>CAWFAP010000001.1:0-1101098 GCA_963813975.1 uncultured Actinomycetes bacterium
GGCCGCTACTCCTGGCGGGTCCGGGTATGGGACGAGAACCAGGCGGGTCACCCGGGAGCGACCCAGCCTGGTTCGAAGTGGAATTGGATCCCACCACCGGATGGCGCGGGGACTGGATCGGCCTGGGGCCGATCAAGAAGAGTTCCGGCCGCCGAGTGGGCCCGGACCGGATGATCGGGTGACGAGGTCCATGACCCCCGTGCCCTACATGCGCCGCACCTTCACAGTGGCCGGGCCGGTCGTGTCGGCGCGGCTGTATGTCACCGCGCTCGGCCTGTACGAGATGCGGCTGAACGGCCAGAAGGTCGGGGACGCCGTCCTCGCGCCGGGCTGGACCGACTACAGCAAACGCCTCCCCTACCAGACCTTCGACGTCACCGAACTGCTGGGCCAAGGCGAGAACGTGCTCGGCGCGCTGATCGCCGACGGGTGGTACTCCGGTTTCGTCGGCTTTGATGCCAAGCGGGGGGCGCCCACTACGGCGCCGCACCCGAGCTGCTGGCACAACTGCTGCTGTGGTTCGCCGATGGCACAGAGCAGTGGATCGTCACCGACGGGCAGTGGCAGGCCCAGTTCGCCGCGATCCGCCATGCTGACCTGCTCATGGGGGAGTGCCATGATCTCAGCCTGGACCAGGCGGGCTGGGACGCGCCCGGCTTTGACGCGGCGAGCTGGCGCAGCGTGCAGTGCCGGCCGCGGGATGGGCGGCCACTCGTCGCCGACCCGGGACCACCCATCCGGGTAACCGAGCAGCTCCCTCCGGTCGGTATGTCACGGGACGCTGCCGGGCGGCACATCGTGGACTTTGGCCAGAACCTGCCGGGCTGGGTGCGGATCGGCATCCAGGGCCTGCCCGGCCACCGGATCCGGATCCGGCACGGTGAGATGCTCGCCGCGGACGGCAGCCTGTACACCGACAACCTCAGGTCGGCCCGGCAGACCGACGAAGTCATCCCGGCAGCCGGCGCACGTGCCTTCGAGCCGCGGTTCACCGTCCATGGCTTCCGGTACGCCGAGATCACCGGTTACCCCGGCAATCTAGACCCCACTCAGGTGGTGGCGCAGGTTGCCCATTCCGATATCCCGGCAACGGGAGCGTTCGAATCATCCGAGCCATGGCTGAACCGCCTGTTCGCCAACATCGACTGGGGCCAGCGCGGCAACTTCATCAGCATCCCCACCGACTGCCCGCAGCGCGACGAGCGGCTCGGCTGGCTCGGCGATGCTCAGATCTTTGCCCGCACCGCCTGCTACAACCGGGACGTGGCCGCGTTCTTCGCCAAGTGGCTGGACGACGTGGCCGACGCCCAGCACCCATCCGGGGCCTTCGCCGACATCGCGCCCAGGCTGAATTCAGCGCATGCTGCCGCGCCCGCATGGGGTGACGCGGGTGTCATCATCCCCTGGACTCTGTACCACATGTACGCCGACCGCGGGATTCTGCAACGGCACTTCGCGGCGATGACCGCCTGGATGGATTTCCTGGAGCGCGGAAACCCTGGCTACCTGCGGACTCGCGAGCTGGGGAACAGCTACAACGACTGGCTGTCGCCCGGCGAGGACCACACGCCGCCAGAGTTGCTCGCGACTGCCTATTGGGCGTACGACGCTGCCCTGATGGCCGAGATCACCGAGGCGCTGGGCCGTTCATCGCAGGCTGCGGGATACCGGGCCCTCTGGTCGAAGATCCGGTCCGCATTCGCGGACGCCTTTGTGTCTCCCGAGGGGCGGATCGCGTCCGGTACGCAGACCGCGTACGCGCTGGGCCTGAACATGCAGCTCATCCCCGAAGATCTGGGCGACGCGGCAGCTGGTCACCTCGTGGACGCGATCGAGGACGAGGGGTGGAGGCTGTCCACCGGATTCGTGGGCGTGGGCTATCTGCTTCCGGTGCTCAGCGCACATGGCCACAGCGATGTCGCCTACCGGCTCCTGGAACAGGACGCGCTGCCGTCCTGGCGGTACATGGTCGAACGGGGCGCGACCACTATCTGGGAACGCTGGGATGGCTGGACCCCGGAGCGGGGCTTCCAATCACCGCTGATGAACTCCTTCAACCACTACTCGCTGGGCGCAGTCGGCGAGTGGCTCTACCGGTTCGTGCTCGGAATCGAGCCCGCCACCGATGGAGCGGGCTTCAGCCGGCTGGTCATGAGGCCGCATCCCGGAGGTTCGCTGACCTGGGCCCGAGGTTCGTACCAGTCAGTGCGAGGGCTTATCACGAGTGAATGGCAGCGGGATGCCGATTCGTTCACCCTGAGGATCGGGCTGCCACCGAACGTCACGGCCAGTGTGCGCGTGCCGAGCGCTCGGCCAGACGCGGTCCGGGACAACGCTGGCCGGCCGCCAGCAGCCATCGCGCCCTTCCCCGGTGCCGCCGGTGCCCAGGAAGCCGTGTTCAAGGCCGGCTCCGGCATGCATGAGTTTCACGGCCCGGCCCTGGCCAGTTAGCTTCCCGCCTGCCCGCTTGACGAACCGCCTGACGTACTGCCGGACAGAAGGAACGCACGGTGCGCTATAGGACTTTCGGTAAACGCACGGGGCTGCGGGTCTCGCAGTACGCGCTCGGTACCGCGAACTTCGGGACCAGGTGGGCCAAGGGCGCGGACCCAGCTGAGTGCAGGCGCATGTTTGAGGCGTTCGCCGAGGCTGGCGGGACCTTCGTGGATACCGCCGACATCTATCAGTACGGCGAGTCAGAGTCGCTGCTTGGGCAGTTCCTCGCCGGTAAACGCGACCACTTCGTCGTAGCGAGCAAGTTCACTCATGGGTCGGGACCAGATGCCGGGCTGATGGAGACCGGGAATAGCCGCAAGACTCTGGTCCTGGCGCTGGAAGCTTCCTTGCGGCGGCTCGGCACCGACTATCTGGATCTGTACTGGGCGCACTGGCCAGACTTCGTCACGCCGGTCGAGGAGATCGTCGCGACCTTCGACGACCTGGTGCGGCAGGGCAAAATTCTTTATGGCGGCCTCTCAAACTTTCCGGCCTGGCGTATCGCTCGGGGCGCGACCCTGGCGGAGCTGCGCGACTCTTCGTTGCTGGCAGGAGCGCAATTCGAGTACAGCCTGGCCACTCGCGATGCTGAGCGAGAGTTGCTCCCGATGGCCGAGGGCCTCGGGCTCGGTGCCGCGATTTACTCGCCGCTCCGCGGGGGCCTGCTGGCCGGCAAGCATCGGCATAACGGCCAAGGGCATCTGACCGAGACGAAATCGGTAGTGCGGGCGGAAGACCCCAGCCAGCGAGCAGCCGTCGTGGACGCCGTCGTTGAGGTCGCCAGGGATATCGGCGTCACGCCGTCGCAGGTTGCCATGGCCTGGGTGAACGAGCGGGCCGGCAAGTCCGCAACGGCGCTCCTGCCTATTATCGGCCCTCGCACTATGACCCAGCTCGGCGACTACATCGCCGCGCTCGACGTGACACTGACTGCTGAGCAGTACGAGCGCCTCGACCTAGTCTCCGCCCCAATCCTCGGCATCCCGCATGAGGGTGCGCAGGAAGTCCTCGACACTCTCACGGGCAGCAAGCTGGCCCAGTTCGATCGCACAGGCACAGTGAGCTAAGGATGCGGCACAAAAGCTTTGCTCGTGGCGGGCGGGGAAGCCCGCGTCCGTGCGAAGAAGCGCTGGGAGCAGCGAGACACGGGCTCGCCTGTTGCTGCCACGCGAGCGTTCCGGATCAGGCGGTCGCTTCGCGGGGCGGCCGCCCGGCAGGACGGTCGCTTCGACTGACGACATTGGCCTTCCATTACCGGGGACGGGGCCTGCGCTTAAGCACTCGTTACAACTGGACCGTGCGCGTTTTAGGACGGGCAAAGGAGAGAGGCATGAAGATCGGCGTGAGTGTTACCGGCCGGTGGTCGCTGCCGGTCGTCGCGGTGGCGGTGGCGTGCGGCATAAGCCTAGGGTCGATCCCGCAGGCGTCGGCTGTCCGGTTGGCGGGAACTTCAGCCGTACGGCACGATGACGCGGGCAACGCAGGCCAGGGCTCGTCCTCGCTGACAGCGTCCACGCTGCGCGTGGACACGCTCACCGATCCGATCGGACTGGGCGACGCGTCACCGAGTCTGAGCTGGACGGTCTCGGCGGGCGGCGGCGGGTCGTCTTCAGCGTTCCAGACCGCGTACGAAGTCCGCGTGGCCTCCTCGCCTAGCCAGCTGGACCGTCCCGACCTGTGGGATTCCGGCAAGGTTGTCTCGAGCGACACGAGCAACATTGTTTATGGGGGCGCGGCGCTTCACTCACGGCAGGATGTTGTCTGGGATGTGCGCGTCTGGGACGGGAACGGCCGGGCGGGTGCGTGGAGCCACGCCGGAACCTGGGAGATGGGTCTCCTCAGCTCGTCCGACTGGTCGGCCAAGTGGATCGACGATCCCAGCTATACCTACGCCACGAATGGCGTGCCCAATCCGCTCCCGATCTTCGTCAAGGCGTTTGACCTGGGCAGCAGGATCGTGAAGGCGCGGCTCTTCATCACCGGACTCGGGCAGTACGCGGCCAAGCTCAACGGACTGCCAGTCAGCGACGCGGTGCTCGAACCCGGCCAGACCTCGTACTGGGCCGAGGTCAACTACCGCACCTATGACGTCACCCGGCTGCTGCGGGCCGGGACCAATGTGCTGGGCATCGAGACGGGCAGCGGCGCTTACCAGCAAGCCGACAGCACCAGCGTCGGCCGCTACATGTTCCAGCCCGCGAACAATACCGTGCTCGGGGCGCCGAAGGTGATCGCCCAACTCGAGATCGCCTACGCCAATGGGACCAAGCAGACGATCGCCTCCGATTCATCGTGGCTCACTGAACTGGGTCCCACAACCTTCTCGTCGTGGTGGGGTGGCGAAGACTACGACGCGCGGCGGATCCTGGCGAACTGGACCGCATCCTCTCGCACTCTCACCGGTCCCGGGTGGCGCCATGCGGGCCTGGCCCAACTCACCTCGTCCACGATCCCGAGTAACACGACGCCCCTGGTCGCCGACCCGCGTCCACCTGTGACCGTCGTTCGCGAGGCGCATCCGACGGCCATCACCCCGGTCAGTCCGCCGGCTGACAACACGACCCTCGTCGCCCCGATCCAGCCGGACGCGACAAATGTCAAGGTCGCCAGCGTCACCAACCTCTACCCGGGCGACACAATCACCCTCGGCACCGGCACCAGCCTGGAGTCGCGCAAGGTCACCGCCGTGGGGACCGCTGCCGGCCCCGCCACGACGCTTGCCGCGCCCGCCACGGCCGGCGACACCAATATCAAGGTCGCCAGCACAGGCCGACCGTGCAATCCCGGCGGCGCATGCGTGGGGACCACCAGCCTGATCGTGGGCCAGACTCTGCTCATCGACTCGGGCGCGAGCCAGGAAGCCGTCACGATCACATCAGTCGGCACCGCCGGGGCGACCGGGACCGGGGTCAGCTTCACGCCTGCTCTCAAGGCGGCGCACGCCTCCGAGACCTCAGCGAGGGATTCAGGCACCGGCGTAAGCTTGACGCCGGCGCTGCGCTTCGCGCACGACGACGGGACAGCCGCCGCCAGCGTCCCCGGACCGGCGTATGTGCTCGACTTCGGCGCCAACCTTTCGGGCCTGCCTAAGATCAGCGCTTCCGGTCCTGCCGGCGCCACGGTGACGATGGTTCCGGCAGAGCAGGTCAATGCCGACGGCACGGTAAACGTCGGATCGACCGGCTCGAGTCCGACCAGCCAGATTCTCTACCGCTACACATTCTCAGGCGACCGCGCCGAGACATGGCACTCCCAGTTCACCTACAACGGCTTCCGCTACCTCGAGGTCCACGGCCTGCCCGGCAAGCCGGGACCGGACACGATCACGCTCCTCGTGACGCACGCCGCGAACACCCAGACCGCTTCGTTTGACACCTCCAGCCCCATGCTGGACTCGATCTACCAGATCACCCAGCAGGCGTTGGAGAACAATATGCAGTCGGTGCTCACGGACTGCCCCGACCGCGAGAAGGGCCCATACACCGGTGACAACGTGCAAGACATCGACACCGATCTCACCCTGTTCGACATGCAGGCCTTCGAGGGGCAACTCGTCGCTAACATGCGGACCTCGCAACGTCCCACTCCGCTGAGCAGCGATCAGCCCGGGCTGATCGCGAACATCGCGCCTGAGTATCACATTGTCCCGCCCATCCTCTTCGGGATGGACTTCCTCGATGAGCCAAACTGGGGCGGCGCGGTGGTCATCGTCCCCTGGGAACTGCACCAGGTCTACGGGGACACCACGGTGATGCGCGCGAACTACAACGCGATGGTGAAATGGCTCGACTACGAGGCAGCCAACAAGGCCAGCCACGCGGGCAACATCCCCGGCCTGGGCGACTGGGCGGCGGCGCAGAGCACCACCCCGCAGGCGATCATCGACTACGGCTACTACCGGGCCGTCAGCACAATGGCGAAGATCGCCCAGGTACTCGGTAAGACCAGCGACGCCGCGAAATACTCAGCACTCGCGGCGAGCCTGGCTACGGAGTACAACACCAAGTACCTGCGCACCGACAGCGCCGGCAACGCGTGGTACGCCAACAACACGGAGGCGTCAAACGCGGTCGCCCTCGACGCCGGGCTGGTCCCGGCCCAATATCACCAGGCGGTGGTCAGCAGCCTCGTCGCAGCCGTCCAGGCCTACGGCGACCGGATCGGCACCGGCTCGGTCGCGCTTGGCCCCCTCTTCCGCGCACTTCACGACGCCGGCCAGGACAGCCTCCTCTACCAGATGGTGACCAATCCCAATGCCCCCAGCTACGCCTACCTCGTCAACCAGGGTGCGACCACTCTCGAGGAGAATCTGTCGGGGACCGGCGGGTCCAAGGACCATCAGTTCCTCGGCGACGTCGCTTCATGGTTCCTCCACGACCTGGTCGGAATCGATCAGGCACCCGACTCGACGGAGTACAAGAAGCTCGTGATCAGGCCGGCGATCGTCGGCGACCTGGCCCACGCCGCCGGCACCTACACCACGCCCGCGGGCCGCGCTGCAGTCAGCTGGGCGCGCATGGGCGACGGCCGGGTGGCACTGAGCGCCACGATCCCAGCCAACACAACGGCCGAGATTTGGGTTCCGACGTCGGGCAAACGCGTGACCGCATCCCCACGGGCGCGCTTCATCCGGTTCGACAGCTGGGACGGCATCCAATACGCCATTTACGACGCGGCGCCCGGCACATACCGGTTCAACAACGAACGGTGAGCCGCCGGTCAGCTCGCGTTCCATGCGCACCTGAGCGTGCCCGTGGAACCGACCGACGAGGCCTATGCTGCGGCCGCCCAAGTAATGCGCAGCCGTCAGCTGATAACGGGTAGTCCGTTGACGTGCTACTTGGCATCACGAGGACTCGCGTGGCGACACGTCATTTGACCTGAGCCGATCAGCTCAGCGGGCGGTCGTCCCAGGTCACCGTCAGACATATGGCGGACCGGGTCGGCCGCGCTCGAACCGGCATAGTCGGAGAAAGGCTGACCAGGATACGACTGAAAGAGAGGCCCGGGAAGGGTGGTAGCGGGCGTTCGTAAACAAATTTTTATGACACTGCAGCTAATATTAATAGCTCGTTTATGGCCTCCTGGCGTAAGGTTCTATTAAGCACATCACCGGCTACCTGGCCAACCAATGCCGGACGCGCAGCATGTGCATCGGGCTTGCTGGACCGCCATTGATTGCGAGGGGAGGGTGCCCGGATTCGGCAGCGTCTATTCCCAAGCCTGGAGCCGGTGCAATGGCTGTGCTGGGTGCATGCTCGGCGAGTGCATTAGTGGTATGACCTTGGGAGGCAGAGATGGGATCGTCGAAGGCTCTCGGGAAACGCACCGCAGTGTTCGTGGGTGCGTTCTGTCTCGCGGCCAGTCTCGTGGTCAATGTGAGCGCGGCTGTCCCGGCGGTGTCGGCGTCTTTAGGGCAGGCGCAAACCGCGGCGCCCCTCCATGGTGCGGCGACGCCCGGGCAGGGCGGATCGCAGTGGGGCACGGGGACGCTGAGTGCTGCGGACCTGCATGCGCTGGTGTCGCAGATGACGCTGAGCGAAGAGGTCGGGATGGTGCACGGTGAGGGTGATCCGCCGAGCAGTGTGGCTGCGAACGCGAGTTGCGCGGCGTCCGCGGTCGGCTGTGTAGGTGAGGCGGGCTGGATTCCGGGCGTGGCCCGGCTCGGCATCCCGCCGCTGCGGATGACGGACGGGCCGGCCGGGGTCCGGCTGCGCCATGTCGAGACGGCGATGCCCGCCCCGGTGGGCCTGGCCGCGACCTTCGACCAGGCTGCGGCGGGAAGTTATGGCCACGCGGTCGGCCTGGCCGGACGGGCGACAGATCAGGACGTCTGGCTAGGCCCCATGATCAACCAGGTCAACTACCCGACCGCGGGCCGTAACTTCGAAACGCTCGGCGAAGACCCTTACCTGGCGAGCCAGCTGGTGGCGCAAGAGGTGCGGGGCGTGCAGGGCACCGGCATGATCGCCGAGCTCAAGCACTTCATCGAGAACGACTTCGAGAACGGCCGAACGTCCACGAGCGTGACCATCGACGACCAGACCCTGCACGAAACCGAACTGCAGGCTTTCGCGGCCGGGATCGCGGCCGGTGCCGGCTCGGTCATGTGCTCCTACAACCGCATCAACGACGTCTACGGCTGCGGCAACCCGACCACCCTGCAAACCGTCCTGCGCCAGCAGCTCGCCTTCACCGGATTCGTGCAGTCCGACTGGGGGGCGGTGCACCAGACCACCGACCTGTACTACGGCACCGACATCGAACAGCCTGGCAATGCGGCAGGGACCAGCCACTTCGCCGCCGCGCTGGCGGATGCGGTGACTAACGGCACGCCAGCTGTCCCGGCCACCGCTGACTTCCCCGCTTACCCGGCGATCAGCTCCAGCCAGTGGAAGAGCGGCCTGGACCAGGCCGTGTTCTGGATTCTGAACACGATGAACAAGGCAGGCCTGCTCGAGGGCACGCAGTACGGCTCCCATTTCACCGGGACGCCTGCCCCTTACGTGCCGCCGCGGCCGGACCTCGCCAGCTTGCAGCAGAGCGAATTCGCGACCGCGCGCTCGATCGCCGAGGAAAGCGCCACGCTGCTCAAAAATGACCATGGCGCGCTCCCGCTGTCCCCGGGCGACTACTCCGGACGTGGCCATGGCGGTGTGGTGGTGATGGGCCCCACGGCGATCGCCCCCTATATCGGCGGAGGCGGGAGCGCTCACGTCACGCCCTACGACCCGGCGCAGGGCCCGTACGACGCCCTGACCGCCGCGGCCGGGCCGCACAGCAATATTTCCTATGTGCCGGGCTATGACCTCGACGGGCAGGTCCTGCCATCGTCGGCGCTGTCCGCGCCGGATCCGGCGGCCGGGTACCCGAACTGGACACTGACGCCGGCCGATGCCGCGTTCGCCGGCCAGCCTGGCCTGCTGCGGCAGCAGACCACGACCGATGCCGTGGCCAGCGGCGCGCAGCCCGTCCTGGACACGGCCGCGGACGCCGCACCGGACCAGCTCGACACCACCGTGGACTACACCGGTGCGAATTCGCTTCCAGCGGGCACGGCCTGGCGCTGGAGCGGCTTGCTCACCGCGCCAGCCAATCCCGGCGGCACCGGCTGGCAGCTCAAGATATTCGCGCAGAACCAGGCCAGCGCGCAGCTGTTCATCGATGGCCTTACGGCCGGCGGCCCGGGCAACGCGCGTGATATCAGCATCGGCGCCTACCCGGCGGCGCCATCGTCGTCGTATGCGTCGCTGGCGGAGAGCGCCCGGTCGCATGATCCTGCGAACGAGGCGCTGCAGCAGGCCACCTACTCGGTCACCCTCAATCCCGGCCAGCAGATCCACCTTGACCTGCGCCTGGTCACCGGCACGGTGCCCGCCCAGGTCCAGCTGCGCTGGGTGCCCCCCGACAACCAGGCCCAGCAGATCGCCCGCGCAGTCGCCGCGGCCAAGCCGGCCAGCAAGGTAATCCTGTTCGCCTACGACGAAGGCAGCGAGGGTGTCGACAGGGGTGGCTCCGACCAGGGCGCAGGCCTGCTGCTGCCCGGCTACCAGAACGACCTCATCCAGGCGGTCGCCGCGGCCAACCCGGACACGGTGGTGGTGCTCAACACCGGCGACCCGGTGCTTATGCCCTGGGTATCCGCCGTCAGGTCGGTCCTGGAGATGTGGTACCCGGGCCAGGAAGGCGGCCCGGCGACCGCGGATGTGCTCCTCGGCAAGGCCGACCCGGGCGGCAAGCTGCCGGTTACCTTCCCGGCCGACGCCACTCACTTCCCGAGCTACGACCCGAACTGCACCGACACGTCACTGACCGGGAACTGCCCGCTCTACCCGGGCGTGGCCGGATCCAGCCCGTTCCTCGCCGGTGCCACAACCAGCTACCGGACCATCACCGGGATGGCGGTCAACGGGATCTTCGAGGGCTACCGCTGGTACGACGAGCACAACGTGGCGCCGTTGTTCCCCTTCGGCTTCGGCCTGTCCTACACCCGGGTCGCCTACAGCCACCTGGGCGTCTCACCGTCGCGCGATGGCGGCATCGACGTCCGGCTGCGGGTCAGCAACGTCGGTGACCGGGCGGGAGCCGATGTCCCGCAGGTGTACATCGGGCCATCAGCCCAGCTGCCCGCGACGATCCAGCAGGCTGTGCGCAAGCTCGTGCAGTTCCAGCGCGTGCAACTGGCGCCAGGACGGTCCGCCGACCTGACTCTGCACGTGGCCCCGCACGACCTGTCGTCGTGGTCATCCGCGCAGCAGAAATGGATCCTCGGCACCGGCCCGCGGACCGTCTACGCGGGACCATCCTCCCGGGACCTGCCACTGCACACCATTGTCCGGGTGACCGGGTAACTCAGTCCCAGCCAGCCGCGGCCGCCGCCAGGGTCCAACTCCTGGCGGCGGCCGTCTGTGCAGCCCTTCCCCCGCACTCCCACGGCTTCATGGAACTCGCGGTCGTCGCGTCCGGCATCGGCAGACACCGCACCCGGTGAGGGTAAGGCGGATCGGCCGGGGCGAGGTCGTGCTGATCCGCCTCGGTCACTGGGCCCCCATACGACGGCCCGACGGCGCCCGGTGGTCGCCGGCGAGCTAACGCTGCAATCACTCTAAGTAGTCAATGGGTCGGAAGTTCTCTCTGGTTAGCTTCTGTCCTGGTAGTCGAACGTACGACCGATCACTTGTTGATCATGCGGCTGAGCAACATCAGGGAGATCATCTCGAGGGGCACTTTGAGGGGCAGAATAGGGTTAGCGAGCGTCAGCCTGAGTCAGGCTGAGCTCGCGTCAGCTAGTGTTTGCGCAGTTGGCGCAGCGTATGGCGTCGTCGGTAACCGTGCTGGTGGTTCATGGCATGCAAGAGGTCAGCGGTTCGAGCCCGCTTAGCTCCACTGGTCAGAAGCCTGATTCGAACGAATCGAACAGGCAGTACAGCAAAGTACAGCAACGGCGGCCGGGTGGGCCGCCGTAGGTGTGTTCGAATCGGCTTTCCCGGCTGCGGGCTGCTCGCCCGACGTCGGCTTCCAGGTACTGAATCGGCGCTGGCCAGCCTGCGACCTGGGCAATTCCCCCGCTTCATCGGTCCTGTGACTCTTGCCACCTGGTCACCACCCGGCTCTCCTGGAGGGCCATTCCGCCCGTGACTGTTGCTGCATTTGCAAGTAGTCCCGTCGAGCTTGCCGTCCTGCCCAGGAGTCGCCTCTGCTGGTCATGGCCGCGGGGTTGCTGACGGCAGGGTCGGCGCGCGGGCCCGGCGCGGGGCGCCGATGGTTATCAGCCCGGCGCTGCCCGCTGGTGTGCTGCGCCGCCCAGGCGCCGGATCGCGCCGTGGCGCAGCCCTGCGCGCCTGCCGGCGCGCCACGTGAGGAACCAGACGCGCCGCGGAGGGCGGTCGTTCTCGCCGCGGTCACCGGGCGGCTAGGGGTACGGAATCAGCGGGGCGCCGGGCTTTCCGCCACCGCGGTACGCGGCGCGGCGTCGGCCATAAGCGGGCTGCTGGCTGGCAGCGGGGTTCGCGGGGCCTTGACCAGCGCGAGCACGGACGTGATGTGCAGGGCGAACAGCAACGGCACGGCGGCCGTGGGGATCAGGACGAGCGGGAGTTCGCTGATCGGTGCGGCGGACGGCGTGACGTTGAGCAGCTGGGTGAGGACGCCGAGGGTCCCGGCCACAACCAGATCGGTCATGCCGAACGCGTTGAACCACAGTGCGGCGGGGCGGCCCGTGCCCTGCGCGAGCCTGCGCGCGACTAGCGGCGCAGTGATACCGGTGGCGATATCGCCTAGGCCCGGGGGCAGGGCGAACAGCGCGGGCAGATGACCGAGGGCCATGTAGAGCAGGAAAACCACCCCGCCCACCCGCAACGTGTGCAGGAGCGCTAGCCGACTCTCCGTGCCCGGCGCGGTCAGGGCGCGAGGCACGGCATACCGCCCGCCCGGCAGCCAGTGGGATGCCGGGCACCCGCAGCTCCGGGCGGATGGCGGGCGCCGCGCTGCGGCTGCCGCTGATCTTCGCCGCCGCCACCATCGCGGCCGGCGTGCTCGACTCATTCCTGCCGCTCGCGAGGGGGATTCCCAGCAACCTCGCCTCGGCCGCCCTGCTCGTCCAGGCCATCACCGCTACGCTCAGCCGCTGGCAGGCTGGCAAGCACGGCGACCGGTACGGTCACGCCCGGCTGCTCATCCCGGCGCTCGCCGTGGCGGCGCTCGGCATGGCCACGATGATCTTTCTGCGCTCGCCCCTGGTGATCTTCGCAGGCATGGTGCTGTTCGGCGCCGGATTCGGGGTGATCGAGAACGCGACGTTCGCGCGGCTGATCGAGCAGCTGCCCGAGGCTAAGGCCAGCGCGTTGTGGAACCTTGCCTACGACGCCGGGTACGGCGCGGGCCCGGCCGTCTTCGGCCTGATCTGCGTCCGCACCGGCTACCCCGCGGCCTTCGCCCTTACCGGCGCGCTGATCCTCGCCGCGGTCCCGGTCGCCGTGCGCGAGCGGAAGGCCGCGGCCCGCGCCGCACGCCCAGTGACCACGCCTTGAACCCGCGGCCCAATGCGCAGCCACACCATCGCCACCTGGCGAATCCACGGCTGAAGGAAGATCGCCAGAGCTCCGCTAGGCCGCCAGTGGCTACGCCAACGCCGCTGCCCTGAATCAGTCTCGAATGTTGAGAACACCGATCCCCGGCCTGGACTGCATCGTGGCGCCCTCCGGTGACCCGCCAACGCCGGGCCGACAACACAACCCGCAATCCCCACCCGGAGCCATCCCCAGGATTATCCACCGCTTTCGCCCGAAACCGTCTCGACAGGCGATTCAGACCGGATCTGTTGGTTGACGCTTGAGTGTCAAGAGTCCGGCCAGCGTCCGGCTGGCAGCCAAGAGAAAGATCAGTTCGGTTGCTATGGTCAGGCTTATGCAGGCCATCACGGTTATTTCCGGGCAGCAAGGCTCTGTTGCGCTCACCGACATGCCGGAGCCTCCGGACGAGGATGGGCCGATCCTGGTCCAGACGCAGGCGATCGGCGTCTGCGGCACCGACCTGGAGATTATTGGCGGCGAGTACGGGTCCGCGCCGCCGGGCCAGGACCGCCTCATCATCGGGCACGAATCGCTGGGCCGGGTGGTTGAGGCAGGTTCAGGTACCGGATTCGGCGCCGGGGACCTGGTGGTCGGCATCGTCCGCCGGCGTGATCCCGTTCCGTGCGAGGCGTGCGCGGCGGGAGACTGGGACATGTGCATGAATGGCCAGTACACCGAGCGGGGCATCAAGGGCCGTCACGGCTATGCGTCCGAGCGTTACCGCATCCACCCTGACCACCTGGTCACCGTAGATCCAGGTCTCGGAATCCACGGGGTGCTGCTGGAGCCCACCACAGTCGTGGCGAAGGCCTGGGACCACATCGAAAAGATCGGCCGCCGGGCGGCGTGGGCACCGAAGACGGTACTCATCACCGGCGCCGGGCCGATCGGGCTTCTGGCCGCTTTGCTGGCCACCCAGCGGGACTACCGGACCTACGTCCTTGACCGGGTCACCGGAGGCCGCAAACCTGAAATGGTCCGCCGCCTGGGGGCGACCTATGTCCACAGCTCAGACCTCGGCGAGGCGGCGGCGGAGGCGGACATCATCATTGAGTGCACCGGGTATGTGCAGATGCTGCTGGAAGCAGGCCCACGGAATGTCCGCCACCGGATAACGTGCCTCACCGGGGTTTCTGCGGCCGGCGCCGAGGCTGCTGTTAACCCGGGCCTGCTCAACCGCAATATGGTGCTGCAGAACTCTGTCTTGTTCGGCTCGGTCAACGCCAACCGGCACCATTACGAACTGGCCGCCGGGGCTCTCGCCGAGGCCGACCCCCGCTGGCTCGCCGACCTCATCACCCGCCAGGTGCCGCTGGACCAGTGGGCCGACGCCTACACCCGCAAGCCTGACGACATCAAAACCGTCCTGAACTTCCCCGGCACACCACCCGGGCCGTGATCACCGGAGGACGGCAGCGGCGCAGCCGGGCTGATCCATGTGCTCAGTGCTTGACGGGCGCGATGACCCCGACCATGGCCAGGCCGTCGAGGACCAGCTGCACGGCGATCGCGGCGATCAGGAACCCGAAAACCTTCTCGGTGACCAGCATGCGGCCTTCGTCGAGCTTGTCGCTGACCCGGTTCGCCCAGCGGAACACCACCACGTCGAGAAGCAGGACGAACACCAGGATGCCGAACTCCACCGCGAGCACACTGAGGGACTTGGCCTCGGCGGAGATCGTCATCAGGCCCACGATGCCTACCGGGTTGAGCAGGTAGGGCACGGCCAGCGGGAACTGCGCCAGCTGCATCGGGTCTTTGCCCTCGGTGCGGTGGCTGCTGCCACCGGCTGGCCCGAGCACCATCCACACCGCCACCACCAGCAAGATCACGCCCCCGGCGATCGACAGCGATCCGATCGTGAAGTGCAGCAGTACGCGCAACAGCTCGCCCAGCACCATGAGCAGCACGGCCACTGTTGCCGCTGTGGTCAGCATCTTGCGCAGTACCTGCCGCTTGGCGGCCGGGTCGAGGGAAGCTGTGATTTCCACGAACGGGACCAGGGCGATCTTTGGCCCGACACCGATCAGCAGGACCAGGAATGTATCGATAGCACCGGCTGCGGTGATTGATGCCTGCTCCACGTTCCAAGGATGGCGTAGGCCGCAGCGGACCAGTGATCACCCGAGAGGGGTGATTGTCGCCCGCCCGTTGTGTGCGACCGTTGCGCCTGGTGTCTTTCGCCTGGATAGGGCTGGCTTCATGGATGCAAGTCGCGAGACCGTGGCAGGCCAAGCCGGAGACCGTGCCCATCCGGCAAGCGGGATCGTGCTGCTGACGCTCGCCTCGGGGCAGTTCCTGATGACGCTGGACAGTTCGGTCATGAACGTGTCGATCGCCACCGTAGCCAAGGACGTCGGCACGACGGTGACCGGCATCCAGACCGCGATCACCTTCTACACGCTGGTGATGGCGTCGCTGATGATCACCGGCGGCAAGGTCGGCCAGATCCTCGGCCGCAAGCGTACCTTCGCCATCGGGTGCGTCATCTACGGGTGCGGCTCGCTGACCACCGCGCTCGCGGGGAACCTCACCGTGCTGATCGTGGGATGGTCAGTCCTGGAAGGCGCCGGGGCCGCGCTGATCTTGCCGGCCATCGTCGCGCTGGTCGCGTCGAACTTCGCGCGTGATCAGCGCCCTCGCGCGTACGGGCTCGTCGCCTCAGCTGGCGCGATCGCGGTGGCGGCCGGACCGCTGATCGGCGGATTGTTCACCACGTACCTGTCCTGGCGGTGGGTGTTCGTCGGGGAAGTCCTCATCGTGCTCATCATCCTGGGGCTCACCCGCCGCATGGCCGACACCCCGGCTGAGGAAGGCGCGCGGCTCGACGTCGTAGGGACCGTGCTGTCCGCGCTCGGCCTCGGCCTGATCGTGTACGGCATCCTGCGCTCCGGGACATGGGGATTCGTCCAGCCCAAGCCCAGCCAGCCTGCGTGGCTGGGGCTGTCGCCGGTGATCTGGCTGATCCTGGCAGGCGGAGTCATGCTGTGGGTCTTCTTCTGGTGGGAGAACCACCGTCTCGCACACGGCCGCGCCGTGCTGCTCGACCCGGCACTGCTGCGCAACCGCACGCTCCGCGGCGGGCTGACGGCGTTCTTCTTCCAGTATTTCCTGCAAGCGGGCCTGTTCTTCGCGGTGCCGTTGTTCTTGTCGGTGGCGCTCGGGCTGTCCGCGATCGCGACCGGCGTCCGGCTGCTGCCACTGTCCCTCACGCTGCTACTCGCCGCCGTCGGCGTTCCCCGGCTCTTCCCCCACGCCTCACCACGCCGCGTGGTCCAGATCGGGTTCCTCTGCCTGTTCGCAGGCATCGTTGTCATGCTGGCCGCCCTCGACGCAGGCGCCGGTCCGGAGATCGTCACCTGGCCGATGCTCCTCGCAGGCCTCGGTGTCGGCGCGCTCGCCTCACAACTGGGGGCCGTGACCGTGTCCTCGGTACCTGATGAGCAAAGCGGTGAAGTCGGCGGAGTCCAGAACACCATCACCAACCTCGGCGCGTCGATCGGGACCGCACTATCAGGCGCGGTCCTCATCTCGGCACTGACCGCGTCATTCCTTACCGGCGTGGAGAACAACCCCGCTGTCCCCAAGAATGTCACCTCGCAGGCGCAGGTCCAGCTAGCCGGAGGTGCCCCATTCGTGTCCGACCAGGACCTGAAGACTCAGCTCGACAAGGCCGGCGTCCCCCCTAAGACGGCTGACGCAATCGTCCAGGAGAACGCAACCGCACGCATCGACGGACTGCGCGCGGCATTGTCAGTGCTCGCGATCGTCGCACTGATCGCGGTGCCCTTCAGCCGCCGGATCCCCGCCCACCAGCCGTCCGCGCAACCGGCGAGCGAGACGGCAACCTGATCACAGACATCGGCGCACAGCCGTACACACAGGTAGCTCGCTGCGAATGGTGGCCTGTGCGGCGCCGATCTACGGGGAGATGGTAGTGCGAAGCAGCGCCTGCGCTGAACGTCGACTGAGCTGCCGTGATCGCCAGTGTGTCCATGTCGTCAGGCCAACGAGGGTGGCCAGGCCGGTGCTGGCAGCACCGGGGACAGGTCATTAGCAAGACACGCCAAAGGCGGTCAGGCATGCAAGGAGTCACCCGGTGCCACCAGACACCAACCCTGGCCGGTCCCAGTTGTAATGCCCGGCACCGACATACCAAGACTCACAGGCATGCAAGAGGTCAGCGGTTCGAGCCCGCTTAGCTCCACCTGGTCAACCATATAATTCGAACATATCGAACAGCGGGTACAGCAGGAGAGTACAGCAACGGCGGCCGAGTGGACCACCGTACGTGTGTTCGGTTCGGGCATATCCCTCCCGCTGGGGTTGCTGGTAGGCCCCGGGGTCCCAGCCGCTGAATCGGCGTTGGCCAGCCTGTCATCTGGGCAAATCCCAGTTTCGTCGGTCCCGTGACTCTTGCTGCCTGATCACCACCCGGTCCTCTGGAGAGCCATTTCTGCCAGTGACTGTTGCCGCATTTGCAAGTAGTCCAGTCGCGCGCTGGCGGTCCGGTCTACTCGCAGGAACCGGGTCCCTTTGGGCAGGGGCGCGGGTTCGCTGACGGCAGGCTCGGTGCGCGGGCTCGGCACGTCGCGCCGAGGGTGTCGGTCCGGCGCTGGGCCGAGGGTGGCCGTATTCAGCCAGCTGCGGGCCGATCGCCTCGCCGTTACCTGCATGAACAGTCCCCAGGCAGACAGAGGGGAGCGGAGTGCCAGGCCTGCGTCGCGGCACTGTCCCGCGGCGTTGTGCCAGGCAGGGCCGAAGACCATTGTCTCGGCGGGCGCAGAACCGGCGAGAGGACAGCCCGTGGGACCCGAAACGCCTCAGGCGCGCGGGGATACCAGTCTGGACCTGGCTTTGGTGGAGGCTGAGTTCAGCCGTCTGTGGGCACGATGGGAGCCCGCGGTCGAAGAACTTGGCGGCGCGGTTCCCGCGAGCCAGCTGCGGGCCGTGCTGCTGATCGATGACACCGGTGCTGTCTCCCCGGGCCGTCTTGCTCTCGGGCTGGGCTTGTGATCTGCAGCACCAATGCCATTGAGTCGCTGAACGCCCGCTACCGGCGGGCAGTCAAGGCCAGAGGCCACTTCCCGACCGAGCAGGCGGCACTAAAGTGCCTCTACCTGGTCACCAGATCCCTCGACCCCACCGGGACCGGGCGGACCCGGTGGGCCATGCGATGGAAACCCGCACTCAACGCTTTCGCCATCACCTTCGGCGACCGGTTCCCGGCCGCCGAGACCTACTAACCCAACCGCCGGAAACACCGTTCGTGAGACAGACCCCTTCGTCATGATTGCCAACCACGCCGACGCGGCAGGCTGCCAGTATAGGCTCATCGCGCGCAGCCGCCAGTAACGAAAATGCGGCGAATCGGCGGCCTGGCTCGGCGGATGCCGGT
Source organism: uncultured Actinomycetes bacterium (assembly GCA_963813975.1). Classification (GTDB taxonomy): domain Bacteria; phylum Actinomycetota; class Actinomycetes; order Streptosporangiales; family Streptosporangiaceae; genus RYN-230. Next base: position 18,466 of record CAWFAP010000001.1, read on the forward strand.
GTACTCGACTATCAATGACGCACTTGAGCACCTCGCACCGATGGTCAGGCCTGCACACGGCGAGCGTGGCAAGTCATCAAATGATGATTCAACCTGAAGTCAGTGAAGGTCCCGAGAGACACCGCCGACACCAGCCCGCCGGGCGGGAGCCTGCCAATCGCGCCGTGGCTGGTGCTGAATTCACACCCTGGCCGGAGGATACGGTCCGCTCCTGTCGCGAGGTGCAATGGTGTTTACGGGAGGTGAGCACATGGCCCAGCCGGCGAGATTCCAGGAGACGCTGCGCAAGCTAGCGATGATCGAGGAGAGTTTTATAGAAGGTGAAGCCGGGCTTGGGCTTGACGTGGCCGCAACGTCCGCCCTGGATCCGAAGACCGCGATGTTGCTCCGGGTAGGGGCATGTGTGGTCCTTGCGCCGCCGGGAGTATGCCTGCAATGGGCCGTCGGACGGGCGATGGCCGCGGGTGCGAGCGAGGACGAGATCGCCGACGTGTTGCTGGCCATCACCCCGGTAGCCGGGCTCGGCCGGATCGTCTCTGCCGCTCCCGATGTGGCGATCGCGCTCGGCTATGACATCGCGGTAGCGCTGGAGGAGGTAGACGATCACTGACCAATTCCTGCTGCTCGTATCTTTGCCGACGGAGAGCGGAAGACCGGAAATTCCATCGGCGAGATGAAGCAGCATGCAGTGACATTTGAGCTAGATCAGTAGGTCCGGCCCGCCCCAGCATCCCATGCTGAACCTGAACAAACCTGGCAGCGCCCCCGCGCATGGCGCGCAACTCCGTGAAAGTCGAGCAGGACCAGACCCCAGCCCGGTTGACTCCTTGCCTGCGAGGAGTTCGAGCGCGAGAAGGGCACTCCTCGCGGACTGACCTGGTCGGCACTGTGGTGGTGCCTGCAGCCGGTCCGCTCTGCAGGTAAGGCACAACGCACGGTCCGTCTACACTCGGGCCAGGTTATTCTCAGTGCGGGGCGTCGCGGCGGTCAGCTGGAGGGAGCCGAGGCTGTTCCCGGACCGCTGTCGTCGCGCTGGTGGCCCCGCCCGCAACATCCTGCGCTGGTCTCAGGACACCTGCCCGAGCCTGAGCTCGGACTCATGATCTTCGAAGGACGCCACGACGCTGCGCGTCCGTTCCTGGTCTGCGCTGGCCGTGCCTTGGTTGCCGGATGGACGGCCCAGCGCCGCTGCAGCCCCGCGCCCAATGACATTGGCTGCATGGCCTCCAGGAATGATGGCCAGCGGCGTCCAGGAAGCTAACGTCAACGTCCTCACGCGGCTTTCGGGGGTGACGACCATGACCGACCAGCCCTTCGACCAGCTGCCGTCGGCTAGACGGAGACGACTGGTCTTCTGGGCGGTCCTGCGGGGTGTCCTGACTACGGGGCTGCTTGTCGTCCTGTACTACGTGCTTCCGCTGGGCCAGCCGTGGAGCGGTGACACGGCGGTGCGTATCCTGATCGGCCTGATCGTCTTCGCCTGCATTACCATATGGCAGGTCAGGAGTATCACTACCTCGCGTTATCCCGGCATAAGAGCATTCGAAGCGCTGGGCTTGATCCTTCCTTTGTACCTGCTGGTGTTCGCCTCGACGTACTTCGTGATGCAGAAGGCGTCCGCGGCGACCTTCACCCAGCCGCTGACCCGCACCGACGCCTTGTACTTCACCGTGACGGTGTTCTCGACAGTGGGTTTCGGGGACATCACTGCCAAGTCCGAGGCCGCCCGGGTGCTGCTCATCGTCCAGATGCTCGGCGATCTCGCGCTGCTGGGCGCCGGCGCACGCGTACTCCTGGGCGCAGTGCGCCGAGGCCAGCAACGAAGCCAGAACACCGACGATGGCCCCGGCCCGGCGGCCAGGTGAAGGCTTTCCGTGCGCTGGCCGGCTCATCAGGACGCGTCTACCGTGATTTACACGCAAGTCACGGCGCGCCCTGTCCCATGCAGTTAAGGGTGCCAAGGGCCAGCCTGACCTTCGCGGTCAGGGCACGGATGGCTGGCGCGGAGGCACCTGGCGTCTGCCGAACAGCGGAACCATGGCTGTGGCCGCTTTCGTTGCGGAGGCAGCCACTATTCACCCCTCCGGGGGGAGCCGCGCCCTGGCCTGGCCGGGGACAGTTGAACGGAGAGTCGGCTAGTGCTTAGCAAGCAGCGTCCATAAGCGGGGCTGCTGGGGGAAGCCCACGGGAGGTGGCCGTGTCTGATGTGCGCGGCGACCGTGGGCCTGTAGCCGCGGACCCGGGGCCCGGTCAGAAGGACGAACGAGACGAGCTGCGCGGACAGCGAGCTGGTCCGGGCCGTCGGTGGCGCCAGTGGTGGCGGTCCGTGGTGGCGGCAATGCTCATCGTGATCGGCTGTGTGCTGGCGCCGGTCTCGGTGCTGGCTGTCTGGGCGGCCAACGAGGTCAGCAACACTGACCGCTATGTGGCGACCATGACGCCGCTGGTCCACGATCCCGCGATCCAGAATGCCCTGACCGGCAAGATCACGGCCCAGATCACCACCCGGCTCAACGTGACCAGTTACGCCGATCAGGCCGCCGCTGCGCTCTCCAGCCGCGGACTGCCCCGAGCTGGGACGCTGCTCAAGTCAGTGGCGCCGTCGATCGCCAGCGGAGTCGACGGAGCTATTCACAGCGAGGTACGCAAGATCGTGACGGGCCCGCGGTTCGCCCGGGCCTGGGTCCAGGCCAACACCCTGGTCCACCAGGAACTGGTCAAGGTGCTCTCCGGCCAGGGCAACAGCTCGGTAAGCGTCAAGAACGGCCAGGTCGTCCTGTACCTGGGCCCGTTCATCGATGTCGTCAAGCAGGACCTGGCCAACCGCGGGCTCAGCCTGGTCAGCAAGATCCCGGCCATCAACCCGGCGCTGACCCTGTTCTCGGCCACCTACCTGATCAAGGCGCAGAGGGGATACCGGCTGATCAACGACCTGAAGATCGTGCTCCCGGTACTTACGCTGCTGCTGCTGGCCCTCGGCGTGTTCGCCGCCCGCCGCCACCGCCGCGCCCTGATCGGCGCCGGCCTCGGCCTCGCCGCGTCGATGCTGGTGCTCGCCGTCGGGCTGTTCATCTTCCGCAGCATCTACCTGAACAGCGTCCCGCCCAGCAAACTGCCCGCCGACGCCGCGGCCGCCTTGTTCGACACGCTCGTCACCTTCATCAAGCAAGGCCTGCGCACGGTCCTGGTGGCAGGCCTGGTCGTCGCCGGCGGCGCGTTCCTGAACGGCCCGTCGGCCATTGCGGTCCGGATCCGGGCGGCTTTCACACACGGACTGGGCTGGATCCGGCACCGCGGCGAGCAGGCCGGCGTCCGCACCGGCCCCGTGGGCACGTGGACCTACACGCATCGCAAGGCACTGCGGATTTCCGCAGTGGCCCTGGCCGCGCTGATTTTCGTGTTCTGGGGCCAGCCGACCGCCGCCGTCGCCATCGTGATCGCCGTCCTGCTGCTCGTCATCCTCGGGGTGATCGAGCTGATCGGCCGCAGACCCCCAGCCCAGCCGCACGTGGCCGGGCACCCATAACAGCGGTGCCCGGACGCGGGCAGCCGGACCAGATAAAGACGCTTTCCATTCGGCCGAGGTGAGGAGACGGGCATGGTGCTTGACCTTGTCCTGATCGGCTCGGCGATAGCACTCGACCCGCTGCCGCTGACCGCCTTCCTCGTCGTGCTGCCCTCCCAGCGCGGCGTGGTAAAGGGCGCGGCCTTCGTATTCGGCTGGCTGGCATCCCTGGCGATCGTGGTCACGGTCACGGTGCTCGCCACCGGCAATAACCCGCCCAAGCCGAGCACGGCACCCTCCCTGGCCCAGCTGGCGGTGAAGCTCGCCATCGGGGTCTTCCTCGTCGCGATCGCCATCCGGCAGCGCCGCAGGATGGGGCGGCCGAAGCCGCCAAAGAAGCCACCGAAATGGCAGGCGCACGTGGACAGCATGTCCCCGTGGTTCGCCATGGGCCTAGCCCCCGCTCTCCAGCCCTGGGGTCTGATCGGCGCGGGCGCGGCCACGGTCGTGGGGGCCAAGCTATCCAGCTGGGAGAGTTACCTCGCGCTTTTCGCGTTCTGCATCATAGCCTCAGCGTCCTACCTCGCCATGGAGATCTACGCCGTCGTCAGACCCGAGCAGAACAAGGCGTTCCTGGCCAGGTTCAGGACCTGGATCGACACCCACACCGACCAGGCGATCATCGTCGGGAGCTTGAGCCTCGGCCTCTGGCTCGTCGGGAACAGCATCTACCTGATCGTCACCTAAGCCCGCTGCTCCTAGTCGGCAGATCAGGTAGCAATGGCCAAGGGCGCCGAGCCCTCAGAAGCGCCCGGTACCACGCTGAACGCGGCGAGCCCGGTCCTGGCCGGCGGCAGCGGTCCAGTGTGTTCACCCGTGGTGGATGATGCCGCACCTGTCATGAACCGGTTGCATGCCAAAGAGGCGCCCGGCGCGGCATAGGCAGGCGATGTCCGTGAACGCCCCGCACCAGTCCGCGGCGGCGTGGCTCCCGCGGCAGCTGACCCGGTCAGAAGAGACCAGGCTCCTGGGTGCTTGGGCGTAGGCGGTTGTGTGAGGAGGAGATGTGTTCAGGGGCAGGCGGGAAGAACGGCGTGAGGAGCGCCGTGGTGGCACGGGCGCGGCGCATTACCGCATGCGCCAGAAGCTGGTGTCCATCGGAGATGACTACTGGATCGAGAATGACCAGGGCGAGCGGGTGTTCAAGGTCAACGGCAAGGCCCTGCGGGTCCGCAAGACACTGATCCTCGAAGACAGCCACGGCAGCGAACTGCTGAAGATCCAGGAGCGCGTGGCCCGGGTGCGGGACACGATGGAGATCGAAGACCGGGACGGGCGCACCGTCGCGACGGTGAAAAAGGCGCTGATCACCCCGTTGCGGGACCGGTGGACCGTCAAGGTGGCCGACGGCGCCGACCTCGACGTCAAGGGCAACGTCGTCGAGCATGAGTACACCATCGAGGACGGCCGGTCCACGGTCGCTGAGGTGTCCAAGAAGTGGTTCCGGATCGCCGACACCTACGGCGTCGAAGTCGCCCCCGGGCAGGACCCAGCGCTGATGCTGGCTATCACGGCGGTCGTGGACACGATGGCGCACGAGGCGCGCTGACGCTGGGCCCCGAGAAGCGCCCGCGGGCCGAGCGCAGGCGCGCACACGCTCACCCGCGGCCCACATGATCGGGCAGCGTCCGGGCCTCGAGGACCTGGCCAAAACTCGATTTGAAAGCTAACGCAAATCGTGTTATAAATTTCGCTCATGGCAACAGTAGCCAAGAGCACCGAGCCCGCGGAACCGCCTGGTGCCGCGCTGGTCCCGCCCGGGCCCGGTTCCCGGCGGCGGCAGCCGGTCCAGGCCCGGAGCCGCGAGACCGTCGAGCGGATCCTTGCCGCCGCGGCCGTTCTCATCGAGGACGGCGGCGTCGAAGCCGTCACCACGCGTGCCATCGCCGAGCGGGCCGGCGTCACCGCGCCGTCGCTGTACCGTTTTTTTGCCGACCGTGAGCAGGTCCTCGACGCGCTGATCGAACAGCATCTCGGGCAGCTCAGCACCTTCCTCGCTGAGGCTGAGACCGGCTGGATGCCCTCGTCAGTGACGGAGTTTGTCGACCGCGAGCTTGGCTTCTACGCCGCCTACTTCCAGGCCAACCGCAACACGGCCCGGCTGTGGCTGGACGGGCGGGTCTCGCCGACGGTGCGGGCAGAGGTGCTGCGCTACAACCGCCGCACCGCCCAGCGCCTGCACGGCGTGGCCATCGCGGCCGGCCTGGCCACCCCGCAGACCGATCCGCTGGTCTTCGTGGTGCTGGTCGAGCTCGGCGACCGGGTCCTGGACCTGGCCTTCCGCGAGCGCCGCGAGCCCGACCCCGACGTGATCGGCCAGGGCCGTATCGCGCTCACCGCCTACCTGGCCGCCGCGCTGCCGTTGTAGGCCAGCATCGCCCGGCACCGATGCCGAGGCCCGACGGCGGGCACCGCGCTCGCCGCGCCACCAGCCACCGACGCCGTCGGCGTCACCGATTACGGACAGGAGGGCCCGTGCAGGGGGAGATCTGGTTCACCGTGCATGGCATCGCCCCGGCCGCTGGCAGCTCCCGCGGTAAGAACGCTGCCTGACCCACTAGACACCGGGCCGGGTGATGCCGTCTTGCCCCCGGGACGTTCCACCCGGCCCGGTCCACTCTTCACGGAACGGACTGGTGAACACCCGGTCCATCACGTCCCGGGAATGCGCCTGCATGCCGCGATTCGTGTGCCGTTGGATGCCAGACCCTCAATGCGGCGGGACCATACTTTGGAGCTGTCCCGCTTTGACGGACAAGGCTGATGGCTTGTCAGGCTACTTGTCCGAGGTTCTCCTTTCCGGTGGTGGCTTCGTATTCGGCGGGGCTTTGGTAGCCGAGGGTGCTGTGCAGGCGGGTGCCGTTGTACCAGCCGATGTATTCGACGATGGCCCGGCGGGCGGCGGCCCGGGCGGGCCAGGCTTGCAGGTCGGTGAGCTCGCCTTTGAGTGAGGCGAAGAAGGTTTCGGCGAGGGCGTTGTCCCAGTACTGCCCGGTCCGGCCCAGCGACAGCACCACCTGGTAGTCGTCCGCCAGGCTGGCGAAGTCAGCGGACGTGTACTGGGCGGACCCTGTCGGAGTGGAAGACAACGCCGGGGTCTGGGTCCCGGGCGGCGACGGCGTTGCCGAGCGCGTCAGCGACCAGTTCAGTGCGCAGGTGGTCAGCCATGGCGTACCCGACGACGCGGCGGGAGGCGATGTCGATCACGGTGGCCAGGAACAGCCATCCCTCCCAGGTGCGGATGTAGGAGATGTCGCCGCACCAGCGGGAGTTGAGGTGGCTGGCGTCGGCGGTGAAGTCGCGGCGGAACCGGTCTGCGCGGGCAGCGGCGGCCGGGTCGGCGATGGTGGTCTTCTTCCAGCGCCTGGCGGCCCGGCCCTGGAGGCCGGCCTGGCGCATCATCCGGGCGACCCGCTTGCGGCCATGCCGGTGGCCGCGGTGGCGCAGCTCAGCATGCATGATCTTGACCCGGTTTAGCGGACTTGCGTGTCGGGAGAGAGCTGGCGTCCGGCAGTCCGAAAGGATCAGCCGATGCCAAGACCGTATCCGCCGGAATTCCGCCGCCGTGCCCTGGACCTGGTCGAGTCCGGCCGTACTGTCCGCGATGTGGCGGCGTCGCTGGGGATTGCCGAATCGTGCCTGTACCGGTGGCGGCACCGTGATCTTGTTAACCGCGGCCTGAAGCCCGGCGCCACCGCGCAGGAGAGCGCGGACCTGGTGGCGGCGCGGGAGCGCATCCGGGACCTGGAGGAAGAAGTGAAGATCCTGCGCAAGGCCGCGGCAGCGGTGGAGGCGGCGGTGCGCCCAAAAGACCGCTACCGCCTGGTCGCGGAGCTGCACGCTGAGGGCGTGCGGACCGGGCGGGCCTGCCATGCCCTCGGAGTGTCACGGTCGGGGTATTACGCCTGGGCTGCGCGGGCCCCATCGCCGCGGGCGATCCGCCAGGCCTGGCTGACCGACCTGATCGGCACCATCCACCAGGCCTCCCGCGGCACTTACGGTGCTCCCCGGGTGCACGCCGAGCTGGTCTACGGCCATGGCATCACCATCGGCCATAACACCGTCAGCCTTCTGATGCGCCGGTCCGGGCTGGCTGGCCTGCCTGCGCGATCGCGTGGCAAGCGGTCCAGGAAGCTGTCAGCCTGCCAAGGTCCTCATGGAGATCACCCGCATATCATGCAGATGAGTGGGTCAGCCGAGCGCGTGTGCGGTGGACGTCAAGGCCGGCGGCCGTGGATGCTGGCTGTTGTGGACAGGAGCCCCAGCGGTGACGGCGGCGGTCGCCCGGCCGTTCCAGCTGTGTACCGCGGAACAGAGGGAAGGCCCGGGCCGGTGTTGTTCACCCTCGACGTCGATGGCGAGCGGTTTGCCCTTCGCCGGGCTGGAGACGGCGGTACCGCCTATGACTGGCTGAGCGGGCCTAACAAGGGCTACGGATTCGGATCGAGCGGGTCACCGAATCGGTCGGTGGAGGAGCACCGGGAGAGCATCCGCGCCTTCCTCGCCATGATCGATCCTAATACGGGCTACATCGGAGACGACTGAGGGTGCTCGGTCGAGGGACCTGGCTCTCCGGTGCACCGGCGCTGAGTTATCCAGGATGGTGAGAGACTTCGCCCATGGCAGCTCAGGACATCGACAGTTACCTCGCCACCGTCGACGAACCCAGGCGCACCACGTTGGAGGAGCTGCGGCGATCCATCCTGGCAGTCATTCCTGACGCCGAGCAGTGCATCTCTTATGGGATGCCCGCGTTCAAGGTGCGGGGGAAGACCGTGGCCGGCTTCGCTGCATTCAAGAATCACCTGAGCTACTTGCCGCACAGCGGATCCGTACTCGAGAAGCTAGGTGGTGACCTTGCCAGCTATCAGAGCACGAAAGGGTCTCTGCACTTCGCGATCGACGAGCCACTGCCACCCGGCCTGGTTAACAGGCTAGTAAATACGCGGATGCAGGAACTCGGACTTCCTTAGCATCCGTCGGCATCGGCCGCTTGCTGCTCGCGGCAATAGCGGGCGTTGCGACGCGCCTCGTGCCGTGGACCAGCCAGCCGCAGACCCGGATGAAGACGAGATAGAGCAGACGGAGCTCACAGGCCGTGCAGACTTCTGGCACCCCACACTCAGGCAGGGAGAACGGCAACTTCGTATTTTTGGCATTGAGGGTCTCGTGTTACCAGCGTGAGAACTTCGCATCGGGCCTGCGCCACCAGCATGCGGTCGAAGGGATCCCGGTGGATCATCGGGAGGCGCCCGGCGGCGATGGCGTGCTCGGAGTTGATGGGCAGCTCGGCGAATCCGCTGTCGCGGATGCGTTCGGGCAGATCCGCTGGCTCAGTGAGCTTGCCGGCTGACTGTTTGATCGCCACTTCCCAGATGGTCGCGGAGCTGACGTAGACATCTGGGTCGTGGTCGAGCCTGGTCTTGATTTCGTCAGACAGCGTGGGATCGTCGGTCAGCCACCAGAGCACCACATGGGTGTCCAGCAGCAGGCTCACTGCATCATGCCGAACTCGCGGGCGATGGCCTCGTTGACCTCGTCAGAATCCCAGTCCTCAGCGGCAACGAGCTTGCCACGCAAAGAGCCGCGCCCGGTCCGGTCGAGCCTACGGGCCAGCGGGACGACCTTGGCAACCGGATTCCCCGCACGGCTGATGACGATCTCTTCACCATGCTCGACCCGCTCGATGATCCGGGACAGGTTGGTCTTGGCATCATGGATGTTGAATTGCGCAGCGGCCTCGCTTGGCATGACTCCTCCTTAGCTAAGAGGTTAGTCCACCCTTGGGAACGAGGCCACCAGCGAGAGGCGCGATCTCAAGTGGGCGGGCGCCTCGCAGCCGGTCATGCCGCTGGCCACCCGCTTGGGAGCGCAGTCGGTCCAGGAAGCGGTACAGCACGGAAGTACCGCAACGCACCCGGACGTGGACGGACGTGCGGGGACGCGGGAGGACGGTGACCTGCACGGATAGACGCGGGTGGACGTGCTGCCGACAGACATGCAAGAGGTCAGCGGTTCGAGCCCGCTTAGCTCCACTCACAGTTCATACAGGTCAGACAGGGATTCTCCGCTTTGCGGAGGGTCCCTTTTTCGATCTTCGATGTCCGGCGGGAGCCAAACGGGGAGCCACTGGTCATGCGGACTTGGCGTCCTTCGGCTGGTTGAAGATGGTGTCCATGGCCTCGGCACCCTGGGTGATCACGGGCCTGAGCTGGTGCCGGTAGACCCGGGCCGTGACGGTGGCGTTCTTGTGTCCTACGAGGTCAGCGATGGCCTCGAGGCGCACGCCGTTGTCGCTCATGATGGACACGAACGAGTGGCGCAGTTCCCGGGGTGTCCAGTCCTGTCCGATCCCGGCCGCTTTGGTGATCGCGCGGAAGGATCGCCGGACGTTGCCTGCCGATGGGGGAGTGCCGACTCTGGTGCAGAACACCAGGCCGTGGTCCCGCCAGGCGGCCCCGGCGGTCTTGCGGTCGGTTTCCTGGCGGGCGTGCAGCGTGTGCAGCGCGTCCTCAGCCTGGGCGGGCAGTTTCAGTGTTCGGCGTGACTTCTCGGTCTTGGTGTCGCCGTCCACGCGGACGGAACGCCAGACATAGAGGGCGAACTCCTCGTGTACGAAGTCGGCCTCGGTGACCGGCCGCCAGGGTGCGTCGTCGTTATCGCGCGTGACGACGTGATCCCAGCGCAGTTCGCGGGCTTCCTCTGTGCGGATGCCGGTCATCAGGGAGACGACGACGTAGGCGTGCAGCGAGGACCGTTGCGCTTTCTCCAGGACGGCCGTTGCCTGACTGTGCGTGCCGATAACCTCGTCCACGTCATGCCACCAGGCGGTATTCGTTGATCAGGCCACCGACCTGAGCCCGTCTTCGGATGCGGTACAGGTCGAGGTCAACCGGCTCGGGTAGCGGTTTAAGGGGCGCGGCGCCGTATAGGGAGCGGTGCGGGCGGTGCTGATTGTGGCGGGTCTCGTAGTCGCTTAGGATCCGCCGCAGATGGGCCTGATTCCAGATAAGGGTGCGGTCCAGGAGCTCGCGGCGGCATCCCCCGATCCAGCGTTCGGCGATCGCGTTCATGCGGGGCGTCTGGATGTTGCAGAGCACGGTCCGGATCCCGGCGTCGGCCAGGACGGCGTCGAACGCGGTGGTGAAGTTTGATCCGCGGTCGCGGATCATGAACTTGATCTGATCCGCCTGTTCACCGAGATCCATGATCAGGTTGCGGGCTTGCTGGGTGGCCCATTCCCCGGTGGGATGCAGGGTGATGCCGAGGATGCGGATGCGCCGGGTCGCGTGCTCGATTACGGCCAGGACATAGGCCTGGGTGCCGTCGAGTAGGTCGACGGTGAAGAAGTCGCAGGCCAGGATGGCCTCGGCCTGGGAGCGCAGGAATTGTGACCAGGTCGGCCCTGTCTGCCGCCGGCCGGGGTTGATGCCGCTGGCCTTGAAGATCTCCCACACGGTGGACGCTGCGACCTTTATGCCGAGTCCGGCCAGTTCGCCGTGGATCCTTCGGTATCCCCAGTCCGGGTTCTCCCGGGCCAGCCGTCGGACCAGGGCCTGGATGTTCCGGCGGGTCGCTGGCCGGCCAGTCCTGCCGCGCATGGACCTGGCGGCCCAGCGGCGGCGGACGATGTCGCGGTGCCAGCGCACGATCGTGTCCGGGGTAATCAGCAGCCGCAGCCCTTGGCGTCGCGCTTTCGGTATCAGGCCGAGCAGGGTCGCGAGCAGGGCCCGGTCCGCCCAGTCCAGCTTCGGCCGCCGCGGCTGCCGGCGCTGCAGCACGCCGATCTGGTGGCGCAGGATCAAGATCTCCGTGGTCTTCCACATCTCCTCACGCCGCGACAGCCGCAACCCCGTGGCGACCCGCGTAATCAGGAGGAACACGAACCGCAGGCACATGATCGCTGATCATCACGCCCGGAGCACCGAACGGGCAACTCTGCTGGTCAGAGGCCGTGGACGAGATTCTCGGCACGCACAGGACCTGCGAATTCGTCCCGCGCCAGGTACCTGGCTGACGCGGGTTGACCGGCTACGGAACAATCGTTTAGTATTCTGTACATGCGTTCAGCCCCGGATGACCGGACTGCGCGGGCGATCATCCGCGATGAGGCGCTGCGGTTGTTCGCGGCGCGCGGGCCGGACGCGGTGACGGTGCGGCAGATCGCCGCGGCGGCGGGTGTGTCCCCGGCGCTGGTCGTGCATCACTTCGGCTCGAAGGAGGGGCTGCGGGAGGTGGTGGATGAGCATGTGCTGGGCCTGTTCGAGGCGATGCTCGCCGAGATGACCGCGGATGGCGCCCCGGACCTGTACGACCCGGCGGCGAGCGGCTCGCTGGCCGAGGCGATGGTGGCTCACTTGCCGCCGGGCTCCCCGGTGCCCGCGTACCTGCGCCGGCTGCTGCTCGCTGACGGGGACGCCGGCCGGCGGTTGTTCCGCCGCATGTACGAGATCAGCACCATGCTGGTCGGCGCCCTGGTGCAGGCCGGCCTGGCGGCCCCGGGGGCCGATCCCGCGGTGCGGGTGGCCTTCCTGCTGGCCAACGACCTGGCTGTGTTCCTGTTGCGGGAGCATCTCGCCGACGTGCTCGGAGTCGACCCGCTGTCGGAGGAGGGCATGGCGCGCTGGGCCCGCGAGATGCTGGCGATCTACGCCGCCGGGCTGCCCGCCGCGCCGGAGGGCGGGCCGCCATGAGCGCCCGCGGCCGGCCCGGCCAGCGCTACGTGGATGCCGTGCGCGACAGCCGTGGTCATCACGACCAGTTTCCCTGATCACAGGCGGGCGATGCGCCCAGCCGGGAAGGAGATGATGCCGGTGTTCGGCCATCATGCACGTGCTGCCGGGGCGGTGGCCGGGGAGGCGCCGCGATCAAGCGCCCCGCCTGGCGTGCTGCTGGAGGCCCGGGACGTGCGCAAGGCCTATGGCCGCCATGCGGTGCTCCGCGGCGCAGACCTGGCGGCCGGGCCGGGGGAGCTGGTCGGGGTGGTGGGGGAGAACGGGGCCGGGAAGTCCACCCTGCTGAAGATCCTCGCCGGCACCCTGGCCGCGGACGGCGGCAGTGTCCGGCTCGCCGGGACGCTGGGCTACTGCCCGCAAGACCCGGTGCTCAACGACAATCTCACCGTGGACCAGCATCTGCGCTACTTCGCCGCCGCCTGCCGGCTCCCGGCGCTGGACCGGGCTGAGGAACTGGTCGGCCAGCTCGGGTACGCCCGGCTGCGGCGGGATCCGGCCGGCACGCTGTCCGGTGGGACCCGGCAGAAGCTGAACCTCACGCTGGCCCTGATGCACGACCCCGATGTGCTCCTGCTTGACGAGCCGTACCAGGGCTTCGACTGGGAAACCTACCTTCGGTTCTGGGATCTGGTCACGGACCTGCGTGCCCGCCGCAAGGCCATCGTGATCATCACCCACCTGGTCTTCGAACAGGACCGCTTCGACCTGCTCGCCGATTTGTCCGGCGGCCGGCTCACCCGCCGCGCGCCGTCGGGGAAGGATGACCATGCCCGCCGCTGACCTTGCTACCGCCCCGGCTGCCCACCCGGCGCCCGTGTTCGCCCAGTTCCCGACCGCGTGGCGGTTCGCGCTGCGCAACCAGACCCGCAACCGGCTCGCCGGGCTGCTGCTCGTGGTGTTCGTCCCGGCCTGGTACCTGCTGATGGCCGCGCTGACCGGGCACCAGATCCTGCGCTTCCGGCTGTTTTCCACCGGCCAGGTCCTGGCTGTGGACGGCCGCCACCTGACCCTGATCAGCGCCGGGCTGAACTCGCTGACCCTCATCACCGGCTTCGCCGTGTTCGCCGCCATCCGCAAGACCCTGGCCTTCGACAAGCGGCTCGTGTTCGCCGGCTACCGGCAGCCCACCCTGATCGCCGCCAAGACCCTCGCCATCGCCATCGTTGCCGCCGGTGTGGCTGGCTACACCGCCAGCGTCCTGCTGGTGTTCTGGCGCCCGGGGCTGGCGGGCTGGCTGGCCATCCTGGCCGCCTTCGCCGTCATCGCTCTCACCTACGGAGCACTCGGCCTGCTGCTCGGCGTCCTGGTCAAGGGCGACCTGGAAGGCTTCTTCCTGATCATCATGGGCTCGCTGATGGACACCTTCCTGCAGAACCCGCTCGGCAACCCGATCGCCAACAAGCCGATCCTGGAATGGTTCCCCTCCTTCGGCCCCATGCAATTCGCGGCCGGCGGAGCGTTCGGCCACGCTGTCCTGTGGGGCCACCTCGCCCTCGGCCTGGCCTGGGCCGCCGCCTTCACCCTCGCCGGGCTGGTCACCTTCCGCCTCAGGACCCGCAGCCGCCGGCACCCCGGCTGAGGCGGTGCCGCACCCTGGCCGCGAGGTGGATTTCGGCCTATGGCTGTGGTGGCACTGGCCCCGACCCCGACCCGGTCCCGGCCGGGCGCCACACTGCACACGGATCGTCATAACCGTTCGCAATGGAACTCGCCGGAGCTGGCCTGGGCCGCAGCGGGGCCGATGAACGCCGCAGGCGACGGGTCCCTGTCGCCGTGCCGGTGGCAGCCGCGATCGCGCGGCCCGGCTCCGCCAGCAGCCGCAATGGTCAGGCCGGCGGTGATTGCCAGCCCCTCGGTGCCCGCGGCCAGCCGCTGAGCCCGGGACCGTCTGAGTCGCCATCGCCGGCCTTGCGGAGTTCCTCCTCAGGATCTTCGCTGTCACGGAGCCAGGTAATGAGCATGCCGTAGATGACGGGCAGAAAGCAGAGAGCCGGGACCGCCCACATGATGGCGACCGCGAACTGCTGGTCAGCGGCCGCGCTCAGGCCGTGTCCTGCGACATGCCTATAGCCGGCGAACCAGGTCCCGCTGGACATGCCGATGACGTAGGCAAGCACCCAGATCGCCCACATGGCCAGCGCTGCCATTGCAGCACGCTGCGGGCGAGAGAGCCTGGGCAGCAGAGGCGGTGACTTCACTAGCTCGAGCCAGACGCCTGATCCGGCGGCGAGCAGCGTAACCATCTCAGCGACCGCCAGACCCGGGTCCCTGGCCAGCGCGGTCACCGTCGTCGGCAATCTCCAGGCGATCAGCAGCGCGATGAACGTCACCAGTACGGCTGCGGGCCGGAAGGCGACGGGCCTGCGGGACTGCGCGGGGCGACCTGCCGGGCCGCGCAAACGTGCAGAGCCCCGGCTCTGGTCCCGGTGGCGGGGCAGGCCAGCGAAGCGCCACGGTGCGCCCAGCACCAGCAGCGCGGGCGCAGCAACGGCGAAGATCACGAACTGCAGTGATCCTGCGAAGGCGTACTGCCGTGCGTAGCTCCCCGCAGGAGGCAGCAGCGTGCCCAGCGCCACGACCACTGCGGCCAGGGCGAGCCCGGGCCGGATGCGCGCAATCCAGATCAGCACTCCGGAACCCTGCCGGTCTGCCGGATACTCAGCAACTGCGGCAACCCACCACCGGCCGGCCGCTGGCCGGGACGGTGGACCGTCACCCGCGAGACGTGCGCTCTGCGGGCGCGGGGGGCGCTGGGGCGTGCCGAAGGTCGGCGCGAGGAATTGGCCACACGGACACCAGACTGCAGGAGATCGTCCCGTATCCCTCCCCGGCTGCTTCTGCAAGCTGGCGCAGCGCGGTGATTAGCGTGCCTGCAGGCGGCAGGCGGGAGCTGCCAGAGGATACGCGACAGTCCCTGCCGCGGCCCCGCCGCGACCTGGCGGGCCAGATCCTGACAGGTAGCGGCAAGCGCGAGTGTCACCACCTTGGGGTGATCCGGCTCGCTGCCCCTGGTTACGCGACCGGCGGCCAGCCCGCCGGCGAGCCGGGAAACTATCGGTGCCTCCAGTACGGCGCCCGGGGCATCTGGACGGACCGGGTCCGCCAGGGATCGGCCAGGACCGCGAGCATCCGGAGCTGCCGCAGGGTCACCGGAGCCATCAAGGACCCCGATACTCCACCGTGCCACGCCCGCCAGGACGCGCGTGGCCGCCTGCAGGACCTCTACCGTGTCGGGCGCCAGCTCCGGGAGGATCGGGCGCGTTCCTGGGGACGGCTCCATGGCGGCGAATTGTATTACGCAACACTTGTCATCGGCAACGAAGGTCATCCGCCGTCCTGACCTGGAGTATCTACCCAGGCCAGGCGGGGATCGGGCCGGCCGGGTCGTGTGGGTGCAGGAGGAACATGCGCGGCGGGACGTCGCGCCGGTTGGCGTAGTGCCCATAGCCGGGATAGATGGACAGGAACCGTGGCCATACGCGGCTCTGTGCAGCGGCGCCGGCGAGTTCCGCGGTAACACGGATGCGCTCTGGCCCGATCTCGATCGTGGCCGCCGGCGCGGCCAGCAGATTGGCAGTCCAGCCAGGATGGGCCGGGTGCCCGAAATTCGTTCCTGCCACGGCGAAGTCCACTCCATCGCGCACATACAGGAGCGGCGTGGTGCGGGTCTGCCCTGACTTGGCGCCGGTGCTGCTCAGCAGCAGGACCGGCAATCCATACAAGCGCGAGGCGACGCGCCCGGACGACGCGCGGATCAGGAAGCGGTCAAGCCGCGGGCCCACCCGGCGGTAGAAGGCCGCGAAGGGCCGGGTTGGTGCGAGCACACGCAGCAGTGCCGTCAGCGGTGTACGGCGCAGGCGCTGCTCGTATTCCGCAACACGCCGCAACTGGCCCGCCGCGTCCGCGCCTGGATGATCACCCATATCAGCCCGCCATCCCGCAGGTCACCACGCACACGCAGAGGCTAACGCAGGGCCCGGAGGTCTGCAGGCTCGTCCCCGTAACGGCCGTCCAGTGACGTTCATGACGGTACGGCGCCGACGTGGCGGCCTAGCGAGGCGTTGCGCGCGGCACAAGGCCGCGCAACGCAGGTCTTCGCCGGCAGGTTGACCTTGGCGGATTCCCGTCTTCGGGACCTTCGTTGCCATTCGCAGCCCGTGCTGTAATGGGCGCCTGCCGCTGCCTCTGGGCTAACCGGGAATCCTCTGGCCGACTTCGATGAGGTGGCCGTCTGGATCGCGCATGTAGCAGCGCAGTTCCGGGCCGCGGTCGGCCGGCGGTGTCAGGAACTGAGCCCCGCGCTCACGCCACTGCCGGTAGGCGGCCTGGATGTCGGCGACGCGGATGTTGAGGAAGCTGCTGACGTGATCGGGGTCGTGCGGCGGCTCCAGCGTCACCGTCGGCTTGTCATCGGTGGGCGCCCCGCCGGCGTTGATGATGATCCAGCTGTTGGCGAGGGCGACGATCGACGGCTCCCCGTCCCGCAGCACCCCGCCGCCGAGCACGCCAGCGTAGAAGCGCCGCGACCGGCCGACGTCGGAGGCGACGATGAAGTGCGTAAGGACGATTCCCTCTGCGGGCGCCGGGAACTTGGCCATCGCTAGCGCTCCAGCATCGGGCGGACCTCAACGGTCCCGCCGAGCCGGGCGACCGGGATCCGCGCCGCGAACGCGGTCGCCGCGTCGAGGCCAGGCGCGTCGTAGATGTAGTATCCGTCCAGCTCGTTTCCCGCCTCGACGGCGGGGCCGGCGGTCACCTGCGTCGTCCCGTTCTTCAGGCGGACCGTCGCCGGTTGGGACTGTAATTGGATTGACAGCCCCGACCACGACGTGTCGCGTGCACAAGTGCCGCGCCGGATCGGCGTCCAGCCACATTCGGACTGACCCAGGCAGACCGCCCGACGGCGCGGCAAGAATGCGCAGCGGGAACACCCACAAGATCCGTGTCGCGATCAGTGTGCCAGCGACCGCGAGAGCGTCCGCCGGCCATGCCTGGCGTGGGAGAGGGCGCGGATCAGGGTAGGCAATTGCAGCCCGATGAGGCTGAAGACCACGCTTTCCAGCAGGAAGATGACGGTCTGGTAGACCGAGTGCAGCTGCAGCCGGGTCTGCGCCGTGGTGATCTTTTCCCGCCGGGTACCGATGGCCAGCCCTGCGACGATCACCGCCATCACCGGTGAGACGTGCGCGGCCGCGCCGAGCACATACGCTGCGTACGGGGTGATGAGGGCCACCACGGTTTCCAGCACCGGATCGGTGACGCGTCGCCGCACGGCGATGACGCCGGCTGCGATCACACCGCCCACTGCCGCGCCCCCGGCCGCCAGTAGCACGAACTGCCCAGCGCCGTGCAGCAGCAGTCCCGCCGCGGTGGCGCCGGCTGTTCCGGCGACCGCGACAGAAACGGCGATCTGGTACAGCACCAGGCTGGTCGCGTCGTTGAACAGGCTTTCCGCCTGCACGAGCGCCTGGACCCTGGCCGGCAATGAAAGCCGCCGGCCCAGCGCGCTGACCGCCACCGGGTCGGTGCTGGCCAGCACCGCACCGAGCACGAACGCCATGCTCGCCGGAACCGCCGCAACCGCCCCTGCCACTCCAGCCACCGCGGCCGCGGACGCCAGCACCAAGCCCACCGCCAGCACGCCGACAGGCCGCCACACGGCCCGCAGATCACGCCAGGGGAGCTCCTCACTGGCCGCATACAACAGCGGCGGCAACACGACCAGGCTGACCACATCGGGTGGCACACGGATCTCCGGCACACCCGGAAACAGGCCAATCAGCAGCCCCGCGATCACCAGCAGAGAGGGAGCCGGGATGCGCAGCCTCCCGGCGAAAGCCGCGACCACCGTGCCCAGCACAACCAGCAACAAAACCGTCTCGACACCGCGCACGCCACCAACCCCGCCAGCTCGAACCATCCAATGAATGCCGACCAGGCTTCCCGGCGCACCACCTCCACCGTAGCGGAGGTCGCTGAGGATCCCCAGGCTGCCGGAAACCCGCCTGTTAAGTGGGTTCAGCAGCCAGAAGCCAGGCTGACTGCCTCCAGCGGCCTGGATAGCTGCGCTGATGGGCGGCACAGCAGGACTGCCGGTACGCGATTCCCGGTGAGCCGTATTATCCAGACACCTGCGATAGCAGCGCCGCCCTCGTTAGCCTGAGCCACGGTGTGCCGGGAAGCCTGGTCGGCTTCTGCACGCGGACGTCACGGCGCAGGAGGGGCGGGGCCGTCTATGGATGCTCACATCACCTCGGGCACAGCGGGGGAACAACTCTCGGCGCCGGCGGCGGCCCCGGCGGGCACGCTCATCGCCGATCGGACGGAGGTGGGCAGGCCGGACCGGCCCACCAGGTGGCGCATGCCCAGCGGGTGGCCATTGCTGCCGGTGCTGATCGTCCAGGCGCTGCTGTCCCTCCGGCTGGTCCGGGCCGACACGGCCTACCAGGATGAGGGGCTGTATCTGTGGGCCGGGCACCTGCAATGGGCGAACTGGCTGCACGGCACGGCCATCCCGCCGTTTGCCTATTACTTCTCGGGCGCGCCGGTGATCTACCCGCCGCTGGGTGCCCTGGCGGATCACGTCGGCGGGCTGGCCGGGGCCCGGATCCTGTCCCTGGTTTTCATGCTCGCGGCGACCACATTGCTGTTCAGCGCGACCCGGTACCGCTACGGGCGGCGGGCCGCGTTCTTCGCAGCCGCGCTGTTCGCGGTGCTGGGCCCGACCTTGCACTTGGGCGCGTTCGCCACGTACAAGGCCTTGTCGCTGTTCCTGGTCGCGGTGGCGGTCTGGTGCGTGCTGCGGGCGGGTGAGCGAGGCGAGCTGCCAGGCCGTATGATCGCGGCCGGCGTCGCGCTGGCGCTGGCCAACGCCACGTCGTACTCCACGGTCTTGTTCGACGTGCTGGTGCTGGTGCTGGTGGTGCTGGCCGTGTTCCCGGCGCCGGGCGGCCGGGTCGCGCTCCGGCGCGTCGGCATCCTGCTCGGCACGGTGATCGCGCTGCTGGGCGCGGGCCTGCTGATCGGCGGGAGCAACTACCTGAACGGGTTCAAGGTAACCGTCCTGACCCCCGTGGCGCACACGAGCTCGCCCTTGTCTGTGCTGTCCAGTACTTGGTACTGGGCGGGCATTCTGGTCATCCTGGCCGTGGGGGGCGTGGTCTTCAGTGCGGTGCGGCGGGAGGGCCGGACCGGGACCTGGCTGCTGGGCGTCCTGGCCGCCGCCGCGATCCTCGGGCCGGCCGAGCAGGCCTGGCTGCATACCGCCGCGCTGCTGAACGAGCACGTGGGGGTGGGAGCCTGGTTCGCAGCCATCGCCGCCGGCTACGCCGTCGACCGGTTCGTCGCCGCCGCACCGGCCGGGCGGGAGCAGGCGCTCATGAGTGCGGCCTGCGTGATCGCGCTGGCCTTCCCCGTGTACCTGGGCGCGGTGCAGTCGCAGGCGTTCGCGACCAGCTGGCCCAATGCGAAGGCTTTCATCGCGGTATTCCGCCCGCTGGCCGCCCACAGTACAGGGCCGATGCTGGTGGAGGACCCCTCGATCGCCAAGTACTATCTGCCGTCCGGGCACGATTGGGAGCGCTGGTCCAGTACCCGCAACATCGTCCTGGCCTCCGGGGCCAGCACCGGGACCTCAACGGGCATCATCTCAGCGGGTAACGCCGCGACCTTCGCTTACTACATCGCCCATGGTTACTTCTCCTATGTGGCCCTCAACTTCACCGACACCACCGCGCTGGACCACGGCCTGGCCACCGAGCTGCACGGCAACCGGCACTACCACACCATCGCGGTCGTCCCCTACGGCATCGAAGTCCCGCCGGTCGGCCAGGGCACCTATGTGATCTGGAAATACGAGCCCCGGCGCTAACCGAAGTGCCGAGCTCCGTGCACGCGTTACCAGCTGATTCCAGCTCCTGACTAGGACGATCTTTCTGGGATTATCCACGGGCTGCGCTTGTGCCTGATGGGCCGTTGCTGGCCGTGAGGAGGACGCCGTGCCTGAGGGCAGCCCGACGGGTGCGGCGCATTCCTTTTCGGGGCGGACGGCGTGGGCGCGGAATCTGCAGACGCCGCTGCGGGTGTTCCTGCGCACGGAGACCGGCAGCGCCGCTGTCCTGCTGGGCATGACGGTGGCCGCGCTGGCCTGGGTGAATATTGACGCTGCGTCGTATGACGCGGTGTGGGGCGCGCGGCTGTCGGTCCGGCTCGCCGGCGCGGGGGTGTCGCTGGACCTGCGCGAGTGGGTGAACAGCGGTTTGATGACGTTCTTTTTCTTCGTTTTCGGCCTGGAAGCCCGCCGCGAGTTCGACATGGGCGAGCTGCGGGAACGGGCCCGGCTGGCCCTGCCGGTCGCGGCCGGCCTCGGCGGGCTCCTGATCCCCGTGGGGATCTACCTGGCCGTCAACGCCGGGCGGCCCACTGCCCACGGGTGGGGCGCGGCGATGTCCACGGACACGGCGTTCGCGCTCGGGATGCTCGCTCTGACTGGTCCCCGGTTCCCCGACCGGGTCCGCGCGTTCTTGCTGTCGGTAGCGGTCGTTGACGACCTCGCCTCGCTGGTCGTCATCGGCGCCGCTTACACCACGGCTCTCGCGGCTGTCCCGCTGGCCGCCGCGGCCGGGATCTTCGCCGTGATCCTGATCCTGCGCCGGGCCAGGATCCGCTACGGCATCGTCTACGCGCTGCTGGGCATCGCGGTGTGGGTCGCGGTCCTGAAGTCCGGCATCGACCCCGTCGTCGTCGGCCTGGTCATGGGCTTGCTGACCTTCGCCTACCCGGCGGCCCGGACCGACCTGGAACGTGCCAGTGACCTGTTCCGCAGTTTCCGCGAGCAGCCAACTCCTGATCTCGCGCAGTCGGCGCGGGCTGGGCTCGTCTCGGCGCTGTCCCCGAACGAGCGGCTTCAGCAGCTTTATCATCCCTGGACCAGCTACGTCATCGTGCCGCTATTCGCGCTGGCGAACGCCGGCATCGCCATCAGCGGCACTTTCCTCGCCCGCGCCTACACCTCCCCGGTCACCCTCGGGATCCTCATCGGCTACGTCGCCGGGAAGCCGCTGGGCATCACCGGCGGGTCCTGGCTGCTCACCCGCCTGAGCCGCGGCCGGCTGCGGCCGCCGGTCGGCTGGGCGGCCGTCGCGGGCGTCGGCACGATCGCCGGTATCGGCTTCGCCGTGTCCATCCTGATCGCGACTCTCGCCTTCACCGGGACCGCCCTGCAGGAGGCCAAACTTGGCGTCCTGTCCACCGTTGTCGCTGCGCCCGCCGTCACCTGGCTGGTGTTCCGTGCCACCGCGCTGCTGCCTGCGCGGCTGCAGATCCGCGCGCTGCTCGGAACTTCCGAGGTGATTACCGACCTCGGCGCACCCGTTGATCCGGGTCGCGATCACATCCGTGGCCCCGGGCGGGCGCCGGTCACCATCGTGGAGTACGGCGACTTCGAATGCCCCTACTGCGGCCAGGCCGAGCCCGTGGTGCGGGAACTGCTGGCCGGCCACGGTGATGTCCGGTACGTGTGGCGGCACCTGCCGCTCAACGACGTCCACCCGCACGCTCAGCTCGCCGCCGAGGCCGCGGAAGCCGCTGCCGGCCAGGGCGCATTCTGGGACATGCACGACCTGCTCCTGCGTCATCAGGACAGGCTCCAGATGCGTGACCTGCTCCGCTACGCCACTGACCTCGGACTCGACACCGACAGGTTCAGCGACGATCTCAGGAAGCACGCCGGGGCCGCGAGGATCGCCGAGGACGTGGACTCCGCGGATCTCAGCGGCGTGTCCGGCACACCGACCTTCTTCATCAACGGCCGCCGCCACTATGGCAGCTACGACATCGCCGCGCTCACCGCCGCTGTCCTGGCCGCCAAAGCCGCCAGGCCCGCCCCACTCGCCGGACCTGGCCTGGGCAGCACGGCCGGCGACGATCGGGCCCGCTGACGACCGCGGGGAAGAATGCCCGTAGCCACCTGTCCCAGGCGAGCCCCGG
The DNA here is from genome assembly GCA_963813975.1 of uncultured Actinomycetes bacterium. Taxonomy (GTDB): domain Bacteria; phylum Actinomycetota; class Actinomycetes; order Streptosporangiales; family Streptosporangiaceae; genus RYN-230. The sequence continues at coordinate 40,753 of CAWFAP010000001.1, forward strand.
TCCCGATGCTTCCCAGTTCAGTGTTCCTGGCCATTTTTGGTCCAGCCGAGAGCATGCCGGCGCGAGGCCGCCCGGCCACGTGAAGCGGCGGCGGGCGCCTTCCTGCCAGCCCTTGCCGGAGTCCGTCGTTGCCAAGACCAATGCGTTGGTACGGCAGGTCCGCCCTACCTGCGTCACGCAGGCCCACGGGCAGCTTCAGCTCTCTGCCCAGCGGTATCCCGCCAGAGACCGGCTGGTAAGACGCTCCAGCAGATCCCGGGCATCAAGCGTCACCCGGAGCCGCCCGCAAGTTCGAAGGCGATCATCGGCAGGCTGCTCTCCTGGTCGCTTATCCGGGCGCCGAGGGTTGTCTCGAAGACCGGCTTCAGCGCGGCCCACGCGTGCGGATGCCCGGCCGCATAGGCCGCCAGCGCCGCGGCTGTCTCCTCGCTGGTGAGCAGCCGTGCTGTCGCTGGCGCTGGCCTGTGCCCGCCGGCATAGACGCGGACGTACGGGTTGGCGCGGACGTTGCTGAACCACTGGGCCCTGGCCCCGAACCCGGAGGCCACCACGTAGGTGCCGGGCCGGGAGCGGGCGACGACTTCCAGGACGACATAACGCCGGGCGCCAGATTTCCGCCCGAGATGCTCGAGCATCAGCAGCCGCGATCCGAGCAGGAACCCCAGGCGTGCCCGGTAGAGCCCGATGGGCGCGCGGGCGAGCCAGCGGACCCGCAGCAGCCCGGCGGCCCAGGCCGCCATGGCGCCGCTGGCAGATGATGATGCGGATGAGGGCACTGCTTTCCTCCCACGGGGGATCGTGCGCGAACAGTTTCAGGGCTGACCAGGCGCGGAAGCCGCTAGCCCGTCCCGGTAGAGCGACGGCACCCCGGCGACCAAGTGCCGCATGGCTGCGGCCGGCAGCGGATCGGCACCGAGGACGCCGGGGAGGCGGGCGCGCAGGCAGGATCAATACCGCCAGATCATTGACCAGTAAGAATGCGGCACGAACCGGGCGGTCGCCGCCAGCAGGCCCTAGGCCCAGCCAGGCCAGTTCACCGAACGTACGCTCGCTGGCGGTGTTCAGCGTGCAGAACAGGGCGGCTGCCGCCGAGCCCCCGGCGATCAGCATCCGCGAGGCAGGCCGGGACCGGGGAGCCCGCCCGAAGATGGCGGATCGCCGCACCGGCCCGGCCTGTCAGCGCCGCCGGGATGGACGGGGCGGCGGCGGGACCAGGCACTACCTGGGCGAGAACCGCCTCCAGGTTGCGCCGCACATGAACGTCAACGCATCACGCAGCCTGTCCTCCGGCTGCAAGTGCCGCACGACCAGCGCGGGAGGCACCCCAGCCACCCCCCGCGACATTGCGGATGCTCACGGCGGTGGGTCGCTCATTGCAAAAGCCGCAGCGCCTTATCACGGGTGACCGTCCGCGAGTGATGTGACATGCCCGGGGGCCGATCGCCACCGGAGACGGCCAGCGAACTGGGGCGCCGCGTGATGCCCGCCGGTTTCAATGGGTGCCGGGGATGCGGGGGCGCTGGCCGTCCTGGTCGCTGTCCGGCATGTCCTGCGCCAGCGGTGGTACCGAAGACTGTGGTGCCCGGGCGAGCAGGTTGATGCGGTCGCCCGGGGTCAGGGTGAGGCTGGGCTCGGCATCCTGCAGCCGGCGGTTGCGCAGGACGGAGACCGGGAGGATGCCGGGTGGCCAGGTGATGGCGGCCAGTGCCTGGCCTGACGCCGGGGAGCCGTCCTCGATGGTGACCTCGAGGACCTGGTAGCCCGGGAGCGGGTCGGGTGGCTCCTGTCTGGAGGATTCCCCGTCTGGCCGGCCCCCGGTTGCGGCGGCCTGGGGCCCGATCTCGCGGGCGACGGTGTCTAGCACGCTCGCGCCGGTGATCCAGCCCTCCACCTGCTGGCCGTCGCCGGACAGCACGGGCAGTCCGTCGCGGCCGTAGGCCGCGATCTGGCGCAGAGCCTGGGCGAGGGACTCGCTGGCGAGGACCGTCTGCGGGTCGCCCTGGTAGGTGACCGGGCCAGCCAGCCGGGCCAGAGCCCGGGCCGCCCGGCCGTCGCCGTCTGGCCCGGGGGCGATGGCGAGCGGGTCGGGGAATGGCCGCATGACGTCGGCGGCTTTCAGGTCGCCGAACGCCCGCCAGGGTGCGGCGCGGTCGATGTCCTGCCCGCGGCGCAGCAGTTTTGTGGTGTAGATGGTGCCGTAGCTCAGCGCCCGCGAGGTGGCGGTGGCGATGGCCACGGCCAGCATCACCGGCAGGGTCAGGGTGAAGTCGCCGGTCATCTCGACCACGCTGGCCAGCGAGGTCAGCGGGGCGCGGGCAGCGGAGGTGAACACCGCCCCCATGGCCACCACCGCGTACAGGGCAGGCTGGCCGGCGCCCGGGCCGAGCAGGTGATCAGCGATCTCGCCGAACGCCATGCCCGAGGTGACCCCGATGAACAGCGAGGGCGCGAAAACCCCGCCGGACCCGCCGATGCCCAGCGTCAGGCTGCACGCAATGATCTTCCCGGCGGCCAGCACGATCAGGAACCACAGGACGTAATTCCCGGCGATCGCCTTGTCCATGACGGGGTAGCCGACGCCGTACATCTGCGGGAGCGCCAGCAGGACCAGGCCGAGGACGATGCCGCCGATGGCCGGCCAGGCCCACTCCGGCCGGTTCTTCCAGGCGATGTCCCACAGGTCTTCCATCTTGTACACGACGGTCTTGAACGTCAGGCCAATGAGGGCCGCGACCACGGCGAGGACCGCCACCAGCAGGTAGTTGCGGGGGTGGTGCAGCGCGATGCCGGAGGGGAATCCGGACAGGAACGGCCGGTTGCCCAGGAAAGGGATGGCGACGGCGTCGGCGATCATCGCGGACAGCATGACCGTGAACAGCGCGTCCACGGACAGTTCCCGCAAGATGATCTCCACCCCGAAGAACACCCCGGTGATCGGCGCGTTGAACGTAGCCGCGATGCCGCCGCCCGCGCCGCAGGCGACCAGGATCCGCATCCGGTTCTCCGGCATGCGGACCCACTGACCCAGCCCGGAGGCCAGCGCGGAGCCGATCTGCACGATCGGGCCCTCCCGGCCGACCGACCCGCCGGCGCCGATGCAGATGGCCGAGGCCACCGCCTTGACCACGCTGACCTGCGGGCGGATCCGGCCGCCGTTCTCCGCGACCGCGATCATCACCTCAGGGACGCCGTGGCCGCGGGCCTCGCGGGCGTACCGGTAGATAAGCGGGCCGTAGATGATGCCGCCGATGACCGGGATCACCACGAAGAATCCCAGCCCGAGCCACGGCAGGTGACTGCTCCCGACATGGCCGTCCTGGCCGAACTGCACGTGCCCGGTGGCCAGCCAGGTGAAGAAGTAGATCAGGTAACGGAACGCCACCGCACCCAGCCCGGACCCCGCGCCTACCAGCATCGCGATCACGAACAGGCCAGCCCGTGAGGCCCGCAGCCAACTGCCTGTCCTGGCGGCCCACGGCAGCGTCCCCGCCGGCGTGCTGGACCCTGCCGCGCCCGTCATGACCCGCCCCCTGTGCTTGCAGCGGCCCGCTTTCCCCTGGCCGCCCTCGGCGGGGGCACGTCAGCCGGATCTGCTGGCCACTGGCTGTCAGGGATCTCCCCGGCCGCCAGGGCGAACTCCTGCAGCGCGGCGGCCACCGCCAGCTGCCGGGGCGCCGGGAGCCGGCGCAAGATACCGGCGATCAGGGCCCGCCGCCGGGCGGTCGCCTGATCCACCACCTGCCGCCCCGCCGGGGTGATCGAGACCTGCACCGCACGGCGGTCCGACCGGGCGCGGTGCCGGCGGATCAGGCCCTTGCGCAGCAGCCGGTCGCACATCCGCCCGGCCGTGGACGGCGTCACGTCCAGCGCCCCGGCCAGGTCTGTCATCCGCTGCGGGCCCCGCGAGGCCAGCACCACCAGCGCCCGGTACTGGGCGATCGTCGTGTCCTCCGCGGCCGCGCCCAGCGAACTGGTCGCCACCGCGATCAGCGTCCGGCTCGCCATCAGCACCGCATCCACGGCGGCCTCGTCCGCCACAGCCACATCCGCCACCTGCCTGGTCACGGCCGCCACTCCTCTTTTACTCGCTAACTGCGATTAATTCATTATGAATCTATCAGCCACTGCAAGTTAGCCCGGTAAGGGGAGGCAAGGTAGGCGAGGCCACACGGCCGCCGGAGGGGGCATGCTCGTGCAGATCCTGACGTTGCAGGTAAGACACCGACATGGCCTGGGCCGCGCGCTGCTGACCGCGGCCGGCACCGGCCTGGGCGCCCCGGCCACGTAACGGAGGAATTCGTTCTGGCGGTGGGCATCGTGGTCGGCGTGGCGGGCGGCCGGGCCTGCTGGTGTTCATGCGGCGGCTCCCGCTGCCCAACGGAGGGCCTGTACCCGCTGCGCGTCCTCGCCGGCGCGCTGGCGATCTACGGCCTGGCCACGGTCGCCCACGGGTCCGGCTTCCTGGCCGTGTTCATCGCGGGCATCCTCCTCGGCGACGAGCGCGCCCCCTACAAAGGCGAGATCGCCCGCTTCTGCTCCTCGCTGGCCAGCCTGGCCGAGGTGGTCGCGTTCGTCATGCTCGGGCTGGCCATCCGCTTGCACCCCCGCCTCAGGGCGGGCCTGGCTCATCGGCCTGGCCATCGCGGCCCTGCTGGCGTTCGTGATCCGGCCGCTACTCGTCGGAGCGGCGCTGCGGCCTGTGCGCCTGGTCGGAGTGAACGGGTCTGCGTCTTGTGGACCGGCCTCAAGGCGCCGTCCCCATCCTGCTCGGTGCGTTCATCATCCAGGCCAGGGTCACCGGAGCGCCGCGCATCTACGGGATCATCTTCGTGGCCGTGGCATTCTCGGTCATCGTGCATGGCGGGGCGGTCCCTGGCCTCGCCCGGCGGATGGGTGTGCCGCTCCGCATCATCGAGCCCGAACCTGGGAGCCTAGGCATCCGGTTCCAGGAGGAATCTAAGGGCCTGCACCGCTTCACCGTCGCGCCCACCCCCACCGCCGACGGCAGCACGATCAGCGACCTGCCGCTGCCCGGGGACGCCTGGATCAGCTTCATCCTCCGCAGCGGGAACCTAGTCCCCGCACACGGCAGCACGGTGCTGCAGGCAGGCGACGAAATCCTCATCCTGCCAGCGGGCAGATGCGGCCAGCCTGACCGCAACGTTCACCGAACCTCGGCCCCGGGGTGAGGGCGCAATCGGGCCATGAGGGCGGGGACACGTGGGGTGGCCGCGGGCCGGGCAGGCGGCTGCTCGGGGGGATACTCCACGCAGAAGGCCCGGCGGACGGGCGGACCGCAGGGGGGTGCCCATGGCCAGCTGGCAGGAGCCGCTCAGGCGGGGACCAGCCCGCGGGAGATCGTTCCGTATCCCTCACCGGCCGCCTCGACCAGCTGGCGGAGCGCGGTGGTTACCTGCCTGCGGCCGGTGGGCGGGAGCTGCCGGAGGATACGGGCAAGCTCCTGCTCCCGCCACGCTGCGGCCTGGCTGACCAGATCCTGCCCGGTGGTGGTGAGCTCGAGAGTCACCACGCTGCGGTGACCCGGCTCGCGGCCCCTGGTGATGTGGCCGGCGGCGGCCAGCCGGTCCGCGAGCCGGGTCACCGTGGAGGCGTCCAGGCCCAGCGCCCGGGCTACCTGAGCGGACCGGGCCCGCCCCAGGTCGGCCAGGACCGCGAGCATTCGGAACTGCGGCAGGGTCACCGCGCCGTCAAGGACGTCCAGGCTGCGCAACGCTACGCCCGCTAGCACCCGCGTGGCCGCCTGCAGGACCTCTGCCGTCTCCGGCGCCAGCTCCGGCGCAGCCTGACCCGTCCTTGCTGGGACACCTCACCCGGCCTGGTCATCGCCTCCACCAGCGCGTCCCCGGCCGCCGCGGACGAACCCAGCCTGGGCTAAGGCTGGGGCGGCTGTCCGTCGCGGTTCTGGCGTGCGGGCAGGTCAACCTCCAGCCGGATGTGAGTTCCGGCGTGGCTGGAGACGATTTCGAGGCGGTCGCAAAGCTGGCGGGCCAGCCAGAGCCCGTGGCCGCGGGGTGCATGGCTATCTGGGACCAGGTAGGCGGCGAGCGGGTCGGCGAGCCCGGGACCGCTGTCGTGGATGTGGCAGATCAGCATCGAGGAGACGGGGTAGACCGACAGGCGCCGCGGCGGGCTGCCGTGGATGAGTGCGTTGGTGATCAGTTCACCCGCCGCCATGACCAGAGAGGCGGTCGCCTCGCGGCCCAGGCCTGCCGCGGCCGCGTGACGGCGCAGGAAGCGGCGCGCGGTGGCCAGGTCCCCCGCCTCATCGATAGCGAGCCAGGGGGCCGAGGGCGGCGGCCCGGGTACCCGGGAACGCTCGCGGACAAAATCACGCGGGTCGGCGAACAGCGGGCTTGCGGCTACCCGTCCGTCGTGGACAAGTTCGGGATGGGTTCGCTGAACGTCTGCCAGCACGTCCCCGGGCAGGGCTGAGGCGTCGAAGGGGCACAGGACCGAGACAGCGAACTGGCCATAGAGAAGATTGGCGGCCGCCTCGGTCCGCAGGTAGTCCGCGACCTGGGCGGGCGCCTGCCCGGCCAGCGGCGGCTCAGTGACCACCCGGGCCCGCCCCGGCGCGCGGGCATGGGCCCGCAGCCAGTCGGTCAGGAAACGCGCCGCACGGCCGCGATGACGGTAGAAGGCAGCGGCATCGAAGAACTCCACCGCCGGCGCGTCCGCGACCTCAGACCTGGCCCATGCCAGCTTCTCCCCGGGAAGCGCCGCCAGGACCGGCTCACCTGCGGCCAGGCCCTCGCGCACAAACGCTCCGGCCGCACGCGCAAGCTCTTGCGGCTGCCGGTACAACAGGGCCCGATGCCTGCTGTTCGCGCCGCCCGGCCCATCCCCGGCCCGCTGCCCGCTACCTGAGCCCGCCGCGTGCACTAGCCTCGCCTCCGCGCTGGTATATCACCCAGCTCAGTCAGCGGCTACCCGCCGTCCAGGGCACCAAACCCACTCGTCACCGTCCCGGCCGGGTCTCGTCTGCGTTGGGGACGGTTCTGAACTGCCGGGCTATGCAAGCGCGTATGCGCGGGTCAGTGGATGAGTCCAGGCTGGGCGCAGCCGCCAGGAACCGGCTAGCCCGGCGTCGCCAGCATGGCTATCAGGTACGCCGCGGCCACCGCGACGGCTTCAGTCCAGCCTGTCCCGGGCCCCGGTCGCGCTAAAGCCCCGCCAGGCTCTGCCGGTGTCTGGCTCATTGCGCCAGGCAACGATTCCGCCTGGCCTGGGTCACTGGGTGCCGTCGCCTCAGGGATGTGCGGAGAAGATGTCCCGTACCTCGCGGGCGGCGTAAAACACGAGCACGTACCCGGCGGCGGGGTCGGCCCACCACCAGCCGAGTCCGGCGTTCAGCACCAGGCCCAGCAGCACAGCGGCAGCCAGGATCCCGTCGATCATGGTGACCTGGCCCTCGGTCCGCCGGACGGGATTGTCCAGCGCCCGGCCAGTCCGGGCCTTACCCTGCGCAAGCGCAAACATCACCGCGGCCGTCACCGCCGTCCAGATGATCCCGGGCACGGAATGCCGGGGGTGATACCTGGTGGCCAGTACCACCGTGGACTGCACCAGAAGGTAGAGGGCCACGACGGCGTAGGCGTACCCGATCAGCCGCAGAGCCCGGCGCTGGCGTTGCGCGCCGGTCCCGGACAGTTCCCAGATCACGACCGCAGATGCGCCGATCTCGATCAGGGAGTCCAGGCCGAACCCGGCCAGGGCGACCGACCAGGCTGCGGTAGCTGCGATGGCCAGCGCGATGATCCCGGCGACGTTCCAGGCCAGCGTCGCGTACTCCAGGGCAAAGCCGCGGCGCAGCAGATCACCCCTAGCTGTGCTGTCGGCAGAGGTCACCAGCCCAGTCTGGCGGTCCACCCGGGAGTAGGGACCTGGAGGTCGTGAGAGCCTGATCGGGTGCTGAAGCTGCTGGCCTTCGTGGTCCCGCTGGGCCTGGACTCCTTCGCTGCCGCCGCCGCGATCGGGGCCATGCAGGTGACAACTGGGTGGCAGCGGCTGCGTCTCTCGCTGGTCTTCGTGGTCTTCGAAGGGGGCATGCCGCTGATCGGGCTGGGCCTGGGCGCCGTCCTGGCCCACGGGATCGGGCAGGTTGCCGGTTACCTGGCGGGAGCCGCCGTGATCGCCATCGGAGCCGGGATGCTGCTGGCGGGCGACAAGGACGAAGAGGAGAAAGCCAGCCGCCTGACCAGCAGCCGGGGGCTGGCGCTCCTCGGGATCGGGATCAGCATCAGCCTGGACGAGCTGGCCATCGGATTCACCATCGGCCTGGCCCGCCTGCCCGTCACCGCGGTCATCGTGGCCATCGCCCTCCAGGCGTTCCTGGCCGCGCAACTCGGCCTGGCCGTCGGCGCCAAGATCGGCGAACGCTGGCGTGAGCGCGCGGAACAGGCCGCCGGAATCACCCTGGTCCTGCTCGGCGTTTACCTCGTCACCGAGCAGCTAGTCCAGTTAACGCCGTCCACCAGATCACCCGTTCATCGGAAAAGGCCGGACCACAGGTAGCGGGCGCCGATTGCGACGACCAGGATGCCGACCAGGCGGCGGATCAGGACGTCGGGCAGGCGGGATTGGATCCGGGCACCGGTATAGGCGCCGGCCAGGCCACCGGCGCCCAGGGCGATGCCTGTTGGCCAGTCGGGGGCCACGGAGCCGTGCTGGTGGATGGACAAGATGGTGAAGGTGATAACGCCCGCTACCGAGGTCACGAACGTGGAGGCCAGGGCGGCGGGGGCGACCTCTGCGGGACGTCTGCCTGAGCCGATCAGGATGGGGGCCAGGATCGACCCGCCACCAATGCCGTAGATCCCGCCGGCGCAGCCCACCGCAGCGGCCAGGATCACCAGGACCGGGACGGGGATCTCCCGGGCTGGGCGATCGGGGTCTGGCGGGCGGGATGGCCTGGTCAGCGCCAGCCATATGCCGAGCGGCACCAGCACGGCGGCGACGACCAGGTCGAAGACGCGGGGTCCGGGCAGCAGTTCGGCCCGGATGATCGATCCGGCGATGACACCGGGCAGGGTCCCGGCGATGAGTATCAGGGCCAGGCGGCCGCCGGTCTGGTGCTGCCGCCAGTACCGGTACAGCGCTCCGGGGGTGGCGATCACGTTGTAGAGCAAGTTGGTGGGGGTGACGGCCGGGCTCGGTGTGCCCAGCACGCTGACCTGAAACGGCAACAGCAAGACCGCGCCGGAGATCCCCGCAGGAGTGGCCAGCACCGCGACCACGTAAGCCGCGGCCAAGGCGACGACTTCAGTCCAGCCGGTCCCGGGCACCCGGTCACGTTAGCGGGTCTTTGCCCAGGTCAGCACCGGCCTGGCCGACCGTACTGGACCGCGAACGGCGGGAGCGGCGGATGGCGGCCACCTGGGCCGCCTCTGCGCCACCAGCCGGTGAAGTCCGCCGCATCTGCGTTAGAGTCCCAGGATGCCGACGTTCCGGATCAAGGAGGCCGCCAGTCTTCTCGGGGTCAGCACGGACACCTTGCGCCGCTGGGCGGACGCGGGACGGATCGATACGACCACCGACGCCTCCGGGCGGATGGCCGTCGAGGGGACGGCGCTCGCGGCGCTGGCGCAAGAGCTGGCCGAAGCGGCGGACCAGGGGCAGAACCGGGTGGTCGTGGCGTCTTCGGCGCGGAACCGGTTCAGCGGCCTGATCAGCCGGGTCACCCGCGACACCGTGATGGCTCAGGTCGAGATCCAGGCCGGGCCGCACCGATTCGTGTCACTGCTCAGCCGCGAAGCCGCGGACGAACTCGGCCTGGAGCCAGGAATGCTCGCGGTCGCCGCTGTCAAAGCCACCAGCGTCTCCGTCGAGATCGCCAAGAGCAGCTGAACCTGTCCCGCGCGTGCCAGGTCCGCGTCAAGCATCGACGCGCCCCAGTCCGTCTTCAGGTCGTTCAGGACTGCAAGACCACAGAAGACGCCCCTTGAGAGAGTGGCAGGTGCCGATGGCGCACTGGCTGCGTACCCTGCCATGGTCTTCCTGCCCCGTCTTGAAGCCAGGCCTGCCCGGCTGTAAAACCTTCTTATAAACCTGTATGACGCGTAAAAGAAGGTTGCCACCCAGGGGAAGACGCGGCTGAAGGCAGTGAGGTGAGACCGTGAGTACGGTACGGAAGACCGATGAAATGGGTGCACGGCGCAGGCGCCGGTGTGCCGCACGGCTGCTCACCGTGCACCTCCTGGCTGCTGCCTGCGCGGTTCTTGGCTTAACGGCCCTGCCGGCTCTGGCCGCTCCCGCGTCTGGAGCCGCCCATGCCGGGCCCGGCTCCGGTTATCACGTGAGCCCGGTGACCGAGGTGAGCACCTGCGGGGGCGGCAATGCGGAGGTCGTGCAGGCCGTGGGCAAGCCCGGCTACGTGTACGAGGCGTGGATCGGGTGCGGGGGCGAGGGTTTTGCCCGGTCTGCCGACGGCGGCCTGCACTTCGGCAAGCCGATAACCCTGCCTGACTCGAGCGGCTCGGATGACCCGGCCATCGCGGTGGCACCCCACGGGGCCGTGTACGTGTCGTACCTGCGTTACCACAAGGGCTACGCGTATCCGGTGGTGGCGGCCTCTTTCGACCATGGGGCAACGTTCTCTCAGGTGAGATCCCTCATCCCGCATGTGAAGGGCAACTGGGGCGACCGGGATTTCATCGCCGCCGGCCGCCACGGCACGGTGTATGTCACCTGGGACTACGGGCCCAGCGCAGCCGATGTGAAGATCATCTGCAGCCCGATCGGCAGCTGTGCCTACGAGGCAGTGGACGCGACCGCAGTGATCCAGCGGTCGGCCGACGGCGGGAAGACCTGGAGCCAGATCACTCCAATGCAGCCAGGCTTCCCCGCGGGCGGGGGATACGACGCCTCCATGCAGGTGCAGCCGGACGGCCGGGTCAACGCGCTGATCTGGGGGCACCACCTCAACCCTGTCACCTACAAGGTGCACCCCGGCCATGAGTTCTTCACCTCCTCACCGGACGCCGGGAGGACATGGTCACCCCTGCTGAAGATCGGGCCCAGGGCAGGATCCATCGCAGTGCCCACCTGGTGGATCGACGGCAACCTGGGGATGGACCGGGCCGGTTTTCTCTATGCCACCTGGGACACCCAGACGGCCCGGGGTGATATCGGCTGGATCTCCTATTCCACCGACCACGGCAGGACCTGGGCGGCTCCCCTGCGGGTGACCAGCGACCACGACAACGCCATGCACAACGTGGAAGTGGCAGGCGCAGGGCCCGGCGTCGCCGAGGTCGCCTGGCAGGCCGACAACTCGCCCCTCGGCTACGCCACGTACCTGCGGCCCTTCTCCATCACCAGGGGCTGGCTGGCCCCGGCCACCCGGGTCTCCCCCCACTTCGGGAACAAGAAGATCTGGCCTGGTGACACCTTCGGGATCTCGGTCCTGTCCCCCGATCGGGTGGTGTTGAGCTGGGGCAGCGCGATCAAGAACCACAAAAACTCGCAGATATACGCCAGGGTGGTGCAACTGCCCCACCACGCGTAGCGTCTGCACCTACATGTCAACGACGCGCGAGCCCGCCCGCTTAGCTCCACAAGAAATTGCAGGTCAGGGCATGATTTGAGGCCCGTCCGGGTACCTTCCAAGATCGTCCGACCGTCATCTGACCGTCGTTCTGGGCGTAGGTAGTTGGCACTGAGCTGCAGGGATTGGTTCCTGATGACAGCTCAGCCTGGCTCGTGCGTGGTGTGCGTTGAACATGCCGGCGCGTGCGAGGCGGTGGCCGTTCCGGTGTGGCTGTGCGGATGTCAGACTGGATGACGGCGGGAGGTGAGATTATGAGCGTCGCGCTGGCAGACCATACCGGGCCGTGGACAGCCGATGATGTTGAGGCGCTGCCGGATGCGGGTGATCATGCCCGTTTCGAGGTCTATGAAGGTGGGGTTCTTGTTGTGAGCCCGGCGCCGGGCGTGGGGCATCAGCGGGCGTCCTACCGGCTGCACCGCGCTCTGGCCCAGGCGGCCCTCGCCGCGGGCGCCGATGCTGAGGTGCTCGAGGCGGTGAACGTGGCCCTGCCCGGCGGGAAGCTTCTGGTCCCTGACGTCGTGGTCGTGGCCGCCGGAGCCGTCGGTGAGACGACCACCAGGATTCCCTGTGAGGCTGTTCTGGCCGTGGTGGAGGTTGTCTCCCCATCCACGACGGCGATAGACAGGGCGGTCAAGCCGGTCATGTACGCCGAAGCGGGAATCCCCGTCTACTGGCGGGTGGAGCTGCAGGGCACGCCGAAGGTCGTTGCGTGCTCTTTGAGTCGTGGCCGGTATGTCACCCGGACCACGCTGGTTGCAGGCACTCCGGGCCGGATCACCCGGCCCTTCGCGGTCGAGTTGGATCCAGCCGACCTCACCCGCCGTACCTCCTGAGTAGGGGCCGCCAAGCCCGGGCGGTCCCCGTTGCTGACCTGGTGCTCGGCGACCTCCAGAGTCCCCGCACGGCACCGAGTTGACATGCAGAAGCGGGCTACCTCGATAGGCGGTATTACATTCAGCGACGCAGCGGCCGGAGAGAGCTCGCGCGAAGCCGCCGATATGGCCTCAGTGCTGATTAGTCAGCATAACCAGCTGTGCCGTACAGATCGCATTGATCTGCGGTCCCGTTTTGTCCTGGTCGCCAGTGGGAAGCGCGAGGTCTGCTATCAGGGCGGCAGCCTGCTCTGGCCGGGGACCTCGCGTTCCTGGAACACGTCGCGAGGGCTTTCTGTCCTGGTATGTGAGATCGTGGACGCCGGTAAAGGCTGAGCACAAGCAGACGGAAGGAGAGCAGATGACTGGACTGAGGTTTGCCTTAATCCCGGCAGTCTCCGCGGTCGTGCTCGGGCTGAGCGCGTCTGCCAGCGCCGCAGGCACAAGCACCAGCTCGGGAACTGTCACCTCGGGTACAGCGGGTGCAAGCAGCGCCGCCAACTGTCTCGCGCACGTCGTCGGCGGCAACTCGTATGACTACTACACGGCGGGCTGCACCGGTCACGACGAGCCGGAGCTCGATCCTGTCTCGTCCGCACCGGGCTCCGCGCGGAACATCACGTGGCGCGCTGTCCTGCCGGCAGACGGGAGGTTCCCGGTGTCGAGCGTCGGGCCCACGTTCTGGTTCGGCGGCACGGTCAAGGACACGAACCCGCAGAAGATCGGCGGCGAGGGGTTCCTGGAGCTGCAGTTCTACCCGGACTCGTTTACCACGCGGTGCACCCCGAACGGCGGCTTCCAGGTCAAGCACGAGGCCGACGTATACACGGCGTGCTCACCCGTCTGGACGATCAAGAAGCGGAAGGGCAATATCATCGAGCCGGCCGCGTTCAACGGCATGCTCAAGGACGCGGCAAGATCGGGTCCGTTCGTCATGCATGCCCGCGACATCGTCAACGTGCACATTTGGGCCCCGTCGCCGGACGCAGCCTACCGGGAGCAGGTCACGGACGAAACCAGCGGGAAGACGTCGAGCGTGCTCGTGCTCAACAGTCCGGGCGACGGCCCGCTGACGCCCGAGTTCAGCACACAGCAGATCGGCAACGCGCTTGACTGGGGCAGCGTCTGGGATACGCCGATGGCTTTTGTGTACGAGATCGGCCACTCGGACCTCTACGGCCACCATCCCGGCCAGTTCTGCATCCCGGGCCAGACGTTTTGCGGCTCGTTCAACAACGACAACTGGGCCGGCCAGCGGCCGATCCGGATCCTCAACGCCACCTTCGGTGACGGCTCGCACCCGCGGAACTGGGCCGTGGTCTCCGACACCGGCGGCAAGGCCGAGGTACTCGGCCACTCGTTCGTCGGCCCGACCCACTGCACGAAGTACGGCGGCCCGTACTGCATCTACCCGTGGTACTCGTGGGACGGGAGGGCCTTCAACTACGGCGTCAACTACCCCAATACGGTCGAGAGACTCGGCCAGGCAAACCAGTTCCAGAAGAAGCCGACGTGTCCGGAGGACGGCGTCTTCCCGGGAAACACCTACTGCGACGCGATCGTCCGGTAGCTAGCAGAGAGACGACGAGGCGGACACCGGCAATGTCCGCCTCGTCGTCAATCCTCGGATCGATGAAGCACTGCGGGCCAGTCGGTGCCGCGGGCTAGGTCGGGCCGAGTGGCGTAACCGGTGGATGCTTTGCAGTCAAAGCCCCGCGGCGTAATACGCCGCCCGGGGTCGCTCTTGAGAACCGCCAGGGCGGTCCTCCTGGCTCGGAGTCCACACCCTGGACCATCCGGCCAAACAGCACCCTCGGCCAGAACCAGACCCTGATCGAGCACTGGAACGGCACCGACTGGAGGGTGGTGCCCAGCCGCAACCCGGGGACCGGCGGCGACGGCGACCATCTGAACGCGGTGACTGCCATCTCCTCCACCAGCGCATGGGCGGTCGGGGACACCTACAACGGCGAGAAGTCCAAGACCCTCTCCCTGCACTGCTGCTGACAGGGCTTCTCGGGCCCAGCCGATCACCGGCACCCACAGGGCCGGCCGGAGTCCTCACAACGACTGCGAAGCAACAGCGCTAACGGTTGACAGGCCGCCCGGGCACACGCCGGGACCCACATTCCAGTCCGAGCGCCGCTGCGCTGACCATTCACAGCTGATTGCCACCGAACCTGACATCGTCGCCGATGCTGGCGTTACCGACGCAGACCAGCCGCCCCAGCGGGGCGAGGACATTGATGCTGGCGGGCGCAGCGACCCCGCCGACCGGATCGACGATGACGTCGAAAAGGTCAAGGTTCCCCGCTGGAGACGGCTGTGGTGAAGCCGCAGTCAACAGGACCTGGTCATACTCGCAGCCCAGGGCACTATCTCAGGCTCTTCCGCTGACCAGAACCAGCCCAGGCCAGGATCACGTCGCGGTCACCGCCCGCCCGCCTGGCCCGGTAGCTCGCGGACCGCCGGCCACGCCCAGCAGGGCTGCCTGGCGGGCGCTGCTTCCTCCGCCACCGCCTCCTTTCCCGGCGGGACCGCGCCGCGCCAGGGCCACAGCACGCCAGCCAGACCCACGCTGGCGCCGTTACCGATGACCCACACGAACCAGGGCATGCTGGCCGAACGTCCCGCGGATGGGGACAGGCAATACAGCAGCTCGGCCAGCGACACCGTCATGACGGCGATCGAGGCCCATTCCCGGCGGCGCAGACAGGAACCGAAAGCCCGGGAAGCCACGATCATGATTGCCGGCAGCTCCAGCACCGGGACTGATTCGACCGTAGCCAGCTGCCCGTTGCCCAGGGCCGCGGCCTGAAGCAGGAAACCACGGTGCTCGCGAGGATCCCGGCCAGAAGGCAGCTCAGCATGCGCTTCCCTAACGGTCATATCGTGAGACGGCTGCTCGGGCAGCCGCATCTCTCCTGTGAGGCCTTCCAAACCCTGTCGCCGCCTGAGCACGGCACAGGTCATGACGCGGCCGGTGAGGTTGCGTTCTGGACGGCCTTGGGCATACTGGAGTAGCCGTCACGGCCCCGCCCAGATTCCGCGGGTTGTCCGTCACGTCAACGCTTGTCACGCGCCCCCGGCAGCATGCTGGAGTGGCCCCTCCTGACCGCAGTCGGCTGAGATTTGGCACTGCTGGCCGGGAGACCTCCGTGATCCTAATGTGCTTCGCCCTGCTGCTCCCCCGAGGCCCACGCGGGGCTGATGAACGTCTGGGCCAGACCGACCTGCAGCCGCACAGTTAGCCGGCCTCATGGAGTACCTGCTCGCTGCGCTGGCCGCGGCGCTCCTCGGGACGGGCTTTGTCCTTCAGCAGGACGCAGCCCAGCAAGCGCCGCAGGCTCATTTTCTGCACGCCCGGCTACTGGCCGATCTGATCAGCCGGCCCCGGTGGCTGACGGGACTGGCCGCCATGGTGGCGGGTGAGCTCCTCTCAGGATGGGTCGTCGGTCATATGGTGCTGGCTCTTTACGAGCCGCTGCTGGCTACGAACCTTCTTTTCGCTCTCCTGCTCGCCGTTCCCGTGTCGGGGCAACGCTTGCACAAAGCTGAAGTCGCGGGAGCACTGATCCTGGTGGCAGGAGTGACGACGCTGTCACTGGCGAGTTCGGTACGTTCTCCCGCCGTGTACGTCGGATCACCGGCCTACTGGCCGTTCGCGGCCGGCGCGGTGGTGGTCCTCGCCGGCGTTTCCGCCGAACTGGGCCGCAGGCGCTCAGCTGATCAGCGGGCTATCTTGACCGGGATAAGCGCTGGCCTGGTGTTCGGGATCGCGGATGCGCTGACCCGGCGAGCGGTCCAGATGCTGGACACTGGTCACTTCTCCCCGCTGCTGACGGGCTGGCCTGGGTACTCGGCGATAGCTGTGAGCGTGATGGGGCTGTGGCTCATGGAGAGCGCCTTCAACGCCGCCCCGCTGCGCGCATCGCTGCCGGCCATTACCGCGGCTGAGCCGCTGTCCGGGATGGTGCTGGGCGTCGTCGTCTTCCGCGCCAGCGTGCACGTGTCCCCCGGGAGCATCGCGCTCGAGGCCTTCGGGCTGCTCGCGCTCCTCATCGGCGTCATCATGGTCGCCCGGGCCCCGGCGCTGGCGCGGCTGCGCAGCCTGCACCCCCCGCGCCACGGCGGCCTGGGCCAGCCACCGTACCGGAAGGCGCCCCCGCCTCCGGATAGCAGCCGGAGACCATCCCGGTTACAGCGAGCCAACCGTTGGGGATAGAAAGCGTTCCCGCTTCGGGAGGCGTGCGACGGGATGGGAGGTGCGGCCGGTACGTTTCTTCCTGTGACGACTCTTCCCCATGCTGTGGACGTGCGGCGCCGCGCCGGCTGGCTTCCCGAAGAACAGGACGACCTGGAGGCATGGCTCGCCGGCCACCGCGAGCGGGTCGAGGCCCGGGGCGGGCAGGTGGCGCTCCATCCTGTGCTCACCGAGTTCCAGGAGCTGATGGACACCGATCCTGTCGTGCGCATGTACATCAATCAGATGATCGCCCAGGTGCCGAGCACCAAGCCGTACCGCAAGCGGCACCTGGACAGCGTGGAGCAATTGCTGCGCCTGATCAACGAGGTGCTGACCATGGCGCCCGAGTTCGGCGGCTCGATGGTGGCCACGCCGCTCGGCGCGATCCTCGACTGGACGATGGGGACACCAGCCGGCTTCGCCGCCTTCCGCGACCCGCGGGTCAACGCAATGCTCAAGAAGATTCTGAACGCCTGGTGTGAATTCCTCAGCACCAGCGACTCGCTCTATGTGCTCAACGATTCGCCGACCGGCTGGAAATCCGCCGAGGCCCAGCGCACGGTCGGCATCGGGCAGTACGAGCACGATCCGCAGGACGAGCACTGGGGCTTTACCTCATGGAACGACTTCTTCACCCGGCGCTTCAAGAACGGCCAGCGTCCGGTGGCCTCCCCGGACGACGACAAGGTGATCGTCAGCGCCTGCGAGTCCACGCCCTACGGCATCAGCACAGACGTCAAACGCCAGGATCGCTTCTGGATCAAGAGCCAGCCCTATTCGCTTCAGGACATACTGGCCAATGACGACTCGGCCGATCAGTTCGTCGGCGGGACCGTCTACCAGGCCTTCCTGAGCGCGACCAACTACCACCGTTGGCACAGCCCGGTGGCCGGGACGATCGTGCGCGCGTTCGTCCAGGAGGGCACGTACTACTCGGAGGCCGACTCCGAAGGCGCCGACGCGGTCGAGCCCATGAACTCGCAGTCCTACCTGGCTCACGTCGCGGCCCGGGCCGTCATCCTCATCGAGGCCGACGACCCCGTCATCGGACTGATGGCGTTTGTGCCGGTCGGCATGTCAGAGGTTTCCTCGTGCATGATCGACCCGAAGGTGACGCCCGGCTACCACGTCGGAAAAGGTGAGGAACTCGGTCACTTCCAATACGGCGGCTCGACTCACTGCCTCATCTTCCGTCCCGGTGCGATCGCCGAGTTCACCCTCACGGCAATTCCCCAGCCGCACGACCCTAAGGCACCGCTGATGGTCGTCCGCTCGAAGCTCGCCATCGCCAACACCGCGGCCTGAGCGTGCCGGTGACGAGAGGGCCGGAGAGTCACGACTGGCTGGCTACGATGGTCACGGCAGCCGGGTGCCGAGCCGGCGAGGAATCCGGCCTGGCCAGCCCTTCGCTGGATCGCCCGCGGGGGAACTGGCGCGGTTGCCGCGGTCGGGATGGTGGTCGGCTCCTGGCTCTTCATCCCGGCATCAAGCGCGCAGGTCGCCGGAGCGGGTAATTCGCGGGCGGGCGGTCCAGGGGCAGCAGTGGAGTGGGCCGGTTTCGCCGGGAACGCACAGCACACGGCCGTCGCCCGAAAGCGGCCTCAGCCGTTCCGCCGGATCCGCTGGAGGGCATTGGTACCGCCGCCGTGGGCGCCCTGGTCGGCCGCCTGGCGGCCATGCCGGGGATCCGCCGGCTGGCCGCCAGCCCAGTCTGGCAGTCCACCCGGGGGAAGAGACCTGGAGGTCGTGAGAGCCTGGGCCGGTGCTGAAGCTGCTATCGGCCTGCTGGCCGCAGGCTGCGGGAGCAGCGCCCCAAGCCCAAGCCCGTCACCCCCGCTAGTTTGAGCAGTTCGCCCTGGATCCGCTGGTATCGCCAGCTGGTGTTCTCGGCGGCAAGCCGCTCGATCAGCGCGGCGATCTCGGCGCTGACAGGTGGCCGGCCCGTCCGGGGTTGTGGGTTTCGTGACCTATAGACCCCTATAGACCACTGAGTGATAGGCCGGAGATGTTGACAGGCCCCGCTACGAGAACGTGGCGGACGAAGACGAACCCCAATGCCGGCTCCCCGGCCTCACGCTGTTCAAGCAGGTAGACGAGGTGGAGTTGGGGTACATCGGCGAGTTCCTCATAGGTCAACGGGTCGAAAGGTGCGAACTCGCCTTCTAGCGGCGTCGCTGGAACGTTCTGGCCGGGGCGGCTGTTAAGCCAAATGAGAGCGGCTGTCATAGATGACTGCGTCGCGCCCCACGAGCCGCTCGACTGGGATGCGGACGACCCTTCGCTCCAGGAGTCCAGAGAACGCCACACCGAGCCTCCGTCGGGCGGCCACGAGATACACCGGATCCAGGGCGGCCAGGTTGACCGTGTCAACCCCAAGCGACGCCAAGGTAGGGGACCACGAAGGTCAGGACTGACTCCCTCCCCTCCCACTTGGGTCGCTCCCGCTCGTAGATGTCGGGATGTTTGTCGCGCAAGCGGTGCAGAGGGTAAAGCGTTGTTCCGCGAAAGTCATGGGCGCAGAGGTGGTAGACGAATGGCATCCCCACAGGGTAGAGGTGCCAACCGCGGCTGCGACCAGCGACGTATCGACCGATCTCGTGCGAGTCGGCTGTTCTGCCAATCCGAAGGCAGCCACCATCGAGTCGGCGGTCTGCGTGTCTGCCGGTCCTGACTCTGGGCGCCAGCGCGCTTGTGCTGGCGCCCAGAAAGTTAGGTCAGCGGGGCGGCCCTGGCGACGTAGGTGGATACGATGCAGGTGGCGTGACGGTCGAGAGAGACCGGGCCGATCGTAGCGCATGGTCGTACGCGGGTCGGCGTGCGACGCTGCTTCCTGCACGTCGCGCAGCGGCACCCCGGCGTCGAGGGCGGCGGGGATGAACGCGTGTCGCAGCGTGTGCGGACCGATCGGCTTGACGGCGCACGGCCCGGCGGGCGACGCGGCAGACGATACCAGCCGGCCATGCGGTCGAGACGGCGGCCGTCGCCGGGAGGTGAAGACCGGCCCGCGCGGCCCGTTTGCTGACGGCCAGGTCAACTGCGCGGGCGGTGCGGGGCGCGGGGGGATAGTGACGGTCTTGCCGCCCTTGCGGACGATGGCGAGGGTCCGATGGCCCAGCTCGACGCCGAGGGCCTCGATCTCCGCGCCGATCGCCTCCGACATCCGCAGTCCGTTCAGCGCCAACAGCGGGATCAAGGCGTGCTCAGCGGCCGGGCCGAGGCCGGCGGAGACGAGGAGCGCGCCGACCTCGTTGCGGGCCAAGCCGATGGCGTGGGACTCGTAGTCGATCCTGGGCCGGCGGGATATGGACTGCGGGCGAATGGCGATGAGGCGTTCTTCTTCGCGTAACGGTAAGAGCCGGTCACGCTGCACAGCTGTCGGGCGATCGTGGCCGTCGCCCGACTATTGGCTTCGAGCTCGCGACCGAAGGTCTGCATGTCGCTACCGCGACCGGCAGAGGGAACGTGTCGCTATCGGTTCCTACATACGTGGCAGAACTGTAGCATGTTTGTATGAGTTCGAAGCAGCGGATGTCGGCATCGGTGGATGCGGAGCTGGTAGCGGTGGCTCAGGAGGCGGTGGCCGCTGGGCAGGCGGAGAGCGTGAGCGCGTGGGTCAATGATGCGCTGCGGCTGAAGGCTGATCATGACCGGCGGCTGCGGGCACTAGATGAGTTCCTGGTGGGGTACGAAGCCGAGCATGGTGAGATCTCCGAGGAGGAGATGCGGGAGGCTGCCCGCAGTGCGCGCAGCCGGGCGGTCGTGGTGCGCGGCGCGCCGGCGTCCCGTCGCCAGGGTAAAGGCCGTGGCCAGGGTGCGGCCTGATGCTGGTCCTGGATGCGGGGGCGTTTGTCGCGGTGGAGCGCGGGGATCGCGGGGTGGTGGCGCTGGTGAAGCGGGAGCGGCTAGCGGGGCGGGTGCCGGTGACCAGCGGGGGAGTGGTCGCGCAGGTCTGGCGTGGTGGCCGTGGCCGCCAGGTGCCAGTCGCCGGGCTGCTTGCCGGGACCGATGTCGCAGCGATCGATGACCCGCTGGGGCGTCGGGCCGGGCTGCTGCTGGCCCGCAGCGGCCAGCGGGATGCGATTGATGCCACCGTGGTGTGCCTGGCCGCTGACGGCGACGATATTCTCACCTCTGATCCGGGCGACCTGAGAGTCCTGGCGGAAGCCGCTGATATCCACATCGACCTCATCCCTGTCTAGCTCTAGCCCAGCTGTGGCCTGCTCGTGGGCCATGGCGAGTCCGGTTGGTCGGCGCGGTGGGAGTACAGCATGGATGTACAGCAACGTGTGCGGATTCCGGTGGACCGTGGAGTACTTGCACGGACGGTGACCGACGTGGGTGGACCAGCTGCCGCCAGGCACGCAAGAGGTCAGCGGTTCGAGCTCGTTTAGCTCCACGTTATTTCGCGCGCGTGTTCGATGAAAAGTGACTATCTCTAGTCACTTGGAACCTGCCCGGTGTGTGCCCTTGCGGGAAGATTCCAAAGGCTGACCGCATGCACGCGTGCATGCGGCCGGCCTCTGAATCGCGGGATTGTCCTGGTGGCAGCGCATGGACGAGGTCGGCGGGCTGCTGCGTTTCGGCAGCGCGTATACCATTCCACCGGGTGACGTATCCGCTCGCCGCCGATCACTATCAACCGGCTTCTCTGACGCAGCCCGCAGCCAGAGCCCTCAGGATCGGGCCGGCGGCCAGCCGGGTATGCAGATGGCAGACCTGGGCCGGGACTCAGTCGTGGAGCGGGCGAGGGAAGTCCTGGGGTGATTATGGCCATTCGCACTCCTGATCAGCGCCTGCGGGTGTTCGTGAGTTCCACGCTTGGTGAGCTGGCTCCGGAGCGGCAGGCTGTCTCGCGCGCTATTTCCGCGTTGCGGCTGACCCCGGTGTTGTTCGAGCTGGGGGCCCGGCCGCATCCGCCGCGCGATCTGTACCGCGCGTACCTGGCTCAGAGTGATGTTTTCGTCGGGCTGTACTGGCAGCGCTACGGCCAGATCGTCCCCGGCATGCAGGTGTCGGGCCTGGAAGAAGAATTCGAGCTGTCGGAGGCGCTGCCTCGTTTGCTGTACGTCAAGGCGCCGGCGCCCGGCCGGGAGCCGCGCCTGGCGGACCTGATGGCGCGGATCAGGCAGGAGGCTTCCTACCGGGCGTTCGGCACGCCTGCGGAGCTGGGCCGGCTGGTGCGAGACGACCTGGCGGTGCTGCTGAGCGAGCGGTTCGCCGCTGCTGCCACGCCGTCGCCCGTGACGGCGGCGCCGCCGCGGGCGAGTTCCCGGGCCACTCCCGCGCTGCCGGTGAGCACGACGTCGCTGGTGGGCCGGGAGCAGGCCATTGATGAGGTAGTCGCGCTGGTCGGGCGCAGTGAGGTGCGGCTGGTGACCCTGACCGGACCGGGCGGGGTCGGCAAGACCCGGCTGGCGGTGGCGGTGGGCGAACGGCTGCAGGATCGCTTCGACGCCGGCACCGTGTTCGTGCCGCTGGCAGCGGTCACCCGGCCCGAGCTGGTCCTAGGCGGCATCGGCCGGGCGGTCGGGGCAGATCTGGCGGGGGCAAGTTCGCCAGCGGATGCCCTGGCCGAGCAGTTCCGTGACGGGCGGTGGCTGCTCATCCTGGACAACCTGGAGCAGGTCGTTCAGGCTGCCCGCGACCTGGGCGAGCTGCTCGACCGGTGTGCCGGATTGGACATCCTGGCCACCAGCCGGACTGTCCTGGGTCTGCGGGCCGAGCGGGAGTATCCGGTGCCGCCGCTGCCGCTACCGGGCTACTCGGCCGGGACGCCGGTCGGGGAGCTCGCGTCGTCGCCGGCCGTGGCGTTGTTCGTCGACCGGGCCCGGGCCGTGCGCCCCGGCTTCGCCCTGACCGAGGGCAACGCCGAGGCGGTGGGGCAGATCTGCCGTCGCCTGGAGGGCCTGCCGCTGGCCATCGAGCTGGCAGCCGCCCGCACCCGGCTACTCGATCCTGAGCAGCTGCTGCGCCGGCTGGAAGCATCGCTGGACGCGCTGGGAACGGGCGCGGTGGACATGCCCGAGCGCCAGCGCACCTTGCGGGCCACGGTCGAGTGGAGCACGGGCCTGCTGGAGGATGCGGAGCGATCCTTGCTGGAGACCACGGCCGTCTTCGTCGACGGCTGGACTACTGACGCCGCGGCCCGGGTGTCGGGCCTGGGCGAGGACCGGACGCTGGACCTGACCGAGGCGCTGGCCCGGCACAGCCTGATCCAGCTCGACAGCCCCGGCCGTCGGCTCCGCCCGCGGATGCTAGAAACGATCCGCGAATTCATAGCCGAGCGGCTGGCCGCCCGGCCGGACGCCGCCGAGATCGAGCACCGTCACGCCGACTACTACCGGGCGCTGGCCGGGCAGGCTGACCGCCCGCTGCGCGGCCCCGGCCAGAACGAATGGCAGGAACTCCTGCAAGTCGAAGCAGGCAACCTAGCCGCCGCCGTGCGCTGGTACCTGGCCCACGACCCCGCACCGCTGCCCCACATGTTCCGGGCTCTGTACCCCTGGTGGTCCCTGCGGGACCACCAGGCCGAGACCCGGCCCTGGGTCAATCAGCTCCTGCCCGCCGTCGGCTCGCTGGACTCCCAGGCCCGTGCCGAGCTGCTGTGGACCGCGACCGTGCTGGCCGGTGACATGGGTGACGACCCGGCGGCGCTGGTGGCCCGACAGGGCCTGGGCCCGCTGCTGAAGGAGATCCGAGATCCCTTCCTGCGCGCGGTGTCCCACCTCGCCATGGCTTGGACCTCGCCGATCGCCGGCGACTTTGCCGGCGCTCTGCGGGAGGCGTCGGCGAGCCTGGAAGAACTCCGCGCCCAGGACGAGCCCTTCTGGACGGCCCTGGCCGCGTTCACCGCCGGCTCCATAGAGACAACGGCGGGCCGCTACGACGATGCCCTGCGCCACCTGTCCGAGGCGCGCGACCTCGCCGAGGGGTTCGACGGTACCTGGCTCACCGCGGGCTCCCGGGTGCAGCTGGGCATCCTGAGCGTCGTCCGGGGCCGGCTGGACGAGGCTAAGGGGCTGCTGAACGAGGCGCTGAGCCTGAGCCTGGCATCCCGCAGCACCCCGTTCGTGGCCCTGACCCTGTCCGCCTACGCCCGGCTGGAGTTCGCTGAAGGTGACCCGGAGGGCGCGGCGCGGCTGGAGGGCGCAGCCGAGGGCCTGCGCAAGCGAGTCGGCCTGCAGGCGTGGCCGATGCTACGGCAGGGGGAGGCCGAGCTGGTGACTCAGATTCGCCAGACGCTGGACGGGCACCGGTTCGATCAGGCCTTCTCTGCCGGTACCCGGCTCAGCCAGCGGGAGGCGGTAGCTGCCGTCCGAGACCGGAGCGGCAGCGGAACCGGCGCTCAGGCGTCTTAGACCAAATGGCATGCAAGAGGTCAGCGTTCGAGCCCGCTTAGCTCCACCTGGTCAATCATATAATTCGAACAACCTGAAACGCGATTTCGAACGGTTGGTAGCGCTACCTGGGGCGGCGTTAGAACCAAGTCAGCCGCCGCTGACCACCAGTTCCACGCCGCAGACCTGAGCGGGTAGCCCGCTGACCTGTTACAAACCCGCATTGGCTGACGGCACGCTGAGGCCACGGCGGGGACTCGGAGGAGTGACATCGGCGGCCGCGTGAGCGAGGCCAGGACGGTGCCTGCCGCGCCGCCGACGCCGGAGCGGGCTCAAGGGCCGCCCGCAGCACGCAGTCGCACATAGCCGACGGACCGCGCCGACGGCAGTTACCCAGTCTCAGCCATCACGGTGCGTAACGGATCACCAGGCGAATCGAAGCAGGCAGTCGAACAGAACGCCGAATCGTGCGCCAGCCTCCAATCCACGACTGGCGTCGTTATGTACGCCCAAACCGGCTTGTCTAGTTGCACCTCCTCAGCCAGCATCCTCTGCATTATTGGGGCAGCGGTCGAACCCGGACGCAGTGAAGCGTGCCAAATCGCCCTGTTATCGGTCCCGTGACTCTTGCGACCGCGTCTCCACCCCCGGCCCTCCTGGAGGGCTATTCCTGCCAGTGACTGTTGCCGCATTTGCAAGTAGTGTCGTGCTGGCCGTCCTGGCGGTCCGGTCCCAGGAGCCAGCCGCCTGCTGGCCAGGGCCGCGCGTTTGCTGACGGCAGGCTCGGCGCGCGCGGCGCCTCGCGCCGATGGTGCCAGTCCGGCGCGGGGCCCACTTGTGTGCTGCGCCGCTCAGGCACAGGGTCGCGCCGTGGCGCAGCCCTGCGCGTGGTGGTACGCCGGTGCGCCGCCTGAGGAACCAGGCGCGACGCGGTGCACGAGAGGTGGCCGGGTGTCAGCCGTCAGGTGACCCAGGCAGGGCCGCCGTGGATGGCTGGATGGCCGCGGCGTGCCACTGCACGGGGCGCACCGTGCCAGAGCCTCGTCCCGAGTTCGGTGCGGACGAGCGGTAAGCGCTACCACCCCGTAGATGGGTCGGGACACATGCATATCGCCGAATCCGGCGTCGATCGAGGCTCAGACTCGGGTGTGGAGGTCGAGGCGCGGATCGGCAGTCATGTTCGGTCGAGCCAATGCCGCATCGGCCCCGTCGAACGGCCAGTCACCGGTTGTGTGGTGACGCCTAGCTCACGAGTGTCGGCTAGCGCAGCGGGCGGAAGGCGGCGCGCAACTCTTCCGAGAAGAGCCCCGGTTCCTCCCAAGCGGCGAAGTGACCGCCCTTGTCCACCTCATTGAAGTAGATGACGTTGGGGTACGCCTTCTCGACCCAGCTGCGCGGGGTCCGCCAGATCTCCCCGGGGAACGTCGTGAAGCCGACCGGAATCGAGACCCGCGTGGGAGCCTGGCCGGCGGCACGAGCATTTTCTTGTCCTTCTTCCCAGTACGAGCGCGCAGCTGACGCCCCGGTACCGGTCAGCCAATACAGGGTGATGTTGTCGATGATGTGTTCCCGGGTGAGATTGCCCGAGGGCTGCCCGCCGGTAAAACCGCGGGCGATCTTCAGGTAGCTGTCCGTATCGTGATCAATCATCCACGCTGCCAGCGCGATGGGTGAATCCAGGAGGGCGTAGCCAATCGTCTGCGGGCGTGTCGCCTGCTCCACGAAGTACCCAGCGCCGGTCGCATGGAATTCGGCGAGCGCGTCGAGAGCGGCACGTTCTTCTGCCGAGGGCGGCGACTGGCTCAGGGCCTGGGCATCGCCCAGCGCCGGCGTGAGCAGGTTGGTGTGAAGGCCGATCAGCCCGTCGAGTGCCAGGCGGCCCATCGCGTCGGTGACCTGGGAGCCCACGTCGCCCCCCTGCGCGACGTACCGGGTATAACCCAGGCGCCGCATCAGCTCCGCCCACGCCTGTCCGATACGGATGGGGCCCCAGCCGGGCTCGGCCGGCTCACCGGAGAACCCGTAGCCGGGGATCGACGGCAGCACGAGGTGGAACGCGTCCTCAGCCCGGCCGCCATGCGCGGTCGGGTCAGTGAGTGGACCGATAGTCTCGAGCAGCTCAACGACCGAGCCCGGCCAGCCGTGCGTCATGATCAACGGCAACGCGTTCTTGTGTGCCGACTCGACGTGGATAAAGTGGATGCCCACCCCGTCGATCTCGGTCTTAAACTGCGGCAGCACGTTCAATCGCGCCTCGCACCGGCGCCAGTCGTACTCGGTCGCCCAGTAGCGCGCGAGGTTCTGTATCGCCGCCAATTGCACACCCTGCGACCGATCGGGGACGAGTTCCCTGGTCGGCCAGCGCGTCGCATTGATACGCCGACGCAGCTCGTCGATCTCGCCTTGAGGTACTTCGATCCGGAACGGCCGGACCGCGCTCTCCGAGCTCGCAGTCGTGGTGTCGCTCATGATCGTGTCCTCCGCGTTCGCGTCCCCGTGGGCGTCTTGTCGATCGTCAAGTGTCGCGGCGTCGAAGCGAAGATCCCTCGATGAGCATAGAGCCGAGGACTCCATGAAGCGAGACGCGGCGCACGACACACGCGCCGTTGGCGATCAGCAAATGACTCCCGGCGAAGCCTTCGCTCGGACACCGGGCCCCCGCCGAGCTCCTATCACGGCCAAGACGTAGCGAGCGCTCAGATTGCCCGATTCTGTCGTCACCATGGACCGCATCGCCAAGCGCCGCCCGTCGGCGGTCAGGAAGATGGGACCTTCGGCCCGCTCGCCGATGGCCAGGTCGATCGCCCGCGCGGTCCGGGGCGCGAGCGGGATGGCCACGGCTGGTCCGAGGCCGGCCGCGACCAGCAGCGCGCCGAGTTCGTTGCGGTCCAGGCCGACAGCATGCGACTCGTAATCCAGCCGAGGACGGCGCACATGAGCGGCGGGTGAGTGGTCCAGGAGCTCTTCCTCGACGGCATATCTGTAGAACCCGGCGATGGTGCAGAGCCGGTGCGTGATACTGGCCCGGGCCTTCCAGGTCACGGGCGAAGCGCTCGATGTCGGCGCGGCGGGCGGCGAACAGGCGGACCTGGCGGTGCTGGCACCAGGCGGCGTATTGGCGCAGGTCCAGCTCGTAGGCCTGGCGGGTCAGGCCGCAATAGCCGGCGATGAACCCGGCTAACGCCAGCCGCTCGGCATTTGCGAATACCGGCGTGACGGGGACGAGTTCAGTGGGCGGGATCGTGGTGGCCATGGGGCCCCTCCGGGGCTCGGGCTGAGACCCGATGCTGGGCCACCGAGGCCCGAGCGACACGACGAGAACCTCACCGTAGATCCCGCACCGCAGTTACACCAGGCCACAAGCCCAGGCATCCGACGATCGCGCGACCGCTCCTCACCGAGGCCATGAGTGGGCGCTTCGCCACGCCGATAGCTGTTGGCCGCGGCTATGAGGGGAACAGCTTCCTGTGCCCCTCGGAGACGACCTCGACGGTGCCGTCGGTCACCTTGATGGCCGTCTGGACGTCGATGGCGTACGCCGGAGCCGGGATCTCGGCCGCCCATCTCTCCGCCTCGGCCATGGTGTTCTCCGGCATGAGTTCGTGACCCAGGTGCGGGAAGATCGAGAAGTCGACCACCCCCAGGGTGCTGTCGCCCCCGGTGGGTGGCGTCCAGCTGACGAAGTCGTCACCGATCCGGGGGGTCATCACCAGGCTTCCCGCGCTCACCCCCACCCAGACCGTCTCGGGCAGCGACGGCAGGAGGTCCGCCAGCCCGGACTGCCGCATCCAGTGGCACAGGTACGTCGCATCGCCACCGTCCACCAGCACAACGTCAGCCTCCCGGACGCAGGGGACCCAGCGCTCCTCGCCGATGCTGGGCAGTGCTGTCAGCTCGAGGACGCCCGCCGACTTCCAGCCCAGGTCGCACATGGGGACGGGCTCTGGCCGGCGATGAAGCGCCAGGCCGAGGCTGGCGTGCACATGGGGTGGCCGTACTCCGCCGTAGGGATGCACAGGGCACTGGAATCGGCGATCGGCTTGCCCAGCAGGCCGACCAGCGCATCGCGGATGCTCGGGTTCGTGACGCCCCCGGACGTGAGAAGCCTCACGCTTGCCTCCTGTACGTAGCGGTCATGACGCTCTCCTCGAGAGCCGGGAGACCGAGTGCATGGGAAGACAGACTGGACACCATAGCGAAACTCATCGCCGTTGCGACCTCTCAAGCCCTCCGCACGCACGTCGGCCGGCACCGGCCAGGAACTCCAGGTACTGATCCAGCAGCCGGACATCCAGCCGCGCCACGACCTCGCCGTCCGCGTTCCGCGACCGGGTCAGCTAGACAACAGTCCCTGGCATGCAGGCCCCCCATCGTTATAAGGGCAGGCCTGTCAGCTTGCCAAGATCCTCGTTAAGAGGACCCGCATATGCAAATGAGGACGACCCAGCCGAGCAGCAGCGTCAGAACCGGAAGCGAGTCAGGCCGCCCGGCTCCGTCGCCAAGGTCACGATCGCTGAGCGTGGCTCAATGCGATACACGTTCCACGGTGGGGGTCCTTGCGACGGTGCGTTGAACGGGGCAGTGATGCCCGGCCCGCTGTCATCGGGTTCGGCCGGCCAGCCGTTGTCCGCCCACGCCTTGGCAATACGCGCCAGTGCGCCCGGCTCAGTCACTCGTGCAGCGTCACCCTCGATGACGACGTCCGCGTCGCGGATCGACACCGCGATCGAACACCGGGGATCGCGCGCGACATTGCGTCCCTTCCGCGTGCCTGCGCCCGTCTGGAACCAGAACGTGTCATCTAGCCACAGAGCACCGACCGCAGTCACATGCGGGCTGCCGTCCTCGTTAATGGTGGACAGCCAGGTCGTGCGGGAGTTCAGCGCGTCCGGGGCTGGTGCCGACCCTGCATCCAGCTGCTCAGCAACGGCGGCCCAATCCACCGGCGGCAGCCCATCCGCCCTACCCAGATTGGTGATCTCCATGAGGCACCCTTTCAATGTTCCGCGGACATCCTGGCCAACAGCGTCTGGTAGATAAGACGTGCGACGACCGCAAGAGTCATCGCTCCTACGCGGATAACGTGCCGTCCGAACGCGTATCGGCGGCGCGTTACCAGTCTCTCCACCAGCGCATCAAGCCGGTCATGATCAGGCCATGTCGGCTGCTGGAGTGCGTTCGCCGGGACGAGTTCCGCACCGCTGGCCCGCTGCGCTGCCATCGCCACCCCGTCTCTGGACCCGCCGCTGCGGGGACGGCCGACTGCAACTCCATAGCCGTCATTCCTTGCCGTCACATCTTCAGCTTGATTCCGTCGCGTAGACAACAACGTTGCTCAGATAGTGGCCCGTGGCGGAATCGAAAGCTCCGCCGCAGGTGATGAGGCGCAGTTCGGCGTCGGGCGTGGCGCCGTACACAGTCTGCGTCGGGAAGTGATCCTTCAGGTACCTGTGCACGGCGGTGACGCGGAACATGACCGTGGTCCTGTCCGATCGCCGGACGTATATCCGGTTGCCCGGGCGCAGCTCGTCCAGCCTGAAGAACACCCCCGGGCCCCGGTAGGAGTCGATGTGCCCGGCGATAACCGCAGATCCGACGGCGCCCGGCCGGGGGCCTCCGGCGAACCACCCCGCGACGGACGTTGCCGCCGGCGCCTGCAACGAGCCGCTCCGGGTGAGACCGAGGGTGATCAGCCGGGCGTGCAGCCCGATCAGCGGAATGCTCAGGGCGGCCGGGCGGGCGGCAGGGCGCGGCCGCGCCGTTTGCGGTGGAGCGACGATCGGGCCGGTCGGCGCGGGCATGGCTCCCACACCCAAGGGCGCCGGGTGCCGGGCCGGGGACCCGTGCCAGGTCAGCAGCAGCCCGGCGGCCCCGGTCACGATCACGACGAGACCGGCCACAAACACGGTCGCCGGTATTCTGCGGATCCGCACGCTCAGGCTCCAGGGCGCGGGCGGCGGCCCAGTCGGCTGCGGCGCACGCCGAGCCCGCCTGTCGTGGCGAGAAGCGTTCCGGCGCCGATAACCGCCAGCCACGGTCCCGGCGAGCCTGGCCCGTGCGGGGCTGTGCCGCCGTATCCCGTCCGGGCTCCGCCGGTGGGGGCATGGGCGCTTCCCGCCGCGTCTTCCAGGTTGGCGATTTGCAGCCCGCGGGCGCCGTCGAGAACGACCAGGGTGTGGATGGTGCCTGCGGCGAGTGTGACCGTGGATATCGCGTCCCCGTTGCCCGCGGTGGCGGACACCTTCTCGGTGCCGGGCGAGACCGGCCGGTAGGCCGTTGCCGAGGCGAACGGCAGCCTGGACGCGACGGTCTTCCCGTCCCAGCGCACGGTGACCGGCCGGTGCTTCAGCGACGCCTGGACCACCCGCACCAGGGCCTTGCCGCGTGGGGTGGTCAGGTCATCCCCGATGACCTGGAGCCGCAGGGCCGTCCGGGGTCCCACGGCCGCCGCCGTGTATGCCCGGCCGCCCTTGACCGTGACGCTGCCGGACACGACAGGCTGGCTGGAGGCAGAGGCGCCCGCAGGCCGCATGGCGAGGCCGTAGTCGCCCGCGGCGACCGTCGCGTAGGCGGAGACCGCCCCGTAGGCGACGTGGTGCAGCACGGTCCGCGCGCCGGGTTTGCCGAACGAGTACAGGTACACGTCCATGGCGGGGGTGTCAGGGGACAGGTGGGCCATCCTGA
Organism: uncultured Actinomycetes bacterium; assembly: GCA_963813975.1. Taxonomy (GTDB): domain Bacteria; phylum Actinomycetota; class Actinomycetes; order Streptosporangiales; family Streptosporangiaceae; genus RYN-230. Next base: position 71,461 of record CAWFAP010000001.1, read on the forward strand.
TCCAGCCCGTCGGCCGGGCAGACGCGGACGCGCTCATCGCGGCAGGCCCGGCCAGCAGGGCTGAGGCAGCGAGCAATGTGGCGATCTGCCGTGATGTCCGCATGAATTTCACGGAGATGTCTCCCTTAACGAGTGGTGGCGGAGGTTCATGATGATCCGGGGCCCATCAGACCGGAGGCGTCGAACCGCAGGTTGACCAGTGACCGGCCGCCGGTGCCGCGGGCTGTGGCGACCGCGGGCCGGTACGGGGGCTGCTGGGCGTTCAGGAACGCGAGGATGGCGGACCGGGAGGCAGGTGAGGCGCCGCCGATCTGCGCGCCGCGCAGGGGGACGGCCGGGCTCGCACCCGGCGGCGCAGCGTCGAACGCGGCCAGCCGGACCGGCATCTGCGCCGCCAGCACGGACAGCGTGGCGAGCAGCCGCGAATCGACATGGCCACCCTGCAGTGCGGCCCGGGCGGCCGGTGACACCTGGATGTTCTTGTTACGCAGCAACTGCGCACCCGCGGAGACGAGGGAAGCATGCTGGGCGGCGAGCTGGGACCGGAACGCGGCGGCTCCATCCGGCGCGATCGCGCGGACGTCCACCCGGTCGGCTCCTGAGCCAAACCCGGCCATCACCACCGGTGCGTAGACGCTGGCCAGCCGGTCGCCGAACTGGCCGCGCAGCGCCGGGGTAGCGACGACCACACCGGAACCCAGCGGGTTGCTGTCCGACGGCAGCATGGCCCTCAGCCGGGCCGCCGGAAAGCCCCGCCCGCGCACCTCCCCGCACATTTGCGGGTCGCACGACACGGTCACATCCGGGCTCACCTGCTGCGCGACCCACGCCGCCGCCTGGGCGCGGTTCGCCATGGCCGCCGGCGTGGTCGGGTCCGGCGCCTGTGTCCCTGAGCTCCAGGCGACCGCCACGGCCAGCGCCGCGACGGCCACGAGCGACACAGTCCCCAGTGCTTTCAGCGCGATAGTGAGCCATGGCCTGTGGGTGTGCTCGCGCCCCCCGGCGCCAGGCCACAAGCGCTGCGTGAAGGCTGGCGCGGGTATCCGGGAAAGCAGGCGGTAGCCCCCGCGGATGACCGCCGCTACGCTCCGGGTGACGATTCTGGCCAGCAGGTAGCCCAGGGCCGCCACCGGGATGACGAGCAGGCTGTTGCTGAGGGTTGCAACGCCGGCCGCGGGATGGCCGGCCGAGAAGGCGGCGCGCGCGCCGGTAAGACCGTTAGAGAACGAACGTGCGGCCGGGGGGGCCCCGGCTGCGCGGGGCGGTTCAGTCATGTCCTTCCTCCCCCTGCAGCCGGTCTTTCGCTGCAGGCTGCCTTCGCAGTACCTGGGGAGCGGTGGCGCCGGGCCAGGCCCGCGTCGCCGCCCCGGGTCATGAGCAGCTGGCTATCAGCTCTCACCGAGGCCGAGCTCAGCGATGTCCACAGGTCATCCCTTCCTGTCGGGCGCCCTGGCTGGGGCGTCTCGCCGCCGGAGCACGAGCCGCGGGCCCGCCGCGGCCCCGTGTCCCGGGCCGCCGTACGGCCGGAGGGCGCTGAGCCCGACATACATGGGGGCATTCGGATCGTCCGGAACACGGGATTGGGCCCTTGAACCAACTACTTTGGGCAAAGCTCTGTGCACTCTTAGTCAATTGAGGCGCTGCCGCCTACCTGGTGGAATGGCGGCCGCGCTGTGTGCCGGGATCTCTGGCAGTCGTCGGCGGGCGCGCCGGGCACCCTGGTGATGTGGACCAGCAGGTCCGGGCATTTGGTACCGGCTGCGCTTCCGCACCCGCCCTCGTAGTTAGCTTGACGGTTAAATAACTATGTGGTGAACTACAGACGTGAACCTACCGGGGAGGTCGGGTCGGGTGTCTCCACGATCGGCGGTGCGTCAGGGCGGCTGGATGCCACGTTTACCGCGTTGGCCGATCGCCTCGCCGGGCGGCGATGGTGGCTCGGCTGGCCGCGGGTGACGCGACGGTCAATGAACTGGCCGCGCCGTGTGACCTGACGTTGCCGGGAATCTCGAAGCATCTGATGGTTCTCGAACGGTGCGGGCTCATCTCGCGGAGCTTCACTACCTCGCTTGACCGCCTCGGGGCCTACCTGATTGCGCTTGCTCGCTCCGCGCCGTCGCCCGGCGAGCCGGTCAACCCGGAAGGCCAGCTGTCTCAATGACTTCATCATCTGTACCCGCCAGCGAGCTGCCGGACTTACGCGTGACCGACCAAGGAGACAGCACTATGCATACCACCACCGTCGTTGTGTGCCTGCCGATCACAGATCGACAAGCATCCTTCGCCTTCTACCGTGACGGTCTCGGCTTCGAACCCGTGGGCGAACCTGCCGAGGACGGCGTCCCGGAACCGCTCCAGTTCACGCTCAACGACGGCCTGCGCGTGATGCTGGTCCCAACCGGCGGCTTCGATCTGATAACCGGCGACCACGACACGGCACCCAACGGGTGCAGCGAATGTGTTCTGACTATCGCAACCAACACCGACGAGGGTGTCCAGCAGCTCATCCGCTTCGCCCGTGCGGCAGGAGCCACGATCATCACAGAAGCCGGGCAACAGCCCTGGGGCTACGTGGGCGCGTTCGCCGACCCCGACGGACACATCTGGATGGTCAGATCCGAAGGGCAGCCAGCCTGAGGGCTCGCGGAGTGAACGACGCCGAACGCGCCCTCCCCCGCAAGAGGTCATTCAGGCACAGGCCCTCGCACAGCAGGTTGGCTTTCGCCCTGCCCTGAACCATGCAGGTCCCGGCCGGCCGCCGGCGTGCCTGCCGGGCGCCGGCCGCTTCCTGGCCGAGCTGGCGGCCGGAATGTGAGCGGTCAGATCGGCGAACTCGGCCTAGGCGCCGGGATCGGGGGCGAGTGGATAGCCAGCGCCATACCCACTGACTGCGAGCTGATCACCGTGGAGATCCCGCGCCTGCATTGGTACACCCCCGGCCCTGGTGCCGTGTCCTGCCGCATACTGGTCCGGTGGAGCCGGCAGCTCATTCCGTCGCAGAGCAGATCCAGCCCCTCGCGGGCCGCCGCAGGCGGGCACGCCGCCCGCGGTTAGCAGGGCCATCCGACCAGGCCCTGCACCGGCTGGCCGGCTGGTATGCGATCGCCCTGCGCCTCGGCGGCGCGGTCTTGTTCACTGCGGTGGCCGTGCTGGCTGCAGGGAAGCAGATCCCCGGCTGGTCGCTAGCCGCGCCGCTGACTGCGCTGTGCTTGTGGTCGGCCTTTTTCACCTGGCGGATCCGGCGGTCCGGGTTGACGACGAGCGTGGTACTGGCCGACGCCGCGGTTATCTCGGCGCTGGCGCTGGGGCAACAGCACCTGGTCCAGGTCGTGCTGATCAAGGACAGCACGACCTGGATGCTCCCGCTGGCCTGCACGTCGGTGTACATCTTGCAGATCGCGCTGCGGCCGTGGCTCGGGCTGGCCGCGGCCGCGATCGTGGTCATCGCCTACGGGCTCGGCGCCGGCCACCCGGCCGATGCCTGGCTGCTAGTGGTGGAGACGATCGTCGCCGCCGGGCTGGTGGCGCTGATTCGCCGCGGCGCCCGGCAAGCGGACACGATCGTCGCTGCCGCCCTGGAGACCGAGCGGCAGATCCGGGCCGAGGAGGCGCGGCACGCTGACGAGCGAGAGCAGCACCGCCAGCTTCACGACACTGTCCTGTCGACGCTGACCATGGTCACGGCCGGCGCCTTTGCCGAACCGTCCGCGGCGCTGACCGCGCAGGCGGCCCGGGACCTGCGCATGCTGCAGGGGCTCGCGGGCGCCCCGGCCGTGCCGGGCGGGCTGGCGCCGCTGACTGCCCTGAGACCGAAGCTGGAGCGGGCCGCCGCCAGCGCCTGTGACCTGGCCGTGCGGCTGAATCTCGCCCCCGTCACGCTGCCGTCTCCGGTCGCCGATCAACTCGCCGCCTGCGTCGGCGAGGCGTTACGCAACGTCGAGCGGCACGCTGGGACCGGCCAGGCGGAGGTGACCGTCACCGGCGGCGCGGGCTGGGCGGTCGTCAAGATCATTGACCGCGGCCGCGGGTTCGACCCGGCCGTCACTGCGCCATCCCGCCGGGGCATCCGCGAGTCGATCACCGGGCGGATGCTGGCGGCCGGCGGCCGGGCCGTGATCTCCAGCCGTCCCGGCGCGGGCACGACCGTCACCGTGAGCTGGCCGGCATGACCGCCATACAGCCGACGGCGGTGATGTCTGGCCGCTATCAGCGCGCCTTCACCATCGCTGTGGTCTTCCTGGTCGCCGGCTGGCATCTCGCCGGAGCGGGCGGGCAGCTGCTGCATAACCGGTCGGCCTACGGCTCGTTCGCCTTCCAGGGCGCCATGTGGCTGATTATGGCATTAGCGATCACCGCCGGGTCGGTCATGGAGCTGCGCGGAGCGCCCGGCTGGCGCCCAGCCTGGGCGGTGGCCACGATCGCGCTGGCCGCCAGCACGGCAGCGGCGGCGGCCAGCCCGGCCGGCCAGATGCTGGCGGTCAACTGGGCGTGGGGGAGTGCCGGCTGGACGGGTGTGCTCGTGCTGCACCGCCGCCGGTTCGCGGAGCTTGCGTGGTTCCTCGCCGCTGAGGCCCTGGCCATCCTGTGCGTACAGGTGCAGGACGGGCTGCACCGCACCGACCTGGCCGGGTTCCTCGCCCTGCTGGCCTGGTCAACTGGCGCGCAGGTGGCTGTCTTCGCCGGGGTCAGGGCGCTGGATGTCGCTGCCGGCCAGGCCGCCGCGGCAGCGCGTCGTGAGCACGCCGCGCGAGAGCGGGCCGCCACCGCGGAGATCATCCGGGCAGCCCGGCACGCCCGCTGGCTGGCGCTGCAGGAAAGCGCCATCCCGCTGGTCACTGAGCTGGCGGCGGGGACGGCTGACCCGGGCGATGCGCAGGTGCGCATCAGGTGCGCGATCCAGGCGGCCCGGCTGCGCCGGCTGCTGGCCGAGGGCGATGAGGTACCCGGATCGCTGGTGCACGAACTGCATGCGAGTGCGGACGTGGCCGAGCGGCGTGGGGTTGCCGTCGAGATCGAGACGGCCGGGCCGCTGCCGCAGGTGCCCGGCCCGGCTCGCCGGGTGATCACCGACGCTGCCATCGCGATCCTGACCGCCGCGCGCAGCCAGGCGCGGATCACCCTGGCGGCGGTGGCCGCCGGGATCGCCGTCAGCTTCGTCGCCGATACCGGCACGGTCGTCCAGCTGCCCCCGCCCGGCGAGGGGGTCGCCATCGAACAGCAGCAAGACGGCGGCATGCTCTGGGCGGAGGCCCGATGGGCCAGCTGGTGACGGCGGCGATCGTCGAAGTGATCCGCCCGGGGTTTCCGGAGGCTCTGATGTGCCCTGGATTTCCCGGAGTCAGGATGCCGGAGCGTGGTCATGCTACTGGCTCGACGGCACGGAGCTGGAGTTCGTATTCGATCGGGGTAAGCATGCCCAGCGATGAGTGCCGGCGGCGCCGGTTGTGGAAGATCTCCAGGTACTCAAACAGGGCATTGGCCAGCTATGGGCTGCCGGACTCATCTGGACAATCCGGGCTCGGGCGCCTTCTTGGCCGCAAATGCCTGATCACCAGCAGTCAGCTGTCCCGCCCGAGCCGCCAAGATCCTTGATCCGGATGCCACGCCAGCGGCACTGTGCGCCCACTCCCCAACGAGCATCACCGAACACCGCGTCGTTGTCGTGCACCTCGAACGCGATATGACCCTGGTTGCCGAGACATTCGAGGACCGCGGCTGGGTCGTAGCCGGGAGAGTCGAGCGTGGCAGTGTTCAACTCGGCGATCTTCAGGCCGTTGACCCACGTCGTGATAACGGGGAGAGCGCCAACACAGCGGATCCGGATTTCGTTCCAATCGTTCCACTTCCATACCTTGAGGAAGTCGTTCACGTCGCCCGCGTAACTCAGCCGGTCGATCTTGTCCTGGGTGACCGCTTCCGCGGACGTGGCCGGATCATCGGGGGCGAGTCCGATGATATTTCCGTCTGTGTCCTTTCTCGAAACCACCGCGAACGGGACGGCGGAAAAGCTGGCCAGGCCATTGCCGAAGAAGCCCCCGATGCTGCCCGACTCGCGATGATCGAGGAGGACCTGGAAGCCCTCCCAGCTATCCCGCCTGCGACGAACATGATCCCCGTGTCGGCAGGCCAATCCGGACGTGCCTCCAGCACGAGCTCGAAGTCCGCGAACGTTTCGTCGCTCACCAGGTAGCCACCGTAACCGCTGCCCGGCTCGTCCTGCTCACCCACGATGCAGCCGTCTTCCACTCGCCAGGTTGCGGCGTGCTTCTCGGGTTCCACAGGACGTTCGATGCCGCGCTGATCGAACACGTCGAGAAGGTGCGGGCCGCCCGGGTAAAGGGTGCCGTAAACGCGTGGCGCCGGATGCCACCTCCCGAGCGAGGTGCCGTCGAAGAGGCTGGCGAAGCCCCCACCATCTGGACTGTCAAGCTCCATTGAACGTTCTCCTTCTGGTGGAGTTGAGCGTCTGCGGCGGCAACATGCCGGTCGTCGCGATCGGGCAAGGAGATCCCTGCTCTCGAACCCTCCCATTCTGGGATCAACGCATTTAGCTTCGCGCATGTCGGTGAACCACTTCTGCATGTGGATTCCCCGGGCTTTGCCGGACGTCAGGCGTCAGCAGGCAGCACGCTCCTGGTTTCGTGCTGACTGGCCAGCTCAGGATGGCCGTATGGTGAGTGCTGCCCGATCCAGGTGGCGACCCGGTCCGGCTGGAAAAGTTCGTCAATAGCGACGGTGAACCGCCCCGGTGAGTCCGAGCCTCCGGAAACCCGGAGCGGTTCACTTGGGTGAGAGGAGGGCGGCTGTGGCGCTCAACCTTGTTCTGATCGGCGCGGCGGTAGCGCTCGACCCGCTGCCGTTGATGGCGTTCCTCGTCGTGCTGCCTTCCAGGCGAGGCATCAGGAAAGGTGCAGCCTTCGTGTTCGGATGGCTGGCGTCCCTGGTGAGCGTGGTCGCGGTCACGGTGCTTGCCACGGGCAACAATCCCCCAAGCCGGACACGGCGCCCTCGCTCGCGGGGCTCGCGCTGAAGATCGCCATTGGGGTCATCCTGGTCGCGATTGCGATCCGGCAGCGCCGCAGGAGGGGACGGCCGAAGAAGCCGAAGAATCCACCGAAGTGGCAGGCACATGTGGACAGCATGTCCCCGTGGTACGCCATGGGCCTTGCTCCCGTTCTGCAGCCATGGGGCCTGATAGGCGCGGGCGCCGCCACGATCATGGAAGCCAAACTGGACAGTGCTCAGAGCTACCTCGCGCTGTCCCTGTTCTGCGACCTGGCCTCGGCGTCCTACCTTGCGACGGAGATCTATGCCGGCCTCAGGCCCGGCAAGAGCCAGGCGCTCCTGGCCACGCTCAGGACCTGGATAGGCACACACACCGATCAGGTGATCATCTGGGGAAGCCTGATCCTCGGCTTCTGGCTCATCGCCAACAGCATCAGCCTGATCGTCACCTGAGACCGAATTGGGCTGTCACGAAGGCCAGCTCCGGGGACTGAGCCCAGCGCAGGCGCACACAGATCACCGTGATCTTCAGCGTCAGTACGAGCGACTGGAAGAACCGTCGATGAATACCGAACGGCGGCACTGCGTGCGTTACCGCCCGGCACTCTGATTACCCTCTGTAACGCAATTGGCTCTGCGGGACTGCCCGGGGGAGCTCTCGACATGGCCTGGATGGGCGACGACCGCACCGGACAACGTGAGCACAGGCTCCAGCGGATCGCCTTGCCGGCGGCAGATGAGGTCGTTCGTTTCATCAACTTCCGCTTGCTGGGATGCGGACCTGATTTCGGCAGATGGCGGACCGCAGACGGCGCGACGCTGCGCCTTTGACGTGCCGTTGATGGGCGGCGCGGGTTCAGCGCGGGAGCAGCGGTGCATGGTCCAGGTGTGGTAGCACGTGCCTGGCGAACAAGTCGGCTTCGGCGGCGTGCGGGTAGCCGGACAGGATGAAAGCGTCCATGCCCAGGCCTGCGTAGGCGCGGAGCTTGGCGAGCACCTGATCGGGATCACCGACGATGGCCGCACCAGCGCCAGAGCGCGCACGGCCGATGCCGGTCCACAGATTCGGTTCGGCGTAGCCGTCGTCATCGGCGATGTCGCGGAGCTCGTTCTGCCGCTGGGTTCCCGCGGAGCTGGTGTCCAGGGACCGGCGGCGGATGGTGTCGCCGGTCCGGTCATCGAGCCGGGAAACCAGGCGCTGCGCGGCGGCCCGGGCTTCGGCCTCGGTGGCGCGGACGATGACGTGGGTGCGGTAGCCGAACCGCAGCTCACGGCCGTAGCGGGCGGCGCGCGCTCGCATGTCATCCAGGACGGTCTCGACTCCAGACAGCGTGTCGGGCCACATCAAGAACACGTCGGCGGCCTGGGCGGCGACCTCGCGTGCCGCCTCGGAAAGACCGCCGAAATAGAACGGGGGGCAGCCGCCCCGGACGGGGCGCAGGCGCGGCGGGTCCAGGGTGATGTTCATGAACTCGCCGTGGAAGTCGACGGGCTTGCCGTCGAGCAGGTCACGCAGAATGTGCATGACCTCCAGGGTGCGGCGGTACCTGGAAGCCGAGTCCAGGCTCTGGCCGGGCAGGTCAGAGGAGATGATGTTGATCGTCAGGTGCCCGTCGAGCATCTGATCGATCGTGGCGAGCTGCCGGGCGAGCTGCGGGGGCCACATCTCACCCATCCGCACAGCGACCAGCAGCTGCATCCGGCGCAGCAGCGGGGCGATCCCGGCGGCGAACGCTATCGAGTCGATCCCCATTGCATAACCGGAGGGCAGCAGCAGGTTGTCGTACCCGGCCTGCTCCGCGCCGAGTGCGATATCGCGGCAATGTTCCCAGCTCGATTGCAGCCTGCCGTCCGGCATCCCGAGAAACTCGTAGTCGTCGTCGCACAGCGCGGCAAACCAGGAGACCTCACAGCTCATAGGAGCAAGTATGCCGGCCTATCCGGCATCGGGCAGCAGCGGCCGTGCGGTAAGGCCAGGGCATCGGCAGGCGCATGAATGATCTCCAGACGTCCGGGCCGCTGGCATGCTGCCGGCCATTCCGCGCGTCGATGACTAGAGCAGGTCGCCTCGCGCGAGGGCCTGCTGCGGCGCCCCAGAGATGCGCGATCACCCCGCGGCAGAGTAGTGCCTTTGGTTCGGGCTGGCTCTGGCCTGGTCTGCAGGTGCCTTCGCCACCTTGGTTGTGCGTTCTACTCGAAGTGCCGGGTGATTCCGGAGGCGTCGGAGCCCTCTCCTCCGACGAAGTGCATCGGATCGCCGGCGCCGAGATCATCGATGCCTGCCGACTCCAGGGCACCGATCGCTAGCGTACGGCGCACAGCAGCGAAGGTGAGGACGTGGGCGAGCGCTCCGCCGAGGGTGAAGGTCTGCGGAGGCTGGCATGTCGCGTCCAGGAACGTGTCCTCACTCGCGCCTGCCGCGACGCGGTCCGCAATGACGGCCCGGAATCGCGGGGCGGCCTGGCCGAGGCGGGCCCGGAGCGCCGCAGGTGAGGTCTGGCCGGCGGGGATGCTGGTCGCGCCCTCGACGGCGCTCACCCACATCTCCAGTTGGCGGACGAGCTTGTCGCAGAGTGCCCGCAGGCTGGGGCGGGCGTCAATGCCCTCAACCGGCAACTCGATCGGCTGGTCGAGGACCTCGGCGGGTAGCCCGGTGAGCCGGTCGATGATGGCGCCGGTCAACTCGACGTGATGGTCATACATCCTGGTCAAGACGTCCATGGTGTCGCTCCAGTGCGTGGCGGGCAGCCGCAGGCCGCCCGGGGGGTGAAAGTGGATGCCGTTGGCGGCCTCAAGATCGTGCACCGATCTGCGCTGCCGCCGGTAACCCGTCGGGGTTGTGCCGTAGGCGCGGAAGAATGCCCGGGTGAAGGCATCCGGTGAGGTGTAGCCAGCCTCCGCGCCGATCTGGATGACGGTCACCGGGGTGGATACCAGCCGGTGCGCTGCGCGTTCCAGCAGCAGCCGGCGACGGAACGCGCCCGGTGGTTCCCCCAGCGCCGCGCTCGCCAGCCGGTCGAAGTGAAAGCGTGAAAGGCAGGCACGGCTGGCCAGCTCACCAGCGTCCAGGCCTGGCTCGTCCAGGCTCTGCTCGACCAGCTGGATGATCTGCTGCAGCTCCGCCATGCCAGCCATACTGACGTGACCAGCCCGGCACCGTCCCGACCGCCGTTGCTCTCTTGCCCACCCTGGCCTCGGCAGAAAGGGGAAGTTGACGTACAACGCTGGGTGCGCCGGGCGGAGTGTTTGTCGGCAGCACGTCCATCCACGTGTCCCTGGGCCGCCCGACCTCGCCCGCGGCGCGGGCCACCGGATCAGGCACGGTTCCCCGATGTGGGACGCCGGTGATCTCCTCCACCACGTCGCTGAGCGATTTCCAGCTGGCCGATACAGACGGTGGAGATTACGCCGATGCCTGCCGCAAGCAGATCCCCGGCGTCCTGCTATGGCCTGGCGTGTCCCGCGCCCGGCACGTTGCGGTGGGCGAGATCGTCTACTAGCGCCAAGGCGGGCTTTCGGGCCAGCACCGCGCCCAGGAATATCTCCTCAAACATGGTGCCCTGGTACGGGACTCCCGGGCGTGGCGGGTGCTGGCGGGGGAGCGGGCCCGGTTCCGGTGGTCTGGTGACACGGTCGGCCGGGGAGTTGCGGTCAGGGGTGGTCGCTTTCCAGGCGGCGGCAATGGCCTGGAGGCCGCCGGGTTCGGAGCTCATGATCAGGTCGCGGCGCCGCTGTGCTGCGGGACGCGTCTGTGGCCCTGACGACCTCGCCGCCCAGCGGGCGGTTACTGTCGGTCCTTGACCGAGTGAACGAGCAGCGATGGAGGTTCAGCATGGACGTCGGGATCGGCCTTCCGAACGCAGTTCCGGACACGGAAGGCAGGACGCTGGTCGAGTGGGCCCGGCGGGCTGACGAGGCTGGCTTCAGCACCCTCGGCACAATCGGCCGGCTCGTGTACCCGAACTACGACGAACTGATCGCGCTGGCCGCGGCGGCCGCGGTCACCAGCCGGATCCGGCTGACGACGTCGATCCTGCTGGCGCCGCTGCACACGAACACGGCGCTGTTTGCCAAGCAGGCGGCCTCGCTCGACCGCATCTCGGGTGGCCGCCTGGTGCTGGGCCTGGGCATCGGCGGCCGGGAGGACGACTTCGCGGTGAGTGGTCTGACCATGGCCGGGCGTGGACGGCGCTTCGACGAGCAGCTGGCCGAGATGCAGCGCATCTGGGCGGGTGAGGGGCGAGGCGACATCGGCCCGATTGGGCCGCCGCCGGCCCGGCCGGGCGGCCCTGAGCTGATCCTGGGCGGTTCGACGGAGGCCAGCTTCCGCCGGGTGGCCCGCGTCGCTGGCGGATGGATAATGGGCGGCGGCACCCCGGCCATGTTCGCCCAGGCTGCGGCGGCCGTTGACCAGGCGTGGCAGGACGAGGGCCGGCCGGGCAAGCCGCGCAAGCTGTCGCTGGCTTACTTCGCGCTGGGCCGGGACGCCCGCGCGCTGGCTGACGGCTATCTCGGCCACTACTATGCCTTCCTGGGCGACATCGCCGGCCAGATCGCGGCCAGCGCGGCGGTGAGCCCGGAGATGGTGCAGGGCTACGCCGCCGCGTTCGCAGAGGCCGGCTGCGACGAGCTCATCTTCGTGCCGACGGCGTCGAGCCTGGAGCAGGTCGGGCTGCTCGCTGAGGCGGTGTCCTGAGGGAGCACCGTCTGAAGCGCGCCGCGCGGGGTGCCAAGACCCGGCGAATGCCGGGGAGATTCATGGCATGCGAGAGGTAGCGGTGCGAGCCCGCTTAGCTCCACCCAGGTCAGAGGTGCTTCGAACGGCTGAGAAGGCCGCTAGGGTGGCGTACGGCAGTGGACGCCAAAGCTGCGCTGGGCATCGTCTCTCTATTCTTCGTTGAGACCATGATGAGGGCGTAACAGGGCTTCCGTAAATTTCGGAAGTCAGAGCCACCGGACGCCGCGGGTGCGGAGATTTCCCGTCGATGTGACATAGGCGTCGGGTTGCTGGTTGGCAGGTCGGGCTATTCGTTCAGATAGTCACGCCGACCGCAATGCAAACCAGGGCGATGGCAAAAGCGGCCCGCAACCAGCACATTCATGCCTGTCCATGGTCGATCGGGTCTGCGGCGCTCCGGCCGCGCGAATCACCAGGATCCGGTGAGGCCTCCGCACCTGCCTGGCGGCAAGCCTGGTAGTGACCCCGGATGGACATTTCAGCAGCGGATTGACACGGGCGAGCCCGCCTGGGAGCGCTGCCAAACCAACCCCACCGACGGGAGATCCTCGTGAGCACCGAGCAGCGAGAGAACCTCGAAGCAGTCCTGCGACAGTCCGCCTTCCCCGCCGACATCGATGTCGGCGGGCAACGGCGACTGCTGCGGGAGTTGACATCGGCGCAGCCACTGCCCGCCGACGTGACCGTGACCGCAGCCGCACTGGGCGGCGTCCCAGCCGCCGAGATCACGATCGACGGAATCGAACCTCGCCGCGTTGTTCTTTACTTCCACGGAGGCGTGTACGTACTGGGGACGCCTCCGGCGCCGCTGGGCTGGCCTCGCAGGTCGGCCGGCGGGCGCGCGCCAAGGTCATCTCCGTCGACTACCGGCTCGCCCCCGAGCACCCGTACCCGGCGGCAGTCGACGACGCTCTTGCCGCCTACCAGGCCCTCCTGGACAACGGCACAGCCCCGTCGGAGATCGCCTTCGCGGGAGAGTCCGCCGGCGGCGGGCTCGCCGTCGCCACCCTGGTCAACGCCCGGGATCACGGGCTGCCCCTGCCCGCCGCAGCCTTCGTCATGTCTCCGTATGCCGACCTCACCCTGGCCGGGACGACCATGCAAACCAAGCGCGGGGTCGACGTGCTGATGAGCCGGGAAGTCCTCCAGCCCCGGGTCACCGACTACACGTCGGGACAAGACGCCGCTCTTGCCCTCATCAGCCCGGTCTTCGCCGACCTGTCCGGCCTGCCGCCCCTGATCATCCAGGCCGGAACTCACGAGGTTCTCCTCGACGACGCCGTCCGCCTCGCACGGCAAGCCGCTACCGCCGACGTCGAGGTCACGCTCGACATCACCCCCCGGATGCCGCATGTCTTCCAAACCTTTTACCCGGTCCTCGACGAAGCGGCCGCTGCGCTGGACATGAACTTCTACCGCCTCAAGGACGGTCGCGTGACCGACATCTGGACGCAGTTCGACGGGGTCGCCCTGATGCAGCAACTCGGCGCCATCCCGGCCTGACTTTCGGTCAGCTCCCAGACGGTCAGGAATCGAGAAGCGTCGGCCGCGGAGCCCCAATTAGCGTGACCGGCATGACTTCCATCGAATCCATCACCCTCGAAGTGGCCGACCCCACGGCCGCACGCCGCTTCTACACCACCGCCTTCGGCCTGGGCACTCAGCTGCACCTGCGGGCCTCGGCGGCCCCGGCAACCGGCTTCCGCGGGTTCACGCTGTCGCTCACGGTGTCGCAGCCAGCCACCGTCAGCGGTCTCATCGGCGCCGCCCTCGACGCCGGCGCCACGCCGCTCAAGCCGGCCGCGAAGTCGTTGTGGGGCTACGGCGGCGTCGTGCAAGCCCCGGACGGGACGATCTGGAAGGTCGCCACCTCGGCGAAGAAGGACACCGGTCCCGCCACCCGGCAGATCGACCAGATCGTGCTCCTGCTGGGAGCCGCGGACGTGGCCGCGAGCAAGCGGTTCTACGTCAACCGCGGCCTCGCCGTGGCGAAAAGCTTTGGCCGCAAGTACGTCGAGTTCACCATGCCCTCCAGTCCCGTGAAGCTGGCGCTCTACGGGCACCGTGCCCTCGCCAAGGACGCCGGCGTCCCTCCCGGCGGCACCGGATCGCACCGGCTCGCGATTGGCAGCGATGCCGGGCCCTTCACCGACCCGGACGGGTTCGCGTGGGAGGCCGCAGCGCTGTGAGCCGGGCGGCGCGGCACGAAGGCACCACAGCCATCACATGGGATCGCCGCAGTCCACCAGCTGTACGAAGCCGCAGCGCTCTCGGTGGCGAGCATGCGCTCCCGCTGGCGGCGGCAAGACGGGCGGTGGTTGGCGGTGCGGGTGACAGAGCCGGGTCCAGGGCACGGGGGACGTCTGCGGGCCCGGCCACGACACGGGGCTCGGTATCGGCCGCGGGGCGACGTACCATCGTGCGTGTGACCAGCGGTCCCGCCTCCGGGCAGCACCTGCGCGACCTTGCGCGGCTGCGCCGTGTCCGCGACCGCATCGACCGGGAGTACGCACAGCCGCTGGATGTCGAGGCGCTCGCCCGTGGTGTGCACATGTCGGCCGGGCATCTCAGCCGAGAGTTCCGGCTCGCCTACGGTGAGTCTCCGTACAGCTACCTGATGACGCGGCGCATTGAGCGGGCAATGGCGCTGCTGCGCCGGGGCGGCCTCAGCGTCACCGAGGTCTGTTTCGCGGTCGGCTGCTCGTCGCTGGGCACCTTCAGTACCCGCTTCACCGAGCTGGTCGGCATGCCGCCCAGCATCTACCGGCGCGACGCGGCGCGTGCGACGGCGGGGATGCCGTCGTGTGTCGCGAAACAGGTGACCAGACCGGTCAGGAATCAAGAAGCGCCGGGCACCGGGCCGCGACTAGCGTGACGGCCATGGACATCACCATTCATGCAAGCGCCCTGCCGCACGACGACCCAGACGCCTCCCTGGTCTTTTACCGCGACACCCTCGGCTTCGAGGTCCGCGCCGACGTCGGATCCGGCAAGATGCGCTGGATCACCGTCGGCCCTCCTGGCCAGCCCGGCACGTCCATCCTCTTGGCGCCGCCGGCCGTCAACCCCGGCATCACCGATGACGAGCGCCGCACCATCACCGAGATGATGGCCAAGGGCACCTACGGCTGGATTCTGCTGGCCACCAAGAACCTCGACGGCACCTTCGCGCGGCTGCAGGCCGGCGACGCCGAGGTTGTCCAGGAACCGACCGAGCAGCCGTACGGCGTTCGCGACTGCGCCTTCCGCGATCCCGCCGGCAACCTGATCCGCATCCAAGAGCTGCGCTGAGCCGCCCGGCTATTCGCAGCTATGTGCACAGACGCGTACCGTGAGGCGCTGACACGAGATCTCTCATCCCCGGCATCGCCAGCGCCGGCGTCGGGCCAGCGCCGGGCCGCTGAAGCTGGCCGCGGAGACATCGTGGGGCGGCTGCTCCAGTGTCCCGGTCAGGATGATCCGGAAAGCCGCGGTGTCGCGGCCGCAGGTGCGGGAGCCAGAGCAGCCAGGTAATGGCGCTCGTCAAGGAGGCCATGGTCGTCAGCGGCGAGGTCATGGACCAGCGCCAGGATCCCATCAGGCGGGCACCGTCGCCAGCTGCGCAGGTGGTGGACCAGTCCATTGTCTTGCCTGAACCTGGCCCGGATGAGATCTTGTGCGCATGTCGCAATTGCCGCCCTTGGCGGGGTTCATTGGCAAGGCTGCCGGGGGCGCGGTGGCCATGGTAGTTCTGGGTGCCGGCCAGGCTTTCGCGAGCTCCATGCCGCCGGGAGCAGGCGGCAGCCCGGTGGCGACGGCCCAGTCCGCTGCGGCGGCGCGGCCGGGCTCCGCGGCGCAGCGTCACCCGATCCGGGTCGGCTCGGTGACGATCCCGCCGTGCAAGGTCTCGCGCCTGGCCTGGTGCACCAGGGTCAGTGTGCCACTGGATTACCGGGAACCAGCAGCGGGCCATATCAAGCTGGGGTTCCAGTGGTACCCGGCGACCAGCGGCACGGCAGTGGGAACAATCCTCGCGGTCCAGGGTGGCCCCGGCTTCCCGACCACTGATTACGCGGTGGACTACCGGGGGACGTTCCGCCCGCTGCTGGCCCGGCGCAACCTGCTCCTGGTCAACCTGCGCGGCACCGGGAATTCCTCGGCGTTCCTCTGCAAGCCGCTGCAGCGCTGGAAGGCCGCCGACGGCATCGCCGCCTACACGATTGACACCGGCAAGTGCGGCCGGCAGCTGGACCACACCCGCAAGCTGCCGGGCGGTGGGTACGTGCAGGCCAGCGGCCTGTACACGACGGCGAACGCAGCCAGGGACGTGGCGCTGCTGCTGCGCAGGCTGCGGCCCGGCAGGGTCGATTTCTACGGCGACTCCTACGGGACCTTCTTCGGGCAGGTGCTCACCGCGCGGTACGCGAAGATGCTCCGCTCGGTGACACTGGACGCCGCCTACCCGGTCAGCGGGAAGGACCCGTTTTACCCGCAGACGATCCTGACCGGGAAGCGCGCATTCGACGTCTCGTGCGTGCGCAGCGTTGCCTGCGCCCGGGCCGCGCCCGGGTCCGCGTGGGCGCGGCTGAGCGTCCTGGCCGCGTACCTGCGCCGCCACCCCGTCATCGGCCGGACGAGAGATCCGTTCGGTCACAAGGTCACCGAGCGTGTCACCACGATCAAGCTGTCCGAGATGGTCAACGACGCCGGTTCCGACAATGGTGTCTACCGGGAACTTGACGCCGCCGGACGGGCGCTGCTGCGTGACCACGATCCCGGGCCCCTGCTGCGGCTGACCGAGCAGGACATCGGCACCGGGGACTCAGGCCCGGTGCGGGAGTTCAACGACGGCCTCTACCAGGCAACGACCTGCCTGGACTACCCGCAGCCATTCAGCTACAGCCAGACCCCGGCCCAGCGCGCCGCGCGGTACGCGCGCACCGTCGCCGCGCTCCCGGCCCGCATGTTCGCCCCGTTCACCGTCCACGAGTGGGTCACCGAGCCGGAAGAGGAGTTCGACGCGTGCCTTGACTGGCCCGCCCAGGCTCACCCGGACCCGCCGATCACCACCCCGCCTCCCTACGCGCCGCGGAACCTGCCGGTGCTGGTGCTCTCCGGCGACCTCGACTCGCTCACCACCCCGGCCGAGGGCCGCCAGACCGCCAGGGACATGGGCCCGTCCGCTCGCTGGATCCTGATCCGCAACGACACGCACGTCAATGCCATGGACGACCCGGTCGGCTGCGCCTCAGGACTGGTGCAGACCTTCATCAGCGATCCGGCCGCCCTGAAGCGGATCAACGCGTCCTGCGCCGAGCGGACACCAGAGGTCCGGGTCGTCGGCACCTTCCCTGCGACGCTCTCCCGCGTCACGCCCGCCACCGCCGGGCCGGGTGACCAGGCGGGCCGCACCGGCCTGCGGCTGGCTGCCGTCGGCGCGGCCGCCGTCGGCGACGCGGCCTGGCGCTGGTACTACGGCGACGGCGTGAAGGGCTGGGGCCTGCGCGGCGGCACCTTCCGGTTCACCGGGAACGGCAGCCGCATCGGGATCCGCCTGACCCGGGTGCGCTGGACGTCAGACAGCCAGGTCAGCGGGACCGTCCGGTGGAACCAGGTCAGCGGCCAGGTCCGGGCGCGGCTGACAATAGCCGGGCCGGGCGGGATCTCCGCCTCCATCGGGCTCCGGTACTCCGACCACGTCCGGCACTCGGTGACACGCCTGTCTGGCCGCTACGGGGGGCAGCGGATCATCGCCACGATGCCTGCCCCGTAACCGCCCTGTCTCCTGATCGGGATCCGCTGGCCGGCTCTGGTCATGGCGCCGGTCAGGTCCTGGCCGTCACCGGGTCGCTAGGGTGCCGGGTGAGCGGCCTGGTCTGCACGGTCATCCAGGCATCCAGCGGGAGCGATTTCAGGATCGCCTGCTCGTGGACGACGCGCAGTGGCTCGACGCGGCTTCTGCGCAGGCGCTGGCCTTCGTCGCGCGCCGTATCGGTGCGGAGTCGGTCGGGCTGGTCTTCGCTGTGCGTGAGCCGAGCGGCGAGCGGCATCTTCAGGGCCTGCCGGAGCTCGCCGTGGGCGGGCTAGACGACGGGGCGAGGGACTCTGGCTCGCGGCCAACGACTGGGGCAGCGCGATCCGCTATAACGGGCTCGGCCGCTACGAGGACGCCCTGGCCGTGGCCGAGCGGGCCGCCGGGGCCGCGCGCGGGGCTGGGGCCGTCGATCTTGCTGCTGGCGGAGCTGGTCGAGGCCGCCGCGCGCAGCGGCCAGGCGCAGCGCGCGGCTGGTCCGCTCGCCCAGCTCGCTGGGATAACGCATGCCGCCGGCACGGACTGGGCGCTCGGGACCTACGCGCGCGCGGCGGCGATGCTGGCCGAGCGGGAAGCCGCCGAGCGGCTCTACCGGGAGGCGATCGAACGGCTGTCGCACATCAAAACCCGCGCGACGCTGGCCCGCGCGCACCTCCTCTACGGTGAATGGCTGCGGCGCGAGCACCGTCGCGTCGACGCCCGCGAGCAGCTGCGAGTCGCGTACGCGATGCTGTCGGACATGGGCATGGAGGCGTTCGCCGAGCGCGCCCGCCGTGAGCTGCTGGCCACCGGCGAGACAGTGCGCAAGCGCACCGTCGAGACGCTCGACGAGCTGACGCCCCAGGAGGTGCAGGGCGCGCGCCTGGCTGCCGGCGGGCAGACGAACCCGGAGATCGGGGCCCAGCTGTTCCTCAGCCCGCGCACGGTGGAGTGGCACCTGAGCAAGGTGTACGGAAAGCTCGGGATCAGCTCCCGCAGGGAGCTCCGCGCGGCGCTGCCCGACGTCGGCGCTGCGGCCGTCCGCCTCTAGCAGCCACCGGGCCCGGGCCCAGAGGTCCAACCAGGGCAGGCGACCCGGGAGTCGGATCGGTCAGGCTGGCGGCCGCATCCAGATCATCCGGCTCAGCGTCGCGACCGCTGGCCGGCGATCGACCGCTTGTCCGTCCTTCCGGACGGTCGCTCCTTCTTGTCTTGCCTGCCGGGGGCGCAAACGCCTCTGGCTGCCGATCCCGGCTTATCCTGGCCATCCTCCCTGGCGTGCCGTACCGGCTCGGTGACCTCATTGAAGCCGCCGTCCGGGGTTATCACGATCAGCCCGGTCTTGCGTCCGTGCTCGGCCTCCTCCCGTTCCCGGCCGGTCAGGCCTAGGCAGATCCGCTGGGTGAGGGCGTACGCCAGCAGGGGCCGGCGAACACGGCCGCCCGGAAGAACCAGGTGACGGCGTAGAGATCCAGGTGGAAATGGTAGGCGATCTGGTCGTTGCCGGCCGCGGCCCACAGCAGCCCGTAGAAGGTGATCCCGGCCGCGCCCACCGCGGTGCGGGTCGGCGTGTCGCGCGGGCGGTCCAGCATGTCGTGCAGGCCCCGGTCGCCGGTGAGCCTGCGTTCGAGCAGCGGGTAGGCCGCCAGGAAGGTGAAGAAAGCGCCGGGAACGATGAGCGCGGGCACCAGCACCGCGAGGGTGAGCGGATGGCCAGCCACGTCGAGCTCCCAGCCCGGCATGATCCGCAACGCGCCGTCCAGGAAGCCCATATACCAGTCGGGCACCGCTCCGGCCGTGGTCGTTCCCGGCCGGTACGGCCCGAGCCGCCAGATCGGATCGATCTGCGCGAGCGCACCCAGCAGTGCCAGCACCCCGCAGGTGGCGAAGAACATCGCCATCGAAGTGGCGGGGGCGTTGCGGAACGATCCACGCCGGCCGGAGCCCGCCGGTCTGGGGGAGCGGGCCCGCCGGTGCCGCCGGGCCAACCAGCGCCGGAGGGCGAACAGGACGGCGATGGCGGCCGGCAGCAGCAGTACGTGCAGCCAGTAGAGCCGGGGAATGATCTGGTGGCCGGGGATCTCACCCCCGAAGAGCCCGAGTGTGAGATGGGTGCCCACCACCGGGATCGACTGGAGCACACCCTGCAGCAGTGCCAGGCTTCCGCCCGACAGCATGTCATCCGGCAGGATCGTGCCGGTCCAGCCCGCCGCCATGCCCAGCAGGAGCAAGGTCACCCAGATCAGCCAGTTCAGCCGGCGCGGCCAGCGGAACGCCCCGGTAAAGAACAGCCGCAGCAGCTGCAGGCACACCGCCGCGACGAAGATCAGCGCAGCCCAGTGGTGGATCTGCCGCATCAGCAATCCGCCGCGTATGTCGAAGCTGAGGTGGAGGGCCGATTCGTACGCCCGGCTGACTGGCACACCGCGCAGCGGGCCGTACGAGCCGTGATAGGCAGCCCGCTTCATGGCCGGGTCGAAGAACACGGCCAGGTAGACGCCCGTGGCGGCCAGCACCACGAAGGTATACAGCGCGATCTCCCCGAACAGCAACGACCAGTAATCTGCCCGTGCGAGCCGCGACCACCGCTCCGGCACGGGGTGCGCCAGCCGTGAGCTGAGCGTCGTCATGGCCGCTCCCCGGAAGCCCCGGATGGCCCGGCCGAACAGTCTTCTCTGCGCATCGGTCCCGTTCCCTCGTCGTGTCCCCTCATAAAGCAGACGCTCGAGGCCCAGCAGATGTGACATAGGCCGGATGTGGTCAGTGGGCCGGAGCCGGTGCTCTCGCCGCGTAACGGGACGCAGGGCGAGCGGCTGGGCACTGGGTGGAGCAGCGGTCGAGCAGCCGCATCCCGGGGGAAGGGAGGCCGCCGGAGAAGATGAACCGGGTGCCGCCTGCCCCGGGGATGGCGGCGATCCCGCCGATGAGGAACCGGCTTTGCATCACACAGCAGCCCGGGCGCAGCACCACATCGAACGTGGCCCGCTGGCCGAGCTGCCGGAGGCGCGCGTGGTCATCCGCTCATCGAGCGTGCTGGTGGTCTCGAACGAGCGCAGGTCAGCCGCCATGCGGGGGAGTTGCTGTTCCAGATCGCTGGGGGCGTCCCGCACGACGTCAAACAGTCCTGTGCCAGGCCGGCCGCGAGCGTCATTACCACGGCGTGATCCGCGCACCAGCGGGCGGCAATCCGCACGAGATGTGTCCGGATTGCCGCACGCCAGCAGCAGGACCAGCTTTGCCGCGGACAACGCCCCGCCGGCGGCCCGGGCCAGGCCGCGGCCCGGGCCAGTGCCGCTACATCGGGATGGCCTCGTAGATCTCGACGGACCCGCCGCCGGCCAGCACCGGGCAGCCCTTTGCCTTCGCCGTCGCATCACTCAGCGAGTCGGCCGACACGATCGAGTAGCCGCCCGCGCCAGACTTGCCCCCGTCGGCGACGCCGCCCGAACTTACCGTCGCGGAGTTACCGAACGGGTTCCCCACGTCGGCGACCGAGTCGCCGAGTGTGCCGAACCATGCCCCCCAGGCCTGCATCGCCTGCTCCTGCGCCTCGGGGGTCTCTGCCATCTGACCGCCGACGTAGACATACACGAACTTCGCCATCGAATTCTCCTCGCCTTGCCGGCCGGCGTCTGCGACCGGAATATGGACCTGACACTTAGTTCGACGGACGGGGCCGCCGCAAATCGACAGGTCTGCCCGGCGATCTTGAACCTCACTGTGGGGCCAGCCCGCCGACCCAGGCCGGGGCCCGGCCGGGCGGCAAGCGCCGCGTCCGCACCCCGCCCGTCACGGATGTCCATCTTTTGGCCAGCCACCACTCGGTAGCACCGGCTAGGAGCGGGCTAATGGCCCAGCGGACTGCGTCCGCGGCCGGGCGCAGATCGACCTGATCTGCGCCCGGCAACAGATAAGCGGCGAGGGGATGACTGACCACGCCGAACTGCGGGGTTGTGCGCCTCGCCGGGACCCGAACACTGATCATGCGCCGTGAGTGTGTGATCGCCCCGCGGTTGCCTACCCTCCGGGCTACCCGGTCTAAGGCTGGTGCTGGGCAGGAATTAAGACATTCGCCCGATTCGGCGCCAGGGGCCTTACGGCGATTCTTGAGGTACGACCAGAGACGCGGTCGGTGAGAAGAGAGGAGCATGGCAATGACTGCAATTACGCGGATCGCGCGGCGCGTGGCCAGCGTGGTGAACGAAATGAACTACGCGCAGCGCAGGGCCACGGAACTGTTCCTGGGCCTGGACGAAAACCGGCGTTAGGCACAAGGGGCAACTTCTCGGCGAGGCGCCGGGCGTGGCCTCGCAGGAACCCCCTCCGTGCCTCCTTGCCCGTGCTTGCATGGTGCCTGCGATGACGATTCCGGCGGGCCCCGTCCGTGACCTGCGATGAGGCCGGTGCCGGGTGAGCGTCACCGGACCAGCAAGCACGGGAAAAGGAGGAGACGGGGTGGTGCGCGCATGTCTGTGCGGGACGGCAGTCGCGGACGCTTGCCAGGGTCAGCGGGCCAGCCCGTCGCCACGCTACGGCTGGCTCACCAGACCTGTCGATTGCCCGACCTCAATCAAGTGCCCGTCAGGATCGCGAATGTAGGCCCGGATTTCGCTGCCGTGATCTTTCGGCTCGGTGAGGAACTCGGCACCGCGCGCTGACCACTCCGCGTAGGCCGCGGCGATGTCGGCCACCCTGATGTTGAGAAACGCGCTGGCCCGATCAGGTTCGGCTGGGGTTGTGAGGGTCACGGTGGGCTTGTCGTCGGTGGGGCCGCCACCCACGTTGAGGATGAGCCAGCTATTGGCCAGCTTCATGATGACCGGGTCGCGTTCCCGCACCACCGCCGCCCCGAACACGGACTGATAAAAATCACGGGACCGGTCCTGATCGGAAACGACGAGAAAGTGAGTCAGCACAAAGCCGCTCTCCGGGCTGGGAAAATCATCGTGGCTCATCTGGCCTCCTCTGCCCCGGGCAGCAGCTACCCAGGCCGCTGCGATCCCCAGGACCACTCAACCATGACCGCGGTCCCGTCAACGCACTGTCATGCCACGCGGGAGCGGGATGAAGCGAGGCGCAACTCAGTCATCTCGGTGGACCGTGCCAGGGTCGAAGGCGGGCACGCAGACGGAGATGTACTCTGCGCCGTCAGTTCCCGGGCTGCTGTAGCGCACCCATTCCCCCGGGCTTGTATGTACTCCCTGCCCGGCCTGCACGGCCAGCTGACCGTCATCGGATTCCACGACCAGGGTCCCTCGCAGGACGATCGTGTATTCGTCAAACTCCGGGCGCTGCCCAGGCTCATCCCAGCCAGCGGGGCTGTGCATGTGAGCGATGCTAACTCCGGCCTGGCCTGTGCTGGCCCGCCCGACATACTCATCGATCAGCTTTGGCGGGTACCCCGCCGCGGCAACCCGGCTCGGCTCGCGGATCAGTTCAGGCACGATCGCCAGTATTCCGCACGGCACGGCAAGTTTCGCGCCGCCAGCCCCATCCGCTCATGGCGCTCCTCGGGTGGGCGCCGAGACCGATGGACATGCCGAGAAGCGCGGGATTTACGACGTCACGTTCCGTGCTTGAAGACCATCCCACCCGAGCATCCGATAGCCGCCTGACTGGACGGGGCTGGCCTGCCTGTGCTCCGGCGCGGGGGGCGACCAGGACCCGCCGCTGCGCCAGGTCAGGGAACGGCTGGCCTG
Source organism: uncultured Actinomycetes bacterium (assembly GCA_963813975.1). Taxonomy (GTDB): domain Bacteria; phylum Actinomycetota; class Actinomycetes; order Streptosporangiales; family Streptosporangiaceae; genus RYN-230. The sequence goes on from CAWFAP010000001.1 coordinate 94,673, forward strand.
CCCAGTGGCCAGCTTCCTGCTGCTGCCCTGGCTGGGATACTTCAAGGGCGGCGGAACCATGAGGTCCCGGTGCAGACAGCAGAGCCCGCCCGCCGGATTTGAGGAGTGAGACCATGGACGGTGACGCCCAGGCCAGGGCCAGGATCATGGAGCATTGGCGGGCCTCCGAGCAGGGGGACAGCGCGGCCGAGCACGCCATCTACGCGGCGGACGCGATCTTGGATTACCCGCAATCCGGGGAACGGTTCCACGGCCGCGCGGCCATTGCGGCGCAACGCGGTGGCCATCCGGCGGACCGGCACTTTACTGTGCTCCGGATCAGCGGCACCGGGGACATATGGGTGAGCGAGTGCGTGATCAGCTACGACGGCGTGCCCTCCTGCTCGGTGAGCATCATGGAGTTCTCCGACGGCCTCGTGGCTCATGAGACCCAGTACTTCGCCGACCCCTTCGACCCGCCCCGGTGGCGGGCAGCGCTGGCCGAGCCGATGCCCGACCGTTCAGGCTGACGCCGACGACTGCGAGAGCAGGGAGAGGCCGCATACGAAGCCCTGAGGGCTCCGCTTACGACATTCCCGGCGACTGGTCCATGGGTAGTCCACCTAGTGGGGCCATCAGCACGTCACCGCCTGCGTGAAGACGCCGTCAGGCGGGCTGCCACAGCTCGACCCGATTGCCCTCGGGATCGGTGACCCAGCCGAACCGGCCGACGCCGTCCATGTCCTGCGTCTCGTCAGCCACGTCCGCTCCCTTGGCGCGCAATTGCGCGAGCATCGCTTCCAGGTCGCGGACCCGGAAGTTGAGCATGGTCTGCTGGGCGCGGGACCCGAAGTAATCGGTCTCGGACTCGAACGTCGCGAACACCGTCAGCCCGGCTTCCTGGCGCCACAGGCCGTGCTCGTCGGCGTCCAGGCCTAGGCAATCGCGATACCACGCGCCCAGGGCTCCCGGGTCGGCGGCCCGCATGAAGTGTCCACCGATTCCAATCACACGTTCCATGCCGCCATCTTGCCAGGACGGCGATCGGGCGGGCTGGCACCACGCCCTCGCCCGCTTCGCGCTCGTCTCAATCGCGGGGGAACCCGGTAGCCCACCGGGTGCCTGGTTCTCTGCACAGCACGCGGTGGCCGTGAACGGGGTTGTACCTGGTCACGCGCCAGCTAGGGAACGTGGCAGGCTCGGCCGCCGGTATGGCGGCAGTCCAGCAGGCCCGCACAGCAGGCAAGCACAGCAGGCAAGCACAGCAACGGGCGGCCACATCGGCGATCGCTACTGGCCTGATCCTCGTGAACGAAATCCTTTTCCTTAAGTCAGGACTGCCGCCCGGCCGGCCCGCCGCAGAACTCTCAGGGATCAGGCTGCCCGCACGGGCAAAAGGGGTCTTGACAGCTGAAGGTGCGGATTCCTAGCCTGTGGCAGTCCCTGGTCGCCCAGGGCTGGGTGCAGGACAGCTCCGGTGGCTACCACACCGCCCTCTACCTCGGGCGCGGGGTGCCGGACGCCTGGCTCACCCCCGGGCAAGTCATCTCGGTCACCAACCTCACGGGCGCCTACAACGTCAGCACCGGCCACCGCGACACCTACGGGGTACAGATCCGGACCGACGGTGCTCATGGCGGGCGCACCGAAGGCGATCTCGGCTCCCGGGTCGTCGATGTCGAGCTGGACGGCCACGTGCCCACCAAGGACGTGCAGCTCCAGCTGCCTGCCCTGGCCACCGCGGAGTGGAAAGCGCGGTGGGCGGCAGCTTCGACCCGGCGGCCCACACCGTCACGCTCGCGCCGGGAAGCCGGGAAGCGCGGATCATCCTTGGTCCCGCCGGGCGTCCGGACGTCAGCGTGCAGGCGCAGAGTACCGCGCCGGGGCCGCACACCCTGCCGCTGCTGACGGCAGGTACCCCGGCCACCGTGTCGGCCAGCGTCACGGGCACCGGCCAGGCACCGCTCAGCAGTGTCCGGCTTTCCCTGCACACCCCACCCGGCTGGACCGTGCACGCCACCACCCCGACCAGTTTCGGCAGTCTCAAGCCCGGCCAGCAGGCCACGGCGCGCTGGTTGGTCACCCGCCCAGCGGCACCAACGGTGGGGCCGGCCTGACCGCGGCGGTCAGCTACCAGGCGCCCGCCCGGGCCTCCGGATCCGCCAGCGCCGAGCAGTGGACCCGGGTCCAGCCGCCGCTGCCACTGCCACCGGGAGCGACCGATCTCGCGCCCAGCGCGACCCCCTCGGCGTCGTATACCTCGCCGTGGGAGCACGTGACGGCGATCACCGACGGGATTTACCCGACCTCGTCCAACGACAGTCAGGACCTGCGCTGGGGGACCTGGCCGCAGCAAGGGGAACAGTGGATCGAGCTGGACTGGAACCAGGCGGTCACCACTAACGGCAGCTCGGTATATTTCCTCGACGATGGTGGCCGCATGCGGCGGCCAGCATCCTGGAAGATCCAGTACTGGAACGGCAGCGTCTTCATGGACGTGACCAACCCGACTGCGTACCAGGCTGCCGACGACACGTTCAACACCGTCACCTTCGATCCCGTGACCACCACCAGGTTGCGGGCCGTGCTCGAGAGCGGCCCGGGTTCGGTGGGTGTCATCCAGTGGCCCCTGCCCAGTGTCCCGGCTGGCGGCAGCGCCCCTCCCTCAATGAAGCGAGGAAGCCAGTGAGATCAGTCAGAACCCGGCCCGTGCTGGGCAGCCCCAGGGCGCCCTGAGTCGATCGTTCGTGCGGTCGATGCCCTTTCGTGGCAATGCGGAGAGGCTGGTCAGCCGAGCCGCCGATGCCGGGGGCACGTCCTCGCCGGCAGTCCGGGCATCGGCCATAGGCCGGTCCTCAATCGTGTGCCCGGTCAGGTGACGACGGCGGCGGCTGCGGCCGCGACTTCCTCCACGACGGCGGCGATGTCAGCATCGGTGGTTCGGTGATTTACGATGCAGGCGCGAAGGGCGAAAGCGCCGTGGACGCTGGCGTTGGACAGGTAGACGCGCCCGCGGCGGAGTACCTCACGCAAGATCGCGGCGTTGAGCCGATCCAGCTCCCTCCCCGAAGCGTCCTTCCAGCGGAAGCACACTGTGCTGAGCTCGACCGGTGCCAGCAGCTCCAGCGTGGGCTCGGCCGTGATGAGCCGGGCCAGCAGCTGCGCATGTTCGAGGTCGCCGCGGATCGCGGCGCGGAACTGGCCGAGGCCGTGATAGCGCAGCGACAGCCAAAGCTTGAGCGCCCGGAATCGGCGGGACAGCTCGGGGGACTCCTCGAAGAACGCAAAGCCCTCCACCGGGTCGTCGGACGGGCTCCTGGCGTACTCGCCGGTGTAGGCGAAGGCGCGGCGCGCGGCGCCCGCGTCGCTGTACAGCAGCGCGCTGCAGTCCAGGGGCTGGTACAGCCATTTGTGGGGGTCCAGGGAGATCGAGTCAGCCTCCGCCAGGCCGGCGAAGAGCTCAGGAGCAGCGATGGCCGCCAGGGCGCCGTAGGCACCGTTGACATGAAGCCACAGGCCGCTGGCCTGCGCGATGCCAGCGATCTCGCGGAGCGGGTCGACAGCACCGGTGCTCGTCGTGCCCGCTGTCGCGACAACCGCGATCGCCGGGATTCCCTCCCGGTCGTCCCGCTCGATAGCCGCCGCCAGCGCGTCGGTGCGCATGCGGAACGCTTCGTCCACCGGGATGAGCCGTAGGTTGGCACGGCCGATACCGAGCACCGCCAGCGCCTTGGGAATGGACATGTGCACTTCGGCGGAGGCATACACCGCGCAGGGCCGGGCGCCGTCCTCGTTCGCAGGCGCCGTGGCCTCGCGTGCCATCGCCAGGCCCATGAGGTTCGCCGATGATCCGCCGCTGACCAGGCTGCCGGTGAAGCCGCCGCACCCGATCGCTTCGGCTAGCCAGCGCAATACCGTGCGCTCGACGGTCACGGCGGCCGGCCCCGACCGCCAAGCGGTCACGTTCTGGTTCAGCACCGACGCATACAGATCCCCGATCGCTGCGACCGGCTCACCCGAACCCAGCACGTAAGCGAAGAACCGCGCGTTCCCTGGCCGCGAGTGGTCAGCGATAACAGCCAGGTCGTCGAACGCCGCACTCCCCACACCGTGTTCGGGTAGCGGCCGGTCCAACGCGCCGGCCGTCGCCGCCCCAGACGTCGCGGGAAAAGACGCGCGGCCATCCAGGTCGGCGAGGTACTCACCCGCCGCCCGGCACACCCGATCCGCCAGCAGGGCAAAGTCCTCCGGCGACAGCTCTAGCGGCATGCCCAGATCCTAGGTCCCCGACCCGCATCGAGCACCGTTCTGTCGGTACGACAAGACGGTGCCTGTCTGGTCCGGGGTTGACGGCGGGGACTGTCGCGGGGGGCGCATCGGGGCGCAACGTAGGGTCAAGGTTCGGGTGGCTGGTGTGATCCGGTGCCTGGGCGGAGGCGAGTGACTGGCCGTGAACGGAGTGCCCACAGTGGAAGCGGTTTTCCGCTACCCGGTCAAGTCCATGCTCGGCACCCGGGTCGAGCAGGCGGAAGTGCTTGCATCCGGCCTGGTGGCTGACCGCGGCTGGGCTCTGATCGACCTGCAGACCGGCAAGGTCGCCAGTGCCAAGCGACCACGTCTGTGGCGGTCCCTGCTGCAGCTGAGAGCTGAGTACCACGCGGGCGCCGGCCGCGCAGATCCCGCCGGAGCCGTAACGATCACGCTGCCGGACGGTACCAAGGTCCAGGCCGGCGAGCCGGGTACCGATGAGGTACTGTCCGGGTTCGTTGGCCGCGCGGTGGCGCTTCGCCACGGGCGTGAACTCGGCACCGGGATTGACCGGGCGGTGCCCGAAGAAGTGCTCGCCCACGGCGCCGGCGCGGAAGTAGCTTTCGAGTCGCTCGAGCTATCCCAGCAAGCGCCAGGTGACAGCTTCGTGGACTACGCCCCCGTTCATCTCATCACGACCGCGACCCTGGCCGCCGTCACCAGCGCGGCCGGCCGGGCACCCGCCCCGCGGGTGTTCCGCCCCAACCTGATACTGGCCACCCCCGGGCTGAGCGGCTACGCCGAGAGCAACTGGGTCGGCCGGCATCTGGCCATTGGCGGCCAGGTCCGGCTGGAGATCTTCCTGCCCACTCCGCGTTGTGCCGTGCCGACGCTCGCCCACGGCCCAGACTCCGGTGATCCGCAGGTGCTGCGCGTCCTGGCCCGGGGGAACCGCATCCCTATCGAAGGCTTCGGCCTTCAGACCTGCGCCGGCGTGTACGCCAAGGTCGTCAGCCCCGGCCGGGTCCGGGCCGGCGACGAGGTCCGCGTGGGCCCCGCAACCGCGAGCACGCCAGGCAGCCGGCCATGATGATCCTCCCTGGGACGCTGCCGGGACCGCCCCAGGTCCGGTAGGACTTCGGCAGCGCTCGGGTACCCGGCGAGGCCGCGCTCACAGTCGCACCCCGGAAAGCGCGGTCCAGGTCGCGGTCCCGAATCGATGCGGCACTGCTGACTTCGAGGCGGCCCCCGCCTGGCTGGCCGGCCGCCGTCGGGCCGGATCGGCGCGGCGGCCCGGTGACAGCGGCTGGTCCAGCCGCGTCAGCATCACCGCCCACGTCGGAGATGCGTGAGGACACGGGCCTGGCCGGCATCGGCCGCCTGGCCCAGCGGTACATGGGCACCCGGCCTTCCGGCCACTCTCCCTCACGACCGCCAACTCCCTGGCACTGCCCTGAGAGGGCTTCCCGGACCCCGGGTCGGGCAGTGGAACAACGCCGGGCAGCCCAGGCGCAAGCGGGGGGCAGATGCGGCCGATCCAGCCACCGCCTCATCGGGTCATGTAAGTAGGTGGCTCGGGGGCCGGATCCCGCAATGCTCCATGCTTGGAGTCTGGAGGACTGGGAGGTGGCATGGCTCAGGAACCCGCGCTCGAAACGATCGGGACGCCGAAGGCTCCGGCGAGCAGTACCTACCACGGGGTCACAGTGACTGAGCACTACCGGTGGCTGGAGGACGCCGCGGCGGACCGGACACGGTCCTGGACCATGGCCCAGGACCGGCGCACTCGGAGCTATCTGGAGAACCTGCCTTGTTACGGTGCGGTACGCCGGCGGGCGGGGGAGGTGCTGACGGCGGAGTCGGATACGTACGCGGCCCTCCGGCGGGCCGGCTCGGCGTATTTCGCGCTCAAGCGCCAGCCTCCCCGGCAGCAGCCTTTCCTGGTGGTGCTGGGCGATCTGGACGATCTGTCGGACGAGCGCGTCCTGGTCGACCCGAACAGAATCGATGACAGCGGCTCTACCTCGATTGACTGGTACGAGCCGTCTCCCGATGGCAGCCTCGTCGCGGTGTCCCTGTCCTCGCGTGGCACCGAGGATGGCACCGTGCACGTTTATCAGGCCACGTCTGGTGGGCTGATTGGCGTCACCGTGCCCAGGGTCAACGGGGGCACGGCCGGTGGTTCCCTTGCGTGGGCCGGCGACTGCTCCGGCTTCTGGTACACCCGTTACCCATCGCCCGGGGAGCGTTCAGGTGATGACGCAGGGTTCTACCAGGAGGTCTGGTACCACGTGCTCGGCTCCCCGCTCTCCGGCGACCGCCGCGAGCTGTCGGCCGTGTTCGCCGACGAGCGGATCGCGGAGAATTTCCTGGCCGCCTCACCCGACGGCCGGTGGGTGATGGACCTCGTCCAGAGGGGTGACGGCGGCGAATGGCAGGTGTTCGTCCGCCCGCAGACGGGCGGTGACTGGTGGCTGGCTGCCGATGTGGACGCGGAGGTGGCCTACGGTGCGTTCGGTCCTGGGGCGTTGTACCTGCTGTCCCGGCTGGGCGCTCCGCACGGGAAAGTCCTCCGGCTGCCGCTGCGGGCGGGGGCAACCGTCGCGCATTCTGCCGAGCTGGTGGTGCCTGAGGCGGGCGTCACGATCGAGCATCTCGCGGTGACGGACGCCCGGCTATGGCTGCTCGACATGGACGGAGGCCTGTCGTCGCTGCGCCGGTTCAACCTCGACGGCACCCCGGCCGGGCCGGCCGGGGTGCCGCCGGACTGCGCGGTCGGCGGCCTTTCCCGGCTGGACGGGCATGAGGTCGGCTACGCCACCGAGTCGTTCACCGAGCCGCGGTCGTGGTGGCGTGCGTCCGGGGAGTCGGCTGCGCGCCGTACCGCCCTGGTGACCGGGACCCGGCTGGATTTCTCGGGATTTGAGGTGCGCCGGGAGTTCGCGACCTCCGCCGATGGCACGCAGGTGCCGGTGACCCTGATCGCCCGGCAGGGAACACCACGCGACGGCACCGCGCCCGCACTGCTCACCGGCTACGGGGGCTACGGCATCTCCCTCAAGCCCAGGTTCAACCCCAGCTGGCTGCTGTGGCTGGAGCAGGGAGGTGTGCTCGGGGTCGCGCATGCCAGGGGCGGCGGGGAATACGGCGAGGACTGGCACCGCGCCGGGCGGCTCGCGGCCAAACAGAATGTCTTCGACGACTTCGCCGCCTGCGCCCGCTTCCTGGCCGAGTCGCACGTCACCACGAGCGAGCGGCTTGCGATCATGGGGGGCTCCAATGGCGGCCTGCTGATCGGGGCGGTACTGACCCAGCACCCCGGCCTCAGCCGGGCCGCGGTGGCGATGGTCCCGGTCATGGACATGCTTCGCGTGGAGCTGCACCCCAACGGCGCCTTCAACGTGGCCGAGTACGGGACGGTCGAGGATCCGGAGCTGTTCCAGGCGTTGCGCGCATACTCCCCGTACCACAACGTCGAGGACGGCGCCGCATACCCGGCAGTGCTGCTCACGGCCGGCGAGTTCGACCCCCGGGTTGACGCCTACCACGCCAAGAAGATGGCAGCGCGCCTTGAGGCAGCGACCTCATCCAGCCAGCCAGTGCTCCTCCGTATCGAGCAGGGCGGCCATGGCCTCGCAGACTCACTGGACCAGCAGGTGTCCGAACTCGCCGACATCTACACCTTCCTCTTCGACAGGCTGGGCCTCGACTACCACGCTGTGCGGTAACCGCCGGCGGCATGAGAGGCTGTCTCCCGGGGGAAGGCCAGATTGGTCAATCAATAATCTGACGATGGCATCGCCGAGGCCAGCGACTCTGAGTCCTGACTCCGGGCCGCCTCTTACTGTGGGTGAAACTGCTCCAGCTGCCGCCCAAGTGTGCTGCTTATCTGACCGGAGTCAGCCTCTGAATTCGGCGGCGGCCTTAAGGTGCGCGAGCCAGGAGATAAGCGAGCTGTCGAGAGCCGATTGCATCCCGGTGACATCGGCTTCCACCGGCTCGCCAGCGAAGGATTCGTTCGTGGTCACATGCACGCCCGCGGGTGTCTCACTGAAGAGCCATTCGTGGACCCCAGTGATGCCGCCGGACGTGCCGCCCCACAGCACACGGGCGTGCGGAGCTACCGCGTAGATGGTCGAGACGACAGTGAAGCCGTAGCTGGTCCATTCGAACGAAGCACCGGGCTCGAACGCTCCATCGATATGCGCCGCGGTAATGTCCGTCTGCCAGGTAGGCCACGTGCTGACATCGGCGTGCAGCTGCCAGACTGTGTCCAGCGGCGCATCGATATCGGTCTCATGGCGGGCACGCACCGGAGCATCGCCGTCTATGCCGGTTGGAATGCTCATGTCCCCTCCTCGCCACTGACGCCCTGATCAGCGCGATCGTACAGCGAAAGCCTAGGACAACCTCGGGTTGGAATCGTGCCGATCGCGGGCGCGCGGCCGGATCGAGCCTCCGACGTCCACTGCTGCGTGGAGGCCAGACCGCGTGGCACCCGCCGTCCTCTATCCGAGCGTGAGCATCACCTCGGTGACCTCGCCGACCGCCGCATCGGGGATCGCAGTGGCGGCCTCCTTGAGGACGAGCAGCCGTGCCCCGGGGATCTCGCGCGCGATCGCCTCGCCGTTGCCGACGGGGAAGAACCGGTCGCGGCGGCCGTGGACGACGAGCGTGGGGACCTCGATCTCGGGCAGGCGCTCGCGCCAGCGGGGTTTGCAGTCGAGCCTGGAAAACACCATGCCCATCTGGTTGGCCATCTGGACCGGGGGTGCGGTGCCGGGCGTGCGGTCCCAGATGCGCGCAGCGGTTGCGCGCGCGGCAACGGGGTCGTCGCCGAGGATCTCCGCGCCGGCGGCGGCGAACTCCGCAACCGCCTCGCGGTCGGCCCAATCGGGCATCGGACGCGCGAACAGCCGGCTCATCGTCGCCTGGTCATGGTCGGGGAGGTCATCGTCGGGCGGGCCAGGGGCAACCGCGCGGGTGCCGACCAGCGTGAGCGCCGCGAACGCGCCCGGATGGTCGAGCACGGCCACCTGGGCGACCATCCCGCCGACGCCGATCCCCGCGAGGTGCGCAGGCCCCCCGCCGAGCGCGTCAGCAAGGGCCGCCGCGTCGGCGGCGAGGCCGCGCAGGGTGTAGGCGGGCGCCTCCGGGTCCGTCGTCGTCGACTCCCCGCTATCGCGCAGGTCGTAGCGCACCACACGGCGCCCGCCAGCGGCGAGGCGCTCGCAAAGCGCGTCGGGCCATGAGAGCATCGTCGTCCCGCCCGCGAGCAGGACGAGTGGCGCGTCGTCGTCACCGAACGACTCGATGCCCAAGGCGATCTCATTGGCGCTGACAGTGGTCATCGGATCACCGGGAGACGTCGTAGGTCAGGTGCGTCGCGGTCGATGTCGAGATCACGCTCCGCTGCACCAGCGTGCGCGGCACTCCGCCGGTGAACAGTGGTGTCCCGGCGCCCAGCACGATGGGCGCGAGGTGCAGCGTCAGCGCGTCGACCAGCCCGGCGTCGAGCGCCGAGCGGATCGTGGTGCCGCCGCCCATGAGGATGACGTCGAGGTCCTTGCCGCTGTCCGACGACGCCGCCTCGGCTCGCTCGCGCGCGGCGGTGACGGCGTCGGGCAGACCGGTGGTGACGAACGTCCAGTCGAGGTTGGTTGTCCGCACCGACTCTGGCGGCGAGCTCGTTACGACGACGAACGCGGGCTTGCCGACCTCGCCGGCGCCGTAGCCGGTCGTGTCGTCCCAGCCTTTCGGCCCGTCGACCACGTCGAAGAGGTGGCGGCCGAGGACAACAGCGCCCGAGCGGGCGGTCCCCTCGTGCAGGAACAGGCGGTCGTCGGGGTCGTCGGAAAACGCCCACGTGTGCAGGGCCTCGCCGCCGGTGCCCAGACCGTTGTCCGGGCTGGGGTCGGGCCCGGTGACGAAGCCGTCGAGGGAGACCGAGATGTCAGCGATGATTCGAGTCATGCCAGGGCAGACCCGATCCGCCGCCCAAACTCATCGCTCACGCATGAAGCGTGTGGCGGATGCGAACTCGATAGCACGACGCGCGAGGCGGCACGTCGGACGGACAGCGGACGATCGCCCCCGAGTACCTCAGAGGCGCATATGCACAGGTCAAAGGGTATGGTCCTCTTTGGTGCTCGGAATGGCCAGGTGAACGGTCGCGGCCGGGCTTCCGTGATGACTACAACGTTCGACGTCGAGCGCGGCCACAACCACTAGGTGCGCTCGATACAGGTCGGCTGATTGACGGGTACGGCCACCGCTGATCATCGGTGTGTGAAGACTGAAGATCTTGTGGTGGCCGCGGGTCGCAGCGAGACCCTGCCCGCTGGCAGTGCGCGGGCACGCGGCGGTGGACCGGGAACTGTACGTGCCGCGCTCGTGGACGTGCGACCCGGACCGCTGCCGGGCGGCGGGCCTGGGCGAGGACACCTCTTCGCGACCAAGCCGGAGCTTCCGCGAAGGTGCCCACGCGCCGGGCAGAAGCTGTCGGCCGGGGCCGGCGCCAAGGGGCACGCTTCTACGACTGGGCCGTCATTGACCTGGCCGAGCCCCGGCCCGGCAGCCACCGGCTGCTGATCCGCCGCAATCGCAGCACCAGTGAACTCGCCTACTACCGCTGCTGGTCGCCGACCCGGCGCCCCTGGCCACACTGGTCCGCGTCGCCGGGTCGAGATGGCGGGTGGAAGAGACCTTCCAGGCCGGAAGGGCCTGGCCGGACTGGACGAGCACCAACTCCGCCGCTTCACCTCGTGCTCTGGCTGGGTCACCCTGGCCATGCTTGCCCACGCCTTCCTCGCTGTGATCCGCGCCGACGAACACACCCGTCCTCCCTCACTCGACGGGCTCATCCCGCTCACCTGCAACGAGATCCAGCGCCTGTTCACGATGCTGGTCGTCCAGCGCGTGTACGACGTGGCCCGCTGGCTGCCTGGCGACGTCGCCACCAGGCCCGAGCCCAGGCCAGCCATTACCGGAGGCAAGCCGCGAATCAGGCATGAAGATCACGATCTACGGCTGGAGCACCAAGCTGACCATGCCGCAGTGGCACGCCGCGCGCCACGGCCTCGGAGCTCCAGACGGCTCCCTCCCGCCAGGGTTCCGGTGACGATGCCGCGGTCACCGGGAGATCGCCTTGGCCGCTGGCACATGGGCGCCTCACGGCGCTGACGAACTCAGATGCATCGACACCTGCAAGCCTAGGTAGATCGCTAAGCCGGCAGCACGTGAGGACGGTCATTGGCGCGTGACACCAGCCATGCCGGGCCCGGGCGATGATTTCTGCCCGTGCCGGCCGTCTGCCTGATACATCACGCCACCGCCGGCGGCCTGACTGCTAAAGGAGAGAGCCGATGAGCAAGGTACGCGCAGGGATCACCATCTCCGTGGACGGTTTCATCACCGGGCCCGGCGATGGCCCGGGCTGCGGGCTGGGGGTCGGTGGTGAGCGCCTGCACTACTGGGTGTTCGGTGGGCCCTGGAGCTACGACTCGCCCGGGCGCGGCGAGCCGGCCGGTGAGGACAAGGCCTGGCTGGAGGAGACAATGGGCGCCAACGGCGCGGTGATCGCAGGCCGCGGCACCTACGAGGCGGCCGGGCACTGGGGCGGCAAGAACCCCTGGGGCATCCCGTTCTTCGTGGTCACCCATCGCCCCGCAGAGCAGCCGCCGGGCGGCGACTTCGTCTTCGCCGGGAGCCTCGCCGAGGCGATCGATCAGGCCAAGGCTGCAGCCGGCGGGAAGCAGGTGCATGTGATGGGCGGCGCAGACCTCATCCGCCAGGCTCTGGCTGCCGGGCTGGTCGACGAGCTCACCATCATCATCGCCCCGGTGACCCTCGGTGCCGGCAAGCGCCTGTTCGAGGGGTTCGGCGAATCCCTGGAACTCGAGCACCTCGGAGTGCGCCAGTCACCCTTCGCGACTTTCATCGACTACCGCGTGAAGAGCAAGGGCGGGGAGTCCTGATGGCCAGGCTGATCTACTCGGCGATCGCCTCGGCGGACGGCTACGTCGAAGACGCCGCAGGCAGCTTCGACTGGGCGGCACCCGGCGAAGAGCTGCACCGTTTCGTCAACGACCTCGAACGGCCGGTCGGCACCTACCTGTACGGACGCCGGATGTACGAGACGATGCGCTACTGGGAGACTGCCCACACGGTGCCGGGCCAGTCGTCGTCCGCCCGGGATTTCACCCGCATCTGGCAGGCAGCCGGGAAGATCGTATTCTCAACGACACTCCAATCGGTGGCCAGTGCCAGCACACGGATCGAACGGACCTTCGATGCCGGCATGGTCCGGCAACTGAAGTCGGCTACCAAGCACGACATGACAGTGGGAGGAGCGGACCTGGCCGGGCAGGCTATCAAGGCCGGGCTGGTCGACGAGCTGCAGCTGTTCCTGGTGCCCGTCGTCGTCGGAGGCGGCAAGCGAGCACTCCCCAACGGTGCCCGCTCGGATCTGGAGCTCCTGGACACGCGACGGTTCGCATGCGGTGCTGTTTACCTCAGGTACCGCCTCAAGTCAGCGTGATCACCGCGGCGGGGGTTGTCGTAGGTCGATCGCTGCGCCCGGATTGGCCATCCAGCCAGGACCCAACCTGGCGCCTCGCAGACCCAGCTCATGCTGTGGCGGGGAGCATGGAGCTCGGCCAAGCCCTGGCTGCCCGCCGCCTGTAAGCCTGGGCGGACGCCGGGTTCGCTGGACGGCGCTGCGATAACCTTGAGCCAGGTTCTGGCTCCGTGGTGGACGTGCTGCCGCTGATGGCATGCTCGGTATGGCTGTCTTCGGCGCTGGTCGTGAGCGCACTCCTGAGTCCCGCGATCTGAGGCCGGTCGCACCAGCCAGGCGGCCGGGAGTCAGGCGGGGAACCTTTAAGGACGCTGAGTTATGTTGCCCCAGTGGGAGAACAGTCAGCCGGTGCTGCACGCTGCGCACGGAACCGGTAACTGGATTGGTGCTGCTAGTGCTTTTGTTCACGGTGGCTACATTTACCTTGCCTATCGTGACAGGCACCCGGCCGACCAGGGCCGGGGCAATCGGGCTTACGTAGCCCGCAGCCCGATTGGCAACGGTCTCCATTTCGATACGTTGTGCATCATCGACAAAGAGGACATGGATGCCGAATCGCTGGAGCGTCCGGCTCTGGATGTGACGCCTGACGGTTATTGGGATTTGTACCTGAGCTGCGCCACGTTTAACTCCAAGCACTGGCGTATCGAGAAGCTGCGCGCGGGTCGTCCGGAAAATTTCAGCGCTGGGACCCGGGAGACCGTCTTTCCAGGCAGTGCGGCATTCGGCATCAAAGATCCGGTGCTGGTCCGTGACCAGGATCTGCGCGTATGGGCGACGCTGCATCCTCTGACCGAAGGTGACGAGAATGCCGACCGGATGATTAGCGTGGAGGCGTACAGCTGCACAACTGTTATGGAGCCAGAGCCGGGCACGTGGTATCGCCGCGGGACGCGCATAACGGCAGTTGTTGGCGAGTACGCTTATTTTGATGGCCGGGCCTCGGCCGAACAAAACTTCGAAGAGCGAACGGGCCTCGCCAGGTGGAACGGGTCACGGTATGTGGCCGAGGCTGGCCCAGCGTCCAGTCCTTTTGGCGGTGGAGCGTTGCGTTACGTTTCAGCGATCGTGGTGCCAAATGGCGGGCTGCGCCTGTACTACGAAAGCGCAACTCAGTACGGCAGTCATGAACTGCGCACTGAGCTGCGCGCTCATCCCTAGTACTCACATCCCTATGTCCGTAAGATATCGTGCTAGAACCGGCACTGTTGTGTTCAACGGCGTCGGGCCAGCGACGAGCAGGCGGCCGGGCCGGCCCAGCACCTGGTGCCGCGGTAGTCATAAGCCAGGTTGCGGCTCGTCATGCGGCTATGAGCGGCGTCTTGACCGTGCATTCGGCTGAGGTCTGACCCGATTGCCGATTGCCGAATGCCAATTGCCGGTTCCGCTCGGTGAGGTACTCGCCAGGGTGCTGGCGTGGAGATTCGTCATCGGTTGTCATTCGACGGGGACACGGTGGTCCTGGGCGACACCGTGCACTGCGCACGGCTGCCGGGGTTCGCGCGGGCACAGCACCCACAAGTCGGTTGCGGTCGCCGGTAGAGGCGGTATAGGGAGGAGCCCGTCACTTCTTCTCGCGTCACTGGGGTGGCACCCCGGCTGCTCGGTCCGGGGTACGCGTGTAGCCCGTAGTGGAGATGGCGGAGTTCATCGTCTCATCCCGCTCTCGTTCGCTTCGTGGACGATGCTCTGGCTCGTCGCCCCGATCAGCTATCCGAATCCGGCGACTCCTCGGGCGCCGGCGTCGCCATGACCCTTGATGCTCGCACTGCGCGACCGCGACCTCCCGATGCCCGCGCGCTGCTCAGTTGCCCTGGCTCGGCCTCCCGGGCACATCCTGCAGGCCCACCCGCGGACTCGCCGCTCATCGTGACGCCTCGGTGGAGTCCGCCAACGCGACCGCCCCAAGCCGCCAGCAACACACCGGCGCCCACCAGTGCGAGATCGTTGGCGCGCGTAGCCTCACCGTGACCTCCAGACCGACAAGGAAACCTGTCTTGACAAAATAAATTGTCGGTGTCAGGCTGTCGGCATGTTGGACGTGGCGGTGATCGAGGATGCGGCGGCGGCGGAAGCCACGCTGGATCCCCTGCGGGCGCAACTACTGGCCGAGCTGGCCGAGCCGGGCTCGGCCAGCACCCTGGCCACCCGGGTCGGCCAGCCCCGGCAGAAGGTGAACTACCACCTGCGCGAGCTGGAGCGGCACGGCCTGGTTGAGCTGGTCGAGGAGCGGCGCAAAGGCAACATGACCGAGCGGGTGCTGCAAGCGACCGCGTCGTCCTACGTGATCTCACCCGCCGCGCTGCCCGCGGTCGCGCCCGATCCGCAGCGCTCACCGGACCGGCTCTCCGCACGCTGGCTGCTTGCCGTCGCGGCCCGGCTGGTAAGCGATGTGGGGGCGCTGATCACCGGGGCCACCCGGGCCGGGCAGCGGGTCGCCACCTTTGCGCTCGACGGCGAGGTGAGGTTTGCCTCTCCCGCCGACCGGGCCGCCTTCGCGGAGGAACTCACGAACGCCGTGATCGGCCTGGCCGGCAAGTACCACGACGACGCAACCCCGGGCGGGCGAAAGTTCCGCATCGTTGTCGCCGTTCATCCGGCGCTCGACAGCCGGGTGGCGAACGGCACTGAGGACAAGGAGTCCTGAGATGGGACACGCGTTTGAGGAGCACGACGAGGCTGTCGTCGCCGCCCCGGCCGAGGAGGTCTGGGCCGCCATCGCGACCGGGCCAGGCATCGATTCCTGGTTCATGGGCCGCAACCAGGTAGACCCGGGGCCGGCAGGCTCGGTGACCACCGAGGTCGGCGGCTTTGTGTCCACCGGCACGGTCACCGCGTGGGACCCGCCGAACCATTTCGCCTACCGCAGCGACGGGCCGGGCGGGCGGTTCATCGCCTTCGAGTACCTCATCGAAGGCCGGGACCAGAGCAGCGCGGTGCTACGGCTGATCGCCAGCGGCTTCCTGCCCGGCGACGACTGGGAGGACGAGTTCGAAGCGATGACCGCCGGCGGCGAGATGTACTTCCAGACGCTGGTCGCGTACCTGGACCACTTCGCCGGGCGCTTCGCCACACCAGTCAACGTCACGGGGCCACCCGTCGCGGACTGGCCGGCGGCGTGGGCGGCTCTGCGGGCCGGGCTCGGACTGGGCGGCCAGCCGGCGGCCGGCGACCCGGTGCGGCTGACGGTGCCGGGCGCGCCCCGCCTCGACGGGCTGGTCAACTTCGTCAATTCCCAGGCACTGGGCATCCGCAGCGCGGACGGCCTCTACCGGTTCATCCAAGGCTACTTCGGCAGCTTCGTACTCGGCCATCACGTCTTCTCTGACACTGACGAGAAGCAGGCCAGCCAGGCGTGGAAGACCTGGCTGGCCGGACTCTGACCCAGGGAGAAACAATGGGATCGATCAACGCTGGACTCTTCATCGCGCTCGACGGTGTGATCGAAGCGCCGCAGACGTGGCAAGACGGGTACTTCAACGACGAAATGGGCGCGGCCGTCGGCGGGATGATGGCCGGCAACGACGCGATGCTGCTGGGCCGGCAGACCTACGACGAGTTCGCCGCGTACTGGCCCAGTGCCGACCCGGGCGATCCGATAACCGCCCAGATGAACGGCACCCCGAAATACGTCGTATCGACGACGCTGGATAAGGCCGACTGGCAGAACTCCACCGTGGTCAGCGGGGACATCAAGGCGGAGTTGCTCACGCTGAAGCAGGACAAGCAGCTCGGCGTGACCGGCAGCGCCAGCCTCGTCCGGTGGCTGCTGCAGGAAGGGCTGATCGACGAGCTTCACCTGCTCGTCCACCCCCTGGCGGTGGGCGCCGGCAAGCGCCTGTTCGAACCCGGCGAGAAGGTCCAGCTCCGCCTGATCGACTCGACGGCCTTCAGGACCGGCGTCCTGCACCTGGTCTACGGCCCCGTCAGCTGATCAAGGAAAAGAGAGTCGTCCATCCGCGCCGATCATGACCCGCGGGTCGTGATCGGCGCGGACGAGCGGGGTCGGGGCTCACCGCGGAAGCGCATGAACGGCCGCGCCGGGTCTCCTCTCGATGTCCGACCATCGACGTAGGGTCAGAGCATGCGCTATCTGATGCTGATGTGGGCCGACGCGGACGCTGCGGGCGGCGACGAGAGTGACTTGGAGGCTTGGGCCGATTTCGATGAGCAGGTGAAGACCGCGGGGGCATTTGTGCTCAACGGCGCGCTGGCTCCGGCGGCGACCGGCGCCCGCCTCGTGCAGACCGCGATCGCTGGGCATGCTCTCGGTGAGGCCGTGGAACGGCGACCATTCGCCGACGGACAGCGGCAAATCCAGGCGTTCTACATCATGGAGCTTCCCGACATGGACGCCGCTCTCGAGTGGGCGAACAAGCTGCCCACCTATGGCTACGTCGAGGTCCGTGAGCTGCTGCAGTTCTGAGGGCGGGCCATGCCCAGGCCGGCGATACCCGGCGGACACTCGGGCGGCACCCCGCCCCTTGTTGTGCCAAATGAAACAGTTAGCTCTAAATTTGTTTCGCACGATACTATTTAGAGATGACTAATGGGGTTGCTTCTGACGGCCGGACGATCGAGCGGGCCAGCGACTTGCCCGGCGACGTCTCACCGTTCGCGCTGGGCCTGCTGATGCGCCGCGCGCATGATCGCGCGGCGGCCGCGCTGGTCGAGGCCATCCGGCCGTTCGGCCTGGAGCTGCGGCACTTCGCGGTCCTGATCGTGCTGAACGCCCGCGGCCCGCTCAGCCAGAGTGCCCTGGTCGCCGCGACCGGCAGTGACAAGGCCTCGATGGTGCGCGTGGTGGATGACCTGGAGCGGGCTGGCCTGGCGATCCGGCGCCCGGTTCCCGGTGACCGGAGGGTGCATGCGGTCGAGATGACGCCCGCGGGCCTGGAGACGTTCGATGCCGCCCACGTGCCGGCCCAGGAAATCGCGGATGGGCTGGTGGCTCACCTGCGCCCGGGCGAAGCCGAGCAGCTGCTGGACCTGCTGACGCGGTTTACCTACCCGCCGGACCCGGTCAGGTAGCGCTGCACGGACGGCGCGACGGCGGCGACCACGTCGCTGGCCGGCAGTGAGGCCAGTGGCTCCAGGCGCAGGATGTACCGGCACAGCGCGAGCCCGAGCAGCTGGGCCCCGATGTACGCGCCGTGCTCGGCCGCGCGCAGTGGGGGGCACGCCCGTGGCATCACGAGCCTGGGTGTTGTGGGGCGGCCTGCGCCCGGGTAACGTCCGGGTCAACTCGGGGCCTTCGGATTGCCACGTTCGCCGCGGTTGGCAGACACGACGGAGGGTGCAGATCATGCGTGCAGGGATCCGGACAGTCATCACGCTGGGTTCAGCGGCGGCGCTGGTCTTGGGGTTCAGCGCTTCGCCGGTCCTCGCTTCGCCGGTCCTCGCTTCGGCACGAAGCGGCGAAGCGCCAGGTGCGCCAGGCGCGCCCAGCGACTGGGTCACTGGCGACAAAGATGGCTTCGGGACCGCCCGCGGCACCGACAGTAAGGTCTGGTACACGCTCCACAACGGAGAACTGAGCGAAATCTATTACCCGCGCATCGACACGCCGAGCACGAGAGACACCCAGCTCGTCGTTACCGACGGGCGCACGTTCACGGATCGGGAGAGCACCGACACGATCCACCGGGTCCGGCTGCTCGACCCGGAGAGCCTGAGCTATCAGCAGATCGACACTGCGAAGTCGGGCAAGTACGTCATCACCAAGACCTATGCCACCGACCCGCGGCGTTCCACGGTCCTCGTTGACATCAAGTTCCGCTCCCTGACCGGGCACCGCTACCGGGTCTACATCCTGCACGATCCCGCCCTGAGCATGACCGGCGACGATGACACCGGGTCGGCCCAGGGCGGGGCACTCGTGGCGACCGACGGTACGAACAGCGACGCCGTGCTCGCGTCGAGCGGTTTCAGCAAGACCTCCAGCGGCTATCAGGGCCAAAGCGACGGCTGGACCGACCTGGCCAGCGATCACCAGATGGACTGGGCCTACACCGCCAGCCAGCCCGGAAACGTCGTGCAGACCGGCCAGACGGCCTTGACCGGCCTCGCCGGCGGCCAGCACCTCACCCTGGCGATCGGGTTCGCGGCCACCACCTCGGCCGCCGTCTCGGTGGCGCGCGCGTCACTGGCGTCAAGGTTCGCCGCCATCCAGCAGGCCTACGCCGCAGGATGGCATCACTATGTCGCGGCCCTCAAGCCGGTCCCGCGCTCCGCTGCACGGTTCGCGACCGAATATCACGTCTCACAGATGGTCCTGGCGGCCAGCGAGGATAAGACTTATCGTGGCGGCTTCGTGGCAGCTCCCGGGCGGCCCTGGGCGTGGGCGAACGTGCTGCAGTCCCTGCCCGTGTACCACGCAGTCTGGTCACGGGACCTCTATGAGATCGCCACTGCCCTGATCGCGATGGGCGACCGGGCCGCGGCGAACCGGGCGCTGGACTACCTGTTCAACGTCCAGCAGCGGCCGGACGGCTCCTACCCGCAGAACAGCAGACTGTCGGGTGAGGCGGTGTTCGGCGGCCTGCAAATGGACGAGGTGTCCTTCCCCACCGTGCTGGCCGGCCAGCTGGACCGGACCGGGCCGGCGGACTGGGAGCACATCCGCAAGGCGGAGGACTTCGTCATCGCGAACGGCCCGAGCACGCCGGGCGAGCGCTGGGAGAACGCTTCGGGCTACTCACCGGCCACGATCGCCGCGGAGATCTCGGGCCTGGTGGTCGGAGCCAGCGTCGCCCGCAAGAACGGCGACCATGCCCGCGCAGATCACTACCTGCAGGTCGCTGACTCCTGGCGCGCCAACCTCGGGCGCTGGACCGTCACGACCAACGGTCCCCTCAGCAGCCGGCCGTATTTCCTGCGCATCACCGCCGACGGCAACGCGAATGCGGGTACGAAGATTCAGATTTCCGACGGCGGCCCGCTGATCGATCAGCGCAAGGTCCTGGATCCGAGCTTCCTCGAGCTAGTCCGCCTCGGCGTGCTCCGCCCGGACGACCCGCGGGTCCTCAACACGCTGACCCTGGTGGATAAGTACCTCGGTTACTCCACGCCGAATGGGCCGTTCTGGCACCGCGCGAGTTTCGACGGATACGGCGAGGAGGCCAACGGATCGGAATGGCAGCCGACCCCCACAGGGTCGGGGATTACCCACGGACGCGGCTGGCCTCTGCTCACCGGCGAACGCGGCGAGTACCGGCTTGCCGCCGGATCGGACGCGCAGAACTACCTCGACACCATGGCCCGCTCCGCCGACAACGCGAGTTGGCTGCTCCCGGAACAGGTCTGGGACCACCAGCCCCCGGCGGGCACCGGGCCGGAGTTTCGGCCGGGTGAGCCGACCTTCTCTGCCACCCCGCTCGCCTGGACGCACGCGCAGTTCATCCGGCTCGCGTGGTCCATCGACAAGGGCGCGCCGGTCGAAACCCCGCAACCGGTCGCCTGCCGCTACTCAAGCCCGATCTGCGGTCACTGATCGATGCCGGACTTGGCACGTGGGGTGATGTGAGGCGTCGTTAGCGGCGGGCAGCCCGGCGCCAGGCCAGCGGGGTCAGGCCAAGTGCTGGTAGGTCACCTCGGCTGAGGACCGGGCCGGGTGGCTGGCGTTCCTCCGGGACCTGACCGCCTATGGCCACTGAACTGACAAGAAATCACTCGTCTAGAGTTGGACGGTCATGAGGCCTGATCGCCTCCACTGTGACCGCGCGCCGGCTGATACGGGGTGGCGTTGCGCGGAGAGGAGTGCAGACATGCCAGATGAGAACCGCCACGAATCCCAGGACCTGCAGGACTACGAGGTTCAGGACGCATCGGACACCCTGGACGGAAATCCGGGCGACGATCCCCTCGACCGGGGGGTCATTCCCCCGGAACGCTGGACGTCAGCGATCAGGTTCGGATCGACTGCCGAGGAGCAGGAGTCCGGAGAGTCGCTCGACCAGCTGCTGGCCGAAGAAGAGCCGGATATTGTGCCCGACGCCGACGATGAGCAGCCCGAGGACATCGCCGGGGATGAGGACGCGGGAGACGAGGACGTCGACGGGTTGCTCCTGGATGATGGCCCGGATCCACGGGCGGGTCGGCTGACCGCCCGGGACGAGGGCACCGGTGCGGCCGAGGACACCGAGCTCGTCGCGCGCGACGCCGGGATCGACGGCGGTGCGGCGACCGCGGAGGAGGCGGCCGTTCACGTCGTCGAGGACGATGACAACGACATCCGCTCCGGCGACTGAGCGGCGGCCTCGTCGCCCGGAACTAGCTGGTCAGTCAGCGCGGGCCGGCTCGGGCAGATAGCTGCCCGGTCTTCGCCGGGTCGTCACACGAAGTGCACCTCGGCGTGCGACGGCTCGCCGTCGATGAGAACGTCGCAGGTCGGGCAGTACCAGCGGGCTTCGATCGGGGTGCCGCACGCCGGGTGGCGCAGCGTTGTGGACGGGTCGGCGTGCCGGGCGGCCCAGTGGGCCAGCAGGCGCAGCACGCCCGCCAGTTCCTTGCCTTCGGCGGTCAGCTCGTACTCCGAGCGCGGTGGCCGCTGGGAGTAGGGCCGGGCTACCAGCAGCCGCTCGCGCTCGAGTCGCTTGAGGCGCTCGGACAGGATGTTCGCCGCGATGCCCGGAATCTGGCCGAGCAGGTCGTTGAACCTGCCCGGCCCGTCCAGCAGGGCCTCCACCACGAGCAGCGTCCAGCGGTCGCCGACCCGTGCCAGCGCCTCGGCCAGCGCTGACGAGGCATGTTCTTCCCGTTCGGCCATAGCCCGAGGGTAGCCGCCGGCCTTGACAAGTGCTCATTAAGTAGTAACTTGCAACTCACTATCTAGTGGAAGCGGGTACTGATGGCCATCCTCGACGAGATACACCAGAACATCAGGCAACTGGCGGAGAGCGCCGGTTCCTCGGTAGTGGGGATCGGGCAGCGCTGGGGCGTCGGCTCGGGCTTCGTGCTGGCCGATGGACGGGTGCTGACCAATGCGCACAATGTCCGCGGCGACCAGGTGGTAGTCACCTTCGCCGACGGGAACACGGCCGAGGGAAGCGTGGCCGGACGCGACATCGACGGCGACCTCGCCATCATCGACGTCGCCACGGGTGGTGCGCCGGCCCTGGCCTGGCGGTCGGCCATAGCCGCCGACATCGGGACGCCGGTCTTCGCCCTGTCCAACCCGGGCGGCCGCGGGCTGCGTGTGACCTCGGGATTCGTCTCCGGCGTCGAGCGGGCCTTCCGCGGCCCGCGCGGCCGCCATATCACCGGCAGCCTCGAGCACACCGCGCCGCTCCTGCCCGGCTCCTCGGGCGGCCCCGTCCTGGACGCCGGGGGGCAGCTGCTCGGGATCAACACTCACCGCCTCGGCGACGGCTTCTACCTGGCCATACCGGCCGATGAGGAACTCCGCGGCCGGGCCGGCGCGCTGGGCCGCGGCGAGTTCGCCGAGCGCCCGCAGCTCGGTATCGCCATCGCTCCCGGGCACGTGGCCCGGCGGCTCCGGCGCGCCGTGGGCCTGCCCGACGTGGATGGCGTGCTCATCCGGGAAGTGACAGAGGGCAGCCCGGCCGCACGTGCGGGCCTGTCCCAGGGTGACCTGGTCGTGGCGGCCGGCGGCGGTCCCGTCCGCACGATCGACGACCTGTTCGACGCTTTCCCGGCTGGTGGTGGCACGCTCGAGCTCACCGTGGTGCGCGGCGCCGATGAGCGGACCATCCGCGTCGTGTTCGGCGAGAACAGCCAGGCCGGGCAGGAGGCATAGGCTCCGGCCCAGGGCCGCATGGTCGCGGCACGGGTGGCGGGGTCACTCAGGCGGACCGGGGCCTGCTGGCCCCGGTCCGCCTGGGTGAAGGCGCGCCGCGCTTCTCCGCGAGGTCCAGCAGTTGCTCCGGAAGGATGATCTTCCGGTGGCCGTTGAGCCTGCTCCGGGAAACTTTGATCTTGGTGAACGGCATCCCGGGGATCTCTTTCGCTAGTGGTTGAGCGCGGGAATACAGTGCGCGCCCCGCGAGACGGCTGGTCAGTACCGCGCTGACCGGCGGTTAGGCGTGCGCTGCCGTCGCCCATGGCCGCGGCATGGCTCACTGGTCCGGTGAGGTGTCGTGCTTGGCGCCAAGCGGCATGGCCTGCCTGTAGCGGTCAGGCATTTCCCTCAGACGCCTGTCCGCAGCGATGAGTCACGGGACCTGGGACCGTCTCCAAGGCATGACGAGATCTACCGCTGAGGAGGCGTGATGTTCGGGGTGATTGCTGTGTGCCTCGGGCTGGCGGCTGCGACCGTGTTCGGCGCGGCGGCGGTTCTGGAGGAGCGCAGCACTAAGCAGGTGCCTCAGCGGGCGGCGCTGTCGCCGCGGCTGCTAGCCGACTTGGTGCGGCGGCCCTTGTTCCTCGTCTCGATCGGGGTGAACGTCGCTGGCGCCGGGCTGCAGATCCTGGCGCTGCATTTCGGGTCGCTGACGCTGGTCCAGCCGCTGCTGGTGCTGAGCTTGCTATTTGCCGTGGTGATCGCGGCGCTGGCCACCCGGCGTCGCCCGCCGGATGCGGTGCTGCTGGCCGGAGTGGCTTGCTGCGCGGTGGGAATCGCCGCTTTCCTGGCGGTGGCCCGCCCGCACGGCGGCGCAGGAACGGCGGACACGACGGCCGCGCTGCCGCTGGCCGCCGGGCTGGCTGCGGTGCTGGCCGGCTGCCTGGCCGCTGCGCGGTGGGGGCCCCGGGCGGTGCGCCCGCTGTGGCTGGCGCTGGGCTGTGGCTCGGCCTTCGGGGTGAACGCGTTGTTGCTGAAGATCGTGCCGGGCACGCTGCCGGCGGGGTTCGCTGACCCGCTGCGGCAGTGGCCGCTTTACCTGATGGTGATCGTCACCCCGGTCGGTTTCCTGCTCAACCAGAACGCTTTCCAGGCCGGCACCCTGATCGCCCCGGTGCTGGCGGTCATCACCACCGCCGACCCGCTCGTGTCCATGGTGACCGGCGTCGCATTCCTGCACGAGAAGATCGCCGCCGCACCGTCTGACCTGGCCGCCGAAGGCCTCTCGCTGGCCGTCACGATCGGCGGGATCATCGCCCTGGCCCAGCGCGCCCCTCAGGTCGCCCAGATCCTGGATTCGCCGGGCACGGCGGAACCTGGCTTGGCCGCCGGCACAGCCAGCGCCGGGCTGGGGGCAGCCAGAGATCACATCACCGATGTCCGGCTTCCGGCGCGGGCCGGTACACCGGCCTGTTCCGGAGTTTCCCTTCGCGGCGGAGATGCCGGCCGGGGTGCAGTCCTGAGCCTGTCCCCGTGACCCGGGCACGATCGGCGGGGGTGGCGCTGCCCGGTGCCCGGCACCGATGGAGCTGAAGGCCGGCTGGTGGGGGTGCGGCGGACCGGCAGCCGGTCCGCGGCCCCCGGGGGGCTAGCGCCCTCCCATGGAGCCGCGCGCCTCTGGGACTTTGTCTGCGGGCGGCCGGGTGGCGGTGGCTCCCCAGCGGGCCTGATGCCAGGGAGGGGTGGGTCAGCGGGTTGTCCACGGGCGGAGTTTGCCCGGGTTGCGCATGGCCCAGATGTGGGTGATGTGGTTGCCTGCGGTCTCGAAGGCGAGCACAGTCAGGGTGATGCCGTGTTGCTGGGCGATGAGCCCGGGCTGGCCGTTGACGGTGCGTTCGAGGAAGGTCACGCTGCCGGGTGCCTGGCTGGCGATGCTGGCGAGGTAGCGGGCGACGTGCTCGCCGCCGTGGACCGGATGGGGCGCGGCGCTCGCGAGGCCGCCGCCGTCGGCGGTCATGGTGGCCGCGGGATCGAGCAGGGCGATGAGGGCGGCGATGTCGCCGGCTTGCCAGGCGTTTTTGAAGTTCCTGACCAGGGCGGCCTGGTGGGCGGGCGGGGCCGCGGGAGCCCCGGAGGTGCGAAGGCGGCGGCGGGCTGACGAGGCCAGCTGGCGGCATGCGGCCGGGGTGCGGCCGGTGATGCCCGCGATGTCGGTGAAGGGATAGCTGAACACGTCGTGCAGGATGAACGCGACCCGCTGGGCCGGGGTCATCGCGTCGAGCACGACGAGGAACGCCATGCTGACCGACTCATCCAGGGTGACCCGGTCGGCCGGGTCGATGGCAGCGGGCTGGCCCGTGAGCTGTTCGGCGGGGTCGGGCAGCGGTTCGGGGAGCCACGTGCCGGTGTAGCGTTCGCGGCGGGCCCGGGCTGAGCCGAGCAGGTCCAGGCAGATCCGGCTGGCGACCGTGGTCAGCCACCCGCCAGGCGATCCGATCGCGTCCTGCTGCTCCCGCGACATCGCATACCAGCGGGCGTAGGTTTCCTGCACGGCATCTTCCGCCTCGGCCAGCGACCCCAGCAGCCGGTAGGCGAGATTGATCAGCCGCCGCCGCTCGCCCATCACCGCATCCAGGCCCTGGTCGGGCGGGCCGTCTCCCGGCCCGGATCGGGTGCTCATGATCCCGCCAGCCTCTCCTCGTTCGCGTCTGCCCTCTCCAGGTCGACGAGACACCCCGCCCGAATGTGACGCCAGCATCCCGCCTGACATTCCGCGCGGCTGTGTCGTCGAACTGCTGAGACGAACACCACCCAGCGGACAGGGCCCAGCCGCAGCCGCTCCGCAGGGCTCGGGAAAGCGCCTGGGGGGACCGCCAGCCCGGCTCGCACCGCAACACAGATGGAAAGGCAGGGGAACCGATGAGTGACTTTCAGGCCATCGCCGACCGCGTCGAGATCGAGGCGCTGCGCGGTGAGTTCACCGACGCGGCGATGATGCGCGACTACCAGCGCGTGGCGTCGCTGTTCACACCGGACGGCGCGCTGCGGATGCCCGACGTCCCCGTCGAGCTGGCCGGCCGGGAGGAAATCCGCGCCTGGGGCGAGCGGGTACCGGCTCTCGTGGACTACCTCGTGCAGAACACGCACCCGGGCACGATCCAGCTGGACGGCGACACCGCGTCCGGCCGGGCCTACATCCAGGAGCTCATCCGCCTCCGCGACGGCAGCTCGCACCTGAACTACGCCATCTACCATGACCGCTACCAGCGCACCGGAGACGGCTGGAAGTTCACCGAGCGCGTGTTCGAGATCCGGTACCTCGACACCACTCCGCTGGCGGGCTCGCCCCGCGCAGCCTGGGGCGGCCGCTAACTGGCCGTCCATAGCGGCGGCCCGGCGAACGCGGCATGCGGTCTGTCGCTCGCGCGGCCACCTGAGTGTGATCCCCAAGGCCGCAGCGTGAGGATCTGCTGGTGTACGGCGGAGGGCTTACACGTCGCTGAGTGCGCGTCTGTGGTCCAGGATTCCCCGGCTCACCTCGGTGAGGGCCGCTCGTACCTGGTCATCTTGTTGCTCAGCGAGTGCTGCGGACAGGTGCTGCGTGAGGCGGTCGAGATGCTCGCCGACGATCCGGCGGATTTCCTGGCTGCTCGCGGCCCCGTGCCAGGGGTTGGGTGGCGTCCGGCCAGATGCGCTCGGCATGCTCGCCAGCGGCGACACGCCGAGGGCCTGGTCGGCGTCGGCGAGCAGCCGGGCCCAGGTTCTCAGGTCGGTGAAGAGCTGGTCGAGTTCCGCGTGGAGGGCCTGCGTGCCGGGGACCCGGCGGTTAGCCTGCCTGACATCGAGAATCGCGTCGATGACCTCGCTGAGCACCTCGTTGAGGGCAGCGGCCTGGCCGTCGCGCCGGGGCGGGCTCACGCCGATGCCGATGCGGGACGGCGGGCCCGGCACGCCCAGGGCCGCGCTGCTGGGCGGGGCCATCCCACCTCAGGCGACCTCCTGATCCCTGACCGGGGCGCTCCCCGGCCAGCCTGGATGAGATCCACCTGGTGAGCCAGCGAGGCAGCCATGGACAGAGCCTACCCAGGCGGACCGCACTGCCCCCGTGCCCGCACCCCGCACCCAGATCCGGATGTTCCGGGCGCCGTCATCCCCCGCAGCTAGCCGACGGTCCCGGCCGTGCATGACGGCCGGTACGCGCTACGTCTCGCGCGGGGCGACCGGCGGTGTCTCGGCCGTCTCGAAGACGGCGGAAAACAGGTAGCTGGTCGCCAGGCTGCGGTAGGGCCGCCATTTCTCGGCGATGGCGAGGACCTCCTGCTGGGCGGGGAGGTGGTCGAGTTGGTAGGCGGCCCGGACGGCCTTACGGAGCGCGAGGTCGCCCGGCAGGACGACGTCTTCTCGCTGGAGCGCGACAATGAGGGCGCCCTGCACGGTCCAGGGACCTATCCCCGGAATCGCGGTGAGTTCTGCCATGAGCTCGCCATCTGGCAGCCCGCTCAGGACGTCCGCGTCCAGCCGGCCATCGGTCAGCCGCACGGCGAGGTCGCGGAGCGTGCTGACCTTCCGCCAGGAGAGCCCTGCCTCGCGGAGCTGGCCAGGATCGGTTCTCAGCAGCTCGGCGGGCGAGGGAAGATGGCCGCCGAAAAGCGCCTCGATGCGGGCCAGGATCCGGCGGGTCGCTGCGACAGACAGCTGCTGGCCCGTGACCTGGAACAGCAGGGCGCCGTATAGATCCATCGGCGGCAGCTGGGCCATCCACGCCCGGGGGTCGAAGGCCGGCCGGTCGTCGATCAGCCGCGCCAGCACGGGATCGGCGTTGCGCAGGTAGGAGCGCGCATGCTGCAGCCACTCGGTACGGCTGGAATCCTCGGTCACGGAGCCCGGCTCCCCTCACCCGGCGGGTTGCATCCCTGCCACCATCTTCATGCCTGTGCCTGGCAGGCTGCCACGGTCTGAGGCCCAGATCGCCGTCACCCCGGGCGAGGCGGAAGGATGATGGCGGCCGCCGCAGTCCGTAGGGCCCGGCCCAGCGGGCATGACCAACTACGTGGCAGCCCGGGTCTGACCCGGCACCGGGTCTGCCGAGCGGTGCCGAGATGTTCGCGAGATGGACGGGGGCAGCGGTGGACGCTGGGGCCGTGATCGAGGAGCTGGCGCGGGATCGTCTTGGCTTCGAGCGGCTTCGTCCCGGGCAGCTGCGCGCGGTGGAGGCGCTGGCCGGTGGCCGTGATGTGCTGGCCGTGCTGCCAACCGGCGGGGGGAAGTCGGCGATCTATGAGCTGGCGGGGCTGCTGCGGGCAGGCCCGGTGGTCGTGGTGTCGCCGCTGATCGCCCTGCAGGATGATCAGTTCGCCCACCTGCATGCGGCTGGGCTGCGCTCGATCGTGCTGAACTCGCAGCAGTCGGCTGGTGCGCGGGCGGCGGCGCTGCTGGCCTCGTGCGATTCGGACACGTTCGTGTTCCTCTCACCCGAGCAGCTTGCGAACGCAGAGACCCGCGACACGCTACGGCGCGCCCAGCCGGGTCTGTTCGCCGTTGACGAAGCGCACCTGATCAGTCAGTGGGGGCACGATTTCCGCCCCGACTACATGCTGCTCGGCGCACAGGCCGGGGCGGTCGGTGCTCCGGTCCGCCTCGCCGTGACCGCGACGGCCGCGCCGCCAGTGCGGCTGGAAATCATCCGGCGGCTCGGCCTGCGCGATCCCGTGCTGGTGATCGGCGACTTCGACCGGCCGAGCATCCATCTCTCGGCGCGGCACGTGCGCACCATTCCCGACAAGGAGCACGAGCTTGTGCGTGCGGCGGGAGAGTTCGCTGGCCCGGGGATTGTCTATGCGGCCACGCACGCGGGCGCGCAGGCGGCCCACGACACGCTCGCGTCGGCAGGTGAGCGGGTGACGCTCTATCACGCCGGGCTTTCCGGGCCCGCGCGCCGTGCGGCGATGACGGCGTTCCTGGACGGTTCAGCCCGCATCATCGCAGCCACGGTCGCGTTCGGCATGGGAATCGACAAGCCGGACGTCCGGTGGGTGCTGCACTTCGACCCACCGCCCTCGCTGGATGCGTACTACCAGGAACTCGGGCGGGCCGGCCGGGACGGGAATTCGTCGCACGTCCGGCTGCTGTACCGCTACGACGACTTCGACCGGGCACGCTATTTCATCGCGAGGGGTGTCCCCGGCTCGGCCGTGGCACGGGCCGCGGCCGCTCTCGCGGCGGGTCAGCGGCCCGGGCCTGGCGCGCGACTGCAGACGGCTGCGCTGGCCCGCCTGGCCGATCTCGGCGCGGCGGCCTGGCAGGCAGACGGCGATATTCGCTGGACCGGGACGATGAGCGCGGCCGCGGCGGCGGCAGCGTCGCAGGCGCAGACGGACCGCGAGGACGAGGTGGAGCGTACGCGGCTGACCATGATGCGCCGCTACGCCGAGCACACCAGTTGCCGCCGTTCGTTCCTGCTGACCTACTTCGGCCAGGATTACCGCGGTCCCTGCGGGAACTGTGACAACGATCGCCGGCCCGCCGACGCTGCGCGGGCCGAGGTCTCATTCGCTGTGGGCGCGCGGGTGGCCAGCGAGCGCTGGGGCGAGGGCACGGTGCAGCGTTACGACGGCGACCAGGTCACGGTGCTCTTCGACGAACACGGCTACCGCGAGCTCTTCGTGCCGGTTGTGCTGGAACGCGGCCTCCTGAAGCCCGTATAGAGCGCGGCACCGGGGTCACCGCGCGGCATCTCCTGGCCGGGAAGGAGCGGTGCGCCGGAGAGCGAACGGCCGGCACAGTCCCGGTGCGCGGCACCGTCCAGCGCCCGGCAAATGGTCCGCCCTGGAGTACGGCTGCCATGTCCGGGACGTCCTTCGGCTCTTTGACCAGCGGCTGTGGCTGATGCTCACCCAGGAAGCGCCGCAGTACCCGAATTGGGATCAGGATGCGACCGCCGTTGCCGACCGTTATGACGAGCAGGACCGCGCCACGGTAGCAGCCGAACTGGCTCAGGCTGCCGAGACGCTCGCAGCACATTTCGAGGCGCTTTCCCGGCCAATGGCAGCGCACCGGCAGCCGCAGCGATGGCGCCCATTTCACGGTTGAATCGTTTGCGAGGTACTTCGTCCACGACCCGGTCCATCACCTCTACGACGTCACCGGTGTTCCCCACGCCGGACGGCCGCCCAGCCACCTGACGAGCGCAGCGAGACACGTGACGTCAGGATTGCACTAGACCATGGTGTCGGGAACTGCCAGCGTGCGGCGCAGCGAGCGCAATGCGTAGAAGGTGCGTGATCTGACCGTGCCGGCCGGGATGCGCAAGAGGTGCGCTGTCTCGGTCACCGACCGGTCACGGTAATAGATTTCGGCGAGGACCTGAAGCTGTGAAGCGGGCAGCGCGGCGATGGCGGCGCGGACGCCACATTCATCGATGCTGGCATCGGCCCACTGGCCGTCAGCGAGCGCAAGACGCCCATCGAGCTCGATCTCCCGGGGTCGGGCGCGGCGCGCCCGGTGCGCATCGATAGCCAGCCGGCGGGCAATCGTCATCAGCCAGGGCCGGGGTGGCCGGTGCTGGATGTCGGAGTTGTGGCGGTGGGTCCAGGCCCGCAGCATGGTTTCCTGGACGAGGTCCTCGGCGTGGCCGTGATCACCGGCGGACAGGGTGGTGGCCAGCCGCAGCAAGGCGGGCCCGTGCTCGGCGTACAGGCGGCGGAATGCAGCAGCGTCCTGGAGAGCCGCGCGACTGGGCGGATCGCCGGACCTGGGGTGCTCCTTCGTATCCGCGGACCGGGGCAGCGCCGCCTGCCTGGGCAGCAGAGACTGGCGAGAGGAGCGTTTGGCCGGGACGCCAGCTTTCGGTGGGCGGGCCGTGGCGGTGATCGCACTGCGATCGTGCAACTGCTCGCGGTACACGATCCTGGCCAGGCCACTGCCCGGAGCCTGCGGCTGCCGGTGCGCCCGCGGCGCTGGCCCGCCGAGGGGCGCCAGTGCCGATGGCATCCGCAAGGTCAAGCTCCGGGGCTGCCGCTCCGTAAATGCCGCCCCGCGGTTACTGACCCGATCCGGCCGGGAACGGGGCACGGCCGCGATCTGGGTCGTACTGGAATTCATGACGGTGTCCTCCCATATGCGTGCTCATGCTGGCCAACAACCCACGCTTTCTGCCCCTGGGCCGGAGAGCCCCGGCCGAAGGGCTAGCCGGTCAGCTGCTTCTTCTGGCTGGTCAGCGTGCCCGGCCATGCGATTCCGCGCGGTGCGCGACGACTCTCAATCCTTCGCGGCGAATCGCACCGCTGCTGCCGCGGATCAGGAACCAGCAGGCCGCGAAGGATCGCCGTGTTCTCCAGTCCATCGCAAGAATGCGCGTTTCGCTACTCAGGAGTGTGCCCACGGATGTGGGTGGCAGGCGGAACTCCATCCCGACCTTTATCCAGCCCGGCTGTGACCAGGTTCGCAGCGCTGCGGCGTCCAGGCGGGGTGGTGTCAGCCCGCCCAGCAGGCGCCACGCCTGGCTGGGCCCGGCCGAGCAGCACAGCCTGAGGGTGGCTCCTGACGCCCGTTCCCGGAAAACCCCAGGCCAGGAGCGAAGGGAACCGATCGGCCCGTGAGCGAGTGACGGCGCGCGCAGCGGGCGGCCCGCTGGTGGCGGTAGGTATCTACTGGCCAGTGCGCTGCTCTGTGTTAGTGACCAGGAGCGGCTGGCGGGCCAGATGGCCCGCAGCGGCCATGTACGTGCGCCACGGGGACATAGAGGAGTCAGAAATGGCCGGTCAGACCTGGCAGTTCGCGGAGTTCTGGGCGCCCGACGGGGAGCAGGCCACGGTGAAGTTCCTGAACGAGCCCGCCCGCCAGGGGCCCGGCGAGGCCACGGTCACTCCGCGCAGCAACGGCACCGTGGGCCTGCTCTGGCTGGAGCCCGGCAGCCTGGGCGGCAGCACCGTGCACGCCTGGCAGCTCAAGGACTTCCCCGGCCCCGGCGGCGAACAGGCCGCTCTAGCGTTCCTGAACGCCTCCCCTCGGCAGGGGGCTGGAGAAGTCAGTGGGTTCGTGCGTAACGACGACTCTGCCGTGATCTTCTACCTCGAGCCTGGATCGGGCTGATCTCGGCCAGCCGCCGCAGCCCGGCCGGGGAGTCCAGCGGGAGCCTGGCCGCGCTTGAGCATGCGCGTACGGCCTGGGCAGGGTCCTCATCTGGTGGACGCCTTGAAGGAGGCGAGCTTTTGGATGCGCACCACGATGTCCTCGTGGACCGCATCCGCGGGGCGGCCACCATCGACGGTGAACATCCACTCCCGGCCTGCGTAGTACTCGAGCAGGGGCACGGTATTTTCCAGGTAGACCTTCAGGCGGTGCGCGACCACAGCTTCGGTGTCGTCTGAGCCCCGGCCGCGGGCCAGCAGCCGGCGCACGAGTTCCTCGCGGGCGACGTCGAGGTGGATCGCGGCCTGCACCTCAGCCCCGAGGGCCCGGACCACCGGATAGGACGCCTTCGCTTGCTCGACGGTCCGCGGGAACCCATCGAGCACGTAGCCGCTGGCGGCAGCCAGGACGGGTTTACGCAGCATGTCCATGACAAGGGCGTCCGGGACGAGGTCACCCTGGTCAACGTAGGACTTCACCCGCTGCCCGAGCGATGTCCTGTCCCTGACGTGCTGGCGCAGCAAGTCGCCGCTGGAGATGTGGGTGATGCCGAACCGCGCGGCCAGGCGCCCAGCCTGCGTTCCCTTGCCAGCGCCGGGGGCACCGATTAGCAGAAGTCGCATCTGATCACTCGCTGTGCATGGCGACTGCGGGCCAGCCCGCGTGGCCGAGCCCACTCGTAGTCGCCATGGAACTCCACTTGTTCTCTCCGCTCCTAGCCAGGACAGCGCCGCGCTCCGCATCATCTGCGGGTCGCTAGCCACCTGGCCTGACTTTCGCTGTTGCGGCGGCTCCCTGTCAACGCCCACTCACGGCCATGGCGGTGGGTGTGCGGCATGATCGCCGTCACGCGGGCAGAACGTGAGGACCTCGCCAGGTGACGTATGCCCCGTATGGGCCTGCTTCCCGGGTGCCGTGATGAGACTAAAGCTGATAACGGATCTACCTGGGCCGCGCACCTGGGGAGGGATTATGAGCTTTGCGAGCCGGACGTCGCGGGCTGCGCTAGACCGTTGTCCGGAGCGGGCTCTGGTGGACGAGCTTGGCCCCGCGAACCTCCCGGGCCGGGTACGTTCTTGCGAGCGAGCGGAATCCAGCTCGTTGATCTCACCCCTGCCGCGTGGCGGACCGGGCTTGACCGGCGCCTGGGTTACGTCGTTACCACGGTCACGACGGTGTGGCCGATTTTGATCTTGTCGCCCTTCTTCAGGCGCTGGGGTGCGTGGATTTGGCGCCCGTTGAGCCAGGTGCCGTTTTTTGATCCGAGGTCTTCGACGTACCACAGGCCGTGGGCGGCCTGGAAGCGGGCGTGATGGGTGGAGGCAAAGTCATCACTGATGACCAGGGTGCCCAGGCGTCCGGCCGTGAAGCCGGTGTGGAACGTGTGCTGCTGGTCTCCGGCCTGAAGCAGCAGGGACTGGGCAGGGACGGCATCGGCGAGGGTGATGCCGGTTTGCCCGGCGACGGCGGACACGGCGGCCTTCCAGGCTTGCTGCTCCTGATCGGTGCTCTCCTCCCACGGCGGGAGAGAGCCAGGCTGGGCCTCGCGATGGGCTTCGTAGGCAGTCCGCGCGAGGTGCTCGATGCCGACGCTGCTCACGCCTTCAATGATGCCAGAGGCGGGGTGATGGTTGCCCGGAAACGCCAGGCATCGGCAGGACGGGAGTCCGCAGGTGACAGGGGGAGCCGGGTGAAGGATGCGCTCCAGGCGCCGGTGGTATTCCGTGATTACGATCAGAGCGTTCGTGAAGTGTTGTCTCGGCACGCGCTAGTGGTGCACGCCACCGGGGTCGGCCTGCTGGCCGGCGTGCAACTTACGCGTGCGGAAAGGATCATGAGGATCAGTGGAACAGGGTCACCGTTGAGATGCGGGAGCGCGCAGCCGGTCGCTGCCGGGACGCCGGAGGGGCGGAGCCCCGGAGCAGGTCCGGCATGACAGCCGGGCAGTGGAGCACGGCCGAGCCGGTCTTCGTGGAAGGCGTTGAGGGGTCCACCCGTCCCGCGGTGTATTACCTGGCCGAGTCACGCGACGGCCTGTATGTGCCCTATGTGGTGCGCACGCCCGCCGACGAGGGGCGGTTCCCGTTCGTCTTCCTTGCCTACGGCAACGGCGGGGGCGGGATCGGCTGGCTGCGGCAGTGGGTGCACACCCGCCCGTACATCATGGAGCGCCTGCTGGCCGCCGGCTACGCCTGCGGGTGGGGGCGCTACCGCACGGAGGTCGACCTCGGCTTCAACCGTGGGGGCCCGCTCGTGGCCGATAGGCGTCAGGGCATGGAGGTCATGAACCGCTCGCCCCTCGAGTTCGAGGATGAGCTCGCCGTCCTCGAGCACGCCCGCAGGCACCCGCAGGTCAACGCGGGCAACCTTGGCCACATCGGTGTCAGCCACGCCGGCGAGATGCTGTTCAAGCTGGCGTTCCGGTACCCGGGGATCCTTCGGGCGGGGGTCGCCAGCGAGCCGGCGAATCACGAGTTCCTCGACCTCCGGCTAGGCGACGCGGCCCCCGTCAACCCCGAGACCGGGCTGCGGGACATCGAGGAGATGCAGATGCAGGACCCAGCGTGGGTCAGGGCACGCACCAACCTTCCGCTTGCCCACGAGCGCATCGCGCCCATCGACCTGCCGATCCTCGTCATGGGACGGGACGGTGACCATCTCCAGGGGATCTTCCGCCTCAGCTACGAGCTCCTCGAAGAGGGCGGCAAGGACGCCGAGTGGGTGTCCTGGGATCACCCGCTGCACGGCTACCTCTTCCCGCTGGCGTCTGAGGGCGCCCCCGGCCCCGACCAGGTCCAGGAGCGCGCGGTCAACGGGGTCATCGCGTTCCTCGACCAGTACATGAAGCCGGGCGGGGAGTAGGGGCAGTGGCAGCCCCGGGACGTGGCGCAGCCACACCGCGATCGCGCCGGTGACGCTTTCGTGATTTCTGCTGTGTTCGCTGCGCCCGGGCTGACCTGGTGGCTGGCCCGAAGGCACCTGCCGGGCGTGCGATGGTGGACGGTGCTGGCCCCGTTGCCCGGTGCCGGTGCCCTGGCCGCGGGGGGAAGGCGGATCAAAGGCAGGAGTAGCTGATGAGGCTTGAGCCGCTATACCGCATCCGCTTCACCTATCCCGAGAGCTGGGCGGTCGACCTCGACGGTGGCTGGCAACAGCTGTTCTTCATCGCTGAAGGACGCTGTGAGGGTTCGATAGCCGGGCGCTTCCGCGGGGCGAACTTTCCCCATCGCCAGGGCGCGGCCGGTCCCTTCCGGCCTGACTTCCGGGCTGTCATCGAGGCTGACGATGGAGCCGTGATCATGGTTGAGTGGCACGGGTATGGTCGCGCCTACCCGCCGGGACGCCGCCAGATCGTCGGGGGAGTGTTTCACCTGGCCGACCGCGAGCCCTATCGTCGGCTGAACGACGTCGTGTGCGTCTGCACCGGCGAGGTTCGCGCATCCCGCGATCCCGGCCAGCGCGAACCCGATCTCGTCCTCGATGTCGCCGAGCTGATCTGGGAACCCATCGCCGACTGACGCGCCGGCTGAGGACGTCCAGGCCGGCCGCTGCGGGCCGGCCTGGACGTCATGCTCAGGCGAGGTCAGAACCGGTCGAGGTTCATCACCTTGTCCCAGGCCGCGACGAAGTCGTTCACGAACTTCTCCCTGGCATCATCGCTCGCGTAGACCTCCGCGAGCGCGCGCAGCTCGGAGTTCGCCCCGAAGACGAGGTCGGCACGGCTGCCGGTCCACTTGACCTCGCCCGTGACGGCGTCGCAGCCCTCGAACGTGCTCGCCTCCTCGGACGCAGCGCTTCCGGGCCCAGCGCTTCGGGACACGGGCTTCCACGTCGTGCCCATGTCGAGCAGGTTGACGAAGAAGTCGTTGGTCAGGGTCCCGGGGGTCGTGGTGAGGGCACCGAGCGGCGACTGCTGGTAGTTCGCGCCCAGGACGCGGAGGCCACCGACCAGGACGGTCATCTCGGGAGCGCTCAGGGTCAGCAGGTTCGCCCGGTCGATCAGCAGGTACTCAGCCGGGAGCCGGCTGCCCTTCCCGAGGTAGTTGCGGAACCCGTCGGCGGCCGGCTCCAGCGCGGCGAACGACTCCACATCGGTCTGCTCCTGCGAGGCGTCCGCGCGGCCCGGCGTGAACGGGACGTTGACGTCGAAGCCAGCGTCCCTGGCAGCCTGCTCGACGGCGGCCCCACCCGCCAGCACGATCAGGTCGGCGAGCGAGACCTGCTTGCCGCCGGTCTGGGCGGCGTTGAAGGCCCCCTGGATCCCCTCCAGGGTGCGCAGCACCGTCGCCAGCTGGTCGGGGTCGTTGACCTCCCACCCGCTCTGCGGCTCGAGGCGGATGCGCGCGCCGTTGGCGCCGCCGCGCTTGTCGCTGCCACGGAAGGATGAGGCCGCCGCCCACGCGGTGGACACCAGCTGGGCCACCGGCAGGCCCGAGGCGAGGATCTGGCCCTTGAGGGTGGCGACGTCCCCCGCGTCGATGAGCTCGTGCGTTACCGCAGGGATGGGGTCCTGCCACAGCAGCACCTCGGCCGGGACCTCCGGGCCGAGATAGCGCGCGATCGGGCCCATGTCACGGTGGGTCAGCTTGAACCACGCCCGGGCGAACGCGTCCGCGAACGCCTCGGGGTTCTCGAGGAAGCGCCGCGTGATCTGCTCGTAGACCGGGTCGGCGCGGAGCGCGAGGTCGGTCGTCAGCATCGTCGGGGGGTGGCTCTTCGACGGGTCGTGGGCGTCGGGGACGGTTCCCGCCCCGGCGCCGTCCCTCGGCTTCCACTGATACGCGTCGGCCGGGCTCTTGGTCAGCTCCCACTCGTAGCCGTACAGGGTCTCAAGGAAGCTGTTGTCCCAGCTCACCGGGGTACTCGTCCACGTCACCTCGAGACCGCTGGTGATCGTGTCGCCACCTTTGCCGGTGCCGTAGGTGCTCTTCCAGCCGAGACCCTGCTGCTCGAGCGGGGCAGCCTCGGGATCGGGGCCGACGCTCTCCGCCGGGCCCGCACCGTGGGTCTTGCCGAACGTGTGACCGCCCGCGATCAGGGCGACCGTCTCCTCGTCGTTCATGGCCATCCGGTGGAACGTCTCGCGGATGTCGCGGGCCGCGGCGAGCGGGTCCGGGGTGCCGTTCGGGCCCTCCGGGTTGACGTAGATGAGGCCCATCTGGACCGCGCCGAGGGGCTCCTCGAGCTCCCGGTCGCCGGTGTAGCGCTCGTCGTCGAGCCAGGTGGTCTCGGGACCCCAGTAGACGTCCTCGTCCGGCTCCCAGACGTCCGGGCGGCCGCCGGCGAAGCCGAAGGTCTTGAAGCCCATCGACTCCAGGGCGACGTTGCCGGTGAGGATGATCAGATCGGCCCACGAGATCTTCTGGCCGTACTTCTTCTTGACCGGCCACAGCAGCCGGCGGGCCTTGTCGAGGCTGACGTTGTCCGGCCAGCTGTTGAGCGGCGCGAAGCGCTGCTGGCCGGCGCCCGCCCCACCGCGGCCGTCACTGATCCGGTAGGTGCCCGCGCTGTGCCACGCCATCCGGATCATGAGCGGGCCGTAGTGGCCGAAGTCGGCCGGCCACCAGTCCTGCGAGGTCGTCAGCACCTCCGCGATGTCCTGCTTCACGGCCGCGAGGTCGAGGGTGTTGAACGCCTCGGCGTAGTTGAACTCCTCGCCGAGCGGGTTGGCCACGGCGGGGTTCTTGGCCAGGATCTTCAGGTTGAGCTGGTTCGGCCACCACTCACGGTTGGCGTCACCCATGGTCGGGTGCGCCCGGCCTCCGTGCGCTACCGGGCATTCCCCCCCGCTCTCCGGGGTCGCGTCTTCGACGACTACTGGATCATGGTTCTCCGACATGGGAATCCTTCCGGGTTAGAGGGATCACGGTGCTCAGGAACTGCGGGCGGTGGAACAGCCGGCGCACAGGCCCCAGTAGATGACCTGGGCCTCGTCGATGGAGAAGCCGTGGTCGCCCGCCGCCGTCAGGCAGGGCACCTCGCCGACCGCGCAGTCAACGTCGGCGACGACACCGCACGACCGGCACACGACGTGGTGGTGGTTGTCCCCGACGCGTCCCTCGAACCGGGCCGGGCTGCCGGCCGGCTCGATGCGGCCTACGAGGCCGGCCGTGGTGAGGGCGTGAAGGGCCTCATACACGGCCTGAAGGGAGACATGGCCTATGCGATCGCGCACCCGGGAGGCGATCGCCTCAACGCCGAGGTGGTCACCGTCCCGGACAGTCTCGAGCAGTGCGACGCGGGCGGCCGTCACCCGCAGGCCGGCACCGCGCAGCTCCTCGGCGGTGCTTGGCGTCTGGGATGCGGGCATGAGGCCAAACTTACCTTCATAA
This sequence comes from uncultured Actinomycetes bacterium, assembly GCA_963813975.1. Lineage (GTDB taxonomy): Bacteria > Actinomycetota > Actinomycetes > Streptosporangiales > Streptosporangiaceae > RYN-230. The sequence continues at coordinate 132,678 of CAWFAP010000001.1, forward strand.
ACATGAGTAGTTCAAGACAACGAATCATCAAGGTCTAGCGCCCTCCGGCAGCACCGGCCCCTGGTCCCGCCGGGCGCTGCCCACTGAACCGGGCCAAGATCGCGTATTCCACCGGTGGCCGTGAGTGCTCAGATCGCGGTGCGTCATGCCGGGTGGCCGATCCGCTGCCTGTGACACGCTCCCGGCACGGTTTACGCTGGGGAAGGCCAAGGTCATGAACTGGCACCAGATGACCACCGGGCGCCCGCCTGACCTTCCGCCGAGCCGCTCTCCCGGTGGCAAAGGTGACGGACATGGCTGGAGGCGTCATGGAAAAGCGCTCGCACCCGGGTCAGACCTCCCGGGCCGGGACCACGCACGCGGCGGCCTCGACCTTCGCCTCCGCATGGAGGCGGGCCCACCTGACCGTGGAGGAGCGGGTGGCCCGGGGCCGGGCCGCCCGCAGGGAGGCACCACGGTCGAGCCACGGGCAGTGGGCACCCGCACCCGACCGCCCGGATCCGATCGCGCTGCTCGAGGAGCAAGCGGAGACCCGCGTCGACCGCCTGGTCCCCATCCGGTACGGGCGGATGCTGGTCTCCCCCTTCACCTTCTACCGTGGCGCCGCGCTCATTATGGCGGCCGATCTGGCGGCGACCCCTCAGTCCGGCGTCACCGTGCAATTGTGCGGCGATGCGCACCTGTCAAATTTCGGCCTGTTCGGCACGCCCGAGCGCCGGATGCTGTTTGACATCAACGATTTCGATGAGACGCTGCCCGGCCCGTGGGAGTGGGACGTCAAGCGCCTGGCGGCCAGTTTCGAGGTGATGGGACGTGACCGCGGCTTCACCCCCGCCGACCGCCGGGACATCGTCATGGCCGGGGTCGGGGAGTACCGGGACCGGATGCGCGAGGCGGCCGGGATGCGCTCCCTGGAGGCGTGGTACGAGCACCTTGAGGCCGGGATGCTGCTCAAAATGGTGCGCAAGGAGGTCCGCGTCAAGCGGGTCAGCAAGCGGGAGGCGCGGGCGACCGAGGAGATGGTGGCGAAGGCGCGTACCCGCGACAGCACCCGGGTCTTCGCCAAGCGGGCGGACGAGGTCGATGGTGAACTGCGGATCGTCGCCGACCCGCCGCTCATCATCCCGATCGAGGACCTGATCCAGCCCGGGTCGGAATGGGAGGACCCCGTTCCGCTGATCAAGAATCTGCTCGCCTCGTACCGGCGCACGCTCGGGCGACAGCACCACCCGGTCGAGGAGTACCGCTACGCCCACGTGGCCCACAAGATCGTGGGCGTGGGCAGCGTCGGCACCCGCTGCTACATCATGCTGCTGCTCGGCCGGGACCACAATGATCCGTTGTTCCTGCAGGTCAAGGAGGCACAAGCGTCCGTGCTCGAACGCTTCCTGGGGGCGAGCGCATACTCCCACCATGGCGAGCGGGTGGTAGCCGGGCAACGCCTGATGCAGGCCGCGACCGACATCTTCCTGGGCTGGCAGCGCATCAAGGGCCTGGACGGCGTGACCCGCGACTACTACGTGCGCCAGTTCCAGGACTGGAAGGGCAGCGCGGACGTGGACACCATGCTGCCGCCCGGGGCCACCCTGTACTCGCGGCTCTGCGGGGCGACCCTGGCCCGGGCCCACGCCCGCTGGGGCGACCGGATCGCGATCGCCTCCTATCTCGGCAAGGGCGACGCTTTCGACCGCGCCATCGCCGACTTCTCCGCCGCGTACGCCGACCAGAACGAGCGGGATTACGCCGCGTTCAGCGCCGCCGTTGACTCGGGGCGGCTGGCTGCCCAGACCGGGCTGTAGCCGGGACAGGCACAGCCGATCTCCTGCTTCCGGGAAGGTCGCCCGGCCCGCCCGTGCCGCCCCGGGCGCCGGCCCGCCCGCTAGGCCCCGCTGAGCAGGGCCCGGGCCAGGCTGGCGTGCGTCACCAGGCCGTGAATCATCCCGCCGCGGATCGCCGCGCGGACCGCCGCGGCCTTGGAGACCCCGTACGCGACCGCGATAACGGACGGGATCTTGGCCAGCCCCTCCCCGGGGGTCACGATCATGCGGCTGTCCAGCCCGGTCGGCACCGGACGCCCGTCCTTCCCCAGGAAGACCCCGGCCATCTCGGCAATCACCCCGAGCCGGGCGATATCCGCCCGCTCCGCGGGGCTGCACGCGTCGTAGATGGTGGACAGCCCGGGGGCCCAGGCGCCGATCGCGACCATCGTGATCGTCACCGAGGGGACCAGGGCCAGCGCGTCGGCGACGTCAGCCTGCGTGCGGATCGCGGCAGCCGTCCCGGCATCGTCGAGGATCATCGGCGCGTAGAAGACGTGCGCGGTGCCGCCGCCGATCCGGGCCACGGAGCGCACCAGGTCGAGCAGGTCCCGGCCGTCCGGTGGCGGGACCGCCCCGGTCAGCTGGACGATCGGGCACGGTGGCATCCGGGTCAGCGCGGCGGCCAGCCCGCTCAGCGACCGCGCCCAGGTCAGGCCGATGACATCACTGGGGGTGATGATGTCGGTCAGCGCCTGGCCGGCCGCCTCACTGAGGCGGCGGCGCAGCGCAGGCTCGTCCTCGTCAGGAAAATCAAAGGCGAAGGCGTACTTCAGCCCGAACGCGGAGCAGAGTTCGGCGGATAGCCCAGCGTCCAGGACTCCGCCCGGCAGCCCGATCTCGATGCGCACCATCCCCGCCTCGCGGGCTGAGTCGAGGAGTCGCGCCACCCGGAACCGGCTGATGCCCAGCCGTTCGGCGATGTCAACCTTCGAGACGCCCTCGACGTAGAACTCCCGGGCCACCCGGGCGGCCAGCACGATCTCCCACGGCCTCTCCGCGGACAGCCCCGCCATGGTCCCCCCAGTCGGCAGCTAGGTCATCCCGGACCCACTCGTCCGGTGCCGCTCATTTGAGCGCGCCGGACTCATATTGGCAGTTTTTCTTGACTTTGACCACGAACCGACTCAGTGTGTTCGGTATTCACGTGATCGCATGAGCGCCTGCCGCTCAGGTGAGCGCGAGATGAGAGCTCGCACGGACAGCGCAGTCAACCCGATGACGGACGTGACGATGACTCGACGACGAGACACCGGATTAACAGCCGCCCCCTCCACCGCGTCCTTGCTCAGCCGCCGGGCGTTCCTGGCCGGCTCCGCCGGCGGGGCAGCGCTCACCCTGGCCGGCTGCGCCACCGGCGCGAAGCAGCTCTTCTCCGGCGGGAGTTCAGGCACGACGATCACCGTCGCGATCGTGTCCAACACCCAGATGCAGGACGCGATCAGCCTGTCCCACCTGTTCGAGAGCGAGCACCCGGGCATCCACCTGTCGTTCATCTCGCTCCCGGAGAATGAGGCGCGGGCGAAGATCACCGCGGACGTGTCCACCAAGGGTGGCGAGTTCGACGTGGTGATGATCAGCAACTACGAGACGCCGATGTGGTCGGCCAACGGCTGGCTGCTGAACCTGCAGCCGTACATCAACGCCACCACCGGCTACGACGCGGCCGACTTCCTGCCCCAGCTGCGGGCCACGCTGTCACACAAAGGGGACCTGTACTCGGTGCCGTTCTACGGCGAGTCCTCGTTCCTCATGTACCGCAAGGACCTGATGGCCCAGGCCGGCATCACGATGCCGGCCCGCCCCACCTGGACCCAGGTGGAAAAGATCGCGGCCCAGATGCATAACGCCAAGAAGGGGCGGGCCGGCATCTGCCTGCGCGGTGACCCCGGGTGGGGGGAGAACCTGGCGCCGATCAACACGGTGATCAACTCGTTCGGCGGCCGATGGTTCACCCCGGCCTGGCAGGCCCAGCTGACCAGTCCCGAGGTGACCCGCGCGGTCAGCACCTACGTGTCGCTGCTGCAGAAGTATGGCGAGCCGGGCGCCCCCCAGGCCGGCTTCTCCGAGTGCGCCACCCTGTACGGCCAGGGGGACGCGGCCATGTGGTACGACGCGACCTCCGCGGTCGGCGTCATCGAGGACCCGAAGAACAGCAAGGTGGCCGGCCGCAACGGTTACGCCTGGGCACCGAGCCAGGATGGCCGCCCGTCCGGCTGGCTGTACACCTGGTCACTGGCGATCCCCACCACCTCCCCGCACAAGCAGGCGGCCTGGGACTTCGTCGCCTGGATGACCTCGAAGTCCTACATCAGGACGGTGGGCAGCAAGCTGGGCTGGTCGCACGTGCCGCCGGGCAGCCGGTTCTCCAGCTACCGGATACCGCAGTACAAGAAGCTCTCCGCGGTCTACGGCCCGCTGACCCTGCAGTCCATCAACGCCACCAACTCGGCGCACCCGACGGTCAAGCCGGTGCCCTACACCGGGGTCCAGTTCCTGGACATCCCGGAGTTCCAGGACCTGGGCACAACCGTCAGCCAGCAGCTCAGCGCGGCCATCGCCGGCCAGCAGTCGGTAGCGTCCGCGCTCGCCCAGTCACAGCAGTACGCCCAGGTCGTCGGCGACAGCTACCAGAGAACCTGATGGCCGGCGCCCGCTCCAGTCACAGCACCGCATCCCCCCGGAGGCTCCGATGACCGCGATCGCTCCGCCGGTTGCCGCCGCGCGCCCCTCGCGGGCCCGCCCCGACCGCCGCCGCCAGGGCTGGGTGCGGCGGGCACCGCTGCTGCCCGCGCTGGTCTTCACGATCATCGTGACCCAGCTGCCGTTCCTGCTGACGCTCTGGTACTCGCTGCAGTCGTGGAGCCTGGTCCGGCCCGGCTCCCAGCACTTCGTCGGGTTCGCCAACTACGTGGACGTGTTCAAGGACAGCCAGTTCCGCACGACCGCGCTGAACACGATCATCATGACCGTGGGCACGGTGCTCATCGCGATGGTCCTCGGCGTCGCCCTGGCCCTGCTGCTGGACCGGAAGTTCCTCGGCCGCGGCATTGTTCGCACCCTCCTGATCACCCCGTTCCTGGTCATGCCGGTGGCCGGCGCGCTGCTGTGGAAAACGACCATGCTCGACCCCACGTTCGGCATCGTCAACTTCCTGCTCCGGCCGTTCGGCATCGGCCATTTCAACTGGGTCGGCAGCTTCCCGCTGGGCTCGGTGATGATCGAGATGATCTGGCAGTGGACGCCGTTCATGATGCTGCTCGTGCTCGCCGGGCTGCAGAGCCAGCCCAAGGACATCCTGGAGGCGGCCAGCACTGACGGCGCGCGGCCGCTGCAAATCTTCCGCGAGCTGACGCTCCCGCACCTGCGCCGGTACATCGAACTCGGCATCGTGCTCGGCGCCATCTATGTGGTCAACGAGTTCGACGCGGTCTACATGATGACCCAGGGCGGCCCGGGCATCTCCAGTGCCAACCTGCCCTTCTACATCTACCAGCGGGCATTCCTGGGCTTCCAGGTCGGCCAGGCGGCCGCGATGGGCGTGGTGGTGGTCGTGGCGACGATCATCATCGCCACCTTCGCGCTGCGGCTGATCTTCACCTCGTTCTCCGGGACGGAGCAGGCGGCATGACAAGCGCGGACATCAGCACGGCGGAACCTGGTATCAGCACCACGGCCCCGCGGCGCGTCGCGCCCCGCAAAAAGCGGGGCAACAGCATCACCCTGGGCATTGTCGGCTGGATCGTCGGCATCGTGTTCTTCTTCCCGGTCCTGTGGATGGTGCTCACGTCCTTCAAGACCGAGGCCCAGGCGTACACCAACACGCCGAGCCTGGTCTTCTCGCCCACCCTGTCGCAGTACAAGACGGTGTTCTCCAGCGGCATCTGGCCGTACGTGGCGAACTCCGCGTTCGCCACCATCCTGTCCACGATCCTGGTCCTGCTGCTCGCCACCCCGTGCGCGTTCGCGCTGTCGCTGCGCCCGGTGCGCAAGACGCGCGACGTGCTGTTCTTCTTCATCAGCACCAAGATGCTGCCGGTGGTGGCCGCGATCATCCCGATCTACATCGCCGCACGTAACCTGCACATGCTGGACAACATCTTCACCCTGGTGATCCTGTACACCGCGATGAACCTGCCGATCGCGGTGTGGATGATGCGGTCGTTCTTCCTGGAGGTGCCGGGCGAACTGCTGGAGGCGGCCGAGATGGATGGGGCCCCGCTGCGCCGGACGGTGACTGAGGTGATCTTGCCGGTGGTCGCGCCCGGCTTGGCGGCCACCGCGCTGATCTGCTCCATCTTCGCCTGGAATGAGTTCTTCTTCGCGGTGAACCTCACCGCGACCCAGGCCGCGACGGTGCCGGTGTTCCTGGTCGGCTTCATCTCGTCTGAGGGCCTGTACTTCGCCCAGCTGGCCGCGGCGGCGACGGTGGCGACCCTGCCCGTCATCCTGGCCGGGTGGGTGGCGCAGCGCCAGCTGGTCCGCGGCTTGTCCTTCGGGGCCATCAAGTGACACGGGCAACTGAACACGGGCAAGTGAACACGGGAGTCGATCATGGCTGAGGTCACGTACGACAGCGCGACGTGCATCTACCCGGGCGCGGAGCGGCCAGCGGTGGACGAGCTCCAGCTGGCCATCAAGGACGGCGAGTTCGTCGTCATGGTGGGCCCGTCGGGCTGCGGCAAGACCACGGCCCTGCGGATGCTGGCCGGGCTGGAAGAGATTGACGACGGGTCGATCCGCATCGACGGCCGGGACATGGTGGGCGTGCCATCCCGGGACCGGGACATCGCGATGGTGTTCCAGAACTACGCGCTCTACCCGAGCAAGACCGTCGGCGAGAACATGGGCTTCGCGCTGAAGATGCAGGGCGTGGCCAAGGACGAGCGCGCCCGCCGGGTCCGGGAGGCGGCCAAGCTGCTCGACCTGGAGCCGTTCCTGGACCGCAAGCCGCGCAACCTGTCCGGCGGGCAGCGCCAGCGGGTGGCCATGGGCCGCGCTATCGTCCGTGAGCCCAAGGTCTTCTGCATGGACGAGCCGCTGTCCAACCTGGACGCCCAGCTGCGGGTGTCAACCCGGACGCAGATCGCCGAACTCCAGCGCCGGCTGCGGGTGACCACCGTCTATGTCACCCATGACCAGGTGGAAGCCATGACCATGGGCGAGCGGGTGGCGGTCATGCGGGCCGGGCAGCTGCAGCAGTTCGCCTCGCCCACGGAGCTCTATGACCGCCCGGCGAATGTGTTCGTGGCCGGGTTCATCGGCTCGCCCGCCATGAACCGCTTCGACGCCACCGCGGATAGCGACGGCATCCATCTGGGCATCGCCACAGTCCGGCCAGCCGACGCTCAGCTGCGCGCCGCCCAGGAGCACGGCAAGCTGATCATCGGGGTCAGGCCCGAGCACCTGACGATCGGCGGCGGCGAGCTGACGGTCAAGGTCGCGCTGGTCGAGGACCTGGGCAGCGACTCTTACATCTACGGTCACCTGGCCGACGACGCGGAGAGCAACGTCATCGTCAGGTCCGGCCGGGAGCACCCCCGGCACGGGGACACCGTCAAGGTCGGGGTGGATACCACTCACCTGCACATGTTCGATGCGGCCACCGGGCTGCGGGTCGGCGAATAACGGCGCCACCCGCCGCGAGGCAGCGGGCCCGCGAAGATGGCCATGACTGGCAACCCTGAGAGGACATGATGCGTGCCGCTATCTGGGAGGCGCCTGGCCAGCTCAAGATCACCGAGGCTGCCGACCCGGCGCCGCAGCATGGCGAGCTGGTCATCCGGGTGGGGATCTGCGGCATCTGCGGCACTGACCTGCACATCGCCGACGGCGAGTTCCCGCCCACGCCGTACCCGATCATTCCGGGGCACGAGTTCGCCGGCCAGATCGTGGCCCGCGGTGCCGGGGTTCCCGGCGACTGGCCCGAGGGTGCGCGGGTCGCCGTGGATCCGTCGCTGTTCTGCGGGCACTGCCCGGCGTGCCGCGGCGGGCGCGGAAATCTCTGCGCGAACTGGAACGCGATCGGGGACACCGTGAACGGCGCGTTCGCCGAGTACGTCGCCGTGCCCGCGGTGAACGCCTACCGCATCCCGGACAGCGTGGATGACGCCCAGGGCGCGCTCATCGAGCCACTGTCCTGCGCGGTGCACGGGCTGCGCCGCCTCGGCCCGGTCCTCGGCCAGGACGTGCTGCTGATCGGCGCGGGCACCATGGGCCTGCTGCTGCTCCAGCTGCTCAACGACGCGGGTGCCCGTTCCGTGAGCGTGGTGGACCGGAAGGCGGCCCGGCTGACGGCGGCCAAGGCCGTCGGTGCGGCCCGCGCCGCCGAGGATGTTTCCGCGCTCGATCACGGCCCTTTCGGGGTGGCGGTCAACGCGACCGGGGTCCCCGCCGCGATCGAGGCGGCGTTCGGTGCGGTCGATCGCGGCGGCCGGCTGCTGATCTTCGGGGTGGCCAGCGGGGACGCCAGCGTGTCGCTGTCCCCGTTCCGCATCTACAACGACGAGATCACCGTGCTCGGATCGATGGCCGTGCTCAACAGCTTCGGGGCAGCAGCTGACCTCATGGCGGCGGGCACCGTCGACACCGGCCCGCTGCTTGGCCCGCCCTTCGCGCTTGATCAGTTCCCCGAGGCGCTGGCCAGTGTCCGCCGCGGCGAGGGCATCAAGCTCCAGGTGGCGCCCGCGGCCTGAGCAGCCAGCCCAGGGTGGCCAGCCCAGGGTGGCCAGCACCGGGCGGCCAGCGCGGCGCCCCACGCCACGTCCTGGGCCGGGCCGGGACGAGGCGGCCGGGTCGTCACCGCCTGATTGCCAGTCCGCCCTCCAGATCAGTCCCTGACCTTTACTGTAAGGGCCTTAAGTCTCCTGCCACGGCCGGTGCGCGACGGGAGCGTCAGCGGCTTCGCGCACCGTGCGTCCCGGAGGTCTCAGGTGCGGTGGATGCGCTCGCGCTCGGCGGGGGACGCGGCGGCGCTCATGCCAGTCCTCGCGGGGGTCCTGGCCGCCTCGCTCATGGCGGCGCGGCTCCTGCTGCCGGTCCCGGTGGGCATGGCCAATAACGGCGATGCCGTGCGGCTCATGTGCCAGATCGGCGCGAATTCGCAGTCGCCGCCCGGGCCGACGTCCGGACTGTTCTTCGTCCGGTTCTGGTACCCGTTCCTGCGGCCTGGGTCAGGATCGCCATGCTTGCACTACCCGACCTCCCAGGTCCTTCAGGTGGGGCTGACCGCGTGGGTCCATCAGCACGTGCTGGGGCTACCCGGCGTCATCGATATGCGCGAGCTGATCGTCGAATACTGCGTCCTGGCCGGCATCGTGATAGCGATCGCGGCCCGGCTGCTCGCGGCGCTCCGGCCGGCCGCGCGGATCCTGATCTTGATCATGCTGTTCCTCGTGCTGGCCGAGGCGACCTTCGCCGACTATGCCGCGTCGCCGTTTACGGAGACAGCCGCGCTGTACGGCATGCTCGGGTTCGCGATCGCCGCGGTGGCGGTGGCGGCGCGAACCCGCGGATACCACGCGGCGTATCTGGCCGCCTGGGCCAGCGCGGTACTCGCCGTCGGGGCGAAGACTGAGACGACCACCCTTGCACTGCCCCTGGCTCTGTTCCTGGGCTCTCGCCGGTTCCCCGTCGCTCGCGGCCGGGGATGGTCTGCTGGCCGGCTCATTCCTGCCGTGTGCGTGCTTTCGCTGGCCATGACCGTGTACTGGAGTCTGTCCCGCGAACCGCTGAATGACGCGCGGGCCAATCCCGCTAACGAGCTGACCATGACGATCATGCCCATGCTCTCCCACCCGGGCGACGCTGCCGCCGGGCTCGGGCTGCCGCGCGCGTTCGGCCGCTATAGCGGGACCCTCTGGTGGAGCGCGCACCCCATCGAGAACGACCCCGCGTACCCGCGCTACGCGGGCCGTTTCACCCAGGCTAATCTGGCTCACTACCTGCTCGGGCGCCCGGGGCTCACGGCCAGGATCTTCGCCAGCGGCGCGGACCCGTACCTGATGTTCCGCAACACCAACCTCGGCAGCTATCCGGTCGGCTCTGGTCACGCCCCGCGCAGTCAGGAATGCCGGGAATGCCTGCTCATGGACGTCTCGCACGCGATGCGGTGGACCGGGCTGGGCGGCATCCTGGCGTACTGGATGGCCTGCGTGGCCGGCGCGGCAGCTCCTGCTGCGCAGATCACGCCGGGGCGGCCGACGGCGCGGCTTCGCGCTCGTGGCGCTGGTGCTGATCGGATGCACGGTGATCCAGTACGTCACCGCCGTGTACGGCGAGGGCAACGAAGTCATCAAGCACATGGCGATCGCCTTGTTCACCGCGTCGATCGCGCCCATCTGGCTGCTAGCCGGGGCGTTCCATAAGCCACCCCGGGCCGGGCTGTCGCTGGGCCCGGGGGAGGACGCGGACCTGGCCGTGGCCGCCGATCACGCCCGAGCGCCGCAGCTCCGCCCGCCCGGATGAGCCAGGATGCTGGCCGGCCAGGCCTGCCGTCCGCCTGATCACGGCGGCGCTGGCTTCCGGTCCGGCCGGTCAGCGCCCTGCGCCACTAGGCTGCGAGGTTCTGGCGGCTGCCGTAGGCGCACAGCCCGTACAGTGCGACCACGTCCACCGCGATGATCATCAGGGACCAGAACGGGTAGGCGGGGATGAAGAACATCTGGTCGATGGCGTTGAGCCCGACCACGGCCACCGCGAACCAGCGCGCCAGCTGGTTGCCGGTCAGCACCCCGCCCGCGGCCAGGAGCTGCACCGCGCCGAGGATGAGCGTGATCCAGCCCCAGGTGCGCAGGCTGCCGAAAACGTAGTGGGCGTTGGCGACGAATACGTGTGACTGCGCGATCGCGGCGATGCCGTAGATCAGGTTGAAGATGCCGACTACGAGCAGCAGGATGGCGGCGAAGAGGACCAGACCGTAGCCTTGGCCTTCCGCGTGCCGCCCGCCCGCGCCTGTCGCTGGCCTAGTTGTGGCCGACGTCATTTCTGCCTCCCATGCTGGAATCGCCGGCGTCCCTCGCCGGGACCCTTTGTTACTGGGGTAAATCCTTCCGCGACCTTTCCGCGTCCGGCCCACCCGGAAAGGGTGATCCGTCCCCGGGCATCGTTCGCGGCCTGCAGTTGGCTTTCAAGGTCATATGGGGGCGGGTCTGTGGTTAGCCCAGAGGCACTGTCCGGCGCTGGAAGCCCATCAGCCGGCGCGGGTCCGCGCCGCAGGACAAGACCATGAATCCGGGCAGTTCGCCGTCACGCCAGCCTCCGGAAACCGCACGTAAAGGTGTTGTTTGCTGGCCATTCACATCCGGTGACCGCGCTGAACCCGTGGGCCTCCGGCGATGCACACTCTGGAAAGCAGTGGCGTGATGGTGCGGTCCCCGCGGGAGGGAGCCGTCACCCTTGGCCGGTGATGAGCTGCCCTGGCCATCGTGCAGCACGCGGTTATGTAGTGCCGCAGGCCGCAGGCGTACTGCCGTTCTCCCGGCCCGGCCCGGGATCCCGTTCTCTCAATAATTCATCGCCCGTACGATGCGACTTGCCGCCCTTCCACGCGCTAGCCGCCCGCCGGACCCTGGCTGGCTGAATTAGGCACAGTCCGGCGGTAAACAGCAATGCTGCCAGCCGGGCCAGTGGGATAACGAAGCAGACGCCGCATATGAGTATGAGCCAGCCCGGCATGGCCGCAGTGAAGCTCCGGGCTACCTTGCGGAGAGTAATCAGTGGGCCACGGCTCCTTATCCGACGGGCGGCACCCTGGCCCGCCGCTCCTCATCCACGGCCAGTTCGCTCCAGTAAACCAAGCCAGGTGACCAACCGAAAGCCCCGGCATCCGGGCACGGGCAGTCCACTGCGGCGTGGCATGCCGGGCCGCGCCCGGCTGGACGAGTGGCCCGGCGGCTGTTTCCGTCGCCGGTCAGATCAGCCCTAGTTTCTTGGCGCGGCGTACCGCTTCGCCCCGGCGAGTCGCTCCGAGCTTGCGGAAGATGCTCTTCAGGTGGGATTTGACGGTGTTGACGGAGAGGAACATCGCGCCGGCGATCTCTTCCGTGCTGAGCATTGATTCCGCGAAACGCAGGACCTCGCGCTCGCGGTTGCTGAGCGGCTCAACCACCACTGGGTCCAGGCGGCTGATGCTGGCCGGTGTGGCGGGGATGTCGCCGCGCCGCGCCGGTCCGGGCGGAAGGAGGTCGCGGTACGTGTCGGCCAGGTGGGGGCGGTATCGCAGCGCGGCCACGGAGAGGAGGTGGTCCAGCCACGGTGGTGGTGACCAGCCCTCCCGCGCGTGCTGGATCAGTTGGGTGGCGGCTGGCTCGTGGGCTTCGGCCAGGGCGCTCCGTGCTGCCACCAGGCAGGCGACGGCGCTGATCAGGCGGTCAGGATGAGCCTGCAGAAAAGCCTCGGCTTGCTTCAGCCGGATGCGGCAGGCGTTCAGTTCGCTGCGCTCCAGGTGCACCAGTGCGAGGGCCACGGCCGCGCCGGGAGCCGCCGGGGTGCCCGCGGGGCAGTCCGCAGTCGGGTCCGTCACGGCCTCGGCCAGCCCGGCCGCCCGGCTGAGCCGGCCGCGCAGGGCCTCGATCAGGGCGAGATGCCCCTGGGAGGCCGCCCGTTCCCAGCTGCCTTCCGGGGCGGCGGCCGTAGCGCCGGCGAAGGTCGCGGCCGCGTGCGGATCGCCGGACCAGAACTCGACGGCACCGCGGCCAGACAGTGCGTGCGCGAAGGTCTCGGGGTGGGACCTCTGCACGCCGTACGGGAGCTGGTCGAACACAGCCTGCGCCGCGGCGGCAGCGGCGCGCGCTCCGTCGAGATCCCCGGCCCGGCGAGACGCGGTGAGACGGAGCATTGACGCGGCCAGCCGGGCGGGGACTTCGCGACCGGCGGAGAGCCGATCGAGGAAGGCCTCCGCTGCGGTGAGCAGGCTGGCAGCTGCCTGTTCACGGCCATCACGCAACTCCAGCGCTGCGGCCACCAGCATGGACGCCGGCTGGGCCGGGACGCCTGGGAATTCCTCGGGGGCGGGTATCCGCCGCAGGTGGTTGGCCACGGTACTGCTGCCGCCCGGCTTGAGAAGCTCGGTGACGGCCAGCTCGTCGACGACGATGCCCGCGGCCAGCTGCCAGTCCCCGATCTCGGCTGCGTGCGCGACCGCCTTCCCCAGCATCCCGTTCCGCTGGTACCAGCCGGCCGCCTGCCGGTGCAGGCGCGGCGTGCGGTCCGGGGATTCCCGCCGCAGCTTCAGCCGCAGCACATCGGCGAGCATGGAATGGTAGCGGTACCAGCCGTGGCCGAGCGGCTGGATGAACGCGCCCGACCGGGCCAGCGCCGACAAGGTGAGGCCAGCCTGCTCATCACCGGTCAGCTCCCGGGCGAGGTCCGCGCTGACCCGGTCCAGGATGCTTGTCCGCAGCATGAGCTCCCGCGCTGCGGGTGCCTGTGCGTCAAGCACCTCGTCCACCAGATAGCTGGTCAGGGCGTTGTCCTCGGCGGCAAGGTTCTTCACGAAGAGACCGGGATCCGGATGCCCGTCCAGCGAGAGCCCGGCCAGCCGGAGGCCAGCGGCCCAGCCCTCCACGCGCTCGGTAATGAGCGTCACCACCCCGGGGGCCAGCTCGAGGCCGTGCTGGGCCATCAGCCGGGTCGCCTCAGGCACCGTGAAGGCCAGATCAGCAGCGCGGATCTCGGTCAGCTCCCCGGCCAGCCGGTGCCGGTGCAGCGGCAGGGGCGGATCGATCCGGGCCGACGCCACCAGGCGCAGGCCCGGCCGCGCATACTTCAGCACGTAGGCCAGCTCCGCGGCTAGCTCGGGCACGGTCAGGAGATGAAGATCATCGAGGACCAGGAGGACGGGCGGCTCGAGCGCGGCCAGGGCCGACGCCAGCGGGGGCAGGAAGGTGCGGCCGTGCGCGCCTTCCCGCACCAGCGCCCGCACCGTTCCCGGAACGGCCGCACCCGCTTGCAGGAGCGCCTGCACGACATACGACCAGAAGCAGCCCGGCCGGTTGTCGTACTCGTCCACCGTCACCCAGGCGACGCGTCCCGGCATCATGCCCGAGGCGGCCCATGATGCCAGGGCCATCGTCTTGCCGGCACCGGGTGGGCCGGTGACCATGGTCAGCGGCCTACGGGTGCCCGCGGCGATGCGCTTGTCCAGGCGGGGCCGGGCGACCATCCATCCCGGCCTATGAGGGACGGTGAGCTTGGAGGCCAGAACAGGATCATCAGCCTGCCGTTGCCCTGTGTCGGTCGGGTGTGCCTTCATCTATCTTCCCCCAGCGGTGAGCCATCGGCCAGTGCGCTGACGCGCTAGGCGGCGAGGTTCCGGCGGCTGCCGTGAGCGCACAGCCCATACAGCGCGACGACGTCCACCGCGATGATGGTCAGCGACCAGAAGGGATAGGCGGGGATGAAGAACATCTGGTCGATAGCGCTCAGGCCGACCACCGCCACCGCGAACCAGCGGGCCAGCTGGTTGCCGGCCAGCACCCCGCCCGCCGCGATCAGCTGCAGGGCACCGATGATGAGGGTGATCCAGCCCCAGGCGCGCAGGTTGGCGAACACGTAGTGTGCGTTGGCGGCGAACACATGGGAGTTGGCGATCGCGGCGATGCCGTAGATCAGGTTGAAGAAGCTGACCACGAACAGCAGGATCGACGCGAACAGGACCAGGCCATAGCCCTGGCCTCCTGCGCGGTGCCCGCCCGCGCTTTGCGCTGGGGTAGCGGTGGCCGATGTCATCTGGACCTCCGGGGTGAAAATCGCGAACTTTCGACTCCCTCACCCTGTTCGAGACGGCTTGCGGTGTCCCCACCCTGGTCAGGGTGATTCCTCGCTTCAGGAGGGGGTGCGGTCATGGCCGCGTTGACGCCGCGCCGGTCGCAGCAGGACCAGATGGCGGCGGGACGGGGTCGCGCTAGGACCGGGTCGCGAAAGGACCGGGGCGCGGCAGGACCGGTCCGGACGTCGGGGATGAACTCAGAGCAGGCGCAGGTTGACAGCCCGCTCGATGGCCTCCGCGCGCGATGCCACGCCGAGCTTCTGGTAGACCGACCGCAGATGGGTCTTCACCGTGTTGCGTGAGATGTAGAGACTGGCTGCCATCTGCGGATATGTGCTGGTCGGCAGCAGCTTCAGGATCCGCAGCTCGGCTGTGGTGAGCGGCTCGGGGAGCCCGTTCCCGGACGGGGAGGCGGGGGGGTGCGCGGCACGTACGTCGAGAGCCGCACCGATGAGCTGCTGAGTGTACGGGTCCGGCCGCAGCTGGGCCGGATGCCCGGCCAGGTAGCTCGTCACCTGAGGTGCCGTCGTGACCACCGTGTTGAGGAAGCCCCCGTGGCGGGCGGTATCCAGCGCGTCGGCGAGGACGCTGGCGGTCATGGGATCGCCGCGCTCGACCGCGCTGGCCGCCAGGAGTAGCTGGCGTACCAGCGTGCGCCGCGGCGTCAGCGTAGCCAGCGACGGCGCCTGCAGATGCTCCCCCGCAAGGTGATGATCGCCGGAGGCCAGCGCGATCCTGGCCATGAGCAGGCTGCGGCGGGCGGCGGGCAGCCCGCTGGCCAGCTCAGCGGGAGTCCGCAGGTCGCCCAGGGACAGGCGCAGCAGCGCCTCGAGCTCACCGGCCCGGGCCAGCAGCACAGAGTCGCTCTCCGGCAGAACCAGGCGGGCCGCATCGACCGTGCCCAGCGCCTCGCGGACCTGCCCGCGGGCCGCCCAGATCGCGGCCCGTTCCAGCAGGGCGAGAAACTCAAACGAGGGCCGCCCATGCTCCGATATCGACAGCGCTTGCTCGGTGAGCTGCTCGGCGGTGTCCAGGTCCCGCTGCTCCAGGGCAAGACCCGCCCGCGCACGTAGATGATCAATGGCGAAGAAATGCTGCTCGAATCCCAGCCGCCGGGCCTGCTGCGCCGCCGACCGCGCGGCGTCCGCGGCCTGCGCCAGGTGACCGGACTCGAACCAGGCCAGCGCCTGCGCGCCCGGTACCTGGACCAGCTTGACCGGTTCGGAAAGCGCCGGGCTCGGCCGGGCAGCGGCCGCCTCGCGCTCGACGCCCGGCCAATCCTCCAGCCAGGTGTAGGCGCGCAGCAGGATGATGGGAAGGCTGGCGATCCAGTCGTCGCTAACCCGCATTCGGTCCTGGATGGCTCGTGCGGCCAGGGCTTGCCTCACCCCCTCGTCCACCTGGCCGAGCTGCAAAAGGTGCACGGACCGCGCCGCTGCGAGCCGGGCCGCTAGAGGAGAATCGGGCGGGGTCAACGGCTGGGTGCGCTCCAGCAGATCCAGGTACTCGCCACCGCGTGCGTTGTCTCCGGACAGCAGCAGGTCGATGGCCAGGCCCAGCAGCCGCTCCGGGGCCTCGGCCAGCAGCGCGGGTTCGATCGTGCCGAGATCCAGTGGTGGCGGCAGCGCCGGGTCGCGCAGGTAGTCGGTGACGACGCGGTCCTGCAGGAGGGCCAGGCCGCGGTCGGCCTGCCGGGCCACGAGGAAGTGCCGGGCCGCACGGCGGCTGTCGGCCGCCGACTCGAACCATTCGCCGGCCCGCAGCTGGAGGGCCTGTTCACGGGTCCGGTCCCGGGCCCGCAGTTCGGCGCGCAGCAGCTGGCGCACCAGATGGTGGTAGCGGAAGGTGGTCCGGTCCTCATCGAGCGCCACCAGGAACAGGCTGGCCGCGTCGATAGTGCGCAGCAGCGTGGCGGCGTCCTGCCGCCCGGTGACGGCGGCACACGCGTCCGCGGTCAGCTCGCCCAGGATGGACGTGTCGAGCATGAACCGGGCCACCTCGGGGGGCTGCTGATCGAGGACTTCTGAGGTGAAGTACTCGGCGATCTCGTGGCTGCGGACCTCCAGCGCCCGCGCGGCCCGGGCCGGGTCAGTGGCGCCGCGCAGCGACAGCGCGGCCATCTGCAACGCCGCAGCCCAGCCCTCGCTTCGCTGATGCAGCAACGCCGCGTCATCGGCGGCGATCTCGACGCCGAAGTTGGCCAGGAAGTCGCGGCTTTCGGTGAGCGAGAAATGCAGGTCACGGTCGCGGAGCTCGCACAGCTCGCCGGCCATCCGCAGCCGGTGCAGCCGCAGTGCCGGGTCGATGCGGCTGGCCAGCACCAGCTGGGCGGCGTCGCCCGGCCAGCGTTCCACCAGGTCGGTCATATCAGCCGAGACCGCCGGGGCCGCATAGTGGAAGTCGTCCACCACGATCGCCGACCCAGCCGGCAGCCTGGCGGCATCGTTGGCGATCGACGCGGTGACATCAGGTGAGACGGCTCCGTCCATCGCGAGCAGGTCGGCCGCGTCGGCGCCGAACCCCGGCTCCGCCCCCCGGGGAGCCTCGATGAACCCAGTCCAGAACCGGACCGGGTTGGCGTCCGCCTCGTCACACGACAGCCAGGAGGTGACGTGCGGCGCCCGCGTCACGGCCCAGCTGGATAGCAGCACGCTCTTGCCCGCACCCGCCGAACCCACGACCACCGTCAGGCGCTGGCCCGCCCCGGCCATCAACCGGCCGTGCAGCACCGGCCGGGTGACCAGCGTCGGAGGCAGCGGCGGCAGGCGGAACTTTCCCAGCGCGAATCGTGCGCCCCGCGAGGGGCTGCGCCCAGCTGTCGCGCCCTCTGCCACCATGCGTCCCCCGATTGAGTCTCCGCCCGCAGTGATGACCGCGGACGCTACGACTCCCTGACTGTAGGGTGCACGCTCCCCGGCCGCGCTTCAAGCCGAATCACCCTGGGGAGGGTGAGGACACAGCCGTGGCCACCAGGCACGCTAACCGCAAAACATCAACCAGCCGGCTGAGAGAAGCGAGTCCTGGTGCTGTCACGAACATACGAGATCACCTTCACGGGCCAGGCGGGCCCCGCGGTGGGCGCGGAATTTGACGACTGCGAAGTCATCCGGGAGGCAGGCGCGACAACCCTTCGTGCCGAGCTGCCCGATCAGTGCGCGCTGTCCGGGCTGATCCAGCGGATCGTCGGCCTTCACCTCGAAATAACCCAGGTCCAGCTGGTAGTACTGCCTCCGGCGCACTGACCGGTCTGGCGAGGATGCCGGTAGCAGGACCAGCCAGCGCCCGTAAAGCCCGGCTGGGTTTCAGTGGCTGGTCAGGTGGATCACGCCGACGTCGGACAACCCGTTCAATGCGAGTTGCACGGCGACGGCGGCGAGCAGGAAGCCGAAGACCTTCTCGGTGACCAGCATCCGGCTGGCGTCCAGGTGGTTGCTGACGCGCACGGCCCAGCGGAACACCACGATGTCGAGCGCGAGGATCACGACGAGGATGCCGGCGACGACCGCGAACACGGCGGCGGTGCTGGCCTCCGCGGAGGCGGTGACCAGCGCGACGATCCCGGCCGGGTTGAGCAGGTAGGGCACGGCCAGCGGGAACACGGCGAGCTGCATCGGGTCCTGCTTGCCGTCCAGGTGGCTGTCATCGCTCGGATCCTGCCGCCCGAGCACCATGGTCACCGCGATGATGAGCAGGATGATGCCGCTGGCCACGCCGAGTGATCCCGGGGAGAAGTGCAGCAGCCTGGTCAGCAGGCCGCCGAGGACCAGCAGGAGTACGGCGACCGTGCTCGCGGTGGTCAGCATCTTCCGCAGGACGCGGCGTTTCGTGGCCTCCGGCATCTGCCTGGTCGCCTCGAGAAATGGCACGAGCGCGATTTTCGGGCCGATGCCGATCAGGAGCAGCAAAAAGGTGTCGATGACGAAGGTGGCGTCGAGTGATTCGAGCTTCATGCCGGTTCCTGAGGCCTTCAGATCCGGTGGGCCTGGGACGGCAGGCACATGGCCCGCGGTACGTCGGGGGGCAGCCGGGCCAGGGCATCGGCCCCGGCCAGCTTGTAACCGTACTCGACCCCGGTCGCGGTGATGACGCGCTCCGCACCGATGGCCACCACGTCGTGGCGGCCGGCCACGTCACCATGCGAAAGCATCACTATCTCCGTCCGGCCCCCAGGCGTGTCTGCCGTAATCCTTCAGGATGCGCAGACGGCCAGGATCACCCGGTACGGACGATTCCCAGCATCAGGCCCGCGCCGTATTCCTGACCCGCCATATCCGGCGTCGTGCTGAGCTGACCCAGGCCACCCCGGTGCGTCACCAGGGCGGCATGCTCGTCAGGTCGCCGGGGACTGCCTGCTGGTGTCCTCGCCGGTGCTGGACCTGCCGCCGGTGTCGGCGTGCGGCTGGCCGTCTCGTGCGATCGGCGGGCCGGCGGCTTTTCCGGGTACCCTGCCGGTCTGGTCATGCTTGCGGCGCCGGAGCACGATGGCCGCGGCCGCGCCCGCACCCACCAGCATGACCGTTGCGGTCATCATCTTTGGCCAGGTCCGCCGGGACGCAGTGACATCGGCGCGGGGCGCAGCGACATCCACGCGGCGCGCCGTGGCCGAAAGCACCTCGTAAATCCTGGGCGCAAAGGTGTCCTTGATCACGAGGCCGCCCCGCTCGATGTGCGGTGCGGTCCATGCCCGCGCCCCATTGACACGTGGCCCAACCCACACCGTGGCAGTCCGGACGCCATCCCGCGCAGCCATCCCGGCGGTCTTCGCCATCGGCACAGCTGCCCTGACCAGGACCACCGGCTGGGCCAGTTGCTGCCTGCGGCCCTCCGCGCTCTCGGCCACGCTTGTTCTGCTCCGGACGGACATCTGAACCTCCCGGGAGTCTTCCCACCACCCAATTCGCTGGTTTAGCGCCGTCAGCCACGGCTGGGCGAGGCTGACGGACCATGACCCACTAACGGGCTGCCGAGGATGTGAACGCCTGGGTAGGGGGCAGGGCGGGTACGCACCACGGATAGCCCGCTGGCACTCACATCAGGCAAACACGCCCCGGACCAGCCGGCACCACCCGACACGGGTGAGGACGGCATTCGCGGTCCAGCGCGGGCCGCCCACACTCGTGGACTCCGTGCAGCTACCCGGCGAGGCCGATCCCGGTGCCGGCCCGTAGAGGAGCAGGCTAGGGTTCCAGCGCCTGGCGCCGGTGCAGTGCGCGGGAGGCCGCCGCCAGGAGCAGCAGCGCGCCGATGCCGAGCACGGTGCTGCCGATCAGGCTGGTGGCGAACGAGCTGCCCAGGCTCAGCGCTTGCATGAAGCCCACCCAGGCGTAGGTGAGCAGCGCGCCGGCGGCCAGCGCGAGCCGGTGCGCGGCGCCCCAGCCGCGCCTGCGCGACCAGCGGACGCACAGCGTCACCGCGACGCCGGCCAGCACGAACCAGGCGGCAACCGCGACCCAGGGCGACGAGAGCAGCCCCTGGCCGGCCCAATACAGGCTGCACAGACCGAAGGACGCGCAGCCGACCGCCCCGGGGCGGGGAGCGGCGGTGCCGGCCCGGGGCGACGGACGGCCGACCGCGAAAGCCAGCACGACCAGCCCCGCGATGGCCACGGCCACCCGGGCGAACTGCGTCCACGACGCCATGAAGTGCTCGCTGCCGTGCTGGCTGGCGGCCAGGAACGCCGACCCCGCCACGAAGACCACGGCGGTGACCGCGAGCCCCGGCGCGCCCAGCCACGGGCGCGCGGGGTCGCGGTCGAAGGACTCGATGAGCGCGATCGGCACGCAGATGCTCCACACCGTGTGCATCGAGAGCACACTCTGCAGCAGGGCCACGCTCGTGCCGAGCCATCCGGCCTGCGTCCCGGCGTAGACCGCGCCCATGTCGACGCCGCCGTAGTGCGGGTTCCAGAGCATCTGGTCGATCGGCCCCTCTTCGATCAGGGCATAGGCCGCGCCGAGCAGCACCATCGTCGGCCAGCCCCGCCCGGTGCGCCGGGCGGTCTCCCGGACAAGCAGCGCCCCGCCCCCGTACATCGGGGCGAGGAGAAGCAGCCACGGCAGCGCGCTGACCGGCTGATTGCCCAGCAGGTACTCGCCAACCAGGGGCGCCAGCAGAAACAGGACGAACGCGAGCCGCAGGCGGTGCCGCGGGGCAGGATGTCCGGTCACATCGCCGACGGTAGGCATCCGGTGGCGGCGGTGGCATCGGCCGGCTGGCCAGGAACGCTAGCCACCCGGCCAGTTCTCGATCAGCCCGTGTCCGCGTCGTGGGCCAGCAGCGCCAGCTGGATGCGGCTGTCCAGGTCCAGCTTGGCCAGTGCGCTGGACAGGTGGGCCTTCACCGTGCCCGTGGACACGTGGAGCCGGGCACCGATCTCGGCGTTGGACAGCCCTTCGGCCACCGCCGCGGCGATCTCGCGCTCCCGGTCTGTGAGCAAGGCCATCCGCCGGCCCGCCTGCTCGACGCGGGGGCCTGCTCCGGCCAGGGCATGGTCGATCAGCGTGCGGGCCGCCGACGGGGACAGCACCGGCTCGCCCCGGGCGGCGCGGCGGACCGCTTCGACGATCTCCTCCGGTTCGGTGTGCTTGAGCAGGTAGCCCGCGGCGCCTGCGCGCATCGCCTCGAGGACCAGGCGGTCCGTGTCGAACGTAGTCAGCACGATCACGCGGGATACCGGATGGGTGCCGGCCAGCGCCCGGGTCGCGGTGATGCCGTCCATGACCGGCATCCGGATATCCATCAGCACGACGTCGGGGGCGTGGCGCCGGACGGCGTCGGCCACGCCGGCCCCGTCCCCGACCTCACCGATCACCTCCACGCCCTCGGCCCCCCGCAGCATCATCGTCAGCCCGACCCGGACCAGGGGGTCATCGTCGGCCAGCAGCACGCGGATCATGGCCGTCACCTCGCCATCCACGGCAGCCGGGCCCGCAGCCTGAAGACCCCGCCCATGCAGTCGTACTCCAGGGCGCCGCCGTCGAGTTCGACGCGCTCGGCGAGCCCGGCCAGGCCCGCGCCCATGCCGGGAACCCGGGGAGGGATCTCCTGGTCGGGCACCGGGTTGGTGACCTCGACGGTCAGGGCCGAGCCAGGCGTGCCGCCCAGCCGGACCGCCGCCTGGGATCCGGGAGCGTGCTTGCGGGCGTTGGTCAGGCCCTCCTGGACCACCCGGTAGGCCGTCCGCTGGAGCTGAGGACGCAGCGCGTCCGCGGCTGGCCCGTCGAGTCCGTCGTGGACCTCGACGGGCTGCCCGGCCGCCCGCGCTTCCCCGACCAGGGTCCGCACATCGGCCATGCGCGGTTGCGGCGGTGCGGTCCCGCCATCGTCCGTGCGCAGAACGCGCAGCACGTCGTGCAGCTCCTCCAGAGCCTGGTGGGCGTTGTCGCGGATGATCCGCGCGCTCTCGCCGACCTCCGCGCTGCTGAGGCCGGGCCCGGCGCCTGCGTCATGCTGCGTGCTCCGGTACACCAGCGCGCCTGCGTGCACCGACAGCAGTGAGATGCGGTGCGCCAGCACGTCGTGCATCTCCCGGGCGATGGCCTCCCGCTCCGCGCGCCGTGTGTCGGCCAGCCGCCGGGCGTGATCGGCGCGTTCCCGCTCGGCGTCCCGCCGCAACGCGAGTACCCACAGCCGCCGGGCCCGCAGCGCGCTGCCGCAGGCGAAGAACACCAGGTAATACGTGACCGAGACGACTACCCCGATCCAGCCGTCCCGCCGCGGGCCCGCCAGGAACAGGAAGGACGAGCCCGCCGCCGCCATGTACAGGCCCAGCACCGGCAGCGACCAGCGCCACGGCACCCGCTGCGCCAGTCCGATCGTGATCGCGATTCCCGCAGCAGAGGCGCTGGTAGACAGTGCCTGCGCCGGGATCGCCAGCAGCGCGACAGCCAGCGGGAAACGCCGCCGCCACCACAGGGACAGGCAGGCCAGCGCACCCAGCGCCAGGTCCAGCGCCTGCATCCGGGGCGACACCGGAAAGGCATTCCAGGCGAGACCGGCCACCACCAGGCCGAGCAGGACCGCGCCGCAGAAGACCAGGACGTCAACGACCCAGTCCCGCGGCGTCCGCCGGGGCCGGGTCACCTCGCCGTCGGTGAATTCCGCCGGCAGAAACCAGCGGAGCGCGAAACCGCCTCCGTTTCCCATCCTCCAAGGCTAAGGGGCGGGACCCGGGCGACGGATGAGCCCTACGCAGCCCCGGTGATCTGCCGCAGGAGCGAGATCAGGCCCTTCGGATCGGGCACGGTGACATCAGCCAGCTCCGCGAGCGGGCTCATTCCGGACGGGCTTACCGCGACGGCCAGCGTGGGCCGGCCACTGCGGCGGGCCCAGGCGTTCACTTCCTCAACGGCGGGCCGGTCGCCGACGTCGTCGCCCGCGTAGACGACTGCCGCCGTCTCATCGCCGATGAGCTCGCGGATCGCCGTGCCCTTGTCGGTACCCGGAATGCAGATCTCGAGAACTTCCCGGCCCGGGCGCGTCTCCAGGCCCGCGGCGGCCGCGGCTTCGGCTACCGGTGCGCGCAGTGTCTCGAGAAGACGGTCCGGTTCGGCGGTCAGGCGGGTGTGGATGACGAGAGACAGGTTCTTGTCTTCCACCCATATCGCAGAGTCGTGAGCCACGCTGGCCACGAGCTTCGGAAGGCTCAGCCGGAGCTCCAGCAAACCCGGGGGAGGTGCCGGCGCTCGGAGCTGCCCGTTCTCCCACCGCTCGACGCCGTGAAGACCGTAGATGACGAGGCCAGGCACGGCGCCGAAGCTGCTGACCCGCAGGAGCGAGGCCACGCTCCGGCCGGTCACGACGGCGAGAGTTGCCCCGGTTGCGCGCACGTCGCGCAGAACCTGGTGGGCGCCTTCCAGCGGGCGCGCGTCGGCGGGGTGAGGTGATATCGGTGCGAGCGTGCCGTCAAAATCGAGGGCCACCAGCGCGGACGGCAATGCGGCGCGCAGCGGGTGCAGGTCCGTCAGCACCTGGCGCCGTCGCCGTCCGGCGCCAGGTGCAGCCCGGTCACCGCTCGCCGACGGTGACGAGGACTTTCACGTGATTTCCTGACGAAGCAAGCTCGAAGGCCTCGGCGACCTGGGCCAGAGGCCGCATGCCCGTCACGAAGTCCGCTGACTTGACCGCTCCCCGGCGCAGCAGGTCGGTCGATTCCCGGTAGTCCTCGGGGAGATAGGTGGCGGTGCCCTGAATGCGGATCTGGTGGTCCTGCACGATCGGCAGCGGAACCGTGACCTCGCGGGCCGGGACGCCGACCACAACGACCGTTCCGCCTTTGTCGGCCATGGCGATCGCCTGGTCCATCGACGACTGGATGGCGACGCAGTCGAACACGATGTCGGCGCTGCCGCCGAGCGCCTTTCTCACCTGCCCGGCGACGTCGGGTGTGCCCGCGTCGATCGTCACATCAGCGCCGAGGGCCGCCGCCCGCTCACGCTTGGCGGGAAGCGGATCGGTGGTGGCCACTTTTCCGGCCCCGTGCGCGCGGAGCACGGCGAGAGTAAACAACCCGATGGTTCCGGCGCCCAGAACCGCGATGGCCCGCCCGGCGACGTCGCCCGCGAGGCGCACGGCGTGAACCGGAGTCGACAGGGGCTCGATCAGCGCCGCGGTGTGATCGTCCAGCGTGTCCGGCACGGCATGCAGCCGGTTCGCGGGCAGGGTGAAGTAGTCCGCCATGCCGCCCTGACCGTAGCCGCAGCCGAAGAACTGGAGGTTCTCACACAGGTTCTCCCGTCCTGAGGTACACATTTTGCACGCCCAGCAGGGCAGGTCGGGCTCCACGATGACCCGCTGCCCGGGCCTGACGGCCTCGACGGCGGAGCCCGCGGCTTCGATGACCCCGACGACCTCATGGCCCGGACGGTAGGGGAGCGGGACAAACGGGTGGCGCCCGCGGGCCGCGTGCAGATCGGATCCGCAGACGCCGGTCACGATGGTGCGGACCAGGGCTTCGTCCGGGCCGGCAACCGGGATGTCCGCGGCCTCGACAGCGATCCGGCCGGGGTAAACGACGACGCGTCGCATGGTGGTCAGGGCGACTTCCTCTCCGGGCCGGCCGGGTTCTGGCCGGCCCTTGGCGGTAGGGCGTGGTGGTCGAGGTCGGTGAGGGTTCTCCGCACGCCGTGCTCACGCAGCGAAGCCAGGATCGAGCTGTAGACCTGGGTGAACCGGGTGTCGTCGGCCAGTTCACCGAAGACCGCGCGGTTGTCCTCGAGAAAGGCGGCCGGGCGGGAGCGCTGCCGGAGGGCCGCGGCCTGAAGCTGCGGTGCGAGGGCGTCGTCGAGCTCGTACGGCTCGCCGTCCTCGTCGGTGCCTTCGGCGTAGCGGGCCCAGCTGGCCACGACGGCGGCGGACCGGGTGCAGGACCGGCCGGCGGCGAGCTGTTCCCGGATGACCGGGAGAAGGAACTTGGGAATGCGGTCGGATGCGTCGGAGCAGAGCCGGGCCACGGTGTCGCGGACCTCGGGATTTGAGAATCTCTCGATGAGCTGGTGTGCGTAATGCTGGAGATCGACACCCGGAACCGGCCGGAGGGTCGGGATGGCTTCCTGGGTCATGTAGTCCAGCAGGAACCGCGCGAAGAGCGGATCTGTGGTGACCTCGTGCACGAGCCGGTATCCCACGAGGTAGCCCGGATAGCTCAGGGCCTGGTGACTGGCGTTGAGCAGCCGCAGCTTCATCAGCTCGTAGGGCTCCACGTCGGAAACCATCTGCACGCCGGCGTCTTCCAGCGGCGGCCGGCCGCCGGCGAAATTGTCTTCGAGCACCCATTGCGTGAAGGGCTCGCAGAGCACGGGCCACTGATCGTCGATGCCGAACCGGCGGCTGAGCTCGGTGCGATCTATGCCGGTGGTCGCGGGCGTGATGCGGTCGACCATGCAGTTGGGGAACCGGACGTGGCGGGTCATCCAGTCGCACAGGCCAGGGTCACGCAGGCGGGCGAAGGCCGTGAACGCGTGCTGGCTCATGTGGCCGTTGCCCGGGATGTTGTCGCAGGACAGGATGCTGAAGGCGGGAATGCCCCGCTCGCGGCGGCGAGCGAGCGCTTCGGTCACTATCCCGAAAACCGTGCGTGGTGTGACTCCTGGACGCAGGTCGGCCACGATCGACGGCTCTGACGAATTGAACTCACCGCTGACGGCGTCGAGGTTGTAGCCGCCTTCGGTGATGGTGAGCGACACGATCCGGGTCGCGGGCGAGGCTATCTTCTCGATGGCTGCTTCCGGATCGTCGGGGGCGAACACGAACTCGACGATCGACCCGATCACGCGGGCGTCCCAGGCGCCATCGCTGTGCCGGAGGACCAGGGTGTAGAGGCCGTCCTGGGCGGCCAGCACATCGCGGATCCTGCGGTTGGATGGCTGCAGGCCGATACCGCAGATACCCCAGTCCATCGCCGCGCCGCCATTCATCAGCGTATCGATGTACATGGCCTGGTGGGAGCGGTGGAAATTGCCGACCCCGATGTGGACGATTCCGGCCGTCACGTGGCGGCGATCGTAACGGGGCAGGGACACGCCGGTGTTCAGGCGGGTCAGGGTGTCCGCGGTCAGGACGGTCATGCTGCTCCTTCCGCGCAGTCCGGGTGCCCGCCGGCCCGCCCGGCGGATGTCTGGGTTCCGAGCACTGAGACGATCCGCCGGAAGCGTGCGTGGCGCTCCGCGTGGAAGGTGGCCATCGCCGGGTCCGGTTCAGCCACGAGCTGCGCGGGCGGTGCCAGCGGTCCCTGGATATCGGCAAAGGTAAGCAGGCCCGCGGCGCAGCCGCCCAGGAGGGCCGCGCCCCGGCCGGACGCCGCGGGCACGTCAACGGCATACAGCGGCAACCCCAGCACGTCGGCGAGCAGCTGCCGCCAGCCAGCGGCCAGGGTCCCCCCGCCGGCCAGCCGGAGGCGCGGCGGCCGGTGCTCTGCGAGCAGGGCATCCAGCGCGTCGCGGATCGAGAATGCGGTTCCTTCCAGCGCGCACCGCAAGAGCGAGGTCCGGTCGGCGGCGAGCGACAACGCGGTCCAGGAGCCGCGGAGCGCCGGGTCGGAATACGGTGTCCGTTCCCCCGACAGGTGGGGGACGAAGACCGGGTCGTGAGCCTGGCCGGGGTGATCGGCACTGGCGTACAGCTCTTCCCATGTGGCGTTCATGTTCTCCCGGACCCAGTTGAGGCTGAGCCCGGCGCTGATGGTGGCGCCCATCTGGTACCAGCCGTCCGGGGTGGCGGACCGGTAGAGGTTGATCCCGGCGTCCGGGCGGCTGGCCGGCGTGCTGAGAGGCCGGATGACCTGCGCGCCGGTGCCGACGGTGAGCTGGATATCACCCGGGCCGATGCCGCTGCCCAGGGCCGCCGCGGCCGTGTCGGCCGCCCCGGCCGCGACGGGGATGCCCGCGGGCAGCCCCAGCTCGGTTCCAGCCTCAGCCGTGAGGTGGCCGGCGGGCGCTCCGGCTGAGGGCAGCAGGGGCGCCAGCAAACTGGCCTCCAGGCCCAGCGCGCTGACCACCTCCAGGTCCCAGCGGTCGCCGATCACGTCATAGAGCAGGCTGGCGGACGCATCACTGGGCTCGGCGTGGAACTCGCCGGTGAGGCGGGCCCGTATCCAGTCCTTGGGTTGCAGCGCCCAGCGAGCTTCCCGGTAGGAGCGCGGCTCGTTGTCAGCGATCCACCTGAGCAGCGGTCCGGTCATGCCGGGGGCCAGCGGATTGGCCAGCCTGGCCCGCGCACGGGAGTCGAGGAGCCGGTAGGCGCGGAGCGACCCCGTCGCACGGCTGTCGGCCCAGAGCAGGGCCGGGCGAAGGGCCCGGCCCATCCCGGACGCCAGCACCAGGCCGTGCATCTGCCCGGACAGCCCGATCGCCGAAGGCTGCGCACCAGCCGCGTGGATCGCCTCGCGGGCGCAGGTGCTCACCGCGGTCCACCAGTGGGCCGGCTCGCTCTCCGCGTAGCCGGCCATCGTCGAGGTCACGGTGTAACCGGCGGACGCCTGAGACAAGATCCTGCCCCCGGTGTCGATCACTACCGCCTTGGCTGAACTGGTCCCGAGGTCGAGGCCCAGGGTGCAGACCCGGCCGGGCGTATCTGGACGGTCAGCGGCCCTCGGCGGGCGCCGGGAATCAGCGTTCACGTCGTCAGCACTCGATGATGATCTTGTGAACGGTCCGGTCGCTTCGCAGCGCGTCCAGGGCGCCGGCGTAGTCATCGAGCTTGAAGCGGTGCGTGATCAGGCCTTCGGTACGTGCGCGCCCGGTCCGCAGCGCCGCGATCGCGGCCGGGAAGGAGTTGATCTCCGCGAATGATCCCTTGATGGTGATCTCGCGGCGGAAGACATCGTAGGGACTGACCCGCACCAGGTCTTCGGGCTCGGTCACGCCGTAGAACATCACGGTTCCGCCGCTCCGGGTCAGCGGCACGCATTGCTCGGACACGGCCGGCGACCCGGTGGCATCGACCACGATGTCGTAGCCGCCGCCTGATGCCGCCTTCAGCCTGGCGGCGTCGCCGGCCAGGTCCGCGCGGTCCATCAGGAACGTCGTGTCGATCCCGAGTTCCCCGGCCCGCTTGAGCTTGAACGCCGAGGACGCCGCCACCGTCACGCTGACCGCGCCGCCGCGGGCGATGAGCTGGGCCAGGAGCAGGCCGGTCGGGCCGGCGCCGAAGACCAGGGCGGTACTCCCTGGCCGGGGGGCCAGCGTCTCCACGCCGTGCATGGCGCACGCCGTGGGCTCGGTGAACACGGACGTGTCGGGGTGGATGCCGTCTACGGAAAAGACCAGGCTGGACGGGATGACGGCGTACTCGGCGAAGGATCCCGGCCAGTTCGTGCCGAGTCCCTTGAGGTTGGCGCACATCAGGGTCCGCCCGGCCCGGCAGTACTCGCAATGCCCGCAGTTCATGTTGGGGTTGACCGAGACGTATTCGCCGACGCGGAATCCCCCGGTGCCGTCGCCCAGCGCGTCCACCGGCCCGACCAGTTCATGGCCGGGGGTCAGGGGGAACTCGGCGAAGAATTTGCCGTTGTGGATATGCAGGTCTGTTCCGCAGATTCCGGTTTGCTGGACCCGGATGCGCACTTCCCCCGGTTCCGGATCCGGGGTCGGAATCTGCCTGATGGAGAAACTGCCCGGGGCGTCGTAGACGACGGCTTTCATGCTGCTCCTTAGCGGGGATGAGCCGCGTAGTCCATGAGGCTCGGGGATGGCCTGCCGGAGCCCCCACGGGCGCGGGCTCGGGCCGCGGACCAGGCGCCCCGGGGCGCTCGCCCCGGGGCGCCCCGGGCTCATTCCCGGGCCGGTGTCGCCTGCGACATGCTGGTCATGCGATTCAGCAGGCCACTCATTCTCGGCTTGCCGCCTCGCAGGGCGGCGGCGCGCCGCTGCTGGTCCACGTACACGGCGGCGATGAGCACCGCTCCCACCACAACCTGCTGCCAGAACGGCTGGATCCCGATGATCACGAATCCGTTCTGGAGCGTGCTGGGGATGAACAGGCCGATGGTGGTGCCGAGGATGGACCCGTACCCGCCGAACAGGCTGGTGCCGCCGATCACGGTGCCCGCGATCACGCTGAGGTTGGTCGTGCTCTGCCCGCCGATCGTGGTCGACTGGAAGAACGCCAGGTTGAGCCAGCCGGCGAAGCCGGCCAGCAGGCCGGACAGGGCGTAGACCATGGCCAGGTGACGGGTGACGTTCAGGCCGGAACGCCGTCCCGCCTCGGGGTTGGATCCGAGCGCGTAGGTGTGCAGGCCGAAGCGGGTCCGGTGCAGGAGCACGATCCCGATCGCGATGATGACCGCGGCGATGACCGCCAGCGTGGGGATCTGCCAGAAGATGTTGCCGAAACCCACGGTGTTGACCATGACGCTCGGGACATCGCGCAGGTCCACGCCTCCGGTGATCACTTCCGCCAGGCCCAGGGCCATCCCCAGCGTGCCGAGCGTGACGATGAGCGGCGGGACCTTCGCCCTCGCGATGAGGACCCCGTTAATCAGGCCCCACCCGAGCCCGCAGGCGATGGCCACCAGCGCACCGACGAGGGCGGCCCCCCAGCCCTGGCCCCCCATCGCCGCCATGGCCTTGTCGGCGACGACGGCGCTGAAGACCAGGACGCTGCCCACCGACAGGTCGATGCCGCCGGTGATGATGACCAAGGTCATCCCGACACCCAGGACCGCCAGGATGGAGGTGTCCTGCACGATCCCGCGGATGTTGAAGACGGTCAGGAAGCTGCCGGGCTTGATGATCGCGAAGATGATGACGATCACGGCGAGCACGATGATGATCTGCAGTGCCTGCAGCCGGGCGAGCCGCGCGAGCCCGGCCGGTGCCTGTTCGCTCGGCGCCGCTTCGGCGGGCGCGGGAGGAGGCGCGGTCGTCTGCCCGGTCACGGCCGCTTCTCCTGCGTCACGGCGCCCGTCATCGCGCCGACCAGCTCCTCCATGGTCGTCTCCTTTGCTCGGTACGTGGCCACCCGCCTGCCCAGCCGCATGACCTGCACCTCGTCGGCGACCTGGATCACGTGGGGCATCGAGTGACTGATGAACACCACGCCGAGCCCGCGGTCGCGCACCCGGCGGATCAGGTCCAGGACACCCTTGGTCTGCACCACCCCGAGGGCGGCGGTGGGCTCATCGAGCAAGATGACGCGATTGGCCCAGGCCGCGGCGCGGGCCACCGCGACGGCCTGCTTCTGGCCGCCCGACATGGAGCCGATGCTGCCCGCATAATTGCGCACCGTGGCACCGAGCTCGTCGAACGCCTTCTTGCTGCCTGCACGCATCTGCGTGTTGTTCATGAACCCCAGCCGCCCCATGATTCCCGGGCGCATGACCTCGCGGCCGAGGTACATGTTCTGCACCGGATTGAGATGGGGCGCCAGCGCCAGGTCCTGGTACACGGTCTCGATCCCGAGCCGGCGCGCCGCGAGCGGCCCCGGGATCGTCACCGGCGTGCCGTCGATCAGGATCTTGCCCGAGGTCGGCGTTTCCGTGCCTGAAAGGATCTTGACCAGCGTGCTCTTTCCGGCGCCGTTGTCCCCGATGAGCGCGACAACCTCGCCGGTTTTCACCTCGAAGTCCGCGCCCGATAGCGCGCTGACGTGACCGTACAGCTTGGTGATGCCCCGAGCTTCCAGCGCAAGGCTCATCGATCTGCTCCTTCCCGACCCAAGTCCCTGATGAAACGGCGGAGCGCCGGGCCCCGGTTCGGCCGGCAACGCTGCTGTAACCATGCCGCAATGTGCGTACCAAGAGGGTGCCTTCGTATGTCACCGATGTCAAGAGTGAGATTGAAACGATAACTACCTGTTACTGGGGCCAAGTAAGGCCGCAAAAGAAGTTTCCGGCAGGAGCCTTGACACCGATGACACGTGGATGCAAGATCAAGCAAACATGTTTCCGGGAGATTGCCAGCCGCTGAACAGGCCCGGTCGACAGGAACCGGAGAGCGAGACACAGCACCCCCCAACGGCCTGCACCCGGTGTCATCCGGCACCGGCAGCCGGCCCACGTCTTCACGTACGAAGGAGCAGGTATGAAGCGGTCTTTGGTAGCACCCACTGCGGGGGCGGCAGCCATTGTGCTGGCGCTCGCAGCGGGCTGCTCGTCCTCGAGCAACTCAGGCGGGTCCGCGTCGGGCGGGTCCCCATCGGGCGGGTCAAGCAGCGGGAAGTCATACAAGCTGTCGTTCATCCAGGGCGTGGCCGGCGACGGCTTCTACGTCACGATGGGATGCGGCATGCAGGCCGAGGCCAAGAAGCTCGGCAACGTCACCGTCAACACCCAGGGGCCCACGAAGTTCGACCCCACGCTGCAGAACCCGATCATCCAGTCGGTCACCGCATCAAAACCTGACGCGATCATGATTGCTCCCGACGATGTGACGGCGAGCCAGACTCCGGTTAACGCGGCCATGAACGCGGGCATCAAGGTCGTGCTCGTGGACACCACGCTGAAGAACCCGGCGGGGGCCGTCTCGCAGATCTCCTCGGACAACCTGGCCGGCGGGGCCGACGCCTTCACCGCCATTAAGCAGCTCGCGCCCAGCGGCGGGCAGGTGCTCGTCGTCAATGTCCAGCCCGGCGTCAGCACCACCGACCAGCGCACCGCTGGCTTCGCTAAAGCGGCCAAGGCCGACTCGAAGTACCAGTACGTCGGCGTGCAGTACGACCAGGACAGCGCGTCCATCGCCGCGCAGGTGACGGCCGCCGCGCTGCAGAAGAATCCGCACATCGTCGGCATCTTCGCCACCAACCTGTTCTCCGCCGAAGGGGCCGCCACCGGCGTCCGCCAGGCAGGCAAGTCCGGCAAGGTAAAGATCGTCGGATTCGACGCGGAACCCGATGAGATCACCGCCCTGCAGCAGGGCACCGTGCAGGCACTCATCGCCCAGTCGCCGTACACGATCGGGACCAACGCCGTCGATCAGGCGGTCGCGGCCCTCTCAGGCAAGCCGACCACCAAGAAGATCGGCACCAAGTTCACCATCATCACCAAGGCCAACCTGAACTCGGCGGCCAGCCAGGCAGCGATCTACAAGACAAGCTGCTGACCTGGGCCGCCGGTATACTCCGAGGCGAACGGTCCC
Organism: uncultured Actinomycetes bacterium; assembly: GCA_963813975.1. Classification (GTDB taxonomy): domain Bacteria; phylum Actinomycetota; class Actinomycetes; order Streptosporangiales; family Streptosporangiaceae; genus RYN-230. The sequence goes on from CAWFAP010000001.1 coordinate 164,834, forward strand.
CCGGTGATAAACGGGGGACCCTTCGCCGCCGGAGCTGCGTCGCTCGCATCTGCCGAACCACCCTGCAGTCGCCCGAGCAGGCGCCCAGTCTGGAGGCGATCCCCGATGACCACCATGCGCGACGTCGCTCGTGTCGCCGGCGTCAGCGCGAAGACCGTGTCCCGGGTCTTCAACGATGATCCCCACGTCACCGAGGAAACCCGCGACCGGGTTCGCTGGGCGATGCAGAAACTGAACTACGTTCCCAACCTGCTGGCCCGGAGTTTCCGGGCGGGCTCGGACCCGGCGGTCGGCCTGGCCGTTCCCGACATCGCCGATCCGTTCTTCGCGGCGATCACGAGCAGCATCGAGATAGACCTGGTGGGGCGCGGCATGGCGGTCGTGGTCAGCAGCCTGGGCCAGGAGGCCGAACGCGAGCGCACGGCTCTGGAAGCCCTGCTGAGGCGCCAGATCAGCGGCCTGATCGTGGCGTGCGCGAGCGCGGACCAGGCTTATCTGGCCCCGTGGCAGAACCGGACGCCGATGGTGTTCGTGGACCGGCCCCCGAAGGGGATCTCCGGCGTGTACGTGATCGAGGACGACGTGGCCGGCGCCCGCCAGGCGGTCACGCAGCTCGCGAGTCACGGTCACCAGCGGGTGGCCTTCCTGGGTCATTCCACTCCCATCACGACCGTGCTGCGCCGGCTGAAGGGCTACCGTTCGGCCGTGGCCGAGCTGGGACTGGATGGCCGTCGCGATCTTGTCTGCATGCCCGCCCCTTCTGCCGACGAATGCGCCGCTGAGCTGGTCAAGCTCCTGGAGGCGCCGAAGGCCCCCACGGCAGTCTTCTCCGCGACCACGCTGTGCACGATGGCGCTCGTCCAGGCCCTCCAGCGGGCCGGGCGCACGGACATCGCCATAGTCGGATTCGGCGACTTTCCCATGGCCGAGGCGCTCACGCCCCCCGTCACGGTGCTGGATCAGGACCCGGCCCGCCTCGGCCGTATCGCCGTCGAGAGACTCGTCCAGCGCATCGAGAATCCCCAGGCGCAGGTACGCCGCCGGACCATTCTCCCGGTCCAGCTGATCCCGAGGGGATCGGGCGAACTGCCTCCGCGTGACGTTGACTGAGTCCGTGTGACGTCGACTGAGTCCACGCGGCTGTGACTGAGAAGGAAGACTGTGAGCGAGCCCGGAACAGCGCCATGGCGGGACACGGAAGCCAGCCGGCTGATCACGTTCGGGCGGGGAGCGGCGCTGGCCGGCGGCGGTTTCGGGTGGCTGGGCGCCCACGGCGACATCGACGTGACGCAGCCCTGCCCGCTGTACATCAACGCGCGCATGACGCACGCCTTCGCACTGGCGCACCTGGAGGGGGTCGCCGGCGCGGATGCGCTGGTGGCATCTGGTCTTCAGGCCCTCGCCACCCGGTACGCCGACGCTGAGAACGGCGGCTGGTTCTCCGCCATCGACCGGTCCGGGAACGTCATCGATTCCGCCAAGACGAACTACGCTCACGCCCACACCCTGCTGGCGGCCTCCAGCGCGGTGGCCGCCGGAATACCCGGCGCCGATGCCGCCCTCGCGTCCGCCGCGGACGCCATCGACCAGCACTTCTGGTCCGACGCCGAAGGCTGCGCGCTGGAGTCCTGGAATGCCGGCTTCTCCGAACTCGAGCCCTACCGCGGGGCCAACAGCAATATGCACTCGGTGGAGGCCTACCTCGCCGCCGGAGACGTCACCGGCAACCCCGTCTGGGCCGCCCGGGCCGCCTCCATCGCCACCCGCCTGATCAATGATCGCGCTCGGGCCCATGCCTGGCGGATACCAGAGCACTACGACGAGAACTGGCAGCCCCGGCCGGACTACAACCGCGACCGCCCTGACGACCCGTTCCGGCCCTACGGCACCACCCCCGGCCACTCCTTCGAATGGGCCCGGCTGCTGCTGGCCCTGGAGGCGGCCCGGCCCGAATCCCCCGCCTGGCTGCCCGAAGCGGCGACCGCGCTCTTCGACCAGGCCGTCGCCGACGCCTGGCAGCGGGACGGTCACCCGGGACTGATCTACACGGTCGGCACCGATGGCGAGCCGGTGGTCACGTCACGGCTGCACTGGGTGGCCTGCGAGGCGGTGCTCGCCGCCGACGCCCTGCACCGGCGCACCGGAGAGGAACGCTTCGCTACGATCGCGCGGCAGTGGTGGGCTGAGATTGACCGCTATTTCCTGGACCGGAAGGACGGCGGCTGGTTCCAGGAACTGACCCCGGAACTGACCCCGTCCACGTCCACGTGGGCGGGCAAGCCGGATCTCTACCACTCCTACCAGGCCCTTCTGTTTCCGTCGCTCCCGCTGAGCCCGACCGCGGCGGCCGCGCTGGCCAGGCGAGGGCCCGGCGGTGCGCGTCCTGAGCACAGTGCCCCCCGACCGTGAACCGGCTCGCCGCCGTACTGATCGGCGGGCCCCCGGCGACGGGCAAGAGCACGCTCGCCACGGCCCTGGCCCCTCACCTGGCCGCTGCGATCCTCGATCTCGACGTGGCGGCCGGCCCGCTGACCCGGGTCGTGTCCGGGCTGATCGGCGTGCACGACCTGGACGATCCTGCCCTGGCCGGGCTGACGCGGGACGCGCGCTACGACACGCTGTTGGGCCTGGCGGAGGCCAATCTCACGGCGGGCCGGTCCGTGGTTCTCGTCGCGCCCTTCACCGCCGAGCGGGCGCAGCCTTCCGCCTGGGCCGCCACCGCACGTCGGCTCGCGGCTGATCCCACGATGGTCTGGCTGCACCTGCCGCCCGACGAGCTCATCCGGCGCCTGACGCGGCGGGCCCTGGCCCGCGACGAGAATAAGATCCGTGACCCGGCGTCCTTCCTGACCGGCCTGGACCTCGAGCCGCCGGCGGTGCCGCACCTGGCCCTGGACGCCTCCCAGCCGGCGGCCGCGCTGGTGCGATCGGTCCTCGACCACCTGTCCAGATAAGTGTTGCCATCGATGGCAACATACGGCAGTATTGGTCGTGCCATCGATGGCATAAGTGGGAGTCAGTGATGCCGCACCTCTCGGTACCAGGGAGATCCTGGCCGCCGGTCCACGGGCTGCAGGCCACGTGAGCGGGACGAGCAGGCTGCTCGACGTCGCCAACGCGGCCGGGGTGAGCCTGCGCACCGCCTCGCGGGTCCTGAACGACGATCCGCGGGTCGCGCCAGTCACCCGGCAGCGCGTCCGGGAAGCCATGCTCGACCTGCGTTTCCAGCCGGACGAGATGGCCCGGTCGCTGCGAGCGGGAACGGACACCGCGATCGGATTCGTCGTGGAGTCCATCTCCGACCCGTTCTTTGCCGAACTCATCGACGCGGTCGAACTGGAGATGTCGCGTCATGGCCGGTCCGTGCTCGTGGCGAGCACCCGGCGTGACCCCGTCCGGGAACGCGATCTCATCGGGCGCATGCTGCAGCGGCGGGTCGCCGGCCTGCTGCTCAGCCCGACCGGCGATACCCATTCCTGGCTCGACACGCGGCGCGTGCCCATCGTGCTTATCGACCGGCCGGCGCCTGGCCTGTCCGCGGACCTCGTCGGGATCGATGACCACCGCGCCGCGTTCGACGCCGTGGCTCATCTCATAGCTCACGGGCACCAGCGCATCGCCTACATCGGGGACACGCCCGCCATCCCGACCTCAGCCGCCCGCCTGCGCGGGTACCGCGATGCCCTCGCGCATCGCCGGGTGGAGGCGGACGAGCGCCTGGTCAATTCCGAGTGCGCGACCAGCCAGGCCGCCGCTCATGCCGTCTCGGCCTTGATCGGCAGTTCCCGGCCGCCGACCGCGATCCTGAGCGCCACCACACGGGCGTCGCTGGGCGTGGTACCCGCTCTGCACTCCGCACGCCGCACCGACATCGCTCTGGTCGCCTTCGGCGACTTCCCGATGGCCGATGCCCTGCGGCCCGCGGTCACCGTGGTGGACCATCCTGGGCCTGACATCGGGCGGGTGGCCGCGACCAGGCTCCTGGCGCGCCTGGGGCAGCCCGGGCTTCCGGTCGAGCGCATCACGGTACCGGCCAGGATCATCGGACGTGGCTCCGGGGAGCTACGCCGATGACGTTCCGCGCCGATGTTGTCATCGGCATCGACATCGGGACCACCTCATCCAAGGCCGCCGCCCGGTCGGCATCGCAGCGCGGCACCCCGCACGCGGAACAGCCCACCCCGTGGCACACCGGAATCTGGGGCCAGACGGAGATGGATCCGTACCGCCTCGTCAACGTAGCCCTCGACCTGATCGGGCGCGTGGTCCGGGCGGCTGAGTCAGGGTGGGGACCGGTCCGCGTGCGCAGCATCGGCGTGGCCGGCCTGGCCGAGAGCGGCGCACTGCTCGACGCGGCCGGGCGGCCGGTCGCACCGGTGATCGCCTGGTTCGACCACCGCGGCGGGCACGAGATGGAGCAGGCCGGCCGGGAATCTCCCGGATTCGCCGCCCGGTTCGAGCAGACAACCGGTCTTCCGTGGTCGACTCAGGCCACCATCGCCAAGCTGATGTGGCTGCGGGCCAGCGGCTGCCTGGCCGGCCCGGCATCAACCTGGCTGAGCGTGCCCGAGTGGATCGTCTTCGCCCTGGGCGGTGAGGCGGTTCGCGAGCCGTCGCTGGCTTCGCGGACCGGTCTCATTGATCAGGGCACGGGCGACGTGTGGCCCGACGCCCTGGCGGCGGCGGGGCTGCCCAGCCGGATTCTTCCCGGCGAACGGCCCGGCCTTCCCGCCGGTTACCTGGGACACGAGGGCGCCGCCTCCTGTGCCGCAGGTGCCGTACTGACGGTGGCCGGGCACGATCATCCGGTGGCGGCCATCGGCGCCGGTGCGGTCGAGGCGGGCGAGTTGTTCAACTCAAGCGGCACCGCGGACGTGCTGGCCCGCTGCATTGCGGGGACGCTCGACGAGACCCAGCGCCAGCGAGTCGTCAACGCCGGCTGGTCGATCGGGCGGCACGTGCTGCCCGACACGAGCCTGCTGCTGGCCGGGGCCAGCGGCGGACTGCTGCTGCGGCGCGTTCTCACCGCCCTGGGAGCAGAGTCCGGGCCGGCTCGGGCGGCGCTCGATCAGGCCAGCCTCAGCATCGCTGAGCTCCCCGCAGGCCTGTCGGTCACCGGCGACGGACGAACCCAGGACGATGTCGTCATCCGCGTCCAGGACGGCGCCTCGCCCGCCTCGGTCTGGACAGCCGCCGTGCGCTCCACGGCGGCCCAGACCCGGCTCCTGCTCAGTGATATCGAGAAGGTCGTCGGCCCGCACCAGCGGGCCGTGGCCGCCGGAGGATGGACGCAGATGGCCAGCGTGCGCGCGGCCAAGGCGGCCGCGATCGACGCGATGACCTTCTCGCCCCTGGTGCAGCCCGGCGTCACCGGGGCCGCCCTGCTGGCCGCGTTCGCCCTCGCTGGCGAGGGCCTGCCGCTCGCCGACTTCATCCGGCAGTTGACCGCTGATCCGGCCCACTGCGACACCGCCTCCTGAAGGAACGAAATGACTCGCGCAACGAAAGCCCGAACGGGAACGCTGGACGATATCGCCACGGACAGTCATGTGTTCTCCATCATCGCCATGGATCAGCGCAATACCCTGCGCCGCATGTTCACGGCCGTTGGCCTGGACGCGAGCGATAACGACCTGCGCACCGCCAAGGCCGACGTCGCACGCGTCCTGACGCCAGCCGCCTCGGGCCTGCTGTCCGATCCGACCTACGGTGTTCCGGCCATCACGGAAGCGAACGCGCTCGCCCCGAACTGCGGACTGCTCGTCGCCGCCGAACCGTCCGAGCGGCGCAGCTTCCAGGGCGAGCCGCGCACCCACCGCGACCCCGACCTGGACGCTCGATGGGTCCTTGACCAGGGTGGCGACGCCCTCAAGTTCTTCGTCCAGCTGCGCGCCGACCGCCCGGCCCCCGGCCCCGGCGAGCCAGACCTCGTCGCCGAGACGCTGGCCGTCTGCGCAGAAATCATCCGCGATTGCCGCGACACGGGCCTCCCGGTGGTCATCGAGAACCTCGTGTACGCGCGACCGGGGGAAGATCTCCGCGGCCAGCCCCGCGAAGACGCCATCATCGAGGCAGCCCGGGCGCTCAACGACCTCGACATCGACCTGCTCAAGCTCGAGTATCCCGGTTCGCCGGAAGGCTGCCGGCGGCTCACTGACCTCCTCGACCGGCCCTGGGCGGTCCTGTCCGCGGGGGTGCCTTTCGGGCAATTCACCGACATCATCCGGATCGCAGCCGACGAGGGGGGAGCCTCAGGCTTCATCGCCGGTCGCTCAGTGTGGCGCGAGGTGGTCAGCCTCGCTGGTCATCAGCGCCAGGAGTTCCTCGCCTCCGTGGCCTTGCCGCGGCTCGAACGGCTCATCGAGGTCGCCGGGCACTCGGCGCGCCCCTGGACTCAGATCAGCCGGCCCGCCCGGGCGGCGTCGCCGGCGGCGAACTGAACTCCGCAAGGACACATGACCCTCCGGGCGACGGCCAGGAAATGCTTGACGCGCGGCCGCCGCGTGCGGAGGCCGGCAGCGCCGCATCGGGCCCTCGGCCGCCCTATCCCCGTGTCCCCGGGGCCGCCGGCCGCCGTGTTCCCGGCCCGCGCTGCCTGACCAGCCTGGGCGGTACCGCCCAGGCTCGGCGCGGTCACCGGCCCGGCGGCTGCCCGTTCCGGGTGTCTCGACCTTGATGGTCTCGTCGCGGGAAACTATTGTAGTAACCAACACTTGCTGCATACAAGACCACGTGGGCGGTGCCCACCGTCAGCCGTTGCCCGGGGCTTCCGGATGGCGTGACCGGGCACGGTCGCGGAAGAAGGTGGATCTGGTGAGGCTGTACAAGTTCAGGGCCCTCATCAGCCTGGACGGCGGGAAGTCAGCGAGGCCGGCCCGGGAGTATCCCAGCGGGACGCACGCTCTCATGGTGCGATGCCGCCGCCTGGGCGCGCCCGGCCTGCTCCGGTACTTTCCCGCTGCCATCTACCGGGCCGATGAGGAGCCGCTGAGTCCGGGAGATCAGCAAATGGTCGTGACCATCGAGATAGCCGATGACCAAGCGTGCGAGTTCTTGGGGCCGGGCCAGCCCATCACGCTGTGGAGCGGCAGCGACATCGGCCACGGCGTCGTCTCGCGCCGGGTGTTCTTCACCTCGATGCCCTAGGGCCTCAGGGAATGACCCCTGTGGGCGGTAGCACGGTCGCGCGTAAGCCCAGGTCGTGGCAGGATCACCTGGCAGGGAGCCTGTAGCGAGACTGCATCATCCCGGCCGGGCTGTGACGCGTGCTGGCCGCGGTGGGCTGGTCCGCTGCGGCTGCCGACGCTGACGGGCGGCGGTTTTTCCGGAGGAGTCCATGGGGCGATTGGCCAGAAGGTTTCCCGGGCGAAGTCTGGCGGCAGTATCGGCACTGGCCGCGCTGGCCGCGGGGATCTGCCCAGCGGGGATGGCGCAGGCCAGTGCGGTGCGCGTCATGCGCCCAGCCGCCAGTCAGGCGCCGGCCCCGGGTGCCGCCGGGGCCCGCACGCCGTACGCGCAGCTGGCCAGCGTGTCCTGCCCGGGCGCCCGCCGGTGCGTCGCGGTCGGGTTCCATACCATCGGCGGCGGTGCGGCGTTGTATCCGCTGGCCGAAGCCTGGAACGGGCGGTCCTGGCGGCAGCTGAAGACTCCTGCCATCCACGGCAGGCTACTGGGGATCTCGTGCCCAGGCCGGGCATACTGCCTCGCGGTCGGCAGCCACGACACCAGCCAGGGTGTCCAGGCTTCTCCGCTGGCGGCGGCCTGGAACGGCCGCTCGTGGCGGCTTCTGAAGACCGCTCAGACGGGCCGCGGGTCCGGCGTGACCGATCTGGCCAGTATTTCCTGCACGAGTGCGCACCGCTGCGTCGCCGTGAGTGGCTACGGCGACGCCGAGCCCACGGTCAGCGCCGCGGCCGAAGCGTGGGACGGCAGGAGCTGGCGGCTGCGGGCGGTCTTCGGCCAGTCCAGCCTGAACGGTGTGGCGTGCCGGACCAAGGCCAGCTGCCTGGCCGTCGGCAGCACCAGCCCGGCCAGCGATTCGCGGGTGCCCTTGGGGGTGGCGCAGACAGCCGCCGGGTGGCGGATGGTGGCTACCCCGCCGGGGGACAGCGGCAACCTCGATACCGGCCTGTCTGGTGTTTCCTGCGTTACCACCAGGCTGTGCATGACTGTCGGGTCGGGCATGCTGATTGACCAGTGGACCGGGCATGGCTGGACGCAGCTGACCGTACCTGGCCTGGGCCAGCTGGCCGGGGTTTCCTGCATCAGCGCCCGCAGCTGCGTGGCCGTCGGCCAGGACGGGAACATGCAGGCTGCGGCCCGGGCCTGGAACGGGAAGGCCTGGCGCGTGCTGGCCCCGGTTCATCCCCGCGGTCCCAGCTTCCTGGCCAGCGTCCGGTGCCCCAGGCCGGCCAGGTGCATGGCGGTCGGCTTCTACGGCACGCCCTTCGTCCGGCACACCCTGGCTGAACGCTGGGATGGCACCACGTGGCGGCGGCTCGCAACGCCTGCCGCCTGACGCCCAGGCGCGGAGGGCGCGCACGGATTGCTTCACTGCCGGAGACGGCCTCCATCCAGCCGGGCCGTCTCTTCACCCCGGTGATCATTTACCCGTCGTCATGGCCTCGAGCTGGCCGAGTGACTCGCGGATGAGCTGCGTAAGGTCTTGCTCGCCGGGGTCGCTGATCCAGCGAGCGTAGGCGGTCTTGAACGCGATGACCCCGACTTCTGCGGCCAGGCTCGCCGCAGGTTCGGTCACGTCACGTTTCCGCAAGGCGTCGGCCATGGCCGACGCGAGCGACGCGCGCTTCAGCAGCTCGCGTTCCTGGAGCCCCGGGTTGGCGGCGATCACGGCCTGGCGCTGCCGGGCGAGCTCGCGGCGCTCCTGGAACACGGGCGCGGCCGCCTCCAGCGCCGCGGCGACCACGTTGACGGGCGCCGCGGAGTCAGGGGCGGCGGCGATGGCCTCCACGTAGAGCTCGGTCAGTGCGCCCTGACCCCAGAACAGCACCTCGCGCTTGTCGGCAAAGTACCGGAAGAAGGTGCGCTCGGTGAGCCCGGCCCGCTCCGCGATCTCCGCCACCGTGGCCTGGTCGAACCCGCGCTCGCGGTAGAGCTCCAGCGCCGCCTGCTCGAGTCGGCCGCGTGCGTTCGGCTCCCATCGGCTCATGCCCTGATTCTAAGTGATGACAGCTGCTGACATCCAGTAGCGCCTGATCACGGAGACTGGCATCGCGGGCGGCCCCGGACGATCAGCGCGTCATCTTCTGGCTGCGGGGTAGCCCAGAGCCGCTGCGATCCCCAGCGCGCTGCGGGGGGCATACGCGATACGCCACAGGCCGCCATGCGCGGCGGCGTGCGCCTCGTCCTGCCAGGGATGCGGGAAGGACGGGCCGCCGCCAGTGTGCAGGTCATGGACGAGCAAAATGGCCATGAGCACCTTGCAGGTGGCAGGTTCGAAGGCTTCGACGCCGAACCGGTGCGCGCCGGCGTACGCCGCCGCCAGCAGCCGGTTCTTCAACACCGACCTGGTGCGGGTGGGCGGAGCGACATTCAGCGACACGGTCGTGCCGGCGTCGCGGGCGAGTGTGGCGCGCCAGCGTTGCACCCGCTTGGCGAAGGCGTAATTGGGACCTTGCTGCGGAATCAGGCTGTCGTTGATGCCTGGGTCAACCCCGGGCTCGTAGGCACGGTGGAGCAGCCGGCCGCCGGACAGCGCCCGCAGCGGCGGGCTGGCGAGCTTCGCCGCTCGCGACCGGGCCGCATAAGCGCGGGCGGAGTGCGCGACGGCTTCAGCCGGGACCGCGAATACGTCGGTCGGCGTCGCGAGCAGCGCGAGGGCGACGTCGTCCCGCGCGGCCTGCAGGCGCACGGTCAGCGCGTTGACCGCGGCGGACAGGCGCACATTAGCCGCGCCGTCCGCATAGACGTAGTTGCCCAGCACCAGCGGCCCGTCAATGGTGGCGAGCCAGTCGGCGACGGCGGGGATGTCGCCCGTCAGATCGAGGCCGGCGCGCTCCATGACGGCCTCGCTCGCGCCCCCCGGCTCGCGCTGACCAGGCCGGTGGTCCACGACGGGGACCAGCAGGGTCCCGCCGCTGCGCCGCGCGGTGTCCAGGATGCGCTCCCAGATAGGGGGACGGGGCAGGTCCACGGCGATCACCCGGGCACCCCAGCTCAGCAAGGGGAACAGCGGACCCACTTCAGCGCCGGCCCCGAGGACCGCGATCGTGCGGCCGGGCAGGCGGAGCCACTCGGGGTGCGCCGCGACGGTCCGGACCGCCTCTGCGCAGGACGGCTCCATCACGCCGGCGTCCACCCACGCCTCCAGCCTGCGCAGCAGGGCGCCGCCAGTTAGCTGATCGCCGTGGTAGGGCAGCGACAGCCCGTCGCTGGCCTGGCCGGTGCCCGCGACCGTGACCGCGGTAACACGCCGTCGTCCGGGCGCCGAGAGCAGCGTGCCGAGTCCGGTCTCCTCGCCACCGGCGTGCGCGACACGCATCCGCCGGTGCAGCGAATCCAGCCCCTCCCGGGCCACCGTGAGCGCGGCGTCCCTCGACCCCAGCCCCGCTTCGACGAGGCGGCGAAAGTGCATGACGTAGCCCGCACGCCAGTTGGTGTCCTGCTCCGCATCGCGTGCCCCGGCCGGGTTGACGTGGCGCAGCGCGTCAGCTACCACGGCGCTGCCCAGCGCCGACGTGCTCCGGCGTCCGTCCGGTGAGCTGGGAAAGACAACCCCGGCAGGCTCGTCGCCGCTCATCACGCTCCTGTCATCGACATGAGACAACCACGCTGAACAGCATCCCGCCACCGCTGGCGGGTACGTTCTGCGGCGGGACGTGGCCGTGGCCGCCTCAGCAGTCCTGCGTGGCGCCCGGACCGGGGTACCGGCAAAGGAGATCGAGTGCGGATCGGGGACCTCAGCCTGCATCCAGTTTCCGACGGCACGTTCGTGGTGCGGCCGGCGTACTTCGGAAGCCACGTTCTGCCCGGGGCGCGCCCGGAGTTCTTCCGCCGCCACCAGGCGGCCTGGCTGCCGATCGGCTGTTTCCTGGTCCGGGCCGGCGAAAGGCTCGTGCTCATCGACGCGGGCCTCGGACCTGACCTGCAGCAACTGCGGCACGGCATGCACCTGGTGGGCGCCAGCTCCTCACCGGCCTGCGCGCTCTTGGCGTGAGTGCTGCCGACATCACCGACGTGATCTGCAGCCACTTTCACGCCGACCACGTGGGCTGGCTCTTCGACCCTGGCGCCCGGGCGGTCTTCCCCCAGGCAGTGATCTGGTTCGGCAGCGCCGACTGGACTCACTTCGTGGCCGGGTCCGGCGACATGCGCACCCATATCCGGGAAGGGTTCCGCAGTCGCGCCGTCACCAGCCGCCTGCAGCCCATCGACCGGGACACCACCATCGCACCCGGGATTACGGCGCTCCTCGCGCCGGGACACACTCCCGGCCACCTGTGCGTCGTGCTCTCCTCCGGGCAGCAGCGCGCCCTGCTTCTGGGGGACGCCATCACCTGCCCTATCCAGCTCGACGAGCCGGCCTGGCACTCGATCGGAGACGTTGACCCCGCGCTGGCCGACCGTACCCGCGAACGCATGTGGCGTGAACTCGAAGGCGGACGCACCCTGGGCACCGGCGCGCACTTCCCCGAGCTCCAATTCGGCCGCATCCTCACCGGAACCGCCCGGCGCTGGCTCACCTGACCAGCGGGACTCAGGCCCCTGACGCGGTCTCGTGAGGAGCAGGCGTAGCCAGGCGCCGGCCCGGAAACTAGGCCTTGATGAAGCTGATCAGGTCGGCGTTGAACGTGTCCTTATAGGCCGTGGTCTGGGCCAGGCCGTGCGGGGCGCCGGGATAGACCTTCAGGATCGAGTCCTTGACAATCTTCGATGACAGCAGGGCCGATGCCCCGATGGGTACGATCTGGTCGTCATCGCCGTGCACGATCAGGGCCGGGACGTCGATCTTCTTGAGGTCCTCGGTGAGGTCGGTCTCGGAAAAGGCCTTGATGCAGTCGTAGGCGCCCTTCTCGCCCACGGTCATGCTCATGAGCCAGAACGAGTCGCGCAGGCCCTGGGAGACGGTGCTGCCGGTCCGGTTGGCGCCGTAGAACGGCGCGCTGAGGTCCTTATAGAACTGGGACCGGTCGGCGGTCAGGCCGGCCCGCAGGCCATCGAATACCTCGATCGGCAGGCCGCCGGGGTTCGCGGCGGTCTTCAGCATCAGCGGCGGGATGGCGCCGACCAGCACGACCCGGGCCACGCGGGAGGTGCCGTGGCGGCCGATGTAGCGGGTGACCTCGCCACCGCCGGTCGAGTGGCCCACCAGGACCGCGTCGTGCAGGTCGAGTGAGTCGAGGAGTTCAGCCAGGTCATCGGCGTAGGTGTCCAGGTCGTTGCCGTCCCAGGGCTGGCCGGACCGGCCGCCGCCGCGGCGGTCGTGGGCGATCGCGCGGTAGCCCCCGGACGCGACGAGGAACGACTGGTCGTCCCAGGCGTCCGCGGTGAGCGGCCAGCCGTGGCTGAACACGACCGGCTGGCCCGATCCCCAGTCCTTATAGAAGATCTCGGTACCATCCCGGGTGGTGATCGTGGCCATCAGGCTTCTCCTCTGAGCAGGCGAATGGTAAAGCGGCGGGGGCCCGTTGCGAAATCCCTGGCGAATGGCCGGGCGCACAGAAACTGCTGGCTGCGGGACGCCGATGTCCGCTGGCATTCGCCGCCAAATGTGCCCCGCGAACTAAGATGCCGGACCGGCCGCCCGGATTCAGCACCGCCCGGATCAGTTCAGCGGGGCACCGGTATTAGCTCAGCGCATCCCTGAACTCGCAAATCGCGGGCTGCCGGGGGCTGGAGCAGCACTACCGATTACTCCTCCAGCCTCGCACCGCAGCTGCTGAATCGCAAGGGCATGCCGGAGATCATCCCTGCGTCCGGGCGCAGCCAGGCGCCGTCACCAGCGATGGTCCGGGTGTCCCGGGCTTGCTATCCCGTGACTGAAGTGCGAGGGTGAGCGTGGAAGCGAGCGGTAAATTCTGCCCCGGACCCCGGCAGTCGAGTTCTGTGATCCCGGGGGTGCGGTTGAGCCATTGTGGCGGGCGGTTTCTTCCCCTCCGATGCTTATATCGAAACTAGCCGCTCCGGCTCTGGGCGTTCTCTTCCCGAAGTTCCGGACGTTTCTCCTTAGCGTTATTGCTGTTTCTGTGCGCGCGATGGCGCAGGCAGTGATTCTCGCACGCTGTCGTACGCCGCCTGCTGCCCGTCAATCTCGGCCAGCCGCACTCCAGGAGCCCTTGTGAAGAAGATCCAGTCCGCCCGCGCCCGCCTGTTCCGGCGGGGCGGGATAGTCGCTGGCCTGGCCGCCGTGGCCGGGCTGGCTGTGACCGGGGTGGCGGCCGCCTCGGCCGGATCACCGGCAGCGCCTCACGGAACGTCCGGTCCGCGGCCCACGATCGTGCTGGAGCACGGTGCCTGGGCCAACAGCGGGAGCTGGGATGGCGTGGTCAAGCGGCTGCAGGCCGCCGGGTATACCGTTAACGTGCCGCCGAACCCGCTGCAGGGCCTCGCCTACGACCCGGCCTTCCTGGCCGACTTCCTGCAGACCATTTCCGGGCCCATCGTCCTGGTCGGCCACTCCTACGGGGGGGCCGTCATCACCAACGCCGCCACCGGGAACAAGCAGGTCAAGGCCCTCGTCTACGTGGACGCCTTCGCGCCCGACCAGGGCCAGACCCTCGGGCAGATTGTCTCCTCCGTGCCCGGCTCCTGCGTCGCGGCCGCGGACCCGACCACGATCTTCAACCTCGCGACGTTCCCCGGCGCCCCGGCTGGCGTGTTCGACGCGTACGTCAAGCAGGGCCTGTTCCCCTCGTGCTTCGCCAACGGTCTGCCGCCCCGCGAAGCCAGGATGCTCGCCGCGACCCAGGAGCCGCTGTTGACCATCGCGCTGAGCCAGAAGACCGGCGCGCCGGCCTGGAAGACGATCCCGTCCTGGGCCGTGGTCGGCACGGCTGACCGCGTCATCCTGCCCGCCGTGCAGCTGGCCATGGCCCGGCACGCCCACGCGCACATCACCAGGGTGCGCGCGCCGCACCTGTCCATGATCTCCGCTCCCGGCGTCGTCACCCAGGTCATCGTCGCAGCCGCGCACGCGACCGGCTGACCATCGCCACCGGGCCGCTGCCGCCCAAGCGTTTAACGACCCCCTCGCCGGTCGCTGAGCACCCGCCCGGAGCTACGCAGTCAGCTGGGTGCGCAGCAGGCAGAACTCGTTGCCTTCCGGATCGGCCAGTACATGCCAGCTCTCATTGCCTTCTTGCCCGACGTCGGCCGGCCGGGCGCCGGCCGCCAGCAGCCGCGCCAGCTCAGCGTCCTGATCCCGGTCAGTGGGACTGACGTCGAAGTGCAGAGGCAGCTTGCCGGCCTTGGGACCCGGGCTGGGGCTGAACACGATCGTGGGCTGCAGGCCGCCGAACCCGGTCCCCGGCGGCCCGATCTCGATGCTGCCCTCGACCCGTTCGAGCTCAACGAACCCGAGCACCTCGCACCAGAAGGCCGCCAGCCGGGCCGGATCCTGGCAGTCGACGACTAGCTCGCTCATTCTGCAGGCCATGCCACAACCGTACGGCAAGCCGGGGCACTGGCGCCCGGGCTGACCGCGTGACAGGGTCTCCGGAATCCGGGCTTCGGCTTGCATAATCATGCATAGAACGGCATACTTTCTCGGGTGTCCAAGGTAATCTCCTCCCTGCCCATCGGTGAACGGGTCGGCATTGCTTTCTCCGGCGGGCTCGATACCTCGGTCGCGGTCTCGTGGATGCGCGACAAGGGTGCGGTGCCGTGCACGTACACCGCCGACATCGGGCAGTACGACGAGCCAGACATCGGCTCGGTCCCCGACCGGGCCAAGTTGTACGGCGCCGAGGTCGCCCGGCTGGTCGACTGCCGCCCGGCGCTCGTCGAGGAGGGGCTGGCCGCGCTGACCTGCGGGGCGTTCCACATCCGCTCCGGGGGCCGGTCCTACTTCAACACCACCCCGCTGGGCCGGGCGGTCACGGGCACGCTGCTGGTCCGGGCGATGCTCGAGGACGACGTCCAGATCTGGGGGGACGGCTCGACGTTCAAGGGCAACGACATCGAGCGGTTCTACCGCTACGGGCTGCTGGCCAACCCGAACCTGCGTATCTACAAGCCGTGGCTGGACGCGGCCTTCGTCACCGAGCTCGGGGGGCGCCGCGAGATGAGCGAGTGGCTGCTCGCTCACGACCTGCCGTACCGCGACAGTGCGGAGAAGGCCTACTCCACCGACGCGAACATCTGGGGGGCGACCCACGAGGCGAAGACCCTCGAGCACCTCGACACCGGGATCGAGACGGTCAACCCGATCATGGGCGTGCGGTTCTGGGACCCGGCGGTCGAGATCGCACCGGAGGACGTCACGATCGGCTTCGAGCGCGGCCGGCCGGTGACGATCAACGGGGCCGGGTTCGCCACGATGGTCGATCTGGTCATGCAGGCCAACGTGATCGGGGGGCGGCATGGCCTGGGCATGTGCGACCAGATCGAGAACCGGATCATCGAGGCGAAGAGCCGGGGTATCTACGAGGCGCCAGGCATGGCCCTGCTGCACGTGGCGTACGAGCGGCTGGTGAACGCCATCCACAACGAGGAAACCATCGCCAACTACCACACCGAGGGGCGCCGGCTGGGACGGCTGATGTACGAGGGCCGCTGGCTCGACCCGCAGGCGCTGATGCTGCGCGAATCGCTCCAGCGGTGGGTGGGCTCCGCCGTCACCGGCGAGGTCACGGTGCGGCTGCGCCGCGGCGAGGACTACTCGATCCTGGACAGCACCGGTCCGGCGTTCAGCTACCACCCCGACAAGCTGTCGATGGAGCGTACCGAGGACTCCGCGTTCGGCCCGCTGGACCGGATCGGCCAGCTCACGATGCGGAACCTCGACATCGCTGACTCGCGCGCCAAGCTTGAGCAGTACGCCGGCCTCGGGATGGTCGGTGCCGCCCATGTCCAGCTGATCGGGGCCACGGCCCCCAGTGAGCTGGTGGGCGAGATGCCCCGGGGCGGAGCCGAGGCGATCGCCTCCCGCGGCGGGGTCAACCAGGACGACGAGCTGCTGGACCGCGCCGCGATGGAGTCCGGCACCGACTGACGGGACGGTCCGCGCTAGCCGGGCTGGTGGCCCGGGCGGGTGTCCAGTTCCGCCCACACGGCCTTGCCCGTGGGCGTCTCGCTGACCCCCCACTTGTGCGCCAGGGCGTCGACGATCACGAACCCGTACCCTGATTCCCCGAGCCCGGCCGGCGTGCCCGGCTGCGGCCACCGGGGGTCCGCGTCGTGGACCTCGATCCGCAGCACGGTGCCGGCGGCTTCCAGCCGCAGGACTAGCATCGACCCACTGGTGGCGGCGTGCCGCACCGCGTTGGTGACCAGCTCGGAGACGAAGAGGACCGCCGTCTCCTCCAGATGGGCCACCCGCCAGGATTGCAGCACCTCCCGGGTAGCCTGCCGGGCCAGCCCCGGCGCGCGCCCGGCGGCCGGCAACTCCATCTCCCAGGCCCAGCACGAGTCCCCCAGCCCACCTGGCCTGGCCGGGCGGCTGGAATTGACCGCATCCTCCCACATATCTCTGTGCCCTCATTCTCGTTACCGCCGGTGGTCCGGCGTGTTCCACGGCGGATACAGTGACGGCGCTCTGGCCTCAGCCGGCAGGCCTATCCCCGATGGTGCCCCGGTGCCTGCGGGCTGGTGTTTCCCCGTGCTGTCAACCTTCAATAGTCCGATAGCTGGCTGACAAATAGCTCCACTCCCGCTGAGGCTCTGCTGATAGCCCGCCGACGGCCAGCTGGACGCCCGGGCCGATCGCGATAGCCCCGAGACGGCCTGGGGCGGGCCGCGCCTCAGCGCGGCCCGCCCGGGGCCCGGTCCGTCCGCTAGCGGCCGCGCCGGTGCGTTAGTGCCTGCCGGGGACGGTGATGGTGGCGGTGAGATCGGTGGACCGCTCGTTGCCGGCCACGTAGAGCGGCCGCTGGCCTGCTGCCGTGACCCACCGCCCCGGCTGGGAATCCCAGTACTGGAGCTGGCGGAGCGGCACGTGCAGCCCCACGATCCGGGACTGGCCCGGGCGGAGGGTGATGCGGCTGTAACCCGCCAGGGCCCGGTCGGCGAAGGGCACGCCCGCCACGGTGCGGGCCGGGGCGCCCAGGTAGACCTGCGGGACCTCGTCGCCGGCCACACGGCCGGTATTGGTCACCCGGAAGGCCACGTTGAGGCCGCCATCCCGGGCGGGTGCCCAGTGCAGGCCCGAGTAGGTGAAGTGGCTGTAGGACAGGCCGTACCCGAAGGGGTACAGCGGGGTCTCGTGCTGCTGGTCGTACCAGCGGTAACCCACGAAGATCCCCTCGGTATAGGTGGTCGTGCACTGCGGTCCGCCGAACGGGCTGCCGGGGGTGGTGCAGAACTTCCCGTTCGCGTCCACCCCGTTCGAGGTCCGCTCGGGGTGGGAGGCCGGCTGGTTGGCCACGCCCTGGCCCAGCGACGCGGGCCAGGTGAAGGGCAGCCGGCCCGCCGGATCGACGTGGCCGAGCAGCACGTTCGCGGTCGCGTAGCCACCGGTGTCGCCGGGATACCACATTTCCAGAACCGCCTTGACGCGGCCCAGCCACGGCATCACGATCGGGTCTGAGGTGTTCAGCACCACGACGGTGTGGGGATTGACGGCGGCGACGTCCTTGATCAGCTGGTCCTGGCCGTCGGGCAGCGGGGCGTCCAGGCTGCCGGTGCTCCACGCGAACACCACAGCCGCCTTGGCCCGCTTGGCGGCGGCCACCGCGGCGGCGGTGTTGGCCTGCTGCTGGGCCGGGGTGACCCAGTTCAGCCGGGCCTGGACCGGGTCGCCGGAGGCATCCGCCGCGATCGCCACCGAGAGCGTGTGCGCTCCCGCGGTCAGGCTGAGCTGGGTGCGCAGGTTATCCAGGCCGTCGGTGGTCGGCACGACGCTGTTGTCGCCGGGGCGCAGCACGCCGTAGCGCGGGGCGGTGCCGTTGATGAACCCGGTCGCCGCGATCTGCTTACCGTCCAGGCTGATCGATCCGCCCGCGCCGAGCAGGCCCAGGTTGATCCAGTAGCTGCCGGCCACCGGGACAGTCAGGTCGCCCGTCCAGGTGTAGGCCGATCCGGCCGGCAGCGCCTGCCCGTTGGACCTGGTGCTGTCCAGCCGGGACACGACGGCGGTCGAGCCGTCCTTGGTGTTGGTGCGCAGCAGGCCCGGCTGGCCACTGTGGGACAGCGCCGACGCGGGGACGGGGGTGCCGGTCATGTCGTCACCCACCGCGTAGCTCAGATGCGCGGCCGGGTCGTGGCCGAGCACCTGCCGGAGCACCTGGTAGGTGCCGGTCTGCCGGGACACGATGCCGGCGGCGTTCTCCCCGGCCTGGCCCACCGCGATGGTCTGCCCCGCGCCCGGCCCGATCAGGGCCACGTGGCTGAGGTCGCCGGACGACAGCGGCAGCGCTCCGCCGTCGTTCTTGAGCAGGGTGGCGGCGTCCTGGCCGGTCTGCTGGACCACCCGCTCGTCCGCGTGGACGGGCACGGGCGTGACCTGATGCTTCGAGTGGCCGTCCAGCAATCCGAACCGGTCCATCTCGGCCAGGATATGTCCGACCGCGGCGTTGATCGTGGAGATGCTGACCGGGCCGGCCGCGATGGCCGCCTTGAGGGCGGTGGCGGAGAAGTACGTCGGCAGGGCGCCGCCGAACCCACTGCCCGGCATCTCCATGTCCAGGCCGGCGTTGATGAAGCTGGTGGCGTGGTTCGCGCCCCAGTCCGAGGTGACGAACCCCTTGAAGCCCAGCTCCCCGCGCAGGATCCCGATCTGGGTGTCCGCGTTGCCGCACGAGTACGGGCCCGGGGTCCCGCCGGTGGACGGGGTGGCCTGCACGACCCGCAGGGTGTTGTACGAGCACATGAGGGAGGCGACCCCGGCGTTGATGGCGTCGGCGAACGGCTGCAGGTAGATCTCGTGCAGGGTCGCCGAATCCAGCACCACGTTGTTGCCGCCGTCGTAGGCGATGAAGTGCTTGACCATCGCCATCGTGCCCTGGCTCTGGATCCCGGAGATCTCGCCGGCCCCGGTCTGCCCGGTCAGCAGCGGGTCCTCACCGAACGTGTTGAACGCCCGGCCCCAGATGGGGTCGCGGTCGATGTTGACGAACGGCTCGAGGACCACGTCGACGCCCAGCGCCCGCGCGTCCCGGCCGATGACCATCCCGTTGCGGTAAGCATCCCGCTGGCTGAACGTGGCCGCCACCCCCATGGTCCCGGTCATGCCGGTGGACGGCTCGCGGGTCGCCACGCCCGGCGGGCCGTCGGCCAGCCGCAGCGAGGGGATGCCGAGCCGCGGGATGCCCGGCAGGTAGCCCGCCTCGAACTGATTGGTGGACGCGGCCTCCTGTGACCCTTCCAGCAGGGTCAGCTTCTCGTCGAGCGTCATCCGGCTGATCAGCCCGCTGACGCGCGGGTTCCCGGTCGCCCCCCGAGCCTGGGCCGGCCGGGCGGACGCCTGCCCTAATGCGGAGGCATTCGACGCCAGCGCCGTGGCCGAGCCAATCCAGCCCAGGCCAATGACTGTGACCAGGGATAGTGAAACCCGCGCCGCGATACGCCGCGCGGTCCTGCCCGATGTCGCGCCCATGGCCCACCTCATCGCCTTCCAGGGCTGTGCCTTTGCCCGTGGCTGTGCCTTGGCCCGTTCCCCCCGGCCAGCAGCCGTCCGCCGTGACCTGGCTGCCACACCGGACGCTACGCCCGGAAAGGCGCCCGGTATCCACCGCGGCCGCGAAAAATTCTGTAAACAGCGGCCCGGATAAATTTGAGGCGGCGGGGACTTTCACCATGCGATAACGTGCGCCTTTACGGCCGCCTGCTTTTAAATATCCGCACGCCTTGGTCCTCAGCCCGGCTCACGCGCGCGGGTCTAGCCCGCGCCCGGACGCAGCCGGGGTTCCTGGTCGCGTTGGCCAGCGTTCAGCTGCCTGTCGCACGGCCATGGGATGCCGCGCTTCCCCGGCGACGCGATGCCCGGGCGTGACCGCCCCGGCCCGCACCCGGCTTGATCGCGGCTGAGCTGGGCCAACACAGATTTCTCAAACTATTCCGTGTCATGTGTCGAGTCCCCGTCTCCTCGTTCGAGGCATAGGCAGAGGCAGATCGAGCCGACGGTCCGCCCGAGCGAAGGGACGAGCCGCCGTGACCACCCAGACCACCACTACCGCCGTCACCCCTCACCCCGGCTGCTCCCCGGCCCAGCGCGTGACCAGGTCACTGCTCGGCTACGGGGTCCTGGCCGGGGCCGTGTTCGAGGCCTCGATCCTGATCCAGGGGCTGACCCGGCACGGGTTCCGCATCGCCCACGACGACGCGAGCCTGCTGAGCAACGGCCCGCTGGGCTGGATCCAAGTCGCCACGTTCCTGGTTTGCGGCGCGATGACGATCGCGTTCGCCGCCGGAGCCCGCCGCGCGCTGGCCGGCCGGGCCGGGGGCACGTGGGGCCCGCGGCTGATCGCGGTCTACGGCGCCGCGCTGATGGCCGCCGGGCTGCTGCGCGCCGACCCGGCCGACGGGTTCGGGCCCGGCGCCCCGGCGGGCCAGGCTGCGCAGGTCAGCTGGCACGCCGCCGGGCACCTGATAGCGGCCGGCGTCGGATTCAGTGCACTGATCGTGGCGTGCTTCGTGTTCGCGCGCTCCTTCAGCCGCGAGCGGCACCGCGGCCTGGCCATCTACTCTCGCATCACCGGGCTGGCCTTCCTGGCTGCCTTCGCCGGCGTCACCACGGGGTCCAGTTCCAGGGCCGTAGTCCTGCCGTTCTACGGCGGCGTGCTCCTCGCCTGGATCTGGATCGCGGTGACCTCGGTCCACCTGTACCGTCGCGCCTCAGAGCCGCGGGCCCTCTGATACCAGCCCGGGAGACGCCGGAAGTACAACAAGACAAGGAGAAAGACGATGCGCTACATGATGCTGCTCTCCGGTACCAGCCCGTCTGCGCCCCCGCCGCCCGAGCTGTTCGAGGCGATCATGAAGCTGGGCGGGGAGGCCACCGAGGCGGGCGTGCTGCTCGACACCGCCGGCCTGCTGCCGAGCGCGGCCGGGGCCCGGGTCACCCTGGCCGGCGGCCAGGTCACGGTCACCGACGGGCCGTTCACCGAGTCCAAGGAACTGATCAGCTACGCGCTGTACGAGGTCAGGTCGAAGGAAGAGGCCGTCGAGTGGGCCTCGCGGTTCATCAGGCTGCACCGTGACCACTGGGCGGGCTGGACCGGCTCGACCGACGTCCTGCAGGTGATGGACGCCGCCGGCGGGCCGCCGGGGGAATGATCGGGCGATGGCTCACGCCGGCTACGAGGCCACGAGGTCCGCGATCGAGGCGGTCTGGCGGATGGAATCGCCCCGCCTGATCGCGGGCCTGACCCGCATCACCGGGGATGTCGGCGCCGCGGAGGAGCTGGCGCAGGACGCCCTGGTGATCGCGCTCGAGCAGTGGCCGGCCCAGGGCGTGCCAGATGGCCCGGGCCCGTGGCTGATGGCCACCGCGAAGCACCGGGCCATCGACCTGGTCCGGCGGCGGGCCCGCTACGACCAGAAGCTCCAGGAAGTCGGCCGCCAGGTGGGATCGCAGCCGGAGCACTTCGGGGAACCGGACGTGGACGCGGTGGACGATCACATCGGGGACGACCTGCTGCGCCTGATCTTCATCTCCTGCCACCCGGTGCTGTCGCCGGAGGCGCGCGCCGCGCTCACCCTGCGGCTGCTTGGCGGCCTGACCACTCACGAGATCGCCCGTGCGTTCCTCGTCCCGGAGCCCACGATCGCCCAGCGCATCGTGCGGGCCAAGCGGACCCTGGCCGCCAGGCAGGTCCCGTTCGAGATTCCGGCGCGACGCGAACTCCCGGGCCGCCGGGCCTCGGTCCTGGAAGTCATCTACCTGGTGTTCAACGAGGGCTATTCGGCCACGGCGGGCGAGGACTGGATGCGCCCGGTGTTGTGCGCCGAGGCGATGCGCCTCGGCCGGATCCTGGCCGGATTGATGGCCCGCGAGGGAGAAGTGCACGGGCTGGTCGCGCTGATGGAACTGCAGGCCTCGCGCATGGGCGCGCGCACCAGCCCGGCGGGTGAGCCCATCCTGCTGACCGACCAGGACCGGAACCGGTGGGACCGCCTGCTCATCCGCCATGGCCTGCGGGCCCTGCAGCGGGCCGGGAAGCTGGGCGGCGCACCGGGACCCTACGAGGTGCAGGCGGAGATCGCCGCCTGTCACGCGCGGGCGCACTCCGTGGACGCTACCGACTGGGAACGCATCGCCGCGCTGTACGTCGTACTCGGCCACCTGACCCCGTCACCGGTCATCGAGCTGAACCGGGCGGTCGCCGTCGGCATGGCCTACGGCCCGGCGTGCGGGCTCGACCTCGCCGACCAGCTGACCGCGGTGCCGGCCCTCACGGCCTACCCCCATCTCCCCGCGGTGCGCGGCGACCTCCTGGCCAGGCTCGGCCGCCTGGACGAGGCCCGCCACGAGTTCCAGCGCGCCGCCGCCCTCACCAGCAACCACCGCGAGCGGGCCCTGTTCCAGGCCCGCGCCACGGCCTGCGGGGCCCGCCCGGGTGAATGATCGCCCGCCCGGCGCGGCCGGGGATCACTCGTTATCTACGCTGAGAGGACGTCATGGCCGGACCGGGCCGGCGGTGAGGAGGGCAACGGGTGAGTACGGACCGGGGGACTGGCCGCCTGCTGTCGGTGAACGTGGGCCTGCCCAAAGACGTGGCCTGGCACGGGCGCACTGTGCGCACGGCGGTGTGGAAGCGGCCGGCCGACGGGCCGCAGATGGTGCGGCGGCTCAACATCGACGGCGACGGGCAGGGCGATCTGGCCGGGCACGGCGGCGAGCACCGTGCGGTGTTCGTCTACCAGATCGAGTCCTACCGGTACTGGCAGCAGCAGCTGGGCCGCGACGACTTCGGCTACGGCCAGTTCGGGGAGAACTTCACGATCACGGGCCTCGCGGATGACCAGGTGCGGATCGGTGACCGCTACCAGATCGGCGAGGCCCTGTTCGAGGTGACCCAGCCGCGGGTCACCTGCTACCGGGTCGGCATCCGGATGGACGACCCGCGGATTCCGGCTTTGCTCGTCTCGCACCACCGGCCCGGGTTCTACCTGCGGGTGCTGCGTGAGGGACCGGTGCAGGCCGGTGACGAGATCGTGCGGGTCGCGTCCGGGCCCGAAGGGATGACGGTGGCCGAGGTCGATGCCCTGCTCTACCTGCCCGGGCATTCCCGCGAGCAGGTCATGCAGGCTGTGCAGATCCCGGCCCTCCCGGAGGGCTGGAAAGCCTCGTTCCGGGCCCTGCTGGACCAGCCCGCATCAGCCGGCGCCGAGGGCAACGCTGGGCTGACCGCGGTCAGCCCGCCGCCGGCCTGGCCGGGGTTCCGGTCGCTGACGGTGACCGCGGTGAACCGGGAAACCGCGTCGGTGATCTCGGTGCGTCTGGCCGATCCTGACGGGGCCGCGGTGCCGCCCGCCCAGCCGGGGCAGTTCCTGACCGTGCGGCTGCCGGCCAGCCCGGATGGCCAGCCGCTGGTGCGCAGCTACTCGCTGTCCGGGTCCCCGGGAGACAGCTCGTACCGGATCAGCGTCAAGCGCGAGCCGCACGGTGCGGGAAGCCAGTTCATGCACACCCGGGTGCGGGCAGGCGACCGGCTGGAGGCAGCCGCGCCGCGCGGCACCTTCATCCTCCGGCCCGGGGGCACGCCGGTCCTGCTGATCAGCGCGGGAGTGGGGGCGACCCCGGTCCTGGCCATGCTGCATGCCCTGGCCGAGGCCGGGTCGGGCCGCGATATCTGGTGGATCCATGGTGCCCGGAGCCGGGCGGACGAGCCGTTTGCGATGGAATCGCGGTCGCTGCTGGCGGAACTGGCCCGCGGGCACCGGCACATCAGCTTCAGCCGCCCGGGCCCAGACGACGTCCCCGGGCGCGACTACCAGACGGCGGGGCGGCTGACCTCGGATGTGCTCGCCGCCCTCAGCCTGCCGCAGGACGCGGAGGCCTACATCTGCGGCCCGTCCGCGTTCATGGCCCAGGTGTCCGATGCGCTAGCCGGCCTGGGCATCGGCCGCGCCCGGGTGCACACCGAGATCTTCGGTGCGACGGGTTCGTCCACGCCGGGCATCGCGCCCGTCCCGAGCCGGCCACCGCACCCGCCCCCGGGCCAGGCCCAGCGCCGGCCCGCAGATCGCCTTCGCGCGCAGCGGCCTGACGGTGCCCTGGGGCAAGGACTACGCCAGCCTCCTCGAGCTGGCCGAGGCCTGCGACGTGCCGGTGCGGTGGTCATGCCGCACCGGCGTGTGCCACACCTGTGAGACGGCCCTGCTGTCCGGGACGCTGGAGTATGCCCCCGACCCGGTGGAGGATCCCGCCGCCGGGAGCGCGCTGATCTGCTGCTCTCAGCCCCGCAGCGACGTGACCCTCGATCTCTGATCCAGGCAGCGCGAGCCCCCGCAGACGGGAATCTTGTGGCGGCAAGGGCTTGACGTGGCTGGATGGACGTCGTCTCGTGGGATGCAACTGTCTGACGGCGGCGGGCGCACCGGCCCGCCCCTGAACCGGAGGTGGGGCATGCTTCGTTCATTAAGGGCTGGCCGGGCCAGGCTCGTCGCGGCCGCGCTGGCCACTGCGACGGCGGCGGCGCTGGCGGCAGGATTCACCGCAGCCGGGGGCGCGGCGGCCAGCGCGGTGGCCGGGGGCGCCGGCCAGCACGGCGGCCGGGTGCAGCTCGACCGGGCGTTCGTGATCGTGCTGGAGAATCACTCGCTGAAGAGCGTCATAGGGGACCCCAACGTCCCGTACCTGACCTCGCTGGCGCGGCGGTACGGGGAAGCGGCGAACTACTACGGGGTCACCCACCCCAGCGAGCCGAACTACGTGGCGATGATCAGCGGGTCGAACTGGTGGACCAACACCGACAACCCGGACAACCGGTTCGACCACACCAACCTGGTCAACGAGCTGGCGGCGGCCCACATCACGTGGGGCGCGTACATGCAGGCCCTGCCCGCCGGTGACCCGCTGGCCGACTACTGGCCATCGAGCAGCAACCCGCTGTACGCGTCCAAGCATGACCCGTTCGCGCTGTTCACCGACATCCGCAGCGACCCGGCCCGGCTGGCGCAGATCAAGCCCTACACCGCTCTCGCCCGGGACCTGAACCGGCCGCGTGCGCCCCGGTTCGTGTTCATCACCCCCGACCAGTGCAACGACATGCACGGCGGCGTCAACACCGCGGTGGCGGGCTACCCCGAGACACCCTGCCCCTTCAACACCGTCAACGACGACCCGGCGGACGTGGCCCTCAAGCACAAGGCCGACGCGTTCGTGCGCGGGGCGGTGACGACCATCATGTCGAGCCGGGCCTGGACGCCGCACAGTGCCATCTTCATCGTCGCTGACGAGGGTGATTACACCGGCGTGACCGCTAACGGGGGCTGGGACTCGCCGGCGGGCTGCTGTGACTCACCGGTGCTGCCCGCCGGGGACCCCGACATCAACGCTGCCTGGCCTGGCGGACTCTACGGTGGCGGGCTGGTCCCCGCGGTCGTGATCGACCCCAGCGGGCCACGGCACTTCGTCAGCAGCACCGCGTATAACCATTACTCGCTGCTGCGCACCGTGGAAGACGCGTGGCACCTGCCCGAACTCGCCTTCACCAGCGACCATGCGCAGGTGCAGACGATGAACGAATTCCTGACGCGCTGACACCAGGCGCGAGACGCCAGCCCGGCGCCCGCTCCCCGCGTGGGGGCCGGGCAGGCGTCGCAGGCGCAGATTTCCGGCCCGGGTCTTCCGCCTCGGCCAGCCACCCCGGCCGCCGGTAGGCGGATGACCGGCCGCCGCCGCTCGCCCTTCACCGCGTCCACGCCCGGGCGTGACGCCAGCACGCCAGCTGACATTCCGCGCGGCTGCGTCGTCGAACTACTGAGAACGAACACCGTCCAGCATGCAAGAGGATGAGAACTGCCATGGAACCGCGTCTCAGTCTGCTCGGCAACACCGTCATGACCAAGTTCGTCAAGCACCTCGTCTCGGCGGCCAAGGTGGTGACCGATTCGGGCCTGCCGGCCGCGACGCAGGAGCTGGTGAAGATCCGGGCCAGCCAGATCAACGGCTGCGCGGCCTGCACCGACATGCACACCAAGGACGCCGAGCACGCCGGGGAAACCCGGCTGCGGCTGAACCTGGTCGCGGTATGGCGGGAGGCGATGGTCTTCACCGAGGCCGAGCGGGCCGCCCTCGAGCTCACCGAGCAGGGCACCCGCATCGCCGATGCCGCCGGCGGCGTTACCGACGAGGCCTGGGCGCATGCGGCCAAGCACTACGACGATGACCAGCTCGCCGCGCTGGTGTCCCTCATCGCCGAGATCAACGCCTGGAACCGGCTGAACGTGATCACCCGCCAGCCCGCGGGTGACTACCAGCCCGGCCAGTGGGGATAGCCGACGTCCGTCGCGCCGAGCGGCTCATCGACACTGGTCTGCGCTCGTTCGCGTCCCCCGGCCCGGCTGTCACCGCGCGAGCGCGACCTCCTGCCCTGCCTGCTCACGAGGATTCTCGGCCGCCACGCCAGCGCATTCGAATAGCAGGATCGCGACGTCGTCATCGAGCCTGCGCCCGGTATGGGCCACGACGCGGTCGAGCAGCTCCTGCGCGGCCGCGTCCAGATCGGGGCGGCGGAGCGTGTCGAGGCAGTCCTCCAGCCGGAAGTACCGTCCCGCCCGGTCGCGCGCCTCGAGCAGGCCGTCGGTGTAGAAGACCAGCCGGTCGCCCGGGCTCACCGCGAACGTGGACGCCCTCATGCCGGGGTGCAGGCCCAGCGGGGTCGCGTACGCGGAAGGGTTCAGGGCCTGCAGCCCGCCGTCCTCCGTCAGCCGCAGGGGCGGCGGGTGCCCGCAGGTGACGACCTCCAGCCAGCCGCGCGGGTCGAACTCGGCGAACAGGGCGGTCACGAAGTCCTCATCCCCGGCCGCCCGCGTGACCGACCGGTCGACGACCCGGGCGATCTCGGGCAGCGACAGGCCCGGCTGGGCGCAGGCGTCCCGGAAGCTGGTCATCGCGATGCTGGCCAGGCGGACCGCCGGCAGTCCCTTGCCGCGCGTGTCTCCGATCAGCCACCGCGGGTGGCCTTCCTCCTGGGAGACGACTTCCAGCAGGTCCCCGCCCACCCGCGCCTCCGCCGCGGCCGAGACGTAGCGCGAGGCCAGCCGTCCCGCGGTGACGGTGGCCGGGACCTCGCGCAGCAGTGCGCTCTGCGCCACCCGGGCGACGGCGCGGACCTGGCTGAGCCGCCGTTGCGCCGCGGTCCGCAGCACCGAGTTGGCGACGGCGAACGCGGCCAGCAGCACGAGCACGCTGAGGTGCGAGACGAGGGTGCCCGGCGGGCTCGGCTGGTGCAGGATCAGCCCGAGGCTCACCAGCACCGCCCAGCCGGCCAGCACGGCGGTGATCCGCGGGCGCAGCACCAGGGAGGCCAGCAGCGGGCCGACCGCCAGCCAGGCGACCGTGACGGGACCCCGGCCCATGCGGTACTGCGCCACCGCCACCGCCGTGATGGCCAGGCCGAGCAGCACGGCGAACCCCCGCTTAGCCAGCACCGCGGCCGGCTGGGACGGTCCCGACACATTCAGGGGAACACCGCGTCCAGGACGCAGAAGGGACAGGCGCAAGCGCCGCCACCACTCGGTCTTTACCCTCACGAGGCCGCCTCTCATCTGCCGCGCGTCGTCGGCTCCGTCGCGTACTCACCAGCAATGCTGCAGGTCAGGTCCGAGAGGTGGCTGAACGCAGGCTCTGGGCAAGCTCCAGACGATCAGCGGGAACGCAATGCCTGCCGGAGGCCCCCCCGGGCGCGGACAGGGCATTTTCAGCGGGCGGTCATCGCGTCGCAAGGTTGGGCGGCGAACGTCAGATCATGGATTACTCATCCACCGGAAGCCCAGCCACCGCGGTGCAGGTACCGCCGGGCCGCCTCGAGGCCCGGCTGCTGGTCGTGGAGGACGAGCCGACGATCCTGGAACTGCTGTCCGGGTCGCTGCGGTTCGCGGGCTTCGACGTGCGGACGGCGGCCAGCGGCCGGGAGGCGCTGCGCGTCGCGGCGGCCTCGCGGCCGGACCTGATCCTGCTCGACGTGATGCTCCCGGACGGTGACGGCTTCGACGTGATCCGCGCCATCCGGGGCGCGGGGCCGCGCGTGCCGGTCATTTTCCTGACCGCCCGCACCCATGTCCACGAGCGGGTTGCCGGGCTGACCCTGGGCGGGGATGACTACGTCACCAAGCCGTTCAGCCTGGACGAGGTCCTGGCCCGCATCCGGGCGGTGCTGCGGCGCTGTGGTGCCCCCGGGCCGGTGGCCTCGCGCCTGATCGTGGCGGACCTGGAACTCGACGAGGACACCCACGAAGTCCGGCGGCACGGCACGCCGGTGACCCTGACGCCAACCGAGTTCAAGCTGCTGCGGTACCTGATGATCAACGCCGGCCAGGTGCTCAGCAAAGCGCAGATACTCGACCATGTCTGGGACTACAGCTTCAGCGGTGACGGCAACGTGGTCGAGCCCTGCATCAGCTACCTGCGGCGCAAGGCCGATCAGGGCGAGCCGCGGCTGATCCACACCATCCGCGGCGTCGGTTACGTCCTGCGGGTGCCACCGCCGTGAGATGCCAGCCGGGCCAGCGGCTGCGCGCGGCGCTGGCCAGCGCGTCCCTCCGGGTCCGGGTGATGGCCGTTGCCGCGTTCCTGGTCACGATCACCTCGGCGGTGATGGGCTCGCTCGGGACCGCCCTGCTGCACGGCTACCTGCTCGGCCGGGCTGATCAGCAGCTCCGTGCTTTCGCGTCAGTGGCCGGCCGGAACCTGGCCGCGGGGTCGCGGCTGGCCCGGCCGCCCCCGGCCGGGGCGCCCAGCCAGCCCTTCCAGTTCCTGATCGAGGTCGTCAGCTCCGGCGGCCGGATCTCGGTGATCGAGGCGCCGCTGCACCACGCCGCCCGGCCCCAGATCCCCGCCGCCCGCCTCACCGGCCCGCAGCAGCCGTTCACCGCGCCGGCGGCCGGCGACCCCGGGCATTCCTGGCGCGTGCTGGTCCGAGCCCTGCCCGGCGGGCGGCATACCGTGATCGCGTTCAGCCTGGACAACCTGGACAGCACCGTGACCCGCCTGGAAGTAGCCGACGCGGTCGCCGGGACCGTCGCCATCGTGCTCCTGGCGGGTATCGGGCTGCCGCTGATCCGGATCAGCCTGGCGCCGCTGGCCAGGATCGGGGACACGGCGGCGGCGATCGCCGCCGGGGACCTGTCCCGGCGTATCGACCACCCGCCGCACAGTACCGAGGTGGGCCGGCTGGCCGACGCCCTCAACACGATGCTGGCCCGGATCGAGGCTGCCTACCGGGCGCGGGAACAGGGCGAGGCCCGCGCCCTGGACTCCGAAGACCGGATGCGCCGGTTCGTCGCCGATGCCAGCCACGAGCTTCGCACGCCGCTGACATCGGTCCGCGGCCTGGCCGAGTTCTCCCTGCAGCAGGGCACGGACGCCAGCCAGGCGGAGTTGCTCCGGCTGATGACGCTCGTCCACGGCGAGGCCATCCGGATGGGCCGGCTGGTGGAGGATCTCCTGATGCTCGCCCGGTTCGACCGGGACCGCCCACTGGACCGGCGCCCCGTGGATCTGTCCAGCATCGCCGCCCGCGCTGTCCTGGCCGCCCGCCTGATCCAGCCCGCCCGGCCGATCACCCTGCACGCGGACGTCCCGGTCATCGTGAACGCCGACGCTGACCGGCTGCGCCAGGTGGTCGACAACCTCATCGGCAATGCCCTGCAGCACACCCCGGGGGGATCAGCGGTCACCGTGACCGTGGCGGATCAGGCTGGGCAGGCCGAGCTCACCGTGGCCGACAACGGTCCTGGGATGACTGCTGACCAGGCGTCCCGCGTGTTCGAGCGTTTTTACCGCACCGACCCCGCCCGCAGCCGCGCCCGGGGAGGTACCGGGCTCGGCCTGTCCATCGCCGCCGCCCTGGCCGCCGCGCACGCGGGGGACATCACGGTCGCCACCCAGCCGGGCCGCGGCGCCGTCTTCCGGGTCAGGCTGCCGCTGGCCACGCCGGCCGGCGAGACGGCCGGCCGCCGCTAGCCGCAGGCGGCCCCGGGCCCCCGGCGGCCTCGGCTGCGCTGGCGTGCTGAGACGCACGCAGCCCCGGTCCAGGGACCTCACAGCCAGCCGCAACGAGATCGCAAGCCGCGCGCCATTGACTGCAGGGCGGCGGGCCAACCGGTCCGCCCGGCGGCAACGCGGCCGGCAACGCGGCCGGATGACCCGCCCGGATGGCGCCCCCTGGGACCTGCCCCCCGCCACGTCTGTCATGGAGAGGAATTAACACCCCATGTTCATCACCTACCTGCGGCGCGAACTGCGCCGGAGGATGCGGCAGGCCATCTTCATCGCCCTGGGCCTGGCCCTGGGCATTGGCCTGGTCATCACCGTGACCGCTGCCTCGGCGGGGGTGTCCAACTCGCAGGCCGCGGTGCTGCACTCCCTCTACGGGGTGGGCACCGACATCACGGTCACCCAGCCGCCCACCGCGGGGTCGGGCGGCCCGGCCCGGTTCGGCTTCGGGGGCGGCAATCCGGGCCGCAGGCCCCAGGCGGGCACCAGCTTCAGCCGCAGCGTGCTGGCCAGCGGGGGCCTGGGCGCATTGAAATCCTCAGCGGTGACGACGGTGTCCGGACTGGCGCACGTGTCCGCGGCAGCCGGCGCGCTCACCCTCACCGATCTCAAACTGTCCGGCACGATCAACGCGGGCGGATCGGGCACCGGCCAGGGGGGTGCCGCCAGCGCGTCGGGCGGCCGGTCCTCGATCAAGAGCAGCAGCTTCACCGTGACCGGGGTTGACCTGGCCACCGGCTCACTGGGGCCGCTCAGCTCGGGGACGATCGCCTCGGGCCACAATTTCAGCTCGGCTGACTCGGCCACCAACATCGCCGTGGTGGACGCCAACTACGCCCGGGCGCAGAACCTCAAGGCCGGCTCCACATTCAAGGTCGCCGGCACGAAGTTCACCGTCATCGGGATCGTCAGCGTGGCGCAGGGCAGCACGTCCGCGGATGTCTACATCCCGCTCGCCCGGGCCCAGGCCCTGGCCAGCATGAAGAACGAGGTCAACACGATCTACGTGTCCGCGGCCAGCGCCGCGGACATCAGCGCGGTGTCCAGCGAGATCTCCGGTGCCCTGCCCAAGGCCACCGTGACCACGTCCAGTGACCTGGCCAGCCAGGTCACTGGGTCGCTGTCCAGCGCGTCCAGCCTGGCCAACAACCTCGGCAAGTGGCTGGCCGTGGCCGTGCTCGCGGCCGCCTTCGGCCTGGCCAGCCTGCTCACGGTGTCGGCGGTGTCCCGGCGCGTCCGCGAGTTCGGCACGCTCAAGGCCCTGGGCTGGCGTAACCGGCGGATCCTCACCCAGATCATGGGCGAGGCGCTCGCCACCGGCCTCATCGGCGGCGTGGCCGGGGTAGCGCTCGGGTTCGGCGGCGCGGCGCTGGTCCAGGCGCTCGCCCCGCCGCTGACCGCCACCACCCAGGCCAGCGGGGCGGCCGGGCCGGGCGGCGCGGCCGGGCCAGGTGGTGCAGGCGGTCCGGGCGGTTTCGCGCGCGCCGCGCAGGCCGCCGCCCACAGCGTCTCCGTGCACCTGACCGCGCCGGTCACGCTCAGCGCGGTGCTGCTGGCTGTCGTCCTGGCCATCGCCGGCGGCCTGGTGGCCGGCACGTTCGGCGGCTGGCGGGCCGTCCGCCTCCGCCCGGCCACGGCGCTGGCCCGGGTCGAGTAATCAGCCGAACTGCGAAGGGATACTCATGTACCAGCTCACCGGCGTCACCCGGGACTACCAGAAAGGCCGGCGCACGGTCCACGCGCTGGACGGCGTGGACCTGCTCATCGGCGATGGCGACTGGCTCGCCATCCAGGGGCCCACTGGCCACGGGAAGACCACGCTGCTGCAGATTCTCGGTGCGCTGGACCGGCCTACTGCGGGTGCGGTCCAGTTCGGTGGCCAGGATCTGGCCCGGTTGCGGGAGAGTCAGCTGACCCAGGTGCGCGCCGCCTCGATCGGCTTCATCTTCCAGTCCTTCAACCTCATCCCGACCCTGTCGGCTCAGGAGAACGTCGAGACCGCCCTCGTACCTCTCGGGGTGGGCTCAGCCGAGCGGCAGGAGCGTGCCTGCCGCGCGCTGGCCGATGTGGGCCTGGGGGAGCGGGCCCGGCATCTTCCCTCCGAGATGTCCGGCGGCCAGCAGCAGCGGGTCGCCATCGCCCGTGCTCTGGTCAAGCAACCCAAGGTGCTGCTGGCCGACGAGCCCACCGGCAACCTCGACGAGGGCACCCGGGACGAGATCATGACGCTGCTGGAGCAGCTGTGGGAGGAGCTGCGGCTCACGCTGGTCATGGTCAGTCACGACAGCGCCGTCGCGGGCCGGGCCCAGCGAACCGGGCTGATGGAAGACGGCCGGATCACGGTCGGGGCCGGCCGGGCCTGACGCGGGCCAGCCCAGGCCGGATCTGTCCCGGGCATGGAAGTGCCGGGTGGTGCCCGCTCAGGCAGGCGCCACCCGGCACGGCCGGGGACGGTCGGGGCGGCACAGTCCGTAACGCACGGACCCTGCGGCCCGGGTGCTACTTGGCGAAGCCCTCGAGCTTGTTGGCCTTGATGACGTAGGAGTTCGTGTAGGTGGTGGCCAGGTTCACCGGGCCGGTGATCTTGCCCGCCAGCTTCTCGACCGCGTAGACCGTCTGCGGCCCGCTGGCCGGCATCATCCCGTTGGGCAGGAACTGGCCCTTGTCCGTGGTCAGGGCGCTGACGTAGTCAGCCCGGGTGATCAGCGAGTTCGAGACGAACTGGGCGGGCAGGTGGTCCGCGATCTGGGCCGCGCTGTGGGTGGCGATGTAGTGCATGGTGGCGACCAGCGCGTTGACCACCTTCTGCACGGTGGCCTTGTGCGAGTTCACCCAGTCCGCCTGGGCCAGCACACCGGCGGTCGGCTGGAAACCGCCCAGCCAGTGCTGGACCCCGGCGGTGGTGGCGAGGTCGATGGCTGAGTAGCCGACACCCTTCTTCTCGAGCGCGGTCACCGTGGGCTGGGTGGTCATGCCGCAGGCGATGCGGTGGTGCTGCAGCGCGCTGACCATGGTGTTGCCGTCCCCGGCGGCGACCCGGGTGAAGTCCTTGGACGTCAGGTGGTACCGGGCGGCGAGGTAGAGGGTGAGGTCGTCCGTCCCGGACCCCAGGTCCGTGACGCCGACGGTCTTGCCCTTCCACTGAGCCGGCGAGGTGATCCCGGAACCCTTGTAGCACATCTCCCGCTCACCGGGCGCGCCGGACAGCTGGGCCACGTCGATCACGTTCTTGTGGGCGAGCTGGAAGTCGATCGTGTGCACGTACCAGGCGCCGGCCATGTTCACCTGGCCGGAGGCCATCGCGGTCTCGGCGCCGACGCCGCCGGACTGCTCGGTGGACAGCTGCATGTTGACCCCGTACTTCTTGTAATAGCCGAGGCCCTGGGCGAGCTGGTAGGGCAGGTAGATCTGCTTGTCGATGCCGCCGACCATCATTGTCACGGTCGGCACGCTGCTGCCGCCACTGCCACTGCTGGCGCTGCTGGAACCGCAGGCGGTCAGGCCGGCCAGGCTCACTGCGGTCGCCGCCGCGGCCAGCGCCAGGGCGGCCTTTCTCCGGAACTGCTTCATCGCAAACATGGGCGTACTCCTTCGTAACTTGCGTGGGTGAGGTGAGAGCGGGTGCGGGATTGCGCCGCGGCCGGAGTCAGATCGCCGCGACTTCAGTAGGCGCCGGGGGGCGCCAGGAGAGCAGCCGTCCTTCGAGCCGGCTGATCAGCCACTCGGCGGTGAGGGCCAGGATGGCGATGATCAGCATGGCCGCGAAGACGCCATCGGGATCGAAGTTGTTCTGGGCGGTGGCGATGACCAGGCCCAGGCCCTTCTGGGCGCCCAGGAACTCGCCGACGATGGCGCCGATGATCGAGAAGCCGAAGGCGACGTGCAGGCTGGCGATGATCCAGGTCAGCGCGGACGGCAGGACGACGTTGCGGGTGACCTGCGTCCGGGAGGCGCCCAGCACCCGCACGTTGGCGATGAAGTTGGGATTCACTTCCCGGACGCCCTGGAAGGCGTTGAAGAAGACCACGAAGAAGACCAGGACCGCGGCCAGCATGACCTTGGACGAGGAGCCCAGCCCCAGCCACACCACGAAGATCGAGCCGAGCACGATGCGCGGGAGCGCGTTCATCGCCTTGATGTAGGGCCCGAGCACATCGGACAGGAAGCGCACCTGCCCGAGCAGGATGCCGAACACGACCCCGCCGGCCACGCCGAAGACGAAGCCCAGCAGTGCTTCGCGCATCGTGATCCAGATCTGCAGCCAGACCGAGCCGTAGGCCGTGCCGTGCTGGAGCCAGTCGCGCAGCTTGAGGACGATGCCGCTGGGCTGGCCGAAGAAGAACGGGTTGACGACCTTCATGCTGGTGAGCAGCTGCCAGCCGCCGATCACCAGGATCAGGGTGGCCACGCGCGCCGCGTACACGAGCAGGCGCCGCTGCCGGGTCTGGCGCCGGGCCGCCTCGGCGACCGACGTGCTGTCGGACGCGAGGGGCGGCGTCTGCCCGGCCTCGGTCGTGAGCAGTTCCCGTTCCCTGGTCATGGCCGTTCTCCCTGGTCCGGTGCGGACGGGTTATCGGGCGCGGGCGGCCCGTCCGGGCTGGCCGGGTTGTCCAGGGCCGGTGGCGCGGTGCGGGCGTAGGCCCGCTCCACCTCCTCCCGCAGCGACTCCCAGATCTGGTGATGCAGCTCAAGGAACCGGGGCTCGAAGCGGATCTCCTGGACCGCTCCCCGCGGCCGGGGCAGGTCGATCTCGTAGACCGACTTGACCGTGCCCGGCCCCGCAGTCATCACCACCACCTGGTCGGCGAGGGCGATGGCCTCTTCGAGGTCGTGGGTGACGAAGATGACCGACGGCCGGGCCTGGTCCCAGAGCCGGAGCAGCTCGTTCGACATGATCGCTTTGGTCTGGACGTCGAGCGCCCCGAACGGCTCGTCCATCAGGAGGATCGACGGCTCGTTGATCAGGGCGGCCGCCAGGCTCACCCGCTTGCGCATGCCGCCGGACAGCTGATGCGGATGATGGTCCTCGAAGCCGGTCAGGCCGACCACGCGGAGCCATTCCCGCGCGCTGGCCTGGGCGGCCTTTTTCGTGGCGCCGTGGAAGATCGGCCCCATGGCCACGTTCGCGAGCACGGTCTTCCACGGCAGCAGCGCGTCGGCCTGGAACATGAAGCTGGTGCCGCTGGTAATGCCGGTCACCGGCTGCCCGCCCACCTGGACGCTGCCCGCGCTCGGCCGGTCGAGCCCGGCCACCATGGTCAGCGTGGTGGACTTGCCGCAGCCGGTCGGCCCGACCACGGCGCAGAACTGCCCGGGCCGGACCACCAGGTCGATGTCGCGCAGCGCGGTGAACGCCGTGCCGGCCGGCGTCAGGAAGCGTTTGGTGACCCCGGACAGCTGGATCCCGGCGTCTTCCTTCCGCCGCCGGCCGGAGCCGGGACCGGGGGGCCCGCTTTCCGCGGCCGCAGCGGCCGGGCCGGCCGACCTGCCCCGGGCCACCTTGGTGAAATAGGCCCGCCGGGCCCGGAATTCACCATCAGAAAGAGTGTTGTATTTCACACAGCGGAATCTAGCCAGCCCCCGGCCCGGAGTCACGATTGCGATTGATAATCGCATAAAGAGCGCTGCGTGCGTTTAGCGCGAATTTCATTCAAAGCACGCTCTGCGCGTTTTGCGCTTTCTGCTCAGCTTTCCGTACTCTGGGCCGTCCGGTGCAGGCGCTGTTACACTACGGCAATCTTCCGGTAACGCCCGAAGGGCCCAGTCAGCAACGAGGAGCCCAATGCGGCTGGTGTCGTGGCAGCGCTTGTCCACCCAGGTAGTGATCATGCAGGTGGCGATCCTGGTGGTCACGATGGTGGCCGGGTTTGGCATCTTCCAGTGGAACCTCAAGCGCCAGCTGTACGGGCAGTATGAGCAGCGATCGCTAATGCTGGCCGAGACCCTGGCCTCACAGCCGTCGATCATAGACTCCGTCGTGCACGGGCTGCCCGGGGGAGCGGCCCAGAGTCTGGCCATGACGGCCCGCGATCGGACGGACGCGTTGTTTGTGGTCATCACGAATGCCCAGGGAATCCGGTATTCCCATCCGCATCCGTGGATGATTGGCCAGCCGGTGCAAGATGACCCCGAGCCGCCCGCCAGCGAGTCGTTCCGGACCGGGAAGTCGTGGGTCGGAATCCAGGAGGGCACGCTCGGGCTCGTCGCCGCGGGCAAGACGCCTCTGTGGGACGGGCACACGCTGGTCGGGGAGGTATCCGTCGGTTTCTGGGCGGGCAAGGTTTCCCAGCAACTGGCCAGCACGCTGCCCTCCCTCGCTATCTATCTCCTCGGAGTCCTCGCGGTGGGCGTGCTGGCCGCGCTCGCCCTGGCCCGGCGGCTCAAGCGCCAGACGTTCGGCCTGGAGCTCGGCGAGATCGCCGGCCTGCTGCAGGAGCGCGAGGCCATGCTGCACGGCATCCGGGAGGCCGTGCTCGGCTACGACCGCGGCGAGCGGGTCATCCTGGCCAACGACGCGGCCCGGCAGCTGCTCCGGCTGCCGCCCGACTTCCTGGGCCAGCCGCTGCGGGAGCTGCTCCCGCCGGGCCGGCTGGGTGACATCGTGCGCGGTGAGATCAGCGGGAGCGACCTGCTGGTGCTGGCCAACGACCGGGTGCTGGTGGTGAACCGGATGCCGATCGAGCTGGAGCACCGGCGCCATCTCGGCTGGGTGGTCACCTTCCACGACCAGACCGAGTCGGAGAGCCTCAAACGCGAACTCGATGAGGCGATCGGCCTGACCGAGGCGCTCCGGGCCCAGTCCCACGAGTTCGCCAATCGGATGCACACGCTGGTGGGGCTGGTGGAACTCGGGCAGTACGGCGAGGCTATCCGGTTCGTCACCGACGTCTCCGCGGCCCGGGACGCGCTGACCGAGCAGCTCAAGGAAGCCATCCGCGACCCGAAGCTGGTCGCCCTCACGCTGGCCAAGTCCTCGCTGGCCGAAGAGCGCGGCGTCCAGCTCCGCGTCGCCGACGACTGCCACGTGGACGCCGACCTGACCGACACCACCGCGGTGCTGACCGTCACCGGGAACCTGATCGACAACGCGATCGAGGCCACGGCCCAGGCCCCGGGACCGCGGTGGGTGGAGCTGACCGTGGTGTCGGCGGGCGAGAACCTGATGATCCGCGTCCGCGATTCCGGTCCGGGAGTCCCCGACGACATGCGGGAAGCCATCTTCACCGACGGGTTCACCAGCAAGTCCTCACCGACCGGGGCGCGGCGCGGGCTGGGCCTGGCCCTGGTCCGGCAGATCACCGAGCGGCGCTGCGGCATGGTGTCTGTCGGGCGGGACGGCGGGGCGGTGTTCACCGCGGTGCTGCCCGGCTGCCTCGACGTGCCCCCGGGACGCGGGTCAGCACCCGGCGCGGACCCGCTGGCCGGGCTGCCCGCCGGGCAGGCCGCGCCATGATCCGCACGGTCGTGGTGGACGACGACTACCGGGTGGCCTCGATCCACGCGGCGTACGTCGACAAGGTGGACGGGTTCGAGGCGATCGCCCAGGTGCACACCGCGGCCGCCGCGGTGGACGCGGTGAACGAGCTCAAGCCCGAACTGCTCCTGCTCGACCTCTACCTGCCCGATGAGCACGGGCTGGACCTGGTCGCCCGGCTCCGCCGCACGGCCTGCCCGCCGGTCGACGTCATCGTCATCACCGCGGCCAAGGACGCGGACAGCGTGCGGGCCGCCATGCAGCACGGCGCCCTGCACTACCTGCTCAAGCCGTTCAGCTTCCCCGCGCTGCGCGACAAGCTCCTTTCCTACGCCCAGATGCGCTCCCGGCTGGATGGCCTCCGCGCCGCTGACCAGCGGAGCGTGGACCGGGTCTACGGCGCCTTGCGGGCGCCCGGCCAGGTCGCCGCGAGCAAGGGCCGGTCCGACTACACCCTGGAGACCGTGGAAGAGCTGCTGTCCGGGACCGGCGGGGACCTGTCCGCCGCCGAGGTGGCCGAGCGGACCGGCATGAGCCGGGCCACCGCCCAGCGTTACCTGACGCACCTGCACGACCTGGGCCGGGTGGAGATCCGGCTGCGCTATGGGGCCAGTGGCCGCCCCGAGCACGGCTACCGCTGGGCGCCCGTGCGCTAGAAATCCAGCCCGGCCCCTAGCGCACATTGCCTGCCGCCGGTCTCCGGCGGCCCGCCGGACCCTCCCGGGCTGCGGCGACGATCCCGGTCCGCGGCCGGACCGGTGAACGATCAGGGCAGGTTGCCGCGTTCTTCCTGGTATGGGGACAAGGCTGGGGGGGCACGGAGCACGCGGATGGGGGCGGGCGCCGTGATCGGCACCGGTGGCTGCGGCCAGATCCGCGGCGCGCTGGGTGTGTACGTCGTGGGAGCGATCGACCCCGCGGACCGGGCCCTGGTGGAGAGCCATCTCACCTGGTGCCTGGACTGCCGGGAGGAGCTGGCCGGGCTGGCCGGGCTGCCCGGCCGGCTGGGCAGTGTGCCCGCTACCGACGTGACCATGCTCGTCCTGGGCGAGCCCGGGCCGCCGGCCCGGGATGAGGAGGATCCGCCCGGGGCGGCGCTGCGGTCGCTGCTCGGCCGGGCCGCCACCCTGCGCAGGCATCGCCTGTGGCGCCGGGTCGCGGCCGTGGCGGCCGTGGCGGTGATCGCGGGGGGTGGTGCGGTGGCCGTGTCCCAGGTGGTCGATCCGCCTGCGCTGCACGCGGCGGTTCCGGCGCTGCCCTGGGCGGCCAGCGTGCACGGCCGTGACCCGCATACCGGTGCAGGCGCCACCGTGAAGTACATGTCCCAGCCGTGGGGGCTGCAAGCACAGGTGCAGGTCAGCGGGATTTCTCCCGGGACCCGGTGTGAGCTGCTGGTCCTCGGCCCCGGTGGGCGTGAGGTGGCGGGCGGCTGGACCGTGGCGGCGGGCCAGGCGGATGCGTGGTACCCGGCCTCGGCGCCGCTGGCGGCGTCCGGCGTGCGCGGCTTCGTGGTCGCCACGGCGGGCGGGGCGACCCTGGTGGGCGTGCCTATCCGATGACGTCCCGCGGCGGGACGCGACAGAAGGCGCAGGGGTGCCGATGGCCAGGACCCGGATTGCGGGCTGCTGCCCGTGCTGGTGGCGCTGGCCGCCGGCTGCACCACCGTCCATCCGGCCGGTCACGCCGCCCCGCGCGCGCCACCGGGATCTGGCCCGGCCCCGGCACGAGATCCCGTTCCCGCCGCCGATTGCCCCCACCGCCCGGGCCCTGGGCCTGCCTCACAGGAGATCAGCTAAAGCCCGGTGAACGGACCCGTGACCGGTTACGTGCTGGGGGATAGGCAAGTCGTTTTTCTGGAGACGGGGTGTGTGATGCGTAACCGGTGGTTTGTGCCGGCCGGGCTGGCCGGGGTGGCCCTGATCGCGGCGGCGTGCGGGACGTCGTCGCCGGCCAGTAGTTCCGGTACGGCCAGCAAGGCCAGCAGCCCGCCCAGCGCGGCGTCGCCGGCGGCGGCGGGTGCGGTGCTGAAGTCCGCGGTGATCGGCGGGGCGAAGGTGGTGACCAACGGCAAGGGCTTCACGGTGTACTCGTTCGCGCCGGACACGGCGGCCAGGTCGAACTGCAACGGGTCGTGCGCGCACTACTGGCCGCCGGTGAAGGGACCGGTGAGCGCCGGGGCGGGGGTCACCGGCAAGCTGGGCACGATCACCCGGTCGGACGGCTCGGCGCAGGCCACCTACAACGGGCATCCGCTGTACACCTACATCAGCGACTCCGCGCCGGGGCAGGACAAGGGCAACGGTGTCAACCTGTCCGGCGGGGTATGGCATGTCGTGGCGGTCTCAGGGACCGCGCCCGCCGCCCGCACCAGCCCAAGCAGCAACAGCAGCAGCGGCGGCGGATCCGGGTACTGACTGATGCCGGCCGCCTGGCCGCCGGGGCGCGCCTCTTCCGGGAGGTGCACCCCGGCGGCGGGGCGCGAGGCGTCTGGGAGCAGGGATGACCATGGAGGTCATGAGCAGGACACGGCTGGGCGTGCAGGGACGGTCCCAGCAGATCGGGCTGCGGGTAGCGGGAGCGGGGCTGCTGGCGGCGACCGGGGGGATTCATCTTGACCTGTACCTGACCGGGTACCGGTCGATCCCGACCATCGGCTGGCTCTTCCTGCTCCAGGTGATCGCCGCCTTCGCGCTCGCGCTGGCCGTCCTGGTGTCCGGTAGCCGGCTAGCCGCCGCCGCGGGCGCCGGGTTCGCGCTGTCCACGCTCGGCGGCTACCTCCTGTCCGTCTGGATCGGGCTGTTCGGGTTCAAGGAAGTCCGCACCACGGCCGGGATCGTGGCCGGGGTGATCGAGGTCGCGGCCTTCGCCGTGCTGGCGATCCTCGCCCTCACCCCTCCCGCGTCCCCGGCGCCGGGGCACCCGCCGGCCCAGGCCACGCCGCTGGCCCGGCTGCAGGACGGGGTCCCGGGAGCCGGCTGGGCGGTGGGCGGCCTATCCGTGATCGCCCTGGTGCTGCTGGGCGTGGCCGCGGCTGGATCAGGCGGCGCGCCGGCCCCGGCCAGCGCGGGCGGCGGCCTGAAGGCCGTGCAGATCGGGGGGGTCAGCGTGCTGGCCAACGCCCGCGGCTTCACCCTGTACTCGTTCGCCCCGGACACGCCGGCCAAGTCGGTCTGCAATGGCTCGTGCGCTGCCTACTGGCCTCCGGTGAAAGGACCAGTCACCGCCGGGTCGGGCGTCACCGGCAGGCTCGGCACGATCAAGCGGTCAGACGGCTCAACCCAGGCGACCTATGACGGTCACCCCCTGTACACCTACGTCGCCGACTCGGCGCCGGGCCAGGCCCACGGCAACAACCTCAACCTCAACGGCGGGCTGTGGCGCGAGGTCCCCACGGCCGGGTGATCCCCGCTCGGGGCGGGGAGTCCGGCCGGCGGCCGGCGGATCCCGGCCAACGCGGACGGTCAGCTGCCGACCTCACCGAGCGCGATCACGACCACCAGGATGACCGTGGCCACCGCGAAGATGCCGTGCCCGATCACCACCGGCAGCGGGAAGTTCCGTTCCGGCGGGACGGCGATCCCCCCGCCCGTGCCCTGCACCGCCGCGGCGTCGTGGGCGCGGTACACACCGATCCAGCGCACCGCCATGGTCAGGCCCAGGGCCGCGACCACGACCAGGGTCAGGGCGGCGGCGTAGGCGAGTCTGGGGGTATCGGTGACCAGGTATCCCCCCCAGACCACGAGCCCGGCGACGGCGAGCAGGGCGTGCGCGCTGATGACCGGGACCGGCAGGCGGGTCGCCGCGGCCGACTGGAACTCGCGGTCGTATTCGATGAGCCAGATCGTCAGCAGGTAAAGGCCGGCGCTGGCCGTGACGATCCAGGTGAAAAGAGCGGCTAGCGACATCGGCAACCTCGTCCTCGGGCATGCCCGGACGCCGCAACCCCGGGCTTCCAGCAAGTACATCGCAGCACGCCAGACGGTATACCGCAGCGAAATGAGGGGAGAGGCCCGCATTCACCCTTATGTACGGCCCTGTCCGCCAACCAGTTTAACGAGAGCGCGACTGACTTACTGGGCGCGGGCCCGGGAGGCCGGGCCCCCGCGAGTCACGCTTCGCCCGCCGCCCGGGCGGCCTCGGACTGGTCGAGTGTGACCGCCCAGCTGGCCAGGAGGTTCAGGGCGTCGGCCGAGGGTGAGCCGGGCTCAGCGGTGTACGCGGAGATCCGCAGGCCGGCGTCCGCGGCCAGGTCCAGCGCCTTGAACGTGAGGCTGAGGTCACCGACCACCGGGTGATGCAGGCGCTTGACCCCGGTGCGGTGGAAGCGGACGTTGTGCGCGGCCCGCCAGGTGCGGAAGATCCCGCTGCGGTGGACAGCTCGCCGATCAGGCCCGACAGCGCCTTGTCGTGCGGGTTGCGGCCGGCCTCGGTCCGCAGCAGGGCGACGGTGTCCTGAGCCTGGCGTTCCCAGTTGACGTAGAACTGGGCCGCGCCGGGGTCCAGGAAGAGGAACCGGGCGTGGTTGGCCGGCTGGGCCGGGCTCGTCAGTATCGGCGAGTAGAGCGCCCGGCCGAGCCGGTTCGCGGCCAGGATGTCCAGGCGCGCGTTCCGCACGTAGGCCGGCGTGGTCGTCATCGAGTCCAGGGTGCGCTGCAGCTCGGGCGAACCTGCTACCCCGCGGGCCGGCGGGGCGCGCGCGCCACGGTACCCGAGTTCGCCGCGCGGACCAGGTCGAACAGGTGCGCGTGCTCGGCCCAGTCCGGCGTCCGGGCAAGGAGCACACACCATGGAGCAGCGGCGTCTGGGACGTACCGGCGTCTCGGTCAGCACGCTGTGCCTGGGAGCCATGATGTTCGGCCCGGATGCTCACGCACCGTATCCCCGGGGCTAGATGACTGTGATGTTAATGACACCCGGCCAAGGTCTGCAATCCTTTGCATCGTGACCGGGTAGCCTCTGTCGGGCCAGAGCAACGTGACTGGCCCGGAAACCGGGACTTCACCCAGGACGGGTCACCCGGCGAGAGGGCTTAGAGGATGGCATTGATCTCCCCGAGGGTAATCGCCCAGGTCAGCAGCAGTTCGGCTAGCGAGCTCGCGGTGATGTCCTGGGAATGGATCATGCGTGCGGACGGCCAGGTGTTCTACCGGCTCACCAAGGTTGACGGCCGTCGTGAACGGAATCCGTGGACCCTGGCGACCAGGTTGCCCCGGACCGAACTGGACGCCCTCCGGGGGGACAAGTCCCGGGCCGCCGAGGTGCTGGACGTTATCGTCCGCCAGCACGGGCACAAAGTCAGCTGATCAGGACACCTCTGGGAGGCTGAGGCGGCGGCCGGGTCCCGCCGCCGGGCCGGAAAATCGATTGCGGTGCGGCCCGCCGCCCGGTGTGCTGGGGGCATGCGTGAGTGGCGGCTCGGTGATGTGACCGAGTTCCTTGGTGAGCGCTACGCGGGCCGGGCGCGCGACGTTTCCGAGCTGGGCGGGGGCGACTGGTCCCGGGCGTTCTCGTTCCGGCTGGACGGGCGTGACCTGGTGGCCCGGTTCGGTGCCTACGGCGAGGACTTCGCGCGGGATCAGCAGGCGATGGGGTTCGCCGGGCCGGACCTGCCTGTTCCGGAGGTCCTGGAGACGGGCTGCGCGCTGGGCGGCGCCTACGCCATCTCGCAGCGTTGTTTCGGGGTATTCCTGGAGACCCTCGACGAATCCCGGTGGCGCCGGCTTCTCCCCGTGCTCTTGCGCGGGCTGGACGCGCTGCGGCGCCTGCCGGTGCCTCGGGCAGGCGGGACAGCGCCCGATGCCGGGAGCCCGGCCAGCTGGCGGGGCTGGCTCTGGCTCGGGCTCACCGACCGTCCCGGCGAGCGGGTGTCCGGCTGGCAGGCCGTCCTCGCCCGGCAGGCCGGGCTCAGCGACCTGTTCGCCGCCGGGGAACGCGCGTTCAGCGCGCTGCTGTACGCCTGCCCGGAGATCCGCCACGTGGTGCACGGCGATCTGCCTAACCGCAACGTTCTCGTGGCCCCGGACGAGTCCCGGCTCACCGCGGTCTTTGACTGGGGCTGCCTGGCCTACGGCGACTTCCTGTACGAGGTGGCGTAGTTCACGTTCTGGGCTCCCTGGCACCCCGGGCTGGCCGCGATCGACTTCCGGTCCGTGATCCGCGATCATTACCAGGCCACCGGCCTCGACGTGCCCTTCTTCGGTGAGCGCCTGCGCTGCTACGAGCTGCACATTGGCCTCACGCACCTGGCCTACTGCGCGTTCGCCGGCCGGGATCTCGACCTTCTCGCCGTCGCGCAGCGCACCCGCGAGATCCTCGGGCCAGGCAGCCGCTGACTCATCCCCTTGACACGCCAGCCGCCCGCACTAGCGTGTGCCGGGCCGGGCGCACCGCCTGATGCCCGGGCCGCTGGTGCCGGGGAAAGGAAGGCCATGCCGTCGAGCACTTTCCGTTACACCGCAGGAGACGGTCAGCAGATAACCGCGTACCGCTGGGATCCCCCGGCGATGCCGCGTGCCGCGATGCAGGTCACGCACGGCATGGGCGAGCACGCCCTTCGTTATCAGGCCTTCGCCGAGGCCATGAACGGCAGTGGCCTGGTCGTCTACGCGCAAGACCACCGGGGCCACGGCGCGACCGTCGGCCAGGGCGTGCTGGGTGACCTGGGGGAGGGCGGGTGGCCCGCGCTGGTCGCGGACATCGGCCTGCTGTCCGCGGAGGTCCGGGCCCAGCAGCCGGGCCTGCCGCTGATCCTGCTGGGGCACAGCATGGGGTCGTTCGCGGTGCAGCAGTACCTGCTGGATCACAGCGCGGACGCCGATGCTGTCATCCTGACCGGCACGGCCGTGATCGACCTGC
The DNA here is from genome assembly GCA_963813975.1 of uncultured Actinomycetes bacterium. GTDB lineage: Bacteria > Actinomycetota > Actinomycetes > Streptosporangiales > Streptosporangiaceae > RYN-230. Next base: position 209,443 of record CAWFAP010000001.1, read on the forward strand.
TCGAACCCGCACTGGACCTGGATCAGCCGCTGGACCTGGCCATGTTCAACGCCGCGTTCCAGCCGGCCCGTACTGACTACGACTGGCTGACCCGTGACGAGACGATCGTGGATGCCTACGTCGGCGACCCGCGGTGCGGGTTTGGCCTCGACACCGGCTCGGCCCAGGCCATGTTCGCCGGCGCACGGCGGCTCGCCGACCCCCGGGAGCTGGCCGCCATGCGGGCTGACCTTCCCGTCTACATCGCGGCCGGCGAGAGCGACCCCGTCCACGGCCAGCTGGCGTTGCTGACCCCGCTGGCCGACCGGTACCGCGCGGCCGGACTGGCCGACGTCACCGTGCGGACGTACCCGGAGGCGCGGCACGAGATCCTCAACGAGATCAACAACGGCGAGGTGATCGCGGCCATGGCCAGCTGGGCGGACCGCGTCCTGACGGCCGCCGGCCTGCCAGGCCCGCCCGGTAGCCCGGGCGGGCCCGGCTGGTGGCCGGGGACAGCACCAGCTGGCCCGGATCTCGCCCGGCGGCGCCCGTCAGGGGCGGCGGGGGAAGCGCTCGAACTCGGGCCGGCGCTTGGCCTTGAACGCCTCGCGGCCCTCGCGGGCTTCCTCGGTCCCGTAGAAGAGCAGGTTGGCGTCGTGAGCCAGCTGCTGGATGCCGGCCATGCCGTCCTCGGCGGCGTGGAAACTGGCCTTCATCAGCCGCAGCGCGAACGGCGACATCTGCAGCATCCGGCGGCACCAGGCGACCGTCTCGGATTCCAGCTCGGCGAGCGGCACGACGGTGTTGACCAGGCCCATGTCCAGCGCCTCCTGCGCGCCGTACTGGAAGCACAGGAACCAGATCTCCTTGGCCTTCTTGGACCCGACCAGCTCGGCCAGCAGGGCCGCGCCGTAACCGCCGTCGAACGAGCCGACCTTGGGGCCCACCTGGCCGAACCGGGCGTTGTCCGCGGCGATGGTCAGATCGCAGATCAGGTGGAGTACGTGCCCGCCGCCGATGGCGTACCCGGCGACCATGGCCACCACCGGCTTGGGCAGCCGGCGGATCTGGATCTGCAGATCTGTGACGTGGAACCGGCCGACCGCGCCCGGCTGGCCGGGCTCGGTGAGGTAGCCGGTGTCACCCCGAACCCGCTGGTCGCCGCCGGAGCAGAACGCGTCCGGGCCCTCACCGGTCAGGATGATCACCCCGATTTGGGGGTCCTCCCGGGCGATCACGAGCGCATCGGAGATCTCGATCAGGGTCTGCGGGCGGAACGCGTTGCGGACCTCCGGGCGGCAGATCGTCACCTTGGCGATGCCGTCCTCGCTGACCTCCAGGCGGATGTCCTCGTAGCTGCCGGCCGGCGACCAGGTCACCGGGCCGCGGACCGCGGCCAGCTCGGGACGGCCAGACGTCTGGGGGGCGTGGGATTCAGGGGATACCGACATGCCCACAGCCTAGGGCGGCGGTCCTGGCTAGCTCGGCCGGACCTGGCTCCGGCGCCCTCACGCGATGACCAGCGGGCGGACCTCAGCCCAAGCCACGCTGGCCGGCCGTCGCTCTCACGCCGGGCAGGAAATTCACTCCCGGGGCCGCCTATTACCTATCCCCGCCGGCCTGGCGCGGAGTGCGAGGCTAGTACTGTCAACTCGTGACGGGGCGGGCGGGACCGTCCTGACGAGCTGGGAGGACACGGTGGCCGAGCCGTCCCGACGACCGCCTGCCCGGCGGCGCAGGCCGGATCCCGTCGAGTTGCCCAGGACTGAGCGGCTGGCCGTGACGCGGCTGTCGGACGATCTGGCCGGGCGTATCCGGCGCCTGATCATCAGCGAGGACATTGCCGAAGGTGCCCGCCTGCCCCCCGAACGTGACCTGGCCGAGCGGTTCGGCGCCAGCCGCCCGACCGTCAATCAGGCGCTGCGCGCCCTGTCCCTGATGGGGCTGGTGGAGATCCGCCGCGGTTCCGGCGCCTACGTCGTCCGCCGCCCCGAGACCATGGTGACCGCGTCGGTCAACCTCATGCTCGACCTCGACCAGCGTTCCCTCAGCGACCTGATGCAATTGCGGCTGTGGCTGGAGACCCTGGGCGCCCAGGAGGCCGCGGCCCGCACCCCGGACCTGACCGCGGCGGAGACCGCCGCGATCCGTGAGGCCCTGGGGCGGCTCGGGGACTCAGCGGGGCACGCCTCGGAGTGGATCGCCGCGGACACGGTGTTCCACGCCACCATCGTCCGCTCCGCGGGCAACCTCTACCTGTCCGCGATCTACGAGAGCGTGCATACCGCGGTCCTGTCGTTCGAGTACCGGCGCTGGGTGGACACCGAGTCCGTGCCCGACTGGCTGCGCGACACCAGCCCGGAGCAGCAGCTGGCGCTGCACGAGCCCATCGCCGCCGCGGTCCTGGCCCGGGACCCGGACGCCGCGGCCCAGGCCGTCGCCGCCCACCATCAGGTCATGCTGGAGCACCTGCGCCGCGCGTGACCGTGTTGACACCACGCCGGTCCGGTAACCATCATTGTGGCCTAGCCACTTTCCCACTTCAGAGGAAGAGAAGGTTTCGATGAGCGCGACGGCGCACATCTCCGTCCCCGGAACCCACTGGACCGTGCCGGACCCCCGCGAACTGGCCCTGATGATCCGGCTGCGCGCCGTCCGGATGGTCGCCCCCCAGGGGTTCGGCTACCTCGGCCAGGCGCTGTCGTCCGCCGAGCAGGTCGCCGCCGCCTTCGCCGCCGCCCGTCCCGGCCTGGACCGGCTGGTCTGCTCGCCGGGGCACTACGTCATCGGCCCGTTCGCGGCCGCGGCCGAACTGGGCCTGCTGGACGACGACGCGGTCGCGGGCTACGGGCAGAACGGCTCGCCGGTCGAGGCGATTGGCACCGAGCGCTCGCCGGTCATGGACTACACGTGCGGTTCCCTCGGCCAGGGGCTCTCCGCGGCGGCGGGATTCGCCCTGGCCGACCGGCTCCGCGGCTCCGACGCGCGGATCTTCACCATGGTCAGCGACGGGGAACTGGAGGAGGGGCAGGTCTGGGAGGCGGCCCTGTTCGCCGCGCACCACCATCTCGACCGGCTGGTGGTGCTGCTCGACGCCAACAACTCCCAAGTGGACGGGCCGGTGGACAGCATCACCACGCTCGAGCCCATCGCCGGGAAGTGGTCGGCGTTCGGCTGGCACGCGCAGGACCTCGACGGTCACGACCTGGGCGCGCTGTCGTCGGCGCTCGCCGCGGCGAGCGCCGACACGGACCGGCCGAGCGTGCTGGTCTGCCGCACCTCGACCAGGCACGGCCTGGACTGCCTGCCGCCCGACGCGGACGGGCACTTCATCAAGCTGCCACCCGAACTGGCCACGGCCGCGGAGCGGGAACTCGCCCGCAAGCTGGAGGCCCTGCGTGCGTGAGCCGCCCTATCCCACCGAGGTCAAGCCCTACGGCCGGGCCCTGGTTGACCTGGCCCGGCGCCGGGACGAGGTGCTATGCCTCAGCGGCGACCTGACCCGGCAGTGCGAGGTCGATCTGTTCCAGGCCGAGCTCCCGGAACGGTTCATCCACGCCGGCATGGCCGAGGCGAACATGATGAGCATGGCCGGCGCGCTGGCCCGCTGCGGCCACATCCCGTTCGTGCACACGTTCGGCGTGTTCGCTACCCGGCGCCCCTTCGACCAGATCGCCAACGCCATCGCGTATCCGGGCCTGCCGGTTCGCATCATCGGGTTCATGCCCGGGGTGTCCACGCCGGGCGGGCCGAGTCATCAGGCGACGGACGATGTCGCGCTGATGCGGGCGCTGCCCGGCATGACCGTAGTTGATGTCGCGGACGCGGTCGAGGTCCGCCAGGTCGCCGAGGCCGTGATCGACGTGCCGGGGCCGGTCTACGTCCGGCTCAAGCGGGGGGAGATCCCGGTCATCTTCGATGAGGGTCATGTGCTGCGGATCGGCCAGGCCGAGGTCTTGGTACCCGGGGACGACGTGGCCTTGTTCGCCAGTGGCATGATGCTCGCCGCCGCGCTGGCTGCGGCGCGGGCCCTCGTTGACCACGCCGTCTCCGTGTCGGTCATCAACGTGCCGACCATCAAGCCCCTGGATGTGGCCACTGTCCGGGACGCGGCGGCCGGGGCGCGGGTCGCGGTCACGGCCGAGAACCACACCATCGTCGGCGGCCTCGGATCGGCCGTGGCCGAGACGATCGCCGAGGCCGGGCTCGGCCGGCCCTGCGCCGGGTCGGGCTGCGCGACACGTTCGCCGAGGGCTCCCTGACCGCCCCGTACCTGTTCGACAAGTACGGCCTGTCCACCAGGACGCTGATCGAGACGATCTGGTCGGCACTCGGCCGGCCCGGCCCCGCGCCGGACGCACCGGCCGTCCCCGCCGAGACCGGCGAGTACTCGCCGGTCTGACCCCCGTCACGACGAGGAGCATGCATGACCACGGACGTCCGCAGCCTCGGCTGGCTGGGCACCGGCCGGATGGGCGCGGCCATGGCCGGGCGCCTGATCGACGCCGGTGAGCGCGTCTCGGTGTGGAACCGGACGGCGTCCAAGACTGCGCCGCTGGTGGCCAGGGGCGCGCAGGCCGTCGGGCGGATCACCGAGCTGGGCGGCTGCGACATCGTGTTCATCATGGTGTCCACGCCGGGCGACCTGCAGGAGGTGGTCTGCGGGGAGGATGGGTTGCTCAGCGGGGACCGCAGGCCGGGCACCATCGTGGACTGCTCAACCGTGTCCGCCGCTGCCTCGGCCGGCGTGCGGGCGGCCGCGAACGCCGCCGGAGCCGCCTTCCTGGCCGCCCCGGTCAGCGGCAACCCGCACGTGGTCACCGAAGGCGGGGCCTGCATCGTTGCATCCGGCCCGGCTGAGGTGTTCCAGCAGGCCAAGCCCGTCCTCGAGAAGATCGCGAAGGTCGCCGTGCACGCGGGCGAGGAGGAGCAGAGCCGGCTGGTGAAGCTGTGTACCAACCTCTACCTCGGGATGATGGTCCAGGCCCTGGTCGAGGTGACCACCCTGGCCGAGAAGGGCGGCACCGACCGGGCCGCGTTCCTGGAGTTCCTGGGCGGCACGGTGCTGGCGTCCGACTGGGTGCGCAAGCGCACCGGCGACCTGGTCGCCCGGGACTGGACCCCGACCTTCACCACGGAGTTGCTGCGCAAGGACTTCGACCTCGGGCTGAACGCCGCGCAGTCGCTGGCGGTTCCGATGCCGGTGGGGGCCACCGTCTACCAGCTCATCCAGTCCGCCATCGGCACCGGCCTGCGAGACCAGGACTTCCTGTCGCTCTACGACCTGCAGGCCCGGGGCGCGGCACTGGGGGAGCTGCCCGGACCGATCTGACTTTCCGCCACGCCCGTCCCGGGACCCGCCACACGCCGAAGGAATGCCAATGTCACTACAGGAATTCGTCCCTACTCCCCGCTTCGAGGAGTACCGGGAGGCGTTCAAGGACTTCTTCCGCATGGAGCGCCGCGAGGACGGCGTCCTGCTCGTCGCCGCGCACACCCTGGGCGGCCCCATCCAGCTCAGCGTGCAGAATCACCGCGCGCTCGGCCAGATGCTGAAGACGGTCGGCGCGGACCCCGGGAACGAGGTGCTCATCCTCACCGGATCGGGTGAGGAGTTCATGATGACCTCCGACCCCGAGGGCTTCGCCCTCGAGGAAGCCGACATGGAGTACTGGGCCTACGAGTACGCCTACAAGGATGGCCGGATCAACGTCAGTGCACTGGTCAACGACGTGGAGATCCCCACCATCGGCCTGCTGAACGGGTCAGGCTTCCATTCCGAGATCGTGCTGATGTGCGACCTTACCCTGGCCGCGGACGATGCCACCCTCTTCGACCTGCACTACGACATCGGCTCGGTGCCCGCCGACGGCATTCACAACGCGTTCCAGGAACTGCTCGGGGTGAAGCGCGCGGCCTACGCCCTGCTCACCGGCGAGGCGATCAGCGCGCAGCAGGCGCTGGACTGGGGAATGGTCAACGAGGTGCTGCCGCGGGACGAGCTGGTCACGCGCGCCTACCAGATCGCCGACCACATCATGACCCAGCCGAGGACCACGCGCCGGCTCACCACCCAGATCGTCCGGCGCCCCTGGAAGCAGCGGATCGTCAGCGACCTCGACGGGGGGTTCGGGATCCAGATGTTCGGCCACATCGCCAAGAAGCGCGCCGTCCACGGCGAGCAGCACATCCGGTTCGACGGTCGACTACGTGCGTGAGGGCCGGAAGAACAACTTCGACTGACCGGACCGGCAGCCGGGTCAGGGAAGGTGCGGGGCGCCAGCCTCCCCGGGGCCTAGGGTACGAGGATGGCGCTTGCTCCTGGCCTGCTTTCCTTCGTGCAGATCGTCGTCGCGGACACCGACACGGCGATAGCGATGGGCAGCGGCGACGTGCCCGTGCTCGGCACGCCCCGGCTGCTGGCGCTCGCGGAAGCGGCGGCGGTAGCGGCCATCGGGCCCAGCCTGGATCCCGGCGTGACCTCGGTCGGCACGTCCGCTGCCCTGGAGCACAAGCGGGCCAGCCCGGTCGGGGCGGAGGTCGTGGTCGAGGCGGAGCTGACCGAGGTGGACGGCCGGCGGCTCGGGTTCAGGTTCATCGCCCGGCAGAAACCCCCCGTCGGATCGGCAGATGACGAAGACACGGTCGTCGGCGCGGGCACCCTGGAACGGGTGCTGGTGGGCCGGGATCAGTTCATCAGCCGGGCCCAGCCCGGGTGACCACACGCACAGCCTCATGCCTCGCGGGCGAGACGCTGATCAGCTGGCCGAGTAGCGCCAGAAGTCCCGCATCCACTCGGGCGGGATAGGGCTGTCCGCGGCGACCTGGGTGAGCAGGATGGCCACCGTGCCGGCGGACGGGATGATGTGCGCCGAGGTGCCGGTGCCGCCGACCCAGCCGTAGCGCCCGGCGATGTTCCACGGGTCGATGGGCGCGATGTTGACCGACCCGCCGAACCCCCAGCCCTGGCCCTCCAGGAACAGTGCGCCGATCTCGCGCTGGGCGGCGGTGGTGTGGTCCGTCGTCATCAGCCGGACCGAGTCGGCGGACAGCAGACGGCGTCCGCCCGGCGTGGTGCCGCCCGCCAGCAGCATCTGGCCGAACGCCAGCCAGTCATCGGCGGTCGAGGCCAGCCCGCCGGAACCGAGCGGGAGGGCTGGCCGGGTGCTCCACTGCCCGTCCGGCGCGTCGGCCAGCTCCAGCGCGCCGTCCGGGCCGGGCCGGTAGTAGCTGGTGAACCGGGCGCGCTGGGCGGCCGTGACCTCGAACCCGGAGTCGGTCATGCCGAGCGGTCCGAACAGCCGTTCCGCCATGAATTCGGGCAGCGGCTGGCCGCTCACCCGGGAGACCAGCACGCCCTGCAGGACGGAGCAGGTGTCGTACAGCCACGCCTCGCCCGGCTGGTAGAGCAGCGGAACCCGGGACAGCTCAGCCATCCACACGTCCGGCGCCGGGAAGCTCTGCACTTCGCGGCCGTCTCTTTGCACGGGGAACAGCCGCTGCACACCCGGCCGCGTGAAATCGGACGCGAATCCGTACCCCGCACTGTTGGCGAGCAGGTCGAAGACGGTGATTGGCCGGGTGGCCGGGACCACGTCATCGACCTCGCTGGCGGGCGTGCGGACGACCGAGGGCTGGGCCAGTTCCGGCAGCCACTCGTCAACCGGGACGTCGAGCGCGACCCGGCCGTCATCGACCAGCATCATGAGCGAGGCGGCGGTGATGGGCTTGGTGAGCGACGCGATGCGGAAAATCGAATCCCTGGCCATCGGGGCGCCACCCACGCTGGCCGACCCGACGGCGGCCACCTCGGCCCGGCCCTCCCGGACCACCAGCCCTACCGCTCCCGGCACCGCGCCGTTGCGGACGTGCTTGCCCAGCAGGTCGCTCAGGTCAGCCATCGGTCCACCTTTCCGTCGCCCAGAGTCGAAGGGTAGACCGCGGACGCCGCCCGGACTCATCGGGCCGGCGTACCGGAGGAAGCGAGGTTCACCGCCGCCCGCGGAACGTGCACCGCAGGTCGTCGACCCACTCGCCGGGGATCTCCCACGGGATGAAATGCCCGCCGTGGCCGTGGGCCGTGATGTTGACGTGGTTGTACCAGGGCGCCCGGTCGCTCTCCAGGAAGTTCCGCACCCGCTGCTCGCTGGTCGTCACGCCGGGCGGGTTCTCGTAGCCGACGAACGTGATGCCCGTGGGGGCCTCGACCACCGGCCACCGGTCGTGCGACGGCGTCCAGGGGTAGCGGTTGTTGTTCGCGTAGGTACGGATCGAGGTGTCGATCGCGTTGCCCGCCCAGTAGATCGTCGCATGGGTGAGCAGGTCATCCCGGCTGAACACACGCTCGACGTCCCCGCCGCTGTCGGACCAGTTCGCCCACCGTTCCAGGATCCAGGCCAGCATGCCGGCCGGAGAGTCAGCCAGCCCGTAGCCCAGCGTGCCCGAGTCGAGGACATGCGCGGCCAGGTGGACCGCGAACCGCTTTTCCCGGGCCACGACCTGCTGGTGGATGACCGGCGGCAGGTTCTCCTGGATGGGCCGGCCGCCGCTGAGGTCCCAGGCCCGGTCGCCGTTGAACAGGGTGAGCTTCAGCGCGGACCCGATGTGGATCCCGTGGAGCTCGCTGGCGTACTTGTGCCCGAGCTGCCCGGTGACCAGCGCGCCGACGTCGCAGCCCGCGGCCGCGTACTTCTCGTACCCGAGGACCCCGGTCATCAGCTCGTGCCAGACATCGGCGATCTTCCAGAAGTTCATGTCGGGCCGGTGGTCCAGCGGGGTCGAGAACCCGAAACCGGGGAGTGACGGCACGATGACGTCGAACGCGTCGGCCGGGTCGCCGCCGGAGGCGGCCGGGTCGGCGAGCGGGCCGATGACCCGGGACCAGTGCCAGAATGTCCACGGCCAGCCGTGGCTGAGGATCAGCGGTATCGGATCGGGCCCGGCACCGGACCTGCGCATGAAGTGGACCGGCACCCCGCCCACATCGGCGCGGTAATGCTCGTAGGCGTTGATGGCCCGCTCGGCCGAGCGCCAGTCGAAGCCATCCGCCCAGTACGCCACGAGCTCCTGCAGGTACGGGCGGCGCACGCCGTAGTAGCCGTCGTCATTGGCGGCATCCAGCGGCCACTTGGTGGCCGCCAGCCGGCGGCGCAGGTCATCGAGCACCTCACCGGGCACCCAGATCGGTGCCGGGTCGAGGGGGAACGATCGGGCCGGCCTGGACGGCCCGCTCATCCGCTGCACGCGTGACGATGCCATGGGCGTATTTATATCAAACTTCGATGTAAATCGGGCGGCTGGCGAGCCAGGCCGGGTTGATCCAGGCCAGGTGGGGCTTACGCAAGTCTGGGCTCGCGCACCATGCTGGCGAGTGTGCTGTTGCCGACCCGCACGAGCAGGAGACGTGAGCGCTATGTGGACAGTCATGACCGAGGCCCTCGGGCTGCTGAGCGCCGCCGGCGGCGCCGTCACGGGGGACTGGCGTGATGCGCCGACCCCGTGCACGGAGTGGACCGTGACCCAGGTGCTGCAGCACGCGGCGGGTGACCAGCTGGCCTGGGCCGCGGCACTCGGAACCGGGAACGGCCCGGACTACGACCCGTTTGATCCGTCCGGGAGCTTCGGCGGCCGCCTGGATCAGCTGGTCGCCCCCGCCGTCGCCACCGCCGCGACAGCGTGGGGGACGGTGGCCGACCATGCCGGCCCGCTGCCTACCCCGCTGCCGCAGGGCGCCCTGCCGGCGGCGACCGCCGCCGCAGCCTGTGCGCTGGACGCGGCCGTGCACGCCTGGGACGTCATGATCGCGCTCGGCTCGTCGGCCGGACTCACGTCCCGGCTGGCCGCCGGGCTGTTGCCGGCCGCACGCCAGATCGTGGAACCGCTGCGCCAGTACGGCGCGTACGCACCCGCGCTCGCCCCCGGGCCCGATGACGACGCCCGGGCTGAACTGCTGCGCTACCTGGGGCGCGACCCGAACTGGCACCCTCCCGCGACCGGGGCCGCGACCGCGACCGGGGCCGGGTAAGGGCCATGGACCGGCCCACCTGAGCCAGCACGTCAGGAAGAATCCCCTGCGCCGCCTTCACGCGCTAGGAGGGCTGACCGCGCCCGGTCGAGGAGACTGCGCCGGCGCCGTCCGCCGAATCGAAGCGCGGGGCGGCCGCGGTGAGGATCGCGGTCTTCGTGGTGACCGGCCAGATCGCGGTCAGCTCCGCGCCGACCGCGGCGATGAGCCTCCGGACATCATCCCGGCCGGCGTCGTGCATGGCCTCCGCGACGATCAGCACCGTCGTCGTGGCCGGCTGAACTGCCGAGCGGGCGCTCTGCCGGTTCGTCCAGCGTCGTGCGTGCGCGTCCCCGGCGGCGTCGGCGAAGATCACTTCGCCCGGGTGCGGATGTTCGGTCTCGCCGGAGAAGGCAAGGTATCTCTCGGTGCCGTCGGCGTACCTGACCTGGAGCGGCCCGGTGATACGGGTGGCATCGAGCACCGCGACCGGGACCGCGTAGGCGAGCGAGATGGCGTTGCACAGATCGACCAGCGGATGGATGGCGGGCAGCGCATGCTCCCTGGCGTAGCGGCGCAGCAGCGATTCGGACGCGCACCGGTACTGCGTCGGCCTGAGCCCCATCCGGGTGAACGCGCGCCGCCACGCGCGTATCTCCGGCAGCTCGGCGGCGGAGGTGCCCGCCAGCCTCGCGTCCGCGACGGCGGACCAGTGTGAGACGCGGTCGGTGACCCTGGCGCTCGCGTCGACGCCGGCGGCGAACGCGACGCCGGCGGCCAGCCCGGGAAAGTCCGCCCAGATCTCGGCGGCATGCCGGAACTCCATCAGGCGGCCCCGCCCTCGGGGGCCAGCTGCGCGGCCGTGCTTCCCGGGGCCAGCTGCGCGGCTGGCCGGGCCGCCGGCCGGGATGGGCCGGGCCGGGCGCGGGACCAGAGCCCGGCGGCCAGGCCGGCCATCACGACCACGATGCCCGCCCACATCGACAGGCTCGGCGCGCGGCTGCCCGTGGCCATGCCGGTCAGCGCGGCCGAGACCGGCGCGATGCCGGTGAGCACACCCGCGCGGGCGGCCCCGAGGCCCGCAACCGTCGAGTACCACAGCACGAACGCGACCACGGTGACCAGCACGGCCAGGTAAGCCAGCGCCGCAAGGTCGCCGGCCGTCAGGCGGGCCGCCGCGGCCGGGCCCTCGGTCACGCCTCCGAGCACGATCAGCATGACGGCGCCGATCCAGACCGAGTGCACCGAGACGCCCCACGCGCCGTGCCGCCCGAGCACCGGGACGGCCAGCAGCGTGAACGACGCCTCGCAGGCCAGCGCCACCCCAGCCCAGGCGAGACCCGCCGGGCAGGCCCGGCCCGCGCCCTCCACCAGGACAGCGCCCACGGTCACGATCAGCGCCGCGACCACGACCTGCCGGCGGGGAGCCTGGCGCTGGAGCAGCGGCCCGAGCACGCTCAGGAGGACCGGCACGCAGGCTACCGCGACCGCGATCATGGCCGGCCCGGTATGCGCGACCCCGCGCACGATCGCGATGTTGAACAGCACGAGGCCCGTAGCCGAGATGCTGGCCAGCCAGAGCCATTCCCGGCCCCGCGGCCGCACGATCTGGACGCCGCGGCTCCGCGCCAGGATCAGCAGTACGGCGGTGGCCGCGCTGTACCGGATCGCCTGGGCGGTGAGCAGCGGCGCCGCGACCAGGGCGCGGGAGATCCCGACGCTGCTGCCGACCAGCGCCATGGCCACGGCGCCGGCCGCGACGCTGCCGAGCCCGGATTGGGGAGAGCCGGACGGGGGAGTGCCGAACCGGGAATTGGTAGCCACGCAGCCACCATGCCGCGATAATGGACCGATGGGAAGGTCCATTGGCAGCCCAACTGACTGGTCCATAAGTGGCGCGGATTTCCTCCAGCTCGACCGGGCGGAAGTACCGGCCGGGGGCCTGTCGGACTGGCTGGCCCAGCAGCTCCGCCGGGCCATCTCGGATGGCCGTCTTCCCGTCGGCAGCAGGCTCCCCGCGACCCGCGCACTGGCGGGCGACCTGGGCGTGTCCCGGGGAGTCGTCACGGAGGCCTACCGGCGGCTGGCCGAGGACGGCCAGCTCGCCGGGCGCGGCCGCGCGGGGACACAGGTCGTCGCCGCGCCGCTCATGGCCCCGCCGCCGCCCCCGGGCCCACCCCCGGCCGCGGCCGGGGATGGGCCCGCGGCCGATCACCCGGTGTTCGGCACGGACCCAGGCGCCGAGATCTTCGATGCCCTCCGGGCCGCACAGTGCCGGATCGACCTGTCACCCGGCCTGCCTGACCTGGCCGCTTTCCCGCGGACGGCGTGGCTGCGCGCCGAGCGGGCCGTGCTCGACGGGCTCTCGCCGCCGGGTTTCGGGTACGGGGATCCCCGCGGGGCTCCGGCCTTCCGGCTCGCGGTGGCGAACTGGCTGGCCCGCAACCGCGGCATCAGGGTGTCCCCGGACGAGGTGATCGTCGTCGCGGGCGTGGCCCAGGCCCTGGCCTTGCTGGCCCGGACGCTGCGGGCGGACGGGGTGCCATCGGTCGCGGTTGAGGACCCCGGGTCACTGGGGGCCCGGCAGCAACTGCAGAGCTGGCAGATGGACACGCTGCCCATCCCGGTCGATGACCGCGGGCTGCAGGTCGACCAGCTCCGCACCAGCGGGGCTCAGGCGGTCATGCTCACCCCGGCGCACCAGTTCCCGATGGGCGTGATCCTCGATGGGGCCCGGCGCCGCCAGCTCCGGCAGTGGGCCCGCGAGGGCGGCCTGATCATCGAGGACGACTACGACGCCGAGCACCGCTACGACCGGCCCCCGGTACCAGCGCTCCGCGCGGCGCTCCCCGGGCAGGTCTGCTACGCCGGCAGCATCTCCAAGCTGCTCGCGCCTGCGCTCCGCGTCGGGTGGATCCTGGCCCCGGCGCGGTACCACGATGCCCTCGTGACCGCGAAGCGGGATGCCGACCTCGGTAACGCGATCCTGCCGCAACTCGTGCTCGCCGAGCTGATGAGTTCGGGCGAGCTGGAGCGCCACCTGCGGTTCCTCCGCAGGCGCCATGTCCGCCGCCGCGATGCCATGATCGGCGCGGTCGGCATCCATCTCCCCGGGGCCCGGGTGCACGGCGCGGCGGCCGGCCTGCACCTGACCCTCACCTTCGACGGGCGGCCCGGCGGCCCCGGCCGGTCCGGCGCGGGCCGGTCCGGCACGGGCCGGTCCGACATCGATCTGGCCGCCGCCGCGCTGGCCCGCGGCGTGAAGACGCAGCCGCTGTCCTGGCACCGGCAGCGGCCCGGCCGCCCCGGGCTCGTCCTCGGCTACGCGGCGAGCACCCCGGCGGAGATCCATGACGGCATCGCCGTCATCGGCAGCATCCTGCGCCGGTAACCGGGCCAGGCTGGTGCCTAACTCGCGTCGCCGGCCGCGGCTATCTCGGTCAGGCGGGCCAGGACGCCCGCGCAGCCGGCCAGCGCGTGACGCTCCTGCTCGTTCAGCTGGCCCGCCAGGCGCGACAGCTTCGCCATCCGGTCGGCGTGCCGGGATCGGACGATCTCCCGGCCGTCCTGGGTCAGGGAGATCAGGACGGCGCGGCCGTCGCGCGGGTCCCGCCGGCGGGACACCAGCCCGTCCCGCTCGAGCTTCGCGACCAGGCTCGTCAGCGCGGGCTGCTTCAGCTGCTCCGTCGCGGTCAGGTCGGTCAGCCGCAGCGGCCCCTTCCGGTCCAGGGTGTGCAGCACGGACAGGGTCGAGAAGCTGAACTTCCGCACCGACGGCAGCCGGATGAAGAACGTGTTGAAGTCCTCGATCGCGGTGGTCAGCTCGCCGACGTCCAGGGTGCGCTTCGCGGGTGACGATGCCACGATCATATTTATATCAAAAATCAATGTAATTGCCGTACTCAGGCCGCGCTGGACGGCCAGATCGGCTGGTTCGTGCCGTGTCCCCCCGGATGACCCAGGCAGCCGCCGGGGCCCGGTCAGGCCTCCGGGATAACCAGCTCGCCGGGGCGGCGGGCGTAGCCGCGCACGTTCCTGGAAGGCATCTCGCTGTGGATGTCCAACCTCAACGTCATCAGCGGCCTGCCCGCGAGCTTCAGCAAGATCGCGCTGTACAACCTGGGTGGCCTGCCCATCTCGTTCTACTACGGGGTGGTGCTGGTGGGCGGCTTCGCCTACCTGCTCGCGTTCACCCCGCTGGGCCGGCACATGCGCTTCGTGGGGGCCAGCCGGGAGGTCAGCCGGCTCTCCGGTGTGCGGGTCAACCGGATCCGGTTCGGGTCGTTCGTCGCCGCCAGCGCCCTGAGCCGGGGGGGTGTGTCATCGCGGTGGCGGCCCTGGGCGGGTACAACCCGACCACGTCGGACAGTTAACTGCTGCCGACGTTCGCCGCGGTGTTCCTCGGTACCCCCATTTTCGAGCCAGGCCGGTTCAACCCGGCTCACCGGGCTCATCGTGCCGGCCACTGCTCGCCGGGCTCATCACGTCTCTGAGACACTGAGCGGCTAATTCGATAGCTGGGATACCGACATGTTTCATGAGACCGGATACCACCCGCTGGCGATCGCACGGAGCTTGGTGGCACCCGGCGCTCCGGGCAGTTGTTAGTGTGCGAGGCTGTCGATTGCCTGGCGGATCACGTCGGTGACGGCCTGCGGCTGGGAAATCATGATCACGTGAGATCCCTCGACCTCGGTGACTACCGCTCCGGCGCGCTGGGCCATGGAACGGACGACGTCGCTGCCAGCGGCCTTGTCGCCTGTGGCTACGACCGCCCACGACGGCAGGTTCTTCCAGCCTGGCGTCCCGTTGGGTTCGGTAAATCCGGCGGCGGCGACGGGGCGCTGCGTGGCGGCCATGATGGCGGCTTGTTCCTCGGGTAGGTCGGCGGCGAAGGCGGCGTGGAACTTGGCCGGATCGATGGCAAATTCCGCCGCGGTTTCCGTGCCGTGCCCGGTCGGGTACTGCAGCTGGAGCAGGGCGGTATTCAGGACGCTGTCCTTGGAGTCATTCTCGATGTCCCCTAGGGCCTCGCCTTCATCGGGGGCGAAGGCAGCGACATAGACCAGGCCGACGACGTTCGCGGCTTGGGGTGCGACGTTGGTGATGATCGCACCGCCGTAGGAGTGACCGACGGCGAGCACTGGCCCGGGGATCTGCCGGATGGCGCTGGCGACGTAGGCGGCGTCGGCGGAGATACCACGCAGCGGGTTCGAGATGGCCTGCACGGCGATCCCGGAGGCTCGCAACTGCCCGACCACATCGTTCCAGCCTGAGCTGTCGGCGAACGCGCCATGGACGAGGGCTACGGTGGGGCGGGAGCCGGCAGTGGTGTCTGTCATGGGGTTTCCTCCTGGGTGGCGACGACGGCCGAGTGGGCTGCGCTGTTCGTGCTAGGGGTCCAGCGGCCGGCCAAACCGGTGCCGACGTTTCATTGGTCGTTCGGCTCTCCGGTGAGCGAGGCCAGTGGCTGCCCGGCCTCGACGATGTAGGTGGACAGCATGTGTCCGGTGCCCGGACCGAGGTCGCGCGCGTTGTGGGGTGTGCCGGGCGGGATAAGGAAGCCGTCGCCGGCGCGCAGGGTGAGGGGGGCCCGCCCGTGGATGGCCATCTCCACCATCCCGGCGACGATGTACCCGACTTCCTCGCCGGGATGGGTGTGCCAGCCTGACTCCACGCCGGCCGGGATTTCGGTGAGTACCTGCACGATCTCCCGCCCGGGAATCGAAGACGGGCTGTGCTGGATCTCGGTGCGTTTGAGCGTGCCGGCGAGCGCGTCGCGTGGTGGCTGTGGGCTGTTGGCCGGATACGTCACGAAGGTCTCCTTGAATGGTGGCGGCCGGGGAGCTGGTGATTAGAGGGCGGCCAGCTCCACCACCAGGCACTCACGACAGGCTTCCCATCGAAATCCTCACCCGAGGAACATCGTGCGCACATCGCCCGTGGAGGATGATTGCCGCCCAGAAGCTCGCGAAGCGGCGTCAGGTCCGATCTGAGGCCGCGCCACCACGTCGGCAGCGAATGACCGTCAACGCGGCAAGTGAGCGCGTGCCCAGCGGAGCTATCGTGATCTATGTCCTTCGATGTGCTTCCTGCAACGGGCGCCTGGCAGCACCGTGACGCCCGACTCGGGTTCGAGGTTGTTTCTTCCTGCCCGGCACTCAGTAGCCTCTCCTGATGCCGAGCCGGAATACTTCCGGCGCGAGCGGTCCACGACGGATCCGCGCGAATAGTCAAGAAGCGCGAGAGCTCTTCGGCAGCAATGACGTGTTCACCACCGACGACGCCTGGACCGGCTTGGCGATCAGCCCGTCGCTCTTCATCCAGATCGGCGAAGCTCTGCCACTGGCTCACGCTCATCGCCCCGAACCCGGCCGGGTTGTGCAGCAGGGGCGCGGTCGCGTAGACCATCTTCTTCAGCAGGGATGGGCTGTAGCCCTTGGCCACCGGGGTTAGCGCGGCCAGCGCGGCGGCCGGGCTGGCCTGCGCGGCCGAAGCGCCCAGGGCCAGGCCGGCCAGGAACTCCTTCACCGTGGTGCGGTAGGCGGGGTCACTGGCCAGCCTGGACTTGTTGGCGATGATGACCAGCTCGTCGTAGTTGGGCACGCCCTGGGTGTCCACTGGGTAGACCTTGGGATTCATCCCGGGGTACGTGCCGAGCTGAATGGCCTCGACGTTCCGGTAGCCGCTGATGATGGCGGACACGTTGTTGTGCACCATGGCCGGGACCAGGCCCTCGTTGACCGTGACCAGTTTGATCTGGTTCAGCGCCATGTTGTACTTCTTCAGCACCGCCTTGAGCATCTGCGCCGAGACCGGGTCCCCGTCGGTGCCGACCGTCTTGCCGGCCAGCCCGGCCGGGCTGCTGACCCCGCTCTTGCCCGAGATGATCAGCGAGTTCAGCGAGGTCGGGATCATCGCGGCGACCGCGGTGACGTTCAGGCCGTGCAGTGCCGCAGTGATCGTCTCCGGCTCGTAGGAGATGGCCAGCGGCACCTGGCCCAGGCTGACCAGCTTCAGCGCGTCCGTGCTGTTGGACGGCGCCTGGAACGTCACGTTGAGGTGCTGCTTGGCGAAGTCGCCGTCCTTCTGGGCCAGGTACAGCGCGATGTGATCGGGGTTCGGGAACCAGTCCAGCAGCACGGTGGTGCTGGCCATGGCCTTACCGCCGCCGCTGGAGGTTGAGCCGGACGGCGACGAGGAGCCGCACGCCACGGCGGCCGACATTACGGCCGCGGCCCCGATGATCAGCGCACCGCGCCTGCGGCCGGGATTTTTTGTCATTGGTGCCTCCCTATGCCGGCATTACCCGGACAGGTTGTGACGGTCGGCAGCCGCAGGGCCAGGTAGCCCAGCCGCCCTCTCAGCCCGGTACGCCCGGGCTCCCGTGTCATTCCTTGACGCATGTACTTCGTCGGCTCACGCAACCGTATACGGGCACGGGTCGCGGCGCGTTACCGCCGTAACCCATGACGCGTCACCTCGCGCCACCGGGCTATGGGCCCATACCTACCGGCTGCTGTTATTTGATGAACGCGAGTAGCGAGCTGTTCACCTCGTCGGCGTGGCTGCCGGAAACAATGCCACCTGGACGCGAACAGGTAGCTGGTCCATAGGCGCAAGGCATCGGTGCCATACCACGTCCCAGCCCTCGTCGTAGATGACCAAGCCCAGGCGCCGCCCAGGCGGTCTGTTCACATTCCCCGTACCAGCTAGCTTGGCCAAGGAGGCGATCAGTGGTCAGCTCGGCGGTAGCAAGGCTGTCCCTGGGATACGGCAGGCTGCCGGGATCGCTCGACATGTTGACGACGACGGCCGCGTTCGAACGGCGCAGCAACGGCAGCATCGCATTGGTCACGGTCGATGGCGAACACCTTCGCCGCGCCTGCGCGTGTTCAGGTGCGGCGGTATCCGGGATGGACGCCGGTAGCGAGATCCTGCCGGGCGGCCAGCCGGCTGAGCAGATCGTTCAGCACGGCGCGCTCGCCGGCCGTGAGCCCCTCGGTCATGGCGTCCTCGTGCGCCGCGCCGAGGCGGCCGAGTTCCTTCATGAACGCAGTGCCGTCCCCGGTCAGGTAGAGCGCATAGTGCCGGCGGTCGGTCGGGTCCCGGCGTCGTTCGATCAGCCCACGTTCTTCGAGCCCATCCACCAGCAGTACGAGCCGGCTGGCCGGAATTCCTAGCTGCCGGGCGATCGCCTGCTGGCTCTGCCCCGGTTTCCAGGCGATGAGGCGCAGCAGCCCCGCCTGGGCCGGGGTGAGGTCAAAGGCGTCGGCGACATCCGTGCTGGCTTACGACCGTGCTCACCACACCGCCCTGCAGGTCGCCGGGTTCCTCATCTCCGGCGCCTCCGTCCCGCTGGCCATCTGGACCGCCACCGTCTACCGGCGGCTGCGGGTCAGGAATCCTGGGACCTGAGTTGAACGGCGGCGAGCACGGCGTCGAGTGGCTTCGGCATGCGCTTGAGGTCGATCGCCTCCACGAGCAGCCGCGCGTAACGGAGCTTGCGATACGAGCCCGCCCCCAGGAAGCGCCGCAGCTGCGCTTCCCGGGGCCTTCCCCGCCACGCAGGCTGCCGCTGCATGATGCGGAACGAGCCGAGATCGCCCTGCGCGCCGAGGACCTCCTCGACCAGCGAGGCGCCCGCCGCGCGGATGAGCTCTTCCTCCAGATCCTCCACGCAGACATGAAAGCCCATCCGCTCCAGGTCGGCACGCGATCGGGGCGACCCGACGCCGGCCGCCACTAGGCCCCTCCGGACGATGTCTTCCGCCCCGGCATCACACAGGCCGGCAAGACCTGCCCGTGCCCCCTCGGGGCCGAACCGCCTCAGGTAGCGTGCGACTGCATTCGCGCCGCCGACCGGAACGACCGTGACGCCTTCCGCGCCGAGGCGCCGACCGCGGCGGCCGGCCAGCGTTTCAACAGCGATCTGGTCGCTGACCCCCTCGACCAGGACGACGGCGCGGGCACCGGCCGCCCTCGCCAGCGCCATCACGGTTGCCTGGGTCGCGGCTCCGGGGCCGCTCGCATAACCGGCAAGGAGCTCGCTGCGCCTGTCAGGCTTCATCAGGGCACCGCTATGACGATCGCTATCCGCTCGCCCACGTAGTCCTGTCGCACCCGCCCACTGTGCACACATCCTCCCAGCAGCCGCTACTCATTCACTGACGCCTGTGTGGTCATGACCTGCAGGCGGGGACGGTGCCGCCTTCTCAGCAGGCCAGCCGGCGCGGAATACCTGCGGCCTTCCCTGCCACCTGCAGCCGTGGCCCGTAGGCCCGCGGGACGTGCAAAGAGCGAAGGCCTCGACGGACTCGCCGATCGTTGGATCACTCCAGGATTCGTCTGCTTGGTTCTCTGGCTTCCCGGCCTTACCGCTGCCACACGAGCGAGCCGTCCGCCCGGCGCTCCCGGACGACCGCGGCCGTGGTCTCCGGCGTGGCCCACTCGTCCACCGGGAGGACATGCCGCTGGTCTACCTCGGCGCGGGCGAATTCCCGGTACATGTGCCGGGTGGCCGGGACGTCGGTGAAATCGTGCCCGGGCCGCTCCCGGACCCGCCGGGTACAACACACTTCTGTGGGCATCAGCACGGCGTAGTGCATCCGGTCCAGGGCCGTCCCGTCCAGGAAAGCCGGAACGGCCCACGGGCCCACTACGCCGTCGTACACAACCGTGATGCCCCCCTCGACCAGCTTCCCGGCGGCAGCCGCCGCTGACCGGATGACCACTCGGTTCTGCTGATCTGACTCCGGCCGCCAGGGGTCGATGAAACCTGCGCGCAAGAAGCCGAAGAACTGATCCCCGGCTACCAGGGCACCCGGATCGAAGTCAGCGGCCAGCAACTGCGCAACAGTTGACTTTCCCGCCCCCGGCGGCCCGGTTACCACAAGGAGATCCGCCACCCCTCCATGGTGGCAGGCTGGTTGTCGCGGCGCTGGTCGTGCTCCCCAGCCAGACGGCGGCTCAGCCTCACGGAGCGGTGTGCCTGAGACTCAAGGGGTTCAGGGATCTTGGTTCGCGTGACGCTTCCTCTCCCGGATCGGTGATAGCACCCGGGGGTGGATGCCGAGTGCGCTGAAGCGCGCCGCCAGGTCCTCCACCCACTGCGGTGGCGTCCGGTGGTCCGGCAGCGGGATCCCGGCTTCGCTGTGCCACAGCGCGTCGCCGAGCGCATTGCGCAGATGCCAGGCCATCACCCGCTCACGGGACAGCTGGCGGCCGGTGATCTGCTGGTAGTGGCGCAGGGTGGCCGTCAGCAGCCCGACGCCGGGACCCATCCCGGGACCGGGAAAGGCGCGCAGGTCATACTCCGGCTCGGCGGCTCCGATGGTCTCGAGGTCCACCACCAGCCGGAGCTGGTCACCGTCCCACACCTGGTTGTCACCATGGAGGTCGCCGTGCACAAGCACGGCCGGGCCAGGGGAGGCCAGCGTGGTGTCGGCCCAGTCGCACCAGCGCGCGACGGCCCGGCGCTGATCTGGCCGGATCCACATCCCGAGCCTCTTGCGCAAGGCCTCCGTCGTGGCCGGCGGGAGCACGGCGCCCGCCA
This sequence comes from uncultured Actinomycetes bacterium, assembly GCA_963813975.1. Lineage (GTDB taxonomy): Bacteria > Actinomycetota > Actinomycetes > Streptosporangiales > Streptosporangiaceae > RYN-230. The sequence goes on from CAWFAP010000001.1 coordinate 229,983, forward strand.
GCCCGCCGACGGCGGCCTCGGCACGCTGGCGCGCCGCCGGGTCGTGCAGGGCCGCCAGGAACGATGCGAGCTGCCTGCCGGCCAGGTCCCGGTCGATCGAGTCGACGACCTCGAACAGGGACGTCCCCGGCCCGCGCTTGGTGATCAAGAGCACCGGGTCGGTGCTTCCGGCCGCTACCTCAGGCAGGAACGGGACCGCCGGTTCGCGCGCGAGCGCGGCCAGGACGCCGATCTCGCGGGCCAGGCGCAGCGCGGCTGGACGCGACCACGCGAACTTCACGATGAACCTCTCACCGAGAGGCGCGCTGCCCGACTGCCACAGCGGGTCCTCCTTGCCCGCTGGGCCGGGAACCGCTACCGGGCACCCGCTCAGCTCGGGCGCCACAGCCCGCAGCGCCTCATGAAGTGCCGCGGCAGAGCACTCAGCCAGCCATTTCATCCCGTGCCCCCCGGCCACGTCATGACAGTACGACGCCCGCCAAGCGCCTGTGCCGTCGGCAAACGACGCCCATTTGCACATCCAGCGGAGCCTTACACGTGGGAACTCGTGGGCGCGTGACCGCTGGCCACGCTCTGGATCCTGTGCTGGGACCGCACTCCCGTTGGCCCAGCCCCGAACTGACGTGCGGATCCTTCGCATGATCTGCGGGCCGGTGAGCCCAGGCGGCGTCTGCGGGGTGACACTGGAGGCGCTGCCCTCGAGGTATGTCGGTCTTGCTGGTCGTGCCGGGGTCGTCCCGGAGCGTGGGCAACCACGAGAACCTGGCCGCCGGGACGCTGGGAGACAGCATCTCGTGCGGATCACGATGACAGAGGTTACGGAGTGGGCCTGGATGAACGGGCCGAGCCCGTCTTGGCTCATGATGCCCCACCTCGGGGCCAGCGGCGATGGTGCGGCCATGCTCCGTGGCCTGGAGCTGGGCCGGTCCTGGGCCCTGGTATTGTCCGCTTCCCCCGGGAAAGGCTGACCCGGGCCGAGAGCACCGTCAGGTCCGGCAGATCCCAGGTCGCCTGGGATAGCTCGCCGTGCGTAGTGGCGGTCAACGTGGCACCAAGTCGCGCGTCGAGTTCGTCGAGTGTCAGCCTGCCTTGCGCGAAGTGCTCGCCGAGGGCCGCGGCGGCCGTGTCCCGGTCAGCGTCGCCAACCCGCACGTAGGGTGCTGATGCCTGGCGATCGTCCCTGGCCACCCGGGGCAGCTGCCGCAGCATTGCGGTGTAGCGATCCAGCGCGGCCCGGCGCGCCTGCCTAAAGGCCGCCGAGCAGGTCGCGCAGCGCCTGGGTGTAGGTCCCGAGCGCCGCGCGGCCGTGGCCGGTGAGAGCGACCGTGGTTATGGACACGGTCCCGTTACTGGTCTTCTTGCTGCTGATGTAGTCGGCTTCTTCGAGCTTGCGCAGGTGGATGATCAGGTTGCCGGGAGTGAGCCCGATCATGTCCTGCAGGCGGGTGAAGGAGAGCGTGTCGCCGTCGGGCAGGGCCGCCAGCGTCGCGACGATCTTCAGCCGGGTGGGCACGTGGATCAGCGGGTCGAGCCCGTCGTCAGTCATGGCGCACCGTCACGTGCGCCGCCAGGTAATGGCGGCCTCGCTGAGGAGCACGACGCACAGGCCCACGCCGGCGACCGCCCAGGCGCCGGCTGGTCCCGCAGGCACGGCCACGGCGCCGACGATGGCCACCGCGAGCCCGGTGCCGCACGCGCGCCAGTCAGCTCGGACCGCCATGATGCCCGCCCAGGCCAGGCCGACGACAATCAGCGGAACCGCGACCGGGTAGATCCCCCAGATGAACGCGTCACTCACCCCGGTGCCAGCCAGCGCCCCCATGACCGCGAACAGGGCGACCCATACCACCGCCATGACGGTGATCTCGGCCCAGTGCGGCCGGGTTCTCCCGCTCACCCCGGCGGTCGCGCGCCTGGCCACCGTGACTGTCGCGACCAGATTGAGGACCCCAAAGGCAACCACGACGGGGATGACCGCGGCGGTCGGGTGCTGGTAGGGGTGCTGCCCGCGTACTGATAGCCAGACCGTGCCGAGGGCGACCAGGGCCCCGACCCCCCTGAGCACCAGGAGCCACGGCGGGTAGGGCGCAAACTGGCGCCGTGCCTGCTGGGTGGTCTGGTCCAGCAGGGCAGCAGCCTGCTGGGGGTCGAAGTTGCCGCCGTTGCCGGCGGTGGTGGTGTCGTGGCTGCGGTTCATGATGTCTCCCTCCGTCAACTCTATGCCATAAAGTAGACTCGGCTTTATGACGCAAAGTCAAGGGTTCGGGCCCGAGGACTTTATGACGCAAAGTCCAGAGGTGGCAGCTATCGGTCCGAGGCGTATGGCGGACAGCGCAGCGGGATCAACGGTTCGGCCGCGCGCGCGGCGAACTCTAATGATTCAGGCCAGGCCGGATCAGGGCCCGGTCCGGGCCCGGGGGGCGAACGGCGGCCCAGCCGGCCGCGGTCCGCGCCGCCGCCGCCGCCCCGCCGCCCAGCGGACCGTGGCCACCGCGAGGGCCAGCAGCGTGGCTACGGTCATGGCGAGAAACCCGCTGGCGATCCACTGGGCGGCGCTGATCGCCAGCGCAGTGTGGGATGTGCCCTCGGCGTGGTCGTGGATCAGCCCGGCCAGAATGGCCGCGACGGCGTAGGCCAGGGGCGGCACCGGGACGATCAGGTAGGCCGCGCGGTGGTGCACGGCCAGGGCCCCGGCCGCTGTCCCGGCGAGCAGGAAGATGCCCAGGACGAGACCGGGCTCCCCTCCGCTCAGCACCGTGATGAGCAGGCCGGCCGCGGTCCCGCCGATGGCCAGGCCGATCCCCAGCCGGCCGGGCCGCGAGCCCCACCAGCGGTCCGCGCGGACACGGCGTGACCGCCGCCTGCGCGTCCCCCGATTGCGCCTGCGCGACCGCGTATTGGGCCCCCGCCCGCGGGCATACAGTGGACCAGAATCCGTTTTGTTCCCCGGTGAATCCAGCATCTTTCCCTAAAGCTTTGGCCGGCAATGTTTTAGTGAAGGAAGCGCGGGGGTAACCTCCGCCGCAATGGTAGCAAGCCGACTCCGGGGGGACGAGGTGTGGCCAGGACCTGCTACGTCGTCACGTGCGTCCTCGCGGCGCTGGTCCTGCTGGTCAGTGGCTTCTCGTACCTGGTCATCCGCGATGTGAGCAGCATCGGGGCCTCGCACGCGATCAGCAGTGGTCCCTCCGCGGGCGCGCAGAACATCCTGCTTATGGGACTGGAAAGCCGCCGCGACTGGAACGGGAATATCCTGCCCGGGCGCATCCTGGCCAAGCTCCATGCGGGAAATGCCCAAGCGGTGGCCAACGGAACCGGCGGAAATGCCACGAACACGCTAATTCTCATTCACGTATTCGCGGGCGGCAAGAAGGCGGTCGGCTTCTCGATCCCGCGCGACGACTGGGTGCATTTCGCCGGCACGGTCGGGCCGCAGCAGGTGGGCAAGGTGGACCAGGCCTACGGCGTGAGCATGTACTTCGAGCAGGCGAAGCTGCGGCAGCAGCACCCCAGCATGGGGCAGGACCAGCTCGCGTTCCTCGGTAACGAGGCCGGGCGCCGGGCGGCCGTGGCCACGGTCGAGAAGCTCACCGGGGTCCGCATCGACCACTTCGCCGAGGTAAACCTGGACGGGTTCTATGAGCTCGCGAAGGTCTTCGGCGGCGTGGAAGTCTGCCTCAGCCACGCGGTCCGCGATCCCAAGTCCGGCGCGCACTTTCATCGGGGCTACCAGCACCTGGACGCCGCGCAGGCGCTGTCGTTCGTCCGGCAGCGTGACGGGCTGCTCAACGGCGACCTGGACCGTACCCACCGCCAGCAGGCGTTCATCGACTCGGTGATGCACCAGCTGCGGACGGAAGGAGTGCTTAGCGACCTGACCAAGGTGACGGCCCTGCTGTCGGTGGCCAAGCAGTACGTGATCACCGACGCGGGCTGGAACCTGCTCGACTTCGCGACCCAGCTGCGGGGCCTGACCAGCGGAAATCTCGTTTTCCGCACGCTGCCGATCAAGGGATTCGCGACCATCAGCGGCCAGGCCGCGAACGTGGTCGATGTGCCCGCTCTCCAGGCCATCGTCCATGCGGTCTTCTTCCCGGGACCCGTCTCCCGGCCGGCCCGGACCCGCGCCGTGTCGCCTGGCAAGCCCTCAGCCGCGGCCACCACCGTGGACGTGCTCAACGGCGGGTCCACGACCGGCCTGGCCGGGCGTATCTCGACGGCGCTGGTGGGGGTCGGCTACCGGGCCGGGACGGTGGGGAACGCGGCCTCCGCGGCGGCCACCGAGGTGAGGTACGGCACCGGCGCGCCCGCGAACGCGGCCGCGATCGCCCGGATGTTCGGCGTCACCGCGGTGCCGGGCGCCTCCGTCGCACCCGGGCACGTGCAGATCCTGCTGGGGGCCGGGGCCGTGCTGCCTGGCGCTCTGGCCGCCAGCCAGCCGCGGGCCCCGGCGACGATCATTCCGACCGCCGGTCCGCAGGGCGGCGTGGTGATCGCCAAGGACGGCATTCCCTGCGTCAACTGAGCGGCAGGCCCAGGTCCGGGCCGGCGCAGCGTCCTGCGGCCGGGGTAGCCGGAGGGAGCCGTGGCCGGGTCGGGTCATCCATCCTGATGGCGGTGCGCCGGCGTTCACCGGTGATGGCGGCCGTTCCGGCACCGCGGGGCAGAACACGTTGGGCATACTGGGGCCTATGACCACGACCCGGGGCGTGCTGGCGCCCTTGCGCCCGGCCGCCCGCGTTCTCACCGGATCCACCTACGCCCTGCTCGGCTTCGACGCCCTGCGGGAGCCGGGCGCGCGCGTCGGGCAGGCCGCCGGGGTGCTGGCCGCGATGCGGACGGCGGTCCCGCTTCCCGCCGACGACGAGCTGGTGGTGCGGGCGAACGCCGCCGTCCAGGTCGTCGGCGGCACGCTGCTGGCCCTGGGCCTGGCCCCGCGGCTCTCCGCCCTGGCCCTGGCCGGCTCGCTGATCCCCACCACCCTGGCCGGGCACGCGTACTGGACGATCGAGGACCCGGCCGCCCGCAAGCTGCAGCGGATCCAGTTCCACAAGAACATGGCCATGATCGGCGGGCTGCTGTTCGCCGTGCTCGACCAGTCGTAGGCAGCCCCGGGGCGGCGTGACCCGCCTCCGCGGCGGCCGTTGCGGAAATGACCGGCAACGGCCGCCGAGGAGGGTCCCTCCGGCGGGCTGATTCCTACGGCCGGACTTCGTAGACGATGTTGAAGGGCGTCTCGGCCACACGGCGGAAACGTGTGTATCCGGCGTCGGTGGCGAGCCGTCGTATCGGCTCCTCGCCCGCCTGGGCGCCGAGGGAGTAGCCGCCGTCCTGGGACAGCGCGCTCGTGACGCACAGGAACGTGGAAAACGAGTAGTAGACCCGCCCGATCGGGTTGAGGTTGTCGGTCACGTTGTGGCCGGCGTAGGGCTCGACCACCATCCAGGTGCCGTCCGGCGCGAGCATCTCCCGGATGTGACGGGCCGCGCCGAGCGGGTCGCCCATGTCGTGCAGGCAGTCGAAGCTGGTCACCAGGTCGTACGGGCCCCCGTCGAAGGTCTGTGCCGACGCGACATCGAAGGTCACCCGGCCGTCCAGCCCCGCGTCGGCGGCCCGCTTACGCGCCTGGATGATCGACTCCTCGTGGTAGTCAGAACCGGTGAAGCTCGAGCTGGGGTACGCGCCCGCCATCAGCGTGGTGGACGCCCCGTGGCCGCAGCCGATGTCGGCAACCCTGGCCCCCGCGCGGAGCTTGGCCTCGGCATCATCGAGGGCCGGCAGCCAGCTCGTCACGAGGTTCGCCGCATACCCCGGCCGGAAGAAGCGCTCGCAGCCGGAGAACACCCCGTCGTCGTGCTCATGCCAGCCGACGCCGGCCCCGCTGCGGAAGGCGTCGGTGACCTTCCGGTCCGATCGCAGGGTACCGAGCGCGAGCTCGAATGCTCCCGGCGCGTAGACGGCCCCGTCCGGGTCGGTCAGGGCGAAGGCCTGTTCCGGGGTCAGTGAGTAGGCCCCGGTCTGCGGGTCATACTCCACGTACCCGCCGGCGGCCTGGCCGCGCAGCCACTCATCGACGTAGCGGGTGGCGGTGCTGGTGCGCTCGGCGAGCTCATGGGGCAGCATCGGCTGCTCGGCGAGCGCGCGGTACAGGCCGAGACGCTCACCGACGACCACATTGCCCGCCGCCATCGTCGCGCCGAGGTCGCCCACGAACTTATGCAGGAACTCCATCAGCTTGTCCTGGTCGATCTCCATCGTTTCCTCCCTGGGCGGCCCGACCCGGTATCCCCGGTCAGGCCAAGATGTTTCGGCCTGATCCCAGAGGTACGCGAGCGGGCAGCTGCGGAGCATCCGCAGACGGCACTGAAGTCAGCGCCGTGGGCTACCGATCCCCGGCATCGAGGACACCTAGCTCAGCCGCGCGGGCCGCGGCCTCGCGCCGGCTCGCCGCGCCGAGTTTGCCGAGCACGGCGGCGACGTGACTATCGACCGTGCGCACGGAGACCACCAGCTGGCCGGCGATCTGGGCGTTCGTGTAGCCCTTGCCGAGCAGGCGCAGCACGTCGATCTGACGGCCGGTCAGGCCGCCCGGATTGACCCTGGTTTCATCCAGCGGCCCGCGCGGAATCCGGGTCACACCCAGCATGCGAAGACGCTCGCGGACTTTGGCCGCGAGCGGTTTGGCGCCGAGCTCGTCGAGCGTGGCCAGCGCGGTCAGCAGGTGCTCCGGGTCCGGGCTCTCCGCCAGCGCCGCGGCGTGCTCGTACGGGCATCCCGCGGCCTCCCAGAGCGCGGCGGCCTCGCGCCACCGGCCTGCCGCCTGGACCGCGTAGGGGTGGTCGCCGTCCGGCTGAATGCGCTGCCCGGCCTTGGCCAGCCAGTAACCAAGTTCGGCCTTGTGCACCTGATCGCCGAGCCGCCCGGCCTCGTCATAGACCGGGGCGGCGATGTCGCGAACGGCGGCATGGTCGCCGTGAAGCCACGCCGCCTCGGCCCGCGCGGCGGCGACGGGGCCGGTCCGCTGGAGCTCGTTGACCGCGACCGCCAGGTCCCAGGCCGGTCCGAGCAGGCTGGCCGCCCCCGGCTGCCCCCGCCGGACCAGCACCCGGCCGAGCAGCATCAGGGCTGTGCACCGCGTCGGCATGTGGGCGTCCAGGCCCGCCTCGGCCAGCCGGACGGCGTCGTCCCAGCGTCCGCGCGAGAAGTCAATCCGCGCCTGCTCAAGGTGCATGTACGAGAGGAAGCCAAGGAATTCGGCCTCCCCGGCGAGTTTGATCCCCGGCGTCAGATAGCCTTCGGCCTCGTCGAGACGGAACCAGTCCAGCAGGTTCCAGACAATATTGGCGGACGCGCGGGACGCGTCCTCGACGTCACCGGCCTCCAGTGCCACCCGGAGCGCCTCGTCGAGCGTGCGCTGCCCGGCCCGGTCGCCCAGGCTCGACTGGGCGGACCCGATGTTGGCCAGGGCATGCGAGATGATCGCCGCATCGTTCACCTGCCGGGCGAGCACCACGGCGCGCTCCCCGTAGGCGATGCTCTCGGAGAGGCGGTGAGCGAGCATGCACAATTGCGACTGGTTGCTCAGCGCCAGAGCCAGCAGGCGGGTATCCGTGGCCCGCTCGAGAACGTCGACCGCCTCGCGGCCGGCCAATTCGGCGCTGCTGCGGTTTCCGGCCCACCACTGCATCCGCGACAGCCACCGCAGGCTGGAGCCCAGCGCCCGCAGATCGCCCCGCGTGCGGTTCAGGGCGACAGCCTGCCGCTGGGCGGTGGCCGCCTTCTCCGCCGCGCCGATCGTGTAGCACTCAATCGCGTACTTTTCCAGCAGGTCAGCTCGGTCGTCCGGGGTGAACCGGCCGGCGTGCTCGAGGACGAGACGGAAATGGGCGACCGCCTCCCGGTGGGCACCAGCCCGCGCGGCATCCCGGCCGGCCGCCGGGCCGTAGCGCACGATGGCGCCCTCGTCGCCCGCTTGCGCGGCGTGATGGACGATCCGCGATATGTCCGACCCGTCCCGCTCGACCAGGGCGGCCAGCACCCGCTGGTTCAGCGCGATCAGCCGCGCGGATGGCACCGAGCTCGTGATCGCGCGCCGGGTCAGCTCATGCCGGAATGAGATCCTGCGCGTGGACACGGTCAGCAAACCGCCTTGCTCGGCGGCGGCCAGCGCCGCGACCCCGCCCGGGCCGTCGGGGACGAGCACATCGACCAGCCAGCGCTCAAGCGTGGACGGCACCACGGCCAGCTGCTCAAGCACCTCCTGGACGGGCGGGTCCAGCTGCCTGACCCGTGCCATCACGGCGTCCACGATCGTGTGCGGAACGCGGTCACCCTGCGCCGAGGCCAGCAGTTCGTTGACGAAGAAGGGGTTCCCCGAGGTGAGCGCGAACAGATCATCCGCAGCGACGGGGCTGCCCGCGCTGAGTTGCCGCACAGCCTCGTGCGACAACCGGCGCAGGGCCAGATGCCGCACGTGGCCGCTCCGGGACGCCTCGCCCAGCAGGCCATAAAGTGCGTCCCCGCGGTCCGCCTCATCGTCGCGGTAGGTGAGGATCAGGACGGCGGGCAAGTCGGCGATCCGCCGGATCAGGTATCGCAGCGCATCAAGCGTGGCGTCGTCAGCCCAGTGGATGTCCTCGATGACCAGCACAGTCGGATGCTCGGGCCAGTCGAGCTCCGCGCGCAGCGCGGCGAGCACCCGGTCGCGATCGCCGCCGTCCGTGACGGCCCGGCTCAACTCCGCTCCCACGCTGCCCACGAGGTCGCGGAACGGCCCGAGGGTCCGCGGAGTCGCGAGATCATCGCAATAGCCCACGAACATCCTGCCCTCGGCGGGCAGCCGGGCGCGCAAGGCGTCCACCAGGCTTGACTTCCCGATCCCGGCCTCGCCGTGGACCAGCACGGCCGAGCCATCCCCGCTGGCCGCCGCCTGTACGGCATCAGCCAGCGCCGACAGCTCGCCGTCGCGCTCCAGAATCCCCCGGCTCACACCGCGAGTCTAGAAGCCTCCGAACCATATGAACGCCTGGCGAAGCGGGACTCTTCGCCGGGAACCAGCGGGATCTCGTATCGCACCGTGGCGGACCCGCGGCGGACAATATCCGCTCCAACCTTGCGCAGCAGTCCGGCCGCCGCCGCATTGTCGGCCGCGGCCAGCGCGGTGAAACGGAGGATGCCTTCCTCACGGGCCCGCTCCGACAGCCGGGCCACCAATTCGGTGCCGAGTCCCCGGCCTTGCCATTCGTCAGTGACAGTGACCCGTCACGCAGCACGGCCGGCTGGCCGTTCGCCGCATGCCTCGGCTCGTGCGGCCAGCTGATCCGGCGCACCAGCCGGCCTGCCCGCCCGCGAAGCGGCGAGTTGGAAGCGGTGGAGAGGCCCATCCGCTTCCGGCGTGATCGTGCGCCCCTGGCCCGGCGGGCCGCTTCCGCCTCCGCGAGAAGGGTTTTGCGCCGCTCGGAAGCCAGCGCGGCCTGGATATGGTCACTGAACACCTGGAACACTCCCCTGAGTCTTGATCAGTTCGCGAGCGTTGCCGCCCGGTTCCAGCCTCAGGCCGGGGAGGTGGCCAGACATCGGCGATCAGTACCGATACCAGGGATTCAGCTGCCGGCTTCCGGGCTACCAGTACGGATTCCGGTCCCGTTCCGCCCGCAGCAGGGCCGGTGGCAGCAGGGCCGGTGGCAGCCCGGGTCAGGCGATCTTGCGGCCCCCAGGGCCGGGGACGGGGGTGACGTCACGCGCGGAGTCCAGCACATGCCCGGCTTCGCAGGCCAGCTGCAACCGCACAGACTGACCGCAGTCGCGGTGGCGGAGCAGGACCGGGGCACCGCCCGGCCCGGTCGCGTACTGGTCGCCCCACTGCATCAGCCCGACCAGCACCGGGTACAGGTCCAGCCCCTTCGCGGTGAGCCGATACTCGTGCCTGCTGCGCTGGCCGTCGTCCTGGTAGGGCACCTTGCGCAGCAAGTCTTCCTGGACCAGGCGGGCCAGCCGGTCGCTCAGCACCTGCCGGGGGATTCCCGTCCGCCGCTGCATGTCTGCGAACCGGCGCACACCATTGAACGCCTCGCGCAGCACGAGGAACGTTGACCGCTCCCCGAGGATCGACACGGCGGCGCCGATCGCGCAGTTGGCCGGGTCGTAGTCCATGATCCAGGTCCGTTCCATAAGCCCAGGCTAAGTCTGGTTGACAGACTCAGCAACTGGTGGCCATGCTGGGTCTGTGAACCGAACTCAGGAACCGCAGGCTCCCGTCCGCGCGGCCGCCACGTTCCAGCGGCCGGCCGCCACCATCCGGCCGCCGGAGTCCGCCGACCTGGCCCCGCTCACCGTGTTCTTCGACGGCCTGTCGATGGGGACCCGTGTCCTGAGGTTCTTCGCGCCGGTCCGGCCCACCGCGGCCCTGATCCGCCTGGCCTGCGGCTTCGCCGGCCGGGGCGGCGGCGAAACCGCACCAGCCGGACTTTCGGCACCCGATGCCCTGATCGCCGTGCGCGGCGGCGTCATCATCGGGCACGCCATGGCCGTGGACCGGCCCGCGGAGGCACCCGCGGACCACCCGTCAGAAGCGCCCGCGGTCCGGCCTGTGCCGCCGGCAGGCCCGGTGACCGAGATCGGCGTGGTGGTGGCGGACGCCTGGCAGGGCCAGGGGGTGGGCTCGGCCCTGGTGCGCGCGCTGATCAGCCGGGCCCAGGCCCGCGGGGTCAGGTCGCTCAGCATGGACGTCCTGCCCGCCAACCAGCGGGTGATGGCCATGATCGCCGCTCACTGGCCGGCAGTGCGCACGCACCGCTCCGACTGCGTGACCGTCCAGGTCGCCCTGCCCCTGGCCTCGCCCGCCCGCCGCAGGCCGGCCACGCGCACGCCGATCGCCCGCACCCGCATCCTGGGCGGGACAGCCACCGTGACCCCCAGGGTGAGCTCGCCCACCGGGGCTAGGCGCTCCCGAGCCCGCCAGGGGCTGGCCCGGCCGGCCGGGCCAGCCTGCCACGCTGCCGCGGGCCCGCACCGCCTGCCGGCGGACGCTGGACTTCCTGGCCACGGTCACGCGAGGCTGAGGTCATGCCGGAATCCACCGTGGCTCCGGGCCCTGCGGCCCCGCGTCGCCGCGCCGCGGACGCGCCGCTCTGTCCCGGGAACCGGGGGAGCGCGGCCTGACCCTGGAGAGCCCATGACCCTGGAAATCAGGCGGCTGCACCTGGCCGCCCTGCGCGGGCCCGACGGCGGGGAATGGCCGGTGCACGGCTTCGTCATCATCCATCCCGGCGGCGCCGCACTCGTCGATACCGGCGTCGGCGGCCCGGATGAGCTGCTGAGCGACTGGCGCGTGGTCAACCGCACCGCCGCCGACGCGCTGGCCGGTATCGGGATGACCCCCGCCGACATCGGCCTGGTCATCAACACGCACCTGCACTTCGACCACTGCGGCCAGAACGCGGTCTTCGCGCACGCACCCGTCTACGTCCAGCGGGCCGAGCTGGCCCGGGCCCGGCGCGAGCAGCCGCAGCTGTGCGACTGGCTCGGCTTCATGAACGCGGCGTTCGAGCTGCTCGACGGCGACGCCGAGATCCTGCCGGGGGTGTCGGTCATCACCACGCCGGGCCACACGGCCGGTCACCAGTCCGTCGTCGTGCGCTCCGGCGACGGCTCCGCGGACCTGCTCATCGGCGACGCGGCGTACACGCCGCGCCAGTACCGCCGGCCGCCCGGCCCGGACGGCGCCGGCCTGCCGGACGGGCAGGCCGCCGACTTCACCGCGTGGCAGGGCTCGCTGGCCCGGATGCACGCGCTAGGCGCCGGGCGGGTGCACTTCTGCCATCACACCGCCGTCCTGCACGACTGAGGCACGCACGCGGGATCTCGGCAAGGACGCGGCCGTGGACCCGGTGCCCGCGGTGGCGCTCGAGCGCCCCGCAGACACTGCGTAACAATAACGGAACGTATCGTGGTGATCATGTCCGCGACGGAGGAGATCCGGGCTCAGGCGCTGGAGGTGGCGGGCGGCTGGTCCCCGCCCGGCGCGCCGGAATCCTGGCGGCTCACCGCTGCGCTGTTCCAGGCCATTGCTGCTCACGAGGAGCTGCTCGGCCGGCTGGCGGGGCTGCCGACCGACCGGCTGCCTGCTCTGCTGGCCAGCGCGGCCATCTCGTATCTGGTCCGCCAGGACCAGCCGGTGCCGCTGGCCGCCTACTTCCCGGAGCCGGGAGCGCCGCAGCCCCCGTTCGACGACGGCTTCCCGGCGGCGGCGCGGGCGTTCATCTCGGCCCGGCTGGATGACATCACGGCGGAATGCCAAGGGCGCCGGTACCAGATGAACGAGGTGGCGCGGTGCACGCAGATCGCGCTGGGTGTCGCCGCGACCGCCGGCTCGTCCGCGACCACTGGCTCACCCCCGGGCCTGGTCGGCCTGGTCGATCTGGGCACCGGCGCCGGGCTGGGACTGCACCTGGACCGCTACCGCTACCTGGTGGGCGACCGGGCCTCCGGACCCCGCGACGCCGCCATGAGCCTGCGCTGCGACGTCCGCGGGCCCCGCGAGCCGCCGCGGGCCATTGTCCCGCCCATCGCCGAGCGGGTCGGCATCGACCGCAGCCCGCTTGACCCGCGCGACCCGGCAGCCCGGTCGTGGCTGGAGGCGTGCGCGCCGCCGGAGGCCAACGGGCTGGCCCGGCTGGCCGCCGCGATGGAGGTGGCCCGGCGCAACCCGGCGCGGCTCGTCGCCGGCGACGTCCCGACCGCGCTGCCGGCCGTGCTGAACGGTTTCCCGCCCGGCCGCCGGGTCATCGTGACCGACGCCTACCTGGCGGTGTTCCTCGCACCCCCGCAGCGGGCGGAGCTGGCCGCCATCCTGGCCCGCGCCGGGCGGACCCGCCCGGTGACCTGGCTGTCCCTCGATCCGCTGGTCCCGCTCGGGCCGTCCGGTCACGACAGCGTGCAGGGCATCCCGCTGCCCGCCGCGCTGGTGCGCGACTACCAGCGCCACGGGGTGTTCGCGGTGCTGGGCGCCCGGACGTTCGACGGTGATCCCGGCCACGGGGACCCTGGCCACGGGCCTGCCGATCGCGCGCGCCTGCTGGCCCGGGCCCACCCGTCGGGTGAATGGGTCGAATGGCTCGATTAACGGCGCGGCTGGTATTTCCAGATCACGTAGGTGCCCTGGCCGACCGGCTTGACCTCGGTGCCGTAGGGGACGACCTGAATGGTGCGGTAGTCGGGGTTGCGGTGCAGCTCGGTGGCCAGGCCGTGGTCCAGCGCGGTGGTGTCGGTGAAGTTGAGGGCCACGTAGGCGAAGTAGCCATGGGCGATGTAGTTGGCGTAGGTGGAGGCGTTACCGGGCGCGGCCGCGCCCGCGGCGGCGGCCGGGTTCCCGGTGAACGTCCCGGATGGCAGGATGATGGTGCGGGTGCTGGACCAGCGGCGCCACTCGTGCCCGGTCGTTAGGTAGTACTTGGCGATCGAGGGGTCCTCCACCAGCATCGGCCCGGTGCTGTGGGCGGCCAGCGGGCGGAGCACGGCGGTGAACGCGGTCGCGTTGGGCCAGCTGGTCGCGAACGCCCACGACTGCACCGCGCCCAGGTACACCGGGAATGCCAGCGCGATCACGCAGGTCGCGCTCGTGAACACCTGCTCCCGCCCGGCCCGCAGGGCCCCGATGAAGCGGTCCGCCGCGTAGCCCGCGGCGATGGCCGCGAACCAGGCCCCCACACCCACGTGCACGTTCAGCAGCGCGGCGGTGTGCAGCCAGGCCTGCTCGGTCGGCCCCAGGATCGCGGCGGCAGCCAGCACGGCCAGCAGCCAGGTCGAGGCCCGCCCCTCCCGCCGCACGGCGCTGATCACCACGCCGCCCAGGGCCAGGATGACGAGAATGCCAGCCCAGTACCAGGTGCTGGAGAGCACGGACAGGGGCGAGTTGGTGTGCGCTACCGGGGCCAGGATGGTCCGCGTGAACCCGGTGAGGTAGCTGTTTCCGCCGATCAGCAGCCCCACGCCCAGGCACGCGATCACCGTGGCCAGCAGGATGCCGGCGCGCCGGAGCGCGACCCTGCCCCCCGGCCGGGGGAGCGCGGCCAGGACCGCCAGCACCAGCACGAGCACGTCGAACAGGATCGTGGAGTACGACGTGGCGTTGGCCAGGGCCAGGACAGCGCCCGCCGCGATCATGCGGCCTGGCAGCGCGCCCCGGTCCCCGGCCCGCAGCACGCACCAGGCCGCGAGCGCCACGAGAAACAGGGACAGGGCGTCGTACGTGGCGAACGCGCCCAGGTGCAGGGTGGGACCCAGCACGGCGAACAGCGCGGCGGCGAAGAAGGCGGCCCGTCCCCCGTACCGCCGCCGGGCCGCGCTCCAGAGCAGCGTGGTCGCGCCCAGCATGAACACCAGCGACAGGACCCGGGCCCCGGCCAGGCTGCCCGCGTGGTCCGCGAGCGCGCCGAGCGGCGGGTAGATCACCGGCGCACCGGAGAAGTAATAGGGGAACGGCGGGATCACCGTGCCGTGCAGCCAGTGGGCCCACTGCAGGTGCCCGGCCCACAGATACAGGCCCTCGTCCTGGTACGCGGTGTCGGCCCGGACCAGCCGGAGCGACAGCAGCGTCTGGACAATCAGCACCGGCAGCAGGGGCCATCCGCTGGTCAGGCGCCACCGGGTGGGCCGGTCAGGCCGGTCCGCCTCCGGCCGCCCGGCCACGAGCGTGCCCGCCGGGGATTCCGGCGGCGCCGACGTACGAGTATTCATCACCGATCTCCGCGTGCTGGGCCCGAGCATGCCTGGGCAGTCCCCGATCAGGCTCCCCGGCATGCCCGCGGGAATGGCCGGGGGCCTGGGTGCGGGGTAGCGCCTTAGGGGTTTCAATAGGCGCGCGGGAAGCCTGGATTACCTGGCCTACGTGAGTAGGACGCGCGACCCCGCCCGCCCGATCACCGTTCGGGCGGAAAAGGTGAATCGCCCGCTGGCCCCGCCGTCCCGGCTGCGGCCGGCGCGCCCGCCCCGAGCCCGTCGATGAGCAGGTCGAGCAGCCGGCCCGACCGGCTCCGTCAGTCGCTCCGGGGATCGATCCGCCAGACCTCAGTTCTCCCCGCGGCGCCCGGGACCCGCTGCGTTCCCGTCGCCATCCGGCGGCGCTGACCAGGGGGTGACGGGACGCTCGCGGCGGCGGCCGTCCAGGGTCAGGTCGATGCGCTCGTCGAAGAAGGCGATGAGCCCGCGGACCTGCGTGGCGTCGTGCAGCGGCTCCTCGTAGGTCCAGGCGACATCCGGGACGACCTGCCCGCCGACCGTGGCTGACCAGTACGACGCCCGTCCCTTGTAAGCGCAGTAGGACGTGGTGCTGCTGGGCGTCAGCTCGGCGGCGATGTCCTCCCGGGGCAGGTAGTACCGCGTCGGCAGCATGGCCTCGAACAGCAGGGTCGGCCGGGACGACTCGGCGAGGAGCTGGCCGCCGAGCTCGAGGCGGACGGGCCGCGAGCTGGGCAGCACGTCGATGCGGTGGAAGGGATCACGGGGGTGCCCCACGTTGGGCTCGTCTTCCTCGTACCAGGCGTCGAACGCGCGGAAGTCCAGCACGACGTACCCGGCCAGGTCCGGATCCGCGGGGCAGAACCCGGCGGCGGGCCGGTCCTGGCCGCCGGCCCGGACCGTCATCACCTGCCCCGGCGTGGTGTGCACCGCGAACGGGATGGACGGATCCAGCACGGGCCGGCTGGTGACGTCGGGGAGCCGGACCCCCGCGCCATCCGCGGCGTCCGGCCCGGCCGGGTCAGCGGGGAGGAACTCGCCCCGGAAATCCTCCACCGGGACCGCGTAGGAGGGCACCACCCGCCGCGGCTCCCAGACCAGTACCGCCCGGGTACTGTCCGCCACGGTGCCGCCCGCCTGGACGGCCCTGATCCGCTTGGCGATCGGCTCGCGCCGGAGCTGATCAAGGCCGTCACTGAGGAAGTCCCGCATCCGTGCGCTCATGACCCCATCCTGCCCGCCACCAGTCTTCCGCCACCAGCCTGCCACCCTAGCCGAGGGCGCCGTCCTCGGGCAGCCGCAGCCAGCGGAATCCGTAGCCCGCCAGCGTGATGTCGTCGTCGGCCCGGACTCCTGGGCTGGCCGCCGCCCCCTCACCGGCCGGGGAGCGGTCGTCGCCGAGCAGCTGCCGTATCTCTCCCGCGCGGGCCCGGTCACCCACATCGCCAGGCAGCCGGACGGTGGCCGGCTCGGCGGACAGGTTGTGCAGCGTGACCACGCAGCCGTCCCGCCAGCGAGTTTCGATGGCCAGCACCCGCGGGTCGCTGACCTTCAGCGTGCGCCATTCACCCCAGCCGAGCTCCGGGCACTGGCGGCGGACCTGGATGGCGTGAGCCATCCAGGAGTACAGCGAACCCGGGTCGTGGCGCTGGTCGAGCACGTTGACCGCATGGTAGCCGTACGGGCCGTCCGCGGGGACTGGCCGGTATGGCGTGGCCGAGGCCGAGAACCCGCCGGCGTGCCGGGACGACCACTGCATGGGGCTGCGGACGGCGAGGCGGCCATACAGGGACAGGTCCTCACCCATGCCGATCTCGTCGCCGTACAGGAGGACGGGCGTGCCGGGCAGCGCCATGGTCAGGGCCAGCGCGAGCTCAATCCGGCGCCGGTCGTTACCCAGCATCGGGGCCAGGCGCCGCCGGATGCCCCGCCCATACACTCGGTGCTCCGGCGCGGGCGCGAACGCATCGAACACTTCGTCACGCTCGGCCTCGCTGAGCATGCCCAGATTCAGTTCGTCGTGGTGGCGGCAGAAGTTGGCGAACTGGGCGTGCTGGGGAATCCGGGGCCGCTGGTTCAGCGCGTCGATCAGCGGCTCCGCACGGCCCCGGGCATACGCCAGCCATTGCGCGGCGCAGGTATGGAAGTCGAACAGCATCTGCACGCCGTCGCCGTTGTCGATGGCGAAGTAGCGCTCCTGTTCCTGCGGGCTGACGTTGGCCTCGCCCAGGAAGATGGCATCGCCGTGGCGCCGCCCGATGAACTCGACCTGGGAGCGCAGGTAGGAGATCGGCTGCTCCCGGGCCCCGGTGCCGACCGTCTCGATCATGAAGGGCAGCGAGTTGACCCGGAAACCCGACACCCCGAGCTCCAGCCAGAAGCCGAGGACCTTGTTCATCTCGTCACGGACGTCCGGGTCGGTGATGTTCAGGTCCGGCATGAAGTCGTAGTAGCGGTGCATGTACCACTGCCCGGCCAGGTCGTCATAGGTCCAGGTGCTGTCCTGCTCCCCGGGAAACACCACCTCGCTCGGCTGGGCCTGCTTCTCGTCGCTCCAGACGTAGTAGTGCCGGTAGCGGGAATGGCGGTCGCGGCGGGCCTGCTGAAACCAAGGGTGCTGATCGCTCGTGTGGTTCATGACCAGGTTGACCAGGACCCGGATGCCGAGATTGCTGGCCGTGCGGATCATCTCGACGAAGTCGCCGAGCGTGCCGAACCGGGGATCGACGGCGTAGTAGTCGGTGATGTCGTACCCGTCGTCGCCGAGCGGCGACGGGTAGAACGGCATCATCCACAGGGTGCTGACACCGAGCCCGGCCAGGTAGTCCAGCCGCCGGGTGAGCCCCGCGAGGTCGCCATTTCCGTCACCGTCGGAGTCCAGCCACGTCGCCACGTCGGCGCAGTAGATGACGGCATCCTTCCACCACAGGTCGCTGGTCGCCTTGTCAGTCATGCGACACGGGGTTCCCGCGCCGGGCGGTTCGTAACGTCCTGGGGGCGACCGGCAGGATAGGAACCCCACGGGAGGAAGGGATCCTGGAATGAGTCGTGTGGTGGTCATCGGCGCGACCGGGCACATCGGCACCTACCTGGTGCCGCGGCTGGTGCGGGCCGGTCATGAGGTCATCGCGCTGAGCCGGGGCCAGCGTGACCCCTACCAGCCCGGCCCGGAGTGGGCCCAGGTCACCCGGGTCAGGGTGGACCGGGACGCGGAGGACACCGCGGGCACCTTCGGCGGGCGGGTCGCGGACCTGCGGCCCGACGTGGTCGTCGACCTGGTCTGCTTCACCGCGGCCTCGGCGCGGCAGCTCGTGGACGCACTCCGCCCGTCCCGCCCGCTGCTGCTGCACTGCGGGACGATCTGGGTGCACGGCCCCGCGCTGCGGGTGCCGGTCACCGAGGACGAGCCGCGCACCGCGTACGGCGAGTACGGCACGGGCAAGGCGGAGATCGAGGCGCTGCTGCACCGCGAGACGCTGGCCGGCGGTGTCCCGGCCATAGTGCTGCACCCGGGTCACATCAGCGGGCCGGGCTGGCCGGTGATCACGCCTGCCGGCAACCTGGACCCGGCCGTCTGGACGAGCCTGGCCACCGGCCAGCCGCTCGCGCTGCCCGATCACGGGCTGGGTGTCCTGCACCACGTGCACGCCGACGACGTGGCGCAGGCCTTCGAGCGCGCCCTGTCGCGGCCCGCCGCCATCGGGGCCAGCTTCCATGTGGTGGCCGAGCAGGCCATGACGCTGCGCGGCCTGGCGGCCGGGGTGGCACGGTGGTTCGGCCGCGAGCCGGTGCTGGAGTTCGTGAGCTGGGCGGAGTTCGAGCGCCGCGCCGGTTCCGGGGCCGCCGAGGCCACCCGCGAGCACACGGTCCGCAGCATCACCGCGAGCATCGCCCGGGCCCGCGAGGTGCTCGGCTACACCCCGCGCTACAGCACGCTGGAGACCCTGCACGAGGCCCTGGCCTGGCTCGCCGGCCATGGCCAGGTGGACGTCGGCGGCCAGCCGTTCCCGGCCGACGGCACGGTGCCGATGACGGGGGCCTAGCAGGTCAGCGAGGTGCCCCCGATAGCCTGGCTCCTGATCGCCGCCAGAGTCGTTCACGATGGGGCCCGCGCTGTCACTCACATCCACCACGAAAACGTTCCTGGTACCCGGCCCGCGGGCGGTCCGGCGATGGCCCGGCGATGCCGTGGTCGTCGCGCTCCTCATCGCGCTGCCTGTCCTGGTATACGGGGTCCCGGCGCTGCTCGGTCATCCCGTTCTTCCCGGTGACGACCTGACGCAGAACTTCCCGCTGCGCGTGCTGGCCGGCCACGAGATCCGCAGCGGCCACCTGCCGCTGTACAACCCGTACATCTGGAGCGGCGCCCCGCTGCTGGCCGGCTGGAACGCCGGGGCCGCGTACCCGTTCACGTTCCTGTTCGCCGTCCTGCCGCCGGTGGCCGCGTGGACCCTCAACATGATCCTGACCTGGACGATTGCCGGGCTCGGGATGTTCGCTTTCTTGCGCGCGTGCCGCCTGGCCACCGCGGCGGGCCTGCTGGGCGCCCTGTCGTTCGCGTTCGCCGGGGCCATGTCGGCGCAGGTGGCCCACTTCGGCCTGGTGGCCGGCATGAGCTGGGTCCCGCTGCAGCTGTTGTGCGTCCTGCGGCTGAGCGGTCCCCGGGCCATGTTGTCCCGGCTGGCCTGGGCGGGGGCCCTGGCCTGCACGTTCGGCCTGACGATCCTGGCCGGCGAGCCACGGGCCATCGACGATGCCGCCGTGATCGTGCTGCTCTACGCGGTCTGGCAGATCGCCCGCCTCGGGCGCCGCTTCGGGCCGGCCGCCCTCTCGGTCGCGGCCGGGCTGGCGCTGGGCGCCTGCCTCAGCGCGATCCAGTGGATGCCCGGCCTGGCGGTGGTCGGCCCGTCCCAGCGGGGCGCGAGCACAGCGGCGCTGTTCAATTCGGGCTCGCTCCCGCACCGGTGGCTGCTGCTCATGCTGGTGCCGGACCTGCTGGGCGGCTCCGGCTCGTTCGGCCAGCCGGCCTTCCTCGCGAACTACAACCTGGCCGAGGTCACGGGCTACGTCGGGATCCTGCCGCTCGTCGCCGCGCTGGCGCTGCTCGCCCGGGTCCGGCTGCGGCCCCGGCCCCCGGAGTGGCTGGTGTGGCACGTCATGACGCTGGCCGGGGTCGTGCTCGCGCTCGGCGGCAACACCCCGGTCGGGGACCTGCTTGTCCACGTGCCGCTGTTCGGCAGCCAGCGGCTGCAGAGCCGAAATATCCTCGTCGCGGACCTCGCGCTGGCCGTGCTCCTCGCCTACTGGGCCGACCGGCCGCCCAGCCAGGGCCGCCGCCGGTTCCCCCGGGTCCTCGGCCGCCGGGGGCCCGATCTGGAGACGGTGCTCGCCGTCCTGCCGCCGCTCGCCGTGATCGCTGTCGTCGCCCTCGGCCTGTCTTGGGGCGCGGGCTTGCTGCACTGGCTGAGGGTCAGCCCGGGCGCCACCGGCCTCGATGGCGCCCTGAAGCCGTGGCTGATCCCGTACGGCCTGGTCGGGGCGGGGGCGATCGCGTTCGTCATCGCCGGCCCGCGCCTCCGGCCCGCGCAGCGCTCGCGCTGGCTGATCAGCTTCGTGCTGGCCGACCTCATCGTGTTCACGCTGCTCGGCGTCGTCGCGGTCGCGCCGGGCCTGGGCCGCACCACGAGCGCCGCGGCCAGCCGGGCGGCCGGCCAGCGAACCGCGGCGGCCGGCCCGGGAACCCGGGCCGCGGCCCCGGCCCCGGCCTCGACCGCGGGCCGCGCCGCGGCGGTGCGTCCCATCGCGTCCCTGGGGTACGCGGGCCGGTTCGCGATCTACGACCCGGAACAGCTTGATACGCACGACACGACCCTGCTCGGCGCGCCCGACCTCAACGTCATCAGCCGGACGCCGTCGGTCCAGGGATACACCTCGCTCGTCGCGGGCTTCTACGCCTCGGCCACGGGGTCCCACCGGGCCACCGGCGACGGGCAGGACGTGCTCGACCCCCGGGCGGTGGCGTCCGGGGTCCTCGACCAGCTCGACACCTCTGTCCTCATCACGCCGGCCGCCTACCTGGCCACCACGGCCGGGAGATCGGCGGCCCCCGGGCCGCCGGGCACCGGCCGGCGTGACGTCGCCGCACGCCAGCAGGCCACGTGGTACTTCGCCGAGCCGCTCGCCGTGACGCGGCTCGAGGTGCCGGACGCGGACGCCAGGCAGGACGCCGCCGCCGGCACGCAGATCGGGCTCCTGACCTCCAGCGGCCCGACACGCTGGTTCCCGGCGGCCGCGGCGGGCTCTGGCCGGCTGGTGATCAGCCTGCCGCGCCCGCTGGCCAGCGTCGCGGTGGTCGCCCGGGCCGGCGGCCACGTGGCCCGGCTCGGCCCGGCGTCGGTCACCGACGCGGACGGGCGGGTGTTCGTGGCCGACGGGCAGCTGCAGGACGCCCTGATCCCGCCGCGGTGGGGGTACGCGGGCCGCGACGGCTCGCTCGCGGTCTTCGTGGATCGCTTCAGCCGTGGCCCGCTCCGCCTGCAGGCACTCCCCGGCCGGCCCGCCCCGGGCGCGTCAGTGCGGCCGGCGGCCGGCCCGGCCACCGGCCCGACCGCGGCGGACGTCTCCTCCCCGCACGGCGTCCGCGTCATCCGGTCGGTCGCGGCCACGGCCGGCTGGAGCGCCACCTGGCATCCCCGCCGCGGCCCGGCCACCAGGCTGGCCGTGCGCCGGGACGGTCTCGTCCAGGCCGTCGAGGTGCCGGCCGGGCGAGGCGTCCTGGCCTGGAGCTACCGGCCACCGGGGTTCCGGATGGGTTTCGTGCTCTCCGTAGGGTTCGACCGCTCTCCTCGTCCTGCTGGTCAGCGGCCTGCTGGTGTTCCGTTCCGCCCGGCGGCGCGAGCTCGCCTGGGATCCCGGCGAGCCCTCCCGCGTCGTCGAGCCGATGGTCAGGAACGGCTGACCCGGCATCCAGCCGGTCTTCAGGTGCCGTTCCTACGGTGAACCCAGGGACAGGACCAGGAAGCCGAGCAGGGAGGCTGGGGCGGTGCAGGAAAACGTCACGATCTGGTACAGGGGAGCGGGCTACCAGCTCGGGCGGGGACAGCGTGGCTACTCGATATGGCCCGCGGGCGGCCCGCCGGACCAGCCCCTGGAGCAGTGGCCGGAAACCCAGGCGGGCTGGGCCGCCGCCTGGTCCCGGTTCAACGCGGTCGAGGCACCCGGCACCATCGTTCATCTCGGGCCGCCGGCGGACCCCGTGTCCGCTCCGGCCGTGTCCGCCCCGGCTGCGACCCCCATCTCCGGCCCGCCGGCCGCTTCCGGCTCCTGGCGGCCGGCGGCCGGTCCTTTCCCGCCCGCAGCCGGCCCGGCCGGACCCGCCGGTCCGGCCGGGCCGGCGGGTCCGGCCGAGGCGGGCATCAGCCCGGCGTGGCCCGGCGTCCGCTCGGCCCGGGCGCTCACCGCGGCCGCGCTGCTGGCGGCCGGGGTCATCCTCGGGGTGGCCGGCCTGTTCCCCGGCTACCTGCCGGGGGCGAGCCTCGCCCAGGAGCCGGCCCAGCTGGTGCCGCACGTGATCTACCTGGCGGCCTGGACGGCCAGCGCGCTGCTGATCGTGTCCGGCGGCATCCGGCAGCGGATGGGCGCCCTCCTCGCGCTCGGCCTGAGCGTCGTCACGTTCGGCTTCTTCTTCGCGGACCTCGGCACGGTGATCTCGGGGGGCACGCACCTGCTGGGCGCCGGGCTGGTGCTCGGGCTCGCGGGCTGGCTAGCCTGCGCGGCCGGGTCAGTACTGGCCTTCCGGCTCCGCTCACCCGACGCGCCCGCCGCGCTGGACGGCCGCCAGATGCGCCCGGTCGTGACGCTGACCGTCGCGGCGCTCGCCGCGATCGGCACCGCGGTCGCGTTCGCCCCGTCGTGGGACCGCTACACGCTGCGGACGGCGAACGGGCTGACGCAGTCCCTCACCGCGGGGAACGCCTTCGCGAACCCGGCTCCGGTTATCGTCGGCGACGTCGCGGTCATGGTCGCGCTCGTCGCGGTCGTCATCGTCGCCGCGCTATGGCGCCCGGTCCGGCTCGGAGCCGTGCTCCTCGCGGGGGCCGCCGTTCCCATGGTCGCCCAGGCGATCTCGGCGCTCGTCCAGGTCGGCGAGCCCGTGTCCCCGGCCAGCTTCGGCATCCGGCCCGCGCAGGCCACCCAGGCCGGGCTCACGATCAGCACGGGGCTCACGCCGGTGTTCTGGATCTACTGCGCGTTCGTGGTGGCGCTCCTCACGGCGGGGGCCTGGATGTTCATGCCGCGGCGCCCGGCCGGCCCGGCCTGGGCCCGTGCGGGGGGCATGCCCGCGCCGGTGCCGGCCATGGCCGCGGGCCCCGGGCCGCACCCTCACGCCTGGCCGGGCCCCGAAGCCGCAACCCGTCCTCCGCACCCGGCGGCCGCAGCCGGCGCTCCCGGTACGGCCGGCCCCGCGGACGGCCCCGGGGGTTCCGCCGCCTGACCGCCCGGAAAGCCGCCTGACCGCCCGGACGAAGGACAGACCGCCCCCGCGCCCTGACCGTGCGCCGCCTGGCCGGGCCCGCCGGGCCGCCGGCCGGCGGGTCTGGCCCGGCCCCGGCCCGCCGGCGGGGTGGCAGTCGGCCGTTAGGGTCGTTATGTGAAGTCAGTGCAGACTGCGGCCGGAGCAGGCCACGCTGGTACGGGCGAGGCACGGGCCGGAGAGGCCGGCGCGGCCCGGGTGATCGAGATGCTGAGCCGGGTCCTGCCCGGCGACCGCATCGTCACGGATCCCGACGTCCTCGCGGCCATGTCGCATGACGACGCCGAGTGGGCACCCGCGGGCCAGGCGGCCGCCGGGGTGCGGGCCCGCTCCGAAGCCGAGGTCCAGCAGGTCGTGCGGGTCTGCGCCGAACTGGGCGCAGCCGTGGTGCCGCGCGGCGCCGGGACCGGCCTGTCCGGCGGCGCCAACGCGGTCAACGGCTGTGTCGTCCTCGACCTGGCCCGGATGGACCAGGTGGCCGAGATCGACCGGGACAACCTGGTCTGCGTTGTGCAGCCGGGAGTGGTCAACGACGACCTGAAGGCGGCCGTGGCCGAGTACGGCCTGTGGTACCCGCCGGACCCGGCCAGCGCCCCCTGGTCCACGATCGGCGGCAACGTCGCGACCAACGCGGGCGGCCTGTGCTGCCTGAAGTACGGCGTGACCCGCGACTACGTCCTGGGCCTGCGCGCCGTGGTCGGCGGCCCGGTGGTCAGCGGCCCGGTGGCCGGCGGCTCAGTGGTCAGCGGCCCGGTGGCCGTCGGCTCAGTGGAGTACGGCGACGCGGTGCGGCTCGGCCGCCGGACCACAAAGGGCGTGGCCGGCCTGGACCTGGTCGGGCTGTTCGTCGGATCCGAGGGCACGCTCGGCGTGGTCACCGAGGTGACCCTGCGGCTCCGGCCCGCACTGGCCGGCACGCCGCGGACCATCGTCGGCGCGTTCCCCGACCTGGTCTCGGCGGGGGAGGCCGTGTCCCAGATCACCCGGCGCGGGCTGGGCCCGTCGGTTCTCGAGCTTCTCGACCGGGCCTGCCTGAAGGCCGTCGAGGACTGGAAGCACCTGGGCCTGGAGGCCAGCGCGGCGGCGCTGCTGCTGGCCCGGGTGGACACCCAGGGAGACTCGGGTGCGGCCGAGGCGGACGCGCTCGGCGACGCGATGACCGGCGCGGGCGCGTTGTGGGTCGCGCAGTCCACCGACGATGCGGAAGCCGAGGCCCTGTTCGAGGCCCGGCGGCTGGCCTATCCCGCGTTCGAGCGGCTGGGCCCGGTCCTCACCGAGGACGTCTGCGTCCCGCGGTCCGAAGTCCCGGTCATGCTGGCCCGCATCGAGTCGATCGCGGCGCGCCACGGCGTGCAGATCGCCACGATCGCCCACGCCGGCGACGGGAACCTGCACCCGCTGATCGTCACGCCGCCCGGCGACGACGCCGCGCGGCTCGCCGCCCAGGCCGCGTTCGAGGAGTTCCTCGACGAGGCGATCGCGCTGGGCGGCACGGTGACCGGAGAGCACGGGGTCGGGCTGCTGAAACGGGACGGGATGCGCCGCGAGCTGGACCCGGGATCCCTGGCCATGCAGCAGGCGGTGCGCGGCGCCCTCGACCCGCGCGGGGTGTTCAACCCCGGTAAAGGGTAACCAGGCCCGCCCCGCGTCGTAGGCTGTGCCGGTGGTCACCTGGCGATTGCTCGCTGTAATGACTGGCCTCCTGGCGCTGCTCGCCGCCGCCTGTTCCGGCGTGCACAACCGGGCGGCCGCCCCGGCCGCGGAACGGACCGCGGAGCCACAGGCCAGCGCCCGCACATCCGGGTCAGCCCCGCCGTCGCCGTCCACCGCTGGTCCAGGCACCGGTAGGCCCGGCACCGGTAGTCCAGGCACTGTCACCCTGGGCTTCGCCGGGGACGTGCACTTCACCGGCCGCACCGCGCGCCTGCTGCACGACCCCGCGACCGCGTTCGGGCCGGTCAGCTCGGTGCTCAAGTCGGCCGACTTCACCGCGGTGAACCTCGAGACCGCGGTGACCGGCCGGGGCACCCCCCAGCCGAAGACCTACCACTTCCGCACCAACCCGGAGGCGTTCACCGCGCTCCGCGACGGCGGGATCGACCTGGTCACCATGGCCAACAACCACGTCCTCGACTACGGCCAGCGGGGGCTGGCGGACACGCTCGCCGCGGCCCGGTCCGCCCGGTTCCCGTACGTGGGAATCGGCACCAGCGCCGCCCAGGCCTGGGCGCCTTACGTGACGACGGTCAACGGTGTGAAGATCGCGATCATCGGGGTGTCCCAGGTCGCGGAGCTCGCGTCCTCCTGGGTGGCGACCCGGTCCCGGCCAGGTGAGGCCAACGCGATCAACCTGCCCCGCACGCTCGCCGCCGTCCGGGCCGCCAAGCGGCTCGCCCGGGTCGTCATCGTGTTCATGCACTGGGGTACCGAGGGCCAGGCCTGCCCCGACCCCGGTCAGATGTCGCTGGCGCCGAAGCTGGCGGCCGCGGGGGCCAGCATCATCATCGGGGCGCACGCCCACATGCTGCAGGGATCCGGCTGGCTCGGCCACACGTTCGTGGCCTACGGCATGGGCAACTTCCTGTGGTGGGAGCACTCGTACAGCACCGCCACCGGGGTGCTGGAGCTCACCCTGCACCCTCACGGGCCGCTGACCGACCGGTTCATCCCCGCGACCGTGTCACGGACCGGCCAGCCGGTCGTCCTCCAGGGTGCCCGGGCGCGGCGGGCCGCCGCGCACTACGCCAGCCTGCGGGCCTGCTCGGGGCTGGCCCGGCGGCCCTCCTGACCGCCGGCCGGCCCGCCGCGTCTCCTGACGGCCGACCGGCCGCTTCGCCCGTCCGCCAGCCGGCCAGCCGCGTCGCCGGCCTGCCGCGGCACCGCCCGGCGGGGTCCGCTGCTTCCCGGACCCCCGCCGGTTGCCCAGGCTCCGGCTCCCCGGCCAGGGACTCAGCCGGCGGTGCCGCGCCCACGGGAGAGCCAGGAAAACCATGACCGCCGAAACGCCCCTGGGCGGCCGGGTGCCGCCCGGTAGGCTGGCTGTCATGGCTGAGGATGGTGACGCGGCCCCGGAGATCCTTGACCTGCCCATCGGGCTGGAGGCGGCCGGCACGCGGGCGGAGTTCGACAGCCTGGGCCAGGTCGAGGTGCCCGCCGACCGGTACTGGGGCGCCCAGACCCAGCGGAGCCTGGAGCATTTCCGCGTCGGCCACGACCGGATGCCCGCCGAGGTGTATCACGCCTACGGCTACGTGAAGAAGGCCGCGGCCCTGGTGAACACCAGGTCCGGCCGGATGCCGCCCTGGATGGGCCAGCTCATCCAGCGGGCCTGCGATGAGATCATCCGGGGCGAGCTGGACAGCGAGTTCCCGCTGCACGTGTTCCAGACCGGCTCGGGCACGCACTCCAACATGAACGTGAACGAGGTCATCGCCAACCGGTGCATCCAGCTGGCCGGCGGCACGCTGGGCTCACAGCAGCCGGTGCATCCCAACGATCACGTCAACATGGCCCAGTCGAGCAACGACACGTTCCCGACCGCGATGCATATCGCCGCCTACGCCATGGCCACCGAGCGGACGATCCCCGCGCTGCGCCGGCTGCGTGACGCCATCGCCCGCAACGCCGAGAAGTGGGCCGGCATCGTGAAGATCGGCCGGACGCACCTCCAGGACGCCACCCCGCTGACCGTCGGCCAGGAGTGGTCCGGGTACGCCGGCGCGCTGGACGACGCGATCGCCGAGGTCGAGCACGTCACCCAGGGCCTGCTGCCGCTGGCCATGGGCGGGACCGCCGTCGGCACCGGGCTGAACGCGCCGGCGGGCTTCGGTGAGGAGGTCGCCGCGGAGATCGCCGCGATGACCGGTGACCCGTATGGGACCGCGGGCAACAAGTTCACCGCGCAGGCCACCCTGGACCGGATGGTCCGTGCGCACGGCGGGCTCAAGGACGCGGCCGTCACCCTCTACAAGATCGCCAACGACCTGCGCTGGCTGGGCTCGGGCCCGCGGACCGGGCTCGGTGAGCTGATCCTGCCGTCCAACGAGCCCGGGTCGTCGATCATGCCGGGCAAGGTCAACCCGACCCAGGCCGAGGCCATGCTGATGGTCGCCATCCAGGTCATCGCGTCCGACGTGGCCGTGACCATGGGCGGCGCCGAGGGCAACTTCGAGCTGAACGCGTTCCGCCCCATCGTGATCAGCAACTACCTCCACTCGGCCCTGATCATGGCCGACATGTGCGACCACCTGCGCGAGTTCATGATCGAGGGCACCCAGCTCAACGAGGCCACGCTCACCGCCAATATCGAGCGCTCGGTCATGATGGTCACGGCCCTGTCGCCGGTGATCGGCTATGACCAGGCTTCGGTCATTGCGCACTACGCCATCGACCACGACCAGACCCTGCGGGAGGCCGCGCTGGCCAACGGGGTCAGCGCGGACCTTTTCGACCGGGTGGTGGACCCGGTAACCCTCACCCGCCCGGGGACCGCGGGCACCTCACGGGACGACGGGAAATCGTAGAAGGAGTATTATCTTCGATGGCGGTTCCGGTCGCCTCTAGGTCCGCAGGCAGAGCTGCAAGCTCACCGGCTGTGTGGTAGCGTCCACGGCTAGTCTTTCCTGCCCGGATCAAGCGGACCAGCGGGCATGAGGAAGGGCTGCCATGCCCAGCACGTCAACGCGTCCCCTGCCATCCCGGCCGAGTCTGCGGTACCTGAAGCTGGAAGCGAAACGCCGCCTGGCCGCCGGTGAATTTCCTGCCCTGCACGACGCCCAGCTGGCCATCGCCTGGGAGCACGGCCAGCCGAGCTGGACCGCGCTCAAGCAGCGCATCGGCCAGCAGTCCACGGCGGGATGCCATGTCCTGCCGCAACTCAGCTGGCTGATCGCCCGGTTCCGCGACGCGGGCCAGCCGGGCTGGACCGCCCCGGGCGAGGCCGAGATGCAGCAGCATTTCGGGCCGGAACTGCTGGCCGAGCGCCCGGCCCCGGAGCTGATCGCGGCGATCGTCAGCGTGGCCCCGGTGCTGCGCGAGGAACTCGGGATCGTGACCCAGGCACCGCTGACGGCCCAGGTGCGGATCGGGGGCCTGGAAGTCTTCGCGTCCGTCGCGGCGGACCCGCCGCACCCGATGACCGGGCTGCTGGCCGTCCCGCTCGGCCGGCAGATGAGCGATCCCCGGGTGACGCCCACGCTGGCCCGGATGTCTGGTGACGTCCCCGACGGCATGGGGCAGATCGCCGGTGAGGCCGTCGCCGGGCTGGGCCTTCCCGGCCTGGCCCTGGCGGGCGGCGGTCCCGGCACGCTCCCGTGGGTGGTCACCCAGGGGTGGGCGGACCTGGACCGGGGCGACGAACTCCGCGCGGGTCACTGCTGGCCGTCCTACTGCGGCTCCGCGCTCGTGACCGCCACCGCCGTGCTCCGGCTGGTCGCCGACGGCCGGCTTACCCTCGACACCCCGGCCAACGACCGGCTGCGCACCGTGCAGGTCGAGGACGCGGCCGTCACGGTCCGTGAGCTGCTCACCCACACCGCCGGGGTGGACAGTCCCGCCGCGGCCGAGCTGCTCGCCGACCACGTCCCCGACCTGGTCAGCGTTCTCGGCGAGGTCGTCGCCTGCGGCGGCCCGCGGGGCACCGTCCGGCCCAGCAACGGTGGCTACGCCGTTCTCGGCCAGCTGATCGCCGACGTCACCGGCGAGCCGTACGAGGAGGCCGTGACCGATCTGGTGCTGCGGCCGCTCGGGATGACGGACTCCACGTTCCCGGCCCGGGACGCGGACCTCGGCCCGGACGCGGTCACCGGCTACAACGCGAATCCGGACGGGACCTTCACGCGGGTTCCGGCCGTGATCTGCACGATCCCGGCGGTCGGCGGGCTGTGGGCCTCCGCCACGGACACGGTCCGCCTGGGCACCGGGTGGTCGGCGCTGCTGCCCGCGGAGCTGGCCCGCGAGGCGGTCACGCCGCAGACCGCACCGGCGGCCCCGGGGTGGCGGATGGGCCTCGGCTGGCTCATCTCCGGCCGGGGTGACCTCGCGATGCACGCCGGGGCGGCCCCGCCGGCCAGCACGTTCCTGCGGCTGCGCATCCGCGACGGGCAGGTCCAGGTGGTCCTGACCAACCGGGGGGTCCCGCTCGGGTCGCTCACCGACCGGCTGCTCCGGTCCTGGACCCGCGCCGCGGCCTAGCCAGCCCCGGCCCCCCGGGCCGTCCAGGCGCGGCCGGGTGCCTTCGGCCCGCGCCGGGAACCCGCCCGCCACGCCGGCCACCTCCCGACGACACGCTGCTCATACCCTCCCGCGAAAGGAACTCACATGTACCAGCCGTACCCGGGCACCACCCAGATGCCCGACACCGCGCCCCGCGCCATCCCCGGGACCGTGCGCCAGGCCGTCAGGGCCATGTACGGGGGCGCGGCCGCGAGCCTGATCTACCTGATCAGCTCCGTCGCCACCCAGGGCTCGACCAAGTCCGCCATCGAGAAGCGCTTCCCGCACCTCACCGCCAGCCAGGTCACCACGGAGCAGCATGTCCTGCTGATCGCGGGCATCGTCTCGGGCCTGATCGCCATCGCGGCGTGGATCATCGTCGCCCGGGCCTGCCTGGCCGGGAAGAACTGGGCCCGGATCACCGGCACCGTGCTGTTCGGCCTGGCCACCCTGGACGCGCTCGGCGGCCTGGTCAATCCCGTGGCCGTCCCAGTCAAGATCCTCGCCTTCGTGATCTGGCTGTTCGGCCTCATCGCGGTCGTGCGGTTGTGGCCGGCCGGCTCCACCGCGTACTTCAAGCCTCCCCGGCCATGATGACCGCGCCGCCCTGGCGGTCCCCGGCGTGCTGGCCTTCCGCCGGGCCTTCAGCCGGGCCCGGCCGGTGGCGGGCGTCCTTGACGCGGGCGGCCCGCACCAGGGCCCGCCCCCGTCCGCCCGCGTGGCCTGCCGCCGGAACTCCCTTGATTCTCCCCAACGGTCCGTTCGCGCCACGGTCAGCGCCCGGGAACCAGGTTGTCCGCCGACTGATAGGTCGGGATCCCGTCCACCACCGTGGCCAGCACCGGGATGTCTGCGATCCGCTCCGGGTCGCCGGTGAGCGGGTCGGCGGCCAGGACCACGAAGTCGGCGAGCTTGCCCGGCTCGAGCGAGCCGATCTCGTGCTCCCGGTGCATCGCGGCGGCGGCTTGCGTGGTGTACAGGGCGAGCGCGTCCCGGGCCGTGAGCCGTTCACCGGGCCCGAGGACCTGGCCGCCGGCGGTGCGCCGGGCCACCGCGTCGCGGAGGCCGAGGAGCGGGGCGGCGCTGATGACCGGGGCGTCGGAGGATCCGGCGACGGTGAGGCCGGCGCGCTGCCAGGACCCGAACGCGTAGAGCTGGTCGCCGTGGCCGGGGAACGCCTCGGCGAACCCGTCGCCCAGGGCGGACAGGAACCCGGGCTGGCTCACGATCACGATGCCGAGTTCC
Organism: uncultured Actinomycetes bacterium; assembly: GCA_963813975.1. Classification (GTDB taxonomy): domain Bacteria; phylum Actinomycetota; class Actinomycetes; order Streptosporangiales; family Streptosporangiaceae; genus RYN-230. The sequence continues at coordinate 260,710 of CAWFAP010000001.1, forward strand.
GCGGCCCGGGCCGTGAGCGGCGGGTACATCGCCCCGGCATGCTCGATCCGGTGCCGCCGCGGGTTCCGTCCCGTTCCGCCGCCCGCCGCGCGCTCCGTGCCTGCTGCGCGCGCGGTGCCCGCCGGGCGCGCGGTGCCCGCCGGGCCCGTGGCCCCGGCGGAGCCGGCCAGCCCCGTGTTGGCTAGCACGGCGGCGTAAGCGTCCAGCACAGTCTCGATAGCCCGGTCCCCCTGGGCGTGCACGGCGACCTGGAACCCGCGGGTGTCGAACTCACGGACCATCGCGGTCAGCTCGTCCCGGCTGAAGAACAGGATGCCGGACCCGTGCGGCGGGACCGGGTAGGTGCCGTGGATGGCCGCGGTACGGCTGCTCATCCCGCCGTCGGCCCAGATCTTCACGGCCTCGGTGGCCAGCCGGCCGGAATACCGGCCCTGCCGGCCCTCGGCGAGCAGCCAGTCCACCTGGTCGTGCACGACCAGGCCGTAGATCCGCTGGTGCAGCGCGCCGGCCTGGTCCGCCTCGGCGAACGCGGCGAACGTGTCGCGGCGCAGGTCCGCGTCGCAGGCCGCGGTGACGCCGAGCGCCGCGAGGTGCTGGCCGGCCCGCTCCATGAGCCGGGCCCGCTCGGCGGCGCCCATCCGGGTGATGTCGTCCCGCAGGTTCCGCTCGAACAGTGCGAACATGGGGCCCTCGAACACCACGCCGTCGAGACGGCCGTCGCGGTCGCGGCCGAACGCCCCGCCCGGGGGGTCGGGCTGCCGGTCCGCGAACCCGGCCGCCCGCAGCGCGGCGCTGTTCAGCACGCAGGCGTGCAGCGACGTGTGGTAGAGCACGGCCGGCCGGTCGGGCACGGCCTGGTCCAGGTCAGCCCGGGTGGGATGCCGGTTCTCGCGCAGCCGGTACTCCACGTACCCGCTCCCGGTGACCCACGAGCCCTCCGGGGTTCGCGCCCCCGCCTCGTGCAGCCGTGCCTGGATGGCCGGGATGTCCGGCGCGGACGGCTGGCTGCAGTCGGCGCCCGCCGCGAGGTAGCCGATGTCGGCGACGTGGCAGTGCGCGTCGATCAGCCCGGGGACCACCGTGGCCCCGTCCAGCCGGGCCACCGCCGCGCCCGGCGCGGCGGCCGCCCGGACGTCAGCGGGGCCGCCGACCGCGGCGATCCGGCCGTCCCGGACCAGCATGGCCTGGGCCGTCCCGCCGCCCGGGCCCATGGTGATGACGACAGCATCCTCGATGACCAGTTCCACCCGTGGAACCCTATGCCGTGCCGCCCCGATGTCCGCTCAGCGGCTGGTGGCGAACTCGCCGGCGCGGACGGAGGGGGGGTCGTCCTCGCCCTCGATGAGGTGACTGTGGCTGAGCGCCGAAACGCCGCCCACGATCAGGGCCAGCGCCAGGGCCTCGACGCCCAGGTCCAGCACCCCGGTCTGGATGTGCTCACCGAACAGGAACAGCCCGAGCAGGCTGGCCGACAGCGGGTCGAGGATGGTGAAGCCGGGCTGGGACGCGGCGAGCGGGCCTGCCGCCAGCGCGTGCGACGCCAGCAGCAGGGTGGTTGCGCCCGCCCCGATCAGGACGTACAGCGACCAGTTGGACACGATGGCCGCGATGCCGTCGCCCAGGTGGGAGCTGAGCTCCTTGATCACCGCGGCGACGAAACCCCAGGCGACCCCGGTGGCCGCGCCGAGCACCGCGGCGCGGCGGGACGGGGCGGCACCCGGAAGGCGGCCCAGGCCGAAGGCCACGGCCAGGGCGGCCAGGACCACGCCGAGCGACGCCAGGCCGGCCAGCCACCACAGGGTGCCGGGCGCGTGGTCCCGGCCGCCCGACGGTGACGCCGCGAGCAGGAACAGGCCCAGCCCGGTGCACATAGCGATGGCTGCCAGCCAGTCGCGCCGCTTCACGGTGCGCGAGCCGATCACCGCCATGTAGCCGAACACGAAGATCAGCTCCAACGCCAGGATCGGCTGGACCAGGGCCAGCGCGCCGAAGTGCAGGGCGCTGATCTGGAGGATGAACCCGACGATCATGCTGACCAGGCCGAGCACCCAGATCGGCTGGCGGACGAGCCGGAGCAGCAGGTAAATGTCGAACCCCGAGGACCCGGAATTCCGTGCGCCGAGTCGCTGGCAGACCGACGAGGTGGCGGTGCAGAAGCTGGCCGCAAGGGCCAGGACGATCGCCGCTTCCACTAACTCGCACCCCCTGCTCGGCTCGTTTACCGCGTACCCGGAGCTTCCTCCGTTACGTACAACCGGTTCGCCAGCCGAATCTTCCCGCTCGCGGCATGAAACTTGCCGGAGGCGGGCCGCGCGCCGCGCGGGCAGTTCAGGGCAGGCCAGTTCAGGGCAGCGGAGTCACATCCGGGACCTCCTGGGCCCGGGTGCCGCGGCCCATCCACCAGAAAGCCGTTCCGATGACGATGAAGGCCAGCACCGGGAGGAGCTCGGTCCACAGGTAGGTGAACCGCTGGGCGTAGGTCCAGCCCGAGGGGATGAAGTCACTGCCGAACCACGAGCTGCCCAGCCCGGGGGCGATGAGCTGTATGCTGGCCACGGCGACCAGGAGCATCAGGATCACGGTCAGCGGCCGGTACCAGGGCATCCTGAACGGTCGGCGCGTGGCCGGGTGGCTGCGCCGCAGCTTCCACAGCGCAGGGTAGATGAGCAGGTAGCTGATCAGCGTGGTGGAGATGGTCACGCCCAGCACCGCGTCGAAGTACTTCGCGGCGTCGCCACTGGTGATCTGGTGCGCGAGCACGACCACGATGGTGGCTACGATCCCGCTGAACACGTTGACCCGGACCGGGGTGCCGTACTTCGCGTTGATTACCCCGAGTACCCGCGGGCCCGCCCCGTCGTAGCAGGACACGGCCAGGGCCCGGTCCGAGCCCATGATCCAGGTCACGCCGGAGGTCAGCAGGCACAGGATGAACAGGATCGCGCACGCGTCTCCGAGCACCAGCCCGGCCCCGCTCAGCGTGGCGCTGCCGTTCGCGCTGACGTGCCCGCCGTACACGGTGAAGACGTCCTGGATCGCGCTGACGAACCCGCTGAAGTTCGTGATGGCGCTGGACGGCAGGACGATCAGGATGCCGATCACGGGCAGGGCGTACAGCACCACGCTGGCCACCGCGGAGCGGGCGATCCCGAACGGCACGTCGCGCTGCGGGTTCGTCATCTCCTCACCGGCGCTGCTGGGCAGCTCGAACCCGACGAAGTTGAACAGCAGCACCCCGACGAGCAGCACGAACCCGCTCGCGGAAGGCTTGTAGCTGCTCGCGCCCAGGCCGTGCGCACCGTGCTTGAACGCGAAGATGATGACCGACAGCGTGAACAGGCCGAGCAGGAGGAACCGGGCGAACGCCCCGGCGGTCGGAAGCCACTTGGCCTTGCTGAACGACATGATGGCGGCGAGGATCGACAGCCAGACGAATCCGAGCGCGATGAGGAACCACACGGGCGTGGACACGTTCGCGCCGTGGTTGAAGAACACCTCGACGGCGCTGATGCAGCTGATGGTGAGTGTGCCGCCGATCCAGACCGGGTTGGTGATCCAGTACAGGAAGTTGTTCACGGCCCCGGCCAGGTGCCCGAACGCCAGGCGGGTCCAGTAGTAAGGGCCGCCCTCCTCCGGGAACGCGGCGCCCAGCTCAGCGAACAGCAGCGCCTGGGGCACGAAGAACACCAGCGCGAAGATCATCATCCAGGTGAAGGCCTGGCCGCCGCCCTGCGCCACGGTGGCGATGGTGTCCACCCCGACGATGGTGCAGATGAGGAAGAACAGGATGTCGAAGCGGCCGAAGTGGCGCTGCAGCTTCTGCCGCTCGACGGTAGCCGCAACGGTCGTCGTGTCCAGGGTGTCAGTCATCCGCGGCGCTCCGGGGGTTCAACAGGGGATTCACAGGCACATCCTGGGCCGCAGCCTCACAAGTGATGATTTCGGCCGTGTTTCCTATTGATGACGCAGGAAGACTAGCTGTCGGAGCCGCGGATTGGGTAGAGGCCGGCGGACGCGGCAGCATCCCGCGGACCGGGTTCCTGCTGACGCCGGAGCGCGCAGCCCAGCCTCGAGCAGCGGCTCCTGCCCATCGCGTTCGCCGACCAGGCGGTGCGGCGCTGCGGCGTTACTCGACCCGGGCTCGGTGGTCCTGAGCGAGACCATGCCGCGGGCATGGCTGGCTGGGCTCGCGCGGGCACAGGACCCACACGTCGGAGGCCGTCGCCCGGTAGAGGCGATAGGGAGACGATCCGGTCACGTCATCGCGTGTCAGTGGCGCCCCGCCTCGATGGCTCGGCCCGGGATACACCTCGAGGCCGCGGTCCAGGCCGTCACCCGACAGCTCGCGGGCTTCTCCGACTGCATACACGGCGCGGCCGTGGTACGCCGCGACCGTAGAGTCGAAGACGACGATGCTGACCTGCGGGCGCCCGGCGAGATTGCGTGAGTGCCGGGCGTCGGTCGCGGAGACCCAGTAGAACTCCCGCACCGCCGCAGAGGCGAAGTAGACCGGGGAGGTCCACGGGCGTCCGTCTTCGTCGGCCGTGGCAAGCGTCAGGTACCGGTTCGCGTCGAGCAGGCCCTGCGCATGCGCGACGAGATCGTTGTTCATCATGGTTTGAGTTCTCCCTCGCCATTGGACGACCCACGTAACTCAGGTGGCTGCCGAGACATGCCTTGACCGTGGCGAGCGCGTGGTCCGATCACGCGCCGGTGATCGTCGTCGACGCGGGCAGCACCCGGGTAGAGCAGGTGCGTGACCCGGTTGCCCGGAACCACCCGCGGGTTGCCGAGCCGGATCGGCTCGCCATACGGGCTGTCGAACCAGCGCACGCCAGTACCCAGGAACACCGGCACCAGGCCAGCCCTGCGCCTCCTCAAACAGCCGGCGGCCCGCGACGTGCGCGCCGACGGCGCCGGCGGGCCGACCTGGCAACTGAGCTCGAGGTCGCCGCAGCCGACAGCCTCAAACGGCCCGCAGGGCGCCGGCGCCCGAGCCGAACTTCGCGGCTGCGCCCACCTCGACTTGATGACCGGCTTCCTGGAGCTGAAGACGGTCTGGCACCCTACCGGGGTCTACCGGCGCACCTTGAACCGCAGGTGCAGCACCCGGTCGCCCTGGATGGCCACATGGGGATTCTCGAGCAGGTGCTGGGCTTTGATGCTGCCGAAGTATCGCTTGCCCGACCCGAAAACCACGGGCACCACGTCCATCGCCACCTCGTCCACGAGTCCGGCGGCGAGGATCTGGCTGCCGACTTCTCCGGCGTTCACGCTGACGGTCCGGTCGCCTGCCAGGTCCTGGGCCTTGGCGATGGCAGCAGTCACGTCATCGACGAAATGGTAGGACGCCTCGGGGTGCCAGCCCTCGGGTTTGGGCCGGTGGGACACCACGACCACGTGGTCGCCTGCGGGCGGCTGACCCTCCCAGCCGTTCACCAGGTCGAACAGGTGGCGGCCCATCACGATCGTGCCGATCGTCTCCCACATGAGCCGGACGTAATCCGCCGAGGCGCTCGAGACCCTGAAGCCGCCTCCCGCGCCGGAATGGTCGTACTTCTGGTCGCCGCCATCGGTGATCGGGGTGTCCCCGCTGAAGTACCACTCGTGGAGTGGCCCGACGTCGTCGTTCTCGTCGGCAATAAAGCCATCGACCGACACCACGTTGTGCATGATCACCGTGCCCACGGGTTCTCCTTCGGCTTCCCTGCGCATTTCGCCCCGATCTTGCCAACCCCGGGGACCCGATGGCTTGTAGAAATTCAATCGGCTGGCATCGGACCGTTGTCCGGCGGGAACCCCTTCTCGGCGGGGAACCGGCGCCGAAGTGTCAGGTACGCAGTCGGGGTGTGGCCGGTGAAGTCCTTGAACTCCTTGCTGAAGTGGGCTTGGTCGAAGTAGCCCGCCGCCTGGGCGAGCTCTGACCAGTTGACCGGATGCAGGGCGTCGACGGAGAGGATTAGTCGCGCGAAGCGGTAGATACGCGCCACTCGCTTCGGGGTGACTCCGACGTGGGACTTGAACTGGGTGGCCAGATGGTTAGCGCTGACCCCGGCGCCGTCGGTCAGCGCCCCGACCGGGACCGCGCCCCAGGAGGCCTCCAGGCGCCTGGCCGTGTGGCTGACCAGCTCGAAGCCCCGCGACGGCGCCGGGACAAGCCGGGATCGCAGCTCATCCTCAAGGATCTGCAGGATCTCGCCTGTCGACATGGCACCGGCCATCCGATCGCGCATCCGGTCCAGGGACCGTTCCCAAACCGCGTCGACTGGCACCCATCGGTCCCGCAGCTCGGCCGACGGCATGTCGAGGAACGGCGACATCCCCCACGGCTTGAAGTGCACCCCGACAACCCGCACCGGCGTTTGGTACTCGACGAGGAAGCGCCTGGTCCGCACACCCGTGAACCAGCCATCCGTGAACACTGCCGGAGGCACTGCGGGGTCGGAATCGTACACGCGGATGAGCCCGGCCAGATTGATGAAGAGGTGTGCCGAAGGCATCGGCGGAACGTTCAGCCGCCGGTGGCGCGGGATCCCGGTCAGGCAGTAGATGTCGTCGATGAACCGGTCGAGCGGCGGAGCCGGCACGCGGCCGATGTATTCCACGTACTCATGGTGGCCGACGAGGGTTCATTTCGCGAACATCTTGTGGTTCCAGGCGAGATAGACGCCGGCGGGCTTCTTCCGTAGCGCCAGGCGGAAGGGTCCTCCGCAACCCCCGTCTTTGCCGATGCTCGAAACAGGCAGCAGTCGGATCGTGACTGAGGCCCCGTCCGCAGTCGACGCCTGTGGACGCCCACATTCGGAAGAGCTTCACGGACTGGCGACCGTTTTCGTGCGAAGTTGCGCTCCACGGCGCATAAAGGCGAGTTACGGCTGAGCGGTTGGCCGTACGAGGATCTCGTTGAGGGTCATGCGGCGCGGACGGGTGACGGCGAAGGCGATGATCTCGGCGATGTCGTCAGCGGTGATGGCCAGCTGCCTGTACATCTGCTCGGCGGCCTGCTTGACGTCGGGGTGGGTGATGTGGTCGGTCAGTTCGGTCGCGACGGCACCAGGCTCGATGACCATGACCCGGATATCAGGCTGCAATTCCTGGCGCAGTGATTCCGACCAGCCGTTGATGCCCCACTTCGTGGCGGCGTAGGCCGCGTTGCCGGGCCGGGCCGTGCGGCCGGCCACGGAGGACACGTTGACCAGGTCGCCGCCGCCGTCGCGGAGCTGGTCGAGGAATGCCTCGGTGACGGTCATGGCTCCGAGCAGGTTGGCCTCGACCATGCGCCGGTGGTCGGTGTGCCCGTCGGCGGTGAAGGGGGCGAGCAGCATGATGCCGGCGTTGTTGACCAGGACGTCGGCCCCGCCGAGCTCGGCCTTGACGCGGCCGGCGGCCGCGACGATGGAGTCACGGTCGGTGACGTCGGCCTGGACAGCGATGGCGCCGTTGCCGAGCTCGCCGGCCAGGGCCTGGATGCGCGCTGCGCGCCGCGCGAGCAGGGCCAGGCGAAAGCCGCTCGCGGCAAGGGCACAGGCGGTTGCTTCGCCGATACCGGATGAGGCGCCTGTGATGACGGCCACGCAGCCGGTGCTCTGGTCGGGAGTGGTGTTCATGCGTAGGTCCTCCGTCTGAGGTTCGTTGCTCCGCGGTCCTGCTCAGCGGGTAGTGGTGCGGGTCAACTGGTAGTCGGCGCCGAGCGGCCTTGGCGCCAAAGCGTCTGCTGGGCTCGCTGTAGTCGCCCTCGATCGTGTGCGCTAGCCGCCCGGATCACCCTTCGGTGATCTTCTTGAGCTCGGTGATCGCGCTCATCGCGTTGGGCCACCCGGCGTAGAACGCGAGGTGGGTGATGGCGTGCACGAGTTCGTCCCTACTCAGGCCGTTGTCCAGAGCCCGGCGCAGGTGCGAGCCGAGCTGGTCGGTGCGGTACAGCGAGACCAGGGCCGCCACCGTGACCAGGCTGCGGTCCCGCTGGGACAGCCCAGGATTGGCCCACACCTGCCCGAAGAGCACATCATCGGTCAACCGCACCAGGTCGGGCGCCGTGTCTCCGAGCAGTTGCCAGGCGCGCATCCATCCTTCCGCACTTCAGTGACCCCGCGGCTGCACGTCCCCAGGCCGCCAGGCAGTCGCGGCCCAGGCCAGCATGAACACGAACATCCCCAGGCCGGCCAGCACGTAGATGTTCCAGCTGACCAGCTGGAAGCCGTGCAGGTGGAAGACCTCGGCCAGGGGATGCGGGCCGATGTTGAGGGCCACCAGGCCGTGCGGGACGAAGGCGCGCTGTCCGGCGATGTGGATCGGCCAGGCCGCGAACACCGCGGCCCCCGCAGCGGCGACGGTCCAGCAGGCCAGCCGGGCGCCGCACCGGGCGCGCACCGCTGCGTCGGTGAGGAGGGCCAGCATCGGCACGATCCACACCCAGTGGTCGTCCCAGCTGATCGGCGAGACCAGCACACCGGTGACCGCGCAGGTCATCCAGCCGGCGGCCGGCTGCCCGGAGCGGTCAAGCCGGGTGGCGGCGGCCAGGCCGAGGCACCCGACGGCCACCGCCGCGCCCAGCCACAGCGCGGTGGCCGAGGTCGCGCCCGCGGGAGTCCGGGTGACCATGGCCAGCAGCGACTGGTTCCGCCGGGATCCGAGGCTCGGCGTGGGGAAATCGCCGGAGTGCAGGAAGTATCCGGTCAGCCACCACTTCACCGACTCTTCCGGCAGGACCGCGAACCCGATCAGCGCGGTGCCGGCGAACGCCGCCGCGGCCACCGCCGCCTGCCGCAGCTTTCCGGCCAGAGTCAGGTACAGGATGAAAATCAGCGGCACCAGCTTGATCCCGGCCGCCAGGCCAACTGCGGCCCCCTTCCACCGCCTGCTGTCGGGCTGGCACAGATCCCCGGCAATGAGCGCCATCAGCACCAGCTCGATCTGGCCCTGCTGCAGCGAGACCAGCACCGGTTCCATCCACATCGCCACCGCGCCGACCCCGAGCACCGCGGCGCCGCGGTACCGGCCACGCCAGCCCAGCTGTCCGAACGTCACCCAGACGGTCAGCAGCACCGCCGCGAAGCTGACCGCGGCCATCAGCCACTTCAGCACCGCCCAGGGCAGCAGCGAGCCGGCCGCGAACCCGAGCGCGGCGAACGGCGTGTAGAGATACTGCACGCCAGGCATGAAATGCCAGGTGTACAGCGCCGCCGGGGCATGCCGCACGAGCAGGCCGGCGTGATTGTAGATATTGAGGTCAAAAAAGCGGAACGAGAGATGAAGCGGGTGCATCGCCACGTCCGCCACGTACGCGGCGAGCACCAGCCCGAAGACAAGGCCCGCCCCGGCGAGCGCCCGCCCGCTTGGCCGGCCGGATTCCGGTGGCACGTCAACCGGGCTCGCGAGGCCTAGCCCTGTCTGTGCCATCCACGTTCCTCCTCGGTCATCGTCGTGCGGCGATCATGGAGAGTCCCGCGATGGGCTGCTGGCTGCGCGTACGGGGACGGACGGCCGGCGGCGGGTGATCCGGCCTGGTACGGCGGCGACGGCACGGTAAATTGCGGGGCGAGGTGAAGCTGCACTGCATCAGGTCTAGGGACCGGGCCATAGCGGGCCGGTAAGCGCGGCACTTATGCTCCGCTTATCTGACCGGGCGGATACTGTGCGGCGCGAGAACAGCAGGGACGCGGGGAGGCACCCATGCGCGTGCTGGTGGCCGAGGACGAGCCGCTGATCGCCGACACGGTCGCCGCGGGGCTGCGGCGGCGGTCCATGGCCGTCAACGTCTGCTACGACGGTGACGCGGCGCTGGAACGGGTGATGGTGCACCGCTACGACGTCGTGATCCTCGACCGCGACCTGCCGAAGGTCCACGGTGATGAGATCTGCAGGCGGATCGTCGCGGCCGGCGGGGAGACCCGGGTGCTGATGCTCACCGCGGCGGCCGGGATCCGGGACCGAGTGGACGGCCTCGATCTCGGCGCGGACGACTACCTTACGAAGCCGTTCGCCTTCGCGGAGCTGGTCGCCCGGGTGGGATCGCTAGGCCGCCGCGCGCGGCCCGCGCTACCGCCGGTGCTTGAGCGCGCCGAGATCAGGCTGGACCTGCCGCGACGGCAGGCGTTCCGGGACGGGCTGCTGCTGCCGCTGACGCCTAAGGAGTTCGCGGTGCTTGAGGTGCTGATGCGGGCTGAGGGTGCGGTGGTCAGCGCCGAGGAGCTACTGGAGAAGGCCTGGGACGAGAACGCCGACCCGTTCACGAACGCGGTCCGGGTGGCGGTCATGACGCTGCGCCGGAAGCTGGGCGACCCGCCGGTGATCGAGACCATTCCTGGCGCCGGATACTGGCTTGGCCCGTGAACCCGTTCCGCGGATCGCTGCGCCGGCGGGTCGCCTTCGCGGTGGCGGCGACGTTCGTATTCGGTTTCGCTCTCGGCTATGTCGTCCTGACGTTTGGCCACGACCTCATCGTCCGGCTTTGGGGCTCGTACACGACGTACACGCCAGGACACCGGTACCTGTGCATCCCCCATGGGGCCAGGTACCGGTGCTACCAGCCGTTGCCGGCCGCCATGCACGTGTGGAGCGTGGTGATCGCCCTGGTCGTGCTGGGGCTGGTCGCCTGGGGCTGGTGGGCGCTGGCCGGGCGGGCGCTCCGCCCGCTGTCGCAGACCGCGCGGACGGTGCGCCAGCTGGGCCCGCAGAACCTCGGCCAGCGGATCCGGATGACCGGCGCCGCCGACCAGCTGAAGGAACTGGCTGATGCCATCGACGAGGCGCTGGACCGGCTCGCGACCGGGTACGAGAGCCAGCGCCGGTTCGCCTCAAACGCCTCCCACGAGCTGCGCACTCCACTTGCCGTGCAGCGATTGCTGACCGAGGTGGCGATGGATGACCCGAAGACGGGAGAGGACCTGCGCCGGCTCGGCGCACAATTGCTGCGCACCAACGAGCGCAACGAGAAGCTGATCGAGGGGCTGCTGGTCCTGACAGAAAGCGACCGCGGGCTGCCGGGCAAGGTACCAGTCCGGCTGGATGAGCTCGCCGGGTCAGTGCTGGACACGCACCGCGAGCTGGCCGGAAAACACGAGGTCAGCCTGCGGAGTAGCCTCACCGAACGGGAAGTCCCCGGCGACCCGCTGCTGCTGGAGCGACTGATCAGCAACCTCGTGACAAACGCCATCACCTACAACGAGCCCGGCGGCTGGGTCAACGTCGTGGTAGTCGGCGAGCCGGGGCCCGCACTCACCGTGCATAACACCGGCCCGGCCATCCCTGCCCAGGCAGTGTCATCGCTCTTCGAACCGTTCCGGCGGCTTACCGCCGACCGCACCAACCACAGCGGCGGGGCAGGCCTGGGCCTGTCCATCGTCCGCTCCATCACCACCGCACACGGCGGCACTGTCCGGGCCTGGCCGCGCACCGAAGGCGGACTGATCATCGAGATCAGCCTGCCCGCGAAACCGTAGCACCAGAGCACGCCCGAGCCGGAGGATCTGGACCGGTAGCCACGACGCCACGGGACCGTCTCGGACTCGCCGGCGTGCAGGGTGCAGCCGACCGGGTATGTGCCCCTGAGGCTGAGTTCGTGGAGGAGGTCCAGCAGCGTCCCGAAGTCGGTTCGGGTTCGAGCAGGCTGTCGGCCCAGTCTCCCTGGCCCGGTCTTGCCCTCACACTCCTCCCGCGGGATCACCGGCATGTGCATCAGCGAGGCTCTGCTCGTTCGCAGCGCCCGGATTGGCCCGACCCCGACAGGACGTGGTCCACCTTGCGTAGTTCGCCCCGGCGTGGGCCGCGGTGGGCCTCGGCAGGTCGGCCCTGGGCTAGCCGGCCGCTAGCCAGCGCCGGCCGCCAGGTCCTGGTAGGCGGGCAGGAGCTCGCCCCACCGCGCACCGGCGTCGCAGCGCTCACGCCCGGCGAGGTGGGCGGCGAGATCTTCGACATGGACCTGGATCCCGGCCCCGTAGGCGGCGAGCTGGTCCAGGGGCATGCCCCGTTCCTCCCAGGCCAAGAGGGTGTGCTCGCCGTCGGCAGTCAGCGTGACCTCGATGACGTGCCCGGCCGGCTGGCCCGGCGGCCCGGTCAGCAGTAGCAGCCGCCGCGGGGGCTCGCACGCTTCCACGCGCCCCGTGCCTTCCCAGCCGCTGGCAAAAAAGCGGGCCCGGAACTCACCGCCCAGGCGCAGGTCGCCCTCGACCTCGCCGATCCACCGGGCGAGACGCCGGGGCTGCGTGAGTGCCGACCACAGGTCGTCGATATCGGTGTCGAAGCGGTCCTCCATGCGCACTACGCCCTTGCCATCTGCTGATCGCAGGATGCCCAGGATGCGGCCGCCTGCCGGTGCGTTGCTGGTCATCTGGTGCTCCTTCGTTCGCGTTTCCCCCGGGCCACCTCGGTGTGCAGGGCGTCCAGCCGCTGTTCCCACAGGGCCCGGTACCGGCCCAGCCAGTCATCGACCTCGGCGAGCGGTTCGGGGCGAAGACTGTAGACCCGCCGCTGCGCCTCCTGGCGGACCTCGACCAGTCCCGCCTCCCGCAGCACCCGCAGGTGCCGCGATACCCCCGGGCGGGCTATCGGCAGCAGCGCCGCCAGCTCGCCCGCGGTTGCCGGGCCGCCGGTCAAGGTGTCCAGCATCGTCCGCCGGCTCTCATCCGCCAGTGCCCGCAGCACAGGTTCCATAACGCGAACGTACCAAAACAGTTACGTAACTGTCCAGGTACGTAAGCGCACCGCCGGACCCGGCAACTGATCCACCGTGGCGGCGAGGCAGTCCAGTTCGTCGATCAGCTCGCCGCCGGTGATCCAACGATCGACGAGTCCGCCGAGGCATTCGGGGGTGTGTTCGTCCACGATGGATACGATCTTGACCGCACCCTGGATATAGTCAGGCGGTGCCTGAGCTGCAGCGGCTGCATGCTGGTCATGCCCCGGCGGTCCTGGCCTTTGAGCTGGCGAACCGCGCCTACTTCGCTGCCTCGGTGTCCGACCGGGGCGACGAGTTCTTCGACGAGTTCACCGAACGGCACAGCGCATTGCTGGCTGAGCAGGAGACTGGCATCGGTGCTTTCTACGTGCTGGTCGCCGAGGATGGCTCGGTCCTGGGCCGGTTCAACCTGTACCGCTTCGAGGACGGCACTGCAGAACTGGGCTACCGGGTCGCGCAGCACGTAGCCGGCCGCGGCGTGGCGACCGCCGCCGTGCAGGAGGTGTGCCGGCTGGCGGCGGCGCGGCACGGGCTGCGCACACTCCGGGCGGCCACCGCCCGCGAGAATGCCGCGTCCCAGAAGGTCCTGGCCAGGGCCGGGTTCGTCCCGGCAGGCCCAGCCGATCCGGCCCACCTTGGCGGCAAGCCCGGTACGTGGTATCAGCGCGAGCTAGCCGTCGGCTGACCCCGCCCCGTCCCTCGGCAGCGCTGGCAGGCGCTCGCTCAAGTAGCCGAATTGAGGACGTTGGGTGCGTCCCTGCCTGGTGAGCCCGGCCGACCGGATGGCCGCGCACTGTCCAGAGGTCGCGGCCAGCCGGACCTTGTCAGGTACTCAACGGCTGCCGATGGGTATTGCGTCACCGTTCCTCGAACGCTGCGCGAACGCAGCGGTCCTTAGTCTTCCCATGCCGGCTCGCTGGCGGCGAGGCCGCCAGACGACTTAGCAGACAAGGAACGAGAGTTGACAACATGAGCGGCGAGATAGTTATCAGCCCCGTGGCTGGTTCGGAGGATGGGCGAAAGCGCATGACGGCGGGCCGGCCGGGCGGGCTGTTGGCTATCGGGGGTACACCTGCGGTCCGGCTGGCCCACTTGGCCGATGACAGGTGTGCCGAAGTTTGGGTGAAGATGGAGGCCGCCAACCCTACCGGCTCGTACAAGGACCGGATGGCGCTCGCGATGATTGAGGCCGCTGAGGCCGATGGCCGTCTGCGGCCGGGCCAGATGGTCGTCGAGTACACCGGGGGGAGCACCGGCTCGTCGCTGGCGTTCGTCTGCGCGGTGAAGGGCTATCGACTGCGGGTCGTGTCCTCCGATGCGTTCGCTGCCGAGAAGATCCGCACGATGCGCGCGTTCGGCGCCGAGGTCGAGGTGATACCGAGCCCCGATGGCATCACGCCCGATCTGATCCCAGCAATGATGCGCAGGGCGGCTGAGATCACCGAGCAGACAGGCGCGTTCGCCACCGACCAGTTCAATAACACCGACATGGTTGACGGTTACCGCCGGCTCGGCGAGGAACTGCTCGATCAGATTTCCGGCCCGCCGCCGATCAGCGCGTTCTGCAGCTATGTGGGCACCGCCGGCTGCTTCCTAGGCGTCAGCCGGGCGCTGGCCGGCGCCCTGCCCACATTGCGCCGGGTCGCCGTCGAGCCGGGCGAATCGGCTGTGCTGTCAGGCGGGCCGCCCGGGATTCATCACATCGAGGGCGGCGGAATCGGCCACCGCCCTCCTCAGCTGCACCTCGCTGACTACGACGAAGTCGTGGCCATTCCCCAAGCCCTGGCGTTCGAGACGGCCCGCCAGGCCGCGCGTGCCGAGGGCATATTTTCAGGGCCCTCGACCGGCGCTAACCTCGCCGCTGCGCTGAGTATCGCGCGTCGGCTCGGTCCCGGCCATCGCGTAGTCACCATCCAGGCCGACAGCGGCCTGAAGTACCTCACCAGCCAGCTCTACTCCTGACCACCCGGACGCCGGGCACCACTGGCCACAATCGAGGAGCGGATTGCGAGCCCTGGACTGCAGCACCCAGCAGCCGATCTGACGGTAGGTAGATCGTGGGGTAACAGGGCATTCCTAACTAACTTGCCTGGCCACCCATTAAACAGCCGGACAATCCGCAAACGGTTCACCCATTCCGGCTGTGCCGATTGGGGCAGCTTCCGATATCCATCCTCCCAGATCAGGCCTTGCCACGAACGTACTCATCGGCCTGGGTAAATCCCTCTTGAGCCTCTCCTCGCTCACCGTGGCGCCCGGTCCGCGCAGGCCAATGAGAGCCACACGACCAAGCGTGGGCAGCCGCGATGAGAGCGACGAACCGGCCAACTAGACCGAGCCTCGCCAGGAACCGGTTCTAAGGCAAGTCAACAAGTAGCCGCGATGGGTGGGTTCGAGCGAAGGCCGTTTCCGTAAGCCCTCGGGTCGGGCTGACTCATCCGTCGGTGCCCACGTAGACGCGCGGACACGCGCGCTCCGTGCCTTCACGACGGAGATGCCTCCTCCCTGAAGACACGGACCGCCCGGATGACCGCCGGTAACAACCGGGCCGCTAGGCGCGCGAACCCACCTGCGACTGCGACCTCGTGGCCGCCAGCAAGTCATAACCACATACCTGGAGCAAAGACTTGGGAACACGGCCAAGAGCGTGAAGCGGTGGCGCGGCAGTGGACCAGGTAGGAGACGCGCCGCTGCGGGGGACGCTGGTGACTGCTGAGCAGGTGCGATTCGTTTGCGATCGCATGCGGCGGGTAGCGGCCGCACCACGGCAAGCCACGGAGGAAAATCATGTCAGAGCAGACAACTCCCGAGCACGGCGCCCCGGAGCAGGGTACCCCGAGCGAGCCCACCACAGCCGACGAGCAGGGGTTCGGCGTCGACGACGACAATCATGGCTGGGCCCCGGATGTGCAGTCCTCCGGAGAAACGACCGGAGGCGGCCATAAGGCCTGGGAAGCCAACGACACGCAAGACGCCGCCCATGGCGACGGGGACTCCTCACCTGACCCGAACGACCCGCGGTTGCCGTCGGAGAACGTCGGGCAGAGTACGGCGGCCCGTGGCGAGGACATCATGGACCGTGACGGCAAGGAAGCTGGACGCCAGGACACTGGTACTCAAGGGGCAAGCGAGAGGCCGACGGGAACGTCCACGGCCAGGGACGTCACAGGCGTCAATCCGCAGGACCCCATTGACCCTGAATCGCCGGACCAGGGCTAAGCCTCGGTCCAGTAGCGACTAAGGGCTCACGCTGGGCGTACCGCTCACAACAGCCTGGAGTTCGGAAGGGCACGCTTCGTCCGGCATGGAGACGATGCTGGGGTAAGTGCGGCAGCAGCGGGGACGTGGGCGTTCGCCGACCTGACCGTGGTACCAGTGCCGGCGATCAGGTTGCAGCCCAGCCAGGAGGCGTCTCGGGGGAGGCGTTCAGTTGGCAACCGGCGCAGGGGAGACACAGAGCGCGCGCCGGGCTCCTGGATACTGAGGATCATGTTCGAGGGATTCGCGAGCAAGTTCGTCGATACGGGCGACGCTTCCATCTTCACCCGTCACGGCGGCGAGGAGCCGGCGATGTTGCTGCTGCACGGCCATCCCGCACGTCTGCGACGTCACCGGTGACCACGGTCACGCTGCTGGACGGCATCCCGATCACCGAGCATCTCGACCGGACCACCGACAAGTTCGCCATCCAGTACTGGCACTGGTTCTTCTTCGCCCAACCCGAGATTCCCGAACGGGTCATCAACGCCGATCCTGACGCCTGGTACCACGGAAATACCGCCGCGATGGGTGCGGAGAACTACGACGAATGGCGAGATGCCATACGCAACCCAAGGTTGTGCGCGCCATGCTCGAGGACTACCGGGCCGGCCTGACGATCGACCGCCGTCATGAGGAGGCCGACCGCGCAGCCGGGACAAAGCTCGAATGCCCGACGCTGGTGCTGTGGTCAGCACACGACGACCTCGAAGAACTCCATGGAGACCCCTCGCCATCTGGGCAAACTGGGCCCACGACCTAGCCGGGCACCCCATCGACTCCGGACACCACATGGCCGAAGAAGTACCGATCCCCCTTGCCGAGGCCCTGGCGACCTTCCTCACCGCCAACAACTCGCGATAGAGCACCCAGGACAGCCATTGCCGACACCGCGAGCACCATGCGACTGCCCGGTGAAGTTGGACTGCGGGAGGGCACCCGCGCGGCCGGACCTACGACTGCGAGCTCGATCCCGCCAGCAAGTCATAACCACACACCTGGGGCCTGCTGATTGTGAGGTGACCTTCGCCGTGACGTACCACTGAGGTCCGCTACTTGCCCGGGCCCGCCTGGGGGGCGTGGTCGCGCAGCAGTCCGGCTCAGCCGCGCCGCCGACCCTTGTGTGCCACGAGTGTCAGGATCGCGCGTAGCGCCCGGCGTGAGTACGCATGATGGACTCAATCGCGAACCCGGCCGGGAAGGCGGCTGCGACTGCGATCCCAAGCAGCCCAGCGAACTGGCCATTTCCGGCGGCATTCGCATTCGTTCCGATAATCCACCACAAAGAGTTCCGGAAGGCAAGAGCCACCAGTGCGGCGAGGCACGCAATAACCGTCGCGTCGATCAGCCTTCGTCGCACACCCGCGAGCGGGGCACCGCTGCGGACTACTCCGAGATACGAACCGGCCAGCATCAAGAAAGCGAACATTCCGCAGGTGAGCAGGCCCACCGTGAGCAAGGTCAAAGCGAGGAAGTACCCTCCCGGATTCCCTGATTTAGGCCCACCGCGGTACCAAACGCCAGTGAGGCAAGCGCGGCACCCGAGACCGGGTGCCGGCGCAGGCGCGCGACAACGGTCCGGTCGCACCAGGCAACGATCAACGTCACGAGGGAACGGAAAGGCCCGAACCAACGGCTTTCCCTGCAGGCGACGAGGACAGCGTCGCCAAGCCAGTCATCCGCCGCCTCGCTGCGCGATGCGCCGGGGTGGCCGAGACGGGGCGCGCGCGCCAGCATCACGACAGCCCTGATGTCGAGAGCAGTGACGACGGCAAGACCCACAACAAGAGCGGCCGTCGTGCTGCCGTTCCACTGCGCCCGGTTGGCTCCAACCGCCACGCTGATCCAGCAAGAGGTCACGGTGGCGGTCATCACAATGAGAGCGACCCGGCAGCCCCGCAGGACCGAGCGCGCCCGTTCAGCCGGAAGTACCTCGGCCTCCCGGCAGAGCGACACCTGGACGAGGAAGAAGGCAGTGGCCAGCGGAACACAGAACATCGCGAATGAGTAAAGCGCGTCATACGGATCGTTCAGCCAGGGCGCGTGCTCGTAGACCGGCTTGACCTGCTTGGCCGGCACAGTGAAGACAAGGAAGACGATGGCGGTCCAGAGGGTACTGAAGGCAGCTTTCCCGATCGCCATGCGGCGCCGGTCTCCGACCGCCAGTTGCTGCCGTTCATCGCCGCGGCCCGCTTCATCGCGCATGGCCCCGAGTATCCCAGAGCGCGGCAACGTAGCGCAGCGGACACGACTCGTACGATTCCGTCTGCCTCCCCACCGCCCCCTGACCCTGATTTTCTTACGTTTTAAAACGCTGCCGACGCCATGTTCCCAGGCTGCGCCAGTCCAGGCGCAGATGCTGACTTGCGTGGCGCGTGCAGCTCACCATGTGGGCCTCGGCCGTTTCCGGATCTTACGGAGCCTCGGCGGTGAACCAGGCGTGGTCGTCGGTCAGCCAGTGGCCGGACCACAGGCCAGCCGAGCCGAGATTATCCGCGAGTTCGCGTCCGCTGATCTCCCAAGCGCCCCACGAATGCGTCCACACCCGGTCCTCGACCTGGTATGCGACCTCGATGGACAGGCGCGGCGGCTCCCAGCGGGCCGAGCGGATGACTAGCCGGATGGCGTTGTGGTCCAGCCGCTCGAAATCGACGATATGCGCCGAAACGATCCCTTCGCTTGCCGACTCCGGCTCCGGCTCCGGAGATGCTTCCCAGGTCAGCAGCGGTATCTGCCAGTGCAGCCAAACACCCGCCAGCAAGTCATAACCACACACGTGCAGCCGCCAGATGGACCATCAGGACGTCGCCGGGGTCGTCCTCGACCATCAGCACGTCGGCAGGGTCGAGCCCGCACATGTGACCTCCTCGCCTCTGGAAGATCAACGGTCGTTTACGGCCCCGGGTGGCTACAGTTCATTCGTGGTCGACGTCGGGCTGGTCCGCGCCGACGAACACCTTGTCGGAACGGTTGGCGAGCAGCGGGTCGAGCTCGTGCTCGATATCCCGAACAGTCGTGCTGGCATCCGCGGCGAGAGCCTCGGCGTGCCGGTCGCGGGCTACTGGCGGATCGAATCCAACTTCAACAACCTTGACCCGGTCGGGCTGTTCCTCGGAGAGTACGACGGCAGGCCGGTCCATCTGCGCAGCGACGTCCATCTGACGCCTCATTACGCCGTGCGCCATGCCGACGTTTCTGGCGCTGTCGGCGAGCAAGAACTTCGAGCGCATGTCGCGCCGGTCGAAGCGCCCGCTTACGGGCCGACAGTCATGAGCATCGACGGAGACTTCGACGGGGCCGTAATCACCTTGTTCGTCACCGTCGCGACCGATCTGGGCGAGGCTCACATCAACGGGGTCATCGGCGGACACACGATCAGCATCGACGCAACACTTTCATCGGTCAGCGGACAATATGACGGGCCGGCAGCACTGTTCCCACTGCTCGTGAGCTGCCTGCTGTACTTCATCTGACGTCAAGGGCACGGATCACGATGGCGACGGCTGGCCCCCGGAACCTCGAGCTGGCTTCGCACATCTAATACCACCGGTGCACGCTGTCCGATAGCGGAACCTCATACGGGAACACCTCAGGCCGGAGGGGACGCCTGCGAGAGGCTGTCCCGTAAGACCCGCCCGGTCAAGGTTCCCGCATGGGTGCCCTATACGGGACACCGGATAGACGCCGGCGGGCTCCTTCCGCAGCGCCAGGCGGAAGGGTCCTCCGCACCCCCCTCCCGCCAGCAAGTTGTAACCACACCTCGCCGCCGCTCGGTGTACACGAGCGGCGGCAGCGTGATACAGGGCTTGCGAGACAGCCACCGCAAGAACGGTGCGCGAGAGCGTTGACTGGCTGTCAACCCTCGGCCGACGCCCGCTTTGGGCGCAGCACGGCGATATCCGTCGCGGCGAAGTCGTTCCCAGTGCATAGCACGGGGTGCCCGGTCCGCTCGGCAAGTGCGTAGGTGAAGCAGCCGCCGAAATTGAGCCCCGCCGCATGGTGGCCCTTGCCATATCGCCGCCAGCCGCTCATCGCGCGGGCAGCCAGGTCTGCATCGATGGGCACGATATCGATCTTCGCGTCACGAAGGAGCCGGTCGACAATGTCCTGCCCGGCAGGCCACAGCCGGGCTTCAAGGACGATGCCCAGCTCGACGCGTATGGCGGCCGGCATCAGCCGGGCAAGAGCTTTCTCGAGGTAGACCGCAAGCTCTTCGCTTCCCGGCTCGCCGAGGACGATCGCCACGGCCGCCGACGTGTTGACCACAAGGCTCCTGCGGACCGGGTCCGTCAACGCGGCAGGCCAGCGCCGTCGTAGCCGATGATTTCCTCCGCCGTCCTGTCGTCGGCGACCCGCAAGCTCGCCACGTCGGCGGCCAGGCGCTTCAGGCGCGTTCTCATACTGGCCGCGTGCCTGGCGTGCTCACGGTCGAGCCGCTCCCTGAGCGCAGTCTCGACGGCCTCGGTCAAGGTCTCACCCGTCTCGGCAGCCAGTTCCCTGGCCAGCCGGTCCGCCTCGTCACTCTTGATACTTAGTGCCACGGAAGAAGTATAGACTCAATAGCAGACTTCTCCATAGGGCCACAACCACTCCTGAGATACGGCTGGTTTACTGGTGGGACTTCGCTGTGGCGGCAGCATCCACAGGCTTCGAGATAGAGCGCTGAACGGAAAAATCCCAGCTCAGGCGCGCAGCTCAAGCTTCACACACGCTCCCAGTTGCAAGTCATAACCAAAGCCCATGATGCTGGCGAGCAGGCGTGGCGCATGGGTGGCACGGTCACCCGCTGCGGGCTTGCGCCCCTCGATGCGAACTCCTGGCAGCCAGGGGCGGGGAACGCACGCTGGAGCTGCACAGTTGCGCGTTCGCGACGGTCCCAGGCTGCCTTGACCGCGGCTGAGTGCGGAGAGAAACTTCACGACGGAAGGGCATCCGCGACGCTGCCAAGGAGGAGTCCGTGATGTCTTGGACGACGTTAGCCAGGCGGCCATATTCCGCGCGCCATTACCTGCTGGCCGGGGCGGCGGTGGTCGCTGTGGCCTCGACCGTGGCGGCCTCGTCCGGCGTGACGGCTTCTGCGTCCGCGCCGGGCCCGGCCGATCCGGGCGGCGGACGCGGGCGATGGGTAGCCTCGTTCACGGCCAGCCCGGTCGCCGCGGGCACGCTGAGCGGGTTCAGCTGCCCGTCGGGTGCCGGCCTGAATCATCAGACAGCGCGGGACATCGTCTACTCGACTGTCGGCGGTCATGAGGTGCGCGTCCGGCTCACGAATACGTTCGGCTCTACCCCGCTCCGGGTGGGCCGTGCATCTGTGGCAGTTTCCGGCCCTGCAGGCAACGAGCAGCCCGGCACGGTCAGGCAACTGACCTTTCACGGTCACAGGAGCGTGACTGTCTTCCCCCATGCCGAGGCGATCAGCGATCCGGTCAAGCTGCGGGTGCCGGCGCTGCACGATCTCGCCGTAAGTGTCTATGCACCGACCGCCACGGGCCCAGCGACCCAGCACTTCTTCGCCCAGCAGACCAACTACGTGGCGCCGGGCGATGCCACTCTGAGCAGCTCGGCGGCCCCATTCACGAGCTCGATTTACTGCTCGCTGTTCGTAGACGGCGTTGACGTGCACTCCACTGGCCCGGTGACAGGCGCCGTCGTCGCGCTCGGGGACTCCATCACTGACGGGTTCGGATCGACCATTGGGGCCAACCGCCGCTGGCCCAACGACCTGGCACGCTACCTCGCCGCCCGCCGAGACAATGACCTGACCGCGATCGACGCCGGCATAGGCGGCAACGAGCTAGTGACAAACCGAGTACCCGCGCTGTTCGGCGTCAGCGCGCTGGCACGCCTGGACCGTGACGTGCTTGTGCAGGCTGGCGCCCGGTACGTGATCCTCCTGGAAGGGATCAACGACATCGGCGCCAACAATACGACCGCTGCGCAGCTCATCGCCGGCGACGAGCAGATCATCGCCCAGGTGCACGCCGCAGGGCTGAAGATATTCGGAGGCACACTCACCCCGTTCGGAGGATCTCACGCCGGCTACGGCGGGAACTACGGCACCCGGTACGGCGAAACCCAGCGGGAAGCGCTGAACAGATGGATCCGCACCAGCGGCGCCTTCGACGGTGTC
Organism: uncultured Actinomycetes bacterium; assembly: GCA_963813975.1. Taxonomy (GTDB): domain Bacteria; phylum Actinomycetota; class Actinomycetes; order Streptosporangiales; family Streptosporangiaceae; genus RYN-230. The sequence goes on from CAWFAP010000001.1 coordinate 282,774, forward strand.
ATCGACTTCGCCAAGGCGGTCCAGGACCCGGCCGACCCGCAGCGGATGCTGCCCGCCTACGATAGCGGTGACCACCTGCACCCCAGCGACGCTGGCTACCGGGTGATGGCGCTGGCGGCTCTCCGGGCACTGCCCCGCCGCTGAGGCGGAGGCCAGCACTCCGCGTCGTGATCTTGGTCTGCCATGAGGTCGGCTTGTCAACTAGCGGACATACCACGCACTTAGGGCCAGGACTTGCCTGACCTCTTCTGAGGTTCTGAGCAACCCGGCTCACCGGAGCAGAGTGGCTAGCTGCCCGTCAGCCCGGAGGGCGGCAAGATCCGGGTCACGGCGGGCGTTTGCCCGTAGGTCCGGGTTGAGCCTGATTGCCTCGGTGAGCGTGGCGGCTGCGCCGGTCGGATCGTTGGCGGCGACCTGCGCGCCGGCCAGGCTGTAGGCGGCCATGCCGAGCGCCGGGCCGGGCACGCCGAGATACCGCGACGTCGCCAGGGCGTGCGATTGCATCGCAACGGCCCGGCCGGCCCGGCCGCGGGCGATGTGGTAGTCGCCGAGGTGCCCGGCCGGATGCCAGAACCCGCGTACCACGACCTGCAGCCAAAGCTGGCGCCCGCGCAGCCAGGGGTGGCGCGAGGCGTCACTGAGATCCTCGCCGGACACCGCGGCCAGCCCGTCGATCAGCTCGCTGGCTGACTGTCTGCTGGCCGCGGTCACCTCAGCCTTGGTCCCGGCGCAGTAGCGCCGGTAGGCCTCCGGCGACCGGTGGTCGGTCTCGGCGAAATCGGGTGGCGTGCCGCCGCGCAGGACCGCGTGCAGCCGCACTACCTGCTGCTGCCGGAACTCGGCGTTGTGTGCGACGAGCGGGGCGGCGGCCCAGCGATCCGGGCTGCCCTCCTCACCGGTGGGCGCGCCGGCCAGCAGCATTTCCTCCTCGGTGGCCGCGAGCCCGATCAGCCCGGTGATCGCGGCGCGCAGCTCGGTGGTATCTGTCATGACAGGCTCGCCTCCCTGGCGGGCTTGCAGGCGGTAAACATCAGCTCGTCGCCTACCGTGATCGTGATAGGGGTGAAGCCGAGGGCGCGGAGCCATACCAGCAACGTTGACGGCTCGGCCGGGTTGTAGGTGTCGTCATGGTGGAAGTGGTGCAGGTCGTTGCTGGCCAGGCTGTCGGAGCCGGCCAGCCACCCGCCGGGCCGCAGCACCCGCAGTACCTCGACGAGGATCTGGTGTTGCGCCGCCGCGGTAGGCACGTGATGCAGCATGGTGAACGAGCCCACGGAGTCGAACGACTCGTCGCCATAAGGCATCTGCGTCGCATCACCGATGTCGACGGTGACGTTGCTGTCGGGGTAGCGCGCGGCCAGCCGTGCCGCCGCGGCCTCGTCGGCTTCAAGGGCGGTAAGGTGGGCCACCCGCTCCAGCAGCCAGGCGGTGGCGGCGCCCGGCCCGGGGCCGATCTCCAGCACGTCATTGCCGAGGCTCACCCCGGCCGTCACGACCGGGAGGATCTGCGCCTGCAGGTCCGCGGCCCATTCCTGGCTGCCGCACAGTTTCTCATGGTCAGGGTTCATGAGGACGACGCTACGGACAGGCTGTGCTGACGCCAACGGCGTAGAATGACGGCTCATGTCGCAGGACGGACAACTTTGCGACCCGTGGGCGGATAGCGCGGGCTCGGTGATCGTCGCCACGTTCCCGATGGCGACCGGAGTGGTCTTCGACTGGCACACCCACGATGATCATCAGCTCGCCTGGGCGGCCAGCGGCGTGCTCACGGTGCGGACCGACTCGGCTGACTGGGTGCTGCCGCCGACGAGGGCACTGTGGATTCCGGCCGGGCTGAAGCACGAGACGCTGTCGGCCGGAGTGGCCACGATGCGGTCGCTGTATCTCCGGCCGGACCGCGCCTGGGCCCGCTGGACGGGGCCGGTGCCGGTAACGGTGACCCCGCTGCTCGCCGAGCTCATTGGCTACATGGGCACCGAGTCCCTAGGCGCCGCGCAGCGGGAGCGGGCAGAGGCGCTGCTCTGCGACCTGCTGGTGCCCGTGGCGATGACCACAATCGACGTGGGCATGCCCAGCGACGAGCGGGCCGCGGCTGTTGCTGCCGCGCTGCTCGCCAACCCGGCTGACGGGCGGACCTTGGCCCAGTGGGGTAGGAACGTCGGCGCTAGCGGGCGGACCCTCGCGCGCGCGTTCCTGGCTGGGACGGGAATGCCGTTCGGCCAGTGGCGCCGGCTGGCCCGGCTGCAGGCCGCACTGCCGCAGCTCGCGGCGGGCCAGGCGGTTGGCATGGTCGCCCGGCACGTCGGCTATGAGACGCCCAGCGCCTTCGTCGCCGCGTTCCGCCGCCAAACCAGCCTCACTCCCGCTGCCTACTTCTCCCACCGCGGGGCCCCGACCGTGATCGATGCGGCGGAGGACAAACCGTCGAGACATGGAGCGTGAGGGGCAGGTCAAGGACCACAGCCAATAGTCAGGCGGCATCGTCTGCAACCGTCGGCCCAGACGTGCCATGAGTCCGACTTCAGTAGCCATGCAGGCCACACTTTTCGGCGTTGCACCTCAGCTTCCCTGCAGGCTGGGAGTGTCGGCATACTCCCGCCTGCCGTCATGACCACCACACCAAGCAAGCCCCCGTTGACGGCACCAGGGGCGGGCAGCCTGCAGCCGATAACCAGCGACGAGCCGTGGGCCGGCATCCTGACCGGGGCGGGCGGCAAGGCGCTCAGCGCTGGCCACGACCTGATCTACCGCTGAGCAGGCCAGCCGGTGCGTCACGGTGCATCTGGGTCGCCCGCAGTGGTTGGCTGGGAGTGCAGCCGGGCATGGAGCACCCACGCCCGCCCGGCTGCGCGCCGTCCCGACCCCGGGTCACCAGGAGCTCGTCATGACCGTGGACCGGATGCTGCCCACCCGTGAGGCTGCTGATCTGCTGGACCTGACCCGGCAGCTGGCCGAGCGCGAGCTCGGGCCGCGAGTCGCCGAGGCGGAGGCCACCGAGACCTTCCCGGCCGAAGTCTTCAAGATCATCGGTGCGGCAGGCCTGCTGGGCCTGCCGTATCCAGAGTCGCTGGGCGGCGGGGGCCAGCCGTACGAGGTGTACCTCCAGGTGCTAGAGGAGCTGGCCATGCGCTGGGCCGCGGTCGCGGTCACGGTCAGTGTGCACGGCCTGTCGTGTTTCCCGCTGGCCACGTTCGGTACCCCCGAGCAGCAGGAGCGGTGGCTGCCCGACCTGCTCGGCGGCGGCACGCTCGGGGCGTACAGCCTGTCCGAGCCTCAGGCGGGCTCGGACGCCGCCGCGCTGGCCTGCCAGGCGGAGCGGGTCGTGGACGGCTACATCATCACGGGCACCAAGGCCTGGATCACCGGCGGCGGAAACGCAGATTCGTACACGCTGTTCGCCCGGACCGCCTCCGGCAGTCAGGGGGTCTCGTGCTTCCTGGTGCCGGCCGGGCTGCCCGGCCTGACGTTCGGCGCGCCGGAGCGGAAGATGGGGCTGCGGGCGGTGCCGACCACCAGCGCCCACTACGAAGGCGCGCGGCTGCCCGCGGAGCGGCTGATCGGGGCCGAGGGGCACGGGCTGCGGATCGCGTTCAGCGCGCTGGACTCCGGACGGCTCGGCATCGCGGCCGTCGCGACCGGCCTGGCCCAGGCCGCCCTGGACTACGCGGTCGGGTACGCGAAGGAACGGCGGACCTTCGGCCAGCGCATCATCGACCACGAGGGCCTGGCGTTCCTGCTCGCGGACATGGCCGCCGCGGTCGGCTCGGCCCGGGCGACCTACCTGGACGCCGCGCGCCGCCGGGACGCCGGGCGCCCGTACAGCCAGCAGGCCAGCGTGGCCAAACTGGTCGCGACCGACGCGGCGATGAAGGTGACCACCGACGCCGTCCAGGTCCTCGGCGGCTACGGCTACAGCCAGGAGTTCCCGGTCGAGCGGTACATGCGCGAGGCCAAGATCATGCAGATCTTCGAGGGCACGAACCAGATCCAGCGCCTGGTCATCAGCCGCCACCTGGCCTCGTGAGCGTGGGGCTCAGCCGTCCCAGTCGGCCAGGACGGCCTCGGTGTCGCCGCCTGGTACCGGGGGAGCGGACGGCGTGGCCGGCGGGGTCCGGGAGAACCGCGGGGCCGGCGCGGCCTGCGGGATCCCGCCCAGCGTGATTACCGTTCCCCGCGCCGTGACGTGCGGGAATTGGGCGGCCTCGCCAAAAGACAGCACCGGGGTGACACACGCATCGGTCCCCGCGAAGATCTCGGCCCACTCATCGCGGGTGCGGCTGACGATCACCTCGGTGAAGCGGGCCCGCAACCGCGGCCAGCCGGAGCGGTCCATCTGCTCCGGCAGGTTCTCTCCGGCGATGCCCAGCCCGGCCAGGAACTGGGCGTAGAACTGGGGCTCCAGCGCCCCCACCGCGATCCACTGGCCGTCGGCGCAGGTATACGTGTCGTAGAACGGGGCGCTCCCGTCGAGCAGGTTGGCCGAGCGATCATCGGTCCAGGCATCAACGCCGCGGAAGGCCCAGACCATCTGGGCCAGCACGCTGGCCCCGTCCACCATGGCCGCGTCTACCACCTGCCCGGCGCCGGACCGCTGCCGTTCCCAGAGCCCGGCCAGCACCCCGGTGACCAGGAACATGGAACCGCCGCCGAAGTCGCCGATCAGGTTGAGGGGCACAGTGGGCCGGTCGCCGGTTCCGATCGCGTGCAGTATGCCGGTGAGCGAGATGTAGTTGATGTCGTGCCCGGCCCGCAAGGCCATCGGCCCGTCCTGGCCCCATCCGGTCATCCGCCCGTAGACCAGCGCCGGGTTCACCGCGTGGCACTCCTGCGGCCCGACCCCCAGTCGCTCGGCCACGCCGGGGCGGTAGCCCTCGAGGAGCACGTCGGCCTTGGCGGCCAGTCGCAGCACCAGTTCACGGCCCGTGCCGGTCTTCAGGTCAGCGGCCAGCGAGCGGCGGTTGCGCAGCGTGTAGTCGGCCTCCCCCCTGGTCGGATCGAAACCGCCGACCGGCCGCTCCACCCGGACCACGTCAGCGCCCAGGTCGCCGAGCACCATGGCCGCGTGCGGCACCGGGCCGATCCCGGCGAGTTCGATCACCCGCAGGCCGGTAAGCGGACCAGGCATGCTTAGCCCCTTTCGGCCAGGCTCGTGCACCACCCGAGGCAGTATGGCATTCCAGGACCCCCCGCCCTGGTCCGGAGGCTGGCCGGGCCGCCGGAAGAGCAGGCGGGCCGAGCCCCGGATGCCGCTAGGATTCGTGCAGGATGTCCGGGGATATGCCGGCGGACAGCGGTCCGGGCCGACAGCCCGTAGGAGGCAAGGCTGAGCACACGCGGCTCGCTCTGGTCAAGACTGCTCACGGCCGGGCTCGGCATGCTCATGGTTCTGGCCGGGCTCAGCTGCTCGTCCGCATCCGGCCAGCAGCAGAATGCGGGGCCGCCGTGGAAGCAGGTCTGGACCGATTCCTTCAACGGACCTGCGAACTCGGGCGTCAACCCCAGGTACTGGGAGTACAACACCGGGCACGGCGTTTTCGGCACCAACGAGGTCGAGACGATGACCCCGTCGAAGTACAACGTGCATCTGGACGGGCACGGGAACCTCGACATCATCGCCCTCGGCCACGGCGCCGCCCATGACCCCAAGGTGGCCTGGACGGGGGGCCGGATAGAGACCCGGGCCAACCGGTTGTTCGGCGCGGCCGCCGGCGGCGAGATGATGGTGACTGCCTCGATCAAGCAGCCGAACGTCAAGCACGGGCTGGGCTACTGGCCCGGCTTCTGGATGCTGGGCCGAACCGCGTGGCCGGGAACGGGGGAGATCGACATCCTGGAGAATGTCGACGGCTACAGCAAGACTTCCGGGACCCTGCACTGCGGCAACCTCACCCAACGGAACCCGGACGGAACCTTCGGCCCTTGCCACGAGACCAACGGCCTGGGCAGTGGCCTGCGCACCTGCGCGGGATGCCAGCGGTCCTTCCACACCTACTCCGTGATCGTCAACCGGCGGCACGCGGGCCACGAGCAGATCCGCTGGTACCTCGACGGGCACCAGTTCTACAGCGTGAACGAGACCCGGGTTGGCACGGCGGCCTGGACTGCAGGCGTCGATCACGGCCACTCGATCCTGCTCTCCCTGGCCATGGGCGGCGCGTTCCCCGATGCCCAGTGCCGGTGCACCACCCCCACCAGCCAGACCTCGTCACCGGGCACCATGGTCGTACGCTCCGTGAGCGTCTTCACCAACTGACCCGGCCGGGTCGCGGGCGATTTTCGGGTCAGGGGGCGATCGCCCGGACCTTGGTGCCAAGATCCTGGTACTTCGGGCTGGCGTGATGGAAGAGGCCGCCGGGCTTGGGTGCGTGTCCCTTAACCCAGATGAAGTAGTCGCCGGGGCCGAACACATCGGTGATGTGGATCTCGGCGGCCAGGTAGTAGTTCTTGCTGGCCGACAGGGCTTGGGCCAGGACCGCGTCGGCGGCCGCCGTCACTTCGTTGTTGTAGGCCACTACCTGGAAGTGGCCGTCGTTCACGGCCGCGGTGAAGCCGACCGTGCCGCTCAGGACCACCTGCTTCTTGTTCACGTAGTGGATGTAGAACGTCGAGGTGAACTGGCTCGGCTGTGCGTCACGGTGGCCGAGCAAGTAGTAGATGGGCACCTCGGGCACCTCGACCAGGTACTTGGCGTGCGGCCGAAGGTAGCTGGAGAAGGCCCGCACGAACTGCGTCGAGTTGGGCCACACCTGGTAGAGATGGGTGGTCTGGACCAGGCCGAGTACGAGGGCCAGGCTCCACACCCCGACGGCGATGTGCGGCCGGCGGAAGTGGTCACCCAGCAGGCGGGCCAGTCCCAGGCCCGCGATGGGCGCCGCAAAGAACAGGCCGAACCCGATGTGCTTCTGGAACGAGATGTCGGTGTGCAGGTGAGCCTGGTAGGCCGGGGCCAGCAGCGCGGTCCCGCTGAGAAACACCCCCAGGCACAGCCGCCGGAAACGGCCGCCCGCCGGCGCGATGAGCTCTTCGGGCTCAGTACGAACCCGCCGGACGTAGGCAGCCGTGCCGATCAGCGCCAGCACGAAGATCACGCCACCCCACTCTGCGCTCTCCCGCAGCAGCGTGGCCACCGGGGTCAGGCCCTGCACGCGGTTCGTGGTCGTGCTTGAGATGGCCGTCATGTACGCCTTGCCCCCGAGGTGCAGCGCCCCGTACAGCAGGCCCGCCACCACGACGACAAAAGCAGGCGGGTAGAGCAGGACCCTGCGGCCGCGGAGGGGCCAGCCCGCCACCGCGGGCAGGACGGCGATGGTGGGCACGAACAGCAGGCCCGCGTACTTCACGCCAACCGCGAGCGCGGCCACCGGTGCGGCGAGCAAAAAGATGGGCCACCGGAATCCCGCTGTGCGGACTACGATCCACGCCGCGCTGGCCAGCAGGAACAGGCAGGTCGCGTCGTAGGTGGCGAAGTTGCCCAGGAAGATCGCCGACTCGCACACCGAGAAGAGCACCGCCGCGCACAACGCGATCCGCTCGTTGAACAGCCGGCGGGTCAGGGAGTACAGCAGGACGGTGACCGACAGCATCTCGGCCAGGCTCAGCATCCGGGCGGCCGTAAGCCCGCCCAGCCCGTTCAGGAAGCCGGCCATCACGGGGTAGAGGACGGGGGAGCCGGAGAAGTAGGCCGCGTACTGGCCCTGCAGCGGTGTGCCGTGGAGCAGGTGCTGCAGTTCCATATGACCTGAGTAGATGTACAGCGCCTCGTCCTCGAAGGCCGTGTTGTGCAGCCGCAGCGACAGGACCGCTTGCAGGCACAGGGCACACAGCAGGACGGCCCGGCTGACCCGGGTGCGGCGCCGGGTCGTGACGTAGTCCCGCTGGGCTTCGGGCTCGGCGTGGGGCCCAGGCTCGGCCGGGAGGAGCGCTGCTGGTTTGCTGGGGTGCGACCGCCGCGGAACAGAGATCAGGGTGCCGGCCTCCGGTGGGGCCGGGGCCGGCGTGACCGATACCGTGCTCTCCGCACGCGGCTCCGGCACCGCGATCGTGGTCTCGGTCGCGGACGTGGTGAGGGTGACGCTCGCCGGGGGCTCGTCGATCGAGATCACGTACGGCCGGGCCAGTTCCGTCCCCGGGGAGGGCGCGGCGGTCCCGGCCCGGTCAGGCTGGGCAGTATCCGCGCTGTCCGAGGTGTCAACGCCGGCCGCCTGGGCGGTGTCGGCCTGGCCAGGCCGAGCGGATCCGGGCTGGGCCGGTTCCCCGGCCACCGTGGCCGCGATCTCCGCCGCCGTGGCGTCGATGGCGTGCAGCGCGTCCGCGGTCATGGCCTCGATGGCCGCGATCGCTTTCGCCGTCTTGGCCTCAATAGCTTCGATGGCCTCGACCGTCTCGATGGCTTCGGCGGACCGGGCGTCGAGGCCGACGATCGTCGTGGCTTCCAGTGCGTCGATGGCTTCGATGGCCTCGACCGTCCTGGCCTCGACGGCATCGGCCGCCCCCATCGTGGTGGGCACCGTCTTCGCCTGGTCCATCGCGGCCTGGTCCGCCCTGGCCTGGTCCGTCTTCTCCTTGAAGGCGGCGGCCTGCAGATCGACCAGGCTGAGCCTGATCAGCGCCTCGGCGTCCGGGCGTTTCGCGGCGGGCTGGCTGCCGCCGTCCGGACCGGTGTCCCCGTCGGCCGGGGATGCAGCGGCCAGGGAGGCGGCGGGGCCGCCGTCGGCCGCGGGCTCGGGGGCCGTCCCGCCCGGAGTGGCGTTCGTCCCGGCCGAGGTGACGTCCGCCGCGGCCATGCCGCCCTCAGCCTCAGTCGCGGCGCCGGCTGCCGTCGAAGCTTCGACCTCTGCACCGATCTTGTCTTCTGGGCCGTCCTTGTCTGTTGCGCCTGCCGCGCCTTCTGCTCCGGCTTTGGGCGTGGTTGCGCCGCCGGCCGTAGTTTCGGTGCCGGCCTCGGCTCGAGTCCCGTCAGTCTCAGTCCCGGCCGGCGCGTCGGTTCCGGCCCTGGCGTCGGCCTCAGCCTCCGCGTTGACCCGGCCGTCGGCTCGGGTGTCAGTCTCAGCTCCGGTCTGGCCGTCGGCCCTCGTCCCCGGCGCAGCCACGGTCCCAGCCTCGGCCCCTGCGTTGGACCCGGGCCTCGTCATCACTTCGGTCTGGCCGTCGGTCCGGGGTTCAGTGCTGGCCGGGGCCCCGGCGTTGGTCTCCGGCCTGGTCATCACTTCGGTCTGGCCGTCGGTCCCGGCCTCAGCGCGGGTCTGGGCCTCAGCGCCGGTCCCTGGCCTGGCGAGCACCTCGGTCCGACCCTCGGTCCCGGCCTGGCTCCTGGTCCCGGGCCTGGTCATCACCTCGGTCTGGCCGTCAGCCCCGCCCTCAGCGCCGGCCGGCGTCTTGGCGCCGGTCCCCGGCCTGGTCATCACCTCGGTCCGGCCCTCACCACCGGCCTCACTGCGGTCGTGCGCCCGGGTGCCGGCCGCGGCCCCAGCTTCGGCTCCAGCCTGGGCGACCTTGGCTTCGGCGTGTTGGGCTCCGGCCTGTTGGGCTTCGGGGGCTTCGGGGGGTTCGGCCTGCTCGGCGTCAGCCGGCCGCTCCGTCGCGGGCGCGTCCCCTGAAGGCCCGGCGGCTGGGCCGGCCTCCCCGGCGTCATGCCCCGCCTGAGCCTCAGCGTCCGCCCCGGCTTCCGGCTCGGTCGCTGGCGGCTCTCCGGTCTCCGGGCTGGTGACCGGGGCCTCGCCCGTCTTCGCCGGGACGGTGATGGTCTTCAGGAAGGCGGCCGCGCTCTCCGCGGTCTTCCCCTGTGCCGAGCTCGACCGGCGATGCAGCCATACCGGCAGGACCACGGTCTCGGCGTCGGTCAGGACGTCGGGCCGATCCTCGCCGGACGGCCCGAACACCGACCGGCTCGACCGCTTCCGCGCGGCGGGCGGCGTACCGCCGTCACCGTTCTTTGGCGGCCGGCCCCGCCCACGTTGCCAGCCGCGACGCGCCTTTGCGGGCTCGTCCTCCGGGGTGCGTTTCACCTAAGCTTGCGCATCCTGGTGCGGCTGGAGGAGCACCCGCCCCGCGACCACGAGCTCGAACAGCCCCAGGCCGAACAGGACGATGAAGTTGTACGGGTCCATCGTGAGCATCCGCCAGAACGCCAGGCCGGTCCACAGCACCGAGCTGCCGACCGACCACACCAGGAAGCAGGCCCAGAATCGCCGGTTGCCTTCCTGCTTCTTCTTGTCGCCGCCCGACGGCTTCCAGCCCAGACGCTTACCACGGAGGGCATCCCAGTACGCGAAGAAATGAGCCCAGCCGGAGATCAGCTTGACGGCCCATGCCTCGAGCCGGTAAGGAGCGTGGTGCCACCCTGGGATTATCACGGCGGCGTAGAGCACGACCGGCACCATGAAAATCATGTTCTTGAATTCGAGGACGTTCGGCACGAGTGCCAAGATCGCGATGGTGAGCGCCGGGACCACGAACGTGAACAGGGCGGTGTAGATGTAGTAGATGAACCCAGAGATGTAACAGAGGCGCGTGTACAGCGGGAGCTTGGCGCCCCAGAACATTTTCCCGAACAGCAGCCCGACTGTTCCTGAGCACCAGCGATACTGCTGGTTCAGGAACGCGGGGACGTTATCCGGGCAGTTGCCGGTGGAAAGGGCGACCGGCAGGTAGCGGAGCTTCCAGCCGATCCGGTTCAGGTCGAACCCGGTGAGCACGTCCTCGGAGTGCTCCGCCAGCGTCATGCCGAGGTTCTCCTTGAGGGCGGCCCGCCGGTACACGGCGCAGCTCCCCACGCAGATGGCCCCGCCCTTGCGTGAGCGCGCCGTCTGGATCGAGCGGTAGAAGAGCTCCTGGACTGCGCCGGCGCCGCGCTCGACCCAGCTCTGGTTGTTGGTGATGCGGAAGAACTGGGGGGTCTGAACGATCCCGATGTCCGAGTAGGCCTCCATGTACGGGAGGGCCTCGTTCAGCAGGTCATGGCGAGGGGCGAAGTCGGCGTCCAGCAGCAAGATGTAGTCGCCGTACGAAACCTGGAATCCGAACCAGAGGTTTCCTGATTTCTTGAACCAGCCCCGGTTCGGGCGCCTGGCGTAGGCGAAACCAAACTCGCGCGCCATGGCCTTAAGCTCGGAACTGGCCGAGTCATCCAGCACATAGGCGGTGACCGTTCCCTGGTAGTGGCGGCTCATTTCGGCCACGTACTTCCAGGTATTTCGGACCACGTCCACCGGTTCCCCGCAGACCGGCAGGAAGACATCGACAGATGGATAGGTCTTCGGCTTCCAGCCGCCGACCAGCCGCTGGTGCTCGTCGAAATTGAAGCCGCGGGCCAGGCCGTCGGTAATCAAGGGCAGTGCCAGGAATAGCGCACCCATTATCACGAATGGAACGTAGAACCAGAACCAGTGGTACTGCAGCATCAGCCGCGTCTGGCTGAACAGGAGCAGCGGGAAACTGGCCATCGACGCGAGAGTGAGGAGCCAGGCGCCGCGCCGGACGTAGCGGTACTTCTCGTCGTCCAGTGGCGGGACGGGCAGGACCGGGCCTGGTCCTGTGGAGGCCGGGGGAGCCGTCGGATGGCGCTCCGGCGCCGGGACCGGCTGCGGGCGTTCCGCCGGACCGGTCCGCGGCGGGGGAACCGCAATAGTGTCCGCGCTGGTGGACGCTTCGGCCGTGCTTGCCGCGGGTGCCGTGCTTGCTGGGGGCGTGGCCACGTCCGCCGCTGGGCCATCGCGGAGCGCCACAGGCGTCGGGGCGCCCGGCGCCAGAGTCCCGGACACCGGAAGCGGGAAGGCCAGCGTCGGGGACTCCAGGGTCACGGTCTTCTGGTGTGCGTCCTCCCGGCCTCGGCCCGGCACGGCGGAGGCGAGCCGGGCGCGTAGCGGAACGGTCGCGGATTGCACCGGCAGCGGTCTGGTGCTGGGTGAGTCACTGGCTGGCTGCGCAGGGTCAGCGGCGCGGTCGTCGCCCTGCGTGGGTACTGCAAGTTGTGCGGTCGGGAGCTCATCCCCTACGGGCGGCCCGGTTCCATGCGGCCCGTCGATGACGTGCGTCACCCGTCCCCCTCTCACCTCGTGCCAACGCGTATCGGGCGCAGACAAGTCACGACTCCGAGCGGGGTATGACAACAATACCGCGATTGTCAAAATATCCAGGGATATATATCAAGATCTTTGATCGTGATTAACCTAAAGTTAACAAATCGTTCCGGGTTCCCTACTCTTCCCACCGCTATGCCTGCTTCGCCACGCATGCCCCGCTCATGGCCATGCCGACGCAGTAGTCAGCCCATCCTCTGACGTCGTCGGCTTCGGCAGCTTATCAGGTTATGACTTCCTGAATGCGAATAAGTCTGGCACTCTATGTTCATCGCAGGGAATGCCAGGTGCCCGATCCCACCCCGCGCGGGCCGCTGGTACCGGGGGCATGCGCCGCCTGGTGCGGACACAGTCGGAGGTCATGGGGTGGAGACGGTCGGGGACATCATCAACTGCATGCGGGCGGTCGCGCCCGCCGGGCAATCAGCCCTTGACCAGGCGGTTCTCCGTCGCCTGGAGGAGTTCACGCAGGCGCTCATCGAAGTCAAGGACGGCGCCGCTGAGGAGCACGAGCGGTTCCTGGGCATCGGCCAGCGCGGGCTCTGCCTGCCCGAGGCGCAGGTGTCCGCGTGGCTGGCCGGAACCACGGTCCTGGTCACCGGCGGGACCGGGTGCATCGGCTCCACCTTGATGGCCCAGGTGGCTGCGAGGGCGCCAGCGCGCCTGGTCAGCGTGAGCCGCGGGATCACGGATGGGTGGCCGACGCAGGCCACCGCGGAGTACCGGCAGGCCGACGTCCGGGACCGTGGCGCCCTGGAGGCGGTGATCCGCGAGGTGAGGCCCGACGTGATCTTCCACGTGGCCGCGCAGCGCGAGCCCGCGCGGGCCGAGGTGGAAGTGCACCGCACGGTGTCGACCAACGTCCTGGGTACCCGCAACGTGCTGGAGGCAGCCGAGGCAGCGGGAGTGCCCCAGGTGGTCTGCGCGTCCACCGGCAAGGCGCTGCGTCCGTACTCACCCGACATGTACACCGCGTCCAAGCGGGCCGCGGAATGGGTCGCGTCGAGCGTGGCCGCGCGCGGTGAGCTGCTGGTTTCCGCGGGCCGGTTCACTCACGTGCTCGACAACTCGGTCATCTACCGCCGGCTGCTGGGCTGGGCCGAAGACGGCGTGATCCGGCTGCACAGCGCCAGCATCGCGTTCTACGTGCAGTCAGCGCTCGAGTCCGCGCAGCTTCTGCTGCTGGCCGGCCTCGGCGCGCAGCGCGGTGAGTTCCGCGTACACGCCATTACCGACCTCGGCTGGCCGGTCAGCCTTTTGGACGTGGCCCTCGGGGTGCTCATCCGCACCGGCTCGGCGACGCCGATCTACTTCAGCGGATACGACCCGGGCTACGAGGAGATCCCGTTTCCCGGCCTGTACGACCCGATGACCGCCGGGGACGTCAGCCCGCTGCTCAACGCCTTCGAGGCCGCGGCCGGCACCTCCTCGCCGTGCCCGATGGTGGACGCGTTCCGGCTGGAGATGGCGGCCCACCCCCGGCCCGCCAAGCTCCTCGCGGCGCTCGGCGAGATCTGTGACCGCACGACCGACCCGGACGTGGTGCGCGGCGGGCTGAACGAGATGTCCTGGGCGCTGCTCGACGCCACGCTGCACGCGGTACCGTGCCGGGTGCTGGCCCGCGCCGCGGTCCTGTCCGACCCGCATCAGGACGTCATGGGCGCGGACCACCGCCGGGTGCTGGAAGCGATCAGGGACAGCGCGGGTACCGGGTGAGGTGCGCTTACACGGTGCCCTGATCGGGCGTGCCCGCCGGGTGCGGCCGGAGGACCTGCACGTCGAGGCCGCCCGCGAGGCGCCCGTTCAGCGCCTCGTTCAGCTCGGCGAGCGCGGGCCCGCGTGAGTGCTCGTCGAGCGCCTCCGCGCTGGCCCACTTCTCGACCATGACCAGCCGGTCGTCGCCCTCGTTCAGGGCGTACAGCAGGCAGCCATCGTCGTGGGCGTGCACGTCGGCGATGACCCTCTCCATGGCCGCGATGACCTCGGCGCGGTGCTCCGGCAGCGGGCGGAGAGTGGCGACGACGACAACAGCGGTCATGGCAGGGGATCCTTTCCTGGGTGGACACCTGGCCGCGTCGCGGCCGGGGCTTTGCCGAGCGGCCGCCAGGCCACGGCCGGCAGCAGGGGACTGAGCAGTCTTTCGGTCAGCACGCCGCGGTAGACGCCCGTCCCGTAGGCGGCCTCGTCGGCCAGGTAGCCGAGCGTGAACGCCGCGGCGTTCAGCGGTGGCCGGATCCGCCGCCATTCCGCGAGCGGCGGTCCGGCCAGCAGCGACGCCACGGCCAGCCGGCGGCCCAGCCGGGTCCGGGCCGTCCGGCCGCCCGGCCGGCCCAGGCCGGCCGCCGCCACGGGCAGCGCGTACTGGATGGTCCAGCGGCCCGCGCCCAGCCAGGTCTGCAGCACCGAATCGGCCATCGGGCGGAGCACGCCCTTCGGCGGCACGTCCCAGCCGCGCAGCAGCCGGACCAGCTGTCCGGTGCCGGCCCCGTACGCGGCGAGCGCGGCCACCGGCCTGCGGGCCAGCAGCGCGGCCACGGCCACCGCCGGCCACGCTTGCAGCACCAGCGGTGGCACCTGGCCCGGGTGCCTTCGCGTCAGCGGGGCCGCGGAACATCCATAACGGAATTTTCGTCCCAGCACCCGGCTCCAGGTCCCGGGTTCTGCGTGGCTGACCGACGCGGCGGGGTCGTAGCGGACCCGCCAGCCGGCTTCCGCCAGCCGCCACACCAGGTCCACGTCCTCGCCGTAGCGCAGGTCAGCGTCGAAGGGGCCGGGGCTGGAGGGGCCGGGGCCAGAGGGGCCGGGGCCAGAGGGGCCGGGGCCAGAGGAGCCGGGGCCAGAGGGGCCGGCGCCGGGTGTGCCCGCGGCCAGCGCGGCGCGGCGGACCAGCAGCGCGGCGGTCGGCACGTAGGACAGCCGGGTCAGCGGCAGCACCCGGCCCTCCTGCGGGCCCATGTCGAGCGGTGCGCGGGCGCCCAGGTAGCGGCCAGCCGAGCCGGGCCCGGTGATGGGCCGGACCCGCGGGGCCACCGCGGCGACCAACGGGTCCGCGAAATGGGCCGCCAGGGACGTGATCCACTCCGGCCCGGCCTCGCAGTCACTGTCCAGGAACGCCACCAGCGGGGTCGATACCCCGGCCAGCCCGTCGTTACGGGCCGGGCCGGGCCCGCCGGAGCGGGGCCGCCGGATCAGGGTCGCGCCGTGCCTGCGGCACAGGCCGGCGATCTCGGCGGCCCGCCGTGACCCGTCGTCCACCACGATCACCGGGTAACTGTGGCCCAGGGCGGCCAGGCAGCGATCCAGGTGCGCGGGTCGGTCGCGGGCCGGGATCACCACGGTGACGTGGGCCGGAGCTGGCGGTCGTCCCTCCGGGGCACTGGCCGCGGACGGCCGGGGCTGGGCCAGCCCGGTATCGGTCAGCCGCCGGGCCAGCCTGCCCGCGGCAGCCGAGCACACTGGCCCGCTGCGGAGCTCGGCGAGCGCGCGCTGGCCAGCCGGGTTGAGCCGGAGCAGCCGCGGGGGCGAACCGCCGAACAGCACGTCCGCTCCCACGAACTGGGTCTGAGGGTCGAACACGATGCTGAAGCCGGCCGGCAGCGGCGCCGGTCCGCGTTCTCCCCCCGGGCCGGCCGCGGGGCGGGCAAGCTGCCGGGTCACAGCGCCAGTCCGCCATCCACCGGGACCACCGCGCCGGTCATCCCGCTGCTGCCGTCGCCGGCCAGCCAGGCTAGCGCCGCGGCCACCTCTTCCGGGGCCAGCAGCCGGTCCAGGGGCTGCTGGGCGGCGAACGACCAGGCTCCGGGCAGCCCGTACAGCCGCGCGCTCTCCGCGAGGATCGGCGTGTCCGTGGAGCCCGGGCTCACCGCGTTGGCGGTCACGCCGGAGCCGCGCAGCTCGGTGGCCAGCGCGCGGATCAGCCCGGCCACGCCCGCCTTGGCCGCGCAGTAGGCCGCCAGCATGGGCAGTCCCCGGGTCGCAGCGGCGGACGCGACGGCCAGGAAGCGGCCGTGGCGCGGCTCCGGCCGGCGCATCAGCGCCGGGATGGCCGCGCGGGCCAGCGTCAGCACGCCGCCGAGGTCGGTGCTCAGGACCGCCTCCTCCTGCTCGGGGGGCATCTCCCAGAGCGGTATCCCCCCCGCGATCACGCCGGCCACGGCCAGCGCAGCGTCCAGGCCACCCCACCGGCGCTCGGCCTCGGCCACCGCCGCAGCCATGGCCGCGTGGTCACGTGTGTCGGCGACGAGGCCGTGCGCCTCACCGGGGCCATCCGCCGCCTGGGCCACCACAGCGTCCAGCTCGGCGCGGGTACCCAGGTGATAGGGCAGTGCCGGGTCGTCGGCGCAGCGGTCGACGGCCAGCACCGACCAGCCCTCGGCGGCCAGCGCGCGCACGGTGGCCGCGCCGATGCCGCGCGCAGCCCCGGTCACCAGCGCGACACGCGTCATGAAGGCTCCCTCGCGGGCTTCACGGGTGACTCGGGATACCAGGCTTCCACGGCGGCGGCCAGGTCCGCGGCCAGCTGATCGAGCAGCCGCGCCCCCTCGGCCGCCGAAGCCCCGGCCGGGTCGCCCAGCACCCCGTTGCGGCTGACCGCCCGTATCCCCCCGGCCCGCATCGCGGGCATCAGCCGGGGCAGCGAGGCCGTGTTCCCGGCCTCGGCGAGGCCGGCCCGCACCCGGCCCGGGGTCAGGGCCAGCTGCAGCGCGGTCTCGGTCCGCCCGGCGTGGGCGTCCGGCAGGGGCAGGTCCGGGCCCGGTTTCGGCGCGGGCATCCAGAACAGCACGTCACGCGATTCGGCCCGGAGCCGGGCGACGGCCTGCCGGGCCGGGGCGGCGTTCCCGCCATGCGCGGACACGAACACCAGGTGACCAAAGGTCTCGGCGGCCGAGCGGCCCAGCTCGGTCAGGACCAGTTCCACGGCGGCCTGGCCGATCGAGAGTGTCCCGGCGAATCCCGCGTGCTCGCCGCTGGAGCCGTAGCTGACCGGCGGGGCGACCACCACCCCAGGCCGACGGGCGGCGAGCCGTCCGGCCAGCGCGACCGCGATGTCGGTGTCGGTGGACAGCGGCAGGTGCGGCCCGTGCTGCTCGGTGGAACCGACGGGGACAGCCAGCAGCGCGCCCGCGGCGCCCAGGCGTGCGGCCTCGGGCCAGGTGAGATCGGCGAGCAGAGTCATCAGCGCATCACCCTAGTGCCGGCTGCGTTCGCGGTGCTGCCTGCGTCCGCGGTGCTGGCTACGTTCACAGGGCGGCTCCTGCCCGCTCGCCCTCGATCACCGCGGCGTGGGCCCGGCGCGGCGCCAGGCAGTCACCCACCCGGTGCACCTCGAACGGCGCACCGCGCAGCGCGTGCCACAGCTCATCAGCGGGCCGGGGCGGGACCGCGCAGGCCACCCAGTCGCAGCCCAGCCGCTGGCTGATCCCGGTCGGGTGGTGCAGCAGCGTGAGCTCCAGGCGGCCGGCCCGTCCCCGGCCGCGTCCAGCACCACCACGTCCGTACGCTGCCGGACGCCCTGGGCGTGCGCCTTCCTGGTCCACAGCTCCAGGTCCAGGGTGAGGTCAAGGTCCTGGCCCACCACCATGGCGCTGGTCACCACTTCCACCGCGCAGCCACGGTCCGCGAGAAGTTCCGCCACCGAGGTGCCCTGATGGAAGCCGAGCTCGTCCAGCACGACCACGGTGCCTTCCGGCCGGACCGAGCCGTCGGCCACCTGGCGCACGTCCACCACCCGGGGGTGCCCGTGCGCCCAGGCAGGCTGGACCGGCACGGCGCCGGTGGCCAGGACAACCGCGTCGGGCCGCTCGTCCCGCAGGAACCCCGCGTGCACCGGGTGGCTGGTCTCCAGGCGCACCCCGGCCCGCCGTGCCTGGGCGGCCAGATCGCGCGTGAGGGCGCCGAACGCGCCGCGGCCCGGCATCCGGGCCGCGACCCAGGCCTGCCCGCCCGTGCGGGCGGCGCTCTCGAACAGGGTGACGCGGTGCCCGCGCTCCGCGGCGGTCACGGCCGCCTGCAGGCCGCCCGGCCCGCCACCGACGACGTAGACCCGGCGTCCCGCGGCCGGCCTCCGTCCCGCGCCCGGCCTCCGTTCCGCGCCCGGGCCGGCGACCGCAGAAATGGAGGGCCGCGGCAGCGGGACGGATTCGTGCCCGGCCCGGGGGTTGACGGTGCAGCCGAGCCAGCGGTTGCGCCCGACCCGGCCCGCGCACTCCTGGTTGCAGGACAGGCAGGTACGGATCCCGGACGCGTCTCCGGCCCGGGCCTTGGCCGCGAAGTCCGGGTCGGCGATCTGCCCGCGGACCACCGCGACCAGGTCGCACTGCCCGTCGGCCAGCGCCTGGTCGGCCTGCCGCGGGTCGGTGATCCGGCCCGCCCCGATGACCGGGATCCCCACTGCGGCGCGGATGGCGGCCGGGACGTGCATCGCGTGCCCGGGGGCAGTGCGCATGCTCGCCACGACCAGGTACAGGGTCGCGGTGGCCACCCCGATCGTGGTGTTGATGTAGTCCACCGCGCCGGTGGCGCTGGCCATCCGGGCCACCTCGACCGCCTCGCCGAGCGTGGCGCCGCCCTCAATCAGCTCGCCGCCGCCGAGCCGCACGCCGAGCACGAGCCCGGGGCCGATCGCCGCGCGCACCGCGGCCACCACCTCCAGCAACAGCCGGGCCCGGTTGGCCAGCGCCCCGCCGTACCCGTCGGTGCGCTGGTTCGTGGCCGGGGACAGGAAGCCCCGGATGATCGAGGACTGCGAGCACTGCAGCTCCACCCCGTCGAACCCGCCCTCCGCGCAGTGCCGGGCGACGCGGGCGTAGCCAGCCACGATGTCCGCGATCTCATCCGGCTCGACCGGCTTGGGCACCTCGCGGAACAGCGGGTCGGGCACCGGGCTCGGCGCCTGCACCGGGAGCCGGGAGTACATGCCGGAGGACTGCCCGCCGTTGTGGTTCAGCTGGGCCAGGACCGGGACCCCGTGCGCGTGCACCGCGCCGGTGATCCGCCGGTAGCCCGGGATCACCTCGGGCCGGTGACCCTGGATCAGCTTCTCGTAGGGCTGGTCGGCGGGGTGGGTGGAGTGCTCCTCGGTGATGATCAGCCCGGCCCCGCCCACCGCGCGGCGCGCGTAGTACGCGGCATGCTGCTCGGTGGGCAGCCCGCCGCGGGCGTAGTTGGTCAGGTGGGCGGCGAACACCACCCGGTTGGCCAGGTTCAGCGGGCCCACCCGGAGCGGGGTGAACAGGTGCCGGTACGGTCCCGTGCTCAAAGCTCTGCGCTCATGGCTCGGTGCTGATGGCTCTGTGCTCATCGCTCAGCTCGCGAACACCGCGCTCAGCGCGGGCGCCACGTCGGTGTAGGCCCGGATGCGCCGCAGCCGCCCGCGGCCCAGCCGGGCCAGCTCCCGGGCGAGCTCCTCGTCCTGCTCGCCGGAGGTGTCCAGGAGCACGTCCAGCCGGGACAGGCGGGCTGCGAGCGGGCGCGGGTCCGGGCCGGCGTTGTGCACGCAATCGGACAGCAGCACCACCCGCGCGTCGCGGGCCGGCACCCGGGCCAGCTCGGTCGCGGCCACCTGCAGCGGGAACGCGATGTTGGTCAGCCCCTTGGCCGGGATGCGGAGCATCTCCTCCAGGAGCTGCTGGGCGGGCACGTGCTGGCCGAGGTGGCTGAGCACCGCCGCGTCGGACCAGAACGCCACGACCGCCAGGTCGTCGCGGTCCAGTTCCGCGGCCAGCGCGCCGACCGTGGCGGCCGCGGTCCGGATCCGCTCGCCACGCATCGACCCGGACACGTCGGCCAGCAGCACCACACTGCGCCGGGTCCGGACCCGCTCGCGGACGATGATGTCGCCCTCCTCGGGCACCGGATGCTCAACCAGCTGCTCGACGGTCCGGTCGAGATCGATGTCGTCCGACCCGCCGTTGTAGCGGACGCTGGCCAGCTCGCCGACGCCGCGCCGCGCGGAGGTGTCACGCCGTGGCCGGGGCACCGCGAGCCGGGCGGCGATCTGCCGGGCCCGGCGCAGCGTCTCCGGATCGGCCTGCACCTCACCGTCGACCGCGTCCGTCAGCGTGCCCTGCTCGGCGGTGATCGCCGGGCCCCCGCTGCCCGACCGGGGCGGCCGCCGGCCACCGCGGCCGCCACCCGGCAGCACCAGGCCGCCGGTCCCGCCGCGGGCCGGCTCCAGCAGCACCGGCGGCTCATCCAGCACTTTGGGCCGGCGGCGCAGCGGGCGCAGCTGCGACGCCGGGCGGTCGCTGCGCCGCTGGACGGGCGAGTCGGCCTCGACGGCTCTTCAACCAGGTGCCGCCGCGGCCGGGTTCAGGATGAAGTGGTCCTCCCAGATCTGCCGGAGCACGGCCTCGGGGGTGAGCTCCACGGTTTCGTCGAGGAAGATGCGCCCGGACAGCGCGACCACCATGGCGTCGAACACGATGTCCCGATAGCTCTCGTGCTCCGCAACCATGGTCCCGCGCAGCTCCAGCAGCTGCCCCGCGATCAGGGTCACGTCGATGGCGCCGCGCACGCTGCTACCCTGCCGGACGTCCGGGTGCTCGCGGGTGACGCGGGTCACCGCGACCGCGTCGGCGACCAGCCGGGTGTACAGCTCGCCGGGCAGGTCCGGCAGCGGGGCGCGGAGCACGACGATGCCCCGCTCCGACTCGGCGTCCTGGTAGCCGATGGCCAGCCGGCACAGCCGGTCGTGTACCGAGGTGGACAGCCGGGTGGTGCCCACGTTGTCGTACGGGTTCATCGACGCGATGACCCGGAACGTGGGCTTGGCGGTGACCGTGCCCGCCCGGGGCACCGCTACCTGCCGCTCGGCCATCGCGGTGAGCAGCGTGTTCAGCGTGTCCTCGGGAGCCCGGTTGAACTCCTCGATGTACAGGAACCCGCCTTCGCGCATGGCCTCCAGCAGCGGGCCGTCCACGAAGTTGTCCTGGCTGTAGTCCTCGCGCAGCACCCGGGCCGGGTTGTGGTGCCCGATCAGCTTGGCCGGCGTGAGGTCCGCGTTGCCCTCGACGAACACGAGCGGGATGCCCCACTCGGCCGTGATCGCCCGCAGCAGCGTGCTCTTGCTGGTGCCGGGCGGCCCTTCCAGGATGATGTCGCGGCCGGCGGCGACGGCCGCGAGCGTGAGGGTCAGCTCACGCTCGCGGCCCACCAGGTGCGCCGCCACCCGCTGGTAGGTGCGCGCCAGGTCCGCGGTGCTCGTTTCCTCTGTCACTTTTCCTCAGTCGTGTAAGCCGGCGCCCGATGAGCTGGCCGTAGGTGAACTGTCACTTGGTAAGCGATCCTGCGTCGATGGGCAGCGTCACCCCGGTGACGTACCGGGCCTCGTCCGAGGCTAGCCACAGCACGGCGTTGGAGATGTCGACCGGCTCGACCCAGGGGATCGGCAGCGCGTTCAGCTCCTGGAAGCGGGCGCCCAGCACTTCCTTGGTGCGCTCTTCCACCGGCAGGTCCGCGCCGAACAGCTCGTAGGTGGCCGCGTTCTGGATCATGTCGGTGTTCACGCTCGTCGGGTGCACGCTGTTGACCCTGATCATGTCCGGGGCCAGTTCCAGCGCCAGCGTCCGCATCAGGCCCACGACACCGTGCTTGGCCGCGGTGTAATGCCCGATGTTCGGGATCGCCATGAGGCCCGCGGTCGAGCTGGTCAGGATGATCGACCCGCCGCCGGCCGCGCGCAGGTGCGGGATGGCCGCCTTGGCCGCGTGCCAGACACCGGTCAGGTTGACGTCGATCATGTCCTGCCAGTGGGTTTCGTCGAGCTCCTCGAGGCTCCCGAAGCTGAAGATGCCGGCGTTGGCGGACACGATGTCCAGGTGCCCGAGCTGGGCGACGCCGTCGTCCAGCGCGGCCTTCACCGCGCCGTAGTCGCGGACGTCGGCCTGGGTGGCGACGATCCGCCGGTCCAGGGCCTCGACTTCCTTGACCGTCTCGGCCAGGTCCTCGGGGGTCGACATGGCGTAGGGCACGCTGCCGATCTGGCCAGCCAGGTCGACGGCGATGATGTCCGCGCCTTCCTGGGCCAGCCGGATCGCGTGCGAGCGGCCCTGGCCGCGCGCCGCGCCGGTGATGAAGGCGACCTTGCCTGCTACTCGTCCTGCCATGGGGGCGTGCTCCTATCGGATTGTGTTGCCTGCGTTGACGGTGAACTCCAGGCCGGTGACGTACTGGGCCTCGTCCGAGGCGAGGAAGAGCACCGCATTGCTGATGTCGCGCGCCTCCACCGCCTCGACCGGGAGGGTGTTCACGAAGATCGGGCCCAGGTTCGGGTCCCGCTCGATGAGCGGGTTCAGCCCGCCGGTTCACGGTCGGCACTGACTCGCACAGGTTGACCGCGATCATGTCCGCGCCCTCCTGGGCGAGCCGGAGGGCGTGGCTGCGGCCCTGGCCGCGGGCCGCGCCGGTGATGAAGGCGACCTTGCCTTCCACTCGTCCAGCCATGCTGAATGCTCTTCGCTCCTACTTGATGACGGCCCCGGCGTCCACGGGCAGCGCGACGCCGGTGATGTAGCGGGCCTCGTCGGAGGCCAGGAACAGCACCGCGTTGCTGATGTCCACCGCGTCCACCCAGGGGATCGGCAGCACGTTCATGGCCTGCGACGCGGGCTCGAAGTCGGCCCGGGTCGGGTGGTCCAGGTCGGGCCGGAACAGCCGGTACGTCGCCTCGTTCTGGATCATCGGGGTGTCCACCTGGGTGGGGTGGATGCTGTTGACCCGGATTGAGTGCGGCGCCAGCTCCAGGGCCAGCGTCCGCATCAGCCCGACCACGCCGTGCTTGGCCGACACGTAGTGCGCGATGTTGGCGTACGCCTGCAGGCCCGCGGCCGAGCTGGTCAGCACGATCGACCCGCCGTGTCCGCCCTCGATCAGGTGCGGCACGGCCGCCTTGGCCGTATGCCAGACCCCGGTCAGGTTGACATCGATCATGTCCTGCCAGGTCTGCTCGGCGAGGTCCTGGGCCGCGTACGGCGACGAGCCGATCCCGGCGTTGGCGCTGACGATGTCCAGCCGCCCCAGCTGCGCGACGCCGTCGGCCAGCGCCGCCTGCACGGCGCCGAAGTCCCGGACGTCGGCCTTGGTGGCGACGATCCGCCGGTCCAGCGCCTCGACCTCCTTGACCGTCTCGGCCAGGTCCTGCTCGGTCGCGCCGGCGTACGGCATCCCCGGCATGTCCTCGCACACGTCCACCGCGATGATGTCCGCGCCCTCCTGGGCGAGCCGGACGGCGTGGCTGCGGCCCTGGCCGCGCGCCGCGCCGGTGATGAACGCGACCTTGCCTGCTACCCGTCCTGCCATGTCGTCCGCCTCACTTCCTGTTCGTGAAGCCGGCGTCAACGGGCACCGTGATGCCGGTGACGTAGCGGCCGTCGTCGGAGACCAGCCAGAGAATGGCGTTGGAGATGTCAACCGGCTCGACCATGTCCACCGGCAGCGCGTTGGCCATCGCCTGGCCCATGGCCGGGTCGGACTCCAGGAACTGCTGCATCACCTCGTTGACCACCATCGGCGTGCGGACGCCGGTCGGGTGCACCGAGTTCACCCGGATGCTGTGCGGGGCCAGGGTGTTGGCGTAGGAGCGCATCAGGCCGACGACGCCGTGCTTGGACGCGGTGTAGCCCAGGCCGCCGCGGCTCGCCCCGCCGATGCCGTTGATGCCCGCGGTCGAGCTGGTGAGCACGATCGCCCCGCCCTGGCCGCGCTCGATCATCGAGGGGATGGCCGTCTCGACCGTGTTGAACACGCCAGTCAGGTTGACGTCGATGACGTCCTGCCACGCCTGGTGCGGCTCCTCACCCAGCGCCATGGGGGCGATCCCGGCGTTGGCCAGCACGATGTCCACCGGCCCGAGTTCCGCGACACCCGCGTCGAACGCCGCCTTCAGCCCGGCCTCGTCCCGCACGTCGGCCTGGCGGGCCACGATCCGCCGGTCCAGCGCCTCGACCTCCTTGGCCGTCTCAGCCAGGTCGTCCGGGGTGGCCATCGGGTAGGCCACCGAGTCGATCTGCGCGCAGAGGTCCACCGCGATGATGCTGGCGCCTTCCTGGGCGAGCCGGATGGCGTGGCTGCGGCCCTGGCCACGGGCCGCGCCGGTGATGAAGGCCACCTTGCCTTCGAGCTTTCCTGCCACTGCTCTCACTGCCTTTCCTGGTTTGTGAGTGCGTCCGGCGATCGCCGGCGGGTCTCCTTCGACTGCTCCCCCCCGCGTGCGGCACGGGCGCCGATGAGGTCTTCGTTGCGGCGCATGAGCCTTCGCGTGCGGCCTGCGGCCAGGCGCCGGCGAACGCGCGGCGGGCTGTCTCTGGGGCGCCGGGGCGGCCGGGGGCGGCTGCTCGCGCTCCAGGGCACCGATGTCCGGGGCGCCGATTTCCAGGGCGCGGCGGCGGCCCTCCAGCACCGCCTCCGCCGCGGTGCGCGGGGCCACGCAGTCGCCCGCGCGGGGCAGGCCGGGTGGGCCCAGGTCAGACAGGGCCGCGTCGTACAGCGCGGTGTCGGCCAGGCGGTGGCCGCAGTCGACCACCGCGGCGCAGCCGATCTCCCGCTGCTCCCCGGTCCAGGCGTGTTCCAGCAGCGCCCGGCCCTGGCCGGCCCGGCGGAGCGTCGAGCGCAGCGCCCGCGTCACCCCGGCCCGCTGCAGCCGTGCGTTGGCGTCGGCCAGGTCACCGGCCCGCGACAGCTGTGCCCCGGCCACCGGGTCCGGGGTCACCAGGGTCACGGTGCGGCCGCCCGCGGCCAGCCACTCGGCCATGGCCACCCCGGCCGGGCCGCCGGCCGGGTCGGCCACCACCACCGGGCCGTCCGGCACGGAGGCCAGGCCACGGGACAGCACAGTCAGCGGGTCCAGCATGATCGCAGGGTCCAGCCCGCCGGGGCGGACCGCGGGCCGGGACCCGGTCGCGAGCAGCACCTCGGTGCCGGCGGCCCGGGCCGCGGCCAGGCTGTCCACGCCGATCAGGGTGCCGGTGTCGATGCGCACGCCCAGCCGGCGGCACTCGGCGTCCAGCCAGTCCGTGAGCCGGGCCAGCCGTTCCCGGCCAGGGCCGGCGGCCGCGGTGCGCAGCGCCCCGCCGGTCCGCTCACTGCGCTCGGCGAGCCGGACCCGGTGGCCCCGGCCGGCCAACACCCGGGCCGCCTCCAGGCCGGCCGGGCCGCCGCCTACCACCAGCACGTCCCGGGGCCGCGGGTCGCGGCCCTCCTCAGGCGGGTCCCCGGTTTCGTGGCCGCTGCGCGGGTCGCCGACGCAGCTGACCAGGGGGTTGCGCGGGTCGCGAACCTGGCAGGCCTGGTTGCACAGCAGGCAGGGCCGGACCTGCCCGGGGCGGTCCCGGCGCAGCTTGGCGACCAGGCGGGCGTCGGCGATCTGGGCCCGGGTCATCTCCACCAGGTCGCAGCCGCCGCCGTCCAGCGCGTCGCGCGCATCGCGGGCGTCGGCCACGCTGCCCTGCAGCACCACCGGGACCGCGCCGTCCAGCGCGTCCCGGACCTGCCTCGTGAGCGCGGCGTTGAACCGGGGCACGGTGTGCGCGTCGGGCCGGTAGGCGCTGGCCGAGTAGGGGCCGCCGCGCACCACGACCAGCAGATCCACCCAGCGGCTGAGCTCGCGGGCCTGGTCCGCCCCGGCCGCGGGCGTGACCCCGCCCCAGGGCGCCAGTTCGTCGCAGGACAGGCGCAGGCCGAGGATGTGCCGCGGCCCGATGGCGTCCCGGACCGCGGCGAGCACCTCCCGGGTCAGCCGGAGCCGGTCCGTGCCGTAGCCGTCGGCCCGGTGGTTGGTCAGGCCTGAGTGGAACTGGCGGAGCAGCGCGCCAGGCCCGGCGTCGATCTCCACCCCGTCGGCGCCGGCCGCGACCGCCTGCCTGGCCGCCGCGGCGAAGCCGGCGGTCAGCGCGGAGATCTCCGGCGCGCCCATCTCCATCGGCACCTCGCGGGTGACCGGGTCCGGGACGCCGGACGGGCCCCACAGCACGGCCTGGGAGTAGGCGGACGAACCCTGCAGCCCGGTATGGCCCAGGCCGGCCAGCACCAACGTGCCGAGCGGCTGGCACGCGGCGGCGATCTGCCCCCAGCCGTCCGCGGCGGCCGAGGCCAGCGGCGCCCGCTCGTACGGCCAGTCCGAGGGGTGCACCGACGCGGTCTCGGTGACGATGAGCCCGGCCCCGCCCGCCGCGCGGCGCTGGTAGTAGGCGACGTGCCGGGGGAGAACGCGCGCTCCGGGTGCGGGCCAGCAGAGCCGAGGGCAGGCCCGGGCTGGCTGGCCGAGCCCAGGCTGGTCTCGTGCGGGCCGAACATGACCCTGGACTGCGCGGTCCGGCCGGCCAGCGTGACCGGGCCGGTGAGCCGCGCGAATCCGGAGGTCATGTCAGCGTGCGCCACCCGCCGCGAAGCCGGCCAGCGGGTTGACGTCGCAGGCCCGGTCCGGTGGTGCCGGTACCGGGCGGCGCCCGATCGTCACCGGGACCGGCGTCCGGGCCGGCCCGGACGGGACCTGCCCGCGCTGGGCCAGCCCGCGCACCGGGCCGCGGCGCGAGTGGTCCAGCCCGGGCCGGGGGAGCGCAGCCCGGTCCGCCCCGGCCCGGGCTTGCTCGGCCAGGGCCTGCTCGCCGAAGCCGCGGACGCACTCCGGGTCCGGGCCGTCCAGCGGCAGCCCGGTGAAGAACTTCGCGGCCATGCAGCCGCCCCGGCAGGAGTCGTAGAACTGGCACGATCCGCAGGCGCCGCCCGCGGACGGCCCGCGCAGCTCGGTGAACAGCGCGGAATCCCGCCAGACCGCCTCGAAGCCCCCGCCGTCCCGCACGTTCCCGGCCAGGAAGTTCTCGTGGATCGCGAACGGGCAGGCGTAGACGTCGCCGACCGGGTCGATCAGGCACACCACCCGGCCGGCGCCGCACATGTTGAGGCCGGGCAGTGACTCGCCGTAGGCGGCCAGGTGGAAGAACGAGTCACCGGTCAGCACCTGCTCGCCGTGCGCGCACAGCCAGTCGTACAGCTGGCGCTGCTGCCCCGCGGTAGGGTGCAGTTCGTCCCAGACGTCGGCGCCCCGGCCGGACGGACGCAGCCGGGTCAGCCGCAGCTGCGCCCCGTACCGGTCGGCCAGCGCCTTGAACTCGTCCAGCTGGCCGGCGTTCTGCCGGGTCACCACCACGGAGATCTTGAAGCCCCGGAAGCCGGCCGCGGCCAGGTGCTCCATGGCCCGGATGGCCATCGCGTACGAGCCCTCGCCACGCACCGCGTCGTTGACCCCGGCGGTCGCGCCGTCCAGGGAGATCTGCACGTCCACGTAATCGCTGGCGGCCAGCTTGCGGGCCGCGGCCTCGTCGATGCGCACGCCGTTGGTGGAAAACTTCACCCCGACGCGGTGTGCGGTGGCGTAGTCCACCAGCTCCCAGAAGTCGGGCCGGACCGTGGGCTCGCCGCCGCCGATGTTCACGTAGAACACCTGCATGCGCTCCAGCGTGTCGATGACGGCCTTGCACTCGGCGGTGCTCAGCTCGCCCGGGTCGCGCCGGCCCGAGCTGGACAGGCAGTGCACGCAGGCCAGGTTGCAGGCGTAGGTGAGCTCCCAGGTGAGGCAGATCGGCGCGTCCAGCCCGTGCTCGAACAGCTCGACCAGGGTTTCGGTGCTCACGCGCCCCCCCGCAGGGTGATCATGTGTGATTCGGCCAGCGTGGCCAGGCCCCGCTCGAAGGCGGGCAGCCGGCCCGGCTGCACCCCCGCCGCGGCGCACGCGGCGCGGGCCGAGGGATGCTCGCCCAGCGAGCGGACCACGGCCAGCATGGTGGCGTTCTTCAGGAAGGACAGCCGCCGGGTGCCGAAGTGGTAGAGCAGCGCGCCGAATGGTTCCGGGCGTATCGCCACCCGCTCATCCAGACGCCAGGGCCGGTCCAGGTCAAACGGGCTGGCCGGGTTCGACAGGACCGCCCCGGCCTGGTCAGTAGACACCGCACATGCCGTCGATGGAGACCTCTTCGACGAGCAGTTCCTCGGCGACCAGGCTCTCGTCGGCGGCCGGACTGGCCGGTCCGGCCACGCTGGGCTCCGCCGTGGTGGTCGCGGCCGTCGTGGGCGCGCTGGCGGTCTGTTCGCTCATGCCTGCCTCCGGATCCGTCGTCCGGCTCGCGCTGGCCTGGGTCCGCCAGCACCGCCGCTGTCGTCTGCCCGCAATATCTGGCACGTAGTGGCGAGACTAAAGGCACTCAGTGCCAAAGGTCAAGGCGCGCCGTCGGGCTTTCGCATGCCCGGCTCGGTCGTGGCATGCTCCTGTCAGGCCCACGAGCCAGGCGGGACGGAAAGGCGGTGCTGGCCGGTGAGCGCTACGGGGATACCTGCCCAGCTTGGCCGCAGGCGTATCACCTCACGGGCCGAGCTGGAGCACGTCGCGTTCGAGCTGTTCGACCGGCAGGGCTTCGAGGGCACGACGATCGACGACATCGCGGTCGCGGCCGGGATCGGCCGCCGGACCTTCTTCCGCTACTTCCCGTCCAAGAACGACGTGCCGTGGGGGAACTTCGAGGACGAGCTGGACCGGATGCGGGCCTGGCTGGCCTCCTGCCCGCCGCAGTGGCCGCTGATGGACGCGATCCGGCTGGCCATCGTGGACTTCAACAAGGTACCGCCGGAAGACGAGCCCTGGCACCGGCGCCGGATGCAGCTGATCCTCGGCGTGCCGGTGCTCCAGGCCCACTCCACCCTGCGCTACGCGGAGTGGCGGCAGGTGGTCGCGGATTACGTGGCCGTCCGCACCGGGGAGCCCGCCGACGGCCTGCTGCCGCAGACCGTCGGCTACGCCATGCTGGGCGTGGCCATCGCCGCCTACGAGCAGTGGCTCCAGGACGACGACAGCAACCTCAGCGAGCTCCTGGACACCGCCATGCGCGACCTCGCCGCGGCGTTCGGCGACGGCCTGCCGCTCCGGGTCGAGCCCGAGCGGTGACGGCCGGCCCGGCTCCCCGGGACGACACCGGGGCCGTGGTCGGAGTCCCGGCCCGGGTCCGCCGGGTCGTGTCGCTGGTGCCCTCGCTGACCGAGACCGTGGCGGTGACCGCGCCCGGCCTGGTGGCCGGGGCGACCGACTGGTGCACCCACCCGGCGGGCCTCGACGTGCCCCGGGTCCGGGGGACCAAGAACCCGGACCTCGGGGCGGTCATCGCGCTGCGCCCCGACATGGTCCTGGCCAACGAGGAAGAGAACCGGCCCGCGGACCTGGACGTGCTGCGCGCTGCGGGACTGCCGGTGTGGGTGACCGTGATCCGGACGCTGGACGGGGCGCTGGTGTCGTTGCGGCGGCTGCTCACGGTCGGCTGCCGACTCCCGGTCCCGGGCTGGCTGGACGCGGCGGAGCGGGCCTGGGACCGGCCGGATCCGCCGGCGCAGCGCCGGGCGGTGATCCCGATCTGGCGCCGGCCGTGGATGGTGCTCGGCCGGGACACGTTCGCGGGCGATGTGCTGGCCCGGCTGGGCGTGGGCAACATGTACGCGGGGGACGCGGAGCGCTACCCGAAGGTTCCGCTGGACCATCTCCTGGCCGCGCGCCCGGACCTGGTCGTGCTGCCGGACGAGCCATACCGCTTCACGGCCGGGGACGGCCCCGAGTGTTTCCCTGGCGTACCCTCGGCCCTGGTCAGCGGCCGTCACCTGACCTGGTACGGCCCTTCCCTGGCTGAGGGTCCCCAGATCCTCGCCGCCCAGCTGGCCGCCGCGACCCCTTTTCATCCCTAACGATCCGTCCGGGGCCGGAGGGGGTCGCCGGGACTCTCACCCGGGGCCGAAGGCGGGGGTCGCGAAGGGCGGCCGCCTCAGCCGGGACCGGAGCTCAGTATCCCTGGAAGCAGTGGGTCTTCCAGGACCAGTAGAAGTAGTGCGCTACGTCCCGGCCGCCAATGATGCGGAGCTTGGAGTAGTAATGGTCCTGCTTCACGTCATGCAGGACCACAGTGGCGTTGCCCGCGTTCCAGCAGCCCACGTCACAGCCTCTGAGGTAACCCGTGGCCCGGGCCGTCTTCCCCCCGGTTTTCCAGTGGACGTTCTTAAGCGTGAGCGACGGGCCCTCGGTGATGACCAGGGGGTGAGGCTTGTGGGCGGCGCACTGTCCCTGGCCGCAGGGCTGGAGTACCACACGTGTGGCTGCGTCAGCTCTGCCGGCGGTGATCGTGGCCAGAGCGCGAGCAGTGTGATCACGATGAGCCCCGGCGCGCGCCGGGCGGAACGGGTCAGCTGAGGTGCTTGACCAGCTGGATCTGGTCGTGGCCGCGGGGGTAGGCGGGGATCCGCCCGCACTCCCGGTAGCCGTAGCGAGCGTAGAAGTCCGGGGCCTGGAATGAGTGGGTGGACAGCGCGACCTGGTCGCAGCCACGGTCCCGGATCTCTTGCTCGGCCGCGGCCAGGAGCCGGCGGCCCAGGCCCGACCGGCGCTGGTCTTCGCGGACCCAGAGGAGATCGATGTAGCCGCAGCCACCCCAGGTCCAGCCGTACAGCCCGCCGCGCAGCCCGGCGTCGGTTCCGCGGGCGGTGATGCACAGGAGCGCGCCGTCCGTGTAACCGGTCGCCGCCTCGTTGAACGCGATGATCTCGGTGTTCAGCCGGTCCCGGAGTCCGCGATCGGCGTCACTTACTTCGAGCGTGATGTCATCCATCCCGGCTCCACGTCGATGGCGGGCTCGGCCGCCGGCATACCGGTCTCCCGCCCGCGGACCGGCCGGCTGGCGTTTACCGGAGGGCTCCGGAACCCTCGTAGTGGGCGGCGTGGGTGGCCCGCAGCTTGTACTTGAGGACCTTGCCGCCCACGGTCTCGGGGAGCGCGTCCGCGAACACCACGGCCTTAGGGGTCTCGTAGCCGGCCAGCGCCGCGCGGCAGTGCGCGATGAGCCCGGCCTCGGTCGTGGTGTCGCCGGGGGTGCGGATCACGACGGCGGTGACGGCCTCGCCCCAGTGCGGGTGGGGCAGCCCGATGACGGCGGACTTGGCCACGCCCGGGTGCAGCCCGAGCACCGCCTCGACCCGCAGGCTGGACACGTTCTCGCCACCGGTCTTGACGATGTCCTTGTAGCGGTCGAGCATCACCCGCAGTCCCTCGTCGTCGTAGACGCAGCTGTCTCCGGAGTGGAACCAGCCGAAGCGGAACGCCTCGCGGGTGGCCGCCTCGTCGCGGTAGTAGCCGGACATCATCGACGGTGAGCGGTAGACCGCCTCGCCGGGTGTGCCCGGCGACGACCTGAGGTCCTGGCCGTGCGGGCCGAGCACGGTCGAGGCGAGCACGGGGCTCGGCACGCCCACGTAGTTCTGCTTAGGGGCGGTGCGCGCGTACAGCTCGGGCCATTTGTCCGGCCAGAATCGGTGGCACGAGATGGACTCCGTCTGGCCGAAGATCCCGAAGACCAGCAGGTCCTCACCGCAGCGCTGCTTCATCGACGCCAGTGTGGCCGGGGGCAGCGCCGCCCAGCCGTAGACGATGACCTGCAGGCTGCGCGCGTCCAGCTCGGGGCGCTGGGCGAGGACGTTGTCCAGGGCCGTCACCATCATCGGGGAGCCGGCCCACAGCGCGGTCACCCGCTCCTGCGAGATCATCTCGGCGATGCGGCCCGGGTCGGGCTTGCGGCCCAGGATGAGCGTGCCGCCGGACAGGAAGACCGAGTAGGTGAACGGCTGGTCGCCCACGTGGTACAGCATGGGCAGGAACGTGCCGACCCGCAGCTCCGACTCCAGCCGCAGGCCCCGGGTCAGGGACAGCGCGAACCCGTACGCGGCCATGTAGCTGCACGTGTGCGAGATCATCACGCCCTTGGGCCGGGCGGTCGTGCCGGAGGTGAACAGCAGCTCCCAGATGTCGTCCCCGTGGATCTCGACGTCCGGCTCGGTGACCGGCTGATCCCGGACGAAGTCGCTGAAGGAGACGCTGCCCGGCACCGGGCCGCCGCCGATGGTGATGGTGACGGCCACCTCCAGCCCGCTGGCCGCGAACGGCGCTTCCGCGGCCGCCTGGAACTCGGCGTCCACGACCGCGAGCCGGGGCTCGACCAGCCTGATCATGGCTGAGACCATGTCCGGGGCCATCATCGGGTTCATCGGCGCGACCACCAGCCCGGCTTTGGCCGCGCCGATCTTGATCAGGTAGCCCTCGACCGAGTTCTCGCAGAACAGCATGACCACGTCGCCGCGGTCCAGGCCGCGGGCCAGCAGGGCGTGGGCGATCTGGTTGGCGAGCCGGTCGGCCTGCCGGTAGGTCAGCCGCCGGAAGGCCGGATCCGCGTAGGCGCCCTCCCGGCCGACCAGGGCCTCCTGGTCGGGGAAGCTCCATGTCATGCGCTCGAGCAGGTCGCCGACGCTGGTGCGCTCCCAGCGGTGGGTGGCGCGCCGGTGGTGCAGGCTCGTCACATCGAGGTCAGTCACAGTGAAGTCCGCGGCCATCGCCACTCACGTCCTCTCTGACGGGCGTGCTCATGCTGATCTGCCCGGCGGCGGCCGCCGGAGAAGTGAGTAAACATTCACTACGTGGTCACTGTAGGCATCCGGGGACCACTTGAAAAGGCCCAACCGCGGTCCAGGCGGCGAGTCTGGCGTGGCAAGTGAATTGCAGTTAACCTCAAGGAGCACTGGCCGGCAGACCGAGGATCGTCCTGCCGGACACGACCAAAGGGGGTTCGGTGCCCGTCCTGCAATCGGTGGTGGACACGGCCAGCGAGGCCTACCAGGCCAACCGGGCCGGGCAGCTGGCGGCCATCGCCGCCCTGAACGAGCAGCTCGAGCTGGCCCGGGCCGGCGGCGGCGCCAAGTACGCGCAGCGCCATCGTGACCGGGGCCGGCTGCTGGCCCGGGAGCGCCTCGAGCTCCTGGCCGACCGG
Organism: uncultured Actinomycetes bacterium; assembly: GCA_963813975.1. Lineage (GTDB taxonomy): Bacteria > Actinomycetota > Actinomycetes > Streptosporangiales > Streptosporangiaceae > RYN-230. Next base: position 315,688 of record CAWFAP010000001.1, read on the forward strand.
GATTCACCCCTGCTGGAACTCTCCTCCCTGGCCGCGTGGGGGACCGAGTTCGCGGTCGGGGCAAGCATTGTCACCTGTGTCGGCGTGGTCTCCGGGGTCGAGTGCATCCTGATCGCGCACGACCCGACCGTGCGGGGCGGGTCGATGAACCCGTACACGCTGCGCAAGAACCTGCGGGCGCTGGAGATCGCGCGCCGCAACCGGCTGCCCGTCATCAACCTGGTCGAGTCGGGCGGGGCCGACCTGCCCACGCAGGCGGAGCTGTTCGTCCCGGCCGGCCGGATCTTCCACGACCTCACCGAGCTGTCCGCCCTGGGCATCCCCACGATCGCCCTGGTCTTCGGCAACTCGACCGCGGGCGGCGCGTACGTGCCGGGGATGTGCGACTACTCGGTGCTGGTTAACGGCCAGGCCAAGGTGTTCCTCGGCGGCCCGCCGCTGGTCAAGATGGCCACCGGCGAGGAAGCCGACGACGAGTCTCTCGGCGGCGCGGACATGCACTCGCGGATCTCCGGCCTGGCCGACCACTTCGCTATCGACGAGCTGGACTGTATCCGCATCGGCCGGCAGATCGTCGCGGAACTGCACTGGAGCAAGCTCGGCCCGCCGCCCAGCGAGCCGGCCGACCCGCCGCGGTATGACCCGGACGAGCTGCTGGGCATCGTGTCGGCGGACTTCCGGGTGCCGTTTGACCCTCGTGAGGTGCTGGCCCGGGTCGTGGACGGCTCACGGTTCGGCGAGTACAAGCCGCGCTACGGGACCAGCCTCGTCACCGGCTGGGCCTCGGTCCATGGCTACCCGGTCGGGGTGCTGGCCAACGCGCGCGGCGTGCTGTTCAGTGAGGAGGCCAAGAAGGCCAGCGAGTTCATCTTGCTGGCCAACCAGAATGATACGCCGCTGATCTTCCTCCAGAACACCACCGGCTACATGGTCGGCACCCAGTACGAGCAGGGCGGCATCATCAAGGACGGCGCCAAGATGATCAATGCGGTGACCAACTCGGCCGTCCCGCACATCACCGTGAACATGGCCGCCTCGTTCGGCGCCGGGAACTACGGGATGTCCGGCCGGGCCTACGACCCGCGGTTCATGTTCGCCTGGGCCAATGCGAAGCTGGCGGTCATGGGCGCGCAGCAGCTGGCCGGCGTGATGTCCATCGTCGGCCGGCAGTCGGCGCAGTCCACCGGCCGCGCCTTCGACGCCGAGGCCGACGAGAAGCGGCGCCACCAGATCGAGGCCCAGATCGAGCGGGAGTCGGATGCGTTCTTCGTCAGCGCCCGGCTGTACGACGACGGGGTCATCGACCCGCGCGATACCCGGTCCGTGCTCGGCATGGCGCTGTCCGCGGCGCACTCCGGCACCGTCGAGGGACGCCGCGGGTTCGGCGTCTTCCGGATGTAGGCGCCGGTGACCACGCCAATGACCACGCCGGTGAGCATCAGGAAGCTCCTGATCGCCAACCGTGGCGAGATCGCGTCGCGGATCATCCGCACGGCCCGCGCGATGGACATCGTCACCGTGGCGGTCTTCTCCGACCCTGATACGGGGCTGCCCTACGTGCTGGAAGCCGACGAGGCCGTCCGGCTGCCGGGGTCGGCCCCGGCCGGGACTTACCTGCGCGGCGAGGCCCTGATCACCGCGGCCGCCGCGACCGGCGCGGACGCGGTGCACCCGGGGTACGGGTTCCTGTCCGAGAACGCGGGCTTCGCCCGGGCGTGCGCGGCGGCGGGCCTGACTTTCGTGGGGCCGTCGCCCGGGGCCATCGAGGCCATGGGGTCCAAGACCGCGGCGAAGGAACTCATGGCCGCCGCGGGTGTGCCCGTGCTGCCCAGTGCTGTGTTCGACAGCGCGGTCTTCGACGACGGGACCGAGCCGGATCCCGCCGAGCTGCGCAAGGCCGCGGAGGACATCGGCTTTCCCGTGCTGGTCAAGGCAGCCTACGGCGGCGGCGGCCGGGGCATGCGCATCGTCGCGGACCCCGGCGACATCGCCGGGGCGGTGGCCAGCGCCCGCCGCGAGGCGGCGTCGGCGTTCGGCAACGGCACCGTCTTCCTCGAGCGGTTCGTGGAGTCCCCGCGGCACATCGAGGTCCAGATCCTCGGCGACCAGGCTGGGACCGTGGTCCACCTGTTCGAGCGGGAGTGCTCGATCCAGCGCCGCTACCAGAAGATCATCGAGGAGGCGCCGTCCCCGGCGGTCAGCGACGAGCTGAGGGCCGAGCTGTGCCGGGCCGCCGTCGCCGCGGGCCAGGCCATCGGCTACGTCGGGGCCGGGACCGTCGAGTTCGTGCTGGACACGTCGGGGCGCTTCTACTTCCTGGAGGTCAACACCCGGCTGCAGGTCGAGCACCCGGTCACCGAGCTGATCACCGGCCTGGACCTGGTCCGGCTGCAACTGGAGATCGCAGCGGGCCAGCCGCTGCCGCCCCAGGTCGTCGGGGCGGGGCTCACCGGGGTGGGTTTCACCGGCCACGCGATCGAGGCCCGGCTCTACGCCGAGGACGTGCCGGCCGGCTACCTGCCCGCCAGCGGCAACCTGCACACGTTCGAGATCGACCTCTCTCACGGTCTTCGCGTGGATGCCGGCTTCGCCTCCGGCACCCGGGTCAGCACCTTCTACGACTCGATGCTGGCCAAGGTGATCGGCTACGGCCCGACCCGGGACGACGCGCGGCGGGTGCTGGCCGCGGCGCTGTCGCGGGCCAGGCTGCATGGGGTCGTGACCAACCGGGACCTGCTGGTGGGCATCCTGCGCGAGCCGGAGTTCGCCGCGGGCGCGATCGACACCGGCTACCTGGACCGGCATCAGCCGGGGGAACTGTGCCCGCCTGACGTGACGGCCGGGCCCGTGCACCTGCTGGCGGTGGCCCTGGCCGGGCAGGCCCGGCGCCGCGAGGACGCCCCGGTGCTGGCCACGCTGCCCTCGGGCTGGCGGAACAACCCGAGCGTCCCGCAGCGGGTGAGTTACGAGCTGGACGGGCGGACCGCCGAGGTGAGCTACCGTTTCGGCCGGGACGGGGTGCGGGCCGAGGTGGACGGGACCCAGATGGGCGGTGTGGTGCTGCACGGCACCCGGCCGGCTCCCGCAGCCCACGAGGCCGCGGCCCGGGGCCCGGTGCCTGGCGGGCCGGCCCGGATGCTGGTGGACCTCGAGGTCGGCGGGGTGCGCCGCGTCATCCACGTGACCCAGGCCGCCGGCGCGTTCTACGTGGACAGCGTGCTCGGGCACAGTGTGCTCACGGAGGTCGACCGCTTCCCCGACCCCGCGGCCGCGGTCCAGGCCGGTTCCCTGCTCGCGCCGATGCCCGGGACCGTCGTCCGGGTCGAGGCCGCCGTGGGCGACCACGTCGTGGCGGGCGCCGTGATCCTCGCCATCGAGGCCATGAAGATGGAGCACGCGATCTACGCGCCCGCCCCCGGCATCGTCACCGAGCTCCCGATCACCGTCGGCGCGCAGGTTGACAGCGGGTCGGTGCTCGCCGTCCTGGAGGAGGAACCCCGTGACTGACCCGGCCCGTGACAAGCCCGTGCGTGACGAGCCCGTGCGCTACGAGGTCGTGCGGGGCGTGGCCTGGCTGACCATCGACCGCCCGGAAGCCCGCAACGCCCTGAGCAAGGCCGTGCGGGACGGCCTGTTCGGCGGGGTGCGCCGGTTCAACGCCGACGAGACGGCCAAGGTGCTGGTGCTCACCGGCGCGGGCGACCGCGCCTTCTGCGCCGGCGGGGACCTGAAGGAGATGGCGGACAGTTCGCTGACCGTGCCCCCGCCGGACTTCCTGCCGCAGTTCGGCCGCAACATCGACGTGGCCAAGCCGACGATCGCGGCGGTGAACGGGGTCGCGTACGCGGGCGGATTCCTGCTGGCCCAGAACTGCGACTTGTGCGTGGCGGCCGAGTCCGCCCGCTTCGCCGTGACCGAGGCCAGGGTCGGCCGCGGCTCGCCGTGGGCCGTGCCGCTGTCCTGGCTGGTCCCCCCCGCATCGCGATGCAGATCCTGCTCACCGGCGATCCGCTCAGCGCCGCCCGGGCCTACGAGATCGGGCTGGTCAATGAGGTGGTGCCGGACGCCGAGCTGGTGCCCGCCGTGCAGGCGCTGGCCGAGCGCATTGCCGCTAACGCACCGCTGTCGGTCATGGCGGCCAAGCGCACCGTCTACCTGTCGCTGCGGGACCGGCTGGATGAGGCGTTCGCGGAGGCGGAACGGATCTGGGACCCGGTATACCGCAGCGCGGACGCCCAGGAAGGCCCGGCCGCCTTCCGGGACAAGCGCACCCCGGTCTGGACCGGCCGCTGATGCCCGCCGACCTGGGCGCGCTCACCGCCGACCTGGTCGCCGAGTCCGCGTGGCTAGAGGCGATCCTCGCGCCGCTGGCGCCGCCGGAGTGGCAGCTGCCCACGCCGGCCGTGGGCTGGACCATCGCTGACCAGGTCAGCCACCTCGCCTACTTCGACGAGACCACGTTGCTGTCGATCCGCGACCCCGACCGTTTCCGCCGCGAGGCCGCGGTGCTGACCGGCCGGGGTGACGACTTCGCCGACCACATCGCCGCCGAGTACCGCCACCTCGGCCCGGCCGGGCTGCTGCGCTGGTTCCGGACCGCCCGCCAGGCTCTCCTCGACGGGTACGCGGGCGCCGACCCTGCCGCCCGCCTGCCCTGGTACGGGCTGGATATGGGGCCCGCGTCGTCGATCACCGCCCGGCTGATGGAAACCTGGGCCCACGGCCAGGACATCGCCGACACCCTCGGCCTCCGGCGGCCGGGGACGGGCCGGCTGCGGCACATCGCGCACCTGGGCATCCGCAGCCTGCCCTACAGCTACGCCGTCAACGGCCTGCCCCGGCCGGACGCCCCCATCCGCGTCGAGCTTGCGGCGCCGGATGGCGGCCAGTGGACGTGGGGACCCGCGGACGCCGGCGACCGGGTCATCGGCACCGCGCTCGATTTCTGCCTCGTGGTGACCCAGCGGCGGCACCTCAGCGATACGGGGCTGGTGGTCAAGGGCGAGACGGCCGGGGAGTGGATCGCGATCGCCCAGGCCTTCGCCGGGCCGGCCGGGCCGGGCCGCAAGCCGCTGAGCGCGCTCGGGCCGGCGGCGGGGCCGGGCGGACCGGACGCGGCGCCGCTGGGCGCGGCCCCGGCGGGCGGGCTGGCATCCGGCCCGGCCGGGCCGCGCGTGACGGGCAGGTCCGCGCCGCGGGGCGAGCCGCGGGGACAGGAGCCGGCATGAACGCAGCTCAGCCCGGCCCGGATGGGCCGCGCCGCCCGGTCCGGATCGCCAACTCGTCTGGCTTCTACGGCGACCGAGCCGCCGCGGCCCGCGAGATGGTCGAGGGCGGTCCCATCGACGTCCTCACCGGCGACTACCTCGCCGAGCTGACCATGCTGATCCTGTGGAAGGCCCAGCAGAAGGACCCGTCAGCGGGCTACGCGCGGACCGTGCTGACCCAGCTGGAGCACGTGCTCGGCACCTGCCTGGACCGCGGCATCAGGATCGTCAACAACGCGGGCGGTCTCAACCCCGCGGGCCTGGCCCGGGAGTTCGGGGCGCTCGCCGAGCGCCTCGGCCTGCACCCGGAGATCGCCTACGTCACCGGGGATGACCTGCTGCCCCGCCTGGACAGCCTGCTCGCCAGCGGGCAGGCGCTGGCTCACCTGGACACCGGCCAGCCGCTGGCCGGGGCGGCAGGTAAGCCGGTCACGGCCAATGCCTACCTGGGCGGCTGGGGCATCACCGGGGCCCTGGGCGCCGGCGCCGATATCGTCGTCTGCCCGCGGGTCACGGACGCCTCGCTGGTCACCGGCCCCGCCGCCTGGTGGCATGGCTGGCGCCGGGAGGACTTCGATCAGCTGGCCGGGGCCGTGGTCGCGGGCCACGTCATCGAGTGCGGTCCGCAGGCCACGGGGGGTAACTACTCCTTCCTGGACGAAATCCGGGACCGCCGCTACCCCGGCTTCCCGATCGCCGAGGTCGCCGCGGACGGCAGCAGCGTGATCACCAAGCATCCAGACACCGGCGGCCTGGTCTCCCCGGGCACCGTCACCGCCCAGCTGCTCTATGAGATCGCCGAGCCTGGCTACGCCAACCCGGATGTCGTCGCGCACTTCGACACGGTCACGCTCGGCCAGGACGGCCCGGACCGGGTACGGATCTCCGGCACCCGGGGCAGCCCGCCGCCGGCCACGGCCAAGGTCGCGATCAACTTCCTGGGCGGCTACCGGAACACGATGACGCTGGTCCTGACCGGGCTGGACATCGAGGAGAAGGCCGCCTGGGCGGAGCAGGAACTGTTCGGCATCCTCGGCGGCCGTGAGCAGTTCGCCGCCGTCGATGTCCGGCTGCTGCGCTTTGACAAGGCCGACGCCCCTACCAACGAGCAGGCCACCGCGCACCTGCGGATCACGGTCAAGGATCCCGACCCGCGCAAGGTCGGCCGGCGCTTCTCCAACGCGACGATGGAACTGGCCCTCGGCGGGTATGCGGGATTCCACACCACGACCCCGCCGACGCCGGAGAGCGCGTACGGCGTCTACTGGCCCGCGCTCGTGCCCACGGCGGACGTGGCCCACGCGGCGGTGCTCCCGGACGGCACCACCGTGCCGATCACGCCCACCGGCCCGGCCCCGGCGCTGGGCGGGCCGTCGGATGCCGCTTCGCCCGGTGCCACGCCGCCCGGTGCCACGCCGTCCGCCGCCGCCTCGCCCGGAGCGGCCGGTTCCCCCGCAGCGGGCCCGGACGCGGCTGATCCGTGGCCCGCGGGCACGCCGGCCGTCGTCGCCCCGCTGGGCCGGATCTGCGCCGCCCGCTCCGGCGATAAGGGCGGGAACGCCAACGTCGGGATCTGGACCCGGGACCCGGCCGCCTACCCGTGGCTGCGCGACTACCTCACCGTCGGGCGGCTGCGGATCCTGCTGCCCGAGTGTGCCCCGCTCGAGGTGCGCCGCTTCGAGCTACCCAACCTCAGCGCGCTCAACTTCGTGATCGTGGGCCTGCTCGGAGAGGGCGTGGCCTCCTCCACCCGGCCAGACCCCCAGGCCAAGGGCCTGGGCGAGTACCTGCGTTCCCGCTCTGCCGAGATGCCGGCGGCCCTGCTCGGACGGGGTCCAGGTGTCTAGTGCCGCCGAGCCCTCCGGCCCGGACCACCCGCGGGACCCCCGTCGCCGGGATCCACGGCGACGGCAGCGGATCCTGAACGCAGCCGCCGACCTGGTCGCCGAGCGCGGCTACCACGAGGTCGCCATGGCCGACATCGGCGCGGCCGCCGGCATCACCGGGCCAGCGATCTACCGGCACTTCGGCGCGAAGTCCGCGGTTCTCGTCGCGATGTTCGACCGCGTGATCGACGACCTGTCCCGTGAGGCCAGCGAGATCGTCGCGGCCGGTGGCGACGCGCTGACCACACTGCGGGGGCTCGTCCAGACCCAGGTACGGTTCGTGCTCCGCGACCGGACGCTGGCGCAGGTGTACCACAACGAGGTCGCCAACCTCCCTGAGGAGGACCGGCACCGGCTGCGCCGCAAGCAGCGCCTGTACATCGAGGAGTGGGTCCACGTGCTGGCGCAGCTCCGGCCGGACGCCGGTGACGCGACCGTCCGGGCCCTCGTGCACGCCGGCGTCGGCGCGATCCAGTCCGTGCTCTTCTACCAGAGCGGCCTGGCCGACGATCAGCTGGCCTCCCTCATGTCCTCCGTCGCCGAGACGTCCATGTTCGCGCCCGTGCTTGCCCGGGGGGACGACCCCCGGCTCCGCTTTCCCGGGGGACTACTCCCCGAACCCCGCGCCGAGCACCGCGAGCCCGGGTTCACCCGGTGAGCGCCTCCCCGCGCGCCTCGCTGGACCTCTACGCGGCGCCAGGCCTGCGGCTCGACGAGGCCGTGGCGCTGGCCACGGCAGCCCAGTCGGCGGGGTTTGGCGGGTTGTGGACGCTGGAGGCGCATACGGAGCCGTTCCTCCCGCTGGCCCTGGCCGCCGAGCACACCTCCCGGATCCAGCTGGGCACGGCCGTCGCCGTGGCGCTGGCCCGCAACCCGATGATCGTCGCCCACCTGGCCCACGAGCTCAACCGGTACGCGGGCGGACGGCTCAGCCTCGGCCTCGGCCCCCAGGTGGGCGCCCAAATCACCCGGCGGTTCGGGGCACCGTTCGACCACGAACTACCGCGGCCGCTTCTACCGGCACGACCTGATGACGCCCGCGTTCGATCCCGGGCCGTCCGGGGCCGGTGAGCCCCGTGTGCTGCTCGCCGCGGTCGGGCCCCGGATGACCGCCGCGGCCTGCGCGGTCGCGGACGGGCTCATCGCGCACCCGCTGACCTCGCGCCGGGTGGCGCAGGAGCAGCTCAGGCCCCGGATCGCCGGGGCGGCCCGGCCCGGCTTCGAGCTGTCCTGCCCGGTTCTGGTGATCACCGGGCGCACCGAGGCTGAGCTGGTCCCGGCTCGCGCCGCCGTGTGCCGGCAGATCGCGTTCTACGCCTCGACCTCCGCCTACCGCAGCGTGCTCGAGCTCTACGGGGCAGGTGATCTCGCTGACCGGCTCCGGGCCATGTCCCGCGCCGGGGAATGGGACGCGATGACGGACCTGGTCCCCGATGACCTGCTGCGCGAGTTCAGCGTCGAAGCCCGGGCCGGATTGCTGGCGGGGGCGCTGCACGCGCGGTTCGACGGCGTGCTCGACCGGATCATGATCTACGCGCCGTACCCGGTCCCAGTCGGCCTCTGGCGCGAGGCCGGGCTGGGCGCTGCGTGAACGGCTCGGCTGGCCCGGCTCCCCGTGACCGGCGTGGCCATCGTCAACCGGACGGGGCCCCGGCGCTTAGCCGGGGCGGCGCATCTTCCACAGGTAGACGTGGCCGTTCGTGTCGGTAGTGGCGAGCGTGGTGCCGCCGGAGCTGAACGCTACCGAAAAGACTGCGGTGCGCAGATCCCCGGGCACGGCCCCGGTGGCCGGCCCCTTCGGGTTGGTCAGCGTCTCGGCCGGCTTCGTGGCCGGCAGGTGCCACAGGTACGTCTTGCCGGCGTCGTCGCCGGTGGCCAGCCACGAACTGTTCGGGCTGAAGGCCACGCTCTCGATCGGTGAGGCGCTCGGATCAAGCAGAGTGGTCATATGGTGCTTAGACAGGTCCCAGACGTAGATCAGCCCGTTCATCTCACCGGCAACGACCGTCTGGTCGTCCGGGCTGAACGCCAGCGAGGTGACCGCGGCACCTCCCGGGGCGATCAGGGTGCGCTCGGAGTTGCCCGTCGCCTCGTTCCACAGGTACACCTGACCGTCGTTGCCGCCCATGGCGAGCGTCGAGCCCACCGGGCTGAACGCCACGGTGTCGGAGTTCACGCCCGGCAGAGGGGGGGACACGACAGCCGCCGCCCCCGCCCCCGGGCCCCTTGGCAGCGCCCACACGCGGACCACGCCGCTCTCGTCGTTGACCGCGAGCTTCTTGCCGTTCGCGCTGAACGCGACCGCCTTGATGCTCGAACCCGTCTGACCAGGCAGGGTGGCGATTTTGCGCTTGGGGTTCAGCTGCCACAGGTACGTGCTGCTGTTGCCCGGACCGCCGGCCGTGGCCAGCAACGTGCCGCTGGGGTTGAAGGCCTCCGCTCCGCCTCCGGGGCTGAGGGACATGGGCTGCTTCGTTTTGCGCACATCCCACAGATAGGTGACGCCGTCACCCTGCGGGCCGCCCATCGTGCCGGCGGACAGAGTCCTGCCGTCCGGGCTGAACGCCACGGACGACAGCATCCCCGCCTTGTCCGGTGGGGAGAAGTAGCGGGAGTAGCGGTAGTAGGCCGAGGGAGCCAGGGGGTGGCTGCCGGGAGACACGAGGAAGTGGCTGGACACGACCATGGTCAGGACTACCGCCACGCCGGCGGCCACCAGGATGCCGGCTCCGATAAGCGCTAAATAGGCGGCCCGCCGCCGCCGTGGCTGCAGCCCGCCCTGGGCCTCGCCCGCCGCTCGTCCTGGCCCGGCCGCCCGTCCCCGCCCGGCCGCCCGTCCCGGCGCCGCCGCCTGCTTGGGTGGCGCGCCCGGCCGCGTGGACGGATGGCCCTGCCGCGTGTGCGTCGGGCCCTGCCACGTGGGCGTGGTACCCGGGCGCTGGCGCTGCGTCCGCGGGAGGTTCGGCCAGCTCCGAGGAGGGGTAGGCCGCCTAGGCGCGACACGCGGCTGTTCGAGGGCGGCGGCTGCCTGGCTGGCTGGGGGGCGGGCCTGGCTGGCTGGGGGGCTGGCCTGGTCGGCTGGGGGGCTGGCCTGCTGGGCCGGGGTGCCGACGAGTTCCGGGGCCGGGGGGCTGGCCTGCTGGGCGGGGGTGCCGATGAGTTCCGGCGCCGATGGGTGGCCCTGGTCGCCTGGAGAGCTGGCCTGCTGGGCGGGGGTGCCGATGAGTTCCGGCGCCGATGGGTGGCCCTGGCCCCCTGGAGAGCTGGCCTGCAAGCGCGGGGCGCTGGGCTCCTCTTCCTGGTCGCCGGGGTCTTCCTGCAGGTGCGGGACGCTGGGCCCCCCCGCTTGTCGGCGGGCTCCTCCTGGTCGGCGGGCTCTTCCCGCTGCCCGTCGGCCTCCTCCTGCCGGTCGCTGACCGGGGCCTGGACGTCGGCCAGGCCCGCCGGGAGGACCTTCAGGCCCGGGTCGGTTGGCTCGTCATCGGGGATACTCACCTGGCTTTCCCGGGCAGGCTGGCCGGGGTACCGGTTCATGGCCGGCGAGCGGGCCGCGTAGACCTCGCTGGCCTCGGTGTCTTGCCCGGGAGGCGGGCCGGCGGGGCCGGATGCGGCCCCCGGAGACGGCGCCTGACCCGGAGACACGGCCTGACCCGGAGACACGGCCTGACCCGGAGACACGGCCTGGCCCGGGGACAGGGCCGGATCCCGAGACGGGGACACCGCGGGGGACGGTGCCTCCACGGGACCCGGGGACAGCGCCGCGCCGCCCGGTGACTCCGGGCCTGAGACAGGCCCGCCGCCCCACTGGCCCGGGATGCCCCCGGGACGCGCCAGCCCTGGTTCGGAGGCGGAACTCAGGTGATAGGGCGGCAGGCCGAGCGCGTCACGCAGCGCGTCAGCAAACTCCCAGCAGGTCTCGTAGCGATCTACCTGGGCTTTAGCCAGTCCCTTGGCCATCACGAGATCCGCGGCCGGAGGGAGTCCCGGCCGCCGTTCGGCCAGCGGTGGCGGCGGTTTGTTCAGGTGAGCCCAGATCGCCGCGAAGCTTTCGCTGCGGTGGAACGGTGCCTGGCCGGTCAGCAACTCGAACACCGCGCACGCCAGCGCGTACTGGTCCGTCCGCCCGTCTACCGGGAGACCCTCGATCTGCTCGGGTGCGGTGTAGTCGGGGGTGCCCAGGAACTGCCCGGCCGCGGTGAGCCCCAGGGACACCTCCGCGCTCTTGCTCAGCCCGAAGTCCGACAGGTAGACGTGGTCGGGCCGGCCGGGCCGCCGGTCCAGCAGGATGTTCGCGGGCTTGACGTCCCGGTGCACCAGGCCGGCGGCGTGCGCGGCGTCCAGCGCGGACGCCACCGGGGACATGATCGAGGCGACCCGCTCGGGTGACAGCGGGCCTTCACGGCGCAGCAGTGACCGCACGTCGCCACCGCGCACCAGGCGCATCGCGATGAACAGCACATACCCGGCCTCGCCGGCCTCGTACACCGGGATGATGTGGGGATCCTCCACGGCCGCGGCCGCCCGCGACTCCCGGATGAAGCGCTGCCGGAACATGTCATCGGAACCCATGGCCGGTGTCATGATCTTCAGTGCCACCAGCCGGTCCAGGCGCTCGTCGTGCGCGCGGAACACAACGGCCATGCCGCCCGCGCCGACCTGCTCCTCGAGCCGATATCCCCCCAGCCGTGAACCTGGGGCGAAGCCGGCCGCCAGATCGGCGTGATGCCCTGGCGACTCCTCGTTCACCCACGCCTCCACGCGTTCCAGTGCCCTCGGCATCATATGCTTCCGCCCAACGCCCGGTCAGAGCGTAAGAACGCGGATATTAAGTGCATAGGTGATACCTGTTTCCCGTGCCTGGCCGCCGGCCACGCGCGGGAAAATCCCTCTTCCCGCAGCCCCCATGCCCTAACGTCGCTGGCTCGGTCCTCTCGCGGGCCCGGGTCGTCCTCCCGGCCTACGCCTGGTGCCCCACCCGCCTGCCCGCTTTTCTGCCACCCGTTCCCGGGCCACCCGCCCGCCGCCTCCGAGTGCCCCCCGGCGGCCGCCTCATCCCGCTCCCGGGACCGGCGCCGCTACCCGGGACCGCGCCGCCCTCCGTCCCCGGCCCGCGGTGGCGCCCACCTCCGGGCCGCGGCGGCGTTAATAAGGCCGAGAACGGCGAACCGCGCCTTCTCTCCTATTTACGGACGCGGCGTTTGCGATCACCTCCGTGCGGCGAAAAGAGTCAGTGAACGGGGGGCAGGAAATTGACGACGATACGTGCGGCCCGGACCGCGGGGGAAAGCCGGAAAACCGGGCCATCGACAAAGAAAACAGCCATCACGGCCCATGCCGGAGGCGGGATCAGGAAACGGTCACGGCTCGGCTGGTGCGCCGCCGCCGTCCTGACCGCGGCGGCCACGGGAGGATGCGGCCTGCTGCATCAGACTGCCGCGCCGGCCGGGATGCAGCGGCAGATCTCCCAGGGAGAACGGGTCAGCGCGGCCACCCAGGCGCACGCGTCCCCTACGGCCCGTACCGCCGGCACCAGCACGCCCGGCACCAGTACGCCCGGGGCCAGCAACCTGGCCACGGGCACGCCCGCGCCGTCCGCCACCCCCGGCAAGGTCACGGGCAAGCAGGTCACCGCGATCGGCGACTCGGTCATGGCGGCCAGCGCCATGACGCTCGCGGCGGCCATGCCCGGCATCTACATCGACGCCAAGCCCGACCGGCAGATGCCCGCTGGCCTGGCCATACTGCGCAGGCTCGCGGACACTGGCCGGCTGCGCCCGGTCGTGGTGGTCGGCCTCGGCACCAATTACATCGTCACCACCCGGCAGCTCAACCAGGTGATGACGATCCTCGGCCCGCACCGCAAGCTGGTCCTTATTAACACCTATGTTCCTGATGCGTGGAGTAAGCAGGTCAACGCGACGGAGGCAGCCTTTATCCGCCAGCATCCAACCGTGACTCCCGCCGACTGGTTCGACACGATCAAGAACCGGATGAGCATACTCTGGCCGGACCATATCCATCCCGAGATCCCCGGTACCTACGTGTACACGCACATGGTGAAACGGGCGGTCCAGGCCACCCGCGACGTCACCGTCCCCTGACCCGGGAGCCCTGAGCCGGCGGTCTCGCCCGGGATCACGGGCCACCGACGAGGCGGGCGTCGCGGGAGGGTGCTGGGTGACGATGCGGATGCCTCCGGAGCTGTCGGTGACGTTCAGCTGGATGCGGCCGGCCAGGTGGGAAGCGGTGCGGGGGCGCCGAACCTGTTGCTCGGGTGGCCTGTGCGGACGGGCGGGATCAGGGCCCGGGCACCAGGACGAGGTCGTGGCTGGTGCGGTCCGCTGAGCTGACTAAGGTGAGCGGACAGGGCAGAGAAGAAATCACGTGTCCGAGAGGCCAGCCCATGGCGACCGTCAGCGTCCGGTACATCGTCGACGACGTCGATGAGGCGATCGCCTTCTACTGCCAGCACCTCGGTTTCGACGAGGTCATGCACCCGGCGCCCGCGTTCGCCATGCTGTCGCGAGGCGACCTCCGCCTGGTGCTCAGCGCGCCCGGGTCCGGTCCGGGCGGCGGCCAGGCCATGCCGGATGGCACGTTGCCGAGCCCTGGCGGCTGGAATCGCTTCGCGATCGAAGTCAGCGATCTCGAGAGCCTGGTCGATACGCTGCGCAGGCAGGGTGCTCGCTTCCGGAACGAAATCGTCTCCGGAGTGGGGGGCCGGCAGATCCTGCTGGAGGACCCCTCCGGCAACCCAGTCGAGCTATTCGAGCCGACCAGGGCCGAGGCCAGGCTTTCACCCTCCGGCTGACTTCTCCTGGCCGGCTGCTCCCTGCTCGCTGCGCTGGCCCGGGAGGCCCGGGTGGGCGGCCAGGAACTCGCGCAGGGCCCGGGTCACGCCGTCCGGGTCTTCGATGGGCGAGCTGTGTCCCGTTCCGGGCAGCTCCACCAGCTGCGAGCCGGCGATCAGGGAGTGCATCTCATGGGAGAATCGCGGCGGAAGGGACGTGTCGGCCCCGCCCGCGATGATCAGGGTCGGCGCGCGGATGTCGCCCAGCTCGCCGCGGATGTCAGGCCGGAGCATGATCCCCAGCATGGTCTTGGCCAGGGCCGGGCGGTCGGCCCGGGCCCACCGGCGGTTCCACGCTTCCCGCTGGCTGGCTCCGGCCGGGTCGCCGCGGAACGCCGGGCCGTACATCTCCGCCTCGATCCTGGACGTCAGCAGCCGGCCCGATACGCCTGCGACCCGGCCCACGCCGGTCAGCGCCAGATGCCCGGGCACCTTGCTCCGGGGGTGAGCGGCCGCGCTGGTGTTGAGCAGGATCAGCGAGCGGACCGCGGCGGGCTGGCGGGCCGCGATCCGCATCGCGGCGAACCCGCCCATGGACAGCCCCGCCAGATGGACCGGCGCGACGCCGAGCGCCCGGATCACCGCGAGCACGTCCGCCGTCAGCTGCTCGGTCTGGTACCCGCCGGGGGGCGCGGCCGACCGACCCTGGCCGCGGAAATCCAGGGTCAGGCAGCGGTATTGGTCCCGCAGCGCCGCGACCTGGGCCTCGTACTGCCGGCCGTCGAACAGGAAACCGTGCAGGAACAGAACCGGTTCGCCGGAACCGCCCGTGTCTTCATAGTGAAGGTCCGTGCCGTGCACCCGGATGACCGGCATACGACTCCTCCTCGCTGCTGGCTCCCACTTCACCGGGGGAGGCGGCCGCGCGCAATAACCTGGAGTCCTCGACATGAGCAGATCGCTCAGGGAAGAAGGTCAGGTGCCCAAGCCGGCGGGGAACAACGGCAGCGGTAACCGGGGAAGCGGCAACCGCAGTGGCGGGAACCAGGGGAGCGGCAACCGCGGTGGCGGGAACCGGCCCGGCGGGGGTAAGACCAACCGGGCCGCGGCCCGGGCCAGGGTCGCCGAGATGCGAGCCCAGGAGGCGGCCCGCAAACGGCGCCGCAACTGGCTGACCGGCATCGGCGCGGCCGTGGTCGTCATCATCGCCGCCGTGGCCATCACGCTCGCCGTCACCAGCAACAGCGGAAAGTCGTCCAGCACCGCGGGCGGCACGCCGAAACTCAAGCTGGCCTCGCTCAGCACGCTCGGCACGCTGAAGCCCGCACCCTCGCCGGGCGCCAACGGCCCGGAGGGCGGCGTGCCCGTCCCGCAGGCGCCTCCGCTGGCCACCACGGCCACGGTGGCCACCGGCAAGACCGTGGACGGGATCAGCTGCGACACCAACGAGCAGCTGGTCTTCCACATCCACGCCCACCTGACCGTGTTCGTGAACGGCGCCGCCCGGCAGGTTCCCGCGGGCATCGGCATCCCCGGCGCCCAGGCCCAGAACACGCCAGCCGGCCCGCTCGTCGCCAGCGGCACGTGCTTCTACTGGCTGCACACGCATGCCGCCGACGGGATCGTTCACATCGAGTCCCCGGTCCACCGCACGTTCACGCTGGGCAACTTCTTCGACATCTGGGGCCAGCCGCTCGCCAAGGACCAGGTGGGCCCGGCCCGCGGCCCGGTGACCGCGCTCTACAACGGCCAGGTCTACGTGGGCAACCCCCGCAACATCCCGCTCAAGGCACACGCCCAGATCCAGCTGGAAGTCGGCAAGCCGCTGGTCTCCCCGATCACCATCACGTTCCCCAGCGGCCTCTGAGCACCGCCCCGGACCGCAGCCTCTCACCGCGGCGTTCAGACCCGGGGTGCTCACCCGCCGCCCCGGGGATCCCAGCGGAAACGCCGGACGGCGATGAGCGCCCCGGCCGCGCCCCAGGCGAGCAGCACGCCCAGATCTCTCCAGTCGATCCCGGTGTGCTGCGCGAACGGGCCGAGCAGGGCCTCGTTGAAGGGCCGGACCGGCAGCCAGCCGGACACACGGTTCAGCACCACGGAATGAATCGGGAGGTAGGTCCCGGAGATGAACACCAAGGGGAACAGGACCAGCTGCACCACGGCCGGCGCGGCCTCCGCGTTACGGATCACGGAGGCCACCGCGACGCCCAGCGCGCAGAAGGCAGCCGCGCCGAGCACGAGGGCCGCCCCGATCGCGGCCCACTGAGTGGGCAGCGGCACGCCGAATAGGTGGCCGACGCCGATGATCAGAGCGATGTCCACCACGCTGACCACCAGGCAGTGCGCCAGCAACCCGAGGAAATACGCCCACGCGGGGAGGGGAGTGGCCCGGACGCGTTTCAGCATCCCGTTCTGCCGCCGGGTCGAGAGCACGATCGCGAGCTGGCTGTAACAGGCGCCCAGCACCGAGACCGCCGCGATCGTGGGCACGTAGTACTGCAGAGCCGACAGCCCGTAGAAGTACGAGCTGCGGGCCGCTCCGCCGAACATCGCGCCGAACAGCGTGATGATCACCACGGGAAACACGAACGTGAAGAAGGCGCTCTGCGGATTGCGCCAGAACGACAGCTGCTCGTAGCGGACCTGGTGCCACAGCAGGGCGAGATCGCGCCGCCGGGCCCGGGGGACGAGGGGGGTGGTCACCGGATGCTCCTTTCCAGCGGGGCTTGCGCCGCCGCGCTCTGGGTCAGCCCTAGATAGACGTCTTCCAGGCTGGGCCGGTCCACCGTGAGCCGGTCCAGCACCAGCCCCCGGCTCAGTGCCCAGCCGGTCAGCTGGTGCAGCATCTCGGTCGGCGCACTGGTCTGCACGGTGATCAGGCCGTCTTCCGGCACCCGGGTCACTCCGGGCGGCAGGTCCGCGGCCGCGTGCCCGCACGGGAGCGCGAAACGGATCCGGGCCTGGGCGGAGTCCCGGCCGCCCAGGTCCGCCGGTGTGCCCCCGGCCACGATCCGGCCGCCGGACATTACCGCGACCCGGTCGGCGAGGGCCTGGGCCTCGTCCATGTAGTGGGTGGTCAGCAGGATCGTGGTCCCGCGGCGGCGCAGGCCGCGCACGATCTGCCACGCATCCCGGCGCGCGCCCGGGTCGAACCCGGTCGTCGGCTCGTCCAGGAACAGCAGTTCCGGGTCGCCGATCAGCCCCAGGCCGAGGTCGAGGCGCCGTTTCAGCCCGCCGGAGAGGTTCCTGACCTTTGTCCGCTCCTGCCCGGCCAGGCCGACCAGGGCGATCACCTCGGCGACGTCCCGCGGCGCCCGGTAGTAGCCCGCGTTCCGGGCGAGCGTCTCGCGGACCGTCAGGTACGGCTCGACCGCGATGTCCTGCAGCACCAGCCCGATCCGCTCTCGCAGGGCCCGTCCCGCCGCCCGGTCACCGGGGTCGAAGCCCAGCACCTCGACCCGCCCCGCGTCCCGGCCGCGGAATCCTTCCAGGATCTCCAGCGTGGTGGTCTTGCCCGCCCCGTTCGGTCCGAGCAGCGCGAAGATCTCCCCGCGGCCCACCGTGAAGCTGACCCCGCGCACGGCCCGCACCGCGCCGTAACTCCTGGCCAGCTCGCTGACCGTGATGGCGTCAGGCACGGCGCACGCACCGGGCCTCGACCGACACCTCCAGGTAGCGCCCGGCCAGCCCGCGGGACGCCGTGACCCCGAACTCGGTCCGGTCGATCCGCACCGTGGTGCGGGCCGTGAACGAGCCGTCCGGAAGCGAGCTCACCTCGACCGGCAGGCGGACGGGCCGGGTGACCCCGCACACGGTCAGCGCACCGCTCAGCGCGTCCCCCTCCAACGTTTCCGCAACGAAAACCATCACGGGGTGACGGTCCGTGTCCAGGAACCGGCCCGACCGCACGGCGCTGTCGCGTGCGCCGTTGCCGGTGCGGAAGCTGGCCGCGTCGATCTCCACGCGGATGCGGGAGCTGGCCAGCGGCTCGGTCACGTCGACCGACCCGCCCCGGATGCCGAACGTGCCGCTTACCGGGGCCAGCCCGAACAGGTGACGGGTCCGGAACGCCACGGACGACCCGTCCGGGTCGATGTCATAACGGCCGAGACGGGGCTTCGTTGCGGAGAATTCTGGTTTTGTTGTCATGCCCCCCATGACACGCCAGCGCGGCAGCGGCGCGGCAGGGCGAGCCGGAGGGTTCTGGGCCGGCGAAAGTCGCGCCCGGGCGGGCCGGATACGACTTTGGTAGGTTCCTGTCCCGCCAAAGGTGCGCGTGGCCGGGGTCGGCGGCCGCTGCTGACGTAGCGTGAAACACGTGAGCGACGAACTCTGTCAGTCCCGGCACCGCTGGCCATCCTGGTGCCGCTGGCCGTCCCGGCACCGGGCCGCGATCGACGTGGGGCTCGTGGTCTTCTTCGTGCTGCTCGACACCACCACGACCCTGGCCGGGGTCTCCTGGTGGCCGGCTCATCCGGGGACGCTGGCCTGGGTCCTGCTGGTGGTCCAGGTCGCGGTCTGCCTGTCGCTGATCGCCCGGCGCCGCGCGCCACTGCTGGTGATCGCCGCCCTGGGAGTGTTCACGCTGGTTGTGACGCTGCTGATCTGGCCCGCCGGCGCCCTGACCCCGGCGCACCCGGGCAACGTGTGGGCGCCGTACGCCACGGCGCTCGCAGCCTACGGGCCTTTCTATTACCGGCGGGACCGGCGGATCGCGTTCCTGGCGGTCGCCCTGCTGGCCGTGATCGTGACCCGGCCGTGGCAGCCATCGCTGGCGGTCATCACGGCCGGGCTGCTGCGCACCCTGGTGGGGCCGCTGCTGGCGCTGTATTTCGTGGCCCGCCATGCCCTGCTGCAGTCGCTGCGGGACCGGGCCGAGCGGGCCGAGCGCGAGCAGCATCTGCTCGCCGAGCAGGCCCGCACCGAGGAACGGGCCCGGCTGGCCGGCGAGATGCACGACGTGGTGACGCACCGGGTCAGCCTGATGGTGCTGCAGGCCGGGGCGCTGCGGATGACCGCCCCCGACGAGGCGACCCGGCAGGCCGCCGAGGACCTGCGGGCGACCGGCTGCCAGGCCCTGGACGAGCTGCGGGACCTGGTGGGGATCCTGCGCGCCCACCCGGATGGCGACGAAACGCCGTCCACGGGGGGCCTGGCCGCGCTGGTCGCCGAGTCGGTCAAGGTGGGTACCCCCGCCGAGCTGACCGAGGACGGCGACCCGGCGCTCGCCTCGCCAGTGGTCGGGCGGACCACGTACCGCATCGTCCGGGAAGCCCTGACCAACGTGCGCAAGCACGCGCCCGGAGCACGGGTGACCGTCCACGTCAGCTACGGCGACGCGCAGGTGCGGCTGGTGGTCCGTAACACCGCGCCCGCCAGCGCCGTGGATCTTTCGGGGCTGGCCGGGACCGGGTCGGGCCTGGGCATCGCCCACCTGCGGCAGCGCGTCGAGCTGGTGCACGGCACGCTGCGGGCCGGGCCCGCGCCGGATGGGGGATTCTGCCTGGAAGCCACGCTGCCCGCGTACATCGCGACGGCGGAGCCGGTGGGGTCAGCATGATCCGGGTTGTGGTGGTGGACGACGAGCCGATGGTGTGCGCGCACCTGCGGACGATCCTCAGCTCGGGGGAGACGATCGAGGTGGTCGCGGAGGCACACGACGGCGCAGCCGGGGTCGAGGCGGTCACCCGGACCCGCCCCGACGTCGTGCTCATGGACCTGCGCATGCCGGGCATGGACGGGCTGGCCGCGATCGCGCGGATCGGCGAGCTGGCCGCGGCGCCCGCCGTGGTCGTGCTGACCACCTTCGACGCCGACCAGTACGTGCTGCGGGCGCTGCGGGCCGGCGCGGCCGGGTTCCTGGTCAAGTCCACGCCCCCCGAGGACCTCATCGGGCTGGTGCAGGTCGCCGCGGAGGGGCACACGGTGCTGTCCCCGGCGGCCGCGCGGCGGCTGATCGCCGCCTCTGCCGACAGCTCGCTGGCCCGCGACCGCGCCCGCGAGCTGGCGGCGACGCTCACCGAGCGGGAGGGCGAGGTGCTGGCCTGCCTCGGCGAAGGCCTGTCCAACGCGCAGATCGCGACGCGGCTTTACCTGTCGGAAGCCACGATCAAGGGGTATGTGTCGCGGACCCTGGACAAGCTGGGCTGCGCCAACCGCACCCAGGCCGGGCTGCTCGCCCACGACGCGGGCCTGGTCCGCCCCTGATCATCTGGCCCTGACCATCCAGCCCTGACCATCTGGCCCTGACCACCTGGCTCTGACCATCTATCACCGACCATCCGGTACCGGACCGCCTAGGCTCAGCACCGTGTGAGGACAGTGCCTTACGGGGTAGGTGCTGTCCCATCTCGGCGAGCGGGGGCCTTATGGGACGCGACATTCAGGCCATCAAGATCAGTGGTGAGGACCGGCGGAAATACCGGGAAAAGGTGCAGCGTTCGCTGGACGTGTTCGCCCGGATGCTCCGGGAGCGCCGGTTCGAGGCCAGCCCGTCGCGGGTGGGCGTGGAGATCGAGCTGAACCTGGTGGACTCGCGCGGGGAGCCGTCCATGCGCAACGCGGCCGTGCTCGACGCGATCGCCGACCCGGCCTGGGCGACCGAACTCGGGCAGTTCAACCTGGAGATCAACGTGCCGCCCCGGCGGCTCGAGGGTCACGCGCTCGCGGACCTGGAGCAGGCGGTCCGCGCCAGCCTCAACGCCGCGGACGCCAAGGCCCGCAGCGCCGGCAGCCGGCTGGTCATGGTCGGCATCCTGCCCACGCTGACCGAAGAGGACATGCATGAGGGCACCATCTCCGCCAACGACCGCTACCGGGTGCTGAACGAGCAGATCTTCGCGGCCCGCGGGGAGGACCTCCGGATCGCGATCGACGGCCCGGAGCACCTGCTCACCCACGCGGGCAGCATCACCCCCGAGGCCGCGTGCACCAGTGTCCAGCTTCACCTCCAGGTCAGCCCCGACGCGTTCGCGAGCTACTGGAACGCGGCCCAGGCGATCGCGGGCGTGCAGGTCGCCCTGGCCGCCAACTCCCCGTTCCTGTTCGGCCGGCAATTGTGGGACGAAACCCGCATCACCCTGTTCGAGCAGGCCACCGACACCCGGCCCGACGAGCTGAAGCAGCAGGGAGTGCGCCCCCGGGTCTGGTTCGGCGAGCGCTGGATCACGTCCGTGTTCGACCTGTTCGAGGAGAACATCCGGTACTTCCCGTCCCTGCTGCCGCTCTGCGAGGACGAGGACCCGCTCGCGGTACTGGACGCCGGGGCCATCCCGCAGCTGGCCGAGATGAGCCTGCACAACGGGACCATCTACCGCTGGAACCGTCCCGTGTACGCCGTCGTCGACGGCCAGCCCCACCTGCGGGTGGAGAACCGCGTCCTGCCGGCCGGGCCTTCGGTCGCGGACGTCATGGCCAACGCGGCGTTCTACTACGGGCTGATCCGGGCGCTGGCCGACGAGCAGCGGCCGATCTGGACCCAGATGTCGTTCGCGACCGCGGGTGAGAACCTGCACGAAGCGGCGCGGCAGGGCCTGGACGCCCGGCTGTACTGGCCCGGGCTGGGCGAGGTGCCCGTGGCCGAGCTGGTGCTGCGCCGGCTGCTGCCGCTGGCCCGCGAGGGACTCAGCCGCTGGGGCGTCGATCCGGACTCGGCCAGCGGCTGCTCGGCATCATCGAGCAGCGCTGCCTCACCGCCCGGACCGGCGCGACCTGGCAGGTCGCCGTGACCCAGGACATCAGCGAGCGGAGCGGCGCGGACCGCCCGGAGGCGCTCCGCGAGATGACCCAGCGCTATATCGAGCACATGCACTCCAACGAGCCCGTGCACACCTGGCCGGAGTCGGTGTAGCCCGGGGCCGGGGCGGCCGTTTCGGCGCGTCACCAGAAGGGCACGTCTGGTGACAGAACGGGTGCCCCTCCCGGCTCGCCGCAGGGGGACACGCTGGCCGTACCGACGACCCGCCCGGATGACACGATCACGGCCCAGACCTGGCTCGCGCTGGTGGCCATGGGACTCGGGGTCTTCGTTATCGCTAACGATTTCACCGCGCTCAGCGTGGCCATTCCCCGGATCGAGCAGGATCTGCACACCACGCTGAACTGGGCCCAGTGGGTGATCAACGGGTACGCCCTGCTGTTCGGGGTGCTGATCGTCACCGGGGGTCGGCTGGCTGACCTGCTCGGCCGCAAGCGCATGTTCATGGCCGGCGCCTCCATCTTCGCCCTGTTCTCGCTGCTGTGCGGGGTGGCGCCGGACGTCGGGCTGCTGGTCGCCTGCCGGGCGCTGATGGCGGTCGGCGGCGCGCTGATGTGGCCCGCCATCCTGGGGCTCACCTACTCCATGCTCCCGCCGGCCAAGAAGGGGCTGGCCGGCGGCCTGATCCTCGGCGTGGCCGGGCTCGGCAACACGGTCGGGCCGCTGCTGGGCGGCTGGCTCACCGACGTGGCGACCTGGCGGCTGGTGTTCTTCATCAACCTCCCGGTGACAGGGTTCGCTATGCTCGTCACCCGCCGCCGGGTTCCCGAGAGCCGGATCGATGCCGCCGAGCACGGCATCGACTACCCGGGAGTGGCCCTGCTGTCGGCCGGGGCGACCGCGATCCTGATCGGCCTGGACCTGGCCAACGCCGACGGGTTCACCAGCCCGCTCATCCTGGCGTTGCTGGCCGGCGGCGTGGCCCTGCTGGCCGTGTTCCTGCTGGCCGAGCGCCGCCTGGGGGAGCGTGCCCTGGTGCCCGCCGACGTGCTGCGCAACCGGGTCTTCGCGGCCTCGTGTGCCGCAGTGCTGCTGATGTCGGCCATCTTCTTCTCCGCGCTCCTGTACCTGCCCCAGTTCATGGAGGAGGTGCTGCACTACTCGGCCATCAGGTCGGGGGCGGGCCTGCTGCCGCTGATGGGGGTGTTCGCGGTGACCTCGTTCGTGGCCGGGAGCCTGTACGGCCGTCTCGGCCCGCGGGTCACCGTGTCCGCGGGCGCGGCCCTGCTGGCGGCCGGGATCTTCCTGCTGTCGTTCTCGGCCGGCGGGTCGGCCTACCTGCGCCTGGTGCCCGGGATGTGCGTGGTCGGCGTCGGCGTCGGGCTCTTCTACTCCTCGGTGACCACGGCCGCGGTCACCGCGCTCGACCCGGCGCGATCCAGCCTGGCCGGCGGCATCGTCTACATGTGCCAGATCGCCGGCGGAGCCATCGGGCTCGGGCTGAACACCGCGATCGTGCTGAGCGCGGCCACGCTGAGCCACGGCATCACGATCGCGTTCCGGATCGACGCGGGGCTGGCCCTGGCCGGCTTCGCGGTCGCGATCGCGTTCGTGCGCGGCCCGCGGACGTCGCCCGCGCACGCCGCGGCCCCGGCGGCCCACCACCGGGTGCGGGCCTGACCGCCTGGTCACGGCGCCCGGCCACGGCGGGGCTGGGCGGCGAGCCGGGGCAGGCCGGGCGGGGCGGGGCGCGAAATTGTCACTATGTGAGACCGGGAACCCCCGGGCGGCGTGCCAGGATCGGCAGGCAGAGCCAGTGGTGCCGGCGACCCGGAACGAGGAGACATGAGCGACACGAACCCCGCATCGCCGCAGCCACCGATGCTGACCGTCGCTATCGACCTGCCGTCCGCGCAGGTCCTCGCCGACCAGGCGTCGATCGTCTCGGATCTCCAGTTCGTCGTGGAATGCTGCAAGGCCCTGCTCGGCGAGCTGGACAAGCCCGAGGAGGAGCGGGACCCGGTGGTGCCACAGGCGCTGTGGTCAGCCGCCCTCGCCTCTTACTCGCGCTGCTTCAGCAAGGGCAAGCGGTTCGGCCTGGGCCCGGACGACATCACCAGCCTGCCCCTGGAGGGGGAGGTCATGACGTTCCACAAGTGGGCCATCGAGCAGCGCACCAGGCTCACGACCCATCCGGCCGACCCGTTCGACGCGGCCAAGGTGGGGGCGGCGCTGGCGCGGCCCGGGCAGGGGAAGCGCCGGGTGGAGGGCATCGCGATCCTGACCACCAGCCGCGTGCTCGTCGATGACACCGGGGTGCGGCAGCTGGGCGCGCTCGCGTCGGCCCTGGCCAAGCAGACCGCCGAGCGGGCCCAGGAACAGCAGGACACGGTGCTGGAGGAGGCCCAGCAGCTCGACCTGGACGTGCTCTACCGGCAGCCGCCGCTGAGCAGCGCCCACCCGCTGCCGAACCTGCCCACCCTCCCAGAGACATCCGCCAAGGCCTGATCCCATCGTTCCGGAGACATCCGCTAAGGCCTGATCCGTCCCTCCCGGAGGCATCCGCCGGGGCCTGATCCCGCGCCGGCCCGGGAGGCCCGGCCGGGCCCAGTGGCACCAGCCGCCTCTCCTGTCCCACCGTGGTGCGGCATGCATGAATCGCGCGCGGCGGGGCACCGATGGATGCTTAACGGCCAGGCTGACGGCCGCTGCCCCCGGACGAGGAGGCGCCACCATGGCTGACGCACGGCCGCAGGCGGCCGCGCCGCAGGACACGCGTGACGGCGCGGGCCGGTTTCACCGGACGCTGGGAGTGCTCCCCGCCACGGCGGTGAACATGACCCAGATGTGCGGCATCGGGCCCTTCATCACGATCCCGCTGATCGTGGCCGCGATGGGCGGCCCGCAGGCGGTGCTGGGCTGGATAGCCGGCGCGATCCTGGCCCTGGCCGACGGTCAGGTCTGGGCCGAACTCGGGGCGTCCCTGCCCGGGTCGGGCGGGACTTACCTGTACCTGCGCGAGGCCTTCCAGTACCGGACCGGCAAGCTCATGCCGTTCCTGTTCATCTGGACCGCGATGCTGTTCATCCCGCTCATCATGTCCACCGGGGTGATCGGGCTGGTGAGCTATCTGCGCTTCTTCTTCCCCCACCTGTCGTCGTGGCAGGGTCACCTGATCGGCCTGGGGGTCACCGCGCTGGTCGTTGTCGCGCTGTACCGGCGGATCGAGCGGGTCAAGGTACTCACCACCGCGCTGTGGGTGGTGATGGTGCTGGCGGTCGGCCTGACCATCGCCGCGGCCTACAGCGGGTTCCACACCTCGCTCGCGTTCTCCTACCCGGCCGGGGCGTTCAGCGGTGGCAGCGCGTTCTTCGCCGGGCTGGGCGCCGGGCTGCTCATCGCGATCTACGACTACCTCGGCTACAACACCACCGCCTACATGGCCGATGAGCTGAAGGAGCCGGGACGCACCCTGCCCCGGTCCATCATCTTCTCGATCCTCGGCATCATGGTGTTCTACCTGGCGCTGAACATCGGGGTGCTCGGCGTGGTGCCCTGGCACGTGGTGGCCCGGTCTACCTCGGTGGCCTCCCTGGTGGTGACCATGAACTGGGGCCACGGCGCGGCCGACGTGGTCACCGTGCTGATCCTCATCACCGCGTTCGCCTCGGTGCTCGCCGGGCTGCTCGGCGGGTCACGGGTGCCTTACAACGCGGCCCGCGACGGCGTGTTCTTCCGTGCCTTCGGGCGGCTCCACCCGCGCGGTGACTTCCCGCACGTGGCCCTGATCGTGCTGGGCGTGATCACCGCGGCGGGATCGTTCTTCACGCTCACCACGGTCATCAGCATGCTCACCGCCGTGATCGTGATCATCCAGGCGGTAGCCCAGGTCGTGGCGCTCACTGTGCTCCGCCGCCGCCAGCCCGGCCTGCGGCGGCCCTACCGCCAGTGGCTTTACCCGCTGCCCAGCCTGGCCGCGCTGGCCGGCTGGATCTACGTCTACTCGTCCGCCGGCCGGGTGCCGATCGAGTTGTCGGTCGCGTGGGTGGCCGCCGGGGCCGTGGCCTTCCTGGTGTGGGCGCGGGTCACCAGGGTCTGGCCGTTCGGGCCCAAGGAGGTCCGCGAGGACTACCTGCGCACGCAGCCGTAACGTTCCCGGGACGGTTCCCGGGGGACCGCGCGCCGGCAGGCCCGCACGCGGCCGGCCCCGCTGATCGGGTAGAACGGGTGGATGCCGGAGCTTCCCGAGGTCGAGACCGCGCGCAGGCTGATCGCCGACCAGGCGCTGCACCGGATGATCGTGGGGGTCGACGACACGGACACGTACGTCACCCGTCCGCATACGCCCGGCCAGCTGCGCGACGTGCTGGTGGGACGCACGCTCACGGCCGTGCGGCGGCGCGGCAAGACCATGTGGGTCGAGACCTCCGGAACCGAGGAGGATCCTGTGCCCGGCCCGGATCTCGGCATTCACCTCGGCATGAGCGGCCGCATCGTCATCACCGCCCCCGGGGGGCAGGGCACCGAAGGCGGCGGCCCCCGGCGCCGGGACGCGCGGCCCCGCAAGCCCGAGTGGGACCGGTTCACGATCGAGTTCGCCGACGGCGGCCGCCTGGCCCTGTTCGACACGCGCCGGCTGGGACGCGTCCGGCTGAATCCCGACGTGAACGCACTCGGGCCGGATGCCGAGGAGATCACCAGGGAGCAGTTCCGCCAGGTGTTCAGCAAGGGGACGATCGCGGTCAAGGCCCGGCTGCTGGACCAGTCCAAGATCGCGGGAGTCGGGAACCTGCTGGCCGATGAGGCCCTCTGGCAGGCCAGGATCTCTCCCGCGGCGCCGGTCGGCAGCCTCCGGCCCGCGGACGCCGACCGCCTCTACCGCGCCCTGCAGGCCGCGCTGAAATCCGCCGCCGCCAACGGTGGCGCGCACACCGGCGAGATCATCCCGTTCCGGCACGAGGGGGCCCGGTGCCCGCGCGATGGCGCGGAGATGAAACACGGCACCATCGGCGGCCGCTCCACCTGGTGGTGTTCCGTGGAACAGGCCTGATGTGACAGCCTGCAGCCTATGAGCGCGACCGTGGTCAGCCCGGTGTTCGTCGGGCGCCAGGACGAGATCGTGGCGCTCACCGCCCTGCTGGACCGGGTCCAGCGCGGCGAGCCTGCGTTCGCGGTCATCGGGGGCGAGGCCGGAGTGGGGAAGACCCGGCTGATCGGCGAGCTGACCGCGCAGGCGGACCGCGCCGGGTTCAC
The DNA here is from genome assembly GCA_963813975.1 of uncultured Actinomycetes bacterium. GTDB lineage: Bacteria > Actinomycetota > Actinomycetes > Streptosporangiales > Streptosporangiaceae > RYN-230. Next base: position 342,583 of record CAWFAP010000001.1, read on the forward strand.
CGTCCTGCTCGGGCACTGCATCGAGCTCGGCGCGGAGGGACTTCCGTTCGCGCCGCTGGTCGACGCCCTGCGCGCGCTGACCCGGGCCATCCCCGGGGACGAACTGGCCCAGGTAGTGGGCCCGGCCGCGCCGGGCCTGGCCCGGCTGCTGCCCGAGCTGTCCCCGGAACCGGCGGCCGGGATGCCCGCCGATGGCATCCAGTCCGCTCAGCTGCTGGAACTGGTGCTCGGCCTGCTGGGGCGGCTCAGCGCTGCCCGGCCGGTCATGCTCGTCCTCGAGGACCTGCACTGGGCCGACCAGTCCACCCTGGAACTGGTCGCGTTCCTGGTCCGCTCGCTGCGCGCGGTCCGGGTGCTGCTGGTGGCCACCTACCGCTCCGACGAGCTGCATCGGCGCCACCCACTGCGGCCGCTGCTGACCGGCTGGGAGCGGGTCCGGACCGTGGACCGCATCGAGCTGCTCCGGTTCCAGCGGGACGAGGTCGCTGCCCAGCTGGCCGCGATCCTGGCCGCCCAACCCCGGCCCGGCCTGCTCGACCTGGTCTTCGACCGGTCGGGCGGCAACGCCTACCTGGTCGAGGAACTCGCCGGGGTGGTCCGCCGCGGCGGCGACCCGGCGGACCTGCCGCCGTCCCTGGTCAACGTCCTGCTGAGCGGGGTGGATTCGCTGAGCGTGGCCGCGCAGCGGCTGCTCCGCACGGCCGCGGTGGCCGGGAAGCGGGTGCCCGACCGGTTGCTCGCGGAAGTGGCCGGCCTGGACGAGGCGGAGCTGTTCGCGGCCCTCCGCGAGGCGCTCGAAAGCCATCTGCTGGTCATGGACCGGACCGGCCACGGGTACGAATTCCGGCACGCGCTCACCCGGGATGCGGTCTACGAGGACATGCTGCCCGGGGAGCGGGTCCGGCTGCATGCCGGCTACGGGGAAACGCTGGCCCGCGAGCCCGGATTGGCGGGCGACGACACCGGAGTGGCCGCGGCGCTGGCCCACCACTGGTACGCCGCGCTCGACCTGCCCCGGGCCCTGCCCGCCTCGGTCGCGGCCGGCCAGGCCATGACCTCCTACGCGCCCGCCGAGGCACAACGGCACCTCGAACGCGCGCTGGAGATCTGGCCCCGGGTGGCGGATGCCGAGGAGCGGACGGGTCTCGACCAGGTCGAGGTCACCCGGCTCGCGGCGGACGCGGCCTACCGGTCCGGCGCGGTCAACCGGTCGGTGTCCCTGTTCGACCAGGCCCTCGCCGACCTGCCCGCCGAGGATGACCCCGTGCGGCGGGCCCTGCTCATCGAGCGCCGGGCCCTGGCCCTGCGCGACACCGGCCGGGAGACCGAGGCCATCGCCGAGCTGGAGCGGGCCCTCGCGCTGCTCCCCCCGGGCGAGGTGACCCGGGCCCACGCGGTGGTGCTGGCCTCGCTGGCGGGCGCCCTGCTCCGCACCTCCGACCGGGACGCAGCCGCCGGGGAGGTCGCCGAGCGGGCCGTGGCGGCGGCCCGGGCGACCGGGGCCAGGGAGGAGGAGGCGGACGCTTCGATCAGCCTGGGGCTGGCCCACTGCTACCTGCGCACGACCGATGAGGATCCGGAAGCGATCCGGTCCGGGCTCGCACTGGCGCTGGCGCAGAATGTCCCGGCCACGGCCCTGAGGGGCTACGTGAACCTTTCCGACGTGCTGGAACTCCGGGGCCGGCATGCGGAGGCGGCAGAGGTGGCCCGGGAGGGGCTCATCCTGGCCGACCGGGTCGGCATGGTCCGCGCCCTGGGCGCCTACCTGATCGGGAACCTGGCCGAGCCGCTGCTGAGGCTGGGCCGGTGGGACGAGGTGGATGGGCTGCTGGCCCAGGCCCTCTCGTCGGTGCCCGAGGGCGTCTTCGCGGCCACCGTGCTTCAGTTGCGGGCCGAACGGGCCGCCATGAGCGGGCGTTACGCCGACGCCGAGGTGGACCTGCGCACGGCGCGCGGGGCCCTGGGCGGCACGACCGACCTGCAGTTCATCCTGCCGCTGGGCTACGTCACCGCCATCGTCGCGCTGGGCCGGGGGGACCTGGCCGCCGCCCGGGCGGCGGTCGCCGACAGCCTGCCCGCCGAAGCCTTCGTGTGGGCCGCCCGGTATGCGTGGCCACTGCTGTGGCTGGGCATGCGCATCGAGGCGGATGAGGCGGTCCGGGCCGGGGACCGCCGCGAAACGGTCCCGGAGCAGAGTGCGGCCCGCCACGAGGTCCTGGCCGCGCTGGCCGCCGGCCTGCCCACCGTGACCCCGACCGCGCACGCCTACCAGGTCATGTTCGAGGCCGAGCAGGCCCGGTTCCTCGGCCAGGACGATCCGCGGCCCTGGTCGGCGGCGGTGACGGCGTGGGAAGCGGCGGCGGAGCCCTACCCGCTGGCCTACGCCTGGCTGCGGCGCGCGGAGACCGAGTCCGCGACCGGCGAGCGGCAGGCCGCCACCCGGTCCGTGCGGCAGGCCGGAGTGATCGCGGGCCGGATCGGGGCGGACCCGGTCGCGGCCGAGGCGGCCGCGCTGGCCCGCCGGGCCCGGCTGGACCTGGACGGCAGCCCAGCGGGCCCGGGCGACCAGGCCGGGGACGGCCACGCCGGGCTTTCGGCAGCGGTTCAGCCCGCCGCGGCGGCAGCCGGGGCCGGGGTCGCGGCCGGGGCCAGCGTGGACGAACTCGCCCGCTTTGGCCTGACCGACCGCGAACGCGAGGTCTTGCTGCTGCTGGCCGACGGCCGTTCGAACCCCGAGATCGCGCAGGTCCTGTTCATCAGCCCCAAGACGGCCAGCGTCCACGTCTCCAACATCCTGGCCAAGCTCGGGGTCGGCGGCCGGGTGGAGGCCGCCGCGGTGGTGCACCGGCTGGGCGTCACCGGCACGGGGTCACCGGCCGCGGGGTGACCGGCGCCGGGTGGCGGCTTCCTAAGGAGCGCGCCGCGCCGTCTGAGGCCCCCGCCCGGCCCGCTAAGGACCGCACCGCGCAATCTGAGGTGGCCCGGATCGCCCGCTAGGGCAGCCGGCCGATGCGGGCCCTGGCCCCTTAGCCCGACCGTGGAAAGGGACATCACCACGGCGGACAGGACGGCACGATGAACATTCAGCAGGCGAAGCCCGGGACGATCCGGGCGTCACTCCGTTACCCGGCGTTCCGCCGGCTGCTCGGCGGCCTGGCCGTCTCCGAGCTGGGCGACTGGCTCTACAACCTGGCCCTGATCGCCCTGGTCTACAGCCGCACCCACTCGGCGCTGTGGGCCGGGATCACCACCGCCGCACGGGTCATCCCGATCGTGGTCCTGGGACCGCTGGGCGGAGTGGCCGCCGACCGGTTCGACCGGCGGCGGGTCATGATCACCTGCGACGTCGTCCGGATCGCCCTGATGGTCCTGCTGGCCCTCTTCGTGGTCACCCACGCGCCGGTCGTGCTGGCCCCGGTGATCGCCGCCGCGGCGACCGCCGCCGCCACTCCCTACCTGCCGAGCGTCGCGGCCACCACGCCGCGCCTGGTGGATGACGCCGACCTGCCGGGCGCGAACGCCGCCCGGTCGGCGGTGAACGGGACCGCCGTCATCGCCGGGCCGGCCCTCGGCGGTGTCCTGCTGCTGCTCGGCTCGCCGGCCCTGGCCTTCCTGATTAACGCGGTTACGTTCGGGCTCGCCGCCCTCGCGGTGCTGGCCATTCCCGCGGGCCAGACGTTCCGGCCCGCCCGGCGCGGGGAGCACCCGGCAGGCGTGCTGCGCGGCGTGGCCGACGGCGCCGCTGCGCTGCGCTCCTGCCCGGGCGCGCTGCGGCTGGTGGGCGCGGACATCATGTGCAGCACGATCTACGGCACCCAGACCGTGCTGCTGCTGCTGGTCTCCCGCTCGCTCGGGATGGGCGCGCACGGCTACGGCTACCTGTTCGCGGGTATCGGGGCGGGGACGCTGGCCGGTACGGCACTGGCGGGCCGGGTGCAGCGCTGGGGTCACTCGCGGTACGTGCTCGCCGGCGCGCTCTGCGCGGTGGGGCTGCCCATGCCGCTGCTGGCCGTGGCGCACTGGCCCGCCGTGGCGATCGTCCTGGTCGCGGTCACCGGCATGGGCGCGGTGCTGGTGGAGATCCTCACCGACACCGGCCTGCAGCGGATGCTGGACGAGGGGGTGTTCGGCCGGGCCTACGGGCTGGCGCTGCCCGCCTCACTGGGCGGGATCGTCGTCGGCTCGCTGATCGCGCCGCTGCTCGCCGGTGCGGTAGGCGGAATCGGGGCGCTGATGGTCCTGGGCCTCGCGGTGCTGGCCTACGCGCTGCTCCTGCTGCGCCGGGCGCCGGCAGGCCGGGGCCCCGCCGCCATCGCGGCCGAGCCGGCCGCCGAGGTCCTGCTCGCCCGCTGAGAGGTGGTCCGGCGGCCAGGCCCGGGTCCCCCAGGGGACCGGGCCTGGGCCGTGTGCGCGGGTTCAGTTGTCCGGGCGGGGGAGTGTGATGGTGAAGCGGGTGTGGCCGGGTTTGCTGTGCAGGGTGATGGTGCCGCCGTGTGCGGTGGTGACGGCGTGGGCAATGGCCAGGCCGAGGCCGGTGCTGGGGGCTGGGCCGGGTCCGCGGGTGCGGGAGGAGTCGCCGCGGACGAACCGCCCGAACAGTGCGGGCTGGAGTGCGGGGGGGATGCCGGGCCCGTCGTCGGTCACGCTCAGCTCGATGGTGGCTGGTGCCTGGCCGGTGGCCAGGGTGATGGTCACGATGGTGCCGGCGGGTGTGTGCCTGGCGGCGTTGCTCATCAGGTTGGCCAGGACCTGGTGCAGCCGGTGCTCGTCGCCGGGGACGGTGACCGGGTCGGGGGGCAGGTCGAGGAGCCAGTGGTGATCGCCGGAGGCGGCCTGGGCGTCGCTGGTGGCGTCGATGGCCAGCCGGGTCAGGTCGACGGGCTGGCAGGCCAGCGGGCGGCCCGCGTCGAGCTGGGCCAGCAGCAGCAGCTCGTCGACCAGCACGCTCATCCGGGCTGATTCCGAGGCCACCCGGTGCAGGGCGTGCTCGGTGGCGGCGCGATCGGTGTCCGGGGCGCGCAGTGCGAGTTCGGCATAGCCGCGGATGGCGGCCAGCGGGGTGCGCAGCTCGTGGCTGGCGTCGGCGGCGAAGCGGCGCAGCCGGGCTTCGCTGGCCGCCCGGCGGCCCAGGGCCGACTCGACGTGGCCGAGCATCCGGTTGAACGCCACGGCGACCTGGCCCACCTCGGTCCGCGGGTCGGTGCCAGGGACCCGCTCGGCCAGGGTCACCTCGCCGCTGGCCAGCGGCAGCTCGGTGACCCGGGCCGCGGTGGCCGCGACCCGCCGCAGCGGGCGCAGCGACAGCCGCACCAGCCCGGTACCCAGCAAGCCAGTCAGCACCAGCGCGGCCGAGAACGCCACCAGCTCGGCGATCTCGACCTTGCTCAGCGTGGATTCCATCCCCGATAGCGGGAGGCCGGTGATCAGCGCGTCGCCGTCCCGGCCCGTGATCGCGGTGAGCCGGTAGTCGCCGTGGATGAAGGCCAGGTTCTCGGTGTAGTACCCGCCGTCGGGCGGCAGCCGGACCAAGGTGGCCCGGTCCGCGGCGGACAGGTGACTGCTGCCCCCGATGATGCCCTGATCGGTCACCACGCCGTCCTTCACCCGGGCGCCGAACGTCCCGGCGTTCAGGCCCGGGGTCCGGTTGCAGTTCGTGACCTGAATGCCATGGGGTGGCGGCGGCCCCTCGTGGTGCTTTTGCTCCATGCACGAGGCGTACCGCCCGCCCGCCGAGTCGAGCTGGTAGTCCAGCTGGCTGACCAGCGTGTGGCTGAGCACGATGTAGGTGACGATGCCCACGCTGGCGAACGCCAGCGCGACGAGCGCCACCAGGCCGGTGATGAGCTGGGCGCGCAGCGAGCGGGCCGCGAGCCAGCGGGCCGGGCGGGCCCGCCACGGGACATGCAGAGCGCTGGATCCGCGCATCAGCCGGCTAACGGGCGCGCGGGGCCAGGCGGCCGGCGGGCACGCCGGCCGCCGGGGGCGTGGCGCCCGCACCCAACACTCCTCATGCTCAGCACTATGCCCACTGTTACTCCGCGGATGTTCTCGTTACCTTCTGTGCCGCTTCTCAAGCTGCACGAGCGGGCCGGGCGGACCCGGGCAGCCACCGCGGGCCGGCCGCCGCCGGCCGGGCCCCGCGGACAGCGCGCGTTAAGGTGCTGGCTATGGATGCAGCGCTCAGGGGCGCGATCGCGGCAAACCTGGGCCGCTTCCGCCGGGTCGAAGCGCCCGCCGGCGGCCTGAAGGCCGCGGCGGTAGCGGTCTGCGTCGTGATCCAGGAGGATGTGCCCGCCCTGCTGATCACGCGGCGGGCACCGACCCTCCGTAACCACGCGGGCCAGTGGGCCCTGCCCGGCGGCCGCCGCGACCCGGGGGAGTCCGCCCAGGACGCGGCGCTGCGGGAACTGCGCGAGGAAACCGGCGTCGAGATCACCCCGGACGCGGTGCTCGGCGTGCTCGACGACTACGTCACCCGGTCGGGCTACCTGATGACCCCGGTGGTGGTGTGGGGCGGCCTGGTCAGCCCCGGGATGAAGGGCCCGGAGTCCGAGGTGGCCCAGATCCACGTGATCCCGCTGGCCGATTTCGACGTGCCGCCGCGGCTGCTGCGGATCCCCGAGTCCGACGCACCAGTGATCCAGCTGCCGCTGCTGGGCCGCTACGTGCACGCGCCGACCGCGGCGATCATCTACCAGTTCTGCCAGACGGCCCTGCACGGGAACATGATCAGGGTGGATCACTTCGAGCAGCCCGTGTTCGCCTGGAAATAGCCCGTCGCCTGGACACGAGGAGGGTTGACATGCCGGCCAGGAGATCGCCGGGAGCCAGCGCGGCCGGGACGGCCGCGGCGGTCCCGGCCCTGTCCCGGCGGCACGCGGCGGGCGCGCCCAGCGCCCGCGGCCTGCTGTTCACGCTGCTCGGCGAGTTCGTGCTGACCACCGACGGGACCGCCTGGACATCGGCGGTGCTCGCTGCCTTCGCCCGGCTCGGCATCGAGGAGAAGGCCACCCGGCAGGCGCTGATGCGCACCGCGGCGGCGGGCTGGCTGGAGCCGGAGAAGCTGGGCCGCCGCACCCGGTGGCGGCTGACCGATAACGCGCGGCGGATGCTCACCGACGGCGCGGAGCGCATCTACTCCTTCACCGGGCCCGGCACGGACTGGGACGGCCGCTGGCTGCTGGTCTACGCGCGGGTCCCGGAGAGCGACCGCCGGGCCCGGCATGTGGTCCGCAGCCGGCTCAGCTGGGCCGGATTCGGCTCCCTGGGTGCGGGCCTGTGGATCAGCCCGCACCCGGACCGGGAGGCCGAGGCCGTCGGCGTGCTCCGGGCGGCTGGGCTGGATGGGGACGCCCACGTGTTCGTGGCCACCCGGTCCGGACTCGGTGATGTCCGGGTGATGGTGGCGCAAGCGTGGGACCTGGCCGCGGTCGAGGACCAGTACGAGCAGTTCATCGAGGAGTTCCGCGGCCCGGCACCCGGCGACGCGCTGGCCCGGCAGGTCGAGCTGGTGCACGCCTGGCGGCGTTTCCCGTCGGTCAACCCGGCGCTGCCCCGGGTGCTGCTGCCGGCCCGCTGGAGCGGTCTGGAAGCGGCCCGGCTGTTCGCCGACCGGCATCAGCGCTGGTCCGGCGATGCCCGCCTGGAGTGGAAGCGCCTCAACGACCTGGGCTGAGTGCGCGGTGTCGTATCCGGAAGGAACACACTGAGGCAGATGCGGGCCATCGACCAGGACACCCAGGCGCCCCGGCTCATCAGGCCCGCCGCGACCGCACTCAGCCGGGCCCTCACCCGGGCCTGGTCCTTGCCGCCCCGGCGCAATCGCGTCGCCGTGGTCCGGGACGTGGCCGTGCCGATGTCCGACGGCACCGTGCTGCGGGCCGATCACTACCTGCCGGTCACCGACCGCCGGGTGGCCACGGTGCTGGTGCGCAGTCCCTACGGCCGCGGGTTCCCGTACAACATGGGGAGCGCCCAGCTGATCTCCGAGCGGGGCTTTCACGTGCTGCTGCAGAGCTGCCGCGGCACGTTCGGCTCCGGCGGTGAGTTCGACCCGATGCGCCGTGAGGCCGCTGACGGCCAGGATACCGTGGCGTGGCTGCGTCAGCAGCACTGGTTCGACGGCCGGCTGGCCACCTACGGCCTCAGCTACCTCGGCTTCGTGCAGTGGGCGCTGGCCCTGGACCCGCCGCCGGAGCTTGCCGCCGCAGTGATCCAGGTCGGGCCGCACGATTTCAGCCAGGCCGCCTACCATCACGGCGCGTTCGACCTGCAGAACTTCCTGGGCTGGTGCGAGATGATCAGCCACCAGGAGACGACCGGCGGGCTGGCCGGTCTGTGGCGGATGGCCACCACCGACCGCCGGCTGCGCCCGGCGCTGAACGGGCTGCCCGTCACGGCCAGCGCCCGGGACCTGCTCGGCACGGGGGCCCCGTGGTTCGAGGGCTGGCCGGCCTCCAGCCCGGGGACCGCCCGGTTCCGCTACGACCCGGCCGATCCGACCCCCTCGGCGGGCGGCGCCGTCATGACCCTGAATGCGGGAGTGCGCGACAACCAGGCCGTCAAGCAGCGCGCTGACGTGCTGGTTTTCAGCAGTGAGCCGCTGGCCGAGCCGGTCGAGATCCTCGGTGAGGTGGCCGCCGAGCTGTCCGTGGCCCGCGACAACCCGCACGCGGACCTGTTCGTGCGGCTCTGTGACGTGGACGAGAAGGGCCGGTCCCGCAACGTCTGCGACGGCATCGTCCGGCTCACCGGACCGGACCCGGACGACGGCGTGGTCCGGGTCCCGCTCATCGGTGCGGGGTACCGGTTCGCGCCCGGGCACCGGATCCGGCTCCAGGTCGCCGGCGGCGCGCACCCCCGCTTCACCCGCAACCCGGGCACCGGCCACATCGAGGCGCCGGCCCGGGATCTCGTGCCCACCGGGTACCAGATCGACCTGGCCAGTTCCGCACTGGTGATGCCGGTCACGAGGTGACGGGCGTAAAACATGCTACAAAGCCTTGACGCATTCGCCGCCTAACGTAGAGCATGGGAGTATCTGCGGCCCAGCGGAGGGATGATCATGACCGGCGAGGCCAGAGTGGATTTCCGCACGCACCCCGGGCAGTACCGGCACTGGCGGCTGGCCTGCGACGGCCCGGTCGCCACGCTGACCATGGACGTGGACGAGCAGGGCGGCCTGGTCCCCGGCTATGAGCTCAAGCTCAACTCCTACGACCTCGGCGTGGACATCGAGCTGTACGACGCGGTCCAGCGGCTCCGCTTCGAGCATCCCGGGGTCCGGGCGGTCGTGATGACCAGCGGCAAGGAAAAAATCTTCTGCGCCGGGGCTAACATCCGCATGCTCGCCGGGTCGCCGCATCCCTGGAAAGTCAACTTCTGCAAGTTCACTAACGAAACCCGCAACGGTATCGAGGACGCCAGTGCGTACTCGGGTCAGGCGTGGCTGGCCGCGCTCAACGGGACCGCGTCCGGCGGGGGATACGAGCTGGCTCTGGCCTGCGAGCACATCATGCTCATCGATGACCGCTCGTCCGCGGTGTCGCTGCCGGAACTGCCCCTGCTGGGGGTGCTGCCCGGCACCGGTGGCCTGACCCGGGTGGTGGACAAGCGGCACGTGCGCCGCGACCGCGCGGACTACTTCTCGACCAAGGCCGAGGGCCTGAGCGGCAAGAAGGCCGTGGCCTGGCGGCTGGTCGACGAGGCCGTGCCCCGGGCCCAGTGGGACGAGGTCGTCCAGGAGCGGGCGGAGGAACTGGCCGGGCGCTCGGCCGGCCCGCTGACGCGACGGGCATCGAGCTCACCCCGCTGGCCAAGACACGCACGGATGAGGAGATCTCCTACGGCCACGTGACCGCCCGGCTGGACCGCGCGCGGGGGGTGGCCGAGATCACGGTGACCGGGCCGGAGGCCGGGCCGCCGGCCCGCCTGGCCGGGCTGCACGAGCAGGGGGCCGGGTTCTGGACCCTGGCCGCCACCCGGGAACTGGACGACCTGATCCTCGACCTGCGCACCAACGAGCTCGAGCTGGGCACCTGGGTGCTCCGCACCCAGGGTGACCCCGCCGGTGTGCTGGCGTATGACCAGTTCCTGCTGGATCACCACGGCGACTGGCTGGCCGGCGAGATCGTGCTGTACCTGAAGCGCACCCTCAAGCGGCTCGACGTGACCAGCCGCAGCCTGCTCGCGCTGATCGAGCCGGGCAGCTGCTTCGCGGGATCGCTGCTCGAGCTGGCGCTGGCCGCGGACCGCTCCTACCAGCTGTCCGGGGTGTTCGAGGAGATCGACCCGGACGCGGACCCGGCCACGGTCACGGTCGGGCCGATGAACCTCGGCCCGCTGCCGATGAGCAACGGCCTGACCCGCCTGCAGACCCGGTTCCTCGGCGATCCCGACGCGCTGGCCGCGGCCGAGAAGTCCGCGGGCGACGCCCAGGCGGCGGAGGACGCCGAGACGCTGGGCCTGGTCACGTTCACCCCCGACGACATCGACTGGGACGAGGAGGTCCGCATCGCGGTCGAGGAGCGGGCCAGCTTCAGCCCGGACGCCCTGACCGGGCTGGAGGCGAACTACCGCTTCTCCGGCCCCGAGACCCTGGAGACCAAGATCTTCGGCCGGCTGACCGCCTGGCAGAACTGGATCTTCTACCGCCCGAACGCCTCGGGCCCCGACGGTGCGCTGCGCAAGTACGGCACCGGGCAGCGCGCCGACTTCGACCGAAAGCGAGTCTGACCTCATGGCCTCGGCACCCGACTACAGCGAGAAGATTCCCAACAACGTCGAGCTGCGCGACGACCGCCGCCTGCAGCGGGCCCTGGAGTCCTGGCAGCCCAACTTCCTGAACTGGTGGGAGTCGATGGGCCCGACCCTGCCCACCCAGGACGTCTACCTGCGCACCGCGGTCAACGTGGGCCGGGAGGGCTGGGCCCACTTCGGCCACGTGCCGATGAAGGACTACCGGTGGGGCATCTTCCTGGCTGAGCGGAACCAGAAACGTGAGATCGCGTTCGGCCAGCACAAGGGCGAGCCCGCCTGGCAGAAGGTGCCCGGGGAGTACCGCGCCGACCTGCAGCGGCTGATCGTCATCCAGGGCGACACCGAGCCCGCCTCGGTGGAGCAGCAGCGCAATCTCGGGGCCACCGCGCCGAGCCTCTACGACCTGCGCAACCTGTTCCAGGTCAACGTGGAGGAGGGCCGGCACCTATGGGCCATGGTCTACCTGCTCCACGCGTACTTCGGCCGCGAAGGACGGGAAGAGGCGGAGGAGCTGCTGCACCGCAACTCCGGCAGCGAGGAGTCCCCCCGCATCCTCGGCGCGTTCAACGAGGAGACCCCAGACTGGCTGTCGTTCTTCATGTTCACGTACTTCACCGACCGGGACGGCAAGTACCAGCTGGGCACGCTCAAGGAGTCGGCGTTCGACCCGCTGTCGCGCACTGCTGAGTTCATGCTCAAGGAAGAGGCCCACCACATGATGGTCGGCACCACCGGGATCGACCGGGTGGTGGAGCGGACCGCGCAGCTGATGGTGGAGAACGAGACCGACGACGCCGGGCCGCTGGGCGGGGTCCCGCTGAACGTCATCCAGAAGTACCTGAACTTCCACTACAGCGTGTCACTCGACCTGTTCGGCGGGGAGACCTCCACGAACGTGGCCAACTACTACACGGCCGGCCTCAAGGGCCGCTGGCTGGAGGAGCGGCGCAAGGACGACCACCGGCTGACCGACGACGCGTTCCTGGTGGACGCGCTCACCGATGCCGGAAATGGCCAGCAGAGCATCGGCCAGACCGAGGTCTCCGCGCTGGTCGGCCTCAACACCGACCTTCGCCGGGAGTACATCTCCGACTGCGAGAGCGGCATTACCCGGTGGAACCGGATCCTCGACGGTGCCGGCCTGCCGCACCGCCTCAAGGTGCCGCACGTGGCCTTCAACCGCCGGGTCGGCGCGTTCGCCAGCGTGGAGGTGAGCCCCGACGGCGAGCTGCTGACGGCGGACGATTGGGCGGAGCAGAAGGGGCGGTGGCTGCCCACCGACGTGGACAAGACCCACGTCAGGTCGCTGATGCAGCCGGTCCACGAGCGCGGCCGGATCGCCGCGTGGATCGCCCCGCCGCGCAACGGGATCAACGGTCAGCCGTTCGACTACGACTACGTCCACCTCGCCTAGATCACCTGCCTGGGCCACCCTGGGTTAGAGCACACCGCCACACGTCACCGCCGGACCAGAAAACGGAGGGCAGCAGCAATGCCGCAGCTGTTCAACGCGTGTGAGTACCTGCTGGACCGCCGGCTGGCCGAGGGGGATGGGCCGCGCACAGCGCTGGCCGGCCCGGCCGGGGACGTGAGCTACGCCGCGCTGCATGACCAGGTACGCAGAGTCTCAGCGTCGTTGCGGAAAATCGGGCTGCAGCCCGAGCAGCGGGTGCTGATGCTGATGGCCGACTCGCCGCAATTCGTGGTGATGTACCTGGCCGCCATGCGGATGGGTGCGATCCCGGTGCCGGTGTCCACGATGAGCCGCGCCGACGGCGTGGCCGAGCTGCTGCAGGACTCGCGGGCCCGGTTCCTCGCCGTGACCCGGGAGTTCACGGCCACCGCGGTCACGGCCGCGGCCCAGGCGCCCGAACTCACCGGGATGCTGGCCGGCGAGGCCCAGATCGGCGGAGCACTGGCTGGCAGCCCGGTCCCGGTGCACCTGCTCAGCGAGCTGGCCGCCGGGCCGGACGACGACACGGTGTACCCGACCACCGCCGACTCGCCCGCGTTCTGGCTCTACACCTCGGGGACCACGGGGCGGCCGAAGGCGGCCATGCACCGGCACGCCTCGGTCCAGGTGGTCTGCGAGACGTACGGTACCCAGGTGCTGGGGATCCGCCGTGACGACCGGTGCCTGTCCGCGGCCAAGGCGTTCTTCGCCTACGGGCTGGGCAACTCGCTGCTGTTCCCCTTGTCGGTGGGCGCGTCCGCGGTCCTGGTGCCTGACCCGTCGCGCCCGGATCTCATCGCCGACGCGGCCCAGAAGTACGGTGCGACCCTGTTCTTCGCCGGGCCGACGTTCTTCGCGAACATGCTCCGGGCAGGCCTGCCCGCGGACGCGCTGGGCCGGGTGCGCCTGGCCGCCTCGGCCGGGGAGGCGCTTCCCGGGTCGCTCTACACCCGGTGGACCTCGCAGTTCGGCGTGGACATCCTGGACGGCATCGGCATGACCGAGGTGCTGCACATCTTCCTGTCCAACCGGCCGGGCGAGGTCCGGGCGGGTACCACGGGGGTGGCCGTGCCCGGTTACGACCTGCGGGTGCTGGACGAGACCGGGCACGAGGTGCCGCCCGGCACCCCCGGCACGCTGTTCGTCCGCGGCGACTCCACCGCCACCGGGTACTGGTCCCGGTACGACGCCTCGCGCCAGGTGTTCCAGGGCGAGTGGCTGCGCACCGGCGACACCTACGTGCGCGACGCCGACGGCTACTACACGTGCCTCGGGCGCACCGGGGACATGCTGAAGGCCAGCGGCATCTGGGTGTCGCCGGCCGAGGTGGAGGCCCGGCTGCTGGCCCACCCGGCGGTAGCCCAGGCCGTGGTGGTGGCGGCGCCGGACTCCGAGGGGCTGGAGAAGCCGGTCGCCTACGTGATCCTCGAGCCCGGCCAGGCGGCCACGGAGGACGAGCTGGTCGAGTTCTGCCGCCAGGCGCTGCCCTCGTTCAAGCGGCCGCGCAAGGTGGTGTTCGTCGGCGGCTACCCGACCACGGCAACCGGGAAGATCCGCCGGGTCGAGCTGCGCCGGATGGCCGCCACGGTGCTGGTCCCGGCCCCGGTGCCAGGGGGGCCCGCGGCGGGGGAGACGGTCGTGGTCCCGGGGGAGGGTGGCTGATGCTCGACGGACGCCCGCTCGTCGACGTGCACCTGCATCCGCCCCGGCTGCCGACACTCAAACCCTCGTGGCGGGAGTGGGCCCACGAATTCGGCGACCGCGCGGTGCTTGACCGGGTTTACGACGACGCGGGCACCATCGTGCCGGCCGAGTTCGCCGCCTACCTGGCCGCCGACGGCGTGGATATCGCACTGCTGCTGTGCGAGTACAGCCCCAAGGCCACCGGCATCCAGCCGATCGAGGACCTGCTGCCGCTGACCGCCTGCAGCCCCGACCGGCTCAAGATCATCGCCAACCTCAATCCGCACCTGCACTACCCGGTGGACGAGGAGCTCGAGCGCCAGCTGGGCCTGGGTGCGGTCGCGCTGAAGATCCACCCGGTGCACGCGGGCGCGGCGGCCAACGACCGGGCGCTGTACCCGGCGTACGAGATCTGCCAGTCCAGCGGGATCCCGGTCGTGGTGCACTGCGGCACCAGCTCGTTCCCGGGGTCGTCCAACGCGCTGGCCGACCCGGCGCTGCTGGACGACGTGCTCCGCGACTTCCGCCGCCTGGACGTCGTGCTCGCGCATGGCGGCCGGGGCTGGTGGTATGACGCGGCCGCGTTCCTGGCCCTGTCCAGCGAGCATGTCTGGATCGAGCTGTCCGGGCTGCCGCCGTCCCGGCTGCGGCACTACTACGCCCAGCACAACTGGAACCGGCTCACCCGGAAGATGATCTTCGGCACCGACTGGCCCGGCGTTCCCGGCATCGCGAAGAACGCCCGCGCGGTTGCCGCGCTGTGCCCAGACGAGGAGACCGCCGGCCTGGTGCTGGCCGGCAACGCGCTGCGGGTCTACAACCTGAAGCTGCCCGCCTGACCCCGGCCGGGCGACGGAGGGTAAGCGGGGCACGGAGGAAGCGATGACGCTGCACTGGACCAAGGAAGATGACCCGCGCTGGGACGCCGCCAAGCAGCGGCTGCTGCGGCCGGAGGACCTGGCCGCGGTGGACCTCGACCCGCCCGGGCCCGGCGCGCCGGTCGCCGACGAGTGGTGGCAGGTCACCGGCGACGACGGCCAGATCGCCGGGTACGGCTGGCTGGACTCCGAATGGGGCGACGCCCAGATCACGTTCTGGGTGGATCCCGCCCGGCGGGGCGAGGGAGTCGGCGACTTCATCCTGGAACACCTGGAGGGGGAGGCCGCGGCCCGCGGGCTGAACTACATCTACAACGTGGTCCCGGCCCGCCATCCGGACCCGGACTGGATCACCGGGTGGCTGACCCGCCGCGGGTTCGTCCCCGGGACCGGCGACCTGCGCCGCCAGGTCCCGGCCGCCGCCCGCCGGCCCGTGACGTAGCCCGCCCCCAACGGGACTCGCCACGTCACGCACACCGGCGGCTGGCTCACCCCCACTGGCTAGTCCGACAGAAGCTCAAGCAGCGTGTCACCCAGGACGCTGCGGTACGGCACGGCGCGGCGCGCGGCCGCCCGGATCTGGGTCCAGCCCAGGCCCAGCCTGCTGCGCAGTTGCTCGTCCTGCCGCGCGAGATCGGGAAGCACGTCGTCGTGGCCGAGCGCTGTTGACGCGATCGCCCGGGCTCGCACCGGGCCGATGTGCGGCAGTTCCGCCACCCGCGCAATGGCCTCGTCACCGGGGAGCGCCCGCAACGTGATCTCGTCATAGCGGTCCGGACTCGCGGCGAACGCGCGGGCCAGGCCGGCTACGTTCGCCGCCCGGTGTGGCGCCAGCCCATAGCCGACGATCCGGTGGTCTCCGGCGGTCAGCAGATCGGCAGGGTCCGGCGGCAGCCGCAGGTGGCCGGCAGGCCGCCCGAGCTCGGCGAACATCCACCGGACCGGCGGCGCGTCGGGATGCCCGCCGCACAGGAAGACCAGGCAGTACGACCAGAGCGTGGCCGCGGCGGGCCGCCGTACCCAGCCGTCCCGCTCGAACAATCCCGAGAGCGTGCTCTTGTCCAGCGCCCCCGCCACGTCGGTCTCGTCGAGGTCCAGGTGAAACTGGCGGACCACGAACTGGCCAGGCGCTGGCGCGGATGGCGTCACGGTCAGATGGCCTCCCGCACCGCCGACGGTGACGGCCAGAGGCTCATCCCCCACCAGATACGGCGTGGCGACCGTGCCTTCCGCCGGCCGGACTTCCTCGCCGGGCACGCGGACTTCCTGATCCAGCACCCGCAGTACCCAGGGCCAGTCAAGCCAGCCGGGGCGGTCAATCAGAAGCTGGTCCACCAGGACGCCAGGCCCGGTTACTGGCCCAGGAGCCAGTGTCCCGGCGCGATGAGCTCGCGGGCCTCGGCCGGCCCCCACGACCCCGGCGCATACGGGGCAACCTTCGGGGGGCTGGCCAGCAGCGGTGCGGCCGCCTCCCACACCGCAGCCAAGCCGTCCGGGCGGGTGAACAGCGACCGGTCGCCCAGCAGCACGTCGTGGATCAGCCGGACGTAGGGCGGCAGCGGATCCGCGCCCTCGAGGTCCGACAGCGGGATCGAGGCCCGCGCCGTGTCCAGCTCCAGCCCGGGGCCGGGCTTCTTGGTCATCAGCGACAGGCTGATCTCGCCGTTGCCCGCCAGCGAGAACGACAGCACGTTGGAGTCCGGCGGGAGCTGGCCCGCCAGCGGGCCGGGCGGCTCGCGCAGGATCAGGCTGACCTGCTGCTCCGTGGCCGCCAGCCGCTTCCCGGTGCGCAGGTAGAACGGGACGCCGCGCCAGCGGTCGTTGTCGATCCACAGCCGGGCCGCCACGAACGTGTCCCGGGTCGAATCGGCCGCGACCCCCGGCACGTCGCGGTACCCGTCGAACTGGCCCAGCACCACCTCGGCCGGGTCCAGCCGCCGGAAGCAGCTGATCACCTTCTCCCGGGCGGCCTGCAGGTCGCGCGCGCCCAGGCTGGCGGGCGGCTCCATGGCTACCTCGGCGGCCACCTGGAACAGGTGCGTGACCAGCATGTCGAGCACCGCGCCGGTCGCGTCGTAGAACCCGGCCCGGTCGGTGACCCCCAGCTTCTCGGGCACGTCGATCTGCACGGACTCCACATGCTCGCGGGACCACATGGCCGCGAACAGGCCGTTAGCGAATCGAAGCAGGTGCAGGTCCTGGCAGGCCTCTTTGCCGAGGAAGTGATCGATCCGGTAGACCTGCTGCTCGTCGAGCACCGAGTGGACGACCCGGTCCAGTTCCCGGAAGGACTGCTGCGAGGTGCCGAACGGCTTCTCGTAGACCACCCGTGCGGCCGTGGCCAGCCCGTGCTCGCCCAGCCCCTTGGTTAGCTCCGTGAACGCGACCGGGGGCACGGCGAGGTAGTGGACCAGCTGCGAGTCGCCGCCCAGCGACGCACGTGCCTCGCCCAGCACGTCGAGCAGGCTGCCGGGATTGTCGGAGGCGAACCCGCCGCCCGCGAACCGCACCCGCTCGGCGAACGACTCCCAGGCGCCCCGCTCCGGCTTGGGACCGAACTCGGTCAGCACGTCGTGAATGTGCTTGCGGAAGTCTTCGTGCGCGACGTTGCCGCGCCCGTTCCCGACCAGCAGCCACTGCCTGGGCAGCAGCCCCTCCGTGAACAGGCGGTAGAACGCGGGCAGCACCAGGCGCCTGGCCAGGTCGCCGGTGCCCCCGAAAAGCACGAAGACCGTCGGTCCCGGGTCGGGGCTGACATGGGGAGAACGCCTTGCAGTCGCCATGCTCCCAATCTATCGGCGTCAGGCGTGCCCGATGAGGCTGCCGATGCCGAACGTGACCGCGATGGCCATCGCGCCGAGCAGGAACTGGCGCACGCCCGAATGCAGCACCGGCCGGCCGGTGAGGCGGCCCACGACCATCCCGCCAGTGACCAGCGCCACCGCCGTGATCACCAGGGTGGCGGCCAGGCTGGGCAGGCCGAGCAGGTAGGGCAGCAGCGGGACCAGCGCGCCGAGCGAGAATGCGCACAGGGACGCGAAACCCGCCAGGATGGCGGACGGCAGCTCGCTGGGGTCGATGCCGAGTTCCTCCCGGGTGTGCACGCGCAGCGCCGTGCCGGGGTCCTTGGACACCGCGGCGGCCATCCGGGCCGCGGTCTCCGCGTCCGCGCCGTACTCGCGGAAGTAGCCGGCCAGCTCTTCCTGCTCGGCCACGGGGAACAGGGCGTGCATCTTCTTTTCCAGCTCCACCTCGGCGAGCACCAGCTCGTTCTGGTTGGTGACCGAGATGTACTCGCCGGTTCCCATCGAGAACGCCCCCGCGACGAGCGCGGCCACCCCGGTCAGCACGATCGTGTGCGCGGATGCCCGGCCCCCGCCCAGACCGGCGATCAGGGAGGCGTTCGTGACCAGCCCGTCCACCGCGCCGAATACCGTCGGCCGCAACCAGCCGCCGGACACGTCGCGATGCCCGTGCGACCAGCCCGCACCCAGCGCCGCCGTTCCGGTCGCCGAGGACGGATCGTGTATCTCATCGTCAGTCACCTGCGGTTATCACCACCCCGGGACCGGGTTTCTCCGGTGCATGTCACGGTACTGCCGTCCGCTGGCCTCCCGCCGGCTACCTCGCCGTTAACCCCGTGCGGATATCTCCAGCCCCTCCGCCCGGGCGGCTTGCCGGTCGGCCGCGCCGGCCGGTACTGTGCCTGTTGGTTCGGTGGTTGAACTGCCGATGTCTCAAATTATCCGGGGCACTCCCGCCCGGCAGCGGAGAGAGGCTGGACGCTGATGACCGGATACTCCGGGGGCCCGGCCCGGGCACGGCGCGGCGGGCACCGGCGCCCCAGGGCCACGGGACCGTCATGACCACGGTCGCGATCCTCGGCCCCGGCGCCATCGGCGGCCTGCTCGCCGCCCGGCTCGGCCGGGCCGGCCACGACGTGACCCTGATCGGCCGGCATCCCGTAGGCGTGACCGTGGCCGGCCTGACCCTGGCCGCGCCGGGGGAAGGCGCCATCACGACGCGGCCGGTCTCGCGGCCGTACCTGACCGAGCCAGCCGAGGTCCTGATCGTCGCGGTCAAGGCCACCCAGCTGGTCAACGCCACCGCCCGCGTGCCCGCGGCGCTCGTGACGGGGGCCACCGTCATTCCCTTCCTCAATGGCGTCGACCACCTGCCGTACCTGCGCGCGGTCTACCCGGCCGACACGGTAGCCGGGACCATCGTGGTCGAGGCCACGAAGCTCGCGGATGGCCGCATCGAGCAGGCCTCCCCGTTCGCCACCGTCACGCTCGCGGTCCCGCCCGGCCCCGCAACGCCCGGCTCCGCAGACGCCCCGCCCGGGACTGGGCCCGCGGCGGCCGCCGCCGGCCTGCTGGACGTGCCCGGCCTGCGCGTGACCACCCACCCCGGCGAGACGCAGGTCCTGTGGCAGAAACTCTGCATGCTGGCCAGCGTCGCCCTGCTCACCACGGCCGCGGGACAGCCCATCGGCGCGGCCCGCGAGCGGTTCGCCGACTGGGTCAGCCCGCTGGCCCGCGAGGCCTGCGCCGCCGCCGCGGTGCACGGGGCGGCTATCGATCCCGCCGCCATCGAAGCCCAGATCCGGGGGCTGCCGGGGGAGATGCGCTCCTCCATGCTCAAGGACCGCCTGGCCGGCCGGGAACTCGAGCTGGACGCCATCGCCGGGCCCACGCTGCGCACCCTCGGCCCGGCCGCGGCCCCGGTCACGCTCCGCGCGGTGCGGGCCATCCTGGGCGGCGGCTGACGATGCCGGCCGCCCGGCTGGGGGGCAGGCGGCGTCAGGGGCGCGCCGCAGGCGGGGCCGCGGCCGGCGGGAGCAGGCCAGTCAGGATGCGGGTCATGGCCCGGTCGAAAAGCGGCCCCGGCGGCCCGGGGCCGCCGGCCGCGGGCTGGTCCGCCAGTGCCGCTGCCAGATGCGGATGCTGGCCGGCGGCAGCGATCCGCACCAGGTAGCCCGCCAGCGAGTTCTGCCACTCGGTGGTGTCCTGCCCGGCCCGCAACTGCGCGATCTCGGTCTCGGCGAACAGCCGCACGGCGCCGGAGAACAGCCCGACGGTCTCCAGCCTGGCGGCCCCGGTCAGGTCCACGCCGGCCAGCGCGGCCAGGATGTGCTCGATGAAGGCGAGCGCGTTCGGCCCGGGGA
This sequence comes from uncultured Actinomycetes bacterium, assembly GCA_963813975.1. Lineage (GTDB taxonomy): Bacteria > Actinomycetota > Actinomycetes > Streptosporangiales > Streptosporangiaceae > RYN-230. Next base: position 362,522 of record CAWFAP010000001.1, read on the forward strand.
GATCCCCGGTGGCGGGCACGTCGAGCAGCCAGGGGTGCCGGTGGTACAGGGCCCGGGCCCGCTGGGCGAGCCGGAGCAGGTCGGCGACCGCCTGCCCCGACGGGGGTTCGTAGGCGAGCTCGCCGTAGACCTGGTCGGCCATGAGCTCCACGAGCTCGTCCCGGGTAGCCACGTAGCGGTAGAGGGAGGCGGGAGCGGTCCCGATGGCCGCCGCGGCCGAGCGCATGGTCACGGCAGTGAGACCGCGGGCGTCGGCCAGCGTGATGCCCGCCGTGGCGATCTCCGCCCGGCTGTGCTCCGGTGACGGCCCGCGGGCCGCGCGCTCCGGGCGGGTCCAGATGCTCGCGCCGCGACCGCCGCCCATCTGCTCCTCCGTCATTGCGAACACTGTACTCAGTAAGCTAGGCTGCCGTATAGCGAACATTGATCGCAATTTGATGCGCCCGTGGCCGGCCGCGGTGAATCAGCCGCGGTGGATCAGCCGGAGTGAAGCGGCACAGGGCCCGTGCGAGGAATCAGCCAGGAGCAGAGATGACCGGAGCAGCCGACGCTGGCTCATGGGCCAGCGCGTGGACGCCGACGCAGTACGCGCGCAACGGTGACGTGGAGATCGCCTACGACCGGCTGGCCGGCCCGGAGGGTGAGCCGCTGCTGCTCGTCATGGGCCTGGCCGTGTCCAGATTCTGGTGGCCGGCCGGACTCGGCCAGGCGTTCGCTGAACAGGGGTTCGCGGTGGCGCGGTACGACCAGCGCGACGCGGGGCAGTCGACCCGGATGCCCGACACCGGGGGCAGTAACCCGTTCGCCGCGGTGGCCCGGAAGCGGGGCGCCTACTCGGCCGAGGACATGACCGACGATGCGATCGCCGTGCTGGACGCGCTGGGCTGGAAGCAGGCGCACATTTTCGGCGCCTCCCTCGGCGGGATGATCGCCCAGCGCATCGCGCTCCGCCACCCCGACCGGGTGCTCAGCGTCACGTCGGCCATGGCCATGCCCAGCGACGTGTCCGGCATCGGCGCAGGCCGGTACGTGCACTTCGGCCTGCTGGCCAGGCTGGCCCGGGCCAAGTTCCCCGAGGGCCGGGACGGTGACATCCAGCTCTCGCTCATGCTCGCCCGCGAACTCGCGTCCCCCGGCTACCCGTTCGACGAGGACGCCGCGCGGGAGTGGATAGAACGTGACGTCAACAGCGGCCCGCGCGACACCAAGGCGCAGAGCAGGCAGGTCGGCGCTCCGTGGCACGGCCCGAAGCTGCGCGAACTGCGCAAGCCCGTCCTCGTCCTGCACGGCGAGCGGGACCCCATCCTGCGCGTCAGCGCCGCCCGGGCCACCGCGAAAGCCATCGACGGCGCCCGCCTGGTGATCCTGCCCGGGGTCGGCCACGACCTTCCGGCGCCGCTGTGGCCCGACATCGCCCGCGAGGTCCGCCGACTCGCCGACCACGTGCCCGCCTCACCGGCCTGAACGGTTCCGCTCCCGGCTTCACCCGGCCTGACCCGCCGGCCGCGGGAACCTGGCGGTTAGTGGCCCGCTGTCGGTGCCGGCGCCTAGCCTGTGCGGATGCGGGTGGCACGATCCGGGAGGGACCGTGATGGCCGACGCCGATGACGTCCGGCGCCTCGCGCTGGCCCTGCCCGGCGTGGTGGAGATCGACAGCGACGGGTTCGACTTCCGGGTGGGCGGCCACGGGTTCATCTGGTCCTACCCAGAACGGCGTCCGGGGCGGCCGCGGGTCATCCGGGCCGACATCGCGGTGCTGTTCGTGGGCGACGAGGCCGAGAAGCAGGCTCTCCTCCTCGGCGAGCCCGGGGTCTTCTTCACCACGCCCGGCTACGACGACCTGCCGCTGGTCATGCTGCGGCTGGCGGAAGTGGACGCCGGGCGCCTGGAGGAACTCGTGACCGACGCGTGGCGGATGCGCGCGCCGGGCGTCCTCGGCTGAGGTGACCAAATGCTTTCCGCCCGGTCCGCCCTAAGCTGGCCGGATGATGCGCCGGTTCGATGTCCTCCGCACCGGCCGCCTGATCATGCGGCGCTGGCGTGACGCGGACCGGGACCCGTTCGCGGCGCTGAATGCCGACCCCGAGGTGATGCGGTACTTCCCGGCCTCTCTGGACCGGGGCGCGAGCGACGCCATGGTGGACCGGATCGAGGAGCTGTTCCAGCAGCAGGGATTCGGGCTGTGGGCGCTCGAGGTCGCGGGGACGGCGCAGTTCGTCGGGTTCACCGGCCTCAACCCGATGCCGGCCGGTGTGCCCGGTGCGGGCGGCATGGAGGTGGGCTGGCGGCTGGCCCGCCACGCGTGGCATCACGGCTACGCCACCGAGGCCGCCGTGGCCGCGGCCGGTGTGGCGTTCGGGGGCGCGGGCCTGGCGGAGATCTGGTCCATGACCGCCGCCGCGAACGAGCCGTCCCAGGCCGTGATGCGCCGGCTGGGGATGACCCTGCACGCCCGTTTCGACCACCCGGGGGTAGGGGCCGCGAGTCCCCTCCGCCCGCACGTCGCTTACCGGCTGCGGCGGACCTACCCGGTCTGACGGTGCGCCGTCCCGCACGGGTCGCGGCACTCATCCCGGGTAGGGACCTCAGTGCCGTCCGGGCACATACCGTCAGAAAACCAGGGAGATATCGCGATGACCAGCGGTTTCTACGGGCCGGAGGACTTCGGGTCCAGCCCGTTCGATGACTTCCTCGCTCGCATCTACGGCGCCGGCGGTCGGCGCCAGCCCGGGCACCGGGTCGACATCACCCGGCTGATGAGCGCGCCCGCCCGTGAGCTCCTCGGCGCGGCCGCGGCCCACGTGGCGGAACGGGGCGGCGCGAACCTGGACACCGAGCAGCTGCTGTGGGCGGTCGCCCACCTGGAGCCGACCCGCGAGCTGCTGGCCCGGGCGGGTGCCGATCCCGACGAGCTGATCCGCGAGATCGAGAGCCAGGAGGCGCAGGCCGGGCGGGCCGGCGAGCCACCGCAGCTGACCCCCGGGGCCAAGCGGGCGCTGCTCGACGCGCACCAGATCTCGCGCGCCGTCGGCTCCACCTACATCGGGTCAGAGCACATCCTGTTCGCCCTGGCCGCGAACCCGGAGTCCGGCGCAGGCCGGTTGCTGGCCGCGGCCGGGGTTACCCCCGAGACGCTGCAACGGGTCCTGGCCGGCCAGGGCGTCCCGCCCGGAGGGAGGGGTCCGGGCCGCCGGTCGGCCACGCCGACGCTGGACGAGTTCGGCCGCGACCTCACCGCGATGGCCCGCGAGGGCCGGATCGACCCGGTCATCGGGCGCGACGATGAGATCGAGCAGACCATCGAGGTGCTGTCCCGCCGGGGCAAGAACAACCCGGTCCTGATCGGCGAGGCTGGGGTGGGCAAGACCGCGATCGTCGAGGGCCTCGCGCAGCGCATCCTGGACGAGGACGTGCCGCAGACGCTGGGGGGCAAGCGGGTCGTGCAGCTGGAGCTGTCCGGCGTGGTGGCCGGCACCCGCTACCGCGGCGACTTCGAGGAGCGGGTCAAGCGGATTATCGACGAGATCCGGGAGCACCGCGACGACCTGATCATCTTCATCGACGAGCTGCACACCCTGGTCGGCGCGGGCGGCAGCAGCGAGGGCGGGATGGACGCGGGCAACATGCTCAAGCCCGCCCTCGCCCGCGGCGAGCTGCACATCGTCGGGGCGACCACGCTGGACGAGTACCGCAAGAACATCGAGAAGGACGCGGCACTGGCCCGGCGGTTCCAGCCGATCCTGGTGCCCGAACCGACCGTGGACGACACGATCACGATCCTGCGCGGCCTGCGCGACCGCTACGAAGCACACCACCAGGTGCGCTATACCGACGAGGCGCTGGTAGCCGCCGTCGAGCTGTCCGACCGCTACGTGACCGACCGCTTCCTGCCCGACAAGGCGATCGACCTGATCGACCAGGCCGGCGCCCGGGTCCGGCTGCGGATCACGACGCCGCGCCGGGAGGTGCGCGACCTGGAGCGCCGGGCCGGGGAACTGCAGCGGGACAAGGACCAGGCCATCGCGAACGAGCAGTACGAGCACGCCTCCCAGCTGCGGGACCAGATCAGCCAGATCCGGCAGCAGATCCAGGATCTGGGCGGCGACCCGTCCTCGGTGCCCGAGGTCACCGCGGACGACATCGCCGAGGTGGTCTCGCGCGCCACCGGCATCCCGGTACGGCAGCTCACCGAGGAGGAGAAGGACCGGCTGCTGCGCCTGGAACAGCACCTGCACGACCGGGTCATCGGCCAGGACGAGGCGGTCGAGGCGGTGGCCGAGGCGGTCCGCCGGTCGCGGGCCGGGCTCGGCGACCCGAACCGGCCGGTGGGCAGCTTCCTGTTCCTCGGCCCGACCGGGGTGGGCAAGACGGAGCTGGCCCGCGCGCTGACCGACGCCCTGTTCGGGGCGGACAGCCGCATGATCCGGCTGGACATGAGCGAGTTCCAGGAGCGTCACACGGTGCAGCCGGCTGGTCGGGGCGCCCCCCGGGTACGTCGGGTACGACGAAGCCGGGCAGCTCACCGAGGCGGTCCGGCGCCGGCCGTACTCCGTGATCCTGCTCGACGAGATCGAGAAGGCCCACCCCGACGTGTTCAACATCCTGCTCCAGGTGCTCGACAACGGCCGGCTCACCGACGGCCAGGGCCGGACCGTGGACTTCAAGAACACGGTCCTCATCATGACCAGCAACCTGGGCTCGGACCTGATCACCCGCCGGGCCGGCCCGCTCGGCTTCGCCGGGAGCTCGTCCACCACCGGCTCCGCGCAGCAGGACACCCTGCAGGAGCAGCTCATGCGGCGGCTCCGGGAGGCGTTCCGCCCGGAGTTCCTGAACCGGATCGACGAGATCATTATCTTCCGCCAGCTGGACGAGACCGAGCTGCGGCAGATCACCGAGCTGATGCTCCAGGAGACCAAGCGCCGCCTGCACGCCCAGGACGTGACGCTGGAGTTCTCCCCGGCCGCGGTGGACTGGATCGCCCAGCACGGCTACCAGCCCGAGTTCGGTGCCCGGCCGATGCGCCGCGTCATCCAGCGCGAGGTGGACAACGAGCTGTCGCGGCGGCTGCTGGACGGGCAGATCAACCCAGGCCAGCAGGTCACCGTGGACGTCCAGGACGGCCACCTGACCTTCATCCCGCATGAGCAGCAGGTGCCCGCCCACGTGAGCTGACCACAGTCACCGGAACCGCAACGAAAGGCATCACATGGAGCGCGAGAGTTCGAAGCACGGCCCGCGGCTCGACGAGGGAATGGAGGAAGAAGACCAGACCATCCTCCGGTCAGGCCAGCCTTCCCGCACCGAGGAGTGGCGTGAGCCCGAGCCGTTCGACCCGGGTCACCTGGACACAGAACTGCCCGAGGACCAAGAGCCGGCCGCGCCGCGGGGGATGACCACGGCGGACGTGGAGCGGCGCGCCGACATCGCCCGCTGGCTGCCGCCGCACAAGCTGCCCGCAGACCGCGACACGCTGCTGGCGTTCCTGCAGCACGAGGGCGCGCCCGACGAGGTCGCGGACGCCATCTCGGGCCTGCCCGCCCGGCGGAAGTTCGCCACGATCGGCGAGGTCGTCCGGGCCCTCGGCATTCCGTATGAGGAGGACTAGCCCGGGCCTGGCCGGGCGCGCCGCGGCCCGGCTGAGAAGCCGGGGCCAGGCCCGGCGGCTGCGCCCAGTGGGCGGCCTGGCTACCTGATCACGAAGGGCCCGAGCCCCTCGGGCCGCTCCTCGCGCACTGCGACGCCGGTGACGGCGGCCGCGTCGGGGCCATGGTGCGCCCAGTCCACCAGGCGGTGCACCTCCTCGGGCGGTCCTTCGAGGACCGCCTCGACGCGGCCGTCGGGCAGGTTGCGCACCCAGCCACTCACCCCGTGCTGGAGCGCCAGCCGCCGGTACGCATCGCGGAAACACACCCCCTGGACCTGACCGGAAATCAGCACACGATTGCGGATCACAGGCCTACGTTAACCGGACGTGGGTGCGGATCCCGGAGTGGGCCGGGATGCGTGACAGCATGAGCGGGTGGCGGAGTCCGACGCGGAGCTGGCCGTCGTGGACGAGTACCCGCCTGGCGTTCTCGTGCCGAGGGTGATCAGCACGCCCCCGCCTGGCTGTCCCGGCCCGGGATCCAGCGCCTCCGCGCGCGGCGGGCGTGCTTGCGGGCGCACCGCCGGCAGGCCGGCACCCGGCCCGCCACCGCCACCGCCGGAATGGCGAGTAACCAGTGACGGCGGTGGTAGCGGCACGGTTCCCCGGGGCCTGGCCGGGGCGCGGCCTCCCCGGTGCATGACGGTGCGGACACCGGATCCAGGTGCAGCCACCGCGGCGGCTGGAAGCCGGCCGCCCAGCGCAGCGGGTGGCCGGCGGCCGTGCACACCACCCCGGACAGTTCGGGCACCACGGCCAGGCCCGGCGGGGAGCCAGCCGTGGCGGCCCAGGCCGCCCCGGCCGCCGCGCGGTAGTCCCGCCGCGACACCAGCGCCGAGGCCGCGGCCAGTTCCCAGCGGACCAGATGGGTGCCCTCGCCGGAGCAGTATTCGCCCCGCAGGGCCAGGCAGGCCCCGCAGGGCAGGCTGCGCACCGCCTCGGCCAGGTCGGCGGGCATTGCGCCGCTTATCGCGGTCATAACCCCCCCCATGCCGCTTCGTGCGCCTACCCATCGTAATCGTTCCTGGGCTCAGGGTCACGCTATGAACACATCGCCGCGTATAGCGGTCAGCCGAAATGCCTAGCGGCCCGCCGCGGCCGGTGGTCATTCGGGCGGCTAGGCGCGGCAGGTGAGCGGGGCCCCGCCGTTGTAGGCCACCATGTCAGCCAGCGCCGCGGGCACGTCGATGGCGCCCCCGCGCGGTGTCCCGGTGAGCTCGGCGCAGGCCCGGTGCAGGTTGCCGACGATCCGCTCGGGATCCGCCCAGCCGGCGAACCGGCCCAGGTCAGTCTCCCGGGCCGCCGCGAGCGGGGCCGCCCTTGCCGCCTGGGCGCGGGCCGCGACATCGAGCACGAACCGGAGGTAGTCCAGCGTCGCCTCGAGCGGCCCCGTCCCCTCGAACACGGGGCCGTGGCCCGGCACGGTGATCCGGGCCCCGAGCGGCGCCACGACCTGCTCCAGCACCTCCACGGCCCCCGCCACCGAGCCCATCAGGAGAAACGGCGTGCCCCCGTTGAAAATCAGGTCCCCGCAGAACAGCACGGAGCGGTCCGGGAGCCAGACGATCGAATCGTTAGTGGTATGGGCCGGAGTCCCGACGTGGCGCACGGCCGCGCGCAGGTCGCCGGCGTGCACGGCGATCTCGTCGGTGAACGTGACGAACGGCGGGTCGAGGGTGAGGTCGCCCCAGTCCGGGCCGTCCCAGACGGCGAGGTCACGCGGCGGCCCGAAGGCGCAGGCCTCGGAGCGCGTGCTCTCGTGGCCGACGATCGCCGCGGCCGGGAACAGGCAGTTGCCGAATGTGTGGTCGCCGTGGTGGTGGGTGTTGACCACCGTGCGCACCGGCGCTGGCGTGACCGCCGCGATCGCGGCCTGGTAGGCGCGGGTCCGGCGGTGGGTCGCGCACGAGTCGATGCTGATGACTCCCTGCGGCCCGGTCATGAAGCCGGTGTTGTTGATCCACCAGGTACCGTCGGGCTGCGTGTAGGCGTAGACCCCGGCGGACACCTCATGGACCTCGGGCCGTCCCGGGACGGTGATATCGCTGGCCAGGCTGCTCATCGGGCTCTCCTTCCGGGAGCCCAACCTAATGCGTCCCGTGGGGCGCTCCGCGCGTGACACCCGGCCTGGCTCAGGCGGGCTGCTCAGGCGGCCTGCTCAGGCCGGGTGCGGCGCGGCGTGCCGGATCCGGCCGAGGGCCGACCGGACCCGGAAGGCCAGCCCGATCTCCATCACCCCGTAGATGATCAGCCAGATGCCGAGCACGACGGCCAGCGTCACCAGCGAGATGCCCGGGTAGGCCAGCACGACGATCCCGGCCACGATGCTGAGCGCGCCCATGAAGCCCGTCCACCCCCGGTGCGGGTTCTCCCGGTGGGCCAGCGCGCTGAAAATCTCCACGAACCCGTTGATCACCCAGAAGATGCCCAGCAGCAGCGCCAGCGCCACCACCGAGACCAGGACGTGCCGGATTGCGTACAGCCCGACCACGAAGGCGAGCAGCCCGAGCACCGCGTTCAGCACCCGGGTCCCGCCGGCCAGGTCGCTGCCCGCGAACGCCCCCACGAACTGGAAGAGGCCGACCACGACCAGCTGGATGCCGAACAGCACGGCGATCGCGATGACCGTCGGGCCCGGCCAGGCCACGGCAGCCACGCCTGCGATCAGCGTGAGGATCCCGAAGGACAGCAGCCAGATCCAGTGCCGGCCGATTGAGGCGACTACGTCGGCGACGTCGGTGCGGGGGTCAGGACTCATCCGGGGCTCCTGCGGTCGTCAGGATGGGGCGTGGCCTCCAGCATCGGGCACGACCGTAGCGGCTGTCGATGGGCGGCCGCACGATGGGGCGGCGGCAGCCCAGCAGCAGGCCGGCGTACACCTATGCTTTGAGAGTTGTCGTTCTATTTGCCTATCGTCGTTCATCTCTTGGCCAGCACACCGCCGGGGTGACCGGGGCGGGGAGCGCGCATGCACCGGACACCCGAGGTGTCCCGTCCGGCCTGGATGAAAGCGTTGCCGGGGCGCGCGGCGCGCGGCCGGGCCGACGCAGGCGGCCGGGCCGACGGCCGCGGTGGCCCGCCGGCTGGCGGCCGGGAGACCCTTACGTCTGGCCGGCGCCGACGCTGACCCCGCTGGGCCCGACCCGGACCGGCAGCGGCTCAGGCTGGTCCGCGGCCTTCCGGGGCCGCAGCTGCGCGGGGAAGGGCCGGACGGGCAGCGAGATGGCCGCCTCCAGGGTGGCCAGGCGGCGCAGGAACGCGAAGAGGAACCAGGTGGGTGACCACAGGATGCTGCGCCAGTATCCGTACTTGACCGCATACGGCACGCTCACCGCCAGCCCGATGCCGCCACCCGCGATGTACAGCAGCGCGAACGTGGCCACGTTCTGCCGGTAGGTCGGGCTGGTGAGGACGAGTTCCAGCAGGAAGATGGGGGCAACCAGGCCGGCCTGGATGGAGAACCAGGAAAAGCCGCGGCGCAGGGTCCAGAACCAGACCCGCGGCCCGGCTGACCCGGCGCGCAGCGGCACGTGCCGGGCGAAGACGTGGTAGCCGGCCCGGGCCCAGCGGGTACGCTGCTCGACGAATTCGCCGGGGCTGCGGGGCACATCCTCGTAGGAGCGGATCCGCGGGTCCACGATCACGCGGTAGCCGAGCCGTCCGATGTGCATGGTCAGGTCCGCGTCCTCGCCGTTCATCCCGACCGGGAAGCCGCCCGCGGTGACGACCGGGCCGCGGCGCATGGCGGTGAACGTGCCGGGGATGACCACGATCCCGTCCACCATGCTCTGGCCGAGCCGGGCGAACCGGAACTGGAAGACGGTCTCGAGCCGGCGCATGTCGTGGAACCAGGTGCGGGTGTCGGTGCGCGGTTCCTCCATCGCGCCCACGCTGCCGATCCCGGGGTCACGGAACCAGGGCACGGTGTAGACGAGGGTGTCCTCGCCGAGCACGCAGTCGGCGTCCACCCGGATGATGATATCCGCGTCGGTGATCGTGATCGCGCGGTTCAGCGCGGCGGCCTGGCCGCCGTTCTCGCCGGTGAGGATCTCGGCGTGGGCGTACCGGAACGTGGCGATCTCCGCCGCGGCCAGCTCCTCGGTGTCGTCGACCGAGCCGTCGTTCGACACCACCACGCGGACCGGGCCGCCGTAGCGCCGGGCGGCGATGTCGATCGAGCGGAGCAGCCGGACGATGTTATCGCGCTCGTTGTAGGCCGGGATGATGATGTCAACCGGCGGCCGGTCCGGGCCGGGCTCGGGCAGCGTCCGGTTGGCCCACCAGATGAGCCAGAGCGGCGCGAACATCAGCAGGAACAGCATGCTCACCGCGTACAGCGGCACGAAGACCTGCCACACGGAGCCCAGGTTGGCCTGCTGCGAGATGAACGCGTACAGGCCGACCAGCACGGTGATCACGGTGATCAGGGCACACCAGGTCAGGAGGTTGTCCCAGCGGCGGCTGCGGCGTACCAGCGGGACCGTGGTCAACCGGGGCAGCGCGAACGCGGTGAACGTGAGTCGCATGATCACCAGGCCGCCGATGAGCAGGTTGGCCAGCGTGGCCTCGATGCCGAACGGCGCCACCAGCCAGCCCGTGGCGATCCCGACGGCGATCATGAAGGCCTGGGTGAGCAGGGTCATGGCCAGGTAGAGCGGGACGTGCAGGAGCATGACCAGCCGCAGGCCCAGCCTGGCCCGGACGACCAGGGAAATGGCGATGATGAAGGCGACGGCGAAGAACGCCAGGGCCGGCCTCAGCCGGGCGACGTACCCGTTTACGCTGGCCGGATCGTGGGTCAGGGCCACCGCCACGCCGCGCACGCCCTCGGAGTACAGCATCGGCAGCGAGGGCCGTTTCCAGCCGAGGAAAAGCAGGCCCGCCACCGCGGAGATGGCCAGGAACGCCCAGGTACGCGGCCGGTGGTTGGGCGTGCGGACATAGCCCGGGATGAACACGTCGGTACGCCCGTCGCCGCGGTCGTCCGCGCTGTCCGCGTAGACCGGGAGCAGGCACGCGACCACGAGCGCGGTCAGCAGGGCAGCCGTCACCAAGAGCGCTGGTATATCCATAAATTCTCTGGGGCCTCAGAAGGGTTTAGTCAACGTATAGGGTTGCGAAGATATCAGACCGGGATGTCGGGGGCGCAAATGGGGGTAAGGGGCTCATGAAGCGATTCGGATGCCCACCCAGCTGGCCAGGGATCTTAACCATTGCTTAAGGGTCAATTACAGAGTACGACCGTAACGTAATGGCAAATGCGTTATCGGGCTTATACGGAGCGTGGCGAACGTGCTGGTCAGGGGATTAAGTCAGTCGTGACTAGGGTCACAGTCTTTCCTACATTGCATGTCGAGAATGTCAAATGTAAGCCGGTTACATGGAATTAACCGGCCCTTCATGTTTGCTATGTATTAGTTGCGGTACTTTATATGCCTGGGTCCGGTATGATCCTGAGCGGCGGAGAATAGGAAGGTATTCGCGGGGATAGGTGGTCCCGGTCCGGGGCTACCGCGAGCCGGCCTGATTAGCAAGGCGCTTGGTGCCGAAAACACGGCGCCAGTTGACGCTTGCCGTAATTCGGGTGCAATCGGCGTTGTTGGCCTGCCGGTCGTCGGATCTCGCCGCGCTGATGCGGGCGCTGCCCGGTGGGGGGGAACTGATTCTGAGGCGGAGGACCATGGCTCTGACGGGGAGCGCGGACACAGACTCATCCGGCGCGCACATGACGCTCGGCCGCCAGGCCCTGGACTATTCCCAGGACTCGGCGACCGACGACCAGGTGCAGGAGCAGGAGGCACCGGGGGAGGCGGGCCAGGAACTGGCTCCCGGAGCCCCCGCCGCCACGCCTCCAGCGCCCGCGACGCCGGCGGCCGCCAAGGAGCCCGCCCGGCGCCCCGTGACGACCCCGCAGGTCATCGGCGGCATCCTGATCCTCGCGATCGTCCTGGCCGCCGCGGTCTGGTACGTGCCGCGGATCGTGCGTTCCGACGCCCGGTCCTTCACCGGCACGGTGAGCAGCAGCGGCGTGACCAACCTGAACTTCGCGAACTCGGGCCTGGTCGGCAAGGTGCCGGCCCAGCTGGGCCAGGCTGTGAAGGCGGGCCAGGTGCTCGCCACCGAGACGTCCCCGGCCACCACCGCCGCGATCAGCGCGGACCATGCCTCCATCGTCGCGGACCGGGCGAGCCTGGCCCAGCTCAAGGCGAGCATCGCCACCACGGGCACGAAGGCCAGCATCGCGGCGGCCGGGGCCCAGCTGGCCCAGGACCAGGCCCAGCTCGCCTCCGACAAGGTCAAGCTGGCCGAGACCCAGATCATCGCCCCCTCGGCCGGCACCGTGATCGCGATCAACGGCCAGACGGGCGAGACCGTCACGGCCGCCGGAATCCGGAGCTACTCCTCGGTGTCGCAGTCCTCAGGCTCGCAGTCCCCGCCGTTCTCCCTCCTGCCCGAAGGGCCGGCCGCCAACGTCAAGAGCAGCTCGACGCAGTCCGCGCTGCCCATGCTGGCCCTGCGCACCTCGAGCAGCTGGCAGGTCACGATGCTGGTCCCGGAGAGCGGGATCCAGCAGGTCCACTCGGGCCAGACGGTCACCGTCGCCGTGCCGGCGGTGGGCCTGAGCGGGATCCGGGGCACCATCCAGCAGGTCTCGCCCACTCCGGTGAGCACCTCAATCGGCACGGCATATCAGGCGATCGTGCGGATCAGCGGCCACCAGCGGGTCACCCCGCTGGGCGGCATGACCGTGAATGTGCAGCTAGCTTCTTGACAACTCGCGGAGCGCGGGTCCTCGGCCTGGTGATGGCCGTGACCTGCGTGCTGGCCGGCTGTTCCGCGCACCCCCGCGCGGGCGGCCCGGCCACGTCCGCGCCGGCCTCATCCGTCCCCGGCACGCCGGCCCCGGGGGCCATGGCCCCAGGGACCACCGGCCCGGGGGATCGCGCGACCTGGATGCTGACCCGGGGTGCCCTCGCCCAGGTGCTGTCCGATCCGGTCGTGGCCGCCCGGCTGGAGGCGGCCCGGGTGTTCGAGATCCTCACTCCCGGCGAGCCTCCGCTGGCGGCCGCCGGAGCCGACCCGGTGGTCACGTTCTCGGCGGTCAGCGCGCTCCGGCAGGCGGTGGACGGCGGGCAGCTCCCGGCCGGCACGCGGACCGTCCTCTATGATCCCGAGGTCTGGCCGTACACGCCGGTGGCCGAGCAGCGCAATCCTGTCCGGGGCGCGCAGGAGGCCGCCGCCATCGCCCGGGCCCACCACCTGACCCTCATCGTGGCCCCGGCGCTGGACCTGACCACCGCCCAGCCCCGCTCCGGCGGCCCGTTGTGGCGCCGGTACCTCCGCCTGAACCTGGTCGGCGCGATCGCCAGGGTGGCCGGCGTCGTCGAGATCCAGGCGCAGAGCCTGGAGCGCGCCCCGCAGACCTACCGGGCATTCGTCCGGGCCGCGGCGGCCCAGGCCCGCGCGGCCAACCCGCACGTGACCGTGCTGGCCGGGCTGTCCACGAATCCGCCGGGCCCGGTCGTCAGCAGCCAGCAGCTGGCGGCGGCCATCCGGGCCAGCAGCGCGGCCGTGGCCGGCTACTGGCTCAACGTCCCGGGCCAGGGCCCGCGCTGCCCGGCCTGCAACGCGCCCCGGCCCGACCTCGCCCGCCAGATGCTCGGCCGGTTCGCGTCCTGACCGCCCGGCTGGCTCAGCCGAGATCGACCGACGGATAGAGCGGGAACTGGGCGAGCAGCTCAGCGGCCTGCTTAGCGACCCGGTCGGCCAGCGCGGGGTCCGCCGCGCAGGTGGCCTTGGACGGCGCGCCGCTGGACGTGGTCCCCGGCCGGGCCTGGCTCAGCACCTCGTGGATCAGGCCGGCGATCTGGTCCATCTCCGCCGGGCCCAGCCCCCGGGTGGTCAGGGCCGGGGTGCCGATCCGGATGCCGGAGGTGTACCAGGCGCCGTTCGGATCCCGGGGGATCGCGTTGCGGTTGGTAACGATGCCCGCGTCCAGCAGGGCCTGCTCGGCCTGCCGGCCGGTCAGCCCGTAGCCGCCGACGTCGATGAGCACCAGGTGGTTGTCGGTGCCGCCGGTCACCAGCCGGGTCCCGCGGCGGATCAGGCCGTCCGACAGGGCCTGGGCGTTGTCCACGATCCGCTGGGCGTACTCACGGAAGCTGGGCTGGCGCGCCTCGGCCAGCGCGACGGCCTTGGCCGCCATCACGTTCGGCAGCGGGCCGCCGAGCACCAGCGGGCAGCCCCGGTCGACCGCCTCGGCCAGCTCCGGCTGGCACAGCACCATGCCGCCCCGCGGTCCGCGCAGCGACTTGTGGGTGGTCGTGGTGACGATGTGCGCGTGGGGGACCGGGTCGAAGTCCCCGGTGAACACCCGCCCCGCGACCAGGCCGGCGAAGTGCGCCATGTCCACCATGAACGTCGCGCCGACCTCGTCCGCGATCTCTCGCAGCACCGCGAAGTTGACCCGCCGCGGGTAGGCCGAATAGCCAGCCACCAGGATCAGCGGGCGGAACTCGCGAGCGGTCTCACGCACCACGGCGTAGTCGATCAGGCCGGTCTCCGGGTCGGTGCCGTAAGACCGCTGCTCAAACATCTTCCCGGAGATGTTCGGCCGGAAGCCGTGGGTCAGGTGCCCGCCGGCGTCCAGCGACATGCCGAGCATCCGCTGGTTGCCGAGTTCCTGGCGCAGCCTCGACCAGTCTTCCTCGGTCAGGTCGTTGACCTGCCGGGCGCCGGCCCGCTCCAGCGCGGGCGCCTCGACCCGGCGGGCCAGGATCGCCCAGTAGGCGACCAGGTTGGCGTCAATGCCCGAGTGCGGCTGGAGGTAGGCGTGCGGCGCGCCGAACAGTTCCCGGGCGTGCCCGGCCCCGATCGTCTCGATGGCGTCCACCTGGGCGCAGCCCGCGTAGAACCGCCGCCCGATGGTGCCCTCGGCGTACTTGTCGCTGAGCCAGTTGCCCATGGCCAGCAGGACCGCCGGGGAGGCGTAGTTCTCGCTGGCGATCAACTTGAGCGAGGCCCGCTGGCTGGCCAGTTCCGCGGTGATCGCATCGGCCACTCCCGGCTCGACGGCGCGGACCACGTCCAGCGCGCTGCGGAACGCGGCCGACTCGGTGCTCGGTGACGACGACATGGAAACCTCCTGGGGCGCGGTTTCAGTGTGCTCACGGAGAGGCCCAGGCGCCCGGCATTCGTCCCGATGCGGGCCGCTCCCCGATGGTTACCCATCCCTGCGCGCCAGTCACGGCCCGCCCGCAGCTTACCGGGGCCAGGGTGACGCTGTCAGCGACCACCCGTACCGTGGAGCCGTGACCACCGTCTACCTGCCCGACCAGCTCAGTCCCGCGATCGTGCGGCCCCGCCCGCACGTCGAGGCGGTCCTCGCGCAGAGCCTGCACGAGATGGGACCCCACGGCCGCACCGCCCTGGCCTGGCAGTGGGCGCTGACCGGGACCCGGCCGTCGCCGGTGACCCTGTCCCTGGCCCCGGGCTGCCCGCCGTCGCGGGAGGAGATCCTGGCCGAGGCCGCGGCGGAGCCGGAGGGTTCCACCGCCCCGCCCGGGGTGCCGGCCGATTTCCGTGACCAGTTCCGCGAGACCCGCGCGGTCCTGGCCTGGCTCGCGGGCGGCACGGATGAGGTACCCGTGCACGCGGACAATCGCGGCCGGTTCATCGGGGCCCGCGGCGACTACGCGCGCACCGACGAGGAGATACGCCAGGTCCGCGAGCTCACCCGGGACGCGCTGCGGAAAGGCGACCTGCCCGATCCCATGTCCGCCTCGGACGCCCGGCACCCGTGGCGCTGGGAGCCCGGCTGGATGAACGCCGCCTGGCTGCGCGGTGTGCGCGACCTGCTCGACTGGGTCCTGGGCGAAACTGCGGCCGCGCCGCTCTGCGGACGGTCGGTCGGCCTGCCCAGCACCTCTCACCTGCACTATGAGGACGCCGCGGCCAACCTGGTCGTGATGCAGGGCCGTCCCGGCGGGGTGCCGGTGGACCCGGGCCGGTACCCGCCCCCGCAGTACGGCGAGGGCATCCAGGCCGCGATCCGGTGGCTGCGCGGCGAAACTGCGGCTGCCCCGGTCAACGCCGGCGGCCGCGGCCCGTACCTGTACTCCAGCGACCGCCGCTGACAGCATTTCAGTTGACGCCCAGGTGGCGGCCGGGAGATTGGAACGGTGACGTTCTCGCTGCCAGCCGCCCAGATGAGCCCGGCGGGCGGAATTATCTGCTGCCGCGTCCGCCTGGCCGGACGGAGACAGCCCGGACGCGGATACGGAAGACCTGGCAATCTGGATCTAGACACCACGGAGCAGAGAGGAAGGCGCCCCCATGGACAGCACCGGACTGCGCGCCGTGCAGCAGCCGCTCAAGGACGCCTACCGGAAGGATCCGCAGCAGGCGGTGGTCACCCTGCGGGCGCAGGGCGAGCTCGGGGACGAGGGCATCAGCTGCTCGGTAGACACGGGCCGGGCCATGGCGGTGGCCGGGCTGCATCCGGCCACCGGCGGCGACGGGTCCCTGCTGTGCTCCGGGGACATGCTGCTCGAGGCGCTGGTCGCGTGCGCGGGGGTCACGCTGCGGGCGGTGGCCACGTCGCTGGAGATCCCCATCACCGGGGGAACGGTGCACGCGGAGGGTGACCTGGACTTCCGCGGGACGCTGGGGGTAGCCAAGGACGCCCCGGTCGGGTTCACCGCCATCCGGCTGAGCTTCGAGCTCGACACCGGGGCCAGCGAGGAGCAGATCGCGACGCTGCTCCGCCTGACCGAGCGCTACTGCGTCGTCTACCAGTCCCTCGCCCACCCGGTCCCGGTCAGCGCCTCAGCGGCGCCCCTCACGCACTGAGACCGGTTCCCCCGGTCTCAGCATGCGGCCCGCTGCGCTGAGCGAGCGTCCGGCCCCGCGACTCATACAGGCAGCGTGTACTTCAGGATGAAGTCCAGCGCGACCGCGCACACCAGGTAGATCAGCCACATTCCGGTGCCGAGTGGAAGAAGCCGAGTGCTCGCTCGGCCGGCCGGAGGCGCGGGACGTCCGGCACCAGCGTGGCGAAGAACTCAGCGGCGTAGACACAGGCCAGGCCGATGACAGGCCGCCCACCGGGTTGTCGCCGGCCTTGAAGAACACGATGATGCCGAGCACGGACAGGGCCAGGAACGCGACCGTCATCCCGATGGTGGCCCGGGCGTCGGCGCGGCGCAGCCTGATCCAGCCCAGGGCGAACCAGTGCACTCCGAACGCCGTGAAGGCCAGCGCGGCCATGTACAGCGGCGGCGACGCGGTGAACGTGCCGAACAGGGTCAGCCCGAGGAACAGGTAGGTGCCGGCGAGGAACTGCATGAAGCCCGGCATCCAGACGCCCCAGAAGCCGGTGGCCAGGTCCACCCGCTCATCGCGCGGCGGATAACCGAATAGCTCCTGGGGTTCCGTAGACGAGGTAGCCGGTGCCCAGGCCCATGAAGCCGACCGCCAGCGGCGGGTACGGGGACTGGGGCAGTACGAGCTGGACGCTGGTCTGAAGCAGGGACATCCGCCCTCCTTAGGAGGAAGGAGGCATACAAATCACCGTTGCCGGCCTGGAGGATTCTTGGCCGGCCCGGCCCTGGACCACATCACCCAGTATTGAGCAGTAATCGGGATTTCGTGATCGCCGGGACTGCAATCTGGCTGCAAGCCGCCGCCCGCACGATGAGATCTGAACCGTGAGGAGGAGGGCATGATGGCAGAGACCCCGGTGGTCGAGAAGTTCCTGCAGGCGATCGAGAGCGCGATGATCCCTGGCTGCGATGCGTGGGCACCCGACGCCACACTGGATGCCACCGTGCCCGGCTGGCGTCTGCACGCCGCCGGGCCGGACGCGATCCGCGCCGAGTACGCGAAGTGGTTCGCGGACCCGGCCCACTTCGATGAGCTGCGCCGTTACCCGGTCTCCGGCGGGGCAACCGAGGTCGTCGAGTACACGCTCAGCTGGACCGAGAACGGTGTGCCGCACGCGGGGCACCACATGCACCTGCTCACGGTGCGCGACGACTGCATCGTCGCCGACACCGTGTTCTGCGGCGGCCGCTGGCCCGCCGCCCTGCTAGCCGAGATGGAAGCAGCCGATGCGTGAGGAAATGGCCCCCTCGCCGGCCCGTGGTCAGGGTGATCTCGCCGAGCTGCTGGCGGGCGTGACCCAGCGGACACCCCTGGACGGGGTACCGGGCAAGTCCGGTGCCCGCCTCGAACGAGTCGTCATCGGCGGCCAGGGCTACGTGCTCAAGCACCTGGATCTGAGCGAGGATTGGACCATGCGGGCCTCCGGGTCACTGCGAGGGGCCACGGTGGAGTTGTGGGAACGGGGCATCCTGGCCCGCATGCCCAGGTGCATCAACCAGCCCATCGTGGGCGCGGCCCCGGAGCCGCGCCGCCCGGTCCTCGGCCCGGGCGAGCGACCGGCCTGGCCGCCGGGCAGCGCTCTCCTCATGAACGACGTGACGCCGTGGCTGGTCCCCGCCACGGACGAGGTCATCCCGCTGGCCCAGCACCAGAGCTTCCTGCGGCACATGGCCGCCATGCACGCCGCGTTCTGGGCGTGCGAGCCTGACCTCGAGGTGATCCCCGCCATGCACCGCTATCTCGAGCTCTCCCCGTGGATGGCGCAGGCCGAGGCGGCCACCCAGGCCGCCACGGGGACGGCGCATCTTGTGCCGCAGCTGGTCGGCCAGGGCTGGCCGCTGCTGGCCCAGGTGGCGCCCGCGGCGGCGGCGGTGGTGACCCCGCTGGCCCACGACCCGGGCCCGCTGGTGGACGCGCTGGCCGATACCCCGCAGACGTTCGTGCACAGCAACTGGAAGCTGGACAACCTGGGCACCGACGACGCGGGACGGACCGTAGTGCTGGACTGGGAACAGTCCGGGGTCGGCGCGCCACTGAGCGATCTCGCCTGGTACCTGGCCATCAACTGCCGCCGCCTGCCGCAGGCCAAGGAGCCGTCGATCGCGACGTACCGAGACGCGCTGGAGGGCTTCGGCATCGACACCGGGCCGTGGTGGGACCGGCAGCTGGCCTTGTGCCTGCTGGGCGCGCTGGTCCAGTTCGGCTGGGAAAAGGCACTCGGTGGCTACGACGAGGAGCTCGCATGGTGGGAGGCGAAGGCGGTGCAGGCCGCACCCCTGCTGAGCTGAGCCTTGACGTTCGGGACGCCTACGGGGTGGCGGCCGGGGGTGGGCCGCGGGCCCGGAGCAGGTCTATGCACCGCTGGCCCGGGCCCTGATCGGGGCCGCCCCCGTCCCGCTGGCCGGCCGCCGGGTGCTCGACCTGGGCGCCGGTTCCGGCGCGGCCGGACGGGCTGCGCTGGCTGCGGGGGCCGGTCAGGTCGTGGCCGCCGACCTGGCCGAGGCCATGCTGCGCCTCACCGGCCGGGCCAGCACCCGGTGGTGGCCGACGCGGCGGCGCTGCCGTTCCGCGACCGCGCCTTCGACCTCGTGGTAGCGGCGTTCTGCCTCAACCACCTAGTCGGGCCCGGCGACGCGCTGCGCGAGATCCGGCGGGTCGCCTCCGGCCTTGCGACCAGCATGTTCGCGCCCGGCTGCACCCACCCGGCCAAGCTGGCCGTGGACGGAGCGCTCCGCCCGTTCGGCTTCCAGTCCCCGGCCTGGTACCAGGCCATGCAGCGGGACATGGAAGCCGCCGCGCAGGACCCTGCCCGGCTTACCAGCCAGGCGGCCGGCGCCGACTTCACTGACGTCCGATCCGCGCGATCACGGTGGCGACGGGGGTGTCGGCCCCGGCGTAGCTGGCGTCGTGGCGGCTCGGCCTCGCGCAGTACGCGCCGTTCCTGCGGTCGCTGGCCCCGGCGCGCCGGGCGGCCGTGCGGCGCGCCGCAGAGCGCGCGGCGGCCGGTACCGGGCGGCTGGCCGTCTCCATGCTGGTCCTCACCGCCCGCTGAGCCCGCCGGGGAGCGGCCTGAGCTGCCCCCGGCGGGGAGAGCTCAGCCCGACAGGGCGCGCCAGACGGGCAGGCGCTGATCGACGTGCCGCCGCAGCACGTCCGCGTACCCCCCCGCGTGCTGGGCCAACCGGCCGGCTCGGTCCACGGCCCGGTCCAGCCAGGCGGGGCTGGCGAATTCGGCGGCCATGTCGCCGGTCCACCGCCATGCCTCCACCGCCACCGAACGGTCCAGCAGGTCCAGGTCAGCCTCGACCCGGTCAGGGTCCACCGGCTGGCCGGCGGCCCGGTCCGCCCGGTGCCGGAGCAGCCGGGCCACGCTGATGTAGCGGGGGACACCGAGCGCGGTCGCGCGTGACTCCAGCTCGGCGGCCACCGCCGCGGCCTGCCCGTAGTCGCCGCACAGCAGGGCCAGGCGTCCCGTGATCAGCCGGTGTTTCAGGTCCAGCCGCCAGCCGAAGACCAGGTCACCCTGGAGTAGCGCGGCGGCCTCGTCCAGCCGGGCCCGCGTCCCGTCCAGGTCGCCCTCGTCCAGGCACTGCTCAGCCAGGTCCTCCTGGGCGGCGATGGTCAACTCGGCCATGCCATCACGCTGCGCGATCTCCAGGGCGGCTGCATGCTGCTCGGCCGCCTCCCCCGTCGCGCCCAGATTGCGCAGCACCCAGCCCCCGAAGTTCACCGCCCGGCCCGCGAAGCGCGGCACCTGGCGCCGCTCGACCTCCTCGGTGTAGCGCTGGAACGTGGCCAGGGCGTCGTCCGGCCGGCCCGCGAGCGCGTGCGCATGCCCGGTGAACAAGAGCGCGTGCAGGGTGGCGGAGGTGTGCTCCGCCCCGACGTGCCCACGGGCCGCCGGGCGCAGCAGCGGCAGGGCCTCGTCCGCCCGGCTCTGATGGGCCCGGAGCACCCCCAGCCACGCGGCCGAGGTCACCCGGTCCGCGCCCTCGGCGAGGGAGAACGCCTCGGTCAGCAGCTGCTCGGCCCGGGCCAGGTCGCCCGCGGCGTGGTGGGTGCGGCCCCCGACGGCCAGGCACCGGGCCCGGGTCACCGGATCCACCGCGGCCAGCGCACCGTCCTCGGCGAACTGGGCGGCCTGCCCGAACCGGCGGCCGAAGTACGACGCCCACGCGCCGACCTCCAGGGCGGCCGGGCCTGCCGTCCCGGCGCGCTGGACGTCTTCCAGCGCCTCGGGGTAGCGGCCGCGGCGGGTGCGGACCCGGGCCCGCGCCAGCCACCCCTCCGGCTCGGGATGCAGGAGCAGCGCGTCATCCAGCAGCGCCTCGGCCGCGGCGTGGTCGAAGCGCTCCCCGGCCCGCGCCGACGCGTCCCGCAGCGCGCGGGAGGCCAGTGTCAGGTCGCCGCCCAGGCGGGCGTGGTGCGCCACCGTTACCGGATCGGCGTCCGGCCGCCGGGCCAGCACCCGGCCGGCCTGCCGGTGCAGCAGCGCGGCCCGCCCGGCCGTGGCGCTCGCCGCGAGGGCCTCGCGCAGCAGTTCGTGCCGGAACCGGAGGGTTCCGCTCTCCTCGGCCAGGAACTGCCCGGCCACGGCCCGCTCGGCGTCGTCCAGCAGCTCCACCACACCGCGGCCCAGCACCGCCGCCAGGAGGTCGATGTCCAGCTCGGGGCCGATCACCGCCGCGGTCCGCAGCAGTGCACCGGCCCGGCCCAGCTCGTCGCAGCGCGCGGACACCGACTCAACCAGCGACGCGGGCAGCTCCCCGCCCGCCGCCTGGTGGGCCAGCTCGGTGAGGAACAGCGGGTGCCCCTTGGAGCGCTCGTACAGCTCGTCAACTCGCGCCGGGCCAACCAGCTCGGCGGCCGCCTCACGCCCGAGCACGCCCAGGTGGATGACCGCGGTGGCGGGCAGCGGCTCGCCCGCGCCCGGCCGGACCGCGGCCACCACGGCCAGCGGTACCCCGGCGCGCCGCACGAACTGCAGCCAGTCGGCGAGCGCGGGGCCCGCCAGGTGCGCGTCGTCGATCGCCAGCACCAGCGGCCCCCGTCCGGCCAGCCTCCCGAGCACCCGGACCAGGGCTGCGTACAGGACCGCGGGGCCGAGCATGCTGTCCGCCAGGACCGGCCGCGTCCGGGTGCCGGGGCCCGGGGCCAGGACGGGCCCCACCACCGGTTCATCGCCGCCCAGCAGATCCTCGGTCGCCTCGGGCCCGAGCAGGCGCAGCAGTCCGGCCAGCCCGGCGAGCACGGCGTCCAGCGGCAGGGCCCGGTCGAGCGGCCCGCAGGTGGCCATCAGCACCGTGTCCCCGGCGGCGGCCCGCCGGCCGGTCCAGGTCCGCAGCAGAGTGGTCTTCCCGATCCCGGCTTCCCCGTCGATGACGACCACCTCGACGCCGCCGCCGCGGGCGCGCATGGCCACCGCATCGAGGTAGCCCAGCTCGTCGCCGCGGCCGACCAGGCCCAGGCCGGCTGGCGCCGGGGCGGGCCCGGGTGGGGCCAGCTCGCCACGCAGGATGGCCAGCTGCAGCGCCTTGGTCTCTGGTGAGGGGTCGGTCCCCAGCTCGTCGGCGAGGCGCTCGCGGGCCCTGGCGTAGGCGGCCAGGGCCGCGGCCACCCGGCCCCCCATCACCTGGGCGCGCAGCACCAGCCGGAGCGCCGCCTCGTCGTAGGGGTCCCGTTCCAGTGCGGTCGCGGCGGCATCTGCCGCCGCCATCCAGTCGCCGGCGTCCAGCAGCGCGGTGGCCGCCACCTGGCGGGCGCGGCGGATCAGGCGCTCCAGGTCAGCGCGTTTCAGCTGGGCCCACTCGCCCGGCAGCGGCGCCGGGCCGTCGCCGTGGATCAGGGACAGCGCGACGCGGGCCGCGGCGGCCGCACCCATCAGGTGACCGGCCTGGCGCCGCCGGTCCATCTCCTCGGTCAGCCCGGCAAGTTCGGTGGCGTCCAGCCAGTCGTAGCGCAGCAGGTACCCGTGGTCGCGATGCTCGACCCGGTCCCGGCCCAGCACCGACCGCAGGCGGCTGATCAGGACGGCGAGCTGGTCGTCGGGCTTAGCCGGCGGCGTGTCGCCCCACAGGGCGTCGGCCAGCACGGCCGAGGTCACCACCTGCCCCCCGGCCAGGGCCAGCAGGTGCAGGGCTAGGCGCGCCTTCCGGCTGCCCAGCGACTGCGGCTCCACCCCGTCCATGCCGAAGTCGTTGAGCACCCGCACCGCGAGCGATCTCATGCCCGTATCCAACCCTGCTCCGGCGTCTACCGCCACGTCAGGGGCTGCAAGGTGGCTGCAACCCGGGCAGGGCAGGGTCGGCAGAAAGGAGTTCGCGTGCCCACGGGCAAGGAGAAGTGAGTGCCATGAGCGGAAAAGCAGAGCAGAAGAGTTTCGAGACCCCCGACGAGACCCGCACGTTCGACCACGGGGCCATGCAACTGCTCCGGATCGGCGGCGGTGAGGTCGGCCGGCTCATCCTGCAGCCCGGCTGGCGCTGGTCGCAGGATGTCAAGCCGCTCGCCGGCACCGAGCTGTGCGAGGCGCCCCACTTCCAGTACCACGTGCAAGGCACGCTGCACATCGTGATGTCTGACGGCGCGGAGTTCGACGCCCGGCCGGGAGACATCACGGCGCTGCCCCAGGGGCATGATGCCTGGGTGGTCGGGGACGAGCCGGTCGTCACCGTCGACTGGTACGGGGCCAGCAACTACGCGCGCCGCTGACCGCGCGTCGGGCCGGGCGGTACCGGGCCATCCCGGTTTCCATTCCGGGCCGCCCGGCCGACGGCTATAGCCAGCGGCACCACGACGGGATACGTTTCCCCCTGCAAGCACTGACAGGGGGGTCGAAATGGCCGATGCGCCGTTCGCGTGGGACAACCTCGGCACGTATAAGGCCGAGGGCCGGTTCCTGGATGGATACCCGGCCGACGAGAGAACGTTCTTTGCCCCGCGCGACAACGTGCACGGGCTGCTGGTCGCGCTGCTCGGCACGGCCCAGCACTCCATCGTGGTCAACATGTTCGGCTACGACGACGACGAACTGAACACGATCATCCAGGGCAAGCTGGCCGACAACCGGGTCTACGTCCAGATGAGCCTGGACCGGAGCCAGGCCGCCGGGGTCCACGAAAAGGCGATCCTCGCCAAATGGAACAACAACGCCTTCGGTAACAGCATCGCGATTGGCACCAGTTCGGTGCATAACGCCATCTCCCACCTGAAGATCGTGATCGTCAACGGCGTGTACACGGTGAAGGGCTCGACCAACTGGTCGCTGTCGGGGGAGCAGCAGCAGGACAACGAGCTGAGCCTCGGCCGGAACGCGGTGATCGCCGCCGAGACCCGCGCCATCCTCGACCTGAACCACGACTTCATGCTCAAGCAGATGGTCGGCTCGAAGCTCAACGTGGCCAAGTTCGCGGCCCCGGCCAGCCCGGCCGGCATGCCCCCGCTGCCGCCCGAGCCCGCCAGCCTCTCGGCGCCCGCGCCGTCGGCCAGCCCCGCATAGGCCAGCCCCGCATAGGCCAGCCCCGTGTAGGCCAGCCCAGCATCCGCGGCCCGGTTCTGCCCCTGGCCGTGCTCCCGGCCTCAGGACAGGGCGGGACGGGGACGGCTGGCCAGGGTGGTGTAGGTCGCGACCTCGCCGGGCCGGATGAGGCCGTCCTCGATGGCCCGGGCCAGCAGCGCGTCCTTGGTGTGGGCCGCCGGCCGAGCGTGGCGTACTTCACCCGGGCCCGGTCGATGTACTGCCGGACGGTGTTCTCAGAGATGGACATCCGGCGCGCCACCGACGCCTTCGACATGCCCTGGAACCAGAGCAGCAGGGCCTGCCGCTCCTTGCCGGACAGGGCGGGGCGGCCCGGGCGGGGATCGGCGAGGATGGCCTTGGCCTGGGAACGGGTCACGCAGGGCCGGTCGGCCGCGGCCGCCAGCACGGCCTCGAGCAGGTGCTCGCGGCCCTCGTCCTTACTGACGTAGGCGTGGGCGCCCGCGTCCAGGACATCCAGGATCAGGGCCGGGTCGACGTGCGCGGAAAAGGCTACGATCCGGTAGCCACTGGCGGCGAGCCGGGCCACCTCGTCCGCGACCATGCGGCCGCCGAGTTCGAGGTCGAGGATGAGCACGTCGGCGGCGCGGGGAACACTCAGCCCGGTGATGTCGCTGACGACCTGGGTCACGGCGATCCGCCGCCCCGGATCCGCGCTGATCCAGGAGATCACTCCTTCGACCACGACCGGGTGATCGTCCACGATCGCAACCCTCACGTGATGTTCCAACGTGCCTCCACCCACAGACTCTGCCCGTCCCGCTGACTGTCCACGACCAGCCCGGCCGGACCGGTCGGCAGGTCCGGATCAGCAGGCGAGTCGCAGACCAGGCTGACGATCACGCCATCGACCGTCCCGGTAACAGTGACGCGCACCCGGGAGATTGCGTTGACAAGGACCGCGATGGCCAGGTCCGTCATGGCCCGGCGGCCTTCGGGCGGCATCGCGGGGAGTTCTGTTCCAGGGAGTTGGGCCGCGGTCTCGATGTCCACCGCCACCCCGCGCCGCTGCGCGACGTCCGCGCAGGCGTGCAGCTCGTGGACCAGCGGGTCCGGCGTGTCGTCTCCCTCGGCGAACAGCCGCCGCAGCCGCGCCGCCTCGACTGCGCACGCCCGCTGGACAGCAAGATCCGCGGGGTCGGCGGTCCCGGCCGCGAGGCCGCTCAGCAGCGGCTCGGCGGTCGTCCGCAGTTCCAGCCAGCGGGCCTGCCGGGCACTGCGGATCCGGTCGGCCACGGCCTGCCGGGCGGTGGCGTCCGCTTCCCTGGTCGCGGCCTCCTCCGCCTGCTGGGCCGGAACGTGTAGCGTCCGCGCAGCCACGGAAAGGGCGACCTGGATTCCGGTCGACCCGGCCAGGACCGTGATGAATGCCGCCACGTTCGGCTGGTGCAGGCCGTCGTGGGCCAGCACGGCGAACATGGCCAGGCCCTCCAGCGTGAGGAACACGCCCAGCTCGGGCAGGGGCCTCCGGAGCAGCACCAGGACCCCGACCCAGCCCGCCGCGCCCCAGGCCCAGTTGGTTTCGAGCATCTGGGCGGGCGGGCAGGCCGCGGCGGCCGCCGTGCTGATCACCAGGGCCGCGGCGGCCAGCATCCAGCCGGTCCTGCGGCGACGGGAGCCGCGCAGCAGCAGGACCGAGCCCGCCGTGATGATCAGTGCGATCGCGCACCACGCCGCGACCTGGAACTGATCGGAGGAGTAACTGCCCAGGTGGGCCAGGAGCAGTGGGCCCGCGCCGGCCAGGTGCCATCCGGCCGCCGCGACCACCACCGCGATGTCGAGCGCGCGGGCGTACCGGGCCGCGAGTAGCGCTGACGGCCGGGGTCCCGGCATCGTCTGCGCGGTCATCCCGGACCCCGCGCCGCTGTGGCGGTGCCCTGGCCGGGCCACGGCGGTGTTCCCGCGGTGCCCTCACGGGGCCACGGCTGTGTTCCCGCTGTGCCCTCACTGGGCCACGGCTGTGTTCCCAGGGTTCCCTCACGGGGCCACCGCAATGTCACCGTGGTCCCCGCGCCAGGGGCACCGGAGATCTCCGCCGTGCCGCCGATCTCCGCCATCCGGCCGTGGATGGACTCGGAGATCCCGCGCCGGGACCGGGGCACGGACCGGGCGTCGAACCCCCGCCCCTGGTCGATGATCTCCACCACGACCTGGCCGTTCCCGTCGAGGACCCGGAGCTCGGCCATGCCTATCCCAGCGTGGCGGGCCACGTTACGAAGCGCCTCGGCGGCGCAGTCCGCGATCCGGTCAACGGCCGTGGCGGGCACGGTCTTCGTTGCGGAAAAGAAGGACGTGGAAACCCGCAGCGGGGCGGCCTCGGCGGCCACCGCAGCGAGACGGTCCGGCAGGTCCACCGCCCCCGCGGGGCCCGGCTCGGGCAGCGTAGGCCAGCTGTGCAGCACCTCCAGGTCGCGGGAGGCCTGTGCGGCGAGCACCGGCGAGAACATGTCCAAAGCACCAGAGGCCACCATGGTCAGCGTGGACAGGATCGTGTCGTGCAGGCGGCGGTCCTGCTCCCGCTGGTCTGCCCGCCGGGCCGCCTCGACCTTCAGGTCCTGCTCCAGCCGGAGCTGGCGGCTGATCGCTGCGTCAGCGTTCCGTCCACCCCGCCGGACCAGGACCATCAGCGCGGCCGTGGCCAGGGCCTGGAAGACCAGGTACAGGGCGTCTGCCGGGTGCGCCACCGTGGTCACGTAGGCGGCGATCACCACCGCCGCCACGGGCAGGCCCGCGGGGGGTGGGATGCAGAGCTGGGAGATGTAGATCGCGGTACTGGCCAGCGGCAGCATCCAGGTGGTGCCCGCCGAGATCAGCGCGGCCGGCACCACCAGGTGATGCACGACGATCAGGGCCACGATGACCGCGGCATCCGCGAGCACGAGGGGGCCGGTGACGCCGCGGCGGCTGACCCGGACGGCGAAAAACACTGACCATGCGCACAGGGTTACCAGCGCGGCGGCGAGCCACGCCCCGGACACGGCCGCCGTCGCGGCCAGCGGCGCGGCCACCACCACCGCGACCGCGATCCACAGCCGGAACCCGACCGCGTACCAGCCCACGAGCCGGTGCAGGGCACGGTCGGACGGGCTGCCGGTGCCGCGCAGGGGCCGTATCCAGTAGCGGCCCGCGCCGGTCCCCCTCATCGTGATCTCCTACACCCTTTAGTCCCGCCCACCGAGCAGTATGCGTCCGGGGGTCGGAAATTGCGGCGCGAATCTTGAACAATCACACTTCATGATGGATTAGCCAGGCAAAGTACTAAGGGAGTTCGTCGAAAAGCCGCGCCTGTTGGGCCGCTGCGCCAGCTGGGCGGCTTGGCTTAGTCGAGCAGTTCCACCGTGGTGAACCGGATCGGCGTATCACCGGCGTTCTCGAAATCGTGGATCATCGGTTCCTCCGGTGAGTGGTCGGAGTAATTGGTGTCGCCGACGTGATACTCGCGCGTGATCATCGTGCCGTCCGCCGTGCGCTGGCGGCCGATCCCGCCGTCTACCACAGTCCAGAAATAGCGGCGGGTATGCGCGTGGAACGGCCCGCGCTCACCCGGCATGAGCCGTACTTCCCACACCCGGATGTGCTCGTTCTCAAACCAGAGCCGGGTGCCCACGTCGCCGTTGCGCGGGGCCGCGTCCAGTTCTCCCCGGTAGTCGGCGGGATCGAAACTCTCCTCGCGGATGATCGTGGCGGCCATCCGGTGCCCTCCTTGTCGTCGGTGCCGGTCGTGCTAATGGCCCGGGCCATACAGCCCGAAGATGAGCCGTGGATCCCCAGGCCGGAAGGTGCCCAGAAACTGCGAGCTGTCGCCGATCTCCCGGCAGCGGGCCAGCAGGTCGCGGCCCAGCGCGAGCTGCCGCTGCTCCCAGGCCGCCAGCGCGGCGGGCACATCGCCGCCCGTGGCCATGAGCTCCCCGGCCAGGGCCCACCCGTCCGCGGCGGCCTTGGCCGTCCCGGCGGCGGCGTGCGGGCGGACCGCGAACGCCGCGTCGCCGATGAGGCAGATCCGGCCGAACACCATCCGGGGCACCTCGATGTCGCAGACCGCCTGCACGAACGGCTCGGGTGCGCTGGCCACAGCCTCGGCGATCGGCTCGGCGAGCTGATCCCGGGCGGCCCGCCGCATCGCGGTCACCGCCGCCTCGGTGGCCGCGCCGGGCGGCAGCGACACCGGGCGGCGGACCCCGTCCCGGCCGGTCATCAGCCTGTCCAGCGGCGCGCCCTGGGCGACGTTGACGTACCAGACGATGTTGATGAGGCGGTCGCCCTCGGTCAGCGAGCCGTCCAGGGCGGGGATCGGGTACACGAGGATGTGGCTGTCCGGCAGCACCTGGTAGGTGAGCGCGTCGCCGAGGATCGTGGCGGGTGCCGGGGGAGAGGTCCCGCTCGGGCACGGTGCCGCGCCAGGCCACGTACCCGGAGTAGGCCGGGCGGACCGCGGGCAGCAGCCGGGCCCGGGCGGGTGAGCCAACCCCGTCGGCGCAAACCAGCAGGTCGCACTCCGCACGGGGGCTGGGGTGCCGCGCGGCACCCGGGCGGCATGCGGGCCCGGTCCGAGGGTGACCGTGACCGTGCCGTGCTGCTCGGCGAACCCGGTCACCTCGGTGCCCAGCCGGTAGCGGCCGGCGTCGAGCAGGCCGAGCAGCGAGCGGTAGATCGTGTTCCAGGAGGAGAAACGGTAGCGGTGCCGCTGCTCGTGCTGGACGCTGCCGTCGCGGTTCAGGAACCTGATCCACCCGGTGGACGAGCACACGTCCGTGATCTGGAACCCGCCCCGCTTGAGCAGGTAGTCCAGGGTCGTGTCGAGCGCGGCGATGCCCGCGCCCCGGGCCTGCAATGCGGTCGAGGACCTTTCGAAGACCCGGACGTCACAGCCGGCGTCCCGGAGCACCAGGGCCGCGGTGAGCCCGCCTACCGAACCGCCGGCGATACCGACCCGGGGCATCCTGGACACCGGCAGTGCTCCCTGATCAGGGCCGGCCGAAGGTCGCGACGCTCACGACTTCCATCTCGAACAGCACGCGCCGCTCGTCGAAGGACGGATCACGCAGGCCGTAGGGTGGCTCGTTGCCGGTGTACTTCACCCAGATCCGGTCCAGCTGGTCGGTGACCCGCTGCCCCTCCACCGGGTCGTCCTCGGAGATCTCCCGCTTCACCACGGTCTTGATGCTGAGCCAGTGGTAGGTGTTCTCCGGGTTCATCAGCAGGAAGGTCGCGTAGGGAGCCTTGCGCAGCCAGTCCACCTTCTTGCGGTGCGTGGCCAGGTTGAGCAGGACCGTATCGCCCTCGTAGTCGAACCATACCGGGGTCAGGTTGGGCTGGTCCGCCCGGCCCATCACCGCCACGACCGCGGTCACCCGCTCATCCAGCAGCCGCCTGAAGCTCGGCTCCAGGTCGGCCAGGCTCGTCACCGGCTCACGGTCGCCGATGGTGAACTGGCCGGGCTGGGTCCCCTCGGCCACGTCCTTGAACTTCGCAACGGTAATGCTCACTGCGCATGCTCCTTTGCTGTAGCGCATCGCCCCGGGCGGGGTCCCGGTGCCGGGCGGGTGCCCGGGCCGGGCGGTCAGCGGTTCCGGTCGCCTCCTGCCTCGGTCAGGCCGGGAACGTCCCGGCGGCCGGCGTCACCGCGGCTGAGTTCCATGACCGCGGGATAGCAGGCCGGGTCCACCGCGGCATCGATCACGGTCGGGCCGTCCCGGCGCAGCGCCGCCCCCAGCGCCGCGATCAGCTCGGCCTCAGTCCTAGCGGCCGCCGCCGCGGCACCCATCGCGGTGGCCACCCCGGCGAACGCGACCGGGCCGTAATCCACCGCCTCGGCGCCGCCCTGGCCGGCCGGCTTTTGCTTGATCTTGATAAGGCTGAGCGTCGCGTCGTTGAACACGATCACCACGATCCTCAGCCTGAGCCGGACCGCGGTCTCGATTTCGGCCAGCGTCATGCTCAGGCCGCCGTCCCCGGTGAACGCCACCACCGGCGCACCGGGGGCACACAGGGCAGCGGCGATGGCGGCGGGCAGCGCGAAGCCCATGGTGGCCAGGCCGCTGGAGATGAGCAGCCGCCCGGGCTGGTCCACCTCCCACAGCGGCATCACGGCCAGCATGTGCGCGCCCGCGTCCACGGTGGCGATCGTGTCCGCCGGAGTGTGCGCCCGGACCACCGCGGCGACGTGCTGCGGGGCCAGCGCGCCGGGCGCGGCCGGGCGGGTGGCCAGCCCGGCCAGCCGCCGGGCGGTGTCGGCCCGGGCCGCCCGCCCGGCCGCGGGTGCCCAGTCCGGACCCGTCGGCGGGTGCCCAGTCCTGGGCCCCCGCCCGGCGCCGGTCATCCGGGATGGCGGCGGGTGTCCAGCGCGCCAGGAGATCGATCGCCGCGGGCAGCGGCGCCGTCAGGGTGGTGGCGCCGGTGAAGTAGCCCGTGGCCCCGGTACGCGCGGCCGGCCACTCGGCCACCAGGATCGTTGGCGCGGCGTAGTCCCAGGCCGCGGGGATCATCTCGGCCTCGTCCACCCCCAGCCCGATGATGAGGTCCGCCTGGCTCAGCAACGGCCATTCCAGCGTGCCGCCCGTCACCAGGCCGCCGGCCTCGGCCGCGGAGTCCGGCACGATGCCGCGGGCCCGGTAGGTGTGCAGTGCGGGGATCCCGCGGCCGGCCACGGCCGCCCGGATGGCGGCGGTGTGCGCGACCGCGTGCGCGCCGAGCAGCAGGACCGGCCGCCGGGCCCGCCGCAGCGCCACGGCCAGCGGGGTGAGGCCGCCGGCCGGAGCCGCCGGGTCATCGCCGGGAGCCGCCGGGTCATCGGTCTGCGGCGCGAGATCAGCGGGGGCGAGATTGCCCGCCGGGGGACTGTCATCCATCAACGCGACCACCGGCCCGGCCGGCGCCGCGAGCGCCCGGCGGACCGCCCGCACAGCCAGCTGGCTGGCCTGGTCCCCGCCGACGGTCAGCACCGCCTTGGCCACCGAACGGCCGAGTGCACCCTGGTCCAGCCGCTGGTGGCTGACCCGGCCGGCCTCTGCCGCCCGCACCGTGTCGGCGACCACCACCAGCGGAAGCCGGTCCAGCGCTGCGTGGGCGATCCCGTTGACGGCGCTGGCCAGCCCTGGTCCCCGGGTGACCAGCACCGCTCCCGGTGCTCCGGTCAGGTCCGCGGTGGTGGCGGCCATGATGGCCGCCGCCGTCTCGGTGTGGGTGAGCACGAAGCGCAGCCCCGCCGCGGCGGCTGCCCCGACCACGTCGAGGTTGGGGCCGCCGCCCGGCACGCCGAACATCATCCGGGTGCCCGCTGAGGCCAGCGCGGCCACGATCGCCGTAGCCCCCGACGGGCCGGCGGCGGCCTGGCGCGGGCCGCTCAGGGTGGCCGCCGGCCGCTCACCGCGGGCCCCCGCTCATTGCGGGACGGCCGCTCACTGCGGACCGCCGCCCGTGCCGGAGTGATCGACCCGGCCGCGCATCTGCAGCCGGTAGGAGTAACGGTCCGGGTGGAAGTGGTTGATGGCCAGCTCCAGGGGCACCAGGTCCCGGTCACAGTAGAGCCGCTCGATGCGCAGCACCGGCACACCCGCCGGGCAGCCGAGGCGGCGGGCGGTGTCCGGGTCGGC
The DNA here is from genome assembly GCA_963813975.1 of uncultured Actinomycetes bacterium. Lineage (GTDB taxonomy): Bacteria > Actinomycetota > Actinomycetes > Streptosporangiales > Streptosporangiaceae > RYN-230. Next base: position 394,182 of record CAWFAP010000001.1, read on the forward strand.
GGCCACCGCGGTCGCGTTCTGCACCGCGTTGTGAATCTGCCGGTCGCTAACCCGGTCGACCAGGCTGATCATGGTGAAGCGGGCCCGGTCGCCCGGCTCCGTGAGCACCCCCACCTCGGGCAGCCCGCGCAGCCTGCGGCCGATCTCCAGCGGCACATGAACCCGCGTGTAGCAGAACGGGACCCCGTCGTGCAGCCGCAGGAAGGACATGGCCATCACGCTGTCCTCGGGTACCCGCAACGTGTCCGCGACCGTCACGCTGGCCAGCACGTGCAGCGGCTCCACCACGCGAAGCTCGGTGTCCAGCGCGAGCGCCATCAGGTCGTCGATGCTGCCGAACGAGCGCAGGTACTTGCCCTCGCCCGGGACCGCGAACGTGCCCCGGCCCCGGACCCGGTAGATGACGCCCTCCGAGACAAGCTCCTGGAACGCGCGGCGCACCGTCTGGCGGCCTAGTCCGGTCGAAGCGACCAGCTCGGCCTCGGTCGGCAGCCGCTGGCCCGGCGGGTAATTCCCGGCCGCGACCGCCTCGCGCAGGTCCGCCGCCAGCTGCCGGTACGCGGTGGCCTCGCCGCCGCCCGCTCCCGGCGCGGCCGTCCCCGGGGGCGGCGCGTCGTACTCGATGGGCGGCACGACCCGCAGCGCAGCCCGGGCGGTCCGGGTGCCTCTGGCTGCCAACGCGACTCCTGCTCGGATACCGGGTGGCCTCGCGATCCGTGACGATGGAGCGCATGGCGGCCTTTAGACGGCCATATTGTGGGGCACGCGGTGATCACGTCAAGGCCCAGCCGCGCCCATTCCTTACTGGGATTACGGTCGCGACCCGGTCACGTGAGCTCCCGGGCAGGCCGCCCGGCGTCCTTTGTGAACGCAGTAACACGCGGATTTGGCCGGCCTAATCCGCCGGTATCTCCCATCCGGGGGAGCGAGGCGGCCGCGGCAGCAGGTCGGGGCGGCAGCAGATCGGGGCGGCAGCCGGGGCCGGGACGGCGGCAGACGGCCGCAGGCGAGCGAGGCAGGCGCCGAGGACCAGGTCGGCCCGGGGGGCCCTTGACGGTCGCGGGGACGGTGCCGAGCATGGGTCGGGGACTGGCAGGGAAAGGCTGGGCCCGGCCGGGCCTCTCGTGTTAGCGCTCACAGCATCGCCAGCCAGAGGAGGCACACATGCGACGACGCATCATCGCCCCGGTCTTCGTCTTAGCGCTCGCCCTGGCCGCCGCGCCCTGCGCCGCGGCCCGCGGCGCCACCACCAGTACCGCCGGCCCCACCGCGGCCCCGGCGGCCTCACTCATCGGGCACTGGCCCTTCGACGAGGGCAGCGGGACCACCGCCGCCGACAGATCCGGCGCAGGCCATCCACTGGCCCTGCAGGGTGGCGCGTCCTGGACCACCGGCGTGGTCGGCCCGCACGCACTGTCCGTCACCCCCCAGCAGGATGCGGCCAGCTCCGGGCCGGTCATCGACACCAGCCAGAGTTTCACCGTCTCGGCCTGGGTGAACCTCGGCAGCACCACCGGCTACCAGACCTTCGTCAGCGAGGACGGCGCCCAGGTCAGCGGCTTCTACCTGCAGCTGCGCGGGGACAGCGGCCGGTTCGCGTTCACCCGGCTGGCCTACGACTCGACCGCGGCCTACGGCGCGATCGCGACCAGCACGATCGTCCCGCAGCCCGGCGTCTGGTACCTGCTCACCGGGGTGTACGACGCAAGCGCCCAGAACGTGTCGCTGTACATCAACGGGGCGCTGCAGCAGACCGTCCACGCCCTCGCGCCGTGGTCCGCCAGCGGCCCGCTGGCCGTCGGGCGCGGCTTCTTCAACGGCGCCCCCACCGACTGGGTAACCGGGTCCATCGACGACGTGCGCGCCTACTCCGGCGTGCTGCCCGCCGCCGCCATCCGGGCGCTGGCCGGCCCCGGGTCCATCACCGTGCACGAGGACCAGGCCGGCCCGGCGCTCAACTCCACCCAGTACGGCGCGTTCCTGGAGGAGATCAACCATTCCGGGGACGGCGGCGTCTACGCGGAACTGGTCCGCAACCGGGACCTGAAGGAGAGCAGCACCTCGCCGGTGTACTGGTCGGCGGTCGCCGGCGGGGGCGCGTCAGCCAGCATCGCGCTCGACAGTTCCCAGCCGCTCAACACCGCCAACCCCGTTTCCCTCAAACTGACCGTGGCCAGCCTGCCCACGGGCGGCCGGGCGGGGATCGCGAACGGTGGCTACTTCGGGATCCCGGTCACCCCGGGAACCACCTACCACCTGTCCTTCTTCGCCAAGGCCGGACCGGGCTTCGCGGGACCGCTGACCGCGTCGCTGGAGAGCACCAGCGGGCAGGTGTGGGCCCGCGTGTCCATCCCCTCGATCACCAGCAGCTGGGCCAAGTACACCGCCACGATCACCACACCCCGGGGGATCGCGGCCAGCCTGGAAAACCGGCTGGTCATCACGACCAGCCACGCCGCCGCGGCCGGCAGCTCGGCCTGGTTCACGTTCGTGTCGCTGTTCCCGCCCACCTACGACGGCACGCCCAACGGGCTGCGGGTCGACCTGATGCAGAAGATCGCCGCGCTGCACCCGGGCTACCTGCGCATCCCGGGCGGAAACTACCTGGAGGGGCAGACCCTGGCCACGTACTTCAACTGGAAGAACACGATCGGCCCGGTGCAGGACCGGCCCGGCCACCAGAACACCGCCTGGGGCTACTGGTCGCAGGACGGCATGGGCCTGCTGGAATACCTGGAGATGGCCCAGCAGGCAGGCGCTCAGCCGATCCTGGCCGTGTTCGCCGGCTACACGCTGAACGGCACGGTGGTGCCCCAGAACCAGCTGGCGCCCTACGTGCAGGACGCGCTGGACGAGATCCAGTACGCGACCGGCCCGGTGACCAGCAAGTGGGGCGCGATGCGCGCCGCGGACGGCCACCCCGCCCCGTTCGACCTGCACTACGTGGAGGTCGGGAACGAGGACTTCTTCGACAGCTCGGGCAGCTACAACGCCTACCGCTTCCCCATGTTCTACGACGCGATCAAGGCCGCCTACCCGCAGCTGAAGATCATCGCGACGACCCCGGTGACCAGCCGGGCCCCGGACGTCATCGACGACCACTACTACTCCGGCAACCCGGACGTGATCGCCGGTGACGCCCACGTCTACGACTCGACCAGCCGGACCGGGCCTCAGCACATCGTCGGCGAGTACGCGGTGACCCAGGGCAGCCCGACCGGGACGCTGGCCGCGGCGCTGGGCGAGGCCGCGTTCCTGACCGGCCTGGAGCGCGATGCGGACGTGGCCATCGGGGCGTCGTACGCACCGCTGCTGGTCAACGTGAATGCGGTCAGCTGGCCGACCAACCTGATCGGGTACAACGGCCTGGCCAGCTACGGGTCCCCGTCGTATTACGCGCAGAAGATGCTCGGGGACTCCGTCGGTGACCGGGTCGCGCCGTCCCAGATCGTGGGCGGCAACGGGAACCTGTGGGCGGTCGCCTCCACCAAATCGGGCGGCGTCACCTACGTCACCGTGGTCAACCGCGGGGCGTCCGCCGCCACGGTCGGCGTGGACCTGTCCGGGGTCTCCGGCGTGTCCGGCGGCACCTCGACCGTGCTCACGGGTGATCCCACGGCGGGGAACTCGATCGCGCATCCCACCGCGATCAGCCCGGTGACCGGCAGGCTCGGCTCTTCCGGGGCCAGCTTCCGGCACACGTTCCCGGCCAACTCCCTCACGGTGCTCGCGCTCACCACTCGCTGACGCACCCCGTCCCGCCGCGCGGCGGCCCGGTACCCCGGGCCGCCGCGCCGCGGATCTAACCGGCCCGGCTCAGCTGGCCGGGTGCTTCAGCTGCACGGTCACCGAATGCGCCGCAGGCGACAGGGTCACCGTGCCGGTCTGCTGGTCGACCGTGCCGGCGCTGGCCGAGGCGATGTTGCCGACGAACGCGGGCAGCTGGAACAGCACCGGCCCCGCGGCCGTCCCGGCCAGGGTGAGCGTGACCGACGAGCCATGCCCCTGGATGGTCAGCCCCAGGTGATGGCCGCCGGTGGTCGGGAAGTTAGCCAGCTGGATGGGCTTCCCGCCACTGAGCCAGGAATTAGGCACGCCGCGCCCGACGACCAGGTCACCGTCGGCCCGCTGCGCGGCGAGCGAGTCGAGCAGCGTCATGTTGGCGTTGGCGATGCCCCAGGCGTGCGGGGAGGACCCGTTGCCCGCCTCCGGGTGGGTCCCGGTCCACGGTGCGCCGGGGTTGGGGAACTGCTGGCTCTCCCACCACGAGTACGGGCCGCTCTGCCCGTTGGAGATCATGAACTGGTAGCTGAGGATGCCCTGGTCCCGGTGACTCGCGCTGGCCAGGCCCCATTCGCCGTAACCGGCGTTGTAGGCGGTGCTGTAGTACTGCGTGGGGTAGCCGCCGAACGTGTTGGGCGGCAGTTTCCCGGCCAGCCGGCCGAAGCCGTAGTTGTAGGTGGCGTCGATCAGGCTGATGCCCGGCCCGCTCAGCGGCGCGCCGAACAGGTAGCCATCCCAGGCCCAGCGTCCGAACAGGAACGGCGCCGCCCAGTTGGCGTCCTCGGCGTTCGCGCACCGGTTGTCCGTGTTCGGCTCGATCATCGAGCACGGCAGGTAGTTCAGGTGACCGGCCGAGATCGTCGCGTTCAGCGTCTTGTTCACCGCCGCGAGCAGGCTGGCGTACTGCCCGGCGGCCCACTTCGCCTCGGCTGTGTTGCCGACCTTTTTGGCCAGCCACTCGTAGGTGGCCAGGCCGGTGAGCGCGGTGTAGTTGTCGATGGTCCAGTAGCCGTTGGCGTCGATGTCGTTGGTCTTCTGCATGATGCCGCCGGGCCCGGTCCGGTCCGCGGCGATCAGGTGCGCGGTGTCCTTGATGCTCGGCTCGGTCTTGCCGGCCGGCCCTGGGTGGTGAAGTTGGCCTTCACGAAGCTCAGGTCGCCGGTCTTGAGCAGGTAGAGGGCCCACACCCACGGGTAGGTCCATACCCCGTCGTCGTACTGGGTCTGGCTGCCGATCACGTAGCGGGCCCGGGTCAGCAGCGCGTGCGCGCCGCTGGTGTAGCCCTGGGTGAACAGGTTGGCCAGGATGCCGATGACGTCGTGGCTGAACTCGGTGTCGTACCCGTTAGCCCCGGTCCGCAGCTGGTTGCCGGACCTGATGATCTGGGTGTAGATGAACCCGGTGCGGTACGCGTCGGCCAGGCTAGTGTCCGGCAGGCTGACGATCTGGGCGATGCTGGCCAGCTGCTGGTTCCAGTAGGTCCGCATGTGCGTGAAGTGCTGGCCGAAACCGCCCGCGCCGGCCAGCGCCGACGCCGAGGGCCAGGCGTAGCTGCCGCCGAAACGGTCCGCGGCCACCACGTAGTCGTGGTTCACGGTGCCGTGCGCGGGCACCGAGTTACTCGCGGAATTGAGGGGGATCAGGCCGGCCGAGGCCTGGGGGTCGATGCTGAGAGCCTGGCCGGTGGGGTTGCTGACCTGGACCCGGCTGTAGATCGCGACGTAGGCGTGGCCGCCGACGCTGATCTTGTCGCCGAAGTTCGTGATCGAGATGCGGGCGCCGTCCCGGTGGAACGTGGTCACCAGCGCGGGCAGGTACCCGTCCGCGTTGGCCCAGGTGGTCGGGCTGTTGTCGTAGACGCCGTAGCCGTAGGTGGTGCCGGTGACCGGCGTGGTCGTGCCGTCGCCGGGCCGGCCCTTGCTGATCACGAAGAAACTCCCGCCCAGGCAGGCGGGCACGCCCTGGTGGTTCCCGGCCCAGCCCAGCACGCTGGCGTCGCCGAACGTCCCGTACACGGTCTGGTTGCCCGCCGGGCCGTTGGCCGCGCAGCTGTACGGCGGCGCGGTCACCGCAGCCGCGCTGGCCGCCTGGACCGCGGGCAGCACACCTGTCCCGGCGAGTAGCGCGGCCACTCCGACCAGCGCGCTTGCCGTCCGTGGCCCTGGGCGTCGCCCGCCCAGCCGCCGCCTCCTCATCGTTGAGGTCATGGCTCCTCCGCTGTCCTGGCCAGCGGTCGCGGGGCCAATCCCGGCGGTTACCGCTTAGCCGCGGATGCGGTACCCGGGTATAGCGGGCCCTAACGTCGCTGGCCTGAGAGCGTGCCACGCAGTAGCCCGGCGGCCGTGACCGCCGGGCACTGGCTACAGGCCGATCTGGATCAGAGGCCCTCGTTGATGAGGCGGCCGGCCTGCTCGTACTTGGCGGGCTTGCGCTTCTTGAAGTAGAACGCGGCCCCCACCCCGATCAGCACGACCGCCAGGTCGATCGGGCCGAGCAAATTCGCGTAGCCGAAGCCGCCGCCGAGGAAGCTGATGTTGTCGAACAGCAGCCAGACCACGGCCGCCTGGGTGATCAGCGCCAGTGCCGGCGCCAGCCGGGTCTTCCACCAGTGCACCTCGTCCCGGTGGTAACGCTCGTAGTAGACCAGGATGGCCAGCGAGACCAGGGCCTGCACGGACAGGATGATGATCACGCCCATCACGGCCATCAGCCCGTAGAGCTGCAGGTAGGCCTGGGAAGCGGGGTCGTTGCTGCCGGTGAACACCGCGAACAGGACGATGATGATCGCCGCGATCGCCGACTGGACGATCGACGCGATGTGCGGGCTCTTGAACTTGTGATGGGTGCGGCCCAGCACGGACGGCAGCAGCCCTTCGCGGCCGAGCGAGTAGAAGTACCGGGCCGTGGTGTTGTGGAAGGCCATGCCGCAGGCGAACGAGCCAGTGATGATCAGGTAGCTCATGATCGAGGCCACCCAGTGGCCCGCGTACTGCCGGGCCGGGGTCAGGTAGAAGTTGGCCGCGTTGTTCTGCGCCTGGGCGGCGGCCGCGTGGATGGTCGGGTAGCCGCCCAGCGGGGCCCACGAGGTGATCACGTAGAAGACCCCGAGGCCGATCACCGAGATGTACAGCGCACGGGGCACGATCCGCTTGGGGTCGCGGGACTCCTCGCCGTAGTTCGGTGCCATCTCGAACCCGACCCAGGACCAGAACGCGAAGAACAGGCCGATGCCGACCGCGCCGGCCACCAGCCCCGCGGAGGCCGGGAAGCCCTTGAACGCGTTGACCGGGTTGATCGCGCTCCAGTTGGTGTGCCCCTTGCTGAACATGAACACGTCGAAGATGAGCAGGATGGCGATCTCGCTGATCAGCCCGATGGCCAGCAGCGTCGAGGACAGCCGGACGTCGAAGAACGTCAGGGCCGAGATGATGACCACCATGGCCAGGGCCAGCCACGGCCAGCTGATGTGAACCCCGAACGCGTTCAGCTTCAGGCCCAGGAAGTAGGCGAAGCCGCCGCACAGGGACGCCTCGAACACCGAGTAGGCGACGAGGGCGCCGTAGCCGGTGCCGATGCCCAGTTCCCGGCCCAGGCCATGGCTGATGTAGGAGTAGAACCCGCCCGCGCTCGTCTTCTTCCGGGCCATGGCCACGTACCCGACTGAGAAGACCACCAGCACGATCGTGGCGAACAAGAACGCGGCCGGGGCGCCGACGCCCTGGCCGTAGCCGACCACGATCGGGGTGTTGAACAGCATCGCCGAGATCGGCGCGGATCCGGTCACGGTCAGGAACAGCACGCCGCCCAGCCCGACCGCGCCCTTGCGCAGCTTCGGGACCTCGGCGCGCTGGGAGACGTCGAGGGACTCCTCCATCCCCTCGATACCGCCGACCCGTGGAAGCTCCGACTGTGCCATGAGTGCCCTCCCCAGAGGGATCGCCCGGTACTGCGAGGTGACCCGCGCCGTTGGCGCGGTCGTCGAACAGCTGTGGTCAAACCGAGGTCAAACGGTTGAGGGATGCATGGTGGTACAGGTCACAGCGCGGACGGTATCAGCAGGTAGGAATCATGACAAGAGTTTTGGTTCATGAAATATGCCATTAACTTTGACCTCTTGACAGGTAAAGGTCAGAAGGGTACGTATTTGGTCAGACCAAAGTAGACCGGACTGGCGCCCGGAACCCGGAGGTGACATGGCCGAGGAGCTGATCGCCTTCCCGTCCAAGGCCGAGATGCTCGACCGGTCCAGGCAGTTCTGGAACCCGGACAAGACCCAGTTCTGGGTGGACTCCGGGGTCCCGCTGGTCATCGACCGGCGTGAGGGCTACTTCATCTACGACGTCGGGGGCAAGCGCCTGATCGACGTCCATCTCAACGGGGGCACCTACAACCTGGGCCACCGCAACCCGGAGGTCGCCGCGGCGGTCACCGCGGCCATGCAGCGGTTCGACATCGGCAACCATCACTTCCCGTCGCTGGCCCGCACGGCGCTAGCCGAGGCGCTGGTGAACACCGCGCCCCCCGGCCTGACCAAGGTGGTGTTCGGCAGCGGCGGCGGCGAGGCCATCGACATCGCGCTGAAGACCGCCCGGCACGCCACGAAGAAACGCCGGATCGTCTCGGTCGCCAAGGCCTACCACGGGCACACCGGCCTGGCCGTCGCGACCGGCGACGACCGGTTCTCGACCCTGTTCCTGGCCGACCGGCCGGACGAGTTCACCCACGTCCCGTTCAACGACCTGGCCGCGATGGAGGACGCGCTGCGCGGCCGGGACGTCGCCGCGGTGATCATGGAAACGATCCCGGCGACCTACGGCTTCCCGCTGCCCGCCCCGGACTACCTGGAAGGCACCAAGAAGCTGTGCGAGCGGTACGGCGCCCTCTACATCGCCGATGAGGTGCAGACCGGGCTGATGCGCACCGGCGAGCTGTGGGCCATCACCAAGCACGGCATCACGCCGGACATCCTGGTCACCGGCAAGGGCATCTCCGGTGGCATGTACCCGGTCAGCGCCGTCCTGGTCAGCGAGGCGGCGGCGGGCTGGCTCAGCGAGGACGGGTTCGCGCACATGTCCACGTTCGGCGGCGCCGAACTCGGCTGCATCGCGGCGCTGAAGACCCTGGAGATCACCTGCCGGCCGGAGATCAGGTCGATGGTCTTCTACATCGCCGACCTGCTCGGCCGCGGACTGCGCCGGATCCAGTCGGCCCACCCGGACTGGTTCACCGGCATCCGGCAGGACGGCCTGGTCATGGGCCTGGAGTTCGACCACCCGCAGGGCGCCAAGTTCGTGATGAAGCGGCTGTACGAGCACGGGGTGTGGGCGATCTTCTCCACCCTGGATCCGCGGGTCCTGCAGTTCAAGCCGGGCCTGCTGCTCACCCCGGACCTGTGCGCCGAACTGCTCGACCGGGTCGAGGTGGCCATCGCCGCGGCCCGGGACGACGCGGGCTCTGCCCGCCCGGGGGACGCCCCCCCGCTCTGCCTGCCCGGGGGACTACCCCCGGAGCCCCCGGCCCCCGCGAATCGCCGACGAGCGGGCGGTGGGTGCGGTCATGAGCGAGGCTCCCGTTACTCCCGGCATCGACGGGCCCATCGCTATCGACCTGCTCACCGACCCGGCGGGGGTGCCGCGGGCCCGGGCCATGCTGCAGCGGGCCCAGTGGGCCGCGTCCGCGTTCGCCCGCTTCGACCGGGCCGCGGTGGACCGGATCGTCCACGCGGCCGCGGCCGCGGGGGCGGCCCGGGCCCGCGAGTACGCCGACTGGGCCGTCCGCGAGACCGGGTTCGGCGTGGCCGAGCACAAGACCATCAAGAACCTGGCCAGCAGCACCGGGCTGACCGAGGCCTACGCCGGGCACGACTACGTGACCCCCCGGGTCGATCCCGCCGCCCGGATCGTCGAGATCCCGCGCCCGGCCGGGGTGGTGCTCGCGCTCACCCCGTCGACCAACCCGGTCGCCACCGTGTTCGTCAAGTCGCTGCTCGCGCTCATGACCCGCAACGCGGTCGTGGTCAGCCCGCACCCGCTAGCCCGGGAATGCTCCGCGGACGCGGCCCGCACGCTGGCCGCGGCCGCGGTGGCGGCGGGTGCGCCGGACGGCGTGATCCAGGTCGTGGACGAGCCGTCGGTGCCGCTGATCAACGCGCTGATGACGGACGAGCGGACGAGCGTGATCGTGGCGACCGGAGGGGTCGGCGTGGTCCGCGCCGCGTACAGCTCGGGCACGCCGGCCATCGGGGTGGGGCCCGGCAACGTGCCGGTTTTCGTTGCGGACGATGCGGACCTGCCGGAAGCTGCGCGCCGGATCGTGGACAGCAAGAGCTTCGACAACTCGATCCTGTGCACCAACGAGTCAGTGCTGATCGTGACCGAGGCGGCCGCCGGGGCGCTGCTTCGGCATCTGCAGCGGGCGGGCGCGTACTTGCTGCCGCCGGAGGACCGGGACAAGGTCCGTGACCTGCTGTTCCCGGGCGGGCATTTCGACACCCGGTTCGTCGGGAAGGAGGCGACGTGGATCGCCGCCCAGGCCGGCCTGCGGGTGCCGGGCCCGACCCGGGTTCTGCTGGCCCCGTTCCCCCTGGTCGTCCCGGAGGAGCCGCTGGCCCACGAGAAACTCTGCCCGGTCCTCGGCCTGACCCAGGTCGGCAGCGTCCGGCACGGCATCGGCGCGGCGCGGGCGGTGCTCCGGCTCGGCGGCCGGGGTCACTCGGCCGCGATCCACGCCACCGACCCGGTGACGATCATGGAGTACGGGGCCGCGCTCGAGGTGCTCCGGGTCGCGGTGAACGCCGGGTCCAGCCTGGGCAGCGCGGGCATCGGGACCGGGCTCGCGCCGTCGATGACGATCGGGACCGGGTTCTTCGGCCGCTCCTCGGTCGGCGAGAACCTGCAGCCCAAGCATCTGGTCCAGTGGACACGCCTGGCCTATAGCGAGGACCCGGCTGCGGGGTTCGGCGACTTCACCGGGCTCGTGCCCTGGGACGCACCAGGGGCCGCGGTTCCGCCCTACCCGGTGGCGTCCAATCTGCGTGATGACGGGGGGCGGCCGCGCCCGGGTCATCATGTCCCGGCCGGCCCGGCCGAGGGGCTTGCGCGTCCGGCGACGGGCCTGGCGGGCGTGGACCCGGACGTGGAGGCACTGCGGGCGGAGATCAGGCGGGTTGTGCTCGAGGAGCTCAGGGGGATCGTGGCTGATGGGCGTGGGTGAGTTGCGGTCGTTCATCTTCCTGGATCGGCTGCAGCCGCAGACGATGTGCTACCTGGGTTCGTGGATCCGGGGGAGCCTGCCGCGCAGCAACGACGCCGCGATCGTGGTCGAGGTCGCGCCGGGGCTGGACGTGGAGCCGCTCACCGATGTCGCCCTGAAATACGCCAGCGTGCGGGCCGGGATCCTCGTGGTCGAGCGGCACTTCGGGTACCTGGAAGTACACGGGAGCACCGATGAGGTCCGGGCGGCCGGTTCCGCCGTGCTCGATGCCCTGCGGGCCTCGGAGGCGGACGCGAGCCCGCCGGAGATCCTGGCGTCGAAGATCGTCACGATGATCGACCCGCAGCACGCGTTCCTGATCAACCGGAACAAGATCGGCTCCATGGTGCTGGCCGGGGAGTCGCTGTTCGTGCTCGAGATGCAGCCCGCCTCGTACGCGATCCGCGCGGTCAACGAGGCCGAGAAGGCGGCCCGGATCAAGGTCGTGGACTACCGCATGATCGGCGCCACCGGCCGGGTGTACCTGTCCGGATCCGAGGCGGACGTGCGTCAGGCCGCCGACGCGGCCGAGCAGGCCCTGCGGGGCGCGGCATGAGCTCCGGTGCGGACCCCGAGATGCTGCGCGCCCTGGTCCGGGAGGCGCTGGCCGACTTGCTGCCCGCGCCGCCGGGCCAGGCTGGCAGGCCGCCGCCGGGCCAGGCGAGCAGCGCGCCGGCGCAGGGCGGGGCGGCGTACACGGTGCGGGACGGGGTCGGCGCGGTAGAGACCGTGAGCGTGCGGACCGACCAGGAACTGGCCGTGTTCGTGACCCGGCTGCTGCACCTGTTCGAGAACCCGCGGCGGCGCGATGACCTGCGCAGCGGCCGCCTCCGGTTCCGCCTGGCGGCCGGCGGCGCGGTGCCCGCCGGGCCGGGCGGGTCGGCGCGGCCGGTGCACCGCATCGACAAGGGCGCGGTCACCGAGGCCGCGGTCCGCGACGCGGCCCGGGCCGGGGCGCGGCTGGTGCTGGGGCGGCGCGCCGTGCTCACGCCGCTCGCCCGCGACCGGGCCCGGGCGGCCGGGGTCGACATCGAGAAGGAGCGCTGATGGTAACCGCGACGGTGGTGGGAAACGTGTGGGCCACCCGCCGGCTGGCCGAGATCCCCAAGGGCGCGTTCCTGGAGGTGGAGGCGGAAGGCAGCGGCCAGCGGTTCGTCGCCTTCGACGTCCTGGGCAGCGGCGTCGGGGAACGGGTGCTGGTCGCCCAGGGCTCGGTCGCCGCGGCCTGGTTCCCGGGCGAGCCGCCGCCGGTTGACGCGCTCATCATCGGCTCCATCGACCCACCGGGTAACACATCATGATCATGACTTGGGGGTCGTTCCAACGACAGCTAAGTCATGATCACGACAGGCAGCAGAGGAGAGAAACGTGGCGGACAACGCGATCGGGATGATCGAGACGAAGGGGTACGTGGCCGCGCTGGCGGCCGCCGACGCCATGGTCAAGGCGGCCAACGTGGCCATCGTCGGCCGCGAGGAAGTGGGCGACGGCCTGGTGTCGGTCATCATCGTCGGCGACGTCGGCGCGGTGAAGGCGGCCACCGAGGCCGGGGCCGAGACGGCCAGCACCGTGGGCGAGCTGATCTCGGTCCACGTGATCCCGCGGCCGCACGCGGAACTCGGCAGGCACTTCACCATCCGCGGCGAGTGAGCGCGCCACCTGCCGCGCGGCCGGGCGCGCCGCCCCTGGCCCAGCTCCGGGTCCACCTGCTGGTCCGGGACCTTCAGCGGCAGTTCGCGGCGTACCTGGGCACCCCCACCCGGGCCCGCGGCTACCCGCCGATGCAGGGCGAGCACTCGCTGATCGTCGAGGTGGCCCCGGCGCTGGCCATCGAGCGGGTGACCGACCTGGCCCTGCGCGCGGTGCCCACGGTGGAGCCTGGCATCCTGTTCGTCGAGCGCCAGTTCGGCGTGCTCGAGGTGCACGGGCCGGACCTGGCCGACGTGGAGCGGGCCGGGCAGGCCATCCTGGACGGGCTGCACGCCAGCGCGGCCGACCAGCTGCGGCCGCAGATCCTGTTCTGCGACGTGATCGAGGACATCACCGACCGGCAGGCCATCATCATCAACCGCAACCGCGGTGGCTCCATGGTTATCCCGGGGGAGACGCTGCTGGTCTGCGAGGTCACCCCCGCGCTGTTCTCGGCCCTCGCGGCCAACGAGGCGGAACGGGCGGCGCCCGGGGTGACACTGGTTGACGTGTCCATGATTGGCGTGGCCGGGAGGATCTACCTGAGCGGGCCAGTGGATCAGATCACGGCGGCCCGGGACACGATCATGGCGGTCCTCGGCGGGGTCGAGGGCCGGGGGCACGAGAGCGGGTGAGGGCGGGTGAACGACGGGCCCGGCGCGCATGACCTGTCCGGCGGCGGCGACGTGCTGGACCGGATCACCCGGTTCGCCGGGCGGGCCGCGCAGGCCGGCGGGTGCGGTCCCGGCTCGGCCGTGCGGCTGCTCAACGTGTCGGAGAACGCCACCTACCTGGTGCAGGACCCCGGCCAGGAGCCGTCCGTCCTGCGGGTGCACCGCCTCGGGTACCACACCGCGGCCGAGATCGAGTCCGAGCTGGCCTGGATGGACGCGCTGCGGGCCGAGGCGGGGGTCCGCACCCCGCGGGTGCTGCCGGCCCCCGGCGGCGCGCGGGTCATGACCCTGGCCGACGAGACCGGGCAGCAGCGGCACTGCGTCCGCTTCGAGTACCTGGCCGGCACCGAGCCCGCCGACGACGACGCCGCGCACTTCGCCGAGCTGGGCGAGATCACGGCCCGGATGCACCAGCACGCCCGGCAGTGGCGGCGGCCACCCTGGTTCACCCGGTTCCACTGGGACTACGACGCCGCGTTCGGCACCAGGGCCCGGTGGGGACGCTGGCAGGACGGCATCGGGGTCGGGCCGGCCGAGCACACGGTCCTGGCCCGGCTGGACCGCGCGCTCCGGGACCGGCTGGCCGCGTTCGGCGCCGGCCCGCAGCGGTACGGCCTGGTGCACGCGGATACCAGGCTGGCCAACCTGCTCGTGGACGGCGGCCGGGTCAGCGTCATCGACTTCGACGACTCGGGCTTCAGCTGGTACCTCTACGACGTGGGCACCGCGGTCAGCTTCTTCGAGCACCAGCCGCACGTCCCGGAGCTCGTCGACAGCTGGCTGTCCGGCTACCGGCGGGTGAGCAGCCTGCCGCCCGGGGACGAGGCGGAGATCTGGACCTTCATCATGTTCCGGCGGCTGCTGCTGGTCGCCTGGATCGGGTCGCATCAGGCGGCCGACATCGCCCGGGAACTGGGCGCCGCCTATACCCAGGACAGCTGCGCTCTTGCTGAGCGCTACCTCAGCCAGGTGGGTCGCCGGTGAGGCCGGGCGCGCCGGAGGCGCGTGGCGGCCGGCCCGGCGGCTGGCCCGCTGCCGTGCCTAGGCGGGTGCGGTGGCCTCAGCCCGGGCATCGGGGGTTCCGCGGGCTCGGGCCCCCGGACTAGCAGAGAGAGGAACCATACGTGTTCACATCAATCGCGGGGCGGGCCGTCGTGGTCACCGGCGCCACCCGGGGCATCGGCAAGGGCATCGCCCGGGTGTTCGCGGCCAGCGGGGCGCGGGTCCTCATCGTCGGCCGGGACAAGGACGCGGCCGCGGGCGCTGTCGCGGAGCTGACCGCGGACGGCGCGGAGGTCTCCTACGTGCTGGCCGACGTCAGCGCCCGTGCGGGCTGCGAGCGGATCGCCGCGACGGCGGCCGAGCGGCTGGGCGGCATCGACGTGCTGTGCGCCAACGCGGGCATCTTCCCGGACCGGCGGCTCGCGGACATGACCGACGAGGACCTGGACACCGTGTTCGGCACCAACCTGCGCGGCTGCATCCTGTCCGTCCAGGCCTGCCTGCCCGCCCTGCGGGAGTCCGCGCACGGCCGGGTCATTCTTACCTCCTCTATCACCGGGCCGATCACCGGGTTCGCCGGCTGGTCGCATTACGGCGCGAGCAAGGCCGGCCAGCTCGGCTTCATGCGCAGCGCCGCGCTCGAGCTGGCGCCGCACAGCATCACGGTCAACGCGGTGCTGCCCGGCAACGTGATCACCGAGGGCCTGGTCGATCTCGGCGAGGAGTACCTCCAGGAGATGACGGCCAGCGTGCCGCTGCGCCGCCTCGGCACGGTGGACGAGATCGGCTACGCGGCGCTGTTCCTGGCCACCGACGAGGCCGCGTACATCACCGGTCAGACGATCGTGGTGGACGGCGGGCAGGTGCTGCCCGAATCCCTGGGCGCCATGGATGCGTAGCGTGGCGGGCGCCGGGCGGCCCGGCGTCGCTGGCGCGTCGCTGGCTCGTGGCCGGGACGTCAGCCGATGACCCGGCAGCCGGGCGGCCCGGTGGCGGCCGGGCGCCCTCCGGAAGATGTGCGCACCCCGGAGGACGTCCGGCGAGTGATCGCCGAACGGATCTCGGCCGGCCACTTCCGGCCTGGCCAGCGGCTCGGCGCCGAGCGGGCGCTCGCGGCCGACCTGGGGGTCAGCCGGGCCACGCTGCGCCAGGCCCTGGCCGTGCTGGCGGAGACCGGCGCGGTCCGCCGGGTGCCGGGCCGCGGCGGCGGCACCTTCGTGAGCCAGGACAAGATCGAGCGAGACACCTCCCGGGTCGTCGGGGTGCCCGCCCTGCTGCGCAGCCAGGGCGTGGTGGCCGGGACCCGGGTGATCAGCGCCGGGTTGTCCGGGGCGGAAGAGGCCGCCGCCCAGGCGCTTGGGATCCAGCGCGGCGACCTGGTCATCGACCTGGTCCGGATCCGGCTCGCGGACGGCAGCCCCATCTCAGTGGAGCGCGTCAGGCTGCCCGCCGACCGCTTCCCGGGGCTGCTGGAGCTCCCGCTGGGCGGTTCGCTGTACGAGCTGCTCGACGAGCACTTCGCCACCCGGCCGGGGGAGGCGGTGGAGCGGATCGAGGTGGTCGCCGCGTCCGGCGACGAGGCGCTGGTCCTGGACGTCCCGGCGGGCTCGCCGTTGCTCGCCATCACCCGGACCACGACCGACACCGGCGGCGTGCCGTTCGAGTTTTCCTACGACCTGTTCCGCGGCGACCGGATCCGCATCACCGTGCGCACCCCGGGCGAGCGTGCGCCCGGGGAGAGCACGGTCCCCGCGGCCGAGCCCGCCCCGGGCCGGGTCATCGAGCTGCGCCCGCAGACCGCCATCTGAGTCCGCCCAGGAGAGGAGTCCGCGATGACCGTGCCCGGGCCTGAGCAGCCGGTAGGCCGGATCCGGTTCATGGATCAGCAGCGGGTCAACCTCGACGGGTTCGCGGTCGAGGACCCCGAGCTCGGCCTGGTCGCGCTGCGCTCCCCGCACGACCCCGAGCCGGGGCTGGTGCTCCGGGATGGCCGGGTGGTGGAGATGGACGGGGTCGCGGAGCAGGACTTCGACTCCCTCGACGCCTACATCGCCCGGCACGGCCTCGACCTGGCCGTCGCCCCGGAGGCGATGGCGCTCCCGGACACCGAGCTGGCCCGGCGGGCGGTCAGCCCGGACGTGCCCCGGGCCGAGGTCATCCGGCTGTGCGCGGGGGTCACGCCTGCCAAGCTCGCCCGGGTGCTGGCCCTGCTGCGGCCCGCCGAGCTCGGGATGGCCATGACCAAGCTGCGCGGCCGCCGCACCCCGAGCAACCAGGCGCACGTGACCAACCGGCTCGATGACCCGCTGCTGCTCGCCGCCGACTCGGCCACGGCGGCCGCGTTCGGCTTCCGGGAGATCGAGACCACGGTCCCGGTCCTGGCCGATGCGCCCAGCAACGCGGTGGCCTGCCTCATCGGCGCCGCGGTCGGGTCGCAGGGCGTGCTCATCCAGTGCTCGGTGGAGGAGGCGCTGGAACTCGAGCTCGGCATGCGCGGGCTGACCTCCTACGCGGAGACGGTCTCGCTCTACGGCACCGAGCCGGTGTTCACCGACGGGGACGACACTCCCTGGTCGAAGGCGTTCCTGACCTCCGCGTACGCGTCGCGCGGGATGAAGATGCGGGTGTCCTCGGGAGCCGGGGCCGAGGTGCTGATGGCTGGGGCCGAGGGGAAGTCCATGCTGTACCTGGAGGCCCGCTGCATCGCGCTGGCCCGCGCGATTGGCGCCCAGGGCGTGCAGAACGGCGGCATCGACGGCGCGAGCGTGGCCGGGTCCGTCCCGCGCGGGCTGCGTGAGCTGATGGCCGAGAACGTCATGGTCATGATGCGGAACCTGGAGTCCTGCTCCGGCAATGACGCGCTGATGAGCGAGTCCGACATGCGCCGCACCTCACGGACGTTGCCCATCGTGCTGGCCGGCTCGGACTTCGTGTTCAGCGGGTTCGGCAGCATCCAGCGGTACGACAACATGTTCGGGCCGAGCAACTTCAATGCCGAGGACATCGACGACTTCCTGGCCATGCAGCGGGACTGGGGGGTGGACGGCGGGCTGCGCACCGTGGCGCCCGCCGAGATCGCGGAGTTGCGCCGCTACGCCGCCCAGGCCTGCCGGGCCGTGTACCAGCACCTCGGCCTGGCGGACTTCGCCGACGACCACCTGGAGCGGGCCGTGGACGCAGCCGGGTCCAAGGACCTGGGTGAGACCGACACGCTCGCCGTCCTCAGCGCAGCGCACTCGATCCGCGAGGGCGGGCTCACCGTGGTCGACATCGTCGCGGCGCTCGACGAGACCGGGTACGAGGCCGAGGCGGAGGCCATCATGGAGATGACCCGGGCCCGGCTCTCCGGCGACTACCTGCAGACCGCGGCGATCTTCGACGAGGAACTCCGGGTGCTGTCCCTGGTCACCGACCCGAACGACTATGCCGGGCCGGGCACCGGGTACGAGCCGTCGCCGCCCCGGCAGGCCGAGATCGACGACATCCGGCAAGCCCGCGGGGTCGAGGACCTGCGTGCCGAGCAGGCCTCGGCCGCGGAGCTGCTGCTCACCCCGGCCGGGCCGGCCCTTCCCGGCCAGGACCCGCGGGACGTGGTCATCGGCGTGTCCCCCGCGGTGGGCCGGGACGTCTGGCGTTCGCTGTCCGGGCTGACCGTGCCCGAGGTGCTCGGCGAGCTTCTCGCCGGGCTCGAGGAGGAAGGCTGCGCCGGCCGGGTGGTCCGGTTCAGCGACACCGTGGATCTGGGCCGGATCGGCCTGGCCGCCGCCCGGCTGGCCGGCTCGGGCATCGGCATCGGCCTGCAAGGCAAGGGCACCGCGCTCATCCACCGCCGGGATCTCGCCCCGCTGGCCAACCTGGAGCTGTACTCGGTGGCCCCGGCCGTCACCCGCGAGCTGTACCGGCTGCTCGGCGCGAACGCAGCCCGGCACGCCAAGGGCGGTACCCCCGACCCGGCCCGCAACCCGTACACCGACGAGGCCATCGAGGCCCGCTACCACACCACGGTGATCGCGCTGATGGCCCTGGAACGGGCCTGGGTGAGACCGGGCGAACCCGCCGAGCAGCTGTCCACGGAGGGATTGGAGTGACCGGGGTGGGCGAGCGTCCGGCCGGGCAGTCGGCGGGCCCAGGCCAGGAGGCCAGCGCAGAACGGCCATCCAGCGCGGAGGAACTGGCCAGCGCGGAAGGGCTGGCCAGCGCAGAGCGGCGCGGCGGCGGCGACCAGCCGGGCGTGCAGGCGATGTCGGGCCGCCCGGTCAGCGCGCTGACCCTGGAGGCCGTCCGCCGCGGCGAGATCAGCGTGCCCGACCTGCGGATCCATCCCGAATCACTGGAGCACCAGGCGGTGGTGGCCGAGGCGCACGGGAACCCGCAACTGGCCGGGAACCTGCGGCGCGCCGCGGAGCTCACCGCGCTGGGCGACGACGAGGTGCTGGCCATCTACGAGGCACTGCGGCCCGGCCGGTCCACCGCGGTCCAGCTGACCGCGCTGGCCGCCTCGCTCGCCGGCCGCGGGCTGCCCCGTTGCGCCGCGCTGCTCACCGAGGCCGCCGAGGTCTACACTCGCCGCGGCCTCAGCGCATGACCACCCGCCCCCGCCCCGCCGGGCCGTCCCCCGCGCCCGCGCCCGTCATCGTGGTGGATTGTGCGCCGCCGGCGGCGCACAATCCACCACGATCATGGAGGCCGCCCCGGTGACGGTGGTGGCGGGGGTCGATATCGGGAACGCGACGACGGAGGTCGTCCTGCTGGACGGCGGGCGGCTGCTCGGGGCGGACCGGCTGCCCACCCGGGGCCGCAAGGGATCGGCGGACTCGCTGCGCGGCGCGGCCGCGCTGGTCCGCCGCATCGAGCGGCGGCTGGGCACGGTGGCTGGCGAGGCCCGGATCGCGCCGCTGCGGGCGGTCGGCACCGCGACGCTGACCATCCCGGCTGTCGTGCCGGACACCGGCCGCCTGCGCGTGCTCGCCGCGGGGGTCACCACGCCCGGCGGCGCCGGTGCCTGTGTCGGCATGCCCCTGCAGTTGAAGGGAGAGCGGTTGGAGGGAGAGCGGCTGACGAGGGAGCGGGTGGAGGGGGAGCGGCTGAAGGCGGCGCGGCCGGAGGGTGAGTGGGCGGACGGAGCGGCGCCGGAGGCCGCGCGGGTCGCCCTGGTGCCAGCCAGCCTGGGCTACGCGGCGGCGGCGCGGCAGCTCCGCGGGCTGCTCGCGGCCGGGATCGAGATCGGTGCGGTCCTCGCCGGAAGCGACGAAGGCGTGCTGATCGCCAACCGCCTGGACGCCGTGATCCCCGTCATCGATCAGGTCAACGTGACCGCGGCCGCCGCCTGCCGCCTGCTGGCCGTGGAGGTCCGCCGGCCCGGCCAGCCAATGACCCTGCTGACCGACCCGGTCGCCCTGGCCGCCGCGCTGCGGCTCGGCGACGGGGAGGCGGGGGACGCGGCCACGGTGGGCCGGGCCCTGCTCGACTACGGCAATGGGGTCATCGGGGTGGCCCATCAGTCGGCACCTGGGTCGCCTGGTCCCGGTCCGTCCGCCCCGGGTCTGGCTGCCCCGGAGGTGGCCGAGCCCTGGGTCGTGGCGCACGGCCGCCGGATTGGCTTGCGGGCCGCGTGCGCCGAGCTGGCAGGCTGGCCGGTTGGCACCGTCACCGCGCTCGGCACGCCGGACGGCGAGACCAGCCTGGACGACCTGTTCGCGGTGGACCTGGCCGCCGCGGCCGACACCGCGACCGCCCGGCGGGGCAGCGTAGGCCGGGCCGCCCTGGTCTCGTCCCTGCACCAGCTCAGTCCCGGCACCGACCACACGGCCGTGCTCGCCGGCCTGCTGGGCTGCCCGGTGCGCTGCGTGCTCAGCGAGCCCGCCGCCGCCCGGGTGGGCGCCTGCACCACGCCGGGCGCCCGGTCCGATGCCGTCGTGGTTGACGTGGGCGCGGGCACCATCGACGTCATCGCCCCGGACGGGGAGGTCGTCGCGGCCGGCGCCGGGGAACTGCTCACCGTGGCGGTCGCCGAGACCCTGGGCTTGCCCCGGGCCGCGGCCGACTGGGTGAAGCGGGGCCCGTGCGTCCGGTTCGACGGAAGCCAGCGGTTCGAGGCGGAGGATGGGAGCCGGGGGTTCCTGGATGGCCCCGCCGACCCGGCCGCCGCCGGCATGCTCGCCGCCGCGGGTCCCGCCGGATGGCTGCCGTTCGACCGCCGGCACAGCCCGGCCGAATGGCGGGCGATCCGGCTCCGCCTGAAGGAAGCCGTCTTCGCGGCCAACCTGGCCCGCGCGCTGCGCACACTCGGCCGCGACCTGGGCCAGGTCCTGATCGTCGGTGGCCCGGCCGGGGACGACGAACTGCTCGGCGTGCTGCTGCGCACGCTCCCAGGCGGCGTCACCGCCGGCCGGGCGAACGTGGGCGGCACCCTGGCCGGGCCCTCCGCCGGGCACCGGCACGCTGCCGCCCTCGGCCTGGCCCTGGCCGACCCGGACCCGGCCATCCCCTGACCGGGCCGGTGGCCGACCTGACCGGCCCGGGCCGGAGCCGTGACCGGGCCAGTGGCCCGCTGACCGGGCCGGTGGTTCCCTGACCGGGCCGGTGGTTCCCTGACCGGGTCCGGTCCCGGCCAGGGAACCCCGTGGTTACCAGCCCACCGCGACGACCATGTACTGCGGGTTGGTGATCGAGATGTCGGAGGACTGCCCGGCGTCGTCGTCGTATGGGAAGCCGTACTGCAGCCCGTTGATCGCGTTCTGGTGCCAGAACTGGGCGTAGTAGTTGGCCGGGGCCGCCTGGTAGAAGTTGGCCGGGTTCGACTGCTGCGCGGCAGGTAGCTGCGCCACGTGCCGGTTCAGCCCGGCGCACAGCGGCGGATTGGCCGACAGCGTGCCACCGCAGCCGAAGATCTGCGCGGTGGAGTCGCTGGTGTCACCCACCGACGCGGCGTAACTGGTGAAGTAGTTCGCGTACGCGCCGCCGGCCTGGAACGCCGGGTCGTTGCCCGGCGACGGGATGCCGTACGGCGCGTTGTCGGTGGCCAGTTCCTTGAACTGGGCGGGTACCGAGTTCTGGAACCGCTGGAAGGTGGCCGTGCGGGATTCCTGGAAGGTGGCGTAGCTCTCGCCGACCTCCTGGTTGGACCCGTCGTGGCCGTGCAGCAGCAGGGCCAGCTTGAGGCCGAACCGGTCGACCCGGGTGGTGTCCACGTTGATCGACGAGGCGCCCACCGTGAACTCGATGAAGTCGTAGTACGGGCTGTTCGGGGAGCCGAGGTAGAAGTACATCCGGCCCGCGGAGTTGGCCGGCATGTCCACGTAGGGCTGCTGGGCGATCGACGCCTCCTGGCCGTTGAAGCTCCAGTACACCTGGCTGTCCGGGTACTGGCCGTTCGTCTGGTTCACGATCGACAGTTCCAGAACGTGGGTGGCTGCGGGGATGGCGCCGGTGTTGCCCCAGAACGAGGCGGGCGGCGCGCCCGATCCGGTGGAGGTCGAGGTGGGCGTCGGGGTGGGTGTGGGCGTGGGACCGCCTCCCGCGCCCGTGGTGTAGACGCCGAACTCGAACAGGCTGTACCCGTACGGGGTGGCGCGGGCGGTGCCGTACATCCGGACGTACCGTCCGGTCCCGGATACCGACAGCGTCTGGGTGCCGCCCGAGCCGGTCGTGGTCGAGTAGACCGTGGTCCAGTTCGTCCCGTCGGGCGAGACCTGGATCTGGAACGCGGTCGCGTACGCGGCCTCCCAGGCCAGCGTCACCGCGCAGATGGTCTGGCTGGAGCCCAGGTTAACCTGAAGCCACTGCGGGTCGGAGAACGCGCTCGACCAGCGGGTGCTGGTATTACCGTCCACGGCCGCCGACGCCGGGAACGACGCGTTCTCCAGCGAGGACGCCGTGGCGGGCCGGTTCAGCGCGGCGTCCGCCGTGCTGCACGAGCCGCCGGTGCCGCCTGCGGTGCCATAGACCTGGAACTCCCACAGGCTGTAGCCGTAGGGGGTGGCCCGGGCCGTGCCGTACATGCGGACGTACCGGCCGGTGCCCGTGACGTTGAGGGTCTGGGTGCCGCCGGTGCCGGTGGTGGTGGAGTAGATCGTGGTCCAGCTGGTGCCGTTAGCGGAGGTCTGGATCTGGAACGCGGTGGCGTAGGCCGCCTCCCACTGCAGGACCACCTGGCTGATGGAGGCGGACGCGCCCAGGTCGACCTGGAGCCACTGTGGGTCGGAGAACGCGCTGGACCAGCGGGTGCCGGCGTTCCCGTCCACGGCCGCGGACGCGGGGAACGACGCGTTCTCGGTGGAGGACGCGGTCGCGGCCTTGCCCTGTGACAGCAGGGTCGCGGCCTCGGCGCTGCGCGCCGTGCCGGCCAGTAATGCCGCGATCAGGGCGACCGCCGCGCCGAGGGTGACCAGGAGGCGGAAGCGGGAGCGCCGCCACGTCGCGGTATGCGGGAGGAGCCTCATGGCTGTCCTTTCCAGGGGGATGGGAGTGGACTACGAAGTCGGTGGCTGGGCGGCGGTCCAGGCGAACGTGGTGGCCGTGGCGGCTCCCGCGGCCGACATCCCGGTGACCGTGACGGTGCTGGTGCCGGCCGTCCGGCCGGCCCCGGTGAAAGCCCGGCCGGGGAGATGCGGCCGGTCCCGGACACGGACAGGGTCTGGGTGCCGCCGGTTCCGGCGGTGGTGGAGTAGACCGTGGTCCACGTTGTCCCGGATAACGGGCCGGCGTAAGACCTGGCGGGACCGGCGGCGGGCACGGGCAGCAGAGCGCATGGCATCTCCCGGGCGGGGGAACAGGAGAAGTGCGAGACTTGATTTAAGCCTTAAATTTGACCGTAATTTAATGGCGGGAAAACGTCCCGTCAAGGGTCAGTCACAGGCGGGGCGCGTCTGGCCGCCCGGGCCCGCCCGGTCACGGGGAGCGGCGATCGCCGCGGGCGGGCTCGTAGGGCAACCTTGGTAGGGACAGCCGCCCGTGCGGACAGGCACACCCTCTGGGAGGACGCAACGCATGGCTCGGGTACTGATCACCGGCTCGTCCGACGGCCTCGGCCTGATGGCGGGCGAGTTGCTGGCCCGCGACGGCCACCAGGTCACCCTGCACGCCCGCAACGAGGACCGGGCCGCCGACGCGCGCGCCGCGCTGCCCGCCGCCGCGCACGTGGTCGTGGGTGACCTGGCTGCCCTCAAGGGCATGCACCAGGTCGCCGAGCAGGCCAACAAGCTGGGCCGCTACGACGCGGTGATCCACAACGCCGGGGTCGGCTACCGGGAGCCGCGGCGGATCCAGACCGCGGACGGCCTCAGCCACGTGTTCGCCATCAACGTGCTGGCCCCCTACCTGCTGACCGCGCTGATGATCCGCCCCGACCGCCTGGTGTACCTGAGTTCCGGTATGCACCGGGGCGGGAACCCGGACCTGGCCGACCTGCAGTGGGTCGGCCGGCACTGGAACGGCTCGCAGGCCTACGCGGACTCCAAGCTCCTCGACGTGGTGCTGGCGTTCGCGGTGGCCCGCCGCTGGCCCGGCGTGCTCAGCAACGCCCTGGAGCCGGGCTGGGTGGCGACCAGGATGGGCGGCCCGGGCGCGCCGGACGATATGTCCCAGGCCCCGGTCACCCAGGCCTGGCTGGCGGTCAGCGACGACCCGGCGGCCACCGTGACCGGCCAGTACTTCTACCATCAGCGGACGAGCCCGGTCCACCCGGCCGCGTCCAGCCCGGCCGTGCAGGACCATCTGCTCGCCGCCTGCGCCGAGCTCACCGGTGTCGGGCTGCCCCGGGGAGCCCCGGAGAGCAGGGAGCCGTCGTGAAAGCCGTGGTTTTCACCGGCCCGCGCGCCGTCGAGGTGCGGGAGGTGCCCGACGCGGTCCTGGAAAAGCCGTCCGACGTGGTGCTCCGGGTGACGTCCAGCGCGATCTGCGGCACCGACCTGCACATGTACGACGGCCGCACCGGAGCCGAGCCGGGGCTCGTCCTCGGCCACGAGCCGCTCGGCGTGGTCCAGCAGGCCGGTTCCGCGGTGGAGCTGGTCAAGCCCGGTGACCGGGTGGTCATCCCGACCCACCTGTACTGCGGCGTCTGCGTCAACTGCGCCCGCGGCCTGTCCGCCGCCTGCCTGCGGGTCCGCCCCGGCGGGTTCGGCGCCGCCTACGGGTACGCCGGGATGGGCCCGTACCGCGGGGCCCAGGCGGAGTTGCTCCGGGTGCCCTACGCCGACGCCAACTGCATCCCGGTGCCCGGCGAGCCGGGCGACGACCTCGAGGACGAGCTGGTCATGCTGGCCGACGCGTTCGTGACCGGCTGGCATGCGACCGAGCTGGCCCGGGTCTTCCCGGGCTGTACCGCAGCGGTGTTCGGCGCGGGCACCATCGGGCTGCTCTCCGCGTACAGCTGCCTGCTCAGGGGCGCGGACGTGGTGTACGTCGTGGACTACGTCCCGGAGCGGCTGGAGATGGCGGCCCGGCTGGGCGCCGTCCCGGTCGATTTCCAGGCCGGGGACCCGGTGGAGCAGATCCGTGCGCTGCGCCGGACCTACGGACTGCCGCCCGGCGAGGAGCCGATGAACGGGGTGGACATCGTCATCGACGCGGTGGGCTTCCAGGCCCGTGACCGCGCGGCCCCGGGCCGGGAGAACCCCACCCAGGTGATCGGCGACCTGGCCCGGCTGGTCAACGCCACCGGGCACGCCGGCATCGCGGGCGTGTACCCGGAGAAGGACCTGCACCCGGCCCCCCAGGGAACCGCCGACGGCCACCTGGCCGTGCCGTGGGCCACGTTCTTCTCCAAGGGCGTGTCAGTCGGATTCGGCCGCACCCACGACCGCCGCTACACGGTGCTGCTGCGGGACATGATCCTGTCCGGCCGCGCCCGCCCGGCCACGATCGTCACCCATCACGGCGGGCTGGACGACGCCCCGGCCCTGTACCAGGCGTTCGACCAGCGCGCCGACGGCGTGATCAAGGCCGTCCTGCGCCCGTGACCGGGGCCGCCTGGACCGCCGGGAGCGGCGGGGGAGCGTCCAGGGCACAATGCAGCGCCGGTGCGGGCCGCGTTCCGGGCTGCGCTCCGGGAACCCGCGCCGGGTTGCGGATGGTGAAGAAGGCCAGCACGCCACCGGCCACGCACAGCCCGGCGGAGATGAGCGACGCGGTGTGGAACCCGGCCGAGAACACCGGCGGGTCCCGGTACGCGTCGCCGGTGATCCCGCCCGCGGCGGGCAGCAGCGCCACGGCGATGAGGGCGGCCGCCCGGGCCACGTCATTGTTGACCGCCGACGCGATGCCCGCGTGCTCGGGCGGGACCGCTTCGAGCACGGTGGAGGTGAGCGGGGCGACGGTCACGGCCAGGCCGAAGCCGAACACCACCACCGCGGGCAGCACCTCGGTCAGGTAGTCACCGGAGCCGCTGATCCGGGCGAACAGGGCCAGGCCGAGCCCGACCAGGACCGGTCCGACGGTCATCTGCAGCCGGGGGCCGATCCGCGCCGCCAGTGCGCCGGAGCGCGCCGACAGCGCCAGCGTGATCAGGGTGACCGGGAGTAGTGAGATGCCCGCCTGCAGCGCGGTGTACCCGGACACCTGCTGCAACTGGATGGGCAGCAGGAACAGCGCCCCGCCGATCCCGCCGTACACCACGAACGTGATCGCGTTGGTCGCGCTGAACTGGGTCGAGGCGAACAGGCCCAGCGGCAGCATCGGCGACGCCGTCCGCCGTTCCTGCCAGACGAAGGCTCCGAGCAGCGCGACCCCGCCGATCAGTGCGGCCAGGACCGCAGGGCTGGCCCAGTGGCCGCCCGGGCCCTGGATAAGCCCGTAGGTCAGCCCGATCAGGCCCAGGGTGACCAGCGTGCCGCCCCGCACGTCGATCGGCCCGGTGGCCTGCGGGTCGCGGGACTCCGGGACGTGCCGCACGGTCACCGCGATCACGAGGGCGGCCAGCGGCAGGTTGATGACGAAGATCAGCCGCCAGGACGCCGCCTGGACCAGATAGCCCCCGATGAACGGGCCGATCGCGGTCCCGACGCCGCTGAACCCGGACCACGCACCGATGGCCTTGCCCCGGTCACCGGGCCGGAACACGGCCTCCAGGATGGCCAGGCTCCCCGGGGTCAGCAGCGCCGCGCCCACGCCCTGCAGGGCCCGGGCCATGATCAGGAACGTTGCGCCGGGTGCGACCGCGCACAGCAGGGACGCGAGCGCGAACCAGATGACGCCGATCAGGAAGATCTTCTTGCGGCCGTACTTGTCGCCCATCGCCCCGGCCAGGAGCAGGAGCCCGGCCAGCGTCATCGTGTAGGCCGTCACCACCCACTGCAGCGCGGCCAGCCCGACGTTGAAATCACGGCCGATGGCGGGCAGCGCGATCCCCACCACGGTGGCGTCGATCGAGGCGACCGCCGAGCCCAGCACGGTCGCGAGCAGCACCCAGCGGCCCCGCGCGCTGGCCAGGACCAGCCCGTCCGCGGCTTGTGGCGCCGCCGCGGACGCGTTCACCGCACCGTCGGCGCGGTCGTGCCCGGCGGCCGGTCCCGGCCGTCATGCCCCGCCCGGGTGAGCCGTTGGCCCAGCGGGGCCACCATGATGGCAGTCCGGTGCACGGTCACCAGCCCCTCCCGGGTGCAGGCCGCTACCGAGCCTGCTGGTCGGCGAGCCGCGCCGACCCGCCCCGGCGTGCGCTCGCAGCGGAGCTTTCCGTCCCCTGGGGATCTGCCCCCTTTCCGTAAACGAAAATCGTCTGTCCCGGCCCCCTTTACCTCGCCCGGCGGGGCGCGGCGGCTGGCCCGGGCCCGCCCGGCGTACCGTCGGTACACCGGCTGGCGGAGGAGGACGGACATGGATCTGGGCCTGGAGGGGCGCACGGCCGTGGTGACTGGTGCGAGCCGGGGAATCGGGCTGGCCATCGTCCGCGCGCTGGCGGCGGCCGGGGCGCGGGTGATCGCCGGGGCCAGGGGCTCCTCGGACGAGCTGGATGAGCTGGTCCGCACCGGGCCGGTGCAGGCGCTCGCCGTCGACCTGGCGGATCCTGCCGGGCCCGGGCAGCTGACGGCCCTGGCCGGCGACCGGATCGACATCCTGGTCAACAACGTCGGCGGTGCGCCGGCCCGCACGGGAGGGTTCCTGGCCATCACCGACGAGGACTGGTACGCGTCGATCACGCTGAACTTGATGGCGGCGGTCCGCACGACCCGCGCCGTGCTGCCCGTGATGCTGGCCGCGGGCCAGGGCGTGATCGTCAACACCTGCTCGGTCAACGCCCGGCTGCCCGACCCGGGGGTCATGGACTACAGCGCGGCCAAGGCCGGCCTGGCCAGCTTCTCCAAGTCGCTGTCCAAGGAAGTCGGCCCGCACGGCATCCGGGTCAACACGGTGAGCCCCGGCCCGGTCGCCACCGACCTGTGGCTGGGCCAGGGCGGGGTCGCGGCAACGGTCGGCGCGGCGACCGGCGCACGGCCCGAGGACGTAGAGAGCCAGGCCGCCCGCCAGATGGTGACCGGCCGGTTCACCCGGCCCGCGGAAGTGGCCGACCTGGTGGCGTTCCTGGCCAGCGACCGCACCGCGAACGTGACCGGAGCCGACTTCACCATCGACGGCGGCCTGATCACGACGCTGTAGCGGCCCTCCTTAGCCGGGCCGCCTGGCCAGGTCCTGCCAGGTCCGGCCGGTGCGCACGCTGGCCGGCTGGTCGGCCACGACGTCCGAGCCCGGCTGGGCCTCGTCGTCGCGGGCCTTGACCAGGATCCAGCGGCGGGGGCTGGTCTGGGTCAGCCCGAAACCGCCGCTGAGCTTGCGGCCGTGCAGCACGAACGACAGGTGCCCCGGCTCGTCGTGCACGATGTCGGCCGGGCCCTCATCCCAGATGATCACCGCGCCGGTGCCCCGGGCCTGGCCCTGGTGCACGCCCTCGAACTCACCCGCGTCCAGGGTGTGGTCCTCGACCGGCACCGCCAGCCGGCGGACGGCGGGGTCGAGGGACGGGCCCCGCGGGACCGCCCACGAGCGGAGCACGTCGCCGAACCGGAGCCGCAGGTCGAAGTGCAGCGTGGTCGCGTCGTGCAGCTGCACGACGAAGCGGGAGGCACTCACCCCGCGACCGTACCGCCCGGCGCGACGCCCGCCCGCCCAGCAGGCCGCAAACCCCCCGCTGAGGCGCCCAGCCCGGGCCGGAGCTCACGCTGCATCAGCACTGTGTTGACCCACCGGCCGTGCTTGTACCCGACCTGCGCCAGCCGGCCCGCGTCCGCGAACCCGCAGGCCCGGTGCAACGCCACCGACGCGGGGTCGCCGGAGTCGGCGATCACCGCGATGACCTGCCGGACACCCGCGTCCGCGCACCCGGCCAGCACCGACTCCAGCAACCGCCGGCCCAGCCCCCGCCCGCGCTGACCCGGCGCCAGGTAGACCGAATCCTCGACGGTGTGCCGGTACGCCGGCTTGGGCCGCCACGGGCTGGCGTACGCGTACCCGGCCACCACCCCGCCCGTCTCGGCGACCACGAACGGCAGCCCCCGCTCGGCCAGGCCGTCCAGCCGCTGCTGCCACTGCGGCAGGCCGGGCGGGTCCTCCTCGAACGTGACGACGCTGTCCGTGACGTAGAACGCGAGGATTCCGGCCACGGCCCCGAGGTCGGCCCGCGCCGCGGGCCGGACCCGGACCTGCTCGGCCTCCCCCGGCACCGCCGGCTCCTCAGTCACCCTGTCGCCTCCAAGCACCCTGTCTCCTCGCCGCGCCCGGCCGCCCGGTCACCCGTTCCCGGCCCCGCCGGTCACCCGTTCGCGGCCCCGCCGGTCTCCGGTCTTCACGGCCCGCTCGCCCCGGTAGATTCGTTATAGTGAAAATAACGGCTATTATAGCGAAATGATCGAGCTGACGGACCTGGGGACGCGCGTCCAGGCGCTGCGCCGGGACCGCGGGCTGACCCTGCAGGAACTCGCCGGGGCCGCCGCGGTGAGCGCCAGCATGCTGTCGTCCGTGGAGCGCGGCCGGAAGGCGCCCACCATCGTGGTGCTGGCCCGTATCGCCGACGGCCTGGGTGTCCCGCTGGGCGAACTGATCACCCCCGGCGGCAGCCGGGTCATCGTCCGCCGCGCCGGGTCCCAGGACGTGATCGACGAGCCCGCCGGATGGCGCCGCGAGATCCTCACCCCGGTCGTGCCGGGGGTGAACTTCGAGTGGATCCGCACCACCCTCCCGCCCGGCGCGGATCCGGGGCCGTTCCCGGCCTACGCGCCGGGCTCACACGAGTTCGTGCTGGTCGACTCGGGGACGCTGCGGCTGGAGATCGGGCCCGAAGACTTCACCCTGCACGCCGGTGACTCGGTCTACTTCCCGGCGGACACCACGCACCGCTACGCCAACCCGGGCGGGGTCCCCTGCGTGTACTTCGTGGCTGCCCTGATCATGCGGCCCCGGGGGAACGCACCCCGGCCGCCGGCCGGGTGAGTGGCGCGGCGGTCCCCTGCTCAGCGGCTCGGTGCTCAGCAGCTTCTGCGCTCAGGGGCTGGTGCTCAGCGCCCGGAAGACCGCGTCCCGGACGGCCGGGTCGCCCGGCGGTGCGAGGCCCTGCCCGGCGGCCATCTCGCGCAGCGAGGTCATCCGCACGCCCGGCAGCCCGCAGACCGTGAACTGGTCGAAGGCCCGCAGGTCCGGGTCGACGTTGAGGGCGAAGCCGTGGCTGGTGATGCCGTGGCGGATCCGCATCCCGATCGACGCGACCTTACGCTCGTCCGGGGTCCAGACCCCGACGAGGCTGGAGGCGCCGGGCGGGGTATCGCGGCGCTGTGCGGCGAAGCCCAGCCCGCCCAGCGCACGGACCAGGCCCAGCTCGAGCCAGCGCACTACGTCGGCGGGACCGCGCTCGCGGAGATCGAGGACCAGGTAGCCGACCAGCTGCCCCGGCCCGTGATAGGTGGCGTAGCCGCCACGGTCCACGGGCAGGACCGGGATGTCGTGCTGGCCCAGCCGGAGGTCGGCGGGATCGGTCCGGTGCCCGTAGGTGATCACCGGGGGATGGCTGAGCAAGAACAGGCGGTCGTCGGCCTCCCCGGCCTGCCGCTGCGCCACCCAGCCGCGCATCGACTCGGTGGCCTGGCCGTACGGGATCTCGCCGAGGTCCACGCGCTCCAGCGATCCGGCCCAGGGCTCTGCCCGGTCGCTCGCAGGGCTTGCGGGCAGCCCGGCTTGGGCATCACCGGCGATAGTCATAACTCGACTATGCCATCCGGCTGGTACCGGCCTGACCCTCGGCACGGTGCCGGTCGGACGTTAGATTTGGCCCGTGAGGGACGGGGGAAGCGATGCGTGATGACTGAGGGGTCGGCCCGGCCGGACCCGGCGGGTACGGACCTGGCGGGCCCGGGCCAGGCCGGCATAGGCCAGGCCGGCTCGGGCAAAGTCAGCATGCGGGCCGCGGCGAAGGTCCTGGCCGAGCGCGACCCGGTGCTGGCCCGGCTGGTCGATGAGATCGGCCTGCCCAGCCTGCCGCGCCCCACCGAGACGCACTTCGCCACGCTGGTCCGCTCGATCGTCTACCAGCAGCTGGCCGGAGCCGCGGCCGGGGCCATCCACGGCCGGCTGATCCTGGCCCTGGAGGGCGAGGTCACGCCCGAGCGGATGATGACCCTCACGCCCGAGACGCTGCGCGCCGTCGGGCTGTCGGGCCGGAAGGCCGCCACGCTCCTGGACCTGGCCAGCAAGGTCCTGGACGGGACAGTGCCGCTCGACCCCCGGGCGCTGGCCCGGGAGAGCGATGAGGAGATCGTGGCCCGGCTGACCACGGTCCGCGGGATCGGCAAGTGGTCCGCCGAGATCTTCCTCATCTTCCAGCTCGGACGGCTGGATGTGTGGCCCACGGGCGACCTCGCCGTGCGCAAAGGATACGGCCTGGCCTGGGGAATCCCCACGCCGACACCCAAGCAGCTCGACCTGCTGGGCGAGCAGTACCGCCCGTACCGGACGGTGCTGGCCTGGTACAGCTGGCGGGCCGCCCGGCTCTACGGCGGGACCGCGGCGACCGCCGTGAACAGCTGACTGACCGCGTTTCCGTTCCGGAGCGGTCCGGTCAGGCGAGGCCGAGGATCCGCTCGGCGTTGTCGCGCAGCACGGTGTTGAGGGTGTCCGGGGGCAGTCCCAGGCCGGACAGCTCGGTCAGGCAGCGTTCCGGCGTGAGGAACGGGAAGTCGCTGCCCCAGACGAACTGCCCGGACAGCCGCCCGCGCATCTCGCGGATTACCTCCGTCGGGATCCGCCGCGGCGACCAGCCCGAGATGTCGATGTACACGTTGGTCTTGTGCAGCGCGATGGCGGTCAGGTCGAGATGCCAGGGCCAGCCGAAGTGCGCGGCCACGATGGTCAGCCCCGGATGGGCGGCGGCCACCGGGTCGAGCTTGAGCGGGTGGGCGTAGTCGAGCCGGATGCCCTGCCCGCCGGGCTGGCCGGCGCCGATCCCGCTGGTCCCGGTGTGGAACAAGGCCACCAGGCCGTGCTGCTCGCAGGCCGCGAAGATCGGCCAGTACTGCGGGTCGTTGGGGGAGAAAGCCTGGAGCGAGGGGTGGAACTTGACCCCGCGCAGCCCCAGGGCGGCGATGTTCGCCACCTCGGCCACGGCCGCCTCGCCCTTGTGCGGATCCACGGAACCCAGGCCGGTGAACGCGTCCGGGTACTCGCGGCAGGCCTCGGCCACGGTCTCGTTGGGGACCCGGGGACGGCCCGTGGCCGTCTCGGCGTCCCAGGCCAGCAGGACCGCCTTGACCCGCAGGTCGCGGTACCGGGTGGCCAGTTCCTCCAGCGACTGCCGCTGCACCGGCGACCGGAAGTACGCCTCAGCCGCCTCGACATAGCCCGCCATGCTGACGTCCAGCCAGTCCGGGGTGGGCAGGTGGACGTGGAAGTCGATGGCACGCAGCGGCACCGGATCATCGTAACGGCCGGGCTGGTTCCGCGGCCCCGCCGCGCCGGTCGTCTCGCTCGCGGGCCGCGGCCCGCAGGACGGGCAGCGCGAATGCCGCGGTGACGGCCAGGCCGCCCAGCCCGGCCGCGGCGATGATGGCGCGCACCGGCACCGCAGTGAGCAGCACGCCGCCCAGCACGAATCCGGCCACGGTGGCGCCGTTCACGACCGCCCCGAACACGGCGAATGCGCGGCCCCGCATCGCGGCGGGCGCCCGCCGCGCCAGCAGCACGCCGGCGGCCACGTTCACCCCGCCGTTGCCCAGGCCGCCGAGCACGCTGACCGGCGCCAGCCAGTTCACGGCGGGCACGGTCGCCATCAGGGCCACGCCCAGGCAGGTGAGCACCAGCGAACCGAGGAGGAGCATGGCCAGTCCCGCGTCGGACGGGCGGCGGCGGGCCACCCACCAGCCGCCCGCCACCGAGGCGCTGATCCACACGCTCTCCATCACCCCATACATGCCGGCCGTGGAGTGCAGCGTGGCCCGGATAAAGAACACCTCGGCCACGTTCACCAGGCTGGCCGCCGCCACTACCGCACCGACCAGCCCCACCGCGGCCCGCACCAGCGGATCCCGCCGCACGTTCCACCCGTTCGGCCCCGTCTCCCGGCGGGCCGCCCCGTCCCGGACGGCGTGGCCCCCGCCGCCCCGGCCCTGCGCCGCGCGGGCCCGGCCGTCCCCGGCCGCGCGGGCGAAACCACGGCGGGTGCGGATCAGCCGGCCGGCGGCGGCGATGGCCAGGTAGCTCCCCGCGTCGGCGAGCAGTGGCACCCTCAACCCGAACTGTCCCATCAGCAACCCGCCCAGGGCGGGCGCCAGCATCATGCCCGCCGAGCCGGCGGTCTGGCTCAGGGCCGTCGCCCGGGGCAGGGCATCGGCCGGGACCATGGACGGCAGCAGGGCGGACAGGCACGGCTGGGTCAGGGCCAGCCCCGCGGCCAGCACCGCCACCAGCGCGATGATCTCGGCCGGCCCGGACACGAAGGCCAGTGCCACACAGACCGCGGCCTGGGCCAGCCCCGTCGCGACCAGCAGGAGCCGGCTGTCAGCCCGGTCAGCCAGCCGCCCGGTCCAGCGGACCAGCAGCACCGGTGGCGCGGCCGCGGCGATCAGCACCGCGGCGACCGCGAACCCGCCCGCCCCGCGTTGCTGCAGTTCCAGCACCAACGCAGTCGCGGCCAGGAAGTCGCCGCACGAGGACACCGCGCGGGCTCCGCTGGCCAGGTACACGTCGCTCCACCCGGGCCTCGCGCACCCCGGCGGCGTCCGCCCCGGCTTCGCCGGGGCTGATCCCGCCCGCGCCGGCGCTGGCGTCCTGCCGACCCGGCCCGCCGCTCGGCGCTGAGATGTGAAGGACATACTTCGAAGTATGTCCTTCACATCTGCGGCTGGCAAGCACTCCGTAACTGACTCGCCCCTCCGCCCCATAGGCGGTGCATCATTTTTGGGCCACATTTCACGCTGAACGTGCGCTTCAGGGGGGTGTTTTGGCCGGTTCGGCGCACCATCAGCGTGATATGTGGCTGCGCAGCGGCGTGGCGGCAGCGGCGCGGACGACTGGGGTTTAGCTGGGGAGGGCGCGGACGCTGAGGGACACCGGGCGGGTGCCGCGGGGCGCACCCGGGCGGCGCTCCTTGCGGTAGGGGGCGATCAGCTCCTGCACCGCGTGGCCCAGCGTGGTGAGCTCCTCCGCGGTGACCTGGAGCGTCGAGTCCATGAAGAACGCCGCGTCCTGCCACACGGGGGGCTCGGTGTCGAGCTGGGACAGGTACCGGCGCACGCGGGCGTCATCCCAGGCCAGCAGGGACTCCAGCAGGGCGCGCAGTGCCTCGCGCGCCTCCGGGGCCAGGTCCGCCACCCCGGTGACCTGGTAGCGCTCGGCGGTGATCCGCCACAACCGTTCGCGGCCGTCACCCCGCCCCGGCGCGGCCTGCACCAGCCCCGCCCGGGCCAGGGCCCGCAGGTGGTAGCTGGTCGCGCTGGGCGACAGGCCCACGACCCCGGCGCACTCCGTCGCGGTAGCGGGCCCGCTGTTGCGCAGGTGCTCCAGCAGGGCCAGCCGGGCGGGATGGGCCATGGCCCGCATGACCGCCGCGTCCCGGATCGGCGTTACCTGGTCCCGCGCTGGCTGGTCCAGGCCGGGCCCCGCATTCGCGCTCACCGGGCCAACATAGCCGGGCAGGGCGCCCGAGCACATGTCTCACCCTGGGCGGCTACGTCGTCACCGGGCATGAGATCGCCATTGTGGGAGGAACGGGAACGCTGGGCCGCCACCTCGCGACCGAGCTGCGCACGCTGGCCCGCACCTGGCGGTCGGCCTGTGGCCGCGGCTCACGCTGCTACCGGTCTACGTGCCGGGCCAGGTCGGCCGGACCCTGCGCGCCGGGACGCTCACCACTGGGCATGCTGATCATGTTCACCATCGACCGGGGCCGGATCACCGCCCTGGACGTGGACCGCAACCCGGACAAGCTCACCGCGATCCGCGTCGAGGGGCTCCATTCCGGCCTTGGTCGTCACGACCCCCGCTCGGCCGGCCCGGGGCCGTCGTTGACCAAGGTCGGCGTCGATCAGGCTGCGCCCCAGGCCAGCCTGCAGCAGTGCCGGCCCTACTCCATGGACCTGGCCCTGCAGATCAAGGGATGCCGGGAAGGCCTGGTGCCGCGGGCGGCTGATCGCCCGGGGAGATCCGGGCGCCCGGCCGGAGGCCGTTCAGCACCATCTCGGTGAACGACCGGCCGATCTCGGCCGCGGACGGCATGCCGCTGGCTCCCTCGCGGTACCAGCGGTGCGTCCAGTTGACCATCCCGATGACGCCGTAGGCGATGACCCGGGCTGGCCCGACCCGGCGGATGGAGCCGTCCTCGAAGCCGGACTTGACGATCCCGATGACCGCGTCCTCGTACCGCTTGTTGATCACCGTCATCTGCCGCGCCCAGGCGGACCGGCCGTCGGCGACCTTGCTCAGGTCCTCCTGGATGTACACGAACAGGTAGGGGTAGTGGGTCGAGTACGACGACATCAGCGCGGTGATCAGGTGGCCCAGTTTGTCCGCTGCGGTCCCCGCGCCATCCCGGATCGCCTCGACCTGCTGGGCGTTGGCCTCGGCGGCGTCCCGGACGATCTCGTGGAACAGCTCTTCCTTGCTGCCGATGTAGTAGTAGAGCGATGCGCGGTCGGTGCCCAGGCTTTCCGCCACGTCGGCGAGGCTGGCGCCCCGGAACCCCTTCTCGCGGAAGATCCGGGCGGCGGTGGCGATGATCTCCGCGCGGCGCTCAGCGTAGGCCGCGCCCCCCTCGGCGAGGGCGGCAGCTCGTCGGCGGCTGATACCGCTCTGCATGCGCACGTCCCATTCCGTTGTGCCTCGCGGGCCTCCAGCGCGGCGGGGGGCACGGGTCCTAGGCGAGTATGGCTGACCGCCATGGTCTCACGCCGGGGCGGCCGAGAGGCGGTCCCACGATGCCGCCTGTGTCGTGCCACCCCGCAGTCAGTCTCATCAACATTGACGTTGATAACGCGTGCCGTGGTGGCTAGCGTCAGCCCGGAGGCGACTGACGCGAGGAGGCCAGATGCCGGGGTGGAACATCGCCGACGTGTTCGACGTGGTGGCCGCCCGGCAGCCTAAAGCGTTCACGGTCGCGGCCCGAAACCGGAGGGGGCAGGCCATGAGTTTGGTGTCAACTTTGGGTCCATTGTCTTATGCCCATTACTCTGCGGCTCAGCGACAACGAAGCGGAAGCGCTGCGCAAGCGCGCCCGGTTTGCGTCACGCCAGGCGGTCCGGGTTCGCGCGGGCAGGACCACGGCCGGTTGGGGCGGTGGGTGGGCCGCCTTGAGGCCGGGTCGCCGCGATCCCGCGTACGCTGACCGGCAAACGGATGGAGGTGCCGGTGAAGAGGGTGCTGCTGGATCCGGGGGCGGCGGTCCCGGCCGAGCCGGGCGAGCCGGACGCCCGGGCGGACTTTCCGGAACCGGGGACGCGAGCTGGCCGCCGCGCGGCTGGGCTCGAGCGCGCCTCGTGATGCCTGACGCCTCGACCAGAGACAACTGGACCGAGCCCGGCACGTTCGAGGTCGAGCCCGGGATCTACCGGATCCCGCTGCCGCTGCCCAACGACGGCCTGCGGGCGGTCAACGTGTACGCGCTGGTCCACGGCGACGACCTGATGCTCATCGACTCCGGGTGGGCGATCGCCGACGCGCGCGGCGTACTGGACAAGGGCCTGGCCGTGCTCGGCTGCTCGGCCGGCGACGTGCGCCGGATCCTGGTCACGCATGTGCACCGGGACCACTACACGCAGGCCGTCTACCTGCGGCGCGAGTTCGGCACCCGGGTCAGTCTGGGCGCCGGGGAGCGGGAGTCGCTCGACGTCTCCATCGACCCGGACCGGGCCCCGATGCAGAACCAGCTCCGCTACCTCCGCCAGCTCGGCGCGGGGGACCTCGCCGACCGGATGGCCGAGCTCCAGGGGCCCCGCGAGCCGCACAAGACGGGCTGGGAACGGCCCGACGACTGGCTGCGGGACGGCCAGGCCATCACGCACGGCGGCCGCACCCTGGAGGTGGTGTCCACTCCCGGGCACACCCGCGGTCACGTCGTGTTCCACGACCCCGGCGGCCAGGTGCTGTTCGCCGGCGATCACGTGCTGCCGACCATCACGCCGTCGATCGGGTTCGAGCCGGTGCTGTCCGACGACCCGCTCGGCGCGTTCCTGGGCTCGCTGACCCTGATGCGGTCCCGGCCCGACGCGCGCCTGCTCCCCGCGCACGGGCCGGTCGCCGGGAGCACCCACGCCCGGGTGGACGAGCTCATCGCGCACCATGGCACCCGGCTTGACGAGACCGAGGCCGCCATCCGCGGCGGCGCCCAGACCGCGCCCCAGGCGGCCGCCGTGCTGCGCTGGACCCGGCGCGGCCGGGAGCTCGCCGACCTGGACCCGTTCAACCAGATGCTCGCCATCAGCGAGACCGCCGCGCACCTGCAGCTGCTGGCCGCGCAGGGCCGGGTGACCAGGCGCGAGGCCGACGGGCTGCGGTACTACCTGCCCGCCTGACCCTCGCACGCCGAGGCGTCGCCGGCCGAGGCTCGCCGGGCGGCGCGGACGGTGCCGCGCCAGGGTTCAGCAGGCGGCGCGGGCGCTCAGCGGCCGAGCGCGGAGGACTGCAGCGCGACCTGCCACGGGCGCACCGTGACCGTGAAGAACCCGCCCGCGACGCTGCTGTCCTCCTTGGTGGCCAGTTCCGTGGCCCGGTCCAGCTGGTCGGCCCCGGGCAGCCGCAGGATCGTCATGCCCTCACCCGGCACGTCGCTCAGCGAGCCGGCTGCGACCAGGTAGCCGGCGTCGCGCATCCGGATAAGGAAGGCCAGGTGCTCTTCGAACCTCGGGTCCTCGAACAGGGCCCCGCCCTCGGGTGCGGCCGGACCGGGACGGTGCAGCAGGGCCACCCACGTTTCGCCGTCGGCGTCCGGGCGGCCGTGGGCGGTGTGCTCGCGGTACCGGCCCAGTACCACGGGCCAGCCTTCGTCGTACTCGGCACGGGCCGCAGCCGGGTCCTCGAACCGTTCCCAGCCCGCGTGGGTGAGCGTGACCAGCGTCTGCGAGTCCACCTCGGTGAAGGTGACCTCGACGTCACTGGCCTGGCCGGGGGGCCCGCCGGGATGCCAGGTGAACGCGAGGGCGCTGGCTGGTTCCCACCGGGTGACCGTTCCCCACACGGCGGCCTCGCCGGCCGCCGAGCGTTCCACCAGCCGCCCGTCGGTGAACCCGACCGTGCCGCCGCTTCCGTAGACGCTCAGGTCATCCAGCGGCCACCACTGGCCGATCCGCTCGGTAAATACCGCGAACGCGGTCACCGGGTCCGTATCGACCAGGATTTCGCGGCGGATCGGCGGCAGGTCACCGCCGGGCCGCGCGTCTCGGTTCCCCGGTGCTTTCCCGCCGCGCGGTGGCTTGCCGCCAGGCGGCGGAGGCCCGGGGGTGGTCGGGACGGTGCTCACGGCGTCTCCTCTCGGCCTGCCGACGTCACCCGGGTGACGTCGGCGGCGTAGGCGGTCAGGACGGTGTCCCACGTGCGGGTCAGCCACTGCTGCGCGACCGCCATGCCGCCCGGCGCCAGCAGGTACAGGTTCCGGGTGCCGGCGCTGCGGTGCTGGATCAGGCCGGCGTTGCTCAGCACCCGCAGGTGCTTGCTGACCGCCGGGCGGCCCACCGGCAGCCGCTCGGCCAGCCGGCCGACCGGCGAGGGCCCCTCGTGCAGCAGCTCGAGGATGCGCCGGCGGACCGGCTCACCGAGAGCGTCGAAGACCGTGTCGGCAGTGCGGGCGCGGGCTGCTTGGTTACTCATGGGCAACGGTTACTCTAGGGCAACCAAAGATGGCCCGCAAGCCACCGTCCGTCCCGGCTGCGGGCCCCGCGGGTCGAAGCGCTCAGGGCTTCCTGGCCCGGCTGGGCGCGACCCGCGGCGGCTCGCCCGGCTGCTTCGGGTACACCGGCGGCCAGGGGGCATCCAGGAGTCCCGAGGCGAGGTCCCGCTCACTCATGGCCAGCAACGGCTCCAGCGACTGCGGCTCGCCGTTCATCTCCTGCCACGGGTCGCCGCTGCCGGCCAGCCGATCGGCCAGGCTGGCCAGGGTGAACTGATCCGGGTGGATCCCGTCGATCTCCGCCCAGGACACCGGGGTGGATACCTGCCCGCCCGGCCGCGCCCGGACCGACCAGGCGCCGAACACCGTCTTGTGCGGCGCGTTCTGGTTGTAGTCCACGAACACCCGCTCGCCGCGTTCCTCTTTCCACCAGGCGGCCGTGATGAGGTCGGGCCGCCGCCGTTCGAGCTCCCGCCCCACGGCCACCGCGGCCGCCCGGACCTGGTAGGAGTCCCACCGCGGCTGGAGCCGGACGTACACGTGCAGCCCGCGGTTCCCGGTCGTCTTCGGGTAGCCGGTGATCCCCAGCTCGGAGAGGAGCTGCTGGAGCTCGCGGGCCGCCCGGCGGATATGAGTGAAGTCCACGCCCGGGGTCGGGTCGAGGTCGATGCGCAGCTCGTCAGCGTGGTCCGGTTCGTCAGCCAGGTAGGGCCAGACGTGGAACCCCAGGCAGCCGAGGTTGACCGCCCACAGCACGTGATCGGTGTCCGCGGCCACCAGGGCCTGGGACGTGGTGCCGTTGGGCGTGGACACCGTCGTGGTCTGCAGCCAGTCCGGGGCGTTCTTGGGCACCCGCTTCTGGAAGAATGACGGGCCGCTGGCCCCCTCCGGGAAGCGCTGGAGCAGCACCGGCCGCCCGCCCATGGTCCGCATCAGCGGGCCGGCGACCCGCAGGTAGTGCTCGGCCAGATCAGCCTTGGTCTCACCGCGCTCGGGGAAGAGCACCTTGTCCGGATGGGTGATGAGGCCGCTGCGCATGGGTGTCTCATTCCTGGGCGGGAACCGTCTGACCAGGCTACTCATCCGCTGCGCACCCCCGGGGAGGCCTCGCCACCTGCGGGGGGACGCCTGGGTGGCATCGCGGCTCCGGGCGGCGGTGAGGTCCCGGCGCTCCGGCCGATGAGTTCCCGGGCCCGGCCGCGTCCTAGTAAGCATGAGCGACAAGATGGTGGATCTCGCGCCCGCGGCGCAGCGCCTGGCCGGCCTGGTCATGCGCGTCAGCGACGACAAGCTGGGCCGGCCGACCCCCTGCCCGGCGTACACCCTTGGCGACCTGATCGAGCACATCGGCGGGCTGGCGCTGGCCTTCCGGGCCGCGGCGCTGAAGGACACGGGCAGCCCGTACGTGAACCACACCCCCGCCGGGGACGCCGCCCTCCTGGAGGAGGGCTGGCGGGACCGGATCCCGGCCGATCTCGCCGCGCTGGCCCGGGCCTGGGCCGAGCCGGAGGCGTGGGCCGGGATGACCCGGATCGCCAGCCAGGACGCGCCCGCGGAGATGGTCGGCATCACCCTCGCTGACGAGCTGGTGGTGCACGGCTGGGATGTGGCCCGCGCGACCGGGCAGCCCTATGCCCCCGAACCCGAGCTGGTGGACGCGGCGCGGGCCTTCCTGGGTATGTTCGCCAGCCCGGACGCTCCCGCGGGGCCGGACGTCGCGTTCGGGCCGTCCCGTGAGATGCCGGGCGACGCGCCAGCGCTGGACCAGGTGCTCGCCCTGGCCGGCCGGGACACGTCCTGGCCGGCCGGATGATCCCAGAGGACGCCACAGCCGCCCGGCCCGGGGGCTCGGGCGGCTGTGCGAAGATCGGCTGATGGCCGGCCGCCTGTCGTCGAAGGTCGTGATCGTCACCGGGGGCTCGACCGGAATCGGCCGGGCGGTGGCCGGCCGGGTCGTCGCCGAGGGCGCCGTGGTGATCGCCGGGCGGCGCCCGGAGCCGGGAGCGGGCCGCCGCCGAGTTGCGGGCCAGCGGTGGCCGGGCCCGGTTCGTGGCCACCGACGTCATGGTGGAACGCGAGGTGGAGCGGCTGGTCCAGGAGGCCGTGACCGAGTTCGGCCGGCTGGACGGCGCGCTCAACAACGCGGGCGGGGTGAACGCCACCACCCCGCTGCCCGGAGTCGCTGCCGGAACCTGGCACGCGGAGCTCGAGCAGAACCGACCAGCGTCTTCTACGGCCTGAAGTACCAGATTCCGGCGATCACCGGCACGGCGGGCCGCGGGTCGATCATCAACAACGCCTCGATCGGCGGGGTCCGCGGCACCCCGGGCCTGGCGCCCTACGTGGCAGCTAAGCACGGCCGTCGTCGGCCTGACCCGCTCCGCGGCGATCGAGGGAGCCCCCCGCGGGATCCGGGTCAACGCGCTGGTCACCGGCAACGTGGACACGCCGCTGTAGCGTCAGCTGCTCGGTGCGCCGCCGACTCCGGAAGACCTGTGGCGGGCCGCTGCGGCGGGGCACCCCGGTCTCGCGCTGGTCCGCGGGGGCGTCGGCGTTGGGAAGACCCGCCTCGTGGCCGAGGTTGCCGAGATGGCACGGCTGCAAGGTGCAGTGGTAGCGAGTACCCAGTGCTTCGGAGCATCGGGGCGGCTGGCGCTGGCGCCGGTGGCGGACTGGCTGCGGAACCCTGTAGTCCATTCGGCGACGGCGACGCTCGACCCGGCCTGGCGCGCCGAGGTCGACAGGCTGGTGCCCTCCGGGAAGGGCCGCGGAGAACCCACACCCAGCTCGAGACCAATGGCTGACGCCTGGCAACGGCATCGCTTCTTCGAGGGCCTGGCGCGGGCGCTGATCGGCGCTGGCCGCCCGATGCTGCTGACCTTGGACAATCTCCAGTGGTGCGACCAGGAGACGCTGGCATTTCTTACGTTCTGCCTGGGACTGGACCCTGCCGCCCAGATCATGGTGACGGGGACACTACGCGACGACAACCCCGATGAAGACCGCGAACTCGCGGATTGGACCGTCAGGATGCGGGCCACCGGATTGCTCACCGAGCTCTCCCTCAACCCGCTGGAGGCCGTCAACACAGCGCGTCTGGCCGAGACGATCTCCGGGCAGCCCCTGCCTGAGGCCGACACGAACCTGCTCCAGGCGACGACGGGAGGGTTCCCGCTGTACATCGTGGAGGCAGTACGCAGCAGTGTCGAGCTGGGCAGCGCCCAGCCAGCCGGTGATCTCATGGCCGTGCTCCGCAACCGCCTCGACCAGGTGACCGCTGCCGCCCGCGAGGTGGCCAGCCTCGCGGCGGCGATGGGGACGAACTTCACCCTCGATCTGCTCACCGAGGCAAGCGACCTCGACGCCGACAGCGTAGTGGGTGCCGTCGACGAGCTGTGGCAGCGCAGGATCATCCACGAGTTCCGAGACGGCTACGACTTCTCCCACGACATGCTCCGCGAAACGGCGTACACGCAAGTCAGCCCTCCGAAACGCTGGCTGCTGCACCGGCGCATCGCCCAAAGTCTCGAGCTGCTCCATGCTGAAGACACCGACATGGTTGCGGCTCAGCTCGCCGAGCAGTATGCCCGGGGAGGGCGACCTGAGCGGGCCGTGGCCTACTACCGGCGCGCGGCTGATGTCGCAGCGGGCATGTTCGCCCATGCCGAGGCGATCCGGCTGCACAGCAAGGCGCTGTCGATCATCCGGGCGGGGCCTGCGGGGCTGGGCCGGGACTCTCAGGAGCTCGCGGTCCTCGAGGCGATGGCGGCACCGCTCAATGCCAGGTACGGCTACTCGTCACCAGAGCTGCAGCAGGCGCTCGAGCGCTCGGTCGCGCTGGCAGAATCACTTGGCCGCAAGGACTCGACGCTCACTGCCACGGTCGCGCTGTGGGCGTCGCAGATCGTCCAGGGGCGCACCGCCGACAGCTACCAGACTGCCACCCGCGCGCTGGCGCTTGTCGACCCCGGCTCTGAGCTGAGCGGCCCGCGCATTTCGCCGTCGGCTGGTCGGCCGTGAGCCTGGGGACGCCCGCGGAGGGACTGCGTCACCTCGAGCTCGCCGCCAAGCTGGCCAGTGGCGCCCCGTCGCTGAGTGTCGGCACGAGGCCCGACGTGCACAGCATGGCCATGGCGGCGCATGCCCACTGGTTGCTGGGCCACGACGACGATGCCCTATCGA
Source organism: uncultured Actinomycetes bacterium (assembly GCA_963813975.1). Classification (GTDB taxonomy): domain Bacteria; phylum Actinomycetota; class Actinomycetes; order Streptosporangiales; family Streptosporangiaceae; genus RYN-230. The sequence continues at coordinate 437,049 of CAWFAP010000001.1, forward strand.
GCTGCAACGACGCCATCAAGCTGGGCCGGGCGATCGATCACCCGTACAGCCTGGCGGTGGCGCTGGCGTACGGCGGTATCACCCACCAGTTCCGCCATGACATGGCCGGACTGAAGGACACTATCGGCGAGCTGCGTGAGCTGTGCAACCGGTACGGCTTCGCCTATTACCGCGAGTGGGGGCTGGTTCTCGACGGCTGGTCGCGTGAGGACGAGCCGGGCATTGACCTAGCCCGGCGGGGCATCAGCAACCTCAGGGCGGAGGGCGCGTTCGCGCGGATGCCGTACTGGCTGTCGCTGCTCGCTGACCTGTTGGCCCGCGGCGGCCGGGTCAACGCCGCACGAGCGACCCTCGACGCCGCTCTCGCCGCCGGGCAGGCTCACGACGACGTGTGGTGGTTGCCCGAGGTGATGCGGATGCGCGCTCTCTACGATGAGGAGGGGGAGTCCGGTATCTCACGCCTGCGCTCCGCGGCGCAGTTGGCGTCGGCCCACGGCAGTGTCGCGCTGCTACGACGTTGCGAGCGTGATCTGGCGGGGCGAGGCGTTCGCCCCCCGGCTGCTGGCGTTCTTCCGACTGCCTGACGCGAACGCACGCCCGTGAACGCTACGCGAACGGTGCGGGTCCTAGCTTCGGTGTGCACCTAACCTCCAAACGACGCACCCGAAGGGCACCATGACCACATCAGCCAGCATTGCCACCGCTCCGTATGAGGCGCTGGCGGCCACCTTGCGCGGCGACGTGATCAGGCCGGGAGATCGCGGGCACGACGAGGCCCGGGCCGTCTACAACGCCATGATCGACAAGCATCCGGCGGTGATTGCGCGCTGCCGTGACGTCGCCGATGTCATCACCTGTATGCGGTTCGCCCGCGAGCACGGCGCCGAGATCGCCACCAACGCTGGCCTCATCTCGCAGTGGGCCAAGGACTACTGGCAGGAACTACGCCCGACCTCAGCGGGCGGCGCGTACATCAACTTCATGATGAACGAGGGCCAGGACCGGATCAAAGCGTCCTACCGCGGCAACTACGACCGGCTCACCGAGGTCAAGCGGAGGTACGACCCGGGCAACACGTTCCACATCAACCAGAACATCCAGCCCGCCGGCGAGCCCGGCCCATAGGCCGCGCCCCATGGACCAGATGGTCGATGGGCGCCCGGACTCACCCGTCTGACCGCCGCGTAAGCCAACCACAAGAGGAGACACACTTTCATGACCCTCACCTCAGCCACCTCGACGACGCAGGCCGTCGTCAACCACCACCTGGAGCGTTTTGCTGCCCTCGACGTACAGGGCGTCGTAGCGGACTACGCCCCGGACGCGGTGATGATCGTGCCAACCGGCGTGCTGCGCGGTGTGCACGAGATAACGGCGCTCTTTGAGAACCTGTGTGCCGAGTTCGCCAAGCCCGGCGCCACGTTCGACTTGCAGCAGCAGGTCATCGAGGGCGATGTTGGCTACATCTGGTGGGTCGCCGGGACATCCGATAACACCTACGAGCTCGGGACCGATACGTTTTTCGTGCGGCACGGCAAGATCGCGGTGCAGACCTTCGCGTTCAAAGCGACGCCCAGGGCCTGACGTCCGCAAAGTCAGCGACGAACTGACACTAAGGCGTCGCCAGGACGCGTCGGGCTCTCCAATGCCGCCAACCTGCGGCGCCGCTTCCTCTAGGAACTTCACACGAAGCCCGGTGCCTACCGGCGAACCTTCGCTGTTCCCCATCCACGAGTGCATGAGCCCGGCATCGCTGCCGAGCGGTGCTACGACCTGACATTCACATCGTGCGCTCCGGACAGCTCGGCCTCGGAGATATCAGCTTCGGGGCCAGGCCTCGAACTCCTGGCGCAGCCGGGCGACGTCCTCCGGGGTGAGCCCGTAGCGGGTGAAGACCCCGTCGGGCATCCGGTCCAGCTGCCCGCCCGCGTCGGCGAAGTCGCGGTCCTCCAGGCCGGGATCCAGCCGCCGGGCGAAGCTGATCAGCTGGCCGGCGTCGTAGCGCTGGAGGGCCGCCGCCGTGTCGATGTAGTCGCGCGGTTCGACCCGGCTGGCCAGCGCGCAGACCTTCGACCCGGCCAGGTCCTCGAGGTCCAGGACCGGGCCGACGTCCATAGTCACCGGCCCGCGGGTCCGGTCGAAGTACGCCATCTGCAGCATGGTCTGCTGCCCGCCGGGAGCGGTGATGATCCATTCGGCGAGGCCCTCGCCCATCCCGTAGAAGATCTCCTCCAGCCCGCCGGCCTGGTCCCGGCGCTCGGCCTCGAACCCGGCTTCGCGGAGGGCGGCCTCCACGGCCTCGGCGGCGGCGGTCACGGCGGTTTCCTGGTCGCTGAATAGGTCGACGTCGTCGGTGGGGCGGTCGATGATCCCGTGGGCGATGAGGGCGTTGCCGCCGGCCAGCGCGAATCCGTGCCGGGCCGCCGTGCGCAGGGCGATCGTGGCCACCTCGCGCTGGAGTTCGTCGATCGGCATCAGGGGAGCGCGCCGGGCAGCGTCAGGCGGCCGGGACGGCGGCGGCCCGCAGGACCGGGTGCTGCTCCTCCCACGCCTGACGCACGCCCTTGGGCAGGAACAAGCCCGGCCAGAGCGAGATCAGCATGTCCTCGTTCAGGTAGGCCAGGTCGGCGGCGGTGCTGGCCTCGCGGAGCACGATCTGGTACATCCACGGCAGCATGCCTGGCTGGTCCAGGTCAAACGTGCGGTCCGGGTACCAGAACAGCCAGATCGGCAGCTCAACCGGGCCGTGCACCGGCCCCCGCAGTTCGGCCAGGCTGGCCGCGACCAGCACCCCGCGCCCGGGACGGGACGCGTGGCGGCGCCGGGGCGCGACGGCTCGCACAGTGGCCATGCTCATTACAGTACCCGTTCTGGCTCCAGGACGCCCTGGCTCACCCCGCATTTTCTCAAACACACTTGTCAGGCGCGATCCAGGGCCGCGATAAAGCCGTTATCTTGTTCTAATTTTAGCATTGAGGTGGGCCAGCGTTCAAGGCGCGCCGATCGCGGAATGATCCGCGGCGGGCGCGCAGTTGCCGCTGCTATGACAACTGTGGGATTCATTGGCAGCGGCATGATCGGCGGCACCGTGGCCCGGCTGAGCGTGGCCGCCGGACACCAGGTCGTCCTGAGCAACTCCCGCGGCCCGGAGACGCTGAAAGACCTCGTCGACGAGCTCGGCCCGCTGGCCCGCGCGGTGACCAGCGAGGAGGCGGGAGCCGCGGGTGAACTGGTGGTGGTCAGCGTTCCGCTGCACGCCTGCCCGCACCTGCCGGCCGGTTCGCTCGCCGGCCGCACCGTCCTCGACACCGGCAATTACTATCCGCAACGAGACGACCAGATCCCCGAAATCGACAGCGGATCGCTGACGAGCAGCGCCTGGCTGCAACGGCAGCTGCCCGGGGCCGAGGTCGTCAAGGTATTCAACAACATCTACTACAAGCACCTGCGGTCGCTGGCCCGACCGGCCGGCGCGGCCGACCGGAGCTATCTGCCCATCGTCGGCGACGACGCGGCGGCCAAGGCGGCGGTGACCGGGTTCCTCGACTCGATCGGCTACGGGGCGGTCGACGCCGGGACGCTGGCCGAGAGCTGGCGCCAGGAGCCCGGGAGCCCGGCGTATGGCGCGCCGTACGGCCCGTTCGACGACGAGGCGGGCACCCCGGCCAGCGCCGGCGTGATCCGCGCCGCCCTGGCCGCGGCCACCCGGGAGCAGCCGGGCCGGTAGTTCCCCGGGGCCTGCCCGTCGGCACGGGCGTTAATCTACAGATCATGACCGGCAGCCAGGACGTCACCGATCCCGCGGTCCAGGCCCTGATCGCGGCGATCAACGCGGGGGACCGGGCCGGGTTCTTCGGCGCGCTCGCGCCTGGCGCCAGCATGTCCGACGACGGCACTGACCGCGACCTGGCCAGCTGGGCCGACCGGGAGATCTTCTCGGTCCACGGTCACATGGAGGTGGAGTCGGCGGCCGACGGGGGACGGTCCCTGATCGCCGCGTTCCGCAACGACACCTGGGGTGACATGCGGACCCGCTGGGCCTTCATGATCACCGGCGGCAAGATCAGCCGTTTCGAGACCGGCCAGGCGTAGTCCGGCCCGCCGGGATCCCGGGAGCCCAGGCCCGGTTCCCAGGCCGCGGGGCGCGCCAGCCGCCCAGTCTGGCCCCCCGCCGGTGTCTGCACCGTTCGATGAGCCTTTCCTCACGAACGGAGAGCACGATGACGGATCTGGACCGGACGGCCGCGCCGGATGCGGCCCGGGACGTGGCACCGCCTGGCGCCGGGGAGCCGGGCCCGCGCCCGGGGGGCCCGGTGCTCACCGTGGTGCTGACGTCGGTCGCCTATTTCATGGTGGCGCTGGACGCCCTGGTGGTGATCACCGCGCTGCCGTCGGTCCACCGTGACCTGGGCGGCAGCGCGGGGATGCTGCAGTGGACGGTGAGCGCGTACGCCATGGCCTACGGGGCCGGGATCATCACCGCCGCCGCCCTGGGAGACCGGCTGGGACGGCGCCGGCTCTACGTGCTGGGCCTGGGCGTCTTCACCGCGGCATCGGCCGCCTGCGCGCTGGCCCCCGGACTCGACGTGCTGATCGCCTTCCGCGCCGTCCAGGGCCTGGGCGCCGCGATCATCATGCCGCTCGGCCTTACCCTGCTGACGTCGGCGTTCCCCGTGCACAGGCGGGGCGCCGTGGTGGGGATCTGGGGCGGCGTGGCCGGCCTGGCCGTCGCCGCCGGGCCGCTGGTCGGCGGGGCGGTCACCCAGGGGCTGGACTGGCACTGGATCTTCTGGGTGAACGTGCCGGTGGGCCTGGTCGCCCTGATCTGGTCCCGGCTGCGGCTGCCGGAGAGCTACGGAGCACGGTCCCGGCTCGACGTCCCCGGGCTGGTCCTGATCTCCGCCGGGGTGGGCGTGCTCATCTGGGGTCTGGTCCAGGGCACTCAGGAAGGCTGGGGGAGCGCCCCGATCCTGGCCGCCCTGATCCTGGGCGGGGCGCTGATCGCGGCGTTCCTGGGCTGGGAGGCCCGGGCCCCCGAGCCGATGATCCCGCTCCGGCTGTTCCGCACGGCCAGCTTCTCGGCCGCGGTGGGCACCCAGTTTTTCATGGGCGCGACGATTTTCTCGGCGACGTTCCTGACCAGCCAGTTCTTCCAGTTCGCCCGGGGCGACTCGCCGCTGGGCACGGGACTGCGGTTCCTGCCGTGGACCGCGACGCCCCTGATCGTCGTCCCCATCGCCGGGGCCCTGTTCGACCGGGTCGGCGCGCGTCCCCTGGTCGTCCCGGGGCTGGCGATGCAGGCCCTCGGCCTGGCCTGGGTGGCCTGGCTGGCGGGGACCTCGGGTGGCTATGGCAGCTACGTCGCCCCGTTTGTCATCGCGGGGATCGGGATCTCGATGGCCATTCCGTGCGTCGCGGCCGCCGGGCTGAACGCGGTGGCGCCGGCCTCGCTGGCCAAGGCCGCCGGGGTGCTGAACACGATGCAGCAGTTCGGGGCGGTGTTCGGCATCGCGGTCGTGACCGCCGTCTTCAACGCCCACGGCAGTTTCGCCAGCCCGGCCGCGGTCAGCCAGGGTTATCGCCCGGCGGTGGCCGTGTCGGCGGCGTTCTCGGTTGTTGCGGCGCTTACCGCCCTCGGCATCCGCCGCCGGATCGCGGGAGCACCCCCGGTGGCCGGGCCAGGGGCAGACAGCCGGCTCCGGTGATCGCACCCGGCTCCCAGCGTCCGGCCTGCGGTCCCCGGCCCGCCCCGGGCTGAGACGACTGTGCGCGGAAGCCGCGGCCGGGGCCGCGGTTTCCGCGCACTCGTGTCGATGAAGATCATTCCAGCCGGCCCGGGCGGGTCAGTGGGCGCTCGGGACCAGCTCGCGGCGCCGTCCGGCCCGCATCCGGTCCAGCAGGACCGCGAGCACCGCCGCGAGCACCGCGGCCGCGATGATGAACAGGGCGATCTGCCAGCCGGGGGTGCCGCCGACCGTGACCGTGTGCACGGTCACGGGGGTGGTCGTGGTGGTCGTGCCCGCGTCCCCGGTCCCCGGCAGCGGGACCCGGGTGGCGAAGGCGGCGGGCGCGGCCACGATCCCGCCCAGCAGGGCGGCCGCGGCGATGGCGATGCGGGTGGCGTGACGGAACATCCGGCGGATGGTGATCATGACATTCTCCATGAAAGTTGAGGGTCGAAAGTGACGGTCCGGTCGTTGGCAGGCGAGCCTCACGTGCCTTCCTGCACCTGGAAGACCTCGTCGGCGAGCAGGCCGTGGGCCTCCTTGTGGACGGTCGCCGCCGCGTCCGCAGACGGCGCCTCGACCAGGCAGAAGACCTTGCCCCGCTGCTCGTCCACCCAGTACCGCAGGTAACGCACGTCGTGCTGGCCCTGGGTCTGCAGGTCGGCCTTGTGAGCTTCAGCCACGTCGCTGCACGCGACGCCGCCGGAGAAGTTGTGGATGTCCATGTAGAGCGGCATCGCGCTCTCCTTTTCTGTCCCGGATGAGCTTCGGTTGATGAGGACGAGACGAACGTATGGCGGCAGCCCCGGTCGGCGGATCGGGAGCGGTTCCCCAGATTCCGCCGCAGCGCTCCCCAGTTTTCGCCCGCACCGCCCCAATGACGTTCTGCCTGGTAGCGCTGGGGACAGCGATCATGGACACTGAGGATGTGCCGCTGTTGGAACGGGAAGCGCAGCTGGCCTCACTGGGGGAGTACGCCGCGGAGGCCCGCGCTGGCGACGGCCGGATGGTGCTGGTTGCCGGTGAGGCGGGCGTCGGCAAGTCGGTCCTGGTCGAGCAGTTGCAGCGCAACCTGCCTACGGTCAGCTGGTTCTGGGGGGCGTGTGACGGGCTGTTCACCCCCCGGCCGCTCGGCCCGCTGTTCGACATCGCGGCCAAGCTCGGCGGCGAACTGCTCGAGCTGTGCCGCGCGGACGCTCCCCGCCCGGACCTGTTCAGCGCCCTGCTGCACCAGGTCAGCGAGCCAGATGAGCTGCGGGTCCTGGTCGTGGAGGACATCCACTGGGCCGACGAGGCCACCATCGACCTGCTGCGGTTCCTGGGCCGGCGCATCCGCGACACCACCGTCCTGCTCATCGCTACCTACCGGGACGAGAGCCTGGGCGCGGCCGATCCGCTTCGCATCGCCCTCGGCGATCTCGCCACCCAGCGGTCGGTCCGGCGGATCGGCCTCGCCCCGCTCTCGGCCGACGCGGTGCGGGTGCTGGCCGGCGGCCGTGGTCTGGATGCCGCCGCGCTCTACCGGCTGACCGGCGGGAACCCGTTCTACGTGACCGAGGTCGTGCAGTCCGGCATGGGCGAGGTTCCCACCTCGGCCCGCGATGCCGTCCTGGCCCGGGTGTCCCGGCTGAGCCCCGCCGCCCGCGAGCTGCTGGACGCCGCCGCGCTGATCGGCACCCGGGTCGAGGTCCCGCTGCTGGCGTCGGTCACCGCGGGCCCGCCATCGGCGGCGGATGAACTCCTCGCGTCGGGGCTGCTCGCCGGGGACGGCGTGGCGGTGACTTTCCGGCACGAGATCGCCCGGATGGCGGTGGCCGGGGCCATCCCGCCGCTGCGCAGCGGCCTCACCCACGCCCGCATCCTCGAGGCGCTCCGCGACCGGGGCTGTGACGACGACGCCCGGCTGGCCTTCCACGCGGAGGGGAGCGGGGATGGCCCCGCGGTACTGCGCTACGCCCCCGCCGCCGCCCGCCGGGCGGCGGGGCTGGGTTCCCACCGCGAGGCCGCCGCCCAGTTCGAGCGGGCCCTCCGGTTCGCGGACGGGCTGAATCCGGCTACCGCAGCCGGGTTGTACGCCGGGCTGGCCGCAGAGGCGGGCCTGGTGGACCGCTGGCAGGATGCGGCCGATGCGCAGGAGCGGGCGCTCACCCTGTGGCATCAGGCTGGCGACCGGCGGCGCGAGGGCGCCACCTTGCGCCAGTTCTCCCGCACCATGTGGCGGCTGTGCCGTGGCCAGGAATCCCTCGCCGCGGGCGAGGCGGCCGTCTCGCTGCTCGAGCCGCTGGGCCCGACTCCCGAACTGGCGTGGGCGTACGCGAACCTGGCCGGCCAGCGGATAGAGGATTCCCAGAACGAGGCGGCGATCGGTCTGGCCGGCCAGGCCCAGGCCATCGCCGAGTCCCTGGGCGTGCCCGAGGTCCTCAGTGACGCGCTCAACACCCAGGGCTGTGCGCTGGCCGGCCTGGGCGGTGAATGGACAGGACCGCTGAAGCGGGCGCTGCAGATCGCGGTCGCCGAGGGCCTGCAGGCGCAGGCGGGCCGGGCCTTCGCCAACCTCCACAGCCTGCACTGCAGCCAGCTGCGCTTCACCGAAGCCGAGCCGTACTTCGCGGACGGCACGGATTACTGCGACGAGCATGACATCGGGACCTACGGCATCTGCCTGCGCGGCGAGCACACCTGCACGCTGGAAATGCTGGGCCGCTGGGATGAGTCGGCCGCGCTGAGCCTTGAGCTACTCACCTGGAGCGGAGCCTCCCCGGTCAACCGGATCAACCCGCTGACCAGCCTGGGCAAGATCCTGGCCCGCCGCGGCGAGCCCGGAGCCTGGGACCGCCTGGACGAGGCGATGGGATCCGCGGCCGGGACGACCGAGCCGCAGCACATCCTGCGCGTCCGGGTGGCCCGGGCGGAGGCGTTCTGGCTCGCGGGCCAGCATGCGGAGGCGCGGCGCGAAGCCGAGCTGGCTGATGAGGTCTCCGCAGGCACGGATCCCTGGGAGCGCGGCATGATCAGCGACTGGCTGCGGCGGGCGGGTTCCGCCCGCCCGCCCCGTGGCCAGCTGGCCGGGCCCTATCAACTCCAGGCCGGCGGCGACTGGGAGCAGGCCGCCCGCGTCTGGACCGGGCTGGGGTGCCGGTACGAAGCCGCCCTGGCCCTGTTCGAGTCCGGGCAGGAAGCCGCGCTGCGCGGGGCACTGAGCATCCTCACCGACCTCGGTGCGGCCGCCGCCGCTGGGGTCGCCCGGCAGACCATGCGCCAGCTCGGCATCCGCTCGATCCCGGCCGGGCCGCGGGCCGCGACGAGGGCGCATCCGCTGGGGCTGACGCGGCGGGAGCATGAGGTGCTCGACCTGATCTGCGCGGGCCACACCAACGCGGAGATCGCCGGGCAGCTGTTCATCTCGGCGAAAACCGTCGATCATCACGTGTCGGCCGTGCTGGCCAAGCTGGGCGCCCCGACCCGTGAGGTGGCCGCGTCCGAGGCGGCCCGGCTCGGGCTGGCCAGCGCCGCGCCGGCCTAGCCGGGCCTAGCCGGCGGCACCAACCCGCCGCCGGCACGTTCCCGCCCGGCCGCCGGCACGCTCCCGGCCCGGCTGCCCGGCAACGGTCCAAGCCCGGCTCCACGCCCGGACCCAGAGCGGTTCCCCAGATTCGGCGCGCGGTTCCCCAGTTTTCCGCTGATCACCGATATGGGTATCCGGCCTGGTAGCGCGGCAGCCCTCCGGTATGGAGACTGGAGTCGTGCTGTTGGAACGGGAAACGCAGCTGGCCGCGCTGGCCAGTTACGCGGGGGAGGCCCGGAAGGCCCAGGGCCGGCTGGTGCTCGTCGCCGGCGAGGCGGGCGTAGGCAAGTCAGCGCTGGTCGAGCAGCTGCAGCGGAACCTGCCCGGCGCGAGCTGGTACTGGGGGGCCTGTGACGGGTTGTTCACCCCCCGGCCGCTCGGCCCGCTGTTTGACATCGCGAGCAAACTCGGCGGCGAGCTCCTTGAGCTGTGCCGCGCGGACGCTCCCCGCGAAGCCCTGTTCGGGGCGCTGCTGCGCCAGGTGAGCGAGCCGGATGCGCTGCACGTGGTGGTGGTGGAGGACATCCACTGGGCCGACGAGGCCACCATCGACCTGCTGCGGTTCCTGGGCCGCCGGATCCGGGACGCGACCGTCCTGCTCATCGCGACCTACCGGGACGACGGGCTGGCCGCCGGTGACCCGCTCCAGCTCGCGCTGGGTGACCTGGCCACCCAGCGCTCCGTGCGGCGGGTCAGCCTCCCCCCGCTGACGGCGGGCGCGGTGCAGGTCATGGCGGGCGGCAGCGAACGGGACGCGGCCGCGCTGCGCCAGCTGACCGGCGGGAACCCGTTCTACCTGAGCCAGGTCATCGCGGCCGGCATGGACTCCGGCGGCGAGATCCCGGCGTCGGCCCGGGACGCGGTGCTGGCCCGGGCCGCCCGGCTGGGCGGGAACGCCCGCACGGTGCTGGACGCGGCCGCCCTGATCGGCACCCGCGTCGAGTTCCCGCTGCTGGAGTCGGTGACCGACTGCCCCCCGACCGCGGTGGATGAGCTGCTCGGAGCCGGGCTGCTCACCGGGGACAGCGCGGCGCTGAAGTTCCGGCACGAGATCGCCCGGCTGGCCGTGCAGGACGCCATCCCCGCGTACCGCCGGGGGCTCATCCACGGCCGGATCCTGGACGTCCTGCGCCGGTGCGGTGATGACGACGATGCGCGGATGGCCTTCCACGCGGACGGCGCGGGCGACGGCCCGGCGGTCCTGAGCTATGCGCCGCCCGCCGCCCGCCGCGCGTCGGAGCTGGGCGCGCACCGCGAGGCGGCCGCGCAGTACCAGCGGGCGCTGCGCTTCGCGGACGGGGCAGAGGCCGTCACGCGCGCCGTCCTGCATGACGGCTTCGCCTACGAGGTGTCGCTGCTGGATCGCTGGCAGGATGCGGTCGAGGCCCGGCAGCGGGCCCTGGACCTGTGGCGGGAGGTGGGCGACCAGCTGCGCGAGGGCGACACGCTCCGCTGGCTCGCCACGTCGCTGTGCTCGGTGAGCCGGGGCAGCGAGGCGATCGCCGCCAGCCGGGCCGCGGTCGCGTTCCTCGGGCCGCTGGGCCCGAGCGCCGAGCTGGCCTGGGCCTGCGCGACCCTCGCCGGGCACCTGATGGTGCGCTACCAGAACGACGAGGCGATTGCGATGGCGCGCCAGGCGCAGGCCATCGCCGGGCCGCTGGGCCTGGCCGAGGTGCAGAGCGACGCGCTCAACACGGAAGCGTGTGCCCTGCACACGATCGGCGCGGACTGGACCGCCACCATGCGCTCCGCCCTGGACATCGCGCTGTCCGGCCGGTGCGATGTCCAGGCCGGCCGGGCCTACGTGAACTTCCATGCCATGTACGTCGCCGAGCGCCAGTTCGCCGCGAGCGAGCCGTACTACACGGAAGGGGTCGCGTTCTGCGACGAGCGCGACCTCACGTCGTACTCGATCTTCCTGCGGAGCGAGCGGACCAGCACCCTGGAACGGACCGGCCGCTGGGATGAGGTCATCGCCATCGCCGGGAACCTGCTCCGGCGGGGCGGGCCGTCCCCCAACATCCGGCTCTGCTCGCAGAACCGGCTCGGTACCGTCCGCGCCCGCCGGGGAGAGCCCGGCGCCTGGGAGAGCCTCGACGAGGCCATCGAGACCGCCACCGGGGCCGATGAGCCGCAGAGCATCGTGCCGATCCGGCTGGCCCGCGCCGAGGCGTCCTGGCTGCAGGGTGATGAGGCCGCCGCCCTCCGCGAGGCCGAACTGGCCGACGACTTCGTGGCCGAGGCCGACTCGTGGGAACGCGGCGCGGTCGCGGTCTGGCTGGTCCGCACCGGATCGGCCCGCGGCCCGCGGGGCATCGCGGCCCCGCCCTACCAGCGCCAGCTCGAGCACGACTGGGCGGGCGCGGCCCGCCTGTGGGCGGACCTGGGCTGCCCCTACGAGGCCGGGCTGGCCCTGCTGGGCAGCACCGACGAGGACGCGCTGCGCGACGCCCTGCGGATCTTCACCGATCTCGGCGCGAACCCCGCCGTCCGGCTCGCCCGCAAGAAGATGCGCTCGCTCGGCATCCGGTCCATCCCGGCCGGCCCGCGCACCGCGACCCGCGAGCACCCGCTCGGCCTGACCCGCCGCGAGCATGAGGTCCTCGACCTGATCGTGGACGGGCGGACCAACGCGGGGATCGCCGAGCAGCTGTTCATCTCGGCCAAGACCGTCGATCATCACGTGTCGGCCGTGCTGGCCAAGCTGGGCGCCCCGTCCCGCAGCGTGGCCGCGTCCGAGGCGGTCCGGCTGGGCCTGGCCCGCGCCGCGAAGGCCTGAGGCGCAGCCCGGTACGTTGGCCTGCAGCGCCCGCGGCCCGTACCGCACTGCGCCGGCTGCGCACGATTCTCCGCAACGACAACCACCAGGGACGAAATGATCACGACCAGGAACGGCCCGCACGGCGCCCGCACCCGGGCGGCGGCCTGATGCCGGGCCAGGACGAGCTGTGGGAGCTCGTCACCAGCCACCAGCAGGGCGTGCTGGCCACCATCAAGGCGGACGGCTCACCCCAGCTCTCCAACGTCTTGTACGTGGCCGACCCGGCGACGCGGGTCATCCGCGTCTCGACCACCGCGGACCGGGCCAAGGGCCGGAACCTGGCCCGCGACCCGCGTGGCGCGCTGCACGTCAGCGGCGAGGACTTCTGGCACTACGCGGTGGCGGAGGGGCCGGTCACCCTGTCCGGGGTGGCCGCGATCCGGGGCGACGACGCCATCGAGGAGCTGCTCGAGGTGCACTCCTGCTTCTACGGGGAGATCGACCGGGCCACGTTCGACGAGGAGATGATCACCAACCGGCGGCTCGTCGTGCGACTCGAGGTGACGCACCTGTACGGCGTGATGGTGAAGACGGGCCGCCGCCCGGTCAGCCAGGAGAGCTGAATCCCGGCCCCGGTGGCGGGTTCCCTCATCCGGCCCCGGCCGGGCCTAGCCGCCCATGTTGACGGCGTTGACCCGGACCGGCCTGATCGTCACCACGACCCGGGACTGGCCTGGCTGGTCATGGGCCCGCAGGTCCGAGCCGTACTTGGCGCCGACCTTGTCCGCGAACACGTAGTCGTCATCCGGGGTGATCTGCGCGTCGCCGCGGATCTCCAGGTAGCGGTACGGGTTGGCCAGGTCCAGGATGAGGAAGCTGACCGCCGGGCTGGCCCTCAGGTTCCTGGTCTTCTGCCGCGACGTGTTCAGCGAGATGGACACCGTGCCGCCTTCGGCCAGGAACCACACCTCGGTCTGCTGCGGGCGCCCGTCGGGCCCGATGGTGGCCAGGGTGCCGACCTGTGCCGACAGCAGGTCGCGATGGGAATCAGGGATAGTGGTCATCACAGCATCCTCGTAGTTGGCGGTGGCCCGGGGACCGTCAGGTCAGGTGGAGATGTCCGGGTAGGGCAGGGACCAGTGGCTGAGCCGGTCCGCGTACTGGCGCTGGAAGGCCAGCGGCTCCTCGTGGTCCCGCTCGAACAGCGCGATGAACAGGGTCAGCGTGAGGAAGTTGTGCGCGCCCATCTCGAACAGCGCCACGTAGTCGTGGGTGGCCAGGGCCTCCCGCTCGCTGGCGGTGAACTCCAGCCAGGTGCTCCGCTCCGCGCCCGGGCAGTTGAGGAGCAGGTTGGCTCGCTCCTCCTCCCACCAGGTGACCGTGCCGCGCGGGTCTTCCCGGTAGCGCTCGACCAGCTCGGGGTCCCGGTCGATGGTGTACAGGAACTTGTTGACCAGGTACTTGCTCACCGCGCCGCCGTCCCCTCCGGGTACCAGGTGAAGTACGCCTCCATGGTGTGGAACAGGTCCAGGGAGTCGGTGTAGTCGGCCTTCACGCCCGCGCCGGCCGCGCCCATCATCAGCATGAAGTCCATGAACCCGTGGGTGGCGTTGCCCGGCTGCCACAGGCTGTCCAGGCTGACCTGGGCCAGCGCCGAGTCCAGGTCGCCGGAGGAGATCCACTCGACCGCCTTGCGATCGAACTCCGGGTCCGGGCCGTGCGGCCCGAACTGCCGCGGGCCGCCGAGCTCCAGGGACAGGTGCCCGGTGCCGATGATGGCTACGCGCTTATCCGACGGCCAGGACTCCACCATTTCGCGGATCGTCCGGCCCAGCTCCACGAACCGGCGGGGCTGCGGCATGGGCGGGGCGAAGATGTTGGTGTAGATGGGCACGATGGGCAGGTCCGCCTCGGGCCGCAGCGTGATCAGCGGGCAGGTGATGCTGTGATCGATCCGCAGCTCATTGCTGAAGGCCAGGTCGAAGCCGGCGTCCATGCCCGCGCGGAGCAGGTAGCCGGACAGCTCCTCGTGTCCCTGCAGGAACATCCGGGGCAGCCCGAATTCGCGCTCCTCGTTGTACCAGTTCGCGTCGTAGCAGGGCGCCTTGCCGATCAGGAACTGCGGCATGTTGTCCAGCCACAGCTGGTGGAAGTGGTCCGAGCCCACCATGACCAGCACGTCGGGGCGGGCCCGGGTCAGGGTCTCCCGGAACGCCTCGATCTTCGCCACCCACGCGTCGGCGAACGGGGGCCGCTCCGCGCCGGCCGACGTGCTGGCCCGGTAGTAGAACGGGTGATGGGTGGAGGCGATGACCGCGGCGACGGTGGCCATGGCTGCTCCCTCGGGGGTCGGGACCGCGCTCGGCGGGGCTCCAGCGGTGCTGGCCCTAGGCGGGGTCGGGGGGAAGGTACTCGGTGTTGCGGTCCACGGTCATATACATGTCCATGCCGACCGGGCGGCGCTGCTCCTCGGCTATCTGGCCGAGCAGCCCCGCGGCCCGGGCCAGCAGCGCGAAGCCGCGCAGCAGCGCGGGCGGAAGGCCCAGGTCGGCGAGCGCCGCCCCGCAGGTCCCCGCGCCGTTCAGCGGCAGGGTGCGGCCGAGTACCTGGGGGTGCACCCGGCCGATCGCCTCGAACAGCCGCAGGTGTGAACCGCGCAGTCCCTCTTCCTCGGCGATCCGCAGCAGCACCGGGGTGCGCGGGTCGGTGACCTTGTGCACGGGGTGGCCGAGGCCGGGGATGAATTTTCCCGTCGCCCGCGCCTTGGTGATCGCGCCGACCGCCAGCGCGTCCCACCCGGAGTCGTCGGTCGGGAGCGGCTGGCCGGCCTCGGCCAGCGCCGCCGACAGGAACTGGCCCGCGTCCTCGGTCACGCCCAGGAAGCGGGAACCGCCGCCGAGCAGGCCGGCCGCCAGCGCGCCCTGCACGGAATCGGGGGCGCTCAGGTAGGTGAGCCGGGCCGCCATCGCGGTCGGCGTGAACCCGTGATCGGCCAGCGCGACCAGTACGGCCTCGAACACCCGGACCTGGGCCGCGGTCGGCCGCCGCTGGGTGACCAGCCACAGGGCCAGCTCGCCGAAGCCCACCTGGCCCATCAGGTCCTCGGCCAGGTCCTGGCCGAGCAGGGTGATGGTGGTCTCGCTGGAAGTGCCCAGCGAGGTGGGGAAGCGCGGGACCGGATCGGGCTGCGTCATGCGGTGCCTTCCTCCTGCGTGCTGTCCTCCTGCGTGGTGGCGTCCGCCCCGGCCCGGTCCGGCGCGGCGTCGTCCCGGGCGGTGCTGTCCACCGGGGTTCCGTCCCGCGCCGTGTGATCTGGGCCGGCGAGCCAGGCCCGGACCTCTGCGCCGTGCTCGTCGAGCTTAGGCGGGGGGAGGTGGTAGCGCGGCGGGGTGCGGGAGAACGTCAGCGGATGCCGGACGGTGCGCATGCTGTTGCCCGGCGGGCCGGCCACCACGACCGGGCCCAGGCCGACCTCGGCCGCGAACGCCACGCCCTCGTCCACCGTGTTGATCGGCCCGCAGGGCACGCCCGCCGCGATCAGCACGTCGAACCATTCCTTGGCCGTCTTCGAGGCCAGCCGCTCGGCGAGCAGCGGCTTGAGCTGGTCCCGGTTCGCTGTCCGGCCCTCGTTGCGGGCGAACCTCGGGTCCCGGGCCAGTTCCGGGGCCCCGATCACCTGGCACAGCCGGGCGAACTGGGCGTCGTTCCCGGCGGTGACGATCAGTTCGCCGTCCCCGGTAGGCAGCGGCTCGTAGGGAAAGAGGCTGGGGTGCGCGTTGCCCATCCGGAACGGGACCACGCCGCCGGTCACCCAGGCGCTGGTCTGGTTGACCATCCCGGACAGCGCCGAGGACAGCAGGTTGGCCTCGACGTGCTGGCCTTGGCCGGTGGCGGCGCGGTCGTACAGCGCGGCCACGATGCCGATGGCGGTGTGCAGCCCGGCGATCACGTCGAACACCGAGATCCCGGCCCGGAACGGCGGGCCGGCGGGGTCGCCGGTCAGGCTCATCAGGCCGGACATGGCCTGGACCATGAGGTCGTAGCCCGGCAGGTCCTTGCCGCCGCCCGCGCCGAACCCGCTGATCGAGCCGTAGACGATGCCCGGGTTCGTGGCGCTAACCGACTCGTAGTCCAGCCCGTACCGGGCCAGCCCGCCGGGCTTGAAGTTCTGCACGAACACGTCCGCCCGGCGGGCCAGTTCCTGCGCGGCGGCCAGGCCGGCCTGGTCCTTCAGGTTCAGCGCGACCGAACGCTTGTTCCGGTTGATGGCCAGGAAGTAGGTGGACCGGCCGTCCTCGGTCACCGGCGGCATCCACTGCCGGGTGTCGTCCCCGCCCGGGCTCTCCACCTTGATCACGTCGGCGCCGAGATCGGCCAGCAGCATGGTGCAGTACGGGCCGGCCAGCACCCGGGAGAAGTCGGCGACCAACACCCCGGACAGCGGTCCGGCGGGCGCGTCAGGGGTCGGGTCTGGCTGGGTCATCGGCGCTGGTTCCACTCCTGCCTGCTGATCGGGCCCGTCCCGGACGGTGCGTTCTCGTTCCTGATCGTCCGCCATCGGCTACCCAGATGTCCGCTGAGCGGACATTTGTCCGGCGACCTGAAGTCTGCTGGCGGCCGGGCCGGCTGTCAAGGCGCCCGGCAGCGGCACGGTGACCTGCGGCGCTGACTGGTACCGTGCCCAGTCCGCGCTGATCGCACCGGCCGCCGCCAGCAGCAGGGGCAGGAATTCGCCGGTGAGCGTCTGCACCGGGGTTTCCGCCGCGTGGACTGTCACGTTCAGCGCCGCGATCACCCGGCCGTCCCCGTCCCGCAGGGGCGCGGCCACCGAGCGGATGCCCGCCGCGAGCTGCTCGTCCGTGAGCGACCAGCCCCGGGCCCGCACCTCGCGCAGCTCCGCGGACCGCTCGGCGGGGCCGGGCTGCCAGCGGGCGGTGATCCCGGACCGGCTCGGCTCGGCCAGCACCTGCTCGGCCGCGTCCGGCGGCAGCGCGGCCAGCAGCACCTTGCCCAGCGAGGTGGGCATGGCCGGGAACCGGGTGCCAACCGTCACCGCCAGGGCGATGATCTTCGGGACCGCCACCCGGGCCACGTAGACGATGTCCGGGCCGTCGAGCTGGGCGATGGACGACGACTCGTGCGTCCGGCCCACCAGGCACTCCATGTGCGGCCGCGCCACCTCCCACAGGCTGCGGGACAGCACGTAGGTCATGCCGAGATCGAGCACGCGGGGAGTGAGCTCGAAGCCCCCGCCGGCCGACCGCACGTAACCCAGTTGCTCCAGCGTGAGCAGCACCCGGCGGGCGGTGGGCCGGGCCAGCCCGGCCGCGCCGGCCACCGCGCTCAGCGACATGACCGGCTGATGCGGCTGGAAGGCGCGGATCACGTCGAGGCCGCGCGCGAGCGCCTCGATGAAATCGGGGCTGGCGTCACGGCGGGCCATGAGGACTCTCCTGTGCGGGCCGCGGCAGCGCCTGCGCCGGGCCCGGGGGTTGAGCGGCCGGGGTTGAGCCGCTGGTATTGAGCGGTGGGTGCGCCGGGAACGACTGTAGCGTGTCCCCGCCGGGCCGTCCGCATCGCGGACAGAAGCCAGGCCTGCCCATCCGCCGCGCCCGTAATCAGACCCTTGACATCGGTCCGTGAACCGGTCACGCTTCCGGACTAGCCCCTGTGGCCGTTGCGCGGACATCTGTCCGTGGTCTGCTCCCGATGCGCCGACAGCCTGCCCGCCTCAGAGTGGAGGTCCGCCATGACCCTGGTGCTCCGGAACGCGACGGTGCTGACCATGGACGACGCGCACACCGTGCACCACGGCGGCGACGTCCTCGTGGCCGGCGAGCGGATCGAGGCCGTGGGGCCGCACCTGGAAGTGCCCGAGGGCACCACCGAGATCGACGCGTCCGGCGGGATCGTGATGCCGGGCATGATCGACACGCACCGGCACATGTGGCAGACCGCGATGCGCGGGTACGGCGCGGACTGGACGCTGACCCAGTACTTCGTCTGGTACTACCTGCAGTGGGGCAAGACGTTCCGGCCGCAGGACATCTATGCGGGCAACCTGCTGTCCGGGCTGGAGGCCCTGGACGCGGGCGTCACCACCACCGTCGACTGGTCGCACGGGCTGCAGACCGTGGACCACGCAGAGGCCGCCGTGTCGGCGCTCACCGAGGTTCCCGGGCGGTTCGTGCTGGCCTACGGCAACATCCAGCAGGGCCCGTGGGAGTGGTCGGCGGCACCGGAGTTCCGTGACTTCGTCAGCCGCCACTTCGGCACGGCCAACGACATGCTCGGCTTCCAGATGGCCTTCGACGTGACCGGCGACCCGGCGTTCCCGGAGAAGGCCGCGTTCGAGGTGGCCCGCGACCTGGGCGTGCCGGTCACCACGCACGCCGGAGTCTGGGGCGCGACCAACGACGACGGGATCCGGCTCATGCACGAGCACGGGTTCATGACCCCGTCCACCATCTACGTGCACGCGGCCACCCTGACCCGGGACTCCTACCACCGGATCGCCGCCACCGGCGGCACCGCGTCGGTGTCCACCGAGAGCGAGCAGAGCGCGGGCCAGGGTTACCCGCCGACCTGGCAGCTGCGCGAGCACGGCATCCCGGTGTCGCTGTCCATGGACACCAGCGTGTGGTGGAGCGGCGACCTGTTCTCGGCCATGCGGAGCACGCTGGGCGCGGACCGGTCCCGCGAGCACCTCGAAGCCCACGGCCGCCAGGAGACCGTGACCCACTGCCACCTGCGCGCCGAGGACGTGGTCAACTGGGCCACCCGGGGCGGGGCCAGGGCCCTCGGCCTGGATTCGGTGGTGGGCAGCCTGGAGCCCGGCAAGAAGGCCGACGTCGTGCTGATCAAGAACGACACCTCGCCGGTCATGTTCCCGGTGCTCAACCCGTACGGGCACGTCGCCTTCCAGGCCCAGCGCGGCGACGTGCACACGGTGCTGGTGAACGGCCAGGTGGTCAAGTCCGGGCACCAGCTGGCCGGCGGCGGCCTGGCCCGGGCCCGCCAGGCGATCGAGGAGACCGTCGAGTACCTGCAGGGCCAGCTGGGACCCGAAGCGTGGGCCGAGGGCATGCACCCGGAGGTCCCGGAGACCAAGGTGCTCGACAACCCGTACACGTACACGAAATGGGACGCAGGCTCCGCGCAGTGGAAGGGCGGCGCGGGGCCGGACGCGCCCGGTGGCCAACCCGCCTGACTGGCCGGGAGTGTTCCGTGAGGCTCTGAACTCCGACTTGGGGTGTGTGGCCGGCAGATGGCGCGGGTAGTGGCAGCGAAGGCGCGGATGCGCGCGGGAAGCGAGGCGCCCGCACGGCGCAATCCGCGCGGGCGCCTCACCCAGTACCGGCAAGAGGTCCCTGCATATCGTTCAGGATCAGATGCGCGTCACGATCGTGCTGCCGCGGCTTGCCGGGAGGGCTCGCGGGCGGGGATGTCCTCGGGGCGGGTCAGCGGGCCGCGGCGCAGCAGCGCGCCGCAGATGACGGCGCCGGCCGCGAAGATTCCGGCGCACCACCAGAACACCGTGGTGTAGCTGTGGATCGCCGCGAGCTGGGCCAGTCGCGGTGCTGGCCGCCCGTGCAGGTGGCCGGCCAGGTAGCTGGTGAAAGCGCCGGCCGCGATCGTGTTGAGCAGTGCGGTGCCGATCGCGCCGCCGAGTTGCTGCCCGGTTTGGGCGCTTGCCGAGGCTATCCCTGCGTCGCGCGGTGCCACGCCGAAGGTTCCCGTGTTGGCCGCGGCGGAGAATACGAGGCCACTGCCGAAACCGGTCACGACCAGCGGCCCGAGCAGCGCCGTCGCGTAGTGCGAGTGCACGCCGATCCTGGTCAGCCAGATCATGCCGGCCGCGTTGCACAGCAGGCCGAGGCCGATCAGCGGCTTGGGGCCCAGCCGCGGCATCAGCTTGATGTTGCCCACGTTGGCCATCACGCCGATGACCGCCACCATCGGCAGCAGGGCGATGCCCGACTTCACCGCCGAGTAACCCAGGTTCACCTGCATGTAGTAGATGAGGAACAGGAAGATGCCGAACAGGGCGGATCCGAAGATCAGCATGGTGAGATAGGCGCCGCCGCGGTTGCGGTCGAGGATGACCCGCGGCGGCAGCAGCGGCTGCGCGGCGAGCGGCTGCCAGGCGCCGAAAACGATCAGCAGCGCGGCTCCGGCGGCGAGAAAGCCCCACGTCGAGGGCGCGTGCCAGCTGTGCGCTGCGGCGTTGGAGAAGCCGTAGACCAAGCAGAACATCCCGCCCGACACCGCCACCACGCCCGGGACGTCCAGCCGGGCGCCCGGCGTCTTGGGCTGCCTGCCTAGCAGCAGCGCGCCCCCGCTGATCGCGACCGCGGCGAAGACCAGGTTGACGTACAGGCACCACCGCCACGACAGGTAGGAGGTCAGCGCGCCGCCGAGCAGCAGCCCCAGGCCCGAGCCGCTGGCCGCGACCGCGCCGTACACGCCGAACGCCTTGCCCCGTTCCTTCGGATCGGTGAACGTCGTAGCCAGCAGCGACAGGGCCGACGGGGCCAGCAGCGCGGCGAAGACCCCCTGGCAGGCGCGCGCCGTCACCAGCATCGTGAAGCTGCCTGCGGCGCCGCCGACGGCAGAGGCGGCCGCGAAGCCGGCCAGCCCGGTCAGGAAGGTCGCCTTGCGGCCGATCAGGTCGGCCAGCCGCCCGCCGAACAGAAGCAGGCTCCCGAACGACAGCGCGTACGCGGTCACGATCCACTGCCGGTCGGCATTCGTGAACCCCAGCGCGTGCTGCGCCGATGGCAGCGCGAGGTTCATCACGGTCGTGTCGAGGACGATCATGAGCACGGCGGTGCAGATGGTGGCGAGGGTCAGCCACCGCCGTGAGCCCGCATCGCGGGCGCTGACGACGTCACCGAGGCGCCTGGACGTCAATGGGCTGGTTTTCGCTTGGGCGGTTGACATGTTTGGTTCCTCGGGATCGCCATGAAGGTTGTCGCTCATACCCTGGCGACGAACGAACGGCCGCCCGGGGGACAGCCGCCTCAGGGCGGGCCGAGCCGCGTGGTCAGGAACCGCCGCCCGGGGGCGAGGTGCTGTGCGGGTGCCGGGTCGAGGACTAGCGGCTGGCCTGTCCTGGATTTGTGGGCCGGTAGTGTCCCGTGGGCTGCTGTTCGTTCGTCGCACAGGTGAGAGCCACTGACTGCGGAGGTTGCGATGCAGTACGCCCTGATGATTTACGCCGAGCCCGGCTACCTCGAGGCGCTGCCGGATGCGGAACGTGCGGCGGCCCGCGCCGATTATTCGGTGCTGGCCGATGAGCCCTGGTGCGTCGGCGGTGCGCAGTTGCAGCCGACCGAGACGGCGACCTGCGTACGGGTGGCCGGCGGCCGGACGCTGATGACCGACGGCCCGTTCGCGGACACCAAGGAGGTGCTCGGCGGCTTCGCCCTGGTCGAGGCGGCCAACCTGGATGAGGCGATCGAGCTGGCGGCGCGCATCCCGGCTGCCCGGTACGGCGGCGTGGTGGAGGTCAGGCCGGTGGTGGCGGCGCACTGAGCGTGCTGGAGGAGGTCTTCCGAGACGAGTGGGGCCGGGTGCTGGCCTCGCTGGTCGGGTTCCTCGGTGACTTCGACAAGGCCGAGGAAGCCGCGCAGGAGGCGTTCGCGATCGCGGCGGAGCGCTGGCCCGCATCGGGCGTGCCGGCCAGCCCGGGTGCGTGGCTGGTGACGACGGCCCGCAACCGGGCGATCGACCGGATCCGCCGCGAGCGCACCCTGACCGAGAAGATCCGTTTGCTGCCGGCACCGGAGGCCGCCATGGACGAGTTCGGCGACACCGTGATCAAGGACGAGCGGCTCGAGCTGATCTTCACCTGCTGCCATCCGGCGCTGCCGCTGGACGGGCAGGTGGCGCTCACGCTGCGGGCCCTCGGCGGCCTGGAGACCGCCGAGATCGCCCGGGCGTTCCTGGTCTCCGAGGAGACCATGAAGCGGCGCCTGTCCCGCGCCAAGGCCAAGATCAAGGCGACCGGGATCCCGTTCGCCGTTCCCGGCGCGCACCTGCTTCCAGACCGCCTCGATGCGGTGCTGGCCGTCATTTACCTGATCTACAACGAGGGCTACAGCGGCCGGGTCGATCTGGCCGCGGAAGCCATCCGCCTGGGGCGACTGCTCGCCACCCTCATGCCGGACGAGCCGGAGGCACACGGGTTGCTCGCGCTCATGATGATCCACCATGCCCGGCGGCGGGCCCGGTTCTGCGGCCAGGATCTCGTGCTGCTCGACGACCAGGAGCGGTCGCTGTGGGACATGCCCCAGATCGCCGCGGGACGGGCGGTGCTCGACCGGGCGGTCACGCAGGGCGGGCGCGGCGCTTACGTCATCCAGGCGGCGATCGCAGCGCTGCAAACCGCCGAACCAATCGACTGGCCGCAGGTCGCCGGGCTGTACCGGCGGCTGGCCGAGCTCACCGGCTCCCCGGTGGTCGAGCTCAACCGCGCCGTTGCCCTCGCCCAGGCCGGCGACCCCGCCGCGGCGCTGCGCGCCGTCGACCGCCTCGACCTGGACGGCTACCTCTACTTCCACTCCACCCGCGGCGAGCTGCTGCGGCGTCTCGGCCGCGACCCCGAGGCCCGGTCGGCGTACCGCCGGGCGCTGCAGCTGGCCACCTCGACCCCTGAGCGGCGGTTCTTGACCCGGCGGCTCGACCAGCTCTGACCCGGACTGTCCCCCGGGCGAGCGTTCGTTCGTGGCAACCTGACCGGCGTGGGTGAACCTCGTGGTGTGTCCCTACGACTGGGCGGGAACCAGCCCGGAACGCGAGCCGCTGCCATCATCCGGTTCTGCCGCGTGGGATGTGATTGATATTCGGCTTCTGGCGTCTTTCATGTCCCGGTAGGGCGTACCGGGGTCAGGCCGGTCAGTTCCTCGCTGAGCTGCCACAGCCTGCGGGCGGCGGTGTCGTCGCGGGCGGCCGGTGACGGCTCGCGCCGCTGGCACTTGACGTAGTAGCCGCCGGTTGCGCCGGCCACCTGCGGGGAGGTTGCCAGGTAGACGATGGTGGCTGCGCCGTGCCGGGGTGACAGCATGAACGGCCGCGCGAGCGTCACGGCGACGCGCATGGGCAGCCGGGTCTCGCGGCCGAACCGGGTCCGCACCAGCCCAGGGTGCGCGCAGTTGGCGGTCACCGCGCTGCCCTTGAGCCTGCGGGCCAGTTCGCGGGTGAACAAGATATTCGCCAGCTTGCTGTTGGCGTAGGCTCGCCAGCTCTGCCAGCCGTGCTCCAGCTGCAGGTCATCCAGGTCGAGGCGGGCCGCGGTGTGCGCGTCGGAGGTCACCGTGATCACCCGGGCGGGGCAGGCCGCGGCCAGCTTGCCCAGCAGCAGATTGGTCAGCAGGAACGGGGCCAGATGATTAACGGCGAAGACCTCGTCGAAGCCGTCCGCGGTGACCCGGCGCTGGCCAGCCATCAACCCCGCGTTGTTGACCAGCACGTCGATCCGCTCCAGCGTGCGCAGGCGGTCCGCAAGCGCGCGCACCTGCCCCATCGAGGCCAGGTCGGCGAGTTCCAGCCCCGGCGCGGGCCCGCCCGCCGCGGCCAGTTCCGCGGCAGCCGCCTCACCACGACCACGGTCCCGGCTGACCAGAACCACCTGCGCACCCTGCCCGGCCAAAGCGGCCGCCGCCGCCTTGCCGATGCCCGAAGTGGCGCCCGTCACCACACAAACCGCACCGCTCATGGCCGTAGGTTAGCCCCGGCAGCCAAACAGAAATCAAGGCCATCCAGGCCTAGCGTGCATCCGCATCGGCCGGAGATTGCTTGTCCAGTCAGTCCCGGCGACGTCTGCCGTTGACTGATGCACTGAGCGCACGGATGCCGCGAGCGAGGCGATGCCCGGTCGCGCCGGCCCGCAGGATCACGGCGTGGCCGTCTACCACAGGTCACCCCCAGTGAATATGTACAGGAAAGGCACCAGCGGGATGAGACCGAAGATCCCCCACGCCAGTTTCCCGCCCGGCTTCAGGTCCGGCCGGTCGGTGGCCAGGTCGATCCACATCAGGACCACCGCGAGGGGATGCAGGAAACAGACCAGGAACTCAAGCAGCTTCTTCATGCCTTGAAGCTACCCGGGCCGGCGGGGTTCGTCCCGGGCCGGCCTGTTCGTCCCAGGGCGTCCGAGCGGTGCCAGCCCGGCTGACGCAGCCCGCGTTCAGGTAATCGTGTTCGCTCGGCGGTGGGCCATGCTGGTAAGGGTGCAGCGGTCAACGGAGCCCGCGGTGGGCGGCCCATAGGGAACCGGCCCGGGTGGCAGCGTCGGCGATGAGAGCGGTCAGCGTGGGGTCTTCCGGTACCGCAAACGAGACATAGGCGCCGCGGCCACCGCCGGCCGGGCGGCCGTAGGCCTTGACGGCGAGATGGCCGTCGGCGAGGAGCCGCACGTTGAGGGTGGTCAGCGTGAACGTCTCACCGCGCCGGGTATCGGTCCACCGCAGCCTCGGGGATGGTCACGTTGATCGCCAGCGCGGTCACCTCGGCACGCTTATCGCTGTTCATGGCACTCATGGTGCCCGCCAGCGCCGGCCGCGGCCGGGGCCGGGTGCATCCGGTCAACTGGCCAGCGGGCGGGAGTGGTCACCCGGCCCGGACGTGCGGTCATCCCTCCAGTGCGTTGCCGTACCAGCGCCCGGTCACACACGAAGCCAGGACGGCCGGACGAAGCGGGACCGGCCTTGAGGCGCGTTAAACGGGTGCCCGGGCGGCGGTTCAGCGCGTGGTGAGGCGTTCCATGGGCTGGCCGGTGATCTGGGCGATGATCTCGAAGTCCTTATCGACGTGCAGGACGGTAAGCCCGGCCAGCTCGGCGGTGGCGGCGATGATCAGGCCGGGGATGGCGGGGGCGCGGTGCTGGCCGCGGTCAGCGAGCAGGGTCAGGACCTCGACCGCACGGTCCTCGATCGCAGGGGTCAGGTACTCCACTGGCATGGACGACAGGGGCGGCCGCTGCAGCCCGGCCCGCAGGTCCGGGCCGGAGCGGGCCGAGTAGCCCGTCTTCGGGCGGGTGACAGTAGTGATCCGCACCAGTCCGCGTTCAATCCGCCCCGCCCACTCTCTGGCGTCAGGGCTGGCCGCCAGGCGGACGAGCGCGGACTTGTCGATCAGCCAGTTCGTCACGGCCAGGCCTGGGTCATCACATCCGGGTCAGCCAGGTCAGCGAAGACGTCAGCGAACCGGGCCAGATCCTCGACGCTCACGGAGGTGCCAGGCTCCGCCGCATCCTGCGCCAGGCGGCGGCGCACATACTCGCTGCGCGACAGCCCCAGACGCCCCGCATGCGCATCGAGGGCTGCCATGACGTCATCCGGCACGTTCCGGATCAGCATGTCCGTCATATCGCCTCCAGCCTCGGCCCGCCTTCCCCGATATCCCGCGATAGCGCCCCGGCCGGGCCCTCAGGCCGGCATACCAGCCCGGTGGGCGATTCGCCCCGGGAGATGGTGAACGCGGCGCACAGGGCAGCAGCCAGGACGGTGGCCAGCGTGATCCGGGTGATCTGCCGCCGGCGATGCCATCGCCGGGTGGTGGCCATGGGTGGGGATGGGGGTGCCGATGCCGCGGCCTTCGCCGGGCGGGGAGATCACCTAGCTGACATGGCCGTGGCCTGGTGCGGCGCTCCGCGGGGCGCGCCTGGCCCGCAGAACACCGTGGCCGCCTGAGGGCTGGCGTGCCCCGCCCGGCCTGATGAAGACTGTCGCCGTGAGTACCCCAGAGCCAGGGCGCGCGGGCTGGCCAGTGCATCTTCCCGTGGGTGCGCTGCGTGTCGTGCGGTGGAGCGCGCGTTATGACCAGACGGTCATTTTCTACCGGGACGTCATCGGGCTGCCGGTCCTGGAAACTTTCCACGACAGCTATGGCCTGGACGGGACCATTCTTGGCCTGCCCGGCGGGCCGGTCCATTTGGAGATCGTCCGGCTGGGGGAGGCGCCGCAGCCGGCCCGCGGGCTTGATCAGCTCGTGTTCTACCTGCCCGATGCTGCCGCCCAGGAGCGCATCACGGCCCGGCTGGCCGCCGCGGGCGTCGACCCGGTCACGCAGATCGATTACTGGCAGGCCAATGGCGGCGTTACCTACCAGGACCCGGACGGGCGGGAGGTCGTGTTCGCGTCCTGGATTTACGGGCCGCCGGGATCCTGAACCGCGCTGCCGACGCAAGGGACTGCCCAGAACCCGGCCGACCCCCTGACCCGGCCCAAGTCCGGGGCTGCCTGCATAGCTGGGGTAAGCAGAAGCAGGCCGGCCGCTGCCCCGCTGCCCCGCGCACATCGCCGGTGACCCGGTGGCGGCTCGGTCAGGCCATGGGGCGCCGGGACCAGGCCTGGAAGAGGCGAGGTGATCCGCAGACCGAGGCGGGATCCGCGGCGAACTCGTTCAGGCTGTCCAGTGCCGCGCGTAGCTGATCGGCCGACGCGATTCCTGGCCCGACGCGCCGGGCAAGCTCAAAGGTGACGTCCCCGCCGCCGCAGCCCAGATCCAGGCAACTCATCCCCGGCCCGGGGCGGACCCGGTCCAGCAAGGCGGACGTTGTCGGCAGCCAGCTGCGGGCCAGCACTTGAAGCCGCTCGTACCCCCGCTTGCCGCCGCGGATCACATACCGCTCCACCCCTGGCACTGTAGACCCGCGCTGAGCACGTGCAAAGAATCATCGCCGCACCCGGCGAGAGAAACCACAGATCGCGGGTGCATCGCCGAAGCCCAGCTCAGCCCGGCATGCGCTGCGCTGGTCGGAAGATCATCCAGGCGGTATCTGCAGGCCGCCGGGTGCTGGACCAGGTGTACGCGAAGTGGGACGCGGGCCCCCGCGCTGTAGAAGCGCGGCGCCGGCCCGGATGCGCCCGGTGGCCAGTCCGCCTGACTGGCCGGGACTGGCCCGTGAGGCTCTGAGCTAGGTCCGTCACAGGTGAAGCACGCCATCGGCGACGAGCAGTCCCGAGCCGGTGATGGTCACGTGCGTTCCGGCGATGGTGACCCGGATCCGGCTGGGCCGCCCGAGGGCGTGCCCTTGCTCGATGACGACGGCCCCTTCCGCGGCTTTGCCGCTCGCGACGAGCAGCGCCGCGAGTGGGCCCGCCGCGGTTCCGGTAGCCGGATCCTCCGGGATGCCCATCGCCGGGTTGAAGAACCGGGCGTAGGCCGCCGCGCCATCCTCACCGGGCTGCAGGCTGTACACGTAACAGCCCTCGCCACCGGCCTCATTCAGGACCGCAGCGAGCCGCGCGGCGTGCGGTGCGGCCCGGTCTACCCCGGCACGGTCGCGCACCGCCACCATGAGATGCCCGGCACCGGTGGCGACCACCTGCGGCGCGCCGTCTCCGGCCAGGTCCTGCTCGGTCAAGCTCAGGGCAGCGGCCAGCTCGCCCCGATCATTGACGGTTGCGCCGAACTGCGGCGCGGACTGGTCCATCGAGACGAGCACCGGCCTGCCCGCTTCGGCGTCGATCCGTACCGGGAGGACGTCCTGGCCGATCTGCTGCGCGAACCGGCCGCCGCGGCCCGGTAGCCGTCCGCTGACGGCCAGCCATAGCCACGTGCCCAGCGCGTTGTGCCCGGCGCCGAACACCTCGGCGCCGATCGGGGTGAACGAGCGCAGCCGCCAGGTAGCCTCAGGCCGGTCCGGCCGCAGCACGAACACGGTCTCCGACTGGTTGAACTCCCGGGCGATCGCCTGCATCTGCGCCTCGGTGAGGTCGTCGGCGTCCGGCACGATCGACACGGGGTTGCCGGTCAGCGGCAGGCTTGCGAAGACATCAACAAACGCGAACGGCACGGTGGATCCTCGCCGGGTCATCAATCGGTACTCCGTTCCGCGCGGTGGGCTGCGCCTCCCAGGGACCCGATGCTATCAATGGCCCGGAACGGAATACATCGTTCTAATGGGAACGGAGCGGTCCGTTCACAGATACCATCGGTCTATGACCGTGGAACCCGCACCGCTCAACGGCCGCCGGGCTCAGGCGATACGCAACGATCAGGTGATCCTGGACGCCGCGCGGGCAGTCTTCCTGCGGGATCCGGGGGCCCCGATCGCCGCGGTGGCTCAGCAAGCAGGCGTCGGCATCAGCGCGTTGTACCGGCGGTACGCCGGCAAGGAGGAGTTGCTGCAGAGCTTGTGCGCTGACGGCCTGCGCCGCTATATCGCCGTCGCCGAATCCTGCCTCGGCGATGAGGCTGACCCGTGGCTGGCGTTCGCCGGATTCCTGACCGGGCTGGTCGAGCAGGATGTGCACTCGCTGACCGTGCGGCTGGCGGGCACGTTCACCCCGACTGACGAGTTGCACCGTCTCGCGGAGGAGGCCACCAAACTCGCGGGCCGCCTCTGGCGGCGGGCCAGGACCGCTCACGCCATCCGGGCGGACCTCCAGCTCAACGACCTGCCCATGCTGCTGGAACAGATGGCCGCGATCCACGGAGGCGACGCCGGCCGGACCTGGGTGCTGCGGAAGCGGTACCTGGCCTTGCTGCTCGACTCCCTGCGACCCGAACCGGCGCAGTCCAGGCTGCCCGGCAGCCCGCCGAGCAACAGCGAGCTCAGCGCGCGCTGGCAACCACGCTGACGGCATTGCGCAGGGCTGGCCCTCACCGGCTCCGCCTGGTGCCATAGCGGCGCCGGCCGCTCATGCCCCGCGGCCGCCTCAGCGCGGCTTTCCTCCCATGCAACCAGCCGCCACGCGGCCCGGGTTAGCGCAGGGCCAGCCGTATCTCCCGGGGAACTGACAGCGTCCCCGCCTGCCAGTCCAGGTCACCCACGAGCCGCGCACGGGGGAACGTCCCGAAGAACGCCTCGAGCGCGACGCAGAGCCAGACGCGGGAGAGCGCGGCCCCGGGGCAGTAGTGCGGGCCTGCTCCGAAGGGGATGCCCGGTGAGGCCTGCCCGTCGTGCGCCGCGGCGATCAGGGATGGCAGGACCGTCGTGCCTTCGGTGATGTGCCGTCCGCCGAGCCACGTGTCGGCCAGGGCGATGCGCGGGAGGGCGACGGGGAACATCGTCCGCGTGCTCAGCAGTTCCGCCGCGACGGATGCCCAGGTGCGCTCCCCTCGTGTGCACGAGGCGATGATGCGCGGCTGCTGGGCAAGCTCGGCGATGGCGACGGCGAGGATGGGGAGCATCGCGCCGAACCCGTTGGAGACGGTGCCGGTGACGTGCGCGACCTGGGCGGCCGTGTGCCCGTCCAGCACCCTGGCGAGCTGGCTGGTTAATCCCCCCCGGGGCCGGGCGGCGGCGCGGGTGTAGTAGCTGTACAGGTCATCCCACGCTGCGGTCACGTCATCGATCGCGTCCGGGCCGGGGACGACGCCGAACGCGATGCGCGAGGCTTGCAGGATCCGGTCCCAGTCCGGCACTGGTGTGCCCATGGCCGCGCTGACTGCGGTGGCGGTGAACGGCTCGGCGAACCCGGTGAGGGCGTCCGCGGTCGCGCGCCCGTGGAGCGCGTCGGCGAGGCTGCGGGCGAGCGCCCCGGCCAGCGGGCGGGTCGCTTCCGCGGCGTGGCGGGTGAACAGCCCGGCGATCCGCTGCCGGTATGAGCGCAGCCGCAGCCCATCCATGGTCAGCAGCCCGCCGTCCGGGGACTGCATTTCCGCCCCCGTGAGCGGGCAGCCGAGCAACCCACCCGTCCTGGTGACCGCGGCCATGCCGAAATTCCTGGTGCCGGTGAGGACGCGGAGAACGTCGGGACGCCGACGCAGGACAAGCATCGGCGGGCCGCCGGCGGGACGTAAGGCGTAGTCGTGGCCGCTGGTGCACAGGATGGGCGGCGGGCCGCCGTCCGGCTGGGAATCGAAACGGAGGACTGGCGGGTGGCCGGCTGTGGTGGCGGTCACGGTGACTCCTTCGGGCTGGCTGGGCAGGGGCCTCCCCCGCCCGCCACCTAGCTTCTGAGGCCGGCCCGGACGGTTTCCTTGCATTCCGCTTGCAAGCCACCCGGCTGCGCCGGTGCCCGCGGATCTTCTCCCCCGCCATCGGGGCGCAGCGCAGGACGGCCAGGCCGCCCTCGCCGAAGAGATCGCCCAGCTCAAGCTTCTGATCAGCCAGATTGATGGCGCCGGGTCACCGCCGGACTGACCTCCGGCCTGGCCCCGCCCGGCGGCACATTCTCCTGAGCCCGGGCCGGGGCAGGCGGCGAGCAGGACCGCAGCGAAACCCGTTAGCTGCCATCCCGGCCCGTGCGTTCAAAGGCGCCGGTAAAGACGATCTGGTTCCCGTCCGGATCGCGCAGGGGCAAGATCCGCGACGCCGTAGCGTCCTGAGCACCTTCATGGGCGATGCCGGCGTTATCTAGCTGACCGATTCGCTGGTCTAGATCGGACTCATCGAGCACTATCGTCGAGCGCCCGGCCCGCCCGCGATCGGCCCACACCTGCACTCCGAAAGCTGTGGTGAGGTGCCACTCAGCCAGGCCCTCCATCGGCCGCGCATCGGGCTCGGTACCGAACAGCCGGGTATACCAGGTGACGGCCTGGTCAAAGTTGGTGACCGCCATCTGGGCCAGCATCCGTACTACCGGCATGCCTCCTCCTCACGATCGCTACGTCAGTGACTTGAGCGGTGTCGCAGGCACGACAACCCCCTAGACGTACCACGAAAGGGGACGCGGGTTCCCGGCAGCGGAAGGGCGGTGACGGCCCGGGCGCCCCCGCCGCGCCCAGGGGCGCATCCGGCTGACGATTCGCGGCCAGGCGCGGCGGGGTTACCCAGGGCCGCCGTGTGCCCCGGCCCCGCGTGGCGGGCAGCATGAGCACTATGACGACCTATCTGCAGCACCGCGGCCGGGTGCTGCGCTGTGTGATCTCCACGGCCGACCATGGGGCGGCCCTGAACGGCGAGGCGGTCCGTCAGGTCACCAGGGCCCTGCACCAACTCGGCCCGGAGACCGGCGCGGTGCTGCTCGCGGGCGAGGGCCCGAGCTTCTGCACCGGCGGTGACGTGAGCGCGTTCGGGGCGGCCGCCGATCCCGGGGCCCTGGTCCAGGACATGGCCAGGGAGTTCCATGCGTTCCAGCGGGCCATCGCCGACGCTGGCGTGCCGGTGATCGCGGCCGTGCAGGGCTGGGCCGCAGGGGCCGGCATGAGCATCGTCTGCCTCACGGACATCGCGGTGGCGGGCACGTCCACCCGGCTTCGCCCCGCGTATCCCGGCCTCGGGTTCTCCCCGGACGGGGGCATGTCATGGACGCTGCCGCGAAGTGTGGGCGCCGCCCGGGCCCGCTACATCCTGCTCACCAACCGGGTGCTGGATGCGGAACAGGCCCTGGCGCTCGGCCTGGTGAGCACGGTGGTCCCGGACGACCAGATCGCGGCCGAGGCCGAGCGGGTGGCGGCCCAGCTCGCCGACGGCCCGACCGCCGCGCTCGGCCGCATCAAGCGCCTGGTCCGCGACGGTGCCTCCGCGGATTTCGCAGCCCACCTGGAGGCGGAGACGGAACAGATCGCGGCCAGCGCCGCAGGTGAGGAGGGCCGTGAGGGCGTGCAGGCCTTCCTCGCGCGCCGCCCGCCGCGTTTCCACGCGAAGCCGGCCGTCCCTGTGCGGTCAGACTGAGATCATGAAGAGAGGCCATCGGCCGGACCTTGGCCTGGCGAAGACACGATCCCGGCCCGGAGGGGGAACATGGACGACGCGGTGCTGGTGACGGGAGCGGCAGGAGCGCTCGGGCACGCTGTGGTTGCTGAGCTGCGCGACCGGGGCCTGGCGGTGGTCGCCCTGGACCGGCCGTCGGCCGCGCTGGACGAGCTCGGCACGGAGGACGGGGTGCACCCGGTCCCGGTTGACCTGGCCGACCGCTCCGCGGTCATCGCCGCGTTCGAGCAGGTCGACGCGGTGGCGACGCCGTCCGCCCTCGTCGCGCTGGCTGGCGGGTTCGTCCCCGGCCAGCTCGGGGATCTCGACGAGGACGCGCTCGAGAGCCTGTGGCGGTCCAACGTGGTCTCGCTGCTGTGGTGCTGCCAGGAGGCGGCGCCCCGGATGGCCGCGGCCGGGGGCGGCGCGATCGTGACCGTGGGCTCCAAGACCGCGGTCGGCGGCCCGGCCCCGCTGGCCCACGCGCTCAGCAAGTCGGCGGTGGTGCGGGCCAGCGAGCTGCTGGCCGACGAGCTGCGGCCGCAGGGGATCCGGGTGAACTGCGTGCTGCCCTCGGTCATCGACACGCCGGCCAACCGGGCCTGGATGCCGCCGAAGCTGGCCGCCCGGGCGGTCGCCCCGGCCGCGATCGCCAAGGTGATCGCATTCCTGATCGGCCCGGACGCCGCTCCCGTCAGCGGCGCCCGTGTCCCGGTCTACGGCGACTCCTGACGTCCCGCCGCCGGATCAGGGCGGGCCCGGACGGAGGGCAACGTAGCGCGCCAGGGGCGGATCGAGCGACTGATCCAGCACGTGAGCTGGCCGCAAGGCAACGAGCACGCCGTCGCGGGAGCCCGGGCCCGTATCCAGCAGGCCGCAGCGGGCCGGAGTCGTAGCCGGGCAGCCCCGCTGCGCGGTGCCGGGCTCGCTACGCGGTACCGGCCACGCCGATCAGGTGACCCTCGGGATCGCTGAAGTGCCCGACGACCAGGCCCGTCGGCGCCGTGACGGGGCCCATCTGGCGCTTCCCGCCCAGGCTCTCAGCCCGCTGCAAGGCGGCCTCGACATTGGGGACGCCGACGTAGAAGATCACGTGCCCGTCATAACCTGCGCCTCCGCCGACGCCGCCGGGGATCCCGGTTCCGTCGCTGGTCGTGCCGCCGCTCACGAAGCCGTAGTTCGTGGGCTCCGACACCGTCTCCGCGACCGGGGCGCTCGTGTCGAACTCCCAGCCGAACAGCTCGCCAAAGTAACCGCGGAGTTGCTCCGGGTCCTTCCCGATGATCTCGAAGTGCACAACTGGCTGGGCCATGTTTCCTCCTCTGCGCCGGCCGCCCGGCGCCTATGGGGCAGGCACCCTTGATGACTGGCGCACCGCAGGAAACTCATCGGTGGCCGGCCGCACCACGAGCGAAGGCCACGGAGCCGTGACCGGGTCTAGCCGGCCGAGGGGGCTGTGACCAGGCTACGGACCGTGGTGGTGAGCACGTCCAGCCCGCGGCCGGGGGCGATCCGGCCCGCGCGGACCTCGTCGGCGCAGGCGTGGATGAGCGCGAAGCAGCTGGCCACCAGCCAGCCGGCGGGCAGGTCGGCGCGGAACGAGCCGTCAGCCTGACCCCGCTCCACCAGCTGCCGGACCCGCCCCTGGGCGGTTTGGTGGCTCCGGGTCAGCGCGGCCGGGCTGAGCTGGGTCGCCGCGGCCCCCGCCACCGCGCCGTAGCGGTCGAGGGCCTGCCAGCCCGCCGCGAGCACCCGTTCCAGTGCGTCCAGCGGCGGCCCGCTGTCCGGCCGGGCCTCATCCAGGGCCGCCGTGCTGCGCCCGACCGCGCGCCGTACCACCGCCTCCAGCAGCGCCTCGGAGGTGGGGAAGTGCGAGTAGACCGTGACCCGGGAGACACCGGCCTCGGTGGCGACGGCCGAGATCCCCGGCTGGCCACGCCGGTCCAGCAGGCCCTCGGCCGCGTCCAGGATCGCCTGGACGTTCCGCTCGGCGGTGGCCCGCCGGTGGTCCGTGGCCGGTGCGTCCACCTGGCCCCTCCCTCCGGAAACAGGCTGACAACCATGTTAACCCTGATCCGTGATCGGTGGCTTCAGGCCGGAGCAGGCCCGCGGGACCGCCGCTTCCGGGGTCAGGCCGGCCGCTGCAGGGCGGCCAGCGCCGAGCGGACAGGCTCCGGGACCGGGACCGGCCTGCGGGTCTGCGCGTCTACATATACGTGCACGAACCGCCCGACCGCCCGCGGCCGGGAATCCAGGCCGGCGCCCTCGCAGGCGAACACGCCGAGCTGGTACACCACGCTGGAGGTGCCCAGCCGGAGCAGTGCGAGCCCGACCGACACGTCGCCGGGAAACGAGATCTCCCGCAGGTAGCGGCAGGAAGTCTCGGCCACCACGCCGATGGCCGGCAGTTCCCTGATGTCCACGCCGGCCGCGTCGATCAGCCACCCGTTCACGGCCGAGTCGAAGAACTCGTAGTAGACGACGTTGTTGAGGTGCCCGTACACGTCGTTGTCGGCCCACCGGGTGGTGAAGCGGCGGTGCACCGGGAAGCTGCTCGCGGCCGGCTCCTCGCCGGCCCGGTCTTCGGCCGACCCCATAGGACCTCCTGTCGGGGATGCATAGTGCTCGTATGCAAGCACACGGCCCAGCTCCCTGCTTCGTCTGCCGGAAGCATGGTGACCCCAGCCTGATGCCGGGCGGCCCGGCCGGGGCCGACGAACGGGTCGTCGTCTCGCATCTGCCGCCCCGAGCCCCGGGCCGCGCTGGGGGAGCCTGCCTACCTAGCTATCCCGGCCCGCCGCGGGAGGTCTGGGGGCTGAAGACCGACGAATGGCCCGGCGCCGAACGTGGCACCGGCCCGCAGATCGCCGGCCTGATCACCCGCCTCCGCACGTACCTGGCCCCGCCTTCCTCCTGAGAAATCCGCCGCGCGATCATGATCCATCGTTCGTGATCAGAAGATAGGTGCCGCCCAGCGACACTGATCGTTTGACCACAACCGGACGGGTGACGCGCAGTGCCTGCGGGGGTGGTGTTAGCTGTGCAGGCCCCGGGGACGGTGGCCCCGGAGCGTGATCATGAACCTGGCGCGGGGGCAATAGCCAGCCCGTGATCACGACTGGGTGTCCGCCAGGTGCTTCCGGATGATCGAGGTGAAATCGGGGTCGGGGACCAGGCCCAGGCCGGCGGCCCGGTCCGAGTGGAACCGGGCGGCCCAGCCCGACACCATTCCCGCCACCACCGGGTCAGGGACCCAGTCGATCAGGCTGGTCACCGCCGGCCCGGCCACCTGCTCCAGTGCGGCCACCATGTCCCCGATGGTCACGGTCAGGCCGGGCATGGTCACCGCGGTACGGCCGCCCCACACGTCGTCGGGCGAGCTGGCGGCGCACCGCAGCGCCTCGATGGCCCGGGCCGGGGAAGCCAGCGCCACCTCGGTGGCCGGGCCCACCGGGCAGGGGGCGCGCTGGCCCGCCAGCGGCTCGCGGATGATGCCCGACATGAAGCCCGAGGCGGCGGCGTTGGGCCGGCCCGGGCGCACGCTGACTGTCATCAGCCGGATGCTCCGCCCGCGCAGGAACCCCTTGCGGGTGTAGTCGGCCACCAGCTGCTCGCCAATGACCTTCTGGATCCCGTAGCTGGTCTGCGGGTTCGGCAGCGTGTGGTCCTCCGCCACCGCCGGGAGCGGATGCTCGGGGGACCCGCCGAAGACCGCGATCGAGCTCGAGAAGACCACCACCGGGGTGGTGCCCACCGCGCGGCAGGCGGCGAGCAGCGCCTCCGTGGCGCGCAGATTCGCCCGGATGCCCAGGTCGAAGTCGGCCTCACACTCCCCGCTGACCGCGGCGGCCAGATGGAAGACCACATCGGCGCCGGCCACCGCTTCCCGTCCGGCCTGCCCGGGGGCCACCAGGCCGGCGAGGTCGCCCTCGGCTGCGGTGACCCGGTCGTCGGCGGCCAGGTCCGGCGGCGCCGGGACCCGGTCGAGAAGGGTCACCCGGGACAGTGGGCGCCCGCCGTCACCCGCCACATTCAGCGAGCCCGCCGCCAGCAGGTCCCGGGCCAGGCGGGCGCCCAGAAACCCGGCACCGCCGGTGATCACCACATTCGCCACGGCGTCTCCGTCCTGGGCCGGGGGCGTGGAATACAGTGCGATCTTAGGCAGTGGTGACCGCCGGTGCCCGGATCCGGGGCGGCGGATCTGCCGCACCCGGCCGCAGACCCGGCGCGGGGGAACCACACGGAGCGGGGGACCGCGGGCGCGGGGAAGGGGCCAGGGTGCTGGGCGACAAGCGGCCGGACGCGGCCGAGGTGTTCGCCGGGCTGCCCCCGGCCCGCGCCGACGACGAGGGCCTGCGCGAATCGATCCGCGCCCTGCGCGCCGCCGACGACCTGCTCCTGGGCGTCCTCGACGACGACCCGACCGGGTCGCAGGCCGTGCACGGCGTCCAGGTCGTCACGGTGCTGGACGAGGACGCCTGCGCCGCGGCGCTGGCCGGGCCCGCCGCCACCTGCTTCGTGCTGACCAACTCCCGCAGCCTGGACGGGCCGGCCGCCGCCGAGCTGACCACCCGGGCCGCCCGGGGCCTGATCACGGTGGCGGGGCGGCGCGGCACCCGCATCCAGCTGATCAGCCGGAGCGACTCCACGCTGCGCGGTCATGTGATGGCAGAAGTCGCCGCGCTGCAGGCGGTCCGGCAGGACATGGTCGGCCGCGGCTACGACGGCGTCCTCCTGGTTCCCGCGTTCCTCGAAGCAGGCCGGGTGACCGCGGCCGACATCCACTGGGCGGGCACGGCGGCCGGCCTGGTCCCCGTGGGTGAGACCGAGTTCGCGAACGACAGCGTGTTCGGGTATGCCGCTTCGGACCTGCGGGTTTTCGTTGCGGAGAAAAGCGGGGGGACGATCCGGCCGGAGGATGTGCGCAGCATCAGCCTGGCGGACATCCGGCTCGGCGGGCCGGCCCGGGTCCGCGAGGTGCTGGCCGGCGCGGCCGGCGGGGCATGGGTGGTGGTCAACGCCACCGAGTACTCCGACCTGGAGACCGTGGCCCGCAGTGTGCTGGACGCCGAGCGTGAGGGCCAGTCGTTCCTGTTCCGTACCGGGCCGTCGTTCGTGCGGGCGCTGGGCGGCCTGGAGCCCAAGCCGCCGCTGCGCGGAGCGCAGATCTGGGGGAAGAGCGCGGAGCGCAGCTCCGGGGGGATGGCCGGCGCGGCGGGCATGGCCTGGTCGTGGTCGGCTCGCACGTGGGGCAGACCAGCCGGCAGGTCGACGCGCTGCGGGCCGGCGGCGGTACCACGGACATCGAGCTGGACGTCCCCGCGGTGCTGGCCGGCGGCCCGGACGTGACCGCCGCCACCGCGCGGCGGGTCACCGGGGCGCTGGCCGGGTCGGACGTGCTGCTGTACACCAGCCGGGCCGTCGCGGCGGGCCGCGACGCGGCGGACAGCCTGACCATCGCCCGCACCGTGTCCGCGGCCCTGTCCCGCATCGTGCACGACGCGCTGGCCGCCCGGCCCGGCTGGGTGATCGCCAAGGGCGGCATCACCTCGCACGACGTGATGCTCCACGGCCTGGGGATCCGGCGCGCCGAGGTGACCGGCCAGCTGTTCCCGGGCACGATCTCGGTGTTCCGGCCGCTCGACGCCGCGGCGGAGGCGGTCGGGATGCCGTACGTGGTCTTCGCCGGCAACGTCGGCGGCGATGGCACGCTGGCGCAGGTGGTGGCGATCCTCAACGGCGAGCAGGAGGTTCCCTGATGCGAATCGGGTGGCTCGGGCTGGGCGCGATGGGTGCGCCGATGGCGGGATGCCTGGCCCGCGCGGGGCACTCGGTCGTGGCGTACGACATCGTGGCGGGCCGGGCCGCGGCGCTGGCCGGGGACGGGGTCCAGGCCGCGGGCAGCATCGCCGGGGCGGTCCGGGGCGCCGGGATCGCCGCGATCATGGTGGCCACGCCGGACCAGGTGGACCAGGTGCTGTTCGGGCCGGGCGGCGCGGCCGGCCCGCTGGAGGCCGGCGCAATCGTGGTGATCATGGCGACCGTCGGGCCGGAGGTCGTCGCGGAGGTCACCACCCGCCTCGGCCGCAGCGGGGTCACCGTGGTCGACGCGCCGGTCTCCGGCGGGGTGCAGCGCGCGGCCGCGGGCGACCTGCTGATCATGGTGTCCGGTGCGGACGCCGCGGTCGGCCGGGTCCGGCCGCTGCTCGGCGCGCTGGCCCGGAGCGCCCCGGTGGTCGGCCCGGTCCCGGGCGACGGCCAGCGGATGAAGCTGGTCAACCAGCTGCTGTGCGGGGTGCACATCGCGGCCGCGGCCGAGGCGCTCGCGTTCGGGGAGTCGCTCGGCCTGGACCCGGGGGAGTGCTGGCGGGTGCTGCGCGACGGCGCCGCGGCGTCGTTCATGTTCGAGGACCGGGGCGAACGGATGATCGCGGGGGAGTTCCGGCAGCCCCGCAGCGCCCTGGACATCTTCGTGAAGGACATGGGCCTGGTCAGTGCGGCGGCCGAGCACGCCGGGGCGTCCGCGCCGCTGACCGCGGCCGCGCGGCAGCTGTATGAGGAAGGGCATGAGCGGG
Organism: uncultured Actinomycetes bacterium; assembly: GCA_963813975.1. GTDB lineage: Bacteria > Actinomycetota > Actinomycetes > Streptosporangiales > Streptosporangiaceae > RYN-230. Next base: position 475,264 of record CAWFAP010000001.1, read on the forward strand.
GCCTGGGCGGCCTCGACGATTCCGCGCTGGTCGAGGTGCTCCGCCAGGACCGGCCCAGGCGCACCTAGCCCGGGCGGCCAGCCCGGCGCGCCAGGGCACTAGACCACGCCGAATTCTCTGACTAGAGTCAGAGAATGGACGCTCCCCTGATCACCCAGGTCCGGCGGTTCAACCGGGCCGTCACCCAGCGGGTCGGCGCGCTCGATGACGAGTTCCTGGCCCGGGACCGCCCGCTCGGCCAGGCCCGCCTGCTCTGGGAGATCGGCCCGGACGGCGCGGACCTCCGGTCGCTGCGCGCCCGGCTGGACCTGGACTCGGGTTACCTGAGCCGGCTGCTCCGCGCGCTGGAGGCGGACGGCCTGGTCACCGTGGACAGCAGCGGGCCGGACGCCCGGGTGCGCACGGCCCGCCTGACCAGCCGCGGCCTGGCCGAGCGGGCCGAGCTCGACCGGCGCGCCGATGACGCGGCCGCGTCGATCCTCCGCCCGCTCAGCGCATCCCAGCAGAACCGGCTGGTCGCTGCGATGTCCGAGGTCGAGCGGCTCCTGGCCGCGTCGGCGGTCGAGGTGGCCGTCCGCGATCCCGGCGATCCGGCCGCCCGCGCCTGCGTGCTGGCCTACGTCGAGGAACTGGGCCGCCGCTTCGACGCCGGTTTCGACCCGGCCCGGAGCCTCCCGGCGGACGACCGCGACATGATCCCGCCGGCGGGACTCTTCGTGGTCGCCACCCTGCATGCCGAGGCGGTCGGCTGCGGCGGCCTCAAGTTCCACGACGACGCGCCTGCCGAGGTCAAGCGGATGTGGGTGTCCCCGGCCGCGCGCGGCCTCGGGCTCGGCCGGCGGCTGCTCGCCGAGCTGGAGGCGCATGCCGCCGCGCGCGGGGTCACCGTGCTGCGGCTGGAGACCAACGGCACGCTGGCCGAGGCGATCAGCCTGTACCGCACGTCCGGCTACCGGGAGGTGGCCGCGTTCAATGACGAGCCCTATGCGCACCACTGGTTCGAGAAGATCCTGAATCCCAGCGCCCCTTGACGTATTCCCATATAGGAATATGATCGTGCCATGGCCCGGGCAGCAACGACAGCGGATGCGTTCAACGCGGTAGCCGAGCCCCGGCGGCGGGAGATCCTCGACCTGCTGGCCGGCGGGGAACGGCCGGTGAACGACCTCGTCGCGCTGCTCGGGCTGGCCCAGCCGCTGGTGTCCAAGCACCTGCGGGTCCTGAGGCAGGTCGGCCTGGTGGAAGTGCGTGAGGACGGGCGCCAGCGGATGTACCGGCTCAATGCCAGGCCGCTGAAGCCCATCTACGACTGGGTGAGGCCGTACGAGCAGGCCTGGTCGCGCCGCTTCGACCGGCTGGACACCGTGCTGGAAGAACTCAAGGCAGAGGAGGACGGGGAGAATGGCCGTGACGAGTAGCCGACGGGCAGTGGTGACCCTGCCGGAGGACACGCAGATCCTGATCACGCGGGAGTTCGACGCGCCCGCACGCCTGGTCTACCGGGCCTGGACCGAACCTGAGCTGGTCCGGCGCTGGTGGAGCGGCGAACGCGGCGAGGTGACCAGCGCCGAGATCGACCTGCGGGTCGGGGGCACCTGGCGTTACGTGATGACGGCGAACGCCGGGTTCGAGGTCGCGTTCCACGGCGAGTACCGGGAGATCGTCCCGGCCGAGCGGGTGGTGTCGACCGAGGTCTTCGAGGGGATGCCGGACGCGGAGGCGCTGGACACGATCACGTTCACCGAGGCGAACGGGCGCACGACGCTCCGGATGCTGGTGCAGCACTCCTGCCAGGAGCACCGGGACGCGCACATCAACTCCGGCATGGAAGAGGGCATGCAGGAGTCCATGGCGCACCTCGAGGAGGTTGCGCGCTCGCTGCGCTGAGCTTGGCACGGCGGAGACCGCGGAGAAGGGGCCGCGCCCAGGTCAGCTGGGCGCGGCCTCCGGGTGCTGGGAGGCCGCCGCCGGGTCGAGATCCGAGACCCGGAGCAGGCGCGCGGGCTCGGGCGGGAAACGGCGCCGAACTGCCGGTCTCCAGCGTGGGGCCCGCATGCAGCAGTTCGCCGGGATCCATCAGCCGCTTGCTGACCTCCGGCTGGCCGCCGGGCCCAAAGGTCCCGGCCCCGGCGCCGTCGGGGTTGCGGTGGCTCTGCGCGGCGAGGATGTCCGGGGCGCCGATCAGCCAGAACGTGGCCGTCACGTCCCGCGGGCCGGCGTGCAGCCCGAACAAGCGGTACATGGTCCGCGCTTACCGGGATGCGACGGATGGGAACAGGATGGTCACGGTTCCACGGCAGCGTCATGACGTGGGGACCGGCCGGTCCGCTCACTGGCCGGTCCGCTCAGTGGTGGCCGAAGCCTCCCGCGTGACCGCCGTCCCCGTGACTACCCGCATGGTTCCCCTCACCGCCGTCACCGGCCGCGCCGTGGGCACCCGGGAGGTAGATGCCACCCACTTTGGTGCCCACGACTTCGGAAGCGACGATCGCGCCGTTGTCGATCACCGCCGTCAGGGCGTGGACAGTGGCCGCGACGACCTCATCCATGGCTGGCGGCAGGGCCGGGGCCGGGTCCTCCTCGGCGGTGCTGTCCCGGAGCGGTTCCCTGGCCGCCGGGCCAGTGGCCGGCCCGGGGGGAGGCAGCTGGGCGATTCCGGAGCCCCGGGCCGCCGTGGCCTGGGCGATGACTTGCTGCCGGGCGATCTGGGCCATCCGGGTCCGCCGGGCCCGGCCTTCCCGGCCCGGATACAGCACGTCGCCCAGCCCGATCACGCTGGCCAGGCCGGCCAGGGCCGTCTGGGCGGGCTCAGCCGGCGGCCCTGCGGCGGGCGTCGCTGAGGTCCGTGCGATGGCATCCAGCCGTGACCGGGCCACGGCCACCCGCGGCGGGCCGGTGACCTGATAGCGCGGGGTGCCCAGGACCCGGCTGGGTTCCAGGCGCAGCACGCCGGCCGAGATCAGCCGGGCGGCATAGGCGGCCCGGATCCCGCGCCGGGGGAGACCCACCCACGTCTCCGGCCGCGGCGGGAAGGCGGCCCCGGCCAGGCTGAGCAGTGCGGCGTCCAGTTCCGCGTCGCCGGTGGCGGTCCGGTCCTCCGCGACGATCCGGCCCTCAGCGATCCAGGCCCGCCCGGCCGCAGCCAGCCTGACCAGCTCGGACGCCATCAGTGCGGAGTCGATCCGCCCCCGGGTCATGAGCTTCCCGTTCCGGGGCCGGATCGACAGCAAGAACAGGTCCTCACCCAGGGCGGCGAGTGCGGAGCCGGGCACGGACGGGTCCATGACGCGACCCTAACCCCGGGCCGGCGGCCGGCCATGCCCACTGGGTCGTGCACCGCCAGCTCTTCCGGTACGTGTGCAGGGCCACCGCAAGGTCGGCGTGCTGAGCATGGGCTGGCTCCTGGCGGCCAGGCCAGGGGGCCAGGCCGGGCTGGGGCAGCCTTCTTTTCCCGGCGGCAACTGGGATACCTTCGTGAGGAAGGACTCAAGCGCAACCGTGCGCCGAGCATGGGCGCAACCGGTGAGGGCCGGCGGAGAGCCGGTGCCGCCACCAGCGGGCCGGCCGAGGAGGAGTGCAGCGTGCGTGATGCGGTGATCGTGGAGGCCGTCCGGACGCCGGTCGGGAAGCGGAACGGCGGGCTGTCCGGGGTGCACCCGGTATCGCTGTCGGCCCATGTGCTGAGGTCCCTGGCCAGCCGGTCCGGGATCGATCCCGCCCTGGTCGACGATGTGGTGTGGGGCTGCGTCGGCCAGGTCGGCGAGCAGACCTTCGACATCGCCCGGAACGCCGTGCTGGCCGCGGGCTGGCCGGAGACCGTGCCCGGGGTGACCGTGGACCGCCAGTGCGGCTCCTCCCAGCAGTCCGTGCACTTCGCGGCGGCCGGCCTGATCGCGGGCCAGTACGACGTGGTCGTGGCCGGCGGGGTGGAGTCCATGTCGCGGGTGCCGATGGGCTCCTCCATCCAGGGCGCCAACCCGTTCGGCCCGGAGTTCATGGAGCGGTACGACGGCGCGATCCCCAACCAGGGCGTGGGCGCCGAGATGGTCGCCGAGCGCTGGGGGCTGTCCCGGACTCAGGTCGATGAGTTCTCGGTCGGCTCGCACGAGAAGGCGGCCGCCGCCCAGGATGCCGGCCGGTTCGAAGGCCAGATCGCACCGGTGACCAACGACGAGGGCCAGCTGATCAGCGCGGACGAGGGGATCCGCCGCGGCACCACGGTGGACGTGCTAGCCGGGCTGAAGACGGTATTCAAGCCCGACGGCGGCGTGATCACCGCCGGCAACTCGTCGCAGATCTCGGACGGATCGGCCGCCCTGCTGATGACCACGTCGGACAAGGCCCGCGAACTGGGGCTGACCCCGATCGCCCGGGTGCACACGGCCGTGCTGGCCGGCGCTGACCCGATCATCATGCTGACCGCGCCCATCCCGGCCACCCAGAAGGCCCTGGCCCGCAGCGGGCTGAGCCTGGACGAGATCGGCGCCTTCGAGATCAATGAGGCCTTCGCGCCGGTGCCGCTGGCCTGGCTGGCCGACCTGGGCGCCGACCCCAAGGGGCTGAACCCCAACGGAGGGGCGATCGCCCTGGGCCACCCGCTCGGCGGGTCCGGCGCGCGGCTGATGACCACGCTCGTGCACCACATGCGCGACAACGGGATCCGCTACGGCCTGCAGGCCATGTGCGAGGGCGGCGGCCAGGCCAACGCCACCATCCTCGAACTCCTCTGACCAGGTACCCGGACCCGCGGGCCCGGCCGGAGAAGGTCAAAAGCCAACGTCTCCGCAACGAACACCGCATCCGTGCCGGTGCCTCACCACTGTCCCGGGCAGCGTGCCTGCCCGGGACAGTGCGCGTTCGGCGCCGGTGTCCCCGGCCGTCCATGCCTCCCAGCACCGCAGCCGTTCCGAGGAAAATATAAGCGTATGATATAAGTATCTTATGAATTCAGCGGGGGAGCGGCCACCGGCGGCGCAGCCCGGCGCCCTGGTGGCCGGTGACCTGGCCCCGGGGGAACTGGGTCCTGATGAACTGGCGCTGCAGACGCTGGCGTCGGGGGACCGGCCCGCGCCGGATCTGGCCGACCGGGCCCTGGCCGCGGGGGTGGCGGCCGGGCTGGAACGGCTGATCGGGCTGTTCCGCTGGCTCAGCCCGCCGAGCGGCCTGTCGCTCACCGCAGCGGCCACGCTGGCCACCCTGGAGCGGGGCGGCCCGCGGCGGCTGACCGCGCTCGCGGCCCGGGAGGGGGTCACCCAGCCGGCCATGACCCAGCTGGTGGCGCGGCTGCAGGACGCGCGGCTGGTGGAGCGTGTCCCCGATCCGGCGGACGGACGGGTGGTGCGGGTCCGCATCACCGCCGAGGGCCAGGCCCGGCTGGCCGGGCGCCGGGCGGTGCGGGCGCAGCGGGTGGCCGCGCTGCTGGCCCGGCTCAGCCCGGACGAGCAGGCCGCGCTGGCCGCGGCCCTGCCGGCCATGGACGCCCTGGCCAACGCGCAGCGCGACGAGCCCCTGGTGGGCCAGGCGTGACGAATACGGCCCTGATGAGAACAGCCCAGACGAGAACTGACACCCGGGACCGGAAGGCCCGGGCGCTTTTTACATTCCGAAACGGAGCACTTGGGTGAGTGGCGCATCCACCGGAGCGGCGAGCCCGTTCAAGCAGCCGAAGGCGGTCTTCGCGGTCGCCTTCGCCTGCGTCGTGTCGTTCATGGGCATCGGGTTGGTCGACCCGATCCTGCCCTCGATCTCCCACCAGCTGCATGCCTCGCCCAGCCAGGTGACGTTGCTGTTCACCAGCTACCTGGTCGTGACCGCGGTGGCCATGCTGATCACCAACTGGGTGTCCAGCCGGATCGGGGCCAAGAAGACGCTGATCGTGGGCCTGGCCCTGATCGTCGTGTTCAGCGCGGCGGCGGGGGCGTCGCCCACCATCGGCGCCATCATCGGCTTCCGGGCCGGCTGGGGCGTCGGCAACGCGCTGTTCATCGCCACCTCGCTGGCGGTCATCGTCGCCTCGGCCAGCGGCGGGTTCGCGGGCGCGATCGTGCTGTACGAGACGGCCCTGGGCGTGGGCATCGCGATGGGCCCGCTGCTGGGCGGCATCCTGGGCGAGGTCAGCTGGCGGGGCCCGTTCTTCGGCGTGTCGGTCCTGATGGCCATCGCGCTGATCGCCACCGTGGTCCTGGTCGAGAAGACCCCTAAACCGCCCCGTAAAACCAGCCTGTCCGAGCCGCTGCGCGCGCTGCGCCACCGCGGCCTGCTGACCATGGCGCTGACCGCGCTCTGCTACAACTGGGGCTTTTTCACGGTGCTCGGGTACGCGCCGTTCCCGATGAACCTGAGCCCCATCCAGCTCGGCCTGGTCTTCACCGGCTGGGGAATCCTGGTCGCGCTCTTCGCCGTGTTCGGGGCGCCCACGCTGCAGGGACGGCTGGGCATCGCCCGGACCATGTACCTGAACCTCGCCGCGTTCGCGGTAATCGTCCTGGTTATCGCGATCTGGACCACGGACAACACGGTGCTCATCCCGGCCGTGATCGCGTCCGGCATCTTCATCGGGATCAACAACACGGTCACCACCCAGGCGGTGATGACCGTGGCCCCGGTCGAGCGGCCGGTCGCGTCGGCGGCCTACAGCTTCGTCCGGTTCATCGGCGGCGGGCTGGCGCCCTACGCCGCGGGGCGGCTGGTCGTCGCGCTTAACATCCACGTGCCGTTCTACATCGCCTCCGGCGCGATCCTGCTGGGGATCGTCATCCTGTCCACCGCGCACCGCCTGCTCGGCGAGGCGGAGCGGGTGCAGGCCGAGCAGGTCGCAGCCCACGCCGGTGGCCCGGCTCCCGCCGCCCCGGCCACGACGATGATCCCGGTGGAGGGGACGGCACCGTCGCCCGATCGCCGTCCCAGCCGGGGCGTGATCCTCGCCGCCGTTGACCAGACCCCGGTCGCCGGGCTGGTCACCGAAGCCGCGGCCCGGCTGGCCCTGGCCGACGGCGAGATCGTCCACGTGGTGCACGCCCGGGAAGGCGTTACCGCCGGCGACGTCGGAATCGAGGCCGAGGACCTGGACGCGGCGCGGGACCTGGTCCGTGCGCACCTGGACCGGCTCGCGGCGCATCGCGTGCCCGCCGAGGGCCAGGTCCTGCTGCACGCGGCCGATCACGGGGGCGCCGGGCGGCTCATCGCGGAGTACGCCACCAGCATCCGGGCGACCACGATCGTGCTGGGCGCGCCGACCCACGGCGGGCTGCCCGCGCTCATGGACGCGAGCGCCAGCCAGGAACTAATGCGGCACACCAGCAGCAACGTCCTGATCGTCAACCCGGCCGCGCCACCCGCACCGGTCACCGCCGACGGCTTGGCCGCCGTGGCCATGGCCCGCGGCAGCGGATCCGGTAGCGAGACGGTCTAGCGATCAGGCCCGCATAGCCCTGAGGTCAGGCCCGCACGGGCTCGAGCAGCCGGTGCGGCGAGGCCAGGACCACGCTCACCGGGTCGGCGCGGTCTGGCCTGCCGGGCAGGCCCGGTCCCGGGACGACCAGCAGGTCCCCGACGGGCACGGCCTGGCCGCAGGCGGCGCAGGCACCGTCACTGCCGACCGCACCGCCGTCAGCCGCGTGCTCGAAGACCCGGCGCGGGCCGCGGTCGGAGTAGTGCTCGTCACCCCAGGCGAGCAGGCTGCGTACCACCGGCCAGAGCGTGAGGCCCTTGGGGGTCAGCACGTACTCGGCGTGGCCGTGCGCGCCCTCGCTACCGGCGAGCACGCCCTCGGTGGTCAGCGAGCTGAGGCGCTCGGCCAGGACGGCCCGGGGGATGTCCAGGTGCGCCACGAAGTCACCGAAACGCCGGACGCCGAAGAACGAGTCGCGGACGATCAGCAGGGTCCAGCGCTCGCCCACGATCTCCAGCGCGCGGGCCAGCGAGCAAGTCTGGCCGGAGTAGTCCCTGGGGAGCGGCATGCCCCCCAGCCTACCCAGATAGTTCGTTGACTGAACCATAGATCTGGGGCAGGCCACCCAGCTCCGGGGCCGAGCCGTTCCGGCCCTTGCGTTGGGCTGCGCCAGGGCGTGTCCTTGAGGGAGTCCGGGGGAAGGAACCCTTGGTGAGCAGCGCACCCAGGATCTTGGGCATCATCGCCGCTGGCGTTCTTGCGGGCGGCCTGGCTGCGTGCAGTACGCCCAGCGCGAGCGCTCACCTGCCCGCGGCGGCTCCGTCCAGCGCGACTGCCGTCCCGGTGGAAGTGCAGCCAAACGCAGTCGGATGGTCCGGGATGGTTCAGCGACCTGACCACATCTATGTGGGCATGGGCGGAGCGCCGATTGTGCGGCGGCTGACCTGGCGGAACTGGGGCGCCCCCCGGGCAACGGCGGCCGGCAAGCTCGACATCTACTGGCCGCAGCCCGGCCCGATCTCCGGCTGGCGCCCAACCGCCTACCCGGTCACGGTGCGCCTGCAGGGGATCCTGGCGCATAACGGCCAGCCCTCGTACCGCAAGATGGCCGACTCCTACGTCAACCGGCGTGGAGTGACGAAAGTGCTGTCCTTCACGTTCTCCGTCCTGCCCGGCGGATCCGTCCCGGCGTGGAACCCTGGGCCCGGTCAGGCGCCGTCACCCGATGTGCCGCTGCCGGCGGCCGCAAGAGGCCGCCCGCTGAGCCGGCTCGCTGACCGGTAGCCCGGGGACCGGTGATCAGAGCGGCCCGTGGTTCAGCGGGCCCCGTGGTTCAGAGGGCAAACACCAGGCAGTTGCTGCTGGCGGTGGCGACGAGCCGCCCGGCACTGTCGTGGATCTCGGCGGCGGCCAGTGCGACCCGGCGCCCGGGCTTGGTTACCCGGCCGACGGCGACCAGCGTGCCGCTGTCCGCGGTGACCGGCCGCAGGTAGTTCACGCTGATGTCGATCGAGGTGTAGCCAGTCCCGGCGTCCAGCGTGGTGTGCACGGCGCAGCCGGCGACCGAGTCGGCGAGCGTGCAGACCAGGCCACCGTGGACGACCCCGATCGGGTTGTACGCGGACTCATCCGGGACGCACTCGAACTGCGCCAGGCCGCGTTCGACCCGGGTCATCCCCATGCGCAGCAGCATGGCGATGGGCGGCGGCGGGATCTTCCCGTCCGCGAGAGCCTGCATGAACTCGAGCCCGGTCCGCCCGGCCGCCTGTGCGGCGGTCAGCGACGGGTCCCACCACTGCACGGTCCGGCTGCGGGCCGGGCCCCATTCCGGCTGCGGTTCCGGGATGCGCACAAGCTCCTCCATGGGTCCAGAATCTGGGCCCACTATAGGGACTTGCCCGTAGTCAGTCCAGATTCCGGACCCACTTCGCGTGACCTGGGGATGCTGAGGATGGACAGGGCCTGGTCGACCAGCACGCTGGTCGGCACCGTCTCCCGGCCCGGGTCCCGGCTCAGCTGGGCGTGCCTGATCATCGCGCTGCGGATCATGGCCAGGGTGATCCGGGCCAGCAGGCCGGCCAGGTAGTCCGGGTCGGCTACGTCGCCGTGGGCGCGCTCCAGGCGCTCCCGGATCACCGCGGCCAGGTCAGTCTCGATCCTGAGCAGCGTGCCGGTCGGCATCCGGGAGATCCGGATGCCGGGCGGCCCGTCGGAGAACAGCCACACGGGGGTCGGCCGCGGCGAGGCGGACAGGAGGGTCCCCGTGTCCTGCAGAGCGTGGCGCAGCGCGGTGCTCACGTCCTCGTCGTCCGGACGGCTCCTGATCGCGTCCAGCAGGATCGGCAGCCAGCCCAGCGCGTCGTCAAGGATCAGCTCCTCCTTGCCGGCGAAGTACCGGAAGAAGGTCCGCTCGGTGACCCCGGCCGCCTCGGCGATGTCCCGGACGGTGGTCGCGCCGTAGCCGCGCTCGGCGAACAGGTGGTCCGCGGCCTGCTGCAGGGCCTGCCGGGTGGCCTGCTTGTGCGCTTCGCGGCGGCCCAGGGTCTGTGCCACGTGTCCAGTATCGCAGATCTGTCAGTAATGTCACTATTAATTTGTCAGGACTGACAGTTCTTGCCATAGTGACAGTCATGACAGATTCTGCGCGTACGGATGCGGCCGCCCCGCCGGGCGCCGGGCCCGCGCCGGAGGAGCCGGCCGCAGCGCGCCGTCCCGGCGGTCCCGCCCTGCCCGGACACCGCGACGACCACATCATGTTCAGCCGGCTCGGCCGTTCCGGCCGCTGGTGTGCCCGGCATCCCTGGCTCGTCGTGGCCGTCTGGGTGGTCATCCTGGCCGGGGTGACGTTCGGCCACCGCGCACTCGGCGGGAGCTACAACGATAATTTTGCCCTGCCTAGCTCGCCGTCGCAGGCGGGCGCGGCACTGCTGCAGAAACACGAGCCGCAGGCCGGCGGGCTGAGCGGGCAGCTGGTGTTCACGGCCGGCTCGGGCTCCCTGGCCAGCCACCGTCGGGCGATCGAGAGCTCGGTCGCGAAGGTCCGGGCCCTGCCGCACGTGCTGTCCGCGGGCAATCCGCTGTCCGCCAGTACCACGGCCAGCAACGGCCGGACGGCGTACGCCGTGGTCAACTTCGGGGAGAATCCGGCCACGCCCGGCGCCAGCTACATCAGCAGGTTCGACGCCGCGGTGGCCCCGGCGCGCGCGGCGGGAGTCAAGGTCAGCTACGGCGGCACTCTCGGCCAGGCGGCCCGGCCCAGGGCTCAGGACGGCAGATCCGAGCTGATCGGCATCGGGGTGGCCCTTGTGGTGCTGCTGCTCGGGTTCGGCAGCGTGCTCGCGGCGGGCCTGCCCATTCTCACCGCGGTGCTCGGCATAGCCACCACCCTGGGGGTGCTCGGCATGGCCGCCGCGGCGTTCACGTTCCCGAGCGTCTCGCCCACCCTGGCCGTGATGATGGGCCTCGGCGTCGGCATCGACTACGCGCTGTTCCTGACCACCCGGCACCGGCAGCAGATCATCGACGGCGCTGGCCCGGCCGAGGCGGCCGGCCGGACCGTGTCCACCAGCGGCCGGGCCGTGCTGATCGCCGCGGTCACAGTGATCATCGCCATGCTGGGCCTGTACGCCTCGGGGATCGGCTTCCTCGGCACGCTCGGGGTGGCCGCGGCGATCGGTGTCGCGGTCGGCGCGCTGAGCGCGCTGACCCTGGTCCCCGCACTGCTCGGGCTGGCCGGCCGGCGGATCGACCGGCTCCGGGTGCGCCGTCCCGCCGCCGAGGCCTCGGCGGCCCACACGGGCTGGGCCCGGTACGCCGCCACGGTCAGCGCACACCCGTGGCGCTTCCTGCTGGCCGGGGTCGCGTTCCTCTGCGTGCTGGCCATCCCGGTGCTATCCCTTCAGCTAGGCCACGTCGACGCGGGCGCGGACCCGGCCAGCTACACCGACAAGCAGGCCTATGACGCGATCAGCTCGGCGTTCGGGCCCGGCGCCAACGGCACCTTCACCGTGGTCATCCAGCCGGGTCACACGGCGCACGGCGCGCAGCTCCAGCAGCTGGCGCGCACGGTGCGCAGGGGCCTGGCCGCCGCGCCCGGCGTGGCCGCGGTGAGCCCGGTGCGGCCCAGCCCGGACGGGGCCATCCTCGTCACCACGGTCGTGCCCGGCTCGCGGCCGCAGGACGCGGCGACCAGCACCCTGCTGGGCACGCTGCGCGGTACCACGCTGCCGCAGGTGCTGTCCGGGACCGATGCCCGCGGCTACGTGACCGGGATCACCGCCGAGCAGCTCGACTTCCGGGACCAGGTGGGCGGCCAGCTCCCGGTGGTCATCGCCGTGGTCCTCGCGGCCGCGTTCCTGCTCCTGCTGGCCACCTTCCGCAGCCCGGTGCTCGCCCTCAAGGCCGCCGCGGCGAACCTGCTGTCGATCGGCGCCGCGTACGGGGTGCTGGTCGCCGTGTTCCAGTGGGGCTGGGGCAGCTCCCCGCTGGGCGTCAGCGAGAAGATCCCGATCGAGTCCTACGTGCCGATGATGATGTTCGCCATCGTGTTCGGATTGTCCATGGACTACGAGGTGTTCCTGCTGTCCCGGGTCCGCGAGGCCTGGACCCGCACCCGCGACAATCACGCCAGCGTGGCGGGCGGCCTGGCCGCCACCGCCCGGGTGATCACCTGCGCCGCCCTGATCATGGCCAGCGTGTTCCTCTCGTTCCTGCTGTCCGCCAATGTGGTGGTGAAGATGCTGGCGCTGGGCCTCGGGGTCAGCGTGGTCATCGACGCCACCGTGATCCGGCTGATCGTCGTGCCCGCGACCATGTTCCTGCTGGGCCGGTACAACTGGTGGATCCCGTCTTGGCTGGACCGGGCGCTGCCGCACCTGGAACCCGAGGGCCCGCCCCGCCCGGGCATGATCACGGGCCTCTCCCGTTTAACTCCGGTGCCAGGGGTAGCGGCTGCTGCCGCGCGGCTCGTGCCGCCGGGTGAGAACGTGAAACCTGGTACGACCTGGAGGAACGTGCATGACGCCGATGTCGCAGCGGCACGGCAGCGCCCAGCGCCCTGACCGGCCGGCGGCCCGCCAGCGCCCGCCCGGAATTCCCGACGCGGCAGTGGCCGCGCTGGGCAAACTCTCCGAGGCGCTGGAGGCGGTGGAGCACGCTCGCGGCCTCCTCTACGGGTTCCACCGCCTGTCCGGGACGGCCGACCGCACCCTGCAGGACGCCGTGGGCATGTTCCGCGACGCGGGACACGCCGAACTGGCCGACGATCTCGAGGAAACCCTGGTCGGGCGGGACATCGCGAATGATCAGTGGAGCTTCCAGCTGGTCGAGGCCTATGACGCCGGCTACTGGCAGGTCTTCCGCGATGCCGAGCAGCAGGCCCGCACCAGCGTCGGCGTCCCGGACCGGCACGTGTACGAGGCAGAGATGAAGCAGCGGGAGCAAGGCGGCTCCGGCTGAGCCGTAGCGCCCGAGAACCGGGCGTTTCAGGGCAGCAGGGCGAGATTCTTGACGATCTTGTTGACCCGGTTGCGCGGCCCCAGCACACTGAACGCGCAGGTAGCCAGCTCGGCCGGTGAGGTGCGCGCGAGCTCGCCGAGGTAGTGGTCGTACACCCGGTGGGCCTGCGCCGCAGCGGGCATGTCCACCACCAGCGTGCCGTCCGAGGCCGCGGCCCGGTCGCGGACCGCCGCGATCTCGTCCGGGGCGCCGCCGAGGACCGTGCAGCCGGCCCACGGCAGCCCGGGGTGCGGGTGCCCCGAGGCGTCCGGGCCGCCGTGGGCGATCAGCCCATCCACCAGGGCGCCGGTGCTGGCCGCCACGCAGGCGACGGCGTTGACCATCTGCCCGGCCGGGATGGTGGAATCGACCACGATCACCCACTTGTACTTCGCGGACCGGGTGGGCTCGCTGGTGACGATCTCCTCGGGCGCGTAGCCGGGCCGTGGCGCGTCGCTGACGGCAGTCATGCGGATCTGGCTTCCCTTCGTACGAGGATTCCCCGGAACTCTAGACTGGTATCCGATGTCACGGCAATCGATCCGTATTTCGTACGAGAGGGACCCCGGTATGGCACGGCTGGACGAACTTGATACGGCCATCCTGCGGGAATTGCAGGCCGACGCACGCCGCACCAATCGCGACATCGCCGCGGCGGTCGGGGTGTCTCCCACCACCGCCCTGGACCGCACCCGCAGCCTGGGCCAGCGCGGCATCATCCGCGGCGCGCTGCTCGACATCGACCTGGCCGAGATCGGCAGGCCCGTGCAGGCGCTGATCGCGGTGCGCATCCGGCCGCCATCCCGCACGAACATCGAGGGATTCCGGGACTGGGTCGGCGCGCTGCCCGAGACCATCGGCGTGTTCGTCGTCTCCGGCCTGGAGGACTTCATGATCCACGTCGCCGTGCCCGACAATCAGGGCCTGTACGCGTTCGTGATCGACCGGCTCACCCAGCGGCCCGAGGTCGCCGACGTGCGGACCAGCGTGGTCTACGAGCACATGCGCAACCAGCGCTGGCTGGCCTGATCAGCGGGGCAGCTCCTGCAGGTCCAGCCCGCTGAGCCGGTCCGGGTCGGCGAGCAGCTCGATGCCGGTGATCCCCTCCCCGGTGACGGTGAAGGCGAACACCACCCGCGGCTGGCCGCCCTGCGACCAGACCAGTCCTGCGGCCCCGTCCACCAGGGCCAGCCGGGCCGCCCGGGCCCGCCCGGCGAAGGTCCGTGCGACCGCGTCCGCGCCGCGCACCTCGGGCTGGGCCCCAGTGGCCACGGTGGCCGCGTCGGCCCGGAGTACCACATCCGGGGCGAGCAGCACGAGCAGGGCCTCGAAGTCCCCGTCCCGCGAGGCCGCGAGGAACGCGCCCACCACCTCGCGCTGCCGGGCCAGGTCGCTGGCCGGGTCGGGGCCGGCCCCGTCGATCCGGCGCCGGGCCCGGCTGGCCAGCTGCTTGGTCGCGTTGGGTGTGCGGCCCAGGATGTCCCCGATCTGATCGAACGGCACGGCGAACATGTCGTGCAGCACGAACGCCACCCGCTCGGCCGGGGCCAGCCTGTCCAGCACCACCAGCATGGCCAGGCCGACCGAGTCGGCCAGCACCGCCTCGTGCTCGGGATCGATCCCCGGCCCGGTGTCCTCCATCACTACGGGCGCCGCCGCCGCGTCCAGCGGTTCCTCCCGCCGCGAGGTCCGCGAGCGCAGCATGTCCAGGCACACCCGGGCGGTCACCGTGGTCAGCCAGCCGCCCAGGTTCTCGACCCCGTCGGCAGCGGTACGGCTGAGCCGCAGCCAGGACTCCTGCACCGCGTCGTCGGCTTCACTGGGTGAGCCGAGCATCCGGTACGCCACCGCCCGCAGCCGGGCCCGGTGGGTCTCGAACGCCTCCGCCAGCCAGTCGTTGTCCGGCACTGTTACCTTCCTCCGTCGCCGTCCGTCATAGCTCTGACGGTCCAGACGGGGTCGTCGTAACACACGAGGATGAGGAGCTTTCCATGACATCAGGCCTGTCCACCGTCATCTACCCAGTCAAGGACCTGGCCCGGGCCAGGGCGCTGTACGCCGCGCTGCTGGGCGAGCCCTCCATGGACGCGCCGTACTACGTCGGGTTCCAGATCGGCGACCAGCAACTCGGCCTGGACCCGCACGGTCACGACCAGGGGCTGACCGGGCCGGTCCCCTACTGGACCGTGGACGACATCAACGAGCAGCTCACCCGGCTGGTCAGCGCGGGCGCGCAGGAGCTTCAGCCGGTCCGGGACGTCGGCGGCGGCAAGCTGATCGCCTCCGTGAAGGACCAGGACGGCAACATCATCGGGCTGATGCAGAACCCCTGAGGGTGCAGGGGGCTGCCGCCCGCTGGCGGGCATCGATTCCCGTCAGCGGGCGATGCCGATGTGGTGGTGGATGGTGCCCGGGTCCGTGATGATCCCGAGCAGGTAGGCGGCCAGGTCCGCACGGGAAACCGTGACGCCCCGGGGCAGGTTGCGGTCCACCGCGGTGCGGTAGGTCCCCGAGGCCGGACCGCTGGTCAGCCGGGGTGGCCGCACGATCGTCCAGTCCAGCCCGCTGTCGCGGATCTCCTCCTCGGCGTCGCGCATGTCGTCGGTCACGTGACGCATCAGTGTCCCGCGGGCCAGAGGCTTGACCAGGTAGCGCATGGCCGGGCCCTCGCCCTCGTCGGTCACGATGGACCCGCTGAGCATGATGAGCCGGCGGGTGCCCTCCTTGCTCATGGCCTCGATCACGCTCCGGCTGCCCTCGCGCAGCACGGTGGTGGGCCCGGTGCCGCGCGGCCCGAACACGGCGAACACCGCGTCGGCGCCGGCCACGGCCGGGCTGATGGCGACCGGGTCCATCAGGTCGGCGGTCATGACGCGCAGCCGGGGCGAGTCCGGCACGGACAGCCGGGCCGGGTCGCGGACCACCGCGGTGACCTGATGCCCGGCGGCCAGGGCCTGCCCGGTGAGAAGAGTCCCGGTGGCGCCGGACGCGCCGAAAATCGCGAGTTCCATGAGGTACCTTGTCTCTTGTAGTCCGTACAATATGGAGTCCATATTATATGAACTCAGTAGAACCCGCCAACCAGGAGGCAGCCCGGCGCCGGCGGCGGCTGGACCGGGAGGTCCGGGCGTCGCTGCGCGACGTAAGCGTCCAGCTGTCCCTGCTCAACCATCAGGTCCGGGGGCAGCTGGAACTGAAGGGCACCGACCTGGAGTGCCTCGACCTGATCAGCCGCGACGGGCCGCTCAGCCCGAGCGCGCTGGCCCGCCAGGCTGGCCTGCATCCGGCCACCCTGACGGGAATCCTGGACCGGCTGGAGCGGGGCGGCTGGATTGTCCGTGAGCGTGACCCCGCCGACCGGCGCGCGGTCCTGATCCGGGCTGAGCGGGACCGCGGCGCGGACGTGTTCCGCCTCTACTCGGGGATGAACAGCGCCATGGACCAGATCATCGGCGAGTACAACGAGGACCAGCTGGAGTTCCTGGCCGGTTTCCTGCGCCGGACCGCCGAGGCCGGCCAGGCCGCGGCCCAGGAACTCGCCGGCGGCCCGGGCGAGGGCCGGTGACGCCCGCTGTGGAACTGCGCATCGCCCACACCGCCGACCTCGATGACGCCACGCGTCACGCGGCCCGGGCCCTGCTGGACGACGTGTTCGACGACATGGCCGACGAGGACTGGGATCACTGCCTGGGCGGGATGCACGCGATGGCGTGGGAGGGCGCCGAGATGATCGGCCACGCGTCGGTGGTCCAGCGGCAGCTGCTGTACGGCGGGCGGGCCTGGCGCACCGGCTACGTCGAGGCGGTCGCGGTCCGCGACGACCGCCGCCGGAGCGGCCACGGCGGCACCCTGATGGACGCGGTGGAGCGGATCGTCCGCGGGGCCTACGAGATGGGCGCCCTGGGCTCTACCGATGCTGGCGCCGCCTTCTACTCGGCGCGGGGCTGGCTGCGGTGGCTGGGACCCTGCTCGGCGCTCACCCCCGAGGGCATCATCCGGATCCCCGAGGAGGAAGGCAGCATCTACGTCCTCCCCGTGTCGCTCCCGCTGGATATCTCCCGCGAGCTGACCTGCGACTGGCGCGAGGGCGACGCCTGGTAGGCGCGGACCCGGCGGCTGCGGCCAGAGGGCAGCCCGTGCCGGGCGGGATGCTCCGTCCGGTGAAGCCCCGGCGGCCGCGATCCGCCCGCATAGGGTGGCGGGTATGGACTATCGCACCCTGGGACGTAGTGGTTGCGCGGTGTCGAGCTTCTGTCTGGGGGCCATGACTTTCGGCCTGGAGACGGACGAAGCCGGAGCGCACCGGCAGCTGGACCTGTTCGTGGAGGCCGGTGGCACGCTGGTGGACACCGCCGACGTGTACAACGGCGGGACCTCCGAGGAAATCATCGGCCACTGGTTCGCCGCCCGCTCGTCCGACGTAACCGACCGGGTGGTGCTGGCTACCAAGGGCCGGTTCGCCACGGACGACTCGCCCAACGGTCTCGGCCTGTCCGCGCGGCACCTGACCCGGGCGCTGGACGCATCGCTGCGGCGGCTCGGGCTCGACGCGGTCGACCTCTACCAGGTCCACGCGTTCGACCCGATCACGCCGATGGAGGAGACGATCCGCACACTGGACGGGTTCGTCCGGGCCGGCAAGATCCGCTATTACGGGCTGTCCAACTTCACCGGCTGGCAGCTGACCAAGGCCGTGCACCTGGCCCACGAGATGAGCCTGACCGCGCCGGTCACCCTGCAGCCGCAGTACAGCCTGCTGGTCCGCGAGATCGAGTGGGAGATCGTGCCCGCCGCGATCGACGCGGGACTCGGGCTGCTGCCCTGGAGCCCCCTCGGCGGCGGCTGGCTGTCCGGCAAGTACCAGCGGGACCAGCGCCCCTCGGGCGCCACCCGGTTGGGCGAGGACCCGGGCCGGGGCATGGAGGCCTACGACCGCCGCGGCGTGGACCGCACCTGGGACGTCATCGACGCCGTGCAGGAGATCGCCAAGACGCGGGGCGTGTCGATGGCCGAGGTCGCCCTGGCCTGGGTGACCGGCCGGCCCGGGGTGACATCGACCATTCTCGGGGCCCGCACGACCGAGCAGCTCGAGGCCAACCTGCGGGCCGCGGACCTCCGCCTGTCCACCGAGGAACTGGTCGCACTGGACGTGGCCAGCGACCCACGTCCGGCGGACTACCCGTACGGGGAGATGGGCGTAGACCAGCGCAGCCGCCGCATCTGCGGCTGACCGCTGGGCTCACTGTGAGGCTGGCTCAGCGCTGGGCCGGCGCCCTCGGGCGGGCCGCCAGCGCTAAAACTCGGCCTTAGAGTCTTTCGATCTCGCGAGTGCGCTCGCGAAGTTCCGCGTCGGCGGGTCGCGCGCCGATACGGGCCAGGGCCCAGCGGCAGGCCCTGGCCCGGCAGCTGGAGCAGCTCGACTTCCTCAGCGCTCAAGGACAGCTCCGCAGGATCGCTGGTGCGGTCTCCCATCGCGCTACCTCCACATCGGCGGGGGAATGGGCTGGGCCGGCGGCACTAGAGCCCGATCCGGCTGGCCGCGGCATCCCAGGCCGAGGCGCCTGGGCTGGACGGGTCGTAACGGCGCAGCGGCTGGGTGGCGCGCAGCAGGGCGCGCATGCCGGGCAGGCCACCCGGGGCCGCGCCCAGCGTGCGGGCCTGGACCAGGATGTTGCCCAGCGCGGCCGCCTCGGCGGGGCCCGCCACCACGGGCAGGCCGCAGGCGTCCGCGGTCAGCTGCATGAGCAGCGCGTTGCGCACCCCGCCGCCGACCACGTTCACGGTATCCACGGTCCGGCCGGACAACTCCTGCACCTCACGCAGGCGGGCGCGGTAGGCGAGGGCCAGGCTGTCCAGGATGCAGCGGACCACGGCCGGGGGATCGGCGGGCGGCGGCTGGCCAGTCCGGCGGGCCGCCTCGGCGATGCGCGCAGGCATGTTCCCGGGCGGCAGGAACACCGGGTCGTCGGGGTCCACCACCACCCCCAGCCCCGGCCGCCGCCCCGCTTCCTGCAGCAGTGTGGCCAGCCCGGCGGGGTGGCCGGCCGCGGACCAGGTGCGGACCGACTCCTGGAGCAGCCACAGGCCCATCACGTTGCGCAGATAACGGACGGTGCCGTCGACTCCCGTCTCGTTGGTGAAGTTGGCGGCCCGGCTCGCCTCGGTGAGGACGGGCTGGTCCAGCTCCACGCCGACCAGGGACCAGGTGCCGCAGGAGATGTACGCGAAGTCGTGGCCCTGGGCGGGGACGGCGGCCACGGCGGACGCGGTGTCGTGCGAGCCCACCGCGATGACCGGCAGCGGGCCGCCCGGCCGGGACGAGCCCTCCTGCGACCCGGCCAGCCCGGACAGGCCTGGCTCCGAGGCCAGTTCCGGGCGCAGGGTCCCGATCACGCTGCCGGGCTGGCGCAGGGCCGGGAACAGCCCGGCGGGAAGGCCGGCCCGGCCGATCAGGTCCCACGCCCAGTCCCGGGCCCGGGTGTCGTACAGCTGGGTGGTCGACGCGTTGGTCACCTCGGCGCCGGTCTCGCCGGTCAGCCAGTAGGCGAGCAGGTCGGGGATCAGCAGCAGGGTCCGGGCCCCGGCCAGCTGGCCCGTCCGCGCGGCCGCGGCGAGCTGGTAGATCGTGTTGATAGGAAGCTGCTGGATCCCGGTCGCGGCGTACAGGTCGGCGGCCGGGATCTTGGCCAGCACCTCCTCGACCATGCCGTCGGTGCGGGCGTCGCGGTAGTGCACCGGGTTCCCGAGGAGCGCGCCGCCCGGGCCGAGCAGGCCGTAGTCGACGCCCCACGCGTCGATCCCCGCGCTGGCCAGGTCGAAGGCCCGCGCCGCCGCGCCCAGGCCGTCCAGCATCCCGCGGTACAGACCCAGGATGTCCCAGTGCAGCGTGCCCAGCACCCGGACCGGGGTGTTCGGGAACCGGTGCGCCTCGTGCAGCTCCAGCTCACGGACGCCGACCCGGCCGACCATGACCCGCCCGCCGGACGCGCCCAGATCCACGGCGGCGATCGCAGTCCCGGCAGCCACCGGCGTCCTCATCGACGCTGCCCTCACCGACGCTGGGGCCATCGCCGTTACCTCAGCGCAGGAACGCGGCGGCCACGCCCGCGTCCACCGGGATGTGCAGCCCGGTGGTCAGGGCCAGGTCGCCGGCGGTCAGCGCGACCACCGCGGCGGCCACGTGCTCGGGCAGCACCTCCCGCTTGAGCAGGGTCCGCTGCGCGTAGTAGGCGCCGAGTTCCTCCTCGGGCACCCCGTACACCGCGGCCCGCTGGGCGCCCCACCCGCCCGCGAAGATCCCCGAGCCGCGGACCACGCCGTCCGGGTTGATCCCGTTTACCCGGATGCCGGACCCGCCCAGTTCGGCGGCGAGCAGTCGGACCTGGTGCTCCTGGTCGGCCTTGGCCGCGCCGTAGGCCACGTTGTTCGGCCCGGCGAACACGGCGTTCTTGCTGCAGATGTAGATGATGTCGCCGCCCATGCCCTGGGCCTGCATGGTCCGCGCCGCCTCCCGGGCGACCAGGAACGAGCCCCGGGCCATGACGTCGTGCTGGATGTCCCAGTCGTCCACGCTGGTCTCCAGCAGCGGCCGGGAGATGGACAGCCCGGCGTTGCTGACCACGAGGTCGACCCCGCCGAAGGCCAGCGCCGCGTCCCGGTAGGCGCCGGCCACGCTGTCCTCGTCGGTGACGTCCGAGGTGACCGCGACCGCGACGTCCCCGGGGTTGAGAAGACCGGACCCGAGTGACTCGGCAACCTTCTGCGCGGCCGCGCCGTCCCGGTCGGCCACCACCACGCACGCACCCTCGGCGGCCAGCCGCTCCGCGGTGGCCCGGCCGATGCCTGACCCGCCCCCGGTGACCAGCGCTACCCGGGTGGCTAGCGGCTTGGGCTTGGGGCGCCGCCGCAGCTTGGCCTCTTCCAGCGCCCAGTACTCGATGCGGAACTTCTCGCGTTCCGGGATGGGGGAGTAGGCCGAGACCGCCTCGGCGCCGTGCATCACGTTGATGGCGTTGACGTAGAACTCGCCCGCCACCCGCGCGGTCTGCTTGTCGGCCCCGAAGCTGAACATGCCCACGCCGGGGACCAGCACGATGGCGGGATCAGCGCCGCGCATCGGCGGCGAGTCCCGATCCGCGTGCCGTTCGTAGTAGGCCCGGTAGTCCTCGCGGTAGGCGGCGTGCAGCTCGCCGAGCCGGGCAATCACGTCCTCCAGCGACGCGGACGGCGGCAGGTCCGCCACCATCGGGCGGACCTTGGTGCGCAGGAAGTGATCCGGGCAGGAGGTGCCGAGCGCGGCCAGCGCCGGGTGCTTCTCGCGCGCGGTGAAGTCCAGCACGGCCGGGCGGTCGGTGAAGTGCCCGACCTGCGGCCGGTCCGTCGAGGCCAGGCCGCGCAGGACCGGGGCCAGGGCCGCGGCCCGCGCCCGCCGCTCCGGGTCCGGCAGCGGTTCGTAGCCCGGGATGACCGGGCCGAACGGTTCCGGCCCGCCGTGCTCATCGAGATAACGCCGGGCCCCGGCGATGATGCTCAGCGAGTTGGCCTCGCACTCCTCGCTGGTCGTGCCCCAGGCCGTGATCCCGTGCCCGCCGAGGACCACGCCGATCGCCTCCGGGTGCTCCCGGGCCACCGCGGCGATGTCCAGGCCGAGCTGGAACCCGGGCCGCCGCCACGGCACCCACCGCACCCGGTCCCCGAAACAGGCCCGGGTCAGTTCCTCGCCGTCGGCCGCGGTGGCGAACGCGATCCCCGAGTCGGGGTGCAGGTGATCCACGTGCGGGGCGTCCACCAGGCCGTGCATCGCGGTATCGATCGAGGGGGCCGCCCCGCCTTTACCATGCAGGCAGTAGTCGAACGCCGCCACCATCTCGTCCTCGCGCTCCACCCCCGCGTACACCCCGGTCAGCGCGCGGAGCCGGTCCAGCCGCAGCACGGCCAGCCCGTCCGCGGTCAGCGTGCCCAGGTCCCCGCCGGACCCTTTGACCCACAGCAGCTCAACCGGCTCGCCGGTCACCGGGTCGGACACCGGGCCCGTGGCCGAGGTGTTCCCGCCCGCGTAGTTGGTGTTGCGGGGATCCGACCCGAGCCGGTTGCTGCGCTGCAGCAGCTCGGAGACTTCGGGCGGTACCTGCGCGGCCATGTCATGGCTCCTTTCCGGCGGGAGATCCCGGTGGCGGTTTTCGTTGCGTGCCGGTATGAATTTGCCCGGCCTGCGCGGCGCGCAACGGGGCGTGCGGCCGGCGACGCGGCCTAGCTGCCCCAGCTAGCCGGGGTGCCGCCCACGCGGTCGGCGATGATCTTGTCGGCGTAGCCCGAGCGCCGGTAGGCGGCGATCGGGTCGGGATCCCGGCCCATGTCCTCGCGCAGCCCGGCCAGCAGCGGCCGGACGTCGGTGTTGTAGGCGTCCATGAGCGCGGCGTTGGCCGCGAGCACGTCGCCGGCCTGCTGCGCGGCGGCCAGTGCCTCGGTGTCGATGAGCAGCGCCTTGGCCGTGGCCTCCTGGACGTTCATCACCGAGCGGATCTGGGCCGGGATCTTGGGCTCGATGTTGTGGCACTGGTCGAGCATGAACGCGATGCCGGCCTCGGGGCGCAGCGCGTCCGCGGCCGCCACCTCGTGCAGGATGCGGAACAGCTGGAATGGGTCGGCGGCCCCGACCATCAGGTCGTCGTCGGCGTAGAAGCGGCTGTTGAAGTCGAATCCGCCGAGCCGCCCGGCCCGCAGCAGCAGGGCGACGATGAACTCGATGTTCGTGCCGGGGGCGTGGTGACCGGTGTCCACGACGACCTCGGCCTGCGGCCCGAGCGTCATGCAGTGCAGCAGCGACGTGCCCCAGTCGGGCACGTCGGTGGTGTAGAAGGACGGCTCGAACAGCTTGTACTCCAGCAGCATCCGCTGCGCCGGGCCGAGCCGCTGGTATACCTGCGCCAGGGCCTGCGCCAGGCGGTCCTGGCGGGACCGGATGTCATCCTGGCCCGGGTAGTTGGTGCCGTCGGCGAACCAGAGCTTCAGATCCCGGGACCCGGTGGCGTCCATGATGTCGACGCACTCCATCAGGTGGGCCACGGCTTTGCGGCGCACCCGGGGGTCCGGGTTGCACACGCTGCCCAGCTTGTAGTCGTCGTCCTGGAACACGTTGGCGTTGACCGTGCCGATCGCGACGCCGCCCGCCGCGGCGTGCCCGGACAGCGCGGCGTAGTCGTCCACCTTGTCCCACGGGATGTGCACCGCGACGGTCGGGGCGACCCCGGTGAACTTGTGGACCTGCGCCGCGTCGTCGATCTTCTCCTGGGGGGTGCGCGGCACGCCCGGCTGGGCGAACACCTTGAACCGGGTCCCGGTGTTCCCGAAGGCCCAGGACGGCAGTTCGATCCGCTGCGCCCTCAGGGCGGTCTTCACGGCGGTCAGGTCAGGCATCTCAGGTCATCTCCAGGCAGCAGATCTCGTCCGGCTCACGGCCCCGCGGGCTCAGTCCAGGTGAAATATCTCGTCGATCCTGCGGAATCCCTGGTCGGGATGCTGGCCGCCGAGATCCGCGAAGTACGGCGCCATGTCCGCCTGCCAGCGGCCGTTGACGTCGGTGCCCGCCATCCGCGCCAGCGCCGCCGCGTAGTCGTCGGTTTCCAGGTAGCCGACCACGAGCCCGTCATCGGTCAGGAACAGCGAATAGTTGCTCCAGCCCGCGGCGCGCAGCGCGTCCAGCATCTCCGGCCACACGCCGGCGTGCCGCCGCCGGTATTCCGCCAGCCGGTCGGGCCGGACGCGGCCGAGGAAGCAGACGCGCTCCACGGTGGTCCTCCTCGCGGGGTTCGGTACTCGTCCGATCCGGCGACGCCGTGATCATGGGATTGGTGTCGTTATAGCGACACTGATCCCATGATCACGCGCGCTCCGGCGGCTCTAGAAGTTGAACTTGCTGATGTTGGACTTGTTGAACACGAACGGCGGGCCCAGCAGGATGCTGGAGCCGGACCCGACGGTGAACTTGCCGAGCTTGCCCGCGGTGAAGGACTGCCCCGAGGCGGTGGTGATCTTCTTGGAGGCGTAGTTGACCGCGGCGTAGGCGGCCAGGTAGCCGAGGTCGGCCGGGTTCCACAGCTCGAACGCCGGGGCGACGCCGTTGGCCACGTACTTCTTCATCGAGTCCGGCGTGCCCAGCCCGGTCACGATGACCTTGCCCTTGTACTTGGACGAGGAGACCACCTGGGCGGCGGCCAGGATGCCGACCGTGGTCGGGGAGATGATTCCCTTGAGGTTCGGGTAGTGCTGCAGCAGGCCCTGGGTCACCTGGGTGGCGGTGGTCGGGTCGTCGTTGCCGTAGACGGTCGAGACCAGCTTCATCTTCGGGTACTTCTTCAGCTGCTGCTTCATGTACCCGATCCACGCATTCTGGTTCGTGGCTGACGCGGCGGCGGACACGATCGCGATCTGGCCGCTGCTGTGGATCTCCTTGGCCAGCAGATCCACCTCACTGGTCCCGATCTGGGCGGTGGACGCCTGGTTCACGAACAGGTTCCGGCAGGTGGGGGCGTCGGAGTCGTAGGTGACCACGGTGATGCCCTTGGTCATGGCGGCCTTGAGGGTCGGGCACAGCGCGGCCGGGTCGGTGGCCGACACGATGAGCGCGTTGGCCCCCTTGGTGATCGCCGCCTGGATGGCCGGGATCTGGGAGGACGGCGTGGCCGCCGTCCCGCTGGTCTCACTGGCGGTCTCGCCCAGCGTCTGCAGGGCGGCCATGGCCCCGCCGGAGTTCACGCTGTCGGCGGTGGTGAAGTACGGGTTGCCCAGGTTCTTCGGGATGATGAACACCTTCAGCCCGGTCTTCAGCGAACCGGAGGCCCCGGAACCAGACGAGGGGGAGGCCGAGGAGGCGGAGGATCCGCTCCCGGACGAACTGCAGGCGGCGAGTGTCGCCGAGGCGACCAGGAGCACCGCAGGCGCCCAGAGGGCTCTCTTCGTTGAGGGTCTCATATGTGAATCCTTTCAATCGGAGCCGGGCCAGTGGTGGAGCCGGGCCCGTGGTGGAACCGGGCCGGTGGTGGAGCCGGGCCCGTGCTGGAAACCGTGCGGGGATGAGGGTGGCTGGCCGTGCTGGGGATAGCCGTGCCGGTGGCCGCCGGGCCTGAAAGGCAGGCGGCCTTCATGGGATGCGGCCTGGGCCGTGGTGACCGGCCCTGGTGCCGTGCGGCCGTGCCGGGACGTGTCCCCGGGCCGGGCCTGGTCATGTCCCGCCCCCGACAGCGGGCGACTGCTGGCCGGGGGCGCCGCCCGGGCCGCCGGCGCTGCCCGGGCCGCTTGCGCCGCTGCGGCCGCTCCGGCCGCGGACCCACCAGGGCAGGCCTTGTTCCCGGAGCCGCCCGACGTTCGGGGCGAACACGCTGACGAGCAGGAGGACGCCGATGACGATGCCGGTGGCCTCCTGGTTGAAGTTGGTGAGCAGCAGGGCGTTCTGCAGTCCCGCGAACGCGATCACCGCCAGCACCACGCCGGCCAGCGACCCCTTGCCGCCGAAGATGGACACCCCGCCGAGCAGCACGATCGCGACCACGTCCAGCTCGAGGCCCAGGCCGTTGTTCTGCACCGCGGTGGACAGGCGGAACGTCCACAGCACCCCGGCCATGGCGCAGACCAGGCCGGAGACCACGTACAGCATGGTCTTGACCCGCTTGACCCGGATCCCGGCGAACAGCGCGGCCTCCGGGCTGGCTCCCATCGCGTAGATGGACCGGCCGGTGGCGGTGGCGTGCAGCACGATCCCGAAGATCACCGCCAGCACGATGAAGATCGCGATGTTGTACGGGATCTGGGTGTGCGGGAGCGGCAGCACCCCGATGTTGGTATAGGTCGCGGGGAAGTCGGAGACCGTGTTGGCGCCGAGCAGGATGAGGGCCACCCCGCGGTACAGCGCGAGGGTGCCGATCGTCACCGCCAGCGAGGGCAGGCCGACCCGGGTGATCAGCAGCCCGTTGATCAGGCCGGCCACGATCCCCAGCAGCGCGACCACGACGAAGATGGCCGCCATCGGCCAGTGGTGGCTCCACAGGACGCCGAGCAGCGCGCTGGACATGCCCAGGATCGAGGCCACGGACAAGTCGATCTCACCGCTGATGATGATCAGTGTCATCGGCAGCGCCATGATCGCGATCTCGCCCGAGGTGACCCCGGTGTTGAAGAAGTTGCCGCTGGTCAGGAACTGGGGAGAGGTAACGGCGCCGAAGATGATGATGGCCACGACCAGCAAGCCCAGGCCGGTTTCCCAGCGCACCGAGCCGCGGGCCACGGCCGCGGCCCGCCCGCCCAGCCCGGTCGCGGGGGCGGCGGCTGACCCGGTGGCCGGGTCGGGCGCGGCGCGCGCGTTCAGGTCAGGTTCCAACGCCGGGGCTCCTTCGCCGCAGTGCGGTCATGAGGCGCACAGAGATGATCCGGTCGAGCGTGATGGCCAGCAGGAGGAGGAAGCCGGAGATGGCCTCGAGCCACAACTGCGGGAAGCCCAGCACGTTCAGGGCGGAGTTGATGCTGCTCAGCAGAAGCGCGCCCACGGCGGCACCCACCGCGCTGCCGCTCCCGCCGAAGATGGCCACGCCGCCCACCACCACCGCGGAGATAACGGTCAGTTCGTAGCCGGTCCCCGCGGTCGAGTCGATCGTCTGGTACTGCGCGGCCCAGAGGACGCCCGCCACCCCGGCGATGCCGCCGCTGACCGTGAACGCGGTGAAGATCCGCTTGCCGACCGGGATGCCGGCCAGCCGGGCCGCCTCCGGATTCGAGCCGATCGCGTACAGCTCACGGCCGGACCGGAACGCACGCAGGTAGTACGCGCCGATCCCGATCACCACGGCGATCGCGATGGCCAGGTAGGGGATACCCAGCACGGTGGCCCGCGGGATGCTGGTGAAGCCGGACGGCAGGGACTGCGCGACCACCTGGTTGCCGCCCACGATGAGGATGTCGATGCCCCGGATGATGTACAGGGTGGCCAGCGTGACCACCAGGCTCGGCACCCGGCCGACCGCGACCATCAGGCCGTTGGCCATCCCGCAGACCAGCCCGATACCGAGGCCGATGAGGAACACGACCGGGATCGGGATGCCGGGGTGGTGGCCGAACATCCCGGCCGACACGTAGGCCGACAGGCCCAGCACCGAGCCGATCGACAGGTCCACGTTCCGGCTGACCACGACCATCGTCTCGCCCAGCGCGAGCAGCGCGTAGACCGTGGTGTTGATGAGCAGGAACTGGAGGTTCTGCTGGTTCAGGAACGACGGCTGGATGCTGGTGGTGACGGCCACGAACACCAGCAGCACGGCGATGATGCCGGATTCCCGGATCCGGAACACCCGCTCGGTGAGCCTGCGAGAGCCGCTCCCGGACGGGGCGCCGGCGGGCTCCCGGCGCTCGGTCACGGTGGTCGTCATGACGCCTCCTGCAGCTGGCCGGTCGCGGCGGCCATGATCTTCTCTTCGGAGGCGTCCGCATGCCCGAACTCCGCGGTCAGCCGCCCTTCGCGCATGACCAGGACCCGGTCCCCGATATGCAGCACCTCGGGCAGTTCCGAGGAGATCATCAAGATGGCGACCCCATCCCGGGCCAGCTGGACCAGCAGCCGGTGGACCTCGGCCTTGGTGGCGATGTCAATGCCGCGGGTCGGCTCGTCCACGATCAGCAGCCCGGCCGGCGGCCCAGCCACTTGGCCAGGACGACCTTCTGCTGGTTGCCGCCGGACAGCCGGGACACCGGGTCGACCAGGCGGCCGTACTTGAGGTTCAGCCGGACCGCCCAGTCGGCCGCGAACGCCCGCTCGGCCGCGGACCGGACCAGGCCGGCCTTGCGGAGCCGGGCGAGGGACGCGAGCGCCACGTTCTGCTGCACCGACATGTCCATGACCAGGCCCTGCTGGCGCCGGTCCTCAGGCACGAAGCCGATGCCGGCGGCCATCGCCCCCGTCGGGGACGCCCGCCGCAGCTCGCGGCCGCGCATCACAACCCGGCCCGCGTCGTAACGGTCGATCCCGAACACGGCCCGGGCCACCTCGCTGCGGCCCGACCCGACCAGCCCGGCCAGGGCGACGATCTCGCCCGCCCGCACATCCAGCGAGATGTCGGTGAACACGCCTTCCCGGGTCAGGTGCTCGACCCGGAGTACCAGCTCGCCGGCCACGCCGCGCTCGCCTGCGGCCCGCTCCACCATCTGCCGGCCCACCATGGCGCGGACCAGGTCGTCCGCGGTCAGCCCGGCCAGCTCGCTGGCCAGGACGTGCCGGCCGTCGCGCATGACCGTGACCCGCTGGCAGATCTCGAAGACCTCTTCCAGCCGGTGGGAGATGAACAGCACCGCCGCGCCGCCGGAGCGGAGCGTGCGGACCACGTCGAACAGCCGGGCCACCTCGGTGGCGGACAGCGCCGCGGTGGGCTCGTCCATCACGATCACGCGGGCGTCCAGCGACAGGGCCTTGGCGATCTCGACGATCTGCTGGTCCGCGATGGACAGCCCGCGGCTGATCCGGCCCGGATCGAGCTTGACCCCCAGCCGCGCGAACAGGGCGGCGGAGTCCGCGTGCATCCGGCGCCGGTCGATCCGCCGCCCGGCCAGCAGCGGCTGGCGTCCCATGAAGATGTTCTCCGCCACGCTCAGGTCGGGGAAGAGGGTGGGCTCCTGGTAGATGACCGCGATCCCGGCGTCCCGGGCGCCGGCCGGGTTGTGCAGGCTGACCGGCGCCCCGTCGATCAGCAGCTCGCCGGAATCCGGCTGGTGCACCCCGGCCAGGATTTTCACCATGGTGGACTTGCCCGCGCCGTTCTCGCCCAGCAGCGCGTGCGCTTCGCCGGTGTAGAGGTCGATCGTGCCGTCGGTGACCGCCCGCACCGCGCCGAACGATTTGGTGGCACCGTGCAGCGCCAGCACCGGGACGGCCGCGGGGGATCCGGGGGCAGGTGCCGCCGCGGCGGGCGGGGCCGGGCTGGCCTCGGACGCCGGTGCGGCCGGGCCGGCCGGCGGGGTCTGGGCTGGGGAGGAGGTCTGGGCCGCCGGGGTCTGGGCGGGGGCGGTCTGGGCCGGCGGGCCGTCCGGGGCGGGCGCCCCGGAGGCCGGGGTCCGCGACGAGGGGATCCCGTCGTCGTGGCCGTCGCCAGCTGTCACAGCCCGGTCCCCTCTCGTCTCTGGGTGGGGGTCGCCCCGGCCCGGCAGCAGGCCAGCGGGGGTGCCTGAACGAGGATGTGCTATAACGTTTCAAGTATGTGAAGCAGTGTCGAGCGAAGTCACGACCCTGTCAATAGAGGTCCGCGGCGATGCCCGAATCGTTACCGGCCGGTTTCGCGGCGGCTATTGTGCTGGCCACGCCCGGGCGCGCGCTAGCCCGCTAGTGCGTTCCGGTGCGGCTGGGGGGCGGTCACGGCTCATCGGGCGGCTGCCGCTCCGGCCGGGCGCGTCCGGTTGACGCGTTCCGGCGCTCCGCACGACACTGACCGCACAGGAGGAGCCGTGGCGGACACGCCGGTCAGTATCAGGGAGGTCGCCGCCCTGGCCGGCGTCTCGCTCGGCACTGTCTCCAACGTGCTCAACCGCCCGGACGTGGTGGCCGAACCGACCCGCACCCGGGTCCAGGCGGCCATCAAGCAACTGGGCTTCATCCGGAACGAGTCGGCCCGCCAGCTGCGGGCTGGCCGGAGCCGCACCATCGGGCTGGTCGTCCTGGACGTGGCCAACCCGTTCTTCACCGACGTGGCGCGCGGCGTGGAGGACGAGGCCAGCGAGGCCGGGCTGGCCGTGATCCTGTGCAACAGCGACGACCAGAAGGTTAAGGAGTCCCGCTACCTCGAGGTACTGGAGGAGCACCGGGTCCAGGGCATCCTGATCACGCCGGTGTCCGGAGCCGACAAGCGGCTGGCCAGCGTGCAGCGCCGCGGCACCCCGGTGGTGCTGGTGGACAGCCGGTCCCCGTCCCGCGGCCAGTGCTCCGTGTCGGTGGACGACGTGCTCGGCGGCGACCTGGCCGTGTCCCACCTGCTCGAGGGCGGCCACCAGCAGATCGCGTTCGTGGGCGGCCCGATGAGCGTCCGGCAGGTCAGCGACCGGCGGGACGGGGCGGTCCGCGCCCTGGAGCGGGCCGGGCGCCACGGCGCCGACCTGCTCGTGATCGAGACCCCCGCGCTGAACGTGACCGCGGGGCAGCGGGCGGGCGCCGCACTCGCCGGGCTGCCCGCCGGGGACCGTCCCAGCGCCGTGTTCTGCGCCAACGACCTGCTCGCGCTGGGCGTGCTGCAGGAGATGACCACCCGCCGGATCGCGGTGCCCGGCGGCGTGGCCATCGTGGGCTACGACGACGTGGAGTTCGCGGCGGCGGCCGCGGTCCCTCTGTCCTCGGTCCGCCAGCCCCGCCATCAGCTCGGGCGGGCCGCGGCCCAGTTGCTGATCGAGGAGGCGCTGGGCGACGGCACGCACCGGCACCGGCAGGTCGTTTTCGAGCCGGATCTCGTGGTGCGGGCGTCGAGCCAGAGCCGGCCGCGCCGCGGCCGCCGGCCGCGCCACCCGCCGGGTGAGGCCGGCGAACCAGCCGGGACTGGCGAACCATCCGCGACCAGCAAAGCAGCCGGGACCGGCGAACTAGCCGGGGCCGGTGAGCCCTCCGTGGCCAGTGAGGCGGCAAGCTGACCCCATGCGTATTGCCCTGTTCGTGACCTGCCTGGCCGACACGCTGTTCCCCGAGGCGGGCCGGGCCACGGTCCGCCTGCTGGAGCGGCTCGGCCACCAGGTCGAGTTCCCGGCTGCGCAGACCTGCTGCGGCCAGATGCACGTCAACACCGGCTACCTCCGCGACGCGCTGCCCCTGGTCCGCCACTACGCCGAGGTGTTCGAGGACAGCGAGGCGATCGTGGTCCCGTCCGGGTCGTGCACCGGGTCGATCCGGCACCAGCACGCGATGGTGGCCCGGCGGTACGGGGACGAGGCGCTGGCCCGCCGGGCGGAGGCGGTGGCCGCCCGCACCTACGAACTGTCCGAGCTGCTGGTCGACGTGCTCGGCGTGGACGATGTCGGGGCCTACTATCCGCACCGGGTCACCTACCATCCGACCTGCCACTCGCTGCGGCTGCTGCGGGTCGGTGACCGCCCGCTCCGGCTGCTGCGCAACGTCGCGGGGATCGACCTGGTCGAGCTGCCGGACGCGGAGACCTGCTGCGGGTTCGGCGGCACGTTCGCAGTCAAGAACGCGGACACGTCCACCGCCATGCTGGCCGACAAGATGCGCAGCGTGCTCGACACCCAGGCCGAGGTGTGCACGGCCGGGGACAGCTCCTGCCTGATGCACATCGGCGGCGGCCTGACCCGGCTCCGCGCGGGCACCCGGACCGTGCACCTCGCGCAGATTCTTGCGTCGGCGCCGGCTGCCGCGGACAACCGGGGGGACTGGTGAGCGACGACATCCGGGCCGCGACGTTCCTCGGCCTGCCCACGGCGCCGCGTGGCGTCGGCCACCTGCGCGGCGCCGAGCCATTCCCGGTCGCGGCCCGCCGGGCGCTGGCCGACACCCAGCTGCGCCGCAATCTCGGCCGGGCCACCCGGACGATCCGGGCCAAGCGGGCCGCGGTGGTGGGTGAGCTGCCGGACTGGGAAGAGCTGCGTGACGCCGGCCAGGCCATCAAGGCCGAGACCATGGCCCACCTGGACCGCTACCTGGAGCAGCTGGAGGAGCAGGTCACCGCGCGGGGCGGCGTGGTGCACTGGGCCCGCGACGCCACCGAGGCCAACCGCATCGTGGTCGACCTGGTCCGCGCGACCGGAGCGGCCGAGGCGGTCAAGGTCAAGTCGATCGTCACCGACGAGATCGGCCTCAACGACGCGCTGGCCGCCGCGGGCATCACCGCGCACGAGACCGACCTGGCCGAGCTGATCGTCCAGCTCGGCCACGACCGGCCCTCGCACATCCTGGTCCCGGCCATCCACCGGAACCGGGCCGAGATCCGGGACATCTTCCTGCGCGAGATGGCCGACGTGGATCCCGCCCTGACCGACTCGCCGGCCGCGCTCACCGAGGCCGCCCGGACGCACCTGCGCCGTCGGTTCCTGTCCGCGAAGGTCGGGATCAGCGGGGCCAACTTCGCGATCGCGGAGACCGGCACGCTCTGCGTGGTCGAGTCGGAGGGCAACGGCCGGATGTGCCTGACCCTGCCGGACACGCTGATCACGGTGATGGGCATCGAGAAGATCCTGCCTGCCTGGGAGGACCTCGGCGTGTTCATGCAGCTGCTGCCGCGCAGCTCCACCGGGGAGCGGATGAACCCGTACACCTCGATGTGGACCGGCGTGACCCCGGGTGACGGGCCGCAGCAGTTCCACCTGGTCCTGCTGGACAACGGGCGCACCGCGGCGCTGGCCGACCCGACCGGGCGCCAGGCGCTGCACTGCATCCGCTGCTCGGCGTGCCTCAACGTGTGCCCGGTGTACGAGCGGGTCGGCGGGCACGCCTACGGGTCGGTCTACCCGGGCCCGATCGGCGCGGTGCTGTCCCCGATGCTGACCGGGGTCGAGGACAACGCCTCGCTGCCGTATGCCTCCTCGCTGTGCGGCGCGTGCTACGACGCCTGCCCCGTGAAGATCGACATCCCGTCGCTGCTGGTCCACCTGCGGGCCCGGCACGTGGACGAGGTAGCGGACACGCGCCGGGTGCCCAGCCCGGAGGCGGTGACCATGGCCGCCGCCGCCTGGGTGATGGCCAGCCCCGCGCGGTACGAGGCCGGGCAGCGGGCTGGCCGGCTGGGCCGGCTGCTGGGCCGCGGCGGCCGGATCAGTCGGCTGCCCCCGCCGCTGTCGGCCTGGACCGCGGCGCGCGACGCGCCCGAGCCGCCCGCCCAGACGTTCCGCCAGTGGTGGCGCGCCGAGCACGGGGACACCGAGCAGGGGAACCCACGGTGAGCGCCCGCGACGTGATGCTCGGCCGGATCCGTACCGCGCGGGCCGTCGGCCCGCCGGCCCGCGGCGTCCCCCCGGCCGGCGACGCCCCCGAGCCCGGCTACCGGACCCGCGGCGAACTCGGCCCGACCGCGCTGCTCGACCTGCTGGCCGGGCGGCTCGTCGACTACCGCAGCCACGTGCGGCGCACGGCTCCGGCGCAGCTGCTGGACACCGTGCGCGCCGCGCTGGCCGACCGCGGCGCCCGCCGCGTGGTCCTGCCGCCCGGCCTCGGCCTGCCCGGGCTCGACCAGCCCGCCCCCGGCCAGTCGGGCGTCCTCGGCGAGGTCGGGCTGATCACCGACGGCGGCCTGTCCGCCCAGGAGCTCGACCAGATGGACGGCGTCATCACCCGCGCCGCGGTCGCCATCGCCGAGACGGGCACCATCGTCCTCGACGCCGGGCCCGGTCAGGGCCGCCGCGCGCTCAGCCTCATCCCCGACTATCACCTGTGCCTGATCGGCGCGGACCAGGTGGTCGCGCTCGTCCCCGAGGCCGTGGCCCGGCTGCGCCCGGGCCACCCGCTGACCTGGATCAGCGGTCCATCCGCCACCAGCGACATCGAACTCGACCGGGTCGAAGGCGTGCACGGCCCCCGTACCCTCGAAGTCATCCTGATCGACAGCATCATCGATTAACAGTTCGATTCTACCCTCTTATAAGGGGGTGGATCCTAACTGTTGATGCCCTCGGAGCTGGGAGGCGGCCCATGCGGGCGGTCGTGTACCGCGATTACGGGGTCATGCCGGAGGTGGCCGACGTGGCCGAGCCGGCCTGCCCCGAGGACGGCGCCATCATCAGCGTCGCCGCGACCGGGGTGTGCCGGTCGGACTGGCATGCCTGGACGGGGAACGACCCGGTCCCGCTCCCGCACATCCCCGGGCACGAGCTGGCCGGGGTCATCGCCCAGGCCGGGCCGGCGGTGACCCGGTGGCGGCCCGGCGACCGGGTCACGGTGCCGTTCGCCTGCGGGTGCGGCCGGTGTGCGTACTGCCGGGCGGGTGAGGCGCAGGTCTGCCCGGAGCAGACCCAGCCCGGGTTCACCGGCCCCGGGTCGTTCGCCGAGCGGGTGGCCATCCACGCCGCCGACACGAACCTGGTCGCGCTGCCGGCCGCGGTGGACGCCGTTACCGCCGCCAGCCTGGGCTGCCGGTTCGCCACCGCCTACCGGGCGCTGACCGGGCACGCCCGGCTGCGCCCGGGGGAGTGGCTCGCGGTGTACGGCTGCGGCGGGGTCGGCCTGTCGGCCGTGCACATCGGCGCGGCCCTCGGCGCGCGGGTCATCGCGGTGGACGTGGCCGGCCCGGCTCTGGAGCGGGCCCGCGACCTCGGCGCCGAGCACACAATTCTTTCCGCAACGAACACCGATCCGGCCCCGGTCATCCGCGACGTCACGGGCGGCGGGGCGCAGGTGTCCGTGGATGCCCTCGGCTCACCCGGCACGCTGGCCGCCTCGGTGCGGAGCCTGCGCCGCCGCGGGCGGCACGTGCAGATTGGCCTGCTCGTCGGCGCCGCCGCCACGCCGCCGGTCCCGATGGACCTGGTCATCGCGCGGGAGCTGGAGATCTACGGCTCGCACGGCATGGCCGCCCGGGACTACCCGCCGATGCTGGCGCAGGTCGCGGACGGCACGCTGCGCCCCGGCCTGCTCGTCGGCGAGATCATCGGGCTGGACCAGGCCGGTGCCGCCCTGGCCGCCATGGACGGCCCACCCTCCGGCGCGGGGATGACTGTGGTCATCCCCGCGCCGGACGGGCCGGGCCCGGACAGACCGGGTTACCCGGCCGGGTGAGCCAGCGGCTTCGTGTTCCGCGGGCGGGCCGGGGCCGAGCGGCGTTCCACCAGCGCGGAGGCGCCTGCCCCCGCGCTGGAACGCGCCCGCCGCCGGCTGGAGCGCACGCCGGGACACCTGGAACGCAAGGCACCGCGATGACAGGCGCCCCGGCCAGTCGCTTCAGGGGTACCGGGCGGCGACCTCGCTGGCGGGGCGGGTGTTGATCACGCGGTCCGGCGTGATGCCGTAGCGCTCGGCCCGCTCGCAGCCGTTTTCCAGCCAGTCGAGCTGGCCGGGTGCGTGCGCGTCGGTGTCGATGGAGAACAGGCAGCCCATCTCGGCGGCCAGCTGCAAGAGCCGGCCCGGCGGATCCCGGCGTTCCGGCCGGCAGTTGATCTCGACCGCGACGCGGTGCTCCCGGCAGGCCCCGAACACCGCCGCCGGGTCGAACTCCGATTCCGGGCGGCCCCGCCGCCCGCCCAGGAGCCGGCCGGTGCAGTGCCCCAGCACGTCCACGTGCGGGTTGCCGACCGCGGTCACCATGCGCGCGGTCATCGGGCCGGCGGGCATCCGCAGCTTGGAGTGCACGCTGGCCACCACCACGTCGAGCCGGGCGAGCAGGTCCTCCCGCTGGTCCAGCGAGCCGTCCTCGAGGATGTCGATCTCGATCCCGGTCAGGATGCGGAACGGGGCGAGGTCCTCGTTGAGCTGGCTGACCAGGGCGAGCTGGGCTTCCAGGCGCTCGGCGGACAGCCCGCTGGCCACGGTGAGCCGGGGCGAATGGTCGGTCAGCGCGATCCATTCGTGGCCCAGCGCGCGGGCGGCCTCGGCCATCTCGCCGGGCGGGCTGCCGCCGTCGGACCAGTCCGAGTGCGTGTGGCAATCGCCGCGCAGCGCCGCCCGCAGGGCCGTGGGCGCGGCCGGGCCGCCCTGCTCCTGCAGCAGCCGGGCCAGGTAGCCCGGCTGCTGGCCCGCCGCCGCCTGCGTGATCACCTCGGCCGTGACCTCGCCGACCCCGCTCAGCGCGCGCAGCGTGCCGTCGCCCAGCCGGCGCTCCAGCTCGCCCGCGGGCAGTTCGCTCACCACCTGCGCGGCCCGCCGGAAGGCCCGCACCCGGTAGGTGGGTGCCCCGGCTCGTTCGAGCTGGAACGCGATCTCGCGCAGGGAGGTCACGGGGCCGGGTGGCGGGGAGCTGCCCGGCCCGGGATTGGCTGGCCCGGGGTTGGCTGGCCCGGGGTTGGCTGGCCCGGGGTTGACTGGCCCGGGGTTGACTGGCACAGCAACCAGTATCCGCATGTCAAGCCGTCATGCCACCAGGGGAGGGATGAAGCGGCGAGCCGGGGGCAGAGGTGAACGGTACGCACAGCGAGCGATCTGACATCACCGGAGGAGAGAATCCGTGGTGAACGCAGTACCTGACATCATGCTGAACAACGGCAGGACCATTCCCCAGTTCGGCTTCGGGGTGTTCCAGGTCGAGCCGGAGGACACCGTGGAAGCGGTGAGCACCGCGCTGCAGACCGGCTACCGGCACCTCGACACCGCCGAGATGTACGGCAACGAGAAGGAGGTCGGTGCGGCCATCGCCAAGTCTGGCCTGGACCGCGCCGACGTGTTCGTGACCAGCAAGCTGTCCAACGACGCGCACCTCCCCGATGACGCCCGGGCGGCGTTCGACCTTTCGCTGGAGGAGCTCGGGCTCGACTACCTGGACCTGTTCCTGATCCACTGGCCGCTGCCCACCCGGTACGACGGCGACTTCGTGTCCACCTGGCGGGCGCTGGAGGAGTTCTACCGGGACGGGCGGGCCCGGTCGATCGGCGTGTCGAACTTCCAGCCGCATCACATCCGGCGGCTGCACGCGGAGGCCGAGGTTCCCCCGGCCGTCAACCAGATCGAGGTCCACCCGTACCTGACCCAGGACGATGTGCGCGGCTTCTGTGCCGAGCACCAGATCGCGGTCGAGGGCTGGTCGCCGATCGCCCAGGGTGAGGTGCTCAGCGACCCCACTATCAATGAGATCGCCGAGCGGGCCGGCAAGACCCCCGCCCAGGTCGTGCTGCGCTGGCACATC
This sequence comes from uncultured Actinomycetes bacterium, assembly GCA_963813975.1. Lineage (GTDB taxonomy): Bacteria > Actinomycetota > Actinomycetes > Streptosporangiales > Streptosporangiaceae > RYN-230. The sequence continues at coordinate 511,939 of CAWFAP010000001.1, forward strand.
GAGCGCGGCGACATCATCTTCCCGAAGTCGGTCACGGCGGCCCGGATCCGGGAGAACTTCGCCATCTTCGACTTCGAGCTGTCCGGCGAGGACGTCGGGGCGATCAGCGCGCTGAACAAAGACCAGCGCACCGGCCCGGACCCGGACACGTTCACCGGGTAAGGAGTAGATGCGGCGGACGCCCCACTCGAATGTGCCCCGGCACACGAGCGCGTGCGCCCCATCGGTGATGTCGGCCACGGTGCTGATCCGGGCGCGCTTCTGCGCTCCGGACAGCACCGGCCGCAGCGCCTCCCGCGCCGCCTCGATGAGGCGGCAGGAGGCGACCAGCCGGCCGTGGGCAGCCGCCCGGAACTCCAGCGTCGCCGCTGCGCCGAGCGGGAGCACACCGCGCATCTCGTCCTCCGCCTCACAGGTGGCGATGATGGCCGCCAGGCCGGCCGAGTCGGCCAGCGTGATCAGGCCACTGGAGTGCAGTGAGCCGATGCCGCTGGTGAGCCCGGGCGGGGTGCGCAGCGCGACTTCCGCGGCGCCGTCGGCCGCACGCAGCACCTCCAGGCCGGCGGTGCCGTGGGCCGGCACCGGTTCGAGCAGGAGCGCGCCAGCGCAGTGATGCCCATGGGCCGCCGAGTGTCGCAGACCCAGCTGACCGCAGCATGACACCCGGCGAACACCGGGGGTTCCGCGCCTGCGGGCGGGCCGCCAGACTCGGACAATGACCACTGGCAGAGCGAGGTCGGAGCGTGGTGGGCGCAGCGGCTAGGCCTGCCCCGCGCCGCTCTGCGCACGGGCGGACCGTACCCGGTCCCCGGTTCCGGACACGCCGGGGTGATAGCGGTGACCGGTGCCGACCGGCCACTCGGCTACGGGCCGCTCTCCGCACTTCCCGGGCTGCGCCGGGTCCTGGACGCTCTTCCCAGCGGTCGGCTGCTGGCGGAGGGCGGCCTTCTCCCGGGCGGGCCGCTGGCGGCCGCCGCCGCCCGGATCAGCGATGCCTTCGGCACCCGGCCCGGCGCGGTGATCGGGCCCGCCTGGTACGGCTACGCCACGGCGGCCAGCCTGACCCCGTGCGCAGCCTGGCGGTGCGGCCGCTGTCCCCGGATGATTCCCCGGCTGGCCCGGTTGCGCGAGCAGACGCCGCCCGCGGAACGGGACGAGAGCGGCACGGACGGGCTTCCTGCGTTCGGCTACCTCGACGGGGATGCCCTGCTGGCGGTCGCCTGCCTGGGCGTGTGGCACGAGATGCCGACCCTGGGCGTGCTCACGCATCCCTATCACCGGGGGCGGGGCCGGGCCCGGGCGGTGGTCGCCAGGGCCGCCCAGGCGGCCCTGGACCGACGGGCCGTGGTCCAGTACCGCGCCTGGCGGGCTAACGTGACCTCGATCACGGTGGCCCGGCGGACGGGGTTCGTGCACTACTGCGACGGCCTGGTCGTCAACCTCGCCGAGCCGCCCGGGGGCTGAGGGGCCGCCGCCCGGCGGCCGCTGGACGGGCCGCAAGCCGGCGGTTACGCGCCCGGGCTGAGCTCGGGCTGGTCGAGCAGGCGGAGCCAGGTCCCGTCCGGCTGCCTGCGGGCCACCTGCACCCGGACCCCGGTGCCGTCGCGGGCCACGGTCGCGGTGAGCGCGATGTCGCCGCTGACCAGGGTGGGCAGCGGCGTTTCCGGCTCGAAACGCGGCGCGTTGGCCAGCACCTTCTCCCACAGGGCGCGGATTGCCTCGCGGCCGGTCGTCTGGCTGCCCGGCGGGTAGGCCATCACCGCGGCGGGCTCGTAGAGCGCGGCGATCCCGGCCGCGTCACCGGCGTTGGCGTGTTCCACGAAGAGCCGGGTGAGATCCTCGGGCTGGCGAGCTTTCTCCTGGGCAGGCATGACCCTCCGTTCCGCGGCCCGCGTGACCGCGTGGTCACCGGTTTCGCGGACCGTGGGCCGGCCCGCGCATCCTTCCGTTCTGCACTACCCAGCCTGGCCGGGACCAGGTGAGAAGTCCAACAGATGGTTTTTCTTGAAGCTAGAATCTCTGGTTATGGAACTGAGGCAGCTGGAGTACTTCGTCACGGTGGCCGAGGACGCGAACTTCACCCGCGCCGCGGAGCGCGTGCACGTCAGCCAGTCGGGGGTCAGCGCGCAGATCCGCCAGCTCGAGCGGGACCTGGGGGCGCCCCTGATCGATCGGTCAGGCCGGGTAGCCACGCTCACCGGGGCCGGGGCAGCTGCGCTGCCGCACGCCCGGGCCGCCCTCGCGGCCGCGGCAGCCGTCCGGCAGGCGGTGGACGACGTGACCGGGCTGCTCTCCGGCCGGATCGTGGTCGGGATGGTGACGGCCTGCACCGTCACCCCGCTGTTCGACGCCCTCGCCGCATTCCATCTCGCCCATCCAGGCATCGAGATCGCGCTGCTGGAAGGCAACTCCGACTGGCTGATCGAGCGCGTCCGGACTGGCGCGGCCGACCTGGCTCTCATCGGGGCGGCCGGTACCCCTCCGGGGGGACTGGAGGCGCTCACGATCGTCAGCGAGGGCCTCGTGGCCGCGGTGCCTCCCAGCCATCCGCTCGCCGGCCGGGGCGCGGTCACCCTGGCCGAGGTCACCGGGTACCCGATCGTCAGCCTGCCTGCGGGAACCGGGGTGCGCGCCGTCTTCGATCAGTCCTGCGCCGCCCAGGGACGCCGGCCGGGCATCGCGCTCCAGGCCACCGCGCCGGGCGCGGTCGCCGACCTGGCCGGGCGCGGGCTGGGGGTGGCCATTCTCTCCGAGACCATGGCGGCCGGATTCTCCGGCCAGCTGACCGCGGTCGCCATCGAGGACATTGTGATCCCGTCGCTGCTCGCGCTGATCTGGGCACCACGCGAGAGCCCGGCCCTGCGCGAACTCCTGGTGCACAGCCGCCAGGCTTTCGGCCGCCGGCCACCCAGGTAACCGGGGTCAGCGCCCGATGGCCGGGCGGGGCCGGGGCTGGCGGGTCAGCCACTGCCAGAACGTCCGCCGGGGCGGCCGCGGAGGCCGGGGCGGCCGCCGCCGCGGCCGGGCGGTGATAAGGCCGCTGCCGACCTTGCCGGACACCTGGATCTGCAGTACGGACGCGTCCGGGCCCCAGGGTGCCCTGACCTCCAGCCTGCCGCTGCGGACCGCCACGTCGTCCATATCGACCACGATGCCGGGCTTGATGACCAGCGTGAGCATCCCGGAGCCCACCTCGGCATCGATGGGGAGCACTGGCTGCGTGATGACCGCCTCGGTGAAGTCCAGCGTCACGTGGCCGCTCTTGACCCGGACCTCCATCCGGCGCGGGACGAGCCACGGCCCGGTGCGCTCCACGCTGGAGTACTGGGACTCGATGCGGACCACGTCCTTGGGCGCCGGCGCGCCCAGCACGGTCCCGGCGGCGGATGGCAGGTCCCTCGTGACCGAGGCGAGCTCGGCGTAGGTGCGCGCGGTCAGCGCCACCTCCAGGCGCTGATCGAGTTCCTCCGCGGTCAGCCTGCCGTCACCGGCGGCCACCCGCAGCTCCTCGGCCACGCGGTCCCGGTCCTCGTACGAGACCCGCAGTTCACCGCGGGGGACCGGGTTCTCGCTCTGGTCGGCCGGCCGCAATTCGCCCGTCATGGGCACACTCTACGGCCCGGGCCGGGACCTGGGGAGAGCGCGAGCCTTCACGCAGCCCCGGTGGGCGCCGTCCCGATGGGTGCAGCCCAGGGGGGACGCGGGATGAGGCAGAACGGATGCCCGGCCGGGTCGGCGTACACAGCGCAGTCGCGGCCGGCGCCGGACAGCCGCCGGGCGCCTAGGCCCAGCACCCGCGGCCCGGCGGCTTCGACGTCATCGACCATGACGTCGAAGTGCATCTGCTGCGGGCGGGCCGGATCCGGCCACTGCGGCGGCTGGAAGTCCTGGGCGAGCTGGAAGGCGATCCCCGAGGTGGTGTCGCTGGCGGCGACGACCGCGAAGTCGTCCTCCTGCCAGGTGATGGGCAGCCCGAGCAGCTCGGAGTAGAACGCGGCCAGCACGGCCGGATCCGGGCAGTCCACGATGACGTGGTGGAGACGTCCGATCACGGTCCCATGGTGGCAGGAGCGGCGGCGGCCCGTGGCCGGTAGCGGCCGGCATGCCCCGGGTGGCCGCTGCGGGGATGCCACCACGCCGTCACCGGTGGGGGTACCCACCGCGGGCTGGTCGATACCGCACCCTTGCGGCCAGCCCGGGCAGGCCATCTACTCGTACCCATGGACGGCGTGGGGGGGCGTGGCCGCGTGGATCGCCGGGGGAGCAGACCGTGCTGATCACCGCGACCTGGCTGCGCCTGGACGCACGCCGGCGCTGGCGGTCGCTGACCGTCCTGGCCCTGCTCATCGCCCTGGCCACCGCGACCATCCTGACCTCCATCGCGGGTGCCCGCCGGGGCGAGAGCGCCTACAACCGGCTGCAGGCCCGCACGCTGCCCGCTACCGCCACCGTCCTGCCCAACCAGCCCGGGTTCAACTGGGCCAGGATCGCGGCCCTGCCCGAAGTCGCCGCGCTGACCAGGTTCCCGGTCGTATTCGGGTTCGACCTCCGGGGTTACCCGGACGTGAGTACGGGGTTCCCGATTGCCGACAACCAGATGACCCGGACCATAGAACGCCCGGTAATCCTGGCCGGGAGACTGTTCAACCCGCACCGCGCCGATGAGGTCATCGTCACGCCCAAGTTCGCCGCTACCTCCGGCAAGCATGTGGGGGACATGCTGACCCTGGAACTGGCCAGCCCCCAGCAGGCCAACCTGGGGTACGACGGGTCAACCGGGCCACCACGCGGGCCGGAGGCCCGGGCCCGCATCGTGGGAGTGGTCCGCACGCCGTGGGGGCTCGACGCGGACACGCCAGGCTCGCCCGGCGGCATCCTCTCTTCGCCCGCCCTTTTCAGCCGGTACCGCGTTGACATGCTGGGCACGACCGGGCACGCATACATCAACGCGCTGGTGCGGCTCAAGGGCGGCGAGGCCGCGATGCCCGCCTTCCGTGCCGACCTGGCCCGGGTGACCGGGCGGTCCGACATCGATGTGTGGGACAACGATCAGCAAATCGGCGATCCCATCCGCCGGGTCACGGCCTACGAGGCCGCCTGCTTGCTGGCGTTCGGTCTCGCGGCCCTGGTCGCGGCCCTGTTCCTCATCGGCCAGTCCGTGGCCCGGTACACCTCCGCCACCGTGCCGGACCTTCAGGTGCTGCAGGCCGTGGGCATGACCCGCCAGCAGGCCATCGCGGCCGCCGCGGCCGGGCCATTCCTGGCCGGGCTGGCCGGCGGCACGCTGGGCGTGGCCGGTGCCATCGTGGCCTCGCAATGGATGCCGATCGGCATGGCGTCGATCGCCGAGCCGCACCCCGGCATCGGCCTGGACTGGCTGGTCCTGGCCCCGGGATGGGTCCTGGTCCCGCTCCTGGTGCTGGCCGGCTCGGCGGCCGCGGCGGCAGTCGCGCTGACCGCCGGGCGCAGGCCGGCGGCCCAGCGCCGGTCTGTGGTCGCGGCGGCGGCCGCCGCCGCGAACTTCCCGGTCTCCCTGGTGGTAGGGGCCCGGTTCGCGCTCGAGCCCGGCCGCGGGCGCTCCACCGTGCCGGTCCGGTCGGCCCTGGTGGGTGCCATCGTCGGCGTGCTCGGAGTGCTGGCGGCCTTCACCTTCTCGGCCGGTGTCTCGGATGCGGTCAGCCACCCGGCGCGGTTCGGGCAGACCTGGCAGCTGACCACATTCCTCGGCTACAACGGGCAGGATTTCGGGCCGGCCAGCCGGGTGCTGCGGGCCGTGGCCGCCGACCGGGACGTGACCGGGGTCGAGGACGCTCGCATCGGCGGCGCGCAGGCCGGCCAGGTGTCGATCGAGAGCTTCACCTACGCCCCGGTGGGCGGCAAGCGGCCGGCGGTGGTCCTCACGGCCGGGCGGATGCCGGCCAGCCCGGATGAGATCGTGCTGGCCCCGACGACCGCGGAGGAGCTGCACGCGAGGACGGGCTCCGTGGTCCGGCTCACCGGCGGGACCGCCGCCAGGAAGGCCGTACGGGTCACCGGCATCGGCTTCATCCCCCCGGGACCGCACAATGGGTACGCGGACGGGGCCTGGCTCACTCCCGCCGGGTACAACCGGATCTTCGACGGCGCGAGCTTCGGGTTCAAGTTCCGCGCCGCGACCGTGTCGCTGCGCCCGGGCGCGGACGTCCGGGCCGTCGCGCGCCGGCTGGACGCCACGGCCGCGGCGATCCCGGGTGGCAAGGTGTTCACCTTCACGCCACCGGCTCCGATGCCGGAGGTCCAGGAGATCAGGGACCTGGAACTGCTGCCTGTCGCGCTGAGCGCGTTCCTGGCCCTGCTAGCCGTCAGCGCGGTCGGTCATGCCCTGTCCATTGCCGTCCGCCGCCGGCGTCACGATCTGGCGGTGCTCCGCGCGCTCGGTATCACGCGGCGGCAGTCGCGCCTGGTGGTCACCACCCAGGCCAGCCTGCTGGCCATGATCGGCCTGATCTTCGGGATACCCCTGGGCATTGCGCTCGGCCGGGCCGTGTGGCGTGCGGTGGCCGGCTTCACCCCCCTGGCGTACCAGCCGCCGGTGGCCCTGCTGGCCCTGCTCCTGATCGGCCCGGTCGCCCTGCTGGCCGCGAACGCGCTGGCCGCCTGGCCCCGGCGCCGCGCCGCGCGGCTGCACGCCGGGCAGGTCCTGCGCAGCGAGTAACCCGGACGCCGGGCCGGGCTGACACCCAGCGGGACGGCGGCTAGCCTTAGAAAGCTGGATCGACGACGGTTTTGTTAGACAACGTTGATCGAACTTGTATTCGACAACCGGCGTCGCGGCTGCTAGCGTCGCAGCACGCACACACCGCCCAGGCGGAGGTCTGATGAGCAGCACGAGCGGCGACACGCAGGTTCACGGGCCGGGTGAACCGCACCCCGGCCGCGATCTCACGTCGCGCCAGCGCGAGGTGCTCCACGCCATCGAGGGATTCCGGCAGGAACACCAGTACGGGCCGAGCGTGCGGGACATCGGCCGGGCGGTCGGGCTGGGCCCGTCTGGCGTGCAGCACCACCTTAATGTGCTGCGGCAGAAGGGATGGCTGAGCGCTACCTCACCCGGGCGGGCGCGGGCCTCCGTGGTGCTGGCGCCCGGCCACCCGGTCATCGAGGTCATCGAACCCCGCCAGGCGACCGGGGCGATCCGGGCCAGGTCCCGGGAGACCCGGAAGGCCCGTGAGCCCGGCCGGACCACCCGGACGTCTGAGACCCTGCGCACGGTGGGCACCCAGAACGCCGCCTACGTGCGACTGCTCGGGGAGATCGCCGCGGGCTACCCGAAAGACGCCCACCAGTCCGTGGAGGACGTCTTCCCGCTGCCCAAGCAGCTGGTGGGCGAGGGTGACCTGTTCATGCTCAAGGTGGTCGGCGATTCCATGATCGATGCGGCTATCGCCGACGGTGACTGGGTGGTCGTCCGCGAGCAGCAGGTGGCCGAGAACGGTGAGATCATCGCGGCCATGATCGAGGGGGAGGCCACGGTCAAGAGCTACCGGATGTCCGATGGCCATATCTGGCTGATGCCGCACAATCCGGCGTTCACCCCCATCCGGGGGGATGGGGCGACCATCCTCGGCAAGGTGGTCAGCGTCCTGCGCCGGGTACGGTGACCCAGGGGCCGGGCTGAGCCGGCGGGCTCGCGGCGGACAGGGGGTCACGATGACGATTCAGCCAGGGTGGGACGCCTCGTACGTGGCGGACCAGCCGCCCCCGTGGGACATCGGCCGCCCGCAGCCGGTCTTCTCCCGCCTCGCTGAGCACGGCCTGCTCCGCGGCCGGCTCCTCGACGCGGGCTGCGGAACCGGGGAGAACACCATGATGGCGGCGGCGCGCGGCGCCGACGCCCTGGGCGTGGACGTCGCGCCCACCGCCATCGCGCGGGCCCGGCGGAAAACAGCCGAGCGCGGCAGCACGGCCCGGTTCGAGGTCGCCGACGTGCTGGACCTCGCCCGGCTGGGCCAGACCTTTGACACGGTGGTGGACAGCGGGGTGTTCCACGTATTCGATGACGGGGACCGGGCCCGGTACGTGACCAGCCTGGCCTCGGTGATGCGCCCGGGGGCGACCTGCTACCTGCTGTGCTTCAGCGACCGGCAGCCGGGCACGATGGGGCCGCGGCGGATCACCCAGGACGAGCTGACCGCCGCGTTCCGCGACGGCTGGGACATCGGCAGCATCACCGCCGAGACGTTCGCGGTCAGCTTCATGGGTGCCTCGGAAGCACAGGCCTGGCTGGCCATCATCACGCGTTCCTGACCGCGGCCGGCGGGTCGTCCCGGCCGGGCCGGCCCAGGTCCGGGAGTCAGGGACCGCGACCCACATCCGCTGCCGGCCGGTGCAGGCGGGCGGGCGGCCGGCCCGCCAAATGTCGGCGGGCCGTGCTTGGCTGGCTGCGTGGCTACGACGCAGTACTACACCGCGACCAGCATCGACGGCTTCATCGCCGATCCCGGGAACTCGCTCGACTGGCTGTTCCAGGTCGGCTCCGGCGGCGATGCGGGGAACGCCCGCTTCGGGCCCTTCATGGCTCGGGTCGGCGCGATGGCGATGGGCGCCACCACCTACGAGTGGGTGCTCAACCACGAACGGCTGCTCGAGGATCCCTCGAGCTGGCAGGAGTACTACGGCGCCACTCCATGCTGGGTGTTCACCCACCGGGACTTGCCCGCGGTGCCCGGCGCCACCCTGACGTTCACCCAGGGGAGCGTCCGGGATGCGCACCAGCAGATGACCGAGGCAGCGGGGGACCGGAACGTCTGGCTGGTCGGCGGCGGTGACCTGGCCGGCCAGTTCGCGGACGAGGGCCTCCTGGACGAGATCCTGCTCAGCGTCGCCCCGGTGACGCTGGGCGCGGGCGCACCGTTGCTGCCGCGCCGGCTGCTCTCGTCCCGGCTGACGCTGACCACGGTGGACCGCGACGAGTACTTCGCGTACCTCAGCTACCAGGTGACGCCCCATCCCGCCTGACGCCCCGGGCCACGGGACGCCTGTCCCCGCCTGACGGCCGGGGACGTGACCGCATGCCCGCCTGACCCGGCTGACCCGGGCGGCCGGTCAGTCCTTGCGGCCGGTGAGGGCCAGGCTGGCGCCGATGCCGATCATGGCCAGGCCGCCGGCCCCGCCGACCATCTCGAGCCGGCGGGGGGAGCGGGCCAGCCAGGCCCGCGCCGTCCCGGCGGCGAGCGCCCAGATGCTGTCGCACACCACCGCGATGCCCAGGAAGACCGCCCCGAGCAGCAGCATCTGGACCGGGATGTGCCCGGCCGGCCGGTTCACGAACTGGGGCAGGACGGCCGCGAAGAACACGATCACCTTCGGGTTGCTCACCCCGACCACGACCCCGTCCCGCAGGATCCGGCGGAAGCTCCTCGGCTGGGCCGCGACGTCCAGCGCCTCACGCAGCGTGCCGCGGTGCCGGATGGCCTGCACGCCGAGGTAGACGAGATAGGCGGCGCCGGCCAGCTTGATCGCGGTGAAGATGGCCACGGACCGCTCGACCAGCGCCCCGATGCCGAATGCCACCGCCACGACCTGCAGGTAGACGCCGATCTGGCCGCCAGCGGCGGTGCCGACACCGGCCGCCCGGCCGAGCATCAGCGAGCGGCTGACCACGAACAGAACGTTAGGGCCCGGCACAATGATCAGCACGAACGAGATGAGCGCGAACGCGAGCAGGTGGCTGGTGGGAAGCATGCCTCCAGCCTAAGCAGCGGGCGACCCCTAGGCTGGGCCGGTGGCCTCCCCGCTCCGGCAGATCTTCGCGTTTTCCGGCGTCCTGGATTCGGGAGCCGGTGAGAAGGGCTCGTTCGCGCTGGTGGAGCACGCCCTCGGCCTGGGCTCGGCCCGGGCCCGTGCGGCCGGTGCCGGGCCAGCCCGGGTGTGTTACCTGCCCACCGCGGTCGGCGACGCCCAGGCGGCCGCCGGCTTCTACGAGGACAAGTTCGCTGGACGCCCGGATGCGCACCTGAGCGTGCTGCGCCTGTTCACCCAGCCAAGCGTCCCCGACGTCGCCGCGCACCTGCTCAGCCAGGACCTGATCCTGGTCGAGGGCGGCAGCGTGGTGAACCTGATGGCCGTGTGGCGGGCCCACGGCCTGCCGCGGATCCTGCGCCGCTGCTGGGCGGCCGGGGTGGTCCTGGCCGGAGCCAGCGCCGGCAGCCTGTGCTGGCACCGGGGCGGGCCCACCGACTCTTTCAGTGACCGTCTCGACCCGTTCACCGGCGGCCTGGGGCTGCTGCCCTACAGTAACGGCGTGCATGACGATTTCCCTGGCCAGCCCCGCCGCGAGGTGTACCGGACCCTGGTCGCCCAGGGGATCCTGCCCGGCGGGTACGCCACCGAAGACGGCACCGGACTGCACTACCTGGGCCGCACGCTGCACGAAACGGTCAGCATCCGGCCCGGGAAGCGCGCCTGGCGGGTCGATCCCGCCCCCGGGGGCGGTTACGCCGAAGAACCGATCGAGCCCCGGACCATCTGAGGAGCAACGGCGGATGCGCATCGCGCTGGCCACCGACCCCGGCACGCCGGGCTGGCCCAACGAGGATTTCGCGGCGGCCGCCCCCGGCGCCGCGGTGCTGCTGGACGGCTGCACCACGACCCCGCGCGGAGCCGGCACTGGATGCCTGCACGGCGTCGCCTGGTACGCCCGGACCCTGGGCACCGTCTTCCTGGGGGCCATCACCGCTGATCCGCCCACGCCGCTGGGCGACGCGCTGGCCGGGGCGATCGCCGAGGTCCGGGCCCGCCACGAGAAAACCTGCGACCTGGCCAACCCCCGCACCCCGGCGGCCACCGTGATCGCCGTCCGGGCGGCCCAGGACGGGTTCGAGCTCCTCGCCCTGTCGGACTCCAGCATCGTGGCCGACTACGGGGCGGGCCGCGACCCGGTCGTGCTCACCGACACGCACCGCGCCGCCAGCACCGACCCGGACGCGGCCCAGCAGGCCCGCACCACGGTGCTGGCCGCCGACGGCCTGCACGGGATCGCCCTCCTCAGCGACGGCGCCGCCCGCCTCACCGAGGTGTACCACCTGATCAGCTGGCCCGCCCTGGTCACCGTCGTCCGTGACGACGGGCCGGCCGGCCTCATCCGCCAGGTCCGGGCCGCCGAGGACAGTGACCCGGACGGCGCCCGCTGGCCCCGCTCCAAGGCCCGCGACGACGCCACCGCGCTCTACTGGCCGCAGCCGGGAGAACTGGGCCCGTGAGCCGGGACCCATGCGATTCCTGGGCCGCGGAGCCGGCGCTCGCGGCGCGCCCGCAGGTGTGCGGGGGCGGGACGCCGGGAATCGTGGCACATTAGGGGTCGTCACTGCTATGACAGAAGATGATCAGCGGATGTGACCAGGCCGGCCTGCCTGGCCGGGGGAGAGCCGGGCGCTGCCAGCGGCCCGGAAGGCAGGCCGGGCCGGGAACCTCGGTGACCGGTCAAATAGTAGACTTCGGGACTTCCGGGCCCGGCGGCTAGGGGAAGATCGATGCCATTCCCCGGCTGAAGGCCACCTGAATAAGGAGCCAGCAATGCTGCCCTGCGTACCCCGGCGCACTACCGCCAGTTCCGGCTGGGTGCCCGTTCCGGCCGGGCGGCGCTGATGGCGCGCCCGGCAGCGTCACGACGTGCGTCCCGGGCATGACCGGACCGCACCTCGCAACCCGGACCGGCGCGGCGATCGGCCGGCGCAGGAACGGCGCGCCCGCGGAGCCGGGCGCGCCGGGCGCCGCCGGGCCGTCGCGGGGCACCCGGGCCGCCCGGCTGCTGGGGCGGCACTGGCTGCTGGTGGTACTGCTGGCCGCCGGGCTCGCGCTGCGTATCGCCGCGCAGATCGCCTACCAGCCCGCGCTGATCTACGTGGACACGCTGAAGTACCTGTACGGCGCGTCGCCCGGCGCTGACCCGCTCGGGTACACGCTGGTGCTGCGGGCCATCCTGGTCTTCGGTGATCTCAGCCTCGTCTCCCTGGCCCAGCACGTGCTCGGCCTGGCGCTGGCCGTGGCCTTGTACACCGTGTTGCTCCGCCGCGGGACCAGCCGGTGGCTGGCCGCCGTGGCCGTGGCGCCGGTGCTGCTGGACGCCTACCAGGTGCAGATCGAGCAGACGATCATGCCGGACGTCTGGTTCGAGGCCATGATCGTGGCCGGGCTGGCCGTACTCCTCTGGCGGCCGGTGCTGACCGTCCGGCTGGCCGCGGCGGCAGGCCTGATCCTCGGGCTCTCGGCCACCGTGCACCAGGTCGGCGAGGTGCTGATCGTGCCCGCTCTCTGCTACGTGCTGGTCGCCGCGGGGAGCGGGCGCCGCGCGCTGATCACCGCGGGCGCGCTGGCCGTGGCCTTCGTGCTGCCGGTTGCCCTCTACGCCAGCGCTTCCTACGTGCACTACGGGCACTTCCGGCTGGCCCGCGGGCAGACCACCGTCGGCCGCGTGGTCGCGGCGGCCGACTGCGCTGCGCTCACCCTGCCCCCGGCGGTGCGGCCGTTCTGCCCCACCCCGCGCGAGCAGGCCAACGGCCCGGACTGGATCGAGCATTCCAAGTACTCACCGCTCCGCACCGCTCCCGTCCCGGCCGGGGCCACCCGGGCCGGGCTGGTCGCCGAGCTGACGTCGGCGGTCAAGAGCCAGCAGCCGCTGCGGGTCGTAGGCGGCATCTCCCGCGACGCCGTGCGGCTGTTCGCGGTGACCCGCACGCCCAACCCCTGGGTCACACCCCTGTCGCGCTGGCAGTTCCAGGTCCGGTACCCGACCTATCCTCAGTGGGTCACGCTCGGACCGGGAAACGTCATCGTCGTCGGGATCCAGCACCGGGCATTCGGGCAGTTCTTCTACAGCAACCTCAAGCCCGCGTACGGCGGGCACGCGCGGGTCAACCGGCCGGTCGCCTCGTTCCTGCGGTCCTACCAGCTGAATGGGGGGTTCACCCCGGGCCCGTTCCTGGCCCTGTGCACCGCGCTGGGAGTGATCGGGGCGCTGCTGGCCCTGGTCCTCCAGGTGCGGCAGGCCCGCGGCGCCGCCCGCGGGCCCCGCGCGGCCCGCGCCCGGCAGCTGGCCCTGGCCTGCCTGCTGTTCACCGCCACGGTCGTGGTGCTGCTGCTGGTCCAGGACGTCGTCGAGTTCTCGTGGCGGTACCAGCTGCCCGCCGTGATCACCCTCCCGCCCGCCGGGATCCTCGGCTTCTCCGCACTGCTGGCCCTGCGCCGGGGCGGGGCCTGCCGCTGCCGGCGGGCGCGGCCCCTCGGCCGGCCGACGCGGGCCAGCTAGGTGCGGGCCAGCTAGGTGCGGGCCCGGCAGGCACGGGCCCGGCAGGCACGGGCCCGGCAGGCACGGGCCCGGCAGGCACGGCGGCACCGCCGGTCAACGGCGCAGCGGCGCAGGCGGACGAGACGCCGGATCAGGCAGCCGGGGAACCCGGCCCGGCCGGGGCCTGAGCCTCCGGCTGAACCGGAGCCGGGATCTCCGCTCCCGGGGACACGGCGGCCCCGCCGGGCACCGTCAGGCCCGCTGACGCCAGCACCTCCCCGGTGGGCCGCGGCCTGGTCCGCACCCCGGCCGCGAGGCCGGCGACCAGGCCGGACCGGAGCGTGCCCCGGTCGGAGGACTTCGCGAACGTGCGGGCCCAGCGGCGCAGTGTCGCGCCGCCGTACAGCACCCGCTCCGCGGGCGCCAGCGAGGAGCCGGCCCGCAGCGTCCAGATCTTGTTCCGCACCTCGTAGAAGAAGCGCTCCCCGGGGTCAGCGTCGGTCGAGCCGAAGGTGCGGGTCTTGTGCACCACGACGCTGGCCGGGCACAGCAGGCCCGCCTGGCCGCGGAGCAGCCGGGCGGTGAACTCGAAGTCGTCGTTCCACAGGAAGTAATCGGCCTGGGGCAGGCCGCGGGCCCGGCACACGCCTGCGTCCACGAGGATCGACACGAACGAGGCCGAGCGGATGGGCAGGCAGCCCGCGGCCGCCGCCGCCGCGCGCTCCTCCTTGCTCACCAACGGCTTTATCCGGGGGGTATTCATCGGATGCGGACGGCCGTCCGTCCACACCACCCGGCTGGCGATCAGCGCGGGCGGGCCGCCCGGGTGCAGCGTGCGGGCGTCGAGCATGGCCCGCAAGGCGCCTGGCTCCGGCACCGTGTCGTCGTCCATCAGCCAGACCAGGTCGGCCGCCCCGGCCAGGGCCAGGGCCAGCCCGTAGGCGAATCCCCCCGCACCGCCCGTGTTGCGCTGCGCGGCGGCCAGCCGCACGGCCGGGAAGCGGGTGCGGATCATGTCCGCCGTGTCGTCGGTCGAGGCGTTGTTGACCACGATCACCGCGTCCGGGGCCCGGGTCTGCCCCAGCACCGCCGGCAGCGCCTCGCCCAGCAGGTCCCGCCGGTTGTAAGTGACCACGACGGCGATCACCCGGGGCTGACCGCCCCCCGTGGTGGGGGTGCCCGGGGCCGGAGAACCCGGGGTGGGCGTGCTCCCGGGCGCCATGCTAGGAGTGCCTCCGCGCCCGGGTGCGCTCCATGGCCTGCCAGGTCAGGATGCGCAGCCGCCGCACCGCCGGGTAGCGGCTGCTCAGGTCACGCACCGCCCGCTTCAGCCGGGGTGACGACGCGATGGCCGCCTCCATCCGGCTAGCCAAGCCGGCCTGGCCAGCGCGTTTCGGCGGCGGGCTGGCCGCCGGGTACTCCTTGCGGTACTGGTTGACCACCAGCGCCGCGGCCGCGTCCACCGCCGCGTCCAGGACGCGATCCGCCTGCTGGCCCGCAGGACCGGCCGCCCCGGGCTCCCGCGACGGCCGGGGCCGCAACTCGCCGGCGTCCCCGATCACGTCGTAGCCGGAGGACGCCAGCCCGCTGATCAGGACCTCGGCCTGCTCCTTGGCCCAGGCCTCACGATCACCGGGCAGCACCAGGCGCCCCTCCCGGGGGCGGGCGGCCAGGACCCGGTGGGCGACCCCTTCCTTCACGGTCCACATGTAGAACCAGTCCGGGACCTCGGCGGGCAGGACCTGATTGAGCCGCCGGAGGAACTCGATCTCCGGCAGGCCGAGCGAGGTGTTCGCGCGGGCCCGGGACAGGTCCACCCCGCCGGGATCGACGCCCAGCAGCGCCGCGAAGCGCTCCCAGAGCAGCGAGTTGCCCGACCCCTGGGGCGGGGTCATGATCACGTGGATCCGGTCCGCCGGCACATGGCGGCCCCAGAGCTCCAGGATGGCCAGGGTGTCGTGGACCCGCCAGAACCACCACTGGCGCCGGTCCGGATCGACCGACTCCCGGTCGATCACGTCCGCCAGCCAGTCCTCCCAGCTCCGGTCGTTGCGGTGCTTGATCGTCTCCTGCCACTCCGCGGGCAGCAGCGACGCCATGTCCCGCACGGTCAGCACGACGTGTACCTCGGCAGGCTGGAGGGAGCGGACGGCCTGCTCGGCCTGCGGCCCGTCCACGGCGGAGAACAGCTCGTGGGAAATCACCGCGGCCCGCGGGGCCTGCCGGGCCTGGTGGGCCAGGATCTCCCACTCCCCGGTCCAGGATCCCGCCGGGTCGTCGGCCCGCTTCTCGATTCCCCGCAGGTCCTGGCTGGCCCGGAAGTGATCCTGCGGGTGGTGGCCCGGAAGCACCACGCCCTGGGCCGCGAGCGCGGCCCGGTTGCTCCACATCACCTGCTGCAGGAACGTGGTACCGGTCTTCGGCTCGCCGATGTGCACCAGGACCCGGGGACGCGGCCGGCCGTCAGCAGGCATGGCGGGGGACTGGTCGGCGGCGCGCGTGGCCATCGGTACACCTCAACAGGTCAGGGCGTGGGCGGGTAAGGTCAGGCATGGGTGGATGGCATCTGGCTGCCAGGGTAGACCAGGTGCGCTGGGGGAACGCGCGGATGACGGTAACCCCAGCAATCCGTCGCATAGCTGCCGTAAAGTGGCGTCCGCCCACCGCATTTGCTGACATACAACCCAAATGTCTACACGAACGCGCGCCGGCCGGGGCTGCTCGCTCCCTGGTCCCCGAGCTCGCCGCAGTGTGCCCCGTCACCGGCATGAAAGGCGAACCCGGCATATGCACGAGCCCTTCACGCTCCTGCTCTCGGTATACGACGGTGACCGCCCTGACTTCCTCGAGCGGGCGTTCCGCAGCGCGGTCGGCGACCAGACCCTGCGCCCGGACCAGGTCGTCATCGTCCGTGACGGGCCCCTCCGCGCGGAACTCGCCGCGGGCCTGGACCGGCTCCAGGCCGGCAGCCCGGTCCCGGTGACCGTGGTCTCCCTCGAGCGTAACCGGGGCCTCGGGCCCGCGCTGGACAGCGGGCTGGCCGCGAGCAGGCACGACGTGATCGCCCGGATGGACGCCGACGACGTGGCCATGCCGCACCGCTTCGAGGTGGAGATCCCGCTCATCGCCGAGGCCGATATCGTCGGGGCCGGGCTGCTGGAGTTCGTCGGGGACATCGATCACATCGTGGGCCAGCGGGTCCCGCCGACCGACCCGGAGCAGATCCACCGCTACGCGCGGATGCACGACCCGTTCAATCACCCGACCGTGGTCTACCGGCGGACGGCGGTGCTGGCCGTGGGCGGGTACGGCGACCTGCCGCTGATGGAGGACTACGCGCTCTTCGCCCGGATGCTGCAGAACGGCGCGCGGGTGGTCAATGTGGCCGAGCCGCTGGTCTACTACCGGGTCGGCGCGACGTCGTTCAAGCGGCGTGGCGGGGCCGACCTGCTGCGCTCGGAACTGCGGCTGCAGCGCGAGTTCCGCCGCCAGGGTTTCACCTCCTCGCCCGAATACGTCCGTAACGTCGTGGTCCGCGGCGGGTACCGGATGATCCCCTGGCGGTTCCGCCGGGCGGTGTACCGCCCGATCGTCGCGCACTACACCGAGCGTGGCGAGCACGGCGAGCATCAGTCCGGGGACGAGGCCGCCGGGGGCGGCCCCGAGCCCTCCGCCCCCGCCCGCCCCGCACCCTCCGGGAACCATGAGCCGGGATCAGCGGCCAAGCCCTATGAGCCGGGGTCGCGGGCCAAGCCACTGCCGGTGCGCCGGTGAACGTTGACCTTGTCATCGTCGGGTCAGGCTTCTTCGGCCTGACCATCGCCGAACGCTGCACCCGTGACCTCGGCCTGCGCGTGCTCATCCTGGAACGGCGCGGCCACCTCGGCGGGAACGCCTACAGCGAGCGGGAGCCGCAGACCGGCATAGAGATCCACCGCTACGGCGCGCACCTGTTCCACACCTCGAACGCGCGGGTGTGGGAGTACGCCAACCAGTACACGGCCTTCACCGGGTACCAGCACCGGGTGTTCTCGGTCTACAAGGGCCGGGTCTACCCGCTGCCGATCAACCTGGGCACGATCTGCGAGTACTTCGGCGCGGTGATGTCCCCGGACGAGGCACGGGCGCTGATCGCCGGGCAGTCGGCCGAAATGGACGCCGGGGACGCCGCGAACCTCGAGCAGAAGGCCGTGTCGCTGATCGGCCGGCCGCTGTATGAGGCTTTCATCCGCGGCTACACGGCCAAGCAGTGGCAGACCGACCCGGTCAACCTGCCGCCGGAGATCATCACCCGGCTGCCGGTGCGCTACACCTTCGACAACCGCTACTTCAGCGACACCTACGAAGGCCTGCCGGTGGATGGCTATACCGCGTGGCTGGAGCGGATGGCCGATCACCCGAACATCGAGGTCCGGCTGAATACGGACTTTTTCAGCCTGCGCAGTGATCTGGCCGGGAACGCGCCGGTTGTTTACACCGGGCCGCTCGACGCGTACTTCCAATACGCCGCCGGCGACCTGGGTTGGCGTACCCTCGACTTCGACATGGAGGTTCTGCCCACCGGGGACTTCCAGGGAACGCCTGTCATGAACTACGCGGACGAGGACGTTCCATTCACCCGCATCCACGAGTTCCGCCATTTCCATCCCGAGCGTGACTGGTACCCGAAGGACAAAACAGTGATCATGCGTGAGTACTCGCGCTTCGCCGACCGCGGCGATGAGCCGTACTACCCGATCAATACGGCTGAGGACCGGGCCCGCCTGCTGGCCTACCGGGAAATGGCCGGGCGCGAGCCGGGCGTCCTCTTCGGCGGCCGGCTGGGCACCTACAAGTACCTCGACATGCACATGGCGATCGGGTCCGCGCTGAGCATGTACGACAACCGGCTCCGGCCGTTCTTCACCGAGGGCGCGACGCTGACCGGGCCGGGGGCGGCCGAATGACGGCCGGGGTCACCCCGGACCGCGCCCCGCGGGTCCTGCAGCGGGTGGTGTTTCCCGGCGCCGACCTGGACGTCGTGCCGCTGTACGTCGAGACCCACATGGACCGCGGGGCCGCTGAACTGGCCGCGGAAATGGCCACCGAGGCGCTGACCGGGCGCCGGGCGGCCAACGCCGGCAGCGTGCCGGTCGCCAACGCCGCGGTGGGTGAGGCGCAGTCGATCATCCGCTTCGGCTCCGATGTGCCCGCCTATCTCGCTGAGGACGCCGGCCCGCGCCGCAGTGCGGTGATCAGCCAGGGGCGCCGCGTCTCGTTCGCCACCTACTTCAACGCGTTCCCGGCGAGCTATTGGCGCCGCTGGACCACCGTCGATTCGGTGACGCTGCGCATCCGCCTGGCAGGCGAGTCGACCGTCATCCTGTACCGGTCCACGGCCCGGGGCTTCAGCCACCCGGTGGAGACGATCAGCGTCACGTCTGACGAACCGGAAACGATCGAGCGCACGCTGCCGCTGACCCCGTTCATCGACGGCGGCTGGTACTGGTTCGACATCGTGGCCGGCCTGCGCGGGACCACGCTGATCGAGGCGGAGTGGCTGGGGCTGGCTGAGCCCGCCCAGGCTGGCCGGCTCAGCATCGGGATCACCACCTTCAACCGCCCGGACTTCCTGCTTGACCTGGTACGCACGCTGGGCGACGCGCCGGAGCTGCAGGATCTGCTCGACACCGTCTACGTGATCGATCAGGGCAGCAACCGGGTGAGCAGCCACCCAGGCTTCGGCGATGCGGCCAAGAAACTTGGCGACCGGCTGCAGGTCATCGAGCAGGGAAATATCGGCGGCTCGGGCGGTTTCTCCCGGGCCATGGACGAGACCGTGCGGGCGGGCCGGAGCGACTATGTGCTCCTGCTCGACGATGACATCAAGGTCGATACCGAGGGCATCGTGCGCGCGGCGACCTTCGCCGACCTCACGCGGCGGCCGACCATCGTCGGCGGCCATATGTTCAGCATGTACGACCGGTCCCTGCTGCACGCGTTCGCCGAGGCCATCGCGCCGTACAAGTGGTGGTGGGGGATCGCGCCGAACACCCGGGGACGGCACGATTTCGCCCGGCGGAACCTGCGCAACACCCCCTGGCTGCACCGCCGCGCCGACTCCGACTACAACGGCTGGTGGATGTGCCTGATCCCGACGCGGATCGTCGACGAGATCGGTCTCGCGCTGCCCGTATTCATCAAGTGGGATGACGCGGAGTACGGCGTCCGGGCCCGCGAGCACGGCTATCCGACCGTGTCGATGCCCGGCGTGGCCGCGTGGCACGTGCCCTGGGACGACAAGAACGACGCCCGGGACTGGCAGGCCTACTATCACCTCCGCAACCGGATCGTCGCCGGCCTGCTGCACTCCGAGCAAGAGCACGGTGGCAGCCTCATCAGCGAGAGCGCGGAACGCCAGCTGCAAAACCTGCTGTCGATGCAGTACTCGACGGCCGCATTGCGGCTGCTGGCCATCGAGGATGTGCTCTCCGGCCCGGATCACCTGCACCGGGACATCATGACCAAGATGAAGCAGCTCCGTGAGCTGCGGGTGCAGTACCCCGACGCGCAGGACGCCGCCGACCCGGAGAGCTTCCCGCCTGCCCGGCGCCGGGCGCCGGAGGCGGTGAAGGACTCCACCACCCCCACCAACAAGATCAACCTGATGACGAAGGCCGGCAAGGGTACCCTGCGGCAGTTTAGGCCGGTGCGCGAGGGCGCCACGAAGCGGCCGCAGATGGCTCTTCCGTACCAGGACGCCTCCTGGTTCGTGCTGGTGACCCTGGACAGCGCGCTAGTGTCGGCGGCGGACGGGACCAGCACCGCGTGGTACCAGCGGGACCCGAAGCTGTTCCGGTCGCTGGGCTGGCGCAGCCTGGTCGCACACCGGCGGCTGCGCCGGAACTGGTCCCGGCTGGCGCAGGAGTACCGGGCCGCGGCGGCCGACTTCAACTCACCCGGGAGGTGGCGCGAGACGTTCGCCGCGTCGGTCGAGGACTCACCTGGTGGCCAGTGAGCTCCGTTCCCACCGGACAGCGAGGCCAGTCCTCCCCACCCGCCGGGACGGACGGCCCGGCCGGGCTGGGCGGAACCGGCCAGGCTGACCCGGCCACCCGCTGGACGGCGGCCACAGCCCGGTACTGGCCCGTTGTCCTCGCGGCCGCCGTCATGGCCGTGCTCGGGGTGTGGGGGCTGGCCCGCGACTCGGCCATGGGCAACGATGAGGTGGCCACCAGGTGGGCCGCGCTGCTCCCGCTGCACCTGCTGGCCCATCTGGTCAGGCACGTAGACGCCGTGCACGGGCTCTACTACCTGATGATGCACGGCTGGATGGCGGCGGGCACCAGCCCGGCGGTCATGCGGATCCCCTCGGTGATCGCCATGGTCGTGGCCGTGGCCCTGACGGTGATCATCGGCCGGCGGCTCATCGGATCAGCCTGGGCGGGCCTGTTCGCCGGGCTGATCGTCGCCCTGACCCCCACGATCAGCTACTACGCCCAGACCGCTCGGTCCTACGCGCTGGTGTTCGCCTGTGTGGCCGGCTCGACCCTGGCGCTGCTGCACGCCCTGGCCGCCGAGGCCGGCGTCCCGGGGCAGCGGACCAGCGGGGCGCGCTTCCCCGCCGGGCGCTGGCTGGTCTATGCCGTGCTGCTCGTGGTGGCCGGCTACCTGAACGAACTGTCTCTCCTGGTCGTGGCGGCGCACGCGGTCACCGTGCTGCT
Organism: uncultured Actinomycetes bacterium; assembly: GCA_963813975.1. Lineage (GTDB taxonomy): Bacteria > Actinomycetota > Actinomycetes > Streptosporangiales > Streptosporangiaceae > RYN-230. Next base: position 532,906 of record CAWFAP010000001.1, read on the forward strand.
GACCCGGTACGGGCGGCGGGTGATCGCGCACTGGGCCGCCACGGCCGCCGTCTCGGTCATCCTGGTCCTGCCGCTGGCTGCGCTCAGCGCCCGGGAGGACACCGCGGTCGCCTGGATCCCGCGGCCCGGCCTGCAGAGCCTGCGGAGCCTGTTCCACGACTATTTCGGCGCGACCACCGCCGTCGCCGTGCTACTGCTGTGCTGCGCCGTGGCCGCGGTGCTGCCGCCCCTGCAGCGGGGCCGGCGCGCGGCCAGCCCGGCCTGGTGGGGCCAGGGTGGCGTCTCGCTGCCGTCGGTCGCGGCACCGCTGCTCGTGGTCCCCGGCCTGCTGCTGATCCTCGAGTCGCTGGTGGCCCGGCCGCTGTACGTGGACCGCTACGTCCTCTACGGCGAGGCCGGGGCCGCCCTGCTGGCCGGGGCCGGGGCGGTGCGGATCGGCCGGTGGCTGGCCGGGCTGACCGGTCGGCGGATGCTGGTCTGGGTCCCCGGGGTGGTCCTCTGCGTGCTGGCCCTCGTCCTGCAGCTCGCGCCGCAGCAGCGGGTCCGCACACCGCAGAGCCGGCTGTTCGACTTCGGCGGCCCGTCCCGTTACCTGGCCGCGCAGGCGCGGCCCGGCGACGGCGTCCTGTTCTTCAGCAACTTCTTCCGCAAGGCCCGGCTCGGCTACCCAGCGGACTACCGGGCGGTCAGCGACTTCGCGATGGCCGAGTCGCCGGCTGCGGCCGGGAATTTCCAGGGCCGCGACAAGCCGGTCCCCGCCGTCCAGTCCCTCATGCTCGGCCACCAGCGGATCTGGGTGGTGGGGCGGCCCCCGTCCGCGAACCTCAAGGCCGGGCCGGTCCGGGCCGAGGACGCGGTGCTCAGGAGCCACTTCACCCTGTCCGCGAAGCGTCAGTTCAAAGGCATCGTCGTCACGCTCTGGGTGCGCCGCTGACCAGCCCGCTCACGGTGATGGCCGGCGGCCCCGCCGGGCTCAGGACGATTCGGCGCTCTTCTTGATCGCGGCCAGGGTGAGCGGGATGCCCCGCTGGGCAGCCTCGGCGCGGGCCGCGATCTCGGCCTGCGCGTCGTCGCCATACCGCTCATGGAACCGGGCGATGCCCGCGGGAAGGAACTCCCACGACTCCGTCACCTCGGTACCCCCGGCGACCGGGGCGAACGAGTAGCCCCAGCGCACCCACGCGCCGCCCACGACGAACGCGAACTCCCGGCCGCGCTCCGCGGCCACGACCTGGGAACGGGTCTCCCAGGTGCGCTCCGGCAGCTCGTTGCGGCCAGTGAACCAGGCGCCCTCGCGGGGCCCGGCACCCTCGTCCCACCAGCAGGCGGTGCAGATGGGGCTCCACTCGCCCATCCGCGTCACGTCGGAGACCATGTCGTAGAGGACATCCGCGGGGCGGGCGATGACGATTGACTCGGCGTGCCGCAGGCTGCTCATCCGCCCAGTATCGATGGTCCGATGGCCTGGCTAGGCCTGGGGCGTGCCGGACGAGGATGTGTTCGCGCTGACGGCAGTGGAGCGCCGCCGGGCGGCTGACATGTTCGCCGGGCTCAGTGACGATCAGTGGGGCGCCCGGAGCCTGTGCGCGGAGTGGACCGCGCGGGACATGGCCGGCCATCTCGTCGGCCCCTTCTGCGTCAGCCTCCCGCGCTTCCTGCTGGGCAGCCTGGTTTCGGCGGTCCCAGCCGCCATTCGGTCAAGGAGTCGCGGTGGCTAGGCCTGCGGCCTGCCGGGGAGATCATCGCCCTCCTGCGTGAGCACGCGGACGACCGGTTCGTGCCGCCCGGGACCGGCCCGCTGGCCCCGCTGACCGACCGGGCCGTGCACCCCCGTGACGTGGCGCGCCCGCTCGGGCTGGACACCACGGCCTCCCTCGCGGCCTGGCGCGGCGCGCTCGGCTTCCTGACCTCGCCGCGAGCCCGCCGGGGGGTTCGTGCCCCGCGGGCGCGTCACCGGGCTGCGGTTGCGGGCTACCGGCCAGGAGTGGGCGCAGGGCCAGGGACCGGAGGTCACCGGCCCGAGCGAGGCGCTGGCCCTGGCGATCGGGGGCCGCGCCGTGGCCCTCGACGACCTGGCCGGACCCGGCCTGACGGTCCTGTGCAGCCGGCTGGGCTAGCAGCGGCCCAGCGGTCAGCGGCTCAGCGGGCGTCCGGTTTCGTCGGTACCCCGGATTAGCCTGGCCACAGGCCCGGCACCCGGCGTGCCCGGGACCCCGGGTGCGATGAGTTCCCGCGGCCGCGTACGTCATAGCCACCGAACGCGAAGCGGGCGGCGTTTATCGGTTCGCCGCCGGGCGGCGCTGCCGATAGGTTCGGACGCTGGGCGACCTCAACGGGGCCCGCACAGGAGGAAGTGGTGACAGAGATGAGCACCGGGCCGGCCATTTTGGTGGAAGGCCTGACCAAGTCGTTCGGCGATGTGCAGGCGCTGCGCGGCATTGACCTGTCCGTCCCCCGCGGCACGGTGCTGGGGGTGCTCGGGCCGAACGGCGCGGGGAAGACCACCGCGGTCCGCATCCTGACCACCCTGCTCCAGCCGGACGGCGGGCGGGCCCTGGTCGAGGGACGTGACGTGGTCCGTGAGGCCGCTGCGGTCCGGCGGTCGATCGGGCTGTCCGGGCAGTCCGCGGCTATCCAGGAAGAGCTCACCGGGCGGGAGAACCTCGAACTGATCGGGCGGCTCTATCACCTCAGCTGGCCGCAGGCCCGCAGCCGGGCCACCGAGCTGCTGGGGCAGTTCGACCTCATGGATGCCGCCGACCGGGCCGCGAAGAACTACTCCGGGGGCATGCAGCGCCGCCTGGACCTGGCGGCCAGCCTGGTCGGCCGCCCGCAGGTGCTGTTCCTCGACGAGCCGACCACGGGCCTGGACCCGCGGGCCCGGCTCGGTATGTGGGACATCATCCGGTCACTGGTGGCCGGCGGCACCACGCTGCTGCTCACCACGCAGTACCTGGATGAAGCCGATGAGCTGGCCGACGAGATCGTGGTCATCGACCACGGGCTGGTCATCGCGGCGGGCACGGCCGAAGAGCTGAAAAGCCGGGTCGGCGGGGATGTGCTGGAGTTCTCGGTGCCGGACCGGACCCGGGCCGGCGACGCGGTCAGCGCGGTCGCCAAGCTGGGCGAGAGCGAGCCGCACGTGGACGAGGAGACAGGAGTGGTCAGCATGGGGGTCGGGGGGCGCGGTTCCGAGGCGCTCATCGAGGCGGTGCGCGCACTGGACAGCGCTGGTGTCCAGATCCACGGGCTGGCCCTGCGACGCCCCTCGCTTGACGATGTGTTCCTGGCGCTGACCGGGCACGCCGCGGAAGAAGACGAACAGTCGGCGTCCGGCCGCCGCGGCCGCCGCCGGTCCGGCAAGAAGGACAAGGACACCGCGAGGGCTGCCTCATGACCGCCATCACCGTTCGCGCCGCGCAACCCCCGGTCGGCGAGCCGAACCTTTTCACCCAGGCCCGCTGGGCGGTGAGCGACACGCTCACGATCACCCGGCGGAACCTGCTGGTCTGGATGCGCGTACCCGCCTACATCGTGTTCACCGTCATCCAGCCGGTCATGTTCGTGCTGTTGTTCGCCTTCGTGTTCGGCGGTGCGATCCCGGTCAAGGGCACGACCTACGTCAACTTCCTGATGCCGGGGATCATCGCGCAGAGCGCGGCGTTCGCGACGTTCGGTACCGCCATCGCGCTGGCGCAGGAACTGCAGAAGGGCGTGATCGACAGGCTGCGGTCGATGCCCATGGCGCGCTCGGCGGTGCTGGCCGGCCGCCTGCTGGCGGACACCCTGCGGATGCTCATCACGATCCTGATCATCGTCGGCGTCGGATACGCGGTCGGGTTCCGGTTCCAGAACGGATGGGTCCCCGCGATCCTCATGGTGGTGCTGGCCACCGTGTTCGGGCTGGCCATCTGCTGCATCGCGGCCTTCACCGGGCTGGCCATCGGCGATGAGGAGTCGGTGCAGGCCTTCGGGCTGATCTGGCTGTTCCCCCTCACGTTCGTCAGCTCAGCCTTCGTGCCGGTCTCGAGCATGCCGGGCTGGCTGCAGGCGTTCGCCAATAATCAGCCGGTCACCTACGTCGTCGACACCATGCGAGCGCTGGCCCTGGGCGGCCCGATCCAGGCCGACCTGTGGAAGAGCATCGCGTGGCTGGCCGGGATCTTCATCGTGTTCGTGCCGCTCGCGATCCGCGCCTATAAGCGGGCCGCCTGACCAGGTAGCCAGGCTCCGCACTGTCTCACCCCGGAACGGCCGGGGATCGCGTGCCCGGCCGTCCCGGGCTGCCCCGGCCGTTTCCGGGCTGCCCCGGCGAGTCCCGGTATTGACCGCGCGGGGCGACGGGGTTATCGTCGCCTCGAAATAGGAAACTTTCCTTATAGTTTATTTACAGGCAAGTTTCCGCACCGAGCAGCGGCGAGACGGAGGATGCGGCCAATGACGGTCTTACTGGAGCGCGCGAGAAACCCCTTCCGGAGAGCTGACGGCGGATCCGGCCGCGGCCGGAGGCTGGCCATACTGGTCGCCGCCGCAGCGCCGATTGTCGCGCTGAGCACGAGTACCGCTCCCGCGTCGGCCGCGGCCGGCCACCCCGCGGCGTTAGCCCCCGCGGGGGCAGCACGCCAGTCCGCCGGGTCCGGGGCCACCGCACGGGCGGTGGCCGCGCCGAACGCGGTACCAGGCCCGCCGTCGGGCTGGTCAACGGTGTTCAGCGACGACTTCAACGGCGGCGCGGGTTCCGGCGCCGACTCCCAGTGGATGTATGACACGGGCCCCGGCTCGATTTTCGGCACCGGCGAGATCGAGACCATGACGAACTCGGCGAGCAACGTCCACCTCGACGGCAACGGCGACCTCAACATCACCGCACTTGGTTCGGGCGGCTCGTGGACATCTGGCCGCATCCAGACGACCAGCGCTAACGTGGGTGCGCCGGCCGGCGGCCAGCTCGAGGTGACCGCGTCCATCCAGCAGCCCAATCCGTCCAGCGGGCTCGGCTACTGGCCTGCGTTCTGGATGCTCGGGCCCGGCCAATGGCCGGAAAACGGCGAGATCGACATCATGGAGGACGTCAATGCGCTGTCCGAGGTAGCGGGCACCATCCATTGCGGTACCTACCCCGGCGGGCCGTGCAACGAGGGGAACGGGATCGGCAGCGGACTGCGGTCCTGCTCCGGCTGTCAGGCCGGCTATCACACGTACACGATGATCCTGAACCGGACAAACACGTCCAACGAGTCGATCACTTTCTACCTGGACGGGAACCAGTACTTCAGCGTGTCCGAGAGCCAGGTGGGCGCGTCCACCTGGCAGGCCGCATTCGACCATAACCTGTCGATCATCTTCGACCTCGCCATGGGCGGCGGGTTCCCCAACGGCGTTTGCGGCTGCTCGACTCCCACCAGCGGGACAACGTCCGGTGGCACGATGAGCGTCGCCTACGTGGCCGCGTACGAGACGAGCAGCGGGTCAGGAGGCGGCGGGTCAGGGGGCGGCGGGTCAGGCGCCACCGGGCCCATCGTGGGCTACGGCAGCCTGTGCATCGACGACCGGGCCGCGAGTACCGCGAACTTCAATCCGGTGCAGGTCTACACCTGCAACGGCACCGCGGCCCAGCGGTGGACGGTGGTCCAGGCGGGCAGCACGCTGCATGTCCTGGGCAAGTGCCTGGATATCAACGGCGGCGGAACGGCCAACGGAACCACGGTGGACATCTACGACTGCAACGGCACAGCCGCGCAGGTCTTCATCCCGCAGTCGAATGGTTCTCTCTATAACCCGCAGTCCGGCAGGTGCCTGGACGATACAGGCTGGTCCACGACCCCGGGGACCCAGCTCCAGATCTGGGACTGCAGCGGCCACGCCAACCAGCAGTGGAAGCTGCCCTGACGTGCGGCCGCGGGGCCTTCCCGGCCCCGCGGCGGTCAGGCGCCCCGGCCTGCTCGCTGCCCCGACGCCGGCCGGACGGCGTCGGGCCTGCGCCGGTGCAGGCCGGGGGTTTGATCAGGCCGACAGCCGGGTGGCCAGGATGCGGCGGATGTCCGCCGTCTCCTCCTCGCTGTGCCGGTCGAGGATCGCGCCCAGGTCGTTCAGGTCGGCCTGCGAGGTGTAGCCGGACAGGTCGTGCTCCAGGGCCTTGCGGGCGGCGCGGGCCGCGCGCGCGTCCCGGAGCTCGTCGCGGACGGTTGTCCAGAGCTGGCTGACGGGTGATGTGGTGGTGTCCATGTTTCCTTCCTTAGGGACAGTGCCTCGCTATCTAGTGTCACCGACCAGCATTCATGCGTCCAATGACAAGAAATCAACTGATCCATGATTACTCGTCATGTACGGCCTTCAGCGGCCACAACGCGCCCCGTAGCCCGGCCGCGGCCCGGGAAAAATCATGAGTGGCCGCGTTAACGTGGGCCCATCGCAGAATGCGGCGCGGGCATCCGGTGCTGGCCAGCGGCCCTGCGGGCAGCCGCATGGCAGCGGAGCACGGCCTTCGCCGACCGTGGCACGGTGCGGGCCTAGGGAGAGACGGGGTCAGCCGCCGGGGCCAGCCGCCCGGCGTCCCGGGCCGCGGCCGGCCCCGGCCCCGGCGAATCCCTCAGTTTCCATTTCCCGGTCAGGCCGAGTCCGACCAGGGCGATCGCCGCGCTTAGCATGACGATCGGGGTCACGACCCGGACCGCGAAGTGGTCCGTGGCGCGGGCGAACGCCGCCTGGACCACATCCTCCGCGTGACCCTGGTCTCCGGTGAGCCCGTACGCGAGTCGGACCATGCTCGGCCACCGGCCGTGCATGAACTCGCGGAACTCCTCACCCGGCCGCTCGTCCATCGGGCCACCTCCCTCGCCCCTACAGACCACGGGCTGGGCCTCGCATCGTTGCATGGCCGCGGCGCTGCGGGCCGGCGCCAGGTAACCGCCGGGCGGGGCGCGGGTCAGGCGACGGCCTCGTACGCCGCGTCCTGAAGGGCGTCATGCACGGGCGGCGGTGCGGGGCCGTCGAACATCCGCTGGGTTAGCACGATGACCGTGAGGTCGCGGACCGGGTCGGCCAGCCAGGTGGTACCGGACCCGCCCGCCCAGCCGAACGCGCCGGCCCGCGGCCCGGTGGTGACCACCGAGGTGCAGAAGCCCCAGCTGATTCCCGCGAAGAAATCCGGCCCGAGGCCACCACGCGCCTTCTGCGCCGGGGTCAGCTGATCGCTGGTCATCGCGGCGACCAGGTTCGCCGGCAGTACCGGATCCCCGCCGCGGAGCAGCATCCGGGAGAAGGCGAGCAGGTCGCCGGCGGTCGAGACCAGGCCAGCCGCCCCGTCACCGAACGCGGGCGGCCTGCTCCAGTCGCCGTCTGGCTTGTCCCAGACCTCCAGGCCGCCGCCGGGCGCGGACCGGAACGCCGACGCCAGCCGGCCGGTGTGCGGCGTCCAGAATCCCGTGTCGTGCATGCCCAGAGGCTCGAAGATACGGGTCCGGAGCACCTCCGCGAACGGCTGGCCCGAAGCCCGCGCGAGCAGGACACCCAGCACCGACGCTGCGGTGTTGTAGAACCACCGCTCGCCCGGCTGGGCCAGCAGCGGCAGCGAGCCGAGGCCCGCGATCCAGGTATCGGGATCGGGCTGCTCAGCCGGGTCGGGTGGCCCGATCGTGGACAGGTGCAGCTCGTCTGACCGCGCCACGACCGGCCACGGCTGGGCCGAGGTGAACATCTCGCCCGCGAGACCGAAACCGAACGTGAACGTCAGCAGGTCGCGCACGGTAATCGCGCGGCTGGCCGGGACGGTGTCATCCAGCGGCCCGTCCATCCGGCGCAGTACCCGCGGCGCCGCCAGTTCCGGCAGCAGCCTGGCCACCGGCTCGTCCGGATCCAGCAGGCCCTCCCGGATCAGGGCCAGGGTCGCCGCGCCGGTCACCGGCTTGGTGATGGAGGCGATCCGGAACAGCGAGTCGCGCTGGACCGCAGGGCCGCCGATCGACAGCGAGCCCAGCGCCTCGGCGTGCACCTGATCACCCCGGGCAACCAGCGCCACCAGGCCGGGCACCGTCTCGTCTCCCACGTGCGCGGCCGCGGCCGCGCTGAAGCGGGCCAGGCCGTCCGCGGTCAGCAGGTCAGGCATGATCTCGGTCAGCTCCTCAGGTCGCTGGGCACTGGTCGCCGGTCACTGCCTCTATTGACGCACGGCCGGCGGGAGATTAACCGCCATCCGGCCGGGACACTCGCGGGCGGGCTGGCCAGCGCCCTTACCCGTGCAGCTGATCCAGGGCCCGCTCGATCCGCCGCTCCGACACGGGACCGGAGGTGCCCAGCGTCTGCGCGAACAGGCTGACCCGCAGTTCCTCGATCATCCAGCGAACCTCGCGGACATCGGGATCGTCTCGCCGCACCGGCGGCAGGTCGGCCCGGGTCTGCTGGTAGTCCTCGGTCACCTGCTTCACGACGGCCATCCGCTCGGCGTCCCGGCCCAGCGCTTCCGGCATCTTCTCCAGCCGGCGGCTCATCCCGCGCAGGTAGCGGACCAGGTCCGGCAGGCGCCGGGCCCCGGTCTCGGCGACGAACCCCGGGTAGACCAGCCCGGACAGCTGGGCACGCAGGTCGGCGAACGCGGCGCGGACCGGCGGGGCCGGGGTCCCGGCCAGGCTGGACTCGACCTGGTGCGCCTCGCCGAGGGCCCGGGCCACGAGTGCGACCACGTCCGCGGTGCGGGCGGCCAGCCCCGCCCGCGCCGCCTCCAGCAGCCGGGCGAAGCCCGCCTCGTCCCAGGCCGGGCCGCCCGCCTCGCTGATTACCTGGTCGGCGGCGGCGGCCGCGCAGTCCTCCAGCAGGGCGCCGGTCCCGGGGTACGGGTGGCGGCTCATGGCCAGCTTGGCGCTGACCGGCAGGCGGCTGGCCACGGCCCGCGCGCCTGAGGGCACCTGGAGCAGCAGCAGGCGCCGGGTCCCGCGCACCATGGCCGCGTCCGCCTGGGCCCGCGTCTCGAACAGCCGGACGTCGACCGCGCCGCCGGTGTCGGCCAGGGCTGGGTAGGCGCGGACCTCGCCCTGGCTGAACACGCGGGGCAGCGTGCCGATGTCCCAGGTGCGCAGCCCGGTGCGGGTGATTCCTCGGGCCGCCTCGCTCAGCGTGGCCTGCAGCCGGGGCCGCAGCTGGCGGCGCAGCTCGCCCAGGTCCTTGCCCGCCGCGAGCACCCGGCCGTCCTCCACGACGCGGAACGTGATCCGCAGGTACGCGGGCAGCCGTGACTCGTCCCAGGCGGACCGGGGCACGTGCAGGCCGCCGAGCCGGGACAGCTCGGTGCCGAGCGCGTCCAGCAGGTCCCCGCGGGCCGGCCCGAGCCGGGGCAGTACCGCCCGGGCCGTGTCGGGGACCGGCACGAACGTGGTCCGCAGCTGCTTGGGCAGCGAGCGGATCAGCTCGGTCACCATCTCCTCCCGCAGCCCGGGCACCTGCCAGCTGAACTCCTCCGCGCTCACCTGGTTCAGCCGGGCCAGCGGGACGTCCACGGTCACCCCGTCGTCCGGCTCACCCGGCGCGAACTCATACGACACCGGAAGGTCCGCCCAGCGGGCGGGGTAGTCCTCCGGGCTGACTCCCCCGGCGGCGGCCATGATCAGGTCAGCGGGGGAGAGGTCCAGCATGGCGGGATCGTCGGCGCGGGCCTTCTTCCACCAGGTGTCGAAGTGGCGGGCGGAGGTCACCTCGGCCGGGATCCGCCGGTCGTAGAAGGCGAACAGGGCCGCGTCATCCGCGACAATCCCGCGCCGCCTCGCCTTCCGTTCCAGGTCCTCGGCGTCGGCCAGCATCCGAAGGTTATGGGTGAAGAACGTGTGGTGGGTCTGCCAGTCGCCCTCCACCAGGGCGTGCGTGATGAACAGGTCCCGGGCGGTGGCCGGGTCGATCCGGCCGTACATGACCGTTCTGGCCGCCACGATCGGCAGCCCGTACAGGCTGACCTTCTCCGTGGCCACCGCCGCGCCGCGCCGCGCATCCCAGCGCGGTTCGCTGTAACTGCGCCGGACCAGGTGCGCCGCGAGCGGCTCAGCCCATTCGGGTTCGATGCGGGCCGTGACCCGGGCCCACAGCCGGGACGTCTCCACCAGTTCCGCCGCGACCACCCACTGCGGCGGCTTCCTGGCCAGCGCCGAGTCCGGGAAGATGGAGAACCTCGCGCCGCGGGCCCCGGCGAACTCCGCCAGCGGCCGCCGCTTGCCGCGCGCCCGGCTCTCCGTGTCCTGCATGCCGATGTGTGACAGCAGCCCGGCGAGCACGGACATGTGCACCCGGTCGGCCAGCTCAGCCGGGAACCGGCCGCCGGCCTCCGCGTTGCCGGCCGGGGCCTGGGCCGCGGCCGCCGGCATGGTCCGGCCCGCCCGCGGCCGGCCCCGGCGCGGCCGCGGCTGGCCCTGGCCGTTCTGCTGCGCGGGTGGCTGCCCGGGAGAGGGGCTGGCGCTGCGCCGCTCGTGGCCCGCCTGGATGCCGAGATCGGCGGCGGCCTGCCGGAGCTGGCCGTACACGTCCTGCCATTCGCGCACCCGCAGGTAATGCAGGTACTCGCGGCGGCACAGCCGGCGGAACGCCGACGTGGACAGCTGGCTCTGGCGTTCGCGCAGGTAGTCCCACAGGTTGAGGAAGGCCAGGAAGTCCGAGCCCGGTTCGGCGAAGCGGGCGTGCATCTCGTCGGCCGCCTGCCGCGCGTCGGCGGGCCGCTCCCGCGGGTCGATGATGGACAGCGCCGCGGTGATGATCAGCACCTCGCGGGCGCAGCCGTTCCGGCCGGCTTCCAGGATCATCCGCCCCAGCCTCGGGTCCACCGGCAGCCGGGACAGCTTGCGGCCGACGTCGGTCAGCCGGGTCTTCCCCCGGCCCGGCGCGTGACCCGGGGAAAAGGCGCCGAGTTCCTCCAGCAGCCGCACGCCGTCCGCGATGTTCCGCGACTCGGGCGGCTCGACGAACGGGAAGTCGGCCATGTCGCCCAGGTCCAGCGCGGCCATCTGCAGGATGACCGAGGCCAGGTTGGTGCGCAGGATCTCCGGGTCGGTGAACTCGGGCCGGCTGTCGAAGTCCGCCTCGCTGTACAGCCGGACGCAGACGCCGTCCGACGTCCGCCCGCAACGGCCTTTCCGCTGGTTCGCCGAGGCCTGGGAGATCGGCTCGATAGGCAGCCGCTGGACCTTGGTCCGCTGGCTGTACCGGGAGATCCGCGCGGTGCCCGGGTCGATCACGTACTTGATGCCGGGCACGGTCAGGGAGGTTTCCGCGACGTTGGTCGCCAGCACCACGCGTCGGGAGAAATGGTTCGACTGGCCCGGCTTTCTATCGCTCTGCTTTCCTGTTCCGCCTCCGGCAAAAACCCGGTGCTGCTCGGCCGCGGATAGCCGGGCGTACAACGGCAGCACCTCGAGGCCGCCCGCCCCGTCGAGCGCGTCGGCCGTGTCCCTGATTTCCCGCTCACCGCTGAGGAAGACGAGGATGTCACCGGGTCCCACGGCACTCAGTTCCGTGATGGCATCCAGGATGCCCTGGACCTGGTCCCTGGGTTCCTCGTCCGGGTCGTCCGGGTCGGCCAGCGGCCGGTACCGCACCTCGACCGGGTAGGTGCGACCGGACACCTCGATCACCGGCGCCCCAGCGCTCGGCTGGCTTGATCCGCCTCCGGCGCTGGGCTGGCTTGATTCGCCTCCGGCAAAATGATCACTGAACCGCTGCGGGTCGATCGTGGCCGAGGTGATGATGACCTTGAGGTCCGGGCGGCTCGGCAGCAGCTGCTTGAGGTAGCCGAGGATGAAGTCGATGTTCAGGCTGCGCTCGTGCGCCTCGTCGATGATGAGCGTGTCGTAGCGGAGCAGCTGCCGGTCGCGCTGCAGCTCGGTGAGCAGGATGCCGTCGGTCATCACCTTGACCAGCGTGCTGTCGCTGGAGGTGTCGGTGAAGCGGACCTTGTAGCCAACCGTGGTGCCCAGCTCGGTATCGAGCTCGCTGGCGATCCGCTCCGCGACCGTGCGGGCCGCGATCCGGCGGGGCTGGGTGTGCCCGATCTGCCCGGTGATTCCGCGGCCGAGCTCGAGGCAGATCTTCGGAAGCTGGGTGGTCTTCCCTGAGCCGGTTTCCCCGGCGACGATGACGACCTGGTGGTCCCGGATGGCCGCGGCGATCTCGTCCTTCCGCTGGCTGACGGGGAGCTCGGCCGGGTACCGCAGCACGGGCACGCTGGCCCGCCGCTCCTCGGCCTGGGCCTGCGCCGCGTCCAGGTCCGTGAGCAGCCGGCCCAGGGCATGCTCCCGCGCGCCCGCGTCGGGCAGCGCAGCCGCCTGCACGGCGCGGCGGCCGAGTCGGCGCTGATCGCGGAGCATCAGCCCGGGCAGCCGGTCCTGAAGCTCGGCGAGCGAGGGTGTCACGGCGGAATTCTCCATGGCGGACCAGGGGAGCGAAGTAGGAGAGGGCGGGACGGCCGTACGCCAGGGTGCCAGTCCGGGCCCTGCCTACCTAACGCTTTTACGCGGCGGCAACTTCCCTGCTCCGGGCTGGGTCAGTGGACCGGGTTCACGTTGAACGAGGTGATGACACCGTTCGTCACGACGTAGGTGCCCGCGAACTTCCTGACCGTGCCGTTGGTCTGCACCGCACCGATGCTCGCCGCCACCTGATCACCGCCGGATTTGAGGATGGTCACCACATCCCGCTGGGTGCCGCTGAAGCCGGCCACGAACTGCGCATGGGTGCGCCCGGTGTGATCACCGCCCAGCAGCCAGGCCCGCTCGTAGTTCCGGCGGCTGATGGCCGCGTAGTAGCGCCGCACGGTTACGGCCGGGGGGACGGGCGCCGCAGCGACCCGGCTGGTCGCCGGGGTGCTGGAAGCCACGGTGGACCCCGGCGTTCCGCGCTGCGGCAGGGAATCGTGGTGTTTCACCAGCGCCAACCCCACGGCGATCCCGGCCAGCACGGCCACGCCAGTGGCGACCAGGGCTAGCCCGCGGCCGCGCCTGCGCGGCGGCTGCGGCGGCCGGCCCGCTGGCCGCAGACCGGGTGGGTCCGCGGTGGCCGGCGGGCTCCGGTACGAGCTGGCCGGGGGGATCCGGTAAGGCTGGTCGTCGCGGGCAGGCCGGACGGGGCCGGGCGGGCCGGAGCTGGCCGATGGGGGCCGGTAGAGCAGGTCATCGTCGGCGGGCGTGGACCGGTACGGCAGGTCGGCGCTGGTCGGCGAGGCCGGGGCAGGCGCCGCGGGGAACCCGACCGCGGGGCTGACCGGAGTCGTCTCCCCCCGGCCGCCCAGCCCGGATGCGGCCTGCCCGGCTGCGGCGGGGTCGGGTGTGGCCCGGCCCCGTTCGGCCACCCCCTCAGCCGGCAGGGTGCCTGTGCCGACAGGGCCTGCGTGGACAGGGCCTGCGCAGCCTGCGAATGCAGGTCGGCGGTGCGGACCCCGCAGGCCTCCTGCAGCGCCGCGGCGAAGGCCCGGCAGCTCGGATAACGGTCCTCGGGGGCCTTGGCCAGGGCCCGGAACATGACCTGGTCCGCCGCGGCGGGCAGGTCGGGACGCTGGCTGGTCAAAGCGGGCGGGGGTGCGGACAGCTGGGCCCACATGACCGCCAGGCTCTGATCCCGCCGGAACGGCGGCGTGCCCGCCAGCATCTCGAAGGCCGCGCACGCCAGCGAGTAGGCGTCCGCGCGGCCATCGACCGTGCGTCCCTCGATCTGCTCGGGGGCCAGGTAGTTCAGGGTGCCGAGCACCTGGCCGGTGAGCGTGAGGTTGGTGGTTGCCTGGGAGGTCTTGCTGATGCCGAAGTCCGATAGGTAGACATGATCCTCTGAGCCGTCCTCGGCCAGCCCGCCGAGCAGCATGTTGGCCGGCTTGACGTCCCGGTGCACCAGCCCGCACGCGTGCGCCGCGTCCAGCGCGGCGGCCACCTGGGCCACGATCCCGGTGGCGCGAGCCGCGGGCAGTGGCCCGGTCCGGTTCAGCAGGTGGTGCACGTCCTGGCCGCCGACGTAGCGCATGGCAATGAACAGCACCCCGCCGGCCTCACCGGCGTCGAAGATCGGGATGATGTTCGGGTGGTCCACCGTGGCCGCGGCCCGGGACTCCCGGATGAAGCGCCGCCGGAAGGCGTCGTCCCGGGCCAGGTCCTCGGAGAGGACCTTCAGCGCCACCCAGCGGCCCAGCCGGACGTCGCGGGCCCGGTAGACGACGGCCATGCCGCCCCGGCCGATCTCCTCGACCGTCTGGTAGCTGGCGATCTGCGCGAGAGAGCCAGGATCAGCTAACCCCCCCGGAAAGTCCTCAGCCACCCGTGCCTCCACCGTCGTGCCCGCTGGCGCCCGGCCCCTGGAGCGCCATGGCCCCGTGGCCGGCCACGGGGCCAGTACCGGCGGCGCATACGCTAGCAGCCAGCTTAAGCCAGGCGCCGCTCGGTCGCCCAGCGAGTGAGCTGGTGCCGGGTGGAGAGCTGGAGTTTGCGCAGCACCGACGAGACATGGCTCTCCACGGTCTTCACGGAGATGAACAGCTCACGGGCGATCTCCTTGTACGTGTAGCCCCGGGCGATGAGGCGCAGCACCTCCCGCTCCCGGGGAGACAGCTGATCCAGTTCCGGGTCCAGCGACGGGACGCCCGGGCCGTCGGCGGGCAGGGCCGCGAACGCGTCCAGCACGAACCCGGCCAGCCGGGGGGAGAACACCGTGTCCCCGCCGGCGACCCGGCGGACCGCGTCCACCAGGTCCGGGCCAGAGATCGTCTTCGTCACGTAGCCGCGAGCGCCGGCCCGGATGACCGCGATCACATCTTCCGGCGCGTCCGATGCGGACAGGGCCAGGAAAAGCACCTGCGGCTGGGTGGCCCGCACCGCCGTGACCACCGCCTGCCCGCCCCCGCCCGGCAGGTGCACGTCGAGCAGCACCACGTCCGGCAGGCACGCGGAGATCAGCGCGATCGCGGGCTGCACGTCGTCGGCCTCGCCGATCACCTCGACCTGATCGCCCAGTTCGGACCGGACCCCCGAGCGGAACAGCCCGTGATCATCGACGATGACCACGCGCGGGAGCCGGGGCTGGCCCGGGGCCGGGGCGGCTGGGCTGGTCACGGGCGCCCCGGCGGGCGTTCGGCGGCGGCCCGGGGCATGGTCAGCGATACCTCGGTGCCCGCGCCGGGAGCGGTGCGCACGGCCGCGGTGCCACCCCGGCGGGCCATCCGGGCGTGGATCGATTCGGCCAGGCCCTTGCGGTCCGGCGGGACAGCCGCCGGGTCGAAGCCATGCCCGCGGTCCCGTACGAACAGCATGACCTCGGCCGGCTCCACCTCAGCGAAGATGGAGACCACGGGGGCGCCGGACCACTTCACCGCGTTGACCGTGGCCTCACGGGCCGCGGCCAGCAGCGCGCGCAGGTCATCGTCCAGGTCGCAGTCACCGACGGTGACGGCCTCGACCGGCACCTCGTGCTGGGCCTCCACGTCCTGCTGGATGAGCCGGATACCGGCCGCGAGCGTCATGTCCTGCCCGTCCAGCGAGCCAGGGGCCTGGCCGTCGAACAGCCAGGCGCGCAGCTCCCGCTCCTGCGCCCGGGCCAGCTGGATCACCTGCTGCGGATGCTCGGCCCGGCGCTGGATCAGGGCGAGGGTCTGCAGGACTGAGTCGTGGACCCGGGCCGCCATGTCGGCGCGTTCCTCGGCCCGGATCCGGGCCTGCCGCTCGACCATGAGGTCGCGGGCGATACGCACCCACCACGGGCCCAGCAGGAGCGCGATCGCCGCCACCACCAGGATCACGCCGGCGATCTCGCGCAGCGCGCCCGCGACCTGATGCCCGGTCAGCAGCCAGTCCAGCCCCAGCGCTAGCGCCACCGCGGCGACCGCCACCCGCGCCACGATCCGGCGGCGGCTGCCGCTGCCCTCGGCCAGGCCGAGTAGCGGATCCGCGAGGCGCCGCAGCACGGCCTGCTCGTCCGACGGCGCGTTCCGCCAGATGAGGGTGAGACCGGCCACGCTGATGACCAGCGGCCAGGCCAGGCTGCCGACCCAGCTCGCGCGCAGCGCCGACGCGATCACCAGTACCACCACGAGCAGCGAAGCCAGCCCGGCGACCAGGGCTATGCCACGCCGGTCGGTCAGCGCCCGGGCGGCGATGTTCGCGTCCGCCCCCTCCGCGGGCACCAGCAGCCAGGCCAGCACGTAGGCGGCCGCGCCGATGAGGCCGAACACGGTGGCGACCACGAACCCGGTCCGCACCACGGTCGGGTCCAGGCCCGTGCGCGCGGCCAGCCCGGCCGCGACCCCGCCCGCCAGCCGATTCTCGCGGCTGCGCCGCAGCGGCCCACCGCCGGGCGGGTGGCGCAGCCAGGATCGGCTGCCCGGCCGCCCGAACCTGCGTCCGGGCCGGCCTGTGCTCAGCGGCTCAGTGCGCGGGGGGTCGGTACCCGCCGGACCCGTGCCGGAGGAACCTGAACCCGCCGGGCCCATGCTCATCGGGCCCGCGGGCCCAGGATCAGTGCGCGCGGACGGCCCGGGATCGGTGCTTGCCGCCATACCCCCATCATCGTCCTTTCTCCCTCCGCCCGGCTATCAGGGACAACCCTGATCCCGGGGCGCCTGAATCAGGGACGGCTCGGGGGTGTTCCCAATGGTGCCGCCGCCTGCCCGGCCGCAGGCTGGAGCCATGGACACAACGACCACTCCCACCGCAAGCGACCAGACCTCACACACACCCTACGAATCAGCGCCGTCCCGGACGCTCAGCCGCCCGGTCCACGGCCGGATGCTCGGCGGAGTCGCGGCCGGCATCGCCCGGTACCTGGACGTGGACGAGACCGTCATCCGTATCCTGTTCGCCGCGCTGACCCTGATCGGCGGGGCTGCCATTCCCGTCTACCTGGCGGCCTGGGTGCTCATCCCCGAAGACGGCGCCGACCAGTCCATCGCGGCGGGCCTGTTTCAGTCCCGGGCCAGCTGAGCGGAGAGGCCACATCACCATGCCACTACGGACACGGGGGTACGGGCCGCGCCAGCGCCCCGCCGACGCCACCATGCGAGTCTCTGACGCCGAACGGGCCGAGGTTGCCGACCAGCTGGCCCAGCACTACGGGGACGGGCGCCTCGACCAGGCCGAGCTGGACGAGCGCCTCGGCCAGGCCATGAGCGCCAAGACCCACGCCGACCTGGCCGGGCTCACCGCCGACCTGCCCCACCTCGGTGCCGGGCAGGCCCCGGCCCGCGCCAGCGGCGGCTACCCGCCTGCGCCGCGGTCCCAGGGCGGGCGGCACCGGTCCCGGCTGCTACCGATCGTGCTGGTCATCCTGGTCGTGATCACCTTCTCGCACGGCCTCTGGCTGCCCTGGCACTGGTTCGGGGGGCCGTTCTTCGGCGGACTGTGGTTCGGGCCGTCGTGGTGGCTATGGATCGCACTGCTGGTGTTCTGCTGGCTGCGCTTCGGTCCCCGCCGCCATCGCCGGTAAGGGCGCCGCTGAGTGGGCGGTGCCGGTGAGTGAGCGGGCGCTCCTAACTGCCCGCTCCGGGCGGGCCCGTGTTCCCGGTACGGCGGGCACGGGCCCGCCGCTTGCCTTCGTGCATGGCCTGGACCCGGGCCACCGGGATCGTGTGGCCCTCCGCCACCAGGTCGGCGGGCAGGTGCTGCGGCGGGGGCAGCTGGCCCGCCCAGCGGGTTCCGGGAGTGATCAGCCGGGCCGCGGTGCGCACCGTGAAGTCGGCCGGGGTCACCCGGTCCAGCTCGTCCCAGGGCAGCGGGAAGGACACCGGGACCCCGGGCCGGACCCGCGGGCTGTAGGCCGCCACCACGGTGGCCCCGCCCGCCCGGGTCGAGTCGAGGAAGACCTTGCCTTCCCGGTCCGCCCGGATGAACGCGGTCGTGGTGAGCTGCGGGTCGAGCCGCTCGGCCCGGGCCGCCACCGCGCGGGTGGCCGCCGCGGCGTCCTCGGCGCCGGCCCCGGTGATCGGCACGAACACGTGCACCCCCTTCGCCCCGCTGGTCTTGACCGCCCCGGCCAGGCCGCAGCCGGCGAGTGCCTCCCGGACCAGCTGGGCAGCCAGGACCGCGAGCCGGAACTCGCCAACGGACGGCGGGTCGATGTCGAGGACCAGGTCACCAGGCCGATCCTGCTGGCCGGCCTCGGCCAGCGTGGGGTGGTATTCCACGGCCCGCTGGTTGGCGAACCACAGCAGCGTGCGGCGGTCATCGCAGAGCGCGTAGGACACCTCGCGCCGGGAACTCTCCGCCCACAGCCGGATCGTCCGCACCCACGGCGGGGTGTATTTGGGCACATTCTTCTGCATGAACGGTTCCTGGCCGCGCAGGACCCGCACCACCGACAGCGGCCGGCCGCTCAGCTCCGGGATGAGCTGACCGTGGACCGCGTCCAGGTAGTCCACCAGGTCGCGCTTGGTCGCCTCCGCCCCCCTGAACAGCGGCCCGTCGAGATTGGTCAGCGATACCCCGTCCCGCTCCTCATCGACGCCGATGACGCACCATCCCTTCTTTGCTTGTCCCATCCTCCCCCTGTGAGACCGTGGGCGGGTGAGGGATCAGTACCGGGACGGGCCGGACGTGCTCCTGGTCGGCGTGGACGGCTCGGACACCTCGCTGCGCGCGGGCGCGTACGCGGCGGGCATGGCCCGCCGCCAGAGGGCCAGGCTGGTCATCCTGTACGTGCGGCCGTACAGCGCGGCGGCCGGGATGAGTGCGGGCGCGACCCTCGGCATGCAGGAGTCGTACGACTCGGTCGCCGCGGAACTGCGGCAGACCGCGGAGGAGCAGGGTGGCCGGCTCGGGATCGACATCGTCTTCGTTGAGCGCGACGGCAACCCGTTCACCGAGATCGTCCGGCTGGCCGACGAGATCCAGGCCGACGCGGTGATCGTGGGCGCCTCGACCAAGGCCGGCCACCGGTTCGTCGGCTCCCTGGCCGTGCACCTGGTCCGGGCCAGCCGCTGGCCGGTCACCGTCGTTCCCTGAGGGCCTGTGCCCCGGCGATGGCCGCCACGACCTCGTAGCGCAGTGGGCGCGGGTGCACCAGCAGGGCCCGGGCCACCTCGCGGATCTGCAGCCGCCGCGGGATCAGCGCCTCCTCGCTGCGCCGCCAGGCGCGCAGCTCGTCGCGGCCGTAGGAACCGGCGATGGCCCGGCGGAAGTGCCGCGCGTCGCCGCCGTCGCTCTTCCAGGTGGGCAGCCAGACGCGCAGGTCGTCGTCGTTGTCCAGCATGGTCCAGTCCCGCAGCCGCTGCGCGATCTGCCCGGCCGCGTCCACCACGAAGCCGAGCTCGCCGCCGTCCCGGATGCCGTGCACCCGGCCTTCGCTGCCCGGGCTGTGGTGGATGCTGGCCGAGCTGAACCGGGCCCCCACCGCGAGCGCGGCGACCGCGTGGCCAGCCTCGTGCCAGGCGGTGTCGACCGTGGCCTTCCGGGCCGGCATCAGGCTGGGATAGCACCCGCAGTCATAGCGCTGCCTGATCCAGTTGTCGTGCACGAGCGACTGATCGTCGTACCGGGCGAGCCGGGTCAGCTCCGCCTGGATCGCGGCATGCGCGCGCAGGTCCGCTGGCTTCATGGTGTTGACTAACCGTATGCCTATCGAGGGTGAATACGAGCCGAGCACGGCCGCCTGGGTCCGGGACCAGGTAGAGGAGTACGAGAGCTCGGGTGGCACGCGAGGGACAACGCTTGCTGACACTGGCCTGCCCGTGGTGATCATCACCAACCGCGGGGCCCGCTCCGGCAAGCTGCGCAAGACACCGCTGATGCGGGTCGAGCACGACGGCCGGTACGCCGCGGTAGCGTCCCAGGGCGGTGCCCCGACGCATCCGTTCTGGTACTACAACTTCCGCGCCTACCCGGAGGTCGAGCTGCAGGACGGGCCGGCCAAGGGCGAGTATGTGGCCCGTGAGGTGACCGGGAACGAGCGCGCCGAGTGGTGGGAGCGGGCGGTCGCGGCCTACCCGCCGTATGCCGAGTACCAGGAGCGGACGTCGCGGGAGATCCCGGTCTTCGTGCTCGAGCCCGCGAGGGCCTGACCGCTCGCCCGTCGCTTTCCGCACACCCGGCTGACGGGCCACAGTGCTGCACGCCGGCCGCGATGCCTCTCGCCGGCCGCGGTGCTGCCCGCCGGCGACGGTGCTGCCCGCCGGCGACGGTGCTGCCCGCCGGAGGCTCCGGGGCTGCCCGCTCCTGCCCGTCCCGCCCCGTTCCCGCACCGTGCCGGACCACCGGGCAGTTCCGAGGGTCCCAGGTCCCGTGGCCCGGGTTTCGTTATTTTCATATGAAACCTATCGGAATACTTGACATTAGCCGGGGGGGGGCGCAGATTGCTGGTAAGAGACCCGGGGCCGGGCCATCCGCGCGGTGGTGACGCCGGCTGCCGGGACCAGCCATCCGAAAGGTGCTCTTCGATGACCAGCGTCCAGGACCATCCGACGGCTTTCCGCACTCATGGCTCGTACCAGCACGTCGACGTCACCCAGGTGGGCGGGGTGATCGGTGCGGTGGTCGGCGGCATCCGGATCGGCGGGGACGTCAGCCCCGCCGCGCTGGCCGAGTTGCGCGCCGCGCTGCTCCGGCACAAGGTCGTCTTCCTGCGCGACCAGCAGCACGCCACCGATGCCGACCAGCGGGCCTTCGCCCGGCTCCTGGGCGTCCTCACCACGCCGCACCCCACGGTCTCCGGGGACGGTGGCGTGGTCCTGCCCATCGACGCCGAGCAGGGCAAGGCCAACAGCTGGCACACCGACGTGACGTTCGTGGACCGGATCCCGGCGATCAGCGTGCTGCGCGCCATCACGCTGCCGCCCTACGGGGGGACAACCGTCTGGGCGAACACCGCCGAGGCCTACCTGCGGCTGCATCCGGCCCTGCGGGCCCTGGCCGGAACGTTGCGGGCGGTGCACACCAACCGCTACGACTACGCGGCCGAGCGCCCGCAGGTCGGCGGCATCGACGTCAGGGAACAGCAGTACCGGGACGAGTTCCGCCACCTCGAGTTCGAGACCGAGCACCCGGTCGTCCGCATTCACCCGGAGACGGGCGAGCCGACGCTGCTGCTCGGTCACTTCGTCCGGTCGTTCCCCGGGCTGGCCACGGCCGACTTCACCGACCTGTTCGGCCTGCTGCAACGGCACATCACCCGGCTGGAAAACACCGTCCGCTGGACCTGGCGGCCCGGTGACATCGCGATCTGGGACAACCGGGCCACCCAGCATTACGCGGTCGCCGACTACGACGACCAGCCCAGGCTGCTGCACCGGATCACGATCGCCGGCGACATTCCGGTCGGGATCAACGGCGATACCAGCATCGTGCGCAAGGGCGACGCCAGTCACTACTCGGACCTCGCGGCCTGAGCCGGCCGAGCTGAGCTGGGCTGATCCGTGTGAGCTGAGCCGTTTGCGCGGGCGGGCCGCCCAGCCGCCCGCGGGGGCGCGGCTGTGGTCCGGTCGGCCGCGGCCGGGGCCGTGGTCTGTCGGTACCGGCCGCGACGCCCGCGTCCCGCCACCGGCGGCTGCTCGGGTGATGAACTCCCGGGCCGGCCCGGATGCCAGCCAGGCACCGCTCTTCCGGGGCCGATGGAACTTCCCGGCTCCGGGAGGCGGCGTCCCCGGACTCCGGGCGGGCCCGCTGGGGTGGGTTCCGGGCCGCGGGGCTAAGATCACCGGGTGCCCGCGGCCCCGGTCCGTTACCAGTCCCCCGACGAGGACAGCGGGCGCTGGTCCGGGTTCCCCTTCCGCGACGGCGACATCGTGATCAGCACCCGGTCCAAGAGTGGCACGACCTGGATGCAGATGATCTGCGCGCTGCTGGTGTTCCAGACCGCGCAGCTGCCCGAGCCGCTGGGTGACCTGTCACCGTGGCTGGACCAGCTGACGGTGCCGCGCGAGGAGCTGCTCGCCCGGCTCGCGGCCCAGCCGCACCGCCGCTTCATCAAGTCGCACACGCCCCTGGACGGCATTCCGGTCAACCCGCGCGCCACCTACATCGTGGTGGCCAGGCACCCGCTCGACATGGCCGTCTCCCTCTACCACCAGGGCGGCAACATCGACCGGGCCCGGGTCCGGCAGCTCACCGGCATGCCCGAGCCGACCGGGCCCCCGCCTCCGCGGCCACCGCTGCACGACTGGCTGACCGGCTGGATCCACGAGGACACCACCCCGCAGCAGCAGATGGACTCGCTGCCCGGCGTGATGTGGCACCTCACCGGCGCGTGGGCGCGGCGCGCCCAGCCGAACATCGTGCTCGTCCACTACGACGACCTGTCCGCCGACCTGGCCGGCGAGATGCACCGCCTGGCGGGCCGGCTCGCGATCACCGTGCCCGCCGGGACCTGGCCGGAACTGGTGCGCGCGGCCACCTTCGAGGAGATGCGGGCCGGCGCCGAGCGCATCATCGGGCCGCCCAGCATGCTGAAGAGCAGCGCCGCCTTCTTCCGGCGGGGGATCCCGGGGGCCGGGCGCGAGGAACTCAGCGCGCGCGAGCTGGCTGGCTACCGGGCCCGTGCGGCCCAGCTGGCCCCGCCGGACCTGCTCGGGTGGCTGCACCGGGACGTCTGGCAGAGTTGACGCCATGGCGACTGACCCGGCACACCGCGAGGTTTCCGTCGGCCGGGTCACCGGCGGCCGCTTCACCGCCCGCAACGAGCGGGGCGGCCAGATCGCCATCGGTACCGGCGGCGACGCCGACTTCACCCCCACCGAGCTGCTGCTCGCCGCGATCGGCGGGTGCACCGCGATCGACGTGGACATCCTGACCTCACGGCGGGCGGAGCCCGAGGCCTTCCAGGTCGACGTGGCGGCGGGGAAAGTCCGCGACGCAGCGGGCAATCACCTGGCGGATATCGAGGTGACCTTCCGGGTCGCGTTCCCGGCGGGGGAGGGCGGTGGCGCCGCCCGCGCGCTGCTGCCAGACGCCGTCCGCCGGTCGCACGACCGGCTTTGCACGGTCAGCCGCACTATCGAGCTCGGCATACCCGTCACCTCCCGGGTCCAGGCAGGGTAGTCCTAGGGAAGACGTGGTGCAGGCCCCAGCGACCAGGATTGGAAGGCCAGCGGATGGCACACGGTGCCCGGATCGGCTCAGCGGTCATGTTCGTGCAGCGGCTGGACCGCTCGGTCAGCTTCTACACCGAGCTCCTGGCCATGCGGGTCGCGGACCAGAGCCCCACCGCCGCACTGCTGGTCAGTCCGGCCGGAACGCAGCTGATCCTGCGCGCGATGGGCGGTAACGCGGGTCATCCGCTGGGCGGCGTGGGCCTGCAGTACGTGATCTGGACCGCGGACGGGAAAGAGGACTTCGAGCGGTGCGAGCGGGTGCTCAAGGCCCACTCCGCGCACCGCGACACCCGCAGCAGCGGCGGGGTGATGGCGGTGGAGGGCCACGACCCGGACGACACGGTCGTGATGATCACCTATCCCGGTCCCGATGAGGTACCGGCGCACGAGCTCCCGGTACGCATCTACGGCTGGTAGAGCGCCCGCCGGGCGGTCAGGCGGCGATCGCCGCGGCCGCCACGATGCTCGTCCCGGTACCGCCCAGGCCCGACTTGGTGCCCAGCCGGAAACCACCGAACACTGCCGACAGCAGCAGCACGATCAGGATCACCGCCAGGATCCAGAGCAGGCATCCGGCCCGGCCGAACCTCCGGCGCCGGACCCGTCCGGGCCGTCTCCTCCGCCTGCTCACCACGCACCACCGCCACCCTCAGTACGGACCGCTCCCCGCAGATGTCATTGTCCCCGATCCACCGGCGTACCGGAATGAGTCAGTGACGCTGGGGTACGGGCAGTGAACGACCAGTCGGTAACTTGGAGGGACCATGGCCCGCATCACGACCGAGGATCGAGACACGATGCCCCGCGTCCCGCGCGGCCCGCGCGGTCGAGGCTTAACGGGGAAACTGGTCGCGGCCGCGGTCGGCATCGTGGCCGTGGCGGTGCTGATCATTGTGCTGTCCGCTGTGAGCCTGCTGCCCCGGCTGCACAATCCGTTCGGCGAGACCACCTCCGCGCGCAGCGGGCCGGTGCTGCTCAAGTCGATCACGGCCCTGAGCCGGTTCGAGGCGGCCAGCGGGTCATTCCAGGTGGTGGTGAACCTGACCCAGAAGGCGAACCTGCTGCCATCGTTCCTGGAAGGCAGCCAGACCCTGTTCGTGGGCCAGGGCAGCGAGATCGCGTACGTGGACTTCTCCCAGCTGAAGAGCCCGGCCATCCAGGTCTCCGGGGACCGGGCGGCGGTCACGATCCGGCTGCCCCGGGCCCGGCTCGAGCCGGCCGTGCTCAACGTCAAGCAGTCCTACGTTTTCGCCCAGCAGCAAGGCCTGCTCAACCGGATCGGGAACTTCTTCTCCGGCAACCCCAACAACCAGCAGCAGGTCTACGTCCTGGCCCAGCAGAAGATCCAGACCGCGGCCCGGCAGAGCCCGCTGCTGGCCGAGGCGCAGCGCAACACGACCAGCATGCTCACCGGGATGATGCACTCGCTGGGCTTCCAGCGGGTCACCGTGACCTTCGCCGCAGCGCCCGCGCACCAGGGCTGAGTAGCGGAGCGGCCGGGAGGGTGCCCCGGCCCGGCCGCCGCCCCGGCCGGCGGGGTGGTCAGAACTTGTGCAGGAACGCGTTGGCCACCGGCCCCGCGCTATTCGCCCCGAAGCCGCCGCCCTCGACCAGCACCGCGAAGGCCAGGTCCCCGCGGTAGCCGATGAACCAGCCGTGCGAATGGGTACCGGTCCCGTACTGCGCGGTGCCGGTCTTGCCGTAGACGCCCGCCGGGAAGCCGACCCCCGCCGCGGTGCCGCTGGTGACCACCGCGCGCATCATGGGCCGCAGGGTGCCCAGGATGGCCGGGCTGAGCGCATGGGACTTCACCTGGCGGGGCTGCGGGCTGGTGACCAGGATCGGGGACCGCCAGGTGCCGTCCTCGATGGCCGCGGCCACGCTGGCCTGGCTGAGCGGGTTGACCAGGTCCGTGCCCTGGCCGAAGGCGTCGGCGGCCACATCCACCGGCTGGCGGGGCGTGGTGAATCTGCCGAGCGTGGCGGGGACGCCCAGGTTAGCGCGGGCGTTGAAGCCGAACGTGGTGGCCATCGACGCGAGCGCGGCGCCGCCCAGCCGCTGGTAGGCCAGCATCGCGAAGGTCGAGTTGCAGGACACGGCGAACGCCGTCTGCAGACTGGTCGTGCCCAGGTGCTCGTTGGCGTCGTTGTGGAAGGTCCGGCCGCCGATGGTGACCTGGCTGGGGCACTGCACCGTGCTGGCCGGGCGCATCCCCTTCTTGGCCAGGGCCGAGGCGGTGACCACCTTGAAGGTGGAGCCCGGCGGGAAGATGCCGGCCAGGGCGCGGTCGAAGCCGCCCGGCCGCTCGACCACGGCCAGCACCTTGCCGGTGGACGGCTGGATGGCGACCAGGTCAATTGGTTTCGGCGTCGAGGCGGCGGACACGGCCTCGGAGGCGGCCATCTGGGCCCGCATGTCGAGGCTGGTCTGAACGGGCTTGCCCGGGACGGCCGCAAAACGGGCGGCGGTCGCGTCCACCCGCTTGCCGGGTCCCTCGAGCTTGATGGTCAGTGACGGCCGGCCCGCCAGCTGGGCCTGGTACGCCTGCTCGATGCCGCTCTGGCCGATCGGGTCACCCGCCCGGTAGGGGGCGCCGAGCGCCTTGGCCTGCGCCGCCGTGGCGGCCCCCACAGTGCCGGTGAGCAACGCGATGGAACCCGACTGCGCGATGACCGTGGGAGAGCTCAGCGCGGTGCCGTCGCCGGCCAGCACGGCGGCCCGGGCCGGCCAGACGGCGCTCAGCACGAACCGCTCGCCCGCCCGGAGCCGCGGGTAGATGGCGGACGGGCTCCAGTCCACCCGCCAGTGCCGGTTCCGGGTCACCAGCCGCAGTTGGCCTGGGTAGGTCCACACGTGCCCGCTGGCCAGGTCCGCGGTGGCCGTGAACCCGGCCCGGGCCGATCCGCCGTTCGCGGTGACCTGGCCGAGCCGCAGGTGGATGCGGCGCAGGCCGAGTTCGGCCGCGGTCTGCCGCAGCGGGGCGGCCAGCCCGGACCCCGGCACGTTGACGCTGACCGTGCCCATCGCGGCGTAGCTGCCTTGCTGCCAGTCCTGCAGGTAGCTGGCGGCGGTCTGCTGGGGGGTGCCCTGGGTCCGCGTCAGCAGCACGTAGCCCCCGGCCGCACCGGTCGCCACCACGACGGCCGCGACCACGGCCACCACGATGAGGAGAGACCGCCGCTTCGTCCGGCGCATGCTGCCGTGGCTCATGGACCGGCCTTTCCCGCTGGGCTGCCGCGGACCGCTGGTCCGCGGACCGGGCCCCAACGATAGCCGCGCCAGCCACGGCCGTAGCCACGAACCGGGTTAAGGCCACCCGGCCCCGGTTACGCGCCGGGCTGAAAGGGCGGGCCGGCCTGCCGGGACGCAGCCCGGTCGGGCAGGCTGGTGTCATGGCGGACAACCTCACCCTGATGGCAGTGCACGCGCATCCCGACGACGAAGCCTCAAGTACCGGGGGAGTGCTCGCCCGCTACTCGGCCGAGGGCGTCCGCACGATCGTCGTCACCTGCACGAACGGCGAGTTCGGGGACGCTCCCGGCGGGATCAAACCCGGCGCCGACGGCCACGACGAGCAGGAAGTGGCCGAGATCAGGCTGGCTGAGCTCAGGGAATCGGCCAAGCACCTGGGGGTCACGGACCTGGAGCTGCTCGGCTACCACGACTCCGGGATGGTGGAGTGGGAGTACAAGGACCGGCCGGACGCGTTCTGCAACGTGCCGCTGGACGACGTGGCGGCCCGGATCGGCGCCCTGATCGAGCGGTACCGGCCGCAGGTCGTGGTCACCTATGACCCTGACGGCGGCTACCAGCACCCCGACCACGTCCACGCCAGCCGCGGCGCGGCCGAGGCGGTCAGGCGTACCGGCATCCCGGCCAAGCTCTACCTGACGGCGATGCCGGTCAGCAAGTGGCGCGAGCTGTGGACGGCGCTGAAGGAGGCCGGCGCGGAGATGCCCGACGAGGACGGCATCAGCCCCGAAGCGCAGGAGCAGATGGAGACCTCTGAACGGCGCATCACGACCACCGTCGACATCAGGCCGGTACTGGCCCGCAAGCAGGCCGCGCTGATGGCGCACGCCAGCCAGATCAGTGAGTCCTGGTTCAGCAAGATCCCGCCCGAGCTCGGCGAGCGGGTCTTCGGCGAGGAGAGCTTCATCCGGGTAGTGGACTCCACCGGCGCCCCGGTGCCCGAGGACGATCTCTTCGCCGGTCTCCGCTAGCCCTCAGCGCGCCGGCCACCCCGGTCTGGTGGCTAGCTGATCGGGGGAAGCACCTGGTCCGTGGCCAGCACGGTGCGGAACGGATCGCCATGCCGGGCCAGCCGGCCCGGCATGTCCCGGATCGTGAACGCGTCGGGCCGCAGCGACGGATCGTCCAGCTCGTCCCACTCGATGGGCGCGGACACTGGCGCACCCGCCGCGGCCCGCGGGCTGTAGGGCGCGACCAGGGTCTTGTTGCTGGTGTTCTGCGTGTAATCGAGCCGGGCCAGCCCGCCCCGCTCGCGGACGTCCCACTTCCAGCTCACCCGGTCCGGCACGACCGCGCCGATGGCCCGGGACAGCTGCTCGACCCAGGCGCGGGTCTCCTCGAAGGTGGGCCCGGGAGCGAGGGGAATCCAGACATGGATCCCGCGCCCGCCGGTCAGCTTGGGCTGACCGCGCACCTCCAGGTGCTCCAGGGCGGTGCGGTGCAGCCGAGCCAGCACCAGCACCTCGTCCCACGAGGTCCCCGACCCCGGATCGATGTCGATGAGCGCGTAGGTGGGCCGGTCCGGCTGATCGGCACAGGCGGTCCAGGCGTGCCATTCCAGGGCACCGAAGTTGGCCGCCCACACCAGCGCGGCCGGCTCATCCGCCACCAGGTAGGTCGTGGTCTTGCCCGGGCTGGCGTGAGGGTCACGCCAGCGTGGCAGCCACTCGGGGGCGTGATCAGGCAGCTGCTTGTGCCAGAACCCCTTCGTGTCGGCGCCACCGGGGAACCGGTGCATGTTCAGCGCCCGGCGGGTGAGATAGGGGAGCGCGACCGGGGCGATCTGCGCCGCGTAGCGGACCAGCTCGCGCTTGGTCACCGGCTCCTCGTCCGGACGGGCGGGGAACAGGACTTTGTCCAGGTTGGTCAGCCGCAGGCTGCGGCCGAATACCTCCCAGGTGCCGCCGGAACCGAGGGCGTCCAGGGCGGCGAGCTCATCCGGGCCCGGCCCGGCACCGGGGCTGTCCGCCTCACGGCCGGCCGGGCCCTCCGCGGCTGGGTCCGGTGAGCGGCGCACCATGACCGACGCCTCAGACGGGGGCAGGTCCGAGCGCCACACCCGCTCCGGATCGGCCTTGACCTCGTCATTCGTGCGCCCGCTGAGCACGGATTGCGGATAATCCTCCAGGTCCCAGCCCGTGACCGCATACTCGTCGTGCTTGTGCATCAGCAGCCACTGGTTCGAGTCGGGTCCGCCGGTCCGCACCAGGATCAGCCGGCCGCGCAGCTTCTGCCCGTGCACGTCCGCGTGGAACTCGCCCGCCTCGATCGCGGCGGCCGGGTCGTCCGTAGCGTGCGGCTCCCAGGTGCCGCGATCCCACACGATCACGTCGCCGCCGCCATACTCCCCTCGCGGGATCACGCCCTCGAAGTCGAGGTACTCGATCGGGTGGTCCTCGACGTGGACCGCGATGCGCTTCACGTCGGGATCGAGCGTGGGCCCCTTGGGGACCGCCCAGCTGACCAGCACGCCGCCGATCTCGAACCGGAGGTCGTAGTGCAGGCGCCGGGCCCGGTGCCGTTGCACGACGAACCGGCTCTGGCCGGCCGCCCCGTCGCCTGCCTGCTGCCCGGCCGGCTCGGGTGTCCGGGTGAAATCCCGCTTGCGCTGGTACGGCGTGAGCTTTCCGGGCATCTGTCACCTCCCGCCCACCGCTCCTGGCATGCCCGCGCCCGCCAACGATCACACCCGCCGCGCCGCGCGCGGGCCTGGAGGCGGGCGTGAGCGGAGGCAACGGCCTGATCACCGGCTAAAATGTTTGCTATCTGGCAAATAAGTAACGACGAGAGGTGCTGCCCGTGACTGGCGCCGCTGCCGGTGGCCAGGCCGGGAGCCCGGGCGACGCCGGGGCTGTGATCAGCGACACTGAGGCCCTGGCCAGGACCGAGACAGCCGCCCGGCTGCGCACGGCGGTGGGACGGCTCGCCCGGCGGATCCGGCCCACCCGGGTCGGGGCCGAACTGACCCTCACCGAGGCCACCGTGCTCGCCACCACGGCCCGCAACGGGCCGGTCGGCCTGTCCTGGCTGGCCCGCGAGGAAGGCATGAACCCGACCATGCTCAGCCGGGTGGTGTGGCGGCTCGAGGACGCCGGGCTGCTGGCCAGGCGGCCCGACCCGCGCGACCGGCGGGCTGCGCTGGTCGACGCCACCCCGGCCGGCCGGCGGCTGCACGACCGGATCCGGGCGGAGCGCACGGACGCGCTGAGCCAGCTGATCGAGCACCTCGGCGGGCCCGAGCGGGAGGCTCTCGACGCGGCCCTGCCGGTGCTCGAGCAGCTCGCCCGGGACCTCAAGGATCGGCGGCCGTGAGCCCCCGGGCCTGTGGCGCAGCACCTTTCCTTGCTCAGGATCCTGGACTGCCGGCTGATTCGCGCAGGGCGGGCAGCAGCTCGTCCTCGGCCCAGGCGATGAACTGGCCCTGCTGCTCGCCGCCCACCTGGACCAGGGCCAGGTGGGTGAAGCCCGCCTCGGTGAACTGCCTGGCCGCCCTGACGTGCACCGCGGGGTCGGGCCCGCAGGGCACCAGCTGGGTGATGTCCTCCTCGCGGACCGGGCTGGACGCTGCGTCGAAGGCCCGCGGCTCGGGGAGCTCGGACATCACCGGCCAGCCGGGTGCGGCCCAGCGCCACAGCCGCCGGGCCCGGGCCCGGGCCGCCTGCTCATCGGGGTCATAGCAGATCGCCAGCTGCCCGTACTTCGGCTTGGCTTCCCCGCCGGCCTGGTTGAAGGCCTCGACGAGCGAGGGGTCCGGCTCGGTGGCGATCAGGCACTCGCCCTCGTCCGCGGCCAGCTGAGCGGACTCCGTGCCGGACGCCGCGACGCCGATGGGCACGGGCGCGTCCGGCAGGTCGTACAGCCGGGCCCGCTCTACCTGGAAATGCCGGCCGCTGAAGTTCACGTAGTCGCCGGTGAACAGGTGCCGGATGATCCGGATGGCCTCGCCCAGCCGTTCCTGGCGGATCCGCGGGCTGGGCCAGCCGCCGCCGACCACGTGCTCGTTGAGGTTCTCGCCCGAGCCCAGCCCTAGCGTGAACCGGCCGCCGGACAGTACCCCGATGGTCGCGGCCTTCTGGGCGACGACCGCCGGGTGATAGCGGAACGTGGGGCAGGTCACCATGGTCATCAGCGGGAGCCGGTGGGTGGCCTGCGCCGCGGCGCCGAGCACGGCCCACGCGTAGCCGGAGTGCCCCTGGTCCTCCAGCCAGGGAAAGTAGTGATCTGACATGACCGAGAAATCGAACCCGGCCTGCTCGGCCGCCTGGAGGTCGCTGACCAGCTGCCGGACCGGGGTCTGCTCGCACATGGCCGTGTACCCGAACTGCGTCATGGTGGTGGCCCTACCCACGTGGGCGCGCGCATGCGGGTAACGCGGCACAAGTGTCTACGGGACCACGGCCGCAGAACCCGGGTGAACTCCGGCGTAGCCCGCCCAGCCGGGGGTAGCTGCATGACGTGGACAAGACCACCGAGGGCGCCGGACGCGCCGCCGAACCGGCCGGCCAGCCCGAGCTGTCCGGCGAGGTAGCCAAGCTCGTCGGCGAGATCAGCGAGGGCAGCCCCCTGTCCCGGCGCCGCCGGGTGATGGCGGCCATGTCCCGGTTCGTCCGCCGGAGCGGCCGGGCGGGCTGGTCCGGGGTGGCCTCGGGGGGCCGGTGGCTGACCTCCCAGGTGCTGGCCATGGCGCCCCGGCTGCCGGTACGGGACCAGCAGAAGCTGCGCGCCCAGTTTCCCGGCCTCGGCCCGGAAGAAGTCGCGGACCAGCTGATCAAGGGCGCATCCCGGTCGGCCGCGTCCGTGGGCGCGGCGGTGGGCGCGTCCATGCTGCTGCCGTTGCCGTCCGCCCCGGTAGAGGTGGCATTCGAGACCCTGGCCGTCGTCGGGATCGAGCTGAAGCTGGTGGCCGAGCTGCACGAGGTCTACGGAATGCGGGCCCCGGGTTCGGCCCCCGAGCGGATGCTGGCCTACGTCGTGGCCTGGGCGCACCGGCGGGGTGTGGCCCTGGTGCCCGGCGGACTGGCCCTGGCCGTGGGTTCGCCGCTGCGCAGGCAGCTGGAGCGGCGGCTGATCGCCCGGGCCGGCCGCAGCGCCGTGTCCCTGGGGCCGATGCTGACCGGAGCCGCCGCGGGCGCGCTGCTCAACCGGCGGGAAACCCGGCGGCTCGGCGCCGAGGTACGCAACGACCTCCGGCGTCGGTCGGCGCAGGGATCACGCTGGCCTGACTGACCGGAGGACTGACCTGAAGGCGGGGCCGGGCCGGTTCCGGCTACGGTTCCACGGCCAGTCCCGGGAGCGCGTCCCAGCCAATGATGGCGAGCACCGCGCGGATGTGCTGCGGCACATTGCGCAGCCGGACCTGCCGCGCCTGACCCTGGGTGCCGTCGCCGGCCAGGCGCACGATGGCCCGCAGCCCGGCCAGGTCGCAGTAGCTCACCCCGCTGAGGTCGAGGTGCACATCCTGGTGCCCCTCGGCGAGTTCGTGCAGTGAGGTCACCAGGGCGGGATAGGTCGCCTCATCGATCTCCCCGGCGATGGCCAGGCCGGCCGGTGAGGCGGTCGGGGTGATCCGCAATGTCCCGTTGTCATACGCGGGATGACGCTCAGCCCTCACGGATCTACCTCCCTCGCGCGGCTATGGGGCACCTGCTGCCAGGTGGGCGGGATGAAGAATACGCTGACCAGCGGCACGTCCGCGGGTAACCCAGGCCGGGTCAGGGCCAGGGACACCGCCAGCGCCCGGAAGGCCAGACAACTCCCTCCCGGTGCATTCGCGGCCGGGCGGGGTGGCGGTTGCCGGATGCGCCGGCGGTCAGCGCGCGTCCCAGGGACGGGCCAGCCGCGCCGCCGACTCGACCATCCCCGCGTGCACGAACGCCTGCGGCAGGTTGCCGCGCAACTGGTGCTGGCGGGTGTCGAACTCCTCGGTGAACAGCGCTGGGGGACCGCAGGCCGCCCGGTTGCGCTCGAACCAGCCGACGGCCTCGCTCTCCCGGCCCAGCTGGTGCGTGGCCAGCGCCATAAGGAACCCGCAGAGGACGAACGCGCCCTCAGCCTCCTGCAGCGGGCGCTGATCGTGCCGGTACCGGTACACGTAGCCGTCGCTGGACAGGTCGGCCTTGATCGCCTCGAGGGTGGCCAGGCTGCGCGGGTCGGTCGCGGGCACAGCCCCGCGGATCGCGGCCAGCAGCAGGGCGGCGTCCACGCGGTCATCGTCGGGAGCGCGCTGCCACCGCCCGCTGGCGTGCACGCTGTCGGCGGCCACGTTAGCCAGGATCGCATCGGCCAGCGTTTCCCAGGCCGCCGCCTGCGCCGGGGTGGCTCCCGCCGCGGCGATGGCCCGCAGCCCCGCGACGCACATCAGCCTGGAGTGTGCCCAGCGGTGGTTGTCCAGTTCCCAGACACCGGCGTCCGGTTCGCTCCACCGGCTCTCGATGGCCTTCACCGCGGTCTCAGCCGCCTGCCAGTGCGTGGTGTCCAGGTGATCGTGGCCGGCCGCGGCCGCGAAGAGCTGGAGTGCCTCGCCTAGCGCGTCGAGCTGGAACTGGCGGTTGACCCAGTTCCCGACCTTGTCCGCGCCGCCCGGGTAGCCGGACAGGCGGGTGAGCGACTTCTCCCCGGGCACCGGCCCGCACGCCGCAGTGTAGGCGGGCTTCAGGTCAGGGCCGTCGGCCAGGATGCGCTCGGCGACGAAGGAGACAGCGTCGTCCAGCAGACGGTGCGGGCCGTCGGCGGCCACGGCCTGCCCGGTGTAACACTGGTCCCGGATCCACACGTAGCGGTAGTCGTAGTTCCGGCCGGCTTCGGAGCGCTCCGGAAGCGACATGGTGGCGGCGGCGACCATGCCGCCGCTACTGCTGGTCAGCCCGGCCAGCACCGCGTAGCTGTGCTGGCTGTCCGCAGTGGCCAGGCTCGGGCCGAGTCGCGGGACGGCCGCGGCCCAGGACGTCTCGGTGGCCTGCCATGCCTCCGCGGCGCACACCGGAACCCGCGGCAGCGCCTGGTCCGACATCTCCAGCACCAGGTCGTGGTGGGCGCCCTCGTCCAGGGCCAGGTGCAGCTCCAGCGCGCCGTCCGCCCGGACGGTAGCGTCCGCGCCGCCCGACCACCGCATCCGAAGCGGGCCGCTGCGGGCCGTCCACACGCCGCCGGCCTGCCTCAGCCGGCTCATCCGGTAACGCCCGAAGCCGGCCCGCAAGTCCAGGACCACCCGGACCCGGGCCGGGCCGTCCAGGGCGACGACCCGGCGCAGGACCACCGCCAGGTGCGGATCGCCGGGGTAGGCCAGCGCCTCACGGCATTCGGTGAAACCGCTGCTGGTGATCCAGCGGCTGCGCCAGATGAGCGTGCTGCCCTCGTAGTACCCGCCCCAGGCGAAGCGCGATTCCTCCGGGGTAACGGCGTAGACGCCGGGACCGCCGATCAGGCCGGAGAACACGCCATCGGAGTCCCAGCGGGGGGCGCACAGCCAGGCGAAGTCACCGCGGGGGCCGACCAGCGCGCCCCGTTCCCCGTCCGCCACCAGCGCGTACTCACGCAGTACGTGCGGGGGGAACTCGCCGGCCGCGCCAAGATCGTGACTGCTCATGCTCTCCTCATCCGGACGCTCTGGGGGCGTCCGGCTACCCTCGCCTGACCGGGCCAAACGGCCGCCGCGGGGTACGATCACAGGGGAAGCGCAGGTTCGGCCGTCAGGCCGTAGCCTTCCCCGGCCGCCATGACCAGCTGATCCAGGACGCTGGTGAGCTGGGCCCGGCTGGCCAGGGGGAGCGTGGCGACGATCCGGCTCAGCTCGCGCTGGCGCCACTCTGAGACCGCGCTGACCAGACGCTGCCCGCTGGGAGTCAATTCGAGGGTCACCACGCTGCGGTGCCGCGGGTCACTGCCCCGGACCACATGGCCCGTCATGACCAGCCGGTCGGCCAGCCTGGTCACCGTAGACGCGTCCAGGCCGAGAGCCCGCGCCACCCACGCCGACCGGGCACAGCCGAGCTCGGCCAGGACGGCCAGCATCCGGAACTGGGGCAGTGTGACCGCGCCGTCGAGGACATCCAGGCTGCGCAGCGCGACCCCGGCCAGCACCCGGGTCGCGGCCTGCAGCGCACCCACCGGTTCCGCGAATTCTTCGCCACCTGCTTCCACGACACAACATTGTAGAGAGAAACACTTGCAATCTGCCACTGTCCGCCGCGGGAACGCGGGGAGCCCGGTCCGTGGGTGGTGTAGCCCGCCGGGGCGCGGGTAGTGCCGGGCGTCAAGACATTCCCAAGAACGCGGCGCAGCGGGCAACTGGGCTGGGAAGGGCGGCGGTGATGGCCACCCGGTATGGCTATTTCCTGTCGTCGGAGGAACACCCGCCGCAGGACCTCGTGCGGCAGGCGAGGCTGGCCGAGGAAGCCGGTTTCGAGGCTCTGTGGATTTCCGACCACTTCCATCCCTGGCTCGACGAGCAGGGCGAGAGCGGCAACGTCTGGTCGGTAATCGGGGCTATCTCGCAGGTCACCTCGCTGCCCGTCACCACGGCGGTGACCTGCCCGCTCATTCGCCAGCATCCCGCGGTGGTCGCCCAGGCCGCGGCGACCGCCGCGCTGCTCACCGGAGACCGTTTCACCTTGGGGCTCGGCACGGGCGAGAATCTCAACGAGCACATTCTGGGACAGCGCTGGCCGCCGGCCGAGGAGCGGCTGGAGATGCTCGAGGAAGCCGTGTCCGTGATCAGGGACCTGTTCAGCGGGCGGCTTATCAGTCACCGCGGCCCGCACTACACGGTGGACACCGCCCGCCTGTACTCGGTTCCGCCGACCCCGCCGCCGATCTTCATGTCGGGATTCGGCCAGAAGGCGATCAAGCTGGCCGCCCGGATCGCGGACGGCTACGTCTGCGTGCCGCCAAACGCCGACTTCGTCCGGCTGTACCGCGAGTCGGGCGGTGGCGACCGGCCGGTTCAGGGCGGCTTCAAAGTGTGCTGGGCCCCGGACGAGACCCAGGCCAGGAAGACCATGCACCGGCTGTGGCGGACCGACGGGGTGCCTGGTGAGGCCAGCCAGCTGCTCACGCTGCCCCGGCACTTCGGCGAGCTCACCGAGCTCATCACCGAGGACATGATCAGTGCGCCATGCGGCCCGGATCCCGCGGTCCATCTGCAGGGCATCCAGGCCTATCGTGATGCGGGCTTCGATGAGGTGTACATCAGCCAGGCCGGTCCCGATTCGGAGGGGTTCTTCGAGTTCTATGCCTCCCGGATACTGCCGCGGCTGCGGGACGGGTAAGCGCGCACGGTCCGAGAGGCGATGTCAGCGCTGGTAGGCTCTCCGCCGGTATCAAAGGTGGGCGCAGCTGCTGGCCCGGTGGCGATCCTGATGGGATAGGACATGTTCCGGGGTTCCAGAGATGGGCAGGTCGAGGTGAGTACGGCCGAGCAGGGACTGGCTGCCCTGATCGAGGTGGCGGAGCGGGCGGTGGAGAAGATCGGCTCGTCCGTGCCGCCTGCCCAGCTGCGTGCCCTGCTGATCATCGACCGGGCCGGAAGCCTCAACCTCAACCGGCTGGCCACTCAGGTGGGCGCGTCCGCGTCGGCCACCAGCAGGCTGTGTGACCGGATGGAAGTCGCCGGGCTGCTGACCCGGGACCGGGCGGAGGAAAGCCGCCGGGAGATCGTCCTGCTGCTGACCGAGTCGGGCCGGCGCCTGGCCGGCTGGGTGCGCGACCAGCGACGGGCAGCCCTGGCCGGCATGCTCCAGGCCATGACACCGGAAGGCCGCGACGCCCTGCTGCGCGGGCTCGGTGAGGTGGCTGCCGAGGCGGGTTGAGTATTCCATATGGAAACACTTGCCTTGCGCGGCGTGAGCGTGCCACACTTGCCGCATGGAAACACTTGCCGCAGGTGATGCAGTTGCGGCAACCCCGCCCCGGACCATGGGCCGGCCCGCTGACGCAGCTGCGAGCTCGCTTGAACAGCTGGACGACGAAGAACTGCTGCTCGAGATCCGGTTGTACCCGCCGGATAATCCCCGCCGGAACCAGGCGTGTGAGGCGCTGGTGGGCCGTTACCGGGGACTGGTCCGGGCGTGCGCGAACCGCTACCGGCGCAGCCCGGAGCCGACCGAGGACCTGGTCCAGGTGGGCTACGTGGGCCTGCTCAAGGCGATCAACAACTACGACCCCGGCGTCGGCCGGAACCTCGCCGCGTACGCCCAACCGTGTATCACCGGGGAGATCAAGCGCTACTTCCGGGACAAACGATGGCAGGTGCACATCGAGCGGCCCGTCCAGGAACGGCTGCTCGTGCTGCGCGAGGCGGCCCACCAGCTCACCCAGCAGCTGGGCCACGCGCCCAGCGACGCCGAACTCGCCAGCGAACTAGGGATGACCGAGGCTGATGTCCGGGAAGCGCACGGCGCGGACATGCTCCTGCAGCCGGCCTCACTCGACGCGCCTCTGTCTGGCCAGCCCGACACGGCCAGCCTCGCCGACCTGCTCGGCGCGGAGGATCCTCAGATGGAGCACACCCTGTCGATGGAGGCGCTCGCAGTGCACTGGGATGAACTGCCCCGCCGGGAACAGCGGATCCTGCTGATGCGCTTCTACGGGGACATGACTCAGGCGGACATCGGCCGCACCCTGGGCATCTCGCAGATGCACGTGTCCCGGCTACTCGCCCACGCGCTCACGTTCCTGCGGGAGCGCATCCTCGGCCCGCCTGACGGCGCGGGGGGCAGCCTCGCCGCGACCTGAGAGACGCGTCCCGCCC
This sequence comes from uncultured Actinomycetes bacterium, assembly GCA_963813975.1. GTDB lineage: Bacteria > Actinomycetota > Actinomycetes > Streptosporangiales > Streptosporangiaceae > RYN-230. Next base: position 569,922 of record CAWFAP010000001.1, read on the forward strand.
TCGGTCTTTCCAGGTCACGGCGTTCAGTGCCGCCGGATGCCGCACCGGACTAAAACCGGAGCCTTTACCGTTGCGCGACATTATCCTGTCGCGGAACAGGAAGCGACGAAGCCGCTAGCCTCGCGTAGGGGGGCTAACGGTCTGCCATAAGGAGCGTTGGTTGAGGCCACGTCCCGCAGAGGCGCCATGAGCATGCCGACCTGGACCGGCGTGCCCGCACCACGCGGCCCGGCCAGCCCCCCGCAGGAGAGCAGCGGCCTGGACCCCGGGCGCCTCGCGTGGCTGGGCGATCCGGACACGATCCTCCTGGTGGAGGACGACGCCGGTGACGTCCTGCTGGTGGAGGAACTCCTCGCGGACAGCGGCATGCAGGCCTCGCTGACCGCTGCACGCTCACTCGCCGAGGCCGTCGGCCTGCTCAGCCAGGGCCCGGCGCCCGGCTGCATCCTCCTGGACCTGCACCTGCCCGACGTGCAGGGACTGGAGGCGGTCACCCAGCTGCTCGCCGCCGCCCCGGGAGCACCCGTAGTGGTGCTGACCGGGCTGGCCGAGGAGAGCGCGGGGCTGGCCGCGGTCGCCGCGGGCGCCCAGGATTACCTGATCAAGGGCCAGGCGCCACCGGACGTGTTCGGCCGCGCGATCCGCTATGCCACCCAGCGCAAGCACGTGGAACAGGCGTCAGCGGCGCTGCAGCGCAGTGCGCTGCGGGCGGAGGAGAACGCCCGGCTGGAGCGTGCGCTGCTGCCCACGCCGCTGCTCCGTACCGGGGCGTTCGAGATGGTTGCCCGGTACCGGCCGGGCCGGGCCAATGCCCTGCTCGGCGGGGACTTCTACGACGTGGTCGAGACCTCGGACGGCGTCGTGCACGCGGTCATCGGTGACGTCTGCGGACATGGTGCCGCCGAGGCCGCCATCGGAGTCTGCCTGCGGGTGGCCTGGCGGTCCCTCGTACTCGCGGGCACGGCCCCGCAGGCGCTGATGGGACTGCTCGAGCAGCTGCTGATGGCGGAGCGGCAGGACGATCACCTGTTCGTCACCCTCACGCACCTGGCCTTCGGCCCGGACCAGCGCAGCGTGCGGGTGCTCCGGGCCGGCCATCCGGGGCTGCTGCTGCGCACGCCTGGACACGTCGAGCTCGTGGAAGGACCGGCCGGGCCCGCAGTGGGCCTGGAGTCCGGCGTGTCCTGGCCGGAGCAAGAGCTGCCGCTGCCCGTGACTGCGGGCCTGGTGCTCTTCACCGACGGCCTGTTCGAGGGCCGGGTGGGGCCAGGCAGCCAGCGGCTCGGCGAGGACGGGCTGCTGGCCATGGCCCGCGATCTGGCCCTGCTCCCCCCATCCGGTTTCGTGGATACCCTGCTGGACACGACCGAGGCTGCGGCCGCCCTCTACGGCGGGCTCGCCGACGACGTCGCGATCGTCCACCTCGGCTGGAAGGCAGCGCAGTGAGCGCATCCGGAACGCCGGAACGCGGGCGCCGGCTCCGGGGACTCACGGTCCAGGGCTGGTTCCGGCTGATGTTCACGGTGCTCGCGGCCCTGGCCGTGCTGGCCGCCGTCACCGTCGCGGCACTGACGGCCCGGACGCGGACGATCTCCAACGAGCTGACGAACTCGATCCTGCCCGCTCAGGCCCAGGCGTACTGGCTGCAGGGCGCCCTGGTCGATCAGGAGACCGGGGTCCGCGGCTACGGCCTCACCGGCGACGCGCGGTTCCTCCAGCCCTACACCGCTGGCCGGGCCGTCGAGCGGGCGGCCGCGGCCCAGCTTCACGCGCTGATCGGTGGCAAGAAGCCGCTGGCCGGGGACCTGGCCCGGGTCGAGCGGGCCGCCCAGGCCTGGCGCACCGGGTACGCGGTCCCGTCCATCGCCCGGGCGGGCCAGGGCGCGCTGAGCGGCACCAGCCTGGCCCAGCTAGACCGGGGCAAGACCGCCTTCGACCGGCTCCGGGCGCTGTCCGCCGCCCAGAACGCCCATCTGGCGGCCGGCGTGATGACCGACCGGGCCGCCCTCGGGGGGGCCCGCGTCCTCCAGAACTGGGTATACGTGAGCATCCTGGTCGTGTTCCTGTTCGCGACGGCGGCGCTGGCGATCATCCTGGACCGCACCGTCATCCGCCCGCTGCACCGGCTGCGTGCGGCCTCCGACGAGGTGGCGGCCGGTGACTACAGTCACCAGATCCGCACCAGCGGCCCGGCGGATCTGCAGGCCGTGTCCGCGGCCGTCGAGGGAATGCGCAGCGAGCTGGTCACGGCGCTGGACAGCAGCCGCGCCGCGCAGGACGTCGCGGCCGGCCAGGCGGCCGACCTGGACGCCCAGGCCGCCGAGTTGCGCCGGTCCAACGCCGAGCTGGAGCAGTTCGCTTACGTCGCCTCGCACGACCTGCAGGAACCACTGCGCAAGGTCGCCTCCTTCTGCCAGCTGCTGGAGAAACGTTACAGCGACAAGCTCGACGAGCGGGGCCTGAAGTACATCGAGTTCGCCGTGGACGGCGCGAAGCGGATGCAGGTCCTGATCAACGACCTGCTGACCTTTTCCCGGGTCGGCCGGGCCAGCGACGTGCCCGTGACGGTACCCCTCGACCAGCCGCTCGACGCGGCGGCTACGGCCCTGTCGGCGGCGATCGAGGAGACGGGGACGGTCATCGAGCGGCCCGGGCCGATGCCGGAGGTGAGGGGCGACCCCACCCTGCTCGGCATGCTGTGGCAGAACCTCATCGGCAACGCCATCAAGTTCCGCGCGCCCGGCCGCGCCCCGGTGATCCGGATCACCGCGGACGAGCAGCCGGACGGGGGATGGCAGATCGGCGTGGCCGACAACGGCATCGGCGTCCCACCCGAGTTCGCGGAGAAGATCTTCATCATCTTCCAGCGGCTGCACGGACGGGACGCGTACCCGGGCACCGGGATCGGCCTTGCGCTGTGCAAGCGGATCGTCGAGCAGCACGGCGGCGAGATGTTCCTGGACACCAGCTACTCGGGGGGGACGCGCATCTACTTCACGGTGCCCGCCCCCGCGACCACCCCCGGCCGGCTGCCCGGCCAGCCCGAGGTCATCGGCGCCTTCACCCTCCCCGGCCCCGCCAGCCCCAGCCCCAGCGGCGGCTCTGGCAGGGACTCCGGCGCGGGCGGCCCGGCCGAACCGGGCGACGAGAACACCGCCACCATCCCCGAAGGGACACCGCATGTGCGACCTGGAACAGATCGAAGTCCTGCTGGTCGAGGATGACCCCGGCGACGAACTGATGACCCGGGAAGCCTTCGAGGACAACAAGATCCGCAACCGGCTGCATGTGGCCCGGGACGGGGAAGAGGCGCTGGACTTCCTCTACCGTCGCGGCGCGCACGCCGATGCGCCGTCCGCGGACCTGATCCTGCTCGACCTCAACCTGCCCAAGTACGACGGGCGGCAGATCCTGGAGCAGATCAAGTCCGACCCCGAGCTCGCCCACGTACCCGTGGTGATCCTGACCACGTCCTCCTCCGAGGAGGACATCCTGCGCAGCTACAAGCTGCACGCCAACGCGTACGTCACCAAGCCGGTGGATGTGGAGCAGTTCATCGTGGCCGTCCGGCAGATCGACGAGTTCTTCGTGTCGGTGGTCAAGCTGCCCCGGCGCTGATCCAGGGAGGTGCGGTCAGGCCCGGTCGCTGGCAGGGTCCTCTGCCACCGCAGTGCGCGGGTCCCGGTTCTCCCGGCCACGGTCGGCGTGCTCCTCGTCGGCGTGGTCGGTTCCAGCCTGCTCGGTGTCAGCGTGCTCGCCCTCAGGCTGCTCGCCGTCAGCCTGCTCGTCGGACCGGCTGTGGCCGAACATGTCGGCCAGCGCCCGGCGCATAGCAGCCCGGTTGGAGCCCCTCGGCACCTTGAGCGAGATATAGGACGCGATGCCGGTCGGGATGGGCAGCCAGAAGTTGACCAGCCGCCAGGCCAGCACGCCCAGCGTGGCCACGCTGCGGGTCAGGCCGAAGCTGACCAGCAGCACCGGGGTCACCGAATCGATCACGCCCAGCCCAGCCGGGCTGATCGGGAGAGCTCCGAGCACGTTCGCGATGCCGTAGGCGGCGAACAGCCCGACGGGGTTGGTGAAGCTGCCGAAGGCCGCGATGAAGCACCACAGCGACGCCGCGTCCAGCAGCCAGTTCAGCGCAGCCCAGAGCAGGGAGCGGATCATGACGCCGCGGTCGCGAGCCAGCCGGCGCAGCGACTCGTCGGCCTGGAGCACGATTCTCTCCAGCCGCGTGCCACCCACGCCGGGGATCTTGTCGCCGACCGCCCGCAGGATGCGCCCGGCGCGCGGTGCACCGCGGGTGAGCCCGATGATCAGTGCCGCTATCAATCCCAGCAGCACCGCGCCTGCGATGGCCACGGTGGCGTAGATCGGCCGGAACCCCGACAGCGGGATGGAAATCACGAGCGACAGCCAGAGCAGTACGTTCAGCACGATGGTGGAGCCCATGCCCTTGGTGGCCATCATGACGCCGACGTCGGTGCCGTCCAGTCCTTCCGAGGTGAAGAGCTGGTATCCCACCCCGGCGCTGCCGATGGTGCCCGCGGGGATCATGTGCGCGACCGCGGCTGCGGCCAGGTCGATCCGGAAGAGCCGGGAGATGCCCGGCCTCCCCTTCGGGGGCAGCAGATCCCGGGTCAGCAGTGCGTAGCAGAACAGCGAGAGTGCTTCCAGCGCCAGCCCGGCGATCATCCAGGGGATGCTCACCCGGCCGAGCAGGTAGAGATTCTTGCTCGCGCCGACCAGTTCCGGGATGACCAGGTACTCGACGATCAGGGCCAGGATGAACAGGATGACGATCCGGCGGATCGGCCGCTTGGCCGCCCGCATCCAGCTGGACCGCATCCAGCGTGGCAACTGGGGACCGCGGTCGCCCGGCGGCTCGGTCCCTTGTCCCTGCTCCGGAGGCGTGGTCAGCTTCGGTCCAGGCGGCGGAAGGTGACCTCGTTGAGCAGGAGGCGGAGCGCGGCCGCGGCGGGGATCGCGACGAGGGCCCCGATGAGGCCCATCAGCGCCCCGCCGAGCAGGACCGCCACCACCGTCACCACCGCAGGCACCTCCACCGTCCTTCCCATGATTCGCGGCACTATGAGGTAATCCTCCGCCAGGCGGTACGCGATGTAAAAGGCGAGGGTGGCGATAGCCACCGGCAGGGACACGGTCAGGGCCACCAGCGAAACGATCGCGCCGCCCACCGTGGACCCGATGACCGGGATCAGGTCGAGCAGGGCCACCAGGATGCCCAGCAGCAGCGGGTAGGGGATGTCGAAGATCTGCAGCCAGGCCCAGGTGCCGACCCCGGCGATCAGCGAGGTCAGGAAGTTCCCCAACATGTAGCCGCCGACCTTGACGAAGATCTCGTCGCCGATCAGGATGACGCGGGAGCGCCGGGACTGCGGGGCCAGCCGGTACAAGAACAGCTTGATCCGCGGCATCGCGGCCAGGAAGTAGACCACCAGCACGATGACGACCAGCAGCGAGCTGGCCGCGCTCAGCACCAGTGCGCCGGCCCCGAGCACGCCGCCGACCAGCGCCGTGCCCTTGGCGGACAGCAGCTTGGACAGCCGCTCCTGGACCTGGAACCGCGAGTTCAGCTTGCCGAGCTCGGAGTTGTGGTCCTTGAGCGTGTTCATGTAGTGCGGCAGCTCGTGCACGAGCGCGGTGATCTGGGCGGTGAGCGGCGGAACGGCAGCGGCCACGAACCCGGCGACGATGGCGGCCACGACGAGCAGGATCACGATCACGGCGGCCCAGCGGGGCAGGCGGCGGCGGGTCAGCCAGTTCACCGCGGGGTCGAGCCCGGCCGCGATGAACAGGGCCAGGCCGATGATGACGAGCACCGAGCGCGCCCGGATCAGCAGCTCCACGAGCCCGTACGTCACCGCCACGCCGGCCGCGGCAGCCATGCCGACGAAGAAGGGGGAGCGCCGGTTCATGGGGCGGCCGAGCCGGCCCAGGCCGCCGGTTTCCTCGGCGATCGCGGCGGCCGCCTCGACGGCGCGCTGCATGTGGTCGGGTGACTCGGCTGCGGGAGCGCCGTCAGCGGGCCCGTGGCCCGCTGAACTCCCGCTGTCCCGCGGGCCTCCTGCGCTGTCCTCGCCGGCGCTGTCCTCGTCCGGGAGGTCTCCGGCCCGGCTGCTGTCGGCCGCGCTCTGGTCCCGCCGCGTGTCGTCGGTAGCGATAGCCGGAACGCGCGCGCCGTTCCCCGGTTCGTCCCGGTGGCCGGGGGCACCGGACCGTGACTGGCCCAGGTCGCCGCGCTTCACGTCGCGCATCCTCCTGAAGACACTGCCGGGCTGACGGAGGCCGGCTGGGAGCGGCAGGGCCGTGGGGCTCTAGGCTGCCCCGCCGCGACCCTTTCACACATTCGCGGGCGGGGCAGACGTGGTCTCTGGTGTGGCCGACGATGCTCCCGTCGTGCGGCCCGGGGTGCGGCGTCATGGTACTGCGCCGCAGCCGAGGTGAAAGTGCCGCGCAGCCGGGTAGAGCCCTGCCGGGGCCAGGGCCGGCGCGCCAGCGCACCCCGGCATCGGGAAGACCGCGGCATCACGAAGGCCACGGCACCAGGAAGGAGCCACCAACGTGAGTGAGCGCAGGACCGATACCAGCCGCACCGATGCCAGTGGAACCGATGGCACGGATACCGGCGGCACCGGAGCCGGCAGCACCGGGATCAGCAGCGCGGGCCAGCCTGACCGCCACAGCCAGCACGAGCAGGACAATGAGGAGTTCCAGGCCGGCACCGGCTACCAGCCCAGCACCAACCAGGCCCGGGATGAGCCGCTGCCCGCGAGTCATCACGATGACGATGACCGTCAGGAGGCGTCCAGCCGGGGGGATAAGCCGGTCCGCGATGATTCCGCGTCCCGGACGCAGGACGGCCGCCGCGAGACCGGGCCGGGGAAATAGCGAGCCGCCGGGGAAGGCGTGGGGAGGCCGGAAGAAAGGTGAGCGGCCGCGGGAACTGGCGGGCGGCCGGGCAGGCCGGCTGGCGGCCAGGTATGGAGCGCTCGGCCGGGTTAGCGGGTCCCGACAGATGGCCGGGTGCCGCGGGACGTGCAGCCGCTGCCCCCGGAACCCGCGGAGTCACTGACAGCACTGCGCAGCCGGGACGCCATGACCACCGCCACGGCCTGACCACAGCCGCGCCGGCAGGCCGCCCCGCTACTGACCAGGCTCACGATGAGCAAGCTCGCAGCCGCCATGAGCAGCAGCGGGACCAGCACGATCCGGACCAGCTGCCGCCCGCCCCACCGCCCGGGCTGGTACCGCTGCCGGTGCTGATGCTGCCGTCCCGGCCGGGGCCGCCCGGCCCGGTAGCGCGAGCCCGGGGGCCGGTACCGGGCCCACCACGGCTCCGGCGGCAGAGTCTCCACGGCCGGCATTGCGTCCCGCCGGGTGAGGTCGGTGAAGACGCCGAACATCGTGGCGAGGCGGGGTTCCGCCGACTGGAGAACATCGTCGATGGCGTCCAGTGCGTGCTGCTGGCTGGGGGGAAGAGTCATGGCTTTTCTCCGGGTCAGGTGCTAGCCCTAGCGCTACCCGCAGGCGGCGGATTAAACGGCCGCGCGGCACCGGCCCGGGCCGCCGGCCGCGCGGCCGCCGCCCCCCGGGCCCGCCCGCTCACTGAGCCGTTGGGTCCCGTGGGCCTGCCGCCCACGGGGCCCGCCGGCGCCGTCAGCCCGCGTCCGGCAGGCAGACCTGGATGACTCCGTCACGGACCCGGGTCCTGAACACCGGCTGCGGGGCGGTCGCGGGACCGCGGGCCACGGACCCGTCCGTGATCCGGAACGCGCTGGCGTGCCACGGGCAGGTCAGCTGCCCCGCGTCCAGCTCGCCGTCGAACAGCGGCCCCGACAGGTGACTGCACCGCCCGGCCAGCACGTGCACGGCCCGGCCGTCCCGGATGACGACTACCGGCACCTCACCCAGCATGGCCTTGACCGGCTGGCCGTCCGCCAGGCCGCTCGCGGGCATCAGGTCATGCCAGCCAGGCTCGACGAGGTGGGGAACGGGCTCGGCCTGATTGGCCCCGCCGGAGAGCCGGAACGAGATGTGCCCGCCGAGCAGGCCGCCCGCTGTCACCGCGGTCAGCCCGGCCAGGCGCAGCGCCCGGCTCGCCGCGGGCTTGCGGGTGAGCAGGGAGGCGCCGTAGAAGCCGGCCGCGGTGACGTTGGCGGCGGCGTGCACGACCCCGACCCGCATCTGCTGCTCGTGCTGCTCGGACCAGTCCGCCATGCCGGCCAGCGCGGCCGCCGCTGCCGTGGCCAGGCCGAACGCCACCAGCCGCCGCCGCTCCGCTTCACCCGCCGCCGAACGCCCCGCCGAGCCTCCCGTCGCGTCGAGCACCGCCACGGACAGCCACGCCCCGACCGGGGCCTGGGCCAGCACGGGGTGCAGCGGGTGCCCGAGCCACACCCCATTCAGGGCGTCCCGCACCGGGCCGGGGCGCAGCCACCGGGCCAGCCGCTGGCCGGGCTCGACCACGCGATCCAGGGCCTCGGCCTGCTCGAGACGGGAAGGCCGGGCGAGCCGGGCGAGCCGGGAGATGGGACGCATGGGGCGGCTGCTTTCCGTGAAACCCCAAATCAAACCGGTATGAAGCCTGTAGGCGCGGGTAGAGGCAGGCGCCCCCTGTGACTGGCAAAGGAGCACCCCCAGACCATGACGAGTATCGACGCTGCACGGGGAGAGATCGACATGGACAGCCCGCCCGCGTGGCGGGTCACCGCGGCCGCGTTCGCCGCGGCGGTGGAGTCGGGGCAGCTCGACCTGCCGCTGCCGGGCGGCGGGCGGACCCGGGAACGCTGGGCCGGGCTGGCCAGCCTGGCTGCCGAGGACCTGTCCCTGGCCCGGCTGGGGGAGGGGCATGCCGACGCGGTGGCGATCCTGGCCGAGCTGGGTGGCCGGGCGCCCGAGCCGGGCAGCCGGTGGGGGGTCTGGGCCGCGCAGCCCCCGGGCGGCGTCCTGACCGCGGCCCACACGGCCCGCGGATGGCGGCTCACCGGCCTCAAGCAGTACTGCTCCGGCGCTCGCTCCTGTACCCACGCGCTGGTCACCGCGGCCGCGCCGGACGGGATCCGGCTGTTCGCGGTGGAGACCAGCGGCCTGGCCCCCGTCCCGGGCAGCTGGCCGGCCACCGGGATGGCAGGCAGCGACACGCTCAACATCGATTTCGACGACGTCGCCGCCGAGCCGGTCGGCCCGCCCGACGGGTACAGCGGGCGCCCCGGTTTCGCGCACGGCGGCGTGGGCGTGGCGGCCTGCTGGTACGGCGGCGCCCGCGCCGTCGCGGACACCCTGCTCGGTGCCGCGCGCCGCCGTGACGTGGGCCCGCACGCCCTGGCCCACCTGGGCGCGATCGACATCGCGCTGACCAGCGCCCGGGCCGCGCTGGACCAGGCCGCCGACGAGATCGACGCTGACCCTTACGACCTGGGTGGAGGCGGGCCGGTCCGCGCCCTCCGGGTCCGGGCCCAGGCCGAAGCGGCCGCGACCGAGGTGATGGGCCGGGTGGGCCGGGCGCTCGGCGCCGGGCCGCTGGGCCACGACGAGGCGCATGCGCGCCGGGTCGCCGACCTGACCGTCTATCTGCGCCAGCATCACGCCGAACGCGACCTGGCCCGGCTGGGCTCCCTGGTCGCGGAGCGGGGCACCGGGTGGTGAACGCGATCGAGCAGCCCGGCACCGATGAGGCGGACTGGCGGGCCTGGGCGGGACTGCGCCAGCTCCCGGCCGCCGACCTCACCGGCTGGGCGCGCGTGCTGGTGCTCGCCGCCCATCCCGACGACGAGGTGCTCGGTGTGGGCGGGACGATGGCGCTGCTGGCCGCGGCCGGGGCCCGGCTGCGGCTGGTCTCGGTGACCGACGGCGAGGCGTCCCATCCCGGCCACCCCGACCCGGCCGCGCTGGCCGTCCGCCGGGCCGACGAGACCGCCGGGGCGCTCAAGGTGCTGGGTGCGGAGGCCACCGAGGTGATCCGGCTCGGATTCCCCGACACCCGGGTGGGCGCCCGCGAGGGCGCCCTGGCCGCCGTGGTCCGGGCTCTCGCCGCGGACTGCGACGCGGTGCTGGCTCCCTGGGACCGGGATGTGCACGCCGATCATGAGGCAGTGGGCCGCGCCGCCCGGCTCGCCAGCCCGCTCACCTACTGGTATCCGGTGTGGACCTGGCACTGGGCCCGCCCGGGTGACGCGCGCGTCCCGTGGGAGCAGGGCGTGAGCGTTTCGTTGCGGCCCTCGATCGCCGCCCGCAAACGCGCCGCCATCCGCTGCTTCGCCAGCCAGCTGGAGTGCCGGGGTTCTGGCGCCGGCCCGGTGCTGACGCCGGGCACCGTGGCTCATTTCACCCGCGATCACGAGGTGCTGCTGCGGACGGCGAGCCGATGAGCCTGGACGTGGGGTACTTCGACGAGATGTACGCGACCGCGGCCGACCCGTGGGGGCTGGCCAGCCGCTGGTACGAGGCGCGCAAGTACGCGCTCAGCCTCGCGCTGCTGCCTGAGCCGCACTACCAGGCCGCGTTCGAGCCGGGCTGCTCGGTCGGGGTGCTGACCGGGATGCTGGCCACCCGCTGCGGCCAGGTGCTGGCCTGGGACGCTTCCGGCGCCGCGGTCCGCGCCGCGACGGCGCGGACCGCGGCGCTGCCGAACGTCTGCGTGCGCCGCGGCGCGATCCCCGGTGAGTGGCCGCCCGGCCAGTTCGACCTCATCGTGTTCTCCGAGGTGCTGTACTACTTCGCCGGCGGTGAGCTGGACCGGGTCCTGGACCGGGGTGTCGCGTCGCTGCGGCCCGGCGGCAGCCTGCTCGCGGTGCACTGGCGGCACCCGGTGGCCGACTACCCGCGCGGCGGCGATGACGTGCACCGGGTGCTGGCCGCCCGCCGCGACCTGGCCCGCCGGGTCGGGCACACCGAGACGGACTTCACGGCCGAGGTGTACCAGCGGGCCGGCCGCAGGCTCGTCTCGGTGGCCCAGGCCGAGGGCCTGGCGTGAAGAGCACGGTGTGAGGGCCGGGCGTGAAGAGCACGGTGTGATCGTGGCCGTCGGCGTGGTCATCCCGGCGCACGACGAGGAGGACCTGCTGCCCTCGTGCCTGGACGCGGTACGGCTGGCCGCGGCACCACTGGCCGGGATCGCGGTCCACGTGGTGGTGGTGGCGGACGCGTGCACGGACCAGACCGCTCAGCTGGCCCGGGCCGGGGGAGCGGCGGTGCTGGAGATCGGGGCCCAGAATGTGGGCGCCGCCCGTGCCGCCGGGGTGGCGGAGGTGCTCCGCCGGACCGGGCCGCTCGATCCGGCCTCGGTCTGGCTGGCCACCACGGACGCGGACACGCTGGTGCCGCCGTGCTGGCTGACCCGGCAGCTCCATTACGCCCAGGGTGGCTGGGACGCGGTCGTGGGCACGATCACGGTGACCGACTGGCGGCAGTACCCGGCCGAGGTACCGCCGCGCTTCCAGCAGCTCTACGCGACGGGCGGCGCCACGCATCCGCACGTACATGGCGCCAACCTGGGCTTCAGCGCGGGCGCGTACCTGGCCGCGGGCGGTTTCGGGCAGGCCCGCACCGCTGAGGACCACGCGCTCGTGAACGCGCTCGCCGCCGCGGGCAGGCGGGTGCTGCGCACCACCACGGTGAGCGTGGTCACCTCGGCCCGGCGCCGCGCCCGCGCCCCGCACGGCTTCAGCCACCTGCTGACCACGCTGGCCGCTCCCGTAGAGGGCCTGGGCCCGGCCCCGTCCAGGCCGCGGAGGCCGGGCGCCGGTCATGTCCAGGCCGCGGAGGCCTAGCGCCCGGGGCCCAGCGCCGTTCAGGTCCGGGGCTGCCGGGAGTCCCGGCGGTCGGCCGACCGCCGGACCGCGGCCTGGCGGATGTCACTGTCGTCACCCTCGCCTGACGCGGTCTGGGTGGGATCGATGAAGACGTAGGGGGTGACCGGCAGCCGCTCGGAGAGCCGGTGGTCGATGTCCTCGGACAGGTCCTCCACCTGGCCGGCGCTGGAATCATCGCTCAGCGCCACCCGGGCCGCGACGATCAGGCTGTCCGGGCCCACGTGCATGGTCTGCAGCCCGAGCAGCCCGTCCACGCCGGGCGTGTTCTCGATCTCCTCCCGGATCACCTCGAGCACCTTGGGGTCGGCCGACCGGCCGATGAGCAGTTCGCGGCTGTCCATGCCGAGGCGGAAGGCCACCACGATCAGCAGCACGCCGATCGCGATCGAGGCGCTCCCGTCCCAGACGGGCGAGCCGGTGAGCTGCTCCATCAGCAAGCCGCCGGCGGCCAGGAAAAGCCCGATGACCGCCGCGGTGTCCTCGAACAGCGCGGCCTTGACCGTCGTGTCCCGGCTGGTCTTGACGTGCTCCAGCGTGTGGGTGTGGCTGCGGTGGGCCTCGCCGCGGAGCTGGCCGTAGGCCCGGATGAACGAGGTGCCCTCGGCGATCGCGCACACGGCCAGCACCACGTACGCGATCAGGAAGCCGTTGGTCTTGCTGTGCATCGAGAGGATGCCCTCGAAGATGGAGAATCCCGCGCCCGCGATGAAGATCCCGAACGCGGCGAGCAGCGACCAGAAGTACCGCTCCTGCCCGTACCCGAACGGGTGCTCCTCGTCGGCCGGGCGCTGGCCCTGGCGCACCGAGGTGAACAGGAACACCTGGTTGAGGGTGTCCGCGAATGAGTGGGCCGCCTCCGCCAGCATGGCGCTGGAACCGGTGAAGATTCCGGCCACCAGCTTGGCGATCATGACGACGATGTTGGCGGCGCCGGCGACCAGCACCGTGCGGGTGGTGTCGTCCCGGGACTCCGCCTGGCGCTGCGCCCGCCCCTGCCCCGCGCTGCTGGACGTCATGACCCGCCTGCCCGGCCTGTGCTGTCTTTCATCGGGACCCAGTTGCCCCTGGCTCGTCCGGCTAAACCGCCGGCGCCGCTCAGCCCCGGTGCTGCACCGTGTAGCGGACCGTCTGGACCTGGATCAGGCCGCCGGAGAACACGAACGTGTCGATACCGTCATCCGCGAACGTGGCGCCGGCGTCCGCGGCCCACTCCAGGAAAAGCACGTCACCCTCGTAGATCTGCGTCTTCAGGGTCCAGTCGGCGTTCGGCACGTCCGAGAGCAGCTGGGTGAACGCGGTCCGGATCCCGCCGTGGCCACGGAGCACACCCGACGGCGAGATGAACACGGCGTCCTCGGCGTAGTCGGCGACGATCTCCTCCAGGTTGCCCGCGCCGAGCGCCTGCACGTGGTGGGCGAAGACTTCCTGCGGTGTCCGTGCCATCGCTATCTCCCTTGGTAACGAGCCGTGCGACCTACCATATGGTGCGCACCCCGACCCGGAAGGCAGACACCTATCGTGACCGCAACCGTCCCCGCCGCCCCGCAGCTGCCCCGCGGTCCCGGAGTCCAGCGCCGGATCGCCGAGGAACTGGGGGTGCGCGAGGGGCAGGTCGGCGCGGCCGTCGAGCTTCTCGACGGCGGGGCCACGGTGCCGTTCATCGCCCGCTACCGCAAGGAGGTGACCGGCGCCCTGGACGACGCGCAGCTGCGCACGCTGGAGGAGCGGCTGCGCTACCTGCGCGAGCTGGACGAGCGGCGCGCGGCCATCCTGGAGTCGATCCGGGCCCAGGGCAAGCTCGATGACGAGCTGACCGCGCGCATCATGGCCGCAGACTCCAAGGCCCGGCTGGAGGACATCTACCTGCCCTACAAGCCGAAGCGCCGGACCAGGGCGCAGATCGCCCGCGAGGCCGGGCTGGAGCCGCTCGCCGATCAGCTGCTGGCCCACCCGGGGACCGTCCCCGAGCAGGCCGCCGCGCAGTACGTGGACGCCGAGCGCGGCGTGCCCGACGCGGCCGCCGCGCTGGAGGGCGCGCGGGCCATCCTGGTCGAGCGGTTCGCCGAGGACGCCGATCTGATCGGCGAGCTGCGCGAGCAGATGTGGTCGCGGGGGCAGCTGGTCTCCCGGGTCCGCGAGGGCCGGGAGGAGGCGGGCGCCAAGTTCGCCGACTACTTCGAGTTCTCGGAGCCATTCACCACGCTGCCCTCACACCGGATCCTGGCCATGATGCGCGGCGAGAAAGAGGAAATTCTCGACCTGACCATGGACCCGGGTGAGCCCCCGGCTGACGGCCTGGCTCCTTCCGTCCCGTCCTTTTACGCAACGAAAATTGCCCGGCGTTATGACGTCGCCGACCAGGGCCGTCCGGCGGACCGCTGGCTGGGGGACACGGTGCAGTGGGCCTGGCGGACCCGGATCGCCGTGCATCTCGGGGTCAACCTGCGGATGCGGCTGTGGCAGCGGGCCGAGGACGAGGCGGTCACGGTGTTCGCGGCCAACCTCCGCGACCTGCTGCTGGCCGCGCCGGCCGGGACGCGGCCCACGATGGGCCTGGACCCGGGATTCCGCACCGGGGTCAAGGTCGCGGTGGTGGATACGACGGGGAAGGCAGTCGCCACCGACACCATCTATCCGCATGAGCTGAGACGAGGCGGGGCCGGCGGGGCTGGCTCGCCGCGGTGGGCCGAGTCTCTCGCGGCGCTGGCCCGGCTCGCCGCAGCCCACCAGGTGGAGCTGATCGCGATCGGGAACGGCACCGCCTCCCGCGAGACGGACCGGCTGGCCGCGGACCTGATCAAGGCGCACCCGGAGCTCAAGCTGACCAAGGTGATGGTCTCCGAGGCGGGGGCGTCGGTGTACTCGGCGTCCGCCTACGCGTCCCGCGAGCTGCCCGGCATGGACGTATCACTGCGCGGCGCGGTCTCGATCGCCCGGCGGCTCCAGGATCCGCTGGCCGAGCTGGTGAAGATCGACCCGAAGTCCATCGGGGTCGGCCAGTACCAGCACGACCTGGCCGAGATCAAACTGTCCCGCTCGCTGGATGCGGTGGTGGAAGACTGCGTAAACGGGGTCGGCGTTGACGTGAACACGGCGTCACCCCCGTTGCTGGCCCGGGTGTCGGGTATCAGCGAAGGGCTGGCTGCCGCGGTGGTGGCCCGGCGGGACGAGGCCGGCCCGTTCCGCAGCCGGAAGGCCCTCAAGGACGTGCCGCGGCTGGGACCGAAGGCGTTCGAGCAGTGCGCGGGGTTCCTCCGCATCCCCGGCGGAGATGACCCGCTGGACGCGTCGAGCGTCCACCCGGAGGCCTATCCCGTGGTCCGGCGCATCCTGCAGGCGGCCGGGACGGGCATGCCCAGCCTGATCGGCAACACGGTGCTGCTGCGGTCGCTGCGGCCGCAGGACTTCACCGACGACCGGTTTGGCCTGCCGACCGTGACCGACATCCTCAGCGAACTGGAGAAGCCCGGCCGCGACCCGCGGCCCGCGTTCACCACGGCCAGCTTCGCCGAGGGTGTCGAGACACTGGAAGACCTGGTCCCCGGCATGGTGCTGGAGGGCGTGGTCACCAACGTGGCGGCGTTCGGGGCGTTCGTGGACATCGGCGTGCATCAGGACGGCCTGGTGCATGTGTCCGCGATGTCGCGAACCTTCGTGTCCGACCCCCACCAGGTCGTGAAGTCCGGTGACGTGGTCCGGGTCCGGGTGCTCGGGGTGGACATTCCCCGCAAGCGCATCTCGCTTACCCTGCGCCTCGACGACGACGCCCCGGGCGGCCGGGGCCAGGAGCGCCGGGAGCCGGGTGGCCAGGGCCAAGGTGGCCGGGATCAGGGCGGCGGAGGCCAGGAGCGCCGCGGCCAGAGCCAAGAGCGCAGGGGTCAGGGCGGCCGGGATCAGGAGCGCCGGGAGCCGGGTGGCCAGGGCCAGGGCGGCCGGGATCAGGAGCGCCGCGGCCGGGGCCAAGGGCGCAGGGATCAAGGTAGCCGGGATCGGGGCAGCCGGGATCAGGGCCAGCCAGGCGCCGGGCCGGAGGGCGGAGCCATGGCCGATGCGCTGCGGCGGGCGGGCCTGGTCACGGACCAGCCCGTCCCGGGCCGCGACACCGGCCCCGGCCGCCGTCGCTGAGGCGGGACACGGCCCGCATCGCTCCCACCGGCCGGAGGCCGGCCGTCGCAACTACCCTCAGCACGGTGGCCACAAGCGTCCCGTCAATGGCGAAAGTGTCCAACAATGGGACAAGGCCCGTCAACGTCGTATGCCACGCTCTGTCTAGAGTGGTGTTACTGATTGATATTGGGTCCGCTGGGGCAGGTGTTTAAGTATCTCCAGCAAACAGGCCCTGGACGTCGCCCCGGCGGGCGGAATCCGCTGTCAATCAGGTCCAGCGAGCGTGGAGGTTGCGGCAGGAGGGGACTTTCGCACACCGGGCTGGACTGGAGAGGTCTGAGCCAGGTCTGGCGGCGGGCCGGGGGTGGTTGCGTTGGCGCGGCGGCGGGGGATCATGGCGGCGTATGCCGCCTGGATGACATTGCTCCTCGTGGCCTACTACCTCCTGCCCGGGATCCGGGTCGCCGTGTGGGGGGTGCTGGCTCTCTCGGGGGTGGCCGCCATCGTGGCCGGCGTGATCCTCAACCGTCCCACCCGCCGGGCCCCCTGGCTGCTGCTGGCCGCCGCCAACCTGAGCTTCGCCGTGGGCCAGCAGAGCTTCCTGGTCCTGACCCAGGTCCGGCACCAGGTCGTTCCGTTCCCGTCCTTCGTGGACCTCTTCTACCTGGCCACCTACCCCTTGTACGCGGCCGCCTTGCTGATCTTCATCCGGCGCCGCTCCGCCGGGTATGACCGGCGGAGCCTGCTGGACGCGCTGACCCTGACCGTGGGGCTCGCCCTGCTGTCCTGGGTGTTCCTGATCCTCCCCTACGTAAACAACGCCACCTTGACGTGGCAGCAGAAGTCCGTCGCGATCGCTTACCCACTGGGTGACGTGCTGGTGCTGGCCATGCTGGCCCGGCTGCTGGCCCCCGGCACCTGGCGGGCCCGGTCCCTCCAGCTGCTCACCCTGGGCAGCGTGGGGCTGCTTATCTCGGATGTGGCCTTCGGCGCCATCCAGTTGTACGGCTCGTTCCGCATCGGCACCCTCGCCGACTTCGGCTGGGCCGTGTTCTACACGGCCTGGGGAGCGGCTGCGCTGCACCCGGGCATGAAGGAACTCACCCAGCCGATGGCCCACCAGCGGCCCCCGAGCTCGGTGGTCAGGCTGACCCTGATCATGCTGGCCTCACTGATCGCCCCGGCGGTGCTGCTGGCCGAGTCTGTCGCGCACCGGGTCCAGGACGCCGGGGTGATCGCGGTGTGTTCCGCGCTGCTGTACGTCCTGGTGCTGTCCCGGCTCGCTGACGTGGCCACGGCACTCCGTCAGGCCCTGGCCCGGACCCACCTCCTGCGCCAGGCCGGGGCGGCGCTGGCCGCGGCGGCCACGGTGGAGCAGGCCGCCAGTGCCGTCCGGTCCGGGGTGGCCTCGCTGATGAAGGGCCGCCAGCCCGGGCCGGCCGTGCTGGCCGTGCGTGAGGGCGGCACACTGCGGGTGGTGGGCGCCCCGCCGGACGAGCCGCCCGTGGTCACGGAGTTGCCCGCCGCCGAGGCGGACCGGTGGCTGTCGCTGATGAGCGGGCCCGGGCCGTACCTGCTGGCCTGCCCGGAGGGGGACGAGGCGGGTGTCCTGCTCTGCCCGCTGGCTCTCCAGGACAGGCCCGCTGGTGACCCGCTGATCGGCGTGCTCGCGGTGTCCGGGGCGAGCCGGGACCTGGCTGCGCTGGCCGGGACGTTCGAGGTGCTGTCCCAGCAGGCGGCCCTGGTGGTCGAGCGGGTCCTGCTGAGCCGTGAGGTGATCCGCCGCAACAGCGAGGCGTACTTCCGCACCCTGGTGCACGACACCTCCGACGTCATCCTGATCGTGGACGACGACGGCCGGGTCCGGTACGCGACCCCCTCGGCACAGGGCATCTTCGGCGACGTCCCGGTGGACGGGGAGTACCTGTGGGATCTCGTCCAGCCCGGCGAGCGGCAGGATATCTCCCGCGCTCTGGCCGAGATGCGCCGCGGGGGCACCGGGGAAATCGGCGAGGACTGGCGGATCACCGCCCGTGACGGCTCATATGTCGAGGTGGAAGTCAGGTGCAGCGACCTGAGGCACGAGCTCACCGTCGGCGGCCTGGTGCTCACCCTGCGGGACGTCACTGAGCAGCGCCAGCTCGAGCGGGAACTTAAATACCGGGCCTTCCACGACTCGCTTACCGGGCTGCCCAACCGCATGATGTTCCAGGAGCGGGTGGTGCGGGCGATGGCGCGCGCCCGGCGGACGGACGCGATCGTCGGCGTGCTCTTCATCGACCTGGACGACTTCAAGGTGATCAACGACACCATGGGGCACAGCGTCGGTGACGAGCTGCTGGTCGCGGCGGGAATGCGGATGTCCGCGCTCACCGCGGGTCACGGCACCGCGGCCCGGCTGGGCGGGGACGAGTTCGGGCTGCTCATCGAGAAAGCGGCGGACGGCGCCTCGGTGGAGAACCTGGCCGAGGCCATTGTCCTCGCCTTCCGGGAACCGTTCACGCTCGGCATCGGCTCGGCGATCGTCACCGCCACCGCTGGCGTCGCCACCAGCGAGGATGCCACCAGCACCAGCGATCTGGTCCGGCACGCCGACCTCGCGCTGTACGCGGCGAAGTCGGCGGGCAAGCGGCAATGGCGCCGCTATCAGCCGATCCTCAGCGCCGGCATGATGCGGCGCCGGGACCTGCAGGTAGCCCTGGACAGCGCGGTGGCGGAGTCGGCGTTCAGCCTGGTCTACCAGCCGATCGTGGAGCTCACCACGGGCGCGGTGGCCGGGTTCGAGGCCCTGCTGCGCTGGCCGCACCCGGAGTGGGGCATGGTGCAGCCGGACCAGTTCATCGCCCTGGCCGAGGAGACCGGCCATATCGTCCCGCTCGGCGCCTGGGTTCTGCAGCAGGCCACCGCGGACGTCGGCCGCTGGCAGCAGCGCGTCCGCGACCACCCGCCGGTGTACGTGAGCGTGAACGTGGCCGCCCGCCAGCTGCGTGATCCGGGCTTCGTCCGGGGGGTCCGGCGGCGGCTGACCGAATCCGGCCTGGCCCCGTCGTCCCTGGTACTGGAGCTGACCGAGAGCGGCCTGCTCCGCCCGGACCAGCGGCTCCAGGCCGACCTGGAGGAGCTGAAGGGCATGGGAGTGCGGCTGGCCATCGATGACTTCGGTACCGGCTACTCGTCCCTGAGCTACCTGCGTGAGCTGCCGATCGACCTGCTCAAGGTCGATAAGTCCTTCGTGGACGGGATCGCCGTGTCCACCAAGCGGCTGGCCCTCGTCGAAGTCATCGTCCGGATCGCGAAGACACTGGGGCTGACCGTGATCGCCGAGGGCATCGAGAGTGAAGTACAGCGGGACATGCTGGTCTCGATGGGCTGCCGCTACGGGCAGGGTTATCTGCTGGCCGTCCCGATGTCTGCGGACGAGGCCGAGGCGCTGCTGCGGGTCGGTGACAGCCTGGTGCCCCAGCTGCCCGGCTCCCGCCGGTTACTGCGACCGCCGGTCCCCGCCGTAGCTGCCGCCTGCCGACCCGCCGCCCGCCATCCTGCTGGCCCCAGCGCCCGCTTTCCTGCTGGCCCAGCGCCCGTCACCGGCTGATCCGCCCGCCCGCATCCCGCCGGTCCAGCGCCCGTCATCGCGCGCCCCCGCTAGGTGTAAGCCCAGGCCCGGGCCCGACCCGCCTGCCCCTGGTTGACCTGCCCGCCCACTCAATGCTCTGATTGAGCAGAGGAATCAGATGATATAGGAGGACCCATGGCGGACAGGCGCCCAGACGGCCATCACTATCAGCCGGGATTCGGGAATGAGTTCGTCAGCGAAGCGATCCCGGGCGCGCTGCCTGCGGGCCGCAACTCCCCGCAGCGCGCCCCGCTGGGCCTGTACGCGGAGCAGATAAGCGGGACCGCGTTCACCCAGCCGCGCGGGGTCAACCGGCGAACCTGGGTGTACCGGATCATGCCGTCCGCAGCTCACCCGCGATTCGACCGGATCGGGAACGGAACAATGCGCGGCACGCCGTTCGACGAGATCGAGCCGGATCCCAACCGGCTGCGCTGGGATCCCCGGCCGCTGCCGGCCGGCCCGGTGGACTTCGTCGACGGCCTGTACACCATGGGCGGCCACGGGGACCTGCGGACCCGCAGCGGGATGGCCGTGCACCTGTACGCCGTCACCGCGCCGATGACCGACCGCTATTTCGTGGACGCGGACGGGGAGCTGCTGTTCGTGGCGCAGCAGGGCACCCTCGTACTGCACACTGAGCTGGGACCGCTGCAGCTGAGCCCCGGCGAGATCGCCGTGGTGCCCCGGGGGATCCGGTTCCGCGTCGACCTGCCCGACGGCCCGGCGCGGGGCTACCTGTGCGAGAACTACGGCGCCCCGTTCACCCTCCCCGAACGCGGCCCGATCGGAGCCAACGGCCTGGCCAGCGAGCGCGACTTCCTGGCCCCGACGGCCGCCTACGAAGAGCGCGGCGGCCCGGTGGAGGTGGTGCAGAAGTTCGGCGGCAACCTGTGGGCGGCCGGTTACGACCATTCGCCGCTGGACGTGGTGGCCTGGCACGGCAGCTACGTGCCGGTCAAGTACGACACCGCGAACTTCATGGTGCTGGGCACGGTCAGTTTCGACCACCCGGACCCGTCGATCTACACCGTGCTGACCTCACCGTCGGAGTCGCCGGGCCTAGCCAACGTGGATTTCGTCATCTTCCCGCCGCGCTGGCTGGTCGGAGAGGACACATTCCGGCCGCCCTGGTTCCACCGCAACGTGATGTCCGAGTTCATGGGGCTGGTGCGGGGCGCCTACGACGCCAAGGCCGAGGGATTCCTGCCCGGCGGGGCCAGCCTGCACAACACGTTCACCTCGCACGGCCCGGACGCCGAGACATTTGCCCGGGCCAGCCACGCGGAACTGGCCCCGCAGAAGGTCGACGGACACCCTGGCGTTCATGTTTGAGAGCCGCTGGATGATCATCCCGACCCGCCAGGCCATGGAGGCGCCGCACCGCCAGCCCGACTACGACTCGGTCTGGGCCGGGCTGACCCCGTCCTTCGCCGCACCCAGTGTCTGACGCGCTGCTCGCAGGCCCGTCACCGCGGTTCTCCGGCGTGCTCCCGCTGTGGTACCAGCTGGCCCAGAGCCTGCGCGCCGCGATCGTGGCGCTGGACCGCGACGGCGACCTCCGGCTGCCGACCGAGGTGCAGCTCGCCCGGCACTACGAGGTGAGCCTGACTACCGTGCGCCAGGCGCTGGGTTCCCTGGCCGCCGAGGGCCTGATCAGCAGGCACCGGCGGCGCGGCACGTTCGTCAACGCCGACGCGCTGCGCACCCGGCCGCTGCGCGTGCTGGGCTCGGCGGACGCGGTCATGGCCCAGCAGTCCAGCGACGAGGTGCGGGTCCTGGGCCGGACCCGGGTAGCGGCCCGCGCGCTGCCCGCGCGCCTCGGCCCGGTGCGTGAGGCCGTGCTGATCCGCCGGCTGCGCCTCGACGGCGGCGTGCCGGTCAGCTACGCCGAGAACTACCTTCGTCCCGAGCACGCCGCCCGGGTCAGTGACGAGGCGCTGGCCCAGGCTCCGGTCACCCAGATCCTCCGCGACGAGCTGGCGCTGCCGCTCACCAGGATCGACAACGAGGTCTCGGCCCGTACTGCGCCGGCCGAGGTGGCCGCGCTGCTGCGGATCGATGCGCTGAGCCCGGTGCTGGTTTCAGAAAACGTGACCTACGCGGCCGGTACTACCCCGGTGGACGTGGCCCGGATCCACTACCGTGGCGACCGCTTCACATACGCGATCTCCCTGGACATTCCTTGACCTTGCTGACTTTCACCGAGCACGCCCTGCCGTACTGCGTGTTTTCCCGCGGCACGGACAGCCCCCGGGTGGGGGCGGGTCTCGGCACGTACATCGTTGACCTGCACCGGACGTTCGGCGACCCGATCTTCGCCGGGCCTTCACTCAACGCTTTCATGAGCCGCGGACCGCGGGCCTGGCAGCGCACCCGGGAACGGCTGCTCGGGTCCGTCCGGGGCGGCCAGATCAGTGACCTGGTGCCGATGGCCGAGGCGACCTTGCACCTCCCGTTCGAGGTGGCGGACTTCGCGGACTTCTACTCCTCGCTCGAGCACGCGACCAACGCCGCGCGGGTCCTGCGGCCCGGCGACCCGCAGGTGCACCGCAACTGGCGGGAGATGCCGGTCGGCTACCACGGGCGGGCCGGCACGGTGGTGGTCAGCGGCACGCCGGTGCCGCGCCCACGCGGCCAGCTCGCTCCCGGCCACGCGCGACCCGAGCTGGCGCCGGCCCGCAAGCTGGACTTCGAGGCGGAGATCGGCTTCGTGGTGGGGGTGGGGTCGGCGCCGGGCCAGCCCGTGCCGGCCGGGGCGTTTGCCCAGCACGTGTTCGGCGTGGTGCTGCTCATCGACTGGAGCGCGCGGGATATCCAGGCGTTCGAGTCCCGGCCGCTGGGACCGTTCCTGAGTAAGTCCTTCGCGACCACGATCTCGCCCTGGGTCATCCCACTGGCCGCCTTGGAACAGTCTCGGGTGCCGCCTCCGGCGCAGGACCCCGAGCCCCTCGGTTACCTGCGGGAAAGCCTGCCCTGGGGCCTGGACATCGACCTCACCGTGAGCATCAACAGCCAGATCATCTCGCGGCCGCGCTTCGCCACCATGTACTGGACCGGGGCTCAGCAGCTCGCGCACCTCACCGTGAACGGCGCCGCGCTGCGGACCGGCGACCTGTACGGCTCGGGCACCGTGTCCAGCTTCCGCCGCGACGAGATGGGTTCGCTGCTGGAGATGACTACCGGCGGCCGGGACCCGATCATGCTGCCGGACGGGCAGACCCGCGGCTACCTGGCCGACGGTGACACGGTCACGCTGTCCGGGTCGGCGCCTGGACCGGACGGCTCCCGGATCGAGTTCGGGAGCGCGTCCGGCCAGATCCTCGCGCCAGTGAGCTGAGCGGGGTCGCCGGGCCGCCGGGCCGCCGTCCTCACGGGGCGGCAACCCGGTCAGCCGGCCCCTGGAGCAGCGGCGTCGAACGCCTCGAGGGCCTCGCCGGGTGTGTCGAAGTAGGCGTCCGGGCCCTCGGCGCCGCTGATCCCGTAGTGCTCGAGCTGGTGGCGGACCGGCTTGATCAGGCTGGTCATCACGAACCGGATGTCATGCTGGTGCAGCTGGGTGATGGCGCCGCTCAGTACCGAAGAGGCCGTGTAGTCCACGTCGCCGATGGCCGCGCCGTCGAGGACGAACCAGCGCAGCGGGCCACCCTCGGCGGTGATCGCCATGAGGTCTTCCAGCAGGCGGGCGGCGTTCGCGAAGTACAGGCTGGTGCCGAACCGGTAGATGACCAGCCCCGGCTCGGTCCGCGCCCCCCGCATTACCGGCGTGGTCTTCCAGTGCCCGGCCGCCGACTTCACCAGCACGCTGTTGCGAGGCCGGTAGCTGTGCCGCAGGTGATCGATGATCGAGGCGATCACGGCCACCAGGATGCCGTCCTGGACGCTCAGGGCCACCACGGCCGCCGCGGTGATCACGGCGACCGCGAACTCGTAGGGGCGGACCCGCAGCAGCTGCCGGATGCCGCGGAGGTCCACCAGTTCTACGCCGATCAGGAACACCACCGCGGCCAGCGCGGCGTCCGGCAGGTAGCTGAGTGGCCCGGTGGCGGCGAGCAGCACCACCAGGGCCAGCGCGCTGGTGGTGAGCGTGGCCAGCTGGCTGCGCCCGCCCGCGCCATCCACGATCTGGGTCTTGGTGGGGCTCCCGTTCACCACGAACGTGCCGGTGAACCCCGCGGCGATGTTGCCCGCTCCCAGCCCGGTCAGGTCGATGTCCGTGCTGAACGGCTCGCCGTACTTGGCCGCGTACGCGCGGGCGGTGGCCGCGCTCTGGGCCAGGATGACGATGAAGATCGATGCCGAGGTGCCCAGCAGCGCGAGGGCGTCGTGCCGCCCGAGGGCGGGCAGCCCGAAGGCGGGCAGCCCGCGGGGGATGTGGCCGAGCACGCTGACACCGTGCGCGGCCAGGTCGGCCACCCGGCTGGCGATGATCGCGCCGATCACCGCGATCAGCGCGCCGGGGATCCGCCGGGTGATCCGGCGGGCGGCCATCGTCACCGCCACCACGCTGAGCGAGACGGCGACCGTGAGGCCCTGGCCCTGGGGCAGGCCCTGGACCGTCTGCACGAGTTTGATCACCGTGTGCGGGCTGGGCGCGCTGACCCCGAGCATGTCCGGCAGTTGCCCGATGGCGACCTGGATGCCGACCCCGGCCAGGAAGCCGAGCAGCACCGTGCGGGACAGGAAGTTGGCCAGGAAACCGAGCCGGGCCAGCCGGGCGATGAGCAGCAGGGCGCCGGTGAGCAGGGCCGCGAGCCCGGCCAGCCGGATGTACTGCGCCGAGCCGGGGTCCGCCAGCCGGAGCAGGGCGGCAGCCAGGATGGCCGCGGTCGCGGAGTCCGCCGCGACGACCAGGTGGCGCGAGGCGCCGAACACGGCGAACAGGGCCATCGGCAGCAGCAGCGTGTACAGCCCGGTGACCACCGGCATCCCGGCGATCCGGGCGTAGCCGAGCACCTCGGGGATGCCCAGCGCGGCCAGGGTGACCCCGGCGAGCAGGTCCCCGGGCACCTGGTCCCGGCGGAGCGGCAGCAGCCCCTGGAGCACCGGCCACTCGCGCGGCCGCCGGGCCCACCCGGCCACCGACCTCACCCGGCCTCCCCCCGCCCCGCATCCTGGATCCCGCCATCATGCCCGTCGCCGCGCCGGGGATGGATCACGCGCTGGCGCTGTTCCCCGCATTTCACGCTCGTCGTGTGCGTAATCGGGATGATTTGTCTGTTTCGGCGAACCGTACCGTGGGCGTGAAATGTGGGCATGTGAGGCAGGTGGGGCTGGAACAGCCGGGGGGTGGTAGGGCAGGAGGGGTGTGTGAAGTGGGTGGGGCGGATGGGTCACAGGCCCCGGACGCGGGCGCTGGTGGGGTCGAAGGGCGGGCGCAGCGAGACCGTGGCCGGGTAGAGGTCGCCGCCCGCGTTGACCTGGTAGCGGCCGCTGCGCAGGAATTCCGGCGTGATCACGTCGCCGGCCGGGTGCCGCAGGTAACCGAGGCCCACGGGTCGGCCGACCGCCTCGCCCCAGGCCGCCGAGGTGAGCTGGCCCACCGCCACGCCGTCCCGGAGCACGAGCTCACCGCCCCAGAGCATCGGCCGGCGTCCGTGCTGGCCCGGCCCCCCGTCCTGGCCGTCCTGCCCCGGCCCCTTGTCCGGGGTGTCCCGGCGCGGCCCGCCTCCCGGGATCCGGGCGGGGCCCCCGCCCCAGCTCCCGCCCGGATCCCGACCCGGTTCCCCGCTGTGGCCGTCCCGGGCCGCGTCACCGACGATGACTGACACCAGCCGCCGCCGGGGGCCCTCGGCGCGCGCCTTCTCGACGGCCTCCCGGCCGAGGAACGGGATGTCGCCGCGCAGCTTGCACGCGAACAGCAGCCCCGCCTCCACAGGGCCGTAGTCCGGGGTCAGCTCACGGCCGAAGGCCCGGTATCCCTTTTCCAGCCGCATGGACTCGATCGTGTAGTAGCCGGCGTGGGCCAGCCCGAACTCCGGGCCCGCCCCGGTGAGCAGCTCGAACACCCCGACCGCGCACTCGGCCGGCACGTACAGCTCCCAGCCCAGCTCGCCCACGTAGGTGATCCGGGTCGCGCGCAGGCGGAAGTAGCCCAGGTCGATCTCCCGGCTGGTCCCGAACGGGAACGCCTCGTCGCTCAGGTCCGCCGGGCACAGCGCGGCCAGCAGATCCCGTGACCTCGGCCCCATCACGCCGAGCACCGCGTACGCCGAGGTGACGTCGACCAGCCGCGCGAACGCGTCCGCCGGCATCCGGCGCCGGATGTGATCCTGGTCCCGCTCGGTCGTCGCCGAGCTGCTGACCAGCAGGAACTCCTCCGCGGACAGCCGGGTCACGGTCAGGTCCGACTCGTAGCGGCCCCGCTCGTTGAGCATCCCGGTGTACACGGTCCGGCCCGGCGGCACGGCCACGTCCGCGGTGCACAGCCACTGCAGGGCCCGTTCGCTGTCCGGCCCGGTCAGCAGGTACTTCGAGAACGAGGTCTGGTCGAACAGGGCCACGTCCCGCCGGGTGGCCCGCTGCTCGGCGGCCGACCACGGGAGCCAGCCCGGCGGGTCCCAGGTGTAGCCGATCACCGGTTCCGTGCCCCGTGGGGTGAGACCAGGCGGGGCGAACACATTGGGCCGCTCCCACCCCATCCGGCTGCCGAAGCACGCACCGGCCGCCGCCACCAGGTGGTGCACGGGGGAGCGGCGCAGCGGCCGGGCCGTGGCCAGTTCCCGGTTCGGCCACGGCACCGCGTAGTGCAGGCCGAGCACCTCGCCGACCCGGTCGCGCAGGAACCGGGTGTTGCCGTGGAACGGCGCGAACCGCCGGATGTCGGCCGCGGTCAGGTCCAGCCCCGGGTCGCCGGTGAGGATCCACTCGGCCAGGGCCCGCCCGGCGCCGCCCGCGGACGCGATGCCGACCGAGTTGAAGCCCGCCCCCACGAAGAAGTTCCGCAGCCCGGGCGCCTCACCGGCGATGAACTGGTTGTCCGGGGTAAAGCTCTCCGGGCCGTTGTAGAACTTCTTGATGCCCGTGTCGCGCAGCGCCGGGATGCGCCGCTGGGCCTGCTCCATCAGCGGCGCGAAGTGCTCCCAGTCCTCACCCAGCAGCTGGAACTCGAACGGGTAGGGGATCTGGTCGGGGGACACCCACGGCTTGGCGTCCGGCTCGAACCCGCCCACAACCAGGCCGCCCACTTCTTCCTTGAAGTAGGTGTAGCCATCCGGGTCGCGGAGCACCGGCAGGTCCCGGTGGATCCCGTC
Organism: uncultured Actinomycetes bacterium; assembly: GCA_963813975.1. GTDB lineage: Bacteria > Actinomycetota > Actinomycetes > Streptosporangiales > Streptosporangiaceae > RYN-230. The sequence goes on from CAWFAP010000001.1 coordinate 596,729, forward strand.
GATCTGGTCGGTCACCACGTAGAAGTGCTCACAGGAGTGCAATGGGACGGTCACCCCGCACCAGCCCGCCACCTGCTTGGCCCACTGCCCGGCGCAGTTGACCACGATCTCGGCCTCGACGTCTCCCTGGCTGGTCCGGACGCCCCGCACCGCTCCATCACTGGTCAGGATCCCGGTGACCCGGGTCCGCTCCCGGATCGCCACCCCCCGGGACCGGGCCCCCCGGGCCAGCGCGTAGGTCAGGTCGGCCGGGTTGGCCTTGCCGTCGTCGGGCAGCCAGATCGCCCCGGCCAGGTCGCCGGTCTCCATGACCGGGTAGCGCTCCCCGGCCTGCCCGGGGCTGAGGATCTCGGCCTGCAGCCCGAACGCCTCGGCGGCGGCGGCGGTCCGCCGGAGCTGGGTCAGCCGCTCTGGGGTGCGGGCCACGATGAGCCCGCCGCAGCGCCGGAAGCCGGCCGACAGCCCGGTCTCCTCCTCCAGCCGGGCGTACAGGTCGGTGGAGTACTGGACCAGGCGGGTGCCGCTCTCGGTGGCGCGCAGCAGGCCGACCAGCCCGGCCGCGTGCCACGTGGTCCCGCAGGACAGCTGCCCCTGCTCCAGCAGCAGCACGTCACTGCACCCACGCTCAGCCAGGTGATAGGCCACGCTCGTGCCGATGACCCCGCCGCCGACGATGATCACCCGCGCATGCTGGGGAAGCACCTGAGCATCAGTCATCGCGGGCCGCCTCGTCCAGCAGGCGTCCCCAGGCCGGGCTGGTCATCACGGCCGCGGCCACCTCGAACCGTTCCATGGCCCAGCCCCAGAAGTCGAACTCGATCGGGCTGCTGGCGTGCTGGATCGCTCCCCACAGCGTCCATCCGTACTTGCCTACCAGCCCCAGGATCTGGGCGCGGGCCACCTTATTCCGCAACGAACCGCCGTAGTACTCACTCACGAGGGCCGCGAGGGCATCGGTGGACAGGCCGCATTCCCCCCAGATGTTGCCGAGCTCGAAACAGGGATCGTTGTTGCCCGAGTACTCGTAGTCGATGAGCCAGATCTTCTCGCCGTCGTCGATGAAGTTGGCGGCGAGCAGGTCGTTGTTGCACGGGACGGTTCCCGCGTCCCGGACGGCGAGGGCCCGGCGGGCCGCCGAGACCTGGGGCATCAGCTCTCCGTACCCGGGCGGGACCGCGAACCCGTGCCCGGTGGCCACGTCCAGGTAGCGCCGCTGCACCTCGAACATGCTGAAGTCACCGGCGAACCGCGGCCCCCTGTGGAGCCGGCGGCACGCCTCTGCGACCCTGGGGATAGTGACCGGGTCGGCGAGGTCTTCGTTGCGGAAAGTTCTTCCGTTGATGTAGCCGAGCACGAGCATGCCGTGCTCGGGGCGGTAGGCGACGACCGGCGCACCCACCCCCGCGGCCGCCGCGGCGACCGAGTTGCGGTGCTCGTGGTCCCGGTTGATCGCCAGCAGATCCCCGGGGGACCAGATCCGGGCCACGAACGTGCCCCGCGGCGTCGTGACCTTGTAGTTCCGGTTGGTGAGCCCGCCGGGCAGCGGCTCCACCGTGCGCGGCGTGGCGGCCAGGCACGGCACCTGGTCAAACAGAGCGTCCATTGCACCGCAGGGTAGAGGCCGCGACTCATAAGGTCTAGACGCAATCACGGGAATGTCTCAGTCGTGACCCACTGCGGCAATTGGGTCTAGACAGTAACGAGCCCGGAATTTACGCTACGCCTCAACCTGGGAGGCGCCATGACCAGCACCCCGCACTCCGCTGAGCACGAACGCGACTCCGCTGACCTGGCGCAGTTCGGCTACAAGCAGGAGCTGAAGCGCTCGCTCGGGCTGGGGAGCTCGTTCGCGGTCGCGTTCAGCTACATCTCGCCGTCCACCGGCATCTTCACCCTGTTCGCGCTGGGCCTGACCACGATCGGCGGGGTGTTCATCTGGACCTGGCCGGTGGTGGCGGCCGGCCAGTTCCTGGTCGCGCTGAACTTCGCCGAGGTGTCCAGCCACTACCCGGTGGCCGGGTCGGTGTTCCAGTGGACCAAGTACCTGGCCAGCCGGACGTACTCGTGGTTCACCGGCTGGATCTACCTATTCGCAGGCATCCTGACCGTCACTGCGGTGGTGGCGACCATCCCGATCGCGCTCATCCCGGCGCTGAACGGGCTGGGCTGGCACAGCCTGAACGCGGCCAGCCTGCACACCCAGCTGGTGGTGGCGCTGATCGTGCTGATCATCATCACGGTGCTGAACATCTACGGCGTGCGGCTGGTCGCGGTGATCAACAACACCGGGGTCGTGTTCGAGATCCTCGGCATGTTCGTGTTCGCGATCGTGCTCCTGATCTTCCACAACCACCAGGGCTTCCACGTGGTCACCAACAGCGCCGGCCTGCACGTCGGGCCCAGCTCGTTCCTGGCCGCCATGTTCATGAGCCTGTTCGTCATCTACGGGTTCGACACCGCGTCGACGCTGGCCGAAGAGACCCGGGACCCGCGCCGGGCCGCACCCAAGGCGGTGCTGTACTCGGTGATCGGCGCGTTCGTCATCGGCGGCGTGTTCCTGCTGGGCACGCTGATGGCCATCCCGAACCTGCACACCGCGATCTCCGGCGCGTGGAACCCGGCCACCGTGATCGAGGCCAACTTCCCCTCCGCGCTGGCCACCATCTACCTGCTGGTCGTGTCGGCGGCCATCTTCGTCTGCTGCCTGTCCATCCTGGCCGCCACCATCCGGCTGTGCTTCGGCATGTCCCGGGACAACCAGCTGCCGTTCTCCGGGGTGTGGTCCAGGGTCTCGCCGACGCTGCACACCCCGGTGTGGGCCTGCATCGTGGTCGCGGCGCTGGCGGCGGTCCCGTTCCTGAAGTACTCGGGGGCCGGGATCATCGCCATCGCCGCGACCGGCATGATCTACCTCAGCTACTTCCTGGGCAACCTGGTGATCATGCGGGCCCGGCTGCGCGGCTGGCCGAAGGTCAGCGCGCCGTTCAGCCTGCGCCGCTGGGGACCGGTCGTGAACGTGCTCGCGCTGCTGTACGGCGGGGCCATGCTGGTCAACTTCGCCTGGCCCCGGGTGGCCAGCAACCCGGAGCCCAGGCAGACCGCCGGGCTGCTGAGCTTCGGGATCGGGTTCGTGGACCGGATCCCGATCCTGTGGACCGTGGTGGTGGTCATTACGCTGATCGGCGTGATCTATTACCTGGCCGTCGGGCGGCGCAAGCGGTTCGCGCCGGTGATCGCGCCGGCCGGGGACGACGAGCCGCTGGTGACCGGGGCGGCCGGCCCAGTGCAGCCCGAGACCTGAGCCCTTTGGCGCAAGGGGAGGGGCTGTTCGCGCTCACGCCGCCGGTGATCGCCCGCGAGCCGGGGACGACCATGCACGGGCAGATCGAGGAGTGGCTGGCCGAGGCGATCGAGTCGGGCCGGCTCGCCCCCGGTGACCGGCTGCCCACCGAGCAGGACCTGGCCGCCTGGCTCGAGGTCAGCCGGATGACGCTGCGGCACGCGCTGGCCACGCTGGCCCACCGCGGCCTCGTGGACCGGGCGGTGGGGCGTAACGGCGGCACGTTCGTGGCCCAGGGCAAGCTGGAGCAGGACCGGACCACGCTGGCCGGGTTCTCCGAGCAGTTGCGGCGGCACGGGATGGTCGCGGGCGCGCGGGTGCTGTCCGCGGCGGAACGGCCCGCCCGGGCCGGCGTCGCCGCCGCCCTGGAGATCCCGGCCGGTGACCCGGTGTGCGAGATCCGGCGGGTCCGGCTCGGTGACGGCCGCCCCATCGCGGTCGAGTGCTCGGTCTTCCCCGCCGCGCTGTTCCCGGGGCTGCTCCAGTGCCGCCTGGACGGCTCCCTGTACGAGCTGCTGGACGAGAAGTACCAGCAGCGCCCCTGCCGGGCGCGGGAGAGCCTGGAGCCGGTCACCGCCGGGGTGCGCGAGGCCGAGGCGCTGGAGGTCCACGAGGGCGCCCCGCTGATGCTGGTCGAGCGGATCGCCTACGCGCAGGCAGGCCACCCGGTCGAGTTCGCCCGGGACCTGTTCCGCGGCGACCGGACCCGGATCGTCATGTGGACCAGCGAGCTCACGCATGTCCCGTGAGGCCGGGCCCGGTGGGTGAGCCACGCCTCCTCGCGGTCAGCGACCTGCACGTGGCGTACCCGCAGAACCGCCAGCTGGTCGAGGAGCTGCGGCCGCGGTCCGCGGCGGACTGGCTGCTGGTGGCCGGGGACGTGGGGGAGCGGCTGCCGGACATCGAGTGGGCGCTGCGCACGCTCAGCGACCGCTTCGCCCAGGTCGTCTGGGTGCCCGGGAACCACGACCTGTGGACGCACCGGACCGACCCGGTCCAGCTCCGCGGCGAGGAGCGCTACCGGCGCCTGGTCGGGTTCTGCCAGCGGCTGGGCGTGCTCACCCCGGAGGATCCCTACCAGGTCTGGGACGGGCCGGGCGGCCCGGTCCGGATTGTGCCGCTGTTCCTGCTGTACGACTACTCGTTCCGGCCCGAGGGCGCGCGGACCAAGGCCGAGGGCCTGGCCCGGGCGTACGACACCGGCGTGGTCTGCACCGACGAGCGGTGGCTGCACCCCGACCCGTACCCGAGCGTGGAGGACTGGTGCTGGGCCCGGGTCGAGGCGACCCGGGCCCGGCTGACGGCCCTGCCGCCCGGCCCGCCCGCCGTCCTGGTGAACCACTTCCCGCTGATCAGGGAACCTACCCGGGTCTTGCGGTACCCCGAGTTCGCGCAGTGGTGCGGCACCACAGCCACCGACGACTGGCACGTCCGGTTCAACGCCGCGGCCGTGGTCTACGGTCACCTGCACATCCCGCGGACGATCTGGCGGGACGGGGTGCCGTTCATGGAGGTGTCGCTGGGCTACCCGCGCGAGTGGCAGCGCCGCCCCGCCCGGCCGGATCTGCCCCGGCAGGTCCGGCCGCTGGAGCCGCCCGCGGGCCACACTGACTGACCAATCAGTGCGGGTGCGCTCACACTGCGCTGGGTACCTGGCCCGGCCGGCGCGCGGCGAACCAGCCCCAGTCGGGGGGCTGCCGGTCGAGGCGGACCGAGAACAGGGCCCAGACGACCTTGCCCGACTCGGCCGGGACGGTCCATCCCCACCGGTCGCTGAGGGCACTGATGACGTGCAGGCCGCGGCCGCTCTCGGCCAGGTAGTCAGGATCCTTCGGCTCAGGCGGCCGGGGGCTGGGGTCGGCCACCGCGCACAGCACGAACTGGCCCGGCTGGACCAGCCCGAGCCGGACGGGCCAACGGTGGCGGGCTTCGCCGCCCTCGGATCCGTCCGCGAGCCGGGCCTGGGGCACCGCGTGCCGCAGCGCGTTGGTCAGCAGCTCGGACACCACGACCGCCACGTCGTCCCCGCGGTCCATCACGCCCCAGCGCCGCATGGTGGACAGGCAGAAGTCGCGGGCGGTGCCGACCGACCTCGTGTCCTGGCCCGGCGTGCGCATCGCGAGCCGCGGGAAGCAGGTCCAGTCCGTCGGGGCCAGGCCAGGCGTCCGCTGGCGGGCGCCGCTTGCCGCGGCCGCCATCGCCACGGCGGGAGCCAGCCAATGCCAGCCCACATGGCTTAGTGCGGGGCCTGCCAGGCCTAATGGCTGTGCCGTCATTGCCTTCCGAGCGCTCTGTGTTACCGGGAACGGCCAATACGGGTCATCTTGCCCCATGCACGTTACGTTTGCAACGCCCGCTGCACGACCGGCTGCACGTGCATCTGATCTGTTAGGCTGCACGGTGCAGGTGATCATTTACGGCATCTGCGGGGAACGGGCACGCCGTGCGTTTTCCCTCGTCTCCCCTCGTATCAGGGAGGAAAAGATGCAGGTCAAGAACGGCATCCCGGCCGGAGAGCTCGAGGCCAGCTGGCGGAAATCCACGGCCAGCAACCCCAACGGCAGCTGCGTGGAGGTGGCCGAGCTGCCGGGTGGCTCGATCGCGATGCGCAATTCCCGGTTCCCGGCCGGCCCGGCCCTCATCTACACGCGCACCGAGATCGCCGCCTTCCTGGCCGCTCTCAAGAACGGCGAGTTCGACGACCTGTGAGACCCCTGCTGACTGGGGTGAAAGAACGCGAAATGCCCCCGGGACACCGGGCGGATGCAGTGATATCGTGCTCTGTGTGTTCCGCTTAGTAGTGGTTCACACTGCTGTTGGCAGATTCCGCGCGCCCGCAATGGCGCCACTGGGCTGAGTGTCTGACATCGGCCGGGGGGTCGGGAGTGGCTGGTCATCCATTGGGTCGGGAGCGGCATGGAGCCGAGAGCTGAGATGGGATCCGTGTATCCGGCCGGCACCACGGCGAACGGGTCATTGACCGGGCCGCGGGCGGGTGCCACCGTCGTACGGATGGTGCTGGGCGCCCAGCTGCGCCGCCTCCGCGAGGCCGCCAGGCTCACCCCGGAGCAGGCCGGATACGAGATCCGCGCGTCGCGGTCCAAGATGAGCCGCCTGGAGCACGGCCGGGTGGGCTTCAAGATCCGCGACGTCGAGGACTTGCTGACCCTCTACGGGGTCACCGACGAGAAGCTGCGCCTCGGCCTGCTGGCGCTGGCCGAGCAGGCTAACGAGCAGGGCTGGTGGACCCAGTACGGCGACATCCTGGCCGACTGGTTCGAGACCTACCTGGGCCTGGAGGCCGCGGCCTCGCTGATCCGCACCTTCGAGCTGCAGTTCGTCCACGGCCTGTTCCAGACCAAGGAATACGCGCGGGCGGTCACGATGCTCGGCAACCGGGCCGCCCCGGACGGGGAGATCGACCGCCGGGTCAGCCTGCGGATGGCCCGCCAGGACCTGCTCACCAGCCCGCAGCCGCCCCGCGTCTGGTCAGTCATGGACGAGGCGGCCCTGCGCCGCCCGATCGGCGGCCGGGACGTGATGCGCGCCCAGCTGGCCCACCTCCTCGAGGTGGCCACGATGCCCGAGGTCACGCTGCAGGTGGTGCCCTTCCGGCGGGGCGGTCACGCGGCCGCGGGCGGCTCGTTCACCGTGCTGCGCTTCGGCGAGCCTGATCTGCCGGACGTGGTCTACATCGAGCAGCTCACCAGTGCGCTGTACCTGGAGCGGCGGTCCGACGTGGACCACTACATGGAGATCATGAACCGGCTCAGCGCCGAGGCGCTCACCCCGCCCGGCACCACGCGCCTGATCAAGGAAATCATCAAGGACACCTAGGGCAGCCGCTTTGTTCCGGGCCGGGGCCCCGCGCATTGCGCGGGGCCCCGGCGCCGTTAAGGCGCGTCCGAGCGCCGTTATGTCCGCCTTATGGCGGCCTGCGTTTCCGCGGACCGGCCCCGGGCACTTCGCCGGGCCAGGGCACTGAAACAAGTGATGAGCGGGAGGCGTTATGGTCGCATGGTCCACGCGGTGAACACGCCGGGTACGGGGTGCGCGTGGCGCCAGCAGGCTGGCTCATCGACCGGCACATCGACCAGGGACGGACATGGTGGCGCAGGAGGCTTTGATCTGGCCGGGCAACAGCTATCCGCTCGGGGCGACTTTCGACGGGGTGGGTACCAACTTCGCCCTGTTCTCCGAGGTGGCCGAGCGGGTGGAACTGTGCCTGTTCGACGAGGAGGGCGCCGAGACCCGGGTCGCGCTGAACGAGGTGGACGGGTTCGTCTGGCATGGGTACCTGCCCGGCATCAGCCCGGGCCAGCGCTACGGCTACCGGGTACACGGCCCCTACAATCCTGCGGCCGGGCAGCGCTGTAACCCGGCCAAGCTGCTGCTCGACCCGTACGCGAAGGCCGTCGAGGGCAGCGTGCAGTGGGACCAGGCCGTGTTCGCCTACCCTTTCGGCCACCCCGACCAGCGCAACGACGAGGATTCCGCGCCGCACGTGCCCCGCTGCGTGGTGGTCAACCCCTTCTTCAGCTGGGATTCCGACCGGCACCCGCGGACCCCATATCACGAGACCGTGATCTACGAGACCCATGTGCGGGGCCTGACCATGCTGCATCCGGAGGTGCCCGAGGCCCAGCGGGGCACCTACCAGGGGCTGGCCCATCCCGCGGTCATCGACCACCTGCAGCGGCTGGGCGTGACCGCGGTCGAGCTGATGCCGGTCCACCAGTTCGTCAGCGACGCGGTCCTGGCCGAGCGCGGGCTGGCCAACTACTGGGGCTACAACACGATCGGCTTCTTCGCCCCGCATAACGCCTATGCCGCCAGCGGCGCCCGCGGCGAGCAGGTGCAGGAGTTCAAGTCCATGGTCCGGGCCCTGCACCAGGCCGGCATCGAGGTCATCCTCGACGTGGTCTACAACCACACGGCCGAGGGCAACCACCTCGGGCCGACGCTGTCCTTCCGGGGCATCGACAACGCTTCCTACTACCGGCTGATGGGCGACGACCCGCAGTTCTACATGGACACCACCGGCACCGGCAACAGCCTGCTGATGCGGCACCCCCACGTGCTCCAGATGATCATGGACTCGCTCCGGTACTGGGTGACCGAGATGCACGTGGACGGCTTCCGCTTCGACCTGGCCGCGGCGCTGGCCCGGCAGTTCCACGAGGTGGACCGGCTATCCGCGTTCTTCGACATGTGCCAGCAGGACCCGATCGTCTCCCAGGTCAAGCTCATCGCCGAGCCGTGGGACGTGGGCGAGGGTGGCTACCAGGTCGGGAACTTCCCGCCGCTGTGGACGGAGTGGAACGGCAAGTACCGGGACACGGTGCGTGACTTCTGGCGCGGCGAGCACGCCACGCTGCCCGAGTTCGCCTCCCGGCTGACCGGCTCCAGCGACCTGTACCTCAGCGACGGCCGCCGGCCGGTTGCCTCAGTCAACTTCGTCACCGCGCACGACGGCTTCACGCTCGCCGACCTGGTCTCCTACAACCAGAAGCACAACGAGGCCAACGGTGAGGGCGGCCGCGACGGCACCGACGACAACCGGTCATGGAACTGCGGCGCGGAAGGGCCCACCGATGACCCCGCCGTGACCGCCCTGCGTAACCGGCAGAAGCGGAACTTCCTCTGCACCGTCCTGCTGTCCCAGGGCATCCCGATGCTGCTGGGCGGGGACGAGATGAGCCGCACCCAGCACGGCAACAACAACGCCTACTGCCAGGACACCGAGATCTCCTGGGTGCACTGGCCGCCGTCGCCGGACGCGCCGATGCCCGACGGCTACGAAGGAGACCAGGATCTCCTCGATTTCACCGCGAGGCTGATCCGGCTGCGCGCCGACCATCCGGTGTTCCGCCGCCGCCGTTTCTTCCGGGGCCAGGCGGTTCGCGGCAAGAGCGGCGGGCAGGATCAGCTGGGCGACATCGCCTGGTTCACCCCGGCGGGCGAGGAGATGACCGATGACGACTGGGCCGCGGGCTTCGCCAAGTCCCTCACCGTGTTCCTGAACGGCGATGCGATCACCGAGCCCGACCCGCGCGGCGAGCGGACCAAGGACGAGTCGTTCCTCCTCCTGTTCAACGCGAGCGAGCTGGACCTGGAGTTCACCATCCCGCCGCAGCGCTACGGGGAACAGTGGGTGAAGGTCCTGGACACCGCGCTGCCGCTGAGTGCCCTGGCCGACGCGCCCGCCGCCAAGCCCGGCGACGCGGTCGCCATCCCCAGCCGGTCCATGCAGGTCCTCGGGCGTGTCTGACCCGGCAAGCCCGGGGGGGCACCCTGCTCCCCCGGGGGCGCCCCCGAACCCCCGATGGCCCGGAACCCCCCGCGATTCGCCGGCTGGGAGGGACACGCCTGCGGCGAGCCCCGCCTCGCCGGCGTCCGCGCCGACCTCCACGTACCGCCTGCAGCTCCAGCCGGGCTTCGGATTCACAGCGGCCGCCGCCGCCGCCGGCTACCTGGCCGACCTGGGTGTCACTCACGTGTACCTGTCGCCGATCCTGCAGGCCACGCCCGGCTCGGCGCACGGGTACGACGTGGTGGACCACTCCCGGGTGTCGGCCGACCTGGGGGGCGAGACCGCGTTCCGCGACATGGTCGCCCGGTTCCGCGGCCTCGGGCTGGGCGTGATCGTGGACATCGTGCCCAACCACATGGCCGTCCCCGTGCCCGAGTCGCTCAACCGCCCGCTCTGGTCGGTGCTGCGGGACGGCACCGGGTCGCCGTTCGCGGACTGGTTCGACGTGGACTGGGCCGCCCAGGACGGCCGAATGCTCATGCCGGTCCTCGGCGCCCCGGTCAGCGACTGCCTCGGCGACCTGAAGATCGACACCGGCGGCGCCGGGCCGGTGCTCCGGTACTTCGACCACATGCTGCCGGTCCGGCCTGGCACGGAGAGCCTGCCGCTGCCCGGCCTGCTGGACGCCCAGCATTACCGGCTGGCTGACTGGCACCTGGCGGCTACCGAGCTCAACTGGCGGCGGTTCTTCGACATCAGCTCGCTGATCGCGGTCCGGGTCGAGGACCCCGCGGTGTTCGAGGCCACCCACGAGGTGATCCTCCGCCTGGTGGCCGAGGGCCTCATCGACGGGCTCCGGGTGGACCATCCGGACGGGCTCGCCGACCCGCGCGGCTACCTGCGGCGGCTCGCCGACCGCACCGGCGGCCTGTGGGTGTCCACCGAGAAGATCCTGTCCGGGCCGGAGCGGCTGCCCGCGGACTGGCCGTGCGCCGGGACCACCGGGTACGACGCGCTGGGCGTGATCGGCGGCCTGTTCCTGGACCCGGCCGGCGCCGGGCCGCTGACCGCAGCCTACGAGCGCCTCACCGGCGGGCCCGCCCAGTTCGCGGGGGTGGCCGGGGACGCCAAGCGCGAGGAGGCCGGCCAGGCCCTCGCGGCCGAGGTGTCCCGGCTGGCCCGGCTGGCGGGCGACGCGGGGCACCCGGAGCTGGGGGCGCTCAGCGCCGGTGACCGGACCGCCGTGCTCACCGAGCTGCTCACCGCCATGCCGGTCTACCGGGCCTACGTGGTCCCCGGCGAGCCCGCGCCGCCGGTCTCGGCCGCAGTCCTGGCCCAGGCGGCCGCGGCGGCCCGGCCGCGGCTGCCGGAGCGGCTGCACGCCGCCCTGGACGTCACTGTGGATCTCATCCTCGGCCGCGCTGGTGACCAGCAGGCCCGGCTGATCGTGGGGTTCCAGCAGGTCTGCGGGCCCGTCATGGCCAAGGGCGTGGAGGACACCGCCTTCTACCGCTGGTCCCGGCTGGCCGCGCTGAACGAGGTCGGCGGCGACCCGGACTCGTTCGGGACCAGCCCGGGAGAGTTCCACGGGTTCGCCGCGCGGCTGGCGCGGGACTGGCCGGGCAGCATGACCACGCTGTCCACGCACGACACCAAGCGCCAGGAAGACGTCCGGGCCCGGCTGGCCGTGCTGGCCGAGATCCCGGAGGCCTGGGCGGCGGAGGTGGCCCGCTGGCACGAGCGGGCCGTGGCGCTGGTCACCGGCTCCGCGCCCGAGCCGGACACCGGGTACCTGATGTGGCAGACCCTGGCCGGGGCGTGGCCGCTGGACCGCGAGCGGCTGACCGCCTACCTGCGCAAGGCGATGCGCGAGGCCAAGAGCCGCACCTCGTGGACCGACCCGGACGCCGAGTACGAGTCGCAGGTCATGACGTTCGCCGAGCTGGTGCTGGACGACGAGGAGCTCACCGGGCAGATCGCCCGGTTCGCGGCCGGGCTGGACGCCGAGGCTCGGGCTAACGCCCTGGGCGCCAAGCTCGTGCAGCTGACCATGCCCGGGGTGGCCGACACGTACCAGGGCTGCGAGCTGGCCGGCCTGCGGCTCGTGGACCCGGACAACCGCGCGCCGGCCGACTTCGCCCGCGCGCGGGGCCTGCTCGCCGCGCTGGACGCCGGCGAACCCGCGTCTGACCTCGACGCGCACAAGCTGCTGGTCACGGCGGCCGCGCTGCGGCTGCGCCGGGAGCACCCGGACTGGTTCACCGGGGAGTACGCCCCGCTGGGCGCCGAGGGCCCGGCGGCGCGCCACGCGATCAGCTTCGCCCGCGGCGGGCACGCGGTCACGGTGGCCACCCGGCTGCCCGCCGGCCTGCGCCACCGCGGTGGCTGGGCCGGTACCGCGCTGCCCCTGCCGCACGCCGGCCCCTGGCGTGACCTGCTGACCGGCGCCTCCCATCCGGGCGCGCGCCCGCTGCTGTCTGACCTTCTGCACCGGCTGCCGGTGGCCCTGCTCGTCCCGGGGGAATCACCCCGGGAGCACTCATGAGCGTGTTCCGGGTGTGGGCTCCGACGGCCGAGCGGGTCGACGTGCAGCTGGGGGCCGGGGCCATGGGCGGTGAGCCGCCGCAGCCGATGCGCCCGGCCGCCACCCCCGGCTGGTGGGAAGCAGACGTGCCCGAGGCGGCCGCCTCCGGCACCGACTACGCGTTCCGGGTGGATGGCGGCGAGCCGCTGCCCGATCCGCGCTCCCCGTGGCAGCCGCTGGGCAGCGAGGGGCCCAGCCGCACCTACGATCACGGCGCCTTCCGGTGGACCGACCGGGGCTGGCGGGGCGGGCCGCTGCGCGGCGCGGTGATCTACGAGATGCACGTGGGCACGTTCACCCCCGAGGGGACGTTCGACGCGGCGATCGGGCGGCTCGACCATCTCCGCGACCTGGGCGTGGACATGATCGAGCTGATGCCGGTGGCCGCGTTTCCCGGCCAGCACGGCTGGGGGTACGACGGCATCCACCTGTGGGCCGTGCACGAGCCGTACGGGGGCCCGGACGGGCTGAAGCGGTTCGTGGACGCATGCCACGCGCGGCGGGTGGCCGTCCTGCTCGACGTGGTCTACAACCACCTCGGCATCGGCAACCGGCTGGCCGACTTCGGCCCCTACTTCACCGAGGCGCACGTGACCCCCTGGGGTCCCGCGGTGAACCTGGACCAGCCCGGCTCCGACGAGGTCCGCGGCTTCCTGATCAGCAACGCGCTGATGTGGCTGCGCGACTACCGCCTGGACGGGCTGCGGCTCGACGCGGTGCACGCCTTCGAGGACCACCGCGCGCTGCACCTCCTCGAGGAACTGGCCGTCGAGGTCCAGGCCCTCGGGACGCTGACGAACCGGGAACTGGTCCTCATCGCCGAATCGGACCTCAATGACCCGCGGCTGGTCAGTTCCCGGGAAGCCGGCGGATTCGGCCTGGCGGCCCAGTGGAGCGACGACTTCCATCATGCGGTGCACGCGGCCATCACCGGGGAACGGCAGGGCTACTACGGGGACTTCGGCTCGATGGGATCCCTGGTCAAGACGCTGACCCGGGTGTTCTTCCACGACGGCAACTACTCCTCGTTCCGCGGCCGCAGCCACGGCCGGCCGGTGGACCTGCTCCGCATCCCCGGCTTCCGTTTCCTGGGTTACCTGCAGGATCACGACCAGGTCGGCAACCGGGCCACCGGCGACCGGATCTCGAGCGGGCTGTCCGCCGACCTGGTGAAGGTGGGTGCGGGACTGGTGCTGACGGCGCCGTTCACCCCGATGCTGTTCATGGGCGAGGAGTGGGCCGCGTCCACCCCGTGGCAGTACTTCACCGACCACATCGATCCAGCGCTGGCCACCGCGGTCGCGGAAGGCCGCCGGGCGGAGTTCGGCGCGCATGGCTGGGGTCCCGCGGAGGTGCCGAACCCGCAGGACGAGCAGACCTTCCTCCAGTCCAAGCTGAACTGGGCGGAGCGGGACACGCCCCGCCACCAGGAGATGCTGGCCTGGTACACCGAGCTGATCGCGCTGCGCCGGGCGTGGCCGGAGCTGACCGACCCGCGGCTGGAGCGGATGCGAGCGGACTACGACGAGGAGCAGCGCTGGCTGGTGCTACACCGCGGCCGGTTGCGGCTCGTGGCCAGCCTGGGCGAGCAGCCCCTGCTGCTGCCGCTCGGCGCCCCGGGGACCGCCGTCCTCGCCGCGACCAGCTCCGGGGTCAGCATCGAGGGGGAGCAGCTCAGCATGCCGCCCGCCTCCTTCGCGGTAGCCGCCACGTAAGGCGTGCCCTGCGGATCTAGGATCGCCCTATGCAGCAGCGCGTGGAGTCGGTGCGCACCGCCGACGGCTCCTTCGACCTGACCATGTGGGTTCCGGACAGCGGCAGCGGCCCCGGCCTGCTGCTGATCCAGGAGATCTACGGGGTGAGCGACTACATCCGGGCCGTGGCCGAGGATCTGGCCGGCCTGGGCTACGTGGTCGCGGCGCCGGACCTGTTCTGGCGCCTGCAGCCTGGCTACCAGGCCGCCCACGACGACGCGGGCCTGGCCGCGTCGCTGGAGATGGGGTCCCGGTTCGACGCCGCCCAGGGCGTCACGGACTCCATCGCGGCGCTGGGGGTGCTGGCCGGCCTGCCCGAGGTGGACGGCGGCATCGGCATCATCGGCTTCTGCCTGGGCGGCTCCATTGCCTACCTGGTCGCGGCGCGCACGCCCCTGGACGCGGTGATCTCCTTCTACGGCTCGGCCGTGCCGGAGCAGCTGGACGCGCTGGACCTGATCGCCGCCCCGCTGCTGTTCCACTTCGGCGGCAGCGACCCGTATATCCCCCGGGAGGCGGTCCAGAGGGTGCAGGACGCGGCGGCCGGGCGCCCCAACGTGGTCATCTACGTGGAAGAAGAGGCCGGGCACGCCTTCCACAACCGCAAGGCGCCCATGTTCCACCAGCCGGAGCCAGCGGCCCGGGCCGGGCAGCGCACCGAGGAGTTCCTCCGCCGGCACCTGCCCGCCCACAAGAACGTGGACTAGCGGCGGCGGGTGCCGTCGCCGGCCGGATGGATCGCAGAAGGATGGTCAGGGCCGGGTGTCGGGCAGGGCGGGCGAGAACACCCACAGCACCTGGGTCCGGCCAGCGGCCCAGATCCCGTGGAAGGTGTGCTCGCTGCCGGCGGGGAAGGTGAAGGCGTCACCCCGCTCGAGCGTGACGTGCTCCCCGGCGAGCGTAATCTCCAGCTGCCCGGCCAGGACGAAGACGAACTCAACATCGGCCGGCAGCGAATAGGGCTCGTCCCCGCTCCCGCCACCTGGCTCGATGTCGCTGAGGATGGCTTGCACCCGCTTCTCGCCGGACGGGGTGAGCAGGTACTCCCGGATCCCGGTTCCGCCGAAATTAATCGGCGGGTAGGCGCCCCGCCTGATCACCTCGCCCTTCGACGTCTGGAACAGCGAGCCGACCGAGACGTCCAGCGCCCCGCAGATCCGGATGAGCGACGCCACTGAGACGTTCGCGAGATCCCGCTCCAGCTTGGATAGGAAGCCCTTGGTCAGCCCGGCCTGCTCGGCCACCTCGGCCATGCTCTTGCGGGCGGCCAGCCTGGCCGCCCGAAGTTGCGCACCGATACGCGTGACGTCGGGGTCGGTATCCCGCTCGCCGTTCCCGCTGCTGGCGCTGGGCACCAGTACTCCTCCTCCTGCATGAGAGGCACGCCGGGCAGCAGCCTGGGCACCTCAATAAGACAGCGGAACTCGTTATGAAACAAGAGTTGACAGCTGTGAACCATATGGTGACCATTGCTGGCAAGGCAGGTCACGTCGGGCTAGGAGAGGCCATGGCTGCAGAGCCCCGGGCGGAAGCCGCAGTCCATGAACTTGAGGGTGGCCTGCGCAGCCAGATCGAGGTGCACTCGATCGACTGGATCCCGGACACGGAGCGGCACGGCAAGACCTGGCAGCAGACCATGCTGTGGTTTCTGGGGAACTTCCAGTACTTCACCATCCCGATTGGCTTCGTCGGCCCTTCGCTCGGCCTGTCGCTGGGCTGGTCGATTCTGGCCGGCGTACTCGGCATCTGGTTCGGCACGCTGTTCATGGCCTTCCACGCCACCCAGGGCCCGGTATTCGGGCTGCCGCAGATGATCCAGACCCGGGCCCAGCTCGGCTACCGCGGCGTGGTGGTCGCGCTGTTCGCCGTGCTGTTTACCTACATGGCCTTCAACGTCGCCGACCAGGTGCTGATGGCCAGCGGGCTGCATGGCGCGTTCGGCTGGAGCGCCGGCGCCGTGGCGATCATCACCGCGGTGCTCGCCGCCGCGCTCGCCATCTTCGGCTATGACTGGGTCCACCGGGTCTTCCGGTTCCTGCTGGTCATCTCGTTCCCGTGCTACGCGATCATCTCGGTGGCGATCCTCGTCGGTCATGCGGGCGGCGTGGCGCCGCGTCAGCCCGGCAGCTTCATTTTTACCGCGTTCATGGCCCAGTTCTCGGTCGCCGCGGCGTACAACATCACGTACGCGCCCTACGTGTCGGACTACTCGCGCTATATGCCGCGCAAGACGTCACCGCGCGGAATCATCGCCGCCGTGTTCTTCGGCGCCTCAGGGTCGGCGATCTGGCTGATCGCCCTCGGCGCGTGGCTGGCCACCCGGCTTGGCGTGTCCGACGGGCTGGTCGGGCTGCAGCGGGTCGGCGACAATGTGGCCGCGCCGCTCGGCTCGATCACCGCGTTCCTGTCCGCGACGGCGCTGCTCGCCACCATGGGGATGAACGCTTACGGCGGGATGCTGACCGTCCTCACCGGCATCGACTCGTTCAAGAAGATCCGGACCAGCAGGATCTGGCGCGCGGCGACGGTCGTCGTCCTGGCTGTCATCTGGTACGCCATAGGGGCCGGCATCTCGACCAGTGCATCCGACACCGCGGTCAGCGCCGTGCTCAACTCGCTGACGCTGATGCTGTACTTGCTCGTCCCGTGGACCGCGCTGAACCTGGTGGACTTCTTCTTTGTCCGGCACGGCCACTATGCGATCACCGACATCTTCCGTCCCGACGGTGCTTACGGCCTGTGGGGCTGGCGCGGGCTGACGGCCTACTTCGCCGGCTTCGCGGCCGAGATTCCGTTCATGGTGCTTCCGCCGATCGCCGGTCTTTCGTACACCGGCCCCTTCCCCGCCCACCTGACCGACGGCGTGGACTACTCCTGGCTGGTCGGGCTGGTAGTTTCCGGCCTGGTATACCTGCTGCTGTCGCGCTCGCTCGACGTGGCGGCCGAGGCGTCGGCCATTGACGCCAGCGAGCGCGAGCTCCGCGCCATCGACGCCGTGGCCGGGGCGAAAGGCGAGGAGTCCGCCTGAGGGCACTGGTGCCAGCGGCCGGCCGGGCGTGGGCGAGGATCTGGGATAGGGGATGACATGACCGAGCCTGTTCCGCGGATCATCACCGGAGAGACGGCCGGGCAGGTCGACGCCACGCTCGTGCCCAGGTACGGCGGAGAGTCAACCTTCGCCCGCCTGCCGCGTATCGACCAGGTGGCGCACGCCGATGCTGTCGTGCTGGGCGTGCCTTTTGACGGCGGGGTCAGCTACCGGCCAGGCGCCCGTTTCGGCCCCGCCCACATCCGGGAATCGTCCCGGCTGCTGCGGCCCTACAACCCGGCCCTGCAGGCGTCACCCTTCGCCAGCCAGCAGGTCGCCGACGCGGGGGATCTCGCGGTCAACCCGTACAGCATCGAGGAGGCGATCGGCGCCATCGAGCGGGGGGCGCGTGCCCTGCTCGAACGCGCACCCTTCATCCTGATGCTCGGCGGCGACCACACGGTGGCGCTGCCCATGATCCGGGCGCTGTCGGCCGGGCACGGCCCGCTGGCCGTGGTCCACTTCGATGCTCACCTCGACACCTGGGACACCTACTTCGGGGCCGCCTACACCCACGGGACCCCATTCCGCAGGGCCTCAGAGGAGGGCCTGCTTGACCGGTCGGGGTGCCTGCACATCGGGATCCGCGGGCCCCTTTACACCGGCAGCGACCTGACTCAGGACAGCGAGCTGGGATTCCAGGTCATCTCCGCCCCGGATGTCGATCAGCTCGGAGTGCCCGGCTTGGTGGAGCGCATCCGGCAGCGGGTCGGCGACCGCCCGGTCTACGTGTCGGTCAACATTGACGTGCTGGACCCGGCGCATGCCCCGGGCACCGGCACCCCCGAGGCCGGCGGCCTGTCCAGCCGGGAACTGCTCGCCGCGCTGCGGTCATTCGCCCGGCTGAACCTCGTCGGCGCCGACATCGTGGAGGTCGCGCCCGCCTACGACCATGCCCAGATCACCGGGATCGCCGCAGCGCACGTCGGCTACGAGCTACTGTCCTGCCTCGCCGCCCGGAAGGCGGGCTGAGGACGGCGTTTGCCGTGCTCACACCGCCCGGCTAGGGGTGCGGGGACTGGGCCGGCGCCGTGGCCCGCCGGGCCGGGGCCTGATGCGGCGCTGCGGCCCGCCACCCCGCCGAGGACCAGCGCCGCGGCGAGGATGACCGCGCCCGCGATCCCGGTGGGCCCGAGCCGGTCGCCGAGGACCAGCGCCGCGAGGATGGTGCCGGTGAGCGGTTCCAGCAGGGACAGCAGCGCGGCGATGCCCGCCGGGGCGGTCCGCAGGCCGCGGAAGTACAGCGTGTAGGCCACGGCCGTCGGCCCGGTGCCCAGCAGGGCCAGCAGGCCGCAGGTGAGCGGGGCCGGTGTGAAGCCGACCCGGCCAGCGGCCGCGGCCACCGGCAGCAGGGCCAGGCCGCCGAGGGTGAACCCGAAGCCGGTCGCGGTCAGGTCATCCAGGCCCGCCACCGGCCGGGCGCTGATCAGCGTGAGCGTGGCGAACCCGGCGGCCGCGAGAACCGCCAGGCCCGCGCTGGCCAGCACCGCGGTCTCGGGAAAACCGCCGGACGGCAGGCCGGCCAGCAGGCCGAGGCCGGTGAGCGCGAGGCCGGTGGCGCCGCCCGCGAGCCGGCCGCTCCGGCGCTGGCCGCGGGCCCGCTCCCCGGCTAGCACGAGGACCGGGGCGCTCCCGATAGTGACCAGGGTGGCCAGGCTGACCGAGGTCAGCGACACGGCCGTGAAGTAGCAGCCCTGGAACACCGCGGCCAGCCCGGCGATCGCGGCGATGCGGGCCCAGGCGGCCCGGCCCGCGGGCCAGCGCCGGCCGGTCGGCACCAGGACGATGATGATCAGTGCGCCGCCGGTGGCCAGCCGGCAGGCGGCCACCGACAGCGCGGGCAGGCCGGAACTGCGTTCCAGCAGGCGGCCGGTGAGGCCGCCGGTTCCCCACAGCAGCCCGGCCGCCACCAGGCAGGCCAGGCCAGTTCCGGGGCGGCGGGCCGCCGCGGGCACGGTTGAGCCAACAGTCATGGAAGATCGCTCCTGCGACGAGAAGGGGAAGGGTCGCGGAAGCGGGGTGGGTCGCTGGGGCCATGCTCGCTGACGGGCGTAGCCCGGCCAGGAAACAGGCGCGCTCAGGAAATACCGCGCGCAGGCTCAGAAGGCCTGACGCGCTGCGGCTGCACCCCGCTCAGGAGCGGGGCGGCGGGGTGATCGGGAAGAGCCGGTGCACCTTCCCATCCTACGGTCAGCTGGCCGGAGTGACGATGCCGTATTCGTGGATCTTCCGGTAGATGGTCGCGCGGGACATGCCCAGTGACTTGGCCGCCTTGACCTTGTTGCCCTGGTAGTCGAGCAGGCCCTGGACGATCGCGTCGCGTTCCATGGACTCCAGCGGGGACAGCAGCCGCCTGCTCACGGTCCAGCATTCCGGCGGGAGGTCGGCCGGCTGGATGGACCCGGTACGCCGTTTCTGCACGACCCGCTTGAGCACCTGCCACAGCTGCTCGGTGTTGCCGGGCCACTTCGACCGCAGCAGCAGCTGCAAGGCCTCTGGGGAGCAGGTCAGCCGGCCGTGCTGGCCCAGCTTGGCCACGAAGAAGGGGACCAGCATGTGCAGGTCCTCGATGTGGTGGCGCAGCGGCGGCAGCTCTACGGTGCTGGGGAAGAAACGCAGCAGCTTGGTCAGGTCGCCGTGCGCGCACCTGCGGTCCAGGGTGACCGCCACCCACAGGTCGTGCTGCCGCGAGGCCGCCCGGGCCTCCTGGAGCGCGGAGGTCAGGGCGTTCAGTTGCCGGGCGTTCAGCACGTCCACGTGCCGGATCACCAGCGAGCCTTCGCCGTCGAGCAGTTCCCGGCGGGCCCGCAGCAGCCAGTCGGTGTCGGTGGCCTCGGCCGCGTCGAGGACGTAGAAGCGCTCCGCCGGGTTGCGGCGCTGGTGGACCGCGCGGACCAGGCTCAGCTTGCCCACCCCTGGCTCCCCCTCGAGGGCGAGCCAGTCTCCCGAGTCGTACACCGACTCGACCTGACGGCAGCCGCGCAGCCACAGCGCCCCGCTGCCGACCAGGCCAGGCAGGGACATGGGAGGCCGGGCGGCGGAGTCCGCGGCCGGCCGCTGGCTGGCCGGCTCGATGAGCTTCACGTGCACGACCCCGCCCGCGACGTGGTCGTCGCCCCGGACCGGGCGGCAGTACATCCGGGCCTGGATCCCGCTGGGCAGCTCGACGGACGCCGTGCCCGCCTGCTGGGTGGCCAGCATCTCGGCGGCCTGGCCGAGCAGCACGCCCTGGTCGCCTGGGTCGAGTACCTGGCGGGCGTACTCGTTCATCATGACGACGTCATTGTTCAGCGCCAGCACGATCCCGCTGGTGCGGCGGCAGGCCCGCATGTACTCCTGCATCAGCTGGAGTTCCCGGGCGCTGCTGTCCGCGAGCATGGCCTGGGTGATCTGGTCCGCGGTGGTCTTGGCCAGCGCGATCAGCAGCGGGTCGGCGTCCCTGCGCCAGCAGGTCAGGTTGACCGCGCCGACAGCCTTCCCGGAGATCGGGTCGTGGATCGGGACCCCGGCGCAGGCCAGGTCCTCGAGGTCCTCGGCGTAGTGCTCGTGCCCGAACACGACTGCGGGCTGACCGCCTTCCAGCGCGGTGCCGATCCCATTGGTGCCGGCGTGCTCCTCGGCGTAGCTGAAGCCCGGGGCCAGCTGGACCCCGTCCAGGTGACGTTCCAGGTCGTGGTCGGCGGTCATCCTGCTCAGCACGACGCCGGCGGCGTCGGTGAGGATGACGCTGATCGGCTGCCCCTCCAGGTGCTGACGCAGGTTGCGCAGCACAGGCATGGCGTTGCGGGTCAGCGGGGTATCAAGATTCGGGTCCCGGACGTAGGGCAGCGTCACCCGGTCGGCAGCCACCTTCCACTGCCGTGAACGCCACCAGGACGCCAGGATCGGCTCACGCACTTCACTAGGCCGAACCGATTCGGCCGTCAGAAACCGCTCCCGCGTCTCGGCCAGCCCTTTGCTGTCGGCCAAGGCCGGCAGGTGCACTGCTGTGGGCACCATCGCGCCTCCGTACCTCCCGGCACCGTTCGTGCAGGCCGCTCGTTCAGCTCGCGGCCGGCACCCCGGGTTGCGTCTTACTTACCCAAAATAGGTGCGGTGTTACCGCCCCCTGTCTCAAGTTGAGACCGGCGCCCCCGCGGCGGGGGCGTTTTGATCGAGGGACACCGGCTTATTTGCGCATGCCCGCTGAAGAATCCGGAGTCGCCTCATGGACCGACCAGGCACGCCCCCCGGTGAGACGTTCAACCCCTGGACCGTCGTCAACCTGGTCTTTCATCACCTGGCTGACCAGGGATTGCATCCGGTCCTGGGTGAATCGGGCGATCCCGGCCCCCCCGCCGCGGAGCTGCTCCGGGCGCTCGGGATCGAGCCGGCCGCCGAGGGGAACCACCGGAACTCCCAGGAGGTCCAGGACCAGCTCGCCGAGCTCCGGAACATCTTCTTCGGTGAGCGCTGAATTCGTGAGCTCTGAACGCTCGCCGCGCAGGTCACGGGCGGATCAGACGGGCCTGTCTCATGTTGAGAGCCCGGCCCCCGCTTTTACAGGTTGTTATTCGGCACATAGGGACTTCCGGCGGCCAACCAAGCCGGCTGCCGAGCCACGATGGGGAAAGGGGTGACCATGAGTCGCCAGAGTGTGGCCAAGGCCCACCAGAAGATCCAGGAACTGTCCTGGGAACCCATGTATCACGAGCCGGTGTCGCAGTACGGGACGGACTACTCGTTCCGTAAGGCATCCAAGAAGGATCCGCTGAAGCAGGTCCTGCGCTCCTACTTCCCGATGCAGGAAGAGAAGGACCACCGCGTCTACGGTGCCCAGGACGGCGCCATCCGCGGCAACATGTTCCGCCAGGTGCAGGAGCGCTGGCTGGAGTGGCAGAAGCTGTTCCTGTCCATCATCCCGCTCCCGGAGATCTCGGCCGCGCGGGCCATGCCGCTGCTGTTCCGCACCGTGCCCAACCCGGAACTGCACAACGGCCAGGCGATCCAGATGATCGACGAGGTGCGGCACTCGACGATCCAGCAGAACCTGAAGCGCCTGTACATGAACAACTACATCGACCCGGCCGGCTTCAACAACAGCCTCCGGAACTTCCAGAACGACTACTGCGGGACGATCGGCCGGCAGTTCGCCGAAGGGTTCATCACCGGTGACGCGATCACCGCGGCGAGCATCTACCTGACGATCGTGGCCGAGACGGCGTTCACCAACACGCTGTTCGTGGCCATGCCCGCGGAAGCCGCCGCCAACGGTGACTACCTGCTGCCGACCGTGTTCCACTCGGTCCAGTCGGACGAGTCGCGGCACATCAGCAACGGGTACGCCACGCTGCTGATGGCCCTGGCCGACGAGGAGAACCACCAGCTGCTCGAGCGCGACCTGCGCTACGCGTGGTGGAACAACCACCGCGTGGTGGATGCCGCCATCGGCACGTTCATCGAGTACGGCACCAAGGACCGGCGCAAGGACCGTGAGTCCTACGCCGAGATGTGGCGCCGGTGGATCTACGACGACTACTACCGCAGCTACCTGGTGCCGCTCGAGAAGTACGGGCTGGTCATCCCGCACGACCTCATCGAAGAGGCGTGGAACCAGATCTGGAACAAGGGCTACGTGCACGAAGTAGCCCAGTTCTTCGCCACCGGCTGGCTGGCGAACTACTGGCGGATCGACCCGATGACCGACACGGACTTCGAGTGGTTCGAGTACAAGTACCCGGGCTGGTACGACAAGTACGGCAAGTGGTGGGAGAACTACAACCGGCTGTCGCGGCCGAACGGGCACCACCCGATCGTGGCCGAGAGCGTCAACTACGTGTACCCGCATCGCTGCTGGACCTGCATGGTTCCCTGCCTGGTCCGCGAGGACATGGTCATCGACGAGGTCAACGGCCAGGTCCGCACGTACTGCCACGAGGAATGCCGGTGGACGGACGTGGAAGCGTTCCGGCCCACCTACCAGGGCCGTTCCACCCCGAACATGGGCCAGCTCATCGGCAAGCGCGAATGGGAGACCCTGTACCACGGCTGGAACTGGGCCGACGTGGTGTCCGACATGGGTTACGTCCGGGACGACGGCAAGACGCTGGTCGCCCAGCCGCACCTGGACCTGGACCCGAGCAAGATGTGGACGCTGGACCACCTGCGCCGGATGGGGCCGGTGCTGAGCCCGAACGTCCTGCTCAACGAGATGACGCCGGACGAGCGGGCGGCCTTCAAGGCCGACTACAACAAGCAGGGCCCGGCGGGCCGTCCCGCGCCAGCGGACGCCTGACCGACCCTAACTAGACCGGGAGGTGGGCCGCAGGCCAGGCCCTGCGGCCCCCTCCCAACCACTTCTCCGAGGCGATTCCCACCATCCGCGAGGGGGCCATGGCCGACAAGCATGTCGTGCGGTTCGAGCCGGTCGGCATCGAGATCGAGGTCAGCGAGGACCAGAACATCCTCCGCGCCGCGGCCGAGCAGGGAATCATGCTCATGCACGGCTGCAAGGAGGGGCAGTGCTCCTCCTGCAAGTCGTTCGTGCTCGAGGGCGAAGACATCGAGCACGACCGGTACTCCACGTTCGCGCTCCCCGACTACGAGCTCGAAGAAGGCTACACGCTGCTGTGCCGGGCGCATGCCTACGAGGACGTCACGATCGAGCTGCTCAACTACGACGAGGAGATGATCCGCTCCGGCCTGCCCATTCAGCAGGGTGTGGCGGAGGTGGTGTCCAAGGACGCGGTCACCCACGATATGCGCCACCTGATCCTGCGGCTGACCGAGCCGGAGGAGATCAAGTTCTTTCCCGGCCAGTACATGGACATAGCTATTCCCGGGACGGAGGCCAGCCGGTCGTTCTCGATGGCGAACACCTCCAGCCGCGAGAGCGGGCTGCTGGAGTTCATCATCAAGGTCTACCCGGACGGGTTGTTCTCCACGTTCCTGGCCGAGAAGCTGGCCGAGGGTGACCGGCTGGACCTGTCCGGCCCGTTCGGCGTCTTCACGCTCCGCGAGGGCGAGAACGATCTGGTCTTCGTGGGCGGCGGGGCGGGCATGGCGCCGATCCTGGCGCTGCTGCGGACGCTGGGGGAGCGCGGCATCCAGCGCAAGGCCACCTTCTTCTATGGCGCGCGGACCCAGCAGGACCTCTGCTTTGAGGCTGAGCTGCACGAGCTCGAGGAGAAGTTGCCGGACTTCCGTTACATCCCGGCCCTGTCCGACGCGGACATGGACGACGAGTGGGACGGCGAGACCGGCTTTGTCACCGACGTGGTGAAGCGCCATGCCAGTGACCTGACCGGGGCCCACGCCTACGTCTGCGGTCCGCCTCCGATGGTGGAGGCCGCCCTGCCGCTGCTGGCGCAGCTAGGCGTGGAAGAAAAGCGGATCTACTACGACAAGTTCACCACGACCGGCGAACCGGAGGACTGAGACAGGCGCCCGGAGCCACGGGTGGCCCGGCAGGCAGCGAAGCCAGCGGGAACGACGAAAGAAGGACCTCATGACCGACACGACGCAAGAACGCAGTGTTCCGAAGCCGGTCTTCACCGACGCGGAAGCCGGGGCCAAGGAATTCCCGGACTCGACCGCGCGCCGGTTCAACTACTACACGCCCGCGAAGCGCAAGCAGTCCCACTACGAGGACGTGACCGTCGAGGTCCAGCCCGATCCGCGGCACTACCTCTCGCAAGGGTGGCTTTACGGTTTTTCCGACGGCCGGGGCGGGTATCCGCTGGACTGGACGAGCCTTAAGGCGTGGGGATCGGACCGGCCCGAGCCGGAGCGCTACCCAGGCTCGGGCGGCAAGGGCTACGACTGGCCCGCGCACGGCTGGCATGAGTTCCGCGACCCCAACGAGGAGTGGGAGCTCACGTTCTACCGCTACAACTCCAACGTGGTGCGGCAGCTGAACCAGAACATCGACGCGGCCCGCCAGTCGAAGGCGTTCGATCAGTGGAACCGGAGCTGGGTGAACTTCGTCGAGCGCAACGTCGGAGCCTGGATGCACGTGGACCACGGGCTGGGGCTGTACCTCTTCGCCAACGCCAACCGCCGGGCGCCGACCAACATGCACAACAATGCGATCTCGGTGAACAGCATGCACCGGATCCGGTCCGCCCAGGACCTCGCGCTGTACAACCTGAGCCTGACCGAGGAGATCGAGGGCTTCGACGGCACGGCGCACATGGAGACCTGGAATAGCGACCCGGCCTGGCAGGGCGTCCGTGAGATCGCCGAGCAGATGACCGCGATCGACGACTGGTGCGAGGCGATCTTCGTGGCCAACGTGGTGTTCGAGCCGCTGGTCGGCGAGCTCTTCCGCAGCCAGCTGGTGCAGCACGCGGCCCCGCGGAACGGCGACTTCGTCACGCCCACCGTGGTCGGTGCGGAAGAGTATGACTACGCCGAGCGCGACCTGCGCTACACCCGGCCGATGTTCGAGCTGCTGACCTCCGACCGCGAGTTCGGCGATCAGAACAAGGCCAAGCTCCAGGAGTGGCTGTCGGTCTGGGTGCCCCGGGCCATCGCCGCCGCGCGGACGATGCAGCCGCTGTGGTCGCAGCCCGAGTCGAAGCCCCCCCGGTTCGAGGACGGCCTGGACGCGCAGAAGCGCCGGTTCAGTGGCATCCTTGCCGACCTGCACCTGGAAAACCCGAAGGAGCTGGCCCAGTGACCACGTTCAAGACGTCTGAGAGCCCGTACAAGTCCGACAACACCGCCTCTAACCAGTGCGGCGTGACGCTGATGAACAACCAGGTCGGCGCCGTGATGGCGGACGTCATGAAGACCAAGGACAACGTGACGGTGCGGTACCTGCCGTCGATGATCCGGGTCAACGCGGTCGGCACGATGGTGTTCGACTACGACGAGATCTCCGAGGCCCTGGGCGAGGAGCCGGGGTTCTTCGACGCCGCGGAGTTCGAGGAGAACATGTCCACCCACTACGGGCGGATGATCCATCTGGATGACCGGACGATCATGTTCGCGAACCCGGAGGACGCGGCGGAGTACCTCGGGTTCGATCTCACCGCGTCCAGCTAGGCGCGGCGTCCAGCGCTTCATCACCGGACCCGACGAGGAGGAACCGTGTACGAAAAGGACGGCGAGAAGTACTTCGTTGTCGACAGCCATATGCACTACTGGAACGCTGCCCCGGACAACTGGGTGGAAGGGGCGGAACAGTACGCCAAGGGCTGGATCGAGTGCTTCCACGCTTACCAGGGGCTCGGCCCGCCCGAGACGCACTGGTCCATCGAGCACTTCCAGAAGTACTCGGAAGACGACCTGATGAAGGACGTCTTCGAGGACGGTTACGTGGACGTGGCGGTCTTCCAGCCGACGTACCTGAAGGAGTGGTACAAGGAGGGCTTCAACACCACCGAGCGCAATGCCGAAATGGGGAAGCGGCACCCGGGCAAGTTCATTTACAACACCCGGTTCGACCCCCGCGACGGCGACCCGGGGCTGGAAGAGCTCAAGAAGAACGTCGAGACCTACGGCTCCAAGGGCGTCAAGCTCTACACCGCCGAGTGGAACAACGGCTCACGCGGCTACAAGCTGAGCGACCCGGGCGCGTACCGTTTCCTGGAAGCGGCCCAGAACCTCGGCATCAAGAACATCCACGTGCACAAGGGCCCGACGATCTGGCCGCTGGACAAGGACGCCTTCGACGTCTCCGACGTCGATCACGCGGCGACCGACTTCCCGGACCTGAACTTCATCGTCGAGCACGTGGGCCTGCCCCGGATCGAGGACTTCTGCTTCATGGCGACGCAGGAGCCCAACGTCTACGCGGGCCTGTCCGTCGTCATCGGCGGCCTGATGTACGCGCGGCCGAAGTTCTTCGCCAAGGTCATGGGCGAGCTGCTGTTCTGGGTCGGCGAGGACAAGATGACCTTCGGCAGCGACTACGGCATCTGGGAGCCGAAGTGGCAGATCGAGGGCTTCGTGGACTGGGACTATCCCAGTGACGAGTTCTCCGACTACCCGAGGGTGAACACCGCGACCAAGAAGAAGATCCTCGGCCTTAACGCGGCGAAGCTCTACGGCATCGAGGTTCCGGCGGAGTACCAGCTCAAGGACACCAGCACTCCGGCGTCTCAGGATGACGCCCAGCTGGTGGACGACACGCACGTGGCTACGGGGGCATGACTGCCCCGGTGACCGCGAGCACGCATGGCGCGCGTCCGGCGGAGCTCAGCGCTCCGCCGGGCGCGCCCGGCGCTCCCGTGGTCGAGATGCCGCGGGTACTTGCCGCACTGGACTCCGTGCGGGATCCGGAGCTCGACGAGCCGATCACGGCGCTGGGCTTCGTCTCCTCGTGCACCGTCACCCCCGACGGTGACGCGCAGGTCCGGCTGCGGCTGCCCACCTACTTCTGCGCGCCCAACTTCGCCTTCCTCATGGTGGCGGACGCCTACGACGCGGTGACCGCACTGCCGGGCGTGCGCCGCGCCGAGGTCGTGCTGGACGAGCATTTCGCCTCCGACGCGATCAACGGCGGGGTAGCCGCGCACGCGGGCTTCGCCCAGTCGTTCGATGGCGAGGCGGTCGGCGAGCTGCACGAGCTGCGGGCCGACTTCCTCCGCAAGGCGGTGCTGGCCGGGACCGACCAGGTCTGCCGGCCGCTGCTCAGCGCCGGCACCGATCCGGCCAGCCTGCCGGGGATGACGCTGGGCCAGGTGCCGCCCTCAGCCGCCCTCCAGCGGCTGCGCGAGCGCCGGGTGGAGCTCGGCCTGCCCGCCGGTGACGACGCGTGGCTGCTGATCGACCCGAA
This sequence comes from uncultured Actinomycetes bacterium, assembly GCA_963813975.1. Taxonomy (GTDB): domain Bacteria; phylum Actinomycetota; class Actinomycetes; order Streptosporangiales; family Streptosporangiaceae; genus RYN-230. Next base: position 624,510 of record CAWFAP010000001.1, read on the forward strand.
GACCGGGGAGCCAGTCAGCCCGGACTCCCTGCGGATGCACCTCGGGCGCGCCCGGCTGACCCGGACCAGCATCGAAGCCAACGGCAGCATGTGCCGCGGCATGCTGAAGCACAGGTACGACAGCACAACAGGGGTAGGACAGCTCCCAGAGGGCGAGGAGGACCAATGAAGGCCGTCCGCTTGCACGCGTTCCACCAGCAGCCGGTGATCGACGACGTACCGGAGCCGGCCATCGGCGGCCCGCTCGACGTCATCGTGAAGATCGGCGGAGCCGGCGTCTGCCGGACCGACCTGCACATCATCGAAGGCCAGTGGGACGCGGCCATGGGCACCCCACTGCCCTACATCCTGGGCCACGAGAACGCCGGCTGGGTGCACGAGGTCGGCTCGGCGGTCACCAACGTGGCGGTGGGCGACACGGTCATCCTGCACCCCACCCCGACCTGCGGCCTGTGCCGGGCCTGCCGGGCCGGCGACGACATGCACTGCACCGGCGACAGCTCGTTCCCCGGCCTGTCCCGTGACGGCGGGATGGCCGAGTACCTGCTCACCACGGCCCGGGCCTGCGTCAAGCTGGACCCGCAGACCCAGCCGCAGGACGTGGCCGCGCTGGCTGACGCCGGGATCACCGCCTACCACGCGGTCCGCAAGGCCATCCCGCTGCTCTACCCCGGAACCACCGCGGTGGTAATCGGCGCGGGCGGCCTCGGCCACATCGGCATCCAGTGCCTGGCTGCGCTGACGGCCACCACCATCGTCGTGGTGGACCGCAACCCGGACGCGCTGAAGCTGGCCGAGCAGCTCGGCGCGCAGCACACCGTGGTCGCCGACGGCAGCCAGCTGGACGCCGTGAAGGACCTGACCGGCGGCGCCGGCGCCCACGTGGTGCTGGACTTCGTGGCCGAGCAAGGCGCGGAGATGGACGGCTGGAACATGACCGCCCCGGCCGGCTCCTACTTCGTCATCGGCTACGGCGGCACGCTGGAGATTCCCACGCTCGACATCATCTCCACCGAGCGCAACATCATCGGGAACATCGTCGGCACCTATAACGACCTGGCCGAGCTGATGTCCCTGGCCCAGGCGGGCAAGGTCACCCTGCACACCCGGACCTACCCGCTGACCAGCGCCGTGGAAGCGTTCGCGGATCTCGACGCGGGCCGGGTGCGCGGCCGCGCCATCCTCGTCCCCTGATTGCCGCCACTGACTGAGACCCTGTCCTAGGAGGACTGATGGCTAAGGAACTGCGGTTCGGCGCGGAAGCGCGCAGCCTGCTGCTGGCCGGCGTAGACAAGCTGGCCGAGGCCGTGAAGTCAACGCTGGGGCCCAAGGGACGCAACGTCATCCTGGAGAAGATCACCGGAACCCCGGTGGTGACCAATGACGGCGTGACCATCGCCCGTGAGATCCACCTGGCCAACCAGTTCGAGAACATGGGCGCCCAGCTGGTCAAGGAAGCCGCCATCAAGACCAACGATGTGGTCGGTGACGGCACCACCACGGCCACGGTGCTGGCCCAGGCCATCATCACCGAGGGCATGCAGGCGATCAGCGCCGGCGCCAACCCGGTGCTGGTCAAGCGGGGCATCGACGTGGCGGTGGACCGGCTGGTCAGCCACCTGCAGGAAGTGGCGCACCCGGTGGCCACCGAGCAGGACTACGGCCGGGTGGCGGCGATCTCCGCGAACGATGACGAGGTCGTGGGTGCGGTGATCGCGAAGGCGCTGCACACGGTGGGCGATGATGGCATTGTCACCGTCGAGGAGTCCAGCGCGAATGGGATGGGCGTCAACTTCGTCGAGGGCTTCCAGTTCGACAATGGGTACCTGTCGCCGTACCTGGTGACCAACCCGGCCAGCCTCGAGGCCGTCCTTGATGACCCTTACGTGCTGCTGTGCAGCGAGAAGATCACCAAGGTGCAGCAGCTCATGCCGCTGCTGGACAAGATCATGCGCGCCCCCCGGCCGCTGGTCATCCTGGCCGAGAACGTCGAGGGCACCGCCCTGTCCATGCTGGTGCACAACCACGTCAACGGGATGTTCCAGTGCGTGGCCGTCCGGGCCCCCGGCTTCGGCGACCGCCGGCTGCGCAAGCTGGAGGACATCGCCACGGTGACCGGCGGCGCGGTCTGCAGCAAGACCTCGAGCTTCTCGCTGGAGACGATGACGCTGGAGCACCTGGGCCGGGCCCGCCAGGTCCGGGTCACCGCCGACAACACCGCGATCATCGGCGGCGACGGCTCGGCTGAGGACGTCGAGTTTCGGCTCGGCCAGCTGCGCGCCGAGCTGGAGCGGGCCACGTTCGGGATCGACGGGGACGTGCTGAGCGAGCGGATCGGCGCCCTGTCCGGCAAGGTTGCGGTGATCCGGGTGGGCGCGCCCACCCCGGCCGAGCTCAAGGAACTCCAGCACCGGGTCGAGGACGCGCTGGCCGCGACCCGGGCGGCGATGGCCGAGGGCATCGTGGCCGGCGGCGGGGCCGCGCTGCTGCACGCCGCGGGCGCGCTGGACGACCTCCAGGTCAAGGACGACTACGCGACCGGTGTGGAGATCGTGCGGCGGGTGCTGACCGCTCCGGCCTACCTCATCGCGGCCAACGCGGGCTACTCCGGTGAGGAAGTCGTGGCCCAGCTGTCCCGGCTCGGCCCGGACGAGGGCTTTGACGCACTCCAGGGCCGGTATGGCAACATGATCGATATGGGCATCATCGATCCGCTGCGCGTCGCGAGGTCCGCGCTGCAGAACGGCGCGTCCGTGGCGGGCCTGCTGCTCACCACCAACACGCTGGTCGCCGAGGAGCAGACACCGTGGGGCGGCAGCGCCGCGCTGATGACCCAGTTCGGGCCGCTGGATGAGGGCCTGAACCAGCCGTCACCCGACTCCAGCACGCCGCAGTCGCTCGGCCTCGGCCCGTCGGTCGGCTAGGGAAGCTGGTCCATGGCGGCAGATCCCGCACTGCGGCCGCCCCCGCCTCCGGACCCGCCCGCCGGTTCATCTCCGGACTCCTCCCCGGGCCCGCCCGCACCGCGGTCGCGGGCGGGTTCCGGGCCGGCCGCTCCGGAGCAGCTGAGCCCGCTTCGCCTGATGCGGTCGCGCGGGCGGCTGCGCGGGGTCCTGGCCCTGCTCGGGCAGGCCTTCGTGGCGTCGGTGGCCTACATCGACCCCGGCAACTTCGCGACCAACTTCACCGCCGGGGCGAGGTTCGGCTACGCCCTGGCCTGGGTCATCGTGGTCGCCAACCTGATGGCCATGCTGGTGCAGTACCTGTCGGCGAAGGTTGGCGTGGCCACCGGGCGGGACCTGGCTGAGCTGTGCCGGGCCTACCTGCCGCGCCCGGTGTCCGGCGGCCTATGGGTCCAGGCCGAGCTCATCGCCATGGCCACCGACCTGGCGGAGTTCGTCGGCGCCGCGCTGGGCCTGAACCTGCTGTTCCACGTGCCGCTGCGCGCCGCGGGGCCGCTGACGGCGCTGGTCGCGTTCGCGATCCTGGCCCTCGACCAGCGCGGGTACCGCCGGTTCGAGCTGGCCGTGTGCGGCCTGCTGGGCATCATCTTCCTGGGCTTCGCCTACGACCTCGCGGCGGTGCAGCTGGACCCGTCCGCGCTGGCCAGCGGCCTGGTGCCGGGCTTCGCCGGGCCCGGCGCCCCGCTGCTGGTGGCGGGCATCATCGGCGCCACCGTGATGCCGCACGTGGTCTACCTGCACTCCGCGCTGACCAAGTCCCGGGTGGACTGTGCCGACGACGCGGAGCGCCGTGAGCTGCTCCGCTTCCAGCGGCTCGACGTGGTCGTCGCGCTCGGTCTGGCCGGGCTGGTCAACCTGGCCATGCTGGTCGTGGCGGCCGCGATGGCCAGCCAGGCCGGCGGGGTCCGGCTGGGCTCGCTCACCGCCGCGCATGCCGGGCTGGGCCGGCTGGTCGGCGGGGGCGCCGCGCTGGCCTTCGCGGCCGCGCTGCTCGCGTCGGGCCTGTCGTCCTCCAGTGTGGGCACCTACGCCGGGCAGGTGGTCATGCAGGGCTTCATCGACCGCCGCATCCCGCTGTTCCTGCGCCGCGGGCTCACCATGCTGCCCGCCCTGCTGGTCCTGGAGCTCGGGCTGCCGACCACCGCCAGCCTGGTCGTCTCCCAGGTGGTGCTGTCCTTCGGTATCCCGTTCGCGCTGGTCCCGCTGGTGGCGCTGACCCGGCGCCGGGACGTGATGGGCCCGCTGGTCAACCGCAAGCTCACCACCGGGGCAGCCGCCCTGATCACCGTGATGATCATCGCGCTGAACGTCTACCTGCTGTACGCGACGTTCGCCGGCTGAGTGAGCCGGGGTGACGGGGCGCCCGGCCGGGTACCCTCCTCGGCATGACGACCGCACCCGGTGAACTGGACCAGACCATGATGGCGGCGGCGCTCGCGCAGGCGCAGGCCAGCCTGGCCGCCGGGGGGGTCCCGGTCGGGGCCGTGCTGGCCGCCGGCCCCGAGATCATGGCCGAGGGTCACAACGAGCGCGTGCAGCTCGGCGACCCGGTCGCGCACGGTGAGATCGCCTGCCTGCGTAACGGCGGCCGCCAATCCTCCTACCAGGGGATGACGCTCTACACGACCCTTTCCCCCTGCCCGATGTGCACCGGCGCCATCCTGCTGTTCCAGATCCCGCGCGTGGTCGTGGGGGAGGCCGAGACCTTCGGCGGTGACCTGGACTTCCTCGCTGACCACGGGGTGTCGGTAACGCTGCTCAATGACGAGCGCTGCATGGCGGTGATGCGCGAATTCCAGGAACGCTACCCCGCCGTTTGGAGCGAGGATATCGGCGGCCGGTAACCCTCCGTGTATCCGGCGGGATGCCGCCTATCCAGCCGCGCCATTTCCGCCATTTCGGGGAGAATTCAGACACAGATTCCTGATCCGCTGCGGATCGGTGCACTTGGTGCCGATACTCGGCATCGTGATCGGCGAGAAGTTCGAGCGCCTGCTCGCGGCCGCGCAGGGCGGCACCGGTGAGGCCGACGGGGCCTTCTCCGTGCTGTGGCGCGACGCGAACCCCGCCCTGCTCCGCTACCTGCGGGTGATCGCGCCGGAGGCCGCCGAGGACATCGCCGCTGACACCTGGGTGCAGGTGGTCCGGGGCCTGGGCATGTTCCGCGGCGACGAGGCCGCCTGGCGGGCCTGGCTGTTCACGACCGCCCGCCGCCGCGCGATCGACGAGGGCCGCCGCCGGTCCCGCCGGCCGGTCGTCTCCCTGCCTGAGCTGCCGGACGGAACCGGGCCGGCCAGCGCGGACCCGGCCGACCTCGTCCTGGAGAAGCTGGGTACCGAAGGGGCGATCGCGGTCATCTCCACGCTGCCCCGGTTCCAGGCGGAGGTCATCCTGCTCCGGGTGGTCGCCGGGCTGGACACCCAGGCCGTGGCCCGGCTGGTGGGCCGCAGTCCCGGGGCGGTCCGGGTAGCTGCCCACCGGGGTTTACGGCGCCTGGCCGGGACCCTCCGGGAGGCTGGCGCCACGCGCGACTCCGCGGGCACCGTGTAACGAACCCGGCGCCCGCATCGTTTCGAAGGGCAGCATGACCTCACGCGAGCGGAACAGCCAGCCCCACCGACCCGGCCCGGGGCGGTTTCTTGACGCGCAGCTGGACGCGCTCCTCGAGGGGGGCCCGCCGCCGGACGGCGATCCCCGGTGGCATCCCGTCGCCCAGGTGCTTACCGCGCTGATCTCGGCGCCGGAAGACCCCGAGCTGACCGGGGAAGCCCAGGCGCTGGCCGAGTTCCGGGCCCGGGCCGGCCAGCCGGAACTCCCGTCCCGGGCAGCCCGCCGGGCTCCGCGCTGGGGGACCCCGCTGCGTGGCGCCAGGCCCGCGCTGGTCGCGGGCACGGGAGCCGTCCTCATGGGCGGGCTGCTAGCGGTGGCCTACGCGGGGGACCTGCCGGCGCCGGCCCAGCGGCTGGCTCACGACACCATCAATGCTCCCGCGGCGGGCCGGGGAGCCACCGCGGGGCCGGACCCGGCGTTGTCGCAGTCGGCCTCGCCGTTGCGGCGCCCGGCCGGCCAGGCCAGCTCCCGGCCGCATCGTGCGGTGGGCCGGCCCGGCCGCCAGGCGTCCGGTGGCGACCCGTCCCGTTTCCCGCGCCAGCACCGGCCGTCCAGCTCCGCACCGGGGCCGCCGAGCATCAGCCCGTCCGGCCGGACGGCTCATGGCATCCCGGCGCAGCCCGGCAGCCCCAGCAGTCCGCCCACGCCCGGCCCCACCCAGCAGCCGTCACCCTCCGCGAGTACCAGCCCCCCGGCCAGCGAGACCCCGTCGCCGCCGGCCACGCCGAGCGCCACCGGGCGGTCCGGGTCAAATCACCAGCCAGACCCGTCCGGTACCCCGAGCAGTCCTCCCTGACCACCCGCCGCCTCCTGCCGCCGCGGCGGGTGACGTGCGGCGGGCCGGGTCCCAACCCCCCCGGGGACTCGGCCCGTCGCACCCCTGGTGGGTCGCGGCCCGTTCCCGGGGGCTGCTCAGCGGCGGAAATCGACCGCGGTGGTGTTCGCCCCGCTGATCACGACTGCGACCGTCTCCTCCGGGCCGGGCGAGTACCGGCCGGACAGCAGCGCGGCCAGCGCGGCACAGCCGCCCGGCTCGGCGACCAGGCGCAGGTGCTCCCAGAGCTGGTCCTGGGCCCGGAGGATGTCCCGGTCGGTGACCAGGATCACCTGCCGCACATGGTCACGGATCACCGCGAACGTGTGCTCGCCGACGCGGCGCGGGGCCAGTGAGTCGATGGCCACGCTGCCCGCGTCCGCGTCCACGGGACGGGCCGCCCGCAGGGCCCGGGTCAGGGTGGGCGCACCCTCGGGTTCCACCCCCACGACCCGCGCGTGACCCGCGTACGCCGCGCAGATCCCGGCCAGCAGCCCGCCGCCGCCCACGCTGGCCAGCACCGTGCCGGCCGTGGGAGCCTGCTGCCTCAGCTCCGCGCCCAGCGGCCGGCCCCCAGGATCGTCTCAACCTGGTCGAACGCGGGCACCGGGAGCGCACCCGAGGCGGCCACCCACTCCTCGCTGGCGGCCAGCGCCTCGGCGTAGGTGGCCCCGCCGACGACCAGGTCGGCACCGTAGCCGCGGATGCGCTCGATCTTGGCCGGGGACGAGACCTCCGGAACGAACACGCGGGCGCGCACGCCCAGTGCCTGGGCCGCGTAGGCGACCGCCGCGCCGTGATTGCCGCCCGAGGCGGCCACCACTCCCGCCTCGGGCAGCGGGCGGAGCAGCAGGTTGGCGAACGCCCCCCGGGCCTTGAACGATCCTGAATGCTGGAGCTGTTCCAGCTTCAGCACCAGCGGGCCCGGCTCCAGCCCGAAGGCGGCCCGGTCCAGGATGGCCACCGGGGTGCACAGCACGTAGGGGCGGATCAGCGTGGCCACGGACGCGATCGCATGGGACGTGATGTCGCCGGCCGTGGCCGCCGGGATGCCGGTATCGCTCACTCCGCTCCTTTCGTCCTCATGCTATGCACCCGGCCGGCCGCGCACTTGGTCGGCAGCGGCGAGGGTTGTAGCGTTTGGCGCATGCCTGGCTCCGCGGCACCCGCGCCGAAGTCCCCGTCTCCCCGGCTGTGGCAGATGCGCCGCGTGCAGGTCGCCGGGACCGCGGCCGTGACCGCCCTGGCCGCGGGCACGGCCGCCGCATTAGCGGCAGGCGCTCCCGCCGCCGCCATCGCGGTGGCCGTGGTCCTCGTGGCCGCCCTGGCCGCCTTCTGGTTCGTCCGTCACCGGGTCCGGGCCTGGACCTACACCGAGCGCGAGGATGACCTCATCGTGGCGCGGGGGGTCATGGTCCGCCGCCTGTCCGTGGTGCCCTACGGCCGGATGCAGTTCGTCGACGTGACCGCCGGCCCGGTGGAACGCGCGTTCCGGTTGGCCACCGTGAAGCTGCACACCGCCGCGGCCGCGAGCGACGCGCGGATCCCCGGGCTCGAGCGGGACGAAGCCGCCCGGCTGCGGGACCGGCTGGCCGCCCTCGGCGAGGCGAAGGCCGCGGGCCTGTGACCAGCCAGCCCGGGCCTGTGACCGGCGAGTCCGGGGAGGTGACCGGCGGGCCCGGGGAGGCGCCCGGCGAGTCCGGGGAGGCGCCCGGCGAGTCCGGGGAGGCGCCCGGCGGGCCCGGGGAGGCGCCCGGCCAGCCCGGGGAGGTGGCCGGCGGACCCGGAGAGTCGCCCGGGCAGTGGCACCGGCTGCACCCATTGTCGCCGCTGGTGCGCTCCGGCCGCGCTGCCGTCGGCGTGCTGGCCATCGTGGGCATCTCGGCGTCCGGCCACTTCGGCCGCAGCGGGTCGCACCTGCTGGATTGGGTGCTGGCCGCGCTCGTGGTGATCGCGGCCGTGGTCAACTGGCTGGTCACCCGCTGGAAGCTTGATGGCGCCACGCTGCGGATTGAGACGGGCCTGCTGCGCCGCGACTCCCGGCAGCTGCCGGTGGCCAGGATCCAGGCCGTGGACGTGGTGCGGCCGTTCCTGGCCCGGGCCCTCGGCCTGGCTGAACTGCGCGTCCGGCTGGCCGGGTCCAGCCACGCCGACGGCCGGCTCGCCTACCTGCCTGAGCAGGCCGCGCTGGACCTGCGGGCCCGGCTGCTCGCCGCGCATCACGGGCTTGATCCGGCCACCCCGGAACCCGGCGAGCGGATCCTGGCCAGCGTCCCCAACGGCCGCCTGGTCGGGTCCGTGCTGGCCTCCGGGGCCAGCCTGCTCATCGCGCTGCTGGTCGCGGAGCTCGTGCTCATCCTGGTGTCCCCGGGGGTGCTCGCCGCCACCGGAAGCATGTTCCTGGTCTTCCTGGTCACCCTGGTGCCGATGGTCTGGCGGCGGCTCGCCACCGAGTACGGGTTCACGCTCGCCCAATCACCCGACGGCATCCGGATCCGACGCGGGCTGCTCGGCACGGTCGCCGAGACCATCCCGTTGCGCCGGGTACAGGCAGTGCGGATGGTCGAGCCGGTGCTGTGGCGGCCGCTGGGCTGGTGCCGCCTGGAGATCGACGTGGCCGGCTCGCCGGGTCACGACCAGGCCGACGGGTCGGGCCGGATGCGCAAGACCCTGCTTCCGGTCGGTCATCGCGAGCCGGCCTGGAGGCTGATGCGGCTGGTCATCGGCGCCGACCCGCCCCCGCTGTCGCCGCCGCCGCGGCGGGCCCGCCGGAAGGCGCCGCTGAGCTATCACTTTCTGGCCGCCGGGCACGACGAAATCACCGCGATGGGGGTCACCGGCCGGCTCCGCAAGGTCACCACCTGGGTGCCGCTGGAGAAGGTGCAGAGCGTCCGGATGGTCACCGGGCCGGTCCAGCGGGTCCTGTCCCTGGCCAGCGTGCACGTGGACGCGGCCGGCCGGCGGGTCCGGGCCGAGTTCCGGGACCGGCCTGGCGGGGAGGCGGGCCAGCTCGTCGAGGAGCTGGCCGCGCTCTCGCGCGGCGCCCGGCGGCGGGCGGCGCAGCCCGGCGTCCCGCCGGCCCCGGCCATCCCCGCCCAGGGCAGACTCCCGGACGCTGACGCGGCCCCGTCACCGGCTAGCCAACCAGGGCCGCGCCGGTGAACGCCGCCCAGAGCGCGGCGTAGGTACCGCCCGCGGCGAGCAGCTCGTCGTGGGTGCCCTGCTCCACGATCTGGCCGTCGTCGACCACGGCGATACGGTCGGCGCGGGCCGCGGTGGTGAGCCGGTGCGCCACCACGAGCGTGGTGCGCCGCGCGGTGAGCCGTTCGGTGGCCGACACCACGGCCGCCTCCGCGGCCAGGTCGAGCGCGGCGGTCGCCTCATCCAGCAGCAGGATGTCCGGATCGACGAGGTAGGCGCGGGCCAGCGCGATCAGCTGGCGCTGGCCCGCGGACAGGTTCCGGCCCCGCTCCGTGACCTCGTGGTAGAAGCCGTCAGGCAGCTGGGCGATCATGTCCAGCGCACCGACCGCCCGGGCCGCGGCCTCCACCCCGGCGTCGGTCGCCGCCGGGTTGCCGTAGGCGATCGCGTCGGCCACGGTGCCCGCGAACAGGTGCGGCTCCTGCGGCACCACGCCCAGCCGCTGCCGGTAGCTTCCGAGGTCGTAGTCACGCACATCCACGCCGTCCACCAGCAGTGCGCCGCTGGTCACGTCGTAGAACCGGGCCACCAGCTTGACCAGCGTGGACTTGCCTGCCCCGGTCTCCCCGACCAGGGCCACCGTCTCACCCGGCGCCACGGTGAGGTTCACCCCGCCGAGAGCCTCCTGGTTATCCCCGCCGTAGTTGAAGCGAACGTCGCGGAACTCGATCCGGGCCCGGCCCCGGGTCACCGGCCGCGGCTCCCGGGCCTCCGGCGTGCTTGTCTGCGTCCGCAGCAGTCCGCCGATCCGGCGCAGCCCGACGGCCGCCTGCTGGTAACCGTCGAACACCTGGGACAGCTGCTGCACGGGGGAGAACAGCATGTCGATGTAGAGCAGGTAGGCGACCAGCGCTCCGGCGCTGAGCAGCCCGGCGCGCATCTGGCCGGCCGCCACCACCAGCACCAGCGCGCTCGCGGCGGTGGACAGCGACTGCACGAACGGGAAGTACAGCGCGATATAGCGCTGGGCCCGGAGCCGGGACCGCCGGTACGCCGAGCTGAGCCCGGTGAACCGGGCCAGGTTGACCTGCTCCCTGCGGTAGGCCTGGGAGACCCGCAGGCCGGCCACGTTCTCCTGGAGGTCCGCGTTGACCGCAGCGACCTTCTCCCGCGCCTCGCCGTAGGCCCGGGAGGACTTGACCCGGAAGACCAGCGTGGCCACGGCCACCAGCGGGACCAGGGTCAGCACGGTCAGCCCGAGCCGGAGGTTGATGATCAGCAAGGCGATCATGACGCCGGCGAAGGACAGGGCCGAGTTGACCATGGTGATCAGTCCGGTCTGCAGGAACGACGAGAGCGCGTCCACATCGGTCGTCATCCGGGTCATGATGCGCCCGGACATCTCGTGCTCGTAGAAGTCGAGGCCGAGCCGCTGAAGCTGGGTGAAGATCTTCACCCGCAGCGAGTACAGGACCCGTTCACCGTTGCGCCCGACGACCACGGTCTGGATCGTGTTGACCACCCAGTCCGCCAGGACCACCGCCAGCGCGGCCCCGGCGATCAGCAGCACGGCGCCGGTGACCTTCGTCTCCACGCCGTGGTCGATACCACCCCGGACCAGCGCTGGCATGGCCAGGCTGGCCAGCGCATCGAGGGCGTCCAGCACCAGGCCGATGATGAGGCCCACCGCGAACGGGCGCAGCACCTGCCGCAGCCTGAACCGGGGCGCCGGGGCGCGGGCCCAGCCGATGTCCACGCCGGGCACGTCCTGGGCAGGCGGCAGCGCGTCCACCTTGGCCAGCAGCTCCGGTGACGCGGGAATGCCCGCCATCATGCTGCTCACCCCGCCGCCACCAGCGCCGCGGCCGCCGCGGGCCCCGGCCCGGCCGGCCGCGCCGGGCAGCGCGCCCAGGCCCGCCAGCTGGGCGGGACCGGCCGGGGGCAGCCCGTCCGGCACGGGCCCGGCACCGGCGGCCACTTCGCGCGGCCACAGTTCCGGGGTGATCTGGCCGGCGGTCTCCCTCAGGGCGGCGCTGGCCTGCTCGTAACCGCGCAACGCCGCCGTGTCGGTCCCCTCGGCCTGGTCGTCGGGCCCGGTGATCAGGTCGCGGTACAGCGGGCACCGGTCTTCCAGCTCGGCATGGGTGCCGATATCGACCAGGCGGCCCTGGTCGAGGACGGCGATCCGGTCGGCCAGCTGGAGCGTTGACCGCCGGTGCGCGATGAGCAGGGTGGTCCGGCCGGCCATGATCCGCTTGAGCCGGCCATGGATCCCGGCTTCGATCCGCGGGTCGACAGCTGAGGTCGCGTCGTCGAGGACCAGGATGCGGGGATCGGTCAGCAGCGCCCGGGCCAGGGCCACCCGCTGGCGCTGGCCGCCGGACAGGCTCAGCCCCTGCTCGCCGACGACGGTGTCGTAGCCCTGCGGCAGCGCCGTGATGAACTCGTCCGCCTCGGCGGCCTGGGCTGCGGCCACGACCTCGTCCCAGCTGGCGTCGGGACGCCCGTAGGCGATGTTGGCCCGGACTGTGTCCGAGAACAGGAAGGAGTCCTCGCTGACCAGCCCGATCGCGCCGCGCAGGGAGTCCAGGGTGAGGTCACGGACGTCGTGGCCGCCGACGCGCAGCACTCCGCCGGTCACGTCGTAGAACCGGGGGAGAAGGGCCGCGATGGTCGATTTCCCCGAGCCGGAGGTGCCGACCAGGGCCACGATCTCATCCACCGCGACGTGCAGCGACAGCCCGCGCAGCACGGGCTGCCCGGGCTGGTAGCCGAAGCTCACGTCGTCGAGGTCCACATCGGCCGGGCCGGATCCCAGCGGGACCGCGCCGGGCCGGTCGGTGACGCCGGGCTCGGTGTCGATGACCTCGAATACCCGGATCACGCTGGCCCGCGCTTCCTGGCCGGTGGTCACCAGCGCGGCCAGCGCGCGGACCGGGCCGACCAGCTGGAGCAGGTAGGAGGAGAACGCCACGAACGTGCCCAGGGTGATGGAGCCCCGGATGGCCAGCCAGCCGCCCAGCGCGAGCACACCGACCTGGCCGAGCGCGGGCACCGCCTGCAGGGCCGGGTTGTACCGGGCCATCAGCCGGACCGCGCGGACCCGGGAGGCGTAGAGCAGCCGGCTCGCCCATTCCAGCCGGCCGATCTCCTGTTCTTCCTGGCCGAAGCCCTTGACCACCCGGACGCCGGTCACGGCGCCGTCCACCACCCCGGCCACGGCGGCGGCCTGCTGCTGCGCGTCCCAGCTGGCCGGGAACAGCGTGCGGCGCGAGGCGACCGAGATGAACCACAGCGCCGGGCCGACGGCCACGGCGATCAGCGTCAGGAGCGGGGAGAGCACGAGCATGATGGCCAGGGACGCGGCGAACAGTACCGCGTTGCCGAGCAGCATCGGGATCATGCTGAGCAGGGCCTGGACCATGGACAGGTCGGAGATGGAGCGGCTGACGACCTGGCCGGTGTGCAGCTGGTCCTGGCGTGCGCCGTCCAGCCGGGACAGGGCGCCGAGCATCCCGGTCCGCAGATCGTGCTGGACATCCAGCGAGAGCTGGCCCGCGCGGTAGCGGCGCAGGTAGAGGCCGCCGAAGTTGGCCAGTGCGGCACCGAGCAGCAGGACCGCGAGGGGCCAGACCGCCGGGTGCCCCGGCCCGACCAGATCGTCCACGATCTGGCGCTGGATGAGCGGGATGACCGCCGCGACCCCAGCCACCACCAGCGTGCCGCCCAGCGCGAGCAGCACGTTGCGCGGATAGCGCCAGCAGTACCGCGCGAGCCGCCGCAGCCAGCCCTGGCCTGGGCCGGCCGCGTCCCGGCCAGATCCGCGTGCCTTATCCACCGCCTTCCCGCTGGGCAGCATGGTCGTGCTGGTATGCCGTTCGGTGTCCGTGGGCCCGTTCCTTTCCGTCCCCGTCGTCTCGGGAGGCGACCCCGCTCCTCGCCCGCCTCGCCTCGGTCATCGCCGAGCCGAGCAGCTCCAGCGCACTCAGCACCGCCGCCTGGTCTCCGGTAGCCTCCAGCAGCTGGCCGAGCCAGGCCGAATAGGCCGCGTCGGCCCGGTCAAGCGCCGCCCGGCCGGCCGGGGTCAGCGAGAGCCGTACCACCCTCCGGTCGCCCGGCTCGGCCGCCCGGCACGCGTATCCGGCGGCCACCAGGCCATCGGCGGTCGCGGTGAGCGTTGGCTTGGCCACCGCCAGCCGCTGCGCCAGCCGGGTGGAGCGCTCGCCACCGGCACCGGCCAGCTTCAAGATGCGGTACTGGGAGGAGGTCAGCCCGGTGTCCACGCACTCCAGGCCGCGAAACAGCCGGAGGATGACCATGATGGCCTCGGACATGTCGGCGCCGCCCGGCATGTTGTGCGCCTCGCTCACAGTTAGGGAGTCTAATAATTTTTCTGTTAGCCGAGCTAACAATGGGCGGGAACCGGCGATTCCCGTCGAGGCCGCCATCCGATCGTGTGATACTCAGCGTCATCAGGGGGACACCGATGGCGACCAGCCCCCCAGGCTCCGGGAGGTGGCCATCTGGTGAAGCCCTTGACGGTGGCGGTGGCCGTAGCCGCCATGACCGCCTCGGCCATCGCCGGGGCAGCCCCGACCGCCGCGGCGTGGCATACGCCGGACTCCTGGCTGGCCGCGCCCCCGGCAGGCGCGTCCCCGGCCATGGCCATCCACCGGCTGAGCGACGCGCAGCTGGCCGGCCAGCGGGTGATCTACAGCTACCCGGGCCTGACCCCGCCGCCGGCCCTGCTCCGGGCGATCCGCCGGGGCGAGGCGGCCGGGGTCATCTTCTTCGCCGGGAACATTTCCAGCCCCGCGCAGCTGGCCGCGGTGGCCCGGAGGCTCCAGCGGGCAGTCGCGAGCAGGCGCAACCCGGTGCGGGCGCCGCTGCTGCTCATGGCCGACCAGGAAGGGGGGATCGTGCGCCGGCTTCCCGGGGCCGCCGGACCTCTCCGAGAAACAGATCGGCCAGGCGGCCGACCCGGCGGCGCAGGCCCGCCTGGCGGGTGCGGGTGCCGCTGCGGCCCTCCGCCAGGCCGGACTGAACGTGAACCTCGCCCCTGTGCTCGACGTCTACCGCGCGGCCGGGAACTTCATCGACCAGTACGGCCGCTCGTACAGCCGCCGCCCAGGGCAGGTGGCCACGCTGGGCGCGGATTTCGTGCGCAATCAGCAGGGCGCGGGTGTGGCCGCGGCCGCCAAGCACTTTCCCGGCCTCGGCGCGGCATCCCGCGAGCAGGACACTGACCTGCGGCCGGTGACGCTGAAGGTCCGTGCGGGCGTCCTGCGCCGGGTGGATGAGCGTCCGTACCGGACCGCGATCGCGGCCGGGATCAGGCTGGTCATGGTGTCGTGGGCGGTCTACCCGGCGCTCGACCCGCACCGGCCGGCCGGGCTATCGCCCCTGGTGGTGCGGCGCGAGCTGCGCCGGCGGCTGGGCTTCCGGGGAGTGACCGTCACCGACGCGCTGGAGGCGGGCGCGCTGCGCCGCGACGGCACCATCGCGCGCCGGGGCCAGCTGGCCGCGCTGGCCGGGATGGACCTGCTGCTCTGCGCCGGGCACAGCGTGGGCGAGGGGCAGCGCGCCGCCGGCGGCCTGGCCCGCGCCTACCGGAACGGCGAGCTCAGCCGGGCTTCCGGCGCGGCTGCGGTGGCACGGATCGCCTCGCTGCGGGCCGCGCTCCGGGCTAGCCGCTAGCCAGCCGGGCGCCCCGCCAGCTGGCTGAGGGGCCCCGCTAGTAGGAGTAGTCCTGCTCCCGGAAGCCGTACCCGGCGGCGGCGCCGGCCACGACCAGGGCGAACAGCAGGAACGTCAGTACGTGGACGCTGGTGCACCACAGGCATATCGCGTTCAGCGTGAACAGCTCGGTATAGACCAGGTACAGCACGAACCCGATGCCGACCACCACCGACGCCACCCGGACCCAGGCCAGCGCCGGGAACTTCAGCCGCCAGGCCCAGGGTGAGGTGGCCGCGGCCATGAACACGTAGAAGGCCAGCCCCAGCACGGCCACGGGGAACACGCCGAACACCACGGACTCGGGGCTGGTCGTGACCACCCCGCAGTTGACCAGGCCCTTATCCGAGCAGACCAGGATCGACGAGCTGGTGTAGTGCGCGATGGTCAGGTAGACCGAGACGCCAAGACCGGCGATGGCCAGCGCCCAGGTGGTCAGCTGGAACCAGAGCGGGGGGACCTTGATCGCCGCCTCGGCCAGAGGGGCGGCGGCGGGGGCTGTCTTGCGGTCCGGACCGCGCTGTGACTGTCCCGGGCGCTGCCCCGGTTCCGGGCGCTGCGCCGTCCGCTGCCCTGGGCCCCGCGGCCGCTGGGCCTGCGCGGTGACCGGCTGAGCCTCCGGCCGCCCGCCACGGGTCCCCTTGTTCTTCCTGGCCCCCGTGCCCGGGGCCTGCCGGGGGGCGGTCATCAGATCTGGCCTTCGATGGTCTTGATCGTCGGTGACGTGCAGACGCTGGACGGCTGGTTGTTCGTGGTCTTGCAGATCGTCGCGGTGATCATGTTGGCCGCGCCGACCGCGCCCTTGGCGACCGCGCTGTTCGGGTCCTTGAGCGCGGCGGCGACCTGAGCCCAGGTCTGGCCGGACAGGATCTGCGGGTTGTACTGGGCGCCGTGGATGAAGTACTTCCCGCCGAAGTCGATGAACGGGATAGCGCCCGCGTTCGACTGGGCCACGTACGGCGGGCTGTCGTACTTGGTGAGCAGCGCGTTCTGCGCGGCCGTGGTCTTCTGCAGCGTCGTCCCCTGCTTCTCGGTCTGGGTCTCGACCGGGGTGAAGGTCAGGTACTTGCTGGTGTACGTGGACTTGTAGAACGTCAGCGTCGGCGTGCTGGCGTACACGTCGGAGCTGGAGGAGTGGATGCCGTGCAGGCCGCTGAACGTGCCGAAGCGGCTGAGCGCCACGGCCATGGACCACCGCTCGGTGGCGCAGTACGGGCAGTACTCAGCGCCGATGTACAGGATCTGCGGCTTGCCGCCGGAGGTCAGCGGCTTGGCCGAGGACACCAGGGTCACGCTCTTGGGGTCGGCGGTACCGGTGCCCACCGATGCGAGCGTGGAGGACGGCACGCTGGTGATGTCCTTGATCACGCTGGCCGGCAGAACGGTGCCGGTCGCGGAGGTGCTGGCGGTGCTCGTCGAGGCCGGGCTCTGCGTGGTCTTGAACAGCACGAAGGCGACCACGATGGCCACGACGCCGAGGATGCTCCCCCCGGTGATGTACATCCGGTTGCGCCGCTGCGCCCGGCGCTCAGCCGCCCGCTGCGCGGCGATCCTCTCGCGGGCGCTCTCGCGCTTGTTCCTGCTCGCCTTGCCCATTACCCGTCCTATGAATGGTGCCAATAGTGGCCCGGCCAGGGTCCATCGTAGGCGGCATCACGGGATGAGGTCGTCCCGTTCGTGGGCCGCAGACGGCTGGATTGACCCGTTCCCCGCAGCCCAGGCAGCGATCTGGGCCCGCGAGGTAAAACCCAGCTTGGACAGGATATTCGCAACGTGGCGTGCTGCGGTAGCCGGACTGATAACCAGCTCGTCCGCGATGCCCTTATTGCTGTAGCCGCGCGCGATAAGCGCGGTGATCTCGCGCTCCCGCGGGGTCAGCGAGGACGGCGTGGGCATCCGGGGCGCTGCGGCCAGGCCTGCGGCGGGCGCCCCGGCCGGCGTGGCCGGGTACGTCGGCGCGCCCGGGCCCGCCTCGGTGCCGCTCCCGGCACCCGCCCGGCCCCGGCACCCCCGGCCCCGGCCCCGGGACTCAACGCCACCTCGGGCCCGGATGTCAGCGCCAGGGTTACCGCGGCGTCGGGCGTCAGGCGCAGGCCTTCCTCCCACAGCTCGGTGAGCGCCTCCTGGCCCAGGCTGCGGGCCGCGTCCAGGTACTGCTGGGTCCGGTCGGCCGATGGCGGGGGCAGGCCCGCGGTCTCGCGCAGCGCGGCGGCCGCCGCGGCCAGCAGGACTGCCGGGCGGCCCTGGCCTTCCCGTGCGCATAGGGCCGCGAACGACTCCAGGCCGCGGGCCACGCCGATCCGGGCCCCGGTCAGCTGGCTCAGCCGCAGGCTCTCCGCCAGGTGCGGCCGGGCCAGGGCGAGCTGGCCCTGGTCCAGGGCGACCCGCCCGATGCCGGCCAGGCAGCGGGCGATGTCCGGCCGGGAGTCGATCTCGCGCAGGATCGGCAGGGCCGCCTGGTAGCACTCCATGGCCCCGGCCGGATCGCGCCGCAGCCGGGCCAGCGCGCCCAGGCCGAGCAGGGTACGGGCCACGCCCCAGCGCTGGTCGATGCCGCGCATCACCTCGAGCGCGGTCTCGCCGAGCTGCTGGGCCTCGCGCAGCCGGCCCTCGGCCGCGGCCAGGGTGGCCTGGGTCCCGAGAGCGTACCCCTCGTTCCAGGCGTTACCCGCCTCCCGGGCGGTGGCCAGGGCCTTGGCCGCCCACTGGGCCGACTCCGCCAGCTGGCCGGTGTGCAGGGCAGCCTCTGCCAGCACATTCTGCGCCGTGGCGGCCCAGATGAGCAGGCTCGCGGCCTGGCACAGCTCCAGCCCGTCGCGGGCCCACTGCCGGGCCTGGGCCGGCTCGTTGGGCAGGGCGAGCTGCGCCCGGCCGATGAGCGCCGCGCCCAGCACCGGCGAGGGAACTTCCTGGCCGCGGAGGCCGAGGAAGCGGGCGAACCATCCCTCACCCTCACCGAACGAGCCGCGGACGATCCACGACGGCCGGACGGCGGCGCAGATGCGCAGCCCGGCCACCGCGTCGCCGCCGGCCAGGCAGCTGCTCAGAACCTGGCGCAGGTTGGCCACGTCCACGTCGTAGCGGCGGAACACGGCGACCACCATCGGCCAGCCGGACGGGATCGTGGCCATCCCGACCGCCTCGTTGCGCTCGCACACGGCCACCGTGTAGTCGCGCAGCCGCAGCTGGATCGCGGCGGACTCGCCCGCCTCGGCGAGGCGCTGCGCGGCGTAGGCGCGGATGCTGTCCAGCATCCGGTAGCGGGTCTGCCCGAGCAGTTCCGGCTCCACCACCACCAGCGACTTGTCCACCAGGGCCGCGAGCAGCCCGACCACGTCCTCGGTGGGCAGGCGGTCATCGGCGCAGATCTGCTCGGCCATGTCCAGGGACCAGCCGGAGAACACGGACAGGCGGCGCAGCAGGGCCTGCTCGGCCGTGGAGAGCAGGTCATGGCTCCAGTCGATGGTGGCCCGCAAGGTCCGCTGCCGCGGCGGCGCGGTCCGGTCGCCGGAACCCAGCAGCGTGAAGCGGTCGCCGAGCCGCGCGGCGATCTGCTCGGCGGACAGCACGGTCACCCGGGCGGCGGCCAGCTCGATGGCCAGCGGCACGCCGTCCAGGGCACGGCAGATGGCCGCCACCGCCACCGCGTTGCGCTCGGTGATCGCGAAGCCGGACCGGGCGGCCGCCGCCCGGTCCGCGAACAGCTGGGCCGCCTCGAAGACGGCCAGTTCGGCGGCGTCACGCGGGGCGTCCGGCGGCGGCACGGCGAGCGGCACGACCTGCCACACGGATTCCTGCGGGATCCGCAGTGGCTCCTGGCTGGTGGCCACGATGCGCAGTTCCGGGCAGCCGGCCAGCAGCCGCTGGCAGAGCGCGGCGCACGCGTCAACCAGGTGCTCGCAGTTGTCGAGCATGATCAGCGCCTGCCGGGTCTCCAGCGCGTCGGCCAGCGTGTCCTGCAGCGGGCGCCCGCTCTCGCCGTTGACGCCGATGAGGGAGGCCACCCGGGACACGATCAGGTCCGGCTCCCACAGGTCGCCCAGTTCGACCGCGTAGACGCCGTCGGCGAAGTCCCCGGCCGTCGTGGCCAGCAGCCGCAGGGCCAACCGGGTCTTCCCGATCCCGCCCGCCCCGCACAGGGTGAGGGCTCGGGTGCGGCGCAGCGCGTCACGCAGGTAACCGAGTTCGCGTTCCCGCCCGATGAACCGGTTTGGCTCCTCAGGCAGCTGAGTCGAAAGTACCGCTGGTTTCATTTTCCCTTTTAACAGGATTTCCCGCTCGCAGTCAGTGTTGCATCATTCCGCGTGGTCTGCGCCTGGTACGAGCGGGGACGACAGTAAGCGCTCGGATGCACGTCAAGCCTCTTTAGGATGAGGACTTCGCAACTGCCTGAACAGTCAGTTCAGTCAATGATAAGTAGGTATTCGATTCTGGTACAGCTGATGCGTCTGGGACGGATGCACTTCGTTTGCTGTACCCACATTGGCAGTTCGCTACGAATTGGGCTAGTCCCCGAATCGGGGGTCTCACCCCGGCCGCCCAGCGGACTCCGGTGTCCCTGGCCCCCACCGCGCCCCGTGGGAGGCCAGTTAAGGTGAGCGCGTGTACGACCACGATCCGGGTGAGCTCGAGGACCTCGGCTGGGAAGAGTTCATCCGCCGCCAGTGGGATGCCGTGTACACCGCCTACCGGACCGGCCGGGGGCGGCGCACGCTTTGCCGCGGCTGGGCCGACCTGCTCGAAGCGGGCCTGGGCTGCTCCCAGGAGGTGGCCGACCTGCTGGTCCGGGCGGAGATCCTGGACCGGGCCGACCGTGACCTGGAGCTGACCACCGACCCGCGGGCGCTGGTGACCGGGATGTCGCGGGTGATCGCGGACGTCGGGAAGGATCTGCTCGAGTTCGGCCCGGATGAGCTCGGCTCGCAGAATCCGGGCCCGGCCCGGACCGGGCTGCTCGACCGGCACGCCGCGCTGGAGGATTTCCTGCGCGACTACGCGTTCGTTGAAGATACGGGCTGAGGGCCGGGCTGACCGCTCAGCGCCGCCGGGCCAGCCACATCCGGGTCCGGTAGGGCACGACCATCGCGGTCCCGGGAAAGTGCGTGCCCAGCAGTTCCCCGATCCGGCGGAGCAGCCGGTCCCGGACGAGGGGGGCGAGCTGGGCGATGTAGGACTTGCTGCGCTCCTCGGCCAGCCAGGTCGCCGTGTCCACCCGGCGGGTCCACGGCACCACGGTCCGCACGCCGGGCCCGAACAGCCCGGTGCTGGCGATGCCCTCTTCGCTCCAGTCGGGGTCCCGGTGATGCCGGCGGTAGCCCGGGCAGGCCGCCTCCATGACCTCCTGGTAGGTGTCGAACCAGACCTGCCCGTCCGCCCAGGCGTGGCTCCACCAGGCCGCCCAGCAGCCGCCCGGGCGCAGCACCCGGGCCACCTCCTGGCTGGCCTCGTGCTGGTCGAACCAGTGCCATGACTGGGCGAAGCAGGTGAGGTCGACGGACCGGGACCGGATCGGCAGCGCGTTGCCGTCCGCCTGGAGGCAGGGCAGGCTCGGGCTGCGGGCCCGGGCGTGGCCCAGCATCAGCTCGCCGAAGTCGATCGCGACCGTCCGCGCCCCGCGGGCGGCCAGCTGCCGGGTGGCGATGCCGGTGCCCGCGCCCACGTCGAGCACCACCGCCCCGCGCAGCGGGCGGGCCGCCTCCTCGATCGCGGCGAACAGGGTGTCCGGGTAGGACGGGCGCCCAGCGTCGTAATCGGCCGCGACCGGGTCGAACGGGGACCGGCCCCCGGGCGTCACCACCCGCGGCCGGCCCGGGTGACCATCGGCCTGCCACCCGGGCGCCCGGTGCCTTTATTCAAGGCCCGCAACGGAACTTTCCGCGGTCAGTGCCCATACACCGGGACCAGGAGCCCGCGGGCAATCGTGTGGAAGCGCAGGTTGAAGCCGGCCACTGCGGGAGTGATGTCGGAGTTGACGCCGAGGGTGTCGACATCGAGGGCGTGCACCGCGAACACGTACCGGTGCGGCGGGTCGCCCTCGGGCGGTGCGGCGCCGCCGTAGTCCTTGGTCCCGTAGTCGTTGCGCACCGAGAAGGCGCCCCCGGGCAGGCCAGCTCCGGCTGCGCCCGCGCCGGCCGGCAGCTCGGTCACGGAGGCCGGCAGGTCGAGCACGATCCAGTGCCAGAATCCTGATCCGGTCGGCGCGTCCGGGTCATACGCCGTGACAGCGAAGCTCTTGGTCTCGGGCGGAAAGCCAGACCAGCGCAGGCTCGGGGAGATGTTGTCCCCCGACATGCCGAAGCTGCTGTAGACCTGAGCGTTATGCATCTGTTCGCCGTGGGCCACGTGGTCGCTCTCGACCGTGAACTCGGGCACTGGCGGGAGGAAGTCGTACGGAAGCGGCGCGTGATCGGCCATGATTTCCCTACCTTCTTTTCAGGACTTCTGCTAAGCGGCACCCCGGGAAAACCTTACTGGCCCGATGGGAGACATGGACGTGACGCCCGGCTCGCGGATGCGGCTGCGCGGCTGGCCGTTAACCCGGCTGCCCCGCGGCCTGCTCATGAGCCTGCCCCGCGGGCTGCTCATGGGGCTGGGCCGCGGGCGGCTCAGGCACCGCGGGCCGCTCATGCGGCTGGGCCGCGCGTCGTTCATCGCCATCCTCGTGGCGATGGCGGTCGTGCCCGGCCCGGCGTCCGAGGCGCGGCCCTGCACCAACCGGGCCTGCCAGTCCGCGGGCATGGTCCGGTGGTCCCGGCCCCTGCCCGGCGCCTGGGTGGCCCAGCCCGGGCTGGCCGGGACCACGCCGGCCCAGGGCGCCGCGTACGCGGCCCTGGGCGGGCGGATCGCCGCGGTCGGCATCGGCACGACCGTGTTCGCCTACCAGTCCCGCTCGGGCTCGCCGGCGTGGGACAGCTCGCTGGCCGGCTTCCGGGCTGGCTCGACGGATCGTGTCGGTGCGCGTCTGGCCGGGCGTGGTCACGGTGGGGGTGGAGGTACCCGGACGGCGGGCCAGGACCGCCGCTACCCGTCACGAGGTGGTCCTGAACAGCGGCACGGGCCGCCTGATCCGGTCCTACCCATCCGCGACGTTCGGCGGGGCCGTCGCGGCGGATTCCGGCCGCACGGTGATCGTCGGCGGTACCGCGGTGACCAGTTACAGCAACCGGACCGGTGCAGTGCTGTGGAGTCACCCGACCGGCCCCGCGGCCCAGGCCTGGAAGGTCAGCGGCAACGATCTCTACCTGACCGTGTCCACCGGCGGTTATCTCAGCAACGGCCCGGTCCGCGCGTTGCGCAAGATATTCCTGCGCTCCGGCGTGCAGCGGCTGGTCCGGCCGCCGGGCCGGTCCTTCCGCGGGGTGCTGAGCCGTGTGTTCGCGGGCGTGGTGGTGTTCACCGATGCCCGGGGCACTATCGCCTACAGCGCCGTGACCGGGCGCAAACTGTGGCGGCGGGTGGGGGCGGTGCCCGAGAACGCGGATCCGCACGACGTGCTGCTCTACCTCACCGACGGCAGCAGCCTGGCGGGGGTGGACCCGGAGACGGGGCGGACGCAGGCCCGCGTGTCCGGCGGATCGACCACGGGGACTTCCGGCTTCTATGCTGTCCGGGACGGCGTGGTGCTCGGCCTCGACCAGGGGGGCCAGGGAGATGCATGGGGTTACGACGTGGCTGTCGGCCGGGTGGTCTGGACCAACTCCGACCTGCACTGGCCGCACTATTTCGTGGACCTGTCGGGTATCGGCGGCAGCACCAGCCCCAGGTCAGGCGCGATCCTGCTGGCGGTCTGCGGCCAGGCCGGGGCGCCGGCGGGTGGCGGGAGCCCGGCCTGCGACCGGCCCGAGCTCGTCGCCCTGAACTGGTGAATTACTGGTCTCAACCTCCGGGTTGTCCCGCCGTTCGGTAGCTAATTGTGAGTAGTGTGCCATCCTGCAATAGTTAGACGGTCTCACGCTCGCCGGGGGGCATGGCTCTGGGCAGCAGGACGGGAGGCGGGGTGGCGACAGAGGACCTGGCCCACCGGGCCCGTGAACTGCTCAGCATGACTGGCGGGTCGGCCTCCCGGTCGCTGAACCAGCTGGTGGACCTGGTGTCGCGACAGGTCCCGGGCTGCTCGGGAGCCGCCTCGGCTGTCTGGCGCGACGCCGAGCCGGTGATCCGGGCGGCTAGCCATCCCGATCTCGCCGAACTGTTTGAGCTGCAGCTCACGGCCGGCTCCGCGCCCTGGCTGGACGCCCTGGCCAGCGACACTACGGTCAGCTGCCTGGACACGCTGGACGAGGAGCGCTGGCCGGGGTTCGCGGCCGCGGCGCTGGCCCGCGGCGTCCGGTGCTGCGTCACGCTGGCCCAGCGGTCCGGGGAGCAGGCCCTCACCCTGACCATGTTCGGCGCCCGGCCACGGTCGCTTGACCCTGATCAGCTGCCGCTGGCCGAATTGCTCGTCGCGTTCGGCGGGGCGATCATGGGCAACGCGGACGCCTATGACGGGATGCAGCGGACCGTGCTGCGGCTGCGCGATTCGGTCGAGTCCAGTGCGCTGCTCGATCAGGCTCGGGGGGTGCTGATGCATGCGCGCGGCTGCTCGGCGGAAGACGCCTGGCAGCAGATGCGGGCCATGTCCGCGGCGCAGCACATCACGATGACGGAGGTGGCACAGCAGGTCATCGCGGCCCAGGGGGAGCGCGCACCGGAGGCTGGCGCGGGCTGAGCCGGGGAACGCCCTGAGCCGGGGAACGCGCTGAGTCGCTGAGCCCGGGAGCGCCGAGCCGGGATGCGCTGAGGCCGGGACGAGCCGTGCTCGCCCCGGCCTCCAAGTTCCCGCTCCAAGCGGGATGCGGGCTAGGCCGCGGACCGCTCGTAGATGGCCAGCGTCTCCTGGCCGATCCGGTCCCACGCGTAGCGGGCCCGGGCCCGGTCCACGGCGGCGATGCCGAACCCTTCCAGCAGCATCGGGCTGGCCAGCAGGGTGCGGATCCGCTGGGCAATCAGCCCGGGGCGGCCCGGCGGGACCAGCAGGCCGGTCGTGCCGTCGATGATGGTGTCCAGGTGACTGCCGATCGCCGAGGCCACGACCGGGGTGCCGCAGGCCATGGCCTCCAGGGCCACGGTCGCGAATGGCTCACCGGTCGGGGCGTCCAGCAGCAGGTCCGCGGAGCGCAGCAGCGCGGGCAGGTCGGTGTCGCTGACGCTGCCGTGGAAGATGACCCGGTCCCGCACGTTCAGCTCGCTGGCCAGCCGGAGCAGTGCCCGGTACGCCTTGTCCCCGCGCAGCTTGCCGTGCTCCGGGCCGCCCGCGATGACCAGTTCGGCCTCCGGGATATCCGCGAGCGCGCGCACCGCGTCGTCCACGCCCTGGTTGGGGGCGAGAGGGGCCACGCAGAGCAGCCGGGGCCGGCTGCCGCGCTCGGCGACCGGGCCCTCCGGGGAAAACGTCCCGGTGTCCACCCCGCGCGGGATGAGCCGGACGGAGTCGCGGCGCACGCCCAGCCGCGCCAGCGTGGACATCTCGCTGGAGGAACTGGCCAGCACCGCGCGCACGCTGCGGGCGATGACGGGCTCCAGGCGGAGCCGGGCCCCGCCCCCGCCGGCGGCGGGACGGCCCTGGGCCCGGGCGGGCCGCGGCGGCGCGACCGGGGCCGGGTCGCCGGCCTGCAGCGACAGGAAGGTCTGCACGACCGGCACGCCCAGGTCACGGGCGCCGGCCAGCGCCGCGAGCCCGCTGGTCCAGAAGTACGCGTGCGCCACGTCCGGCGCGGCGTCCTGCCAGTGCCGCGCGAGGTACTGGCCGAACTCCGCGGCGTGCGGGGCCAGGCTGTCCGCGGGGAGCTCCTTGGCGGGGCCGGCAGGCACGTGCTCGACGGTGACGCCGGGCGCGGGCTCCGACTTCTCCGGCTGGGTCTGCGAGTCGCGGCGCGCGTACACGGTGACGTCGTGGTCCCGTTCGGCCAGGGCGGACACCAGGGACGCCAGCCGGCGGTCTTGCCTATCCGGTCCGGCCTCGGGGGTCTGGCCGAACGGGTTCCCTTGCAATGTGACCAGGGCAATCTTCATTGGGGAGCTGCCTCCTCGTCGGGGGTCGCCCACGCAGGTACGCCACGGGTCGCCGAAGAGGCAGCTAAGAGTGCAGGCTACGAAGTCCAGGCTGAGCCGGAAAATTTCCATGGCAAGCACGCCTCTCCGACCACACCAGACGGCGTGGGGGCGTGCCTGCGTCGTAGACACTGGAAGCAATATAACCCCGAAACCGGGCGCTGCCAAGCTGCCGCGGGTACGGCGCGCCGACGGTCCGCCGCGGCGGAACTCAGATCAGCCACGGTCAGCCGCAATACGGTGACGATCAGGTCGCCCACGGGATCCGGCTACCGCTATCCCGGGTTAGCTTGGATCATCAGCCGTCCGCTACCCCGGTCGTCGCGCCCTAACCTCCGCGACACCCTGACCGTCGTTCATCGTCATTCAGCGTCGTTCCCGCCGCGATTGGACTTGTATGCCGCACCCCGCCGGCCCCCCGGAACTCGACCTGGAGGTGGCCGCGCTCAAGGAGCGCTACGCCGGGCTCCGGCAGGCGGCCGCCATGCCTGGCGCTGACGCCGGGGCCGTGCTGGTGGCCGCGTTCGCCGAGCTGGACGTGGCCGTGGAAGTGCTCGGGGCCATGCGGGCCGGGCCCGCTCCCGGCCAGGCCCCGGCGGGTGGCCTGCGCCAGGACGCGCTGGTCGCCGAGCGGCGGCTGCTGCGCGCGGTCTTCCAGGACGCGCCGGTGCCGATGTTCCTGCTCGGCCCGGACGCCACCGTGCAACGGGTCAACACCAGGGCCAGCGAGCTGCTCGGCTCCGAATCCGGCTACGCGGTCGGCAAGCTCTTCACCGCGTTCGTGGACCTGCCGTCCCGGGCCGCGGTGCAGAGCCAGCTGGCGGCGGTCGCGCGCACTGGCCGGACCCGGCGGATCGAGTGCCGCCTGCTCAGCCCGGAAGGACCGGCGGCCGCTGAGCTGACCGCCGGGGTAGCCCGGCTGCGCGGCGACGCTGACCAGATCGTGCTGGTCGCGAGCGAGGCCGGCGCGGGAGCAGGCCAGGACACCGGGGCCGGTGCCGACGTGACGGCCGGCCTGGCCGGCGGCCCGGGAGCGGGCCCGGACAGCCCGGCCCGCCTCATGGAGGCGATGATCCACCGCTACGACCTGGTCACGTCCGCCACCAGGCTGTTCCTGGAGAACGCCACCTACAGCGAGTCCGTGACCTTGCAGCGCTGTGCCCGGCTGCTGGCCAGTGAGCTTGCCGCGTGGGTCATCGTGGACGTGGAGCGGCGGCAGCGGCTGCGGCGGCAGTTCGTCATGGGCCCGGAGGACCAGCCTTCGGACCTGGCCAACGCGGTCGCCGGGGTGGATCCGGCCCCGGATACCGCGCCCCGGCAGGTACACGAGTCAGGCAGCTCGCTGCTGATCGCGCACGCGGAGGACGCCGGCATCCTGGGGGTCGGGCCGCAGGGCGTGCCGGTCATGATGATGCTGGATGCGACGTCCGTGCTCTGCGTGCCGCTATCTGATGGAGAGCACACCTACGGCACGCTTACCCTGGCCCGCAACGCCAGCGACGGTCACTTCGAGATGGCCGATCTCGGCGTGGTGGAGGAACTCGGCGAGCAGCTCGCCCTGGCTATCCGGGTGGACCGGATGTTCCGGCGGCACACCGAGATCGCCGACGCGCTCCAGTCGAGCCTCCTGCCGCGCCAGCTGCCGCAGATCCCCGGGGTGGAGATCGCGGCGGCCTACGTCGCGGCCACCGAAGGCCTCGAGGTCGGCGGCGACTTCTACGACATTTACCGGACCCCCGGCGGATGGGGCGTGGCGATCGGGGACGTCTGCGGGAAGGGCGAGGAGGCCGCGGCGGTCACCGCGGCCGCGCGGCACGCCATCCGGGTCCTCGCGCACTGGACCGCCGATCCGGCCGAGGTCCTGGACAAGGCCAACGAGGTGATGCTGGCCGAGGAGTTCGGCGACCTCTTCGTGACCGCGAAGAACGCCCACCTGCACTGGCAGGACGGGCGGCTGCACGTGGTGCTGGGCAGCGCGGGGCATCCCGGCCCGGTCCTGGTCCGCCCCGATGGCCGGACCACGATCCTGGGCCCGGGCGGGCTACCGCTGGGCCTGTTCCCCACGGTGCAGGCCGGGCGGGAAGAGATCGACCTGGACCCCGGGGATGTGCTGTTCTTCTTCACTGACGGGGTGACCGAGGCCCGCAGCCCGGAGCTGACCTACTTCGAGGACCGGCTCATCGACGAGCTAACCGGGCTGGCCGGGCAGCCGCCGCGGGACATCGTGACCGGGCTGCAGTCGCTGGTCGTGGAGTTCTGCCGCAACGAGCTGCGGGACGACATGACCATGCTGGTGCTGCGGGTAGCCGAACCGCCGGACCAGTGAAGCCACGCACTGGCCCGGCGGCCCGGGTTACCGGCGGGAGTGACCGGGAGGGGTCCGGCGGCCCGCGAGCGGCCCGGTCCTGCACCGGGCCCGGCGTGTCGCCGGCCCGGGCACTACTCCTCCAGGTATTCCTCGATCGTCTCTGACGTGGCGGCCGGGGGACTACCCGCGGTCACCTGTTCCTCCACGTCGGCCTTGCTCAGCTGCCGGCCGGGGAAGACTTCAGGCTCAGGCTCCAGTGCGCCGCCCTGCACCTGCTGTGCCTGCTCCGGGGTGAGCACGACCGTGCCAGCCGGCAGCGCCGTGGCGGTACCGGCCTGCCCGTTGCTGGTCGCCACCGTTCGGGAGGCGGGCCTGCGCACCACCATGCGCCGCCTCAGCCAGCCGTAGCCGCGCCGCGGGATGAACATCCCGGCCAGCCCGACCAGCATCAGTACCCAGCCGGCCGCCTGCACGTTCAGCCAGCCCGGGTGGCCGGTGACGGCGAAGGCGAGAATGGCGCCAATGGCGACAAAGGCCAGACCCGTGGCGGTCTTCATGCCTGTCTCCTTGCTTCTGTTACCGATGCGCCGCTGGAGCGAGCAGGCGCGTTGTCCTCATCCGTGTCCCCGCCGAAAAGGCGTTCCCGCAGGTAGCGGAGTGCAGCCGCCTGGAGGCGGGACACGTGCATCTGGGAGATGCCGAGCCGCTCGCCGATCTCGGCCTGGGTCAGGTTCCCGTAGAACCGCATCAGCAGGATCCGCCGCTCGCGCGAGGGCAGCTCCTCCCAGTGCGCGCCGACCGCGTCCATGTCCACGGCCCGCTCCAGCTCGGGGTCGTCCACCCCGAGCAGGTCGGCCAGCTTTGCCGGGCCGTCCGCCTGGGTGAGCGGGGCGTCCAGCGAGGACGTGTGGAAGAACATGTCGGCCTGGCGGGCCTCCTGCAGTTCGTCGTCGGTGACGCCCAGGTGCCGGGCCAGTTCCGCGTCGGACGGGGCATGCCCCAGTTCCTGGGCGAGGTCACCGGTCGCCTTGCGCACCTCGAGCAGCAGCTCCTGGGCCGACCGCTTGACCCGGACCTGCCACCTCTTGTCGCGGAAATGCCTCTTGATCTCCCCGCTGATGCACGGCTGGGCGTAGGCGGCGAGGGCGCCACCGAATGCGGGGTCGAAATTGTTGATCGCCTTGAGCAGGCCGACGTAGCCGACCTGCATGAGTTCTTCAACTGACTCAGGGCTGTCCCGGTAGCGAAGCACGCAGGACCGGACCAGGGCTTCGTAGCGGGTCACCAGAACCTCGCACGCCGCGCTGCGTGCGGCGCTTCCGATCGGTTCCGTTTTCACGAGCTCGAGGAGCTCACTGTCGTCGCGGCTGAGCAGGTCCGCGCGCGACCACGGCGGCGGCAGACCCAGATCTGCGCCTTCCCCGGACGGGCCGGGGAGGGGCTGAGCATCCACGCCAGCCGGGCGACGGCGAAGGGCCGTCTTCGTCATGATCACCTCCGCGTCTGGGCTCCGGGGGGAAGCCCAGGCGACCCATTCGTGCCCTCAGGGAGGAAGATAAACATGCCGTCGGCCATTGTTTCGAAGCCGTGATCCATTGCGCCGTACCTTACTGGCACCTCCCCAGGTCAGCCCGGCTTCAGGCGATCTCAAGTGACGCTCCTGCGGCGGCATGTTCTGGGCGGTCGGGCTGTTGTACTGACCGGTAAGTCAGCAGGGCGATCGGGGATCGAGGTGGCAGGAATGTGGCGGCGCACGCACCGGCACGCAGCTGGTGACGCTCCGCGGGTGATCGTGGTCGGGGCCGGGTTTGGCGGCATGGCCGCGGTGGAGGAGCTGGACCGGGCCGGAGCCCAGGTGCTCCTCATCGACCGCAACGTGTACAGCACGTTCCAGCCGCTGCTGTACCAGGTGGCCACCGGCGGGCTGAACCCGGGCGACGTGTCCTACCCGGCCCGGGCATTCACCCGCAGGCGCGGTGCCCGGTTCCGGCTCGGCGAGGTCACCGGCGTGGACCCGGACCGCCGCCGGGTCACCCTCGCGGACGGCGGCCACTTCGACTACGACTACCTGATCCTGGCCACCGGGGTGTCGGCGGCGTACTACGGGGTGAGCGGGGCCGCCGAGCACAGCCTCGGCCTGTACACCCGCCGCGACGCCGTGGAGCTGCGCGACCACATCATGGCCCGGCTGGAACGGCTGGACATCGCCGGTCCGGGCAAGAGCGTGAACTTCACTGTGGTAGGCGGGGGCGCTACCGGGGTCGAGCTGGCCGGCGCCCTGGCCGAGCTGCGCAGCACCGCGCTGGATGCGGCGTTCCCCGAGGTGGACCTGGCGTCGGTGCGCATCCGCCTGGTTGAGCAGGCGGATGCCCTGCTGCTGCCCTTCGCGCCGGCGCTGCGCGAGTACGCCCGCCGCCAGCTGGAGGCCCGCGGCGTGGAGGTCCGGCTGAACACCGCCATCCGGGAGGTGCGCAGCGACCGGGTCATCCTGGCCGACGGCGAGGATCTGCCCAGCGACGTCACGGTGTGGGCGGCCGGCGTGTCCGCGCCTGCCGAGGTGGCGGGGTGGCAGCTGCCGCAGGGCCGTGGCGGCCGCCTCCTGGCCGGTCCCGACCTGCGGGTGCGCGGCCAGGACCGCATCTTCGCCCTGGGCGACATCGCGCTGATCGAGGACCAGCCCCTGCCGCAGCTGGCGCAGCCCGCGCTGCAGACCGGGCGGCACGCGGCCCGGCAGATCCGGCGGCTCACGGCAGGTCAGCCTGCCCTGCCGTTCGAGTATCACGACAAGGGCATCATGGCCACCATCGGTCGCCGGTCGGCGGTGGTGGAGCTGCCGCGCCGGATCAAGATCCGGGGCACGCTGGCCTGGCTGGCGTGGCTGGGCCTGCACCTGCTCACGCTGCTGGGCAACCGTAACCGTCTGTCCGCGCTGCTCAACCTGTCCTGGCGCTACCTGACCTGGGGCCACGGCGGTGGGGTCATCGTCGGCGACGATCCGGCCCCGTTCCTGGTGGACGGGCCGCTCCCGGTGGGCAGTGATCGCGATCACGGGACCGCTGCTTCGCGGAACTAGCTACCCGGCGGCTGCTTACTATGAAGCATGTCCCCAGCGACTGAGCGATCAGTGGGCCAGGCGGGGATGCCTGCCGAAGAGGTGTCGTCGCAGCGGCTGGTGCTACGCCGGGTGCACGCGGACGATGCGGTGGGCATCGCGCTGGCCGTGGGCGCGAGCATGGACTCGCTGAAGCCCTGGATGGCGTGGGCCACCCGGGAGGCCGCCGAGCCGAGGACCCAGCTCGTCCGGGTGGCCGAGGCCGATGAACTGTGGGAGACCGGCAGCGACTTCATCTACTCCATCCTGCTGCCGCCCGAACGAACCGTAATCGGGGAAATCGGCCTGCACCGCCGGGTGGGGGAGGGCGGGATCGAGATTGGTTACTGGGTCGACGCCAGGTACGCCGGCCGCGGTCTGGGCACCGAGGCGGCCCGGATGCTGACCGAGGTCGCCCTGGCGTTGCCCGGCGTGACCAAGGCGGAGATCCACTGTGACGAGGCGAACCAGGCGAGCGCGGCTATCCCGCGCAAGCTGGGCTACCGGCTGGACCGGATCGACGCACATCAGCCGGAGGCGCCGGGGGAGCGAGGCCGCCGGATGGTGTGGGTGACGGAGGCCCGGTGAGCGCCGAGCGGGACTGGGTTACCTGGCATGACGCGTACGATGACCCGCGGGCGCCACTCGCCCAGCGGCTCGTTGCGGTGCAGGCCCGGATCGCCGAGGCGCTCGATCAGGCTCCGGCCGGCCCGTTGCGGGCGGTCAGCATCTGCGCGGGCCAGGGTCGCGACCTGATCGGCGTGCTCCGCGAGCACCCGCGCGGCGGTGACGTGACCGCGCGTCTGGTGGAGCTCGACCCGCGGAACGCGGCGACCGCCCGCCAGCTCGCCGCGGACGCCGGGCTGCGCCAGCTCGAGGTGGTCATCGGGGACGCGGCGCGGACCGACGCGTACGCCGGGCTGGTCCCGGCCCACCTTGTGCTGGCCTGCGGCGTGTTCGGCAACATCACGGACGAGGATGTGGCCCGGACGATCCGGTACTGCGCCGGCCTGTGCGCTCCGGGCGGCACCGTCGTGTGGACCCGCGGACGCCGTGAGCCCGACCTGATCCCGCAGATCTGCGAATGGTTCGCGGCCGACGGCTTCGAGCTGCTGAGGGTGTCCGAGCCGGGCACACGCTGGGGGGTTGGGGCGCACCGGTTCGCGGGGACACCCGTGCCGCTGCCCGCGGGTCAGCGGATGTTCACGTTCACCAGCCCGGGCCGGCCGGTTAGTGCCCTGGGGCCGTCGGTTAGTGCGCCCAGGGGCCGGCCGGTCAGAGCCTGTGGCCGGGTGGTTAATGCGCGAAGATCGGGGTGGGCGTCCGCGCCAGCGTGAGCCGGCACTGCCGGGCCTTCACGATGAGCTCGTGGGCGGGAGCCCGGACCGTGGCCGCGCACCGGTGCACGGCCGGGCCGCTTCCCCCGATGAGCAGGGCGGCCGCCACTGCGGCCAGCGCGGCGGGAAAGAACAGGATCGCCCTGACTCGGGCGGACGGGCGGGGGATGGTCCGCCGGACCACTTCCGTGCGCCGGGCGATCCAGCCGCCGAACCGGGCCAGCCGGGCCCGGATCTCCTCGATCCGGGGCATCTCCTCGTCCCAGGTGAGCCTGGTGAAGATGGAGAACAGCGCGACCAGGCGGGGATCAGAGTCCCTCAGCATCCGGTCGATCCGGTTTAGCATCCGTTGCTGGCTCGCCGGCAGGCTCACTGCGGGTCTCCCATCTGGTCTTTCCCCCGGGTCCGCTTACGCCGCCAGGCCATCCCAGTCGGCCCGCGATGCGGGACCTGGCTTTGGGCCAGGCTACCGGCCGCGATCGGGCGGCCGCCGGTCACCCGCCTGGTCCGTAATCACAGCGTCAGATCCTGGCTGCCCTCTGTATCCGGTGGTGCGTACGGTGCCGCTGGGACCCGCCCGGCGGCGGGCCGGGACGTTCATTCCGCTGGTCCCCACTGTGTTCGCCCGGCCGCCAGGCGGGACTCCTACGGTGAACGCCATGACCTAAGCGGAGTTGGCCGCGAACGCCCATGGGGTGACGAAGTCGTTCGGCGAGACGCCGGGTGCGGGGGCCGGGGAGTTCAGGCCACGTACGGCTGAGGAGTGACGGTCCAGCTCAGGCCGCATGGTGCGGTCCAGACCAAGGTGCCCGGCCTCGGTTGCTCCAGACACCAGGCGGTCGAGCCTTTCATGCGGTGATCGTGGCGGCATCCGCCGGAAATGTTGCAGGGACAGGTAAGACCGCCCTGATCGTAGGGGACGGTGTGGTCGAGGTCACACCGCAACGCTGGCCGGCGGCAGATCGGGAACCCGCAGTCCTGGTCACGCACCTCGATCAGGTCCCGCATCCAGTCGGGGATCCGGTATCCGGGGGCCGAGTTCGCGTGGATGCACGGGACCCCGTGGTCGCTGTCCGCGTGATCGCTGTCAGCACGGCCAGCCTCTCGAGCCGTCGCCGCGGCAGCCGCCAGGATGGCCCGCAGAACGGCAGCCAGCTCAGGAGACGCGTCCACGCAACCCCGGATCGCGGGCGGTGGCTCACCCAGGAGCATGACCGGCACCGTGACGGTGATCCGCCCGAGCACGCTAGGTCCGGGCACGCCGGGTCCGGGCGGATGCGCATCTGCGGCGGGTGGGTGAGTATCTGATCCGGGCGAGTGATCAGATCTCCGGTGTGATCGCACTGGCCAGCGCATGCGGGTCACCGCCATCACCCGGCCTCCGGTGTCAGTCACGACGACTCGCCACAGACAGGTCGGGTCGGCCGACGCGGCCCCGGCCAGTTCTCGAGCCACCGCCGCCGTGATCGCGCCCATCCGGGTCAGCTGGCCTGGCTCATCCCACCACCCGGCCAGCGTCCGCCACGACACAGTGAGCTCTGGGCGCCGGATCTTCACCTTGCCGGTGCCCGCGTCCGGCCAGGGGGCCTCGCCCGGCGCCGGGATCGGCGGCCAGCACCATGGCCGGTCATCCGCCGGGCTCGGGCGTGGGCCCTGGCCGGGATCGCCGTTCGCGGGTTCGTGAGAGAGCTGGTCGTCGCGAGCGGCGCCGCTGGGCGGGACCTCGGGCGCGGCCTCACCGTCTGGACCACTCTCCGGCTCCTGGCCGGCGGCACCTCCGGCGGCGTCTCCAGCGGCACGTCCGGCGGCGTCTCCAGCGGCGGTGCCATCGTCCCGGGGCGGCGTGTTGCCGTCTCCGCGGCTCGTACCGCCTCCATCCGGCGGTGCACCGGGTGGGCCCGAGTTCCCGGGAGGCGCCTCGCCGGGTGGCTGCGGAAGCGTGCCCAGCAGCAGGCCGACGAACACCTGAGCGCGCAGCAGGTCGATGCCGCCTCCGGCTCCGTCGCCCTTCATCGTCTCGGCCATCCCGCTGATGCGGGCCCACGCGGCGGAGGCCTGTGCCGCTGGGAGGAAGTGGCCGGAGAGGGCGGCAGTCCCGCTGTCCTCGCCGGTCAGTTCCACGCGGGCCTTCTTCTCGGCCTCAGCGCGCCGGCGCTCGGCGGCGGCGGGATCCACGGAAATCACGGCGCGCTGCAGGGACGCCCGCAGCTGGCCTGTCGTCTGCTGTTCCGCCCGGGCCAGAACCTTGCGCTCGACCGCCCCGGCCAGGTCGTCGTCGAGTGGGGTGGTCCACAGGTCGATGAGCTTGGCCCGCCCCAGATCGATCGTCCCCTGGCTTAGCGCGGACCATGTCCCGGGCAGCCTGCGGGAGATGCTAACCGCCAGGCTCATCCACCACTCAGCGGCGTACTGCGTCAAGGTCAGGGCCATCGCGACCTCGTTGGGGGCGAACTCCGCCGACAGCTCCCGGGCCGGATCACGGTCCAGCTCGGGGTCATCCATGACGCCCCGGCGGCGCCCGAGCTCAGCGACCGCCGCTAGTTCATGAGCCTGGGCCCAGGAGGTGAGCTTGCGCCACCCGGTGATGCTGTTGATCAGGCCCGCCTCGTCCAACCGGCCCGGTTCGGCCTGGCCTAGCCAGGCCGCCAGAGCTGATCCCGGCGGCATGCGAACGTGGCCCGCCATCTCCGAGCTCGGCATCGGCTCACCGACGGCTGCCTCAGCGGCACGCAACTCGTCCTCGGCCAGCGGATCCTCGTCAGCCGGGTCCTGGGTGGCCGGGTCGTTGGCTGTCGGCTCCTCGGCCGTCCGGTCTGTGGCTGCCGGGTCTGAGGTGGCCCGGTCTGAGGCCGCCGGGTCTGAGGCGGCCCGGTCAGAGGCCGCCGGGTCTGTGGCTGCCGGATGCGGATGCTCGGCCCGCTGGCCAGCGGACGACTCGGAGCCGCTGGGGCGTCCCTTCTCATCCGGGTCCGCGGCACGCGCGTCTCCGCCGGGGCGGGACCTGGTTAAGCGGCCGGATACATCCTTGGCCGGTCGGTCAGGCTCTCCCCAAGCGGGCAGGTCCTGGCCCCCGCGGCTGCGGCGCAAGCGATCGGCGGCGGCCAGGACTTCCTCCAGCGCGATGTCACCGGCCCAGTACATGCCCAATCCGCCGCTGACCGGTAAGGCCGTGCGGCCGGGGCGGGAGCCCGGAGGGTCAGGGAACCGTTCGTGGCTTGCGGGCTCAGGTGACGTGGGACTCACCTCCCAGCGTGGGGCGACGGCGAATCGTGGGACTCGGGACGACTAGCTATGCGAACATAATATCGAACAACTAGGTCAGACAACTACGATCCGTATATAAATTCGATAACATTTGTGGCGCTGCGCCGCTAGCGTCACCATGATGTGCCGCGCCCTCCGCACCCGAGGATTCTCGGGTGCGGAGGGCGCCAGGGGAAGCCCCTGTGTGCGGCGGAAGCCCTTGGCGGGCGCCGTCGGCAGGGCGCCCTCCGGGCCAGATCAGCCGCGGCTGGGTCCCCAGCCTCGCGACTCGAACAGCATCCCCTGCGGGTTCAGCACCGCGCCACGCACCGGCACCCGGCTGATGTGCCCGCTCCACGGGTTGAGGGAGCCGAGATAGGCGGCCGGGTAGCCAGGTCCGGGGCACGTGGCCGGGGCGCCGTTGGCGTCGCATGGGGTGACGGCCACGAACACCAAGCCCGGGGTGAATGGCCCGGTGACCACGTCCACGGTGCCCGCCCCGTTGTCGGTCGCGTACAGCCTGCCATCGTGGCTGGTGGCCCACGCGGTGTCGTCAACCGACTGGCTCAGAGGCAGCACCGACAGGGCCGGGTGGCGCTCGGCGGGCCGACGGGCGAAGATCTGCTCCTTATCGCCCTGGCTGGTGAGCATGAAGTCGCCCGCGAAGCGGGCCGCGTCCGGCGGGACCACCTCGTTGGAGTCGGGGTCGGTGAGCGCGAGGCGGACCTTACCCCCGGCGCCTGAGTTGGCCACGGCCGCGCGCGCCCCGTCGTAGAACACCGGGCGGATCGCCGCGATCAGGCGGCGCGGGTGGAACGTAACCTGGTACACGGCGGGGAGGCGGGGCGCGGCGCCGGTGGTGCCTGGCGCGGACGCGCTGACCCGTACCATGCCGTGGAAGACCGAGATGGCGTCGGTGCCGCCCTTGCTGAGCAGCGGTGCGCTGTACGCGTAGTGGCGCACCTGCCTGGCGGGGGCGGGCCACGGGTCGATCGTGTACACGCTGGAGTTGGCGTCCTCGTTCACCGTGGCGATGACCCGGTGACGGGCCGGATCCGCGGTCAGGCCGTCGCACTTGCCGCGGATGTCCCACTGGCGCACGACCCGGCCGGTGCGGGTGAACTCAACGACGGTGCTGTCCCGGTTGCCGTCCGTGGCCGCCTGCCCCTGGGGGCCAACTCCGTTCTGGAAGGCGGTGAACAGGTACGGGCCCGCGGCGGTGATGTCGTCCGGCAGCGTGAGCGGGGCGGAGTGACGATGGGCCGAGCCGGCCGCCGTGAAGGTGTGCCGCAGGCTGGCTCCGGACAAGATCACCCGGGCGGTGTACCCGGGGTGGCGTCCGGCAGTGCTGGCGCTGGCCGCGCCCGCGCTGAGCGCGGCGGCAGCCAGGGCTCCCACGGCGCTCAGGCTCAGCGCGCTCAGGGTGATGGCGCCAAGTCTCTTCGTGGCGAGTCGCGTCGTGTTCAGCTTGCTTGCACTCCGGTGGGCGATGGGGAGCATGCGGCCTCTTTCCGCTATGGGGCATCCTGACCACGGGACGGAGCCGCCTCCGACGGCAGGATGGGTCTGCGCAGCTTGGCGTGGTGAACAGATCACCAGGCCTACCGGCCCGACGTGGCATCGCCGCGACCACAAGCTGGCACCCGGATGAACGATGGGCAATGCGATCGCAAGGTCGCCCCACCCGCCTGGCGAGCCCGCCCCCGCCGGCCCGTCCGCCCCGGCCGCCCACCCCCGCCGCGCCCGCCGGCCTCAGACCGCGGTCTGCCCGGGCCGCCCGCTTAACCGGGGGGCCCTGGAGCGTTTGAAGCGCCAGTGGTTAGGTAGTAAGTGCTACCCCGGCTGCCGCAGGAGAGGACGTGTGGATGGGCGCGCGCACCTGGATCGAGTCCTGGCCCGTCTACCGGCAGCTGACCGGGACGGACCGGCTCGGGCTCGGCGCGGCCACCAAGACCGCCCGCAGCGCGGCCCTCAGGCCCCGCACCGCTACCGCCGACAAGGTCACGAAGTCGGTGTGCCCGTACTGCGCGGTGGGGTGCGGCCAGAACGTGTTCGTCAAGGACGAGAAGGTCGTCCAGATCGAGGGGGACCCAGACTCCCCGGTCAGCCGCGGCCACCTGTGCCCCAAGGGGTCGGCCAGCCTGCAGCTCACCACTGGCGACGCCCGCCAGTACACCATGCTGTACCGCCGCCCGGGCGGCGGCGAGTGGGAGTCGCTGGACCTGGACACGGCGATGGACATGATCGCCGACCGGGTCATCGACGCCCGGCGCCAGGGCTGGCAGTGGGAACATGAGGGCCGGCGCACCCGGCGGACCATGGGGTTCGCCAGCCTGGGCGGGGCCACCCTGGACAACGAAGAGAACTACCTGATCAAGAAGCTGTTCACCGCGCTGGGCGCGATCCAGATCGAGAACCAGGCGCGCATATGACACTCCTCCACCGTTCCCGGTCTGGGAACTAGCTTTGGCCGCGGTGGCGCGACCACTTTCCAGCAGGATCTGGCCAACTCGGACTGCATCCTGATCGAGGGCTCGAACATGGCCGAAGCCCACCCGGTGGGCTTCCAGTGGGTCATGGAGGCCAAGAAGCGTGGCGCCAAGATCATCCACGTCAACCCGCGGTTCAGCCGGACCAGCGCCGTGGCCCACCTGCATGTCCCGATCCGGGCCGGAGCGGACATCGCGTTCGTCGGCGGCCTGATCAATTACGTGCTGCAGAACGAGAAGTACTTCGACGAGTACGTGCGCGCGTACACGAACGCCCCGGTGATCATCACGGAGGAATTCGCCGATACCGAGGATCTCGACGGCCTGTTCTCGGGCTTCAATCCCGAGCACCGGACCTACGACGCCGAGACGTGGCGTTACCAGAGCGGCCGAGTCGCTCCGGCCAGCGGTGCGCGCGGCCTCGATGCCGCCCGGATGCGGGACGTCAAGGAGGCGTCGCGCGGCGAGGCGCATGGCTCGGGCGGTGCGCCCGCAGACATCTCGCCGAAGACCGACGAGACCTTGCAGGACCCGCGCTGCGTGTTCCAGATCCTCAAACGCCACTTCGCCCGCTACACCCCGGAGATGGTGGCCGAGGTGGCGGGCGTACCGGAGAACCAGTTCCTCGAGGTGGCCCGGGCTATCACGGAGAACTCGGGCCGGGACCGGACCACGGCGTTCGTGTACAGCCTGGGCTGGACGCAGCACACCGTGGGCGTGCAGTACATCCGGACCGCGGCCATCCTGCAGACCCTGCTGGGCAACATCGGCCGTCCCGGCGGCGGCATCCTGGCCCTGCGTGGGCACGCTTCGATCCAGGGATCCACGGACATCCCGACCTTGTTCGACCTGCTGCCCGGGTACCTGCCCATGCCGTTCGCCAACGGCAGTGACAACCTTGACGGCTATGTCAACGCCGAGAGCGTGGACAAGGGCTTCTGGGCGAACACCCGCGACTACATGGTCAGCCTGCTCAAGGCGTACTGGGGCGACGCGGCCACGGCGGAGAACGACTTCTGCTACGACTACCTGCCCCGGCTGACCGGCAGCCACAGCACGTACGAGACCGTGCAGCAGCAGATCGAGGGGAAGTGCAAGGGCTACTTCCTGTTCGGCCAGAACCCGGCGGTCGGCTCGGCCAACGCCCGCATGCAGCGAGAAGGCCTGGCCAACCTGGACTGGCTGGTGGTCCGCGACCTGGTCATGATCGAGAGCGCCACATTCTGGAAGAACGGACCGGAGATCGAGACCGGCGAGATGCGCACCGAGGACATTCGGACCGAGGTGTTCTTCATGCCCGCCGCCGCGCACACCGAGAAGAGCGGCAGCTTCACCAACACCCAGCGCATGCTGCAGTGGCACCACACCGCGGTCGAGCCCGCCCGCGATGCCCGCAGCGACCTGTGGTTCACCTACCACCTGGGCCGGCGCATCCGGGAGAAGCTGGCCGCCGCGGCCGCGCAGCGGGAGGCCGAGGCCGACACCGTGCTGGGCAAGGCCGAGGCGGTGGACATGGACCGGCCGGTCCTCGACCTGACCTGGGACTACCCGACGCAGGGTCCGCAGGACGAGCCGGACGCCGACCAGATCCTGGCCGAGATCAACGGCCGGGACGCCGACGGCAAGCCGCTGTCTACCTACACTCAGCTCAAATCCGACGGCTCCACGTCCTGCGGCT
Source organism: uncultured Actinomycetes bacterium (assembly GCA_963813975.1). Lineage (GTDB taxonomy): Bacteria > Actinomycetota > Actinomycetes > Streptosporangiales > Streptosporangiaceae > RYN-230. The sequence continues at coordinate 664,009 of CAWFAP010000001.1, forward strand.
GCTGGATCTATTGCGGGGTACGGGCCGACGGCGAGAACCAGGCGGCCCGGCGCAAGCCTGGCCAGGAGCAGAACTGGGTGGCCCCCGAGTGGGGCTGGGCCTGGCCGGCTAACCGCCGGATCATCTACAACCGGGCCTCGGCCGACCGAGACGGCAAGCCGTGGAGCGAACGCAAGGCCCTGGTCTGGTGGGACGAGGAGAAGGGGAAGTGGACCGGGCACGACATCCCGGACTTCATCCCCGACCGGGCCCCGTCGTACCGCCCGCCGGAGGACGCCGTGGGGGTGGAGGCGATCTCCGGGATCGACCCCTTCATCATGCAGGCGGACGGGAAAGCGTGGCTATTCACCCCGGCCGGCCTGGTGGACGGCCCTATGCCCGCGCACTACGAGCCGCAGGAATCGCCGCTGCCCAACCGGTTCTATAAGCAGCAGCACAACCCGGTCCGGCAGATCATCAGCCACCCGGACAACAAGTACCAGCCCAGCGGCAACCAGCCGGGGGCGGAGGTGTTCCCGTACGTGGCCACCACCTACCGGCTCACCGAGCACCACACGGCGGGCGGGATGTCGCGCTTCCTGCCTTACCTGTCCGAGCTGCAGCCCGCGTTCTTCTGCGAGGTGTCGCCCGAGCTGGCCGCCCAGCGGGGCCTGGAGCACATGGGCTGGGCCATGATCATCAGCGCCCGCAACGTCATAGAGGCCCGGGTCATGGTCACCCGCCGGATGAAGCCCCTGGTCGCAGGCGGCCGGGAGATCCAGCAGGTCGGGCTGCCGTGGCACTGGGGCCTGAACGGACTGACCACCGGTGACTCGGCCAACGAGCTGTCCCACCTGTCCCTGGACCCGAACGTGCACATCCAGGAGGTCAAGGCGCTCGCCGTGGACATCCAGCCGGGCCGTCGGCCGCGCGGGCCTGCGCAGCGTGATCTGGTCCGGGAGTACCAGCAGCGGGCGGGGATCACCGAGGAGACGGGGACTGAGGTGTGACTGACGTGACCAGCCAATCAACGACAAATTCTCCGCAACGAAAACCATCCGTGGCCGCTCACTCCGCCCCGGCTCAGACTGTGGCGGCGCTGGATCCGGCGGCCCACGCCGGTTATGAGGACCACCCGCCCCGGATGGGGTTCTTCACCGACACCTCGGTCTGCATCGGCTGCAAGGCCTGCGAGGTGGCCTGCAAGGAGTGGAATCACGTCCCGGAGGACGGACTGAACCTGCTCGGCATGTCCTACGACAACACCGGCGGGCTGGGTGCCTCCACCTGGCGGCACGTGGCGTTCATCGAGCAGATCAAGCGCCCGGGTGACGCGGTGCCCGGGCTCCCGGCTGACTCCGGCGATTCGGTGCTCACCGAGTCGGTGCTGGGGGAGTTCTCCGCGGACGGCTCCCGCTGGCTGATGTCCAGCAACGTGTGCAAGCACTGCACTGAGTCCGCGTGCCTGGATGTGTGCCCGACGGGCGCGCTGATGCGGACCGAGTTCGGCACGGTCGTGGTCCAGGAGGACGTCTGCAACGGCTGCGGTTACTGCGTGCCGGCGTGTCCCTTCGGGGTCATCGACCGGCGTGAGGACGACGGCCGCGCCTGGAAGTGCACGCTGTGCTACGACCGGATCGGCGACGGGCTCGAGCCCGCCTGCGCCAAGGCCTGCCCCACCCAGTCGATCCAGTTCGGCCCGGTGGACGAGCTGCGGGAGCGCGCCCAGCAGCGGGTCGGTGAGCTGCAGGCGGCGGGGGAGACCGGGGCCCGGCTGTACCTGGAGGACCCCGACGACGGCATCGGCGGCGGCGGTGCGTTCTTCCTGCTGCTGGACGAGCCGGAGGTGTACGGGCTGCCGCCGGACCCGGTGGACACCACCCGGGACCTGCCCCGGATGTGGCGGCACGCGGCCACCGCGGCCGGCGCCCTGCTCCTCGGCGGCCTGGCCGCCGCGGTGTCCGGCCGGGCGGGCTCATGAGCCGCCCGGGGGATCCCGGCCGCCCAGGGGATCCCGGCCGCACCGGCAACGGTCACGAGCCCGGGCTGGCGGCCCGCGTCCGGGAGCGCTGGGGCGTCCACGGCCGGGGCCAGCACGAACGGGACCGGGGAGATGGCCGGTCCGTGGACATGCACGACGGAGCCCGTCCCGGGGCTGGCCAGCGCGGTGCTGGCCAGAATGCTGAGGGCCGGCGCGGTAGGGGCCAGGGTCGTGGCCAGCATGGTCGTGGACGGGCCGGTGAGCAGCTCGTGGTGCCCCGCGCCCGGCCGGACTCCTATTACGGCAAGCCGATCATCAAGGAGCCGGTCTGGCGGTCCCGGGATGTGGCCGGTTACCTGTTCTTCGGCGGGCTGGCCGGTGCCTCCTCGGTGCTGGCCGGGTTCGCGCAGGCGACTGGGAACCACCGTCAGGCCCAGGTGTCGAAGGTCGCGGCGGTCGGCGCCATCGGGCTGTCCGGGGTGGCTCTGGTGGTCGACCTGGGCCGCCCGGAGCGCTTCGTGAACATGCTGCGGGTGTTCAAGCCCAGCTCGCCGATGAGCGTCGGCTCCTGGCTGCTGTCCGGGTTCGGGGGGGCCGCGGCGGCCTCGGCGGCCTGCGCGGTGACTGGCCGGCTGCCCAAGGCCGGGGCCGCCGCCACCGCGGGGGCGACCGTCCTGGGCCCGGCCATCTGCACGTACACCGCCGTGCTGATCTGCGACACGGCGGTGCCCGCCTGGCACGAGGCGCACCGGGAGATGCCGTACCTGTTCGCCGGGTCCGCGGCCAGCGCGGCCGGCGGCCTGGGCATGCTGGCCGGGCCCGGGCACGCCGGGCAGGCGACCCGGTTCGCGGTGCTGGGCGCCGCCACCGAGCTGGGTGCCAAGAGCCGGATGCTCAGGCAGCTGGGCGAGACCGGGGAGCCGTACCAGACCGGCCGGGCCGGGAACCTGCTGGATGCGGCCGAGCTGCTCACCGTGGCCGGGCTGGCCGGGGCGGCGCTGGGCGGGCGGAGCCGCGTGGTCACCGCAATCTCCGGCGCAGCCCTGGTGACCGCGTCCGCGCTCACCCGCTTCGGGATCTTCGAGGCGGGCCGGGCCTCGGCCCGCGACCCGAAGTACACCGTCCGTCCGCAGCGCGAGCGGCTGGCCGCCCAGGCCGCCGCCGCCCAGGCCCTGACCCCTAAGGAGCCGGAGCGCTTCCCTTAGGCGCGCTGTCTTTCGGCGCGCTGTCCTGGCGCGCGGTGTCCTGGGAGGCGCCGTCCTGGGACGCGCCGTCCTGGGACGCACTGTCCCCCGCCGGGGCCTCCGGATCGCTGGTCTGCCGCACGGGCGCTGCGACCTGGGTCTTGATGTCCTGTTCCCGGTGGCGCTCCTGGATCTGCGCGTACATGTCGAACGCGCGGAGATCCTCGGGCGTGAACGGGGGCGGCGCCAGGCTCCGCGGCCACAGCCGCCGCACGCTGACCACGTTCGCCTCCACCGCGTAGAGGGTGAACTGCGCTTGTAGGTAGAGCCAGGCGAGCAGGCCTAGCACCACGCCGAACACGCCGTACACCGACGAGCTGCCAGCTAGCTGGTGGGACACGAGGTAGGTGCCGAGCAACTGGAGGATCTGCCAGACGATCGCGGACAGCACCGCCCCGGGCAGCATCTCCCGGGCCTTGATCTCGCGTTCCACGGCCAGCCGGAAGCCGAGCCAGAACACCAGCACGTTCAGCACCAGCGACACCAGTACGGTGCCGACCTGGGCGGCGGCTCCGCCGAGCACGCTGGCGCTGGCGCCGGCCAGGCCGGACAGCAGGGTCGTGGCCAGCAGGCCGATGCCGACGGCCAGGATCATGCCAAGCTGCTTCAGCAGCGACCACGGGAACCCCGCCCGCCGGGAGAACGGCACGCCCCACACCGTGTTCAGCGCGTTCTGGGCCGCGGCGGCCACGCCGCGGGCGCCGAGGAAGGTCAGGATGAGCCCGATGGCGAGGGCGAACCCGGTGCCGCTCAGGGTGTGACCCTCGGCCGTGCTCTTGAGCTGGTCCCCGATGACCGGGAAGTGGGCGAAGGTCGAGTCGAGCACCTTGGCCTTGAGCGTCGGGTCGTGGGCCAGCACGATGTTCAGCACGGTCACGAGGACCAGCAGCAGGGGGAACAGCGAGGCGAACCCGTAGTAGGCGATGAGCGCGGCCAGGTTCCCGGCCTGGTCGTCGCCGAACTTCTTCCACACGGCGATCGGAAAGGCCAGCCACGGCCGGCGCTGCTGCTGCCGGTCGAGCGCGGCGATCAGTTTCTTCAGGGCGTCCATCGCGGGTGACTACTACCCGGTGAGCAGCGCTTTAACTGCCGCGGCGGCCCGCTGATCACGTGGTCGGCACGGTGAGCAGGGACCACGGCAGCAGGGCCGCCGGCTGGCCGGCGCCGGGTCCGGCCAGCGGGGTGCAGCCTCTCTCCTGCGGCGGGCCGGGGAGGGCCGCCCCCGGGGGCAGGCTCGCGCTGGTCGAGGCGATGACCCGGCCGTGCCCGCTGGCCAGCACGACCACGTGATCCCTGGCGGGCCGGCCGAGGCTGCGCAGGCCGGGCAGGACCAGCCGCTCGACCTGCGTGGCCAGGATGTCCGCGGCCGCGACGCCGATGAACCGCCCCGCGTGGCGGACCGGGGCGGCCAGCGTGAACGTGTACTCGTGGGTGCAGATGAAGTCCACGTACGGCCCGGCCAGCGTCGGCGTGCCGGTGCGCTCCGGCTGCCGGTACCACTCGGTGGTGGTGTAGTCGTAGAACTCCGCGGACTCCGGATCAAGATCGACTTCCAGCGGCACGACCCGGGCGCTGCGGTCGGCCCACCACCACTCGATGCACCGGGGCGCGTCCGCCAGCGTCTGCGGCGCGAGGACGACCCCGGCCCCGGCGGCCAGGCCCGCGTGCTCCTCCAGCAGCCGGGCCACGAGCGGGCGCAGCGCGGCGAAGTCGTCACGGCGCAGTGGTAGCCCGCCCGGGGACTGGCCATACGGGGGCTGGCCATGCGGGAGCTGGCCGCCCGGGAGCCGGCCGCGCTGCCCGGCGATGGACTCGGCCGCGGCGACGAGCCCGGTCACCGAGCCGAGCACCTGCTCCATCCGGTGGGTAACGTCGGCCAGGAGCCGGGCTCCGCGCCCGGCCGCGGTGCTCACTCCAATCCCAGGCGCAGGTCCAGCAGCCGTCCGGTCTCGGCCAGCACATGCTGCTCGGCGAGCCGGCGGGCGTGCTCGCCATCCCGCTCCTCGATCGCGCCGACCAGCGCGTCGTGCTCACTCGTCACGCCGGCGACCTGGGTCCCGGACACCGGCAGCCAGACCAGATCGCCGACCTCCGACCAGAGGTTCATCTCCTCGCGGGTCAGCCGGGGTGACTGGGCCGCGGCCGCGATCTCGATGTGGATCCGCGCGTCGGCGCGCCGCCGCGCGGTCAGCGAGCCCGCGGCCCGCAGCCGCCCCACGTGCTCGCGCAGGGTGGCCACGTCCCCGGTCAGCGCCCGCTGCGCGGCCAACCCGGCGGCTGCGCCCGCCACGGCCGCCCGGTGGTCGCCGATGTCCCGCAGCTCGTGCAGGGATAGCTGGCGGAGCTGCCGGGTGAGTTGGGCCTGCTGCGCGTCGGCCTGCCCGTCGACGGGGGCGCGGATGAAGGAGCCGCCCTGGCGGCCCCGGCGCGTCTCGACCAGGCCCATGTCCCGCAGCACGGCCAGCGCCTCGCGCAGCGTGACCGGCGACACCCCGAACTGGCTGGCCAGCTCGGTCTCCGCGGGCAGCCGCTCTCCGTCAAGGAGCAGGCCGAGGGTGATGGCCTGGGCCAGCCGCCGGGCCACGGTCCCGGCCCGGCCGCCCTCGTCCAGCGGGGCGAACACGGTGCGGGCCCGGACCGTCGTCAGGGCGGAAAGGGCCACGCCAGCTCACTCCTCGGCAGCGGTGCCTCAGCACGGTCCCAGCATCGTCTCCCGGCACGGGCGGATCACGGCGGCCACAGGCGGGTCACGGCACGAAACCAGTCCCGTATCGGGGTCTTGACACTGTATTCCTCTGGTCCTGTAGTTTACGGGCTCATCACCTCCGGGAACTGACCCACACGCAGGAGGCCGCGACGGTGCCCAGCAGGACCACGGCCGGGACGCCAGGGGGTCGCGCTGTGCCGCGGCCGGGTGCGGGCCAGGCCGCCGTCCGGCTCGTCGCGCTGCATAAATCGTTCGGCTCAGTGGCCGCAGTGGACGGGGTGGACCTGGAGATCGGCGAGGGCGAGTTCTTCACCATGCTCGGCCCGTCCGGGTCGGGCAAGACCACCCTGCTCCGGCTGATCGCCGGGTTCGAGCGGCCCGATTCCGGCACGGTCGAGCTCGGCGGCACCGACGTCACCCGGCAGCCGCCATACGCCAGGAATGTCAACACCGTCTTCCAGGACTACGCGCTGTTCCCGCACATGAGCGTGCTGCAGAACGTGGAGTACGGCCTGCGGGTGCGGCGGGTGGCCCGGGCCGAGCGCCGCCACCGCGCCGAGGCCGCCCTGGACATGGTCCGGCTCAGCGGGCTCGGCGGCCGCAAGCCGGTCCAGCTGTCCGGCGGCCAGCGCCAGCGGGTCGCGCTGGCCCGGGCCATCGTCAACGAGCCCGAGGTGCTGCTGCTCGACGAGCCACTCGGCGCGCTCGATGCCAAGCTGCGCCAGGAGATGCAGTCGGAACTGAAGCGGATCCAGCGCGAGGTCGGCATCACGTTCGTCTACGTCACCCACGACCAGGAGGAAGCGCTCACCATGAGCGACCGGCTGGCCGTGTTCAACCAGGGCCGGATCGAGCAGCTGGGCACCCCCGTCGAGGTCTATGAGCGGCCAGCCAGCGACTTCGTGGCCGGTTTCATCGGCATCTCCAACCTGCTGGAGCGGGGCGGCCGGCACATCACCGTCCGCCCCGAGAAGATCCGGCTGCTGGCCGAGGGCGAGCAGCCGCCGCCGGGCAGCCACGTCGAGCCGGGCCGCATCGATGAGGTCGTCTATCTCGGCATGCTGACCCGGTACGTGGTGACCCTGGCCGATGGCGGGAAGCTCACCGCGGTCCGGCAGAACCTGGACGGCTACGCAGCCGGCCCGCTGGGCACCGGCGGGACCGCGATCAGGGTCGCGTGGCGCGATGAGCAGACATACGAGATCACCGGCTGGCGCCAGCCGGCGCCGGGGGACCGGAGGGAAGAGTCATGAAAAGACGGATACCGGCCGGAGCGCTGCTCGCGGCGCTGTCGGCGACGCTGCTCGTAGCCGGATGCGGCTCATCGGGTGGTGGTACCTCCAGCGGCGGCTCGGGCGGGGGAGCCACCGCAGGCCTCACCCCGCCTCAGGCGAACAAGGCCGTGCCCACGTCGGTCGGGAAGACCGAGGGAAAGCTGAACCTGATCGCCTGGGAAGGATACGCCCAGCCACAATGGGTGAAGCCGTTCCAGCAGGCCACCGGCTGCCAGGTGAGCGTGAAGTACGCCGGGTCCTCCAGCGAGATGGTGTCGCTGATGGCGGGCGGCGGAGGCGGGCAGTATGACCTGGTCTCCGCCTCCGGGGACGCGGACCTGCGGCTCATCTACGGCGGCGACGTCAAGCCCATCAACATCAACCTGATCCCGTCCTGGAAGCAGTTCCACCCCTTCCTGCAGTCCCCGCCGTTCAACACCATCGGCGGCAAGCACTACGGCGTCTCGTACGAGTTCGGCCCCAACGTGCTGCTCTACTCGAAGAAGACGTTCCCGTCCGCGCCGACGACGTGGGGGGTCCTCTACAACAAGAAGTACGCGGGCCAGATCACGGTGCCGAACAACCCGATTCAGATCGCCGACGCCGCGCTGTACCTGGCCAAGACGCAGCCAGGTCTCGGCATCACCGACCCGTACGAGCTGACCCAGAGCCAGTTCAACGCGGCGGTGAGCCTGCTCAAGCAGGAGCACCCGCTGATCAAGAAGTACTGGGACCTGGCCTCGCAGGAGATCTCGCTGTTCTCCAGCGGCACCACAGTGGTCGGGGCGGCGTGGCCGTACCAGACGAACACCCTCGTCGCGGCCGGGCAGAAGGTTGCGGACACCATCCCCAGCCAGGGGGCGACCGGCTGGGCCGACACCTGGATGCTGGCCGCCAACGCCCCGCACCCTAACTGTGCCTACAAGTGGATGCAGTGGGCGACCACGCCCAAGGTCCAGGCCCAGCAGGCGGTGTACTTCGGTGAGACCCCGGCCAACACGCTGGCCTGCCCCATCATGAACGGCCTGCAGAAGGGTTCGTGTGCCGCCTACCACGCGAACGCACCCGAGTCCTACTACAACACGATCAAGTTCTGGAAGACGCCGCTGGCTCAATGCGGTAACGGCAAGAACGATTGCGTGCCGTTCCAGCAGTGGGTGAGCGCCTGGACCCAGATCACCGGATAACCGCGGATGACATCGACCGTTGCGCAGGCGGGCGGGCCGGATGGTGAGCACGCCTCCGGCCGGCCCGGCGGCGGGCCGGGCGGTGGTTCGGCCCGGTTCTCGGCCGCGCTGTGGCGCCGGGCCTGGCTGCGGGGCACGCTGACGCTGACCCCGCCGCTGGCCTGGTTCCTCGTCATCTACCTGGCATCGCTCGTGGTCATGCTGGTGACCGCGTTCTGGACGGTCAACCCGTTCACCAACACGCTGGTGCACTCCTGGACGCTGAGCAACTTCCAGCAGCTGCTCACCGGCACGTACCTGACCATCATCGGGCGCACCATCGGGATGGCCGCGGTGGTCACCGTCACCGACGCGGTACTGGCGTTTCCGTTCGCCTACTACATGGCCCGGCTGGCCAGCCACCGGGGCCGCCAGCTGTTGTTCACTGCCGTGCTGCTGCCCCTGTGGGCCAGTTACATCGCCCGGGTCTACGCCTGGATCGTGATCCTGCAGAAGGGCGGCACGCTGAGCTGGTCCTTCCAGAAAATTGGCCTCGGTGCGGTGAATATCGGCTACACCAACACGGCGATGTGGCTGGTGTTCTCCTATATCTGGCTGCCGTTCATGATCGTCCCGGTGTACGCGGCGCTGGAGCGGATCCCTGACTCGTTCCTGGAGGCGTCCGGAGATCTTGGCGCGCGCAACTGGCGGACGCTGCGCAGTGTCCTGCTCCCGCTTGCGCTGCCCGGGGTGGTGGCCGGCTCCATCTTCACGTTCTCGCTCACCCTGGGCGATTTCATCACCCCGCTGCTGGTCGGCGGGGCCAACTCGAACTTCATCGGCAACGTCATCTACTCCAACCTCGGCACGGCCGGCAACCTGCCGTTCGCGGCGGCCCTCGCGGTGGTGCCCATCGTGATCATGATCTTCTACCTGCTCGGCGCGCGGCTACTGGGCGCGTTCGAGTCGATGTGATGGAGGGGCGCCTGGCCCGCATTGGCCTGCGGCTCTGGGTCGGCGGCGTGCTGCTGTTCCTGTTCGTGCCGATCGCGATCATCTGCCTCTACGCGTTCAACTCCTCGAACATCCAGAGCTGGCCGATCCACGGGCTTAGCGTGAAGTGGTTCTCGGTGGCGTGGCATGACCCCCAGGTGCGGGCGGCCTTCGTGCTCTCGCTCAAGGCCGCGGTGTTCGCCACGGTGATTGCGCTGCTGCTCGGGTCGGCAGCGGCATTCGGGGTACACCGGTTCCGCTTCTTCGGGCGCGAGGCCGTGTCGCTGCTCCTGGTGCTGCCGCTGGCGCTGCCCGGCATCATCACCGGGATCGCGCTCAACTCGGCATTCAGCTTCGCCGGGATCGGCCTCTCGCTGCTGACGATCATCATCGGGCACGCCACGTTCTGCATCGTCGTGGTCTACAACAACGTGATCGCGCGGCTGCGCCGGGTCTCCGGGTCCGTTTACGAGGCCTCCGCCGATCTGGGCGCGCACGGGCTCTTCACGTTCCGGACCGTGACCCTGCCGATGCTGTCCACCGCGCTGATCTCGGGCGCGCTGCTCGCGTTCGCGCTGTCCTTTGACGAGGTCATCGTGACCACGTTCACCGCGGGCGCGCAGAACACCCTGCCGTTGTGGATCTTCGGTTCCATCCGGCTCGGCCAGCAGCTTCCTGAGGTGAACGTGGTCGTGGTCGCGGTGCTGCTGCTCACGGTGGTTCCGGTGATCATCGCGGCCCGGCTGACCGGAGGCGGCGGGATCACCCGCGGGTCGGCCGCGGCCAGACCAGACGGAACCCGCTCAGCCGCGGATGGGGGACCGCCCGGCGCCTGACGGCTGGAGCGTGGCGACCAGGTAGGCCACCCCGAACGGGTCACCGGAGTACTGAACCGTCACGCTGACGGCGGCCGCGGTTTCCAGGGCCCCGGCCAGGACCTGCCAGGCGGGCCTGCCTGTTGCCATCAGCTCGCGGGCCAGTCCGGGATCGAGGTCGAGGAGGGCGCGGGTGTCGCCGGCCCGCACGGCCCGCTCCACCTCCGCGTCGAAGTCAGCGGCCCGCTCGTCGAAGTGCCCGGGCGCCCGGGGCCCGCGCCGGGCGCTGCCGTCGCCGATGGCCAGCAGCGCGGTGCGGGTGTCACGGCCCGCCAGGTCCGCGCCGAGCTTCCGGCAGCCCGCCACCGGCTCCTCCGCGCTGACCGACCAGATGACCCGCTCCCCGTGGTAGCCCGCCCCGTCCAGCAGGTAGGCCCCGATCCCGGGGGCGGGCGGCAGCACCGGCCGTCGCGCCGTCGCGGGATCGGGGTCCCCCGCGCGCGGGCCGCCGAACGCGGCGACGTTCAGCCGCCCGTCTCCCGGCCACGGGGCGGTCACGGGACCGGGGCCGGCCACCGCGACCACGTCGGGCCGGTCCTGCAGCAGCGTGGCGACCGCCCCGGCGCAGGCCTCCCGCAGCTCGGGCAGCACCGGGTCGGCGCCGGTCAGCTCACGGACGAGCAGCGGCGGCCACGGGCAGAGTACGGCGCTGGTGATCACGGTGTCATCAGGCCAGCCCGCGGACGGTCCGGGCGGGCGGCTGCGCGCCCTGGATCGCGGACACCATGGCCAGCACTTCGCGGGTCTCGCGGACCTGGTGTACCCGGAACACCCGGGCGCCCAGCCAGGCGCAGATGGCCGTGGTAGCCAGCGTTCCGGTCAGCCGCCGGTCCGGGGGGGCGTCCAGCGTCTCCCCGATGAAGTCCTTATTGGACAGGGACACCAGCACCGGCCAGCCGGTCGCCACCATCTCACCCAGCCGCCGGGTGACCTCCAGCGACTGCCAGGTGTTCTTGCCGAAGTCGTGCGCCGCGTCGATCAGGATCCGGGCCGGATCCACCCCCGCCGCCGTGGCCCGGGCCGCCTGGGCCAGCGTGCGGTCCAGGACATCGGCCATCACGTCGTCGTAGGCGACCCGGAATGGCCGGGTCCTTGGGGCCTGGTTACCCGCGTGCGCGCAGATCAGGCCGGCGCCGAAGTCGGCAGCCACCGCGGGCAGTGCGGGGTCCTGGCCGCCCCAGGTGTCGTTCAGCAGGTCCGCGCCGGCCGCGCAGGTTTCCCGGCCGACCTCGTGCCGCCAGGTGTCCACGCTGATCACCAGGTCCGGGTAGGCGGCGCGGACCGCGGCCACGAACGGCACGGTCCGGCGGATCTCCTCGGCCACGTCAACCGGGGCGCCGGGAGCCGCGGCCACGCCGCCGATGTCGAGGATGTCGGCGCCGTCGGCCACCACGGCGTGCACCCGGGCCAGGGCCGCATCCTCGTCCCAGGTCGCGCCGCGGTCGTAGAAGGAGTCGGGGGTGCGGTTGACGATGCCCATGACCAGCCGCTGGGCCGGAGGGAAGGAATGCCGGCCCAGCCGGAGGACCTGCTGGGCGGCCCCGGTGGTCACCTCAGGCCGCCTTCACGTGGCCACTGCGCGGTGGCCACTCCACCGTCACCACTCCACTGTCACCACTCCACCGTCAGCACGGGCGGCCGCTCGTGGCGGGGGATGTCCCGGGACCGCGGCCCCACCTCGCCGTTCTCCCGGACGAATTGGTGCAGCTGCCGGCCGGGGGGCTCCGGGTGGTCCCGCCGCGCTTCCGCGACCATCATCAGCTCCGCCGCCATCAGGGCCAGGTCGTGGTCGGCCTGATGGCGATGAGCCCGGGAGCCCAGGTCCACCTGGGCCAGCGCGCCGAGGCCGTGCCGGGTGAACGTGTCCAGCAAGGTGGACAGCTCCACGCCGTAGCCGACCGGGATCGTCAGCGACTCCATCAGGCTCCGCCGGGCCGCCCACTCCCCGGCCAGCGGCTGGACCACCCCGGCCAGCTGCGGCCACCACAGGCTCAGCAGGGGCCGGGCCACCAGCTCGGTCACCCGGCCGCCCTCAGTCGAGGTGGAACCGTCACGCTCGGTCCGTACCCGCTCGTAGAACCCCTTGACCAGCTGGACCTGCGGGTCGGCGAGCAGCGGACCGACCAGCCCGGTGACGAAGTGCGGTCCCCAGCGGGCCAGGTCGGCGTCCACGAAGACCAGCAGATCGCCCTGCGTGACCAGGAGGGACTTCCACAGCGCCTCGCCCTTGCCGGGGTAGGAGCCGAGGGCGGGGGCGATGTCACGGGCCCGGTGAACGGTGCCGCCGGCCCGCTCCGCGGCCCGGGCCGTCCCGTCGGTGGAGTCCGAGTCGACCACGATGATCTCGTCCACCAGCGGCATGTCCAGGAGCAGAGCCTGACGGAGCGCGCCCACCACGCGGCCCACCGTGCGTTCCTCGTTCCGGGCCGGGATCACCACGCTGATCCGGGCACTCTCGGCGCGCTTGGCCGCCAGCAGCCGCTCCGGGGGCCAATCCCGCCAGTGCGAGGTCTGCTGCCGCAACCACGTCCTGGCGTGGTCCTGCATCCCCGGGACGGTTCCCGGCTCGCTACCTGGCGGCACGACCGGCATGCTACCCGCTGGTCACCAGCGGCCCGCCCGCGGCCGACCCGGCGCGGCCTGAGGGCCCGGCCTGAGAAGCCCAGCCTGATGGGCCTACCTGATGGGCCAGGCCGGACGTATGCGGCGCGTCCGGTCGCCAGCCGCCCATGCCGACCGGTACTCTCCAGCGATCATGCTTCCCTCTGATGTCCGGGGAGGCATCCCGGTCTGAAGTGGGAATGATTACTGGTGTTGTTCGCGGGGCAACCGCGATCGCCGGTAGGACGTCTAGGAAAGTGGTCGGGAAATCGTCTGAGGGTCGCGCTGTCGGCGTCAGCATTCCGCGGGTCTGCGGCATGCTGACGGTCAGCCATCAAGCAAGGACAAGCGAGGAAACCGCCATGAGGCGAAGAGTGGTGGGATGGCTGAGTACGGCGGGGGTGGTGACCGCGCTGGGCGCGTCAGTGCTCAGCCAGAGCGGGATAGCCGGCGCGGCGGTGTCGTCGCCGACGGCCCGCAGCGGTCCGGCGGTCGGCGCGACGTACACGCCGCCGAAGGGTCCCCTGAATTACGGCATGCACGGCCCCGCGGTGCGGCGCCTGCAGCAACGGCTGGCCTACCTGCACTACTACCCGGGCAAGGCCGATGGGCAGTTCGGCCTGAACACCCTGGAGGCCGTGTGGGCGTTCAAAGAGGTCCAGGGCGTCCAGACCACCATCGCCCCCAATGACGTCACCGGGAAGATGAAGCGGGCGCTGGTCCACCCCCGGCAGCCCAGGGTGCTCGTGCCCAAGGGCGGCAGCTGGCGCGTCGAGGTCCACCTGACCCTGGGCTACCTGGTCCTCTACCGGCACAACGTGCCCGAGCTGATCAGCCACATCTCTCCCGGGGGCGGTTACTACTACCCCTGCGGAGGCAACCCGAAGGCCACCTGCGGGCCCGCGATCACCCCGGACGGGAACTTCCGGGCGCACTGGTACGCCAGCGGCTGGGTAAAGGTTCCCCTGGGCACCATGTACAACCCGGTGTTCTTCATCGGCGGAGCGTACGCCATCCACGGCGACGTCCCGGTTCCGCTGGCGGCGGTCTCGCACGGCTGCGTGCGGATCCCGATGGACATCGCCGCGTTCTTCCACAAGATGGTCTACGTCAACGAGGCCAAGGGCACGCCCATCTACATCCGGGGCCGCGTCGGAAGCTGATCGGCACCGCGGCTCGCGCGTGACCAATGCGGCCCCCGCCCTGTTCTCAGGGGCGGGGGCCGTCGCTTTCCGGGGCATTGGCCGGCACATGGTGTGCTACTGGTAAAGGCCCGGTAGGGTGCTCGGGACCGTATGGCATCCTTGCGCGGTGGCATCACCTCAGCTCCGCCGGACCGGCGTAAGCGTCCCCGCGCAGTACGCGGCCAGCAAGGTCCCGCAGATCACCGTCTACTTCTGGATCATCAAGATCCTTACGACGGCCATGGGCGAGGCCCTCGCCGACTTCCTGGCCTTCCGGTACGGCCCGGTGCTCATCGGGGTGATCGGCACGGTGGCGTTCGTGGTGGCGCTGGTACTCCAGTTCCGGGTCCGCAAATACATGGCCTGGGTCTACTGGTTCGCGGTGGCCATGGTGGCGGTGTTCGGCACGCTGTGCGCCGACGGCATGCACATCGTGCTTCACATCCCTTACACGATCTCCACCACGTTCTTCGGCGCCGCCCTAGCCGTGGTATTCGTGGCCTGGTACGCGGTGGAGGGGACGCTGTCCATCCACAGCATCTACACCCCGCGCCGAGAGGCCTTCTACTGGCTCACGGTGATGGCCACGTTCGCGCTCGGCACGGCGCTCGGCGACCTGACCGCAACCACGCTGGGGCTGGGCTTCCTGGCCTCCGGCATCATGTTCACGGTGTTCATCGCGATCCCGGCGCTCGCGTACTGGAAGCTCCGGATGAATGCGATCTTCGCCTTCTGGTTCGCCTACGTGCTGACCCGCCCACTCGGCGCGTCCTACGCCGACTGGCTGGGAGTCGGGCACTCGCACGGCGGAGTGGGACTGGGCCGCGGGCTGGTCGCGCTGATCCTGAGCGTCGTGATCGTCGGGTTCGTCGCCTACCTGGCCGTGACCCGCAAGGACGTGGACCCGAACGAACCCGGGCGGGCACCCCACGCGGCGCATGCCCGGCACCGCCGGTAAGGCCCCGGGAGGCCGGCGCGGCACCGCGAGCGTCAGTAGGCTGCTGGTATCCACTACTGTGCTGCGTTCGGTTGAGCGTCCGGCGGAGGCCGCGATGATAAGCGACGGGCTGGCCCGCGCGGTGCTGGACGCGCTGCCGGACGCGACCGCCGTCCTGGATCCCGACGGGACGATCGTGGTCGTGAACCGGACCTGGCTGATGTTCGCCCTGGACAACGGCGGCCAGCCGGAGAGCACCGGGGTTGGCGTGAACTACTTCGACCTGTGCGCCCGGTCCGCCGCGGCGGGCTGCCAGGACGGGCTGCGGGCGGCGGACGGCCTGCGGGCCGTCCTGGCCGGGGACACGGTGCACAGCGAGCTGGAGTACCCATGCCCGTCCCCGGCCGTCAACCGGTGGTTCCTGCTGCGCATCACGCCGCTCGGCGGTGACCTGCGGGGCGCGGTGACGTCCCACGTCAACATCACCCGCCGGAAGATGGCCGAGCAGACGCTGGCGCACGAGGCCGCCCATGACCCGCTCACCGGCCTGGCCAACCGGAGCCTGTTCGCGGACCGGCTGAATGCCGCTCTGAGCAGCCGTCGGGGCCCGTCCGCGGCCACCCAGGTGGGCCTGATGTACCTGGACGCGGACCGGTTCAAGCAGGTCAATGACACGTACGGGCACGACGCCGGCGACGAGGCGCTGCTCACCATCGGGCACCGGCTCCGTTCGCACGTCCGGCCGCAGGACACGGTCGCCCGGCTGGGCGGAGACGAGTTCGCGGTGAGCGCTCCCCGGATCAGCGCCGCCGGGCTGGACGGCCTGTCCGGCCGGGTCAGCGCCGCGCTGAATCAGCCGCATCTCATCCACGGGCACCTGGTGCCGGTGCCGGTCAGCATCGGCATTCACCTCGCCACGGCCGGTGAATCCGCGGACACCGCGCTGGCCCAGGCCGACCAGGCCATGTACGTGGCCAAGCGGCGTACCCGGTAGCTTGCTAGGCGTGCCTGAACCGTTGCTGAGCACCGCGGACTGGTTCGCCAGCCTGCCCACCGTGTACCTGTCCGCCAGCATGCTGATCACCGACTCCGAGGACCGCATCCTGCTGGTCAAGCCGAACTACCGGCCGGACTGGGGATTCCCCGGGGGCATCGTCGAAGCCGACGAGGCGCCGGATCAGTGCGTGAGCCGGGAGATCGCCGAGGAACTCGGCCTGGACATCCCGGCCGGTGATCTGCTCGTCGTGGACTGGTCAGCCGCCGCGGGGGAACGGCCCCAGGCGATCATGAACTTCATCTTCGACGGTGGCGTGCTCACTGACCCCGGTGCCATCCGGCTGCAGGAGGAGGAACTGGACGACGCCGAGTTCCTCGGCTGGGCCGAGGCCGAGGCCCGCATGGCCCCCCGCCTGGCGGCCCGGGTGCCCGCGGCCCGCCAGGTCCGGCAGACCCGGCGGACGGTGTACCTGCCCGGATGGTCGCCTTAGTGTCAGCCCGCTGCCGTCGCCCGGGGCCCGGGTTCTGAGCGCGGCGCCCTACCCCCCGGGCGCGGAGCTAGAGCCACGCGGCGGCGACGAGGCCGGAGCCGACCTGGCGGGGCCGGGCTCCCTTCTCCGAGACATACAGCCCCGTCCCGGCCAGGTACAGCAGCCACTTCCCGGAACGATTCACCGCCAGGCTGGTGTGGTCGAGCGCCGGGAAGCCGATCGCCACCCGGTGCTTCAGCACCCCGGCCGGGGTGATCTCCCACATCAGCTTGGAGACGTTCCGGACCGGTACCCCGGCACAGCACGCGCGGCTCACGAACAGGTTGCCGTCGGGCAGGTAGACCCCCTCGCGCCAGTAGCTGCGCCGCCGGTCCGGGCCGGTCACCGGGATCTGCGTATCCCCGGTCCCGCCCAGGTAGTTCTGGGCGGTCGCGGTGTCCATCAGCATGATCTGCCAGCCCTCGTTGTCCTGGATCGCGGCGATGGACACGGCCAGCTCGGTGCCATTCGCGGCCCAGGACAGGTGCGAGATGGGCGCGGGCAGCCCGCTCGACTGGCCGGCCGGCAGCATCGGGTAGACCCGCTCCACCCCGCTGCTGAGCGTCCGGGTGACCAGGCTGTACTGCGAGGAAAGGTCCCCCGACCCCGTCGCGCAGTGCCGCGTCAGCGCCGGCTGCCGTGCGAACGCCAGAGTGCTCCCGTCCGGGCTAATCGCGGGCAGGCTCCCGGTCGTGATCAGCGTCGGCGTGCCCCCGGACGCCGCGATCGACTCCACGTCGGCCACGCACCCGTGCCGCTTGCTGAAGTAGATGATCTGGCCGTCCGCGGAGACCGCAATCTCGTCGCCGACAACGCCGTGGGGGACCAGGGTCCGAACCGGCGCCCCGGTCGCCGAGCTGAGCAGGACCAGCGCGCCCCGGGCGGTCACCCCGGCCATCGCGGGCGGCCGGGCCGTGGTCTGCCGGACCTGGTGGGCGCCCGTGGTCGCCGACGCCCCGGAGCTCGAGGCCGTGGTCTGCGAGGCGCTCGGGGTGCCGCCGCCCCCGCAGGCCGCCACCAGGGTCAGCGTGGCTGGCACGGCCAGCACCCGGAGCAGCTTCACGTCTCCTCCATCCAGGTCACCCAGCTGGATGACCCACGGCCCGTCCAACGCCAGCCGGGGCGAATCCGGCGGCCCATCGGAACGCCAGCCGGGGCGAATCTACCGGCCCATCGGAACTTCAGGCGGATGAATCTACCGGCGCATCAGTGCTCCAGCCGGATGAACCTGCCGGCCCGTCCGGGGGATCTTGCGGGGGCATACCCTAGCGTTAGTCCGGCAGGTACCCTGGGTGACGATGCCGACATATCGGGGGAGTCTGGCATGAGGCCCCCCAGGTGCCCGGGGGGGCAGGGTGGGTTCAGGTCCGGTTTCGCGGGGGCGCAGTTTCAGCCACCGCCTCGCGGTGCTGCACGAGCTGTTTACCGGTATCCCGGTCCCGGTGGCCTACGTGGCCGGGCCGGGTCTCATTTTTGAATTCGCGAACGACGCGTACCGCCAGCTCGTCGGGCGCGAAGACCTGATCGGCCGGCCGGTGCGGGAGGCACTCCCGGAACTCGCGGCCCAGGGCCGCGCCGAGCTCGTCACCGCCGTGCTGGAGTCCGGGCGGCCGTTCCAGGGTTATGAGAACGAGCTGCTCGTCCGCCGGGGCGGAGCATCAGCCCCCGAACAGGTTTTCGTTGAGTGCCTTTACCAGCCGGTGCGCGGCGTGGACGGGCCGGCGGAGGGGGTGCTGCTGCTGCTGAGGGACGTGACCGCGCAGGTCCGCGACCGGCGGCAGCAGGAGGCGCTCGCCACGCAGCTGGCCGCGACCCAGGAGCGGTACCAGACCCTGTTCGAGACCCTGCCGCAGGGCGTCATCTACTACGACACCAACGGGCTGATCCTCGGAGCCAACCCGGCGGCCTGCCGGATCCTCGGCGTCGAGGAGGACGAGATGCTCACCTGGCCGCTGGTCCCCTCGGGCCAGGCGGTGCGCGACGAGGATGGCTCCCCGATGGCGGCCGCGGACTTCCCCGTATCGGTCGCGTTGCGCACTGGCGAGGTGGTCACCGACGTGGTGCTGGGGGTCCCGCACGGACGCACCGGGGAGCTGCGCTGGCTGAGGATCACCGCGGTACCGGACGCGCTCGACCAGGACGGGCGCCCGCAGCGGGCCTACGCCATGTTCCGGGACCTGACCCAGGAGCGCCGGGCCGGAGCGGCGCTGCGCGAAGGCGCCGAGCTGATGGGCCGGCTGCGCGAGGCGAACGTGATCGGCGTGGTGGTGAACGGCGAGGACCATGTGCACGACGCCAACGACGCCTTCCTCGACATCATCGGCTACACGCGGGACGACGTGGAGGCCGGCCGCGTCTCCCGCGAGTTGATCACGCCCCCAGACTGGTCGGGCGCCGACGTCGGCGCCCTGAAGCAGCTGAAGCGCACCGGAGCCTTCCGGCCCTATGAGAAGGAGTACGTGCACCGGGACGGGCACCGGGTGCCGGTCCTGGTGGGCGCCGCGGTGATCAGCTACCGCCCGCTGCGCTGGGTGACGTACGTGGTGGACCTGACCGCCCGGCAGCGTGCCGAGGAGGAGCGGGCCCTGCTCCTGGCCCGGGAGCGGACCGCCCGGGCCGAGGCCGAGGGCGCGCAGGAGCGGGTCGCCTTCCTGCTCCAGGCCGGCGACCTGGTCGCCGCGGCCCAGGACCCCGGCGAGCTCCTCCAGCACGCCGCCCAGCTGGTCGTGCACAGCCTGGCCGACTTCTGCCTGATCTTCCTGCCGGACGCGGACGGTGTGCTGCGGGCCATCTCGATCGCCCATCGTGCGCTGGAGGGGGCCGTCGAGTTCACCGACCTGCGCGGCGAGCCGGTCCCCGCGGCCGGGACGTGGACCGTCCGGACCGCTTTCATCAGCGGGACGAGCCGGCTGGTCCGCGACGCCACGGCCCTGATGGCCCCGCACATCCAGGACATCCCGCCGCTGCGTGACATCGTGGCCCGGATACGCCCCGGGAACGTGATGATCGCGCCGCTCATGGCCGGCTCGGCCGCGCTCGGCGTGCTGGCCGTCGGCCGCGGCACCGACCACCCCGCCTTCACGGACACCGACATCGCGGTGGTCGAGGAACTGGCCCGGCAGACCGCGGTAGGCATGGCTAACGCAGCCACCTCGGCCCGCGACCACACCGTCGCCGAGACGCTGCAGCGGTCCGTGCTGCCGGACACGCTGCCCGACATCCCCGGGCTGGACCTCGCGGTGCGCTACCTGCCCGGCACGGCCGGCGTCGACGTCGGCGGCGACTGGTACGACGCTTTCCCGCTGGAAGGTGGTCGGGTCGGGCTGGTCATCGGCGACGTGGTGGGGCACAACATCGGCTCCGCGTCGATCATGGGCCAGATGCGCCACCTGCTCCGGGCGTACGCGGTGGACCGGATGGATCCCGCCGACGTGCTGCTGCGCACCGCCCGGGCCCAGGCCAGGCTGCTGCCGGACACCCTGGCCACGGTGGTCTACGCCCTGCTCGACCCGGCCACCGGGGAACTGAGCTACGCCAACGCCGGGCATCCGCCCCCGGTCTGGGCCACCGCGTCCGGCCAGGCCGGGTACCTGGACGACGCGTCCGGGGTAATGCTCGGCGTCCCGGTCGAGCCGGCCTTCACCGTGGGCCACCGGACCCTGGATCCCGGCACCAGCCTGATGTTCTACACCGACGGGCTGATCGAGGACCGGCGCCGCGACATCAGCGACGGGCTGAGCGCGCTGGCCGGCGTGATGGCGGGCGTGATGGGCGGCTCCGCGCCGCTCAGTGCCGAGCGGACCTGCGCCACCGTCGAGGCCGCGTTGCTGGGCGATACCCCGCGGGCTGACGACGTGTGCCTGCTGGCCGTCCGGCTCACCGGCTTAGGGGGCGGCTGGATTGCCGGCGGCTGGGCCACGGGTTGGCTCCCCGGTTCTGGCCGGCGGCCGCTGGTGGCTCGGCTCGGTGCTGCCGGAAAGGCTACATCCAGGCTAACCAACCGTTAGAAAGCGCCTGAGATGAAGACGAGACGGTCTCGTCACAGATAAAACGGTTACGAGACAGCAACGCAACGTAATCGGCAGTCAGGATCGCCATCATGACCACACCTGTCACGGCCCGTCCCTGGCTGACCCGCCTGTACGAGTGGGGCGTAGCCGCGGACGTCCGGGGGCGGCCCAGGCTGCTGCCGGCCGGCGTGACCAGCCAGGCGCTCCAGGCCCGGGCCCTGATGCTGGAAGCCCTGGGCGCTGTTCCCGGTGGAGTGCCCGCGACCGGCTGGGTCACCGAGCTCGATGTCGCCCGGAACGGCTTCGACCGGCACCAGACCTCGGTCCTGGTCATGCGGGACGCATCCGGGGCGGTGCGGTGGCTCACCGGCGATGAGTGACCGCCGGTCCCTCCCCAGGCTGCCGGCCTCCCGAGCTGGTGCGGCAGCACGCCCGAGCCCCCGATCTCGCGTGCTGTCGCACCTTCCATGGGGCCGCCGCTCCCGAGCCGGTCATGAGCGGCCGGTGAGGGCGGTCAGCGCTCGGCGTAGTCCGGCTTCTGGAACGGCCACGCTTCGGCCAGCCAGCGGCGGACCAGATCGTGGAGGGGCTTGTCCAGCGTGGCATGATCGGCCCGGACCCAGGAGCGCACGTCCACGTCGTAACCGCTGCGGCGGGGCGGGTAGAAGTACACGCAGCCGATCACGTCGCCCGATGCCGGATCGAGCACGGTGTAGGCGAACCCGGTCCGGCCGGCGAAGTCGTGGGCGTGCCTGGCCAGGTCGGCGGCGTTCTCCTCCAGCGACATGGACGCATCGGGCCACGTGCGGCCCGCGAAGCCGGGCGTCGCCCTGATGTGGTCGATGCTCGACGTCCAGGCGGCATGATCGGCGAGGTTGTGCCGGACGTCGAGCGGCTCGATCACGAATAGCTCGCTGCGGAGGCCGGCCGGAACGGCGAAATCTTCGGGGACCAGGGATGAGGAGTTCACGGATTCACGGTACTGATCCCGGCCGGGGGAGTGACTACCTCAGCGTGATGCGCTCGCCGCCGATGTCGTCACGAGGGAGCTGACGGGGACGGCCTGCTATCCGGCTGGTGGGTCGGCCAGTTGCCGCCGGGCGTGCTCGTCCCCGCTCTCGGCACGCCGCCGCAGCTCGTCAACGTCGCCATGCCTGGCCAGCCAGCGGGCCAGCCGTCCCTGGGCGTGGTCGTCTCCTATATCGGCCAGCATGCGCAGCACATCCAGGTCGCCCTGCAGGGACCGCCAGGACGCTAGCCGCGGCCAGACCTGGCCGTCCTCGGCGCCGATGAGTTCCCGTAGCTCATCGAGCTGGTGATGCCATTTCAGCCAGCTGGCCAGCTCCAGCAGGGCGCGGTCATCGCCCGCGTGGGCGCGCTGGCGCAGTTCGCCGGCCTCATCGCATTCGGCGAGCCATCGGACGAGCCACAGCTCCGCGATGTCGTCGCCGGTGTCAGCCAGGGGGCGGATCAGCGCCAGAGCGTCCCGGGGACGGCCGCGGTCACCGAGCCAGGAGGCAAGCTGCCGCCGGGCATGATCGTCGCCCGCGTCAGCCCGCCGGCGCAGTTCGTCAACGTCGTCGGCTTCGGCCAGACAGTATGCCTGCCACCACTGGGCGGCATCATCCTCTTCCTTGAGTGGCGAGTCGGTCAACGCATGACCTCCCGGCGTAGTCCAGCTGCATTTGCTCAATAAGTCACAGTGATGCGTCGGCTTTCACTGTCCACGGTACGGCGCTCCCATTGAGATTGGCACAGAAGCAGGTGATGGTTGTTCCGTCCGACGCCCCGGAGCCTGGCGTCGCTGGCCAGGCATTAGGGCACTGAGGCTGGCTCGGTCTCGCCGGCTTACGCTGGTGTCGGCTTACTACCTTCCTGGTACGGCGAGGTCCTTTAGCGGAGCCGGCATGAGCACTGTGCCGGTTGCCCCCGCGAGACCCTGTGAGAGGCGGTCATCCCATGCGCTCCGACATCACCCCCGGTGGCGTCTTCCCCGATTACGCGCTGCCCGACCACACCGAGACGGTCCGCACGCTCAGCGAGCTCCAGGGAAGTGATCCGCTCATCCTCACGCTCGCGCGCGGCCACTACTGCCCGAAAGAGCACCAGCAGCATCTTGAGCTGGCGGCCAACTACCCGAAGATCGCGGTGTCCTACACCCAGGTCGTCACGATCTCCACCGACGAGCATCACACGCTGCAGGAGTTCCGCGCGTCGGTCGGCGCCCAGTGGACCTTCCTGTCCGACCCCGGGCGGACGATCCAGAAGGACCTCGACATCCAGGAATACACCGACCCCGACAACGACCCGATGATCCCATACACGCTCGTGCTCAAGCCAGGCCTGGTCATTCACAGCATCTACAACGGCTACTGGTTCTGGGGGCGTCCCTCGTTCGACGATCTGTGGCGTGACCTGCGCGCGGCGACGAGCGAGATCCGCCCGGACTGGGACCTGGGCACGCCAGGGCTCCGCGAGGCCTGGGCCGCGGGCGACCACTCGTCCTTCCATGGATGGGACAAGCGGTCCGGTGAGCCCCCCGCCGCGACGTGATGCGGACCGAAGCGACGCAGAGCCGGCCGATTCCGCGTCATTCTGCGGCGGCACCTACGCCAGGGCGACACCAGCCGCAGCTGGTTCCAGCCGGAACCGGCCTTGTCGCTCCGGATGCACGACGCAGCCGGGTCCCGCCGGGTGACAGCCTGATCGATGCCGGCAGCGGGGCATCAACGCTCGCGGATGCGGTGCTCGCCCGCGGTCATCGTGCTTCCCTCCGGTACCGCGCGAGCACGGCAGCGCCGGCCTGCTCGACCGACAGGCACTCCAGGTACGCGGGCGGGCCGCCGGCGGGAAACAGCCGCTCGCCGGTGCCGAGGATCGTGGGGAAGGTAAGCAGCCGGTACTCATCGATCAGGTCCCTGGCCATCAGCGCGTGCACGACGCTCAGGCTGCCGGTGATGATCACATCGCGCCGCTCGCGCTTGACGGCGTCGACGAGGTCGCCGTCGATGACTCGGGAGTTCACCCACGCCGACGCGTCGGCCAGCGTGCGGGAGGCGACCAGCTTCGGCACGGCGTTCATCCGCGCGGAGAACGGGTCGTCGCGTTCTGGCCACAGCCGTGAGAACAACTGCCAGGTCGTGCGCCCGAGCAGCATGACCCCGTTGTCCAGGACGCTGCCGAGCCGGAACTTGTCCCCGGCGACTGTCTCGGGGCCGTGCCGGAACGCCCAGCCGCCGGCCGGCGCGCCGCCGCGCCCGTCAGGGTCGGACACGATCCCGTCCAGGGTGATGAACTGAATGACGATGACGCTCACGATGTGTTTCCCTTCGGTTGATGCTCACCGGTACATACCGGCGGCACCGGCCCGGCTCATCGCGGCTGGCGAGACTCTCCGAAGAAAATCTGCGCAGGCAGGCCAAACGCCCCGAACACACGCGGATCGGCGAACACGACGTTGCGCGCGACCCGGCCGCCGGTGACCGTGAAGACCTGGAGCGAGTGCAGCCGATGCCCGCCGCCGGGTTCCGGCGCGTACGCGGCGAGCGCGGGCTGGCCGTTGGCGGTGAGGTGCCTTATGCCCCAGCCCGTTCCCCGCGTCTCGAACACGCGGCGCATGAACAGGCCGTAGTCGCGGCTGCCCCGGTACCACAGCGGCACCGGCGGCATCTCCAGGACCACCTGATCGGTGAGAAGCCGGACGAGTGCGGGAACGTCGGCTGCCTCGAACGCCCGCACGTACCGCCCGATCACTGCGCGCACCTCGGGATCGCCGGGTTCGGTGACCTGACCCACATCGCCTGCATCCGCGAGGGCCGCGCGGGCCCGCTGCAGGGCGCTATTGACGGCCGGGACCGTGGTCCCGAGCTGCATGGCGACCTCGGCGGCGCTGAACTCCAGTACCTCGCGGAGCACCAGCACGGCCCGCTGCCGCGGCGGCAGCAGCTGCATCGCCGCCACCAGCGCGAGCCGCATGTCCGCCCGCATCTCCGAGTCGTATCGCGCATCAGGAAACGGCTGTAGCCAGGAGATGTCGAACGCCGGGGTCAGCGGCACCCCGGGATCGTCGCCCGGCGCGCCCAGCCCGGACGGCAACGGCCGCCGGGCGCGCCCCTCCAGCGCGGTAAGGCAGACATTGGCCGCGATCCGGTACAACCAGGTCCGGACGGACGCCCGCGTGCGGTCGTAGCGGTCGCGGGCCTTCCACGCCCGCAGCATCGTCTCCTGCACCAGGTCCTCGGCCTCGTGGAATGAGCCCAGCATCCGGTAGCAGTACGCCACCAGCTCACCCCGGTACGGCTCGAACTCCACGGGCCTATCATGGCGCGCACGCGACGGCGGGGCACGGCCCGGGACGAGGTTCCGCAGGCCATCCGGGCGGTGACGCGCCAGCACGAGATCGCGGGATACGCTGAGCAAGCTCACCCTGGCCGAGCTGAAAAGGCGCAAGAGCGGTCCGGGCGGGAAGTCATCGGCGCGCCCCCGGAAGAACACTTCCTGAAGATCAACTGGCCGGGCTTGGGCATGCGCCGTGACCTGGGCGAGAAGTCTGTTTTGGGCTGGCTGGTGCGCCTGGCGGGATTCGAATCCGCGACCCGCTGCTCAGAAGATCGTCGGCTGCTGCCGAACCGCGTCATGATGCCGGTGTTCCGGCTTGCCTTCTTTGGGGAAGCGCGGCTTTGCTGATCATGCCCGCCGGGTGAATAAGTACTTATTTCATCCCATAGAGGGAGACATCAAAGGCATCGGCGCTTATACTCGCCGGAACTGGCTTTGCGCAGGGTCGCCAGTGGAGTCTCGTCGCTTCCGGTCGCCCGTCCCCTGGACGACTGGGCGCACGAGCGAGTGGTGGCCTGGTATCGCACCTAGGGGGGCCTAGTGCTCAGATTTGCTCGCCTCTTCGCTTACTGGCCCGTAGTGGCCGCTGCAACGCTGCTTAGCGGGGCCTCGATCGTGGCCGTGGCCGGACCGGTTTCCGCACAAACTTCAAACGACTGGACCGGCTATCTCTATAACGCCGGTCACTCGTCCTATAACGCGGCCGAAACCGCGATCACCCCGGCTAACGCGAGCCATCTCATAAAGGTGTGGCAATGGAGGGGCGATGCCGCCACAATGTCCGGCCAGCCCGGCCCCGCCCTGTTTGCCAGCCCCACGGTAGCGGGCGGCGCTGTCTTCATCGGCGCGAACAACGGCTACTTTTATAAGCTTAACGAGACGACCGGAGCAGTGCTGGCGAAGGTATTCATCGGCTACCAGCCGAAGCTGACCTGCGCAGCGCGCGGAATCATCTCCACTGCCACGGTCTCGACCGACCCTAGCGACGGCCAGGAAACCGTTTACGTCGCCGCACCGAACGGCTATCTGTACGCGTTCAATGCCAGTAATCTGTCGGTGAAGTGGCGGTCGGTGATCGCTATCCCGTCAACTACGGTCAACGACTATTTCAACTGGTCTTCGCCAACGGTTGCCAACGGCAAGGTCTATGTGGGCAGTGCTTCGCACTGCGACAAGCCGCTCACCCGCGGTTCGGTGATTTCCTATAACCAGGCAACCGGGTCAGAAATCGCCCGATTTTACACGGTACCCAACGGCTACCTCGGCGGCGGCGTCTGGTCGAGTGTGGCGGTGGACAGTGCTGGCTATGTGTATGCCACCACCGGGACCCAGCCAAAGAACACGACCAACCGGTTCTATTCGATCTCGATCGTCAAGCTGGACCCGAACACACTGCAGCCTCTCGGCTCGTTCACCGTGCCGAACTCCCAGCTCGGTGGGGATAGCGACTTCGGGGGCTCGCCGACGATCTTCGGGCCTTATGTGGGTGCGTGCAACAAGAACGGGCTCTATTATGCGCTGGACCGCTCCACCATGCATCTAGCCTGGGAGACCCGGATCGGCGCTAAGTCGTCCTCGGCCAGCCCGGCACAGTGCTCGGCGGCGGCGATCTACGACGGCAGCCACCTGTACGTGGCGGGTGACCCCACCACGATCAACGGCGTGTCTTACCGGGGCTCGGCGCTGCAGATGGATCCCAGCACCGGCGCGATCTTGTGGCAGACCGGGCTTCCGAACTCGGCGATCGGCAGCCCTTCCTTGAACGGCGGTGGTGTGATGGTGATCGGTACCTACGACTTCACCTCCACTCCTAACGCCTTCTACCTCGTCAACGCCGCTAACGGCCAGCTACTGGGCACTCTGGTCAGCGGGAGCACGGACTTCGCGCAGCCCGTTTTTGCCAACGGTGACCTCTTCCTTGCCAACGTGGGCAAAGGGCTAAAGGTCTATAAGCCTTGAGGAAACAGCGGCCGGGGATGTTACGGGCACCCGGCCGGAGCGGCTTCCTGGAGGTCAGCTCACTGGATCATGCAGATCTGCTGTCACCTGGGCGAAACTCAGGGCCTGGCTGGTGCGCCTGTCTGGCTTCGTGAAAGCCATCCCTGGCCATATTCGCCTCTGCGGCGTCCTAAGAGCGCGTCTGTGAACTTGTCAGCGCGATGTGGTCCGCGCAGGATCGGCCGGGGCGTCCCCGGCGCGATGAGTCCCGGCCGGATCGCGCGTCTGTTCTGGTGACCGTCGTAGGACGTCGGACGACGGTGCCCGGCATGAGACACCATAGAGGGCACCATGACGACCACGCCGAACGACCCGACCACCGCGCTGCCCGGCCGCCCACTCGTGGTTGACCTGGCCACCTGGCAGGCGGCTCGTGACGAGCTCCTGGTCCGCGAGAAGGCCAACACCCGCGAGGGCGGCGCAATCGCCGCGGCCCGACGCCGGCTGGAGTTCGACGGGACGGTCGAGGTCGTCGGAGCCGACGGCCCGGTCCCGTTCCTGGACCTGTTCCAGGGCCGCGACGAGCTCGTGGCCTAAAGGCACATGTGGCACGACGGCGTGCCGCACCAGGGGCAGTACGAGGGCTGCACCACGACGTCCTGGCACCTGAAGGACGCCGTCTACCTCAGCCCGCGGCGTCTCGTCCGCCATCTTGACCACGGGCCGGTGGGACGAGGTGGCCTCTTACGTCGAGTTCATGGGCTACACCCAGCCCTGGTACTCAATGCGCGACGTGGACGCGCAGGTCGGCGGCAGCATGGGTTATATCACCTGTTTCCTGCGCCACGGCGACCTCTTGTTCCTCACCTACTCCACGACGGGCCGTGGCAACGAGCGGGGCAACGGGTCCCTCGGCCTGCTCGACATGACGCCCTACGGCCGCGGCGAGGCGTGGGACGTTTCCCAGGCGGGAGGAATCGCCATGCGGAACCCGCCATGATCTACCTGCACTCGACTGGTGAACGGCAACGCAAGATCGCTGACACCTGGGTGACGTGGCCCGTGCCGAGCTGGCCAAGGACCGGAAGCCCTGGCGCCGCAGCAGGGCATCTGGCCCAGGTCTGGCCCGGCCGCACGTGTCTCAAGGCATAGGAATATCCGGGCCGGGACGGTCGGCGGATGACGAAGGCGCGCGTCCTTGACGTTGGGTGCGGTGACAGCGGACTGGTTAACCGACTGGGAGAGTTTGGCATCGGCGCCCTCGGCGTGGATCCGCCGCTCCCACTCAACTGCGCTTGATTCGGGAGTCTGCTGAGCAGGTTCTACAGCTCGCGTCTTTGAGGCTGTCACCGCGTCATGGCGCTCCACCACGCCGAGCGGGACTGAAAGTGAGCCATGTGGCTGGCTAGCGCGTTGCCGGCGCGGGCCGGACCTGACCGGGCGACCTTGCGGGCAGCAACTTGTACTCAGATGCCGCGAGTTCAGGCGATTAGGAGGCGAAGGCCAAGCTCTGCTGCGTCGAGATCGACGAGGTCGTGGTTGCGCTCGGCCCACCGGCCCGAGGCGAGGTCATCACGGAGGCTGCGCACTGCCCGCTGCTCGGCGTCCGGCCCGACTCTGGCCCAGACCGACATTCCGCGACGGACATGATCGTTCAGGTATGCCCCGGGCCGGCGCCAGTAAGCCTCGAAGAAGCCGTCCGCGCAGTCCCACGGAATGAGCACCGGCTCCGTGCGGGCTCCGATCGCGTGGGCCAGCTCGGTCAGCGAAGGCCGCCCTACGAGGAGGTCAGCGACCTCGGGCAGGTAGTCGCGGGTAAGCCAGAACCGGCGACGCCATCCGGTGTCACTGCTGTCGTGCGTGAACACCACCACGCGCCGAGCCACGCGCCGCATCTCGCGCAGCCCCGCGATCGGGTCCTGCCAGTGATGAACGGTGGCAAAAGCCATCGCGGCGTCGAAGGACTGGTCCTCGAACGGAAGACTCTCCGCGGTGGCAGCCACGCATGGCGCTGCGCCTGCGGGACGCTGCGCACGCATGAGCGCCGACGGCTCTACC
The DNA here is from genome assembly GCA_963813975.1 of uncultured Actinomycetes bacterium. Lineage (GTDB taxonomy): Bacteria > Actinomycetota > Actinomycetes > Streptosporangiales > Streptosporangiaceae > RYN-230. The sequence continues at coordinate 692,820 of CAWFAP010000001.1, forward strand.
GCGATCACGTGACGATCGGAGGGCTCGTAGGAGCCGGTGCCTGCCCCGACATTGACTACCGTCCGCGCGTCGCCGAGCGCAGCCCAGACCTGTGCGGCGATCTGCGGCTCGGTGCGCCGCGTGACGGTGTAGGTGGCTCCGATGCTGTCATACAGCTGCCCGCTGGACATGACACTGCCTTCCTGGCTGTCAACCCAACGTCGCGTATGTGGTGATGTATCGGATCGATACATCGGTACGATATACAGCGTCGCGTAATGTCGCAAGTGGGCATCGCCGCTGCGACCGCAGTTCAGCGACCACATGCCGCCTCCCTGGCGCAGTTCGTCGGCCACCCGCCTACGGCCTCACCCAGCTGCACGAGGACCTTGAGCGCTTCGTCTTCCTGTTCGGCGGCAGCGACGGCGAGTCATTGTTTCGGCCTGGCGCGGGATCACCCCTGGCCGCTAGCCAGCAGGCTCATCAGCAGCGGCGGAGCGCAAGGTCGCGGCAGTGGCCAGCACAAAGCTGACCGCATCAGAAGCCGGTGGCCGATCCGGTTCGCTGCCGCGCTGCTGGGCCAGTGCGCGCTCGATCACTTCCGCTGGACCGGTGCCGCGGCTGAGCACGGCCTCCCCGCCCGTGATCTTCGACACGATCACGTGGTCGGTCAGGTAGATCAGCGCCCGGCAGGCGTTGAGCACGGCGTAGGCCTCCGGCGCATGCCCGGTTCCCCAGCCAAGCTCACCGGCGAGATAGTCAAGGATCGCGCGGCGTGGCACGACGCCGATCAGCTCCTGCGGCGGGGGGCCGCACACCGGCCAGCCCGCGGCCCGGCAGACCGCGTAGTGCATCAGCAGGTCAGGATCTCCCAGCGACCGGCTGCCTGGCCGAACAGTTCGGCCAGGCTTGCCCGGACCGGCCGTGACATGCAGCGTAAACGGCCATGGTGGCGCAGGCTGCCGGGCCTGCGCCACGGTGACCACGCTGCACTCCAGCTCCCGGCTCGGGCATCCGCCTGCGCCCGCACACAGAACCTCGCCCATCCGCGTCACGGCCGTCTTGCTGATCTCGTCCGCAGCCACGAACAGCATGTCCACGTCACTGCGGCCTGGCACCCAGCCGCCCAAGGCAGCCGACCCGTGCAGGTATGCCGCCTGGAGCACGCCATCAGGTACCACCATCAGCTGGCCAGTCAGCGCCCGGGCATAGGCAATCACGCTGCCTGGAGGCGGTGCACTGGTATCCATGCACGGAGTCCCTTCGGCCACGCCGAGCCTACGCCGGGCCTGGCGGGCCTCAACCTCGTTCGTCCTCGCGCTAGCGCTGTGGGCGCTCCAGGTTGACCCGCTGCGGCACCGGCGTTGACTGGCACCTGCCGGAGAACCCCTGGGAAAAAGCCCTTCCCCCTGGCCAGGCGGTGCAAAACCTCACCGCGGCGGCGCAGGCAGCGAATAGGTGTCAAACGTGAGTGTCATCGCGCCGTTGACGCTGATCTGTTTCAGGGTTTTGGCTGGTGCGCCTGGCAGGATTCGAACCCGCGACCCGCTGCTTAGAAGGCAGCCGCTCTATCCAACTGAGCTACAGGCGCCAGACACCTCATTGTGCATGGTCAAGGTCACGTGCCGGACACAGAGCGGAGCCGGGTTGGTGGCTCCGCGAGGTCGGCTTGAGAGCTTGTGAACCCCTGTGAGTCCCAGCTTAGGGGCGGGGGACGGGTCAGCGCGCGCAGGTTGGTGAGCTGACGCCATGGTGCCTAAAGTCGTGGGGTGACCGCCGCCAGAAGGTTTCCCGCTCCCCAGGCCATCGCCCGGATCTGCTGGTGAAGGGCGCACTGCTCGTCGCCGGGACTACCTCGGACGCGGGGAAGAGCGTGCTCACCGCCGGACTGTGCCGCTGGCTGGCCCGGCAGGGGGTGCGGGTCGCCCCGTTCAAGGCCCAGAACATGTCCCTCAACTCCTTCGTCACCCCGGACGGCGCCGAGATCGGCCGGGCCCAGGCCATGCAGGCCGCGGCGGCGGGCATCGAGCCGGACGCGCGGATGAACCCCGTACTGCTCAAACCGGGCAGCGACACCCGCACCCACGTCATCGTGCGCGGCCAGCCCCGTGACGAGGTCAGCGCCGCGGAGTACCGCACGCACTCCCAGGGCCTGCTCAAGATCGCCCTCGACAGCCTCGAAGACCTCCGCGCCGAGTACGACGTGGTCATCTGCGAAGGCGCGGGGAGCCCGGCGGAGATCAATCTCCGGGACACCGACATCGCCAACATGGGGCTGGCCCGGGCGGCCGGGCTGCCCGTCGTCGTGGTGGGGGACATCGACCGGGGCGGCGTGTTCGCGGCCCTGTACGGGACCCTCGCGTTGCTGGACCCGGCTGACCAGGCCCTGGTCAGCGGCTTCATCATCAACAAGTTCCGCGGCGACCCCGGGCTACTCGACCCGGGGCTCAGAATGCTCACCAGCCTCACCGGCCGGCCCGTGCTCGGAGTCCTGCCCTGGCGCGGGGGACTGGGCCTCGACATGGAAGATTCGCTGGCCCTCGACGTCGCCGGCCCGGTGGCGGGGGCCGGGTCAGCGGTTCCGCTGGGGAAAGAAATTCTCCGGGTCAGCGTCATCCGCACGCCGCGGATCAGCAACTTCACCGATGTGGACGCGCTGGCCGCGGAGCCGGGAGTGCTGGTGCGTTTCGCCACGAACCCGGCCGAGCTGGCCGACGCTGACCTCGTGGTGCTGCCCGGGACCCGGGCCACCGTGGCCGACCTGGGGTGGCTGCGGGAGCGGGGGCTCGCGGCGGCGGTCACCGAGCGGGCCCGGCGCAGGCTGCCGGTGCTGGGCATCTGCGGCGGCTACCAGATGCTGGCCACCGAGATCGACGACCCGGTCGAGTCCGGCGCGGGCGTGGTGGCCGGGCTGGGGCTGCTGCCGGTGCGGGTGACGTTCGGCGCGGGCAAGGTGCTGGCCCGGCCGAGCGGCACCGGCTACGGCGCCGAGGTCTGCGGCTACGAGATCCATCACGGCGTGGCCGAGGTGGCCGAGGGGCGCGCGGAGCCGTTCCCGGGCGGCTGCCGGACCGTGGCCGTGTGGGGTACCACCTGGCACGGGACGCTGGAGAGCGACGCGTTCCGGCGGGCCTTCCTGACCGAGGTCGCGGCGCTCGCCGGGCGGGACTTCACGGTCGCGCCGGACACCAGCTTCGCGGCGGCCCGGCAGGCGCGGCTGGACACGCTGGCCGACCTGGTCACCGGCCACCTCGACACCGGCGCGGTGAGCCAGCTCATCGAGTACGGTGCCCCGGCGGGCCTGCCGGTCGTGCCGCCAGCGGGCGTACGCTGAAACGCGCCCGGTAGTTTCCGGTCCTGCCCTGACCCTCCGCGGAGGCATCAGCCGTGATCGCGGCCCTGACCAGCGCCCTGCCTGGGCTCCCGCTGCCCGGGCTCCCGCTGCGCGGGATGCCGCTGGCTGGGCTGGCGCTGCCGGGGCTGGCGCCGTCCGGGCTGCTGGTACTGGCCGCGATCACCCTGACTGGCTTGCTGATCGCGGTCCTCGCCCACAGCGGGCGGGTCGCCGCCGCGGTCACCGCGATCCCGCAGGGACGGCGGGCGGCCGCCCTGCGCGAGAAGTCCTGGCGGGCCGGGTTCCTCCCGCAACGGGACCCGGACGCGGCGGGCCGGGCCCGGCCCCGGGCACCCACGGCGGCCCCGGCGGCCGCCTGATCACCCGCTGTCCGAGCCTCATCTGAGCCTGGCCTGAGCCCTTCATAGGCGGCCGTCTCCAGCTGTCATCCGGTTTCGCGACCCGCTGGAGGGTGCTCCGTCATGTCCATGTTTTTCGCCAACCCTGTCTTCGGCGTCCCTGTCGATCTCGCCTATCACCTCGTCTGCTGGATCGCCGTGATCCTGGCCCCGCTGCCCGGCGGCCTGGCCACCGCGGCGGCGATCATCGCGTTCACCATCCTGGTCCGGCTGCTCCTGCTGCCGCTGAGCTACTTCGCGGTCCGGGGCTCGGTCCGCGGCGAGGGGGCCCGGGCCCGGATGCAGCCCAGGATCGCCGAGCTTCAGCGGCGCCACGCCGGCAATCCGCAGCGCCTCCAGCAGGAACTGGGCGTGCTGTACCGGGCCGAGGGCTCCGGCATGTTCGGCGGCTGCCTGCCGCTGCTGCTCCAGCTGCCGTTCTTCAGCGTGATGTACCGCCTGTTCCTGGACCACTCGGTGGGCGGCGCGCCGAACTCGCTGCTCACGCACACCCTGCTCGCCGCGCCCCTGGGCAGTCACTGGCTGGCCGGCGCAGGCCCGCTCAGCGCGCAGGGGGCGGTGTTCGCGGGGCTGTTCGCGCTGCTGGCGGGGGTGGCGGTGCTGGCCGTCAGGGCCGCCCGCCGCGCCACCCCGGCGGTCCCGTCCGTCCCGGTCACCTCGGCGCGGGGAATCGCACCGCCCGTCTCCGCGCCGGGCGGCCGCGCGGTGAGCCTGATGACCTGGGTCGTCCCGTTCGCGTCCGTGGTGACCGCCGCGATCGTGCCCCTGGCCGCCGGTCTGTACCTGCTCACCACGACGGCCTGGACGCTGGCCGAGCGGACCGTGCTGCGCCGCCGCTTTATTTCCGCAGCGCCGCCGCCGCCCGCCAGGACCCCGCCGCGGTGAGCCGGGTGTCGCGCCCGCCCGGCCGCCGGCCCCGCTGAGCGGTCCCTGGCCCGCTGAGCGGTCCCCGGCCCCGCCCGCTAATCCGGCGGCGGGGCCGGGAGCGGCCGGGCCCCGGGCCCGGCCGGGAACGGCGGGGAGGCGGCCGGGAGCGATCGCGGCCGGACCGGGGCCGAGTGAACGATCGAGGTCGTGGTGCGCCCGTGCGCGACGAAACGGTCCAGGATCGGCTCAAGGTCGTCGATCGAGCGCAGGTACAGCCGCATGAAATAACAGTCCTCGCCGGTGATCCGGTAGCACTCGGTGATCTCGGGCGTCTGCCGGGCGATGTCGGGGATCGCGTGCACGTGCCCGCTCATGGGGCTGACCCGCACGATGGCCGAGAGCGTGTAGCCGAGGGCCTGCGGATTCACCTCAGCCCGGAATGTCACGGCCCCGGTGTCTTCCAGCCGCCGCAGCCGCTCGGCCACCGCGGGCGGGGACAGCCCGACCCGGCGGCCGAGTTCGGCGACCCGCACCCGGGCGTCCGACTGAAGCTCGGCGATGATGCCCCGATCGAGGCTGTCGAGTGGTTGAAAGGTCTCAGGAGCTGTTTTTCTTAGTTCCGACGTCATAGTCCCCCCGGGCTCCGTTGTTTGCCCATTCACGGCTGCCTCTGTCCTTCGTATGGTTACGCGCATGCTGCGCGGAAGGCAAGGAACGCCCCCGGCGGGCGACCCGCCCGGCGCGGTCAGCCGGTCAGTCGCGCGGCTCCCACCGTCATCGTTCTTCCTGGTCAGTGCCGTTTTCCACTATCTGGGGCCGTCGCTGGCCGTGCTGCTGTTCCTCCGCGTCCCGGTACCCGGGATGGCCTGGCTGCGCATCGCGAGCGCCGCCGTGGTCTTCGCCCTGTGGCGCCGCCCGTGGCGGCTTGTTCCCCAGCTCACCCGGGCGCAACGATCCCTGCTCATCCAGCTCGGGGCGGTGCTCGCCGCGATGAACTCGCTGTTCTACCTGGCGCTGGCCCGGCTTCCGCTGTCTACCGTGGGCGCGGTCGAGTTCCTCGGCACGGTGCTGCTGGCCGCCTCCGCCGCACGCAGCAGGCGCAACGTCCTCGCCCTGGCCCTCACCACCGTCGGCGTGGCCGCGATCACCGGCGTCCGCATTACCGGCCAGCCGCTGGGATTCCTCTTTGCCTTCGGCAACTGCGCGCTGTTCATGTGCTACGTGATCCTGGGGCACCGGATCGCCAGCCGCACCGGGAGCAGCCGGGGCACGCCGATGAGCGGGATCGATCAGCTCGGGGCCTCGATGCTCATCGCTGCCGTGGTGGTGACCCCGTTCGGGCTGGGCGGCGCACTGCGGGTATTCGGCCAGCCTGGGCTGTTGCTGGCCGCGGCCGGGGTCGGCGTGTGCTCGTCGGTCATCCCCTACGTCACGGATCAGCTGGCCATGGCCAGGCTGCCCCGCGCGAGCTTCGCCCTCATGCTCGCCTTGCTCCCGATGTTCGCCACCGTCACCGGCGCGATTGTCCTTCGCCAGTTCCCGACCCGCCAGGACCTGCTGGGCATCGGGCTGGTGATCGCGGGCGTCGCGGTGCACAAGGTGCCTGAGGCCACAGAAAATGAGCCCACGGACGATAAGGAGAACGCTCATGCAGTACACCCGGCTGGGCTCGTCAGGCCTGACCGTGTCCCGGATATGCCTGGGCATGATGAGCTACGGCAGTACCGCGGAACGTGCGTGGCACCTGCCCGAGGACGCCGCCGAGCCGATCGTGGCCCGGGCGGTGGAGGCGGGCGTGATGTTCTTTGACACCGCCGACATGTACTCCGGCGGCGTGAGTGAGGAGATCACCGGGCGTCTCCTGGGCAAGCTTTTCGGCCACCGTGACGACTACGTGCTGGCCACCAAGGTCTACTTCCCCACGGGACCGGGCCCCAACGACCAGGGGCTGTCCCGCAAGCACGTGCTGGCCAGCATCGACGCCTCATTGCGCCGGCTGGGCACGGATTACGTGGACATCTACCAGATCCACCGCTGGGACTACGGGACACCCATCGAGGAGACCATGGGGGCGCTGCACGACGTGGTCCAGTCGGGCAAGGCGCGGTACATCGGCGCGTCGAGCATGTACGCCTGGCAGTTCGCGAAGGCGCAGCACGTCGCGCAGACGTGCGGCTGGACCAGGTTCAGCTCGATGCAGGACCACTACAACCTGGTGTACCGGGAGGAGGAGCGGGAGATGCTCCCGCTCTGCCAGGACCAGGGCGTGGGCGTCATCCCGTGGAGCCCGCTGGCCCGGGGCCTGCTGGCCGGCAGCCGTCTGCGGGGCGGCCCGGGCCAGCAGCCCACCGTCCGCACGGGCAGCGATCCACTGGCCGACGAGATGTACACCGACGACGACTTCGACGTGGTCGACGTGGTGCGCGCGGTGGCGGCCGGGCGGGGCGTGTCCCCGGCACAGATCGCGCTGGCCTGGTTGCTCGGCCAGCCTGCGGTCACCGCCCCCATCGTGGGCGCGACCCGGCTGGCCCACCTGGACGACGCGATCGCCGCGGTGGACCTGACCCTGGACGACACGGAGATGGCCCGGCTGGAGGCGCCGTACCGGCCGCACCCTGTCCTCGGCCACTCCTGAGCGCCCGGATGAGATGCGCGGAAAAACCGTTAGGGCTGAGCTGGGGGCTGGCCGGTACACTGATGACCATGCAGGTCATCACGCAGCACACCGTCGCGGCCGCGCGAGCTATCAGCTCGCCGGTTGCCGCTGCCTGACCTTCTTCACTGTCCCTGGCGACCGGAAACGGGTCGCCGGGCTTCAGTTGTCCGTTCGCCAGTCGAACCGCATGGCCGTGCCCGCGGCTGGTTTCCGGTATCCCAACCCGGAAAGGCCCGGTCATGCATTCACAGCAGGTCGTCGAGACCTTCACTGAGTTCTTCCGCGAACGCGGGCACCACCCGATCCCGGGCAGCTCACTGGTGCCCCGGCCCGGTGATCCCGTCCTGTTCAGCACCTCCGGCATGCACCCGCTGACGCCGTACCTGGAAGGCCAGCCGCACCCGGGCGGCCCGCGGCTCACCGACGTGCAGCGCTGCCTGCGCACCACCGACCTCGACGAGGTCGGCGACCGCACCCACCTGACCGTGTTCGAGATGCTCGGCTCCTGGTCGCTCGGCGACTACCCCGGACCGCACAGCGTGCGCTGGGGCTACGAGCTGGTCACCAGCGGGTTCGGGATCGATCCCGGCCGGCTGCACGCCACCGTGTTCGGCGGTGACGAGCAGGTGGGCCCAGATACCGGCCTGCAAGAGGTCTGGGGTGAGCTGGGCGTGCCGGTCGAGCTGACCAGGACGGACAACTGGTGGTCCAACGGCCCGACCGGGCTGTGCGGCACGGACAGCGAACTGTTCGTGTGGACCGGCGGCACCCCACCGCAGGGGACGCCGGGCACGGACGGGCGCTGGGTCGAGCTGTGGAACCACGTGATGATGCGCTACCGGCGGCTGGACGACGGCACCCTGCTGCCGCTGCCGCGGCCGTGCGTGGACACCGGCATGGGCCTGGAACGGCTGGTCACGATCCTCCAGGGGCAGGACTCGGTGTTCGGCTGCGACCTGCTCCGGCCCTGGACCGGCGCCGTCGGCCGGCTGTGGCCGCTGCCGGAGATCTCGTCGCGGCTGGTCACCGACCACCTGCGGTCCAGCGTGGTCGTGATCGGGGACGGGGTGACCCCGTCCAGCACGGGCCGCGGCTACGTGCTGCGGCGGCTGGTCCGCCGGACGCTGACCTCGTTGTGGCGCGAGGACCCGTCCCGCACGGTGTCCGACCTGCCCCCGGAGCTGGTGGGCGGCACGCTGGATCACTTCGGCCAGCTCACCGGCCGCGACCAGGTCATGGGTGTCCTGCTCGACGAGGAACGGCGCTTCCGTGACCTGCTCAGCCGGGGCCGCAAGGTCCTGTCCCGGCGGGGCAGCGGGCCGCTCACCGAGAAGGAGCTTCGCTACCTGCACGAGACGCACGGGCTGCCCCGCGAGTTCGTCCCCGCGATGCTGCCAAGCTAGGGCCTGTTGCTCAAGGCCCGCCGGTTGTGGCCGGCGAGCCTTGGCGTCGTGTCTCAGGCGGCGGAACGCCCGCTGAGCGGGCGGCGGCGCAGTTCTGTCTTCTGGATCGCCGGCGGCACGTAGGCCTGGTCGAGGGGGCCGATGTCGGTTCCGGGCGGACGATCTCATCGATCCGGTCGAGGACATCATCGGAAAGGACGACGTCCACCCCCGCGAGGAGGTCGTCGAGTTGGTCCATGGTGCGGGCACCGAGCTCGTGACACCCGGGTGCGAGATCGCGAACGCCGTCGCGAGGTGGGGCATCGACACCCCCGCCTCCTCGGCGAGCGGGATCAGCTGCTCCACCGCGTCGAGGCGCCGCTCATCGCTGAACGCCGTGAGGAACTTCGCCGAATGACGTCGTTGTCCTGTCCGCGGCGGACCCGGCCCGTGAGCATGCCTTGTCCAAGCGGCCCCCAGGCCAGGACGCCCATGCCGTACTGCTGCGCGACCGGAAGGACCTCACGCTCGATGCTGCGGTTCAGGATCGAGTACGGCGGCTGCTCGGTACGGAACCGCTCCAGGCCGCGCCGTTCCGCCACCCAGTGCGCCTCCACGAGGTTCGATGCCGGCATCGTCGAGGTTCCGAATGCACGGATCTTGCCGCTGCGGACGAGGTCGGTCAGCGCGGAAAGTGTCTCCTCAATATCCGTGTCGGGATCGGGGCGGTGGATCTGGTACCCGTCGATGTGGTCGGTCTGGAGGCGGCGCAGCGAGCTCTCGGCGGCCGCGATGATCCATCGCCGGGAGGCACCCTGCTGGTTCGGGTCGGTACCCATGGGGCGGCTGACCTTCGTCGTGAGGACCACGTTGTCACGGCGGCCCTTAAGTGCCCGGCCGACAACGTCTTCCGAGTCTCCGTACGCGTCAGCGGTGTCAACGAGGTTGATTCCCGCGTCGAGCGCCTTGTGGATGATCCGGATCGAGTCCCCGGGGTCGGGATTGCCGACAGTAGTGGCGGCCAGGCCGAGTGCGGCGTGGTAGTGGGGGGCGGTCTTGTCTGAGCGCATGGCGATGCCGCGCCCCTGCCTGAGCTGGTCGTCCCGCTCCGGGCACCACGCTCACGTGGTCACCACGGAGCCGGGCCTGCTGCGCTGAAGAACCCGCCGGTCGGCCCGTCCGCCCCGATGCTGGCCATCCGGACGATGATCTCTGCGCCTTCCTCGACGGTCTGCGTGCCCCGGTGCTGGTTGAAGTCGGTCGCCGTGAAACCGGGGTCCACGGCGTTGATCCGCATGGCCGGGAACGCTTTCGCGTACTGGACGGCGACCATGTTCAGTGCCGACTTGGAGGAGGGGTACGGCAGGAGCTCCAGGGTGGACTCGATCCGGCTCGGGTCGGTGGCCGCCGCCAGCGAGCCCAGGCCGCTGCTGACCATGACGATGACCGGGGCGCTGCTGGCCGCCAGCAACGGCAGGAAAGCATGCGTGACCCGGACGGCGCCGAAGACGTTCGTCTCGTACACGGCCCGCATGTCGGCCGCGGTGACGTCGCCGGGCGGTTTGCGGCCACCGCTGATGCCCGCGTTGTTGACCAGGACATCGAGGTGGCCGGCCTGGTCACGGATGAGGGCCGCCGCGGCCTGTACCGAGTCGTCACTGGTGACGTCGATCTGGACCGGGTGGGCGCCGATGCGGCCGGCTGCCTCCGTGCCGCGTTGCTCATCGCGGGAGCCCAGGTAGATGGTGTGCCCGGCCTCAGCCAGCCGGCGGGCGGTCTCGAATCCCAGGCTCTTGTTGGCTCCGGTAATCAGCGTTGTCGTCATGCCCCCAGCGTGGCTGCCCGCCCGCCGGGCAGCCAGCGGACTCCTCTTCCTGGGAATGCCGGTACCAGGCTGCCGCCGGCCGGGCCGCGCATACTGGATTGATGAGCCAGCACACCGAGCTGGGCGCCGCGCTGCGGGCCTGGCGTGATCGCCTCGCCCCGGCTGACGCCGGCCTGCCGGGCCACGGTGCCCGCCGCGCGCCCGGCCTGCGCCGCGAGGAGCTGGCGCTGCTCGCCGGGATGTCAGCCGACTACATCACCCGCCTCGAGCAGGGCCGGGCCAGCGCCCCGTCGGTGCAGGTGCTCACGGCGCTGGCCCGGGCACTCCGGCTGACCGGCGCGGAACGGGAGCACCTGTTCGTGCTGGCCGGGCAGCCGGGGCCGGGGCCGGGCATCATGCCCGCTCACCTGACCCCCGGCTTGCCGCGGCTGCTCGACCAGCTCAGCGGGACCCCGGTCAGCGTCTACGACGCGGGCTGGACGCTGCTGGCCTGGAATCCGCTGTGGGCCGCCCTGGTCGGCGACCCGGCCGGGCAGCGCGGCCGGGACCGCAACGTGCTGTGGCGGCACTTCACCGGCGGGTCCGGGCGGGTCACGCACACCGCGCAGGACGAGCCCCGCTTCGAGGCGTCGGCGGTGGCTGACCTCCGGGCGGCGTCCGCCCGGTACCCCCGGGACACGGCCCTGCGGGACCTGGTGGCCGGCCTGCGCGCCGCCAGCCCCCGGTTCGCGCAGCTGTGGGACGGGCGCGACGTCGGCACCCACGAGCGGGACCGCAAGACCGTGCACCACCCCGAGCTCGGGCCGGTCACCGTCGACTGCGACGTGCTCACCGTGGCCGGCAGCGACCTGCGGGTGGTGGCGTTCACCGCCGCGCCCGGCAGCGAGGACGCGGACAAGCTCCGGCTCCTGGCCGTCCTGGGAACTCAGGATTTCGCCGGGCGAATGTAGCCTCGTGGTGAGGAGGTCGCCATGCACCAGCCGCCCATCCCTCACGCCGCCCGCACCGACCCGGAGATCGCCGGGCTGATCGAAGGGGAAGCCCGCCGGCAGTTCGAGAAGGTGCGGCTGATCCCCTCGGAGAACTACGCGTCGGTGGCCGTCCTCGAGGCGACCGGCTCGGTTCTCACCAACAAATACTCCGAGGGCTACCCGGGCCGCCGCTACTACGAGGGCCAGCAGTTCATCGACCCGATCGAGACGCTGGCGCGGGAGCGGGCCGAAGCGCTGTTCGGCGTGGACCACGCCAACGTCCAGCCGTACTCGGGATCCCCGGCCAACCTCGCCGTCTACCTGGCGTTCCTCCAGCCGGGGGACACGGTCATGGGGATGGCGCTGCCGATGGGCGGGCACCTCACCCACGGCTGGCCGGTCTCGGTGACCGGCAAGTGGTTCCGCGCGGTGCAGTACGGGGTCCGGGCCGACACCGGCCGCCTCGACCTGGACCAGGTCCGGGAGCTGGCCCGCGCCGAACGGCCCAAAGTGATCTTCTGCGGCGGCACCGCGATCCCGCGGACCATCGACTTCCCGGCGTTCGCGGAGATCGCGGCCGAGACTGGGGCGATCCTGGTCGCCGACATCGCGCACATCGCGGGGCTGATCGCGGGCGGGGCGCATCCCTCGCCCGCCGGCCTCGCGCCGGTGATCACCACGACGACGCACAAGACCCTCCGCGGCCCGCGCGGCGCGATGATCATGTCCACCGCCGAGCGCGCCTCCGCGCTGGACAAGGCGGTGTTCCCCGGCCTGCAGGGCGGCCCGCACAACCACACCACGGCCGCCATCGCGGTCGCGCTGCACGAGGCGGCCCAGCCGGAGTTCCGGGCTTACGCCGGGCAGGTGGTGGCGAACGCGAAGGCGCTCGCGGCGGCGCTGGGGGCCCGCGGCTACGACCTCGTCTCCGGCGGCACCGACAATCACCTGATCCTGATGGACCTCACCCGGCAGGGGATCGGCGGCAAGCCCGCCGCCCGGGCCCTGGACCGGGCCGGGATCGAGACGAACTACAACACGGTGCCGTTCGACCCGCGCAAGCCCTTCGACCCGTCCGGCCTGCGGATCGGCACCCCGGCCATCACCACCCGCGGCCTGCGTGAGGACCACATGACGCAGATCGCGGCCTGGATGGACGAGGCGATCACGGCCGCGGTCAAGGAGGATGAGGCGGTCATCGGGCGGATCGCCGCGCAGGTCCGCGATCTGCTGGCCGGCTTCCCGATGCCCGGCTGGGCGCCGACCCGTTAATTCTTTCCGCAACGAGGACCGCCCCGGCCCGGTCAGCCCGCCTCACGCGTGGCGGGCCCGGGTGGCTGGGTAACGGCCCTCCGCGGCCCGGTCAGCCCGCTTCACGCGTGGCGGGCTGGGTGGCCGCGGTGGGGCCCGTCCCGGGGCAGGTCCGGTGCGGGCGCCGGACGGTGCGTCCGGCGCCGGCCCACGGTGGCCGCGGTGACGATGGCCCCGAGCAGGAACGCCCCGCCGCCCACGGCCAGCGCCACATGCAGCCCGGGCACGAACCCCATCGCGCCGCTGACCAGCGAGCCGGCCACCGCGACGCCGAGGGCCCCGCCGACCTGGCGGGCGGTGTTGATCAGCCCGGCCGCCGTCCCGCCGCGGCTGTCCGGTGCCGCGTCCATCACGGCCGTGGTCGCGGCGGGCATGGTCAGCGCCATCCCCGACCCGGCGGCCACCATGGGCAGCACCAGCACCCAGTACGGCGTGCCTTGGGCTGTCACGATCAGGCCGAGCAGCCCGGCCGCCCCGAGGACCAGCCCGGTGATCATGGTGACGCGTGGTCCCCGGCGGCTGGTCAGCCGGCCGGACAGCACGGAGGCGACCGGCACGGCGGCGGCCTCGGGGAGCAGCGACAGCCCCGCGATCAGCGGTGAGTCCCCCCGGACCTGCTGGAGGTACAGGCTGTAGGCGAACAGCTGGCCGTAGAAACCCAGGTTGATGAGCAGTCCCACAACGCTGCCTCCCGACAGTGCCGGGCGCCGAAGCAGCGGCAGCGGCAGCATGGGAGAGCGGACCCGGCGCTGCGCGGCGACGAACGCGGCGGCCCCCGCGGCCGCGATGACCAGGCCGGCCGCCACCGGCCAGGAAGCCCACCCGTGCGGGCCGGCCTCGATCAGGCCCGCGGTCAGCGCGGTCAGCGCCACGATGGCGGTGATCTGGCCGATGGGGTCGCCGCGCCGGTCCCGTACACCCGCAGGCGAGGCGACCCGGCGGCGGGTGAGCCACCAGGCGAGCAGGCCGACCGGGATATTGATCGCGAACACCAGCCGCCAGCTCGCGGCCGCGGTCAGCCCGCCGCCCAGGACGGGCCCCGAGGCGGCGGCCAGCCCGCCGATCCCGCCCCACAAGCCGACCGCGCGGGCCCGCCGGGCCCGGTCCGGGTAACTGGCCTGCAGCAACGCCAGTGAGCTGGGTACCAGGAGCGCCGCGGCGGCTCCCTGGATGAGCCGGATGACGACCAGGACGCCGAGCGCCGGGGCCAGCGCGCAGCCGGCCGAGGCGGCGGTGAACAGGGCCAGTCCGGCCAGGAACACCCGGCGCGGCCCGAACCGGTCCCCGGCCACGCCGGCCGACAGCAGCAGCGCGGCGAAGGTCAGCGTGTAGCCGTCGACCACCCACTGCAGTCCGGTGACCCCGCCGCCCAGGTCCTGGCGGAGGGCGGGCAGCGCGAGATTCACCGCGGTCGCGTCGAGGATGACCATGAAATAGCCGAGCGAGACGGCCAGCAACGGCAGCCAGGACGCATCGCCAGGCGTGGTGAGGCCACGAGAGGGGAAGGAGTCCATGGGCGCAGTCTGCCCGCCAGATCGTTCGGTCCGCACCGAAGTGTTCCGTTGCTAGCGTGCAGATATGCGTACTGAGCAGCCGGTGCAAGGCGATGCCGATATCGCCCCGATCGGGGCGCTGATCGGCGATCCGACCCGGGCCCGGATCCTGACCGCGCTGACCGACGGGCGGGCGTTGCCGGCCAGCCGGCTCGCCGCGGAAGCCGGGGTCGCACCGTCCACAGTCAGCGAGCACCTGGCCCGGCTGCTGGCGGCCGGACTGGTCACGATGCGGCCTGAGGGCCGGGCCCGGTTCTACCGGCTCGCGTCGTCCGAGGTCGCCGACGCGCTGGAGGCGATCTCCCGGATCTCCCCGCCGCAGCCGATCCGCTCGCTGCGCCAGGGCAGCCACGCCCGGGCCCTGCGCGAGGCCCGCACCTGCTACAACCACCTGGCGGGCCGGCTCGGCGTCGGCCTGCTCACCGGGCTGCTCGGCCGTGGCCTGCTGTCCGGCGGGGACGGGCGGCATCACCCGGAACTGGCCGTGGCGGACCGGCTGTCGGCCCCGGGCCGTGACCTCAGCTACCGCCTCACCCCGCGCGGTGAGGCCGCGCTGGCGGAGATCGGGATGGACCTGGACGCGGTGCTGGCCCGGCACCCGGCTGTCCGGTACTGCCTCGACTGGTCCGAGCAGCAGCACCACCTGGCCGGCCCGCTGGGCACGGCCTTGGCCGACCGGCTGTTCGCGCTGGACTGGGTCCGGCGCACCGACCGGCGCCGGGTGGTCCGGGTTACCGACTCGGGCCAGGAGAACCTGCCCGGGACGCTGGGGCTGCCGCCGGACTGGGCCCAGCCGGCCCAGCTCAGCCGCCCGCTGACCGCCTAGCCAATCAGCCGCGACCGGCGGCCCCGGAAACGTTTCGACGGCTTGGCGGAGTCCTGGCATAGTGGCGCACTATGCCGGACTTCGGGCTCGTGACGGCCGCGGACATGCAGCTCATGCAGGGTCTGGCGCAGCGTGTCACCGCCACCCGCCTGGACCTGGTGAACAGCGAAGCGACGTTCGGCGAGCTGGCCTGGAACTGGGGCAAGGGGCACGCCCGCGACGGCGCAAGCTGGCCGCGCCGGCTGTGGTTCTCTGCCGGGGATCTGGTGGCGTGGGGCTGGGCCTTTCTTCCGCACCAGGTCAGGCGGAGCGACGGGTCGGTGAAGGATGTCACCGGCGCCTATCTGGTGTATCAGGTCCATCCCGACCACGCCGGGCTGGTTGACGAGGTGATCGACTGGTACGACAGTACGGCGGCGGACATCGAGCGTACGGTGAGGCCGAGCGCCGCCGATGAGTTCGCCCTGAAGCGATGGGCGGCGCACGGCTATGAGACCGACCTGGCCTCGCTCGGCGACGCCGGGTCCTGGACCCAGCTCAACGAGCGTGACCTCACCGATGTGGAACAGCCGGTACTGCCAGACGGATTCCGGTTCCGCACCGCCGGCGAGGCCGGGCCGAAGGCCGCGGTCCAGGCCCATCTGGACGCCTGGGCTCCCTCGACGTACACGGCAGAGGGCTACGAGGGTGTCCGGCAGACGGCGGCGTATCGCGGCGACCTGCACATCCTGGTGGAGGCGCCGGACGGAACGATGGCATCCTCGACGATCATGTGGCTCGACGACGCGAACAAGACCGCTGAGTTCGAGCCGGTCGGGACGCATCCGGGCTACCGGCGTCTGGGGCTGGGCCGGGCGATGCTTCGGCACGGGATGCATCTGGCGCGGGCGGCCGGGGCCACGCATATGACAGTCGCCTGCCGGGGTGCGCCGGGGCATCCCCGGGCGCGCGGGCTGTTCTACAGCGTCGGGTTCCGGGAGTTGTCGCGGGACGCGCCGCTCATCAAGACCAAGACCGCGGGCTGAGGACTGGCCGTCCGGGACGCCCTCCCCGCCGGGCGGGATCCAGGGCCCTCGTGGATGATGTCGCCGGCCATCCCCCCGGCAGCCGGGTCACCACCGACCCCGCTGCCTCTGCGGATGATCCGCACAGGCGGTGCCCGTCGACCGCCCTACACCTTGAGGCCCGCGGAATTGCCCGGGTGGACCGGGCCGATCCCGAGCGACTTCACGCAGAAACTCTCGTACCGGCCGAGCCGGGTGGACTTCCGCTGGTCCGGTGCGGTGACGAGCAGCCCGGGCACGCTGGTCAGCTTGGTGCACGAGGCGGTGTTGCCGGTGATCTCGGCGGACGCGACCTGGCCGGGAGCCAGGGTGACCAGCGGGATCCTGACCCCGGTGGCCCGGGCGGCCTGCTGGATCTGCTTCCCGGCGGCGTTCAGCGCGGCCACGCCCGGGTAGCCCTGGATCCGGCAGGCCGCCGGGCCGGTATTGGTGAACGTCACCACGTTGTCGGCGTGGCTCATCCCGGCCAGGGCGCCCTGCCGGATCTGCTTGCTGCCGGTGTAGGCGATAGCCAGGTGGGCCGCAGTGCATTCGGTCCCGGCGCCCGCCGCGCCAGATCCGCCCGGGCTGGATCCGCCCGGGCTGGCCGAGACCATCGTCCCGCCCGGGTTCACCGACGGCACAGGCGAGGCCCCAGAGGTGGCGGCAGTGCTGTCCGCCGGGGCCGCCTGAGCCTGCCCGCCCGCGGGGCTGGCGCTCTGGCTGCCCGACGGGCTGGTACTCCCGCAGCCCGTGATCGTGATAGCCGATATGGCCACGGCGGCGGCCGCGAGACCTGACTTGATGATCATGCTGTGCACCTCCAATTCGAGGGCTCCCGGTCTGCATCGGCGACCCTGGGGAGCGATACGGCCACTACCCCGCCGCCAGGGCAGATTTCCGCTGGTCACCGTCTCCGGGACGGCGTCCTCTATCCCTGGGACGGCGGCCAGGCATCTTTGGTTGGGCGATCTGTGCCGATCGATGCTCTCGTTTGTGCTGCCGTTCCGTCATGCTGGTGGCCGCCGGCCGGGGATCGCCCAGGCCACTGGCCGGCGCGCCATGCGGGGGAGCTTAGAAATCACCTAACGCCGCGACGGGTCCAGCCGTTAGCTCCAGTCCGTTTGCGGGCGTTGAGTACTGTCCCCGCGACCCGTTTCACCGGGCGGCGCGGCTCACTTTCCCCGCGCACGGTGCACCAAAACCCCGGCCAGGCGCACCGCCGTCGGGGAAAGCCGCCGCTGGCCACGATCGAGGGATAGTGGTCATCAGCGTTCGAGGGTGGTTTTCAG
The DNA here is from genome assembly GCA_963813975.1 of uncultured Actinomycetes bacterium. GTDB lineage: Bacteria > Actinomycetota > Actinomycetes > Streptosporangiales > Streptosporangiaceae > RYN-230. The sequence continues at coordinate 710,278 of CAWFAP010000001.1, forward strand.
GGCGGTGAGCCACTGCCGGTGGCCGGCCTGGAGTTGGCTGGGGCGGTAAAGAAGGGGGAGCAGGGGACCGGCCAGTGACTCCCTGATCGTGACGGTGGTGCGGCCATTCCCGGCCGGTTCGAGCAAATGCTGGTCCACCGCTTTGTAGCCGAGGAACCGCCCGGTCCAGGTCAGTTCGCGGCCGGGAGTGACCACCGCGAAGGTGGACCGCATCGTGAGGCTGCCGAGTTTCCAGCGCATCGGGGCGCCCGGGCGGACGGCGCCGAGCTCCAGGACCGTGAACCCGGGGTACCAGGCCGGCCAGCCCGCGATATCGCTGATCACGGCCCAGACCCCGGGCGCGGGGGCCTCGATCGTGATGCTGGCCACGGAGACCAGCGGGGCCTGCTCGTCGATGCGTGACTTCTTGGCGTACTCCTCGTGCAAGGTGCCCAGCGAGGGCCCGGTGTAGAACAGCTTGGCAGGCATGGCGCCTCCTGTAGTGCGTCGCTCTTATCTGAGAGCAACGCTCTCGCAGTTCGGGGCGAAATGCAAGAGCGATGCTCTCGTTTTGTGCCGCCGCTCTGTTAGGCTGGGGGGGTGAATGCGAGCCGAACCGCCCGGGAGCGGGTCCGTGCCGAGCTGACCCGGGAGATCACCGATGTGGCGCGGGGCCAGCTGGCCACCGAGGGGGCCGGCGGGCTGTCGCTGCGGGCGGTCGCCCGGGAGATGGGCATGGTCTCCTCGGCCATCTACCGCTACTTCCCGAGCCGCGACGACCTGCTGACCGCGCTGATCGTGGACGGCTACAACGCGATCGGCGAGGTGGCCGAGCAGGCCGACGCGGCGTGCCCGGCCGGGGAGTACGCCGGGCGCTGGCTCGCCGTCTGCCGGGCCATCCGGGACTGGGCGCTGGCCCACCCGCACGAGTACGCGCTGGTCTACGGGTCGCCGGTGCCGGGCTACCAGGCGCCGCAGCAGACCATCGGGCCCGCGGCCCGGGCGGCCACAGTGTTCGGGAAGATCACCAGCGATGCCTGGGAGGCGGGCGCGCTCCAGCCGGCCGGGATCGGCCCGGCCGCCCCGGAGTCGTTCGCCGCGGACGCGGCCGCGCTGCGGGAGTCGGTGCTGCCCGGGGTGCCCGATGACGTGATCGCCGGGGCCCTGGGCTGCTGGACGGCCCTGTTCGGCATGATCAGCTTCGAGTTGTTCGGCCAGTTCGAGAACGTGATCACCGACCGGGCCGCGTTCTTCGCGCACACCATGGCCTGCCAGGGCCGCTGGCTGGCCTGCCAGGCTGAGGGAATCGCCTGGGTGATGCTGTTGGCCAGCCCGGTCAGCCAGCGCGGTCAGCCAGCCCCGTGAACCAGCCCGTGAGCCAGCACTATGCCCGTGACCTGGTTCTTCGGGCGAGCGCCGCCTGACCGTCCGCCTGGCCCTCCGGGTACCCCGGACGCTTGCATCGAACCTATATTCGATGTAATAGTGACTGCCTGCCTTCCCCGGGGTGGTAGCGAACGGAGTTACAGGGAGCGGGCAGACAGGTGAGCAGGACGTACGCGGAGCCGGTGGACGTCGGGGTCCAGGACGGCAGGCCGACCAGGTTCGTGTGGCGGGGAAGGCTTTACACGGTGCTCGGGGTGCTGGATCACTGGGTGATCAGCCGGGAATGGTGGAAGCAGCAGAACCCGGATCTGGACACCCCGGCCGAGCGCGAGTTCTGGCGGGTCGAGGCGGCGCCCGGGCGCCGCGCCCGGGCGGGCGCCTACGAGCTGCGCCATGACCTCGCGACCGGCCAGTGGATGCTGGCCCGGGTATGGGATTTAACGGGGTGAGCTGGGCGGCCGACTTCGTGCACCTGCATGTCGCGTCGGCCTACTCGCTGCGTTACGGGGTCGCCTCCCCGCCCGCCCTGGTCGCCCGGGCCGCGCAGCACGGGATGCGAGCGCTCGCGCTGACCGACCGGGACGGGCTGTACGGGGCGGTCAAGCACGCGGTGGCGTGCGCCGAGGCGGGCATGGCCACGGTCCTCGGCGCTGATCTCGCCCTGGCGCCCCTCGGTGGTGTCGAGGTGGCGCGCCTGGGTGGTGCCGTGGCAGCGGGTCGCGGCGGTGTGGTGCCGGCGGGTGCCGCGCTGGCGGGCCCGGGCGGTGACGCCTCTGCCCGGCTGCTGAACTCCGCGGCCCCGGCCCGGCTGCGCAGCGAGGATGCCGCCCGGGTGACCCTGCTGGCCTCCGGCCGCCGGGGGTGGGCCTCGCTGTGCCGGCTGGTCAGCGCGGCGCATCAGGCCGGCGCACGCGGGGCCCCGGTGATCACCCCGGCCCTGGTCGCCGAGCACACCGAGGGCCTCATCATCCTGCTCGGTCCCGGCAGCGACGTCGGCCGGGCGATCTCCGCCCGGCGGCCCGACCTCGCCGCGGCCGCCCTGGCCCGGTGGCGGGAGCACGGCGAGGTGGTCATCGAGATCACCGACCACCGCACCCGGGGGAGCACCCATCGCGCCACCCGGATGCTGCGGCTCGCCCGCGAGGCCGGGGTCACCGCCGTGCTCAGCAACGCGGTCCGCTACCTCGACCCGCCCGACGCCGCCGTGGCCCAGGTGCTCGACGCGGCCCGGCAGCTGGCTCCGCTGAGCGAGCGCCACCTGGCCCGGCGCAACGCCCGCGCCTACCTCGCCAGCGGTGCGGAGATGGCCGCGATCGCGGCGCGGGTCTGCGGGAGCCCGGGCGACGGGGTTCCCGGAGACTCCGCGATGACGGAACTGCTCCACGCGACCGCGGTGCTGGCCGAGCGGTGCACCCTCGACCCCGAGCGTGACCTGGGCCTGGGCGGCCGGTTCATGCCGGAGACCACCAGTGGCGCGCCGCTGGTCACGCTGCGGATGAGGTGCGCCGAGGGGCTGCGGCGCCGGTACCCGGGAGTGGGCCGGATCCGCGGCCAGCGCCGGCTGCGGCGCCGGGCGGCCCAGCGGCTGGACCACGAGCTGTCGATCATCGCCAAGACCGGGCTGGCGTCGTACTTCCTCACCGTGGCCGACGTGGCCAGCCTGATCAGGAGCCGGGGCATCCGCTGCTCGATCCGCGGGTCCGGCGCCGGGTGCCTGGTCAACTACCTGATCGGCATCTCTGACATCGATCCGCTCGACTATGACCTGATCATGGAGCGGTTCCTGTCCGAGAGCCGCAAGGGCCTGCCCGACATCGACCTGGACGTGGAGTCGGCGCGCCGGATCGAGGCCTACCGGGCCATCGTGGACGCCTACAGCGACCAGCGGGTCGCCTGCGTGTCGATGATGGAGACGTACCGGGCGCGCAGCGCGATCCGGGACGTCGCGGCCTCGCTCGGGCTGCCGCCGCACGAGATCGACACGGTGGCCAAGGCCTTCCCGCACATCCGGGCGGGCCGGATCCGGAACGCCCTCACCGAGCTGCCCGAGCTGCGGGACAGCGGGCTGGCCATACCCCAGCTCGCTGCGGTGTTCCAGCTGGCCGAGCGGCTCGACGGGCTGCCCCGGCACGTGGCGATGCACCCGTGCGGCGTGGTGCTCTCCGACACCTCGCTGCTGGACCGGACCCCGGTGGAGCAGAGCTTCGAGGGGCTGCCGCTGAGCCAGTTCGACAAGGACGACGTCGAGACCGCGGGCCTGATCAAGCTGGATGTGCTCGGCGTGCGCATGCAGTCGGCGATGGCGTACACGCTCACCGAGATCGACCGGACCCGGGGTGAGCAGGTAGACCTCGACTCCATCGGCCGCGCCGACGAGCCCACGTTCGAGATGATCCGCACCGCGCGGACCCTGGGCTGCTTCCAGATCGAGTCACCGGGTCAGCGCGAGCTCGTGGCCAAGCTGCTGCCCCGCACCATCGGCGACCTGATCGTGGACATCTCGCTGTTCCGCCCCGGCCCGGTCAACTCCGACATGGTCACGCCCTACCTGGAGACGCGGCACGGCCGCCGGGTGCCGTCGTATCCGCACGAGGACCTGGCGGCCACGCTCACCGAGACCGGCGGGGTGGTCATCTTCCACGAGCAGGTGCTGCGCATCATCCACGCGATGACCGGCTGCGGGCTCTCCGAGGCCGAGCGGATCCGGCGCATGCTCTCCGACGACCGGTCCCGGGCCAGCGCGGGGGAGTGGTTCCGCGAGGCGGCCCGCGGCCGGGGTTACGACGCGGCGACCGTGGTCCGGGTCTGGGAGGTGCTCGAGTCGTTCGGCGGGTTCGGCTTCTGCAAGGCGCACGCGGCGGCGTTCGCGGTCCCGACGTACCAGTCGGCCTGGCTGAAGCGGCACTATCCGGCCGCGTTCTACGCGGGGGTGCTCACCCATGACCCGGGGATGTACCCCAAGCGGGTGATCGTCGGGGACGCCCGGCTGGCCGGCATCCCGATCCTGCCGGTGGACGTGAACGCCTCCGCCGGGGACTGGTGCGTGGAACGGGTGGCCCAGCTGCCCGGGGAGGGGCTGCGGCCGGGACTGCGCGAGGTCAAGGGGATCAGCGACGCCGAGGTGGCCAGGATCGTGGCGGGCCAGCCCTACACGTCGCTGCGGGACCTGTGGGAGCGGGCGGCCGTGTCCCGCCCGGTCGCTGAGCGGCTGGTCCTGGTGGGCGCCCTGGACTCGCTCTACGGCGTCCCGGAGGACCCGGGGGCCGCGCCGCCGGCCGAGCCCGGCGCGGCCGCGGGGGCCGCGGGTGAGGAGCCCGCCGCTGCCCCGGCGGACCCCATACCGGCGGAGTCCCGTCCGCGGCGGCGCAACCGCCATCCCGGCGTGACCTCCTGGCCCGCGTCGGGGTCCTCGACCGCCGCGCGGCCTCGTCGCGGCGGGGTCCCTCGCGACTTATCACGCCCCCCGTGCCCGCAAACCCCCATAAACCCGGCACCGAAGCGCACCACCGCCGTGAAAAGTCGCGAGAGGGTGGTCGGAGTCAGGCGCTGCTGGACCTTGAGGGGGGCGGCGACGGGTTCGCGGAACTGGTCCCCGCGGGTGAGCTGCGGGAGCTGTCCGCGGCCGAGCGGGTCGAGGCCGAGCTGGAGATCCTCGGCATCGACCTGAGCCGGCACGTGGTGAGCTTCTACGAGGAACTGCTCGGCCAGCTGGGCGTGGTGCGCTCTGCTGACCTGCACCGCAGCCGGGCCGGGGTGCGGATCCTGGTCGCCGGGGTGAAGATCGCCACGCAGACCCCGGCCATCCGGTCCGGGATGAGGATCATCTTCGCCACCCTCGATGATGCGACCGGCCCCGTAGACCTGGCGTTCTTCGAGTCCGTCCAGCCGCGGTGCGCGGCCCGGGTGTTCGGGTCCTGGCTGCTCGTGGTCCGCGGCCGGGTACGCCGGACCGGCGGGTCGGTGTCGATCAACGGGGAGGAGTGCTGGGACCTGGCCGCGCTGGAGGAGATCCGGTCGGCCAGCGGCATAGGGGCGGTGCGCTCCGCCATGGCGGCGGGGGACGTCCCGGCCCAGGATGGCGCGGCGAGCAAGCGGCCGGCCCTCCAGGAGGCAGGCGAGAAGATCATTTACCCCAACGGCTTCGTGCTGTCCCCGTACGCCGAGACCGGACCTCCCGGCCCGGGACTGAAAGGCCCGCCCCGCAAGCTGTGGCACGCGAGCCCGGGCAGTTCCGGCGGGCTGCCCACTGGTATCGCCAATTCTGACTAGTTGTCCGGCCGAATCATTTCTTGCTTCTATTTTCCCGTTTGTTTGGCACGCGGCCCTTGCGAAAAATGACCGGCTCCCTGGGGGTCACCCTAGTCATGGGGGACCTCAGCCTTTAAGCTCCATCTTGTAGATGAAGAGTGGCCGTGCGTCACCATCTGGCATCCGCAGGGGGCAGGAAAAAGCGGTTCGCCGGAAAAAGGGGGTGAATGCGGCTTTCCCGGGGGGGATTCATCATGCATTTTAATACTTATGCACAAAAGGGCGGGCGCCGTCGTGCGCTAGCCCCGGCCTGCTGGGCTCTCGGCCTGCTGCTCGCCACCGCAGGAGGGCCCGCGGTGACCGCTGCCGCGAGCGTCACGCACGCCCCGTCCAAGTCCAGGTCTCAGGCCCAGCCCAGGTCTCAGGCCCAGCCCAGGTCTCAGGCCCGGCCCAGGTCTCAGGCCCGGCCGACGTCTCAGGGTGGGCCCAAATCCCAGCGGGTGACGTACCGGGGCTACACCTTCACCATCCCAGGCACCTGGCGGGTGAGCCGCCTGGCCGCGCACCCGCGCAGTTGCGTCCGCTTCGACCGTCACGTGCTCTACCTGGGCACACCCGGGCGCAACCAGCACTGCCCGAGCACGCTCATCGGGACCACGGAAGCGCTGCTCGTCCAGCGGGCTACCGCACGGGACACCGTGGCCGCGGGAATGTACCCGGTGGACCGCCTGATCACGGTGACCACCAGGCGGATCAGGGTCACCGCGACCTATTCCACCCACCGGGCCGTGGTCAACCGCATCCTGGCCAGTGCCTCGCTCCGGGTCCCGGTGCACGGCGCGCGGGCCGGCACGCCGCCGCCCAACCTCCCCGGCAATACGCCTGACCGGATCTCGGCCGCCCGTGCGACGCTGCCGGCCGGCGCGACCGACTTCACCGGGAAGGGCTTCGACGCCTGCACCGCGCCCAGCGCCGCCTCGATGCAGACCTGGCTGCGGCGTTCCCCGTACCGGGCGGTGGGCATCTACATCGGCGGCTCGGACCGGGCCTGCGCCCAGCCCAACCTGACCGCGTCCTGGGTGAGCCAGCTGCAGGCGGCCGGATGGCACTTCATGCCCATCTACGTCGGCCCGCAGGCGAGCTTCGGGGAAATCAGCTCGGCGGCCAGCCAGGCGGTCAGCGCGGCCAAGGACGCGGCCAGCCGGGCCCGGCAGCTGGGCTTCGGCCCGGGGACACCGCTGTACTACGACATGGAGGCCTATCCAGGCACGCTGAATGGCCGGGTGCTGCGCTTCCTGACCGCGTGGACCAGGGAGGTGCACACCCTCGGGTTCTCGTCCGGCGTGTACAGCAACTCGCTGTCCGGCATCCAGGCCCTGGTCAACAACTACTCCAACCCCGCCGACACCATGCCGGACGTGATCTACGACGCTCTGTGGAACGGGTCCGCGGACACCAGCGATCCCATCCTGCCCAGCAACGAATGGGCCGGGCACCAGCGCATCCACCAGTACCAGGGCGGCCAGAACGTCACCTACGGCGGGGTCACGATCAACATCGACAAGGACTACCTCGACGTCCAGCAGGGGGTGACCGGCGGGTCGCCGCAGGAATCCCCGGCGGCCGCCCAGTCCGCCGGGGACGTGGACGCGTTCTTCAAGGGGCGGGACGGCAAGCTCTGGCACGACTGGTACGCGCCTGGCAGCGGCTGGCACGGCCCGGTCAGCATGGGCGGCCGGCTGTCCAGCCAGCCGTCCGCGGTCGCGTCGGTGCCGGGCAACGTGGCCGTGTTCGCCAAGGGGAGGAACGGCCGCCTGCAGGAGGCCTCCTTCGCCCCCGCGACGAACTGGTCCGGGCTGCGGCAGCTGAACATGGGGGTGCTGGGCAGCAAGCCAGCCGCGGTGGGCCAGGCCAACGGCCAGATCGACGTGTTCTGGCGCGGCTCCTCGGACAATCACCTGTGGCACGCCGAGTACCGGCGGGCCCACGGCTGGGGCAAACCGCAGAACCTGGGTGGCCGCCTGGCCTCGGTCCCGGCCCCGGCGGTGTCGGGCCACGGCGCGCTGACCGTGGCCTGGAAGGGCACCAACGGCCATCTCTGGGTGATCCGCCGCTCGGGCTCGTCCTGGGGCAAGGCGGTGGACCGGGGCATGGGCAAGCTGGGCAGTGTCCCCGCGGTCACCGGCCTGCCGGGCGGGGCCGTCAACGTCTTCTGGGCCGCCACCTCCCGCAAGGGCGTGTGGCACACCACGTACACCCCCGGTTCCGGCTGGAGCAAGGCCGGCGAGCTGAGCGGGAGGCTGTCCGCGGGCCCGTTCGCGGTCAGTGCGCCCGGCAAGGGAGCGGACGTGTTCTGGAAGGGCACCGACAGCAGGCTCTGGTGGTCGGCCAGCCGGGGCGGCGGCTGGCAGAAGGCGGCCCCGCTGGGAATGGGTATGCTCGGCAGCGCGCCATTCGCCGCCGGCCAGCCCAGCGGCGTGATCGATGTGTTCTGGAAAGGCGCCAGCAATCATCTCTGGCGCGCCCGGTATAGCAGCGGCTCGTGGGCCGGCCCGGCCAGCCTCGGCGGCGCGGTCAGCTAGCCGGCCAGACCGCCCGGGACGATGGGCCAGCGCGGCGCACGGTGGTAGTCAGCAAGCATCACGCACCGTGCCGGTGGCGGGACAGGCCCAAGGAATGCTGAGAGGAGGTCGCGTACCTGGGACATCAGGGGGGTCCCGTACTGTATACCTGTCTGGATGACCCGTCGGTCTCCGAAAGAGCTAGGACGCTGATGACTCTTCTTCCGCCCAGGATTTCTGACGCCCTGTGGCGAGTCGTTCCCGCACCGTTGCAGACCAAGTTGCGCAGTACGGTTGTGAAGCGTTTCATCCGCTTTGCGCCGGCTGCGGTGTGCGCGGTAGCCGCGACCCAGATCACGTACATCATCTGCCTCGGGCCTGCCAACCTGACCGCGGGTGTGGCCGGGTTCGCGGGCTGGTTCGCCGGGGCGGCCGTCAGCTACGTGATCAGCCGCTGGGCGTGGGAACGCAAGGGCCGGCCTCACCCGCTGAAGGAGACCCTGCCGTTCGTGGCCGTCTCCATCGGCGCGGGGGTCATCCTGACGCTGGCCAGCAAGTTCGGGAACCATGTGGCCCTGTCGATGGGGCTGGACGGTCCCGCCCAGGTCGTCGTGGCCGACCTCTTCTACCTCGCGGCGAACTGCGTGACGTTCGCCCTCCGGTTCCTTATCTTCCACTTCGTCCTGTTTGCCGACCGGAACGCCAAGGTGGACACCCTGGCGGTCGTCGAGGGCCGGGCGCCGGTCACCGACGAGCCGGTGGAGTCCCTGCTGACCTCCGAGCCCGCCCGGGCCGAGCCGCCCGCCGACCCCCCTGCCGACCCGGCCCGGTTCGCCGAGGCGATGGGGTCGGCGCGGGTCAACGGCATGTCCGCCTGGGCCAACGGCTCATCCGGGCCGTCCGCCGCGCGCCACGGCGAGGCCGAGGGCACGGCCACCCCGGAGCGCGGCACCCGCCGCTAAATCAGCCGAAAGCCCCCGGGGCCGGTGGAATGCACCGGCCCCGGGGGCTTTCGTTGCGGAGAATTTTGAATTTGACTGTGCCCGGCAGGCCGGCCCGGGTCAGCCGGGCGGGGTCAGTTCCGCTGGGTGGAGCCGGGGTCGAGCGCCGGGTCGGGACTCGCCGGCGCGGTCTGGCTGGCGGACGGCTCCGGGCTCGCCGCCTGCGCGGAGGGCTGGCCCGGCACCCGGTGCTGCCGCTCGCGCCACCAGGTGCCCACGACTACGCGGGCGAACCTGAGCCCGTAGATCGCGTTGTGGCCCTTCTTGCTCTCGCCGACCTGGCGCTTGTGGATCGTGGCCGGCACCTCGGAGACCCGGAACCCGCGGGCGAGCACCGCGATCAGGAGCTCGGCCGACTGGTACTGGGGCTGCTCCAGCCGCACCACCCCGGTCACCTCGGCGCGCATCGCGCGGAGGCCGAACGAGGAGTCGGTGATGTGCTCGCCGGTCAGCACCGTGATGGTCTGGGCGAAAACCCAGGTGCCCAGGCGGCGGACCAGGTCCTTGGTCTCCTGGCTCCCCAGCTTGCGGGAGCCGGTGACGAAGTCAGCGTCCCCGGCCACCACCGGGGCCAGCACGCGCTCCATCTCAGCCGGGTTGTACTGGCCGTCCGCGTCCGTGGTCACGATGTAGCGGGCGCCGCCTTCGCGCGCCAGCCGGTAGCCGAGACGCAGCGCGGCGCCCTGGCCGCGGTTGACCGGCACGTCCGCCACGAGCGCGCCGTGCTCGCGGCCCTCGGCCACGGTCCCGTCCGCGGAGCCGTCCGAGACCACCACGCTCGTGGTCGCCAGCCCGCAGATGGAGGACGGCAGGGCATCCACGACCGAGCCGATCACGCCCTGCTCGTTGTAGGCGGCAATCACGACCGCGACCGGCGGCATGTGCTCGGCCGGCTCGCCGAAGTCGGCGAAGAACGCCTTAGCGGCCGCGTCGTCGATCGCCTCGTCCGCTTCCCATGTGCCGGTCACGGTCCCGCCTCCACAACGCCCATCAATTCTCCATTCGCGACGCACGTCGGTTCAGTTGCCGCCCGGTTGGACCGGGCGCCCCGCCGGGATACTGCCACCGGGCAACCTGGGAGCTACCTGATGGCAGGCCGAGCGATTCAGCCAGCCCCGGGACCTTGGTGGTCTGCACGCCATCGCTGGCACAAACCTGCCTGACTCATCCCGGCTTTATGCGCGGCTATCGCGTGGCTGACGGCGCTGCGGAGCCGCCGGGTGCGGGACACGACCACGGATGCGCCTCGCCAGTGTAGCGGCGTAACGCGGTCCCGCAGGCGGATGAGCCACGACTGGCCGGACCGTTATGCCATGCTGATGACACCAGAGCAGGTGAGAGATTTATCTATTCAGGTGATCTGGAAAGCATGAATTACGGGTCGATTGCCAGCGGGGAGAGGTCATGGTGACCGGGCGCCCGGGTTCGGCTAACGGAGGGCCGGCGAACGGAGCGCCTGCGAACGGCGGGCAGGCGGACGGGATGCCCGGGGATGAGGCCTACCGGATCGTGCGGTCCCGCATCGACCTGACCCGGCTCGCCCCGCTGAGCCGGTACGTGACCGAGCGGGTCATCGTGGCCAGTGCCGACTTCGACTACGCGACCGATCTGGTCTGCGACGAGCGGATACTGGCCGCCGGGGCCGCCGAGATCGCCGCGGGGATGCCGGTCATCGCCGACAGTGTGATGGTCGCCGCGGGGATCCCCGGCTACCCGGTGATCTGCAAGAGCGAGGAGTCGCTGACCGAGCGGCTGTCCCGGACGGCCGGGATCAGCAAACCCGCCGCCGCCGTACGGCTCGCCTTCGGCCAGGCCGGGCCGGGTGCCATCTGGGTGGTGGGCGGCGCCGCCGAGGCGCTGGCGGAGATCATGAGCCGGAACGTGCAGCCCGCGCTGGTCATCGCGCTCCCGGTCGGCCTGGACGGAGCGGCCGAAGCCAAGGACGCGCTGCGGGCGAGCGGCCTGCCGGCCCTGACCAACATGTCCGAGAAGGGTGGTGCGGCGGTGGCCGCGGCCGCATTCTGCGCCCTGGCCGACGCCGCGCGGGCCGCGGCGGGGGCGGGCGCTGGCGAAGAGACCCGGCCCGGGAGCCACTAGTCTCTGTGACCCGGGAATGAATTGCTGGGTGCGGACCCGGCCGTGAGCCGAAGGAGGGCGGACCGCCATGGTCGCCGGCACGGCTGCGCCCTACCTCCTGGCCCTCCGCCTCGACGGCCGCCGGGTGCTGGTGGCCGGGGGTGGTGCCGTGGCCACCCGGCGCGTCCCGGGCCTGCTCGATGCGGGCGCGGATGTGCTGGTCGTCTCGCCCGGGATCAGCGCCTCGCTGCACGACCTCGCGCAGGCGGGCCGGATCCGGTGGGAGTCCCGGGAGTACGCGCCGGGTGACTGCGCCGGCGCGTGGCTGGCCTGCGCGTGCACCGACGACCCCGCCGTGAACGCGGCCGTGGCGCAGGAAGCCGAGGCCGCCCGGATCTGGTCGGTCCGGGCCGATGACGCGGCCGCCTCCGCCGCCTGGACGCCCGCGTCCGGGCAGGCCGGGGACGTGCGCTTCGGCGTGGTGAGCGGCGACCCGCTGCGCAGCGCGGGCATCCGCGACGAAGTGCTGGATGGCCTGCAGTCCGGCCGGGTGAGCGTGCGCCGCCAGCGCCGGCCGGGCGGCCGGGTCGCGCTGGTCGGCGGCGGCCCGGGTGACCCGGGACTGATCACCGTCCGGGGCCGTCAGCTGCTGGCCGAGGCTGATGTCGTGGTGGCCGACCGGCTCGCGCCCCGTTCCCTGCTGGATGAGCTCGCCCCGGACGTCGAACTGGTCAACGCGGCCAAGATTCCCCGTGGCCGGGCGATGGCCCAGGAGCAGATCAATTCTGTGCTGGTCGATCGGGCCCAGCGGGGATTGTTTGTGGTCCGGCTCAAAGGCGGTGACCCATTCGTCTTCGGCCGGGGCGGAGAGGAGATTCTCGCCTGCCTCGAGGGTGGCATTCCGGTCACGGTGGTGCCGGGGGTGACGAGCGCGATCGCGGTGCCCGCCGCGGCCGGCATCCCGCTGACTCACCGGGGCATAACGCAGGAATTCCGGGTCGTCTCAGCGCATATCCCGCCTGGTGACGAGCGGTCCACGGTGGACTGGGCGGAGCTCGGCGCGTCGCAGGCTACGCTGGTTCTCCTGATGGCGCTGGAGAACCTGGGGCCGATCACGAGAACGCTGATGCGTTACGGCCGGGATTCGCGGACGCCAGTTTCGGTCATTGTGGACGGTACCCTGCCCACGCAGCACATAATTACCACAGGGCTCGCCACCGTCGCCGATGAGGTCAGCGCGGCCGGGCTGCGTCCGCCAGCGATTGTGGTCATAGGTGAGGTCGTTAGTGTCGGGGTACAGATTGCCGAACTCTCACGAAAAGCACCGAGGGAAGCGCAGAGTGTAATCGTATCCCCCTCATCCGGGCCTGCTGGAGTCGTCCCGACGCACGAAGGGCAGTGACAGGAGAGCAATGACGGAAGGGCAGGGCCTAGCTGCCGCATCCGCCCGTGCGACGGGCGCGGATGCGGCACCTGCGGTCGAACCCTGTCCGGCCCGGGCCGCCGCCGGCGGCCCCGCCGGGCTCAGGTCCCGCAGCCGCGCGGCCCGTAATTCCGGGAGGCGGCGAAGCGGGGCGGCATCGCAGGGTCGATGCCCGGCAGCTCGAGGCGGCCCTGCTCGCGCTGCGGCGCCGGATCGTGGACGTGAACCTGGTCTATGAGACCGAGGGCGCGGAAGCCACCCGGGCGGAGCGGCGCAAGCTGCTCAGCCAGATCGATGACTATCTGCTGCCCCGGATCCGGCAGTCCGAGGCCCCCATCCTGGTCGCGCTGGTGGGCTCGACCGGCGCGGGCAAGTCGACGCTGGTCAACAGCATCGTGGGAGCCCAGGTCAGCGCGACCGGGATCCGCCGTCCCACCACGAACAGCCCGGTGCTGGCCTGCCATCCCGACGAGGCGGACTGGTTCGCGGAGAACGTGTTCCTGCCCACGGTGCCCCGGGTCCGCCAGGAAGGGCTGGCCCGGTCCGGGCGGGACGGGCTCCTGGTGCTCGCCGCGAGCGAGGGCATGCCCAAAGGCGTCGCCCTGCTCGACACGCCGGACATCGACTCGGTCGTCTCCGCGCACCGGGATTTCGCCCACCAGTTCCTGGACGCCTCGGATCTCTGGCTGTTCATGACCACGGCCAGCCGGTACGCCGACGCGGCGGTCTGGGAACTGCTCGAGTACGCCAAGGAGCGCGGCGCCGCCCTGGGCATCGTGCTGTCCCGGGTCCCGCCACCCAGCGGCGCCGAGCTGACCACGCATTTCGGGGCCATGCTGGAGGCCAACGGCCTGGGCGAGAACGACCGGTTCGTGATCAACGAGACCGTCATCACGGACGGGCGGCTCCCGGCCGAGGCCTCCGCGCCGGTGCGGGAGTGGCTCCAGGACACCGCGGTGCGGGCGGACCGCCGGGTCGCCGTGCTGACCCAGACCATGGCGGGCGCGCTGGACACGTTCCGCAGCCGGGTCCCGGCACTGGCCGCCGAGGTGGAGGCCCAGCTGGTCATCCGCTCCGACCTCAAGGCCGCGGTCGAGGGCGCCTATGCGGCCGGGCTGGCCGAGGCCGACGAGGCGCTGGCGGACGGCTCGCTGCTGCGCGGCGAGATCCTGGCCCGCTGGCAGGACTTCGCCGGCACCGGCGAGCTGCTGCGCGGCCTCCAGGCCCCCCGGGGCCGGGTGGGCCGCCAGCGCAAGCGCGGCGTCCCGGCCCGGGCCCGGGCGCTGAAGAGCGCCCTGCGGGCCGGGATCGAGTCGCTGATCCTCTCGGTCTCCGACCGGGCCGCCGAGGAATCCGTCCGCCGCTGGCGCAACCACCCGGCCGGAGTCGCCCTGCTGGACGCGTCCGCCGCCGCGGAAGCCAGCCAGAGCTGGACGGGCTCGCAGTTCGCCGCGGACGCCGGGCTGATCTTCGGCACCTCGGCCGAGGCCATGCCGGCGGACGTCCCGGGCGCCGACGAGGCCAGCCTGTCCGGCCCGCTCCGCCAGGTGACGCTGCCGCTGGCCCGGTCCTCGGCCGACCTGCAGACCCGTGCGGTGCGGGCGGTCAGCGCCTGGCAGGACGACGTGATGCGGCTGGTCAAGGCGGAGAGCGTGACCAAGCGGTCCGTCGCGCGGGTGATGTCCTTCGATGACGATTCGCTGGCCACCGTGCTCATCGTGGCCATGCTCAGCCAGCGCGACGCCGACGGCGGGGCCGCCGAGAGCACCGGGACCGTCCCGCAGCTGCTGCTGACCTCACTGTTCGGCGCGGGCCCGCTGCGTGAGATCGGCACTCAGGCCCGGGCGGATCTGCGCGAGCGGATGCGGCGGCTCTTCGACGAGGAGATGCTGAGGTTCGTCGAGGTGATTGACTCGGCCGGGGAACTGGACGACGCTGCGGCCGTCCGGCTGTACCAGGCCACCTACTCACTTGAGATGGCGAGATGAGCATCGGGGAATACCCGTCCACCTGGCTGGCCGAGACCGGGCAGGCGGGCAGCGGGGGACAGTCGGACCATGGGCAGGCGGATCATGGGCTCAGTGGTGCCGGGCCGAACGGCGCGGGACTGAACGGCGGGGGATTGGCGAGCACGGGACTGAGTGGCGCGGGACTGGACAGCGGGGCGCCCGCGGGTGACCTGTCCGGACGGCTGACCGCGCTCGCGCGGGTCATCCAGATCGGCGTGGCCCGCAGCGGCCCGGAGGGATTCAGCCGGCCGCTCCTGACCGAGGCCGAGCAGCTGGTCGCCCGGGCGGGTGAGCGGCTGCGGCTGTCGCCCAGCCACACGGTGGCGGTGCTGGCCGGCGGGACCGGCAGTGGCAAGTCCTCGCTGTTCAACCAGATGGCCGGGGCGGACTTCTCGGCCGTGGGCGTGACCCGCCCGCACACCAAGGACCCGCACGCCTGCGTGTGGGGGATGGACGGCGCGGGGCCGCTGCTGGAGTGGCTGGGCATCCCGCATCGCAACCGCTACGCCCGGTCCAGCGCGCTCAGCGAGGGCGAGGCGTCGCTGAGCGGGCTCGTCCTGATCGACCTGCCGGACCACGACTCGGTGGCCGCGGGGGCGGCGGTCGAGACGAACCGGCTCGTCGGGCTGGCCGACCTGATGCTCTGGGTGCTGGACCCGCAGAAGTACGCGGACGCCTCCGTGCACCGCCGCTACCTCACTCCGCTGGCCGGCCACTCCTCAGTGATCGCGGTCGTGCTGAACCAGTCCGACCTGCTCACTCCCGAGCAGGCCGAGGACTGCGTGTCCGACCTGACCCGGCTGCTCGACACCGAAGGGCTGCACGACGCCCGGATCCTGGTCACCTCGGCCCGGAGCGGCGCGGGCCTGGATGAGCTGCGCAAGGTGCTGGCCGAGACGGTCACCGACCGCCGCGCCGCGACCGACCGGATCGCGGCCGACCTGGACGCGATGGCCGAGCGGTTCGTGCCCTACGCCGGCCAGGCGCGCGGCGCGGGACTGGACACCGACTCCGAGGACTTTCCCGAGGTCCCCCCGGACAGTGCCGTGGTCCTGGCGGAGTCGTTCAGCAAGGCCGCCGGGGCGGCAGCGGTCGGCCAGGCGCTGCAGAGCGCCCGCGAGCTGAGGGCCGTGGACTACGTCGGCTGGCCGGTGGCCTGGCTGGTGGACCGTGCGCTCGGCCGTGACCCGGTGCGCAAGCTGCGGCTCGGCAACCTGTGGGAAGAGCTGCGCGGGATATCCGGCGGCCCGGCCGGGGCTCAGCAGGCCGAGATCGACAACGCGCTGACCGCCATCGGCGAGCAGATCGGCCCCACGCTCCCGGCGCCCTGGTCACAGACGGTCCGGGTGGCGGCAAGGTCGAAGCGCGACGAGATCCCGGGCGCGCTCGGCGCGGCGATCGGCGAAGCGCTGCCCGAGGAGAACAGCGTGGAGCCCTGGTGGCGGCTGGTGGCGGCCTGGCAGGGACTGCTGCTGGGCTGCGTGGTGGCCGGGCTGGCGTGGATCGGCGCCCTGCTGGTGATCGGGGTCTTCCACGCGGCGCATCACGCCGCCTCCGTCTTCAGCGACGCCGCGCTGCTGCCCTGGGTCGCGATCCTGATCGCGGCGATCCTCGCGCTGGGCTGGCTGACCGCGTCCGGCTGCATGAGCATGGTCAGCGCCGCGGCGTTGCGGGAACGCAGTCACGTCGAGGCGCAGATGCGGTCCCGGATGCAGGACGTCGCCGAGCAATTGGTGCTGACGCCGGTCAAGCGGGAATTGTCGGAGTACGCCCGGTTCTGCAGCGTGCTCCAGTCCGCGCGCCGGTAGGGCGGCCAGCAGAGCGCCCGCCGGTAGGGCAGAGCGCCCGCCGGTAGGGCGGGCGGCGGCCGCGTGCCGTAGGCGGGGGCAGAGTGCCCGAAGGTAACTCCCGCGGATCACTCGGGCCGGGTCTCAGCGAACCAGGCCAGGAACTCGTCGTTGCCGAACATGCGGGCCGTGTCGACAGCGCTGGGGTGGCCCGCCCCGGGGTCCGCGCCCCCATCCAGCAGCGCGCGGACGACGTCTGGCTCGCCCTTGAACACCGCGCCGGCCAGCGGGGTCTGGCCCCGGTCATTAGGGCGGCCGGGGTCGGCGCCGCGCTCCAGCAGGGTCCGCACCGCGGCCGCGTGCCCGTGATAGGCGGCCAGCATGACCAGCGTGTCCCCCTGGTCGTTGGTGAGATCGGCCGGGACGCCCGCGTCCAGGTAGGCCGCCAGCGCCCCCGCGTCACCCGCCCGCGCGAGGTTGAAGATCCTCGTGGCGAAGTCCTGTACCGCCGTCTCGTCCGCAGGATCTGGCGCAGCGTCTGGCATGGGCGCTCCTGTCCGCTCGCCGGGCCTGGTTGCGGTTCCCTGCCTATCACCGGCGCCCGTCACTGATGATTCCGCCCATGGCGTAACGCGGCGGGAACGACCGCCCGCGAGCTGGTGTTAGCAGACTGCACAAGTTGTAATTATGTAATCCCCGCACGGCCCGCACCCTCCGGACCCGCTGGGGTAGGAGGCAGCGTGCCAGAGAACGAAGCACTGGACAGCTACTCGCAGATCGTCGCCGGGGTCGCGGCCGAGCTCACCGGAAAGGTGGCCAGCCTGCGGGTGCCCCAGCCCGGCCGGGGCGGTCCCAGCCGGGGCCGGGGCGGGGAAAGCCTCGGCTCGGGCGTGGTCTTCACCGGCGACGGCTTCATGCTCACCAACGCGCACGTGGTGGGCGGGGCCACGGGCGGCACGGCCGCGTTCGGGGACGGCTCCACGACCCCGTTCCGCGTGGTCGGGGCCGACCCGCTGTCGGACCTCGCCGTGTTGCGGGCTTCCGGGACCACCCCGCCGCCCGCCGAGCTGGGCGAGGCGGACCAGCTCGTGGTCGGCCAGCTGGTCGTGGCCGTGGGCAACCCGCTCGGCCTGGCGGGCTCGGTCACCGCCGGGGTGGTCAGCGCCCTGGGCCGCTCCCTGCCCACGCGCACCGCGGGCGCGGCCCGGCTGATCGAGGACGTGATCCAGACCGACGCGGCCCTCAACCCGGGCAATTCCGGCGGGGCCCTCGCCGACAGCCACTCCCGCGTGGTCGGCATCAATACCGCGGTGGCCGGCGTGGGCCTGGGCATGGCCGTCCCGGTCAACGGGACGACACGGCGCATCATCGCCGCGCTCATGCGGGACGGCAAGGTCCGGCGGGCCTACCTCGGGCTGGTGAGCGTGCCGGCCCCGCTCCCGGCCGTGCTGGCCGAACGGGTCGGGCGGCCCACGGGCCTGCGCGTGGCCGAGGTGGTGGCCGGCGGCCCGGCCGACCGGGCCGGCCTGCGGGCCGGGGACCTGCTGGTCAGCGCGGGCGGCAGCCCGGTCGCCGCGGCGCAGGACCTGCAGCGGCTGATGTTCGCGGACGCGATCGGGCAGCCGATGGCGATCACCGTGATGCGCAACGGTGCCCTGGTCGACGTGATCGCCGAGCCGTCGGAGCTGGTCTCAGCCTGATCCCCGGGCCTGGGCCGGGGCACCCGGCCCAGGCCGTGGGGCAGGCAGCCGGATTGTCGCATGGGATGCCGCCGTTTCCCGGCTGCCTGTCCACAGCCTGGCCGGGTTGGCGCCGCTGTCCACAGAACCCGGTTCGGCGTGGCCGCTCCCGTCCCCGGCGGTGATCGTGGACGTCAGCGGGCGGCACCGCGCCGCCCCGGGCGGCACCTCTTCACGGGCCGCCGGGCGAGCCAGGAGGATGGCATGATCAACGACGCACAGGTGTTCCTGTCCGGGTACGTGGCCCGCGATCCACGGTTCCGCATCACGGCCAGCGGTGTCTCCAGCGTCTCGCTGCGGGTCGCCTACACCCCGCGGCGGGTGGACCGGGAGAGCGGTGAGTGGACGGACGGGACGACCTCGTTCGTCAGCGTGGTCTGCTGGCGGACGCTGGCCGACAATGTGGCCCGGTGCCTGCACAAGGGCGAGCCGGTGCTGGTCAAGGGGCGGCTCCAGGTCCGGCCGTATGAGAAGGACGGGGTCTCGCGGCTGGCGGTCGAGATCGAGGCGAGCTCGGTCGGGCACGACCTGGCCCGCGGGGTGGCCAGCTTCCAGCGGCCCCGGCGGCCCGTGGTGGAGAACGGGGCGGCGGACCACGGCACGGCCAACGGCAACGGGGCGGAAGCCGGGGTCTCCGGCGGGCCCGTGGCTGAGGTCGGCCCGGATGGCGCCGCCGAGGCGGTGGCCGCGCTCGATGACCGCAACGGAACCGAGCCGGGGCTGGCCGCTCTGAACGGGTCTGGCGAGCCCGCGGGAGTGTCCGCGCCGTTCTGAGGCCGGCGCGCTTCTGAGGCCCGACGCGCTGGATCCACGGAATTCCCTGCCGGGCAGGCCCCTTGGCCCTACGCTGTTACCCAGCGTCATAGTTCGGCCGCTTCTTGAACACGGAATGTGACCGAAATGCCGGAGGGCCTGCCTGCGGCAGTGATGGACAGGTGGCATGTCGGCAGTCCAGCGCGCGATGCACCGTGAGTACCGCGGCGGGTCAGGGCGCCGCCCCGAGGCCCCATGGGCCTTCGACCGGCTACCCCGGCGGCGGCGGCTGCGGGCGTACCTGATCGCGGTCACCGCCACCGAGTTCATCCTGGCCGCCTGGCAGCTGACCCGGCTCCAGCCCAACCCGGGCCAGCTCGGGATCTTCACGGTCGTCCTCATCTGCGGCGTGGTCTGCGTCGAGGCGACCCGGCGCAGCGGCGCGCCGCCACCGGGGACGCATGACCTGCTCACCGCCTGGTGGCTTCCGGCCGCGCTGCTGCTGCCCCCGGCGTACGCGCTGCTCGGCCCGGTGCTGATCGGGGCGTACGCGCACTGGCGGGCCCGGCAGGGGCCGCTGTACTGGCGGGCGTTCACGGCCGCCGCGCTGGGCCTGGCCGGGGCGGCCAGCTCGCTGCTGTTCCACGGCCTCCTGGGCCTGGCCCACCCGCCCGGCCCGTGGCTGCGCGACCCGGTGATGGTGCTCGGGGCCGCGTGCTGCGCGACGCTGTTCGTGCTCGCCAACGCGCTCCTGATCGCCCTGGCCGGGCGGGCCGCCCGGCCAGGCGGGTCGTGGCCCAGTGCTTCCTGGTCGGGTGCTTCCCGGCCCGGTGTTCCCGAGCCCGGTGTTCCCGAGCCCGGTGTTCCCGAGCCCGGTGTTCCCCGGCCCGGTGTTCCCCGGCCCGGGGCGACCCGGGACTTTGAGAGCCTGCTGGTCAACGCGGCGGGGCTGTGCGCGGGGGTGCTGGTCACCATCGCCTGCACGCTGAGCTGGGTCATGCTCGTCGTCGCGCTGCCGCCGGTCATCCTGCTCCAGCGCAGCCTGCTGCACCAGCAGCTGCGCGCCGCCGCCCGGTCCGACCCCAAAACCGGCCTGCTCAACGCCATCGCCTGGCAGCGGGACGCAGAGCAGCGGATCCGCCGGGCCCGCCGGGCCGGCGAGCCCGCGGCGATCCTGCTGGTGGATATCGACCGCTTCAAGCGGGTCAACGACACCTACGGGCACCTGGCCGGGGACGAGCTGCTGGCCGCGACGGCCAGCACGCTGGGCCGGCATGTGCGGGCCTGCGACGTGCTGGGCCGGTTCGGCGGTGAGGAGTTCGTGGCCATGCTGCCCGGAGCCGGTCAGCAGGAGGCCTGCCACATTGCCGAGCGGCTGCGGGGGCGGGTCCGGGAGATCGCGGTGCCGGCCCATGGTGCCACGGTGACCGTCACGGTCTCGATCGGGGTGGCCGCGCTGGGCCTGGACGGCGGGGACCTGTTCGAACTGCTCGCCGCAGCCGACGCCGCGCTGTACCGGGCCAAGAAGGCCGGCCGGGACCGGGTGCGCACGCGTCCCCCGGGAGCGGGGCCGTCCGACCCGCTGCGCGGATGCCCCTAACCTTGGAGCATGCCTGAATTTATCTATCAGATGCATGCCGCCCGCTTGGTGAAGGGCGACAAGGTCCTCCTTGATGACGTAACGCTGGCTTTTTTCCCCGGGGCCAAGATCGGTGTGGTCGGGCCTAACGGCGCGGGCAAGTCAACGTTGCTGAAGATGATGGCGGGCCTGGAGCAGCCGTCCAACGGCGATGCGCGGCTTTTTCCCGGCTTCACGGTGGGGTTGCTCAGCCAGGAGCCGGGGCTGGACGAGAGCAAAACCGTGCTGGGCAACGTCCAGGACGGGGTGGCCGAGACCAAGGCCCTGCTGGATCAGTACAACGAGATCGCCGAGAAGATGGCGACGGACTACTCCGACGAGTTGCTGGAAGAAATGGGCAGGCTCCAGGAGCAGCTTGATCACCGCGACGCCTGGGACCTGGACAGCCAGCTTGAGCAGGCCATGGACGCGCTGCGCTGCCCGCCCCCGGATGCCGATGTGACCGTGCTGTCCGGCGGGGAACGCCGGCGGGTCGCGTTGTGCAAGCTGCTGCTGTCCCAGCCCGACCTGCTGCTGCTGGACGAGCCCACCAACCACCTGGACGCGGAGAGCGTGCAGTGGCTGGAGCAGCACCTGGAGAAGTATCCCGGGACCGTGGTGGCGGTCACCCACGACCGGTACTTCCTGGACAACGTGGCCCAGTGGATCCTCGAGCTGGACCGCGGCCACACCTACCCGTATGAGGGCAACTACTCGACCTACCTGGAGACCAAGGCCTCCCGGATCAAGGTCGAGGGCGCGAAAGACGCCAAGCGGCGCAAGCGGCTGGAAGACGAGCTCGAGTGGGTCCGCTCCAGCCCCCGGGCCCGCCAGTCCAAGAGCCGGGCCCGGCTGGAGCGCTACGAGGAGATGGCGGCCGAGGCGGACAAGCACCGCAAGCTCGACTTCGAGGAGATCCAGATCCCGCCGGGCCCCCGGCTGGGCAACCAGGTGGTCGAGGTCACGGACCTGACCAAGAGCTTCGGCGACCGGGTGCTGATCGACGGGCTGAGCTTCTCGCTGCCGCGCAACGGGCTGGTCGGTGTCATCGGCCCGAACGGGGTCGGCAAGACCACGCTGTTCAAGATGATCGTGGGCGACGAGAAGCCGGATTCGGGCCAGATCCGGGTCGGGGACACCGTCAAGATCGCCTACGTGGACCAGCTGAGGTCCGGGATCGACCCGGCCAAGAACGTCTGGGAGGCCATCTCCGGGGAAGAATCCACGATCCGGGTGGGCAACGTGGAGATCCCCAGCCGCGCCTACGTGGCCGCGTTCGGCTTCAAGGGCCCCGACCAGCAGAAGCCGGCCGGGATGATGTCCGGTGGCGAGCGGGGCCGGGTCAACCTGGCGCTCACCCTGCGCCAGGGCGGCAACCTGCTGCTGCTCGACGAGCCCGCCAACGACCTGGACGTGGAGACGCTCGGCTCGCTGGAGCGGGCGCTGCTGGAGTTCCCCGGCTGCGCCGTGATCACCAGCCACGACCGGTGGTTCCTGGACCGCATCGCCACGCACATCCTGGCCTGGGAGGGCGGCTCGAACTGGTTCTGGTTCGAGGGCAACTTCGAGTCCTACGAGAAGAACAAGGTCGAGCGGCTCGGCGCCGAGGCGGCGCGGCCGCACGCGGTGACCTACCGCAAGCTGACCCGGAGCTAGCCTGCTGGGGCTGGGCCCCCCGTCAGGCGGGACTCAGCCCGAGGTCCGGGCGGCCGGGCCCGGCAGGCGCGTTGACCAGGCTGTTCGCGGCCATGATCAGGTAGTCCCAGAGCTGGGCGTCGAGCGCCGGGTCCAGCCCGATCTGGTCGAGCGCGGCGCGCATATGCCGCAGCCAGGCGTCGCGCTCGGCCTCGCCGATGACGAAGTGCCGGTGGCGCATCCGCAGCCGCGGGTGCCCGCGCAGCTCGTTGTACGTGGCCGGGCCACCCCAGTACTGGATCAGGAACAGCCGCAGGTGCTCCTCGGCAGGTCCCAGGTCCTTGCTCGGGTAGACGGCGCGCAGCGCCGGGTCCCCGGCCACGCCCTCGTAGAACAGGCGGGTCAGGCGGCGGAACGTCTCCTCGCCGCCGGCCGCCTCGTAGAAGCTCAGTTCCCTCGTGTCGTCCATCGCGTGCTCCAGGGTAGTGCCCTCACCGGGGGGTCCGGGGGTCGCCCTGCGCTCAGTCCTGGGCAGGCCCGGGCTCGTGCGCCTGGGCGTCGGCCTGAGCCGCGGCGCCCGCGCTGATCGCGGCGGCCACCGGCTCCCCGTCCACCGCCGCGGACGCGAGCGCATTCTTCAGCCGCTCCCGCAATTCCCGCGCCACCTCCCATTGCCGCAGCGGCAGCGTCCGGGCCACCAGCCGCATCACTATGGCGTCGCTGGACACCGATTCCACGCCCCAGACCTCGGGCTCCTCCATGATCACGTCATGCCAGCGCGGCTCCTGCCACATCTCGTCGGCCGTGTCCTTCATGGTCTGGCGCACCTCGGGCAGGTCCTGGTCGTAGGCCACCGGGAAATCGACCACCGCGCGGGCCCAGCCCTGCGACTCGTTGCCGATCCGGTTGATGGTCCCGTTGCGCACGTGCCAGACCACGCCGTTCACGTCGCGCAGCCGGGTCACCCGGAGGCTGACCGCCTCGACGGTCCCGGTGGCGTCGCCCGCGTCGATGACGTCGCCCACCCCGTACTGATCCTCCAGCAGCATGAAGATCCCGGACAGGAAGTCCCGCACCAGGCTCTGCGCGCCGAAGCCGATGGCCAGGCCCAGGACTCCCGCGCTGGCCAGGACCGGGGCCAGGTTCAGGCCGAGGTCGCCGGCGATGGTCACCGCGGCGATGCCGAAGATGAGCACCGACGCCGCGTTACGCAGGATCGACCCGAGGGCCTTGGACCGCTGCCGCCGCCGCTCGCCCATCAGCATGTGCGCCGCGTCGGTCTTCCCGTTGCCCCCCGTCTGCGCCACCCGGGCGGTGATCCGGTTGATGAGCCGGTGCGCCGCGATCCGGAAGAGCACCGCGATCAGCAGCACGAAGACGATCCGCAGCACCATGCTGACCGGCTGGGCCAGCCACACCCTGACCAGTTCGGCGGCGTTCCGGTTGTGCAGGACGTCCCAGGTCAGCCTGCAGGCGATCCCTGGATCCTTGCCACAAGTGGATTCGAGGGTGTCCTGGGGTGCCGTGGCGAGGAGGCGCGCCGCGAGGAGCGCTTGCGAGATCACGGGGGGATTCCTTTCGCCGCTCGGGAGAGGAGGCGGCCGGCTGGACGGGAACGCCAGCGCCGGGCCGGGGCCGCTCCCCATAGTGGCCGGCGATCCCGGCTGACCTGGCCACCTTGGACCCAGGCCCGTGCGTCACTCCGAAGCAGTTTGGTACCAGTCCGTGCGATTGTGATGACGCGGGCCATGGGGAGCGTGCAAGATGCAATGTGTAGAGAGAGAATTGCACGGCTCATCGCGAGCCGAACGGGTGTGGGGTATTTCCTTGATTTGGGCGGCGTAGAGCACTTTAGATGTAACAGTGAGTTAGCGCGGTTTGGCGGGGCGGACGCGGGACGGGGCCCAGAGGAGGAACGGGACATGGGAGCACGACGCGCCCGGTCAGGTGCAGGCATGGCCGCACCGCGACTGCTGCTCAGCGAGGTCGGCCAGGCCGGTGCGGCAGGCCCCGCCCGCGCCGAGGCGGGAGCCGCCCAGCCGGCGGGCGGCCTGGAGGCCCGCCAGGAGATCTCGATGGCCCGCGCCATCCGGGCGCACTGCCTGGCGTCCGGGCAATCCCCCGCGGGCATCGCGCTCATCATCCACGACCAGTGCGGGCCGGCCTTTGGCACCACGCTGGTCCGGGCCCACCGGCTCGCCCAGGGCATCGCGCTCGCGGACGTGGTCGCCCAGGTCAGGGCGCGGTACGTGAGCGAGGGGCGTACCCCGCCGCGGTTCAGTGAGACCCTGCTGTCCTCCTACGAGGGCGGCCAGAAGCGGCCCGGTCCCGAGTACCTCCACTACCTGTGCTGCGTCTACCAGGCCGAACCGGCTGACCTCGGGTACGAGAGCCCCTGCCTGTGCGGCCAGGGGCACCGCGCCCCGGTATTAACGCTGTCCGGGCCAGCGCCCGCCGCCTCCCCGGAACCAGGCGGAACCGGCGGCCCCGGGCTGCGCGGCCCCGGCCTGCCGGGCGCCGGCCCGAGCGCGCCGCCGATACTGACCGCAGTCCCGCGTGTGGCAGAGACCGGCCCGGCTCACCCGGATGGCGGTGCCCCGGGGGCGGCCGTCGCGGGCCCGGTCGGGCTCCCCGCCACGCAATTGCCCGCGCTGGCGCCACCCGGCCCGGCCCGCCCCGCTCCGGTCGGGCCAGCCCGGCCCGGGGCCGTCCGGCCGGCCTCGGCCCTCTCCCCATCGCCCCCGGCGGCCTCGCCCCGGCCCGCCGCGGCCCAGCCCGATACCGGCCCGCCCGGGCCTGGCCCCGCAGCCGGTGCCGGGGCGGACGCCGCGATCGCCGCGCCCGTCACCGACCCCGCCTCGCCCAGCATGGGCGAGATGGACGACGACGTGGTGCGGCGCACTTTGCTGCGCCTGATGGCGGACCCCGGGGCCCCGGCCGACGGCCGGTTCTTCGGCGCCCTCGAGCGGATCCGCCGCAGACTGGACGAGGCGCTGCTCGGCGCGACCGTCTCGGTGGCAATGCTGGACCACTGGGAAGGCATGACCGGCGAGTACGGCCGGCAGTACATGACGGTCCCGCCGATGCGGCTGCTCTGCGACGTGCTCCTCGACCTCGGGGACGTCCGGCGGATGTGTGAGCAGCGCCAGCCGCTGGAGTTCGTCGAGCGGCTGTGCCGCCTGGCGTCACGGCTGTCCGGGCTGGCCGGCATGACCATGATCGATGTCGGTGATCACCGGCTGGCCCGGTCCTTCTTCAGCACCGCGCGGACCGCCGCGGACGAGACCGGGGACCGGCACCTCCGCGCCTGGGTCGCCGTCCGCGAGTCGCTCGTGCCGCTGTACTACGGCGATCCCGCGCAGGCCGCCGCGGCCGCCCGGGCCAGCGCCGATCTGGCCGGGCACCAGCCGTGCGTGGCCGGCGTGATGGCGCCGGTCGTGGAGGCGCGGGCGCTGGCCCGGCTGGCCCGGTCCCGGGCCGGCAGCGCCCTGCCAGGCACCGGGGGCGGGCGGGGCGGTGCGGGCGGCGCCGAGGTGCGCCGGGCCAGCGCCGCCCTGGACCGGGCGCACGAGGCGCTCGGCCAGCTGCCCGAGGAGGAACGCCGGGACACGGCGTTCGGGTACACCGAGCGGCAGCTGCTGTTCCACCAGGGCGACGCGCTGGTCACCCTGGGGGATTACCGCGGTGCGGACGACGCGTTCGGGCAGGCCCTGCGCCTCTACTCGCCGGCCGAGTTCCTCGACCGCTCGCTGGTCACGCTCGGCCAGGCCCGCTGCCGGCTGCAGGCCGGCGAACCCGAGGAGGCGCTGCGGCTGAGCCGCGACACCCTGGCCGGCCTGCCCAGCCAGCACCGGCCCGGCATCGTGCTGCGCGCGGCCCACTCGCTGGGCGAGGCGGTGGCCGCGAAGCACGGCGACTTCCCGGCCGTGCGGGACTACCGCGAGGTGCTGGTCAGCGGCTGAGCCTGTGGGTGATGAGCCCCCGTGCGACCCCGCGGCCTGGCCGGCCAGCTCCTAGAGGGCGAGTCCGGTCTGCGCGGCGAGGAACGCCAGGGTGTCCGCGGACAGCATGACCGACCGGCTGACCGCGCGGGCTCCGTGACCCACCTCCCGTTCCCGGCGGAGCAGGATCGGGCGCTCCGGCCACGGCGCTGACGTGGCGTGCTGCAGGGCCGCGCACATCTTCCACGCGTGCACCGGGTCAACGCGGGTGTCGTTGTCGAACACGGTGAACAGGGTGGCCGGGTACCGGGTGCCGGGCCGCACCCGGTGGTACGGGGAGTAGCCGAGCAGCCAGCGCAGCTCCTCTGGGTCCGCCGCGGTGCCGAACTCGTCGTTCCAGGTCTGGCCGAGCCCGAACCGCTCGTACCGCACCATGTCCAGCAGCGGGGCCGAGCAGACCACGGCCCGGTACAGGTCCGGCCGCTGGGTGAGGGCCGCCCCGACCAGCAGCCCGCCGTTCGAGCCGCCGGAGATGCCCAGCTGCTCCGGGGTGGTCCAGCCGCCGGCGATCAGCGCCTGCGCCGCCGCGTGGAAGTCGTCGAAGACGGACTGCTTGTGCTCGCGCATGCCCGCGCGGTGCCAGTCCTCGCCTTCCTCGCCGCCGCCGCGGAGCGCCGCGACCGCGTACACGCCGCCCGCCTCCACCCAGGCCAGGATCGAGGCGGAGTAGGCCGGCGCCATGCTGATGCCGAACCCGCCGTAGCCGTACAGGATGGCTGGCCGCGGCTGCGCCGGCAGGCCGTCCTGGTTGCCGCCGCCAGCGCTGATGACGAGCATCCGGACCTCGGCGCCGTCCCGGGATGTGAACATGACCTGGCGGGTGAGCACGTCCGGCACCTCGACCGCCCCCGGCGCCCGGGCCCAGCGGGAGACCTCGCCGCTGCGCGCGTCGTAGCGGTACACGGTCGCGGGCGTGGTGTTGTCGGTGTAGCCGAACCACGCCTCGTGCCCGCCTTCCGGCCGGGCGCTGATGCCCCCGGTGGTTCCCAGCCGCGCGGCGCCCCCCGCGTGGCCGGTGCCGGGCAGCGCCACCGTGCCGGTCTGCTCGCCGGTGCCCAGATCGTGCACGGTGATCTCGCTGACCGCGTGCCTGGTCCAGGAGGCGACCAGCACCGGCTGGCCGAGCTCGGCGCCGTCCAGGATGGCGTAGTCGTTCAGGATCGCGGCCGGGTCCTGGGCGATCAGGTCGCGCCAGCGGGACGGGCCCGGGTGAGCCGGATCCGCCACCGCCAGCCTGCCGCGCGGCGCGCCCGCGTCAGTGAAGACGTACAGCCGCCCGTCCCGGCCCACGTGCAGCGCGGTCCGGGCGTCCACGCCTTCCTGCACCACCTGGAGCAGCGGCCCGGCCGGCCCGGAAGCGGTCAGGTCGGCAAGCCACACGTCGTTGCGGGGAGCGGTGCCCTGGGCGGCCGAGATCACCAGCCAGCGGCCGTCCCGGCTGACCGAGACGCCGTAGTAGCTCGTCTTGTCCCGGCCCTCGCCGAAGACCAGCACGTCCTCCCCGGCGGGTGTGCCGACCGTGTGCAGGTACACCCGGCGGTGAAACTGCTGCTCACCCGGCGGAACCTGGTCCGGCGGGAGCTTGCGGACGTAGTAGAACGCCTTGCCGCCCGGCAGCCAGGCGACGGGGGAGTAGCGGCACCGCCCGATGGGGCCGTCCACCGGCCCGCCCGACACGACGTCCAGCACCCGGAGCTCCGACTCCTCGTCCCCGCCGGAGGACAGCTGGTAGGCGAGCAGCCGGCCCTCCTGGTCCGGCTGCCAGGAATCGAGCGTGGTCAGCCCGGCCGGATCCAGGGCCGCCGGGTCGATGAGCACCCGTTCCGGCTCCCCGGGAGCGGCGGTCAGCAGCACCCCGTGCTCCTGCCCGGGCAGGCGGCGCATGAAGCACTGCCGCGGCCCGCGCCAGACGGGGGCGCCGACGTACCCGGCGGACATCAGCTCCTGCATCCGGGCCGCCAGGCGGGGCCGCCCGGGCAGCCCGGCCTCCGCGGTGGCCCACAGCGCGTCCTGGGCCTGCAGCCACTCCTGGGTTCCGGTGCTGGGTGCGTCCTCCAGCCAGCGGTACGGGTCGGGCACGCGCTGGCCGTGCAGATCGTCGGCGGCATCGGCGCGGCGGGCCGCGGGATACCCGGGTGCGTGCGGGCCAGCGCCGGTCGTGGAGAGGCCGGGAGCAGTCATGGTCGCACCCTAAGGGAGCAGCGCACCTGCCTGGTCCGGCGAGGCGGCACCCGACATTTTGCACTCCCGCCACGCCGGCGTTATGTCTCGGCGGGCCACGCCAGTTACGCTGTCCTTGGCTCGCACTCCGTGCTTCCCTGGACGCCTGGGCTTCCGGGAACCCAGGGGCCTACCTGGACTCTCAGGGGCTGGCCCGGCACACTAGTGCTTGCCTACCGCACCAGGCAGGAGGCGGGCTTGCGACGGGTACTGCTGCTCAACGTGACGTATGAGCCGTTGACCACGGTCGGCCTGCGGCGTGCGGTGTGCCTGGTCCTGGGCGAGAAGGCCGAAGTCGTGCACGACGATGCGGAGGGTGCTTTGCTGCGCTCCTCCTCGATGATCATTGTTACGCCCTCGGTGATCAGATTGCGGCGGTACGTGCGGATTCCGCATCGCAGCCGGGTCCCGCTGACCCGGGGCGCGCTGATGCGCCGGGACAACTACCTGTGCGCGTACTGCGGCCGCAAGGCCGAGACCATCGATCACGTCATCCCGCGCAGCAAAGGCGGCCCGCACGCCTGGGAGAACTGCGTGGCCTCGTGCATGCGCTGCAACCACAGCAAGGCCGACCGGCTGATCGAGGAACTCGGCTGGACCATGAACCGGGTCCCGGCCGCGCCGCGCGGCGCGCACTGGCGGCTGATCGGCGCAGCCAACGACGGCGATCCGCAGTGGGCCGCCTACCTGCCGGAATCCACCGCAGCCTGATCCGGGCGGCGGGCCGGGCGCGAGGAAACGGGGCGGCAGCATGCATCGCGACATCTTCACCTCCGAGCATGACGCGTTCCGGGAGATGGTGCGGGAGTTCATCGCCCGCGAGGTGACGCCGTACCACGCGCAGTGGGAGCGGGACGGGATGGTGTCCCGTGATGTCTGGCGGGCCGCGGGGCGGGCGGGCCTGCTCGGCATTGACGTGGACGAGAAGTACGGCGGCGGGGGCAACCCGGACTACCGCTTCTACCTGATCCTGGACGAGGAGTTCGCCCGGGCCGGGGCCACGGGCCCGGGCTTCGCCGTGCACAACGACATCAACGGCCAGTACTTTCTCCGGCTGTGCACGCCGGAGCAGCGGGACCGGTGGCTGCCGGGGTACTGCTCGGGTGAGCTCATCACGGCCATCGCGATGAGCGAGCCCGGTGCGGGCAGCGACCTGCAGGGCATCCGCACTACCGCGGTGCGCGACGGGGATTCCTATGTGCTCAACGGCCAGAAGACGTTCATCTCCAACGGGCAGCTGGCCGACCTGGTCATCGTGGTGGCCCGGACCAACCCGGACGCCGGGCACCGCGGCATCAGCCTGCTCGTGGTCGAGCGCGGCATGGCCGGCTTCGAGCGGGGCCGGAACCTGGAGAAGGTCGGCATGCATGCACAGGACACCTCGGAGCTGTTCTTCTCCGACGTGACCGTGCCCGCCCGCAACCTGCTCGGCGACGACGGCGGCGGGTTCGTCGCGCTCATGCAGAACCTGCCCCGGGAGCGGGTGGCGATCGGCGCGACCGCGCTGGCGGCCGCCGAGAAGGTGTTCGAGGACACGCTGGCCTACTGCAAGGAGCGGCAGGCCTTCGGCCGGCCCATCGGCAGCTTCCAGCACAACCGTTTCGTGCTGGCTGAGATGGCCACCGAGCTGGCCGTGGCCCGCGCATTCACCGACCGCGCTGTGCTCCAGCACACCGATGGCGAGCTGTCCAACACCGACGCGTCCATGGTCAAGTGGTGGGACACCGAGCTGTGCAACCGGGTCATCGACCGGTGCCTCCAGCTCTACGGCGGCTACGGCTACATGACCGAGTACCCGGTGGCCCGGGCGTTCGCCGACAGCCGGGTCCAGACGATCTTCGGCGGCACCACCGAGATCATGAAGGAGATCATCGGCCGGGAGCTGGGGGTCTGAGCTTCCCGGGCCAGGCCCCGGCGCGCGAGCTCACCACCACCCGCTCCCCGGCCGGGGTGGTCAGCACGTGCAGGCCTGACCCGAAGTGACGGGCCAGCACGTCATCGCGCAGCACGCTGGGCGGATCCCCGGTGACCGCGACCCGGCCGTCGTCCAGCACCAGCAGCCGGTCGGCGAACTGCCCGGCCAGCGTGAGGTCGTGCACCACCGAGAGCACGGTCAGCGACCGTTCCCGGCGCAGCTCGTCCACCAGTTCCAGCGCCGCCACCCGGCGGCCCAGGTCCAGCGCGCTGGTCGGCTCGTCGAGCAGCAGCACCGGCGCCTCCTGGGCCAGGGCCCGGGCCAGCACCGCCCGCTGCAGCTCACCGCCGGACAGCGTGCCGAGCGCGCGCCCGGCCATCGGGGCCAGCTCCGTCCGGTCCAGCAGCCCGGCGCAGATCTCCCGGTCGGCCTGCGTCTCGGTGCGCAGGTAGCCGATGTGCGGGGTCCGGCCCAGCAGCACGTAATCCAGGACGGTCATGTCCGGTGGCAGTTCGGGGAGCTGCGGGACGTACGCGACGAGCCGGGCCAGCGCACGCCGGCCCATCCCGGCGGTTGGCTGCCCGCCGATGGTTATCGTCCCCTCATGCCCGACGAGTCTCGCGGCGGCGCGAAGGAGCGTCGACTTGCCGGTTCCGTTGCGGCCAATGATGCCCAGCCACTGGCCGGCCGGGACCTGCTCGCTGACCTCAGCCAGCGCCTGGGCGCTGCCGTACCGGACGCCGACCCCGCGGAAACTGATCACGCGAGCTCCCGCCGCGCCCTGCGGCCGTGCACGGATGACAAGACGCGGGGCCGGATCATGCGAGCTCCTGCCGCGCTTTGCGGCTGTGAAGGATGAACAAGAAGAACGGCGCGCCGGCCAGGGCGGTGATCACGCCGATCGGCACCTCGTCGGGAGACTGCACGGTGCGCGCCAGTACGTCGGCCAGGACCAGGAACGCGGCGCCGCCGATCATCGACACCGGCAGCACGATCCGGTAGCTGGCCCCGGCGGTCAGCCGCACCGTGTGCGGGACGATGATGCCGACGAAGCCGATCAGCCCGCTCACCGAGACCGCTGCCGCGGTGCCCAGGGTGGCCGCGATGACCACGGTCAGCCGCAGCCGGGCCACGTCCACCCCGAGGCTGCCCGCCTCGGTCTCACCGATCCGCAGCACGTCGAGCAGCCGCCGGTGGGCCAGCAGGATCCCGGCCGCCACGATCACGTACGGCAGGATCGTCGTGACATCCGACCAGGTGGCCAGGGACAGGCCGCCCAGGATCCACGAGTACACGGCCTGCAGCGTCTGGGAGTGCTGCTGCTGCAGGTACGTCTGCACCGCGGTGAGCAGCGCGGCCACGGCCACCCCGGCCAGCAGGATGGACCCGGTCGAACCGGGCCGCCCCGGGCCCGGCTGGATGCCCCGGCCCGCGCCCAGCACGTAGGTCAGCGCGACGGCGCCCGCCGCGCCGAGAAACGCGGCCGGGGG
This sequence comes from uncultured Actinomycetes bacterium, assembly GCA_963813975.1. Classification (GTDB taxonomy): domain Bacteria; phylum Actinomycetota; class Actinomycetes; order Streptosporangiales; family Streptosporangiaceae; genus RYN-230. Next base: position 742,119 of record CAWFAP010000001.1, read on the forward strand.
CAGCAGCGCCGGGCTGCCCCCCGCGACGATCACGATGGTGGCGCCCAGCCCGCCGCCGGCCGCCACGCCCAGCAGGTAGGGGTCGGCCAGCGGGTTGCGGAACACGCCCTGGTACGCGGCGCCGCCGCCGGCCAGCATGGCCCCCACCAGCGCGCCGAGCACCACCCGGGGCAGCCGGATCTGCCAGACGATGTCCGTGTCGATCGCGGGCACGGTCACGGCCGGGTGCCAGGGCAGCCTGGCCAGCAGGGCCCCCGCGACGTCCGGGAGGGACAGCCCGGCGGGGCCGACCGACACGCCCACGGCCAGGGCGATCAGCAGCAGGACGGCGGCCACCAGGGTGGCGCGGGCCGCACGGCCAGTGGTGGAGGGGCCGGTGGTGGACGGGCCGGTGGCAGAGGGGCCAGCGGTGGGGTGGTCAGTGGCCCCGGACCCGGTCGTACCCCGTCCGGGGGGCTTCGCCTGATCGGCCCGTGCCTGACGGGCCGGCGCGCCGCCCGCCGGTGCCCCGGCCGGGCCGCGCTCGGCGGACTTCATCCGCTGCCGCCCTTGGCGATCGCGGTCTCCACCGTGCGCAGCAGGTCGGAGACCCGGGGACCCCACCGGGAGGCGATGTCGTCGCTGAGGCCGATGATGTGACCGGCCTTGACGGCGGCCAGGCCGGACCAGCCCGCCCGCTTGGCCACCGTGGCGGCGTCCTGATGGCAGCACAGGGTGTCGGCCAGGATGATGTAGTCCGGGTTGGCCCTGATGATGTACTCGGGCGACAGTTGCGGGTAACCGCCCGACTTGGCCGCGCCGGCCGCCTTATCCGCGATGCTCTTCATGCCGAGCAGGGCGAGCAGCTGGCCCACGAACGTGGACGAGGTCACCGAGTAATAGGTCTGGTCCAGTTCGTAGTAGTACGTCAGCGGCTTGGCGTGGTGCGGCGCGGAGGCGACGATCTGGTGCAGCTGAGCGCGCAGCTTGGTGACCTCCTGCTGGGCCTGGGCGGGATGGCCGGTCGCCCGGCCGAGCTGGCCGAACTCGGAGTACTCCCCGGCCAGCGTGGCCGGGGCGGGCAGCTCCAGCACCGGGATCGAGAACGCGGCGAGCCGCTTGGTCAGCTGGCCGGTGTCACCCGACTCGACCACCAGGTCCGGCTTCTGGGCGACGATCGCCTCCACGTTGGGCTGGTAGGCCGACAGCTTGGTGCGCGGCGCCTGCGCCGGGTAGTCCGACAGCGAGTCCACGGCCTTGACCTGGCTCCCGGCGCCGATTGCGTACAGCATCTCGGTCACCGTGGGGGACAGCGACAGGACCGCGGTCGGCCGGGAGGTGACCTTCACCGTGCCGTTGGCCGCCGTGACCGAAACCGGGAAGGCCTGCCCCGCGCTGGCGGCGGGACCGCTGCCGGACGTGGCGCTGGTGTTGCTGGCCTGGGTGCTGCCGCACGCGGCAGCGGAAACGGTGAGCGCGGCGGCCGCCGCGAGCACCGGAAGGCGGCGGGTAAGGGATCGCATGATCATCCTCCGTGGGCCCGGAGGAGGCTGGGCCCGCCGCGACACCCCCGCCGGGGTATCGGACGAACCGCCCTTCCGCCGAGGACAGTACGTCGGCACAGGCCAGGCGTCCGGGCTCGTCCCTGGCGGAGTATCTCCGGCCGGGCATCACCGTTGCGGGACAGCGCCGGGATCACACCGGCTTCGCTGGGCTCCACACCGTCCCGGGCCACCCGGGACAGCCGTACCTTACCGCAGGCTGGGGGAGGGGCAGGATCGCCGTACGCTGGTGCTAAATTGCCCGGTTCTGAAAGCTGTGTTCCGAAGGTCTCGTCTTCTGAAAGCCCGTGCTTTAATAACGGCCTGCTCATCGGCGGAGGCCGTCATGGTGCCACCTTCCACTCCCCTGGACCTGCCGGCCCTGGTGGCCCTGATGTACCGGGCCGACTGGACCACACTCAGCCTGTCCGCGACGCTCACGGTGCGGACCATGCGTGAGCCCGAGCTGCCGGGCCGGGAAACCAGCTACCGGGTGCTGCTCTGCCCGGGCGGGAAATACCGCATCAGCCCAGCCGCCGACCCCGGCCGGGTGCTCGAAGTCTGTGACAGCGAGACAGCCTGGGTCGTCGTGTCGGGGCAGCCCGCGGAGGCCGGGGCGGACGCGGAGGAGCAGCCCCCGGTTCCCCCGCGGCGGGCGGTGCGGAGACCAGCGGCCGGCCCGGGGTCGCCGTTCGAGGAGCTACTGATTCCGGCGACTCTGCTCAGCCGGTACACCCTCGAACTCGCCGGGGCGGGGGCAAAGGGCAGCACGGGGACCAGTGGCACCGGTGCCGGGAGCGTCGGCGGCCGCGCGGCGCACCGGGTGGTGGCCCGGCCCCGCCGCATCGCGGACCGGCGGCCTGATAAGTGCCCCTGACCAGGTGGTTGTGCACGTTGATGCGGAACTCGGCATCCTGCTCCGTCGCGAGGAATCCTTCGATGGGCAGCCGGTGAAGGTCATCGAGCTGTCCGGGGTGCGGTCCGACCTGCCCGAGGCCGTGGATCCAGGGCAGTTCCAGCCGCCCTCCGGCGTGCCGGTCGAGGAGGCCCAAATCCCGTTCGGCGGCCCCGGGGTCAGTTTGCCGGGGCTGGGGGGTGACGCGGTGCGCGCCGCTGCAGGTGTCACCGCGACCGCTATCGGGTTTGCCGTCCGCCACTGGCCCTCGCCGGGGCCACCGGCTGACGATGAGGCGGCCAGGCAGATGCCGGGCGGCGGCGGGCCTACGGCCGAGGGGCCGCGGCCCGCGGGTGATGACCTGATCAACCTGCTCCACCGGACGGGGCGGCCGGCCCAGGCGTTCACGGCCGAGGTTCACGAGTGGCTCGACGGCGATTTCGTCACCCACACGGTCGCGCGGGGACGGGAGTGCCTGCCGCCGGCCCTGGACGGCATCCTGGGGCCGGACGCCGTATGGGACGCCATGGCCAGCCGCGCAGAGACCACCCACAAGGTCATGCGTCTCCGGCTGGCGCCCCCCGGCCGCTACCGAATCGACAGGCTGGCCGGCCGCTGGCGAGCCGACCCGGAAACCACCGCCTGCGATGGAGAGCGTCAGTGGCTGGTCCGCGGAACCAAGGTGACCTTCTGGGACGCCATGCCGCTACCCCGTGAGCTGGCCCGCCTCGCTGATCCGGCCTGGCTGCTGGCAGGCTTCACGTTGCGGGCGGGCGGTGAGACCGAGGTGGGAGGCCGCCGGGGCCAACTGATCATGGCGGATCGCAGGACAGGCCGGGCGGAGCCAGGCTGGCGGGCGGCGGCTGCGACCGCAGCGGACCGGGCCCGAGCAGGCCGCCCCGGCACTGTGGACCCAGGCGACCTGGACGCCGGCTGGCTCGACGATCAGGCGAGGCAGGTGGAGGCGGTTGTCGATCAGGACCTAGCCATCGTGCTCCGGGTGAAGAGTTTCGCCGGCGGCCGGCCAGTGATGTGCAACGAGATGCGTGAGCTTGTGCCCGTGATCCCGGACCCTCGCGTGTTCGAGGTTCCGGCGGGTGCACGGCGCAGCGGGCCGCTGGAGGGCTTTGGCCTGCTCTCGCCGGCCAATGTGGTGAAGGGCGCGGCCGGGCTGGGTGTAGCGGGTGCCGCGGCGCTGGTGGGCTGGCTGCAGAAACGCCCCCGGAACTAAGCCGGGAACGAGGTTCCGGCCGAGACTGACCACGCAGAAAAAATCTTCATCACGGTGCGTAACGTCTTCGCCGCCTAGGCCGATACCTAGATAGACGCGGTTGACGTGGGTACCCCCGAGCTCACGTCACCGCGTCTTCAACGTGACCGGAGGCGGGGCACGGTGGCCCGGCCCGCCACGGCCCGGTAGCGTTCGGTTCATGACAGCAACCCAGCCCGCCGCCGCGGATGCCCCGTTCGGCCGGATGCTGACCGCCATGATCACGCCGATGACCGCCGATGGCGGCATCGACTACGACGGCGCCGCCCGCCTCGCCACCTACCTGGTGGACGAGATGCGTAACGACGGCCTGGTGATCAGCGGGACCACCGGCGAGTCGCCGACCACGACGGACGGCGAGAAGGAACGGCTGCTCCGCGCCGTGATCGAGGCGGTAGGCGACCGGGCCGCCGTCGTGGCCGGGGTCGGTACCAACGACACCGCGCACACATGCGAGCTGGCCCGCCAGGCCGAGCGGGCCGGCGCGTCGGGGCTGCTCCTGGTCACGCCGTACTACAACAAGCCCCCGCAGAGCGGGCTCGTGGCCCACTTCACCAGGGCCGCCGACGCCACCGGCCTGCCGGTCATCCTGTACGACATACCCGGGCGGACCGCGACCCCCATCGCCACCGAGAGCCTGCTCCAGCTGGCCGAGCACCCGCGCATCGTGGCCGTCAAGGACGCCAAGGGTGATCTGGGCGCGGGTTCCCTGGTCATGATGGCCACCGACCTGGTCTTCTACTGCGGCGACGACATGCTGAACCTGCCCTGGCTGTCGGTCGGGGCGGCCGGCTTCGTGAGCGTGGTCGGCCACGTGGCGGGCGACCGGCTGCACGACATGATCGAGGCGTACCAGGCCGGGCGGGTCGGCGAGGCCCGCCGGATCCACTATGACCTGCTGCCGCTTTACACCGGCATCATGACCCGCACCCAGGGCGTGATCACGACCAAGGCGGCGCTGGGCCTGCTTGGCCTGCCCGGCGGCCCAGTCCGCGGCCCGCTCATCGATGCGACGCCGGCCCAAATCGAACAACTGCGAGCCGACCTGGTCGCTGGAGGCGTGAAGATCAAGTGAGTCACCCCCATCCGGAGCTCGGCGCACCGCCGGCCCTCCCGTCCGGCACGCTCCGCATCGTGGGCCTCGGAGGCCTGGGCGAGATCGGCCGGAACATGACCGTGTTCGAGTACCAGGGCCGCCTGCTCATCGTGGACTGCGGTGTGCTGTTCCCCGAGCCGGACCAGCCCGGCGTGGACCTCATCCTGCCCGACTTCACCTCACTCGACGGCCGGCTGGATGACATCGAGGCGATGGTCCTCACCCACGCGCATGAGGACCACATCGGTGCGGTGCCCTACCTGCTGCGGCGGCGGGACAACATCCCCCTGGTCGGCTCGCGGCTGACGCTGGCCCTGATCCGCAGCAAGCTCACCGAGCACCGGATCACTCCGGCCGCGGTGGAGGTCGCCGAGGGCGGGCGCCAGTCGTTCGGCCCCTTCGACCTGGAGTTCTTCGCGGTCAACCACTCGATCCCGGATGCGCTCGCGGTGGCCATCACCACCCCGGCGGGCGTGGTGCTGCACACCGGCGACTTCAAGATGGACCAGCTGCCGCTGGACGGCCGGCTGACCGACCTGGGCGGGTTCGCGCGGCGCGGCGCCGAGGGCGTCAACCTGCTCATGTCCGACTCCACCAACGCCGAGGTCCCCGGCATCGTGACCAGCGAGCGGGCTATCTCGCCAGTCCTCAACGAGATCTTCGCGAGCACGCAGCAGCGGATCATCGTGGCCTGCTTCGCCAGCCACGTGCACCGGGTCCAGCAGGTGCTCGACGCGGCCGCCGCGCACGGCCGGAGAGTGGCCTTCGTCGGCCGGTCCATGGTGCGGAACATGGGCGTGGCCCGCGATCTCGGATATCTGCGGGTCCCCTCGATCCGCGGCGGCCTGCTGGTGGACCCGCGCGACGCCGAGGGCATGCCGCCCGGCGAGGTCGTGCTGGTCTGCACCGGATCGCAAGGGGAGCCGATGTCGGCGCTGTCCCGGATGGCCGCCCGGGACCATCCGATCCGGATCGCCGAGGGCGACACGGTCATCCTGGCCTCCTCGCTGATCCCGGGCAACGAGTCCGCCGTGTACCGCGTGATCAACGAGCTGACCCGGTGGGGGGCCCGGGTGGTGCACAAGGGCAACGCGCTGGTCCACGTGTCCGGTCACGCGCCCGCAGGTGAGCTGCTGTACGTGCTGAATCAGGTAAAACCGCGCAACTTCATGCCGGTGCACGGGGAGTGGCGGCACCTGCGGGCGCACGCCCAGCTGGCTGAGCTGACCGGCGTCCCGCACGGCAACGTCGTGATCGCCGAGGATGGCGTGGTCGTCGATCTGGCCCAGGGCCAGGCCAAGGTCGTGGGCAAGGTGCCGTGTGGCTACGTCTACGTGGACGGCCTGTCCGTCGGCGAGGTGACCGAGAGCTCGCTGAAGGACCGGCGGATCCTCGGCGAGGAGGGCTTCCTCTCGGTGGTCATCGTGGTCAACTCGACCAGCGGCAAGCTGGTGGCCGGGCCGGAGATCCATGCCCGCGGGTCAGGCATCGACGACTCCGCGCTCAGCGAGGTCCGGCCCAAGATCGAGGAGGCGCTGGCGCGTGCGGCCGCGGACGGGATCAACGACGCCCATCAGCTGGGCCAGCTGGTCCGGCGCACGGTCGGGCGCTGGGTCAACGACAGTTACCGGCGGCGGCCCATGATCATTCCGGTGGTCATCGAGGTCTGAGTTCTCTCGTGCCCTGGGGGACGATCGCTGGAACCCCCGGCTTTCGCCGGGCCGGAGGGAACACGCTCCGGCGCACCCCCGCCCCGCCGGCGAAATCAAGCCCCGCTAACGCGTGGCGCCGGCCTCGTGCTGCCGGACCAGCTGGCGGAGCAGCGGCCGGTAGTAACCGAAGGCGGGCACCACGGCCGCGGGGTCCTTGGCCGCGTCGTCCCAGCGGCGCAGCCGCAGCGCGGCCTGGCACCACGGGCTGGCCTCGAACTCCGCGGTCTCGGCCGGGGTCATCGGGCCGCCCTGGGTGCGCAGCGTGTGCAGTGAGGCCGCGGACAGGCCGCCGAAGTACCCGGGCTCCACCGCGCACAGGTACCGCTTGGCCGCGACGTGCAGCCGGACCGGCTCGGTCACCCCCGGCCCGAACCACTGCGCCAGCCAGTCCGCACCCTGGTCACCGTGCCGGTGGCCGGGGTCACCGGGCCGGTGGCCGGTGGCCCGCGCCCGCTGGCGGCCGCCGGCCACCCCGGTGAAGTGACCCACGTCGTGCAGCAGGGCCGCGGCGGCCAGCTCGGGTGCCGCGCCCGCCCCCTCGGCGAGGGCCGCGGCCTGCAGCATGTGCTGGGCCTGGGTCACGGCCTCGCCGGGATATTCGCCGGCGCCCTCGGCGGCGAAGAGGTCCGCGATGACCCGTACCGGGTCCGCTGATGTCATGTCCGGTCCTTCCGCTCCGTTCATGATCGTGCGGAGATTCCCCCAGAGTGGCCTGCGGGAACGCCCCTGCCAACGGGAAGAGCTGAGTATTCGCGCACCCGCCAGACCAGCGATAACCGCCGTTCACCCGGCCCGAAGATCATTGCGACACGCCCGCACGCTTCCGGCTGCACCACGCTGATCGTGGGTACTTTGGGCATCATGGCTACTCGTGTCGCTAAGGGCACCCCCCGCCCCCGGGCGGACGCACCGGGTGGGCAGGCACGCCCGGCGGCCGGGCAGGGCCGCGCTCCGGGCGGCCAGGGCCGTACATCCGGCGGTGCCGGGCGGCCGGCCAGCGGGCGGACCTCCAGCAGCAAGAACGCGATGCCCGCGCGCACCCGCCAGGGCCAGAGCCGCAGCGGGCCGCCCCGCCCGGGCCAGAAGCGGTCCGGCCAGAGCCGCTCCGGGCCGAACCGCTCCGGGCAGGGCCGGAAACGGCCGGCCAGTAAGCGCCGTTCCCGCGGGGCCGCGGCGCGGCCGCCGCACCGGACGGCCGACCCGATCCTGATCCTGGCCGGCTGGCTGGCCCGGCTGGTGGCCGGGCTGTGGATGATGGCCGCGCACGCGGTCGGTTTCGGCGCCCGGAGGTTCGGGAACAGCGCGCGTGACCTGGACCCGTTGCACCAGCGGGACGGCGTGGGCCTGGGCTTCCTGGCGGCGGCCTTCCTCGTCGCCGCCACGACCTGGTTCCACATGCACAACGTCGTCGGGCGGCTGCTGGCTGACGTGTTCCTCGGCGCGTTCGGCTCGGCCGCCTGGACCGTGCCCCTGCTGCTCGGCCTGCTCGCCTGGCGGTTCCTGCGCCATCCCGACCGCAACGCGCAAACCGGGCGGATGGTGATCGGCTGGAGTTGCCTGCTGCTCGGCGGGCTGGGCCTGGTGCACATCGCGGCGGGCACGCCGCAGCCGGCCGCCGGGGTGAGCGCCATGCGGTCCGGCGCCGGGCTGATCGGCTTCTTCGTCTCGGCCCCGCTGGTGGCCGCGCTGACCCCGTGGATCGCCGCGCCGCTGCTCGCGCTGGTCAGCGGATTCGGGCTGCTGGTGATCACCGGGACGCCGGTGCACCGGGTACCCGACCGGCTGGCCGAACTGCGGGGCTTCGCCCAGCGGATGGGCGACATCGACCTGGAGAACCTGGAGGACGATCCCGCCGGGGAGATCGAGGGCTCCACGACGGCCAGGCCGCTGCCGCGGGGCCGGGGCAAGCGGCCCCCGGCCATCGAGGCGGGCGACCATCACCGGCCCTATGACACGCCCATCCTCGGGGACGGCCCTGGGAAGGCGCGCCTGCGGCGCGGGGCCGCGGTGCCCCCGGACGCGGACACGGTCGTTCCGCCCGCCGAGGACCCGGACGAGTCCCTGCTCGACGCGCTGGGCTTCGGGGCCGCCGGAGCGGGCGCCACGGCGGCGGCGCACGAGGCAGCACCCGGGAGTGCCGTACGGCCGGAGGCGGGCCCGCCCGACCTCGCCGCGGGGCCGGCCCGGGGTGAGCAGCTGACCCTGACCGGGTCGGCCGAGTCCAGTTACATCCTGCCGCCGATGGCGCTGCTCAAGCCGGGCAGCGCGCCCAAGGAGCGGACCAGGGCCAACGACGTGGTGGTCCGCGCGCTGACCGAGGTGCTGGAGCAGTTCGAGGTGGACGCGCGGGTCACCGGGTTCAAGCGCGGGCCCACGGTGACCAGGTACGAGATCGAGCTCGGCCCGGCGGTGAAGGTCGAGCGGGTCACCGCGCTGACCAAGAACATCGCCTACGCGGTCAAGAGCGCGGACGTGCGGATCATCTCCCCGATCCCGGGCAAGTCCGCGATCGGGGTCGAGATCCCGAACGCGGACAAGGAGATCGTCAGCCTGGGCGATGTGCTGCGCTCTCCGGTGGCCGTCACCGACCACCACCCGATGGTGGTGGGCCTGGGCAAGGACGTCGAAGGCCGGACCGTGGTGGCGAACCTGGCCAAGATGCCGCACATGCTGATCGCGGGAGCGACCGGCGCGGGAAAGTCAACGTGCATTAACGGCCTCATTACCTCGATTTTGCTTCGCGCTACCACGGACGATGTCCGGATGATCCTGGTCGACCCCAAGCGGGTCGAGCTGGCCATTTACCAGGGAATACCGCATCTCTACACGCCTATCATCACGAACCCGAAGAAGGCGGCCGAGGCGCTGCAATGGGTCGTTGGTGAAATGGACCGCCGTTATGACGATCTGGCGGCATTCGGGTTCCGGCATATCGATGACTTCAATAAGGCGGTCCGGTCGGGCAAGCTGGCCCCGCCGGCGGGCAGCGAGCGGGTCCTGATCCCGTACCCGTACCTGCTGGTCATCGTGGATGAGCTCGCCGACCTGATGATGGTCGCCCCGCGCGACGTCGAGGACTCGGTGGTCCGCATCACCCAGCTCGCCCGGGCGGCCGGCATCCACCTCGTGCTGGCCACCCAGCGGCCCAGCGTGGACGTGGTGACCGGGCTCATCAAGGCGAACGTGCCGTCGCGGCTGGCCTTCGCCACCTCCAGCCTGACCGACAGCCGCGTGATCCTGGACCAGCCCGGCGCGGAGAAGCTGGTCGGTCAGGGTGACTGCCTGTTCCTGCCCATGGGCGCCAGCAAGCCGCTGCGCCTGCAGAATGCCTTCGTCACGGAGAAGGAAATCCGTGAGGTGGTCAGTCACTGCACGAAGCAGGCGCAGCCGACCTACCGGGAAGACGTGGCCGCGCCCGAGGGCAAGCAGCGGGAGATCGACGCCGACATCGGCGACGACCTGGAACTGCTGATGCAGGCCGCGGAGCTGGTCATCCGGACCCAGTTCGGTTCCACCTCGATGCTGCAGCGCAAGCTGCGGGTCGGGTTCGCCAAGGCGGGCCGCCTGATGGACCTGCTGGAAAGCCGTAACATCGTCGGGCCGAGTGAGGGTTCCAAGGCCAGGGATGTCCTGGTCCGGCCAGATGACGTGGACAGCGTGATTGATTCTCTGCGGGGCGGGCAGGACTGATCTAGGCCACGGCCTCTTCGCCGTGTCCCAGGGGGATGTCTACACTTGTTAGCGGCCCGGATATTCGGCGGGCTGCTCGCATCCGGTTACTGCTCCCGCTACCCGGGGCGGTGCGCAGTGCGATATGGCAGTGGAGGCGTTGGCGTGAGCATTGGTGACGCCCTGGCAGATGCGCGCCGCCAGGCGGGTCTCACCATTACGCAGGTTAGCCAGAGAACCTGCATCAGAGAGACAATCATCCGGGGGATCGAGCACAGTGACTTCTCCGCCTGCGGCGGTGATTTCTATGCCCGGGGTCACATCCGGAGCGTCGCGCGGGCCGTGGGGGCCGACGACGAGGAGCTGATCCGGGAGTACGACGCCATGCACGGCGCACCGCAGGCGATCAGGGCCGCGGACGTGTTCGAGCCGGCCACTCCGATCAAGATCAAAGAGCGGCGGCGGCCCAACTGGAGCCTGGCCATGATCCTGGTCCTGGCGGTCATCGCCGGGTACGGGATCTACCGCGTGGTCGAACTCGACGACGGCGCATGCCGCACGAACCCAGGCCAGCTCGGGCCGGCTGCCGCAGGCGCACCAGACGCACCCCGCCACGGTCCCGTCCACGCCCGCGGCCACGCCGGCCGCGCCCGCCGCGAACCCGAACGTGGTGATCAGCCTGACCGCGATCCAGGACTGCTGGGTCGAGTTCACCAAGCCGGACGGCCGGTTCCTGGTCCAGGCCTACGTGGTCGGGGGGAGCTCGAAGACGTGGACCTTCTCCCGGGCGGTCAAGATGGACATCGGCAATCCCGGGGGGATCGTGCTCACGGTCAACGGCAGGAAACTTCGCCACCCCGGCGTCGTGGGCCAGCCGGTCATGCTGAGCCTGGGGCCCGGGAAGCCGGTCGCCGGCTAACAGCAGCACCAGGGCCCTTACCGTAGGCTTCCGGTGTGTCATCGAGTCAGCGAAGTTCCCAGCCGCCGGACCGCACGGTCAGCCTTGTGACGCTGGGCTGTGCCCGCAATGAGGTGGATTCCGAGGAGCTCGCGGCCCGGCTGGAGGCCGCCGGGTGGACCCTGTCCGGCAGCGATGAGGCGAGCGTCGTGCTCGTGAACACCTGCGGGTTCATCGAGGCAGCCAAGCAGGAGTCGGTCAACGAGCTGCTCGACGCCGCCGGGACCGGCGCCAAGGTCGTGGCCGCGGGGTGCATGGCCGAGCGGTACGGCAGCGTCCTGGCGGCCGAGCTGCCCGAGGCGCAGGTGCTCAGCTTCGACGATTACGGCGCCATCGGTGCCCGGCTGGATGCCGTGCTGGCCGGGGAACGGCGCCCGGCGCACGAGCCCCGGGACCGGCGCCGGCTGCTGCCGATCGCGCCGGCTGACCGGTCCGCGGGCCCGGGCCGCCAGCCGCCGGGGCATGGCGCTGACGGCGCCGGGAACGCCGCGGCGGGGATCTCCGACCTCCCGCCCGGGCTGGCGCCGGCGTCCGGCCCGCGGACGCTGCGGCGCCGCCTGTCCGGCGGCCCGGTGGCCCCGCTCAAGATCGCGTCCGGATGCGACCGGCGGTGCAGCTTCTGCGCGATCCCGGCGTTCCGCGGCGCGTTCCTGTCCCGCCCGCCGGAGGACCTGGTCGCCGAGGCGGGATGGCTGGCCGGCCACGGCGTCCGGGAACTCGTCCTGGTCAGCGAGAACTCCACGTCATACGGCAAGGACCTGGGTAATCCCCGGCTGCTGGACGAGCTGCTGCCCGCGCTGGCCGCGGTGCCGGGCATCGACCGGATCCGGGTCAGCTACCTCCAGCCCGCGGAGGTCCGTCCCGCGCTGATCGAGGTGATGGCCTCCACCCCCGGCGTGGCCCCCTACTTCGACCTGTCCTTCCAGCACGCCAGCGGCCGGGTGCTCCGGGCGATGCGGCGCTTCGGTGACCGCGAGCGGTTCGGGGCGCTGCTCGCCCAGGTCAGGCAGGCGTGCCCGGAGGCGGGCGTGCGCTCCAACTTCATCGTCGGGTTCCCGGGCGAGACCGCCGGCGACGTGGATGAGCTGCAGCGTTTCCTGTCCGAGGCCCGGCTGGACGCGATCGGCGTCTTCGGCTACTCCGACGAGGACGGCACCGAGGCGGCCACGCTGGAAGGCCAGCTCGACCCCGCCGAGATCGCCCGGCGGGTGGACGAGCTGGCGGGGCTGGCCGATGAGCTGATGGCCCAGCGGTCCGCGGACCGCGTGGGCGAGGTGGTGGAGGTGCTCCTGGAGGAGGACCTCGGCGACGGGACCTACCTGGGCCGGGCGGCTCACCAGGCGCCCGAGGTGGACGGGACCACGACCGTGCGCGGGGTCACCGGGGCCGCCATCGGCGAGATGGTCCCCGCCCGGGTCGCCGAGGGCGATGGCGTGGATCTGGTGGCCGACTGGCTCGCCGTGCCCGCGGCGGCCGCCGGGCGCGGGTGACCGCATTGAGCCAGCCCGCCGCGGAGACGGGCGGGGGGGCGCGGCAGGCCCCGCCGGCGCAGGGTGGCGTCCCCCAGCCGGGCGTGATGAACGTGGCCAACGCGCTCACCATGCTCCGCCTGGTGCTGGTCCCGGTGTTCGTCCTGTTCCTGCTGGCGGGCGGGACGGGCTGGCGGATCGCGGCGTTCGCCGTGTTCCTGATCGCGTCGGTGACCGACCTGCTGGACGGGCGGATCGCCCGGCAGCGCGGGCTGATCACGGACTTCGGGAAGATCGCGGACCCCATCGCGGACAAGGCGCTGACCGGGGCGGCGCTGGTCACGCTGTCCGCCCAGGGCGCGCTGGCCTGGTGGGTGACCGCGGTGATCCTGGCCCGTGAGGTCGGGGTGACCGCGCTGCGGTTCTGGGTCATCCGGCACGGGGTGATCGCGGCCAGCCGGGGCGGCAAGATCAAGACCCTGCTCCAGGTGCTCGCCATCGCCCTCTACGTGCTGCCCGGGCCGCCGGGTATCGTGCGGACGGTGGTGATGGGGCTGGCGGTCGTGGTCACCGTGATCACCGGCGCCGACTACATCGTCCGGGCCGTGCGGCTGCGCCGCCGCAGCATGTCCGCGGCGGCCCGGTGACCGCGCGGCCGGCCCAGGCGGCGAGCGGCCCGGTGGATCCGGTGGCGTCCGGCGACCCCGCGGCGGAGCTCATCGCCCTGCTGACCGCCCGGCGGCAGAGCATCGCGGTCGCCGAGTCGCTGACCGGCGGGCTGCTGGCCGGGGCGCTGACCGCCGTTCCGGGCGCCTCAGCGGCCTTCCGGGGCGGCGTCGTGGCCTACGCGACCGAGCTCAAGGCCGTGCTGCTCGGGGTGGACCGCGGCGTGCTGGAGGCCCGGGGGGCCGTGTCCGCCGAGGTGGCCGCGGCTATGGCCGAGGGGGTCCGTGACCGGCTCGGCGCCGCTGTCGGTGCCGCCACCACCGGGGTCGCCGGCCCGGACCCCGCCGAGGGGAAACCCGCAGGGACGGTGTACATCGCGGCGAGCGCGGGGGACCAGACCCGGGTGCGCCGGCTGGCCCTGTCCGGTAGCCGGGCCGCGATCCGCGCCGGAACAGTCCGCGAAGCGCTGGGGCTGGTCCTTGTCATCCTGCGGGAAGAGAGCCGATGATTACAGTGTTACGTTAGCAAGCGAGCACGGCTGCAGGTGCTTTCCCTACTGTCGGTGAGGGCGAGTACCGTGGAGCTATCGAATCACCACTTCGCGAAGGGAGTGCCGCGATGGTCCTGCTTCGTCACTTGCTTGGTGACGTGCTGCGGCGGCTACGTCTGCGGCAGGGTCGAACCCTGCGCGAGGTGTCGGCCGCGGCCCGGGTGTCGCTGGGATACCTGTCCGAGGTCGAACGCGGGCAGAAAGAAGCGTCCTCTGAGCTGCTGGCCGCCATCTGCACCGCGCTGAACACCCCGCTGTCCCACGTGCTGGGCGAGGTCTCGGACAGCTTTGCCCTGGCCGAGCTGCAGAGCGATGCGGCGCTCACCCCGGCTGGCGGCCCGGCCCAGGACCGCCGGGAGTCGGCGAACCGGGCCGAGCGCGAGCTCCGGCTCCCGGTGTCCCGGGCTTTCTCCGCCGAGCTCCGGCCCGACAAGCTCCGGGTTCCGGCCGGGCACGTCCGGGGCATGGATTCCGAGCCCGTCCTCGACCCGGTGGGGGTCAACGAGGATCACCCCGCCTTCGACGAGGTCACCCGGCGGGTACGCGGCGACTTCAACGACATGGTTCCGGTGTAACCCGGAAGGCGACGACCTGGCGGGCGGGTGCTGCGGACGCGGCACCCGCCCGTTTTTCCTAACGGTCTGACCGCTCGCCTCGCCCGCCCAGGCCGGGGAAGTACGAGGTCAGGCCCAGGCGCGGGGGTCGTCGGTCAGCTCGACGATCCGCTCCGGCAGCCGTCCCGTCGCGATGTGCTCGAGCGTGACTTCCTCCAGGATGGCCCGCTCGTTGGCGCGCAGCGCGATCCAGACGCTCTGCAGCGGCTCCGCCACGCCGATATAGCCGATGTTCTCCGGCCGCTCGCCCCGCACGCCGACCAGCTGGCCGTCGATGGCCCGGATGATGTCGGCCAGCGCGATGTCAGCGGCGGGCTTGGCCAGCCAGAAACCGCCCTCCGGGCCGCGCTGGCTGCGGACCAGGCCGGCCCGGCGCAGCTGGGTGAGGATAGCTTCCAGGAATTTGCCCGGGATGTGCTGGGCCCGCGCCAGCTGCTCAGCGGTAATGTGACCGCCGTCCGCCGCGGCCAGTTCCACCGCGGCGCGCAGCGCGTAGTCAGCGCGGGCAGAGAGCCTCATGTCCAGCATTATGCAGGTTGCCGGGGACCAGGCGGGCCGACTGGCCCATCAGCAGGACTGTTTTAGTAGGAAATTAGCCCTCGCCCGGCCATCACGGATGGCCTCCGCGAGGGCGTGCCGCCCGGTCACCAGCCAGTCCCAGGACCTCCGCGGCGGCCTGCGCGTTCGCGCGCGCCGCACCGAAGGTGGCTACGTGCACGCCCGCGGGCGGGGTCCAGAGGGGCAGCCCCATCTCCAGCACCACCGTGTCCGGGCGTGCCGCGGCCAGCCCGGCCACCACGGCCTGGACCGCCGGGTAGCGGTGCGCGTCGCGGACCACCACGATCAGCCCCCGGCCCGCCGCCCGGGCCAGCGCCGCGCCCGTGACCGCCGCCGCGTCAGCCACCGCCAGGCCGGCCGGGATGCGCTGGATGCTCGCGTCCGGCACCCAGGGACGCAGCCCCCACGGGACATCACCCACCGCGATGTTCTCCTGTGCGTCCAGTTCCAGGACCACCGGGTCGGCCAGCGGGCCAGGGACGGCCGGGGCGCGCACCGCGCGGCGCGCGGCCACCAGGCCGATGTGGGCGCCGTGGCCGGCAAGCCGCCCGGCGTCCGGCCCCGCCCCATCCAGCCGGGCCCGGGAGGCTGCCCCGGCCAGCCAGGCCCGCAGCCGGGCCACGTTCTGCTGGGCCTCCGCGAGCCGTTCCGCGGGCAGCCGGCCGCTGGCCACCGCCTCGCTCAGGGCCCGGCGGACCGCAAGGTAGCTGTCCTTCGCGGCGTCGCGGCCGAAGCAGAGCAGGTCGGTCCCGGCGGCCACCGCAAGCACCGCGGCTTCCGGGATGCCGTACAGATCGCTCACGGCGCGCATTTCGAGGGCGTCTGAGATGATCACCCCGGTAAACCCCAGCTCGCCCCGCAACAGGCCGTTCAGGGCCGCGGCGGACAGTGTGGCCGGGGCGTCCCCGGTGAGCTCCGGCACCCGGAGGTGGCCCGGCATCACGCCGCGGACCCCGGCCGCGATGGCTGCGGCGAACGGGGGCAGGTCGCGGCGGCGGAGCAGGTCCAGGCTGGCCTGCACGGTCACGATGCCGTGGTGGGAATCGGCGCTGGTGCTGCCGTGCCCGGGGAAATGCTTGGCGCACGCGGCCACCCCGGCCGCCTGGAGGCCGCGCACGGCCGCGGCGCCGTGCCGGGCGACCAGGTCCGGGTCCGGGCCGAACGACCGGATCCCGATGACCGGGTTGTCGGCGGCGGTGTTCACGTCAACCGACGGGGCGAGGTTCACGTTGATGCCCAGGGCGGCCAGGTCCTGGCCCAGCGCCCGGTGCACCGCGGCAGTCAGGTTCACGTCGTCCACGGCGCCCAGCGCGGCGTTGCCCGGGTAGGGGCTGCCGGCCAGGTGGGCGATCCGGGTGACGTCGCCGCCCTCCTCGTCGATGGCCACCAGCGGGAGGCCGCCCGCCGAGCGGAGCTGGGCGGTGAGCCCGGCCAGCTGCTCCGGCCCGGCGATATTCGGGCCGAAGATGGTCACCCCGGCCAGGCCCCGCTCCAGCGCGGACAGCACCCAGCGGGGGGCCCGCTCACCGGGAAACGGGGGGATGAGGATCGCGTCGGCCATCCGGTCCAGGACCGGGTCGGCGGACACACCCGCGTTCATGGCCTGTTCCCCCTGCGCCTCGGCAAGGAGCCGCTCATCCCTTCACCGCCCCGGCCACCAGGCCCGAGGTCATCCGCCGCTGGACGATGAGGAAGAACACCACCACCGGGATGGTGTACAGGGTGGAAGCGGCCATGATCGGTCCCCACTGGGCGCCGCCGCGGGCGAAGAAGAACGTCACGTAGATCGGCAGCGTGTAGTCGGAGTGGGCCTGGCCGAGGAAGGTCAGGGCCACGATGAACTCGTTGTACGCGGTGATGAAGGAGAAGATGCTGGTCGCCACCAGCCCCGGGGCGACCAGCGGGAACAGGATGCGCCAGAAGATCCGCACGCTGCCCGCCCCGTCCACCGCCGCCGCTTCCTCCAGCTCGCGGGGCACGGTGGCCACGAAATTGCGCAGCATCCAGATCGACACCGGCAGCGCCTGCGCAGCGTACACCAGGACCAGGCCGGGCAGGCTCTGCAGCAGGTTCAGCCGGTTGAAGTCCAGGAACAGCGCGATGATCAGCGCCTGGCCCGGGATCATCTGCACGATCAGCAGCATGATCAGGTAGGAGGCCCGGAACCGGAACCGGAACCGGGCCACCGCGATCGAGGCGAGCAGCGAGATCAGCGACGCCAGCACCACGGTAGACACCGTGACCAGGAGGCTGTTGCGGAAGAACAGCCACACTGAGCCGATCCCCGACGCCTGGCCGCTCATCACGGCCGAGAAATTGCCCAGCGTCGGATGGGCGGGCAGCAGCCGCGGCGTCAGCGAGTAGATCTCCTGGGACGGCTTGAACGCGGTGGAGATCATCCAGAAGATCGGGAAGAGGGTGATCAGGGCGACCAGCACCCCGATGACGTTGAGGCTGAAGGACTTGGTCTTGCGGACCGCCCGCGCGCGGGTCCGGGGAGCCGGCCGGCGGATGCTGGGCCGGCGGATCCGGGACGGCGTGGTCAGGCTGGGGGCGGTCACGTGAGGGCTCCCTGCCGGACGGAGGCCCGCACGTAGCCGACCGTGATGATGAGCAGGATGACCGTGAGGATCAGTGCGAGCGCGCCGCCCAGGCCGTAGCTGGGCGGGAACGTGAACGCCTTGTCGTACAGGTAGAGCGACAGGTTGAACTCGTCGCGGTTACCGAGCCCGCCGGTCAGCAGGTAAGTCTGGGTGAACACGTTGAAGTCCCAGATCACTGACAGCAGCAGCAGGACCAGGAAGATCGGTTTGAGCAGCGGGAACGTGATCCGCCAGAAGCCGCGCCACGCTCCGGCGCCGTCCACCCGGGCGGCCTCCAGCAGCTCGGCGGGCACGGTCTTGAGCCCGGCCAGCACCGACACGGCGATGAACGGGAAGCCCTGCCACACCACCAGCACGGTGGCCACCGTGTAGGCGGACAGCGCGCCGCTGGTGGTCCAGTTGAACCCGGCCCAGTCGGTGCTGCCGACCAGCCAGTGCGGGAGCCGGGCCAGGCTCCAGTCCACCAGGCCCCCGTCGGGATTGAACAGCCAGTAGAACAGGACGCTCGCCGAGACCGGGGGGGTGGCCCAGGCCAGCAGGGCCGCCGTGCCGACGATGCCGGCCATCACCCGGCCCAGACGGTGCAGCAGCAGCCCCACCAGCGTGCCGGCCAGCAGGGTCAGCGTCACCGCGGCCGCGGCGAAGAGCACCGTGATGCGCAGCGCCAGCCAGAACTCCGGGTCCGCGAAGGTGGCGGTGAAGTTGCCCAGCCCGACCCACTGGACCGGCGCGGCCCCGTCCGTCTGCGGGAGCCCGTAATTCTGGAAGGAGTACAGCGTCACCTGCACCACCGGCCACAGCAGCACCAGGGCGATCGCGACTATGGACGGGAGCAGCAGCAGGTACGGCGCCAGCCGGTAGCGCCGGATCAGCGCCCGGAGTTTCGCGGCCGGAGACTGGACTGGCCCCGCCGGGCTGGCGGCCGCGGCGCGCGCGCCGCCCGATCGCTGCGGTGTGACGGTGTCCACCATGAGAATCGGCACTCTCCTCACCGGGGGGTCCCGGCTGGCGGGCACGGGGGGGCGTGCCCGCCGGCCGGGACGGCTCGGGCGCTCAGCCGGTCGTGGACCCGGTGTTGAGCACGTTCTGCAGCTCCGTGTTGGCCTTGTTCACGGTGGCGCTGAAGCTCGCGCCCTGCATCAGCGACTTCATCATGGTCGGGATGATCGCGTCCGTCGCGTCGGCGGTGGCCCAGTTCTTCGAGTTGAGCGGCGCGATCTGGGTGTAGGCGGCGGCCTTGGCGAAGCCCGCCATAACCGGGTTACCCGCGTAGGCGCCGCCCTTGAGCTGCGCGGTGAACTGCGGGAAGAACCCCGCGGAGTTCGCGAACGTGGTCGCGTTCGCCGGGCTGTCCATCAGCGAGACCAGGGCCCAGTCGGCCTGCTGGGCCTTGCTCTTGACCCAGACCCCGAGGTCGGACCCGCCGGAGAAGGCCGGGGCCGGGTTCGGCCCGCTGGTGCTCGGGATCGGGAACGAGGCCCAGTCCGCCGCGTACTTCTTGCTCACCGCGGTCAGCTCGGCCTGCGCCCAGGGGCCGTCCATGTACATGTCCAGCTTGCCGAGTGCGAAGTCCTCGTTCGAGCCGCCCGAGGTGGCGCCCGGGGCACCCAGTTCGGTCTGGCCGATGTACTTCGACGGCGAGACGTGCTGGGTCAGGTACAGGTCGGCGTAGAACTTGATGCCCGCCTCGGCCTGCGGCGTGGTCAGCTTCGCGGTCCACTTGCCGCCGCTGTGGGTGGCCACCTGGCCGCCCGCGCCCCAGATGAAGCTGACGATGGCGTTGGTGTAGTTGCTGGGCGCGCCGAGGCCGAACGTGCCGGGGAACTTCTTCTGCAGCGCCTTGGCGTCGCTGACCAGCTGGGCCCAGGTGGTGGGGGCCGCGCTGATGCCCGCCTTGGTGAACTCGTCCTTGCGGTACCAGATGCCGCGCACGCCGCCGAACCAGGGCACCGCGTAGGTCTGGCCGTTGATGGTGTCGTTGGCCAGGTTGCCGGCGATGATCCCGGAGCCGCTGGACCAGGCCTTCACGTTGCTGCTGATGTTGGCCAGCGCGCCCTGCGAGGCGATGCCGGGGGTGTCGGTGTTGCCCAGCTCGGTGATGTCCGGGCCGCCCTTGCCGCTGGTCAGCGCGTTGGTCCAGTCGGTGACGCGGTTGCCCCAGGGGATCCAGTCCACGACGACCTTGGTCTTGGCGTACTGCGGGTACTTCTTGTGGAACTGGGCGACGATCCCGTTCATCCAGGTGACCTGGGACGGGACGGACGAACCCATCCGCCAGACGACCAGCTTGGCTGGCGCTGCGGACGAGGACGAGTTACTGCTGCTGGAGCCGCAGCCCGCCGCCGCCCCGGCGAGTAGGGCCGCCGCACCCAACGCGGCCGCCGATCTAGTCAGCTTCACTAGAGATCTCCCTTCCCGGCTTGATCCTCTGGCACTTCACGCAATTCCTCGTGGGCCCAGGGCGATCTGGCACCGTCGGCCGTCTAGGCTGTCGCTGCCTGCTTAGTCAGCGCCGCCCAATCGGCCCCCCGGCGGTCATGTCGCTGGGCTACCGACCGGCCCTGGCTTGACCAACACTGTGGGGATTCTGGGGTGAAACTAACAGTAAAGTTTCCTATTAGATAGAGCCTGTGGCCAGATTGAGACAGAATTCAGCCAGGTGCCCCGCCGCCCGCCGCCGGCGGCCCGGCGTGGCCCTGGCGAGCCGGCTCCTCGCCGTTGGCGAGCAGGTGCTGGGGGGACGTCATGCGACGGAGGGAAGGCATGGAACAACGGCCTGGGACACCCCGGCTGTTGCGGGAGCTCAACGACCGGGCGGCCCTCGAGCTGTTGCTCGCAGGCGGCCCGATGACCAGGGCCCAGGTGGGTGAGCGGACCGGGCTGTCCAAGGTGACCGCGTCCCAGTTGCTCTCCCGGCTGGAAGAGCGCGGCCTGGTCGCGCCCGTCGGGGAGCAGGCGGGCGGACGCGGGCCGAACGCGGCCCTCTACGCGGTCGTGCCCTCCAGCGCGTACGTCGCCGGGCTGCACGTCGAGCACGACGAGGTCAGCGCCGGGGTCGCGGACATCACCGGCGAGGTGGTCACTCAGGTCAGCGTGGACCCGAACGGTGCGGCCAAGCCGGTCGAGCTGGTCCGGGGTGCGGTGGCGGCTGCCTGCCGTTCCGCGGGGGTCGAGATGTCACGGCTGAACGCCCTGGTCATCGGCACTCCCGGAGTCCTCGATCCGCGCACCGGGGACCCGCGCCTGGCGGTGAACCTGCCCGCCTGGCACGAGGGGGTGCTGGACGCCCTGCGCAGCGACCTGCGCCAGCCGGTCACGATCGAGAACGACGTCAACCTGGCCGCCATGGCCGAGCGCGCGGTGGGCGTGGCGCAGGGCGCCGACGACTTCGTGCTGATGTGGATCGGCGTGGGCCTGGGGCTCGCCACCATCATCGGGGGGCGGCTGCACCGCGGGGTGGCGGGCGCGGCGGGCGAGATCGGGTACCTCCCGGTCCCGGGGATGCCGCTGCCGCAGGATGTCAGCCACCCGGCCACCGGCGCGTTCCAGTCCCTGGTGGGCGCCCAGGCGGTGCGGCCCCTCGCGGAGAGCTACGGGTTCCCGGCGCCCACCGCCGCGGCGGCCGTGCAGGCCGCGGTGGCCGCCGCCCAGGCCGGTGACGAGCGCGGCCGCGGCCTGCTCGACCAGCTGGCGGCGCGGGTGGCGACCGGGGTGGCGGCGGTCAGCGTGGTGCTCGATCCCGGCCTCGTCGTGCTCGGTGGCGAGGTGGGGCTGGCCGGCGGGACGGCGCTGGCCAGCCGGGTGGCCGCCGAGGTGGGCCGGATCAGCCCGGCCCACCCGCAGGTGGTACCGACCGGGGTGACCGGCCAGCCGGTGCTCCGCGGCGCCATCCTGGCCGCGGTGGAGCAAGCCCGCGGCGAGCTCCTGGCCTCCGTGGCCGGCCCCTGACGCCGGCCCCTGAGGGGGCTGGCCGCCCCGGGCGGGCCGGCGCTGCGCGGGTCAGATCACGTTTCCGGCGGTACAGGCGCTGGCTATTTCAGGATGTTGACCGCGCGCGCGATCACGAGCGCGCCCACGCCCAGCGACACGCACGCCTCCATGATCATGAGGAGCTTGGCCCACGGCTTGATCGCGGAGGTGTCGGTGGGGCTGAAGGCGGTGGCGGTCCAGAAGGCCAGCGACAGGTAGTCGATGAACCGCGGTACCCAGGCCGCCGGCGCGTAGTCAGTGTGGAGCATCTCGGGGAAGACGAACGCCGGGCCCACGCGGGCATGATGCGCCCGGGCGGCGGCGCCACCCCGGTCGAGATCCCAGTACCACAGCCCGAAGGCAATGACGTTCGTGGCCCAGATCACCCCGCCGGTAGCCAGCAGCCCGATGGCATTGTTCTGGAAGATCTTGTTCATGGTCAGGATGTCGGCGATGAGCCGGGCGGCCGCGAACAGGTTCCCTAGCGTGATGAACGCGACAACGATGCCGGTAACGACGCGCAGCCAGGGCTTCTGCCGGTCAATGCGGCCCGGGTCCCCGACGATCAGAACGGCCAGCAGGACGAGCAGGACGGCGGGGAGCACCCATCTGGGGTTCACCCGGTACTGCGCGGGCAGCACCACATGCAGGCCGGCCACGACCACGATGGCCAGCGCTACTGGCCACCAGTGCTCACCCCGCACCGCCGCCGCAGCCGGTTGGACCGGGGCCGCCCCCCCGGGAAGGACATCGCCAGTGTTCATGTGCTCCCCATGCCGGACACGTTGACCGTCGCACGGGCCCCGGCCCGCGGGGATCACCCTTAGGGGATGGTGCGGGCGGCCCGCCGCCCATCCCTCCCTCGTGGCGGGTGATCCAGTCACCCCTGCTGGCGGGGGACGCTGATCCTGGTCACGCCTCCGCGTGGCCGGCTGACCGGGAGAATGGAGTCCGGCGAATGACTAGTGCCGTTGATGATCAGGATGCCCAGCATGCCGCCGCGGTAGGCCGGCGGTACCTGCTTCAGTTCGAGATGGACACGCTCAAGCAGCGGCCCCTGTGGGTCCGGCTGATCATCGAGTTCCTGGGCACGTTCCTGCTGGTGACGGTGGCCGCCGGGGCCGGGGTCATCAATCATTACGCCGGAGGCGGCCCGATCAGCAGGACGGCCGCGGTGATCGCGCCCGGCGCGCTGGTGATGGCGCTGATCTACGCGTGGGGCCCGCTGTCCGGACTGCACATCAACCCCGTGGTCACCTTCGCGTTTGCCGCCCGCCAGGTGTTCCCGCGCCGCTGGGTGCTGCCCTACTGGGTGGCCCAGTTCGCCGGCGCCATCGGCGCTGCCCTGTTCCTGCAGATCCTCCTGGGAGACGTCAGCGCGGGCGGCAACTACCCGATCGCCAAGCCGGGCGGCGACTGGCGAGCGTTCGTGATGGAAATCGTCCTGACCACGATCCTGGTGAGCGTGATCCTGCACACCGCGACGGGGGGCCGCAGCATCGGGCATAACGCCGCGATCGCGGTGGGCTCGACGGTCGCACTGCTCGGGCTGTTCGCCAGCCCGATCAGCGGCGCGTCGATGAACCCGGCCCGCACCCTCGGGCCGGGCATCGTGGGCGCGGATCTCTCGGGCTGGTGGGTGTACGTCTTCGGTGACGTCATCGGCGCGGCTATCGCCGTAGTGATCATCATCATGGTCCGCGGGATGCCGGTCAAAGAAGAGGCCGAGGCCGCCGAGGGCGGCGCCTTGCCCTTGTGACCGCCTAGGTGTAGTGCCCTGAGAGGTTGGGGACGCGGCTAGCGGGTGGGAGGCCCTTGAGTGCGGTGTGTCCCCGGTGATGGTTGTAGGTGTGCAGCCAGGGGTCAAGGGCGGCGCGGCGCTCGGTTTCGGTGGCGTAGGACCGGGCGTAGGCCCATTCGCTGGCCAGGGTGCGGTGGAAGCGTTCTACCTTCCCGTTGGTCTGGGGCCGGTAGGGGCGGGTGCGCTTGGGGGTGATGCCCAGGGCGGTGCAGGTCTGAGCCCAGAGCCGGGATTGGTAGCAGGAGCCGTTGTCGCTGATGACGCGCTCGATGGTGATCCCGGCGGCGGTGAACCAGGCGTGCGCGCGGCCCAGGAACGCGGCCGCGGTTTCCTTGGTCTCGTCGGTCAGGATTTCGGTGTATGCCAGCCGGGAGTGGTCGTCGATAGCGGTGTGCAGGCAGGCGTAGCCCAGGTTGGGGCGGCCTGCGACTTTGCGGCGGACGGCGGGATCGCGGTGTGCCTGGCGGTTGCGCTTGCCCTGGGCCCGGGTCATGATCCGGTGGCCGCCGCCGTCAGGGATGTTCCCGAGTTTCCCGGCGTTGACGTGAACCAGCTCGCCAGGCCGCTCACGTCCGTAGCGGCGCACGCGATTGCCGGTGGCGCGGTCCAGCGACGCCAGCGGCGGGCAGCCGTAGCGGGCCAGCACCGCGTGCACGGTGGAGGCATGCAGGCCCAGGCGGTAAGCGATCCGGGCGGGGCCCAGCTGCCTGCTCACCCGCAATCCCACGATCCGCCGCTCCAGCCGCACCGGCGTCCGCCGCGGGCAAGATCGCGGCCGGGAGGACCTGTCAGCCATCCCAGCCGGGCCGGCCTGCCGGTACCGGCAGGCCCACCGCGCGGCAGTAGACGGCGAAACCTGGAACCGTTCAGCGGCCCGCCGCAGCGGCCACCCATCGTCAACGACGCACCGGGCCAGGCGCAGCCGACCGGTCTCAGACAGCGGGGCATTACGGTGGGACACGAGGACCTCCCGGGTGCTCGGTGGAGATTGTGGTGATCCACACCGAACCCGGAGGTCCTCATCTAATCAAGATCATCCACCCGTGTCCCCGTCACCAACGTCCATGGGCAGTACACCTAGGCCGGGGCCGGCACCTCTGCATCGCTCTCAACCGCGGTGTCCGCGCGCGGCCCGGATCGCCCTGACCCGGGCGGGGGAGCGGCCTTCAGCCGTTGTGCCCGGTGCCCGGCAGCTGACCTAGCCATTCGGCATAGGAGCGTGAATCATCGGGACCGGGTTCCATGCCGCCGGGCAGCGCCTGGGCGAACACGAGGGCGGCGGTGGCCTCGAGTGCGGCGCGGAGCAGATCGGCGGGGCCGGTCGCCTCGAATCCCAGAGACCACCAGTCTTCCTCGGGCGTGCGGATCTCGGTGAGTTCCACCTCGCACCTCGGCTCGTGACCCCCGCGCGGGGCCCGCGCCACGATCTGCCCGCGGGCGAGGGAGAACCGGTTGATACGCCGCTTCTTGCGGACCGCTCTCCAGCAGGCCGGGTCACCGCTGTCCTGGCTGAGCGGGCCGCACAGGTACGACCACTTCCGCCAGTCTTCCATGCGCCCGCGGGCGCGGCCCGGAACCTCGAGGATTCCCGGGCTCCCGCCGTACGCCTTGACCTCTAGTGCCTCGCCCCCGCGGATCTTGACCGACAGCAGGCGCAACGGCGGGCCGAGGAGATAGGTGTCCTCCCGTGATTCCACCCCGGCCGGGAACCGCCCGAACCATCCCGCCACCGCGGCTTCGAGCCGGCCCGGGAAGATCCAGCGCACCTCGAGGCTGCGGACCCCGTCGATGACCAGGCTCTCAGGCTGTGGAGCAGCGATCGCCCCGGACGCCGGACCCGGTATCCCCACCCCGCCGAGGGCGCGGCCGCGCGCCTGCACTTCCGCCAGGTCAGCCTTCGGCACGGCGGGCTTCATGGGCCGCTGGCCCGCCGCGGCGTGGCCAGGGAAGCCCGGATCAGCCGCGACCATCGGCGCCCTGGCCCGGTGAGGATGCTGCCGACGTCATGGGGCCTCCTACACCGCTCTCGCCGGAACCCGCTCTCCAGTCCCCTTGCTGCTCTACGTCCGATCCCACCTCGCGTGCCCCTCTGGTGGCATCCTCCCCAGAGGGTGACTGTGGCGTTCAGCGCAGTTGGCGCGCGACTGAGGAAACTAGCGCAGTGACCGGAAAGCGGCCCGCATCTCGGCGGTGAACAGGTCCGGCTGCTCCCACGCCGCGAAGTGCCCGCCTCGGTCGAGCTTGCTGTAATGGACGAGGTTTTTGGGATACGCGCGCTCGGCCAGCTCCTCGGGGCTTGATAGAGCTCGCCGGGGAAGACGCTCATGGCAAACGGAATGGAGATGTCCTTGGCGTCGAAGAAGTCTGCCTTGTTCTCCCAGTAGAGACGAGCCGAGGAAATCCCGGTGTTCGTCAGCCAGTAGAGCGTGATGTTGTCGAGGAGGTCATCCCGGGTCAGGGCGCTGTCCAGGTGTCCCTGGAGGACCTGTGCGACGAGTCCGGGCTGGCCGGTACCGTCGCCGTGATCAAGCATGAACGCCGTGAGATCGGCGGGGGCGTCCGCCAGTCCGTACATCGTTTTCGGGCGCGTGGCCATGATGAGTGCGTAGGCCACGTGCTTGGCATAGAAGTTCCTCAACTGCTCGTACGCGCGTCGCTCCTCGTCCGAGAGATCGGATGGCGGGTCGCCGCGCTGGAACGCCTGGTTGATGTCGGCGAGAGCGGTACCAGGCATATTGGAGTGAATGCCGAGCAACTCCGGTGCTGCCTGAATGCCCATCGTCTGGGTGACGGCCGCGCCCAATCGCCGCCCTGCGCCACAAACCGGGTGTATCCGAGGCGCTTCATCAGCACGACCCAGGCCCGCGCGATGCGGGTGGGATCCCAGCCGGTGGTGGCCGGCTTGCCGGAGAACCCGTGACCCGGCAGCGAGGAATCACCAGGTGGAAGGCGTCTGCCGCGCTCGCGCCATGCGCCGTGGGATTGGTGAGCGGCTCGATGATCTTCAGCTGCTCGACGTGCGGCCGGGGTTAACGCTCCAGGCTGTACCTGCATCCTCGGTCGTGCTCGGGTGGCCGCTGGCGGCGTGATCTTCACCGGTCAGCAGCCGTCGACGTCGACGGCGGCTTGGGCGAAAGCCTGCGGAGCTTCTTGCGGCAGATTGTGCCCGACGCCCGGGATGGTCCGATGCGCGTACTTGCCCGAGAACTTTGCCCGATAGGCGCCGGGCTCCGGATGGGGCGCACCATTGGCATCACCTTCGAGAGTGATTGTTGGCACGGTGATGACGGGGCTGCCCGCGAGCTGCTTCTCCAGATCGTCGTATCGTGCCTCGCCCTCCGCCAGTCCGAGCCGCCAGCGGTAGTTGTGGATCACGATGCTGACATGATCTGCGTTGCCCAGGGCCGCGGCGCTCAGGTTGAACGTCGCGTCGTCGAAGTTCCACTCCGGCGAGGCGGTGTGCCAGATGAGCTTTGCAAACTCGCGCCGGTATTTGTCATAGCCGGCCCGGCCGCGTTCGGTAGCGAAATAAAACTGATACCACCACGCGAGTTCGGCCGGCGGGAGCAACGGCGCCTTGCCGGCGGCCTGGCTGCTGATCAGGTAGCCGCTGACCGACACCATGGCCTTGCACCGGCTGGGCCAGAGAGCGGCGACGACGTTGGCTGTCCGGGCTCCCCAGTCGAACCCGCCGATGATCGCTTCGCGGATGCCCAGAGCATCCATAAGCGCGATGACGTCGACCCCGAGAACCGATTGCTGGCCATTTCGGAACGTCGCATCGGACCGGAAGCGGGTCGTGCCATAGCCCCGCAAGTAGGGGACGATCACCCGGTACCCCGCCGATGCCAGCAACGGCGTGACCCCGGCATAGCTGTGGATGTCGTAGGGCCACCCGTGCAGAAGAATGACCGCGCGGCCATCAGCAGGGCCGGCTTCGGCGTAGCCAACGCTCAGCAGCCCGGCATCGATCTGCTTCAGCGCGCCGAACGGCGTGCCCGCCCCCCGGGTCATCGTTATCGCGTCGGCCGTGCTCATCTCGGGAGGACCGGACGCCTCGCTGAAGGCCACGGCAGCATCGGGACGCTTGGTCGCAGACACCAGCGCGGTGCGCTCCGCGGGCAGGTCGGCGGCGAAAGCCTGGCGACCGGGTAACCCTCGTGCCGCAACCGCTCGCTGACACCGTTCCGGCGGCACGCATCCGCGAAGGCGCCGCGCGCGAGCACGAGCGTCGGGTCAACCCCGGGTTGCTCAGACATCAGGCTCTTCCCCCGGTTTGCCTGAACTTTGCCATCCCAGCGTCGCACACCGGGGGGCGCGTCGCCACCCCTGTAGTCAGGGTCCGGACCCCATGTCGCAGCGGTCACCACCCGCCCACCCCCGAGGATCCGGTGCTGCGGGCCGGCTCCGCGCAACGGCTGGTCACGGCACGGCAGTAGCGTCAACGATATGACCGGCCAGCCCGCGCCGCACCCCCCGGACCGCATCACGCGCGCCCGCCGCTACCCGCTGGGCGCCGCTGTGACCCTGGCGGAACTCGGCGATGACCCGCATCCGGCGCTGGCCCGGCTGCGCGCGGCTGAGCCCGTCTCCTGGGTCCCGGTGCTGAACGGCTGGCTCGTGACGCGGCGCGACCTGGCCATGGCGGTCATGCGGGACAGCGCGACCTACACCGTCGACGATCCTCGCTTCTCCACGGCCCGGATCGTGGGCCCGAGCATGCTTTCCCTGGACGGCCCGCAGCATGACCGGCACCGGCGCCCGTTCACCGCGCCGTTCAGCCGGGCAGGTGTGCACGACCAGCTGGCCACGTTCGTGACCGGGGAAGCGGATCGGCTGACCCTCGTGATGCGCCCGGCCGGGCGGGGCGACCTGAGCCGGAGCCTGGCCGCGCCGCTGGCCGTGGCCGTCGTGGCCCGGGCGCTCGGCCTCGGCCAGGTGGATCCGGGCATCATCCTGTCCTGGTACGACGCCATCGTCGGCGCGGTCTCCGAGCTGTCCGCCAGCCCCGGCCCGGACACTGCACCGCCGTCTCCGGTGCCCGGCGCCCGGTCCCGGAACGCCGCGGTGGCGACCGGGACCGCGGCGTTCCGGGAGCTGAGCGGCAGCCTGGCGGCGGTCATCGAGAGCGGGACCGGGTCATCGCTGCTGACGGCGGCCGCGCAGCCCGGGGCTACGGCCGCCGCCGGTCTCGGCCCGGCTGAGATCGTCTCCAACGCGGCGGTGCTGATGTTCGGCGGTATCGAGACCACCGAAGGCATGATCGCCAACGCCGCATGGCACCTGCTCAGCCATCCCGCTCAGCTGGACCTGGTCCGCGCCGACCCCGGCCTGCTGCCGCAGGCCATTGAGGAGTCGCTGCGCCTGGAACCCGCGGCCGCCGTGGTGGACCGCTACGCCACCCGCGATGTCGAACTCGGCGGCGCTGCGGTCAGCCGAGGCGACCTGGTCACCGTGTCGGTGGCCGGCGCGGGACGGGACCCGGCCGCGTTCGCCGACCCGGACCGCTTCGACGTGCGCCGCGGCAACCCCGGGCAGAACCTGGCCTTCGCCCGCGGGCCGCACTTCTGCCTGGGCGTGCACCTGGCCCGGCTGGAAGCCCACGCCGCGCTCACCGCTGCTCTCGGCCAGCTGCCCGGCCTGCGGCTCGACCCGGACCACCCGGCCGCCCCGCGGGGCCTGGTGTTCCGCAAGCCGCCGGCGCTGCCCGTGCTGTGGGACGCGGCCCGCGGGGACGCCGCCCGCGGGGACACTGAGCCCGGCTAGCCGGCCGGGAGGGAGCCGCCCGCGGCCGCCACCGTGCACCCGCAACTTTCCCGGCGGATAAGCCGGGTGGGCAGGACGACGTCCCGCGGCTCCGGCGGACCGTGGCGCACCAGGGATTCCAGCAGCTCGAACGCGGTGGCGCCCAGCTCCTTGATCGGCTGGCGGACCGTCGTCAGCCCGGGCCGGAGCCGCCGCGCGACCGGGATGTCGTCGAAGCCCGTCACCGCGACCTCGCCCGGCACGTCCACGCCGCGGCGGGCCAGCCGGTGCAGGGCGCCGAGCGCGGCAAGATCGTTGGCGCAGACGATGGCCCGGGGGAGCGACCGGCCCGAGCCGAGCAGCCCGTCGATGACGTGGGCCCCGCCGTCGGCGTAGTAGCTGCCCTGCCACTGCGGCCCGGCGGCGAGCTCCGCGCCGCCGGCGCGGGCCTCGGCCTCCACCACCGCCCGGCGGGTCACGTTGTCCGGGCTGTCCGCGACCCCGGCCAGGTACCCGAGCGTGCGGTACCCGTGGTCACGGATCAGGTGCCACATCAGGTCACGCATGCCCGTCTCGCTGTCGCCGCGGACGCTGGCCGTATGCGGAGTGGTGATCCCGGCCAGGTTGACCACCGGGAGGTGGCGGCCCAGCCGGTCCAGCTGGCCGGCGTCCAGGACGAGGTCGTGCACGATCAGCCCGTCGCACTTGCGGGCCAGGCCCAGCATCCGGCGGCCCGCGTCCGCGTCCTCGGCCGCCACTGAGCTGATCAGCAGGCTGAAGCCACTGCGCTGGGCCGCGATCTCGATGCCCCGGTTGATGATGTCGGCGAACTGGAGGTTCTCGTCCTCTTCGGCGAACACGCCCCTGGAGGTCGCCTTGGGCACCCGCCGGTACACGACCCCGACCGTCTCCTTGAGCTTGACGCTCAGCGCCCGGGCCGCGCCGTCCGGCACGAAGCCGAGCTCAGCCACCGCCCGGAGCACCCGGTCCCGGGTGTCCGCGCGGGGGCTGCCGGTCCCGTTGAGCACCCGGGACACCGACGCGATGGACACGCCCGCGATCGCGGCGACGTCATAGATCGTGGGCGGGGCGCCGTTCACACCCGAAGCTTAGGAGACCTGGTAGCCGATGCTCACGTTTCCCGCGTCGAGACGCGCGACCGAGACCACGGACGTCCTCGACGCATCGCCGAACTTGATCACTGTCTGGCCCTTGGTGCTGTCTACCACCACCGAGTCGTGCACCTTCCAGTGGCCGTCCCAGACGGCCACGCGCAACCGGGCGGACGCCAGGCCCTGCCGTCCGTTGTCACAGGCGAAGCCGATCTCCTTGGCGCTGCCAAACGGGATGGCGATCGCGGTCACGGCGCTGGCGCCGTTGTTCAGGGACCCGGTCTGCACTTCGGCCTCCTCCTTGGGTACGGGCGGTGCTGGGTTGGCGAACTTTCTCAGGGCGGCGGTGTCCCCGTTGAACACGTCCACGTCGACCGTGTTGCTGCCCACCCGGGCCGTGCCGTACTGGTGGAACTTCCAGGTCGACCAGGGTTTCGGCACCACTGGCCGGCCCGCCGGGGCGGACGGCTCGGCGATCCACAGCGGGTAGTGGCCCAGGCCGGCGCAGTTGCCCTGCTGGGCGAAGCTCAGGAACGTGTACACCACCGGCGTGTGCCCGGTGGCTTTATGCACGTCCGCGCACCAGTTCCGCGCGTACTCCGCCACCCGCGCGGGGCCCAGTCCGTCCGACACCTCCAGGTCCAGCGCAAGCAGGTCACCGGCGTTCAGGCCGTGCGCCCGGACCGTGTCCAGGAATGCCCTGGCCTCGGTGGCCGCGCCGTTCCGGGGGTGGCCGAAGTGGTAGGCGCCGCGGACGATGCCGATGTCCTTGGCCCGCCGCCAGTTAGCGGCGAACGAGGGGTCCCTGATCGTGATGCCTTCGGTCGCTTTGATGAACGCGAACGAAATTCGTCCCTTTTCGGCGGACCAGTCGAACGACGGCTGGTAGCTCGAGAGATCGATGCCCGCCGCGTTGGCCACAGCGCCCTCCTGACCTCGCACTCGGCGGGCGGCCTATGCCGCCGCTGCCCACTCATGGTGGAGGCCAGGTGATAGCACGCGTCCCGATCCCCCCAGGAGAAAGGTGCCCTACGCCGGGCCTGGATGCAGCCAGAATGGCTTATCTGATGGCCAATTTCACGCCGATGTGACC
Source organism: uncultured Actinomycetes bacterium (assembly GCA_963813975.1). Lineage (GTDB taxonomy): Bacteria > Actinomycetota > Actinomycetes > Streptosporangiales > Streptosporangiaceae > RYN-230. Next base: position 773,419 of record CAWFAP010000001.1, read on the forward strand.
ACGATTCAGGCCACCTGGGCCCGCAGCCTCAGCCCACGGGGCGTAGGCCGGAACCCGGCCTCCTCCAGGGCGCGGGCCAGCGGCGAGTCCTGCACCGCCGAGCCGTCGGCCCGCTCGATCGTGAGCCGGCCCAGCGCCCCGCCGCGGGCCGCCGAGGCCAGGGCGGCCGCGGCGGGCCCGAGCACCGCCGGGTCACTGGTCCACGACAGCAGCGTCTTGCCGCCCCGCTCGACGTAGAGAATGAGTTCCCCCGCGGCCAGGACGACCAGCGAGCCGGCCTTGCGGCCCGGCCGGTGCCCGCCCGGGGTCTCCCCAGGCCGCTCCGGCCAGGGCAGGGCCGCGCCGAACGGGCTGGCTGGATCCCCGGCGGCGAGCACGGTGACGCTGAGGGCTTCCCGCGGCGGGTTTTCGTTGCGGAAAAAACCGGGGCCAGGCGAACCCGCAGCCAGGTCGCCTGCGCGCGCCCACGGATCGGCGGGGGCCGGTCCGCTCTCGGCCTCCGCGGCCAGCGCGCGCATCCGGTCCACGGCGCCGGGCAGCGCGAACTGCGCGGCGCCCAGACCCTCCACGAAGTAACCGCGGCGGCACTGGCCCGCGTCTTCCATGGCCCTCAGCACCGGGTAGATCCCGGCGAACCCGCCCGGCACCCGTTCCGCGGCGACCGCGCCGCGGATCACGATCCCGTGCCGGTCCAGCAGGGTCCGGGCCAGCGCGTGCAGCCGCCGGGTCGCGTCCGGGTCGGCGGGCGGCACGAGCGACCAGCGCCCGGTAACCGTGGGCGGCCCGGTCCGGGACGGCATGACCGGCCGGCCGGTGCCGCGCCCGCGGGTCCCCAGCCGGGCGCCGCCGCCGCGTCGCCGCGCCGCCGGCGGGTGCGGGCTCGCGGAGGTGGCGGCCACGGGCCTGCCCGTGCCCAGCACCGTGCGCAGCGCGGCCAGCGTGTCGTTGGTCAGGCGGCCCGCCCAGACCAGGTCCCAGATGGCGGCGGCGACCGCGGCGTCAGTGACGTCCTTGCGCTCTCCTTCGGGCAGCAGCGCGGCGGCCCGGCCGGCGAGCATCCGGAAGAACATCCCGCCGCCGCCGTCCAGGGCGGCCAGCGCTGCCTCGTGCAGCGGGGTCAGGGTGATCTCACCCGGCTCGGGCAGCAGGAGCGGCGCGGTGTCCGCGGGGGCCAGCGCCACCCAGCCGTCCCCGCCGGGCAGCCCGCCCGCCCCGGACCAGACCACCTCCCCGGCCGCGGTCAGCTCGTCCAGCATCGCGGGCTGGTAGCCGGGCACCCGGCCGGGCAGGATCAGCGTCTCCAGCGCCGACGCGGGCATCGCCGCCCCGGCGAGCTGGTCGATGGCCTCGTACACGGTGTCCGCACTGGCCCGCGGCCCGCGGGTGCGCCCCCGGGCCTCGCCCCGGCCGGGAGCGGGCTGGGCCGCGTTCTGCCACGCGGGCAGGAACCGGGCCAGCGCCGACGGCGGCACCGGCTCGGCCTCCTTGCGCAGCTTGGCCAGGCAGCGGCGGCGCAGCGTGCGCAGCACCGTGGTGTCACACCATTGCGTGCCGCGCAACCCGGGGAGGAACTCGCCCTCGGCGATCCGGCCCTCGGCGGCCAGCCGCCGCAGCGCGCCGGTGACCACCGCCACCCCGAGCCCGTACCGCTGGGCCAGGTCCGCGGTGACGAACGGGCCGTGGCCGCGGGCGTAGCGCGCCACCAGGTCGCTGAGCGGGTCGGGGACCGGCTCGGTGAACGCGGCGGGCACCCCCGGGGGCAGCGGCACGCCCAGCGCGTCGCGCAGCCGGCCGGCGTCCTCGATGGCGGCCCACCGGGCATCGCCGGCGATCCGGAATTCCAGCGCCCGCCGCTGCCGGGCCAGCTCGGCGAGCCAGCCCGCGGCCGCGGCCGGGTCCTGGCTGCGCCCGGCCACCTCGGCCGCGGATACCGGCCCGATGGCGCGCAGCAGGTCGGCCACGCCTTCGAGATCCCGGCAGGCCCGCTCCGGGGTGAGCCGCTGCAGCTCCCGCTCGGTCTGCTCGACCACCGCCGGGTCCAGCAGCTCGCGCAGGTCAGCCTGGCCGAGCAGCTCGGCCAGCAGCGAGGAGTCCAGGGCCAGGGCCTGGGCCCGGCGCTCGGCGACCGGCGCGTCCCCCTCGTACATGAACGCGCCCACGTACCGGAACAGCATCGAGCGCCCGAACGGCGACGGTGCCGGGGTCTCCACGTCGACCAGGCGGATTTTCCTGTTGGCCAGCTCCTTCATCAGGCTGACCAGCCCGGGCACGTCGAACACGTCCTGCAGGCATTCGCGCACGGTCTCCAGCACGATCGGGAACGTCCCGTACTTGCGGGCCACTGACAGCAGCTGTGCCGACCGCTGCCGTTGCTGCCACAGCGGGCTGCGCCGGCCCGGCTGCCGCCGGGGCAGCAGCAGCGCCCGGGCCGCGCACTCGCGGAACCGGGACGCGAACAGCGCCGAGTTGCCCAGCTCGTCGGTGACCAGCTGCTCGACCTCGTCGGGCTGCAGCTCGGCGATCCCGGTCGGCGGCGGCTCCTCGGTGTCCGGGACGCGGATCACGATCCCGTCGTCGGTGTGCATGGCCTGCACGTCCATGCCCTGGTAGCGCTCGCGCAGCCGGGCCGCGATGGCCAGCGCCCACGGGGCGTGCACCTGCGCGCCGAACGGGCTGTGCAGCACCAGCCGCCAGTCGCCCAGCTCGTCGCGGAACCGCTCCATGACCAGCGTGCGGTCGTCGGGCACGTACCCGGTGGCGTCCCGCTGCGCGGTCAGGTAGCGGATCAGGTTGGCCGCGGCCAGCTCGTCCAGGCCGTCGGCTCGCAGCCGCTCGATCGCGTCCTGCTCACCCGCCGCGGCCAGCTCGCGGCAGTACGCGCCGAGCGCGCGGCCCAGCTCAGCCGGGCGGCCGGGCGCGTCGCCGTGCCAGAACGGCAGCTTGCCGGGCTGGCCCGGGGCGGGGGAGACCAGCACCTGGTCGGCGGTGATCTCCTCGATCCGCCACGAGCTCGCGCCGAGCACGAATACGTCGCCGACCCGGGACTCGTAGACCATCTCCTCGTCGAGCTCGCCGACCCGGTGCGAGTTCCGGCCGTCGCCGCGCTGCGACGCGGCCAGGAACACCCCGAACAGGCCCCGGTCGGGGATGGTGCCGCCGCTGGTCACCGCGAGCCGCTGGCCCCCGGGGCGGCCGTGCAGCATGCCCGTGGTGCGGTCCCAGACCAGCCGGGGCCGTAGCTCGGCGAACTCCTCGCTCGGGTACCGCCCGGCCAGCATGTCCAGCACGGCCTCGAGTACCGGCCGGGTCAGGCTGGCGAACGGCGCCGCCCGGCGGACCACCTGGTGCAGGTCGTCCACGGACCAGTCGTCGAGCGCGGTCATTGCGACGATCTGCTGGGCGAGCACGTCCAGCGGGTTGCGGGGGACGCTCAGCTGCTCGATCTGGCCGCCGCGCATCCGCCGGGCCACCACCGCGGCCTGGACCAGGTCACCCTGGTACTTGGGGAAGATGACGCCGCGGCTCACGTCCCCGACATTGTGCCCGGCCCGGCCGGTGCGCTGCAGGCCGCTGGCCACCGAGGGCGGTGACTCGACCTGGACGACCAGGTCCACCGCGCCCATGTCGATGCCGAGTTCCAGGCTGGACGTGGCGACCACGGCCGGGAGCCGGCCGGCCTTGAGCGCCTCCTCGATCTGGGCCCGTTCCTGCCGGGACACCGAGCCGTGGTGAGCCCGGGCGACCTCGAGGGGCGCGCCGCCGGCCGCTCCCGCCTGGGCCATGATCTGGGCGGGCGGTCCGGCCGGGCCGGCCTGGGCTGGCCCGCCGGGCCGGGCGCCCGCCCGGAGTTCGGCGCGCTCGGCGGCCAGCTCGTTGAGCCGGGCACAGAGCCGCTCCGCCAGCCGGCGTGAGTTCGCGAACACGATCGTGGAGCGGTGCTGCTCGATCAGGTCGAGCACCTGCTCCTCCACGTGCGGCCAGATGGACCGCCGGGCGGCCTGGCCGTCTGCTGAGTCATCCGCGGTGCCGGGCGGCGGGTCCAGGTCGGTCATGTCCTCGACCGGGACCACGATGCTCAGGTCGATCTGCTTGGTGCTGGGCGGCGCGGCGATGGTCACCGGGCGGGCGCCGCCCAGGAACGACGCCACCTCGCCGGCCGGCCGGACCGTGGCCGACAGCCCGATCCGCTGGGCCGGGCGGTGGTCCGCGGTCAGCGCGTCCAGCCGTTCCAGGGACAGGGCCAGGTGCGCACCGCGCTTGTTCCCGGCCAGCGCGTGCACCTCGTCGACGATCACGGTGTCCACCCCGCGCAGCGCGTCCCGCGCCTTGGAGGTGAGCAGGAGGAACAGCGATTCGGGCGTGGTGATGAGGATGTCCGGCGGGTGGGCGGCCAGCCGGCGGCGCTCCTCGGCGGCGGTGTCCCCGGTGCGCACCGCGACCCGGATGTCAGGCTCGGCCGCTCCCATGGCCTGCGCGGTGTGCCGGATCCCGGTCAGGGGGGCGCGCAGGTTCCGCTCGATGTCCACCGCGAGCGCCTTCAGCGGGGAGATGTACAGCACCCGGCAGCGTTGCCCAGGGTCCTCGGGTGCGGGCGCCGCGGCCAGGCGGTCCAGCGCCCACAGGAACGCAGCCAGCGTCTTACCCGACCCGGTCGGGGCGATGACCAGGGTGTTCTCGCCCTTGCCGATCGCCGCCCAGGCCTCCGCCTGAGCCTGCGTGGGGGTGGCGAACGCGGCGGCGAACCAGTCCCGGGTGACCGCGCTGAACGCCTCGAGGGGGTCCCTGCTCCCGGTGGCCACGATGGGGTTGTCAGCGGCCGCCGGCGTCGTGTTCTGAGCCTTGGTGATACGTCTTGGCATTTGCTTCCAGGATACCTAAAGGCCCTGGTCTTTCGGCCGGATTGGAACATGCTGCCGAGTGGCGGAAGCCTCCTGGTCGGGGGTGGTGGCGCGCTGGCGGAAGTGGCTGGTCAGGGGGTAGCGGGGACGTCACTGGGAGGCCCGCACTGAGCCGACCAGGGGGCCGGAGGTGCTGCGGACGGTGCAGACCACCGTACGCTCACCCGCCGACCAGGCCCCGGCGTCCGGGTAGACGTAAGACTGCGCCAGCGAGGTTGCGGACAGCTGGGGGTTCAGGTAGCCGCTGAGCCGGCTGACGCAGCCCTGCCGGGCGCGCTGCTGGAGGGCCGCCGCACCGGGGTAGGACGATCCGGCCAGCGGGAACGTGGCGAAGACCTCGGCGTCGTGCGCCTGCGCGCAGCTGAGCACGTGCACGCCGCTGATCCCGTTGGCGCCCGAGTTGAGGCATTCGCCGGCCCGGAGGCTGAACACGGCGGGCAGCGTGACCGGCTTGGGTGGCGGGGGCCGGGTGATGATGGCGGCGGCCACGATCGCCGCGGCCACGGTCCACAGGCCGGCCAGCACCAGGCCGGTGATGGCCAGTGCGCGGCCGCGGGCTCCCGACCGGCCGATCCGGATGAGGGCCAGCGGCCCGAGCACCAGGGTGACCGGAATGGCCGCCACGATGCCCGAGACCAGGGCGGCCACCGCGACACCGTCGGTGGGCCGGCGTCGCGGGGGTGCGGAGGCGGTCGGTGCGGAGGCGGTCGGTCCGGGGGCGGTCGGGCCGGAGGCGGGCGGCCCGGGGGCAGCCGGGCCGGGAGCGGTCGCGCCGGGGGCCGGGTCTGCGGGGGATGGGCCGGGGCTGGCCGGGCCGGGGGCGGGGGCAATGGCCGGAGCGGGGGCGGGACCGGCCGGGGCCGTGGCCGCGGCGGCCGGGCTGGCCGGGCCGGCGCTGGGGCTAGCGGGGCCACGCGGCCGGCGGTGCGCTGCTCGGGCACGGCCACGGCCTGCGGGGCGGCCGGGTCCCCCGCCAGTGCCGTCGGGGGGCCGCCCCCGTCCTCCGCGGAACGGTCCATCTGCTCTCCCAGCCGAGTGCGGGTGCCTGCCCGCGGAGCAGGCCGGCCGAGCCAAATTGGATGCACCAGGAACTGCCTAGTGCTCTCATGCCTTTGCGGGGCACCCCTGGTGACCCTTCCCCAACAGAACTAAAGGCATTCCTCCTCGTTTGTTACGAACCTGAGTCGTGAGCCCGGGACGGCTCCGGGTCGGCGGCGGGTTGGGTTGCCCCCCGGGCGCCGGTACCCTCGCCCGCAGACGGACCCAGGGGGTCCGGGGGTAGCCATCAGGGAGGGCCGTGCGGCTCAGCGAGTTCTGGACGCGGATGCGTGCGCAGTTCGGTGACGTGTACGCGAGCAGCGTGGCCAAGGATCATGTCCTGTCCGCGCTGGGGGAGCGGACCGTTGACCAGGCCCTGGCGGACGGGGTGGACGCGAAGACCGTGTGGCGGGCGATCTGCAAGGAGTTCGACGTCCCGCCGAACCTACGCTGAGTTGGCGCGCCGGCCAGGGCCGGCGCGAATTTTCTCCGGGGATGCGGCGTGTTGGCATCACGGTCGAACAGTTGTTCGCTTAGGGTAGTGGCCTGGGACGGCCATTCGGGGTCTCCTTTCCGTGGCCTCGACCCCGCGGCACGGCGACAGCAGACGGCAGCACAGCAGCAGCGCGCGGAATTGTCGGTGGCGGCACGTAGCTTCTGGACCGGCAACCGAATCAGCTAGCAAGCTCTTGAATCCAACGGGAGTTCCCATGGCAGGCACCGACAGGGCAGTCAACCGGACCGGCGGTGACAGGGACAAGTCCCTGGAGACTGCGCTGGCCCAGATCGAACGGCAATTCGGCCGGGGCTCGATCATGCGGCTCGGTGACGAGGTCCGCGCGCCGATGGAAGTGATCCCCACCGGCGCCATCGCGCTGGACGTCGCGCTGGGCATCGGCGGCCTGCCCCGGGGCCGGGTTGTCGAGATCTACGGACCCGAGGGGAGCGGGAAAGCGCTCGCTCTGGACACGCCGATCCCGACGCCCAAGGGCTGGACCACGATGGGCGAGCTGTCAGCAGGCCAGGAGGTGTTCGCCGGGGATGGCTCGACCACCCGGGTAACCTTCACCACGCCTGTCATGACGGATCATGAGTGCTTCCGAGTCAGGTTCTCCGACGGCACGGAGATCGTCGCTGACGCGGACCATCAATGGGTCACGACCACGCTGTGGGGCCGTACGGAGCGGTGGTCTCCGGCGGTCGTGACCACGCGGGACATGAGGGCGACCCTGTGGGCGCGAGACGGCCACACGCTTAACCATGCGGTCCAGACTTGCGGCCCGCTGGAATATCCGGCCCAGGAACTCCCGGTAGCGCCGTACACGCTGGGGGCGTGGCTGGGTGACGGAAGCACGGACGACGCCAGGATCACCTGCATGGACCCGGAGATCCTGGACGAGATCAAGCGTGACGGTTACATGATTCGCCGCAGCAATCCCAATCAGGATGACCGGACTCCCACGTACCGAATCACAACGGTGCGCGAACGGTCGGTCTGCTCGCTGGCAAGCCCGCACTGCTCGACCAGTGGGGCCGCGATCGCACGGGGTTTGTGCAAGAACCACTATGAGGTCGAGCGCCGGGCAGGCCGACTCCCCGAGTGGCCTATGCATCACGCAGTGTCGGTGCGGGGGCAATTGCGTGAGCTAGGGGTCCTTGGAAGCAAGCGCATCCCGGAACGTTATCTGCACGGCTCCGTTGCCCAGCGGCTTGCGCTCCTGCAGGGACTCATGGACACCGATGGAACTGTGAGCGCCGGCGGATCGGGTGCTGGCCGGGGATTCGGCACGGCCGCATGTGAGTTCAGCGTGACGAGCGAGCGACTGGCCAGCGGCGCGCTTGAGTTGCTGCTTGGTCTTGGCATCAAAGTCACGATGCGCGAGGCGCCTGCGGTACTCCATGGGCGTGTGGTCGGCACCCGGTATCGGCTGGGCTTCCAGACAGAACTGCCGGTGTTCCGCCTGCCCCGGAAGGCGACCCGGCTCACGCCGATGCGCACGCGCAAGTCGAAGCTCAGGTACGTGACGGCCGTCGAGCCGGCTTCCTCGGTACCCGTCCGCTGCATCCAGGTGGACCACCCGACCCACACGTACCTGGCAGGACGCGAATGTGTACCGACACACAACACCACTCTCGCCTTGCATGCGCTGGCTAGCGCGCAGAAGGCCGGGGGGATCGCCGCGTTCATCGACGCCGAGCACGCGCTGGACCCGGACTATGCGAAGAAGCTCGGCGTGGACACCGACGCGCTGCTCGTCTCCCAGCCGGACACCGGGGAGCAGGCCCTGGAGATCGCGGACATGCTGATCCGCTCCGGGGCGATCGACGTTGTCGTCATCGACTCGGTGGCCGCGCTGGTGCCCCGGGCTGAGATCGAGGGCGAGATGGGCGACAGCCACGTGGGCCTCCAGGCCCGGCTGATGTCCCAGGCCCTGCGGAAGATCACCGGCGCGCTGAGCCAGACCAAAACCACCGCCATTTTCATCAATCAGCTTCGTGAAAAGGTAGGTGTCATGTTCGGTTCGCCCGAAACGACCAGCGGCGGCCGGGCGCTCAAGTTCTACGCGTCGGTGCGGCTCGACGTGCGCCGGATCGAGACGCTGAAGGACGGCACCGAGGCCGTGGGCAGCCGGACCCGGATCAAGGTGGTCAAGAACAAGTGCAGTCCGCCGTTCAAGGTCGCGGAGTGCGACATCATCTTCGGCACCGGGATCAGCCGGGAGGGCGGCCTGATCGACCTGGGGGTCGAGCAGTCCATCGTCCGCAAGTCGGGGGCCTGGTACACCTACGAGGGCGATCAGCTCGGCCAGGGCAAGGAGAACTCCCGCAACTTCCTGCGGGACAACCCGGACCTCGCGAACGAGATCGAGAAGAAGATCAAGGAGAAGCTCGGCGTCGGGCCGCGCGTCGACGCGGAAGCTGCCCCGGCCGCCGGAGCCAGCGCTAACGGGTCGGCGGCTAACGGGTCGGCGGCCGGCGGTCCGGCGGCCGGTGGTCCCGTGACGGGTGCCCCGGTGGGCCGGGCAGCGGCCGGCCGGGCGCCCGGCGGCCGGGGGGCGGGTGCGCCGGCTGGCGTGGGCGGCGGTGCCTGACCGGCCAGCGACCAGGCCGCGCGCGGTGTCCCGGCCCGGCCCGCGGGCCGGGCCGGATCCGGACAAGCGGGCCCGGCCGGGCGAGGCGGACGACGGCGACGGCATGGACCCCGACGAGCAGGCCCGGCAGCTCTGCCTGCGGCTGCTCACCGGGCGGCCGCGGACCCGGGCCCAGCTCGCGGAGGCCATGCGCCGCCGCGGCGTGCCCGATGACGCGGCCGACGCGGTCCTGGCTCGTTTCGCCGAGGTAGGCCTGATCGACGACGCGGCGTTCGCCCGCGCCTGGGTCGAATCCCGGCACCACGGCCGGGGGCTGGCCCGGCGGGCACTCTCGGCGGAGCTCAAGCAGCGCGGCGTTGACGGCGAGGACATCAGCGCGGCCGTGAGCGCCCTCGATCCCGCCGACGAGATCGCCACCGCGCAGCGGCTGGTGGCGAAGGGCCTCGCCGCCAGCCGGGGCAAGCCGCTGGAGACCCGCATCCGGAGGCTCGTCGGGTTGCTGGCGCGGAAGGGATATCCGGCACCGGTCGCCTACCGTGTGGTCCGGGAGGCCCTCGATCAGGAGGGCGCCGACACTGCGGCGGCCGGGATCGATCTCGACGACATGGCGCTGACCATTGCCGATACGGATGCGGACCCGGCGTAAGGCGTTCCCGGGACCCGTTCAGCCCGGGTTTGGGCCTTTGGTAGCTGGCCAGTCGCACAGGGTAACAATCGAGAAGTTCGCCACTGACTGCTTGCCCAAAACGTTATCTCCGCTTAACCTCACGGCAGCGAGGTGTTACTCCGCGCCATGCGGATGAAAACGAGTAAATATGGCCCGTGACCGCCTGAAGGGTCACGGACTTTGACTGGTTCTGGCCCGGGCGGGGACGCTCATCCGGGCCCGATAGGCCCGTCCGGATCCCTGGAAAAGGACCCGGCGGGCCACCGCAGGACGGCCGGGCCACGGCCCGGACGGGACTCAGGTCCGCGTGCTTTCCACGAAAGACCGCGAACGCTTTGGCCGGTGCTGGCTGCCCGGGAGCCACCCGGGTGGCCCGGGCCGGGCCAGATCTGCCGGCCGCGGTCCAGCTGACGCTGGATCTGGCCGGTACCGATCCGGCCAGGACCGATCTGGCCAGCAGGCCGGACCGATCCGGCCGGCGGCCCGCGCTTCTGGGCCGGGCTGGCCGAGTCGGCCCACCGGCCCGGCTGGCCATGCCGGGCTGGGTCAGCTGACCTGGATCAGCTCAGCCGGGCTGGACTAGCTCAGCTGGCTGGCGAGCTGGCCGCTGGCCAGGGCTGGCTGGCCAGGCCTGCGCGGCCATCGCGGAGGCGCGCCCCGGACCTCGAGTCAGTTGCGCGGCCGGCCGCCACGCCGCGGCCGGTGGATGGCGGGCATGACCCCTCGCTCAGGGATTACCCCTGGCACCACACCCTGGTGCCGGGGTCGGCGAGCAGGATTGGGGTGTGCCATGAGCAGCGCAATCTCTCTCGTTATCGGGGCAGTTGGGCTGCTGGCCGCCGTGTTCGCGCTGATCGTCGTGCTGCGCAGGCCGCCAGGCCGGGACCAGTCCGCTGTGGCCGCGGCACCCGCGGCCGGGGCAGCCCGCGCGGATGTCGCCGCGGAAACCAGTGCCGCGGCCCAGCGGACGCTGGAGGAAGCCAGCCGGGCGGCCGATCAGGTCCGGGCCCGGGCGGAGACAGACGCCGCTGCCATCGTGCGCGAAGCCGGGCTGGCCGCCGACAAGGCCGCCCAGGTCAGCCAGAACGCCGACGAGGAACTGCGCGCGGCCCGGGCCGGGGCCCGCGATTTGCGCGCCGATCTCGAGCGGCGCGAAGCCCGGCTGGCCGAACGGGAGAGCCGCCTGGACGCTGAGATCGGGAAGCTGGAAGAACGCTCCGCAGGCCTGGAGCAGATCCGCGCCGATCTGGAAACCCGCCGGGCCGGGCTGGACCGGCTGGATGAGGAACGTCGCCAGGTCCTGGAGCAGGCTGCCGGGCTGACCGCCGATCAGGCCAAGGCGGAGCTCGTCGCGGGCATCCAGAACCAGGCCAAGCGCGAAGCCGCCCTGCTGGTCCGGGACACCGAGAACGCGGCCCGGCGGGACGGCGAGGAACGGGCCCGGCGGATCGTTACCCTGGCCATCCAGCGGGTGGCCAGCGAGCAGACCAGTGAGTCCGTCGTCTCCGTGCTGCACCTTCCGGGCGACGAGATGAAAGGCCGGATCATCGGCCGGGAAGGCCGGAACATCCGGGCCTTCGAGTCGGTCACCGGGGTCAACCTCATCATCGACGACACCCCCGAAGCGGTCCTGCTCTCCTGCTTCGACCCCGTGCGCCGTGAGGTGGGCCGGCTCACCCTGGAGCGGCTCGTCCTGGACGGCCGGATCCACCCGCAGCGCATCGAGGAAGCCTACGAGCGCAGCAAGGGCGAGGTGGAACAGCTGTGCGTGCGCGCGGGTGAGGACGCCATGGTGGAGCTGTCCATCACCGACCTGCACCCGGAGCTGGTCACCCTGCTCGGCCGGCTGCGCTACCGCACTTCCTACGGCCAGAACGTGCTCCGCCACCTGGTCGAGTCCGCCCACATCGCGGGCATGATGGCCAGCGAGCTCGGTATGGACCCGGTCCTGCTGAAACGTTGCACGGTGCTGCACGACGTGGGCAAGGCCCTGACCCACGAGGTCGAGGGCAGCCACGCCCTGATCGGCGCGGAGATCGCGCGGCGCTACGGCGAGCCCGCGGATGTGGTGCACGCGATCGAGGCGCACCACAACGAGGTCGAGGTCCGCACGGTCGAGGCCGTGCTCACCCAGGCCGCCGACGCGATCAGCGGTGGCCGTCCGGGGGCCCGCCGCGAGTCGCTGGAGGCGTACGTGAAGCGGCTGGAGCGGCTCGAGCAGATCGCCACCGCCCAGCCCGGGGTGGAGAAGGTGTTCGCCATGCAGGCGGGCCGGGAGATCCGGGTCATGGTCAAGCCGGAGCGGGTGGACGATATCCAGGCTCAGGTGATCGCGCGGGACGTGGCTAAGCAGGTGGAAGAGGAACTCACCTACCCGGGCCAGATCCGGGTCACGGTCGTCCGGGAGTCGCGGGCTACCGAGTTCGCCCGCTGACGAGGGAGGAAACTCGCGGCCGGCCGAACTCAGCCCGCGGAATTGGCCACTGCAGCCCCTGCGGCCCCCGCCCCAGCGGCCCCCGCGGCGGCCGTATGCCCGGTCCCGGCCTCCTGGCTCGTCCCCGCGTCCTGCGCCTCGCCGGACTCCAGGGCCGCGCCCTCCGGCCCGGCCGCCTCCTGGGCTGCCATCGCCTCCTGGGCCGCCTTCCGGGGCTCGGTCAGGGTCAGCTGCGGGATGCCGGGCGGGGTGAAGCCGAGCACCTGCCCGTAGAACGACAGCTCGGCCTCCAGCGCGGCGATAATCGTCTCCGCCCGACGGAAGCCATGCGACTCGCCCTTGAACGTGAGCAGTGCGTGCCGGATCCCGTGGGCGGACAGGTCGGCCGCGATGCTCTCGGCCTGCCGGGGCGGCACGATCGGGTCCTCGAGGCCCTGGAGCAGCAGGACCGGGCAGGTCGCGTCGGTCACGTGGCCGGCCGGGGAGCGCTCCGCGTAGACGTATTCGAAGCCGGGCAGCGGGCCGATCAGGCCGTCCAGGTAGTGCGACTCGAAATCGTGGGTCTCGGCCGCGAACTCCCGCAGGTCAGCCACCCCGAAGTAGGACGCCGCCGCGCTGAACACCGGGTGCTTGGCCGCGTGGGTGGTGACGGCGGCCAGCGCCGTCCAGCCGCCCGCCGACGCACCCCGGATCCCGAGGCGGCGCGGGTCGGCCTCATCCTTATCGGCCAGGGCCAGCCCGGCGGACACCGCGTCCTCCACGTCCACCACGCCCCACTGCATGCGCAGCCGCTCCCGGTAACTGCGCCCGTATCCGGTGGACCCCCCGTAGTTCACGTCAACGACGCCGATACCCCGGCTGGTGAAGTACGCCTTCTCCAGGTCGAGCAGGCCGACCACGTGCGAGGTCGGGCCGCCGTGGGCCCAGACGATGTACGGCGGCAGTTCGCCGTCCGGGGCCACGGCCTCCGGGTGGGTCGGCGGGTACACCAGCGCGTGCACGTTGCGGCCATACTGGCCCTCCAGCAGGACCTGGCTCGGCACGGGCAGGTACCCGGCCGCGGGCACGTCCTCGGACTCCTGGCGCAGCACCTCGGACTTCCCGGTGGCCGCGTCGATCCGGACCACGGACAGCGGGGTCTGCGGGCCGCCGGCCACCGCCACGATCGTCGTCCCGTCCGCGGACATCCCGGACAGGAACTGCTGGAAAGGCACCTCGAGGTCGGAGAGCTCGCCCGTCTCCGGGTCGAGCAGGCCCAGCCCCATGCCGCCCTGGCCGTGCAGGACGGCCAGGCGGCCGTCGCCGAGCATGGCGTACGGCCGCCCGCCCAGCTGCCACAGTGGCTCGGCGAACTCCTCCTCGGCCGGGTACAGCGCCTGGGCCGGCTCGCCGACCAGGCCGACCTGGTACACGTTCCACCACCCGGGCCAGTCCGAGACCACGTACAGGCTGGTCTCGTCGCGCCACACCGGCGCCAGCACGGACTCTCTCATTCCGCCCTTAACCAGCCGCCCGCGTCCCAGCACCCCCTCGGATATCTGGGCTACCCGCAATTCAGTCCCGTCCCACGGCATCCGCGGGTGATTCCAGCAGATCCAGGCCAGCCGGCTCCCATCCGGTGACAATGTCGGAAAGGCGAAAAAATCCGGGCCACTGACCAGTTCACGGATAGCCGCGGGGTCCTCGGCGGCGCTCCCGTCCAGCGGCACGGCGACGAGGCTGCGGGTGATCTTGCCGCCCTCGTGCCGCTCCTGGACACACCACACCTCCTGCCTGTCCGCTGACAAGATGAAGTCCGCGAAGCGCAGCGTGGTCGGCGCGCCGTCCGCAGGCGGCGGGGTCAAGGGGGCCGGGGCGGCTGCCTCCGCCGCCGACTCCGCATTCTTCCGCTTGGTATTCACCGGCTCGGCCGCCAGGTAAAGCCTCTGGTCGTCATAGTTCGCAAAAACAATGGCGCGTCCCGCCCGGTCGGCAGCGCCGCTCTGGCCATCCCCGGGCTGGCTATCCGGGGTCTGGCCGGGCACCGGCAGGTAAGCCCGCCCGCCGTATTCATGCACCCGGCTGCGCGCATTCCACGGGGCGGGCAGCATGGCCCGCTGCTGGCCGGCCGCGTCACAGCGCACCACCGTCACCCGGCCACCCTCGTCCGGGCGGCCCTCCTGCCACCACACGTCCGTGCCCGTGACCATGGGGTAGGAGATCAGCACCTGCCCCTTGGCCACGTCGGCCGCGGTGATGGGGGAGGGCCAGGCGCCGTAGGGGATTCGGGGAGCTGAAACGCTGTCTGTCATGGGGGATATCGTCTACCATTCGCGGGTCTGCCACGGGAGATTTCCGGACATGCCACGGGACTCCCCGGGGAGATTCCGGACATGCTGCGCAGTGCGCGTACCCTCGGATGCGAAATGAGCGCCTCCCGCACCTATCAGATACGCACCTACGGGTGCCAGATGAACATGCACGACTCCGAGCGGCTCGCTGGCCTGCTTGAAGACGCTGGTTATCAGCGCGCCCCCAGCGGGGAACCCGCGGACGTGGTCGTATTCAACACCTGCGCGGTCCGCGAGAACGCCGACAACCGGCTCTACGGCAACCTGGGCCATCTGCTGCCGGTCAAGCAGTCCCGGCCGGGGATGCAGATCGCCGTGGGCGGCTGCCTGGCCCAGAAGGACCGGGCCGGCATCGCCGAGCGGGCGCCCTGGGTCGATGTCGTGTTCGGCACGCACAATATCGGCTCGCTGCCGGCCCTGCTGGAGCGGGCCCGGGTCCAGGAGGCCGCGCAGGTCGAGATCGCCGAGTCGCTGGAGCGGTTCCCCTCGGTCCTGCCCGCCCGCCGCGAGTCGAGCTACTCGGCCTGGGTGGCCATCTCGGTGGGCTGCAACAACACCTGCACCTTCTGCATCGTGCCCAGCCTCCGGGGACGGGAGGAGGACCGGCGGCCGGGCGACGTGCTGGCCGAGGTCCGGGCGCTGGCGGGGGACGGCGTCCTCGAGGTCACCCTGCTCGGGCAGAACGTGAACTCCTACGGCGTGGGCTTCGGCGACCGGCTGGCGTTCGGCAAGCTGCTGCGGGCCTGCGGCGGGATCGACGGGCTGGAGCGGGTGCGCTTCACCTCACCGCACCCGCGGGACTTCACCGACGACGTGATCGCCGCCATGGCCGAGACGCCGAACGTGATGCCGCAGCTGCACATGCCGTTGCAGTCCGGTTCCGACGCGGTGCTGCGGGCCATGCGCCGCGCCTACCGGCGGGAGAAGTACCTGGCCATCCTCGACCGGGTCCGGGCGGCCATGCCGGACGCCGCCATCACGACCGACATCATCGTGGGCTTCCCTGGCGAGACCGACCAGGACTTCGAGGACACGCTCGACCTGGTCCGGCAGGCGCGCTTCGCCGGGTCCTTCACATTCCAGTACTCGCCGCGCCCGGGCACCCCGGCCGCCGGGATGGACGGGCAGGTACCCGCCGCGGTGGTTGCCGAGCGTTACCAGCGGCTCGCCTCCCTGGTGGAGGACGTCTCGCTGGCCGAGAACGAGGCGTTCACCGGCCGCGAGGTGGAGGTGCTGGTGGCCGAGGGCGAGGGCCGCAAGGACGGCGCCACGCACCGGCTGTCCGGCCGCGCCCGGGATAACCGCCTGGTGCACTTCGCCCCGGGTGACACCACGCCGCGCCCGGGAGACCTGGTCACCACGACTGTGACCCGGGCGGCCCCGCACTACCTGGTCGCCGACGGCCACCCGCGCTCGGTGCGGCGGACCCGGGGGGGCGACGCCTGGCAGGCCCGCGCGGACGGGCCCGGCCCGCCCCCCGCGGACGCCCCGTCGCCGGCGCCCGCCGCGGTCTCACTGGGCATGCCCGCCGTCGGCCGCCCGGCCTGAACCCCGGAACCGATCAACCCTGCCCTCCTGGCCTGAGCCTTCACAGGCCCCGCGGTCTGGGTCCCGCGGGCCCCGCCTCGGCTGGTGATCTGCTGGCCGGCGGCAAAGCAAGCCAGCCGGGGGGCAGGCCGGGACTGGACCCGGCCTGCCCGGTGACAGACTGGGCCCATGGCAGACCCGGTGATCGCGGTGCTCGGCCCGACCGCGGCCGGCAAGTCCGATCTGGCCCTGCGGCTGGCCCGTGACCTGGGCGGTGAGGTCATCAACGCCGACTCGATGCAGCTGTACCGGGGCATGGACATCGGCACCGCCAAGCTCACGGTGGCCCAGCGCCAGGGCGTCCCGCACCATCTGCTCGACGTGTGGGGCGTGCGGTACCCGGCGAACGTCGCCGAATACCAGCGGATGGCGCGGGACGCCATCGCTGCGGTGACGGCCCGCGGCCGGGTGCCGATCCTGGCCGGCGGTTCCGGCCTCTACCTGCGCGCCGCGCTGGACGACCTGGACTTCCCCGGCACCGACCCGGCGGTGCGCGAGCGCCTGGAAGCCGAGCTGGCCGCGCTCGGCCCGGCGGAGCTGCACGCGAGGCTGTCCGCGCTCGACCCCGGCGCGGCCGCGGGCATCCTGCCCAGCAACGGCCGCCGGATCGTCCGCGCGCTGGAGGTCATCGAGCTGTCCGGGCAGCCGTTCACCGCCACCCTGCCGCGCTACGAGTCGCTGTACCCGGCCGTGCACATCGGGCTGCGGGTCAGCCGGGGCGAACTGGACCGGCGGATCGCCGTCCGGGTGGCCCGGATGTGGCAGGCCGGCCTGGTCGGCGAGGTTCGCGGCCTGGAGCAGGCGGGGCTGCGCGAGGGCCGCACGGCCTCCCGGGCGCTGGGCTACGGCCAGGTGCTCCGGTACCTGGCCGGGGAGTGGGGCGAGGACGAGGCCCGGGAGCAGACGGTCAAGGCGACCCGGCGGTTCGCCCGCCGCCAGGAGTCGTGGTTCCGCCGCGACCCGCGGGTCACCTGGCTGGACGCCGGCCCCGGGGCGGACCTTCCGGCCCTGGCACTGGCTACCATCGACAGATGCGGTTCGCCCAGGGTCCAGTCACCGAGCGCGGCTTCAGCGAGCACGACTTCTCCGGGCGCCAATTCAGCGAGCGCCAGTTCGCCAAGGGGCACGGCACCGAGAACGACTTCGTGATCCTGCCCGATCCGGACGGCCAGCGTGACCTCACCGCGGTGCTCACCGCGCGGCTGTGCGACCGGCGGGCCGGGATCGGGGCGGACGGGGTGCTGCGCGTGGTCCGCACCGCCGCCCTGCCGGTGGCTGACAGGCCCGGCGCGCAGCGGCCGGAAGCCGGCCAGCCGGACGGGGCCGGTCAGGCCGAATGGTTCATGGACTACCGGAACGCCGACGGCAGCATCGCCGAGATGTGCGGCAACGGCATCCGCGTGTATGCCCGCTACCTGCTGGAGAACGGGCTGGCGGCCGGGCCGTCGTTCGCGGTGGCCACCCGGTCCGGCGCCCGCCAGGTGCGGGTGGAACCGGACGGCCGGATCAGCGTGGACATGGGGCCGGTCAGCGTGCTCGGACCCGGCCGCGCCGTGATCGGCGGCGCGCTCCGCGACGGCCTGCGGATCAGCGTCGGCAACCCGCACCTGGCCTGCCTGGTCGACGACGCGCTGGACAAGTTCGACCTGGCCGCGCCGCCCGGCCTGGACGCGGCGGACTTCCCGGCCGGCGGAAACGTGGAACTGGTCCGGGTGACCGGCCCGGCCGCGCTGAGCATGCGGGTGCACGAGCGCGGCTCCGGCGAGACGCGCTCCTGTGGTACCGGCGCGGTCGCCGCTGCGGCGGCCGCGGCGGCCCGGTCTTCCTCCGCAACGAAAACCGTCCCGGGTCAGTGGCATGTCACGGTGCCAGGGGGTGCGCTGACGGTGGCGCTGGACACCGGGACCAGCTGGCTGACCGGGCCTGCGGTGATCGTGGCCGAGGGGGAGCTGAACCCGGACTGGCTGGCCGCCTCCTAGCCGGGTACCCAGCGCCGCAGGGTCAGGACCCGGTGCACCCCAGGCTGGTCTGGACCAGGCCGAGACTCCACCCCCACGAGTCAGTGTGGGACTGCACGGTCAGGTTCAGGCCGATCCCCCGGGGATCGCCGAGGAGTGGATGACCAGCGCGATGCCCTGCCGGGGCGGATGCAGGCCCATGCCGATGATTTTGCCCTGCAGGTCGGCGTGCGCAGCGTCCGGCATGTGGACGTTCTGGCACGCGTGCGGCACAGGCGGCGTGTCGGACAGCGTGCCGCCCTGAAACGCGACAGCCGCCCTCCGCCGCCGGGCCCGGAACGTCCGGCCACGGCGGATGGTCGTGTTGAGCGGAGTACTCAGCCGGGCTCCGGCGAAGGACTCCCGGACCGCGGTCAGCAGCTCGTCGTCGGTGATCTCTGCTTCTCCTGCTGTTGGGTCAGTAGGGCGTCATCGCGCAGCGCGGCCATGCCGCGGGCCAGGTGGGCGGTGACAGTGCCCGGGGCTATGCCCAGCACGTGGGCCGTGCGGGCGGTACCCAGGTCGAGGAAGACCCTCAGCGCGACGACCTGGCGCGGCGCGGCGGGAGCCGGAGCACCGCGGCCATCAGGTCCTCGCCAATGTGGCCGCGATTGCTGCCATCGTCCGCGGCGAGGCTGACCCCAGCCTGCCCTAGCGGCACCTCGCGGTGACGTCGCCGCCACCACGAGACCCTGGTGTTGAGGGCGGTCCGGACTACCCACGCCCTCGGCGCCGGATGCCTGCTCACCGTGGACCAGGCGGCCCACGCGCGGGCCAGGGCTTCCGCGACCAGATCTTCGGCGGTCTGCAGGTCGCCCGGGCTGGCCAGCACGGCGCGGAGGCAGTCGTCCTTGGCCGACGCGTAGAACTCCGCGAAATCCAGCGGTTCCTGGGCCATGGCCCCTCTACGTTTCAGGCCCGGGATCGGCTTACCTCAGTTCGCGGCCGGCGGAGCACAGATGGCCTAGCCGGTCGTGGGCAGGCCAGTCGCCTGGCCGGCGGCCGCCCGGCTGGTCAGATCGCTCACCGGTGCGCCGCGCAGCGACGCGTCGAGGACCTCCGCGATGTGCACCATGGCGGGCGGTGTTCCGGTCCCGGCCGCGGTCATCGCGGCGCTGATCTGCAGGCTGCAGCCGGGGTTGGCCGAGATGACCAGCGGTGCCCCGGTGGCCAGCACCGAGGCGGCCTTGCGCGCGCCCAGCTCGCCGGCCGCCTCCGGCTGGAGCAGGTTGTACACACCGGCGGAGCCGCAGCAGGTTCCCGGGTTGGCCGGTTCCACTAGCTCCAGTCCCGGGATCCCGCCCAGCAGCTCCCGGGGCTGGCGCCGGATGCCCTGAGCGTGTCCCAGGTGGCAGGCCTCGTGGTAGACCGCGGTGACGGGAAGGGGATGACGGGTCGCCCGTGGGCCATCGGCGGCGGCCAGCTCGGCGAGGAACTCGCTGAGGTCGCGGACCTGCCCGGTAAAGCGCCCGGCGCGCTGTTCCTCCTCATCCGCGAAGAGGTGGGGGTACTGCTTCATGGCCGAGCCGCAGCCCGCCGAGTTCACCACGACCACGTCCACGCCCGCGTCCTCGAACGCGGTCATGGTCTGCCGGGCGAACCTGGCCGCCTCCGTGCCCCGGCCGCTGTGCAGCGAGAGCGCGCCGCAGCAGCCCTGCTTGCGCGGGATGACGACGTCGCATCCCTCGGCGGCCAGGACCCGCACGGTCGCCTCGTTCACGTGCGGGAAGAACACCGACTGGACGCAGCCGGTGAGCAGGCCGACCACGGCTCGCTGCGGCCCCTGCGCGGGCACCCGGCGGGCCAGAGTCGCGCGCCCGCGGGGCGGCGAGGGTGCCACCCGGAGGGACGCCACCATCTCGGGGGCGAACCGGGCGGCCAGCGCGCTGCTCTCGATCCGCCGGATCACCCCGGTGCGCTGGGCGGCCCGCAGCGGGCGGGCCAGCATCCGTAGCCGGGCCGGGTACGGGAACGTCGAGAAGATCACCGCCCGCGCGGCCCGCTCGCGCGGTGACCGGGGCGGCAGCGGGGCCGGGGCTGGCCCGGGCGGCGGCTCCTCGGCCCAGCCCCGCGCCGCCTCGATGAGCCGGTCGTACTGCACCCCGGAGGGGCAGGCCGGCACGCAGGCCATGCAGCCGAGGCAGCGGTCCAGGTGGGTAGCGACGGCCTCGCTGGCCACGGTCCCGCCCGCTGCGGTGTCACCGGCCGCCGCCCCGTCCAGGATCTGGGTCATCAGGTGGATCCGCCCGCGCGGCGAGTCCATCTCCTCGCCCCACAACTGGTAAGTGGGGCAGGCAGGCAGGCAGAAGCCGCAGTGCACGCAGTCGGACGCCAGCGCGCGCAACTCGCCGGACGGGTCGATGGGCGACGTGATCACCTGCTCCCCGCTCACTTCCGGGGCCCCGCCAACCTTCCCTTCCTCCTGCTCCACTGCCCCCTCAGCCACGGGAGGCCTTGCCTCGTCGCTCATCCGGGTCCCTCCCGCACTCAGATCCCTCCGGCGAAGCGGCCGGGCGCCATCAGGTGCGCGGGATCGAACTGGTTCTTCAGGGCCCGCATCAGGCTGAGCGCGGGCACGGGGCCCCACATGTCCACCAGGTCCTGCACGGCGGCCGGGGCCCGGAGAACCACGGCGCTGGCCCGGGCCGGGGGACCTTCCCCGCCCGCGTATCCCGGTCCGGTGTCGCGGGTGAGGCGGTCGCGCAGCCCGGCCAGGAACTCGGCGACGGCCTCCGGTGCGTCGCTGCCGGGCACGGCGGCGTGCAGCACCCCCGCGGCCGCCGAGCCTCCCACCGCGGGGTCCAGCCCGGCCACCCGCGCCGCCGCGTCCACCGTATCCAGCACGCCCGGCAGGGCCGCGGCCCAGAAGCCGATCTGGATCACCGTGCCGTCGTCCCGGCCGGCGCCCCCGGGCTCGCCGGTCCCGGGCCCGGCGCCCCACCAGGGCGGCGCGGCGTCCAGTGTCGCGGTGCCCGCGCCGAGCACCCCGCGCATCAGTGAGGCGCGCTCCGATATCCCCTCGGGGTCGCCTTCCAGCAGCACCGCCACCCGCAGCAGGCCGTCACGGGCCGGCCGGTCGATCTCGATGGCCACCGGGGCGAGATCGGACCCGGAGGCCGCCGCGACGCCCTGGGCGGCGGCGGCCGGGTCGGCGTAGCCCGCGGTGACGAACGCAGTCGCGGCGGGCAGCGGGTGCAGCCGGAAGATGGCCTCGGTGATCAAGCCGAGCGTTCCCTGCGAGCCGGTGTACAGCTTGCCGAGGTCATAGCCGGCCACGTTCTTCACGACCTTGCCGCCGGACTTGGTCACGGTTCCGTCCGGGCGGATGACGGTGATGCCGATGAGCAGGTCGCGCGGCGTGCCGTAGCGCAGCCTGCGCGGCCCGGCGGAGCCCGTGGCAAGCATCCCGCCGACCGTGGCTGAGCTGGCGTGGCCGCCGTTGACCGGGCCGGGCGGGACGTCCAGGGCAAGCTGCTGCCGGGCCGTGGCCAGCACCCCGGCCAGCTGGTGCAGGGTCACGCCGGCTTCAGCCCGGACCACCAGGTCCCCGGCGGCGTGCTCGAGCACCCGGTCCAGCCGCAGCATGTCGATGACCAGGTCGAGACGGCGGGGTGGGACGCCCCAGGACACGGTGGTCCCGCTGCCCCGTGGCACCACCGCAAGCCCGTGCTCGGCCGCCGCCGCCAGCAGCGCGCTGGCTTCGCCGCTGTCGGCGGGGGATGCGACCCACGGCGGGGTGAGGCCGCCCACCGCGTCCCGCGGGCCGCCCGGCCGCACCGCGCGGCAGGCCCGGGCCAGCGACCCGGGTACCGAGGCAGGGCTCAAAACTGTTCCGCCAGACCTGCGGCCACTATCGGGTGCACCCCGCGGCGGGGGCCCGGCACCTCACCGCACAGCCGCGGGGTGGGGAAGATCTTGCCGGGGTTGCACAGCCCCGCCGGGTCGAAGGCGCAGCGGAGCAGTTGCATGGTGTCCAGGTCCTCCCGGGTGAACATTCTCGTCATGTACTTGGACTTGTCCGTGCCCACGCCGTGCTCGCCGGTGATGGAGCCGCCGTGCTCGATACACAGGTCCAGGATGGCCCCCGACACCTCCTCGGCCCTGGTTTCCTCCCCGGGCGTGGCGTCGTTGTACAGGACCAGCGGATGCAGGTTCCCGTCGCCCGCGTGGAACACGTTGGCCACCCGGATCCCGGCCGCGGCCCCCAGGGCGGCGATCTTGTCCAGGACCTCGCCGAGCGCGGTACGCGGCACGACGCCGTCCTGGACCAGGTAGGCGGGTGAAATCCGGCCCACCGCGGCGAACGCGGACTTGCGGCCGGCCCAGATCGCGGCGCGCTCGGCCGGGTCGTCCGCCTCCCGGATCTCGGTGCAGCCGGCCTGCTGGCAGAGCGCCCGCACTGCCGCGCTGTCCCGGCGCACCTCGGCCTCGGGCCCGTCCAGCTCCACGACCAGGACCGCGCCGGCCCCCGCGGGATAGTTGCACGCCACCGCCGCCTCGGCGGCCTCGATGGCCAGTGCATCCATCATCTCGATGGCGGCCGGGAGGATGCCGTCCCGGATGATCGCGGACACCGCGGTCCCGCCCGCGCCGGTGGTCTCGAACGCGGCCAGCAGCGTGGTGATGACTTGCGGGATCCTGGTCAGCTTGACCACGATCTTGGTCACGATGCCGAGCGTGCCCTCCGAGCCGGTGAACATGCCGACCAGGTCATAGCCGGGCGCCGCGCCGGTGCCGTCGCCGAGCCAGGTCAGCTCGCCCTCGGGGGTCACGATCTGCAGGCCGGTCACGTGGTGCACCGTGAAGCCGTGCTTGAGGCAGTGCGCGCCGCCGGAGTTCTCCGCCACGTTGCCGCCCACCGAGCAGATCACCTGGCTGGACGGGTCCGGGGCGTAGAAGTAGCCGTACGGCCGGGCCGCGGTGCTGACCGCCAGGTTGGTGACGCCCGGTTCCACGATCGCCCGCTGGCTGACCGGGTCGATCGCGATGATCCGGCGCATCCGGGAGAGCACGATGAGCACGCCGTCGGTGCGCGGCAGCGCGCCGCCGGACAGGCCCGTGCCCGATCCGCGGGCCACGAACGGCACCCCGGCGCGGGCGCACTCGGCGACCACCGCCGCGACCTGTTCCGCCGTCTCCGGCAGCACGACCAGGCCGGGGGCGGCCCGGTGCGAGGTGAGCCCGTCGCATTCGTAGGTGCGCAGCTCGGCAGGATCTGATACGACCCCGCCTGGCCCGCAGATCTCGGTCATCCGGGGCACCATCGCCTGGACCGTCATCCTGCCTCCACACTCCTGCCTACTCTCCAGGGTGCCTCGTGGCGGGCCGCTAGTCCACGATGAGCGCCGGTTATGGCATCTCCTCTGTTGTCCCGAGAGCCTGCTACGGCATCTCCTCGTAGGCGGGCAGGGTGAGGAATTCCGCGTAGTCGTCGGCCAGCCCGACCGCGCTGAACAACGCGGCCGCCTGCTCGAAGCGGGGCGCGTCGAACGCCGCGCCGGCCGCCTCCCGGATCGTGGCTGATTCCTCGGCGATGATCTGCTCGGCGAGATCCCGGGTCACCGGCTGGCCGTCGTCCAGCCGGACACCGTTGTGCATCCACTGCCAGACCTGGGACCGGGAGATCTCGGCCGTCGCGGCGTCCTCCATCAGGTTGAAGATGGCCACCGCTCCGTTCCCGCCCAGCCAGGACGAGAGGTACTGCAGCCCGACGCTGATGTTGTTGCGCAGTCCCGCCTCGGTGATGGTGCCCGGGGTCTTGCTTACCGCGAGCAGGTCCGCGGCGGAGACGCTGACGTCGTCCCGCTGCCGGGTCAGCTGGTTGGGACGGTCGCCGAGCGCGGCGTCAAACACCTCGCGGCAGAGCCCGACAAGGTCCGGGTGGGCCACCCAGGAGCCGTCGAAGCCGTCCGCCGATTCGCGTGTCTTGTCCTCGCGGACCTTGGCCAGCGCCACCGCGTTCACCTCGGGGTCGCGCCGGCTCGGGATGAACGCGGCCATCCCGCCCATCGCGTGCGCGCCCCGCTGGTGGCAGGTCTTCACCAGCAGCTCGGTGTACGCCCGCATGAACGGGGCGGTCATGGTCACCGAGTTGCGCTCGGGCAGCACGAATTCCTGGCCCCGGTTGCGGAACTTCTTGATCATGCTGAACAGGTAGTCCCAGCGGCCCGCGTTCAGCCCGGCGCTGTGGTCACGCAGCTCGTAGAGGATCTCCTCCATCTCGAACGCGGCCGGGATGGTCTCGATCAGCACGGTGGCCCGGATCGTCCCGCGCGGGATGCCCAGGGCGTCCTGAGCCAGGTTGAACGCGTCGTTCCAGAGCCGGGCCTCCAGGTGGCTCTCGATCTTGGGCAGGTAGAAGTACGGGCCCGATCCCTTCTCCAGCTGGCGGCGGGCGCAGTGGAAGAAGTACAGGGCGAAGTCGAACAGGCTCCCCGAGACCCGCTGGCCGTCCACCAGCAGGTGCTTCTCGTCGAGGTGCCAGCCGCGCGGCCGGACCACGATCGTGGCCAGGTCGGCGTCCGGCCCCAGCTGGTAGGACTTGCCTTCCTCGCTGGCGAAGTCCAGGGTGCGGTCCAGCGCCCCGATGAGGTTGAGCTGGCCGGAGACCATGTTGCCCCACAGCGGGGTGTTCGCGTCCTCGAAGTCGGCGAGCCACACCTTGGCCCCCGAGTTCAGCGCGTTGATCGTCATCTTCCGGTCGGTCGGGCCGGTGATCTCGACCCGCCGGTCCACCAGGCCCGGCGCGGGGGCGGCCACCCGCCAATCGGGGTCATCCCGGACAGCCTGGGTCGCGGCCAGGAAGTCCAGGGTCCCCCCGGCGGACAGCTCCTCCTGCCGCGCGGCTCGGGCCGCCAGCAGCTCGGCGCGCCGGGGGCCCAGCTCCCGCTGCAGCGCGGCCACAAGGCTGACGGCGTCCGCGGTGAGCACCTCGTCGAAACGGTCCCCCCTCGGACCGGTGATCTCAACGCCCTCGCTGGTCATGCCGCGCTCCTCCCAGGTCATCCGCCGCCTCGCGGTTACCGGGTAATGTTACTGGCAAGTAATGACGGCGGTCAGTGCCAGTCCCGGGCTCTCCTGACACTGGGCTTCGTAACACTGCGCCCCGTCGCCGGTCAAAGTGTTCCCGGCCACATCCCGGGCACAACCAGGGCGGCGCTGGCGTTTATTCAGGTGAGCGTATCCCGGAGGCATGACAGCATTGGCAGACCAGTTGACCGGAACCCGTGTACCCGACCCAGATGAGCAGGCGATGACCCTTCCGAGCGAGCTACCCCAGGAGCCCCCCGCCGGGGCTGGCGAGCGGCACGCGGACGCGGGCGCGTTGGACCTGTCGGAACGCCACGCGCTGCGCCGGGTGTCCGGGTTGTCCACCGAGCTCGAGGACGTCACCGAGGTCGAGTACCGCACGCTGCGGCTGGAGCGGGTCATCCTGGTCGGCGTGTGGACCGAGGGGACGCTGGCTGACGCGGAAAACTCGCTGCGCGAGCTCTCCCGGCTGGCCGAGACGGCCGGCTCGGTGATCCTGGACGGCCTGGTGCAGCGCCGCGGCCGGCCCGACGCGGCGACCTATATCGGCGCGGGCAAGGCCGCCGAGGTCGCGGCCCTGGTCGCCGCGACCGGCGCTGACACCGTAATCTGCGACGGCGAGCTGACCCCCAGCCAGCTGCGCCGGCTCGAAGGCGTGGTGAAGGCGAAGGTCATCGACCGGACCGCCCTCATCCTGGACATTTTCGCCCAGCACGCCCGGAGCAAGGAGGGCAAGGCCCAGGTCGAGCTGGCCCAGCTCGAGTACCTGCTGCCCCGGCTGCGCGGCTGGGGCGAGTCGCTGTCCCGGCAGGCCGGTGGCCGGGTGGCCGGCGGTGGCGGCATCGGCACCAGGGGCCCAGGCGAGACGAAGATCGAGACGGACCGGCGGCGGATCAGGACCCGCACCACCCGGCTGCGCCGCCAGCTGGCCGAGATGTCGGTCGGCCGGCAGGTGCAGCGGCACCAGCGGCGCGGCCACGCGGTCCCGGCGGTGGCCATCGCGGGCTACACCAACGCGGGCAAGTCCAGCCTGCTCAACCGGCTGACCGGCGCCGGGGTGCTGGTCGATGACTCGCTGTTCGCGACGCTGGACCCGTCGGTCCGCCGGGCCCGGACACCGTCCGGCCGCTGGTTCACGCTGACCGACACCGTCGGGTTCGTCCGCCACCTCCCGCACCAGCTGGTCGAGGCGTTCCGGTCCACCCTGGAGGAGGTCGCCGAGGCGGACCTGATCCTGCACGTGGTGGACGGCAGCGACGCGGATCCGCAGGCCCAGATTTCCGCCGTCCGTGAGGTCCTCGGCGAGATCGGGGCGCGTGACGTGCCGGAACTGATCGTTATCAACAAGGCCGACGCGGCCGACCCGATCGACCTGGACGCACTGCGGCGGCAGCAGCCGCGCAGCATGGTCGTGTCCGCGCGCACCGGTGAGGGGCTGGACGCGCTGGTGGAGGCGGTCGAGGCCGCGCTCCCGCAGTGGGACCGTGAAGTCAGCGCCGTCGTGCCCTACGTGCGCGGTGACCTGGTGGCCCGGGCCCATCAGGAGGGTGAGGTACTGGCGCTGCGGCACTGCGCCGCGGGCACCGAGCTGACCGCCCGGGTCCCGCCGGGCCTCGCCGCGGAGATCGACCGCATTGCCGTTCCCGCGGGAACCTAACCGGGCGCGGCAACTGGCCCGTTCGTGGGAAGCTGGCCGGGCCGACGAGAACGCCACCAGGAAGGGGCGGTCAATTTCTCCCGGTGGCCTTATCCGGTAAACCAGACCACGCATCCCCGCGGACACGCAGTGCAGCCAAGACGGGCCCGACCAGCACAGACAGTGAGATTACCGGAAAGGACGGCAATTTCCGTCCTGCCTTCTTCGTGAACTGCCTGTACAGGGACCCTGTAGTGCAATACCGTAACTGAACCGATATGTTGGTTGCCGCATCCCGCAGCGCCGCGGTCGGTCGCTCTGGAACCCGCGTTTTACCGGGTGCCTGGCGGGGGGCCATCAGTAGTACGGACGAGCTATGGCAGGTGACCGCGCATGACGCAGGCACGCCCCGTCTGGCACGCCCCCCTCCGGCCTCTGCTGTGTGCGCGGCCGGGGGCATGCCGGTGACCGTCCGCCTGCTGACCAACATCGGCCGCCTCTGGACCGGATCCGAGGTCTGGAGCAACGCGGCCATCCTCACCCACAACGACCGCATCGCGTGGGTGGGCCGGGCCTCGGAGCTCCCGGAGAGCCTGCCCGGCGTGGTCGAAGACATCGTCAACGTCAACTCGGTGGAGAACCTGGGCGGCGGGCTGGTCACCCCGGGCCTGATCGACGCGCACACCCACCCGGTCTACGCGGGCAACCGCTGGGCGGAGCTGGCCATGCGGTCGGGTGGCTCCTCGGCCGGCGAGATCGCGGCGGCCGGCGGCGGGATGGCATCCACGGTCACGGTGACCCGCGGCACCGACCCCTGGACCCTGTGCAACGGCGTCCGCGAGCGGCTCGGTGAGTGGCTGCGGTTCGGGACCACCACGATCGAGGCCAAGACCGGGTACCACCTCACCCGCGACGGCGAGCTCGCCGACGTGCGGATGCTCCGGTCACTCGAAGGCGAGCCCGGCATGCCGCGGGTGCACGTGACCTTCCTGGCCGCGCACGCGGTGCCGCCGGAGTACTTCGGCCGCCGGAACGACTACATCGACGCCGTGGGCACCTGGTGCTCGGACGCGGCCGCGGTCGGCGCGGACAGCGTGGACGTCTACTGCGAGGAAGGCCGCTTCACCGAGCGGGAAGCCCGCTGGATCCTCAGCGCGGGCCGGGCGGCCGGCCTGCTGCCCCGGGTGCACGCCTGCGGGGAGAGCCGGACCGGCGCGGCCCGGCTGGCCGCCGAACTCGGCTGCGCGTCCGCGGACGTCCTGCACGAGGCCAGTGACGAGGACGTGGCGGCCCTGGCCCAGGCCGGGGTGGCCGCGGTGGTCTGCCCGGGCACCGCCCTGCAGACCGGCAAGAACCCGCCGGTGCGCGCGCTCCTGGACAAGGGCGTGGCGGTGGCGCTCGGCTCGGACCACACGCCGGGCGGCAACGGGATCACGTCGATGCCGCTGGTGATCTCGCTGGCCGTGTCGCAGTTCGGGCTCAGCGTGACCGAGGCCCTGCGGGCCGCCACGCTGGGCGGGGCCCAGGCACTGCGGGCTCCGGACCGGGGCGCAATGGTCCGCGGGCGCCTGGCCGACATCGTGCTCTGGGACGCCGACCACGAGGGTGCGTTCGCCTGGTCCTACGGGCTCAAGCCGAGCCGGGTGTGGCTCGGCGGGGCGCCGGTGGCCGCCAGCTGAGCTGAGCCCCCGCCCGCAGCTTCAGCGGGGCCCGGCTCCGCACGGCCACTCTGGCCAGCCCACGGCCCGCCGTATGGCATGCTGCCGCTATGCCTTCCGCTGCTCCTGTCTCACCCGCGGACATCGCCGGCGTCAGCGTGGTCGTGGGAGAAGAGGACCTTCTGGTCGAGCGGGCGGTGGCGCGCCTGGTCCAGGCCGCAGGGCCGGCCGACGACGTCCGCCACGTACAGGCCGCCGGGCTGCGGCCGGGTGAGCTGGCCTCGCTGACCGCGCCTTCCCTGTTCGGCGGCGGGTGCGTCATCGTGCTGCACGGTACCGCCGACGCGGCCAAGAACGTCGCCGACGAGATCGCCAGCCTCGCGGGCGACCCGCCGCCGGAGACCGTCCTGGTGCTCACCCATACCGGCGGGGCCAAGGGGAAGACCCTGCTCGCCGCGCTGGGCCAGCTGGGCGCCCGGATCGTCGAGTGCCCGAAGGTGACCCGGATGGGCGAGCGGATGCAGTTCATCCGCGGCGAGTTCCGCCAGGCGGGGCGGACGATCGAGGAAAGCGGTGTGCGGGCCCTGCTCGACGCGCTGGGCAACGACCTGCGTGAGCTCGCCGCCGCGTGCGCGCAACTGGCCGCGGACACCACCGGGGTCGTCGACCAGGCCGTGGTGGCCCGGTACTACCGGGGCCGGGCCGAGGCGAGCGGCTTCACCGTGGCCGACCGGGCCGTGGAGGGACGCCTGGGGGAGGCGCTGGAGCTGCTGCGCTGGGCCCTGGCGGTCGGGGTGTCACCCGTGCTCATCACCAGCGGCCTGGCCCAGGGGGTGCGCCTGCTGGGCCGGGTGGGCAGTGCCCCGAAGGGCCAGCCGGACGCGGCCGTGGCCGCCGGGGCCGGCATGCCCCCCTGGAAGGTGGACCGGGTCCGGCAGCAGCTGCGGGGCTGGACCCCCGAGGGGGTGGGCCGCGCCCTGGCCGTGGTGGCGCGGGCCGATGCCCAGGTCAAGGGCGAAGGAACGAGCGCGGGCTACGCCCTCGAAGTGGCCATCCGCGACATCGTGGCCTGCCGGGCCCGCTAAGGCCGGGAGTCCGGGGTCGTCCCCCGGCCTAGCGGAGCTTCAGGCCGCGTTCTGCAGCTCGGCGCAGCGATGGGCGATGGCCGACTTGCGGTTGGCGGCCTGGTTCTTGTGGATCACGCCCTTGCTGGCCGCCTTGTCCAGGTTGCGGCAGGCGTCCCGCATGAGCCCGGTGGCCGTCTCCACGTCGCCGGCGTCGGCCGCCTCGCGGAACTTGCGCACCGAGGTCTTCAGGGAGGACTTGACCGCCTTGTTGCGCTGGCGGTGCTTCTCGTTCTGCTTATTGCGCTTGATCTGGGACTTAATGTTCGCCACGCGGAAGCCTCACTCGGGATACTGGGTCTGGTGCCGGGCGTAGGTCGCGCCCGGCCGCGCCGCGCGGCGGCAGCATAATGCGGCGCTAGGTGCAGCGGCGGCAGCGGTTACGCTCCGACGAGGCAGGATAGCCTATCGGGCAGCGCGGCTCAAAACTGGTCCGGCGCCGGCGGAGCCGGGGGCCGGGGCATCAGCGTCCGCATGACACCATGAAGGTTACCGGCCCCGACCATGAACCAGGCGGATTTCTGTGCCAGCAGTGCCCGAGCAGGTCCTTCCGGATGGTGCGCAGCCCGCGACCAGCCCCGGTCATACCGGCATGGGCATTATCAGGAACTTCTGCATCATCGCGCACATCGACCACGGCAAGTCCACGCTCGCGGACCGCATGCTGCAGCTCACCGGCGTCGTGAATGACCGCCAGATGCGGGCCCAGTACCTGGACCGGATGGACATCGAGCGCGAGCGGGGCATCACCATCAAGAGCCAGGCCGTCCGGCTGCCCTGGACCGGCACCGACGGCCGCCCCTACGTGCTCAACCTCATCGACACCCCGGGCCACGTGGACTTCACGTACGAGGTGTCCCGGTCGCTGGCCGCGTGCGAGGGCGCCATCCTGCTGGTCGACGCGGCCCAGGGCATCGAGGCGCAGACCCTCGCGAACCTGTACCTGGCCCTCGAGGCTGACCTGCACCTGATCCCGGTGCTGAACAAGATCGACCTGCCCGCCGCCCAGCCCGACCTGTACGCGGAGGAACTGGCCAGCATCATCGGCTGCGCCCCCAGCGACGTGCTCCGCGTCTCGGCCAAGACCGGGGAGGGGGTGACGGAACTGCTCAACGCCGTGGTGCAGCAGGTCCCCCCGCCGTCCGGCCAGCCGGACGGCCCGGCCCGGGCCCTCATCTTCGATTCGGTCTATGACTCCTACCGGGGCGTGGTCACCTATGTGCGGGTGATGGACGGCCGCCTGACCCGGCGGGAGAAGAGCCTCATGATGTCAACCGGGTCGGCGCACGACACGCTCGAGGTGGGCGTGATCTCCCCCGAGCCGGTGCCGTCGGAGAGCCTGGGCGCGGGCGAGGTGGGCTACCTCATCACCGGGGTCAAGGATGTCCGGCAGGCCCGGGTCGGCGACACCGTGACCAGCGCCGCGCGTCCCGCGGCCGAGCCGCTGCCCGGATACGACCACCCCCGGCCGATGGTGTTCTCCGGCCTGTACCCGCTGGACGGCGACGACTACCCGGAACTGCGTGACGCCCTCGACAAGCTGCGGCTGAACGACGCGGCGCTGGTTTACGAGCCGGAAACGTCCACCGCGCTCGGCTTCGGCTTCCGGTGCGGGTTCCTCGGGCTGCTGCACATGGAGATCGTCCGGGAGCGGCTGGAGCGGGAGTTTGATCTGTCCCTCATCTCCACCGCGCCCAACGTGGTCTACCGGGTGGTCCTGGAATCCGGTGCCGAGCTCCAGGTCACCAACCCCAGCGACTTCCCGAGCGGGACCCCGGGGTCGGCCACCCCGTCCGGGCATCCGTCCGGGGGGAAGATCGCGACGGTCTTCGAGCCCGTGGTCCGGGCGACGGTGCTGGCCCCAGCCGAGTACATCGGCACGATCATGGAGCTGTGCCAGGGCCGCCGGGGTGCCCTGCTGGGCATGGAGTACCTGTCCGCCGACCGGGTCGAGATCCGGTACACGATGCCGCTCGGGGAGATCATCTTCGACTTCTTCGACCAGCTGAAGTCGCGGACCCGCGGTTACGCCTCGCTGGACTACGAGCCGGATGGCGAGCAGGAGGCCGACCTGGTCAAGGTGGACATCCTGCTCCAGGGGCAGCCGGTCGACGCGTTCAGCCAGATCGTGCACGACGACAAGGCGCGGGAATACGGCCTGGCCATGACCTCGCGGCTGCGCGAGCTGATCCCGCGCCAGCAGTTCGAGGTGCCGATCCAGGCCGCGATCGGGGCCAAGATCATCGCCCGGGAGAACATCCGCGCGCTGCGCAAGGACGTCCTGGCCAAGTGCTACGGCGGTGACATTACCCGCAAGCGGAAGCTGCTGGAGCGCCAGAAGGAAGGCAAGAAGCGGATGAAGACCATCGGGCGGGTCGAAGTGCCGCAGGAAGCCTTCGTGGCCGCGCTGTCCACCACGCCGGAGCGGGCGCGCTGATTCCGCAGCGCGGCCCCGCTGGTACCTCAGCCTGGGCCGCGAAGGTGATGGAGCATGGGGTCGGGGTGGATCACCCCGGCGTGCCCGTACATCACCGTGTGCCCCATGCTCACGGCGGCGACCCCTATGACCGCGACGACCAGCACGAACATAATGATCGCCAGCCAGCCCAGGATCAGGCCGGTCAGGGCCAGGCCGCTGCCGTTCTCGCCGGTCCGGCGGATCTGGCTGCGGGCCATGTGCCCTAGCACGATCGCCGGGATCGCCGTTAGCCCGCCGGTGAAGAACTCCGCCACCCCGCAGGCCATCGCGGCGACGGCGAGCGGATTGGTCCGCGCGGGGACCGGCTCCGCGAACAGGGCCATCCCGCCGCCGGGGAGTTGGCTCGTCACCTGGACCAGGTCGCCGTGGGTGCGCGCGGTGTAGACCCGGTGCAGGTGATAGTCATGCTCGTCTTTGGTGAGCCGGCCGGTGGCGAATCCCGACTTCAGCACTTCGGCCGCACGATCCCGGTCCTCGTCAGAGGCCAGCATCGCTGCGTGCCCGTACGCCGGAACCCCGTATCCAGGCCAGCTTGTCATGGACGCCTCCCACCCGAGTGGCTCGGTCCCAGGATAACCGCGCGCGGGGTAGTTCGGGCCAGCGGCAGGACCGGCGGGCAGCCAGAAACCGGTTCGCCCGGCACGGTGGCGTCGCATACCGTGCTGGGGTGGCGAGCGCGCAGGTGATCTCAGTGAACGTCGGCCGTGGCCGGCGCGCCGGGTGGGCGGGCCGGATCGGGCGGTCCGCGATCGACAAGCGGCCCTGCCGCGGGGCGGTGACTATCGGGCGGCTCGGCGCTGATGGCGACGAGCAGGTGGACAAGAAGCACCACGGGGGGCCGTACCAGGCCGTGTACGCGTACGGGCGCGAGGACCTGGACTGGTGGACCGAGCAGCTCGGCCGGGAGCTGGGCAACGGCGTATTCGGTGAGAACATCACCACGACGGGGCTGGACGTGTCCGGGGCCTTCCTGGGCGAGACGTGGCGGCTCGGCACCGCGGTGGTCCAGATTGCTTCCGTGCGCATCCCGTGCGCCACGTTCGCGGGCTGGATGGGGGAGCGGCACTGGGTGAAGCGGTTCGCTGCGGCGGGTCGGCCCGGCGCCTACCTGCGCGTCCTTAAGGAAGGGGTCGCCGGGCCGGGCGACCCGATCGAGGTGCTCTCCTGCCCGCCGGACGGCGTGACCGTGGCCGGGGCGATGCGCGCCTACTACGGGGATGCGGACCTGATGCGGCGGCTGCTGGGCACCCCCGGCCTCGACCCCAAGTGGGAGGATGTCGCGGTCTCGATGCTGGGCCTGCCCGTGCGGCACGAGCCAGCGCCACACGAAGCAGTGCCGCACGAAGCAGTGCCGCACGAACCAGTGCCGCACGAACCAGTGCCGCACGAACCAGCAACGGGCTGACCGTGCCCGGAGTCCTTCCGCCGGGCACGCCCGTCCCTGCCGACGGCGCGCTGCCCGCCAGCGCCACCGCCGAACTGGGCCGCCGCCCGTTCGGCTTCTACGTGCACGTGCCGTTCTGCCAGCGCCGCTGCGGCTACTGCGACTTCAACACCTACACCGCCGCCGAGCTCGGGCCCGGGGCGTCCCGGGACACCTACCCGGGGCTGGCCGCCTCGGAGGTCCGGCTGGCCCGCCAGGTGCTGGGCCCCGCGGCTGGCCCGGTGGCCACGGTCTTCTTCGGCGGCGGCACCCCGACTCTCCTCCCGGCCACGCAGCTCGGCGAGGTCCTGCGGGTCATCGAGGGAGAATTCGGCCTGGCGCCGGGCGCTGAGGTCACGGTCGAGGCCAACCCCGAGAGCGTGGACCAGGCAGCCCTGGCCGCGCTGCGCGAGGCCGGGTTCACCCGGATCTCCCTGGGCATGCAGAGCGCGGCCCCGCACGTGCTGGCCGTGCTGGACCGGGTGCACGAGCCCGGCCGCCCGGCTCGCTGCGCCGCGTGGGCCCGGGAGGCGGGCTTCGAGCACGTCAGCCTGGATCTCATCTACGGCACTCCGGGGGAGACCGACGCGGACTGGCGTGAGTCGCTGGAAGCGGCCCTGGCCGCGGGCCCGGACCACATCTCCGCGTACGCGCTGATCGTCGAGGAGGGGACCCGGCTCGCGGCCCGGGTCCGGCGGGGCGAGGTGGCCGTCCCGGACGACGAGGCCATGGCCGATCGGTATCTGGCCGCGGACGAGCTCCTCTCGGGCAAGGGGCTGGGCTGGTACGAGGTGTCCAACTGGGCCGCCGGGCCGGAGGCCCGCTGCTCGCACAACCTCCTGTACTGGACCGGCGGCTACTGGTGGGGCGTGGGGCCGGGCGCGCACAGCCACGTGGGCGGGGTCCGCTGGTGGAATGTGAAGCACCCGGCTGCCTACGCCGCACGGCTGACCGCGGGCACCAGCCCGGGCCTGGCCCGGGAGGTGCTCACCGGGCCGGAGCGCAAGCTAGAGGAGATCATGCTGCTGACGCGGCTGGACTCCGGCTGCCCAGTCGGCGTGCTCGCGCCGGCCGGGCGGGACGCCGCCGCCACCGCGGTGGCGGACGGGCTGGCCGAGGAGAGTGCTTACGCTGCGGGCCGGGTCGTGCTGACCACCCGCGGGCGGCTGCTCGCCGACGCGGTCATCCGCGGCCTCACGGACTGACGCCCTCGCGGCCCGGACTTAGCTGCGCGGCCCCGAGGTCATCCGCAGCCACCGGGGCAGCTGGTACTGCTCACCACGGCTGGCCGCCGTGGCCGCGCGAATCACCACGACCAGCACGCCGGCCCACAGCAGCGCCAGCAACGGCACGGCAGCCAGCGTGGCTACCGCGGTGGAGTCGAGGGCCAGCACGCCGCCGACGATCACGATGCTGACCGTGTACAGGACGGTGGCCAGGGACAGGCTCAATGCCACCGCCGCGTGCGCGCGGGCGAACCTGCGGTGCCCCAGACTGGTCAGGTAGATGGCCAGCGGCACCAGGAACAGGGTGAACGGCACGGCCAGGTAGGCGAGCATGGCCCAGCGCACCTCACCGCGGTCTTCGGGTACCGGTGACGACGGCCGGCCCTGGGCGCCGGAGGCTGTGCTCCCGTCCTCCTGCTCAAAGACCGGGCCGCCGGCCTGCGAGCCGAACACGCTGACGCCGGAATCCATCGGATACTGGGGGCGGCTGGTCATGGGCTCCTCGCGGGGTGCGTTCCTGCCTCACGTTAGCCAGTACCCGGTGCGGTGACGAAATCAATCAGTTCCTCGACCCGGCCAAGCAGCTCCGATTCCAGGTCGGCGTAGCTCCGGGCCGCGGCCAGGATCCGTTTCCACCCGGCCGCCGTGTCGGTGCCCCAGCCCAGCGCGCTGAGCACGCCCTCTTTCCACGGCGTGCCGCGCGGCACTACCGGCCAGGCGGTAATGCCCAGTGCCGCGGGCTTGACCGCCTGCCAGACGTCCACGTAGGGATGGCCCACCACCAGCACGTGCGGCGATGTCACCGCGGCCGCGATGCGCTGCTCCTTGGACCCGGGGACCAGATGGTCGACCAGGACTCCCAGCCGTCGCTGCGGGCCGGGCCCGAACGCCTGCAGCACGGCCGGAAGGTGATCCACCCCCTCCAGGTACTCGACCACGACGCCCACGTCACGCAGGTCATCGCCCCAGATCTGCTCGACGAGCTCGGCGTCGTGCCGGCCCTCGACGTAGATCCGGCTGGCCTTCGCGACCCGGGCCCGGCTGGCCTGGCCGGCGGGCTCTGCGGGCCGGGCGACCGAGCCCGACGCGCTGCGGGCCGGGCCGCGGGCCGGCCCGGATGGCGCCGGCCGGGTCAGCGTCACCGGCCTGCCTTCCAGCAGGAACGCGCCGCGGCTGAGCGGGAAGAGCCGCTGCCGCCCGAACCGGTCCTCCAGCGTCACCGCGTTCTTCTCGCAGGCGATCACGGCGCCGCAGAAGCCGCCGCCCGGCTCCTCCACCACCAGCCCGCGGACCGCCTCCACCTGGGGCGGCTCCGGCCGCGCGCGGCGCTGCCAGCCCGGTGCGAGGACGTCCGTACCGTCATAGGGGTCCACCACACCGGACGCTAGCGGACAACTGCGGCAGTCTCCCGGCGGCACGCCGGGGGCACGTACCTCCCGGGCCGGTGGCGGGCGGGGGTAGTGGGTGGCCGCGGCCCGCGCTTCGTCGCCGGCGAGGCGGCCCGGCCGCAGGCGGGTTCCTGGGAGTCGAGGGTGGCGGGGTTCTCGGTGGCGTGCACACGAATGCCGGGGAATCCCGGGGGTCGCCCCCCGGATTAATACAGCGCTTGGGTGTCACGGCGCCCGGACCGCCTTAAACTTGGCACTCAGGACCGTGGAGTGCCAGGGGAGGTGGGGACATGCTCGATGAGCGCAAGCTCGCCGTGCTGCGGGCGATCGTGGAAGACTATGTGTCCACCACGGAGCCCGTGGGCTCGAAATCGCTGGTCGACCGGCACAACCTCGACGTCTCCCCGGCGACCATCCGCAACGACATGGCGGTGCTCGAGGAGCAGGGGTTCATCGTGCAGCCGCACACCAGCGCGGGCCGGATCCCGACGGACAAGGGTTACCGGCTGTTCGTGGACCGGCTGTCCGGGGTCAAGCCGCTCTCCTCGGCCGAGCGGCGGGCGATCGAGACATTCCTGGCCGGCGCGTACGACCTCGACGACGTGGTGATGCGGACGGTCCGGCTGCTCGCGCAGCTGACCCGCCAGGTCGCGGTGGTGCAGTACCCCTCGCTGACCCGCTCCTCGGTCCGGCACGTGGAACTGGTCCCGCTGGCCGCCAAACGGATCATGCTGGTGATCATCACCGATACCGGGCGGGTTGAGCAGCGCTCGGTGGAGCTGCCGGATGCGGCCGAGGAAGACTCCATCATGCACCTGCGGGCGGTGCTGAACGCGTGCCTGGACGGGCGGCGCCTGACCGAGGTCGCCTCGGTGGTCGCGGATCTGCCGGAGCTGGTCGACCCGATGGACCGGCCGAACGCGGCGGCGGTCTTCTCGGTCATCCTGGAGACCCTGGTGGAGCGGACCGACGAGCGGGTGGTGGTCGGGGGCGCGGCCAATCTGACCACGGCCGACTTCTCCAGGGGACTGCGGGAGGTCCTCGAGTCGCTCGAGGAGCAGGTCGTACTCATGCGGTTGCTGGGCGAGTCCGGCGACCCCCCCTTGCTGACCGTCCGGATCGGCGCGGAAAACCCGGTTGAGGGCCTGCGGAGCACGTCCGTGGTGGCAACCGGGTACGGAACCGGGGATCAGGTGCTGGCCAGGCTCGGCGTGCTCGGCCCGACACGGATGGATTACCCAACAGCGATGGGAGCAGTACGCGCGGTGGCACGATATGTGGGCCAGATCCTGGCGGGGTCCTAGTGGCCAATGACTACTACGGCGCACTCGGCATCCGCCGGGACGCGCCGCCAGATGAGATCAAGAAGGCCTACCGGCGGCTCGCCCGCGAGCTGCACCCGGACGTGAACCCGGACCCGCAGACGCAGGAGCGGTTCAAGGAGATTACGCAGGCGTATGAGGTGCTCTCCGATCCGGGAAAGCGCCAGATGTACGACCAGGGCGCGGACCCGTTCGCGCCCAACGGCGGCGCCGGGGCAGGCGGGTTCGGCCCCGGTTTCCCGTTCAGCGACATCATGGACGCGTTCTTCGGGGCCGGGGCTGCGGCCCGGGGCCCGCGCAGCCGGGCCCGGCGCGGCCGCAACGCGACCATCAGGGTCGAGATGGACCTGTCGGAATGTGCCTTCGGGACCACCCGGGAACTGGTCGTGGACACGGCCGTGGTCTGCCCGACCTGCTCGGGTGAGGGCACGGCGCCGGGCACCCACCCGGAGACCTGTGACGTCTGCGGCGGCCGGGGCGAGGTCAGCCAGGTCACACGCTCGTTCCTGGGCCAGGTCATGACCTCCCGGCCGTGCCCGCACTGCGGCGGGTTCGGCACCGTCATCCGCCGGCCCTGCCCCGAATGTGACGGCGACGGCCGGGTCAGGACCCGGCGGACGATGAAGGTGCGCATCCCGGCCGGGGTCGAGGACGGCACCCACATCCAGCTGGCGGGTGAGGGCGAGATCGGGTCCGGCGGCGGCCCGCCCGGGGATCTCTTCCTGGAGATCCTGCAGCGCCCGCACCCCATCTTCGAGCGGCAAGGCGACGATCTGCACTGCACCGTGACCATCCCCATGGTGGCCGCGGCGCTGGGGGCCACCCTGTCGGTCGAGACGCTGGACGGGCCCCGGGAACTGGACATCCGCCCGGGCACCCAGTCGGGCCAGGTCGTCCCCATGTACGCGCTCGGTGTCCAGCACCTGAACGACTCCGGCCGGGGAGACCTGATTATCCACATCTCGGTCGAGACCCCGAGCAAGCTGGACGAGGCCCAGGAGTCCCTGCTCAAGCAGCTGGCGGCACTGCGCGGCGAGGAGACCCCGCCCGGCCGCTTCGCCCCCGGGCAGCAGGGATTCTTCTCCCGGTTGCGTGACGCCTTCAACGGCCGGTGACCCACCGGCCGCGCCCGGCTCCCAGCCACCGGTCTTCTTCGCCGGCCCGGAGGACCTGGCCCGCGACGTGATCGTGCTGGCCGGGCCGGAGGGGCGGCACGCCGCCGACGTGCGCAGGCTGGGCGCGGGCGAGCGGGTGGACCTGACTGACGGCCAGGGGCAGCTGGCGGAGTGCGTGGTCACGCGGGCCCAGCGCGGCCGGCTCGAGCTGGCCGTGCGGCAGCGGACCGTCCTGCCCGCCCCGGATCCGGCCCTGGCCGTGGTCCAGGCGATCCCGAAGGGGGAGCGGGGCCAGCTGGCCGTCGAGCTGATGACCGAGGCGGGGGTGGACGTGATCGTCCCGTGGGCGGCGGAGCGCTGCGTGGCCCGGTGGGCGGGGGAACGCGGCGAGCGTGCCGTCGCGCGGTGGCGGTCCACCGCGCGGGAAGCGGCCAAGCAGGCCCGGCGGGGCCGCGTGCCCGAGGTAACCGCGCCCGCGGACCTCGGCGGGGTGACCGCGCGGGCCAGCCGGGCGGCCCGGGCCTTCATCCTGGACCCGCAGGCTGCGCAGCAGCTCAGCGAGGTGCCGCTGCCCGGCTTCGGGGAAATGCTGGTGGTCGTCGGGCCTGAGGGCGGCATCGCCCCCGCCGAGTCCGCCGCGCTCACCCGGGCGGGCGCCACCGCGGTGCGGCTGGGGCCGACCGTGCTCCGCACTTCGTCCGCGGGGATGGCGGCGGCCGCGATCCTGCTCAGCCGGGCCGGCCGCTGGGCCTGAGCCAGGAGCCCGGAGGCCTCAGCGGCGGCTCCGGCCGCCGGGCGTGATCAGGGGGTCCACGACGGCGAGGGCTTCGGGGTGGCCCCGCACTCGGCGACGGCGGGCTCGTACGGCATGATCATGGCCGCGGTGGTAGCGGTGGCCGGGCCGCCGGTGGCGGCGCTGGCCGTCGGGGTGGGCGTCGGGAGGCCGCTCTCGGTGGGCTGGGGTGTCGCCGTGCCGGTCGGGCTCCCGGTCACCGTCGGGGTCGGGGTCGGGCTCGGGCTCCCGGCGGGTGCCGTCGTGGTGGCGGAGGGCGCCGGGGTCGGCGTGCAGGCCACCGCGGGCAGCTTGGTCGTCACGCCCTTTTGCCGTCCCGGGCCGGTGAGCTGCTGGGTGGGCCTGACGCCGAGCGGCAGCCTCCACCGATTCGAGTTCGCCGTCTTCCCGCCGCTGACCAGGCTGGAGCCCGGGCCGGCCGTGGGGCTGCTGTTGTTCGTCGTGCTGATCAGGGTGGACGTCTCGTGGTTGAGGATGACCACCCCGACGGCGACGATGGCCACCACGGCCGAGATGGCGAAGACCGGCTTGAGCCAGGGCCCGGCGGGTCCCAGCCGCCCGGGCGGGGTCGCCGCCCCGCGGTGCCCGCCGGCGCGGCGACGTCCGCGCGGGCTGAACGCGCCAGCGAGGAACCGGCCCAGGGCGAGCAGGAGCCCCGGCAGCGGCCCGGTCCGCCTGAGTGCCGTCCGGCCGGCCTCGATGGCCGGTTCGAACCGGACGAGAAAACGGGTCCCGTGCACGTCCAGCCATCCGGTGCCCCGAGACAGAACGGACCGTGGAGACCGGCGCGAATCCAGCCGGTGACGGATGCGCTGCAGTCCGTCGCCGGCGGGTTCGATGGACTCCGCCGCCGCGGCCAGTGCGCGGCGGAGTGCGTCCTCGTAGTCCCGATCCTGGGTCATCATGCCTGCCGCCCGGTGCTTCCCGAGCCCCCGAAGGCCCTCCTCACGAGTCCCGCTCCAGCACGGCCCGCAGGGCCGCCATGGCCCGGGCCGTGTGACTCTTGACTGCTCCCCTGCTGATGCCCATCATCGAGGCGATCTGCGCCTCGGAAAGGTCACCGTAGTAGCGGAGCACCAATGCTTCCCGCTGCCGATCCGGGAGCGCCCGCAGTGCGGATACCACCGCCGAGCGCTCCAGCTGGATGATCGCGCCATGCTCGGCGCTGGGCATGTCCGGCGGTGGCTTCGGCGTGTTCTTGTCCACGACCATCCGGTGCCGCAGGACCGACCGCGATCGGTTCACGACGGACTGGCGGAGATACGACAGCGCCTTATCCGTATCGCGTAGCCGGCGCCACGCCCCGTGCATGGCCACGAACGAGTCCTGCACCACTTCTTCCGCGGTCGCGTTATCCCGGACGAGGAAGGCCGCGAGCCGCACCAGCGAGCGGTAGTGCTCGCTGTAGATGGCAGTGACCGCCCGGTCTGCATCCCACTCGACGGCGGCGCGGGTCATCGCCGGGTCGGCTATCAGGGCCTCGGTCACGTCAATGGGACGCGTCACCATGCCATCAGGTTCACCTGGCATGTCGAATACATGCACGCGACCCGCCCCGCCCCTTCGGCCTCACGGAAGCATTCCCCCAACTGGGATGTCGAGTGTGGAGTGCCCGGCCTGTGCGCGCAGCGGGCGTCCCGGCACGGCCCCGGCGGGAGCCCGGGGCGAGGCGCAAATGCCGTGCCCTGCACCTGGGGGAGTGCGGCGGGCGGGCGCAGTGAGCTAGCACCATGGCAACCATATATGTCGTGGGTGTTACCGGAGAGGGACAAGCTAGGATCCCCTCTGTGCCGGAGTGTCTATTCTGCAGGATCGTGGCCGGCGGTGTCCCGGCATCACAGGTGCTCGAGTCACCGCGGACCCTTTCCTTCCGCGACATCAGTCCCCAGGCGCCGACTCACGTGCTGGTGATCCCGAAGGATCACTATCCGGACCTGGCCGCCCTGGCGGCGGCTGACGGCAGCCTGCTGGCCGAGCTGGTCAACCAGGCGGCTGAGGTGGCCAGGATCGAGGGAATCTCCGGCACCGGGTACCGGGTTGTGTTCAATACGGGGGCCGATGCCGGCCAGGCTGTGCCGCACGTGCACGCCCACGTCCTGGGCGGGCGCGGGCTGGGCTGGCCCCCGGGCTGACGCTCTGCTCACCCGGGCTGGCGCCCGCGCGGATAGCATGACAGTACGGGCGCAGGCCGCGCCTGCGCTCAGGCGGAGAGAGGGAATTGACAGACAGACCCGGAGATCCTGCGGGCCGTAAGCCGACCGGCAGCACCGGCGCGCAGGTCAAGATCGTTATCCCGGATGACCGCTCAATGGTCAGCCTGCTGGGATCCCGTGATGAACTCCTGCACGTGATCGAGAAGGCATTCGATGCCGATATTCACGTCCGCGGGAATGAGATCACCATAACCGGGGCCGCCGAGGAGAGCGAGCGGGTCGCTGGCCTCTTCGAGGAACTCACCGAGTTGCTGGCGGGCGGCGCCGAGCTCACCACGGACTCGGTGGAGCGGGTCGTGGCCATGCTCCGCCGGAAGTCCGGAGTCCGCCCGGCCGACGTGCTGAGCCTGGACATCCTGTCGGCGCGCGGACGGACAATCCGGCCGAAAACGCTGAACCAGAAGCGATACGTGGACGCGATCGACGCGCACACGATCGTGTTCTGCATCGGCCCGGCGGGGACCGGGAAGACCTACCTCGCCATGGCCAAGGCGGTGAAGGCGCTCCAGGCCAAGGAGGTCAACCGGATCATCCTGACCCGGCCGGCCGTCGAGGCCGGGGAGCGGCTGGGCTTCCTGCCCGGCACCCTGTACGAGAAGATCGACCCTTACCTGCGGCCGCTGTATGACGCCCTGCACGACATGCTCGACCCGGACTCGATCCCGCGGCTCATCGCGGCGGGCACGATCGAGGTGGCGCCGCTGGCCTACATGCGCGGCCGGACCCTGAACGACTCGTTCATCATCCTGGACGAGGCGCAGAACACCTCGGCGGAGCAGATGAAGATGTTCCTCACCCGGTTCGGGTTCGGCTCGAAGATCGTGGTCACCGGCGACGTCACCCAGGTGGACCTGCCAACCGGCCAGACCAGCGGCCTGCGGATCGTCCAGGACATCCTCGAAGGCCTGGACGACGTGCATTTCTCCAGGCTGACCAGCCACGACGTGGTACGGCACCGGCTGGTGGGCGACATCGTGGACGCTTACGACCGCTACGACGCCCGGGTACGCGGGACGTCACCGCCGCAGCGGCGCAAGCGCGCGCAGTGAGCCGGGCCCCGCGGTGAGCATCGAGATCGCCAACGAGTCCGGGGTGGACGTGGACGAGGCTGACCTCGCGGCCCTCGCCCGCCACGTCCTGGACGGCATGCGGATGCACCCGCTGGCCGAGCTCTCGGTCCTGCTGGTGGACCGGGGCACCATGTCCGACCTGCACGAGCGCTGGATGGGAGAGCCGGGCCCGACCGACGTGCTGGCCTTCCCGATGGATGAACTGAGGCCGCCGTCCCCGGGCAGCGCCCGC
The DNA here is from genome assembly GCA_963813975.1 of uncultured Actinomycetes bacterium. GTDB lineage: Bacteria > Actinomycetota > Actinomycetes > Streptosporangiales > Streptosporangiaceae > RYN-230. The sequence continues at coordinate 816,170 of CAWFAP010000001.1, forward strand.
GGGGATCAGGGCGCCGGCGGGGAAGCGACCTCGCCGCCGGGCCTGCTCGGTGACGTGGTGCTCTGCCCCGCCGTCGCCGCCGACCAGGCCGGCCGGGCCCAGCACCCGCTGAGCGACGAGCTCGAACTGCTCTGCACGCACGGCATCCTGCACCTGCTCGGCTACGACCATGCCGAGGCCGATGAGCGCACCGCCATGTTCGGCCTCCAGGATGAGCTCCTCGCCACCTGGCGCTCGGACCGGGGTCGGCGACCCGATGCGGGCGGTAACCCGGAAGGGCAGGAAGGGACGGGGTGAGGCCGCCATGGTGTGGCTGATCGTCGCCGCCGCGGTGCTGGCGCTGGGGGCCGGGCTGTGCGCGAGCGCCGAGGTGGCGCTCATGCGCGTGTCCCGGTCCGGCGCGGTGGAACTGGCCCGCAGCCGCAGGGGCAGCCGTAACCGGGCCGCCACGCGGCTCCAGGCGGTGCTGGCCGAGCCCGCGCGGTACCTGGCCGTGCTGCTGCTGGCCCGGGTCTGCGGTGAGACGGCGGCCATCGTGCTGGTCGCCGCCGCGCTGCTGCACTGGCTCGGCACCGGCTGGCACGTGTTCCTGCTGATCTGGGTCATCATGGCCGCCGTGCTGTACGTGCTGACCGGCCTCGGGCCCAGGATCCTCGGCCGGCAGCACGAGCGCGCGGTGGCCCTGGCCGCGGCCGACGTGCTGTACCCGGTGACCCGGATCCTCGGGCCCATCCCGCGGCTGCTGCTGGCCCTGGGCCGGGTGCTCACCCCGGGCCGCGGGTCCCGGGACGCGTTCGGCACCGAGGAAGAGCTGCGCGGCCTGGTCAACCTGCTCGAGCAGCGCCAGGTCATCGAGCCCGGGGCGCGGGCCATGATCCACTCCGTGTTCGAGCTGGGGGACACGATCGTCCGGGAAGTGATGGTCCCGCGCACCGACATGGTCTTCGTGGAGCGGGACAAGACCCTGCGCCAGGCGCTCTCGCTCGCGCTGCGCAGTGGCTTCTCCCGGATCCCGGTGGTCGGCGAGAACCAGGACGACGTCATCGGCATCGCCTACCTGAAGGACCTGGTGACCATCAGCCAGGAACATCCCGAGCAGGAATCCGTGGGCAGCGTGACCTCGGTGATGCGCCCGGCGACGTTCGTGCCCGAGAGCAAGCCCGTGGACGAGCTGCTCCGGGAGATGCAGCAGCTCCGCATCCACCTGGCCATCGTGATCGACGAGTACGGCGGGACCGCGGGGCTGGTCACCATCGAGGACATCCTGGAGGAGATCGTCGGGGAGATCACCGACGAGTACGACCATGAGCAGCCGACCGTGGAGTGGCTGTCCCCGGACCGGGCCAGGGTCACCGCCCGGCTGCCGGTGACCGACCTGGAGGAGCTGTTCGGCGCCACGATCGAGGCCGAGGACGTGGAGACCGTCGGCGGCCTGCTGGCCCACGCGCTGGGCCGGGTGCCCATCGCCGGGTCCCAGGCCACGGTGGCGGGACTGAGGCTGACCGCCGAGAGCCTGGCCGGGCGGCGCAACCGGATCGGCACCGTCACCGTGGAACGGGCCGGGCTGACCGCCCAGCAGGCGGCCGCCGCGCCCGGGGATGAGGCGGAGCCGGCGGGCGGGCGGGGCTGAATGGGCGGCCTGGGACATACGAGACGGACGGGGACTGATGTGGCGGCCGGTCGCGCCACTACACTCGGGCAGGTGAGCGCGGTGGAGCCAGGCCCGGAAGACCTGAAGATCATCACACTGGCCCGGTCGGCGCGGGCCCGGGTGGCCGCGGCCGAGGGTGCGGCGGTGCGGGACGAGACCGGCCGTACCTACGCGGCCGCTGCCGTCGCGCTGCCGTCCCTGAAACTGTCCGCGCTGCGCCTGGCCGTGGCCATGGCGGTATCCAGCGGGGCGTCCAGCCTGGAGGCGGCGGCGCTGGTCAGCGACGCCGAGGAGGTCGACCCGGAGGACCTCGCGGTGGTGCGCGAGGCCGGGCCCTCCGCCGTAGTGTTCCAGGCAGGCTCCAACGGGATGCTCCGCGCCACCGTGCAGCCTTGACTGGCCAGCCCTGACGCCGGCGGCCCGCCAGCGGGGGGAGAATCACAGGGTGGGAGCTACGCGTACCGCTGCGTCCGGCGCTGACGCCGGGGCAGGCCAGCCTGAGTTCCGGTCGGGCTTCGCCTGCTTCGTCGGCCGGCCGAATGTCGGCAAGTCGACGCTGATGAACGCCCTGGTGGGCACCAAGGTGGCGATTACCAGCAGCCGGCCGCAGACCACCAGGCGGGCGATCCGCGGGATCGTGCACCGCCCCGACGCGCAGCTGATCATCGTGGACACGCCCGGCCTGCACCGGCCGCGGACCCTGCTCGGGGAACGGCTGGACAGCCTGGTCCGGTCGACGCTGACCGAGGTGGACGTGATCGGGTTCTGCCTTCCCGCCACGGACCCGATCGGGCCGGGGGACAAGTACCTGGCCGCCGAGCTCGCCGGGCTCGCCACCCGGACCCCGGTGGTGGCGATCGTCACCAAGACCGACCAGGCTTCCCCGGACCAGGTCGCGGCGCAGCTGGCGGCGGTGGCGGAACTCGGTGACTGGGCCGACATCGTGCCGGTGTCCGCGCAGGCCGGTTTCCAGCTGGACGTGCTGGCGGACGTGCTGGTCTCCCATCTCCCGCCGGGCCGGCCGCTGTACCCGGACGGCGAGCTGACCGATGAACCCGAGCAGCTGCTGGTCGCGGAGCTCATCCGGGAAGCGGCCCTGGAGGGGGTGCGGGACGAGCTGCCGCACTCGATTGCCGTGGTGGTGGACGAGATGGCGCCCCGGGCGGGCCGGGACGGCCTGATCGACGTGTACGCGATCATGTACGTGGAGCGGCCGAGCCAGAAGGCCATCGTCATCGGGCCCAAGGGGGCCCGGCTGAAAGCGGTGGGCACGCAGGCGCGCCGGCAGATCGAGGCCCTGCTGGGCAGCCAGGTCTACCTGGACTTGCGCATCAAGGTGGCCAAGAACTGGCAGCGGGACCCGAAACAGCTCCGCCGCCTGGGTTTTTACGACTGAGCCGCCGGGCCGCCGTCTCGCCCGGCGTCTCACTGGGCGGACCGGGATCTGCGTTCCGGCCGGGTCGTCTGCTACTGTCGAAACGCCATGGTGCACGGAATGCTGCTGCTTATCTGCCGCGGCGGGGGCCGATAGGCCGGCTCCCTCGCCGCGGAGTCTTGGCGTGTCGGCTGGCCGCCGCCCCGATCCGCAAGGGAGCAGAGCCCCAAATGCATTCCCAGCACGTAGCGCAATCCCACTCTGAGCAGGCCCACGCTGAGCAGGCCCACGCTGAACGGGCCGACTCCGGGCAGGCCCGGCCCGGCCAGGTACCCGGCGGGCATCCCCCGGTCCGGCAGCAGCCCAGCGGCATGCCCTGCCACCGATATACGCCGTTCCGGCCGGTCAACCTGCCCGAGAGGACCTGGCCCGGCCGGAGCCTCACCCAGGCCCCGCGGTGGCTGTCTACCGACCTGCGCGACGGCAACCAGGCCCTGATCGACCCGATGAGCCCGGCCCGTAAGCGGACCATGTTCGACCTGCTGGTCCGGATGGGCTACAAGGAGATCGAGGTCGGCTTCCCGTCGGCCAGCCAGACCGACTTCGATTTCGTCCGGAGCCTGATCGAAGAGGGCCGGATTCCCGATGACGTGCAGATCTCCGTCCTCACCCAGGCCCGCGACGAGCTGATCGAGCGCACCGTGCAGTCGCTGGCCGGCGCCCCCCGCGCCACCGTGCACATGTACAACGCGACCGCGCCCGTGTTCCGCCGGGTGGTGTTCGGCAACGACCGCGACGAAACGAAGGCCCTGGCCGTCGAGGGGACCCGGTCGGTGATGAAGTACGCCGAGCAGTACCTGGCCGGCTGCGACTTCGGCTACGAGTACTCGCCCGAGATCTTCATGGACACCGAGCTCGACTACGCCGCCGAGGTCTGCGCGGCGGTCATGGACGTCTGGCAGCCGGGGCCCGGCCGGGAGATCATCCTCAACCTGCCCTGCACCGTCGAGCGGTCCACCCCGAACGTGTACGCCGACCAGATCGAGTGGATGAGCCGGAACCTGCCGCGCCGCGAGCATGTGTGCATGTCCGTGCACACCCACAACGACCGGGGGACTGCGGTCGCGGACGCCGAGCTGGCGGTGCTGGCCGGCGCCGACCGGATCGAGGGCTGCCTGTTCGGCAACGGCGAGCGGACCGGCAACGTCTGCCTGGTCACCCTGGGCATGAACCTGTTCAGCCAGGGCATCGACCCGATGATCGATTTCTCCGACATCGACGAGATCCGGCGCACGGCCGAGTACTGCAACCAGCTGCCGGTGGACCCGCGGCACCCGTACGCGGGCGACCTGGTCTACACGGCGTTCTCCGGCTCGCACCAGGACGCCATCAAGAAGGGCCTGGAGGCGGTGGAGCGCGACGCCGCGGCCGCCGCGACCCCGGTCCGCGACTTCCCCTGGGCGGTCCCGTACCTGGCCATCGACCCGCAGGACGTGGGGCGCACCTACGAGGCAGTGATCCGGGTCAATTCCCAGTCCGGCAAGGGCGGCGTCGCCTACATCATGAAGGCCGAGCACCAGCTGGACCTGCCCCGCCGGCTCCAGATCGAGTTCTCCCGGGTGGTCCAGGCGCACACCGACGCCGAGGGCGGCGAGGTGTCCCCGGCCCGGATGTGGCAGGCGTTCTCCGATGAGTACCTCACCCCGGGGACAGTGGCCCTCCTTGCGCACCACACCTCCTCCGTCGTGGACGCCAAGGACGCGCTTACCGTGGACATCCGCGTCAACGGTGCGGAGCACCAGGTCGAGGGGGCCGGAAACGGCCCGATCTCGGCGTTCTGCGACGCGCTGGGCACGATCGGGATCGAGGTGCGCGTGCTGGACTACGCCGAGCACGCGCTGTCCGCGGGCAGCGACGCGCAGGCGGCCGCCTACGTGGAATGCGAGATAGGCGGCCAGCCCTGGTGGGGCGTGGGCGTCAACGCGAACACGGTGACCGCGTCGCTTCGCGCCGTGCTCTCGGCCGTGAACCGGTCCCGCCGCGGCTGACCCCGCCGGCTGGCTGAAGCTGTTCATCGCGCGCCGGGAACCCGGAATCCGGAAAGCCAGGAACCCGGGGGTTCCCGGCGCGCGCCTGCGTCGTGGCAGGCCCCGCGGTGCGCGACAATGGCACGGTGAGCCTGTACCGGGATGACGGGATTGTGCTGCGTACCCAGAAGCTGGGTGAGGCAGACCGGATCGTCACGATCCTGACCAGGCGGAACGGCCGCGTGCGGGCGGTCGGCAAGGGCGTGCGCCGGACCAGGTCACGGTTCGGTGCCCGGCTGGAACCGTTCACTCACGTGGATCTCCTGCTGTACACCGGCCGCTCGCTGGACGTGGTCACCCAGGCGGAGACGGTGCGGGCGTACGGCGGGCCGCTGGCCGCGGACTACCCGCGCTACACCAGCGGCACGGCCATGCTGGAGACCGCCGAGCGGTTCACCCCGATCGAGAAGGAGCCCATCATCCGCCAATTCCTGCTGCTGGTCGGCGGCTTGCGGGCGCTCGGCGAGCGGATCCATGATCCGCGGCTCGTGCTCGACGCCTACCTGCTGCGGACCCTGGCCGTGGCGGGTTACGCCCCAGCCCTGGAGGAATGCGCGGTGTGCGGCACGCCGGACCCCGTGACCACCACCGGCTCCCGGTCGTTCGCCGTCCCGGCCGGGGGGCTGACCTGCCGGTCCTGCCGGCCGCCCGGCGCCGCGAGCCCCGCGGTGGCAACCATCGCCCTGATGCGGTCGCTGCTGCGCGGGGACTGGGCCCAGGCCGACACCAGCCAGGCCCGGCACCAGGTGGAGTGCAGCGGCCTGGTGGCCGCGTACGTGCAATGGCACCTCGAGCACTCCATCCGCTCCCTCCGCCACGTGGAGCATGTATGAGCGGCACTCCCGTCCACCCGCCGTACCCGCATCCGGGCGGCGCCCGGCCCCCCGCCATCCCGGCCGGCCTGGTGCCCCGGCACGTCGCCTTGGTCATGGACGGCAACGGGCGGTGGGCCAAGGAGCGCGGGCTGCCCCGCACCGAGGGTCACAAGATGGGGGAGTCCGCCCTCTTTGACGTGATCATGGGTGCGATCGAGCTCGGCATTCCCTACCTGTCGGCCTACGCGTTCTCCACCGAGAACTGGCGGCGCTCCCCGGACGAGGTCCGCTTCCTCATGGGCTTCAACCGGGACGTGATCCGCCGCCGCCGCGACCAGCTCAACGAGGTAGGCGTGCGGGTCCGCTGGGCCGGCCGGCGTCCCCGGCTGTGGCGCAGCGTCATCAGGGAACTCGAGGATGCGGAGCGCATGACCGAGGGGAACTCGGTGCTGACGCTCCAATTTTGCGTGAATTATGGCGGCCGGGCCGAAATTGCCGACGCGGCGGCCGCGATAGCCCGGGAAGTGGCGGCGGGCCGGCTGCGCCCGGACCGGATCGACGAGAAAGTGCTGGCCCGGTATCTCGATGAGCCGGACATTCCCGATGTCGATTTGTTTGTGCGGTCCTCGGGGGAGCAGCGCATCTCGAATTTCCTGCTCTGGCAGTCCGCCTACGCCGAACTCGTCTTCCTGGACACGCTTTTCCCCGATTTCGACCGGCGGCACCTGTGGCAGGCCTGCGAGATGTACGCGAGCCGGGACCGGCGTTACGGCGGCGCCCAGCCCAACCTGCTGCCGATCAGCACGTCCTAGCCCCAGTCGGCTAGCACAGCAGTCCCAGCCGGCTAGCGCAGCCGCGCTGGCCCAGCCGGCTAGCGCAGTCCCTGCCAGACGCACAGGGCGAGCAGGGCCGCGAGGGCGACCACCCGCAGCAGGCGGGTCGACGGCTGAAGCGCAGGCCAGGACAGCAGAGCCAGCCAGGCCAGGAACACGGTGACGACCAGCAGCATGGCCGCCCCGCCCCAGCCGCTCACCGCCAGCCCGCCCACGAACAGGGCGGCGACGACCACCGGCGGCAGCCACCGGGGCAGGTGCCGGAGATAGGCGGCCGGCCGGAGGCTCAGCCGCTCGATGGATTGACGGATCTGCGGGGATTGCTGGCGCACAGTCACTAAGTATCCCCCCGCGCGTGGCTGGCCGGATTTAGGGTCAAGATTTCACATCTCCCGGGCAAAGTTACCCTCTTGTGGCCTTCCCCGGGCCGGCGCTGCGCATGTCGGCGTAAGGCGCAGGGAACGGGAAGGCGCGAGGCCTGACGCCGTCCCCGGCGGTTGGGGGCGCCATCGCATTCGGGGGGATGCAGATGCGTCAGGTAATCACGTTTGCGTTGGTCGTGGCCCTTACGTACCTGGGACTCGGGGCTTTTGCCCCGGCCCAGCCTATGCCCGGCCCGGGGACCGCGGCGGCGCGGCTCACCGCGCAGGCCAGCCGGCCCGGGGTCAAGGTGGTCCGGTTCGCCGGGTACACGATCAGGGTCCCGGCGAGCTGGCCGGTCTACCGGCTGGACCGCGATCCCACCCGGTGTGTCCGTTACGACCGGCATGCGGTCTACCTGGGCCAGCCCGGAGCCAACCAGCAGTGCCCCGCGCACCTGGTCGGCCGCACCGCCACGATCAGCATCCAGGCGGGCAGCCCGGGGTCAGCCCGCCCGGGGCCGGGCAGCCCGGGGACGGCGCCGGGCGGCCCGGTGACCATCGGTCCCGCGATCGGGACCATGCCGCAGGTCAGCGGGTCGGTGACCCGTGATGCCCAGAACCAGGAGCTGCGGACCTCGCTCGCGGACCCCGGCGTGTCGGTCACCGGGACCTACACCGGGGATTCCCGGGGGGTGCTGTCCATCATCGACAGCCTGCGCCGGGCCGGCCACCAGCGTGCGCACGGTAGTCCGGAGCCGGGCGGCGGCCGCGCCCAGGTGATGACGGGCTCTGCGGCGGCGCTGGCCCCCGGGACCGGGCACGCCGCGCTGGTCCCGCGCGCGGCGGCGACGCTCCGCAGCTCGCACCCGGCCCGGCACCGGCATCCCCGCGCGCACCACGGCCGGCGCCACCACCAGGCCCGCAAGCACCCGGGGAGCACGCACAAGACCAGCACGCACAAGACCAGCAAGCATCGCCGCGGCAAGCACCGGGCCACCAAGCACCAGGCGCGCAAGCACCGGGCCCGCACGCATCACGCCCGCACGCATCACGCCCGCACACACCACCGGAGCCCTCACCGGGCCCACGCGCGAACCCCCCGCCCCCGCCAGGCCCTGCGCGGCTTCGACAGCTGCACGACCCCCTCGGTGGCCGCGATGCGGGCGTGGCGCCGCACGTTCTCGGCCATGGCGGTCTACATCGGCGGCGTCGAGGCGGGCTGCGCGTCCCCGAACCTCTCGGCGGACTGGGTCCGCGCGGTGACCGGCCTGGGCTGGTCGCTCATCCCCACTTACGTCGGCCGGCAGGCGTCCTGCTCGAGATTCTCGGTCCGCATCCGGCCCGCCCGCGCCGGGGCCCAGGGCCAGGCCGCGGCCCTCGACGCGATCCACCAGGCCGCCGCCCTGGGGATGGGCCGCGGCACGCCGGTCTACTACGACATGGAGGCCTACCAGGGGCACCGGCGATGCCGGAACGCGACCATGGCCTTCCTGGATGCCTGGACCCGGACGCTGCACGCGAATGGCTACTCCTCCGGGGTGTACACCAGTGCCTCGTCGGGAGCCGAGGACCTCGGCGCGGCCCGTTCCGTCAACGGGCATAAGGTCGCCAAGCCGGACTCCATGTGGTTCGGCTTGTGGGACAACCGGCGCAACGTGCGGGGCCTCCCGTACCTGCTGCGGAACTGGTGGGCGGGACCGCGCCGGATCAAGCAGTACGAGGGCCCGCACAGGCGCACCGTGGGCGGGTTCACCCTGGACATCGATTCCGACTGGGTCTTCGGGGCGGTTTACCGGTAATAAGCTGGGCCGATGCGCCCGGCCGAGGGGCTGGGGCGCGCCCGCCCGCCGACCGCCAGCCGGATGGAGTCCTGATGGCCCGCCGTAACGACCGCATTGAAACAATCGTCAGCCTGGCCAAGCGCCGTGGCTTTGTCTTCCCCTCCAGTGAGATCTACGGGGGACTCCGCGCCTCGTGGGACTACGGACCGCTGGGCGTGGAGATGAAGAACAACATCAAGCGGCAGTGGTGGAAGGCGATGGTCCAGGAGCGGGACGACATTGTCGGGCTGGACTCCTCGGTCATCCTGGCCCGCGAGGTGTGGGAGGCCAGCGGCCACGTCACCGAGTTCGTGGACCCGCTGACGGAGTGCCAGTCGTGCCACCGCCGGTTCCGCGCCGACCACCTGATCGAGGGGTACGAGGAGAAGCACGGCCACCCGCCGGAGAACGGCCTGAAGGACATCGCCTGCCCGCACTGCGGGACCCGGGGCGCGTTCACCGAGCCGCGCATGTTCAACGGGCTGCTGCGCACCTTCCTCGGGGCAGTGGAGCGGGAAGGGGAGGCGGGCGGGGAGTCGGGCCTGGCCTACCTGCGGCCGGAGACCGCGCAGGGGATCTTCATCAACTTCCGCAACGTGCTGCAGACCTCACGCAAGAAGATCCCGTTCGGCATCGGGCAGATCGGCAAGTCGTTCCGCAACGAGATCACCCCGGGGAACTTCATCTTCCGGACCCGCGAGTTCGAGCAGATGGAGATGGAGTTCTTCGTCAAGCCGGGCAGCGACGAGGAATGGCACGAGTACTGGATCAAGAGCCGGCTCGCCTGGTTCACCGGCCTGGGCGTGAACGCGGAGAACCTGCGCCTGTACGACCACCCGGCCGACAAGCGGTCGCACTACTCCAAGCGGACCGTGGACATCGAGTACCGCTACGACTTCACCGGCGTGGAGTGGGGTGAGCTGGAAGGCATCGCGAACCGGACCGACTACGACCTGGGCGTGCACGCCCAGGCCTCCGGCCAGGACCTATCCTACCTGGACCAGGACTCCGGCGAGCGGTTCGTGCCCTACGTCATCGAGCCCGCGGCCGGGGTCGACCGGTCCATGCTCGTCTTCCTGCTCGACGCCTACAGCGAGGACGAGGCGCCGGACGCCAAGGGCAAGCTGGAAAAGCGCACCGTGCTCCGGCTGGACCCCCGGCTCGCCCCGGTCAAGGTGGCGGTACTGCCCCTGTCCCGCAACGCCGACCTGTCCCCGAAGGCCCGCGACCTGGCCGCCCAGCTGCGCAAGCGGTGGAACACCGACTTCGACGACGCCAGCGCCATCGGCCGCCGCTACCGGCGGCAGGACGAGATCGGCACCCCGTTCTGCGTGACGGTCAACTTCGACACGCTCACCGACGACGCGGTGACGGTCCGGGAACGGGACTCGATGAAGCAGGAGCGGATCGGCCTGGACGGCATCGAGGCCTACCTGTCCGAGCGCCTGGCCGGCTGCTGACCCGCCCGCGCAGCCCGGCCAGGCCCCGGCGCCGGCCGGGCCGCGCGATGGGCGTGACCCCGCGGGACTTACCAGGCCGGCCACCGCTGGGGGCTCGGTGTGGACGGTGCCCGGGGGACGGGGACGAACTTCTCCGGGGTCAGCACGCTGATCACCGGGCGCCAGTAAGCGGTGTCCCCGCCGCCGGAGACCGTGACGTGCTTCAGGCCGGGCTGGCGGTCCACCACGATCAGGGTGCTGCCTGACGCGTTCGTCCACAGCACGTCCTGGTTACCTTCCGGCCACAGGTTGTGCAGCGTCCAGGTGCCCAGCTGGCGCACCACCCGCCCGGTGCGGGTCGAGTACTCCGTGAACGACATGACCGCGGTCAGCGGATGCCTGGTGAACGTGGTGGTCGCGGTGACGATCCTGGATCCGGACGGGGTGAGCAGCACGTTGAAGCCGGTCACGTCGCGGCGGCCGTACTGGAGGTCGTTGCCGGCCCAGGCCAGCACCAGCCGGCTAGCGGCCTGGAGGCTGCCGCCCGGGCCATTGGTGTCCAGCAGCCGGACCTGCGCGCTGGACTCGGTCCGCTGCTGGAACGCGAGCGTCCCGTCTTCGGCCCAGGACAGCACCTGCCCGGCACCGGGGATCCGGATGACGATCGGCCGGCCGCCCGGCCACGTCCAGGTCTTGACCGCGCCTGTCACCAGGTTGAAGACCTGGATCTCCGCACCGGTGGGGGATCGCCGGGACGGGTCCCAGGCGACGGCGAGCTTCAGGCCGCCGGGGGACAGCGCCAAGCCGGTCAGGGTCCCGAGCACGTTCGGCGGGAGCGGGATCGGCAGCGCGGTGAGCATGGGCACGTGTGTATGGGGATCGAACCGGAGCAGGAAGAACTTGTTCGCCGTGGTGAACCAGTCCTGGTAGCCCGACTTCAGTTTGTGCCGCCACCGGCTGGCCAGCAGGACGAACTCGTGGCCGTCGCCCGCCGCGCTCACCTGGCTGAACACGGTGTAGGGCCGGGGCGGGCGCACCGTGGCCAGCACTTTCCCGGTGGGTGTGGCGCGCACCTGGACGTGCGTGACGTCGCCCAGCGGGCCATCGCCCGCCTGGGTGAGGTAGTACGGCGGCAACTGGGCGAGCAGCGACTCGTGGTGCCCGGGCGGCGCCGCAGCCCGGTGCCCCGGCTGGCCGTGGGCCACAGTCACGGCCACGGCCGCGGCCAGCACGATGATCACGGCCGCCGCGGCGGCCAGCGGGGTGAGCGCCGCGGGCCGTGTGCGGCGCAGCCGTCCACCCTGAAACCAGGCCCGGGAGAGCCGGCGTCCTTCCGGGCCGGCGGGCAGCCGCAGCGGCGGGGCGCTGCCGGGCGGCACGGTGTCCGCGGCGGCCCGGGTCGCGGCGCGGAGCCGCTCTTCGGTGCTCATCCCTGGGCTGATCATTGGCCTGCCTCCTGGATAAGCCGGCCCAGCGCGGCCAGCCCGCGCGAGGTGGTGGATTTGACCGCGCCGGGGCTGACGCCCATGGATTCCGCGATCTCCGGCTCGGTCTGGTCGAGGTAGAAGCGGAGCACCAGGGCCTCCCGCTGCCGGTCCGGCAGCCGCCGCAGCGCGTTCAGCACCTGCTGGTGTTCCTCGCCGAGCAGCGCGGCCTGCTCCGCCGAGGCGGCGTCCGCCGCGGCGGGGTCCGACGCGTCAGGGGCCGGGCCGCCGCGCCGCCGGGCCCGGATCCGCTGGCGCAGCTCCGAGCGGCACCCGTTGAGCGTGGCGGCGCGCACGTAGCTCAGCGCCTTGGCCGGGTCGGCCAGCTGGCCCCAGCGGCGGTACAGGCCGCAGAACGCCTCCTGGACCACATCCTCGGCCGCGGCCCGGTCACCCAGCATGACGACCCCGAGCCGGATCAGCCCGACCGCGTGCGCCTCATACAGGGCGCTGACGGCCTGCGTGGCGTCCGCGCGGGCCTGGCCGCCCGACGGGCCCGGCCCGGAACCCGCCCCGCTCGCTCGCGTACCCATTGGCATGCCCACGTATCAGAGACGCCGCGCCGTGCGGCCAGTTGCTCGCGGCGGTGGACAAAATTCTCCGCAACGAAAACCGGCCGGGGTCAGCGGTCCCGCGCCAGCCGGTGTCTCGCGGCGCTGTCCCAGGCCTGCCCACCATGAATCCGGCGGATCCGGGCCGGTTGTCCCCGCGAAGATGCCGGGGTTTATGGCGGCCCCTGGGACGGGGTCGCCCGCGGCTCCCAGGGAGGAGACGATGAGGCTGGCCCGCCTGCCTTGCGCCGCGACAAGAGCATGATCACCGGCGCCGGCATCATGAACTGGTTCCGGCAGCACAACTCGTGAGCCAGGCTCAGGCAGGCCCGGCCAGCAGCGCGGCCAGGACGGCGCCGATCAGGGCGTCGTCTGGCCCGCCTGCCGCAGGCGCGTCCGGCGACGAGCGGCGGAAGACCTCGGCGGCGGCCTCGTGGAACCCGCCGGGCAGGCCGTCCGCGGTCATGCTGGCGGCGATCTCCTCCATCTCGCCCACCCAGCGCCAGCCCTTGGCCGCGGCCGACCGGGCCGCGCCCCCCGACCGGCCCTCCAGCCCCGGCTGGGACAGCGCCCACTCGGCCAGCAAGCTGTCCTCCACCCGCTCGGCCCGGGCCAGTGCGCGGGCCGCCAGCACCAGCGCGGCGCTGCCCTTGGTCCAGGCGGCGTAGGCCATCTTGAGGGCCGAGGCCCCGACCGGATTGTCGTTGCGGAGAATTACCGGGGTCAGCGCGGTGCCCCCGAAGAGGCCCGCGACCTGCGCGGCGGGGCCGTCCCCGTCCCCGGCGACGGAACCGCCGGCCAGGTAAAGACGGGTGCCGTCCGCTGAGCCGTCCGGCACGGCTGGCCCGGCCGGCGGGGAGCCGACGATCCCGCCGTCCACGTAACGGCCGCCGGCCCCTTCCACGACGGCCTGGACGTCGCAGGCGGTGCCGGGGGAGATGGCGTTGGCGTCCACGTAGACACCGGTGAAGCCGGCGGCAGCCACCGCGCGGGCGGTGGGCAGCGCCGCGTGCGGCGGGCAGACCGACAGGATGATCCCGGTCTCCCCGGCCAGCGCGGCGATGGTCCCGGCGCCGGCCAGCCCGGCCTGCGCGGCCCGGGCCGCGCTGGCCGGGCTGCGGCCCTCGGGCACCCAGCGGACCTCGTGACCCCGGGCGGTCAGGCAGCCGGCCACCGCCGCGCCCATCTCGCCCGGGTGCAGCAGCCCGATCGCCATGCCGCCCATCCGCCGCCTCCGTGTCCGCGATCCGGTTCCCGGTACGACAGTACGGGGCTGTGGCCCGGCCTATCGGATGCACCGGCGCTCGGTGCTCGGTAGAGTCGAATGACCGGGCCGAAGAGGCCGTCATCATCCAGGCTGCCGTGTATTCAGGCCGCGGCTCGCACCGGCGGCACCCCCGAGGAGAGCGTTTCAGTGCCGAAGCTCGTTTATGACTTCACCGAGGGCAACAAGGACCTCAAGGATCTGCTGGGCGGGAAAGGGGCCAACCTGGCTGAGATGACCAATCTTGGCCTGCCGGTTCCGCCCGGATTCATCATCACCACCGAGGCGTGCCGCCAGTACCTCCAGGAGGGCACGGTTCCCGACAGCCTCGACGCCGAGGTCAGCGAGCACCTGGCCCAGCTGGAGAAGGCCATGGGCCGGCGGCTCGGCGACCCGGGTGACCCGCTGCTGGTCAGCGTGCGGTCCGGGGCCAAGTTCTCGATGCCCGGGATGATGGAGACAGTGCTGAACATCGGCCTGTCCGACGAATCTGTCAACGGCCTGGCTAAGCAGTCCGGCAGCGACCGGTTCGCCTGGGACGCCTACCGCCGCCTGATCCAGATGTTCGGCAAGACCGTGCTCGGCATCGAGGGTGAGGCCTTCGAGCACGTGATGGAAGAGACCAAGCAGGCCAAGGGCACCAAGAACGACCTCGACCTGGACGCCAGCGACCTGCACACGATCGTGGACCGCTTCAAGGAAATCGTCCGGGAGCACACGGGCCACGACTTCCCGCAGGAGCCGCGGGAGCAGATGGACCTGGCCGTCAAGGCCGTATTCAGCTCGTGGAACGCCGACCGGGCCATCCTGTACCGGCGCCAGGAGCGCATCCCGGCCGACCTCGGCACCGCGGTGAACATCGTGGCCATGGTGTTCGGCAACCTCGGCATGGACTCCGGAACCGGCGTCGCGTTCACCCGCGACCCGGGCAGCGGCCAGCAGGGCATCTACGGTGACTACCTGCAGAACGCGCAGGGCGAGGATGTGGTGGCCGGCATCCGGAATACCGTCCCGCTGCAGGACCTGGAGAATATCGACTCCGCGTCCTACGCCCAGCTGATGGACATCATGCAGACGCTGGAGAACCATTACCGGGACCTGTGCGACATCGAGTTCACCATCGAGCGCGGCAAGCTGTGGATGCTGCAGACCCGGGTCGGCAAGCGCACCGCCGGCGCGGCGTTCCGCATCGCCACCCAGCTCGTCGACCAGGGCCTTATCGACATGGACGAGGCGGTCATCCGGGTCACCGGCGACCAGCTCGCCCAGCTCATGTTCCCCCGGTTCGACCTCAGCCAGGAGCCCAAGCGGATAACCAGGGGCGTCAGCGCGTCTCCCGGCGCCGCGGTCGGCAAGGCCGTGTTCGACTCGGCTACGGCCGTCGAGCAGGCCGCGGCCGGCGAGGCCGTCATCCTGGTCCGCCGTGAGACCAACCCGGACGACCTGCACGGCATGATCGCCGCCAAGGGCATCCTGACCAGCCGGGGCGGCAAGACCAGCCACGCCGCCGTGGTCGCCCGCGGGATGGGCAAGACCTGCGTCTGCGGCGCCGACGAGCTCGAGGTGGACACCAAGGCCGGGAAGATCACCGCGCCCGGCGGCGTGGTCATCAGCGAGGGTGACGTGCTGTCCATCGACGGCACCAGCGGCAACGTCTATCTCGGCGAGGTGCCGGTCGCGGCGTCCCCGGTCGTGCAGTACTTCGAGGGCGGCCTGACCGACGATGCCGACGACCTGGTCAAGGCCGTGGACCGGATCATGGAGCACGCCGACGGGCGGCGCCGCCTCGGCGTGTTCGCCAACGCGGACACCGGCGAGGACTGCGCCCGGGCCCGCCGCTTCGGTGCGGGCGGGGTCGGCCTGGTCCGGACCGAGCACATGTTCCTCGGTGAGCGGCGCCAGCTGGTGGAGGACCTGATCCTGGCTGAGGACGACGCGGGCCGCCAGGCTGCGCTCGACGCGCTCGAGCCGCTGCAGCGCGGTGACTTCGTGGAGATCCTCGATGCTATGGACGGCCTGCCGGTGACGATCCGGCTGATCGACCCGCCGCTGCACGAGTTCCTGCCGGACCTGACCGACATGTCGGTGAAGGTCGCCCTGGCCGGGGACCAGGTCACCGAGAAGGACCGCAAGCTGCTCGAGGCGGTGCGCCGGCTGCACGAGCAGAACCCGATGCTGGGCCTGCGCGGCGTCCGGCTCCTCCTGGTCATCCCGGGGCTGCTGGACATGCAGGTCCGGGCCATCGCCGAGGCCGCGGCGGAGCTCAAGAAATCCGGCCAGGACCCCAAGCCGGAGATCATGATCCCGCTGACCGCGTCGGTCCAGGAGATGGAGATCGCCAAGGAGGCCACGGCGAAGATCCTGGCTGAGGTCGAGAAGGCGAGCGGCACCCACGTGCACACCCTGATCGGGACCATGATCGAGGTGCCGCGGGCCGCGATGATCGCCGGGGAGATCGCCAAGTCGGCCGAGTTCTTCTCGTTCGGCACTAACGACCTGACCCAGATGGGCTGGGGCTTCTCCCGGGACGACGTGGAGGGCGCGTTCTTCAGCCGGTACATCGAGCTGGGCATCTTCGGCGTCTCGCCGTTCGAGGCCATCGACCCGGACGGGGTCGGCCGCATGGTGCGCATCGCCAGCGAGGAAGGCCGGGCCACCCGGCCGGGGCTGGAACTCGGCGTCTGCGGTGAGCACGGCGGCGACCCTGACTCGGTGCACTTCTTCCACCACGTCGGGCTGAACTACGTGTCCTGCTCTCCGTTCCGGGTGCCGGTCGCCCGGCTGGAGGCCGGCCGCGCCGTGGTCCTCGAGTCCAGCGGTGGCAGCGATAGCAGGTGACGCTGCAGCCCGGTTACGATCACGACGCCACGGCCCGCTGGGTGGCCGAGCCACCCAAGCGGGCCGCGGTGCCCGGGTTTGAGCCGGGCCGGTTCGGCCGCGGGCCGTTCGAGCGGGACCGGGCCCGGGTGCTGCACACCTCGGCGCTGCGCAGGCTGGCGGCCAAGACGCAGGTGGTGGAGGTGGACGCGGGGGACTTCCCGCGGACCAGGCTCACCCACTCGCTGGAGTGCGCGCAGATCGGCCGGGAGCTGGGCGGCGCCCTCGGCTGCGATCCCGACCTGGTCGACGCCGCGTGCCTGGCGCACGACCTCGGCCACCCGCCGTTCGGGCACAACGGCGAGTCGGCCCTGGCCGACGTGGCCGCGCCGTGCGGCGGGTTCGAGGGCAACGCGCAGAGCCTCCGGCTGCTGACCCGGCTCGAGGCCAAGGTGCCCGGGGCCGGGCTGAACCTGACCCGGGCCACCCTGGACGCCACGCTGAAGTACCCGTGGCTGGCCAGCCCGGGACTGGCCAAGTACGGGGCGTACGCGGACGACGCGGAGGTGTTCGCGTGGATCCGCGATGGCGCGCCTGCCGGCCGTCCCAGCCTGGAAGCGCAGGTCATGGACTGGGCCGACGACGTGGCCTACTCGGTTCACGACCTGGAGGACGGACTCCACGCGAGGCTCATCACGCTGGGCGCCCTGGGTGACAAGACCGAGCAGAAGGCGATCAGCGAGCTGACCGCCAGCCAGTACGTCGCGCCCGGCACGGCCAGCCCCGTCGAGCTGACCGGGGTGTTCGAGGACCTGCTCGCGCTGCCCTGCTGGCCGGCCCGGTTCGACGGCGGGCCGGCATCCCTCGCCGGGCTGAAGAACCTGACCAGCGAGCTGATTGGGCGGCTGTGCGGGGCGGCCCACCAGGCCACGATCGAGGCCTCCGGCGGGCAGCCGCTCAGCCGGTACGCCGCCGACCTTCAGGTTCCCCGGCGGCAACGGCTGGAATGCGCGCTGCTCAAAGGGGTGACCGCGTACTACGTGATGAGCCGGGAAGGTGCCGCGGCCACCCAGGCCCGGGAGCGGGAGCTGATCATGGAGCTGGCCACCGCGGTGCGCACCGGCGCCCCCGGCACCCTGGATCCCGCGCTGAGCCCCGCCTACGAGGCGGCCAGGACCGACGCGGGGCGGCTGCGGGTCGTGGTGGATCAGGTGGCTACGCTGACCGACACATCCGCGGTGGCGTGGCACGCACGCCTGTGCCGGTAGTAGCCCGTAACAGCCCTGTCCCGCCGGCGGATCTGGGCCGCTGAACGACACGGACGGGTGAAGGATGGATGCCGGGGCAAGGCGGCCGGCGCCGGGGAGCGACCTGTGCTGAGGAACTACCTGCGAGGGAGCAGTCATGCCTGAAGGTCCGGCCTACGTGATCATCGGCGCCAGCCTGGCCGGCGCCAAGGCCGCCGAGACGCTGCGCGAAGACGGGTTCGGCGGGACCATCGTCCTGCTCGGCACGGAGACCGAGCGTCCGTACGAGCGGCCGCCGCTGTCCAAGGGGTACCTGCTCGGCCAGGCGGACAAGTCCTCGCTCTACGTGCACGAGGAGCACTGGTACGCCGGGAACCAGGTGGACCTGCGGCAGGGCGTGACCGCGATCGCTATCGACCGCGGGGCCCGCCGGGTCGAGCTGGACACCGGCGACGCGGTCGGCTACGACCGGCTGCTGATCACGACCGGTGCGCACCCGCGGGTGCTCCAGCTGCCCGGTGCCGACCTGGACGGGGTGCACTACCTGCGGACCGCGGCCGACTCCGAGGCGCTGGCCACCGCGCTGGCCCCCATCCCCGGCGAGGAGACCCGGGTGGTCATCGCCGGCGGCGGCTGGATCGGCCTCGAGGTCGCCGCCGCGGCCCGCGAGAAGGGCTGCGCGGTGACCGTGCTGGAGCCCGAGCCCACCCCGCTGCACCGGCAGCTTGGCCCCGAGCTGGGCCAGCGGTTCGCGGACCTGCACCGCGCGCACGGCGTGGAGTTCCGCCTCGGCGACAGCGCCCGCGAGCTGCGCGGCCACGAGGGCCGGGTCACCACCGTGCTCACCTCGGAGGGAGCCGAGCTGCCCGCTCACGTGGTGGTGGTCGCTATCGGCGCCGCGCCCAACGTCGCCCTGGCCGAGGCGGCCGGCCTGGAGATGGCCGCCCCGCAGGCCGGCGGCGGCGTGCTCGTGGACGCGGCGCTGCGGACCAGCGATCCAGACATTTTCGCGGCCGGTGACGTGGCCAGCGTGGCCCACCCGCTGCTGGGCCGCCGGGTCCGCGTCGAGCACTGGGCCAACGCCCTGCACGGCGGCCCGGCCGCGGCCCGCTCCATGCTCGGCCAGCCGGTGTCCTACGACCGGGTGCCGTATTTCTTCAGCGACCAGTACGATCTCGGCATGGAGACGTCCGGGCTGCCCGAGCCGGGACACTACGACCAGGTGCTGTACCGGGGCGACCCGGCGACGCTGGAGTTCATCGCGTTCTGGCTGTCCGGCGGCGTGGTCGTGGCCGGCATGAACGTCAACGTGTGGGACGTGACCGGCGACATCCAGGCGCTGATCCGGGCCGGGTACACGGGCACCCCGGTGGACCCCGACCGGCTGGCCGACCCGGGCGTGCCCCTCGCGCAGGTACTGGGCTGAACGGTCCGCCGGGCGCGCCGGGCTACGCGCTGGCGCCCCCGCTGCTCCCGGGCTCGGCCGGGGTGCCGGGCTCGGCCGGGGTGCCGGGCTCGGCGGCGGCGCCCGGCGGGAACGGGATCAGCACCACGGTGATGTTGTCCCGGCCGCCGGCGTCGAGGGCGAACTTCACCAGAGCCTGGGCGGAGCCGAGCGGGTCGGCCTGCGCGGCGGGCATGGCCAGCCCGGCCAGGCCGGCTGCCTCGGGCTGGTAGTTCCACAGCCCGTCCGAGCAGAGCAGCAGGACGCCTTGCCCGGGCGGCTCGAAGCGGGTGACGTGCGGCTTCGCCTCGGCGGGGTCCGCGCCCACCCAGCGCGTAACCACATGAGCCTGAGGAGACTCGAGCGCTTCCTCCTCCGGCAGCAGCCCGAGCGACACCATCTCTTCCGCCAGGGAATCGTCCCTGGTCAGCCGCTGGGCATCGGCGGGCTCAGCCGCCAGCCAGTAGGCCCGGCTATCGCCGACCCAGCACAGCGTCACCCCATCGGCGGTCGCGGCGGCGGAGATGAACGTGGCCGAGCCGACTTCTCCGGGCGAATCGGCCAGACCGGACACCGCCTCCACCGCGGACTTGACCGCGTCGGTTGATGCCTCGCCGAGGTCCGTGCCCGCCTCGGCCGCGGTGCGGAGCACCCGCGCGGCCGCCTCGGCCGCCGCCAGCGACGCGTCCTGAGGCCGGGTGGAGGTGGACACCCCGTCGCAGACCACGGCGACCAGGACCGGGCCGTCCGCGCTCGGCACGACCGCGATTTCCATCGCGTCCTCGTTCTGCCGGTGCCGCAGCCCGCGGTCGGTGACGCCGGCCAGCAGGCCGAGATCAAGCTCCTGGTGATCATGCGACATCACGGCACCACCAAAGGGTCCACCCAGATACGGCTTGACTAGTTCTCGCTCGGCTGGCTGCGCTTGACCAGTTCAGCTCGACCGGGTTGGCAGTCATTGTATGCCGCCCGGACCGGGCGCCAGACCGCCTGGTGGTCTGCTTCCGTACGCCCGCACCAGGTGCTCCGCCCAGGCCCGGGTGGCCGGGCCCGGGGAGCGGCCGCGCCGCCGGACCAGGCCGATGGGCGGGTGCGCCAGTGCGGGCCGGAGCGGGTGGACATCGATGGCCCGGCCGGCGGCCCGCGCGGAGGATCCGGCCAGCAGCGCGACACCCAGCCCCGCCGCCACCAGCTCGCAGATGCTGGCCGGGCTGTGCGTCTCGAACGGGATGCGGGGCTCGAAGCCCGCCGCGGCGGCCGCGCCCACCAGGATGCCGTGCAGCCCGCTGCCGGCCGGCAGGCACACGAACGGCTCGTCCCGGACGTCCGCCAGCCGCGCCGCACCGCCGGCGAACGCGTACCGTCCCGGCGGGGTAGCCAGCAGCACGATCTCGGGGGCGAGCGGCTGGCCCAGGTAGCCGGCGGGCAGGTCGTCGTGGACGGGGCAGAGGGCCACGTCGATGCGGCCCGCGTCCAGGTCGGCCAGGAGGTCCGCGATCAGGCCCGTCCGCAGGGCGATGGTCACCCCGGGATAGCGGCGGTGGAAGCCGGCCAGGGCGCGGGGCAGGTCCACCGAGGCGAGCAGCTGCGTCGCGCCGATCCGCAGCTGTCCCCGGGTCACGGTGGCCAGCTCGGCCAGGTCGGCCCGGGCCCCCTCGACCTGGGCCAGCGCGCTGCGCGCCCGGGCCAGCACCAGCTCGCCTGCGGGCGTGAGCCTGACCCGGCGCGTGGTGCGCTCGAGCAGGGCCGCGCCGAGCTCGTGCTCCAGCCGCCTGACCTGGGCGGACACCGCGGGCTGGGCAATGTGCAGCTGCTCGGCGGCCCGGCTGAACCCGCCGTGCCGCACGACCGCCTCGAAGTAGGCCAGCTGGCGCAGCTCCATCCATTAATAATGACTGCTTATAACTCTTAGCGCAAAGCTCTCTTGGACTTATGAGTCCGGCCCCGGCAGGGTTGAGTCATGGAGCAACGGAACCTCGGCGGCCTGGTCACCTCGGCGATGGGCCTGGGCTGCATGGGGCTGTCCCAGGGGTACGGGCCGGCCGACGACGCGGAGTCGATCCGGGTCATCCGCCGGGCCCTCGACCTTGGCGTGAGCATGCTGGACACCGCGATGAGCTACGGCCAGGGGCACAACGAGCGGCTGATCGCCCGGGCCGTGCACGGCCGGGCGGCCCCGGTCCAGATCGCCACCAAGTTCGGCATCGTCCGCGACTCGGGCGGGGTGCGCGTGGACGGGCGGCCCGAGCACGTCCGCGGTTACTGCGAGGCATCGCTGCGGCGGCTCGGGCGCGATGTGATCGACCTGTATTACCTGCACCGGGTCGACCCGGACGTGCCGGTGGCGGACACCGTGGGCGCGATGGCCGCGCTGGTCACCGAGGGCAAGGTCCGCTACCTCGGGCTGTCCGAGGCCACCCCAGCCCAGCTGGAGCAGGCCGTGGCGGTGCACCCGATCAGCGCGGCAGAGTTCGAGTGGTCGCTGCTGTGGCGCGACCCGGAGGACGACGTGGTGCCGGCCGCCCGGCGGCTGGGCATCGGCCTGGTGCCCTACAGCCCGCTCGGCCGCGGCCTGCTTACCGCCGCCCTCGCCGGGCCGGACATCGACACCAGCGACTTCCGCCGCCAGGACCCGCGCTTCCACGGGCCGGCCCTGGACCGCAACCTCCGGCACGTCGGGGTACTGCGCGACCTGGCTACCAGGCTCGGGCTCACCCCGGGCCAGCTCGCCCTGGCCTGGCTGCTCGCCCAGGGCCCGGACGTCGTCCCCATCCCCGGCAGCCGCCGCCCGGAGCGGATCACGGAGAACGCCGCCGCGGCCGGGGCCCGGCTCGGCCCGGCTGACCTGGAGCGGCTGGCCAGCGCGCTGCCCCGCTCCGCCTGGGCCGGGGACCGCCGCTCGTTCGCGGTCCCGGTAACGGCCCGGGATAACGGCTAGCCCGCAGGCGGCCGGGGCGGCCGTGGCTCGATGGTGACGCGGGTCAGCCGGACTTGCGGGGCTCGCCGCAGTAGGTGCCGAAGGACCAGCGGTTGCCTTCCGGGTCCCGCACCGCGAAGTCCCGTGAGCCGTAGTCCGTCTCGTGCAGGCCCTGGATGACGTCCGCGCCAGCCGCGGTGGCCCTGGCGTGCAGGCCGTCCGGGTCGTCGGTGACCACATAGGCGCCGAAGGTGCCGGGCGGCACCGGCCAGGTGTCTTCCTCCTGGCCCTCGCGGACCGAGCCCAGCATGACGCCGCCGCCGGGTGGCCAGGACAGCTGCGCGTGGTGGACGAGGTCGCCCTCGCCGTAGACCACGGTCTCCTCGAAGCCGAACGCGTCCACGAGGAAGCGGATCAGGGCCCGCGCGTCGCGGGCCCGCAGGGTGGGCCACACCTGAGGTGGTGGGGTGTTATCGCTCATGGCCAGTAGTCTCCCTCTTGCCTGCCCGGGCCGGATTGGACGTTTCGGAACTCCTCGGCCAGCCAGGTAGACGGGGAGCAGCCGGCCAGGTCACGGAACTCGCGGGCCAGGTGGGCCTGGTCGTAGTAGCCGCACTCGGCCGCCAGGCCGGCCAGGGTGCGCCCGTCGGGACCGCGGCTCTGGCGCTGCAGCGTGCGCCGGGCGCGGTCGAACCGGGTCACCCGGGCGGCGGCCTTCGGGGTCAGGCCGGTCTCGGTCAGCAGCCGGCGTTGCAGGTAGCGGGGGCTCCAGCCGACCCGGCGGGCCAGCTCCCCGGCCTGGATCGCGCCCCCGCTGCTGGCCAGCAGCCGCCAGGCCTCGGTGACATCCGGGGCAACCTGCTGGTCCAGGTCGGCGTGGGCCAGCAAGATCTCGTCGAGCAGCGCGAACCGGGCCGGCCAGGTGCCGGCCTCCCGGAGCCGCTCGTGCAGTTCGCGCGCCAGGGCCCCGAGCACCTCGGACCCGTCCACGTCGATCCCGGCCAGCTCACCCGCGGGACGGCCGAGCAGGGCCCGCGACCCCAGCGGGCTGAGGGCGAGCTGGATGCCCGACTGGCGGCCTGGGTGGGTAATCAGGGCGGGCGTGGTGTGCAGGCCGCCGGCGAGGGTCACGTAGTCATCCGGCGCGTCGGCGGGATCCGGATGCCGGGCCACGGTCAGCGGGTCATCCAGGGTGATGATCAGGGTCAGGTGGGGCGAGGGGAGCCCCCGGTGGAGGGCCGGCGGCACGCCCTCCTCGCGGTATCCCGAATACCAGGCGACCAGGCCGCGCAGCGGCGCTGCCGGAGCCGCCCGCGCCGACTCCGACACCTCCGCCGTCCGTGGCTTCCCGGCCATGTCCCCAGTCTGCCGGAACGCCGGCCGGGACCCGGTGGCCGGGACCTGCTCCTGCTCACCGGCTTCCTCATTCGGGCGAGGGCCGCAGCGGCGGGCCGGTCTCGGCTGCCCGGCTGGTGCCCGGGTTCCGCCGGCGGAGCCTCAGCCACCCGAACAGCAGCACCAGGGGCACGAGAAGGCCGCCGATGCCGTACGCGGCGAACGCGGCCGGGCCGGTGATGTGCCTGACCAGCCAGGCGAAATTCTGGCCGAAGAACCCGGTGACGAACGTGAGCGGCAGGAACACCGTGGCCAGGATGGTGAGCTGCTCGATGGTGGCATTCTGCCGGACGCTGACCTGCGTCTGCTCGACTGAGATCACCGCCATGTTGGCTTCCAGCACCGTGCCGAGCAGGTCGCGCTGGGCCGCGACCTCCTCGTCGACCAGGAGCAGGTGGTCCTGGACGTCACGCAGGTAGGGCTGCAGATCCGGTGGGGCGGCCCGCTCGACCGCGGCGACCACGCCGAGCAGCGGATGAACCGCCCGGTAGAACTGGGTGGCCTCGCGGCGCAGCGAGTAGATCCGCTCGGTCGGGGCGACGGTCCCGGAAAACACCGTCGCCTCGACCTGATCGATATCGACCTCGACCCCGGCCACGACCGGCGCGTACCCGTCCACGATCTCATCCAGGATGGCCCATAGCGCCGAGGTACTGCCCGCTTTGAGCAACTCGGGCCGGCGCTCCAGCCGCTGGCGCGCGTCCCGCAGTTCGCTGGCCACGCCCTGCCGGACCGTGATCACGAAGGTCGGCGCCAGGAAGACGCTGATCTCGCCGAACTCCACCTCCTCCGCCTCGTCGTCGTAGCGCGCGGTGCGCAGGATGATCAGGCGCACGTCGCCGTCATATAGCTCGATCTTCGGGCGCATATGAAAGCTCTGCGCGTCCTCCACCGCCAGTTCGTGCAGCCCGAAGGCCTCACGGACCCGGTCCAGCTCCTCCACCCCCGGCTCGAACAGCCCCAGCCACACGAATCCGTCCTCGGCGCGCCGGGCCGCGGCCTCCTCCAGCGAGACCGGCCCCTCCTCCTGCCTGCGGCCATCCTGGTAGTGAGCACAATCAATGATCATCGTGAGGACTCCTTGCCGTGCGGTGCGTCAGCCAGATCGCGATACACAGCATGGTGGAGCCGGGGACCATCAGGAACCAGCCGCGCCAGCTGGGCGCCCCGGCTCCGTCATGGCCCGCCCCAGGCCGGACACGCTTCCAGCGTTCCTACGAGTGAAGTCGCTGCTGGCCCAGCTGCCGATCCGTTCCTGTCGGTGACCGTGTTCAGTGGTGAAGCCGGCTGCAGCCGGCCGGCCGCGGCCGCCTGCGCCCGGGCCAGCTCCGTGTCCGCCACCCGGAGAGGCGCGGGCGCGGTAAGCACCGCCAGGCAGGTGGCCCGGACGACCCTCTCGCGGACCCCCTGGCAAGCGAGCCGCCGCAGCCCGCGCCGGCGGGCCGAGCCGAGCACGATCGCGTCCGCGGACCAGCGATCCGCCTCGGCGACGATGCACTCCGCCACCGAGAAGCAGGCCGCGTAGGTCAGCGCCCCGGTCGCCGTCACCCCGCAGGAGCGCAGCTGGAGCAGGGCATCGTCGAGCAGGACACCGGCTTCGGCGGGAGTCTCCAGGGTCAGGCCCCGGCCGCCGACCTGGAACTCGTTGATGTGCAGGACCCGGACCTCGGTGGCGCTGCTGGCCA
The DNA here is from genome assembly GCA_963813975.1 of uncultured Actinomycetes bacterium. GTDB lineage: Bacteria > Actinomycetota > Actinomycetes > Streptosporangiales > Streptosporangiaceae > RYN-230. Next base: position 841,356 of record CAWFAP010000001.1, read on the forward strand.
GCGCCATGGTGAAGCTGACCGCGACCTGCCCGGAGTCCGAGCTGTCCAGCGCGAGAAGGATCCGCTTGAGCATGACGCGCCTCGTGGCAGTTGGTGACCTTGGCAACCAGGATTTACCCAGGAGTCACGTTACCGCCACGTGGTGCAGCCGGACAGGCCCTGGAGCCAGAAGCGACGATGGCCACGGGCCCGCTCATGCGGGCCGGATCGCGGCCAGCACGGCGGCGGTGTCAGTGAGACCGGGCAGGACGGCATCGGGCCCGGCGGCCGCGAGCTCGGCCACGGAGAACTCCCCGGACGCGACGGCCACCGCCCGGGCCCCGGCCACCCGGGCGGCCTCGACGTCCAGGGGCGTGTCGCCCACCAGCACGGTCGCGGGCCCGCTGAAGTCCGCCCCGTACACCGCCGTGGCGCTGGCCCTGGCCAGCGGCACCAGGTCGGCCCGGATCTCATGCGCGTCGCCGTAGGCGCCGACCCGCAGGTCCAGCTGCCGGTCGAGCCCCAGGGCACCCAGCTTCACCTCGGCCATCACCCGCATGTTGCCGGTCAGCACCGACTGGACCAGCAGGCGCCCGTCCGCCTCGGCCGCCGCGGCCAGCGCCCGGACCGCCTCGGCCGCTCCGGGCAGCACCCGCCCGTGCTCACGGACCACCTCCGCGATGTCCGGCGCCACCTGCGCGAGGACGCGCTGGAAGGCGTCCACCTGGCCCCGGGGATCCCGCACGCCCGCCAGGGCCAGGGTCTGGAGCGCGATGGCCCGGTCGGTCCGGCCGGCCATGGACGGGGCCGCGGGCACGTCGCGGCCGAACATGCGGCCGAAAGCCAGCTGGTAGGCCCGCCAGCCCGCGCGGCCCGCGTTGATCAGGGTGTGGTCCACATCCCACAGGACCAGCTGGCCGGGCACGTCGCGACGGTACCGCATCAGGGGGCTCGCCCTATCCCGGCCTCCGGTGCCGGGGCCGCGCGGCCCCGGGGCCCCGTCCTCTGAGAGCCGCCGTGCGGTTACCCCGCGTGGCCGGGCTGCCCCGCACGGCGCTGTTACCGTGACGCCGCCGTCCCGCCTCGCGCGGCGGGGAGCAGCCGTCGGCCACCGGGGCTAGACTCGCCGCGACGGGGAGCAGTGGCGAGCGGCGGAGGGTGCCAGTGGCGGGCCGGATCCGCGATGAGGACATCGCACTCGTCCGCGAGAAGTCGGCCATCGATGAGGTGGTCGGAGAGTACCTCCAGCTGCGCAGCGCGGGCGGCGGCTCGCTGAAGGGACTGTGCCCCTTCCACGACGAGAAGACACCGTCGTTCAACGTCACCCCCGCCCGCGGCCTCTGGTACTGCTTCTCCTGCGCCGAGGGCGGCGACGTCATCAAGTTCGTCGAGAAGATCGACAACCTGTCGTTCGTGGAGGGCGTGGAGCGGCTCGCCGCCCGGGCCGGGATCGACCTGCGGTACGAGCAGGGCGGCCAGGTGCCGGGGCGGGAGCACAGCCAGCGCCGCAGGCTCCTGGAGGCGCACAAGGCGGCGGCGGAGTTCTACGCCGAGCGGCTGCACAGCCCGGCCGCCGCGCCGGGCCGGGCGTTCCTGGCTGAGCGCGGGTTCACGCTGGCCGACGCGGAGCGCTTCGGGGTGGGGTACGCGCCCGCCGAGTGGGAGGGGCTCACCCGGCACCTGCGCGGCCGCGGTTTCACGGAGCAGGAGCTGCTGTCCGGCGGGCTGGCCAGCCAGGGCCGCCGCGGGGCCATGGACCGATTCCGCGGCCGCCTGATGTGGCCCATCCGCGACCTCACCGGCGATGTGATCGCGTTCGGCGCCCGGAAGCTCAACCCGGACGAGGACGGGCCGAAGTACCTGAACACGCCGGAGTCACCCCTGTTCCGCAAGAGCACCGTGCTATACGGGGCGGACCTGGCCAAACGCGAGATCGCGCAGCGCCGCCAGGCGGTGATCGTCGAGGGGTACACCGACGTGATGGCCTGCCACCTGGCGGGGGTGCCCACCGCCGTGGCCACCTCCGGCACCTCGTTCGGGGACGGGCACATCAAGATCCTGCGCCGGCTGCTGATGGATGCCGACCAGTTCCGGGGCGAGGTCATCTTCACGTTCGACGGGGACGCCGCCGGGCAGCGCGCCGTGCTGCGTGCGTTCGACCTGGAGGAGCACTTCGTCACCCAGACGTTCGTCGCCGTGCAGCGGGACGGCCTCGACCCATGCGACCTGAGGCTGAAGCAGGGCGAGGGGGCGGTGCGCGACCTCATCGCGCAACGGCTGCCGGTATTCGAGTTCGCCATCCGCAGCGAGCTCGCCAAGCACAACCTGGACACCAACGAGGGCCGGCTGGCGGCCCTGGATGCGGCGGCCCGGATCGTCGCGCGGATCAAGGACCGCGGGCTGCGTGACCGCTACGCGGTCAGCCTGGACCGCTGGCTCGGCATGCTGAACGAGGAGTTCGTGCTGGCCAGGGTCCGCGAGCACGGCGCGAGCCTGGACGTCCGGCGGGGCAGCGGCCGGGCCCGCGGGCCCGGCCCAGGCGGCTCCGGCGCGGCCCGTGGAGCCGGCCCGGGCGGCGCCGGTTCAGGCGGCCCCGGCTCCGGCCCGGCGAGGGGCGCCGGTTCTGGCCGCGGCCCGGGCCCGGGCGGAGCGGCCGCGCGGCCGGCGGCCGGCCGGGGCGCCCCGGACGGGACCCCGTACGACGCCAACGACCCCGTGGTCAACCTGGAACGCCAGGCGCTCAAGCTGGCCATCCAGCGCCCGGCCCTGTGCGGCCCGGTCTTCGACTCGCTGGTCAGGGACGACTTCAGCGTGCCCGTGCACGCGGCGGTGCGCGAGCTCATCGCCGGCTGCGGGGGAGTGGCGGCGGCCGGCACAGCCCGGGAGTGGGCGGCCCGCGTGATCGACGCCGCCCCCAACGACCGGGCCCGGGAGTTCGTCACCCGGCTGGCCGTGGAGCGGGTGGAGACACCGCGGGCCGACGGGGAGGCGGACGCGCGGTACGCCGAGGAAGTCCTGGCCCGGGTCGGCGAGCTAGCGGTCAGCCGGCAGATCAGCACACTGAAATCGCGCCTGCAGCGTCTCAACCCGACCGACAGCCAGAGCGACTACAACCGGACGTTCGGCGACCTGGTGGCGCTGGAGCAGCGCCGGAAGGCCCTCCTGGAACGGGCTTCGGGCGCCTTGTGAGCCGTCTCTGCCCGGCGCCCGCGGGCCGCGCTGCTGCGGCCGCTGGCACCTGATTGGACTGTTGTTGCTGGTGAGCCGGACGGGCCAGTCACCGCATCGGTAGAACGCCGCCCGCGTTACTTACCGGAAAGTGACAAAATTAAGCCCACCGTTACCCGGGGTTGGAGGCGCACACTGGTCTGCGTGACCCTTACGTTACTTCCCAGTGGCGGTCTGTCAGCGGAACAGGTGGCGGAACTGGTCGCACGGGCCAGGGAACGCGGCACCGTCACCGCAGCTGACATCACGTCCGCCCTAGACGCCGCAGACCTCCCGGCTGACGCGTTCGACAATGTCGTGCGCCTGCTCACCGACGAGGGCATCGAGATCGTCGATCCCCCGGCTGAGGGGGTGGCCGACGCCCCCCGGGATATCCCCGCCGACACCGGCCAGCGGGCCGGCACCGGCGACCTCGTCCGTATCTACCTGCGGGAGATCGGCCGTGTGCCGCTGCTCACCGCGCAGGACGAGGTGGAGCTGGCCAAGTCCATCGAGGCCGGGCTGTTCGCCGAGGAGAAGCTGCAGGGCGGGTTCCCGGTGCTGGATGCGCACCGCGCGGAGCTCGGCGAGCTGGCCGCGGACGGGCTCCGCGCCAAGCAGCGCCTCATCGAGGCCAACCTCCGCCTGGTGGTGTCGATCGCCAAGCGCTACATCGGGCGCGGCCTGGTCTTCCTGGACCTGATCCAGGAGGGCAACCTCGGCCTGATCCGGGCGGTCGAGAAGTTCGACTACACCAAGGGCTACAAGTTCTCCACGTACGCCACCTGGTGGATCCGCCAGGCCATCACGCGCGCCATCGCGGACCAGGCCCGGACCATCCGGATCCCGGTGCACATGGTGGAGACCATCAACAAGATGGCCCGCGTGCAGCGCCAGCTGCACCAGGACCTGGGCCGCGAGGCCACGCCGGATGAAATCGCCGCGGAGATGGCCCTGACCCCGGAACGGGTGGCCGAGATCCAGCGGATCGCCCAGGAGCCCGTCTCGCTGCAGTCGCCTATCGGCGAGGAAGACTCCGACCTCGGCGACTTCATCGAGGACGCGGACGCCGTGGTGCCCATCGAAGCCGCGGCCTTCATCATGCTGCAGGACCAGCTGGAGCAGATCCTGGACACGCTGTCCCCCCGGGAGCAGAAGATCATCCAGCTCCGGTTCGGCCTGATGGACGGGCATCCCCGGACGCTGGAGGAGGTGGGCCGGGAGTTCGGTGTCACCCGGGAGCGCATCCGCCAGATCGAGTCCAAGACGCTGGCCAAGCTCCGGCACCCCAGCCGGGCGCAGATGCTCCGCGAATACCTGGGCTGACCCGGCGCCACTGAACGCATGCTGGCCCCCGTCCCTCCCCACGTGCGCGGAGGACGGGGGCCGCTCGCGTTACGCGGGCCGGCGGGTTACGCGGGCGGGACGCCCGGCCCGGCCGATTCTGGCCCGGCCGGCGGCACGTCCGGCCGCGGGTGCACCCCATCCGGCCCGGTGGGCTGGGTGCCCGGGCCGGGGTAGGGGGTGTCCGGGCCGGCCGGCTGGGTGCCTGGCTCCGGATAGGTGCCCGCCGGCCCCGGGGAGGCGGCCCCCGGCCCCGGATACGCAGCGCCCGGCCCGGTCGGCGGCCACGCGGGGTCGCTGTCCCCCAGGTCCCTGGCCTCGTGCGCCGCGGTGAGCCGGTAGTAGATCAGGGTCACGACGAGGGCCAGGAACGGCGCAACCAGGGTGCCGGACACGACGTTGCTGATGAAGTTCCTCGCCACCAGCGGCAGCGCGATCAGGATCAGGCCGAGCACGATGTTGAACACGATCAGGATCAGGAACACGAGCACGTAGGTGCCGAACACGTGCCAGGCGTAGCCGCGGACGGTCCGCCAGCTCTTGCCGAACGAGCTGAACACACCCTCGCCGCCGATCACGATGCTGGGCACGATCAGCGACCAGAACGTCAGCAGGACCAGCCCCGGGACGATGATCAGGACGAACCCGATGGCGATCCCGATCCCGGCCAGGATGGACGCGACGGCCACGGGCAGCACGTAGGGCAGGACCGCGGACACGGTCTCCCCGAGGTTCAGGTCAGCCCGGCCATCGCGGACGTCCTGGACCGCTTTCACCAGGGCCGCCTGGACCAGGAACGCGGCGATCACGTTGATGATCGCGCCCAGGAACAGGCCAAAGCTGCCGGCCAGGCCCAGCAGAGCCGCAATGATGGCCGCACCCACGTAGATCACGAAGGCAATAAGCAAGAAATGGGCGGCAAAGCGCCGGTAGTAGCCCCAGGCTTCGCCAAGTACGCCAGATAGTGGACTCATGGGCTGGTTATACCGTTGCCAATAGTGATCAAAACAATCCACAGCGGGGCAGTCTGGCGGCCGTATCTGCGCTGGTCAGCGCCCTGTTTGGCGGCGCAGAGTGGCCCAGGAAACCCGCCGGCCCGCCGGCCTGGCTTCCGCCGGCCGGCGGGCCGTTCAGTCCTGCGGGCTGCTGTCCCGTGGGATAGAGCCCGGGTTGCCTAGCTGCCCGTGCCCGGTTTGCCGGGCGCGGTGGTGTACGAGCCGCCCTGCGAGTGGCCGTTCGCTTCGCGCGTCCGGAGGCCGGGGATGTGATCACTGAGCGGGCCTTTGACGGTGCTCTTGGCCTTCTCGGTCAGCCGGGGCACGCGCTGCATCGCCTTGTCCTTGGCCGACCTGGCCAGGCCCGTGGCCTGGGCCTGCGCGGCCCCCGCCGCCTGCTGCATCGCAGGGCTGTCCGCTGCTTTGCGGGCCACCTTCTTCAACTGCTCGTAACGCTCCCGGCCTGCCCGCGCGCCGACGATGAAACCGACGGCGAGGCCGGCGAAGAACGTGAACCGGTACCGCATCTGGCAACCTCTTCTCAACGTTGTCGACTGCGCCAGGGTTGACCTTCCCCTGTTGTCCAGCCGTACTCCAGGTTACGCGCTGGCAAATGACCGCCCCGGCGTGTGGGGCGGGCGGCAGACTGCGGGGCCGCCTCGGGGACCGTCCCGGGTGCGCTACCCTTGTGCGCGCGGCGAAAAGCAGGCCGGGATCCATGGTCCGGCCGGCGATCGCCCCGCTGATCCCGCGTAGCTCAATCGGCAGAGCGTCCGGCTGTTAACCGGCAGGTTGTGTGTTCGAGTCACACCGCGGGAGCGATGACCTGGAATGTTGTGCTGCTCCGAGATCCGGAATGATCGTGCGTCCCACGTTTCCCCCACGTTTCTCGCGCTGCCCGCGACCCTTCTCAGCGTTGGCTTCGGTGCAGATCGGGCACCGGCAGCCGTAGTGCCAGTAGCGGTAGTACGGTCCAGGGCCACTCCGGCACCTGATCTGGATGTCGTGAGACACCTGTCCTGGATGCCCTGAGGCTGGGCATTATCGCGGGAGCCAGCGAAACGCACGATGGCCGGCGGGATGATCCCGCCGGCCATCGCTGTGCTCCGGTGGCTTTTAGCTCTCGACCTCGACCGCTTCCCGGCCCGCCAGGTCTCCGGCGGGACTGGACACCTGGGTCTGGGCCCCGGCCAGGTCCTCGCGCTTCACCCGGATGGCGGCGAGCACCACGATCAGGGCGATCACCATGATCCCGGCGGACACCTCGAACCCGCGGGAGAACCCGACCGCCAGCGCGTGGTGATAGATGTCCAGAGCGGCCGCCTTGGCCCCGGACGCGCTGACGTGCACCGGGTGGCCAGCCTTGGCCGCCGTTGCCGCAGCTGCCTTCGCGGCTTCGGCCGAGTGCCGCGCGGTGTTGGACACCACGGTCCAGGCCACGGTACCGAGCAGGGCCAGTCCGATCGAGCCGCCGACCTGCTGGCCGACGTTGGGCAGGCTGGCCGCCAGGCCGGCGTCCCGGTCCGGGACCTTCGACAGGGCGATCAGGGTCACGGGCATGAACAGCGTGCCCAGCCCGGCCGCGGTGACCAGCATCGGGCCGAGCAGGCCGCCGGCGTAGGTGCTGTGCTCGGTGATCCGCGACAGCCAGAACATGCCGCCCGCGGCGACCGCCGACCCGGCCAGCAGCAGCGGCCGGGCCCCGATCCGGGGCACCAGCTGGGCGCTGACCCCGGCCATCACCATGATGACGGCGACCATCGGCAGGAAGGCGATGCCGGACTTCAGGGCACTGTACCCCCAGACCGTCTGCACGAAGATGGTCAGGAAGAAGAACATCCCGAACATCGCCGTGCCGATGCAAAGCATGATCAGGTTGGCCGCGGACCGGTCCCGGTTGCGGAAGATCCGCAGCGGCATCAGCGCATGCGGGCTGCGCGCCTCGATGACGACAAACGACACCAGCAGCACCACCGCGGCCGCAAGCGAGACGATGACCTTGGTGTCGCCCCAGTGCGAGACGCCGTTTGAGCTGGTGGCGGCGCTGGTCAGGCCGTAGACCAAGGCGGCCAGGCCCACCGTGCTGGTGATGGCGCCCGGCAGGTCGAACCGGCCCGGCCGCCGCTCCGACTCGGCGAAAGCCCGCGGCGCGAGGATCGCGACCACGACCCCGATCGGGACGTTGACGAACAGCACCCAGCGCCAGGACAGGTAGGTGGTGAGCAGGCCGCCGGCGATCAGGCCGACCGCGGCACCGCCGATGCTCATCGCGGCGTAGACGCCCATCGCGCGGTTGCGCGGGGGACCCTCCGGGAACGTGGTGGTGATCAGGGACAGGGCCGTCGGGGCGACGATGGCGCCGCCGACTCCCTGCAACGCACGGGCAGCCAGGAGCCAGGCCTGGGTGGTGGCAAAGCCGCCCAGCAGGGACGCCACAGAGAACAAGATGATCCCCGCAATGAACACGCGCCGCCGGCCGAGGATGTCCCCGGCCCGGCCGCCCAGTAGCAGCAAGCCGCCGAAGGTCAGCGCGTAGGCATTGACGACCCACTCCAGGCCGGTGCCGGAGAATCCGAGCGCGTGCTGGACGTGAGGGAGCGCAACGTTCACGATCGTCGCGTCCAGCACGACCATGAGCTGTGCGGTGGCGATGACCACCAGGGCCAGGCCGAGATGTCGTTGAACAGGGCCAGCAGCCGCGCCACCCGATGTGGCGGGCCCGGCCGCAGGCTGTGTGGAGCTCATGCCGTCTCCTTGTCAGGGCATAGGTAATCAAGGCCGCGGCGCATCTGCCGCGTACGTCTGTATGTGGGACGAAGAGAGAGGCCGCCACTCATCGGTGCGGGTTCCGGCCGCCGCAGCGCGGCCAGGGCCCAGATCGGTACAGCCGTCAGCTGACCGGGGGAGTAGCAGCAGTTGCCAGGAAGTTCGTCACCTCCTCGGCCGGGCAGTCGGCGGGGTTGGTGGCACTCAGTGGTGGCGCCATCTTGTGGATGAGGGAGATGAGGGTGGCGCGTTCGTCCTGGGTGAGGGACTGACGCCACGGCGAGCGCTCCAGCATCGCCTGCTCCATCTTGTGCTTCATGTCCAGGCCGGCGCTGGTCAGGACGAGCCGCTTCACCCGCCGGTCGACGGGGTCAGCTTCCCGGACGGCCAGCCCGCGCTTTTCCATCATGTCCGCGATGCTGGTCACGAACGAGGGATCGCAGTGCATGCGCTGGCCGAGTTCCTTCATGGCCAGCGGGCCATCGATCAGGTGCAGGGCCTTGATGAAGAAGGTGGGGACCCCGCAGTCCTTGGCCAGCCGCTCTCCCTCGGCCAGCAGCCGGGCGATCAGCCCGCCTAGGGCGTCCAGAAGGTCCAGATCACGCTGGGTTTCCTCGGTTCGCTGATGCACGGTCACGGTGCCTCCTGCCTCCCCCCGGGCTCTCACGGCGACGACCCCTGAGTCGCTCAATAGTTGAGTGACTCAAACATAGACCGATTGCTTGAGTAGGTCAAATTCTTTCCTGCACCGAAGTGCTACTAGCGCAATGTAACTACAAACAACCAGAGCGTGATATTTGGCGTCTCTATGAGTATCGGGGCCATGCGTCGTGCCCCCGGGGATCTGCCGAGGCGCGACGAGGGCGAAATTGGTGGGGAAAACTGGGGGCATCCATGGGCAGCGAAGCCTGGCCGCAGCGCGACGAGATGGGCTTCGGCCCTACGCCTGGGGGGAACTTCGGGTCCGGAGACAACCAATGGCGCCGGGAGAGCGAGCGTCCCGCGGAGAACGACTGGCCCGGGAAAGGCGGCGGGTCGGGGGAGGCCCCGGAGTCCGGCCCGGCCCGGCGCCGCGTCCTCGCGCTGGCCGGGGTGGCGGCGGGCGCCGTCCCGTTGTCCGGGATGCTGGGTCACGAGCACCGCGCGGGCGCGGCGCCCCAGCCCGGCCCGGGAACCAGGGACTGGGAGGCGCTCCGCCGTGCGCTGTCCACGCACAAGCTGGTCCGCCCGGGAATGCGGGTCTACCCGGCCTCGAAGGAACTCTTCGACCCGCGGTTCGACTGGAAGCAGCCAGCCGGCATCGCATACTGCGCCAGCCCCCGCGACGTGAGTGCCTGCCTGGCCTTCGTCCGCAAGTTCGGGCTGCCCGTCGCGGCCCGGTCCGGCGGGCACAGCTACGCGGGGTGGTCCAGCACAGCCGGGCTCATGGTGGACGTGACCGCGATGAACTCCTTCCAGGTCGGGAAGGGGCAGACGGTCCGGGTCGGCACCGGCCTGCACCTGGTCGACCTGTACAACCGGCTCGCCGTGCACGGCCTGGCCGTGCCGGGCGGCTCGTGCCCCACGGTGGGGGTGGCCGGCCTCACCCTCGGCGGCGGGGTCGGGGTGCTGTCCCGGGCCTACGGGCTGACCAGCGACGCCCTGGAGGCGGTGCAGATCGTCACGGCCGACGGCACGGTCCGCAGCTGCAGCGCATCCAGCAACCGCGACCTGTTCTGGGCCTGCCGGGGGGGTGGCGGCGGCAACTTCGGCATCGCCACCGCGTTCACGTTCCGCACTCACCGGCTGTCCCGGCTGGTGCTGTTCTTCCTGTCCTGGCCCTGGCCGCAGGCGGCCCGCGTGGTGGCGGGCTGGCAGTCCTGGGCGCCGTACCAGCCGGACGCCCTGTGGTCCAACCTGCACATGTCCGCGGCCCCGCACGGCCCGACGCCGATGATCCAGGTCGGCGGCACCTACCTCGGCAGCGTGGCGGGCTGCCAGCGGCTGCTGCGCGTCCTGTACGCCCGGGTGGGCTCCGCGCCGTCCGGGAGCCCGTTCGTGGCCGAGAGGTCCTACAAGCAGGCGATGATGCTCGAGGCGGGCTGCGCGAGCCTGTCCGTGTCCGAGTGCCATCTGCCATCCCAGACGCCCAACGGCAAGCTGGTCCGCGTCCCGTCCTACGCCAAGTCCGACTTCTTCACCCACAAGATCCCGCCCGCGGGCATCCGCGCCCTGGTGGCCGGCATCGAGCGGATGCGCGGGGTGCGCGGCGCCGCGGGCGGCGTCGGCGCGATCGCCTTCGACGCGTGCGGCGGCGCGGTCAACCGGCCCAGCCCGTCCTCGACCGCGTTCGTGCACCGTAACTCGCTCTTCCTGGCCCAGTACTCGACCAGCTGGAACCAGGGTGGCTCGGCGGCCGGGGTGGCCCGCCAGCACGACTGGCTGCGCTCCTTCTACGGCTCGATGCGGCCGTGGGCGAGTGGCCAGTGCTACCAGAACTACGTGGACCCGGACCTGGCGAACTGGCGGCAGGCGTACTACGGCGCGAACTACGCGCGGCTGGCCCGGATCAAGAAGACCTACGACCCGCACCAGGTGTTCAAGTTCCCGCAGGGGATCACGCCCGCCTGACCGGCAGAGCCCGGTAGGCCAGAGCCCGCCAGGCCAGCGCTCAGTGCGTCCCTGAGAGGGCGCTGATCACCAGCAGCCCGAGGACCACCAGGAGGATCACGATGACCCCGGCCCGGTTCCGGCTGCGGCGGAACGTGGGCACCCGCGCCTTGTTCACCTTCATGTCGCCGTGAGCGCCGGCGGCCCGCCGGGCCCACCAGCCGATGCACACCCCGAGGACGATGGCGAGGACGCCATAGAGAGCCGACCCGGCCCCTCCCATTGCGGCGCCCCCTCCTGCGGGTTCTCGGGTACCCGTACCGGCAGAGCATCTCGCATCGCCGTGATACTCTCCACCCTTTTCGCGTTGTTACCGGGCGGACACGGCCAGGCGGGGGGATCGTCCGGCGGCCGCTGGCCGCGCCCCGGCCGGTCAGCTCTGGCTCGACGCGGCCCAGATATTGATCCCGGCCTCCACCGCGTGCCGGTCGATCCCGGCCAGTTCCTCCTCGGTGAACGAGGACCGGCCGGCGGCGGCCAGGTTTTCCTCGAGCTGGGCGACGCTGCTCGCCCCGACCAGCGCCGAGGTGACTCGCTCGTCACGCAGCGTCCAGCTGATGGCCATCTGCGCCAGGGTCTGGCCGCGCCTGCGGGCGACCTCGCTGAGGGCCCGGACGTGCGCCAGGTTCTGCTCGGTGACCTGATCCCGGCTGAGCGAGTCATTGCGGGACGCCCGGGAATCCTCGGGCACGCCATCCAGGTACTTGGTGGTCAGCAGCCCCTGGGCCAGCGGCGAGAACGCGATGCAGCCGATCCCTTCCTCCCCGAGCGTGTCCAGCAGTTCCTCTTCGATCCAGCGGTTGAGCATGGAGTACGAGGGCTGGTGGATGAGCACGGGCACGCCCAGCTCGCGCAGGATCGCGGCGGCCTCCCGGGTCCGCTCCGCGGAGTAGGAGGAGATGCCGGCGTACAGGGCCCGGCCCGAGGTGACCGCGGTGGCCAGCGCGCCCATGGTCTCCTCGAGCGGGGTGTCCGGATCGGCGCGGTGACTGTAGAAGATGTCCACGTAGTCCAGGCCCATCCGGCCCAGCGACTGGTCCAGGCTGGCCAGCAGGTACTTGCGCGATCCGCGGTCGCCGTACGGGCCGGCCCACATGTCGTAGCCGGCCTTGGTCGAGATGATGAGCTCGTCGCGGTACGGCCGCAGGTCCTCGCGCAGGATCCGGCCGAAGTTGATCTCGGCGGAGCCGTACGGCGGCCCGTAGTTATTGGCCAGGTCGAAGTGGGTCACGCCGAGGTCGAACGCGCGCCGCAGGATGGCCCGCTGGGTGTCGATGGGGCGGTCATCCCCGAAGTTCTGCCAGAGGCCGAGCGACACCCCGGGCAGCTCGATCCCGCTGCGCCCGCAGCGACGGTAGGGCACGTGCTCGTAGCGATCGGGTGCGGCGAGATAAGTCATGGGAAGGAGTCTTTCATTGCCCGCCCCAGGAAGCCGAGCGGTGCGCAGGAACCGGGAGCCTGCTGGCAGGATGTGATAGTTGCGTGGGCGCAAGTAACAGGTCGGCGGCGGCGCAATCGAGTACGGCGGTGCGGCCCAGCACCGCCGGCGTAGCGCGGGAAGACGACACACAGGAAGAGGACGCTGCATGTATGACGCGATTCAGGCGGAAACCATCAGTCTCGCCGGGGCACGGCGGGGATCAGATCGAGGCGTACCTGGCGCGGCCGCTCGGGCCCGGCCCCTTCGGCAGCGTCGTAGTCATCCATCACATGCCCGGGTACGACGCGCAGACCAAGGAGATCACCCGGACGTTCGCGATGCACGGTTACAACGCCGTATGCCCCAACCTGTACTGGCGGGAGGCGCCCGGCGCCAGCCCGGACGACGCGGCGGCCACGGCCCGGGCCCAGGGTGGCGTGCCGGACGGGCGGCTGGTCGGCGACGTGGGCGGCGCGGTCGCCTACCTGCGGGCCATGCCGAATTCCAACGGCAAGGTGGGTACGATCGGCTACTGCTCAGGCGGCCGCCAGTCGTTCCTGGCCGCCGTGAGCCTGCCGCTGGACGCGGCGGTGGACTGCTACGGAGCGTTCGTGGTCGGCACGCCCCCTGAGGGGATGCCGCTCAAGGTCGGCCCGATCGTGCACCTGACCCCGAACCTGTCCTGCCCGCTGCTCGGGCTGTTCGGCGCCGAGGACTCCCATCCCTCGCCGGAGCAGGTCGCCGAGCTGGAAAAGGCCCTGGAGGAGGCGGGCAAGACCTTCGAGTTCCACACGTATGAGGGCGCGGGGCACGCGTTCTTCGCGGTGGACCGGACCGCCTACCGGCCGGAGGCCGCGAACGACGGCTGGCAGAAGATCTGGGACTTCTTCGGCCGCTACCTGGTCGGCCCGGCCGCGTCCAGCCCCAGCCGGGCCAGCTGAGAGGAGATCGCTCATGTGCACTTATCTCACCGAGAAGGTCGACGTCGCCGGCAGCGGCAAGGGCGCGGCCGGCTGGTTCAGGCTTAGCGAGGCGAGCGTGTATTTCGATCACCCGGTGCACGCGCCCGCCGAGCACACCCTGAACATCGACTTCCTCAACCCCGGGCAGGGCCCGTCGGCCCGGGTGGCCGTCGAGCTGACCGCCGAGTCGGCCCGGGCGCTCGCCGAGGCCATCCAGGCCACGCTGGCGTCCGTCCCGGCAGGCCTCATCTAGCCCGCAGATCCGAGAGGGGCCCGGATTGTCGGTGCGCCGTGCCAGTATCGCAATGGCGGCTCCCCCGGCAACCCCGGGCCGTCCGGGCGGGAACGCCCTCGTGAATGGCAGTGGCGGAGGCAGGGACATGAAAATCAGGGTGGATCGGGACGTGCTGGCTGAGGCGCTGGGCTGGGTAGCGCGGGCCCTGCCCACCCGGCCGGTGGTCCCGGTGCTGTCCGGCCTGCGGCTGGATGCGGAGACCAGCCTCACCCTGTCCTGCTTCGACTACGAGGTTTCCGCGACCGCGCAGATCGAGGCCGAGATCGGGGAACCCGGCACCGTGATCGTCCCGGGCCGGCTGCTCGCCGAAATCACCCGCAGCCTGCCGGCGCTGGCCGTCGAGATCGCGACTGACGCCGATGCGGTGATCCTGACCTGCGGCAGCGCGGAGTTCAGCCTGGTCGCGCTGCCCGCCGAGGAATACCCGGACCTGCCCGCGCCGCCGCCGCTGGCTGGCACCGTGGACGGCGGCGTCCTGGGCGCGGCCATCGGCCAGGTCGTCGCGGCGGCGAGCCGGGACGACACGCTGCCCATGCTCACCGGGGTCTGCCTGGATATCGACGGGGCGACCCTCACCCTCGCCGCCACCGACCGCTACCGCCTGGCGGTGCGGGAAGTGCCCTGGGAGCCGGTGCAGCCGGGGCTGCGCGCGGCCGCCCTGGTCCCGGCGCGGACGCTGGCCGACGCCGCGCGGGCCATGACCCCGGGGATGCCGGTCTCGGTCGCCTTCGGGCCCGGCGCGCCCGGCGCGAAGCCGTCAGACGAGCCCCGGCCCGCCGAAGGCATGATCAGCTTCGGGATTGGCGGGCGCCGGCTGACCACCCGGCTGATCGGCGGGGAGTTCATCCGGTACCGGTCGCGTTTCCCGACCGACTTCGGCTGCCGCGCCGACGTGCCGGCCGGGCCGTTCACTGAGGCGGTCCGGCGGGTCTCGCTGGTCGCCGACCGGGCCAGCCCGGTCCGGCTCACGTTCGCTCCCGGCCAGGTCATGATCGAGGCGCAGACCGAGGGCCGGGCGCGCGCGGTCGAGACCGTCCCGGCGGACTTCCAGGGTGAGGAGCCCGTGATCGCGTTCAACCCGCACTACCTGCTCGACGGCCTGACCGCGGCGGCGGTGCCCGGCCCGGCCCGGCCGCACCCCGGCCCGGACGATTCCGCTCCGGACCAGGCCGGCGGCAGGCCGGCCGCCAGCTCACCGGACGCGGCTGAGGCCGGCCCGGAACCCGCGGAAGGCGGGCAGGCGGCCGATCCGGGGCGGCTCCGGATCGAGTTCACCAGCCCGGCCAAGCCCGCGCTGATCACCCGGGTATCCCCGGCCGCTGGCCAGGACCGTCCGGGGCCGGGCCAGCAGCAGGCCCCCGGCTCACCGGAGTTCCGCTACCTCGTGGTCCCGCTGCGCGCGGCGGCCCGCGCCTGACCCGGAGGTCTTTCCCGCGCCGGTGCCGCCGGGCGTGACCTGGAAACCTGGAGAGATCTCAGAGGCGGGGAGCAGGCCCGAGGCGGGCGCGGAGCCGCCACAGCGCGCGGCCGGTCCACAGCACCCGGGCGGCCCACACGACCCGGCTCAGCCAGGGTGCGCCGGCCAGCAGCGGCAATGCTTCGAGCCAGGCCCCGCGCCGCCAGAGCCGGAGCGCGACCCATCCTGCGGCGGCGGCCACGAGCGCGGCCGCGAGGACCATGGCCAGGACCATGAGCAGGACCACCTGCAGCGCCCCGCCGTGGACGAGGGCGAACACGGCCAGCAGCAGGAGCGTGAAGCCGCCCGCGGCCAGCATGCCGAGTCCGAGCATCAGGCGCCGGGCTCGTCGCACCCGGTCGCCGGCCCGGACCTCGCTCTGCATCGCCACCTGATCCTCCCGTCCTGGGGCGCATCCCCCGGCTCCCTGCTGCCAACACGATATGTCGCGAAGGCTGGCGGGGCAACAATCATCACCACGACGGGGGCCGGCGAGCCGCCGGCCGTCCGCGGCAGGCTGGTGGCGAGCGCGTCGAGAGCCGCGGACCAGGGGAACTGGTCCAGGGCGGCCTCTCCGGCGTCGGGCTCCGGGAGGGCCGGGACGCCCGCGCCGAACAGGATGGTGACCCCCCACGACCGCAGCTTGCCGAGGTTCTCCCTGAACACCGGGTGCGCGGCGTGCGCGCGGTTGGTGGACGGCAGCGCCACGACGGGAAGGCGCTTGCCGAACGCCTCGACCAGGATGCCGAGCACCAGCGTGTCGCAAATCCCGGCGGCCCATTTGTTGATCGTGTTCACCGTGGCCGGCGCGACGATGACCGCGTCGGCGGGCGGCAGCACATCGGGCTCGCCCGGATTCTTGTACTCGCTGCGGACCGGGTGGCCGGTCAGCCGTTCCAGGGCCGCGACGTCGGTGAACCGCCGGGCCGGCGGTGTGGCCAGCACGCACACGTCCCAGCCGCGCTGCTGGGCCTGGCCGACCAGCTCACCGACCGCTGCGGCAGGCGGGGCGGCACAGGCGATCACGTAGAGGACCGGCAGGCCGGCCCCGGGCAGGCTGCCTGCGCGGGCGCCCGCCGCGCGAGGGCCGGTCACGGCCGGGCCAGCCCGGCGGGCCAGCGGAATTCTCCGGCCGCGTCCCGCTCCAGCGGCACCGCCTGGACTACCGCCGTCACCTCGAGCGGCCCGTAGATGTGCGGGAAGGGATCCGCCCGGCCCGGCACCGGCTCGTGGCGGATCCCGGCCCGGATGCGGCCGGTGTCGAGCACCAGCAGGACGAGGTCCAGCGGCTCATCCTGGTAGAACGCGTTCGCGACCGGCAGGACCTGGGCCGCGGTGCTCGCGTGGATGAACCCCTCGTCGCTCAGCGACCGGCCCCGGGTCGACGTCCGGTACTCGCCGTCCCGCTGGGCCTGGTCCCAGTCGGGCACGGTCGCGATGTGATACAGCCACTCCATCCCGCGGTTTCCTCCTGGTGAGGCGCTAGTTGAGGAAGTAGCTGCTGCCCCCGGTCTCGGGGTTGGTGACCTGGGCGATCACCGAGATGACCCCGGCGTGGGCGAAGACGAGCGTGATGGTGATGTCCCGGCCGCCGTGCATCGGTCCCGCCCCGGTGATCAGCAGGTGGACGCTGTTGGGCACCAGCCGGAGGATGTCGTGGCCGGGGATGCCGATTGCCGGGATCGTGTGCATGGTCAGGTTGCCGTGTCCCTTGGCCGCCCGGAACGTGACGTGGCCGCCCACGCTGGTACGCGCGCGGATCAGCCGGTCCGGACCGCCGTTGTTCCGGATGACCAGGTAAGCGGTGGTCTCGCCCGGAACCGCGGGCTGCGGCACCACGGCCGTCGACAGCTCGATCGCCGGGGCGGCGCTGGCTTTCGCGTAGCAGCCGGTGAGGCCGGCCGCGGCCAGCACGATCAGGCCCGCAGCCGCGGCCGCGCGGGCGGCCCGGCCGGCCAGCGGCCGCCTGGGCGTGCCCGGCCCGGGGGTGACCCGTACGGGCCTGCCCCCGGCTGGCCTGCCCGCCTCGGGCAGCAGATCCGGTCCCGGCATCGTCCTCGTCCTCGCGTCTGAAGCGCCACCACGATGCTAGTCGCGCTGCCACCCCCGCGGGCCCCGCGGGGGTGGCAGGGGGCAGGCCTGCCCGGTCAGGAATAGTCGCGGAACGCCGGCCAGGCCCGGGCCCACGATTCCCGGAGCCCAGTGGCCATGTAGACCGGGGCGCCCTGCTCGTCGTCCGCGATTCCCAGGCCGTTGCCGAACGTGGCGATCCGCCGGACGTGGCCGAACTCGCGGCGCAGGAAGGACGGGTCCAGGCCGATCACGATCGCCGAGTGGTCCGCGGCGGGCGGGGGGCCCCACAGCCAGAAGTTGTTGTGGCCGCTGTACGCCGGGGGGAGGCCGAGGGCGGGGCCGTAACGGTCGATCGCCCCCGCCTCACCGTAGTTCCCGGCCAGGAGCGCGGTCCGGGCCCGCTGCGCGGCGGGCAGCGCGTCGTACTCGCGGGCGATCAGCTGTACCTCCCGGGGCCACGCGATCGTCTCGGCCAGGTCATAGTTGATGTTCTGCAACGGCACCGTGCGCAGGATGGCGGCGGGCAGCACCGGGATGGCGATGGGCACGGCCACGAGGGTTGCGGCTACCCCGGCGATCAGCGGGCCCCGCCGCCACGGGCGTCCGGCCGTCCCGGGCCCGGCGAACAGCCAGCGCCCGGCCGGTACCGAGCCGGCCGCGAGCAGGAACGTGTAGGCGCCCCCGGAGTAGTACGCTTTCCCGCCCAGGATGAACTGCAGCAGGATCGTCAGCGCGACCCCGATCGCGGCCGGCCGGAACCGGCGCCCGGATTCGTGGCGCAGGCACCAGATCAGCCCGGCCACCCAGATCGGGGTGAGGGCGAAACCGGTGTAGAGCAGCTGCGCTGGCCAGTAGACCGCCCGGTTGTGCCCGGCGGCGGCCTGCAGCACGCGGAACACGTCCAGGTTGGGCCAGCCGTGGGCGGCCTGCCAGATGAGGTCCGGGGCGGCGAGCGCTGCTGCGATGACCGCGCCCAGCAGCAGGTAGCGGCTGCGCAGCAGCCGCCGCGCAGGGGTGACGGCGAACCCGGCCACCAGCGCAGCAGCCAGGAGCCAGATGGTCCACTTGGCCTCGGCCGCGACGCCCGTGCTCAGGCCGATGGCCAGCCACCACCGGGGGTCGCCGCTGTCCAGCAACCGCAGCACGAGGTAGAGCAGCGCGGCCCAGGCCACGAAGTCGGGCGTGGTCGTGCTCATCAGGTGCATGGCCCCCAGGAACTCGGCGCAGCTGGCCACGCACAGCGCGGCCAGCACCTGCCCGGCCCGTCCCGCGCCCATGATGCGGCTCATGCCCGCGGTGAGCAGCACCAGGGCGCTGAGTCCGAGCGCGGGCAGCACCCGCAGCCCGGCCAGCGAGTTGGCGAACAGCAGCGAGGACAGGCGGGCGGCCAGCGGGGTGAGCGGCGGCTGATCCACGTACCCGAAGGCCGGATGCCGCCCGGCTTCCAGGAAGTACAGCTCGTCGCGGTGGTATCCGTACCGGGCGCTCACCGCCATCTCGAGCGCGAAAGCCAGGACGGCGACGAGAATGACGCCCAGCCGTGGGCTGCGGCGCGCGCGGGCCAGCAGGCCCGCTGACTGTGGTGCGGTGCCCGGCCGGGTCAGCTCGGGCCGGCCCGGGAGTGTGCCCCCGGTGAGCGAGTTCTGCTGCATGCCAGCATCGTGTCCCGCGGGCCGTCCGGCCGGCATCGGCCCGTGGGTAGATTTCCCCGGCTCCGCAGCCCGGCTGAGCCGGCGCATGGACGCTGTCCCTCCTCCGCCAGGAGAGGGAGCGGTCCGGCTCCGCCGCCGGGAGGATGCCTGCCGGCGTCCCCGCGCCATACCATCAGGTCGTGAAGAGGCTGATGGCCCGGGCGGCCGCGCTGCCGCCGCGGACCCAGGACCTCGCCCTGGCGCTGGCCCTGGTCGTCGTCAACGTCGGCTCGGTGCTGCCCTACCGCTCGCAGATGCACCCGTTCTGGGTCGCGCTGCTGCTGGTCATCGCCCAGGCCGTGCCGCTCACGTGGCGCCGGACCTGGCCGTTCACCGTGCTGATCCTGGCCGGGGTGCCGCGCATCCTCTACGACCAGCTCGGCTTCGGCTACGCCCCCATCCCGCTGGCCAGCACGATCGCGTTCTACACCGCCATGGTGCACTGCCGCCCTGCGGTCCGCCGCCTGGTCATCGTCCTGGCCGTGATCGGCACCACCCAGTCCCAGGTGGCGCCGGGGCACAACCAGCCCTACGACGCGATCGTGTCCGTGCTCACCACCCTGACCGCCTGGCTGGCGGCCGTGCTCGTCCGGACCCGGCAGGCCTACGTCGAGGAGGTGGAGAGCCGGGCGGTCCGGGCCGAGACGGAGCGCGACGACGAGGCGGCGCGGGCCGCGGCCGCGGAACGCACCCGGATCGCCCGCGAACTGCACGACGTGGTGGCGCACCACGTCAGCCTGATGGCCGTGCAGGCGGAGGCGGCCACCTCGCTGCTGCCCGGGCGCCCCGCCGAGGCCGCGCAGTCGGTGGAGGTGATAGCGGCCACGGCGCGCCAGGCACTGACCGAGCTGCGCCGGCTGCTGGGGGTGCTGCGCGGGCCGGCTGATCAGCTGGAGACCGCGCCCTCAGTGTCGCTCGCGGACCTGGAGGCCCTGCTCGGCCAGGTGCGCGGGGCCGGGCTCGCCGTGGACCTGACCGTGCAGGGCACGCCGGGCCCGCTGGCCCCCAGCGTCGATCTCACCGCGTACCGGATCATCCAGGAGGCGCTGACGAACACGGTCCGGCACGCGAACGCCACCCGGGCCGCGGTCACCCTGTGCTACGAACCCGGCTTCGTCACGGTGAGCGTGACCGATTCCCGGCAGGACCGGGCTACGGTCCCGGCCGTGAACGGGAGAGTGAACCGCGCGGCGAACGGGCCGGCCACCAGGAGCCCAGGTAACGGGAGCCCGGTCACCGCGAGCCCGGTCACCGGGAGCGCGGTCAACGGCAGCCCCGGGCCCGGGCCCCCGGTGAGGGGAGTGCCGGCGCGCGGGACCCCGGGTGCGGTGCCGGCCGGTGACCAGGCGGAGCTGGTCCGGTCCGGTGGCTTCGGCCTGGCCGGCATCGCGGAACGGGTCGCCTCCTGCGGCGGCAGCCTCTCGGTGGGCCCCACCGACGCCGGGGGCTTCGCGGTCACCGCCCGGCTCCCGGCCCAGTGAGCGCAGTGAGAACCCCAGAGGACAAAGTGAACACGGGTACCACGAGCAACGCGGCCGGCCTTCCGGCCCCGATCCGGGTGCTGGTGGCCGACGACCAGGAACTGGTCCGCGCGGGATTCTGCGTGATCCTCGAGGCAGCCGACGACATCAGCGTGGTGGGCGAGGCGGCCAACGGCGCCGCCGCGGTGGCCGCGGTCGAGGCGCACCACCCGGACGTGGTGCTGATGGACATCCGGATGCCGGGGATGGACGGGCTGGAGGCGACCCGGCTGATCACCCAGGGCGGCCCGGAGGCGGGCCCGAGGGTGGTCATGCTGACCACGTTCGATCTCGACGACTACGTGTACGAGGCGCTCCGTTCCGGGGCGAGCGGGTTCCTGCTCAAGGACGCGCCGCGGGCCGACCTGATCGCCGCGGTCCGGGCCGCGGCGGCCGGCAACGGGCTGCTCGCGCCCTCGGTGACCCGGCTGCTTATCGAGTCCTTCGCGCGCCGCCCGGCCGCGGCCGTACCCGCGCCTTCCCGGCTGGCCTCCCTAACCGCCCGGGAACGGGACATCCTGCTCCTGGTCGCGCGAGGGCACAGCAACGCGCAGATCGCCCGGGAGCTGTTCGTCGGCGAGGCCACGGTCAAAACTCACATGGGGCACCTGCTGGCCAAGCTCGGGCTGCACGACCGGGTTCAGGCCGTGATCCTGGCCTACGAGACCGGGCTCGTGGTTCCCGGCGACCTGGCGGACTGACGCCCGGGGGCCCGGCTCCCGCCGCAGGCTGGCTTCGCGCGCACCGCGCGGGCCGCCCTCTCATCTGGGCGGAGGGCGTCAGGCCAGGCTCAGCCGCCAGTTCTGCCCGACCAGGTCGTGCCCGAAGCTGTGGTGCGGATCCGAATCCACCAGCTCGAAACCGAACCGCTGGTAGATGCGGCGCGCCGCGGCGAGTATGTCGTTGGTCCACAGCACGATCTCCGGGTAACCCGCCCGGCGGGCGAAAGCCAGGCACTCGGCCACCAGGCGCTCGCCCAGGCCCAGGCCCCGGGCGGCCGGGTCGACCAGCAGCAACCGCAGCTGGGCCGTGCTGTCGTCCCTGCGCATGCAGAACACGCAGCCGGCCAGGCGTGCCGTCCAGTTCCGCGATCCAGCCCGCCTCCCGGGGATCGGCCCGGGCCGCGTAGTCGGCCATGATCCGGGCCACCAGCGCCTCGTAGCTGGCGTCCCAGCCGTACTCCTGCGCGTAGAGCTCGCCGTTGCGCTGCACCACCCAGCCGAGATCGCCAGGCCGCGGGGACCGCAGCACGAAGGTCGCCGGGCGGTTCCGCGGTTCAGCGATCTCCTGGATGGTGGCCATCGCCGCAGTCAGCCGCTGCTGCTCAGCCTCGGTGAGCTGATCGAGCAGCTCACCGATCTGCTCCCCGGATCGCAGGTCGAGGCCGCGGAAGGCGTGCTCCCCGGCGCTGGTCAGCGCGATCACCCGGCGCCGGGCGTCGGTGTCCGAGCGCCGCCGGGTGATCAGGCCGTCCGCCTCGAACCGGGCCAGGATCCGGCTCAGGTACCCGGCGTCGATGTCGAGGGAGCGGCGCAGCGCGCTGATCTCGCTCTCGCCGCGCCCGCTCTCCCCGCTCTGGGCCAGCTCGAACAGCACCCGGGCCTCAGTAAGCGAGTAAGGGGAGTCGAGGTAGCCGCCGCGGAGCAGGCCGATCATGTTCGTGTAGACGCGGTTGAACTCACGCACCGCCCGGACCCGCCCGTCGCGCACCGTCCCGGCACCGGAGATACCTGACGGAGGCAAGGAAGTCTTTGACATAGTCAAATAATTGCGCACGGGCGGCCGCGGATCAACCCGTCACGTGGAAATGGTCCAGGCGGGCCGCCGGAGTGGAGGACCGCCGGGCGGTCAGCCGCGGTCGAGGACCGTGCCGAGCAGGCCGAGCGGCGGGGAGCCGAGTTCCATCAGGGCGGTGTGGAAGCGCAGCAGCGTGAAGCCGTTGCCCCACTGCTTGCGGGCCTGCTCCCGCAGGCCCATGATCTCGAGCTTGCCCCACGTGTAGCGCCCGTAGGTCGGGTCGAACGTGGCGCGCCGGGCCTCCGACAGGGCCGCGGGCCCAGCCAGGTGCGTGTCGGCCTCGAACCGGCGGGCACCTTCCTCGACGCTCATGCCCGCGGTGTGCACCCCGATCGCGCAGGCCAGCCGGGTCACCCGGACCAGGGCTTCCAGCCACACCCCCACCGCGAACCGGGGGTCGTCGCCGCGGAAGCCCTCCTCGACGCACAACTCCTCGGCGTAATGCGCCCAGCCCTCCAGGAACGCCGCCGAGTGCAGGGTCGGGCGGACCGGCCCCGCCGCCCGGCGCAGCGCGCGGCCGTGCGAGAAGTGTCCCGGCGCGACCTCGTGCACCACGATGCCGGGCAGCGTGGTGTCGCTGAACACCTCCAGCCATTCCTCCTGCTCGCGCTGCGGCCAGCCGGGGTCGGGCGGGGTCACGTAGAACCAGGAAGGCCCCTCCGGCTCGCCGGGCGCGTTCGTGGAGATCATGGCCATGGCCCAGCGCCGCGATTCCGGCGCGGGCCCGACCAGGCAGACGCCGTCGTGGTAGGGCATCAGGTTCCGGTCCCGGGTGAACGCGATCGCCTGCTCGGTGCCGCGCTGGGCCGCTGCGATCACCCCGGCCGGTCCCGGATGATCGCGGACCAGGTCCCGGCACAGCTCCAGCGGCGGCCGGCTGGCGTCGATCCGGGCACAGTCCTCGGCCAGCCGGTTCAGCAGCCGGTCCCGCTCCGCGTCGGCCCGCCCCGCCAGGACGCCGAGATCGACGTCCATGTCCTCGGACGCGCTCATCAGGCTGCGCAGCCCGGCCGCGCCCAGCGCGGGATCGGGGTCCCCGTCCGTGGCAGCCAGCTCAACGTGCGTCACGAGGCGGGTGTGCGCCGCGATGGCCCTCGCCGCCACGTCCGGCGGGGCGCTCATCGGGATGCCCGCGGCCAGGCCGCGGATGCCGGAGACCAGCGCGCCCGCCACCGGGGCACTCACCAGGTCCAGCGAGGCCAGAGCCGCGTCCACCGCCTCCGGCCACAGGGCCAGATGCTGCAGCCGGGCCCGCTCGCGCTCCTCTGCCGGCGCGTACTCGCGGTCGTAGCAGGCCAGGTCCATCTCGGCGAGGTGCGCCAGCGGGTTGCGCCGGTGCAATTCCAGTTCGCCGCAGGCCACCTGGGCCCGCCGTTCGAACGCGGCCAGATGGGACTCGTCGTGCGGATCGTCCAGCCGGCCGCCCGACGCGGCCGCCTCGGCCAGCCGGCCCAGGCCGTCCCGCACCCCGCCGGGGGATAGGTCCTGGATCTTGCCGTCATACTCGTGGCGTCCGCTGTACTCGCGCACCTCGGCGACGTCGAGGTCACAGACCGCCCGGATCCGCGGGGGAAGGTCATTCATGACCCTGACGCTACCGGGCCGGCCGGCCGGCGGGCGGCGGGGCCGCCCGTTCACAGACCCTGGCCGGGCTGGCCTGCACCGCCCTTCACCGCGTCCACGCTGAGCGGGCTGCCGAGCTTCGCCGGAAGCTTCGCGGAGCACGTCAGCGCGGAGAACTTGACGTACAGCGCGGTGAACTGGCCCGGCGGGAACACCTTGAGCCAGTGCGCGGTGACCGGCTGGCAGGTGGACTTGCTGTAGTTCATCGCGTCAACGACCTGGAGCGTCGCGTGCACGGTCCCGCCCGGGGACAGGGTGACCGTGCTCGGCCCGACCGCGGGGTTGCGGGACGCGGGCTCGCCGATCTGGCCGCCGGATGGCCCGGTCACGAACGAGACGCCCGGATAGCCGTACAGGTAGCACGGGCTCTTGGACGTATTGGTGAAGTTCAGCGGGTAGTAGGTGCTGCCGGCGGCCGCGCCGCCCGGGCTGGCATCCACGGTCGCGGAGAGGCTGGCCGTTGAGCACGCCGGGGCCGAGGGCGTGCTGGGCGGCGTCGCCGGGGCCGTCGTCACGGCGGTGGACGGAACGCTCGACGGCGTGGCGGCCGCCGTAGTGGCGGCCGGGGACGCGGGGCTTGCGGCGGAGCTGCTGGTACTGGTCGATCCGCAGGCCGCCGCGAGGGCCCCGGTGCACAGCAGGGCGGCTGCGGCGCTGACTCTCCGGGCGGCGCGGGCGGATGGTGTCATCGGCGGTTTCCCTTGTCGCGGAGGGGCCGCTAGCCGTGCCCCTGGGTGTCCTGACTCTTACGACGCAGCATGCGGCGCGCCGGTTGCGCCAGGCCCGTGGTTGCCCGCCCCGGGCCGCCGGGCGATTATGGCAGCGGAATTCCCGTCCCGTCCCCGGCCACGCCGCCGGCCAGCGCCGTCAGGAGAGCTGATGCTGTCCCAGGGTTCCTCGTTCACGACCCGGCCGCAGCTCGCGGGCACCTTCGGGATGGTCGCCTCGACCCACTGGCTGGCTACCGCGTCCGGCATGGCGGTGCTCGAGGCCGGCGGCACCGCGTTCGACGCGGCCGTCGCG
This sequence comes from uncultured Actinomycetes bacterium, assembly GCA_963813975.1. Taxonomy (GTDB): domain Bacteria; phylum Actinomycetota; class Actinomycetes; order Streptosporangiales; family Streptosporangiaceae; genus RYN-230. Next base: position 866,156 of record CAWFAP010000001.1, read on the forward strand.
GCCGGCCTGGTCCTGCAGGTGGTCGAGCCGCACATGAACGGGCTGGGCGGCGAGGCCCCGGTTATCGGCTACGACGCCGGGAGCGCCGCTCCGGGCGGCACCGATCCTGCGAGCTCGGGCGTCTTCGTGCTGGACGGCCAGGGACCCGCGCCGGGCCGCGCCACGCTGGACGCCTTCGGCGCCCTGGACCTGGACCTGATCCCGGGCAACGGCCTGCTCCCCGCCTGCGTCCCCGCCGCGTTCGGCACCTGGATGCTGCTGCTCCAGCGGCACGGCCGGATGCCGCTGCGCGACGTCATGCGGTACGCGATCGGGTACGCGCGGGACGGCTACCCGATGACGGCGGGGGTGAGCGCGGGCATCGGCGCCGCCGAGCCGGTCTTCCGCGAGCACTGGCCCACCTCGGCGGAGATCTACCTGGCCGGGGGCGTGCCCGCCACCGGGTCCCAGTTCGCCAATCCGGCCCTGGCCGCAACCTACCAGCGGATCCTCGACGAGGCCGAGGCGGCCGGCGGTGACCGTGACCTGCAGATCGAGGCGGCGCGCCGTGCGTTCTACGAAGGGTTCGTCGCCGAGGCCATCGCCTCCTACCTGGCCGCGGCCGAGGTGATGGACGTGACCGGGGAGCGGCACCGGGCCTTGCTCAGCCCGGTGGACCTCGCGGGCTGGCGGGCCAGCACCGAAGCGCCGGTGACCCTGGACTTCGCCGGGCTGACCGTGTGCAAGACGGGCCCGTGGGGCCAGGGCCCGGTGTTCCTGCAGCAGCTGGCCCTGCTCGACGGCCTCGGCGTGGCGGGCATGGACCCGGCCGGCCCGGACTTCGTGCACACCGTGGTCGAGAGCGCGAAACTCGCCTTCGCTGATCGCGAGGCGTGGTACGGCGATCCGAGATTCGCCAGCGTCCCGCTCGACGGCCTGCTGTCCCATTCCTACGCAACGAAGCGCCGGTCCCTGGTCGGTCCCTCGGCGTCCCCGGATCTGCGCCCGGGTGACCCCGGCGGCGCCGCGCCGCGGCTGCCCGGGTACGCCACCGGGGCGGTGCGCGTCCTGGATGGGGTGGCCTCGGCGGAGCCGACCGCGGAGGAATCCGGGGCCGCGGCCCGCCCGGCCTGGGAGGTCACGGGCCAGGGCACCCGCGCAGATCCGGGGCCGGCCCGGGGCGACACCTGTCATCTGGACGTCGCCGACCGGTTCGGGAACATGGTGTCGGCCACGCCGAGCGGGGGCTGGCTGCAGAGCTCGCCGGTCATCCCCGGGCTCGGCTTCTGCCTGGGGACCCGGGCCCAGATGTTCACCCTCAGCCCCGGCCTGCCCAACAGCCTCGCCCCGGGCAAGCGCCCGCGGACCACGCTGACGCCGAGCCTGGCGCTGCGCGACGGGGAGCCGTACCTGGCCTTCGGGACGCCCGGCGGGGACCAGCAGGATCAGTGGACGCTGGCCTTCTTCCTGCGGCACGTGCTGTTCGGGATGAACCTGCAGGAGGCCATCGACGCGCCCGCGTTCCACACCCGGCACTTCCCGTCGTCGTTCTACCCCCGCGAATCGTCGCCGCTGGCCGTCGACGTGGAGGAGCGCGCGGGGGCCGCGGTGCTGGACGAGCTGCGCCGGCGGGGGCACCGGGTCACGGTCCGGCCGCCGTGGTCGCTGGGCCGGGTCAGTGCGGTGGCCCGGGACCACGGAATGCTCTACGCGGCCGCCAACCCCCGCGGCATGCAGGGATACGCCGCAGGTCGCTGAACGCGGTCGGTCAGACGGGCAGGCACAGGGCGCAGGCGATGACCGCGGCGACGGCGGCGGCGGCCCGGAGCCAGCCGCCGGGCAGCCCGGTCCCGGCCGACGGCAGCAGCGCCGAGGCCGCGGCCAGCACCAGCAGCCCCAGCCCGGCGGCCAGCACCGGCGCCTGGCCGCGGAGTACCGCGGTGGCTTCGCCGGGGGCGCCGGCCGACTCGGCCAGGTGCGTGGCCAGCAGGTACGCGATCAGCGCCCCGCCGAGCACGGCGGTATGCCAGGGCCGGGCCGGGTGCAAGGCTTCCAGCGCCAGCGCGCCGAGGACCACTGCCTCGGCCCAGGGGAGCCGGCGCAGCCAGTCCAGGGCCCACGTGCCCACCCGGGTCAGCGGCCCGGGGTAGGCGCCCGGCCCGGGTGGCACCACGGCGACGGTGGCCAGCTGCACGAGGCCGCCGGCCACGCAGCACGCGGCGAGCACGGTGAGGGCCGGCGCGGCCCCGCCCGCCGGCCCGGTGGGTACCGCCGCCCACGCCACGCAGGCCGCGCCGAGCAGGCCGGCCATGGCCGAGAGGCGGACGGCGCTGTGCCGCCACCAGGCCCGCAGGGCCGGCCGCGGCCCCGCCGCCCAGGACGGACCGCCCCCGCCCGGCCACCGGCCGCGGGGCCGCCAGCCGGCCAGCCGCGATCCAGCCCGGCGGCCGCCCGCGGGGCCCGCCATCCGCTCACCGGCGGGTCACCATGACCCGGCGGGTGAACGGCGCCAGCGACAGGTCCAGGCTCTGCTCCCCGTCCCAGTGCACGACGGGAATGTCCAGCTCGCGCAGGGAGAACCGGATCGCCTGCTGCTCCATCCGCCAGATCCGCTGGGCCAGCCGGGCATCCCGGCCCCGGCCCGCGTTCGGCTCGCCGTTGAGCACGTCGATGATCAGCACCGCGAACCCGCGCTGGCGCAGGTCGCGCAGGGTCTCCACCAGCCGCGGGTCCATCAGCGGGGTGAAGACCAGGATCAGCGCGCCGGGCGGCAGCGCCTGCCGGGGCAGCCGGGAGAAGCCGGTGTCCTGGGTCCACTCGCGATCCTGGGTGAGCATGGCCTCGGCGATCCGGTAGTAGTGCCGCTGGCCGTGCCCGGGCGCCAGCCACCGGGCCCGGTAGCGGTAGGTGATGAACCCCACCCGGTCCCGCGCGTCCAGGTAGGCCCGGGCCGCGGCAGCCGCCCCGCGCAGCGTGATGTCCACCACGTGATGCTCCGCGTCGTCCCCGTCCCAGGCCGTATCGACCAGGATCACCACATCCTGCGAGCGTTCCGCCTGGAACGTGTTCACCTGGAGCCGGCCGCGCCGGGTGGTGGCCGGCCAGTTGATGCTGCGCTGCCGGTCGCCCGGCACGTACTCGCGCACCCCCGCGAACTCCGAGCCCTCCCCGGGCGCCCGCGCGGAGTGCTCCCCGAGCCGCTGGGGCAGGCGGTTCAGCACCACCCGGGTGCGCTGGATGGCCGGGCGCGGATAGCACTCCAGCGACGGCAGCCCGATCTGCGCCCGCCCCTCGGACAGCCGCCACCGGTCCCGCAGCACGATCTCGGCCGTGCCCACCCGCCGCCGTCCCCAGCGCCTGACCAGGAAGGGCAGGGTGACCTGGTGCCCGGAGGCGTAGCCGGGCCGCTGCCCGGCCACGCTCCGCAGGGGCACGATCTCGTGGGCCGGGTGCAGCAGCACCGCGGCGCTGTACTCCGGGAGGCCCGCGATCGACGCGGTGACCGCCGCCCGCTCACCTTCGATGATCCGGACGGCCGTGAGCCCCGCCGTCACCTGGACGTGCGACGGCCGCCCGGGCCGCCAGGCGGTCAGCAGCAGGAGGGCCGGGGCGGCCGCGCCGGCGAACTCGGGCCGCCGGGTGACCAACGCGATCCCCAGGCCGGCCACCGCGAGGGTCAGCAGGCGGCGCGCGTGCCGGGACGGATCCCATCGCACCGGGAGGTTCGCGGTGGGCCCGGCGTCCGGGCCGCCGGGCCCCGGCCCGGTGTCAGGAGCGGCCGGGTCACCAGGTGCGGGCGGGCGGTCAGGCATGGGCGGCGGACGGGTCGGTCCGCGGCGTCGGCACACTGCCCAGCAGCCCGGCCACCACGTCATCGGGCTTGACCTGGCGGACCCACAGCTCGGGCCGGAGCGTGATCCGGTGCGCCAGCGCGGGCACCGCCACGCTCTTGATGTCATCCGGGATCACGTAGTCCCGCAACCGCAGCAGGGCCTGGCCGCGGGCCAGCTGGAGGATGGCCAGCCCGCCGCGGGGGCTGGCCCCGACCTGGATCTGCCGGTGTTCCCGGGTCGCCCCGACCAGTGCGACCACGTAGTCGACCAGGTCGGCGGACACCTCGACATCCTCCAGGGCGGCCCGCATCGCGAGCAGTTCGGGCGCGTCGGTGACCTGCTCCAGCGTGGCGTTCTCGGCCCGGCGTTCCAGCCGCCGCTGGAGCATCGCCGCCTCGTCCGCGCGGTCCAGGTAGCCCAGCCGCAGCCGCATCAGGAAGCGGTCGAGCTGGGCCTCGGGCAGCTCGTAGGTGCCCTCGTACTCGATCGGGTTGTCCGTGGCCAGCACCACGAAAGGCCGTGGCAGCGGGCGGGTCTGCCCGTCCATGCTCACCTGCCCCTCGCCCATGGCCTCCAGCAGGGCGGCCTGGGTCTTCGGCGGGGTCCGGTTGATCTCGTCCGCGAGCAGCAGCTGGGTGAACACCGGCCCGGGCCGGAACTGCATCTCCGCGGTCCGCTGGTCGTACATGGGCGCGCCGATCACGTCGGACGGCAGCATGTCCGGGGTGAACTGGATGCGCGTGAAGTCCAGCCCCAGTACCTGGGCGAACGTCCGGGCGATCAGCGTCTTGCCCAGCCCGGGCAGGTCTTCCAGCAGGATGTGGCCGCCAGCCAGGATCCCGATCAGCACAAGTTCCAGGGCGCGCTGGTGGCCCACGACCGCCCGCTGCACCTCCGCGAGCACCTGGGCGGACCGCCGCGCGGTCTGGTCGGGGGTCAGGGTCTTGTCCGTCACAGGTGCTCCAGTCGGTCGATGAGGCGGATCAGCGTCCGGTGGGGGATGCCCGCCTGGTTACGGGGCTGGTCATCCGGCTGGGCTGATCCTGCGGCCTGGGCCGGGTCGATCCACGGCCACAGGCTGTCGTGGCCGGGATTTCCCCCGGCGAACACCCGCCGCGCGGCGGCCGGGTCGTCGTAGAGGCTGATCCCGTGCCGCTCGGCCAGCCGTGAGGCGAGCAGGTGCTCCAGCTGGCCGCGCACGCCGGCCTGGTACGCCGCCATCGAGGCCTGGGCGTCGGCCAGCCGGGACCGCCGCCGCCACTGGCGGGAAAAGGAGGACAGCACCGGCGCGGGCACCGCCGGGTCGGGACCGCTGACGTCCTCGGGCGGCGAGGTCAGCGACAGCGGGCGCACCAGGCTGCGCAGCACGACCAGGCTGATCACCCCGGCCGCCACCGCGACCACCGCGAGCGCGCCGCGGCCGGCCACGGCGTACCCGGCCGCGGCGATCGCGACCACGGCCACGACGGCGATGATGATCTCGGGCAGCGCCTGCCGCCAGGGGGTGCCGGTGCCGGCCTGGCCGGTGACCGGGCCAGGGCCGCCCGGGCCGGTCATGGCGATCCCCGCAGGTCGGCGGCGAGCTGCTCCAGCGCCTCGCGGGCGGCGCCGCGCTGGGCCGCGGTCAGCTCGTGGGCGGAGAACCGGGCCTCGTAGAACAGCCCGGTCAGCTCCCCGGCGGCCGTCCCGCGGACCAGCCCCGCCGCAACCGCCCGGGCCAGGAACTCATCCGGCGTGTCCGCGGCCGCGTGGTCCGCACCGGCCGCGGCCAGGCTCCGTTCCATGGCCACGTAACAGGCGATGATCGCGGCCCGGGCGTCGTCCAGTCCGGCCAGCGCGCGCTGGCCGGAACTCACCGCGTCCTCCAGGTCGCTTCGCTGGGCCTCGGCCAGCGACGCCTCATCGGGCGGCAGGACGTCGTGGCCGGGCTGGCGCCGCCGCAGCAGCACGACACACACCACGATGCCGCCGATCAGGGCCAGGACGAGCAGCGCGTAGAGGACGTCAAGCAGCGGCACCCGGAACGGGGCGGACGCGTGCGGGGGCCGGGTCGGCGTGGAGTGCACGGTGGGCTGCGGCTGGGTGGGCAGCGGCTGCGGTGGCAGCGGACGAGGGTGCAGCGGCGCGGCCAGCAGCAGGACTGCCGGGACGGCGACCAGCGCGGCCAGCAGCGCGGCCCGGAGCAGACCGCGCACCCGCAGGACGCGGAAGTCGTCGCTGGGCCGCCGGCCGCGGATCAGCAGCGCCACGAGCAGCGCAGCCAGGACGACCTCCAGGGCGATCCCGACGGCGATCCCGTCCCGCCGGTACGGGCCGCGCCAGCCGTGCAGCGCGAAGCCGCCCCGCAGGCCGACCAGGACGGCGGCAACCAGCAGCGCGGTCAGCAGCAGCCGGGCCAGGGCGGCCTGCGCACCGCGTCAGCCAGGGCCGGCCCCGCCCTCTGCTGCCCGGGCCAGGCTCACCCGCCGGGACTGCCGACTGCCTGCTGGTCATGGTCTCCTACGCGGGGGTGGCCAGGCCCGCCTGGTAGGCCAGTATGACCAGGTGCACGCGATCCCGCGCGCCGAGCTTGGTAAGCAGGTGGCCCACGTGCGTCTTCGTGGTGGCCGGGGTGATGTCGAGGTGCTTGGCGATCTCGGTGTTCGACAGGCCGCTGGCCACCAGGGCCAGTACCTCGCGTTCCCGGGCGGTGATCACGTCCAGCGCGCCCCCGCTGGCCGGGGCGGCCGGGGTGAGCGGGGGCGTGCGGGCGAACTCCTCGACCAGGCGGCGGGTCACGCTCGGGGCGAGCAGGGAGTCGCCCGCGGCGAGCACCTGGATCGCGTTCAGCAGCTCGGCGGGCGAGATGCTCTTGAGCAGGAATCCGCTGGCCCCGGCGCGCAGCGCGGCGAACACGTACTCGTCCAGGTCGAACGTGGTCAGGATCAGGACCCGCACCTGGTTCGTGGCGGCCGACCGGGTGATCTGGCGGGTGGCCTCGATGCCGTCCATGCCCGGCATCCGGACGTCCATCAGGACGACGTCGGGCTGATGCCGCCGGGCCTGCTCGACCGCTTCGGCGCCGGTACCGGCCTCGCCGACCACGGTGAACCCCGGAGTGGCCGCGACGATGCCGCGGAAGCCGGCCCGGACCAGGGCCTGGTCGTCGACGACCAGCACGCGCAGGGTCATGGCCGCGCGCGGAGCGGCAGCCGCGCGCGCACCACGAAACCGCCGCCCGGCCGGGGCAGCGCGTGCAGCTCGCCGCCGCACAGGCTGACCCGCTCCCGCATGCCGATGATGCCGTGCCCGGCCCGGTCCGGCCCGCTGCCCAGGCGGATCGGGGGGCGCACCGGGCCGGGAGCCCGGGCCGCCCCGGGCCCCGCCGGAGGCCCGGCCCCGGGAGAGATCCTGGCTCCGGCCGGGACCCTGGTTCCCGCCGGGACGATGGCGGCCCCGACCGTGGCCCCCGCCGGGACGCTGGCCCTGGCCGGCGCGCCCACCTCGGCCGGCGGGCCGGCCCCGGGATCGGTGACCTCGACCAGCAGGCTGTCCGCGCTGTATTCGAGCACGACGTGACAGCGGTCCGCCCCGGAGTGCTTGACCACGTTGGTCAGGGACTCCTGCACGATGCGGAACGCGGACAGGTCGAGGCTGGCGGGCAGGCTGAGCGGCTCGCCGATGCGCTCGACGGTCACCGTGACCCCGGCGCCCGCGGTTCTCTCCACCAGCCGGTCCAGGTTGGCCAGCCCCGGCGCGGGGGCCAGCGGTGCCGTGAGCCGGAAACGCGCGGCCCGGAGCCGGTCCGCGGACGCAGCGGCCCCGTCCGAGGGGGACCCGGTCCCGGGGCCGGTTCCGGCGGGGCCGGGTCCGGCCGTGAGGCCAGCCGCGGTCACGGCCGGGTCGTGACCGGCCTGTTCGGCGTCGGCCGCCGCGATGTCCACGTCGGTCTGGCGGAGCACGCACAGCATCCGCTGCATCTCGCCCAGCGCCTCCCGGCTCACCGCCTGGATCGCGCCCAGCGCGGCCCGGGCCTCACCCGGCTGGGTGTCGAACACGTACTCGCCGAAGCCGGCCTGCACGGTGACCACGGTCATGCTGTGCGCCACCACATCATGCAACTCCCGGGCGATCCGCAGCCGTTCCCGGGTCACCGCGTCGCTGGCCGCCCGGTCCCGGACGGCCGCCATGTGGGTGCGCCGCTGCTGGACCAGGTACCCGGCCATCCAGAAGATGGTCAGCACCAGGGCGGCGCCGGTCGCGTTGCCCGAACCCTGCCCGTTGAAGTGCAGCACCACGCCCTGCGCGATCAGCAGGACCAGCGACCCGGCCAGCCCGGCCAGGGCGATCCCCCGGCGGCACGTGGACGCGACCAGGTAGAGCACCACGGCCAGCGGGAGGAACGGGCCGCGGGTGATCTGCCCGCCGATGATCAGGATGACCAGGCAGCCGGCCAGCACGATGACCAGGGACCGGCCCGGGACGCGGCGCCGGATCGCGACGGGCACGGACAGGCCCAGGGCCAGCAGGCCCAGCAGGGCGTCCCGCGGGGCCAGCAGCCCGACCAGGGACCGGGCCCCGGAGCGGTCCTGGGAAACCAGCACCACGAACAGGAGCACGGCGCAGAAGGCCGCGGCGGCGTAGTCCAGCACGATCCAGAACCGCCGCCTCAGCCGCGCGCTCCGCGACGGGCCCGTTGCTGCGTTCACCAGTTAACGGTAACGCCGCAGGGTGCCTCTGGCGTCCGCCCGCAGTCGTAGGCTGCCGGGCTGACCCGCGGGACGGCGCCGCGCGGGTCAGGCCGTGGCCTGACGGCGAAAGCCATTCCCCGGGATGATGACGCGGGCCGTCCTGGCCGCCAGGCTGGGACCCTACCGGGACAACGCGACGAGGGGAGCACGAGGCACGTGACCGTTCCACTGCCGCTGCAGGCGGGACCGCCGACGGGCGGGACCGGCCCCGGGCCGGGTTTCGTTGCGGCGGTTATCGAGACCTCAGCGCTCACCAAGCAGTACCCGGGCGCGGTGACCGCCCTGGACCAGCTGTCCGTGCGGGTCGGGCCGGGCATCACCGGGCTGGTCGGGGCGAACGGCGCGGGCAAGTCCACCCTGATCAAGATCCTGCTCGGGCTGCTGTCCCCGAACAGCGGGCGGGCGGCCGTGCTCGGCCTGGACTGCACCCAGGACGCCGAGCGGATCAGGGCGCGATGCGGGTACATGCCCGAGCACGACTGCCTGCCGCCGGACGTCACCGCGACGGAGTTCGTGGCCCACATGGGGCGGATGTCCGGGCTGCCGCCGACCGCGGCCAAGGAACGGGCCGCCGAGTCGCTCCGCCACGTCGGCCTGTACGAGGAGCGGTACCGGCAGGTCGGCACCTACTCCACCGGCATGAAGCAGCGGGTGAAGCTGGCCCAGGCCCTGGTCGGGGACCCGCGGCTGCTGCTGCTGGACGAGCCCACGATCGGCCTGGACCCGGCGGGCCGGGCGTCGATGCTGGATCTGGTCAGCCGGATCGGGACCGAGTTCGGCATCTCGATCGTGGTGTCCTCGCACCTGCTCGGCGAGATCGAGCAGATCTGCGACCACCTGGTGGTCATCGACGGCGGGCGGCTGCTCCGGTCCGACTCGATGACCAGCTTCACGGGGGTGAGCCAGGTGCTGCTGGTGGAGGTGGACGAGGGCACCGCGCTGCTGGAAGCGGAGCTGGCCGCCCGGGGGCTGCGGCCCCGGCGGGACGAGCGGGCGCTGCTGGTCCAGATCGGCTCGGGCGAGACCTACGACGCCGTCCGGGACGCCGTGGCCGACCTGGGCCTGCCGCTGAACCGGCTGGAGCAGCGCAGGCGCCGGGTCGAGGAACTGTTCCGCGACGGCGCGGACCAGGAAGGAGCAGCGTGACTACGCAGAGCGGGCCGCCCGGCCTCCGGGCCGGCGTCATCCACGACATCGGCTACCGGCACTACGAAGGGCCGCGGCTGGGCCGGCCCGCCATCATCCGCGCGCTCGCCTGGTACAGCCTGCGGTCGGCGTTCGGCATCGGCCGCGGCGCGAAGGCCAAGATCATCCCGGTCATCGCCTTCGCGGTCATGTGCGTGCCCGCGGTGGTCAACACGGTCGCGGTGGCCGGTGGCCGGGGCCAGCTGGTCGACTACGACACGTACATCTTCCAGCTCCGCGTGTTCATCATGATCATCTTCGTCGCGGCCCAGGCTCCGGAGCTAGTGTCCCGGGACCTGCGCAGCCACGTGCTGCCGCTGTACTTCTCGCGGCCGCTGCGCCGGCTCGACTACCCGCTGGCCAAGCTCGGCGCGTTCATCCTGGCCTGCCTGGCCCTGCTGGAGATCCCGCTGCTGCTGCTCTACCTCGGCTCGATCAGCCAGGCGCACGGCGGCGGGGCCATCTGGGACCAGACCCGGGCGCTGATCCCCGGGCTGCTGGTCGGACTGGCCTGGGCGGTGCTGCTGGCCTCGATCGGGCTCGCGCTCGCCTCGCTGAGCGGGCGCCGCGCGTACGCCACGGGCAGCATCGCGATCTGCTTCTTCCTCAGCTGGGCCCTGGCTGACCTGCTGCGGGGGGTGGCGGAGGCCGGGGGAGCCGGGACGGCCGGCGCGGGGGCGCGGCTATCCGGGCTGGTCAGCCCGTTCACCGTGCTGGACGGGCTGCGCCAGTGGCTCGGCGGTATCTCGCGGACGCCGCTCCCGCCGCCGGGCGACTTCGGGCCGCTGTATGGCGTGATGTTCGTGCTGATGCTGGCGGCCGCGGCCGGCGGGCTGGCCGTCCGGTACCGGAAGGCGGGCGTGGCATGACACGAGCGGACGAGCAGACCACCATCGAACTGCGCAACGTGTCCCGGTGGTACGGCAACGTCGTCGCGATCAACGACATCACGATGAGCATCGGCCCGGGCGTGACCGGGCTGCTCGGCCCGAACGGGGCCGGGAAGTCCACGCTGCTGCACCTGATCTCGGGGTTCCTGGAGCCGTCCCGGGGCGGGCTGACCGTCGGCGGCGCGGCGAGCTGGCGCAACCCGGACGTCTACCGGACCCTCGGCCTGGTGCCCGAGCGTCCCGCGGTCTACTCGTTCCTGACCGGCCTGGAGTTCGTCCGGGCCACCGCGCGGCTGCACAAGCTGCCCGACCCGGACGGCTCGGCGCAGCGGGCCATCGCCATCGTGGAGATGGCGGCCGCGCAGGACCGGAAGATCGCGACCTACTCCAAGGGCATGCGGCAGCGGATCAAGGTCGCGGCGGCGCTGGTGCACGACCCGGAGGTGCTCCTGCTCGACGAGCCGTTCAACGGGATGGACCCGCGGCAGCGGCTGCACATGATGGACCTGCTGGAGACCCTCGGCGACGAGGGCCGCACCATCCTGTTCAGCTCGCACATCCTGGAGGAAGTGGAGCGGCTGTCCGGCACGATCCAGGTCATCGTGGCCGGGCGGCTGGCCGCGTCCGGGGACTTCCGGGCCATCCGGCGGCTGATGACCAGCCGGCCGCACGTGTTCCTGGTGCGCACCTCCGACGACCGGCGGCTGGGCGCGGCCCTGATCGGCCGCCCGGCCGTGACCGGGGTGGAGATGAGCGCCCGGGGGCTGCAGGTGAAGGCCTCGGACTACGGCACGTTCAGCCGGGAGATCGCCGGTCTCACCCGCGAGCACGGCATCCAGCTTCGCGAGCTGCTGCCCGAGGATGAGTCGCTGGAAAGCGTGTTCGCCTACCTAGTGGAGACCTGACATGTTGTCCGTACAGGCCAGGACCGTGGCGTCGATCACCCTGCGTGCCACCATGGGGCGCCGGCGGGCTCTGGTGTTCGCGCTCCCGCCGCTGCTCCTGGTGCTGGTCACCGCGCTGCTGAAAGCCGCGGCCGCCGAGCGGTCTGACTGGCCGAGCCTCATCCTGGGCGGCTTCGGGCTGGCTGTGGTGCTGCCGCTCACCGCGCTGATCATCGGGACCAGCGTGCTCGGCGCGGAGATCGACGACGGCAGCGTCGTGCACCTGCTGGCCACCCCCGTGCCCCGGTCCACCGTGATCGGGAGCAAGTTCGTGGTGGCCACCGGGCTGACCATGCTGTTCGCCGCGGTGCCGGAGCTCGTGGCCGGCCTGATCGCCACCGGCGGGCTGACCAGGCTGGCCGCCGGGGTGTTCGTCGGCGCGCTGGCCGGGTCGGTCATCTACAACGCGCTCTTCGTGATGATCTCCGTGCTCACCACGCGGGCCATCGCCGTGGGCCTGCTGTACCTGCTGGTCTGGGAGTCGTTGCTGAGCAACGTGGTCAGCGGGGTCCGGGTCCTGTCGGCCGAGCAGTACTCGCTGGGCATCGCGAACTCGATCGCCCGCGACGGGAACCTGAACGCGCACCTGGGGGTGGCCACCGCGGTGATCATGGGCGTGCTGGTGACCGTGGCCGCGCTGGCGCTGTCCATCCGGCGGCTGAGCGCGTTCTCGCTCAAGGGCGACGCGGTCTGACGTGACGCGGCGGCGTTCGGGCGGGCCTTCAATACCGGAGGGCCAGTGTCACCTGGACGTCCCCAGCGATCTCCGGGAGCGACGCGAAATGAAATGTCCGATCCCGGAACTACCGTCGGATTGTGCCTATGAAGATCAGCGACATCATCAGCCTGTTACAGCAGGATGGCTGGACGTTGAAGCGTGTTTCCGGCTCCCATCGGCACTTCACCCATCCGGAGAAGCCTGGCCTGGTGACGGTAGCGGGCAAGCCGAGCGCTACCTTGAAACCTAAGACCGAGTCGAGCATCCTGAAGCAAGCAGGCCTGCGAAAGGAGCGGCCGTGACCGGATACGTGGTCGTCTTCGAGGGCGATGATCAGGCAGGTTATTCGGCGTACTCTCCTGATCTTCCTGGGGTTGTTGCCGCCGGGAACACCCGCCAGGAGACCGAGAGGCTGATGATCGAGGCCATGGCCGGGCATATCGCCTTGCTGCGGCAGGAAGGCCGTCCAGTTCCCGAGCAGTCAGAGGCTGCCGGCGTGACAATCCTTGATCCGGCCGCAGCCTGACCTGGCTATCCAGGACGCCAGCTTCCCCGTAAAGTCGCGGATGATCTCGCTTTACCGCCCCTCCTGCCCACGGCCGAGCTGCTGGGACGGCTGATCGCGGCCAGCGGGCCGACCAGACCCGCGGCCCGGGTCCCCGCTGGGCTTCCTGGCCCGGCTCCAGCGGGCCTTCGGGGGCGTCTGCACGGTCCCGGGCACTCGGGGGATTCTCGACCTGATCACTCTGGGGCCGGTGCTGGCGCGTAACTGCCTGAGCCGTCGGCCGTCAAGGCCAGCCGCAGGGCGTACTCCCTGAGGCCGTCTGCCGTCCCGGCTGCGATGGTGTGGCTGGCCCTCGCCGCAAGTCCGCGCTAGCGGGGCGTCTGCGGGCCGGGGCGGAAGGCGGGGCCGTGACCGGGCACGATTATCGTGGCCACCTCGAGGATGCGGGCCCGGCTGCGCCGCAGCGCGGCCTGGTCGGTACCGAGCGGGTCCTCGGCCGGGCCGTCCGGACCCCACCAGGCATGGGTACACGCGTACACGTCGCCCGGGGTGGCCGCGAGCGTCGTGATGTCCTCGGCCGAGTGACCCGGCGTGGCGATCAGCCGGACCGACGCGGTGAGCGCGAAGTCCCCAGGCTCGCGGCTGACCCAGCGGTCACCGTCGTAGCTGGCCCAGTGGTCGTGGATGACCGCGGCCGGGAACAGGGCCGCGTTGATCGTGTGATCGGGGTGATGGTGGCTGAACACCACGTCGGTCACCCCGGCCGGGTCCACCCCCCGGGCGGCCAGCGCGCCGAGCAGGGCGTCGCGGCCGGACACCATGCCCGGATCCACCACGATCACCCGGCCGCCATCGGTGATCAGCGTGACGGTGCTGCCGACCCGGTCCGCGTCGTCCTCTTCCCGGACGTATCCCTCGTGCAGCACAGCTACCTGCGCGGTCCCGGGCATTACCGGGCGGCCTTGGCGGCGGCTTTGCGCTGCTGCTTGTACGCGCGGACTTCGGCCAGGGAGTCGCTGTCGCTGATGTCGGCCACCGAGATCCGGGACCCTTCCTGGCCGAACGGCCCGGTGGCCTCCTGCCAGCCGGGCGGCCGGACCCCCAGCTGCTTGCCCAGCAGGGCCGCGAAGATCTGTGCCTTGGTCGCGCCGAACCCGGGTAGCTCGGCGATCCGGCGGACCAGTTCCCGGCCGGTGGCCGCGCTGGTCCAGAGCCGGGCCGGGTCCCCGTCGTAGCGGTCCACGATCAGCCGGGCCAGGTCCTGGGCCCGGGCGGCCATGGCCCGCGGGTAGCGGTGCAGGGCCGGCCGCTCGCTGAACACGGCGGCCAGCGCGTCCGGGGCATACTCGGCGAGTTCCTGCGCGGTGGGCTCGTGGCCGAGCCGCCGCACCAGGTCCCGGGGCCCGCTGAACGCCTTCTCCAGCGGCACCTGCTGGTCCAGCAGCATGCCGATGAGCAGCGCGAGCGGGTCGCGCGACAGCAACTCGTTAGCCTCGGGGTCGATCGGCAGCGATATGGTCATGAGAGCCTCCTGGTCGCTGCGGCCATCCTGGCCGGCCGTGGCAGCGCCCGCGAACTGGGAGGCCGAAACTGAGTGCGGCCTGGAAACATGCGCAGAACCGGCTGGTGCGGAACTACGCGAGGCCCGGATGACGTTTCATTAAGCAGGCGCGGATGTGGCACGGTTTGGCGGGGCATGACCCAGCCTGGGAACCGCATCCTCGCCGCCTGAGGAGGCAGAAGTTGTCAGGTCGGATGAAGTTCGCGATCGCCGGGATCATCCTCGGCCTCATCCTGTTCATCGTCAGCCCATGGCTCGCGATCGGTGTGATCGTCCTGGCGATCGGCATCCCGACGGGCATGTACCTGATGCTCGACCCGGCGCAGCGGCGGCGGCTGAAGGAAATCCGCCGGCGGCGGCAGATCGGGGGCTGACCCCGGCGCGCCCGGGCTGGCCAGCCCGGATCAGCCCGGCCCGGCCGGGTCAGCCCGGGCGGGCCGTCACGGGGGAGCGTCAGCTCGTCATGCCGGGGAACAGCAGCGCGAGCTGGCGCGGGTAGCTCCCGATGAGCCGGAGCTCGTCGTCGGCCAGCGGCTTGCCGCTGGCCGACGCGCACATCTGGACCAGGGAGAACGCCAGGTCCTCATCGTCGTCGGCGATCGCGATGCCGAGCCCCTCCATCACGTGCCGGAAGCCGGCTTTCCCGCCGTACTCGCCGGTCAGTACCACGCGGCCCGCCCCGGTGAACCAGTCGTCCGGGAACGGCCCCAGGGTGTCGTCGTCGTACAGCTCGTAGTTCTGCCGGTCTTTGAGCGCGCCATCGGCGTGGATACCGGACTCATGAGCGAACGCGTTGCGGCCCACCCCCGGCTGGTTCGGCGGGAGCGGCTGGCCGAGCGCGCAGCTCGCCCACAAGGCGAACCGCCGGGCCCAGGACAGGTCGAGCTGATCGCCGATCCGCGCCTGCCCCGCCACCCCGAAGCCGTGGCTGAACGCGAGAATGCAGGACAGCAGGTCGGCGTTGCCGGCCCGCTCGCCGATCCCGTTGATGCAGGTGTTGACCCAGGCGTCCTGGCCCGCGTCGAGATCCCCGAGCGCGCCGGACACCGAGTTGGCCACGGCCATGCCCAGGTCGTTGTGGCAGTGCGTCTCCACCGGGATCCGGATCGCCGCGGCCAGCTTGGCGAACCGCTCGCGGATCCGGTCGGGCGTCTCCCCGCCGATCGTGTCGCAGTAGCGGACCCGGTCCGCGCCGGCCTCCCGGGCCGCGGTCGCGAACTCCAGCAGGAACCCGTCGTCGGTCCGCGAGCCGTCCTCGGCGTTCACGCCGATCGTCTGCGCCCCGCCGTCCCGGGCGGCCCGCACCGCGGCCACCATCTCCGAGATCACCGAATCCCGGTCGAGCTTGCCGCGGAACTTGTGCGCGATCATCTGGTCCGAGGTGGAGATCGACAGGTTGTAGTGCCGCAGCCCAAGCGGGACCGCCGCCTCCACGTCACCGGGGACGGCGCGGCACCAGCCGGACAGCCGCAGTTCCCCGAACGCGCCCGCCCCGGCCAGCGCCACGCTGGCCCGGATATAGGGCACCTCGTGGAACAGGAACGGGAAACCCAGCTCGGACTGGGCCACGCCGAGTTTGCCCAGGTAGAAGTTGACCATGATCTTGCCGAACTTGGACAGGCCGGTGCGCGCGGTCTGCACGCCGTCGCGGTTGGTGACGTCAAGGAAGTGGATCGCGGGCATCGGCATCCTCCGGAAGCGGGCGGCACACGGGCCGGCTGGCTGGCCCGCAGCGCGGGCTCGTGGTTGACACACTGGCAGTTCTGTCGAATGTCATCAACATTGATTAAAATCAACTAAGTTGGCGTGCAGCGAGGGACCGGGGCCTGGCACGGGAGGGCAGATGGCGGAGCCGGAGTGGATCAGCGCGGCGGAGGCCGCCCAGCGGCTCGGCATCAAGCAGGCCACGCTGTACTCCTACGTCAGCCGGGGCGTGCTCACCCGCCGCCGGGCGGCCGGCACCGGGGGTGCCGCCCGTGGCGGTGGCCGGGATGCTGGTGAGGCTGGCCGCCGGGCCGGCGGAGCTGGTGGCCGGGCTGGCGGTGGCCGGGGTCCCGGCGGGGCGAAGGGCAGCCGGTTCGATCCCGCGGAAGTCGAGGAACTGGCCCGGCGCGGGCGGCCGCGCCGACCGCCGGGCCTGGCCGGGCTGGTGATCGAGTCGGGCGTGACGGAGATCGCCGGCGAGCGGCTCTGGTTCCGCGGGCTTGACGCGCTCGACCTGGCCCGGGACTCGGCGTTCGAGGACGTCTGCGAGCTGCTGTGGCACGGGGAGCCGCGTCCGTCACCCCCGGCCGGCCCGGGGGAGTGGCAGGCCGGACCGGCCGCAGTCGCCGCGGGCACGGCGGCGCAGGCGGCGCTCCCGCCGGGCACGTTCCCCCTGGAACGGCTGCAGGTGATCGTCCCGGCGCTGGCCGCGGTGGACCCGCTGCGGCTGCAGCTCGATCCGCCGGCCGTGGCTGCGGCGGGCCGGGCCATCATCGCGGGCCTGGTGGACTGCCTGCCGCCGGCCAGCCCCGGGAGCACGGCTGGTGCCGGGGACACGGCCGGGGCCCGGGGCGCAGCCGGCCCCGGCGGCCCGGGCGCCCCCGGGAACGGGGACGGGCTGCAGGCGGCCGCCGCGGGGATCCCGGCCCGGCTCTGGCCCCGGCTCTGCCCCGGCGATCCGCCACCCGGCCTGCTGGACGCCCTGCGGGCCGCGCTGGTCCTCCTCGCCGACCACGAGCTGGCCGCGTCCACGCTGGCCGCGCGGGTCGCCGCGTCGGTCCGGGCCGACCCGTACGCGGTGGTGGCCACCGGGCTCGGCGCGGTCGGCGGCGCCCTGCACGGCGGCGCCTCGCTGGGCGCGGAGACCATGCTGGCCGCGGCGCAGGACGCGGCGGGCGTCCCGCGGGTGGTGCAGGACCTGCTGCGCCGCGGCGAGCGGGTCCCCGGCTTCGGCCACTTCGTGTACCGCGGCGGTGACCCGCGGGCGGGGCTCCTCCTGGCCATGGTCAGGCGCGCGGTCCCGGCCTCACCCCGGCTGGCCGTGGTGGACTCCGTGCTGGCCGAGATGCACCGGCGGGCCCTGCCGGAGCCGAATATCGACTTCGCCCTGGCCGTGCTGGCCAGCTGCGCCGGGATGATCCGGGGCGCGGGCGAGGCCATCTTCGCGGTGGCCAGGACCGCGGGGTGGCTGGCGCACGCGCTGGAGGAGTACGCCGCCCGGACGCCCCTGCGGCCACGGGCTGTTTACACTGGCCCTGCCCATCGGCAGGCCGGTCCCGGCCACCGTGAATGACCCGGGAGCCCCCATGACTGAAGACTTGTGGCACACGCCGCTCGTGCACATCCGCGGCCGCGACGTGCGCGGCGATACCGGCCAGACCAGCGGGATGACCCGCCTGGAGGCCATCTCCGGCAAATCCTCCGGCTCGTCCAAGCTCTGGATGGGCCAGACCCACGTGGCCCCGGTGACCAAGTCCGGTGACCATCATCACGGGCCCGCGGAGACCGCGATCTACGTGGTGTCCGGCCACCCGGCGTTCGTGTTCGCGGACGGGGACCATGAGGTCAGGCTGGAGACGGAGCCCGGAGACTACATCTTCGTGCCGCCGTACGTGCCGCACCGGGAGGAGAACCCGGGCGACGAGGAAGCGGTCGTGGTGATCGCCCGGAGCAGCCAGGAGGGCATCGTGGTCAACCTGGAAAGCCTGTGGGCGCCGGTGGACCGGACCGGGGACGCGGCCCCAGGCGCGGGGTAGGTAGTCCCGGCCGGAAACCGGGACGGGCCAGCCGGGCAGCCTAATTCCTATAAAAACGATAGGAATTATTGACATAGCAATGGCCGGCGTGCTTGCATCCGAGGCATGCCCCCTTGCTCCGTTGCCGCCCTCCCGGGCCGCCCCGCGGCGCCCCGGGAGGGACGATGACCATCGAATTCATCGGCATCGCCGCCACCGCCCCGCACAGCGGAACCGAGATCGCCCCCGGCCAGGCCAACCCAGATCAGGCCGACCCGGTCCAGCCCGGTTACCTGGACGAGCTGGCCCGGGCGCATGAGGACGCGGGCTTCGACCGGGTGCTGGTGGCGCACTCGTCCGCGTCGCCGGACGGCTTCACCGTGGCCGACCAGGTGCTGTCCCGCACCCAGCGGCTCGGGGTGCTGCTGGCGCACCGGCCCGGATTCGTCGCCCCGACCTACGCGGCGCGGAAGTTCGCCACGCTGGACGCCTTCCACCCGGGCCGGGTCGCATTGCACGTCATCACCGGCGGCGATGACGCGGACCAGGCCCGGGACGGGGACCTGGCCGACAAGGTGACCCGCTACCGGCGGACCGACGAGTTCCTGGACGTGCTCCGCCTGGAGTGGGCGTCCGACATCCCGTTCGACTACGCCGGGGAGTTCTACCATGTGAAGGGCGGCCTGTCGGGGGTGCGGCCGCCGCCCGGCCGGATCCCCGTCTACTTCGGCGGCGCGTCGGCCGACGCGATCCGGGTCGGCGGTAAGCACGCGGACGTGTACGCGTTCTGGGGCGAGCCGCTGGCCGGCATCCAGGAGCGGATCGACGAGGTCCGGGGGGCGGCCGCCCCCTACGGGCGGGAGCCGAGGTTCAGCGTGAGCCTGCGGCCGATCCCGGCCGCGACCGAGACACAGGCCTGGCAGCGGGCTGCGGACATCCTGGAACTCACCAGGGAACGGGCCCGCGGTGCCCGCAAGTTCTTCAACCTCGATCACTCCCAGCAGCACGGCTCGCAGCGGCTGCTGGAATTCGCAGCCCAGGGTGATGTGCACGATGAGCGGCTCTGGACCCCCATCGCGAAGGTGACCGGGGCGGCTGGCAACTCCACCGCCCTGGTCGGCAGCTACGAGCAGGTGGCGCAGGCGCTGCTGCGCTACGTCGATCTGGGAGTGAGCACCCTGCTGATCGAGGCGGCCCTGACCGGGGCCGGCGACCTCGTTGACGCGCTGGCGGTGCGGGTGGACGCGGGTGACGAGACCCTGGCCGGTCATCCCGTGATCGCCAGGCTCATCGCGACCAGGGCCGCCATCGGCGCGGTCGAGCAGGCGGTCGCACTCGTCGGCAACAACGCCCTGACCAGGAAGAATCCTCTAGAACGGCACTACAGGGACGTGCTGTGCGCCCGGGTGCACACCCCGCAGGACGACTCCATCCTCAGCGCGGCCGGCCGCTGCGCCCTGTCCGCGTCCCGCGCCACCACCGAGACCACGGGAGCACACTGATGCCGGTCGAGTTCATCGGGGTGATCCACACCAACGACGCGTCGGAGTCCCGGCCGCAGACCACGCCGCTGCTGGATCCGGACTTCACCCGCCGGCACGCCCAGGCGCACGGGACGCGGGCTTCGACCGCATCCTGATCGGCTACGGCTCCTCCTGGCCCGAGGGCACCCAGGTGGCCGCGCACGCCGCGGCGCATACGCAGCGGCTCGGCCTGCTCATCGCGCACCGGCCGGGGTTCGTGTTCCCCACCCTCGCGGCGCGCCAGTTCGCCACCCTGGACGAGTTCTCCGGCGGCCGGGTGGCCGTGCACGTGATCACCGGCGGGAACGACGCGGAGCAGCGGCGCGACGGTGACTACCTGGCCAAGGACGAGCGCTACGCGCGGACCGACGAGTACCTGGAGATCCTCCGGCGGGCCTGGACCGCGACCGAGGAGATCAGCTTCGACGGCCGGTTCTACCGTTTCGAGGGTTACCGGCCCGGCGTGCGGCCGGTGCGCCCGGCGGGCATCCCGCTGTTCTTCGGCGGCTCCTCCGCCGCTGCCTACCAGGTCGGCAGCAGGCACGCGGACACCTTCGCACTGTGGGGCGAGCCGCTCAGGGAGACCGCGGAGCAGATCGCCTCGGTCCGGGCCGCGGCCGCCGCCGCGGGCCGCCCGGCGCCCGGGATCAGCGTGTCGTTCCGGCCGATCCTGGGGGCCACCGAGGAACTCGCCTGGGAACGGGCCCACCGCATCCTGGACGCCATCGAGCATCCCGCCTCACCAGGAGCCCAGCACCGGGGCTGGCGCGGCGCGAACGGCCAGCCGGAGAACACCGGCTCGCAGCGGCTGCTGGCCGCCGCGGCCCGGGGCGACCTGCACGACCGGGCGCTGTGGACGGCCACCGCGCGGGCCAGCGCGGCCGGCGGCAACTCCACGGCCCTGGTCGGCACGCCGGACACGGTCGCCCGGGCCCTGCTCGATTATGTGGACCTCGGCGTGACCACGCTGCTCATTCGCGGGTACGACCCGCTAGAGGACGCCGTTGACTACGGCCGGGAGCTGATCCCGCTGGTCCGGGCCGAAGTGGCCCGCCGGGACGCGCAGGCGGGCGCGGAAGCGGAGCTCGCCGGCCGGTCCTGACCGCGGTGTCCCTGACCACGGTGTCCCTGACCACGGGGGGAGCGGCATCATCGAGATACTCCAGATCGACACGCCGTCCCTGGGGGACCGCAGCTACCTGGCCACTGACGGCACGGTGGCCCTGGTGGTCGATCCGCAGCGCGACATCGACCGGGTCCTCGCCCTGGCCGGGGAGCGCGGGGTCCGGATCACCCACGTGCTCGAGACCCACCTGCACAACGACTACCTGACCGGGGGCCTGGCCCTGGCCCGGGAGACGGGGGCCACCTACTGCGTCTGCGCCGCCGACCAGGTGGCGTTCGACCGGGTCCCGGTGTCCGACGGTGACGTGCTCGAGATCACGCCCGCCACCCGGGCCCGGGTCCTGGCCACCCCCGGCCACACGTTCACGCACCTGGCCTACGTGCTGGCCGGCCAGGCCGGGGATCCGTTCGCGGTCTTCACCGGCGGGTCGCTGCTGTTCGGCACGACCGGGCGCACCGACCTGCTCGGCGCGGCGCACACGGAAGAGCTGGCCCGCGCCCAGCACGCGTCGGCGGCCCGGCTGGCCGCCAGCCTGCCCGACCAGGTGGCGGTGCTGCCCACGCACGGGTTCGGCAGCTTCTGCGCGGCCAGCCCGGCGGCGGGCGCGAGCTCGTCCACGATCGGCCAGGAGAAGGCCGGCAACCCGGCGCTGATCCTGAGCGTGGACCGCTACGTGGCGGAGCTGCTGGACGGCCTGGACGCCTACCCCGCGTACTACACGCGGATGGGGCCGAGCAACGCCGCGGGCCCGTCCGCGCCGGACCTGTCGCGGCCCGGCCAGGCCGGCCCGGAGGAACTGCGCGGCCGGCTGGCCGCCGGGGAGTGGCTGGTTGACCTGCGCTCGCGGCGCGTCTTCGCCGCCGGGCACCTGGCCGGATCGCTCGGCTTCGAGATGGGCGACTCACTGGCCCCCCAGCTGGGCTGGCTTCTCCCCGAGGGCACCCCGGTGACGCTGCTCGGCGAGACGGCCGGGCAGGTCGCCGCGGCGCAGCGGGAGCTGGTCCGGATCGGCATCGACCAGCCCGCCGCCATCGCGACCGGCCAGCCGGACGACTGGGCTGCCGGGGACCAGCTGGCCAGCTTCCCGGCCGCGGACTTCGCCGCGCTGGCCGCGGCCCGCCGCCAGCGCCCGGTGGCGGTGCTGGACGTGCGGCGGAACCTGGAGTGGGCGGCCGGCCACGTGGAGGGCGCCGTGCACATTCCCCTGCACGAGCTGGCCCGGCGGCTGGCCGAGGTGCCCGGCGGCGAGCTGTGGGTGCATTGCCACAGCGGCTACCGGGCGACGATCGCCGCCTCGCTGCTGCAGGCCGCGCACCGGGACGTGACCGCCGTCGACGACGACTTCGGCCGCGCTGCCATGGCGGGGCTGCCTGTGGTGGCCGAGCCGGCCACCGCGGGCACCCGGTTAGCGGCCCGTCAGTTCCCGGGCGGCCGGCTGCGGACCTCGACCGTGCCCTTGTAGGCGAAGCCGCGCACATGCAGCACGGGCGCGTCCGCGGGCAGGACCGTGCCCGGGTCGGTGTCGGTATCAGCGCTGAACCCGCCCGCCTCGACCCGGACGCCCGGGGGCACCAGGATCGTGACCCGCGATTTGTAGGCCACCGCCACCAGCGTGGTCACCGGGGCGGTCAGCTCGGCCGCCCGCAGGTCCAGCCACCCGCCGCCCTTGTACACCACCGCGGTGTAGCGTTCCGGGACCCGCCACCGGCCCGCGCGGCGGACCGGGCCCTTGTACGCGACCGCCAGCCGGCCCGGTTTCCGGCCCGGGCCGGAAACCGGCACCGCCGGCCCGACGGCCGCCGGACGGTCCGCGGGCAGGTCGGCGAGGACCCCGTCCAGGTCGGCCCGGGTCCGGGCGGACAGGGCGCTGCGCATCCGCTCGTCGAACTCCGCGTCGTCCAGGCGGCCCTCCGCGAACGCCTCCTGCAGCCGGTGAGTCGCCGCGTCCCGCTCCCGGTCCGACGCCCGGATCGCGGGGCTCGCGCTATCGCGGCCCGGCCCGCCCGGGAGCGGTTCCGTTGCGGAAGGAATTTCTGCCGATGAGCTCTCCACCAGAACAAGATATATCGTCTTGTTGCTGCGCGCAGCCCCGCCGCCGACCCGGTGGCCAGGCCCGGGGGCGGGCTCAGTAGCGGCGGCCGGGCCGGCGCGTTACCCGGATCTTGGACTGAGGGTGCGGCAGCTCTTCCCAGTCCTCCATCAGCTCCGCGTCGAGCCCCCTCGCGTCGGCCAGCTCGAGGAGCGTCCCGGTCCGGTAGTAGAAGTCCTCGCGCAGCACCTGGTGCTCCGCGCCCTCGGTGCGGCAGAAGGTGAAGTCGAACACGCCCTCGGGCCGCATCACCCGGCCCACGTGGGCCAGGCACTCGTCGATGACCTCGATCGGCGAGTGGCTGAACACGCTGTGCGCGTGCACCACCGTGAACCGCCCCGCGGGCAGGAACCGGAACTTCAGGTCATCGACGAGTTCCAGGTGGGGGAGCTTGGCCTGGAGGTCGTCCCGGGCGATGGTCTCCTGCGCGGCCAGCAGGATGTCCGGCGAGATGTCGATGCCGTAGTAGTTGCCGGGGCTGAGGTAGTCGATGAACAGCCGTCCCGCGCGCAGGTCACCGCAGCCGATCTCCAGCATCCGGTCAGCCGGCTGCAGCCCGTGCCGGATCAGGTACTCGAACTGGAGCTGACCGACCTTGAGCCAGGAGTCGTGGGTCAGGCTGCCCACCGCGGCCTGGGGGTTGCGGGCGGTCTCCGCTTTCATGACCGCCCGGTAGTAGCTGATGTGATCCGAGGCTTTCATCCCGATGAGCGCGTCCCGGCTGCGCCGGCGGGCGTAGGGCAGGACCCGGCCAGGATTCCGCAGCGCGTAACTGAGCTTGTAGGACAGCCGGGAGCGGTCAGGTGCAGCCACGGCACAGAGTCTCGCACGCATCCGGACCTGCCCGGACATCGGCGGGAAAGGTCCCGGATGCCAGGATCGGGGGCATGCGTGAGGAAAAAGAAGCCCGGGCGGCCGTGCTGGCCGCTGCGAGGGGCATGCTGGAGCACCGGCTCACGTCGGGGACCAGCGGCAACGTGTCCGCCCGGCTGGACGGCGCGACCTTGGTGATCACCCCGTCCGGCCTGCCCTACCAGGACATGGGCCCGGCGGACCTGGTCGTCATCACGATGGCGGGGGAGCCGGTCACCCCGGGCGCGGGCAGCCTCGCCCCTTCGTCTGAGTACCAGCTGCATACCGCCTGCTACCAGGCGTTTCCGGAGGTGAAGGCGGTCCTGCACAGCCATCCGGCGTACGCGAGCATGTTCGCGGCCGCCCGGCAGCCGGTCCCGGCGGTCATCGACGAGGCCGTTATCTTCCTCGGCGGCGACATCCCGGTGTCGCCCTACGCGATCAGCGGCTCGGCCCAGGTCGGCACGAACGCCGTGTCGGTACTCACCCAGCGGGCCAGCGCGCTGGTGGCCAGCCACGGCCTGGTCACGGTCGCGGCCAGCCCGGCGCAGGCGCTGCACCACGCGGTGGTGTCCGAGCACTGCGCCCAGGTGGCCTGGGGCGCGCGGGCGCTCGGCGGGCACGTCCCGCTGCCCGCCGCCACCCTCGAAACGTTCGGTGAGGCCTACCGGCGCGCCCGGGGCGGGCCCAGCCAGTAGCCGGGTCAGCCAGTAGCCGGCCCAGCTGGTGGCCGGCTCAGCTGGCTGGCGCGTCCCCGGCGGCGCGCCGGGACCGGCTGGTCGCCGCCCGGATGGCCAGCACCCGGACCGCGCCGACCACCACGCCCATGGCGATGGCCCAGCCGAGCGCCTCGGCCATGCCCACCGCGGGATCCTCCGGGTCGGCCGGCGGCTCATGGCCGGTGACCTTGGTCCAGGCCACGGTGGCCACCTTGCGGGCGATGAAAGCCGCCCCCAGGGCCGCCACCGTGCTCATCGCCTTGGTGGCGCCGTCCCCGCGCTTGTCTGACATGCATCCTCCCTGATGCCCGCCGGGCCGCCCATGGTCCCGCGTGGCGCGCCGTCTTGCTGCGTGCTGATCATCCCACGGGTGTGCCGCCGGCCCGCGCAGCGGGACGTGCGGCCTCGATCGCGGCGGCCAGTTCGTCGGGCCGGCGCGTGCCGATCAGCCAGTACGGCCCGCGCGCGGCCGGGTCCTGGACCGCGATGTACACCGATCGGGGCAGGTAGGGCCGGGCTATCAGGTAGGCCGCCGGATCCGCCCGCGGCCCCCGGAGCGCCCGGGTCTGCTCCTGGTCCAGCGCGGTCACCTCACCCGCCAGGGCCAGCGGCAGCCGGTCACGGCCGACCCGGAGTTCGCCGTCGGCCACCTCGGTGTGCAGCCAGCCCCAGCCGATCAGGATCGCGGCGAGGACCACCGTGAGGACCCCGTACACGGCCAGCGCGGGCTCCCAGTCGAAGCCGGCCAGGAAGCCGGCGCCGAGCATGACGACCGAAATCATCCCGAGAACCCACCAGGTGACCGGGACACGCAGGCGTTCGTGGTAAACACGCATGGGTCCACCGTAGTTGGTTACATGAAGCCATGATTGGGCGACGCTTGCGGCACGGTCTTCATCCGGGGACGGGCCAGGCCGCTGACTCCGTCCCCCCGGGCCACGGTACGGGGGCCATCACTCAGGCAGCCGAGGGGGCCGGCCAGCCGGTGCAGGAAAAGCAGGAAAACCAGGGCCGCAACGAAAATCCCGCCGCGGCCCGGGATACCGTGCCCGGCGGGGCCGCGGGGCCGGCGGGCGGGGTGCCCACGGGGCCGGTGGCCGGACCGATGCCGCAGCCGGCCCCGGGCCGGCTCCGGGCCGCCTGCGGCCGGGCCCCCGCCGGCGGCCGGCCCGGGCCGGCCGGTGCCGGGGCGGGGCGCGAGCCGGAACCCCCCGGCGCCGCGCAGGCCGGGGACCAGCCCGCCGGGCTTGTGCCGGGCTGGCTGCAGCGCGCGGCGGGCTGGTCGTGGCGGCTGCTGCTCATCGGCATCGTCATCTACCTGGCGTTCCGGGTGGCCAGCGTGCTGCGCCTGGTGGTGCTCCCGTGCGTGGCCGCGCTGCTGCTCACCGCGCTGCTGCAGCCCCTGCTGTCCCGGTTCCGCCGGCTGGGCCTGCCCGCCCTGGCGGCCACCTGGTGCACGCTGCTGATCGCGGTGGCCATCCTGGCCGGGGCGGGCACCCTGGCCGTCACCCGGACCACGGCCGACTATCCGCACCTGGTCAACGAGCTCAGGCACACGGTGACCACGCTGCAGACCTCGCTGGCCGGGCCGCCGTTCCACGTCCGGCACGCGGGCATCCAGAGCCTGTCCAACCGGGCGCTGAAGTACCTGCAGCAGCATCAGTCGCTGGTCGCCGGCACCGTGGTGTCCGGCGGGAAGATCTTCCTGGAGATCCTGGCCGGCCTGGTGCTGATGCTGTTCGTGACGTTCTTCCTGCTGAAGGACGGTGAGCGGATCTGGGCCTGGCTGGTCGGGTTCCTCGGCCCGGACAGCCGGAAGCGGGTCCACCTGGCCGGCAGCGCGGCGTGGCAGGCCCTGGTCTATTACGTGCGCGGGACTATCGCGGTCGCGGCCATCCACGCCGTGGTCATCGGGTTCTCCCTGTGGGTGCTCGGCGTGCCCCTGCTGGTGCCCCTGGTGATCCTGGTCTTCCTGGCCGCGTTCGTCCCGCTGGTGGGCATCCTGGTCGCCGGGGCGCTGGCCGTCGGCGTCACGCTCGGCACCAAGGGCTGGATCGCCGCGGTCGTGCTGGTGGCCATCTTCATCCTGGAGAACCAGCTGGAGAGCCATCTGCTGCAGCCGCTCGTGGTCGGCCGGATGGTCCGGCTGCACCCGCTGGCCATCATCCTGGTGCTGGCCATCGGCGGGGTGGTGGCGGGCATCCCGGGAGCGATCGTGGCGGTCCCGAGCGCGGCGGCGCTCGTCCGCGCCGCGCCGTACCTGAGGGGCAGCCGGACGGCGGTAAGGTCGCGGGAGTGAGCCCGCACAGCACGCTGGCCATCAGCACGCTCGGCATTCAGTAACCTGGGGTGAGGTATGGGAGCGGTGAGCCCGGGCACGGATCCGGTGGACGTGCTGATCAGGCGGCTGGATCCGGAACTGCCGCTGCCGGTCCGGTCGCATGCGGGGGACGCCGGCGTTGACCTGGTCACCGCGGTGGACGTGGAACTCGGGCCCGGCGGGCGGGCCGTGGTGCCGACCGGCGTGGCCATCGCGCTGCCCGACGGGTACGCCGCGTTCGTGCATCCCCGCTCCGGGCTGGCCGCGAAGCACGGGATCACGATCGTGAATGCGCCGGGCACCGTGGACGCCGGGTACCGTGGCGAGATCAGGGTGACACTGCTTAACACCGACGCGGCTGAGGCGGTCAAGTTCCAGCGCGGCGACCGGATCGCGCAGCTCGTCATCCAGCGTGTGGCCCGCCCGGTGTTCCACGAAGTGGGCACCCTGCCCGGGTCCGCGCGGGGCGAGGGCGGCTTCGGGTCCACCGGGGGGCACGCCGGCGCCCAGGCACCGGCCTAGCGGCACCCGCCGGCACGGCAGGCCCGGCCCCGGTCCGGCCCGCACGGCCTGGCCGGCACGGTCGGCCCTGGCCCGGCCAGCACGGCCAGGCCAGCACCACGGGGCACGGGGGCCGGCCGGGCTCCAGGCCACCATAGCTTCAGGGTTCAGAGAGCAGGGGAGAGCACAGTGTTCCGTCGGCGCCGCCGCGAGGAAGTGACCGAGCCTGAAGTCCGCGAGGACGAGGTCAGCGAGGACTTGGGGCCGGACGACGAGGAGACCTGGGACGAGCCCGGGGATGAGGAGACCCGGGACGAGGCCGACGATGAGACGGCCGAGCCCGGAGAGGCCGCAGAGCCCAGGGAGGCCGGCGAGGCCGGGGAAGCAGCGTGGGGGCCATGGGACGTGACGGACGGTGTCCCCCCGCTCAACCGGGTCGACTTCGGCAGCCTCCAGGTCCCGGTGGTGGATGGGTTCGAGATCCAGCTCAACATCGCCGACGACCAGGGGCCGCTGATCGCGGTGGTCCGGGGCGACAGCTCTCTTCAGGTCCAGGCCTTCGCCGCGCCCAAGAGTGACGGGCTCTGGGAGGACGTGCGCCAGGAGATCGCCACGGCGGTGACCGAGGCCGGCGGCCGCGCCGAGGAGGCGGAGGGCCCGTTCGGCCCGGAACTGCACGTCCGGGTGCCGGGGGAGCAGCCGCAGGCCGGGCTCCAGCCCATCCGTTTCCTGGGCGTGGACGGGCCGCGCTGGTTCCTGCGCGGGGTGATCACCGGGCCGGCCGCGGAGCACCCGGCGGCGGCCGCCCCGTTCGAGGAGATTTTCGCCGGCCTGGTCGTGGTCCGCGGTGACCACCCGGTGCCACCCCGCGACCTGCTGGAGATCACGCTGCCCGAGGAGGCCCGCAAGGCCATGGAGGAGCAGATGGCCGCCGCCGGGGAAGAGGGCTTCAACGAGCCGCTCAACCCCTTCGAGCGCGGCCCGGAGATCACCGAAACCCGTTAATCGCGAGGCGAGGCGGGCGCGCCGCAGGCGTGTCCCGCCGGGCCGGCGAGGCGCCGGGACTGGGGCCCGGGTCCTGGGACTAGACCGCGTCGTGGGGGTGGTGGTGGCCGCCGGACAGCAGCGTGGCCAGCTCGTCCTCCACGTCCTCGCTCGTCACGAACAGCAGCTCGTCGCCGGTCTCCAGCGGGTCATCCTTGGCGGGCACCAGCACCCGGCCGTCCCGGAGGATGGCGACGAGCGCGGTGTCGGCCGGCCAGCTGATGTCCCCGATCCGCTGGCCGACCAGCGGCGCGTCGTCCGGCATGGTGAGCTCGACGAGGCTGGCGTCGCTCTGCCGGAACGTCATCAGCCGGACCAGGTCACCGACGCTGACGGCCTCCTCAACCAGTGCCGACATGATCCGCGGGGTGGACACGGCGACGTCGACTCCCCACGACTCGTTGAACAGCCACTCGTTGTTCGGGTGATTGATCCGGGCGACCACCCTGGGCACCCCGTACTCGGTCTTGGCCAGCAGCGAGATCACCAGGTTGGCCTTGTCATCGCCGGTCGCCGCGATGACCACGTTGCACCGCTCCAGCGACGCCTCGTCGAGCGAGGCGATCTCGCACGCGTCAGCGAGCAGCCATTCGGCGCGGGGCACGCTTTCCACCGCGATCGACCGCGGGTTCTTGTCGATCAGCAGGACCTCGTGCCCGTTGTCGAGCAGTTCGGCGGCGATGGAGCGGCCCACTGCCCCCGCTCCCGCGATGGCGACGCGCATCAGCGGCCTCCCTTGGCCTTGCCACCGGGCGCCCGCGCGGTGAGCGCGGCCGAGATCCGTTCCAGATCTTCCTCCAGCGCGATCACGTGCAGCACATCACCCTCCTGCAACACCGTCCCCGGGCTGGGCAGCACCACCTCGCCGAGGCGGGACAGGAAAGCGACCCGGATGCGGGCCGCCTCCTCCAGGGCGCTGGTCTTCTCACCTACCCAGTCCGCCGCGTAGGCGACCTCGGCGAGGACCACGGCGCCGGTGGGATCGCGCCAGAGCGGCTCACTGCCCTCCGGCAGCAGCCGGCGCAGCATCTGGTCCGCGGTCCACCGGACGGTCGCCACGGTCGGGATGCCGAGCCGCTGGTAGACCTCGGCCCGCCGCGGGTCGTAGATACGCGCCGCGACCCGCTTCACGCCGAAGGACTCCCGGGCGACCCGGGCGGCGATCACATTGGAGTTGTCACCGCTGCTCACCGCCGCGAACGCGTCCGCGTGCTCGATGCCCGCCTCGATCAGCACATTCTGGTCGAAGCCGATACCCGTCACCTTCTTGCCCTTGAACGGCGATCCCAGCTTGCGGAACGCGTCCCGGTCCTGATCGATGACGGCGACCGAGTGGCCCTGGTCCTCGAGGATGTGGGCCAGCGTCGAGCCGACCCGCCCGCATCCCATGATCACAATGTGCACGACCGCCCCTTGCGTGAGTACAGTGCGTCTCCAGAGCTCGCGTCATTCAAGCTAACCCCGCTGCCGCTGCGCGCCACCAGCGGCGCCGGCTGTTCTACGCCGGCTGAATAATGCTCACAGTGGCCCGCCAACGGTATTCCCTGTCCTGAGTTGGTGAGACGGCCGGTCACGATACTCGACCCGACTGAACACGAGGTGCGGCGTGGAACCTGCCCGGCAGACTGGCGGGGAATCGCTCGAACTCCTGGTCGGCGAGGTAGCGCAGGGCGGCTGGTGCGTGGCCCGGGAGCCTGGCGGGCGCGTCGTCCTGGTCCGGCACACGCTGCCGGGGGAACGGGTGCAGGCCCGGCTGACCGAGTCCACCGCCCGGCTCGCCCGGGCCGAGGCCACCGCGATCCTGGAGGCCTCGCCCGACCGGGTCGAGCCGCCGTGCCCGCACGCCCACCCGGGCGGCTGCGGCGGATGCGACTGGCAGCACGCCAGCCTGCCCGCGCAGCGGCGGCTCAAGGCCGCGGTCATCGCCCAGCAGCTGCGCCGGATCGCCGGACTGGACCGCGAGGTGACCGTCGAGCCGCTGCCCGGGGACGAGGATGGCCTGGGCTGGCGGACCCGGGTCCGCTTCGCGGTGCGCGCCGGCGGCCTGGCCGGCCTGCGCCGGCACCGCTCCCACGAGATCATCGACGTTGGGACCTGCCCGATCGCGCACCCCCTGGTCAACGAGGCCGGGATCACCGAGGGCCGCTGGCCGGGAGCGGAGTCGGTGTCCGCGGTGACCTCGCCCGACCCCGGCGAGCGGGCCGTCGTGGTCACCCCGGCCCGGACCCCGCACCGCCGCCGGCCCGCGGGCCGGGCGGCGGCCCGGGCCGGCCGCGTGCACAGCGAGCCGGCCGTCCGCTCGGCCGGCGACCCGGGGCGCCGGGAGCCGGGCGGCCGGGCAGCTGGCCCGGACGCCTGGGCCGCCCAGGTGGAGGACCCGGTCCTGGTGGCCGGGGGCGGCGCGGCCGGGCTGACCGCGCTGCGCGGCGGCCCGTTCCTGCACCGGACCGCCGCCGGCCGGACCTGGCGGACCAGTGCGGGCGTGTTCTGGCAGGTGCACCCCGCCGCGGCGGATGTGCTGGCCGGCCTGGTCCGCGAGATCCTAGGCCCGCAGCCCGGGGATGTGGCGCTGGACCTGTACTGCGGCGCCGGGCTGTTCGCGGGTGTCCTGGCCAGTGCGGTCGGGCCGTCCGGGACGGTGATCGGCATCGAGTCCGACCGGGCCGCGGTCCGCGATGCCCGGCACAACCTGCGGGACACCCCCTGGGCCCGGATCCACCGGGGGGACGCCGCCGAGGTCCTCGGTCACGCCGGCTGGGACCAGGCCGGCCTCGCGGTACTCGACCCGCCCCGGACGGGCGTGGCCCGCCCGGCCCTGGACCAGCTGCTGCGCCCGGGCACCGCGCTGCGCCGGGTCGCCTACGTGTCCTGCGACCCGGCCACGCTGGCCCGTGACATCGCGGTGTTCGCGGCGGCTGGCTGGGAACTCGGCGCGCTCCGCGCGTTCGACGCCTTTCCCATGACCCATCACGTGGAGTGCGTCGCGACGCTCACCCGGCCAGGGGATTAACCCGGCTGCTGCCGGAGGACCGCCTCGGCCTCGATCTCGATCTGGATCCTCTCGCTCACCATCACCCCGCCGCTGCCGGGCACCGGAGCGTTGAAGGTGATCCCGAACTCGGTCCGGTCGATCTCTCCCTGGGCCGAGAACCCGGCCCGGGTACCGCCGTAGGGATCCGGCCCGAACCCGTTGACCTCCACGGTCAGGGTGACCGGCCGGGTCACCCCGCGGATCGTCAGCTCCCCGTCCACCAGGAACGAGTCCTGGCCCCCGGTCGGCCGGATGCCGGTCGAGCGATACGTCATCGCCGGGTGGGTGGCGGCGTCGAAGAAGTTCTCCGATCGCAGGTCGTTGTCGCGCGTCTCGTTGCCGGTGTCCACCGACGGCAGGTCGATGGTGGCGGTCGCCCAGGACTCCAGCGGGTTCGGGGCCGTCACGACCTGGGCCTCGAACGTGGTAAAGCGGCCGCGGACCTTGCTCACCATGAGGTGGCGGGCCACGAAGCCGATGGTGGAGTGGACGGGGTCGAGATCCCATGTTCCGGCGATATAGCCGGGAATCTCCACGGCCGGGGATGTCATCGTCGATCCTCCCGGGTGCGGGAGCCGGTCCTTTATCCGACGATAACTCCGGGCCTGCGCGGCGGCCCGGCGGATCCCGCTCAGGACCCGCCGGGCCACGTGCCCCCGTCCGGCTGTCAGCCCGTGGCCCACCCCGCCGGAGGCGGCACCTGCTGGTAGCCGGCCGGGACCGTCACCGTGAGGTGAGCCAGGTTGGCTGGGGTGGCGGCCAGCCAGCTGAAGTCGCTCTGACCGGGTGCTCCGCCTATGTCCTGCGCCAGGCGGACCGGAAGGTAGGTGCGCGGGTTGACCCACAGGGTGAGCGTGCCCTGCTTGCTGACGATCTTGATCGCGTTCACGCCGTCGAACCGTCTGCCGGCCAGTCACCCGGTACTCACCGCAGTTGAGCTGGTGCTGGATGAAGGCTGCCCAGCCGGCGCCCACCGGGATCTGGATCCGCGGGCCGCAGTTGATCGGGCGCTTCCCGCTCACCGCCGGGTGCACGGCCAGCGCTTCCTGCCACCAGGTCCGGGTGCTGTCATCGACCGCGATGCTGTGTCCCGGCCGTCCCAGGGGGAACTTCGCGCCCAGTTCGTAGACCCGGTGCCCGGCCGGGCTGTAGGCCTCCATCCTCGCCTGGCCGCGGTACATCCACATCTGCGTCGAGCCGACACTCCATGGTGAGCTCGTCCCGGGCTGCCGGGCAGGCAGCACGACGAACGGCCCGACCGGCTTGAGGACCATGCCGGGCTGATACACGTCGCGGACGTGGGCGACGAGGTTGCGCTGGCCCGGCCCGGCCAGCGCGTGCTCGACGTGGCTGACCACATAGGCGGTGTAGGTGGCCTGGGCGGGCGTTGGGCCAGCTGAGCCGAAGGCCCCCATGACCCCCGCTACGGCCACCGCGGTGGCGGCCACCGCGGTCCCTGTCCCGGCCGCCGCCATGGCCCGGGCCCTGGCCCGGCGCTGGTGCTGGTGCCGGTACGCCTTGACCGCGAGCCCCGGCGGGACCCGCACGTCGCCGGTGAATCGCTGCATCGCCCCGCGCAGCCGCTCCTCGAGTTCCGTGCTCATCGTGCCTTCCCTTCAGCCAGATCGTTCTCCGCGCCGGACGCGGTCTCGCTCAGCTCACGCAGCCTGCGCAGCCCCCGTGAGGCGGAGGCCTTCACCGAGCCCACCGAGCAGCCCAGGACCTCGGCCGCTTCCGCCTCGCTCAACTGCTCCCAGTACCGGGCCACGATGACCGCCCGCTGCCGCGGCGGCAGCTGCATCAGCAGCCGGATCAGCGCATCCCGCGTCTCTAGCGCCGCGGTGCCGTCCGCCACCGAGGTGGCCATGCCGCTCTGCAGCAGCCGCAGCCGCCCCCGCCACGCGCGCTGCTGCCGCCAGCCGTCGGCGGCCAGGTTGTACAGCGTCCGGCGCAGGTAGCCCTCCGGATCCCCCTCGATCCGGTGCCAGTGGCGCAGCAGCCGCTCCAGCCCGGCCTGGAGCAGGTCCTCGCCCGCGTCCTTGCTGCCGGTGAGCAGCACCGCGGTGCGCAGCAGCGGCTGGCCCCGCTCGGCCAGGAACGACTCCAGGCTGGCGACGGCCGGGTCGTGCTCCATGTCACCAGCTCCCTTCTGTCGTCAACCAAGTACGAGGCAGCCGCCCCCAAGGTTGACAGCGATCCGGGCGGCCTGAGCGGGCCGGGACTCGGCCGGGCCCAGAAGCAGACGTGGCCGCACCCGGCGCGGGGCAGTGCGCAAGGATGGATCCATGCAACTTCGGATCATGACCGAACCACAACAGGGCGCAGACTACGGCCGGCTGCTGGCGGTGGCGCGGGCCACCGAGCAACTGGGCTTCGACGCGTTCTTCCGGTCCGATCACTACCTGGGCATGGGGGAGGGTGACGGGCTGCCCGGCCCGACCGACGCCTGGCTGACCCTGGCCGGCCTGGCCCTCCAGACCTCGCGGATCAAGCTGGGCACGCTGGTGAGCCCCATCACGTTCCGCTATCCCGGACCGCTCGCGGTCTCGGTGGCCCAGGTGGACGACATGAGCGGCGGCCGGGTGGAGCTGGGTATCGGGGCCGGCTGGTACCAGGCCGAGCACGCCGCCTACGCCATCCCGTTCCCGGACACGGCTGAGCGGTTCGACCGGCTCGAAGAGCAGCTCGCGATCATCACCGGCCTGTGGGACGTGCCCGGCGGCGAGCGGTTTTCGTTCGCGGGGAAGTTTTACTCGGTCACCGACTCACCCGGGCTGCCCAAGCCGGTCCAGCGTCCGCACCCGCCGATCGTCATCGGCGGCCGGGGGCCGCGCCGGACTCCGCGGCTCGCCGCGCGGTACGCCGACGAGTACAACGCGCAGTTCGCCAGCGTCGAGGACACCCGGGCTGCGTATGGCCGGGTCCGCGAGGCCTGCCAGGCGGCGGGCCGGGATCCCGGCACCCTCATCTACTCGGCCGCGCACACCGTCTGCTGCGGGCGGGACGAGGCCGAGCTGGCCCGCCGCGCGGAGGCGATCGGCTGGGATCTGGCCACCCAGCGCGCCGACGGGCTGGTCGGCACCCCAGAGGAGATCGTCGACCGGATCGGGACGTTTGCCGGGCTCGGCGCGACGCGGCTGTACCTCCAGGTGATGGACCTCCACGACCTGGACCACCTCGAGCTGATCGCCTCCGAGGTCCTGCCCCAGGTCCGCTGACCCCGCCCCCCGGGCCGGGCCGGGCCGCCGCACCCGGGCTAGGACGTCGGCACCCAGAAGCGCAGCTCAGTGCCGCGCTTGTCCTCCAGCACGCCGCCGTTGGCCTCGATCACCAGGCGCGACCCGGTGTTGGACTCGTCGCAGGTGACCAGGGCCGGGTCGATGCCCAGCCCGCGGGCGAGCGGCAGCGCGGCGGCCAGCATGGCCGTGGCGTGCCCTCGGCGGCGGGCCGACGGCTTCACGTCATAGCCGATGTGCCCGCCCAGATCGGTGAGCCGGGGCGTGAGCCAGTGCCGGATGGCGAGCCGGCCCAGGTACTCATCCCCGTCCACCCACCACAATGTCGTTGACGGCACGTACCCGGGACGGCGGGGGGCGTCCTGCCGGGCCTGGTCCCGCAGGTAGCTCACGTAGGCCGCGAAGCGCTCCGGGTCCTGCCAGTCCAGCCCGAACTCACGGATCTCCCGGCCGAGCATGGTGTCGTCCGTACCCGAGCCGCGCCCCTCGGCCCGGAATTCCTCCATGGCGCCGATGAACGAGAGCCGGACGCGGGACGTCGGCGGGCTGAAGCCGGGCATGGCCTCACTCATACCGGGTACCGTGCGGCCCCGCAGCCGGATGCCGTGTAACCGGATGCCGGGCAGCCGGATGCCGCGGGGCCGGATTCCAGGCCGCCCGGATGCGGAAGTGACGGTCATCGCCCATTCAGAGTCCGTTCAGAAACAACCCCCAGCGCGGCGGCAGGGTGCGGGAGGATCGTCCACGTCGGCTGGGGCGACGTGGGCCCTCCATCAGCATTCGCGTCAGCGCTATTCCAGCGTAACCAGGAGGCATCCATGGTGTCGTCACGTGGCCCGTGGCGCTGGCTGAGATGGGTGATCGCGGCCGTGGTCGTGGTCGCCGTGCTCGCGGTGGCCGGGCCGTACGTCTTCTTTCATTTCATCGAGGGCAACGGCCCCGCGCCGCTCAGCCTCAAGGCGAGCGCCAGCGCCTCGGGCTCCCAGAGCGCCAGCGCCGTGTCCACCCAGGGGAGCTCCGGGGCGGTGGCCGGCAGCTGGACGGTGGGCTCCGGCTCGCGGGTCGGCTACCGGGTCAACGAGGTCCTGGGCGGCCAGTCGCACACGGCCGTGGGCCGCAGCAGCTCGGTGACCGGGCACATGGTGATCAAGGGCACCACCGTGAAGACGGCCAGCTTCTCGGTCAGGATGTCTACCATCCATACCGACTCGGCCCAGCGGGACTCACAGTTCGACGGCCGGATCATGGATGTGGCCACGTACCCGACCGGCACGTTCGCGCTCGCCAAGCCGATCGCACTGGCGCCCGTGCCCGTGGCGGGGACGATCAAGACCTACAGCGCGACCGGGAACCTCACGCTGCACGGCCAGACCCGGGTGGTCACGTTCCCGCTCAAGGCAGAGCGGACCGGGAGCGGCATCGAGGTCCAGGGAGCGATCCCGGTGCCGTTCTCGAAGTGGGGCATCCCGAACCCCTCCTTCACCGGGTTCGTCACCACGCAGAACCACGGGATCATGGAGTTCCTGCTCGATTTCCGGCCCGCCTGACCCACCCGGCGCCGCCTGATCCTCCAGCGCACCGCAGGTCACCGATCCCTGCGGTGCGCTTTTCCTGGCGGCCCGGCCGCACCCCCCAGGCGCCACCCTTGACATCGCGTCCCTGGGCGGGATGATGTGTGTCGATTTGGTTGGACTCGTTCAGTCAGCACCAGAAAATGTTTGACCTTGGTGTTACCGGCGGCGACCGGAGTGCGCGCTGGCGCCGCGTGAGTATCACCATCACCAGGTGGATCGGGCGAAACGAGGACGTTATGGGCGCCGACCAGGACAACCACGCTGCTGTGCCGCCGTACACGGCCGGCCTTCCCGCCGGCCGCCTTCCCGCCGGCCACCAGCCCGCCGGAGGCCAGCCGTCCGGCCCGTCGCGGCGGCAGCTGCTGCAAGGGGCCGGAGCCGGGCTGGGGGCGGCGGCCTTAGCGCCGATGCTGGGAGCAGGCCAGGGGCCCGTTGACGCGGCCCGGCTGACCGCGCGGGCCGTCCCGAACCGGGTCACCGACTTCGGTCAGGGCTGGAAGTTCGCCCTGGTCAACCCCGATGGGATCACCGACCCGAGCGGCGCCTACGCGAACGCGCAGGATCCCGGCTTCGACGATTCCGGCTGGCGGCAGCTGGACGTCCCGCACGACTGGAGCATCGAGCTCGCCCCGGTCGACAACGCCAGCACGAGCAGCTCCACCGGGTTCCTGCCGGGCGGGCTGGGCTGGTACCGCAAGCACTTCACGCTGCCCAGGTCGCTCGCGGGCCAGCGGATCTCGATCGAGTTCGACGGCGTGTACCGGAACGCGAACGTCTACCTGAACGGCAAGCTGCTCGGCAACCACCCCTTCGCCTACACCGGGTTCAGCT
This sequence comes from uncultured Actinomycetes bacterium, assembly GCA_963813975.1. GTDB lineage: Bacteria > Actinomycetota > Actinomycetes > Streptosporangiales > Streptosporangiaceae > RYN-230. Next base: position 903,066 of record CAWFAP010000001.1, read on the forward strand.
ACGACCTGACCGGGCTGGTGCACACGGACGGGGTCACCGAAGACGTCATCGCGGTCAGCGCCGCGGACCAGCAGCCGAGCAGCCGCTGGTACTCCGGCGACGGCATCTTCCGCAACGTCTACCTGGTCACCACCGGCCCGGTCCACGTGGCCCGGCACGGCACGTTCGTGACCACGCCGGGCCTGCCCGGCACGCTCAGCTCGGGCTACGCCACCGTCCAGGTGGGCACCGGGGTCGCGAACGACGGGTCCGCGGCGGCGTCGGTGCAGGTGGTGGTGACCCTCACCGGCCCGGACGGGAAGAGCGCGGGCCAGGGCTCGACGACGGTCAGCGTGCCGGCCGGGCAGACGCAGACGGCCACGGTCAGCCTCAGGGTCGCTCACCCGGCCCTGTGGTCCACCAGCCGGCCCAGCCTGTACCGCGCGCGGACCGACCTGTCCGCCGGGGGCGCGGCGGCCGACCGCGTCAGCACCACGTTCGGCATCCGGTACGTCACGTTCGACCCGGCGGCCGGGTTCTCGCTCAACGGCGAGTACCTGAAAATCCAGGGCGTCGACCTGCACGCCACCGAGGGCGCGGTCGGGTCGGCGGTCCGCACCGACGCGCTGGTCCGCCAGATGGAACTGATGAAGAGCATGGGCGTGAACGCGCTGCGCACCGCGCACAACCCGCCCGCGCCTGAGCTGGTGGCGGTCTGTGAACGGCTGGGCATCGTGATGATGGTCGAGGCCTTCGACTGCTGGCACACCGGGAAGCTGCCCTACGACTACCACCTCTACTTCGACCAGTGGAGCGACGCCGACATCAAGGAGATGGTCCACGCCGCGAAGAATTCGCCCGCGGTCGTGCTGTGGTCGATTGGCAACGAGACCCCGGACACCGGATCGTCCCGCGGCCCGGGGATCGCCAAGCAGCTGGTCGCGGACATCAAGTCGATCGACACGACCCGGCCGGTGGTGATGGGCTCGGACAAGTACCGCAGCGTGCCTGCTACCGGGTCGCCCCAGGACCTCATCCTGGCCGAGCTGGACGGGCTGGGCGTCAACTACAACACGGCCATGTCCATGGACGGCCTGCACGCCAAGTACCCGGATAAGTTTTTCTTCTGCTCCGAGATGGGCTCCGAGACGTCCAGCCGCGGCGTGTACGCCGACCCGCAGCTGCTCAACACGGGCGAGAACTACACGCCGGGCAAGCGGGCCACCTCGTCCTACGACAACAACCTCGCCTCCTGGACGATGAGCGGGGAATACGAGCTGAAGAAGGACCGGGACCGCAAGTTCTGGAACGGCGGCTTCCTCTGGTCCGGGCAGGACTACATCGGCGAGCCGACCCCGTACGACGTGTTCCCGGTCAAGGCGTCGTTCTTCGGCGCGATGGACACCGCCGGCTTCGCGAAGGACGCCTACTACCTGTTCCGGAGCCAGTGGAGCACGGAACCGCTGGTGCACATCGTGCCGATGGACTGGACCAGCTACACACGGGGCCAGCCCGTCTCCGTCTGGGTTTACGCGAACGTGCCGACGGTCGAACTTCTCCGCAACGGAACCTCGCTCGGGGTCAAGTCCTTCGACCAGAAGACGACCACTGACGGGCGTAAATACCTGGAGACGACTGAGCCCACGCACGATGACTACAACTATCCGTCCGGAAGCTACACCAGCCCCAACGGCAGTACGGGCAAGCTGCACCTGACCTGGACGGTGCCGTTCGAGCCGGGCACCCTCACCGCGGTGGCGAGGGCCGGCGGCCGGGTGGTGGCCCGGGACGAGATCCGCACCGCCGGGCCGCCGCACGCGCTAACCCTCACCGCGGACCGGCGGGTCATCAGCGCCGACGGGACCTCGCTGGCTTTCCTGGCCGTGGAGGTCGTGGACCGGGCGGGCATCCTGGTCCCGGCGGCAACCAGCCTCATCCGGTTCGGGCTGGCCGGCCCCGCGGTGCTGGACGGGGTGGACAACGGCCAGCAGGAGAACCCGCAGAGCTACCGGCTGTCCTCGGTCCCCGCGTTCAACGGCCGGGCCCTGGTCATCGTGCGCTCGTCCGGGCAGCCGGGCCGGATCACGGTCACCGCGGCCTCCGCCGGGCTGGCCGGGGCCAAGGCCACGCTCAGCGCGGTGCGTGCCGCGCCCGCGGCGGGCGGCGGGACGGCCGGCGCCGTGACCCGCACCGCCGTCCCCGCCGGCCCGGCGGTCCTGCTGGCCAGCGCGGCCTCCGCGGCCGGCGGCAGCGGGGCCACGGCCGACGCCAGCTACTCCGGCTCCCCGGCCACCGTGCCGGCCGCCATGCTCGACGGCGATCCCGGCACCGGCTGGTCGAACTACTACAACAAGGCCGCCACGGCCAACCTGCACGCGGTCAGCGTGTCCAACCCTCGTGACTGGGTGTCGGTGTCCTGGCCGTCGCCGCAGTCCTTCGACTCGGTCCAGGCCTCGTTCACGATCAGCGCCACGCTGGCCCAGCCCGCCTCGATCACGGTGTCGTACTGGGACGGGACGGCGTTCGTCCGCGTGCGCAACCTGGCCATCAGCCGGGCCACGGCCTCGGACCAGCCGACCACGCTCACCTTCGACCCGGTCCGCAGCAGCCGGCTCCGGCTGGACATGACGAGCGCGGCGCCCGGCACCGGCGCGGGGTTCCTGCAGATCGTGACCCTGCAGGTGCTCAGCGGCGCAACCGCCGTCACGTGAGCGGGCCGGCCGGGCACGGGGCCCAGGGCTCACCGGATCAAGCGGGTCCTGGCCTCGCGCCCGGCGCGGAGTAACGTGATGTCATGGACGGTGCTGTGGTTGGCAGTGAGTACGCGGCGCACCTGACCGACACCGACCTGACGCTGCTGGCGTCGGCGGCCGGGGCCCCGGCTCCCGGCGCCCCGCCCGGCGCGGTCCCCATCCTCCCGGCGGACGCGGACGCGGACGCGGGCTGGCTGCGCCGCGACCCGGCCGCGATCCCGGACCTGCTCGGTGACCCGCGCGTGTTCGACGCGGTGTTCCGCTGGGCGGACACCAGCCGGCCGCCCCGGCCGGGGGAGACCGTCCCGGTGTCGCCGTTTCTCACGTTCGCGGTCGCGGTGCACCGCTCCGCCACGGAACTGGAGTCCATGGGGCACGTCGCCGAGCGGACCGGGCCCCGGCAGCGGATCCCGCTGTTCGACGCGCCCGCGCTGCGCGAGTTCCTCGGCTCGCCCGAGCGGAAGCTGTTCCTGGCCGAGCTGCTGGCCTCGTTCACCCGGGTGGCGAGTGGCCGCTACCGGGTGCGCGGCGGCGGCCGGACCCGGACCCGCCGGTTCAGCGAGCTGGACCCGGTCCGGCTGGCCGGGCTGCTGGACGGCGTGCCCGACGCCGAGCGGCCCGGGGTGTACCGCAGGCTCGGTGACGTGTCCCTGTTCCTGGCGGGCGTCTTCCCGGATTACGCCACCCTGTACGGGGTCGGGCCGGCCGGCGTCGCCCGGCTGCTCCGCGCGGCTCAGGTGCCCGCCGCCGAGCAGGAACGGCTGGCCACGGTGCCGGCCATCGAGCTGCTCGAGCAGCTCGGCGCCCGGTGGTACCGGGCCGCCCACCACCTGGCGCCGGTGCGCACCGCCCGGCTGGACGTCGTGGCGGACGTGGCGGGCCGCTTCCGGCAGGCCCGCCGGGTGCTCAACCACATCGCCGACCGGTACCTGTTCGCGACCGACCATCCGTGGTTCGCGCCGCCTGCCGCCTGACCGGGTCCCGGCCGGTGATCCGGCCGGGCCCGCCGGGTGCCATGATGTGGCGCGTGCCCCCTAACCTCGTCCGGCCGAACCCCGTCCGGCCGAACCCCGTGGCCTGGGCCGCCTGACCGTGGCCGACGTCGCCGCCGCCTGCCTCATCGCCGTGCTGCGCTGGCTGATGCTCGCCGGGCTGGCCGGGGCGCTGGGCGGGCTGGCCGGCCGGGGCCTGGCCCGCCAGTACAAGGGGACCGTCCCCGGGCCGCTGCCGCCGCCGTGGGCGCTGCGTTCCTCGCTGCTGGGCCTGGCCGCGACGGCCGGGCTGACCATCGTGATCTTCAGCGCCCGCGCGCTGCTGACCCTCCCGGCCCACCCGGCGCTGGCCCCCCTGCTGACCGCCGGCCAGGGCGGGCTCGCGGGCCTCGAGTCCGCCGCGTTCGCGCTCGCCGCGGCGGCGCTCCGGCTGCGCCGGCCCGGGCTGAGCGTGCTGCCGCTGCTCGGGGTGGTCCTCGCCGAGGCGATCCGGGCCCACCCGGAGGGCATCGTCCCGGTCGGGGGCGCCCTGCTCAGCGTGGTGCACGTGCTGCCCGCGCTGATGTGGGCCGGGATGCTGGCCTACACGCTGCGCGCCGCGCTCGCGTGGCGGCACGACGCGGTGGCCATGCGCGGCCTGGTCCGGCTCTACGCCAATGCGGCCGTGTGGCTGTTCGCCGTGGTCGTGCTGACGGGCGTGGTCAGCGCACTGGTCCTGGTCCCGCTGGGCTCGCTGCTGACCACCGCATACGGGCTCATGGTGATCGTGAAGGCGGCGCTGGTCGCGGCCGTGGCCGCGGCGGCGATCGCCGGCCGCGCCTGGCTGGCCGTACCGGCCCCGGGGCCGGCCGCACGCTCCGCTTTCCCGGGGGACCGCCCCCGCAGCCCCCGGCCCCCGATCGGCACTCCGCGCCGGGACCGGCGTCGCCGGCCGTGGGTAACGGGCCGGTGCAGCCTGCCCTGAGCGAAGGTCCGGCCCGGTCCACCCGGCTGGAGTGCTACGGCCTGGCCGCGGTGCTGGCCGCCACCGCCGTGCTCACCGTCCTGACTCCGCCCGCGACCCCCTCCCGGGCCGCACCGGCGCGGGCCGTTCATGCGGCGGCGGGAACCGCCCGGCGCCCGGCAGGCTAGCCGCGGCGCCTCAGGCTGCGGCCGACGGCACCCGGACGCCCCGGGCCCAGTCCGGCCCGTCCGGGGCCTCGTCGCCGAGCAAGGCCACCACCACCCGGGTGCCCCGCGGCGGCCGGGCCGGCCACGGGGTGAACCCGTCGGTGAGCACGACGGTCACGGCGGGCCGGGGCCGCAGCACCGCGGCCGCGGCGATCCCGGCGCCCATGTCGGTCCCTCCCCCGCCGACCAGTTCCACCCGGCGGGCGGACGAGACCCGGCGGACCGGCCCCACCGCGGTGTCGCAGGCCAGCACGCGGACCTGCCGGGCCATGCCCAGCGACCGCAGCAGCCCCTCCACCTCGGCCAGCGCCGCGGCGAGCAGGTCCTCGGTCATGCTGCTGGACGTGTCGCACACCACCGCGACCTCGGGCACCGGCCGCCGCAGCGCGGGCAGCACCACGGAGCCCGCCACCGAGGCGCGGCGGGACGGCCGCCGGTAGGAGTAGTCCACCGCACCCGCGGCATCGGCCACGGCCCGGCGCAGTTCCGCGGCGAGGACCCGCCGCCAGTCCACCGCGGGCTGCAGGGTCTGCTTGGCCCAGCGCAGCAGCCCGGCGGGCACGTTCCCGGCTTCCCTCGCGTGCCGGACGCAGTCCTGGGCCACCTGGCGGCACAGCAGCCGGGCCTGCCAGGGAGACAGCGCGGGTGTCCCGGGGGCGTCCCAGTCCCGCGCCCACCCGTCGGCGCCGCTGCCACAGTCCAGATCCCAGTCCCCGGCTGTGGAGCCCCCGGCTCCGGAATCCCCGCCGCCCGTTCCCGGCCTGGCGTCCCCGCCGGACATGCCGGCCACGAAGTACTCCTCGGCGAGCAGGCCCTCCTCAGCGCCCAGGTGCCCGGGCAGCACCGGCCGGCCGGGCAGGTCCAGGCCGGCCGGGACCAGGTCATCGTTGATCTCCGCGTCGGCGCCGCGGACCCACTCGCGAGCGTCATCCGGGGTGATCCCGGACCCGGTAGCCCGCTCCCCGTGCGCCCGCAGCAGGTGAGACACGTGGTGCACGAGCACGCTGCCCAGCTGGGACGGCGTCCAGGCCGCGGTGAGCCCCGGGTCCGCGTGCAGCCGCCATCCCTCGTCCACCGCTACCGTCTGGATCCCGGGCTTGGCCAGCACCTGGGCGCCGAACAGCCCGCTGGCCAGGTACGGGAAGCGGGACGCGGCCCAGAGCCGTCCCGCGGCCAGGCCCGGCACCTCATCCCCGCCCGGCCCGGTCATCCGCGGAGCAGCCCGGCGTCCCGCAGCACCGGCGCGAACAGCTGGAGTTCCGCGGGCGGCGGCGCCCCGTCGGGGCGGCAGCGGGCCAGCGTGCGGGCGGCCACCGCCGCGACATCGGGGGCGGTTTCCGCGGCCCGGCCCAGCACCTGCCACCCCGCGGCCCACCGCTGCGGGGTGGGGTTGGCCGCCACCACGGCCGCGACCGCCGCCACCGCCGCGTACGCCCGGTCGCCGCGGGCGGGCAGCAGGAACCCGGCCGGGTCGGCGAGGACCGCCTCCGGGTCAGGCAGGTCCATCTCAGCCACCCAGGCCAGGAACTCCACCCCGGCGCCCTCGCCCACCGCGCCGCGGATCAGGGCGGCCCGCGATTCCTCGCTGGAGCCGGCGGCGCCGCTCGCGGCCCACAGCCGGGCCGCCATCTCCCACGTCCGCGGGCTGGGCCAGCCCCGCCCGGCCGCGTTCGCGTCGGACGGCGGGGCGCAGGCCAGGGCCGGGCGGACGTGCAGGAACGCGGCCACCAGGGCGAGGGCCAGGCCGAGCTCGGCGGTCCAGTCGTCCGGCAGCTGCGGCACCTGCGGCGGCGCCCAGCCGCCGGCCAGCCCGTCCGCCACCGCCCGCGGGTCGATGTCCCAGGACAGGTGGCACAGCCGGTTGGCCAGGGGTGCGGACAGGTCCCAGCCGTCGGCCGCCTGCTCGGGCGGGTTGGCCGCCGCGACCACGGCCACCTCGGGTGGCAGCTCGAGGTCGCCGACCACGCGCTCCAGCACCACCCGGAGCAGGGCCGCCTGCACGGCGGGCGGGGCGGTGGACAGCTCGTCGAGGAACAGCAGGCCCCGCCCGGCCTCAGCCAGGCGGCGGGCCCAGGCCGGGGGCGCGAACCGCACCCCGTCCCCGACGACGACGGGCAGCCCGGCGAAGTCCGACGGCTCGCGGATGGAGGCGATCACCGTCTCGCACGGCCAGCCGAGGGCGCCGGCCATGGCCCGGATGACCGACGTCTTGCCGGTCCCCGGGGCGCCCCAGAGCAGCACCGGGACCCGGGCGGTGACCGCGATGCCCAGGGCCTCGACCGCCGCGGCCTGGCGCTCGCTGCCCACCCCGGCGAACCGCCGGCCATCGTTAGCCATCTGCGCTCCCCGCGGTCGATTCAGTCTTCCCCGCCTGCCCGTGACCAGTGTTCACCGTCGGGCTGGATGCTCAGGACGGCGGGTTCCGCCCCCGGGGCCGGCAGCGCGAGCACCCTCACCCGCGGCCAGCTGACCTCCAGCACGTCCACGATCAGGTGGCCGTCGACGACGGGGAAGCCCGGCGCCCACACCCGGGCCAGCCAGCTGAGCGGGAGTGCGGCCCGCAGCGTGCCGGTGTCCCGCTCGACGGTGCCCCAGCCGGGACCCTCGTGCAGGGTGGCCAGCACCGCGTCCGGGTCCAGGCCCGCCCACGGGCCGGCCGCCGGGGCCAGCCGCCCGGCCAGGGCGGCCACCAGGACGGGCCGGGCGGTGGCCGGTTCCGCCGGGGTGGCTGCGGGGCCGCCGTCCGACCAGGCCGCCGCCACCTGGGCGGACAGGCGCAGCTGGAAGCCGTGGCCCAGGGCGAACAGGGACAGCAATTCAGCGCGCTGGTCCCGGGCCCGCTCCTGCTCGGGGGACAGCCGGCGCACGGGCATGCCCCGGATGGGCCGGGCGCCGGGCCGCACCCCGGCGGGCGGTGAGTAACTCAGGACCGAGAAGCTGGATGAGGCCGAGCCGGGCGCGGGTCCCGGCCGCATCGGCACGGACCGGGCGGCCGCACCGAACGAGGCGCGCAGCTGGTCGACGAGTTCCCAGGTCACGGCGAGTTCGTCGGCCGGGGAGCGGGGGCCGAGCGCCAGCACGTCCAGGTCGCCGGCGTGTGCTCCCCACGCCTCGAGTATCGCCACGCACTCGGCCTTATCGCCGCCCAACGCGGCCAGCACCAGCTCGCCCTCGGCGTCGTCATGGGCGGCGCTGCTCAGCCGGCCATCGGCCCAGCGCAGCACGTGCTCCGCGGTGCCGCACCGGACCCGGGCCTCGGCCGCGGGGAACGCGGCCCACCACGGCGGCGTCACCGGCCCGGGCCCGTCGCCGGCGGCAGGCCCGGTGGGCCATCAGGTGCCCCGGCCCGGCCGCTGGTCGGCCGGCCGGCCGCGGCCCAGCCGAGCGGCACGGTCGCCCGGACCTGGCCGTCCGGCCCGGTGACGATCACGTCGAGGGCCGTCGCCGCCGGGTGCAGCGGGGGAGTCAGGTACATCGTGATCATTCCCCTGGCCGGCATAGCCGAGCCCCAGCTCATGCCGCTGACCAGATGCCAGCGCCCGGTGGAGTCGCGGGCCCGCCAGGACAGGGAGAAGTCCGGCGGGCTACTGCCCGGCCCGGTGCCGTGGACCAGCCAGCCGTGGCTCTCAGGCTCCCAGCCGCTCGCCATCACGTGCAGTGCCGCGCCGCCGCGGGCCGATCGCAATCCGGCCAGCGCGAATCGGGCCCCGCCGATCCCGGGAAGATCGGCCGCGAACGGGGCGACGCCGTCCGGTCCGTCGTGCATGTGCCCGTCGGCGAGCACGCTGATCCAGGCGGGTGGCAGCGCGCGGGCCGGGGCCGGGCCACCGGGGCCCAGGTCGAGGCCGAGCCGCCAGCCCAGGCCCGCCAGCCGCCGCACGGCCGGGTCATCGGCCCGCAGCGCACCCGAGCCGATCAGGTCCCGGATGACCTGCCTGACCCGCGCTTCCAGCTGGCCACCGGCCCCGGGGCTGACCGATTCCAGGGTGAGCAGGTCGTCGCCCGCCTGGTCGAGGAGCCGCGCCGCCAGGCTGACCCGCGGGACCGGCCCGGTCACGACCTGCGCCGGCCCGGGAGGTGCGGTGAGGTCGATCCGCACGCGCTGGCCCTGGGCGCCCGGGCCCACCTCCAGCCAGCGTGCGTCCGGCGGGGGTGCCGGGTCCAGGCCCAGGTGGCAGTCCCACCAGTCGCGTCCGTCCTCGACCCCCGTGTCCCACAGCGACGCCCGGTAGCTGACCCCACGGTCGTCGATGGCGCCCACCTGGTAGAAGGGGGGATGCCGCGGGCGTGGTCCGGCCGCCCGCCGGGTCTGCCCGGCCCACCGGGCGGCCACCGCCAGCGCCGCCTGCGAGCCGGTCCGGGCCAGGCTGAGCAGGCAGAATTCGCCGTACCAGCCGTCCTGTTCGGGGGGCAGCGCCAGCGTGACCCCGACCTGGGCGGCCGTGGGGGCGTCCGGCCCGGCCTGGACCGGGCTGGTGCCCGGAGGGATGGCCCCCGTCCTGCCGGCCTCGCGCTGGCGGACACGGTGCGGGAGGCTCCGGTGCGGGCCCGCTCCGCCCTGGCCGGCCCAGTGCGGCCGGTGCAGGCTCCTGATGACCAGCCCGGCGTCCCCGCTGCGCAGCCCGGCGGAGGTCTCGAACTCGCTCACCACCTGCCACGCCACGTCCGGGCCGACCGCGCCTACCGCCGCGAGCGTGGCCGCGGCCAGCAGGGTCCGGTGCGCGTACGGCCCGGGCCCGGACATGGCCGGCCGCTGGCGCAGCTCGGCCTCGGCGACCAGCCGCAGGTAGGTCTCGGCCATCAGCGGGCCGGCCTGCCCGGCGCCGTGGGCGCTCCCGCCCGGCTCGCTGCCGGGACCCACGGCCTGCGCGCTCACCGGGACGCCAGCCAGGTCAGTGGCAGGGTGACCGCGGCCTGGCCCGCCGGGCCGCGCACGATGACCTCCAGCGACCGGGCGTCTGGATGCAGCGCCGGGCCGAACTCGACCAGCAAGTTCACCACTCCGCCTCTGTTCCCGCCGCGGGTCCGGGCCACATGCCAGCGGCCCTGATCATCCCGCGCCCACCACGTGAAGCGCTGCTGGCCCAGGCCGGGCAGCGGACGGGGCTCCCCGCCCCACCCCACCGCGTGGAGGGTAGCTGACCCGGCCACCGAGTCCAGGCCCGCGACGGCAAACCGGGCACCGTTCGACGTCCGGCAGGACCGCCGCCGCCGCCGCAACCTGATCGGGCCCGTCGTCCGCACCGCGATTATCCAGCACGCTCACCCAGGCGTCCGGAAGCGTCACGGGCCGGATGAGGGGCCGCAACGCCGCGGGGAACTCCAGGCCCAGCCGCCCGGCCAGGGCGGCCAGCCGGCTGAGCGCAGCCGAGCCCGGGGCCAGGCCCGCGGCGGCCTGGAGCGCATCGACCATCTCGGTCAGGCCGGCCAGACCTGAATCGCCGGCGGCCTGCCCGTGGGTGGCCTGGACCAGCCAGCTCTCCGCCAGGCCGTCCAGGGGCCCGTCGGCCGGGCCCAGCCGGGCCGGCAGGCCTGCTGCGGACCCGCCCGGAACCGCGGGCGGCGGGTCCGCGGGACCCGGGGCGTGGATCAGCTCGACCCGGACCGGGTGCGTGCTGGCCGGGCTGGCGATATCCAGCCACCTGGTCGCGGGCGGCGGTACCGGGAGCAGGTCGAGGGTGACGGACCAGCGGCCGTGGTCCGAGCGGGCGCTGTCATCGGCGTAGTACCGGGTGCCGTGCTCGTCCGTGGCGGTGATCTCCTCGAACGGCCGCGGCGGCTCGGGCCGCGTTACGGGCCGGCGTGGATGGGGCCCGGGCAACCGCGCCCTGGCGGTGAGCACGGCCCGGTCAGGTCCCATGGCCAGGGCGAGCAGGCAGGCCGTGCCCTGGCTGCCGACGGGTCCGAGCGGCAGAGCGGTCCCGATGGGTATCGCCCGTACCGGCGCCACCGGGAGCGGTGGCATGGTGCCTGCCGGATGCCGCGGGAAGCGCGGGCCCCACGGCCCTCCGCCCGGGAGCCAGTGCCTCGGGCCGGGACCGAGCTTGCCACGGAGGATGAGCCCGTCGATCAGGCTCTGCAGCACCTCCCCGGCGCCGGCTTCGCTGATCACGCCCGCCGAGACCAGCGTGCCGGCCGCCCGGCGGACCCGGTCCAGCGCCGCCTCCGCCGGGCGCGGGCCACGCCTGTGGCCGGGCAGGAGCGGCTGGACCGCAGGGCGGACCCGCAGCGCCCGCCACAGCACCGGCTCGGCGGGCCGGCCAGCGGGCGTCCGCCGGGCCGCCCGCGTGGCGGTGCGGGCGGTGGGCCACACGGATCCCAGCAGCACCCCGGACATCCGGGCCGCCGTCGAGAGCGGGGGCAGCAACGGGGCCAGCAGCGGCCGGGACAGCCGGACCGCGGACTGCGCGGCCGGAGGCAGCCCCGGCGGCCGGGGCGGCTCGTATCGCGGGTAGGCGAGCGCGCGGCGCAGCTCGGCCTCGGCCATCAGCCGCAGGTAGGCCTCGGCCCGCTCCGCTGCTGCCGTCACACCACCTCCGGGATGGGGTCGGCTGCGTGCCTGCGGGCACGCAGCGGGTTACGTCATGAATAGATTAATACGACATATCTTGATCAGAGGGCCGGGCCAGCCGTCCCGTCCAGGTCAGCGGCACGGTCACGGTGACGCGGCTAGACCGGCCGGTGAGGATGATGTCCAGGGATGTGGCGTCAGGATGCAGCGGCGGGGAGAACGTCAGGCTGAAGGTCCCGGCGGACGAGTTGAACGGGGTGCACCGGCCTACATGCCAGCGCCCGGCGTTGTCGCGGGCCCACCAGGAGAAGGGCTGCTCGACGCGGAAGGTGTGCGGTCGCGGGTCCCAGCCCCAGACGAAGACGGGCAGCGTCGCGTGGTGCTCCCAGGACACCAGCCCGGCCAGCACGAACCGGGTCCCGTCGATTTCCGGGAGCACCGCCGCGGCAGGGACGACGCCCCGCCGTCCCTCCTGACGTCGGCCGCGGCTCAGCACGCTGGCCCACGGACCAGGAAGGTCCAGGTCACGAGCCTGGCCGGCCAGATGCCCGTGCACCTCGGTGGCGCGCCACCGGGCGAGCCGGGCGAGCCGGACCGGCATCGGGCTGGCCCACGGCAGTGTGCCGGCTGCTTCCAGGGCGTCTGCCACCTCGGCCAGGCTGCGCACCAGCTCCGTGGCCTCCGGAGCGGTCATCGGGCCACCACCCAGGATGGTTTCGGCCACCGCTTCCAGCAGCAGTTCGCCCGGAGCCCGGGGAGTGCCGGGCTCCTCGCGGCCCGGTTCCGGCGTTGACCCGGCCAGCTCGATCCGGATGGCCTCTTCCGGGCCGACGGGCATGTCCAGCCACCCGGTCCCCGGTGGCGGGATGGGTGACAGATCGAGGACTCCGCTCTCCGGCCAGCCGGCGTCCCCGGCCTCGAAGTTCAGCCGGTACGGCTGGCCCTGGTCGTCAGTGAGCCCGGAGTCACCGAACGGGGGAAAGGTGGGTGACCTCGCTGTAACGCCTGTTCCGGGCGGCCTGGCTGCACCCCGCCACGAGCTGATGAAGTTGGTCATGATGGCGGCACGGCCTGGGGCCAGGACCAGTGTCTGCAGGTAAAGCAGTCCCGGATGGCCGTGCAGATCGGCGGGCACGGCCGCGCCGATCGGAATGGCCCGGTAGCTGCCGCCGGGCACCGCGGCTGCGGGGCTGGCCGCGGACGGCCCGGCGCGCGACCCTGGCGTCGGCCTGCCTGCGTCCGGCTGAAGGTCGCTGAACAGGGCATCGGGGGTGCACATCCCGCGAGTGGCCAGGGCCACGCAGAACTCGCCGAGCAGGCGGTGGGCACTCAGGTCGCTTATCGCGCCCACCTTTCGGAGCGCGCTCAGCACGGCCCTGACCCGCAGGAGCCCTTCCTCCTCCGGCGGGTGCCCGCCTTGGAAATCCTCACCCAGCCCCAAGGATCGGGGAGCGGCCGCTGCGCGGCGCAGCTGGCGCTCGGCCAGCAGCCGGACGTGCGTCTCGGCGGCCGCGCTATCCACCCGGACGGCCGCCGCCCCGGGCCCAGGGGTCGTAGTCGACATCGAGTTCCTCCTGGGCCGGCCGCTCCGCCTCGGGCACGTGCCGGAGGTTCAGCCGGATCCGGGTCCAGGTCGAGCTGCGCCCGCGCATCGAGTCCACCAGCACGTCGGCCGGCTCCAGGTAAGACCAGACGGTGGCGTGCCGTTCCTTCCAGCGGTCCAGTCCGGCCATGGCCTCGTCCTTGGTAGCGGCGCGGGCCACCTCGATGAGCGGCATGGTGGACCGGCGGCGGCCGGTGGGCTGGATCTTGCCCGCCGGCGTGCTGGCCGGCTGGGCGCGGCCCGCGGCCGGGCTGGATGTCCCTGATCCGGATGAGCCGGCCTCGCCGGTCCCGCCTGCCGGCCCGGGCTCCCCGGCCCGGGCCGGGCCGGCTGCCCGGCGCTTGGACGGCTGGACCCGCGGTGGCTCGCCGGCCTGCTTGTCGTAGTGCGGCGGCCACGGGGCGTCTGGCATCCCGGCCGCCTCATCCCGCTCGGCCAGGGCCAGCAGCTGCTCCAGCGAGCCGGCCGCCTCGTCCATGCCCTGCCACGGGTCGCCGATCCGCGCGAAACGGTCCGGCACGATGTCGATAGTGAACGCCTCCGGCCAGGCAGTCGGCGACTTCGTCCCAGCCCAGCGGCGTCGAGACCCGGGCGTCCGGGGTGGGACGCACCGAGTACGCGGAGGCCACGGTCCGGTCCTTCGCGTTCTGGTTGTAGTCCACGAACACGCCGTGCCGTTCTTCCTTCCACCACTTCGCGGTGGCCAGGTCCGGGGCCCGCCGCTCGACCTCGCGGGCCAGGGCCACCGCTGCCCGGCGGACCTGGGCGAAGTCCCACCGGCGCTCGATCCTGGCGTACACGTGGAAACCACGCGAACCGGACGTCTTGGGCCAGCCGGCCAGCCCGAAGTCATCCAGCACCCCCCGCGCGACCAGCGCCACCTGGAGGATCTGCGGCCACCCGACGCCGGGCACCGGGTCCAGGTCGACCCGGAGCTCGTCGGGGTGCTCGAGGTCCCCGGCCCGGACCGGGTGCGGGTTGAGATCGATGCAGCCCAGGTTGACCGCCCACACCAGGGTGGCGGCGTCCCGGGGGACGACCTCGACCGCGCTGCGCCCGGACGGGAAGCACAGCTCCACCGTGTCGATCCAGGGCGGCCGGGACTCCGGTGCCCGCTTCTGGAAGAACGCCTCGCCCTCCGCGCCGTTGACGAAGCGCTTGAGCACCATGGGCCGTCCCGTGACGCCGGCCAGGGCCCCGTCCGCCACGCTGAGGTAGTACCGGACCAGATCGAGCTTGGTGTGCCCGGTACGCGGGAAAAAGACCTTGCCCGGGTTGGAGATGGCCACCTCGTGGCCGGCCACCTCCAGGATCTCCTTGCGATCGGCCATGGCGCCACCATAACCGCAGCCCGCGGCCGGGTCGCGGATCGCGCCGGCGACGCGGGGCGGGCCGTCTGCGGATGTCCCCGATCACCGCGATGAGGTCGCGCGTGGTGTTCGCCGCCGGGCGCCGTGACCGCCCCGGGGGAGAACCGGAGCGGGCAGGATGGGGCCGTGAAGGTGATCGTCCTGTCCGACACGCACGCGCCGCGCCGCTGGCGGTCCTGCCCGCCACCGGTCGCGGAGCAGCTGCGCGGCGCGGGCCTGATCGTGCACGCGGGCGACGTGTGCACCGCCGGGGTGCTGGACGAGCTGGCCGGCTACGCCCCGGTCCGGGCTGTCCGGGGTAACAACGACGGCCCGGACGTGGCCGCCTGGGGCGCACCGGACACGATGGAGCTGGACCTGGACGGGGTCCGCGTGGCGGTGATCCACGACGCGGGCCCGGCCCCCGGGCGCCCGGCCCGGATGCGACGCCGGTTTCCCGGTGCTCAGCTGGTCGTCTTCGGCCACTCGCACATCCCGCTCGACCACAGCGAGAACGGGCAGCGGATCTTCAACCCCGGCTCGCCCACCGACCGCCGCCGCCAGCCCCGCGGCACCGTCGGTGTCCTGGAGGTCCGGGACGGCCAGCTCGTCTCCGCCCAGATCGTCCCGGTCACCCCGGCCCCGTGACCCTCCGTTCCGGCCGGGCCGGGGTTCCTCGCCGTCCAGCGTGAACTGGGCCACGGCGATGCAGCCGGAGATCCCGGCGTGCGGCACCTGGAGCGGCGGGCCCGGGCTGGCTCCGATCAGCCTGCCGGGCTGGCCTGCTAGCGGCCAGGCTGCCGCTGTGTGAGGATGTCCGACCGTGGAAGCTGCCGATGCGAGCACCCCGGCCGGGGGCGGCTCACCACGGGGGGCCGGCGACCGGCGGTCCGCCGGATCGCCCCGCGGCCAGGCCAGGCGCCGGGAACTGCTCGACCGTGTCACCGATGATCTTGCTGTCAATGGGCTCGTGGACTTCTCGCTGCGGCGTGCCGCGCGGGCAGCCGGCACGACCCACAAGGTGCTTCTGTACCACTTCGACGGAGCCGACGATCTGCTCCGGGAGGCGATCCTCCAACTGCGCGAACGGCGCATCGCCAACGAGTTCGCCGCCGCCACCCAGGCGCCCGGCGGCCGGACGCTGTCGGCGCGGGTGCGCGCCGCGTGGCCCATCCTGCTCGGCGAGGCGCCCGGGCGGCGGGTGCTCGATCAATCCCTCGGGCTGGCGATGTATGACCCCGGGCGGTACGCCGACCTGGGGTCGGACGCATCCCGGCAGTATCTGCCCCCGCTCGTGTCCCTCTGCCCGGAGCACTGGTCTGATCAGCGGAAGCTCGAGGTCGCCGAGATGATCCTGGCCACCTCGCGGGGGCTGCTGGCGGACCTGCGGACCAGCGGAGACACGGCGCGGGTCAGCGCTGGGTTCGAGGCCCTGGCCCGGGCGCTGGAGCGGGAAGAGGCAGCCAGCGAGTAGCGGCGCCCGGAGCCGCAGCCCTCCGGACCGCAGCCCTCCGGATCCGCAGCCTGCCGGGCGGCTGGCCTGGACAGCGGCTGGCCTGGACAGTGGCCTGGACAGTGGCCTGGACAGTATGCGAACCACATGGTTCACTTCATCGAAGGCAGCTTCGTCCGCTGGGAGGCCGGCGTGCAGGGATCGGTGGCACACGAGAGACTTCGTTCCGAGATCGAATTGTCCGCGGGGTCCATTGAGTATGAGGACACCGGCGGAGACGGCCCCGTCATCGTGCTGCTGCACGGCCTGATGATGGACGCCTCGCTGTGGGACGGGCCCATCGCTGATCTGTCCGCCGACCATCGGTGCGTGGCACCGACGCTGCCGCTTGGCGCGCATCGCCACCCGATGCGCGCCGGTGCCGACCTGTCGCTACCCGGGATAGCCCGTCTGGTCGCGGAGTTCCTCGACCGCCTCGACCTGCATGAGGTGACACTGGTCGGCAACGACACCGGCGGGGCGCTGGTCCAGCTACTCATGCGCGACGGCGTGCCGCGGGCGGGACGGGTCGTGCTCGTCTCCTGTGATGCGTTCGACAACTTCCCGCCCGGGCTGACCGGCAAGACGCTCGTGCTCGCGGGCAAGCTCCCGCCCCGGGTGTTCGGGCTGTTCATGCAGCAGATGCGGCTCCGGGCAATGCGGCGGCTCCCGATCGCGTTCGGGTGGCTCACCAAGCACGGGGACGAAGCCACCGCCCGGTGGATGCAGCCGGTCATGACGCAGCCCGGGATCCGCCGTGACGCGGTCCGGATGCTGCGGGCCGCGGCGGCAGACACCGACGTCCTGGTCGATACGGCCGCAAGCCTGCCGGACTTCAGCCGGCCTGCCCTCGTGGTCTGGGCCCGCGGGGACCGGGTGATGCCCCCCGAGCATGGACAGCGGCTCACCGACCTGCTGCCGCACGCACAACTGGCTGAGGTGGACGACAGCTACACCCTCATCCCGCTGGACCAGCCGGCCCGGCTGGCCCAGCTCATCCGGGAATTCACCAGCGCCTCCGGCCGGGGCTAGCGGTCACCCGCCCGCGGCCACCCGCTCACCGACCGACGGGGCGGCCGCCAGAAGGTCAGGTGCCCTCGCGCTCCAGGGGGCGCAGCAGCGGGAAGATCTGGCATTCGCGCACGCTCTTATCCATGAAGAACACGAAGACCCGCTCGCTGAGCCCGAACCCGCACGCCGGCGGCATGCCGTACTCGAGCGCCTCGACGAATTCCGGGTTAGGCATCTGCGCCTCGGCATCCCCGGCCTCCCGCATCAGCTGCTGCTCCTCGAACCGCCGGGCCTGCTCCAGCGGGTCGTTCAGCTCGCTGTACCCGTTGCCCAGCTCGCTCCCGGCCACGACGACGTGGAACCGCTCCACGATGCCGGGCCGGTCCGGCCTGGCCTTGGCCAGCGGCGAGACCTCCAGCGGCTCATTGACCAGGAAACCCGGCCCGGACAGGCTGCGGCGGCAGTGCTTCCACAGCGTGTCCATGGCCCGGGCCCGGTTCAGGCCGTTCCGGTCCACCACGAGGCCCAGGTCGTCGATGGTGGCGACCAGCTTGTCCACGGTGGCGGACTGGACGTCGAAGCCGAGGATCTGGCTGATCGTCTCGTAGTAGTCGTAGCGCGCCCAGTCCCCGCCCAGATCGACCTGGTACTCCCGGCCGTTGCGGTGCAGCGTGAAGGACAGGGTGCCGAAGGTCTCGCTGGCCACGTGCCGGAACAGCTCTTCGACCAGCCGCATCCCCGTCTCGTAGTTGGCGTACGCCCAGTAGAACTCCATCTGGTCGTAATCATTGAGATGCTCGCGGCTCTGGTTTTCGTTGCGGAACTGGCGGCCGATCTCGAACGTGCGCTCCAGCCCGCCGACCAGCAGGCGCTTCTGCCACAGCTCGCCCATGGAGATGCGCAGGCAGACGTCGGTGTCCAGGTAGTTGTGGTGCGCGACGAACGGGCGCGCGTCCGCGCCGCCGGTCAGCTCCATCGCCGGTGTCTGCACCTCGGTGAAGCCGCGGTTCTCCAGGAACCGGCGCATGGACCGCCAGAACCGGGCCTTGGCGTAGATCATCTCCTAGATCTCGCGGTGCAGCAGGATGTCCAGGTACCGCTTGCGCAGCAGGATTTCCTCGTTGGCCAGGCCTGAGTGCTTGTCCGGCAGCGGCCGCAGCGACTTGGCCAGGATCGTCACCTTGCGCGCGCCGACCGACAGCTCGCCGGTCTTGGTCTGCAGCCGGTAGCCCTCCACCGCCACGAAGTCGCCGATGTCGAGCAGCTTCGTGAGCGCCTTGTAGCCGGGGACGTGCTCCTCGGGGAGTTCCCGGCGGGAGATCATGAACTGCATCTCGCCGGTCTCGTCGTGCAGCTGGCCGAACGTGAGGTTGCCCATCGGGCGCAGCAGCATGATCCGCCCGGCTATGGTGGCGGGCTCACCGTCGGCGATCTCGCGGGCCTGCGCGATGCTGACCCGGTCCACCGCGTCGGGCGGGTACGGGTCGAGGCCCTGCTCGCGGAGTTGGTGAACCTTGCCGATCCGCTGCCGCCGGATCTCGCCCAGCACGTCGGTCCGGCTGGCCGGGGCGGCCGGTTCCGGAGACTCAGCGCCCGCCGCCGGGCTGCTGGTCGCGCTGCTCGTGCTGCCCTGGCCTGACACTCTGTGCTGGCCCTTCAAAGGTGGTGAATGACGGTGCCCCCCGCAGGCCTGATGCCCGACGGACAAGTATCCCGTACCGGAACCGGGTGACGCGGGGCAGGATGGGGGCATGAGGCTGGACGTTGCGGAGGCCCGGCGGCGGTTCGCCAGTGTCCCGGTCGCCCGGCTGGCCACCGTGAGCCCCGGCGGCCGCCCGCACCTCGTGCCGTTCACGTTCGTGCTCGACAGCCCCGCGCCCGGCGAGGATCCCGGCCAGCCTGACCGCCTCTACAGCGCGGTGGACGCCAAGCCCAAGGCCAGCACCGACCTGCGCCGGTTGCGGAACCTCAGGGCGAATCCCCGGGTCACCGTGCTGGCCGATCACTACGAGGACGACTGGGACAGGCTGTGGTGGGTCCGGGCCGACGGCCAGGCCGCCGTGCTGGACGAGCCAGCGGCGATGGCCCCGGCCCTCGCGCTGCTAGCCCGCCGCTACCCGCAGTACCGCACCCAGCCCCCCGGCGGGCCGGTGATCAGCATCCGCGTCACCGGGTGGACCGGCTGGACGGCCGGGCGTTCGTGATCCCGTCAGGCGGCCGCGGCGCCGGGGCGCTGCCGGTTGCGGAGGCGGTGAACGAGCCGCAGGACCAGCGGGGCCACGATCCAGAGCACCCAGGCGTAACTCGTGGCGAAGAAGAGCGGGACCGAGAGCCCGAAGCCGAGCGCCAGGCTGTAGGACCGCCAGGCCATGCGGGTGAGCGTCGAGGGCGCCACGCCTGGCGCCTGCTGGCGTGAGGCCATGTGGCGCAGGATGACGATCATGATCACCGACGTGAGCGATTGCACGAGCGCGTAGAAGGCGAACCGCACGGCGTGCACCTCTGGGCCCTCGTGCGAGCCCACGGTGAGCAGCTTGGTCGCGAACGGGGTGATCACGATCATCAGCAGCCAGCACATGTTGAGCGACCGCAGCCGCTGGTCCATCTGCCGGGTGTACCGGAAGGCGTCGTGATGATCACCCCACGCCGCGGCGATGGCCGCGAAGCTGACCAGGAAGGCCAGGTAACGGTCCACGTTGTCGTGGACCGAGGACCAGAACATGCTCAGGGTGTGCCCGGCTGGCACGGGCAGGTCGATGGCAAGCAGCGTGATCGCGATGGCTACCACCGCGTCGGAGAAGAAGATGAGCCGGTCCACCGCACGCGACTCGAGTTCCTGGTCGCTCGCGGCCACTAGCCGATCAACCCCGCATCTTTTCTCGCTCGCGCTTGCCCGCCATTGCCCAGAAGATGACTGTGCGCCGACGCTACTAGACCGGCGTGCGGGGGACGGTCACCGGCCGCGGACGGGCGCCAGGTAATCAGGTGACTCTCATGCTGAGGTCGATGCCCCCGCGGCTGGCTCAGGCCGCCCGGCAGCAGGCCGCCGCCCGGTCGGGCGCTCCCGCCCTGGGCGCGAAGCGGCCCGCGGCCGAGCGCACCCCGGGGGAGGCCAGCGCAGCGCAGGAGGCCGCGTCCCGGCCGGCGGGCGGTCAGACGCCGGCCGGGAGACTGCCGAGCGCGTCCTGCAGGGCCTGGTCGGGCAGGTCGAAGTCGGTGACCCGGCCCGCGAGGAAGCTCTCGTAGGCAGTCAGGTCGAGCAGCCCGTGGCCGCACAGCGCGGTCAGGATGACCTTCTCCTCGCCGGTCTCCTTGCAGCGCAGCGCCTCCTCGATGCACGAGGCAAGCGCGTGGGTCGGCTCGGGTGCGGGCACGATGCCCTCGGCCCGGGCGAAGCGCAGGCCGGCCGCGAAGCATTCCGACTGCGATTTGGCCACCGCCTCGAACAGTCCCAGCTCGTACATGTGCGAGAGCAGCGGCGACATGCCGTGGTACCGCAGCCCGCCCGCGTGGATCGGGTCGGGCACGAAGTCGTGCCCCAGCGTGTGCATCTTGAGCAGCGGCGTGAAGCCCGCCGTGTCCCCGAAGTCGTAGGCGTACACACCCCGGGTGAACGAGGGGCAGGCGGCCGGCTCGACCGCGCGCAGCACCGGGTTCATCCGTCCGGCCAGCTTCTCGCGCAGGAACGGGAAGACCAGCCCGGAGAAGTTGGAGCCGCCCCCGGTGCAGCCGATGATCAGGTCGGGCACGTCACCGGCCTGCGCCATCTGCTTGATGGCCTCCTCGCCGATGACCGTCTGGTGCAGCAGCACGTGGTTCAGCACGCTGCCCAGGGCATACCGGGCCGTGGGGTCCCCGGCGGCGACCTCCACCGCCTCGCTGATCGCGATGCCCAGACTGCCCGGCGAGTCCGGGTCGGCGGCCAGGATCGCCTTGCCCGACTCGGTCATGTCCGAGGGGCTCGGGTGCACGGTGGCCCCGTAGGTCTCCATCAGCAGCCTGCGGTACGGCTTCTGGTCGTAGGAGGCGCGGACCTGCCAAACCTCGCACTGCAGGCCGAAGACGGCTGAGGCAAAGGCCAGCGCGCTGCCCCACTGGCCGGCCCCGGTCTCGGTGGTGAGCCGGGACACTCCCTCGGCGGCGTTGTAGTACGCCTGCGGGACCGCGGTGTTGGGCTTGTGCGAGCCTGCCGGGCTGCCGCCCTCGTACTTGTAGTAGATCCGGGCCGGGGTCCCCAGTTCCTTCTCCAGCCGCCGCGCGCGCAGCAGCGGGGTCGGCCGCCACAGCCGGTACACATCGCGGACGTCCTCGGGGATGGAGATGTACCGCTCCGCCGACACCTCCTGGCCGATCAGCGCCGCGGGGAACAGCGGGGCGAGGTCGTCCGGCCCGACCGGCTCGCGGGTGCCGGGGTGCAGCGGGGGCGGCGGGGGAGAGGGCAGGTCAGCGACCACGTTGTACCACTGCTGGGGCAGTTCGGACTCATCGAGCAGATATTTGACCTGACGGTCCATGCGTCCCTCCCGTGCCGCTGGCGCCGCGCCCGGCGCGGCCTGGTTCATCGCGCGGGTTATCTGGCGGACCGCGCTGACCTGCCTAGTATGGCGGTACCCGGCGAAAGCTTGCCGAAGCTCACCAAGCCCTCACGCATCATGATCGTGCCAGCGCGTGAAGTCCTCTTCCCAGTCCCGGCCGCTCCCAGCGGCCGCCGTGTTCCGCCCGGCCCGCCCAGCGGCCCCGCCGGAGCCGCGCACTGGCAGGCCCCCTGGATGAACCGCCCCCCAGCCCGCTCATCGCCGCAGAGCTCCGTCCCTGGCCGAGACCCGGTCCCTGATGAACCCGCAGCCCAGCCCTCCGCCCCCGTCCCGTCGCGGCTGGCCCCGCCTCGCTGGTCCGGCGGGGAGTGGTCACGGGAACAGCCGTCCGAGGGCCAGCGGTCCGGGGAACAGCCTTCCGCGGACCAGGCCTTCGCGGGGCAGCCGTCCGGGGAGCAGCCGCCGGCTGGCCCGGCACCCGCGGGCCGGGTCTGGTGGCGCGCCGCGCGCAGTCCGGCCCGCGGCTTGGACGGCACCTCCGAGGAATGGCTGCGCTCGCTGTGCGGCCCGTCCTTCCAGCAGCCGCCCCCGCACAGCGCCGAGTGACCTCCGCCCCGCAGGGTGGCGGTCCCCGATCCGGGCCAGCAGGTCCTCAAGGTCGGTGCAGGAGAACTTCCCTTGGAGGGGCCAGGCGATCCGGCCCCGCCGACCGCGTTCGCCGGGCCGGGCGCGGTGCTGGCTGAGTCGTTGCCGGCGCCCCCGGCGCCGCGGCTGGTCTGACCATGGACGCCGCCCCCCGCTAATTTCCCGGGGGGACGTCGAAATGGCCGGGTCGGCCCCGACCTTCTCGTGACGGCGCCGGACGGCGGCGCCGATGGAGCGAAGGAGGTTCGCGATGAGCAAGGTGGTGCTGGACGTGGCGATGTCCCTGGACGGGTTCACCGCCGGACCGAACATCGGGGAGGCGAATCCCCTGGGGAAGGGCGGCGAGCGGCTGCACGAGTGGATGTGGATGGCCGGGAACGGGCCGGACGCCGGGGTCGACATCGGCTTCAGCCCGGCGAACGCCACGGTAGGGAGCGCCATCATCGGACGGCGCACCTTCGACCTCGGCGTGGGCCCATGGGGCGGCACGCCATGGCCTGGCGTCCCGAGCTTCGTGGTCACCCACCGGACCAGGGAGGACCTGCCCGGCGACAACGGCGGGACGTTCGCCTTCGACGGACTGGAGGCCGCAGCCCGGCGGGCCGCGGATGCCGCGGGGGACAAGGACGTCCTGGTGCTGGGTGCGCACGTTGCCGGGCAGCTGCTCAGGGCGGGCCTGCTCGATGAGGTGCGCATCCACCTCGTCCCGCTGCTGCTGGGGGAGGGCACGCCGCTGTTCGCCGGGGAGCGGGGCGAGCTGATCCCGGAGGGGAAACCCGTCGCGGGGGCCGTGACCCACCTGTGCTACCGCGTCGCGAAGCCCTGAAGTCCTTAGTGGCCGGGCAGGTGCTGGGCGGCGTCCTGGTCGAGTTCACCAGCTGGCGCGCGGTATTCCTGGTCAACGTGCCGGTCGGGCTGGCCGCGATGCTGCTCACCCCGAGGTTGCTGGGCCGGGGCCGGGAGCGCCGCGAACCGCGGCGGCTCGACGTGACCGGCGCGCTGCTCATCACGCTGGCGGTCGCCTCGCTGGTGTTCGCCGTGTCCCAGGGCGCCGCGGCCGGCTGGACCTCCCCGGTGGTGCTGGCCGCGGCCGGGCTCACGGTAGCCGCGCTGGCCGTCTTCGCGGTGGCCGAGGGACACCAGCCCGACCCGCTGGTCCGCGGCAACCTGCTCCGGCTCGGCTCGCTCCGCAAGGGCGGCGCGCTGATCATGCTGCTCGGCGTCTGGAACGGCGGCGAGATGCTCGTCCTGTCCCTGTACTTCCAGCAGGTCCTGCACGACTCGCCGCTGATGACCGGGCTGGCCATCGCCCCGCAGGGTGTCGTCGGCTTCGTGGCCGGGCTGACCGGCGCCCGGCTGGCCTCGCGACTGGGCCTGCGGCGGCTGCTGGTGCTGACCAACGCCGTGGCCACCGCCGGGTTCCTGCTGCTCACTCACCTGCCCGCCACCGGCGGGTACAGCCCGCTGCTGGCCGCGGTCACGTTCGTCGGCTTCGGCACGGCGGGCACCGCGTTCGGCGCCATGGTCACCGCGAGCCGCGGGGTGGCCGACGGCGACCAGGGTTTCGTCGGCGGCGTGATCAACACCAGCCGCCAGATCGGTGCCGGGGTCGGCGCCGCGCTGCTGCCTGCCATCGCGCTGACCGCGAGCCACGGCGACCGCATGGCCGGGGTCGGCGGCGACCGCGCCGCGATGCTGGCCGGGGCGGTGGTGGCCGGCCTGGCCACGCTGATCGCGGTGGCGCACCGGCGCCAGCCCCGCAAGCCGCCGGCTGCTGCCCCTGACCGGTACGGGTTAAAGATGAGAAGAGCAACCTCCGCAACGAGGACCACCGAGGGGATGACGACATGAGTTCTGCCGGAGAGGCCCGGCCACTGCCACGGGTAGCGGTACTGGGCGCCGGGACGATGGGCCTGGGGATGACGCACAGCCTGCTCCGGAACGGGTTCACGGTGGACGTGTGGGACCGGACCCCGGAGCGCGCCGCGCAGCTCGCGGAGGACGGTGCGACCGCCCACGAGGATGCGCCGGACGCGGTGCGCGAAGCGGACGTGGTGATCACCATGGTCGCGGACGCGGATGCGGTGAACCAGGTGGCGTTCGATTTCGGGATGCTGGAGGCGATGCGGCCGCACGCGGTCTGGGCGCAGATGGGCACGGTCGGCGTGACCGCCACGGAAGAGCTGGCCGCCCAGGTCGGCAAGGAGCGTCCGGACGTGTACTTCGTGGACGCGCCAGTATCCGGCACCCGCGCCCCGGCCGAGAACGGCCAGCTGCTGATCCTGGCGTCGGGCCCCGAGCAGGCGGAGCCCGGGGTCGGGCCGGTGTTCGCCGCCCTCGGCCGGGAGACGAAGTGGCTCGGCGAGGGGGGCGCGGGCAGCAAGCTCAAGCTGGTCATGAACTCCTGGCTGGTCTTCCTGGTCGAGGGAGCGGCGGAGATCATGGCCCTGGCCGACTCGCTCGGCGTGGATCACCAGCAGGTGCTGGACTTCCTCAGCGCCGGGAACCTGTCCAATCCGGCCGCGGCGGCCAAGTTCGCCAAGATGGACTCCGGCGACGACTCGCCGGACTTCGCGCTGCAGTGGGCGCTCAAAGACATCCGGCTGGCCCTGGACGCCTCCGGCCGGCGGCTGCCGATGCTGGAAGTGATCCGCGACCGGTGGGCCGCGCTCGTCAGCCAGGGTCTGGGTGACCGTGACGTGAGTGCGGCCCGGCACGGCCTCGGCTAGCCCCAGGCAGTTCCGCGCCGTCGTCCAGTCTCACCTAGCAGAAGGCCTGTCCGCCCGCTATCGGGCCTTCAGCCGTCAGCCCGGCCGCCACACGGGCCGCCGGCCGGTTGCGCGCGTGGTGACAGGGTTAGAGTGCGATCGTGGACAGCCGGCGGCGGATACCGCGCACCGACACGCTGCTGGCGCAGCCCCCGTTCACCGAGGCGGTCGGCCGCCTCGGGGCCGCCCTGGTCAAGGAGGCGATCACCGCCGCCCAGGACCGAGCCCGCCGCGGTGAGATCGCGCCGGAGGACGTGCCGGACCTGGCCGCCGGGCTGCTCCCCGCCAGCGCCACCACACTGCGCCCGGTCATCAACGCCACCGGCGTGCTGTTGCACACCAACCTCGGCCGCGCCCCGTTGTCCGCCGCGGCCCGGGCCGCCCTGGCCGCCAGCGCCGGCTGCACCGACGTGGAGTTCGACCTGGCCACCGGCCATCGGGCCCGGCGCGGCCGCGGCGCCCTCGACGCGCTCCGCGCGGCCTGCCCGCAGGCGGAGGACGTGCACATCGTCAACAACAACGCGGCCGCGCTGGTGCTGGCCGCGACCGCGCTGGCCCGCGACCGCGAGATCATCGTCAGCCGCGGCGAGATGGTGGAGATCGGCGACGGCTTCCGCCTGCCCGACCTGCTGGCCTCCACCGGAGCCCGGCTGCGGGAGGTCGGCACCACGAACCGGACCACGGCCGCCGACTACGCCGCGGCGATCGGGCCGGACACCGGCTTCATCCTCAAGGTGCACCCGTCGAACTTCCGCATCCTGGGCTTCACCAGCGAGGCGGCGATCGCGGAGCTGGCCGCGATCAGGCCGGCCGAGATGGCGGGCGGGACCGGGGAGCCGGGCCGGGAGCCGGGCCCGGTTCCCGTGATCGCGGACATCGGCTCCGGGCTGCTGGCCCCGGAGCCGGTACTGCCCGGCGAGCCCGACGCCGCGACCGCGCTGGCCAGCGGTGCGGCCCTGGTCACCGCCAGCGGGGACAAGCTGCTCGGCGGGCCGCAGGCCGGGCTGCTGCTCGGCCGGGCCGGGCTGATCGCGGCGTTGCGGCGGCATCCGCTGGCCCGGGCGCTCCGGGTGGACAAGCTGACCCTGGCCGCGCTGGAAGCCACACTGCGCGGCCCGGCCACGCCGACCGCGACGGCCCTGCACGAGCCCGTCGAGCGGCTCCGGGATCGCGCCGGGCGGCTGGCCGCCGACCTGGCCCGGGCCGGGCTGGACGCCCGGGCCACCGGGGGTGACGCGGTGGTGGGCGGCGGTGGCGCACCGGGGGTCCGGCTGCCCAGCGCCGCCGTGAGTCTCCCGGCCATGCTCGCGGGTTCGTTGCGGAAAAGTACCCCCCCGGTGGCGGCACGGGTCGAGGACGGCCGGCTCCTGCTGGACCTGCGGACCGTCGATCCCGCCGACGACGGCGTGTTGCGCGCGGCCGTGCTCGCCGCGGCGGCCAGCCAGGAGGCGACCCGCCCGTAGGGGGCATGCCCGGTCAGGCGGCGGCCGTAGGCGGGCCCGCCCGCACTCAGGTCCGCCGCAGGCGGGCCAGGCGGAGTCAGGCCCCGACGCGGCCGTAGTCGTCGTCGAGCCGGACGATGTCGTCCTCGCCGAAGTAGTCGCCGTGCTGGACCTCCACGAACACCAGCGGGTCCGTCCCGGTGTTGCGGATCCGGTGCGCGGCTCCCAGCGCCACGTCGACCGTGTCTCCCCGGCGGACCCCGATCTCCTGGCCGTCCAGGGTGACCACGCCCTCACCGCGGACCACGAACCAGTGCTCGGCCCGCCGGGAGTGCCGCTGGTAGGACAGCCGCTGCCCGGGATGCACCTCGATGGTCTTGACCTTGAAGTCCCCGGCCTCGGCGAGGACCGTGTAACCGCCCCAGGGGCGCTCGGTGTGCTCTGTCACCACCCCATAGTCGCGGATCAGCGGCCCTGACCGCGGCGCATCGGCGCCCGCAGCGGTGAAGTGGTGGCAATGTTGTCGTATAGGCAGTGCCGTCCAGGGCGGGAGCGCCGTCCCGGGCGGGGAATCGCGCCGGCCGCGCGTGAATCGTCCCGGTTCCCGGGGCGGAACCCGCTCCCGGGCGATACCTTGACGTCGAGATAAACTCGTCTTAGCGTGAACACGCGCTTTTAACTTGATATCGAGATACTTGACTGGTGCAGGAGGCGGACCCTGATGACCGCGAACAGCTTCGGCAGCCTGGCGACGTTGCGGATAGGCGAGGCCGGGTACCAGATACACCGGCTCGACGCCGTGGACGGGTCAGCCGACCTGCCGTTCAGCCTGAAGGTCCTGCTCGAGAACCTGCTGCGCACCGAGGACGGCCGCAACGTCACCGGGGACCACATCACCGCGCTCGCGCAGTGGGATCCGGCGGCCGACCCCTCGACCGAGATCCAGTTCACCCCGGCCCGGGTGATCCTGCAGGACCTGACCGGCGTGCCGGCCGTCGT
This sequence comes from uncultured Actinomycetes bacterium, assembly GCA_963813975.1. Classification (GTDB taxonomy): domain Bacteria; phylum Actinomycetota; class Actinomycetes; order Streptosporangiales; family Streptosporangiaceae; genus RYN-230. The sequence continues at coordinate 930,315 of CAWFAP010000001.1, forward strand.
CAACCTGGCCACCATGCGCGAGGCCATGCGGGACCTGGGCGGCGACGCGGGCAAGATCAACCCGCTGGTCCCGGCGGAGCTGGTCATCGACCACTCGGTGGTGGCCGACATCTTCGGCCGGCCGGACGCGTTCGACCGCAACGTCGAGCTGGAGTTCGGCCGCAACCTCGAGCGATTCCAGTTCCTGCGCTGGGGCCAGGATGCGTTCAGCCAGTTCAAGGTGGTGCCGCCGGGCACCGGGATCGTGCACCAGGTCAACATCGAGCACCTGGCCCGGGTGGTCATGTCCCGCGACGGTGCCGCGTACCCGGACACCTGCGTGGGCACCGACTCCCACACCACCATGCAGAACGGGCTTGGCGTGCTCGGCTGGGGAGTGGGGGGGATCGAGGCCGAGGCGGCCATGCTCGGCCAGCCAATCAGCATGCTGATCCCGCGGGTGGTCGGCTTCAGGCTCACGGGAGAGCTGCCGGCCGGGACCACCGCCACCGACCTGGTCCTCACCATCACCGAGCTGCTCCGGCGGCACGGGGTGGTCGGCAAGTTCGTGGAGTTCTACGGCGACGGGGTGGGCGCGGTGCCGCTGGCTAACCGGGCCACGATCGGCAATATGAGCCCCGAGTTCGGCTCTACCTGCGCGATCTTCCCGCTCGACCAGCAGACCCTGGACTACCTGACGCTCACCGGCCGCCCGGCCGAGCAGGTGGCGCTGGTCGAGGCCTACGCCAGGGAACAGGGCCTGTGGCACGACCCGGCCGCGGAGCCCCGCTACTCCGAGCAGCTCGAACTCGACCTGTCCTCGATCGTGCCGTCGCTGGCCGGCCCGAAGCGGCCGCAGGACCGGGTGGCCCTGACCGACGCCAAGAACTCGTTCCGCGACGCGCTCGGCAACTACGTGCAGCTCGACCGGCTGGACGAGGACGTGGCCGACACCTTCCCGGCGTCCGACCCGTTCGTCCCGGACCGGGAGAACGGCGAGGCTGACCAGCCGGCTGGGCGGCCGGCGGCGGCCAGCGCCGGCCGCCTGTCCAACCCGGCGCAGGTGACGCTGGAGGACGGCACGCAGACCTCGGTGGACCACGGCTCGGTGGTCATCGCGGCCATCACCTCGTGCACCAACACGTCCAACCCGTCGGTCATGGTCGGGGCCGCGCTGCTGGCCAAGAAGGCGGTCGAGTCGGGGCTGTCCACCAAGCCCTGGGTCAAGACCACGCTGGCGCCCGGCTCCAAGGTAGTCATGGACTACTACGAGCGGGCCGGCCTGGTGCCCTACCTGGACAAGCTGGGCTTCAACCTGGTCGGCTACGGCTGCACCACCTGCATCGGCAACTCCGGCCCGCTGCCGGAGGTCATCAGTGCCGCGGTGGACGAGAACGACCTGGCCGTAGTCTCGGTCCTGTCCGGGAACCGGAATTTCGAGGGCCGGATCAATCCCGACGTGAAGATGAACTACCTGGCCTCGCCGCCGCTGGTGGTGGCGTACGCGCTGGCCGGGACCATGGACGTCAACATGGAGAACGAGCCGCTGGGCAGCCGTCCCGACGGCACCCCGGTGTACCTGCGGGACATCTGGCCCTCGGCCGCCGAGATCAGCGACGTGGTGCAGCACGCGGTGGCCGCCGAGATGTTCACCCGGGACTACGCGGACGTGTTCGTGGGCGACGACAACTGGCGCGAGCTGGACGTCCCCGCCGGGGACACGTTCGCGTGGGACGGGAACTCCACCTACGTACGCAAGCCGCCCTACTTCGAGGGCATGACGGACCAGCCGTCGCCGGTCACCGACATCCACGGGGCCCGCGTGCTGGCCAGGCTGGGCGACTCGGTGACCACCGACCACATCTCGCCCGCCGGGGCGATCAAGAAGGACGGCCCGGCCGGGGAGTACCTCACCGGGCACGGGGTGGAGCGCAAGGACTTCAACTCCTACGGTTCGCGGCGCGGCAACCACGAGGTGATGATCCGCGGCACGTTCGCCAACATCCGGCTGCGCAACCAGCTGGCCCCCGGCACCGAGGGCGGCGTCACCGTGCACCTGCCCGACGGCGAGCAGATGTCGATCTACGCGGCTTCCCGGAAGTACGCGGAGGAAGGTACCCCGCTGGTCGTGCTGGGCGGCAAGGAGTACGGGTCGGGCTCGTCCCGGGACTGGGCGGCCAAGGGCACCCTGCTGCTCGGCGTGCGGGCCGTGCTGGTCGAGTCGTTCGAGCGGATCCACCGCTCCAACCTGATCGGCATGGGCGTGCTGCCGCTGCAGTACCCGCCGGGGGAGTCGGCCGAGTCGCTCGGGCTCACCGGGCAGGAGGTCTTCGAGATCACCGGCATCGAGGAGATGAACTCCGGCCCCGTCCCGCGGGAGGTGACCGTCCGCGCCGACGGCACGGAGTTCCGGGCCGTGGTGCGGATCGACACGCCGGGGGAGGCGGAGTACTTCCGGCACGGCGGGATCATGCAGTACGTGCTGCGCTCGCTGCTCGGCTGAGCGGGCGGGCGGTCCGGGAGCCGGGGCCTGGGCGGGCGGCCGGGGCCCGGACTCACCCGCCGGCCCGGGCTAACGCGCGCGGTAGCGTGTCGGGGAAATGCCCGATCCTGCCGCTCCCCCCGCGTCATCGCCGCCGCGGACCCGCCGCTACGCCCGGAACGGTGTCCTGCTCGTCGCGGGCGTTCTGGCGATCGCGTTCAACCTGCGGGCCGCCATCACCAGCCTGCCGCCGCTGTTCCCGGAACTATCGGCCCGCCTGCACCTGTCGCCCGCGGCCATCTCCGTCCTGGCGTCCCTCCCGGTGCTCGCGTTCGGCGTGTTCTCCGGGGTGGCCGCGCCGCTCAGCCGCCGGCTCGGCGAGGAACGGGTGCTGGGCGGCGCGCTGGCCGTGCTGGCCGCGGGCCTGCTGCTGAGGGGCGCGGCGCCGGGGGTGCTGCTGTTCCCCGGCACGGCGCTGGCCGCGGCGGCCATCGCGCTGCTCAACGTGCTGCTGCCCAGCCTGGTCAAGCGGCGCGCGCCGGAGCGCGCCGGGCTGCTCATCGGGCTCTACCTGCTCAGCCTGTCCGCAGGGTCGATCCTCGCATCGCTGGTCGCGGTCCCGGTGTACAACCAGTCCGGTAGCTCGGTCCCGGTATCCCTGGCCGTGTGGGCGCTGCCCGCGCTGGCCGCGGGCGTGGTGTGGCTGCCGCAGCGCCGGTACCGGACCGTGCCGGCCATTCCGGGAGCCGCAGCGCATGAATCCGGGGAAAAACACCAGCCCCGGCGTCCCGCTGCACCGGCCGCGCCGCTGAAGCTCTCCCGCTACGCGCTGACCTGGCAGGTCACCGCCTACATGGGGTTGCAGAGCCTGACGTTCTACGCGGAGCTGTCCTGGCTGCCCACGATGTTCCGGGACCGGGGGGTGAGCGCCGGCGGCGCCGGCACGCTGCTCGCCCTGATGAGCCTGGGCGGGGCGGCCGGCTCGCTGCTTATCCCCGTCCTCGCGCACCGGGCCCGCAACCAGCAGGCGCTGATCGCCGGCACCGTGGCCGTCAGCGCGGCCGGCCTGGCCGGAGCCTGGTTCGCCCCGCTGGGCGGCGCCGCGGCCTGGGTGCTGCTCCTGGGCCTGGGCCAGGGCGCCTCGCTCGGCCTGGCCATCTTCTTCACCATGGCCCGGGCCCCCGACCCGCAGGTGGCCGCGTCGCTCTCCGGGTTCGCGCAGAGCGTGGGGTACCTGGTCGCCACCACCGGCCCGCTGGCGACCGGCTTCCTGCACTCCGCGCTCGGCGGCTGGACCGTACCGGTGGCGGTGCTGCTGGTGATCACCGGGCTGCAGCTGACTCCCGGCTGGCAGGCGGCCCGGGCCGTGACCGTGCCGGGCGCCCAATAGTAGGTTCAGTCCCGTCGGAGCGAAGGGGTGAGCGATGCTCGTGGCCGGGGTGGATTCGTCCACGCAGTCGACCAAGGTGCTGCTCTGCGAGGCTGAGGACGGCGCGGTCGTGGCGCGCGGGGGTGCCCCGCACCCGCCGGGTACCGAGTGTGACCCGGCCGCCTGGTGGTCCGCGCTGGAGCAGGCCGGGCGGGGGCTGCTCGACCGGGCCGACGCCATCGGGGTGGCCGCGCAGCAGCACGGCATGGTGGTGGCGGACGAGGCCGGTGAGATCATCAGGCCCGCCCTGCTCTGGAACGACCTGCGCTCGGCCCGGGCGGCCCGGGAGCTGATCGCCGAGCTGGGCGGGCCGGGCTGGTGGGCGGAGCACACCGGGAGCGTGCCCAGCGCCTCGTTCACCGTGACCAAGCTGCGCTGGCTGGCCGAGCACGAACCGGAGCACGCGGCCCGGGTGGCCCGGGTGATGCTGCCGCATGACTGGCTGACCTGGCGGCTCGGCTCGCCCGCACCAGGTGCGGGCGATCCAGCCACCGACCGGGGCGACGCCTCCGGCACCGGCTACTTCTCGCCCGCGGCTGGCCGCTGGCTGCCCGAGGTCGCCGCCGCGGCGCTCGGCCATGAGCCCGGCCTGCCCCGGATCGCCAAGCCCAGCGAGGTCGTCGGCGAGACCGCGGGCGGGGCCGTCCTGTCCCCGGGCACTGGCGACAACATGGGGGCCGCCCTCGGGCTCAGCCTGGAGCCCGGCGAGCTGGTCATCTCGATCGGCACCTCGGGGACCGCGTACGCGGTCACCGAGCGGGCCGCCGCGGACGAGTCCGGCATGGTCGCCGGGTTCGCCGACGCCACCGGCCGGTTCCTGCCGCTGATCGCCACGGTCAACGCGGGCCTGGTGCTCTCCACGGTCGCCGCCCTGATCGGCACCGACATGGACGGGCTGTCGGCCCGCGCGCTGACCGCCGAGCCCGGCGCGGGCGGCCTCGCGCTCCTGCCCTACCTGGACGGGGAACGCTCCCCGAACCGGCCCGACGCCACCGGCGTGCTCCGCGGCCTGACCACGCAGAACGCGACCGCGGCCAACCTCGCACGGGCCGCGATCGAGGCCGTGCTCGGCACCCTGGCCGAGGCGGCGGACCATATCGCCGCGCAGGGCGCCTCCCGCGAGCGGGTGCTGCTGATCGGCGGCGGGGCCCGCTCGGAGGCCGCCCGCCGCCTGGCTCCCGGCATCTTCGGGGTCCCCGTCCTGGTGCCGGCGCCGGAGGAGTACGTCGCGCTGGGCGCGGCGCGGCAGGCCGCCTGGGCGCTGGCGGGCACCCCGGAGCCACCCGAGTGGCCTCGTCACCTGCCGGAGGAGTACACCGGGCCCGCCGAGCCCGTGGTCCGGCAGCGGCTCGCCTGGCTCCGCCACGCGACGGAGGACTGGGATTCAGCGGGCTGGGACACGCGGATCTGGGAGAGATGACCGCTGGGGCCGGGCCAGCGGGGGCTCCTGCTGGCCCGGCTGCCTTGGACAGGCTCGCTGTCGGGATGACCGCGACATCGAGGTGCATGGCAACAAAAGAGAGGACTGGCTGGTGACCGCAGACGCTTACGTGCCGACCCCGGAGGACAAGTTCTCGTTCGGCATCTGGACCGTCGGCTGGCAGGGAGTGGACGTGTTCGGCGGGGCGGTACGCCCGCCGATGGCCGCGGACCGGGCCGTGCGCAAGCTCGCCGGGCTGGGCGCGTACGGGGTGAATTTTCACGACAACGACGTGTTCCCGTTCGGGGCGCCGGACGCGGAGCGGGACCAGAAGATCGCTGATTTCCGCCGCGCGCTGGACGACACCGGCCTGGTAGTGACCACCGCCACGACCAACCTGTTCGGCCACCCGATCTTCAAGGACGGCGCCTTCACCGCCGCTGACCGGGACATCCGCCGGTTCGCGCTGGCCAAGACGATGCGCAACCTGGACCTGGCCGCCGAGCTGGGGGCGAAGACGTACGTGTTCTGGGGCGGCCGGGAAGGCGCCGAGTCGGGCGCGTCCAAGGACATCCGGGCCGCGCTCTCCCGGTACCAGGAAGGCCTGGACCTGCTGGCGGGGTACGTGCTCGAGCAGGGGTATGACCTGCGGTTCGCGATCGAGCCGAAGCCGAACGAGCCCCGGGGAGACATCCTGCTGCCCAGCGCCGGGCACGCGCTGGCCTTCATCAACGAGCTCGAGCACTCCGAGATGGTGGGCATCAACCCCGAGGTGGGGCACGAGGAGATGGCGTCGCTGAACTACGCGCACGGCATCAGCCAGGCGATGTGGCACGGCAAGCTGTTCCATATCGACCTGAACGGCCAGAACGGGCCGCGCTACGACCAGGACCTGCGGTTCGGCGCGGGGAACGCCCGGGGCGCGTTCTGGGTGGTGGACGCGCTGGTGGCCGGAGGGTATGACGGGCCGGTGCATTTTGACTACAAGCCGCCGCGGACCGAGGACGACGACGGCGTGTGGGTATCGGCAGCGGCGTGCATGCGCAACTACCTGATCCTGCGGGACAAGGTGCGGGCGTTCCGCGCCGACCCGGAGGTGAAGGCGGCCCTGGCCGCATCGGGGGTTGAGGACCTGGCCACCCCGACCCTCGCCGACGGCGAGACCTGGCGGGATGTCCAGGGCTTCACCCCCGACATCGAGACCCTGGGCGGCCGTGGCCTGGGTTACGAGCACCTCGACCAGCTCGCGCTGGAGCACCTCTACGGCATCCGGTAAACCCCGGCCGCGGCCGGGCGGGTGCCCGCCGGGCCGCGGCCTCCGGGGTCAGCCGCTGAAGACGTCCGGGCCGAACGCCGAGACCTGTGGCTGCCTGGCGTCACCGAGCAGCGGGAGACCGAAGATCTGCTCGGCCGTCTTCAGCAGCGAGTAGTGGTTGTAGTCCACGCTGCTCGTGGTGCCGGGCCTGATGAACGGGGACCGGGCCGCCGCGCCGACCCGCCTACCGCCCGGGCGGATCAGGGCGCCCTTGGACACCAGCACCCGGGCGAGTTCCGGGTCCGCGCCGGGTCGCCCGAAGCTCTGGGCCAGGGCCGCCGTCATGATCAGGCGATCGCCCGGGCCGGGGCGCCCGTGGGCAGGCCTGCCGGGCCCGTATTCTGGGCCATGGTCGGTGCATGGTTCATCCCCGGCCAGCGTCGCGGCGGGAAAGTGGGTAATCTGCCGCAGATGTCGGTAATGCCCGGGCATGCTGGCCGGCGGAATGTCCCGGTGGCTAACCGGGGGCGAACGGCAGGACACGGTTGCCGGGCGGGGAAGGCGAGCCTTCCGTGCCCGGCACAAGCCCGGCGAAATAGACTCGCCACAGATCCTCGCTTCTCACATGAGGGAGCAGCCCAGGTGACCTTGCTGGAATCCATCTCCGGCCCGCGAGAACTGAAGCAGCTGGCACCGGACCAGCTGCCCGTCCTGGCCAGCGAGATCCGTGACCTGCTGATCGAGACGGTCTCGCGGACGAGCGGTCACCTCGGTCCCAACCTTGGCGTGGTCGAGATGACCATCGCGATGCACCGGGTGTTCGATTCGCCGGTGGACAAGGTCGTGTTCGACACCGGCCATCAGTCGTATGTGCACAAGCTCCTGACCGGGCGGGTTTCCGAGTTCGGCACGCTGCGCCAGCGGGGCGGGCTGTCCGGTTACCCCAGCCGCGCCGAGTCCGAGCATGACCTGGTCGAGAACTCGCACGCGTCAACCAGTCTGTCCTACGCCGACGGCCTGGCCAAGGCGTACCGGCTCCGCGGCGAGACCGACCGGACCGTGGTGGCAGTCATCGGCGACGGCGCGCTCACCGGCGGCATGGCCTGGGAGGCCCTGAACAACATCGCGGTGGCCAAGGACAGCAGGCTGGTCATCGTGGTCAACGACAACGGCCGGTCCTACCAGCCCACCATCGGCGGGCTGGCCCATCACCTGGCCACGGTCCGGATCAACCAGCGCTATGAGAACGTGCTGGACTACATCAAGACCACGCTGACCCGGACCCCGCTGGTCGGGCCGCCGCTGTACGGCACCCTGCACGGCATGAAGAAGGGGCTCAAGGACGTCTTGCAGCCGCAGGTCATGTTCGAGGACCTCGGCCTGAAGTACCTGGGTCCCATCGACGGCCACGACGAGCAGGCCATGGAGCTGGCGCTGCGCCGGGCCCGCGACTTCGGCGGCCCGGTGATCGTGCATGCGATCACCCGGAAGGGCTTCGGGTACCAGCTCGCCGAGGACAACGAGGAGGACCGGCTGCACCAGGTGCCCGCCGGCGCCCCGGTGGGCCAGCTGCCCGGCGTGCCCAAGCGCACCTGGTCACACGTGTTCGGCGATGCGCTGGTCTCGGTCGGCGCCCGGCGCCCCGACGTGGTGGCGATCACCGCCGCGATGCTGCACCCGACCGGCCTGGCGCCGTTCGCGGCGGCTTACCCGGACCGGGTCTTCGACGTCGGCATCGCCGAGCAGCACGCCGTGACCAGTGCGGCCGGGCTGGCCATGGGCGGCCTGCACCCGGTGGTCGCGATCTACGCGACGTTCCTCAACCGGGCCTTCGACCAGGTGTTGATGGACGTGGCGCTGCACCGGCTGCCGGTCACGTTCGTGCTGGACCGGGCCGGGGTAACCGGCCCGGACGGGTCCAGCCACAACGGCATGTGGGACGGCTCGATCCTGCAGGTCGTCCCGGGCCTGCGCATCGCGGCCCCGCGGGACGCGACCCGGCTGGCCGAGCTGCTGGACGAGGCGGTGGCGGTCAGCGACGGTCCCACCGTGCTGCGCTTCCCCAAGGCGAACGTGGGCGGCGACGTCGAGGCGATCGGGCAGCTCGGCGGCATGGACGTGCTGCGCCGCCCGGCCGGCGGCGCGGCTCCCGACGTGCTCCTGGCCGGAGCCGGCCCCATGGCGCTGACCTGCCTGGTCGCCGCCGACCGGCTGGCCGATCAGGGCATCGGGGTGACCGTGATCGACCCGCGCTGGCTGAAGCCGGTCGATCCGGCCCTCGCGGACGAGGCCCGGCGGGCCCGGCTCGTGGTAACGGTCGAGGACAACGGCGTGACTGGCGGCTTCGGCGACGCGGTGTCCGGCTTCTCCGGGACGCGGCCGTGACCACCCCCGCCCGGACCTTCGGCATTCCCCAGCGGTTCCTGGCCCACGGGTCGCGGGATGAGATCCTCGACGAGGTCGGCCTGGTCCCGCAGCATCTGGCCCGGCAGATCACCGAGGCCGTGGCACGGCTGGACCCGGTGCTGGCGGATAACACCCAGGGCTGAGTCCCGGGGGAACTCCGGGAGAAGACCCTCGAGGAGGAGAACGGTGGGGTTGCGTCCGTGACGACACTCGAGGTTGCCGTGGTGGGCTCCGGCCCGGCCGGCATCTACACGGCCGAGGCGCTCATCAAGCAGGTCGCCGCCCTGGCCCCGGCCGGCACGGTCCGGGTCGACGTGCTGGACCGGCTGCCCAGCCCCTACGGCCTGGTCCGCTACGGGGTAGCCCCGGACCACCCGTCCATCCGGTCCATCGCCGATTACCTGCGTGGCGTGCTGGAGCACCCGGACGTGCGGTTCCTCGGCGGCGTGCACCTCGGCGACGACGTGACCCGGGAAGACCTCCTGGCCAGCTACGACGCGGTCGTCTACGCGACCGGGGCGATGCGGGACCGGCGGATGGGCATCCCCGGTGAGGACCTGCCCGGCAGCTACGCGGCCACCGACTTCGTCAACTGGTACTGCGGCCATCCCGACTCGGCCGCGGAGGCGTTCACGCTGGACGCCGAGTCCGTGGCCGTGGTCGGGGTGGGCAACGTGGCCGTGGACGTCGCCCGCATCCTGGCCAAGGACCCAGCCGCGCTGCGCAGCACGGACGTGCCGCAGGCGGTCCTGGAGGCCCTCACGGCCAGCAAGGTCCGCGAGGTGCACATGATCGGCCGCCGCGGGCCCGCCCAGGCCAAGTTCACCACCAAGGAACTCCGTGAGCTGGGCGAGCTGGCCGACGTGGACATCGAGGCGCGGCCGGACGAGCTGGACCTCGACGCGTTCGACCCAACCGGGCAGAGCGGCCAGCTGGCGGAAAGCGACCGCCGGGTCCGCGGCAACCTCGCGGTGCTGAGGGACTGGGCCGGGCGTCCCGCCGCAGCCGGGGGGCGCAAGCTGGCGGTCCGCTTCTGGCTCCGCCCGGTGGAGGTCGAGGGCCCGGGGCGGGTGTCCGGGCTGACCGTGGAGCGCACCCGGCTGGACGAGCTGGGCCGGTTCAGCCGGACGGGGGAGTACGAGACGATCCCGGCGCAGATGGTATTCCGCAGCGTCGGCTACCAGAGCGTGCCGCTGGCCGGGGTGCCGTTCGACGAGAACACCGCCACCGTGCCCCACGCCGAGGGCCGGGTGCTCGGCCCGGACGGCGCACCGCTGCCGGGGGAGTACGTCGCGGGGTGGCTCAAGCGCGGCCCGACCGGGGTGGTGGGCACGAACAAGTCCGATGCGGCCGGGACCGTCCGGTCCCTGCTCGCCGACCTGTCCGGCCGGACCGCCGGCGGCGGGCCAACCCGCAGGCCGTTCACGGAGGTGCTGGCCGCCCGGGGGGTGCGGCCGGTGACCTACATCGACTGGCTCCGGGTGGAGGCCGCCGAGGCGGAGCTGGCCGGCGCGCTCGGCCGGGGCGAGCGGGTCAAGATCGGTGACCGGGACGCCCTCGAGGCGCTGTGCCGGCCCTCTCCGGACTGAGCCGGACGGCGCTGCGCGGCCTCACCGCGCTGGTCACGGCGGGGGTGGCGGTGGCCAGCCGGGCTCCGTCGCCGCTGCGCTGCGCCGAACTGGCCCTGGGCGCCGCGATGCGCGTCAACGACGCGATGCTGAACTGGGCAAACACGGCGCTTGGTGATATTGAAAACAGGGGGGCGGGAAGTCTTGACCTGCGGGGCACTGGGGACAATGACGACATGAGTGTCGGTGAGGTCAGCTTCCAGCAGAGTACGGACACGAAGGGCGCGGGCGCGGCGCCCGATCCTGCGGCGACGGAACCGGCCGAGGATCTGCCCCCGGACCGCTACATCGAGCGGGAAGGAAGCTGGCTGCGGTTCAACCAGCGGGTGCTCGAGCTGGCCCAGGATGACACCGTTCCGCTGCTCGAGCGGGTGCGCTTCATGGCCATCTTCGCCAGCAACCTGGACGAGTTCTTCATGGTCCGCGTGGCGGGCCGGATGCGCCGGATGGCCACCGGGCTGCCGGTGGAGGGCGTGACCACGGAGAGGCCCCCGGACCAGGTGCTGGAGGAGACGCTGGAGACGGCGCGTGAGCTGAGCCTGGAGCACGCCGAGTACTTCAACGCCACCGTCCGCCCGCTGCTGGCGGCCGAGGGCGTCGAGATCCTGCACTGGAAGGAGCTGTCCGAAGAGGAGCAGCACCAGCTGCAGCAGCTGTTCCGCGACCGGATCTACCCGGTGCTGACCCCGCTGGTGGTGGACCCGGCCCACCCATGGCCGTACATATCCGGCTTGTCCCTCAGTCTCGCGGTCATGATCGCGGAGCCGGACACCGGCGCGACCATGTTCGCCCGGGTCAAGGTGCCGCCCCTGCTGCCGCGCTTCCTCAAGGTCAGCCAGTACCGCTTCGTCCCGCTGGAAGACGTGATCGCCGCGCACCTGCCCGAGCTGTTCACCGGCCTGGACATCCTGGAACACCACGTGTTCCGGGTCACCAGGACCCGGGAGCTGGAGGTGGACGAGGACGTCACCGAGGACCTCATGCAGTCGCTGGAGCGCGAGCTGCTGCGGCGCCGGTTCGAGCCCGCGGTCCGCCTGGAAGTGGAGGAGTCCATCTCCCCCGAGGTGCTCGAAAGGCTGGTCACCGAGCTGGACGTGGACCGCCGCTCGGTCTACCACCTGCCCAGCCCGCTCGACCTGACCGGCCTGAATGCCATCGCCGACCTGGACATACGGCGGCTCAGGTACCCGGCCTTCGTCCCGTCGGAGGCGGCGCTTCCTCATGACTCAGACGTCTTCGCCACCCTGGACCGGCGGGACGTGCTGGTTCATCACCCGTACGACTCGTTCACCGCCACGGTGGAGCGGCTGACGGTGGAAGCGGCCGCCGACCCCCGGGTCCTGGCCATCAAGCAGACGCTGTACCGGACCAGCGACTCCTCGCCGATCGTGGAAGCGCTCATCGATGCGGCCGAGGCAGGCAAGCAGGTCGTGGTGGTGGTGGAGCTCAAGGCACGCTTCGATGAGCGGGCCAACATCCTCTGGGCCCGCAAGCTTGAAGAAGCGGGCTGTCACGTGGTCTACGGGTTCGTGGACCTCAAGACGCATTGCAAGATGGCCCTCGTGGTCCGGGAGGAGCCCGACGGGTCGCTGCGGCGTTACTGCCACATCGGCACGGGCAACTACAACTCCTCCACCGCGCGGCTGTACGAGGACTACGGCCTGCTCACGTCGGACCCCGAGGTCGGCGGGGACGCCACCGACCTGTTCAACGTCCTGACCGGGTACAGCCGCAAGACCGAGTACCGCCGTTTCCTGGTCGCCCCGCACGCCCTGCGGGCCGGACTGCTGGAGCGGATCGAACGGCAGACCGCCCAGCAGCGGGACGGAAAGCCCGCCCGGATCCAGCTCAAGTGCAATGCGATCGTGGACGAGGCCGTTATCGACGCGCTCTACCGGGCGTCCATGGCGGGGGTGCCGGTGGACCTGTGGGTCCGCGGCATCTGCTCGCTGCGGCCGGGGCTGCCGGGCCTGTCCGAGACCATCCAGGTGCGCAGCATCCTGGGGCGCTTCCTCGAGCATTCGCGGATTTACGCGTTCGGTGCCCCCGACGATGACGACGGTGAGGTCTGGATCGGCAGCGCCGACCTGATGCACCGTAATCTGGACCGCCGGGTGGAGTGCCTGTGCCGGGTCAAGTCCCTCGAGCAGCAGCAGGAACTTCGCGCGCTGATCGACCGGGCCATGGACGATGGCACGAGTTCCTGGTGGCTGGCCGGGGACGGCACATGGACCAGGCATCACCTGGACGGCGAAGGGAAGCCCTTGCGAGACCTGCAGCAGTACCTCCTCGCGCGGCGTGGTCACCCCACCGACAGCTGATGGCTTTGCCGGGGGGAGCAGGCGAGATCCGGGCTGCGGGCGCCGTGCTCTGGCGGCCCGGGGCCGATGGCCCTGAAGTCGCGCTTGTGCACCGCCAGCGCTACGACGACTGGAGCCTGCCCAAGGGCAAGCCGCTGCCCGGCGAGCATGTCCTGCTCACCGCGATCCGCGAGGTGGCCGAGGAGACGGGGGTCCGGGTGATCCTGGGACGCCGCCTGCCGTCCACCCACTACCAGCAGCACGGCAACCGGCCGAAAACTGTGGACTACTGGGCGGCGAAGGCAGCAGACGAGCCCCAGCCCGGCTTCACCCCGAACGACGAAGTGGACGAGGTCGCCTGGATGGGAATACCGGCGGCCCGGGACCGGCTCACCTACCCGCACGACGTCGGCGTGATCGACGAGTTCGCGGCCGGTCCGCCTGAGACGGACCCGCTGATCCTGATCCGTCATGCATCGGCAGGCAGTAAGGACGAGTGGCGGGCGGCCGGGCACGAGGATGACCTGAAGCGCCCGCTCGACCCGGTAGGCCGTCAGCAGAGAGAGGAGCTGGCCCTCCTGCTTCGGTGTTTCGGGATCGCCCAGGTGCTCAGCTCGGCCGCCGTGCGGTGCGTCCAGACCGTCCAGGCCTACGCGGACCTGACCAGGCAGCCCGTGCAGACCGACTCCGCGTTTACCGTGGGGCTGGCCAGCGAGGAGGATGCGCGCCGCCGGGTGGACGAGATCCTGGGCAGTGGCCTGCCCGCGGTGATCTGCGGGCACCGGGAGAACCTCTCCGTGCTCCTGGAGGAGGCCTGCGCGGTACTCGGCGCGAAGGCTATCGAGAGCCAGCCGCTGCCGCTCGGCGGGTTCTGGGTGCTGCACGTCGGGTGGAACACGCTGGTTGCCCGGGAGGAGCATCACCTGACCGGCAGCTGAGGCGCCCGGTCCGGGCGGGTCAGGCGCCCGCGGGGGTCCAGTCCAGGGTGGCCGGCAGCGCTCCCTCGAAGATCAGCAGCCACCGCTTGATCTCGATGCCGGTGCCGCCGCTGTAGCCGCCCAGCCCGTTCCCCGCGACGACCCGGTGGCACGGCACGATCAGCGGAAGCGGGTTCGAGCCCATGATCCGGCCGATGGCCCGGGCCGGCAGCGAGATCCCGTCCGGCCCGGTCACCGCGCGCTGCGCCAGTTGCCCGTAGGTGACCGTCTCCCCGTACCCGACTGAGTCGTAGAGCACCGACAGCACCTGCTGCTGCGCCCGCGAACACCCGGACCAGTCCACCGGCAGATCGAAGACGCGGCGCTGCCCGGCGAAGTACTCGGCCAGCTGGTCCCGGGCCGCGCTGAGCAGCCTGGGGATGACCTGGCCCGTGCTGGCCTGGCCGGGGGTGGCGTGGCGGGCCTCGCGGCGGCCGGCGCCCCCCGGCGCCCGGAAGTCAAGCCGGGCCACGCCCGCGGGGCTGCAGCCCACCGCCAGCGGGCCGACCGGCGAGCTCAGCGTCGCCCAGGCCAGATCGGTCATCGTCTCATCCGCCTTCTGCCCGCTCCGCCGGCCTGCGGCCGGGGGCCCGGCCCGGCCGTGCTCGCCCCGTTCACGCCTGTCCGAGACTACGCACCCCGGCCGACATTTTCGCCCGGCCCCGGTGGGCCGGGCCGGGTCCTGGCCGGTACGGGCCAGGGCATCGATCAGCGCGCCGATCCGGTCGGTCTCGTCCCCGACCCGGTCCAGCAGGCGGCCGAAGTCACCCGGGCCAAGTTCATCGCGATGCCGGTAGTACTCGGCCAGGCCACTCAGGATGCTGAGCGGCGTCCGCAGCTCGTGGGCGGTATCCGCGATGGCCTGGCGCTGCTGCTCGGTGACCCGGAGGGCGGCCGGTCCGGGCCCGGCGGCCGGGGGAGGGGCGCACTCGAGCCGGGCCAGCGTGACGTTCAGTGCCGGGGCCACCCGGTCCGCGCCGCCGCATGACCCTCCGGTGCGCGGCCCGCCAGAGCCTGGCTGGCCTGTGGCGATGGCGTCGGCCCGGTGCCGCAGCCCGGCGAGCGGCCGGAGCAGGGCCGCGGTCATCCAGGCGGCCAGGCACCCGGCGGCCAGCACCACGATGCCGCTCACGGCCAGCGCGGCAACGGTCAGCTGGCCGGTGGCCTGGCCGATGCGGGCCAGGCTGAGGCTCACCACCAGGGTGCCCGGTGAGCCGGTACCCGCGGGGCTGGTCACGTCGAGCGCGAAGTCCTGTGCGCCGTAGGCGTACGGGATGCGATGCGGCCGGTAGTGGATCGGCTCGGTTATGGCCAGGTAGCTGCCGCCGCGGATGGCCTGGATCGTGCCTGGCCGGCCGCGCCCCGCCAGGACCTGCGCCGCGGCCGCGTGAACGCCCGACCTGGCCGGGTGACCCGGCCCCGCCCGGACGATCAGCTGCCCACCGGAGCCGTGGACCTCGATACTCAGTGCGCCGGCCCCGTCCGCGCCGAAGTCGCTCTGTCCCGGTGGCCCGGGCATGGTCCGGGACTGCGGGGTAAGCAGGAACGGATGGCGGGTGAGCTGGCCCGCGTAGCCGCGCAGCTGGTGCCCGGCCTGCCGGATCAGGTGGTCGCGCGTGGCCAGCCCGCTGGCCAGCACGATGAGCAAGATCCCGGCGGCCAGCAGGCATACGGTCACGGCAGCCAGCCGCACCCTGAGCGAGCGGCGGCCCGGCCGCCCGGCCAGGAGTGTCCGCTGGGGCCAGCCGTCCTGCCTCATGCCACCAGTGTGCCTGCCGGGACCGCCTTCCGGGAGTCCGGGCGGGCCCGCGGGGGACTTACTCGTCGCCTTTCTCGGCCAGGCGGAGCAGTGCGCCCGCGATCGGCGCCGAGGTGAGCTGGACCTGCCATGGCCGGGCGCCGTAACCGGACAAATCGGCGGCGACCGCCTCGGCGGTCACCGGGTCCGGGGGCTGCCAGGCGAGCCTGCGCACCGAGTCGGGCTGGAGCATGTTCTCGGCGGGCAGCGAGTGCTCGTCGGAGAGCGCGGCGATGACCGTCCGCACGGAGGTCAGCCGCCGGGCCGCCTCTGGATCCCGCTCGTGCCAGCGGTGCGCGGGCGGCGGCCCGTCCGACACCTGGGCGGAGGGCCGGGGAAGGGCCTGGTCCGCCTCGGTGTGGGCGCGCCGGATCGCGGCGAACCACTCCTGGGCGTGCCGCTTGGCCCCCCGGCCCTTGAATCCGGACACCCCGGTCAGGGCGGCGGCCGTGGCCGGGGCCGCGCGTGCGGCCTCGACGATGGCGGAGTCCGGCAGCACCCGGCCCGGGGACAGGTCGCGCCGCTGGGCGATCCGGTCGCGTTCCAGCCAGAGTTCGCGGACGATAGCCAGGCCGCGGCGGGTGCGCACGCGATGAATGCCGGATGTGCGCCGCCAGGGCTCGGCCCGCGGGATAGGCGGCCCGGCGTTGAGCACGGCCGCGAACTCCTGCCGGGCCCATTCGTCCTTGCCCTGGTCCACCAGCTGTTCGGCCAGCGCGTCACGCAGGTCGACCAGGACCTCGACGTCGAGGGCGGCGTAGCGGAGCCAGTCCTCGGGCAGGGGACGGGTGGACCAGTCCGCGGCCGCGTACCCCTTCTCCAGGGCCAGGCCGAGCACGTTCTCGACCAGCGGCCCGAGCCCCACCCTGGGGTGGCCGAGCAGCCGTCCCGCGAGCTCGGTGTCGAACAACTGGCGCGGCCGGTACCCCAGGTCCGCCAGGCACGGCAGGTCCTGGGACGCCGCGTGCAGCACTGCTTCCGTGCCGGTCAGCACCGCGTCCAGGTTCGACAGGTCCGGGCAGGCCACCGGGTCGATCAGCACCGTCCCCGCGCCGCGGCGGCGCAGCTGGACCAGGAAGGCCCGGTGACCATAACGGAAGCCGGACGCCCGCTCGGCGTCCACGGCGACCGGCCCCTCACCCGCGCCGAGCGCGCGCACGGCCTCGCTCAGGGCTTCGGCGGACGTCACTAGCGGCGGCAAGCCGTCCCGGGGCTCGAGCAGCGGCACCGCGGGCGGCCGTTCGGGCTGCTCAGCCACGGCGGCCAGGTCCGGCTCGCCGCCCGCCGTGGCCGGCCCGGCCTGCGGGCCGGCGTCCGCTGGTCCCGGCATGGACGGCTGGTTTTCCTGGCCCATTACCGGGGCCGCCGGCCACTCGGTGGCAGCGCGGTCACGCCCTCTGCCAGCGGGGGCAGGCCCGCCGCCGCGCACAGCGCGTCGCACCACGCGGCCAGGTGCCCCTCCATGATCTCCGGGCCGGGGCCGGAGGCCGGGGTGGGGCTGGTGTCCGGGACCGCCGGAACCTCGGAAGCGGCCGGGGACCAGGAGGCGCGCAGCTCGAACCCGGTCACCGCGGCCTCGGATTCCTTGGCCCCGAAGCCCTCAGTGATCACGGTGGTCACCGTGCCGCTGGGCTCCGCGTAGCCGGCGGTGTGGTTGCCCAGCGCCTCGGTGAGCCAGGTCCAGCCCACCTGCCCGATGAGCGGGTCCTCGGCGATGTCCGGGTCCAGGTCGGCGCGGATGTACGCGATGACCCGCAGCGGTCCGGCCCAGCCGGTCTGGCCCGCGGGGTCATAGAGCAGGATCAGCCGGCCACTGGCGATCTCGTCGTCCCCCGCCCATACGGTGGCGGCTATCGCGCTTGCGTACGGGGCGAGGGTGCGCGGGGCCGGGACGTCCTCGAAGTCCAGTTCCGGACGCAGCCCGCCGACCTGATCTCGCTGAGCCTGCAGGCCGGCCACGAGGACACCGAAACCGGCCGCGGCGTCGTCACCAGCGGGCATCGAGGACCGGGCCGCTGTCCCAGCTACCCCAGGGCCCGCTACCTCCGGGGCCGCCGCTGCTGGCCCGCTGACCTGGTTCATAAGCTGAGCGTACGTCGTCGCCATCGGTTATCACGCGGCGCGCCCGCTCAACTCCGCCATGCTGAGGGGCTGCCGGGGGGCGAGGAGGAAGGCGGCGCCGCAGGCGATGCAGTACCACTCTGGGCAAATT
Organism: uncultured Actinomycetes bacterium; assembly: GCA_963813975.1. Classification (GTDB taxonomy): domain Bacteria; phylum Actinomycetota; class Actinomycetes; order Streptosporangiales; family Streptosporangiaceae; genus RYN-230. The sequence continues at coordinate 948,201 of CAWFAP010000001.1, forward strand.
CCATCGGATGCGTCGAAACAGCTGCCCGGGTAGGGGTGCACCTGAGTGAACGCGCCCGTCTCACGGCAACCGGGGCAATAGCCGTCGATCTGGTTCACGGTCTCGTGACCTCCTCACCCAAAGGAGCCGCAGGCGTCCCCATGCGGGGGGTTTTGGGCTGCGGCGCCAGGCAGGTGTTGATCGTGGCATGGAGGACGCGCGGATCGGTGGATCTCGGGCGGCGTGTCCCGATGTCACCTGGGCGGATGCTGCGGCTCAGGCCGCGTCCTGTGAGACCATCGCAGGTGTGAACGTGCAGCCCAAGTCCCTCGACGAGTCCCCGTTCCTGCTGGCCTGCCGCCGCCAGCCGGTGCCGTACACGCCGGTCTGGTATATGCGTCAGGCCGGGCGCTCGCTGCCCGAATACCGCCGGGCGCGGGGCGGAATGCCGATGCTCAAGGCGTGTTCCCGGCCGGACGTGATTACCGAAATCACCCTGCAGCCCATGCGCCGGTACCCGGTGGACGCGGCCATCCTGTTCAGCGACATCGTGGTCCCGTTGCGGGCGGTGGGACTGGACATCGACATCAAGCCCGGCGTCGGCCCGGTGATCGGGGAGCCGATCCGCGAGGAGCGGGACCTGGCCCGGCTGCGCCCGCTGGAACCAGGCGACGTGGAGTACATCACCGAGGCGGTCACCGCGCTGGTGGCCGAGCTGGGGCCCAGACCGCTGGTCGGCTTCGCGGGCGGGCCCTTCACGCTCGCGTCCTACCTGGTCGAGGGCGGCCCGTCCAAGAGCCACGACCTGACCAAGTCCCTCATGTACGGCCACCCGGCCCTGTGGAACGCGTTGCTCAGCAGGCTGGCCGACATCACCATCACCTTCCTGCGGGTCCAGATCGCCGCGGGCGCGTCCGCCATCCAGTTGTTCGACTCATGGGCCGGCGCGGTGAGCCCGGAGGACTACCGCATCGGGGTGCTGCCGCACAGCAGGCGGATCTTCGACGCCCTGGCCGATACCGGCGTGCCGCGGATCCACTTCGGCGTGGCCACCGGGGAGCTGCTGGGCATGATGGGCGAGGCGGGCGCGGACGTGGTCGGGGTGGACTGGCGGGTCCCGCTGGACGAGGCGGTCCGCCGGGTGGAGCCCGGCAAGGCGCTGCAGGGCAACCTGGACCCGGCGATCCTGCTCGCCCCGTGGGACGAGATCGAGCCGCGGGCCAAGGATGTCATCGGACGGGGCCGGACCGCTGAGGGCCACGTCTTCAACCTCGGGCACGGCGTGCTGCCGACCACCAACCCGGATGTCCTGGCCCGGCTGACTGACCTCGTCCACGAAGCGTCGGTGCGCGAGCCGGCCGGGCCGTAGGACCGGCCGCGCGCGCATCCAGCCGGCCAGCCCGTGAACCATTGCGCGGGCGCCCCTGGCCTTCCCGGCACAATTAACGCCGGGAAAAGGGCACGGCCCCGCGTCTCTTGCAGTAGCTGACCGGCACCGTAGCCGTCAGGGCTGGCCCGTCAGCACTGGCCCGGAAAGCACTGGCCCGGAAAGCACTGGCCCGGTCAGGGCTGGGCCGCAGGGTCCGGGGGAGTGGCCGGACCAGGGGCGGCCCGGCGCTGGAAGTACCAGCGGCGGGCGCGGTAGGCGGCATAGCCGAGCACGGCCGCAATCACGGCGAACGGCAGGGCAGCGCCTGCGCCGGTGAGCACCAGGGACACCACGCGGACCAGGCCGTGCCAGCCGGCCTTCAGGCCGCCCACGAACCCGCCCGCGGCATGGTGCCTGGCCTTGTGTGCAGCCTGAGGCGAGGCGACCAGGAGCATGGTGATGGTGGCGAACGAGGTTTCGTGGGTCAGGGCGCGCTGGCGGGCGAGCAGGGACTCCAGGCTGGACTCTTCGCCGTTGATCTGGTTCTGCACCATGAGCAGGCTGCTGACCGAGCCGGCGTGGCCCAGCAGGCTGCGCAGCTGCCTGATCGCCGCCTGCGCCGACGTCACCCGGCTGGTCACGTCGGCGACGGTCTGCGTGACGTCCTGGGCATGCTGTGACATGGCCAGCCTGGCCCCCAGCTGGGTGGACAGCGCGCCGAGCGTGGCCTGGTACGCGCTGACCGGGATCTTCAGCTCGAGGCTGACCGTCGACTTGACCGGGTGGGCCCGGTTGAGCGCGGTGGTCTCGCCGGAGACGTAGCCCCCGGCGGCGCGGGCCAGCTGGGCAGCCTGCGCCGCCGCCTTGGTCAGGTCGTGGGCGCGCACGGTCACGCTGGCCGTGTAGATGATCGATGAGGTGGCGGGCAGCGCTGTGAGGGAGGTGCTGCCCGCAGATGATCCGGACTGCGAGGTGCCTTTGTGCGCGGCGCCTGCGGCGGCGCGCGGCGCGGCGGGCTGGGCCGACACCCCGGACGCCGATGATGCGGTGGAGCTTCCGGCCGAGCATCCGGCAGCGAGCAGGCAGGCTCCGGCGAGCAGCGCGCTGGACGCGCCGGCCCGCAACAGCAAGGACGATGTCATGCCGCTCGGACGCGCGATCCCGTCAGCTCGGTTCCGGCCCCTGGGTCACAGGTTCGCAACGTCCTCGTCCGGTTCCGGGGCCGGAGCCCGGGCCGGGGCCCTGGTCCACGGCCGGAGCGCGAGCGCGGCGGCCGGGAATACCAGCACGGACAGCAGCGACGCGCCGATCAGGGCGGCCGCGCTGGCCGGGCTGAGCAGGCCGAGTGCGCTGCCCAGGGCCGCCACGACCACCGGGAAGGTCAGCGTGGTGGCCTGGAGCAGGCCGGCGGCCGCGGCGGGCGCGGTGCCGAGTTTCCGCCGGTACAGCAGGGCCGGGCCGCCGCGCACCACCGCGATCGCGAGTACCAGCAGCGGGACCAGGGCCAGCGACGAGGCGTGGGTCACGAGCGCGCGCACGTTGAACTGAACGCCGGTCATCACGAAGAACACCGGGACCAGGAACCCGTACCCGATCGCGCGCAGCTTGCCCCAGTAGCGTTCCTGGTTGGGCCGCTCATCCCCGTCGGAGATGCCGACCACCATGCCGGCGATGAACGCGCCGAGCAGCGCGTCCACGCCGAACTGGTGCGCCAGCGCGGTGAACAGCAGCAGGGTCACGAACGCGCCGCGCACCCGCAGCTGGGAGGTGTCGTCGTCGGAGTCGGCGAACACCCGGGCCATGACCGGGGTGCGCCACACCCACTTGAGCAGCAGGGCCAGGACCAGCGCGGCGGCCCCCATGGCCAGCACGTAGATCACCTGGACCACTGTGGACTCGGGCTGGGCGGAAAACAGGATGGTCAGCAGGAGCAGTGAGCCGAACTCGCCGACCGAGCCGGCCACCACCAGGAGCTGCCCGAACTCGGTGGTAATCTCCTCGGCGTCGCGCAGGACCGGGACGAGGACCCCCAGCGTGCTGGCCACCAGGCAGAGGGCCAGCAGCCGAACGTCCGCCCCGGGCGCGATCAGGTGCAGTCCCAGGGCGACCGGCACGGCCAGCACGGCGGACACCAGGAAGGCGGTCCCGGCCAGCCGGAAGGTCGGCCCCCGGAACCGCTCGGGCCGCACGTCCTGCCCGGCCAGGAAGAGCAGGAAGCCGAGGCCGAGCAGGTAAAGAACCTCGGCCGCACCCTCGGCCCGGACCAGGCCCAGGGCCTGGGGGCCGACCACGATTCCGGCCAACACCTCGAGCACCACGGCCGGCACCAGCCGCCGCGGCACCAGCCGGGCAATGAGCGGCGCCACAAACGCCGCCACCGCGACCACGAGCAGCCCGCCGTACTGGATCGTCACGTGACCCCCCGGTTGTCATCTACCCGCGCGGCCTGGCCGCACCCTTAGGGTGAACGGGTGGAGCAGTCTGAGGCAAGGCCGCCGGTGGTCGCGATCATCGGGGCCGGGATTTCCGGGCTGGCCGCGGCCTTCTTCCTCCGTGATGAGCCGGTGCGGGTCGTCGTGCTGGAAGGGTCCCCGCAGCTCGGCGGCAAGCTGGCCGTGGCCGAGGTCGCGGGGTGCGGCGTGGACGTGGGCGCCGAGGCGCTGCTGGCCCGCAGGCCCGAAGGCACAGGACTGGTCCGGGCGGCCGGACTGGGCGGCGACCTGGTGCCGCCGGGGACCACGGCGGCCCGGATCTGGAGCCGCGGGGCCATGCACCGGCTGCCCGCCCGCCAGTTCATGGGCGTGCCCGCGGATCTCGGGGAGCTGGGCCAGACCGCGCTGCTCTCGGCAGACGGCCTGGCCCGGGCCAGCCGGGAGCCGGAGCTGCCGGTTACGCACCGGGACGGCGACGTCTCGGTGGCCGGCTACGTAGGGGCCCGGTTCGGCCCGGAGATCGTGGACCGGCTCGTCGACCCGCTGCTGGGCGGCGTGTACGCCGGGCGGTCCGAGGAATTGTCCTTCGACGCGACGCTGCCCGCCCTGGCCCAGGCCTCCCGCACGCACGCCTCGCTGGCGGGTGCGGCCGCCTCGCTGCTCCCGTCCCCGCCGGCCAGCCCCCCGCCGGCCAGCGCCCCGCCCAGCAGTCCTGCTCCGGCCGGCGCGCCGCGCCGGCCCGGCGGCCGACGGTGCGGCGGCCGCCCGGCCCGGCGGCCCGGCGCGGCCTGCCGTGTTCACCACCCTGCGCGGGGGACTGGGCAGCCTGCCGCCGGCCCTGGCCGCCGCCTCGGGTGCCGAGGTCCGGACCCGGGCCATGGTCCGCGAGCTGGTGCGCGGGCCCGGCGGCTGGCGGCTGACCGTCGGCTCCGCGCACGCCCCCCAGCACCTGGACGCCGACGCGGTCATCTTCGCCCTGCCCGGGCGGCCGGCCAGCAGGCTGCTCGCCGGGGTGCCGGGCACGGCGGGGGCGGCCGCCGCGCTCGGCGAGATCAGCTACGCGAGCATGGCGATCATCACGCTGGCCTACCCGGATACGGCGTTCCCCCGGCTCCCCGACGCCAGCGGCTACCTCGTCCCGGCGGTGGACGGGCGGCCGGTGAAGGCGGTCACGTTCTCCTCGGTCAAGTGGCCACACCTGCGGTCCCGCGCGGACGGTCTGGTGTTCGTGCGCTGCTCGGTCGGCCGGATCGGCGAGGAGGCCATCCTGCAGCGGGACGACCGGGAGCTGAGCGCGCTGGCCGCGGCCGACCTGTCCACCGCGACCGGGGTCCGGGGCGCACCGGCCGATGCCGTGGTCACCCGCTGGGGAGGCGCCCTGCCCCAGTACACGGTCGGGCACCTGGACCGGGTGGCCCGGATCCAGGCCAGCCTCGCGGCCCAGCCGGGCCTCGCGGCCTGCGGTGCTGCCTACGCCGGGGTCGGCATCCCCGCCTGCGCAGGCACGGCCCGGGCCGCGGTGGATCAGGTCCTAGCGGGCCTCCGGGTCGGCAGCACCCGAGGGCACCACGGAGAATAGGAACCATGGGAACGACTGAAGGCATCGCGGCGCAAGGCGGTATCCCCGAGGGCCCTATTTCGCAGGAGGGCACCGTCACCCCGGAAAACACTGTCTTCCCGGAAAGCACGGATTCCCCGGAAAGCATGGGCGTTCCGGAAAGCACGGGTTCCCCGGAGAGCACGGGCCAGACGGCCGGGACCGGCGTGCTCCCGGACGACCCGTTCCCGGAGACGCAAACCCAGCGGCTGCGCGCCCGGGACCTGAACGAGCTCATCCGCTACACGATGTGGTCCGTGTTCCGGATCACCGGCTCGGGCGCGCTGGAAGCGGCCGCCTCGGTCACCGGCGTCGGCCGGGACGGGCTGGCCGACGAGGTCGCCGAGCTGGCCCAGCAGGCGGCAGGCAAGGACGTGGTCACCCGCGGCTGCTACGACCTGCAGGGCCTGCGGGCCGACGCCGACTACATGTTCTGGTGGCACGCGCCGTCCTCCGATGACCTGCAGGAGATGTACGCCCGGTTCCGGCGGACCGCCCTCGGCCGGGCCAGCGAGCCGGTCTGGTCGGCGATGGCGCTGCACCGGCCTGCGGAGTTCAACAAGAGCCACGTCCCCGCGTTCCTGGCTGAGGAGGAACCCCGCGCCTACGTGTCGGTCTACCCGTTCGTCCGGTCCTACGAGTGGTACCTGATGGACGCGCCGCAGCGCCGCGAGCTGCTCGCCGAGCACGGGAAGATGGCCCGCGAGTACCCGGACGTCCGGGCCAACACAGTGGCCTGCTTCTCCCTCAACGACTACGAGTGGATGCTCGCGTTCGAGGCCGACGACCTGCACCGGATCGTGGACCTGATGCGGCACCTGCGCGGGGCCCGGGCCCGGCTGCACACCCGGGTCGAGATCCCGTTCTACACCGGCCGCCGCAAGCCGGTTCACGAGCTGGTCGCGTCCCTCCCCTAAGGCAGCGGAGCGCTAACGCTGCCGCCCCGGGCCGCTGGCCCAGGACTGGTGCCCTGGGCTCAGGCCGCGCCGTCGCGCCCCGCCCGGAAGCTCAGCTCTTGACCGCGGCCGCCTCCTGGCCTCCAGGGTCCACGGCCACCTGGGCTTCGCTCCGCGCCAGGTGCGAAGGCCACCAGTTCCAGCGCCGGCACAGCACCACGATGGCCGGGACCATCAGGGTGCGGACCAGGAACGTGTCAATCAGCACGCCGAGGGCGATGGCCGCGCCGAGTTGCTTGATCTGGCTGGTGGCGCCGGTGACGCCCGCCGCGCCGAACGTGGCGGCCAGGATCAGCCCGGCCGAGGTGACCGTGGTCCCGGTGTGGTGCGCCGCGGTCCGGACCGCGGCCCGCAGCGGCGCATGGTGCGCCTCCTCCCGGATCCGGCTCATGACCAGGATGTTGTAGTCCTCGCCCAGCGCCATCAGGAAGATGAACAGCAGGAACGGCAGCACGAAGTTCAGCCCGGAGTCACCGACCCCGATCTGGAAGATGAGCACCGCGATGCCGAGCGCCGCGAAGTAGCTGAGCAGGACGGTCCCGACCAGGTAGAGCGGGGCCACCACGCTGCGCAGCAGCAGGCCGAGCAGGAGCGCCAGCAGCACGATCACGATCGGAACGATCTCCACCAGGTCGCTCTGGGACACGCTGCTCACGTCGTAAGAGGACGGGGCGAGCCCGGCCACGCCGCTGTCGGTGGCGCCCACCGCGTGCTGGACGCTCGTGGTGGCGCTGCGCATCGACGGCGTCGCGTTCAGCGCGGCGGTGGACGACGGGGAGCCCGCCGACAGGGAGGTGTAGAACTGCACGGTCTTGCCGTCAGAGCTGATGAACTGGGCCAGCGACCGGTACAGCTCGTACTGCTGCGCGGGCACCGGGGTCCCGGCCGGCTCGGTGGCCGGCAGTTTCCCGGGCGGCCCCAGCTGCTGGTACAGGCTGCTCAGCTGGGCTGTGGTCAGCTTCGTCCCGTTGGGATCGAACGGGCCGGTGACCGAGGCGAAGACGGCCTTGCCGCCCAGGTCGTTCTCGGCCTTGTCCACGGGATCCAGGTTCTTCCACACCGAGGACTTGTAGACCATCAAGACCTGGGTCGGGTTGGCCACGGCGGCCGGGTAGTGGTCGTTGATCACGTTGGTGCCGTTGGCCGACTGGCTCCCCGGCGGCCCGGTGGTCTGGCCGCCGAACCCGCTGGAGGTGTAGGCAGCGGCGAACACGCCCAGCACACCGAGGAACACCACGCCGCTGACCAGCGTGATCACCGGGTGCGCGATGACATGGTCGGCGAGCCGGGCGTAGACGCCCTCCTTCTTGGCCGCCCGGACCGGGCGGGGCCAGAACACCGCCTTCCCGAACACCCCGAGCAGCGCGGGGAGCAGCGTGAGCGCGGCGAGCAGCATCAGCGCGACGCCTAGCGCGAGGGCGGGGCCGAGCCCGGAATACAGGCCGAACGAGGCCAGCGCCAGGGTGAGCAGGGCCACGATGACGGTACCCGCCGAGAACGTGATCGACTCGCCCACGTACCGGCCCGCGCGCTCGATGGCCTCGTGCGCCGGCGCCCCCCCGGCCATTTCCTCGCGCACCCGCATGATGAAGAACAGGCCATAGTCAGTACCCGCACCCAGCAACAGCACGGTGAGCATGGTCTGGGTGATGGTGGATACCTGGAGCCCGGCCTTGGACGCCTCGGCGAGGATGGCCCCGGACATCAGCAGCACCCAGATCGCGGGCAGCAGGGTGACCAGCGGCGCGCCCACCGCCCGGAACACGATGATCAGCATGACCAGGATGATCAGGACCGACAGGTCCTCGGTGAGCTTCTGCGCGTGAGCCTGGGAATTCTGGTTGTCCACGGCGCTCGGCAGCTGGCCGGTGAGATACGCGGACAGGCCGGCCGGGAGCGCGAAGCTGCTCATCGTGGAGCGGATGGCCGCGACCGTGGGGGAGGCCTCGGTGCTTGACGTCAGCACGTTGATGACCAGCTGGGCCTTATCCACCTTCCCGTCCTTGGACAGCCCCTGGTCGGAGACGGAGACGACGTGATCGTCCTTGGCGATCTTGTTCTGGAGCTTGGTGATGGACTGCTGGTCGCTGGAACTCAGCGTCGATTTGCCCAGCACGACCAGGGTCCCCGTCGTGTCGTTCGTCGGCTGGAAGGGCGCGGCCAGGTTCATCGCGTGCACGCTCGGCGAGCTGGCCGGGAGGAACGAACTGTTGTCGGTGTTAACCGCGCTGGACAGTGAGGGGAACAGGGCGATGCACAAGGCACCGGCAATAATCCAGAAGGCGATGATCGCGTACCGGAACCGGATGGCGAACCGCGCCAGCGCGGCCATGAAGTTTCCCACGTGCGCCCCCCGGACACCATCAGTTACCCCATACGTCACCGGGACAGTACCCACCCGGGAGGAGTGCTAAATATAAGGAGAACGCCTGTTCTAGCAGGTTCGCTAGCCGCGCCGGCCTGCGGGCCGCGGGCGCCGGCTGCGGTCAGCTGTCCTTGGGTTCCAGGGTCAGCGACACGGAGTTGATGCACCAGCGCTGGTCGGTGGGCACCTCGTAACCCTCGCCCTCGAACACGTGACCGAGGTGGGACTCGCAGTTGGCGCAGCGGGCCTCGACCCGCCGCATGCCGAGCGAGCTGTCCTCGATGAGGATCACCGCGTCGTCCTCGGTGGGCTGGTAGAAGCTGGGCCACCCGCAGTGCGAGTCGAATTTCGTGTCAGACCGGAACAGTTCGGCCCCGCATGCGCGGCAGCGGTAGACACCCTCGGTTTTGGTGTCCGTGTATTCCCCGGTGAACGGCGCTTCGGTGCCCGCCTCGCGGAGAATCCGGTACTCCTCAGGGCTGAGCGCTTCCCGCCATTCGGTCTCTGTTCGGCGCACCTTGTCCATGCCCGTGAGACTACCCGGCCTCCATACCGCTACCCTCGACTCGGCGAGATCACGGAGGCGTTGACTCATGGAGTGGCTGAATGAGCCGGCTAGCTGGCAGCGGACCGACGACGTCTTGCAGGTCAACGTTGACCCGGGCACCGACTTCTGGCGGGTCACCGGCTACGGCTACATCCGGGACAGCGGCCATGTGTACGGCGAGGTGCTGGCGGGCGACCTGGACGTGGCCGTGCGGATCCGCGGGAACTGGTCGGCGCAGTACGACCAGGCGGGCGTCATGCTCCGGGCGGACGAGCGGACCTGGCTGAAGACCGGGATCGAGTTCTTCGAGGGCCGCCCCCGGCTGAGCACCGTGCTCACCCTGGGCATGTCCAGCTGGTCGGTAGCGAACCTGCCGGACGATGCGGACGACGTGGCACTGCGGCTCTCGCGCCGGGGTGACGCGGTCGAGATCCGCTACAGCACCGGCGACCGCCCTCCGGACCTCGCCGCCCTGGTCTACCTGCCCCCGGACAATGAGCTGCTGGCCGGGGTGATGTGCGCCGCCCCGGAAGGATCCGGGTTCAGCGTGTCGTTCCACGAGCTGCGCATCGCCGGCCGTGACTAACGCCGGCCCGCCCGGGGCCGGCGCTAACGCCGGCCTGCCAGTTCAGGGGTGCAGTCTCGGGGCCCTACCGGGGCAGTTCCGCGACGCCCTGCGCCACCGCGCACGGCGCGCACAGCGGTACTTCCACGTCACCGCCGGGGCCCATGGTTACCCGGCGGGTGATGACCGCGCTCTTGTCGCATATCCCGACGTCATCGGGATGTGACCGGATGCAGGGACATTCGCAGTCACGCCGGGTGAAGACGACGGTGATGCGCCATTTTTCCAGCACCGCGCGGATGGCCGGGTCGGTGGTGAGCTTGTGGAACGCCTCGCTGGTCACGGCCGCCGTCTGCTCCGCCCACTCGGCCACCACGGCCGTGGTGGCCTCCCAGGCCGCGGCGAACTGCCGGAGCGGATTGTTCCCGTCGCTGCTCACCCCCCTATCTTCTCACCTGGGGCTGGCGGTGGCCAGGCAGAACCGGGGCCGGCCTTGACCGGTCGGAACGGTAGCTCGGGCGCGAGCCACCGCGTATCTGCGGCGCGAGGCCAGGCCCGCCGCAGGCGGGTTCCGTCCGAGGCCGCAGATGGCGGAGGGTCCAGGGGGTCGCCCCCCGGACATTAGAGCGTGACGTGGTGCACGGGCTCCCGGCAGGCTGACGGGCGGACCACCACCCGATCCACTTTGCCCGCCGCCTGCACGTCACTGAGCACGGCCCGGATCCGGGCCACGTCGTCCTCGCCGGCCGACACCGTGAGCTGCCGGACCGGCGCCCGCATGGACAGCCGGGCGGCCGACTTGGCCCCGCGCACCGCGGCGATCGCGGCGGACGCCGCGCCGAGCAGCCCTGGATCCGCGCCCGCCGCCCGGACCCGCAACCCGGCCGGGTCCGGCCAGCTGGCCCGGTGGACCGAGCCCGCCTGCCACCATGACCAGGCCTCCTCGGTCACGAACGGGAGGAACGGCGCGAACAGCCGGAGCAGCACCGACAGGGCCGCCCGGAGCGCCGCGAGCGCGGAGGCCGCGGCCCCCGGCCCGTGCTCGCCGTAGGCCCGGGACTTGACCAGCTCCAGGTAGTCGTCGCAGAAGAACCAGAAGAACGACTCGGTCTGGTGCAGGGCCCCGGCGTGATCGTAGGCCTCGAACGCCGCCGTGCACCCGGCCACCACGTCCGCCAGCCGGCCGAGCATGGCCCGGTCCAGCGGCTCGCTGACCAGCGCGTCAGCCGGGACCTGACCGGCCCCGGGACCCGTTACGGCCGCGGTTCCCGCGCCATCACCCGGCGCCAGTGACAGCACGAACCGGGCTGCGTTAAGGAGCTTGATGGCCAGCCGTCGTCCCACGCGCAGCTGGGCCGGATCGAAGACCATGTCCGTGCCGAGCCGGCCACTGGCCGCCCAGTACCGCATGGCGTCCGAGCCGTGCTGGCGCAGCGAATCCATTGGGGTCACCACGTTCCCCCGGGACTTGGACATCTTCTTCCGGTCCGGGTCCAGGATCCAGCCGGAGATCGCCGCGTGCCGCCACGGCGTCATGCCGTGCTCCTGGTGCGCGCGGAGCACCGTATAGAACAGCCAGGTCCGGATGATCTCGTGGGCCTGCGGCCGCATGTCCATCGGGAAGATCCGGTCCAGGTCCGGGCCGCTGTCCGCGCGCGCCGCGATCTGCGGGGTGAGCGACGACGTGGCCCAGGTATCCAGCACGTCCGGGTCAGCCGTGAACCCGCCGGGCCGGCCGCGCTGTTCCTCGTCGTACCCGGGCGGCGGCTCGGCGGCCGGGTCCACCGGCAGCCGGGTCCCGTCCGGCGTCAGCGGCGCGTCGTAGCGCGGCACCCCGTCCCCGTCGAGCGGGTACCAGACCGGGATGGGCACGCCCGAGAATCGCTGCCGGCTGACCGGCCAGTCGCCGGCCAGGCCGTTCACCCAGTTCTCGTAGCGCGCCCGCATGTGCGCGGGATGCCAGGTGATCTCCCGGCCCCGGGCCAGCAGCGCGTCCCGCAGGCCCGGGTCGCGGCCCCCGCTGCGCACGTACCACTGCCGCGTGGTGATGATCTCCAGCGGCGTGTCGCCCTTCTCGTAGAACTTCACCGGGTGCACCACCGGCTCCGGCTCGCCGAGCAGGTCACCGGCCGTGCGGGCCAGGGCGGTGACCCGGGTCCGCGCCTGGGCCAGGGTGGCCCCGGCGAGCTGCTGGTAGGCCGAGCGGCCACCCCGGCTGGTGATACCCGCCGGCGGGGACGCCAGCAGGCGGCCGTCCGGCCCGAGCAGCGGCCGGGTGTCCAGGTCGAGGTCCCGCCACCAGGTCACGTCGGCGGTGTCGCCGAACGTGCACACCATCGCGATGCCGGTGCCCTTGCCCGGGTCGGCCAGCGGGTGCGTCCGCACCGGCACCTCCACGCCGAACAGCGGGGTGGTCACGGTGGTGCCGGCCAGCGCGGCGTACCGCTCGTCGCCGGTGTGCGCGACCAGCGCCACGCAGGCGGGCAGCAACTCAGGCCGGGTGGTGGCCACGCTCACGGTGCTGCCGTCCGGGCGGCGGAACCCGAGCCGGACGTAGCTGCCGGCCACCTCCCGGTCCTCCAGTTCGGCCTGGGCCACCGCGGTCTGGAAGCTCACGTCCCACAGGGTTGGTCCCTCAGCCAGGTACGCCTGCCCGCGGGCGAGGTTGCGCAGGAACGCGCGCTGCGAGAGGGCCCGGGCGTTCTCGCCGATCGTCTGGTACTGGGTGGACCAGTCCACCGACAGCCCCAGCCGCCGCCAGACCTGCTCGAACGCCTGCTCGTCCAGGCTGGTCAGCCGCTCGCAGAGCTCCACGAAGTTGCGCCGCGAGATCCGCACCGGCTCGCCGGCCGGGCGGTCCGGCGGCACGAACGACGGCTCGTAGCCGAGCCCAGGGTCACATCGCACGTGGAAGTAGTTCTGCACCCGGCGCTCGGTGGGCAGGCCGTTGTCGTCCCAGCCGATCGGGTAGAACACCGCCTTGCCGCGCATGCGCTGGAACCGGGCGATGGTGTCGGTGTGGGTGAACGAGCAGACGTGCCCGATGTGCAGCGCCCCGCTGACCGTCAGCGGGGGAGTGTCGATGGAGAAGACCGCCTCCCGGGAGGCGGAAGAGTCAAACTTGTACTACGCCCGCCTCTTCCCACCGGCGCGACCACTTGTCCTCGAGGCCCTCAAGCGACGGCTTGAGCGGCATCGGGCTGGCCTGCGCGCGGGCCGGGGAGGCCGGCGCGGCAGCGGGGCGGGAATCGGTACTCATGCCGGTCAGGGTAGCGCATCGCGGCGCCCGGCCGCGATGAGGATTCTCCCGGCCCGCAGGTCAGACCCCGTCGGTGCGGATCCCGGCGGTCAGCGCGTCCAGGGCGGCCGCCTGCCGAGCCGTGTCCGGCCGGTCGAACGGGCCTGACCAGTTCAGCCCGAACTCGTCGGCCCGCCGGTCGTTTTCCCACACGGAAGTGGCGTTCCGGCGCAGGTAGGCCCGGTAGGGGGCGCCGTCCACCCGGCTGTCGAGCGTGCTGAGGTTCCGGATGAAGATCCCCTTGAACAGGGTCTGGTCCGCGTTGCAGGACGACGCCGGCTCACAGGGTTCGCGCAGCACGCCGCGCGGGCTCAGCGCCCGGCTGCGGATCACCGCGTCCGCGACCCGCCGCGCGGTGAGCAGCAGCCCCCGGTCGCGGGTGATCCCGCTCAGCGCGATCAGGCCGCCGATTAGCACGCCCTGGTTGTAGGTCCAGGTGGGCGACTTCAGCACCGGCTGGCACTGGTTCAGCCCGTCGATGACCAGGCCGGCGTGGGTGAGCATGCCGGAGCCGGAGAACCAGGCCCACTCGCGCCGGGCCCAGCCCGAGTACCTGGTGTCCCCCGGGGTGCGGTTGTGCAGTTCGGCGGCCACGGTCAGGAACAGCTCGTTGGCGATCGCGTTCTTGTACGTCCGGCTGGTGCTCCACCAGATCCCGCCCCCGCAGGCGGCGTCCCAGCCGTCGGTCATGGCCTCGAAGATGGCCTGCGCCTGCCCCAGGTAGCGCCGGTCCCTGGTCAGGTCGTAGGCCTTGATCCAGGCCAGGGCCCACCAGCCGTCGTCGTCGTAGTAGTTGTCCAGGAACCGGTCGCCCTGGTGATAGGCCAGGTAGGTGTGGTTCAGGTTGCCGACGTAGGCGCGCGACCCGGTCGCCTGCATGTAGTCGCTGGTGGTCTCGAGCGCGTTCGCGGACTGCCACCACTGGGCCGAGCGGTACGTGGTGCCCGCATACCAGCGCTGCAGGCCCGCGGCGGCCGACGCCGCCTCGGCCGTGAAGGCGGAGGCCGGCGGCCGGGTGTCGCTGGCGCAGGCGGCACCGAGCACGGCGCTCACCGCGAGCATGAGGAGGAGAAGACGGGCCAGGGATGACCGGCGGAGACGGGCGGGGACGGACCGGGAAAGAATCATGGGGGCGCGGGTTGATCCAGTCTGCGCGCGGAGCCAGGCGTGCGCGGCGGGTCAGCGGACACTCAACGATTCACCAGCCGCGAGTATAACTGCCGTCACCAATCCGCCCCGGACCTGCGCAAAGAGGGTGACCAGCGTCACCTGGCCCGCGGCTGTTCCGGGTCCGCGCGGGCGGCCCGTGATCCGGCCGCGCGGCCCTCCGGCGGGCCGCGCGGTCCCGCGGTGGACCGCAAACGGCCATAAAACGGCAGCAAGTCCCGCTCAGTCCGCGTGAGGAAGCCGGCGGATGCTGGGATACTTAAGGAATGCTGCGGGCGTCGAGCGGACGGCTGGTCGGCAGGGACGGTGAACTGACTCGCCTGCTCGGCCTGCTTGACGACGCCAGGGCCGGGCGTCCGTCGCACGCGCTGATCAGCGGCGACGCGGGCGTGGGGAAGACGCGGCTGGTCGCCGAGCTCGCCGCCCGGGCCGCGGACCGCGGCTTCCTGGTCCTGTCCGGACGCTGCGCTGAACTCGGCGACAGCATTCCTTACCTGCCGCTTGCCGACGCGCTGCGGGAGGGAACCACTACTCCGGGCGCCGCAACGGAACCGCTCGCGGCCGCGCTGGACGCCCGGCCGGTGCTCGGCCGTCTGCTGCCGGACCGCGACGCCGTGGCGCCGCCGGGCGTGGAGGTCTCCGGGCTCGCCCAGCAGCAGCTGTTCGGTGCGGTGCTGGGCCTGCTCGCCGAGCTGGCCGACGGGCATCCGGTGCTGCTGATCCTGGAAGACCTGCACTGGGCCGACCGGTCCACCCGCGACCTGGTCACGTTCCTCAGCCGGGTGCTGCACCGGGAGCGGGTGGCCGTGGTGGCGACGTACCGCACCGACGACCTGCACCGGCGTCACCCGCTCCGGCCCGTGGTCGCCGAGCTGCTGCGGCTGCCCAGCGTGGCCTCGATCGAGCTGGGCCCCCTGGGCTACGCGGACATGGCCGATCACCTGACCGCTCTGGCGGACGTGCCGCTGGACCCGGCCGTCCTGCACCGGATGGTGGCCCGGGCCGAGGGCAACCCCTACTACGCGGAGGAACTGCTGGCCGCCGTGGCGCCGGCCCGGCCCGGCGGACCCGGTGGTGGCCCGGCGGGCGGGCCCGGGGGCGGCGGATTCGGCGGCGACGTGCTGCCCAGCGGGCTGGCCGCGCTGCTGCTGGCCCGGGTGGAGCAGCTGCCCGCCGCGGCCCAGCAGGTGCTGCGGGCCGCGGCGGTCGGCGGGCGGCGGGTGGACGACGACATCGTCCAGGCCGCTTCCGGGCTGGCCGGGCCGGAGTACGAGGACGCGATCCGGGACTGCGTGGCCCAGCAGCTGCTGGTGCCGGGCGGCGCGGACGGCTACGTGTTCCGGCACGCGCTGATCCGGGAGGCGCTCTACACCGACCTGCTGCCGGGGGAGCGGACCCGGCTGCACGCCCGGTTCGCCGAGCTGCTGGCCGACCCGGCCCGGCTGGCCACGGTGCCCGGTTCCGCGGCGGAGCTAGCCCACCACTGCCTGGCCAGCCACGACATCGCGGGCGCCTTCGCCGCGTCGGTCCGGGCCGGGCAGGAGTCCGAGCGGCTGGCCGCCCCGGCCGAGGCGCACCGGCACTATGACGCCGCGCTCGCGCTGTGGGAGCGGGTCAGCGAGCCGGAGCAGCTGGCCGGCCAGGACCGGGACCACCTGGCCTTCTGCTCCGCGAACTGTGCCGCGTCCAGCGGCGAGATCACCAGGGCCGTGCAGCAGCTGCGCCGCATCCGCGGTTTCCTCCAGGAGGACTCCGACCCGGTGCTGGCCAGCCGGGTGCACGAGCGCCTGGCCTACTACCTGCTGGAGCTCGACGCCACGGCCGACGCGGAGGCAGCCGCCCGGGCCGCGGTTGACCTGCTCCCGGGCGACCCGCCGCGCCCGGAACGCGCCCGGGCCCTGGCCACCCACGCGCAGACGCTGATGTACGCGGGCGACGAGGCGGCCGCCGCGCGCCGGGCGCAGCAGGCCCGGGTGGCGGCCCGGGCCGCGGACGCCCCCTGGGTGGAGGCCGACGCCCTGGTGACCCTGGGCCTGCTGGCCGAGCGCCAGGGTGAGCCAGCGCAGGCCCTCGACCTGTTCACCCAGGCCTACAAGGAAGCCCAGGCCCACTCGATGCTCGGCGTCGAGCTCCGGGCTGCCTTCCAGGTGGCCCGGTCCCAGCTGGAGAGCGGTGACCTGGTCGGGTCGGCCGAGATCGCCCACCAGGGCCAGGGCCACGCGGAGGCGGCCGGGCTCGCCCTGGCCCCGTACGGGCTCGATCTGCAGTACCTGCACTACCTGGCGCACTACTCGGACGGTTGCTGGGATCACGCGCAGGAGCTGGCGGACGGGTTCGGCGTCCGGGTGACGACCACGGCCGAGGCCCGGCTCTCGGCCATGGCCCTGTTCCTGGACGTGGCCCGGGGGAGCCCCAAGGTCGCGGAGCGGCGGGCCTGGCTGGAGCCGTTCTGGCCGGGCGACAGCTTCGGTGCGTACATCGCCCGGGGCCTGCTGGCCGAGCATGCGCTGTGGCGCGGTGACACCGCGACCGCGCTGGCCGAGGTGGCGGCCACCCTGGCCGAGCTGGACTGCGAGGGTAGCTACGGGCCGCCCGCGATCCGGGTCGCCGCCGTGGGCCTGGCCGCCCGCGGTGAGCAGGCCCGGCGGGCCCGGGCCGCCGGAGACGACGAGGCCGCCGAGGCCGAGGTGACCGCGGCCCAGGTGCTCATCGACGCCGCGCGGGAGGGCGCTGCCTTCCCGCGCCGGCCCAGGTTCGTGCTGGGCGTGGACGGCCGCGGCTGGCTGGCCCGGGCCGAGGCGGAGTGGGGCCGGGCCCAGGGCCGCAATGATCCGATGGCCTGGCAGGCGGTGGTGGACGAGTTCGGCCCGGCGTTCGCCTACGAGACGGCCCGGTCACGCTGGCGGCTCGCGGAGGCCCTGGCCGAGGCGGGACGGCGGTCCGAGGCCGAGCGGGAGTGGTCGCTCGCGCTGGCCATGGCCGAGCAGCTGGACGCGATCCCGCTGGCGTCCGCGCTGCGCGACCTCGGCCGCCGGGCCCGGCTCGGCCGGTCAGCGGGGAGCAGCGCGTCCGGTAACGGCGCCGGGAACGGGCCGGGTGGGGGTCCGGCCGACGTTCTGGCCGGGCTGACCAGCCGCGAACGCGAGGTGCTGCGCCTGCTGGTGGCCGGGCGGAGTAACCGGGAGATCGCGGCCGCGCTGTTCATCGCGCCCAAGACGGCCAGCGTCCACGTGTCCAATATCCTGGCCAAGCTGGGGGCGGCCAGCCGGGGCGAGGCCGCGGCCATCGCTGCCGCGGCCGGGCTGACGCCGGCCGACCGCTAGCGGGACCCCGGCCTCAGTCGTCGGGCTGGCCGCCCGGAGCCAGCTCGGCGAGGATCTCCTCGGCGCGGGCGACCGCGCCCACCGGGTCCGCGTCGGGCGCCCCGATCAGCGGATCCCAGTTCAGGTCGTAGAAGATCTCGGTGACCCCGCGTTCGCCGAGCCACTCCACGTCCCGCCGGATCTCGGCGTAGCTGCCGGACAGCAGCACCCGGCCGCCGCCCTCGGGCACGGTCACCGGCGCGCCCGGATGGATCACGCCGCGGCAGACGATCCGGATCGTGTCCGGGTCGCGGCCGGCTTCCTCGGCGGCCGCCCGGACCACGCTGATCCCCTCGCTGATCCGGGACAGGTCGGTCCGGCTCGAGGTGACCCAGCCGTCCGCCAGCCGGCCAGCCCGCTGCAGGGCCGCCGGGGCGATCCCGCCGAGCAGGATCGGCGGCCCCGGCCGCTGCACCGGCTTGGGCGCGAACCAGCCCGCGGGCAGGTCGTAGTCCCGGCCGTGGAACTCGGCTGGCCCTTCGGCCCAGATCCGCCGCATGACCTCGATGTACTCTCCGGTGCGCACCCCGCGGCGGGCCATGATGGCGCCCGCCACGGTGAATTCCTCCGGCATCCAGCCGATGCCCAGCCCCAGGTCCAGCCGGCCGCCGGACAGGACGTCCGCGGTGGCGGCCATCTTGGCCAGGTAACCCGGCGCGACGTACGGCATGTTCACCACCGCGACGCCGAGCCGGATCCGCTGGGTCACCGCGGCCAGGTAGCCGAGGGACACCATGGGATCGAGCACGCTGTGGTACACGGGATCCATGGCCGAGCCTTCGGGCACCATCAGCCGCTGGAACGTCCAGAGTGAGGCGTAGCCGGCCGCTTCCGCGCTGACGGCGAACGAGGCGAGGTTCTCCGGGGTCGCCCACACCCCCGACACCGGGGCACCGAAACCAATCTTCATTCGGCTCAGCCTAGGGGACCGAAGCCAAGGCCCGTGGTCGCGGGAGATGCGGGATCGCCAGCCTTGCTGGCCAGTGGCGTCGCCAGGCCAGGCGGGGGCCCATGCACCGGGCCTATCCGGCGGCGGCTGAGCTGGCCGGCGCCCGTTCCTGCCTGACCGCCGCGCGGTGCTCGCGCGGGCTGATCCCGCGCACGCGCTTGAACGCGGCGCTGAGCGCGAACGAGCTGCCGTAGCCGACCCGCCCGGCAACCGCCCCGATGGTGGTGTCTGGCTCGCGCAGCAGGTCGGCCGCCATGGCCAGGCGCCAGGTGGTGAGGTAGGCCAGGGGCGGCTGGCCGACCAGGCTGGTGAAGCGGCGGGCCATGGCCGCGCGGGAGACGTTGGCCGCGGCGGCGAGCTTGGCCACCGTCCAGGGATGGGCGGGGTCATCGTGCAGCAGCCTCAGGGCCCGGCCCACCACCGGGTCGCTGTGGGCCAGGTACCACGCCGGCGGCTCCGCCCCCGGCCGCGAGAACCAGGTGCGCAGGGCGGCAATGAGCAGCAGGTCCAGCAGGCGGTCCAGGACGGCCTCCTGGCCGGGCTCGTCCTTGACGGTCTCGTCGGCGAGCAACGGCACGAGGGGCGTGTCCCAGGAGTCATCCCGCACCACCACCAGCGGGGGCAGCGCGTCGAGCAGCGGCTCGCAGATCTCACTGAGCACCTGGTAGGTGCCGGTGACCATCACCGTCGTGCCGTCCGGGCTGTTACCCCAGGTCCGGACGCCCAGCTGCCGCATCTCCGGCAATTCCTGCCCGTCGGGGGTCGTGCAGCGCTGGCCGGGGTGGATGATCACCTGCGGCGGGGTGGCCGGATCGTCGGCGAAGGTGTAAGGGTCGGGGCCGCGCAGGACCGCGACGTCCCCCCGGCCCAGGCGGACGGCCGGGCCGCCCCGCGGAAGCGCCCACGCCGTGCCCGCCACCACCGCCACCACGGTGATCGGGGCCTGGTCCTGGACCCGCAGCGACCAGGGGGACGTCAGCGATGAGCGGAGCAGGAACGCCTGCTGGGCGCGAGGGCCGTTGAGGAGACCGGCGACGACATCCATCCCGTCATGGTAGACGAATGAACATGAAATCGAGCTACTGGGCCATGGAGAGTATCAGCAATGGCGGTTTCACTTAAGGCATGACAGCACCCACATGCGGCGCCGCCGCAACCCGGACCCGGGCGGCCTGACCCTCATGCCCGGGGCCCTTTTCGCGCTGACCCTGGCCACTTGCCTGGGCTGCGGGCTGGCTGGCGGGGTCTTCTTCGCGTTCTCAGCGTTCGTCATGAAGGCCCTCGGCCGGCTCCCCGCGGCCCAGGGCATCGCCGCGATGCAGTCGGTCAACGCGGCCGCGGTCAGCCCGGTATTCATGACGGCGCTGCTGGGCACCGGCCTGGCCAGCGCAGCCCTGGCCATCTGGTCGGCGCTGCGGTGGCAGCAGCCCGATGCCCCGTACCTGCTGGCGGGCAGCGGGCTGTACCTGGCCGGGGTGGTCGCCGTGACCGCCGCCTGGCACGTGCCGCGCAACACGGCGCTGGATGCCGTGCCGCCGGACAGCCCGGACGCCGCCCGCCTCTGGGACCGCTACCGCACATCCTGGACGGCTGGAAACCACGTGCGCGCCGCCACGGCCATCGCCGCGGCAGCAGCCTTCAGCATCGCTCTGACCAGAATCTGAATCCCCCGATCTGTCCCTCCTGGACGATCATGTCCTCAACCGGAGACCCGATGACCACGCGCCCCGCACCGCGGCCCATGCCGCCGTCCGTCCCCCTGTCCCGGCCCCCGCGCCACGGCACCGCCGGCATAATCCTGGGCCTCGCCGCGCTCACCACCGGGCTTATGGCCGGCGTCTACTACGCCTATGCATGCTCGGTGATGCCCGGGCTGGCCCGCACCGGCGACCGCACCTTCATCGACGCTATGCAGCAGATCAATGTCGCGATCCAGAACCCGGTCTTCTTCGCCGCCTTTTTCGGGGCGCTCGCCTGCACCGCGGTGGCCTGCGTGCAGCAACGGCGGCTCGGGCGGCGCGACGCCATGCGCTGGGTCATTGCCGCGCTGGTCTGCTACGCGGCCGGGCTCATCGTCACCATGAGCGTCAGCGTGCCACTCAACGAGCAGCTCGCCGCTGCGGGCGACCCGGCCCGCATCACGGATCCCGCCGCGGTCCGCCACCACTTCGAAGCGGCCTGGATCGCCTGGAACATCATCCGTGCCGCCGCCACGACAGCCGCGTTCGCCTGCCTCGCCCGGGCGCTCGCCGTCCATGGCCGCGGTCCCAGCGCACCCCCCGGTGAGCCCCGGTAAGCTGTCCCGTCCGGTAGGCCCATCCCCACGGGAGCTAGCCATGACCTCCGACCCCCGCGCCCTGATCGGCGTCCTGCGCAACTCGCACGAGCGGCTGGCCGGGCTGGTGCGGCCGCTTTCCCCCGACCACCTGCGCGCGCAGTCCTACGACACCGACTGGACCATCGCCCAGGTCCTCTCCCACCTTGGCAGCGGCGCGGAAATCGCCACCCTCAGCCTGGCGGCCGCGCTGGGCGGACGCGGGCAGCTGGACCAGAGCGCGTTCCCCGCGATCTGGGACACGTGGAACAACCGCACCCCGGAGATGCAGGCCGCCGACTCCCTCACCTGGGACGCTGAGCACGTCCGCCGGCTCGAGCAGCTCAGCGACGCGGAACTGGACTCGATCGGGCTCGACTTCTTCGGCCGCCAGCTGGACGCGGCCGGGCTGGTCCGGCTGCGCCTCAGCGAGCACGTCATTCACGTCTGGGACGTGGCGGTGACCCTCGACCCGGGCGCCACCGTGGCGGAGGACGCGATCCTCCCGGCCCTGGAGCAGATCACCCAGCTCCTCCCGTTCGTGGCCAAGCCGGCCGGTGACGCGTTCCGGGTCCGGCTGCGCGCCACCGGCCCCGAGGGTGACTACCTGCTGGACGTGGGAGAGTCGGTGACGCTGACGGGCTGGGCGGACGGCCCGGCTTCAAACGGCCCAGCTTCAAATGACCCAGAAGTGGACGGGGAGATCCGGCTGCCCGCCGAGGCGCTGCTGCGGCTGTTCTACGGGCGCCTCGACCCGGAGCACACCCCGGAGTACGCGGCCGGAGGGATCGAGCTGGACCGGGTCCGTGCGGTGTTCCCCGGCTTCTAGCGGCGGTGGTCATCAGCGGCCGGGGGTCAGACGGTAACCCGCCGGATGGTGGTGAGCCCGCCGAGCCCCATGGCCGCGGCCACCGCGGCCAGCACGCCGGTCAGCGCCAGCGCCGTCACCGTGGTGAAGAAGTGACCGAACGCGGACCAGTTGTGGGTCAGCGACACGGCGACCACGACCACGAGCGCCACAAGTACCTGGGCGGCGATGAAGGCCACCAGCCCGGGCAGGTTCCAGCGCCGGAACACCAGCCCGTACCACATGCCGTACAGGAAGAACAGCACGAGCAGCACGAACGAGGTCAGCCACGTCTGGTACCAGGGGCCGTCCATGATCCACGGGATCCGGAAGAAGTGCAGCCGGAGACCCCATCCGCCGCTGGCGCGCTCCACAAGCTGCAGGAGGGTCAGCCCCAGGCCGTAGACCACGCCCAGGGCCACCACGAGCAGGGCGGTGCCGATGTAGTAGGTGCGGCGGCTGACGCCGAGCATCAGGCCGAACGGCAGCGACCTGGTCATGCTGAGCGACCCGCAGATGAGCAGGAAGATGTAGATCGTCACCAGCCCCCCGGTGTAATTCCCGTTCGGGCCGGTCGGGACCGACGCGGAGATGGCGATGTTCACCAGGAAGCTGAATGCCATGATCGCCCACGGCACCGCCACCCAGGTGATGCGGTCCACCAGATGGTAACGGCCTACGTTTACCAGCGTGTTCATGCGCTTACCTTCTCGTCGGCATGGGTGCCGGCCGCGTGGACCAGCAGTTGCTGCAGGGACAGGGGTTCCAGGCTCAGGTGCAGCGCGCGGGCCTGGCCCTGCGCGGCCGGGTCGAGCGGGTCGGCGATCGTGACCGAGGCCCGCGAGCCGAGCTGCTGCCGGTGCCAGACCGTGCGCCCGGCCACGAACTCTTCCACGGCCGTGGACGGCCCGCTCACGGTCATGCCCGTGCCGCGGACGTCGTCGGCGGGCGCGTCCAGCACCACCCGCCCGTGGTCGAGCATCACCACGTGCTCGAGCAGGTCTGCCACCTCGTCGATGAGGTGGGTGGATAGCACGATGGTCCGCGGGTGCTCGGCGAACTCCGCCAGGAGGCGGTCGTAGAAGAGCTGGCGCGCGACCGCGTCCAGGCCGGCGTACGGCTCGTCGAACAGGGTCAGCTCGGCGCGGGCGGCCAGCCCGATGACGATCCCGACCGCGGACCGCATCCCGCGGGACAGCCGCTTGATCCGCCGGCGGGGCGGGAGGTCGAAGTCCGTGAGCAGCTGCCGGGCCAGGTCCTCACTCCAGTTCGGGTAGAACCACGAGGCCACCCGGATCGCGTGACGCACCTGGAAGTCCGGATAGGCCTGTTCCTCGCGGACGAACACCATGCGGCGCAGGACCTCGTCGTTCTCGGCCGGGACCTCCCCGAGCACCCGGATGTCCCCGGCGGTGGGGAAGTCCAGCCCGGTGATGATGCGCATCAGGGTGGTCTTGCCCGCGCCGTTGCGGCCCAACAGGCCGGTCACGGTGCCCGGCTCGACCGTGAGGCAGACGTCGTCGAGCGCGATCTGGTCGCGGTAGCGGCGGCCCAGCGCCGTCGCGGAGATCGTCGGGATCATGGCCTGCTGCCTCCGTTGTGCCAGCCGGGTCCCTGGATCAGGGACACGAGCGTGTCGGTGTCGATGCCCAGCCGTTTGGCCTCGGCGAGCATCGGATCCACGTACTGCTCGGCAAACCGCTTGCGGCGACTGGCCCGCAGCTGTTCCCGCGCCCCGGCGGCGACGAACATCCCGATGCCGCGGCGCTTCTCCAGCACCGCCTCATCCACCAGCACGTTGATCCCCTTCGCTGCGGTCGCCGGGTTGATGCGGTAGAAGGCGGCCATCTCGTTGGTCAACGGCACCCGCGCGCCCTCGGCCAGGACGCCGTCAACGATGTCGTCGGCCAGCTGCTCGGCAATCTGCACGAACAGGGGCGTCCCCTCGTCTAGCGCCGGCACCGCACCTCCTGGTTCAGTGGTTCATTACTTGAGTAATGTACCCATGTGGGTGGCCACGGTCAATCCGTTATATGAAGTGGCGGGTGAAGCGGGGGCCGTGGCAGCCTGAAGTCGTGCTGAGCGACGAGGAGATCGGGGCGTTCCGGGCCGGCGGGTACGTCGCCCTCCGCGGCGCGGTCCCGGCCCCGGTCATCGGGGCCTGCCAGGACATGATCTGGGCCGACCTGGAGCGTCAGGGTGTCCGGCGCGACGTCCCCGCGACGTGGACGGCCCCGGTGGTCCGCATCCCGTGCCCCGAGGGCGGCCCGTTCGCCACGGCGGGAACCACGCCGGTGCTGCAGGAGGCCTGTGATCAGCTGATCGGGCCGGCCGCTGGTGGCGGCGGGAGGGCGTGGGCGGGACCATCCCGGTGCGGTTCCCCAGCGAGGCGGACCCGGGCGACGCGGGCTGGCATATCGAGTCCAGCTACGAGGTGGGCGGCGAGTGGCGGGTCAACGCCGGCTCCCGGGACCGCGGCCTGCTGGCGATCTACCTGCTCACCGACGTGGAGCCGGACGGCGCGCCGACGCGGCTGCGGCCGGGGTCGCACCGGGACGTCCCGCCGATCCTGGCCCCGGCGGGGGACGAGGGCATGGAGTGGCTGCCCGCCGCGCAGCAGGCCGCGGAGGCCAGCGCCCACCGCCCCACCGCCCTGGCCACCGGCCGGGCCGGTGACGTGTTCCTATGCCACCCGTTCCTGGTCCACGCGGCCTCCTGGCCGCACCGGGGCCGGTTCCCGCGGATGATCGCCCAGCCGGGTGTCGCGCTGAACGGGCAGTACGCGCTGCGCGCCGGAGCCGGGGAAACGCCGCCTCCGGTGCAGCAGGCGATCCTCGACAGCCTGGCCGCGGCCAGGTAACGGACCGCTCGCTAGCGGAACGACATGACGAGCCGCGCGGCTTCGCGGGCGCATCCCCAGGACACAGTGATGCCGCCGCCTCCGTGACCGTAGTTGTGGACCACCAGCCGCCCGGTGCCGGGGCCATCACCGTCGGCGTTCTCCGCCTCCAGCCGGACCTGAGGCCGGGCCGGGCGCAGGCCGACCCGGTGCTCCAGGACCCGGGCGGCGCTCAGCCGGGGGTCGATGCCCGCGCAGTCGGCCAGGATCCGCCGCGCGGTCGCGGGCCGGGGCTCGAGTGACCAGTCACCCGGGATCTCGGTGCCGCCCAGCACCACCCGGTCCTGATGGGGGAACACGTAGCAGAGCTCGTGGGTCTCGTCGCCATCCCCGATGAAGAACTCGGTGAGGCCCGGGTTCTCGGCGATCACGACCTGGCCGCGGACCGGGCTCACCGAGGGGTCGGGCACGAAGTCGCGGGCCCCGGCCCCGGTGCAGTTCACGATCACTGGCGCGGGGCTCTGCCGGACGGCCTGGGCCAGCGAGCCCAGCGGCCCGTCGGTCAGCTGGCCACCCGCCCGGCGCAGCCGCCCGGCCAGGTAGCCCAGGTAGACGGGCATGGACACCACCGGAGCGGTGTACCGCCAGCCCGCCACGAAGCCGGGCGGCAGGGACGCCGGGTCGCTCGGCCCGAGGTCGCGCAGCGGCGCGGCCCAGTCCGGGCGGGGGTGCGGAACCCGGGCGGCCTCGGTCCCGCTGAGCAGCCGGATCCCGGTGCCGGGGTCGGCGGCCAGCCCGGTGAGCACCTCGAGGGTCTCGGCGGACCAGCGGGTCACCCGGTCGCTGTTCTCGACCAGGTGCGGTCCCCAGATGGCCCCGGCCACGGCTGACGTGGTCTGCCGCGGCGGCTGCCCGGCCCGGACGGTCACGGCCAGCCCGGCTTCCGCCAGGCTCACCGCGGTGGTGAGCCCCGCGACGCCCGCCCCGATCACCAGCACCTCAACCGCGCGATCTGTCACCCTCCGACGGTAGCGCCCGCCGGGCGGGACCCGACGGCGGGCGGGACGCGACGGCGGGCGGGCGCCGTCGGAAGGCGTGAGACGGCCGCGGCCGGTCAGGGGACGTAGGACGGCTGCGGGTGCGGGGCGGTGGTGTGGTGACCCTGGAACAGGATCGAGGCGATCTGGGTCAGCGTGTTGGTGCCGTAGAAGAACCCCCGCGGGCCGGTCCCGCCGTAGTCGTGCAGGTTGTCCATGATCGACAGGGTGTACTCCTGGGCGGGCCCGGCGAACCCCACGGTGTTGGTGATCCACTGAGCGTTGCCGGGGCCGATCGGATCCTGCTCCCAGCCGTCCTTGTTGCCCGGCTGGTTGGCCGGGCCGGCGCCCCATACGCCCCAGTGCTGGTCGTGCACGCTCACATGCTGCAGCTGGCGGACCAGGTAGTCCCGGACCCCGGCCGGGGCCCTGGCCAGCACGTAGTTCATCAGGTGGTCCAGGTCCCTGGGCGTGCAGTACATGAAGCCCCAGTTGATTTCCCCGACGAAATGCGCCCGGGTCATCCCGAACGCCTGGATCCTCTGCTGGAAGCTGGCGTCCTCGTACCGGTTCCACAGGGCGTTGGCGTCGTCGTCGTTGCTGGTGTGCAGGGCCTGGTACATCTCCCTCCGGTTGGCGGAGGTGAGGTGGATGCTGCCGCGCCGGTTGCGGAGCAGCAGGTCGGTCATCACGGCCAGCTTCATCGTGGACGCGGCCGGGTAGAGCGTGTGCACGTGGCGGTTGTGCCACACCGCGCCGGTGACCCGGTCGTTAAGCACGATCCCGATCGAGCCGTGCCGCCCGGCCAGGTAATGCTGGGCCTGCGTGATCCGCTGCTGCATCACGCATGAGAAGCCGGGCGCGATCCCGGTGCAGGCCGGGGTAGGGCTGGCGGTCACGGCCGGGGACGGCAAGGCGGGGGCGCCCGCCGGGGTGGCCGCGGCAGGTGGGGTGGACGGCGCCTGAACCGGGCTCGCCGGCGCGGATGCGCTGCACCCGGTCAGCGACAGCCCGGTCATCGCCAGCCCGGTCAGGGCCAGGCCGGTCAGGGCCAGGCCGCCCAGGCCGGTGATGCGGCGGTAGGACGCGGTACCAAAGCTGGCGGTGGCGCCACGGCAGGAAGCGGCGCCAAACATCGCGATGGGGCGGCGCTGCGCAGCGCCCATCTGCGCGGGGTGCCGGGAGCGGGCCGCCGGGGGACGCATGCGGGCCAGGATAGGTCCGCCCGGCGCGCGGCCGGGCTGGTTCCGGTCGTCCTGCTTCATCCCCGCAACGGAGTGCGGCGCATCTCAGCTATCGAGACGCAGGAAGAAACTGTCACGGGCGCGTCTGGTCCCCGGCGCCCGCGGCCGCCGGTCACCGGCCCCGCCGGGACTGATCGCCACGCCCCGGTAAAGCCTCCAGGTCACGTACGGCCACCGGGCGCGAGGCCTCCGGCTGGGCGGCGGCGGAGGCACCGCGCCGGGTCGGCCGGCGGCGCCGTCCGGGTGACACATCACACCCCCGGATCTGCGCTGACCTGCGCCGAGCGGACCTGATGCACGGGGTCTCCCGCATAGGCTCGACGGGTCAGGAACCATCTGCATCCCCCCTCGCCGTGAGTTCCGCGCTGGCTGAGCGGGGGACTCACGTGGCAAAGGGGGACAGTTAATGAGCGGGCCGCGCGGAATCCAACTGAGCGGCAGTCAAGTCATCGCTAGTGTCCTGGCCACCCTGACCGGTGCGGTCGCCGCTTCCTATCTCGGCATCGGCGGCACGCTGGTCGGCGCGGCTGTGGGCAGTATCGCCAGCACCATGGGCACTGAGATCTACAAGGTCTACCTCCAGCGCTCCCAGGAACGGCTGCGGTCGGCGGGGCAGGTGCTGTACCAGTCCGCCGCCCGGACCAGGACCGGGGACACCATGAGTCACACCGGGGCCGGAGCCACCTCCGGCGGCCGGCACGCCGCGTCCGGGGGGACGGACCCACGGGAGGGGACGGCCCGGGATCTGGCGGACCGGGAGACGGAGGTCTGGGACCGCCGGCAGTACGGGGTCCCGCGGGATTCCCGCGAAACGCAGACGATCCCGGGCCTCGCCACCCAGTGGAATGGTGCAGCCAACGGCCGGTCGTCCAATGGCGGCCCGGGGAACGGCGCCACATCCGACCGAGGGGGCCGCCCCGGTGACACGGCCAGCCAGAACGCGCACGGCAACTTCACCGAGGAAGGCCCGGCCGCTGACGACGCGGGCCGCGGCGGCCTCTGGGGTGCGGTCACCAGTTTCTTCGGTGGCCTGACCAGGCGGCAGTGGCTGACCTACGGCGGTGTCGCCGCGGGTTTCTTCCTGGTCGTCGTGGCGGCGATCACGGTGTTCGAGCTGACGATCGGCAAGCCGCTGAGTGCGGCCGTCTATGGCCGTCACACCTCCGGGACGAGCGTGGGTGACACGTTCAGCGGCCACTCGTCGCCGAAGCAGAAGGACAGGACGCATCCGTCGAGTTCGTCGTCCGCCACGCCGACCGGGTCTACGGCGCCCAGCCCGACGCCCTCGGCGGTGACGTCATCGGGGACGCCGACCCCGAGTACCTCGGTCACTCCGTCCTCGCCCTCGACGCTGC
This sequence comes from uncultured Actinomycetes bacterium, assembly GCA_963813975.1. Lineage (GTDB taxonomy): Bacteria > Actinomycetota > Actinomycetes > Streptosporangiales > Streptosporangiaceae > RYN-230. Next base: position 976,423 of record CAWFAP010000001.1, read on the forward strand.
CCACCACCACTCCCAGCGCGAGGAGCAGCAACGCGGCCAGGTCCACCGCAACCGCGACCCCAACCCCCTGAGCGCCGGGGAAAGCCTCACCGGAAGAACCGGCCGCGGGCCGGAAACCCGGCCCGCACCCTGAGGACCCGCCCGGGCCAGGAATCGTGATCAGGATGGGGGGCTGCCCCCATCCTGATCACGACCAGGGGCGGGTCGGGGTGGTGGCGTTGCGGGTATCCAGGTGCTCCGTGAGGCTTGCTGGGGGGTGTGGGCCGCGTGAAATCCTGGCGGCATGACGAAGCGAATCTGCGTAACCGGCGCCAGCGGCCGCGCCGGCCGGGTCACGGTACGGGAACTGCTCGCGCACGGGTACCAGGTGGTGGCCACCGACCGGGTCCTGCCCCCCGAGGACCTGGGGATCCGGCCGATGCTGTCCGACCTTACCGACTACGGCCAGGCCACCGAGGTGCTCCAGGGCGTGGACGCGGTGGTGCACCTGGCCAACATCCCGGCCCCGGAGATCCACACGCCGGCGACCACGTTCAACCAGAACATGACCATGAACTTCAACGTGTTCATGGCCGCCGCGCAGGCCAGGCTGGAGCGGGTGGTGTGGGCGTCCAGCGAGACGACGCTGGGCCTGCCGTTCGACGTGCCGCCCCGGTACGCGCCGGTGGACGAGGATCACTATCCGGTCCCGACCAGCACCTACGCGCTATCGAAGGTGGCCAGTGAGACCGTGGCCGCGCACATCGCCGAGTGGTCCCAGATCCCGTTCATCGGGCTCCGGTTCTCTAACATCCTGGGGCCCGGCGACTACCAGCACTTCCCGGAGTACTGGCCCGACCCGGCGGCGCGGCGGTGGAACCTGTGGGGCTACATCGACGAGCGTGACGCGGCCATGGCCTGCCGGCTCGCCCTCGAGGCGCCGGCCAAGGGCAGCGTCAGCTACATCATCGCGGCGGCGGACACCGTGATGGACCGGCCGTCCGCGGAGTTGCTGGCCGAGGTCTTCCCGGGCGTCACGTTGTCCCGCGAGGTGGGGGAGTTCGGCACCCTGCTGGGCATCGACCAGGCCCGCGCGGCGCTGGGCTTCACCCCGCAGCACTCCTGGCGCGATCACGTGGCCCCCAGGTCATCCTGACTGTGGCTGCGAACGCGCAGCCCGGTGAGGCACCGCCGGGGGACGCGCGGCCGGGGCGCGCGCCAGCCGGGACGGGACGAGCGGAGCAGGTGCGGGCGCAGGAGGTGCGGGCGCAGGAGATGCGGGCGGAGGAGGCGCCGGGCCGCGCGCCGCAGCCGGACGCATCGCTATCGGCCCGGCTGGCGCGAGCGGGCACGGTGCCGAGCCGGACCATCCCGCAGGTCCTGGCCGACGCCGCGGCCCGCGACCCGCAGGGCATCTGGATCCGCAGCGACGAGGGGACACTAACCTTTACCGGGGCGCTGGGCCAGGTCGCGGCCGCCGCCCGCCGCCTGCGCGACGCCGGGGTCGGGCACGGGGACCTGGTCATGGTCACCGCGCGGACCACGCCGGGCTACCTGATCTGCTGGCTGGCCCTCACCGCGCTGGGCGCGGTGGTGGTGTCGGTCAACCCGCGCAGCGCCCCGGCCGAGCTAGCCGGCCTGGCCCAGCAGACCAGGCCCCGTGCGCTCATCACCGACCAGGACCTGACCGCCCTGGTCACCCGGGCGAGGATGGCCGGAGCGCTCCCCCAGGGAGTGCTGGATGCTGAGGAACTGGCGGGTGACTGGGCCCACGCGGATCCCCCTGCGCCGGCCGGCGGGGCGGCGCCTGGTGGTGCGGCGGCCGGTGGTGCGTCGGCCGGTGATCTGCTGGGCGCCTCGGTCAGCCCGGACGACCTCGCGGTGCTGATCCCGACATCCGGCACGACGGGCCGCTCCAAACTGGTCATGCAGACCCACCGGGCCTACGTCCTGGCCGGGGAGGGGTTCCCGTACTGGATGGAGCTGACCGCCCAGGACCGGCTGATGACCTCGCTGCCGCTGTTCCACATCAACGCCCCGGCCTATTCGGTGATGGGCTCGCTGGCCTGCGGGGCCGGGCTGATCCTGCTGCCGCGGTTCTCCGCGAGCGGGTTCCTGGACGCCGCGCGGCGGCACGGCGCGACCGAGTTCAACGCGATCGGGGCGATGCTGGAGATCCTGATGCGCCAGCCGCCGCGGCCGGGAGACGCGGATACCCCGCTGCGGCTCTGCTACACCGGCCCGGCGCCAGCCCGGGAACGCCACGAGGAGATGGAGCGGCGCCTCGGCCTGCGCATCGTGGTCGGGTACGCGATGTCGGAAAGCCCCTACGGGCTCATCTGGCCGCGCGGGAGCCGCCCGTTCGGCACGCTGGGCTCGGTCCGCCAGCACCCGGTGCACGGCGTGATCAACTACGCGCGGGTGGTCAACGACAACGGCCAGGAGGTCAGCCCCGGCCGTACCGGAGAGCTGCTGCTCCGCAACCCGGTGCTGACCCGCGGCTATCACGGCATGCCGGACGAGACGGCTGAGGCTTTCACCGAGGACGGCTGGCTGCGCACCGGCGACCTCGTCACGGTGAATCCCGGCGGCACGTACACGTTCGTGGCGCGGAAGAAGGAAGTGCTCCGCCGCCGCGGCGAGAACCTGTCCCCGGCCGAGGTTGAGGAGGTCCTCGGGAACCATCCTGACGTGCTCGAGTGCGCCGTGGTCGGGGTGGCGTCCGAACTGTCCGAGGACGAGGTCAAGGCGTTCGTGGTGCCGGTGCCGGGTCGCCGCCCCGACTTCGCCGACCTGCGCGCGCATACGGCCGCCCGGCTGGCCGCCTTCAAGGTGCCCCGCTACTGGCAGCTCATCGACGAACTGCCGCGTACCCCTACGGCGCGGGTGGCCAAGCATCGGCTCCCCCGCGGGCATCCGGCGGGGGAGTACGACTCGCAATCCGCGCCCGGCGTGACTGCCTAGATCCGGAAGAACAGGTTCAGATAGCGGTCGGCGATGTCCTGATCGCCGCGGACGGTCCCGGCGTTGCTGCGGCCGAACGTGGTCAGCACCAGGCTCCCCGCGTCGAAGTCGATCACGGTGGGCAGGTCGCTCAGGTCACCCTGCTCGTAGCTCATCCCCCGATCCGACACGTCGATGCGGTAGCTGCCCGCGTTGCGACCGGTCACGGTGATGCCCAGCCGGAACGGGGTCAGGTCGGCGTCCTGCCGGATCGTCAACTGCCAGAGCACGAACATGAACGGCACCAGCAGGTCGGCGGCATCGCCGGACAGCCCATGCGCCCGCCCGCTGCCCTGCCGGATATCCCAGGAGTGCACCGCGTAGTCCATCAGCTGCCCGGCCGCGTAGAAGAAGGCCGGAACCGGGCCCATGTAGAAGTGCGGGACGACGAACCCGGTCCATTCCTCCGGGCTCATCGGCTCCAGGATGCCCATCAGCTTGTCGAGGTCGTTGCCCAGCCGGGTCAGCATTTCCTGCTGGGTGACGCCGCGGAACCTGGTCGCCTGCTGGCCGGCCCGCTCGTGCATTCCAGCCAGGCCGTACGGAGTGGCCTCGGCCCCGGCCCGGGCCGCCTCGAAGGCCTCGAAGTATCCCTCGGTCGTGTCCACCAGATGACCGACCACGTCGCGCACGGCCCAGCTCTCGCACGCGGTCGGGGCCTCCCAGGCCCCGGGGCGGCCGGCCAGGTCGGCCAGCCGGGCGGCTTCCTCCCGGACGACCCGCAGGATGGTCTCTTTGCCCTCGTAGGTAGTCGCGTCCCAGGCATTCACGCGCTTCTCCTCTTCGTCGAGTAAGCCCGCACAATTCCCGCGGATAGCCCGCAGGGTTCCAGCCGGTTTCCAAGGGACTTCAGCGCATGGCCTAAGCGTGGATGGGGCGGCCGAGTCGTCTCACCACGGGTTCTGACCATGGTCTCTTCGCCGCGGAGGGCCCGTCACAGAGCGAACTCCAGTCCGCACTACGAACTCCAGCGCAGTCCCTGCCGAGTGTCAATGCCCGGCGATTAAACGGACGGCCCGATTCGCTATTCCGCCCGCCTCAGCGGATGCCAGTACAGAGGTGTGAGTCGCGCCCAGGCGGGCACACTGGAGGCCGTGCGCTCCCCGCGCAACGGGGCCGGGGGGGTCTGGTCAGGCGGCCGGGGCGAGCAGGCGGCCCGGCCGGGTAGCCTTGGTGACCTCGCATTGACCGGTAACCGTGCATCCCATAGTCTACTAAATTGATCGGGATAATTCCCCCCTCGCTCTAGGTGGCCCGACGACGTGCACGAGAGCACATCACGTGAAGGAGGCCCTCATGCCTCTGCCGGACTTCCTGATCATCGGTGCCCCGAAAGCCGGCACGACGGCACTGCACGCGGCTCTGGCCACGCATCCCGTGCTGTACATGTCGCCGGTCAAGGAGCCCAAGTTCTTCCTGACCGCGGGGCCGCCCCCGAGCCGGGGCGGCGGCCCCGGCGACATCCCGACCTGGCGTGAGCACGTCTGGCGCCGGGAGGACTACGAGGCCCTGTTCGCGGCGGCACCCTCGGGTCAGCTGCGCGCCGAGTCCACCCCGTTCTACCTGTATGACCACGCGGCGCAGCGCCGGATCCGGGACCTGATCCCGAACGTCCGGATGATCGCGATGCTGCGCGACCCGGTGGAGAGGGCCCACTCCAACTGGGCGCACCTGTGGTCGGCGGGTCTCGACCCGATCGGGGATTTCGTCAAGGCGTGCGCGGACGAGGACCGCCGGGTGGCGGCGGGCTGGGCGCAGTTCTGGCACTACACGCGGCTGGGCCGGTACGGCGAGCAGCTCGAGCACCTGTACACGGTGTTCCCGAAGGAGCAGGTGCTCGTGCTCCGCTACCGCGACCTGGTGGACGCGCCGGTGCAGACGCTGGACCAGATCTGCGCGTTCCTGGGGGTCGAGCAGGGGGTCGTCAGCGAGGTGCCCAGGGAGAACGTGACCGCGCACCCGGACGAGTCGCTGGGGCACCGGGCCGTGTCCTCGGTGATCCGGTCGGCCGCGGCGGTGAGCCGGCACCTCCCGGGGACGACCGGCACGGCGCTGACCAGTCCGCTGGAACGAATGCTGCAGCGTGGTGCCCGGCCCCGCCAGCCACTGACCTGGGAGCAGCGGCAGGCGCTGCTGCCGTACTTCGAGCCCGATATCCGGCTGCTGGAGAAGGTCACCGAGTCGGACTTCAGCGACTGGCTGCAGCCCCGGGAGAGGTCCGGCGGGCTGGTCGGCGACCGCCCGGTCGGGCAGCGCCAGGCCCGGAACGGCCAGCCCCGCACGGGCTAGCGCCCCCTACCGCCTAGCGCCCCCACTAGCTAGGGCTGTAGGGGCTAGCGCCCGTCCGGGGATCGTGCGCCGCGGGCCTGGGTGCTACGCGTCCAGCCCGGACCGCAGTTCGGTGCGCAGTTCGTGCGAGCCGTCTGGCCTGGTCATCTCGTAGTACAGCCGGTAACGCCCGTCACTGAGCGGCAGGATGTCCAGGTAGCGCAGGCCGCGGCCCGCGTACGGCGATTCGGCGGAGGGAGCGTTCCCGATCGGGGTGAGCGCGGTGGGCTCGGTCCCGGTGGCGACGCCAGTGCGCTCCTCATAGTTCTCCGCGGCGCTGGCCCGGCCGTCGTAGTACGCGACGATCGTGTCGCCGCGGTACATCACCGCGGTCACCCGGGCGCCTCGGGAGTCCCAGTAACCGGGCCGGCCGTTCAGCGCCGTCCCGTGCCAGGTCCACTCCTTGCCGTCGACGCTGGTGGCGTAGTCGGAGACCATCTGGTCGGCTTCGTCGGGATCGGCCAGCGGATGGCACGACGCCCACAGCTCCCACAGCCCTTCACGGCAGGTAATCACGGGGTCCTTGACCCCCGTCTTGACGTCCCCGGGCAGGACGATCTGGCTGGTCAGTGCGTCGAACTCGCTCGGGTGGGCGGCCTCGACCAGCTCCACCCGCCAGTGCTTGGTCCCGGGGGTGGCGCAACTCAGGTACAGCCGCCAGGCCCCCGATTCGGTGCGTATCAGGGAAGGCCGCTCGAGCGACTCGGTACCCACCAGTTCGCGCCCGATGGTGAGCAGCGGCTCGAAGTGCACGCCGTCCTCAGACCGGGCCACGCTGACACCGTAACCGCGGCCCCGGCCGACTGGGCGCCGCATCCGGTAGGCGAGGTAGATCGCATCGTCCCCCACCACCGCACTGGGCGCGCCGGCCCAGTACCCGGGCTCGGCTACAGGAGGTGCGATGGCAAGCTCTGACTCTTCCGGGCGCGGCAGCAGCATAGGCAAGCGAGATTCCCCTGTAAGCATATAGGAATTATAGACATGATTAGCTCCCCGCGCTGGCCGGAGAGCGAGATATAGGTAACTTCTTGGTTACGCCGACGGCCATAAAAGCGACAACGTGCTCGTTTTGAGGTCACTCCTGGCGGGCAGCGCAAAAGCACCTATCCCGAGCGCAGCATACTCCGGTACACGGTGATCAGGGCGTTCTTCTGTTCATCCGTGAGCCCCTGATCAGCGAGGATAGCCGCTTCGGCGCTGGCCCCGGGTGTGGTTGAGGGGTGCGTGCCGGCCCGCGTCGCGGCACCGGACCGGTCGCCATCCAGCAGCCCAGCCTGGGCGAGGAGGGTTTCCGCCGACACGTTCAGCGCGTCGGAAATGAGCTTGAGCACCCGTACCGAGGGCTGGTGCAGCCCGCGCTCGACTTGGCTCAGATAAGGGTTGGAGAGGCTGGTCATCTCGGCTAGCTGGCGAAGTGACAGGTTGGCCAGCTTGCGCTGGCTCCGGATGAAGGCGCCGAGGGCTTCCCGCCGGGTGTCCCAAGGTTCTGGCATGAGGTCCTCCAGGGCCTGAGACGTGCGGCCGGCGGCTAACTCAGGGTGCTAGCTGCCGCTAACTATAGTAAGCATGTGACCGCGCGTGTCCGGTCATCCGGGCGCCGCGCGCGATCGGGTGAATCCGGGTCACCTGGCGGCGCTGTCAGCCTTTCGGGGGCGTCGTCCCGTTCGTGTCCGACATCAGCGGCTTGATCGCCTGGAGCACGCTCTCCGCGAACGAGCGCTGGACGGCCAGCAGGTGCTTGCCGAAGTCGTAGGCGCTGGCCACAACTTCCTCGGGCTTGGGCAGCTTGTCGGCGTACGGGAGGTTGCGGACGGGAACGGACGGGGCGATCGACTGGATCGTGTCGGCCCAGTGCTTGATCGCGTCCACCACGGCCTCCTGGCCCTTGCGGGCGGCATCCAGGATCTCGGCCTGGACTTCCTGGGCGGTGGTGCGGCTCTCGGCCATGGTGCTCTCCTAAAGTCTGCGGGTCTGCGCTTACTATACCTTGCAATCTGCACGGTTTGCCAAGCACGCCTTATTGGAGGGCGTGGTTGCCTCCGTGTAATCCTGGTTTCGGCGGACTCTGCCGTATTGATGGGACCGGGACGCGTGGCCGCAGCGTCGCAAGCCCGGACACGCTCTGGGGAAGTCATGCTGTGCCGATCTATGCACTCGACTACGCCGCGCCCGCGATCGATCCGCAGGCTTTCGTTCACCCGGATGCAGTGGTGATCGGTGCGGTCGAGCTCGCCGCGGGGTCCTCGGTGTGGCCGGGAGCGGTACTGCGCGGAGATCACGGCCTGATCAGGGTGGGGGAACGGACGTCGGTCCAGGACGGCACGATCGTGCACACGACTGAGGAGCACCCCACCGTGATCGGCGCCGACTGCGTCGTCGGGCATCGTGCCCACCTGGAGGGTTGCGTGGTGGAGGACCACTGCCTGATCGGTTCGGGGTCCCTGGTCCTCAACCGGGCCCGGGTGGCCGCCGGTGCCGTGGTCGCAGCGGCGGCGCTCGTCCTCGAAGACATGACCGTCCCGGCGGGAGCCCTCGCCATCGGCGTGCCCGCAACCCTCCGGGCCGACGCGGGCCTGCGCCAGCAGTCGTGGATCAAGTACGCCGTCCAGACCTACCTGGACCTGGCCGAGCGGCACCGTACCGGCCTGCGCCGGCTGGACCGGCCCGCCGCGATCGCCTAAGGCCTGGCTCGCGCCCGCCACTCGCTCATAGTGCATAGGAGCTGAATCCCGGCGGACATGCCGGGAGCCCGGTCCGGGCGCGTCGGCCGGTGCTCGCGGGGCATGCCGGAGCCCGATGTGCCGGAACGATCTGACGGGGGTTGAGCTCCGCGGTTCAGCGGCCGGGGAGGGGGCTGTCGAGGGTGAGCCAGCCGCCGGGGTGGGTGAGGTGGAGGGTGGCGTTGGGGTCGCCGGTGATGGTCCAGCCGAGGGTGTGGATGAAGTAGTGGTGGAGGTGGCAGAACAGGGCGAGGTCGTTCAGGCTGGTGGCGCCGCCCTGGCTCCAGGGTTTGATGTGGTGGGCGGTGGCCCAGGCGGCGAGGGCGCCGCAGCAGGTCCAGCGGCAGCCCTGGTCGCGGGCTTCCAGCGCGCGGCGCAGGGCAGGGGGTTCGGTGCGGGCGGTGCGGCCGACGTCGAGGGGCAGGCCGTTGTCCCAGCGGATGGCGCTGATCTGGGCGCCGCAGCACAAGGACAGGACCTGGCGGGCGGTGAGCAGGGTGCCGTGCCCGGTCCGCCCGGGTGCCGCCCCGGTGATCAGCCTGGGCGCCCCGGTGATCAGGCCCGGCGTCCCGGTGATCCGGCCCGGGGCCCCGGTGATCAGGCCCGGCGGCGGCCTGGTGGCCGGGCCGGGAGACGCCTGGGTGATCAGGCCCGGTGTCCCGGTGATCCGGCCGGACGACGCCGCGGCGGGCGGGGCGGAGCCAGCCGGGCCGGATGCGGTGCCTGCACCGGATGCCGGGCCTGCGCCGGCCGCCGGGCCTGCGCCGGGTGCTGTCCCGCTGCTGGGTGCCGGGCCCGTGCTGGCTGTCTGGCCGGTGGCCTGGGCGAGGGTCTCGTCCTTGACCAGCACGGTGATGTGCGGCGCGTTCCCGTGCCGCCCGGGCGCCGTTCCGCCGTCGAGGGCGGCTTTGCAGGCGGCGACCAGGCCGTCCATCCGCCGCTGCGCCGCGGTCCGGGTATCGGCCTGCCCGGCGGGCGGGCTGAACGCTTCCGCCGCGGTCCGCACGATCTCATAGGCGACCGCGTCCCCGCAGGAACCCGACAGCACCCCGGTGCTGTCCAGGGTGAGCCCGAACGACAGGTGGCGTCTGTCCCAGCGCCGCTGCTCGCGTTCCTCCGCCGCGTCCGGGTCCGCGCGGTAGGCGACCTCACCGGCGAACTCGCGGAACCGGGCGGTGTCCAGCCCGGGCGCATGCTCCAGTAACACCCGCTCGGCCGGGCCCGCAGCGTCACCGAGCCCGGCGGTGGCCTGGACGATGACCTGCGCCTGGTCGAAGGAGACCTCCCCGGCATGCAGGGCCTTGTCCGTCGCCTCCAGCCCGCGCAGCCCCCGGGCGGTGGCCACCACCGCCGCGGCCCGCCCGGGCGCCAGCCCGCACCGCGCCCGCAAGAACGCGGACGCCGACTTGTGTCCCGCCTGCGCCGCACCGCCCGCCGCGTCGAGAGCTCCGGTCAGGCGGGACAGCTGCCCCTGGGCCTGGCTGATGAACGTGGCCAGATCGGTGATCTGCCCCATCAGCGCCACCGCATCCAGCCCGGCCGGGTCGAGGCGGGCCAGCTCGCCCAGCACCACGTCCCGGGGTGACTGCTCTGGTAAACACATATTCGAATCATCCCACCCGCCACCGACAAAACGACCCGCTGGCGGCACCGGAGATGGGTCTTCAGGCACGCCGCCAGGCGGCTTGTCTCCGTGAGCAGGGGAGGGCCGTGATCCGCCATGGGGCGACTAGATGTCTGCCGCCGGGCGCGCTTGCTGTCAGCCACGGGCCGGAGCCCGATGATCATGGTTCAGCGGATGGCCACGCGATGGCGCCGTGCCGCCCCGCCGGAGCAGGGCCCCAGAAACGGCGTTGCCCGCACGGCCGGCAACTGTGCGCTGCTTGCCGGGCCGTACGGGCAACCATTCACCATGCGCCCCAGGTGGGAAGAGGCTCTTGTTAGACGCGCGGTGCCGCCCCGACGGTTCCCGTGGTTCCGCAGAAACTTTCCGGGCGCACTGCCGGGCGCGCACCTAGTACTCCAGTCGTAGATCGTTATTTCCCTGATCACGGGCTATTTGATGTTGGTAGTGACAGGCCCGGGCGCGGTGCTGGTGCCGGCGCCGCCAGCGTGACCAGCGCATCCAGTGCGAGGCGTCGAGGGCGGGACCGATCATGATGCCGGAGAGCAGGTGCGCGACGCTGTGGCCAGCGGCCACCACAAGGTCATCACGAGTCGTCACAGGCCGGATGATCAGACGGTGGCCGGCCCGTCACCAGCACCGACACGCCCAAGATCACTACTGGGTCCACCCCGGGAATAGTCAGCTGAGCTGGCGGAGCAAGGTGGCCGTGTCCGAGCAGATCCATTCTTCAGCGATGAGCCCGCCGGCGATGCGGTAGAACTCGTGGCTGACGTACTCGATGGTGCGGCCGGTCGCCCCGAAGCCGAGGAACTCGTCCGAGTGGGTGCCGCGGAACCGCAGCCGGACGGCGACCTTGTCCTGGGCGCCGAAGATGTCCTCGATGTGCGCCTGAAGGTCGGGGAAGGCGTGCTTCATCATCTCGAAGCCCTGCCGCCACACTTCACGCCCGTGCTGGGGTTCGGGCAGTTCAGCCAGGTTGATGATGAAGTCCGAGGCCATGCGGGCCATGCACTCGCCGACGTCGCCGGCATTGAACGCCTCGAATCCGGCGCGTACTAGCTCGACGTTCGCGGCGGGCGAGGTGAGCTTCACAGTCATGATGTGGTCTCCTGTCCATCTTCACGGGGTGCTCTGCGGCCGGGGGACGCGGGTCCGGGACGCGGCGACGGCGGCTGCGGGGCCAGCGGGCCGCCCGGCGCAGCGCGACTCCCTCATCAAGTCGACGGCGCGGCGGATCGCGGCGGCTTGGGCCGGGGGGAAGTCCGCGTAGAAGGCCGCGGCGAAACCCCCACCCGTTTCCTCCAGGTCGTCGTCGGGGAACCGGATCGCCTGCCGGGCCGGCTCCGGGATGGCCGCGACGATGGCCTGGGCCGTTGCCTCGACCCGGGGGTGGTCCGCGGGCGAGCCGGCCAGTTCGTCGAGGCGCGCGTAGACCGCATAGGCCCTTTCGACGGCCCCACGATCGGAGCTCAGCGTCCCGGTCAGCACGTCGAGCCAGCCGGTGCCGCAGGCCGGGGAAGCGGTCTCCAGCAGGGCCATCAGGTCGCGGTCTTTCGCCGCCATCGCTGACTCCGGCCCGGGCCGCCCCGCGGCGACGTGGGTCATGCGGTCGAACAGCCCGGCCAGCCCGGGAGAGACAGGCGCCTGCTCGGAGGGCATGCCGCCCGCCTCGGCCTGCCGCAAGAGCTGGGCCAGCCGGGCCCGGCGCCCGCTGAGGTCTGCCTCCTGACGGGCGAGGTCGGTGTCGAGTTCGCGGAGGATTCCGACCAGGTCCCGGCCGGCATCGGCGGCGAGCGCATCGCCCACCTCGTGCAGGCTCAGGCCCAGCTCGGTCAGGCGCCGGACGCGGGCCAGCTCGACGGCGTCCCGCAGCGAGTACTCGCGGTAGCCGTTTGCCTTGCGCGCGGGCTCGGCCAGCAGGCCGACACGGTGGTAGTGCCGGATGGCCCGGGTGCTGATGCCGACGAGGCCGGCGAGTTCTCCGATCCGCATGCCTCTAGAAGACACCTTGACGCTGCGACAAGGTCAAACAAAGCCCGGCCGGTCCGTCACGCCGAGGCGCTATAAAGCTCTGATCATGAAGTGCTGCAGGCCACAGCGCCGTCATCGTAAGCCGCGGTTCCACTGTCCCGTCTCGCAAGCGGCGAGAGCCCTAGACGACATGAACATCATGATCTACGCTGACGCTCGCGCCGCCAGCCGGGCGCGCCTGCCGGCCGCGCCAGGCGGCCTTCCTCGGCGAGGCCGCTACCGACCGCCGAGTGACGGCGGAATCTGCTCGTCCGGCTTCCCCCACGACGGGGCCCGGGCAGGCGCCGGGCGGAAGGTGGTCGCGGTGGAGTTGAGCTGACGGTGGATGACCTGCGCGGCCAGCTGGATCGTCGTGATCCCGTACGCCATGGTCGGGTTGTCCTCGGTGAGGACGACGATGCTGTAGCCGCGGTGATGGCCGGTGAAGCAGCCGATGCTGTGGATACGCCAGCCGTGGGTGGCCAGCGGCAGCCAGCCGTTCTTGACGTGGACGGTCATGCTGGCGGGTGCGCCGGCCGGGACTCCCCAGCGCTGGGACGGGATGACCTGGGCCATCAGGTTGAGCGCGAAGGTCCGCGACGCCGCGTTCAGCACCGTGTTCGTTTCCATGAGCAGGTTCAGCAGCAGCAACTCGTCGTGCGCGGTGATCTGGGTCAGGCCCCAGTAGCCGCCCGGCCCCAGCTGGGTCTGCTTCATCCCGGCCCGGCCGAGGAAGTACCGCAGCCGGCCTCGGCCTACGTGCGCCCACAGGGCCGAGGCGGCGTTGTTGTCCGACTGGGTGATCATCCGCCGGGCTAGCCGCGTCTCGGACGCGGTCAGGTGCCGGTGCTGCGTCTCGGCCTCGCGCAAGAGCGTGCCGAGGATGGTCACCTTGACGACGCTGGCCGAGTCGAAGTGCGTCGTGGAGTTGAGCCAGCAGTTCAGGTCCTCGCTCTTGTCGTACACCCGCAGCGCGACCCTGGATGAACGCCCGCTCAGCGCCGCATGGATGCCCCGGGTCAGCCGGGCCGCCAACCTCGGATGGGCGGCGGAAAGGCAGTTCACTGCGATCGGGCCCGCCTCAGCGCGCCCGCCGGCCAGCGACCTCGCCAGCGCTGGGGCGCTGACGCCGGTGACCCCGGCGCCGATGCCTCCAGCGCACAGCACGGCCGCCGTGGCCACCAGGCTGAGCCGGCCTCGCGGGAATCGGCGCCATCTCATGTCCCACCATCCATCTGGTCCGCGGGCTGGGCCGCCGTCGTTCACGGGCGGCCGGGAACTTCCCGTCCCGGCGCTGGTACCTGAGCAGACGCTCGAAAGGGCCCAGAGGTTGCCTGGTGTCCTATGGGCCTTACCGGCGGGAGCCGGGCGCAGCGGAGGCGGCGCAGGTCAGAGGCGGCCGCGGACCCGATCACGCAGCGCCCGCCCGTCGGGGTCGTAGACCAGCCGGTACAGCGGCGCGGCCCACCAGCGCTGGGCCGTCGTGGGCTGGTAGGTCCGATGCGGCAGCACCCGCCCAGGCGGCCGTTCTCCCATGCTGCCGCCGTCTTGCCAGGCGGCCAGCTGCGCGGCCTGCCGCCGGAACGCCGCGAACGTAGCCAGGGGGGCGAGCAGGTCGGCCACGTCGTCGGGATCCCGGTCCAGATGCTCGCAGCAGAGCCGGAGGCGCAGGTCCCGGGCGAACAACCGGGCCCCATCACCCAGCCCGGCGGGGTCACGCGGCTCCCGGACATCCGGCTCCGCGTCCAGCACGCCGATGGACAGCTCGCTGTCGTGGCTCCAGGACCGGCGGTTCAGGTTGTCCGACCCGACCATCGCCCACACGTCGTCCACCACCACGATCTTGGCGTGCACGTAGACCGGGTTGCCCTGGTGATTCTCCAGGTCGTAAATGGCGAAGCGGTCACCACCGGCGGCGGCGCAGGCGCGCACGACGTCGTGCCGGGCGATCAGGCCGGGCATCCGGGTGACCGGGCCGTCGTTGTCCGGGTACCGCGGCACCACCGCGATGACGTGCAGGTCAGGGTGGTCGCGCAGGGCCGAGGCGATGAGGCCGGCTACCGGCCGCGACCAGAAGTACTGGTCTTCCAGGTAGACCAGCGAGCGGGCCCGGGTGAACGCCTTCCGGTAGGAGTGGGCAATGCTCCGCTCGCCGAGCGGCGCGAACGGGTAGCGGCGGACCCGGGCCGGATAGGTGCGCAGCACCTGAACCGCGTGGGTGCCGCGCGGCATGCTCTGGTCCGGCACCGGCTCGGGCAGCGGGCGGCTGGTCGTCGCGCCCATGTGGTACGCGCGGTCGTAGAGCTGGCGGACCGGGCTGGGCAGGTCCAGGACGGTGCTCCCGTACCAGCGCTCCCGGAAGGTGTGCTCCAGGTCGTGCACGGCCGCCCCGCGCACCTCGGCCTGGATGTCGTGCCAGGGCGGCCGCGGGCCGTAGCTGTCCGGGAAATCCATGACTTGCGGGTCGCCGTTGTGCTGTGAGTCGTCGTTCCGGCTGTAACCCAGGTCGATCCCGCCCACGAACGCGACGTCGCGGCCGGGAGCGCCTGGGTGGCGGATCACCACCAGCTTCTGGTGATGGCTGCCGGCCCGGCGGGTCCGCGCGTCGAGCAGGACCTGACCGCCGTCCTCGTCGATCTCGCGGACGAACTCCGCGTTGCCTTCCTCGGACTGCCGCAGCGCCTTGGGCTGGGAGCGCCAGAGCAGGCCGAAGACCTTGACTCCCCGGCGCGCGGCCCGGCCGAGCACCTCACCGACCGCCGACCCGGGGCCATCGAGGAGTTCGTCCAGGTCGCCACGGAAATCCAGGAAGTAGACCTGGTCGCCCGGCTCGGTCGCGTTCAGCTCGGCGTGCAGCCGGGCGAAGTAGCTGCGCCCGTCCACCAGCGGCTGGACCAGGTTCCCGATCGTGAACGTGCGCAGGTCAGTGGCGGGGTTGGCCCGGTCGCCATCCCCCAGGAACCACCACGCGATGGCCGGGTCGTCGATCGGGTGATCCGGGGCATCTTGTTCGAGGGGGTCATCAGCCGAGTCGGTAGCGCCTGGGAGCATGTCGGGATTGTGGCATCTCCCGGCGCGTGGTCAGTACCGATTCACCGCACCCGGGGCAGCCTCCGGTTCGGTGGCCCGGGCGGTACCGCCGCATTCCGGCCCGGTATGGGAATGGTCAAGGAAATCCATACATCTCATATGGACCGGCCCCGCCAGCCGCGTCGGCGCAGACGCGGGTTCATGATGGACCACATGGGGCTGCCGTCTCAGTACCGGCACTATTCGCGGAGGGCGTTCCTCGGTATCGCGGCCGCAATGACGGCTGCGGGCGCGGCGGCGTGCAGCGCGGCGGCCAGGACCGCCGGGCGGAGCGGGAGCACGGGCCAGGCGCAGACTGTCCGCACGAAGGCGGGTGGCCCCGTCCGCGAGAACGACCTGCCGGGCGACCCGCACTGGAACATCCGGCACCTCGGCGCGCCGGACGCCATCGTGGGCTACGCGGGGCAGGCCAGCGTCCTCCCCGGCCAGCCGGTCACCCTGTACGTATCGACCACGGCCCGCTCCTTCCGGGTGAGCGCGTTCCGGATGGGCTGGTACCACGGCGATGGGGCACGGCTGCTGTGGAAGTCGCCCGCGGTCAAGGGGCACCGGCAGCGCCAGCCGGACCTCATCAAGCCGACCAACACGGTGGAAACCAGGTGGGGGCCGTCGCTGACCGTGCCCACCCACGACTGGCCGGAGGGCAGCTATCTGCTCCGGCTCGACGCGGAGAACGGGGCCCAGCGGTTCGTGCCGGTCACCGTCCGGTCCGCGAGTACGGCCGGAAGAACCGTTATCAAAAACGGGGTGGAGACCTGGCAGGCGTACAACACCTGGGGTGGCTACGACCTGTACAACGGGCCGGGGGGCGTTGGCGACTACGGCAATCGGTCGCTCGCGGTCAGCCTGGACCGGCCGTACGACGCCAACGGCGCCTACATGTTCCTGTACCACGAACGGAAGACGATCGAGCTGGCCGAGCGGTCCGGCCTGCCGCTGGCCTACGTGACCGGCATGGACATCGACGGCGATCCGCACCTGCTCGACGGGGCCCACGCGCTGGTCACTCCCGGCCACGACGAATACTGGACCCCGCCGGAACGGGCGCACGTGACGGCGGCCCGGAACGCGGGCATGAACATCGCCTTCATGGGCGCGAACACCCTGTTCCGCCGGACCCGGATGGCCAGTACCCGGCTGGGGGAGCGGCGGCTGATCATCTGCTACAAGACGAGCTACCTGCAGGACCCGATGTACGGCAAGGACAACGCCCTGGTGACCAGCGACTGGCGGGAGCCGCCTCACCCGGATCCGGAGTCCTCGCTGACCGGGACGCTGTACGAGTCGAATCCGGTGAGCGCCGACTTCGTCGTCGCATCGCCGGACAGCTGGATCTTCGCGGGCACCGGGGTGCGCAAGGGCACCAAGTTCACCGGGCTGGTCGGCATCGAGTACGACCGGGTGAACCCGGTCTACCCGGTCCAGCGGCCGATGGAGGTGCTCTCGCATTCGCCGCTGACCTGCCGCGGCGTGCACAGCTACTCGGACTCGGCCTACTACACGCACCGCGGCGGCGCGGGAGTGTTCAACGCCGGCACCATGCGCTGGGTGGCGTGCAGCAACGGGCTGCGCCTGTTCGGCCTGACCAAGTACGCGGCCCAGTTCACCAGGCAGGTGACCACCAACCTGCTGCACGGGTTCGCCGACGGCCCGGCCGCGGTGAAACACCCGGCCCACGACAACCTGGGTTCCATGCACGAATGGCCCGGCGACCCCATCGCCGCCCGGCACAACCTGTGGCCCGCCAAGAACTCCTGACCGGATGACGCTGGGCGGCCTGACCGAGCCCCGCTCGCTCAGGAGCTCGTGAGGATGACGAGTTGCTGGGTCGCCCGGGTCATCGCGACATAGCGGTCGACCGCTCCTTCGATGCCCCTGCCGAACGCCTCCGGGTCGATGAGGACGACCAGGTCGAACTCGAGGCCCTTCGACAGCTCCGGGGTCAGCGACCGGACGCGGGACGTCGCCCGGAACGCGGGATCGCCGATGACGCAGGCGATCCCGTCGGCATCCGCGGCGAGCCAGGTGTCGAGGATCGGGCCCAGATCCGACGCGGACCCGTGTACGACGGGAACGCCGCTGCTGCGGATGGAGGTCGGCACGTTGGCGTCCGGGAGCACGGCCCGGATGACCGGCTCGGCTTCGGCCATGACCTCTTCCGGCGTCCGGTAGTTGATGCTCAGGGAAGCCAGGCTGATCTGGTCAAGCCCGATCCGCCCGAGCCGTTCCGGCCACGACTCCGTGAACCCGTGCCGGGCCTGGGCCCGGTCCCCGACGATGGTGAAGCTCCGGGACGGGCAGCGGAGCAGCAGCATCTGCCACTCCGCGTCGGTCAGTTCCTGGGCCTCGTCCACGACGACGTGCGCGAACGGGCCAGCGAGCAGGTCCGGGTCAGGGCTGGGCAGTGCGGTCTCGTCGATCAGGGCGTCCTGGAAGTCCTCGCCGCGCAGCATCGTCACCAGGCCTACGCCGTATTCGTCGTCCGCGGCCTCGATCAGGTTGTCGACGACCCGGGCCATCTGCTCGCGTTCGGCGGCGACCGTGGCGTCATGCTGCCGCTTACGCCGTGATGCCCCCGGGTCGCCGAGCCGCTGCCGGGCTGCGTCCAGGAGCGGCAGGTCGGACACCGTCCAGGCCTGGGCGTCCCCGCGCTGCAGCTTCTGCGCGTCACCGGGGCTGAGCCAGGGAGCGCACAGCCGCAGGTAGGCGGGTACCGACCACAGGTCTGCGACGAGGTCAGCCGCTTCGATCAGCGGCCAGGCGCGGTTGACGGCCGTGAGCAGTTCCCGGTTCTGCAGCAGCGACTTGCGGAGCAGGTCAGCCGGGGCGTCGCCGTCGTGCTTGTCCATCAGGATCGTCAGCAGCTCTTCCCAGATCTGGTCGCGCGCCTCGTTGTGCGGAGTGCCGGGATCTGGTGCTTGGAACGCCTCGGCCCAATCCTCGGCGCTCAGCCAGATGTCGGACCAGTGGGTCGTGACCGACATCCCCTTGGCCGGCGGGTTCTCGTAGAACCGGACGGCCGGCTCGATCGCCCGCACCAGGTGCGCGGACGACTTCAGGCGGGCCACGTCCGGGTTGGTCTCAGCCGCTGCCGTGGCTCCCTCGGGGACGAGGCCCCGCAGGGTGCAGGTCTGCACCCCCTCTTCTCCGAGGCTGGGGAGGACGTCGGCGACGTAGGCCAGGTAGGGCTGGTGCGGACCGACGAACAGCACGCCGCCCTGGCGGTGACCGAGGCGAGGGTCGGAGTACAGGAGGTAGGCCGAGCGGTGCAGGGCGACGACGGTCTTGCCCGTACCCGGACCGCCGTTGACGACGAGAGCGCCGCGGGATCCCGCGCGGATGATGGCGTCCTGGTCGGCCTGGATGGTGCCGAGCACGTCCCGCATCCGGGGCGACCGGCTGGTGCCCAGGCTGGCGATGAAGGCGGACTGGTCGTCGAGCGCGGCGTGCCCTTCAAGGCCCTCCGGGGTGAACACCTCGTCCCAGTAGTCGCTGATCCGGCCGCGGGTCCAGCGGTACCTGCGGCGGCTGGCCAGGCCCATCGGGTTGGCGTGGGTCGCTCCGAAGAACGGCTCAGCCGCGGGGGAGCGCCAGTCGAGCAGCAGCCGGCGGCCCGCGCTGTCGGTGAGGCCGAGCCGTCCGACGTACACGGGCTCGGGGTTGTCCGCGCCGACGATGCGTCCGAGGCACAGGTCCAGACCGAAGCGGCGCAGGGTGCGCAGGCGGGCGCTCAGCCGGTGGATCTCCATGTCCCGGTCCATCGCCGCCTGGCCGATGCCGCCGGGTGCCGTGCGCTCGGCGTCGAGGCGGTCGGACAGGTCGGCGATCGACTGCGCAAGACTCTCCGCGATCGCCGCGAAGTGCTGCTCGTCGTCGGCGATCAGCGTCGGGTC
Source organism: uncultured Actinomycetes bacterium (assembly GCA_963813975.1). Classification (GTDB taxonomy): domain Bacteria; phylum Actinomycetota; class Actinomycetes; order Streptosporangiales; family Streptosporangiaceae; genus RYN-230. Next base: position 995,073 of record CAWFAP010000001.1, read on the forward strand.
GGCCTTGGGGCAGAGATGGTCGGGAAGGTCAAACGCGCTGGTAGTCAGGGGGTTCACGTCATCAGCTCCGATCTGGGGTCACTGGCAGCCATTTGCGCGGCCAGGCGCGCCGCCGGTGCGGCTCGCGCCGGGATGAGCGCTCCTGGCGAGGTTCGGTCCGCCGGTCAGGAGGGCCGGTCGATGATCGGCACTCTCGTGGTCATGGGTGTCCCGAACCAGCAGGAGAGCGCTTCTCGCAGCGCGGGCGCGGTGGTGCCGGCGGGTTCACCGGTGGCTGCGGCCCAGGCGATGTGGGCGTCCGGGCGGATCAGCAGGGCGTCGGCCGGCCGATGATCGGTTTCGGCGGTGCGGATGTCGATGCGATGCTGCCAGTCTCGGGCGGTCTCGCGGAGGTCTGGGCGGTCGGCGAGGTCGAGAAGGATGGGCCGTGCGGCGGGCATGAGTTCCGCGACGCTGGTGGGGCCCTGGTCGGTGCGCAGGCTGAGGTCGGGTGCGAAGGTGCCGGTCAAGGGGTGCTGGCCGGGGCCGGGTGCCGGGTAGCGGATGTCGGTGCCGGCGATAAGGGCTCCCATGCGGCGCAACGGCTGCTCGTCGGCGAGCAGTTCCTGGAAGACGTCCCGGAGCGCCTCGGCGGCTGGGTCGTGCCCGCGCCGCAGTGCCACCTGAGCCTGGGTCTGCAGCAGTGCGCGTGCGCCGGCGAGATGGCGTTCGCCGTGATAAGTATCCAGCAGGCCGGCCAGCGCCCAGCCGTGGATGGCGGCGGCCAGCTTCCAGGCCAGGTTGACGGTGTCGAGCAGGCCGGCGTTGAGTGCTGCGCCCGTGGCGGGGAGCATATGGGCCGCGTCGCCGGCCAGCAGGATCCGCCCGTCGCGGTATCGCTCGGCCTGCCGGGCCTCAAAGGAGAAGCGCGACAGCCGAATCGGTTCTCCCAATGGGAGAGTCCCGCCGAGCACGCGCCGGATGCTGTCCTGGAGCTCGGTCAGGGTCATCGGCGCGTCATGGCCGGATTCGGCGGGCTCGTCCTCGGTGGTGGAGAGGAACAGGACCTCGGGGGTGAGCGACCCCAGCGCGAACACACCGCGGTCGGTTCGTGTGTAACCCCAGGGGATCCGGCCCAGCCCCGGGACATCGAGGTCGCCGTTGCCGAGCCGGGTCACCGAATCGGGCACGGAGACCTGGCCGAGCCGGTGGACCTCTGGATAGGTAGTGCCGGGAAACGCGATGCCGGCCAGGTCGCGGACCCGGCTGCGCGCCCCGTCGCAGCCCACAAGGTACCGGGCGGTCACCCGGTACGGCCCGTCCGGCCCGCGCACGTCCGCGGTCACCGTGGCGTCATCCTGGCTCACCCCGGCCACCTCGTGTCCGCGGCGTAGGCCGGCGCCGAGCTCGCCGGCCCGGTCGCCGAGCAGGCGCTCGAGTCGCGGTTGCGGGAGCTGCAGCGCCTGCAGCGGGGGCTCGGCCAGGTGCGTGAAGTCCAGATGCACACCGCCGAACGGGAATCGGGGAGCCGGGCTGGCCTCGGTGCTGGCTGCGATAAGTCGTTCCAGCAGGCCCCGGTAGCGCAGCAGTTGCAGGATCTGCCCGCCGAGACCGTTGGCTCTCGGGGTGTCCCGGGGCTGCGGCTGCCGCTCCAGTACCAGCGGCCGCACTCCGGCCAGGCCCAGCTCACCGGCAAGCATCAGGCCGGCCGGCCAGGCGCCCACGATGATCACGTCGGTGTCCATTACTCGCCAGTCCCCCCGGGGTCATCCGTCGCGGGCGACTTCCCCGGCCGGGAAGGCCGGCCCGGCCGCTCCGCGGATTCTTCGCCCGGCGGCGCGCACACCCGCACCTCCGCGCCGGGTGCCCGCAACGCCGCCGCGGGTCCCGCCAGCGGTTCGACGCCCGCGCCCAGCCCATACGCCGGCCACAGCACACGCATTCCGCGTCCCCCATTTCCATAGGTTCTGGCCCTCGGCCTGCGATTATGCGGCACGACCCGGGTCTTGCGGCAAGCCCCCCGGTGCGCTATATATTGAAGGTGGAGGGGAGTGGGTATTCTCCTTTTCCTTGATCGTCCGTTCTGGACGGGCAGCCTCCTCGCGAAGCGGCGGCACGCCGCGTAGGGCGGTCCCGCCCGGGAGGATCTCCCATCGCTCTGCGGATGCCGCCGCGGTCCTGGGTCGCTAGGAGCGCCCGGAATCAGTGCTGTGACGCGGGCTACAACGTGATCCAGGTGGTCAGCACGCTGTCTCCGGCGGCGGTGTGGCAGTGCAGCCGGAAGGGCGAGGGCGGCAGCGGCCGGATGATGAAGCAGCCGATCTCGTCCAGTTCCGCGGTCGCGGCCGCCCCGCTGGCCGGGCAGGTGTCCACGTGACCGGGCTGGGACGGCACGATCTGGCCGATGATCGAGTCCGGGCCGATCTCCAGCTCGATGGTCAGCTCCGCCCCCGCGAACGTGAGGAAACGCGGGCTGGCCTCCTGCGCCCGGACGGCCGGCGCGGCGGCCTCAATGGCGGAGTCGAACGTGAGCGCGGCCAGCTCGGCGTTGACCGTGCGCCAGGTGTACGCGGCCTTGCCCGCCTCGGTGAATTCGGGCGGCACGTCCCGCGCGGCGCGGACGGCCTCGCCCAGAGCCGCCATCAGGCGGTCATCGGCCCACTGCTGGCTGGTCACTGGGGTCACCTCCGGCCGGGATTTCGTTGCTGATGAGGGCGGCGATCGCCGGATACCGGCGGACCCGGTCCAGGCATCGGGCGCGGCTCGGCCCGATGCTGCCGACCGGGATGCCAAGCTTGGCGCTGATGTCAGCGTAGGGGACCGGCGGGTCCTCGAGGAGCAGGCCGATGAGTTGCTGGCAGCGGGGTGGCAGGTGGGCGAACGCCTCCCGGAGCGCCGCGTTGCGCTCGGCGGCCAGCACCTCGTGCTCCGCCGCCTCCGGGTCATTGCCCGGCATGTCCTCGGCGTCCACCGCATCGCCCAGCGCCTCCTGCCTGCGGGCCGCGCTCAGCATGCGTCCGCACTCCCGCCGGGTGGTAGTGGCCAGCCAGCCGGGCAGCGCCGCCGGATCCCGGATCAACGCCAGCTGGTCGACCAGCCGGAGCCAGACGCTCTGGCCGACGTCGTCCGCGTCGGGCCGGTCCAGCCGGTACCGGCGGCAGATCGACCAGATCAGCGGGGCGTACCGGTCCACGATCGCATCCCAGGCCTGCTTGTCACCGTCCCGGGCCCGGGCGACCAGCGTGGCCACCGGCGCGTCATCGAGCATCGCGGGCCCGTCTTCCCCCCGCGCGGGCCGCCGGGCCGCGGGCGGCCCGTGGATGCCGTGCATGGCACGGGGACGGCCCAGGCCGGACGCTATCTCCATGGGCACCTGACCTCCATGGGCACCTGACCTCCTGGCGGTGCCGCGGCCGGATGCCTGCCGCGCCACACGAGCCGGGCTCGGATATGCGCTTCATCAAGACGGAGGCCGCCATGCCTTGTGTGATACCGCATACAGACAAAATTTATGGCTCAAATTTTTCTCGGTCCTCCCGCTGGATCCGTGGGTCTGCTGAGGGGTTCGGGAGTGGCAAGGACACGGAGCGGAGCAGGGTCCCGGAGCGACCCTCGGCCGGCCCGGGCCTGGTGCCTGGTGAAAGGGGGTGCGTCAGCCGGCTGGACCGCTGGGGCTGCGCGTTCAGCTGACGGCGGCGCCGAACCACCTGGGCAGCTGGCTGAGCAGATCCTGCTGGTCGTCACCGGCCCACGCCACGTGGCCGTCCGGCCGCACCAGCGCCGCGGGCACGTCCAGTTCCTCGCTGACGTCCACGACGTGATCGACCCGGTCTGCCCAGCCCGCCACCGAGAGACGGCCGGTCTGGTCGAGCAGCACCCCGCGACCGCCGTGCATCAGCGCGTAGAGGCGAGGGCCCGCGAAGCGGGGGGATGCGGGGGGCGGGGGACAGCCCGGGCCGGCTGCGGCCGGGGCGCTGCAGCCGGCCGGGCCGGCCCCTTCTCGGTCAGGCAGGTCAGTGCGTGAGGACCAGGTAGGCGAAGCCCAGGACGCCCCGGTATCCGTCGGCGTACTCGCGCTCGCGGGTGCGCAGCCAGTCACGGACCTCCGCAGCCCGGGGATCGGTGCGGTGCGCGTGCAGCCATGCCTGGCGGCCGGCCCGAAACGATGACTCGAAGTCGTCCCACTCCTCCTGGCCGGCGGTGCTCAGGTGGGTGACCTGCCACCCTGCGGCCCGGCACTCCTCCTGGAGCTGAGCCAGCGGCAGGATCTGCGGGCCGAAGATGTCCAGGGCCGCGGCCGTGGGCGGGGCCGCCCAGCAGCCGTCGCCGAATAGCAGCCGGCCGCCGGGCGGCACCACCTGGGCCAGCGTCTCCAGCGCCGGCCGCGTACCGCCGAAGGCGTGCGAGGAACCCACGCACAGCACCCGGTCCGTGGCGCCACGCCAGGCGGCCGCGTCGGCCTGGACGAACTCGACCTGCTGCCCGAGGCCGAGCTCGCGGGCGCGTCGCCGGCCCCGGTCCAGGCCGGCCGCATCGGTGTCCACGCCGACGCCCCGGACCTGGCGGCCGGCGATGGCGAGGCGCAGCGACCAGGCCACGGCGCGCAGGAGCAGCTCACCCCAGCCGCAGCCCAGGTCGGCGACGCGCATCCGGGCCCGGGCCGGGCGCAGGTCCAGCTGGCTCAGCAGCAGATCAGCGTGCTCCGCGGACAGCGGGGTGTTCCAGCGCATCCCGGCGTAACGCGCGGCGGCGAAGTCATCGTCGTCCATGCCGGGCAGCATCGCCCGCCGCCGAGGCCGCCGTCGAGTGATTTAACCCGGGGGCGGGACCAGGCGCAGGCCGTGCCGGGGCGGGGTCGTCACGGCCTGGCCGTCGCCGGGCACCGCGGTCAGGGTGAGCCCGAATACGTGCGACTGAAGCTCGTTGGTGCTGATCCCGATCGAGGACGCGATCGTGGCCGGGGTCTCGCCGCCGTCCCGGATGGCCCGGAATACCTTGGCCAGCAGCTGCGAGGATTCGCGCTCGATCCCCTGCGGCTCGCTGTGCCGGTAGCCGAGCCGGGATAGCTGCACGCACGCAGTCCGGTACCCCCACTCGGTCAGCAGGTCCAGCTCGCGCAGCCGGTGGGCCAGCGCCATCGCCGACACCTTCCAGATCCGCTTGGCCTCCACGATGCGGGCCGGGGTGGCATCGAGCAGCCCCTGGGCCAGGATGCTGGCCCGGGGCATGAGAAACGTGGCGGCGAAGCGGTTGGCCTCGGCCTCGGCGGCCGGGCGGCTGGCTACCTGGTGCTCCCCGTGCAGGACGAGATGGCCCAGTTCGTGGGCGGCGTCGAAGCGGCCCCGCTCGCCGCTCTTGCCGGTGGCCAGGAAGATGAACGGCCGCCCCTGCCAGTACAGCGAGTACGCGTCCAGCTCGGTGTTCTCGGCGGTCAGCGAGTAGATCCGGGCCCCCCGGGATTCGAGCAGGTGCAGGACGTTGCTGACCGGGCGCTCGCCCAGGCCCCAGCGGGCCCGGACCACCTCGGCGGCGGCCTCGGGATCGTGGCCGGTGAGACCCGGGATGTCGGTGTCCGGCAGCCGGAACCTCGTGTCGATCCAGTCGTTGATCAGCAACGCGACCCGGCCCGCGCTCAGCGCCCGGTCCCGCTGCCGGGCGGTCATCTTGCTCAGGGCCCGGAAGCTCACCGCGTCCTCGGGAATCTCGTCCACGTCCGGTGCGCCGAGGAACCCGGGGGACACATCGAGAGCCCGGCCCAGCTGCAGCAAAGTGTCGGCGGACGGTTCCTGGTGGCCGTTTTCGTACAGGGAGATGCTGCGGGTGCTCAGCCCGGTCAGCCCGGCCAGCTGGGTCAGGGTGAGCCCCCGCCGCTTGCGGGCGATCGCCAGCCGGGACGGGGTCAGGACCGCCGCCTGTCCGCGCGGCATCAGAGCCAGGCTCACCTCGACGACGATGCCCCGGTCCCCGGCGGAGTCGGGCGGGACCAGCCGCTCGGCGAGGCGGATCTCAGCCCGGGGGAAGACGGGCAGGATGATCCGCTCTGCCCAGCGCGTGATGCGGCCGTCGTCGATGCCGTCCGGGAGCGACAGCTCGACGTGGAACCCGTCCCCGGCGGTGTGGAACAGCAGCAGCCAGGTCAGCAGCTGATCGCGCGCGGGCAGGTCACCGGGGTCGAAGTCGCCGAAGTCCAGCGCCAGCTGCTCGTTCACCCCGACCGCGCGGACGGTGGCGTATCCCTTGGCGTACGTGGGCGCGGGCAGCAGTCCGGCCAGGCCGGTGACATCGTCCCCCGTGGTCGCCACGATCGCGAACTGCCCGCTGGGGTGGATCGTGCGCGGGAGGTTCCGGGGATTGTCGAAGCCCCAGCCGAGCGGGACGAGTTCCTCGCGCAGGAACCGGTTGGTCTGGGCCCAGCGGGTCAGGCCTTCCATGAGCGGCGGGTCGAACGGCGTGCAGAACGCCGCCTCGGCGTCGGCCTGGCGCACCACCCGCTCAAGCAGGCCGGGGCTCAGGCCCAGTTCGGCGAGCCGGTCGATCGCCTCGTGGGCCACGAGGACCCGTGCCGTCATCGTGACCTCCCGCCGGCCTTGGGCCAAACCCTCTACTTCACGAAACCATACCTCAGCTGAGGAGGCAGAACGTGAAGTCGCCAGCTGTGCTGACCGCGAGTGGCGCACGCCCGCGGTTCAGCGCCCGTGGACCACGGTGATCCGGGTCGTCCTGACTTCGATGTGCGCTCCCTGCGCCGTGAGGAGCCTGGCGTCCGCCCGGCTGGTGACGCCGGCCCGGGCAGCGAAGGATGGCTGGTGGCCGGCGACGGTCCCGGTGAACCGGACGTGGTCCTGTGGCCGGACGCGCAGGGGCTCCAGCGGGCCGACCAGCTCGACCCATAGCCGCGCGCGGGCCGTTCCCACCCAGAACCCGTTGTGGGCCACGACCGATTGCACGGTGGCTCCCGAGGCGCGTACCGGCTCGCCGATCATGGACCGGAGCGAGTTGCCGGTGCTGGCCTGCGGGACGGGCTGGCCGGCGACGAACAGCTGGCTGATCACCGGGACCGGGGCCGCCGGGGGATCCGGCCGGTGCGGATGGTGCGCCGGGCCGCCTAGCGTCCTGGCCGCGATCACGGCCCCGGCCACCACGACCGCCGAGCCTGTCGCTACCGACGCCGCGGCCTGCCCGGGCTGGGCCCGGGCCTTGCTGGCGGCCCAGGCCAGCAGGCCGAAAGGCAGCGTGATGGCGGTCAGGGCGATGTTCCGTCGCTCCAGGGGCTCGCTGAGCGTGGCGCATGTCCCGCAGTCGAGCAGATGCTGGCCGGCGTCGAGGTCCCGCTGGCGGCGGGTATCGCCGCTGGAGATGGCGAGCAGGACCCGGTAGCACGCGGGGGTGGGCAGCTCGATATGGCGGAAGGCCAGCAGGTATTCCAGGCGGAGCCGGGCCCGGGTCCGCGACATCCGGACTCGCAGGGCGCCCCGGGATTCCCGCGGGGCGCCCGGCGGGGCAGGGACGGTGCGGCCTGGGCCTGTGACCCCCGGGGAGAGATCGCTGTAGTAGGTGAGGAAGTCGCGGCGCTCCTGAGGGGACAGCCGGGCCAGCGCCGCCGTCATCGCCCGGCGGCTTTCCCCGGCGAGCACCACATCCTCGGGCCGGGCGGGTTCATTCAGGTCGAGCAGCCGTGAGACGCCCCGGGCCCGGCGTGCGGAAGTGGTGGCATGGGAGCTGACCAGATTTCGTGCCGTCACGATGGCGTAGGGGAGGACTGCCTCGGGAGTGAGCCGTTCATGAGCCGCGAGCAGGCGCTCGAGGCAGTCCTGGACCAGGTCGTCGATGTCCGCGGAATTCGCCGCCCGGGCGGCCACGACTCGCCGGATGACGGGCTCGGCCGCCAGCACCTCACGCACGGAGGCGGCCGTCGCCGACTTCACCACTCGCTCGTCTCCTTGGTTGCGACGGACCCTGACCGTGCCGGGAGATAGCCGGCCCGTGACCGCGTGGCCGATCACCGAAGTCGGGTCGTCCAGCCGGTGTTGTGGCTGGCACGGCTACCCGCACCGGCTGTGGCTAAGCGGAATGAACCCCCGCGTATGCGGCAGTTTCGGATTTCCGCGTAACGCCGGGCCCTCACGCCGCTTTCAGTACCGGAAGCGCTGCCTCGGCCGGGACCCCGGCGCCACGGGGGCCCAGGGACCCGGCGGAGGAGCGTCGCCGCGAGGAATCCATGCCCCGAACCGCAAGGAGAAGTACATGACCACCCCGCAGCAGTGGGACAGCCTGATCGGCCTGACCGCGGTCAACGCCGGCCGTGACAAGATCGGGAAAGTCGGCCAGGTCTACCTCGACGACCGCACCGGCCAGCCGGAGTGGGTCACCGTGAGCACCGGCCTGCTCGGCACCCGGGAGAGCTTCGCCCCGCTCTACAGCAGCGCGGTCCGCGACGGCGAGCTGGTCCTCGCCGTGCCGAGGCAACTCGTCAAGGACGCTCCCAGTGTGGAGAACGACGGCCATCTCGGTGAAGCGGAGATCGACGCCCTGTACCAGCACTACGCCGGGCACCTGGATCCCGCCTCCGGCACCGGCGGGAGCCAGCCTGGCGGTGGGCAGTATGCCGGCGGTTACGCCGGCAGCGGGTCCGGGGCGGCCGAGGGGGACGCCCCGGACCGCGTCCAGGGCCAGGACACCTCGGGTCCCACCACCGATGAGGCGATGACCCGTTCGGAGGAACGCCTGCGGGTCGGCACCGAGAACGTCGCGGCCGGCCGGGCGCGGCTGCGCAAGTACGTCGTCACCGAGAACGTGACCACCAGCGTGCCCGTCAGCCATGAAGAAGTCCGGCTGGAGCGGGAGCCGATCACCGACGCCAACCGGGACGCGGCCCGGTCCGGTCCGGACATCAGCGAGGAAGAGCACGAGGTTACCCTGCACGCCGAGCGGCCCGTCGTGGCTAAGGAGACCGTCCCCGTTGAGCGTGTCCGCCTCGGCACCGAGACCGTGACCGAAGAACAGCAGGTCAGCGAGCAGGTGCGCAAGGAGCAGATCGACGAGCCCGACGTGGACGCCGATTCCCGCGCCTCGGATGGCCGGGAGAATTCATGACCGCAGAAGCATCGGTCAATTTCGGGTCCGGCGTGTCCAGTGCCTGGTCCAACGTGGCCACGTTTGTCCCGAAGTTCGTCGTCTTCCTGATCATCTTGGTCGTCGGTTATCTCGTGGCCAAGGCCATCGCCAAGATCTTGTCGAGGGTGCTCACCCGGGTCGGGTTTGACCGCGTGGTCGAGCGGGGCGGGATAAAGCGGGCTCTGGACCGGTCGCAGTACGACGCGTCCGACATCCTGGCCAAGCTCGTCTACTACGCGATCATGTTGTTCGTGCTGTCGACCGCGTTCGGCGTGTTCGGCCGCAACCCGATCAGCGACTACCTGCACGCGGTCATCGCCTACCTGCCGCTGGTGTTCGTGGCCATCGTCATCGTGGTGATCGCCGCCGCAATAGCCGCGGCGGCCAAGCGGCTGATCGAGGGGAGTCTGGCCGGTCTCACCTACGCGACGACCGTGGCCAACCTGGCCTCGGGTTTCATCATGGCCATCGGGGTCATCGCCGCGCTGGACCAGCTGCATATCGCCGCGAACGTTGTCAACGCCATCCTGTACGCCGGGCTGGCCGCCCTGGTCGGCATCGCCATCGTCGCGGTCGGCGGGGGCGGCATCAGGACCATGTCGCAGCGCTGGGAAGCCGCAGCGGCGCGGTACGACGAGGAGAAGCCGAAGATCTCCGCGGCCGCCCGGAACGCGCCGAGCCTCTCCGAGCAGGCCCGCCAGTACACCGGCGATGACCGTGGGCCCTCCTACGGCGCCACCGCGCCGGGGCCCGAGTTCACCCGCCCGTATGGCCAGCAGGGCGACGACCTGGGCCCTGGGCGCCGCGGGGTGTAAGCCGGCCAGGACGGCCGCCGGCTGGCCGCGGCTACCGGCTTACCGGAAACTACATGGCGGCCTGCGCGCGATCATCCGATCGCGCGCAGGCCGCCCTATTCTGTATGGCCCGCCGCGCGGAGCGCATGCCCAATCGTATTATTGGCACCATAGCTGAAAATCCGAGTTAACCGAATTAGGCCGTCGCGGGCTGGATGGGCCTAAACTCCTGGCGGGTTTTCCTTTCTTATCCTTGCGCTGCCGTGACCCGCGTGATCAACTTGGAATCTGGCACGGGGCGCTGACCTGCTCGGTTGCGGGCGCTCGCGGTCGCTACTGCTGCGCATCCCACTAAAGGGCGGCGCGCCCAGGCACCTGCAGCGTTGAGCGGAGGGGAAACGCGTGCTGGCGAAGCTAACAGGCTGGATCGTGGGAATCCTGGTCGTGGTCTGGATTGTGTCCACCCCGGCCGGGGCCGGTAATGACGTGCATAACTGGATTTCGGGCATCCTGTCCTTTTTCCAGCATCTCGCCAAGGGGTGAGTCAAGGGGCCGGGTCCGGGGCCGGGCGGCCTAGGCTTCCCGGCCTCCGGCCGCCGTCCGCCGGACGGAGCGCAACGCCCTCGCGAGCAGCACGCCCAGGATGACCGCGAACGGCAGGAAGCTCAGCGTGATCCGCAGCGGGCCGCCCCACACGGCCGCCGTCCAGCCAGGACCGGTGTAGGCCAGCGGCGGCACCAGCCACCCCACCGTGGCGTAGTAGGCGAGGACCGACAGCAGGCACCCCAGGCGCCTGTTCAGCGGGGATCCCAGCATCATCCCGGTGAGGATGACGAAGATCACGGCGACGGTGACGGCCTCCCATACGGTCGGATGGCCTCGCCACAGCGCGTACCAGACCAGCCCCACCCCGGCCGCGGCCGGGGTGACGACCGCAAGTGCCCAGCGCTTCCCGGTCATCAACTGCAGGCCCCGCCGCGGGCCGGGCGACGCCAGGAGAGCGACCGCCTCCAGTGCGAGGGCGGCAACCAGTCCATGGACTGCGGTACCGCGGAGCTCCAGCCACCGGTGCCGTAAACGACGACCGCGAGATAGACCAGCATGCCGGTGGCGGCCACACCCGCGACGCGCCGCAGCCGCAGCAGGACCAGCGTGGCCAGGATGAGCCAGGGGCCGGTCAACACGGCGAACGACAGCAGTGACCCGGCAGAGTCCGCGCTCCCGCCGGTCGTGGTCGCCTGGGTCGCCAGGAACACGCGGCCGGAGTAGGCGAGCAGCAGAACCGGCACCACTGCGCTCGTGACCGCGAGAGTGTCAGCCCAGCCCTTCCGGGCGTCGTCGTGGTGCGGATGGAGCCTGATCAGCAGCGCACCCCAGATCAGGTCGGTCGCGTCTTTCCGTCCCGGCCACCGCTGCCCGGGTGTCGCCCCGGTCATCAGCACCCCGAGCATCTCGTCCTGGTGCTGGCGCCGGTGCTCCGCCGGATAGATGGCCAGCAGCCGCCGGTAGCGGCTCTCCAGCGTGCCGTTCATGCCAGGCCCCCGAGCAGGCCGAGGCGCCGGGCCGCCACGGCGGTGTGGGCCCGGACCCGTTCGACCTCGGCCGCCAGCCGCTCCGCCCCCGGCGGGGTGAGCCGGTAATAACGGCGCAGCCTGGTGGCCACGACCTCCTCCCGGTCCACCTCGACCAGCCCTTCGCCGGCCAGGCGGTCCAGGGCGGCGTACAGCGTCCCGGCGCGCAGCGTGACCCGGCCGCCGGAGATGTCGGCGACGTCGGTCATGATCCCGTAGCCGTGCTGGGAGCCGTCCGCGAGCGCGGTGAGGATCAGGAACGTGGGTTCCTGCAGCGGACGCTGGCTCATGTCATCGTTATATACCGCCGATTTGAGTATCACAAGAGACGGCCGTCATTCGCGAACGGGCCGGCCCGCGGTCCTGCGGCCCGGGGCTAGGCGACGGCCGGGGGCTCGGTGACCGCTTCGGCGCGGGAGTGACCGATGATCACGGCCTCGACTGCGGCGGGGTCGTCGGGCGTGATGAACGGGAGGATCGCGGCGCCTGTGTCCAGGATCAGCGCGGTGCTCTTGCCCGGCCGGCCCGGGTCGAGGCTGGCCCAGTAGCGCAGCGTCGTGCTGCCCCAGATCCGTCCCCGGCCGGTGAAGCTGCCGGTCGGCACCCGGCGGACAGTGCGGATCGCACTGTAGGGGACCCGCTTGGTGCCCCACGGGAAGTAGTAGCCGTGGATGAGCACGGCGTCGTCCGTGCACTCGATCCAGCGATCCCGGTACAGCGTGCTCATGGTGCCGCCCTTCGTGCCGTTGCGGCCGGTTCCCCGGCACCTGGCTCCCCGCCGCGGCCGGCCGCGGTGCCGCCGCTGCCCCATTATCCGCCTGATTACCGGCGGCAGCGGGCGTGAGGATCCGGGCCGGGTCAGTAGTGAATGGCGCCCGGCGCGCCACCGCCGACGGCGATGGCGTCGCCGTTGATGGCCACGCTGCGCGGGGAGGCCAGGAAGGCGACGACATCAGCCACCTCGGCCGCGGTGATGATGCGGCCGATGCTGCTGCCCGCGGCCAGGCTCGCCGCAGCCTCGGCCTCGGTGCTGCCGCGGGCGGCGGCGTAGCCGGCGATCATGGCCGGGGTGCGCTCCGTCGCGGTCAGGCCCGGGTGCACCACCGTGACGTTGATGCCGGCCGGGCCCAGCTCGTCCGCCAGGGTCTTGGCCAGCGCCGCGACGGCGACGTTGCGGATCGAGCCGGATGGCGTGCTCACGCTGCGGGCGGCCAGGCCGCTGATGTTGATGATCCGGCCCCAGCCCCCGGCGATCATGTACGGGGCGGCGGCCCGCGCACAGCGCACGTAGCCGAGCACCTTAGTGTCGATCGCCGTGAGCAGATCGGCGTCGACCAGGTCGGCCAGGGCCCGGGAGGAGCCCGGGGCGGCAGGCTCGGCGGCATTGTTGACCAGGATGTCGATCCCGCCCAGCTCGCCGGCAGCGCGGGCGGCGGCGGCGCGGACCGCTCCGTCATCGGTGGTGTCGGAAGGCAGGGCCAGCACCCGGCGGCCGTGCGCCGCCGCCAGCTCCCTGGCCGCCAGGTCGAGCTGGGCCGGGTCGCGGGCCAGCAGGGCGAGGTCCGCTCCCTCAGCGGCGAGCGCGCCGGCAATCGCATATCCGATGCCGCGGCTCCCGCCGGTGACGACGGCCCGCTTGCCGGTCAGTTGCAAGTCCATGCTGGTCCCTTCTGCGTGCCGGTGCACCCGGTGGATACCGCTGGCTGCGGGCCCGGCGCGCGGGGCCCCTTCCGGGCATCTCAGTCTGCGGCACCGGGCCCGCCGGTGCCCGCAGCCCGGCCGGGTAGTCCGGGGCCAGCGCGAGCGGCCGCCGCTGACGGTCACGTGAGCACGGTGAAGCCGTGCGTGCCGTCCCGCTCCAGCTGGGCCACGAGCCCGTACTTCCAGTCCAGGTAGGCCTGCATGGCTTCGGGATCAACGCCGGTGCCCTCGTACGGCCGCCGGTAGACGTCGATCTGCGGGGACAGCATCTCGCCCGGGCCGGGGTGCAGTGGCCGCCCCGATGCGGCCCACCCGGCGGGAGGCCAGGTGGTGTTCGAGGGCACCACGATCTCGGCCCTGCGGCGCGGGGCCCGGCGCGCCGAGCGGCGCAGCGGGCACCTGCAGCTGGTCTTCCAGGACCCGCTCCGCTCCCTCGACCCGGACATGACCGTGGCCGACATTGTCGCCGAGGGAGTCCGGCTGCAGGGCGAGACCGGCCGGGACGAGATCGGCCGCCGGGTCGCCGCGGCCCTGGGCCAGGTCGGCCTGGAGCTGCCGCGCACCCCGGGCCAGATCTCCGGAGGCCAGCGCCAACGGGTGTCGATCGCCCGGGCGCTGGCCACCGAACCGCGGCTGCTCATCTGCGACGAGCCCGTGAGCGCCCTGGACGCCAGCAACCGCAACTACATCCTGCGCCTGCTCGACCAGCTCCGGACCTCCCTCGGGCTGTCCATCGTGATCATCTCGCACGACCTCAGCTCGCTGGCCGGCATCGCCGACCGGGTGGTGGTGCTCTACCGGGGCCGGATCGTCGAGGACGGCCCGGTGGACGACGTGTTCGCCGCCCCCCGGCACCCGTACACGGCGCTGCTGATGGCGTCCGCGCCGAGCGTCCGGCACGACCGGGAACTCGCCCCGCAGCAGCTCACCCGCACCGTCGCCGAGGCGGGCGCGCTGCCGGAGGCGCTGCTGGCCGGGCTCGGCAGCCCGGACGCCTGCGTGTTCGCCACACGCTGCGCGTTCGCCGCCGCCCCCTGCGCGGCCCAGCCCCCGCTCGTGCCGGCCGGTGACCGGCGCAGCGTGGCCTGCCACCGGCACGCCGAATGGATGACCCTGGCCCGCGACCGCGTGGCCGGCCGCAAGACGGCGCACATGACGGGCCGCAGCACGGATCGCGGTCCCGGCCGGACGACGGAAGGAATCGCATGAGCAACCGGCAGATCAAGCTCGGCGCGGTGACCATGGGTGTCGGTGGCCCGGGCCAGCACTTCCAGTGGCTGGACCCGGAGATCCCCGGCGACGCCAGCGTGAACATCGGCTGGTACACCGAGCAGGTCCAGCTGGCCGAGGCGGCCAAGTTCGACCTGGTCTTCATCGTGGACAGCCAGTTCATCACCCCGGACTCGCCGCCGCACTACCTCAACCGGCTGGAGCCGATGACGCTGCTGTCCGCGCTGGCCGTGGTGACCCAGCACATCGGCCTGGTCGCCACCATGACCACGTCCTACAACGACCCGTTCAACCTGGCCCGGCGGCTGGCGTCGCTGGAGCTGATCAGCGGGGGCCGGTCCGGCTGGAACATGGTGACCAGCGGCGACGCGGGCGCGGCCGGGAACCTCAGCCGCGACGAGCACTACGATTACGACACCCGGTACGCGCGCGGGCTGGAGTTCGTCCGGGTCGCCCAGGGCTGTGGGACTCCTACGAGGCGGATGCGTTCCCGCGGGACCGCCAGGCCCGGCGGTTCCTGGACCCCAGCCGGCTGCACACGCTCAACCATGCAGGCGAGCACTTCGGTGTGGCCGGCCCGCTGAACGTCTCCCGCTCGCCCCAGGGGCAGCCGGTCATCTTCCAGGCCGGTGACTCCGAGCAGGGCCGCGACCTGGGCGCCACCATCGGCGAGGGCATCTTCACCCACGCGGCGTCGATCGAGCAGGGCCAGGCCTTCTACTCCGACCTCAAGGCCCGGGCGGCCGCCAAGGGCCGCGACCCGGGCCACATCATCGTGATGCCCGGCGTCCGGGTGTTCGTCGGCGACACCGACGCCGAGGCCCGCGAGATCGAGCACGACCTGCAGCTGGCTGACCAGGACTTCGACCGGGCGCTCGGGGAGCTGGGCCGCCCGTTCGCCTGGCACGACTTCCGGCAGTACGACCTGGACGCGCCGTTCCCGAACGTGCTGCACGTGGCCGAGCGGGGCTTCCGGACCCAGGCCGAGAAGATCGTCAGGCTGGCCCGGGACCAGGGCTACACGCTGCGGCAGACCGTGGAGGCGATCTCCAGCCCGAAGCCGACCCCGTTCGCGGGCTCACCCGAGAGCGTCGCGGACGAGATGCAGCCTGGTTCGAGAGCCGCGCGCTGGACGGCTACAACATCCACATCGGGCACCCGTCCCAGTTCCGCCGGGTCACCGGCGAGGTCGTGCCGATCCTGCGCGAGCGCGGCCTGGTCCGCTCCGAGTACGAGTCCAGCACGCTGCGCGGCCACCTGGGCCTCCCGGTCCCGGAGAACCGTTACACCCACGCCCGCCGGGAGGGAGCCCGCCAGGAACAGGAAGCCAGCCCCGGCGAGCTGTCTGCCGCCCGCTCGTAGCGCCGCTGCGGCCCGGCCCGGCACCCCTTTTTTCCGCAACGAAAACCAGCGCGCCCCGCTCACCCGCCCAACGCGGCGGGGTCAGGCCCGGTGCCCCGGCCTCTGCTGGGCTGAGCCCGGCCGCGGTGAATCGTGCGGTGGTGCGTTCTGCGGTGGTGGGTTGTGTACTGGCGGGCCCTGTGGTGGCGGGCCCTGTGGTGGCGGGCCCTGCGCGCTGACGGCCAGCTGGCTGAGGAAGGACGTCATCGCGGGCGAGAACTCGTCCAGCCCGATCGCCACGGACAGCGGCGTGACCGAGATGAGCCCGCGGCGCAGCGCGGCCACGTCGGTGTCGGCCGGGCCGTCGGCTTCGGGGATGGTCTCGTCCGGCTCCCCGAACAGGTACAGCGCCTGCGGGCCGGGATCGGCGTCCCAGTCCCGGACCGGGGCCCGCGGGTACAGGCGCTGCCCGGGCCGGGTGAGCACCGCGGCCGGCCCGTCCTGCGTCCCGTCCCCGGCGGGTTCGGCCGGGTAGTTGACGCTGAGCACGACGGTCTCGTCCGGCCGGGCCCGCAGGAACGCGGCGGCCGCCTGGGCCCCGTGCCGGGCGGCCAGCCCGAAGTCGTACCCGGACCCGCCGGGACCCGGATGCTCGGTGTAGTTGACCGCCAGGCTGCCGGTGGGCGTCTGCTGGGAAAGGCACAGCGCGGACGTGCCGAGCACCGCGGCCTCCAGCCCGGCGCCGACCGTGCCGGAGTACACCACGTCGTCGGCCACGTTGGCGCCGTGGTTGATGCCGCTGACCACGAGGTCCGCCTCGGCGGCCAGCCCGCCGAGCAGCCCGGCCCGGACGCAGTCGGTCGGGGTGCCGTCGCACTCGAACACCGGGTGCGGCCCGCCCTCCAGCCGCCGGATGCCTACCGGCCGGTCGAACGTGCACTTGCGCGCGAACCCGCTGCGCTCCCCGTCGGGCGCGACGGTGACCACCGAGGTGCACACCCGGGTCAGGGCAGCCCGGATCGCCTGGATGCCCGCGGACCGGACCCCGTCGTCGTTGGTCAGCAGGACCCGCACGCTGTCTCCTTCCGGGGGCGACCGCCGCCGGGCGCGGCGGGCGGCAGCCCGGGCCCCGCGGTCTATGGTTAGCTTATGGGCGCCCATCTGGACGAGCCGGACCGCGTCACCGTCCTGGACCGTGGCAAGACCACGCGCAGCCTGGTGGAACAGCGGCTCCGCACGCTGATCTCCTCCGACGAGCTGGACAGCGACGGCCGCCTGCCCACCGAGCGGGAGCTGGCCGGGATGTACGGGGTGAGCCGTACCACGGTCCGCCAGGTGCTGGACGGGCTGGAGCACGCCGGCCTGATCCGCCGGCGCCGGGGCCGGACCGGCGGCACGTTCGTCACCCGGGGCCGGGTGGACATCGACTTCGGCTACCTGGCCGGCATCCCGTCCTACCTGCGGGCCCAGGGGTTCCGGGCCGGTGCCCACGTGGTGTCCGCGCGGATGGTCCCGGCCGACGCGGCGACCGCGGAGGCGCTGCGGATCCCGGCCGGCGCGCTGGTCCACGACGTGATCCGGGTCCGGCTGGCCGACGAGGTCCGGATCTCGCTGGAGCACGCCCGGTTCCCGGTGGCCCTGTTCCCTGACCTGCTGGGCGAGCGGCTGGACGACAGCATTTACGAGCTGATGGCGCAGCGGTACGGCCTGCGCGCGGTCAAGGCGGTGGAACGGCTGGTGGCGGTGCTCGCGGGCGCCGACCAGGCCGCGCTGCTCGGCATCGAGGTCGGCGACCCGCTGATGGCGATCGAGCGGATCGCCTACGACGGCGCGGACCAGCCGCTGGAGTACTCCACCGACCTGTTCCGCGGGGACCGGACCCGGGTCATCGCCTGGGCGTACGGCGCCGACGCGGGGACCGGGGCCAGCCAGGCCAGCCTGCTCACGCCGGCCACCCCGCCCGTCCCACCGGCGGCCGGGACAGGCGCGGCCCGGGCGGCCCCGGCTCAGGCCAGCACCCGGGCCCGGTCCGGGTCGTAGGGCGCGCGCAGCGTCATCGCCGCATCGAACGGCTCGCCGCCGATCACCACCTGGTAGCGGCCCTCCTTGAGCCACTGCGGGTCGGCCTTGCCGCCGTCCCGGCGCTCCAGGTAGCCGAGCAGCACGGCCCGGCCCAGCGTGTGCCCGAACGCGGCCGAGCTGGCGAAGCCGGCCGGCTCACCGTCGCGGAGCAGCAGCTCGCCACCCCAGGCGTAGGCCTCGGGATCGTCGATGATGAAGCTGGCCAGCCGCCGGGTCACCCCCTCGGACCGGTGCCGGCGCACCGCGTCGGCGCCGCGGAAGCTGACGGGGGAGCGGTCCTTGCAGGTGAACGCCAGGCCCGCCTCGACCGGGGTGGTGTCGGGGGTCAGCTCGCGGCCCCAGACCCGGTAGCCCTTTTCCAGCCGCAGCGAGTCGATCGCGTAGTAGCCGGCCAGGGCCGGCGCGAGCCTGCGGCCCGGGCCGGTGCGGCCCGGATTGGTGGCCCCGGGGTCGGTGAGCCGCTCGAACGCCGCCACCGCCATCTCGGCCGGCACGTGCAGTTCCCAGCCGAGCTCGCCGACGAACGTCAGCCGGGACGCCCGTACGGTCAGCCCGGCCAGGTCGATCTCCCGGCTCCAGCCGAACGGGAAGGCCTGGTCGGATAGGTCGTCGGCGGACAGCGCGGCCAGCAGCTCACGGGACCGCGGGCCCATCACGCTCAGCACCGCCGAGCCCGAGGTGACGTCGAAGAACTCGGCCCGCAGGCCGGCCGGCACGCCGCGGCGCAGCAGGTCCAGGTCGTGCACAGCCTGGCTGCTGCTGGTGACCAGCAGGTACTCGTCCCAGGCGATCCGGGTCACGGTGACGTCGGCCTCGTACCCGCCGCGGTCGTTGAGCAGCCCGGTGTATACGGTCCGGCCGTCCGGCACGGCCACGTCGCCGGCGCACAGCCACTGCAGGGCGGCCTCGGCGTCCGGGCCGCGCGCGGCGATCTTCGCGAACGAGGTCTGGTCGAACAGCGCGACATGCTCCCGGGCGGCCCGGTGCTCGGCGGCGCTCGGCCCGAACCAGTTCTGCCGCCCCCAGCCGTACTCGGTGACCGGCGTCACCCCGGCCGGCGCGAACCAGTTGGCCCGCTCCCAGCCCAGCTTGGTGCCGAAGCTGGCCCGCCGGGCCTCCAGCAGGTGGTGCACGGGGGAGCGGCGGACCCCCCGGGAGCTTTCCGGTTCCCGGTTCGGCCAGGCCATTGCGAAGTGCAGGCCCACGATCTCCTGGACCCGGCTGCGCAGCCAGCGCTTGTTGCCCTGGAACGGCGAGAACCGGCGGATGTCCACCGGGCTGAGATCCAGGTCCGGTTCGCCGGCCACGATCCACCGGGCCAGCGCCGCGCCCGCCCCGCCGCCGAAGGCGATGCCCGAGGAGTTGAAGCCGGCCGCCACGAAGTAGTTCGCCAGCTGCGGGGCCTGGCCCATGATGAAGTTGTGGTCGGGGGTGAAGCTCTCCGGCCCGTTGTAGAACTTCTTCACCCCGGTCTTCTCCATCACCGGGACCCGGTGGATGGCGCCGCGCATCAGCACGTCGAACTGATCCCAGTCCTCGGGCAGCAGCTGGAACTCGAACGGCTCGGGGATCTCGTCCGAGGCCAGCCACGGCTTGGCGTCCGGCTCGAAGCCGCCCATCAGCAGCCCGCGCACCTCCTCCTTGAAGTAGGTGAACGAGTCGGGGTCGCGCAGCGTGGGCGTGGTGCGGTCCAGACCCTCGATGGCCTCGGTGACGATGTAGAAGTGCTCGGCCGGCTGCAGCGGGATGGTGACGCCGACCCGGGCGCCGAGTGCCTTGGCCCACTGGCCACCGCAGTTCACCACGTACTCGCACTCGATGTCGCCGCGCGCCGTCCGGACCGCGGTCAGCCGGCCCCGGTCGGCAGTGAACCCAGTCACCCGGGTCCGTTCCAGGATCGTCACCCCGGCCCGCCGCGCCCCCTTGGCCAGGGCCTGGGTGATGTCGGACGGGTTGGCCTTGGCGTCGTTGGGCAGCCAGACCGCGCCGGCCAGGTCCCCGGCGTACATCAGCGGCCAGCGGTCCGCGGCCTCCGCCACGGAGATGATGTGCGCCTCGACGCCCTGCGCGATGGCCGAGTCCACCGTGCGGCGCAGCTGGACCATGCGCTCCCGGGAGGCGGCGACCCACAGCGCCCCGCTCTGGTTCCACCCCGTGCCCTGGCCGGTGAGGTCATCCAGGCCGGCGTACAGCCGGCTGCTGTCCAGCATCAGCCGGGTCAGCGACGGATGGGTGCGCAGCTGGCCGACGATGCCGGCCGCGTGCCAGGTCGTGCCGCAGGACAGCTGGCCTTGCTCGAGCAGGACCACATCGCTCCAGCCCAGCTGGGCCAGGTGGTAGGCCACGCTGCAGCCGACGATGCCGCCCCCGACGATCACGACCCGGGCCCGCTGCGGAACGTCTGCGACCGGCATCACGCCTCCGTCCGTCCGGCGCGGCCCGTCCGCGGGGCACGGCCGCTCGCGCCGTAGTGCACCATTTGGGCGAACCATATCTCGCCGTCGTGAGCCTGTCATCAGGGCGGCGGCGCTCTGGCGTCCGGAGATCGCGCTGGCTGCGCCCCATCGAGCCTGCAAGCCCGGGTCAGCCGCCCTGAAGTTGTGCCTTGTCAGGCCCAGGGCCGTAGGTTAGAGTTCGCCCAAATAGGACGCCGTTGACCTAAATGGACCACCCATTAGCGGAGGGACGGTTCGCCGGATGGGCACACTCGAGACCGCGGGAACGGGGCGGGCCGCTCCGGCCGCCGGGCATCTGAGCCGGGCGCTCACCACGCTCACCAACGGGGCGCTGACGTTCGCCGGGGTCGGCGTGTTCGGCGGCCTGTTCTCGCTCTACGGGTTCTCCATGGGCTCGGTGGGCGGCTCGGAGTTCTGGGCCTGGCCGCTGGTCGGGATCAGCGTCGGCGCCATGGTGCTGGTCATCGCCGAGCTCGCGTCCAAGTACCCGTTCGCCGGCAGCATGTACCAGTGGCCGACGATCCTGGCCGGGCGGCGCACCGGCTGGTGGCTGGGCTGGATCTACGCCGCGGCGATGTTCCCGCTGATGACCGCGTACTACGCCAGCCTGCCGGTGCTCATCCACCCGCTGTTCGGCCTGGCCCCCAGCTTCACCACCGACGAGATCATCATCGTGATCGCGGCCGTGATCGCGGTGGTCTGGAACGTGGTCCAGATCGGCATCCTGGGCCGGGTCGCGCAGTGGGCCATGGTGCTGGAGCTGTCCGTGGTGACCATCGTCTGCCTGGTCACGTTCATCCTGGGTGCCAAGCACTTCGGCAACCTGACTCAGACCGCCACCGTCACCACCAACGCCCAGGGCGCCGCGTCGGTCCAGGCGATCACCTCGCTCGGCAAATTCATCCCGCTGTTCCTCGGCGCCGGCGTGTTCAACGCCCTGTGGGTGCTGTACACGTTCGAGAACGGCGGCACGCTGGGCGAGGAGACCCTCGACGCGGGGCGGTCCGCGCCGCGCGCCGTGATCGGGGCCTACCTGTTCGCCATCGCGTGCGGGCTGCTGTTCTACCTGACCCTCACCCCCTCCATCCCGGACATGAAGGCGGCCATGCTGGGCGGGGTGCCCGCCGAGAACGCGATCACCGCGCATATGTCGGGCGGCGTGTTCAAGGTCTTCCTCGCGGTGGTCGCCATCGGCCTCATCGTGGCCACGAACACCATGTTCACCGGGGCGGTCCGGCATATCTACGGCATGGCCCGCGACGGCCAGGTCCCGTTCTCGCGCACGTTCGCCCGGACCCTCAGGGACGGGTCGCCGTGGGCGGCGGTGCTGCTGATCGGCGTCCTGTCCCTGGTCCCGGTGTTCGTGTTCACCACCAAGACCCCGTCGATCGTCGGCGGCGCGACCGCCGCCATGTACCTGGCCTACTTCCTGGTCATGGGCGTGACGCTGATCTACCGGCTGAGGGGCTGGCCGAAGGTCAAGGGGCAGTTCGCGCTGGGCCGGTGGGGCCTGCCGGTCAACATCGTGGCCGTGATCGGCACCGGCCTGACCGCTTTCGACCTGCTCTGGCCGCGGGCGGCCACCAACCCGACCTACAACCAGATCTCCGGGACCACCGGCGGCTTCTTCCTCAAGGACCTGCCCATGGCCTGGCTGATCATCGGGCTGCCGCTGCTGGTCGGGGCGGTGTTCTACGCGGTCCGGTCGCGCCGGCTGCACGCCGCCCCGATCGCCATCGAGCAGTTCCATCCCGAGCCGTGACCGCGCCGGAGGGGACCACGATGACCGCGCCGCAGGAGGGAGCCGCCGTGGGAGCCGCGCACGACGGGCCGGCCGGGGCACCGCCGGCGGCCGGTTCGTCCGCCAGATGCACCACGTGGCCTCGGCCACGGCCATGCTGCGCGGCCAGGAACTGGCCTGGACCCAGCTGTTCGGCGGGCTGGCCCACGTCACCTACCAGGTCGCCACGCCGGCCGGGGACCGGTACGTGGTTAAGTTCCTGACCCAGGAGATGGACGACTTCGGGCTGATGATCCCGATTGGCGACCTGATCGCCAACACGATCGCGGCGGGGGAGTCGGGTGTCGGCGCGCGGGTCCTGGCCGCGCTGCCCGGTGTCCCGGCGATCGTGCTGGAGTTCATCGACGGGGTCACGCTCGACACTCCCGACCTGGCCCGGCCGGAGTACATCCCCCGGATCGGCCAGGCCATCCGGGACCTGCACACCCGGGCCCCGGCCATGGGCAACTCGATCGTCATCTGGAAGTTCCTCGACGACTACCTGGCGCTTCTCGACCGGCACGCGCTGGCCAGCCCGGACGGGCTACTGGACTGGCTGCCGGTGATGCGCCGGATCCAGGCCGCACTCGAGGTGCGCCGGCTGCCGCCGGTGCCCAGCAACAATGACCTGCTGGCCAAGAACGTGATGGACGACGGCCGGGTGCGGCTGATCGACTACGACTTCTCCGGCATGAACGACCCCATGTTCGACGTGGGTGACGTGGCCATGGAAGGGGACTACGACCCGGGCCAGGTCGCCCGGCTGTGCGAGGCGTACTTCGGCCGCCACGACCTGGTGCAGTGCGCCCGGGCCCGGCTGTTCGGCATTGCCGCCCAGTACACCTGGTCGCTGCTGTTCGTCGGGATGGACAAGCTGCTCAGCGACTCACCCGACGAATCCTTCGACTACTGGGACGAGGCGGTGCAGCGCTGGCACTGGACCCGGGCCCGGCTGGAGGACCCGGGCCTGGGCGCGCTTATCGCCCGGGCCGCCGGGGAGGGCTGAGCCGTGGACAAGGTCGCGCTGGTCACCGGCGGCTCCAAGGGCATCGGCTACGCGTGCGCGCAGCGGCTGCTCGCCGACGGGTACGAGGTGGCGTTCTGCGCCCGGAACCAGGCCGAGATCGACGCGGCGGCCGCCGGGCTCGGCGGCCGGGACCACGTCTTCGGGCTGCGCGCCGACGTCGGCCGGCCAGACGACTGCGCGGGCCTGGTCGCCGCGGTCACCGAGCGGTTCGGCCGGATCGACGTCCTGGTCAACAACGCGGGCGTGTATGCCCCGGTGCCGTTC
Source organism: uncultured Actinomycetes bacterium (assembly GCA_963813975.1). Taxonomy (GTDB): domain Bacteria; phylum Actinomycetota; class Actinomycetes; order Streptosporangiales; family Streptosporangiaceae; genus RYN-230. The sequence goes on from CAWFAP010000001.1 coordinate 1,018,412, forward strand.
CTGGACTTCACCGCGGACCGCTGGGACACGCTGATGGACATCAACGTGCGCGGTCCCGTGCTGATCAGCGTGCTGGCCGCCCGGGCCATGCGGGAAGCCGGCGGCGGCCGGATCGTGCATATCGCGTCGACCAACGGGCAGCTGTCCGAGGCCGAGTTCGCGCACTACAACGCCTCCAAGGCGGCCCTCATCTCGCTGACCAAGTCGATGGCCGTGGAGCTTGCGCCGCTCGGCATCCTGGTCAACGCCGTCGCCCCGGGCTGGGTGCTCACCCCGCTCAGTGAGCCGTTCGTGGCCACCCTGGACGCCGGGGCGCTGGGCCGGATCAGCCCGCTGCGCCGGGTCGGCGAGGCCGCAGAGGTCGCGGGCGCGGTCTCGTTCCTCTGCGGCCCCGACGCCACCTACATCACCGGGATCACGCTCAACGTGGACGGCGGCCTGACCGCCATGCACCCGGCGGTCTAGCGCAGCTTCGCGCGCGGGCGGTCTAGCGCAGCTTCGCGCGCGGGCTGTCTAGTTAACAGGCCGCTTCGCCTTGGCCGGGGCGAGTACGGCCGCGACCACCCCGGCGGCCGCCACCGCGGCCGCGGTCCATTCCGCGGGCCGGAACCCGTGGATGAAAGCGGCCGGGGAGGCATAGCTGCCGTGGGCGGCGAAGACCGCGGCCAGGATCGCCACGCCGAACACGCCACCCAGCGCGTTCAGGGCGTTGTTGGTACCGGCGGCCACGCCGACGTCGCCGGGCGGGACGGAGCCGGTGACCGCGTTGGCCACGGTGGGGAAGCACATCGAGACGCCCACGCCCGCGATGATCAGCGGTGCGACCAGGGTGCCGTAGCCGACCCCCGGCTCGGCGACCGCGGCCAGCCAGCCCAGCCCGGCGGCCTGCATGAGCAGTCCCGTGACCATGAACGGCCGGTTGCCGATCTTGTCGGCGAGCGCGCCGGCGACCGGCGCGACCAGCATCGGCGTGGCCATCCAGACCAGGATCCGCAGGCCCGCCTGCAGTGGTGAGTAGCCCAGCCCGATCTGGAACAGCTGGGTGATGAAGAACAGGGACCCGATCAGCGAGATGAACTGGAAGAAGATCACCGCGTTGGCGGTGGCGAAGCCGCGGCGCCGGAAGTAGGCCAGGGGCAGCATCGGATACCGGGCCCGCCGCTCCCAGGCCAGGAAGCCGGCCAGGAACACGGTCCCCGCCGCGAACGCGCCGATCACCTCGGCGCTGCCCCAGCCGGCCGAGGGTGCCCGCACCGGCGCCCAGGTCAGCATGAACAGGGCAATCCCGGCCAGGACCATGCCGGTGATGTCCAGCTGCGGCCGGGGACCACGGCTCTCGCGCAGCCGCCGCGCGGACAGGGCCGCGACGGCCAGCCCGACGGGGACGTTGATCCAGAAGATCCACTGCCAGGACAGGCCCTGCACGATCGCGCCGCCCACGACCGGGCCCGCGGCCACCCCCAGGCCGGTGATCCCGCCCCAGATCCCGATGGCCGCCCCCCGCTTCTCGGCCGGGAAGGCGTCGCTGATCAGGGTCAGGGTCAGCGGGACCAGCATGGCCGCCCCGGCGCCCTGCACCACCCGCGCCGCGATGAGCGTCCCGGCCCCGGGTGACAGCGCCGCCAGGGCCGAGCCCAGCACGAACACGATCAGCCCGAGGACGTACATGCGGCGGCGGCCGAACCGGTCGCCCAGTGCCGCACCGGTCAGCATCAGGCAGCCGAAGACCAGGTTGTAGGCGTTGATGGTCCACTCCAGGTCGGCCAGGCTCGCTCCCAGCTGGGATTGCAGGGTCGGCAGCGCCGTCGCCACCACCACCACATCCAGGGCGGACATGAACGCTCCGAGTCCGGCCAGGACCAGCGTCCAGCCGTTGCGGGACCGTCCCGGCGCGGCGCCCGCCGTGCCGCCGGCCGAACCGCCCTCGGGCCGGCCGCCAGCGCGGCGGGCCGGCGGGGCGGCAGATAGCTCCGACATGACAGCTACTCCGTTCTGAGTCATTCTGGTGAACGGCCGCCGGAAAGGCGGCCTCTATGGGTGGACCAGCCGGGGCCGCGGGAATCGCCGCAAGAGGTCCGGCGACGGATCTGGGCTGGCCGGTGCCGGGATGTGCGGCTGACGGCCCAGGAAGGCGACCAGCTGGTCGCCGGGGCAGGCCGGCCCGGGCACCGGAACCGGGTCCGCGAACAATCCCGGCCGGGTGCCGGGCGGGATGAACAGCGGGGCGATCGGCAGCAGGAGAGCGGCCAGGCCCGGCGGGACCGGCCGGCGGCTGCCGCACGCGACCGAGATGTCCCAGCCATGAACGGTGATCTCGATGGCCCCGGCGGCGACGACCATCCTCGCGGCCAGGCCCCGGTCTGCGAGGGCGACCAGATGATCGGCCCGCCCGGCCGAGGCGCAGGCGGCCAGCAGCCGGGTGCCCTGCACGCACAGGCTGCTCACCGGGTCGGGCCCGGGTCCCTCGTCACCTGGCGGCGGGCCAGGGCCGATGTATCCGGCGGCTATCGCCTCGTGCAGCACGCTGACCGAGTCGCTGACGTGGTGCAGCAGCACGCCCAGGTCCCAGCCCGCGCACGGGGTGGGGCACGCGAGAAGCTGGGGCGTGGCCAGCCGGCTGCTGGCAAGCGCGTAGCTGACCCCCGCTCCCAGGAGCTCTAGTCCCCTGGTCAGCGGGGCCATGACGCGATCGCCAGGTCATCCGCGGGGCGCCCCCCGTCCGGGCTGTATTCCGGCGGCAGGCCGAACGCCCGCAGGACGCCCGGGCTGAGGAAGATGACGATCCGCGCGATCCCGGTCGCGGTGACCGACAGCACCAGCACCGCGTGCGCACGGTATACGCCGCCGGGCGCACCCTGGAAGGCCGCGAAGGCCGGCTGCCCGTTGGCCATGGTGGGAACCAGGCGGAGCTGCCCGGGCGTGCCGAACAGCTTCGAGGCCAGGAAGCGCCGCACATCCACCCGGCCGGCGAACCAGGTCAGCATGGGAGGCATCTCCAGCGCCACGTCCTCGCGCAGCAGCTCGGTCAGCGCGGTCAGGTCGGCGTTCTCGAACGCCGCCGCGAACCGGTCAAGCATCGCGCGCCGGTCCGGCTCGGCGGGCTCGGCCACGTCGTCCTCGTCCGGGAGGGCCTGCGCGAGCTGGGCCCGGGCGCGCCGCAGGCCGCTGTTGACCGCCGTGGTCGTGGTGCCCAGGATGACGGCCACCTCGGCGGCCGGCCAGTCCAGCACGTCCCGCAGGATCAGCACCGCCCGCTGCCGCGCGGACAGGTACTGCAACGCCGCGACCATCGCCAGCCGGATGCCCGCCCGTGACGCGGCGGCGGCCGCCGGGTCGCCGTGATCCGACGCCAGCAGGGCATCGGGCAGGGGCTCCAGCCACGGCACCTCCGGCGCGGCCATCCCCGGGGCCGCCGGGTCGTCGCCCGGGGCGCCCAGCCCGGAGGGCAGCGGCCGGCGGCCGCGGCGCTCGATCGCGGTCAGGCAGGCGTTGGTGGCGATCCGGTACAGCCAGGTGCGGACCGACGACCGGCCCTCGAACCCGCCGTACGAACGCCACGCCCGCAGGTAGGTTTCCTGGACCAGATCCTCGGCCTCATCGGCCGAGCCCAGCATCCGGTAACAGTGGGCCAGCAGCTCGGGCCGGAACTGGCCGGTGACGCTGGTGAAATCCTCGCTGGTGGTCATACCGGTACTGACCCGCGGCGCGGCGGAAAGTCGCCGCCCGGCGTCATCCGGGTTTCGGCGCGTTTCGCGTGAGCGGGGCCCTGCTAGGCCGGGACGGGCGGCATCGGGTAGTACGTCTCGTACACCGCGCGGGCCTGGCGCTCGGCGTCCTCCCAGGTCCAGGTGCGGGGGAGGTACCGGTCCGGGCTGAGGGACAGCACGTACGGCGACGGGTCCGGGCCCAGGCTCTCCACCAGGTACATGGCCAGGCCGGCCGAGCCGGACACCCCGTGCGCGTTGCAGCCGGCCGCGAAGGCCAGCCCGCGGATCGCGCTGACCGGGCCGACCAGGAACCGGCCGTCCGGGGTGAACGTCGGCCAGCCGCGGAACGTGGTGCTCACCCCGGCCCCGGGCAGCCCGGGCACGAACCGGCCCAGGCCCTCCGCGAACCCGCCCAGGACGTCCCAGTCGGGGGCGGCGGGCAGCGGCGCGTCCACGGTCACGCCGCGCGGGTCCAGGCTGGTGCCCTGGTTCTCGAACCCGCCGCAGAGCACCCGCTCGCCCTCACCCCGCGCGTAGACCTGGATCTCCGGGATGCGCAGGCAGGGCAGGCCCCCGTGCCAGCCGGGCACCGGCTCGGTGACGAAGTACTCGTGCAGCACCGGGACGATCGGCAGCTCGATCCCGGCCAGCGCAGCCAGCGCGACCGACCAGGGCCCGGCCGCGATGACCACCTGCTCGGTGGCGAACTCGCCGTCCCGGGTGGACACCGAGCGGATCTCGCCGTCCCGGGTCCCGATCCCCGTGACCGCCGCGTGCGGGGCGATCGTGACCCCCAGGTCCCGCGCCGCGCTGGCGTAGGCCGCGACCAGGCTGTTCGGCTGGACGTAGCCGCAGGTCGGGGACCATAGGGCGGCCTTGATGCCCTCGGTGCGCTGGAGCGGGGGGAAGATCTCCCGCAGCCGCGCGTCGGAGAGGAACTCCACCGGGAGCCCGGTCACCGCGGCGGTCGCGGCGATCTGCTCCAGCTCGGCCACCGACGCGTCCGACAATGCGATCCGGACCGCGCCGGATTCCCGGTAGTCCATCGAGTAGCCGGTCTCGCGCTCGAAGCCGCGGTACAGCCTGGCCGCCGCCATCGTCAGCCGGGCCCGGTCAGCCGTCGGCCGGGCCTGGCCCACCATGCCCGCAGCCTGGCTGCTGGTGGCCTCGCACAAGCCCTGCTTGTCCAGCAGCTGGATGTCCCGGTATCCGGCCCGGGCCAGGAAATACGCGGCCGCCGCGCCGACCGCGCCGCCGCCGATGACCGTGATCTGGGCGTCACGGGGCTTCGCCACGCTCCCGGCTCCCTCCCCCCAGGCCGGGCCAGCCGCGCCGGCGCGGGGTTCGTTATTTGGTACAACCAAATGTTAGAGCACGGGGCGGCCGGGCGGAAGAGAGCGGCCAGAGCCGACCGGAAACCCGGCCACCGCGGGAGCTACCCGCGCATGACCGGGCACGGCATCAGCGGGCGGCATTGCCAAACACGGAGGGTAACGGCGGGCGAGTCACCACAAGACGGGAACGACCACATGAGTAACCTGTCTTGGTGGGGGAAGCTCCGCACTCACCACAACTGAATGAATTCGCCGGAAGGATTCAGTAAATGTGGCGTGGTGCATTCGGCGCTCACCTTACGCTCAGGATAGGCATGTAGACAGGGTTAGCGGCGCGGGCCCGGCCCGGCGAGACCGAGGGCACGCGGGAACCCGGCCATGGTGGCGGCGGGACCATACCTGCGCTCACGGGGCTGGCGAGGACGGCGGTTCCGGCCGGAGCCGCGGGCTTCCCAGTACCGCCGCCGCGCGAGACCGCCCATGGAGGTGTGGCGCAGAGTGACTCAGGTGTCGACTCACTCTGCTGGCACGCCCGGGGTGACCCGGCCGCCCGAGCAGCCGGGGACGCCTGACCTCCTGAACGGCGGCCACGGGCCCGTCGAGCGGCTGATGAGCACGCTGATCCGCAAGCTCGCCTGGAGCAGGCTGGCTAACCCCAGGGTCGCCGTCTCGCTGTCGGCGGGAGGCCTGCTGCTGGGCATGCTCCTCGGGGCCACCGCGCCGAACGCCGAGACGCTACCCGTCCTGCTGCCACTATCCCGCCTGCTGCCGTCGCTGAGCCAGCAGCACGTGCTGGCCAGCCTCATGCTGTACGCCAGCGACATCCTCGCCTGCCTCGGGCTGGCCGGCATGCTGTGGGCGCACAGCCAGGGCTGGCGGCCCAACCCGCGGGTCCTGCTGCTGGTCAGCACGGGCATCGTCGGGATCCTGGTCTGCCTGACCCCCGTCGGTTCCTCGGACACCGCGAGCTACGCGGCCTACGGCCGGATCGCGGCGCTGGGCGGCAATCCGTACACCACGAACCCGCTCACGTTCCTCGGCGGCCACTCCGCCTACACCGAGGTCGTCGGAACCATGTGGAAGGCGCAGCCTTCCGTCTACGGCCCGTTCGCCACCGTGATCCAGTCGTTCGCGGCCTCGATCGGCCACGCAAACGTCGCGACCACGATCTGGGTGATGATGATCCTCAACGGGATCGTCTTCATCGGCGTGGGCCTCCTGCTCCTGCTGACCTCGGACGACCCGGTGCGGGCCACCCTGTTCTGGACCGCCAACCCGGTCCTCATCCTGGAACTGGTCAGCGGCGGTCACCTCGACACGTTCGTGGCCGCCGCGGCGATCGGCGCCATCCAGGTCGCCCGGCGCTTCTCCACCGTGTGGGGCGACGCGATCGTCGGCGTCCTGATCGGCCTGGCCTGCGGGGTGAAGATCTACGCGGTGCTGATCGGCCTGGGTCTCGCCTGGCCGCTGCTGCGCAACCGCGACTGGCTGCGGATCACCCGGATGACCGTGGCCGCCGTGGCCACCCTCACTCTGAGCTACAGCTACTACGGGCTGGACGCCCTGAAAACGGTGTTCGGCGGGCTCAAGCTGGTCACGCTGCCCTCGCCCTGGCGGGTGTTCGAGCTCACCGGGCAGTGGGCCGGCGTGCCGCATACCACGATGGTCACAATCATCAGCTGCCTCTGGCCGTTCGCGCTCTTCATCGTGGCCTGGCTGATCTACCAGCGGATCTCCTCCGACCAGCCTGCCGAGGTCGTGGCGCCGTTCGCGCTGACGTTCGCCTGGATCCTCGTCGCCCCCTGGGTCTTCGCCTGGTACACGGCGGTGGCGTGGGCCGCGCTGACCCAGGTGCCGCGCAACCGGATGACGCGGTGGCTGACGATCGTCACGGTCCTGCTCGCTCTGTGCCTGTCCAGCGGCGGTCACGCCGTCCCGATCACGTGACACCGGCCCGGCCTGCGGGGCGGGCCCGGCCGCGGCAGGCGGCCGCCCGGTGACCCGCGTGCTGGGCCGCGGCCAGGCCGAGCTGGCCGGCGGCCCGGGCGCCCCCGCCGCGGGCGGGCGCCCGGTGCGCTGGGGGGCGGCCTCCGTGCGCATCGTCCGGCGGCACTGGCTGGCGGCCATCCTGCTGACCGCTGGCCTGGTGCTCCGCGTGCTCGTGCAGTTCGCCTACCGGCCCGCGCTGTTCTACATCGACACCACCCGGTACCTGTTCAACGCCGAGGGAATGGACCCGGTCGGCTACAAGGGGCCGCTGCGGGCGATCCTGTTCGCAGCCAACTTCAACGCGGTCGCAGCGGTCCAGCACCTGCTCGGCCTGGCCATCGCCGTGCTCATCTACGTCCTGCTGGTCCGCCGCGGCGTGTCCCGGTGGCTGGCCGCGCTGGCCATCGCGCCGGTCCTGCTGGACGCCTACCAGCTGCAGAACGAGCAGGCGATCATGCCGGGCACCTGGTTCGAGGCCCTGATCGTGGCCGGGCTGGCCATCCTGCTCTGGCGGCTGAGGCCCGGGTGGCGGGCGGTCCTGGCGGCCGGTGTGGTGCTCGGCACCTCAGCCACGTTCGCCCAGGTCGGCGAGGCCCTGATCCTGCCCGGGGTGATCTACCTGCTGGCGGTGGGCGGCGGCTGGCGGCGGGCCGCCGTCCGGACCGGGGCCTTCTGCGCCGCGTTCGCCCTGCCGATCGTGGCCTACTGCACCGTCTCCTACGTGGTGGCCGGCGACTTCTTCCTGTCCCACACCGGCGTCACCTCCTTCTACGGCCGGGCCGCGGCCGCCGTGGACTGCGCCACGATCAGGCTCCCGGCTCCCGAGCGGGGCATGTGCCCGACCCCGGCCCAGCAGGCCCGGGGGCCGGACTGGCTGGAGTACCAGCCCGGCTCCCCGATCCGGCCGTATTACGACCACCTGCCGCGGGACGAGACCGACAGCCTGATCTCCGACTTCAACCACCGGGTACTGGCCCAGCAGCCGCAGCGGCTGCTGGGCGCCTACACCCGCGACGTGCTGAAGATGTTCGCGCTGACCCGTGACACCAGCCCCGGGGACACGCCGGTCTCCCGCTGGCAGTTCCAGGCCACCTACCCGTACTTCTCGTCGCACTCGACCAGATCCGAGGTGGCCGCGGAGGTCGCCCAGTACGGCGGGGGCACCCCGGCCGTCTGGCGGCCGGTGGCCGGGTTCCTTCGCTCCTACCAGCTCGGCGGCGGCTATATGCCCGGACCGTTGCTGGTCCTGTGCGTGGTCACCGGGCTGGCGGGCTCCCTGGTGCTGCTGCGCAGGCGCTGGCGGTCCGACCCCACGGCCCGGTCGCTGGCCCTGGCCTGCCTGCTCTGCTTCGCCTCGGGTGCGGTTGTGCTGCTGGCGTCCGACCTGTTCGAGTATTCGTGGCGCTACCAGCTGCCCGCGCTGGTCACGCTGGTGCCGGCCGGCGCCCTGGGCCTCGCGGTCCTGGGCCGCCTGATCCGGGCCCCGAACGGTTCCGCCTGAGCCGGCCACGTCCGGCCCGCCCTCTCATGCGGGGTCAGGGACGTCCCCTAACCGCGTCGTCCCAGAATTCCTGGATCGGGGGGTAGATCAGCTCCTGGTCGCGGGCGAGTGAGGCCTTCACGAACCGGCTCCGCTCGTCGGCCAGCACCTCGGCCTGGCCAGCCTCGACCGCGTCACAGATCTGCCGGGCCACCGATTCCGGGCTGATCTTGGGCACGTCGGCCAGCGCGGCCATCTCGGTGTCGATGAAGCTGGCGTGCACCGCCACCACCAGGGTGCCCTGATGGTGCAGCTCGAGGCGGACGCCGTTGGTCAGCGACCAGCCCGCGGCCTTGGAGGCCCCATAGGAGGCGGTGAACGGGTCAGTGTAGAAGCTGCTGACCGAGAGCATGTTGACGACCGCCCCGCCGCCGTTGGCCGCCAGTACGGGCGCGAAAGCCCGGCACATGCTGAGCGTGCCGAAGTAGTTGGTTTCCATCTCCTCCCGGGCCGCGTCCAGGTTCGGCGCGGTGAGGAACGTGCTGGCCTTCATCACGCCCGCGTTGTTGACCAGCAGGGTAACGTCCGCGCACTGCTCCGCGACCTGGGCGACCCGCTGCGGGTCGGTGATGTCGAGGGCGATCGGTGTCACGCCCGGCTCGGTGACCTGGTCCGGATGACGGGCGGCCCCGTAGACCCTGGCCGCGCCCCGGCTGACCAGTTCCCGCGCGTCCGCCTGGCCCAGGCCGCGGTCCGCCCCGGTGACCAGGGCCACCGATCCCTCGATCTTCATAGCCCCCTCCTGGACGGGCGCAGCCGAGCGCCCTCGGCGCATACCGTAGCGCGGCCGGGCCGCCCGGCCGGGACCAGGTGGCTCAGCGCTGGAGTCCTCTCCGCTGGCCGCCGGGGCGCTGGCCGCCGGAAGGCTGCCCGCCGCGCCAGCGGGTCACACCAATAGGCCGTCACTTTTCCGTGACGCCTTTATTGCCTTCTGTCGCCCGCTGTAGGAGTATCACCTGTTAGCACTCCATAGTGGCCGGTCATATCTGGGGAACAGAGGTCCAGTTCGCCAGATATGCCTGGTGGTTCAGCTGGCCGTGGCACACGCCCCGTGACGATTAGCCAGGGGAAGGGGTTTCGCGCGGGGTTAGTCGGCTGTGGGCTGAGGACGCCAGGTCGAAGGGACCGGCCACCCTGCGTGCAATGACGCGTATCCAGGTTCCGGCTATGGATGGAAGGACAGACGGTGAAGCGATACGTCATGGCTGCGATCAGCCTCCTGGGCTTCTTCGTCCTCGCGGCCGGCTCGCTACCGGCGAGCGCCGCGAGTCGTGCTCACGCACAGGCCCAGACGACGAAGGTCAAGACCGTGAGAGCCCAGACGACGAGGGTCCAGGCGACGGGAGCCCGGGGCGCCCGGGCGGCCTCCTCGCCCTCCCTCGAGGATCCCATCTGCCAGAGTTACAACTCACTGTGCGTGGACACCGCCAGCACTCCGCCGGGGGGATACGTCGGGCACGACGAGCCGTCAATCGAATTCAAGTCCGGCCGGGCCGGATCGGGCAATGACATGACCTACACCATGAGGTTGCCGAAGGACCCGAAGAAGCAGCCCAACGCGAGCGGTGCCGGCGGGTCAACCTGGAATTTCCAGCTGCGGCCCACGTTCTGGTTCGGCCTCACGCTGTGTGACACGCAGTCCGCGCCCGAGTTCACCCACAAGTGCAAGCCGGACTCGGACGCCAACAACCTGGTGGGCACCAACCCCAAGGCCCGGGACTACATCGGGAAGCACCCCGGTAACGCCTTCATGGAGCTCCAGTTCTACGGCCCGGGATATGTTCCGCAGTTCGAGGGATTCGGCTGCGCCAAGACGCAGTACTGCGCGGCGATGACCATCGACAGCTTCGTGCAGAACCAGAACACCGGTGTCGCGAACAACGCCGCCTGCAACAACTACGTCCTGGGTGGCCCTGAGCCCATCAACTGGGCGTACATCACCAAGAGCGGGAAGTCCCAGGCGCCGGCGAACCCGTTGTTCACCGGAACGCTGACCAACCCGAACTTCGCCGCGGTGAACCCGGACCTCAAGAAGGACCTGCTCATGAGCCCGGGCGATGTGGTCCGGTTCCGTATCCACGACACCTCGGCTGGGCTGCGCATCGACATGGCCGACCTCACGACCGGCAAGACCGGCTCGATGACCGCGTCGGTGGCCAACGGATTCGGCCACGTCCTGTACCAGCCGAAGTCCAAGACGTGCAATGAGAAGCCGTACGCGTTCCATCCCGAGTACTCGACGGCCAACCCGCGCGGCAACACGTGGTCGGCGCATACGTACAACGTGGCCATGTCCGACGAGATCGGGCACTTCGAGAACTGCCTGGTCATCAACGCGCAGGGCGACTGCAGCAAGCCCGGCAGCCAGGACCCGACCGTGGATGCGGACGACAGTGGCTGCGTGCCGGGCACCGACTCGCTGCTGGTGAAGATCAACGGCTGCTTCGCCTCTGACTCGGATTACGACGGGCAGTCCTATCGCAACGACTGGCCGGGCACGAATCCGAACGTCGCCCTGGACCGGAAGCTGCACCCGCAGCCAGTCCTGTTCACCAGCCCGCTCTCGCGCGGAAGGAACTACCCGACGATCGCGTTCGAGACCGACCTGCCGCGGATCGAGGCATCCGACTCGCAGGCCAACCCGCCGTTCTGCGACCGGCTGACCGGGACGAACTGCGTGAACCCGCCTCCGGGCGCGAAGTTCTACCCGTTCTTCACGACGACGAACCGGTACGGCGTGTGCACCTGGCAGCAGGGCGGCAAGTACCTGCCCGGGACGACGAATGATTTCGGTGGCAGTTCCACGACTGAATTCGGCCCTCTGCTGAAGACCGTCTACCCAGAGGCCGGATTCACGACCCTGAAAGAATTCAACAATTTCAACAGCGGCAATATGCGCAACCCCTGCCGGGTAGCTAGGAGCTAGCCGCAGCACCATTGAAGGTACGGCACGGACCGCGACGGGAGCGGGGACAACCGTCGCGGTCCGTGCCTGCTCTGGGGGCCAGCGGCGCGAGAGGCCCGGCCGGGAGCCGGGCCCGGGGTCATCCGGTCGGCACGCTGCTCGGGTGGGTCCCGGGGATCAGCCGGCCCGTGCTGCCCGCTGCACCGCTGAGCAGCCGACCGGGGCGGGACGACCAGGTCCATTGCCGGAGCGGCCCGAGCCCGGCGACGCTGGCGCAGCCCGAGTCGTGGATCCGGAGCGGCGGATAGGCATGGCCACCGGCGGTGAACTCGAGCCGGAGGGCGCCAGGGAGGGCAGCCGGGCAGTGCAGGCCCCGGGGCATCGGCGGGAGCCCGCAGAGCGCGGCGGCCAGGGCCCGGGCCCGGGGCGCAGCCGCGATGGTGATGTCGCGCGGGAGGATCTCCTGGGTCCGGCTGGCGGTGAGTTGCGCCGTCGCCCGGCTCACTTTCTGCGCATCGGCACAGAGGGGAATGCCCGCCGACGCCGTCGCGGCGGCCGCGGCCGCGGCTGTCTTGCCCTGGCCCGCGGCGGCCGGCTGCCCCGCGCCGCCGCTCACCGCACTGCCGCACCCGGCCAGCACGATCCCGGTACTGACCGCGACCAGGGCCAGCCCTCCCGGCTGGCCTCGCCGCCCCGCGCTGATCGTCCCGCGCATCCCAGGCCCCCGTTCCCCGTCCGGCCTCTCGGCTCGCGCCTCAGGTCTTGGACGGGCCGGAGCCTCCGCGCGGTTCCCTCAGCCCCCGAACTCCCATGTCAGGTGGGCCGTGAACGGCGCTAATCCGGACCCCGGGAAGCCTCAGCTCCTGGTCTGGAGGTCCGGCGACCTCTCGTCGATGGGCTCCTGGGGGTCGACACCGCTCCGGTCACGGGCGCTCGTCCCGCCGACCGGCCGCTGGGACCGGCCGTGCCGCCCGGCGTGCGTGTCATCGGAGGGGCGCGGGTATGCGGCCCGCCCCCCGGCGGGCACGTTCTCGGGATGCCCATCGCCGTAGGACATCTGCTTGATCTTGATGTAACGCGAGATGTCGCTCCAGCTGGCGGCAACCAGCCCACCCAGAGCCGCGGGTATCAGCAATCCCAGTGCCTTGCGAGCAACCATGTTTCCTCCTTCAGTCCGCGCCTGCGGCTACCGCCGCGCCGACGATGCGGGCCGGCAGTCAGGCCGCCATTGGCCAACTCGCACTGAAATGCTCCCCGCATTGACCTCCGACTCTTCCCCTGCTGACCTGCTTTGAACGCGAATCCTGGCTCGGGCCTGCCCCGGTGTGGCCCGGGCTCCGGCGCGGGGCCCCCGGATGCTGCACGGGGCCGCCGGCGGATCGCACTTCCCTATAGCCTGCAGAGGAGCATGCCCGGCACGCCGGTCATCCGCTACGGCGAGGAGATTGGCATGGTGGACCGGCTCGACCCGACTGAGCGGAAGGCGATCCGCACCCGGCGCAGTGATCACGCCCCGGGCGCCGGGTTCTCCTCCGCTGACCCAGCGGCGTCCGCCGCGGACGAGTCAGCCCGTACTCGGACAGGATCGTGAACGTGACCGGCTACGGCTACCGCTGGATCCGCCTGCGCCGGACGGCCGGGCAGTAGTGGGGCGCCCGGAGGAGCGGCTGGCCTGGTGGCAGTCCGGTGCGGTCTACCAGATCTACCCGCGCAGCTTCGCGGACTCGAACGGCGACGGGGTCGGTGACCTGCCCGGCATCGCCGCCCACCTCGATTACCTGAACGACGGCACGGATGCCTCCCTTGGTGTGACCGCCGTCTGGCTCTCGCCGTTCTACCGGTCGCCGATGGCCGACTTCGGCTACGACATCGCCGACTACACCGATGTCGACCCGCTCTTCGGGACGCTGGGCGATTTCGACGCCCTGCTCGAAGGGGCCCACCGCCGCGGCATCAAGGTCGTCGTCGAACTGGGTGCCGAACCATACCTCCGACCAGCATCCGTGGTTCGCGGAATCGGCAAGCGGCCGGGACAGTCCCAAGCGCGACTGGTACGTGTGGCGTGACCCCGCACCGGATGGGGGGCCGCCGAACAACTGGGAGTCAGCCTTCGCCGCCGTCGGCCCGGCCTGGACACTTCACGAGCCGACCGGCCAGTACTACCTGCATTCGTTTACCCCGCAGCAGCCCGACCTCAACTGGGACAACCCACAGGTGGAAGCGGCGATGCATGATGTCCTGCGGTTCTGGCTGAACCGGGGCGTGGATGGCTTCCGGATCGACGTCATCTACAAGATCGCCAAGGACCCGGAACTCCGTGACAACGAGCCCGGCCGGCGCCACGACGAAGACTGGCCCGCCATCCACGACCGGCTCCGGCGCATCCGGCGGGTCATCGACGAGTACGACGACCGGATGATCGCCGGCGAGGTCTACCTGCTGGACCTGCACCGGCTGGTGGAATACATCAACACCGGGGACCAGCTGCACCTCGCGCACAACTTCATCTTCTTCCACCTGCCCTGGCGGGCCCAGGCGTTCCGGGCGTCCGTGAAGGAGTTCCTCGCGCTCGCGGACGCCGCGGCGTGGCCGGCCTGGTTCCTGGAGAACCACGATCACTCCCGGGTCGCGACCCGCTACGCGGCCGGACCGGGCTCCGGGGAGCGCCGCGCCAGAGTGGCCGCGCTGATGATCTGCGCGCTGCGGGGCACCCCGTTCGTGTACTACGGGCAGGAGCTCGGGCTGCCGGACGCCGACCTGCCGCCTGACCGCATCGTGGACGTCGACGGCCGGGATCCGGAGCGGGCACCGATGCCCTGGCAGCGGCCTTCTCATGCGGGCCCGGGTGCGGGCTTCACGGCCGGGACGCCCTGGCTGCCGGTCGTGTCCGACGCCGAGCACCTGTGCGTCGAAGCGCAGCAGGACGATCCGGCCTCCACGCTGACGTTCGCGCGCCGCCTGCAGCGGCTGCGCCAGCGGGAGCCCGCCTTGCAGTCCGGGGCCCAGCGCCTGGTGGATGCCGGGCCGGACCTTTTCTGCTTCGAGCGGGAGCGGTCCGGCCGGCGCTTCCTGGTCGCGCTGAATTTCACGTCGCTCACCCTGCCGCTCGGCCTGCGCGAGAACACCGTCGGCCCGGCCGAGGTGGTCCTGTCCACCAGCCCCGGGCGTGGCTCCGGCGCGGTCCCGCTGCAGGATCTCGTGCTGGAGCCCGACGAGGGCCTCATTCTCCGCCTTCCGGCGCGCTAACGGGGTACCCGCCGGCCGCAAAGTGGCCATCCGGAAGGGCGCGCAGCCCATTCAGGCCAAGCACGGCTCAATCACGTCGAACCGTTTTGCTCTCCATTGTGCCGCGCCGATGCCTGCGGCGTGGCGACTTCGCCCCGGCCGTCGGGCTGGCGCAGCATCCCTTTTATCGGGAGCCCCGGCAGTTCATCGCCTCAGCGAAAAGGGGGATAGTAGGTCACGTCCCAGGCCTGGACCCGCCTTGCTGCTCCGTTCCCGGCGGGCCGGGCCGGCGGGCACGTCTCCCGGGTGAGGAAGGCCGGCCAGCATCGCGGGCGCTGCCGCAATTCCATGGCTCGGTTGCGGGGAACTATCGGCCCTGGGCTCAGGGAGTCGATAGCAGTACCGCGGCGCGTTCGGCTTCGCTCACTACGAAGGCCCCGAACTCGGCGGGGCTCATGTGCATGGGATCCGCGTCATGCTGCGTCAGCCATTCCGATAGTTCTGCCGTGGCGAGGGTGTCCGCGATGTCGCGGGCGAGTGTGCTGACGATGCCGGCCGGTGTTTGCGCTGGCGCCCAGATCCCGTACCAGATCGGGAAATCGAAGCCGGCGACACCAGCCTCTGTGAGCGGCGGTACGTCCGGCAGCAGGCGCGAGCGGCGCGCTGTGCTGACCCCGAGCGCGACGAGCCCGCCGTCCTCAAGGTAGGGAGCGGCGGGCGGGATCGGCAGCATCGCGTATGTGGTGTGTCCGGCCGCCGTGCCGGCGATCACGTCGGCGATCGCGTCCGTGGCTGCGGGCGGCGTGTGCACTGCGGCGATGCCAAGGCCGCGATTGAGCTTCGCCACCGCGAGGTGGGTGCCGGTGCCGATGCCGGAGGAGGCGAAGCGGATGCCGCCGGGCCGGTCGCTGGCCGCGGCGGCGAGCTCGTCGATGGTGGTGATGCCGGACTGCGCGCCGGCGACGAGTACATAGGGCTGGCTGGTGAGCGCAGCGACAGGAACGAAGTCCCGGAGGGGGTCGTACGGCAGCTCGCCTGCCCGGGCGGCGCTGTAGGCCTGGGCGCTGGTGTTGATCAGCAGCGTGTACCCGTCGGGGGGCGCATGTGCGACCAGCGCGGGCGCTGCGGTGCTGCCGGCGCCCGGGTGGTTGTCCACGATCACCGGCTGACCCCACGCCGCCGCCAGCCTCCTGGCCAAAGCCCGCGCGATGACATCGACGCCCCCGCCGGCCCCAAATGGATCGATGATCCGTACCGAGCGATCCGGAAAGCCCTGGTCGTGGACCACGGGCATCGAGGACATCGGCGCTTAAGCCCAACTTGGCCAGGCGACACCATGATGCCGCCGGCATCGGCGACAGGGCCGGGCGCCATGGCCTCCGGGGGTGGGAATCGTCAAGGCGCAACCAGAGATCTGTTGGTGGCATCTGATGCCGTCGTTGGCCGGTAATGCCGGTCGTTCAGTACTTCGCTCCCTCAGCCCCATTGTCCACGCCGCGGTGCCGGCGTCAACGCGCTTCGCGGCTCCTCGCCGGTTATAGGTCGCGGCGCTCCAGCGGTAATCGCAGCCCACGTTGCCCGGGAGGGTCACGGACGCACTCGCGCGGCACTGGCCGAGTCCCTCCGCTGACTCGCCTGGGTGAGTCACCCGGGACGGTGCGTTAGAAGGAACGGATGGCGCCGCCGTCTATCGGGATCATGCTGCCGGTGATGTAGGAGGCGGCGGGGGAGAGCACGAACGCGGCCGTCCGCGCGAATTCGGCGGGTTCGCCGTACCGGCGCAGCGGGATGTTCCGGGACAGGCGGGCGCGTACTTCATCCGGGTCGCCCTCGAGGGCGTCCAGCTGGCGGACCCGGTCGGTGGCGATCCTGACCGGCAGCAGCCCGTTGATCCGGATCCCGGCGGGGCCGTGCTCGTCGGCGAGCGTCTTCACCACCCCGGCCAGTCCGGGGAACAGCCCGTTGGAGATGGCGAGGCCAGGAAGGGGCGCGCGGACGGAGGCGGCCAGCACGAACAGGATGGAGCCGCCTGTCCCGCTCAGCGCGCTGGCCCCGGGGCCGTCCCGGCTTTCGCCGTCCAGTTCGGCCGCGAGCACCCGCGCCAGCCGGACGGCGCCCAGGAAGACGCTCTCAAACGCTGCCCGCCAGGCGTCGTCCCCGGTGTCCGCGACAGTCCCGGAAGGTGATCCGCCGACACTGATGAGCGCACCGTCCAGGCGGCCGAAACGTTCCCGCGCGGCGGCGATCAGCTGCGCCGGGGTGCCGGGGTCAGCGTTGTCGGCCACGGTCCAGGCCGCCTGGCCGCCGGCGCCGCCCTGGGTGAGGCGGGCGACGGCCGCCGTGGCCGTGGCCTCGTGGGGGGCGCTCAGCATCACCCGGGCTCCCTCGTCCACCAGGGCCTGGGCGCCCGCGAACCCCAGCCCCCGGCTGCCTCCCGTCACCAGGAACACCCGGTCCCGCAATCCAAGGTCCATGCGGGTCATTGTGCCCGGCGGGTGCGCAGCCGGGAGAAGCTGGGCGCCGGGCCGGCGTCGCAGCGCGGATGGCTACTAGATTCGTGTGCGCACCAGACCACGAACGCCCTCGTCGAGACCGCAAAGGAGCCTGGCCATGCCAAGGTCGCGACCCGCCCGGGCGCTGCGGAGCCTGCCGTGACGGCCCTCAGCGTTCCCCTGGTGGCGATCGCGACCGCCCTGACCGTGCTCGTCTTCGCGTTCGGGGTGCGCCGGCTGATCGGCCTGCCCCTGTCCATCCTGCGCGTGCTGGCCGCCGGCCTCATCGCGTTCTTCGTCGCCCCGCCGATCATCAGGGCCATGGGCGGCGCCGCCGTGACCAGCCGGAAGGCCAGCGTCCTGCCGGGTCTGTGGTTCGTGATCCTGGGCGTGGTCATCGCGCTGCTGGTCGGCATGGTCTTCCTCGTCATCGCCGAGGCGCTGGTGCCGAGCGGGTCCCTGCCCGGGCCGCTCTACCTGCTCCGCGGGACCCGGCGGCAGATCGGCCGGATGCGCCGCTACTCGCAGATCAGCCGCATCCTGGTGCGGCGCGGCCTGCTGCCCTATCAGCAGGGCGGCCGCCGGTCCGAGATGGGCACCTCCGAGGGCCGGGCCCGGCTGGCCCGTTCGCTGCGCCTGGCCCTCGAAGACGGCGGGGTCACGTTCATCAAGCTGGGGCAGGTGCTCTCGACCCGTCGTGATCTCCTCCCGGCCGAGTTCATCAGCGAACTCAGCCGCCTGCAGGATGACGCCCCGCAGGTCCCGTGGCCCAGGATCCAGGAGGTGCTCAGGTCCGAACTGGGTGCCGGGATGGACGAGGCGTTCGCCAGCTTCGACCACGAGCCGCTGGCCGCGGCCTCCATCGCCCAGGTTCACGCCGCGACGCTCAGGTCGGGCGCCCGGGTGGTCGTCAAGGTGCGCCGGCCGGATGTGACCCGGGTCGTGGACCGGGACCTGGACATCGTGGCCCGGCTGGCGGCCCGGTTGCAGCGCAGCACGAGCTGGGGCGGGGCGGTCGGCGCCGTGGAGCTGTCCCACGGGTTCGCCGGCGCGCTGCGCGAGGAACTCGACCTGCGGATAGAGGCGCGCAACATGACGTCGGTGGCCGCCGCGTCGGCGGACCGGGGCAGCGTCCAGGTTCCGGTTCCGCACCTGCCGCTGTGCGGCGAAACGGTGCTCGTCATGGAGTACCTCGACGGCCGCCCGCTGGCCTCGGCCGGCGCTGACCTGCCCGCCGGGGAGCGCTCCGCGCTGGCCCGCGCGCTGCTCGACAGCCTGCTCCGCCAGGTCATGATCGACGGGACGTTCCACGCGGACCCGCACCCCGGCAACATCCTCTTGCTCACCGACGGCCGGCTGGGGCTGCTGGACTTCGGGTCGGTGGGCCGTATTGACGCCGGGCTGCGCTCCGCGCTGCAGCGGCTGCTGCTGGCCCTCGACCGGGGAGACCCCGCCGGGCTCGCGGACGCGCTGCTCGATGTCGTCGAGCGCCCCGAGGATCTCGACGAGCTGCGGCTGGAACGGACGCTCGGCCGGTTCGCGGCCCGGCACATCGCGGCCGGGATCGCCCCCGACGTGCGCATGTTCACCGACCTGTTCCGCATCGTGGCCGACTACGGGCTGGCCGTGCCCCCGGAGATCGCCGCGGTCTTCCGGGCGCTGGCCACCATGGAGGGCTCGCTCACCCAGCTGGCCCCCGGCTTCGACGTGGTCGCCGAAGCCCGCCGTTTCGCGTCCGACCAGCTCGCCGACCAGTTCACCCCGGAGACCCTCAGGAGGACGGCGATCGAGGAACTGGCGGCGATGCTGCCCATGCTGCGGCGGCTGCCGAGGCGTATCGACCGCATCGGCGCCTCGCTCGAAACGGGGCGGCTCAGCGTCAATGTCCGGCTCTTCGCCAACGCCGCCGACCGCCGGCACCTCACCGGCCTTCTGCACCAGGTCCTGCTCACGTTCCTGGCCGCCGCCGCGGGGATCATGGCGGTCATGATGATCGGCCTGCACGGCGGGCCGGCCATCACCAGCAGCGTGACCCTCTACGCCTTCTTCGGCTACTGCCTGCTCGTGACCGCCGCGATCCTCGCCGTCCGCGTGCTCGTCCTGGTCTTCCGTCCCGACACAAGCTGATGCCAAGCCGGGCTGGCCGGCCGCCCGGTTATCGTGTGCGGCGGCTCGGGGGCCGCAGGGCCCAGGACAGTACGGCCAGGGCCGTCATGACGGCCAGCAGCGCCACCTCGCCAACGTCGTGGCCCGTGGTCAGGTGAGAGGCGATGGCCCCCGTGTAGGTGAAGAAGGCCCCGCGCAGGCCCACTCCTTGAGCAGTGCGCGTCCCGGGACGAGCAGGGTGACCGCACCCAGCACCTTCCAGGTCCCCAGGAACCCGGCCTTCACCTCGGTCCCCTCCTCATCGCCGTCACGGTCGCGGTCACGGCCTGGGGGTCGATGGTCGGTATCGCGGCCACTGGCCGGCTCACCCGCTGGCTGCCCGCCCGGCCGCGCCGTGCTCCCACGGCGGCGGTGGTCGCCGGGTTCGGCGCGATAGGCGCCGACGGGCTCGGCCTGGTGCTGCTCGCGGCCCAGCTGGCCACTGGCCCGGGGAAGCTTTCCCCGGGCCGCGGCGGCCGCGGCGAGCCTGTCCCGGCTGGTGGTCGCCGGGCGCGGGGGCCGCCGCTGCCTGGTCCTCCGGGCGAGCCTGACCTGAGACAGCCGCCCGGAACGTTTCAGCCCAGATCGGCGCGATCCACGCAGAACACGCTCACCGGGTAGGGCTGGCCGGGCCCGAGAACTCGGTGGCTTCCGGCTGCGCCGGGCGGAATCCCCGAGGACTGAACCGTTCGCGGGATCCCGGTCGTACCTTGCCAAGAGCCACGGCCGACCCGGGACACCAGAACGGCACTCCTGCCGACGGCGCGCACAGCGGTCAGGGCATGGCCGCAGCCGGAACAATGGCGTTTCCTGGGTAAGGCGTAAATCGGCGGGCCCATCTGAGGTCTAGGCTCGTATTACGGCCCATTTCTCGTGCGATACGTTGTCCCCGTGCTCTGTTCACCGTCGGTTCCCGGGGCCCGCTCATGGCCCGGTAATTTTCCCTCAAATATTTCTGGGCGGGAGTGAACCGCGGGCGCTAAGGGGGTCGTAACTCTCAGCAGAAGCAGCAAGGGCCATCGGCCCGAAGGAGGAGAAATGAGTACGTATTTCCCGCAGGAGCAGCCGGTCCCGTCGTACGCAGGCCAGCTGAAGCTGGTCCGGGCGTCTAATGGCCAGGCCGTGGCCGGAATGGTCCTCGGTATTCTGGCCGTCATCATCGAGTGGGGCGGCCTGCTCACCCTGGGCATGGCCGTGGCCGCGATCATTTGCGGTGCGATCGGCCTGAACCGGAGTCGTGAGGTCGGACTGGGTCACGGGCAGGCCGTGGCCGGCGTGACCCTCGGGATCATCGGCTGCGTCCTGTACCTGGTCTGGGGCCTCGTCTCGCTGGGACTGTTCCTCCTCATCTGAGGAAATACCGCTCAGCAGATCGGGCCGGGAAGGATCGGCTGGCCCCGGCAATGCTGGAACAACAGCATCGGCCGGGGCCACCTGATCATCTGGAAGTCCGGCCGCAGCCTGATACGGCCGGACCGGCGCACAATTCCGGGCAGGAAACTATTGCGCGCTCGCCGTGTGTTGCTAAAGCGTGAGGGCTGAAACGTGAGTAGGACCCAGTTCCGGGCTATCTACGTGACTCTGACGATGACGTTCGTCCTGCCCCTGTTGGTCAGTGTGATCAGCGAGCAGATGAACCGGGTCGCAGCGAATGACTGGAAGCATTACTGGCCGTACTTCGCGGCCGCCGCCGTGCTCATCCTGGCTGCGCTGGCCCGCCACACAATCCACTCTCGCCCGGCGGCCGATCTGGGCGAGGTCGCGGACCGGCTGGCGCGTTCTATATCGGAGCAATGGCGCGCGGAAGCCGCCACTCGGAAGATCAATGACCCCGTAACGCTACTGGTGCCATGGCGGAGGGTCCGGGACCCTATTTCCGAGGGCCCACCCGGCAACGCAGGCGGAATATCGTTGTTTGACGACCTGATCGACGCGATCCCCGCGCAGCGCCTGATCGTTCTGGGTAAGCCCGGTGCGGGGAAGACAGCTCTGCTGGTTGACCTGGTCCTGAGGCTGCTGCAGCGGCAAGACCGCGAAACGGGCTGGGCGGACCGGCCCCACAGCGATCAGATCGTCCCGGTGGTGTTCTCGCTCTCATCCTGGAGTCCCGACCAGACGCTGCGTGACTGGCTGGTGGACCGGCTGGAGGCGGAGCATCCGGAGCTCCAGGCGCCAGAGCACAGTGACCCTGAGGCGCCCACCCGGGCCCGCGCGCTGGTGGAGCGGAACCTGATCCTGCCGGTGCTCGACGGGTTCGACGAGATCCCCGACGTGAAGCGCGCTGAGGCGCTAGCGAAGGTCAGCGAGGCGCTGCAGTACAGCCCCATGGGAATCGTGATCGCCAGCCGCGATCACGAGTTCCGGGCGGCGGCGGACGCCCCCGCCAGCGAAGTGGGCGTCGCACCTGGTGCCGTCGTCGTGCGTCTAGACGATGTGACCGCGGGCGCGGCCGCGCATTACCTCGACCCGCGCGGGACCGGTCGGTGGGCGAAGGTCCTCGCGGAACTCGGCCAGGATTCGCCCGTAGGCCATGCGCTGCGGACACCGCTGATGATCAGCCTTGCCTACGCGGTCTACAACCGCCGCCCCCCCGGCCGGCCAGAGATATCCCTGCCGTCTCCTGATCAGCTGCTCGCGTTCAACTCCGAGGAGGAAGTCCGCTATCACCTCTTCGACGCCTGCGTCCCGGCTGCCTACCGTGACCAGCCAGGAAAAGCCGGGTCGGCCGTGCGCTGGCTGACCTCTCTGGCCCGGTACCTGGATGCGGGGCGGGATCCGCTCTGGCACCGGCCGGCCAAGTCCCCGGAACCCGCGGCGCAGGCAACGCCGAGCCGCCATCCGGCGGGAGCCGATCTCGCGTGGTGGAGGCTGCGGGCGTCCGTCCCCCGCCCCGTCGTCGGCCTCATCGTGGGACTACCCCCGGCGGTCGCGGTCGGCCTGGTGGCCGGCCTGACTCCCGGGCTCGGGTCCGGGCTCGGGCTCGGCACGATCGCGGGCTTTGCCGCCGGCGCAGCACCGGGGGTGATCCGGCACGGAAGCTGGCGGGTGCCACGGTCACGGGACAGCATCGGCGCCGGTATCGCCGGAGGGTTCGCCGGTGCCCTGCTGGGGGCCGCGCTGGGCGGGCTGGTCGTGTGGGCCACCGGGGATGGCCAGGTCACAAGGGGCCTGATGGGATCCCTGGGCGTCGGCATCGGCGTCGGGGTATGCCACGGACTCCGCCGCGGCATCCCGGCGGCGGCGGTCGGCGGCGCGGTAGTGGCGCTCACCGCCGGTGCTGGTACCGGTCTGCCGGCCGGGGTGGTGGACGGGCTGGGCGCCTGGCTGGCGGCCGCCGTCACCATCGAGAGCATCCATCGCGGCGAGCCCTCGCGCGGGGTGCGTGGCCTGGGCTGGTCGAAGGCTGGCTATCTCGTCGGTGCCACAGCCGGGATCGGCATCGGCCTGCTTGCTGGTCCGGTCGCGGGTCTGGTCGCCGCGACGGTCGGCGGGTTCGCCGCCGGGCTGCAGGGCACGCCCGCCGACCTTGCGTGGACGGATGCCGCCGATGGGCCGGCTGAGCTGCTGGCCCGGGATCGCGCCACCTGCTGGCTCATCGCACTCGTCGGCGGGGGAGCCTTCGGGCTGGGAGCGGGCCTGGGCGTCCGGGTCGCGGTCGGCCTGGCGGCCGGGCTGACCGTCGGGCTGATCGCCGCGTCCATCCAGGCCGCGTGGCTGCCGTTCACGATCGCCCGGTTCTGGCTGGCCGCCACAGGCTGGCTGCCGCTCAGGCTCATGTCCTTCCTGGCCGACGCGCACCGACGCGGGGTCCTCCGCCAGGTGGGAGGCGTCTACCAGTTCCGTCACGTTGACCTGCAGCGCCGGCTTGCCCGTCAGGACGCCACCGCGGCCTCCGCGGACCTGCGGCCTGAGCCGTATCCGCGCATGGCGGGCGGCGCGAAGCCGGTGACGTCCGGGTAGAAGATCGCTGACGAGCCGGCTGGCCGAAGGGCCGGTTTGGATGCGCCCCGGCCGGGCACGCTCGCGTTGACATAACGACACAAGTCGGCCCAGTGCTGGTACCCGCGCCAACCCGGTGACGGCCGACGAAACCAGGCCCTTGTCCCGGCCGGAAAAGACCGGGGCGTTGTGAACCGTTCGGCGGGTGGACGTCGTAAGAACCTGGTTGGGGGGCGTCACAGTGTCGGTGACCGATGCTGAGGACCGCAGCGCTGCCGAGGAGGCAGGGCTGGTCGCGCAGATAGCTGCCGGGGATGTGGAGGGCCCGGTGGCCGAGCTTTACCGCAGGTATGGGCGGCGCCTGTACCGCTTCGGGATGCAGGCGCTCGGGAACGACGGACTGGCAGAGGAAATGGTTCAGGAGTGCTTCGTCAGGCTGTGGCGGACCGCCGTGCGGTACGACCCTGGGCGGGCTGGTGTCGGCACCTACCTGTTCGTGATCGCCCGGACCATCGCGCTGGACATCCGCAAGCGCCCATCGTCCCGGGAACTGCTTCCGCTGGAAGAGGTCTACACGCCGCCTCAGTTCGACAAGGTCGAACAGGTACTGGACAGCCTGATCATGCGCGAAGCGCTCGACACCCTGAGCGTCGCGCACCGGCAGGTGATCCGCCTGGCTCATGACCAGGACCTCACGCAGTCCCAGATCGCCGACCGGCTCGGCCTGCCGTTAGGCACGGTGAAGACACGGATGTTCCACGCCATGCGGGCTCTGCGTGCCGCTCTGGATGAGCGAGGTTTCCATGCCGCCTGACGCCAGTAACCCCGAATTGCGGCACCCCGACGCGGCGGGCTGGGCCCTGGGTGCCCTGGACCCGGGTGACGCCGCGGCCTTCGAGGTCCACCTCCGCGACTGCGCCGCGTGCCAGGGGGACGTGGCCGGGTTCGCGGCCGTGACCCGGGCCCTGAAGTCCCCCGCACCGGCCGTTGAGCCACCAGCTGGCCTGGCGGCCAAGACGCTGGCCAGCGTCCAGCACGCCATCATGACCGCCGGCCAGGCCGGCCAGCCTGCCCCCGGGGCAGCCACGGTCATGACGGCCGTGCCCGCCCAGCGGCCCGCCACCGCCGCCACCGTCCAGCAGGCCGTCCAGGAAGCCAAAAGTCCCGAAGACACCCCCAGTCCATCTCCGGCCAGGATGTCGAGGTGGTGGCACTGGCACTGGAACTTTCCCGTCTTCTCCCTCGCCGCGGCGTTCGGCGCGGCCGCCGCCGCCATCGTCATCGTCGTAGTGGGTCAGGCCGCTCCGGCTCTTGCCGCGGCGACATTCCCCATGTACTCAGGAGCGGGCGATGCTGCGGGGACGGTGGTCGTCGATCGGGGAGCTAACGGGTGGACGCTGAATGGCGCGCTCAGCCACCTTCGCCGCCTCTCAGGTCACCAGTACTACGAGTGCTGGTACCTCAGGTCGGCCAGCGACCCGCCCTCGGACGCTATTACGGCGGGCTCGTTCACCTACGCGCCGGGCGGAAGCGGGACGTTCACGATGACGAGCGCGGCTGATCCGGGGCACTACAAGATCATGGAGATCGCTATCCAGCATCCCGGTGATAACGGCCGTCCCGGCCAGGTCATCCTCAGGGGCTCTGCTCAACCAGCCTGAATCCAGCATTCCCATCCACGTGCCTTGCCCGGTCACCGGGGGCCGCCGTCCGCCCCAGTACGTTATGGGCATGGCAGCGGATGAGCCGGGAAAAAAGCCAGAGCGGAGGCAGCAGATCCTCGCGGCTGGCCTCATCGGCGGCGTGGCCGGGGCAGCGCTCACCGGTCATCGAGGTGCCCGGGCGGCTGGAATGGGAGCGGTCGCCGGGGCGGCGGTGCTGGCCGCGTCCGAGGCCGTGGCCCGGGCTCAGCAGCGTCCGGGTGAGATCCCGCCGCTGTGGTCGCGGATCGCGACCAGCGCCGCCCTGGTCGCGCCGCTGGGGTGGGCGGCCGGCCGCCTGAAGCCCCTCAGGCCGGTCGAGGTGGGCGCGGCCGCCGGGGCTCTCGGCGGCCTGCTGGGGATCCGGCCGCAGAAGGTGCTGCTCGGGCCGCTGTTCGGGGCCGCGGTGGGCGGGGCGCTCGGCGCCGGGCGGCGGCCGGTGCCCCCGTCGGTCGTGGCTGCGGCCACGATGCTGGCTTACCGGGTCACGTCTTCGCTGGTGTTCCGGGACGCTCAGGTCAGCCTGCTCGCCGAGCGGGTCCGGGCGGAAGACGTGCCGTTCGTCGTGCCGCGCGAATCCCGGTCCCGGTACGTCGGCACCGGCTACATCCGCGAGCTGGCCGAGGTGCTCGGCGGGCGGTACGTCGCCGATGCGCCGGACGTGGGCATCGTCGCCTCGGTGGATGAGCTGGCGGGCCCGGAATTCAACCCGGTGGGAGTCGACCCGCTGGTCCGCGAGTTCTACGAGCACACCACCCGCTTCTCCCTCGACATCGTCCCGGAGTGGCGGCTGTGGGTCCGACCCGGCTATCTGCTCTACCGGACGCTGGTAGCGCGCCCGCTGGGCCAGGCGAATGTGCCGATGAACCAGCGCGAGACCCAGCGGGGTATCCGCAGCCGGATCGACACGATCATCCCGCCCGGACGTGAGGACGAGGCCCCGACAATCCGGGGCTGGATCCGCTCGTTCACCGACACCGATGAGCCGATCTACGTCGGCATCTACACCACGTACCGGCGTGACGGCCGCGGGTACGTCAGCGTGGGCTTCCCGGTGCCGCAAGCCAGCTTCACCGCGACGCTGCTGCCGCAGGCCCGCGCCGGCGGCGGCCTGATCCTGACCAGCCGCAGCGAGCTCGACCAGCCGGGCCACTACCTCACCTACATTGACCCGGACAGCCGGGACCTTACGGTGCTGGCAGTCCGTGGTTTTGCCGAGCAGCTCGACGTCTACCTGGAGGACGGCGAGCTGCGGGCAGATCACGCCTTCTCGGTCTTCGGCTTCCCGTTCCTGGTCCTGCACTACCGCATGTACCGCAAACCTGCCGGGCCCGCGGCATAACGCTGAGTGGTGCGGGACACGGCTACTGGGACCGTGACGGCCATGGTCCGCTGCGCTGGGGCGGGGAGGCTTCCCTCCTCGGCGCGGGAATTGCGGCCGCGAGCCATACGGCGTTTTCGCCGTCTGCCCGCGGAAACCGGGCCCTGCGCCAATCCGGTGGTCGCCGGGCCACGGATCTAGCGATTTCACCTTGGACGGCACCAGCATCTTCTACGAAACGTCGTAGGAAAACGGCTGGACCAGCCTGGCTGCGGTGATTTGGGCCCAGCCTCGGTCCTGGACGCCGACACGGTCATGGCCATGACCGCGGCTGGAGGACTGCAACGGAGTGCACCGTGACCTGCGTTTTGCCAGCCAAGGGCAATTCCGCCTTGCGTAATGCGGCCGACTGATCGGCGTTTCGTCAAGGTTTAAACTGATAAGGAGCTGATCGGTTGACGCGTCCCGAGTGCGAAGCGATGATGTGAAACACGTGCAGTATGGGGGCGCAGATGCACATGCGGCGATTGCTGGCGGTACCGCTTGCGGTCCTCGTCGCCCTGGTGGCGCTCGCTAGTTTCGCCCAGAGGTCGGACGCGAGTGTCGGGGTTGGCGTGCAAGCCGGTCCCGTGCGTCTCGGGAGCCTGGCGCACCGTGGAGAGAAGTACGCGCTTCCGCTGTACGTCGTTAACACCGGGACTGAAGCCGAGGCCGTCAGCATGCGTGTCGAGCGGCTTGACCGGGGCGCAGGCCGGGCTGTTCCGCCGTCCTGGATCCAGCTCGCCGGTCCTGCCGTGCAGCTCGCGCCGGGCAAAGCGGCCCGCCTTTCCCTTGAACTTGTCGTTCCGGGCGGTGCTAAGCCGGGCACGTACCTGAGTGACATCGTGGTCACCGGTTCGGCAGCGGGCCAGACAGGGACGGCCACTCTTGGTGTCGCCGCCGCGACCAAGCTCGAGTTCAGCGTCAGCTCCGCACCGGCACAGGGGACGCACTCCTTCCCGGTCTGGATCTGGTGGGTCATAGCCGGGCTGCTCCTGCTGGCCCTCGCCGTCTTCGGCGTCCGCAGATCCGGCCTCCGGATCCGGGTCGAACGGAGTACCGGCAACCGGGGCGCCGTCGCCCGGCAAGGAGGTCCGGGTGACTGAGTATGAGATTAGGGTGCGGCGCAGGAGAACCTGGCTGATTGTCGTGCTCGGCCTGGCCCTGCTGATCGCCGTGATCGCATTCGTCAACAGGCCGGGTCCCGCCGCCAGCAACGGCGACAGCATCGCAATCTCGCTCAAGGCCGTTCCGACGATACGTTCGGTCACCGTCTCACCAGGTAAGGCGAGCTTCAGCAACTGCACAGGCGGGGACGCGGGCGCTGACACTGCGTTGACGTCGAATGCTCTTGGCTACCCGAACGGCCACTGCTGGGTGGGAACGCCCGAGGCTGGTGGAAGCTTTCCCATAACGATCACGTACCGGGGTCCTCCGGGGCGGGTATTCGTGGACGGCGGAAAGGCGGTCCCCTCCGCAGGCGGCGGCCAGTGGGGCCTGTGCAACGCGTCTGTCTCGTGCACTGGCCGTAGCGGTGCTCCGGGGGCGGATCAGTACATGGTGAAGAACTTTGGCACGGACACGAACAGCTCCACCGGACTGACCGGCGGCTTCACCTGCGACCACGAGTTCAGCCCGCGGGATTGCTCAGCAACGGACGGGCAGTCCCAGAAGGAAGGCGTCGAGCTCATCGGTCCGCAATCAAGCGGAAATACCTCAACGTCGTGGACCGTCACCGTCACCTGGGCGGCGGCGCCACCACCCTGATCGGGACCGGCGGATTACCGGGTCAGCCAGCGATGACTGCTGCGGTGCTAGGAGAAGTCACCGCCGCCGCCGAAGTCCCCGCCGCCGAAGTCCCCGCCGCCGAAGTCACCCCCGCCGCCGAAATCTCCGCCGCCATAATCCCCGCCACCACCGAAGTCGCCCCCGCCGAAGTCGCCCCCGCCGAAGTCACCGCCATTGCCGGAATCCCCGTCCCCGCCGTCGTAGTCACCATCGCCGTAGCCCTCGTAGCCGAAGTAACCGCCCGGATACCCGAAGCCGCCGGAGAGCGCCTCGCCGAGCAGGAACCCGGTGAACATGCCGGGCAGGAGGCCGTATCCGCCCCAGTAGGCGGGCGCGAAACCCGCGTTCACGTAGTTGACCGGTGCTCCGCGCACTTCCACCTGCCGCATGTCGGGCTCGATTCCCTGCTCCACCTTGCGCGCGTCGTCGGCGCAGGCTGGCACCGTGCGGGGCGGGCCCCCGTCGGGCGGCGTCCACAGCACGTCGCGCACGGACATGCCGTGCCGGGGATCGAAGAAGCACGCTGGGCGCCGCGCGGGCCTGGGCTGCCCGTCGGCCAGGGCCCGGGCGCTGGCCAGGTGGTACTGCCCCTCGGCGATGGACCGGCTGACCGAACCCATCTCCTTGACGTTGCGCGCCGCGTCCAGGGCTGCGGTGCCCCGCTCGTACGCGTTCAGCGCGGCCTGCTGCTCGGCCGCCGCCTCGGGGTTGCTGCGAATCGAGATGTCCGAGTCGTGATCGGTCAGACCGGTGCTCAGCGCGATCAGGTCATCCTGGGCGGCTGCCTTGGCCTCCCCGAGTTCCCGCTGCCGGCGTTTGCGGATGGGCCGCCAGATCATGAAACCTCCCAGTACGGCCAGCAGGACGATGACCCCCACGACGATGAGGACGGTGCTCAGCACGTGCGAGGACCCACTGGATGTGCTGCCTCCTGTGCCGGCCGCCGAGCCCGAGCTGGCCTGCCGTTGCACGTCCTTCACGAATTCCATCAGGGCCGCGAAGATGTTGCCATCCGAGCGGTGCTGCTGGACCACCTGGGTCGCGATAGCAGCGGCGTCGTGGTTCGGCAGCGTGCCCTTGTTGTAGGCGCCGAAGTGCCTGAGCCGGCTGTCCAGGAAGCCCACCGTGAACTGGGCGTGCCCGTTGAGGTCGCTGATGATCTGCCGCATCGCGCTGTTGTAGCCGGACGACCCGGACGGGGCGGCAACCAGCCAGATGTCCTGCCCGCCGATCTGGCGGGCTAGCTGCGCCTCCTGGCTGGCGGAAACCAGCGTCCGGGCGCTGCCGCTCACGCAGACGTGCTGGCTGGCGAGACACTGCGCGAGCGTGCTGGCGCTGGCCTGGCCAGGAAACAGCCCAAGCCCGGCCACTACTAGCACGGCGGCGATGAGCAACCTCTTCATGTCCGGGACCTCCTACCGCATCAGACCCTGGGCAAACACTAGGCGGTCCGGCGACCTGCCCCATCTGGATCGTCCAGGAGGCCTGAGGTCCTCTTCCGGCGTGCGTATGGCCGGCGGCCACCCCGCACAGCGCGACTTCACTGACGGTGAACCGTTTCGGTGACCGCGATCGTACTTGGGACGAGTATCTGACGGGGAAGGGAAAACGGTCAGGGATCAAGAAGAGCAACCGGGCTTTTCACTCACTTCTGGTGGCGTTGCTGCCATTCGGCAGCGTCGTGCTGCTGTGCAAATCGGGCCGAGCTGGATAGAGAGAACCTGATCAGGCCAGTGGGTCCTTACGTCAAGGCTGGCACCCTTGGCGGGATGATGGCCCTGGTCATTGGCGGGCCCGGCCGCCGCTCAGCCTCCTGGCGGTCAGCGGTCCTGGTGAGATGAGGTGGCGGACGTCATGATGCCTCCTGTTCGGGCATCGGCGGGCCGGTAATCTGCAGGCCGTATCCCGGAGCGAGCTGGAGCCAGCGGCCCACGTCCGCGGCGAGGTCCACCTCCCCGGGAGCGGGCAGCCGGTGCTCCGGGGCGGGCTGGCCGACCTCGTCGTAGAGATCCATCAGCCCGCCCGGGACGGTCAGCGCGAGAAACCGGGCCGGGATGTCCCCGCTGATACGGAACGCATGCGGCACACCGCGCGGCAGGTAGATGAAGTCCCCGGCCGCCAGATGGGCCAGCCGGGACCCGGCCCGGTAGGTCATGGTCCCGGCCAGCAGGTAGAAGGCCTCAGCCTCGCGGGTGTGCACGTGCAGCGGGCTGGCCGCGCCGGGCGGCTGGCTGACCACCGCGACGGCGAGCTGGCCGCCGGTCTGGCCTGCCCCGGCCAGGTGCTCGAACAGCGAGCCCAGGGCCCAGGTGGCGGGGCCTTGCCCGGCGGGCTGGATGACGACCTGGTCCGGCCGGTCCGGCGGGTCGCCGGCGGGCTGGTCCGCGGTGGTCGCGGAGGTCGTGGGGATCGGCATGCCTGTCTCCTTGGGTTGCCCCGGACGCCGGTCAGGCCGCGAGGCGGTCGAGGACCCCGGTCTGGGCCAGCATGGCGAAGCGGTCGGGCACGCCCCAGTGCTCCGCGATGCGCCCGTCTAGAACCCGGGCGACGTCGATGACGGTGAAGTCCACCGGGCGGCCGCTGGGCGGCCCGAAGAACGGTCCCGTCGCGGTTCCCCGGGCGCGCACCCGGACCCAGATGACGTCGCCGGCCTCGGCGAAGTCCTCGATGGTGAACGAGATGTCCGGGACGGCCGAGTGCACGTCCCGGATGGCGGCCTTAGCGTGCTCGATCGCCTCCGCGCCCGTGCCGGCCAGGCCGAACTGGTGATCGATCAGGCCCGGAGCGCACAGCTCGTCGACGATGCTGGCGTCACCGGTCGCGAAGCCCTCGTCGAACATGCGCCGCAGAACGGTGAAGGCTTCGGACTCGCCCTGGCCCGGAAGACGGCTGCGGGACGCGGCGGAGCGAGCGGACGTGGCAGGCGGGGTGGGCGGGCTGACGGCGGACATGACTGCCTCCTTCGTGGCAGGCTCTGGAACAGTTTGATAAATTGAATCCAGGGCATCTGTATTGGATACAGCCAGCATGGAACAGAATATGGAACCTGTCAAACCCCGTCGGCGCTACGACGCGAGCCAGCGTCGTGCCCAGGCGCGTGCCACCCGCCGCACCGTGCTGGCCGCGGCCGGGAAGCTGTTCGCCGATCACGGCTACCAGCGGACGAGCATGAAGGACATCGCCGCCGAGGCCGGCGTGTCGGTGGAGACCGTCTACGGGTACTTCGGCACCAAGGCCGGCCTGCTCAAGGAGTTGCTGGACGTCACCGTGGCCGGCGACGATGCCCCGGTGTCGGTGCCCAATCGGGCCCCGGTCCAGGCGATAGCGGCCGCACCGGACGGGCGGACGAAGCTGGCCCTCTACGCGGAGTTCCTGGCCTCGGTGCAGGCGCGGCTCGCGCCGCTGTACCTGATCATCAGGGGCGCGGCCGAAGGCGACCAGGACGCGGCGGACGTGTGGGCCACGCTGGGCGCGCAGCGGCTGGCCGGGATGACCATGCTTGCCCAGGACCTGGCCGACGCTGGCGTGCTGGCGCCTGGCCGCAGCGTGGGGGAGACGCGGGACGAGTTGTGGGCGCTCGGCGCGGTCGAGGTTTACGAGCTGCTGGTCGGGCAGCGTGGGTGGTCGCCGGACCGGTACCAGGACTGGCTGGTGGACGTGTGCGCCCACCGCCTGCTGGCCGAGCCCGGCTCAGGGTGATCCGGCGGGCCTGTGCCTGGCCCGGGGGCCGCGACGGTGGTCCGATAGCCTGGCGGTACCGGCTTGGCAGGGCGGCGGGTTCCCCTACTTCCCCGGTTAGCTAGAAGAAGGGTGTGAGCTGATGAGCAGCCCCGAGGCCTTCGACGCCGGAGTCGCGCACCAGATCGGGCACTACTCCGACGCGGTCCGGGTGCCGTCCGGCTACGACCAGGTCCTGGTGTCCGGAACCCCCGGGCTCGCCCCCGACGGCTCCCTGGCGCCCGACATGACCGGGCAGGCCACCCAGGCCTGGCAGAACATCGAGGCCATTCTGAGCCGGGCCAGCGCCAGCCTGGCTGATGTCGTCGCCGTCCGGCAGTGGCTCACCGATGCCGCGGACATTCGTGCCTACGCGGATGTCCGGTCCAAGTTCATCAAGCACGAGCCGGTGTTCATGCTCGGCGTGATCCC
Source organism: uncultured Actinomycetes bacterium (assembly GCA_963813975.1). Lineage (GTDB taxonomy): Bacteria > Actinomycetota > Actinomycetes > Streptosporangiales > Streptosporangiaceae > RYN-230. The sequence continues at coordinate 1,050,685 of CAWFAP010000001.1, forward strand.
GGGGCTGGTCCGGCCGGACTTCCTGGTGGAAATTGAAGTGATCGCGGCCGTGCCCGCCAGGCAGGCGCCCTAGAGTCCGGGCCGCCTGCCCCACCAGCTAAGGAAGGGCCTGACATGAGCAGCCAAACTCAGCCGCTCACCGGCATTAACCTCGATGTGGCCAGAGACCTCGCCGCCCAGCTTCGCGTTGATTCGATCCGGTCCAGCACGAGCGCCGGGTCGGGCCATCCCACCTCCAGCATGTCCGCCGCGGACCTGCTGGCCGTGCTGGTCGGGCGTCACCTGCGCTACGACTGGGACAACCCGCACGCCGACACCAACGATCACCTGATCTTCTCCAAGGGACACGCCTCCCCGCTGCTGTACTCCGTGTTCAAGGCGGTGGGCGTGGTGTCTGACGAGGAGCTGATGACCGGGTACCGGCGGTTCGGGTCGCGCCTGGAAGGCCACCCCACCCCCGTGCTCCCGTGGGTCAACGTCGCCACCGGATCGCTCGGCCAGGGACTGCCCGACGGGGTGGGGGTCGCGCTGGCGGGCCGGTATCTCGACCGGCTTCCCTACCGGGTGTGGGTGCTGTGCGGGGACAGCGAGATGGCTGAGGGTTCCATCTGGGAGGCGCTGGACAAGGCCGGGTACTACGGGCTGTCGAACCTGACCGCGATCGTCAACGTCAACCGGCTGGGCCAGCGCGGCCCCACCGACCTCCAGTGGGACCTCGCTGCCTACACCAAGCGCGCCGAGGCGTTCGGGGCGCACGTGCTCATCATCGACGGTCACGACCTCACAGAAATCACTGAGACGTTCCGCTTCATCGCGGAGGGGGGCTCTGACCAGCCCACCGTGGTCCTGGCCCGGACGATCAAGGGGCGCGGGTTCTCTGAGGTCGAGGACCGGATCGACTGGCACGGCAAGCCGTTCCCGCCCGACATGGCGAAGCGGGCCATCGCGGAACTGGGCGGCGAGCGGAATCTGGTGGTCCGCGGCCCGCTGCCCGCGGACGCGGCGCGCGGTCCTGCGCCGGCCATGCCCAGTGCGGCGGTCCAGGCGCACGATGACACGCCACCGCCCGCGGCGGAGTACCCGGTGGGGGAGAAGGTCGCGACGCGCAAGGCCTACGGCGACGCCCTGGCCGCGCTCGGCGCGGACCGGCCCGAGGTGGTGGCGCTCGACGGCGAGGTCAGCAACTCCACCTACGCCAATGAGTTCGCCCGGGCGTATCCCGGGCGGTTCTTCGAGATGTTCATCGCCGAGCAGCAGATGGTGGCGGCCGCGGTGGGGCTCAGCGTCCGTCACTACGTCCCGTTCGCCTCGACGTTCGCTGCCTTCTTCACCCGCGCCTACGACTTCATCAGGATGGCCGCCATCTCCCAGGCGAACATCCGGCTGGTCGGATCGCACGCGGGCGTGGAGATCGGTGCGGACGGGCCCTCGCAGATGGCGCTCGAAGACCTGGCCATGCTGCGCGCGGTGCTCGGATCAACGGTGCTCTACCCGAGCGATGCCACCAGCACCGCGGCACTCGTGCGGGGGATGGCGGACCGCCCGGGCGTCAGTTACATGCGGACGACCCGTGGCGCCTACCCCGTCCTGTACGACGGTGCGGAGCCCTTCCCGGTCGGGGGCTCGAAGGTCCTACGGTCCAGCCCGGAAGACGCCGTGACGCTCGTCGGCGCCGGGGTCACGCTGCACGCCTGCCTGGCCGCCGCGGATCAACTGGCTGAGGACGGCATCCGGGCCCGCGTCATCGATCTGTACTCCGTTAAGCCGATCGACAGCGAGACGCTGTCGGCCGCGGTGGCCGCCACGGGTGGCTGCCTGGTCGTGGCCGAGGACCACTATCAGGCGGGCGGGCTCGGCAGCGCGGTGACGGATGCCTTGCTGGAGGCAGGGCCGCAGCCGCTGCACCTGGCCCATCTGTGCGTCCGGGACCTGCCCGGTTCGGGCAGCAGCACTGAGCTGCTGGCCGCAGCGGGCATCGATGCGGATCACATCACGGCCGCCGCCCGCGAGCTGGTGAAACAGGCTCCCACGCAGATGTGACACTGCCCCTCACCGCGTCAGGGGCTGGGCAGACAGCAGGCAGCCCTACCGGGCGATGCTCCTGAACAACGGTGAGGTGGGTGAGAAGGGCGCCGGCGAGGCCGTCTGTGCGGCGGCCATCTAGGTCGTTGGACGCGGCAACGTGGCCGCGCTTCCGGTTCCGCCTGCCTGGCCGGCGCGCAGGACCGCTGCGAGTGATCCCGGGCTTGCCCGGCCAGGTGGTTCAGGGGAGTGCGCCGCGGGGAAGATCATCGATCGTCGGCGGCTCAGATCTTGATGACCTGGACCCCGGGCATGGCGTCGTAGCCAGCCACTTGAGTCACGACCGGAACGCCAAGAGCGATCGCCGTGGCGGCGGCGCGCCGATTTCCAGCGCCGCCTGGTTGAGCCGGTCACGATTGCGGCCGGTGAGAATGACATCGGCACCCTCAGCCCGGGCGCGCCGGGCTGTCTCGAGCCCGATGCCGGCGCTGCCGCCGATCAGGACAACGGTCTGTCCGGCCAGTTCTGGTTCGCGCCGGGGGGAATCCGGAGTGGTTGCGCTGGTCATGATTCCTCCGATGGGTGGCGCCGGCGACCGATCACTGGGTCGCGCAGGCGGCTTGCGAGTAGAAATCCCACACTGTCCTCCTCACCCCGACCCGCTCGCGCTAATCCCACGGGTGTACGGGAGTCCGGGCTTGTGCCGGGCTGCGAGCAGGAGGGCGGACTGGCTATTGCGACGGCCGCTGCTGCGGCAGTATCAGCCCCATGACCGAACTCACCGATGTTTCAGGCGCATTCAGCTACGGCGACTCGATCCTCGCCGGTGAACGGGTGCGGTTGCGCGGCGTGCGGGACGACGACCTGCCTGTCCTCGCGACGTGGGAGATGGATGCCGGGCGCATGGCCACGCTGTCGAACTGGGTGGTCCCGCCGTCAGAGGCTGCGGCGAAGGAGCGCATCGCCAAGTGGAGCGCGAACGAGAAGGACGACCTCGGCTTCGCCATCGAGACGCTCGACGATCCGCCGGTGCTGATCGGCAACATCGGGTTGTGGGGCGCGCGGGCCAAGGACCGGTGTGCGACGCTCGGGATCGCCCTCGGCCGTGAGTACATCGGTCGTGGCTACGGCACGGACGCGATGCGTGTCATCGTCGGCTACGGGTTCCGCGAGATGGGGCTGCACCGCATCCAGCTCAGCGTGGCCCCGTTCAACCCCGCCGGGATCCGCGCCTATGAGAAGGCGGGCTTCGTCGAGGAGGGCCGCTATCGCGAGGTGGTGCTGCACGACGGGCGCTGGTACGACGAGGTGCTGATGTCCATCCTCGACCACGAGTGGGCGGCCCGCCGGTCATCTAGCTGATGGACGAGCCGGCACCGTGAGCGCTGCGTGCGTAACCGGCCATGGATCGCGCGGGGATCAGCGCCGGCCGGTGCCCGGCACGAAGACCCGCCGGTCGGGCGGAAGTAGCGGGTCCTTGCTGAATGTGGCGCGGATAGACCGAGTCGTCCTGCGCGTGGTCAAGCCGCCGCGTCACTTCCGCCTCGTACTGAGGTTGGCGTCGGCCTACGCTGGCGATGGAACGGCGACCGCTGGCGACGGAGACAGGAGGGACCGATGAGCGATCCGGCAGGACTGTTGCTGTCGGTCCGGGGTGAGGCGCGGCGGATGGTGCCGCCCGACTATGCCCTGGTGGCGGCCACGATCGCGTTGTCGCGCGGGTCGAAGCCGGAAGCGGTACGGGCGGCTGCCGCGGGCTTGGACAGCCTCACTGCCGATCTTGCGGCGCGGGGCGGGGTGGCGCTCGACGCCGGCACAGGACGGCGCCCCCTGACCTGGTCGGCGCAATCAGTGACGACGTACGCAGAGCGCGCTCTCGACGAGAACACCGGGCAATACCACCCGACCGGCCAGGTGACCGCGGCGGTTGCGGTCATGATCGCTGTCCGGGCCTTCGAATTGCTGGACGCGCTGGGTGCGGTCCTGGCCGTCCACGAGGCGGTCAGCGTGCATGAGGTCGCCTGGCACGTCGACTGGGACAATCCCGCCTGGCCGGGCGTGCGCGCCGCCGCCGTCCAGGCCGCCATCGCGAAAGGCCGTGACTACGCCGCCGCGCTCGGCGGGTCGCTGCGCGGCGTGGAGCACATAGCCGACACCGGGCTCCTCAGCGGCGACAATGCGCAGACCAGCTTCACCGCCGCCCGCCACCCGGGGGCGTACGCGGCCAGCCGGGGTGGTGAGGAGTCCGATGCGCCCTCACTTGATCCGGTTCCCCAGGAACTGGCGGCTATCGTCGAAGCCCGCTTCACCGCCGACGGCGTGTCCCTGACCGCACACTGACCGCCGGCGCAACCTGGCCACGCCCGGCCGGGCCGCGATGCCAGGACCGACCGCCTGGTCGTCATGGGCCGGCGGGCGTGGGCCGGCTAGCGCGCGGAGAGGAAGGCCCGGACCTGGCATGACTGCAGGGACCGATGCCGCGGCTGCGCGGGTCCCGGCGAAAGATCCGCCGCGGGTCGTGAAGAATGCCGTCCAGAGGCGGCGGCGGCAAGGGTGGGGGCGGGAGCGGCGGCTGCCGGTGTGGCTGTCATGGCCACGGGCATCATTCGCGCGGATGCCAGGGTCACGAGCGCTCTGCCTGCCACTGCCATGCGCACGAGCATGGTGCACACCGGTGCGATCACGGCTGCGGCTGCCATGCGCACGAGGATTGTTCCTGCGGGTGCCACTCTGGTGAGCACAGCCACGACGACAGTGCCGGCGCGGCGAGCGGAGTCCACACCCGCCCGGGCGGTGGGATCACCCTCGGCTGGAAGAACCCGAACCGGCAGGCCCGCCACTACGGCACATCCACCGGCGTGATCCCGAGCGGCCAGCTCGACCCGTGTGACTTCAGCACCCCGCCGTGGAACACCTGGCCCGGCCCGCGCGGGGATCTGTTCCTGCCGTTCTTGTTCCTGCGCGCTAACGCCGGCGACCTCGGCGCGCGGCCGGTCGTCGGCCCGTTCTGGGAGAGCCCGGACATCCTGCTGCTGGCCAACGTCAACCCGGCTGTCGCGCCACCCATCCCACCCGAGCTCGGCCAGACCGCGCAAGCCGGGAAGCCGACCACGCTGTACGCCCATGTCTGGAACTTCGGCATCGCCCAGGCGCCGAACGTCGTGGTCGAGTTCTACTGGTGCGACCCTGCGCTCGGCATCAACGCAACCAGCGCGCACCTGATCGGGGTCACGATGGTCGCGCTCGGTGCCCGGGCAGCGGCCGATCGCATGCGGTGGTCAAGTGCCCGACCCCGTGGTACCCGACGTTCGTCAACGGTGGCCATGAGTGCCTGCTCGTCCGCGTGTGGGACGAGACCAGCGACGGGCTGGGCGACCCTCCGTGGGACGCATCACTCAACCGGCACGTCGGGCAACGCAATATCCACGTCGTCGCAGCCGGCGACCAGGCCATGCACCGCCTGGCGCGCTTGGCCGGCGAGCCGCTGCTGCTGCCGCCCCCGGTGAACCTCCAGGTCGGGCCGCTATTCGGCGAACCGCCGAAGTCGCGGTGACGCGTGCCGCCCCGAACCAGATGCCCTGGCTGCAACTGCGAACCGGAACCCGCGGCCAGTTCCCGGCCCAGGCCGCGCCTACGGGAGACGTGCTCCTGGGAGCGCCGACCACGATCGGCGGGGGCCCGTCGACAACGGGTGCTGGGACAACGCATCAGGTCACTGGCGACGACCAGCAGGTCACATTCACCACCGGCGACGCCATGCCGCCGCCGGGGCAGGCACACATCTACCGGGTAAGCGCGAGCCAGCAAGGGCAAGTCTTCGGCGGGTACACGATCGTGCTGTTCGCTGACCGTATCGGCACTCCCAGGGGGCTGGACCCAACGTTCCTGGCCGGCATTCACCGTCTGGCAACGGGACAGGGACCGCGGAATCTAGGTACGCCCGGCTCGTTCCTGGGCCTGGGTGATGGCCCAGGCGGCGTTGATCAGGCCGATGTGGCTGAACGCCTGCGGGAAGTTGCCGATCATCTCGCCGTCGCGGGGAGCGACCTCCTCGGCAAGCAGGCCGACATCGTTGATGGCGGCCACGGCCCGCTCGAAGGTCGCGATGGCCGCCTCCACCTCGCCCGCGAGCGCCTGGGCCTGCGCCAGCCAGAACGTGCACAGCAGGAACGTGCCCTCCTCACCCGCCAGGCCGTCGTGAGCCAGGTAGCGGTACACCAGCCCTCGCTTGTCGGTCAGCCGCTGCGCGGTGGCGTCGATGGTCGCCTTCATCCGCGGGTCATCCGCGGCCAGGAACCCGGTGATGGCCAGCATCAGGCTCGACGCGTCGAGGTCCTCGCTGCCGAACGCCTGGGTGAAGGCACCAGCCCGCTCGTTCCAGCCCCGCTCCAGGATGGCCGCCCGGATCTCGTCACGGGCGGCCGCCCAGTCAGTCACCCGGTCTTCGGCACCGAGGTGGGGGGCGAGGGCCATCGCCTGGTCCAGCGCCACCCAGCACATCAGCTTGGAGTACAGGAAGTCCTGCGGCTCGCCCCGGACCTCCCAGATCCCCTGATCCTTTTCCCGCCAGCGGGCGGCCGCGGTATCCGCGGCGGCGGACAAGAACCGCCGGGTCACCGGGTCCAGCTCGCCGAGCTGGTCGACCAGCCGCTGAGCGGCGCTGAGCAGTTCGCCGTAGACGTCGAGCTGCCGCTGGAGCCACGCACCGTTGCCGACCCGGACTGGCCGGCTGCCGCGCCAGCCGGCCAGATGCGGCAGCTCCCGCTCGGTCAGGTCCCGTTCACCGCCGATCCCGAACATGATCTGCAGGTCCGCACCGCGCTGCAGCTGCGTCGCGGCGGCGTCGGCGAGGAAGGCGAAGAACTTGTTCGCCTCGTCTGGGCAGGCCGCCACCCACAGGGCCTCCATGGTCAGGCTGGCGTCGCGCACCCAGGTGTAGCGGTAGTCCCAGTTGCGCTCGCCGCCGACGGTCTCCGGCAGCGACGTCGTCGGCGCCGCCACGATCGCCCCGGTCGGCGCGTACGTCAGCGCCTGCAGCACGCGCCCGGAGTGGCGCACCAGCTCCCGCCACGGCCCCTCATAATTCTGGTGAATCGCCGACCAGGATCGCCAGCCCTCCTCGGTGTCCTCCAGGCGGTCGGTGATCTCCTCCGCCGTCCACGGGATCTGCGGCGGGTCGGCCCTGTGCCCGTGGCCGAGCGCGAACACGGCGGCCTGCCCGGCGGCCAGCCGGACCTGGGCGGTCGCGGTGTCGCCGTCCACGCCGAAGCTGACCGAGGTGGCCAGGAGGAGCCGGCCGGCACCGCCCCGGGCGGTGAGCCCGCCGGGAACCGGAACCAAGATGGGGTGAATGAGCCCGTACTCCGGCCGGGGCGCGTAAATGACCTGCGCCTCGATCTCGCCCCTGGTGCAGGCGAGCCAGGCGCAGCAGCATGCTCGGGGAGCGCGCACCCAGGTCGTGGCCCCGCTCGTTGCGGCCAACCGCGAGGGCGTCGGTGAGCACGGCGGTGCCGCGGGGGGTGGTGAAGGTGGTCTCCAGCACCATCGTCTGGTCCACGTACCGGCGGCGGGCCTGGAACTCGCCTGCGGGCCGGATCGCGAAATGCCCGCCAGAGGGGTCAAGCAGCCGGCAGAACACCGACGGCCCGTCGAAGCGGGGGAAGCACAGCCAGTCCACCGAGCCGTCCCGGCTGACCAGCGCCGCGGAGCGGCAGTCCGACAGCAGCGCATAGTCATCGATCGGCAGGCTTTCCATCGTGTTCCTTTCCTGGGCCGGCTAGAAGCGCTAGGCCCCGAGCAGGTGCAGCCAGACCTAGGTGAACCTCAGGTGCCAGACTGCGGCGCCCAGGCCATTGATGCCCAGGCCGGGGGTGGGATCAGTCGCCGGAACCGAGCCAGGCACCCCACTGCGGGATGTCCAACGACACTCCTGCGGCGCGGCTGGCCCGTCACAGGCCTCATCGTGCCCTTCCGGCCCAGGCCGCCGGGCGCCCGCTGAGCCTTCAAGCCTGCGCCACGAGCAGCCGACCGGGCAGGGATTTTGAGCCCGGGCCACGTGTTCCTGGCGCAGGTCCTGCCCGTCGCTTCCTGAGGGGCTGTTTGTTGAGGTCCTCGCGGGGTAGCCGGACAAGCCTTGAACCTCGTCGCATGGTCCGGGCGTCCGCGTGCGCCACATCCCGCGCAAGGGAGACAGCTATGACCCCCCCGCAGGACCCTCAGCAATACATCCACCGCGTCGCTGCCGACGGGGAAGGCAACAGGATCGGCAAGGTTAGCCAGGTGTACAACGATGACAGCACGGGGCAGCCACTGTGGGTCCTCGTGGAGACCGGCCTGTTTGGCACCCGGCAGAGTTTCGCCCCGATCCACGGATCTCAGGTTGACGGGGAGGTGGTCGTGCTCGCCGTATCCAAGGACCAGGTCAAAGACGCCCCCAACGTCGATAGGGACGCGCACATCAGCGAAAGCGAGCAGGACGCTCTCCGCCAGTACTACAGCGGCTACCTCGGCCCGGCCGAGGAGAGCCCCAGCTAGGCAGAGGACGGAACCGGCCAGGTGCCCGGTTGCTGCCGGTCGTCGTTGCCGATGAGCCCGAACCCTGCCGGAGGAGTCAGCCTGACCAGGGCGGAGTCTGGCTGGTTAGAGCCTCAGGGACCGCAGGCCTGCGTGCAGGATACGGGCGCCGAGCGCGCCAGCGGCGCCGGTAACCACTCCTCTGGTGATCATTGGGCCATGCTCCGCGCCGAAGTTCTTTCCGGCCCTGATAATCGGGTTCGCGGCCCCGCTGAATCCTTCGACGAAGGCTCCGTTGTCAGTCGAAGCGTCATAGGCACCCTTGGCGAGTCCGGCGGCAATCGCCACCGGTGTTACGGCAACCGTGCTGACATTCGCCCAGAATTCACTCTTATTCTCATTGTCCATTTGCCGTTCCCTCTCCCGTTAAATATTGCGAGGTCTTGTGGTATAGGTCACAATAATACGGCACATCCAGTAAACCCGCGTCAGACTGCGGGTGGATCTATAGCTCCGTGGGCATCATCCTGGCCGGTGATGCGAAGCCGCGCCAGGGGACTGGCACCCACATCCGTGGGGGACCTAGGTCTACCAAAGGCGCTCGCGGCGGAAGGCCGGTGCCGGTGGGCAAGCTCTCACCTGGAGAGCGGATCTGCTCAGCGGCCGGCGGTGCCCAGGTCGTCGGAGCGTCCGGCTTCGAGTCGCGGCCACTGGGCGGTGGGGCGCCCGCTCCGTGGTCGCCGTCCCACAGGTAGCACACGAGGTGGAACAGGCCGATCTGGCGCCCGATGAGGAGCGCGCCGAGGGGGCGTGTGCTGAATACCACGGCATCTCCCAGCCCATGAAGTCCCGGTACCGGACGCTCTCCTCGTACGGGCCCGGGCAGAAGGTGGCATAGGTGACGTCCCGCGAATGCAGGTACGACAGCTCGCCGATCTGGCCGTTATAGAAAGAGCAGCCTTCGCACTGCCCGGCGGCGGGCCGCCGCGATCGCGTCACCCTCGCGGGTGTGCGCCTTGTCCCGGGCCCGCAGCCAGTCCGGCCTGCCAGGTGACCGGGTCGAGCACCTCTGGCCTTCCCGGTGTCATGGCGGCGTTAGCGGCCGGGCGCTCGACGATGCTCGATTCATCCCTCATGGTCTTCGCAGGCAGGTGGCCGAGGGTGAGGACGGTGATCCCGAGCGTCACCGCCAGCGCGGCTGGCGTTGCGGCTGTCCCGGGCGCATCCCGCCCGCCTGGGCGCTCACGCGTCGTCGCCGTAGGCGTCGTGCCATCTCCACCAGGAGTAGGGCGGGGTCTGGGGGTAGCCGCCGGGGGAGTCTTCCCAGTCTTCCTGGCGTCCCAGGGCGGTCAGGTCGAGGTAGGCCCAGGTGCCGCCCATGGCTTCGTCGCCGCGGTTATTGATGAAGTAGGTGCGGTACACGGAGGCGCCGTCGCGGATGAACGCATTGGTGCCGTGCCACTCATCCACGCCGTGGTCGGCGTCGAAGCTATCGGTCAGGGTGTACCAGGGGATGTCCCAGCCCATCCGGGCCTTGACCCGCTCGATGTCGGGTTGCGGCGCGCGGGAGGCGAACACCAGCGTGGTGTCGCGGGCGTTGAGGTGGGCGACGTGCGCGACCTGGTCGGCGACCAGGGAACAGCCGGGGCAGGCGTGCTCGGGCCAGCCGTGCACGCCGGGCTCGAAGAAGGCCCGGTAGACGATCAGCTGGCGACGGCCCGCGAACAGGCCGGCCAGGCTCACCGGGCCTTGCGGGCCCTGGAACTGGTAGTCCTTCTCCACCGCCAGCCACGGCATCCGCCGCCGCTCCGCGGCCAGCGCGTCCCGGGCGCGGGTCACCTCCTTCTCCTTCACCAGCAGCTCCTGGCGCGCAGCCTCCCATTCGGGCTGCGTGACGACCGGAGGAGTCTTCATGGTCATGTCCGCCTTCCAGTTGAGGTCGCCACTGCGGCAGTGGCGGTGAATCCGTGATCAGCCGTGATGGGCCGGGCTTCAGGGGAACAGCGTTGTGGCGGGCCCCCCAGCGTCCCGGTCGAGCTGGTCCTTCAGCGCGCCGAGCGGGCCGTCCCAGTCGCGGGCCAGCGCGGCTAGGAACTGCTGCGCCACCTGCATAGGGTCGGAACGCAGGCGGTAGCGCACCCGGCGCCGCTCGCCCGGTTCGGCCGACACCAGGCCCGCCTCGGCCAGCAGGGCCAGGTGCTTGGCGATGGCCTGCCGCGTGATCGGCAGGCGCCCGGCCAGGTCGGTGGCCGTGGTCGGCCCCCCCGACGCCAGCGCGGCCAGGATGGCGCGCCGGCTCGGGTCGGCCAGGGCGGCGAAGACCTGTTCGGCGATCGCCTCGATGTCAGGCGGCATCGAGGTAGTCGGCCAGCTCACCGAGCTCGCTCGCCCAGCCCCGGGTGTTGCCGTCGAATGCTTCGCGGTGGGCGTCCTCCGGCAGCTGGCTGAAGCCGGATTCCACCACGGTCAGCCGTGTTCCCGCACCGGCCGGTTCGAGTGTGAACTCGACATAGGTGCGGCGCGGATCGTCATCGGGCAGGCCGTAGATGTGCCAGGTGAAGCCGAACACCGTCGGCTCCTCGACCCGTTCGACCCGCATGTCGGCGGTGTGGCCGTGGTCCCACTTCATGCTGGCCGACCCGCCCGGACGCAGGTCGATCGCGGCTTGCTGGCCGAACCAGCTGGCCAGGCCCTCGGCCGTGGTGAGCGCCGCCCACACCTTGCCCGGCGGGTGAGCGAGTTCCACGGTCCGCTCGATGCGATCAGGAAATCCCATGACGGCCTCCACTAAGCAGCAACTGAACGGTTGCCACATTATGGCAACCATCTGGTTGCGTCAACTGTCCCGCCTGAGCCGGGCACGATGCGGACGCTGGTGCGGAGACGTGCAGCAACCGAATGAGGGTAGAGGCGGGCTACTCCGGTTCAGCCCGATGCGGTGAAGCCACGTTTCGGGCCGGGGGGGAACCTAGGCGCTGTGAAAGCTGGCGGTGGCCAGGACGGTGCCGCCCGGCCCGACCAGCCGCGCGCCGGTGAGCGGCCCATGGGTCGGAGGGACCGGATTGCCCCAGTAGCCGCGGCCGCCGGTCAGCCGGAACGAGCCGATGGTGGTGGTGATGTGGCCGTCCCCGCTTTCCACCTCGCAGATCACGGTGCCGTTCCCCGCGGGTAGGTCCACGGACATGTACAGCCACCGTGAACTGCCCTGGTAGAGAAAGATCTTTCCCGCTGCATGGTGGCTGGCGGATAGCAGGGTGGCGGAGCTCAGCGCGGTCCCGGCTGGAGCCGAGGTACCCGGCGCAGGCCCCACCCGCCCAGGCCAGCCGCGACGACTGCCAGTGCGACGGCCGCCAGGGCCAGCACCCGCCGAGTCCGCCCGGCCGGCCTGGCCTGGCCGGCGGCGGCTCGGCGAGCGGGTTTCCGGCCCAGGAAGGACATCCGGCTGGCCCAGCTCGCCGTGCCAGGCCGGGCCCGGGGCGGGCTCGGCGAGGCCAAGCCGGTCCATCACCCGCGCCTCAAATCCGGCCGGAGGCTCCACGCTGGGCAGCAGTCCCAGCACCCCTCGCCGGTTGCCGTCAGCTGGCGGACTTCCTCGCGGCACGACGAACAGTGGTCCAGGTGCGCGAGCGCCTGCGCGCGCTCACGCCCGGTCAGGACACCGAGGGCCAGTTCGGCGGCGACGTCTGAGAATTCGCGGCATCCCATCTCGCTCAGCTCACTCATTACCGGCTTCCTCCGGGAGGTAGGCGGCCCGCAGTTTCTGCATCCCGTCCCTGATCCGGGTTTTCGCCGTGCCCAGGGGATGTGCTCGCTGTCCGCGATCTGCTGCGCCGTCATGCCGTAGATGCCGGCCATGGCCACGGCCCGGGCCTGGGGCTCTGGCAGCCGGGCCAGCGTGCGGCGCAGTTCCGCGGCGTTGTCGTGGGCTTCGGCGACCCGTTCCGGTGTGTCGGTCACCGCGGTGAGGGTAGCGGGAAGATCGTCCGGGTCCACGGGCGCCGAGGTCCGCGCGCGGACGACGTCGACGGCGAGGTTATGGGTGATGGTCCTCAGCCAGGCCCAGACGGAGCCGCGGCGCGAGTCAAACACCTGCGCGTGCCGCCACGCCTGCTCGAACGCCTGCTGGGCGACGTCCTCCGCCGTCGTGGTGTCGCCGACTACGGTCATCGCGGCGCCGAAGACGAGTCCCTGGAAACGGCGCACGAACGCGAGCGACAGCTCCGCGTCGCCGGCGCCCAGGCCTGCGAGCAGCGTCTCGTCTGGTAGCTGATCGGTCGGGGTTCCCACTATCCGCACACAGTACATACGGGTAATGGCCGGAAAGAGATTGGACCGCGGCGCATGAACTGGGAAATACTCCGGCCGCGGTCATCGGGCGCCGTCCAGGCCAGCCGGCGACGCCGTCCGGGCCAGCCTGCCGGGGGGCGCTAGCGCCGTACCGGCCGGGATCCCGGGCGGGCGGCCAGGAGGATGGCGGATGCGGCGGCGAGCACGGCCGCGCCGGCGAACTCCACCGCCAGTGAGCTCATGGCGTAGGGCACGGCCAGGCTCTCGGTGAAGCCGAACAGGCCGATGCCGGCACTGAGCAGCAGCCCGGCGGCCGTGGCGGCCATCATGACTGCACCGGCGGCCATGAGGACCACGCGGCGGAAGACGGCTATCACCACGGCCAGCGCGATGCCGCCGATGCCCTGGATCAGGAACAGCGGCCCGATCACGGAGATGCTCCGGTAACCGTCAGACCACAGCTGAAGGTGGATCACGCCGGACCACACCATCAGGGTGGCCCCGGCGACGGCCAGGACGTTGACCACCCAGCGCGCGCTTGGTGATTTCATCCTGGCTGGCCCTCGGGCCAGCAGCTGGGCGGTCCGGGCCGGGACGCTGTCCCGGTCGGCGGAGTCGTGATCCCGGAGCATGGTGCTCGCGTGACTGGAGTTCATCGGTCTTTCTCCTTATGAGTAGTGGTTCCGGCGGGCGAGGGTACGGCCGGCCGACCTCGGGTCAGGCCGCGGAGTGCGAACCGGGGGTAGGCCGCGAAGACGATCAGCTGGCTGAGCTGCAGCACGATCGGCGGCGACTTGATCAGGAAGCTGCAGATCCGGTCCGGGCTGATCAGCGTGACCGGCGCGGACAGGACCAGGGCGGCGCCGAGGGCGATGATGACCGGACGCAGGCCGGCCGCCCCGCAGAGCGGGGCGGCCGGCCAGCATCGGTGACCGCGATGCGGGTCAGGAACGTGCTCACGGGAGGAGTCAGCCCCAGCTGCCACCGGCGCTGGAGCCACTGGACGAGGCCGGCGCCGTCGAGGACGAGTTGCCCGCGCCGGCGGCCGCATCGGCAACCGTGATCTTCGTCCCGGCCGGGGTGACCAGCCACCACTTCGCGCCGAAGCTAGCGCTGCCCTGGCCGTTGGTCTGGCCTGGGCCGGAGTCGCCGGCGAAGTAGTACAGCGGGTGACCGCCGTAGGTCACCTGCTTGCTCCCGTCCGACCGGGTGATCGTGCCCAGGTCAGCGGTCTTCGCGCCCCCGGCTGCGGTCACGTTGCCCTTGGCCGTCACCGGAGGCCACGCCCCGGCGCACGCCCCCGAGCAGGCGGACTTGTTCATGCTGTCCGCGGCCCACAGGTACACGGCACGTCCGGACGCATTGGTCAGGAACGGTGCCGCCGAACCAGCGTGAGACTCGATCACCGTCGCCGTGGTTGACCCGCTGCTCGCCGGCGTTCCGGCGGTCGTTGACCCGGCCGCGCTGCCGCACGCCGCGGCCAGCAGCCCTGCGGCCACCGGAACACCCAGTTTGACCGGCATCGGCAGCCGTCCCAGCAGGGACATGCTCATCTTGATCATCTCCTGTTCCGGGCGGCGGGCGCTCGCGCGTCACGGGCCGCCCCTTCATCACTTGCTTGCCGTAACCGAGTACGCGCGGAACGCTTGGGGAGATTGGACTGTCCGGGTGACGTGCGTCACTCACGCTCCGGGGGGCGCAGTCTGCCGGCGCGCTGCCGCAGCATCGATGATGTTCCGGGCTCCTGGGCCCGGAGCCAGGTCATGGTGCGGGTGGCCCGGCCCGTGCGTTGGCCCGTGCGGCAGCGCTCGTGCGGGCCTGACCAGATCAGGTGAGTGGATCCGCCTGTCCCGCTGCGGGATCCGCGGTGGCCTGCGGAGGTGACGGGCGGCTTCGATACCGGATCCGGAACCGGCCATAGGCGATCGGCCCGGCACACAGCGGTACCCAGTACGAAGCGAGCCGGTAGGTGAGCATGGCCAGGACGGCCTGGCTGGAGTTGACCTCGGCCAGCACCAGGAGCCCGGTCAGGCTGGCTTCAACCAGCCCGAGGCCACCGGGAGTGGCCGGGATCATCCCGACGACGCCGGCGACCGCGTAGGCCACGAGGATCAGCGACGGGCGCGGGCGGGCTCCGGTAGCCCGCAAGGCGGCCAGCAGGTACAGGTAGTCGAGCACCAGGCGGCCAGCGGAGAGCAGGAGCGCCTGCCACCACTGCTCACCCAGCGCCGCCCGGATCTCGTTGCGCTGGGAGAGCAGGGTTTCATCCAGCCCGGTCAGCGGAGGGCGCCTGCGCAGGACCCAGTTCCTGCCCGCTGAGCCGCCCGGCCGCACCAGCGCAGCGGTGCGTCGTAGGCCAGGACGACCGCCCCGAGCGCGGCAAAGACCACGAATCCGACGGCCCCGAGGATGGCGGCGTTGACCAGTCCCCGGTTAGTCGGTGCTCCCACCAGGATGACCGGGAGCGCGAAGACCGGGAGGGCCAGCAGCCCGCCCACGCCGAGGAGGGAGAACGCGGTCAGCCCGCCTACGGTCGAGCTCGTGTCCTTCCCGCTGGCCGACAGCATCCGGAACTGCACTGCGGCGCCCACTGCCGCGCCACCCGGCATGATCAGGGTGATCGCGTTGCCGGCCAGCTGGGACGTGATGACTGGGAACCAGGCCTTGGTCCGCAGCGCCAGGCGTTGCAGCGCGAACGTGCAGAAGAAGTGGCCGACCTCGGCCCCGATGGCCAGGGCGAACCATGGCGGATCCAGGGCCGACAGGCGCGGCCAGGATGCGAGCACTTCAGTGATCGACGGGAACACGAGGTAGATGGAGATGCCGGCGATGGCGACCACCGCGGCGCGCTTGACCACCGCCTGCCACGTCAGGGGGTGCGCCTTCTGGCGGTCGATCCTGGCAGCGAGGGACGGCTCAGCCGTGGCCGCAGACGCGTCACTCACAGTGCCGGCCTGGCGCCTCGAGCGTGAGGCAGGACATCCGCCCAGCTGGCACCAGCGCCTCGCGACCGGGCGCTGTCCTGGCCAGAACGAGGGTCAGCACCGCGATGATCACTACGATCCCGCCCGCCTGGAGTCATTCCTCCTTCTACCTGCGCGTCCGTGGGCCTGGCAAGCTCTGAGCGTGCGGGCATCCAGGGCGGGAACGGGCCGCCCGGCAACTCCAGGCGGCCGGCCGGGATCCTGCCACCGCCATCGCTGCCACACTGCAGGCCAGCGGAGGGACCCGTCTCCCGGTCCCGCTGCGAGCGAGCCCGGCTGGCTGTCGCCGTGGCCTGGCCACGCGCAGCTGCCGGAGACTGGGCCAGCTACGCCGCCAGCATCAGCCGCCGGATCATGACACCGTCCCCGGCAGGATAAGGAGGTCAGCGTCGTATGCCAGCTCCAGCCCCCCGGCCCGTTCCCGGCAAATACGCCCGCGTGGAGCGGGAGCGGCGGTTCCTCCTCACCGGCCTGCCAGGCGGGACACCGCCGGCCAGTGCCCGGAGAATCATTGACCGATACCTGATCAGCACCAGCCTCCGGCTCCGCCACGTCTCCAGCCCCGAGAGCGATGAGTACAAGCTCACCCAGAAGATCCCTGCTTCCGGCCCGGGGCCAGTCCAGGGGCTGATCACCACCATGTACCTGCCCCAGAGCGAACACGAGCACCTGGCCGCCGCATTGCCGGCCCGGACGCTCGCCAAGACCCGTTACAGCGTCCCGCCGCTCGGCATCGATGTCTTCGAGCCGCCCCTGCATGGACTCATCATGGCCGAGGCAGAATTCGGCACCGACGCAGAGATGCGTGACTTCCAGCCGCCCGGCTACGGGATCGCCGAGGTCACCGAAGATCCCCGTTTCACCGGCGGGCGCCTGGCCCGGACACCACGCGAGGACCTCATCACCTGGCTGGCCGAGTACGGCATCAACCTGGCACCCAACCCCTGGCCACCTTCCCCGTGATGTTCCCGGGCACTGCAATGTCTTCACGTTGACGTCGCTGCGGCCCCGGCGTTGACTGGCACCCGTCCGGGAACCAGGCTCCTGTTCAAGGTCACCCGGGACTCCGCCAGAACACAGCTACCGGGTGCTGGCCAGGAGGACACCGATGAGCCTGCCCGCACGCATGCTCGCAGTTGCCGCGGCGGCAGTGATGCTCGCCCCGGTCCTGCTCGCGGCGTCCGGCTGCAGCGCAACGTCGTGCGGCGGCCAGTGCGGGCCGCCGTTCCAGCTGCAGGTCGTCTTCCGGCACGGCACCTCACGGCAGGCCGCCATCGCCGCCATGAGGAGATGCCAGGCCGACCCGCTGGTCATCAGGATCGGGCAGCCGTACCGGCCCCGTCCCAGAGCATCCGGCCAGTGGACCGCAGTCATCTTCACCAAGAAAATGGGATCCGGTCCCGCGAATATCCCGCTGCTGACCTGCCTGCGCCGCTCACCCGCAGTCACCAGCGCTGGATGGCCCGACTGACAGCCACAGCCAGATCCCCCAGCCCCGGACAAAGACGCGCCCGGGAAACCCCGGGCGCATCAGCGTCTCCGGAAACGCCCGGGCGATTCACGGTGAGGTTTGCCCGCCTGGCGGGAGCTTGCTGGCGATGCCGTCGAGGAGGAAGCCGAGGCCCAGGTTGAACTGCTCGTCAGTGCCGGGTCCGGCGGGCCGGGCGAGCCAGCTGGTCAGCAGCGGGTACCGGCCGCTGGCCGCCGCCAGGTCGTGGACGGCTGCCAGGGCAGCGGCCAGGCTTGCCTGGTCGTCCAGTCCGTAGCGCCGGCTCATCTGCGCTTCCTCTGCTTCTTGCAGCGCGCTGCCGAAGATGTGCCGGTCGATGAGGGCGGCGTAGGTCATGGCCGCGGCGGTGCTGGCGCCCTGGGTGGTGAGCACGGCCAGCATGAATTCCAGCCGGGCCATCATGTGCGGTCCGGCGGGCGGGCGAGTGTGGAACAGCACGGCATACCAGGGATGACGCCTGGTCATCTGGCGGGTGTGCGCGGCCAGGTCCTGGAGGTCGGCACGCCAGTGCGGTCCGGGCTGGGCCGGCACCGGGATCTCGGCGGTGGCGGTGTCCAGGATCAGGTCTGTCAGGCCGTCCTTGCTGTGCACGTACCGGTACAGGGCCATAGGTGAGTAGGGGCCCAGCCGGGCAGCGACCGCCTTCATGGTGAGGGCGGCCGGCCCGGCCTGGTCGGCGAGGTCGATCGCCGCCGCCACGATCGTCTCCCGGTCCAGGGATCGCTGCCGCGTCGGGGGCGGTGGCTGGGTCCAGATCAGCCGGGCGGAGCCGGTGGCCGGTTTGCGCATACCTAAAGTGTACGATATAAATCTCAGATATATCATGTAAACTTCAGTTCTTAGGGGGTTATCTGCAGTGGCCAGCGACATCACCACGACCAGCGCCTTCGACCCGGAGGGAATCCGGCTGGGCGTCGTGCGCGGCATCAGCTACGGCTTGTTCGGCGGCCCCGGCGAGTTCGTCCCGCAGGCCCGTGCCCTGGGGGCCGGGCTGGTCCGGGCCTATCTCTACTGGGGGCAGGTAGAACCGGGGCCCGGCCGGTACCGGTGGGATGCGGTGGACGCCCTGCTGAGCCAGCTGGACGGCGATGAGGAGGTCTGGATCACGCTGTGCTCCAGCTCACCGTGGGGCACGGTGGTGCCGACGGATTTCCAGCCTCAGTCACCCGCCCTCGACCAGCGCGCCTACGCAGAATTCGTCCGCCAGGCGGTGCGCCGCTGCGCCGGGCGGGTGCGCTACTGGCAGTGCAACAACGAGCCGAGCAACACGGATCTGCTGTGGGCGGGCACCGCTGGCGAGTACGTCGAGCAGCTGAAGACCTTCTACCGGGCGGTCAAGGACACCGACCCGGCGGCGGCGGTCGTGCTCGGCGGCTGCGGCTACGACGTGCTCAGCAGCCAGCCGGGCAGCCCGTCCCGGCAGTTCTTCGACCACCTGACCGCCGCAGGCCGGGACGCCTTCGACCTGTTCAGCGTCCACCTGTACGGCGACCCCGCCAGCGTGCCGCACTACCTGGACATCGCCCGGGGATTCATGCGGGCGCACGGGTATCTCAAGCCGGTCATCGCGGGCGAGCACGCTGGTCCCCAGCCGTTCGAGTTTCCCGACGCGATAACGGTCATGCAGCAGGTATTCACAGCCGCGTTCGCCGAGCCCCCGCCGACCCAGAGCACCGGCGAGCTCGCCGCACGGGCGGAGCAGGACACCCCCGAGCGCCGGGCGATGACCGCGCTGTACTCCCGGATGGGCGACCTGCCGCCGCGGCTGCAGATGTTCATGGAAGGCTGCCCGGCCGAGCTGGAGGCCAAGCGGCAGCGCATCAGCTGCCGCCAGCTGGTGATGCGCACCCTGCTGGCCCTGGCCGGCGGTGTCCACCGGACCGCCTACTGGAACCTGGCACCGGAATACCCCGGCCCCGTTGACCAGTACCAGATGATGCACCTGCTGATCGGCAAGCTCCCCCTTCTCGGCTATCACAACGGCAGCCTCGGCTGCCGCCACCCGGCTGCGGATACCTTCGCCCTACTCGCCGATCAGCTGGCCGGGGCGCGGACCGTGACCCGCACCGGGACCAGCGGCCGGCCGTCACTCCACGCATTCGAGATCGACCGCGGCGGCCGCGGGCCCCTGCTCGCGCTATGGGACCACCGCGACGCCTTCGATGGTGAGGACGAGCCGCCGGTCACCATCGCCTGGCCATGGCCCGCCGCCACTGCCACCGTCACCGATGTGTTCGGCCAGACCCGGACCGTCCGCGCCCAGGACAGCCAGATACGACTGCCGGTATCCCTCACCCCCCTATTCGTCGCATAGGCTGCCCGGCCGGCCGGAGAGCCGGCCCCGCTGCCCGGCCGGGGTTGGGGACACGGAGGCACCGCCCTGCTGACCACAGTGGCAGGACTTCACCGCCTTACGGGTCACCTCCTCACCCGGGCCGTGGCCGCAAGGGCGAGCGCTGCTTCATATCCGAGGCTGATTACGCCCGGCGCCGTGTCGATCGGGCTCGGGGCCGTTCGTGTAGGAGGTAGACGGCCGGCCTGAGACCGGCGCGGCCGGAGGAGAGGAGGAAGCGTGATGCCTGAATTGACGGTTCTGCTCAGTGGCCTGGGGATTCCTGAGTCCCCGCGGTGGCACGAGGGGCGGCTGTGGTTCTGCAACTGGATCGACCGGCAGGTCATGGCGGCTGACATGGACGGCAGGGCGGAGGTCATGCTCACCCGCGACCCGGCCAGCCACCCGATGGGGTACTCCATCGACTGGCTGCCCGACGGCAGGCTGCTGACGACGGGCGACAAGGTCCGGCGCCAGGAGCCTGACGGGTCGATGGCCGTCCACGCCGAGCAGCGGGCGAACGAGATCGTCGTGGACGCGCACGGCAACGCCTACGTCAACGGCGCGGACTTCCACTTCGTCGCCGGTGCGCCGCCCAAACCGGGCTACATCAAGCTCGTCACGCCGGACGGGCAAGTGCGCCAGGTTGCCGGCGACCTCCAGTTCCCCAACGGCATGGTCATCACCCCGGACAGCCGGACGCTGATCATCTCCGAGTCGTTCGCGGGTCGGCTGACCGCATTCGACATCGACGGCGACGGCGGGCTGTCGGGGCGGCGGGTATTCGCCGAGGGCCTGGGGCCCGACGGCATCAGCATGGACGCCGAAGGC
Organism: uncultured Actinomycetes bacterium; assembly: GCA_963813975.1. Lineage (GTDB taxonomy): Bacteria > Actinomycetota > Actinomycetes > Streptosporangiales > Streptosporangiaceae > RYN-230. The sequence continues at coordinate 1,071,164 of CAWFAP010000001.1, forward strand.
GCGGTGTGGGTGTCCACCGGCGGATTCTCCGTCGCCCGCGTCGCCGAGGGCGGCAAAGTCCTGCAGCGCGTCGAACTCGGGGAGAACCGGGCGCCGTTCGCGCTGATGCTCGGCGGCCCGGACCGGCGGACCCTGTTCATCTGCACCGCCGAGTGGCACACGGCCGACGGCGCCCCCGCCAACCTCGAACGTCTAACCACGGGGCCGCGCACCGGGGAAATCCTCGCCTTCCCGGTCGAGGTGCCCGGCACCGGCCGACCGTGACAGCAACCGGGCCGGCGGTGCGGTCCGGTGGACAGCTTCTGGCCCGGGGCGGGCTTATCCGCCGCGGGGCCGATGGTGTACCCGCAGGACACCACGTCGCCGGGCTTGAGGGTGCCGTCGTCCATCCGCGCGCGGAGAGCGGCGGCCATCTGCTCGCGGTGGCCAGGGAGGCCGGCTCTCGTCGCGGCAGGGCGTGAGGCGGTTGCCGGGCTGCCCGCCGGGCGTGCTCGCGGCATACTTGCGAACGCCCAAGCCACTGCTGAGCCGATGGGAGCACGATGCCTGCCCGATTCCAGCTCGTCATTGACTGCCAGGACCCCGAGCTGCTGGCCCGCTTCTGGGCGGCTGCCCTGGGATACGTGCTTGAACCGCCCCCCGAAGGGTTCGCTACCTGGGACGACTGGCGGCGCGACATCGGGCTTCCCGACAGTGAGCTGGGAATCGGCGCGGACAGCATCATCGATCCTCGCGGTGACGGCCCCCGCATCTGGTTCCATGTGATGCCGGACGCCAAGGTGGTCAAGAACCGCCTCCACCTCGACATCCACGCCAGCGGCTTCCCCAGCCGTTCGGAGCCGCTCGCCACCCGCATGCAGCGAGTCGACGCTGAGGCCAGACGGCTGGCAGATCTCGGGGCCACGCTCACCGGAGCCCTGAGCGCCGACGGCCTCGATCACTACGCGATGGGAATGAAGGACCCCGAGGGCAACGAGTTCGACATCAACTGACGCCTTCGACCCCGCGGCCACCGCCGGTCACACCCACACGGCTACCCGGCGCTGCGCCAGGCATTAACCGGTGGCCCGGCCGGGCAGCGGCGGGTTACCGTCCGTCCATGGCCCAGACTCACGGCACGTGCTCCGACCGGTTCAGCGGAGTGCGGGAGACGCTGGAAGAGTCGCTGAAGGCGCAGGACGTCGGCGCTTCGGTGGCGGTGTACCTGGACGGCGAGCCGGTGGTCGACCTGTGGGGCGGGTACGCCGACGCGGCGCGCACCACGCTCTGGCAGCGCGACTCCATCCTCAACACCTGGTCCACCACGAAGACGATGACGGCGCTGTGCGCGCTGATCCTGGCCGACCGGGGCGACCTCGACCTGACCGCGCCGGTGGCCAGGTACTGGCCCGAGTTCGCCGCCGCGGGCAAGCAGGACGTCGAGGTCCGGCACCTGCTGTCGCACACGGCCGGGCTGCCGACCTGGGACGAGCCGATGACGGTCGCCGACCTGTACGACTGGCCGAAGGCGACGGCGCGGCTGGCCGCGCAGGCGCCCCGCTGGGAGCCGGGGACGCAGGCCGGCTACCACGCGGTGACCCAGGGCCACCTGGTCGGCGAGGTGGTCCGCCGGGTCACGGGCGTCAGCCTGGGCACGTTCTTCGCGGGCGAGGTGGCCGGGCCGCTGGGCGCCGATTTCCACATCGGGCTCCCCGCCGAGCACGATGGCCGCGTGATCCCCGTCTTCCCGCCGCCCCCGCCGTCGGCCGCGGATCGGGAGCCGACGGCGCCCGGTGGCGGGCAGGGCGAGGCCGAGGCCGCCCCGCGTGGACGTGGTAACCCGCCGATTGACCCCGCGGAGGCCAACACCGTGGCCTGGCGGCGGGCCGAGATCCCGGCCGCCGGCGGGCACGGCAACGCCCGCTCGGTCGGCGCCGTGCAGTCGGTGCTGGCAGGCGGCGGGACGGCGCGCGGCGTCCGGCTGCTGTCCCCGGAGGGCTGCGAGCGCGCTCTGGCGGAGCAGTATCGCGGGCTGGACGCCATCCTCGGCGTGCCAATGCGCTATGGCAACGGTTACGGCCTGAACAGCGGCTGGCTGCCCAACCCGCGGACCTGCTTCTGGGGCGGCTGGGGCGGCTCGATGGTCGTCGTCAACCTGGACGCCAGGATGACCGTGTCCTACGTGATGAATCAGATGCTCGACCAGGGTGGCATGAGCGACGGCCGGGCATTCGGCATCGTGGTGGCCGCCTACGAGGGCCTGTCCGGATAGCCGCCGGCGCTGGTTTCCGCGTCGCTGGTCAGAAGCTGACCTGAACGGCGGCGGGCCGCGGGACGGCCAGTCAGCCCTGGGGCGCGCGCGCTGAGCGCAGGCTCGGCCCGCGAGGGCTGGCAGACTGCAGAGCGCGCAGCAAGCGTGGCACCCCCGGGCCGAGATCGGAGTGGATGTTGAAGGCAGCCCGTTTCAGCCAGTTCGGGGGCCCGGAGGTCCTCGAGATCGTGGATCTCCCCGATCCGCATCCGGGGCCCGGCCAGGTCCGGATTGCGGTGTGCGCGGCCGGCGTCAACCCGAGCGACTGGAAGAAGCGCAAGGGCCTGATGGATGGGGAACTCCCGCAGACCATGGGCCACGAGGCGGCGGGCGTCGTCGACGAGCTCGGCGAGGGCGTTGCGGACGTGGCCGCCGGCGATCGCGTGTTCGGCTTCTCCGCCGAGGGGGCGGCCCAGGCCGAGCTGGCGGTGCTGTCCTACTATGCGCCGATCCCGCCGTCGCTCGACTTCGCTGGGGCTGCCGCGCTGCCGGCCGCCATCGAGACGGCCACGCGCGCGCTCGACCAGCTCGGCGCCGGGAGCGGCGGCACGCTGCTCATCAACGGCGCCTCCGGAAGTGTCGGCAGCGCTGCGGTTCAGCTCGCCGTGGCGCGCGGCACGCGCGTGATCGGCACGGCCAGCCCGGCCAACCACGACTACCTGCGCTCGCTGGGCGCCGAGCCCGTCGCCTACGGCGAGGGCCTCGCCGGGCGGGTTCGCGCACTCGCGCCCGACGGCGTCGACGCGGCGCTCGACGTCGCCGGGAGCGGCATCCTGCCCGAGCTCATCCAGCTCGCGGGCGGCCCGGAGCACGTCGTGACGATCGCCGACTTCGGTGGCGCGCAGGAGCACGGGGTGAGGTTCAGCAGCGGGGACGCCGGCCGTGCCGTCCACGTGCTCGCCGAGATTGGCGAGCTGATCGAGTCCGGGCGCTTCTCGCTGCCGGTCGCGCAGACCTTCCCGCTCGCCGGGATCGCGGAGGCGCACCGCGTCAGCGAGGACGGTCACGTGCGCGGGAAGCTCGTGCTGCTGGTCGGCTGATGCGATCGCCGCGACCGTGCGTGACCCGGCTCACCCAGCCAGGCTGCGTCCCGGGTCGCCCGGGGGCAGTGCACCTGGGTGGCCAGCAGCACCAGCCCGGCGTATACCCCAACCAGCACCCCGGTCACGATCGCATACGCCAGGGTCCGGCTGATGATCCGGTCGATCTCATACAGGCGGTACTTCAAGATCCCCACGCCGATGCCCACCGGCAGCGCGGCCAGCCCGATCCCGAGAATCTCTACTACGACGCTGGTCGAGCTGGTCCCCAACGACACGGCGATCACGGCCAGGGTAACCGCGGCGGCGGTGGCCAGCCACTTCAGCTGCTGGCGCCGCTGGCCCGTGGCGCGCCGCCAGCTAAGAACCTGGTAGGCCAGGAACGACAGCACGATGACCAGGATCAAGCCCAGGACCAGTACCCCCGCCGCGGCGAGGGGCCGCCGTGCGGCCGCCCGGTGCTGATCAGGTTGCCGGCGGCGTCGACGCGGACGTCATCACGGGCCACGGCGGTGACCGCCGGTGCAAAGACAGCCGCCGACGCCAGCGCTCCGGCCACCGCATAGGCCCGCAGTACCCACCGCCAGCGCCGCGCCGCCAGCCTGCCGTCCGGGAACAGCAAAATCACCACCGGAAATAACAGCAGCGCCGATGCCCACAACGGCGTGAGCAGCACGGCGACCGGGGCCAGCGGGAGGCCATGGTGGCCGAACCGGTAGTACAAGGCGGCGTACCCGCCGGCCACGCCGCTCAGCAGGAACACCACGATGAAGGTGATCAGGATTCAGCCGATCGGATTGCCCGGCTGGCGGCGGGCCACGACGAAGCCCACCGCGCGTAGACCACCGCGACGGGGACAATCGGCCCCGAGCCCAGGACCGACAGCTGACCGATCAGGGCGCTCAGCACCAGCGCGCCGGCCAGCAGCATCAGCACCAGGACGGCCAGGACCGTCGCCGTCCCCGGAGACGCCAGCCGGAAGCGGGCGGAGGCCGGTTCCGGCCGCCTGCCGCCGGTACTCTCACCATGAGAGGCAACGCTACGCCCGCGGCGTTCCGGGAACGTTACGGCCTGGCCAGGTCGCCCGAGGTCAGCGCACCCAGGGGAGACTGGCTGACATGTCGGAGAAGCACCTCGTAGTACTCGTAACCCAGTGATCATCCGCGCCAGAATAGGCCGACCACGTGCGAATGGGCGATCGGGATGTCTCATGCGTCGCTTAGGCCGGGCTAGCCAGCCGTTCGCCGGTGCTCAGGTGTCGAGAAAGCAATCCTGGCTACGACCACACCATGAGCACTGATGAACTCAGCTTCGACCAGAGAGGTCTACCCGTCATGTCACTTATTCGTGTGCACAACCTTTCCGTCTCGCTCGATGGCTTCGGCGCCGGTGCTGACCAGAGCCTGGAGGCACCCTTCGGGCATGCCGGCCAGCGGCTGGTGCGCTGGTTCACCGGCACCCGCTCATTTCAGGTCATGCAGGGCCAGCAAGGCGGGAACACCGGCATCGACGACGCCTTCGCGAGCAGCTGGGGGCCGGGCATCGGCGTAGAGATCATGGGGCGCAACAAGTTCGGCCCGCAACGCGGACCGTGGACTGATGAGGAGTGGAAGGGCTGGTGGGGCGAGGAGCCGCCGTTCCATACCCCCGTTTTCGTGCTCACCCATCACGTCAGGCCCTCGATCGAGATGAAGGGCGGCACCACCTTCCACTTCATCGACGCCAGCCCGGCGCAGGCGCTCGCGGCGGCCAGGGAGGCGGCGGGTGGCCTCGACGTCCGCATCGGCGGCGGCCCGGCCACCGTCCGCCAGTTCCTGGCCGCCGGCCTGATCGATCACATGCACATCGCGCTCGTGCCGATTCTCCTCGGCCGCGGCGAGTCCCTCTGGGACGGACTGGAGAGCCTGGAGGAGCAGTTCGCCATCGAGTCGGTGAGCTCCCCGAGCGGCGTCACCCACGTCACGTTCACCCGTCGTTAGCCGCGCTTAGAACTCTTAACAGTTTGGTATCCCGAATCCGCGGCGGACCAATCGACACCCTCACCGCCTTGGCCACGCGGCTAACGCTGATCCACGAGGAGGGCAGGACCGGTCGCTGTCCTGAGTCCTCACGGACGAACGCTGATGATCGTCTTCCCCTTGTGCCGCTCGGCCGGATTGAGGGCGGCGACGGCATCGTCGAGGGTCGCGACGTTGCCGATGTTCGTCCGCAGCCGTCCGTCCCGCACCCGTTGCACGACCTCACCCAGTTGGGCACGATCGGACTCGACCACGAAATCGACCGCCAGGCCGTCGGCGGGCCGAGCGTCGGCCGGTCCGACGACGGATACCAGCGTTCCCCCGGCCCGGACCAGACCCGCGGACCGCTGCTGGATGTCGCCGCCGATGACATCGAAAACCAGGTTGACTCCGCCGACGTCTTCCAGCGGGTCGTTCTCGAGGTCGGCGAACTCCTGCGCGCCGAAGTCGAGCGCCTTCTGACGGTCGGCAGCGCGTCCGGTGCCGATGACGTACGCACCGAACTCACGCGCAAGCTGCGTCACCATCGTCCCGACTGCGCCGGCCGCGCCGTGCACGAGCACGCTCTGCCCCGCCTGAAGGCGGCCGTGCTCGAACAGTCCCTGCCACGCGGTCAGCCCCGAAATCGGCAGGCTCGCGCCCACCGTGAAGTCAACGTCGGCCGGCAGCGGCGCGAGGTTGCGTGCCTCGACGGCCACATACTCCGCCAGGGTGCCGTCGCGATGCCAGTCCGTGAGGCCGAACACCCGCTGTCCCACCGACAGCCCCGTCGTGCCATAGCCGAGGGCGGTGACCACTCCGGCCAGCTCGTGCCCAGGGATTGACGGTGTCCGGTCACGGTCGCGGCGATCGGTCCAGGTCGAGGGCCACGCCAGCTCAGTCGGGACGAATCCCGACGCATGAACCTCAACGACGACGTCGTTTATCGCTGCCGCCGGCTCGGGCCGCTCCACGAGCGTCATCCCGGCGGTTCCCGCAGCCTGGTCGGTCACGACGATCGCTTTCATCGGAATTGTCTCCTCGGTCATTTGTCTCTTCGGTGCATTGATGGGCGCGTGTCGCTCACGGACGAACGCGGATGATCGTCTGCCCGCTGATCCGCTCGGCCGGATTGAAAGCCGCGACGGCATCGTCGAGGGTCGCGATGTTGCCGATGTTCGTCCGCAGCCGTCCGTCCCGCACCCGCCGGACGATCTCACCCAGCTGGGCGCGATCGGACATGACAACAAAGTCGATGGCCAAGCCGTCCATAGGCCGCGCCTCGGGCGGGCCGGCGATGGTCACCAGCGTTCCTCCGGCCCGAATCACGCCTGCGGACCGCCTTTGGATAACTCCGCCGATGACGTCGAATACCAGGTCGACGCCGCCGACGTCTTCCAGCGCGTCGTTGTCGAGGTCGACGAACTCCATCGCGCCGAAGTCGAGCGCCTTCTGACGGTCGGCAGCGCGTCCGGTGCCGATGACATAGGCGCCAGCCTCACGTGCGAGCTGCGCCACCATCGACCCGACTGAGCCGGCCGCGCCGTGTACGAGGACGCTCCGCCCCGCCTGAAGGCGGCCGTGGTCGAACAGTCCCTGCCACGCGGTCAGACCCGGCATCGGCAGGCTCGCGCCCACCGTGAAGTTGACGTCGCCCGGCAGCGGCGCGAGGTTGCGTGCCCCGATCGCCACATACTCCGCCAGCCCTCCGCCGCGATACGAGTCCGTGAGGCCGAACACCCGCTGTCCCAGCGACAACCCCGTCGTGCCATAGCCGAGGGCGGTGACCACTCCAGCCAGCTCCTGCCCAGGAATCGACGGTGTTCGGTCACGGCCGAGGCGATCAGTCCAGGTCGAGGGCCACGTCAGCTCACCCGAGGTGAATCCCGACCCATGAACCTGAACAACGACGTCGTTTATCGCCGGTTCCGGCTCAGACCGCTCCACCAGCGTCATCCCGGCCGTTCCCGCAGCTTCATCCGTCACGACAATCGCTTTCATCAGGCACCTCCCTGTATCCAGTCATCGCCGCTGCACCATGAGGCCTGCCCGGCCTTCGCGAGCGTCGTCAGCGTGGCGAGGCGTGCATCAATGCCCTGCCTCATAGTTACGTACAGTCAATCGCGGTAACGAGACAACTGCTGGCCGGACCAGGCCTCAGCGGGGGCGGGCAGTTGGTTGACACCGGTTTGTGGGCGACTACGTCCTCACCGCGGAGAACCTCATCACCGGATCCCTCGCTGACGATGACGACGCCATGGGTGGGTACCACATCGGGATCCACCGGCCGCGTGGACGTGGGTGAGATTGCGGCCGCCCGGCCACAGGAGGAGGGTTTCATGGCGGTGATCACGCGCGGTTTCGGCGGCCCGCAGACGTGACGACACCGATCTCCCGCCTGGTCAGTACCGCACGGACGACTTCAGCCTCGTCCTGCTCGGGAGACGGCGCCGACTCGCCCCGTCGCTTCCGGCGCTTCGGCGTCATCCTTCGAACCCGACGTGAGAAAACCCGAAGTGCACACGGCGACCGGCTCGACCGCCTGGTGTTTCTGGTCGGCTGGCACGTCGGTGTACGCGGCGAGCTAAGCCCGGCTGACCTGAGGGCATCGCAGTCTGCGGTGCCCCTTCGAGTGCCTGTAGCCGGGCCACTCGGGCCCGCAAGCCGATATGGGGCTTGATATCTAAGGCTGGCTGATTTCTTGGCCCCGTGCCAGATGGTCATTCGGTGCTGCGCGCCCACGCCCTTCTGAGGGCAAGGATCTCGGCGGCGCTGTTTTCCCGGGCTATATAGGGAATGTCCAGCGCGTAGCGCATCCGCTCGCAGGATCCGGCGGTACACCGCAGCGACGTCTCCCAGGATCGCGTTGTACAGATCAGTACCAGCCATGCAGTACACGTCCAGCAGGACCGGCCGGCCGGCGGCGCTGTAGATGTGCGCGTCGTCCAGGTCGCACCTGCCCCACCAGGGCGTCGACTTCCGGTACTCCGCATCGATCCGCTGCGCTGCCCGGCTAACCTCCTGGAACTCCGGATCCCCGTCCCGGGCCTGCCACTGCTCGGCGAAGTCCTTCACGACCGGATGGCCCACCGGGACGACGAACTCCATGAAGACGACCGAACCGCCGCCTTTCAGTTCGGCCGCCAGGTCGATCCGCGGCAGCCACCGATTGCCGGCGCACTCGCGGCACAAGTCCACGAATGCCCAGTAGGCTGGGTCAAACGGGCATACCCGTGCGGTGACGTGTCCCACTGGGGACCGCAGCGCCACCGCCCAGTCGCCCACCCCGCATGGCACCCAGCCCGCTCCGGCCAGCTCGGCCAGAACCTGGCGATGAGACAGCGACGCCCAGGTCAGGAATGCCCAGGTGGCCAGCACTCGGCTCAGGCACGGCAGCATCGTAACTGCGTGTCACCGGACGACCCACCGGATTATTCGGCCGCGCAGGCTCTAGTCGGCAGCGCCCCCGGATTGGATCGCAAGAACCTGGCTGGCCAGCTGAGGCACGTCGATGTCCGCCACGTCCCACAAGATGTCGAGATCGACCTCGAAGTAGCCGTGCACGACGCGGTTGCGGGTGGCGATGATCTGGCGCCAGGGCACCCCGGGGTGCTGGGCGATGAACCCATCGGACAGCCCGGCGGCGGCCTCCCCGATCACCTGGATCAGGTGCACCAGCACGATCTGCGTGTCCTCGTCGCCGTCGAACGCTGCCCGGCCTTTAGCGGCCCGGATGGCGATCTTCTCAGCGGCTTCGAGGATGTCGGCCAGCCGCTCGTCGTCACGCCTCACAGGGCGACGGCCTCCCGCAGCACACGGTCGCGGATCCGGAGCTTCAGCCCACCCGGCGTCGCTACCTGGGTCATCACGCCGAGTTCATCTTCGACTCCCAGGGCGAACCCGGCCATGTCGAAGTAGCCGTGGCCGCGCTCGACATCGACCAGCAGGTCCAGGTCACTGTCGGGGGTTGCCTCGCCGCGGGCCACCGAGCCGAAGACCCGGATGTTGCGCACGCCGAACCGCACGCCGAGCTGCGTGATCGCGTCGCGGTGTGCGCGTACCTCATCCAGCGTGACGGCACGCCGCGGAGCCTCAACCCTCACGTGCCTACCTCCAGTCACCTCACAGGATAGAGGCTGAGCCCGGGCCCCCTATGTGATCGACGGCGAACCCGGGCTGGACCAGGCAGCTGACCGCGCAGCGGTTCCCGGCTTGCAGCCGTCGGACTCAGGGCCAATGAGTGCCGGGCTTGTTCAATTCCTGCCGCAAAATACCGGCGTGTCTTGATGGCAAACTGATGGCAAATGATCAAGAAAGCCGGTCCCCGTCCCCGGGAACCGGCCTCTGACCTGCGCAAACTGGTGGGCGATACTGGGATTGAACCAGTGACCTCTTCGGTGTCAACCCGTAAGTATGTTCGAATTCCCTCCCTGGCCAGAGGTACGCTCGGCGATATAAGGCCAGGTAGAGGTGCCATTCTGGGTTGCTCGCCATCGGCGCGTGCCGGAGGATATCGGGCGGGCTTGTTGACAAACGGCTGACAAAGGATCTTGGCAGGAGGTTGCCGTGGGATCGACGCGGGAGCGTATTGGGTCTGACGGGAGCGTCCGTTATACGGCGCTCTACCGTGACCTGAAAGGCCGCCAGCGGTCGGCTGGGACCTTCACCACGCAGCGGCAGGCGGACCGGGCCTGGCAGCGGGCGGAGTCGAGGGTCGCCCAGGGCCAGCTGGGGGAGCCCGGCCGCGGCCGGCAGACGTTCCGCGACTACGTCGAGAAGACCTGGCTGCCCAACCACGAGATCGAGGCGACCACCCGGCAGTCGTACACCTACATCCTGCGCCGGCGCATCCTGCCGGAGTTCGGGCCGATGCGGATGATCGACATCCTGCCCGAGCATGTGCGGGAGTGGGTCGCCGGCCTCAAGGCCGGGGGAGTGAAGCCGCCGACGATCCGGTCACTGCTTCGTCGTGCTGAGCGCGGTCTTCACCACGGCGCTCAACGACCAGGTGACGTTCCTGCACCCGTGCAAGGGCGTCAAGACCCCGCCGGTCCCGGCCCAGCCGCGCACGATCATCACGCCGGAGCAGTTCGCCGCCGTGTATGAGTGCCTGCCGGATGCGCAGTCCAAGCTGCTGGTGGAGACCGCGGTGGAGAGCGGCCTGCGCTGGGGCGAGCTGACCGAGCTGCGGGTGCGTGACCTGGACTTCGCGACCCGGATGCTGACGGTCAGCCGGGCGGTCGTGCAGGTCCATCCCAGGTTCCACCCCGATGGCGGCCGTTTCCTGGTGAAGCCCTACCCCAAGGACAAGGAGTACCGGCGCTTCAAGCTCAGCGCCCAGATCACCGCCAAGCTGAAGGCGCACGCCGAGGAGCGCGGCCTGGGCCGCGACGATCTGCTGTTCCAGGCACCAGAGGAGGAAGCGGCCGCGGGTGCGGGTGCCGCGCCTGTCAGCCGACCCCGACGCCCCCCTGGGCCGCACTAAGCCGAACGCGGCCGGGCACCGCTACCGGCACGGCACGCTGACTGGCTACTCCCTCGGCCGCTGCCGCTGCGATTACTGCCGGGACGCCTACTGCCGCTACCGGGCCGCCCGCCGCGCGGACGGCAAGGACGACCCACGCGGCGTGCGGGCGCGTGACACGGACGGGCACATCCCGGCGAACTGGTTCCGCAACACCATCTGGTACCCGGCCGTGAAGTCGGCGGGCCTGATGACCCGGGTGCGGATCCACGACCTCCGCCACGCCCACGCCTCCTGGCTCCTCGCCGGCGGCGCCGACCTCCAGGTCGTCAAGCAGCGCCTCGGCCACGGCAGCCTCCGCACCACCGAGAAGTACCTCCACACCCTCCCCGACGCCGACGAAACCGCCCTCGACGCCCTCTCCAAGATGCGCAACCGCACGGGATGACAACACTGTCGACGAGTGCCTCAATGTCGAGGCGCTACTCGACCAGATCGACGCCGAGAGGCTCTAACGTCTGGGGGCGGCTGGGTTATGGAAGGTCCCAGCGAGTGCTACCGGAAGGGCCTGTTTAGGTACTTGGCCAGGTAGGCGTTGAGGGATATAGAGTCAACTATGACGCTTATGAACGAGTCAGCACCTGAGCCTGCCTCGCAGACGGTCGATGTCCGCGGCGTGCCTGCCACGCCGGAGCAGATAGCCGAAGCCGTGGAAGCGCTGGAAGCGGATCATTCAACTAACGTAAAGCAGCCACTCCAGCGGAAGGATAACCCACTTTGGCAGATCGATTATCACGGATCGCGCAAGAGTACTATGAAACGCATCGAAACTTCTGCCGGGAACGCCAAAAGAACACGTCGCCCATGTCAAGAAAGCGGTCGTCTTCTACCTGAAGAAGCAACTTGAGATCCTGGCCAGAGTCCGCTAGCAAACTCGGCCGTGGATCAAGCCTTGAAAGCTGCCGAACTGGAGGTCCAGGAGGAATCGGCGCATGAACCGCCCCCGCCTGATGACTACGACGCCAGGCAGCGCGTCCTCAGGCAGATCGTCAGACGGCGCGGTCAGCTGAAGTTCAGATCGAAGCTGATGGTGGCCTATTCTGGCCGGTGCGCAGTCACAGGCTATGACGCGGAAGCTGCTCTTGAGGGGCCGAGACCCTCGCGCGTACCGGGGTCCTGAGTCCAACACACTCAGTAATGGCCTTCTCCTACGAGCGGACATCCACACGCTCCTTGACCTAAGACTGCTGGCCATCAACCCCCAAACTCGCAAGGTCGTCTTGTCGTCGCGTCTATCCGGAACGCAATACAAATCTCTTTCAGGTGCTTTCATCGTTGAGCCCGCGCTGCTTGCGCAGCGGCCCAGCGAGGACGCCCTCGATTCGGTGTGGCAGGCATTCACTGCGGCCGAGGCAATCAGAACAATGTCCAACTGCTCGTGAACGACAAGAAACTGTTGCCCCAGGGCGCGACGCGGTCAGATTATAAAGGGGCGCGTTTGCCACGCCTCTGCACAGGGCGCTTACCAGGAGCATCTGGGGTGGTACGGCAGGGCACGCGGACTAGGTTTGGCGGGCCACGATGATACCCATGGCCTTGGCTCGTGATCGCGGCGTTCAGCTGATGGGGGCCGTAGTGGATTCCAGGCCGGTGGGAGCGTCGTCGGCTAGCCCTCCACAGAAGCTGCCTCGAACGAACTGCACCGGCTGGTCTCCCAGATCCAGCACCAAGGTGAGGCATCCGTTCGATGCGAAGCGGTACGCCACGCTTGATTAGCTACCTGGGGCTGCGGCGACTGCTCCTCGTCCGACGACTCGTTAGCGCGTGCCTTGCTGACCTACGCATGCGGTCGCGCGTTCCGGACCGTGCTGGTTCTGGCGATGTCGATCGTCCAGCTCGCGATCACCCCCCACCGCGGCCAGTAACAACGACGTCAGCGTGTGCCGCACGCCACGCGGATCCCGCGGATCTGGCACCCGGGCCAGGTAGTCCGCCAGGCCAGGGCACTGGCCAGCGAAGCAGCGCACGGTCACCGGCACGCAGGCCGGAAAGCTGCTCCAGGGCAGGGCTGATCGGAGATGATGACGAGGCAGGCACGGCATTCCGCGGTGTCATGGGACTCGACACCCACATGATCTTGGGAGCCGTGCCTGTACTGCTCCCTGACACGCCGCAACGGCTACGAAGGCATCAACCGGACATCACGCCACTTTGCCGGAGCCCTGGATCAATAGCACCGTCCACATAGCAAGTGCGCTGACCTGGCCTGACATTCTGTCAACTCGCGTAATGACTTATATTGGTGACCTGGCGGACATTTGACGGCGGAATTCCTTCTGCATCGACGCCCACTTTTCAGTTGAGCGGACCAGTGCAAACGTTGTTATGTCCTGACTCTCAGCAGTAGTCTGAGCAGTTACCAGGGTAGCACGAGCCACGACCCAGAAATCCTCAAAGGCTGCATTAAAAAATGCGGACTTATTAGCCAGGCTCAAATTTCTGAAGAGTCGAGTTTTGCGAATTGCATTCCTGCCAGTGCTATACCGTGATAGCGGAGCCTATATAGAAACTTTAGATCCTTATCTTTTTTCGCCAGATCTTTGGCGTCTTGGCTAATCCGGAAATAGAAACCGATAGCTACAAGAGTTTGGTTCAAAGTGTCGTCGCTCCACACGTCCTCCAGTTCGCCACCTACACCAAACGCCTGTGTACGCACCGCCATCGTCTGCGGGGCTCCACAATGTTTTAGGCGATGAATGCACGAGCGTAGGTTCGTACAAGAACGAGTATCTTATTCGCTAGCTCCTCTAGGCGCAGGCCTGAGCCTAGACCTTTACGGCCCGCTGAACGCTTTCGCACGTAGTGGAAGGCGGGCGCCGCTCCGCGCGGTCGCTGGAAACGCAACTTCTCCGCTAGGAAGTAATGAATATGATCATTAGATCGGAAGTCAGACAGCTTAATAGCGTTCTGGCTATTGTTATACTTAATTATATCATGATTCAGACCCTTGTCAGTTTTTACCGACTGAGTCTTTGTTAGTCTAAAGAGAACTTCAATATCTGGCTCTGGAGGTTGGCTTGCCAGCGAACTAACCGTCTGAGCTCCGTTGATAATTTGCATACTCTTGGCGATCAGGCGATTGCCCTCAAGGTGATAGTCAGTGCAGACGGCCGACACGCCGTTGTTAAAATAGAAAAAGTCCGTGGGCGCGTTGTGAGCTGTATCGGCAATCTCGTGGTTGATTCCTCTGTTGCCCAGATACCCCCGGATATTCCAGGCGTACAATGATTGTTTATGACTTAAAGATAAAGAGACCTCAGGGAATTTCCTTTAAGTACGGCGACGACAGTTGGATGGGGGTTAGCCTCTCAAAGAATTGCCCAGCTGGAAGGTCTATCAACACTTCGGCCGGAACTGACTCCTCAAGCGAAAGAGATCGGACAAAGTATTCTTTTAGTGCTGGGAAATCACAGAGGGAGCACTCGATGGAGACGTCTCGGTCGCTGTATTCTTGCTGCCAAGCCTGGACTAGTTTTTGGATTCCCTCGCTAGCCTGGCCAGGCGTTACAAACCGATACTCAACCTTCCAGCCATCAGCGATATGGTCAGCATAGTCACCAAGCGCTCCCGCCGCATACTCCGAGCCATGCTTCTGCACCCACCGCCTGTCGAGATAATTCTTGTGGCGATGATAGAAGTCATCTACCGCTCTTTCATCAAGGTCCTTCAAGGCTGTAATATACTTGCACTGGGCTATGAGCAAGAACTTGTTAGCTTCATCCTCAAAGACCAAGTCAGTGCCGAGATCTTTCGAATATAGCGCAGCATCCATTAGGTCGGTGTCAAGGTTCTCCTCGGCCGCCAAGATCATCGTGCCGACCCAATATTGAAAGGCGCGGCTTCTTCCGTTCTCGGTCGAAATGTCAAGGTCGTATTCGTGGGCGGTGCTCTCAAGTTGGGCCTGGAGCGTGCTCTTAAACTCGTTGGTGCTGAGCTTGGTGGTCATGAGAACTCCGGACTTGATCTAGTTGGGGCAAGCCGAACTAACGCGTAGACGAACCGTCGCTGTAATCGAGCGCCGGTCGTGTAGCAGATGCATCATAGACAGAGGTTGATGTTACGCTCCACAGCCGGGCTGTCCTGTCGGCGCTGGCGGTGGCGAGCAGGGCGCCATCCGGGCTCGAACGCCACTGCCCATACGTCGCTGGTGTGGCCGGTCAGGGTGCGGACGGGGGCACCGGTAGCGGTATCCCATAGCCGGGCCTTCTTGTCCCATCCGGCGGTGGCGAGCAGGCGGCCGTCCGGGCTGAACGCTACCCCCCGCACGTCGCTGGTGTGGCCGGTCAGAGTGCGGACGGGGGCACCGGTAGCGGTATCCCACAGCCGGGCCTTCCTGTCCATCCGGCGGTGGCGAGCAGGGCCCGTCCGGGCTGAACGTAACCGCGTACACGGCCTTGGTGTGGCCGACGAGGGTGCGGACGTGTGTGCCGGTGGCGGTATCCCACAGCCGGGCTGTCTTGTCGGCGCTGGCGGTTGCCACCAGGGTGCCGTCCGGGCTGAACGCCACTGCCGCTACGTCGCTGGTGTGGCCGGCAAGAGTGCGGATGGCATGCCCGGTGGCGGTGTCCCACAGCCGGGCTGTCTTGTCGGCGCTGGCGGTTGCCACCAGGGTGCCGTTCGGGCTGAACGCCACGCCGTGCACAGCCTTGCTGTGGCCGGCAAGGGAGCGGATGGCGTGCCCGGTGGCGGTATCCCACAGCCGAACTGTCTTGTCGGCGCTGGCGGTGGCGAGCAGGGTCCCGTCCGGGCTGAACGCCACTCCCCGCACGTCGATAGCGTGACCGGTAAGGGTGCGGGTGGCTTGCCCGGTGGCGGTATCCCACAGCCGGGCTGTCTTGTCGGCGCTGGCGGTGGCCAGCAGGGTCCCGTCCGGGCTGAACGCCACTCCCCGCACGTCGAAGGCGTGACCGGTGAGGACGCGGCCCCTATTTGACGGAATACGGGAAGTCACCGTGCGGGAGGTAGCCTGCCCGGGGCACGGGCTGCGGTAGCGGGGCGGGTCCCTGGGGTGGCAGGCGGCCAGCGGGCGGGAGCGTGAACAGACGGGTGTGCTGGCCGCGCAGGTACAGGACCGGGGTGATCCATTCCAGGGTCTGGCCGCTGGTGCCCAGGATCGAGATCCGGCCCGCTGACACCGCCTCGTCCACTTCCGGCCGCGGGCCAGCGCGGCGTAGAACCCGCGGGCGAACGCGACTGCCGCCTGGTCGGAGATCGCGTACTGCATCGCCGCGACTGCCCCTACCCCGCTCCGGGCCAGCGCCGCTGCCGTCCCGGAGAACAGGTCCTGAGCGCTCACGGTGCCACCGGAGCAGGAGTTCAGCATGACCAGGCGGGGCATCGGCCGGGCCTGGCGCAGCAGGCTGGCGAGACGGCTGGCCTCCATCAGGTCCGGCCATCCGTCCTCGCGCTCCAGCGCGAGCAGCCCCTCATCCCTGGCCGGGTCGAAGTCCCCGTGCCCGATGAAGTGCAGCACATGCCACGGCCCGGCCAGCAGCATCTCATGCAGCCCTGCCCACGTTGCCTCCGGCGCCCAGGCCAGCGTCGCCAGCCCCTGGACCGCCAGACCCGCAACCGCCCGTTCCAAGTGCTCACGCTCCTGCCCGGCACCCGGCACCGCCAGGCCGCGCGGGGCCGCGGCCACGCCCAGGATCCGCAGCGGCCCGTCTACCGCTAACGGCGGCGGCACGGCCGCGACCGGGACATGGCGAACCAGCTGATGCTGACGGCACACGTACCCGCCCGCTCCGGGTCGTACATGGCCTCCCACGGCAGCCCAGCCAGCTCCGGAGCATCTAGCCTGCAGCACCACCCGCAGCTCCTCGCCCCGCTCATCTGCCAGCGCCGCGCTCGCCCGGTACCGGCCCGCTACCTCGCCGGTATCCAGCAGCGCGCGGAACAGCGCCTGCCCCGTGTCCCGGACCACGGACTCCGCCGGGGTCAGGATCTGCCGGGGAGCCACCGCCGAGACCAGCAGCGTCTGCTCGAACTGCTTCCGCCCTGCCAGCAGGCCCACAGCATCCAGGGCCGTCTCCGAGGATGCCTCCCCGGCCGGGGACCGCACGACCTCAACCCGGAACCGCCCGGACCTGCTGCCCAGGCCGATCGCTACCTCGACTACGCCCACGCCACCTGTCCTTTGTTTCGCTGCTTGCCACGCGGACAGCGATCACTGCCTCCGTGCGTTCAATTCTTTACCTTCTGTGAGGCGTAGTAGCCATGAATGCCCCGGCAAGAGCCTCTGGCTTCGAGATGATCACGAAGATGGAATTGCTCGGACGCTGGCATCCCGACCAGTGGATGCTGTCAAGCGGTGGACTCAAGGGCCGCGGTCGCCGGTGCGACGTGCGTTGCGGCGGTGGCCTCCTCGCGTCGCCGGTCGGACAGCGGCCGCCAGGCATGGACAAGCTCCGCCCCGGTGGGACCCTGCCGGCCCTTCCGGCCTCTACCTGCAGCGCCCGTGGCGCCGCTGCCGGAGCCGGGGTGACGGCGCCGCGACGAAGCGGCCGGACTTCACGCGCTAGGTTCCACGAACGGGCACCGGACAGCTTCGCGTGGGTGAGCCGTCAGATGTCGTCCGTCGATGGGTCATCAAGATCACGATCACCTCGGCTAAGTTCACAAACAGCTCGGCCCGCATGATCCATTCCATCAGCCCGGCCTTGATGTCCCAGGTTGCTGAAGTCGCGCAAGCGCGAAGTGCCAACGCGCTCTAAGTGAATGGCGCACTCAAGGTCCGCTCGCGCGAGACGCCCCAGCGTGCCAACGGCGGCCTATGTGGACCCGGTTGTCGCGCCGGCACCGACAGTTTCCCCCGCCGACGACACGGCGCACCGGGGGCTGAACGGCTCTGTCACGGAGATAGCGTTCGAAAACAGCACCGCCCTGGGGTCGCCGACCCCACTGCTCCCGCCCGGCCGAGGGAATGCGGCCAAACGACTGAGCCTCTCCCGTCAAGATGGTTCACGGTTTTAGCTCATCTGTCAGGACCGGCGGGCGAACAACCGTCGGGGCAGCCGGGATCTGGGCGCCCCCGGGATGCTAGGCAGGCTTCGATGGTCTACTGCTACTGCGTGACGTGATGGTTCTGGCGTGCGATTGTCGGATGTCCGGATGGGCACGCGAGGGGGAGGATTGCGGATGGCGTTAACGGAAGGTTGCAGTCACTGGCGTCTCTGGCAGGACGCACCGTGGTGACGGCGGAAGCACCGATGCGTGGGGGACAGCGAAGCGAGGGTTCGCGCGGTTCTGGGCCGGGGCGATCCGCGGTGACCGAGGCGGCGGAGCATCGGCTGGACAGACACGCCAGCAGCTTGTGTCCCGCGCGCGGAGGTGGAGCGGGTACAGGCACAACTGGAGTCTGCCCTGGCAGATGCGGCTGCTGGACCTGCTAAGCAGAACGCCGCGAGAGCGCAACCGATCTAAAGGACGCTGGTAGCGCAAATCCAAACGCAGATGCCCGCGGGTGCCGTGTCCGCGTCCAGCCATCGGGGTCGCGGCCGGACTGGACGTGAATATCTCGGCCTGGCGACGCGGCGGGGTCGCGGCCGGAAGGATCCGGAGACGCGGGACCAGCGCACCAAGTGATGACGCGGATCACGACTATTCGAGCGGTGGAACGTCACCAGGGCCTGGCGATCCAGAGCTTGACCTGTGAGCCGTAACGAACATGTCTGACCTGGTCAAGGAGTTCTGGGAGGCGGCTGGTCGCTCGTCGTGGGCTGGATCTTGCCGGTATTTCTGAGTCTTCAGCTGATCGTTGTACTGGCGCTGCCGGGACTTTCAGCCGACATTGGCATGGTCCAAGGGTTTCTGGGCGAGACCCAGGCCTCTCGGCAAATAACCCTGCTGGCCACCGCCGCCGTGGTCGGCTTGGTGCTGGCTGCGGCACAGGCGCCGCTGTACCGGGTGCTTGAAGGTTACGCCCTGTGGCCACACCGCCTGGCCGAGCACCGTATCCAGCAGCATCGGGCCCGCCGGGCGAAACTCGTCGTAGAACAACAGGCAGTGGCGCAGACCGATCAAGGAGTTCGTTCTGGACTCCTCTACCAGCGCGCCGCTCGCTATCCGGCCAGCGACCGGCAATTCGCTCCCACCATGCTCGGGAACGCAATCCGCCGCTTTGAGACCTATGCCGGAGATCGGTACATGCTGGACTCGCAACTGCTATGGCACAACCTTACCGTGGTCGCCCCACCTCCCGCGGTTAGGCGGTCAACAATGCTCGGAGCAACGTCGATTTCTTTGTCTGCCTCCTGTACGGCAGTGCCACCACCGCTATGATCGGAGTGATTACGAGCGCTGTGGCGGGACTCAGCTTGCGATCGGGATTGGCTATCGGAGCAGGTCTCGCGCTGTCCATTGTGTGCTATCGACTCGCAGTGCTGGCCACTGATGATTGGGACGCGGCTTTTCGGGCCGTAGTGGACAATGGGCGCAGCGGAGTCGCGGCCGCATTCGGCCTCCAGATCCCGGCCAACTTTGCTGACGAGAGACACATGTGGCGCGTGGTGAACACCCTAGTCCGCCGTCCGTACACGTACTCCGAGAGCAAGAATGTCGCTTTGCTGATCGAGCAATTCCGGCAGGTGTCCATCCCGAACAGTTCCACCGTTTCGAGCCAGATTGTTCCTCCTTCTACCACGGTGCCTGCGGACCAGGAGTGAAACTAGAAATCGCGCCATGTGGCTCTAATCCGGTTGCCCGCATAATTCCGCCATGATGCCGCAAAGCGCAGACGATCCCGAGTCATGCCCATGGCCGACCTGCAAGACGGGTCACTAGCGCTCGTTCGTGAGGTAGTACTGGCGTACACACCTGCGCCGTTGCATTGAGCACCGCCGCATAGAACGAGCGTCCGGCATTCTGCTCGGCGCGACAGAGATTGCCAGCACCGGCTATCCTAGGAGGCGCTGGCGAGCCGGGCCGGGATCAGTGTCGGCACCGTTGGTCAGTTGGAGCGTCAGGCCCACCCATATGCCGGGGTCGCCTCTGGCCCGTCTCGCCGCCGTGCTCGGTACGCACCCGATCTCATGTCTTTGCCGCGCTAGACCCACGACCCGGGATTCCCGAACAGGCGTGCGGCAATCTGCGACAGAGAATGACAGCAGATGCTATTGCTCATTACCATGTAACCCTCTCGGGTCCTGGCTTTGGGGTGGCATCCATGTGATGCGAGCCCTTGTGTCTGGTGAAGGCCAGAATAAGCCGAGCGAGATATATATAACCTATGGATAACTCTGGACCGGCGCGGTCCGGAGCTGCATTATGGAAGCTGCGGGCCGGGTTCGCAGCGGCGTGACCGGGCGCGGTCACGCAGGTAGAACCGGATGCGGAGCCACACCTGTACGGGCCGGATGAGGATTGGAACAAGTCTGCGGAGCCGGTGGAGGATTGGCCGCGTCGGTCGGGTAAGCTCTGGCGATCGTGGGTGAGCGTTCCTGATGATCGGGAAAGTGGTCCGCGGGGCAAATGCCGGGGGACTGCTGCGGTATTTGTACGGGCCAGGCCGGGCGAATGAGCACACGGACCCGCACCTGGTGGCTGGGTTCGGGGATCCACATGAGCTTGAGCCGGACCGGCGGGCGGATGGGTCGCCGGGATCTGCGGCGGCTGACTGGGTTGCTGCTCCAGCCGTTGGCGCTCGATCCGTTCGGCGGGTGTGAGAAGCCGGTGTGGCATTGCTCGGTCCGGGCTGCGCCGGGGGACCGGATGCTGTCGGACGCGGAGTGGGGCCAGGTCGCAGCCGCGGTCATGGACCGGACCGGGTTCGCGCGTCGACGGATGACGAGTCCGGGGTGCGGTGGGTCGCGGTCCGGCACGCTCCGGATCACATTCACATCGTGGCGACGCTGGCCCGTCAGGACGGCAGGCGGGTGAAGACCTGGAATGACTTCTTCCGGGTGCGGGAGGCCTGCCGGGACGCGGAGCGGCGGCTGGGGCTGCGGGCCACGGCTCCGGCGGACCGCACCGCCGCGAAGCAGCCCAGCCGCGCCGAGACGGAGCAGGCGGCCCGGCGCGGGTGGGACGAGGCGCCCCGCGTGTCCCTGCGCCGGGAAGTGTGCGCGGCGGCGGCCGGGGCGGGTTCGGAGCGGGAGTTCTTCGCCCGGCTGGAGCAGGCCGGGGTGCTCGTCCGGAAGCGGCACAGCACGATCAACCCGGGTGAGGTCACCGGGTACGCGGTCGGCCTGGCGGACCACACCACCAAGGACGGCGGGATCATCTGGTACGGCGGCGGGAAGCTCGCCGCCGACCTCACCTTGCCGAAGCTGCGCGCCCGCTGGGCCGGGCCAGCCGACGAAGGCCTCGGGCAACCGGTCCACGGCGTGATGGCCCGTGCCGTGCTGCGGGGCAGGGTCACCGCGGCGGCGGAGCAGGCCCGGGACGAGGCCGGGTTCTTCGCGCAGCTGCGAGAGAGCGGCGTGCTGGTGCGGCTGCGGTACAGCGAGATCAACCCGGGCGAGGTCACCGGGTACGCGGTCGCGCTCCCGGGCCACACGGAACAGGACGGGGCACCCCGGTGGTACGGGGGAGGGCGGCTGGCGGCCGGGCTGACGCTGCCCCAGCTGCGCCGCCACTGGGACCAGGACCGCGCCGCACCGATCCGCGCGCCGGATCGTTCCGGTTCACCGCGCCGGAACGGGACGCGTTCTACCTGCACGCGGCCCGGCAGGCCGATGCGGCTGCGGAGCAGATCCGGCGCAGCGCCGGGGGAGACCCGACCGCGGCCGCCGATACGGCCTGGGCGGCGGCCGCCACGTTCCACGCCACGGCCCGGGCGATCCGAGACCCGGCGCTGCGCCGCGCCGCCGACACCTACGACCGGGCCGCGCGCGGCATGGCCTACGGGAAGATCCCGCAGCGGACCACCGAGGGCGACAGGCTGCGCGCCGCCGCCCGGCTCCTGGCCATGGCGGGCGGCCCGAGGCGACGGCACCACGCCGGCCGCGCTGCACCCTGGCCGCGAGCCTCGTCAGGCTGGCCACGGCGGTCGGCGAGCTGCGCCAGGCGCAGCAGCACGCCGCCCAGGCCGCCGCAGCGCGACAGGCGGCCGAGCGTCTCTAGGCTGCCCTGAGCCAGCGCGGGAAAGTGCCGCCGGGCAGGCCGGTCAGGCGAGGCAGGGCATGCAAGTCCAGCCGAACCAGAGCCAGACCATGCGGAAGGCCAGGAGATGCCGCCTGTCACGATTCCCCGACACCGCTACGGCCTGGGCGGCCCCTACCGGCTGATCCCACCCTCACCGACCCGCATCCGCGCGCCAGCCCAGCTCGAAGCGCGCCCAGTCGCGGCCAGACCAAGGCGATGACGGCGTGCTCAGCCCCGATGTCCGGGCATCGCGAGTGCGGGGCGCGACATCTCCGCGTTTACGGGGTGGCACGGCGCAGGACGGCCGCTGGGTCGGGTGCGCAGGTAAGTGCTTGACGGATGACGGTGGCGAGGTGGTCTTCGCGGCTGATGCGGGCCGCGTACCACCAGGCTCTCCCGTGCCCTGCCCCCGGGCATTTCGCCCGATCCAGGAATCCTTTCCGCCAGAGGATCACCATCACGGACATGACCGTCGTGTACGCCGGGTCCTCGCCGTCGGCGGCCAGGTAGTCCAAGCGCTCGCGCACCACCCGGACGCTCAGCGACTGGTCGGCATCCCAGATCACCGTCATGATCGCCGACTCCAGCGGCCCCAGGCCGGGAACCCAGGCAGCGACGGTGTTCACGACGATTCCGCCTGCAGCTCAAACCAGACGGTGAGGCCGTGCTGGTCCCCGCAGTATCCCCACCGCTCCGCGATTAATTCGACCAGGCCGAGGCCCCGCCCGGTCTCCGACTCAGGATCAAGTGGGCCGGGTGCGGGAGTCTTGTCCGAGCCGCTATCGCTGACGCCAATCAGCAGCGAGGTCCCGTTGCGGCAGATCGTGACCCGGAACTGGCCACCGTCCCCGGTTGACGTGTGCTCCAGGGCGTTGGTGGCCAGTTCGCTGACGAGAAGCACGGCCTCATCGCTCACCGGGCACGGCCCGAGCACCCGCTTGGTGAACTCGCGGGCGTGGGCGATCTGGTCGGCGCGGCCGGGAAAGGTGCGCTGCATGGGGCGGGCGGTCAGCACCCGCGGCTCGGTCATGGCCCGCACGGTAGGCGCGGCCGCTGCGGTCACCTGGGCCAGGCGTGCGGCGTTCCCGCCGTGCGGGTCAGCGCACGCCAAACCCGCACAATTGTGCGGGCCGGCGGGTCAGATCACGCCAGCGCGATGGGCCAGCGGGCGCAGTTGCGGGGTGCTGGCGCGATGCTCGCGGCGCAGCAGCAGGGCCAGCAGGTCGTGCGTGGCGGTGTCGTAGCGGACCAGCTGGGGGGCGGTCTGCTCGGCGGAAAGGATCATGTTGACGGCGGCGGCGTCGTGGCGTTGCTGGGCATACGCGCGGGCCAGGTCCAGGCTGACCTGGCTGCGGCGGCCACCGAGCCCGGCTGGAAGGTGCTGCAGGTCCAGGGTCTCGCCGGTCTCCACGGCGGTGCTGGCGTCACCGAACGCGACGGCTGCGGAGACCTCGTGGATGCGGACGTTCGTGGGCCCGAACGCGGTCCAGTGGTCGTTGCGGTCCTCGCCGAGCCGTTCAGCGACCCGCCGCGCTGCGGCGAGGGACCGGTCAGCGGCGGCACGGTCGAAGCTGGCCGCGGCGGCGAGCACGTCCGCGAGGTAGAGGCCGCCCAGGACGGACAGCCGTTCCGGGTCGCCGTGCGGGGCGGAGCGCTCGATGGCGCTGGCCGCGCCGGTCACCAGGTCGCGCGCCTGGGAGGTGTGCTTGCGGCGGATGAACACATGCGCCAGCCGGAACGCTGACATCGCGGCGAGCAGCCCGGCCTCGGCGTGCTCGGCCGCGGTGACCGCCCGGTCCCCGGCGGTCCACGCCAGGGCGGTTTCACCGACCCGGCTGAGCACCATCGTGGTGGCCTGATAGACCTGCGCCCGCAGCGCGCTGACCGCGACGGCATCCGTCTGGGGGCAGGTCCGCGCGGCGGTTTCCACCCGCCGGATCAGGCCCGGCAGGATCCGGCCCGCCTCCTCGTAGCGGGCCGCCTGGTAGCTGCGGTTCACCCGCTCCACGTCCAGCCGCAGCCGCGCTAGATCCGGGGCATGAACGTCGTTGTCGGCCCCGATCACCGATTCCAGGGCGTCATAGGCCATCATCGCCCGCTCGATCTCCCGGGCCGCCGCGTACTGGGACGCCCGCGGATCGCCCGGCTCGTCCCCGGTCAGCTCGCCGACATCAACGCGGAGGATCTCCGCCAGGGACACCAGGACGCTGTGGCTGTCCACCGGGCGCAGGCCGCGCTCGACCTGGGACAGCCAGCTTTCCGACCGGCCAGCTAATCCCGCCAGCGCCGCCTGGGACAGGCCGCGGCGGCGGCGTGCCCGCGCGATCCGCTGCCCGCGTGCCGAAGCATCCACCGTCAGTCCCTCCCGCCCGGGCCATCTCTGGTAACAGTGTGCAGTTCTTCCAGCACCCTAGGCCAGCTTGGCATACGCGACCGCGGTGGCGCCTGCGGGTCGAACATGACACGCACCCCCATCCCGCGCAGCACCTCCAGGCTCCGCGCGAACGCCACGTGCCGGGCGAGCGCATCCTTGACCAGCGGGACCGCGAGGATCGGCATGCCCAGGCCGGTCAGCTCACACAGCAGGCCCGTCGCGAACGTGTCGGTGATCCCGGCCGCCCACTTGTTCACGGTGTTGAAGGTGGCCGGGGCCACCACGACCGCATCGGCGGCAGGGAGTTCGTCCGGCTCATCCGGCATCCGGAACCCGGTCCGCACCCGGTCCCCGGTGAGCGCGGCCAGCTGGGCGGCGTCGATGAACCGCTCGCCCATCGGCGTAGCGATGACCCGGACCAGCCAGCCCGCGTCCTGGGCGAGCCGGATGAACTCGTCCACGCTCGACGCCGCCGGGGCGCCGCACACGATCACATACAGAACGCCCGGCGATCCATCGCGCACACTCATCAACCGGGAGCGTAGCTCTCCGGGCGCTGCCCGGCAGCCTCGGCCACGGCAGCAAGCCTGGGTCGCGCGAGCGGGCGGCACCGGGTGACATCCCAGCGCGGATCGCGGCATGAGACTGCGTTCTAACGCGCGCTGAGCCGCTGATATGGGCTGCATCAGAGCGTCCAAGGTTATGGCAACGGCTGCGTGCAGAACAGGCAATCTGAGCACCCCGAGGATAAGGAGGGGCCACTGCGCCGTACTACGTGTGCTGTTGATGGGTGATTCCCTGTCGGCTCAGGGCTCCCAGCAGCTGGTCGTACAGATCGGCTACTTCGGCTGGGCAGGCGATGTTGGCGCCGAGCCAGCGGCCCTTTCGGACTTTGCTGTCGCCAACCTCGTTTTCGGCCTGGCGGAGCTCGCCTGGTGCCACGGATTCGATGAAGGCCTCAAAGCTCTCGTCACCTGGTGTCTTGGTGGCTTTGCTGGAGGTGGTCCAGCCCCGCGCGAGGGTGAAGATGCCGTGCTGTCGGCCCAGTTTGCGCTCGCCGGTGAACATTCGCCGGTTCATGACCCGTTTGCGATTCCCTGTGTCGAGGCGGTGCATGAACCGTGCCAGTGCTGGATCGTCGATTCCGGCCTTGAGAACCTGGTCGAAGATGTGCGGGTTTCGCGCTTGGCGCTTCTCGACATCGAACGCTGCTCCGTCACAGACGACGACCCGGGGAATCGCGAGCGCATGCAGCACGGTCAGGTATGTGCGGAAGTTGTTGTCTCCGCCGACGGACCAGAACCCGAGGTCAAGGTCCGCTGGCGGCGTGCAGCCGCTGCTGTGGGCGTGGCGGGCGAACCACTCGGGCAGCGCACCCAGTTCGGTTTCGCCTTCCACCAGGACAACTCCCCGGGCAAACAGGAGCGCAGTGGCGTCGGCTGACAACGCGAACTCCCGTGTGATCCGGCATACGTCATCGCGGGAGAGTGACGCGTGGTCGAAGCGGTGCGCTCTGGTCTGCCCGGTCTCGTTCTCGATCCTGACCAGGTTGGCAAGATCACCGGCGTTCCCCATCGGGACCAGATCGGCCGAGTGCGTAATAACGAGAAACTGGCCTGCCGATTCGCCGATCATTGCCCGCAGCGCCCGCTGCCAGGTCGGGTGCAGCGTCACCGCTGGCTCATCGAAGATGACGAGCCGGTCTGCGGCGTCGGTGAGCGCTTCGGCGATGACCAGCGCTTCCCAGGTCCCGGCACCGTGCAGCTGGACGACCAGCTCATCCGGATGCATACCTGCGCCGCCGGGCCGGTCGATTACCACGGTGATGACAGCGGCGGGATACACCGGGCCAGGCTGCTCGTCGGCGGCCCGCTGGCCGACCAAGGCCACCTCGCCTGCGCCTACTGGCGCGGCCTGCAGGGACTCCATCGTCGCGGCCTGGAACCTGACATCCAGTGCCCGGCCTGGCGCAAGCCTGGCGAAGGTTTCCTGGACGGCCCGGTAGCGGGCACGCTCGCCGGGCGATCCGTTCTTAAGCTCGAACAAGCGCAGCGGCAGTTGCCACGCTGCCCTGCTGCGCGCGGGGGACACCAGGGCCTCCCAGGGATACGGCCCGGGTTGCTGCGGCGGACTGCCGCCGGTGCCCAGGCCGCGCAGCTGCTCTCCGATCACGATGACCCCGTCGTTCAGGATCCGGCTGAGCACGTAGGCGAGCGGAAAGGTGCGCTGACCTGCCGTCTCGGGAGTGGGCAGGCCCAGCAGTTCGATCGCTTCCCGGAACACAGCGAACTGCTGATCGACGATGCCCGTTCCCGTGTGCACTGCCGGTTCAGCTACGGCCGCGCCCGCACCTGGGCACATCCGGGCCAGGTCGAAGCCCGGCAGCGGGGACGGCAGATGCACCGGCGTGCCTGACCGCTGCGCGCCGAGCAGGCACTCCACAAGCGGCTGAGGGGCCGTAGCGGACAGCCGGGCCGCTGGGGAGTCCGCCCGGACAATGCCGTGGGCCATTCCTGGGCCTGCCAGCAGCCACGAATAGTCGACCTCGCCAAGACAGAACTCGTAGCTGATCTCCCAGGGCACCTGCGCCATACCCGCATGCCGCAAGACGATCACCCCGGAGAACAACGCAGACAAGCGCTCCTCAGTGATCTCCCGCTCCGCCCACTCCGCCAAGACCACCCGAGCGTTGCTATCACCGGTGCTGATCTCCTGAATGACCATGTGCAAGATCGCAGCCCGGGCGAACGTCGCAACCTGGGTACGCTCCCCAGCAGTGGTCAGCTCGACGGCCAGGCGAACCGTGGTGGCCCGGTCCGGTGGCTCTCCATGATGACGGGCTGCCGCGTAGGAGCGGAGGACCTGGTCAGCTGCCCTATACCGCTGGCTGCCATAGCCTTCGCTTACCGAATCTACGGCCTTCTGCACAAGGTCGAGGACACGGACAACGTTCGACTTCCCCGCGCCGTTCGGCCCCACGACCGTGCAGCGATGACTATCCAGGCGCAAGCGGAAATCCCCGAAGGTCATCAGGTTCTCCACCTGCAACGAGGTCACGCGCACGGTATCCACGCACGGCAGGAAACAGCGTCATGGGCGACAAGCACGGCCCAATGCTATGAGCAGGACACGAGTCAGACCTCAGGCGCGCCCAAGACCGAAGGGCCGACTCTCACAAGATCAAGACAAGTCGGTTCTGAATTCAATCCAGCCGAGTCGCGCGGGCAGGGCTCCCGGCACGAACCGCGGCAGGCACATCTGGCGAGCTGCCGCGGCCTGACGCACAACCGAGCCGGCCGGCGCGGCGGTTGGTCGGTTGGTTGGCGGGCTGATGGATCGCTCGGGTGCCGTAGCGGCTCAGGCTGTAAACCGAACTGGGCACTGAAGCGCCTCCTACAGGGGGTTAGCGATGTGACGGATTGAAGACAGGTCCAGCGTCTGGGGATGCCTGACGTCGTGGCTTGTTCGGCCAGGTGTCAGTGGGAGGCCCGCTGTGAGGAATTTTCTTCTGAAGAAGTCTGCCCGGGATGAGCTTGAACAACGCGGCATGACCTACCGTGAGTACATCGCCGAGCGGAACGCCCTGCGTAGCCAGGGGAAGGACGAAAAGGTAGCTGAGTGCACGAATCCGGCAGACACCCAGTTGCAGCAGGAACCGGCTGAGTATCGGGATCACGCAAGCGAGCCAGGCCGGGTGGCTGCAGAGACGGCCGTATCCCCAGACACCGGCCTGGCAACCTGGCTGCAGGTGCCGACTATAAATTTCGGGGCCCAGGTTGACGTTGTCGGCGAACAGCACTACCAGGAGGCCCTCGAGGCTCTCGCCGTCGGCCGTAACGCATTCGGGACCAGAAGGCGCCTGCTCACAGTGGCTCTCGTCCGTGAACCTGGCAATGAATACGACGTGGACGCAGTCCGGGTGGAAGCCGCCGGTGCAACCGTCGGCCATCTAAGTCGCGACGACGCCCCCCGGTTCCACGCGATCATCGAGCGCCTGACGAGAGCCGGTGTCCCAGCGACGTGCCGGGCAATGCTTACCGGCGGATGGGATCGCGGTAGCACCGACCGCGGCATGATCGGTATCAAGGTATTCACGGGCCGGCGTCCAGCTCGATGGAATGGCCGGGCTGCGTTCCTGCGCGGTTCCCGGCATGAAGACCACATCGTAAAACTGCACCGCAGCGTCATCAGCCTGGACGAACTTGGGCGCAAGCCCATCGTCGCCCTCGCCGACACCCAAGCCGGCGCCGTTGAGGTGTCGGTCGATGACCGCGCCCTCGGGCACATCTCCAGCCGTCTCGATCTTGGCGTCTACATCAATCGTGTGCGGCAACAGAACCACCGTGCACCGCCGAGGCGCACGTTACTGATGGTCAAGCTAGCCATTGCAATTACTGACCCAGCCTCGGTGACGGCGGCCCTGGCAAGGACCATGGCGGCGACCTACGCGCGTACGTCGGAAACTCTGCCCACCGGATGGTGGATCTGCCAGCGGTGCCACCGGATCGGAGCGACCCTGGCGACCCCCGCGGAACTGGTATGACATCGAGGATCGAGCATCCCGGCAGCCCGCATCTGCCCAGGCTGCTGGAGCTACGCCTTCACCCATCCCCTCAGTACTCCAGCCGTAGATCGTGATCTTCATGGGCTTTGGGCTGCCCCCGGCTGGTAGTGGCATTTCTGGGCCCGGGTGCTGGTGGGCGGCGGCGCCAAGGCGGACCAGCGCAGCCGGTGCCGGGTGCCGCCTGGCGGTCTTGATGATCAGGCCTGGCGAAGAAGAACGGCGATTTCGTTGCGGGTCAGCGGGATCAGCCCGTCTGGGGCGGGGGCCTGCCTGCGTCCTCGGCTGCTGTGGCGGCGACGGCCAGGAATGACGGCGGCGAGCATGGCCAGGGTGACCCACCGGTGCCAGGAGGTCCAGGTTCGGACCTGGTGCTCATCCAGGCCTGCCAGGCCCTTGCCCTTGTGGATGTTCTCCAAGATGGTCCACCGGCGCCCGGCGATGGCCACCAGGGCAGCCAGGGGTGACGGGGCCGGAAACAAGCAGCGGTAGAACGCCAGTTCCCGGGTGCGCGGGGTGGCGGCGGACCAGCAGCCAGCGCCAGCCCGGAGGCCGGGGTGGGCGACGGTGATCCAGGCCCAGTCGTAGTACCGCTGTCCCTTGGCGTCCTTTCCCGGCGGACAGCCGCTGCCAGGCCCGCTTCGGCAGGCGGGCGGCGAGCTCGTCAGCGCGTATGGTGCGCCCGGCCCCGGCCTGGGGACCCGGTGGTGCAGGACACGGCGAGCACGTAGCGGATCCGGGCTGTCTTTCCAGCCGGGGTGCGCAGCTTGCTCGTTGTCCCCGTAGACCTCACCCCGGTCGAACCAGCCGAACGCAATCCCGCCGCGCGGGGCACGCCTCTATCAGGGACTCGCTGACGCCAGCTCCGGCTTCGTCGCGGCGAAGGCGGTGTCTCGGCGGAATGCCCGCGGCCTCCGCAGCGGGCCCGGTCCCTCAGTCCAGGACTCGCGGGAGGTACAGCTCCCGGTCAACCAGCGTGTACCCGGCCGCCGACGGCGTAGCCGGGGATAGACGGCGACCTGGGCTGTTCTCAATCCGCCCGGCGGTGCCGGTGTACTGCCGCTGCA
>CAWFAP010000002.1:0-211412 GCA_963813975.1 uncultured Actinomycetes bacterium
GGCCCAATCCTGATCCGCCTGACGATGATGTTA
Organism: uncultured Actinomycetes bacterium; assembly: GCA_963813975.1. Lineage (GTDB taxonomy): Bacteria > Actinomycetota > Actinomycetes > Streptosporangiales > Streptosporangiaceae > RYN-230. The sequence continues at coordinate 34 of CAWFAP010000002.1, forward strand.
CCAAGATCGCAAGCGATCTACCTGCGATAACAGCCGCTGTAAGTCAGATTGCGCAATCGGCAGGGCTCTGGGGGCGCTACTGCCCGGCGGCCGGGCCAGTCCCGGGCGGGGTTTCACCTGTGGCAGTTGGTTCTGGGTGCGGGCCAGATTCCGCGAGAGCATCCGGGCCGACCTCGGAGCGGGCCTGGCCAGCCGGGCTCGGGCCATCGGCCGTGACCGCGACCGGCTTGGCCGGGGCCGAGGCGGCGGCCCCGGCCCCGACCGGCTCGGCCTGGCGGGCCAGGAACCGGAGCCGGGCCGCTCGCGCGTCCCAGGCGTAGACGACCGCGGTTCCAGTGATGAGGTCGTACAGGGCACGGTGCTCGCGCTGTACGAGGATGCCCAGGAACCCCAGGCCGAGGGTCAGGAAGCCGAGCGGGAACGTCAGCGAGCGCACCCATCCTCGCCAGGGATCCAGCCTCGTACCGTCGGCCCGCACCACCTGCACGCCCAGCAGCGCCATTCCCCAGGTGCTGCCGTCGGCCGCCCACTGAAAGCCGAAGTAGAGGAATTGCCAGGCGACGTAGATGATGACGACGACGATGTTGTTCCGGTGCCAGGAAACCGGCGAGCCAGTCACGATCTGCACCACAAAGGAGATGATCGCCAGCGCGAGCAAATACAGGACAGTGCTTGCGATGAGGTCGATCAGATACGCCGCGAAGCGCGATGCCGAGCCAGCGTACTGGCCCTGTGCGCTCACCCACTGGCTCGGGTGGGTACGGACGCTCACGGTTGAGCCTCCAGGCCCAGCATCGCAGGTGGTGCCAGCGGCCCCCGCTCCTTGCGCCGCAGCAGGCGGGTCACCCAGCGGTCGATGCGCCGGTCCAGCCCGACGGCCCCGCTGCGCATCGTGTCCAGTGCTTGGGTCGCTAGTCCGCCGGTCAACCTGGCGATGATGGCGCCGAGGTCTGTCTGCTCGACGAGCCTTTCCATGTCGATGCGAGCCACGACATCGTTGATGTCGACGCGGTCCAGCACGGCATCCACGTCAACCTGCTCCAGGACCTCGTTGAGATCGACCTGCTTGAGCAGCGCGTTCAGGTCCACCTGCTTGAGCAGCGCGTTCAGGTCCACCTGCTTGAGCGGCGTGTTCACGTCTATCTGCTTGAGCGGCGTGTTCACGTCTACTCGCGCCAGCAATGCGTTGAGGTCAACCTCCTTGAGTGGCGCGTTGAGGTCAACCTGCCTGAGCAGGGCATTGAGGTCCACCTGGTTGAGCGGCGTGTTCACGTCTACCCGCTCCAGCAGCGCGTTGAGGTCAACCACCTCGAGCAGCGCATTGATGTCCACTGCCTGGACCACGATGTCGATGAGTCGCTCTGCGACGCGCTGAGCAAGCAGTTCCGCCGTCCCTTTGCGTCTCGAGCGCGGCCGGTCACGTGGTTCCATCAAATCAGTATTACTGCCACGCCGGTCCCACCACCAGCACAGTAGGCAGCGCTTTCCTGATGAACCGGCGCTGCTTCCCCGGCTGCGCCGGCGCGGATGAGCGTCCAGCGGGCCGCCGCTGCGCCTACAAGGGCGGCGGCGGTTCCGGCCAGGCAGCGGCCCTGGCCGTCCGGGGTGGGCGGGGGGCGGCGGTTCGTTCGGGATGGTCGTGGTTGAGGCCGCCCGCCGTGGCAAGCAGCTCGGCGAGGTGCATGGCTTCGCGGTCGCCGCTGTCGAGTTCGTGGATCTGGGTGCGGCAGCTGAATCCGTCGGCGAGGACCTCCGCACCCGGCGCGGCTTCCCGCAGCCGGGGCAGCAGGGCGCGCTCGGCGCAGGCTTCCGCTCACCTCGCCCGGCTGACCTGGAAGCCGAAGTTGCCGGCGAGGCTGCAGCAGCCGGTCTCCAGGTGCCCGGCTTGGGCGCCGGCCGCGGCCAGCAGTTCCTCGTCCGCGTCCGAGCCGAGCATGGCGTGCTGGTGCCAGTGCACCTGGGTGAGCACCGGCCGCCGGACCGCCGCCGGAGTCTACCCGGGGGTGTGCTCGGTGAGCAGCTCGGCCAGGGTGAGCGTGTGGTCGCGAAGCCGGAGCACGCGGCAGTCGAGCCGGGCAACAGGTGGCTGAGCATTCGGAGTCAACGCGGCTGCAGTACGCGCTGGCCGAGCGGGTCCGTGGCGCTGGGCGCGGCCGCGGTCGCAGGTGGTGGTGATCGACGATGGCCTGGCGGTGTCGGCGGCGACGGCGGATGTAAGCGCGGACATCATCCCGGGCACCGTCACACTCCCCGGCGGCGTTCAGCAGCCGCTGCATCCCATCCGGTGTCGCCTCCCCGGCCGCCTTGGACATCGTCCACCGGCCAGCGGCGCTAACGAGCCCAGCACATACGCCCGCGACCATCGATCTGGGCGTGCCCGGCTTGAGCACCAGAATTTCCGCGGCGGCTAGCACACCAACCCACGCCGAGGTGCTGTCTGCGCAACGCACCCGCAGCGGCCATGACAGTGCGTTGGCCGGGCGCGTGCCGCGGCAATCTGAGCCTCCTCACGACGACTGGCTGAGCAGCATGAGAAGGCTGTCCCTGGCGGATGCGGTGATTACGGCGTCGCACGGGGGGTAGCCCCGGGAGACCGCGCCGGCTGCCGCATAACCTCTGGCCGGCCGGGCGCTGAACGCATCGAAGAAGACGGGCAAAGGAACTGCTCGTGGCAGGTGCGGCCGCGCATCGGAAAGACCGAAGAGAAGGGACGCGGAGCATGTGGATATTTCTCTCGGCACAGCTGCGGCGCTGGGCACTGCTAGGTCTGGCCTTGCCGCTGGCCCGCCTGCTTGTCCACCACCTCGCTCTCGCCGCTGAACGCCGTGATCCATCGGCACGGACGGCCAGGGCGCTTCACCAGGCGGACTCAGCAGTGACCGCGGTATCCCGGCGCGCCTCACGCAGGACCACGAGCCGACACAGTTAACGCCCCCATCACCGACTTGCACGAGCAGACCAGGCAGGTGCTCACGGCGGCATGACAGTGCGTTTGCTGGGCGAGCCGCGGCGCATACTTATGCGGGCTTTCCGAATGGCTGCCGACGCGTTCTGCGCGGGTGGCAATGCGTGAGCCACGCTCACCGGGCCGCCTATCTAGAGCAGAACTGGTTCATCTGCGCCCGGCAGGTTCGCGGCTGTTTGCGGCTCTGCCGATGAGCGCGGGCGTCACGAGAGCCTTCGAGGGCGCGTGCCCCAGGAGGGCATGGCGGAACCGGTCATGGCTGGCGAAGGCAGGAGCCTGAAGCGGGCGCTGACCACCGAGCACCAGCGGGGTCAGAGCTGCATCAGGCGTTCCGCCATGGCGCTTCCTCTTCGGCCAGGCGGGAGGCCTCGGCTGGTGTCAGGACCTCATCAGGACTGGGGGGCGTGATGTCGGCGGTCACACCGAAATCCCATAGCTCAACGATCGACCAGACTTGCTTATACGCGGCGGCGGTGGGCTCGGAGTTGACCGAGATGCGGCGGGCGAGGCCAGCCGTATCGAGCCAGACCTCGGCGGGCATCTGGCTGAGCGCGCGATACGGCCCGGAGGGCACGCTCACCCCGGCTGGCAACGCCGCGTCCGCCCGGCCCAAGTCAACGGTGAGGCGGTAACGCGTCACAGGAACCTCGCGCACGGCCTCCGGTCCGATCTCCACCGCATCATCGCTGGCCCCGAACAGGGCATCCAGGGGCCAGAGCGGGTCATACGGCCCGAGCGGGCCGCCGGGATCGGTCAGGGAGATGGCTGTCCACCCGTCGGCGTGCCGGAGATAGGCGTTCGCGCCGTCGTAGATCATCTCCATCTGCCCGGCGCTCTCGCGCAGGCCCGGCTCGCCGTCACCGGGTTCCATGAGCGCAGCCGTCGTGCGGTCGGTGAGGAACAGCGACTGCGACACGCGGGCCCGGCGCGCGGCAAAGTCGGCCACCCCGTCGCAGCGCCGGTCCGGAGCCTCGGGCAGCGGTGAACCCGTGCACCATGCGGCGAGCAGGCGGGCAGTGCCGGCCGCGACCGTCCGCGCAGCGGCAGCAGCCACCCAGCCGCCGATGGGGTCGCTCACAGTGGGCATGGCTCCAACATAGTTGCGACAACCGCTGCGAAGCCATCGCGCTGGGACGTGCGTAATCGGCGTTAGACGCGTCTCGACACCGGGCTTCGCTTCCAATTAGCCGCGACCGTACGTTGGTCAGCGGGCCGCGCATGAAGATACGCCGCCATGAATAACCAGCTAGCAGCGCAACGCACTACTTTCGGCAGATCCGGTCGACGCGGACGCATAACGTGAGCTGGTCTGCGCACTTCGACTGATGATCCTCGAGGACTCCTGGTCGGCCCAGTCAGGCGTTCCCGGGAGTTCACAGCGCGACCAGCCCGCGCTCGACTCGTTCATGCACTCCGGGGTTTAGGGTCGGCGGCTGGGATCAGGTCGGCCCGGGTGCGGTATCGTTCGCCGGTATTACCCGGACGCGTCGTGTGACCAGGTGGCCTGTGACTGGTAACGAAGATCGCTGGGGGGCGTGACATGCTTGCGGTCCGCTGGCATGCCAGAGGTGCGGTCCGGGTCGATGAGGTGCCACCGCCTCCGCCGCCCAGGCCAGGTGAGGTGCAGCTGCGGGTGGGCTGGTGCGGTATCTGCGGCACCGACGTCGAGGAGTGGCTGAGCGGCCCGGGGTTCATTCCGGTCGAGGCGCCGCACCCGATCACCGGGGCCCGCGCGCCGATCATTCTCGGCCACGAGTTCGCCGGCCGCGTTGTGGCGGTTGGCGACGGCGTCGCCGAACCCCAGGCGGGCCAGCGGGTCGCGGTCGACACGATCGTCTTCTGCGGCACCTGCCATTGGTGCCGGCGCGGCGAGGTCACCCGCTGCCCGCAGCTTGGCGGGCTTGGCCTGCACGGCGACGGCGGCCTGGCGGAACTGTGCAACGCACCGGCCCGGATGTGCCTGCCGCTGCCTGACACGGTGGCCGACGACGAGGCGCCGCTGGTGGAGACCCTCGCGGTCGCGGTGCGGGCATTGCGCCGCGGTATGCTCCGGCCTGGCGAGCAGGTCGCGGTGGTGGGCGCGGGCGCGGTTGGGCTGATGGCAGTGCAGGCAGCGCGTGCGTTTGGGGCAGGCAGCGTGGCGGTCGTCGAGCCGCTCGCGGGCCGGCGGAGCCTGGCCTGCCGCCTGGGTGCCGACCGTGCCGTGCCGCCGGATGACGCGGCGGTGCTCCAGGCCGATGTCGCCGTGGAGAGTGCCGGCCGTCCGCATGCTGTAGCAACCGCGGTCCGGGCCCTGCGTTCAGGCGGCCGTGCGGTCCTGCTCGGTTTGGGCACCAGGCCGATCAGCGTGCTGCCAATGGACCTCGTCGGCGCGGAGAAGTCGATCATCGGCTCGCTTTCACATGTCTGGGACACCGATTTCCGCATAGCGCTCGGGCTCATGGCCAAGAGCGTCGTGCAAGCCGCGCCGCTGGTCACCGACCGCATCCCGATCACCGCGGCGGTAAGCGGCGGCCTTGAGCTGCTCAGGGACGAACCGGAGAAACACTTGAAGATCCTCGTTCGGCCAGGCGGCACCCGATGACCGCGGATCGCCAGGGCGTGGCCCGGCCCGACCTGGCCGCGGCGCAGCTGTATACGGCGGTGGTGTCGGACATTCTCGACGGCCTCGGGCACCGCGACCACACCCTCGACCCGGCGATTCGCCTACTAGGCGGCACGTCCGGCGTGGTCGTCGCGGGCTGGGCCAACCCCTTTCTCGTCGCCGAAGCCGGGGAGATCCCCGCAGAGCCGTACACCGGCGAGATCGCCGCACTCGATGACCTCGCGGCTGGGGAGGTCGTGCTGGTGGCCGCGGGCGGCTCGGCCCGCGCCGCTTGCTGGGGCGAACTGTTCTCGACCGCGGCCCGCGCCCGCGGCGCCCGCGGCACCGTGATCGACGGCTACTGCCGTGACCAGCGCCGCATCATGGGCATGGGCTACCCAGTATGGTGCCGCGGCGGATTGCCGCTGGACTGTAAGCGCAGGACCGCGGTGACCGCGTGGCGGCAGCCCGCGGTCGTTGGCGGCCTGCTTGTCCAGCCCGGTGATCTCGTGGTCGCCGACGTTGACGGCGTCGTGGTCGTGCCCGCCGGGCTTGCGCGGGAGGTTGTGCAGCGTGCGGCGCAGAAGGCAGAGAAGGAGAACGGGCTGCGTGACGCGCTTGCCCAGGGGAGCACGCTGCGCGACGCATATGACCGCTTCGGCGTCCTGTGAGCGTGGCAGCGGGAGAGGGAGTCGCCGTGCCAGCCAGCATGCAGCCAGAGATCGTCTTCGACGGCCACGCCGCGATCGGGCAGGGGCGGGTACGGGCGACCGGCAGCAAAGGTTGCTGTGGCTGGACATCCCACATGGGAGAGTGCACCGGTTCGACCGGGCGGCAGGCAGCGACGACGCCTTCGGTGTGGGCAAGCCGGTCGGTGCGGTCGGCCTGCACACCGGAAAGTTCAAAGTGAGTGGCAGATTGAGTGGCAATAGCGCTTGTGTGGGCTTGTCCGGCGCTTGTGAGTGCCAGTGTGTGCTCGTGTTCACGCTGGTCAGACGATCTACCTGGGGCTGCAGAACTGCACAGCGATACATGGTAGGAGAAGGTCTACGGTTCGATTCCGTAAGGGGGCTCCACAAAACAGCAGGTCAGGCCGATTTCTGATAACTCTGGCGTGGCCTTGAGATCACCTGACCGTCAGTTGACCGTCGTTCTGGGCGTAGAAAGTTGGCACTCAGCCGCACGGACTGACTCTCGATGACACGCCGGTCCGGCGCGGCGAAGGCTCTCGTTGAACAGCCGAGGGCATGCCCGCACAGGCTTCGCCGGGCCTCTCTGGTCAATCCGGTCATCCCGGACGCCAGCAGGAGGTCCGGGCCCTCGGCATCGTCCCGGTCCCGATGGCATCTGACTCGCACCATCGGGGAAGCACTGGCCGGAGTTCGGGCAAACCGCAGCTCGGCGAGCTGCGCCACGGTCGCTGTCTGTAACGCAGCTTTACGCCGCCCGAGCGGTTCCGAGATAGCCGATGGCGCATATCGCCGACTCTGTAGCAAGTACCGAACTATTGTTCGTGCCGCGGCCAATCATAAAGCCTGTTATGCGCGGCATTGACCTGGGCAGAGGCCTGGTCAAGAGACTAGCGCGCGTCAACGGCGGTTCGAGCCGCCGTTGAGCTGATGGTCGGGACTGCGGCCCGATAGCTGCGCACCGAGGACTTAGTCGCCTGCGCTAGCCGGTGCTGGCTGACGGATTGGGTGCTTACGCGGACTTGCTGGCCGGGATGGCTGGTTGCAGACTTGCGTGGTGGGCCGGCTAGGGGCGATCGGTGAGCCAGGGGCCTCTGCCCGGGCCGGGGCTGGGTGGACATCACGATCGGCGGCAGGGTAGAACGGCACGCGAGGCTCCTGGTACTGCGCTGGATTCGACACCCAAGCGATTACCAGGGGCCTCTCACGCCAGATCAGCGATACGCCGCGCCGGTGAGCGGCCATCTGGATCTGCCCAGTGACGGTCGCGAAGCCAGCGCCATGGCCACCACGAAGACTGATCAGGTTCACTGGTAGTCGCGGGCCAACTCGCTGCCGAACGTGCCGAACGCCGATTCCGAGCCGGCGATCGGCGCCGCTACTGACGAGGAGACAGCGACAATGTCCATCGCGGGAGAGCTCGTCACCGAGCGGTTCAAGTACGACGGTGGCCGGCAGGTCACGGTGTACGTCCCGCCGGATCCGCCCGAGGCAGTCGTGTTCGCCGGTGACGGCCAGCTCATATCGCAATGGGGAGGAGTCCTCGAGACGGCCGCCGTACCGTCCACGATGATCGTCGGTGCACACCGGCTGGCCGATGAGACGCTGCGCCTCCATGAGTACTCACCGGGATTCGACCCGGAACGGTTCGCGGCACACGAGACGTTCTTCGTCGGGGAGGTCCGCCGATGGGCGCGGTCGCGTTTCGGAGTCGCGCTGCCCGCCGAACGCACCGCGGTGTTCGGTGTCTCGGCGAGTGGTGAGCTGGCGCTCGCTATCGGGCTCCGGCACCCGGAGGTCTACGGTGCGGTCTTCTGCGCCTCGCCCGGCTCTGGCTACCGACCGCCTGGCGTGATGCCGGGCTCGCTTCCGCGCGCGTACCTCGTCGCCGGCACGCTGGAGCCGTTCTTCCACGAGAACGCGACCCGGTGGGCGGAGGCGCTGCGCGATGCAGGCGCGGACGTCGTGATGACCGAGCGGGTCGGATCACACGGCGACGCGTTCTGGCGAGAAGAGTTCCCGCTGATGGTGGCGTGGGCGTTTGCACGATGAAACATCGCGATGCTGTTCGGCGGTCGCGCCCGCCCGCGCCGCTCACGCGTGCCCGCGTCGAGGGCACGCTTAGCCGGGTACGTGCGCGCCTCCGCCAGGGACAGCAGTCACAGGAAGTAATCGCACTGTCCGCGACCGGGCAACTCGGCATGGCCGCCACTGGGCAGATTCAGCTGACCGTCGTCACGCGCCACGCACGGGAAGATCCACACATCCCGCAGCCCCAGGAGGCGGGTTCTCAAGCAGGCTCTAAGAGTGACGAACGCCCTGGGCTCTGGGTCATCCGGCGTCAACAGATCGAAGCGGAGAAGCAGGGCCGGAAGCACTATCCACATCCTCCCTGCCGAGTCGGAGTGCACGCCTGAGCTTGCGGAGGTGATCAGGAATGTGCCCAGAACGCAGCGTTATGCAGGGCATCGGCCGGGTAGCTGCGCGTTGAGTTCTTGGTGGCCTGCGACCGCCGGTGCTGGCTGAGGAGTGGGGACCTGCCGCGGTCTTGCTGGCCGGGGAGGCTGGTTGCAGACTTGGGTGGTGGGCCAGCTCAGGGGCGATCGGTGAGCGAGGGGCCGCGGGATGAGGTGGTCATCCGGACCCCGGACCGGCGGCTGCGGGTGTTCGTAAGTTCCACGCTGGGTGAGCTGGCTGAGGAGAGGCGGGCTGTTTCACGTGCCATTTCGGCGCTGAGGCTCACCCCGGTGATGTTCGAGCTCGGCGCCCGGCCGTACCCTCCGGCCGAGCTGTACCGGGCGTACCTGGCGCAGAGTGATGTGTTCATCGGGCTGTACTGGCAGCGGTACGGGCAGCTCGTCCCGGGCACGGGGGTCTCGGGCCTGGAGGAGGAGTTCGAGCTGTCCGGTGAGCTGCCGCGGCTGCTGTATGTCAGGGCGCCGGCGCCCGATCGCGAGCCCCGGCTGGCTGATCTGCTGGCCCGGGTCAAGAACGAGGCCTCGGCGTCCTATCGTTCTTTCCGGACCCCCGCTGAGCTGGGCCGGCTGGTGCGCGATGACCTGGCGGTGCTGCTGAGCGAGCGGTTCGCCGCCGCTGGCGGCCAGGCCGCGGCACCTGCGCCGTCGCCGGCGGCCGCCCGTGGGCCGCGCCCGCTGCCGGTGAGCACGACGTCGCTGCTGGGGCGAGAGCGGGCCATCGATGAGGTGGCCGGGCTGATTGAGCGGCCTGAGGTGCGGCTGGTCACGCTGACTGGCCCGGGCGGGGTCGGCAAGACCCGGCTGGCGGTGGCGGTGGGCGAGCGGCTGCATGATTGCTTCGGCGCGGGCACGCTGTTCGTGCCGCTGGACGCGGTCACCGACCCCGGGCTGGTCCCGGCCGCCATCGGACGGATGGCGGGGGCCGACCTGGCGTGGACGGGCTCTCCGGTGGAGGCCCTGGCCGAGACGTTCGGTGACGGCGCGTGGCTGCTGATCCTGGACAACTTGGAGCAGGTGGTCCAGGCCGCCCCCGGCCTGGGCGAGCTGCTGGCCCGCTGCCCCGGGCTGGTGATCTTGGCCACCAGCCGCACGGTGCTGGGGCTGCGGGCCGAGCGGGAGTACCCGGTGCCGCCGCTGGCACTGCCGGCCGACGCCGCCACCGTGCCGCTGGAGGAACTAGAGTCCTCGCCGGCGGTGGCGCTGTTCGTCGACCGGGCCCGCGCGGTGCGGCCCGGCTTTGCCCTGACCGAGGGCAACGCGGCGGCGGTGGCCGAGATCTGCCGGCGGCTGGAGGGTCTGCCGCTGGCCATCGAGCTGGCCGCCGCCCGCACCCGGTTGCTGGACCCCGCCGCGCTGCTGGACCGGCTGGCGGCCTCACTGGACGCGCTCGGGACCGGCGCCGTGGACCTGCCCGAGCGCCAGCGCACCCTGCGGGCCACCGTCGGGTGGAGCGTGGGGCTGCTGGAGGACGCCGAGCGGTCGCTGCTGGAGGTCGCGGCAGTGTTCGTGGACGGCTGGACCATCCAGGCCGCCTCCCAGGTGGCGGGCCTGGAGGAGGAGCGGGCGCTGGAGCTGTCTGAGGCGCTGGCCCGCCACAGCCTGGTCTATGTCGACAGCACCGGGCTCGGGCCCCGGTCGCGGATGCTGGAGACCGTCCGCGAGTTCATGGCCGAGCGGCTGGCGGCCCGGCCCGACGCCGCCGATGCCGGGCGGCGGCACGCCGGCTATTACCGGGCGCTGGCCTTGCAGGCGGACCGGCCGCTGCGCGACACCGGCCAGGGCGAGTGGCTGGAGCGGCTGGACACCGAGGCGGGCAACCTGGCCGCCGCGGTGCGCTGGTATCTGGCCCATGACCCCGGGCCGGTGCCGCACCTGTTCCGGGTCCTGTGGCTGTTCTGGTTGCAACGGGACTTTGAGGGCCAGGCCCGAGCATGGGTTGAGCAGTGCCAGCCGCCGGCCCGATGGACCTGCAGGCCCGTGCCGAGCTGGCCTGGGTGTCGGCAATGATGGCCGTCGACACCGGGGACGACACGGCAGCGCTGGCGGCCGGCCAGCGCCTGGCACCGCTGCTGGGCGGGATCCAGGACCCCTTTCTGCGCGCGGTGTGCCAGCTGGCCATGGCGTGGAGCTTGCCGATCGGCGGCGACTTGGACGGGGCTCTGCGGGAGGCGGCGGTGTCGCTGGAGGAACTCCGTGGCCAGGATGAGCCCGTCCTCACTGCCATTGCCGCGTTCACCGTCGGCTCCCTGGAGATGGCGCTGGGCCATTACGACGATGCCCTGCGCTACCTGCGCGAGGCACGTGACCGGGCGGAGGTGTGCGGCGGTGACTGGTTCGCCGCGGGCTCCCGGGTGCAGCTGGGCATCCTGGCTGTCTTGCGGGGCAGGCTGGATGAGGCCCGGGCACTGCTGGATGAGGCGCTGGACCTGAGCCTGGCGGCCCGCAGCACCCGGTTCGTGACGCTGTGCCTGGCCGGGTATGCCCGGCTGGCGCTGGCGGAGGGTGACCCGGAGCGGGCGGCGCGGCTGAAAGGCGCGGCCGAGGGCCTGCGCCGGCGGGCCGGCCTGCCGGCCTGGCCTCATCTGCGGCGGGTGGAGGCCGATCTGATGGCCCAGGTCCGCCAGAGGCTAGGAGCGGGGCGGTTCGATCAGGCGTCCACCGCCGGTTCGGGGCTCACCCAGCGGGAGGCGGTAGCGATGATCGTCCGCGACCAGCGCGGCACTAGGACCCAGACATCCTGAGCCGCTATGCACATAGCCCGGAAGCTCCGGCTTGGACGCCAGGTCCGGGGCGGACCCGGCAATAAGGCCGCGCAGATAGGGCCGCAGCCGACAGTGCTTTCCTGCAACCCCACGTAGTACCGGTTCGGTGCCGGCCGACTGCCGACAAGCCGCCTCCGAACCGGGCCGCAGAACGGCGGATATCGCTCGTCAGCCGGCGGGCAGCGCAAACTACGGTCCGTGAAGGGCAGAGGGCGGTGATTCGCGCCGGATCGCCGAGCAGGGACTCAGGTCATTGTTGTCGGTGGCCGAGGCCAGCGGCTGACAGATCGTCTGGTTCGGCGAGCGGGCACAGGCATGTTTGCGTGTCAGGGCCGGCTGGGGCAATGGTCGCCGGCCTGGCTCGATCCTGACGAGGGAAAAGTCCTCGGAGGAAGGTCTGCGCTGGCGGGATAACGTCGTCGCCTGGCGGTGGCCCGAGACCATTCACCGCTGGGATTAAGGTGCGAAGTTGTACAGGCCCTGTGTTTCGGTCGCGATGAAGAGGGTGCCTTGGGCGAAGACTGGCTGGCTGAATACGCGGCTCGAGCTGACCGGGAGGGTTTTGAGGATGGCGCCGGTGGTGGCATTGATCAGGTAGGCGCCGGGGGTGTTGCCTGCCGGGCAAAGGTAGGTTCCAGCGGCAAGCACGCCCGCGCTGTCTAGCGATGGGGTGCCCATCACCGCGCAGGGCAGGCCGGCCTGCCAGGTGTAGGCGCCGGTTGCCGGGTTGACCTGGCGGATCGATCCGCCGTAGCTGGTACCGCTGATGGTGGTGGGATCGCCGCCGATATACAGGGCGCGGCAGGCCCGTTCCAGACGGCGCTGGCCAGACAGGAGTTGTCTGAGTGGGCGGGGGCGCCGATCACGTCTGCCCACAGCGGGGTGCTGCCCAGCGGGTTGGCGGCCAGTGCGTAATACCGGCCGTTCTTGTTGCAGGCGCCCACGTCGGGCGGCGGGCTGCCGCTGCCGAACAGGATCGGTGAGGAGCCGAAGTCCCAGTCATGGCCTTGCCCGGCGGTTCCCGAGGCCTGCCATGCCTGGAGCAAGGTCAGCGACGCCGACAGGTGCACGATCGACAGTGAGTGCCCGACCTGGTTGCCGGACGGACAGGCGTTGATGGTGGGATCGCATTCGTTTCCGGTCGATACCCACACATCGCTGCCGCTGGATGAAGCCGCGGCGCTCGACCAGATGCTGCCGCCGAGTGATCCGCTGGGGACTGTGTGCCAGGTGTGCAGGACCTGACCGGTGTGCTGGTCGAGTTCGACGAGCCCGCCGCGGATAAGCGGGGTGTCGCAACTGGACGACAGGCCGGTGTAGATATGGCCGCCAGCCACGGTGGGTGATGACCAGTTGTAGTAGGCGTCCGGGTTGGCCAAGGCTGGCGGGCCAATCTCGGTTTTCCACACCACGGCACCAGTCGCGGCGTTGAGCGCATAGAGATAGCGAGCGCCCGACACATAGACGGTGCTCGTGCCCGTGACCGGGTCTGGCTTCACGGCCGCTGTTGAGGTGATTCCGCGCGCCGGGCAGGTTGTGTTCGGCTCGGTGTCGAGTTGACGGCTCCACGCCACCGCACCTGTTGCCCCGTTCAGCGCGTAGAACCCGCCGCTTTCAGCACCGATGTATACCCGCCCAGCCGCCACGGTCGGGCTCGCTTCCAGGCGGGGCGCCGGCTCGCCCGTGATCGCCGGCGGCTGCCAGTGCCACACCTGGCTGGCAGAAGCCGCGTTCGACGGGGTGAACGCCGTGGCCAGGCTCACCGAACTGTGCTGCGGACCGTGCAGATACTGCGGCCAGTCAAGACCGGGCCCGGTCGCCGCCGCCGCACGTGCCGGCCTGGCAACCGCGGCTGAGGCCGCAAGCACCAAGCCCGCCAGGCCGAAAAACATAATCAGTGCGCGACAGCCCGTAAAACGCCTAAACCTGAACATTGCGCATCCCCCCTTGGCCGTGAATGCGCCAGTCAGCGCCTGATTATCCGCCCGGAGGCCAAGCGGCGCTACCGTCCTGCAAGAATCAACCATGTGGTCGTCGCAGGTGTTCCTGACCTGCGACCGCTGAATCTTAGGCCAGATGCACTGGTAAGCAGCATCAACTACATTCCGTGATGGGCTGAGGACGACGCCTTGCGCCGGATCGCCGACTCTGTACGTCTTTCGCTGGTTAAGGCATAGACGAGAACCGAGCGCAGATCAGCCGCTTCTGGGCGGGCGGCAGGCATTTTGCCATCTGACTGATCGTGGCTCGTGCCGGCAACGCGGGCCCGGCGCGGATCTGGTGCGGGACGTTCGTCGCGGTTCATCCGCCGAAAGCAATCCGGCCCGGGGCCGGTGCACGAGCGTGGGCTGTACTTTGCAGGGTCAGCGGGTATCTAGATCGATGCGGACCGTTAGCGGGCTGGTGCCCATCGCCGCGGAGGTGCGTATGCAGAGCTGGGCGCGCGAGGTTGCCCCGGCCGAGGGTCCGCTGGCGCTCGCGCGGGTCGTCATCGTCGAGGATGTGCGCCGTTCCAGTCCACCAGCGGGTGTGTGGCCAGCTGGCCACCTTGACCCGGACGCGGGGGATTGACCTCGATGTTCCGTGTCCAGTCGGCACGGCGTCCCTGCTGGGAGATCAGCCAGAAGGCCTGGCCCTCCAGGCCGTCGCACACGGGCGTGCGCCGCGGCTGTCCTGTGCGCCGTCCGGTCGTCTCCGGGAGGGCGTCTCCAGCAGGCGGGATCCCAAACCCCAGGCGAGTTGGACGAGCGGGTTGGCCACACGCGCCTGAAGCGGATGAAGGACGCGGTCCTCAGCGGCTGACTCTGGCACGTTAACCCGTCCTTCCTGGCCGCGGAACGCAGTGGCGAAGCAGGTCTGCCGAGGCTGGCTTAGCAGCCGTTTCCCTGGAGATGGAGCGCAGTAGAGCGTCTCTCGTGCCGGGAAGAGGTATCAAGTTCGTACTGGGGGGACGGCATTGACATGCCATGACCGGGTCGTCTGTCCCGGGCCTTAGTGGCGACCGGGTTTGACATCCCCGCACGCGTCAGGGGTCGCCGGACAGGTAGGAGGCAACGGCGAGAGCCGAGTAGGCGGCCAGGAGGATCGCTCCGCTAAGCCGGGTCGTTCTGCCGGTCCGCAGAACGAGCGCCGGAAGAGCAGCTGCTACTCCCATGGCCGCGAGCTCGACCGGCCGGAAGCTGAGGGCAAGCGGCGTGAAGCCCCACGAGATGAGAGCTACCAGGGGTATCACCAAGCCGGCGATTTGGGCGCTTGAGGCCAGCGGGATCTCGGTTGCCAGCTTGACCCTGCCGCGTCGCGCCAGCAGCACCGCGCTCCCGTGCTCCGTCGCGTTTCCGATGATCGCAACGATCACAAACGCGGCGAAGAACTCCGAGAGGTGCGCCGTGTATGCGAAGGCTCGTAGCGTGCCGACGAGCGTTTCGCTGACGAAGGCGGTAGCGATCGTGGCAACGCCGAGCACCACGAGGGCGGCAGGCAACGACCAGCCGGTGCCTTCGAGTTCAGCGGACCTGAAGAGCTGCCACTGGCGGCGCAGCGCGTACCGGGTCACGATCACCCAGACGACCAGGAGCAGTATGGCAACAGGAACCGAGAACCCGGCGGGCGAGCGGCGTTCCGGATCGCCGTGGAACCCTGGCGCGGCGGCGACGAGCACGACAACGGTGGTGAATCCGACTAGGCCGAGTGAGATGTAGGCAGACCGGCGATCGATGAAGCCCCTCTGGCCGACGAGAAGCGTGAAGCCGAGGACCAGCAGGAGGTTGCCGGCGATCGAGCCTACGAGCGACGCCCTGACGATCGCGGTCAGACCTCCGGACACGGCGATGATCGCAATGATCAGCTCCGGCGCGTTACCGAACGTCGCGTTCAGGAAGCCGCCGATCCCGGGACCGGTATGGCGGGCCAGGTTGTCCGTCGCCTCGCCGATGAGCCAGGAAAGGGGGATCAGCGCCGTGCCGGCAAGCACGAACAATGTCAGCTCGCCGACGGCGTCGAGCCGATCCAGAACCACGACGAGCGGCGCCAGCAGCAGCGTCAGGAGCGCACCGCGAGCGATGTTCCCACCGACCCCGCACACACACTCACCCTAACTGGGCGGCGCCCGCAGTGCGGCATTCAGCCGATCCCGGCGAGACTGGCAGCTGGCTCATCACAAGAGCCCGGGAAGCTGGCCCGCAAAACCCAGGCTGGAGGTACCGCAGGATCCACGGCGAGCTGGCCGGTCTGGGAGTGAAGGTAGTCGGCATCGACGGCATGGGAGATTCTCAGGAATGCCGGCATCGACGCCGCGCCGCTGGATCGGGGATGCCGACCGAGCTCTTGGACCGCGGCCTCATCTGGGACCAGGCCCATCTGCGGCGGATTCTGCGCGATTACAAGTCCCATCACAATCAGCATCGGCCGCACCGCTCCCCGCACGCAGCCGCGCCGATGAAACCGCTGCCCGCGCCGGTCGATCTCGACCAGTACCGCGTCCGAAAATGCGCTCGCGTCGGTGGCCTGATCTACCAATACCGCCTGGTCGTATGACGTGGACGAGGTCGGCACGCACAGCCGCGGCCCGGGGCAGGCCGGTCTTACCCGCGACTAATGCCAGGGCGGCTCTTGCAGGGTGGCGAGCGAGGTGTTCGGCGGGTCCGGTAGGGCCGAACCGGACGAGCTGATCCTTGGATGCCCAGAACGGGTACGCATGCGGCTAGATCAGCGACACAGGATTCTCCCAGGCAGACATGGCCGGGCGCCATCCAGGCCGCGTTGCCGCTCGCCCCTGCGATGACATCGGAATGATAGCAATGGCTGAGGCTCCGTGCGTTTAGAGTCAGAGCAGGCCGATCAATTACGCTAAGCAGGATTGCGTCGCTACCTCCTGTAGTCCTCAGGGTTGTCGATGTATTGTCCAGACGTATCCGCCATGGCGGTCTGTGGCTGAGCAGGGGCGCCGTGGCCATTCTGATCATCTGCCCCTCCTGCCCCGGGCGGCGCTTCGCCGGAACCCGCCGCCTTTTCTGCCGCCTGTGTCCTCTCCAGGCTCTCCAGTTCGTGAGGACTGACGAAGCCGATGAACGCGTTGTTCTTGCACTTCTCCACCACGTCCAGGCCGGTGTGATAGGCCCTATCGCTCATTAGCTCTGCGGGGAGCCCGATGGCGCGTGCCTCCCGGTAGTCGATGGGGAAGAGGTGATGGGTGTAGCTGTAGACGAGACGTTCGGAGATTCTTCCCGCCTCGTCTCTGGTGTGGTTGTCCGCCAGGAGTATCTGGGCGTACCGTTCGCCGATCTTCAGACTGCGACCCCACCCCCCGAAATCGAGCGCCCTGATACCTATCAGCATGGGGCTGATGGCGCCGGTGGCGAAGGCGGACGCCGTGCCGAGCAGGTCCTTGAGAGTGATCTGACCGCCGGCGTCTGCACTCAGTTGCCTGAGCGCCTTGCTCATCGCGTTGACGCCGAACATTCGGACGTAGTCCACGCTTTGGTAACAGTCGAGGGCTGAGACGTAAGCGACGGGATTGCGCGGATCGAAAATTTGCGTGTCCAACGGGCCGAGTTCGCCGAACTGTGATATGTAGACGTGCTTGGCGCCCAGTGCGAGCAGCGTGCTCGCACTTTTCGCCCGCCTGGGGACATGCACGTTCAGTTCACTGGTGTAACAGGTCAGGTAGCGGACTATCTTGTACGCGCTGTCGAGGGAGCCGCCGGGGGAGTCGAGCAGGACGTTGATCCTGGGCACCTTCCCGTCCGGATACCCGAAGGCGTCCATGCAGTTCTTCATGATCTGGTTCTCGGCAAGCCGGCTGGTGTGTACAAGTGGCGTGAACTGCCCCACTATGACCAGGCAGGGATCCTTATCGCCGATTTCTTTCGCGAACTCGCGGCCCGCCACGATGACGACGTCCCGTTCCTTCTGGGCCAACTCCTCCGGGATGTCGTTCAGAGCCATGAGGCCCATCCCGTTCGCGATGCCCGTGAATCCGCCGGGCTCCGGGCCGTTCCTGTATTCAGATGGATAACTCATCTCATTCCCTCGCTTGGTTTACTTGTGGTCGATGGCGCCAGCGCCGTCCGGGACGGCTACTGCTTGATGACTCTGGCCAGGGCCGCGATCACGGTCGCGCCGAGCATCAGGCCCCACAGGACAAGGAGGCCTGCTATCACGTGGCTTGCGGTGCCGGTCGCCTTCCATGGATCGATCTGGCCGTAGCCGGTGCCGGGCAGCACCAGGCCGAGTGACATGATGATCTCCCGCGACGAAACCGGTGTGGACCTTGCCGACCCGCGCGAACAGCCCCGCGGCGACCACCGCAAACGCGAAGAGCCAGGCAAAGGCCCGCCCGGGGGATATCCGTATCCGACAAAGACGTTCTGCGCGATATTCCACAGCTTGATAACGGGATGATGCCAGTTGTGGAGGTCTGGTGTTGCGCCTGGCGTACATGCTTGTGAAGGACATGGCGTGCTTGGTTGTCGTCCCCGGCATTGCGGTAATACGCCGCGAGTTGCTGATAGGGCTGGGGGGTGAACCCGACGTCCTCGTACTGGCCCTCCGCTCCGCGGGTCCACCGAGTTCCCGTCTTCAGCCACTGCAGGCGATAGGAATCGTGATTCTTCCTGTCGCCGTTGGTGGTGATATCACGGTATTCGAAGCCTTCGAGGACAATACGGCTGTCGTCTGGCCAGTCCTGTGGGCTGTCACAGAGGAGGCTGACCGACGCCCGGGTCAGGTCCAGGAACCCCATCCTGGGCCTGCCGATCAGGGCGAGCACGTCGGCCGTCACCGCACTCAGGTCCGCTGCCGCACCACTGTCATCGCCCTTCAGGCGCTTCAGATGCAGGGTGAGATCCCCGGTGATGTCGGCCCCGCTGAGATCGACCGTGCCGGCCATGTTCAGCGTGACGTCACGGGAGACGGAGAGCCCTGCCGCGGCCAGTCTGCAATGGCCACCACCCTCATCTTGCTCGAGAATGAACCCGCCGCCGATCCGGGCATCCATCAGGCGTATGGTGCCCCGGCACGAGAAGTCCTCGTGGAGGGACAGGTCGCTGTCCATCTGCGCGCCATCAGCGGTGAACGCCACTTGCCCCTCGGTGTCATCCACCGACTGGAGAGCTGGCACCGGGAAAGGACACACGGCCGCCGACGTGGGCGCCGGCGAGGTTACACGCACCAATCGCCCGGAAGCCCTTCGTGCATTTCAGCTCGCCAGTGATCCTCGCCCGCCGGAGATCGACAGCATGCTTCTTGTCCTCGGCCGTTCCCTTGACCGGGGCCTCCGCCATCCCAGAGCCCAGGTACAGGGTCGCGCCGGCCTGGATCCCGATGGCGTGCATGCCGCCGGTCAGGTGGCTGTCCCCGTCGCAGAATGCGCTGCCACGGCAGTCGAGACGGTCGAGGATGAGGGCGGTGCCGGAGTTCTCTATCTGCACGTCGCGGAAGACCAGGCAGAGAACCTGGGTATCGACCAGGCGGACCTGTCCCGATGCCTGCAGGCGGGATGCGTCCAGCGTTCCCTCGATCTTCATGCCCTCGCCGCTCCACGCCACTGCGTCCCGCGTGCCGCCGGATGGCGCCTTCGCCGCGGCAAGGATGCGCGCTCGCGCCATCCGCCATGGACCGGCCACGGTGGCCGCCTTTGTGCTGACCATGCCATGGACAGTTAGCCCAGGCGCTTCGAACTTGCCTTTGATCTCGATGTTGTCCAGGTCGAGCAGGGCGTTGTGGTCGTCGCCGCCGACCGTGCCGTCGTGGCCATCCATCGTCCGGATGGAGGGCGGCTCAATCGTGGCGTCTGCCAGGTGAAGGTCGTCCCTCAGGTGCGCGCCGCCGAGCCGCAGGCAGCCGGTAAGGTGCACATCGTCGAGGTTGAGATCTCCGGTGACCCTGACGTGCCGGGCATCCATCCCCGGGACAGTGCATCCGCGCAGCGACACCGACCGCAGATGGGCTTCGTACAGCGTTACCGGGCTGTCGAATACGCATTGCTCAAGACGGAGCGGGCAATCGGCCTTCGCGAACCGCAGATCGAGTTCACCCTGGATG
This sequence comes from uncultured Actinomycetes bacterium, assembly GCA_963813975.1. Taxonomy (GTDB): domain Bacteria; phylum Actinomycetota; class Actinomycetes; order Streptosporangiales; family Streptosporangiaceae; genus RYN-230. The sequence continues at coordinate 19,551 of CAWFAP010000002.1, forward strand.
GCCGCCCCGGTGACGCTCAACAGCCGGATCTGGCCAGGCGCCACGGGGATCCTGGACAGGAGCAGGTCGCGGATCACCCAGGCGCGGATCGCCGGTCTGGTGACATCGATAGGGCTACCGTCATGCTCGGGCTGTGGCTCGGTGGGGGTGAGGTCCAGTGGCAAGCCTGAGTAGAAGCTCGTGCGCAGCCACTGCTCGGCCGGAGTGAAGATAGGAACCGGTTCCGCTAGGGCTGTCACGGCGCCCACCTACTTCCCCCAAAGCGATGGCCGTCGGCTGGGCGTTACTCTACGTAACGGCACGTATCGCCGACGCAGTCGAGGTGACAGGCCTTTCGGCGTCGCCTCTACCCCATCTCCGCATGCTCGCGCCGGATGCTGCTTATGTCAATTGCCTTTATGGCAAGAGTGTCCGCACTTTCAGGGGAACCGCGGAGTATCTGAGCTGCACAGGATCCAGGACGGCGATGGAACGATGAGATGCTGCAGGACTCAGCTGGGCTTCGTGGGACATGATCCAAAGAGGTGCGTCGCGCTGACCAGGCACACTCCGGAGCTACGGACGGCGGGAGGGTTTTCACGCGACGGAGAATGGAATATCCGCAGGTCAGCGGCTATTCAGATCGGTGGGAATGGCGGGCTGTAAAACCGCTCACTTTTCCTGGCTGTGCTCCCGTTTCCGCGTTCGAATGTCTGCTCGATGGCCTGACAGTGCGGGCGGATGATTCTGTCAAGATCGCTTCGGGGGCAATTCAGGGACTGAATGCCGCCCGCGGGGGCTAGCGGGGGGACAGCCTCCGCTTGGACAGCCAGTGTCGGGGCTGGTCAGGGCGTAGGTGGACGCTACAGAGACGCCATGGTGGTCCATGATAAGGAGAGGGTCAACGGCCCAGCGTCAGCTGCACGCTGGCTGATGCTCGGTGACGAGCCAGGCGGAATCAGTAGCTGAGTTGACAAGATCGCGCCGCAGGGCCTCCCACCATCCGGCACCGGGTCATCAATCTCCAGAGCGAGCGCTGGGTTCGGTCGGCGTACATCCGGTCTAGGACCGTCTGCGTCGCGTTGCTCGCCCAGCACTGCACGGCACGGGGTCCCGACCGTAAAGGGTTGGCGGACGTGGACCACGGACTGAAACCCTGAATGTATACCGCCCGGACATCGAACCGAATATCGACGATCTGCCTCACGGGCTCACCTGACCCGCGTCAGCACCCTTTCGGGTCCAGGCATCAGCCTGTATCCGGCCAGTTATCCAGGACGGCCAGCGGAGGGGCCAGCCACCATGTCCCGGTTTCCTGCTGCCTTTCGGCCGCCGGCATTCGCTTTCCGGGTCATCCTGTTCCCGCCCGGGAACTGGGCCTTCCTCACGGTCGGCTTACCGGCACCACCTGATATCGGACCCGGACGGGGTTACCACGTTCCGCACCTGCGAGATATGACCGGGCTGGGTGCCCTCTCTACCCCGGGGACGGCGATGCTCTCCCGGCCGGATGCCGTGCCCGGCAGTCACCTGCCGCTTCTCAGCGGCCAGTCCCTGCACCCGCTGCCGCATCCCACCGGCGAGGCTCCGTATTAGGAGGCATCAACGAGGGTTCACGCGATTCACCCGTCCGGTCTGCCCCTCACCTGTGGCCCCCCGGATGGGACGGCAGGCCCTTGGGCTTTCCCCTGTGCTCCGCACCCCGCCGTCACCAGCGGCGCACGACAGGGCGGGGCCGGGGTGTGAGCACGCGCCCGGAACTACGCCGCCCACATAATCGGCCCTCCAATCCGCGAGTTCACTCGCAAGGTGCGACCTCGTGTCGCAACGGCATGTGCAGACGTTCGACTCGCGGCGCCACTCCAGGTCAGAGCGGGCGACAACGCCTCAGCAACGGGGGTTCACGTCCAACGATGCGACGTCACAAATGCCGGGCGGCTACGACCCGAACTTCGTCCATTGCCCTTCGGAGACCACCTCGACAGAGCCGTCTTCGACCTTGATGGCCGTCTGTTCGTCGATGGCGTAGGCCGGGACGCCGATGGCGGCGGCCCACCGCTCTGCGTCAGCCAGGGCGTTCCCCGGGAAGGCGTCCAGGTGCGGGAAGATCGAGAAGTCGACGACCCCCAAGGTGCGGTCGTCCGCCGCGGACGGCCACTCGACGAAGTACTCCCCGATCCGGGGCGTCATGACCATGCTTCCAGCACTCACTCCCACCCAGACTATGTCGCGCAGCGAAGGCAGCAGATCGGCCAGCCCGGACTCCCGCATCCAGTGGCACAAGTACGTCGCGTCGCCGCCGTCGACCAGGAGCACGTCGGCTTCCCGGATCCAGGGGACCCATCGCTCCGCGCCAACGGTGGGCAGGGCGGTGAGCTCGAGGACACCGAGCGACGCCCATCCCAGGCCGGAGAAGTGCCGGAAGCCGGGCTCGGCGGCCACCAGGCCCCGCACCGATGCGGGTCCGCACATCGGGTGGCCCCACTGTGCGGTCGGAACGACGAGCGCGTGACACTCGGCGACCGGCTTGCCGAGAAGCTGCAGGAGCGCCGAGTAGATGCTGGGGTTCGTGACGCCGCCTGACGTGAGCAAGAGCTTCAAGGTGCCTCCAAGTTCACGCGGAAGGTAGATGTGACAGAAGACCTGCTACTGGGCTGAAACTCATCGTTGTCCGGGCGACTCTTCAGAGGTCTCCCGGGGCAGTGGAGGGCAATCGCACGCACATCGGCATCAGATTCGGACGGACAGGTGCTACCGGCCGCGCTCTGGCGGTCAGGCCGCCTGGCTCTGTGCGTCTACATGTTCCGCGGTGTGATCTTGCGCTCGGCAGGACTCCTGGGTTGCCCTCGGCGGCTTTTATGCGAGGTGCAGATAAGGGCACTGGTTCAAGTTTTTCCTGGTGATGGGGAAACGCCTGTTCAGCGTGGTCTTCGGGCCCTGGGCGGGGCGGGATAGGAAAAATCGTCTGACCGTCCTTTGACCGTCGGAGTGGACGTGGCTGGCCGGCATGCAGCCCCAGAGGCCAGGCTTGAATGGCAGACCAGGCGCGGGCGGGCGCTGGGCTATGGACCCGTGCCAATTACTGCTCGGCTGCAGGCGATGGCCTGAGCGATCGCAGACGCCGCAGGCCGGGGCAAGAGACAGATCGGCACTTGCCGGCGGCCTGCGTGTCAACGGCGGCTGAATTTTGACCCGGCGGGTTCAACCGGTGTGCGCAAGAAGCTCGGCGAGCTTTTCGGATGGTTTCATGAATCCCAGCGTCTTGCGGGGCCGGTTGTTGAGGCTGGCCGCGATGTGGGCCAGATCCTGCGCAGCGTGGATGGACAGGTCGGTGCTTTTAGGCAGGTACTGGCGCAGCAGCCCGTTGGTGTTTTCGTTCGAGCCGCGCTGCCAGGGTGAGTGCGGGTCGCAGAAGTAGACCGGGATGCCGGTCGCGACGGTGAAGTCGGCGTGGTAGGCCATCTCTATGCCCTGGTCCCAGGTGATGGTCCGGGCCAGCTGGCCCGGCAGGGCGGTGATCGCCTGGCGCATGGCGCGTTCGGCCAGGCGGGCGTCGCGGCCGTCGGGCAGGTGCAGCAGCATCACGTAGCGGGTGGACCGCTCGACCAGGGTGCCGACCGCTGTCTTGCAGTCCTTGCCGATGATCAGGTCGCCTTCCCAGTGGCCGGGCACGGCCCGGTCCTCAGCCTCGGCCGGGCGTTCGCTGATCATCACCATGTCCTTGATATGGCCTGACCGGCCATCGCGGCCGCGGGGGCGGCGTTTAGCCCGGCCGGTGCGCAGGCACCGGGCCAGTTCCCGGCGCAACTCGCCGCGGCCCTGTACGAACAGCGCCTGGTAGATCGTCTCGTGGCTCACCCACATCATGGGATCGTGCGGGAACTCGATCTGCAACCGGGCCGAGATCTGGACCGGCGACCACCATTCGGCCAGCCACTGGCCGGCCTGGGCGGCCAGCTCCGGGCAGGCCAGCTTGGGCGTCTTCGGGCGCCGCGCCTGCTCGCGGGCGCGCTGATGCGCCCGCCACGCCCGGTACTCGTTGCGGCCACCATTAGCGGCCACCTCCCGCGACACTGTCGAGACCGCCTTGCCCAGCCGGGCGGCGATCACGGTGAACGACTCCCCGCCGTGAAGCCCCAGGGTGATCTCCTCCCGGTCCGCCAGCGTCAGCCGCCCCGGCCCGGGCACCCACCCATCCCGGCGCACCGGCCGCCGCGACGTATACCGCGCGATCAGCGCGACCCCCTGATGCGAGCAGCCCACCTGCGGGCCGATCTCCCGTAACGACAGCCCTGCGGCCTTGAGCCGCAACGCCAGCTGCCGCTGCTCCACCGTCAGATGCGCACGCATCCGCAACCTCCTCAGCTCATCGAGAATCTTCTCGACTCACCGAGCGTTGCGCTGACCGGTTGAACCCGCCCCCCCTGGCGGCATCTGAAACTGACCCCCTGCCGGTCGTGTTGTCCGCGCGCCGGGCGTGGGAGGACTGGGCCGCCGGCACGAGCCCAGTCATCCTGGAAGTCTCCGGCAACGGCCCAGTCGAGCGGCGCGGTGAGGTCACCAGCGTGCGCCTCCCGTTCGTGTCCTTCCGCTACACCTACACGTTCTGGCCGACGGCCCGGTCGTCACCTCCGACTCCACCCTGCGGTCCCGCGGCCGCGGGGAGGTGGAATCGAGCCTGGCCGTCCACGGTTACCGGGTCCTGGACGTGCGCGACGCCCCCGACCGCTCGGGCTGTGAGTACGTGTTCCTCACCGAGCACGCAACCTGAACCGCCAAGCTCTGGGGCTCTACATCGAAGGCCGACCGCTCAGTAAGCGAGCAGATGGCGCCCCTGGCGCCTCCGCAGGGAGATTGGGTCGCCTTCCGCCATCAGTGGTCCCGGGGGTCAGGGCACGGCCAATCGCGCGAACGATCTGAACACGGCATGAGCGCGCAGTGTCGCGTAGCGTCTCAGGAGTGGATTTCAGTGCCTCTGGTCTCGCCGCCCGGATACTGCAGACTCGGTCTCTTGTGCGGGCGCCGATCACGCTCTATCGCCATGGTCTGGGATGGGTCTTCGGTCGGCGTGCCCTGATGCTGGAACACACGGGGCGCCGCTCGGGTCAGGCCCGGTTCGTGTGCCTGTAGGTCGTGGACCGGCCCGCCCCGGAGCGCGTCGTCATCGTCAGCGCGGGGTGAGGACGCAGAACTCGTTGCCCTCCGGGTCGGCCAGGCACGTCCACGGGACGTCGCCCTGTCCGAGGTCGATGTCGGTGGCGCCGAGAGCCCGCGATCGGGCCACCTCTGCCTCTTGATCGTCACCAGGGTAGGGCCGGAGGTCGAGATGGACCCGGTTCTTCACCGTCTTCACGTCGGGCGTGCGGAGGAATTGGAGATACGGCCCGACACCCTTGGCGGAGCGCAGCACCGCGTGATCGCCGGTCACCTGGTGCAGGGTCCAGTCCATCGCCTCGCCCCAGAACCGGGCCATGGCCTGCGGATCCGTGCAGTCAACCGTCACCGCAGCCACCGGCCCGGTGTCCCGGCCGCCCGGCCAGGGCGCCAGCACGCAGAACTCGTTGCCCTCCGGGTCGGCCAGGACGGTCCATGAGACGTCGCCCTGGCCGACGTCGGCGGGCGTCGCGCCGAGATCCTGCAGGCGGGCGACCAGGTCCGCCTGATGGGCCGCAGACGTGGTAGCGAGGTCGATGTGCACGCGGTTCTTCACCGTCTTGGGTTCCGGGACGGCAATGACGTCGATGCAGACGGCGACGGGGTCGGGATAGGCGAAGCCCACAGGTTCGAGGTTGGTCACGCCGGGTTCCTCGCTGGAAACACCCCAGCCGAGCGCCTCCGCCCAGAACCGGCCGACCGCGGAGTCATCCCGGGCATTCATCGCAATCTGAACAAGCCGCAGCGTCATGCTGCCAACCCTATGCTCAGCTGGCTGAATGTAATGAACCGGTCAGAGGGGGCCATACACCACTCCCGTGAACGCCAACCGCTAACGAACCTCATCGCGGCTACTTAGAGACTTGGCCCAGGATCGATATCTGGCCAGACTCGGTCCAGGTGCCCGGCGAGAAGCCCAATCGCAGCTGCCCGCCAGTGTCATTGGTGTGGCTCTCATCTGGCTTGCGTTTTCGCCGGGCACCGTGCGAGGAGAGGCTCAAAGGGGTTGCCCAGCTCGAAGTAGCGGTGCCCTCCTCGCCAGATATTTATTCGGTGAGCCAGGCAGGATCCGTTGAGCGTGATCATCGGCATGGACCCGCATAAACGATCGGCCACCATAGAGGTGGTGGACGAGCGGGCCGCGGTGCTGGCGGGCGGCAGGTTCGGGCACGGACAAGGCCGGCTATGCGCGGAGGCTGGCCGTGGGCTGCAGGTTCCCGGACCGGCTGTGGGCTGTTGAGGACTGAGGATCATCGAGGATTCCCGGTCGGGCCCAATCGGCGGGCCAGGTGTGCGGGAGTCGCCCGGGGATCGGGATGCTCGGTCACGTTGCGCCGGGGCGGGTGTCCGGGTTTTCATTCTCCAGTGAACTAGCCAGGGCTTGGACCGCGCGTTCGAGGTCGGGCAGGTCTTCGTCAACGGTGGCCTGCAAGATGGCGTGGGCAGTATCGAAGTAGCGGTGGGCGAGGTGGTCGCATGCGGGCGATCTGCCGCCACGGGATCGATGGTTGCGTGGCCAGCAGATCATCCGGCAAGGCTTTAACAGCCTCGCCGATCTCCAGCAGGCGGATGCGGGCTGCGTCGAAGATCAGCCCGTCGGACAGGTCGCCGCGTTGCAGATGGGAGCGGATCGCGTCGATCGCAGCCTGGATATCGGCCAGCCGCTGACGTTCCCGGTAACTCATAGCGCGATCAGGTCAGATTCGACTTGTTCGCGGACGTCTGGTTTGAGGTCGGCGGCGGGGATCAGATCGACCCGGGTGCCGAGGATGCCTTCGAGGTCAGCCTCGAGGCGGCCCAGCCCGAACAGGCTCAGCCCGGGCGGGAAGTCGGCGAGCAGGTCCACGTCACTATCGGGGCGGTCTTCGCCGCGGGCCACGCTGCCGAACACGCGTAGGTTGCTGACCCCGTGCGCGGCGGCGGCAGTGACCAGGTCGTTGCGGTGGCGGCGGACGCGGCGGCCCACCGGGCCCGACAGCGGACGCAGGCGGCCGGGCGGCCGCCGCAAGCCCAGGGTCAGCTCGAAGCCCGCCGCGCCGACCAGTCGGGCGAGCGCTGGGAGTGAGGGCTGCCGCTGCTCGGACTCATACGCACTGATCACGCTCTGTGTGACACCGGCCCGGGCGGCCAGGTCAACCTGGGACAGGCCGGCCCGCTTGCGCGCCTGGCGGAGCAGGGCTCCCGCAGTGGCCGGTTCCATGCTGTCAGTATAGCGGATCGTCGATAATCTTATGTCTGGTTGCGGGTGAGGTTGCAAGATCAATTGTCCAGGATGCCGCGCTCGCCCGCCTCGGCGCAGGCGAGGTCAACTAGGCCTGAGATCGCGCTCACGGACCACCCGCCGTCGTGGATCATCCCCAGGAAGATGTCCCAGTCCGGGAGCCTTTCGACCTAGCCGTGAGTGACCGAGAGCCACCCAGGGTGACTACCCATCGGGCACGCAGCACGCCGGGCGTGGCTGGGTTACGGCACTGCGACGTACGTCTCTCCTGGTCTCTAGCACTACCGCGCGTCCCGCTGACCTAGGACACAGGATCGGCGGCCGTCTCCTGAGCCTCGCAGACGCTGCCTCATTCCGGGCGGTCTCGTTGGCGAGTCCGTTAGCACGTCGCGTCACAGGAGCTGGCCAGCGCCGTCTTGTACATGTCGCAGATGCCGGGCTTGCCCACCGACAACACCGGCGCTAGCAACTCCTTGGCCTCGGCCGGCGACCCCGATTGCAGCACAGCCACGAGGTCGATTCCGTCCGGACCGATGTCGAGCACGCTGCTGAGGCGCAAGTCGGTCGTCGGCGCCTGCCGCTGCCACGCGTCGAAGACGCCCCGCAGGTTCTCGAAGCCGTTCCACTGCGCCTCGAGCAAGCTGACCTGCTTCAGCGGGTGCATCCTGTAGGTGAAGGAGGTCACGATTCCGAAGTCGTCGTTGCCGGCGCCCCGCAGGGCCCACAGCAGGTCCGAGTTGAGGTGCTCGTCGGCGGTGATCGCCTTGGCCCCGTCGTCGCCCGAGGGGACGACAACCTCGGCCGCCATCAAGTTGTCGCAGGCCATGCCGAAGTTGCGGGTGAACAAGCCCAAGCTGCCGCCGAGCGTCGCACCAGCGAGCCCGACGGTCGCCTCTCCTCCGGTCGGCACGGCAAAGCCCTTCTCGCCGAGCGTCGTCACGACCTCACCTGGGTGAACCCCGCCCGGACGGTCACAGTACGGGCCGCCGGGTCGAGCCGAGCGGACTTCATCTCACTGACGTCGATGACGATCCCACCGGACACATTCGACCAGCCCTCGAGGCTGTGGCGGCCGCTGCGCGCCCGCAGCGCGACGTCGTTCTGGCGTGCCCAGGTGATCGCGTTGACGACGTCCTCCGTCGTCGTGGCGAAGACGATCACCAAGGGGTAGGAGCGGTACAACCCGTCCCAGTCGCTGCGAGCCTTGGGTGTACGCAGGGCTGTCGGAGCAGGGCGCCTTCCCCGTCCTGGACAGTAGAAGCGCCAATCGCGGGGGTGGATGACCCGGCCGGTGAGCTGAGCTGGGAGGCTCTTGCCCGTTCTTTGCACACCATCGCCTGGTCGAAGGCGACAGAATTACTGTCGAGCGCCTGTCCCCCTACGAATACCGCGTCGCCCCGCTCATTTAGCACGAAGCCGACAACCGGTAGCCCGCCAGGAACCCCGAAGATCAACGGAGTACCGCCCGCCGAGTTGTCGCATCCGATACTCGGACGTCCCAGTTTGGGCTACAGGAACCCGGGCGGCGCGCTCATCGCGGCAGTTGAGGATGGGTTCAGTTACCGAATTGACTTCTGCGTCGGAGACCGGGTGCGTGGCCTCCTGCATCCGCCTGATATGCGCGCCAGAGACGGACGGCTGCCGGGCTGACGGTGCCGTCCCACCGCTCATTCCGACGCGTCGGTTGCCGGCAGAGAGTTTCTCGCTGGCTTGCGCGATGCGGGCGTTTTGACCTTGCCCTTGGGCAGAGCTCAGCATGGAGCATGCAAGCCGGGTTCCAGCGCCTGGGGCAAGGAGGGCATGGGCTGTCATGGCGATCCGCGCGGTGGTGTTCGACATCGGTGGCGTCTTGGAGATCACCCCGGACCTGGGTGTCACCGAGCTGTGGGAGACCCGGCTGAGGCTGCGCGTGGGGGAACTCAACCAGCGCATGCACGACGTCTGGGCCGGCGGCAGCATCGGCGCGATCACCGAGGACGACGTGCACCAGGCGATCACCGATCGCCTCGGCCTGGACGGGCAGCAGCTCGCGGCGTTCATGGCTGACGTCTGGCGCGAGTACCTGGGCACCGCGAACACCGGGCTGATCGAGTACGCCCGCCGGCTGCGGCCGCGGTATCGCACCGGGATATTGAGTAACAGCTTCACCGGCGCCCGGGAACGAGAGCAGGCGGCCTACGGATTCGAAGATCTCGTCAACGCGATCGTCTATTCACACGAGGCCAGGATGAGCAAGCCCGAACCCCGGATCTACGCCCTGATCTGCGCACGCCTCGGCGTCCGCGCCCAGGAGACGGTATTCCTCGACGACACCGGCCTGTGCGTGGACGGTGCGCGGGAAGCAGGCATCCACGCGGTCCGCTACCAAGACAACGCCCAGGCCATCGAAGAGATCGAGAAGCTGTTCACCACCCCTTAACTGTGCCTGCCATCCGATGAGCAAACGTAACGACGGCCCGTCAACCGCGGCCGTGCACCCGACACGACAGACACTGCAACAGGGGACGTCGCACGTTCAACAGCAACTCGGTCAGCGGCCAAATGAGTATGTGCCTTGATGAGCCGGGCGTGATGATTGCCCCGTGGGAACACTCACGCGTGGGGCCGCTGACTCGGTGGTGGCCTGGCCGGCGTCAGGCTGCCCTCAGCGCCGCTGTTCGGACGGGAAGGCCTTGTGGATATCGTGCTGTCCGAGGCGCTAGCGCCGGTGCTGCGTGACCTGGCGAGCTCGGGCGCGCTTCTCCCGGACATCCGGGACGAGCAGTGGTCGGGCTTCGATGGGCAGGTCACGGCGATGCTCTACGGCCCGGACGGCAGCGGCCAGGGTGTCTTCGTGATGGCCGGGGAGTCGCTGCCGGAAAGAATCACGTCGGTCGCGGGCCAGGTCCAGGAATGGGCGATCGAGGCGCACTGGCATGCCGGCAAGTCCGCGAGCTGGCCCGCGTGCCCGGAACATCCGCGCTCTCATCCGCTCGCGCCGGTACTGCGCGAGGACCGCGCAGTGTGGACCTGCCCCAGGACTGGGCACCTCATCTGCGGTGTCGGCCAACTGCCAGGTCCGCCATCTAGCGCCGGACGCCGGTGATGGTCAGCTCCGCTGAGGATAAAGGCAGATGATCGCTCGGCGGCAGCAGGGGATGTTACTACCGGAGTGTGAACTACCAGGGTAGGATTACTCTCGTGAAGGTAGACAAGCTGAGCATCTCATTCGATCCGGAACTTGGGGACGCTGTGCGATCGGCCGCAGCCCAGGCAGGCAAGCCTTTGTCATCCTGGCTCGCGGAGGCAGCCGCGAGCAAGCTACGGGCTGAAGCACTAGCCGAGTTCCTCAATGCCTGGGAGGCCGAGCATGGGATCCTGACTGCTCAGGAACTGGCCCGCGCCGAACGTGAACTTGGCATGACTGGCGCCGATACCCCCGCGTGAGCGCACTGATCCTGGACGCGGGCGCACTGGTCGCCGTCGACCGTGGCGATCGCGCGATGATGGCCCGGCTGCGTGTGGCTCAGCAACATGGCGCACCGTTGCGCAGCAACGCCATGGTCATCGCCCAGGTCTGGCGTGACCGCCAAGGCCGCCAGGCCGTCTTGGCCCAGTTGCTGCGCGCGGTGGATGTCCGCGCGGTCAGTCCCCAGGACGGCCGGCAAGCCGGTGTGCTGCTGGGCCTGACTGACACCAGCGACCCGGTTGACGCAACCGTCGTATTGCTGGCCAGCGCGGGCGACCGGATCTTGACCAGCGATCCGGGAGATCTGGCGCCGCTCGCAGAAGCGGCCGCGAACCGCGCAGTTATCGTCGCTTGCTGACCACCTCACCACACCATTCGCGCATGTGCGGGCGTTCCTGATCGACCGCCGCGATGCATAATTATTCGGTTGGCGACCTGTCGCCGACCGAACTGGCTGGCATGAGTGCCGATGAGGGGATGTTTCCGCTTGATATCCGCACGCCGAGCCGCCGTTCTGCGCGGCCATCGGCTCGATGCCAGTCACGACGCGGGCCGTCCAGATCCGGGCATTCGCCGCACCGTCGAGACAGTCAGGCGGGCGATGCGCCACGGCAGGGGCCTCTCGTTCGGCGGCGGCCAGCCGGACCTTGAGCCCGCTGTCATAGGCGCGCACCAGGGGCTGCAGCGCCGAGACGTCAGCCCCTCACTCCGCCCGGAGTGTGGTGGCAACGGATGTCCGGGCTGCCCGCCAGCCAGGCACGATGGCGGTCAGGATGGCCAGGGCCAGCGCGGATATGGCGACGACCGCTACCGTCACTATCGAGACGGCTGGCTGGGGCACGACATAAAGCTCGCTGGCGAACCTGGCCCACAGGAACCGGCCGGTCGCGATTCCGAGCGGGACACCGACCACCGTCCCGATCGCGACGGGTACCGATGCCTGCCAGATCACCACGGCAACCACCTGCCTGCGGACGAATCCCAGCGTTTTTAGCAGGGCAAGATCACGGGACCGGCGCCGTGCCGAGGCAGCGAGGGTCAGGGCAAGCGCCACGACAGCCCCGGCCGCGAGCATCCCGGCCAGGACGAGCGGTGTGGTGCCCATCGTCCGGTAGTTGACGATCTCGGCTGGCCGCTGGACGGGCAGCGCCTCGATGCCCTCCACCGACCGGATCCTGGATAGCGGGCCGCCGATCCGCTCGAGCCGCCGGATGGCAGCGGCGTGATCCACGCCCGGGCGGAAGCGGACCAGGATCGTGTTTGGTCCCTGCAGCGCACGATCGCCGATGCCGCTAGCCAGCAGATCCTGCGGCAGCACGCTGGCGGGCAGCACCGCGCCGCCACCGAGTGACGAGTGGATCCCGTGGCCAACGCCGATGGCAGGCATCGTTGCCGTCCCCGCAACGCGCATGATCAGCGTTGACTTTCCGTTAAAGACGCGGACCGTGCCGCCGACATGCGCGCCGACGAGGGCCAGCGTTTCCGGGCCGAGCACGATCTGGGCCGGCCCGGCCACGGCGTGACCGGCCAGGATCGGCGGGCTGACTCGGGCGTTGGTCGTGGCGATGACCGGGACGCTGTGACGGTTGATCTCGACTGAGCCAAAGTAGGCGCCGGACCAGGCGGCGATGTCGGGGTCATGGCTCAGGAGCTGGCGTGCTTGCGGGAGTGGGATGTTGCCGTAACCGCTGCCAGCTAGGAGCTCGGTGTCCCAGGTCCAGCCGTACAGCGCGGGATGCGAGACGAGGTTGCTGAGGCTGGCCCCGAACACCACTGATCCGACCAGGATGACCAGCGCCACCACCGTGCCGGAAATGCTGGGCCGCGCGGGCCGGGGGTCGCGTCCTGACCCTGGCTCGAACGCGAAACTGATTCCTGTGGTTGCTGTGGCCGGAAGGATCGATGGCGCCGTCATTGCCACCGCGGCGCGCCGGCGGGCAGCCGCGCCGCGGCGCTGGGAGTGTCCTGAGACTTCGGCATGGGCCAGCACAGCCGTGGCGGCGGACAGGGCAAGCAGGAAGAACGCCGCGCCCGCGCCGAGGACGGTCCAGTCGAATGACACGCCGGGATCGGGCTCGAGCCGGTGCAACTGCCCCAGCGGGGCCAGCGGCGAGGCCGCTACCGCCACCACCACCGCCAGCATCGCTCCGACGGCGACTGCGCCGATGATGCCGATGGAAGCGTCCAGGGTGATGGCGCACGGGCTGGCACCCACCGCCCGGAGAATGCCGCGAGCATAACGGCTGCTGAGAATCGTGCGGCGGATCGCCTGCAGGGCCACCACGAGCGCAGCGAGCGCAGCGATCAGGCCGAACATGCCGGCGGCGACGGACTCGGGCCGGACTGCCCGCTCGCCCTGGCCTTCGACCACCGATGTGACCCGGAAGACTCCCTGGGTTCCCGGCGGAAGCAGCTTGACGAAGTCCCGCAGCACCGGTGCCATATCGCGGTCGCCGCGGGCCAGCCGCAGGCCGGTCCAGAGGTAGGCCGCACAGCAGCGAAGTTCCTGCCTGGTGAGCGCAGGGGTTGCCAGGATCCGGTAGATCCGGTCGATGTCATCCTGGACGACCTCGTCGGTGAACACGCCAATGCCGGTCACCGTGAGCCGGACACGGTGCACTGGCTGCCTGGTCATGGGATTGAAGCCCGAGTCGCTTGCCTGCTGTCCCGAGTAGAAGTTGTAGGCAAGCGACTGGCCGACGCGAAGGCCGAAGCGGCGTGCCGTCTGCTCGCTGACGACAATCTCACCTGGCCGCCAAGGGCTGGCCCGCCGGCCACTGGTGATAATGACACGGTCCTGGCCGAAGTAGAGGCCGTCGGCCGATCCGACGAACTCCACCCGCTGGTTGAAGGACGTCCCCGGATCGGCAAACCCGGATCGCAGGGCACGCAGGCCGTTAAGGGCTACATACGACTCGGCCGACCGCACCCGCGGCAGATGCGAGATCTGGTCAACCCGGTGGGCGCTGTACGGTCCGGGGCTAACGTCCAGGTCGGACGCGTTACTGGCAGCGAGGATCCGCGGGAAGGCTGACTGGGTCCGGCGGGCAGCGGCCACGCTGGCCATGGCCACCCCGCCGACGAGCCCAACGATCATCGCGATCGCCAGGTACCCGGGCCAGTCCCGGCGGAACGCGGCGCGCAGCCGGTACCAGGCAGGCCGCAACGCCGACGGAGTCACCGCCTTGCCCGGATTCCCACCGGCCGCACCAGGAACCGTCGCATTACGACCCGGAACTGGCTGCGCTGAACCCTGCGCACAGCCACGCCGCGCAGAGCCCGGTAACTGTCCCCGCCCGCCATGCCTCCGCCATGGCTCACGGCGGCCAGCCGTGGTACGCCCGCTGCCGCGCCGCGGCTATGCCGCTTCGGCAGCCGCGGATCCGTTGCGTCATCAAGCAGTTATGTCACCGATCCGCCGCGCCCACCAGGACACAACCACGAAGCTGCATGGTGATGCCAGCTACACCAGCCACTGACTGCGTTCGAACTAGCTCTCGAATTTTTTGCCTGAGCGACCCTACGGCACCCGCCGCGGCGGGCAGTCTGGCGCACGAGCAGGACCATGCACGGCCTGGCCCGCCCGCTGCGCGCACACGCAGCGTGATTGGGAGGATCGTCAGGACAGCGAACATGGCCGCCGGGCCCAGCGGGTGGGTGGGGCCCCACGGGCCCGCAGGTGTGTCCTTCCTGGTCGTTGGGATGGTTTCGGCTGGTCAGCCGGGTGCGAGGGGCCTGGAGGCGGGTGATCGCGGTGGTGATCTCTGCCGTCCAGGGCCAGCTGGCGGCGAGGCGGAGCCGCTGGCGGCGGCCGCCGCGGACGAGGTGCCCGGCGCAGGTGAAGAGCCGCAGCCGCAGCCGTTTTGGTTCCCACTTGCGGCGGGGCCGGCGAGGGCGAGCATCTGCGTCCGGGCCAGAAGGTCGCATGCCAGCGCGACGATCTCGCACCACAGCGGATTCTGGTCAAAGCCGTGGAGGGGAGGTTGCGCAGCCCGATGTCCTTGGCGCAGCGGATCCGGTCCTCGCACCTGGCCCGGCGCTGGTGGCGTAGTTCCAGGCCGGCGCCCGCGCTTCGTGCTGGCGAAGCAGGTGAACTGGTGGCCGTCGCTCTCGGTGAACCGCAGCTGCGCGCCGGGGTGGGGGCGTTCTTTACGGGCGATGACCCGCATCCCGCTGGCCAGTTCGCCAGGTCCAGCTGGCCGGTCAGTTCCGTGACCCGGGCGCCAGGCCGGACCTGGCCGCCAGCGTCATAGACGGTTCCAGGCCCGGCCTGGGAGGGTGAGGATGGCCTGCTGGACCTCTTCGGTGATAGTGAAGCCGAGGGAGTAAGCAAGCCGCCGGCCCGGCTTCGCCAGCCAGGCCAGGAAGTCCTGGGGGCCGCCGGAGTCAGCGTTTCGTCGCTTTGGGCTATCGACCCCAGACGGTAGTAGTGTTCAGTGCCGATGCATGTAGAGATGCACTGGCATCGCCAGGATGAGGTTCGGCTGCCGGTGGCGGCGTGGTGTCCCGGCCCGGGCTGGCGGATGATCTCCAGCGGTGTGGCGGGCGGCGGGATCGGGGCGCGTGAGTGGGTGCTCAACGCCCAGGTGCCCGCCTCCTACAGCCGGATGGACCCGGCCGTACATGTAGCTGAGCTAGCCGCCGGCCTGGGCCTGGGCGGTGCGGGCGTCGGGCTGCTCACCGCGGCCAGCGTGGCCGGCATGGTGCAGTGCCAAGACGAAGGGGTGCACGCCGCGGCCACGGTCGGCCTGCGCGTCCCCACCTGGGCAGCGGCGCAGTCTGGCACGGTCGATCGTGAGCTGGTGCCGGCCTGGCGGCCGGGCACCATCAACATCATCGTCTCGGTTCCCGTGCCGTTGCGCGATGCGGCCTACGTCAACGCGGTCATGACCGCCACCGAGGCCAAGACCCAGGCCCTGCTGCAGGCGGGATTCCGGGCGACCGGTACCGCGTCGGACGCCATCTGCATCGCCGCCCCGGCGGCGGGCCAGGCCGAGGACTTCGCCGGGCCACGGTCGATGTGGGGCGCGCGGATCGCTCGCGCGGTTCACGCCGCCGTGCACACCGGCGCCATTCGCTACGTGGCCCAGGTCAGCCCGGCATAGGCGTGTCCCGTCGGCTCGTGTCAGAGACTGCCGGGGAGGGTTGTTCAATTTTCCTGTCCTCATAACCCGACACCAGCTCAAGATCGGCGAAGGGCCCGGACGTCAGCCCGGCGGGTTAAAGAACAAGCTGAGAGGGGAGTCTGCAGTGGCTTCCCAGACAGCCGCGGGCTCCCGGGCCGCACGCTGGGTCGCGCAGCCAACAGGCAGCCCCGTTCGGGGGAAGACGATGGGCCGTCTTAGGCGTCAGCGGCGGGACCCCTGTGCCCGCTACATGCCTGGTGCCCCGCGGGTGCTGCGGGAGACCGCATGCGGGAGAAGCCCGGGCCTGCTGACCCGGCTGGCGGGTGACCGCGGCCACCAGCGCAACGACGAGGACAGCTAAGTCGTCCAGGCCGAAGATGACTGCGTAGAACAATGCGGCAACGGTTGATTGAGCCAGCTGCAGTGGGCAGGTCATGCCGCGGTGCCAGCCTTCTGGGCTGCGCAGGTTCCCCTGACCGTACCCACGAGGCTGAAGACGGGCAGGAGCCAGCCAGGATCGCACTGGCTCAACGACCGCAATTCGCGCCCCGAGCCCATCAGCTGGCAAGCGGCAATCCCGGACCGCAGCAGCGGGAAGTTGCCGGCCCTACCCGGAGCAATGTCGCAGACGGTGCGTCCGTGCCTTGCGCCTTGTTGACGATCGTCACGCATCGGTATTCTGGGGCCGACGATGCTCGGGCTGAGCAGTCGTCGCTCTAGGAGGGAGTTGGCGTGGCCGGGTTCCGCCTCAGTGACGAGCAGCAGGAACATCGGCGGTGGCTACGCCAGGTCGCGGCCAGCCAACTTAGCCCGGCCGAGCCGGCCAGCGACTCTTGTATCAACCGACAGATGCTGCGCACGATGGGTGAGCTCGGCCTACTGCGGTGGTTGTTCGGCGGGCATCGCGACGAGCCGCCGCGTCACGCCGCCGCGATGCAGCTCTGCCTTCTCCGGGAGGCCATTGCACAAGTCAACCGTGAGGCTGAAACAGCCCTGGCCCTGCAGGGGCTCGGAAGCTACCCGATCCTTCAGTGCGGTTCGCCCGAGTTGGTCCGGCGGTGGATCCCGCCCGTGGTGTCGGGTGAGGCCGTCGCCGCGTTCGCCCTCTCCGAGCCGGACGCCGGCTCGGACGCAGGCGCACTCCAGTTGCGGGCTGAGCCGGACGATGCGGGCTGGCTGCTTACCGGCGAGAAGATGTGGATCTCGAACGCGCCGGATGCCGATATCTATTCTGTCTTCGCCCGTACGACGCCGGGTGCAGGGGCCAAGGGGATCACCGCCTTCGCGGTGCCGGGCTCAAGTACGGGCCTGTCAGGCCAGCGGCTTGAGATGTTGTCACCGCACCCGATTGGCCGCCTGTCCTTCGACGGGGTCCGGGTGGATCGCGGCGCCGTGCTCGGCGAGGTCAACAAGGGCTTCCACGTCGCGATGCGCACACTCGACCTGTTCCGCCCGAGTGTCGGCGCCTTCGCCGTGGGAATGGCCCAGGCGGCACTTGATGCCACGGTTGCCCATGTCCGCGAAAGGTCGGTGTACGGGACACCGCTGGCAAGCCAGCAATCGGCCGCGCACCGCATTGCCGACATGGTCACGCAACTGGAGGCGGCACGCCTGCTGGTCTATGCGGCGGCGTCGGCCTATGACGAGGGCAGCGAACCGGAACTGCAGAGCAGGCGCTCGGCAATGGCCAAGCTCTACGCCACCGAGGCCGCACAGAACATCATCGACGGGTGCGTGCAGTTGCACGGTGCGGTGGCGCTGCGCCGGGGGCACCTCCTAGAGCACCTGTATCGCGACGTGCGTGCGCTCCGCATCTATGAGGGCGCGTCAGAGGTACAGAGATCCATCATCGCCCGCGACCTCATTGGCAGGGACTACACCCGATGACGTACCGCTTTCATGCATCACCGAGGCTGACCGACAACTGGCGGCACTTCCGTTTCGGCAAAGCCCATGGCGTCGCAACTGTGACACTCGACCGTCCGGAAAAGCTGAACGCGCTCACCTTCGAGAGTTACGCCGACCTGCGCGACCTGCTTGGTGAGCTGCCCCATCACCAGGATGTGCGGGTGCTGGTGATCCGCGGCGAGGGCCGCGGGTTTTGCGGCGGGGGTGATGTCAACGAGATCATCGGCGAACTGATCAAGATGGAGCCGCGTGATCTCATGCGGTTCACCAGGATGACCGGGGACGTGATCCGTGCAATGCGCGAATGCCCCATTCCGATCATCACTGCGGTCCACGGCATCGCGGCCGGCGCTGGCGCGGTGATCGCCCTGGCGTCCGACTTCCGCGTGGTGGGCACGTCCGGGCGTTTCGCTTTTCTGTTCACTAAGGTCGGCCTTTCCGGTGGTGACATGGGCGCTGCGTATCTCCTGCCGCGCGTGATCGGGCTCGGGCGGGCCACCGACCTGCTCATGCTCGGCGGGACCATCGACGCGGTCACAGCCGACCGGTATGGGCTCGTTTCGCGCCTTGTCAGCGACGAGGACATCGATGATGCCGTCGCCGGCCTGGCCCGGACCCTGGCGGACGGGCCCTCGCTCGCGCTGGCCCAGACGAAGTCGCTGCTCACGCGTGAACTCGACATGCCGATGGGGCCTTCAATGGAACTGGACGCAATGACCCAGGCTCTGCTCATGACTACACGTGACCATGCCGAGTTCCACGCGGCATATAACCAGAAGCGCCCGCCGCACTGGGAAGGACGCTGACCACGGAGTCCAGGAAGCCGTGAGACAAGGGGAGTCAAATTTCGCCAGAAGCCGCGGACGGGGAAAGCGGCCGACGAGTTGCTCTCGTGACCGGCGCCGGCCGCGGTATCGGGCGCGTGGTCGCACAGCGCCTGAGCGCTGAGGGACTGCACGTCGGGCTGGTCGCCCGTAATCGCGAACAGCTCGAAGAGACAGCCGCCGGGTGCGACGCGCCCACCCTGGTCGTGCCCGCCGATGTCACGGCGGCCGGGGCGATTGACAGCATGTACGGCGCGATCGAGCGGGCGTGGGGAGCGGTAGAGGTCCTTGTCGTGAGTGCGGGTGCCGGGTACTCGGCGCGCATCGAGCAGACGACCGACGCCGACTGGCAGCACATGCTCGACCTCAACCTGACCGCACCGTTTCGTTGCGTGCGCCGGGCCGTGCCCGCGATGCGTGCCGCCGGGTGGGGGCGGATCGTCGTGATCGCCTCGACTGCCGCGCATATCGGGGAGCCCTACATCGCGGCATACACCGCCAGCAAGCATGGAGTCCTGGGGCTGGTACGGTCGGCCGCTGCGGAACTGGCACAGACCGGAGTAACGGTCAATGCGGTCTGTCCGGGATACGTCGATACTCCGATGACGGACCAGACAATCGCGAGGATCGCGGCAACCTCTGGGCGCAGCCGCGAGGAGGCGCGGCAGGCATTGGAGCGTAAGCACCCTGTTGGCCGGCTTATCGCGCCGACTGAGGTTGCCGATGCCGTCTGGTTCTGCGTCGGCAACGGGGCCGTGACCGGTCAGGGCATCAATGTGGACGGAGGCGCGGTGCAGTGAGCGTCGAGCGGGTCAACCCCGCAGAGTTGGGGCGGCCGCACGGTTTCACGCATGCGGTGGTCGGGCGCGGCATCACCATCTTCCTGGCCGGCCAGACGGCACTCGACGCCAGCGGGCGCATCGTCGGGTCCGGCGCTGTCGAGCAGTTCGAGCGGGCGCTTTCCAACTTGCTGACGGCTTTGCGGGCAGCCGGCGGGGCGCCTGGCCAGCTGGCCAGCGTAACGGTTTACGTGACCGACATGGACGATTACCGCGCAAACTCCCGGGAGATAGGCGCCGTGTGGCGGCGTCTCGTCGGCCTCGACTATCCGGCGATGGCCGCCATCGGGGTCGCCAGGTTGTGGGACGCTGATGCCCTGGTCGAACTGCAGGGATTCGCGGTCATCTGAAGACCCGCCGGTTCAGTCGGTGCGAGCCTGGCCGCGCACGGAGTCCACGAAGCAATGCGCCGGCCCGGCCAGGCGGCTGCGCAGTTCGAAGAAGGTATCGGCTGCCCGGATCCCAATCCAGTCGGCCGGAAGCACCTCGGCGGGTAGTCCTGGCTCCAGATAGGGAAGGCGGCGCCAGTCGGTGAGCGCACGGACGTAGTCAGCGAAGGCGTGCGCGGTGTTGATGTCCTTCCGGCGCCGGTAGCGGGCGAGGACAGGCCCGTAATGATCAAGGAACGCCGCGTAGAGATCGCTCAGCCGCCCCATATCCCACCAGTCAGGGAAGCGGTCCGCGGTGCCGGCGAACGATAGCTGACGGGCCTGGAACAACTCGACATAGACATCCAGCTTGCGCCGGGTAAGGGTCTCGCGGGTCTCATCCAGCAGATGCGCGGGCGCGATCCACACTCCAGCCGCGACCGTCCCGAATCCCAGCCAGGCTAGCTGCGAGCGCAACTGATGACGCTTGTCCCGCTCCGATTCGGGGACGCTGAAAACGGCGAGAAGCCAGCCCTCGTCAGCAGCGGCCCGGCGCCGTTCGAAGATGCGGCGATCCCCTTGGTCGAGGATCGCGCGGGCATCTTCAGACAGGGCGTAGCCGGCCACGCCGCCCACCTTCTGCGCGGTCAGCAGGCCCCGGCGCTTCAGGCGGAAGATGGACGACCGTACCGCAGGCGCCTCCACGCCACACTCAGCGAGTAGCTCGATGATCGATGCAACGCTCAGCCAGCCTCCCGCTTCTCGGGCGTACAGACCGTAGACAGTCACGATCAGTGCCCGTGGTTTCTGGACGCGGGCACTGCTACTGCCCGGCTCGGCTGCCACGCGAGACACCCTAACGCCGGGGACACAGGCGCCTGGAGAGCACTCCTAGCGAATACTTGACTGTCGTCATGAAAAGAGAATACTTGGGTTATGACGCTCGACGTCCCCGGGCTGACCGCGTCCGCTCACGCCGACTCTTTCTGCCGAGATCACCTGCCGGCCGCGGAGTCCTGGCCGAGGTTCCTGTACGACCTGCCCGAACTGCGTTACCCGGAGCGGCTGAACTGCTCGGTCGAGCTCCTTGATGCCGTCATCGACCGGCTTGGCCCAGACCGGCCGTGCCTGCTCACCCCAGGCGGGGAAACGTGGACCTACGACGCCCTGCGCAGCACCGCGAACCGGATCGCCGGGGTGCTCACGCATGAACTCGGTCTCGTTCCGGGCAACCGTGTTCTCCTGCGTGGCCCGAACAATCCGTGGCTGGTCGCGTCCTGGTTCGCTGTGCTGAAGGCTGGGGCGGTGGCCGTCACAACGATGCCGCTGCTGCGTGCGGCCGAGCTCACCACGATCGCGCAAATGTGCCGGGTCAATATGGCGCTGTGCGATGTACGTTTTGTCGAAGATCTGATCCGGGCCGACCTTGGCGTCTCGCCCGTGATCACGTACGGCGGGACCCAGCCAGGCGACCTCGTGACCCGGATCGCGGGTGCCCGCGACGACTTCGCTGCGGTCCAGACATCTGCAGATGACGTCGCGCTCCTCGCATTCACCTCTGGCACGACGGGGCGGCCGAAGGCCACCATGCATTTCCATCGCGATGTGCTGGCGGTCGCTGACACGTTCTCCCGGCACATCGTGCAGCCAACGCCAGACGACCTGTTCACTGGCACGCCGCCGCTCGGATTCACCTTCGGCCTCGGCGGGCTCCTGCTGTTTCCGATGCGGGCAGGCGCGGCGAGTCTGCTGCTCGAGAAGGCGACCCCTGACCAGCTCGCGGACGCCATCGAGGCGAATAATGCGTCCGTCTGCTTCACCGCCCCCACCGCCTACCGGGCCATGCTGCGGTCCGGGCGGGCGAAAAGCCTGCGCAGCTTGCGTCGGGGTGTCTCGGCGGGGGAGCACCTGCCCGAGTCGAACCTGGCGCGCTTTCTACAAGGCCACCGGCGTGCGGCTCATCGACGGCATCGGCTCCACCGAGATGCTTCACGTCTTCGTCTCCGCTGCCGATGACGACATCAAACCCGGCGCGACGGGCAAGGCAGTGCCCGGCTACCGGGTGGCGGTGCTGGATGGACAGGGGCAGGCAGTGCCGCGGGGCACGCCTGGCCGCCTGGCGGTAGAGGGACCTACCGGCTGCCGGTACCTGAGGGACGCCCGCCAGTCCGAGTACGTCCAGAACGGGTGGAATCTCACCGGGGACACTTTCGTGGAGGATGAGGAAGGCTACCTGCACTTCCTGGCCCGCAGCGACGACATGATCGTCTCGTCCGGCTATAACATCTCAGGCCCGGAGGTCGAGGAAGCGCTCATGGGCCACGACGCGGTCCTCGAGTGCTGCGTCGTGGGGGTCCCCGACACTGAGCGCGGTCAGCTCGTGACCGCCTTCGTCGTGCTGCGCGAGGGATTCGCCGGTAGCGAGGCGCTGGTGGCGGAGTTGCAGCGCTTCACCAAGGAGCAGATCGCGCCATACAAGTATCCGCGTGCCGTCACATTCGTGGATCACCTGCCCCGGAGCACGACGGGAAAGGTCCAGCGTTCCGTGATGCGGCAGCAGGCTGCGGCCGGGCTGGCCTGATGCGTATTGCGGTGGTCGGTGGTGGCCCGGGCGGCCTGTATTTCGCTGCCCTGGCCAAGCAACTGGATTCTGCCGGTGAGATCACGGTCTGGGAGCGCAACGCCGCCGACGACACCTTCGGCTTCGGAGTGGTGTTCTCGGACGAGACGCTCGGGGGCATCGAGCATGCTGACGAGCGGATCTACGAGCAGATGGAGCGGGAGTTCGCGCGCTGGGACGACATCGACGTGCACTTCCGCGGGCAGACGCTCACCAGCGGCGGCCACGGCTTCGCCGCGATGAGCCGCAAGCGGCTGCTGCAGATCCTGCAACGCAGATGCGGTGAACTCGGGGTGGATGTGCGCTTCTCCACGCCTGCGCCTGATGTAGACGAACTTTCGGCCGCTTACGATCTCGTCGTAGCCTCCGACGGCATCAATTCGGCCGTGCGTGCCCGTCACGTCGATGTGTTCCGCCCGTCCCTGGACACCCGCCGCTGCCGATACATGTGGCTGGGCATGAACAAGGCGTTTGACGCTTTCAATTTCTACATCGAGGAAACCCCGTACGGCGTCATCCAGATCCACGGCTATCCGTTCGATGCGCAGAACAGCACATTCATTGTGGAGATGAGTGACACCGTGTGGCGGAAAGCTGGCTTCGACGTTTTCGCCGATCGTGAGTTTTCCGCCGGCCAATCCGATGAGAAGTCTGCCCACCTCGTCCGGGAAATCTTTGCCGGGATACTGGACGGCGCTGGCCTGCTGATGAACAATTCGAAGTGGGTCAGCTTCGTTACCGTGCGTAACGAGTGCTGGCGCAAGGACAACATCATCCTTCTCGGCGACGCCGCGCACACCGCGCATTTCTCGATCGGCTCCGGTACGAAGCTCGCCATGGAAGACGCGCTCGCCCTTGCCGCCTGTCTGCACGAGCGCCCCACTGTGCAAAAAGCGCTCGCCGCCTACGAAGACGAGCGCCGCCCAGTCGTGCTGTCAACCCAGCGCGCGGCGCAGGCCAGCCTGGAGTGGTTCGAGAACCTCGGCCAGTACGTCAACCAGCATCCACTGCAGTTCGCCTTCAACATCATGACCCGCAGTCGGCGCGTCACATACGATAATCTCCGCGTGCGCGATCCGGAGTTCGTGGGCGCCGTGGATTCGTGGTTCGCCCGCCATGAGAGGGAACGCGGCAACGGCAGGGGTGAGGTGCGGCCGCCGATGTTCCAGCCGCTTCGCCTCCGAGGCCTGGAACTGAAAAACCGGGTCGTGGTGTCGCCAATGGATATGTACCGTGCGCGAGACGGCATGCCCAACGACTTCCACCTCGTGCACCTGGGCGGCAAAGCAGTCGGCGGCGCGGGGCTGGTGATGACCGAGATGGTGTGCGTGTCCGCGGTCGGCCGGATCAGCCCGGGATGCACCGGCATCTACACGGACGAGCAGGCTGCCGAATGGCGTCGGCTGACCGACTTCGTTCACTCAGAATCTTCGGCCAAAGTTGGTATCCAACTCGGGCACTCCGGGCGCAAGGGTTCCACCCGCCTGATGTGGGAAGGCATGGACGAGCCGCTTGCTCAGGGGAACTGGCCGGTCGTAGCGCCGTCGCCGCTGCCATATCGCGAGGGTGTCAGCCAGGTGCCCCGGGAACTGAAGGTGGAGGACCTGCAGGAGATCAAGCACCAATTCGTCGATGCAACCGTGCGGGCCGTCAGCGCCGGGTTCGATCTGCTCGAACTCCACTGCGCACACGGATACCTGCTGTCGTCGTTCATCTCGCCCCTGACCAACCGGCGCACCGACGAGTACGGCGGGTCTCTTGAGGCCCGGCTGCGGTTCCCCCTCGACGTGTTCACTGCGATGCGAGAAGTGTGGCCGGCGGACCGGCCCATGAGCGTCCGCATTTCCGCAACCGACTGGCACGACGAGGGCATCACCGCAGACGACTCCGTGACGATCGCGCGGGCCTTCGCTGAAGTGGGCGCGGACGTAATCGACGTGTTGACCGGGCAAGTTCATTCCGGCGAGCGCCCAGCCTTCGGGCGGTCCTACCAGACCCCTTTCGCGGACAGGATCCGCAATCAAGCAGGCATCGGCACGATGGCCGTCGGGGCAATCTCGTCCTACGATGACGTCAATTCGATCCTGCTCGCAGGCCGGGCGGATCTGTGCTTGCTCGGGCGTGGGCACCTCTATGACCCGAACTGGACGCTGCACGCCGCAGCCGCGCAAGGATATTCGGGCCCAGCTGCGGAATGGCCTTTGCCCTGGCGGGCCGGCTCGCGCCCGGCCCAGATCGGCCGCACCGAGGGGCCGAAGCCGAGACTGGAACTCCTCCGGGCCGGACCGGCTCGGACTGCGCATCGCCGCTGGCAGCCCGGCTCCCGCACCGTCACGCGGCCGTGCTGATTGGGCCAGCCACCCGCGAGGCGGTGATGGGCGCGGCCCGCCAGCCCACCGGCACCCAGCCCAAGATCAAGCTCCCCGCGCCCCGCGGTCAGCCGCTCTGCGCCGCGGCCTTCAGCAGCTCCAGCTCCGCGTCATCGTGAGCCGGGCCGATGTGGTTGATCTCCCGCGACCCCGGCGCGAGTGATACACGATCTGCACCGCAGTGGCATCCGACGCCGTCTTCACCGTCCGCACATACGGCACCCGGCAATTCCACGGCCCCGGATTAGTGCGACCGGGGCCAATACATCGCAGCCGGTACTAGAAGAGCCGCCCGAGAAATTCCGGCCACTCCGCGAGTACGCGGAGCGGCAGGCCCGGGGGCTGTGGGTCAACTGCAAATGCGGTTCCAGGGGCGGGTTGGCGAGGTTTGAGGTGGCGCTGCCCGGGAAAGCCAAGTGGTTTCAGGCGGACCGCCGCCGACAAGTTTGAGCGAGAGCTTCTTCTCCGCCAGGCGGAGCTGGAGCGGCGCTTGAGCGTCGAAGAAATAGGGAGGGTGCCCTGATGGCTACCGGCCAGCGAGACACCACGCCGCAGACGGACATCATGCGTCCACCCGTGGCCACCAGGCCGCGCGCCGGCACCAATGGCTCGCCGGCCGCGCGTGGCGCGACATCGTCCCCGCGCGCAAAGGCCACCAGGTCCCGTGGCAACGCGGCGGGCTCACGGGCGAAGAAGGCGGCCGCGACGCCTGGGGGCAAGGCGCTGGACCGCGCTCAGCACGCCCTTGATCAGGCCGCGAAGACGGAGAAGCAGCTGCGCGCCAGCTTGAAGAAGCACAGCGAGGCCAGCGCCGCGGCCAAAGAGGACCTGGCCAAGCGTGATCGCGATCTTAAGGCCATGAAGTCGCAGCTTAAGGAGGTTAAGAAGTCCCGCAAGCGCGCGGCCAGAGAACTCGGCCAGGCACCCGGAGCGGCCGCCGCGACCAAATGATGACGAGGAGTCGCCGGCTGCGGTATGACCGACGATTTCTTGCCCGGAACGGCGATTGCATCCGCCACATGGCCCTTCGGTCGGCCAGCGCTTTTTACCCTTCGCCCCTGCCGTCGCCTTGACGGCCCAGCCGGGCCGCGTCCTCACGGAGACCGGCGCCGAAACGCCTCCGTGTGCCGGTGCGCCGCGCCGATCCATGACCGCGCGTCCGGGCAGCGGCGGCGTCACGCCGAACATCGCGCACCGCCCGCGCCGACTGCCCAGTGCAAGTCTTTAGTGGCGGCTTCCCGGTACTGTGGCGGCACCGAGGACAGCAACCAGCCGCGGCCCCGGCGATGAAGCCGTCCGGCCTTGTCAGTGCGACGGTCAGGGCCGCCTGCCCTGGGCAGCCTGGCCCACTCGCCGGTGACCGTGTCGGCCGTTGCCGAGTTATCGGGCCGGCGCGTTGTCCGGCCCGGGCCGGCTGGCTGCCCGGCGGCGCTTGAGGTACCAGCGCACGACTTCGACGCCGGCCGCAACGGCGAAGGCGATCCCAAGCGCGAGCAGGAGCCCTTTCCAGGCCGCATTCTCGAACGCCCGCCCGCCGAGGTATCCCAGGAGCGACGCGTACAAGGCCCAGATGAGCGCCGCAATGGCATCGAACACGGCGAAGCGCCTCCATGCGAAGGCCAGGATGCCCGCGGCCAGGGTGACGGCGGTCCGCCCGCCCGGGATGAAGCGGGCGACCAGGATCAGTTCGCCTCCGCGCTGGGTGAGCTGGCGTTCGGCCCAGTCGAGGGTCTTCTGCGCCTTGCCGCCGCGCAAGAAGCGCTTGGTCGCGCGGGTGCCGAACCGGCGGCCGACCAGGTAGGCCGTGTTGTCACCGAGAAATGCCCCGCAGGCCGCGGCGACGACAATCAGTGGCAGGTAGAGGCCTCCTGCTGCGGCCACCACGCCCGCCGTGATCACCGAAGCCTCGCTCGGCACCACCGGCAGCAGCGCATCCAGGAAGGCGAAGAGGAAGACAATGCCGTACGCCCACCCGGACGCTGCCGAGACGAGGTGCGTGAACTGACCGAACACGGCGGCTAGCCGCGCCACGCGGCAGTGACCTGCAGCAGAACGCCAGCCCACGGGACGGCCTCAGGGGGGTGAGCGTCAGCATGATCAGCGTTGGCCACCCCCCGACCCTATGCGTCCGGGCACTGGTTCAGGCCCCCTGCCGTCGCGCGTCTACCGGTCGCCCACCCAGGCCGTAGCCGATCGCGTCCCAGCCAGACCGCGTTCCAGCCTGAATGAGCCGGTCGATGGCACCTGGCTCTACGCGGCTCCGGTCGCCGCGCGCGCTTCGGTGAACGGCTGTCGGTCGAAGATGATCGTGATGTGGGTGATCTTGGCGTTGTCTACGCGATGGCATTCGGCGCCTGGGGCGTGTCGCACGGGCACGGTGTCGGTGTCGTACATCAGCAGCGCCGTGTGGTCGTCACCGAAGGCGGCGATCAGGTTGACGCGGGTGACGATCGTCGTGAATGGTTCCATGAATCCCCGGAAGGCTTCAGCGCCCTCCAGCCGGCCGGCTGGAGCGTCGCACACGATGTCGTCCGCGACGAACGTCATCGCCTCGTCGAAGTTATCCGCCGTCCATGCCCTGTAGTAGGCCAGGCTGACCTGCAACGCGTCCCTTCCTCCAGCAACATCGCTCATGTCCATCTCCTCCTCTGTCCCCACTAGTCCGGTAGTCCGGGCCGAGCATGACACCGGCCGCCGACAACGTCCCGTTCGAGGAACCCGGCGGGTGCGCCAATTTTTGTAGGTAGCGGGGAGCGTGCGGCTCGTGGGAGGTGATCCCGGAGCCGAGGGCCTCGTTTGTCTGGGCTGGCGCCGGCGGGGCGTAGGCCACTGGCCAGCGCCCCGCCAGCAGCGACGATCAGTTGCTTTGCGGAGTGTCGACGCCGACGATCCAGGTGACGCCGAAGCGGTCGGTGAGCATGCCGTAGAGGGACGCGAAAGCAGCGGGCGCGAGGGGGATGAGGATGGCGGCCGCCCCGTCACCGAGGGCGTCCCAGCGGGCCTTGACCTCCTCGGCGTCCGTGCCCTGCAGCGTGATGTAGAAGGCGTTCTCACCGGGGTTGTAGGACTTGGAGGGCTGCACGTCGTAGGCCATGATGTCGAAGCCGTTCGGGGCGGTGACCCGCCCGAATGCGACCTGGCCGGCCTGGGCGGGGTCCTCGGCGGAGTGGATGTCGGCGTAGGTGGCGATCGAGAGGTCGCCGCCGAACACCGACTGGTAGAACTCGAGCGCCTGGCGGGCGTCGCCGCGGAAGTTGATGTGGGCTGTGGTGGTGACGCCCATGAGAGTCTCCTTTTCGAGAGGTGGGTTGTTGCGGGCACGCTTGCGCCCGGCCTGCCGGACGCGATGGCATCCGGGTAGATCGGATCGGATCGTCCTCGGGTCGGCTGGGACGCGGGTTCCAGCTCGGGTTGCAGATTGCGGTGGTGAGCCGAGTTCTGCTCAGCCGCCGCCGCGCAGGGCCGGGATGATCACGCCGTCGATCAGGGCGAGGCTGAACTCGCGCGTGATCGGTTCCTGTTGCACGGCGCGGCAGATGCACATCATCGGGATGACCAGGGCGAGCGTCTCGACATCGGCCGGCGGGAACTCACCGCGGTCCACAGCGCGCTGGATCAGGACGCGATTCGCTTCGACCCACGGGCCGATTCCTGCTCCGGCGGCGGCCTCGGCGAGACGGCGGTCGGTCTTGGACAGGGCCAGCAGTGCGGTCAGGACCTGGATACGGAGCTGCTGCTCCTCGATCGTCTGCGGAAGGATCATGGCGACCATGTCGCCGCGCAGACTGCCGGCGTCCGGTAGCTGATCGAGGTCGGCATCGGTGCGGCTCATCCGGGCCACGGCCTCGAGCACCAGATCCGCCTTCGTCGCCCAGCGCCGGTACACCGTCGCCCGTGCCGCCCCGGCGCGCGCAGCCACCATGTCGATGGTCATGCCGTCATACCCCGACTCGGCCAGCACGGCCAGCGCCGCATCGAGGATGACGGCATCACGACTGTGATCCAGCTTCCGGCCCGCCCGCGCCCGGGGCCGATGCTCGGCACCAGTTCCGGCCTCCTGCACGTCCACCGCCGTATCTCCGTCGATCATAGCTAAAACGATACGCTTCAATCTCGATATGTACAAGTATCGATACGCATGCATATTGCTAGGATCAGCCGACGGACGAATGGAAGGGGCGGACGACGGTGCGGACCATGTCGGTACAGCAGCGGCGGCGCGCGATTGTGCGGCGACATCACCTCGGCGGCGACGCCGAGAGCCCGGAAGCGGTGACGCAGGCTCTGATCGCGTTGCATGCCACGGACCCGGCATCGGTCTACCTGTCGGTGCTCACGCGCAGCGCGTCATCGACGTTGGCCGACATCTCAGCCGCGATGTACGAGCGCAGGAGTCTTGTCCGGTGGATGGCGATGCGGCGCACCCTGTTTCTCTTCCCCCGGGCAGACGTCCCGGTCGTTCAGGCCGCGGTCAGCACGCCACTGGCCGCGATGCTGCGCAGACGTCTGATCAGCCAGCTGGAGCGTAACGGCAGCGAACCCCCCATCACCGGTGACGTGAGAGGTTGGCTGGCCGACCTGGAGGTTCGAGCCGAGAACGCGCTGCGGGCGCGGGGCACAGCGACCGGTGCGCAGCTGAGCACCGACATGCCGGCGCTGCGGACCTTGATCCCGGCCCGGGCACCGTCCGACCGCCCGCAGAACGTCACGTCCGCCCTCCTTACCCTCATGAGTGCGGAAGGCCGCATCGTCCGAAGCACCCCCACCGGCCCCTGGACCAGCCGGCAC
Source organism: uncultured Actinomycetes bacterium (assembly GCA_963813975.1). Lineage (GTDB taxonomy): Bacteria > Actinomycetota > Actinomycetes > Streptosporangiales > Streptosporangiaceae > RYN-230. The sequence continues at coordinate 49,195 of CAWFAP010000002.1, forward strand.
CACCGCTGGGAACCGGTAGAGCAGTGGTGGCCCGACGGGTTGCCGGAACTCGAGGTAGAAGCGGCGCAACGAACTCTGGCCCGGCACTGGCTGGCCCGCTTCGGCCCTGCGGCACTCGATGACCTGCAGTGGTGGACCGGGTGGAACAAGACCACTGTCCGCCGCGCACTCAGCAGCCTCCCCATCGAGGAAGTCAACCTCCACGGTGAGACCGGAATCGCCCTGTGCGCCCCCGAAGCCCTCAGCGACGATCCCGGCGGTCACACGTCTGCCACGCCGGTCGCGGCACTGCTGCCCTCCCTCGATCCGACCCCCATGGGATGGAAGCGGCGCGACTGGTTCCTCGGCATCGACCACCACCACGTGTTCGACCGTGCGGGCAACATCGGCCCCACACTCTGGTGGGACGGTGAAATCATCGGATCCTGGGCAATTACTCCCGCCGGCGAGTTGCGCACGACAGTGCTCGCCGACCGAGGACCAGTAGCTGACGCCGCCGTCCAAGAGGCCGCATCGCGACTTCACGAACGTCTCCGCGGGACAGTCGTCACCCCCGCGATCCGCACACCCCTCGAACGCTCCCTCGTCCAGGGCAGCACTGAACCACAGACAACGCACGCGAGCCGCCGTTACGCGCCGGTAGTCCGCGTGCGTCAGTGACGGCTCCGCCCTTCTCGACTCGCGCGCCTCCTCGGCCCGTACCGCCTCGGCCCGGGGCACCAACGTGGCCTCGCAGGTGTGGCTCACGTTGACTCCTGCCTCCAGAGCTTCGGCGGTGAGATTTGCCTGATCCTCCCGTCATCGGAGCGTACTTGCAGGCGTCTCAGCCAGGATGTAGCGTCGCGCGAGACCTTACGCCTCCGGAAAGAGATCAACACAAAGTCCGCCGATGACAATCAGAACCGAGAGCCGTATAAAGATCGCCCGCAGCGTCCATGAGGTGTGGGCATATGTCTGTGATGTCGGACGCTGGCCGGAGTGGGCGCCAACGGTTCTCGAATGCCGGGTTCGCGGAGGAGCTCCGCTTCAGCCCGGCTCGCGGGTGGAGCAGCGGGCCAAGTTGATACTCGGGTTGAGTCGCGGCCGGAGCCAGGAGGTGACCGCTGTCGAGGCGCCCCGCCACGTGGCGTTCGCCGGGCCCCTGGGTACTTCCGCGGCGCGCTGGGGAATGGAACTAGAGCCGGTGGACGATAGGCAGACCGACGCCATGATGTGGATTGAGGTCGACCTCGCGGGCATCATGCGCGCGGTCCCCGGCCGCGGTCTCAAAGGCAGAATTCAGCGCGTAAGCGATGGCGAGATGGCGGCGATCAAGGCTGCGGTCGAGTCCGCTGCGCGGGGAGGCGCGGAGTCCTAGGTGGCGCGCGGACCTGCCGCGACGCTACGGAGATCGAGGAGCACACCGTGAGCCAGGTTGACCGTACGCGAGAGCACCTCATCGAGACATACCGCAAGAAGGCGAAGCACTACGACATCACCTCCCGGCTCTACCCCGTGCCCGGCTACCCTCAGCGGGCCCAGCGCCGCCGGGCCGTACAAGCGCTCGGCCTTAGCGCCGGTGACACCGTGATCGACATCGCATGCGGCACCGGCCTGAACTTCCCGCTGATCGAGGAGGCGATCGGTCCGGACGGCCGGATCGTCGGCGTCGATCTGACCGACGCGATGCTCGCCCGCGCCCAGGATCGGATAGAGACAAACGGCTGGAGCAATATCAGCCTCGTGCAATCCGACGCGGCCGACTTCGACTTCCCTGCCGAGGTCAACGCGATCCTGTCCACGTACGCCCTGTCGCAGGTGCCCGGCTGCGCAGAGGTCATCGCCCACGGCGCCGCGGCCCTGCCCGGAGGCGGATGCTGGGTCGTGCTGGATCTCAAGGTTCCCGGCAACACGCCTGGGTGGCTAGCGCAGCTCGGAACCGAAATTGTGCGGCCTTTCGCCTCCATAGATGAGTGGATCATGCGCCGTCCGTGGGAGGCGATTCGCGCAGCCATGCAGGAAGAACTGGCCGATCTCTCCTGGGCCGAGTTGTTCTTCGGAACCGCATTCCTCGCTGCCGGGTCCCGCGGCCCTGGAACCCTCGGTGTACGACCGCGGCGGACCGGCCCTCAGTGACCCGCTCGAGAGCGAACGGATTCAGCGCGGTGAGAAGCGGCTCTCACGGCGGTCTTCCCTGCTCACCGCGGTGCTGACGATCGGAAACGCGGCGTCTCCAAGGTGGGCTCGAAGTACTGGGTAGATCGATCGTGGGTAAATTGGCTGCGTGCCTGCCCACGCGCTCTTTCATACCGCGCCGCGCTGTGTGGAGATCAGGGAAGTGCCCACACCGCGGCCTGCGGCGGGTGAGGTCCTCGTCCGCACCGTGTGCTCCGGCATCAGCGGTGGCACCGAACGGCTGGTGTACCGCGGTGAGGTCCCTGCCGAGCTGGCGCTGGACGAGACGATCGACGCGCTTGGTGGTGCCTTCTCCTATCCCTTCGCCTATGGGTATGCGTGCGTCGGCGAAGTAGCGGAGTCCCGCCAGTCGGTTTTCGCGTTCCATCCGCATCAGGACGTATTCGCGGCGCGGGCTGATGAACTGATTCCGCTGCCTGCCATCGATCCCGCGTCCGCAACCCTGTTCCCGCTGGTCGAGACGGCGTTGCAGGTGACGCTCGATGCCGGGACCGGATATCGCGACCGGGTCATCGTGCTCGGCGCCGGCGTGCTCGGGCTGCTGACCGGCCTGCTGTTGCAGCGCTCCGGGTGGCGGCCGCTGATTGCCGAACCGCATGCGTGGCGCCGCGCCGCGGCCAGCAGCCTCGGCGTCACCACCGCAGCACCGGAGGAACTGGTGAAAGAGCAGGTTCCGCTGGTCATTGACGCCAGCGGTAACCCGGATGCGCCAGCCATGGCACTGAACATGCTGGCCCACGAGGGAACCCTGTTGATCGCGTCGTGGTTCGGCACCAAACCAGTGGTACTGCCGCTCGGCGGAGCCTTCCACCGGCGGCGTCTGATCATCCGCAGCACTCAGGTTTCCACGGTGCCGGCCCGGCTTTCCGGGACCTGGACCCGGTCCCGGCGTCGCCGGGAGGCCGTTGAACTGCTGGCTGAACTACCGTTGGCGCAGCTGTGCACTCACGTCTTCGCCTTTGGCCACGCAGCCGAGGCGTTCCGGGCCGTGGATCAGGGGATATCCGGGTTGATGCATGCCGTTCTTGACTACGACAGGAGTGCTGCCGGTGGCCTGTGAAGTCGGCTTGAGCCGAAGCGTCCGTGCATTCCACATCATGCCGGGGCTGCCCGGGCCCGAGGGGCAACTGCATGATCATGACTACCGGATTGAGATCGTGGTGGACCGCCAGCAGCTCGACGACCGGGGCATGGTCTGTGATCTGGATGTACTGGAAGCGGCGCTGTCCGAGCTCACCAGCCGGGTTGAAGGCCGCAATCTCGAGGAGATACGCCCGGCCGGGTTCGAGGCGGTCACAGTCGAGGTATTCGCCCGCTGGGTGCATGACAGCCTCTCGCCTGCCGTCGCGGCCGCAGGCGGCGAGGCACTGGCAGTACGCGTGTGGGAGACTCCCGTCGCGTTTGGCGGATACCACGCACGATGCTGACACTCGGCCTGGTTTCCCCGGGCGACCTGGCCATCCTGATGGCGGGTGCGGGTACCACATCGGTGACCAGCCGGCCAGGTTCGTCGGCATGGGTACTGTGACGAGGCAGGGTTGGCGACCGAACCGCTCTGCTGACATGTTCGTCTTGCGGTCATGGGAACAGTCGACACAACATCTTCGTCATCCTCGCGGGACAGACATATGACACTGGGCTGGGATAACCCCACAGCAGATCCCACCACCACCATCCTGCTGCGGCACGGCGATACCCGATTGTCACCCGAACACCGGTTCAGCGGGCTGCGCGACCTCCCACTTAGCGCCATCGGAACCCGGCAGGCCCAGGCCGCCGCCGGCCGCCTAGCCACCGGTGTCCCGATCCATGCTGTGGTCAGCTCGCCATTGCAGCGCGCTGTCGCCACCGCCACCATTGCGGCCGGCGAACTGGGCCTGACGGCAGTCATCGATGATGATCTCCGTGAAACCGACTTCGGTGACTGGGATGGCTTCACCCTGGCGGAAATCCAGCAGCGATGGCCCGCAGCCGCGGCAGCCTGGCGACGCGACCCCGAACAGGCACCGCCGGGCGGGGAGAGCTTCGCCGACACCGCACATCGGGTAGACCGTGCCTGTGACCGGCTGCTGCGGGACCACGGCGGCCAGACCGTCCTGGTGGTGAGTCACATTACCCCGATAAAGATCCTGCTGTGCCGGGCTCTCGTCGTCCCGCTTGGCACCCTTTACCGGCTGTATCTCGGCTCCGCCTGCATTAACGAGATCCAGTGGCACGGCCACGGATTTGCCGCCGTCCATCGCGTCAACGACACCAGCCACCTTCCCTGACTCACCGGATCCGTCTCGTCCTGCCGCGAACGCAGATCCGCATATGCCGGGGCCAGGCGAGGTGCTCGTCGGCATCGAGCGCTCCGAGCAGGCAGACGGCATCGAGCGCGCACGGGTCGGCCGTCATTCGACATCTCGTAGTTCTTCGATGGCCAGCCGCAGCGCACGCAGCGCATGGCAGGCGCGCGACTTCACCGTGCCGGGCGCGATCCCCAGGGCATGCGCGGCCTGTGCAACCGAGCTGCCGAGAAAGCAGCACTCCCGCGGCACATCCCGATGCTCCTGCGTCAGCCGGCCTAGCGCGGCCGCCACCAGAGGGCGGTTCACGACCTGCTCGCTGGCGTTGCCGAGGGGCTGCTCGGGGAGGCGGCCAGTTACGATCCCGGGGCCCCTCACCGCGGCGGTTCGGGTGCTGCGGGTCCATGGGCTGACGCCGCTTGGGACGAGGCCGTGCTGAAGGCGCCGAGGAACTGGTTGCGGAAGGCCCCCATGGGCTCGAGGGGAGCGGAGTGCCCGGGCAGCAGCCCGTCCTGCCAGTGCCAGGAAGCAATCTGCCGGAACACGGAAGGGTCGTGGGCGACGATCGAGATCGGCACCTCGTGGCTGGCCCCGGGGCCGGTGATAGGGCTAGCGGGCTGCTCGTCGCCGAGCAGGATGAGCACGAGGTTTGGGTCATCGGCCTCGGTAACCCATGAGGTGAGAACCTGCAGCGAGTATTGCATCGACCGGCCGAAGAACTGGCGCACGGTGTTGGCGTTGCGCCAGACCGTGAGCGGGGATTCGCTCCGCGCGGGCATGGGGTCGAATATCGAACCGTTGCCGACCTTGTTCCAGGGCACCATGGTCGGCAACGGGGCCCAGGGCGTGTGCGAGGAGACAGTGTCGATCTCGGCCATCACTGGCTTGTGGCCTGGGCCGAGTTCGAGCCGCTGAAACTTGGCCAGGGTGTACTGGTCGGGCATCGAGGCGTAGCTGAAGGCCGGGCCGTGGTAGCCCACGTTGCGCCGGTCGTAAAGCTGGTCGTAGTGGTAGAACTGCGTGCCGGCCGGCCAGGTGTAGTCGTCCTCGGGGCTGTCGCTCACGGTGCGCCAGCCGGCCTTGTTGAAGGCGTCGCTGAGGGTGAACCGGCGGCTGGCGACCAGCTCGGTATACCGCTGTATGGTGTTGACCCACAGCCCCGACTGCAGGGTGGAGTGGGCGAGCTGGCTGACCCCGCCGAAGCCCGGGGAGGTAATCCAGGCGCTCCGCGTGGACCAGCCGGCGCGGCCCAGCGAGGCGGTGCTCCGGCGCAGGACGGCGTCGGCGCCGGGAGAGAAGCTGCTGCCCTGAACGGCGACCTGCCCGTAGCTTTCGACGAAAGCGACGATGACATCCTTGCCGCGCAATCCGCTGAGCAGGTCCGAAGCGGGGACGCTGGCTTCAGGGTCGGAGTGGTGGAGGGCCTTCTCGAAGCGGCGCTGGTCGCGGAGCGCGGCCTGGGAGTCGCGCACCTGCGTGAGGACCAGCCCGGCGGCGCTGGTCGAGGCGACCGGGGATCCCGGGACGAGTTGCAGTGACAGGCCGGCGAACAGCACCCAGACCGCGGTGAGGGCGGGGAGTCCGTGAACCGTGGCGCGGCGATGCCGGGCGGCCACGGTGGTGACGTGAATAGTTGCTGCGGTGATTGCGGCGACGAGCAGGATGAGACCGAGCCAGAGCGCGGCGAGCGCGATGTTTGTGCGCGTGGGGCCGATCGTGTCGCGTACCACGCCAATGGCCGGGGAGATTTCGACCCAGCCGAACACCGGGTTGAACGGCCGCGCGACCTCCTCGTAGAACGCCATGTTAAGGATCTTGACCAGAGTAAGCAGGCCGAACAGGATTCCAGCGACCGCGGCCAAGATCCGTCGCGGCCAGGCGGGCAGCACCACCGCGACAGCAACCACGGCCAACCCCTCCACGGGGATGCGGACAAAGGCGGCCGGGGTGAGCTGGAAGACACGGCCGGGCGCGATGAGGACACCCCACACGAGCACGACCGAAAGCACGGTGATGGCCAGCCGCAGAGTCCGGCGGGTGCGCGGGCCGGCGCCGGTGCGGTACAGCCAGATCACGTTGCGGCCGAACGACTCGGCCAGCAGCAGCAATGCGGCGGTGACCGCGATCATCCCGACGACGCGGTCGAGCAGTCCGGATGCGGCGACGGTGAGCACGATACCCGAGACCGCGGCCACGACCTTGCCCCAGTACCTGGGGGGCAACGGTGCGGCCAGCCACGGGATCAGCCAGCCCGCCAGCAGCAGCGCGTAGCGGGCGGCGCCGATGACCAGCACCCAGCTGCCGTAGTCCTGGGCCACATAGATGCTGAGCAGCAGGATGAGGAACGCGTCAACCTCGCCGTCGAGGCGGGCGCCCAGGGGGGTGGCGGTGCCGGTCCGGCGCGCCACCTGCCCGTCCACCGCGTCGAGGACCAGCGCGACGGTGGACAGGGTGACCAGCGCTGTGACCGACACCGGCCGGCCGAACGAGTCGGCCACCAGGCCCGCGACCCCGGCGATCAGCACGGCTCGGGTCAGGGTAACCCAGTCCGCCGGGTGTATCGCCGGCTGGTCGCTGCGCACGCGGGCCGTGACAAGCAGCCCGGTCGCCGCCGAACCGGTGGCCAGCCCGACGATCCAGCCGGCGACGCCGAGACCAGCCGTGGCGGACACGACGCCGAGCAGGGCAGCTGTGGCGAGCATCCCCAGGATCGCCGCGAGCCGGATCGCAGGAAGCCCGCCTTGGCCCGCGAGCCGGACCGTAAGGGGCGCCTTTTCGTCCGCAGGCTGAATGGTACGCACCGCGCCCCCGTCTTCGTAGCCATCTGCCGCCGTTCCTGATGGGGACAACGGGTCCGCGGTCACGCTGGTTCACCGCGGCCGGCCGCCGGCCCTGGGACGAGATGGTCGTGGTTGCCTCCTCCGCCCGGCCGCCCGACGGCGTATAGCTGGGATCGCTACTAGGCACAGCCTGGAGACCTGTCCAGTCTGGCACTTCGTCAAGGTGGGTAGTCCGGGCAGACCCGTGACCGCCGTCTGCGGTCCGTCGCGCATGCGCACAGGACTAGCCGGTCGGGGGATGCGCCGCCGGCTGCGCCCGGACAGCATCGATCTTCCAGGTACGTGCCCCAAGCCACTGATCCGACGGGAGGTTCCGCGATGGCACAGCTTCCGGCCCGCCGGAGCGCGCGAAATATCACCCTAGTCGACCCGTCCCGCGAGCTCGAGGACATCTACGACCGCATGGGGCAGCCGGTGAGCATGGCGTTCGGGGACATGGCCTTCACGCCCGCTCTGGCAGTTTCACCTCTACCAGGTAGGTGTCGGTTTCGCTGATGTCGGCCAGCTATGCTGCCGCAGCCGGACGGTTGAACTATGTGCCCGGCGGACACGTGTAACCCAGTGTGACTGGCTTGTACTCCGTTCCGGCCGGGATCGGTCCGGCCGTCCGCCGCTTCGGCCCGTCGTTGCTGCGCCTGGCCGCCGGCGTCTCCGTGCTGTGGTTTCTCGCACGGCAGGTGGGCGCGGCGCCGTTCAAGGACGGGCTGCATGCGGCCACCTGGCAGGCGGTGGTCGCCGCCGTCACACTTACTGTCCTGACCACGGTGTGTTCGGCCTGGCGGTGGCGGGTCGTCGCCCAGGCGCTCGGCGTAGGCATCGGCCTGCCCGGCGCAGTCTGCGCCTACTACCGTTCCCTGTTCCTCAACTCCGTGCTCGTCGGCGGGGTTCTCGGCGACGTGCACCGGGCGGTTACGCACGGCCGGCGCGCTGGAGACGTGGCGGGGGGACTGCGCGCGGTGGCGTGGGAACGGCTGTGCGGTCAGGTCATCCAGGTCGTGGTGACCGCCGTCGTGTTGCTGACCCTGCCCTCGCCGGCCCGGCCCGCGCTGCCGTATGTTCTGGCGGGTGTCGCGGGCATAACCGGGTGTGCTGCGCTGGTCGTGCGGGACGCTGCTCGCCGCGGCCGGTCGCGGCTGGCCCGCGCCGCCCGGGCCGTTTCCGCTGACCTTCGTCACGGCCTGCTGGCCCCAGGCGTGTGGCCCCAGCTCACGCTGGCCTCGGTGCTGGTCGTCACCGGGCACACGGCCACGTTCGTCATCGCGGCCCGGGTCGCCGGCAGCACCGCACCCCTGGGCGAACTGGTCGCGCTGCTGATGGTGGTCCAGACGGTAATGGTGATCCCCCTGAGTATCGGCGGGTGGGGGCTGAGGGAAGGAGCGGCCGCCTGGGCCTTCGGCGCGGCCGGGCTCGGCGCGGCCACCGGGGTCACGGTCGCCACTCTCTATGCGGTACTCATGCTGGCCGCAGTTGCCCCAGGTGCGGGGCTGCTGCTGGGGGACGCCGTTCGCCGCCGTCGCGACCCGGGACACTCGGGCGAGGCGAGACGACCCGATCCGGCGCCGCTGACGATGGAGGCCGTTCGTGATTGACCGGCCGTACCCGGTGACCGGCCTCGGCACGCCGCTGACGAGGCGCCCGGCCTGGCGCGAGGCCGAATGGATCGTCCCGTGACCGGAGCGGTCCAGGCGGCAGCGATCCGCCGGCGTATCCGCATCCCGCTGCGTTTCGCTAATGTGTTCGGCAGCCAGCGGTGCGACTGCCGGCCGCAACTGCGCGAAGCGGCCGAGCGGATCACCAAGCACTGCGGGTACGTGCTGTATATGCGGCAGGAAGGGCGCGGCATCGGACCGTATGACAAACTCGACGCCTACGCGCTGCAAGATCGCGGTCTCGATACGTATGACGTGAATCTTGCGCTCGGTCACCGCGCCGACGAGCGCGACTACACCAGCGCAGCCCAGATGCTGCTCGCCGGTCCGGCACACCTCGGGACCGAGGCCCGATGACAGACATCCGCGAGCACCCGCCGCCTACCAGCGCGCCAGAGCGGTGACTCGAATACGGCCAGCCGCCTGGGTCATGGCCGCGGTCGCACTGTTCCTGCTGGCCGTGGCCGGTTATGCCCTGCTCGTCCATGCGTCCCCGCAGTACTACTGGACGCAGATCGACACGGCCGTCTACCGAGACGGCGGCATCGCTGTGCGGAACCGGCCGGCGATGCTCTACTCGCTGGCGCTCGGGGCGGCGAAGCTGCCGTTCATCTACACGCCGTTCGCCGCGCTCCTGTTCGCTCTAGGGAGCGGTGCGTCCTTCGCGACCTGGCAGGTCGGGGCTGGCAGTGCTCACGATCGGGCTGCTGCCGGTGGTGGCGTACCTTTCCCTGGGACTCGCCAGGCGGCCCGCCGGCCTGGCCAGGGTGGCGGCGGCGTTTGCGATCGCCGCGGTGGGCCTCTGGCTCGAACCGGTTGCGATGACACTGTTCTTCGGGCAGATCAACCTCCTGCTGCTGGCCCTGGTGGTGGGCGATCTCGCGCTGCCGGACCACATCAAGGGCAAAGGCATCGGAATCGGGCTGGCGGCGGGGATCAAGCTCACGCCGTTGATCTTCATTCCGTACCTGCTGTTCACGCGGCGAGTAAAGGCCGCGGCGCTCAGCGGGCTGACCTTCGCGGTCACGGTGGGATTTGGGTTCGCGCTGCTGCCGCACGCCTCCGTGGTCTACTGGGGCGGGCAGATCACCCGGCCGGGCAGCAAGCCCTTCCACCTGGACAACCAGTCCCTTAACGGCGTCATACTGCGCCTTCCCACGCCGGGCCCGACGCGCACGCGTACTGGCTGGTCGCGGCGGCCGTCGTCGGCATCGCCGGGCTCGCCACCTCGATACTGGCGAGCCGGCGTGGCCACGAGCTACTCGGCCTGGTTGCGTGTGCCGCGACCGGCCTGCTGGTCTCCCCGATCACCTGGTCGCACCACTACATTTACGTGGTACCGGCACTTGTCCTCGCCGCGTACGGGCCACGCCGCCTCGGCTACCGGATCCTCGGCGCCGCGCTGGTGGTGGGCTTGTTTGGCTGGTGGCCAGTGTCTATTGGCAACCAGGGCGGCTACGACCCTAAGGCCCAGCTACTACCGCGCGGGTGGGTGCTTCTCGCGCCGAACCGGGGCAACAACCGGGCAGCAGTCGAGTTCACCTGGCGTGGGCTGGAATTGATCGTCGGCAACTACTACGTGCTCACCCTGCTCGTGTTTATCGCGGCCACCGCATACGCCCAGGTGCTTACCCGTCGCCTCAGGCCTGAGTGCGCGCAGTCGGCCCCCGAACCCGATGCCGTGTGGGCGGCACGCCCGCCCGGCGTCGCCGGGCGCCGGCGGGGCGCTAGCCGGGCGAGCGGCCCACGAAATCAAGCTGGTGGGCGATATAGACCAGCTCGCCCGCGGCCAGTTGCCGGCCGCGCTCGGCCAGCCAGCCGGCCAGATCCGCCGGTTCCACCCAGTCCTGGCGATTCCGCAACGCGTTCTGGATCGTGTTAAGGATGCTGCGCAGGAAGTAATCCTCGTCGCCCGGGTAATTCCCATCCGGGCCCGCGCTTACGACCCAGTCCGACGGCCCCGCCGCCAGCGCAGGCGCCCCCGCAGCCCGCAGGTAGTGAAACAGGCGGCGGCCCGTTCGGCTTTCCCCGGCCGGCAGGCCGTAGCGCAAGCGCTCATCCATGTCGCGGTGGTAGGCCTGCATGATCCGGTCGTCGTAGGGGTGGCCGGGCTCGAAGATGCTCTCGCCGTCGTAGTTGATCGTGAACCAGTAGAGGCCGCCGGGGACCAGCAACCGCAACAATCCGGGCAGGACGGCCGGCACGTCCACCAGGTCCAGGACGGCGTTGGCGATCAGCACATCGGCCGGCGCCCCATGAGCGGCCTCCAGGTAACTGCCGAGCTCGGCGTGCACCAGGCGCACCCGGAGATCACCCACCCGCAGCCCATCCGGCAGCTGGCCGCTGCGCAGGCCCCGCGCGACCGCCCAATCAGACAGCCACCGGCGGGAACAATCCAGCAGCTGCCGATCCGCATCCAGCAGGATGTACTCGCCGGCTCCAACCGCGCCGCAGTCCATCAGCCGGGCCACCATCGTCCCCAGGCCGGCGCCGACCTCCAGCACCCGCGGCGCACCCGCGGGCATCAGGCGGCGCAACTCGGCCAGCACATGCCGGTTAAGCGCCCGGTCATCCACGGTCGTCTTCGCAGCCAGGTAGCGGGCATAGTCGCAGGTCATCGCTTCTTGGCTACCATCGCGAACTTGCGCACCCGACCGCTGCCGAGCCAGTCGCTCCACAGCTGGTGGGCTGTGATCAGCTCGGCGGTAGCCTGCGTCCCGATCTGGGCGGCGATCTGAGGTGAGTCAGCTCGATACCAGCGAAGCAGTGCCGTCGCTGTCGCGTGATGGGAGGAGCTGTTCTCCTGCCGCCAGATCACGGTCAACCCCGCCTCGCGCAGCACACCCGTCAATTCCGCCAAGTCGATGAGCCAGACTGTTTCGGCGCCGGGCATCCGCCCCCGCTCCTGCTGGGTGAGCGGCCGGCCTTCCTCGACCGTGAAAGCGAAACGCCCGCCCGGCTCCAGCACGCGCTCTACCTCACCCACCAAGGCCTCCTTGTCGGGGAAGGCCAGCAGCGTCTCCAGCAGGAGAACCACCTCGAAGCGGCTCTCGGGCAGCGGCGGGAGGTGAGCTCGCTCGAAGCGGCAGGGGAGATTCCCGGCCAGCTCCTGGGCAGTGGCCAGTGCGCTGGCGGAGTAATCGACACCCAGGTAGTGACATCCCGACTCCGACGTGATCATCCGGCCGGGGCCGGCCACCCCGCAGCACAGGTCGAGCACCGAGACGCCGGGGCCGACCCGGGCGTGGTGAGCCAACCCCCGGACCTCGCCCGCCCCCATGAAGCTCTCCTGGCCTACATAATCACCGGCAGGGTAGGCGGCCGCCCGGGCCCGCTCTAGCGCCGTCAAAAATGGCGCTCGTTGATCCTGTCTCACGTCAGATCCCGTTTGGTGCCTGGCCCGGCGGGGCCCGCCACCGGGCCCGGCAGAGCTACCTGCTGTGCGCCGCGCTGGCGTTGAGCGGACTCCGGTGGTCTCGGGTCGAACCGCGGCCACCGCTTCTACGTGCCATCCTGTCTCGGGTATGACGGATCGGTGGCGGGTGTGGTTCAGCGCGGCCGCAGGGTGGAGACTGGTGTGGTGCGGCAGGCGCTCTGGAGGGCCGGAACATCGTGCGGGTCCACGTAGTAGTCCCCGAGGGGTTCGACGATCCCCGGCAGCCTACCGGCGGCAACATCTATGACCAGCGCGTCTGCGCCGGCCTGGCCGGGGCCGGATGGGATGTGCTGGTTACGACCGTGGCCGCGGCGTGGCCGGTATCCGGTTCGCGCGGCCGCGCCGACCTGGCCCGTATCGTTTCCGCCATTCCCGACGGTGAGACCGTCCTGATCGACGGGATCATCGCCTCGCCGGCCGCCGCGCAACTGCTGCCACACACCGGCCGGATACGAATGACGGTGCTGCTGCACATGTCACTGGCCACCGTCCTCGACGCGCACGGTGATGCCAGCGCCCAGCGCTCCGAACGGGTCGTGCTCCGCGCGGCCACGGGCGTGGTCGTTACCAGCGAATGGACCCGCCAGCAGGTACTGACCCGATACGCGATCCCGGCTCACCGCGTGCACGTCGCCCGGCCCGGAGTCGATCAGGTCGCTGCCCCGGCCCGACCCGTCCGCGGACACCTGATCTGCGTCGGAGTCCTCGGCCGCCACAAGGGGCAGGACGTCCTCCTCGAGGCGCTCGCCGACCTCGCTGAGCGGGACTGGCATTGCGTGCTGGCCGGGCCGCTCGACCGCGCCCCTGACTTCGTCAACCAATTGCAGACCCGCATCACGCGCCTCGGCTATGGCCACCGCGTCCGGCTCACCGGCGTCCTGACCGGCGCGGCGCTCAGCCACGCGTACACCACGGCCGATCTGCTCGTCGCGCCGTCCCGCTCGGAGACCTACGGCATGACCGTCACCGAAGCGCTCGCCCACGGCCTGCCCGTCATAGCCACCGCTGTCGGTGGGCTGCCCGAAGCGCTCGGCTCCACCGCCGATGGCACCCGCCCCGGCCAACTGGTCCCCCCCGGCGATCCGGCTGCCCTCACCGCCGCGCTCGGAGACTGGCTGGGTGACGAGCGCCACCGACACCGGCTACGGGCCGCCGTACGACAGCGGCGGTCAACCTTGCGCGGCTGGGAACAGACCACACAAGAGATAGCGAACGCACTGACCGCCGATGGGGGCCGTAAGCCTGGGCCGCCCGGAGTGGACAACCATCCTGAAAAGACCAGCGGCCCGGCTTGACCTTGATCCGGCATTGGCCCCGCCCGGCTCAGTGCACAGGCTCCGCCCTACTGCACCAGAACAGCTGATCCGTGTGGCACTGCTCGCGTGAACCGAAACGGCGGGTGCGCGGTTCAGCGGTAGATGGGGCGGCTCATACAGCGTGCGCTGTGACCAGCCAGGCCGCGCTGGGCATGGTCACGCCACCCGGCGATGCATACGCCACCAGGCGGTCCCGGACCTGCCTGGTCAGCTCGTCGGCTTGTGCTGGGCTGAGCCCGGTCAGGACCTCTCTGGCGCTGGGGAAGGTGCGCTCGTACTCGAGCACCTCGTCTACGTCGCGGCCGATGAGCATCGGCTCGTCCGCCGCCGCGAACTCGATGGCGCCGAACCCCGCACCGCTCAGCAACGCGCCCACCCGGCCGGTATCGGCGAGGGAGAAGGCAGCATCCGGCCCAGGCATCTCGCGGCGGCCGAGCACCGCCGCGGCCTCGGCGAACCCGAAGGTAAAGAAGGGGTTCTCATCGCGGGTGCGCCAGCACAGGAACGCCAGCCTGCCGCCGCGCCGCAGCGCCTTCCGCAGGTTGCCGAACGCCGCCGCCGGGTCATCGAAGAACATGACACCGAACGTGCTCAGCACCACGTCGAAGATCCCGGCCCCGAAGGGGTGCACCTGGGCGTCGGCTACCTCGAACCTGGCGTTAGTGACGCCAGCAGCAGCGGCGAGCTGGCGCGCTTCGGCTACCTGGATCCGGGACAAGTCGGCGCCGAGAGCGTGCCCGCTGCGGGAGGCGCGGGCCGCGAGGATGGTTGTGTCACCGCAGCCGCACCCGACATCGAGAACGTTCTCCCCGTCCTGGATCTGCGCGCCGGCGAACAACCGCGCCGTCAGCCGGCCCCGCATCCGCTCCCACCGCTCACGCTGCTCGACGAAGTGCCTACCACTGGGCCCGTTCCACGCCTCGGCCTGCTCCGCGTTCACCGCCACGAAGGCACGCTACATCGCCCCACACTCCTGCCGGGACCGGTGCCCGGTGCGCCGTTCGGTACGTTATGGCCGGAAATCGCGACGGTCGCGGAGGCCTGCCAGTCAGCAGCCTGCGCGTGTTCGGCAGCGCGGCCCGCGGCGAGGACCAGAGGCTCAAGTCGCCCGGACGGTTCCTGCCATACGGCGTTCATGCGCCGGGTCACGGGGTCTCGCAGCGCTTCTGGGTGTACACCGTTGCCACCCGCACCTGCCTGGACATCACCGAACACCGCGGCAAACCCCTGCCCTGATGCGGGCGGTCGCCGACCGGGCCCGGGCTTCTGGTGTACCTCGTCACCGGGGATTGCGGGCGAGTCAGCCCAGGGCCATCTGTTCGCCAGAGCCCGATTGCTGGGGGTCTGGCAGGCGCATCATGCGGAACGAGATGAGCAGCCCGGTCAGACCAGCGAGGATGGGTATCAGAAGCGCCACCTGAAGGGCGAGGTGCCTTGCCTGGGTGTTGATCTTGATGATCTCGTCCTGCGTCTTCTGCGGCTGGCCGGCGAGCTGTTTCTCGAGCTGGGTGTTGCTGACCACTTCGGCGTCATGCTCGAGGACCTTGGCGACCTGCTGCTGCTCGGCCCCGGAAAGCACGGTGCTCGACTGGGTCATGCTGGTGAAGCCAGCCGACAGCACCGCCAGCAGGATGGCGCCCGCGAATGCCAGCCCGAATGACAGACCGAATGATCCTCCGGCCGAGTTCACCCCGGCGGCCTCACTGACGCGTTCCTCAGAGATCGGGGCCAGCGTGTAGTTGTTCAGCTGCGAGACCAGCAGGCCCAGCCCCGCTCCGGCGATTATCAGCGGCACCACCAGGTACCAGCCGGAGGTCGCCCGGGGCACGATCGGCTCCACGGCGGCCATCCCGATCGTGAACAGCGCGAACCCGGCCCGGATGAGGCTCGCCGGACGCCGCTTCCCGCCTCTTCTCCCGGCGACCAGCGCCACCGCGAACATGCTCAAAGACAGCGGGGCGATCGACAGGCCCGCTCCCATCGCGCTGTATTCGAGCACGATCTGCAGGTAGATCGGCAGTGCGATCATCGTGCCGCCCAGGCCGATCTGCTGCAGCAGTTGCCCGGAGACCCCGAACTTGAACAGCTTGGCCTTGAACAGGTCCGGGTCCAGCAGCACCGCCTTGCCTGCACGCTTGCGCCGCACCAGCCACCACGCCAGGAGCCCGAGCGAGACCGCCCCCAGCGCCAGGAGCAGGCCGACCGCTTCGCCGCCTTCTTGCCACACGAGGATGCCCAGCACGACGCCGCCCATGCCCAGCACGGACAGGAGGGCACCCACGATGTCCACGCGCCGCGATCCGGTGTATTCCACGTCCCGGACCAGCCGGATGCCGGACAGCACGACCACGATGATGACGTCCTCAAGCACAAACGCGATCCGCCACGACAGGTAGGTCGTGATGAACCCGCCCAGCAGCGGGCCGAGGGCGGCGGCGATCGCGGCCGCGGCTCCCACCAGCGCGTAGGCCTGCCGTTGCGCGGCGCCCTGGAAGTTGCCGTGGATCAGCGACTGCATCGCCGGCAGCAGCAGCGAAGCGCCGAGCCCGCCGACGATCGCCCAGAAGACGATGATCGCGGTCAGGCCCTGCGCCAGGGCCATGGCCAGGGCACCGATCGCGTAGCCGAGCAGGCCCAGCACGTAGGCGCGCTTGCGCCCGATCAGATCGCCCACCTTGCTGCCAATCAAGATGAACGCCGCCGAGACCAGCGCCTCAAGCGCGATCGCGGACTGAACCCCGCTGACGGTCGTATGCAGATCATGAACGACCGATGCGATGGACACGTTCATCACCGACGTGTCGACGACCAGGACGAACATGGCCATCGCCAGCAAGATGGCCAGCCTGCGGTCCGCCCTGGCCATCGCCGGGGCGCTGGCGCCGGACTCGCCAGTCATAGCAGGTTCACCATCCTGACAGTCATGCGGTTTCGGCTGAAGGCAATCCGCGCGCCCTTCGCCCCATCGCTCCCGGAGACACCAGGGAATGCCGTCCCGGGTCGCATGCTCCCGGAGCGCCATCTGCCGCCTTCTGTCGGCAGACCGGATGCCGTGTACCGGTCAGAGCGCCAAGTCAACCCCACAGCGGGGCTAGGTTGATCACCCACGGTGGGTGAGCCGATCCGGTTCCCCATGGCAGGTACTACCGCTGGCGACTTCCGGAGCTGCCTTAGATGTCGGTGGTGGCTTCGGCTGTGCCGTCTTTGACGGCGTTCTGGAACGCGGTGTAATCGCGTTCGTTCTGGTCGGCGTAGGTTTCGGCGAAGCCGGCGATGGCCTGGTCGAATGTGGCGGAGCTGCCGAGGTAGGCGGCGAGGGCGATGCGATCTCCGGAGCGGGCGTGCGCCCGGGCGAGGGTCCACCCGCACAGCCGGGCGTAGACGGTCATGCCCGAGGGGATCATCCGCTCGATCGGCACGGAGAATTTCCAGTCCCGTAGCTGGCGCACGTAAAAGTCGCGGTCGATCCCGTCCGGGCCAGTGTTGCGGGTCCAGCCGAGGAAGATGTCGCTTTGAGCCTGCATCAGGTGCTGCCCGGCGACGACGCGCTCGCCTTGGTTGTTGTGCTGGCTGCGCCCGCAGTAGCCGGCCAGGACCGAGGGCTGCGCTTCCTTGGCTTGCAGGAACAAGGGCTCTACACCATCGCAGGCGTCCATCAGCAGCACCCAGGCGCGGGTGCCGACGCTGCCGACCCCGACGACCTTGCGGGCCATCTGGACCAGCGTGAATTGCTTCAGCAGGTGGCGCCGGTCGGACTGCAGGCTGCGCCGGTATTTGGCTAGCACGGCGCGCAGCTGCTCGTAAATCGCGTCGGCCTGCGCGTCGGCGAAGACTTCTTCGACCGGGACGATCATCGGAGGGTCGCTGATGATCCGCCGCTGCCCGCCGACCCTGGTGGTGAGCTTGCGCAGCGCCTGCATGCTGTCGCGGGTATGCGCCTTGGCCAGCTGCGCCTGGGCGGCCTTGAACCCCTTCGCCTTGATCTGCGATCTGAACTCGCCGAGGGCCGGCTCGATGTCCAGGTGGGCGTACCACACGTCCAGGAAGGGCTGCTGTGCGAAGCCGCGCATCGTCGTGCGGTAACTCTCGGCCGCCGCGAGGGCGATCTTGCGGCGGGCTTTGTCGGGGTACCCGTTGTCTCGTCCCGCCACGGCCAGGCTCGCGGCCAGCCGCTTGACGTCCCACTCGAACGGGCCGGGCAGGGTCTCGTCGAAGTCGTTGACGTCGAAGACCAGCCGCCGTTCCGGCGACGCGAACGCGCCGAAATTGGACAGGTGCGCGTCCCCGCACAGCTGCACCTGCAGCCCCGAAGCGGGAGTGCTGGCCAGGTCCGCCGCCATCGGGAGCGCCGCCCCGCGGTAGAACGTGAACGCAGACACCAGCATCCGCCCGTGGCGCACCGGCACCAGTTCCGGTACCCGCGATTCGGCCTGGCCCAGCAGCAGCCCGACCGGATCCCGGGATCCGGTCGGCCGGAACTCGGCATGGGCCTCCAGCGGCGCTACCGCCCGGGCGTCCTTGCCCCGGGCCACCCGGTCCTCGCGGCTCAGATGCTCTGCCGCAGCGGCACGGGCCGGACCCCGCCTAGATGCCCGGGCACCAGACCTTCCAGCCGCGGCACGATCAGCCGTCACTGTCATGACCGCTCCCTCCGGGGCCACAGGGGCGTGATGCCGCCAGCCGGTACGGACCACGGATCGCTCCCCGATGCTCGTATCAGGCAAGCAGGGCCACTCAAGCGCAGGCATCCCCCCGCACGGGTGACACACGCATTCGCGGGACGGCGGGTAATCGGGCGGTCGGACCGTGACCTAGGATCTCACCGCTCCTTGAAGGCTGTTGCGGTCTTCGGCTTGCGACAATGGCGTAGTGGACCTCAGTGACCTGCGGCACGGGCGGGCGCGGCTAGGCCGTCTGGAGCGTGATGAGCAGGCGGCTGCGTCTTTCGCCGTCGTCGCCACGCTCAGGCCGCTGGCCGAACTGGGCGGGGACGCGGTTGGGCCTGCGGACCTCGCGCGCCTTCTGGATGAGGCTCTGGCCGCGATGCGGCGGGTGAGCGTGGATGCGCTGCAGCAGTTGCTCGCGGCAGCGGAGGCGATGCCGGTGCTGGCGTCCGGCGAAGAGCCATCTGGCAGCGCTGCTTTCGCTGTGGACGTTCTCGCCCGCCTGATGCAGGCGCTCGATGCCTGGCTGGAGGGTGACGGCGGCGACCTGCTGATGGCAATGCTGCCTCCACAGTGATCTGGTAGGTATCAGCCTCGATGAGGAAGTCGGCGGTCTGGCCGGCATGGGGGGGCCGACCTGGATGCGCTGGCCGCCGATCATGATCGCGCCACTGTGCGGCCCGGCATGCGCTAGGCAATACATCGCAGCCACGGTAGTAGTTCACCCGCCCCGTCCTGATCGGGTCTTCCGGCCCGTGGGCGATCCTCGTTTGCGCAGTCGAAGCCGACGCCTTCTGCATGATGAGCGGGCATGGGCACGATACCGAGGACCCATCTGTCGCCGCGCGCTTCAGTCAGAGCAGTGCTGAGCGGAGCGGCGGGTTCTCATGCCTCCGGGATGTCGCGGCCGAAGGCCTCGAGGGTGATTGCGTCGGGCTCGGGGCCGCCGCGTCGGCCGGTGTCGAGGCCGTCGATCGCGGTCATCTCGCCGGCGGACAGCTCGAAGTCGAAGACGTTGATGTTCTCCGCGATGCGGCTGGGCTTGGTGGACTCTGGAATCACCGAGCGTCGGTGTTGCAGACCCCAGCGCAGCATCACCTGGGCGGGGGTCTTGCCGTGGGTCCTGGCGATGGCTCCGATGACCGGGTCGTCGAGGGTGCTGCCGTGGCTACCGTCGCGGTAGAAGGTGATGCCGCCGATCGGTGACCAAGCCTGGGTGAGGATCGCCGTGCTCGGCGCCGAAGTCCTGCACCTTTTGCTGGGCGAAGTAGGGGTGGACCTCGATCTGGTTGACGGCCGGCACCACCGTCGTGCGGTCGAGCAGCGTGGTGAGGTGCTCGACCATGAAGTTGCTCACCCCGATCGCGCGGACCTTGCCGTCAGCCTGCAACGTCTCCAGGGCCCGGTAAGCCTCCAGGGTCCGGTCGAACGCCGACGGCAGTGCCTGGTGCAGGATCAGCAGGTCGATCTGGTCGACGCCGAGCTTGCGGGAGCTCTTCTCGAAGCCGTGCAGCGTCTCCTCGTACCCGTAGTCACTGATCCAGATCTTGGTCTCCAGGAAGACCTCCGATCGATCCAGGGCGGAACTGTGGACGGCCTCTCCGACCTGCTGTTCGTTGCCGTAGGCCGCTGCGGTGTCGATATGGCGGTACCCGGTGTCGAGTGCGGCCCGGACGGCGTCGCGGGTTTCGGCCGGGGGTGTCTGGAAGACCCCGAGGCCAAGCGCGGGCATCTCGACGCCGTTGTTGAGGGTGATGGGTTTCCATGTCATTGGCCTTTCTGTTCGAGCTAGTAGCGTCACCGGGTTCGGGGCTTCACGTTAGTGAGATGCCTGTGCGACTGCTGCGCCCGGACGCACGGATGACCCGGGCACCCTGGTGACCGGTGAGGGATGGATTACCTCTCCTTGCCACGTATGCAACGCCCGCCGTCGGCCTCTGCGGCAGAGACGGTCTTTCCCGGTATGGCCAGACCCTCCCAGTGGGAGCCCGGTCCACCAGCCGGACCAGATACGGTCGGCGGGGTACCGGCGCCCCAGCCCGGTTGGCAACTGCTCGCGGGCGCCCCAGTTCACCACTGATCCCCGTTTCCCGGGGTAGTTGTCGCCGCGACGAGGACGCAAGCACCGGACGCCAGCCGCCGTCCGGAAAGACCTGCCCCAGCGGCGCAGCCAGGGTCGCGCGGCTCAGTCGAGCGAAGGAGGCCGGACATGGTCGTCACCGAATACACCGAATACAACGTCGGGCCAGGCGCTTACGGTGTGGCCATCGCCGCGGACGGCGCCGTGTGGACCAGCCTGGTCGAGCGCGGTGAGCTGGCCCGCGTCGCCCCTGGCGGGCAGGTCAGCCGGGTGCGTCTCGACCCTGCGGACAGCCGTCCGATGGTCCTGGCCCTTGGTCCCGATGCTGCGGTCTGGTTCAGCCGGGGCGACGGGCGGATCGGCCGGGTCGCGCCCGACGGCGCTGTTTCCTCGGTGCCCGTGCTCACCCCGGCTGGCTCACCCTACGGACTGTGCGCCGGCCCGGACCAGACCCTGTGGTACACCCTGCTGACCGCCGACCGGATCGGGCGCATCGCCTCCGGCGGCCAGATCGAGGAGTTCCCGCTGGCGGCGGGCAGCATGCCGTCGCTGATCACCGCCAGCGTGGATGGCACGGTATGGTTCACCCTCAACCAGGCCCATGCCATCGGCATGATCACACCTGCCGGCGAGATCACTACCTACCCGCTGCCGACGGCCGGCGCGGCACCGGTCGGCATCCACGCCGGCCCTGAGGCTGTATGGTTCACCGAAATCGGCGCTGGCCGGATCGGACGCGTCTTTCCCGGCGGGCGGATCGAAGAATTTCCGCTGCCCGACCCCTCCTGCCGGCCGCACGCGATCGCCGCGGCTGACGATGGGGGATGCTGGGCGACACTCTGGGCCGCCAGCTCGGTCGTCCGCCTCGACGTGGAAGGCCGCCTCGCCAGGGAAATCAGCTTCCGGGCCGGATCCGAGCCACATGGACTGGCTCTCGCCCCCGACGGAACACCGTGGGTCGCGCTGGAGACGGGCTCCCTGGTGCACCTGACCGCCACCTGACGCGGGCCATCCCGGGTAGCAGACCCAGACGATGCCGACCGCTGGCCCAGATCAGCCAGATCTGCCGCAATGCCAGGCGGCACTGTTGTGGGCAAACAGCCACGCCGGATGCTGAACAGCCACGCCGTGGGCCCGCGCGCACTCCCCACGTCATATGCCGGTCGGCCGCCCGTCGAGGACCCAGTCCAGGCCGTCTGCCGGATCTGGCTCATAGCGGCAGTTCAGGCCAGTGTGAATGCGGGTTTGCAAGTGTCGTCCGAGTGGCCCGTCAATCCCGGGCGAGCTCATGCAGAAGCGCGTCGCGTTCTGTCCGCAGCGAGCCCAGCCGGCCGATGTCGGACCAGTCCTCGGCCTCAGTGACCTCGAGCTCGAGGTCGCGCAGCCGTTGCCGGTAGGCCCTGAGGGCACGGGTGTCGAGGAGGTCGCCGAGTCCTGATTCCACGGCGGCTCCCGCACCGGCCCGACGAGATCCAGCGCGGCGACCGGCTGGCCCGCACGGCGCAGCAACTCCCTCAGGTATCCGTATCCACGCAGGGCCCTGAGCGGCACGGCTGCCCCCTCGGGCCCGATCAGCCAGAGCCCGCCCGGAACCGGATGCAGATATACGCGAAGGGACCCGCCGGACCCGTCGTCCGCTGCTGGCGGCCCCCATGCCGGGGTGTAACCGCCGAGATGTGCGTAGCGACCCTCGATCTGCGCCTCGTTGACCATGACCGGAGTCATCATTCGGTTGGCACTCGGCATGATGTCCTCCTTGTGAAGGGTGAGACTGACACCCTTCAGGCGTGACAACTGCCAGAACACCGTGACGCCGGCCATCACGGCGCTGGCCCCTACGGGACCATGCGCACCCGCACGTAACGTGCTTGGGAGCAGAGACGTCGATGACGCACTGGCCAGTGAGGGCACGGGAGGGTAGCTGCCGCCTCGGATGCGGCCGCTGGCAGGCGGCCATCCCGGCCACTGGCTGGCACCAATGCGGCTACCCGACCTGGACCGGAGGCGGTGAGTCGAGCGGGCGGAGTTCGTCGGCATAGCAGACCGACGCGCGGCGCAGCACGCCAGCGTCATCGATGGTGTACTGACCGAGCCGCCATAGCGGGGGTGAGTACGCGTGCAGGGAGATGGTCTGCTCAGCCTCACCGGTGAGCCGGTGAATATGGTCAGGCCCGAAGGAGAACGAGCAGCCTGCGGCGACGGCCGTCTGCACATGGACCCCCCCGATGCGGGGGTTGGACTCCATGAGCGCGCCCCGCACCACGCGGACCGCTCCGCAGGAGACGTCGTGGTCGTGCCAGCCTGTGTCGTTGCCGGGAGACCAGCAGATAAGCCAGACGTCTACGTACTCGTCTCGGTGGATCGAGGCGTAGTGCCGCCGTCCGCCGGCGTAGGCAACCTGGTCGCTCCATATATCCGGAGAGCCGGCCAGGTTCCCGACAAGCTCAGCCAGTTCGCGCTGGTCGAGACACCGGGCGGGTAGCGTGGAAATGGTCATGGCGGTGCTTCTCTCCTTGCTGCGGGACGGTCAGATCCTGGCTTCGGAGCAGGCGGTCACCCTGAAGCAGCCGGGCCGGGTTGGTCACGCGGATCGCGCGGCGGGCAGCCTCGCCGAGGCCGGGATCGGGGTGCGGCTGCGCGTACGGCCGGTCCGAGCCGAATACGAGCATGTCAACGCCGAGCACACGAAGTACCGAGTCCACTGCGCGGTTGCCGTAGCTGGACGTTTCGGCGAACATGCCCGGATCGACAACGCCCCGCGCCAGCGGGTCCTCACCGCCGCGGGCAGCGAGCCGCTCGCCGTGCAGCGGCCCGAGACCGGCCAGCGCAGTGAAGCAGACCCGTAGCCGCGGGTACGCCGGCCGGCCGTAGGCGCGGAACGCGAACCATGCCGCATGGAGCTGCTGGACATAGGGGACAAGAGCGGGCCACCACGCCGGGCCGGCCGCCGTCGCCCCAGCCGCGGGCCCGGGGTGGATGAAGAGCGGGAGGTCCCGCTCGGCCAGGACGTCGAGCAGCGGGCTGCACCTGCGGTAGCCGGACTCGTCGGCGACTGCGGTGGCCGGCAGCTGGAGCCCGGCGAACCCGCGGTCGAGCTGCCTGGCCAGGCCAGGCCCGTCGATCGCCGTCAGGCAGGCCGCGGCCCAGCCGCCGAACGGGGAGCCCATTCCCGTGACCCCGTCGTGGTAAGCGTCGAGGAGTGGCCCGGCCTCCCCGGGCGCCAGGTACTCGATGCCGAGCGGGCTTGACAGGCCGACGATAACGAGATCAGCCCCGTCGCGGGCTGCTTGTGCGGCACGCCGTCCGATGTCGTGATCCACCGGATTCACGGTGAAGGGCGGTTCACCGGAGGTGAGCAGCGTCCAGCCATCCAGCCGCGGCGGCTGTGATCGCCGGCGCAACTCCTCGACGAGCACGTCCGGCCAGACGTGCTGATGGATGTTGACGTGCACAGTGCTCCTCTGCCGGTGCCTGGGCTGATCTCATGGCCGGGCCAGCTGCGAGCGGGGCCGGGCCTGGCTTTACTGATCCGGTTCACTGAAGCGGTTCAGTTACACGTTTCAGTGAACCGCTTCAGTAGTGGCAGCGTCAAGGCCTGGCCGCCTGCGGGCCCGCTGAGCACGGAATGTGCCGTTAGGCTTGTGCGCGGCGTGGCGGGCTGGCACGGTGGCCGCGGCGGCTAGGCTGGTAGAGGCGGGCAAATCCTAGGTTGGGAAACGGTGCCCCAGCGACCCAAGCGCGCGACGATCCGCGAGGTGGCAGAGGTGACGGGGTTGTCGCCTGCCGCTGTCTCCTACGCCCTGCGGGGCATCCAGACGTCTGAGGAAACTCAGGAGCGGGTGCGCGTCGCCGCTGCCGAGCTTGGCTATAACGTTGACCGCATCGCGCGCGCCCTGGCCAGCGGCCGGACCGGCACGGTAGGACTGCTGTTCGGTTCGCTGGAGGATCTGTGGCAGCAGCTGCTCGGTGTCGGCATAGGCCGCGCGCTGCTGGCCCGTGATCATTACGCCCTTCTCGTGGACGCCGCGGGCGACCCCGAACGGCAGTTGCTTCTTGCCCGCCAGCTCCGCGACCAGCGGGTGGACGGTCTCATCGTCCATCCACTCGATCCATCCGATGAGAGATGGCCGCAGCTGGCGGAGAGCCTGCCCATGGTGTCGATCGGCGACGCGCTGCGCGGGCGGGCCGCTGGCGAGGTGGTGTTCGACAACCGCTCCGGGGTCACACTTGCCCTGGAGCATTTGCACAAGCTCGGCCACCGGCGGATCGGCGTGCTGACCCCGACTCAGCCAAGCACTCCGGACCGCCCGTCCGATATTCATGTCACCGCCGAGGCTGAGCGGCTCGGCCTCGACGTGAGCATCATCAGCTCGCCATCCGCGCTCACGGCAGCAACCGACGTGGCCCATGAGGTGCTGTCGGCAGCAGGCCGGCCAACGGCACTGTTCTGCTTCGCCGACTCCATCGCCTACGGCGCCTACGCGGCCGCCAGTGAACTCGGCCTGCGCATCCCGGACGAGGTATCGATCTCCGGCTACGACAATCACCCGATGTCTGCGCTGCTGACACCAGCGCTCACCACGATGGACTGGAATGTCGATGGAATCGTCCGGGCCGCCGTCCGGCTTATCCTGGCCGCTATCGAGGGGAAGCCTTACCGCCGCCGCACCGTCCAGCCACCGCGCCCGCGTGAGCGCGGCTCCACCGGGCCGCCCGGGACGCGGGCGTAACCAAGCGGGGGCCGCCGCGGATCAGCTTGAGTTGATAGCCGGCGACGCCACCCTTAGCGGTATCCCCCGCATTCCTGGCCGCCGGCGCGGCGGCACGGGCACCCATCGGAACACTTCGCCGGGCAGCCCTGGTCACCGTGGCAGCCGGGCAGCAGGATGGCACCAACGCCCGGGATGGCCTGGGCCCTCGCCTTGGCGAGCAGTGCGGCGGCCGCCTGCTGGCCGTTCTCCCCGGTGCGGGACATCCGCGCGGCGATGAGCCCGGTCACGACCGGAGTCGAGAAGGACGTGCCACTCCACTTGGCCATGCCGTAGAACTTCCTCTTCTCGCCTTTATACGGCCGGACATGGCATTTATATGTGCCCGTGGCATAGGCGTTGATGAGGTCCCGGCCCGGCGCATACACATCGACCCACCCGCCGTGATTGCTGAATGAGGCCCGGCTCCGCCAATCACCGGCGAGCGCGCCGACCGAGACCACCTCGGCGAAGGCTGCCGGCCAGCTCGGCCGCCGGGAACCGCTGTTACCCGCCGCGACGACGCAGACCCCACCCTTGTACTGACCGAGCAGCTTAAGCCAGGCCTCGAAGGCGACCAGCGGAAGATCAGCCCTGGTTGGCGCGGCGATCGTCAGGTGGAAGATGTCCACGCCCAAGCTGAGCGCCGCGACGAGCCGGGGCACCAGATCTGATTCCAGCGTGCTGCCCGCGATCGCGAAAGCATTTGTCACGATGATGTCCGCGCCGGGTGCCAGGCATCGCGTCACGCCGGCGACGAACGTGCCATGTGCGGTGTAGGGCGGGATCGGGTCCCGGCTGTCCCCGGAGTCCAGGTCATTCGCATCACCTTGCCGGACCCCGGCCAGCCATGGGTGGCCGTGCGCCGGGCTGGCCAGCAGCCCGGTGTCGGCCAGGTAGATCAGTACCCCGGCACCGCCGTTGTCCCGGCACACCGAGGGGAAAGGCTCGGTCTTGTCGTACACCTCCTCAGGTTCCGTGGCCGGGCAGCCACCCGTGTTGCCTGCGACGGTCAGGACGTGATCCGGCGTCACTATTCCGCTGCCGAGATCCTGGTCGACCCGGTCCACTGCGTCGGGCACGGCGAGTTCCCGGCCCTTCCGCGGTGGACCGAGGGTGACCCGGACCACGCCCGCGATGACCCGCCGGATCCGCCCGCTCTCGCGCAGGCGGGCCTCAGGGGGCTGCTCGAGGATCTCCAGCACGCGGGCGAGGTACTGATCACGGACCAGGATCTGGTGAGTGGCGTACAGGTAGTCGAGCCGGTGATCGCGGTGGTCAACGGCAACACCGATCTCGGTCCCCGTCTTGCTCGACTCGCCTGAGCGGGCAAAGGCGCCGACTATAACCTCAACCTCATCGGCGATCGCGGGTTCGAGTTCTTCTCTCCAGTTACCTGCGTCGGTCACGGTTCCCCCCAAATTCCGAGATTCTGGCTATGCCAATGACCGGATCTAAGGCAGGCCGGTAGCGCAGGACGCGAACGCACCCGCGGCCCCGACGCCTGTTCGGAGCAATCGGCGAGCTGCGTGATACGTCCCGGCCGGGAAAGCTTTCGCCCTGCGGCCCCGGTTACTGCCCGTGCAATGCTATTAACAGAACGTGGAAAAGGTCGATAAAAGTCTGGCATGCCTTACGGGGATATTCAATAGACCAGGTGGATGCGAAGACCTAATATCGGCTTTATGGGGGGAGCCGTTGCGACTGGATCCGGTCAGCGGGCTGTAGAGGATTTGCTGCCCCTGGCCTTGTCTCGTCCTCACGAAGCACTAGCCAGGGCGCGTGCCGTTCTGGCTGGGCGGCCTGGCCCGTATGCGGCATCAGTGGCCCATCAGGCCGCCGGAATTGCTTTGCGCGATACCGGTGACGTCAACGCGGGCGTCCGTGAGTTGCGCGCCGCGCTGCGCCTGGCCCGCCGGACCAGTTCCACCGAACGCGAGGCTGATGTGCTGGCCACACTGGGACTCGCACTTGCCTATGCACGCCGGACCACGGCCGGGCTCGCCGCATTCGACCAGGCATTGCACCTGTCCAGCGGCGTTCTGGCCGGGCGGGTACTGTACCGGCGCGCCGTGGCGCTGTGGCGGCTCGGCCGGTATGCCGCGGCTCTCGACGACCTCCGCCGCGCGGCCGACGTACTGCAGCGGGCCAACGATCCAGTTTGGATGTCTCGTACTTTAAACGCCCGCGGGCTGGTTTACCTGGCCGTCGGGTCGCCGCATCGCGCAGATGCCGATTTTGCGGCTGCCGGGCGCCTGTGGGCCGAAACCAGCCAGGAGCTGGAGTCAATCTATACAGTGGAGAACCGCGCGCTTAGTGCTTTCTCCTCAGGAGATCTTCCCGCAGCGCTCGCATTTATTGATGAAGCTGCCGCCCGCTACCGGCCGCTGAATGTGCCGACGCCATCCCTCAGTGTCGATCGCTGTGCGGTCTTGCTGGCCGCCGGGCTGGTCGGGGATGCGCTGGCCGAGGCGGATGCCGCGGTCCGTGACATCGAGCAGAGAGAGGGCCAGGCCGACTGGAAGGCCGAACTGCTGCTGGTGGCGGCCAAGTGCGCGCTGGCCGCAGCGCAGCCGCAGGCCGCCCTCGACCGGGCACGGGCCGCCTACCGCCTCTTCCGGTTTCAGCAGAGTGCCTGGTGGCAAGCCCACGCCGGGCTCGTTCTGGTCCAGGCGCGTTATGCGGCCGAGCCAGTGTCAGCCCAGTTGCTCCGCGCGGCGATGCGGGCGGCCGCCCGGCTGACGGAGCTCGGTTCCGGCGAGGCAGCGCAGGCGCACCTGCTGGCCGGGCGGGTGGCACTGGATCTGGGCCGGCGCGATGACGCAGACCGTCATCTCATCGCCGCCGCACGCAGCCGGCGGCGCGGCCCGCCGATGTCGCGGGCGACCGGCTGGCTCAGCGAAGCGCTGCGGGCCGAGGCCGCGGCCAACCCGCGCCGCCTGCTGGCCGCCTGCCGCCGGGGGCTTGCGGTCCTGGACGAGCATCGGTTCACCCTGGGCGCGTCGGAGCTGCGGGCACAGGCCACCGCGCACGGCGCCGAACTGGCCGTGCTGGCCCAGCGCCATGCCGCGCACGCCCACCAGCCGCGGCTCTTGCTCGCCTGGAGTGAACGCTGGCGGGCCACCGCCCTGGCGGTCCCCCCGGTGCGCCCCCCCGCCGATGCGCAACTCGGCGCCCGCCTGGCCGCGCTGCGCCAGGTAACCGGCGAACTCGAGGAGGCGCGGCGCAAAGGCGTGCCGCCGGTAGCACTGGGCCGGGAACAGCGACGGCTCGAAAGCATGGTGCGCGCCGGTGCGCTGCGGGCCCGGGGTAGCGCCGACGCCGCGCAGATAACTGTCAATATCGGGGAGCTGCTCAGCGCGCTCGGCCGTGGCCAGCTCATCGAGATCGTCGATGTGGACGGCATCCTGCACGTACTGGCCTGCGGGGCGGGGCGAGTACGGCAGTTCATGGCGGGCCGTACCGAGGATGCCGTCCGGGCTGCCGACCTCGCCCGTTTTGCCCTGCGCCGCCTGGCCCGCAGCCGGCCGGGGGCCGACCTAGACAGCACGCTGGCCATCCTGAAGGCGGCCGGGCCGCAGCTGCAGGACGCGCTCCTGGGCCCGGCCGCCCAGCAGCTCGGCGACCAGCCCGTAGTCATCGTCCCGCCCGGCAAATTTCACTCGATCCCGTGGGCGCTGCTTCCCGCGCTGGGCGACCGGGTGTTCAGTGTCGCTCCCTCCGCGGGCGCCTGGATGCGGGCGCAGGCCGCCCCGCCGCCGGGACGCCGCCAGGTCACGCTAGCCCGCGGGCCGGGCCTGGTCACTGACGGCGCCGAGGTACCCCTGGTGGCGCAGTTGTATGACGACGTCACAGTCCTGTCGGGTGAGGACGCCACTGCGCGGCGGGTGCTGTCCGCCCTCGACGGAACCTGGCTGGCCCACGTGGCCGCGCATGGCAGCTTCCGCGCCGACAGCCCACTGTTCTCCTCGTTGCGCATGCATGACGGGCCGCTGACCGTCTATGACTTCGAGCAGCTGCATCGCGCGCCCTACCGGCTGATCCTGTCCAGCTGTGACTCCGGCATCATGGCTCCGGCCGGGGCTAACGAGCTCCTCGGCCTGGTGAGCAGCCTGCTGCCGCTGGGCACGGCCGGGATCATCGCCAGTGTGGTCCCGCTGAACGACTTCGCCACGGTACCCCTCATGGTCGGCTTGCACCGCTACCTGCGCATGGGCCATACGCTCGCCGAGGCGATGCGCGACGTGCGGTGCGGGCTCAGCGGAGACCCCATCCAGCGCGGGACCGCGCTGTCCCTGACGCCACTGGGCGCCGGCTAATGCAGGCGAAGGCCCAGCGCGGGACCTGGCCAGCCGGCCCGGGTGGTTTCCCGCCTCCCCCCGCGGCGGCGGCGCCCGGGCCGGGCCGGGTGGCCGGCCAGCGCTGCACCGGCCCTCACCCAGAACGGAGCAGTGCGGTCAGTCCCTGATACAAGATCTGGCCGCGGGATGTCTCAACCGCGCACTGGCGGACCGCGGCAAGGACACGATGCCGCCATGATTTCCGGGTCGCTGGCGTATCAGCGGCCAGGGCCGTCGCTCCTTCTCATAAGAGACGCTACTACCCGTGTGCTGGGCTGGCCCCTGGTCCCGTCAGTTGCAGGACGCGGCGCCGATGTGCGCATGTGGAGTCACAGGTGCGCGCCGCACGTTACGGAGACGTGATTATGCCTGTACAGAATGGCGGCATGCCGCATCTGGTCGTGCTGGCACCGGACTCTGACCGCGGCCGGCGAATCCCGCTTAATAGGGACTACCTGGTAGTCGGGCGCGAGCCGACCTGCGACGTGCGGTTCGATGACCCATGCGTCAGCCGCGCCCACGCCGCGCTGCGGCGGCGCGGGAGTGCGGTCTATGTGGAAGACCTCGGCTCCTCCGCGGGCACGTTCGTCAACGGAGCGACCGCGGCCAGCGCCTGCGAGCTGCACTCTGGCGACCTGCTGAGGTTCGCCTCAGTGACAGCGCGGCTGGAATCCAGCGGGGCCAGAAGCGACGAGACAATTACCATGCGCGAAACGCCGGCCGGGGCCGGCGTGGTCCATCACATCGACGAGCAACGTGCGGACGTCATCAATTACGCAGAGCACCAGTACAACTCGCACGTTCAGTACGTTAACCAGCAGCGCGAGAACTTCCTCCGCGAGGTCGCCGCGACCAAGACAAAGGCGCGGTGGCTCGCCTGGACGGGCTTCTTGATGTTCGTGGCCGGCTTCGGCATCTTCGCCGCAGCCGACGTCAGCTTCATCAAAGGAATTACCGACTCCATCCAGAACGGGGGTCAGGTATCGCCGACGACCAGCCCCTTCGGACGGGAGGTCGGGGGCATTCCCGTCGGGCTGGCCGGCTGGGCCTTGGCCGCGCTGGGCATGATGCTCCTCATCGTCGGGATCGTGCTGCATGTGGTCGCCACCTCGCGGCGCCGACGGGCCTACCGCGACTTCCCGGTGTCCCCGCCCTGGCCGGATGCCGCGTCCATGAGAAGAGAGTGACATGGAGATCCATGTGAAGAACCAGACCGCTGGCGTCATCACCTACGTCGACGGCAACCAGGTGATCTACGGCGGCCTCCACGGCATCGTCGTCACCGACGAAGACGCATGCCGGGCGGTGCACGAGCTCCGGGAGGCGCTGGCGAGCGTAGCCCTAGACCGAACCGGGGCGGCCGAGGCGCGAGCCCAGGTCGCGGAGATCGACGCGGCAGTGCGCACACCTCAGCCAGACAAGCGCCGGGCCGCCGGCCCGCTCAAACGGCTCACCGAACTGCTTGCCCGCGCCGGATCGCTGACCACGGCAAGCGCAGCCCTGATCGGCCCGCTGCAAATCCTTGCTACCTGGCTGGGTGCTCACGGAACAGCCATCCTCAGCCTGCTTCCCCTGTAAGCCATCTCCGGTGCTTCCCGGGCCAAAGGCCGTATCGATTTGAGAGCGATCTGCGCGTCGCGGGTCGGGCGGTGACCAGGGTCCCGGTTCCCGGCGTCGCAGCCAGGCCTTCCCTCACTGAGGTAGAGGCAGACCGCCTGGCCTGAGCAGATGTGGACGCATGAGCACGAGGAGGCAGCGATGGCAAGGGTCCGGCTGCGAGACATCGTGGCTGCAGGGGACCGCGCGGCGGTCATGGGCCTGCGCCGTGGCCCCGGCCAGGGCCAGTACCTCAACTCCATGGAGGAGATCTTCGCCGAGGTCCGCGAGGAGCAGCGCGCCATGCCCCACCCCTGGGCGGTGCACGACGCCGGGACCGGCGCGCTGGTCGGCTTCGCGATGATCAGCGACAACGTCCCGCAGCCGATGGACGACGACCTCGTCGGCCCGTACTACCTGTGGAAGCTGCTCATCGACCGTCGGTTCCAGCGCCGTGGCTACGGCGCGGCCACGCTCGACGCGGTCGTGGACTACCTCGCGGCGCGGCCCGGCGCCGAAGTGCTCTACACCAGCTGCGCGGACGGCCCCGGCTCGCCGCGCGGGTTCTACCTCAGCTACGGGTTCACCGACACGGGCCGAGTCATGTGGGGCGAGAACGTCCTCGCGCTCGATCTGGCGCCGTGCAGTTGACCGGGGATCGCTCGATCACCTCCGCTCCCGTGGACCGGGCAGATCACGCTCATCTGCGCGCCTCAGTTGCACCGAACAGTCGCTGGTATACAGATTGGCGGCGCTGCGCGTTGGCGGCACTGCGCGCTCACCCACAGCTGGACCGGCGCGGTCGTGACCAGCTCGCGAGCGCTTGGCGGGAGGTACGAGCGGACGTCGGTCGTGCCCGGCGTCACGAACTGACCCCGCGGGCGCTGGCCCAGGCGAAGGGAGATCTCACGTTCGCGAGGTCCCTTGACCGGTTTCCGTTCCTGAGCCAGTAGCGCGGTGTCCATGAACGCCGTAAGGGGGCTCCCAGGTCAGGCAGGTTTTCGCCTACCCATCCGACGGCTGTTACAGATGCCGGGATCCACGAGCACGCGACGCGTCCGGGTGCGCCCTGGCGGACGCCCGACGCGGTAAGCCAGCCTGGTGCTGGTGCTGGTGCTGGTGCTGGTGCTGGTGCTGACCTCGCGTCAGCCTGCCCACAGTTGCTGTTTGGCGTCACCTGCGCCTCACCGCGAGGGCACCAGCACCAGGCTCGCCGCCAGCCGGGCCAGTGGGCGGCGCGGCCGCGCCGGGCAGTTTTCATGTCCGCCAGCGCGCAGCTTCATGCCCATCTCCGGCAGTTCTCCTGACCCGTCAAGGAGGGGCCGCTGTCAATCCTGGCCTGGCCGGCATTTGGATGCCGCCATCAAGCACGGACAGCCGCGCGACCTTCATCCATTTAAGGTGATGCCGTGCCGCGAGCGGTGTGGTGGCATCCGGCTGTACGGCGCGGAGCCGACGCGCCGACCGGGGTTAACCGTGCGTCGCGGCACCGAATGCCGCCGCGGCCGGGATGACGCCCGGGGTCGAGCGGCGAGCGCAGTGGGCCCGAGGCGGGCACCCTCGGCGAGGGAGGATTCAGGCATGGCGAGTGAGGCAGCAGGAGGAACCCGGACCGGCGCCAGCGACCAGGCGCCGATCGCCCCGCTGGCCTGGTGGTCGCCCAGCGGGGCGGAGTCTCAGACGGGAGCGGCAGGTGAGGGCGGCAGGTCATGATGCGGCGGCGCACAGAGGGATTGTGAGAGTACGCGCGGGGTGCGCTGTGGGTACTTCCCGGGATCTCGCTGATAGCTGCGCTCGTGCTGGGTGCAGTCCTGGCCAAGGTTCATGTGGCCGCCACCGCGCCTGTGCACCGTCTGCTGTTTCAGGGAACGGCCGACGACGCGCGGACGTTGCTGATCGGGATCACCAGCACGGTCATCACAGTTATCGCGCTTGTCCTCGGGCTGACATTGGTTGCCCTCCAGCTATCGTCGTCGCAATATTCGCCACGAGTGCTCCGAAATTTTCTCCGCGACTGGCAGAACCAGGTCTTCTTGTCGGTGATCGTCGCGACGTTCGCGTACTCGGCGGCCGGGCTCTACACGGTCGGTGTATCGGCGGGGAAACGAACTTCCTCCTACCCGCAGCTTGCCGTTACCGTGGCGATTGTCCTGCTTTTCGTGAGCCTCGGTACCCTGATCTTCTTCCTGGACCACCTCGCTCATTCGATCCAGATCGACCGGCTGATGGCGGTCATCGAGCGGGCCACGATGCAGGTCATCGCGGACGAAGCGCGGCGCGCCTCCGCCCGGACCGGATACGGCCAGGTCCCCGAGCCTCCAGCATGGGCGGTGGCGATTCGCGCCCGCAAGGATGGCTATGTGCAGACGATCCATCCCGAACTGCTGGCCCCCCTGGCCGAGCGGCTTGAGGTGACTGTGTGCATCGTTCCGCAGGTGGGTGACTATGTCGTGCCCAGTCATCCGATCGCGCACGCCTGGCACCGCTCGATTGACCAGCAGCGGCCGGACCCGCGAGATCTGACTGACACCGTGCACCGCGCGGTCCGGATCGGCTTTGAGCGGACGCTGCAGCAGGACATCCGCTTCGGCCTGCGGCAGCTCGTTGACATTGCCCTGCGGGCGCTTTCCCCCGCCGTCAACGACCCTTACACCGGGATCCAGGCGATCCAGCGGCTGACCGTCCTGCTCTGCGCGCTGGCACCCACGCCGCTCGGCGACTATGTGATCGCGGGGCAGGAGGGCTCGGCGGACGTCGTCGTACCCGCACCCTCGTTCAGGGAGTACACCGACCTTGCGTGCGGCCTGATCCGCCGCTACGGCGCCAGTGAACCGACCGTGATGGCCGCGCTGCTCCGCATGCTGCACGACGTGCAGGTCCTGGTCACCGACCAGGACCTGCTTCAGGTGCTCGCGACGGAGGCGCGCCTCGTCGTCAGCGATGCTGAACGCGCCACCGTCCAGCCTGCAGACCTGCGCATGGTGCGAGAGCAGGCAACATCACTTCTGCCTGACGACTCATAGCACAACGGACCTGCCCGGGCACCGCGACGTGCTGGCACCTCAGGGACGGATGAGAGCGGCGAGCAGGGCTTGCAGCTTCAACTGGGTTTCCGCCAGCTCGGTCTCGGGCCGGGATCCGGCCACCACGCCGACACCGGCGTACATCGAGGCATGGTCGCCGTCTACGTGAGCTGACCTGAGCCCGATGGCCCAGCTCCCGTCACCGCGGGCATCCATCCAGCCCACCGGGCCGGCGTACCGGCCGCGGTCAAAGCCCTCGACCTCGCCGATATAGGCCACCGCCTCGCCGGTGGGCGTGCCGCCCACCGCGGGTGTGGGGTGCACCCTCGCCACGAGCTGGAGGGCGCTGGGCACACGGAGCCCGGGATGCGCCGGGCCGCCCCCCGGCGACTCTGACCGGCTCCGGGCATGGCCGGAGTAGGGGCTGTCACCCGTCCCGGCCGGCGCTTCCGGAACGGCGGATAGCACTCCGCTGAGCCGGGTGGCGAGATGGGACACGTTGCGCAACTCGAGCACTGTGGGCTTGTCGGGTATGTCCAGGCTCTCGCAGACAGGACCCAGGGTGCGACGGAGACCTTCGATGACGTAGGCGTGCTCTCTGCGTTCCTTGGGTGAGGCGAGCAGTCCGGCGATGAGCGCTTCGTCGGTAGCCAGATCGCCACTGCGGCCAATAGTGCCGGCCAGGGGGTGACTGGCGACGTGCGCACCCCGGCGCTCGATCAGCAGTTCGGGGCTAGCGCCGAGGAAGCCATCGACCCTGAAGACCATGCACGTCGGGTACAGGGCGAGCAGCCGGGACAGGACATCCGAGGTGACGAACGGGCGATTGGCCGTCACGTCGATCTGGCGGGCCAGGACGACCTTGCCCAGCGCTCCGTCGTCGATGCGGGCGACGGCGCCGGCTACCAGGTCCTCCCAGGCCTCGTGGTCCATCACCGACGTCAGGGTGAACTGGCTCGGCGCGGGCCGGGGATCGGCGTACCCGCCGAGGGCATCGGCGGCCATCCGGTCAGCCAGGCGCGCGGTGGTGCCGGTGCCGGGGCGCGCGGTGGTGGTGATCCATGCTTCGCCGTCGCGTCGGCCGATCACCACGCGAGGGACCACGAGCACCCCAGGTGCGTCCCGCACGAACGGGAGCGCGCCGAGAGCTACTGCCCCGGTTCCCGGCCCGGTCACGTCATCGCCGCGTTGGATAGCAGCCAGGCGGCCCGCCACCCCGGCCACCGCAGCGGCGTCGGTGAGACCGCGGGGAAGCTCGATGCGCAGGGCGACGCCGCGCCCAGCCAAGCCGAAGCCCTCGTGCTGCCACAGGAAGCCGTCGCGGCCAGCAGCGGCGAGCAAATCGATGTCCGCGGCATCGATGCCGGTTCCCGGGCCGGCGAGCCGGGCCGTCGTGGCCGCGAGGGGCGCCCCGTTCGGCGTAGTTCTGGCCATGCTCATGGGGCGCAACCTCAGGATGTGGTGGTCGGGCTCGTCACGGCCGCCCGCAGGGGCACGGCCTACCAGGATAGCCAGGCGGGGAACCTGCTCGCGGGCTGGGCCAGCGGTATGGCCTTCGCGCGGGGGGGCGTTCTTCCGCGGTGGTTCCGCCCCAGATGCCGTCCTGCCTGGTTTCCACGGCATAGGCCAGGCATGGCGCACGTACGGCGCAGCGGCCGCAGACCGCCTTGGCCGCCTTGATCTGCCGCGAAGCCGGACCCGTCGCCGCAATCGGAAAGAAGAGTTCCGGATCCTCGGCCCGGCAGGCGCCCTGCGACATCCAGTCGGAGGAATCCCGGCCCGCCTCTAGTCGCAGCATGACCGGTCATTCTGGCCGTCTGTCCAGCTGCGGGGATCCGGCGCGGCGCTGGTTACCTCGGCCGGCCGGTCGCGGCCCGGACAGATTCCGCTGGAGGAGTGCGCTTCGGGCGGGGCGCCCCCCGCTACGCGGATCTCACCATGCGAAGATCGCATTTCAGCCCCCGAGAACAAGTTGGATGCGGTCAGATTTCCAGGGTCCCCGTCTCGCGGGGCATCACGCCCCACTCGTGGCGGGTGATCCGAGACGTTCCGCGACCGGCGACGGGGAGAATCCGGGTCAGATAGGGAGCAACTCGCAGGTCCAGGTCGAAGTGCGCCCGATCGGATGCATTCCGGCGGCCCCGGCAGATCGCGTACCCGATCTGGCTCTACCGCTGCCGGCCCGGTCAGGACTGACCGAAAATGCTGATCAGATCCCGTGTTGTCTCGGTAACCCGGGTTGCGGTAGGCCGAGCGGATGGCCGTCCGCTCGTCGGCGAAACCGAGCTGCTCCAGCCGGCAGGCGTATGTCTGGGTCGCCGCGTACAGCGCGATCTGCTGGGCAGCCTCCCGGCGGGCCCGTGCGGCGTCCGAGGCGACCGAGCAGATAACGAACTGTACGTGCTCGATCGCCGCCGGATCGCGCCCGGCCTTCGCTGCGCCCCCGGCTATCCACTCCCGGTAGGAGTCGAGGCCGCCGGGGACAGGGGATGGGCGACGAGCCCGTCAGCGCATCCGGCGGCCTCAGCCTCCGCCGCGAGCTGGCCGATCTCCGATAGCCGCATGGCGTCGCCGAGGATGTAGAGGCCGAGCCGCCTCCTGGCCGGGTGCAAGACCGCCTGGCCAAGTACACCAGGGTGAACGACGCCGATTCCCGCTGGGTATGTGCAGCAAGGTGAGACGAGCAGAATGGGCGGAGACCTGGAAAATCGAGCCGCAAGCTGACGCGACCCCGGAGGAACCTGATGCGACCAGGCAGCGACCAGGCCGGCGATCCGCCGGCAGCCGCCCAGAAGGCCGGGCCGGCTGCTGGCTCCCCGTTCGCTAGCACCGGGCTGGACGCCTGGCACGGCGATCTCGTGGCGTGGCTCGACCGGCTCGACTGGCTCCGGACTCTGAGCGACCGGCTGACCGGCGTGCTGGGGCCAGTCCGCGAAAGGCATCAGGACAACCTTGTCCTTGAGCTGATGCATGGCGGCCGATGGGTCGGCCACCCGATACACCCAGCACTGAGCGACCTGCCCATCGGGCTGTGGACCGGGGTCATGGTGCTGGACGCCATGGACCGTGATCCCGCTCCCCGGCGCGGAATCGACGCCGCAGGCCTGCTCAGCGCGGCCGGCATCCTCGCCGCGGGCGCCACCGCCCTGACCGGTCTCACCGACTGGACCGTCAGCGACGATGAGGACCGCCGCGTCGGGCTCTTGCACGGCCTCCTCAACACGGTCGCACTGGGGCTGCAAGGTGCCTCCCTGGGCACCCGGATGGCCGGCCGCCGGAGCACGGCCAGCGCTCTGGGCGCGGCCAGCCTCACGGTCACGGCCGCGGCCGGTTACCTCGGCGGTCACCTCGTATTCACCAAAGGCGTGATGGTCAACCGGGTGGCGTGGACCGTCGGGCCGCGGCGGTGGACGCGCGCCCTGCAGGAGGCCGACCTGCCTGACGACGCGCCGACCGCCGTCGAGGCCGAGGGCCGTCAGATCATGCTGTACCGCCACCACGGCCAGCTCTATGCCATCGACAACATCTGCAGCCACGCCGGTGGCCTGCTCAGCCGCGGCCCAGTCGCAGACCTGACCGTGACGTGCCCGCTGCACGGGTCCCGCTTCACGCTCGCCGACGGCTGCGTCAGCCGCGGCCCGGCTAGCCAGCCGCAACCCGTGCTACCAACCCGGATCCGCAACGGGTGGATCGAGGTGCGCGGCAGCCTGCCGGCGCCCCGGCGGCCCGCAACTGGAAGGACACAGCCATGACGTTCGTAATCGTCGCGAACCTCGACGACCTAGAGGTAGGCGACACCATGCTCGTCGACGAGCTGCGCGAGCCGATCTGCCTCATCCGCCTCGACGATGACGACGTCAGAGCGATCCACAACACCTGCACCCACCAGCAGCAACCCCTTCACGAGGGCACCCTCCAGGACGATGACACACTGGTCTGCACCGCCCACGCATCACGCTACGACCTGACCACCGGCGAGGCCGTCGGCGTGTTTGCCTGCGGCCCCATCCCGGTGTATGCATGCAAGATCGAAGACGACGCCATCCTCGTTGACATCGACGAGCAGCTCAACGACGCACCCATCCCTAATCCTCCGGCACCGGGGTCGCGGGGCTCGCGCTAACGCCGCGCAGGCCAACGATGAGGACAGGCCCGCCACCCGGCGGGACGTGGCCGAGGTGCGGATCGTGCTCAGAGTTTCTCGTCATCCTGGGCGGGTGATCCTGCCGCTCCCGCGGGACGGAAGTCCAGACGGGGGGTGGGCTAGAGGAAACTGAACTTGCTGGCGGGGTCGTACCGGGCCTTGATCTGGCGGAGCTGGGCGAGATTCTGGCCGTAGTAGCAGGCGGCTGGATCTTCGAGGTCGGGGTCGGCGAAGTTCTGGAAGACGCGGCCGGCTCCCCATGGGTGCACGGCGTCCCATGATCGGCCGGCCCAGTGGTGCGCGCGGCTGATCGCTTCTTCGGTGACCGGCGGGCCTGCGACAGCTGAGTGCTTGAGCAGGAACAGGCCGTCACGGTGCACGAAGGCCGTAGCGTCCGGGCTGGCTCTGCGGTACGCGCCGCCCCACGGCATGAAGTCCAGTTCGCGGGATACGCCCGGTTCCTGGCCGGAGGTGAAGGTGGAGACGAGCGTGTCGATGGCCGCGCCCGGGAGGGGGGAATCGAAGAACTCGGACCGGCTGAAGAGGAACGGGTGAGGCTCTGGCCCCGGCGCATCCCCGGAAACTGGCCTGCCGTGATTCCCGAGGTCGGCCCAGAAACGCCGGGCGGCCGGGAACGGCCCGCGGTGCCTGGTGACCGAAATCGGCGGGGTCCCCACCCGGCTGAAGAGCCTCTCGATGACGGCGGATGCCGCGGCTCCGAATCCGGTCGCGTACACGTCGGCCGACATTGCCGCTCCCGGGTCACCCGCCGTGGTTATCTTCAGGCTGGCGGCGAGTTCGTCAGGAGCGTCCGTAATCCATTGCTGCCAGGCGCCGATGACGTCCGCGGCGTCGGCGGCCGGCCATGCCGCGTGCTGGCTCCAGGTGTCGGCTGGTGCCGGGACGGTCCGGAACGACAGCGAGGTGACCACGCCGAAGTTCCCCGCGCCCGCCCCTCGCAGCGCCCAGAACAGGTCCGGGTGGCGGTGCTCGTCGCAGTCGATGATCTCGCCGCTGGCCAGGACTACCCGGGCTGCGGTGAGCCGGTCAGAGGTCACCCCGTATTGCCGGCCGAGGATCCCGAGCCCTCCGCCGAGGGCCAGCCCGGCGATACCGACCGACGGGCAGGTGCCCCCGGGAATCGTGCGGCCCAGGGTCTCCAGGGCAGCGTAGACGTGCCCCAGCCGGGCCCCCGCGCCTATGGCCGCCGCCTCGCCGTCCACCTGGACCGAGGTCATCGGGGACACGTCGATCACCACCCCCTCGCTGGTTGACCGGCCGGCGAAGCAGTGCCCGCCGCAGCGGACGGCGATAGCGGCCTGCTGCTCGCTCGCAAGGGCGATCGTCTGGGCGACGTCCCTGGCGGTGGCGCAGCGGACGATGGCCGCTGGCCGCACGGCATGAAACCGGCTATTGAAACCCAGCCGGGCGGCGTCGAAGCCAGCCGAGCCGGGGAGCAGGACCTGCCCGCCGTCCAGTCGGTGCCCCAGCTTGTCCCAGGCGGCCCTCACGGCTGCGTGGCCAGGGCGGCCAGGAGACCGGCCGGCATGTCGGCCGGACTTCCGGTCAGGTCCGGCTGTTTTGGCGGGTGGGGGTGCATGGACGGACTCAGACGTGCAGGGAGGGCCGGTAGGTGAGCTCTTGGATGTTGCCGTCGAGCGTCCGGCTCTCGATCAGCTCGAGGTCGAAGTCGGCCGCTCCCTGGAAGATCGGCTCCAGTCCGGTCTGGCCGGTGATCACAGGGAAGAGCGTCACCTGGACCCGGTCGACCAGGCCGGCGGCCATCAGCGCCCGGTTCATCGACAGGCTGCCGTGTGAGCGCAACGGCACCCCGGACTCCTTCTTGAGCCGGGCGACGACGTCCGCGGCGTCACCGCTCACGACGGTTGCGTCCGGCCAGTCGAGGGGTCCTTCCAGCGTGGTCGACACCACTGTTGCCGGCAGGTTCCTCATCCGGGTGACCCAGGGGTCACGGGCCCCGGACTCCTCGGTGCCCGGGGCCAGCATCTGCGCGAACGCCCGATACGTGCCGGGACCGAAGACCATCCGCTGCTCTGCCTCGTACACGGCGAGGCGGTGGTCGAGCAGCTCGGGGCCTTGCTTGCCCCAGTAGCCGCCCCAGTTGCCGCTGTGGGAGCCGTAGCCGTCGAGGCTGGAAAAGACGTCGAAGGTGTAGGTAGCGGTCATGATGCTCTCCTCGAGTGCGGTTGATCGCGTACTGGAATACAGACTGGCAACCTCGGCGAGACTCATCGCCGTTGGGCGCCCGGAGTCCGGCCGCCCCGGATGCGGCCCCCGGACCTGACCACGGCCATGACGGTGGCGACGATCAGCGTGACGGGCGGCACGGCGGGCGGGAAGAAGAGCGTGGCACGCCGATCCACCGGCCTTGACTATTCCTCAATCGAGCTGAACAACCCGGGGTCCACGTTAGGCACGGTCACGAACCCCCTCTAACCGATCGGAAGCGTCTGCCGGACGTGTGCAGTGGCCAGGCTAAGCGGCAAGTGGCCTACTGGGCGGATCCAATTGCAGTCACATAATTGGGTCCAATTGACGTCCTGCGATGTGGACTGGATAGCTTCTGAGGGTGGATCTGGAGATGGAGTTCAGGCCGGGTGTCCCGCTCCGCCGGCAGCTCGAGGGGGCGCTGCGGGTGGCGATTCGCTCGGGCCGGCTGGCGCCCGGATCGGTGCTGCCGCCAAGCCGGGATCTGGCTGACGAAATCGGCGTATCGCGCGGCGTGGTGGTGGATAGTTATGCGCAGCTGACTACCGAGGGTTACCTGACCGCGAAACGTGGATCGGGTACCCACGTCGCCGTGCTTCCGGCCTCCGGAACGCCGCCCGCTCCGCGGCAGGTAAGCCCCCCGGAGCATTTCCGGTACGACCTGAGGCCCGGCCAGGCTGACTTCCACGCCTTCCCCCGCGCCCGCTGGAAGGCGTCGCTGGTGCGCGCTCTGCGTGAGCTGCCCGACCGGCGGCTGGGGTACGCCAACCACCGCGGCGTCGCCGAACTCAGGAACGCCGTCGCCGGATATCTGGCCCGCGTGCGCGGAGTGGTCGTGGAGCCCGAGCATGTTGTGGTGTGCTGCGCGGCGTCCCAGGCGCTGACCGTGCTCTGGCAGGCGCTCCGGAAACAGGGCGGGCGCCGGGTCGCTATCGAGGATCCGGGCTGGCGCTGGCAGCGCTACACGGTCGAGCATGCCGGGCTGGAGGCCGTCCCCGTGCGGGTGGACGCGGACGGCCTGGTCGTCTCCGAGCTCGCGGCCGCCGACGTGGATGCGGTGGTGATGACGCCCGCGCATCAGTATCCGACCGGGGTCGTCATGACGGCGGAACGCCGCTCCGCCCTGATCACATGGGCGCGCGAGCGCCAGGCGCTCATCGTCGAGGATGACTACGACGTCGAGTATCGCTTTGGCCGCGAGCCGGTGGCCTCCCTGCAGGGCCTGGCACCGGACCTGGTCGCGTTCGTCGGGACGACGAGCAAGACGCTGGCGCCCGCCCTGCGCCTCGCGTGGGTCGTGCCCCCTTCACACCTGATTGACGACGTGGAGAACGTGTTGCTCGTCACCGGGGTGACCCCGCCGACGCTCGACCAGATGGCCATGGCCTCGTTTATCGAAGACGCCGCGCTCGAGCGTCATCTGCGTTCCATGCGCCGGCGCTACCGCGCCAAGCGAGACGTCCTGATCGACGCGCTAGGCACGCACCTCCCCGATGTGCGCATCGGCGGGGCGGCGGCCGGGCTGCATCTGCTCGCCTGGCTCCCGGACGGCACCGATGAGCACGCGACGGCACTGCGGGCCCGGCGCTCCGGCGTCGGCGTGCATGAGCTGCACCGCCACTGCACGACTCACGCGTCATCGTCTCCGGCGCTCATCCTCGGTTTCGCGCTTCCGAGTCAGTCCGAGCTGAGAGCGGCGACCAGACTGCTCGCCGGGGCAATGGTCTGACCGGACCTGAACGAGCGGAGAGCAGCGGTTCAAGGCGCGTCGAGGAAAGCTGGGACCATCGTCATGAGCATGTCGGCGCGGCCGGTGACCCCGATGTGCGAGGTGCCCGGCAGTACGGCGAGCCGGGATGGGGGCATCGGCGCCAGGTCGCCCAG
This sequence comes from uncultured Actinomycetes bacterium, assembly GCA_963813975.1. Lineage (GTDB taxonomy): Bacteria > Actinomycetota > Actinomycetes > Streptosporangiales > Streptosporangiaceae > RYN-230. The sequence goes on from CAWFAP010000002.1 coordinate 91,607, forward strand.
CACTCCTCCTCCGAGCAGCCGGAACATCGCCACGGCGTGCTCGGGTGTGACGATGTCGCTGTCGCCGATGATCAGCAGGATGGGGACCTTGATCGCGGAGATGGCCTGCGGGGTGATCTCGGGCAGCTCCATCGCCTGGACCTTGCCGAGCAGGGCCGGCCAGTTTCCTGGATCGGGGGCCAGTGCCCGGTATTCCTGCTCGAAGGGAATCTGCAGGTCGCGTCCGGTCGCATCTGCGGACTCCCCGTTTTCTGGCCCGCCGAACATTTCCGGGTGCAGGCCGCTCTTGTCGTAGGTCACCGACGCGAGCACAGCCTTACGGACCACGGAGGGGTGGTTCGCAATGATGTTCAGCGCGATGCCGGCACCCAGGCTGTAGCCGAACAGGTCGGCCGGGCCGATGTCCAGGCTGGCCAGCAGGGCCATGGTGTCATTGGCCATCGCCTGGACCGACATGGGCCGGTCGATGTCGGCGGTCCGGCCATGTCCTTGCTGCTCCACGGTGATGACCTGACGGCTCTGGGCCAGCCGGTCCGGCAGAGTCCCGAATGAGGTTCCGGTCGCGGAGATCGCGCCGTGCAGCAGCACCACCGGGACCCTGGCCGGATCTGATGCGCCACGGATCTCGTAGAACATCGTCAGGCCGTTGATGTCGGCGTACACGGCCTGCCCTCCTACGCGGTCTCGGCCAGGACCGTGGAGACCCGGGCGAGGACCTCATCGACACTCTCCGTGATCATTGAGTGCATGGACTCGTCGACGTCGAAGGTGTAGGCAATCTGCGTGCTGTCGTCCGGGGTGGAAGTCAGCGTGATTGCGGTGACCACATCGCCGGGGACCGTCATCACCAGGCGGCCTGGCTCGGAGACCTCGTCGTACCGGCCGGTGAGCGGGATCTCTTCACCCTCGGAGGAGATCACGGTCGCCTGCCAGGACCCTCCGGTCCGCACGTCCAGCACCGCGGTCCCCGGCTTGGCGGGCAGCCAGCCTTCGAAGTGGCCGGGCTGGGTGAGGATCTGCCAGACCCTCTCACGCGGGTCCTTCAGGGTGCGGGTGACGGTGAAGTCGCTCATCGGAATCCTTCCTGTCGTCGGCTTCGCTCAGCCACGCCCGGGATCAGGCGCATGAGCTATGGGTCAGCGATACGCCTCGACCCTGACAGGAATCGGGCCCGTGGATAAGGTCCAGTCCGGTGGATAAATCTAGGACCAATTTTGCGGTGCCAGCCAGAGCGTCCTTCACCAGATTCCGTCCGGACTACTCTGACGTGCTGCGATCCGCCCGGTCCGGCGCGGCCAGCCGCCGCGCGGGGAGCGGCTGAGGGGGAAGCGCCATCGGTTCCGCCGAGGGCCCGAGCAACGGCAGGTAGCGCTCTCGCGGCATCGGCGCGGCGCCGAGCGACCGCAGGAAAGGGCTGTCCCACTGCGCGTTCAACGAGCAGGCCGCCGGCCAGAGCCGATCGCGCGGCCATGTCTGCGACCGCGATCCTCGCCGCGCCGCGCTCGAGATGCACGCCGATCAGGGTCTCCGGGTCGGCGCCCATTTTCCTGAGGTAGTGGGCGAGTTGGTTCGCCGACTGGTCAAGCTCCCGGTAGGTCAGCCGCGTTCCCGCGGCCACGACGGCCGCCGAGCCGGGGCGGCGGGACGCCTGCCCGGCGAACCCTCATGGGGCCAACCCGGCATCGCCGGGGTGCGGACCCGGGTGACGGCACTGGTCGCGCCGGGTTGCCTCGCCGTGCGCTGACCCGGCCCGGTACCGCTGTCCCGATGCGGCAGCGTGGACGCTGGCCGGGGCGATGTCCGGCCATGCGGCGGCGATGGCGTCCAGGCAGGCACGCCTGGACATGGCGGCCAACTGCCGCCGCCAGCCAGCCGGCAGGTCAAGATCGGCCGGCCACAATGCATGCTGGCGGTGGTCATTGACGACCACGGCAAAGGCGTTCCGCGTTGGCTTTCGCGGGTCACTCACGGCAGCCACAAATACGTATTCCTAAGTAAATACCCCGGATTGTCCGGAGGCCGAGAGTGCGTCATGTCGCAATAAATCCTGCCCGCGCCGAGCCCGCCTGACACGCCACTGCCCGGGCCGGCCTGAAGAATTAACACGGCGGGAGCAATTGCCGGCGACTTTGCCATCTTCACACCAAGAACAGGAGCCTCGGCTAGCACCAGTATTCCCATAAGCCGTGAACAATGCCCGTGGATGTGGTGATTTGCCGCCGGGCGCGTCCCGGCCCGGCAGGCCCGGAGTTGGCAGCTGCCGGGATGGGGACGCAAGCGGGCCGGGCGCCCTAGCTGGCGCCGATGACCTTGAAGTCCTGGTTGACGAAGATGTGGTGGGGCCAGTTGACACCGATGTTGTGGACCTCGTACTGAGGCTTAAGCCCCTGGCACTGGCCGCGCTGCGGCCGAATGTCCGCCTATGCCGCACAATGGTGCGGGTGCCTATGTCAGACGGTGGGCGACGATGACCGCGGGTCGCGGCGGATTGGGTGATCGGCGGGGACTTCAACGAGAACGATCCGGACACCGTCGGGGTCCTCGATCCACATCTCGGTCAATCCCCACGGCTCCACGGCCGGTTCACGCAGAATGTGAACGCCCGCCGCGGCCAGCCGTTCATGCTCGGCGTGAACGTCCCGCACCTGGAGCCAGATCATCACCGCGTTCCCCGCAGCGCCCGCCGGGTGTCCGGAGACTTCCAGCAAGCCGGGGCCCAGGAAGAACACCACCCCGGGATTGGCCGGCGAGCCGAACTCGCGGTAGATCGCCAGACCCAGCACATCCCGGTAGAAATGGCGGCTTTCGGCCAGGTCGGCGGGGCGCAACAGGATCCGGCTACTCAGTACCTCCACGCCGCCATCCTTTCCCATTCACGCAAATTCTGCGGCAACTACCCCTCAGCCCGGCGAGGAAACCGGGCCGCGCCAGGCGCACGGTGAGACCTCTCCGCGACACGATCGCCGGGCCAGCCGTCGGGGCACGAAGCATAGTCGTGGCGGCCAGCAGCGGACGTATTCCCCCGTGGTAGGCAACCAGGTGCCCCGGGCCGATCGGCCCGTAACGACCGGCCGAGCCGGGAGCAGGCCAGCGGCGAGTCCAGACCCGCCCGGGCGGGTCTGCGCGCTGGCTCTCTTGACAGCGGCCGCCTGTGCGGTGAATCCTCCGGAAGGATTCGCGGATAAGGCAGGGTTCGCATCGGCGCGTGACCCAGGCGGTCCGGCGGAGGTGGGGATGACACGCTCGGCCCGTGGTCGCAGGCGCTTCGTCGGGGTTCTGGCCACATTAGCGACGGCGGGGGCGATGCTTCCGCTGGCTGCGGCCAGTGCGGAAGCCGCCACCACGACCAGGGCCCAGCCCAACGCGGGCAGCGTCGCCCCCGGCGGCCCCGGCACGCTGTCGTACTTCGATCTGGCCCGCAAAGACTGCCTGGGCACGGCCGCCGGCACGGCGTCGAAGGTCTGGTACACGGTCGCCAACGGCGTGCTGTCGGACACCTACGAGCCCGCCATCGACAACACCAACGTGAGCACGTTGCAGTACGTCGTCACCGATGGCTCCACGTTCACTGATCTGCAGACCAGGGACATGAGCTACACGGTCAGCGCGGATCCCACCGGCATGGCCTGCACGGTGACCGCAACCGACGCCGAGCACGGTTACCGGCTGACCACCACGTACATCACTGATCCCGGCCGCGACACCGTGCTCATGCGCACGCGGCTGAGCGCCATGCCAGGCTCCGGAACCAACGTGTCCTCGCTGCACGTGTACGCGCGGCTGGACGCCCACGTCAATGGGAACGGCGGCGGGGGCAGCGATAACGCCGGCGCCAACAGCGGCGTCGTGACCACGTCGGGCGGATCGGCGATCCCGGTCGTCTCCAGCACCAACACGGTCACCAACGCCACCAACCGGACCTACGCGGTGCCGACCTACATGGCGCTGGCCGACAGCACCCGCGCGCCGCAGGCGAGCGTGGGCTACGCCGGAACCGCCAGCGACGGCCTCACCCAGCTGGACACCTCCCGCGCGCTGACCCCGTACACGTCCGCGCCGGACGGCCACATCGTGGCGACCCAGGAGCTGGCGCCGGGGCCCGGCGGCACGCTGACGCTCGCCCTTGGTTTCGGCCGCACCCAGGCCGGCGCGGTCAGCACGGCCCAGGGCTCGCTCGGCAGCCCGTTCGCACTGAAAGAACTGAAGTACCTGGCCGGCTGGGTGGCGTACGACGCGAGCCTGAACCGGCCACCGGCCCACTACCCCGGGGAGCCGGCCAGCGCGACGGCCCGGCTGGTCGAGCACTACTACCAGTCCGCGAACGTGCTCAAGGCGAGCGAGGACAAGACCTTCCCCGGCGCGATCGTCGCCTCGCTGGCCAGCCCGTGGGGCCAGGCGGTACCGGCCGGGGCTGTCTCCGGTGGCCAGCCGGCCTACTTTGGCTCCTACCGCGAGGTGTTCTCCCGCGACCTGTACGAGGCCTTCACCGGCCTGCTGACCGACGGCGACCTGGCCACGGCACGCGACGCCGTCCGGTTCCTGTTCGACCGCCAGCAGCTGGCGAACGGAGCCATGCCACGCAACTCGCTGCTCAACGGCAAGGCCGCCCCGGACACCGGCGGGCTCCAGCTGGACGAGGTCGCCTACCCGATCCTGATGGACTACCAGGCCGGCCTGAGCGGGGATGCGGCGCTGTGGACCGGCCACGTCCGCCCCGCGGCCGACTTCCTGGTCGCCCACGGGCCCTCGGACGGCAACGAACGGTGGGAAGAGCAGACCGGCTACTCACCCTCGACCATCGCGGCCGAGATCGCCGGGCTGACCGCGGCGTCTGCCATCGCCGCCAGCCACGGTGACCAGGCGCGGGCCCGGCTCTACCAGGCCACGGCCGACCACTTCCAGCGCAGCATCAAGTCCTGGGCCGTGACCACGACCGGCCCGGACGCGCCGCGCTACTTCATCAGGCTGTCCAAGACCGGTGACCCGAACGCGGCGATCAGCTACAGCCTCGGCAACGGCGGCCCCACGGTAGACCAGCGCCAGGTCATCGACGGCGGGTTCCAGGAGCTGGTCCGGCTCGGGGAACTGCCCGTCAGCGACCCGGACGTCCAGGCCTCGCTGGGCGTGCTGGACAAGCAGATATCGGTGAGCACGCCCAGCGGGACCGGCTACTACCGGTACGGCACGTCGGCCGCCAAAGGCAGCGCGGACGGCTACGGCGACTGCTACCAGCCGAGCCAGACCAAGTGCAAGCCGACGGGCGCGCCGTGGCCGCCCACCGACATCGGCACCGGCCACCTGTGGCCGGTGCTGTCCGGCGAGCGGGCCGAGAGCGACATCGCCGCCGGGCAGAGTTCCGGGGCCGCGAGCCTGCTGAACGCGATGATCAACTTCTCGTCGGGCGTCGGCCTGGTGCCCGAGCAGGCCTGGGAGGACCCGAACCTGCCGGCGTCGCCCTACGGCAGCGACCCGGCGACCGCGTCGATCGGGTTCAGCGACGGCAAGGCCGCCGGATCGGCCTCGCCGCTGACCTGGGCCCAGGCCCAGGAACTGCGGCTGATCACGGGCCTCGGGACGGGCCGCACCGTCGAGACGCCGGCGGTCACGACGGCGCGCTACATCACCCACGGGGCGCCGGGTGCGCTGACGGTTACCCTCACCGCCCCCGCCTCCGGCGCGACGGTCGGATCCGCGACCACCACGGTCACCGGGACCACGTCGCCCGGCGCGTCGGTGGACATCGGATCGGCGGATACCACGACGGGGGCCGCCGCGTCCGTGACCAGCACAGTCGCGGCAGCGGACGGATCGTTCTCGGCGAAGGTCCCGGTCGGGTTCGGCAACGATGTCATCACCGCGACGGCCACCTCACCGGACGGGCGGAACACGGGATACGCACAGGTGGCCGTGACCGGGAATGTCACCGGAGGGACCACGGTCCTGAACGTCGCCGATCCGGCCGGTGACGATAACGGGCCCGGCACCTACCTGTACCCGACCGCCCCGGACTTCCACCCGGGCGCATTTGACCTGACCGATTTCCAGGTGCTCAGCGACGGCACGACCGCGTATCTGCGGGTCAGCCTGGCCAACCTTGACCAGACCTTCGGTGCCGATTTCGGTGCCCAGCTCCTGGATGTCTACGTGCACACCCCGGGCGCTGGCCAGACCTCGACCCAGGCCGCCTTCACGTCCCGCAACTACGCCATCGCCCCCGCGGGGGCCTGGAGCCAGCGAGTCGAGGTCCAGGGCTTCGCCGCCCCGGTGTGGGTGGACGCGAGCGGGAACGCGGTCGGCGCGGCGTCCATGCTGGTCGATGACGCGAGCCGGACGGTCACGATCGCGCTCCCGGAGGCCCAGTTCGGGACGCCGGGATCCGGCTGGGCGTTCAGCGTCGTGCTGACCGGGCAGGACGGGTTCAGCCCCGATCAGGCCCGGGCGTTCGCGCCCACTCCGCTGCCCTTCAGCTTCGGGGTGTGCGCGGCCGGCGGGCCGAGCCCGATCTGCGCGACGGGCCCCGGGACCGTCCCCAAGGCCATGGATGTCCTCACCCCGACGGGCGTGTCGCAGGCCACCGAGCTCGACCCCACCAAGGGCCCGGTGGTGATCCAGCCCGTGGCCGTGCCCTGAGGAGGCGTGCGGCGCTCCCGGGCCACGCTCATGCCGGGTTCCACTTAGCCACGAATTCGGTGCGGTTCACGCATTGCGTCTTCGCGAGGATGCTGCGTACGTGTGACTCCACCGTCCGCTCCGACAGCACCAGCCGGGCTGCGATCTGGCGATTGGACAGCGCCTCGGTGAGCAGGGCGGCGACCTCGCGTTCCCGGCCGGTCAGCGGATCCGCTTGGTCGCGATCGGCGGCGAGCCGTGCCGCGAGCTGTCCGGCTGCCGTCACCGTGCCGGGCATGTCCAGCCGGGTCGCGATGTCGAGTGCATCCTGGGCCAGGATTGCGGCCTCGGCCATCTCGGTCCGGTCGCCGTCGCGCAGCAGGCGGGCTAGGCCGAGCGACGTTAGTGCCGTGTCCGGGTGCGCCCCGAGCGCGCGGTTACGCGGCAGGGCCTCGCGCAGCAGCTCGATGGCCGTTTCCCTGTCGCCGAAGGTCGTGGCCAGCTCACCGAGGTTACGGCTGATCGTTCCCGTGAAGTAGACGGTCGATGTGCCCAGCGCGCCAGGATAGGGCCGGAATGGCAGGAGCTGCCGGTAGACGATCTCGGCGGTCGCCGCATCGTTGAACTGCTGAATGAGCTCGACCATCTGGGTGAGCAGCGCGGCCCACGCCGGATGCTCGGCCGGGACCGGCAGCAGACCGCACAACGTGTCGTAGATGCTCCGCGCCTCGCGCAGTGAACCGGTCAGCGCCAGCACGTTCGCGCGCTCGATGTCGACGAGCGGCATCGACGGGGCCGCGGCCAGCGCTTCCCGGTAGCCTTCGGGCAGATAGGCCGCCCCGCCGCGGATCACAGCCAGCCGGATGCCGTGAGCGAAGTGCATGGACATGGCGACGGCGTCACCCGAGTCGCGGGCTATCGCGAGCGCGCGGTGACTGTGGTCGATGGACTCGGCGAACTGGCCGGTCAGGATGGTCCGGCTCGCATGCAGCCGGTGCAGGTGCCAGCGCGCCAGCGGCAGGGCGGACCGGCGGGTGAGGCGTTCGATGGCCGTGACCGCGGTGTCGACGACGTCAAGCCGGGCCCGCAAGTAGGCCGCGTGGATCCGCCACTCGTGCCCCATCAGCGCGGCGAGCGGCTGCGCGAGCGCCTCCGCCCGATCGGCCACCAGGTCACCAAGCCGCATACGCTCTTCCGTGTCATCGGGGTGCACGAGCGTCATCTCGCGTGCGTGCGCGGCCTCGATCTCGGCCAGTGGATCTCCGCTCTGCGCGGCGAGGGCCAGCGACTCGCGGGCCAGCGCCTCGGCCCGCGAGACACGGCCGGATTCGGCCTCCACCGTGGCCATCTGGGCGAGGACACGAGCCCGGAGATCAGGCCGGAGAGCCGGATCCGCCAGCGCTCGTCGGCACAGGCGCGTGAGCACGTCCGTGGCCTGCGGGTAGGTCACGTTCTGCAGCACGAGCGCGCTGCGCGCCACGAGGTCCCCCCGGCCCGCACCGGCGGCCGCATCCGCCGCGTCGGAGCAGCGTTCCAGGGATATGTCGTACCGGCCGGCCAGGTACTCGGCGTGGGCCAATTCGATCAGCACTTCGGCCCGCTCGGCGCGGTCACCCTCCACCCAGGACATGTCGGCCAGTGCGTCGGACAGCAGCCGGGCGGCGTCATCGTACGCCTGGGCCGACCGCGCCTGGGTCGCTGCCCGGCGGGCCCACTGCGCCGCCTTCCGGCGTGTCCCGGGATCGGTGCCCGCGTACCGCCAGTGCGCCGCGATGCGGCCGGCCCGGTCGGCATCTGGTGACGACTCGAGCGCAAGCGCAGCGGCGCGGTGCAGCGCCCGGGCGGTCGCCGGCTCGAGACGATCGACGATGACGTCGCGGACGAGGGCGTGGGCGAAGCGGTAGCGCCGGGTGGCGGTGCCGACCGCCAGCAACCCGCCGCGCCACGCTGCGGCCAGGGCATCGGCGATGCCTTCGTCGTGCCACGCGCCCGCACCGGCCGCCGCGTCGCCGAAGCGGCCGGTGGCGACGGCCGCCAGCATGTGCTCGTCGATGTTCTCGCCGAGGACGGCGGCCGCCTCGATGACCGCGCGCTGCGCCGGCGTCAGGGCGGCCAGCAGGCCGCTGACGACCGCAGTGAGACCGGCCGACCCGTACCCGGCCCGGACGGCGGCCACCAGCAGCGGCAGGCCACCGGTGCGCTCGTGCACCTCGGACGCCTCAGCCGGATCCACCAGCTCAGCGACCTCGTCACGGGTGAACGGCTCGAGCGTGAGCGTCAGGGCGCCGTACCGGCTGAGGCCGGCGAGGCGGACGGCGACGTCCGGTGGCGCGGGGGACCGCGCGGTGCCGATGATGATGATCTGGGTGCCGGCCGCGACCGCCCCGACCTGAGCGAGCAGGTCCAGGGATGCGGCATCGGCCCAGTGCAGGTCTTCGAGCACCACCGCCAGCGGGCCAGCCGCGATCAAGGCGTCGCTCATCTGCGCAAGCGCAGCGAACCGGGCAGACGCGGCCGCCGCTGGCTCGATATCGGGTTCGTGGGCGATTTCCACACCGGCTTGCTTCAGCGCGGCGCGCCACGGCCACAGCGGCGGCGCCGACTCGGCGAGGCAGTACCCGCGGACGACCGCGGGTGCCGCGGCGTCCCGGACGGCGCGATCGACGAGCGTGGTCTTACCGACGCCAGCCGGGCCGCTGATGAGCAGGATGCCGCCGGTTGGACGGTCCCGCGCGGCCAGGTGGGCAGCCAGGGCGCTGAGCTCACGGCCCCGGCCGACGAACGCGACACCTGGTGCGACGGCGGACACTGGTCCAGTATCGCGCAGGCCCGGGTACCGGTTTCAGTGCCGCAGTTCAGTAGTGGCACGGATGTGACGGACCGGGCCGGACGCGACGCTGGCGGGCATGGATATCTCCGTACACGCACAGCCCAACGCCCACCCCGTCAAGACCGAGTGGGTGGACGACGCCCTCGCGGGCGCGAACGCCGCCGGGGACCCCCTCGGCGCACTGGTCGGGCGGCCATTGGCCCCCGGCGATGGAATCATGCTGGTCGGATGGGCCGAGGCCGGGCCCGGCCGGTATCACGTGATCGAAAGCCATCCCCGTCTCGGCCCAGGACCAGCTACGTACATGCAGGTCGTGGACTTCTTCGGTCCTCGTAGTGACGAATGGGCCGCTGCCGAGCAGCGGGCCGCGGCGGGGCGTCTGGCCCCGGCTACCGACGGCATTCCCGGCATCGTCTCGGTGACGCGACTGCGCGCCGCGGACAACGCCTGCATGGTGGTCGTCCTCGCGGAGAGCATGGATTCGTTCGACCTGGCGTCGCAGGCGATCATGTCCACCGACCTGCTGCCCGGCGAGGATCCGTCGCTCCTCGGCGGTCCCGACCGAGTCAGCTTCTACCGGCTGGTCCACGCCGACCTGCCGCTCACCGAAGGGAGCCGGGCATGACCACGACGGTCTTGGTCGGCGCCGGGACATGGACGGTCAACCTCGCGCACACCCGGGCCGCGTTCGCTGCGCGCCACCTCTTCGGGCAGACGGTGCACGGGACGATCGACGTCACGAGCGGGACGATCGGCGTCGATACGGATGGGCGGCCCCGGCGGTTCCATGCGACGCTGGGCCCCGCGTCGATCGATACCGGCAACGCCCGCCGGGACGGCGACCTGCGCGGCAAGCGCTTCCTCGATGTTGAAACATGGCCCCTCATGGAGGTCGCCGCCGACCGGATCGAGGCGACCCCCAGCGGCTGGCGCACCGGGGCAGTGCTCCGCGTGCGCGGATGCGAAGCGCCGTTGCGCGTTGAGGCCACGCTGGACGGTCCCGCGGCCGCTTCCCGCCTGCGGGTGAGCGGCACGGCCCGGCTGGACCTGCGCAGCGCCGGCATCCGGGTGCCTGGATTGCTGGTCCGCCGGTTCGTCAACCTCTCGATTTCAGCCCAGCTCACGCGGGAACGGCCGCTCTAGCCGAGCCGTAGAGATAGCCGCGAAGGCACGTGGCCGGAGAACATGGCGCGGGGGTACCCCGGTGACGCCCGGACGGCCTTCGGCCCTTCTGCTCAGCGGGTGCCACCGCCTCAGCCGCCTTCACCGGCGCGCCGGTGCCGGATGAGCGTCCGGCACCGGTGCGGCCCGCTTAGCCCAGCACGTGGGACAGCAACGTCCGGCGGTTGTGCGTGGAGGTCTTCGCGAAGATCGACTTGAGGTGGTCCTGAACGGTGTGCTCGGACAGGAACATCCGGCCAGCGAGTTCCCGGGTGTCGGCTCCGGTTACGAGATGGCTGAGCAACTCGCTCTCGCGCGCACTCAAGCCGGATGCCCGCGCAAACAGGGTGACCCGTTCGGGCGGCGTTGTCTCCTCTATCGTGACGGCAATATCGCTGTCCGCAATGGCCCCGGCGCGGCCGATCCGGGCCGCCCGGAGCGTCACCCACACGCCATTGGACATATGCACGCGAGCCCACGGCGGGTTCGTGTCGATACCCGCCTCGACGGCCAGCAACTGCGCGGCCACGTTGTACGCACTCGCGGGGATCGGCGGGCGGTCTTCCGCGGGAGGGACAAGTATCCGCAGGTACTCCTGCGTCTCGGGAGTCTGGCGGAGCACCTCGAGGGCAGGGGACAGCAGCAGCACAACCGGTCCCGGCCGGCGTGTGCCCCGCGAGCCACGGCCGCCTTCGAAGGCGTAGGCCTGGCTGCGGCGCAGGGCTGACGTCACGGGCCCGGCAATATCACCCAGGAAAGCGGCGTCGGCCGGGCCAAACCGCTCCGAGGTGCCCGATCTCCACAGATCAAGGAAGCCCCAGCAGCCGAACCGGTCCCTGAAGACGAGTGACGCCACGTCGTTGACGCCGTACCCGCGCAGCAGGTCGTGCCACAGCAGGCTCCGTGACCGGTCGCCGCCCGTCGCTTCGTGCAGCAGCGCCACCGGGGCGCCGCGCAGCGACGTCCACCGGTTGATCGCGGTGAGGTACTTCAGGGCGATCAGCCGGGGTAGCTCCGGAAGGCACGGGACATCAGCCAGCGGCGCGGAACCGACCGACGTCTCAGGGTCGGTCAGCAGCCAGGCGTAGGCGTCGAAGCCCACCGCACGGCGGATTTCCTCGAGGAGCCGCAGTCGCAGCGTCCTGGCGTCGGTGGCGGAATCGCAGATCTGAACCACCCGCTCCCGCGACCTCGCGGATCCTGCCGGCGTGGCCATGCCTGGAGGTTACGCGCACCAGAGCCAGGGGACCGTGCAGCTCGGTACCCAAGACCCCAGGGTCCTGGGATAGGCAGCCCCCGGCGGGGGCTTCTAGCGTCGGACCAGACAGCAGCCCAGCTCATCCGGGAGTCACCATGCCAACTCTGCACATCGAGCACGCCGTCACCGATTTCGGCGCCTGGAGCGCCGCCTTCAGCCGCTTCGCCGAGGTCCGGCAGCAGGCCGGGGTACGCCAGCAGCACGTCCGGCGGCCCGCCGGCGACCCGAACTATGTCGTGATCGACCTCGATTTCGACACCGTCGATGAGGCGGCCGGTTTCCTCCGCTTCCTGCAAGCCAAGGTCTGGACCTCCAGCGCCAGTTCCCCCGCCCTGATCGGTACCCCGCAAACCAGAATCCTCGAACTCGCCGAGCCCATCTCGTAGGGCCGAGTGGGCCGCTAGCCCGGGTGCCGACTGACTGTCGGCGGTCGGTGGTAGACCACCAGCAATGGGCAAACGGGCGGGGGAGTGCCGTGGACTGGTCGGAGATGACCCGGGCCCAGCCCCGCCTGGCTGGGCTTGGCCAGCGGCGCTTGCTGGATCCGGGTGTGGTGCTGGTAGCCACGATCCGCCGGGACGGCACGCCCCGGCTCAGCCCCGTCGAGCCGTTCGTGCTCGAGGGCATCTTGTGGCTGTCCATGCTCTGGGGCTCCAGGAAGGCCGCCGACCTGCTGCGCGACCCGCGCATCCTGGTGCACAGCACCGTCACCGGCCGGGATGGCGGGGAGGGCGAGTTCAAGATCCGCGGCATCGCGCGGGCGGAGGGCGACCGCGATGCCCAGCACCGGTACGCCAGCGCGGTGGCGGCCAGCCTGGGATGGAGACCGGAGCCTGGCCGGTTCCACCTGTTCGCGGTCGGCATCCAGCAGGTGACCTTCATCCGCTATGACGACGCCACCGGGGACCAGCACGTCGCCACGTGGCCACCAGCCTGCGAGTACATCCGCCGCGGCACCTCCGCCACCAGCGTGGGAGACCCGGAGCCGGTCAGCAGCATCCTGGTCCCCGGCTAACCGCCAAGGCGCGGCGCGCCAACCGCGTGAGCCCAGTCCCGGGGGTTGTCCCCGGTGAGGGAGGTGAGGGGGCCGTTGAACCAGTGACCGCGCGGGCACCGGATTTTCGCGCTGCGCAGGGGTCCCTCAGTTGACTCCACGGTGTACTCGTACTCCACCTCAGCCGGAAGCCCGCACCGTGTCGTCCCCCGGCTATCCATATACGCCGGGCAGTCCAGCAGCATCACAGTGGTTTCCATCGACAGCCCCCGTTCATGGTGTGGCCCGGCCGGACGGCCGGGACGGGGCAATCGCCCCGGGCGGATCGTTCAGCCGGCTCGCCACCGGCACCCGACTGCAGGCCGCCCCGGCAGGAGAGAGCACCGGGCCGCGCCGCTGATACACCGGGCCGGGCGGCGGAACCCGCGGCGGCCGGATGTGGGGGCCTATCCTCGTGATGTGCGAGGCTCCGTGACCGTCCATGTGGCCGCACCGGCCGGGCGGGTCTGGGACCTGGTGTCCGATATCACCCGGACCGGGGAGTTCAGCCCGGAAACGTTCGAGGCGGAGTGGCTCGGCGGCGCAGCCGGGCCTGCGGTGGGGGCCCGTTTTCGTGGTCATGTCCGGCGTAATGGCCGCTGGCCGGTCTACTGGACCACCTGCACGGTGATCGCCAGCGACCCGGGCCGCGAGTTTGCCTTCACCGTGGCCGGGCCGGGCCGCACGACGGTGAATACGTGGCGCTATGAACTGCGCCCGTACGCGGAGGGCACGGATGTCACCGAGTCGTTCGAGCTGCCTGACCTGCTGGTTACCCGGATGTACTGGATGCTGGCCGGGCGGGCGCGCCGGCGCACCAACCTGGATGGCATGCGCGCCACGCTGGAACGGATCAAGGCGGCCGCCGAAGCCGCTGGCCCACCCGGGTAACCAGCCAGGTCCTCACCCAGTCCCGGATGCCATGTAGTGCCGGACGTAGTCGATCAGCATGGTCCGCGGGAAGGTCAGTGAGGGATCCGGGTTTCCCGGCCAGGTCCCGCCGACGGCCACGTTGATCACCAGGAAGAAGTCGTGGTCGAACACCCAGGGCTTCCTCCGCACGTTGCGGGGCGTCACCGAGGCGTAGAGCTGGCCATCGAGGAACCAGCGGAACCGGCCGGGCTCCCAGGCCAGGGAGTACACGTGGAAGCCGTCCGCCAGGCTCTGACGGGCGCGGTGCGATGCATGGACGCCGCCAGCCCCCGAGTATCCGGGCCCGTGCACGGTGGCGTGCAGGACCGCCGGATCCTGGCCGAGCATTTCCATGATGTCGACCTCACCGCACTGCGGCCAGCCCTGCTCGTCGATGTCGTGGCCGAGCATCCAGAACGCGGGCCAGATGCCGCGGCCATCGGGGATCCGGATCCGCGCCTCCACCAGCCCGTAGCGCAGCGTCATCCGCCCCTTGCTGATCACTCGCGCCGACGTGAACCCGCATCCGCCATAACGGTCCTCACGTACTCCCGGCTCCGACTGGCGCACCACGATCGCGAGGTTGCCGCCGCCATCGAGGAACGCATTCTCGCCCCTATCCGTGTAGTACTGCAGTTCCTCGTTCCCCCACCCGCCGTTCCCGGCCTCCATCCGCCAGGTCCCGGGATCCGGCGGCGAGCCCGCGTCACCATCGAACTCCTCTGACCAGGCCAGGGACCATCCGGGAACGGTCATCTTCCCGGCACCCCGAACAGCGGCTGTTCCATGAGCCCGGTGGGCGCATCAAGGATGCCCTCCGCCGCCTGGGCCCGGCGCACGGTGAGGTACAGCAGATGGGAGGCCACCGCGAACAGCAGCGTGGCGAGCGGCAGCTCCAGGACCACGGCCGACGCGACCGCGGTAAAGATATCGACGCGTCCTGATGCGGTAGCGATGTCAAACCATGCATCGCAAGCCAGGAGCGTCCCGGTGATGAACGCGGTGATCACCACCGCCTGGCGGCGGCGCCAGGCGAGCCACGCGGTCAGCGAAAGGCCGCTCAGGAGAACGATGTCGAAGCCGACCCAGGTCAGCGTCCAATGGCTCGCCACGTAGCGGTGCGGCAGCGTGAACGCCAGCAATATGATCCACGGCACCAGGCCGACCGAGGCGGCGGTCAGCAGAACCACGAATCGCCTGCGTCGTTGATCTCCTTCACTCAGGGACGGGAGACTGCTGTCGAGCGCGGCCAGCCGGCGGCTCAGGGCGGCTCGCTCTTCGCTTGTCATCTGGCGCAACGTGGAGTCACTGATCATTGCCGCACATCCCAGCGTGAAGGCAACCGGGAGTCGCCCGTCGCTGACGACGATAGCTCCGGCCGAAACGCCGGGCATCTTCCCCGGCGCCGGCGAAGGGGCGGCCGGACGCCGGGGGTGGTCGTTCTCCACCCTGGGTTCGAGACCCGGTTCTACCCAGAGGCAGATGTGCGGGAGTTCTCTCCCTGCCACGCTGGAGTTGAGCCCGAACCACGACATCAGACGGAGGCGTGCGGGATGGACGACCAGCGGACAATGCGAGCCTCGGACCATGACCGGCAGCAGGTCGTGGACCTGCTGCGCGGCGCGGTAACGGACGGCCGCTTGCGGATGGATGAGTACGTGGACCGCATGGAGCTCGCGTATCAGGCAGTGACCCGCGGGGATCTCGTCCCGCTGCACGCCGACCTGCCCGCAGCGGGCCCGGCGACGGTGCAAACGGGCCCGGCCCCGATGACGGCTCCGCCCGCTGCGGCCCGGACGGGGGGCCGCACCGCAGGTGTCCTGGCCGGCCTGCCTGCGGCGCTCAGAGTGCTATGGACGATCTGGCTTACCGCCGTGTCGGTCAACGTGGTGGTCTGGATCCTGGTCAGCGGCACCACCGGCCATCTGGCCTACCCCTGGCCGCTCTGGGTGGCCGGTCCCTACGGGGCCGTGCTGCTCGCCGTCTCGGCCGCCATCACGGCTGTACGGCGCAGCCGGCTGTCCCCGGTGCGCTGGCCATCGTGAGCGCGGGCATCGCGGCGGGCCGGCCGTAGCATCCCAGGTATGAACGGTGCCCCGGGCCCGGCCCGTCCGGCCGTGTTCCCGCCGGGAGTGGCGAGGTGGGCGGCCCTCGCCGTGTTCACCGTGTTCGTCGGGATCGGGCTGTCCCGGATGAACCCGGGCCTGCCGGCCGCGGTGGCCGCGGCCGTGGTGGCCCTCGGCGCGGGGGTGCTGCTGGTCCTGAACCGCCGGCCGCTGCTGGGGTACGCGGCGGCAGCTACCGCCGCGATCGCCGTCCTCGGGCACGGCATGTCCAGCAACGTGGGCTGGTTCGCCGTATGCCTGGTCGGCGCGTGGTGCGTGCTCACCGGGGGACGCCGCGCTGGCCTGGCCTACTGGACCCTCGCGATGGCGGTGTTCGCGGCCGAATGGCTCTGGATCGAACCGGATCCCGGCTGGGGGGCGTGGATGGCCGGAACCACGCTCAGTGTCCTGGCCGGGCTGTTCATCCGGCACGAGATCGACCTGGTCGCGCAGTTGCGGGCGGCTCAGGCGGGGCTGGCCGAGCGGGCCAGGGCCGAGGAACGCAACCGCATTGCCCGTGAACTGCACGACGTCATCGCGCACACGCTGACGGTTTCCCTCCTGCACGTCACCAGCGCGAGGCTGGCCGTGGAGCACGATCCGGCCGACGCCGCGCGGGCGCTGGCCGAGGCGGAGCGGCTGGGACGGGAAAGCCTGGACGAGGTCCGGCTGGCCGTCGGCCTGCTGCATCAGCAGGGAGACGCTGGCCGCACAGCGCCGCTGCCCGGCGCGGGCGAGCTGCCCGCGCTGGTGGAACGGTTCCGGTCGGCTGGCGCGGACGTCACCCTGACCATCGATGGTGACCCCGGGAGGCTGGCCGCCACCACCGGCCTGGCCGTGTACCGCATCCTGCAGGAGGCTCTGACCAACGCGGTCAAGCACGCCCCCGGCTCACCAACCGCGGTGCACCTGGGCATTGACGCGGACGCGGTCGAATTGGCCGTCGATAGCGCGGCCGACCCGGGCACCGGCACGGGGGTGGGCGTGATCAGCATGCGCGAGCGGGCCGAATCGCTGGGCGGACGGTGCCAGGCCGGCCCGGGGGGTCAGGGGTGGCTGGTCCGGGCCACGCTCCCGCTGAACGGCAGCCGGCGACGGGCGGGGGCGGCATGATCCGGGTGCTGCTAGTCGACGATCAGGAGCTGGTGCGAACCGGGTTGCGTGGCATCCTGCGGCCCCAGTTCGGCTTCGATGTCGTCGGTGAGTGCCCCGACGGCAGCGGGGTCATCGCGGCGGTCGAGTCTCTGACGCCGGACGTGGTCCTGATGGATGTGCGGATGCCCGTGGTCGACGGCGTGCAGGCGACCCAGGCGCTGCGCCAGCGCGACAGCCGGCCGCCCGTGCTGGCCCTCACCACGTTCGACGACGACGAGGTGCTGTCCGGCATGCTGCGGGCCGGCGCGTCCGGGTTCGTCCTCAAGGGTGTGCCCGCTGAGGACCTGCACCGGGCGGTGCGCGAGGTGGCGGACGGCGGCGCCTGGCTCGACCCGGCCGTGACCGGCCGGGTACTGGCTGCCTACCGGTCGGCTGCGCCGCGCCGGGCTGGCCAGGCCGGGCTCGAGGCCCTGACCAGCCGCGAGCGCGAGGTGCTCGCGCTCATCGGGCAAGGCGAGACCAACACCGAGATCGCCGCCCGGCTCGTGGTCAGCGAGGGAACGGTCAAAACGCATATCAACCACCTGTTCACCAAGCTGCAGCTGCGCGACCGGGCCGCGGCGGTCGTCTTCGCCTTCGACCACGACCTGGTCACCCCGTCACCGGGCAGCCGGAACGACTAGTCCCACCGGGCCGGTCCGGGCCGCGATCACATCCCCGCCTGGCGCGTACCCATGCCGCAACCTGCGGATCGCGTCGCCGGACTCTGGTGCGTGTCCCGCCGCCAGCTGGAACGTGTGCCCCTGCCCGGGAAGATGTCGAGCCGGGCATCGAGGCCAGC
This sequence comes from uncultured Actinomycetes bacterium, assembly GCA_963813975.1. Taxonomy (GTDB): domain Bacteria; phylum Actinomycetota; class Actinomycetes; order Streptosporangiales; family Streptosporangiaceae; genus RYN-230. The sequence goes on from CAWFAP010000002.1 coordinate 109,451, forward strand.
CCGGCGACGACCTCGGGCCGGCCCAGCCGGGCTGGATGAGCGGCCCGCAGCCTGGGCCCGGTCAGGCGGCCTGTTCCGGGCAGCCGTGGTAGGCCTCGATGAGCCACCTGCCGTCACGCCCGGACAGCACCCACGTCGCGCGCTCCCGCTGCTCCCGGCCCGGCCGGGCCGCGCCCGGCCCGCCCCCCTCACCGGGGAAGACCGTGGTGCTGTCGGTGATCACGATGGCCGTGCCGTCCCCGGGATGCCGGATGCTCCGCACCTCGTGAAGGCGCCGTGAGCCCTTCAGCGCCCCCGCGAAGGCCGCCGCCATGCTGGTCCGGATCGCGTCCTTGCCCGGCAGGTAGAACCCGGGCAGGATGGCCGTCGCGTCGTCGGCGTACCACGCGACGAACGCGTCGGTGTCGCCCTTCTCCCACGCGCTGGCCACCTCGTGGAACAGGGCGCGGATGGCGCTGTCTGGCCCGGCCTGGACGGCCGGGGCGTCGGTGCTGGTCATGGTTTCTCCCGTCGTGAGCCTTCGGCAATGAAGACCCGCCCCGGCGGGGAAAGGAATCGCGGCCCGCGTTCCTCAGCCTTTGCGGGCCACCCCGACCAGGTTCGCGAACCGGCGGGGGTGGCCGGGAACGTCGTCCGGGGAGTCCGGCCGCCACAACGGCACGTACACCAGTCCGGGATCAACGAGCGCGAAGCCGTCGAACAGGCGCAGGATCTCCTCGCGGGTGCGCGCGTGCGCCGGGGAGGACGCGCTGCGGTTGTACAGCTTCTCGGCCGCCTGGGCCAGGGCCGGATCGTTCTCGCTGGTGCCGTGGCTCACCACGAGGTAGCTGCCGGGGGCGAGCGCCTCCCGCAGGGTGGCCACGATGCGCCAGGGATCCTCCGCGTCCGCGATGAAGTGCAGGACGGCGAGGAGCAGCAGCCCGGCCGGCTCACCGAAGTCAATCAGCCGCCCGATGCCGGGGGAGGCGAGGATCTTCTCCGGGGCGCGCAGGTCTCCCTCGATGGCCACCGCGGCGTCGTGGCCAGCCAGGATGAACTTGCTGTGCGCGACGGCGACCGGGTCGAGGTCGACGTACGCGACGCGGGAGCCCGGGGCGGCCTGCTGGGCGACCTCGTGCACGTTCGCCTGGGTGGGGATGCCGGAGCCGATGTCGAGGAACTGGCGGATCCCGTTCGCGGCCAGGAACCGCACCGCCCGGCCGAGGAACGCCCGGTTGGCCCGGGTGATGGCGCGGACGTTGGGCTCGATGGCCGCCATCGCCCGGCCCAGGTCCTGGTCGGCCAGGAAGTTGTGGCTGCCGCCCAGCCAGTAGTCGTAGACCCGGGCCGTGTTGGCCCGTCCCGGGTCCACCCCGGGTGGCGCCCAGCCAGGCTGATCAGTCATAGTGCATCCTGTCCTGAAATGGTGCCCGCTTGGCTGCACGATATCCCAGTGTGCCGGCGAACAAACGCCCGCCCTTAACCGCAGCCACAATGGCTCGCGGAATGGCGTGTGACCTGGCAGGCTCCCGGCACCGGAACCGCCTATTTGTTTCCGGAGCGAAAATCGGCGCGGCGAACTGGCCACCGCCGGCCACCGGGCGCCGGGCCGGTTCCGGGTCAGGCGGCGAGCCGGAATGACGAGCCGCTGCTGCCCGCGGCCCAGGCCGCGGGCAGGGCGGCCGCGAGGGCATGCTGGGCGCGCCAGCCGGTGCAGTGCCCGGGCACCACAAGCCCCGGGGCCAGCCCGGTCAGGGCGTCGATGGTGGGACCGATGGTGGGCTCGAACGCGGGTCCGCTGAGATGCAGGCCGCCCAGCAGCGCGTGCAGGGCTGGGACGGCGGTGAGCCGCTGCGCGTGCCGCACGATGTTGATGGCTCCGGCGTGCCCGCAGCCGGTCAGCACCACCAGGCCCCGGCCCCGCACGTGGGCGACGAGGGCCTGATCGTCGATGACCAGGGGATCGTGCTGCCAGGCCGAGCCGGCCCACTCCTGGTGGGAAGCTGGCATGCCGTGCTCGAACTCGGTGGTCCGGTCGACCTCGCCCGTGATCAGCACGCAGCCGTCCACGAGCAGTGAGGGCTCCCGGCGCTCGATCACCGCGAAGCCCTCGGCTTCGAGGGCCCGCTTGCTCAGCGTGGGCAGTTCCCCGGGTTCGCTCCCGGGCATCGCCAGGCGCCGGCGGGTCCAGGCCTTCGGGTGAACCACCATGGGGAGCGACCGGGTCCCCTGCCTTCCGGCCAGCCCGGCCAGGCCGCCCGCGTGGTCGAAATGCCCGTGGCTCAGGACGACCGCCTGGATCCCGGACAGGTCGGCGCCCAGCCGGCTGGCGTTGGTGACCATCGCGTCGGGGGACAGCCCGGTATCGAACAGCAGCGTGGTCGTGGTGGTGCCCCGGCGCACGCTGACCAGCGCGGAGAACCCATGCTCGGCCATCAGCCCGACCGTGGTGGAGCCGGCCAGGAACTGCGGGGCCGGGGCCCGGCCGACGCTGAAAGGCGCGCGCGTAGTGCGCTCGTCGCCGGTCAGCAGGGCGTCGTACACATTGTCGACCAGAGTGGTGATCACGATCTCGTCGACCGGCTCCAGCGCGATCGGGTCAACCGCGGATCCGGGGGCCGGGCGCGGCGCGGCCGCGGCGACCTGCCGGGGCCGGCTGGCGTGCCGCACATCAGGAGCACTCCCGGGCCGGCCCGGGCCGGGGCGTGCTCATGCGGACGCCGCCCCGGGCGCGGTGAGCATGGGTGCGGCCGGGACGACGGTGGTGATGAGGCCGGTATTCACGTCATAGACGTGGCCGGAGACCGTGATCGTGGCCGGCAGGATGGTGCTGGCCCGCAGCAGTCCGACATCCGCGCGGACGGTCTGCTCGGGGTGGACGACGGCTTCCGCGGCCAGGATCGCGTCGTCACCACCGGCGAGGGCGGCGAAGCCGCGGCGGAAATCCTCGTCGGCGAGGAAGTGCGTGCCGCAGTCGGTGTGGTGGATGACGGCCACCTCGAACCGGGGTCCCCCGGGGATGACCACGCCGGAGAGGTAGCCGATGTAGGCGAGATCGGTGAGCACGTCGGGGGAGACGCGGCCGCCGGCGTTGCGGATCACCATCGCGTCGCCGAGCCCGAGCTCGAGGAACGCCGACGGGTCGGTGCGGGGGTCCAGGCAGGTGATCACGTAGACCTTGAGCTTCGCGGAGATGCTGGTTCCCTCGCGGGCGTTCGTGGTCGCGAAGTGCTTGTTGCGCTCGAGAAGCGGATCCATGTGGGCCATAGTCGGGTCCTCCCGGATTATGCCTTGGTCACGGGCAGCAGCACCGGCTCAGGCATGCTCCGCGGGTCGGCCGGGGTCGCGCTGCCCGCGTCCCCGGGAAGGGCGGCCAGTGTAGGCCGGTGCCGCGCCGGTGGGTGGCTGGTCCTGGTGCCGATGAGGCCGGGGGCGATCCTCCAGGTCAGGATGGCGAGGCCGCCGAGGGGAATAGAAGGGAGGTAGGTGACCGCCCGGTACAGCAGCACGGCTCCTGTCACCTGGGCGCCGGCGGCGGGGCCAGCGCTGGTGGCCAGGATCCCGACCAGGCCGAGTTCGGTGACTCCGAGGCCACCGGGAGTAATGGGAAGGGCGGTGAGCAGCCGGATGAACGCGAAAGCGGCGAAGGAGGTCTGCCAGGGCACCTGGACCTGGGACAGGCCGGTACCGCGCAGGCAGGCCAGCAGCACGAGCCACAAGGTGAGGTAGCTGGCTACCGTGGCGCCGGTGATGCGCCAGCCGCGAGCGCCGATCAGGGCGCCTGCCTGGTCGCGGAAACCGGACAGTGACCCGGCGATATCGGCGGGTGGTGGCCGGCGGCCCAGCCGGCTGGCGAGGGCCAGGAGGCGCTGCAGCAGGCGGCCCGCACGGAGCGCGAAGGCCTGGCTGCGCAGGAGGAGGCCCAGCCCGGTGACCATGGCCGCGAGCACGGCCAGGCCCACGGATGCGGCGGTGATCAGCACGGCATCGGGCCGGGTGGCCGTGGCCACGACCAGCAGCGCCAGGACGGGCATGCCCAGGAGCGTGAAGACGTTCCAGATCCCGGTCACCAGCGTGTAGAGGACGTAGTCCCCGGGGGACAGACCCCAGCTGGAGAGCATCGCCCAGCTCACCCCCATGGCCAGGGCTCCGCCCGCGGGGAGGGTGTTGGCCACGGCGTTGGATCCGAGGTTGACCGTGGCCGCCTGGCGCATCCGCAGCCGGGGCAGGACCGCGCGGATGGTGATCCAGTAGGAAATCATGCTGGCGATGGCCGCCGCGGCGATGAGCAGGCTGTGCAGCCAGGTCATCGCCTGGACACTGGCCCAGACGCTGCGGTAGGACGCGAAACGCGGGATGGCGAATCCGAACGTGGCCGCGATGAGGACGGCTGACGCCGTAGTGCGGAGTATCTTGCGGCCGCGCCGGGGCTGGACTTCGGCGGAACAGCTGTCCCGGGTCACGTGACGCTGGCGCTCAGGGCCAGACGGACCATCAGGGCCAGACGGAACATGGGGGCGCCTTCCTGCGTCAGCAGCAAGGCGGGGACCTGACCCAACGGCTAGTTCACTGGTCTTCAGCCAAGACACTACGCCGGGCGTCATCGGGGCCACAACGGCGTAGTCTCGGAGCAGCACTGCTCAGGCAGCCTGAACGAGTTCCCGGCCGGGTCTGGACCTTACGCCAAGTCTCGAGATCGCCTCGCTGCAACTTTCCTATCTCGGCGAGGCAGGACCGGTGATCGCGGCCATGGTGAAGGCACCTCAGGACGGTGATGGGGTGTCCGCGGCCGGCGCGATCCGGGTGGCCGAGGACCTGGAACTCCCGAGGCCGCTGCGGCTGATGGTCACCGCGGGCTGGAACGTGGCCGAGTCCGCGGGGTTGCCCGTCGCGGCCTACGCGGCCGCCTCCTGGCACGGCGGCCGCGTTGCGGGCCTGGTCGCGGGGCTCGCGGCCATCTGGCTCACCGCGGTCATCCGCAAGGTCGCGACCGGATCCGTGCCGAGCTTGCTGACGATTTCCGCGGTGGTGCTCACGGTGCAGACTGCGCTGGTGCTCGTCACGGGTGACCTCTGGCTCTTCTTGCTGCAGTTCCCGCTGGCCAACTTCTGCATGTGCCTCCTGTTCGCCCGGACCGCGCGCGGCCCGAACCCGCTCGTGGCCAGACTCGCGGCTGAAGTTGTCGCGCTGCGGCAGCCGGCGACTCACCATCCGGCCCTGCACCGCTTCTTCCAGCGCGCGACCTGGCTGTGGGCGGCCATCTTCTTCCTGCTCACGGCCAGCTTGGCGGTGCTGATGGCGACGGAGCCGACCGCCACGTTCCTGATGCTGTCCACGGTCGCGACCGTGGCGCTCGTCGTCGCCGGGGCCGGCGCGTCCACGGTGTGGTTTCTCTCGGTCCTGCGCACGCTCGGGCTGCGGCTCCGTTTTGCCCCGGCCTGAAGGGCCCGTCGTGGATGTCTCCTAGCCGAGCAGGCGCTGGCGGAGGTGGGCGAGAGCGTGGGTGCTCAGCCGTGAGACGTGCATCTGGGAGAGGCCAAGGTGCCGGGCGATTTGTGTCTGGGTCATGTCGTGATGAAAGCGCAACCGCAAGATCTTCTGCTCGCGCGGGGGCAGCTCCCTCCAGTGCGCGGCGACGGCCTGCATGTTGAGCATGTGCTCCATCGCGTTGTCTTCCGCGCCGACCACGTCCGCGAGGGTGGCGGTGCCGGAAGGGCCGCGCAGCGGCGCGTCCAGCGACGAGGGCCAGAAGGCTAGTTCCGCCCGCTGTGCGTCCCGCAGATCGTCACCGCTGACTTCCAGGTGGCGGGCCATCTCGGAGGGGGTCGGCGCCCGGCCCAGGTCCTGGGTCAGCTGGCTGGCCGTCTTCCGGGCTTCCAGGACCAGATCTTGCACGGAGCGCTTGACGTGAACCGGCCAGCATTTGTCCCGGAAGTACCGTTTGATCTCGCCGCTGATGCACACCTGGGCGTAGGCGGCCAGGTTACCGCCGACCGCCGGATCGAAGCGCCTGATCGCCTTCATCAGGCCCAGGTAGCCGACCTGCATCAGATCCTCGGCCGGTTCATGGCTGCCCCGGTACCGCTCAACGCACGCGGACACCAGCTGGCGGTGATGGGCGATCAGCAGTTCGCACGCCGCGGCCCGCCTCTGCGTCGCCTCCTCCAGCGATCCGAAGACGACCAGCAGTTCGCGGTCATCCATTCGGCCCAGCGCTTTCTGGAGCCCCCGGCCTCCCGGGGCAGCCGGACCCTGCGCGGCGTCGCCTGCGCGTGGCGGCGGAGAGTAAATCGCTGTCATGCCGCCTCGGCTTAACTGGACGGGAGGTCCGCACCGAAGAGCGCGCTCCACCCCGCCGGGTGCGTGGTGACGTCCTCGCAGCGCTCCTGAAGTCGCTGCAGTGACTCGCTATCGCCCAGGCGGAATGCCACCTCCAGGCGAGCGCTTTTCCGCACTTCGGGAAGGTCCATCACGGCATCGACCAGGCTCGCGCGGCAGCCGGGGGTGATGTGCCCGGGCTCGGAGTGCAGAGACACCCGGGCGGTGCCGCCCGATCCCTGGGAGGTGGTCACCTCGGCCGTGGCGACTGTGCGGTCATCATCACCGACCTCGAGGCTCTGACGCAGATCATGCTGGGCCATGCGGTGCCTCCAACTGCGGGTTCGTGCGCGGATCAGACGCGAGCCCGCGCCGCGCCGGGCCCCTGCTCAAGGCCGGGCCGGGCGGCGATCCCGTCTTGGTGGCCTCGCGCCGCCAGATGTGCGGCCCAGCCGGCGGCGCGAGGACGTCAGTGTGCAGGACAGGGCCATCGGTGGCTGACCGGGCGTTCAGCGAGTCCGGCGGCTCCATGCGGCCTGGCCGAGAATAAGATCATGAATGCACTCCGGGACTTGCCCGGCTACCCTCCATTAAACGTCCGTTAATAACAATTGTCAACATCGTTCAACTACACTGTAGACAATAATTTATTCCGGCCTCTGCGATGGGGATATGCTATCTGCAGCGGCGTCCGGCGGCCGTGTCCGCGTCGTTGCCCATCGAGTTCAGTAACCGGGAAAAATTGCTGAGTTACTATTTCCGCCGTAAAGTGTAATTGGCATTCGGGGTTCAATGGCCGGCGGCTCTCCTGGCTCACCCGCACGTGGTACCGATGGTCTCCGGCGTGGCCGCAGCGGACGTGCGGGCGGCCTCGCGCGCATCGATGAGATCGCCGCGAGCCCGGCTGGCGGCGGCGGTCTCCCGGCGGCACTGCCTCAGGCCACGCCGCGCGGCGCGGCCGCGCCGGGAGGTGAGCCGTGCTCCAGCCAGCAGCAGGACCGGGCCGAACACGCCGATCGCAGCCACCACGATGGCGTACAGGAACACCGTACGAGGTCAGATCGGGGCTTGCTCAGCCGGAACGGATTTTCCCGCGGCCGGGCGTGGCGGTGGCCGGTGGGCCAGCTTGCCGACGGTGTTGAGGTGGCGCAGCGCCTGGGCGTAGGAACCGACCAGGCTCGTCTCGCAGTAGGGCAGTTCCCGCTGCTGGCAGAACGCCCTGATCAGCGCCTGGGAATGCCGCAAATTGGGCCGGGGCATGGAGGGGAAGAGGTGGTGCTCGATCTGGTAGTTGAGGCCGCCGAGAGCGAGGTCGGTCACCTGGCCACCGCGGACGTTGCGGGAGGTGAGCACCTGCCGCCGCAGGAAGTCCGTGTGGTCGGTGGCGTCCAGGATGGGCATGCCCTTGTGGTTCGGGGCGAAGGACGAGCCCAGGTACAGGCCGAACAGGCCCTGCTGGACGACGATGAACACCATCGCTTTGACCGGTGAGAGGACCAGGAAAACCACTGCGAAATAGGCCGCGACATGCGCCGCCAGCAGCACCGTCTCCCAGGCCCGGTGACGGGAGGCGCGCCTGGTCAGCGACCGGATGCTGGCCGCGTGCAGGCTGGCCGCTTCGAGCAGCAGCATGGGGAAGAATAGGTAGGCCTGAAAACGGAACGTCAGCCGGGCCAGCCCGCTGGTCGCGCCAGCCTGGGGTTCGGTGAAGGCCAGCACGCCGATCACGATGTCGGGGTCCGCGCCTTCCTGGTTGGGATGGGCGTGGTGGCGGTTGTGCTTGCTCACCCACCAGCCGTAGCTCAGCCCGATGCCGAGGTTGCCGAGCAGGACGCCGATGATGTAGTTGCGCTTACGGGAGCGGAAGATCTGGCGATGCCCGGCGTCGTGGCCGAGGAAGCCAACCTGCGTGAACATGATGGCCAGGAACGCGGCTACGGCCAGCTGCCACCACGAATTCCCCACCAGCACGAAGGCCGCCCATCCGGCGGCCAGCAGCACGATGGTGACACTGATGATCCCCGCGTAGTACCACGGGCGGCGGTCCAGCAGTCCCGCCTGCCGTACCTGCCGGGACAGCTGGGCATACTCACTGCCGCCCCGGGCCGCGGCCGGCGCGGACTCTGGCTGGGCCTGCCGCTCCGGCAGGCTGGGTGCCGCGTCAAGGGATTGCACCAGGAACTCCTCGGAAGCACATCGTGACCAGTCTGGTGATGTGCCGCCGGGGTCCTGGGCGGCGATCCGGGCCTGGCGCTCTCGTCAGGGAGACGTCCGGCCCGGCCGGTGCCTAGCCACACAGTACCCCGGCCCGGCGAACGCCGACGCGTCTAGAAGATGCACATCTGACTCGCGTCAGGTTGGGCCGGCGGCCGGGGAGGGCCGCCTGGAGACCGTCGAGGAGGGTGCGGAGGCTGGCCGAGGCGCGGTCGCCGAGAGCCAAGCCCCGGGTGTAGTCGCGGGGAGTAGGCAGGCCCGGACCGGAGGCTAGCGGCTGGGCGAGGAAGGGAAATCCGCGGAGGTGCTGTCAACGAAGTCGCGGGCCACGTCGGTAAGGCGCTGGTTGGTGGTGCGGGCGTGGTCGCGCAGCAGCCGGAACGCCTCGTCCATGTCGGTGCCACGGCGCTCGGCCAGCTTGCCCTTGGCCTGCTCGATGATGACCCGGCTGTTGAGCGCGGCCTGGAGTTGCTCGGCCATGGTCTCGCTGCGGCGCAGGCTGCGTTCCTGGAGCAGGCCGATGGTGGCCACGTCGGCCAGGGCCTGGGCGATGCGCAGGTCGGCCGGCTCGAAGGCACCAGGGGTGGCCCGGAAGAGGTTCAAGGCCCCGATGACCTGATCACGGAGCCGCATGGGCAGCGCCTCGACCGTGCGGAACCCAGCCTGGGTCGCGGCGGCGGCGAACCGGGGCCACTGTGTCTCCGGGTCGGCGAGGTCAGCGGCGGTGACGGAGTGCCCGGTACGGAAGCAATCCAGGCACGGCCCCTGGTCGTTCTGGATCTGGAACAGCTCGGCCATGCCGGCCGCCTCGCTGGACGCCGCCGCGACCCGCAGCACGCCGCGCGGGTCGGCGAGCACGACGCCGGCCGCGGACGCAGCCAGCAAGGCGACGCTGCGGTCGGTGAGCATGTGCAGGAAGTCGATGATGTCGAAGTCGGCGACCATAGTGTCGGCCAGGTCGACGAAGGTGCTGGAGAGCAGTTCGGAGTCCATCTGATTTCACCTTCTCGTCGCTGGAACTGGGGAGCCATCCCCGCGGGCCTGCGGGGCGTGGCCGGATGTGTCATGGCGCGCCGCCCTGGGCAGGATCAGGGTCCAGGCGCAGACGGCGGGCGACGATGTCACCCGCCACCTCGGCCAGCCGCCTGTCCCGCGCATAAGCGTAGGCCCGCAGCCGGGCAAAGGCTTCCCCCGCGGTGACGCCGAGCTGCACGGTGAGCATGCCGGTGGCCTGGTCGATCTCCACGCGGTGCACCGCCAGATCGGGCGACTGCCCGCCTGGCCGTGTCCCAAACCCGTTCCCGTCCGCGGCCGCTGTGCCGCCGCCGTCGAGGTCGTCGAGCAGCAGCACGGTCGCGGTGTCGGCCAGCAGCAGGCCGTCGCCGAGCTGCAGGCTGGACAGGGGACCGGGAGAGTTGCGGTACAGGCCGATGACCCCGGCCCGGATCGCCCCGATCACCAGCGGGAACGCGAACACGGCCGCGGCGCCGGCGTTGCGGGCTTCCGGCGTGAAAGCGGGCCACCGGCGGCCGGATTCCTCGTCCCCCAGGTCGGCGGCCAGGACCGGTGCCGCAGCGGCCAGCACGTCGGGGCCCGGTCCTTCGCCGAGCAACAGCTGGAATTCCGCGAGCTGCTCGCTGACCCGGTCCGTCACGCACATGACAAAATCCGGTCCCCGGTGGCTGGCCGCGGCCAGCCACGCCCCGCTGGCCTGGGCGCAGGAGACGGCGACCGCGCACACATCGTCGACCGCCACCCGGCGACCCGCCGCGGCGGCGCGTTCCGCGATCAGGCTCCACAGGACCGTCGACCGTCTGGCGCTCACGACCGGCTGGCACTCATCATCGGAGCCGCCTTCCCTGCTACAGCAGCCAGGCGGGGATCGACCCAACAGCTCATTATCGGCCTGCACCACGACCTTACGCCTGGGCGCAGCGCCGGAGGGCGTGCCTGGCTGCATCGCGCCGCGTGGGCTGACCATGGCGGGAACGGCCTGGCCGGAACCGTCTGCGCCCGCGGGCGACCGGCCGGATCCGGTCGCGCCAGGGCCGCCGGCCGTGGGCTGCCGCATCGAGGACGACCAGGACAGGCGCGAAACGGCCCAGGCCCCGGGCCTGACCATGCGCCGCGGCTAGCCGGGCGCGGCCGGTCCCGGGATCCCGAGCTGGGAGATCAGCGTCGCGTGGTCCCAGAGGATCCGCTGCGACCGGATCCGCCCGCGCTCGAAGCCCACGATGGCGATGGCCAGCACCTCGGCCCGCCGGTGCGTGGCAGGCACCCCGGGCAGCAGCCAGGGCAGCTCCCGGTCGTGCGTGAACGACACCGTCGTCTCGTCAACCAGGTGAAATCGGTCCACGGTCCGGGACAGCCGGGCGCCGGCCAGGTCGCCCGGCACGTGGGGGAGGAACTCCTCGGCGTAGAACCGCTCCAGGGCCGGCCGCCCGGCCGCGCCGGTCCCGGCCGGCAGGTGCCACACCGACGGCTCGGCGGTCAGATGCGCCAGTGACCCGGCTAGATCACGCCGGACGACGGACGCGTCCCGGTGCTCGTCCCACACCCGCTCCAGCTCTCGCATGAATTGCGCGATCGCTGTGGTCACCTCATGAAAATACCCATTCCGCGGCAGATGCCCGGCCGTGGCGCGCAGCCTGCCGCGATGCCCGCAGGTGCCCGCCTGCCCGTGGGGCCGGAATTCGTCCCGCCACGAAAGCCTGGCCCGCGGACCGCCTCACCCCGGCCACCTGGGATGCGTGGCCAGCCGGGCGCGATCCAGATTCCGGGTCCCGGCCCCCCGGCGGCGGGCCTCGGCTGCCGGGAGGAGCGGGGCGACGGATGGGACGCATGCGATAGGATGAGGCCACACGGCATATCGTGAGGCGTCGCCATCAGGGCGCGCCGGTCGTACGTCGCTCGATGAGCGAACTGGTTTCCACGGACGTGGGGCCCTCGACAATGCGGCCACCCGAGTCCGGGAGACATCCCTGCATGACAGTACTTCCCCTTGACCAAACGCGTGCCCGCCGTCAGCGGCACGGCCGGGCTAAGCCCGGGGCGGCCGGGACCTTCGCCGGCGTCGGCGTCCCTGAGCCGCTGGTCACCTCGCTGGCCGAGGCCGGCATCCTCACCCCGTTCCCGATCCAGGCCGCGACCCTGCCCGACGCGCTGGACGGCCAGGACATCCTGGGCCGCGGCCGGACCGGATCCGGCAAGACGCTCGCGTTCTCCATTCCGCTTGTCGCGGGCCTGGCGGACGGGCACACGCTCGCCTGCCACCCGCGCGGCCTGGTCCTGGTGCCCACCCGGGAACTCGCCAGCCAGGTCCACGCCGTACTCGCGCCACTGGCCGCGGCCATGAACCTGACGGTGACCACCATCTTCGGCGGCATCGGGCAGAACCCGCAGGTCACCGCGCTGCGTAACCGCGTGGACATCGTCGTCGCCTGCCCGGGGCGGCTGGCCGACCTCATCGAGCAGGGGCACTGCCACCTGGACGACGTGGAAATTAGCGTGCTCGACGAGGCCGACCACATGGCCGACCTGGGCTTCCTTCCGGTGGTGCGGCGGCTGATGGAGGCCACCCCGCCCGAAGGCCAGCGGATGCTGTTCTCCGCCACCCTGGACAAGGCCGTCGATGTACTGGTGCGGCGATTCCTGAGCGACCCGGCGGTGCACTCGGTGGACTCGGCCGCGGCCGCCCCGGCCGCCATGGTTCATCACCTGCTCACCGTCGCGCCGGGAGACCGGGTGCGCGTGGTCGCGGCGCTGGCCGGCGGCAACAACCGGTCGCTGGTCTTCACCCGCACCAAGCACGGCGCGCAGAAGCTTGCCCGGCAGCTGGCCGGGGCCGGGGTGCCCGCGGCCGAGTTGCACGGCAACCTGAGGCAGGGGGCCCGGGAAAGGAACCTGGCCTCGTTCACCTCGGGCCCGGCCCGGGTCCTGGTCGCGACGGACATCGCGGCGCGCGGTATCCACGTGGACGGCATCGACCTGGTCATCCACGCAGACCCGCCCACTGAGCACAAGGCCTATCTGCACCGATCGGGGCGTACCGCCCGGGCCGGCGCGGCCGGCGTGGTGATCACCCTGCAGAGTCCCGCGCAAGCGGGCGATGTACGCGTCCTGATGCGCCAGGCCGGCGTGGCCCCGCTGACGGCCAGCGTCAGCCCAGGTTCAGCGCTGCTGCGTTCCATCGCCGGCCCGTCGGCCGGGCGGACCGTCCCGGCCACGCCTTCCGTCGTCCGCGAAGCACCCGTGTCGGCCGCACCGGCTACCGGGAGCGCGGCGGTCGCCCTGTCCGCCGGATACCGGGGGCGCCGCAGGCGCTGACCCCCGCAGCCCGCGGCCCGGAGGTCCCGGATACCGGGACGGCGGGGAGGCGGGAATACCCGGCCGGCACGGGGCGCTATACGTGGGTAGTTGTTGTCAACGTTGGCGATCGTGAAGGCGCCCGCATTTTCGACAGTTTGGGCGTCTCGCCGTTTGGCTGTGGATTCTTCCTCCCGATGGCGGGCAACCAGCAGCTGGCCCGCGCAACCTGCGCGGACCCGGAGCTCGTCTTACAAGGAGACAGCAAGATGGCACAAGGCACCGTGAAGTGGTTCAACCCTGATAAGGGCTTCGGCTTCATCGCCCCCGACGACGGCACCCCCGACGTCTTCGTTCACCACTCGGCGATCGACATGGGCGGTTACCGCACCCTGGCCGAGAACCAGAAGGTGGAGTACACCACCAAGCAGGGCCCCAAGGGCCCGCAGGCCGACCAGGTACACGCAGTCTGACGCGAAGCAGCGGCAGGCCCGGATGGGAACGTTCGGGCCTGCCGCTTGCTCGTCCTCGCACGTAGCCGCCCGGCCCCCGCGGCGCCACTGACTCCCAGCGGCTGATCATCAGCCGCGCAACGCCCGCCGCAGGAGGACGAGGTTGACCGTTGACGCGGCAAGTCCAGCAGCTGAACGCCCCCCGGTAGCCCGGTGCGAAACGCCACCTGCTGGCGCCGGCACTGACTATGCGGACCTGTCCCGCCTCGTGCGGGCGGCTGGCCTGCTGCGCCGGCGCCGCGGCTACTACCTCGTCAAGATCACCGTCAACCTGCTCCTGCTGGGCGCCGGGTGGGCCGTGTTCTTCCTGCTCGGGCGCTCCTGGTGGCAGATGCTGGTCGCGGTCTTCCTGGGCGTGATGTTCACCCAGACCGGGTTCATCGGGCACGACGCCGGCCACCGGCAGATCACCGGCTCCAAGCGCGCCGACGACCTGATCGGCCGGATCCACGGCAACCTGCTGATCGGGCTCAGCTACGGGTGGTGGACGTCGAAGCACAACCGGCACCACGCCCATCCCAACCAGGTCGGCCGTGACCCCGACATCGGCGGCCGGGCGATCGCCTTCACCCAGGACCAGGCCCGCGCGCGCCGCGGGATCGGCAGCTGGATGGCGGGCTACCAGGCGTGGCTGTTCTTTCCCATGTTGCTGCTCGAAGGTCTCCACCTGCATGTCGCGGGCGTCCGGACCCTGCTGGACCGCCGGAGCACGGCGGTCAAGCTGGTGGAGGGCACCCTGCTCGTCGCGCACATCATCGGCTACCTGGCCGCGGTGTTCCTGGTGCTGTCCCCGGTGCAGGCCGTGGCCTTCCTGCTGCTCCAGCAGGGTGTGTTCGGGATCTACCTGGGATGCTCGTTCGCGCCCAACCACAAGGGCATGACCACGTTCGGCGAGGATGACAAGGTCGATTTCCTCCGCCGCCAGGTGGTCACCTCGCGGAACATCCGCGGCAGCTGGTTCACTGACTTCGCCCTCGGCGGGCTCAACTACCAGATCGAGCACCACCTGTTCCCCTCCATGCCCCGGCCCAGCCTGCGGCACGCCCAGGAGCCGGTGCGCGCGTTCTGCGAGCAGCACGGCATCGCCTACCACGAGACCGGCCTCGTGGATTCCTACGTCCAGGTTCTGCGGCACCTGAATACCGTCGGCGGCCCGCTGCGGCCCGAGCTCGAGTACTGATCTGTGCCACTGTGGACAGTGCCGCAGGATGAGCTGGGAGGTGGGGCGCATGAACGCGTCCGATGTGTGGGTCGCCAAGGATGACGGCAGTGACATCGTCCGGGCTGCCTCGATCGTGGCGGTCGGCCGGGACTACAACGGCAACGTCACCGTCCGGCTGGCCGGCGGGGAGCAATCGGCCATCACCCTCGTCGCGGTCGCCCCGCACGAGGGCCAGCACACGCCGGAGGACTTCCACCACCAGCTGATCCGGGTCGTGTCGCAGCTGTCGGACGCGGCCGGGGCCGCCGTGGTCCACCCGGTGTGTGATGATCCGGACGGGTGGCACTGGGTCACCGCCCCGCTGTAGGGCCCTCCCGGCGAAGCGATGCGCAGGCTCGCCCTGGGAGGTCCGCAGGCCGCATACTGGTCGTGATGAGAAACCAGCCCGCGCCGTGACCCGGCGCCCCGTGCCAGGAAGCCCGTTCAACAAGCCGCTGCCCCCGCCCCAGCCGGTCGAGGAGTTCGCGGCGGAGGACTTGGTGACCCATGACCGTTATGGTCTCGGCCGGGTCATCAGTGCCGAGACGGACGCGGTGCTCGTCGAGTTCGGCACCGTCCAGCACCGGATCAGCGCGCCGTACGCCAAGCTGACCAAGCTCTGACTCAAGCGCCCGAACCTGGCCACCGGGCGTGGCCCGAGTCGGCCACGCCCTGACTCTGCCCCCCTGACCCCGGCCCGCCGGCGGCCGCCCCGGCCCATATCGCCGGTAATCTAAAACCGGCAATTTTTTTCCTGAAATTGTGATAGAATTTCGGCTATGGGCAGCTGGGGTTTCCTGAGTAATCACGGCCGCGTGCTGCTCCTCCTCGCGCACGACCCGGGGATGCGGCTGCGCGACATCGCGGCCAGCCTGGGCATCACCGAGCGGAGCGCCTTCGGCATCATCACCGATCTGACCGCGGCCGGCTACATCAGCAAGCGCAAGGACGGCCGCCGCAACCACTACCAGATCCAGGTCCACCAGCCCCTGCCGGAGCCCACCAGCCGCGAACGGACCGTTGGGGAGGTCCTGGCCTTGCTCGCCGGTCCGGACACCGGCCTGGACCTGGGCTAGCCGCCCACGGAGGAAGGACACCGCTGAGCCCGCCCGGCGCCGGGCGGGCTCAGGACACGGCAGCCATCCGGCCGCCTGTTCCGCGCTGAACGGATCGGACCCGCATGACGAACTCCGCCACCACGATCCACCCCGCCCTGGATTCCGTCCGCACCGTGGACGGCGTCACCATCGCCGAGCTGGCCGGCGAACTCGACCTGGCCAGTGCCACCGTGCTGCGCGAGGAGCTCCTGCGCCTGCTCCGGCCCGGCTCCAGCCGGCTGGTCCTCGACCTGTCCCGGGTGAGCTTCTCTGACGCCAGCGGGCTCGCCGTACTGATCGGCACCGGCCGCCGGGCCCGGCTGCTGGGCGGGTTCCTGCGGCTCGCCGCGGTCTCGACGCAAGTGGACCGCGTCCTGCACCTCACCGGACTCGACCGCCACCTGCCCGTCTTCCCCACCGTCTGGGCCGCCACCACCACGCCGGGCGCCCAGCACGGCCGGGCCGCCTGAGACGCCGGCGCCGTATCACCCGCAGGGCACGCTAGGTGCCCCGCGCCGCCCGGTCAGCCGCGGCGGCGCGCGACGTGCAGGATGGCTCCCCAGTGGCGGCGGACCGAGCGGTCCGGGCGGCGGGCCAGGCGGAGCCGGATCTCCCCGTAGAGCCGGTCCTGCTTCCACTGCTCCATGGCGATGTGGCCGGAGAACGTCCTGAGCAGCCCGATGTAGCTTTCCGCGTCGTAGACCTGCTCCCAGTCGAAGTGCCGGACCGCGGTCACGCTGAACAGCCCGCCCGCCTCGATCTCGGGGCTCTGGTCATACAGTTCCCCCGGGCGGGGCCAGGGGTTCTCGCCGGGGGGCAGCCCTTCGCCGATCTCGTTGTATACCTCCTGGATGCCCCGGAAGAACGGGTCGCCCCCGTCGGGGAACACGTGCAGGGCGCTCCAGAACGCCAGATGGCCCCCGGGGCGCAGGGCCTCCCAGGCCCGGCGGTAGCGGACGCCGGGATCGATCCAGTGCCAGGCGGTCGCCGAGAAGACCAGGGCGGCCTGATCGCCGGGCCGGGGCTGCCACTCCTCGAACCGTTCCCCGATGACCTCCGCGTCCAGCCCGGCCAGGTTACGGCGCGCAACGGCGGCCAGGGCCGGGCCGGGCTCGAGGGCGGTGATGCGGAACCCGTGCCGGGCCAGGGGGAGGGTGGCCTTGCCGGTCCCGCAGCCCACTTCGAGCAGGTGGTCGCCGGGAACCAGGCCGGCGATGGCGATCAGCTCGTCGAAGAGTTCCCGGGGATAGTCCGGGCGGGCACGGTCGTAGCCCCCCGCCGCCCGGTTGAACGTCTCCCGCAGCCGCTCGCGGTCCTCGTCCGCCATCATGGCCCTAGTCTGGTGCCCATGCCCAGCGCGAGCTACGACGATCCGCGGCTGGCGGCCCTGTACGACGCGCTGAACCCGCCTGGCGCTGCCGAGGCGCTCTACCTCAGCCTGCCTGGCGCGGAACCGGCCCGCATCCTGGACATGGGCTGCGGGACGGGGTGGCTCGCCTGCGAGCTCGCCGCCCGGGGGCATCACGTAACGGGGGCCGACCCGGCAGCGGCGATGCTGGCCGTGGCCCGCGCCCGGCCCGGCGGCGACCGGGTGCGCTGGGTCCAGGCCGACGCCGCGAGCCTGGACACCCGCGCTCGTTTCGACCTGATCATCATGACCGGGCACGTGTTCCAACTGCTGCTGGACGACCGTGACGTCCGGGCGGCGCTGCAGGCCCTGAGACGGCATCTGGCCCCGGGAGGCCGGATCGCGTTCGAGACCCGGAACCCGGCCGCGCGCGAATGGCAGGACTGGAACCCGCGGGACACCCGGCAGCGGGTGGAAGCGGCCGGCCTCGTGGCCGACGTGCACTACGACATCAGCGCGGTGGCCGGGGAGCTGATCACCTACGAGACCTGCTTCCGTTTCACGGGCGCCGGGGGAGGCCCCGCGCCGGCCGGCGAGGCGCCGGACGGGACCGTGGTGGTCCCGGACACGCTCCGCTTCATGGGCCAGCCCGGGGTCGCCGCGTTCCTCGCGGAGGCCGGCCTCACGCGGGTCACCTGGTACGGCGAGTGGGACGGCTCGCCGTACACGCCGGCCAGCCCCGAGATCATCGCGATCGCCGCCGGGGACCGGCCGGGCACCGGGGACGGATGACGCTAGCGGCCGTCGCCAGGGGCCGGGCCGAGCAGCCGGGACCTGACCTCGTTCTTGAGTACCTTGCCGACCCGGGAGCGCGGCAGGTCGGGCCAGACCTCGACGTGCTTGGGTGCCTTGACCCCGCCCAGGCGCTCCTTGACGAACGCGCGGAGATCATCGGCCGGGACGTCCTGCCCGGGATGGGCCTGGACGACGGCGGTGACCCGCTCCCCCCACTTGTCGTCCGGCAGCCCGACGACCGCGCAGTCCAGCACCCCTGGATGGGCCATGAGAGCCTGCTCCACCTCGGCGGAGTAGACGTTGAACCCGCCAGTGATGATCATGTCTTTGGCCCGGTCCACGATGTAGAGGTAGTTGTCGCTGTCGAGGTAGCCGATGTCGCCGGTGTGATGCCAGCCGTGCCGTCCGGCGTCGGCGGAGGCCACCGGGTCCTTGTAGTAGCCGGCCATCACCAGCGGGCCGCGCACGACGATCTCGCCGCGCTGGCCCTCGGGTAGCAGCCGGCCCTGGTCATCCATGATGGCCACGGTGACCAGCGGCCCGGGACGGCCCGCGGACGCGAGGCGGTCGGTGGCCAGCGTGCCATCCGGGCGGAAATGATCTTTCGGTGCCAGGCTGGAGATCATCATCGGCGCCTCGGTCTGCCCGAACAACTGGCCCAGGACCGGGCCGAGAACGCGGATGGCCTGCTCCAGGCGCGTCGCCGACATGGGTGCCGCGCCGTACCACAGGCATTGCAGCGAGCCCAGGTCGGCCGCGGCCAGCCCGGGCTGGTCGAGCAGCAGGTAGACCAGGGTGGGCGGCAGGAATGCGTGCGTCACCTGATGCCGGCCGATCAGCGCGAGGAACTCCGCCAGGTCCGGCGCGGGCATGATGACGATCTCCCCGCCGAGGGCCATGACCGGGAAGCAGAGCACGCCGGCCGCATGGGTGAGCGGAGCCAGGGCCAGGTAGACGGGCCGCCCCTCAAAGGGGTAGCCCATGAGAGTCAGGGCCGTCATCGTCTCGATGTTGTGGCCGGTGAGCAGGACACCCTTGGGCTGGCCGGTGGTGCCGCCGGTGCCGGCGATCATCGCGATGTCGTCGACGGGATCGGCCTGCCAGGGCTGGCCGGGCAGCCCATCGACCCAGTCGTCGAACGCGATGGCCCCGGCTGCGCCCGCGTCCTGGCCGAGGCAGACCAGCATGGTCACGTTCGGCAGTTCCGGGGTGATCCGCGCGACCAGCGGGGCGAAACTCTCCTGGAAGATCAGGCCCGCGCAGTCGAAGAGGTCCAGGAGGGCGCGGTTCTCCGCCGCCTCGTTGCGCGGATTGACCGGGCACCACACCGCCCCGGCCCGGGCGATGCCGAACACGCAGGAGAACGCGACGGGGTCGTTGCCGGACAGCACCGCCACCTTGTCGCCGGGCTGGATACCGGACCGGGCCAGCGCCTGCCCGATCACCCAGGACAGCCGCTGGACCTCGGCGTAACTGCGGCTGTGGCCGGCCATGGTCAGGCATGGTGCGGCCGGGCCGAGCGAGGCTCCCTTGTCCAGGAAGCCAGTCAGCCGCATGGCCAGTACCGCCTCATCAGTGCTGGACGGTGAGGACGGGCTCCATGACCAGGCCGAAGCCGCGCAGCATGCCCAGCAGTTCGCGGTGGCCGAACGCCTGGCAGCCGGACGCGAAGCCGGCCCGGCGGGGCGGCTGCTGGAGCAGTGAGTACGCGGCGTAGGCCTGCAGTGCGCCGGTCTGCTTGTAGTTGCAGTTGCCGTGCAGCACGCAGTGCGCGCGGCCGAGCGGGCCGGAGGCATACACCGAGTCCAGCGAGGTGTTGATCCGCGGGTTCTCCCGCGGCGGCATCTGGTTCATCACCGCGGCGGCCTGCTCGGACAGGGCGGTGTACTTGTCGGCGTCGGACAGGTCCTTGATCTGCTCCAGCGCGCCCGCCACGATCTGCGGGACGCCCATCATGAGCGCGCGGTTGAAGACGCCGCCGAGGACCTTGACGTTCGCGACCCGCGGGTCGCGGCGGAACCAGACCGGGTGCGAGGTGCCGCCCCACGGCAGGGCCAGCCCGGTCTCGTGCTGGCCGGGCACCACGACGGTGTAGAGCCCGGCGTCGGGCGGCCATTCCACGTACTCGTTCTGCTCGAGGTAGTAGGCCTTGGCCAGGGCCGCATTGACCAGGATCGTCCGCGTCGAGGCGATGGTGGGCAGGCCCTTCCAGAAGACCTCGATGTCCAGCGTGTCCAGGCCCGGCCGCTCGAGGCACATACCGGCCGCGATCTCGCCGGTGGTGTACATCTGCGCGACCCCGGGCGCCAGCAGCAGCCCGCGCTCGGCCATCTGCTCGCCGTAGGTCTCATCGCAGGTGATCAGCCAGTCCTGCTCGCCGGTGGTGTCGAGGTAGTGGCAGCCGGCCGCCAGGCAGGCCTCGACCACCTCACCGCCGTGCCGGGCGAACGGCCCGACCGTGTTGAGCACGACCTTCGCGCCGGTCAGCAGCTCGGTCAGCGGCCCGACGGCGTGCTCGACCTCGATCACTTCGTGCGGCACGGTGCCGATGCCGGGGACCCGGTCCAGGGCCTCGGAGATGCGGGCCTTGTCCCGCCCGGCCGCCACGAAGGGGACGTTGAACTCGCGCAGGTACTCGCAGATCAGCTGCCCGGTGTACCCGGACGCTCCGTAGACGACGACGGGCTTGTCCGTGCTCATGAGTGCGCCTTTCGCTGGAAGTCAGCTGGAAGCCGGAAGGACCCGGTCACATGCCCATGCCGCCGTCGACCGGCAGCCCCGCCCCGGTGATGAACCGCGCGCCGTCGGAGGCCAGGAACACGACCGCGTCCGCCATGTCCGGCACCTCCCCGAGCCGGCCGAGCGGGGTCTGCTCGACGACCGCGCCGACCGCATGCTGCGCGCTGGGATACAGGCCGAGCGTTTCCATGTCCGCCGCGAGCTGCAGGCCCATCTCCGTCGCCACCAGGCCCGGGTACACGCAGTTCACCCGGACGCCGTAGCCGAGCTTGCCCGACTCCATGGCCGCGACCCGGGTGAGCCGGTCGACGGCCGACTTGGTGGCGGAGTACCCGGCGATACCGGGAAAGGCGATGGTGGCCGCGACCGAGGCCACGTTGATCACGGCGCCGCCCTGCCCCGCCGGGCCGCCGGGGCGCATGGCCCGGAACGCGTGCTTGAGGCCCAGGGCCGTGCCCAGCACGTTGACCTCGAGCATGCGCCGGAGGTCCGTGGCCTCGATGTCGATGATCAGGCTGGAGATCTCCACCCCGGCGTTGTTGACCAGGATGTCCAGGCCGCCGAGGGCGCTGATGGCCTGCGTCATGGCCTGGTCCCAGCTCGCCTCGCTGGTCACGTCCAGCGGCACGAACTCGCAGATCGCGCCGGACTGGCACAGCGCGTCGGCGGTCTTCTTGCCCAGATCCTCCTGGACGTCGGCGATGACGACGGCCGCCCCGGCCCGGGCCAGGGCTTCAGCCATGCCGTGACCAAGCCCGCGGGCCCCGCCGGTGACCAGTGCCTTCCGCCCCGTCAGCTCGTACACGCTCATCAGGCACCTCTTCCCGGGACCGCCATGGGCCCGTATCCCCGCCCGCCAGGCTGCGGATCATGTGGACGTGAGACTTAGCCTGGACGCGTATCTTGACAACTGTCAAGAGATACTTATACGACCGTCCAGAGAATTCTGGTCACCTGTCAAGATCGCGACGAAGCGTGCCGGGTAGACTTGGCCCCCAGTTCGCGGGGCACGCGGAGCTGATTGGACCCTGACCGTGACCGAGGTAGCCCAGGTAGTGACCGATACAGCCCAGGCCGATTCAGCCCAGGCCGAGACTGCGCGGGCCGAGACTGCGCGGGCCGGGACAGCGCCGGCCGAGACAGCCGCGCGGAACCGCGACCGGGTCGCGCGCCGGCAGCTGGACAAGTTCGCCGAACGGCGCGCCCAGCTGGCCGCGGCCGCGCTGCAGACCCTGGCCGAGCAGGGCTACGCGCGGACCAGCCTGCGCGACATCGCGCAGAACTCGGAGTTCTCCCACGGGGTGCTGCACTACTACTTCAGCGACAAGACCGAGCTGATCACCTACTGCGTACGGCAGTACAAGGCCGAATGCGTGACCCGGTACGACAACATCGTCGCCACCGCCACGTCCGCCAGCGAGCTCAGGCAGGGGTTCGGTGCGGCCATGGCGGCCACCCTGGTGGAGGAGGCCACGCTGCACCGGCTCTGGTACGACCTGCGGAACCAGAGCCTGTTCGACGACTCCTACCGCCCCGACGTGGCCGAGATCGACGACAGCCTCGAGCGCATGATCTGGCGCATCGTCAGCAAGTTCGCCGACCTGGCCGGGACCCCGCTGGCCGTGTCGTCCGGGGCCGCCTACGGCGTCTTCGACGGACTCTTCCAGCAGGCGCTGACCAGGCACCTGGCCGGCCGGGCTGAGGCGGTCCGGGACCTCGACGAGAACGTCCAGCGCGTCCTGGACGCACTGACCGTCCGCAGCTGAGCTGGCCGTCCGCAACGCAACGCACCGGGCTGGCGCGGGCGTTGACGGGCCGCCAGCACCCAGGCAGACTCGGCGCGTGACGGCGTGGATCTACTTCATCCATCCCCCGCGGGATGACTTCGCGGCCACCATGACGGACGACGAAAAGGCCGTTTGGGGGCGGCATTTCGAGCGCCTGCAGCGCCTCCTCGCGGACGGGCAGCTCATCCTGGCCGGTCCCACGCTGGGCCGCATCAATACCGGGATAGCCGTCTTCGAAGCCCCCGACGAGGACGCCGCGCAGCAGATCATGGCGGCCGACCCGGCCATCAGCAGCGGGTACGCCCGGGGTGAGCTGCGCCCGTTCCGCGTGTCGCTGCTCCGCGGCCGCGACTGACACCTGCGGGTCCGCCGCGATGGCCGCCCTGGCCTCGCTTGGAGGCGTTTCGCCCCGGCCGTGGCGGAGTTCCCGGTCAGCGATCCCAGCCTCGCGCTGGAGCCCGCCGCGCGGGCCGCCGCGGAGCAGTCGGTGCGGGAGTCAGGATTCCTGCTGCTCGGCGAGTGCATGGGGTCCGGGAAACCCGCTGCTCATCCGGGCGCCGCTGCGGGCATTTGGCCTGACCCGCCTGGCCCTGGAGTGGCCCGGAGAACATCGGCCGGCACCTCTAGCCCGGTGCGGGCAGGGGCATTCCTCCCTCGCCCGCACCGCGCGGGCCATGGGCCTGCGCTCCGGGCAGGTCCGGGTCCTGCCCACCGACCGCGGCTGGCGCCTCCGGCCGGACACGCTGGCCGCAGCGGTGCGCGCCGACCGCGATGCGGGGCGGGTCCCGTTCGCGCTGTGCGCCAGCGGCGGATCCACGAACACCGGCGCCGTTCAACCCGCTCGCCGACCTGGCTGACGTGTGCGCCGCGGAACGGCTATGGCTGCACGTGGATGCGGCCTACGGCGGGTTCGCGGCGCTGACCCCGAAGGGTCGGGCGCTGCTGGCCGGCATCGGGCGTGCCGACTCGGTGACCCTGGACCCGCACAAATGGTTCTTCCAGCCGATGGAGTGCGGCAGCGTGCTGATCCGCGAGGGCGCCCGCCTGGAGCGCACGTTCGCCATCCACCCCGACTACCTCGACGACAACAACGCCCACGGTGACGGCGAGGTCAACTTTGCCGACCGCGGCCTGCAGCTGTCCCGGGAATTCCGGGCGCTCAAAGTCTGGGTGTCCGTGCAGACCTTCGGACTGGCCGCGTTCCGCGCCGCCATCCAGCGCAATCTGGAGCTGGCCGGGTTCGCCGAGACCCTGGTCCGCGGCCATCCGGACCTCACCCTGATGGCCCCGGCGGTGCTGGGTATCGTCTGCTTCCGGCGGGAGTGGCCGGGCTGCGATGAGGCCGAGACCGAGCGCCGCGGGCTGGCCCTGGCCGCGGCCCTGGAACACGGCGGGTCCGCGCTGGTCTCGACGACCCGGCTGGCCGGCCGGCACGCCATCCGGCTCTGCGTGCTCAACCCGACCAGCTCGGAAGCCGACATCCGGCGGGTGATCGAGCATTTCGCCCGCGCCCCGGCCGCGTGGCCCGCCGCGGGCGGCGGTGACCTCACGGCCGACGCCCGGACCGGGGTCGTGGCTGGGCTGGACCAGGACGAGCTGCGCAGCGTGCCGCTGCTCGCCCGGGTGCCCGCCTCCACCCTCGAGGCGGTCCGCGCCCGCGCGGACCGCCTCGACACCGCCCCCGGCGAGGAAATCATCCGCCGGTGGGATGCGGACCGCTCTTTCTACATCGTCCTCGCCGGCCGGTTCGACGTGCTCATCGACGGCCGGCGGATCCGCACGGTCGGCCCTGGGGACATGTCGGTGAGATCGCCGCCCGCGACTGGGAGGCGGCTACGGCTACACCAGGCTGGCCACCGTGGTGTGTGCCGAGCCGGGCCGGCTGCTCCGGCTGTCCAGCGAGGACTTCCGGTGGCTCATCGACACGGAGCCGACGGTCCACGCCGAGCTGGCCCGGGTCCTCGCCGAACGGCTGCAGGAGCGCTGATGCGGTCAGCCCGGGACCTTGTCCAGGAAACCGAGGACGGTGGCGATCTGGCCGGCCCCGTCGGTGACCGCCACGTCGAAGCCGACGACCAGCGGTTCGGCCCCCTCGGCCCCCAGGCCCCAGGTGAAGCGGGCCTGCTGGTGGTGCGCGTCGACCGGCCCGGCCAGGGTGAACACGAAGCCGGGGAACTGGGCCTGCACGGCGGCAATGGTCGCGTCGATGGCGTCCCGGCCGTGTGCCTCGGCCAGCGGGTCGGTGTAGCTCGCGTCCGCGGCCCAGGTGCCGTCGATCAGCTTGCGGCGGGCTTCCGGGTCGGTCTCGTTCCAGCAGTCGAGGTAGCGGGTGATCAGGTCGTTCATCAGAGTGCCTTTCATGATCGGTCCGGCCCGGGGGTCCGGGTCTGTTGCGGTCGGGGACCATCCTGCGGAGCGGCCCGGGCCGGTGTCGATTACGCGGGAGGTCAAGCTCAGCCATGACCTGGGAGGTAATCGTGGCGCGGCGGGCGGGGCGCTAACGTCACCGTCATGACCACCATGACCTGGGCCGCGCCGGGCGCCCGTCCCGTCGGTGAGCTGCTGCGCGAGTGGCGCGAGCGGCGCCGGATCAGCCAGCTCGACCTGGCCATCCGGGCCGACGTGTCCGCGCGCCACCTCAGCTTCGTGGAGACGGGCCGCTCCCGGCCGACACCGGCCATGATCCTGCGGCTGACCGAGCAGCTCGAGGTACCGCTCCGGGAACGGAACACGCTGCTGCTGGCGGGCGGCTACGCCCCGGCGTACCCGGAACACGGGCTGGGCGAGCCGGAGCTGGCGGGCGTCCGCGACGCCCTGCGCCAGGTGCTGGCCGGCCACGAGCCGTACCCCGCGGTCGTGGTCAACCGTTGGTGGGAACTGCTCGACGGCAACGCGGGGCTCGCCATCCTCACCGGCGGGTGCGCCGCCTGGCTGCTGGAGCCACCGGTGAACGTGCTCCGGCTGGCCCTGCACCCGGACGGGATGGCGCCCCGGATCGCCAACCTCGCCGAGTGGCGCGGCCACCTGCTGACTCAGCTGCAGCACCGGGCCCAGGCCCTCGCGGACCGGCGGCTGTGGGCGCTTCGCGATGAGCTGCTCGGCTACCCGGGCGGGATGGCCGAGATCACCTCACCCGCCGGGGTCGTGCTGCCGCTGCGCTACCGGCGCGGCGGCCGGGAACTCTCGCTGTTCAGCATCAGCGCGGTGGTCGGCACCGCGACCGACGTGACCGTGGCCGAGCTGGCCATCGAGGCGTTCTACCCCGCCGACGCGGCCACGGCCGCGGTCCTGCATTCCCCGGGATGACCCGGGGCGGCACGGCTGGCTCGCCTACAGTGGTCGCGGGGAAAAGCATGCGCCAGCCCCGGCGGGAGGACGGATGAGGCGGTCGGCCCGGCGGTGGCGCAGCGCCGCGGCCGCAGTCGCGGGGACGGTTCCGCTGCTGCTCGGGCTGGGCAGTTCCGGTGCCCTCGCCGCCCCGGCGGCCAGGCCCGCGGCGGTCACGGCCACGCCGTCCGCGACCGCGACCCCGTCCACGGCGCGCTCGGCCAAGCCGCCCACCGCGACGGTCACCCCGGTCGCGCCCGCTCCGCAGACACCCGTGGTCCCGCAGATCTTCCGCGTGCTGCCGCGGCCCTCCCGGGGCTGCCCGCCGCAGCTGGGCGTGCGCCGGCAACGCGTCGAGCCGTGGGCGCAGCAGGCCCTTGACATGGCGGGCGCCTGGACCGTGACCCAGGGCCGGGGTGTGACGGTCGCCGTGGTGGACAGCGGCGTGGACTTCAGCCCGCAGCTGGCCGGGCGGGTCAGCGCGATCGACCTGACCGGCCAGGGTCCCCGCGACTGCGTCGGCCACGGCACCGCCGTGGCCAGCCTCATCGCGGCCACCGACGCGCGGCCCCGGGGCATCCCGTTCTACGGCGTCGCGCCCGCCGCCCGGATCCTGTCCGTCAAGGTCAACACCGGGGAGACCGGGTTCTCCCGGCTGCTGGCCCAGGGCATCCGGGACGCCGCGGTCGCCGGGGCGAAGGTGATCAACGTGTCGGTGCAGACCGCGGTGAGCTCGCCGGCGCTGCGGTCCGCGGTGGCCTTCGCGCTGCGCCGGGACGCCGTGGTCGTGGCCGCCGCGGGCAACGACAACCCGGGCAGTGGCGCGGGCCCCTACTACCCGGCCAGCTACCCGGGCGTGATCTCAGTGGCTGCGGTGGACCAGTCCGGGACGCTGACCAGCTACACCGACCGGAAGACCGCAGTCTCGGTGACCGCGCCCGGCACGAACATCGCCAGCGCCTGGCCCGGCGGCTATAACCCGGCCAGCCAGGGGACCAGCTTCGCGGCCGCGTTTGTCTCCGGGGTCGCGGCCCTGGTCCGCGCGGCCTACCCGCGGCTGACCGCGGCGCAGGCGGTGCGCCGGATCGAGGCCACCGCGGACGGTCCCGCGGGCGCGCACACCGGCGCTGGCATGGTCAACCCGGTCGAGGCGGTCACCGCCGTGCTGCCGGCCGCGGCCGCCTCCCCGGCCGCCGCGGCCCGGCCGGTGGCGATCCCGCGTCCCGCCCGGCCCAACCCGGTCACCCGGACGCTCGCGCTGTCCATCACCGGCAGCACCATCGCCGCGGCGCTGCTGGTGGCGGTGGCCGCCTTCGTCGTACCCCGGGGCCGGCGCCGCCGGTGGCGCCCGGCCCGGCGGGGTTAGGACGCGTCCCCGACCCGCGATACCTCGCTGGCCAGCGCGGTCTGCACCAGGCGGGGGACGCCCCGCCGGGCCACCAGGTAGCCGCGCCCGGCCGGCAGGGCCTGCGGCTTGACGCCGAACAGCTGCCCCTCATCTTTGCTGGCCGACATCAGCAGAGTCGGCGTGCCCATCTCGCGCAGCCGCTGCACGACCGGCTCGAACATGGCCCGTCCAGCGCCACCGGCGGACCGGGACAGGATCACGTGCAGCCCGATGTCCCGGGCCTGGGGGAGCAGGTCGACGATCGGCAGCAGCGGGTTCGTCGCGCCGGCCACCAGGTCGTAGTCGTCCACGACCAGGTACAGGTCCGCGCCTTTCCACCAGGACCTGGCCCGCAGCTCGTCGGCGGTCAGGCGGGCCGACGGCAGGCGCTCCAGCAGGGCCTCCCGGGCGTCGCTCACGAGCGAGGACGCCGCGGAGGAGGACGCCGCGTAGCCGATACGGTGCTCGGTGTCCGCCGCGTCGAGCAGCGAGCGGCGGTAGTCGACGACGATCAGCCGGGCCCGCTCCGGCGGGTACCGGGTCACGATGCCCTCGGCGACCAGCCGCAGCAGGTTGGACTTGCCGGATTCCATGTCGCCGAGCACGAGGAAGTGCGGGTCGGCCGAGAAATCCAGGCTCACCGGCGACAGCGTGGTCTCGTCGATGCCGAACGGGACGGCCGCGGGAGCCTGTGCCGCGCTGGGCAGCCCCGCCGCCGGGAAGACCTCCGGCAGCATGCGGACCTCGGGGGCCCGTCTGCCGGGCCAGGCGACGTCAACCGTTTCCACCAGCTTGCGCACCGCGTCCGGCAGCCCGTCCACGGCAGGCTGCCCGTCGATCCGGGGCAGCGCGGTCTGGAAGTGCAGGCCGTCGCGGGTCAGGCCGCGGCCGGGGGAGCGCTCCGGGACGTTCATCGCCAGCCCGCGGCCCATCTCGGACTCATACGGGTCGCCCAGCCGCAGCTCGAACTTGGTGCCCAGCAGGTCCCTGATCCCCGGCCGGAACTCCGACCACTTGTTCGTGGCCGCGATCACGTGGAGGCCGTAGCCGAGCCCGCGCGCGGCCAGGGCGGTGATCGCGGTCTCCAGCTGCTCGAACTCCTGCCGGATCGTGAGCCAGCCGTCCACCACCAGGAAGACGTCGCCGAACCCGTCGCCGGCGATCTCCCCGCTGGCCCGCATGCTCCGGTAGGCGGTGATCGACTCGATGCCGCGGCTGGCGAACTCGTGCTCGCGCCGGTCCAGCAAGGCCTGGAGCTCCGCGACCGTGCGGCGGACCCGGTCGGCCTGCTGCCGGGTGGCCACCCCGCCCGCGTGCGGCAGCCCGGCCAGCGCCCCGACCGTGCCGCCGCCGAAGTCCAGGCCGTAGAACTGTACTTCCTCCGGCGTGTGCAGCAGGGCCAGCGAGCAGATGAGAGTGCGCATCATGGTCGACTTGCCGCTCTGCGGCCCGCCGGCCACCCCCACGTGGCCCGCGGCCCCGGACAGGTCGGCCCACAGCGGATCGCGCCGCTGTTCGAACGGGCGGTCCACGATCCCGGCCACCGCCTGGAGCCGGCCGCGCCACCGCTCGTCGTCGGTGGTGCAGCCGCGCGGCGTGATGAACAGCGGGGGGAGCAGCACGTTCAGGGCGGGCGGCAGGCCCAGCGGGGCCAGCCAGATCCGGCGCGCGGCCTGGCCCTGCCCGGCCAGCTGGCGCACCACCCGGTCCAGCAGGGTCTCCTGCGGTGCGGTGCTTTCCTGGGGCGGCGGCCCCGTTGCGCTGATGGCCGGCCGCGGGAACGCCCCGTTCCCGGCCACGGGGCCCGCGGCCACGGGCGGCGGAACGGCCGCGGCCGCGGGGAGATCCCCCGGGCTGATGTACTCCGGGCCATAGGGCACGACGGCCGGCGCGTAGCGCCAGGGTGACGCCGTCCGGGGCGTCGGTTCCGGCTCGGCCGGGCCGGACACGTACGCGGCCTTGAACCTGATCATGCCGGCCACGTCCACCTTGAGGTAGCCGCTGCCTGGCGCCGACGGCAGCTCGTACGCGTCCGGCACGCCGAGCACGATGCGCGACTCCGCGGCGGAGAACGTGCGCAGCCCGATCCGGTAGGACAGCTGGGTGTCCAGGCCGCGCAGCCTGCTCTCCTCCAGCCGCTGCGAGGCCAGCAGCAGATGCACCCCCAGCGACCGGCCCAGCCGCCCGATCATGACGAACAGGTCGATGAACTCCGGCTTGGCGGCGAGCAGCTCGGAAAACTCGTCCACCACCACGAACAGCGTCGGCAGCGGGTCGAGCTCGGTGCCGCGTTCCCGGTCGCGCTCATAATCGCGTGCCGACGCGTAGTTGCCAGCCGACCGGAGCAGTTCCTGGCGGCGGACCATCTCCCCGTGCAGCGCGTCCCGCATCCGGTCCACCAGGGGCAGCTCCTGCTCCAGGTTGGTGATGACCGCGGACACATGGCTGAGGCGCTCGAGCCCGAGGAAGGTCGCGCCGCCCTTGAAGTCGACCAGGACGAAGTTCAGCGCCTCGGGGGGATGGGTCAGCGCCAGGCCGAGGACCAGCGTCCGGAGCAGCTCGGACTTGCCGGAGCCGGTCGCGCCGATGACCAGGCCGTGCGGTCCCATGCCGCCCTGCGCGGATTCCTTGATGTCCAGCTCGACGGGCTGGCCGCTGGCATCCAGGCCGACCGGCACGCGGAGCCTGCTCCGCTCCGGGCGCGAGCGCCACAGTCCCGCCAGGTCCAGCGCCTGCGCGTCGGCGATGCCGAGCAGCGTGGTCAGGGTGGTGTTCACCGCGAGCGCGTCGTCCCCCGGCGCGCCGCCCCGCGCCGGGCGCAGCGGCGCCAGCTCACGAGCCAGCGCTTCCGCCTCCGCCTGCGAGAGCGTGTCCGGCGCGCCGATCAGTGACACGAAGTCGGCGCCCGCCCGGTCCCGCGTGACCATGCCGAGCCGCCCGGCCTCCACCTGCAGCCGCAAGGTGGCCGTGTCGGCGGGGGCGGGGGAGATGCCGGCCACGTCGATCAGGGTCACGCCGTCCACCCCGTCGCCGCCGAGCTGGTCGTCGGGCCGCGCCAGCGCGCCGTCCACGATCACCACGTGGTACGGAAGCGAGCCGCCCTTACCGGGGGAGAAACGCGGCCGGTCCTTCAGGTCCGCGCCCAGCATCCCCTCGAGCTGCTGCACCGTGCCTGCCATCAGCCGGACCGGACCCGCGGCGTCCCGCTCGGTCGCGTGCCGGCTGTGCGGCAGCCACTTGACCCAGTCCCACCACCGCATCCGGTCCGGCGGGGCGCACACGCAGATCCGCACGTCCTCCGGGGAGTGGAACACCGCCAGCTGGGCGATCATCGCGCGCACCATGCCGCGGGCCGCGTCCGGGTCACCCGCCACGTCCACCCGGCTGAACGCGCGCAGCGACATGCCGACCGGCAGGTCGGGCACCCGGGCGTGGGTCCTGATGAACCGGCGCAGCGCACCCGCGCACAGCGGATCAAGATCCTCGGCCGGCTTGGTCTGCGGCGGCACCAGCCGCACGGCGAGCTGCTGGGTGCCGGTACCGAGCCGGAGGCTGCCGAAGTCGGCGTCCTGCGGCCGGCGTTCCCACACCCGCGCCCGCTGGTTGGCGGACATCACCCACCACAGCGCGGCCGGCTGCGGGCTGGTCCACTCCAGCGCGTCCCGCTGGGCGCGGGCCGCCCGCCGTACGTTGCGCCGGACCTGGCCGAGGTAGCGCAGGTAGTCGCGGCGCTGGCCGTTCAGCCTGAGTTTGCGGTCGCCTTTGCCCCGGGCCAGCTGACCCAGCGCCATCCCGCCCATGCCCAGGCCCATGGCGCCGCCGCCGACCCAGCGCAGCGCGCCGGAACCCGACCCGGACATCATCGCCACCATGCCGAACGTCATGGCCAGCATGGGCAGGTAGGTCATCATCTGCGCCACGCCGTCGGCGGCCAGTTCCGGGATTTCCGGGGGCGGCTGGAGCACGATCTCGCCCCGCGGCATCTCCGGAGCCTCGCGCCGCTCCTGACGCCGCACAATGACGGTGCTCACCGCTCGCCTTCCTGCCGGGGATGGTCCGGTCCGGGGTGGCCGCCCGGGCCGGGAGCGCTGCGCGCGCCGGCCGTGCGGGTCCCGCCGAGTTCTCATTTTGCGGGCGGATCCACGCATCTGGTCGGCATACTGCCCAAAAGGGCCGCCTGGCGCGGGCGCGCGATCGCGGTGCCAGACGGGGCAGAGCGCAGCGGCAGACGGGGGGAGGAAACCAGATGAGCCCCGCCAGCGGAGCGGACATGTGCCGGATCACGGTGGTCGGACCGCAGAAGCGGGTGGACCTCGCGCTGCCGGGATACATCCCGTTCGCGGAGCTCTTCCCGGCTGTGGCCAGGTTCGCCGGCCTGGACCGCGCGGCCGCGGGGGAGGCGGCCAGCGGCTGGGTGCTGCAGCGGCTGGGCCAGGCCCCGTTCGCTCCCGAGACCACGCCGGAGCAGGCCGGGCTGCGCGACGGGGAGCTGATCTACCTGAGCCCGCGGGCCACCCCGCTGCCCGAGCTCGCGTTCGACGACGTGGCGGACGTCATCGCGGTCGGCGTGGGAGACCGGCCGGACCGGTGGGGCCCGGCGGACACCCGGCGGGCCTCCTTCGGCGCCGCGGCGGCCGCGCTGCTCGCCGGCCTCGCCGTGCTGCTGCTGGCCGGCCCGGCCTGGACCGTGCCCGCCGTGACCGCCGGGGCGCTGGCCGT
Source organism: uncultured Actinomycetes bacterium (assembly GCA_963813975.1). GTDB lineage: Bacteria > Actinomycetota > Actinomycetes > Streptosporangiales > Streptosporangiaceae > RYN-230. The sequence goes on from CAWFAP010000002.1 coordinate 141,179, forward strand.
GCTGCTGCTGGGGGGTGCCGCAGCCGCCTCGCGGGCGGCTGGCGACGCGGGTGCGGCCGTGCTCCTGGGCTGGGCCGCGCTGCCTTACGCCCTGCTGGCCGGCCTGCTCGGACCGGCCGGGTCCGCGCCCCTGGCCCACCTGGGCGCGCTGGAACTGATCTCCGGTTTCGCGGCCGTGTTCCTGGCCGCTGTCGTAGCGGCGGTGGCGACCGCCGAGGGCACGGCCGTGTTCTTCGGGGCCGCGGGCGGGGCGCTACTCGGCGTGGCCGGCGCGGCGCTGGACTACGGGCACGCGCGGGTCACTCCGGCCGGGGCCGCCGCGGTGGTGGCCGCGCTCGCCCTGGCGCTGACCCCGCTCATCCCCGCGGTGTCCTTCCGGCTGGCCGGCCTGACCCTGCCGCCGGTCCCGCGCGACGCCGACGAGCTGCGCCGGGACACCCTCACCGTGCAGGGCGGCCACGTGCTCAGCCGCGCCGCCACCGCCGACCGGGTCGTCACCGGGGCGGTCTCGGGCATCGGCCTGGTCGCGGCCGTGGCCGGGCCCACGCTCGCGTTCGGCCAGGGTTGGCTGCCCCGGCTGACGTGCGGCGTGCTTGGCTGCGTGCTGCTGCTGCGCGCCCGCGTGTTCCGCGGCCGGGCCCAGCGGCTGTGGCTCCTGGTCCCCGGGTACGGGGCGCTGGCCCTGCTCGCCGTGAGCGCCGCACGGCACGGGCCCGCGGACAGGAGCGTCGCGCTGATCGTCCCGCTGCTGGCCCTCGGCGCAGCCGTGCTGGCCGGGAGCGGGATGTGGCTGCCCGCCCACCGGCCGTCGCCGTTCTGGGGCCGGGCCGCGGAGATCCTCGACCTGACCCTCGTGGTCAGCCTCATCCCGCTGGCGCTCGGCGTGACCGGGCTCTTCGGCTACATCCGCGGCCTGTCCGGCTGAGGCGGGCTGATCATGCAGACGCGCAGGGACCTGCTGCAGGCCCACCGGCTGATGACCCAGCGCGCAGCGCTGGCGCTGCTCCAGGCCGAGCCGGACCCGCCGGACCAGCCGCTGCGCCGGCTCAACGTGGGCCTGATCTCCAGCATCCTCGTCGCGGTCATCGTCGCCGCCGCCTTCGCGGTCTGGGGCATCCTCGCGCCGGGCCACGCGCAGGGCCTGACGTCAGCGGGCACGCTCATCGTCAACAGCCAGACCGGCACGTCCTACATCTGGTGCGAGCACCGCAAGCTGTGCCCGGTGGTGAACTACGCGTCGGCCCGGCTGGCACTGGGCGCCTCCTCCCCGGACCAGCGCACGGTCAGCCAGGCGTCGCTGGCGCACTACCCCCGGGGCCCGCTCATCGGCATCCCCGGGCTGCCGGAGCCCCTGCCCGACTCGCACATGCTCGTCGGCCAGCCCTGGTCGGTCTGCGTGCAGACCGTCAGTGACCCGGCCACGCTGCAGCGCCAGACGACGACCACCGTGGTCGGCGGCCGCCGGGTCGGGGGCCGGGCGATCGCCACGGCCAGCGCCCTGCTGGTCTCGGCGGCCGGCCGGGACTGGGTGCTGTGGGATGGCCAGCGGCTGATGATCCCCCGGGCCATGAAGCAGAACGTGCTGACCGCCCTGGCCGCCACCGGGCCGCCCGCCGGGGTCCCGGCCACCTGGCTCAACGCTTTCCCGCAGGGCTCCGACTTCGCCCCGCCGCGGATCGCCGGGTTCGGCCGCCCGATGCCTGGCCCCGCAGGCGCGACGGCCCGCATCGGGCAGGTCTTCACCACCAGCCGCGCGGCGGGCGGCGCCCGGCAGTACTACGTCCTGCGCCACGACGGGCTGGAGCCGGTGACGCAGACCGAGGCGGCACTGCTGAACGCCGCGCGGGGCCAGGTGCCACAGGGGTCGGTGGCCCCGTCGGTGGTGGCCGACGACCGCGCACGCGGCAGCATGTCCGCCGGCGGCATGCCGCAGCGCATGCCGTCCCTCGTGCGTTACGACCCGGCCGCCCCGCTTTGCGTCGTCTATTCCGGACTGGCCTCGGCCCGCGGGTCGGGCGGCAGGCTGACCGTCGGCGGGACCGTGCCCGCCGGTGGCCTGCCGGCCGGCCTGGCCGGGAGCCGCACCCAGATCGACCTGCCGCCCGGGAAAGCCACCCTGGCGGGGGTGGTTCCCGGTCCCGCCGCGGCCGGGAACGGGCCGGCCGTGACGGGCTATTTCCTCATCTCCGGGGGGCGCAGGTACGGCCTCGCGTCGCCGGCGGTCGCGGCCATGCTCGGCTATCACCTCAGCGGGCAGCGGACCCTGGTGCCTGCGGGCGTCATCGATCTCATCCCGGCCGGCCCCGCGCTCGACCCGGCCTCGGCCCGGCAGCAGGCGAGCGGGTGAGATGAATTCCCGGTCTCCGGCGGCGCCGGGACCAGCGGGCCCGGCCGCCGGATGCAGGCCGGCGCGGATGGCGCCGCGGCGATCGCTACCCGGGCGGGATTGGCTGGTGTCACAGTTGTGCGGATTTGGTTGACAGTGCCGCTTTGCAGCCCCTTGAATGACCCGTGTGCCGGCCCCTGGAGCGCCCGAATTCTGACCGGCGGCCGGGGCTGGAAGCAGACATTGAGGTAAATACAGGATTCCGGACGGGGAGGTGCGGCAAATGGCAGCCGAGTCTGCCTTCAACCGGGCGGCCATGGCGCAGGCGGCCGTTCAGGTGGAGGACGCAGTAGGCCAGATCCGCGGTCAGCAGTCCAAGCTGGCGGGTCAGCACGGCGACCTGATGGCGGGCTGGCAGGGCCAGGCAGCGACCGCTTTCACCAGCGCTTATGAATCGTTCAACAGCGATTTCAGCCAGGTGCTGAACGCCCTGCAGGGCATACACGAGAAGCTCGGCACGACCCGGACGCGGTACCAGACCACTGAGGACACCCAGGCGGCCGCGGCGAACCGGGTCCGCGGGCTGCTGAACGGCTGACCGCCCGGGTCCGCGCCGTGCGCGGGGCCGCGCGCGGCCCCCGGCGCGGGGACCCTCCCGCTAATTCCCGGCACGGGACATCACGGAGGCACGAGAAATGAGCGAATACACCCGGGCGGTGTTCGGATCCCTGCAGACCGGGGAGGCCGATTTCGCCAGCACCTATGCCCAGCTGCAGTCCACCATCTCCACGCTGGACGGCCAGCTGAAGTCCAGCCTGTCGCAGTGGGACGGTGAGGCGCAGGCGGCCTACTACGCGGCCAAGGCGAAGTGGGACGCGGCCATGGCGAACATGGCCGTGGTCCTGAACAACCTGCGCGGCGTTATCGGCGAGGCGCACGTGAACTACAGCTCGACCGAAGCGTCCAACGCCGCCCTGTGGGGCGGCTGATCCCGCGACGGCTCCCCGGCGAGCCGGGGTGACGCGGGCGCGGACGCTGGAGTTCAGGTAGCGGGAGGCAGGTAGTGGGCGGCTCGTACGACGCCTTGATGCTGCGCCAGCAGCAGTCACAGTGGCCGGCCCCGGGCACGTACTCGGGGACGGCAGTGCCGCACGTCAACGGGCCCAGTTATGGGTCGTACACGCAGCCGCAGAACTGGTCCAACCCGGCGGTCTCCGGCCGCGACCTGATCGTGCACCGGGACGTGCTCCGCCAGGTGGCTGCCGACCTGGCCCGGATGGCCGATCAGCTGCAGGCCACGCTGAGCGCGTGCGCCGCGGCGGCCTCCCCGGCGGCCGGGGCGGCCGGGGGCTGGCCCCAGGCGCAGCAGCTGGGCCAGGTCATGGCCAGGGCGCAGGCCGGCGTCACCCAGTTCACCGGGCAGCTCCAGCAGGCGCACACCGACATGGCGGCCCGCCTCGCGACCTCGGCGGACCGCTATGACGCTGCCGAGCAGCAGATCACCAGCCTGATCCACGCCGCTGCGGACCCATCGGCGATGATCATCGGGAGCGGCGGCCAGGACACGCCGGTGCAGCCCGGATACGGCCAGAACTGGACCCCGCAGCAGCGGGCCGACTACTACCGCATCCGCCGGCTGGAGAACATCCCGGGCAACAGCGGGCCCGCCTGGACCGGCACGTACCCGATCACCGAGGACGCGAACTTCTCCCAGGGCTCTGCGTCGGGTTACACCTGGGAGCAGGTGAAGAGCCTGATCGAGGCGGCAGACCCGGGCGCGATCTCCGCGGCCGGGGCCGCCTACGGGCAGCTCGCGTCGACCCTGACCGATATCTCCAGCCAGCTGGCCGGCCACGGCCAGACCCTGGCCGGAAACTGGGGCGGCTCGACTGCGGTCACTGCGGTCAGCCAGGTCCAGCAGCTCTACCAGACCGCGTCTGACCTGCAAGCCAACACCTGGTCCGCGCAGCAGGCGCTGGCCTGGTACGGCCCGGTACTGAGCGCGTTCCGCGGCAGCCTGCCGCAGCCCGCCTCGACCCACCCCGCGGACGTGCAGGCCGCGAACCAGGCCGCCCAGCAGCGGATGAGCGCGCTCAACAGCCACATCGAGACCGCGTTCTACCAGATGCCCGGGGCCGTCAACAAGAACCTGCCCCCAGCGCTGGCCAGCCCGGGCGGCGGTGCGGGCGGCTCCGGCGGGACCGGGACGGGAGGTGCCCGTGGCCCCGGGGGCGGCGTTCCCGGGCGCCGCGGGTCCGGCGGCGGGCCCCCGGCGGGCGCCGGGGGAGCGGGCGGCGCCGGCACGGCGATCGGGGTGCCGACTCTGGGCGCGCCGCCGCACCTGGCCAGCGGGTCTGGACCGGGTCCGGGGACCACGCTGGCCGGGCTGACACCGACCGCACCGGGCAGTGCCGGATCAGCGGGCGCGGGGCCAGGTGGCGTCGGCCTGGGTAGCCCGGCACCGGGCCGCCCGGGTCTGGGCGGCGTCCCGGTGCCGGGTGGGGCCGTCCCGGGCGGCCCGGGGATCCTGCCGCCGGTACCCCGGACCGGTTCCGGCGGTGGTCCGGGCGGCCTGGGCTCCGGACCGGGAGCGCCGGGGGAGAAGCTCCCAGGCGGTGGCGGTACCGGTGGCGAGCCCGCGCCGGGAGAGGCCGCGCCGGGAGAGGCCGGGAGTGGCCTGCCGCGCAGCGTGTTCCGCAACTTCACCGTGGCCGGGGAACCGGATGCGGCGGGGAACGTCATCGCGAACGAGGCTGGCCTGACCGGTGAGGCCGGGCCCGGGTCGTTCGCGGCGAACGAGATCGCGGCGCAGGATGGTCTCGCCGCCCAGGGTGGCGCGGGGTTCGCCGGGGGACGGATGCCGGGCTCGATCCCGTTGGCCGGGACCGGCGCGGCCGGGGGGCAGAGCGAGGCCGAGCGGAGCAGCCAGTACTGGACCAGCGAGGACGAGGCCACCTGGGGTCCGGACCTCAGCCCGGCCACGGCCGCCGGGCCGGACGCCGCGGCCGGGGACGGCCTGGGCTGGATGATGCCCGGCGGCGGCGCAGGCCGTGGCCAGGAGCGCGACCGGTCCCGGCTGGCCTGGCTCGGCGAGGACGACGATTTCTGGGGTGCGGGTGGTCCCGCCGTGCCGCCCGTTATCGGGGGCTGACCACCCGCCGGTGCCTAGGGCAGCGAGACCAGGGACAGGGAGACGAGTCCTCGTACTCGTGCTCACCGCGGCGCTCGCGATCGCGGCGGGCGGATGCGGGACGGGTTCCGGCCCAGCCGGCCACCCCACCCCGGCCGCCAGCGGGACGCGGCCGGCCAGCGGGAACGGCCGCCCGGCCAGTGGCGCCCAGCTGAGCAGGATCCTTCCCGCCCAGGCCCGCCTGCCACCGGGCTGGGTGCTCACCGGCGGCACCGGCCAGGAAACGGACAGTGGCCCGGCGCTCGCCGCGCCCCCTTATCTTCCGGTGCTGCCCAGGCAGTCATGCCCGTCCTGGAAGGGCGTGGACGCGCACTTCCTGCTGTCCGGTGATCAGGCCTCTGACGCGCGGCTCAGCGTCACCGTCGGCCGGGGGAAGAACGCCAGCCTGGGCAGCATCAACCTGGCTGGCTACTACCCCCGCTGGGCCGCCCGGCAGTTCGCCCTGATCATGTCGCTGGCCGAGCACCGCTGCGGGCGGTTCTCCACCCGGGACGAGATCACCGGGGCACGGGTGGAGATGAGGCCCTCCGTCACGGCGGTGTCCGGCCTCGGCGACCAGGCCCTGCTTATCAAGATCATCCAGGTCAATGGCCCGCTGCCGGACGGAGCTTTCTATCCGGGCGACTACCTGCTCGTGGCCCGCGTCGGCGATTACCTCGTGGATGTCAACGCGCCCGCATTCCCGGGCCAGTCGCCGGGCCGGGCGGTCCGCGGCGTTATGGCCGCGCTGGCCGGCCGGCTCAGCCGGCTCAGCTCGTTACCCGGCCCGGCGAGTCCAGGCCCAGCGTGACCAGGCCTGGCTCAGCCGGTCACGGGCGCGCAGTCAGGGCTCAGCGGGGGAGCAGGTCCTCGGGGCGGCTGACGGGAAAGCCGTACGGGTCGATGGTGACGCCGTCCACCCGCCGGGCCAGCGCGAGGGCCGCCTCCCCGACCGTGATCCGGATGGCGTGGCCGGCTGTGGCGGCCGGGAACTTGCTCCGCAGTTCCCAGCGGCCCGGCTCCCGGTCGCGCAGCTCACCCAGGGCTAGCGGCGGTGGCTCAAGGGCAGACCGGGACAGCCGGGGCGGCCAGTACACCGTGAGGAACCGGGGCTCGTGCTCGGAGACGAGGAAATAGGCGCCCGGTACCTCGTGGTTCTCTTCCACGAACAGCGCGCCGCCCGTGTACGGCTGCAGCACGCCCATCACCTCACCGGCGGGCAGCGGCTGGCTGCTGTACACGGACGAGGACAGGTTGAGCGCCATGGCGGGCCGGCCCTCGTGCACGGTGCCGCCCAGCCGCGCGGCCAGGCCCCGCACCAGCCGCTCCGCATCCTGCCACTTGGCGTGGTCGGGCCGGGAACCGCGGCCGCCCGTCTCGGCGATGCCCGCGTAATACGCCGAGGCCATCCCGGCCGGCAGCCCGGCCCGCGCGGTCAGGTCCGGGGTGAGGCTGACCGGCCCGTGCAGCCGCACCCCGTTGCCGAACACGAAGCGGCCATCTCCCGCGCGGAGCGCGGGATCGTAGGACAGCAGGGCCGTCCGGATCTCATCGCTGAAGTCCGCCGCGAGCAGCAGCGCCGGGCCGGCGGCGAGGTGCTTGGCGGTGCGGTCGAAGAGCGCCACCGGGGCTAGGTCCCGGGGACCGCGTGGCCGCGGCGGCTCAGTTCGGCGGCCACCCCCAGCCGCGCGTGCCGTTCGACTGGCGTTTCCGGCAGCAGCGAGGTCAGCAGCAGGGCCAGGTACAAGCCGACGGTCAGGAAGCTGACGGCGAAAAAGACCTGCCCGGGCACATTCCGGGGCCGGATTGTGACCGGCTGGGGGTCGCTCCAGGTCCGGGTGGTCGCGACGGCGAAGAACACCAGGATGGCCAGGGAGTAGGCGATCTCGAGCACGAGTACCACGGTGAAGCCGGCCGTGGAGCGGTGATGCAGGGCGACCAGGATCGCGACGGTGATCAGCGTGACCAGGGCCGTGAGGAACACCCACAGGAGCGACATGCCCGCCCGGCGCGCCCAGTAGCCCGCGCCCCGGCGGTCGTACCAGGTCAGGCCCAGACCCGGGAGGACCGGGACCACCACGTCCCGGGGGAGCGCGTGCCGCGGTGGCAGTTGCCCCGCTCTCGTGCTCACGGTCCCGCCACTAAAAGATGCTGTCCCACACGTGCTCCACCCCGTGCGCGATGCCGGTACCCACCTTCACGAAGTCCTGGCCGGTCTTCGCGGCGCTGTCCCCGATGCCCTCGCCGATGCCCAAGATAACACCGTGCTGATGGATGTCCCCGCCCCAGTTTTCCTGGATGAGGTTGTGGGCGAAGTCGCCGACGCCGTAGGCGACCACGCCGCCGGCCAGCACGCCGACCCCGCCTGCCGCCATCGTGAGGCCCACCCCGCCCACCCCGAGCGCGCCCAGGCCAGCCGCCGCGCCCCCGGCGGCCAGCCCGCCGACCCAGCCGCCCGCGGCGACCGCGGCGATGTTGCCGCCGGCTTCGCCGGGATAGGCCGCGTACCAGGGCACGCCGGCGGCCATGTCGTCCTGGGCGCCGAAATAGGTGCTGACCCCGGCCGCGGCGACGTCCACGACCGGAATGTCGCCGAAGAAGCGCGCAAGCCCCGCGCCCGCGCCGTCCAGGCCCTCCAGCTTGTTGCCCACGCTGCTGATGTCGCTCGGGCTGAAGCCCCACGCCTTGGTGAACGGGTTCTCGGTTTTCCCGGCCGCGGCCAGGTCGTCCTGGACCGACGACAGCCTGCTCCGGGCGTCGCCGAAGTTCTCCTTGCCCTGGTCGGTCCACGAGCCGAACCGGCCATCCGCCTGGCGGGCCTCCTCGCGCGCGTCGGTGATCGCCTTGCTGATCGACTTCTTCAGGCCGGGAAGCTTGCCCTCGACGTAGGCGCGGTACCGGGTCTGCGCGCCGAAGAAGCCGGCCAGGGTGTCGAACAGGGCGGTGTAATCGCCCTTGCCGAGGCCCGCATCCCCGCCGCCCTCCGTGGCGGCCGTACCCAGCTGCGCGAGCGCGCCCGCCGCCTGGCTGAGCGCGGTGGTCGCCGCGAGCATGCTCTGGTTCCAGAAGGACTGGTAGCTGACCCGCCAGCTTTCCTTGGCCGGGTCGGCGAAGCATTCCAGTGGTGGCTGGCCGCCGGGGCCGACGGGCACGCCGTGCGCGGCCGTGGTGTCGGCCGCCTGTTCCAGGGCGCTCTCGATGCTGGCCAGGTTAACCGCGAGAGTGTTCACGATGTCACCGGCCGCGGACACCATGACTGCGAGGGCGGTCGCGCCGGTCGCGTCGTGCTGCCAGGCCCTGGTGAAGGCCGCGGCGGCGGATCCCGTCCATCCCGCGTCGCCGACGATGTGGCTGACCTTCGTGTCCAGCGCGGTGGCCACGTCGCTGAGCCGGGGCACGTACCCGTACAGGGTTCCCGCGTATGCCGACAGGCCGTGGATGTCGCCGCCGATCCAGTCGTGGGCGAACGCCGCCAGCGCGGACGGGGATTTCGCGCCTCCCACAGCGCCTCCTTACTCTGTTAGTCCGGGGGGCGCCCCCCGGAACCCCCCGCGCAGTCGCTGGCTTGGGGAGGCCCGCCCCGGCCGGGCTCCGCCTCGCCGGCGGCTACTTGATCTGGGCCGGGTCGCTGATCTGCTGGCTCAGCGTGGTCAGGGATTCCTCGGTGTGCTGATAGCGGTCGTGCGCGGTCTGCAGCTTGGTGCCGTTGTCATCCATGTCGCCGCCGATCTGCAGGTGCAGCAGGCACGCCGCGTCCACCACGGCCTTGAGGCTCTCGTTGAACGCACCGGACCCGCCGTCCGGCAGGCCCGGGCTCGCGTCCGGCATGATGCCCAGGAACGTCTTGGCCTCGGCGTGAAACGTGGCCGCCGCATCCCGCAGGTCGGACATGACCACTTGGAAACTGTCGCTCATCGGTCGCTCCCGGGCAGGCGGTCCAGGTCGTCGTATTCCCAGCGCCAGGCGCCGGGCTGAACGTCGGGGTCGAGCAGCACGGTGCGCACACCGCTGGCCGCCGCGAGCTGGCGGACCTTGTGCAGCGGGAGCGCCACCCATGGCTGGGCGTGACCGAGCGCCTCGACCAGCCGCGGCACCGAGCTGAACACCGGCAGCACGGTCGCCGCGCCAGCGGACTCACGTAGCTCGAAGACGATGTCCCGCTCACCGTCCTCCAGGGCGGGGTGTGCGGGCGCGATGACGATCCTTGCGGAATCGGAATGGGGGCCGGCCGGACCGGGGGAGTCCCGTGCCGTGGTGAAGTCCGGATGTCCCGGAGTGGTCATAGCGCCGTGCCTCCCCGTTGCTCGGCTGTCCCGGCTGTCGCGGGAATCACGGTAGCCCTTAGGGTGCGGCTTTTGCGGGGGAATTAACCGCCTTGAGATCAGGCGGGCACGGTACTGCCCGGCGTCAGGGGCAGCGGTTCCCACCGGGCTCGCGCCGGCGGCCGGTCAGCTGCCCGCCACCCGGGCGATTCCGTGAGTGGACCGGGGCTGGTGATCAAGAAAACGTGTCCTCGCCGTCCGCAACTTCGCGGCCCAGCGCCACCCGCCGCGCAGCCTGCTCGTCCCGCACCACATGCATGACCGCATTGATCAGGGCCAGGTGCGTGAAGGCCTGCGGGAAGTTGCCCAGGTGCCGGCCCGAGCGCGGGTCGATCTCCTCGGCGTACAGGTGCAGCGGGCTGGCGTAGGAGAGAACCTTCTCGCACACGTCCCGGGCGCGCTGGTGCTCGCCGATCTCGGCCAGCGCGGAAACAAGCCAGAACGAGCAGATGGTGAACGTGCCTTCTTCGCCCACGGCCCCATCGTCGGTCTCGTCCACCTGGTAACGGAGCACCAGACCGTCGGCGGTCAGCTCATCGGCGATGGTCAGCACCGTGTCGCGGATCCGCGGGTCCTCCGGGGGCAGGAATCGCAGCAACGGCATCAGCAAGAGTGACGCGTCGAGCGCCGTGGTGCCGTAGTGCTGGCAGAACACCCCACGCTCGTCGAGCGCGTTCGCGCAGATATCGGCGTGTATCTCGTCGGCCGCCTTTCGCCACGCGCGGGCCAGGTCCCGGTCCTCGCGGATCACGGCCAGCCGGGCTCCGCGGTCGAGCGCCACCCAGCACATCAGCTTGGACGACGTGAAGTGCTTCGGCTCGCCGCGGACCTCCCAGATGCCCCGGTCAGGGTCGCGCCAGTGCAACAGCGCCTGTTCCACCTGCTGCCGCGCGGCGCCCCAGACGCGCTCATCGAGCCGGTCCCGGGACTTGGCGTGCAGGTACAGCGAGTCGAGCACCACGCCCCAGACATCATGCTGAGCCTGCTGGTAGGCGGCGTTGCCGATGCGCACCGGCCGCGCACCCTGGTAGCCATCCAGATGCTCCAGCACGTGCTCGTCAAGGTCGCGCCGCCCGTCGATGCCGTACACGATCTGAAGGTCGTTCCCGTCCCGTTCCACCAGGTCGCAGATGAACGCGAAATAGTCGCTCGCCTCCCATTCGAAGCCCAGCGTGTACAGGCCCCACAGGGCGAAGGTCGCGTCACGGATCCAGCTGTAGCGGTAGTCCCAGTTCCGCCCGCCACCCGGCGTCTCCGGCAGGGACGTGGTCGCGGCTGCGGCGATGGCCCCGGTGGGCGCGAACGTCAGCCCCTTGAGGGTCAGCGCGCTGCGGGCGAGATAGCTCCGCCAGCGATGATCGGGGAAGCGCCCGCGGGCCAGCCAGTGCTGCCAGTGATGTGCGGTCCACACCAGCCGCGCGTAGGCGTCCTCGTAGTCGGCGGGGACGCGGCTGCCCCAGGTCAGCGCGCAGAACCGGGTATCGCCCTCCTTCAGCATCGTCCGGGCCCGTATACCCGACCCGTCCAGCCCGAGGCGGATATCGGAGGTCAGCGTGAGCACCAGGTCGCTGCCGGCCGGGTCGATGACGGCCTGGCCGTAGCCGCGGTCCGTGTGCCTCCACTGCGCCCGCTGGCGGCCATAGTTGAACACGGGATGGCAGTCCAGCGTGAGCTGGGCGTGGCCATCTACACAGCGCACGGTGCGCAGCAGCATGTGCTCGGCGTCGTAGTCAGTGGGCGGCCGGACATGTGAGCAGCCTTCCGGGTTCTCGTGCCGCCACGGTCCCATCACCAGGCAGTCGCGCACGATGATCCAGCCTTCGCCGCAATCCCAGCTGGTCTCCAGCACCATGGTCCCGGGCAGGTAGCGCCGGTCGGCGGGCACGTCCATGGCATCCGGGCCGAACCGGAACCATCCGGCGTCCCGGTCCAGGAGCGTGCCGAAGACGCTCGGGCTGTCCATGGCAGGCAGGCACATCCATTCGACTGACCCGCTCGGGGCCACCAGCGCGGTGGCCTCGCAGTCAGAAAGGAACGCGTAGTCAGCGATCGGCGGGTACGGGGAAAAACGGTCAGTGCCACCCGCGGGCCGCTGGCGGGAGCTGTCGGGCAGTCCCTCGAGGGGCACGGCGTCCTGCGCGGTCATCGGGATCACCTGGTTCCGGTCGGGGGCGGCCGTCGATCTCAGTGTGCGCCCCGGCCCGGGAATTTTGCACTGATGACTATTCGTGGCTGGGCTGCCCGCCACGCCCCGGCTGCCTTGACTTCAAGCCAGGTTCAGGTTCTAACGTCTGAGCTGAGCCGCCCGCTCACCGAGCCATCCGCCCCGCAGCAACCGGCCGGAAGGCGGAGCACCGAGCCCTACCGAACGGGAGCAGCAGATGGCCTTCACCGACGCTGAGACGGCCTACCTCGCCAGCCAGCCGCTGGGCCGCCTGGCCACCATCCAGGAGGACGGCAGCCCTCAGGTCAAGCCCGTCGGATTGCAGGTCAATCCCGGGCTCGGCACGATCGACGTGACCGGCTTCAACCTGACCTCCAGCCAGAAGTTCCGTAACGTCCGCCGCAACGGGCACGCCGCGCTCGTGGTGGATGACATCGTCTCCACCGATCCCTGGCGTGTGCGGTTCCTGGAGATCCGGGGCACCGCGGAGGCCCTCGGCGACGCCGCGGACGGCGGCCCGCTGATCCGGATCCATCCCACCCGGATCCTGAGCTTCGGCGTGGAACAACCACCCGGCGAACCGCATCAGACCCGGATGCACGCCCGCGACCTGGTCAGCTAGCTCGCGGCGCTGGGGGCGGCGCTGCGCCGGGACGGAAGCCCGGGCTGGAGCACGGATCTGGGCCAGCCGGCGCGCACGGTGAGGACCCTGTCCCCGGGCCGGCCAGCGCACCCGGTGCTGACCGCGCCCGTGCGTCGTGTGATCACGCCGGGGTGTAGGCGAGCTCTACCGACCCATCGGGGAAGGTTCGGTCCGCGCGCAGCAGTGAGAGCGGCACGGGAGGAGAGCCCTGCGGGGAGAGTGGCACTCCCTGCCCGAGCAGGATCGGGAGCAGCACCAGCTCCAGCCGGTCCAGCGCCCCGATCTCCTGGAACGCGCGGATGGTCCGCGGTCCGCCGACCAGGTGGACGTCGCCGCCCGACGGGCGGGACCGCAATTGGGCGGCGAGGCCCGCCGGGCCCTGCCGCCCGGCGACCACGTGCTCAGGCGTGTTCGCCGGGAGCGGGCTGGAGGTCAGCACGTAGACCTGCAGGCCAGTCCACGGCCAATCCGGTGACCCCAGCGCGGGCACGAATGTGCTGCGCCCCATCACGACCGCGTCGCAGCCCTCGATGAACTCGGGATAGCCGTGCGTGACCGTGGGCTCGAAGCCGTCCGCGAGAGCGATCGCGGGAACGCCCTCCGGGGTGCTCACGAATCCGTCAGCGCTGACGCCCATGCGGGACTTGATAAGCATCGGTCTCTCCTGTCGTCTGAGCGCCCGGCGGCCCGTTCACCGGAGACGTCGGAGCCGGCGGCGGATACTCGACACCGGCCTGGGTACCAAGCGTCCCGTGACGGCAGAGCATGCACGCGCAGGCGGAGGTTATCCGCGGTTCCGGCAGGTAGTCCTGGACGGCACCGACGTCAGGAAACTGGCCGAGTTCTACCGGGAGTTGCTGGGCTGGCGGTACCGGCCCGGCGATGAGCCACCGGCGGCGGGTGAGCCAGATCCGGCGGGCCAGGACTGGCTGGTCCTGAAGGACAGCGCGGGGGCGGTCCGCATCGCGTTCCAGCAGGTACCAGAGCTCCCTGAAGTGACCTGGCCGGATGGCCCGGTACCGCAGCAGATGCACCTGGACCTGTACGTGACCACGGCGGAAGAGCTGGGCGAGCAGCACGAGCGGGCGCTGGCTCTCGGCGCCCGGGTGCTCCAGGACCGTTCGGCCGATGCGGAGGAGCCGCTGCGGGTGTATGCCGACCCGGCCGGGCATCCCTTGTGCATCTTCCTCGGGCCGCCGCCGGCCTGAGGCGCCGCCCGGTCAGTGGCCGGGGATGGCGTCCCAGCCGGGGAGCGGGACCTCACCGGCCGGCAGGGGCGCCCAGAAGTCGGGCCCGGGCGGCGCTTCGACCTGGATGCGCCGGCTGCCCGCCCAGGCCGCGTCGAACCCCAGCCGCCACGAGTGCAGCAGTGTCCGGCCCGCGGCGGACTTATCGAACAGCGGGTCGCCCGCGATGGGATGGCCGATCCAGGCCAGGTGCACCCGGATCTGGTGCCGGCGCCCGGTCACCGGGCTGACCGCGAGCAGCGTATGCCCCTCGTCACCGGCCACGGTCAGAAACGTGCTGATGGAGGGGTAGGTCCGGATTCCCTCGAACTGCTGATCCGCCGGGACCGACCAGCGGGAGTCGGCCGGGTCGTAGGCGATCGCGGCGCGGTTGGCCGCGACCCGGACCCGGTTCTTGCGCCCGACGCTGAGCGGCAGCTCGATCGTGCCGCGCCCGGGCAGCCCGGTGGTGCCGGTGATGGCCAGGTAGACCTTGTCCACCGTGCGCCGGCTGAACTGCCGCGTCAGATCGCCGTGCAGGCGCAGGTCCTTGGCCAGCAGCAAGGCCCCGGAGGTCACCTTGTCGATCCGGTGGGCTGGGTATAGTTTCTCGCCCGCCTCCTCGGCCATCCGGACCAGGTCGGTGTCGTGCCGCTCGCCCATGACCGCGAGCGCCGGCTTGTTCAGCACCAGCGCCGCCTCGTCCTCGTACAGCGCAGTGCCGGCCCGGATCTGCGCCCAGTCGCTCACCGGGCCCACGGTATCCGGGTTCCGGGCAACCCGCCCGGGGTGCATCCCGTATGGAGGGATGAGGAGGTATGCATGCCCCAATCACCGCGTGACGAGGAGTTCTCGGCGTTCGTCGCCGAGCGCCGCATTGAGCTCCTGCGCTCCGCCTGCCTGCTGACGGCCGGCGACACGCACCTCGCTGAAGATCTCGTGCAGACCGCCCTGGCCCGGCTCTACGTGGCCTGGCCGCGGGTGCGCCGTTCGGGCACGGAAACCGCGTACGCCTGGCGCATCGTCGTCAACGCGCACATCGATGAGGTCCGGCGGCCGCGCTGGCGCCGCGAGCGGCCGGTCCCGGAGCTTCCGGACGCCCCCGCGCCCACGCCGCCGGGCGCGTTCCCGGACGGGACTGACGGCGGGGCCGTCCGGGCCGCCCTGGCCGTGCTGCCGCCGCGGATGCGCGCCGCCGTGGTGCTGCGGCACTGGATGGACCTGAGCGTGGCGGAGACCGCCGACCTCCTGGGCTGCTCCGCCGGCACCGTGAAAAGCCAGACGGCCAAGGGGGCCGCCCGGCTGCGCGAGCTGCTCACCGAGCCCCGGACCCACGTCATCACCGAAAGGACGCCCCGATGAACGACCTCAAGGACCTGCTCGCGCTGGCCCTCGATGACGGGCACGGCCCCGGACCCGCCGTCCGCCCCGATCCGGCCGGCGATCTGGCCCGGGGCCGCCGCCTGCTCCGGCGCCGCCGCCTCGCGGGCGTCACGGCCACGGCCGCCGCTGCGGCCGTGGCCGCTGGCGTGGTGCCGCTGCTGATCAGCAACGGCACCAGCGGGCCGGCCGGCGGCGCGCAGGCCGGGTCCACGCAGCAGGCGAGCGCACCGGCGGCCGGCCCCCGTGGGGCACCCATCGCCCTGGTCGCCTACGACGGCCAGCAGCCGGCGGGTTACCAGGTGGCGGAGATGCCGGCCGGCTGGGCCGTGCAGGGCGGTAACGCCTACGCGCTGACCATCGCGCCTCGCAGCGACACGAACTCCGACCCCAGCGTCTTCGTCGGCAAGATCGTCGTCATGCTGCAGTCCACGGATGCCCCCGCGCCTCCGACCCAGGGGGCGGTGGTTGCGGTCAGCGGCCGCCCCGGCCGGCTGACCGTCCAGGACCACACCCAGGTGCTCATCTACCGGGACACCCACGGGCACTGGGTCGTCATCCAGGCTCCGACGTCGCTGGGCTGGGATGATACCCGGCTGGCCCAGTTCGCCGCCGGGGTCCAGGTGCTGCACAACGCCCGTCCTGGTCACGGCTGACCAGGGCCGTTTCACCAGCCGGCCGTACGGGCACAACCGCCAGAGATGGCTGGCAAAGCCACTCATCCGCTCCTTTCCGGCGGGCATTTAGCCTGCTCAGCGCCAATTCTGGCGGCCCACTCCCCGGGCCGGGCGGGGCGGATGACACGGGGATCATCCACTTGAGCGGGACCGCCGGGCGCGTGGCCGGGCGGCCCCGCCCCGAGTTACGTGAGGCTCAGCGTGCGGGGAATCCGGGGGATCGGCGCGTCATATCGGGGCCGGGAAGGCTGGCTGGCGGGCGCCGCGGGGATATGCCTGCTCGTCGCGGCCTGCTCGGGAGGGGGTGGCCAGCCGGCGGGCAGCGCCCGGCCCGGGGCCCGCAGCGCCCCGCCCACCATCTCGCCGGCGGGCGGCAACCCGGGAGTGAGCCCGCAGGCTCCCGTCACGGTCACCGCCCACGCCGGCAGCCGGATCCGCAGCGTCCAGGTCAGGATGCGCGGAGCCTCGGTCGGGGGCACGCTGACCGCGGACAGCAGCCGCACGCGGGCCACCTGGCACAGCACCTGGGCGCTGCACCCGGCCCAGGACTACACCGTCACCGCGACAGCCGTGGATTCCTCTGGCCGCACGGTCACCAGGACGACCTCATTCCGGACCCTCGCGCCCGGTCACACGTTCAGGGCCCACATCTACGAGGGATACGGCCAGACCTTCGGGGTCGGGATGCCGGTGATCCTGACCTTCAGCCACCCGATCAGGAACCGCGCCGCCGTGGAGCGCTCCCTCCAGCTGCGCACCTCGCGCCCGGTGACCGGCGCCTGGTACTGGGACGGGAACGAGACCCTGTACTTCCGGCCGCAGAACTACTGGCCCCCGCACACCACGGTGAGCCTGGACGCGCACCTGAACGGGGTGGAGGGCGCGCCGGGGGTCTACGCCCGGCACGACCTGACCCAGACGTTCCGGATCGGGAGATCGCTGATCGTCACGGCGAGCACGGCCACCCACCACATGCACGTCTACCGGAACGGCCACCTGCTCTACACCTGGCCGATCAGCACCGGCCGGCCGGGCGACGACACGCCGGACGGCACCTACCTGACCATCGACAAGGGCAACCCGGTCCTGATGACCGGCCCCGGCTACAGCCTGGAGGTGCCCTGGTCGGTCCGCTTCACCTGGAGCGGTGACTACCTGCACGACGCGTACTGGTCCGTGGGTGAGCAGGGCGCGGTCAACGTGAGCCACGGCTGCGTGAACATGCCGCCCGCCGACGCCCAGACCTACTACCAGATGGAGAATCCCGGCGATCCGGTCATGATCACGGGCAGCCCGCGCGCCGGCATCTGGGGCAACGGCTGGACCGTGTGGTTTCTGTCCTGGAAGAAACTGGTGCGGGGGAGCGCCCTGGGCATGGCGGTGCAGGCCGGCCCCGAGGGCAGTACGTTCGTCAGCCCGTCCTCGGTGCCCCCGTCCACGGCGTCCTTCCCGCTGCAGACGGCGAAGCCAGGCAGTGCCGCCGCCGCGTAATTGCGCCGGTCAGCGGCCCGGTGCAATGCGGCCCTGGTCACAGCCCATGGGCCGGTCACGAGGCGGCGATACGTTGCCCCCGCTGATACCTTGGCTTTAACCGGACGCAGGCAGCGGCGGCGTCCTGCGCCGGTCTCCGTCTCTACTACTCGCGGGATCTGGTGTGGGTAGATGGGTTAGTGCCCCGTTGGCCGCCTGCCTGCTGGCCCTAGCAGCCGCAGGCTGTACCGGGCGTGCCGTCTCGGCGAGCATCCAGTCGCCGGCCGGGTCCGCTTCCCCGGCGCGGACCAGCCCGGCGGCCAGCACCGCATCGCCGAACCCGTCCGCGTCGGCCGCCCCCGCGACCGGGGCGCCGCCGATGTCCGGGCGGCCGCTGCCTGCGGGCACCGCGGCCAAACTGCCCGCCGGGGCCTACTACCTGCTCGCCGGCCGGACCCTGGGCAGCCTGAACGTCTGGGAAGCCGGGCCGGGCCGGGCCGTCGCCCAGCTCACCCACAATCCTCCCGGTCACGGGATCGACGCGCTCGCCGCATCGGCCGCCGGCATCATCGTGGCTGACGCCGCGGACGGGATCGACCGGCTGGCCCGGTGGACCGGGCACGGCCTGACGTGGCTGCGCCACGACCTCCGGGGCCCGATCATCCACGGCAGCTCGCCCGATATCCGCGGCAACGGGACCATCGGCTATGTCACCCCGCCCACCGAGGCCGCAGGCCACCGGGTGGCGGACTTTGCGATCTGGACCCAGCCCTCGTTCACCAGCCGGGCCACGGTCGTGTACCGGCAGCGCCGCCCGATGGACGGCCCGGTGTTCGGGCCGCACGGTCAGATCGCCATCGAGGGCTGGACCGGCCCGCAGGGCAGCCGCCGGCCGAGCGTGCTGATCTACCGTGACGGCCAGGTCACCACGCTCAGCACCGGGATCTCCGCGATTCCCTCCCTGCTGGCCTGGGGGCGCCGCGCGCCCGCCCTGGCCGTTGCGTTCCCGGCGCACCGGGCCGAATTGCTGTTCCCTGACGCCAGGCGGCAGCCGCTGCCGCGCGGCTGGCAGCCGCTGGCCTGGAATCCCTCCGGCACCCAGCTGCTCATGCAGTCCGCCACGGCCCTCGGTGTCTGGTCGGCCGCCGACCCCGGCCAGGGAGTGCGGACGGTCGGCCTGATCACCCCCGGGATGCAGATCCTCCAGGCCGTCTGGCTGGCGCACAAAGCACCGATGTGATCTCCGGCTCAGCCCGGCCCGGAAGAATCTCCCGCCGCGCCCAGTTGGCCGCTATGTGAGCGACATACCGTTGTCCGTGCTGGACCTGGCCCCGGTGGCGGCCGGGGCCTCCGCTGGCCAGGCCCTGGAGTACACGACCCGGCTGGCCCGGCGCACTGAGGAGCTGGGATACCGCCGGTTCTGGGTAGCTGAGCACCACAACATGCCGGCCATCGCCAGCTCCGCCCCGGCCGTGCTGATCGCCCACCTCGCGGCGGCGACCACCACCATCCGGGTGGGGTCCGGCGGCGTGATGCTGCCCAATCACGCGCCACTGGTCGTGGCGGAGCAGTTCGGCACCCTCGAAGCGCTGCACCCCGGCCGGATCGACCTGGGCATCGGCCGCGCCCCGGGCACGGACCAGTACACCGCGCTCGCGTTGCGGCGCACCATGGAAGGGCTCTCAGCCGAGGCGTTCCCGCAGGAACTGGCCGACCTCATCAAGCTCTTCAGCGCGGAGGGCCTGCGGCGGCCGATCACCGCGACGCCCGGGCGGGGGGACATGCCCGCCATCTGGCTGCTCGGATCCAGCGGGTTCAGTGCCCAGCTCGCCGGGCTGCTCGGCCTGCCGTTCGCGTTCGCGCACCATTTCAGCCCGGCCAACACCGTGCCCGCGCTGGAGCTGTACCGGCAGAATTTCCAGCCGTCCCAGTGGCTGGAGCGGCCGCACACGATGGTGGCGGTCAGCGCGATCTGCGCTGATACCGACGAGCGGGCCCGGTGGCTCTCCGGGCCGGCCGCCCTGTCGTTCCTCCGGCTGCGGGCCGGCACCCCGGCCCCGCTGGCCAGCCCCGAGGAGGCGGCGGCCTATCCCTATTCGGACCAGGAGCGCGTATTCGCCCAGGACCGTTTCTCCGGCCAGGCCCTCGGCTCGCCGGAGACGGTCCGCCAGCAGCTGTCGAGCCTGCTCGAGCGGACCGCCGCCGACGAGCTGATGCTGACCACGATGGTCTACGACATCGGGGACCGGGTCCGTTCGTTCGAGCTGATCACCGAGAAGGTCGCGGGCAGCCTGGCCAGACCCGGCGCCTGAGCCAGCCCGGCCGGCCGGAGGGCCGGCCCGGTCCCGGGCCCGCGGAACCCAGGGGAAATGCCGGCCCCGCTTTGTCTTTGGCTGGCGTTAGCCGGGGGTACACGCGGGTAGGTCAGGCCCACCTTTGAGGAGGGCGGACGTTATGGCAGAACCCAGCGGCAGTGCGCAGCCCGCCGTGGACACGGAAGCTTCAGCTGGCGAACTCGTCAAGAATTTGACCGAGCAGGTTTCCCTGCTTATCCGCGACGAACTGAAACTGGCCGAATACGAGATGACCCGCAAGGCCAAGCGGCTCGGCCGTGGCGCGGGCATGTTCGGCGGCAGCGGCCTCGTGGCGCTGTACGCCATTGGCTGCCTGCTCGCCGCGGCCATTATCGGGCTGGCCAGCGTGCTGCCGGCCTGGGCGGCGGCGCTGATCGTAGGCGGCGCGCTGCTGGTCATCGCCGGTGTGGCCGCGCTGATGGGTAAGAGCCAGGTGAGCAAGGGCGTGCCGCCGGTCCCGGAGCAGACCGTGCAGAGCGTCAAGGCCGACGTGGAAGAAATCAAGGAAAGGGCACACCGATGACAGCAGAGGACACGGGAGACCAGAGCGGCCCTGGGGCCCCGCCAGACGATCCGGAGGCGCTGGTCGAGGAGATCAACCGGACCCGGGAAGAACTCGGGAACACGGTCGAGGCGCTGGCGGCCAAGGTGGACATGAAGGCCCGCGCCCAGCAGAAGGCGACGGAGGTGTCCGGGCAGGTCAAGAGCAAGGTGCGGGACGTGACCCAGGGACTGTCCGGCAAGGCGGGCCAGCTGAAGGGTGAGGTCAGCGACCGGACAGCGGGGGCCCGGCAGGCCGTGGCCGAGAACGGCAAGACCGTACTGGGCTCGGGGCAGCCGGTCACCAAGACCATCGCCGGCCGTGCCGCCCAGGCCGGCACCACCGTCCAGTCGGTCGCGACCCAGGCCGGGGCGACCGCCTGGGCGGCCACCCCGGAGCCGGTCCAGCAGCGGGCCAGGCGGGCCGCGGCCACCGTGAACCAGCACCGGGTGCCGTTCGCCGTGGCCACCGCCGTGGCCGCGCTGCTGGTCGGCGGCTGGCTCGTAGCCCGCGGCCGCCGCCGCTGACACCGGCGCTTAGCAGCATGAGAAGCCGGGCCTGATCCTCGATCAGGCCCGGCTTCCGCCGACTCGGACGTCCCCTTCCGGACAGCCCGTTATTCCGTCAACCTGGCCATTCCGGGCCTGCCGGACAGTCCGTTATCTGGCCCAATGGCTGAACCGGGGGCGGGGAATCCGCTTCCAGGTCCGCTGCCCCTTCGCCCGCAACCGGGCCGCCCGCTGGTCTTCCCGCTCGTACAGCAGCCCGAAGGTGAACGCGTTCTCACCGGCCAGGTGCGCGCTGATGCCGAGGTCCCGGTCCACGTCCCGGGCTACCACCGCATCCTGGTGGTCGCCGAGCACGGACTGGATCTTCTTCATTTGCTTGGTGAAGCGCCTGGCGTCCTTGCCGATGGCCGAGCTGACCGCCTCGCCGGCGTACCGGGCCCGCTTGGCGGCCTTCCGGGCCTCGTGAAAGGCCAGTTCCCGCGGCCGGCCCGGGGGCGTGTGCCCGGCCCGGCGGATTCGCCGCCCGGTGCGCCGGTAGGCCCGGCGGGCCGCGGCGGGCAGGACCCGGCGTGCAGGCCGGGCCGCCTCAGCCGACAACGGCGGATCACCCAGCAGCCCGTCCAGCGCGTCCCGCAACGCGAAGTAACGCGCAGAGTCCAGTGCGGCCAGCACGTTCCTGCGCGCCGCCGCCTGGATCGGGGCGTAGTGGCCCTGCACCCGGGCCTGGGCCGGCCCGAGCACCAGCTCGGGCGGGATCGTCCGCAGGTTCTGCGTAAGCCGGCCGGCCAGCACCTCGGCGTCGCGGGCTTCACCGAGGACCTCACCGAGCCATTTCAGCTCGGCCAGGATCCCCTCGGTCCCGGACCGCGGGATGATCTCGCCGAACGTCTGCAGGGTGCTGCGCAGGCGGCGGGTGGTGACCCGCATCTGGTGCACCGAGTCGGGCTCATCCGCCCGGACCAGCGGGTCCAGCGACCCCAGCCGCGCCGCGTGCTCTTCCAGGTAAGCCAGCACGACGTCGCCCGCGGATGCGGGTGCCTGGCGCCGTCCGGCCTGCGCGTTCGCGGCGGGCCGCTGGCCGTTGGGGCCCGTCCGGCCCCGGGCCGGCCCGCCATCCGCCTGCCCGTCCTGGACCGTCCAGCCCAGGGCCCGCTCCAGCTTCGCGGTCCGGGCCGAGGGCTGCAGGCCGTCCCGGCGGAGCTGCGCGTCAGCTGCCCGCAGGAGCCGCGGGCCGCCCCCGGTCAGCTCTACCTCCACCTCCGCCCAGCGGGAGATCACGGTCTCCTCGCCCAGGGTCTGGGCCGAGACGTCATCGGCGGCGACCTCGGCGAGCGAGGTGCCCGTGCCGTCGACCAGGGTGAGAATATGCCGCCGCGTGCTGATCCGGGCCACCGGCCGCAACGCCTCGCCCCGGGTGTAGCCGCGGACCAGGCCCGCCAGCCGGGCGGGCACCTGGCGGCCGCGGCCGAGCGGCACCCGGATCTCCCGGCGGGTCTTGCCCCCGGCCGGGAGTTTCAGGTGCCAGCCAGGGTCGCTGCCCCCACGCCGCCGCCGCAGGGTCACCCCGTTGCGGATCAGCCGCATGTCGCTCGTGTCGTAGTACTCCGCTTCCAGGAGCTGCTCTTCGGGGCCGGCCGCGCCTGCCACGCTGGGCAGCTTGCCCAGCCGCGGCACGGTGCTGCCGGGAGGAGCCTCGTACTTGATCTCGGTCTCGTTGACAGTCGTGCTCATGCCCCGCCACTACCCGGGCGCCGCCGCCGCGAACACATGCTGACTGGCGGGTTCGGTGCGTGGTACGGGTCCTACCCCCAGGGCCGTGCGGGCGGACTATACCCGGAGCCGCCCCGGGGCCGTGTTTGGGGGGGCGAAAGCGGGGGAGTCGTTGGGGCGCTACTCCGGAAAGGGAGGTTCCCATGTCAACTGGGGCCATTGTGGCGATCGTTGTCGTCGTTATTGTCGTGGCCGCCGTCCTGATCGTGATGACGGCGATGAACCGCCGTCACCGGCTGCAGGAACGGTTCGGGCCTGAATACGACCGGGCGCTCACCGAGCACGGCAGCAGGCGGGAGGCGGAAGCCGACCTCGCCGGGCGGGAACAGCACGTCAAGGAGCTGGATATCCGCCCGCTGAGCCAGGTCGCGCGGACTCAGTACATGTCGGAGTGGACCGCCGTCCAGGAGCAGTTCGTGGATGCGCCGCAGGCTGCCGTGACCGGAGCGCAGACGCTGGTCTCGGCCGTGATGGAGGACCGTGGCTACCCGACCCAGCCGTACGACCAGACGCTCGCCGACCTGTCCGTCCAGCATGCGAGCACGCTCGATCACTTCCGGGCCGCCCATGAGATCAGCAAGAATGCCGCGGCCGGCGCCGCGTCCACGGAGGACCTGCGCCAGGCGATGATCCACTACCGGGCGCTCTTCGCCGAGCTGCTCGGCGAGCCCGCCGGCCGCGCCGACGGCAGCGCCGCCGGCGAGAGCGTCACCACCACCTCGCCCGACGGCCTGCCCCCGGTGGATGAGTCCCCGGCAGACCAGCGTGCGGCGGATCAGGCCCCCGCCGGCGAGCCGGCGGCAGACCAGCCGGCGGCAGACCAGCCGGTGGCGAATCAGGCCGCCGCCCCGGCCGGCCCGGGCACCCCGGCCGAGACCCCGAGCCAGGCCGCGGGCGACCCGGCCCGCAATCCGAGCCCCGACGCGGTGACCACCGCGCGGCGGCAGGAGAGGTGACCCAGATGACTTCGCAGCGGGACGAGACCTCCCACAACACGGCCGGCGAGGAGCGGGCGGACGACCCGATCATCATCGAACGCCATGACGAGTTCCTGACCGGCGGCGGCCAGGCGGCCCCGGGCGGCGCGGATGAGGACGCGACGGCCGGCGATGAACTGCTCGGCCGGCCCGCGGCTCCGGACACCGGCGGCATGGATCCCGCTCCCTTGGTGGTTCCCCCGGAAACACCCCGCCCCGATATGAGCAGCGCGGACATGGGAAGCATGGAAACCGGCCGCCCGGGCCCGGACCGCCCTGAAGCAGGCGGCCCGGAGACCGGCGGCCCGGCAGCGATGCCCGGCGCGGCGGCCTCCAGCGTGGTGGACCCGGGCCCGGCCACGCCCGGTTCGGCACCCTTCGGGGCGGCATCCGCTGACCCGGCGGCTCCCCCTTCGGGGGCCACGTCCAGCACGCCCGCGGCCGTGGCGGAGCCCGGCGTGGCCGACACCCTGGACCCGTCCGAACCCGGCCTGGCCAGCGCCAGCGAGCGTGACCCGGCGGCCGGGGGCAGCATTCCCGCCACGGCCCTGGCCGAGCAGCAGTGGCCGGCCATCCAGGCGATGTTCGTTGATGACCCCAAGGGGTCCGTGCAGCGGGCCGCGGCGGCGGCCGACGAGGTAGTCAAGACCTTCGTGGCCTCGCTCGAGCGGGAGCAGGCGGCGCTGCGCGCGACCTGGGAGCAGGACACGACCACGGAGGATCTGCGCACCGCGCTCCAGCAGTACCGGGCGTTCTGCGGCCGGCTAGAGGGCCTGGCCTGACCGCGGGCCTGGCCTCAATGGGACCTGGTCACCGGCACCGGCCACTCCCGCAGCGGTGGCCGGCGCCGGTGACCATCCGGTGGCCCGGCCCGTCCTCCCGGCCCGATGTCCCAGCCTGGCGGGCCGGGGCCGGGCGGGCCGGGCCGTCCATGCTCAGGACGGCCCGCGGCGCAGACTGACCCGGTAGGAGTAGTGGGCCGGGTCGAAATAGCTCACCGCCAGCTCGACCGGGGTGTCCGCGTCGTCGGTGTAGAGCCGGTCGATCCGCAGCACCGGCTGGCCGGCCGCGCACTCCAGGTGCGCCGCGGCGGCGGGCGACGCGGCCGCGGCGGTGATGCTCTGCTCCGCGCCCTTGATCGACCGGGTCATCCTGGCGTCGATCAGCCCGATGACCGTGATCCGGCTGCGCCGGCCGGCCGCGGCCAGTTCCGGGACGTCGCTGACCAGCGCCCCGACCCGAGGCGGCAGGAAAATCGAGGTGTGGCAGAACGGGACGTTCCCGTGCAGCCGGATCAGCGTGAGCGCCTGCACGTCGTCGGAGGGCAGCCGCAGCCTGCTCGCGCCCTCCACGTCCACCACGTGCCGCAGCGGGGTGATGACCTCGCACTCGGTGTCCAGGGACAGGGCCATCAGGTCCTCGACCGAGCCGAAATGCCGCAGGTAACGATCGGCCTCGGCCACCGGGTACGTGCCGCGCCCGGCCACCCGGTAGATGATCCCCTCGGAGACCAGATCCTGCATCGCCCGCCGGACCGTCTGCCTGCTCACCGAATGGCGCGCAGACAGCTGCTCCTCGGTAGGCAGCTGCTGGCCGTCGGCGTACTCGCCGTTGCGGATCGCGTCCCGCAGTGAGGCGGCCAGCGTCCGGTAGGCGCTGGACCTGGCCTGGTCGGGCACGGCTCCCGTTCCTCCCTGCTCCCGGTGCGGCCCCCTCGAGTAACCCGGAGGCGGCCGCGGGGCACGCCCGGGGCGGACCCGGCCGCCCAGACGGTTGCGTCGCGAAATGGCCGTACATATCTTAGGTTCAGTCGGCCAACTGCGGGAGTGGTGCCAGGTGCCGGAACCAGCGGACTCGCTCGCCGGGCGGCTCGCCCAGTGGGCCCACAATCTCGAGCCGGACGGGGAAGATCTCGCCCTGGCGGACCGGTCGCTGGCCGATACGGTCGCGGTGGCGCTGGCCGGGCGGGAGCACCCGGTGACGTTGCTGGCCGGGAGCATGCCGGAAGGCCCGCGCTGGGCGGTGGCCGCCCACGTCCTGGACTTCGATGACCTGCACATGGAGTCGACCACGCACATCAGCGCGGTCTGCGTGCCCACGGCGCTGGCGCTCGGCGCGGACGCCCGGGCCTACCTGGCCGGAGCCGGGGTGATGGCCCGGCTCGGCACCGCGCTGGGCTGGCCGCACTACTCCGCGGGCTGGCACGCCACCTGCACCGCTGGCGCCCCGGCCGCCGCGGCCGGGGCAGCGGTCGCGCTGGGCCTGGGCCCGGAGCAGATCGCCACCGCCATGGCGCTCGCGGTCCCGGGGGCCGGCGGGGTACAGCGGGCGTTCGGTACCGACGCCAAGTCGCTCCAGGTCGGGTTCGCCGTGGACACCGGGATCCGGGCCGCCACGCTGGCCGCGGCCGGCGCGCGGGCCGACCCGGCCGCCCTGGAGGAGTGGATGACGCTGGTCGGCGGCGATCCCGGCGCAGTCACCCTGTCCGGGTCCGCGGTTCCCGGCGGCCTGGCGGTCAAGATCTACCCGTGCTGCTACGCGTTGCAGCGGCCGATCAGCGCCCTGGGGGAGCTGGCCCAGTCCGGGCCGCTGGACCCGGCCGAGGTGCGCCGGATCGTGCTCCGCACCCCCGAGGGCACGCTGACCCCGCTGATCCATCACCGGCCGGACACCGGCCTGCAGGGCAAGTTCAGCCTGGAGTACGGGGCGGCTGCCGCGCTGCTGGACGGGTACCCGGGCTTCGCCAGCTTCACTGACGACGCGGTGCGCCGGCCCGCAGCCCGCCGCCTGGCCGGGCTGGCCGAGATCAAGAGCGAGCCGGGCGGGACCTGGTTGCTGGACGGCGAGCTGGTCGCCGAGCTGCACATGGCCAGCGGTGGCGTCGCGCAGATCAGCCAGCAGTTCCCTCCGGGGTCCCCGGCCCGGCCCGCTACCGCCACCCAGCTCCAGGCGAAGATCACCGACTGCCTGGCCGGACTGGACCTGGCTGGCCTGGGCGGCCAGGAGATGGATTCCCCGGCCTGGACTTGGCCGAGCTCCGCCGACCTGCTCCGGGACTTCTGCTAGTGCGGCGCGCCGGCCAGGCCCCCGCGGCGGAGCTCGCGCAGGCCAGCACCGCGGCGGAGCTCGCGCCAGCACCGCGGCGGAGCTCACCCCAGCAAGCACGGCGGCGAAGGGATAGACATGGATGAGCTGAGCGAGGAGGAGCGCGCGATCGTCGGCCTGGTCCGCGACTTCGTGGATCGTGACGTCAGGCCGGTGGCGTCGGAGCTGGAGCACGCGAATACCTACCCGGAGAAGCTCATCGAGCAGATGAAGCAGCTGGGCATCTACGGGCTGGCTATCCCCGAACCGTGGGGCGCCGCGCGGGTCAGCACGCCGTGCTACGCGCTGGTCACCGAGGAGTTGTCCCGCGGCTGGATGAGCCTGGCCGGCGCCATGGGCGGCCACACGGTGGTGGCCAAGCTGCTCCTGGACTACGGGACCGACGCGCAGAAGGAGCGCTACCTGCCGCGGATGGCGACCGGCGAGGTCCGGGCCACGATGGCGCTCACGGAACCCGGCGGTGGCTCCGACCTGCAGGCCATGCGCACGGCCGCGCACCGCGACGGCGATTCGTATCTCATCAACGGAACGAAGACGTGGATTACGAACGCCCGGCGTTCCGCGCTGGTCGCGCTGCTGTGCAAAACCGATCCGGCTGCGCGGCCCGCCCACGCGGGGATCAGCATCCTGCTGGTCGAGCACGGGCCGGGTTTCACGGTATCGCGCGACCTGCCGAAGCTGGGTTACAAGGGGGTGGAAAGCTGCGAGCTGTCCTTCGATGACTTCCGGGTGCCGGCGGATGCGCTGCTCGGCGACCGGGAGGGCGAGGGCTTCGGCCAGATGATGCGCGGCCTGGAGATCGGCCGGATCCAGGTCGCCTCCCGGGCCGTCGGTGTCGCGCGGGCCGCACTGGAGGACTCCATGCGGTACGCCCAGCAGCGGGAGAGCTTCGGCCAGCCCATCTGGCAGCACCAGTCGGTCGGCAACTACCTGGCCGACATGGCCACCAAGCTGATCGCCGCGCGCCAGCTGGTGCTCTACGCCGCGCGCTGCTTCGACGCGGGCGGCCGGGCGGACATGGAGGCGGGCATGGCCAAGCTGTTCGCCTCGGAGACCGCGATGGAGATCGCGCTCAACGCCGTGCGCATCCACGGCGGGTACGGCTACTCGACCGAGTTCGACGTGGAGCGTTATTTCCGCGACGCCCCGCTGATGATCGTGGGCGAGGGCACCAACGAGATCCAGCGCAACGTCATCGCCCGCCAGCTCATCAAGCGAAACTCGGTCGCCCCGTGAGGAGCGCCGGAGCGTGAGCGCGCTGCCGCTGGACGGCGTGCTGGTCGTGGCGCTGGAGCAGGCCGTGGCAGCCCCGTTCGCCACCCGCCAGCTCGCCGACCTCGGCGCGCGGGTGATCAAGGTCGAGCGGGCCGGGGCGGGTGACTTCGCCCGCGGCTACGACCAATCGGTGCACGGCCAGTCGAGCTACTTCGTCTGGCTGAACCGGGGCAAGGAAAGCGTCGAGCTTGATGTGAAGAAGCCCGCCGACCGGGCCGTGCTGGACGCCATGCTGGCCCGCGCGGACGTGTTCGTGCAGAACCTCGCGCCCGGCGCGGCTGACCGGCTCGGCCTGGGCGGGGAACAGCTCGAGGGCCGCCACCCCCGCCTGATCAGCTGCTCGATCTCGGGCTACGGCCCGGACGGCCCGTACGCCGCCAAGAAGGCCTACGACCTGCTGGTGCAGTGCGAGGCCGGGCTGCTGTCGGTGACCGGGACCCCGGCGGAGCCGGCCAAGGCCGGCATCTCCGTGGCCGACATCGCGGCCGGGATGTACGCCTACTCCGGCGTGCTGACCGCGCTGTACGAACGGGAGCGGACCGGCCGCGGCGGCCGCTTCGAGGTAGCCATGCTCGACGCGCTGGGCGAATGGATGAGCCAGCCCTACTACTACAGCGTCTACGGCGGCCGGACCTCGCCGCGCACGGGGGCGCGGCACGCCTCGATCTCCCCGTACGGGCCCTATCCGGCCCGGGGTGGCCAGGTGTTCCTGGGCATCCAAAACGAGCGCGAGTGGGTGGTGCTGTGCGAGCGGATCCTGGGCCGGCCCGATCTGGTCACCGATGAGCGGTTCGCGACCAACCCGGCCCGGGTCGCGCACCATGACGAGCTGACCGCGATCCTCACCGGGGTGTTCGCCGCTATCCCGGTGGACCAGCTCGAAGCGTCGCTGGAAGCGGCGGGTATCGCCAACGCCCGGATGCGCAGCCCCGGGGAGTTCGCCGCTCATCCGCAGCTAGCGGCCCGGGACCGGTGGCGCGACGTGGATTCCCCCCAGGGCCAGCTCCGGGCGTTGCTGCCGCCAGTGACGGTGCCCGGCCGGACCGCCGCGATGGGCGCGGTCCCGGCGCTTGGGCAGCACACCCTTGCGATCCGCGCGGAATTCGGGCTCCCACCGCGGCAGGCAGCACCATAAGCCGCGGCGCCGGCCCGCCCCGACGCTAGGGGCTGGCCGGGCCGCAGGCGACCATGGGGCGGGCGGAGCCGGCTCCCAGGGTGGCCCGGCACTGCTGGGAGCCGCCCTGGGCCACCACGGTGACCGGCTCGGCGGGGGGCAGGCCGCCGATCGTAAGGGTCCGGGTGGCCGTCCCGTCGGTGGCCGGCGTGATCGCGGCGGTGGCCAGTACCTGGCCGGAAGTGCCCCCGCTGACCACGACGGTGGCGCTCTGGCCGCTGGTCAGCCCCCGGAAGGTGACCTCCGCGGTGATGGTCGTGGTGCCCGGGGTACCGGGGGTGGAGACCGTGGCGTGGTCGAGCGCGCGGGTCACCGCGATCGTCGGCTGGCTGCTCGTCGTGGTGGCCAGCGCCACGATCGCCGCCACCCCGGCCAGCACCGCGGCGATCAGCAACAGCAGGGTGGCGGCCCGGGTGGGATAGCCGCGCGTGTCGATCCGGCGCTTGTACCAGGCCCTGACCGCGGCCAGGTTCTCCGGGTTGAGATGCCGGGTGATGGTCAGGATCTGGGCCGCGAGCGCACAGGCCACGGCCAGGGCGGCGCAGGCCACGGCGGCGATCGTGATCCACCGGGCGGGCCCGCTCACCGTCGGCTTGGTGGCGCCGAACACCCCGAGCCCGCCGAGCAGCGTGCCGATGATGGTCACGGTGCGGACCACCCGGTCGGTGGCCGTGTCCACGCGTTCGAGGGATTTGGCTGGAGTCAGCTCGCGGGCCAGGTTCACCCAGACCCGGTCCTCGTCGGTGACCGGGCGCACCGCCGCCTGCGGCACCGGCTCTTGCGGCACGGTGTCATGCGGCACCGGCTCTTGTGGCACCGGGTCTTGCGGCGCGGGCCCTGGCCCCTGGCCCGCGATGTCCGAGGTCATGGGCGGTACGTCCCGGCACAGGTGAGCTGGTGGGGCGCCGGGTGGCCGGCGGGCCCCGGGCAGGTCACGATCACCTCGAACGGCTGCGGCCTCGGCCGGGACCGGAACGGCGGCAGCAGCCAGGCCCGGGCCACCTCCAGTCCCGTGCCGCCGAGCGCCTGGAGCACGAGCGGGCTCAGATCGGAATGATCCTGAGGGCAGGTGTAGGTGGCAGGTTCCAGTTCCACAGGGGACACCTCCACACCGCCGCGTCGCCGCCCGGGCGACCCGGCATCACCAGGGTCCGGTGTCGCGCCGGACCGCCTCCCGGCCATCGCGGCGCGCCGGAGCAGGCGGGGCTGCGGGGCGCGACGTCACTGTACTATCCAAGGCCATTCCAGGGCGGGGGAACCGGCCCATTCCGCAGCCGCAGGCCCCCCTCGGTACGCTGCTGGGCAGGCATGAGGGGGAAGCGATGACGCACACCGCGATGTACCGCATGATCATGGCCCAGGCCGACGCGCTGGACCGGATCGCCGGGCTCGACGTGTCCGCCCCCGCCGCGATCCTGGCCGCGGCCCGCCGCGTGATCATCGTCGGTACGGGGACCAGCCAGCACGCCGCGGAACTCGGCGCGATGATGCTGGAACGGGCGGGCCTGGACGCGCGGTGGTTCGCCGCCGCGACCTGGGTCCGGTGGGGCAGCGGCCCGCAGCCGGGCGACGTGCTGGTGGTGATCACCCACACCGGGCAGACCGGCTACGCGGCCCGGGCCCGGTCGGAGGCGCTGGCCCGCGGGGTGCCGCTGGTCTCGATCACGGGGACCGGCCCGGGGTGGCCGGAGGCCATCACGACGGTGGCGCCGGAGGAATCCGAGACCTACACGGTGAGCTACACCGCGGCCCTGGCGGTGCTGGCCCGGCTGGCCCACCAGGTAGCCGGTGCGGCCGAGGAGCCCCCGGCCGGGGCACGGACCGATGGCTCCCCGGGTGACGTGCTGCAGGCCGCGGCGGAGATCCGGGTGGCCTACTCGGCGGCCGCGGCCGCGGACGTGCCGGTCCCGGCCCGCAGCCTCGGCATCGTCGGCTGCGGGCCGTGGGGCGTCACCGCGCGGGAGGCGGCGCTGAAGCTCCGGGAAGGGGCCCGGATGCTCGCCGAGGGGTTCGACGCCGAGCGATTCCTGCACGGTAACGCGGTGCCATTCACCGCGGCCGACGGCGTGCTCCTGCTCCAGCCGGACGCGGATCCCGAAGGGCTGACCGGTGCTGTGGGCGAGGCCGCGGCGCGCGAGGGCATCCCCGTCAGCGTGCTCACCCTGCCGTCGGCCGGCCTGTCCCCGCTGCTCGCCCAGCTGCCGGCCACCGTGCACCTGCA
This sequence comes from uncultured Actinomycetes bacterium, assembly GCA_963813975.1. Classification (GTDB taxonomy): domain Bacteria; phylum Actinomycetota; class Actinomycetes; order Streptosporangiales; family Streptosporangiaceae; genus RYN-230. The sequence goes on from CAWFAP010000002.1 coordinate 172,482, forward strand.
GCTTATGGCGGAGCGGTTCGCGCGGCTGCGGGGCCAGGACCCGGACACGGTCATCACCGGAGCCTGGGCGGACCCCGGTTTGTGGCAGATTGGCCTGCCCGAAGTCCCCGTTTAGGAGTAGTGCGCGGGCCGCTCGGACGGGCGGCGTACGCGTGCCGTGCCCGGCCGCTAACCGCGGACGGGAACGGATAACTCCTTGGTCAACCCGTCTGCGGGCCAGGCCGAAATGCCCTAATATCGGCACGCTGGCAGGGCGGGTGATCGACAGCGGGGACCGAGAGCGGGGACCGGTGTGGACTTGCGATAACGGGCATCCCATTTCCCCGGGGGATGCGTTTTGCGACCGTTGCGGGGCGTACGTGCGGCCCGGTGACCTTTCTGGGGCACCGGAAGCGGTCCGGCCTGGATCGGAGCCCGGCCACGGGCAGGCGGAACACGGCCCGGAATACTCCGGTGCCGCCATCGACGAATATGCGCCGCTCTTCAGCAGCGGGTCGTTCACGGAATACATCGCGGCCACCTCGGAAAGCGACATTCCGCCTTTTTCCCCTCCGCCATTGCCGGACGAGGTGACGCCGGGCGCTTACCCGCAGGTGCCCGCGGCTGAGCCCGGCCCCGGAGCTCCCGGCGTTGACGCTCGTGACGAGCCGGAGGCTCCGGATGCCGGCCCTTCCGGACGGCGCCGGCTATGAGGGCCCGGACGACCCGGGCGCGGTGACACCGGATGCTTCCGGCCAGGATGAGCCGGCTGGGCTGCGCGGCGTGGTACCGGACGTTTCCGGGGCTGTCCTGAGCGCTCCGGAGAGCGCCGCGCCGGGCCCTGGCCGCCGCGACGAATCAGCCGTCCCCGGACGGGACCTGTCCGGGGACGGCACTGACACGCCAGTGTCCGGTTTTCACGCGTTGCTCCACGTGCCCGCCGCGCCGCCGGCCGAGCAGCCCGCCCCGGGCAGTCCCCCACTGGCCCCGCCCGGCGAGCGGGTCATCCGGCCGGCCGGGTGGGCGCCCGGGCCGGCCCGGACCGCGCCGCCGCGGGAGGAGCGGAGCGCCCCGCCCGGGGAGTGGCACCTCCCGCCTCGCTCCGGCCTGGCCGCATCCGGCGGTCCCGTGTCGGGTGAAACCCTGGCCAGTGAGACCGTTTCCCATGGCGCCGCGACCCATGGCGCAGCGACCCGGGGGAGCGCGGTCCATGGCCGCACGGATCACGGCTCCGGGGGCGGGGGCGCAGGCGGCACCCTGACGGAGCCCCGGACCGGGGACGGGGACGACGGCACCGGGGCGGGCCCGGCGCCGCCCGCTGACCCGCTGGCCGACGCCGGCTACCGCCGGCCCAGCCGGACCCGGCTCCTGGCCGGGGTAGCCGCGGTGGCGATCCTGGGCGTGACCGGGGTGACGGGAACCCTGGTCGTGATGCACAGTCACCAGACCGTCGCCTCCGCGCCCACGGGCGCCACGTCCGGTGCCACGTCCAGTGACGCAGCCGCGAGGGGGTCAGGGCCGGCCCGGCCGACCCCGCCAGCGCCCGCGTGGAGTACGCCGGTGCCGGTCGACCCGCAGACCCTCCAGGCTGGCGGTAGCCAGATCACCGGCCTGGCCTGCCCGAAACGGACGGTGTGTTACGCCACGGACAGCGCGGGCACCGTCCTGTCCCTCCACTCGGGCGGATCCTGGCCGGTGTCGAACACGGATCCCAATGGCCCCCTGGTCGCCATCTCGTGCTCCTCAGCCAGGTTCTGCCTCACCGTCGACGCGGCGGGATACGCCATTCCGCTCACCCAGGGCGCGTGGGGCACCCCGGCACTGGTCGGCTCCGGACCCGGGACGCTGACCAGCGTCTCGTGCGCGAATTCCTCCTTCTGCGTGGCGGTGGACAACATCGGCGTTGCCTTCACGTACCGGGGCGCCGCCACGGGCTGGAGCCAGCAAACGGCCGATCCGAGCGGGCAGTCGTTGAACTCGGTGTCCTGCCCGACGTCCACGTACTGCGTGGCCGTGAGCGAGAGCGGAAACGTGTTCACGTACAACGGAACCTCGTGGAGCCGGCCGAACGGGGTGGACACGGGGCACGACCTGGTCAGCGTGTCCTGTCCCAGTACGTCGTTCTGCATGGCGGTGGACTCGGCGGGCCAGGCCGCCCTGCACTCCGACGGTCTGTGGGGACTCCAGCCGATCGGGTGGACGGCCACCGCGGTGTCCTGCCCGTCCGCGGGATCGTGCCTGGCGGTAGCCCGTTCCGGGGCGTCCGCGAGGTATGCCAACGGCCTGTGGGCCCAGGTGCCCGCCCCGGCTCCCGGGGGCAAGATCACCACCTTGAGCTGCGCGGCGGCGGACTCGTGCGTGGCCACGGACAAGAACAACAACGCGCTCTTCTACGCCCTGCCCCAGCCGGGCTGACCCGCACCGCCGGCCGCACACGATCCGGGCTAGCCTGCGCAGGGTGGAGGAACCGCCGAGCCATCTGGCCGGGCATCCGGACCAGGTGCGCTGGAACACGAGGTACGGGACCGGGTTCACCGCCTCGTTCGCGCCTCATCCGCTGGCGGTCGCGGCGCTAGCCCTGGACCTCCCGCACGGCCCGGTCGCCGACCTGGCCAGCGGCCCGTCGGGCAGCGCCTTGCTGGCCGCGGCGCAGGGGCGGCCGGTGACCGCGGTCGACGTCTCCGACGTGGCGCTGGGCCTGCTTGGCCAGGAGGCCCAGCGGCGCGGCCTGGATCACCTGATCACGCTGGTCCATGCCGACCTGCGTGCCTGGTCTCCCCGGCCGGGCCGGTACGCCCTGGTGCTGGGCACCGGCTTCTGGGATCCGGCGGTCTTCGCCGCGGCCGTGCCGGGGCTGGCGCCCGGCGGCGTGCTCGGCTGGGAAGCCTTCACCGCCTCGGCCCGGCAGGCCCGGCCGACGCTGCCAGCGGCCTGGTGCCTGCGGGCCAGGGAGCCGGCCACGCTGCTGCCGGCCGGGGTGACCGTGATCAGCCAAGACGACAGGCCGGACGACCGGGGAGGGACCCGGCGGTTGCTGGCCCGCCGGGACAGCCCGGGCGGGCCGCTTTAGTCTCACGATACAAGACTGAAGATCAACTATAATGAGACCCTTGCTAAGGTCTGCGGTATGGAGCTGCTCGAATGGGACGCCCGGAGTTACGACGCGCTGCCGCTGCCGCACAAGCGATGGGGGCCCGCCGCTATCGCCAGGCTCCACCTGTCCGGGGACGAGACCGTGGCCGATCTCGGGGCCGGGACCGGGCGGGACGCTGAGCAGCTGCTGACGGCGCTGCCCCGCGGGCGCGTGCTCGCCATCGACGGCTCGCAGCAGATGCTCACGCAGCTGCGCGAGCGGCTGGCCGGGCAGCTGAACCAGGTGCAGGTCGTGCAGGCCGACCTGCGGGAGCCGCTGCCAGTCACCGAGCCGGTGGACGCGGTGCTGAGCGTGGCCACCTTGCACTGGCTGCCTGACCACGCGCAGGTGTTCCGCTCGGTCGCCGGGATGCTCCGGCCCGGGGGCCAGTTCGTGGCCGAGGCGGGCGGCGAGGGCAACGTCGCCACGGTCCGGGCCGCCCTGGCCGCGCTGGACGCCGACGACGGGAAGGACATCTGGAACTTCGCGGGGGTGGCCGAGACCCGGGAGCGCCTGGCCGCCGCCGGCTTCACCAGCATCGAGGCCGGCCTGGTGCCGGACCCCGCCCGGCTCGAATCGGCCGGCCAGCTGGAGGCGTTCCTGGCCACCGTCGTGCTGGGGGCGCATCTGCGCGATCTGCCGCCCGGCGAGCGCCGCCCGTTCGTGCGGGCGGTGGCCACGCGGCTGGACGAGCCCGTCGTCGATTACGTGAGGCTGCAGATCCGCGCCACCCGGAGAGCGGGCTAGCCCGGCCGGACGCAGACTCCCCGGACCGGCGCGGTCCGGGGGCCGGGACGCGGGATCTCCCGGGCGGACCGCCCGGCGCGCAGCGGTCCATCCGGCACTCGTTGCACCGTCCCGCAGGCCATGACCACCAGGACGGGCCCGTGGTCTCGCGGGCCGCCCGTCGTGATCCCCCGGGGCGCCTCGTCATAATGGCCGGATGCTGAGCGGCACTCGCCAGGACCGGCCCGGGAACCTGCTCCGCCCGCCGGGGGCGAGCGCCCGGGTGACCAACGTTGAGCTGTTCTTCGACCTGGTCTACGTGTTCGCGGTCACCCAGCTGTCCCATTACCTGATTGATCACCGGACGGCCGGGGGCGCGCTGCAGGCCCTGCTGCTGCTGACCATGGTGTGGCTGGTCTGGGCCTACACCACCTGGGTCACCAACTGGCTGGATCCGGAGCGGATCCCGGTCCGGCTGATGCTGCTCGGGCTGGCCCTGGCCAGCCTGGTCATGTCGGCCGCCCTGCCGTTCGCGTTCGCCGGGCGGGGGGTGGCCGTGGGCGGCGCCTACGCGCTCATGCAGATCGGCCGGAGCGGGTTCGCGGTGGCCGGGCTGTGCGGTCAGCGGCTGCAGCGCAACTTCCAGCGCATCCTGGCCTGGTGCCTGGTGAGCGGCGCGCTCGCCGTCGCGGGCGGGCTGGTGGCCGGGCACGCCCGCGAGCTGCTCTGGCTGGCGGCGGTCGCCGTCAACGTGCTCGGCGGCCTGGCGGGTTTCTACACGCCCGGGCTGGGCCGGTCGGAAACCCGGGACTGGACCATCGAGGGCAACCATTTCGCCGAGCGCTGCCAGGCTTTCATCCTCATCGCGCTGGGCGAGTCGATCGTGGTGATCGGGGCCACGCTGTCCGGGCTGCCCGCGGTCACCGCGCAGGAGGTCATCGCCTTCCTGGCCGCGTTCACCACCAGCGCCGGGCTGTGGTGGCTGTACTTCCACCGCAGCGCGGAGGAGAGCGCGCAGGTCATCGCCAGCTCCGCCGATCCCGGGCGGCTCGGCCGCTCCGCGTATCACCTCATCCACCCGGTGATGGTGGCCGGGATCATCGTGGTGGCGGCGGGGGACCAGCTCGTGCTGCGCCGCCCCGGCGCGGTAGGGGGCCCGGCAGTATCCGCGATGGTGCTCGGCGGCCCGGCCCTTTTCCTGCTGGGCCACGCCGCGTTCAAGGCCGTGGTCTGGGGCCGGGTGTCGTGGACCCGGATCGGCGGGGCCGCGGTCCTGGCCGCGCTGGGCGGGCTCGCCCCGTTCGTGCCGGCGCTGGTCCTCGGCGTGTGCGCGGCGGTGGTCGTGGTGGGCGTCGCCGCCACCGACTCCCTGGCCCAGCGCACCCGCGGCTGAGGCTCCCGCGCGGCGAGCGGAATGGTACCCGCCGTCCTGCTCCGATTCCGCCTAGCGCGGGTACATGCCGCCGTCGAGTGAGATCACCTGGCTGGTGAGGTAGGCGTTGCGCAGCATGGCCAGGGCCAGGCCCGCGACCTCCTCCGGCCGGCCCAGGCGGCCGACCGGGATCTGCCGGCGCAGCTCCTCCGGGTCGCCGGGCAGCATCCCGGTCTCGGTGATCAGGGCGGGGGCCAGGCTGTTGACGGTCACCCCGGCCTGGGCGTACCGGCTGGCCAGGAAGTGGGTGAGCCCGCTCAGCCCGGCCTTGGACGCCGCGTAGTGCGGGCCCACGATCCCGCCGGTGAATGCGGCCACCGACGACACGAACAGGATCCGGCCGAAGCCCCGGTCCGCCATGCCCGGCAGGGTCCGCTGGGCCAGCAGGAACGGGGCGCGCAGGTTCACCGCGATCATCGCGTCGAAGTCGGCGGTGGTCACCTCGCCGAGGGGCTTGGTGCCGCCCATACCCGCGTTGCTGACCAGTACATCTACCGGGCCGAGGGTGTCTTCGGCCGCCCTGACCAGCTCGGCGGGCGCGGCCGGGTCACCCAGGTCGGCGCCCAGGGCGGCGGCGTGGCCGCCCGCCGAGATGATCTGCGCCGCGATCCGCGTGGCGGCGTCGCCCCGGCTTCCGTAGCCGAGTGCCACCGCGGCCCCGGCCGCCGCCACCTGGCGCGCGATCGAACCGCCGATCCCGCCGCTCGCGCCGGTGACCAGCGCCACCCGCCCGGCCAGCCAGCCCGGATTCGTGGTTTCAGTCCCTGATGCTGTCATCGCCGTCCCCTCCGCATGGCACGCTGCCTTCCCGCGACGTGGCCGGCCAACCGGCCCGGCCGGGCGAATCCGCCGCATCCGGGCCACCCGCCAGCCGGTTCACCGCATCCCCGCGCCGATGGGATCTGGGCCGAGGGCCGGGATCTGGCCGAGGGCCGGGATCCGGGCCGATTACCCGGTCCGCCAGTCAGTCGCTGTAAGCTATGTGCGCTTGGCGGCCATGAGGCGGAGTAGCTCAGTCAGGCAGAGCAAGCGGCTCATAATCGCTGTGTCGCCGGTTCAAGTCCGGCCTCCGCTACCAGTTCGCGCCGCCCGGCACCGCGGTCCGGCTCCCGGTCACGTGGTGCGCGGGCAGCTGCGTGCTGCTGTCCGCGGCCCGGGAATGGTGCCTGGCTGCGGGCTGTTGTCTATCCAGATGGCCCTCTGTGCCGTGGCTGTGCCTGTGCTTAGCAGGTCACGGTCCTTACAGTAGGTCTGTCCGAACTTTGCCCATCCCAGAGAAAGGCACTCCATCGTGGCTGCCACCGACGTCAGGCCCAAGATCACCCTGGCCTGCCAGGAGTGCAAGCACCGCAACTACATCACCAAGAAGAACCGGCGTAACGACCCGGACCGGCTCGAGCTGAAGAAGTACTGCCCGAACTGCCGCTGCCACCGGCCGCACCGCGAGACCCGCTAACTCCAGCGTGGCCGTCAACAAGGACTACGCGGGCCGGTCATTCCCGGCCACGGAGCCCTACGAGGTCAGCCGGGTCAAGATCGCGGAGTTCGCCGATGCGATCGGTGACCCTAACCCGGTTTACCGGGACCGGGACGCGGCCGCAGCGGCTGGCTACCCGGACGTGATCGCCCCGCCCACGTTCCCGATCGTGGTGACCATGGCCGCGTCCGGGCAGGCGATCGCCGACCCCGGTCTCGGCATCAACTACGCCCTGGTGGTCCACGGCGAGCAGCGCTTCCGCTATGCCCGGCCGCTGCGCGCCGGTGATGTGGTCACCGCGCAGTCCACCATCGAGACCATCAAGACGCTCGGCCGGAACGTGGTGATGACCACCCGGACCGAGGTCCGGACCGTGGCCGGTGAGCAGGTGTGCACGGCTTACTCGACGCTGGTGGAACGCGGCACGGCAGGTGAGGCGGAGTGAGTGCGGTGGTCAAGTACGCGGACGTCGAGGCGGGTGCGGAGCTTCCGTCGGCCAGCTACCCCGTGGCCAGGCTGAACCTGGTCAAGTACTGCGGCGCGTCCGGTGACTTCAACGTCATCCACTGGAACGAGCGGATCGCCCGGGCGGTGGGCCTGCCTGACGTCATCGCGCACGGCATGTTCACCATGGCCCAGGCGGGCCGCTACGTCACGGACTGGGCCGGCGATCCCGGGGCCATGACCGAGTTCGGCGTCCGGTTCTCCGCCCCGGTCGTCGTGCCTGACGACGACGGCTTCGTGAGCATCGAGGTCAGCGGGATCATCGAGGAGAAGCTGGACGACAACCGGGTCGTGGTGGCGCTGACCGCCCGGTCGGGCGGGGACAAGGTGCTCACCCGGTCCCGCGCGGTGGTCCGGCTGCCCTGACGCCGCCCATGGCTAACGTCCGCGAGCAGGTCAACCTGTCCCGTTTCACCACCCTCGGCCTGGGCGGTCCCGCCCGCCGTTTCGTGGTGGCCGGCACCGATGACGAGATCATCGCTGCGGTGCGGGATGCTGACCGGCGCGGCGAGCCGCTGCTGGTCTTGGGCGGCGGCAGCAATCTGGTGATCTCTGACGACGGGTTCCCCGGCACCGTGATCCAGGTGGCCACCAAGGGCATCCACCGGACGGCGGGGCCGGATGTGACCAGCCCCGGTCAGGCGGCCCCCAGTCAGGCGGCCCCCAGTCAAGCTGGGCCGGACGAGGCGGGCTCGCGCCAGGCCGAGCCCGGCGCGCCGGTGACGCTGACTGCCGCGGCAGGCGAGGAGTGGGACACGGTCGTCGCGTCCTGCGTGGCCGCTGACCTCGCCGGGCTGGAATGCCTGTCCGGCATCCCCGGGCTGACCGGCGCCACACCTATCCAGAACGTCGGGGCCTACGGCCAGGAAGTGGCCGACACCATCACCAGGGTCCGCGCGTATGACCGGGCCACGTCCGGCGTGGTGGAACTGGCCGCGGCCGACTGCGGATTCGGCTACCGGACCAGCGCCTTCAAGCGCAGCCTCGCCCCTCCCGCGGTGACGGGCCGGTTCGTGGTACTCGGGGTGACCTTCCAGCTGACTGCCGACCGGCTGTCCAGGCCGGTCCGCTACGCCGAACTGGCCGGGGTCCTAGGCCTGGACGCAGGCCGTCCGGGCGAGGGAACGCCGAGCCAGGGGCCGGATGAGGGCGGCCGCGCTCCGCTGGGCGACGTGCGTTCGGCCGTGCTCCGGCTGCGCCGCGGCAAGGGCATGGTGCTCGATCCCGGGGACCCGGACAGCCGCAGCGCGGGATCGTTCTTCACCAACCCCGTCCTGGACGCCAGGCAGTTCGCGATGCTGCGCCGGCTGGTGGACGAGCGGTGCGGTCCTGGCGTCCCCATCCCGCAGTTCCCGGCCGGGTCGGGCCAGGTGAAGGTGCCCGCCGCGTGGCTCATCGGGCAGGCCGGGTTCCACAAGGGCTACCCGGGTGCCGGCCGGCCCGGCGGGGGCTCGCCGGGCCCGGCGGCGCACATCTCCACCAAGCACACGCTGGCCTTGGTCAACCCGGGAGGCGCCAGCACGGCCGGCGTGGTCGGCCTGGCCCGGGAGATCCGCGACCGCGTCCGTGACCTCTTCGGGGTCGAGCTGGCCAGCGAGCCGGTGCTGGTCGGCACCAGCCTGTGACCACGGGAGGTTCCTGGTAATGGCCGAGCGAGAGCCAGCGGCTGAGCGCGCCCTCGTCTTGGGCGGCGGCGGGCTGTCCGGGGTCGCCTGGGAGACCGGCGTGCTGGCCGGGCTGGCTGCGGGGGGCACCGACGTCACGACGGCCGACTTCCTGCTGGGCACGTCGGCCGGTGCCACGGTGGCCGCCCAGGTGGGCAGCGGGCTGCCGGTGACTGACCTGTTCGAGCGGCAGACCGTGCCCGCACGGCAGTCCGCCGAGCTGTCCCCGGACCTCGGGCGGGTCATCGAGCTCATCGAGTCCTGGGAGAGACTGCCGCTGGAGTTCCCGGACCCCGCCGAGTTGCGCCGCGAGATCGGGCAGCGGGCCCTCGAGGCCAGGACCGTGCCGGAGGCCGAACGGCGCGCGGTGATCGCCAGACGGCTGCCCCGGCACTCATGGCCCTCCCGCAAGCTCGCCGTGGTCACGGTCGAGGCGCTCACTGGCGACGTCCGCGTGTTCGACCAGGACTCCGGCGCGGACCTGGTCGACGCGGTGGCGGCCAGCTGCGCGATCCCCGGCATCTGGCCGCCGGTCACCATCGACGGGGGCCGTTACATCGACGGCGGCACACGCTCCGCGACCAACGCCGACCTGGCCGCCGGCTACCAGCGGGTGCTGATCCTGGCGCCCATGGCCGACCCGGCGCTCGACGAGCAGGTCGCCGGGCTGACCCAGGGGGCGGGGGACGGGCCCGTCCAGGTTCAGGTGCTCACACCCGACGAGGAATCGGTCGCCGCCATCGGCATCAACCCGCTGGATCCGGGGGTACGTGCGCCCGCCGCCCAGGCGGGATACGCGCAGGGGCAGCGGGCTGCCGCCAGGGTCGCCCGCCTCTGGGAACCGGGCCGCTGAGCCCGGCTCACGGCCGGGCCGGTGACGATCGGCCCGATCTTCCAGACGTGCCGCATGAGGGCCACGCCCATGAGCTGTGAGGCGGAGTCGTTCCACGGCCGCAGCCACCGCTCGGCCGACAGCGGCGCTAGCTGGCGCCCGGAACAGCGGGTCCGGGCCGCCCGCGCCGCCACGCCGGCCGCAGCCGGTGACCCGCATCGGACATGAGAACCTTCACCCGGTGATCAGGACGGCGGCGAAGGCGCCGACTAGCAAGAACGGTCCGAACGCGAGATGCGACTTCCGGGACGCGCGCCGGGTGGCGATGAGACCCAGCCCGGTGGCGGCGGCGGACAGGTACCCGAGGAACAGCCCGGCGGCCAGCGTGCCGGGACCGAGCCAGCCCAGGTACAGGCCGAGGAGACCGGACAGCTTTACATCTCCCCAGCCGAGGCCTGCCGGGTAGATGAGCACCTGGAGCAGGAAGAATGCCCAGGCCAGGGCCAGGCCGAGCGCGGCGGTGAGGAACTGGCGGCCACCGCCGGGCAGCAGCAGCGCGGCGATCCCGAGCAGGGCCAGGGCGATCGGGTAGGAGGGCAGGGTCAGCGCGTCAGGCAGCCGTCGGCACCTCGTGTCGCTCACGGCGAGCGGCATCCCGATCCCGGCCAGGTAGCAGAATGCGGGCAGCGCCGGGGTCGGCCCGAAGCGCAGCGCCATGACCGCGCAGGCCAGCGCGGTGCCCAGGATCAGGGCCAGCCGGGACCGCCGGCCGCCCAGCGGAGGATCCACCGGTTGCGGGGCGGCCGGTCGTGGGGCGGCCAGCAGGCGGGCAGTGTGCCTGCTGGCCGCCCACCCGGCGAGCAGCCCGGCTGTCGCTGCGGCGGCTACGGTGACACCGTCTGCCGGGGTCATAGGCTGCCCTGGTTCATCGGCCCTCTGGTAGATCGGCCCTCTGGTAGATCAGGCCTCTGGTTGATCGGCCCGCGGTTCGCGGACCCGGTGGTGGCGGCCTAAGGTCCTCACACTGTGGTCCGTAGCCCGGAGGCCCGCACGACCGGCGGCCCGGGCCTAGCCTCCGTTGATGCTCTGGATCTCCGCCACCGGGAACGGCGGCGTCCGGCCGGTCATCTGGATAGGCGGCAACACGTTCGGCCCGGGCCCGTTGCGCATGCCTGCCCCCCAGGTGACCGTCCAGGTCACGGTGGCGCTGACGGACGCCCCGGCCACCGGGGCCCGCCAGAGCACACCGCAGTCGGGCGGGGAGCCGGCCCGAGCACTGGCCGGCGCCTGGCCGACCCGGTAACGCGAACCGTCCGGGCCGCACGCCGAGTATGGCGTCCCCGGCCCGTTCGCGGCCACCGAGAACGCGCCCTTCGCGGCGGGCTGGGCCCACACGCTCACGCTTTCGCCGCCCAGCGTGGCGGTCACCTCGTAGGCATCGGGGCGGCCCGTGGCCGGGCTCACCGGTCGGTTGCGTCCCCATACGTAGGTGGCCAGGTTGACGTAGCCGCGGCCGGCCGGGTTCACGGTCAGCGTGGGCGCGGGTATGGCCATGTGGTTGTAGGCGTAGTCGGCGAGCGTCTGCAGCGGCACCGGCGGGGTGGGCGGGGCCTGGCCCGGCAGGGTGAAGTCGAACAGCGGCAGCGTGTAACACTGCCGCTGGGCCGCCTTCGACGCCGCCGGGTTGACCGGCAGCTGCCACCAGGTGCCGGGCCGCACTGGCTTGTTCCTGAGCAGCGTCCTGGCCTGCTGCACCGACCGGAAGACGCCGAAGGGCGTCCCCGGGACGGCGCTGCCGAACTGCTGGATGATGAGGGTGCTCCCGGTGGTGGCATCGCCGATCGGCTGCCACAGGCAGGGCGGCGGCGCAACCGGGAGCTGGGCGTGGGCGCCCCCGTTCCCCACGTCCCCCTTCAGCGTGATCAGCCTGCCGAGCAGGACGGAGCAGCTGTTGCCGGTGCAGCCGACACCGGATCCGGCGCTGACCGGGCCAGCCAGCCAGCACGGCGCGAGCAACCCGGCGAAGGCGAGGACCGTGACCACGGATCGCCGGATCATGGCTTGCACTCCTGCGCCTGCGGATAGTAAATGACCGGGTAGACAGATATCACCGTCCAGCGGCCATTAGCCTTGGCCACCACGTCCGTATTCATATAGTAGTGCTGGCGCGCGGGAATCCGGTCGGCGACGATCTTCCCGGTGGCCAGGTCGGTATTGTGTGACCTGGAGTTGTCGAAACACTCGGAGACGTCTATGGCTCCCGCGGCGGTGGGGTCCGGGTAGGCCCGCATGTGCGAGAAGAGGATGGTCCCGGCGAACGATTCCGTGGTTACGCTGGGCCCGCTGAGATTCGCCTTGAGTGCGCCGAGCACATCCCTGGAAACGTAGCCGGTCCAGCGGTCATCCTGGTTTCCCCGGTACTCCGCATAAAGGAACGCGAGCAGGAAGTTCTTGGCCGCGATAACCGCGGGCACCTCGCCGGGATCGGCAGGCAGCCAGCCGGGCATGACGACACGCACGTTCCGGCCGAACGGCGGCCACGCCAGCGGCCCCGCGGCGTGGTGCGCCGGGCCGGCCGGGCTCCCGGTGCTGGGGAGCGCGGGCGCAGGCGCGGGGGCGCCCGCGCCCGCAGGACGGAAGGTCGCCGTCGCTCCCGCTCCGCAGCCTGCCGCCAGCAGGCCGCCCACGATGATCAGGGCCGCGGTCCTGAGCCGGGTGGCGCCCAGCCGGGTGGCGCCCAGCCGGGCCACGGCCCTGATGCGGAGGGCGCCCAGCCGGGTAGCGTCCAGCCCGGGAGCGCCCAGCCAGGGGGCGCTGATGCGGGTCGTGTCCGGGCAGATGATCAGCCGGGCGGTGATGCCCGGGCGGGTGGCGCTCAGGCCGGTGGTGAGCACGTTCACGGCCGCTTTCCCGCCCGGCCCAGGGCACCGGGCGGGCAGGTCCGGGCCCGGCCAGGCTCTTCCCGCATGTCCTGCCCTCCCTACCGCCGGCTGCGCCGAATCGCCGGCTGCGCCGAATCGTTAGCTGCCCTGACGGCGAGAACTCTACCAATACCGATTTAACCGGTAAGGCCGTTATGGGAATGAGAGACCCTGGCCAAAATTACTAGTCCAATTAAGACTAAGGTACTAATTAACTAAGAATAGCTGGCGTGTCCCGGCGCTACCCTCGCGCTTTCCCTGAAGCTTTCTGCCGCCCAGTGATCTCGTCTCGTCTCAGCGGCCGGCAGCAATCTATTACGACCGGGTGACTTCCTCGCTTATGTCTGCAGTGGGCAGTCTCATGTGGCTTTATGGTGTTCAAGCGCCTGCGACATCTGAGGCGCCTGGACACGCACGGCCCAACCGCGCAGGCTGTCAGCAGGGAGAACGCCAGGAAATGCCGAATGACCGGGGAACGCTGCCGCGAGGTTTAGCAGGAAGCAACGAGCAGCACACGACCTGGGCGGAACCGACAGCCCCGCCCGGGCGGCGGGCGCCGAGCGCGCCGCGGGAACGCAAACCCGCGCTGGCCGCGCTGGCTGTGCTGCTGATTCTCGGCGGTGCGTTAGGGGCCGGCTGGCTGGTGATCCACAGCAGTAAGCGGGTCGCCGCGATCGAGATCTCCCAGCCGATCGGGGCCGGCCAGCGGATCCCGCTGAGCGCCATGCAGCAGGTGCAGATCGCGGCCGACTCGGGCCTGGCCTACGTGCCCTGGGATGAGGCCGGCCAGGTCACCCGGTTCTTCACGGTCAGCGCGATCCCCCGCGGAACCCTGCTGACCAGGGGGATGGTCGCCACCAGCGGAACTCCCGTGGCCGGGAAGGCGGTGCTCGGGCTCGCGCTGAAGGACGGCCAGCTGCCGCATGGCCTGCAGGACGGCGATCACATCGACATCTACCAGGTCAGCGACGCGCAGGAAACCTGCCCCGGCGGCTCCGGCGGCATACTGTCGGCCGGCGCGACCGTCCTCGCGATCGGCGCGCCCTCCACGACCTCAGGCAGCACCGCGATCGCCGATGTGGAGGTCGCGCTCAACCCCACCGACGCGGGCGCGGTGGCCTGCAACGCCGCCAACGGGATCGTGGGCATCGCGGTCCTGCCCGACGGGGGCCGGAGCGGGGCCACCCCGGGCACCGTGGCCGGGTGACGCCGGGTGCTGATCTCCGTCGCGGCCGACAAGGGATCGCCCGGGGTCACCACGACCGCGGTGGCCCTGGCGGCGGTCTGGCCCCGGCCGGTGCTGCTGGCCGAGTGCGATCCGGCCGGCGGTGACCTCGTGTACCGGCTGCCCGGCCAGGGCGGTGACCGGCTCGATCCGCGGCGCGGGCTGCTGAGCCTGGCCGTGGCCGCCCGCCGTGATCTCCATCCCGCCCAGCTCTGGGCGCATGCGCAGAGGCTCCGCGGCGGCCTGGATGTCCTGCTCGGGGTGACCAGCGCGGAGCAGGGGGCGGGCCTGGAACCGTTGTGGGGACCGGTGGGCCGCGTGCTGGCCGGGCTGCCGCAGGCCGACGTGATCGCGGACTGCGGCCGCCTCGGCCCGGATGGGCCCCACTACGACCTGCTGGCCCACGCAGCCGCCGTCGTCCTGATCACCCGGCCCAGCCTGGGCGAGGTGGTGCGGCTGCGGGACCGCGCCGCGGCCGTGTCCCTGGGCGTGCACCGGCGCGGCGGCCCCGGCGCCCGGGCCGGCGTGCTGGTCGTCGCCGATCACCGGGGATTCAACCGCGCGCTCGCCGAGATCGGCCAGGCGCTCGGCCGGGACAGCGGGGTCAGCGTGCTGGGCGGGATCGCGTTCGAGCCCCGGAGTGCCGAACTGCTCCGCGGCGAGTGGGGCGGCAGGCTCGACAAAACGCTGCTGATCAGGACCGCGCGGGACGTGGCCGGGCAGCTGGCCGGCCAGCCGGTCAGTGCCCCGGCGACCGGCCGAGGTGGCGCGCCCGCCCGTCACGCCGCGGGCCGCGCCAGGCCGGCCGGGCACCAGGCCGGCCTTCCCGCCGCCGAGCCGGGCGGGCGGTGAGGCATGGACCACACTCTCGTCAAACGGCTCCGCGGCGAAGTGGGTGCGCGGCTGGCCGAGCAGCGGCGGCTGGACGCCTCCGGTGGCCTGCCGCCCATGTCAGGCGAGGACGAGCGGCAGTTCGCGCGAGCCCTGATCGCGCAGGTGCTGGAGGATCACGCCCGCAACGAGATCACCGCGGGCCGGGTCCCGCCCAACGCCCAGGAAGAGGAAGAGCTCGCCGCCGCGATCCACGCCGCGCTGTTCGGCGTCGGGCGGCTCCAGCCGCTGCTGGACGACCCGCACATCGAGAACATCGACATCAACGGCTGCGACCGGGTGTTCGTCGGTTACGCGGACGGGCGTGAGGTCATGGTCGAGCCCGTCGCCGAGAACGACGGCGAACTGGTCGAGCTGATCCAGGTGCTCGCCGCCTACTCCGGCCTGTCCAGCCGGCCGTTCGACAGCGCCAACCCGCAGCTGGATCTCCGGCTGCCTGACGGGGCCCGCCTGTCCGCGGTGATGGACGTGACGCTGCGTCCCGCGGTGTCCATCCGCCGGGCCCGGCTGGGCAAGGTGTTCCTGGCCGACCTGGTGGGCAACGGCACGCTGCTGCCGGAAGCGGCGGCCTGCCTCGCGGCCGCGGCCGCCGCGCGGAAGAACATCATGATTGCCGGGGCGACCAACGCCGGCAAGACCACCCTGCTGCGCGCGATCGTCAACGAGATCCCGGCCGCGGAGCGGCTCATCACCGTAGAGCGGGCGCTGGAGCTGGGCATCGACCATTTCCCCGAGCTGCATCCGAACGTGGTCGCGCTCGAGGAACGGATGCCGAACATGGAAGGCCACGGCGCGATCTCCATGGCCGAGCTGGTCCGGCGGTCGCTGCGGATGAACCCGAGCCGGGTCATCGTCGGCGAGGTCCTCGGCGACGAGATCGTCACCATGCTGAACGCGATGTCCCAGGGCAACGACGGCTCGCTGTCCACCATCCACTCGAACTCCTCGCTCGAGGTATTCAACCGCATCGCCACCTACGCCATCCAGTCCGCCGAGCGGCTCCCGGCGGAGGCGACCCACATGCTGATCGCCGGGGCCATCGACTTCGTCGTGTTCGTCGAGAAGCGCAACGAGTACCAGTTCGGCGGCCGCCTGCACAGGTTCGTGAGCAGCATCCGGGAGGTGACCGGGGTGGATGGCCGGGTGCTGTCCAGTGAGGTGTTCGCACCCGGCGCGGACGGCCGGGCCGTGCCCCACGCCCCGGTCTCCTGCCTGGGGGAGCTGGCCATGTACGGGTACGACCCGGCCGGGGGGCGCTGGTGAGCGGCCTGCTGTCCGGCGCCCCGCTGCTCGCCCTCGGGGCCGGCGCGCTGGCCGGGGCGGGGCTGCTCCTCCTCGTCACCGCGGTCCGCGGCCGGCCGCCCGGGCCGCCAGGCCGCCGGTCCACCCGGCTGGAGCGGCAGCTCCGGGACGCAGCCGGGACCCGCGGGGCGCTCGCCCTGCTGGCCGGCGCGCTCACCCTTCTCGCCACCCGGTGGATCGTGGCCGGGATCGGCCTGGCCCTGCTGGTGGCGGCGTGGCGGACGCTCGGCGGCGCGGCGGGGGAGCGGCGGGCCATGGCGCGGCTGGAAGCCCTGGCCACCTGGACCGAGTCGCTGCGGGACACGATCGCCGGGGCCGTCGGGCTGGAACAGGCCATTCCCTCGTCGCTCCGGGTGGCCGCGCCATCTCTGCAGGAGCCGCTGGCCCAGCTGGTGAACCGGCTGCATACCCGGGTGCCGATGCCGGAAGCGCTGCACCGGTTCGCGGACGACCTGGACGATCCGGGGGCAGACCTGATCATCGGCGCGCTGATCATCAACGCGCGGCTGCGCGGCCCCGGCCTGCGCGAGCTGCTGGGCGCGCTCTCCGCGGCGGTCCGGGAGGAACTGGACATGCGCCGGAAGGTCAACGCCGAGCGCCGGTCCACCCGGCGCAGCGCGCAGATCGTGGTGCTCGTGTCCGTCGGCCTGGCCCTGGGCCTGGCCGTGCTCAACCCGGGTTACGTGCACGTCTACGACAGCCCGGCCGGCCAGCTGGTGCTGGTGGCCGTCGTGGCCCTGTACGCGGCGGGCTTCCTGTGGATGCGCAGGCTGGCCACGTTCGATGCGCCGGAGCGCCTGCTCGCCGGGCGGGGAGAGGGGTCATGATCGTGGTCCTGGCCCTGGGGTCCATGGCGGGCCTCGGCCTCTTCCTGCTCCTTATCGCGCTGGTGCCGCGGCGGGTGAGCCTGGCCAGGCAGATCGCCGCGTTCGACGCGGTGCGGCCGCCGGTAAGCCGCACGGTCCGCCGGGTGGTGGACGAGCGGGAGAGCGAGTTCAGCCGGCGGCTGGGCCGGGCCCTGGCCGGGTTCTGCGCCGAGCAGGGCTGGCAGTTCCCGTCACTGCGGGCCAACCTGTCCCTGATCGGGAAGTCGTTCGAGAACTACCTGGCCACGAAGGTCCTGCTGACCCTGCTCGGGTTCCTGGCCGGTCCCCTGGCCCTGCTCGCGGCGAGCGCGGCCGGGTTCCGTGTGTCGTTCATCCTGCCGGTCTGGTCCGGCCTGGCCCTGGCCGCCGTCTTCTTCTTCCTGCCGGACCTGGAGGTCAAGCAGAAGGCGGATGCCCGGCGGCGCGACTTCCGGCACGCGATCGGCGCCTTCCTCGATCTCGTCTCGATGAACCTGTCCGGTGGCCGGGGCGTGCCCGAGGCGCTGATGGCGGCGAGTGAGATCGGGTCCGGCTGGGCCCTGTGGCGGATCCGGGACGCGCTGGCCAACGCCCGGATCAGCGGTCAGACACCGTGGCAGGCCCTGGGCGCGCTGGGCGAGGAGGTGCAGGTCGGGGAACTCCGCGACCTGGCCGCCGCGCTCAGCCTGGTGGCCGACGACGGCGCCAAGGTCCGTGAGTCGCTCAGCGCCCGGGCGGCCAGCCTGCGCCGCCGGGAACTCGCCGACCTCGAAGGCCAGGCTGGCGAGAAATCGCAGTCGATGCTGGTGGCCCAGATGCTGCTGTGCGCCGGATTCCTGATTTTCCTTACCTACCCGGTAGTGGGGGTGCTGCTGAGCGCATGACCTGCCGCGTAAAACCGACCCGCCACACGATGGAGGCACGAATGACGTATCTGTCCACGGCACTAACGGTTCTCAGGGCCGTCCTCGGTGTCCGGCTGGGCTACCTCCGGGCGGCGGCCCGCGATAAGGACGCTGGCGCGTCCGCCGTGGAACTGGCCATTATCACCGCCGTCATTCTCGGTATCGCGGCCGCGCTGCTCCTCGTTATCAAGAACTTCGTGACCACCGAGAGTGCCCAGATCCACGGCTAGGAGGGCTGATCACCGTGATGATCCGCTGCCGGGCCCGCGTGCTCCAGTCGGTGCGCTCTGATCGTGGCTCCAACGTGGTCGAACTCGCCGTGCTGGCCCCCGGCCTGATGATGATCTGCATGCTCATCCTGCAGTTCGGGTTGTGGTTCAACGCGCGGCAGGCGGCGCTCGCGTCGGCCCAGGCGGGCGCGCTCGTGGCCCGGGAAGAGGCCGCCATCAACTCCGGCTGGATGGGCGCGGCGCAGAATGCGGCCGCGCAATACTACGGGAACCTGCACACGCGTCTGCTGAGCAAGGTACGACCGCACGCTTACGGCGACCCGGCGACGAATGTGTTCGTCACCGTGAGTGGTCCGCTTGGCTATTCGGTCTTCCCGTTCTTCGGGCTCCAGCTCACCATATCCGCTACCGCCGGCGGCCCCGTGGAATGCTTCCGGCCCGCCGCCCAGAACGGTTGCGGTTCATGACCCGGCGGCGGCGCGGCGGGGCATTAGAGGACAGCTGGCCATTCTGGGCGGGATGGCCATTACGGGGTGGTCGGCTACCCCGGGGTGGCTGGGCATTCCGGGGCGTTGGGCTGTTCCGGGGTGGCTGGGCATTCCGGGGCGTTGGGCTGTTCCGGGGCGGGCGGCGGCCGGGAGCGGGCCAGCGCGGCTCCATGTCGGTCGAACTGGTGGTCATCGCCCCCGGCCTGATCGGCCTCCTGCTGCTGGTCGGCGCGGGCGGCCGGGTCGTGGAGGTGCAGGGGCACCTGGACGGCGCGGCCCGCGACGCCGCCCGGGCCGCGTCGCTGGCGATCTCACCGGCCCAGGCCAGCCAGCTGGCGCTGCAGGCGGCCCAGGCCGACCTGGGCACCACGAGCTGGTGTGCCGCGCGCAGTATCCAGGCCCTGGTGATGGGCTTCCCCGTCGCCGGCCAGCTGGCCGGCCCGGGTGGCGACGTCACCGTGACCGTCCAGTGCGACGTGAACATGAGCCCGTTCACCGTGCTCGGCTTCAACCCGGCCATGGTCTTCTCCGGCCAGGCGGTAGCCCCGCTGGACGCCTTCGTGGAGCGGAACGGATGAGAGCCCTGAGGCTGCTCCGGGCTGCTCCTACTGAGCAACGCGAGCGAGGCTCGGTCGCCGTGTTCACGGTGGTCTTCGCCGTCGCCGTCATCTTCCTGACCGCACTGATTGTGGACGGTGGTATCGCCATGAACGCAAGGGAACGGGCCGCGGACATCGCCGAGCAGGCCGCCCGGGCCGCGGCGGGCAACATCAACGTCGCTGGGCTCCGGGCGGACGGGGTCGCGGCGATCGGGCCCGGCGCCTGCGGGCGGGCGGCCAGTCTGGTCAGCGCGTACAGCCAGCAGGACAGCAGGGGTGTGGACCGGGTGACCGGCGCCACCATGACCAGCTGCGTCGCCACCGCCGGGACGCAGACCGCCACTGTCGCGGTGACGATCACCACCCAGCCGCTCGTCGCCGGGATCCTGGGCCGCTTCACCGAGACCGCCCGCGAAACGGCGACCGCGGAATGCGGCATCGCCCGGGGAGCGATCTGCTGATGGCGCCACCCATGAGCCGCGCCCCGCGGTCCACCACCCGGCGGGCCCGGCGTTCCGCCGGTGACCTGCTGATCGGGCTGCTGGCCATCGCCGCGCTGGCCGCCCTCACTGTGGGAGTGCCGTTCGCACTGATCACCGTGTTTGGGCTGCCGGTTCCGCATGCGATGCCCTCGCTGACCGTCCTCACCCACCAGCTGGATGTCCCCGCGATCCTCAAGGTGCTGTCCGTGCTGGTCTGGCTGGCCTGGATCCAGCTGGTCTGGTGCGTGATCGCCGAGGTCCGGGCCGCGGTGCGCAACGCCGGGATGCCACGGCGGGTCCCGCTGGCCGGGGGTACCCAGGCGCTTGTGCACCGGCTGGTCACCGCAGCCCTGCTGGTCTTCGCAGCCGCCACCGCTCTCTCACCCGCCCTGGCCCACCAGGCCCCGCCCGCGGCGCCTTCGGCCGCAGCGCATTCGGTCACGGGCGGCGGCGGCGCGGCCGCCACCACCAGCACCGCCCCGCCGGCGGCCACGACGCGAGCCCTCCGGGAGTGACCGGCCCTCCGGGAGTGGTCAGCCCTCCGGGGCCGGGCCGGCCCTCCCGGGACTGGCCGGCCCTCCGGGACTGGCCGGCCGCCCGCCCGCCGTCCCCTCGCCGCAGGCCGCGAAGCTCTACGTGGTGAAGCCCCCGGTAGGCCGGTTCCACGAGAGCTTGTGGGAGATCGCCCAGAAGTACCTCGGCGACGGCCGCCGCTACCGCGAGATCTTCGAGCTGAACTCTGGCCGGATCCAGCCGGACGGCTCCCGGCTCACGATCGCCAGCCTGATCCGGCCCGGCTGGGTGCTGAACATGCCCCGGGACGCCCACGGCCCCGGCCTCGAGGTCGCCACCGCGGGAGACAGCCGGACCACGCCGTCTAGCCCCGCCCCGGCCCCGGCCGCCCGCCCCGGCTGGCCCCGCCCCGGCTGGGGCGGCCCAGGCCGGGTCCTCCGGCAGCGCCCCGTCGCACGGGAGCGGGGAACACGCCCGCGCCGGGGAACAGCGGACTCGCGCCGGGGAACAGCGGTCTAAGGGGCACAGCCACCCTGGAGAACAACGTGGCGCCGGGTCGCCCCGCCGTGCGGGGGAGTCCGGCCATCCGGGAGAGCCCAGCCACGCGCGGGCGCCCGGTCGCGCGGGGGAGCGCAGCCACGCGAGTCAGCCCGGTCGCGCGGGGGAGCGCAGCCACGCGAGGGGGCCCGGTCACGCGGGACATCCCGGTCACGCCCGGGGATCGGTCACTCCTAACGGTGCCGATACCGGTGGTTTCCTGCAGCCCGGGCGCCTCACCTTCCCGGACGAGCTGGCCGCGGCCGCGCTGCTGGCCACCGGGATCCTGACCGCCCTGGGCCGGCGCCGCCGCGAGCAACTGTGGCAGCGGGCCTTCGGCCGTCGCGTGGTCGCCCCGGAGGGGCAGGCGGCGCTGGCGGAATCCGCGCTGCGGGCCGGAGCCGACGAATCGTCCGCCCGGCTGCTGGACCGCGGGCTGCGTTACCTCTCCCACGCCCTGTGGCTGGACGGGCGGACCCCGCCGGCCGTGGTCGCGGCGCACCTCAGCCAGGAGCACCTGGACCTGTGGGTGGCGCCCGCGGACCTGGACGCCCCGCCGCCGTGGACCGCGGTGGGCGACGGCCAGGTCTGGCGGCTGCCGTCCACGGCTCTCGGGGGAGTCGACGTGGACGAGACGGGCGACGCCCCGGCCCTGTTCCCGGGCCTGGTCTCCCTCGGCACCGACACCACGGGGCGGGTGCTGGTGGACCTCGAGGCCGCCCACGGCGTGATCTCCGTGACCGGGGCGCAGACCATGATCACCGCGGTGCTGTCCTCGATGGCCATGGAGCTGGCCACCAGCCGCTGGTCCGACCGGATGCACATCACGCTGGCCGGCTTCGGTGACGACCTGATCGCGCTGGCGCCGGACCGGATCACCGCGGTGCCCACCCTGGGCGAGGCGCTGCCCGCCCTGGAAGCACACGCCACGGCCGTGGCCGGGGCGATGGCCGGCTCGGGAGTGAGCTCCGTGCTGGAGGCCCGCTCCCTCGGTGTCGACCTGGACGCCTGGGCCCCGCACTACCTGATCAGCGCGGTGCCGCCCAGCCCCCGGGAGCGCAGCCGGCTGCTCACGCTGGCCCGGGCCGGCCGCGCCGCCGCGGCTGGCTACGTGATCGCCGGGGACGTCTCCGGCGCCTCCTGGGCCTGGGAAGTCACGCCGGAGGGCCGGCTGCTGGCCGGGGAACTCGGCTTCGACGTGCAGGCCCAGCTCATCCCGGCCCGGCAGCACCAAGCCCTGGTGGACCTGTTCACCGCGGCGGCCCAGCCGGACGGGGTACCGCTCACCGCGCCGTCAGCCCAGGCGGCCCCGCCGCAGCAGCTGGGACCCGGCAGCGTGGCGCCGGTGGAAATCGTCACCCTGGGCCCAGCCTCGGTCCGGGCGCCCGGCGTACTCGAACCGGACCGGGTCGCCCTGATCACCGAGCTCGTGGTCTACCTGGCCGTGCATCCTGGTGGAGTGCACCCCAACGTGCTGAGCGCGGCCCTCTGGCCCCGCGGCGCGGCCCCCGGGGTCCGGGACGCGGCCGTCGTGCGGGCCACCGAATGGCTCGGCACGGACGGCATCGGCCGCCCGCACCTGGCCGCGGACGCGTCCGGACGGCTGCGGCTCGGCACCGAGGTCCGGGTTGACTGGCAGGTGTTCGAGGCCCTGGCCGGGCACGCGGAGCTAGCGCCGCCGGGGAGCGCGGAGGAAGCGGACTACCTGGCCCGCGCGTTGGACCTCGTGCAAGGCGAGCTGCTCGGGGGCCACTTGCACGGCAGCCACTTGCATGGGAGCCACCTGAACGGGGGCCGGCCGCCCGGCCAGTACTCCTGGCTGGCCACCGACGAGCTCGAGTATCAGGTCAGCGCGCGGGTCGCCGACACTGCGCACCGGCTGGCCGTGCTCCGGCTGGCCACCCGCGACCCCGAGGGGGCGATGGACGCCGCCCGGGCCGGGCTCCGGCTGGCCTTCGCCGACGAGATGCTCTGGCGCGATCTGCTCCGGGGGGCGCACCAGACTGGGCAGGAGGACCTTCTCCGCGCCGTGGTGGAGGAGGTCTGCGCCCGGACCGCCCTGGATGAGGTCTTCCTCCGGATGGCCCCCGAAACCGAGTCCCTCATCGACGACCTGTATCCCTCCTGGCGCTCCACCATCCTGCCAGCCATGTCCCCATGACCCTTCCGGGACTGACGTCCCCAAGTCGCACTGGCCACTCCCGCCCACGTTTCACGCTCACCGTGCGCCGAATCGGCAAAAATCCCCGGAAAAACGCACCTTGGGCGTGAAACGTCGGCCAGCGGGACTAAAGGGGCGGGAGTGATGGCTGTGGCCGCTGGCTGGCCGTGGGGCTGGCGGGACAAGCGGGAGAGCCGTGTCCGGCAGCCAGGGTCAGGAGGGGTCGGAAGCGAGCCAGGTGTCGATGCCGGCCAGCAGCCGCCGCGTCACCGACGGCGCGGCAGCCGAGCCGCGCACCGACATCCGGGCCAGTTCAGCCAGGTCCGCGTCGGACAGCCCGTGCGCCAGGCGGGCGATCTCGTACTGCGCGGCCAGCCGCGACCCGAACAGCAGCGGGTCGTCCGCGCCCAGGGCCACCGGGACACCTTCGGCCATCAGGCCCGGCAGCGGCACGTCCGCCGGGTCCGCCGCGACTCCCAGGGCCACGTTGGAGGCCGGGCAGACCTCCAGCGTGATCTTGCTGGCGGCGAGCCGCTTGATGAGCTCGGTGTCGCTTACCGCGGCCACGCCGTGCCCAATCCGGTCCGCGTGCAGCTCATCCAGGCAGGCCCGGACGCTGGCCGGGCCGCACAGCTCGCCGCCGTGGGGGGTCAGCAGCAGGCCTGAGCGGGCCGCGATCCGGAACGCCGGGGCGAACTCACCCGCCGCGCCGCGCCGTTCGTCGTTGCTCAGCCCGAACCCGACCACCCCGCGCCCGGCGTACTGCGCGGCCAACCGGGCCAGCGTCCGCGCTTCCAGCGGGTGCTTGGTCCGGTTGGCCGCGATGATGAGGCCGATGCCGACCCCGGTCGCGGTGGCCGCGGCGTGCGCGGCGTCCAGCACCAGCTCCACCGTGGGGGTCAGTCCGCCGAACCGCTGCCCGTAGCCCGACGGGTCGATCTGGATCTCCAGCCACCCCGACCCCTCGGACCGCTCGTCCTGCGCCGTCTCCAGGAGCAGCCGGTACACGTCTTCCGGGATGCGCAGCACCGACCGGGCGGTGTCGTAAAGCCGCTGGAAGCGGAACCAGCCCCGCTCGTCAGCGGCGGACAGGTGCGGGGGCCACGCCACGGTCAGCGCCTCCGGGAGCCGGATCCCGTGCTCGTCCGCCAGCTCGACCAGTGTGGAGTGCCGCATCGCCCCGGTGAAGTGCAGGTGCAAGTGCGCCTTGGGCAGGGCCGCCAGCGGCCGGATCGGCTCGGCTGGCGGCCGCGTCATCCCGTGCTCTCCTTTCACTGCACCGACCTCAGTGCTGCCGACCTCAGTGCGGCCGGACGTCAGCGAGCCTCGCTGAGCAGCTTGCCCATCCGGCTGATCCCCTCGATCAGGTCGTCGTCGCCGAGCGCGCAGGACAGCCTGAAGTAGCCGGGGGTGCCGAACGCCTCCCCGGGGACCACGGCCACGTCCGCGTGGTCCAGGATCAGCTCGGCCAGCTCGGCCGAGCTGGCCGGCCGGGCCCCGGCGATCTCCTTGCCCAGCACACCCCTGACCGACGGGTAGCAGTAGAACGCACCCTCGGGCAGCGGGCAGACCACGCCGGGGATCTCGTTCAGCATCGCGGTCATGGTCTGCCGCCGCCGGTCGAACGCGGTGCGCATCTCGGCCACCGCGGTAAGGTCGCCGGACACGGCCTCCAGCGCGGCCGCCTGGGCCACGTTGCACACGTTCGAGGTGGCGTGGGACTGGAGGTTCGACGCGGCCTTGATCACATCCAGCGGGCCGATCATCCAGCCGACCCGCCAGCCGGTCATCGCGTACGTCTTGGCTACGCCGTTGAGCACCACGCAGGTGTCGGCGACTTCGGGCGCCATCACGGGAACGGAGGAGAACCGCGCGTCCCCGTAGACCAGGTGCTCGTAGATCTCGTCGGTGACGACCCAGAGGCCGTGCTCGGCGGCCCACCGGCCGATCTCGGCCACCTGCTCCGGCGGGTACACCGCGCCGGTCGGGTTGGAGGGCGATACGAACAGCAGCACCTTCGTCCGGCTGGTGCGGGCCGCCTCCAGGTCCGGCACGCTGGTCAGGTAGCCGGTCTGCTCGTCGGTCATCACCGGCACCGGCACCCCGCCGGCCAGCGTGATGGACTCGGGGTAGGTCGTCCAGTACGGGGTGGGCATGAGCACCTCGTCCCCGGGATCCAGCAGCGTGGCGAACGCCTCGTACACGGCCTGCTTGCCGCCGTTGGTGATCAGCACCTGGGCCGCGCTGACCTGGTAGCCGGAGTCCCGCGCGGTCTTGCCCGCGACCGCCTCACGGAGCTCGGGCAGCCCGGGTGCGGGGGTGTACTTCTGGAACCGGGGGACGGCGCACGCCCGCTGGGCGGCCTCGACGATGTAGCCGGGGGTGGGGAAGTCGGGCTCGCCCGCCCCGAACCCGATAACGGGCCGGCCGGCCGCCTTGAGCGCCTTGGCCTTGGAGTCCACGGCGAGGGTGGCCGATTCGGCGATCGCGGAGACCCGGGCCGAGATGCGCGGATGATCTGAAGTCATGCCTACCATGGTGGCACTCCACGGATAGTGACTGCATCGCGATTACCGGTCAGCGCGGGCAGCCGCGGCGGCCCGGGGTGGGCAGATTCGCCGGGTCCGGTCAGATGGTTCGACGGCGGGCCCCGGGCAACGTAGACTTCATCAACTGGTGGTGGTCCGCCCGGGTGACGGCTGCGCTCCTGCACGGGATCGTGGTGGAACCCGGGAGGCAGTAGGGCAGTAGCTCAATTGGCCAGAGTCCCGGTCTCCAAAACCGGTGGTTGGGGGTTCGAGTCCCTCCTGCCCTGCGAGAGCGGTCCGCGTCTGACGCGGGCCGGTGGTATCAGCTAGTACACCGATCAGCGTTGCTTCAGGTGAGGACATGGCGACTCAGACGCGTGGCGAGGTCTCCAAGGGCCGGGCGAAGCCCGGGGGCCCGGCTAAGGACAGCCGGACCTCTCCCGCGCTCTTTATCCGTCAGATCATCGCCGAACTGCGCAAGGTGATCTGGCCGACCCGCAAGGAGCTGATTACCTACACGACCGTGGCACTGTCCTTCCTGCTCGTCATGATCGCGATTGTGACCGCCCTGGACTACGGGTTCACCAAGCTGGTCTTCGCGGTCCTGGGCTGAGCCGCCAGGCAGGTCACAGCGGGCAGGTGGCAGCACGGAGGTTAGTGGTACCGGGCCTTGCGGAACCGTAGGTAATACGGGTCCGCGACACCGGGATTTGCGTCACCGGGGTGCGCAGCATCCGGGTGCGGCACCGGGGGTTCGCAGCACCGGGTTGCGGCCGGGCAGCCGCCGCAGTCATGCGGGGGTGGCGGCGCCAGGGCAGGGTCCTGGTGCCGGTCCCGCTGGGAGAACCCGGTGCCGCCAAGGAGAAGCGGAGAGAAAGAGCTATCGTGTCCGAGTTCCAAGTGCACGTCGGTGATCAGGTCGAGGATCTGGCCGGCACAGACGTTTCAGCCGATGAGGCAGCGGGCCAGCCGGGCGGCGAGGCCGCGGCCGGGGCTGCGCCGTCCGGCGGCGACGACGCCGTGAGCGAGGCCGCCGCGACCGGGGACACCTCGGACGACGAGGGCACCGCCGGGGATGAGAGTGCAGACTCCGGCAGTGCCGCCGCCGAGGTCGGCACCGCCGAGGCCGACAGCGCCGAGGCGGAGGCGCAGACCGCCGACGACGAGACCGCGGCGGCCGACGGCGAGGCCAGCGACGCTGACCCAGCCGAGGGCGACGCCGGCGCAGCCGAGGGCGAGGCCGGGGCGACGGAGGACGACGACCCGGTGGCCCTGTTCAAGGCGGAGCTCCGGCTCCAGCCGGGCGACTGGTACGTGGTGCACTCCTACGCGGGCTACGAGAACCGCGTGAAGGCGAACCTGGAGAGCCGCACCCAGTCGCTGAACATGGAGGACTACATCTACCAGATCGAAGTCCCCGTGCATGAGGTGACCGAGATCAAGCAGGGCAAGCGGCAGCAGGTCTCGGAGAAGGTGCTGCCCGGCTACATCCTGGTCCGGATGGACCTCACCGACGAGTCCTGGGCTGCGGTGCGGAACACGCCCGGCGTGACCGGCTTCGTCGGCCTGTCCAGCCGCCCCTCGCCGCTCAGCCTGGACGAGGTGGCCTCGCTGCTCGCCCCCGAGCCCGAGGAGAAGGCCGCCCAGACCGAGGCGGTGCGCCGGTCCTCTGTGGAATACGAGGTCGGCGAGTCCGTTACGGTGATGGATGGCCCGTTCGCCACGCTGCCCGCGACGGTGAACGAGATCAACCCCGACACCCAGAAGCTCAAGGTGCTCGTGTCCATCTTCGGCCGGGAGACCCCGGTCGAGCTCTCCTTCGACCAGGTCTCCAAGCTCTAAGGCCTGGCCGGACTGATCCGCTCCAGCAGGAAAAGGAACCGCAGGAAATGGCTCCCAGGAAGAAGAAGATCGCTGCCGTCGTGAAGGTGCAGCTGCAGGCGGGCGCGGCCACCCCGGCCCCGCCGGTCGGCACCGCGCTCGGTCCGCACGGCGTCAACATCATGGACTTCTGCCGTCAGTACAACGCGGCCACCGAAGCGCAGCGCGGCAACGTCATCCCGGTCGAGATCACGATCTACGAGGACCGTTCGTTCTCGTTCGTGACCAAGACCCCGCCCGCCGCCGAGCTGCTCAAGAAGGCCGCGGGCGTGGCCAAGGGCAGCGGCGAGCCGCTCACCGCCAAGGTGGGCTCGGTCACCGCGGCCCAGGTCCGCGAGATCGCGCAGACCAAGATGCCCGACCTCAACGCCACCACGATCGAGGCGGCTGAGAAGATCATCGCGGGCACCGCCCGGTCGATGGGTCTCACCGTCAGCGGCTGAACCCCTCAGCGGCTGGATCCCTTCAGCGGCAGGCGCCGGGCGGCGCCGGCCGGGGCGGGGCATAGCCGCCTGATGGTTTTCGTTGCGTAGAAAGAAGTTCCGCGGCCCGCGCCGCGGAACCCGCAGTGATCAGTGGCAGGGCCACGCGCTGGCCCGATGACCACGACCTCCGTACCAGAACCAAGGAGAACGAGATGAAGCGCAGCAAGGCCTACCGTCAGGCCGCCGAGAAGATCGACCCGGACCGGCTGTACAGCCCGGCTGAGGCCGTTGGCCTGGCCAAGGACACGGCCTCCACCAAGTTCGACCCCACCGTCGAGGTCGCCCTGCGGCTCGGCGTGGACCCGCGCAAGGCGGACCAGATGGTCCGGGGCACGGTCAACCTCCCCAACGGCACCGGCAAGACGGCCCGCGTGCTGGTCTTCGCGACCGGCGACCGGGCGGCCGCGGCTGAGGCCGCGGGCGCCGACTACGTGGGCTCCGACGACCTGATCGAGCGCATCCAGGGCGGTTTCCTGGACTTCGACGCCGTGGTCGCCACGCCCGACCTGATGGGTAAGGTCGGCCGGCTGGGCCGGGTGCTCGGCCCGCGCGGCCTGATGCCCAACCCCAAGACCGGCACGGTCACCGCGGACGTGGCCAAGGCCGTGACCGAGATCAAGGGCGGGAAGATCGAGTTCCGGGTGGACCGGCACGGCAACCTGCACTTCGTGATCGGCAAGGCGTCGTTCCCGGCCACCGCGCTGGTGGAGAACTACGCAGCCGCGCTGGACGAGGTGCTCCGGCTCAAGCCGTCCGCGGCCAAGGGCCGGTACCTGAAGAAGGTGGCCATGGCCACCAGCATGGGGCCGGCCATCCTGGTCGACCCGGCCAAGACCCGCGGGCTGACGGAAGAGTTCGAGCCCGCTACCGCTTAGCTCACCGGCTTTCCGTTCGCGCCCGGCCAGGTTTCTCCGCAACGAGGACCTCGCCGGGCGCGGTCATGCCCGGCCCCGGGCGGGGGAGCGGGGCCGGGGACGGAACCGGGGGACGACCACGCGGGTCCCCCGCCACCCGGGGTCACCGGCGCTGTCCCGGGTGCGGCCGACTCCCGGCCGGGCTCGATTTGGCCGCCGGGCGGAATACCCCTACAGTTGAGCCGAAGCCAAAGACCGTCGGTTGTCGTCGCCTGCCCGCCTGCGTGTCCCAATGCAGCGGACCAGGAGACGGCCGAAGGACCCGCGTCAGCGGGCGACCCGCGCAGGCGTCCGAGCTGAATCACCGTGGCCAGCCTTTACCGGCTGGCGGTGTCCACGCCCTGGTGCCTTCGCGCCGGGGCGTTTCGCATGTCAGGTGCTCCCTCACCGGCGCCAGAGTCGCTGGGACGGCCCCCGCGGGGGCTTTTCCAGACCAGGAAAGGAGGCCCATGGCGAGGGAGGACAAGGTGAGCGCGGTCGCCGAGCTCACCGAGCGGTTCCAGTCCTCGGAAGGGGCGGTGCTCACCGAGTACCGCGGCCTGACCGTGAGCCAGCTCGCGGAATTGCGCGGATCACTCGGCGGCAGTGCCACATTCACCGTGGTCAAGAACACGCTGACCAAGATCGCCGCTAACGAGGCGGGCGTGGCCAACGAGATTGAGGCGTTGCTGAGCGGCCCGTCCGCGATCGCCTTCGTCCAGGGTGACGTGGTCGAGGCAGCCAAGGGGCTGCGCGACTTCTCCCGGACCAACCCGCTGCTCGTGATCAAGGGCGGGGTGCTCGACGGTAAGGCGATCAGCCCGGCGGAGATCGAGCGGCTGGCTGATCTCGAGCCACGCGAAGTGCTGCTGGCCAAGCTGGCCGGCGACATGAAGGCGTCCATGGCCAAGGCCGCGGCCGTGTTCAACGCGCTGCCGGTGCAGTTGGCCCAGCTGGCCGAGGCATTGCGGGTCAAGCGGGAGGCCGAGGGTGGCGCCGACGCGCCGGCCGCGGACACCGCCGCCCCGGAGGCTGCGGCGCCGGACGGTGCGGCAGCGGATGCTGCGGCCCCGGATGTGCCCGCGGAGGACTCTGCCGCGGATGCCCCGGCTGCCGAGGCCCCGCCGGAAGAGCCCCCGGCGGAAGAGCCCCCGGCGGACGCCGCCAGCGAGTAAGCAGCGGACCAGTACAGCTGGGCGCCGTTGCGGCCAGCAAGGAAGCACAGCTGGCGCCGTAGCGGCCAGCCAGATAGCACAGCGATCGTAGGAATCAGGAAGAGGAAGAAGCACCCATGGCGAAGCTCAGCACCGACGACCTGCTCGACGCGTTCAAGGAGATGACGCTGCTCGAGCTGTCCGAGTTCGTGAAGCAGTTCGAGGACACCTTCGACGTGAAGGCCGCTGCCCCGGTGGCGGCCGCGGCCCCGGCGGCAGGCGGGGCCGGCGCTGCCGCGGAGGCGCCCGAGGAGAAGGACGAGTTCGACGTCATCCTCGAGGGCGCGGGCGACAAGAAGATTCAGGTCATCAAGGAAGTCCGCACCCTGACCAGCCTGGGCCTCAAGGAGGCTAAGGACCTGGTGGACTCCGCGCCCAAGCCGCTCCTGGAGCGGGTCAACAAGGAGGCCGCGGAGAAGGCCCGGGCCGCCCTCGAAGGGGCCGGCGCGTCGGTCACCGTCAAGTAACAATTCTGTTACGGCCGGTCGTGTGCCGGGCCGCACGTGGGTGCGGCCCGGCACGCGCGCATGGGGCCTGGCCGGCGCGTGGCGGACCAAAGTTCCTGCACTGAGTGCCTTTATCGCCGCCCAGGCCACGGTGCCGCGGCGGGCGCTCCACGCCGCCGGCCCGGCGGGACCCTGAGTGATCAGGGAAAGCGTCTGGAATAGAACTGCTAGGCTTACCCGTTAGCACAGGTAATCACACGCATACCCGAATGTGGTGTTCGTCACGTCGCCGATATGACGAGACCACGTGGCGTGGACTTGACGTTTTGCCACGAACGAGCCATGCTGCGGAGCAACCGTGAACCTCAGAGTGAGATACAGTTGACGAGCAGTGTAGCCGTAGGCTAGACTGCCAATTTGCGCTGCACTCTTACGTCCTCGGCATCCTCGAACCCTCGCGGCGTGGCCGCAGGGCGTTTCGTGTGCGTGCGGTGAGTAGTCGGCCACAAGCTCGGAAGGACCCCTGTTGGCAGCATCGCGCAGCGCCTCGGCCGCCAGTACAGCCCCTCGTCGCGTTACTTTCGCCCGTTTCAAGGAACCTCTTGAAGTTCCCGACCTCCTCGCCCTGCAGACCGATTCGTTCGACTGGCTGCTGGGCAACGAGCGTTGGCGTGGGCGGGTAGACGCGGCGCGAGAGGCTGGCGTCAAAGAGGTTCCGGAGCAGTCCGGTCTCGAGGAGATCTTCGAAGAGATCAGCCCGATCGAGGACTTTACGGGAACCATGTCCCTCTCGTTCCGGGACCACCGGTTCGAGCCGCCCAAGTACTCCGTCGAGGAGTGCAAGGACAAGGACATGCACTACTCGGCTCCCATGTT
This sequence comes from uncultured Actinomycetes bacterium, assembly GCA_963813975.1. Taxonomy (GTDB): domain Bacteria; phylum Actinomycetota; class Actinomycetes; order Streptosporangiales; family Streptosporangiaceae; genus RYN-230. The sequence continues at coordinate 203,651 of CAWFAP010000002.1, forward strand.
CGTCACGGCTGAGTTCATCAACAACAGCACGGGCGAGATCAAGAGCCAGACCGTGTTCATGGGTGACTTCCCGCTCATGTCGCCCAAGGGCACCTTCATCATCAACGGCACCGAGCGTGTCGTGGTGTCGCAGCTCGTCCGCTCGCCCGGCGTCTACTTCGACCGCCAGGTGGACAAGACGTCCGACAAGGACATCTTCAGCTGCAAGGTCATCCCGTCTCGTGGTGCCTGGCTCGAGTTCGAGATCGACAAGCGGGACAGCGTCGGCGTCCGTATCGACCGCAAGCGCAAGCAGAGCGTGACCGTCCTGCTCAAGGCGCTCGGCTGGGACGACGCGAAGATCCTGGAGCGGTTCGGCGAGTACGAGTCGATGCGGGCGACCCTGGAGAAGGATCACACCACCGGCCAGGACGACGCCCTGCTCGACATCTACCGCAAGCTGCGTCCCGGCGAGCCCCCGACCCGGGAGTCCGCCCAGGCGCTGCTGGAGAACCTGTACTTCAACCCGAAGCGGTATGACCTCGCCAAGGTTGGCCGGTACAAGATCAACAAGAAGCTCGGCCTGGGCCTGCCGATCCGGCAGGGCACGCTGACCGAGGACGACATCGTCGCCACCATCGAGTACCTGGTCCGGCTGCACGCCGGCGAGGACGAGATGAAGACCGGCGAGTCTGTCGTCATCCCGATCGAGACCGACGACATCGACCACTTCGGGAACCGCCGCCTGCGCACCGTGGGCGAGCTCATCCAGAACCAGGTCCGCCTGGGCCTGGCCCGGATGGAGCGGGTGGTCCGCGAGCGGATGACGACTCAGGACGTCGAGGCGATCACGCCGCAGACCCTGATCAACATCCGGCCCGTGGTCGCCGCGATCAAGGAGTTCTTCGGCACCAGCCAGCTCTCCCAGTTCATGGACCAGACCAACCCGCTGGCCGGGCTGACGCACAAGCGCCGCCTGTCCGCGCTCGGTCCGGGCGGCCTGTCCCGTGAGCGGGCGGGGTTCGAGGTCCGGGACGTCCACCCGTCGCACTACGGCCGGATGTGCCCGATCGAGACGCCGGAAGGCCCGAACATCGGCCTGATCGGCTCGCTGGCCTCGTACGCCAGGGTCAACGCGTTCGGCTTCGTCGAGACGCCCTACCGCAAGGTCAAGGGCGGCAAGGTGACCGGCCAGATCGACTACCTCACCGCGGACGAGGAGGACCGGCACGTCATCGCCCAGGCGAACACGCCGCTGGGCCCGGACGGGGAGTTCGAGGAGAGCCGCGTCCTGGTCCGCCGCAAGGGCGGCGAGGTCGACTACATCGGCACCGCCGACGTGGACTACATGGACGTGTCGCCGCGCCAGATGGTGTCGGTGGCCACGGCCATGATCCCGTTCCTCGAGCACGACGACGCCAACCGCGCCCTGATGGGCTCGAACATGCAGCGCCAGTCGGTGCCGCTGCTCCGCAGCGAGGCGCCCCTGGTCGGCACCGGCATGGAGTACCGTGCCGCGACCGACGCCGGGGACGTGATCGTCGCGGAGAAGGCCGGCGTGGTCGAGGAGTCCTGCGCGGACTACGTGACCGTGGGCAACGACGACGGGACCAGGAACACCTACCTGGTGGCCAAGTTCCGCCGCTCCAACCAGGGCACCTGCTTCAACCAGAAGCCGGTGGTCACCGAGGGGCAGCGGATCGAGGTCGGCCAGGTCATCGCGGACGGCCCGTGCACCGACCAGGGCGAGATGGCGCTCGGCCGCAACCTGCTGGTCGCGTTCATGCCCTGGGAAGGCCACAACTACGAAGACGCGATCATCCTGTCCCAGCGGCTGGTCCAGGACGATGTCCTCTCCTCGATCCACATCGAGGAGCACGAGGTCGACGCCCGGGACACCAAGCTGGGCCCGGAGGAGATCACCCGGGACATCCCGAACGTCTCCGAGGAAGTGCTGGCGGACCTGGACGACCGCGGCATCATCCGGATCGGGGCTGAAGTCGTCACCGGCGACATCCTGGTCGGCAAGGTCACCCCGAAGGGGGAGACCGAGCTGACTCCGGAGGAGCGGCTGCTGCGGGCCATCTTCGGCGAGAAGGCGCGGGAAGTCCGCGACACCTCGCTCAAGGTGCCGCACGGCGAGTCCGGCAAGGTGATCGGCGTCCGCGTGTTCACCCGGGAGGACGGCGACGAGCTGCCGCCGGGCGTGAACGAGCTGGTCCGCGTCTACGTGGCCGCGAAGCGGAAGATCACCGACGGCGACAAGCTGGCGGGCCGCCACGGGAACAAGGGTGTCATCGCCAAGATCCTGCCGATCGAGGACATGCCGTTCCTCGAGGACGGGACTGCGGTGGACATCGTCCTGAACCCGCTCGGCGTCCCGGGCCGGATGAACGTCGGCCAGGTGCTGGAGACGCACCTCGGCTGGGTGGCCAAGTCCGGCTGGGAGGTCGACGGCGAGGACGCGGACTGGAAGAAGCGGCTGCGCGTGATCAGTGCGGGCGAGGCAGAGGCGGGCACGCCCGTCGCCACGCCGGTGTTCGACGGCGCCAGCGAGGATGAGATCACCGGCCTGCTCGGCAGCACGCTGCCGAACCGGGACGGGGAGCGGATGGTCGGCAGCAGCGGCAAGGCGCGGCTGCTCGACGGGCGCACCGGGGAGCCGTTCAAGGACCCCATCTCGGTGGGCTACATCTACATCCTCAAGCTGCTCCACCTCGTGGACGACAAGATCCACGCGCGGTCCACGGGCCCGTACTCGATGATCACCCAGCAGCCGCTGGGTGGTAAGGCACAGTTCGGTGGTCAGCGGTTCGGGGAGATGGAGGTGTGGGCCCTTGAGGCCTACGGCGCCGCCTACGCCCTGCAGGAACTGCTCACGATCAAGTCCGACGACGTGCTCGGCCGGGTGAAGGTCTACGAGGCCATCGTCAAGGGCGAGAACATCCCGGAGCCCGGCATCCCGGAATCGTTCAAGGTCCTGATCAAGGAAATGCAGTCGCTGTGCCTCAACGTCGAGGTGCTGTCCAGTGACGGTGCAGCCATCGAAATGCGAGACACCGATGAGGATGTCTTCCGCGCAGCGGAAGAACTCGGTATCGACCTGTCCCGGCGTGAGCCGAGCAGCGTTGAAGAGGTGTGAGAGCGTGCCGGGTAGCCCGGGCCTGACCGCCCGGGCTGCCCGGGGGCACTCTCATCCGAACTACCCCAGGGGATAACACACGTGCTTGACGTCAACTTCTTCGACGACCTGCGTATCGGCCTGGCCACTGCTGACGACATCCGCCAGTGGTCCCATGGCGAAGTCAAGAAGCCGGAAACCATCAACTACCGCACTCTGAAGCCGGAGAAGGACGGGCTCTTCTGCGAGAAGATCTTCGGCCCCACCCGGGACTGGGAGTGCTACTGCGGCAAGTACAAGCGCGTCCGGTTCAAGGGCATCATCTGTGAGCGCTGTGGCGTCGAGGTCACCCGGGCCAAGGTGCGCCGGGAGCGGATGGGCCACATCGAGCTCGCCGCGCCGGTCACGCACATCTGGTACTTCAAGGGTGTGCCCAGCCGCCTCGGCTACCTGCTCGACCTGGCGCCCAAGGACCTGGAGAAGGTCATCTACTTCGCCGCGTACATGATCACGTACGTGGACGAGGACGCGCGCGCCCGTGACCTGCCGTCCCTCGAGGCCAAGATCTCGGTGGAGCGCGGCCAGCTGGAGCAGCGCCGCGACAGCGACACCGAGGCCCGCCAGGGCAAGCTGGAGAAGGACCTGGCTGAGCTGGAGGCGGCCGGGGCCAAGGGCGACGCCCGCCGCAAGCTCCGGGAGAGCTGCGACCGCGAGTGCCGCCAGATCCGGGACCGGGCCCAGCGTGAGATCGACCGGCTCGAGGAAGTCTGGAGCCGGTTCAAGAACCTCAAGGTCCAGGACCTGGAGGGCGACGAGCTGCTGTACCGCGAGATGCGCGACCGCTTCGGCCGCTACTTCCGTGGCGGCATGGGCGCCCAGGCCATCCAGGAGCGGCTGGCCAGTTTCGACCTCGAGAACGAGGCGGCCAGCCTGCGCGAGACCATCCGCAGCGGCAAGGGCCAGCGCAAGGCGCGCGCGCTCAAGCGGCTCAAGGTGGTGTCCGCGTTCCTGTCCACCCGGAACAGCCCGATGGGCATGGTGCTGGACTGCATCCCGGTCATCCCGCCGGACCTGCGCCCGATGGTGCAGCTCGACGGTGGCCGTTTCGCGACGTCCGACCTGAACGACCTGTACCGCCGGGTCATCAACCGGAACAATCGGCTCAAGCGGCTGCTCGACCTGGGCGCGCCCGAGATCATCGTCAACAACGAGAAGCGGATGCTCCAGGAGGCCGTGGACTCGCTGTTCGACAACGGCCGCCGGGGACGTCCGGTGACCGGCCCGGGCAACCGGCCGCTCAAGTCGCTGTCCGACATGCTCAAGGGCAAGCAGGGCCGGTTCCGCCAGAACCTGCTGGGCAAGCGGGTCGACTACTCCGGCCGTAGCGTCATCGTGGTGGGCCCGCAGCTCAAGCTGCACCAGTGCGGCCTGCCCAAGGAGATGGCGGTCGAGCTGTTCAAGCCGTTCGTCATGAAGCGGCTGGTCGACCTGAACCACGCGCAGAACATCAAGTCCGCCAAGCGGATGGTGGAGCGCGCCCGGCCAGTGGTCTGGGACGTGCTGGAAGAGGTCATCACCGAGCACCCGGTCCTGCTGAACCGGGCGCCGACCCTGCACCGGCTGGGCATCCAGGCTTTCGAGCCGCAGCTGGTCGAGGGCAAGGCCATCCAGATCCACCCGCTGGTCTGCACCGCGTTCAACGCGGACTTCGACGGTGACCAGATGGCGGTGCACCTGCCGCTGTCCGCCGAGGCGCAGGCCGAGGCGCGGATCCTGATGCTGTCCACCAACAACATCCTCAAGCCGGCCGACGGCAAGCCGGTGACCATGCCCACCCAGGACATGGTCATCGGGATCTACTGCCTGACCCGGGCGGCCGAGGATGCCCCGGGCCAGGGCCGGATCTTCGGCTCGATTTCCGAGGCCACCATGGCCTACGACACGGGCGACCTGGACCTGCAGGCCAAGATCCAGATCCGGCTGTCCGACGCCACCCCGCCGCGCGGCTTCACGCTGCCGGAGGGCTGGGTGCCCGGCACCCCGTTCCGGCTGGAGACCACGCTCGGGCGCTGCTACTTCAACGAGACCCTGCCCACGTCGTTCCCGTTCGTGAACTACGAGGTCAGCAAGAAGCAGCTGTCCACGATCGTGAACGAGCTGGCCGAGACCTACCCCAAGGTCGAGGTGGCCGCGGCGCTCGACGCCCTCAAGGACGCCGGGTTCCACTGGGCCACCCGGGCCGGCGTCACGATCGCCATCGAGGACGTCATTGCCCCGCCGAACAAGGCGGAGATTCTCGACGCCTACGAGAAGCGTGCGGACAAGGTGCAGCGTGAGTACGAGCGCGGCCTGATCACCGACGACGAGCGCCGTCAGGAGCTCATCGAGATCTGGACCCACGCGACCAGCGATGTGGCCAAGGACATGGAGGCCGCGTTCCCCGAGACCAACTCGGTGTGGATGATGGTCAACTCCGGCGCCCGTGGTAACCCGATGCAGGTCCGGCAGATCGCCGGCATGCGCGGCCTGGTCTCCAACCCCAAGGGCGAGACCATCCCGCGGCCGATCAAGTCGAGCTTCCGCGAGGGCCTGTCCGTGGTCGAGTACTTCATCTCGACACACGGTGCCCGCAAGGGCCTGGCCGACACCGCCCTGCGTACCGCCGACTCGGGATACCTCACCCGGCGCCTGGTGGACGTGGCGCAGGACGTCATCGTCCGTGAAGAGGACTGTGGCACGGACCGGTCGCTCGCGATGAAGATCGCCGAGCCGGGCCCGGACGGGACGCTGCGGAAGCTGCCCAACATCGAGAACACCGGCACCGGCCGGGCTATCGCCGAGGCCATCGAGGTGGACGGCAAGGTCGTCGCCGAGGTGGACACGGACACCACCGAGACGCTGATCGATCTCCTGGTCAACGCCGGAGTGAGTTCGGTCAGGACGTTCAGCGTCCTGGTCTGCGAGGCCAAGATCGGTGTCTGCGCCAAGTGCTACGGACGCTCGCTGGCCACTGGCAAGCGGGTGGACGTGGGCGAGGCGGTCGGCATCGTGGCCGCGCAGTCCATCGGTGAGCCGGGTACCCAGCTGACCATGCGGACCTTCCACACCGGCGGTGTGGCCGGGCTGGACATCACCCACGGCCTGCCCCGGATCCAGGAACTCTTCGAGGCCCGGATCCCCAAGGGCATGGCGCCCATCAGTGAGGTCGAGGGCCGGGTCAAGGTCGAGGAGACCGAGAAGACCCGCAAGATCATCGTTGTCCCCGACGACGGTGGCGAGGAGATGGCCTACCAGGTGCCGATGCGCTCCCGGCTGCTGGTGTCGGACGGCGACCACGTGCGCGTCGGGCAGCAGCTGATCCAGGGTGCGATCAACCCGCACGAGGTGCTCAGGATCCTGGGCTCCCGTGAGGTGCAGCTGCACCTGGTGCACGAGGTCCAGGAGGTCTACCGGTCGCAGGGTGTGTCCATCCACGACAAGCACATCGAGATCATCATCCGGCAGATGCTCAAGCGGGTGAACGTGCTCGAGTCCGGCGACACCGACCTGCTCCCCGGCGAGCTGGTGGAGCGGCCGCGGTTCGAGAACGTCAACCGCAGCGTGGTCGAGCAGGGCGGCACGCCCGCCTCGGGCCGGCCGGTGCTCATGGGCATCACCAAGGCGTCGCTGGCCACCGAGTCGTGGCTGTCCGCGGCGTCGTTCCAGGAGACGACCCGGGTGCTGACCGACGCGGCTATCCACGCCAAGTCGGACCCGCTGCTGGGCCTGAAGGAGAACGTCATCATCGGCAAGCTCATCCCGGCCGGTACCGGCATGCCGCGGTACCGGAGCGTGCGGGTCGAGCCCACGGATGACGCCCGCTCCTCGGTGTACCCGGCGACCGCCTACGAGGAGGCCCCGAGCTACGCGTTCGGTCAGGGCTCCGGCGAGGCGATCCCGCTGGAGGAGTACGACTTCGGCTCCTACAACCGGTAAGGGTTCTCCGGTACCACAACGCGGAGGGCGCCCGGCGGCGATGCTGCCGGGCGCCCTTTGTGTGGGCCAGGTCCGTGTTGCCGCGGCTCCGTCGCGTAGCGGCCCGTGTTTAGGCCTTCGCCCTGCGGACAGTGGATTACCCAAGGACCGGACTATCCAGCATGGTGAGGAGCCAGAACATGGCGACCGAAGACAAGGCGGCCAACAAGGTCACCGAGATCAAGGGCAAGGCCAAGAAGGAGACCGGCAAGGCCATCGGCAACGAGCAGATGGAGGCCGAGGGCCAGACCGACCAGGCCAAGGGCAACCTCAAGCAGGCTGGCGAAAAGGTTAAGGACGCCTTCAAGAAGTAGATCCCCCGGACCTTATCGCTGGGCCGAAGCAAAAGCCCGGGTCGGTCGGCCGACCCGGGCTTCCCCCTGCCTCACACGCGAGGCGCTAGCGAGCCGCAGTGACCAGCCCTGCCGTAGCGAGCGCCACCTCGACCCCCGTATCGGCCAGCGCCACCCGCCGCGCCCCCCGGTCCAGGACCGCCAGGCCCACCATCGTGCTGGCGTGCAAGAGATCAACCGCCGCCCCCAGACCCAGCGGGAGGGCCGGCTCCGGCTCGGTGGCCCGCAGGGCACTCGCGGTCAGCCCGGCCTGGACCAGATGCCGGACCCCCAAGACGCGCGCCACCCCGCACGC
>CAWFAP010000003.1:0-47000 GCA_963813975.1 uncultured Actinomycetes bacterium
CGCGTTCACCTTCTGGGGCTTCGTGGTGCTGATCCTGACGATCATCGAGGCCTACGGCGACCTGTTCAGCCGCACCTTCGCCATCCCGTGGATCGGGCACTGGGCGGTGATCGGGTTCGCGGAGGACTTCTTCTCAGTGGGCGTGCTGGCCGGGCTCGCGGTGTTCACGGTGATCCGGCTGCGGCATGACCCGAAGCGCGAGGGCCGCAAGTCCCGGTTCGACGGATCCACACCGGGGCCGCCTGGCTGGTCCTCGGGATGATCTTCCTGGTGATCGCCACGCTGCTGCTGTACCGCGGCGCGCAGATCAACACCGGGGTGTTCCCGTACCCGCACGGCGCGTTCGCCTCCCAGCTCGTGGGCCACTGGCTGCACCCGCTGGGCGTGGGCGCCAACAGCGTTGGAAACCGTGGGCATCCTGGCGCAGCTCGCCGTGGTGCTCGGGTTCCTGGTGCTGGTGGTCTACTCCAAGCACCTGCATATCTTCCTGGCCCCGCTGAACGTGCTGTTCTCCCGCCGCCCGGACGGCCTGCGCGGGCTGCAGCCGATGCGCGGGCGGCAAGGAGCTGGACTTCGAGGAAGCCGACCCGGACACCGACGTCTTCGGCCGCGGCAAGATCGAGGACACCTCCTGGAAGGGCCTGCTCGACATGGCCGCCTGCACCGAGTGCGGGCGCTGCCAGTCGCAGTGCCCGGCCTGGGCGACGGGCAAGCCGCTGTCGCCCAAGCTGCTGATCATGGACCAGCGTGACCACGCGCTCGCCAAGGCGCCTTTCCTGCTGGCCACCTCGGACGAAGAGCGGGACAAGCTGCCGGATAGCGTTAAAAAAGAAGCTGAGCGCCCGCTGGTGGGCGACGCCGCGTCAGGCGGTGTCATCGACCCGGACGTGCTGTGGTCGTGCACCAACTGCGGCGCCTGCGTGGAGGAGTGCCCGGTGGACATCGAGCACATCGACCACATCACTGACATGCGCCGCCACCAGGTCCTGATCGAGTCCGCGTTCCCGCCCGAGGCCTCCGGCATGCTGAAGAACCTGGAGAACAAGGGCGATCCGTGGGGCATGGGTGAGTCCAAGCGGCTGGTGTGGGCCGAGGGCCTGGACTTCGAGGTGCCGGTGGTGGACGGCACGATCGGCGATGACGTTGAGTACCTGTTCTGGGTCGGCTGCGCCGGGGCGCTGGAGGACAGGGCCCGCAAGACCACCCGGGCCATCGCCGAGCTGCTGCACCACCGGGGTGTCACTTCGCGATCCTCGGCCCGGCCGAGACGTGCACCGGGGACCCGGCGCGGCGGATGGGCAACGAGTTCGTCTACCAGATGCTCGCCCAGCAGAACATCGAGACGCTGAACAAGGCCGCGCCCGCAAGATCGTGGCCAGCTGCCCGCACTGCTTCAACACCATCGCCAACGAGTACCCGCAGCTGGGCGGCAACTACGAGGTCATCCACCACACCCAGCTGCTGGCCCGGCTGGTGGAGGAGGGCAAGCTCACGCCGGTCACCCCGGTCAACGAGAAGATCACTTACCACGACCCGTGCTTCCTCGGCCGGCACAACAAGGTGTTCACCGCGCCGCGGGAGATCATGGAGAAGGTGCCCGGCGTGCAGTCCCAGGAGATGCACCGGTGCAAGGAGCGCGGCTTCTGCTGCGGCGCCGGCGGTGCCCGGATGTGGATGGAAGAGCGCATCGGCAAGCGGATCAACACCGAGCGGATCGACGAGGCGCTCGGCACCGACCCGGACCTCATCTCCACCGGCTGCCCGTACTGCATGGTGATGCTGGGCGACGCGGTCAGCGCGAAGAAGAGCTCCGGCGAGGCGAAGGAGTCCCTGGAAGTCATCGACGTGGCCCAGGTACTGGCCCGGTCCGTCCGCAAGCCGGACCTGCAGACCCGGCATCCGGCCGCCCCGCTGGCGACGGTCCTGGTTGACAAGTCTACCGGCTGACCCGCCGGGAACGCGGGACGGGAGCGGCAGGAGGCATGGAGACCAGGCGGGCGGAGTCGTTCAGCGACGGCGTCTTCGCGGTGGCGATCACCGTGCTGGTGTTCGACCTGCTGCTGCTCGGCGCGGAGCTGATGAAGCACGCTCAGGCACAAGCTGCTGCCCGCCTGGCCGCAGTACGCCGCGTATGTGATCAGCTTCCTGACCATCGGCATCATGTGGCTGAACCACCACGTGATGGTGGCGCACCTGCGGGTCGACCGGGCGCTGCTGGTGCTGAACCTGGTGCTGCTGATGGGCATCGTGGCGCTGCCGTTCCCGACGGCGCTGGTGGCGGAGCGACCTGACCAAGCCCGGGCTGCAGGCGGCCACGGTCACCTACGGCCTGGTGATGGTGCATCTCGGTGGGGTTCGCGGGCATGTGGTTTTACCTGGTCACCCACGGAGCAGCTGGCGGATCGGCCCATGTACCTGCCGCCGATGCCCGGGTTCACCGGCGGCCTGTTGGGCTACGTGGCCGGCACGTGGTGGCGGCGTTCTCTCCGCCGCGGCCGGGCTCGTCATCTACGCCCTGCTGGCGGTCTACTACATCTTCAGCACCTGCCCGCCCGCAGGCGCCCGGCCAGCGACGAGCCCGGCATGCACGGCGTCACCTGCCGTGACTGACCGTGGAGGAAGGCTGATCAGGGGCGGGTGGCCGGGCGGGAGCCAGATGCGGACCTGGGTGCCGTGGCCCGGCTGGGAGTCCAGGGTGGCCTGGCCGCCGTGGGCGTGCGCGATGGCCTGGACGATGGAAAGCCCCAGCCCGCTGCCCCCGCGCGCGCGCCGCCGCGTCTCCGGCTCGCCGCTGGTTGCGGGCGTCACCGGTGCTGGCGGGGCTGGCTGGTGGCACGGTGGAAGCGGTCGAAGGCCTGGGCGGCGTCCGGGGGGGACATGCCGGGGCCGCTGTCGGCGACCTCAATCACCCCGCCCCCGCGTCCGCCAGCCGGACCACAGCGGGTGCGCCCGGGGGCGTGTGCGCACCGACGTTGGCGAGCAGGTTGGCCAGCACCTGGCGGACCCGGCGCTCGTCCACGACCGCGATGAGCTGGCCCGGCGCCTCCGCCCGCAGCGGGCGGCCGGGCTGCACCGCCGCGGCATCGGCCACCGCGTCCCGGACCAGCGCGGCCAGGTCCGTCTCGGCCAGGTCCAGTGAGGAGGTCCGGTCCAGGCGGGCCAGTTCCAGCAGCTCCGCGACCAGGACGCTCATCCGCTGCGCTTCCTGCTCGATGCGGCGCATCGCGGTGGGCAGCTGATCGGGGCCCAGCGCGCCCTGGCGGTACAGCTCGGCGTAACCGCGGATGGTGGTCAGCGGGGTGCGCAGCTCGTGCGAGGCGTCCGCCGCGAACTCGCGCACCTTCTGCTCCGAGCGCAGCCGGGCGCTAAACGCCTGCTGGATCCGCTCCAGCATGGTGTTGATCGCCCCGCCGAGCTGGCCCACCTCGGTACCGCCGCCCGCCTCGGGCATCCGGGCCGTCAGATCGCCCCCGGAGGTGATCCGGTCGGCGGTGCCCGCCATCTGGCTCAGCGGTTCCAGGCCCCGGCCGATCAGCCAGCTGCCGCCCGCCGCCAGCAGCGGACCAGCGCGCCGCCCGTGATCAGCTCGGCGATCACGAGCCGCCGACCTGGCCGGTGACCTCGCTGACCGGACGGCCGACCACCAGGACCCCGCGCACCCCGCCGTTGGCCCGGGCCGGGATCACCCGGGCCACCGCCCGCAGCCGGGGCCCGCTCGACCGGGGCCCGCCGTCCGGGCCCGCTGTCCGGGGACGTCGAACGGGCCGCCGCCGACGAAGTAGCGCGCCGCGTGCCGGGTGATCAGGTTCTGCACCGTGGCGGCCAGTTCCCGGGTCGCGGCCGAGCTGCCGGTCAGCGGGCGGACCTGCACGGGGCGGGAGGTGATCTCGACGGCCACGTAGTCGCCGGGGTTGCTGGCGATCTGCGGGGGCTGTGCTGGGCCGCCGCCACGAGCTGCGTGTTGAACTTGCTGCCGAGCCGGCTGCACAGCACGATCGTGCCCACCGCCCCCATGATCAGCAGGAAGGCCGCGGTCACGCAGATGAGCAGGACGAGCAGCCGGGCGCGCAGCGACAGCAGGCCGCCGGCCCGCCGCGCCGGGCCCGGCGGCTCCGCGGGCCAGGGCGCGGTCATCCCTCGGGCCGGGCGGCCGGCCGCAGGCTGTAGCCGACCCCGCGCTGGGTGTGGATCAGCGGCGGTCCCAGCGGGTCGAGCTTGCGCCGCAGGTAGCTGACGTAAGTCTCGACGATCTGGGACTGCCCGGCGTAGTCCCAGCCCCACACGTTCTCCAGCAGCTGGGCCCGGGTCAGCACCCGGCCCTGGTGCCGCATCAGGTAGGCGAGCAGCCGGAACTCGGTCGGGGACAGCTCCACGCGGACACCCGCGCGGTGGACGGTCCAGCGTGACTCGTCGAGCTCCAGGTCCCCGGCCCGCAGGAGCCCTGGTCCGCGGGGCATCCCCGGCGTTGCGCGCGGCCCGGCTCAGCACCGCCCGGACCCGCGCCACCAGCGCCTCCACCGAGAAAGGCTTGGTGACGTAGTCGTCGCCGCCCAGGGCCAGCCCGGTGACCGTGTCGGACGAGGTGTCCCGGGCGGTCAGGAAGATCACCGGGACCTCGTTGCCCGCGGCCCGCAGCCGGCGGCAGACCTCGAATCCGTCCAGGTCGGGCAGCATCACGTCGAGCACGATCAGGTCCGGGCGGGACGCCTCCGCCTGCCGCAGCGCCTCCTTCCCGCTGGACGCGGCGGTCACCGCGCAGCCATGGAACTTCAGCGCGACCTGCACCAGCTCACGGATGTTCGGCTCGTCGTCCACGACGAGCACCTGGGGGATCCGGTCGTTGTCTGTCATCACCTGAGAAAGACCGTACGGCTGCGGGGGACGGCGTGGCTGCGAGAACCAGCCCGGCGGCCCTGGAACCGGCCAGCGCGCTCGCCGGGATGGCCGCATCCGGAACGGCCCAGCCCGGGCCGCGCGGTGTGGCCAGCAAAGATTACCGGCTCCCGCAGGCGGGGCCCGCGGGAGCCGGCCGGTCTTCCCGTCAGCTGGCGGAGGTGGACCTGGCGGATAGGGAGGTGGACCTGGCGGATAGTCAGCTGCCGGATGCGGCGCTGCCGGACGCCGAGGGCGCCGGGGCCGGACTGGACGGGGCGGGCGAGCCCGACGGCGGCCGGATCACGACCAGCCGGGCGTCCCTGGCCCCGGAGACCACGGGGCCGCCCACCCAGACCGGCGCGCCCGCGGCCAGCGCGCTCGTGCTGGTCTTGCTGCCGCTCTCCCGGACGACGGTGCTGCTGCCCAGGACCCAGGTCCAGGTGGTGCCGTCGGTCGCGCGCACGACCACGTCGCTGCCGTTGACGGACTGGACGATGCCGCGCTCGAACGCCACGGTGCGGATGGTGCCGCCCCGGCCGCGGAACGTGAGCTGCCCGTCGATGCCGCGCCGCAGCGCCACCCGGAAGAGACGGTGCCGGACGGCCCGGCAGCGGGCCCCGGCCGCCTTGAGGGCCGCCCGGGCCGCGGCCGGGCGGCCGGCCTTGCGGGCCGCGCGGGCCGCCTTGACCGCCTTGGCGCACGGGTGGGCCGCCGCGGCGGTTCCCGCGCTGTCGCCCGGCCCGCCCGCGCCGGACCCCGAGGACGTCAGCGCGAGGGCGCTGGAGGCGTCGGCCGAGTTGAGCGCCGTGTTCAGGGCGGCCCCCTGGGAGGTCGGCCCGGCCGCGCCGCTCGCGGCGGCCGGGGTGCTGGCGGGGGGCGACGAGTGTCCGGCCAGCGAGACCCCGGCGGCGATGCCGCCGATGGCCAGCGCCCCGGCCGCCACCAGCCCGGCCGTCCAGTGCAGCGGGTGCCGCCGCCCGGGGCCCTGGCCCCGGGCGCCGCCCTGCGGGCCCTGGTACCGGGGATCGTGGTACCGCGGATCTTGATACCGCGGGTCCGGCCCCGGGTACCCCGGCCCCCGGTTGCCCCCGGATCCGTGCCTCGTCGGCCAGAACTGCTCAGTCGGGCGGGACTCCGGTCCCGGGTCCCCGCCTGTGGGCTCTTCCATGTTGTCCATGGCCCCGAGCCTGCCTGGCCCGGCTGGGACATCAGGCGGCCGAGTCTGGGATTTCCCTGGGAGCATGCTCCGGAATTACCGCAACCCGCCCGCCCCGGTCCTGGCGCCCGCGCCCCTAACGGTCTTTCCGTCCCGGCACATCCGGCGGGGACTCGTCACATCCGCTCAGGGACCGGGATCCCGAGCAGATCCAGCCCGGTCAGCAGGACACGCAGGGTGAGCGCGGACAGCGCGAGCCGGCTGTCCCGGATGGACGGCTCCGCCTGGAGCACCGGGCACTGCTCGTAGAACGTGGTGAAGGCGCTGGCCACGTCGAACAGGAAGCCCGCCAGCAGGTGCGGCTGGGTGGTCTCCGCGACCTGCTGCAGGACCGTCCCGAAGCTGAGCAGGCGCAGGGCGAGGGCCCGTTCGGCGTCCGCGGTGATCTGGACCGGCGCCGCGGCGCCGGCCGGGTCCAGCCCGGCCCGCCGGAAGATGGAGCGGATCCGGGCCGTCGCGTACTGCAGGTACGGGCCGGTGTTCCCGGTCAGGGCCAGCATCCGGTCGTAGTCGAAGATGTAGCTGGAGTCCCGGGCCACGGACAGGTCGCCGTACTTGAGGGCGCCCACCCCGACCGCCTCGGCGATCTGCTCCCGCTGCTCCGGGTCCTCGTAGCGGTCCGCGATGACCTGCCCGGCCCGCTCGACCGCCTCCTCGATCAGCGTGGCCAGCTTCACCTGTTCGCCGGTCCTGGTCTTCAGCCGCTTCCCGTCGGCCCCGGTGACCAGGCCGATCACCGCATGCTCGGCAGTGGCCCCGTCGGTGAGCCAGCCCGCCTCCCGGGCCAGCTCGAAGATCATCTGCAGGTGCTGTGACTGCTCGGAGCCCACCACGTAGATCAGGCGCTGAGCGCGCAGTTCCCTCAGCCGGTACCGGATGGCGGCGGCGTCCGTGGTGTCGTAACCGTAGCCCCCGTCGCTCTTACGCAGCATCAGCGGCAGCGGCGCCCCGTCCCGGCCGGTGAACCCGGCCGGGAACACGCACAGCGCGCCGTCACTGATCACGGCCAGCCCGGCGTCCTGCAGTTCGGCGCCCACGTCGGCCAGCATCGGGTTGTAGAAGCTCTCCGGGGCCATGTCGGCCTCGGTCAGCGTGACCCCGAGCCGCCGGTAGATCGCGGTGAGGTACTCCATGGACGCGGTGACCAGCACCTGCCACAGCCGCCTGGATTCCGGCTCGCCGCCCTGCAGCTGGGCAACCCGGCGGCGGGCCCGGCCGGGGAAGCCGGGCTGGCTGTCGAACTCCGCCCGGGCGGCCTGGTAGAAGGCGGTGAACTCACCGGCCACGAGCTGCTTGCGGGTGGCGTCCTCGCCGATGTCCAGGGCATGCTCGATTAGCATGCCGAACGGGGTTCCCCAGTCGCCCAGGTGCGCTGCCCGGATCACCGTGTGACCCAGGTGCTCGAGAACCCGGACGATGGCGTCACCTACCACGGTGGCCCGCAAGTGGCCGACGTGGAGTTCCTTGGCCACGTTGGGGCCGGAGTAGTTGACCACCATCTTCCGGGGGCCGCCCGCTGGCTTCACCCCGAGCCGCGGGTCGCGCAGTTCGGTGGTGGCCTCCGCGGCAATCCAGCCCGGCCGGAGCCTGAGGTTGATGAAGCCCGGGCCGCTCACCTCGGGCGGCTCCGCGACGCCGTCCACGTCGAGATGGCGGACGATGTCCGCGGCGAGGTCCCGCGGCGGCCGCCCCAGCCGCTTGGCTAGTGGCAGGGCCGCGTTGGACTGGTAATCCGCGAACGAGGACGGCCGGATCACCGGATCGGCGGCCTCGTAGCCGGGGCCGAACGCCGCACCGAGCGCAGCCGACACCCGCTGCGCGAGGACATCCCGTGGATCCGCCATACCCCAAGCCTAGCGACCACGCCGGGTAGGCCCGCGCCAAGAGTTTCGTGATCAGGCACAGGGCCGCCGCCCAGAATCGTGATCATGACTCTGGTGTCGTTATAGCGACACCAGAGTCATGATCACGGGCAGAACGTGGTGCTTCTGGGGCTGGCGGGGTCAGCTGGGTGAGTGTGTCCCGGGCTCAGTTCCGGTGGAGGAAATGGCCGCCGCGGCCGTGACCGAGCCGTTCCCGGATCCTCTCGGTGATGTGGCCCTTGACCAGATCCGCGGCGAGCAGGCACGCCGACGTGATCCCGCGCGGGGTGGACGCGCCGTGCGCGATGACGATGGTCCCCTCCAGGCCGAGCAGGGCGGCGCCCCCATAGCTCTCGGAGTCCAGCCGCCCGCGCAGCTCGCGCAGCCCGCGGCGCTGCAGGACCGCGCCGGCCCGCGCCGCCCGGGAACCGCGCAGCACGTCCCGCAACTGGCCGGCGGCGAACCCCATCGCCCCCTCCAGTGTCTTGAGCGCCACGTTGCCGGTGAAGCCGTCGGTGACGATCACGTCCGCCGCGCCGGTCAGCAGGTCGGTGCCCTCGACGTTGCCGGTGAATCGGATCGGCAGGGCGCCGTGCGGCGGCGGGGCGGCGAGCAGTTCGTGGGCCCGCCGGGCCAGCTTGTTGCCCTTGCCGGGCTCGGCCCCGATGGTGAGCAAGCCCACCTTCGGATCGGGGATGCCGTGGGCGATCTGCGCGTAGGCCACCCCTAGCTGGGCGAACTGGAGCAGCATCTCCGGCTTGGGATCGGCGACGGCGCCTGCGTCGATCAGGAACGTCGGCCGCGGCTGGGTGGGCAGCACAACCACCAGAGCCGGCCGGAGCAAACCGGGCACGGAGCGTAGCCGGAGCCGGGCCGTGGCCACCACCCCGCCGGTGGAGCCGGCCGAGACCACCGCTGCGGCCTGACCGCGCCGGACCAGCTGGCAGGCCACGGCCACGCTGGAGCGCGGCCGCCGCCAGCTGGCCAGCGCGCCCTCATCCATGGCGATGGTGTCCTCGG
This sequence comes from uncultured Actinomycetes bacterium, assembly GCA_963813975.1. Classification (GTDB taxonomy): domain Bacteria; phylum Actinomycetota; class Actinomycetes; order Streptosporangiales; family Streptosporangiaceae; genus RYN-230. The sequence goes on from CAWFAP010000003.1 coordinate 8,974, forward strand.
CGGGCGCGACCCGCAGCAGCCCGGCCACCTCTGGGTGCTGGGCCACCAGTCCGCGCAGCTCAGGGGCCCGCCCGGCCAGGATCACCGGGGCCTGCAGCGCCATCGCCGCCGCGGCGGCACCAGCCACCACTACGGCGGGCCCGTTGTCACCGCCCATGGCGTCAACCACGATGGCCTGCTCCGTGAGGCCGGCCGGCGTGGGTTCCTCGAGCACGGGCCCAAGCCTCTCACCCCGCGGGCACTGCTGCGGACCCGACGGGGGGGAGCCCCACCGCCGGATGAGGGGGCCCGCCGCGGTGGCCCGGCAGGGTTGATCATCCGCCCACTGGGTAACCATCTGTCACAATCTGAGCCCGGCACCACCGGTGCCCGGCATAATGGACGAAACGTGACGAAGGGGTGATTCGGACCGTCCTGGTGGGGGCCGCCAAGGCGCGGGGACCAGCGTGAGTCGTGGGGGCCTGGCGGCACCGTCATGGCGGCCGGCCGGGCCGGACCAGTGGGTGGCCAACGGGGAAGCAGGCGGCTGGAACCGGGTAAAGGCGAGGCAACCTTCTGCGCCGCTTCAGCGTTTCCTCAGTGAGACCTCCTTGGATGAGGTCCGGTACGGGCGATCACGCCGGAGGCCGACGTCATGCCGATGTCGCCGTCATGCCGATGTGGCCTCCGCGCCGCCCAGAGCAGTTGATGCCCAGAGCAGCTGAGAGAGCGCGGCGGGACGATCGCCAGCCGCGGGCCACAGGGACTCGCATCCCGGCAGGGCCGCCGGAATGCGACCGACCGGAGGGAGACCCGTGAGTGGCATCCGGCAGATAGTGCCAGTACCTGATGGGGGTCGACGTTTCCGTGCCTACAACGCGAAGCACCTGGACGAACTGACCGCGCGGGCTGGCCTCGGCGAAGCCGAGCGGCTGGCCGTCCGGGCCGTCGGGACCGTGCTGCCGTTCCGGGTCAACGCCTACGTGATCGAGCAGCTCATCGACTGGACCACGGCCCCCGACGACCCGGTCTACCGCCTGGTCTTCCCGCAGGCGGACATGCTGCCGGCCGCGGACGTCGCCCGGATCGCGGACCTGCTGGCCCGGAGCGCGCCCGAGCCGGAGATCACCGCCGCGGCCCACGAGGTGCGGATGCGGCTGAACCCGCACCCGGCCGGGCAGCTGGCGCTGAACATCCCTGACTTCGACGACGAGCCGCTTCCCGGGGTGCAGCACAAGTACCCGGAGACCGTCCTGGTCTTTCCCAAGCAGGGCCAGACCTGCCACGCATACTGCGCTTACTGCTTCCGGTGGGCGCAGTTCGTGGACGAGCCCGAGCTCAAGATGGCCACCGCCGACCTAGGCCGGGTCATGGACTACCTCCGCCAGCACCGCGAGGTGACCAGCGTGTTGATCACCGGCGGCGACCCCATGATCATGGGTGCGACCGTCCTGCGCCGGTACATTGAGCCGCTGCTGGAGCCGGGACTGGAGCACATCGAGTCGGTGCGGATCGGCAGCAAGTCGCTGGCCTACTGGCCGCAGCGGTTCGTGTCCGACCCGGACGCCGACGACACGCTGCGCCTGTTCGAGCAGGTGGTGGCCTCGGGCCGGTCGCTCGCGTTCATGGCGCATTTCTCCCATCCCCGGGAGCTGGAGTCCGCCTTGGTCGCCGAGGCCAGCCGCCGGATCCGGGCCACCGGGGCCGTGATCCGCACTCAGGCCCCGCTGATCAGGACGATCAACGACGACCCGGCGACCTGGGCCGCGATGTGGCGGACCCAGGTGCGGATGGGCATGGTGCCGTACTACATGTTCGTGGAGCGGGATACCGGCCCGCAGGACTACTTCGCGGTGCCGCTCGCGGCTGCGCACGGCATCTTCCGCGACGCCTACCGTCAGGTGGCTGGCCTGTGCCGCACCGTGCGCGGGCCTTCCATGTCGGCGACCCCCGGCAAGGTGTGCGTGGACGGGATCGCGGACGTGGCCGGCCAGCGGGTTTTCGTCCTGCACATGATCCAGGCCCGCGATCCTGACCTGGTCGGCAAGCCGTTCTTTGCCCGCTACGACCCGGACGCTGCCTGGCTCACCGACCTGCGGCCCGCGTTCGCCACCCACTTTCCGTTCGAGGCCGCCGATCCCGAGGACCTCCCCGGCCTCTGGTCCCCGGAAGTCTTCGAGCCGGCCAGCTGAGCCGGCCCGGCGGGATCAGGCCGCCGGGGCGGCCTGCTCGGCGGGGACGTCCGGGGCGGCCGGCTCCTGCGTCCGCCGGCCCTTCCCTGAGCATGAGGCAGCTGACCGCGCCCACGGCGAGCAGGATGATCGGCAGCAGCATGGTCGAGCGCATGGCGTTCACGTAGCCGAACGTGAACACGTCGTGCCCGATCCGCAGCAATTCGGCCATCAGCCGGGCGGGCAGCCCTGCGGGCAGCTTGATGCCGGAGCCGTTCTGGCCGGCTCCGACCTGGATCCCGTTACTGGCCGCGTGCTTGATCCCGGCCACGAATGGGCCGCGGAGGTGGGGCGGCAGGGCGGTGGCGCGCGTCGCGGCCTGGCTGTTCATGGAGGAGACCAGCCGGTTCTGGAGCAGCGCGCCCACTGCCGCGGTGCCGATGACCAGGCCGACCTGCCGGACGGTGTTCAGCACGCCGGACGCCGCGCCGGCCATCCGGGGGTCGATATTCCGCATGGCCACGGTGACCATGGGTGCGAACGTGCAGCCCATCCCGATGCCGGCCACGAGCAGCGCGGGCAGAAAGTCGTACCACACGGAGGTGGTCGTCGCCTCCAGCGCGACCCAGCCCATCCCGGCCGCGAACAGGGTGAGGCCCAGCATCAGGATGTACTTGCCGCCGATCTTGTCGGTGAGCCGCCCGGCGACCGGCGCCACGAACATCGACAGCAGCGAGGCCGGGGCCATGGTCAGGCCCGCCCGGAGCGCGGAGAAGCCCAGCACGGACTGCAGGTAGATGGTGAACGGCAGGAAGATCCCCATCATGCCGACCGCCAGCGTCCCCGACACCCAGTTGACCACCGCGTAGTTCCGGTCCCGGAAGAGCGCGAACGGGACCAGTGGCTCGCGGTCCTGGGTCCGCCACTGGAGCACCAGGAAGGCGATCAGCAGCAGCACGCCGAGCCCCAGGACCAGCGGGATGCTGATGAACGAGGTGATCGTGCCCCAGTTGTACTTCTGCCCCTCGACCAGGCCGTAGCAGATGGCTAGCAACGCCGCGCTGGCCAGCAGCACGCCGGGAACGTCGATCCGGTGCCGCCGCCCCGGCCGCATGTCCGGGATGATGACGAACGTCAGCACCAGCGCGATCACGCCGAACGGCAGGTTGACGAAGAAGATCCAGCGCCAGTCGAACGCGGTCACCAGCAGCCCGCCCAGGGTCGGCCCGGCGATGGTGGCCACCCCGGCCACCGCGCCCCAGATGCCGAACGCGGCACCGCGGCGCTCAGGGGGGAACGTGTTGGTGATGATGGTCAGCGTCTGCGGCATGAGCATGGCCGCGCCGAGCCCCTGGACGGCGCGGAACCCGATCAGCCAGCCGGGGCCGGGGGCCAGGCCGCACGCGGCCGACGCCAGCGTGAACACGCCGATGCCCAGGGCGAACATGATCCGCGGCCCGATCAGGTCACCCAGCCGCCCGGAGGTGATCACCAGTACCGCGAGCACTAGGGCGTAGGCGTTGATCACCCACAGCACGTCGTCGAGCGAGGCGTGCAGCCTGGTGATGATGTCCGGGATCGCGATGTTCACGATAGTCAGGTCGAGCAGCGTCATGAAGAACCCGAGCGAGACGACCAGCAGCACCGCCCACGGGTTCGCGTGGAACTTCCTCACCGCATGCTCCCTGTTTCCTGTGCTCGATCCGCTGAGCTTGCCCGGTGGGCCTTTCCCCTGCTTCCCGGGGGAATCGGCCCGGGAATAGCCCGTCTCCCGGTCCTTCAGATCGTAGACCGGGTCACCGACAACGCGGCGCGGCGCGGGTACGGCTGGCAAATCCGAACCCCGTTCGGTTGGCGGCCGGGAGTGCGAAGTATGCTCCCGGCCATGAAACTCAACGGAACCGCAGCGATCATCTCCGGCGGGGCCAGCGGGCTGGGTGCGGCGGTGGCCCGCAGGCTCGCCGCCGCCGGGGTCACGGCTGTCGTGGCCGACCTCAACGAGGAGCAGGGCAAGGCAGTCGCCGCCGAGACCGGTGGCCTGTTCGTGAAGACGGACGTGGCCGACGAGAACTCGGTCACCGCGGCCGTGGAAGCGGCCGTGGCCGCCGGGGCACCGTTGCGGACCGTGGTGAGCTGCGCCGGGATCGGCTGGGCCGCGCGGACCGTGGGCCGCGACGGCACCCCCCACGATCTCGCGGCTTACCGCAAGGTCATCGACGTCAACCTGATCGGAACGTTCAACCTGATGCGCATCGGCGCGGCGGCCATCGCCGCTACCGAGCCGGCCGACGCGGACGGCCAGCGCGGCGTGGTGATCAACACGGCCTCGGTAGCCGGCCTGGAAGGGCAGACCGGCCAGGTCGCCTACTCGGCCTCCAAGGGGGGCATCATCGGGATGACCGTGCCGGCCGCCCGCGACCTGTCCGTCATCGGCGTCCGGGTGAACACCATCTGCCCGGGCATCATCGACACCCCGATCTACGGGTTCGCGCCGGACGCCGAGCAGTTCAAGGCCAAGCTGGCCGCGCCGGTGGTGTTCCCGAAGCGGATGGGCACCGCCGGCGAGTTCGCCCACCTGGTCCAGGCGCTCATCGAGAACGACTACATGAACGCCGAGGTCATCCGGTTCGACGGCGGGATCCGGTTCCAGCCCAAGTAGCGAGGCTGTCCTGGCGGTGCGGGTCGCTCCGGTGCCCGGTGGCGCCGCCTGCGGGACCCTCGGCAGCGGACGGCCCCGGCTACCGATGGACGGGGCTACTGGTGGCGTGGCAGCTCCTGGTGGCGCGGGCTACCAGCCGCGGAACTGGCCTTGTGCGGCCCAGAAGCCGGCCAGCGCGGCCATGCAGGCCAGGCCCGACACGGCGACCAGGAGGCGGCGGGCTGGCCGGCCGGCGGACCAGCGCAGGCCCATGGTCGCCAGCCGCCGCGCCAGCCCCATCACGATGTAGAGCGAGCCGGCGAGGGACAGGGCCAGCAGCGCGAAGCCGATCGTGTCCACCGCGGCCATCGCGTAACGGTGAGCGCCAATCGCGGCGGCCGTGAGGTGCACCTGCCGGGTGCCGGAGCGCCACAGCGCGCGGTTGATGCCCGGCAGGTGCAGCAGGAGGTACCCGAGGCTGAACGTGAGCAGCGGGATGACGCACAGGACCCAGCCCGTCACCAGGATCCGGGCGCGGCGCCGCAGACCGCTCACGCGCGGGTCCCGGGGCCCTCTGGACACGATGCTGCGCAGGATGGGGACCACGCGGGCGAACAGGTCGGGCACGCCGGCCAGGTCGCTGAGCACGAAGTAGCCGTCGAACCGGACGAACGGGAGCAGCTGCTCCAGCATCTCCAGGTGCGTGATGGCGATGACGAGGAGCAGGACCTCGGCCGAGGTGGCCGCGTAGAGGCCGGCCAGGGCCAGCATGAAGATCAGGTTGAAGTACAGGCCCCCGAGGTCGGTCCGCAGCCGGCCAGCCCGGCTGAGCCGGTAGGAGTCCGTGACGTTGGTGAAAAACGACGGCCAGATCAGGTAGATGCCGACGCCGACGAGGCCTGGCCGCGCGCCGCCGTAGCGGCAGCCGGTCGCGTGGCCGCACTCGTGGAACGCGGCGGAGACCAGGGAGAGCCCGAGCACCACGAGCAGGGCCACCGGGTCGTACAGGACCTGCTGGATCCCGCCACCCAGCCCGTGGACGGCGAACAGCCAGTAGTCCACGGCCAGGACGCTGGCCACCACGGCCACGACGAGGGGCGGCCGGAACAGTGGCCGGAGGAGCACCCCGGCGGCGTTCGCCGCTCGTTCCGGCAGCAGGGTGCCGCGCGCCCTGAGTGCAAGCAGCGGGTTGGCCTTCGGCAGGGCGGCCGGTGCGCCTGCGCGGGCGACGATGCCGAGCGGCAGGAGCTTGGCCGCGACGAGATGGCGCACCTGGTCGGCCTGGAGGGAGCGGCCGAGATCGCCGCTCACCAGCGTCGCGATTTCGGCCGGATCGCGGGAGCCGTCGATCCGGCTGGTCAGCTGGTACAGCAGCGGGGACATCTGGATGACCTGGCCGTCGGGCCGCCGCACGAGCGACGGCGGCTGGCGGTAGCCGGAATCCTGGTATTCGCCGAGGAGCTCGACCCCGTCGGCCAGCCGGGGCGGCTCGGCAGGACCGGACGCGCCTGCCGGGAGCGGGACGGCTGGCGTGCCCTCGGTGCCCGGGTGCGCTGGGGCCAGGGTCATGGGTCTGCTCCTCCCTCGCGTGCTCACCGGATGAAGGTCTTAAGGCGGCTGGGAGAGGGTGTCCGGGAGGCCGGGTACACAAGAGGAAAGGGCCGCCCGGGCCCTTGTTCGGGCGGCCCTTTCCTCGCTGCGCAGCCCTCTCCGCAGTGCACAGTCGGCCGGCACGCGGTACGGGCCGTACGGTTGTTAGAAGAGGACGATCTGGTTGCCGCTGAGATTGCCGTTCAGGGCGGAGATGTTGAGCAGTCCCGCCTGGTTCGTGTTGCCGTTGCCCTGTGCCACCTGGGTGAAGCTGGAGCCGCTGTGGCACGGGTGGCACGTCCAGAGGGTTTCCCGGCTCGGGAGCAGTTCGGCGTGCTCGAGCTCCAGGTCCTCCATGGTCACCGCAGGTACATTGGTCATGGTGCCTCCTTTGGCAGTGACCTGCCTCAGCCAGGCAGATCGGCTTGGCCCGTGTTCACGGGCGGGGCCTCTGGGGCCACCCGGCACCCCCGTGGTGCCGGGCCCGAACCTGGTGTACGCTCCAGGGCGTACAGACTGTTCGGCTACCACCGAACAGTAATGATTACCCACGGGTAACGCAAGGGCGGCGCAACGCGACCAGGGGCCCATCGGACGGAGCGGCAGGGCTGGCATGACGGCGCATGTGACGGGGGACGAGCGGGAGCCTGCGGGCGAGCGGCCGCGCCCCTCCGCCGCGGCGCTGGAGCAGGAACTCAACCCCCTCCAGCACCTCATCCAGCAGCGCTTGCACGAGCGGGGCTGGTCCTACGGCGACGTGGCGCGGCGCGGCGGATTGCCTCGTTCCACCGTCTACACCCTGGCGATCACCAGGAACCTGGCCCGGCCGCCCCGCCCGGTCACGCTCGACGGGCTCGCCAAGGGCCTCGACCTGCCGGTCTCCGCCGTCCGGGCCGCCGCCGCCGAGTCCACGGGACTGCACTACTACGACGAGGAACCCGCCGGGCCGCCGCACCCGGGTGATCGCGAACGGGAACTCCTCATCGCGAGCATCGACGAGCTGACCCCGGACGACCGGCGTCACGTGGCCGCGCTCGTTGAATCGCTGCGGAAGAAGGCGTCGCCAGAGGCGACGGACCGCTAGCACGGGGGACCTGGGCCGGGTGGGGTGCCCCACCCGGCCACGTTCGCGGGCACTTCTACTCCAGCGACCCGATGGCGGGCACCCCGAGCTGCTTGGCCAGCTCGCCGTACGGACCCTCCGGCAGCACCAGGCGGGCCACCCGCAGGATCGCCTTCGGGTCTTCGCCAGGTGGGCGCAGCACGTAGACCGAGTCGTCACGCTTGTTGCACGTCACGACCAGCCGGTCGTGGTCGGCGACGACGATGGAGGCCTTCTCCGCGCCGGGCGGCAGAGGGTCCGGTCCCCGGCACGAGACGCCCTGGTCCGCCGGGCCGGACTCCAGAGCCGCGACCGCGGCCTGGCGCCGCCTTCGGCGGACCATCAGCACCGGCTCAATGAGCAGAGCGGCCAGGATCAGCAGGCCCACGGCCAGCAGCATGGTCTTGAGCCACTGCGGCATGCTCGTGGAGGCCGGTGCTGGGATCCCCGGGTGAGGATGGGGCCGGGCGCTCACCGGCGGTGACGGGGGCGCCGGGCGCTGATGCGGGGTCACGCCTGGTCCGGCCGGTGCGGGTGCGGCCGGTGCGGGTGCGGCCGGTGCGGGTGCGGCCGGCTGCGGGACGCTGAGCACGGTGCCGGGCCGGAGCGCGTTCGGATCGCGGCCGATGGCGGGCCGGTTGGCCGCGTACAGGGCAGGCCAGCCCCCCCGGATGCTCAGCGCAGCGGCGATGGCCGACAGGGTGTCGCCAGTGGCCACGGTGTAACGCACGGGTGCCGGCCCGGGAATCACGAGCACGGTACCCGGCTGGATGGCATTCGGGTTCCAGCCGATGGCCTTCAGGTTGGACGTATACAAGGGCGGCCAGCCGCCACGGATATGGAACCGGGCGGCGATACCAGACAACGTGTCGCCGTACTGGACCACGTATGTCGGGACCCGGTTCCTCGCCGTCTGGGACGGGGCCGGCTTCCTGGATGGTGTCGCCATCTGGGACAGGGTCGCCGCCTGAGCTGGCGCGGCGACGGTCAGGGTGCGGGTGAGGATGACCTCAGTACTACTCGCGGTGCGGGTGTTCGCCTGGGCTGAGTGAACGGATCCCTTCATGCCGACCGCCACCAGGGCGATCGACAGGATGCTCCAGGCGAGCACGACGCACGCGGACTTCGTCCACGTACGCATAGTGCTATCACTTTCCTTCCGAGGGAATCAGCGCCGGGCACTGGCGGCCGGACGCCGAAGGGGTTACCAGTCGGGAAGGAAAGGACTTAGGCGGGTGGGACCTCCGGCAGGTAGGCGCGCCAGATCGGCTTGACAGCGGCGCTGCGCGCCAGCCGGAGCAGGAGGAGGGTGAGGAGTGTGATCAGGGCGGCCGCGACGCCACCATAGACGCCGCGCGCACTGTTCCCGCTGCTGCCGCTGCCCGCACCACTGCCGCCGTTAGCGCCGCCGCCTGAGCCAGCGGGCAGCCGGGGAGGCGTCGGGGCCGACGGCGCTGGCGCACCGTGACCGGCGGCTCCCGCGATCGGGGCGGGGAACGAGTGCAGGCCGGCGGCCAGCGCCGCCCTGGCGGCTGCGGCCACGCCGGCCGCGGGAAGCGAGGAGGTCGTCCCCGGGACGTGGGGGCCGGACGAGCTGGGCGATCCGGCGGCCGGGGGCACGGGTCCGGTGGGTCCGGTGGGGCCAGTGGGCGGCAGGGGCAGCCCACTGCCGGTGGAGATGACGGGGGGCACCCCGGGGAGGACGGTGCCAGTAACGCCAGTGAGGGTGCCGGTGAGGCTCGGCAGGACGCCCCCGGTGACGCCGCTGAGGGTCCCGGTGACGCCGGTCAGGGTCCCGGTGACGCCGGTCAGGGTCCCGGTGACAGCGGGGAGGAGAGTGCCCGTGACGCCGCCCAGGGTCCCGGTGAGGCTCGGCAGGACGCCCCCGGTGACGCCACCGAGGATCCCGGTGACGGCGGGGAGGAGAGTGCCAGTAACGCCAGTGAGGGTGCCGGTGAGGCTCGGCAGGACGCCCCCGGTGACGCCGCTCAGGGTGCCGGTGACGGCGGGGAGAACGGTGCCCGTGAGCCCGGTCACGGTCGGCAGGACGCCCCCGGTGACGCCGCTCAAGGTGCCGGTGACGGCCGGGAGAACGGTGCCCGTGACGCCGGTAAGGCTGCCGGTCATGGCGGGGAGGACGGACCCGGCCGCGCCAGTGAGGGTGCCGGTCACGGCGGGCAGCACAGACCGGGTGACGGCCGGGAGCACGGTTCCGGTGACACCGGCCACGGTCCGGGTGACGACCGGGAGCAGCGTCCCCGTGGTGCCAGCGACGGTGTGGGTGACCGTCGGCAGAACCGTTCCGGCCGCCCCGGCCAGGGTGCCGCTGACGGCGGGGAGGACGGTCCCGGTGCCGCCAGCCGCAGTGCCCGTGACCGCGGGGAGCGTGGTCCGGGTCACGCTGGCGACGGTTCCGGCGAGACCGCCAAGGCGCGTGCTTCCGGTGGCGGCGCTGGTCACCTTGGTCAGGGTGCCGGTGAGCCCGGACAGCGCGGTGGCGGCCTGGCCGGTGACGTGCGACCCGTTCGCGGGCGAGGCGGTGGCGACCGCCGCCTGCGCGGACTGCTGAACGGGAGCGCTGATGGGGGACCCGGCGGTGGGGAGAACGGGCGGTGCGCTGCCGGCGGCGAGGCTGACCGGACCACTGACCGCCGGGACGGCCGTCGCGGTGATTCCGGCCACCTGGCGAGCCAGACTGGACTGGCTGCCCGGCGCGAGCGCGCTGAGCGGGGACTGGGTGGTCTGGCCGGGCGGAGTCTGGCCGGTGGTGCCACTGGCAGGCGCCGCGGCGGCCACGGTCCCGCCCACGGCCTTTGTGACCGTGCTGGCGGCCGCTGGGATCGCCCTGCTGGCGCCCATCGTGGTGCTGGCCGGGCCGCCCGGATTCGGCTGGCGGCTGGACTGCGGCCCGGCGGGCTGTGCCTGCGGCGCCGGACCCTGACTGGTGCCCTGCGCCTGGGTGACGCTCTGGACGGTGCCGCTGACGGTGCCGCTGACCGCGCCGCTAACGCTGGCGAGGGCGCCGGTGGCCGTGGAGCCCGATGGCTGGTTCGCGCTCGCGCTGGACACCGAGGCCGAGGCTGCCCCGGTGCTCTGGCCGCCGCCCTGGCCCGGCATGATGTTCTGGGTGGCGGCCCGGGCGGCACCGGTGGCTGACGAGGCCGGAGCCTGGTTCGCGTTGCCGCTGGACCCAGCGGGCGGCGGCGCAGGGACATTGGCCGCAGCGACGTTGGCCGCCGGACTGCCTGTCCCAGAGACGTTGGTCGCAGGGGCACTGGCCGCAGGGATGCTGGCCGCGGGAGCGGCCTGAGAGGAGGCGGCGCTGGCAGCGGGAGCCTGGCTGGCCGAACCGGGCTGGCTCGCAGGATTCGGCTGGCTCGCCTGCGGTGCTCCTGAGGGCTGGCCCGGCGCGGTCGTTCCCTGGCCGGCGGTGGCTGGGCTGCCAGCCGCCGGACTGCTGGCAGATCCTGAGCTGCTGCCCTGGCCTGTGATAACTCCCTGGGTGGCACCAACTACGGAACTGACCGTGGATGCGAGACTGCCTGGCCGGCTGGCCGGCCGTGAGCGCGCTGGAGGTCGCCCCTGCGGAGGCGGGATTCTGCGTGATGCCCGGGTTCTGGTCCGCCGCCGCCCGTCCGGCCAGGAGCACAGCAAAAACTAGCGCTGCGGCCAAACCTCCGCACGCGTACAAACTGACCCTCAGGACCAGAATTAAGGCCCGTGAGAGGGTTGCCGACCCCTCCACGAGGCAGCACCTTACCCGCGATGCCGATAATCATCCATATCTCGGCTGCTACCGGGCTAAGACCGGCTTGCTGCCGGATCTTGCTCAGGGGCGCCTAGCTGCGTAAACGCCGCTGGGCGTCTCACCCAAAAAGACGACCATCAGAGAGAGGGCGCAGTGTCGGACAATTCGGAAAGCGCGGCGGCGGAAGGCCCGGGACTGGGTAATCCAGGCACCAGTCCGGGCAATGCAGATGCGGTGCTGTGTGAAGTGGACGGCCCGGTCGCGGTAGTCACCATCAACCGGCCTGCCGCGCGGAACGCGGTGAACGGCGCGGTGGCCGCCGGGATGGCCGCCGCCCTCGATGACCTCGAGGCGCGCCAGGACGTCCAGGTCATCGTGCTGACGGGTGCGGGTGGCACGTTCTGCGCGGGGATGGACCTGAAGGGCTTCCTGGCCGGGGAGGACCCGCAGGCGGGCGGGCGCGGATTCGCCGGGATCGTGGAGCGGCCGCCGGCCAAGCCGGTCATCGCCGCCGTCGAGGGGTACGCGCTGGCCGGCGGGTTCGAGGTCGCGCTCAGCTGCGATCTCATCGTAGCCAGCGAGGAAGCGGCGTTCGGCCTGCCGGAGGTGACGCGAGGCCTGGTGGCCGGGGCCGGCGGCCTGCTCCGGCTGCCTCGCCGGATCCCCTATCACCTGGCCATGGAAGTCGCGCTGACCGGGGATCACATCCCGGCCCCGCAGCTGCACCGGGCCGGCCTGATCAACCGGCTGGTGCCGGCCGGCCAGGCCCTGGCCACGGCCACCGACCTGGCCCGCAGGCTCAGCCAGAACGCGCCGCTCGCCCTGGCCGCCACGAAGCGGGTCGTTGCGGAGTCGGGCGGGTGGCCCGCGGACGAGCAGTTCGCCCGGCAGAACGAGATCACCAGCCCGGTTTTCGGTTCAGCCGACGCCAGGGAGGGCGCGGCCGCGTTCGCCGAAAAGCGCCCTCCAGTCTGGCGTGGCCAGTGAGCCTGCTGGGGCACGCGGGGCCGCCGGGCCGCCGGCGGGCGGCCCGCCACACGGCCAGGGTGCGTGGCCTGGCCCACGCGGGCGGCGTCCGCCCCTTAGGATCGGGGCGCAGAGGACCGGCCACACCAGCGGCTCACCACCAGAACTCTCTCGTTGGGGACATGATGTGCGGAATCGTCGGCTGCCTGGCCCTGGCCCTGGAGGCAGATCCGGACCAGGACTGGGTGCATGCCGCCACCGAGCGGATCACCCACCGGGGACCTGATGACGAGGGGTTCTACACCGACCCCGACGTCGCCCTGGGTTTCCGGCGGCTGGCGATCATCGACCTGTCCCCGGGCGGCCACCAGCCGATGCGGTCCGCTGACGGCCGGTACTGGATGGTCTACAACGGCGAGATCTACAACTACGTGGAGCTCGGCCAGGAGCTTCGCCAGCAGGGGGTGACGCTGCGCACCACCTCGGACTCCGAGGTCCTGCTGGAGATGTACGCGCTGCTGGGCAAGGAGGTAGTGCACCGGCTGCGCGGCATGTTCGCGTTCGCGATCTGGGACACGTGGACTCGGGAGCTGTTCTGCGCCCGGGACCAGTTTGGCATCAAGCCCTTCTATTACACCGTGGACGAGGTCCAAGAGCATGACTGGCTGGACGGCCAGGCGGCGCCGTCCGGGATGAACGGGGGGCACGCCCCGGGCGGCTCCGCGTGGGACACCCGGCCGGCCGGGCGGCACGCGGCCGGGCGCCCCGCCCCGGTGGCCCCGCCTGCCGGGCCGCCGTCATCAGCCGGGGCGGGGCGGCACGGCCGTCACGCGGCGGGCGCGGACCAGCCAGCACCGGGTCAGTCAGGGCAGGCCCAGCCATTCCCTGCGGACCTGCCTGAGTCGGGTGGCCCGGGCCGCGCCGGGCCTGGCCAGCTGCTGCGGTTCTCCTCGGAACGCAAGTGCCTGGCCAGCCCGGGCGAGCTGAGCACCCTGGACCGGGACGCGGTCCGGCACTACCTGGCCTTCCAGTTCGTGCCGCCGCCGGAGGCGCTGACCCCGCCGATCCGGGTCCTCCCTCCGGGGCACGCGATGATCGCGCGGCCCGGCGGCAGCGTGGACGTGTTCCGGTACTGGCGCGCCGACCTGCGGCCCGCACCGGCCCCGAGCCAGAGCACGGCCGCCTCGATCCTGGCCGTGATGCGCGACTCGATCGCCGTGCACCTGCGCAGCGACGCGCCGCTCGGTGCATTCCTGTCCGGTGGCATCGACTCGGCGGCGATCTGCGCGCTGGCCGCGGAACACCGCCCGGACCTGCTGACCTTCACCGTCGGGTTCGAGCGTGAGGGCTACAGCGAGATCGACCGTGCGCAGGAGACCGCCGCGGCGCTCGGCGTGAAGTCGATCCCCTACGTGATCAGCGCGGAGGAGTTCTTCACCCACCTGCCGCGGATCATCTGGCACCTGGACGACCCGATGGCCGACGCCGCCGCGGTCCCGCTGTGGTTCGTGGCCCGCGAGGCCAGCAAGCACGTCAAGGTGGTGCTGTCCGGCGAGGGGTCAGACGAGCTGTTCGGCGGCTATGCCATCTACCACCAGCCGGGCGTGGTCCGGGCCGGGGAGCGGCTGCCGGAGCTGGCCCGCGCGCCGCTGAAGCGGGCCGCCTCGATGATCCCGGCCGGAGTCAAGGGCAAGGGCTTCCTGGAGCGGACATCGACCCCGCTGCGGGAGCGGTACATCGGGAACGCGCACGTGTTCGTGGACGGCCAGGTGGACCTGATCGCCCGGGGGCCCGGGTCACGGGCGGCCAGCGCATACGCCGTCACCGCGCCGGTCTACGACCAGGCCGCCGAGGCGGGCCTGGACGATACGTCCACGATGCAGTTGGTGGACATCAACACCTGGCTGCACGGCGACATCCTGGTCAAGGCGGACCGGATGACGATGGCGCACAGCCTGGAGCTGCGGGTGCCGTTCCTGGACCGCGAGGTGATGTCGGTGGCGGCCCGGCTGGCCCGGGACGAGAAGATCGGCGCGGGCACCACCAAGCTGGCGCTGCGGCAGGCGATGGCCTCCGTGCTGCCGCAGGCCGCTGCCGAACGGGCCAAGCTCGGCTTCCCGGTGCCGATCGGGCACTGGCTCAAAGGCGACATGTACGGGCTCGCCGACCGCCTGCTGCGTGAGGCTAAGACCGACGAGTGGATCAACCGGGACGCCGCGCTCAGCATGCTGGAGCGGTTCCGGGCGGGCGAGCCCGACGTCAGCTGGCGGCACATCTGGGTGCTGGTCGTGTTCTCGCTGTGGCACCAGATTTACGTGGAGCGGGTGTACGACCCGGCCGCCCTGGGCTGGGAACACGGGCCGCGAGCGGGAAGCACCTGGTAACTCTGGCCCTGGTAACTGCGGCCGGTAGTCCCGGGCTGGCAGTCCTGGGGTCAGCCCGTCATCGGGGCCAGGCCCGGGCCGGTGCCGGGACCGTAGGCGGCCAGCTTGTCCCGCAGCCGGCCGCGGCCGCGATGCAGCCGCGACATCACGGTGCCGATCGGGGTGCCCATGATCTCGGCGATCTCCTTGTAGGCGTAGCCCTCGATGTCGGCCAGGTACACCGCGACCCGGAACTCCTCGGGCAGGTCCCGCAGCGCACGCAGGATCTCCGAGTCGGCGAGCCGGTCGAGCGCCTCCGCCTCGGCCGACCGGGCCTGGGCGGCCAGCGGGTCCGCGGGCAGCTGCCATTCCTGGAAGTCGCCCCCGGACGCCTGCCGCGGCTCACGGCGCCGCTTGCGGTAGGTGTTGATGAACGTGTTGGCCAGGATGCGGTGCAGCCAGGCCTTGAGGTTGGTGCCCGGCCGGAACTGGTGGAACGCGGCGTACGCCTTGGCCGAGGTCTCCTGGACGAGATCCTCGGCGTCCGTCGGGTTACGGGTCATGCGAAGCGCAGCGGGGTACAGCTGACCAAGGAACGGCAGGACGTCCTGCTCGAACCGCTGATCCCGGTCTGGTCCCTCTTCGCTGTTCCCCATGGGTCACTCCACTTCATCGTTACCCTTCACCCTAGAGACGTCCGGGGACACCCATCCGGCTCGGTGAACGGGTCACTTTTTTCCCCGCTGTTCGCGCTCTCTTTATTACCCGCCGAATCTGAGAGATTGCTGAAGGCCCACTGTGTGCCCCAGTAACGCCCCACCAGTACTTCGGGGCCGACCCGTCCCCCGGACTGGCCGGCCGGCGCGGAGATCATCATCGACCCGCGCGCAGGCTGGAATCTGCCTCCAGTGTGACGCAACCCGGCACGCCTGGGTACTGCCGGTCCCGATGACCTCCATGCCGTCACAATGATGCGGGTGACCAGCGTTCTCCGAGGTGGCCAGGTATCAGGTGAACCGGGAGCGGACGGCCGGATACCCGGCGAGCGCATACCGGACGGGCAGATACCGGACGAGCGCATACCGGACGAGCGCATACCGGACGAGCAGGCGCTGGTGGGCGTAGCCAGCCAGCTCGGCGCCGCCTCCGTGGCGGGCTGGTCCGCGGCCGAAGGGGACCTGGCGTCCCGCGCGGCAGGCCGCCGGCCAGTCCAGGCGCGCGCGCTGGCGGCGATCCGTGACCGGATCCGGGCCGGCCAGGACCCGCTCGGGGACACCTTCTGCGTGCTGCGCGACCCGGCGGGCCGCCGGGCTCTCGGGCAGACGTTCACCCCGGCCCCCGTCATCGAGAGCATGGTCGCCTGGGCGGCGGGCACCGGGATCCGCCCGGCCCGGGTCGTGGATCCCGGCTCCGGCTCGGCCCGGATGCTCTTGGCCGCGGGCCGCCGCTGGCCACAGGCGGCCCTGGTCGGCGTAGAGATCGACCCGGTGGCCTCGGTCATCGGCCGGGCCAGCCTGGCCGCGGCCGGCTTCGCGGGGCGGTCCACGGTGCTGCTTGGGGACTACCGCTGCGCCCTGCCCCCAGCGGGTGGGCCCACGCTGTTCCTGGGCAACCCGCCCTACGTGCGGCACCACCAGATCGGCGCGCCGGGGAAGGACTGGTTCCGCCGCGCCGCCCGGGACCAGGGAGTGCCGGCCAGTGGGCTGGCCGGGCTGCACGCCCATTTCTTTCTGGCCACCGCGCGGCACGCCGTCCCGGGTGACCTGGGCGTGCTCATCACCGCGGCCGAATGGCTGGACGTGAACTACGGCCGCATGATCCGGGACCTGCTGCTCGGCGCGCTCGGCGGCCAGGCGGTCCACCTGGTCGAGCCGGCTGTGCCGGTGTTCGCGGACGCGGCCGCCACCTCGGTCATCACCTGCTTCCGGCCGGGCACCGCCCCCGAGGCGATCCGCATGCGCCGGGTGGCGGCCCCGGAGCGGCTGGGCGCGCTGTCGGGCGGCACCCCGGTGCCCGCGGCGGTCCTGCGCACGGCGCCCCGCTGGGGGCCGCTGCTGCGTGCTGACCTCCCACGCTCGGGCTACGCCCTCCCGCACCCCGGCCACCCGGACGACCTTTCCGGCCCCCCCGAGCCCAGCTTCCCGGGCTCAGCCGCCGGCCACCCGGGACGCCTCCCGGAGGGCTACGTCGAGCTGGGCGAACTATGCCGGGTGCACCGGGGCCAGGTCACCGGCGCGAACGCGGTGTGGGTGACGGCCGGGCCGCACCCGCTGATCCCGGACCGGTTCCTGGTCCCCGCCGTGACCCGGGCCCGGGAACTGATCGCGGCCGGCCTGGTCCTGCCGCCCGGCGCCCCCCTGCGCCGGGTCATCAGCCTGCCCGCGGACCTGGGCGGCCTCCCGGGCCGGGAACGGGCCGCCGTGGCCCGGTTCCTCCGCCACGCGGCCGCGGCCGGGGCCGCGGACTCGTACGTAGCCCGGCACCGCACGCCCTGGTGGCGGGTCCGGCTCGGCGCGCCCCCACCGATCCTGGCCAGCTACATGGGCCGCCGGGCGCCGGTCTTCGCCCGCAACCACGCGGGGGCCAGCTACCTCAACATCGCGCACGGGCTGTACCCGCGCGAGCCGCTGGCCCCCGGGGTGCTCGATGCCCTCGCCGTGTTCCTGAGCCGGTCCGTCACCCCAGGCCAGGGCCGCGTCTACGCGGGCGGCCTGGTCAAGTTCGAGCCCCGGGAGATGGAGCGGCTGCCGGTGCCGGGACCGGCGCTGCTGGCTGCCGGAGCGGACCCGCCCGGCCCAGACCCCAGGGAAAATCTGCCCGGCTCAGGCCCCGGGGATGATCTGCCCGGCTCAGGCCCCGGGGATGATCTGCCCAGCTGAGGCCCCGGGGCAGGCCGGCGCGCTGACCCGTGCGCTAGATCCAGCCGTGGTACCACATGTGCGACAGCCAGGACGAGTACGGGATGACCCGGGCCGCCAGGACCGGATACAGGTAGGCGAAGTTCAGCAGCACCCCGAGCAGGTAGGCGCCGACCACCGCCGAACCGACCGTGCGGCGCATCGCGGACGCCCGGGCCGACCCGATGATCAGCCCCAGGCACAGGGTGATCGACAGGATCAGGTACGGCTCGAACTCCAGCGCGTAGAAGAAGAACTCGGTGCGGTGGTCGTGCAGCGCGAACCAGAACCAGGGCAGCCAGCCCACGGCCACGGCCAGCAATAGCGCCCCGGCCCGCCAGTCCCGGCGGGTCAGCCACCAGGCCACGCAGACCAGCAGCGTGGCGATCGACGCCCACCAGATCAGCGGCGTGCCGATGGCCAGCACTTCCTGGGCCTTGGCGCCGGCGCAGGCCCCGTGCGTGCCGCCCGCCGGGCACTGCCAGAAGAACGCGACCGGCCTGCTCATCACCAGCCAGGTCCACGGCTGCGACTGGTAGGGGTGGTGCGTGGTCAGGCCCAGGTGGAACTGGAGGATCTGCTTCTGATACTGCACGAACGACGCCAGCGTGGAGATCACCGGGGTGTGGATGCCGTTCTGCCCGGCCCACTGCCGGTCGTATCCGCTGCTGCTGAAGAACCAGCCGGCCCAGCTGATCACGTACACGATGACGGGCAGCACGCCGAACCAGACCGGCAGCCAGCGGTGCCGCCGCACGGTGCCAAGGAAGCCGTTGGGCAGTCCCGCGGCCCGGCGCGCGCCCACGTCCCAGGCAATCACC
The DNA here is from genome assembly GCA_963813975.1 of uncultured Actinomycetes bacterium. Classification (GTDB taxonomy): domain Bacteria; phylum Actinomycetota; class Actinomycetes; order Streptosporangiales; family Streptosporangiaceae; genus RYN-230. The sequence goes on from CAWFAP010000003.1 coordinate 27,249, forward strand.
AGCGCGGCCAGGCCGAGCAGGTACCAGATCGCGTCCCACTTCGAGGCCAGGGCCAGGCCGATGCAGACCCCGGCGCCCACCCGCCACCAGGGAATCCCCCCCTGCCAGGACCCGGCGGGACGGGCCGGCTCCAGGCCGGCCAGCTCCTCGTCCCCTGGGCCCCCGGCGGCGGGCGCATCGCCTGCCGTCCGGGCCACAGCCGTGGCCAGCCGGGCCCGGGTGACGTCCCGGTCCACGACCAGGCAGCCGAACGCGGCCAGAATCCAGAACATCAGGAAGATGTCCAGGAGGGCCGTGCGGCTCATCGCGAACTCCAGCCCGTCCAGTGCCATCAGCAGGCCGGCGATGCAGCCGAGCAGGGTGGACCGGGTCATCCGGCGGACGATCCGGGCCAGCAGCAGGATGGCCAGGGACCCGATCAGCGCGGCCGCGAACCGCCAGCCGAACGAGTTCACGCCGAACGTCCACTCGCCGAACGCGATGAACAGCTTCCCGGCCGGCGGGTGCACGACGAACTCCCCGCCGGTGTTGAAGATGTGCGTGTCCCCGCGGATGAGCATCGAGTTCCGCGCGCTCACGTAGTTGTGCTCGACGCCGTACCGCAGGATCCCCAGCGCGTCCGGGACGTAGTACGTCTCGTCGAAGATGACCTTGTCCGGCTTGCCCAGCTGGTTGAACCGCAGCAACGCGCCGAACACGGTGACCAGCAGCGGGCCCAGCCAGCCCCACAGAGCGCTGCCGGGCATGGGCGGGACCATCCGGGCGAGCAGCCCGGATGGCTGGTCGGTGGTCGCGGCGGCCGGCTGCGCGGCCGCCCGGGAGGCCATCATCGGACAACATGGTATTGGGGCGGGCGAGCATTGCGGCGCCAGATCGCGACGTAGTGGCGGGCCTGGCGCAACGTGGCGCTCGCTGGGACATAGCGTGGTGCCCGGCATGAACACCAGCGACGCATCCGCCGTCACCGCGCTCCCGGACGGCGCCCCGAGCCCGGACAGCCCGGCCCTGCGCGGCCCGGTCCCGGACGAGGCGCCCCCCGCCGTCAGCGAACCCGCCGCCGGGGACGGCTACGGCACCCTCACGGTGGCCGCCGTGCCCATCGGGCGGCCCGGCGACGCGTCACCGCTGCTCGCGCAGGCCCTGGCCGAGGCGACGCTGGTCGCGGCCGAGGACACCCGGCGGCTGAGACGGCTGGCCGCCACCCTCGGCGTCGAGGTGACCGGCCGGCGTCATCGCGTACTGGGACGCGGTCGAGCAGGAGCGTGGCGACCAGCTGCTCGACTCGCTGCGCCAGGGCCAGGACGTGCTCCTGGTCTCCGACGCGGGCATGCCCGCGATCAGCGATCCCGGATACCGGCTGGTGGCGGCCGCGGCCGAAGCGGGCGCCCGGGTCCGGGTGCTGCCCGGGCCCTCCGCGGTGACCGCGGCGCTGGCCGTATCCGGCCTGCCCAGCGACCGGTTCTGCTTCGAGGGGTTCCCGCCCCGCAAGCCCGGCGAGCGGTCCCGCCGCTTCGCCGAGCTGGCTGCCGAGCGCCGGACGCTGGTTTTCTTCGAGGCCGCCAAGCGGACCGGGGCCACCCTGCGCGAGCTGGCCGCGGCGTTCGGGGCCGGCCGGCGGGCGGTGGTCTGCCGTGAACTGACCAAGACCCACGAGGAAATCCGCCGGGGCACCCTGAGCGAGCTGGCCGCCTGGGCGGGTGACGGCCTGCTGGGCGAGGTCACCCTGGTCGTCCAGGGCGACGCGGGCGGACCCCGGCTCACCCTGGCGGAGGCGGTGGCCGCGGTGGCCCGCCGGGCCGCGGACGGCCAGCCACGGACCGGGGCGATCGCCGCCGTGGCCCGGGAGTCCGGCCTGCACCGCCGCGACGTCTACGACGCCGTGGTGGCCGCCCGGCGGGGCGGTTCCGGCGGCCCGGATGCCCAGGCCCAGGACCGGCCGCGCTGAGCCGGGCCTCTGGCTTAATCCGTTCAGGACCTGCCCGGAGTTGCCCCTAGGCTGGACCCATGTCCGCGACGACCCGTCACATCCTGACCGCGCCCGCCTGGCCGTACGCCAACGGGCCCCGCCACATCGGCCATGTCTCCGGCTTCGGCCTGCCGTCCGACATGTTCAGCCGGTACCAGCGGATGTCGGGGAACCGGGTGCTGATGGTCAGCGGCACCGACGAGCACGGGACGCCGATCCAGGTGGCCGCGGACGCCGAGGGGCTCACCGCCCGGCAGCTCGCCGACCGCTACAACCGGGTAATCGCGGAGGACCTGCGCGCGCTGGGCATCTCCTACGACCTGTTCACCCGGACGACGACCCGTAACCACTACGCGGTGGTGCAGGAGATCTTCCTCGGCCTGCTCAAGAACGGCTATATCTTCCCGCAGACCACGCTGGGCGCGATCTCCCCGTCCACCGGCCGCACCCTGCCGGACCGCTACATCGAGGGCACCTGCCCGATCTGCGGGTACGAGCACGCCCGCGGGGACCAGTGCGACAACTGCGGCAACCAGCTCGACCCGGTCGACCTGATCAATCCCCGCTCCAAGATCAACGGGGAGACGCCCAAGTTCGTCGAGACCGAGCAGTACTTCCTCGACCTGCCCGCGTTCACCGAGGTGCTGGCTACCTGGCTGCAGGGCAAAAGCGGCCAGTGGCGGCCCAACGTGCTCAACTTTTCCCTGAACCTGCTGAACGAGCTGCGGCCCCGGGCCATCACCCGCGACCTGGACTGGGGCGTCCCGGTCCCGCTGGACGGCTGGCGCGAGCGCCCCGACAAGCGGATCTACGTCTGGTTCGACGCGGTTATCGGCTACCTGTCCGCGTCCATCGAATGGGCCCGCCGGTCCGGCGACCCGGACGCCTGGCGGGCGTGGTGGCAGGCGCCTGACGCCGAGTCCTACTACTTCATGGGCAAGGACAACATCGTCTTCCACTCCGAGATCTGGCCCGCGATGCTGCTCGGCTACGACGGCCAGGGCAGCCGGGGCGGCAGCCCGGGCTCCCTGGGCGCGCTGAACCTGCCGACCGAGATCGTGTCCAGCGAGTACCTCACGATGGAGGGCCGGAAGTTCTCCTCCTCCCGGTCGGTCGTGATCTACGTGCGGGATTTCCTGGAGCGCTACGACGTGGACGCGCTGCGCTACTACGTCGCGGTGGCCGGCCCGGAGAACCAGGACACCGACTTCACCTGGAGCGAGCTGCTCCGCCGCAACAACGACGAGCTGGTCGCCACCTGGGGCAACCTGGTCAACCGGTCGGTCTCGTTCGCGGCGCGCAACATCGGCTCGATCCCGGAGCCCGGCAAGCTGACCGACGCCGACCAGGAAATCCTGGAGCGGTCCCGGCAGGCCTTCGCCCGGGTCGGCGCCGCGCTGGGCCGGTCCCGGTTCAAGGCCGGGGTCAACGACGCCATGCGCGCCGTGGGCGACGCCAACAAGTACATGTCTGACCAGGCCCCGTGGAAGCTGCGCGAGTCCGACCCGGAGCGGATGCGCACGATCCTGCACGTGGTACTTCAGCTGGTGGACGACGCGAAGACCATGCTCACGCCGTTCCTGCCCGAGTCCTCGGCCAAGGTGCACCGGATGCTGGGCGGCGAGGGCACCTGGACCGGGATGCCCCGGATCGAGGAAGCCGACGAGGACGGCGGCCCGTCCTACCCGGTGATCACCGGGGACTACGACGACGTCGCCCGCTGGGAGTCCCGCCCGGTCACGCCGGGCACCCCGCTGAGCACGCCGCAGCCGCTGTTCACCAAGCTGGACCCCTCGATCGTCGACGAGGAACTGGCCCGGCTTGAGCAGCCGTGACCAGGCCGGCGGCGTGAGCACCCCAGCCGCCGATCAGTACGGGCGCCCGCCCGCCCCCGATCCGGAGCCGTTGCCGGCCACCGCGTTCGACAGCCACTGCCATCTGAACATGGTGCCCGGCCCGGTCGGGGACGTGGTGGCCCGCGCCGCCGCCCGCGGCGTCTCGCGGATGATCACGGTGGGCACCGACCTGCCGTCCTCGTACTGGTCGGTCACCTGCGCGGCGGACCACCCCGAGGTGTACGCCGCGGTCGCGATCCATCCGAACGACACCGGCGCCGTGAGCGGTTCCGTTGCGGAGAAAGTAGCGTCCCGGGAGGAGATCGCCGCACTCGCGAGCGAGCCGCGGGTGCGGGCGGTGGGCGAGACCGGGCTGGACTACTACTGGGACGACGCGCCGCCCGAGCTGCAGCAGGAGTGGTTCCGGGCCCACATCGCGATCGCCAAGCAGGCCGGCAAGGCACTCATGATCCACGACCGGGACGCGCACGGCGACGTGCTGCGCATCCTGGACGAGGAGGGCCCGCCCGACCGGGTCGTGTTCCACTGTTTCTCCGGGGACGCGGCGATGGCCAAGCGCTGCGTGGCCGCCGGTTACGTGCTCAGCTTCGCCGGGACCCTGACGTTCAAGAACGCCCAGCCGCTGCGGGAGGCGGCCGCGGTCGCCCCGCCGGAGGCCCTGCTGGTCGAGACCGACGCCCCGTTCCTGACCCCGGTGCCCAACCGGGGCCGGTCCAACTCCCCGGCCCAGGTGGTGCACACGCTGCGCGCGCTGGCCGACATCAAGCGGCTGGACGTGGCGGAGCTGTGCGTGATCATCGAGGCGACCGGCCAGCGCGTCTTCGGCCCGTGGTAGAAGGTGCCGCGCTCCTGGGTCCGGCCGAGATCCGGGAGATTGCCGGGCGGCTGGACCTCCGGCCGTCCAAGCGCCTCGGCCAGAACTTCGTCACCGACGCCGGCACGGTCCGGCGCATCGTGTCCCTGGCTGAGCTGCGGGCCGACGACGTCGTCCTCGAGGTCGGGCCCGGGTTCGGCTCGCTCACCCTCGGTCTGCTCCCGGCCGCCGGCCAGGTCACCGCGATCGAGGTGGACCCGGGGCTGGCCGCCGCGCTTCCGGTGACCGTCGCCGCCCATGCTCCTTCTCTTTCTCGCCAACTGACCGTGGTCACCGCCGACGCCGCGCGGATCGGGGCCGGGGAACTGCCGGGCGACCCCCCGACGGCGCTGGTCGCCAACCTGCCGTACAACGTGGCCGTCCCGGTCGTGCTGCACCTGCTGGCCGAGCTGCCCACGCTGCGCCGGGGCCTGGTCATGGTCCAGGCCGAGGTGGCCGACCGCATGACGGCGCCGCCCGGGGGCCGTATCTACGGGGTGCCGTCGGTCAAGCTGGCCTGGTACGCGGACTCCCGCCGGGCCGGGCCGGTGCCGCGCACGGTGTTCTGGCCGGTGCCCAACGTGGATTCCGGGCTGGTCGCGTTCACCCGGCGCGACCCTCCCGAGGTTGAGGTGCCGCGCGCCGACGTGTTCGCGGTGGTGGACGCGGCGTTCTCGCAGCGGCGCAAGACGCTCCGCGCCGCGCTGGCCACCTGGGCTGGGTCAGCCGCGGACGCGGAACGGATCCTGCGCGCGGCCGGGGTGGACCCCGGGGCGCGGGGCGAGTCGCTTGGCGTCGCCGAGTTCGCCCAGATCGCCCAGGCCGCTACGATCGGGGAATCGTGACCGTCGTGACCGCGCGGGTGCCCGCGAAGGTAAATCTCCAGCTCTCTGTAGGCCCGCCTGGCGCGGACGGCTACCACGACCTGGTGACCGTGTTCCATGCCCTGGCGCTGTTCGACGAGGTCACCGTGACCTCCGCGGACACCGACAGCGTGGTGGTCAGCGGGGAGGGCGCCCGCAGCGTGCCACTGGGCCCTGACAACCTCGCCGCGCGGGCGGTCACCGCGCTGGTCGGCGCGGTCGGGCCCGGGGTCCGGGACGCGCCCGGTGTGGCCATCGAGATCAGGAAGCGGATCCCGGTCGCGGCCGGCCTGGCCGGCGGCAGCGCCGACGCGGCCGGGGCGCTGGTCGCCTGCAACGAGCTGTGGGGCGCCGGGCTGAGTCACCAGGAACTGGTCGAGGTGGGCGCCAAGGTGGGCAGCGACGTCGGGTTCGCGCTGCTCGGCGGGACCGCCGTGGGCCTGGGCCGCGGCGACCGGGTCACCCCGGCCCTGGCCGCGGGGGCGTACCACTGGGTACTCGCGTTCGCGGCCGAGCAGCTGTCCACCCCCGCGGTGTACGCGGCCTGTGACCGGCTCCGCGCGGGACGATCCGGGCCGGCCAGGCTCGGGTGCGGAGACTGACCCCCCGAGGCCACCGCAGCCGAACACGGCGCTGATGGCCGCGCTGCGCTCGGGGGACCCGGCGGAACTGGGCCCGTTGCTGAGCAATGACCTGCAGCCCGCCGCGGTGTCGCTGCTGCCCCGGCTGCGCCAGGCGCTGGCCGCGGGCCGGGACCACGGCGCGCTCGGCGCCATCGTGTCCGGATCCGGGCCCACCTGCGCGTTTCTGGCCCGGGACGGAGCGCATGCCCGTGACCTGGCCGTCGCCCTGGCCGGGGCCGGAGTGTGCCGGACGGTGGCCACCGTCACCGGCCCCGCCCCGGGCGCGACGGTGATCAGCGTGGCTGCGGCCGGGGGGCCCGGAGGCCACCTGGGCGGCCCGGAAACTGGCCTGCCGGCAGGCAGACCGTGAGGCGGCGGAGCCAGCCGCCGGCTGGCCGGTCGTGAGAGTAAGGGCATCCGCACGCGCATGAGCAGTCCCGCAGTGAACCTGGTCAACCTGGAGCGAGCGGTCAAGGCGTACGGCCAGCGGCCGCTGCTGGACGGGGTGTCCGCCGGTGTCGCGGCCGGCGACCGGATCGGCATCGTCGGCCGCAACGGCGCGGGCAAGAGCACGCTGCTGTCGGTCCTGGCCGGGACCGAGGCGCTGGACAGCGGCCGGGCCACCCGGACCCGGGGGTTGCGGACCGGAGTGCTGGCCCAGCGGACCGAGCTGACCGGGAGCGTGGCCTCGGTCGTCGTCGGTGACCTGCCCGAGCACGCCTGGGCGGCGGACCCGCGGACCCGGTCGGTGCTGGCCGCGCTGCTGCCCGGGATCGACCTGGCCAGTCCGGCCGGCCGGCTGTCGGGTGGCGAGTCACGGCGGGTCGCACTGGCCGCGGTGCTGATCGGCGAGCACGACCTGGTGCTCCTCGACGAGCCCACCAACCACCTGGACGTGGAGGCCATCGACTGGCTGGGCCGGCACCTGGCCGGGCGGCCGGAGGCGCTGGTCGCGGTGACCCACGACCGGTGGTTCCTGGACGCGGTGTGCAACCGGACCTGGGAACTGGCCGACGGGCAGGTGCACGCCTACGACGGCGGGTACTCGGCGTACGTGCTGGCCCGGGCCGAGCGGGCCCGGGTCGCCGAGGCTACCGACCGGCGGCGGCGCAATCTGCTGCGCAAGGAACTGGCCTGGCTGCGCCGCGGCCCGCCCGCCCGGACCAGCAAGCCCCGGTTCCGGGTGGACGCGGCCAACGCGCTCATCGAGGGCGAGCCGCCCGCGCGGGACGACGTGGAACTGGTCCGGATGGCCACCGCGCGGCTGGGCAAGACCGTGATCGAGGCGGAGGACGTCACAGCGACGGTCTCCTCGCCGGCGGGTGGGCCGCGGACCCTGCTGGATCACGTGACCTGGCAGCTCGGCCCGGGCGAGCGGGTCGGCCTGATCGGGCCCAACGGCAGCGGCAAGAGCACGCTGCTGGACCTGCTGGCCGGGGTGGACGGCGCAGACGACGGAGGCGATGCGGGCGGGTCCGGGGCATGGGCCGGCCCCGCCGTAGCGGGTGAGACGGATGGATCGGGACTCACCGTGGCCGGCGAGATCATCCGGGGGAAGACGGTCCGGCTCGGCTACCTGCATCAGCGTGACGCGGGGCTGGATCCTGGGCTCACCCCGCGCGAGGCGGTCACCGAGGTGCGCGGCACGCTCGATTCCGCCCAGGGCGCCGCGGCCGCGAGCCAGCTGCTCGACCGGCTCGGCCTGCGCGGCGACACCCAGTGGACGCCCGCCGGGGAGCTGTCCGGCGGGGAACGGCGGCGGCTGCAGCTCCTCCGGATCCTGGTCGACGAGCCGAACGTGCTGTTCCTCGACGAGCCCACCAACGACCTGGACGTGGACACGCTCACCGAGCTTGAGGACCTGCTGGACGGATGGCCCGGATCCCTGGTGCTGGTCAGCCACGACCGCTACTTCCTCGAGCGGGTCACCGACCACGTGGTGGCCCTGCTCGGGGACGGCAGCCTGTCGTTCCTGGCCGGCGGCGTCGACGAGTACCTGCGCCGCCGCTCGGCGGGTCCGGGGGCCGGTGCCGGTTCGGGTGGGGCCGGCCGGGCGGGTGGTGCCGGTGCGGGTACCCGGCCGGGTGACCGTGGCGCCCAGGCGACCCGCGAGGTCACTGGTGAGCCGGCGTCCGGCGGGGCCCCCCCTGGAGGGCCGTCGCCGGGCGGTGCGGGGGCGCAACGGGCCGCTCGCAAGGAGATGGCACGGCTGGAGCGCCAGATCGACCGGCTCACCAGCCAGGAAGACAAGCTGGCCACCGCGCTCGCCGAGCACGCCACCGACTACGTCCGGCTGACCGAGCTCGGCGCCGAGCTTCGCGCGGTCCAGGACGAGAAGACCCGCCTCGAGGAGCAGTGGCTCGAAGCCGCCGAAGACACCTGAGGCGGCCAACGCAACAACGTGGTGCATTGTGCCCCGCCGGCAGCGCAAAACGCACCACGTTAATGGGATGAGCTGGTGTCGGCCGTCCAGCGGGCTGGGTGTTGCAGCGGGCTGGGCGTTGGGCGGGTTACGCGTCCAGCGGGGTGAGCAGGATCCGGAGCAGGTCGGCCAGGGTGCGCCGCTGATCCTCGCTGAGCTCGCTGAGCAGTGCATGCTCGCTGCGCAGCAGATCGGCCAGGGCCGAGTCGACCCGGTCCAGCCCGGCCGGAGTCAGCGTGACCAGCACCCCGCGGCGGTCCTGCGGGTCGGGCTCCCGGCGGACCAGGCCCGCCTTGGCCAGCTGGTCCACCCGGTTGGTCATCGTGCCGGAGGTGACCAGGGTGGCGCGGAGCAGTGCCCCGGGGGTCAGCTGATACGGGGCTCCCTGCCGGCGGAGCGCGGACAGCACGTCGAACTCCCAGATCTCCAGTCCGTGGCTGGCGAATGCCACCCGCCGGGCCCGGTCCAGGTGCCGGGCCAGCCGGGATACGCGGCTGAGCACCTGAAGCGGTTCCACGTCGAGGTCGGGCCGCTCGGAGTGCCAGGCGGCCACGAGATCGTCCACCTCGTCGCGCAAGAGCGCGGCCGGGTGGGCTGCCCCCGCGGCTGAGTGGGCCGGCCTCTCCGGGCTGCTCGTCCATCCGGGCAGCATATCTCTTGACATCAAGAGTGTGGCCCGGTAGACCGGGGCAGTCAGGTATCTCGACATCGAGACAAGTGGGCGGACGGTATGTGGGACCCAGGCGCTTACCTCCGATTCGGCAGCGAGCGGGCGCGGCCGTTCTTCGACCTGATCAGTCGGGTCCAGGCGGACGATCCGGGGTTCGTGGTCGACCTGGGCTGCGGCCCCGGCAACCTGACCGCCGCGCTGGTCGCGCGCTGGCCGGCCGCCCACGTGCTGGGCGTAGACAGCTCGCCGGAGATGATCGAGGTCGCCCGCGCGGAAGCCGCGGCTGCGGGGGCGGACCTGGGTGCGTCGCCGGACCGGGATGCGGCGCCGGACGGCGGGGCGGCACCGGGTCACGATGGCGGCCGGCTGGAATTCCGGCTGGGCGACATCCGGACCTGGCAGCCGGAGTGTCCCGTGGACGTGATCACCTGTAACGCCGTGCTGCAGTGGGTCCCCGGGCACCAGGAGCTGCTGCCCGCGTGGGTGCGCTGGCTGGCCCCGGGTGGCTGGCTGGCTTTCCAGCTCCCCGGCAACTTCGACCAGCCGAGCCACACGATCCTGCGCGAGCTGGCCAGCACGCCGCGGTGGCGTCCGTTGCTCGAGGGCGCCCCGCTGAACCGGCAGGCCGGCGATCCCGTGGACTACCTGGCCCTGCTGGCCGGGGCGGGTTGCGAGGTGGACGTCTGGGAGACCACGTACCTGCATGTGCTGCACGGCGACGACGCGGTGGTCAACTGGTACCGGGGCAGCGGACTGCGCCCGGTGCTGGCCACCCTGCCTCCGGCGCTGGCCGATGAGTTCCTGGCCGGGTACCGGGACCGGATCGCGGCGGCCTACCCGGCGGCGCCGTACGGCACGGTGCTGCCGTTCCGGCGCGTGTTCGTGGTGGCCCGGGTCAAGGTCTAGGACCGGGCGCGCTTGACCACGTCGCTGGAGATCTTCGGCTTGGTCTCCAGCTGTGACAATCCGTTCCAGGCCAGGTTGATGAGGTGGGCGGCGACCTCTTCCATCTTCGGCTTGCGCGCGTCCAGCCACCACTGTCCGGTCATGGCCACCATGCCCACCAGCATCTGCGCGTACATCGGCACCAGCTTCGGGTCATAGCCGCGGGCCGCGAAGAAGTCGCTCAGGATGTACTCGACCTGGCTGGCGATATCACTGATCAGGCTGCCGAAGGTGCCCGCGCCGGAGGCCGGGTGCGAGTCGCGGACCAGGATGCGGAAACCGTCGGCGTCGTCCTCGATGTACTTGAGCAGGACGACCGCCGCGGCCTCGAACTTCTCCCGGGTGTGCTCGCCGCCCAGGATCCGGGTGGCCATGGCCAGCAACCGCTCGACCTCACGGTCCACCACCACCGCGTAGAGGCCTTCCTTGCCGCCGAAGTGCTCGTAGACCACCGGCTTGGACACGCCTGCCTGCGCCGCGATCTCCTCGATGGAGGTGCCTTCGAAGCCGCGTTCCGCGAACAGCCGCCGGCCAACGTCCAGCAGCTGCTCGCGGCGCTCTTTTCCGGTCATCCGCTTGCGCTGATTCGAGCCCGAGTCCGAAGTGGTCACCAGCCCATCATGACGCCATCACGCAGCCTGCCGGTCACCTGACTTCGGGGCCTGGCGGTCGGTCATGGAGCCGAGCGACTTGCCGCGCACCCCGGTCAGCCGGGCGGACAGCCGATTCCCGTCCGGCCAGCGGACGTCATAGGCCCAGCCGAGCTGCTCGGCCCAGGCGATGACCCGCGCGCTGATGTCGATCTGGCCCTTGAGCGCACCGTGGCGGGCGCAGGTCGGGTCGGAGTGGTGCAGGTTGTGCCAGGACTCGCCGAAGGAGGGGATGGCCAGCCAGGCGACATTGCGGGACTTGTCGCGGACCTCGAAGTCCTCGTTGCCGAACGTGTGACAGACCGAGTTGATCGACCAGGTCACGTGGTGCAGCAGGCAGATGCGGACCAAGCTGGCCCAGAAGAACGCGGTGAGCGCGCCGGCGAAGGACATCGACCAGAGCCCGCCGATCAGGGCGGGGGCGAGCAGCGACACGGCGACGATGCCAGGGAACCATCGCGAAATCCGGCTGACATCCTTGTCCGCCAGGAGGTCCGGGCAGAACCTGGCCTGCGACGTCCGGTTCGGGTTGAACAGCCAGCCGATGTGCGCGTAGCCCAGGCCCTTGGTCAGCGCCTTCCAGTCGGTGCCGAACCGCCACGGCGAATGCGGGTCGCCTTCCTTGTCGCTGTACTTGTGGTGCCGGCGGTGGTCGGCCACCCACACCAGCACCGGCCCCTCGATGGCCAGGGTGCCCGCGACGGCCAGAGCGATCTTCAATCCCCGGTTCGCCTTGAACGACGAATGGGTGAAGTACCGGTGGAAGCCCATGCTGATCCCCATACCGGAGATCACGTAGAAGACCAGCCCGATCACCACGTCGTGCCAGCCCAGCCAGCCCAGGTTCCAGGCCAGCGGGACCGCGGCGAGTACCGCGAGGAGTGGGATGGCCACGAACACGGCAACCAGGAAGCGGTCCAGCGCACCGCTCGGCTCAGGTTCGATCTCCGGCAAGGGCGTGCGGCGGGTGACCGTGGGGGTCGCCGCCGGAATGGTCCGGTCCGGGACGGTCTCGGGGGAGGCAGTCATGGGGTGAACCTCGCTCTGCTCTCGGGGCCTCAGGGTGGGGCCTCGCGTCGCTGTCCCCGCCCAGCTACCCAGCTGCGCGGAGTTTATGACGCTTACGTCACCGTAACCTACGAAACCGTAAGTTGCACCAAGGGCCAGGGAAAGATTTCGCCAAGTGGCACGTGGTCAGCGCAGAGTAAGCGTCTGGTGCGTCTCGTATGCCGAGACACGACGCAGGGGTCAACGGCCCCAACACGACGTGGTATAGCCGGATTACCTGGTCATCGACCGAACCCGCATCGCATGTGCCCGATGGCCCTCAATGCAGTTCGGGCCGGTCGGCCTAGGGCCCGGTAGAGTTGGGGAAGCGTCGATCCCGGGTCGTCTAGCCAGGCAGGACGGCTCACTTTGGATGAGTTAACGAAGGTTCGAATCCTTCCCCGGGAGCTACATCCAAGTTCGGAATCTGGCCCGAGCGCGATCACCGGCATTCAGGCCACTGTGGTGGCTGCCCGGACCCAGCCTTCGGTCCGCCGATAGAGATCGGCGCTCTGCCTGACGCCAACGATCAGGCAGCCGTGGTAGTCGGCATCGACGTTCTTGCGGACTGTCCGCGGGTTGTGCCTCTTCAGCCCGGTCCGCTGAAACTGCGGTGATCCGGCTCCGGTGACGCTCCGCCAGAACTCCTCGGCTGCGGCTACGTCTGCGGTCTCGTGGATGTGCACGCGGAACCGCAGTTGCGCGGGCTCGACACCGGCCTCGTCGAGAAAGCGCAGAAAGAACCTGATCAGCCCGGGATCGCTGTTGATGAATACGACCTGCTCGGCGCGGCGGTGGGGCTTGCTCTTGGCGCCCTCGCACCAGTAGGCGATCGCCCCGGCGATGAGGATCTCACGCTTGGACAGCCCACCGATCTGGCCAGCCGCCGCGGCCCGCACCTCTTCACGCCGGGCCTCGCGGGCGGCCCGTTCGGTCTCCCAGTAGCGACGAGATCCCTCGGCCGAGCGCTTCTGGCACTCCTCGTAGCCGAGCCGCTCGGGCCGGGGTATGTCCCTGACCCAAGTGAGACTGAACTCTTCGACACGCCTAATGCTGCGGCGATCTCCTTGTAGTTGAGGCCTTGCGCCCGTAGTTCGCGGGCCTGGGCGTGCAGGTCGTCCTTTGCTCGCGGACGGCGGGTCCATTCCGGTGGTGGCTCACCGCGCAGCGCCTCGTTCAACGTCTGGTTGCTGCCGATGCCGAGGATCTCCTTGATCTCCCGGAAGGAGTGCCCGGCGCGGCGCAGCGCGATGGCCCGCTCCCGTAGCCGGTCGGCGGAACGTGAGGATGTCCGTGGATCGCTGGGTAACTCAATCGAATTCATATTCGAATACTAGCGGCGGGTACCGACAAAACCTGCCTCGCCGGGGACATGCGGCCCGAAAGGGTACGGCGGCCGGTCTGGCGGCCTGTGGGGGACCCGCTACGTTCCGCTGAGCAGGGCCTTCACCCCACCCAACCCGCATCGGCCAGACTGGCCGGACGGTATCCTGCGAGGGTCGGGCGCGTGAACTGATGGGCCAGGTGAGCGGGCAGGATCAGAGCGGGCCAGACGGCGCGACCGGGGAGCGGTATCCCGGCATCCGGGGAGCAGCAACCGAGGAGCACCGCCAAGTGAGTGTGAGCCGTCCGGCTGCGGTCATCATCCTGGCCGCGGGCGAGGGTACGCGGATGAAGTCCGATACCCCCAAGGTGCTGCATCAGATCTGCGGCGAGAGCCTGCTCGGGCACGTGCTGGCCACCGCGCGCGAGACGGATCCCGTCCGGCTCATCGTGGTCGTGGGTCATCGCCGCCGCGAGGTCACCGAGTACCTGGCCAGCCATGCCCCCGAGGTTCAGGCCGTGGTCCAGCACCGCCAGGGCGGCACCGGCCACGCGGTCCGGACCGTGATCGAGGAGGTCGGACTGGACCACGGCACGATCGTGGTCACATACGCCGACGCGCCGCTGCTGCGTGGCTCCACGCTGGCCGCCCTGGTCCGTGAGCACCAGGCCCGGGAGGCCTCGGCCACCGTGCTCACCGCCCGCGTCGGCAACCCGACCGGCTACGGCCGCATCATCCGCGATGACTCCGGCGCCTTCCTGAAGATCGTCGAGGAGGCGGACGCGACCCCCGGCCAGCGGGCCGTCAACGAGATCAACTCGGGGGTCTACGCGTTCGAGGCTCACCTGCTCGGTGACGCGGTCAAGCGGGTGCCGACCGACAACGCCAAGGGTGAGGAGTACCTCACCGACGTGATCGCGATCCTGCGCGACGAGGGACACCACGTCGCCTCGGTGACCCTCGACGACCCGGACGAGGTGCTGGGCGTGAACGACCGGGCCCAGCTGGCCCGGGCGCGGCAGATCTTCAACGCGCGGCTGCTCGGCACCTGGATGGGTGCGGGCGTCACGATCGTGGACCCGGCCACGACCTGGATCGACACCGGGGTCAGCCTCGCCCGTGACGTCGAGATCGGGCCGGGAACGCAGCTCGAGGGGCGCACCGAGGTCGCGGCGGGCGCCCGGGTCGGTCCCGGGTCGCAGCTCCGTGACACCACCGTGGGCCCGGGGGCCAGCGTCATCCAGTCCGTCTGCCGGGAAGCCGATGTCGGGGCGGGCGCGGTCGTGGGTCCCTTCGCGTACCTTCCTCCCGGCAGCAAAGTCGATGCAGGTAGCCCCGCAAAGGGTAGGAACAAATCAGGAATCGGCGCTGGCGGGCAGATGGCCGGCAGCGGACGGGACCCTGGCGGGCGGCAGGGTCCTGGCGGACAAGACTCGGACCTACGGGTCGCCGGGGGACGGCACGCCGGGGAACAGGACGCCGCATCGAGTGAGGGAGCTCAGGACGCGTGACCGGCATCACCGCGACCGGCGAGAAGAAGCTGATGCTTTTCTCCGGCCGGGCCCACCCCGAACTGACCAGTGAAATCGCCCGCAACCTCGGCATCGAGCCCACGCCCGGCCCGGCTGTTCGACTTCGCCAACGGCGAGATCTTCGTCCGCTTCATGGAGTCGGTCCGCGGCAGCGACGCGTTCGTGGTGCAGAGCCACACCGCGCCGATCAATCAGTGGATCATGGAGCAGCTGATCATGGTCGATGCGCTCAAGCGCGCCTCGGCCAAGCGGATCACCGTGGTCGCGCCCTTCTTCGGCTACGCCCGCCAGGACAAGAAGAGCCGCGGCCGGGAGCCGATTTCGGCCCGGCTGATGGCAGACCTGTTCCTGACCGCGGGCGCAGACCGGATCATGGCCGTGGACCTGCACACCGCGCAGATCCAGGGTTTCTTCGACGGCCCGGTGGACCACCTGTTCGCGCTGCCGATCCTGGCCGGCTACATCGAGGGCAATCTGGACGTCTCGCAGGTTACGGTGGTGGCTCCGGACGCCGGCCGGGTCCGGGTCTGTGAGCGGTGGACCGACCGGCTCGGCAGCCCGCTGGCGATCATCCACAAGCGCCGCGACCCGGACGTGGCCAACAAGGTGGCGGTCTCCGAGGTGGTCGGGAAGGTGGCCGGGCGGACCTGCATCGTGGTGGACGACATGATCGACACCGGTGCCACCATCATCAAGGCCGCCGACGCGCTGTTCCAGCAGGGTGCGGCGAAGGTCATCGTCACCGCCACGCACGGCGTGCTGTCTGGCCACGCGGTGGACGGGCTGAAGAATTCGCGGATCAGCGAGGTCATCGTGACCAACACGCTGCCGATCCCGCACGACAGCCGGTTCGACAAGCTCACCGTGCTGTCGATCGCGCCGCTGATCGCCCGGGCTATCACCGAGGTGTTCAGCGACGGGTCAGTGACCAGTCTCTTCGACGGTCAGAGCTGAGCGGGCACCTGAGCCGATCCGGCCTGAGCCGGGCAGGCGGCCTGAGCCGGGCGCGGCCCGGCTGAGCCGAGCGGGCGGGCCGCAGACCGGTGTGGGTCATCCCCCGGACCCAGCACCGGCCTGCGGCGTCTGGTTCCCCCCGAGGTGACCGCTGTCTTCGCCCCCGCAAGAGACGAAGACGGCGGCCACCAGCTCGGCGCCCGCATCGGGTCTGGTGCGGACCGATTCCCCTCGGTCGGATCGCGGTTCCCTGGTCAGGGCTGGTCCACGCATACCAGCCCTGACCAGGGGATTTCGCGGACTGCGCCCCCGCATGGCCGTCCGCGGTGATCCCGGCCGTTCCCCCCGGCCTGTTTCCCCTGCCGCGCCGCCGACTTGGTCGTGTTTGTCGGGGCTGAGTACGACAATGGCAGCAGGCTCTTGCGCCACGATTGATCCGTGATTGAGCCGCGAACTGGGTGCGTCCGGCGACACTCCGGCCGGTAGCGGTCCAGGATGGGAATTAGGCATGATTGAGTGATGTCTGCCCCGTTTTCGGCTACGCTAAGTCACGGGGAAGGCCACCCGAGGGTGGAGGCGCGGCCGATGCGGTTTCGGATACTTGGGCCTCTCGAGGTCCAAGTGGACGGCAGCTGGCATGGCGTCAACGCACCCAAGTGGCGCACGATGCTGGCCGTGCTGCTGTTGCAGGCGGGCCAGGTCATCTCGACCGATCAGCTGATCACGGAGGTGTGGCCGGAGGCGTCGCCGGCCCGCGCCAGCAACTCGATCAGTGTCTACGCCCTCCGGCTGCGCAGGCTGATCGGTGATCCGGAGGGCAAGGTCCTGGTGACCCGGTACCCCGGATACCAGCTGCTGGTCCCGGCCGATGACATCGATGCGGATCGGTTCACCCGGCTCGCCGCCGAGGGCCGGAAGGCCGTGTCCGCCGGGGAGTGCGAGCACGCGGCCGACCTGCTCAACGAGGCTCTCGGCCTGTGGCAGGGCAGCCGGGCGCTCGCTGACGTGCCGGCCTCGCCGCTGGTCGGCGCCGAGGCCAGCGGGCTCGAGGAAGCCCGGATCGAAGCACTGGAACTGCGTATCCAGGCCGACCTGGCCTGCGGGCGGCAGGCCCAGGTCGTGGCGGAGCTGCGCCGGCTGCTCGCCGATCATCCGATCCGCGAGGGCATGTGGGCCCTGCTCATGCGGGCCCTGCACAGCTCCGGCCGGCAGGCGGAGGCCCTGGAGGCCTACGCGCAGGCTCGCGAGGTGATCGCGGACGAGCTCGGCGTTGAACCCAGCGCCGAGCTCCGCCAGCTGCATGAGCAGATCCTGCGGGCCGACGCGGGCTCAGCTTCACCAGGATCCGCAACGAAAACCGCAGCCGCGGACTCCCCCTTCGTGGCCTGGCTGTCCGGGCCGCAAACCGAGCCGTCGCCGGCCACTCACCCTGGGCCACCGACGGCCGGCTCAGCTCCGGCCGGGACAGTGGCGGCGGCGGTCACCGGGCCGCCTGTGGCGGGCCCGGCGCCCCCCGCTTCGGGGCCGCTGCCGCTCGTGGCCCAGTTGCCGGCAGACATCCCCGACTTCACCGGGCGCGCTGACCACCTCCAGAACCTGCACGCCCTGCTGGCCGGTGCGCGGCGTCCGGACAGCCCCGGGGCGGTGGTGGTGGCGGCGGTGATCGGCGCCGGGGGGCTGGGCAAGACCACGCTGGCCGTGCACGCCGCGCACCTCCTGCGGGCGCACTATCCGGACGGGCAGCTCTACGCCAGCCTGGCTGGCCCTAACGCCCATCCGGTCCCGCCTGGCGATGTGCTGGCCCGCTTCCTGCGTGACCTCGGGGTGGACCCGGCCCGCATCGCGGCCGGCGAGGAGGAACGCGCCGCTCAGTACCGGACTTTGCTGACGGATCGCAGGGTCCTCATCGTCCTCGACGATGCCCGGGATGCCGCGCAGGTCAGGCCGCTCCTCCCCGGGTCCGCTTCCTGCGCTGTCCTGGTCACCACGCGCAACCGGATGCCGGATCTCGCCGGAAGCCGCTTCGTCGATCTGGACGTGCTCGACCCGGCCGAGGCCCTGGACCTGTTCTCCGGGATCATCGGCCGCGGCCGGGCCAACGCGGAGCCGGACGCTACCGAGGATGTCCTGACCGCCTGTGCGGGACTGCCCCTGGCCATCAGGATCGCGGGTGCCCGGCTCGCCGCGCGGGGGGGCTGGACCGTCCGCAACCTGGCCAAGCGGCTGTCCGATGAACGCCGTCGGCTTGATGAGCTGAAGACCGGGGACCTGGCCGTCCGGGCCTGCTTCGAGGTGAGCTTCGCCAGCCTGCCCCGCCACCGGGAGGGCGATGTGGACCCGGCGCGCGCGTTCCGCCTGCTCGGCACCTGGCAGGGCCGGACGATCGGGCTGCCCGCGGCGGCCGCTTTGATAGGGCAGCCGGAGGAGAAGGTCGCGGACGCCCTGGAAGTCCTGGTCGACGCCCAGTTGCTGCAGTCGCCTGCACCAGAGCGGTACCGATTCCACGACT
Organism: uncultured Actinomycetes bacterium; assembly: GCA_963813975.1. Classification (GTDB taxonomy): domain Bacteria; phylum Actinomycetota; class Actinomycetes; order Streptosporangiales; family Streptosporangiaceae; genus RYN-230. The sequence continues at coordinate 45,463 of CAWFAP010000003.1, forward strand.
TGCTGCGGGCGTATGCGGCCGGACGGGCCTACGTCGAGGAGACCCAGGCCGTCCGGGACCAGGCCATCCGCCGGGTGCTCACCTGGTATCTGCACACCATGGATGCTGTCGCGCACATGGTGTCGCCGCACCGTTACCAGTTCCCGCTCGCTCCCCTCGAGCCCGGCTGCGAACCTCTGGCCTTCCAGTCCCTGGATGAGGCGCTGAACTGGTGTGAGGTGGAGCGGATAAATCTGGTGACGGCCACCCGGCAGGCCGCTGCGCACGGACTGGGTGCGCTCGCCTGGCAGTTGCCCGTCGCCGCGTTCGGTTTTTTCAACCGGCGTACCTACTGGGCGGACTGGGTGGAGACGCACCAGATTGCCCTGGTCAATGTCCGCATGCTGAGCGACCGCCGGGGCGAGGCGCTGGTGCTGAACTGCCTGGGCACGGCTTTCGCCCGCCGGCGCATGGACGAGGCGGCTGATTATTTCGAGCAGGCCCTGGCCATCCGCTGCCAGCTCGGGGATCTGCCCGGTGAAGCGCAGACCGCAACCAGCCTGGCCGACACCTATCTGCGGTTGCAACGCTACGACGAGGCCCTTGACCTGCTGAAACGGGCACTTGAAATCCGCCGCCAGGCCGCCAATCCTTACAGTGAAAGTGTCGTGCTCAATAACCTGGGTGAGGCGTACCTGGCGCTCGGCCGTATCCCGGAGGCGGTGGAAAGCCTGGAGCATTCCAGAAAAATATTTGGTGCCATCGGCGATATCCGCGGCGAAGGCTATGCGCTCAACAATCTGGGCGACGCATACCTGGCCCTGGGCGGCCGGCCGACGCGATCGGCGTTCTGGATCGTGCCCTGCAGCTGCGGCACGCCGCCGGGGACCGGCTCGAGGAAGCCGAGACCCTTCGCCACCTCGTGCAGGCCTACGTCAACCAGGATTCGCCGGAGCAGGCCCAAGATTACCTGCGGCAGGCGCTGATGATCTTTGATGAACTAGGGGAGGAAGCGCAGGCGTCGGCGCTCCTCGCTCAGTTCCGTGACCTCCGCGCCTAGCAGTACCGGGCAGTACCGTACGCCGAGCGGATAGTTATTGATTCGTGCGGCAGGCGGCTCGCCGTCCATTTAGTGAGTTACTTAAGGCTGAATCAACCGACAATTCATCGAGATGATGCGGGGCTGTCCTGTATTCTGCTGCCGAACGAATAATCACTGTATTTCTTCCCGGCTCCCGGGGGTCAGGAACAGGAGAGGGCAACGATCATGGACAACGGCACAGAGGACCAGCCGGGCATGACGCACGACGCCGAGCCCGCGATGACACACGACGCGAAGCCCGCGATGACGCATGACGCCGAGCCTGGCGATGACGGACGACGCCGAGCCCGCCATGACGGACGACGAAGAGCCCGCCATGACGGACGACGCGAAGCCCGCGATGACCCATGACGCTGAGCCCGCCATGACCCATGACGCGAAGCCCGCCATGACCCATGACGCGAAGCCCGCGATGACGCACGATGCCGAGCCCGCGATGACGCACGATGCCGAGCCG
>CAWFAP010000004.1:0-872330 GCA_963813975.1 uncultured Actinomycetes bacterium
GTCCAACCTGAAGGCCATCGGCTGGAACCCGAATGCCATCCAGCCGGGTACCGTGCTCGTGATTCCCGGGCCGGAACCCGTGCGTTACACCGTGGCCACTGGCGACACCCTGTCGGCCATCGCCGCTGCGCTGAGCATCCGGGGGGGCTGCCTGCCCTGACGCGGCCAACCGGCCCGCCATCGGCCGCGATCCGAACGCGCTCCGGCCCGGCACCGTGCTCAGCGTCCCGCAGCCCGCCGCACCCGCACCGGCCGCACCCGCACCGGCCGGACCAGGCGTGACCCCACATCAGCGCCCGGCGCCCCCGTCACCGCCGGTGAGCGCCCGGCCCCATCCTCACCCGGGGATCCCAGCACCGGCCTCCACGAGCATGCCGCAGTGGCTCAAGACCATGCTGCTGGCCGTGGGCCTGCTGATCCTGGCCGCTCTGCTCATTGAGCCGGTGCTGATGGTCCGCCGAGGCGGCGCCAGGCCGCGGTCGCGGCTCTGGAGTCCGGCCCGGCGGACCAGGGCGTCTCGTGCCGGGGACCGGACCCTCTGCCGCCCGGCGCGGAGAAGGCCTCCATCGTCGTCGCCGACCACGACCGGCTGGTCGTGACGTGCAACAAGCGTGACGACTCGGTCTACGTGCTGCGCCCACCTGGCGAAGACCCGAAGGCGATCCTGCGGGTGGCCCGCCTGGTGCTGCCGGAGGGTTCGTACGGCGAGCTGGCCAAGCAGCTCGGGGTGCCCGCCATCGGGTCGCTGGAGTAGGAGTGCCCGCGAACGTGGCCGGTGGGGCACCCCACCCGCCCAGGTCCCCCGTGCTAGCGGTCCGTCGCCTCTGGCGACGCCTTCTTCCGCAGCGATTCAACGAGCGCGGCCACGTGACGCCGGTCGTCCGGGGTCAGCTCGTCGATGCTCGCGATGAGGAGTTCCCGTTCGCGATCACCCGGGTGCGGCGGCCCGGCGGGTTCCTCGTCGTAGTAGTGCAGTCCCGTGGACTCGGCGGCGGCGGCCCGGACGGCGGAGACCGGCAGGTCGAGGCCCTTGGCGAGCCCGTCGAGCGTGACCGGGCGGGGCGGCCGGGCCAGGTTCCTGGTGATCGCCAGGGTGTAGACGGTGGAACGAGGCAATCCGCCGCGCCGCGCCACGTCGCCGTAGGACCAGCCCCGCTCGTGCAAGCGCTGCTGGATGAGGTGCTGGAGGGGGTTGAGTTCCTGCTCCAGCGCCGCGGCGGAGGGGCGCGGCCGCTCGCCCGCAGGCTCCCGCTCGTCCCCCGTCACATGCGCCGTCATGCCAGCCCTGCCGCTCCGTCCGATGGGCCCCTGGTCGCGTTGCGCCGCCCTTGCGTTACCCGTGGGTAATCGTTACTGTTCGGTGGTAGCCGAACAGTCTGTACGCCCTGGAGCGTACACCAGGTTCGGGCCCGGCACCACGGGGGTGCCGGGTGGCCCCGAGGCCCCGCCCGTGAACACGGGCCAAGCCGATCTGCCTGGCTGAGGCAGGTCACTGCCAAAGGAGGCACCATGACCAATGTACCTGCGGTGACCATGCAGGACCTGGAGCTCGAGCACGCCGAACTGCTCCCGAGCCGGGAAACCCTCTGGACGTGCCACCCGTGCCACAGCGGCTCCAGCTTCACCCAGGTGGCACAGGGCAACGGCAACACGAACCAGGCGGGACTGCTCAACATCTCCGCCCTGAACGGCAATCTCAGCGGCAACCAGATCGTCCTCTTCTAACAACCGTACGGCCCGTACCGCATCCCGGCGGCTGTGCACTGCGGAGAGGGCTGCGCAGCGAGGAAAGGGCCGCCCGAACAAGGGCCCGGGCGGCCCTTTCCTCTTGTGTACCCGGCCTCCCGGACACCCTCTCCCAGCCGCCTTAAGACCTTCATCCGGTGAGCACGCGAGGGAGGAGCAGACCCATGACCCTGGCCCCAGCGCACCCGGGCACCGAGGGCACGCCAGCCGTCCCGCTCCCGGCAGGCGCGTCCGGTCCTGCCGAGCCGCCCCGGCTGGCCGACGGGGTCGAGCTCCTCGGCGAATACCAGGATTCCGGCTACCGCCAGCCGCCGTCGCTCGTGCGGCGGCCCGACGGCCAGGTCATCCAGATGTCCCCGCTGCTGTACCAGCTGACCAGCCGGATCGACGGCTCCCGCGATCCGGCGGAAATCGCGACGCTGGTGAGCGGCGATCTCGGCCGCTCCCTCCAGGCCGACCAGGTGCGCCATCTCGTCGCGGCCAAGCTCCTGCCGCTCGGCATCGTCGCCCGCGCAGGCGCACCGGCCGCCCTGCCGAAGGCCAACCCGCTGCTTGCACTCAGGGCGCGCGGCACCCTGCTGCCGGAACGAGCGGCGAACGCCGCCGGGGTGCTCCTCCGGCCACTGTTCCGGCCGCCCCTCGTCGTGGCCGTGGTGGCCAGCGTCCTGGCCGTGGACTACTGGCTGTTCGCCGTCCACGGGCTGGGTGGCGGGATCCAGCAGGTCCTGTACGACCCGGTGGCCCTGCTCGTGGTGCTCGGGCTCTCCCTGGTCTCCGCCGCGTTCCACGAGTGCGGCCACGCGACCGGCTGCCGCTACGGCGGCGCGCGGCCAGGCCTCGTCGGCGTCGGCATCTACCTGATCTGGCCGTCGTTTTTCACCAACGTCACGGACTCCTACCGGCTCAGCCGGGCTGGCCGGCTGCGGACCGACCTCGGGGGCCTGTACTTCAACCTGATCTTCATGCTGGCCCTGGCCGGCCTCTACGCGGCCACCTCGGCCGAGGTCCTGCTCCTCGTCATCGCCATCACGCACCTGGAGATGCTGGAGCAGCTGCTCCCGTTCGTCCGGTTCGACGGCTACTTCGTGCTCAGCGACCTGGCCGGCGTGCCCGACCTGTTCGCCCGCGTGGTCCCCATCCTGCGCAGCATCGTGTCCAGAGGGCCCCGGGACCCGCGCGTGAGCGGTCTGCGGCGCCGCGCCCGGATCCTGGTGACGGGCTGGGTCCTGTGCGTCATCCCGCTGCTCACGTTCAGCCTCGGGTACCTCCTGCTGCACCTGCCGGGCATCAACCGCGCGCTGTGGCGCTCCGGCACCCGGCAGGTGCACCTCACGGCCGCCGCGATTGGCGCTCACCGTTACGCGATGGCCGCGGTGGACACGATCGGCTTCGCGCTGCTGGCCCTGTCCCTCGCCGGCTCGCTCTACATCGTGATGGGGCTGGCGCGGCGGCTGGCGACCATGGGCCTGCGCTGGTCCGCCGGCCGCCCAGCCCGCCGCCTCCTGGTCGCCGTGTCGGGCCTGGCCTGCATGGCCGCGCTGGCCGGCTTCTGGGCCGCACAAGGCCAGTTCCGCGGCTGGTAGCCCGCGCCACCAGGAGCTGCCACGCCACCAGTAGCCCCGTCCATCGGTAGCCGGGGCCGTCCGCTGCCGAGGGTCCCGCAGGCGGCGCCACCGGGCACCGGAGCGACCCGCACCGCCAGGACAGCCTCGCTACTTGGGCTGGAACCGGATCCCGCCGTCGAACCGGATGACCTCGGCGTTCATGTAGTCGTTCTCGATGAGCGCCTGGACCAGGTGGGCGAACTCGCCGGCGGTGCCCATCCGCTTCGGGAACACCACCGGCGCGGCCAGCTTGGCCTTGAACTGCTCGGCGTCCGGCGCGAACCCGTAGATCGGGGTGTCGATGATGCCCGGGCAGATGGTGTTCACCCGGACGCCGATGACGGACAGGTCGCGGGCGGCCGGGACGGTCATCCCGATGATGCCGCCCTTGGAGGCCGAGTAGGCGACCTGGCCGGTCTGCCCTTCCAGGCCGGCTACCGAGGCCGTGTTGATCACCACGCCGCGCTGGCCGTCCGCGTCGGCCGGCTCGGTAGCGGCGATGGCCGCCGCGCCGATGCGCATCAGGTTGAACGTGCCGATCAGGTTGACGTCGATGACCTTGCGGTAAGCCGCGAGATCGTGGGGGGTGCCGTCGCGGCCCACGGTCCGCGCGGCCCAGCCGATCCCGGCGCAGCTCACCACGGTCCGCAACGGTGCCCCGGCGGCCACGGCCGCTTCCACGGCCGCGGTGACCGAGTTCTCGTCGGCCACGTCCGTCTTCACGAACAGGCCACCGGTCTCGGCGGCGACTGCCTTGCCCTGCTCCTCGTTGAGGTCGGCCACGACAGCCGTGACCCCGGCGGCGGCGAGCCTGCGGGCCACCGCCGCACCCAGCCCGCTGGCCCCGCCGGAGATGATCGCTGCGGTTCCGTTGAGTTTCATGGCCGGGAGCATACTTCGCACCCCCGGCCGCCAACCGAACAGGGTTCGGATTTGCCAGCCGTACCCGCGCCGCGCCGCGTTGTCGGTGACCCGGTCTACGATCTGAAGGACCGGGGGACGGGCTATTCCCGGGCCGATTCCCCCGGGAAGCAGGGGAAAGGCCCACCGGGCAAGCTCAGCGGATCGAGCACAGGAAACAGGGAGCATGCGGTGAGGAAGTTCCACGCGAACCCGTGGGCGGTGCTGCTGGTCGTCTCGCTCGGGTTCTTCATGACGCTGCTCGACCTGACTATCGTGAACATCGCGATCCCGGACATCATCACCAGGCTGCACGCCTCGCTCGACGACGTGCTGTGGGTGATCAACGCCTACGCCCTAGTGCTCGCGGTACTGGTGATCACCTCCGGGCGGCTGGGTGACCTGATCGGGCCGCGGATCATGTTCGCCCTGGGCATCGGCGTGTTCACGCTGGCGTCGGCCGCGTGCGGCCTGGCCCCCGGCCCCGGCTGGCTGATCGGGTTCCGCGCCGTCCAGGGGCTCGGCGCGGCCATGCTGATGCCGCAGACGCTGACCATCATCACCAACACGTTCCCCCCTGAGCGCCGCGGTGCCGCGTTCGGCATCTGGGGCGCGGTGGCCGGGGTGGCCACCATCGCCGGGCCGACCCTGGGCGGGCTGCTGGTGACCGCGTTCGACTGGCGCTGGATCTTCTTCGTCAACCTGCCGTTCGGCGTGATCGCGCTGGTGCTGACGTTCGTCATCATCCCGGACATGCGGCCGGGGCGGCGGCACCGGATCGACGTTCCCGGCGTGCTGCTGGCCAGCGCGGCGTTGCTAGCCATCTGCTACGGCCTGGTCGAGGGGCAGAAGTACAACTGGGGCACGATCACCTCGTTCATCAGCATCCCGCTGGTCCTGGGGCTCGGCGTGCTGCTGCTGATCGCCTTCCTGGTGCTCCAGTGGCGGACCCAGGACCGCGAGCCACTGGTCCCGTTCGCGCTCTTCCGGGACCGGAACTACGCGGTGGTCAACTGGGTGTCGGGGACGCTGGCGGTCGGCATGATGGGGATCTTCCTGCCGTTCACCATCTACCTGCAGTCCGTGCTGGGCTTCTCCGCGCTCCGGGCGGGCCTGACCATGGCCCCGGCCTCGCTGCTGTCGATGTTCGTGGCGCCGGTCGCCGGGCGGCTCACCGACAAGATCGGCGGCAAGTACATCCTGATGCTGGGCCTCACCCTGTTCGCGGCCGGGATGGGCTGGGTCGCGCTGGAGGCGACGACCACCTCCGTGTGGTACGACTTTCTGCCCGCGCTGCTCGTGGCCGGCATCGGGATGGGCTGCACGTTCGCACCCATGGTCACCGTGGCCATGCGGAATATCGACCCCCGGATGGCCGGCGCGGCGTCCGGCGTGCTGAACACCGTCCGGCAGGTCGGCCTGGTCATCGGCACCGCGGCAGTGGGCGCGCTGCTCCAGAACCGGCTGGTCTCCTCCATGAACAGCCAGGCCGCGACGCGCGCCACCGCCCTGCCGCCCCACCTCCGCGGCCCATTCGTGGCCGGGATCAAGCACGCGGCCAGTAACGGGATCCAGGTCGGAGCCGGCCAGAACGGCTCCGGCATCAAGCTGCCCGCAGGGCTGCCCGCCCGGCTGATGGCCGAATTGCTGCGGATCGGGCACGACGTGTTCACGTTCGGCTACGTGAACGCCATGCGCTCGACCATGCTGCTGCCGATCATCCTGCTCGCCGTGGGCGCGGTCAGCTGCCTCATGCTCAGGGAGGGCCGGCGGACGCACGGCCCGGCCGCCCCGGACGTCCCCGCCGAGCAGGCCGCCCCGGCGGCCTGATCCCGCCGGGCAGGCTCAGCTGGCCGGCTCGAAGACTTCCGGGGACCAGAGGCCGGGGAGGTCCTCGGGATCGGCGGCCTCGAACGGAAAGTGGGTGGCGAACGCGGGCCGCAGGTCGGTGAGCCAGGCAGCGTCCGGGTCGTAGCGGGCAAAGAACGGCTTGCCGACCAGGTCAGGATCGCGGGCCTGGATCATGTGCAGGACGAAAACCCGCTGGCCGGCCACGTCCGCGATCCCGTCCACGCACACCTTGCCGGGGGTCGCCGACATGGAAGGCCCGCGCACGGTGCGGCACAGGCCAGCCACCTGACGGTAGGCGTCGCGGAAGATGCCGTGCGCAGCCGCGAGCGGCACCGCGAAGTAGTCCTGCGGGCCGGTATCCCGCTCCACGAACATGTAGTACGGCACCATGCCCATCCGCACCTGGGTCCGCCACATCGCGGCCCAGGTCGCCGGGTCGTCGTTGATCGTCCTGATCAGCGGGGCCTGAGTGCGGATCACGGCCCCGGTGGCCCGGATCCGGCGGCTGGCCTCGGCGACCAAGGCGGACTCCAGCTCCCGGGGATGGGAGAAATGCGCCATGAACGCGAGCGACCGGCCCGAGGCCACCACCTGCTCGAACAGGCGCAGCGTGTCGTCGGCGTCCGGGTCGGACACGAACCGCTGCGGCCAGTAGGCCAGCGACTTGCTGCCGATCCGCACCGACTCGATGTGCTCCAGTCCCGGCTCCAGCAGCGGCTCAATGTACCGGCGCAGGACGGTCGCACCCATGATCATGGGGTCGCCGCCGGTGATCAACACGCTGGTCACCTCGCGGTGCTGGCGGAGGTAGTCCATGACCCGGCCTAGGTCGGCGGTGGCCATCTTGAGCTCGGGCTCGTCCACGAACTGCGCCCACCGGAAGCAGTAAGCGCAGTATGCGTGGCAGGTCTGGCCCTGCTTGGGAAAGACCAGGACGGTCTCCGGGTACTTGTGCTGCACCCCGGGAAGCGGCTCGTCGTCGAAGTCGGGGATGTTCAGCGCCAGCTGCCCGGCCGGGTGCGGGTTCAGCCGCATCCGCACCTCGTGGGCCGCGGCGGTGATCTCCGGCTCGGGCGCGCTCCGGGCCAGCAGGTCCGCGATCCGGGCGACGTCCGCGGCCGGCAGCATGTCCGCCTGCGGGAAGACCAGGCGGTAGACCGGGTCGTCGGGGGCCGTGGTCCAGTCGATGAGCTGCTCGATCACGTAGGCGTTGACCCGGAACGGCAGCACGGTCCCGACGGCCCGGACGGCCAGCCGCTCGGCTTCGCCGAGGCCAGCCCGCGCGGTCAGTTCGTCCAGGTGCTTCGCGTTGTAGGCACGGAAACGTCGACCCCCATCAGGTACTGGCACTATCTGCCGGATGCCACTCACGGGTCTCCCTCCGGTCGGTCGCATTCCGGCGGCCCTGCCGGGATGCGAGTCCCTGTGGCCCGCGGCTGGCGATCGTCCCGCCGCGCTCTCTCAGCTGCTCTGGGCATCAACTGCTCTGGGCGGCGCGGAGGCCACATCGGCATGACGGCGACATCGGCATGACGTCGGCCTCCGGCGTGATCGCCCGTACCGGACCTCATCCAAGGAGGTCTCACTGAGGAAACGCTGAAGCGGCGCAGAAGGTTGCCTCGCCTTTACCCGGTTCCAGCCGCCTGCTTCCCCGTTGGCCACCCACTGGTCCGGCCCGGCCGGCCGCCATGACGGTGCCGCCAGGCCCCCACGACTCACGCTGGTCCCCGCGCCTTGGCGGCCCCCACCAGGACGGTCCGAATCACCCCTTCGTCACGTTTCGTCCATTATGCCGGGCACCGGTGGTGCCGGGCTCAGATTGTGACAGATGGTTACCCAGTGGGCGGATGATCAACCCTGCCGGGCCACCGCGGCGGGCCCCCTCATCCGGCGGTGGGGCTCCCCCCGTCGGGTCCGCAGCAGTGCCCGCGGGGTGAGAGGCTTGGGCCCGTGCTCGAGGAACCCACGCCGGCCGGCCTCACGGAGCAGGCCATCGTGGTTGACGCCATGGGCGGTGACAACGGGCCCGCCGTAGTGGTGGCCGGTGCCGCCGCGGCGGCGATGGCGCTGCAGGCCCCGGTGATCCTGGCCGGGCGGGCCCCTGAGCTGCGCGGACTGGTGGCCCAGCACCCAGAGGTGGCCGGGCTGCTGCGGGTCGCGCCCGCCGAGGACACCATCGCCATGGATGAGGGCGCGCTGGCCAGCTGGCGGCGGCCGCGCTCCAGCGTGGCCGTGGCCTGCCAGCTGGTCCGGCGCGGTCAGGCCGCAGCGGTGGTCTCGGCCGGCTCCACCGGCGGGGTGGTGGCCACGGCCCGGCTCCGGCTACGCTCCGTGCCCGGTTTGCTCCGGCCGGCTCTGGTGGTTGTGCTGCCCACCCAGCCGCGGCCGACGTTCCTGATCGACGCAGGCGCCGTCGCCGATCCCAAGCCGGAGATGCTGCTCCAGTTCGCCCAGCTAGGGGTGGCCTACGCGCAGATCGCCCACGGCATCCCCGATCCGAAGGTGGGCTTGCTCACCATCGGGGCCGAGCCCGGCAAGGGCAACAAGCTGGCCCGGCGGGCCCACGAACTGCTCGCCGCCCCGCCGCCGCACGGCGCCCTGCCGATCCGATTCACCGGCAACGTCGAGGGCACCGACCTGCTGACCGGCGCGGCGGACGTGATCGTCACCGACGGCTTCACCGGCAACGTGGCGCTCAAGACACTGGAGGGGGCGATGGGGTTCGCCGCCGGCCAGTTGCGGGACGTGCTGCGCGGTTCCCGGGCGGCGCGGGCCGGCGCGGTCCTGCAGCGCCGCGGGCTGCGCGAGCTGCGCGGGCGGCTGGACTCCGAGAGCTATGGGGGCGCCGCCCTGCTCGGCCTGGAGGGGACCATCGTCATCGCGCACGGCGCGTCCACCCCGCGCGGGATCACGTCGGCGTGCCTGCTCGCCGCGGATCTGGTCAAGGGCCACATCACCGAGAGGATCCGGGAACGGCTCGGTCACGGCCGCGGCGGCCATTTCCTCCACCGGAACTGAGCCCGGGACACACTCACCCAGCTGACCCCGCCAGCCCCAGAAGCACCACGTTCTGCCCGTGATCATGACTCTGGTGTCGCTATAACGACACCAGAGTCATGATCACGATTCTGGGCGGCGGCCCTGTGCCTGATCACGAAACTCTTGGCGCGGGCCTACCCGGCGTGGTCGCTAGGCTTGGGGTATGGCGGATCCACGGGATGTCCTCGCGCAGCGGGTGTCGGCTGCGCTCGGTGCGGCGTTCGGCCCCGGCTACGAGGCCGCCGATCCGGTGATCCGGCCGTCCTCGTTCGCGGATTACCAGTCCAACGCGGCCCTGCCACTAGCCAAGCGGCTGGGGCGGCCGCCGCGGGACCTCGCCGCGGACATCGTCCGCCATCTCGACGTGGACGGCGTCGCGGAGCCGCCCGAGGTGAGCGGCCCGGGCTTCATCAACCTCAGGCTCCGGCCGGGCTGGATTGCCGCGGAGGCCACCACCGAACTGCGCGACCCGCGGCTCGGGGTGAAGCCAGCGGGCGGCCCCCGGAAGATGGTGGTCGACTACTCCGGCCCCAACGTGGCCAAGGAACTCCACGTCGGCCACTTGCGGGCCACCGTGGTAGGTGACGCCATCGTCCGGGTTCTCGAGCACCTGGGTCACACGGTGATCCGGGCAGCGCACCTGGGCGACTGGGGAACCCCGTTCGGCATGCTAATCGAGCATGCCCTGGACATCGGCGAGGACGCCACCCGCAAGCAGCTCGTGGCCGGTGAGTTCACCGCCTTCTACCAGGCCGCCCGGGCGGAGTTCGACAGCCAGCCCGGCTTCCCCGGCCGGGCCCGCCGCCGGGTTGCCCAGCTGCAGGGCGGCGAGCCGGAATCCAGGCGGCTGTGGCAGGTGCTGGTCACCGCGTCCATGGAGTACCTCACCGCGATCTACCGGCGGCTCGGGGTCACGCTGACCGAGGCCGACATGGCCCCGGAGAGCTTCTACAACCCGATGCTGGCCGACGTGGGCGCCGAACTGCAGGACGCCGGGCTGGCCGTGATCAGTGACGGCGCGCTGTGCGTGTTCCCGGCCGGGTTCACCGGCCGGGACGGGGCGCCGCTGCCGCTGATGCTGCGTAAGAGCGACGGGGGCTACGGTTACGACACCACGGACGCCGCCGCCATCCGGTACCGGCTGAGGGAACTGCGCGCTCAGCGCCTGATCTACGTGGTGGGCTCCGAGCAGTCACAGCACCTGCAGATGATCTTCGAGCTGGCCCGGGAGGCGGGCTGGCTCACCGACGGGGCCACTGCCGAGCATGCGGTGATCGGCCTGGTCACCGGGGCCGACGGGAAGCGGCTGAAGACCAGGACCGGCGAACAGGTGAAGCTGGCCACGCTGATCGAGGAGGCGGTCGAGCGGGCCGGGCAGGTCATCGCGGACCGCTACGAGGACCCGGAGCAGCGGGAGCAGATCGCCGAGGCGGTCGGGGTGGGCGCCCTCAAGTACGGCGACCTGTCCGTGGCCCGGGACTCCAGCTACATCTTCGACTACGACCGGATGCTGGCCCTGACCGGGAACACCGGCCCGTACCTGCAGTACGCGACGGCCCGGATCCGCTCCATCTTCCGGCGGGCCGGGCTGGACCCGGCCGGCGCCGCGGCGCCGGTCCAGATCACCGCGGACGCCGAACGGGCCCTCGCCCTGCGCCTGCTCAGCTTCGGGACGGTCCTGCAGCAGGTCGCGGAGACCACCCAGCCGCACCTGCTGGCGGGCTTCCTGTTCGACGTGGCCAGCGCCTTCACCACGTTCTACGAGCAGTGCCCGGTGCTCCAGGCGGAGCCGTCCATCCGGGACAGCCGGCTCGCGCTGTCCGCGCTCACCCTGCGTGTCCTGCTGACCGGGCTGGATCTGCTCGGGATCCCGGTCCCTGAGCGGATGTGACGAGTCCCCGCCGGATGTGCCGGGACGGAAAGACCGTTAGGGGCGCGGGCGCCAGGACCGGGGCGGGCGGGTTGCGGTAATTCCGGAGCATGCTCCCAGGGAAATCCCAGACTCGGCCGCCTGATGTCCCAGCCGGGCCAGGCAGGCTCGGGGCCATGGACAACATGGAAGAGCCCACAGGCGGGGACCCGGGACCGGAGTCCCGCCCGACTGAGCAGTTCTGGCCGACGAGGCACGGATCCGGGGGCAACCGGGGGCCGGGGTACCCGGGGCCGGACCCGCGGTATCAAGATCCGCGGTACCACGATCCCCGGTACCAGGGCCCGCAGGGCGGCGCCCGGGGCCAGGGCCCCGGGCGGCGGCACCCGCTGCACTGGACGGCCGGGCTGGTGGCGGCCGGGGCGCTGGCCATCGGCGGCATCGCCGCCGGGGTCTCGCTGGCCGGACACTCGTCGCCCCCCGCCAGCACCCCGGCCGCCGCGAGCGGCGCGGCCGGGCCGACCTCCCAGGGGGCCGCCCTGAACACGGCGCTCAACTCGGCCGACGCCTCCAGCGCCCTCGCGCTGACGTCCTCGGGGTCCGGCGCGGGCGGGCCGGGCGACAGCGCGGGAACCGCCGCGGCGGCCCACCCGTGCGCCAAGGCGGTCAAGGCGGCCCGCGCGGCCCGCAAGGCCGGCCACCCGGCCGCGGCCCGGGCGGCCCTCAAGGCGGCCGGGGCCCGCTGCCGGGCCGTCCGGCACCGTCTCTTCCGGGTGGCGCTGCGGCGCGGCATCGACGGGCAGCTCACGTTCCGCGGCCGGGGCGGCACCATCCGCACCGTGGCGTTCGAGCGCGGCATCGTCCAGTCCGTCAACGGCAGCGACGTGGTCGTGCGCGCGACCGACGGCACCACCTGGACCTGGGTCCTGGGCAGCAGCACCGTCGTCCGGGAGAGCGGCAGCAAGACCAGCACGAGCGCGCTGGCCGCGGGCGCGCCGGTCTGGGTGGGCGGCCCCGTGGTCTCCGGGGCCAGGGACGCCCGGCTGGTCGTGATCCGGCCGCCGTCGGGCTCGCCCGCCCCGTCCAGTCCGGCCCCGGCGCCCTCGGCGTCCGGCAGCGCCGCATCCGGCAGCTGACTATCCGCCAGGTCCACCTCCCTATCCGCCAGGTCCACCTCCGCCAGCTGACGGGAAGACCGGCCGGCTCCCGCGGGCCCCGCCTGCGGGAGCCGGTAATCTTTGCTGGCCACACCGCGCGGCCCGGGCTGGGCCGTTCCGGATGCGGCCATCCCGGCGAGCGCGCTGGCCGGTTCCAGGGCCGCCGGGCTGGTTCTCGCAGCCACGCCGTCCCCCGCAGCCGTACGGTCTTTCTCAGGTGATGACAGACAACGACCGGATCCCCCAGGTGCTCGTCGTGGACGACGAGCCGAACATCCGTGAGCTGGTGCAGGTCGCGCTGAAGTTCCACGGCTGCGCCGTGACCGCCGCGTCCAGCGGGAAGGAGGCGCTGCGGCAGGCGGAGGCGTCCCGCCCGGACCTGATCGTGCTCGACGTGATGCTCCCCGACCTGGACGGATTCGAGGTCTGCCGGCGGCTGCGGGCCGCGGGCAACGAGGTCCCCGTGATCTTCCTGACCGCCCGGGACACCTCGTCCGACACGGTCACCGGGCTGGCCCTGGGCGGCGACGACTACGTCACCAAGCCTTTCTCGGTGGAGGCGCTGGTGGCCCGGGTCCGGGCCGTGCTCAGGCGGGCGGCGCGCAACGCCGATGATGCCCCCGCGGACCAGGGCATCCTCCGGGCCGGCGACCTGGAGCTCGACGAGTCACGCTGGACCGTGCACCGCGCGGGGACCGACGTGGAACTGTCCCCGACCGAGTTCCGGCTGCTCGCATACCTGATGCGGTACCAGGGCCGGGTACTGACCCGGGCCCAGCTGCTGGAGAACGTGTGGGGCTGGGACTACGCCGGGCAGTCCCAGATCGTCGAGACTTACATCAGCTACCTGCGGCACAAGCTCGACCCGCTGGGACCGCCGCTGATCCACACCCAGCGCGGGGTGGGGTACAGCCTGCGGCCGGCCGCCCGGCCCGAGGGATGACCGCGCCCTGGCCCGCGGAGCCGCCGGGCCCGGCGCGGCGGGCCGGCGGCCTGCTGTCGCTGCGCGCCCGGCTGCTCGTCCTGCTCATCTGCGTGACCGCGGCCTTCCTGCTGATCATGGGGGCGGTGAGCACGATCGTGCTGAGCCGCCGGCTCGGCGGCGAGTTCAACACGCAGCTCGTGGCGGCGGCCCAGCACAGCCCCCAGCAGATCGCCAGCAACCCCGGCGACTACGTGGCCGTCGAGATCACCTCCCGCCCCGTGCAGGTCCGCCCGCTGACCGGCGACTCGGCCGCGACCCGGGAACTGGCCGCCACGGTGCAGAACCTGATCACCCGGCACGCGGCGCGCTACTTCGTCGGCGGCGGCCCGTTCGACGTCCCCCGGACGAGCGGGCCCCGGACGAGCGGGCCCCGGACGAGCGGGCCCCGGCTGCGGGCGGTGGCCCGGGTGATCCCGGCCCGGGCCAACGGCGGGGTGCGCGGGGTGCTGGTGGTCGCGCGGCCGGTCAGCGCGGTTACCACCCAGGTGGGCGGCATCATCATCGCCGAGCTGATCACGGGCGGCGCGCTGATCCTGCTGCTGGCGGTGAGCGGGCGGTGGCTGATCGGCCGGGGCCTGGCCCCGCTGAACCAGATGGCCAGGACCGCGCATCAGATCACCTCCCGCGGCGACCTGACGGCCCGGATGCCCGAGGCGGACGACAGTACCGAGGTGGGCCAGCTCGGCGGGGCCATCAACGCCATGCTGGACCGGATCCAGCAGGCCTTCGGCGCCCGCTGGCGCTCGGAGCAGAAGGTGCGCCAGTTCGCGGCCGACGCGTCGCACGAGCTGCGCACCCCGCTCACCACGATCCGGGGCTACGCGGAGCTGTACCACCAGGGCGCGCTCGGCCCCGATCAGCTGCCCAGCGCGATGCGCCGGATCGAGCAGGAATCCCAGCGGATGAGCACCCTGGTCGCCGAGCTTCTCGAGCTGGCCCGCCTGGACCGCACCTCCTCTCTGGACCTCGCCGAAACGGACCTGGCCGGGCTGGTCCGGGACGCGGCCGCGGACGCGTCGGCGGTGGAGCCGGGCCGCCCGGTCAAGGCGGAGGCGCCGGACCGGCTGATCGCCGTGGTGGACGAGGCGCGGATCCGGCAGGTGCTGGCCAACCTGCTCGGCAACGTCCGCGAGCACACGCCCCCCGGGACCCCGGCCGCCGTGCGGCTGGCCCCGGTCCGCGGGGGCGCCGTGCTGGAAGTCGCCGACGCCGGGCCGGGGATGTCCGAGGAGGACGCGGCCCGGGCCTTCGACCGCTTCCACCGCGGCGCGGACCGGCCGGGCAGCGAGGGCGGCCAGAAGGCCGGCGACGGCCAGGAGACCGGCGACGCGCCGGAGACCGGCGGCCCCCGCGCCGGGGGCAGCGGGCTGGGGCTGTCCATCGTGCAGGCCATCGCGGCCGCCCACGGCGGCCAGGCGGTCCTGGAGTCGCGGCCGGGCTACGGGACCCGGGTCAGGATCTGGCTCCCGGCCGGCTCATCCGCACCCTGATCCGGAAACTTCCCTCCAACGGTCTGTCCGGCCAGGTCACAACCGTCGCGTGCCGCTCGTCAGGGCTGGCCCGGGGCGCCTGACGGGCTGGGCAGGTGCTCGAACAGGTAGTAGACGCCGATCAGTCCGTAGATGACCAGCGCGGCCAGCGGCGCCCCGAACGCCGCCACCAGCGTGGCGGCCACATAGACGAGCAGGCCGCCGGTGAACCCGGGGATCGAGCGCCGCAGCGCCTCCGGCTGGGCCGACCCGCCGAGCCGCTCGGCGTGGGTCACCACGTAGATCCACAGGCCCGCGAAGCCCACCGAGGCCGCGATCAGCACCAGCCCGTAGGTGACGGTGGCCGCCACGCCGCCTGAGGCCTGCAGGTGCTCCGCGACCAGCGAGGTCGGGAACGGGATGGCCACCACACCCATGAGCAGCAGCAGGTTGATGACCAGCAGCGGCCGGTCGACCCGGGTGATGTGGGCGAAAATCGTGTGGTGGTTCATCCACATGATGCCGATGGTGAGGAAGCTGACCACGTACGCGAAGTACTGCGGCCAGTCGTGCAGCAGCTGGTGGATGAGCGTGTAATGCTCGGGTCCCGCGCCGGGCAGCCGCAGATCGAGCACGAGCAGGGTGATCGCGATCGCGAACACGCCGTCGCTGAACGCCTCGGCGCGCCTGCTCTCCATGGCTCCGGCCGCTCCCGTCCCCGTCAGTCCCCGGCCGGGTCAGCCGGTGGGCTGGTCGGCCGGGGCCGGTCCAGCGGGAGCGGCCGGGGATCCGGCGTCCGCAGGTGGCGCGGGTGGCTGGATGGAGCGGACCAGGACCTGGGCCACGTCCACCACCTCCAGGGTGTCCTTGGCTTCGCCGCTGGCTTTCTTGGCCGCCACGGCGTCGCCCAGCATGACCAGGCAGTAGGGGCAGCCGGTGGAGATGGTGTCCGGGTCGGTGCCGAGCGCCTCGTCGATGCGCTCCGTGTTGATGCGCTTGCCGATCCGCTCTTCCATCCACATCCGGGCGCCGCCCGCGCCGCAGCAGAAGCCGCGGTTCTTGCAGCGGTGCATCTCCTGGGTCTGGACGCCGGGGACCTGCTCCATGATCTCCCGGGGCGGGGTGAACACCTTGTTGTGCCGGCCGAGGAAGCAGGGGTCGTGGTAGGTGATCTTCTCCTCGATCGCGTTCACCGGGGTGATCTTGCCCTGCTCGACGAGGCGGGCCAGCAGCTGGGTGTGGTGGACGACCTCGTAGTTCCCGCCGAGCTGGGGGTACTCGTTCGCGATCGTGTTGAAGCAGTGCGGGCAGCTGGCGACGATCGTGCGCGGCGCGGCCTCGTTCAGGGTCTCGATGTTCTGCTGGGCCAGCATGGAGTAGACGAACTCGTTGCCCATCCGCCGGGCCGGGTCGCCGGTGCAGGTCTCGGCTGGCCCGAGGATGGCGAAGTTCACTCCGGCCTGGTGCAGCAGGGTGGCGATGGCCTTGGTGGTCTTCTTGGCCCGGTCCTCCAGCGCCCCGGCGCAGCCCACCCAGAACAGGTACTCCACCCCGGGGCCGAGCTGGCCGTCGGCGACCGGGACCTCGAAGTCGAGTTCCTCGGCCCAGGCCAGGCGCCGGCTGGCACCCATGCCCCACGGGTCACCCTTGTTCTCCAGGTTCTTCAGCATCCCGGAGGCTTCCTGCGGGAAAGCCGACTCGATGAGGACCTGGTGGCGGCGCATCCCGTCGATGTGGTCGATGTGCTCGATGTCCACCGGGCATTCCTCGACGCAGGCGCCGCAGTTGGTGCACGACCACAGCACGTCCGGGTCGATCACCCCGTTCTCGTCCGCGGTGCCGACCAGCGGGCGGCCCGCCTCGATCTTCACCGCCTGGGGGAGCTTCTCCCGGGCCTCGTCGCTGCCGGCCAGCAGGTAGGGCGCCTTGGCCAGGGCGTGGTCCCGCAGGTCCAGGATTACCTGCTTGGGTGACAGCGGCTTGCCCGTCGCCCACGCCGGGCACTGGGACTGGCACCGCCCGCACTCGGTGCAGGTCGCCATGTCCAGCAGGCCCTTCCAGGTGAAATCCTCGATCTTGCCCAGCCCGAACACGTCGGTGTCCGGGTCGGCCTCCTCGAAGTCCAGCACCTTCCCGTTGCTGCGCATCGGCTCCAGGCCGCGCAGGGCGTTCGGCCGGCGGGAGAACAGCACGTTGACCGGCGCGGTGATGATGTGCAGGTGCTTGGAGTAGGTGAGGAAGACCAGGAAGCCGAGCACCACGGCCAGCTGGGCCAGCAGGAACACCACCTCCAGCACGCTGTTCACCCCGGTGCCCAGCGGCGCCAGCCAGTGCCCGACGATCTGGGACGCGAACGCGCCATGGGCGTAGGGAAACACCCCGGTGTTGATCTGCGCGCCCCGGTACAGCAGCAGCGTCGCGATGACCAGGAAGATCATCCCGAGTACCAGCCAGGCGGCGCCGGTATGGCTGCCCGCGAAGCGTGACTTCCGGCCCTCCCGCTCCGGGTTGTTGCGCAGCCGGATCACCGTGAACGTGACGATGCCCGCCAGCACGCCCACGGCGAACAGGTCCTCGATGAACCCGATGAACGCCCAGTGGCCGATGCCCGGGATGGCGAATGTCCGGGAGAACAGGTTGCCGTAGGCCTCGATGATCGTCAGCAGCAGGACGATGAAACCCCAGAAGGTGAACGCGTGGGCCAGGCCCGGCACGGTCCACTTCAGCAGCTTGCGCTGCCCGATGACCTCGGTGGCCTGGACCTCCGCGTCCCGGGCCGGATGCGAGCGGACCGCCTCGATCCGCTCCGGAGCCGGCTGTCCCGCGCGGCCCACCTGGGCCAGCCACCACAGCCGCCGGCCGGCCAGCGCGAACGCCGCCACCGTCAAAACCAGGCCGATCACGATCCGCAAGACCACGAAAACCTCCTCATGCGGCCCCGGGCCCGGGCGGACCCGGCGCCGCGCCGGCTGCCAGCGTACGCCGCGCCACCCTCGCCATGATCAAGGTGCTGCGGCCCGGGATCAAGAGCCGGGCCGCGTGAGTCCGCCAACATCCTACCGACGAGTAACTTGCCGTCCGGACAACGCCCCGCATGGCGCCCTGAATCGCACCTGGCCAAGAGACTGAACTGCCCCGGAGAGTGGCCCCGGCCACGCCGGGGCTAAGCCAGAACCGGCAGCAAAACCGGTGCCGGAGCGGGCGGGCGGAGCCGGCCGTGAAAGATGATCCGGCCCGCTGCCAACCACTGACCCCGTTTGGGCGTCTTTGATGTGTTTGCAGTAACTACTGGGGGCTGATCCAACGGAGGAAGGCATGTTAGGGCAGGCAGGGAAACGCAGGGCCAGCATGGGCGCGGCCAGCGGCGATGGGGCACCGGCCCCGCAGAGCGGGACCAGGTGGTGGATCAGCCTCCTCCGGAAACCACGACGGGCCGCGGCTCCGGCGCTCGGCACGGGAATCACGGCTGCGGCCCTGGCCGGCGCGATGATGGCGGCCGGGCCGGCCGCCGCGTCCCCGGCCGCCAGCAGCACGCCGGCCGGCAGCGCGCCGGCCGGCAGCGCGGCAGCCGGCGGCGCCGCCAGCCCGGCCGCGCGGCTGCTCATCCCCTGGGCCCGGGCTAAGGCCCCAGCCGCCTGGGCGATGACGCCGCAGGCCGGCCCGGAAGCCACCGCGGCCTTTCCCGGTTTCAGCGGAGCGTTCCTCAGCGGGGTGTCGTGCACTAGCCGGTCGCAGTGCACTGCGACGGGGGTGGCTACCACCCGCAGCGGTAAGAACCTCAAGCCCCTGGCCGAGCGGTGGAACGGCACCAGCTGGGCGGTGCAGTCCACGCCTACCACCAACACCGGCGGCTGGCTGGGCGGGACGCTCGACGGCGGCGTGTCCTGCACGTCGTCCACCGCCTGCATGTCCGCGGGCTACTCCTACAGCAAGACCTTCGCGCGCCTGCTGGGCGAGGGCTGGAACGGTCACACCTGGACCATCCAGCCGGACTCGAAGCCGGCGACGGGGGGCCAGCCGTTCGCCATCTCGTGCCGGTGGGCCAAGGACTGCACGGCCGTGGGACAGCGGAATACCGGGATGACCCTGGCCGAGCACTGGAACGGCCGGAGCTGGTCGGCCCGGACCACCAAGCACCTGGGAGCACTGGCCGGCGTGTCCTGCCCCACCACCGGGAACTGTACGGCGGTCGGCTCGAACCCCGCCGGGAAGGCACTCGCCGAGCACTGGAACGGGAAGACCTGGTCGGACCAGTCCGCGGCCAGCCCGCAGCAGCTCAACCAGCCGTGGAGCGTGTCCTGCGCGGCGGTGAAGGACTGCGTGGCGGTCGGTATAGCCGGCACGACAAGCCCGGCGATTTCCCTGGCCCCGCTCGCCGAGCACTGGACCGGTGGGACGTGGGCGGTCCTCAGCCCCCTGAACCCGGCCCCGGGCGATATCGCGGAGCTGAACTCCGTGTCGTGCACCTCGGCCACGAACTGCATGGCGGTGGGGGACTACGCCGACCAGGCCAACACCAGCGACACGGCCTTCGCGGAGCAGTGGAATGGGACGAGCTGGACGCTTGAGACGACGCCCAGCGCGGTGACGTTCACCGCTCTGGGATCGGTGTCCTGCAGCTCGGCCGCCCACTGCGCCGCGGTCGGGGTGAGCAGCCCGACCGCCACCGGCGCCCTGTCCCCGGTGGCCGAGCTCTGGAACGGCAGCACCTGGACGGCGGTGGCCGCAGCCGGATGACTGTCCGCTAGCCCGCAGCATCAGCAGTGCGGCGTGGCACGACCTCCTTCCGGGCCGTGTCACGCCGCACTGTCGTCTCTGGGGTCGCCGCTGGGAATCATTCGGCCGGCCCAGAAGTTGAGCCTAATACACTCAACTCATTTGCCAAGGGTACGTGTCCCTGGCAGACTTGAGCCGACCAGGCTCAAGGTAAGTAACGATCACACCCAAGGACTACACATGGCACGTGCGGTAGGTATCGACCTCGGAACCACCAACTCCGTCGTCGCGGTTCTGGAAGGCGGCGAGCCGACGGTTATCGCCAACGCGGAGGGCTCGCGGACCACCCCGTCCGTCGTGGCCTTCGCGAAGAACGGCGAGGTGCTGGTGGGCGAGGTCGCCAAGCGTCAGGCGGTGACGAACGTCGATCGCACGATCCGCTCGGTCAAGCGCCAGATGGGCACCGACTGGACCGTCAAGATCGACGACAAGAAGTTCACCGCGCAGCAGATCAGCGCGTTCATCCTGCAGAAGCTCAAAAGGGATGCCGAGTCCTACCTCGGCGAGACGATCACCGACGCGGTGATCACCGTCCCCGCGTACTTCAGTGACGCCCAGCGGCAGGCCACCAAGGAGGCCGGCCAGATCTCGGGCCTGAACGTGCTGCGCATCATCAACGAGCCCACCTCCGCGGCTCTCGCCTACCACCTGGAGAAGGAGGGCGAGGCCACCATCCTGGTCTTCGACCTGGGCGGCGGCACCTTCGACGTCTCGCTGCTGGAAGTCGGCGACGGCGTGGTCGAGGTGAAGGCCACCAGCGGCGACAACCACCTCGGTGGGGACGACTGGGACCAGCGCATCGTGGACTGGCTGGTGCAGGACTTCAAGAACGGTTACGGCGTCAACCTGTCCAAGGACAAGATGGCGCTGCAGCGGCTGCGCGAGTCCGCGGAGAAGGCCAAGATCGAGCTGTCCGGCTCCGCCGAGACCACGATCAACCTGCCCTACATCACCCACTCTGAGCAGGGCCCGCTGCACCTGGACACCAAGCTCACCCGGGCTGAGTTCCAGAAGATGACCTCCGACCTGCTCGACCGCTGCAAGGGCCCGTTCCAGCAGGTCATCAAGGACGGGAACACCAAGCTCGGCGACATCCAGCACGTGGTGCTGGTCGGCGGCTCCACCCGGATGCCCGCCGTGGTTGACCTGGTCAAGGAGCTGCTCGGCGGCAAGGAGCCGAACAAGGGCGTCAACCCGGACGAGGTCGTCGCCGTGGGTGCCTGCCTGCAGGCCGGTGTGCTCAAGGGCGAGGTCAAGGACGTCCTGCTTCTCGACGTGACCCCGCTGTCGCTGGGCATCGAGACCAAGGGCGGCATCTTCACCAAGCTGATCGAGCGCAACACCACCATCCCGACCAAGCGGTCGGAGATCTTCACCACGGCTGACGACAACCAGCCGTCCGTGCAGATCCAGGTGTTCCAGGGTGAGCGCGAGATTGCCGCGTACAACAAGAAGCTCGGCATGTTCGAGCTGTCCGGCCTGGCTCCCGCACCGCGTGGGATCCCGCAGATCGAGGTCGCCTTCGACATCGACGCCAACGGGATCGTCAACGTCTCGGCCAAGGACCTGGGCACCGGCAAGGAGCAGCGGGTCACCATCTCGGGCGGTTCCGCCCTGTCCAAGGACGAGATCAACCGGATGATGGCCGACGCGGAGCAGTTCGCCGCGGAGGACGCTGCCCGCCGCGAGGAGGCCGAGGTGCGCAACCGCGCGGACACCCTCGCCTACCAGACGGAGAAGTTCCTGGGCGAGAACGCGGACAAGGTCCCGGACGACATCAAGTCCGAGGTGGAGTCCGCCATCGCCGACCTGAAGAAGGCGCTCGAGGGCACCGATCTCGAGGCGATCAAGGAGGCCACCGAGAAGGCGGCCACGGTCAGCCAGAAGATGGGGACCGCCATCTACGCGCAGACTCAGGCCAGCGCCGCTGAGGACACCACGGCGGGGACCGCTGACGAGACGGCGAACGACGACGAGGTCGTCAACGCCGAGATCGTTGACGAGGAGAAGCCGCGCGAAGGTGGCGCCGCCTGATGAACTCGCCAGAGGACACCAACGCAGGACCGGTGATCCGTGACCTCAGGCGCATCGACCCGGTGACCGGCCAGGTCAGGGACCCCCAGGGGCGCCGTGATGGCACCCCGGGCAAGCCAGCCCGCCCGGGTCGGCACTCGGCCTCCAAGCCGGGCGGGCCTGGGGCACGCCCCGCGGCACCAGGCGGTGCCGCGGGGGCCCAGCCCCCCGGCGGGGCCGGCCGGCCTGAGGGCCAGCCCCAGGGTCAGCCCGGGGACAGTACGCCGCAGGAGGAACCGGCCCGCGGCCGCGACCAGGGTTCGCCCGGGCCCGCGGGCAGCACGCCGGTACCAGACCCGGCCGCGGGCGGCACGCCGCCCGGCGGATCCGGGCCCGGCGACGGCGCCGCCGGCGGGTCCCAGCCCGGCGGGCTGGGTGGCGACGCCGTCGCCGCCCAGCTGGCCGAGCGCACCGCGGACCTGCAGCGCGTGCACGCGGAGTACGCCAACTACCGCAAGCGCGTCGAGCGGGACCGGCTGGCCGTCCGCGAGCAGGCCCTGGCCAACGTGCTGAGCTCGCTGCTCCCGGTGCTGGACGACATCGGCCGGGCGCGTGAGCACGGGGACCTTAACGGGGCGTTCAAGTCGGTGGGCGAATCGCTGGAGACCATCGCCGCGAAGCTGGGGCTGGAGAGTTTCGGTGAGCCCGGTGAGCCGTTCGACCCACTGGTCCACGAGGCCCTCATGCACTCCTACTCACCGGATGTCACCGAGCCGACCGCAGTCGAGATCCTGCAGCCCGGCTACAAGGTGGGCGAGCGGATCATCCGCCCGGCCCGGGTCGCGGTCGCGGAACCCGGCGACGGACCAGCCCCGGACGAGGCCGAGGCGCGCCAGCCACGGGGAACTCCGGCGGGAAACAACTGACCCCGGGGAGAGGTAGTAAGTGAGCACGAAGGACTTCCTCGAGAAGGACTATTACAAGGTCCTGGGCGTCTCCAAGAGCTCGACCTCGGACGAGATCAAGAAGTCGTACCGCAAGCTGGCCCGCAAGTACCACCCCGACGCCAACAAGGGCGACCCCAAGGCGGAGGAGCGGTTCAAGGAGATTTCCGAGGCCTACAACACGCTGTCCGACAGCAAGCGGCGCAAGGAGTACGACGACGCGCGCTCGCTGTTCGGTGGCGGGTACCGCGGCGCGGGCCAGGGCGCCCCGGGCGGAGCGGGCGGCGGGTTCGGCGGGTTCGACCTCGGCGACCTATTCGGTACCGGCACCGCTGGTGGCGGCGCGGGGGGCGGCGGGCTCGGGGACATCCTCGGCGGCGTGTTCGGCCGCGGCGGGGGCGCGCGGACCGCGCAGACCCGGCCGCGGCGCGGCGCCGACGTGGAGACGGAGACCTCGCTGTCCTTCAGCGATGCGCTGGACGGCGTCACGGTCAGCCTGCGGCTGGCCGGCGAGGGCCCGTGCCCGACCTGCAAGGGCACCGGCGCCAAGGCCGGCACGGTGCCACGGGTCTGCCCGAACTGCGAGGGAACCGGCCAGGAGAGCAAGAACCTGGGCAGTTTCGCGTTCTCCGAGCCGTGCCACGAATGCCGCGGCCGCGGGCTGGTCGTGGACGACCCGTGCCCGGTGTGCTCCGGCAGCGGGCGGGCGATGAGCACCCGGACCATCCAGGCGCGTATCCCCGCCGGTGTCGCCGACGGCCAGCGGATCAAGCTCAAGGGCAAGGGCGCCCCGGGCGAGCGCGGCGGTCCCGCCGGGGACCTGTACGTGCGGGTGCACGTCTCGGCGCATCCGGTGTTCGGCCGGACCGGGTACAACCTCACGGTCACGGTGCCGGTGACGTTCCCCGAGGCCACGCTGGGCGCGGAGATCAAGGTGCCGTCGCACCGCGGGGCCCCGGTCAGCGTCCGGATCCCGGCGGGCACTCCCAACGGCCGCACCTTCCGGGTGCGGGGCAAGGGCGTGCGCCGCAGCGACGGGACCAACGGGGACATGCTGGTCACCGTGCAGGTCCAGGTGCCCCAGCAGGTGAACGGCCAGGCCAAGAAGGCCCTGGAAGATTTCCGGGAGGCCACCGCCGGGCAGGACCCGCGCGATGACCTGCTGCAGCGCGCCCGGAGTGTGTGAGATGCACAGTCATTGGCTGGCGGGGCGGGACGCGGCGGAGCCGTGTCCCCTCCGGGCCAGCCTCGCTGGCGAGGGGAGGCGCGCCGGAGGCGTGTCCTCGCCGAGCCGGCGATTCGCGGGGGGATCCGGGGGGTCGTCCCCCCGGGCCAGCCTCGCTGGCGAGGGGAGGCGCGCCGGAGGTGTGTCCTCGCCGAGCCGGCGATTCGCGGGGGGATCCGGGGGGTCGTCCCCCCGGGCCGGCACAGGGAGGTGACGGCATGAGCAGCGCGTTTGACCTGTCTGACGACTCGCCCGTGTACGTCATCTCCGTCGCCGCCCAGCTGGCCGGGATGCACCCGCAGACGCTCCGGTACTACGACAAGCTCGGGCTGGTCTCCCCCAGCCGTACCCGGGGCCAGGGGCGCCGCTATTCGCTGCGCAACGTGCTCGCGCTGCGCGAGGTCCAGCGCCTGTCCCAGGAAGAAGGGGTCAACCTCTCGGGCATCAAGCGCATCCTCGACCTGGACCAGGAGCTGCGCCGGCACCAGCAACGCCTGGCCGACGTGAGCGCGGAACTCGCCCAGCTGCGCATCGAGCTCGAATCCACCCGCTCGGTGGCCGCCCGGCTCGCTGGCCTGCTCCGGGCCAGGACCGGCGGCGCCCAGCTCGTCCCGGTGCACGACCCGGGTCCCCGGCCGTCCCCGGGCCCGCCCGCGACCCGGCCCGAGCGCCGCGCGCTGCCCATCGCCGGCCACCGCCCGGCGGGCGAGCAGGCTGGCCCGGACGAGGGCGGGATTCCCGCCGCGCCCGGCTGACCCGCCGCGCCCCATCCGAATCATCCGCAACGAAAACCACCGGACCCGACTGGGCCCAGAAAGCAACCATGGACGACAAGCTCACCCGAAAGAGCCAAGAGGCCGTGTCGGACGCCGTCCGGCGGGCAACCACCGACGGCAACCCGCACGTGGAGCCGCTGCACCTGCTGGCCGCGCTGGTCAGCCAGGAGGGCGGCATCGCGGCGCCCCTGCTGCGCGCCGTGGGCGCGGACGCGGCTGCGGTGCTCCGCAGCACTGAGGACCTGATCGCCAGGCTGCCCAAGGCCGCGGGATCCACGGTCAGCGCGCCGGACACGGCGCGGCCGCTGTCCCTGGCCCTGGCCACGGCGGCCAAGCACGCCCGGGAGATGGGCGATGAGTACGTCTCGACCGAGCATCTCCTGGTCGGGCTGGCCACCGACGGCGGCCAGGCCGCCGACGTGCTGCGCAAGGCGGGCGCCGGCCCCGGCGAGCTGCTCGGCGCGTTCGAGAAGGTGCGGGGGCACGCCCGGGTCACCACCGAGAACCCGGAGGAGACCTACCAGGCCCTGGAGAAGTACGGGATCGACCTGACCCAGCA
Source organism: uncultured Actinomycetes bacterium (assembly GCA_963813975.1). Taxonomy (GTDB): domain Bacteria; phylum Actinomycetota; class Actinomycetes; order Streptosporangiales; family Streptosporangiaceae; genus RYN-230. Next base: position 24,915 of record CAWFAP010000004.1, read on the forward strand.
GGCCCGGGACGGCGAACTCGACCCGGTCATCGGCCGGGACTCGGAGATCCGCCGGGTGATCCAGGTGCTGTCCCGCCGGACCAAGAACAACCCGGTGCTGATCGGCGAGCCCGGCGTGGGCAAGACCGCGGTCGTGGAGGGCCTGGCCCAGCGGATCGTGGCCGGGGACGTGCCCGAGTCCCTGCGCGGCAAGCGGCTGGTCGCCCTGGACCTGGCCGCGATGGTGGCCGGGGCCAAGTACCGGGGTGAGTTCGAGGAGCGGCTCAAGTCCGTGCTGAACGAGATCAAGCAGAGCGACGGTGAGGTCATCACCTTCATCGACGAGCTGCACACGGTCGTCGGCGCGGGGGCGGCCGAGGGCGCGATGGACGCGGGCAACATGCTCAAGCCGATGCTGGCCCGCGGCGAGCTGCGCATGGTCGGCGCGACCACGATGGACGAGTTCCGCGAGCGGATCGAGAAGGACCCGGCCCTGGAGCGGCGCTTCCAGCAGGTGTTCGTGGGCGAGCCGTCGGTGGAAGATACCATCGCGATCCTGCGCGGGCTCAAGGGGCGTTACGAGGCGCACCACAAGGTGCAGATCTCCGATGCGGCCCTGGTCGCCGCGGCGGCACTGTCCGACCGCTACATCACCGCCCGGTTCCTGCCGGACAAGGCCATCGACCTCATCGACGAGGCCGCCTCGCGGCTCCGGATGGAGATCGACTCGCGGCCGGTCGAGATCGACGAGCTGCAGCGGTCCGTGGACCGGATGAAGATGCAGGAGATGGCGCTGGCCAAGGAGGCCGACCCGGCGAGCAAGGAGCGGCTGGAGCGGCTCCGCGCCGAGCTGGCCGACCGGCAGGAGCAGCTGACCGCGCTGGTGGCCCGCTGGGAGCGGGAGAAGTCCAGCCTGAACAAGGTCGGCGAGCTCAAGAAGCAGCTCGACGACCTGGAAGGCCAGGCGGAGCGGGCCGAGCGGGACGCCGACTTCGAGATCGCCTCCCGGCTGCGGTACGGGGAGATCCCCAAGCTGGAGGCCGAGATCGCCACCGCCACCGCCGCCGCGGCCAGCAACGACACGCCGGTCACGGCGGGCGGCGAGGCGCCGATGGTCAAGGAGGAGGTCGGCCCGGACGACGTGGCCGACGTGGTGGCGTCCTGGACCGGCATCCCCGCCGGGCGGCTGCTTGAGGGTGAGACCGGCAAGCTGCTGCGGATGGAAGACGAGCTGGGCCGCCGGATCATCGGCCAGGGCCGGGCCGTCCAGGCCGTGGCCGACGCGGTGCGCCGGTCGCGGGCGGGCGTGGCCGACCCGGACCGCCCGATGGGGTCGTTCCTGTTCCTCGGGCCCACCGGCGTCGGCAAGACCGAGCTGGCCAAGGCGCTGGCCGAGTTCCTGTTCGACGACGAGCGCGCCATGGTCCGCATCGACATGAGCGAGTACAGCGAGAAGCACTCGGTGGCCCGGCTGGTCGGCGCGCCGCCCGGCTACGTCGGCTACGAGGAAGGCGGCCAGCTGACCGAGGTGGTCCGGCGCCGTCCCTACTGCGTGGTGCTGCTCGACGAAGTGGAGAAGGCGCACCCCGAGGTGTTCGACATCCTGCTCCAGGTGCTCGACGACGGGCGGCTGACCGACGGCCAGGGCCGGACCGTGGACTTCCGGAACACGATCCTGATCCTCACCTCCAACCTCGGGTCCCAGTACATCGCGGACCCGGCGCTGAGCGAGGAGGCCAAGCGGGTCGCGGTGATGAAGGTGGTGCAGGCCACGTTCAAGCCGGAGTTCCTGAACCGGCTGGATGACGTGATCCTGTTCGACTCGCTGTCCACCGAGGAGCTCAGCCGGATCGTGGATCTGCAGGTGGCTCGGCTGGGCAAGCGGCTGGCCGACCGGCGGCTCATGCTCCAGGTCACTCCCGGGGCCCGGGAGTGGCTGGCGCTGACCGGGTTCGACCCGATCTACGGGGCGCGGCCGCTGCGCAGGCTGATCCAGTCAGCGATCGGCGACCAGCTGGCCCGGGCCCTGCTGTCCGGCCAGATCCTGGACGGCGACCGGGTCGAGGTCGATCTGGACCCGGCGTCGGACGCGCTGGTCGTGCAGCGGGCTCAGCTGTCCGCGGCCGGGGCGGCCAGGCCCGGACGGGAGTTCGTCCAGCAGCCGGTCGTAGTCGTCCTCGGGCAAGCCGAGGTCAACGCGGATCCGGTAGCGCAGGGTGAGCAGGAGCCGCAGCTCGGTCGGGTCGCCGGTGGCGGACAACTGGGCTGGGCCGGCGGCGGGCTGGGCCGGGGTGCCCGGATCCCAGCCGTCGCCCAGCCACAGCCCGACCCCGGTCGTCGCCCAGCGCAGCGCGCCGTGCAGGTCTGACCGCTCGACCAGCAGCTCGGCGACCAGGTCGCAGAGCCGCGGGTTGTCCGGCTTCTCCTGCTCGATCTGCTGGATCAGCGCCTCGGCCTCGTCCGCCTTGTCCATCATGAACAGGGCCCGGGCCAGCGGGACCCGGGGATCGACGAACGACGGGCCGCCGTCCGCCAGCGCCTGCCGGAACCCCTCGGCCGCGGCGGCGGGCTCGTCGGCCAGCATCCACTGCTCGCCCGCCCGCAGGAACGCCTCGGAGCGGGGGAAATCCTCAGTCTGGGTACCGGTGGCGGCCAGACTGATCATGTGCTCCGCCGCGGTGCGGTGATCACCGCTCGCCGCAGCGTCGAATTCGATCTCATCGAACATGTCGCGCGTCAGCACCACCACGTCCTGGGACGTACCCAACCCGGGACCCCTTCCAACGCCACGAACGAACTCACTCACGGGGAAACGACGCTATCGGCGCGAACGCTCCAGGGCATCCCAGAAGCCGCGCCGCAGCGCGTGCCTGGTCTCGTCGTGCAGCAGCGAGTCAATCGGCAGCGCCGAGTCCTGGAGCAGCCTCGCTTCAAGGTCAGACGGCATCCGCGGCTTGCGGGCCAGGACTGCCTCCAGCCACAGCGCCGGGGCCTCCCGGGCCACGGACTGACCGAATTCAAACCCCTCGGCGTGGGCGGCCTGAACCGCGTCGGCGAGCGGCATCCCCTGGCCCGGCGGGACCGCGGCGTGCTGGCCGGGGCCAGGCGGGACCGGTGGCGGCACCGGCGGCTGCATGGGCCCTTGGTGCATCGGTGTTTGCTGCATCGGCGCTTGGGGCGGCGGCGCCTGCGGCATCGGTGTTTGCGGCCCGGATGAGGGCGGCGCCGGGGAGTGCGGGGCGCCGTAGGGGCCCTGCGGCGGGACGTACGCCGGGCCCGGGTTCTGGTTCTGCCCCGATCCGGCCGGGGACGGCGGCGCGGGCGGGGTGAACGGCTGCCCGGGCATCATCTGGTCTGAGGGCAGTTCGCCGTAGGGTCCCGGCTGGTACGGCCGGGACGGCACGTCCTGGGCCGGCCCGCGGAACGAGGCCGGAGGCGCCTGGTACGGGTTCTGGTTGGCAGATGGGCTCGACTGGGCGTGGGCGCCGCGGACCCGCGCGTCCGGCAGCCCGGGGGAGGAGGGCGCGGGCGGCGCCGAGTGCAGGCCGGGCACGCTCTGCTGCACCGGCCCGCTCTGGCCCATGGTCGGCTGGCCCATGGTCGGCTGGCCCGTGCCGGGCTGGCCTGGCATGCTCTGGCCTGCCATGGACTGCTGGCCCGACATGCCCTCCTGGGCGGACACGCCCTGCTGGCTGGTCCCGTTCTGCTGGGACGGCAGGCCCTGGGCAGGCATTCCCTGCCCGGGCAGGCCCTGACCGGGCAAGGACGGCGGCGGCGCGTAGGACTGCGGAGCCATCGGCTGGCCGGACAGGCTCTGCTGGCCAGGCGCGCCCGGCTGCCTACCCATGTTTGGCTGGCCCGGCATGCCCTGCTGGCCGCCGCCCATGCCCTGGCCCGGCATCGACTGCTGCCCCGGCCCGCCGGGGGGTCCTACCGGGCTGCCGGGCTGGCCCGGCTGACCCGGGACGCCGCCCATGCCCTGCTGGCCCGGCATGGCCTGCCCGGGCATGGTCTGCTGCCCGGTCCCGCCGGGCTGCGCCGGCCCTCCCGGCTGGCGCTGGCCCGGACCCGGGCTTCGTTGCGGCTCGGAAACGCCCGGCTGCACCTGCAGAGCTGAGGCAGCCGGGCAGATTCTGTGCGCTCCGCGGCGGTGTCCCAGGGGGCTGCGCGCTGGGCGCGCGGGACGGCCCGCCGCGGGCGGCCTCCATGGACTGGCGCTCGATCGGCCCGGACGGCTCGCGGCGCGGCAGCGGTGGCGGGCTGCCCGGCCCCTGCTGGGGGCCGGGAAGCTGTGCACCCGGGAGTTGGGCGCTGGCGGGCTGGGCGCCCGGCTGCGCGGCGCGCTGGTACTCGGCTACCACGGGGGCGGTGTAGATCGCGGGCGGGGCCGGGTGGGCCCCGGCCGACAGGGCCTGCTGGCCGAGCGGGCCGACCACTGAGCCGTGCCCGTTGGTGAGCGCGCGGGCCGCGGACACGGCCAGCTGGTAGGGCTCTTGGCTGCCCAGCGAGTCGGTGCCGGCCACGAGCTGGGTAAATGGCCGCAGATGGCCCTCGCCAATCTCGATGATGTCGTCGCACTCCTGGCGGAGGCTCCGGGAAATGGTCCAGTTGCCGCCCACGGTGATATGCACGATCGTCACCCGGATGCCCAGGTCCTGCACATCAGCGACGACCTGGGCCAGGTCTTCCTCGGCGCTGACCAGGAGGGCGTCGCTGATCGCGTTGTTGCGGGCCAGGGTGGTCAGATCGCGGCGGATCTCGCCCTCCACGCCCTCACGCCGGCCCGGCCGGGTCCGGCCCAGCCGGAGCTTCAGCCCGGGAAGATCTGCCAGCGAGTCGTGCTCGGACGTCCGGCGGCCCTCGGCGGTAGCCTCATACCAGTAGCAGCGGAGCAGCGGGCGGCCGGTTCTCTCCCGGGCGATGCTGCCCATGAACGACAGCAGGCCAGCGTAGTCCCAGGATACGGACTCCCGGTGACGGGTTCCGTGGACGGCCATCGTGCCATCCGCCAGCACGTAGCCCGCGTCCACGAACAGCGCGCACCGATCCACGCGACACCGTCCTTTCCTCGACGCGTGACGTTACCAGCGCCCAGCCGACCTTGTGAGGGATCGCGCGCAGGTCGCGGGGATCCTCCGGCCTGACTCGTCCGCTCTCGGCAAAAGCACCCCCGGCAATTGCGCCGGGCCCGGCAGAATCATCCGCCATGCGACTTCTTGTTCTCGGGGGTACCCGGTTCCTGGGGCGTGCCATCGTGGACGAAGCGATCAGGCGCGGCTACGACGTCACGACCTTTTCCCGGGGACTGAGCGGCGAGCCCCGGCCGGGTGCCGAGGCGTTGCACGGAGACCGTACCAACTCCGCGGACCTGCTCAGGCTGGCTGAACGAGATTTTGACCTTGTCATCGACACCTCGGTCATCGCACCCCGGCACGTGGCCGCGTCCGCCCGGTTGCTGGCTCCGCGAATCCGCCACTACGCCTACGTCTCCACGCTCTCGGTCTACGCCGGCTTCGGTGAGGTGCCGGTCAGCGAGGAGTCCCCGGTGCTCGACTGCCCGCCCGACGCGGACGGCTCGGTGGAGGAACTCGGGTACGGCGAGCTCAAGGCGGGCAGCGAGCGGGCCGTGGCCCGGGAACTGCCGGGCCGGCACCTGATCGCGCGGCCCGGGTTCATCCTCGGCCCGCACGAGAACGTCGGGCGGCTGCCCTGGTGGCTAACCAGGATCGCGCGCGGCGGGACCGTCCTCGCCCCCGGCGGTCCCAGCCAGCCGGTCCGGGCGACCGACGCCCGGGACCTCGCCGCCTGGCTGGTGGACAACACCCGGCGCGGCATCCCGGGCGTGGTCAACGTGCCCGGGGCGGAGGGGACCACGCTGGGTGAGCTGCTGACGGACTGCGGCGACGTCACCGGGCCTGGCCCGGACGGCCCGCTGCAGCTGCGCTGGGTGCCGGACCAGGTGTTGCTGGCGGCCGGGGTGGAGCCGTGGTCGGAGCTTCCCATGTGGGCGCCGGGCATACCGGAGCTCGCGGCCGTGTGGGACGTCACCGGGGACCGGGCACTGCGCACCGGCCTCCGCTACCGGCCGCTCAATGACACAGTCCGCGACACCTGGTCCTGGCTGCGCCGGGACGCGGCCGCCCGAGGCGGGGCGGGCCCGTCCGAGCAGCGGCCGGGGATCGGCCTGGACCCGGACAAGGAGCGGGAGATCCTGGCCGGCCTGGACTAGCTATCGCGCCATCGCAACCGGACCCGAACCCGGGGCGCACCCTGCCCACCCCCTGGCCACCACGCGCGGATGGATAGGCTCGCGATCGTGAGCGACCGCGATGACCTGCTTGCGATGATCAGGGACATGGCCGTGGTGCACGGCGACTTCGTACTGTCCTCCGGCCAGCGGGCGACCTGGTACATCGACCTGCGCCGGATCCTGCTCAGCGGGCGGGCGGCGCCGCTGGCCGGCCGGGTGATGCTCGACCTCACCGCGGGCCTCGGCTACGACGCGGTCGGCGGCCTCACGCTCGGCGCCGATCCGGTGGCCACCGCGATGATGCACGCGGCCAGCGCGGCTGGGCAGCCGCTGGACGCGTTCGTGGTGCGCAAGGAGGGCAAGGCGCACGGCCTGCAACGGCGTATCGAGGGCCCGGATGTCGCGGGCCGCCGGGTACTGGCCGTGGAGGACACCTCCACCACCGGGGCATCGGTGCTGACCGCGGTGGATGCGCTGCGTGGGGCCGGGGCCGAGGTCGTGGGCGTGGCCGTGATCGTGGAACGCGGCGCCCGGGAGCCCGTGACCGCACGGGGCCTGCCGTACCTGGCCGCCTACGACGTTAGCGACCTGGGCCTGGGCTAATCGTCCCGGGAAGAGGTGCGCTGGTGGCGCGGCCCGCTCCGCCTGCCCGCCGTGGGGCCGCCTGCGGCCGGGCCGCCCGCAGCCGGGCTGCCGGCGGCTGGGTTGCCGGCAGCCGGGCCGCCCGCGACCGGCCCACCGGCCGGGGCGAGGCTGGCCTCAGCCGCCTCTTTGCGGAACTCCCGCAGCCGGTACATCACGAACGCGGCGATGGCGATGACCGCCACGGCCGCGATCGCGTAACCGGCCAGCGCGATACCGTGCGCGATGCTCTGCCAGGTACTGCTCAGGCTGTAGCCGAGCAGCGAGATCGCGGTCACCCAGACGGCCGTGCCGATGAGGCTGAGCACCCCGAACAACAGCGCGGGCATCTCGATGAAGCCGGCCACGATCGACACGAACGTGCGCACCACCGGCAGGCAGCGGCCCACCGGGAGCGCCCATGCGCCCCGGCCGGCGAAGAAACGCTCCGCCCGGTCGATGTCCGTGTGCGTGATGAGCAGGTAGCGGCCGAACTTGTGCACCAGCGGCCGCTCGCCGACCCGTCCCACCGTGTAGGCGACGAACGAGCCGAGCAGTTCAGCCACCGTGCCGACGATGATCACCGCCACGATGTTGAGGTGCCCCTCGCCGGCCAGGACCCCCGCGAACCCGAACGTGATCTCCGACGGAATCGGGACGCAGCAGGCCTCGAGAAAGCCGAAGAGAAAGACCGCAGCCAGGCCCGCCTGAGCGAGAAAGCTCTCCATGGCTCACAGTTGTACAGCATGCGGGGCTCGGTGCCGGTCCGCATCGGGCGAGGTTGCGGAAGCGTTAACCGGCGCATTTGACTGCACAGTGCGGCACGCCGGGCGGGTTTTCGAGGCCGGCCCCCCGTCGGCTGCCCGCGGACGGTCCCCGTCCCCGATACTGGACCCAAGCAATGAGACAGGGAGCCGATCGTCATGCCAATCGCCACCCCAGAGGTCTACGCGCAGATGCTCGACCGCGCCCAGGAGCGTGGTTATGCCTATCCCGCCATCAACGTGACCTCGAGCCAGACCCTGAACGCGGCCCTCCGCGGTTTCGCGGACGCGGAAAGCGACGGCATCATCCAGGTGTCCACCGGCGGTGCCGAGTACCTGTCCGGCGCGGTCAAGGACATGGTGACCGGCTCGGTCGCGCTCGCCAGCTTCGCCCGCTCGGTCGCGGACAAGTATCCGGTGCAGATCGCCCTGCACACCGATCACTGCCCCAAGGACAAGCTGGACGGGTTCATGCGCCCGCTGGTCAAGATCTCCCAGGAGCGGGTGGCCCGGGGCGAGGAGCCGCTGTTCAACTCGCACATGTGGGACGGGTCCGCGGTCCCCCTGGATGAGAACCTCGCCGTCGCCTCGGAACTGCTCGAGGAGTGCGCCAAGGCGCGCACGGTCATGGAGCTGGAGATCGGCGTGGTCGGCGGCGAGGAAGACGGCGTCACCGGCGAGATGAACGAGAAGCTGTACAGCACGCCCGGGGACGCGCTGGCCACGGCCGAGGCGCTCGGGCTCGGCGAGCGGGGCCGCTTCCTGCTCGCGGCGACGTTCGGCAACGTGCACGGCGTGTACAAGCCGGGGCACGTCACCCTGCGCCCGTCGATCCTGAAGGAGATCCAGGACGCGGTAGGCGCGAAGTACGGCCAGGAGAAGCCGTTCTACCTGGTGTTCCACGGCGGCTCCGGCTCCGCGCTGGAAGAGATCCGCGAGGCCATCTCTTATGGCGTGGTCAAGATGAACGTGGACACCGACACCCAGTACGCGTTCACCAGGCCGGTCGCGGACCACATGTTCCGCAACTACGACGGCGTGCTGAAGGTCGACGGCGACGTCGGCAACAAGAAGCAGTACGACCCGCGGGCCTGGGGCAAGGCCGCCGAGGCGGGCATGGCCACGCGGGTGGTGCGGGCCTGCGAGGACCTGATGTCCGCGGGCACCAAGCTCAGCTGACGAGCAGACGGCGCGGCGGCGGGCGGCCTGATGCGGCGGGCGGCCTGATGGAGACGCCGGCCCGCCCGGGCCGGGCCCGCCGGGTCGCGGTCCTGTCCGACATTCACGGGGTGCTGCCCGCACTGGAGAGCGTGCTCGCCGAGCCCGAGGTGGCCAGCGCCGATCGGGTCGTGCTCACCGGTGATCTCGCCGCTGGGCCGCAGCCACGCGAAACGCTGGACTTGCTGGCCTCGCTCGGGGAACGGGCGGTGTGGATTCGCGGGAACGCGGACCGCGAACTGGTTCAGCTCGCACGCGGGGAGGTGGCCACGGTCCCGGACCCGATCGCGCCCTGGGCCGCCGCCCAGCTCCGCGCCGGCCAGGTCGAGTTGCTGGCCGGGCTGCCCCTGACGGCGACCCTCGAGGTGGCCGGCCTGGGCACAGTGCTCTTCTGCCACGCCACCCCGCGCGGCGACGAAGAGGTGGTCCTCGCCGATTCACGGCTGGAGCGCTGGGCCGGCGTGCTCGGCTCCGTCGCCCCGGAGGTCACCACGGTGGTGTGCGGGCACACCCACATGCCGTTCTGCCGGCTGGCCCACGGGCGGCTGGTCGTGAACCCGGGCAGCGTCGGGATGCCATACGGCCGGCCCGGCGCGCACTGGGCGCTGCTCGGGCCGGGGGTGCAGCTGCGGCGGACCGTGTTCGACGCCGGGGCGGCCTGCGCGCGCGTCGCCGCGGAGTCGTCGTACCCCGACGCGGCGGAATGGGCGGACTTCTACCTGAACGCCCGCGCCACCGACGCGGAGGCGCTGGCGGTCATGGCCCCCCGCGACGGCCGGGCGGGCTCGGACAGCCACCCGGCCTGAGACCACCGCCTTGACAGGCGGACAGCAGTTCCGCGGTGGTCCGCGCACCCGCTAACCGGCTTCCCACCCCTCCCGGCTGACCCCGCCCGCCGACTCTTCACGCCGGACGTGCGTTATGACGGGTGACTTATCCGGTTGAGGCGAACGGCCAGCGTGAAAAGTCGCCCAAACGGCGGGCGGCGGGGCTGAGGGCGCGACGGGGGCCGGCGGGCGGCAGGATGGGGGCATGGACCACCGCAACCTCATGGCCGGGCCGCCCCCGGTCTACCTGCCTGATGACCCGTGCGCCGCTGAACTGGCCGGGGGTGCCGATCCCGTTACCGTCGCGGCGGGGAACCCGGCCTGCCTGGCCGCCTGGGCGGAACTCGCCGAGCGGGCCCTGGACCGCGGCGAGCTGGTCGCCGGGTACGCCTACGCCCGCACCGGGTACCACCGGGGTCTCGACCAGCTGCGCCGGGCCGGGTGGAAGGGCCAGGGGCCGATCCCGTGGGAGCACGAGCCCAACCAGGGTTTCCTGCGTTCGCTGCACGCGCTCGGCCGGGCCGCCGGGGCCATCGGCGAGACCGAGGAAGAGGCGCGCTGCCAGATCTTCCTGGCGGACTCCAGCGCCGCCGCGGTCGCCGCCCTCGACGCGTGATGGCCGGGGGCCCGGCCAGCCCGGGCCGGGCCCCGCCGCCCTGGCCCGTGCTGACCGCGGCCCCGGCGCTCCCGGCCCCGGTCCCAGGCGCTTGCGGCCCGGGGACGTGGCGTAACGCCCAGCCCAGGACGTGGAGTACCCTCAACTCCGCAACCGGGGCGAGGCCTGGAAGGGGCTGGTGCGATGCCGGCCATTGTGGTCGTGGGTGCGCAGTGGGGCGACGAAGGCAAGGGCAAGGCGACCGACCTCCTCGGCGACCGGGTGGACTACGTCGTCAGGTACCAGGGCGGCAACAACGCCGGTCACACCGTCGTCATCGGGGACGAGAGCTACGCGCTGCACCTGCTGCCCTCGGGCGTGCTGTCCCCCCGGGTGGTGCCCGTCATCGGGAACGGCGTCGTGGTCGACCCCGAGGTGCTGCTCCGGGAGATCGACGACCTCAGCAAGCGGGGCGTGTCCTGCGAGGACCTGCTGATCTCCGCGAGCGCCCACCTGATCATGCCGTACCACCGCGCGCTGGATAAGGTCACCGAGCGCTACCTGGGCAGTGCGCGGATCGGCACCACCGGCCGCGGCATCGGGCCCGCCTACGCGGACAAGGTGGCCAGGACCGGGATCCGGATCCAGGACCTGCTCGACCCGGGGATCCTGAACCAGAAGCTGGAACTGGTCCTCCGCGAGCGCAACCAGGTACTCACCAAGGTCTACAACCGCCGCGGCATCGACGCGGCCGCTGTCGCCGAGGAGTACCTGGGATACGGCGAGCAGATGCGCTCCTACGTGGCGGACACCGGGCTGGTGCTGAACCAGGCGCTGGACGAGGGCAAGTCGATCCTGCTGGAGGGCGCCCAGGCGACCATGCTCGACGTGGATCACGGGACCTACCCGTTCGTCACGTCGTCCTCCCCGACCGCGGGCGGCGCCTGCGTGGGCTCGGGCATCGGCCCGGCCCGGATCACCAAAGTGATCGGGATCCTCAAGGCGTACACCACCCGGGTGGGCGCGGGCCCGTTCCCCACCGAGCTGACCGGCGAGCGGGGCGAGTGGCTGCGCAAGGCCGGGGGCGAGTACGGGGTGACCACCGGCCGCCCGCGGCGCACCGGCTGGTTCGACGCGGTGGTGGCCCGCTACTCCACCCGGGTCAACGGGATCACCGACTACTTCATCACCAAGCTCGACGTGCTGTCGGGCCTGGACCGGGTCCCGGTCTGCGTGGCCTACGACGTGAGCGGCACCCGGCACGACGAGATCCCGATGACCCAGACCGACTTCCACCACGCCACGCCCGTCTACGAGTACCTGGACGGCTGGTGGGAGGACATCTCGCAGGCCCGGGAGTTCGCCGACCTGCCCCGCAACGCGCAGGCTTACGTTAAGACGCTGGAGGACATGATCGGTGCGCCGATCGCGGCCATCGGCACGGGCCCCCGCCGCGACCAGACCCTGCAGCTGCGCCCGCTCGCCTGAAACCGGGCCGCGCCGCGGCGGGCGCAGTGGCCGCCCGGCTGGCCGTCGCCGCTACTCCGCCTTCTGGGCCGCAAACGAACCGTCCGGCGACTGTCACCACCGTCCGCACGGTACCTGGCACCACTCCCGCTCTGGCAGCCCGGGCTACTGACCGGCGCCAGTACGAGCGGGGCCGCCGCGATCGGGACCAGCGCGGCGGCGGTCCGCACGCCAGCGGCCTTCCTGGACGGCGATCCCGTACCCCGGCCCGGCACCCCGTGGTCAGTCCGGCCCACGGCCGGGACCGCAGCCGGCTGCGCACGGCGCCACCTGCTGACCGCTGGTACCCACCCGGGCCGGGTTGGCGGAGCGTCCGGCCGCCCGGGTGCGCGGCGGAGCGTCAGCCGCCGTGTGCGCGCCGGCCGGGCCAGTTTTCGGTGCGGAGCGCCCAGCGCTCATGGTCTCGCCACTCCCCGTCCACCATCAGGTAGCCCGGCGAGAAGCCTTCTTTCTCGAACCCCAGGCGCCGGACCAGGTTGATCGAGCGGCGGTTGGCGGGCTGGATATTCGCCTCCACCCGGTGCAGGCCCAGGTCGCTGAACACGATATTGAGCACGGCCCGGAGCCCCCGGGTCATCAGGCCCTGGCCGGCATGCGAAGCAAACGCGCCGTAGCCCAGGAAGCCGGACTGGAGACCGCCTCGCACGATGTTGTTGACGTTCACGTAACCGACCAGAGCTCCGCAGTGCCGATGGCGGAACACGAAGGCGACCTGATCGTCGCGGCCGGCCCGCTCCAGGTAGGCCGCGAAGCGCCCGGGAGTGTCCGGAGGGTCGAGCCAGGGCTGGTGCAGCGCCCGGCTCGCCTGCGCTGCCGTCACGAATTCCCCGGCGTCAGAGCTTCGGGGTACGGCCACGTCCACGTCCATCCTCGCAGTCTCCTCCTGCGGTCCGCCGGTTCCGCCGCAGGCCCGGGTATGGCCGCGGGTAGGCTCGCGCCCGTGCGAGTCCTTCTCCTCGGTTCGGGTGGCCGCGAGCACGCGCTGGCCCGGGCGCTGTCCGCCGACCCGGACGTCACCGACCTGCATGCGGCGCCGGGCAATCCGGGCCTCGCCGAGCTGGCTCATCTGCATCCGGTGGACCTGACGGACACCGGGCTGGTGGCCGGCCTGGCCCGGGCGACCCGCGCTGACCTGGTCGTGGTCGGCCCGGAGGCCCCGCTCGTCGCCGGGGTGGCCGACGCGCTCCGCGCGTCCGGCATCCCGTGCTTCGGGCCCAGCCGGCGGGCCGCGGCCATCGAGGGCTCCAAGTCCTTCGCCAAGCAGATCATGCTGGCGGCCGGGATCCCCACCGCCGAGGCGTATACCTGCCAGACCAGCGACCAGGCCGACGCGGCGCTGGCTGAGCTCGGGCCACCGTACGTGGTCAAGGCGGACGGCCTGGCCGCGGGCAAGGGCGTCCTGGTCACCGATGACCTGGCCGCCGCCCGGGTGCACGCGCAGGCCTGCGGCGCGGTGGTCATCGAGGAGTTCCTGGACGGCCCGGAGGTGTCCCTGTTCGCGCTGGCCGACGGGTTCACCGCGGTGCCTTTGCTGGCCGCACAGGACTTCAAGCGGGCCCGGGATGGGGACCAGGGACCGAACACCGGCGGCATGGGCGCGTACACCCCGCTGACCTGGGCGCCTCCCGGCCTGACCGCGGAAGTAATGGCCACGGTCGTCCAGCCCGCCGTCGATGAACTCCGCCGCCGTGGCACGCCGTACCGCGGGCTGCTGTACGCGGGGCTCAGCCTGACCGCGGCGGGCGTGCGGGTGGTGGAGTTCAACGCCCGGTTCGGTGACCCCGAAACCCAGGTGGTGCTGGACCGGCTGGCCACCCCGCTCGCCGGGCTGCTGGCCGCGGCCGCGGGCGGCTCCCTGGCCGCAGCGCCGCGGCTGCGCTGGGCCGGCGGGGCCGCGGTGACCGTGGTCATCGCGGCCGAGGGCTACCCGGGCCAGCCCGCCCCGGGCGACGAGATCACTGGGATTGAGGCGGCCGGGCGGGTCCCGGGCGCGTACGTGCTGCACGCGGGCACCCAGACCGATGGCGCAGGTCACCTCATGTCGGCCGGTGGCCGGGTACTCAACGTGGTCGGCACCGGCCCCGATGTGGCCGCGGCCCGCGCGGTGGCGTACCAGGCCGCGGGGCAGATCAAGATGCGCGGTGGCTGGTACCGCACGGATATCGCCGAGGACGCGGCAGGACGGCCGGCCCAGGCCCGCCCGTGACCAGCGAACCACCCCCGTCCGGCGCCGGCCCGCCGCCCGCGGGCCAGGTTCCCGGGCCGGAGGCCCCGGTGCGGGTCAGCACCCTGGAACTGTTCTTCGACCTGGTCTTCGCGTTCACCCTCACCCAGCTGTCCGCGCTGCTGGACGGCAGCGGCATTTCCGCCACCTCGGTCGTCCAGGTGCTGCTGGTGTTCGGGGTGCTGTGGTGGATGTACGGCGGATACGCCTGGCTGACCAACACCCGCACCCCCGACCGGACCCCCGAGCGGCTGCTCCTGCTGCTCGGCATGGCCGGGTTCCTGGTCGTGGGGCTGGCCATCCGGAACGGGTTCGGCGACTCCAGATCGGGCGCGAGCGGCATCTACCTCGGTCTCGGTTACCTGACCGTGGTGTGCGTGCATGGCGGGCTCTATTACCGGGTGAACCGGAACATCATCCGGATAGTCCCGATCAACCTCAGCTCGGCGCTGCTGGTCCTCGTGGCCGGGTTGACCAGCGGCGTGGCGGCCTACCTGCTGTGGACGGCGGCGCTGGCCATCCAGGTGCTGTCGCCGCTGGTGGTGCGCGTTGGCGGCCGGTTCGAGATCGCTCCGGCGCACTTCGCCGAGCGGCATGGTGCGCTGGTCATCGTGGCCCTGGGCGAGTCGGTCGCCTCCGTCGGCATCGGCGCCGCCGAGCACCCCCTGGACGCGCAGATCGTGCTGGCGGCCGTGCTCGGTCTCGGCGTGTCGGCAGCGCTGTGGTGGATCTACTTCGGCGGCGCGGACGACGAGCTAGCCGCCGGGGCCATGAGCCGGGCGCCCCGCACGCGGCGGCCGGCGCTCGCCCTGTCCGCGTACTTCTACCCGCACATCCCGATACTGCTCGGTGTGGTGGGGCTGGCCGCCGGGGTCAAGCTGACCATCGGGCATGCCGCCCAGCCCCATCCGGCGGCCCAGGCCCTGTGTATCGGCGGCGGGGCGGCGCTGTTCCTGGCCGGGCACGCCGCGTTCCGCCGGGCGCTGCACCTCGGCCCGGCCTGGCCGCGCCTGATCGCGGCCCTGTTCGCGCTGGCCACGGCGGCGCTGGGGGCCACCGTGGCGATCGAGGCCCAGCTGATCGTGCTGCTGGCCGGGCTGGCCGCGATGCTCGGCGCCGAGCGCCTCAGAGGCACTTCCGCTATCAGCGCGGTGCAGAAGCGGCGGCCGGCCGCCCCAGGCTCACCGCAGTGACCAAAGTCACCGCGCTGATCCGGCCAGTGGCCACTGCCGGGCCTGGCCCGAGCCCGGTCCGCGTACGCGATGCGGGAGGATAGAGCATGTGATCGAGCGTTACACGAGGCCCGCGATGGGCCGGGTCTGGAGCGAGGAACACAAGTACGAGCTGTGGTGCCGGGTGGAAACCCTGGTGCTCCAGGCGCAGGCGAAGGCCGGGACGGTGCCAGCCGAGTCGGTGGATGCCGTGCGGGCCGCGGACCCGCCCACCCCGGCGGCCGTCACCGCGGTGGAGGCGGTCACCGATCACGACGTGATCGCGTTCCTGACCGCCTGGGCGGACAACACCACGCCGCGCGAGGCCGCCGCCTACGTCCACTACGGGATGACCTCCTCGGACCTGCTGGACACGGCGCTGGCGCTGCAGCTGGCCGAGGCGACCGACCTGCTGGTGGCGGAGGCCACCCGGCTGGTCGCCGCGTTGCGCGCGCACGGCCTGGCGCACCGCGGCACGCTCCGGGTGGGGCGGACCCACGGGATCCACGCCGAGCCGGACGTCTGGGGGCACCGGGTCGCCGACTTCGCGTTCGCCATGGCCCGCAGCCGGGACCGGCTGGCCCGGGCCCGGGACGCGGTCGCGGTCGGCAAGCTGTCCGGCCCGGTCGGCACCTACTCCAACATCGACCCGGCCATCGAGGCGACCGTCATGCCGGAACTGGGACTGCGCCCGGCGGACGTGGCCACCCAGGTGGTGTTCCGGGACGGCATCTCGGAATGGATCAGTGCCCTGGCGGTGACCGCCACCGTGTGCGAGGCGATCGCGCTGGAGGTCCGGCACGGGCAGCGGACCGAGGTGCGGGAGCTGGCCGAGCCGTTCCGGGCCGGCCAGAAGGGTTCCTCCGCGATGCCGCACAAGAAGAATCCGATCCGGTCGGAGCGGATCTGCGGCATCGCCCGCATCGTCCGCGGCTACATCACCCCGGTGCTGGAGGGCATACCGCTCTGGCACGAGCGTGACATCTCGCACTCCAGCGTGGAGCGGATCGTGCTGCCGGACGCGGCCATCGCCACCGACTACCTGCTGAACCTGACCACCGGGCTGGTGGAGGGCCTGGTGGTGGACCAGGCCCGGATGATGGCCAACCTGGAGTCCACCGGAGGACTCATCTACACCTCAAGCATCCTGCTTGCCCTGGTCGACTCCGGGATGTCCCGGGAAGATGCGTACGAGCTGGTCCAGGCGGCGGCCATGATCACGTGGCAGACGGGGACACCGCTGCGGGAGACGCTCCGCGCCGAGGCCACCGCGCGGGGCCGCGCCCTCGACGAGGCCGGCCTGGACGAGGTGTGCCGCCCGGAACGGTACGTCGCCCGGCTCGGGCCGGTCTTCGCGCGGCTGGAGCGGCTTTCATGAGCCGGCCGCAGGAGCGGCACGACGTGAGCGGGACGCCGCTCACGCTGCTGTACTCCGGGAAGGTCCGCGACGTCTACAGCTGGGGCGAGGACCGGCTGCTGCTCGTCGCCTCGGACCGGGTGTCGGCCTACGACCACGTGCTGCCCACCCCCATCCCGGACAAAGGGAAGATTCTGACCCAGCTGTCACTGTGGTGGTTCGGGCAGCTCGCCGACCTGATCCCGAACCATCTCGCCGACGCGGAGATCCCCGCCGAGTTCGCCGGCCGGGCCATGGCCTGCCGCAGGCTGTCGATGGTGCCCGTGGAGTGCGTGGCCCGTGGCTACCTGGCCGGGTCCGGGCTGCGCGAGTACCGGGAGCACGGATCCGTCTGCGGGGTGCCACTGCCTCCCGGGCTCACCGACGGATCCCGGCTGCCCGAGCCGATTTTCACCCCGGCGACCAAGGCACCGCGCGGACAGCACGACGAGAACATCCCGATGTCCGCGGTGGCCGCGACGGTGGGCGCCGATGTCGCCGCCGAACTGGAGCGCATCACGCTGGAGGTGTACCGCCGGGGGGCAGCCATCGCCGCCCGGCACGGCATCCTGGTCGCCGACACCAAGATTGAGCTCGGCTTCGATCCGGGCGGGCGGCTGCTGCTGGCCGACGAGGTTCTCACCCCCGACTCGTCCCGGCTGTGGCCTGCGAGCCAATGGCAACCCGGCCGGCCACAAGTCTCATTCGACAAGCAGATTGTCCGGGACTGGCTAGACTCGCCCGAGGCCGGCTGGGACAAACGGGACACAGAGCCGCCCCCAGCACTGCCCGGCCACGTGGTCGAGCAGACTCGCGCAAGCTACATCGAGGCATATGAGCGCATCACTGGACGACAGTGGGTATGACTGCCGTGACAGCCTGGCCAACCACTCTGCGCCGCTGACTGGGCGCGGTCCGGGAGGCCGGAATCTGGCTGTCGGAGAAGGGGGGGCCAGGCCGGTGGAATACTGGCCTGGTACAGGTACAGGCTTCCCGCCGGCGCCGCATCCCGCTGGGCACGCCGGACGGCAGCACCCCGCCGCAACTGCGGCAGGCCGTTGACCTCGCGTTTCCGAAGGACAGGAGCTTCAGCCCCATGACCATTGGCCCCGAGACCTGCTACCGCGTACGAGGCGGGATCCCGCTCACGGGCACGGTCTTCGTTCAGGGCGCCAAGAACGCGGCGCTCAAGATGATCGCCGCGTCGCTGCTCACCGGAGAAGGCCGGACCGTACTGCGAAACGTGCCGGCGATCGAGGACGTCCGCCGGGCGGTAGAACTGGCGCAGGCCGTGGGCGCGGTGGTCAAGTTCCACGAGGCCGAGCGGACCCTCGTGGTGGACGCGTCCAACCTGACCAGCTTCGTCCTGCCGGCCGAGATCGCCCGCCGGTTCCGCGGCTCGGTGCTGTTCGTGCCGGCCCTGCTGCACCGGTTCGGTGAGGCCGTCATCGAGGGCATCGGCGGCTGCAACCTGGGCAGCCGGAATCTGGACTTCCACTACCGCGGCTTCGCCCGGCTCGGCGCCATCGTGGACGAGCGCGAAAACGAGATCCACATCAAGGCCGGCGATATGCGCGGTGCCCACCTGTACCTGGACACGCCGTCCCATACCGGCACCGAGAACCTCATCATGGCGGCCAGCCTGGCCCCCGGCACGACCATCATCGACAACTGCGCCCTCGAGCCGGAAGTGCTGGATGTCATCGCGTTCCTGAGCAAGATGGGCGCGGACATCAGCGGGGGCGGCACCGGCTTCGTCACCGTGCGCGGGGTCAGCCAGCTGACCGCGACCGAGCACACCGTGATGCCGGACCGGATCGACGCGGGCGTCCTGGCCATGGCGGCGGCCATTACCGGTGGCGAGCTGAACCTGGTCGGCGCCTCCCTCGAGCACTTCGGGGTGGTCCGCTGGAAGCTCGAGCAGATGGGCGTGGAGTTCACCCCGAAGGGTGCGGTCCTGCAGGTCCGCCGGGAGCGCACGCTGCGCCCGATAAACGTGATCACCAGCCCGTATCCCGGCTTCGCGACCGACCTCCAGTCGCCGATCATGGCACTGAGCTGCCTGGCCGAGGGCAACAGCTACATCCGCGAAACCATCTTCGACGGCCGGTACGGCCTGGTCGGGGAGCTGAACAAGATGGGCGCCCAGGTCGAGGTGGACAGCGGCAACGTGGTCATCGTGCATGGCCCGTCCACGCTCAAAGGCACCAAGGTGGTCGCGCACGACCTGCGCACCGGGATCGCGCTCATCCTGGCCGGCCTGGGCGCCGAGGGCGAGACTGTGGTCGCGCCGGGATACCTCATCGACCGGGGCCACGCCGCAGTCGCGGAGCGGCTCACCACGCTGGGCGCCGACATCACCGCCGAGGAAAGCGGCTGACCTGACCGAAGCTGCCTGGCCAGCGGGCTGACCGGTAGCCTGCTGGCCAGCGAACTGG
Source organism: uncultured Actinomycetes bacterium (assembly GCA_963813975.1). Lineage (GTDB taxonomy): Bacteria > Actinomycetota > Actinomycetes > Streptosporangiales > Streptosporangiaceae > RYN-230. The sequence continues at coordinate 43,965 of CAWFAP010000004.1, forward strand.
CCTGGCCGGAATCTGGCCTGGCCCGCGGCTAACCTGACCCGACCTGGCAGGCGCCCGACCTGGCAGGCGCCCGATCAGCGGGCCCGCACCGGGCCCAGCCCCCAGAAAATGTGACGTTGCACGAAACAGTCCGCTGATTCTCTTCCCCGGACGGCGCGGACAGGTTACGAAATATACGATCGTGCAATCGTTGCAGCGTAAGGGTCTGACAGTGACTTCACAGCACAGGAAGTACCCCGCGGCCGGTGGCTCATTAGGAGTTACCGGATCACTTAACGCGTGCCCGCCATGCCGGGCACGCGTCGTCTGTGCCGCCACTGGCCAGCCGCCGGCGCCAGGAGGTGGCCGGCCGTGACCACCCAGCGCCAGTCCGCGGCTGAGCTGACCATCGGCATCGTCGGACCGCACGACCTGGTGGAACGGATCATGCTGTCCGGAAGCCCGCAGCTGAGCGGGCTGCCCGGCGGGGCGGCCCACCCGGCGGCCAATCCCCCGGGGGCGTCCGCCAACGGGGCCTCGGCCGCCCCGGCCCGCAGGCTCGTAGCCGCCGCGTACCGCAGCGAGCAGGAAGCCGCCGACAAGGTACTGCGGCTCGGGCCGGGCATCGATGCCTGCCTGTTCGCCAGTCAGGTGCCGTACGAATACGCCCGGCGGGCCGGCACGCTCCGCGTGCCGGCCACCTATGTGCCGCTGTCCGGAAGTGCGCTGTACGCAGCGCTGCTCCGCGCCACCAGAGAGATAGGCCAGGACCTCAGCCGGATCAGCGTAGACGTACTGAGCCGCGCCGACGTCGAGGACGCGTTCGCGGAACTGGGCGTGCCCACGGCCGGCGTGCACGTCCGGGAGGACGCCGGGAATGCGGCCACGCTGGCCGCGTTCCATGAGCGGCTCTGGCGGCGGGACGAGATCACGATCGCGTTCACCTGCCTCCAGTCCGTCGCCCAGCGGCTTTCCGCGGCCGACGTGCCCGCCCGGATCATCCGACCCACCAGCAGCGCCATCCGGGCCGCCCTGCGCACGGCCACCCTGCTCGCCGGGAACCGCCGGCTGGAAGAAGCTCAGCTCGCCGTGGCCCTGGTCGAGGTGCCCACGCTACGGGACACCTCGCGGCGGTCATCGCCGCGGCACGCCCGCGAGGAACTGCGGCTCACCGTGCACCGGTTCCTCGTGCAGGAGGCCCAGCGGATGCACGCCTCGGTCAGCCCGGTCAGTGATCACTGCTTCCTGGTCACCGCGACCCGGGGCTCGCTGGCCGCGGCCACCGACGGGTTCCGGGTGCCCCCGTTCAGCGAGCGGGCCCGGACCGAGCTCGGCATCGCGGTGGAAGTGGGCATCGGCATGGGGCGCACCGCGCAGGACGCGGAGACACACGCGCAGGCGGCGCTGTCCCGGTCGCACGTGGCCGCGGGCACCCGCGGGTTCGCCCTGGACCGGGAGGGGATCGCCCTGGTCCCCGCGCCCCGTCACCCGGCCGCCCCGGCCGCGGAAGCCAGCCGGCCCCGTGGCCTGGAGACGCTGTCGCGGCTGGCCGACAAGCTGGCCGGCAGCGACAGCGCGCTCGTGGTCGACGCGGAAACCGCGGGCCGGGTCCTCGGGGTCACCGCCCGGACCGCACGGCGGCTGCTGCACAGCCTGGTCGAGGAGGGGCTGGCCTGGCCGCTGCCGCCCAGCCGAGCCCCCCAGCCGGGCCGCCCACGGCAGTTCTACCGGCTGGTCACCGAGAAGCTGGAGCGCCGCGCCGCCCGCTGACCAGCCCGCCCAGGTGCCGCAGCGCGACCCCGGGCCGCGCCCCTGAGCGGCACCCGGCCAGTGACCAGCCCTGGTCAGTGGCGTCGCGGGTAAGCGCGCGCCACGGCGAGGAACTCGTCGTTCGCGTCGTGGTCACCGATCGATATCCGCGCGCCTTCCGCCCCGAACGGCCGGACCGCGATTCCGGCCCGCGCGCACGCGGCCGCGAAGTCCTGGGTGTCCTCGCCGAGGCGCAGCCAGACGAAGTTGGCCTCGCTCGGCGGTACCGACCAGCCCTGGGCGAGTAGCTCGTCCCGGACCCGGGAGCGCTCCTTGACCACCGCGTCCACCCGCTCGAGCAGCTCCGGCTCGGCGGCCAGCGACGCGATGGCGGCGGCCTGCGCGAGCGCGTTCACCGTGAACGGCAGCATGGTCTTGCGCACCGCGGCAGCCACCGGCGGGTGCGCCACCATGAAGCCGACCCGCAGCCCGGCCAGCCCGTAGGCCTTGGAGAAGGTGCGCAGCACGGCCACGTTCGGGCGGTCCCGGTACACCGCCATCCCGTCCGGCACCCGCGGGTCCCGGACGTACTCGGCGTAGGCCTCATCCAGCACGACCAGGGTGCCCGCGGGCAAGCGGTCCAGGAACTCCTCCAGCTCGTCCGCGTGCACCACGGTGCCGGTCGGGTTGTTCGGGTTGCAGACGAAGATGAGCCGGGTGCGTCCGGTGATCGCGTCCGCCATAGCTGGCAGGTCGTGCGTCTCCTCCCGCAGCGGCACCGTGACCGCCGCCGCCGACGACAAGTCGACCAGGGTGGGATAGGCCTCGAAGGAGCGCCAGGCGTAGAGCACCTCGGAGTCCGGCTCGCCGACCGCCTCGAGGAGTTGCTGAGTCACCCCGACCGAGCCGCAGCCCACCGCGATGTGCTCCGGCGGCACCCGGAACCGCTGCGCGATCGCGTCGGTCAGCGCGGCCGCGCCGTTGTCCGGGTAGCGGTTCACGTCCAGGGCGGCGTGCGCGATGACCTGTGCCACTGACGGCAGCGGCCCGAACGGGGACTCGTTCGAGGACAGCTTGTATGACCGGCCGTCCGGCGCGGACACCCGGCGGCCGGGCTGGTACGGGGCGAAGTTCTCCAGTACCGCGCGGAAGCGGGGCGATTCCTGGGACACCGGTGTCCTCCCTCGGAGATGACCAGCACATCTTAGCCGGACAGGGCGGCCGTGAAGATGCCGTGCATCTCCTGGCCGAACAGGACGAACCGGACCTCCCCGACCGCCGAACCGGACTCGCGGACCGCGGCGAGTGCGATCCGGGCGGCGTCCGCGGCGGGCCAGCCGTAGATCCCGGCCGACACGGCCGGGAAGGCCACCACCCGGGCACCCAGTTCGTCCGCCACCCGCAGCGACTCGGTGTAGCAGGAGGCCAGCAGCGCACTGCGGTCCTGCCGCCGCGAATACACCGGGCCGACGGTGTGGATCACCCAGCGGGCCGGCAGGCTGCCCGCGGTGGTCGCGACCGCCTGGCCGGTGGGCAGCCCGCCGGGGAAACGGCCCGCCCGCAGTGCGCGGCATTCGGCCAGGATGGCCGGGCCGCCGCGGCGGTGGATCGCGCCGTCCACGCCTCCGCCGCCGAGCAGCTTGGAATTCGCGGCGTTGACGATCGCGTCGGCGCGTTCCCGGGTGATGTCCCCCTCCACGAGAGTGATTTCCATGCCCTCCACTGTCCTCCCGGGCGCCCCCGGGTTCCGGTCCGGGGCGGCGCCCGGGTGCGGGGCGCGGGCGGATGTTCACGGAGGTGGCCATTGACGGTCTGGGCTGGTGTGAGTTCTGATCAATGTGGGTCACCCGGGAGCAGCCGCGGTGGGCAGACCTTCAGGGGGCGGTGCGATGTCCTCGCATCCGGTCAGCAGGAGGGCGGTGCTCGCCGCTATCGGCGGCGGGGCGGCCGGGGCCGTGCTGGGCGGCCTCATTCCCGGCCGGCTCAGCGCCACCTCGGGCAACTGGACGAGCGGGTACGTCCTTGACGGGACCGCCGGGCTCAGCGCGGCGTTCCCGCTGTCCGCGGTCCGGTTGCTGGATAGCCCGCTGCGGGCCAACCAGGCGCGGAACACGAACTACCTGATGTTCGTGGACCCGGACCGGATGCTGCACACATTCCGGCTGAACTATGGCCTGCCGTCGTCGGCCCAGCCGTGCGGCGGCTGGGAGGCGCCCGGATCCCTGGTCCGCGGGCACTGCACCGGGCACCTGATGTCCGGGCTGGCCATCACCTACGCCAACACCGGGAGCCAGGCTGCTGCGGACAAGGGCGCCTACCTGGTCGAGCAGCTGGCCCGGTGCCAGGCCCGGAACCGGGCGGCGGGGTTCCACGACGGTTACCTGTCCGCCTTCCCGGAAACCTTCTTCGACCGGCTGGAGGCAGGCCTGCCGGTCTGGTCGCCGTACTACATGATCCACAAACTCATAGCCGGGCTGATCGACCAGCACGAGCTGGCCGGGAACACCCAGGCCCTGGAGATGGCGGCCCGGCTCGGCGACTGGGTGGGCTGGCGCACCGGCCGGCTCTCCCACCCGCGCATGCAGCGGATCCTCGACGTCGAGCACGGCGGCATCGCCGAATCACTGACTAATCTGTACCGGCTGACCTGGGACGAGAGCTACCTGCGCACCGCGGAGCGGTTCTACCACGCCCGGGTCTTCGACCCGCTGGCCCTTGGCCAGGATGACCTGCGCGGCCTGCATGCGAACACCAACATCCCGAAGATGATTGCCTGCATCCGGATCTGGGAGGAAACCGGGGACCGCCGGTATCACGACATCGGCACCAACTTCTGGCGGATCGTCACCGATCACCACGCCTACGTCATCGGTGGTACCAGCAACTTCGAGCACTGGCACGCACCCGGCGTGATCGCCGGCCAGCTGAGCAACCGCACCTGCGAGAACTGCTGCAGTTACAACATGCTGAAGCTGACCCGGCTGCTGCACTTTCACCAGCCGCAGCGGGTGGACCTGCTCGACTACTACGAGCGGACACTGTTCAACCAGATGCTCGGCGAGCAGGACCCCAGCTCCGCGCACGGGTTCAACATCTACTACACGGGCCTGTCACCGGCCGCGTTCAAGCGTCAGCCGCCGTTCATCGGCACCAACCCGGACATCTACTCGACCGACTACCACAATTTCACCTGCGACGACGCGACCGGGATGGAGACCCAGGCCAAGCTCGCCGACACCATCTACTCCCGGGACACCAGCGGGCTGTTCGTCAACCTGTTCGTGCCGTCCGAGGTCAGCTGGGACGCGGCCGGGCTGACCTTCCGGCAGTCCACTGGGTTCCCGGACGAGCCCGCCACCCACCTCACGGTCGTTTCCGGCTCGGCCCGGATGACCGTGCGGGTCCGGCTGCCCGGCTGGCTCGCCGCCCCGGCCCGGGCGTGGGTGAACGGCGAGCCAGTGGCCGGCCCGCTCACGCCGGGCACCTGGCTGGTCATCGAACGGCAGTGGCGGCCTGACGACCGGGTGGACGTGAGCCTGCCGATGGCGCTCGCGCTGAACCCGACGCCGGACCAGCCCGCGGTGCAGGCCGTCACGTACGGCCCGGTGGTGCTCAGCGGCGGCTACGGCGGGATCGAAGCCATGCTCATGCCCCGGCTGAGCTCCGGGTCCGTGACCCGGGTTCCCGGGCCCCGGCTGCAGTTCCAGGCCGCTGCAGGGGGCCGCCGCGTGGCGCTGGTCCCGATCGCCCGGATGCACCACGAACACTACAATGTGTACTGGCTGACCTGACTGGCCCGGACCGCTCCAGGCTGGGCCGGGCGCGCTGGAGGGGTTGGGTCTGCCCGCCGGTAAAGCCGATAGGTAGAGTGACTGCGTGAACCGACTGGGCGAACTCGAACGCGCCATTATGGACGTTCTCTGGGAAAGTGATACTCAGCTCACGGTGCGCCAGGTTGGCAGTAGGCTTACCGACCGGGATCTTGCTCACACCACAGTGATGACGGTCCTGGACCGATTGGCTAAGAAAGGGTTCGCCCGGCGAGAGCGGGACGGACGGGCCTGGCTGTATCGCGCCGCGGCGAGCCGGGAAGCATACGTCACCGAGCTTATGCTTTTCGCCCTCGACCAGACCGGCGACAGATCAGCCGCGCTCGCGAGTTTCGCCCGTCGCGTGTCGGGCAGCGAAGCACGGGTGCTACGTCGAGCCTTGGAGATAGGCGGAGAACCCGCCGGGAGCTGACTTTCAGTGCTTTCCCCCGTCCTGGTTCTAGCCACCGTCGCGGTAGGCCTGGTGCCTGTCGCCGCGGAACTAGCCGCTGCGCAGTGGCCGCGCCGGTCACCGGCGGCGGCCATCATGCTGTGGCAGGCCATGGGACTGGGCTGGGGAGTAGCCGCGATCGGGACCCTCGCGGCGCTCGGTGCCGACCCGGTCGGGCCCGGGGTGGCCGGCGGCGCGCTCGCCGTACTGGACAAGGCGCTCCGCAATGTGGCCAGCGAAGTCCGGCCGCCTGGCCTGCTCGCGGCGATACGGCTGGTCTGCCTGGGTGCCTCCGCAGCATTGTTCGTGCTGCTCTGCTGGGTCCTGATCGCCTCGGCCGGGGCGGTGCTGCGGGACCGGCGGCGGCACCGGACGCTGCTGAGCCTGCTCGCGCACGGCGACCCGAAGGTCCCCGGCGCCCTGGTCGTCGACTATCCCGCCGCGGCCGCCTACTGCGTGCCGGGGCTGCGCTCCCGCATCGTGATCAGCGCTGGCGCGCTCGACCTGCTGGACCAGGCGGAACTGGCCGCGGTCCTGGCCCACGAGCGAGCCCACCTCCGGGAACGGCACGATCTGGTGCTCCTCCCGTTCACCGCGCTAGCCCGCGCGTTCCCCTGGTCGGTGCTGGTCCAGCGGTGCTACGCGTCGGTGGCGCTGCTCGTCGAGATGCTCGCGGATGATCACGCGGCCCGGCAGCGTCCGGCCCGTGAGCTCGTCACCGCGCTGATCCGGGTCGGAGCGGCCGGCTCACCGGGAACGCCCGCGGGGACCCTGGCCATTGCGGACGAGGACGCCGAAATCGGCGACAGCGGGGTGACCGCCCGGGTGGAGCGGCTGCTCACGCCGTCGCCAGGCCTGTCGCTGCCGGCCAGGGTCCTGGTCTGCGGGGCGGCCGCCGCGCTGGTCGTGGTCCCGAGCGCGCTCCTGGTGATGCCGCTCTAGCGGGAGCACCCGCTGCGCAGTCCCGGCCCCGGCCTGGGCGCCTACGAGATGGCCAGGCGGCCCGAAGCGGCGGGTGGCGTCCTTACCGGGCACCCGCTGACGCCTGACGGATGCCGTCGGCCGGGGCGGACGCGGTCAGTGGGGGATGCCGCCGGTCACCTGGATACGGACCCGGCGGAACCCCTTGCCCTTGTTCTCGATCTTGACCACCTGGATGCCGCCCACCTGGCGGGTCGAGGCCACGTGCGTGCCGCCGTCCGCCTGCTGGTCGAGACCGACGATGTCGATGATCCGCACCTCCTTGACCTCTGGCGGGACGAGGTTGGTGGCGGTGCGGATGATGTCCGGGATGGCGAACGCCTGGTCGCGGGGCAGCACCCGGACGTCGATCCGGCGGTCCGCGGCGAGTTCGGTGTTGCACGCGGCTTCGACGGCCTCCCGGAAACCGGGCGGGACCTCGGTCAGGTTGAAGTCCATCCGCGCGGTCAGCGCCTCCATGTTCCCACCGGTGACCAGCGCGCCGAAGTCGCGGAAGACCACGCCGCCGAGCACGTGCAGCGCGGTGTGGGTGCGCATCAGCGCGGTCCGCCGTTCGTCCTCCACGGCGCCGCGGACCGTGGTGCCGGCGGGCGGCAGCGGGTCGTCCTCGGCGGGGATCAGGTAGAGGTCGTCACCCTTGCGGGCGCCGACGATCCGGGTCTGCACGCCGCCCCACAGCAGCACCCCGTGATCGGGTGGCTGGCCCCCGCCGCCGGGGTAGAACGCGGAGGAGTCCAGCACGATCCCGTCCGGGCCGGCCGCCAGCACGACCGCGTCCCACTCGCGGAGGGTCTGGTCATCGAGCTCGAGGCGGTGGGTACGCAGCGGGTTATCACTCACGGTCAGTCACCCTACCGGGCGGGGAAACCGGGAAAAGCTACCGGCGTGAAAGACCAGGCGCCGGGCTTACCAAGGCCCGTACGGCCCCTGGCTGCTCCCGTTACTGCCCCGGTACTCCCGGACCTTGGGCCGGACATCGGTCAGGTAGATGGCCGAGGCCACGAAGGCGGCGATGGGCAGGATGCCCACGGCGCCGAAACCACCGGACAGGACGCCGAGGTAGAGGCCGATCACCGAGGCCACACCGAGGATGATCAGCCAGAGCGGCTTGTTCTGCTTGCCAGCCGCCAAGAACGCTTTCGAGGGACGCCGCAGTGCGTCCACAAAGCCCCATACCTCGCAGACAAAGGCGGCAATCGCCAGTATCTCGAGGAACCAGTAGAGCGGGGTCATCGCTCCTGTGTTCAGCAACACAGCATCAGGCTATCCGGTCCGGGCGGGAACCGGGACCAAAGCCCGTCTCCCGCCCGGCCTGGAGCAGTTGCCCATACACGGATCGTCAGCTCTTCCTGCCAGTGCTCTTGCCCGGCAGGGCGGTCCTGCCATTGAGCACCTGGGCGCCGTGCCTGGCGAGCTTGTCGTACTCCTGGACCGTCTTGGTCCGGGCGGTCGTCATGTACTCGCTGGCCAGGCCCGGCAGGGCGGCCAGGGAGCCATCGCTGCGCCAGCGGGAGATCCGCGCCGGCAGCTCGCGCAGGGCCGCGGAGGCCAGTACCCCGGCTCCGGCGGCGGCGTGCACGGGCTTGCTGGAGGCCAGCTTGCGCACCTCGGTCTTCACGTCAATCGTGCTGCGGTTCATGCTCAATCTTCCTTCCTGGTCCACGCGTCCGGCAGACCCGTTGAGTGAGGCGGACTGGCCGCCTCGTTCGTGCCCAACGGCTCCGCTGCCGCGAGGGGATCGTCATCCTCTTCATCGAGTCCTGCGCCACCGGGTCCGGTCGCCTGCTCCCAGGTGCCCCCGGCGGCCGCCTGAGCGCGGGCCTCCTCAGCCGCGGCCTGGGCCGCGGTGGCCTCGGCCGCGGCCGCCTGGATCGCGGCGGCCTCCGCCGCGACGGCGGCGTCCTCGGCATCCTCGGGCGTCTGCGCCGTTGCTTCCCGGCGGAACGAGTCGTAGATCTCCAGCAGCACCTGCTTCTGCCGCTCGGTCAGCTCCGGCGCGGCCAGCACGGCCATCCGGACCCCCGAGTCGGGCGGCCGGTCCTCCAGGATCCCGGCCTGCACGTACAGGGCCTCCGCGGAGATCCGCAGCCCCTTGGCGATCTGCTGCAGGATCTCGGCGCTCGGCCGACGCACGCCGCGCTCGATCTGGCTCAGGTACGGGTTGGAGACCCCGGCCTGAGAGGCCAGCTGGCGCAGCGAGATCTTCGCCTGCTCTCGTTGCTCCTTGATGTATTCACCGATGGAGCTCACTCGCATAGGACTCACCAATGCAGTGAATCAAAAAGTGCTTGCTTTTGCAAACGCCCAGCAAGCACCCCGGATCCCAGGCCGGGCTGAAGGCGGCGAGCAGTGGGGGTGGACGGGCTGGAAGTCCCAGGCCGCCGGGCCGGCGGCCCCAGCCGGGAACGTGAGCCCCGGCTGGCCGGCAGCCTTCCCCGGGAAGCATGGCGCGGACCAGGCGGCGCCCCCAGCCGGGAAGCATGGCGTGGACCGGTCCGGGCCCTGCGGCCTCAGCCGGGAAGCGTGGCCCGGACCACGCCGACGGCCCGGCTCCCGCCCGGCACCGTGACAACGCCGATCCCGTCCAGTGCCGAGTCCGGCACTCCCGGGCGGGTGGTCACGCCCAGCCGCCGCAGCAGCGCGACCGTGACCGGCTCCCGGGCCCGGGCCGAGCCGTCCTCGATCTTGAACGCCGCCGCGCGCCCGTCGGCCAGCGCGAACGCCTGCACACCCTCCGCCCCGGCCTTGACCAGCAGGCCCGGAACGGTGGCCATCAGGGCCCGCTCCGGGCGCAGGCTCCCCGACGTCCATTGCGGGTGGGCCCGCATCGCGTCGGCCACCCGGCGCTCCGGCGTTCCCGGCGGGGCGGTGACCATCGCCTGGAACGCCCGGGTCAGGCCGGCCAGGGACAGCGCGAACACGGGGGCGCCGCACCCGTCCACCCCCACCGCCGCGGACCGCTCCCCGGCCAGGCCCTCGAGGGCCTGGCGGAGTGCCACCTGGAGGGGATGCCCGGGATCCGGGTAGCTGTCCGTGGGCCATCCGGCCACGACGCAGGTAGCGAGCATGGCCGCGTGCTTGCCGGAGCAGTTCATGTGCACCCGGTCGGGCTCCCCGCCCTCGCGCAGGTACTCCCGCTGGAACACCTCTTCCCGGGGCAGCGCGCGCGGGCACTGCAGGTCATCCTCGGTCAGCCCGGCCCGGTCCAGGATCTTCCGCACCCCGGCGACGTGGAAGTCCTCACCCGAGTGGCTGGCCGCGGCCAGCGCGAGCAGCTCACCGTCCAGGTCCAGGCCGCAGCGCAGCATCCCGGCAGCCTGCATCGGCTTGTTCGCCGAGCGCGGGAAGATCGGCGCGTCCCCAGGGCCAGCGGCCAGCTCCGGCGCCCCGTCGGTTCCGATCATCCGCAACGAAACGCGGTGCCGCGACTCGACGAACCCTGACCGGACGACCTCGGCGAGGACGGGTGGCTCAGTGACGGCTGCTCACCCCAAGCATGTCCCGCGCCTCGTCCGGGGCCAGCGGCGGCCGCTGGGCCAGCCCGGCGAGGGTGGCCGCCCGCTCGACGAGTTCGGCGTTGCGGGCCACGGGCCGGCCCCGGGCAAATGTGGTGGTGTCCTCCATGCCAACCCTCAGGTGTCCGCCCGCGCCGAGCGCGCCCAGCAGCACCGGCAGCGTGGTCCGCCCGATCCCGGTGGCGGACCACGTCGCGCCGCCGGGCAGCGCGGCCACCGCGGCCACCAGGGCGTCCACCGTGCCAGGCATGCCGCCGGGCACGCCCATCACCAGGTCGCAGTGCACGTGGCCGCCGTGCGGAGGGCCCAGCTCGTCCAGCAGCCGGTGCAGTGTGGCTGCCTGCCCCAGGTCGAACAGCTCGAACTCGGGCACCACCCCGGCCGCCTGGGTCCGCGCGTACAGCTCGCGGATGAACGGCCAGGGGTTGGCGAACACCTCGTCGCCGAAGTTGACTGTGCCGCAGGTCAGGGAGCACGCGTCCGGCGCCGCCTCGAGTACCGCGAGCCGGTCGTCGAAGCTGTCGGTGACGGCGCCGCCGGTGGACAGCTGCACGATCAGGTCGGTGCTGTCGCGCAGCGCCTGCACGGTGTCCTTGAGCCGGGCCAGGTCCAGGGTCGGCCGGGCCTGGCCGTCCCGGATGTGGACGTGAATCACCGCCGCGCCGGCGGCGCGGCATTCCACCGCGGTCGTGGTCAGCTCGTCCAGGGTGACCGGCAGCGCCGGGACCGACGCCTTGTCGGATTCCGCGCCGGTCGGCGCCACCGTGATGAGTGTGCCCGGCCGGGCGGGTGCGGGACGGTTGGAAGTCATGACGGGCAGCATGCATCCTCGGTCCAGGCCGCGTCCAGCGCGGTGGCCTGTGGCGCGGCTAACCGGTGGGCGGGTGGGTGGTCAGCGGCTAGTGCTCAGCCGGGGAGCGGTAACCCCGAACCGGGCCGGCGGTGTGCCGGCCGGGGCGGGGGCAGGGCTGGCCGGAGGCGGGCCGGCCGGCGCTCCGCCCGCGGGAGCCTCCCCCGGGGCAGCCAGGTTGGACCGGGCGAACTCCAGGGCTTCGGCCAGGTCCGACTGCCGTGCCTCCTGGGTCGGCGCGCGGAACGTCTTGACCTCCAGCACGACCAGCCCCTGATAGTCCTCGGCGGCCAGCCGCTGCAGCAGCGCCGCGCACGGCTGGGTACCGCGGCCGGGGACCAGGTGCTCGTCGCGGTTGGGCAGCCCACTGCCGTCGGCCAGGTGCAGGTGGGCGAGCCGGGGGCCGAGCTCGTCGGCCATGGCGAGCGCGTCGGACCCGGACACGGCCGTGTGCGAGAGGTCCAGGGTGATGTGGGGATAGTCCATCGGGACCGGGTTCCAGGACGGGGCGTACGGCGCGACCTCGGCGCCCCGCGCCCGCAGCGGGAACATGTTCTCCACCGCGAACACCACGTCGGTCTCGTCCTGCATCCGGGCCAGGCCAGCCGCGAAGTCCCGGGCGTACTCCCGCTGCCAGCGGAACGGGGGGTGCACCACGACCACCCGCGCGCCGAGCTGCTCGGCCACGTCCTTGGCCCGGACCAGCTTGCCCCACGGCTCGCGGCCCCAGACCCGCTGGGTAATCAGCAGGCAGGGCGCGTGCACCGCGAGCACCGGGACATTGTGGTAGTCGGCCAGCCTCCGCAGTGCCTCGACGTCCTGGCTGACCGCGTCCGGGGTGACCATCACCTCGACCCCGTCGTACCCCAGGCGTGCCGCGACCTCGAACGCATCTGGCGTCCGGTCCGGGTAGACCGACGCGGTTGATAGCGCCACCAGGCGTCGCGGCGCTGGGCCCGCTTGGCTCACCGTGGCTCCTTCCGCACTCTGCCGCGGACCGTATCCCCGGGTCCTCCGGGCGTCGATCGATCCGCCTTGGCCAGCTTATGCGGCGTGCCGCCCGTAGTTGCTCACCGCCGGGGACGCAGGAGTGTCGCCGCCTGGGAGTGTCGCCGGCCCTCGCTGTCGGTGCCTGCGGGTAGCGTCCGGGCCATGGCGAAGTCCTCGGCGGGCCCGGCATTCCAGTGCGCGGAATGCGGGTGGCGCACCACCAAATGGTCGGGCCGCTGCGGCGAATGCCAGGCCTGGGGCACGGTCGAGCAGGCCGCCGTGTCCAGGGTGGGCCGGGCGGCGGGCTTCGGCAGCGCCGCCCTGGCGGGCCTGGGCGCCGGCCTGGACGGGCTGGGCGGTGGCCTGGGCGGGCTGGGCGGTGGCCTGGGCGGTGCTGGCCTGGGGGGGCCGCCGTCCGCCCTGGCCCCGGCCAGCCCGGCGCTGCCCATTGGCGAGGTGGACGCCAGCGCCGCGGGGGCCCGCCCGACCGGGCTGAACGAACTGGACCGGGTGCTGGGCGGCGGCCTGGTGCCCGGGGCTGTGGTGCTGCTGGCTGGCGAACCGGGCGTGGGCAAGTCAACGCTGCTGCTGGAGGCGGGCAGCCACGCCGCCGCGGTGGGCCCGGTCCTGTACATCACCGGCGAGGAATCCGCTGCGCAGGTCCGGCTGCGGGCCGACCGGGTCGGCGCCGTGGCCGGGAACCTCTACCTGGCCGCGGAAACCGACCTGGCCACGCTGCTCGGCCACGTGGCAGCGGTGCGGCCCCAGTTGCTGATCGTCGACTCGGTGCAGACCATCACGATGGAGGGGGTGGACGGCACCCCCGGCGGGGTCAGCCAGATCCGCGCGGTCACCGCGGCCCTCATCGCGGTGGCCAAGCAGCACGCGCTGACCACCGTGCTGGTCGGGCACGTGACCAAGGACGGTTCCATCGCCGGCCCGCGGGCCCTGGAACACCTGGTCGACGTGGTGCTGCACTTCGAGGGTGACCGGCACGCCCAGTTCCGCATGGTCCGGGCGGTGAAGAACCGCTATGGCCCGACCGATGAGATCGGCTGCTTCGATCTTGGCGAGCAGGGGATCACCGAGCTGCCCGACCCGAGCGGGCTCTTCCTTACCCACCGGCAGAACGCGGTCCCCGGCACATGCGTGACCGTCACCCTGGAGGGCCGCCGCCCGCTGCTCAGCGAGGTGCAGACGCTGGTGGCGCCGTCGACCCTGGACATCCCCCGCCGGGTCACCTCCGGGCTGGACTCCTCCCGGGTCGGCATGGTCCTCGCGGTGCTGTCCCGGCGCGCCGACCTCAAGCTGGGCAAGCAGGACGTGTACGCCGCCACCGTGGGCGGGGTCCGGCTCGGGGAGCCGTCCGTGGACCTGGCCGTGGCGCTCGCCCTGTCTAGCGCGGTGGTGAACCTCAGCGTGCCCGGCTCGGTGGTGGCCATTGGCGAGGTGGGCCTGGCCGGCGAGGTCCGCCGGGTCAGCGGGGTGCAGCGCCGGCTGGGTGAAGCGGAACGGATGGGGTTCCGGCTGGCGATCGTGCCCGCGGGCTCGGCCGCAGCCGGGGCCTCCGGAGGGATCGAGGTGCGGGAGGTCGAGGACATCCGGGCGGCCATGGCCGCCGCCTTCGGCGGCTGATTGCCGGCCGGTGGCGTGCAGCCGCCGATACACTGGGTCGGTCCAGCAATCACGGGGGTTCTGTGCCGCCAACCGACAAGGACCGGGACGCCAAGAGCCGCGACGTCACAAGCGGGCACGTCACAAGCAGGGACGCCCGAAGCAGGGACGAGCGCCGCTGGGCCGCCCTCGCCGCGCTGGCCCCGGGCACCATGCTCCGTGACGGGCTGGAGCGCATCCTGCGCGGGAACACCGGCGCACTGATCGTCCTGGGTGACGGGCCCGCGGTGGATGAGGTGTGCTCCGGGGGTTTTGAGTTGCGGGTGCCGTTCTCCGCGACCCGGCTGCGCGAGCTGGCCAAGATGGACGGCGCCATCGTGCTCGACGCGGGAGCCGGGCACATCGTCCGGGCTGCGGTGCACCTGGTCCCCGACCCCACGCTGCCGACAGATGAGTCGGGCACCCGGCACCGGACTGCGGAGCGGGTCGGCATCCAGACCGGCTGCCCGGTGATCTCGGTCAGCAAATCCATGCGGATCATCGCCCTGTACCTGGACGGGGCCCGCTACGTGCTGGAAGATTCGGCGGCCATCCTGTCCCGGGCCAATCAGGCTCTGGCCACGCTGGAGCGCTACAAGCACCGGCTGGACGAGGTGTCGGGGACGCTGACCGCGCACGAGATCGAGGACCTGGCGACCGCGCGCGACGTGACCGTGGTGGCCCAGCGGCTGGAGATGGTCCGGCGCATCGCGGGCGAGATCGAGGGATACAAGATCGAGCTGGGCACCGACGGGCGGCTGCTCGCCCTCCAGCTGGACGAGCTCATCGCGGGCAGCGACTTCGAGCGGCAGCTGGTGGTGCAGGACTACCTGCCGGCCGGGCCCGGCGCGGACCCGTTCGCCCGGGTCGGCGGGGTGCTCGACGAGCTGGGCCGGCTGTCCCCGGCAGAGCTGCTGGATATGGCGACGGTGGCCACGGTGCTGGGGCTGGGCGGGTCGGGCATGCTGGACGAGCCGGTCGAGCCCCGGGGATACCGCCTGCTGGCCAAGGTCCCGCGGCTGCCCCGGCCGGCGGCGGAACGGTTGGTAGCCCACTTCGGCGGGCTGCACAAGCTGCTGGCGGCCAGCGTGGCCGAACTGCAGGCGGTCGACGGCGTGACCGAGCCGCACGCGCGCGCGGCCCGGGAGGGCCTGTCCCGGCTGGCCGAGGTGACCCTGCTGGAGAAGTACGCCTGACCCGTCAGCGGCCCTTGAGCGCGACGGTCATGGCCCGGCTGCTCAGCTTCCCGATGTGCGCGGTGGCGGTGTAGGTGCCGGGCCGGACGGCCCTCTGCGGGGCCCGGCAGCCCGGGGCGGAGGTCTTCCGGTTCCAGGTGATCTGCACTGCGGCGGGCACTCCCCGGGCCAGCGTGGTGGCCCGGGCGGACGCCCCGGCGCAGTCCGCGGAGTCCCAGACCTGGTGCTTCCCGCCCGCCTGGATCACGATGTGCAGGTGGGCGCCCCCGAGGTCGGCAGTGCAGCGGCCGGGAGCGGTGGACACCACGTCGATGCTGAACTGCGGCCGGGTGGGCGCCGGGTAGCTGTACCGGGCCGAGAACAGGCTCAGGACGAGGTCGGCGTGGGGGCAGGTCCCGGTGGCGCGCGCAGCCGCGGTCTTCCGGCCGCGCTGCCCGGCCGGGTGCCGCTTCGCGGACGGTGACGGGCTCGGGGTGGGTGTCGCCGTCGCGGACGGGGTCGCGCCCGCGCGGCCCGCCGTGCTGCCCGGCGTCGCGGACGCCGGCGGGCTCGAGTGCTGGGCGGAGTGCTGCCGTGACGTCTGGGACAGGTTCGTGGCCTGCCCGGTAGTCCCGCCCAGCGCGCCATTCACGGTCCAGGTGACGAGCGCGAGCAGGCCGAGGCCAGCGGCCAGCGCGATGACCCTGCGCCGCCAGTAGACGTTGACCTGACCTGCGGTTTTAGGCGGGTCAGCGGAACTGCGAGGCATGCGAGCAGTATGCGCCGGAAGCCCTCGCTGATCTTGCCGACCCGCCGGAAGGGCGGGGCATTGTTCCAGGTCAGCGGAGATTTCGAAGCACTTTTGGGCCGACCCGTACGGGATCCTCCGGTAAACCCGCACCCGCCCGTCAACTCGCTCGCCCGGGCCGCACGCCCGTGCGGGCATGCGAGGATCGAGGCGTCATGGCCACTGCGGACCCAGCGAACCCGGATACAACTCCGGGCCCGGTGACTCCGGGCACGATGACGCCCGACCCAGTGACTCCCGACCGGGTGACTCCGGGCCTACCGAATCCACACACCGGGCCGATCCTGGACTGGTACGCCGCTCATCAGCGGGACCTGCCCTGGCGCCGGCCGGATGCCACGCCGTGGGCCGTCCTGGTCAGCGAGATCATGCTGCAGCAGACGCCGGTGGCCCGGGTGCTGCCGGTGTACGCGGTCTGGCTGGCCCGGTGGCCGACCCCCGCCTCGCTCGCCGCGTCGCCGGCCGGCGACGCGGTGCGGGCCTGGGGCCGCCTCGGCTACCCGCGGCGAGCCCTCCGGCTGCACGCCACGGCGCAGGCCCTGGTGGAGCGGCACGGCGGCCAGGTCCCGGCATCGGAGGATGCACTGCGGGCGCTGCCCGGCATCGGCTCCTACACGGCCGCCGCGGTGGCCAGCTTCGCGTTCGGGCAGCGGCACGCGGTGCTGGACACCAACGTGCGCCGGGTGCTGGCCCGGCTGGTGAGCGGCCGCGAGATGCCGCCGGTGAGCCCGTCAGCGGCCGAGCGGAGGCTGGCCGAGTCACTGCTGCCGGGGCCGCCCGCGGTGGCCGCGCGATGGTCGGTGGCGGTCATGGAGCTCGGCGCCCTGGTCTGCACCGCCGCCCGCCCGCGGTGCGCCAGCTGCCCGGTGGCGCACGGCTGCGCGTGGCACCGGGCCGGCCATCCCGCGGATGGCAGTCCACGGCGGAGCCAGAAGTACGCGGGCACGGACCGGCAGTGCCGCGGGCGGCTGCTGGGGGTGCTCCGCGACTGCGCGGGCCCGGTGCCGGGCTCCCAGCTCGAGGCGGCCTGGGCGGACCAGCTGCAGCGCAGCCGGGCCCTGGACGGTCTGGTAGCGGATGGCCTGGTTGATCCGCTGCCGGACGGGCGGTTCGCGCTACCAGGCACGCATGCGCTTCCGGAGATGCCCTTGGTCCCTGGCGAACATCCGCTCACCGGGAGCACCCGCTCCTTAAGAAAGCACCCGCCTCCCGGCCAGCATCCGCTCCCCGGAAAGCACTGAGCGGCGGTCCCCGGAAGGGGACCGCCGCTCAGCGATATCGCAATCTATTGCCGGTGAACCCGGTCAGTCCTGCGGCGGCGCGGTGGCCCCGCGCTCGACCGCGGCAGCACTGCCCACCTCTTCGGGCACGGCATCCGGCACGGCGTCCGGCTTGGGCACGCCCTTGAACGTGAACTGCGCTTCCTCGCCAGTGCCCTCGGCGTCCACGATGACGATCTGGCCCGCCTTGAGCTCACCGAACAGGATCTTCTCGGACAGGGCGTCCTCGATCGACCGCTGAATGGTGCGCCGCAGTGGCCGCGCCCCGAGCACGGGGTCGTAGCCGCGCACGGCCAGCAGCGCCTTGGCGTCCGGACGCAGTTCCAGGCCCATGTCCCGGTCCCGGAGCCGTTCGTCCACCTTGGCGATCATCAGATCGACGATCGTGACGATCTCGTCCTCGGTCAGCTGGTGGAACACGATGGTGTCGTCCACGCGATTCAGGAACTCGGGGCGGAAGTGGTGCTTCAGCTCCTCGTTCACCTTGGACTTCATCCGGTCGTACGAGCCCTTCGACTCGCCTGCCCGGGCGAAGCCCACGGACACTCCCTTGGAGATGTCCCTGGTGCCCAGGTTCGTCGTCATGATGATGACCGTGTTCTTGAAGTCCACCAGCCTGCCCTGGGCGTCGGTCAGCCGACCGTCTTCCAGGATCTGCAGCAGCGAGTTGAAGATGTCCGGGTGGGCCTTCTCGATCTCGTCGAACAGGACCACGGAGAACGGCCTGCGGCGCACCTTCTCGGTGAGCTGGCCGCCCTCCTCGTACCCCACGTAGCCGGGGGGCGAGCCGAACAGCCGGGACACGGTGTGCTTCTCCATGTACTCGCTCATGTCGAGCTGGATCAGCGCATCTTCCTCGCCGAACAGGAACTCAGCCAGCGTCTTGGACAGCTCCGTCTTGCCGACCCCGGAGGGGCCGGCGAAGATGAACGACCCGCCAGGGCGCTTGGGGTCCTTCAGGCCGGCCCGGGTCCGCCGGATGGCCTGGGAGAGCGCCCTGATCGCGTCGTTCTGCCCGATGACCCGCCGGTGCAGCTCATCCTCCATGCGGAGCAGCCGCTGGGACTCCTCCTCGGTGAGCTTGAACACGGGGATGCCGGTCGCGGTGGCCAGGACCTCGGCGATGAGCTCCTCGTTGACCTCGGCGACGACGTCCATGTCGCCGGCCTTCCACTCCTTCTCCCGGGTCTCCTTCTTGGCGATCAGCTGCTTCTCGTTGTCCCGGAGGGCAGCCGCCTTCTCGAAGTCCTGGGAGTCGATGGCCGACTCCTTCTCCCGTCGCACCTGGGCGATCTTCTCGTCATACTCGCGCAGGTCCGGCGGCGCGGTCATCCGGCGGATCCGCATCCGCGAGCCGGCCTCGTCGATCAGGTCGATCGCCTTGTCCGGCAGGAACCGGTCGCTGATGTAGCGGTCGGCCAGCTGAGCCGAGGCGACCAGGGCCCCATCGGTGATGGACACCCGGTGGTGAGCCTCGTACCGGTCGCGCAGGCCCTTGAGGATCTCGATGGTGTGCGAGATCGTCGGCTCGGCCACCTGAATCGGCTGGAACCGGCGCTCGAGAGCGGCGTCCTTCTCCAGGTGCTTGCGGTACTCATCCAGCGTGGTGGCGCCAATGGTCTGAAGCTCGCCGCGGGCCAGCATCGGCTTCAGGATCGAGGCGGCGTCAATCGCTCCCTCGGCAGCGCCCGCCCCGACCAGCGTGTGCAGCTCGTCGATGAACAGGATGATGTCGCCGCGGGTCCGGATCTCCTTCAGGACCTTCTTCAGCCGTTCCTCGAAGTCGCCGCGGTAGCGCGAACCGGCGACCAGGGCGCCGAGGTCCAGTGTGTAGAGCTGCTTGTCCTTCAGCGTCTCGGGCACCTCGCCCTTGACGATCTTCTGGGCCAGCCCTTCGACCACGGCGGTCTTGCCCACGCCGGGCTCGCCCACGAGCACCGGGTTGTTCTTGGTGCGCCGGGAGAGGACCTGCATGACGCGCTCGATTTCCTTTTCCCGGCCGATGACCGGGTCGAGCTTGCCCTCTCTGGCCCCCTGGGTCAGGTTCCGGCCAAACTGGTCCAGCACCAGGGAGGTCGACGGAGCCGACTCCGACGGCGCACCTGCCGCCGCGGGCTCCTTGCCCTGGTAGCCATGCAGTAGCTGGATGACCTGCTGGCGGACCCGGTTCAGGTCCGCGCCCAGCTTGACCAGCACCTGGGCCGCCACGCCCTCACCCTCGCGGATGAGGCCGAGCAGGATGTGCTCGGTGCCGATGTAGTTGTGCCCGAGCTGCAGCGCCTCGCGCAGCGAAAGCTCAAGCACCTTCTTCGCGCGCGGCGTAAACGGGATATGCCCGGAAGGTGCCTGCTGGCCCTGGCCGATTATCTCTTCAACCTGCTGGCGTACGGCCTCCAGGCTGATACCCAGGGATTCCAGCGCCTTGGCCGCCACGCCTTCACCCTCGTGGATCAGGCCAAGCAGGATGTGCTCGGTGCCGATGTAGTTGTGGTTGAGCATCCTGGCCTCTTCTTGAGCCAGCACCACAACTCTCCGCGCCCGGTCGGTAAACCTTTCGAACATCGCCTCGCTCCTCACAGAGCGGTCGGGGGGACCCAGATGTCCGGATGTCCGGGGCCCGTCCCTTCCGCATGGTAGCCCGCATGCCGGACGATGTACCGCGCGATATGCGGCACTTATGTAAACAGTTCCCCGGCACGAGGACCTTCATCCCATCCAACCCCCCCGAGGGGGGAAGGTGTTCCCTGTACGCCGCAAGCGAACGCCCCCGTCCCTGCTGCGACCAGCGCCGGTTCGTGACTCCAGTACCAACGAGCCACACGCGCCGGACGTTCAGCGCGGGCCGCTGCGAGGGGCCGGCAACAGGCCGCCGGGCGGAGTCGCGGACGCCCGCGGCCGGCGGCCCGCCGGAGATCCGGCGGGCTCCCGGCGCGGCCCGGGGAGGCGTCCGCGCCACGGGGCGGCCCAAGACGCGAGCACGGCCCGCGGCGGAGTGCGTGACCGGAGTTCAGGACGCGACTGGTGGGACGAGAGCGAGCGGCGGGCGACGGGCAGCCGGCGAAGGCTCGGCCTTCGGCCGGGGCGGCGTAAGGCTAGTGCGGGCTTAGGACCCAGGGCGGGCGGGGACGCGCCCGGCTAGGAACCAGATCGGGCCAACGACAGCCCGGGCTGATAACCAGGACGGCCGCGGACGCGCCCATTAGGAACCGGAGCGGGCCAGCGACGGCCGGGGCAGGGAACGAGGAGGGGGCGGGGACAGCCCGGGCAGGTCCCGGACCAGGGCGCCACGCCGGGCCGAGAGGCCCGGTGAACCCGCACCGGGCGGTTCACGCTGGCGCCGTCCGGGCCCGTGCCGGGTTAGCCGGGACGGTTTGTGACCCATATAACACGGCACGGCGAGCGCAGCGCCGGGGGCGACAGCCCACGGGGCGGTTGGCGCGGCGCTGGTAGTCAGTGCCGCTAGCACCGGGACTGATAACACGGGGCCGATAGCGCGGGGCTATTGCACGAGACCTGTAGCACGAGACCCAAAACGCGAGGCGGTAGCAACGGGCAGAAAGCGCGGGGCCCGCACGGGTCCCGCGGCGTGCTCCAGCGTCCAACGGAAAACTGGTCGCCGCGGGGCACCTGCGGGCCCCTCAGGCACAATCCCTAGTGGGCTGCGTCGTACTCCGAGATGATCTGCGCTGGAATCCGGCCACGCTCGCTGACCTTGTAGCCGCGCTGCTTGGCCCACGCCCGGATTTCCGAGCTGCGCTCCCGGCCCGGCCCGGTCCTCGTGCGCCGGCGGCGGCCGCCGGCCACGCCACCACTGGCCTTGCGGGCATGGTCAACGTAGGGCGCAAACTCTTTGCGGAGCTTGGTCGCGTTATCTGAACTGAGGTCGATCTCGTAGGTGGTGCCATCGAGACTGAAGGCCACGGTCTCGGTCGCCTCGCCCCCATCGAGGTCGTCGACGAGGAGCACCTGAACCTTTTGTGCCATGGGGTGCCAGCCCTTCCGCTGGAGCAACTATTTTAGGTTGCCAAAGATATACCATGCAGCGCTTGCGTTTGCCAATTCATGCTCCTGGAAACGCGATCAGAGTTCCCTGAGCGACATGACCAGGCGGACTACCTGGAAGATTACTGTAACTCTGAGTAATCGAACATGGATAGGGTGCCCGCAAAGAGGAGTGCCGATGTAAGGGTCTCCTCTGGAGGCCGCCGCATCGCTTCCGAACGTGCTCTACCGCTCGCCTCGATCGGGCGATGCGGCCGACTGTGAAGCATCACTCTGCGGACCATCACTGTGCGGAATCCCGCTGTCGCCGGAAATATCCTCCGGGTACTCGTCTTCTGCAGACTCACGCTTGGGCCCAAGCTGATGACGCAGGAAGAGCCCGATCCCGATCAGGAAGGCCACGCAGACAACCGCGGGAGGCGTCAGAGCAGCCAGGTCGCTGAGCAACACGCACTCCTTTCCGGCCGTCCGGCTGGCCTTCCCGCCCGCACCGAGCTCACCTCTCGGCCGACTTGATCGGTGTAACCGCCGATGGACATTGGGTCATCCCGTACGGGTCTACTTATGCATTGTTGCTCATAGCCAATGGGCAGCCGGCCGCGGCCTCCCGGTTGCGGCGCGGCGAAGTCCGGCCGGGGAACCCAGGCCAGGCCCGGCAGGCGGGACCTTCCCGCGCCGTCCATCCCCACCATCGAGCCGGGAACGCCAGTTCCCAGCGGAATGCTTCGCGGAGACCCGGCCGTCGGACCGGCCCGGCCCGGGCGGGCGGACGAAGCCGTGGGGGCCGGATGGGAATCAGGCTGAGGCGTGGGGCCCGGGGGAACGGGCGGGGACTCCCGGGCGGGGACCGCCCGGGAGGAGCACGCCCGGGCGGCCGACCTGGGAACCCGGTCCTGCGCGGCTAGCCCGAACCACGCCCGCGACCCCGGCGGCCGTGGCAGGATCCCAGGCGTAGCAGGCGAATCCGCGGTGACGCCGCGGTCCGGCCCGCCCGCCCGGGCGGACCGGACGGGCAGGGTCACAGGCCCGTCTCGTGCGGGCCGTATTGGCAGGTCAAAGGCCCGCCCCGCCAGGTCAGCCAGGCGGTACGGCCGGGGCCTGAGCGGGGGTGACGGACCGAAGGCCACGGGCCAGATGCACGGGGCACGCGCCGCATGCAGGACCGCACGAAAAGCACGAGGCGGACAGGCCAGGCCGCCCCCGGGCCGCGCCACCGGCCATCAGGCCGCCCCGGCGGGCCAGCGGGCAGCAAGCACCGGGTACGGTCCCCAGGTCCGGCCGGCGGCCCGGCGGCCGGAGGACCGCCCCGTTCAACGGATCACCAGGGCCGCGCACGACTACGGAGAAAGCAGCCAGCGACGCAGCATGTTTCACGCCGACTTGCATATCCACTCGCGCTTCTCCCGGGCGTGCAGCAAGAACTGTGACATTCCCGGGCTCGCCTGGTGGGCGCGGCGCAAGGGCGTCATGGTCGTCGGGACCGGGGACTTCACCCATCCCGGCTGGGCGGAGGAACTCCGCGAGACGCTGGTTCCCGCCGAACCAGGCTTACTGCAACTCCGGCCGGACCTCGCGGAGCAGCTCCGCAGGAACTCACCGCCAACTTGTGATCAGCCAGTGCGTTTCATGCTCTCTACGGAGATATCCACGATCTACCGGGCGGGTGAGCGTACGCGCAAGGTTCATCACCTGTTGTATGCGCCAACGCTGGAGGCGGCGGGGAAGATCACAGCCGCCCTTGCGAAGGTTGGCAACCTGGCCTCTGACGGGCGCCCTATTCTTGGTCTCGACTCACGGCACCTGCTGGACATCACGCTGAACGCAGGCCCCGGCTGCTATCTCGTGCCGGCCCATATCTGGACTCCGTGGTTCGCGGTACTAGGATCCAAATCCGGTTTCGATGTCGTCGCCGACTGTTACGGCGACCTTGCCGACCAGGTGTTTGCGGTAGAGACCGGTCTCTCCTCTGACCCGCCCATGAACTGGACATGCTCTTCTCTTGACGGTTATCGGCTAGTCAGCAATTCGGACGCGCACTCACCCCCGATGCTCGGCCGTGAGGCCACAACACTTGACGTTGAACTGGATTACTTTGCGATCGAGCGCGCCTTCCGGACCGGGGCCGGCCTGCACGGCACGGTCAATTTTTTCCCCGAGGGCGGCCGTTACCACTTGGACGGGCACCGTAAGTGCGGCGTCCGGCTGGAGCCTGAGCAGTCGGCCGCCCACGGGGGGCTGTGCCCGGAGTGCGGCAAGCCGCTGACCATCGGCGTGCTGAACCGGGTGACCGAGCTCGCCGACCGGCCGGTAGGCCACCGGCCGGAGGGGGCGGCCGGCTCCGTCAACCTGGTCTCCCTGCCCGACGTGCTGGGCGAGCTCCTCGGCACCGGGCCCAAGAGCAAGAAAGTTGACGCCGAGGTGACCCGGCTCGTCGCCACGCTGGGCCCGGAACTGGCCATCCTGCTGGCCGTCCCGCCCGGCGAGCTGGACCGGGCCGGCGGCAGCCTGCTCGCCGAGGCCGTCACCCGGCTGCGGGCTGGCGCGGCCCGCAAGGAGGCCGGCTACGACGGCGAGTACGGGGTGATCCGGCTCTTCGGGCCGGGCGAGCTCGACCGGGGCACGGCCGCGCTGTTCGACGTGGCCGAGCCCGGATCCCTGGCCGGCGCCATCCCCGCGCCCCGCCGGCCCGGCCAGCCGGCGGGCGGCGCGGCGGAGCCGCCCGGACGGGATGAGGCGGCCCGGGTCCGGCCAGCACGGGGGCACGCCACGGTTGTGGTGGCCGCGAAGGATCAGGCGGCCGGGGACGGGGCACGGCGGGACATCGTTAGGGAAGAAAAAGCTTCTCGCGGGGAAAGCGCGGGCGGCTCCCTGCTGGGGCGGCTCGACCCGGAGCAGCAGGCCGCCGCGGCCGCCGCCGCACCCCTGATGATCATCGCTGGCCCGGGGACCGGCAAGACGCGCACGCTGACCCACCGGCTCGCGGCCAGCGTGTCGGAGCAGGGCGTGCCCGCCGAGGCCTGCCTGGCCCTGACCTTCACCCGCCGGGCCGCGGAGGAGATGCGCGAGCGCCTGGCCGCGCTGCTCGGGCGGCGCGCCGCCCGGCTCACCGTGACCACGTTCCACGGGCTCGGCCTGATGATCCTGCGTGAGCATCACGAGCTCGCCGGGCTGGCGGCGGACTTCACGGTCGCCGACGAGACCACGGTGCTGGAGGTGGCCGCCGGGCTGGCCGGGTCACCACGGGGCGGCCGGGCCCTGCTCACCGAGGCGGCCGCCGACCCGCAGCGACGGGACCTGCTGCGCAAGGGCCTGGCCGCCCGGGACCTGGTGGACTTCGACGGCCTTATCGACCTGGCGGTCGAGGTGCTGGACGGCGCGCCGGCCGTAGCCGCCCGGCTCCGCGAACGCTGGCCGCGGATCAGCGTGGACGAGTACCAGGACATCGATGCGGGGCAGTACTCGCTGCTGCGGCTGCTCGCCGGCGACGGGACCGGCCTCACCGTCATTGGTGACCCCGACCAGGCCATCTACCGGTTCCGCGGTGCGGACGTGGGCTTCTTCCTGCGGTTCGGGGAGGATTATCCCGGCGCCTGCACGGTCCAGCTCACCGCCAACTACCGGTCCAGTCCCGGCATCGTCGCCGGGGCCATGCAGGCCATCGCGCCCGCCACCCTGGTGCCGGGCCGGGTGCTGCGGGCGGCCGCGCAGGCCGCTTCCGGCACCAGGATCAGTGTCCACGAGGCCGCCGACCCGGCGGGCGAAGCGGCCTGGATCGCCGAGACCATCGACCGGCTGCTCGGCGGATCGTCGTTCCACTCGCTGGACAGCGGGCGCGCCGACGGTCAGGGCCACGGCGGTATCGGGCTCGCCGACATCGCCGTGCTGTACCGGACCGACGCCCAGGCCGCGTCGCTTGGCCAGGGACTGACCCGGGCTGGGCTGCCGTTCCAGAAGCGCTCCCACGACCTGCTGGAGCGGCGGCCCGGGGTCGCGGACATCCTCCGGGAGCTGTCCCTGGCCGAGCTGGCCCCGGGCCGCGACCCGGGACCACTGCCGCCCGGGACGGCGATCACACATCAGCTCCGGGGCGCAGTAGGGCGGCTCGCCGCGGCCGCCGGCGCGGCCCGGACGCCTGCCGCCGGCCGGGGCGGACTGTCCGGCACCGACCTGCGCACCGCGGGTGAGGTCCTGGCGCCCCTCGCCCGCCGCTGCGGCGACGACATGGAACGGTTCCGAACCGAGATCGCGCTGGGCGCGGAGGTGGACGCCCTCGACCCCCGCGCGGACGCGATCGCGCTGCTGACCCTGCATGCGGCCAAGGGCCTGGAGTTCGAGGTGGTCTTCCTGGCCGGCTGCGAGCGGGGGCTGCTGCCGCTCTGGCTGCCCGGCGCGGCACCGGATGCACGCCCGGACCCGGCCGAGGAACGGCGGCTGCTGTTCGTGGGCATGACCAGAGCCCGCACGCACCTGCTGCTGAGCTACGCCGCGCGGCGCAGCAGGCACGGCAGCAGCGCCGAGACGGGGATCTCGCCGTTCCTGGCCGCGATCGACCCGGGCCTGCTCGGCCGCTCCGCGCCGCCGCGGGGCCGGCGTCCCGCGGACCGCCAGCTCCGGCTGCTCTGAGGCGGCCGGGGCCGTGCGCCCGCGGCCGGCCTGGGTCAGTGGGCCGGGCGTCAGCGGCCGGCGGGCGGAGGTGCGTCGGAGAGAGGCGTGCCGGGCGGGGCGGCCCCAGGGAGCGGGGCCTCCGGGAGCGGCGGCAGGCGGAGCAGCATCCGGCTGTTGCCGAGCGTGTTGGGCTTGACCCGGCCCAGGTCGAGGAACTCCGCCACGCCCTCGTCGTACGAGCGCAGCAGTTCCGCGTACACCTCGTGCGAGACCGGGGTGCCCTCGATTTCCTCGAACCCGTGGCGGGCGAAGAAGCCGAGCGCGAACGTGAGCACGAAGACCCGGGCGACGCCGACCTCCCGGGCGCTGTCCAGCAGCGCCTCGACCAGGCGGTGCCCGATGCCCTGGCCCTGGCAGCTCTCGTCCACCGCCACGGTGCGGATCTCGGCCAGGTCCTCCCACATCACGTGCAGCGCCCCGCAGCCCACCACCAGATGGTCGCTGAGCCGCTCCGCGACCCAGAATTCCTGGACGTCCTCGTACAGGGTGACGGTGGCCTTGCGCAGCACCCGGCCGGACTCGACATTCTCGGCCACCAGGCCGGCGATGGCCCGGATGTCGCGGGTGCGGGCCCGCCTGATGATGTGCTCCATCGCCCGCACACCTTAGCCGCTGGCCTGGTCCAGCCGGACGGCCGAGCCTTGACCGCCGCCGGGGCCGCCCAGCTCCAGGCCCGGCGGGCACCCATTTCAAACTCTACGTAAGCGATCAATCACAAATTGATCGCTATCGGTTACCGGTAGCCCATCACGTGCTGATCTCGGCTCGTTCCCCGGCTCCGGGAAGGGGCCCGTGACCTGGGTAAAGACCTTCTCCCGGAAAGGTGGGAATCTCGCTTCCGAGCGCCTTCCCGGCCGCGCAGACGGCCGGGTCGCAACGGGTCAAACGCGCTGAAGCAGCCGCAAGACAATGGGCCGTCCACCCCGCAACAACCGGACGGGATTCTGCCGTTCCGGCCACCGAGGAGCCCGTGATCCATTAATCTGCATCGCTGTCACCGTGCTGCACTCCAGTCCCCAGAGGGCGGCACGGCCGCCGAGTTTCTGCGCCGTAGGACGCGGCCAGGAAGCCGGGGATCCGTGTTCCCGGGGTGAATCCGCGAGCGGGCGCGACGCAGCGCCTAGCGGTAGGGCTCCTCTGGCCCGAACCCGTCAGCTAACCCGGCAGGCGGGAAGAGAGAGGAGAGCTCGTGGAACGCTGGCTCGCAGCGGGACTTGCGTCCCCGGCCCGGTGGCATGCCGCCGGATTCACCCGCCGCCTGTGGCGGCAGGTGGCCACGGTCGGGGGGGTGGCCGCAGCGGCCACCCTGGTCCTGCCCGCCACCGCGGGCAGCGCGGCCGTCAGCCGCCCGCAGCCCACCCTGGCCAGCCTCGTTGCCCAGGCCAAAAGCCTGGGGCACCAGATCGACGTGCTGAGCGAGCAGTACGACGGGCTGCGGATCCAGCTCACCGAGGCCCGCGCGGAAGCCAAGACCGCGATGACCACCTACCGGCAGGACGCCACCCGGCTCGTGTCGGGCCAGGCCGCGATCGGCCGGCTCGCCGCGGAAAGTTACATGAACGGCGGCCTGGCCACCCCGCTGCAGGTCCTCACGTCACCCAACACCGGCTCGATGCTCAGCCGGGCCGCGATTATGCAGCAGCTGCAAACCGAGAACGGCGACCGGGTCAGCGCCCTGTCCACCGCGGAGGCGGCCGCCCGGCGGGCGCACGACACCGCGATGCAGCAGGAGACCAGGGTGACCAAGCTGGCCAAGGTGATGTCGGCCAAGAAGCAGTCCATCCAGGACAAGGTCAACAAGCTCAACAGCGCCGCGTTCGCCCAGGCCATGAGCATCTACCAGCGCACCGGGAACTACCCGAACATCAACCTGCCCACGGCCAACACGGTCGGCGCGCAGGCGCTCCGCTACGCGATGACCCGCCGGGGCGACCCGTACGTGTGGGGCGCGGCCGGGCCGGGCACGTTCGACTGCTCCGGCCTGGTGATGTGGGCGTACGCGCAGGTAGGCATCAGCCTCCCCCACTACACCGTCTCCCAGTGGAACATGGGCCAGCACATCTCACGCAGCCAGCTCCAGCCGGGCGACCTGGTGTTCTTCTACGCGGGCATCGACCACGTCGGCATCTACCTGGGCAACGGCCTGATGGTGGACGCCCCGTCCTCTGGCCAGCTCGTCCAGGTCCAGCCGGTCATGTGGGACGTGTACGTGGGCGCGGTCCGCATCGTCTGAGCCGCGGGCCCGGGGGCGCCCTCGCCGGCGGGATCCGGCCGTCCCGCGGGGGCCGCGTCCCTGATGCCGGTGAGGCAGCCCGCGGCGGCCGCGTAGCAGGCGGCCACGCTGACGGCCGTGGCCGTCCAGCCCCCGTGCGTCCAGGCGATGCCGATGAGGGTCCCGCCGATGCTCGACCCGGCGTAGTAAGCCGTCAGGTAGAGCGCGGATGCGTGTGACTTGGCCGTCCGGGCCCGGGTGGTGACCCACGCGCTGGCGGTGGCGTGACAGCCGAAGAACCCGGTGGTGAAGATGACCAGGCCCGCGAGCACGCCGGGCAGATCACCGGGCACGGTCAGCGCCAGGCCGGTGACGGCCAGGGCGATCGAGCCGTACATCGTCCCCAGCCGGCCGACCCGGGCCGCCACTCCCGCCGCCAGGGTCGAGGCGACGGTGCCCGCCAGGTAGGCGAGGAAGATCAGCCCGATGAGGGACCTCGGCAGCTGGAACGGCGCTTCGGTGAGCCGGTAGGTGAGGTAGTTGTAGACGGCCACGAAGCCGCCCATCAGCAGCAGCGCGGCGGCGCACAGCCGCACGATCCCCGGATCGCGCAGGTGCTGGCCCGCCGTGCGCAGGCCGGGGCGGAGGCGGTGGCCACGCTGGCGTCGGGGCGGCGGCTGGGGCCGGGACGGTGGCACGAGGCACGCGAACGTGACCGTGCAGAGCGCCCCGGCCATCCCGAGGGCGATCATGGACCAGCGCCACCCGCCCGTGCCCTCGACGCCCGCCGGGATGAGCCGGCCCAGCACGCCGCCCAGCGTCGTGCCGGACACGTACAGCCCGATCGCACGGCCGGCCGCGGACGGCTCGACTTCGTCGCCGATGTGCCCCATGGCCACCGCGACCACCCCGGCCAGGGCCAGGCCGACCAGCGCGCGGCTGGCGATCAGGGCCCAGAACGCGGTGCACGCAGCGCCGGCCATCACCGCGGCGCAGGCCACGGCCAGCGCCACGGTCATCACCCGGGTCCGTCCGGCCCGCTCCGCCACGGCGGACATGGGCAGCACCGTGAGGCCGACCAGGCCGGTGGTGACGGACACGGTGAGGCTGGCGGCGGTGGGCCCGACGCCGAAGGCCGCGCCGATCGAGGGCAGCAGGGCCTGGGTGGAGTAGAGCATCGCGAACGCGCCCAGTCCCGCCGCGGCCATGGCCAGCTGCAGCCGTCTCAGCCCTGCCGAGCCGGCGGCCAGGCGGCCGCCCGGGGCCGGGACTGCGGGGCGGACGGGAGCCGGACGGGATGTCACCACGGAACCGACGATAGGAAAAGACAACCCATACATCCATGACGGTCATGGGGGTAAATCCATGCAATGACGTATGAGACGTGCGGCCTGGCCCCGGCGCTGGAAATCCTGGCCGCGGCCGCGGCCGAGGAGTCGGTGACCGGCGCCGCCCAGCGGCTGGGCATCCCGCAGCCGACGGTCAGCCGGGTGATCGCCCGGCTGGCCCGGCAGCTGGGCACCGAGCTGACCATCCGCGAGGGGCGCGGCATCCGCTTCACCCGGCAGGGAATGCTGCTGGCCGAGCACGCGGGCCGGGCGCTGGACGAGCTGCGGGCCGGGATCACCGCCGTCCGCGCGGATGCCGACGAGGGGCACGGGCACGTCATCCTGGGTTTCCTGCACAGCATGGGCCCGACCGCCGTGCCCGCCCTGCTGCGCGGCTTCCGCGACGCGCACCCGGGCGTGACCTTCGGGCTGGTCCAGGGCTCCACCGAGACGGTCGTCACCGGGGTGCTGTCCGGGCGGATCGACCTGGCCCTGGCGTCGCCCGTGCCCGAGCACGGCGATCTGGGGATCCGGCACCTGGGGCGGCAGGCCCTGGTGGGGCTGGTGCCGGCCCGCCACCGGCTCGCCTCCCGGCCGCGCATCTCGGTGGCCGAGCTCAGCGGTGAGCCGCTCATCACGGTACGCCGCGGCACCGGGGTGCGGGCTCTGACCGACACGCTGCTCCGGGACGCGGGGGTCACGGCGCGGTACGCGTTCGAGAGCGACGAGCTGGGCACCGCCGCGGGGCTCGTCGCCGCAGGCCTCGGGGTGGCCGTGCTGCCCTCGGACACCGCGGTCCCCGGCACGGTGCCGCTCCCGCTCACCGACCGCGGCGCGCACCGGGTGATCTCGCTGACCTGGTCGAGCCGGCGCACGCTCACCGCGCCGGTCGCGGCGCTGCGCCATCACCTGATCACGCACGGCCCGGGCACGCTGGGCGGGACGCACAGTACGTAGGGACTACCGATGTGCACCGGCCAGGGAGGGAGTTACATCGCTTCGTTGTCTCTGGATCCCGGGGGAACCGATGCCACTGTTCGGCCGCCGTCACCACGAACCCGCGCCGCGCCCCCGGCCGGGCGTGAGCGGCTGGCGCGGTCGGACACGCCGCTGGCCGCGTTCGCCGACGTCCGGACGCCTGAGGAGGCCATGGCCCGGTTCGGGTCCCTTCCCGAAGCGCAGCGGATGCAGCTGCTGGTCATGTTCGCGCGCGTGGACGATACCGGCGGCCAGGGGCTGACCCCGCCGGCTACCGGGGCCCGGGCTACTGCGGGCGGACCAGCGGGAACAGGGTCGTCTCCCGGATGTTCTCGCCGGTCAGCATGATCAGCACCCGGTCGATCCCGACCCCGACGCCGCCGGTCGGCGGCATCCCGTACTCCAGCGCCTGCAGGAAGTCCTCGTCCAGCTGCATCGCTTCCGGGTCGCCGCCCGCCGCGAGCAGCGACTGGGCGGTGAGCCTGCGGCGTTCCTCCACCGGGTCGACCAGCTCCGAGTACCCGGTGCCCAGCTCGGTCCCGAACGCGACCAGGTCCCAGCGCTCGGCCAGCCGCGGGTCCTCCCGGTGCGCCCGGGTCAGCGGGGACACGTCCACGGGGAAGTCACGGTAGAAGGTCGGCTCCACGGTCCGCTCTTCCACCAGCCGCTCATACATCTCCAGCACGATCTGGCCGTGACCCCAGCCCGGCTCGGCAGGCACGCCCGCCTGGGCGCACAGCTTGCGCAGCCGGTCCTCGCCGGTGCCCGGATCGATCTCCTCGCCGAGAGCCCCAGAGATCGCGCCGTACACGGTCGTGGACGCCCACTCGCCGCTGATGTCGTACTCCTGCCCGTCCCGGTGCGCCACCGGGGCACCGTACGCCGCCACGGCCGCGTTCTGGATCAGTTCCCGGGTCAGGGTGGCCACGGTGTCGTAATCGCCGTAGGCCTCGTACGCCTCCAGCATCGTGAACTCGGGATTGTGGGTGGAGTCGACACCCTCGTTGCGGAAGATACGGCCGATCTCGTAGACCTTCTCGATGCCGCCGACGATGAGCCGCTTCAGGTGCAGTTCCAGCGCGATCCGCAGGTACAGCTCCATGTTGTACGCGTTGATCCGGGTGACGAACGGCCGCGCGTTGGCGCCTCCGTGCACGGCCTGCAGCACCGGCGTCTCCACCTCGAGGAAGCCCCGCTGGTGCAGGTCCTGCCGGATGGACTGGATCACCGCGGCGCGGATCCCGGCCATCCGCCTGGCCTCGGGATTCACGATGAGGTCCACATAACGGTGCCGCACCCGGGACTCCACGTCACTGAGCCCCCGGTGCTTCTCCGGCAGCGGCCGCAGGCCCTTGGCGGTGATCGCGTAGCGGTCGGCCAGGATGGACAGCTCGCCGCGGCGGGAGGAGATGACCTCGCCCTCCACGCCGATGTGGTCGCCGAGGTCCACGTCCCGCTTCCAGGCGGCCAGCGCGTCCGGGCCGACCCGGTCCAGGGAGATCATGACCTGGATGTCGCCGCTGCCGTCCCGGATGGTGGCGAAGCAGAGCTTCCCGCCGGTCCGCGACAGCATCACGCGGCCGGTGACGCCGACCCGGTCCCCGGTGTGGGTGTCGGGCTCCAGGCCGGGGTAGCGGGCCCGCACCTCGGCGATGGTCGCGGAGCGCGGGAAACCGACCGGGTAGGGGTCCACGCCCTCGTCCAGCAGCCGCTGGCGCTTGCCCAGCCGGACCCGCATCTGCTCCGGGACGGAATCCTGCTCCGGCCCGGAATCCGCCGGCGTGCTCTCGGTGCTGCCATCCTGGTCCACCCGTCCGAGCGTACCCAGCCGTTCGTGATCATGAGATTGGTGTCGCCGGAACGACACCTAAGTCATGATCATGAATTCCTTGCTGTGACGGACGCGGCTGATGGGGGTGATGTGGTCGGGAGGGGCCTACGTGATCCGGGTCCGGCGGTGGTCCGGCGGTGGCCCGGCGGTGGCCCGGGGCCGGGCGCCCGGCGGCCGGCGTACGCCGCAAATCGGGAGGAAGGCGGCGGGGCGCCCGGATACAGTCACGGGGGTGCGCATCACCGTGGGGCAGTACGAGATGGACGACGATCCGCGCCGGGTGGACCGGGACACGCTGTGGCAGTTCCTGTCCACCGAGGCGTACTGGGGACGGTGGCGGACCCGCAGCGTTGTCGAGCAGCAACTCGACAGTGCCTGGCGGGTGGTCGGCGTCTACCAGCGCGCCACCGGCGCGATGGTCGGGTTCGCCCGGGCCGTCTCGGATGGGGCCGGGTTCGCCTACCTGGCCGACGTCTACATCGACAAGCAGTTCCGCGGCCAGGGCCTGGGCGTGGAGCTGGTCGCCACGATGATCGACCGCGGACCCGGCGCCTCGTTCCGGTGGACGCTGCACACGTCCGACGCGCACGGCCTGTACGAGCGGTTCGGCTTCACCCAGCCGGACCGGACCTACCTGGAGCGTCCCGGGACACCTCCGACCCCGGAGCACTCCGTGACCCGCCCGGTCCCGGAGCGTGGCCCGGAGCGCCCCGGGACGCCCCCGGCCACGCGCTGAGGTTGTTGCGCTCGAACACCAGGCGCAGCCCGATCAGCGTGAGCCACGGCTCGTAGGCGTCGATGACGCTCACCTCGTCAATGACCAGCGGGGCCAGCCCCCCGGTCGCGATCACGGTCACCGAGGCCGGGTCTTCCGGGGCAAGCTCGGCGGCCATCCGCCGCGCGATGCCCTCGACCTGCCCGGCGAACCCGAAGATGATGCCGGACTGCAGGGCCTCCACCGTGTTCTTGCCGATCACGTGGTGCGGCCGGGTCAGCTCCACCTTGAGCAGCTGGGCGGCCCGCCGGGTCAGCGCGTCCACCGAGATCTCGATGCCGGGGGCGAGCGCCCCGCCGACGAACTCGCCTCTGGCGCTGGCCGCGTCGAAGTTGGTCGAGGTACCGAAGTCCACCACGATGGCCGGGCCGCCGTACAGGTGGACCGCGGCCACCGTGTTCATGATCCGGTCGCTGCCGACTTCTTTGGGGTTGTCCATCCGGACCGACACCCCGGTGCGCACCCCCGGCTCGATGATCAGCGCCGGGATGTCCCCGTAATACCGGCGGCACATCTCCCGCATCTCGTGCAGTACCGAGGGCACGGTGGAGCACAGCGCGATCCCGCTCACGTCCGCGTCCTTGACCAGCGAGCTGTGCTCGAGCAGCCCGCGCAGCAGCACCGCCATCTCGTCCGCGGTCCGGTCCGGGTCGGTGTTGATCCGCCAATGCTCGACGATGCGGTCGCCGTCGAACACGCCCAGCACCGTGTTGGTGTTGCCCACGTCAATCGTCAGCAGCATGGCACTCCAGGCTCAGCGGGATGTTGTCGATCAGCCGGGTGCTGCCGACCTGGGCGGCCACCAGGAGCCAGGCCGGGCCCGCGTGATCCTCGCCGGCCTCCCCGAACATGTCCGGGTCCACCAGCGCCAGGTAGTCCACGTGCAGCGGCGGGTCCGCGCGCGTGGCCAGGATCTCGCCCGCGGCCTTGCGGACCGCGGCCGGGCCGTCCTGGGCGGCCTCCTGGCCCGCCCGCAGCGCGGCGGACAGCAGCAGCGCCGTCTGCCGCTCGGCCGGGGACAGGAACCGGTTCCGGCTGGAGATCGCGAGGCCGTCGGGGTCGCGCACGGTGGGCACGCCGACGATCTCGGCTCCCAGGTCCAGGTCCGCCGCCATCCGGCGGACCAGCGCGAGCTGCTGCGCGTCCTTCTCGCCGAACACGACCACGTCCGGGCGGACTAGCTGGATGAGCTTTGCCACCACGGTCAGCACCCCGGAAAAGTGCCCGGGCCGGGACTCACCCTCCAGGATGCGCCCCACCGGCCCGGGATCCACGGTGATCAGCTGGGGCCGCGGGTACATCAGGGCGGCGCTCGGCGCGAACACCAGATCCGCCCCTTCCTCGGCCCCGGTGAGCACATCCTCGTGCAGCGTGCGCGGGTAGCGGTCCAGGTCCTCGCCGGCCCCGAACTGCAGCGGATTGACGAACACGGACACCACGACACAGCCGTTAGGGGACGCGATCTCCCGGGCCTGGCGGATGAGCGCGCGGTGGCCTTCGTGCAGCGCGCCCATGGTCGGCACGAGCACTACCGGGGAGCCGAGCCCGCGCCGGGCGGCGGCCAGGCCGAGCCGGGTGCGCGCCACGACCGGCATCACCGCGGGGCCCCGGCCAGCACGTCAAGCAGGCGCTGCGCGTCCGCGGCGGTGAGGATGCCGGCCGCCAGCGCCCGGTCGGCGGTCAGCCGGGCCAGGGCCACGTAGGCGCGCAACGCCTCGGGCGAGGCACTGGCCAGCGCGTGCACGTGCTCGGCCACGGTGTCCGCGTCCCCGCGGGCGACCGGGCCGGTCAGGCCGGCGTCGCCGAGCCGCAGCGCGTTGTCCAGCGCGGCGGACAGCAGCGGCCCGAGCATCCGCTCCGGCTCATTCACCCCGGCTGCGCGGAGCACATCGGCCGACTGCGCGACCAGGGCGACGAGGTGGTTCGCGGCGCTGGCCAGCCCGGCGTGGTAGAGCGGGCGGGCCGCCTCGTCGATGAGCACGGGCTCGCCGCCCATCTCGATGACCAGCGCCTCGGCCGCGGGCCGCAACGGTTCCGGGGCGGTCACCCCGAAGCTGACCCCGGTCAGCCGGTCGAGGTCGTCCGGGCGCCCGGTGAAGGTCATGACCGGGTGCAGGGCCAGCGGGAGCGCGCCGCGCAGGGTGGCGGGCTCCAGCACGGCCGCGCCGTGCCGGCCACTGGTGTGGGCCATCAGCCGCCCGGCCAGCGGGGCGTCGGTCGCCGCCAGCCCGGAAACCAGCCCGGGCAGCGCGTCGTCGGGGACGGTGAGCAGGGCGAGGTCCACGGCGGCCAGCAACTCCGGGGGGCGCATGACCGCCGCGCCGGGCAGCATCCGGCCCGCGCGCTCGAGCGACGTCTCGGACACGGCGGATACGGCGACCACCTGGTGGCCGGCCCGCCCCAGCGCCGCGCCCAGGACGGTACCGACCCGTCCCGCGCCGATCACGCCGACCTTGAGCCGGGCCGGGCGCTCCGCTGGGTCCCCCATCGCCTCGGCGTTCCTCTCGCTGGGTTCCTCTCGCTGGCCTTCTCCGCGGGTGCCAGACGGCAACGATCAGCATATCCGCGGCCCGCGGCGCCGCCCCCGGGAAGCCGGCTCAGGCGGCCGCGGCCCGGGGGGACGGCGGTGGGCCAGACGGCTAGAGTCGGCCCGGTGTGGACGACATGGCGGGCCGCCACCCAGGAGGCGCTGTACGGCCGGGACGGCTTCTACGCCCGCGGGGAACGCCCCGCGGCCCACTTCCGCACCTCGGTGCACGCCTCGCCGCGCTATGCCGGGGCCATCCTGGCCCTGCTCCGCCACGCGGACGCGGCGCTCGGCCACCCGGACCGGCTCGACCTGGTGGACATCGGTGCGGGCCAGGGCGAGTTGCTGGGCCAGGTCCTGGAGCTCGCGCAGCACCTGCCCGCCGGTCCCGGCCCAGCCGGCGGGAGCCAGCCCGCGCCGCACCACCTGGCCCCGGGCCGGCCCGGTGCCGGCCGGCCGCGGGCTTTCTTTTCCGCAACGGATCGTTCCGCACGCGGTCGAGGTCGCACCGCACTGTCCCGGGGGCGACAGCCGGATCCGCTGGTCGGCGGCGCTGCCCGACCGGATCCGCGGGCTGGTCGTCGCCAGCGAGTGGCTGGACAACATTCCCCTGGACGTGGCCGAGCTGGCCCCGGACGGCCCGCGGATCGTGCTGGTCGATCCCGACAGCGGCGCGGAGCGGACCGGGCCGGCCGCCGGGCCGGCCGAGCAGGAGTGGCTGCACCAGTGGTGGCCGCTGCACCATCCCGGGGACCGCGCCGAGCTGGGTCATCCGCGCTGCGCGGCCTGGGCGGGCGTGATCGGCCGGCTCGACGGCGGTCTCGCGCTGGCCGCGGACTACGGGCACACCCGGGGCGCCCGGCCGCAGGGCGGGACCCTGGCCGGGTTCCGCGACGGCCGGGCGGTCCGGCCGATCCCGGACGGGTCACGGGACATCACCGCGCACGTGGCCCTGGACGCGTGCGCGGCGGCGGGGACCGCGGCCGGGGCCACGCGGACCCTGCTCACCACGCAGCGCTCGGCGTTGCGGGCGCTCGGCCTGAGTACACGCCGCCCGCCGCTCAGCCAGGCCGACCGCGACCCGGCCGGGTACCTGACCGCGCTGCGGGTGGCGGCGGAGGAGGCGGAGCTGACCGACCCGGCCGGGCTCGGCGGGTTCGGATGGCTAGTCCAGGCGGTGGGGGTGCCGCTGCCCGCCCCGCTCGCGGGCCTGGCGGCCCGCTGGTTCTGACACGATGGAGCGCATGGCGCAGCGTCAGGCCGAGGCGGTCACCAGCAGCTGGGCAGCCGGGCCCGGCGACAGCGACTCCGCCGATGGCGACGTGCTGATCAACCTGGGCCAGGGGCACCCGTCCGGGCATGGCCTGCTCCGGCTGCGGCTCACCCTGGAGGGCGACCGGATCGTGACGGCCGACCCGGTCATCGGCTACGTGCACCGGGGGGCCGAGAAGCTGTTCGAGGCCCGCGACTACCGGCAGATCATCGTTCTCGCCAACCGGCATGACTGGCTGGGGGCATTCGCGAGCGAACTCGGCGTGGTGCTGGCCGCCGAGCGGCTGGCCGGCATCGAGGTGCCGCCGCGGGGCGTGTGGGCCCGGACGTTGCTGGCCGAGCTCAACCGGGTGCTGAGCCACCTGGCGTTCCTGGGCTCGTACCCGCCGGAAGTGGCCGGCGCTGGCGCGGGCCCGGACGAGGCGGGGGCGGCGGCCGGGGCCGGGGGCACGGCGGCGGGAGCCGGGGGCACGGCGGCCGGGCCGGACGAGGCGGTGCGGGCAGCGGAGGCGGGGGCCGCGGCGGTCCGGGCCCGGGAGTTGCTCCAGTCGATCATGGAAGAGGTCTCGGGCGGCCGGATGCACTACATGTTCAACCGGGTCGGCGGGCTGAAGGAGGAACTGCCCGCGGGCTGGCTGGGCCGGGTCGGCGCGGCCGTCGCCGGGGTTCGCGCGGACCTGCCCCGGATCGGCGCGATCGTGCGGGACAGCGAGCGGTTCCGCGGCCGGACCCGGGGCGTGGGCGTGCTCACCGGCGAGCAGGTGGGCCAGTACGGGGTGAGCGGCCCGGCGGCGCGGGCCTCCGGGGTGGACTTCGACCTGCGCCGGGACGAGCCCTACCTGGCGTACGGCGAGCTGGCCGGGCCGCTGCGGGTGGTGATCCGGGGCGACGGTGACTGCCTGGCCCGGTTCGAGTGCCTGCTGGACCAGGTGGCCGTGTCCCTGGATCTGGCCGACGCGTGCGCCAGCCGGCTGGCCAGCCTGCCGCCGGGCCCGCTGAGTGCCCGGATTCCCAAGGTGCTGAAGATCCCGGAGGGGCACACGTACGCCTGGACCGAGGGCCCGCTGGGCCTGAGCGGCTACTACCTGGTGTCCCGGGGCGGGAAGACACCGTGGCGGCTTAAGGTGCGCTCCGCATCGTTCAGCAACGTCCAGGTCCTGGGCGAGCTGCTGCCCGGCCACCGGGTGGCCGACCTGAGCCCGATTCTCGGCTCCCTGTTCTTCGTGGTGGGAGACATGGACCGCTAGGGCTGCGTCTCAGCGGTGCGGTGTCCCGGCTGGGCCTGCCGCTGTGGTGTCCCGGCGGACGGCATGGGTGCGCCATCAGCCCGGCCGGGGACGCGGGCGGCGGTGGGGTCAGCCCGGTGCGGGATCCCGGCGGGGGGCGACGAACGTGCCGCGGCCCTGCCTGGTGATGATCAGCCCGCGCTCCCGCAGCACCTTCATCGCGTGCCGCACCGTCTGGTACGCGACCCCGTACTCCTCGGCCAGGCTCCGCTCCGACGGCAGCTTGTGGATGATCTCCCCGGCCTCGATGCGCACGGCGATATTGTTCGCGACCTGCACATACGCAAAGTCGGCGCCGAGCGGATCCACTGGTGACGCACCCACATGATCAAGGTATGTACCACTGGGAGCTGCCTAAACACCTGCTAGCACTCAGTGCTCTCAGTGCTATAGAGTGCTCCCATGGATGATGATGAGTTAGATGGCGAGCCTCCGTCGTGGTGGCCGTACGCCACGGAGCTGCCCGCCTGGTATGTGTGGCGGGGGATCAGCGGCCTGCTGTACGCGCGAAAACGCGGCAGCTCGCCGCCCATGGTGGTCCGCGGCGAAGACGCCGTCGACCTCCGCGACCAGATCCGGCGCGAGGAGTTCCTCCGCTCCGGGTAGGACGGGCCGGATGCCCGGCGCAGCACGTGCTCAGCGCGGGGCGCGCTGCCAGTCGGCGTCCTCGTCGTCGTCCGAGGGGACCCGGCAGCTGTGCTCCAGGTAGAGCGCGGCGAGCACCAGCAGCCCGGCGGCCAGGAGCGTGCCGCCCGAGGTGATCGCGTCGCTGCGCGGCACGGACTTGCTGAGCGAGCTGGTCAGGTAGACCAGGGCCCCCGCGGCCAGCCCGCCGATGACCGCGGCCGCGTGCGAGCTCGCCTTGGCCAGGGCCGCCATCCGGACCGCGGCCAGCGGGGCGATGGGCTTCAGCCCGGGCCCCCCGCGGATCCGGGCCCGCAGGTTCCGGCCGCTGAAGGCTTCCGCGATGGCCAGCAACAGCATGGCCACCGCGGCGGTCCACGGCAGCGGCGGGAGGGACGCGTACACGATGCGCAGCACCAGCCAGGACCCGAGCAGGCTGATCACGGCGGTGACGACCAGCACCCAGGTCCGCGTCGGCGTCATGCCGTGGCCCGCAACTGCGCATCGCCGAGCCGCCTCACGCCGAGCTGGCCGCCATTCCTGGCGGCCACGGCGTCCAGCAGCACGGCCACCGGGCCGCGCCCCGGGATCTCCGCGACCGGGTCGGCGTCGAGCCAGGGCGCCAGCACGAAGGCGCGCTCCCACGCCCTCGGGTGCGGGAGCGTCAGCTCCGGATCGTCGCTCACCACGTCACCGTAAACGATGACATCGACATCCAGGGTTCGCGGACCCCAGACCTCGTGCCGGACGCGCCCGAAGGCCGCCTCCGCGGCCTGGCCCCGGCGCAGCAGGGCCGACGGGGAGAGCGTGGTCTCGGCGATGAGCACCGCGTTGAGGTATTCGGGCTGCGGCGGGCCGCCGACCGGCACGGTCTCGTACACCGGCGACAGCGCGACCAGGGCCACGCTTGGCGCGCCGAGCAGGGCGTCGACGCCGCCCTGCAGCGTGGCCAGCCGGTCCCCCAGGTTGCTGCCGAGCGCCAGCACGGTCCGCCGGGGCGCGCCCGGCCCGGTGCCGCTCATGGGCGCGCACGGCGGATCGTCACCGCGATGTCGTCGCACGCGTGGCCGACGGGCGCATGCGGCTTGTGCACGGTGATCTCCACCTCGCGGACCAGCGGCTCGGCCACCGCCGCGTCGGCCAGGCGCTGGGCCAGCGTCTCGATGAGCCGCACCGGCGGGCCGGTCACGATGGCCGCGAGACGGTCCGCCAGCGCCGCGTAGTTCACGGTCAGGGCGAGATCGTCGCTGGCCGCGGCGGGCGAGGTGTCCAGCCACAGCACGGCGTCCACGAGAAA
The DNA here is from genome assembly GCA_963813975.1 of uncultured Actinomycetes bacterium. Taxonomy (GTDB): domain Bacteria; phylum Actinomycetota; class Actinomycetes; order Streptosporangiales; family Streptosporangiaceae; genus RYN-230. The sequence goes on from CAWFAP010000004.1 coordinate 84,002, forward strand.
CTCCTGGCCGTCGCGGCGCTCGCTGTCCAGCACCCCGTGGTAGCCGTACCCGCGCAGCCCGCGCAGGGCGATCTGGTCCAGGCTCATCCTGCCTCCCCGGCCGGCCCGGCTCCCGGGGCGGCCGCAGCCGCCGGGCAGGCCCCGGCGGCCTGGCGCCACGCCTCGGCGACCCGCACCGCGTCCGCGTTGCCCGGGACCTGGTGCACCCGGGCACACCAGGCGCCGCCCGCGGCGGCCAGGGCGGTCACCGACACGGTAGCGTCGTCCGACCCCGCGAACGGCCGCGGCGTCCCGTCCGGGGCGGCCAGCAGCCGGCCGAGGAACCGTTTGCGTGAGGCGCCGATCAGCACCGGGAACGGCCGCGCCCGGCCACCGAGCGAGCTGACCTCACCCAGGTGGGTGAGCAGGGCCCAGTTGTGCTCGGGCCGCTTGGCGAAGCCGAGGCCGGGATCCAGGACGATCATGGCCGGGTCCACCCCGGCCTGCGTCACCACGTCCACCCGCTGGCACAGTTCCTCGCTGACCTCGGCCACGACGTCCTGGTAGATGGCCCGGGAGTCCATGCTGTGGCTGTGCCCCCGCCAGTGCATCACGACGTAGGGCACCCCCGCGGCCGCGACGAGCCGCGGCATCTGGGGGTCGGCCAGGCCGCCGCTCACGTCGTTGACCAGCCGGGCCCCCGCTTCCAGGGCCCGCTCGGCCACCTCGGCCCGCATCGTGTCCACGCTGACCGGGACACGCGCCGCGACCAGGCCCCGGATGACCGGCCCGACCCGGCGCAGTTCTTCCTCCGCGGTGATGCGCTGCGCACCCGGGCGGGTAGATTCGCCGCCCACGTCCACGATATCGGCGCCCTGGGCCCGGAGTTCCAGGCCATGGCCGACCCCGGCCTCCGCGCCGAACCACTCACCCCCGTCGGAGAACGAGTCGGGGGTGACGTTCACCACGCCCATGACCAGGCACCGTCCCGGGTCCGGGAGCCCCGGCGGGCTGGCGGCCCGGGCCGTGTCGATGATCACGGGGTAACCCTACGCGGCAACTCCCCACCCGGGCCTGCGCAGCAGTAAGCCCCGGGGACCGCGACCGGGACCGGGACCGGGCCGGGCGCTAGCTGGGCGGGCGGGACGCGTTTAACGCGGCCAGCCGCCGCCGGGCCTTGGCCAGCCCGAGGCGGCGGGCCAGCCGGCGCAGCTCCAGCTTCGGCCACACCAGGAAGGCCTCAGCCTCCAGGGCGGCGAGGGCGACCCGGGGCGCGTCCGACGCGCCGGGGAAAACGAAGAACCGGGGTACCCAGACCGGGGCGAACTTCGCATTGAACTTGTACAGCGACTCGATCTGGAACCAGCGGGAGGCGAACAGCAGGATCCCGCGCCACAGCCGGAGCACCGGGCCGGCGCCGATCCGCTCGCCGCGCTCCAGCGCGGACCGGAACACCGCGAAGTTCAGCGAGATGCGCTTGATCCCCAGCGACCCGGCCGCCTTGATGGTCTCCACGATGAGGAAGTCATTGACCCCCGGCTGGGCCGACCGGTCGCGGCGCATGAGGTCCAGCGAGAGCCCGTCCGCGCCCCAGGGCACGAAGTGCAGGATGCCGCGGAGGACCCCGTTCTCGGTGGCGGTGGCGATCACGCAGCGCTCGTCCCCAGGGGCACCCAGGCGGCCCAGGGCCATGGAGAAACCGCGCTCGGTCGGGTTACCGCGCCATGAGCCCGCCTGGCGGGCGAACTCCGCGATCCCGTCGCAGCCGACGTCTCCGGCCCGGCGTATGTCGGCGACGTAGCCGCTGCGCTCGACCCGGTTCACCATCTGCCGCACGTTGCGCATGGACCGGCCCTTGAGGCTGAAGTCGGCCACCTCCACGACCGCCTCGTCGCCGAGCTCGAGCGCGGTCAGCTCGCCCTCCCGGCACCAGACCTCGGCGGCGAGCTCGCCGCAGCCCATCACCGCGGGCACCCAGGCGTGCCGGGCCGCCTCGTCGAGGAACGCGTGGATGGCCCCGGGCCAGGCCTCCGGGTCGCCGAGCGGGTCACCGCCGGCCAGCATCACCCCGGACACCACCCGGTAGCCGATGCAGGACTTCCCGGTCGGCGACCAGATGATGCTCTTGTCGCTGCGCAGTGTGAAGTAGCCGAGAGAGTCCCGGTCGCCCTGCTTCTTGAGCAGATCCCGGACCCGTTCTGAGTCCTGCTGGCCCAGCCGCCCGGCGGGCCGGGCGGGCCGGAAGAACAGGTACGCGGTGACGATCAGGGTGAACAGGCCGAGTGTGCCGGTCAGGATGGAGAACAGGTCGTTGCTCCGCTCAGGCGCGAAGTGGACCGGGCCGGACACGCCGACCAGGCCGTACACGACGTGCACCATGCGCTGCCAGAGCGAGTAGTCCTGGGCCAGGCCGCGGGCCAGCAGGATGTAGGTGAGCCCGATGGCCACGTCGGCCACCACCAGCCCGAGGAAGACCCACAGGGCCCGCCACCGGGTCCGCGGGTCGCCCACCGCGTAGAACTCGGCCCGGAAGTACAGCAGCGCGCCCACCAGGGCCGCCGAGATGCACGCGGTGGTGATCCGGCCCTCCCGGAACGGGATCACGTGCACCACGACGCTGACCGCGAGCAGCAGCGTCACGGCCTCCCAGGCGCGCCGCTTCCGCCGCTTCAGGCCGTGCGACAGCATCAGCAGCAGCAGGCCGATGATGACCGAGACCGTATGCGTGACGTTGACCAGCGTGCCGGGCACGAACGGGTGGATCCGGGACAGCCTGGTGGAGTAGACCAGGCCGGGCCGGACCACCTCGATGATGTCGGCCAGGCCGATCAGCAGGGCCAGCCAGCCTGCCGTGATGGGCACCCAGCGCCGCTGGTTCCGGCGGTCCGGGGGCCGCGGGGGCTGGTGCTCGGCTGCGGGCGGCCTGACCGCCGGATGCGCAGCCACCGAGCCCGCAGCTGGGGAGCCCGAAGCAGGCGAGTCGGCAACACTCAAAGTCTTGCCCCCGCCCACAGGCTTTTCGTCAGTGTCAGACATCTGCGTCACGCCCTGAATCACAGGCCACAAGCGTAGTCATGCGCCGCACAAACTGCGGGCAATCCGCCCAAGGGGAACGTTACCCGGTGGCCCGCCGCCCGAATAGCAAGCTCATCGCTTCCATTCGGGTACTTTGACTTTCCCTGATGATCCCGCGAACAGCCGAGGTCACAGTCTTTGCGCCAGGCTTACGCACGCCGCGCATCGACATGCACAGATGCTCCGCCTCGATCACCACCAGGACGCCCCGCGGCTCGAGGACGTTCATCAGACCGTCCGCGATCTGCGTGGTCATGCGCTCCTGTACCTGCGGACGGCGTGCGTAAACTTCGACGAGCCGGACCAGCTTGGACAGCCCGGTGATCTGACCCTTTTCGTTTGGTATATAGCCGATATGCGCCATGCCAAAAAAGGGCACCAAATGATGCTCACACGTGCTGTAGACCTCGATGTCCCGCACCAGTACCAGCTCGTCGTGATCGGCGTCGAACACCGTGGTGAGCACGTCCTCGGCCCGCTGGCCGAGCCCGGAGAACTGCTCCGCGTAGGCCCGGGCGACCCGGGCCGGGGTGTCCCGGAGCCCGTCCCGCTCGGGATCCTCACCGACGGCGAGCAGGATCTCCCGCACCGCGCGTTCGATGCGCGGGGCGTCGAAATCGGTACTCACCGGTGGTCTTCGCCGGGCGAACCGCCACCCTGGCCCTGGCCACCGTGCGGCAGCTGGCCCGACGATCCCTGACCGCCGAGCGGGCCGGCCTGCCCGTTGCCCGCCGCGGGATGGTCGTTGACCTCCGCCGCGGCCGTGAGGGCCAGCTCCTTGGGCGTCAGGACCGGCGGCCGGTCGGACGGGAGCCGCTTGCCGTACCCGGTGTAGGAGCCGCGGGTCGGGCGGGTCTGGATGGGGGCGAAGATCCGCAGCACCTCGTTGCGGCTCAGTGTCTCCTTGTCCATCAGGTTCAGGACCAGGTCGTCCAGGACCTCGCGGTAGGTGACCAGGATCTCCCACGCCTCGTCGTGGGCAGACTCGATCAGGCGGCGCACTTCCTCGTCGATCGTGGAGGCGATCTCCTCGGAGTAGTCCCGGGTGTGCGACATCTCGCGGCCCAGGAACGGCTCGCCGTCCCCGGTACCGAACTTGCGCGCCCCGAGCCGCTCGCTCATCCCGTACTCGGTGACCATGCCGCGGGCGACCGAGCTGGCCTTCTCGATGTCGTTGGCCGCGCCGGTGGTGGGCTCGTGGAAAACCAGTTCCTCGGCGGTCCGGCCGCCGAGGAGCATGGCCAGCTGGTCCATCATCTCCGAGCGGGTGACCAGGAACTTGTCTTCCTGCGGGGCGGACGCGGTGTAGCCGAGCGCCCGGCCGCGCGGGATGATCGTGATCTTGTGCACCGGGTCGGCGTTCGGCAGGGCGTGCCCGACCAGCGCGTGCCCACCCTCGTGGTAGGCGATGATCTTGCGCTCTTTCTCGGACAGCAGCACGCTCTTGCGCTCCGGGCCGGCCATGACCCGGTCGATGGATTCCTCGAGCGCGCCCATGGTGATCAGCGTGCCGTTGTGCCGGGCGGTCAGCAGCGCGCCCTCGTTGATGACATTGGCCAGGTCCGCGCCGGTAAAGCCGGCCGTCCGCCGGGCGATGATGTCCAGGTCCACGTCGGGCGCGAACGGCTTGCCGCGCGCGTGCACCTTGAGGATGCCGCGGCGCCCGGCCAGGTCCGGCTGGGCCACCACGATCTGCCGGTCGAACCGGCCCGGGCGCAGCAGCGCCGGGTCCAGGATGTCGGGCCGGTTGGTCGCGGCGATCACGATCACGCCGCCCTTGACATCGAAGCCGTCCAGCTCGACCAGCAGCTGGTTCAGCGTCTGCTCGCGCTCGTCGTGGCCGCCGCCGAAGCCCGCGCCGCGGTGCCGTCCCACGGCATCGATCTCGTCCACGAAGACGATCGCCGGCGCGTTGGCCTTGGCCTGCTCAAACAGGTCGCGAACCCGGGAGGCGCCGACGCCGACGAACATCTCGACGAAGTCAGAGCCGGAGATGGAGTAGAAGGGCACTCCGGCCTCGCCCGCCACCGCCCGGGCGAGCAGGGTCTTGCCGGTCCCGGGCGGCCCGTAGAGCAGGACGCCCTTGGGGATCTTGGCCCCGATGGCCTGGAACTTGGCCGGGTTCTGCAGGAACTCCTTGATTTCCTGGAGTTCCTCGATGGCCTCGTCCGCGCCGGCCACGTCGGCAAAAGTGGTCTTGGGGGTGTCCTTGGTAATGAGTTTGGCCTTGGATTTGCCAAAGTTCATTACCCGGGAGCCGCCACCCTGCATCTGGTTCAGCATGAAGAAGAAGATCAGGATGACCAGGAGGAACGGCAGCCAGCTGAAGATAAGGCTCCACACCGAGCTGCTCTTGGGCACGTTGACGTTCCAGCCCTGCGGCGGGACCTTCTGCTGAAGCAGCTGCGCGAGCTGCTGGCCCTCGTTGCCCACCCACGAGGCCTCGTACTTCTGGCCTGACTTGGTGGTGATCTGGATCGTCTGCTCTTTGTCGGTGAGCAGTGCCGACTTGACGTCGCCGTTCTGGATGAGGGTGACCACCCGGGACGTGTCCGTCTGCGTGTAGGAGTTACCTGAGCTGGCGTATTCGTAGACGACGAAGAAGACCAGCAGCATCACAAGGACCGCAACGAACGGCCCGCGGAAATAGCGCTTCAGATCCATCGATGACCGGCCCCGCCAGTTATGCGCGGGTTCCTCCTGACCAGCTTCATGTCCGGCCGATCCCGGCTGGACTGCCTTCCGCCTGAGTGAGCATGCCTGGCTTCCTTGTCATAGCCGGCTGCGCTTGTCATTCCCCGGCCGCGCTGCCGGAATACCCGACGGTACACCCCGGCCGGCACCACCGGCACGGAGAAGCTGCCGCCAGGACACAGCGAGCCTTCGCACAAGTCAACGTTCCTCGTCGCCGTTCCTGTTCCCCGCCTGCGCCGCGGCCCCCGGCGGTGGATCGGCGGGGGCCTCCGGCCCGGGTTCGGCCGCGGTCCCGGGCGACTCGTCACCTTTGTATACATGCGGCGCGAGGGTGCCGATGAACGGAAGATTCCGGTACTTCTCGGCGTAGTCGAGACCGTACCCGATCACGAACTCGTTCTCGATGTCGAAGCCGGTGTAGGCGACGTCCACGTCCATCCGCGCGGCCGCGGGCTTGCGGAGCATGACACACACCCGGACCGAGGCCGGGCCGCGCGAGCGCAGGTTGCCGACCAGCCAGGACAGGGTGAGCCCCGAGTCCACGATGTCCTCGACCACCAGCACGTCCTTGCCGGTGATGTCGGTGTCGAGGTCCTTAAGGATCCGGACCACCCCGGAGGACCGGGTCCCCGAGCCGTAGGAAGACACCGCCATCCAGTCCATCTCGACCGGCATGTGCATGGCCCGGGCCAGGTCGGCCATGACCATGACGGCTCCCTTGAGTACCCCGACGAGCAGGAGTTCGCGCCCGGCGTAATCGGTGTCGATCTGCGCGGCCAGCTCGGCCACCCGGGCCTGGAGCCGGGCGGCCGGGATCAGCACGTCCTTCAGCTCCGCACCTACGTCACTCGCGTCCACCGGTCGCCTCCGCCTCGGTCCGGTCCGGCGGCCCCGCCCTGACTGGCCCACCTCTGCTTAGCCTGCCTGCGCTGAACAGCAGCCTCCCATACCGCCGTTGCACGCGGACGGCCCCGGGCAGGTCTGCCCCGCGCTGGCCGTGCCACCCGGTCACCAGGGCGTCCAGTGCGGCCATGTGGGCGGCGCTCAGCGAGCCTCCCGGGCAGCCCGCCAGCAGGGCCGCCTGGCGCAGGACCCGGGTCCGGATCGCCGGCGCCAGCGCCGCGAGCCCGTCAATATCCGCAACGGACAGGACCGTGCTGCCCCCGTCCGCGGCGTGCGCCGCCGGGGCGCCGGGCTGGATCCGCCACTCCTCGCCGCGGGCGATGGCGTCCAGGGCCTCGCAGTCCGCGCTGAGCTGGGCCGCGCTGCGGGCCAGCGCCTCCGCGATCCCCGGGCCGAGGGCTTCCTCCAGGGCGGGCAGCGCCTGATGGCGGACCCGGACCCTGGCGTACGACGGGTCGGAGTTGTGCGGGTCGTCCCACGGGTCGAGGCGCTGCGCCAGGCAGGCCTCGCGGAGCGTGGCCCGGCTGAGCCCGAGCATGGGGCGGCGGAAGCGGCCGCGCCGGGCGGGCATGCCCGCCAGGGCCCGCGCGCCGGAGCCGCGGGCCAGCCCGAGCAGCACGGTCTCCGCCTGGTCGTCCCGGGTGTGGCCGAGCAGCACCGCCACGGCGCCGGTCTGCGTCGCTGCCTGCTCGAGCGCGGCGTACCGGGCCCGGCGCGCGGCGGCCTCGGGGCCGCCGGCCCCCGGAAGCCCGTCCACGGTCACCCGGACCTGGCGCACCGGGTCGAGCCCGAGGGCGCCCAGGGCGCCCGTGACCTTGTCCGCCTGGGCGGCCGAGCCCTCCTGCAGGCCGTGGTCCACGGTCACGCCGCCGGCGCGCAGCCCCCGCCGGGGGGCCTCATGGGCCAGCGCCGCCGCCAGGGCCAGCGAGTCGGCGCCGCCCGAGCACGCCGCCAGGACCAGGTCCCCGGGCTCCAGGTCAGCGAGGGATCCCCGCACGCAGGCCCGGGCCTGGGCTACGGCGGGGTGCGGCCCCATGGCCGGTCAGCCGCCCGCGGCCAGCGCGCCTCCGCGGCCCACCCGGTCGAGCCACAGTTCCGGCCGGTCGAACTCGTCCTTGGTCGGCAGGGTCTGCGGCGACGTCCACACCTTGTTGAAGGTGGCCATCCCCGCCTCCTCCACGACCGCCTTGACGAATCGTGAGCCCTGCGCGTACTGCTTCATCTTCAGGTCGATGCCGAGGATGCGGCGCAGCGCGCGCTCCGTGCGCCCGGCCGTGCCGCGGCGCTCGTTGAACCGCTGCCTGATCTGCTCGACCGAGGGCACCACCTGCGGGCCGACGGCGTCCATCACGTAGTCACCGTGCCCCTCGACCAGGGTCATGACGCTGGTCAGCCGGTCCAGGATCTCGCGCTGCCGGGGAGTCTGGATGGCCTCGAGGACGCTGTCCCCGCCGCCGTCGCGCACCGCGCCGGCCACGGCGTCCGCCGCGGAGCGCAGCCGTCCCAGGATCGTCGCCGGGTCCAGGTCCGAGGCGAGCAGGAACTCCGTCATCTGCTCCTGGACATACCCGCGCAGCCAGGGCACCGAGGTGAACTGGGTCCGGTGCGTCTCCTCGTGCAGGCACACCCAGCGGCGGAAGTCATGCGGGTTGACGCCCAGTTCACGCTCGACCATCACGATGTTCGGCGCGACCAGGGTCAGCCGGCCGGCGGGCGCGACGCCGTTCGGGGCGCTCGGGTCCGGCGGCAGGAAGAGCTCGTACTGGCCGAGGACCCGGCTGGCCAGGTAGGCCAGGATCAGCCCGGCCTGGACCCCGGTGACCCGGGAGCCCACCGCCGTGACCACCGATCCGCCCGGCGCGTTACCCCGCTCCCGCAGGTGCTCGGCGAGCGGGTCGAGCACGACCCGGAAACCGTCGACGTTGGCCCGGATCCATCCCGGCCGGTCCACCACAGCCACCCAGCCGTCGTCGTCAGTCGGGCCGGACATGCCGGTCACCGCCCGGACCGGCTCGGACACCGTGTCGGCGAGCGCGCGGAGTTCCGCGACTACCGCCCGCGCCTCACCCAGACTGACCTGGGGTCCTGGACGGGCCCACCTGACTCCGGTCGAGATGGCCACGTCCCAATCGATCATCTGCCCGCTGCTCACCCCCCCACCGTACGTGCTCGGCGGAGGCGGGGGGGCCCGCTGGGCTGTGGTTCACCGGCTCCGGCATCCGCAGCCAGCGAGCGCGGAGGCCATCCGGTCCAGCCCGCCGGCGGCCCGGCCCAGGTTCACGGGCCGGACCCGGTTAGTCATGAACGCAAAGGCCAGCACCCGTCCGCTGGCGTCATAGACCAGGCCCGCCAGGGTGGCCACGCTGCTCAGGTTGCCGGTCTTGGCCCGGACCAGGCCGCGGGACCGGGCGGTGAACCCGCCGAACACGCTCCCGCCCGGGGCGAGGGTGCCGGAGAAACCGGCCACCGGCATGCCGGTGATGGCGGCCCGCAGGCGGCCCTGGGCGCCCGCCGACGCGAGGCTGACCAGGTGGGCCAGCACAGCCGGGGCGATCCGGTCCTGCGGTGAAAGGCCGGAGCCGTCAACCAGGTGGATCCCGCCGGGCACGCCGAGCCTGCGCAGCACCGCGGTGACCGCTGCGGCCGCGCCGCTGAACAAGGCCGGCCGCGCCTCGTGCCGGGCTACCTGGCGGGCCAGGTTCTCGGCGATCACGTTGTTGCTCTCGCGCAGCATCCAGTCCACGATCGCCGACAGCGGCGGGGAGGAGACCGCGGCGAGGGTGGCCGCGTGTGCTGCCGCCTTCCCCGGGCCAGCCTGACCGGTGACGCGGATCCCGTCAGCGCCCAGGAAAGCCGCGAAGGCGCTGGCCGCCTGCCCGGCGGGGTCGGCAGACCGGGGCCGGAAATTGCCGGGGTCGTCGGCGTCCTCCGGCGCACCGCCCGGGGCCAGCCGGCCCTGGTCGACCTCGAGCGAGGTGATCGCGGTGACGTTGCCGGTGGTGATGTAAGCCCCTGGCCACCCCGGCGCCAGCGGCGGCCCGCTGAATAGCGAGGTGTCGTAGCTCAGCCGGACCGAGTGGAGGCCCCGGGCCCGCAGCGTCCGGGCGGTGGCGGCCGCCAGGGCCTTGAGGGTGGCCGGCTGCGGGTAGTCCCCCGCGGGCACGGGCCCCGCGGCCAGGGTCGGATCTCCCCCGCCGACCAGCACAATCGACCCGGGCGACGGGCCGGCGGCCACCCGGGTGGTGAACCGGGCCGAGGGGCCGAGGACATCCAGCGCAGCGGCCGCGCTGACCAGCTTGGTCGTGGAGGCCGGCTGGAGCATGGCCCCGGCCCCGCGGGCGAACAGCACCCGGCCCGTCGCGGGGTCGATGACCTCCGCGCCGGCCTGCTTGCCGAGCATCCCGGAGCCGAGCACCCCGGACAGCGCGGCGGTCAGGCCGCGGCTGGTGGGCACCGGCGCGGAGGACCGGGTGCCCGCCAGTACCTGGCTGGCCGCCGCGGCCGGGCGGGGGGCGACCCGCGCGACGTTCCACCGGGCCAGCTGGACGGGCATCAGCGCGGCGACGGCCACGCCGGCGCCCAGCGTGAACACGCTGATCATGGCGAGCGCGATCACCATGATGGCGCGCAGCCGGTTCACCAACGGCCGGTTCGGCACTGGCCCCTTCACCACTGGCCGGTTCGCCAACGCCCATCCCCTCACGAGATGCTTAGATTCCGGAAGCGGGGATCCAGCCGCCAGCCCCCGTGAGCCAGGAAGGCGGCCTGGATACCTCCAGGCCCCGGAGTCAATCACCTTCGCGGCCAGGGAGCGACACCGTGGAATTCGATGTACTCGTCGAGATCCCCAAGGGGCAACGCAACAAGTATGAGATGGACCATGAGAGCGGCCGCATCCGGCTGGACCGGATGCTGTTCACCTCGACGCGGTACCCCTCGGACTATGGCTACGTCGAGGACACGCTGGCCGACGACGGGGATCCGCTCGACGCGCTGGTGCTCCTGGAGGAGCCTACGTTCCCGGGCTGCCTGATCCGCTGCCGGGCCATCGGCATGTTCCGGATGCGGGACGAGAAAGGGCTGGACGACAAGGTCCTGTGTGTCGCGTCCACCGACCCCCGGATGTCCGGTCTCGCCGACATCGACGACGTGGCTGAGTTCGACCGGCTGGAAATCCAGCACTTCTTCGAGGTCTACAAGGCCCTGGAGCCGGGCAAGGAGGTCGAGATCGGCGGCTGGGTCGGCCGGGCGCAGGCCGAGAAGGAAATCGAGATCTGCCGCCTGCGGCTGCTGGAATCCGCAGAGTAGCCCCCGCGGCGGGTCATCGCGGCCGGTCACCATGGTCCGGAAGGCACCGGTCGCCACCTGACCGGGGCATGACCTGGCCAGGCCCGTTGGCGAGCAGGCCCTGTGATGCGCGACACTGTGCATATAACGTGCACAAGGAGGCACCCGTGGAACACGCTGAGGACGTGCTCAGCCGGGCGCCGCTGTTTGAGGCGCTCGATGATGAGGGTGCCAAAGCACTGCGGTCCCTGGTGACAGACGTCGATCTTGTCCGGGCAGAACGGCTGTTCGACGAAGGTGATGGCGGGGACCGGCTCTACGTGGTGCTCGAGGGCAAGATCAAATTGACCCGTGCGGCCCCGGATGGCCGGGAGAACCTGCTCAGCGTGCTCGGCCCGGGTGAGATGTTTGGCGAGCTGTCACTCTTCGACCCGCGCCCGCGGACGTCGAGCGCGGTCGCGGTCACCGACAGCCGGCTCGCCGCGCTGGCCCACGACGAGCTGCGGGACTGGCTGACCGGCCGCCCCGACGTGTCCCTGCATTTGCTGCAGGCCCTGGCCCAGCGGCTGCGCCGGGCCAACGACGTCATGGCTGACCTGGTGTTCACCGACGTGCCCGGCCGGGTGGCCAAGGCTCTGCTCGACCTGGCGGACCGCTTCGGCGAGCAGACTCCCGAGGGCCTCCAGGTCCACCACGACCTCACCCAGGAGGAACTGGCCCAGCTGGTCGGGGCGTCCCGGGAGACGGTGAACAAGGCGCTGGCCGACTTCGCGGCCCGGGGCTGGCTGACCCTGTCCGCCAAGTCCGTGCTGATCATCGACGCAGACCGGCTGGCCAGGCGCGCCCACTGAGATTAGCTGGCCCTGATCCCCAGCGGTCAGGCGCTGACCCCGGGGGGCAGTTCCCCGCGGCTGGCCAGGTAGTCGAGCTGGGCCCGCACCGACCACCGGGCGAAGGGCCAGAGGCCGCGGTCCACGTCGGCGTAGACGCGGGCAACGATCTCCTCGCCGGTCCGGTCCCCGGCGGCGAGCGCGGCGCGGATCTCGGCGAGCCGCTCCTGGCGGTGTGAGATGTAGAAGTCGAGTACGGCCGCCGGATCGGCGAGCAACGGCCCGTGTCCCGGTAGCAGCGTGCTCAGCTGCTGTTCGTCCGCGAGCGCCCGCAGCCGGTCCAGGGTGGCCAGGTAGTCGGCCAGATTGCCGTCCCCGGCGATCACGGTGGTGCCGCGGCCCAGCACGGTGTCCCCGGTGAGCAGCGCGCCGTCGGCGGGCAGCAGCAGGCAGACCGAGTCGGTGGTGTGGCCGGGCGAGGCCACCACGCGCAGCTCACAGCCGGCCTCGGTGAGCACGTCCCCCGGCCCCAGGCCTTCCCCGGTGTTGCTCGCCCCCGGGCCGGTGCGCTCACCCGGGCTGCGGCGCAGCGCCGGGTCCGCAGCCAGCACCGGCGCCCCGGTCAGGCTGGCCAGCCGGGCCGCGCCGGCCGAGTGGTCCAGGTGCCCGTGGGTGAGCAGGATGCGGCTGATCCGCTGCCCCGCGGCGGCGGCCAGGTCCCGGACCCGTCCGAGGTGCGCCTCGTCGTCCGGCCCGGGGTCCACCACCATCGCCACCGCCGACCCCGGCTCGGCGATCAGCCAGGTGTTGGTTCCGTTGAGGGTCATGGGCCCGGGGTTCGGGGCGAGGACGCAGCGGGCCCGCGCGGTGCCTGAGCCATCGACCGGCGGGGGGCTGTCCGCCGCCGTCACCGTGCTTCCCGGGACGTTCGCGCCGCCCGGCGAGCAGAACCCCACCGGCCACTCGGCCGGGCCTGACGGCCCGCCCTCGCGAGCAGGTGCCGGACCGCGCTCACCGTGCTTCCCGGGACGTTCTCGACCCCCGGCAAGCAGAACCCCACCGGACCGTGCTCACAGGGGGTACTCCACGTTCAGGTCGGCGGTCAGCCACAGGGCGTCATCGGTCTCGACCACCGAGGGAGTCACCGGCCGCAGGTCACGGGGGGCCCGCAGCGCCGTCTCCACCTGCCCGCACGCTCCCACCTCGGCCACGCACACCGCGGTCGGCGGCATCAGTCGCAGCTCACGCTGGCGGGCGGCCCGGATCGCCGCCTCCGGCTGCCACCAGGCCACCTCCTCGGCCTCCCCGCCCACGTCCCTGGTCCGCTGGCCGGGCGGAATGGCGGCGATGAAGAACCGGGTGTCATACCGGCGGGCCTCGACCACCGGGGTGATCCAGCGCGCCCAGGGACGCAGCAGGTCGGAGCGCAGTACCAGGCCACGGCGGCCGAGGAAGCCGGCCAGGGACAGCGAATGATCGAGCAGGGCCTGCCGGTCCGCCTCCCACTCCGCGCCGCTGGTGTCCGCGACCACGGTTCCGGCGCCGGGGCCCGCCAGCAGCACACCGGACTCCTCGAACGTTTCCCGGACCGCGGCGCAGACGAGTGCCCGCGCCAGGGCCGGGGGGGCGTCCAGGGCCTGGCCCCAGTCCGACGCGTCCGGCCCGGCCCAGGCCATGCCCTCCTCGGCGTCCCGCGGGTCCACGGAACCTCCGGGGAACACGAACACGCCGGGAGCGAAGGCCATGGACCGGGCCCGGCGGAGCATGTACACCTCGATGCCGGGCTGGCCGGGCTCCCCGGCGGCCGGCCTCAGTAGCAGCACCGAGGCGGCGTCACGGGGGGTCACCGGGTCCTTGCGGCCACTGAGGACGTCACGGGCCTGCTCGGCCAGCGCGGACGGCAGGCGCAAGATCGCGTGGTCCGGCGGGCCCTGGGGGGCCGGGCCCGTGCCGGCCCGTTCAGTCACGCGGCGGGTCACCGACCTGGGCGATCAGCTCGACCTCGACCGGGGCGTCGAGCGGGAGGACCGCCATCCCGACGGCGCTGCGGGCGTGCCGGCCCGCCTCACCGAACACCTCGAGGAGCAGCTCGCTGGCCCCGTTGACGACCTGGGCCTGCTGGGTGAAGTCGGGGGCGCTGGCCACGAACCCGGTCACCTTGACCACGCGCACCACAGCCGACAGCCCGCCGGACACCGACGCCACCGCGGCGAGCGCGTTCAGCGCGCACACCCGGGCGAGCGCCGCGGCTTCCGCCACGCCCACGTCGGCGCCGACCTTGCCGGTCATCAGCAGTGCGCCGTCGACCATGGGGAGCTGGCCGGCGGTGTAGACGTACGGGCCGGTGCGCACGGCAGGCACGTAGGCCGCCAGCGGCGGCATGACCACCGGCAGCTCCAGCCCCAGGGCGGCCAGCCGCTCCTCAGGGGAGCCTCCCGCCACGTCCGGACCGGGCGTCATGACTCGCCCTTCGCCCGCTTCATGTAGGCCACCAGCTGCTCGGGATTCGGGCCCGGCACCAGCGCCACGAGCTCCCAGCCGTCGTCGCCCCAGTTGTCCAGGATCTGCTTGGTCGCGTGCACCAGCAACGGCACCGTCGCGTACTCCCACTTTTGCATGGCGCCACCCTAGCGGGCGGGGGGGCCGTCCTCAGGCTGGTGCCAGACGTGAGCTACCGCCTCCGGCCGTTCGGGTTTTCCTGCCCGTCGGCGGGGCCGGCCCCGCGGTCCCCGGGGCGGCCGTGGGATCAGGAGAAACCGTAGTGTCGGACCCGTCATCGAGCCCGGAAGGGACGGTGAGCGCGCTGGTCGCCGTGGCGTCGGTGTCGGCCGGGGCGGGCACGGCCTCGGGGACCGGCGGGATGACCCCCTCGTCCAGCTCCGGCACGGGCGCCTCGGGGATCTCCGGCAGCGGCGCGTCCGCGATCTCGGGTACCGCGGGGGCGCCGCCGACCTCGGCCGCGGCCTCCGCCGCCGCGAGCTCGGCATCCCCGGTGTCCGCCGGCGGCGACGCCACGGCCTGCGACTCGGCCGGCGCAGGCGCATTCCGGTCGAAGAACCTGAGCAGCTCGACCGGCACCGGCATGACCAGCGTGCTGTTCTTCTCCGCAGCGACCTCGACCACGGTCTGAAGCAGCCGGAGCTGCAACGCGGCCGGGTCCCGGGCCATCACGTTGGCCGCCGCCGCCAGCCGCTTGGAGGCCTGGTACTCACCGTCGGCGGAGATGATCCTGGCCCGCCGTTCCCGCTCGGCCTCGGCCTGCCGGGACATGGACCGCTTCATCCCTTCCGGCAGGTTCACGTCCTTGAGCTCGACCCGCTCGACCCGGATACCCCACGGACCCTCGGTCGGCTCGTCGATGATCCGGCGCAGTTCGCGGTTGACGGTGTCCCGCTCGGCGAGCAGCTGGTCCATCTCAGACTGGCCGATGATCGACCGAAGCGAGGTCTGGGCCTGCTGGGAGACCGCGAACATGTAGTTCTGGACGTTCACGACCGCCTTGATGGGGTCGATGACCCGGAAGTACACCACGGCGTCCACCCGGACACTGACGTTGTCCCGGGTGATGCCCTCCTGGGCGGGCACGGCCATGGCGATGATCTGCATGTTGACCTTCTGCATGCGGTCGCCGACCGGCCGCAGGATGGTCAGTCCCGGAGGGCGGGTTCCCGGCAGGACCCGGCCGAACCGGAACACGATCCCCTGCTCGTACTGCTGCACTACCCGAAGCGACCGGCCGACCACTGTCAGCCCGCCCACGATGATCAGCACGAGGATGACAACCAGGGCTGCGACCATCGGACACACCTCTTCTCATCGCTGAGGTCCCCCGCCGTCTGGCCCTACGGCTCCAGCCTAGTGACAAAGCGGGCGCGCGCCACCACGCAGATGCGGTGAAGGTCACAGCCGTGCAGAACCGGCCCGGTCTCGGCGGGAACACGTCCCGTCAGTGGGGGATTCGTCCCCTGCGCCCGGAGGATGTGGTCGCCGGCCGACGATAGCCTGCTTCGAGTGAGGCCGCGGGACACGGACTGGGAAGGTGTCCGGCTGCACGTCGTTACCGGCAAGGGCGGGACGGGCAAGACGACGGTAGCCGGGGCGCTGGCCATCGCGCTTGCGTCCGGCGGCCGCCGGGTGCTGCTGATGGAGGTCGAGGGACGCCAGGGCATCGCCCGGCTGTTCGACTCCCCGCCCCTGCCCTACGCCGAGCGGCGGGTCGCAGTGGCCCCGGCCACCCCCACCCTGCCCGGCGGTGAGGTCTACGCCCTCGCCGCCGATCCCGAGGCTGCCCTGGTCGAGTACCTGGAGATGTTCTACAACCTCCGGCACGCCGGGACCGCCCTGACCCGGCTGGGCGTGGTGGACTTCGCGACCACGATCGCCCCAGGCCTGCGGGACGTGCTGCTGACCGGCAAGGCCGTCGAGGCCACCCGGCGCCGGTCCGGCGGCCGGCTCTACTACGACGCGGTGATCATGGACGCGCCGCCGACCGGCCGGATCGGCAAATACCTCAATGTGGCGACCGAGGTGTCGGGGCTAGCCAAGGTGGGGCCGATCCGGGGTCACGCCGACACGGTGCAGAGTGTCATCAAATCCCCGCAGACCGCCGTGCATTTCGTCACCGTTCTGGAGGAAATGCCGGTTCAGGAGACCCTGGACGGCGTGGCGGAGCTGCGCGGGCTCGCTCAGGGCGGCCTCCAGCTCGGCGGTGTCATGATCAACATGGTGCGCCCCGTGGACCTGACCGAGGAGCAGCTGCACTCGGCGGCGGGCGGGACCCTGGACCAGCACGAGCTGGACACCGGCCTTAAGGCGGCCGGTGTCGAGGACCGCCGCGGGCTGGCCGCCAGCCTGGCCGCGGAGCTGGCCGAGCACGCCCGGGAGGAGCTGGCCCAGCGCGCCCAGCGCGCCCGGGTGGCGGACGCCGGGCAGCCGTGTTACGACCTCCCGCTGATCACGGACCAGATGGACCTGGCCGGGCTGTACCGGCTGGCGTCGGCGCTGCGCGAGCAAGGAGCGGCCTGATGCGACCGGGCCCCGCCCTGGAGGTGGACCGCCTGCTGGATGATCCGCGAACCCGGATCATCGTGTGCTGCGGCTCGGGCGGGGTCGGCAAGACCACCACCGCGGCGGCCCTGGGCCTGCGCGCCGCCGAGCGGGGCAGGCACGTGGTCGTGCTCACCGTGGACCCGGCCCGGCGCCTCGCCCAGTCCATGGGCCTGTCGTCCCTGGACAACACCCCGCGGCCAGTCCCGGGCGCGGCGGCCGAGGCAGCAGGCGGCAGCCTGCACGCGATGATGCTGGACATGAAGCGCACCTTCGACGAGATCGTCGAGGGGCATTCTGATCCGGACCGGGCCGCGCAGATCCTGGCCAACCCGTTCTACCAGTCGCTGTCCTCGAGTTTCGCGGGCACGCAGGAGTACATGGCCATGGAGAAGCTGGGCCAGCTGCGCCAGGCGGACGAGTGGGACCTGATCGTGGTGGACACCCCGCCGAGCCGGTCGGCGCTCGATTTCCTGGACGCCCCTCAGCGCCTGGGCCGGTTTCTCGACGGGCGGCTGATCCGGCTGCTGACCGCGCCGACCAAGGCGGGCGGCCGGGCTTACCTGAAGTTCGTGACGGCGGGCTTCACGATGGTCACCAGCGTGATTACCAAGGTCATTGGCGCTCAGATGCTCCGTGACGTGCAGACGTTCGTCGCGGCCTTCGACACGATGTTCGGCGGGTTCCGGGAGCGGGCCGAGGACACCTACCGGCTGCTCCAGGCCCCCGGGACCGCGTTCCTGGTCATCGCCACCCCGGAGCCGGACGCCCTGCGTGAGGCGTCGTACTTCGTGGACCGGCTGTCCTCAGATCAGATGCCGCTGGCTGGCCTGATCGTCAACCGGGTGCACCGCTCGCCCGCGGCCCACCTGTCGGCCGCGCGCAGCCTGGCCGCGGCCGAGGTACTGCAACCCGTCCCGGAGTCCGGGGAAAGCCCCCCCGACCGGGTGGAAAACGGGTACAGCAACGAGAACGGCCTGCCCATCCCCGAAGGGGGCACCCCTGACCTGCGCGGGGCGTCCGCCGCGGCTGCGACCATGTCACGTCATCCGCTCACCGCGACCGCACTGCGCTTGCACGCAGAGCGGATGCAGCTGGCTGAGCGGGAGCGCCGGCTGGAAGAAAGCTTCTCAGCAGCTCACCCGGTTATCCCGATGGCTGAGGTCCTCGCGCAGCCAGAGGACGTCCATGACCTCGATGGCCTGCGCTCAGTGGGGAAGGAACTCGCCCGGGGGGTGAGGCTCAGCTAGCGACGCTGCTCGCTGAGCGATTTCATCCGGCTTGTCAGCTAGCAACCAGTTCATCGTCCGAGCTGCGCTCGTACTGGTTGCGAGCATGCTCCAGCAGTTCCCGCCATGACGTCACGTCGGGGCGGCGGCGGAGCAGTGCCCGGCGCTCACGTTCGGTCATGCCGCCCCAGACACCGAACTCGATGCGGTTATCCAGTGCATCGGCGAGGCATTCGGTGCGGACGGTGCAGCCGCGGCAGATCAGCTTGGCCCGGTTCTGCGCCGCACCCTGGACGAAGAGCTCGTCAGGGTCCGTTCCCTTGCATGCGGCGCGGGCGGTCCAGTCTGTGATCCACATGTGGCCCACTCCTCCTGATCGTCACGGCCCGGGAGGTCGTCACGCCGGATGGCGTTCACCTGCGGTACCAGGGGCAGACGTTTTCACGCCTGTTTCCGTTGTCGGTGTTGCGGAAAAGTAACTTACGGAAGACCAGGGGGTCAGCGCCAGAGCCCGTTGGGCCCATTTCGCGCATAGCCCGCCTGGGCCATGCCATGCCTGCCGAGTGGTCACCGTTCCGCGCGGCAAACTAGCCTCTCGCGAGCGGACATCTTACGCAAGCGGCAGGGCGTACCCTGAGGACCGTGCTGACACGTGGACTGATCGGACGGGCCGGTATCGCAGGCCGGGTGGCGCTCCTGGCCGTGGTCGCCGGGCTGCTGGCCGGCGCCCTGGTGGTGCCCGCAGTGGGCGCGGTCGGGCTCGTGACCCGGAACACCGCGAACAAGTTCAACAACATGAAGACGGGGGTCATCCACCAGCTCCCGGTCCGCTCCGAGATCCTGGACAGCAAGGGCCGCCTGCTGGCCTATTTCTATCCCAAGGGCATCGACCGGGAGCCGGTGAGCTTTAACCAGATCGCCCCCATCATGCGCAAGGCGATCGTGGCGATCGAGGACTCCCGGTTCTACCAGCATGGCGCCATCGACATCCGGGGCACGGTGCGGGCCCTGCTCAACGACATCCAGCACAAGACGGTCCAGGGCGGGTCCACGCTCACCCAGCAGTACGTGAAGAACGCGCTGATCCTGACCGCCCCGAACGCCCAGCAGGCCCAGTCGGCGTACGCCCCCACGCTGACCCGCAAGATCAAGGAACTGCGCCTGGCCATCCACATCGAGAAGACGCTGTCGAAGGACCAGATCGTGGCGGGCTACCTCAACGCGGCGTTCTTCGGCACGTCCTACGGCAACCAGGCGGTGGGGGTGGGGGCGGCGGCCGAGCGGTACTTCGACACCACCGCGGCCAAGCTGACCCTGCCCCAGGCCGCCCTGCTGGCCGGGATGGTGGAGAACCCGGTGAGGTACGACCCGGTCGCGCACCCGGGCTACGCCATCAGCCGGCGTAACATCGTGCTGACCCGGATGGCCCAGCTCCGCGTCATCACCAAGGCCGCCGCGACGGCCGCCGAGAAAAAGCCGTTGAGGCTGCACCTGTCCCAGCTCCAGACGGGCTGCACCAGCGGTTCAGCCAAGAGCGCCGCGTTCTTCTGTGACTATGTCGTCTCGCTGATGAAGCAGGACAACGCCTTCTCCCAGGCCTGGAACATCCTCAACAGCAGCGGGGGACTGAGGGTCTACACCACGCTGAACCGGAAGGATGAGCGCGCGGCCAAGCAGGCGGTGAACTACATGGTCCCGCAGCCGCCGAACGGCGCCAACCCGGGGGGTAACGCGGCGTCCGAGGTGCTCATGCAGCCCGGCACCGGGCGGATCCTGGCCATCGCCAACGACCGGTCCTACGGCATCGGAAAGCACCAGACCACCATGAATTACGCGGTGAACACGCCGTACGACGGCGGGGCCGGGGTGCAGACCGGCTCGTCGTCCAAGCTGTTCACGCTGCTCACCGCCCTCGAGCAGAACGTGCCGTTCGGTTTCGCGCAGAAGGTCCCGGCGGCCACGACGCTGACCGGCTACACCAACTGCAAGGGCCAGCCGACGGGTCCCTATCCCGTGATCAACGACTCGCCCTCGGAAAAGGGCGCATTCACCCTGTACACGGGCACCGCCCAGTCCGTGAACATCTACTACGCCCTGCTCGAGCGCATGGTTGGCCTGTGCAACGTGGTCAAGATGGCGGCCGATCTGGGCGTGACCCGCGCCGACGGCAAGTCCTTGCTTAAGTGGGACGGCAAGAACGTGCCGCCCGCTGACAACATCCCCGCGTTTACCCTCGGTGCGGTCAACGTGTCCCCGATGAGCATGGCGGGGGCCTACGCGACCGTCGCCGCCCGCGGGGTGAGCTGCACGCCCATCGCCGTCGCCAAGATCGTCAGCCGCACGGGGGCTAAGCTGCCGGTCGAGAAGCCCCACTGCCATCAGGCCATACCCGCCGGTGTCGCCGACGCGGCCAGTTATGTCCTGCAGGGGGTCATTAGCTCTGGGACGGCGGTCGGCCTGGGTATCGGACGGCCGGCCGCGGGCAAGACGGGCACCTCGGACAGTTTCGACTTCGCCGCCTTCGGCGGCTATACCCCCGACCTGGCTGGCTACGTGTCCGTGTTCAACCCGCTGGATCCGGTCAAGTTTCCGATGTCCGGTACCGGATCGTGCTACCGGCTTGGCTGCTCGGGACAGATGTTCGGCGCGGACGCGCCCGGGCACACCTGGCAGATGACGTTCGAGCATGCGGTCCTGGCCAACCCGGCGCCGGGCTTCATGACGTCAGACATCCCCGGCGCGCTCTGGACCAAGGGCGACGGCCAGACCAACCCGTCCCCTCCGAAGAAGCCCAAGCCCGGGAACGGCGGGGGCGGCAACGGGAACGGGAACGGGAACGGCCGCGGCGGGAACGGCCCCGGCGGGGGCGGGAACGGAGGCAACGGCGGCAATCCGCCCGCCCACTAGCGGCAGGGCGCCGGAGGTTCTCGGCCGGCGGGACAGCCGGGGCCGGCCCGGCTGGTCGGCGGGAACCAGCCCTGCTGGCCGTGACTACTAGCCCGGGCGGCCGAGTTGGCGGCGGACCTCGGCGGCGACCCGGCCTCCGTCCGCGCGGCCCGCAGTCTGCGGCGTTACTACCTTCATGACCTGGCCCATGGCCCCCACTCCCGTGGCCCCGGTCTGCTCGATCCCGGCGGTGACGAGGGCAGCGATCTCGTCGTCGCCCAGCTGGGCCGGGAGGTACGCGTCCAGCACCTCGCCCTCGGCCCGTTCCGCCGAGGCCTGCTCCGCCCGCCCGGCCGAGGCGAAGGCGTCCGCGGCTTCCCGCCGCCGCTTCGCCTCCTTGGTCAGCACCGTGACGACCTCATCGTCGCTGAGCTCTCGGGAGGTGCTTCCGGCGACCTCGGCCGTGGACACGGCGGTCAGGGCCATGCGCAGGGTGCGGGTCCGGACCTCGTCCCGGGCCTTCATCGCGGCGGTGAGATCGGACCGCAACTGATCCTTGAGTGCTGCCATAGGCCCATCCTGCCCTGTCCGCCCGCCCGCCGTGCTCCCCCTCCGGGCCAGATAACGAACCGCCCGCGGGCCGGCCCGGGCAGGCGCGCTGAGTCGCGGACCGGGCACAGCGCGGACATGGCACCATAGTGGGATGCGATCACGAGCCCTCCAGGCCCTCGGGACCGCGGCCGTGCTGGGCGGGGCAGCCTTCGCCTACGGCTCGGTCGCCGAGCGGAACTGGTTCGCCCTGCGCCGCCTCGATGTTCCCGTGCTGGCCGCCGGCGCGGCGCCGCTGCGGGTGCTGCACATCTCCGACATGCACCTGACCCCCGGCCGGCACCGGCTGATGTCCTGGGTCAGGTCACTCGATGCGCTCGCACCTGACCTGGTGGTCAACACGGGCGACTCCATCGCCCACGCGCACGCGGTCCAGCCGTTCCTGGACGCCCTCGGCCCGCTGCTGGACCGGCCCGGACTATTCGTGTACGGGTCTAACGACCTGTACTCCCCGGCGCCCAAGAACCCGCTGCGGTACCTGTGGCGGGACAGCAGTCACGAGCATCTGCGGCACATCCCGGACTTGCCCTGGGCCGAGCTCGGGGCGGGGATGGGTGCCGCCGGGTGGCTCGACGTGAACAACCGCCGCGCCCGGGTCAAGGCCGGCGACCTCGATATCGAGGTGGGCGGGGTGCACGACTCGCACACCAAGCGCGACCGCTACCAGAACATCGCCGGGCCGACGGATCCCGGCGCGGACCTGCGTCTGGGCGTGATGCACTCGCCGGAGCCGCGGGTGCTCGACCAGTTCACGGCGGACGGGTACGACCTGCTCCTGGCGGGCCACACGCACGGCGGCCAGCTCCGCATCCCGCTGTACGGGGCCCTGGTCACCAACTGCGGCATCGACCGTGAGCGGGTCAGCGGGCTGCACCGGTACCCGGCGGCTCCGCCTGCTCCCGGGGAGCCTGACACCCGGCCGTGGCTGCACGTGTCGGCCGGGCTCGGCACCTCGCCCTGGGCCCCGGTCCGGTTCGCGTGCCGGCCGGAAGCCACGCTGCTCACGCTGGTGCCGCGGATCAGCTAGACTGCCGGAGGTTCCGGGGAAATCGGCCGCCCCGGGGGTCCAGGCCCCCGAACTGGCCGGCGGGGTGTGGCGCAGCTTGGCAGCGCGCTTCGTTCGGGACGAAGAGGCCGCCGGTTCAAATCCGGCCACCCCGACCAGAAGGTCTTAGCAGGTCAGAGGGATTCTGGAGCACCGCTCCGGAGTCCCTCTTCTGATCTTGATTAGGTCTTCGGGAGCCAAACGGGGAGCCACTGCCTCACGCGGACCTGGCTTGGTTCTGCTGGCTGAAGATGGCGTTCATGGTCTCGGCGCCCTTGCTGATCACTGGTTTGAGCTGGTGCCGGTAGACCTCCTCGGTGACGGCCGTGCTGGCGTGCGCGACGAGATTCGCGCTGGTCTCGATGGGAACGCCGTTGTCACTCATGATCGACACGAACGAGTGGCGCAGTTCGCGCGGCGTCCAGTTCTCACCGAGCCCGGCCTTCCTGGTGATCGACTTGAAGGACCGGCGGACGTGGGACGCGTCCAGAGCCGTCCCGGCAATCCTGCCGCCTCCGCCGCGCCGTCGGGGACAGGGGTGGCCGCGTCGGCAGGGCCGTGAACCGGCCAAGGGGAAACGCTCACCTCAGGAGGAATCGTCGGGAAGATACGCCCCATGGCTTCGGCACCGTAGAGGACGGCGGGTCGGAGCTGGTGGCGATAGACCATCTCTGTGGTCGCTTCTCGCTGTGGCCGACTGGCCGAGAAATCTTCACTATGGGCATCTCGTCATCCGAGAGCACCGACACGAAGGTGTGCCGCAGCTCCCGGGGCGCCCAGCGCGCTGCCGCAGGATTCTCATCGCCACCCGAGGACGCACGTCCCCGGCCGCGGCAGCGTCGCGTCCGAGGCCTTGGCCTTGGTCTCCCGGCGCAACAGCCACGGCGAATCCGCTGGAGCTGCCAGCCAACGTCGAGTTCCGCGCCGTCAGGCCGGGGCGGGAACGCCTTCAAGGACGATGACCGGGAAAACCCGGTCGATGTTCTTCTCGTATTCGGAGGCACCGGCGGAAATCAGTCCGTAGAGCCGGTCGCGCTCCTCACCCGCCGTCACGACGGCCCGGGCCGGAAAGGAACTGCCGCCGAGTTCCACGGTCACCGACGGGTTGGCCCGCAGGTTGTGGAACCAGGCCGGATGCCTCGGAGCGCCCGCCTTGGAAGCCATCACGAACACCCGTCCGCGGTCATCGACGGCGAACGCGAGCGGCACGGTCACCGGCCGTCCGGTCCGAGCCCCGGTCGTAGTCAGGAGCAGGATCGGAAACGGCGGCTGGCGGACAACGCCGTGATTGGCGCGGAACTCGCTGATGACGCCCTGGTTATAGGCCCGGAACTCCTCATCGGACGGCACAGTCGGCACGACACACCTCCAGAGCATCTCGAAGACCACGGGTGAGTCTCTCCAAGCAACTAACTTATGCTGCAAGGATGCCCCCGCGAACCGCATTCGAGACCATCGACTGCTCAATCGCCCGCACCATGGCCGTTCTGGGCGAGCCGTGGACCGCACTGATCTTGCGTGATCTGTTCATCGGGGTCACGCGCTTCGACGCCCTGCACGCCCATCTCGGCGTCTCCCGCAAGGTCCTCACCCTGCGCCTCAACCGGCTGGTCCGCGACGAGATCCTGGTCAAGCGGGCCTACGCCCAGCGGCCGGAGCGGTTCGACTACGTCCTCACCGGCAAGGGATGGCAGCTGTGCGACATCCTGCTCGCCATCAGCGCCTGGGGAGACACGTGGACGACATCGGAAGCCGGACCGCCCGCCCTGATCCGCCACCGCCGGTGCGACCACCTGACCACCGCCGAGATCCGCTGCTCCCACTGCGGCGAGCCACTGCGCGCCGCAGACACCGAGGTCACGCCGCTGCGGTGACCATCGGGACCCGGTTCAGGCAATGCAGAACTCGTTGCCTTCTGGGTCGGTGAGCACGGCCCACTCGCCGCCGGGTTCCTTGACCTGCCGGATCAGCGTGGCCCCGTGTGCCTGCAGTCGGGTCACGGTTGCTTCACGCTGTCCGGGCCCGGCGTGGATGTCGAGATGGAGGCGGTTCTTGCCCGTCTTGGGCTCGGGGACCTGATTGAACAGCAGGCGCCTGCCCAGTCCTGTGCCGCTGAGGGGGTCGAACGGGTCCTCAGGATGCCGGACGGCCGCGGCGTCCCGCCAGGACAGGCGGCCCTGGAACTCGACGCACAGGTTCTCCTCGATGGCTCCGGCGGACAGCAACTGCTTGATCAGCGCGCTGTTGTCCTCGATCTGATAGCCGAGTGCCTCGGCCCAGAACAGAGCCTGGCGGTGCGGGTCCCTGGCGTCGAAGACCACCTTCCAGCCCAGTGCCACGGTTTTCCTCCTCGCTGCATCCACCGCTTCAGTAACTGTCGCTCAGTCTCCCTGTGGTCCTGCACAGTAGCCGTGAGCGTGGGCCGGCTTCTCGACAGCACCCGACCACGCCAGCCATAAAGAGCATGACCCGCCCCTACCTCACCTGGCGAAACTGTCATGCCGACGATCAGCTACTATGCACCATCGTCGAGAGGGCGAAGGTTGCTTGACACGGCACTGGATACCATTCCTGTCCGGGCCAGATGGGCTTCTTCGCGCCGGGCTTTACGTTCATCCACGCCAGGCCTGCGGCTGCGTGCCGCTCGATGCGAGAATCGACCCCGGGCCGCTAGTTTGCCACATCACGCTCTCGCTGGAGCGCGGGATCGGGGGCCGGGCCGCTGAGGACGAGCACGTGAGACGAGCCCGTGCGGTGATTCCGCTAGCTTCAGCGTGGTTACCCTGCCTATACCGCCGGGGTAACAGGCAATCCGGCATAGCGACGATCCTGAATGGCCACATCAAGGTGCTGACCAGGATCTGGTGCCGATGCACCAACGCCAGCGGGCAGGGGTGCAGCACCGAGGAGGAACGGGAAATACGACGGGGCATGCCGCCGTACGTCAGCCGCCTGCCAGGTGCTGAAAGAACGAGATAATGCCCGTAATCCAGCCGTGCACGGTGCTCCCTGCTCCCGCCGGGTTGGACAGAACCCAGACGACGATCAGGATGAGGACTATCCAACCGATGATCTTCGATACCAAGTGATCTGCCTCCTGCCAGCCAAAGGGCTCCTTACCCGGACAAGGTGGTTACGAATCACCCCTCGATGGCACCGCCAGAATGAGCAGCGCGACTGCGAAGCTGCACCCACTGGTTCCCGTTCACCGGGCATCCCCTGACCTGCCCAGGATGGTGTTCTGAGCCTTTTCCACGTCGGCGGCAGTTCCCCTGTCGTGACAGCACGCACGATCTCGGCGGGCTGCTGAAGTTGCGCCGGACGTACACAAGCCCGGCGATCGCGCCAGCCTAGCAGGGCCGGGCGGGGATCCCGTCCGTCTAGATGACATAGATGTCATTTGATGCATGGCTCACCAAGCGCGGCTCGCATGTGCCGCTGAACCCTGCCGGGATTATCCAGCTGGCGGCCCTCAGGCGAGTCCTCCCAATCCTCCTGACGCCCGAGGGCGGTCAGGTCGAGGTAGGCCCAGGTGCCGCCCATCCACGGGCAGCGATGAGTCGCATCGCGGCGCGGCGTCTATCTCTGAGGACAGCGACGCACGCCGAGGAGGTCACGATGAACGCCATCCCGGGCCCGGATCAGCGCGAAGGGCACACGCTCAGCGCTGAGCGCACGATCGAGGCCACCGCCGACGCCATCTTCGATGCCTTCATCGCCCTGTACGACTCGCAGCGCCCAGATTGGGTGACCGACTCCCAGCTCGACCTGCAGCCGGGCGGGCGCTGGATCGTGGCGTTCCAGGTGCCGGACGGCCCGGCCTTCCGCGAGGAGCGCATCCTCACAGCCGTCGAGCGGCCCCACCGGATCGCCTACGACATGCAGGCCATATACGACAATGCCCCCCGCTTCTCCACGACCGTGGAGGTCACGATCGAGGCCGGGGCGGGCGGACATCGCATCCGCCTGGTTCAGCAGGGTTTCCCGACTAAGGAGTCGCGTGACGACTTCGCCGGCGCCTGGCCAGATGTGCTGGCCGAGCTGGACCGGCGGCTGTCCGGTCCGCTCGGCGCTGAGTGACGGCGAGCCCGCTGGCCGACGCCACCCCCGGTACGGGCACGCGGGGGACGTTGGCCAGCCCGGGCGAAATGACCAGCACCAGCTTGCGGAAAAGGCCACGCCGATTACTCCGGCGCCCCCGGCCAGTCTCTATCTGCAGAACCGAGCTGCAGGAGCGGGGCGCGAGGGTCCCGCCGGAGGAGGTCATGATGGCGTTGCCCGAGGTGGTGTCACGCGAAGAGTGGCCCGAGGCCAGGGTCCGGCTGCTCGCGCGGGAAAAGGAGCAGACCCGGGCGCGCGAGGCGCTCAACGCCGACCGCCGCCTGCTGCCCATGGTCAGGATCGGGAAGAAATACGTCCTCGACGGGCCCGACGGACCGGTAACACTTGCTGACCTGTTCGGCGAGCAGAGCCAGCTGATCGTGCAGCACGTCATGTTCGACCCTGGCTGGGACGCGGCCTGCCCGGGCTGCACGGCCAGCGTCGATGCGCTCTCCGACCGGGTCCCGGACCACCTGCGCTCGCGCGACACCGCCTTCGCCCTCGTCTCCCGGGCTCCGCTGGCCAAGCTCAGGGCCTACCGCCTGGCCGGGGGCTGGACGGCGCCCTGGTATTCCTCGCACGGCACCGACTTCAACTACGACTTTCAGGTCACCGTAGACAAGTCGGCCGGGCAGGTGCAGTACAACTACCGGGACCAGTCTGCGGACCTCGAGGAGGGCGAGTCCGAGGAGGTGCCGGGCCTCAGCTGCTTCCTGCGGGACGGCGATGAGATCTTCCACACCTACTCGGCCTATGCCCGGGGCACGGAAGACCTCATCCCGGCGTACGGGCTGCTCGACCTGACCGCGTTCGGGAGATCCGAAAAGTGGGAGGAACCCCGGGGGCGGGCCCGGGTCCTGCGCGGCGCGGACCCGACGTTCACGGACTGACGCCGCGCAGGCGGAGAGGGGTCAGCCGCAACAGGGAGGAGCCAGGGTGGGCGAAGACCCGGACACCGGCGAGCAGGCCCTGCTCGAGCGAGCGCGGGACGGCGACCAGAGCGCGTTCGGTGAGCTGGTCGGTCCGTACCGGGCCGAATTGCACGCCCATGGCTATCGGATGCTGGGCTCGGCCCACGATGCCGAAGACGCGCTCCAGGACGGGCTCCTGCGGGCCTGGCGTGGCCTGCCCGCCTTCCAGGGCCGCAGCTCGGTGCGTTCCTGGTTGCACGTGATCATCAGCAATGCCGCGCTGGACCTCGCCCGGCGGAGGGCCCGGCGCGAGGTCCCGGCCGGGTTCAGCCCGGCCGGGCCCGCGGCTCCCGCCGGGCCGGGAACCGGTGCGGACCGCGGCAGGCCGAGCCAGCCTGGCTGGAGCCCTACCCGGACTGCGCGCTGGGCGACGCGGCCTCCTCCCCGGAGGCGCGGTATGAGCGGCGCGAGAGCCTCGAGCTGGCGTTCGTCATCGCGCTGCAGCAGCTGCCGCCGGCCCAGCGGGCCGTCCTCATCCTGCGGGATGTGGTGGATCTGTCCGCCCGCGAGATGGCCAGCCAGCTCGGCACGTCCGTGCCTGCGGTCACCAGCGCGCTGCAGCGGGCCCGCGCCGGGCTGGCAGGCCGGCGCCACGGCCAGACTCAGCAAGCGGCGCTGCGCTCGCTCGGCGACGCGCACACCCGGGCCCTGGCCGGGCGCTACGCCGACGCCATAGAGCGGGGCGACGCGGACCTGCTGGTGAGCATGCTCACCAGCGACGCCACGTGGACGATGCCGCCCGAGTCCGCGTGCATCCGCGGGCCCGCGGCCCTCAGGGAGTTCATCCGGGCAGATGTCCGCCCGCAGCGCTGGCAGCACCGCGCCACCCGCGCGAACGGGCAGCTCGCCATCGGCTGCTACATCCGGGCCGCCGGCCGGGCAGCTTACGAGCCGTGGGTGCTGGACGTGCTGACCCTGGACGGCGGTCAGATCGCTGGGGTCCACGCGTTCATTGTCGCTGAGCACGTGCGGCAGCCCGGTTATGACGGCCGGTTCACGGCCGCGGACTTTGCCCGTTTCGGCCTGCCTGCGTCGCTGCCCGGGCCGGCTGAGCCGGGCTGAGGTCCGGGACGGCCCGGCCCGGGCCGGGACGGTGACGGTCAGCCCAGCAGGCGCGCCCGGCAGGCGAGCTGCAGAGCGAGCCGCTGATCGGGATCGTCGAAGTCCACGTCCAGTAGCTCGGTGATGCCCCGGATCCGGTTGGCCACGGCGTTACGGTGCAGGTGCAGCCGCTGCGCGGTCTTGATGATCGATCCCTGCTCGTCAAGGTAGGCCGCGAGGGTCCTGATCGCCGTGTCGGCCCGGGCCTGGCCCAGCTTCTCCAGCGGCGCGAGCTGATCGCGGACCGAGGCCCGCGCGGTGTCCGAGGCGTACCACTCCATCAGCATCCGCTGCACGCCGACCACGTCGTGCGCGGCGACCCCGGACGGCTTGCGGGCCGCCCGCGCGGCGAACAGTGCCGCCCGGGCCTCGGCCGCGGAGGCGCGGAGCCCCATCGGCCCCTCATGCGCCGACCCGACCCCGGCGCGGAACGGGAGCGCCGGAAGCCGCTCCCGCAGGGCCTGGAGCGCGCGGGCGGCGGACCGGGCGGTCTGGGCACCAGCCTGCGGGCCCGGGTCGGACGTAGTCATCCTGACCAGCACGATCGCGCGGGCCACCCGGGACAGGTGCCAGGTGCCGCCGACCGCCGCGGCGGCCTGCAGCGCGATCTGTCCCGCCGACTCCAGCAGCTCGAACCGGCGCACCTCGTCCTGGCCGGTTTCAGGGCCGGACCCATCCTGGGCGGCGGCATCGAGATCGTCGGCCTCGATCCGGACCGCGACATGCCAGCCGCCCAGCGCGACGTTCAGCTGGCGGGCCCGGTCGAGCAGATCGTCATTGACCGCGGACTCCGACATCAGCAGCTCGGCCAGCAGTTCGCTGCGGGACCGGGCCGGGACCTCCCGGGCCCGCCTGGCCAGGTCGAGGAGCCGCCCGGCGGAGGCGGCGGCGCAGTGCAGGACCAGCCGGGCGGCGATGGCGAGGTCCCCGGGGGCGTCCGGCGCGACCAGATAGCCGATCGGTGCCTCGCCTACGACGACCGGCACGCTGACTTCGCCCGCGAGACCTCCCTCAACGGCCCCGTTGACCTGACCGGCCGGACGATCGGGGCGGAACTCGACGACGGTGCCGAGCGCGCGGCTGACCGCGGCGCGGAGTTCGTCGAGACCGGCCCCGGCCGCCTCGGCGGAGACCACCGCGTTCAGCCCTTCCTCCGCCCGGCCCAGGGCACGGCCGGCCCCGCCGCCGATCTCCCGCGTGACCGCCTGCACCAGCCCGGCCAGTTCGGCCCCGGCCGGGATCGAGATCAGGGCGATGTCGGCCCGCCCGGCGATATCCATCGCCGTGACCGTCGGGCGCCACTGCTCGGCGCGGAACGCCGCCACCGCGGCCACCCGGTTGACCGCCGCCCAGCGCAGCGCCATGTCCAGCCGGTAGTCGGTGACCTCCGCGGACGCGCCACGGGACAGCACGACCAGGCTGCCCGCCGGGGCATCGTCCAGGTCAGCGAACCGCTCGGCCAGCCGGACCAGGGCAACCTGCCGGTCGCCGCCGCCGCCGCTGACCCTCAGCAGGCCGGACAACGGCGAGCTGGCCAGGATCTCGTCCACCGTGTGCACAGGTGGCACTTTATGCGTAGTGCACACATCCGTCACGATCGCAGTGCACTACGCCCATTCCTGTTTCGGCACTCGGCTTGCAATCATTTGCATTCAGGGTTCCGTGCCGGCCAGGCCGGCCGCGCGTTGTGATCCTGGCGCACCAGGGAGAACCGAGCCGATGGAGAAGGAAGCTGCTACCGATTTAATGACTGCTGGCACTGACCACCCGGACTGGTGGAGTTACGGGCACGAGTTCCCGCGCTGGCACGTATGGCGGGGGATCGCGGGGCTGCTCTACGCGCGCCGGCTGATGTCGAGCCCCCCCCGGGTGGTCCGCGGGCAGGACCCAGCGGAGCTGCGCGACCTGATCAGGGAGACCGAGCTGCAGCTCGCCGATCGGTGGAAATAGCCCCGGTGTGTCCGCACATCGGGAACTATGATGGTTAACACATCGCTTTATCTCTGCCTGCCAGGACGGTAATGGCCCCCGGTGAAGAGACTCCTCGATCCTGACGCGCTGCGCGCATTAGCTCGCGGCTGCGCGGTGCTGGGTGCGGGGGGTGGCGGGGACACCTACCTCGCCCTGCTGCAGGCGCTGCAGGCCACCGAGGATTTCGGCCCGGCCAGTCTGGTGGACGTCGACGAACTGCCTGATGAGGCGCTGATCATGCCGTGCGGCGGAATCGGCGCCCCCACCGTCAGCATCGAAAAGATCGAGAACGGCGACGAGGGGGAGCGTCTCCGCGATCAACTGCAGCACCTGACCGGGCGCCAGGTGGCTGCGCTGATGGCCGGCGAGATTGGCGGCGGTAACGGGGTGCTGCCGGTCACCTGGGCGGCTCGGATGGGGCTTCCCGTGGTTGACGCCGACGGCATGGGCCGCGCCTTCCCGGAGGTCCCGCAGGTCACCATGCAACTGGCCGGGATCTCGCCGAGCCCGGCGGTGATAACCGACGAGCGCGGCAACCTCGTCGTCTTCCAGGCCATTTCGGGGCACTGGATGGAACGCCTGGAACGCGCGGCCGCCGTCGAGTTCGGCGGGGCCGCCTCATCCACGGAGTTCTCCCTCACCGCCGCGCAGGCGCGCCACGCCACGGTGCGGAACTCGGTGTCGCTGGCGATCCGGATCGGCGAGGCGGTCATAAGGGCAAAGGACAGCCCGGTGGCCGCGCTGATTGCCGAAATTGGCGCGTTCCGGCTGGTCACCGGCAAGATCTCCGACGTCGAGCGGCATACCACCAGTGGCTTCGTCCGCGGCTCGGTGGTGATCGAGGGCCTGGGCGTGGACGCTGGCCGCCTCATCCGGCTGGAACTGCAGAACGAGAACCTGGTCGCGCTGGAGCGGGGCCGGGTGCTCGCCTCGGTGCCCGACCTGATCTCGGTCCTGGACAGCGAGACCGCGGACGCGATCGCGACCGAGCGGATCAAGTACGGCCAGCGCGTGGTGGTGATCGCCTTCGGCTGCGACCCGGTCTGGCGGACCGAGGGCGGCATCGCGCTCACCGGCCCCCGGGCGTTCGGGTACGACTTCGACTACCTGCCCGTGGAGGAGCTCGCCAGTGCCCGCTCCTGACTGCCGCCTTGGCATCGACGTCGGCGGGACCAATACCGACGCCGTGATCATGGACGCCGCCGACCGGGTGATCGCCAAGGCGAAGGTGCCCGGGACGCCGGACATTACCGGCGGGATCAGCACCGCGATCGACACCGTGCTCCACGCCCCGGGGGTGAGCCGGCAGCGGATCACCCACGTCATGCTGGGCACCACGCACGCGACGAATGCGGTACTGGAACGCAGGAATCTCCGCCGGGTAGCAGTGATCCGGATCGGCGGGCCGGCCACGCACAGCATCCGGCCCATGTTCGGCTGGCCGCCTGACCTCACCGACGTCATCTCGGCCGGCGCGGTGATCGTGGAGGGCGGCATCGAATTCGACGGACAGGATCTGGCCCCGCTGGACACTGACGCCATCGCGCGGTTCCTGGGCAAGGTGACGGGCACCGCCGACGGGGTGGCCATCACCAGCGTCTTCGCCCCGGTCTCGCCACGGCACGAACTGGAGGCCAGGGAGATCGTCAAGCGGGAACTGGGCGAGGTCCACGTCTCGCTCAGTCATGAGATCGGCTCCCTCGGCCTGCTGGAGCGGGAGAACGCAACCATCCTGAACGGGGCGTTGGCCGGGGTAGCCCGCGACGTGGCCATCGCCATGCACGACTCGCTCGCCGCGCACCAGATGCGGCCGATCACGTTCTTCGCCCAGAACGACGGCACGCTGATGGGCCTGGATCAGGCCCTGCGCTACCCGGTCCTGACGATCGGCAGCGGGCCGGCCAACAGCGTCCGCGGCGCGGCCTTCCTCACCGGCACCGGCGACTCGCTGGTCGCCGACGTGGGTGGCACGTCCACCGATGTGGGCATCCTGGTGAACGGCTTCCCGCGGGAGGCGTCGCAGGGAGTCGAGATCGGCGGCATCCGCACCAACTTCCGGATGCCCGACCTGGTCACCATCGCGCTCGGTGGCGGCAGCGTGGTCTCGGCGGCGGACACCGGCGCCCGGGTCGGCCCGCGCAGCGTCGGTTACCGGCTGCCGCAGGAGGCGCTCGTCTTCGGCGGGCCGACCCCCACACTGACCGACGCGGCGGTCGCGGCCGGGCGGGCACAGCTCGGCGACCCCGCACGGGCGGGCGGGCACCGCGGGATGCTCGACAGGGCCCTGGCCCAGGCGGACGTGATGCTCGCGGACGCGATCGACCGGATGAAGACCTCCCGGGCAGACTGCGTGCTCGTCGCGGTCGGCGGCGGCAGCATCCTGCTCCCGGACCGGATACCAGGCATCCGCGAGATCATCCGGCCCGAGCATTTCGACACGGCCAATGCCGTCGGGGCGGCGATCGCCTCGGTCAGCGGCCAGGTGGACCGGATCTTCCACATCGGACCGGGCGGCAGGAAGGCCGCGCTCGATGAGGCATGCGACGAGGCACGCGAGCGCGCCGTAGCGGCCGGGGCAGACCCCGCGACGGTGCGGATCGTCGAGCGGGAGGAGATCCCGCTCGCCTATCTCACCTCGCCGGCGATCCGGATCCGGGCCAAGGCGGCCGGCGCCCTCGGCCGCCTGCCGGACCATCCTCCTGGGCCGTCCCCGGCGGCGCAGGCGCAGCCAGGCCCCACGGCTCCGTAACCACCAGGGGGGACGACCCCAACACGGTGTATCAAAACCAAAGGATCACGGAGGAAGGCATGAAGCCCCACCGCGCCGGGCTGCTGGCATCCGGCTCCGCTCTGCTGGTGCTGCTGGCCGCTTGCGGCGGCTCCTCGCACCCGGCGAGCCAGAAGCAGTCTGCCAATCAGGTGTTCACTTACGACACCAACGCCCCGGTGATGGTCAACGGCTGGGACCCCGCGACCGAGTACTCGGACGGCATCCTCGCGATGAGCAACATGTACGAGACGCTCACCCGCTACGACTCGGCGACGCACACGATCAAGCCGCTGCTCGCGACCAGCTGGTCATCCTCGGCTAACGGCCTGACCTGGACCTTCCACCTCCGGCAGGGAGTGCACTTCCACACCGGCCGGCTGATGACCGCGCAGGCCGCGGCGGCGGCCATCCTCCGGACGGAGAAGCTGGGCGGGGGGGCCGGCTACGTCTGGGACGCGGTGAAGAGCATCAGCACGCCCAGTGCCTCCACCATGGTCTTCCACCTGAAGTACGCCTCGCCGCTGGACCTCGAGGCCTCCGCCTCCTACTCGGCGTACATCTACGACACCCAGGCCGCGGGTGGGGGGTCGTCGGCCAAGCTGACCAAATGGCTCAACACGCCGCATGACGCGGGCACCGGCCCGTACACGCTGCAGACGTGGAACAAGGGCCAGGAGTTCGAGGTGATCCTCAAGGCCTTCCCCGGCTACTGGGGCGGCTGGAGCGGGGTGCACTACAAGAAGGTCGTGTACCGGGTCGTGCCCCAGGACACCACCGCCGCCCAGCTGCTGCGGTCCGGGCAGGTCAACTTCGTCGAGCAGATCAGCCCCGCGCTGTGGAAGTCGTTCCAGGGCCAGGCGGGCATCCACACGATGAGCGTGCCGTCCTTCCAGAACCTGCTCAGCCAGCTCAACGTGCGCACGCTGAGCCTGCCGGTGCGCCAGGCCATCTCCTACGGGATCAATTACCCCGGGATCGTCGCGGCGTTGCAGGGTGCGGCGGTCACGCCCAGCGGCCTGGTCCCGGCCGGCCTGCCCGGCCACTTCACCAACCTGCCGAACTATCACTACGACCTGGCCAAGGCAGACCAGCTGCTGCACCAGGCCGGGTACGGGCCGGGCAAGAAGCCGCTGAACCTGACCCTGACTTACACCCAGGGTGACTCGAACGAGCAGGTCGTGGTGACGCTGCTCAAGTCCAGCCTGGCCAAGCTGAACATCAACCTCTCCACCCAGTCGCTGGCCTGGCCGACCCAGTGGGCGAAGGCGAAGTCGGCCAGCGCCTCCAGCCACCAGAGCATCTTCCTCGAGTACTGGTGGCCGGACTACTCCGACCCGTATACCTGGTTCACCAACCTGCTACAGACGGAGAAGTCGCCGTACTTCAACCTCTCGTACTACTCCAACTCGGCGCTGGATAAGCAGATCAACCAGGTGGAGTCGCTGCTGGCGACCAACCGCCCGGCCGGCGTGCAGCTGTACCGCACCATGCAGGCAGAGGTCCTGCAGGAGGCCCCTCTGGACGTCCTCTACAACGTGAACTACCAGTACGCGATGCGCACGTCGTTCACCGGCTTCCAGCCCGACCCGGCCTACGCGAACGTCGTCTTCACCTACAACCTCAGGCCGACTGGGAGTTGACCGGATATGTGGCGCGCCGGGTCGCCCTGGCGGCGCTGGTGGTCGCGGGCGTCATCATCGCGACGTTCGTGATCGCCCGGGTCATTCCCGGCGATCCGGCGGCCACGTGGGCCGGCCCGCACGCGTCCGCGGCCCAGGTCGCCGCGGCCCGCGGGTTCCTCGGCCTGGACCGGCCGCCGCTGGTCCAGCTGGCGGCGTACTTCGGCGGCGTCCTCACCGGCAGCTGGGGCCTGTCGCTCCACACCCACCAGCCGGTCCTGTCCGACATCGGGACCGCCGCCCCCGCCTCGCTGGAACTGGTCACGGCGGCGCTGATCATCGCGCTGGCGGTCGCCGTGCCGCTCGGGCTGGTGTCCGCCCGCTGGCCGGGAGGTCTGGCCGACCAGGCCATCCGGGCCGGGTCCATCCTCGGCGTGTCGATGCCCATCTTCTGGATGGCGCTCATCCTCCAGCTGGTTTTCTCCCAGCGGCTGCATGTGCTGCCGGCCGCAGGCGGATACTCTCCCGGCCTGCTATTCAGTCACCCGCTCGCCCAGCGAACCGGATTCAGCCTGATCGACGCGCTGATCAGCGGGAACTGGCCGATGCTCGGCAGCATCCTGGCCCATCTCGTGCTGCCCGCCGTGGTCGTCGCCGCCTACCCGGCCGGGCTCATCGCCCGCATGGTCCGCGCCCAGGTGCTGGACACGGTGACCGAGACCCACGTGCAGATGATCCGCGCCCTGGGCTTCAGCGAGCGCGCCGTGTACAGCAGGTTCGCCATGAAACTGGCCTGGAACCCGGTGGCGGCCGCGGTGGCCCTGGTCTTCGGCTACTCGCTGGTGAACACGTTCCTGGTCGAGGCGATCTTCGACTGGCCCGGGCTGGGCAGCTACACGGCCGCCTCGATCGCGACCCTCGACACCCCCGCCATCCTGGGCGTGACCTTGTTCATCGCCCTGGTCTACGTGGCCGCCAACCTGGCCGTGGACATCATCCAGGCCGCGCTGGACCCCAGGATCAGGCTGCGTTGACACCCTCCAGGCCGCCCGAGGGTGGTGGATTCCAGTCAGGCGGCCAGATGGCCGTCATGCTGAGGTTCGCGGTGCGCAGGCCGGGCAGTCCCGTCGCCTCGCCGCGCAGTCACGGCGTGCCCCGCGATGTTGATGGCCGCGTTCACATCAGCGGTGCAGGCGAAGCCGCAGGCCGTGCACAGGAAGCGCGCTTGGCGCTCGCGCGATTTCGGGTCTACATGCGCGCACGCGCTGCAGCGCTGCGAGGTGAACAGCGGCCTAAACTTCCCGGCGCGCCCGGCTGCCTTGCCCCCCAGCCGGCGGACCAGGCGACCTCATCCACTCGCCACGATCTCCCGGTTGAGGCCAGCCTTCTGGCGGACGTTCCGCCCCGGCTCCCCGACCGTGCCCCGCGCCGAGCGGGTCATGTTGCGGATCTTGAGATCTTCGACGCGGATCACGTCGAATCGCCGCGCCAAGTCCGTGCTCAGCTTGTCGGCCCGGGCCTGCGCGCAATGCGTACGCAGAACCCGCTCCTGGTCAGGGGGAACGACCCGGCGATATCTGGACATGCAGACGCGCTATCGACTCAGACCGACATCCCGGAGGAGGTGAAGCGGCATTTGCTCACCCGCCCTAAGGTGGGCGTCGCCAGGCCGCAACCTTGATGATCGAAGCGCCGACGCCGGCCGACATTCAGGCCGCCGTGCTGCCGCGGGGCTGGGCCCTGTGGCACGGCCTGCGCGCCAACCCGCTGCTGGTGGCGGGGGGCCTGACGGCCGTGCTGATCGTCGTGGTCGCCGTGCTCGCCCCGCTGCTCGCGCCGTTCCCCGGTGACGCTGGCACGGCCACGCACCCGTTCCTGGTGCTCCGCCCGCCCTCGACCCGGCATCTGTTCGGGACCGACCAGGTGGGCCGGGACGTGCTGTCCCGGGTCCTGTACGGGGCCCGGATCTCCCCGCTGATCGCCGTCATCGTGCTGCTGATCGCGTGCGTCATCGGGATCCCGCTGGGCATCGTGGCGGGCTACTTCGGCGGCTGGGTCGACGAGGTCATCATGCGGGTGACCGACGTCTTCCTGGCCTTCCCGTCGCTGCTGCTGGCCTTGGCCCTGGCCGCGGTCCTGCCGGCCAGCCTGACCAGCCTCACCATCGCGATCGCCGCCACCTGGTGGCCCTGGTACACGCGCCTCATCCGCGGCCAGGCCGCCTCGGTCGGCGGGCGGGCGTACATCGACAGCTGCCGGGTGCTGGGCATCCGGCCCTGGCGGATCATCCTGCGGCACGTCCTGCCCAACTCGGTCACGCCGCTGACCGTGCAGGTGTCGCTGGACGTGGGCGGGGTGATCCTGACCGCGTCGGCCCTGTCCTTCCTCGGCCTCGGGGCGCAGGATCCCACGCCCGACTGGGGCCTGATGGTGGCCGAGGGGCAGAATTACTTCACCACTGACTGGTGGGTGGTGACCTTTCCCGGCATCGCCATCCTGGTCACCGCGTTCGCGTTCAACCTGCTCGGCGACGGCCTGCGCGACCTGCTGGACCCGAAGCGGAGCCTCCTGCCATGAAGCTGGCGATCAGCGGCCTCGAGGTGCGCTTCGGCCGCCGCCCGGTGGTGCAGATCGACGAGTTCGCCCTCGGCGACGCCGAGATCGTCGGGCTGGCCGGGGAGAGCGGATCGGGCAAGTCCCTGACCACGCTGGCCATCCTCGGTCTCGCGCATACGGTGGGCGCGACCGTCAGCGGCAGCATCCAGCTGGACGGCACCGAGCTGACCACGCTGTCCCAAAGGAACCTGCGCGAGCGCCGCGGACGGCAGATCGCGGCGATCTTCCAGAGCCCGGCCACGGCATTCAGCCCGGTGTTCAAGGTGGGACAGGTGGTGCTGGGCGCGCTCCGGCTGCACGGGCTGAGCAAGACAGACGCGGCCGAAGCGGCGGCCCGGGCCATGCGCCAGGTGCTGCTGCCACCCGGCCTGCTGGACCGCTATCCCGCGCAGCTGTCCGGCGGGCAGCTGCAGCGGGTCGCGATCGCGCTCGCACTGGCCCTGCGGGCCGGGGTGCTGCTGGCCGACGAGCCGACCAGCGCGCTCGACGTGACGGTCCAGGCGGAGGTGCTGGACCTGCTCCGCGGCCTGCGCGAGCGCGAGGGCATGTCGGTCCTGCTGATCAGCCACGACCTTGCGGTGGTGGCCGAGCTGTGCGACCGGGTGGCGGTCATGCAGGCCGGCCGGATCGTCGAGCAGGGCCCGGCGGCCCAGGTGCTGTCCGCGCCGCAGCACGAGTACACGGCCGAACTGCTCGCCGCGGTGCCCCGGATCGGGCCACCCGCTCCCGGCCGGCCGGCCCAGGGCGCACCAGCCCCGGATGGGCCGACCGGATGAGCCCGCTGCTGGAGATCACGGGCCTGACGGTACGGTTCGGCCCGGTCCGGGCGGTTGACGGGGTAAGCCTGGAGCTGCCCGCGGGACCGTTCGGCCTCGGCCTGGTCGGCGAGAGCGGGTCAGGCAAGACCACGATCGGCCGGGCCGTGCTCCGGCTGGCCCGGATCAGCGGCGGCCACATCCGGTTCGAGGGCGCCGACGTCACCACCCTGCGCGGCCGCGCCTTGCGGGACTACCGGCGCGCCGCGCAGATCGTGTTCCAGGACCCGGACAACAGCCTCGACCCGCGGATGCGGATCGGCACCTCAATCCGGGAGGCGCTGCACACGCATCACGTGGTGCCACGCCGGCTGTCCGCCGAGCGGACCCGCGGCCTGCTGGCCGAGGTGGGCCTGGACCCGGACTTCACGTCCCGGTACCCGCATCAGCTGTCCGGCGGGCAGCGCCAGCGAGTCGCGATAGCCCGGGCGCTCAGCGTGCAGCCGCGGCTGCTGGTCCTGGACGAGCCGACCAGTGCCCTGGACGTCCGGGCCCAGGCCCGGGTGCTCGAGCTGATCACCCGGCTCCGGGCCGAGCGGAAGCTCTCCTACCTGCTGATCACGCACAACGTCGCGATCGTGAGTGAGTTGTGCGAGCAGACCGCTGTGCTGTACCTGGGCCGGATCGCGGAGAGCGGCCCGACCGGCGCTCTGCTGCGGTCCCCCGCCCACCCGTACACCCAGGCCCTGCGTTCCGCCGTGCCGGAGCTGGACTGGGCCGCCCGGCGGACCCGGCTGGTGCTGCCCGGCGATCCGGCCGACGCGGCCAGCCCGCCGCCGGGATGTGTCTTCCATCCCCGCTGCCCACTGGCTGTCAGCCGGTGCCGCACCGAGGTCCCGGTGCTGCGGCCGGTGGCGCCGGGCCGCGTGGCCGCCTGCCATCGCGCCGAGGAGGTCCTGACCGGGGCGCTGGCCGAGGACCAGCCCGAGGCGGGCTTACGGCCGCCGGGGCTCCGCTGTTCCTGAGCCGGCCGGGGCCGGGTGCTAGAGTGCTCGCCGTACCGCACTGGTAGCGGGCCTTTCCCGGATTCTTCCTGCCTGAATCGAGGGGGTTGGCCATACCATCCATCGAGGTGCGCCCATTCCACCGCCGGGACCGCGACCGGCTGGCCGCGCTGGTCAACGGGCACGCCGCGGCGGTCGTGCCCGGCGCTGGGGTGTCCGTCGCCACCGTGCTCAGCCACCTGGAGCGCCAGCCGGGTGAGACCATCGTCAACCCGTGGGTGGCTGAGCGGGTCACGCTGGTCGCGGAGCAGCAGCACGCGGTGGTGGCGGCAGCCCATCTGCTGCGCTACTTCGCCGATGAACGCGCGGGCATGTCCTACCGGGGGGCCGGGGACATCCACTGGCTGCTGTTCTGGCCGGTCGCCCCCGTCGGCAACCCCTACTGGAGCGACGCCACAGAGGCAGCGGAAGCCCTGATCGCCGCCTGTGTCGGCCAGCTGGAGGAGTGGGGTGTCACCCGCCAGGACGCGGGCGGCGAACTGCCGGTGCGGGGCGTCTACGGCGTGCCCGAGCAGTGGCCGCACGTCCGCGGCCTGTACCAGCGGGCTGGGTTCGTGCCCACGGGATCCACGGAAGCGGTGTACCTGGCCCGGGTGGACGACCTGCCGCACCCGGGCCGGCCGCCACTGGGCGGGCTGGCCATCCGCCGGTCAGCCGGGATGAACGGCACCCGGCTGTCGGCCGTCCTCGGCGAGCAGGTGGCCGGTTACATCGAGGTGGAGATCTTCGAGGGCGGCGAGCGGCTGCCCCGTCACGGTGGCTGGGCCGACGTCGGCAACCTCCACGTCACCGCGAAGTACCGGCGCCGCGGCGTCGCCACCTGGCTGCTCGGGCAGGCGGCCGGCTGGCTGCGGCTGGCCCAGGTCAGCCGCCTGCTGGACTACGCCGTGCTGGGGCCAGGCCCGGACGGCCAGGACGACGCCGGATACCCGGCGTTCCTGGACGCGTCCGGCTTTACCGAGCTGACCCGGACCCAGCGCGGCTGGACCCGGACCCCGCCGCACGGTTAGCTCCCGGACCGGATCCGGCCGGCCCGGGCGCCGGTGTCCCGGTGGCTGCCGGGACCCCGTTTTGTCGGTGGCCGCCCGTAACGTCTGGACCATGGCCATCTTCGCGCTGACCACGGACCATGGACCGCACTGGGATCCCGGCCGGGGCATC
This sequence comes from uncultured Actinomycetes bacterium, assembly GCA_963813975.1. GTDB lineage: Bacteria > Actinomycetota > Actinomycetes > Streptosporangiales > Streptosporangiaceae > RYN-230. The sequence continues at coordinate 124,714 of CAWFAP010000004.1, forward strand.
CGGGAGCAGGAGGCATGGTCCGCGCACGCCGCGTTCATGGACGGGCTGGTCGACGACGGCTTCCTCCTCCTCGGCGGCCCGCTTGGCGACGGTGCGCACACGCTGCACATGGTCGAGGCGGCGGACGAGGGCGAGGTAGCGGCGCGCATGGGCGAGGATCCCTGGGCGGCGATGGGGCTGCTCCGGATCGGCACCGTGGAGCGCTGGAGCATCTGGCTGGGCAGCCGGCCAGCCAGCCAGCAGTTACGGCGCGGCACGCCCGGGCCGTCTGGCACCGGATGCCGTCGGCCATTTAGTTCCAGTGTGAGCCATTCTTGATTACCATTCTGCGCCAACACATTGTGCAGGCAATCGAGACGGCCGCCTGCTCCTTCCCGCACCGCGGGTCAGCCGCGGGACCTAGAGGCAGGCATGATTCCCCGCCGTGGCTTCATCGGTGCGTCCGCCGCGGTCCTCGCCGTGCCGCTGGCCGGGAGGCTGCGCGCCCGCAGGCGCGTTCGCCGCCACTCAGACCCGCCCCGCACCGGGCAGGCAGCGATTACTACGCCAACGCGGTCACCAATCATTTCGCGCGGATCGACCGCGACCACGCCCGGCGGCCGCGGGCACGCATTCCCGTACGACGGGGTGGCCCCGACCGGAGCCGCCGATCAGTCCGGTGCGATATCCAGGTCCGGCCCCCGGCGGTACGCAGCGTGACACTGGGTCCCGCGCATTGACCTCAGCCCACTGACCAGGTCTTTCCCGGCCTGCGGCCGCATCGTCGTGGCCGCACGCCAGAGCCGGGATGGTTTTCGTTGCGGAGAATTTGACTTTTGCTTGGGGTTTGTACCGTTAACAGGGGATATCGGGGTACTTTTGGCCGGGCTCGCCTAGATCGGTCATTGCCTGGATTTCGCGCTGGCTAGGTGGAAGAGTCGCCCTATGCGGACGATCTTTGACCGGCTGGTCGAGGAGTTCAGAGCGTGGCATTTGTTCGAGCAGCAGGCCGGGAACTCCCGGCGGCGCGAACCCGCTGATGTTCCCGGCCCGGGCCTGCCCGGCGACCACGCGGGCGGCTATGGGGCCGGCGGCTTCCGCCGGCCCGGCTACGGGCCATCCGGTTTCCCGGTGGCCGGTTACGGAGCGCCCGAATACGGGGCGCCCGAATACGGGGCCCCCGAGTACGGGACTCCTGAATACGGGACTCCTGAATACGGCATGCCTGAGTATGGCGGTGCTGGCTACGACCGGGCGCCGCGTCACGGCCGGGATCTGGGCGGGGTGCCGCGGCGGGGCGGCCCGCGCTAGCGGCGGGCGGAGTTAACGGGGGCCGGCGGATCAGCCGGGGGTCGTAGAGGTACCAGCCTTCCCGGCCGCCCACGGCCGGGCTGGCGTACCAGCGGAGCCCCACGCACCAGCGGTCGTGCCGGTCCTTGCGCTGCCCGATCACCTGGGCCCAGGCCCAGGTGCCGTCGCGGAGCAGGATCTCCGCCTCGGTGTCCTCGGGGATGGTGGAGCCGGGCACGGCGTCGGCGGGCATGGCCCGCTCCAGCGCCGGCTCACGGGACGGATCAGCAAACACGCAGGTCATCGTGCCCGTGACTGATCATCCGCAATCAGCGGGCAGCGGGGTGCGGGCGGTGCGCAGGACCTACCCCGGGCCTCGCGGGCGCAGCAGCAGCACGACGAGGATGCCCGCCGCGGCCGCAGCCGGGATGACCGCGGTCACCGGTGCGAACTGGCCGGCCACCCCCCAGAACGCGAACCCCACCCCCTGAGTGAACATCAGGCCGGCGCTGGCCAGGGCGAGGACGCGGCCGCGCAACTCGGCCGGGGCCTGGCTGATCATCAGCCCGTCCACCCCGGCGCCCCACGCGCTGCCCAGGCCGCAGATCACCAGCAGGACCAGGGCGACGGCCAGCTGCGGACTGGCCGCGAACCCAGCCAGCGGCACGAACGTCAGCAGCCCAGCCGGGACGATGAGGCGGTGCTGCAGCCGGGCCGGGAGCAGCCGCGCCGCGATCAGGTCGGCCAGCACGGTCCCGGCCGGGATGCCCATGAGCAGGAAGCCCGTCACCCGGGCGGGCTGGCCGATGTGGCTGGCGTAGGGGGCGGCCAGGGCCTCGGGCGCGACCGCGCAGGCCGGGACGAGCCAGCTGAACAGCAGCAGGCGCCTGACCTGGCGGTAGGCGAGCACGCGGCGGATCCCGCGCAGCGAGTCCCCGGTCATCGACCCGGATCCGGTCCGGCCGTGGCGCGCGGGCCGGCGGCCCATGCCGAAGCGCACCAGCAACGCCGAAGCCAGGAACGAGGCCGCGTCGAAGGCCAGCGCGCCGCGCGGCGAGACCAGGGTGAGCAGCAGCCCGCCCGCGCCGTAGCCGACGATCTGCGCGGACTGGGCGACCATCCGCATCATCGACCGGCCGAGGATGTAGCCCGGGCCGGGCGGCAGCACATCCGGCAGCACGGCGGCGCGCACGCCCCCGTACACCGGTGCGAGCAGGCCGTTGGTGAACAGCAGCCCGAGCAGCGCGGCGACCGGCATCCGGGGGATCACCATGGCTGCCACCAGCGCCGCGCTGAGCAGGTCACATGTGACCAGGACCCGGCGGGCGGGCAGCCGGTCCGCGGCCGCGCCGAGCAGTACCCCACTGAGCAGGTACGGCAGGAAGGCCAGGGCCATCACCGAGGCAGCCAGGGCCGGGGACCGGGTTTGCTCGTAAACCAGCACGGTCAGCGCGACCGCGGCCACCACGTTGCCGAGCATGGACACGATGTCAGCCACGAACAGGGCCCGGAACTCGGCCGACCCGAGCACGTCGCGGTACCGGGCCCGGCCGGGGACGGCGGTCCCGGGGCTCGGGGCGGCGGGCGGCGGGCTCACCGGGGCGGGAGAGGTCACGAGACCGAGGGTGGCCGGCGGTTAGCATGAAGACCAGAGATTCGGCGCGGGCCGAATCACAATCGGCGGGACGGCGCGATGAGCGTGACCATGGTGTTCGGCCCGGACGACCCGGCCCGGACCCGGTTCGTCATCTCACCGGCCTGGGAGACCGTGCACGCGATCCGGGTAATCGCCGAACCGCAACGGCATCTGTACCACCTGCCCTGGCTCGAGGCTGTGCGGCCGCAGGCGGAGCGGCTGGACCTGCGCCCGCTGCTGATGCTCACGCCCCGGCGCGGCTGGACCCCGGACTTTCTCAGTCCGGTGCCGGACACTCCGGACGCCGACATGGCCGGCGAGCTGGCCCGGGTGCGGGCCACGCCGCCGGAGCAGGTGGCCCACGAGATCCGCCGCTCACTGACCGAGCGGTATGGGGCCCCGGTCCCGGCGGGCGCGTGGCAGCTGCTGGAGGATCCGGCCGCCGCCCGGGATCTGGTCGCGGACCTGCTGGCCCAGTGCTGGCAGCTGCTGGTCGAGCCGCACTGGCCGCGGCTGCGGGACCGGATCGAGGCGGACGTGGCCTTCCGGACCCGGATACTGGCGGACTACGGGCTGGAGCGGATGCTCGGCGACCTGCATCCACGGGTCCGCTGGACGGGGCGGGCGCTGGTCATCAAGGGCATGGACCCGGCCCGGCGCCACCTCGACGGGGCCGGGCTGATGCTCATGCCGAGCGCGTTCGCCTGGCCGAGCCTGGCCGCCGTGATCGACCCACCATCCCGGCCTGCTCTGGTCTACCCGGCCCGGGGCATCGCCGAACTGTGGCAGCCGGCCCGGACCCCGCAGTCGGACGCGCTGGCCCGGCTGCTCGGCCCCACCCGCGCCGCGCTGCTCGAGTCACTCGCCGAGCCCGCCTCCACTCATACCCTGGCCCGCCGGCATGGCCTGGCGCCGAGCACCGTGTCCGAGCACCTGTCCGCGTTGCGGGACGCCCGGCTGGTCAGCAGCAGCCGGCACCGGCACGCGGTTATGTACCAGCAGACCCGGCTCGGGGCGGCGCTGGCCGACGCGGGCTGATCAGCAGCGACTGGGCGCCCACGCCGAGCCGCCCCCCGGTGTCCGACAAGACGGACGTGGCCAGGCCCGCCCCGCCCGCGGAGATGGCGGTCTGCGCGTCCAGGCAGACCCATTCGCCCTCCGCTTCCCGGTGCAGATGCACGGTGAGTTCCGGGTTGATGAAATGCCACTGGGTGATGTCGAGCTCGCCGGACAGGCCGTTGCCGCTGTCCGCGACCGCGAGTACCCGCTCCAGCGGGCCGGTCTCCTCGTCCGGGACCAGGGGATAGCGCAGCCGTGCCCAGACCGTGGCCGGCCCGGGCTCGCCGAAGTGGCCGCGGACCGGCCGCCACTCGACAGCGGACAGGTACCCGTCGATCCACCCCGCCGGCGGGGCGGCGCCGGAGTGATCCGGCAGCGCGGGCGGCGGCTCGGCGGGCGGCAGTACCGTCTCGCTGGTGGTCCGCATCACCCGCCAGGCGCTGGCCCGGGCCACATCGCGGCCGCCCGCGGTGGCCACCGCTTCGAGGAACTCCACACTCCGGCCCGGGCGGACCAGCCGGGCCTGGACGTCCAGGTCGCCGACCGGGATGGCGCCGAGGATCTCGCAGGTGAAGCGGGTCACGATCATGTCGTCACGGGGGGCGCAGCGCTGGATGGCCCGGCCGAGCAGGGCGCTCGGCGGGCCACCGTGCTGGGCGCGCTTATCCCAGGGGCCGGTGGTATGCGCGGTCGCCCGCCAGATACCGTTCCCCACCGGGACAAAGAAGCTATCGGCCACCCGATGATGTTACCCACCAGTCACCACCGGCCGTTGCGCGACCGGGCGGCGTGGCCCGGCGCGCGGCAGTCGGGTGGCCCGCGGCGCGGCCCAGCAGCGTGGCCCAGCCCGGCGTGCCAGTGACGGCGGCCGTCCGTCTGGTCATCAGCTGCCCCGGGCGGCGAAGAACAAGCAGTGACCAGACCCGCGGCGTGGATGCCGGGCGTCCCATGCGCTCCAGTCACACTGGCCCCTCCCGCCCACGTTTCACGCTGGCCGTTCGCCGAACCGGGCACAACACCCGCAATGGCGCACCATCGGCGTGAAACGTGGGCGCTAGCCATGATCGATATGACCCATGATGCTGATGGTCCGAGCCGAGCCGGCCGGGGAGGAGTGACTGGCTGAGGGAGCGGCCAGCTGAGGGAGCGGCCAGCTGAGGGATTGGCCAGCTGGGGGAGCGGCCGGCTGGGGGGCGGGCCCCGGGACGATGCCACCCGCCTCCGTGCATGTCACACCACAGCCAGGTATGCACCGGACTTTCAGCCCTACGGTCTTGGGGCGACCCGAGGCCCAGCTGGCCCGGTCAGGGGCTGGGCTCGATGACGACCTTCAGGCCGGTGCGGCGGGCCGCGTTGCCGAACGCGGTGGCCGCGTCTTCCAGCGGGTACCGGCCGGTGACCAGCGACGTCAGGTCGACCTTCTTGCCCGCGGCCAGGGCGATGGCCCGGGGGTAGACCTCGTTCATCCGGCGCACCATGGCGATCGTGAGCCCCTTGCGGCGGGCCACCGCGGCGCGGAACGTGGTCGTGTCGTCATCGGGGATGCCGCCCAGCACCACCCGGCCGCCGGCCCACGTGGCGGCCATCGCCAGCTGCACGGCCTCGCTGCTGCCCGCGATCTCGAACGCCACCGCCGCACCCTCGCCGACCAGCCCCCGCAGGGCTGCGGGGTCGGCGGCCTCGGCCGGATCCGCGACGGCCGCGCCCAGGGCGGCGGCGGCCGCGCGGCGGTGCGGCAGCGGCTCGAACACGGTCACCGGGCCCGCGCCCGCGATCTGCAGCAACTGCATGATCAGCAACCCGATCGGGCCAGCACCGACCACCACGACCGGCGCACCCAGGCGCACATGGCCGAGGTCGAAAGCATGGATAGCCACGCCCAGAGGTTCCAGCACGGCGCCGTCCGCGTCGCTGACCTCGTCGGGCAGCGGGTGCAGGAGCTCGTCCGGCCAGGTCATGAACTCCCGCATGGCCCCGTCCTGCGTCCCGTGCCCCGCGAACCGCATGTGCAGGCACAGGTTGCGGTAGCCCTCGCGGCACGGCCGGCAGGTCCCGTCCGGGATGGCCGGGTCGATGGCGACCCGCTGGCCCCGCCGTGGGCCGTCCTCGATCACTCCGGCCGCTTCGTGGCCCAGCACCAGCGGGCGATCCAGGGCCGCGTCACCGATCCCGCCCTGATCCCACCAGTGCAGATCCGAGCCGCAGATCCCAATGGCCGTGACCCGGACCAGGCTCTCTCCCGGGCCGGGCACCGGCACGGGTTCGTCGGACAGGCGCAGGTCTCCGACCGCATGCAAACGGGCTGCCCTCATCTGGTCCTCCGTCTCCGCCGGTACCGGTTGTCCGGGGCCCGAGGCTACTGCGCGGTCCGAGGACGCCGCGAAGCAGCAGGCCACTGTCACGGGCAGGCCGCCAGCGGCGCGCAGCAGGAAAAGCCAGCGCCGCGCGACGCGGAACTTAGCGGCCTGGGCCGGGCAGCTGCCGGGGACCGCCCGGCAGCTGGCGCTGCTCCCTGGCGGCGGAGCTGGACAGCAGCAGCCCGGTCGGCTGCGAGGCGCTGATGGCGGGGCCGGTCCGGGGGATGTCGCGTTCCCAGCCGACACCGGAACCCAGGCTGAGCGCCATGGCCGGGCACATCTCGACCGCCTGCTGGGCCTCGCGCTCCAGCCAGAACGGCACCGGCATGTCCAGGAACGCCGGGTAGCCCTGGCTGTCGAGCTGGACCATCTCCGGCGCGATCTTGGCGCACAGCCCGTGCCCGTCACACCGGGACCAGTCCACCTTCAGCCGCACCTCGGCCTCTTCCGGCCCCAGCGGCAGGATGCCGCGCGTCTTGCGGCCACACGAGCCGCGGAACAGGTGCGTGGTGAGGTCGTCGCTGAACACGTCCAGCGCGGAGAGCACGAACCGGGAGACACCGTCCGGGTGCCCACAGGCCCCGCGGCCGCGGACCACCGCAGCGGTGCGGCGCGCCGTGTCGAGGGTGTCCATGCCGCCCGATCCGTCGGCCAGCGCGGAGATAGAGCGGGCCAGGCCGGGCAGGCCCAGCTTGCACGGCCCGCACTGGCCGGACGATTCTTTGGCCAGATAACGGACCACCCGGGCGACCTCGCCCAGCGGGCAGGTCCCCCCGAGGGGCATCACGATGCCGGCGCCGAGCGTGCCACCCGCCGCGTCCAGGCCGGCCCGGGACACCGGCACATCATCGGCGAGCTCGGCGGGCAGCCACATCCCGTGGTAGCCGCCGATCAGCACGCCGTCGTACGCCGTCGCCTCGCAGATGTCCAGCACCGTGCCCAGCGGGATCCCGGTGGGCACCTCCACGACGGCCGGGCGGCCCGCGGAGCCGCCGACGGTCAGCAGGACGGTGCCCGGCTCGTCGAGGGTGCCGTCCGAGGTGTAGCCCTCCTGCCCCAGCATGGCCAGGACGGCGAGCTGGGCGAACGTCTCAGCGTTGGACAGCAGCGTGGGCAGTCCGTCCACTCCGCCGTCGCTCGCGTGACGCTTCTTGCCCGGCGGCAGCGCGATCTTGCCGTTCACCGCGTTGACCAGGGCGCCACCCTCACCCGACACGAACCGGTCGGGGACCTCGACGACGCGGACGATCTTCTTGAGGTCCGGCTCAGCCCGGGCCGCCTCGGCCACCGAGGCCGCCACCGCGCTGTCCGTCACCCCGATGATGATCACCTTGGCGCTCAGTGCCCGGGCGGCCAGCAGCGCGCCGCCCAGCACCAGGTACGGCGAGCGGAGCAGCAGCATCTTGTCCTTGGCGCTGCCCGGCTCTCCCTCGGTGCCGTTGACGAGGATCATCGGCTTGCACTTGCGGGCGGCCGCGTTGTCAACTACGGCCCGCAGCTTGCGGGCAAAAGGGAAAGCGGCTCCGCCGCGACCCCGCAAGTCGACGCTTTCCACCATTTCGATCAGCTGGCGCGCGGTGACCCGGCGCATGGGCCCAAAGATCTCCTGATGCGTGGTGAGATCAATGCGCTCAAAACGATCCAGGCCGGCGGTTAGCCGGGCCCGGCCAATCCGCATCGCCTGGGGTGGTGCAAGTGGGTTCACGTGTAATTCCCGGTATTCAGCGGCACGATGTTCAGCGGGTCGGTCTCATCCTGCGGGCTGAACTGATCGCGGGCGCCAGCCGGCCGTGGCCGCGTGTAGGAGGCATCCTGCTCAGCGAAAGTAGCGTAGTGCGCGGCGCGCTCGTGCGGATCCGAGTCCGGCCGACTGTACTGGCCTGACCGGCCGGCCGGGCGCGGCTGGAACACGTCGTACTGCACGGGCTCCTCGTACCGCGTGGGCGCCTGAGACTCGCCCGGGTGCCCGCCGCGCTCATACCCGGCCGGCAGCTGGTTCCGGGCGGGCTGGTATTGCGGTGGCCGGTACGGGGGCGGCTGGTACTGCGCGCCCTGGTACTGCGCGGCCTGACTGGAGTGGTACTGACTGGAGTGGTACTGACTGGACTGGTACGGCGCGGACTCGTACCGACCGGACTGGTACGGCGCGGACTCGTACTGACCGGACTGGTACGGCGCGGACTGGTACGGGGCCGGGCGGGGCCGCTCATAGGGGCGGGACTGCTGGGAGGGCACCGGCGCCCCGTACTGATCCTCATCGCCGTGTTGCGGCGGCGAGTACCCAGCCGGGCCGTATCCCGTCACCCCGGCACCGTATGACGGATCACCGGCCGGCGATCCATACGGCGGCTGCGCCGCATACGGGCCTGAGCGGTCGATCTCGCCGGTCCGCCCGTAGCGCGGCTCGGGACCGGGGCGCTCGTACTGGCCACCGCCGGTGAGCTGCCCGCCCGCGCCGTACTGGGCGGGTGCGCCGTACTGAGCGGGCGGCGCGTAGTGGTCGGGGATCCCGTACCGGGCCGGGGGCGCCGCCGGGTCGATCCGCTCGAGCGGGCCGGACCAGTCGTCATAGTTGCCCGCCGCGTACCGGGGAGGGGTGGCGGGCGGCCCGATGCGCTGCATCGGCCCGGACCAGTCGTCGTGCGGCCGCTCGTAGCGGCCGGACTGGTCGGGCGGGCGCGGCCTCATCGACGCTGCTGGCTGGCTGTACGGAGCTGAGACCGGCTGGCCGTACTGAGCGGGCGTCCTCCGACCGTATTGAGCGGGCGCTGGCTGGCCGTACTGAGCCCGCTCCGGCTGAAGCGTTCCGGACGGCGGCCCGTAGGCAGCCTGGCCACCAGGAACCTGGCCACCCTGCGCCCGGTCGTGCTGGCGCGGCCCGAACTCGGGCGGCCCGTACTGGGCCTGCCCGGAGTGGCCGACCTGCGGCATCGGCCCGGTCTGCCCGTGCCGGGCGACCCGCGGCATCGGGCCGGTCTGCTCGAACGGCCCGACCCGCTGCACGGGGCCGGTCTGCCCGTACGGGCCGGTGAGCTCCCGGGCGTGCTGCCCGGACCCGCCGTACTGGCCGGTCCGGTCGTACTGGCCGGTCCGGTCGTACTGGCCGGTCCCGCCGAACTGGCTGGTCCCGCCGAACTGGCCGGTCGTACCAGGCCCGATGGGTCCAGTGGCGCCGATCCGGCGGGTATCCGCGAGATAGGCGGCCCGCTCGTCGTAGGGGGCGCTGCGCCTCTGGCGGCCAGGCGGCTGGGCCGCTGACGCGCCGGCGGGGAGGGCCAGCGGGGCCCGCCCAGCCGGCCGGGACCGGACCCGGGCGCCGTCCAGCGCCCCTGGGCCCGCGGTCAGCGCGGGGGCCGGCATGGCGGTGGCGTTCAGGGCCGCGGCCCCGGGGATCGCACCGGCGCTGGTCAGCGCCGCGGCGGCCGCAGTCCATCCGCCGGCGCCCCCGGAGTCTGCTACCGGGTGGCTGGCCAGCTCGTTGCCGGCCCGGTTCTTCGCCACGAGCCGCACCATCAGGGCGACAGCCACCGCGACCACGCACGCGCCGTAGGCCCAGTAGACGAAGCCCGAGAAGCCGAAGAAAGCCTTGGCCGGGCGGCCGGCCAGCAGGCCGTGCAGCAGCCCGAAGATCCAGGCGGCGTAGGCCGACGCGTGGATGACGCGCCACACCTTCGGCGACATGTTCGCGGCCAGCCGGGCCCGGTAGATGCCGGTCATCATGATCACGATCAGCATGTCGAACGCGACAGTCCCGAGGCCAAGATAAAAGGTCTTGCCTTTATCCAGGAAAGGAACCACGGTGTCGGCCGGCTGCGACCGGCCCGCTATTATCTCAAGAGCGATATGAATAACAAGGAACGCTATTGCACCGAATCCCATGGCGCGGTGAAGAGCCTGCGCGGTGACCCGGGCACTGGGCTTCATAAAGATACGGTCAGAAGCGACCAGCCCAATTCCTACTTCCGCGGTAAGCGCAATCAGGGCGAGAACGCCGGCATAGTACAGCAGGAAATGATCGCCTGCCGCGACGACCGTGTGCCCGGTTGTGGTGGCGGCGGCTGCGGCCGCGATCACCACTGTGCCTATGACGACGGCGTTGAGAATCCACAACCATGCGTCTGACCTGGGTCTGGCCACTGTGTAGCCACGCCTTCCGCTCCGTGGAGCGGGGCCGCGTGACCGCCCAGCCGAACCGTCACCCTTCGCCGACACTATTGCCTCCCGGGAGGAGCTGCCCAGCTACCTGCCATTGTCTGGTTACTCGACACTGAATAGCTCATGCATTGGCAGCCTCGCCAACCCCGGGAGATCCCGCTTCTCTACCGGGCTGAAGAAGATGCTATCGCGGGCGATTCCAGCTTCGCAACGAAACGATATAGAAAGTGACGCAGGGGGGTGTTACCGCACGTCAGCACAGTGTCCCGCAGAGCACACGGCGAGCGCGGCGAGACCTTCTGGGAGGGCGCCCGGGCGCCCGGCGGACGGGGCCGCGAGGAGCGCTGCGTGGTTCCCTGGTCGCGCTGGGCCACCGCCAGGCCGTCTCCGGGCAACAGTGCGGGCCGATGCCATCTGAACAGCAGAGATGCGGCACCCATGGGGTGGCTGGGAGCGTGAGCGCGGGCAGGGTGGGCCAGGCGGGACGCGGGCGGGCGAAAAGGGGCTGCGGATGGCCAGGCCCGGTCACGATGGGCGTATGGCATGGTTCCTCAGCGATGACCTGCCCGAGTACTCGGCCACCGTGGGCGGCCTGCTGTCCCGGCGGCCCGCGCAGCACACCATCCTGCTCGGCGCCATCGAGACGCTCCGGGCCGCCGGGACCGCGGCGTTCGGCACCGTCGCGCCCCTCTTCGGCTGGTGGCGGGGACCGGACGGGGAGGTCAGCGCGGCGTTCCTGCACACGCCGCCGTTCGGGGTGGCGCTGACCAGCGTGCCCCCGCCGGCCGCGGCGGTGCTGGCCCAGGCCCTGGCAGAGCGGGGGCGGGCGGTGAGCGGGGTGAACGCGGATCCGGCCGGCGCGGAAGCCTTCGCCCGAGCCTGGCATGAGCTGACCGGCGACGCCATCGGACTGCACATGCGGTCGCGGCTGTACCAGCTCGGCGAGCTGCGCTGGCCCGACCCGCGTCCGCCGGGGCAGGCCCGGGTGGCGGGACAGGCCGACCGGGGCCTGCTCATCGCCTGGTCGGAGGCGTTCCACCGGGAAGCGCAGGCCGGTCCCGAGGACCGGGACTCACTGGTCGATGACCGGCTCTCCTACCGGGGGCTGACCCTGTGGGAGGACGCAGGCCAGCCGGTGTCCATGGCCGGGCTGACCCGGCCGTCGGCCGGGCAGGTCCGGGTCGGCCCGGTGTACACGCCGCCCGGGCTGCGCGGGAAAGGCTACGCGGGCGCCGTGACCTGCGCGGTGAGCCAGGCGGCGCGCGACGCCGGGGCCGGCCGCGTGCTGCTGTTCACCGACCTGGCCAACCCGACCAGCAACGGCCTCTACCAGCGGCTCGGCTATGAGCCCGTGGAGGACCGGGCCATCTGGTCGTTCGGCCACACACCGGCGGGCGACGCCGCCGGCCAGGGCGGCTAGGAGCGCGGCGGCCGGACGTTCGTTGCGTGCCCTGGAATTTGACCTTGGTTTCCGGCCTAGAGCGCGGTGGCGACCAGCTCGGCGATCTGCGCGGTGTTCAGGGCGGCCCCCTTGCGCAGGTTGTCGCCGCAGACGAACAGGTCCACCGCGCGCGGGTCGTCGAGCGACTGGCGGACCCGGCCCACCCAGGTCGGGTCGGTGCCCACCACGTCGGCCGGGGTGGGGAACTCGCCGCGTTCCGGGTCGTCGTTGAGCACCACGCCGGGCGCCTCGCTGAGCACCCGCTGCGCGCCCGCCCGGGTGATCTCCCGGCCGAACACCGCGTGCACGGCTACCGAGTGGGTGGTCACCACGGGCACCCGGACGCAGGTGGCTGTCACCCGGAGACCGGGCATGCCGAGGATCTTGCGGGACTCGTTGCGGATCTTGAGTTCCTCCGAGGACCAGCCGTCCGGCTTGACCGAGCCGGCCCACGGCACGACGTTGAGGGCGAGCGGGGCGGGGAACGGGCCGAAGTCGCCGACCGCGGCGCGCAGGTCTCCGGCCCGCTGCCCGAGCATCCGCGAGCCGGCGGTCTTGTCCATCTGGGCGTACAGCGTGTCAATCCCGGCCTGGCCCGCGCCCGAGGCGGCCTGGTAGGAGCTCACCACCATCTCTTCCAGCCCGAACGCGCGGTGCAGCGCGCCCATCGCGACGATCAGCGACAGCGTGGTGCAGTTCGGGTTGGAGATGATGCCCTTGGGCCGGTTCGCGGCCTCCTGCGGGTTGACTTCGGGCACCACCAGGGGGACGGCCGGGTCCATCCGGAACGCTCCCGAGTTGTCTACCACCACCACGCCACGGGCCGCCGCGACCGGTGCCCACTGCGCGGAGACCTCGTCGGGCACGTCGAACATGGCCACGTCAACGCCGTCGAACACCTCGGGAGCCAGCGCGAGGACCTCGATCTCCGCACCGCGGACCCGCAGGCGCCGCCCCGCCGAGCGGGGCGAGGCGATCAGCCGGACCTCGCTCCACACGTCATCGCGGGTGGACAGCAGGTCGAGCATGACCGTGCCGACGGCGCCGGTCGCGCCGACCACGGCCAGCGTTGGCTTGCCCGGCCCCGGACGCCGGCTCACCGGCCCGTCCCCCCGTACACGACGGCCTCGACCTCGCTGGCGTCCAGGTCGAAGGCGCGGTGCGCGGCGGCCACCGCGACGTCCACGTCCTTCTGGTCCACGACCACCGAGATCCTGATCTCCGAGGTGGAGATCATCTCGATGTTGACCGCGGCATCGGCGAGCGCGCCGAAGAACGTGGCGCTGACCCCGGGGTGGGACCGCATCCCCGCCCCGATCAGCGAGACCTTGCCGATCCGGTCGTCATACAGCAGCGTCTCGAAGCCGATGTCCGGCTGCGCCCCGTTCAGCGCGGCCATCGCGGCCTGCCCGTCGTCACGGGGCAGCGTGAACGAGATGTCCGTCCGGCCGGTGGTGGCGGCGGAGATGTTCTGCACGATCATGTCGATGTTGATGCCGGCCGCGGCCACGATCCGGAAGATCTGCGCGGCCACGCCCACCCGGTCGGGCACGCCGGCCACCGTGATCTTCGCCTCGCTCCGGTCGTGCGCGACTCCGGAGATGATCGCCTGCTCCACCCCGGCCGCCTCCGTTTCCTGGTTGGCTTCGCTGATCGTGGTGCCCGTGCGGTTGCTGAACGACGACCTGACGTGGATCGGCATGCCGTAGCGCCGGGCGTACTCCACGCACCGCAGCTGGAGGATCTTGGCCCCGCACGCGGCCATCTCCAGCATCTCCTCGTAGCTGATCCACGGGATGCGGCGGGCGGTCCGGACGATGCGGGGGTCGGCGGTGAACACCCCGTCCACGTCGGTGTAGATCTCGCACACGTCGGCCTCGAGGGCCGCGGCCAGCGCGACCGCGGTGGTATCCGAGCCGCCCCGGCCGAGCGTGGTGATGTCCTTGCCGTTCTGGGAGACGCCCTGGAAGCCGGCCACGATCGGGATGGCGCCCTCGCCCAGCGCGCTGGCGATCCGGCCCGGGGTCACGTCGATGATCCGGGCCTTGCCGTGCGCCGAGTCGGTGATCACGCCCGCCTGGGATCCGGTGAACGAGCGTGCTTCCAGGCCGAGGTTGGCGATCGCCATGGCCAGCAGCGCCATCGAGATCCGCTCGCCCGCGGTGAGGAGCATGTCCAGTTCGCGGCCCGGTGGCAGCGGGCTGACCTGGGCGGCCAGGTCCTGGAGTTCGTCGGTGGTGTCACCCATGGCGGACACCACCACGACGACGGAATGCCCGGCCTTGCGGGTGGCGACGATACGCTGCGCCACCCGCTTGATGCCGTCGGCGTCGGCCACCGAGGATCCACCGTACTTCTGCACGACAAGCGCCACAGGTGAGCCGCTCCTCCCGATCCGGCTGCTGGCGGCTTGAGTGTACCTACCCCCGCTGGGAACCCCCGCCCCGTTTTCGCTCGCGGCACGGGCTGGGAGGCCCGGGCCGGGGGGCGGCACCAGGCCGGGGGCCGGCGCTCAGGCCGGACCGGCGACGGGCCGGGGCACGGCGGGCACCGCCGGATTCTGACGGCCTGAGCCGACGAGGCCGGGTCAGGGTTGCCTGGGCCGGCGGGGGTCAGGCGAGCGTGCTCTCCTCCGAGACGTCGAGCATGGCGTGGGCCAGCACCGCGTGCAGGGCCCGCAGCGCCGCGCTGCCGTGCGTCCCCCAGTGGTTGACGTAGGAGTACTGCCACCACCACAGGGCTTCCAGGGAGCGGCCGGCCTCGTAGTGCTGCAGCCCGTGGATCAGGTCCGCCGCGACCGCGGCCAGGTCGTCGGACAGGCGGAAAGCGGTCAGCCCGGTGTCCGAATAGGGGTCGAACAGCTCGGCGTAGTCGTCGTAGTCGGCCAGCCGCCGGGCCAGTCCCGACCGGAGCGTGTCCAGGTCCGGGTCGGCGCCCACATCGGGCTCCCAGTTGTCGGGCAGGATGACGTCCTTGCTCGCACCCAGTTGCGCGCCGGCCAGCAGGATCTGCGAGATCTCCAGGAGCAGCAACGGGACCGCCTCGTCGCCTCCCTCACCATGGGCCAGGGCGGCGACCCCGTCCAGGAAGTCGCGCGCCTGCCCGGCGATCCGGTCGGCCAGCGGGTTCCAGCCCTCGCCCGAGGGCGCGGCCGGTGTTCCTCGGTCAGCAGTGCTCATATGGGTTTCCTCGCAGCCAGGGTGCGGTCCTGCGGGTCACTGGGTCTCGCTCACGAGTCCCCAGCCTGCCCGTCCTCCAGTCTGGTTTCATGGGACACGCCGCGCCGTCAGGGGCGCGCTGGGCAGCACGGCTCCCGGGTATGCCGGCATGTCCGACATGAAAGACGTCGTAGCACGCGGGTCAGACATCGAGCAGCCGGCGTCCTTCAAACGCCCGGCCCAGCGTCACCTCGTCCGCGTACTCCAGGTCCCCGCCGACGGGCAGCCCGCTGGCGGGCCGGGTCACCCGGATGCCCAGCGGCTTGAGCAGCCGGGCCAGGTAGGTGGCGGTCGCCTCGCCTTCCAGGTTGGGGTCGGTGGCCAGGATCACCTCGGTGACCGTGCCATCGGACAGCCGCACCATCAGCTCCCGGGTGCGCAGGTCTTCCGGTCCGATCCCGTCGATCGGGCTGATCGCCCCGCCGAGCACGTGGTACCGGCCGCGGAATTCGCGGATCTTCTCGATCGCGGCGACGTCCTTGGGCTCCTCGACCACGCAGATGACCGTCGCGTCGCGGCGCGGGTCGCGGCAGATGCGGCACTCTTCTTCCTCGGCCACGTTGCCGCAGGTCCGGCAGAACCGGACCCGCTCGGTCACCTCGACCAGCACCGACGCCAGCCGCCGGACGTCCGTGGCGTCGGTGGCGAGCAGGTAGAACGCGATCCGCTGTGCGCCCTTGGGCCCGACGCCCGGCAGCCGGCCGAGTTCGTCGATGAGGCTCTGGACGATGCCTTCGTACACCTGGGTGTCAGCCGCTCAGCCGCGCAGGTCGCCGCCGCCGCGCGGCTCACCGCCGTGAGGCTGGCCGGGGACATCCCCGAGACCCGGGATACCGGGCAGGCCGGGCACGTCGCCCGCACCGCCGAGCGCCCCGATGCCGGACGCGAGCGGCCCCATCTTCTCCTGCTGCAGCTCGCCCGCGGCCCGGTTCGCGTCCCGGACTGCCGCGAGGACCAGGTCGGCGAGCGTCTGGGCCGATTCCGCGGGGTCTGAGGCGTCGATAGCGGCCGGGCTGATCGTCAGGTCCACCAGGTCGCCCTGCCCGTTGACCTTGGCCTTCACCAGCCCGCCACCCGCGCTGCCCTCGACCACACTGTCCGCGAGTTCTTGCTGAGCGTTCATGAGCTGGTCCTGCATCTGCTGCGCCGCCGCGAGCAGTTGCTGCATATCGATCTGGCCGCCAGGATCCACTATGCCCTCACTCGGTACCGTCAGCCCGCACCTTCGCGCGGCGACTGGGGCGCCCATCGCGCCAGCCCGGTCCGGGGCGGCGTACGGGCCTGTCACTTTCGAGCCTAAGGCCTGTGGCACACCCCGGGCGCATCGCCTCGCGAATGGCGTCGCGTGGCGGAATTGGCGTGCCCAGGTGCCCCACTGATCACATCAGCCACACAGTACTCTGCGCTGGCGGGTGGAGGAGCTGGCCCGCGGCGGCCCGGGGACGGGCACGAGAAGTCAGCCGTCCCACTGGCCACGCCAGTCACATGATCTGTTCGTGATCAAACGATCGGGGTCGCGCGGGTAGCACTGATCGTTTGGTCACATTCGCGGAACCGGGTGCCGGGGCCGGCATGCGCGGGGTGCAGGGTGGCCTGCGGGGTAACGCGAGCCCCGGCCGCCTCAATCACCCCACCAGCCACAACGGTCTGTTCGTAAGCCTGACTTGGTGCCGCTGGGCGCCGAGGTCCGGATCCCGAAGAGACGGCGGCCGCTCGGGGACAGCGGCGTCAGGGCTCGTCGATTTCCGCGATGACGCGGCCGCCGAGTTCCCGCTTGATGAGGTCCATGCCAGTCAGGTCCCCGGTGACCGGCTGGGCCGGGGCGCTGTCGTACTGCGCCTCAGCGGACAGGGTGTGCGGCGGCTCGGGGTCGTCCGGGGGCGCGGACGGCGGCTGCACCGCCGCCGGGGCCTTGGCGCTGAGCTCGTCCGGGCCGCCGTGCGCGCTGCGCGGCGCTCCCGGCGTGCTGGCCAGCTGCGCCGCGGACATCGCCTTGATCCGCAGGGTCAGCCCCAGGACAGAGGTGAGCGCGCCGATCAGGTCGCGGTCGTAAGGACTGGCCGCGAACCCCTTGGCCTCGCCTTCCCGGGCGAACAGCACGGTCAGCACGCCACCCTCGACCGAGTGCACGGTGGCGTTGCTAAGCAGCATCCAGGCCACCCGGCGCTTACCCTTGACCGCTTCGAGGATCTCCGGCCAGCGCTGCCGGACGGCCTCGACCTCGGAGGACGCGCCGGTGGCGTGGCCGCCGCCCGCGGCCGGGGCAGCGCTGGCGGACGAGGGAGATGCGGGCGGCCCGCTGGCCGGGGACGGAGCGGGCCCTCCATTCCGGGAGGATGCGGGCGCTCCGGACGCCGGGGACGCAGGCGCAGGAGCAGCGGGCGCGGAGGGCACGGAGCCTGAGGAAGCTCCCGAGGAGCCGGCCGCGGTGGGGGCGGTCCCGGAGGGGGCGGTCCCGGGGCGGGCGGTCCCGGCGGGGGCGGGCGATCCACCCCGGGCCGCGTCGGCCCTGGGCCGGGAGGGAGCACCCGCATCGGCCCGCGGGCCGCTGTGCGCGGCGGACGCGGACGCTGCCGGAGGGACGGATGTGGCGGCCGGGGCCGGAGTGGCCCTCGAGGGTGCAGCCGGTGGGTCAGCTGCCGGTGCGGCAGCGGCCGGTCCCGGGGAGGCTGGCGGGACCGAGACGGCCGCGCGGGCCGCCGACGGTGAGCCGGCGGGTGCCGGGCTGCCCGTCGCGGCGGCGCCACCGGGGCCGGACGCCCCGGCCTGCGCACCCTCGAGCCTGCGTTCCAGCCGTTCCAGGCGCACCAGCAGGGCCTTATCGCCGGATGACGCGGCAGGCAGCAGGATCTGGGCGCACGAGAGCTCCAGCAGCAGCCGGGGCGACGTCGCCCCGCGCATCTGGATCAGTCCTTCGCTGATGATTTCCGCCGCCCGGGTCAGCTCAGCCTGGCCGAACCGGCCCGCTTGCTCGGTCATCCGGTCGAGCCGGTCCGCGGGCATGTCCAGCAGCCCGGTCTGCCCCGCGCCCGGCACGGCGGCCAGCACAATCAGGTCGCGGAACCGGTCGAGCAGGTCAGCGGCGAACCGGCGGGGATCGTGGCCGCCTTCCATCACCCGGTTCACGGCGCGGAACACCGCCGCCCCGTCCTCGTTGGCGAACGCGTCCGCGACCTCGTCCAGCAGGTTCTCGTCGGTGTACCCGAGCAGGGCGACCGTCCGGTCGTAGCGCAGCCCTTCCTCACCGGCCCCGGCCAGCAACTGGTCCAGGACCGAGAGGGAGTCTCGGGCCGACCCGGCGCCCGCGCGGACCACCAGCGGCAGCACCGCGGGCTCGTAGCCGATCTGCTCCGCGCTGAGGATCTCCTCCAGCAGCTCCCGCAGGATGGCGGGCGGCACCAGGCGGAACGGGTAGTGATGGGTGCGCGACCGGATGGTGGCAATGACTTTTTCCGGCTCGGTGGTCGCGAACACGAACTTCAGGTGCGGCGGGGGTTCCTCAACGAGCTTCAGGAGCGCGTTGAACCCCTCCCGGGTCACCATGTGCGCTTCGTCGATGATGTAGATCTTGAAGCGGCCGGACACGGGCGAGTAGAACGCCCGCTCGCGCAGGTCACGGGCGTCGTCCACGCCACCGTGCGAGGCCGCGTCGATCTCGATCACATCGAGGCTGCCCGGGCCATCGGGGGCGAGGGCCACGCACGACTCGCATTTGCCGCACGGGTCCGGGGTCGGTCCTTCCGCGCAGTTCAGCGAGCGGGCCAGGATCCGCGCGCTGGTCGTCTTGCCGCAGCCGCGGGGCCCGCTGAACAGATAGGCGTGATTCACCCGCCCCGTGCGGAGTGCCTGCCGGAGCGGTTCTGTGACGTGGTCCTGGCCCTTGACCTCGGCGAACGTCGCCGGCCGGTAGCGGCGGTACAGCGCCAGGCGCGGCGGGGGGCCACCGGGCCGGTCCGGGTCCACAGGAACGGTGCTGGGCACGTCGCCTGTCATGACCTCACCCTCGCGGTGCCGGTAAGGACCCCCCGCACACCCGCCAGAGCCCGCGTACCCTTGCTGCCTTCCGGCCCTGGGGGAGTTGGCGGGATAAGCGCCGTGCGGGGGGTCGCGGCCCAGTCTAGCCACGGCCGGGGGGCGGTCGCGCCGCATCCCGCCCGGCGGCCGGCCGGCTTCAGCTGGTCCGCGATGCCGCGTCCGGGCGGTCCGTGGTCCCGGTAGGCTTACCGGCGGAGGATTCGCCTAGTGGCCTAGGGCGCACGCTTGGAAAGCGTGTTGGGGGCAACCCCTCAGGAGTTCGAATCTCCTATCCTCCGCCATCATGACCAGAAGGCTTCAAGGTACAGCCCGGCAGCGGCCGTCCCGTGCGCCCGTCGCCAGTCTCAGTCATCCCGCTTCGCTGGGCGGCTTGACCTGCCAACCGCCGCCTGCACTGCGCGGCGTATTCCATCGCGGTCAGGCGCCGCTTTGCCCGGGGTTTCGAAGGGCACTACCCCAGCTGGTCGCGGCGGCGTGGGGCTGACCACTAAGCCGGGCGCGTGAGCTGGTAGCGGAACTCGCCGGTAGCGGCGACCCGGCGGAAACCGGCCTTGTCCAGGACCCGCTGGGACGCGTCGTTCCCCGGGCCGGTGCCCGCCACTACGACCGTCACCCGGGCATCCGCCCACGCCATCGCGATCATCGTCCGGAGCGCCTCGGTGGCGTAGCCGCGACCTTGCCGGGAGGGCACAATGCCGTACCCGATCTCCACCTCGCCGCCCCGCGGCGGCCCGAAGAACCCGATCCCCCCGACCACCAGGCCGCTGGCCCGCTCGACGATCTGCCGGTGGCCCCAGTCGCCGCCGCCAGGCTCCGCCGCGGCCTGCCCGGCCGCCTGCCCGGCGCCGGCGTCCCCCGCCGTCACCTCCCCGGCCGCGTCGCGCGCCGCGACCTGCCCCATGCCGGGCCCCACGGCCTGGTCCGCGTCCAGCAGCAGCCCGGCGATCACGACGTCGTCGTCGCTTGGATAGTCGTCGGCCCAGTCGTCCAGCCGCTCGTCCCCGGTAATCGCGAGGACCGCGTCCCAGGGCACCGGCCGCAGGATCAGCCGGGCCGACACCAAGGACGACCAGATCGGGGCGGGTGGCGGGCCGGCGGATTCCACCCAGCCCATTGTGTCTGATGGGACCGGTCGTCCACGCAGCGGCGGACCAGGCCCAGGCAGGCCATTGATGAGGACGACTGCTAATGGTGCGCGTGTTTCGTACCGCTTTGTGCCTCGGGTGGACCCGAAGCGCTCCGTGCACGGTTTGACTGCGCGCACCCCCGGCGTCCTGGCAACATGCGTCAGGAACAGCGACCGTCAGGCCCGCGGAAAGGCGTGTTTAGCCAAGTAACCGGGCGAATTCCGGCATGAGGAGCCTTGTGACTTCAGTACCCAGGCATCGCAGGAAACGGAAGATCAGGCGGACCGGTCAGCACACGACCCCCTCGCAGGTGGAAAAGGTCGCCCAGTCGGCAGGAAAGGCTGCTCCCGCGGTTGTGGTGGTGGGCACGCTGGCCACCACGGCCCCGCACATCGGCGGAGCGGTCACGGCCTCACCCGCCGCCACGGCCCCGCACATGATCCACGCCCACCTGGCTGACGCGGCACTTCCCGCGGGCCAGGCCCACGGGGCCACTACCCAGGCCGCCACCGAGGCCGTCACCACCGAGGCGGCGAGTGCCCACGCGGCGCGCGGCCAGGCGGCGATCGGCGGCACGTACAGCGTGCAGGCCGGGAACACGCTGTCCGGCATTACCCAGCGCTTTTACGGCAAAGGCGCCAACTGGCGCTCGCTGTACGCGGCCAACCAGTCGACGATCAGCGACCCGAACATGATCTACGTCGGCGAGCAACTCCGCCTGCCCCGGCACCTGCCTGCCCCCGTGGCTGTGCCGGCCGCCCCCGGGGGCAGTACCCACACCACGGCGTACACGCCCCGGCACGCCGCGTCCTCGAGCGAGTCGTCCGCGGCCAGCAGCCAGGCCTCCACGACGACCACCACGAACCTGTCCGGCACACTGAGCTGCAGCGGCCTGGAAGCTCTGTGGGTCTCGGCGGGCGGATCCGCCGCGGTGGAGGTTACTGCCGCGTCCATCGCCATGGCTGAGTCCGGCGGCAACCAGTTCGCCACGGGAACCGTCGGCGAGCGTGGCTACTGGCAGATCAACCCGGTCAACGGCGCGCTCTCGACCTACGACGCCTACGGCAACGCCCGCGCGGCGGTCATCATGTCCGGCAACGGCGCCAACTGGTCCCCCTGGACCACTTACACCAGCGGGGCCTACTCCGGCCGCTGCTGACCGGCCCTGCCTGACCGGCCCCGCCTGAGCGGTCGCTGTTAGCCCCTGTCCCCGGCACAGCACAGGCCGGCACATCACAGTCCGGCACATCACAGTCCGGCACAGCACAGTCCGGCACATCACAGCCCGGCCCGGCACACCCGGCCGGGCGTGGTCCCCCGCTGATCAGCCTGGGATCACGCCCGGCTCGGGAGACCCCTGGGCCGCGGCCCCGACGGTGCCCGCCGCGACCGGCTGCCCCTGGCGGGCCAGCGGCCCCCAGCGGAACAGCACGCCGGCCACGACCGCGCCGGAAACAAAGATCCCGGCCGCCCACCAGAACGCCGTGGCGTACCCGTGTACCAGCGCCTGGGTGACCAGGGACGGGGCTGGCTTGCCGCCGGCCAGGGTGCGCGGGCTGAGGTGGGAGGCGAGGTACGACGCGGTGGCGCCGGCGGCCAGGGTGTTGAGCAGCGAGGTGCCGATGGATCCACCGAGCTGCTGGCCGGTGTTCACGCTGGCCGAGGCCACCCCCGCGTCCTGAGGCGCGACACCGAAGGTGCCGGTGTTGATCGACGGCGCGATCACCATGCCCAGGCCCGCACCGTCCACAAGCAGCGACGGCAGCAGGATAGCGGCATAACTGGAGTGCACGCCGATCCGGGTGAGCAGGGCCATTCCCACCGCGGCGAGCAGCATACCCAGTGTGACCAGCGGCTTCGGGCCGACCCGGGGCATCAGCACGATGTTGGACAGGTTCGAGAAGATCATGATCATCGCGACCATGGGCAGGAAGGCCACGCCGGTCATCACCGGCGAGAAGCCCAGGGTCTGCTGCATGTAGTAGGTGACGAACAGGAAGATCCCGAACATGCCGCTGCCCGCGATGAGGATCGACAGGTACGCCCCGCCCCGGTTGCGGTCCAGGACGACGCGCAGGGGCAGCAGCGGCTCCGGCGCCCGGGTCTCCCACCAGGTGAACACGGCGAGCAGCACCACGCCGGCGACCAGGAATCCCCAGGTCGAGGGGGTGTGCCAGCCGTGAGTCGCGGCGTTCGAGAACCCGTAGACGATGCAGAACATCCCCGCGGAAACCGCCACCGCCCCCGGGACGTCCAGCCTGGGACGCTGCCCCCGCGGGTGCCGGCCGAGCAGGATGAAGCCCCCGGTGACAGCCGCCGCCGCGAAGAACAGGTTGACGTACAGGCACCAGCGCCAGGACAGGTATTCGGTCAGTATGCCGCCCAGCAGGAGGCCGATGGCCGCCCCGGCGCCGGCGATAGCGCCGAAGACGCCGAAGGCCCGGCCCCGGTCCTTTGACCCGCTGAACGTCGTGGTCAGCAGGGACAGGGCCGCGGGGGCCATGAAGGCGCCGAACGCTCCCTGGAGGGCCCGGGCCCCCACCAGCATGCCAAAGCTCGTCGCCGCGCCACCGGCCGCCGAGGCGGCCGCGAAGCCGATCAGCCCGCCGATGAAGGTGACCTTGCGGCCCAGCAGCGTGGAGACCCGCCCGCCGAGCAGCAGCAGGCTGCCGAACGCGAGCGCGTAGGCGGTCACGATCCACTGCCGGTCCACGTTGGTGAAGTGCAGTGAGCGCTGGGCCGAGGGCAGCGCGATGTTCACGATCGTGCCGTCGAGGACCACCATCAGCTGGGCCATGGCGATGACCGCAAGGATGTACCAGCGCCTCGGGTCCGGGGGGTCAGTGCCGGCCGGGACGGCGGCGGGACTGGCGGGCGGGTTCTCGGCTGACATCGCTCTGGCCAATCTGGAGGCAACTACTCCGCTTTACCGCCGACCCTAGCACGAAGCGGAGACGACTCCTCCACTTAGGGGTAGGCTACGGGCATGACCCCGACGACGCCTGTGCCCGGGTGCGTCCCGGCGCGGCCGTTGCGCCGGGACGCCGAGCGGAACCGGCAGCGGATCCTCCGGGCGGCGTCCGAGATCTTCACCGAGCAGGGGCTGCAGGCCACCCTGGACGACGTGGCCCGGCGGGCCGGAGTCGGCGTCGGCACCGTGTACCGGCGCTTTCCCGACAAGGAGGCGCTGGCCGACGCGCTGTTCACCGAGCGGCTCAACGCGCTGGTGACGCTGGCCGAGGGCGCCCTGGCCGACCCGGACGAGTGGGGCAGCCTGGCCTCCTTCCTGGAGCAGGCCGGCGGGCTGCTGGCCGCCGACCGGGGCCTGCGGCAGCTGTTCATGTTCGCCACCTACGGGCGTGACCGGGTGGGCCACGCCCGGGCCCGGATGCAGCCCCTCGTCACCAAGCTGATCACCCGGGCCCAGGCCGCGGGCGTGGTGCGCGCCGACCTGCGCCCCACGGACGTGCCGCTCATCGAGTTCATGCTCGCGGGGGTGGCCGAGTACGCCCGGGACACGCGCCCGGACGTCTGGCGTCGTTACCTGGCTCTTGTCCTGGATGGCCTGCGACCGGCTCGGGCCGGCACGACCGCCCTGCCCGAGCCGGCCCTGACCCCGGCCGAGATCGAAGCGGCGATGCGCACCCCACCTCCGCGGCGGCCCGGGTGAGCCCAGGGATCCAGTCCGCGCCCTCATGGCCGGGAACTTCCAACGCAGATAACGAAGACCTCAGCGCGGTCCCGGATGCCGTCGGTGATTGCGCCCGGGCGGCCGGCCCCGGCCATCTCCCCTGTCGCGCTGCACTCAACTAGACTCGTGCCGTGATCTTCAAGCAGGTCGGGGAAGGTAGGCCCTATCCCGACCATGCCCGGAGCACGCGGGAATGGGCGGAGGTCCCGCCCCGCCCGGTCCGGCTAGATCAGCTGATCACCACGAAGGCGGTGCTGGACCTCCGGCTGCTGCTGTCCAAGGATTCCACGTTCTACGGGGACCTCTTCCCGCACGTCATCCACTGGCGCGGCGAGCTCTACCTGGAGGACGGCCTGCACCGCGCGCTGGGCGCGGCCCTGCACCAGAGGTCGGTGCTGCACGCCCGGGTGCTCGATCTCGACGCCGGGGCGCACGTGCCACGGCACTCACGCCGGCGGGGTGGGAGTATCACGGACTGAGCCGCGGACCGCCTGGCTGATCCGGGCCCGGTGGGACCGGCTCGTGCGCGAGACGTGAGCCTGGCCAAGCTGGCTGACCGGGGTGGGGTGCTGAGCCGCCGCGGTCAGCAGCGGCGTCATCCACTCCAGCATCGAGGGCACCAGGGCCCGCCAGGTGACCATGGTGTGGCCGCCGCCCGGGACCACGTTCAGCTGGACGGACGGCTGCCGGGCCAGTACCAGCCGTTGGAACTGCCGCGATGTGCGGAGTCCCGCGATGTCCTTAGCCCCCACGCCGAGCCAGAACTTGGGGATCGAGGCGCTCACCGGGAGCTTGGTGATCCTCAGCCGGGGCGTGTTGGTCCGGCGCATGCGCAGGTCCGAGCCGAATGGTTTCACGGTATGCACCGGGTTGCCCAGCTGGTCATCGCTGGGGGTGAAGTAGCCGCTCATCACGCCCGCCGCGCCGTACCGCAGCCGGTACACCAGGGCCAGGTTGGCGGAGCAGTAGCCACCTTCGGAGTAGCCCGCAATGCCCCAGGCCGGCCCTGCGGCTGCACCCTCAGGAGGTGCGGCAGGTACGCGGGCAGGTCCTGGGCCAGGTAAGTGGCATCCTGCGGCCCGTGCCGCACGTTGAGGCACTGCAGCGAGATCCGCCGGCCGCCGTTGGCGTCCGGCATGACCAGCACCGCCGGCTTCACCGGGGCACCGCCGGTCAGCAGCGTGCTGTACGCGGCGGTGATGCCCACCACGTTGATCCAGTCCGCCGGGGTACCCGGGAATCCGGGCAGCAGCTCGATGACCGGGAAGCGATAGCCGCTGAACGCCGAGCGGAAGTACTGCGGCGGCAGGTAGACGAAGACGGTCCGGCGCAGGTGACTGGCCTTCCCCGGGACGGTGAGCCGGATGGTCTGCCCGTGCAGGACGGCGTCGCGGAGGTTCACGCGGCTGCCCAGGATCGCGTTCACCTGCCTGGCCGAGGCGTTGTTCACGCTGGTCGCCGACGTCACCTGGCTGGTTCCCTGGCCGCCCAGGTCCGCGGCGACCGCGCCCCAGCTCTGGTAGTAGTCGTAATACTTGTTGACCGCCGCCACACCGAACAGCATCGCCGGGATGAAGGCCAGGCAGGCCGCGAACACGCGGAACACCATCTGCCGGGCCAGAGCCATCCAGCAGACCAGGGCGCAGAACACCACCATCAAGAGGATGAACAGCGCGGTGCTTTGCGGCTCTAGCACTCCATCCCCCCGGCCTCGGCGGCCCGCCGGCCAGAGGTCGTGCCGGCGGTGCTCGGACAGGATCGCCGCAGCGCTCAGGACGCGGGCCTTGGCGATCCGCATAGGCGGTGGAGGTGGGATTTGAACCCACGGAGGGGTTGCCCCCTCACACGCTTTCGAGGCGTGCGCCCTCGGCCACTAGGCGACTCCACCGCCGCTGAGCCTACCCGACGTGACGGGACGCTGGTCCCGGGCCGGGGACAGCCGCAAAACTCTTGCCGCTGGGGCCGTATCCGGCCCGCTGAGGCAGGCTGACCAGGGGCATCTGGCCGGGCGGGTCAGCCCGGCGGGTGCCTCCGGCCAGCGAAGAAGTCCCGGAGCACGCGGGCGCACTCGTCCTCCAGCACACCGGGGATAACCTCGGTCTGCTGGTCCAGCCTCCGGTCGCGGAGTACGTCCCATAGCGAACCGGCCGCCCCCGCGCGCGGGTCGGCCGCGCCGTACACGAGCCGCGCCATCCGCGCCGCGGAGATCGCCCCCGCGCACATGGTGCACGGTTCCAGGGTGACGACCAGGGTGCAGCCCGTCAGCCGCCAGTCGGTCACCGCGGCCGCGGCCGCGCGGATGGCCACGATCTCGGCGTGGGCCGTAGGGTCGGTGCCGGCCTCGCGGCGGTTGTGGCCCCGGCCGATGACCACGCCTGCCGCGTCGAGCACCACCGCGCCGACCGGGACCTCGGGGGGATGCTCGGCCAGGGCCGCCGCCGCCTCCGCGAGCGCGGAGCGCATCGCGGGCGCGAACGCGGCCGCGTACCCGGTGGTCACGGCGGGGGCCAGTGCCTCACGGTGCCAGCCTCACGGTGCCAGTGCCTCACGGGCCAGCCTCACGGGCCGAGGGCGGCGTCCAGGGCCCGGTCCAGCGTGTGGCCGAAGCCGAGCCGCTTGGCGATGCTGGCCAGGGCCTCGTCGGGGAACAGGTCCAGGTCACCGGACAGTGCGCCGAGATCCATCTCGTCCACTCCCAGGTCGGCGAAGATGGACATCTCCCCCGCGGGCAGGACCTGGTCGAGGTCGTCCTCGCCAGGGACCGGAATGTCGAGGTACTCGAGCACCTGACGGGCCAGCGGCCAGTCCACGGCGGCCGTCAGGTCGGACAGGAACACCGAGACGTCGCCGCCGAGCACCCGTAGCGCCACGAAGAAGTCATCCCCGACCGCGACCAGCCCAATCGTGCCGCCCAGGCTCGGCTGCTGCCGGAGCGCGTGGATCAGGCCGTTCAGGTCTTCGGTGAGGGCGACCGGCAGGACTTCGGTGTCCCAGGTGTCATCCTCCCGGTAGACGATCACGGCGACGTTGCCGCCATTCACATCCGTCATCGCCACCTCACCAGGGCTGTCTTCCAGCAGTGAATGGTGTCAGATCGGCGGCACCCCCGTATGCCAATCCCCAGGCTCGCCGGCGGCCGGCGGGCAGCGGGGAGATTTCACTACCTAAGGCAGTGAGATGTGCACCTATTGTCACCACCGTCAGGACGCGGGACCCACGCCGCCAGAACCCGGCCAATTTCCGGTGTGGGCGGCGCGTGAGGTTCGACGTGTCGGGGGGCCAAAGGTACGGCGGCGGCCTGCACATTCGGTAGTCTTGGTAAAGCAATTACACTCGGCTAAGCTGGGTTAACTGGCTGACGCAGCCGACGACCGCGGAGCTGATCATGCCGAAGAAGATCATCGCTTGGGCGATCGTCATCTTCGTAGCCTTTTACCTGCTCACGCAGCCCCACGCCATGCATGGCCTGGTGAGCCTCATCAAGAACGCCGGCAATTCCGTCGCGACGTTCGTGAACTCTCTGTGAGCATGCGATGCGACTGATCGCCCCGCGCAACTCGGGTCCGGCTGCGGTCAACAAGTACCTGCTGCCACACGAGCACCAGGTCATCACGGTCCGCAAGCACCCCGCCGTGCTCATCGGCCCCATCGCGATCGCGCTGGCCGGGCTGCTCATCGCCCTGGTCCTGGGCACCACGGTGCTGCGGGACTCGCACGGCGGCATCGTCGTCCTGGTGCTGGCGGTCGTGGGACTGCTGCTCTACCTCGGTTTCAAGACCTGGGAGTGGTCCGAGGACTACTTCGTGGTGACCTCGGACCGGATGCTCCAGGCCAGCGGGGTCTTCACCCGGAAAATCGCGATGATGCCGCTGGTCAAGGTCACGGACATGAGCTTCCAGCGCTCCACGCTCGGCCGGCTGCTGGGCTTCGGGGAGTT
The DNA here is from genome assembly GCA_963813975.1 of uncultured Actinomycetes bacterium. GTDB lineage: Bacteria > Actinomycetota > Actinomycetes > Streptosporangiales > Streptosporangiaceae > RYN-230. The sequence goes on from CAWFAP010000004.1 coordinate 152,639, forward strand.
CATCCTGGAGTCGGCCGGCCAGGACCAGGCCCTGCGCAACATCGACCACGTGCCCTATCCCGAGCAGCTGTACCTGGAGATCTGCGCGCTGATCTTCCCGGCCGAGAAGATCCCCTGCCCGCAGTGCGACGGGCAGGGCATACTCATCCAGCAGAACGAGGACGGGGAGGAGACCACCTACCTCTGTCCTCTGTGCAAGGGACGAAAGACCGTCACGAGCGACAACCTCATCGCGGATAGAGACTCCGGCGACGACTGAGCCGCCAGCAGAGCCATTTCCCTTCCCCGGGGTTCGTGCTGCCGGGCGGTCCACGTGGACCGCCCGGCAGCACGAGTCTGCCCCGCCGCAGCCCGGCTCCGCTGGCCACATCGGCCTGGGCGGCACCGGCCGCCGGTCACGCGCTGACGAGCGCGATGCCGGCCAGCGCGAGCAGCAGGCCCGCCAGCTGCGGCAGGCGTAGCCGCTCACCCAGCACGAGCCGGGCCAGGAGCACGGTGACCCCCGGATACAGCGAGGTCAGCACCACGGCGATGCCGAACAGCCCGTCCCGGGTCGCGGCCACATAGCAGACGTTGGCGGCCGCATCGAGTACCCCGGAGGCAATGGCCGCGGCCAGCAGCCACGGGCTGGCCGCGCGCCAGCCCAGGCCACCCAGCCACGCCACCGCCCCGGTCACGACCAAGGCCCCGGTGACCCGGGACACGGCGCTGGGCCAGAGCACACCCGACGCGCCCGCGTAGCGGAGGAATAGGAAGAACAGGCCGAATCCCAGGCCGCCGGCCACGCCGAACAGGAGTCCGCGGGCCGCCGGGCGAGACTCACCCCGGCGGCGGCCGATTCCCTCCGAGCTCACCAGCACGGTGGCCACCAGGCACACGGCGCCGCCCAGGTAGACCAGGGGCCCGGGGCGCTCCCCGGCCGCGATCGCCACGCCGACTGGGAGCACGGTGGACACCAGCGCGGACACCGGGGCGACCACCTGCATCGGCCCCGATGCGAGGCCCGCGTAGAACAAGATGAGCCCGACGCCCCCGGCCGCACCGGCGGCCGCGGCCCAGGGCAGCCCGCCAGATCCGACCGGGCCGCCGGCGACAAGCGCCAGGACCAGCAGGATCACCGCCCCCGCGGGGGCCGACACCACGAGCACGGACAGGACATGGGTCCGCCGCGACACCGCACCGCCGAGGAAGTCGGCGCTGCCGTAGAGCACGGCGGCCGCCAGAGCGAAGACAATGGTCACGATGGACTCCCGGACAAACGGGCCGAATCAGAAGGCCGGTCGGTTTAACGGACTACGTGGTTCACTATAACGACCGCACGGAGCGGACGCGACGGGATACTGGGTGCGGGCGCGACGGGATACTGGGTGCGGGCGCGACGGGATACTGAGCGAACGGATAGACAATGGCTGCTGCCGACATCCCGGCCGCACTGGCCCGGACGCTCCAGGCGCTGCGGGCCGAACGGGGCTGGTCGCTGGACCAGCTGGCCGCCCGGTCCGGGGTCAGCAAGGGAGTCCTGGTCTCCCTGGAACAGGGGCGGGGCAACCCGAACCTGGGCACCCTGGCCCGGGTCGGTGACGCGTTCGGGGTGCCGCTGACCAGGCTGGTAGAGGTCCCCGGCGAGTCCAGCGTGCGGATCAGCGGGCCGGATCAGGCCCGGATGCTCTGGCGCGGTCCGTCCGGCGGGACGGGCGTGATCATCGCCGCCACGGAAGCCCCCTGGGCAGCGGAACTGTGGCGCTGGACGCTCCAGCCGGGCGAGAGCTTCGGCGGCGACGCGCATACGCCTGCCACCCGGGAACTGGCCTGGGTCGAGGACGGCACTCTGACGCTGACCGTGGCCGGGGAGCGGTACCAGGTGACGGCCGGGCAGTCGGCTCGGTTCCCGGGCGGCGTCCCGCACGCCTACCGGAATGACGGGGCCGGCCCGGTGTCCTTGACGATGATCGTTGTGGTGCCGCCCGCCCCGGAGTGAGCGGGCCGGGCCGGTGTCCCGACGATGATCGTCGTGGTGCCGCCGCCCCGGAGTGAGCGGCCGGAGGCCAGAGCTACCAGGGCCGGCAAAGCCGCTTACCGGCCCCCGAAGCGGCCCGGGCACTGCCGGGCACTGGTACATTCTGAACAGAATTCACGCTGTCCTTGGCGGCGTAAATTTACCGGCGGATTACCTTGGCGCAGATTGCCGCGTGATCCCGGGCGGGCCATGGCAATGGGCTGATCCCCCAGCCAATACCCTCGATGGGAGTAGTAATGCGAGTCGTGGTGACAGGTGGCGCCGGTTTCCTCGGATCGCATCTGTGTGACGCGATAATCGCCCGGGGTGACAGCGTCGTATGCGTTAACAACCTAGCCACCGGACGGCCGGATAACGTCGCGCACCTGATGGACAGCCCCGGGTTCACGTTCGTCGAGGCGGACGTCAGTTCCGCCCTCGACGTCCCCGGCCCCGTCAACGCCGTTGCCCATCTGGCCAGCCCGGCTTCTCCCCCAGACTACCTGCGCCTTCCCCTCGAGACCCTAGCCGTGGGCAGCCACGGAACCGAGAACGCGCTGCGCCTCGCGCGCCGGCACGGCGCCCGTTTCGTCCTCGCCTCCACCAGCGAGGTCTACGGCGACCCGGCCGTGCACCCGCAATCCGAGGACTACTGGGGCAACGTCAATCCGGTTGGCCCGAGAAGCGTGTACGACGAGGCCAAGCGGTTTGCCGAGGCCCTGACCCGGGCCTACTCGGACACTCACAGTGTCAATGCCGGCATAATCCGCATCTTCAATACGTACGGCCCGCGGATGAGCGCGCGCGACGGGCGCATTGTCACGAACTTCATTACCCAGGCCCTGAACGGCGACCCGCTGACCATTTACGGCGACGGCAGCCAGACCCGTAGTTTCTGCTACGTCAACGACCTGATCCGGGGCATCGTGAGCATGATCGACTGCGCCGAGGGCGGCCCGGTGAACCTCGGGAATCCGGAGGAATTCACCGTTGCCAACTTCGCGCAGCTGGTCCTCCGGCTGACTGGCTCGGCCTCGCCGGTGGAGCACCTGGCCCTGCCGGTCAACGACCCGACCCGCCGGTGCCCGGTCATCACCCGGGCCAGCCACGTGCTGGGCTGGCGGCCAGAGATCAGTGTGGAGGACGGCGTCCGCCGCACGGTCGAGTGGTTCCGCTCCCAGCCCGAGGAAGTACGGCTGGCCTCGGTGGCTGGTTCGCGGTAACTGGGTGGTGCCCGGCCCTTGCGGGGGGCCACGGCGAACAGCTGGGACCACGTGACCAGCCACCGCAAGAGTGTCACCGGGAGCCTGTGTTCACTAAAGGGGCAGGACCATCCCGGTCCTGCGCGGCGCCATTACGACGGCACGCCGCCCAGGGACCGCACAGTCCAGCCGGCGGCGCGCCACTGGCCCAGCGGGAGCACGTTGCGCCCGTCGAGCAGGCGCGGGGTCCGGACCACCGAGGCCAGCTCGGATGGATCGATCTCGCGGTACTCGCGCCACTCGGTGAGGTGCAGCACCACATCGGCCGCCTCGCAGGCCTTGACCGCTTCCTCGGCGTAGTCCAGGGCCGGGCACGCCCGGCGCGCGTTGTAGGTCGCCCGCGGATCGTGCACCCGCACGACCGCGCCCTCGGACTGGATCGCCCGGGCAACATCCAGGGCGGGCGAGTCCCGCACATCGTCGGTGTCAGGCTTGAACGCCGCCCCCAGCACGGCCACGTTCCGGCCGGCGAACGAGCCGCCGGCGAGCTCGCGGGCCATGTCGACGGCGAGGGTCCGGCGGCCCGTGTTGATCTGGTCCACCTCGCGCAGGAACTGCAAGGAGTCACCCACGCCCAGCTCGTCGGCGCGGGCCATGAAGGCCCGGATGTCCTTGGACAGGCAGCCCCCGCCGAAGCCGAGCCCGGCGGACAGGAAGCGGCGCCCGATGCGGGTGTCGTGCCCGAGCGCGTCCGCGAGGGTCATCACGTCCGCCCCGGCGGCGTCGCAGACGTTCGCGACCGCGTTGATGAAGGAGATCTTGGTGGCCAGGAAGGCGTTCGCCGCGACCTTCACCAGCTCGGCTGTGGCCAGGTCCGTGGTGATGTATGGCGTGCCGAGCTCGAGCACGCTGGCGTACACGGCGCGCAGCGCGGTGTCGGCGGCTTCCGTCGTCACGCCCGCGACGATCCGGTCCGGCCGCAGCGTGTCCTGGACCGCGAGACCCTCACGGAGGAATTCCGGATTCCAGGCCAGGCCCGCAGCCTCACCCACCGGGGCGAGCCTCGCGATCCGGGCCGCCAGCCGGGCCGCGGTGCCAACTGGCACCGTGGACTTGCCGATGACCAGGCAGTCCCGCGTCAGGTACGGGGCCAGCCCGTCCACCACGGCCTCGATGTGACTCAGGTCGGCGCCGGTTCCGCCGGGCAGCTGCGGGGTGCCGACACAGATGAAATGGGCGTCGCCGAACTCCGCGGCCTCCCGCAGGGATGTGCTGAAGCGGAGCTGCCCGGACTCCACCGCGCGGACCAGGATCTCTTCGAGCCCGGGCTCGAAGAAGGGCGCGCGGCCGTCCTGGAGCGCGGTGATCTTCTGGGTGTCGGTATCCACGCCGAGGACCTCGTGGCCGAGATCCGCCATGCAGGCCGCGTGCACGGCACCCAGGTACCCAGTCCCAATGACGGTGATGCGCATACGGGTCACGCCCTAACCATGCCGTACAAAAGTTACGGACGCGGCTATTCGTGGTAACCGTGCGGATGAAGAACTCCGGAAATTCACGGGCTAAACTCGGCGAGCCGTACGCAAGCGGTACAGGGGGCCACCGGGGCGATGTAATAGTCCTGACTCAGACTGGCTCAGGAGGCGAGATCAGGCCGTGCGCTTCGTCTTCAGCCCGCCCACGGAGGAGGCGGCCGGCCTGCTGAGCCTGCCGTGGACGGACCCGCTCGAGCAGTGGCAGGACCCGCGGCTGGTGGAAATCCGGCAGCGCGGCATCTCCCGGCACGTCGTCCGGTTCGTCGCCGACGACGGCGAGCTGTACGCGCTCAAGGCGATCAACGAGAATCTGGCCCGCCGCGAGTACCGGCTGCTGCGCGAGCTCGCCGAGATCAATGTGCCCGCGGTGCACGTGGTGGGGATCGTGGTGGATCGCGGGCCCGACCTCGACGCCATCCTGGTCACCCGGTTCCTGGACTACTCCACTACCTACCGGGCCGTCTTCTCCAGCCCGCGGGGTGGCCAGCCGACCGACCGGCTGCTCGACGCGCTGGTCGAGCTCCTGGTGCGGCTGCACCTGTCCGGCTTCTTCTGGGGTGACTGCTCGCTGTCCAACACGCTGTTCCGGTACGACGCGGGCACGCTCGAGGCGTACCTGGTCAACGCGGAGACGAGTGAGCGCCATCCCTCACTGACCAGGGGCCAGCGGCACTACGACGTGGAACTCGCCGAGGAACGGGTCTTCGGCGAGCTTCTCGACCTCCAGGCCGGCGACCTGCTCAGCCCGGAGCTGGATCCTATGGAGATCGCGGCCGAGCTGCCCCGGCGCTACGAGCGGCTGTGGGATGAGCTGACCCGCGAGGAGCTGCTGCGCCCGGACGACCAGCGTTACCGGATCGCCCAGCGACTGCGCCGGCTCAACGAGCTCGGCTTCGACGCTGACGAGGTGGAGCTGATCAGCACGCCGGACGGGAACCGGCTCCGGCTGCGGACCAGGGTCTCGGAGTCCGGGCATCACGCGCGCAAGCTGTTCCTGCGCACCGGGCTCGTCGTGGAGGAGAACCAGGCCCGCCGGCTGCTCAATGACATCGCCAGCTTCCGCGCCTACCTGGAGCAGAAGGGGGGCCGTCCGGTACCCGAGATAGTGGCGGCCAGCCAGTGGCTCAACGATGTGTACGATCCGGTGCTCGCGGCGATCCCGGAGGGCCTGCGCGGCCGCCTGCCCCCCGCCGAGATCTTCCACGAGATCCTCGAGCACCGCTGGTACATGTCGGAGGAAGCGGGCTTCGACGTCGGGACGACCGCTGCCGCCCGGTCCTATTTCCAGACGGTGCTGCCCGAGGCGCCCGAGTTGCTCAGCGAGGGTGGCACTGCGCCCGGCGAGAGTGGCGTATCGTCCTGACGGCCGCGGGCCGTGATCATGGGCAGGCCGATCAGGAGCGCCAGCACCGCGATCACCGCCGATTCGATCAGCTGGCCATCCGCCTCATGGGTGCAGAACTGCTGGAGCTGCTGCTGCTGCGCGGCGCTTCCGGCCTGCCCGGGGCGGCCGCCCGTGGTGACGATGCCCGGGTCGAGCCGGACCTGGACCGCATTGTCGGACGTGCGGCCCGGGCCGCAGAAGCCCGCGATCGCACCGGACGAAGCCCGCTGCACGCTGAGCGGGATAAACAGCAGGGTCAGCGCGGCGGCCAGGCCGCCCACGACGATCGCGACACCGCACAGGCGCAGGAACTCCCGGCCGGCCGATCGCATGGCTCTTCCTCACCGCCCGCCACCCGCCCCGGGGCCTGACCTCGACCATCGGGTCCGCTGGAGCGGCTCTTACCTAGCTTCGCACCCGCCGGCGGTCCGCACGCGTACCAGCCAGGCCAGGTTCCCGGACCCGGCCCGGCGGCCCTTAGGCCCGGGCTATGGCCGCTGACGGGGACGATCGCATCGCTGGCGACCGCGGGCGGGACCCTGGTCCTCGCCGTTTCCACGTTCGCGCCGGTGCGCTCGGCCAGCCGGGCCGCCCGGGCCGCCCGGTAACGACGGCGCGGTGGGCAGCCGGTAACGTCCACGAGACAGCGCGAACCGGTGCCGGGGAGGCAGACGTGATGGCAGGGGCAGACTCTGAGCCGATGCAGGCCGGGGTGGTCAACGTCCTGCTGACCATCGACCCGGTGGCCAGCCATGCCGCGGGCGCGTACCTCACCTGGGACGGGCGGCCGTTCGACGGGGAAGAGACCGCGCGATGCGACGCGGCCACGCCGCACGAGCTGTGGGCGTGGACCCTCACCACCGACGAGGCACCCGGTGCCGCCGCCGAGCCGCGGGCGGACATGCGCAGGCTGACCACGATCGTGTCAGGCGCGGCCGGCCAGGGCCCGGAGGCGTTCAATGAGGCGGTGGTTACGCACTTTGCCGGCTGCCCGGCCCGCGACGTGCTGGGCCCGGGCGGTGGCGAGGCGCCCGCCGGCGGACCCGGCGCGGCCGGGCCGCCCGCCGGCGCAACCACCAGGGATACCGGGGAGCCCGGGGTGTACCGTCCCTACCCGGTCATCTTCCGCGAGACGGTGCTGCCGCGGATCTTCCGGGAGACCGTCCTGCCCGGGCTGGCCGGGCATGACCACGACGAGGCGCTGGAGATCCTCGGCCGCCTGGAGCCGCCGGCCAGCGCGCCCGCCCCGGACGCTGCCGGCTGACCCAGCCGCCTGCACTGGCCCATGCACGCCCCCATCTCAGCCGGCCCCAGCCGGGGCGACTTCCACCTGACCGGCCCCCCGGGCCGGAGCGCTCACCCGTCCGGGAACGGCCCCCCCGAGCCGGGTCACTGGGCTGCTCAACTCGCGCAGCCGCCCGCCACCTCGGCCGCGGCGACATCCGCGGACAGGCTTGCGTGGTGGTACAGCCCCAGGTCCCGAGGCGAGAATCCCCAGTGCCCATTGGCGTAGACCAGCGTCTCGGTCGCGCTCGCCGGCTTCGCCGCGCCGGTCAGCACCACCTTCACCACCGCGGTGCTGCCCGTCACGGCGATGTGGCGGATCTTGTATGACATGCCGCTGGCCGCGCCCGGGCAGCCCCGGTGGACTGCGACCCAGGCCTGCTCGTTGACGGCCTGCCGGGCGGGGGCGCTCAGCATCTGGTAGATGATCGCGAACTGGCCGGCGGTGTAGAGCGTGAGGTAGTCATCGGCGTCGGACCGGACCGCCGCGGCCGTCTGCGGTTCCACCGGCGTTGACGCGTGCGCGCCGGGCGACGGGCTCCGCGCCGGCGCTTCCCCGGGATTCCCGGAACTGGCCGCTGAGCAGGCCGCTAAGGCCAGCCCGGCCGCAACTGTAGCGGGGACCATCGCCATCGCCTGAAATCGCATTCGTGCGCTTCCTTTCGGAGGTGACGCATAACAGACGGCCGCCGGGGCCCGGCGGTGCACGCCCGCGCCGGCCGGTTCGGGCCACGCTGATCGGGCCGGCCGGTCAGCGGGTGAGCCCGGCGAGGTGGTCTCCCCGGCTCCGGTCCGGGCCAGATTATGGCACCCGGCGGCCCGGTCGCGCTCCGCGTGGCGCCCGGTCCAGCCGGGAAACCAGCCCCGGCCGTGCATCGATCGCCGCTCACGGGTAGCGGAGACGCCGGAGGTGAACCATCGTGACTGGTACTTCAGCGGCCGTGACGAATACGTCATCGACCGGGATTGGCATCATGGTCGTGGTCATCGTGCTCGGCCTGCTCGCGCTCGTGCTTTCAGTGTTCGTCTGGGGCCGCGGTTCCTGGAAGCACCGGCGGATCGACCGGGCACAAGGGGATGTCCGCGGCGGCGTTCACGTCGGGGACCCGGGCAGCGTGATGCCACGCCGGGACGCCCCGGCCAACTCCGCCGACGAGGCTGACCAGTAGACCAGACCGCCTGGCCGCCCGCGACCGTCTGCCCGCTCCTTGGTCCCCGGCCCCGGGCCGCACCGTCCCGCCGGCACGGGCACGCACATGTTGTGGCGCGGCTCACGGAAAACTTATGCATTAGTTGTTCATAGCGGGTAGGACCATGGCTGGAGGTGAACCAGAGTGACTGGTACTTCAGCTGGCGGAATCATCCTCATCATGGCCGTGGTCCTGGTGGGAGCGATGGCGATGATCCTCTGGATCTTCGTCGTGGGGGGCCGTGGCTCGTTCAAGCACCGGCGGATCGACCACCGGGCCGGGGACGTCCGCGGTGGCATTCACGTCGGGGACCCGGGCAGCGTGATGCCACGCCGTGACGCTCCCGCGAACTCAGTCGATCCCGACGCCAATGGTCCGGACAAACCGTTAGGGCTGATCAGGCGGTCGCGGTAATGAGAGGGACGGCCCGGCCAGCGAGCGGTAGCCAGCAGGCCCGGCCTGGACCCAGTGCTGCCGCCGACCCGGGGGCCCTGCGGGGGCGCGGTGCGCAGTCGGCGCGCGAGCGCGCGGGCGGCGGCGGCCGGGTCGTCGGCCTGAGTGATCACGCGGACCACGACCACCCGGGCGGCTCCCGCGGCCAGGACATCGTCGAGCCCGGCCGGGGTCGATGCCGCCGATCGCGAACCAGGGCCAGCCCGGCGACGCGGTGGCCCTCCCGCTGGGCTGGGAGCGGACGAGGACCCGGTCGACACCCGGCACCGGTTGCGGGCCGCCCCGGTGCCCTAGCGATACTGGGTCATTGTGGCGGGGAACGGGCAGGACCGCGACGCGCCGCCCGGGCCGGGGCGGGGCGGGCCCCTGGGATCCCCGCCGTCCCGGGGCGACAAGCGGTTCTACTTCGTGCTGATGTCGGTCTGCATCGGCTTGTTCGTCATCTCCTGGGCGGTCGTGGACCGCTACTCGGTCTTCTGGGCGGTCATCCTGTCGGCCGTGGCCCTGGCCATCCCGCCGTTCGCCGCGATCATCGCGAACGCGGCCAGCGCCTCCGACCGCCGCCGTTAGCAAGCGGTAGCCCGGCACGGCGGGCTCAGCCGGCTCAGTTCAGCCGGTGGCCGGCTGACGTTCAGCGAACGCGTCGTGTGCGGCAGCAGGAAGCGGATCCCGGGCCTCGGCTGCGCAACTCAGCAGGAGCACGAGCTCGAACTGCTACTCGCAGGGCGGCACCGGGCTTGAGCTGCCAGGCCAGGCAGCGACCCGGCTCACCCCCCCGCGAAGATTCAACCGGACGCGGGCCAGCGTGGATCCGGAGTTGTTCCTGACGCAAAATCTCCCAGACCTCTACGGCGTGGTGGCCAGGGCTGCGCCCGTGGGGCGTGCGCAGTCTGCGTGCACATCGGTCTGGGGAAACAAGAGCAGCGGCTCCCGGCGCCGAGACGCTGGGGGCCGCTGCTCATCGAGCGGAGGCTCGGGGATTTGAACCCCGGATGGGCGGTAAACCCAAACCGCATTAGCAGTGCGGCGCCATAGACCGGACTAGGCGAAGCCTCCCCGACCAAGCGGTCCGCATCAGCGTACCGGGATGCCGGCATACGTGCCAAAGCAGTTGGCGCACTGCCCGAAACAGCGGTGCCCGGCCCGCCGGGCTCCCGGGCACCGCGACAGCGCCTGGACGCGCTACGGCACCTCGGTTATCTTGTAGTCGCCGGCCGCGTACGCCTCCCGGATCCGGGTCTTCGCGAACTTCCCGACGCTGGTCTTCGGTACCTCCTCGATGAACGACCAGCGCTCAGGGAGCTGCCAGCGGGGTATCTGGTCCGCCAGGTACGCCTTGAGTTCCTTGGGCGTGATCGTGGCGCCATCCCTGACCACCACGGTGGCGAGCGGGCGCTCGCCCCACTTCTCGTCCGGCACCCCGATGACGGCCGCCTCGGCCACCTCGGGGTGGCCCATCAGGATGTTCTCCAGTTCCATGGACGAGATCCACTCGCCGCCGGACTTGATCACGTCCTTGGCCCGGTCGGTGAGCGTCACGTAGCCAAGCCGGTCGATGGTCCCGACGTCGCCGGTACGCAGCCAGCCGTGATCGAACTTCCCGGGGTCATCGTCCTTGTAGTACGACCCGGTGATCCAGGGGCCGCGGACCTGGACCTCGCCGACCGCGACGCCGTCGTTCGCGAGCACCGCCCCGCCGTCGCCGACCAGCCGCCCTTCGACCGCGCAGAACAGGCGGCCCTGGGTGTCCCGGTAGTGCCAGGCCTCTTCCTCGCTCACCCCACGGGGCGGCCGGGCGACGCTGCCCAGCGGCGAGGTCTCGGTCATTCCCCAGGCCTGCAGGATCTCCACGCCGAGTTCCTTCTGGAAGGCCTCCATCAGCGCGTGCGGCACCGCAGAGCCACCGCAGGGGACCAGGCGCAGCGAGGACACGTCGCCGCCGTGGGCCCGGATGTGCTGGAGCAGCCCGTTCCAGATCGTCGGCACCGCCCCGGCGATCGTCGGCCGCTCCGCCTCGATCAGCCGCACCAGCGGCTCGGGCTGCAGAAACCGGTCCGGCATGATCAGGTCCGCCCCGGCCAGCAGGGCTGCGTAGGCGAGCCCCCAGGCGTTGGCGTGGAACATGGGCACGACCGGCAGGACCCGGTCGGTGTCACTGACGGCGAACGCGTTGCCCAGGCAGGCGCCCATCGCGTGCAGGTAGCTGGAGCGGTGGCTGTAGACCACACCCTTGGGCATACCGGTGGTACCGCTCGTGTAACACATCGCCGCGGCGGACCGCTCGTCCAGCTCCGGCCAGCTGAACGTGGCCGGCTCGGCGGCGAGCAGGTCCTCGTAGTAGTGCACCTCGCGGCCGGACCCGGCCAGTGCCCCGGCGTCGGCGGCTCCCTCGCCCGAGGTCGGCCCGGCCAGCACGACGTGGCGGACCGTTTCCAGGCTGGGCAGGATCGCGGCCAGCAGCGGCACCAGCGTGGGCTCGGTGATGATCACATAGTCACCGGCATGGTTGGCGATGTAGCTGAGCTGCTTCGGGTCGAGCCGGAGGTTCAGCGTGTGCAGCACCGCACCCATGGAGGGGACGGCCAGATAGGCCTCCAGGTGCTCGGAGTTGTTCCACAGCAGCGTGGCGACCCGCTGGTCCCCATCCACGCCGAGTTTGCGCAGCGCGCCGGCGAGCTGGGCCACGCGGGCACCGGTCTGGGCATAGGACTGGCGGCGGACGCCGTCCGTCGTGCACGTGACGACCTCGCTGTCGCCGTAGACCGTGGTGCCGTAACGCATCAGCGAGGTCACGGTCAGGGGCACGTCCATCATCGTGCTGAGCACGGCCCACCTCCTTGTGATTCACCCCCGGCGCGCAGCGCACCGGTCCCACGTCGTTCTCGTCGGATCGTGTCATGCCTTGCGGCGAAACGTCACCCTCCGAGCCGGGGAATACCGTCAGCCTTCGAGCAGGTCGGCGTCGATGCGGAGCTTGGCCACCGCCCGGGACACCGTGCTCTTGACCGTGCCCAGGCTGACCCCGAGGACGCTCGCGACCTCCGCCTCGCTCATGTCCTCGTAGTAACGCAGCACGACGGCGGCCCGCATCCGCTGCGGCAGCCGCTCGATCGCCCGGCGCAAGGCGTCCTGCACCTCGCTGTCGCCCGCGTGGTCGATGACCGGCTGGTCGGGGATCTCGTCGGTGGGGTACTCCTCGACGCGGCGCCGCCGCCACCAGGAGATGTGCGTGTTCACCATGGCCCGGCGCACGTAGCCGTCCACCGCGCCGCGGTCCTCGATCCGGTCCCAGGCCTGGTAGGTCTTGGCCAGTGCCGCCTGGACGAGATCCTCGGCGTCCGCCCGGTTGCGGGTGAGCAGGTAGGCCATGCGCAGCAGCGACCCGCTCCGGGAGGTGACGTACTCGTGAAATGCCGGGTCACCCGGTTCCGGCGGCTTCCGCTGCGGCCTGGGCGGCGGATTGCGCTGCGGCCCGGGCGGCGTATTGCGTGACGCGACCGCACGGCTGACTTGCGCGCCCGCGCCAACTCCTCGCGCGGAATCGCCCTGACCCTGAGTCCCGGCGTGCCTGCTGCGCGGTGTGGCCCCGTTCCCCCGCGCACCGGCCACGACGTGATCGCCCCCGACGCTCACACCCCAACCGTACCCAGCTAACACGCTGTCCCCACGGTTCAGCCGTGTGCCGGCGAGGCGGCGGGTCCCGGGCAACGTGCCGGAACCGCTTGACGCGCGCCTCTCCCGCCCCCATCGTCATGACCTGGGACGTTTGCCTCGGGAGGGCCGATGGTTGTCGAACGCGGTGACTTAGCGTGCTGTGTCCGTTGCGCAGGGCCAGCCGCCGCGGAGCGCCTGGGCCGCCGGCATGTGCTCAAGGCTGCGGTCCACCCGCCGGCTGGAAGACCGTCGGCCAGCGCGGCCGCGGCGCGGGCCACCGCGGTGCCGGCGGCGGCGGGGGTCACCGCGGTGCCGCCGGTGGCGGGGGCAGCCGCCCCGGAGACGGGCGCGGGCGTGCCGCAGCCCCCGGGGCGGGCGGATCACCCGGGTGTGCTCACGGGGACGGTGCTGGACACCAGCCCGCAGATCGTCACCTTGTACTGCCCCGATGGGGAGCGGCGGATCGTGCTGGCCCCCGGGGCCAGTGTGTGGAAAGGCCACCCGGTAGATCCCACCGCCCTGGAGAGCGGGGACAGCGTGGTGGTCCGGATGCAGCCGGCGCAGCGCAGTGTCGCGGACCGGGTCTGGGCTAACCCGGGCCGGGTCACCGGAGTGATCATGGAGCTGGACCGGGAGAGCGTGCTCATCGACGAGGGCCGGACCACCCGGCGCCAGGCGGTGCTGATCCCGCCGCACGCCATGGCCCGGCTCCGGGTGCGCTTCCCCCGGCTGGAGCCCGGGTACCTGGCGGACTTCATCGGGCTCCGCGGCCGCGGCTACCTGGAAGCGCTGGTCCCCGCGACCTCGCAGCCGGCCTACCGGGCCTCTGAGGCGCCTGCGCGGGTGCCGGTCCGCGGCCGTTCCCCAGACCGCATCGCGGGGTCGGCCATCTGGCACGAGGCCGCCGGCCCCGAGGACGAGCAGGGCGTCCGGTACCCGGCCCTCGACCCGGACACCGCCTGCCAGGAGCAGCCGCTCGCGGGGTCCGCCTGCCCGCAGCTGCCGTACCTGTCCGTCGGCAGCCTGCTGAAGGTCCGCAACGAGTGCACGGGCACGACGCGGGTGCTGCCGGTGTCTGGCTGCGCGGCGACCGCGCAGATCTTCTGCGACCGGTGCGTGACCTGCGGCACCTCGCCCCGGGGGCGGGTCGCGGACCTGCCGGTGACCAGCTTCGTGGCCATGGGCGGCGATCTGGAACGCGGCTGCTTCAACGCCACCGTCTCGCTGGGAGCCCTGTCACCAGCATCGCCGGGACCCGGTCCCAGGCCTCCGGGTCCGTGTCCCCCGGCCCCGCATCGGCAGGTCAGTCATGACGACCCCGGACCTCCCTGCCACCCTCCTGGCTGACCTGCAGGACATCCAGCCACCCCTGATCGCGGGCATCCTGATCGGCGGGTGCATGGCCAAGCTCAGCCGGGTCCTGCGGAGTACCGGGTGGCGAGGCGGGGGGTGCCGACGGCGGGTTCCCTCCGAGCCAGCGATCGCGGGGGGTCGCGCCCCCGGGCCGGCGCTGGACGCCGGCCTGGGCCCCACCCAGCTGTTCCCGCTCCGGCTGCGCCGCCCGCTGGCCATGATCATGTGCGCGTTCGAGATGGGCCTGGGGCTCGCGCTGCTGGTGACCGTGCTGCCGGTGGGCACCCGCGCCGGGACGGCGCTATTCGCGCCCCGCGCCGCGACCGGGGCCCGCATCGCCGCCGCCGCGTTCTTCCTGGTGGCCGCGGCCGCGCTGGTCGAGTTGCGGGGACGGCGCCCCGACCTGGGCTGTGGCTGCTTCGGCGACCTCAGCAGCGAGCCGGCCGGCTGCCGCTCTCTCGCCCGGGCGCTGCTGCTCAGCGGGGCCGCCCTGATCTCCGTCGAGACCCCGGCGCTGTACCTGCCGCCCCGCGGTCACGGGGCACTGCTGTTCCTCGGGGTCGTCTGCGCCGAGCTGGCGGTGATCGCCGCGCTGTCGCCGGAGCTCAGCGAGGCGCTGGTCCGGCTGGGGTACACGGACCCGTGCGAGCTGCGCCTGCTGCCTGCTGACCGGACCCTCGCGGCGCTGCGCCGCAGCCGTCAGTGGCGCAAGCACGCCCAGGCGATCACCACCGAGCTGCCCATCGACATGTGGCGCGAGCTGTGCTGGCGCTACGTGGTCTTCCCGTACCGCCAGGACGGGAGGAATGCGGAGGTGGTGTTCGCGGTCCAGCTGAAGCGGCGCCACCCGGTGGTCCAGGCGGCTGTCCTGCCCGTGCCCCCCGCCTGGACCGCCGGCCGGAGGCCAGCCCGGCGTCCGTGCCGGGCTGGGGCCGCCACGGGGCTATGCAGTTATCTATGCGCGTCTAGCCGCCACCCTAGAAAGGTCCATACTTGGCCAGAGGAGCCAGACGTTCACACGGGCTGGGCGCGCAGGAAGCGGCCGAAGTGCGGCACGGTGAACGCGATCAGGCCGCGCTCCGAGCTGTAGATCAGCCCCTTCTTGATCAGCCCATCCCGGGCCGGGGACACGCTGGACGGCTTGCGGCCCAGTTCGTCGGCGACCTGGGCGGTCTGCACCGGGTCGTCGCCGAGCTGGGCCATCGCGCGCATGTAGTCGCGTTCTGCCGGGGTGGCCCGCTCATAACGGCTGCCGAAGAAGCCCACCGCCAGCTCGGCCTCTGCCTCCGGGCTGGCCACGGCGACGTCCTTGGCGGTGACCGGGCTGGCCGTGGCCACGTCCCAGGTCGACCTTGCCGTACGCCTGCACGAAGTACGGGTAGCCATCGGCCGCCCGGTACAGCGCGTCCAGGGCTTCCGGCTCGAAATCCGCCCCCTCGCGCTGGGCCGGCGCGAGCAGCGCCTGGTCGGCGGCGGGCCGGTCCAGCCGGTCGATCGACACGTAGCGGAACAGCCGTTCCGAGTAGCTCTTGCTGGCGGACAGCACCGACGGCAGGTGCGGGAGGCCCGCCCCGACCACGATCAGCGGGCCGCCGGTCTGGGACAACTCGTGGGTCGCGGCGCAGAGCGCGGACACGTCGGGCGCGGGCACGTCCTGCATCTCGTCGATGAACAGTGCGATGCCCACGCTGAGATCGCGGGCCACCGACGCGGCGTCGGTGAACAGCTCCATCAGGTCGATCTCCAGGTCACCGGAGTCGGCCCGGCCCCGCACCGCCGGCACGTCGATGCCCAGGTGCGGCGTGAAGCTGCCCTTGGGTGCCTTCGGATCCCGGGCCGCGAAGGCCTTCAGCACGCCGAGGAACTCCTCGATGCGGTCCGGGGCCCGGTGCCGCGGGGCCAGCTCGCGGACCGCCATGTGCAGGGCACCCGCGACCGGCCTGCGAATGGACTGGTCCGGCCGGGCCTCGATCTTGCCGGTGCCCCACAGCCGCTGCAGCGCCATCGAGCGGAACGAGTTGAGCAGCACGGTCTTGCCCACCCCGCGCAGGCCGGTGAGCACCATGCTGCGTTCCGGCCGGCCGCGGGCGATACGTTCCAGCACCACCTCGAACTGGCTGAGTTCCCGGTCCCGGCCGGCCAGTTCGGGCGGCCGCTGGCCGGCACCCGGCGCGTAGGGATTTCGTACGGGGTCCACGGCCTAGCAGCCTATGCGCGGCTCTAGCCGGAACCCTAGATTGATGTAGAAAGTGCTGCCGGCGTGTCGCCGATCGGGGCGAACCGCATCAGCGCGGTGCATTGTGAGGGCCGGGACGTGGCCGGCCGTCCAGGGTGAACGCACTGATAGACGGGGAGAACAGGAGGCCGGGGCGCGGCGCCTCTCCCCTGGCACCACGCCCCGGCTGGCTTCTGCGGGCTGGCTGGCCCGGACAGGCCGTTAGTGAAGCAGGCGCAGTGTGTTCACTGCGTCGTCCACGTAGTACAGGCCGGCGGCGTGCGGTGCGACGGCCAGGCCGAACAGCGCGCCTGCCCCCTTCGGGCTGCCGGACTTGTCGAGGAACCGCGTGGCGACCTGGGTACCCGCCGGGGTGGTCTCGACGAGCCTGCCGTCGCCGCCGTTGACGGTGAGGACGTCCCCGCCCGGGGCCACGGTGAGGCCCAGCGGCGTGTTCAGCGCGCCGCCCGAGGTCACCACGGACCCGGTCCCGGCGCTGGTGTGCCGGAACGGGGCGTTCGCGATCGCGGTGACGCGGTTACCCTGGCTGTCCGCGACGTACAGGGTGCCGTGGGCGTTCAGCCCCACGCCGGTCGGCCCGACGACCAGGGCAGCCGGGTCGGTACGCTCCGCGAACCCGGACCCGATGGTCGTCACGTCCACGAGGTGCGGGGCGTGATGGCGATGCAGGACCAGGGCCAGCCGGAGCACGGTGCCCTTGTTCACGACGCTGCCGTTCGCCGCGACCGTTCCGTTGAGGACGTTCGTGACGAACAGCTCCGCGAAGTGGCGGTTGCTGATCGCGGTCATGTCCCACGGGCCGTTGATGCCGTTGCCGGTCAGGGTCTCCCGGACGTGGCCCCAGCGGTCGAGGACCAGCAGGCAGCCGGCCTTGGCCGTGGCGGACATGCCGTTCGTAGTGGGCAGGCTGCCGACCACGACCCAGCCGCCGTGCAGGATGGACAGCGCGGTGGTCAGGCCGATCCCGCCCGGGCAGGCACCGGGCAGGTGCCTGGCCCTGATCCGGGCGAACGTGCTCACCGAGCCGCCGGGTGACACCTGGACGATCGTGGTCCCCGTGCCCTGGAGATTCGTCTTGTTGTTGAAGTTGCTGATCAGGACGTTGCCGCGGTGGAGGCGGCCCTGGCTACGGCCGACCACCGCCATCCCGTATGGGTTAACGTCGCCGTTGCCCGGCACCGTCGACGCGATGGTAGAGATCCTGTGAAAGTGGCTGATGAACGACGGCCCGTGCGAACTGGCCGTGGCCCGCGCCTGCGCCCCCGCGGCAGGCGCCATGGCCAGGGCCGCTGCTGCGACGGTCGCCACGGATGCGGCTGACGCGAGGGCGACACGATGGATGACTGACATTCCCCGCTTCCCCTTCCCCTGGATGCCCGGGCCCTTCGCTGGTGCCCGGGCACGGCGCAAGGGCAGGGAGAAAGCCCACATCATCGAGCTGCTGCCACCAGCCGACCGGCAGGTGCATGGCGAGCACCACCCAACTCAGCAGGCGGTACGGGTGGGGCACCGTGCGGCTAAGTTGTATGGCGGGCACCTGGGCCGGCTGGCAGTTGCAGCTAACGCCCCGCTCTGCGCGCCGCACCCCTTGTCACGGGAAGGGCGCATCCGGGGTTCAGGTTCCGGCCAAGATTCTTTCAGCAAATTTGCAGCACGTAATCATCCGGGCAATTCGCCATCCCGCCGAGGTAATGCTTACCGGCCCGGCCGGTGCCCCGGCTCGTTCAGCCGGGCCAGGTAGGCGTTGTAGGCCGCCAGGTGCTCCTCGTCGTCGATGGTGCCGCGCGCGCCCGCCACAGCCGGCTCGGGCGCGGCTTTCGCATCGGCCCCGGCGGTCGCACCGGACGAGGCCGTTGCAGCGGAGGAGAGCGCGGCAGCCTGCGTTCCGTGGGCCGCGGACGCCAGGTCCGGCGCGGGTTCCGGGCCGGACGCGGCGCGGGCCGGTGCGGACGGGGCGACCAGTGTCTCGAAACTCGCCGTGCGCACGGCTTCCAGCCAGCCACGGCTGACCGTGCCGACGCGGTCCGCGTGCGCCCACATCAGGAAGACCAGCATCATGAACCCGAGCATGATCGCGTCCCCACCGATCCACATGACCGCGCCGCCCGCATGCAGGTCGGCCAGGGGGCTGGGTGACCAGGCCGGGCGCGGCGTCATTCCCTTGATCGGGGTGTTCGCCGTGCTGAGCACCAGCCCGGTGAACGTGTCCACGGGCATGGCCACGACCAGGATCACGAACCGGATCGGGTAGGACAGCCGCCAGCGGATCGGCTCGCTGCCCAGGACCGGCAGGAAGAACAGGTACCCGACCACCAGGTAGAGCGCGTGCTCGGCATTGTGCAGCGCGGGGTTGGTCATGGCCACGCTCATAAAGCCGGTCAGGTGCGTGGCGACGATCGTCGCCGCGTACAACACCAGGACGAACGGCGGGCAGGTGAGGAAGGTGGCCGCCCGCGACCGCACCACCCGCTTGACCCAGGTGTGCAGCGGGTTGCGGCTGGCGTGCATCAGCAGCGTGACCGGCTGGCCCAGCACCAGCAGCGGCGGCGCGATCATGATCAGCATCAGGTGCTGGATCATGTGGTCCCAGAACAGGACGTCGTCGTACGTGCCGATACCGCTCTCGGTGGCCAGCACCACGACCAGGAGGCCGCCCAGGAAAAGGGCGGTACGCCACCACGGCCAGGGCCGGGCGGGATGGCGGCGGCCGACCCGCCACGCGCCCCACAGGTACAGGGCAGCGAAGACCGCGACGATGGCCGTCACGACAGGCGCGAACTCCCAGCGTTCCAGGACCGCCTGCCAGCCAAACGGGGGCAGCATGGAACCTCCCTCTTGCTGGATCGAGCCTACTCACTACCGCGTGTAGGGGAATCCCCGCCCCTTGCGCTCGGCAGGCACGCCGATCAGGCTGGCTGCTCCTGGATCGTTACGGCCCTCACCCCCTGGGCCGCGATGGGCCCGCAGGAGCCCGCGACGGATAAGGGCAGACGACGTTGAGCACTGATCCAGGTACGGTCCCCGGACCCGGACCGGCGGGCCTGCATCTGCACCACTGGAACGACCGGGCGGTGGCCGGTGTGGCCGTGGCTGCCTTCGCTTCGGGCTTCGGGCAGTTCGGCGTCGTAGCCGCGCTCGGCGACGTGGCGCGCGGGTTCGGCCAGGTGAGTCACGGGGCAACCCTCTCCGACCAGGCCGGTCTGTCGGGCACCAGCCTGGGTATCGGACTGGCCATCATGCGCCTCGCGTCGCTGGGTGCGCTTCCCATCACCGGCCTGGCCGACGACTTCGGCCGCCGGAAGATGCTGCTCATCACCGTCAGCGCCGGGCTCGCCATGACGGTGCTGGCGGCGGCCAGCCCCAGCTACTGGTGGTTCGTGGCCATCTTCGCCTGCGGGCGCCCCCTGCTCAGCGCCACGAACGGGCTGGCCCAGGTCACTGCGGCCGAGCAGACCGCGTCGGCGGACCGGGCCAAGGGACTGGCGTTCATCGCCGCCGGCTACGGCACCGGCGCCGGGGTCATCGCCATCGTGCACAGCCTGGCGTCCCGCGCGATCGGGTTCCGTGGCGTGTTCATCCTGGCGCTCATCCCCCTGGCCCTGCTGCCGCTCATCGGGCGGTGGGTCCAGGAACCTGACCGGTTCACCGTCGCCGTAGCCGGAGCCGGGCATCCCATCCCGGTGCTCGATGCCGTGGCGCGGCCCTTCCGGCGGCGCCTGCTGGTGATCGTGGTCCTGTCCTTTGCCATCTCAGTGATCACCGGGCCGGCCAACAGCTTCGTCTTCCTCTTCGCGCAGAACTTCCTCCACCAGCGGGGCATCGTGACGGCGGGCATGGTGGTGGGGGCGGGCGTCGCCGGGCTGGCCGGACTCCTAGCCGGACGGTGGCTGGCGGACCGGGTGGGCCGACGCCTGACCGGCGCACTGGCCATGGTGACCGTGGCGCTGCTGGCCACCCTGACCTACGCCGGTCCCGCCCCGGCGCTGCTGGCCGGCTACATCCTCGGCGTGTTCGCGGCCTCGGTCTTCGCCCCGGCGGCCGGGGCGCTGGTCAACGAGTTGTTTCCTACCTCGGTCCGGGCCTCGGTGGTGGGCTGGTCAGTGGCGGCGGGCGTGCTGGGAGCCGTGACCGGGCTGGTCGTGTTCGGCGCGGTGGCCGGCGTCCATCACCAGTTCGGGGTGGCGGGGGTCGTCACCTTCCTGCCCGCGGCGCTGGTCATGGTGCTGTTCTGGCTGCTCCCCGAGACCCGCGGGCGTGAGCCGGAGGATCTCTGGCCTGAGTCATGACCCGTTCCGCGGGAGCAGGCGCGATCGTTGCGTGGCCCCACCGGTCACGGCGCTATCGTTGTCCGCGGAGGGTTCGCCTAGTGGCCGATGGCGGCGGTCTTGAAAACCGCTATGGGGCGCGAGTCTCATCGTGGGTTCGAATCCCACACCCTCCGCCCAGCGGCACCGTGTCCATCGTTGATGAGCAGCCATAGGTCACCGACAGCCACCATAAGCCGCTCTTCGCGGGATATACGCGGGATGGTATCCCAGCATTTTTCACAGCTCGAAGCACAGAAGATGTCGATTTCAGAAGTCCTGGCGAGCTGTCAAGGCGGCGCCTGCGGCGCCGCGTCCGGCGCTCCCCGCGCCGGGCTCTGCCTTGGGAGGCCCGCCCGGCGCGCCCGCGCCGTCCGGGTGCCAGGAGCACTGATTCAGCCGCAGCTTGCAGGCTCGGGGCTTACCGTCTTCCTCGCTCTCTATTGTCCAGCTCGTGGCCGCCGCGTCTAGGCCGCCCGTGCGGGCGTCGCTTCAGGCGGCCCGACGGCGGACGAGCCAGACGGTCATGGCGATGAGGAGCAGGGAGAGCGCGAGCAGCCAGCCGCCCTCGATCCACTGGAACGGCCAGAACCGGCCGTCGGGCTCATAGACCGTCGTGAGCGTGTAGCCGTGCTGGATGAGGTAATGCACCGGGTCGATGCTGGCCGGGGTTGCGGGTCCCGGCTGGAATTGTCCTGGCGTCAGCGCCTGTGTGTCGATTCCGCGGAGCGTCTGGTTGATCATGGACAGGCTGGCCGGGTGACCGCCACGGGTCCACCCCTGGCTCAGCACCCACGCGGGAGCAGCGAAATTAGGGTTAGTAGTAACCAGCGGCGCCTCGTAGTGCCTGCGCAGGGACCATCCGATCACGAAAGCGAGCCCGGCCCACACGGCAAAGGTAGCGAACATCGCGGGAATGACCCGGCGGATCAGGATGCCGGACAGGCCGCCGATCGCGAACGCGGCCAGCGTCCAGGCGGCGAGCGCGACGCCGCGCAGGTCAAAGATGGTGGGATACAGCGGGCCGTTGTGGTCGCCCGCGCCGAAGATCGGCTGGATGTACCAGGAGACAAGCAAGCTGAACGCTCCGGCGGCGACCGCGACCGCGAGCGCGAGCGGTACCAGCTTGGCGATGGCCCACCGCGCCCGCCCGAAGCTCTGAGTCCAGGCGTAGCGGAAGGTGCCGGTCTCCAACTCCCTGGCCAGGACCGTCGCCCCGGCGAACGCCCCGATCAGCGGTGGGATCACTTGCAGCAGGCCGAGGACGGGTCCGACGCCCGGTGCGTAGGTACCCAGGAAGTTGTCAGCTACGTTCCGGCACGCACCTGAACCGGCGGGACGGCAGGCGGCCACGGCAGCATAGGCATGGTGCAGCACCAGACCGCTAACCAGCAAGTAGACAGCCGCCGCACTGAACAGCGCCGCCACCCCGGCCAGCGCGAGCCGGTGCTGCCGCCAGGTGACCCACGCCATCCTGCGCCACGGCACCGGCCGCAAGTGTTCATGCTCTCCCGGCCGCGCGGGCACGGTCGACGTGGTCACTTCGCCACCTCCGACGGTTCCGCGTTCCTGGCCCGGGCCGGGCCGGGCAAAGCCGCAGCGCCAGGCTCGCGCAGGTAGGCCAGGGCGAGTTCTTCCAGGCCGACCGGATGCGCTTCCCACCCCGGCGGGACTACACGGGTCGCTCCACCGGTCCTGGCCAGCAGGTGAGCCTGGACAGCGCCCTGCCGGGAATGAACCACGCTCAGCTGCCCGGCGTACCGGTCGGCTTCGGCGGCCGGGCCGGTCAGCAGCCGGTGAGAGGCGAGCAGGTCCTCGACCTCGCCAGCTACCTGCACTCGGCCCCGCGAGGCAAGGATGAGGTAGTCGGCCACCCGCTCAAGCTCGGTCAGGACATGCGAGGACAGCACCACCGACACGCCGTCGTCGGCCACCGCGGTCATCACCGTCGCCATGAAGTCGTGCCGGGCAACCGGGTCGAGCATCGCCATCGGCTCATCCAGCACCAGCAGCTGGGGCCGCCTGGCCAGCGCCAGGGTCAGCGCGAGCTGCGCCTGCTGGCCGCCAGACATGTTGCCAGCCTTCTGCTTGAGCGGGATGCCGAGCACGCCCAGCCGGGCTTCCGCATACTGCTGGTCGAAGCGCCGGTTCAGGTTGCGGGTCAAGTGCAGCATGTCGGCCGCGGACAGGTTCTTGTACAGCGGCGTGCTCTGGGCGACGAACGCGATGCCGTCCAGCGCGGCGGGCGACCCGGCTGGCGTGCCGCCGAGAACGGTGACGCCCCCCGCGGACGGCGCCGCCAGGCCGACGGCCAGGTTCAGCAAGGTGGTCTTGCCCGCACCGTTCGGGCCGACCAGCGCGGCCACATGCCCGGCGGGGATCGCCAGCGAGCAGTCGCGCAGTGCCCACGTGCTGCCATACCGCTTGCCCAGGCCGCTGGCCTCAATGACGTTCATGCAACGCCCTCCGTTCCCCCGTCCGCCGCGCCGCGGCGGTCATGGTGAGCGCCGCGGCGGTCATGGAAATCCCGCAGCGCGCTAGTGAACAGCGCCACGATCCCGTCCTCGTCCAGCCCGGCCCCGTCGGCAGCAGTCAGCCAGGCATGCAGGGAGCGGCGCAGCCCGGCCAGCTCCGGGAGCGCGATCTGGCTCAGCGTGGCCTGGACGAATGTGCCCTGGCCCGGCCGTCCGGCCGCAAGGTCCTTGGTCTCCAGCTCCTTGTAGGCCTTCAGCACGGTGTTCGGGTTGATAGCCAGCGAGGCGACCACGTCCCTGATCTTGGGCAGCTGATCGCCCGGCTTGAGGTAACCGAGCCGCAGCGCGTGCTCGACCTGGTGTACGAGCTGCAGGTAAGTCGGCACGCCAGAGGCGGAGTCGAGCCTGAACTCGATCGGTGAAGCTGGTCCGCGGCCGTCCGGGGCCGACGTGCCGCCACCACGCGAGGACGCACCAGCCTGCCCGCTCGCCGGGTTAGCCCCTTTACCTATAGTCATAGTACAAGGCTACAGATCCTGAGGTCGTTGTCAACCGAGACTCAGACCAGGGCTGGCCGGACGCTGCCAGCCCCCGGTCTGTGCGAGCCGGGGCAGGACAGTTGGTATTGCGACTGGTACGGGATAGGCGCGGGATAGCCGGTGATCATTAGGCCTTCGCCGACTACATTCGACCAGCTCAGAAGCCCAGGCCTACCCGACGCACGTGCGGTCTTGAAAACCGCTATGGGGCGCGAGTCTCATCGTGGGTTCGAATCCCACACCCTCCGCACCACACCCTCCGCCCTGTCCTGCGGCTGGAGACCGCACTCTCCGCTCAGCCAGCCAAACTGTGCGCTGAACAGCGGGAACGGTTCGCCCCACTATCAGCCCTGGGGCCGAGCTGCGCGGCTGCGGGTCAGCGAGAGCCGCCGTGCGACAAGGGCGGCCCTTCCGGGCGGTCGCAGGCGGACTACTGGAATTGGACGAAGTCGCCGGGTATCGGTATGCCGAACCGCTGGCAGAGCGCGGACACATCAGCCCAGTCGGTCGCTCCCCCGTCCCGGTGAGGGCTTCGGCCGGGGTAGAACTGGCCGTTCTCGGCTGGACCCATAGACGCCGTTTCCTGATGCGTCGATGGTGATGACGTCAAATCCACTTCGTGGCCATCCTGGTCGTCGACAACGAAGTTCCATGGGCTTGTGCCGTCTCGCGCAACCGGCCGATATCCACCGGCGCGTCTGGTAGCCCAGGCAAGCGTCGACTGCCCAGCCGCCGTCGAGCCAGACCCGGACACCGTGTCGGCGAGCAGGTCAAGGATTCCGGCTACCGCGGCGGCGGTTACCTCGGGCTCACCCGCCAGACCTGCCAATTACCAAGGATGCTGATACTGGCTTGCCTGGCGGCTCGTGACGCTGTTACAGCCAGCATCAGCGGCCGGATCAGGGCCGCCCTGAACACCGGGCAGAACTTACTTCGCGCAGTCGCAGATGAGCAGTCCGAGGTGCTGCTCGTAGGCGGCAAGGCCCTCGGCGATCGTGTACGGGCCACGTATCTGCTGGAGCCGGGGGGAGATCTGGGAGTGATCCAAGTAGGGGTTGTCGCCACACTCACAGCAGATGAGCTCAAACGCGCCCGTGTGACCGCCCTCCACCCGGCCGTCCACGATCAGGACCGGCTGGCTGCGCAGCACCGCAGTGCAGCCATGACCGGGATCACCAGCCTGCGGGGCCGCACGGAAACCTGGACTACCGGGCCGCAGCCACGGATCACGGGGGTCATGCGGGCCGCCCGGTGCGGCGACGGGAGTCGTACGGTCGGATAGCGGCGTGCCGTTAGCGGTACGGAGCGTTGCGCGCTTCACGAGGCCCCCCGGGCCGGTAGTTCGGATACCGCCGGGGTCTGGAGCGGCGCCTTCGCCTAGGGTCAAGAATCTGACTGGATAGATACAACTGTCAAGGAAATGCGCAGTGAATTCGTCATAGAAGTATGGCCAAGCGGTCGCACCGGGATATGCGTTCTCTTATCAGACTGAGCTAGCGTCGGCGGTCCGGACCGTGGCGGCGTGTCAGCGCCAGACCCGCCAGGAACACGCTAGGGGGCCAGCCGGGCCGCCAGTTCGCGGCGATGCGGTCGAGCCATTCCTGCAGCAGGCCGCGCTCGCGGGCGGTGGGGGGTCACGACCGCCAGGCCAAGATGCAATAATTGCTATTTGGGACGCCGGATGAAAGCCGGGTCGTAGAGGTACCAGCCTTCCCGCCCGCCCACGGCCGGGCTGGCGTACCACCGGAGCCCGACGCACCAGCGGCCGTGCCGGTCCTTACGCTGACCCGTGACCTGGGCCCAGGCCCATGTGCCATCCTGGAGCAGGATCTCGGCCTCAGTGTCCTCGGGGATGGTGGAGCCGGGCACGGCGTCCGCGGGCATGGCCCGCTCAAGCGCCGGCTCCCGAGCAGGGTCCGAGGCGGCCATCTGGCCAGGATGCGCCGGGGCTCGCTGGCCCCAATAGCCGTTTTGGGGATTTTTTCGCAAATATTTTCGGATGGACCCAGCTCGCCGAGCCGGGCCTCCCGGTCAGTGCTGCCTGAGTGTTCAGTCTGATACGTACCGATACGTGCAGAGTGGGTTCCTGTGGGTAGAAGCGCGGCCTGGGCGCAGCGTGGCGACCCAGCTATCTGAGGGGGAGCCATGCGCGGACAGCATCATGCGGGAACGAAGAACCACCGCGGGAACGCCAGCGCGGTCGTGAGCGTGATCGTGGTCACGCTGCTGGTACTGGTGGCGGTCGTGATCTTCCTGGCAGTGCACTAGGGCCTGCGCCGGCCCGGCACGCCCGGCGGCCGGGCCAGCGGGATTAGGCCTGCTCAGTGGGGCGGATCAGCACCTCGTTGACCGCGACGTGCCGCGGCCTGGTCACGATGTAGGCGATCATGTCCGCGATATCCTCGGCTCCCATTGGCTGCATGCCGGTGACCTGGCTCCGCATGGCCTGGAGCACCTCGGGCCGGTTGTGGCCGGCCAGTTCAGTCGCGGTCGCGCCGGGCTCGACCAGCGAGACGCGGACATGCCGCTGGGTGACCTCCAGGCGCAGTGCCTCACTGAACGCGCCGATGCCGTGCTTGGTCAGGGTGTAGACGGCGCTGCCATTGCGGGCGATCCGGCCCGCCGTGGAGCTGATGTTCACCATGTCGGCAACCCGGCGCGGTCCGTCCTCGGCCGCGCGGAGCAGGTGCGGCAGCGCCGCGTGCGCGCAGTAGAGCAGGCCCATCACGTTGAGGTCGACCATGCGCTGCCACTCCGCCAACGGAGCGCCGGCCGCCAGGCCCAGCAGCATCACGCCCGCGTTGTTGACCAGCGTGTCCAGGCGGCCCAGCTCGGCAACCGTCCGTTCGACCGCGTCGGTGGCCTGCTGCTCGTCGGTGATGTCCGACTCCAGCACGAGCACGGTCCCGCCCTGCTCGCGGAGGCCCGCGGCGAGCTCCTCCAGCCGGTCCTTGCGCCGGGCCGCGATCGCCACCGCTGCCCCCTCACCGGCGAGCGCGATGGCCGCGGCCGCGCCGATGCCGCTCGATGCCCCGGTCACCAGCGCGACGGTGCCGTCCAGCCGGTCCGGCGTCGTCCGCCCTCGCCCCGCTGCGGGCGCCGACTGGTCAAAGAAAGGTGTCTCAGGGGTCTCGGGCATGACTGAACTCCTCAAGCCGGTGCTGCCGCCGTCCCCACCATCACCACACCGTGAGGACTAACGGAGGATCCTCCGTTACCAACGCCAGTTTAAACGGAGCAGCCTCCGATTCGGGCCCCTACGCCGGGGCAAGCGGCCCCCATGATGCCGCTTGCCCGGCCGTCCCCGTCGACGCCAGCCCGTGAAGGCCAGCATTGTGAGCGCCCGTGACGACTCAGCTGAAGAGGCAGAGTTCCAGGATGAGAGCCTCGACGGCCCCCTCGCGCTCCTGGGACTGCCCGTACCGCACCGTGCGGCCGATCTCGGTCCCCGTATTGAACTCGTCCAGATAGCGGAAGATGCCTTCCCGTCCATGCCCCAGTGCGATGTCGTACCCGAGTAGCAGGGCGGCGTGACGCATCTCGGGCGTCGCCACCCGGTTCAGCACAGCTCGCAAGACGCGGCCTTTGAGGCCGCGGGCCCGTAGGGTGATCCACTGGCGGCGATGGCGTCCCCTCACGCTGTCGCGCACATCCAACATGCCTGGCCCTCTTTCGTTAGCGGGGTTCGATCCCTGGCCCGGCCAGGCTCCCCCCCAGCCGTGCCCCACTTTCTAACAGAGAGACGCGTAGCGGTCGCTCTGGGTGTACAGAATCCTGATATCAGATAGATCTCGGTGCACAGCGCAGGTGGCAGCCGACGGAGCAGGCGCGGCAGGCCTCAGCCGGCCACGAGGCTCCTGCCGAAGCGGCTGAACCAGCCGGCGCGGACGTCCCACCGCATCGAGGGCACGTCCAGGGTGGCGAAGTTGCGCAGCCGGTTGTCCGCGTCCAGCCCGGTCACCTTGACCGGTCCGTAGCCGAAGTCACACGTGCGCTGGTAGGCGCGGTGCAGATGGCCGTGCATGAGATAGGCGGGCAGGACCGCGTCCACGATGCGCTGCAGGCGCCGGCGGTGCGCGTCGTTACGGGCCAGGTCTTCCGGCGCCCACTCGGGAGGCGGGTGGGCGAACGTGTGGGCGACGCCGGACGGGCAGTCGTGGCAGACCATCACGTCGGCGTGGCCGCTGCCGGAGATGGCGACTTCCTGCTCGGTGGTGATCTCCTCCTGCGGCCACCAGTCCACGCCCTCGGTGCGGACTGCCCGGTCCAGGCTGACCGCACCCCCGCAGGCGAGCCAGGTGAGGCCGTGCCAGTTCCAGCGGTAGCCACGGGGCAGGTGCAAGACCCGCGGCACGACCATCACGCGCCCATCAGGGTTAGGCTCCCGGTCCAGCTGGCCGAGACGGGCGAAGTCCTCGTGGTTGCCGTCCACGAACCACAGTTCGGCGCCGGCCTCGGCCAGGGCCGCGCTGACCCGGTCCAGGTACTCCTGCCCGGCCTTGTCCGGCCAGAGGCCGAAGTCCCCGAGATGCAGGATGAGCCGCTGGCTCTCGCTGGCCAGCAGGCCGGGGACGCGGCGGATGACACTGAGCGCCCACTCCTCGTTGCCGTGCCAGTCCCCGGCGACGATGATCCGCCCTGGCCCGCCGTCCGCGGACGGCGC
This sequence comes from uncultured Actinomycetes bacterium, assembly GCA_963813975.1. Classification (GTDB taxonomy): domain Bacteria; phylum Actinomycetota; class Actinomycetes; order Streptosporangiales; family Streptosporangiaceae; genus RYN-230. Next base: position 180,906 of record CAWFAP010000004.1, read on the forward strand.
CTCCCCGGACGACTCGGACGACTCGGCGCTCGGAGCGTCCCGGGATTCAGCGGCCATGACTGAGTTGTAACCGCTGAAGAGGCATTCCGCCAGTAGGCCGGGCACCTCACCGGCGGCCTGCCGTGTAGAGCGCACCGCCCAGCGTGGTGGTGACGTGCAGCGGACCCTGGCCGGTGCGGGTGCTGCCCGGCGGTCCGTAGGTCACCGCCGCGCCCGGCGTGCCGGTGGCGCGGTAGTAAGAGCAGGCCCCGGACGCGCGCGGATAATGCTTGCTGGTACGCAAATTTGGACGCGCGGCATTACCGGCGGGCTTACGCAGGCAATACCTGGGACAGGCGCAGACGGTGCCGGCGCTTTTATCGGGAAGCCGGGCCGCGCTCCGCTATGCCAGGATCGTGGCGTACCTGCGAACTCGCGGAAAGCTATCCATGCTGCTGACCATCACGCTGGCCGAGCCACCGGCGACGGATCTGGGCTACCTGCTGCACAAGCACCCGGACCGCGTGCAGAGCTTCGCCGTGTCCGCGGGCGAGGCGCACGTGTTCTACCCCGAGGCAGGCGAGCGGCGCTGCACCGCGGCGCTGCTGCTGGAGATCGACCCGATCGGGCTGGTCCGCGGTCGCCGGCGGAGCGGATCCGGGGGCGCGGGTAGCGCGGAGGCGTTCTCCCTCGCCGAGTACGTCAACGACCGGCCCTACGCGGCCTCCTCGATGCTGGCCGTCGCGCTCGGCAAGGTCTTCCGCACCGCGATGACCGGCCGCTGTGACGCCCGCCCGGACCTGGCCGCCCGCGCGCTGCCGCTGGAGGTCAGCATCCCGGCGCTGCCCTGCCGCGGCGGCACCGACCTGGCGGGGCGGCTGCTCCGGCCGCTCGGCTGGGACGTGCAGGCCACGCGGATCCCGCTCGACCCGGAACTGCCGGAGTGGGGCGACTCCCGGTACCTCACCGTCCGCCTGACCGGGCAGCTCCGGCTGGCCGACGCGCTCAGCCACCTGTACGTGCTGCTGCCGGTGCTGGACGACAGCAAGCACTACTGGGTCGACGCGGGCGAGATCGACAAGCTCCTCCGGGCCGGCGGGGACTGGCTGGCCGCGCACCCCGAGCGGGACCTGATCACCCATCGCTACCTGGCTCACCAGCGGCAGTTCACGGAGAGTGCGGTAGCGCGCCTCGCCGAGGTGGACGATACCGAGCCGGAGGCGCTGGACAACGCGGTGCCGGAGACCCCGGACACGGCACCAGAGGACGCGCCACCGGACACCGGGGCCAGCGGCACCGCGCCCGCCCGTAGCTCGCTGGCCCAGCAACGCCGCGACGCTGTGCTCACCGCCCTCCGCGACACCGTGCTGCGCGATTCCGCCGCCCGCGTCGCCGACCTCGGCTGCGGCGAGGGCCGCCTGGTCGCCGTGCTGCTCCGCGAACCGTCCGTGGCCCGGGTCGTGGGCGTGGACGTGTCCCACCGGGCCCTGGCCCGCACTGCCCAGCGGCTGCACCTGGACACCATGCCGGACCGGCAGCGGGAACGAGTTGACCTGCTGCAGTCGTCGCTCACCTACACCGACGCGCGGCTGGCCGGCCTTGACGCGGCCGTGCTCATGGAGGTCATCGAGCACGTGGACCCGCCGCGGCTTGGCGCGCTGGAACAGACCGTGTTCGGTGCGGCCCGGCCTGGCACGGTCGTGGTGACCACGCCGAACGCGGAGCACAACGTGCGCTTTCCTGGCCTGCGCCCCAGCGCGATGCGGCACCCGGATCACCGGTTCGAGTGGACCCGGCCGCAGTTCCGCGACTGGGCGGCCGGGGTGGCCGGCCGCCATGGCTACCAGGTGCGTTTCGTGCCCGTCGGCGCGGACGACCCCGAGGTCGGGCCGCCCACCCAGCTGGCGGTGTTCACCCGTGACTGAACCCGACCGCCCCGAACCAGTCACCACCGGGCCAGTCAGCACCGGACCGGACGGCACAGAATCAAGCGGCCCCGGATCAGCAGGCCCCGGATCAGCCCGCCCCAGGCCGGCCGCGACCGCGTCACCCGGCACCGCGCCGACCGAGACCGGGCGCCGGGAGCTCGGCATCCCCGAGCTGTCCCTCGTGGTCCTCATCGGCGTGTCCGGCTCAGGCAAGACCACGTTCGCCCGCCAGCACTTCGGCCCGTTCGAGGTGATCTCCAGCGACTTCTGCCGCGGGCTGGTCGCTGACGACGAGAACGACCAGGCGGCGACCGCCGACGCGTTCGACGTGCTCGGCTACATCGCGGGCAAGCGGCTGGCGGCCGGCCGGCTGACGGTCGTGGACGCGACCAATGTGCAGCCCGCCGCGCGCAAGCAATTCGTGGAACTCGCCCGCGCGCACGACGTGCTGCCCGTCGCGATCGTGCTGGACCTGCCGAAGAATCTTTGCACGCAACGAAATTCAGGCCGGCCGGACCGCACGTTCGGATCGCCGGTCATTCACCGCCAGCATGACCAGCTGCGCCGGTCGTTGCGGGGACTTTCCCGGGAGGGGTTCCGCAAGATCCACGTGCTGCGCAGCCCCGCCCAGGTCGAGGCGGCCGTGGTGGTACGCGAGCGGCTGCTCACCGACTACCGCGACCGGACCGGGCCGTTCGACGTGATCGGCGACGTGCACGGCTGCCTGGCCGAGCTGGAGGCGCTGCTGGCGGAACTCGGTTACCGGGTGACCCAGGATGCGCCAGGCCGGGCCGTGGACGCGGTACCCCCGGGAGGCCGGACGGCGGTGTTCCTGGGCGACCTGGTGGACCGGGGCCCGGACTCGGCCGGGGTGCTCCGGCTGGTGATGGGCATGGTGGCGGCGGGCCACGCGCTGGCCGTGCCCGGCAACCACGAGAACAAGCTGACCCGCGCCCTGTCCGGGCGGAACGTGCAGGTCAGTCACGGGCTGGCCGGGACGCTCAGCCAGCTGGCCGGCGAGGACGAGACGTTCCGCCAGGACGTTGCCGAGTTCTGCCACGGCCTCGTCTCGCACCTGGTGCTGGACGGCGGGCGTCTGGTGGTGGCGCACGCCGGGCTCAAAGAGGCGTATCAGGGCCGCGCGTCCGGCCGGGTGCGCAGCTTCGCGCTGTACGGGGATACCACCGGGGAGACCGACGAGTTCGGGCTGCCCGTCCGCTACCCGTGGGCTAAGGATTACCGCGGCCGGGCCATGGTCCTGTACGGCCACACGCCCACGCCGGATCCGGAGTGGGTCAACAACACCATGTGCCTGGACACCGGGTGCGTGTTCGGCGGCCGGCTCACCGCGCTGCGCTATCCCGAGAAGGAGATCGTGTCGGTCCCGGCCGGGCGGGTCTGGTATGAGCCCGCCCGGCCCTTCCCCCTGTCCTCAGCCGCCACGAGCGTTGCCAGCGGGGACGGTAGTGCTGAGGGCAGCGACGAGGCAGCAGGCGGGGATGGACGCCGTCCCGACCGGGCGCCGGCCCGGCGTGACCCCGGGGTGCTGGACATCACCGACGCGCTGGGCAAGCGGGTGATCGAGACCGGGCAGCACGGCCGGGTCACGATCCGCGAGGAGAACGCCGCCGGCGCGCTCGAGGTCATGAGCCGGTTCGCGGTCGATCCGCGCTGGCTCCTCTACCTGCCGCCCACCATGGCCCCGGCCCCCACGTCCGGCCGGCCGGACCTGCTGGAGCACCCGGCCGATGCGTTCGCGGCCTACCGGGCCGACGGCGTCACCGACGTGTTGTGCGAGGAAAAGCACATGGGCTCGCGGGCCATGCTGCTGGCCTGCCGGGACGATGAGACGGCCCGGGCCCGGTTCGGAGTGCCGGACGGCATGCCCGGGGCGGTGTACACCCGGACCGGCCGGCCGTTCTTCCCGCCCGCGACCGCCCGGCAGCTGCTCGACGCGGTGCGCGCCGGCATCGGCGCAGCCGGGCTCTGGGACGAGCTCGGTACCGGGTGGGTGCTGCTCGACGCCGAGCTGATGCCCTGGTCGGTCAAGGCCGGGGATCTGCTCCGGCGCCAGTACGCCGCGGTCGGCGCCGCGGCCCGCGCCGCGCTGCCCCAGGCCGCCCGCCTGCTCGGGGACGCGGCCGCGCGCGGGATCGACGTGACCGCGCTGGCCGCGCGGACCACCGCGCGGGCCGCCAACGCCGAGGCGTTCACGGCCGCCTACCGGCACTACTGCTGGCCGGTCAACGGCCTGGACGGGGTGCGGCTGGCCCCGTTCCAGGTGCTCGCCACCGAGGGCGCCGTCTACCACGAGCGTGACCACGGCTGGCATCTCAGCGTGGCCGACCGGCTGGCCGGGGCCGCCCCTGGGCTGATCACCGTGACCCGGCGGCGGCGGGTGGACACCTCGGACCCGGACTCGGTGACGGCCGCGATCGCGTGGTGGGAGGAGCTGACCGCGGCCGGCGGCGAAGGCATGGTGGTCAAGCCGCACGCCAACCTGACCCGGACCGCCCTGCCCCGGGATGGACGCGGCCTGGCCCAGCCCGGCATCAAGGTCCGGGGCCGGGAGTACCTGCGCATCATCTACGGCCCCGACTACACCGAGCCCGCCAACCTGGCCCGGCTCCGGGACCGCAACCTCGGCCGCAAGCGCTCGCTGGCGCTGCGGGAATACGCGCTGGGACTCGAGGCCCTGGACCGGGCCGCGCGGGGCGACCCGCTGTGGCGGATCCACGAGGCGGTGTTCGGGGTGCTCGCGCTGGAATCTGAGCCGGTTGACCCCCGTCTGTAGCGCGGGGCCGGGCTATGCATGCTGGTCAGCAACTACGGCTCATGGACCCTGCCGACCACGGGATGGCGTGCGTGCGGTGATCGCGGGCGACGCGAACGCGAACGCGATCGCTTAGCGGGCGGCTTCCCCGTGAAGTGCTAACGCACCGCTCTCGAGGGGCGGGCGAAGCCGTCGCCGATCTCCGCGGCCAGCATCAGGTAGGCGTCGGCCGTGGCCCGGTTCAGCCGGCCCAGCTCCACCTCGGCGCCCTCGTCGAGGTGCGCGTCGTACGGGACTTTGACCACGGTCCGGCAGCGCGCCGCGAAATGCTGCTCCAGGCGCCCCAGATCGACCGCGCTCTTGCGCCGCGGGCGGACTACGGCGAGCACCACCACCGCGTGCCGGACCAGATCGCCGTAGCCGTGGGCCTGGAGCCAGTCCAGCGTGGCGCTCGCGCTCCGCGCCCCGTCCACCGACGGCGAGCTGACCAGGACGATCTGGTCGGCCAGACGCAGCACCCCGGTCATGGCCGAGTGCAGCAGCCCGGTCCCGCAGTCGGTCAGGCAGATTGAGTAGTGGTACTCCAGCACCTGGGTCACGTCGCTGTAGTCCTGCTCGCTGAAGGCCACCGACACGGTCGGGTCACGATCGGAGGCGAGCACCTCCAGCCGGCTCGCGGCCTGCGTGGTGTAGGCCCGGACGTCGGCGTACCGCTGGATCTGGTACCGCTCGTTCAGCAGGTCACGGACCGTGGCTGCGGTCTCCAGCCGGAGCTTGTCGGACAGCGTGCCCCGGTCGGGGTTGGCGTCCACCGCGATGACGCGGTCCCCGCGCAGCGAGGCCAGCGTGGAGCCCAGGCCCACGGTGGTCGTGGTCTTGCCGACACCGCCCTTGAGGCTCAGCACCGCGACCCGGTGATGCCCGCCGGTGACCGGGGTGCGGGCCCGGGCGGTCAGTTCCCGGCGGCGCCGTTCCGCCGCGGACTCGGGCGCGCGGACCAGGCCGCCGGTCACCTCGAAAATCGCGCGGCGCCAGCCGCCGGACGGGGCTTTGTGCCGCCCGGGCAGGAGCAGGTCCGACGTGAGGCTGTCGGCCGTGACGGATCGCGGGAGTGTGGAGGGCAGTGACCCCGGCTGGGGCTCCGGGGGCCCGGGCTCCGGCGGCCCGGGCTCCGGCGGCCCGGGTGGCGGCGGCTCCGGGGCCAGCGGAGTGGGATAACCCGGTCCGGCACCTGGGAGCTCGGGTGGCGGCCAGGAATCGGCCGCGGGGGGCGCCGGTGCCCCGAACTGGCCGGGAGGCCCCCCGGAGTTCAGGATGAGCGACAGGGGAGACTCCGGGCCGGCGTCGTCGCGCCCGTCCGGGGGCCGGTATTCGTCCCCGGTGTCATAGTCCTCGCCCGCCGGGTCCTCGCCCGCCAGGCCTAGCGCAACGAGGCCGCTGTACTCATCTGGGTCGCAGGGGTCAGCGGTGCCGTACCCCTCCGCCGGGACGTAAGCATCGGCGGTGTCGTAGTCGTCCGGCGTCCCGTAGGCATCCTCGCCGTCGCCGGGCTCCGGGCCGCCCAGCGGGGGGCCGCCGCCCGCGCCCAGGGCCACGCCGGGTGCGAACGCGTCCGGCAGTTCCGGCTGGGGAGAGACTGACTCCGGGTTGACGGCGCCCGGGGTCCCGGACGGCGATGGCCGACCGAATAGCCGCGGGGGCTGGCCCTGGCCGACCGCGCCATCCGCATCCGTCCCTGCCGCTTTGCGGCGGTCCAGGTCGTAATCGGCCAAGGTCGTTCCCCTCAGCTCTCATCGGGTGTAGGAGAATGACGTGCCGGCAGGGGACCGGATGAGCACCTCCAACGAAGCCTAAGCCACCTGGCTCGCCACAGCACCCCCTCGACCACGGCAATCAGGAGAAACCTCATGCGCGCTGTTGTGATCACCCATCCCGGCGGACCCGAGGTCCTGCGCCTGGAGGAGGTCCCGGATCCCGTGCCCGACCCGGGTGAGGCGCTCGTGGCGGTCACGGCGGCCGGGCTCAATCGCGCGGACGTCATGCAGCGGCAGGGCCACTATCCCCCGCCGCCCGGGGCGCCCCCGTACCCCGGAATGGAATGCTCGGGCCGGATCATCGAGCTGGGCCCGGAAGTCACCGGCTGGCAGGTCGGCGACGAGGTGTGCGCGCTGCTGAGCGGGGGCGCGTACGCCGAGAAGGTCGCCGTGCCCCAGGGGCAGCTGCTGCCCATCCCGGACGGAGTGTCCCTGGTGGAGGCGGCCGCCCTGCCGGAAGCCACCGGCACGATCCAGGGCACCGTGTACCAGATGGCGCACCTGGCCCCGGGCGAGACGTTCCTGGTCCACGGCGGGGCCGGCGGGATCGGGACGTTCGCGATCCAGATCGCGAAGGCCGAGGGGTGCAGGGTGACCTGCACCGCTGGTTCCGCGGACAAGCTGGACCGCTGCCGGGAACTCGGGGCCGACCTGGCCGTTTCCTACCAGGACGAGGACTTCACCGCCGTCGTGCTGGAGTTCACCGGCGGACGGGGCAGCGACGTCATCCTCGACATCATGGGGGCGCCGTACCTGGCCCGGAACCTCGACGCCCTGGCCAACTGGGGACGTCTGGTGGTCCTCGCCACGCGGGGCGGCAGCCGGGGCGAGGTCGACCTGGGACTGATGATGCAGAAGCGGGCCACGATCGTCGCGGCCACGCTGCGCAGCCGGACCACCGCGGAAAAGGCCGAGGTGGTGGCGGCCACCCGGGAGCACATCTGGCCTCTCATCAGCGCCGGGAAGGTGGTCCCGGTGATTCACGCCGCGCTGCCGATGGCCGAGGCGGCCCAGGCCCACCGGCTGCTCGATGACGGCTCGCACATCGGAAAGATCCTGCTGGTCAACTGAGGACCCGCCAGGATCCTGAACACCCCCGGGCAGGTTTCCGCTGGTCAGCTGAGGACTCGCGCCGAAGAACCTGCTGGTCAGCTGGAAGGCCGCGGAAAATTACGGCCGGCTTCACACCCCCCGGGCGCACCCACTACGCGGGAGGCGCAAGACTAGGACCATGAGCGAACGCAACCCCGAGGCAGGCCAGGGCGCCAAAGTTGTCGTAGTCGGTCCGGACGGCATCACGGTGGACGCTGACGGCGGCGAGGGTGAGAGCACGGGCGAGCGGCCGGTCATGGAGATGGTCGAGCAGCCCGCCAAGGTCATGCGGATCGGGAGCATGATCCGGCAGTTGCTGGAGGAGGTCCGCGCCGCGCCACTGGACGAGAAGAGCCGGGCCCGGCTGCGCGAAATCCACCAGAGCTCGATCAAGGAACTCGAGGACGGCCTGGCCCCTGAGCTGGTCGACGAGCTGGAGCGGCTGTCCCTGCCCTTCGCCGAGGACACGGTGCCGAGCGAGGCCGAGCTGAGGGTGGCCCAGGCTCAGCTCGTGGGCTGGCTGGAAGGCCTGTTCCACGGCATCCAGACCACGCTGTTCGCGCAGCAGATGGCCGCGCGGGCGCAACTGGAGCAGATGCGCCGCGCCCTGCCCCCGGGCATGATGCCGGGCGGCGGCGATGACCCGGGACCGCAGCAGCAGGCCGCCCGGGGCTCGGGCCCTTACCTGTAACCCGCGCGCCGGCTGCGGGCTGCGGGCCGGACTGGGGACGCAGGGCGGATCTGGTCGCCCGTGCGGCCGATCAGACGCGGCCGTAACGCAGGCGCGCGAGCCACGCGGCCGCCTGCGCGAAGTCCGTGTCGGAGGTGCCGCGCCGGATGTGGGTGGGGCCGCTGTCGTGCCGCGGGTAGCTGCCCAGGAACCTGACCTCCGCGCAGACCCGGCGCAGGCCCATCAGCGCCTCTCCGACCCGGGCGTCGTCCACGTGCCCTTCGCAGTCGATGGAGAAGTAATACTTGCCCAGGCCGTCGCCGGTGGGCCGGGACTCGATACGGATCAGGTTGATGCCCCGCACCGCGAACTCGGTGAGGATCTCCATCAGGGCGCCGGGATGGTCCTCCCGCAGGAAGGCCACCAGCGAAGTCCGGTCCGACCCGGTCGCCGCGGGCAGCGGGCCCGGCTGGTTCACCACCACGAACCGCGTCACCGCGTTCGCGTGATCGTGGGTGTCGGCGACCACCACCGCGAGCCCGTACATCTCCGCCGCGAACGCGCCGGCCAGCGCCGCGTCGAGCTGGCCGTCTGCCACCTGGCGGGCGGCCTCGGCGTTGGACGACGCGGGCCGCCACGCCGCGTGCGGCAGGTGCTCCTCGAGCCAGCGCCGGCACTGGGCCTGGGCCTGCGGGTGACCGCCCACGGTCGTGATGTCGCCGACCTGCGTGCCCGGGCGGCCGAGCAGCGCGAATGCCACCGGCAGCGGCACCTCCGCGCTGATCACCAGGTCCTGGCCGCTGGCCAGCTCGTCGAGGGTGGCGGTAACCGCCCCCTCCACCGAGTTCTCGATGGGCACGATGCCCCGCTCCGCCGCACCGCTGCGCACCGCGTCAAGGGTGGCCTGGATGCTCACGCACGGCATCGCGTGGCCCGCCGCACCCGGGTCGAAGGCGAGCAGCGCCGCCTCGGTGAAGGTTCCCTCCGGTCCCAGGTAGGCGTACCGCGCCGGCTTGTCAGCGGGCTGGTCGGTGGAGTCTGAGTCGCTGCGGGACAGTGCGATCACGTCGCCTTCACTGGTTGGCCGCTCACGCTGGGGGACTTCGCGGAGCTAACGGGCTGCGCCTGCCAAACGGCACCCCGTGACAGTGCGTGAGAATACCAGTGGCTCACCCCGGAGCCCCGCTGCCCGCCGCCACTCATCACGTATCTGGTGCAGCAGGAACGGATAACGGCCCTCTGACGTGCACCACCTCCCTGATAAGCGGGGGCGGGTGGGAGCCGCCGGGTGCCGAGGGCTGGACTCACCTCGGCCGGCCTAACCTGTGCTATCGTGATATCTCGATATCAGAAAGGCGGCCTGATGCGGACCAAGAACATGGTGTTGCGGCTGGAGCCCGGCCTGGCTGAACGCCTGGAGGCCGTGGCCGAGGTCGAGGGGCGTTCGGTGTCCGATGTGGTGCGGGAAGCCATTTCCTCGCTGGTGGAAGCGCGGCAGCGGGACGTGCGGTTTCTCCAGCTCCTCGAGGACAACGTCACGCGGCACCAGCGGATTCTCGAGATGCTGCGGGACGAGAAGTGATGACGCCGATCGACCTGGGCGCCCTGGTCGTCATCGCCGCCCGGGCCCTGGGGGAGGATGTCCCGGTCGTGCTCGACCTGCTGGACGTCGCCGCCGCCGAAGCCGCCCTGGCCGAGGCGGACACCTCGGACACCTCAGGCGCCGACGGCCCGGACCCGGCGACCCGGGCCGCGGCCCACGCGGCCGCGCTGCTCAGCGCCCTGGTCCGGCACCGCCCGCTGGCCCGCGGCAACGAGCAGGCCGCCGTGCTCGTGACCGTCACGTTCCTGGCGGTCAACGGCTGGCAGGCGGATCTCGAGCCGGCCGAGGACACGGCGGCCGTCCTGGCGGACCTGGCCGCCGGCCGGCGGTCCGGGGCCGACCTGGCGGCCTGGCTCTCGCCCCGGATCTCGGGCTACCGCGCCGCACTCACCCCGCCCGAAGCACCCGAAACACCAGCCAAGACGTCACCGGCCAAGGAGGCACCAATGCACGGATGGCTGCCGAATCTCCGGCGGACTGCCCGGGGACGCAAAGGCGACCTGATGTTCCGCCGGTTCAGCCCGCGGGCTCGCGAGGTGATCATCTCGGCCCAGCAGGAAGCCCGTGCGCTGCACCACAACTTCATCGGCACCGAGCACATCCTGCTCGGACTGCTCCGCGACCGCGAAGGCGTGGCCGGCCGGGCCCTGCACGTGATGGGGATCAGCCCGGAAACCGTGCGGGAGCAGATCCTGGACATCATCGGCGAGGGGAAGCAGGAGCCGTCCGGGCACATCCCGTTCACGCCGCGGGCCAAGCGGGTCCTGGAGCTCGGGGTCCGGGAGGCCGTCCATCTCGGTCACCTCTACGTGGGCACCGAGCACATCCTGCTGGGCCTGGTGCGCGAGGGCGACGGGGTCGGCTGGCATGTGCTCAGCGGTCTCGGCGTGACTGTCCCCAAGGTCCGGAACCAGGTCCTCGAGCTGGTGAACCAGGACCGGCGGACGCCGAGCGAGGTGATCAGCCCGCCCGGCATCCGGGACTACGACACCCGGATTGAGCTGGCCCGGCAGGCCAAGGACGCGGCGGTGGACGCTAAGGACTTCGACCGGGCCGCCGCCGCGCGGGAGAGCGAGAAGGAATTGCTGGCCGGGCGGGAGCGCCTGATCGCGCACTGGTCGGCCGGGGTGGACGTGGCCACGCTGGGCCGCGAACTCGACTGGCTGCGCAACGAGGTGAGCCGGCTGCAGCGGCTGCTGCTGGAGAACGGCATCGAGCCTGACCAGCCGGCCCAGCATCCCGGGGACCCCACCCAGCAGTCCGCGTGACTGGCCCGGCTCCCGGACTCTCAGGCTTCCGCCAGCGTGGCCGTGCGGTGCGGGGCTAGCCGCGGGACTGCCGCAGTGCCTGCCTGGCCTTCCGCACGGCGGGTTCCCGGGCGGCCAGGGCCCAGGCCACGCCCGTGAACTGCCGGGCCCGGTGCAGCTGGGCACGCCAGTCGCCGCCGGTGGCCCGGTGCGCCATGGGCACCTCGACCTCGGTGATCCGCAGGCCCCGGCGGAGCAGGTCGATGGTCATGCCGGTCTCGGCACCCCAGCCCGGGGCTAGCGGGCGGGCGGCCTCGAACGCGGCGCGGGTCAGGCAGCGCTGCCCGTTGAGCGGCTGCGCGGGGAGCCAGCCGGTGGCCCGGCGGATGCCCGACCCCGACAGCGCGACCACGAAGCCGTGGCCGCCGGCCCGGACCCGCTCGCTGAACACCGCGATGGTCATGTCCGCCTGGCCGTCCCGGACCGGCGGCACCAGGGCCACCGCGTGCGCCGCGGACTCGGCCAGGTCAGCGTCGAGGAAGAGCAGGTGCCGGGGCACCGCGCGGTCCTCCGAGCGCTCCAGCAGCCCGACCGCCTCGGCACCAGTTTCCATCGCCGCGCCCTTGCCGCGAGTGCGCCCGTGCCGCAGGACTATCGCTCCCGCATTTTCCGCAACGAACCCCGTGTCGTCGCCGGACCCGTCGTCCACGACGATGAGCATGTCCACGCCGGGCAGGCCTGCGGCCGCTTTCACGGTCGCCTGGATGCGGTCGGACTCGTCCTTGGCTGGAATGACGATGGCGACGTCACCGCTCGGCGGCATGCGCCGATCTTAGTGGGAGACCGGCCGGAGAAAATGGGGTGTGGCCGCCTGGCCTGACGGGCCTGGTCTGGCGGCCGTGGCCTGGCTGGCCTGGCCGCCGGGCCTGGAACTGCGGGCCCGGGCCTACTGGCCGGGAACCGCGGCCCCCTCGCCGGTCACGGTGAACACGGACTCCAGCCCCGTCACCTGAAGGATCTTGCGCACCGCGGGCCGCGGGCCGCTGAGCTCGACGTTCCCGCCGTGCTCGCGGGCCATCCGCTGCGCGGCGAGGAGCACGTTCATGCCGGTGGAATCGCAGAAGTCCACCCCGGACATGTCCACCACGAGCCGTACCGGGTGGTCCACGTTCAGCGCCGAGGCCAGCTGGCTCTGCAGCCGCGGAGCGGTATAAAGGTCGATTTCGCCGGACAGGGCTACAACGACGCGGTCACCCTCGCTGCGACTCGAAACCTTTAGCTCCACGAGCGGCACCCTACCGCCGCTATGCGTCCAGGACCAGACGCTTACGGAGAGCACACGGTTAAATCGCAGGCGGGCCGGGCATTTGTGCGCCAAGCTGGAAGGCGACTGACCTGTTGCCGGACCAGCGAGGCGGAGCCCCCGGGATGTACCCCTTGCCAGAGCAGCCAGAACCGAAGACAGCGACCCTGCGACCGCTACCGAACCTGGACGCGGCCGGCCCCATCCCGCTGTCCGCCCCGCTGCCCGACATGCTGTCCGCACCGCTGCCGGCCGGGCCGCTGCCGGCCGGGCCGCTGTCAGCGCCGCTCGCCGAGGACATGCTGCCGTCCGTGCCCGGCGCACGTCCCGGTGCCCCTGGCCCGGCGTACCCGGACGCGGCCTCCGGCCCGGCGTCCTGGGCGCCTGACGTGGACCAGCAGCGGGCCCGGATCCGCGCCGACATGGAAGGACTGCGGTACCGGGCCCGGTCCGCGTCATCCTGGCTGCAGAGCAGCCGGCACTACAGCCGCCTGATCAACCGGGACGGCGTTATCCCGGTGAGCGCCCGGATGACCCCGGGGGACCTGGCCTTCCTGGCCGAGGCCCGGGAGCAGATCCTGCAGTTCACCGAGCTGGCCGGCCGTCTGATCGACCTGCATCAGCCGCTCGATGCGGGCGGCATTACCACCGACCCGAGCAGCCCCATCCGGCGCTGCCGGAGCTGCATGTGGCGCTGGCCGTGCCCGACGTTCGGCATCCTCGCCGAGGTGGTAGACCGGCCGCCGTCCGCCTGACCCGCCCCGAGCCCGGAACTCCCGCCGCGCTGGCCTGCGCGGGACCCGGGCCTACTGGGCCTGGACGAGCAGCTGAGTCTCGGCTTCCAGATCCTGCGGGCTGCTGGCCTCAGGCGCGGACCGCCGGATCGGGGCCAGGTCGGGGCGGGTGACCCGGCCCGCGGGCGTCTCCGGCCCGGCGGGCTCGGCCGGCTCGGCAGCCGGGTCCCTGGTCACCGCGCACGACAGGCAGCGCGGGCCGCCCCGCCCGCCGCCCAGCTCGCTCGCGGGCACCGGGATGACCTGAACGCCCGCTGCGGTGAGCCTGCTGTTGGTCTCCACGTTCCGCTCGTCGCAGACGGCCAGCCCGCGGCCGAGGGACAGCGCGTTGCGGCCGTCCTCCCACTGGCCGCCGTCCCACTGACTGCCATCCCACTGACCGCGCGGGGCGGTGACCGGATCCAGGCCGGTGTCGATCACGGTGAGCTGGTCGATCCCCATGGCCTGGGCGGCGGCGGCCATGAACGGCTGGGGCCGGGACACCCGCAGCCCGTCCCCGCGCGGCGTGATGGTGTGCACGGTCAGCGTGTAGGCGAGCGCCGGGTGCATCACGATGACGCCGCCGTCGATCACGGTGCAGATCGTGTCCAGGTACGCCGCGCCGGTTCGCTGGATCGGCACCGCGAGGACGGTGTGCGCGAGCCCGGCCAGGAACGCCTGCCGGGCGAGCCGCTCTACTCCCGCCGGGGTGGTCTGCTCGCTGACCCCGACCGCGATGACGCCGGGGGCCAGCAGCACGATGTCCCCGCCCGCGATCGGCTCCAGGTCCGGGCCGTAGAGCATCTTGGTCCCGGCGAACCTCGGATGATGCGCATAGAGCACGGCCAGAAGGCGGGCCTCCCGGCCTCTCGCGCCGAGGCTGGACACCACCACCCGGTCCCCGATCCACACACTTGAATCCCTGGTGAACAGCAGGTTAGGCAGCGGGTCAAGGACGAAGTCGTGCCGGTCGAGGAGCTCGTAGACCACACCGTGCCCGGAACTGAGCTCGCCGGGGGTGATCCCGGCGATGAGCGCCTGGGCCAGCGTCTCTGAGTCGAGCGCGCCGAGATGCTCGCCGACGGCCGCGCGGAGATCGTCGCCGAGCCGGCGGTCATCCAGCGCCGAGCCGATCGCGGCGTCGCGGGCGGGCGCGTATTCGAGCGCGTCCTGCAGGAGCTCGGTCACGTAGAGCACCTCGACGCCGTGGTCCCGGAGGATCTGCGTGAAGGCGTCGTGCTCCTGCTGCGCGCGGGCCACCCAGGGCAGCCGGTCGAACAGGAGGCGGCCGTGGCTGCGTGGGGAGATGCGTTTCAGCTCGGCGCCCGGACGGTGGACGAGAACGGTGCGCAGCCGGCCGGCCTCACTGTCCGCACCATGGGTGTAGCTCACGATTCCCCCTGCCCGTCCCGCCGCGCCCCCCGCGCACGGATGACCCCTCGGAGGGAGTATCACCACTTCGGTGGCTAGTTACGCATCCTCAGCGAATGATCACTAGACGTGTTCATTGTGCCGCGGCGAGCGCCCGGCGGACGGTACCTCCGGCGGTGCGGGCGGCCCCATCTGCCGGGGCGCCGCGCCATCCAGGCCGCCCGGCGCGGCGCTGCCGTCCCGCGGGGCCGGCAGGACAGCCCAGACGGTGGTGCCGCGCTCGTCCGCACGCACCCCCCAGCTGGTGCACAGGTGCTCCACGATGCCCAGGCCACGGCCGCCGATCGAGGACAGCGACGGACGGGAGGCCCGGGGCCGGGTCACGCTGCCCCCGTCGCTGACGATGACCTCTACCGTGCTCGCGGTGAGAATCCAGGAAACCCGGATACAGGCCTCAGGCAGCGGCCGGGCGTGCAGGATCGCGTTGCTCAGCAGCTCGCTCGTGACCAGGGCGGCGTCCGACACGGCAGCCGGGTAAAGGCCCGCCTCGCGCAGTTCGGTGGCGATCCGGCCGCGGGCGAGGGCGACGCTGGACGGGATACAGGGGAGCAGAACGACGCTCGCCGCCCTCACCTCCCCGCGCGTCCCCGCCCCGTGGCCGCGATAGTCGCCTTCCTCCTGCGAGCGGGAATGCCCCGCCAGCGGGCCCGGGAAACCGGGCACCGCGGCAGCGGGTGAATCCGTCCCAGGGCACTGGCGATCGCGTTTAGCATGAGGGGCACTACTGTCGCCGCAAGCAAGCAAAGTGGTCGCGGGGGGCGGCCGGTACCTGCGTCCTGCGGCGGCGCGGGCCAGTGAGGCTGGTTCGCCGGACGGGACGCTGGACGGGGTGAACCGATGGACCGAGCGGGCCACGACCCGCGGGTTCCGCTGACCCCGGCCCGGAGCGCGATGCGGCCGGCTGCCGCGGCGAGACCAGGTAGTACGGCGCAGCCGGCGGAGGCCGCGCCGCCGGGAGATGCGGAGCGGTCAGCGGACACGGCGCAGCCAGCGGGCAGGGCGGGGCAGGGACACACCGCGGCGGGCAGCCCGGTGGCGGGCAGCGCGCCCGCTGGCAGCGCTCCGGCGGGTACCGGGACGCGCGGCGCGGACACCCGGCCGCCGGTGCTCCGGGTTTTCACCACTCACCCGGCCGCCGGGCAGCTGACCCTGCTGGTGTGCTACCTGGCCGCGGGCGTGGCGGTGACCTGGCCGCGGGCCACGTACATCGCCGGCCGGCTGCCGTCTATGCGGGACTCGGCCGCATACGTCTGGGGCTTCTGGTGGATGGCGCGGCGGCTGAGCCACCTGGCCAACCCCTGGGTCACCGACCACATGGCCGCGCCCCCGGGCGTGCTGCTCGGCTACCACACGCTGATGCCCCTGCCGGGCCTGCTGCTCTCGCCCGTCACGCTGATCTTCGGGCCCAGCGCCTCGTACAACCTGCTGGTCATCGTGGTGCCTGGGCTGCTGTGCTACGCCATGTACCGGGTCGCGCGGCTGTGGTTGCCCAGCCAGACCGGCGCGATCGCGGCCGGCGCGTTCTTCGGCCTGTCGGCGATGCTCGCCCAGGAGGACTGGTACCACATCAACATCGCCGTGGGGGCGCTGTTCTTGCCCCTGGCCCTGGAGGCCTCGGTGCGCCTGCGCCGGTCCCCGGGCTGGCGCCAGGCCCTCATCCTCGGGGTGGTGGTGGGCGCGGCCGTGCTCACCGATCCGGAGTCGGCCGTCCTGACCGGCATCCTGGCCGGCCTGGTCCTGCTGCCCTGGCTGCTGTGGCGCCCTTCGGTGGCCCGGCTCTGGCCTGCCGCGCTGGGCGCGGTCGTGGCCGCCATCGTGGCCGGCCCGCAGCTCGCCGCGATGATCCACGAGCAGGCGCGGGGTGGCCTGCAGATCGACGCCGGGCTGCTGGGGGTGACGGACAAGCTCTACGGCGTCGGCCTGCCCGGCATGTTCGCGCCGACCCCCCGGGTGGCGGACTTCGGCCTTACCGCCCTGGCCCAGCCGTTCCTGCATAGCCGGGACAACGAGGGGCTGCCAATGTTCGGCGTGACCCTCACGGCGCTGGGGCTGATCGGCCTGGTCGTCATGGGGCGGCGGCGGCGGGCCTGGCAGCTCGCACTCCTCTGGCTCGGCTGCTCGGCGCTGGCCCTCGGCATGTCACTGTGGGTGATCAAGCGGCAGTTCATCCCGTGGATGCAGGACTGGCACGGGGTGCGGGTCTCGCCGCTCCTGCCGTACACCTGGTTCGTCCGCATCCCGGGCCTGTCCGCGTTCCGCGAGGCCGACCGGATGGCCATCCTCGGCCTCATCCCGGCGGCCCTGCTCGCCGGCGCGGCGGTGAACTGGATGCGCTACCACGCCAGGCCGCTGATTGCCGTGGTCATCGCGCTGGCGGTTCTGGAACTGGGCTACTCCGGGAACACGAAGATCGGGACGATGCCCACCGCGTATTCCCGGCTGGACGCGCCTATCGCCGCCGACCACTCGGGGTCGATGGTGGTCAACGTCCCGTACGGGCTGCGCGGCGGGATCCCCGAGTACGGCGGCAGGTTCGCGGCGCAGGCCCTGGTCATGGCGACCGCGGACGGCCACCGGCGGGCCGTCGCTTACGTGTCCCGGATCCCCGCGCCCACGCTCGACACGATCAAAAGCCACGCGTTCTACTCGTGGCTGATCAAGACCCAGCATTTCAGCTTCCCGCCGCTGACGGTGCCGCTCACCCCGCAGGCGCAGCGCCACCGGCCGCTGTTCGCCCGGAAACTGTCCTCCTACACCCCGCTGACCGGCGCCCAGGTCGCCGCCGGGCGCCGGGATGCGCGGACGATGCATATCGGGTGGGTCGTGGTGTGGTACTCGAATCCCGCCATTGTCCAGTATTTGCATCAGACCGGCTTCCGCTTTGCCTACCGGGCGGACGGGGTCTCCGTTTATCGTCCCGCCCGCTGAGCGCGGCCTGGTCCCCCCGGCTCGCCGC
Source organism: uncultured Actinomycetes bacterium (assembly GCA_963813975.1). Lineage (GTDB taxonomy): Bacteria > Actinomycetota > Actinomycetes > Streptosporangiales > Streptosporangiaceae > RYN-230. Next base: position 198,475 of record CAWFAP010000004.1, read on the forward strand.
CGTCTAGGAGGCGGGGTCTCACGGAGCCGGCCTGCGGAGCCGCCCCGTGAACTGGCCGGGCGGGTTCCCTCTATTCCGGGCCTTTACTGGCCTTAGCGCGGCACTTGAGGCATTTGAGAATAATTACTCGCGGATTCCACGCGCTTTGCCGGAGCTTTCTCGCTTCGTAATAAATCTATTCTATCTTTGTAAGCACAATTGGTCTTCTGGCTGGCCAGCATGATCCCATAAGCAAAATACGTCGGCACAGTTAGTTGGCAAGCACCAAAGAACGGGGTGACGATGGCCCACGCGGGCGAGGACCCGCCGGACCAGCCGGCCTCCGGTCAGACCAGGACCCTGCGGCGGGATGGGTTGTGGTCCCTGGCCCCGGAAACGGGTAAACGTTCCCCGGCCGCAGGACCGGCCGGGCTAACGGGGCGGCCAGGACAGGCTCCGGCCGAGGCGCTACCCGGCCCGGATGGCGCCCCTGGCCCGCCTGCCCCGTGGTTCACCCGGCTCCGCCGGCACCCGCTGGCGGCTCACCTGTTCCTGCTGGCCGGATATCTGGTCACCGGTTTGGCCGTCACCTGGCCGCGGGTTACCTATCTCGGCGGCCGGCTGCCGGCTCTCCGGGACGCTGGCGGGTACGTCTGGGATTTCTGGTGGGTCGCCCGCCAGGTGTCCCACTTCTCCAGTCCCTGGTTCACCCGGTATCTCGCCGCCCCGGTGGGCTCGGATCTCGGCTACCACACCCTGATGCCGCTGCCCGGGCTGGTGATGACCCCCGTCACGCTGGCCTTCGGGCCGAGCCTGAGCTACAACCTGCTCTCCATTCTGTGCCCCGGCCTGCTGTGCTACGCGATGTACCGGGCGGCACGGCTCTGGCTGACCACCCAGCTCGGGGCGATTGTGGCCGGCGGCTTGTTCGGCCTGTCCGCGATCCTTAGCTGGCGCAGCTGGTACGAGCTGAACCTGGCGCTCGGGGCGCTGTTCCTGCCGATGGCGCTGGAAGCCGCGGTCCGGCTGCGCCGCCGGGCCGGCCGGCGGCAGGTCCTGATCCTCGGCGCCGTGATGGGCGCGGCCGTCCTGACCGACCAGGAATCGGCGGTGCTGGCAGGCATCGTCGCCGGCCTGGTCCTGGTGCCCTGGGTGAGCCGCCATCCCTCGGCCGCCCGGCTGCGGGCCACCGGCCTGGCCGCACTGACCGGCCTGCTGGTGGCCAGCCCGCAGCTGATCGTGATGCTCCAGCAGGCCTCGGCGGCCCGGAGCCCCGCGTCCAAGGCGGGGCTGCTCGAGGTGAATTACGTCCTGTCCGGGGCCTCCCTGCAGGAGATGTTCTCGCCGTCCCCCCGGGTGGCCGACTACGGCCTCACCGCGGTGGGCAGTTACTACCATCACGGCCCTTACAGCATCGTGATCGCCGCATTCGGGATCGTGCTCACCGCGCTGACCCTGTTCGGGATCGTGGTGTCGTGGCGGCGCCGTCACGCGCGCTCGCTGGCCCTGTTGTGGCTGACCTGCGTGATCCTGTCGCTGGGCTCGGTGGTGTGGGTCGGCAGCCACTACTACGTGCCGCTGGCCACGGTGGTGCACGGCGTCCGGCTGTCGATGATCATGCCCTTCACCTGGTTCACCCGGATCCCCGGGCTGGCCACTTTCCGGGAGGCCAACCGGTTCACCGAACTCGCCCTGGTCCCCATGGTCCTGCTGGCCGGCTCGGCGGTGGAGTGGCTGCGCAGGCACGCCGGCGCCGGGGTGATCCCGGTGCTGGTCCTGGCTCTCCTGGAGACGGGCTGGTCCGGGAACCCGGGCATCGGCAGCATGCCCACCGCCCTGCCCGCCCTGGACCGCCCGATCGCCGCCCAGCACACCAACTCTGTCGTGGTGGACGTCCCGTTCGGTATCCGCGGGGGGATGCCGGTGATCGGGGATGGGTTCGCGCCGGACTCGATGGTCCTGGCCACGGCGGACGGGCACCCGCTGGCCAACGCGCTCATCTCGCGGATCCCGGCCGGCACGCTGAACGGGATCGAGCGGAGCCCCTTCTACGCGGCCCTGCTCAGCGCCCAGGGCGGCAAGCACCGGAACACGGGCACGCAGGTGAAGCAGGCGGAGATCAGCGCGCAGCAGATGCACGTCGGCTGGGTCCTGGTCTGGCGCCGGATCCCCTCCGTGCTGCGGCTGCTCCGGGTGACCGATTTCCGGCTGGCCTACGTGGCCAACGGGGTCCTGGTGTACCGCCCGGCCCATGACGTGGCCCGGCCCGCGCCCGGCACCCGGCCGCTCGCCGCCGCGCTGAACCGGTCAGCCGTGATGGGCCGGGACTGAGGCGGCCTCCGGGGCGGAACCGCCGGGACCGGCGTCCTCGGATGCGGACGGGACGTCGGCTACCAGCCCCTCCGCGGCCAGGCCGCGGATCAGGCCACGCAGGCCCGCGGCCAGGCCGGCCCGCTCCTCGGCGGTGAGCGCGGCCAGGATCCGGGCCTGCCGGGTCTGCCACGCCTTCCACACCCGCGCCGCGACCTGGCTGCCTTCCGGGGTGAGGTAGAGCCGGATGTAGCGCTGGTTCGCCTCGTCCCGGCCGCGCCTGACCCAGCCCTTGCGCTCCAGGCCGGCCGCCAGCCGGCTCACCGTGCTCTTCTCCAGCCCGAGCAGGGCGCCCAGCTGGCCCTGGGCGATGCCGCGCGCGGCGACCAGCTCGATCAGCGCCCGGGCCTCGGACGCGGACAGGGCCGGGATGGGGGGCTCCGCCGGTTCGCCGGCCACCCGGTGCGGCGTACGGGAACCCGGCTCCCCGTTGCCCGGCCCTGCGCTTTCCGGGCTCACCACGCGGAGCAGCTGGCCGAGCATCTGCACCAGCTCCGCGTCATCAGCCGACAAGTTCACGTAACAGTTGTACCGCACAACTGGCCGGATGGTACGTTTTCAAGCGTGATAGTTGCCCCGTACAACTCAGGGCCGGGTTCCCGGCGGGCGGCCGGACCGGCCGTCCGGACGGCCGCACCCCCGGGCCGGCCGCACACGCCGGAACGGTCATCTGGGACGCCGGAACGATCACCGGATCGGCGCCAGCCGGCCCGCGGTACCCCGATTGCGCCGTAGGCTCGCGGTCGTGACAAAACAGGGCCGGGTTAGTGCGCCGGGCCGGCTGAGCGGGCCGGTCGCGGGGGGCGACAGTGCCGCCACCGTGACCGCGGAGGCGGACGCGGAGAACACGCTGCTGCCCGACGAGCCGCTCGGTGAGCTCGCCGCGCGCTATGGGCTCAAGCAGGCCGCGGTCCGGCCGCCGCTGCGCGGCTACGCCGCTGAGCTCTGGCAGCGCCGTCACTTCATCAGCGGCTTCGCCACCGCGCGGAACATCGCGATGTACACCGAGGCCCGGCTCGGGCAGCTGTGGCAGGTGCTCACGCCGCTCCTCAATGCGGGCGTCTACTTTGTCATCTTCGGCCTGCTGCTGCACGCCAGCCGGGGGGTCCCGAATTACATTTCCTTCCTGGTCACCGGCGTTTTCGTGTTCAACTTCACGCAGCGGGCGTTCATCACCGCATCCCAGGTGATCAGGGACACGCTCCCGCTGATCAGGGCACTGTACTTTCCGCGGGCCTGCCTGCCGCTGGGTTACGTGCTGATCGAACTGCAGCAACTCATCCTGTCCTTCGCCGTGCTCATCGTCATCGTGCTCATCACCGGTGAACCGGTGACCTGGTACTGGCTGCTGATCATCCCGGCGCTGATCCTGCAATCGCTGTTCAACGTGGGCGGCGGCCTCATCCTGGCCCGCTGGGGGGCGAGCGTCGATGACGTCAGCCAGCTGCTGCCGTTCCTGGTCCGGACCTGGCTGTACGTCTCGGGCGTGCTGTTCAGCATCCAGACCCTGGGCAGCCTGCGGGCCCACCACAAGCTCACCTACCTGCTGCAGATCAACCCGGCGGCGGTGTACATCTCGCTGATCCGCAACACGCTGCTCGCCACGCAGCGCCAGGCCATGCCCGGCTCCAAGCCGTACAGCAAGCTCATGTGCCAGCAGTACTACACCCACCTGAACGACAAGGCGTATGTGTTCAACAGCGCCTACTGCCACCCCATCGTGAGCCAGACGTCCCTGTGGCTGTGGGGTGTGGGCTGGGCGGTGGTGGCGGTCGTCGTCGGCTTCCTGTTCTTCTGGCGCGCGGAAGCGAGGTACGGCCGTGGCTGACCGCCCGATGGTGGTGGTGGATGACCTGCACGTCGTCTACCGGGTCTACGGTGCGGGCCGCGACAAGGGCACGGGCGCGACCGCCCTGCTCCGGCTGATCAAGCGTCAGCGGCGGCCCTCTATCCGCGAGGTCCACGCGATCCGCGGCATTTCTTTCGTGGCCTACCGGGGCGATGCGGTCGGCGTCATCGGGCGCAACGGCTCGGGTAAATCGACGCTGCTGCGCGCGATCGCCGGGCTGCTGCCCGCCGAGGACGGCGCGGTGTACACCGACGGCCACGGGGCCCTGCTCGGGGTGAACGCGGCGCTGCTCGAGGACCTCACCGGCGAGCGGAACGTGGTCCTCGGCTGCCTGGCCATGGGCATGACCCCCCAGGAGACGAAGGACGCCAAGCCCCGGATCGTCGAGTTCTCCGGGGTCGGCGACTTCATCAACCTGCCGATGAAGGCCTACTCCACCGGCATGGGCGCCCGGCTGCGCTTCGCGATCGCCTCGGCCAAGAGCCACGACATCCTGCTCGTGGACGAGGCGCTGGCCACCGGCGACGCCGAGTTCCAGCGCAAGAGCCACGACCGTATCGACGAGCTGCGCGGGCAGGCCGGGACGGTGTTCCTGGTCGCGCACCAGCTGACCGAGATCGCCGAGACCTGTAACCGGGTCATCTGGCTGGAGAAAGGCGAGATCGTGAAGGCGGGCGACGACGTGCCTGGCATCCTCGACGAGTACCTGGTGGCCTCGGGCGGCCAGCCCCGGTTCCGCGAGGCCGCCGCGACGGCCAACTACCCCTCCTCCAGCCGCTAGCCGACGCGCACAGGAGCAGGCCGGCGGATAGCCGGGCCAGCGGCTCGGGCAGGCGTCCGGTCAGGAGCAGGCCCAGCCGCCGGAGAGTCCCCGGGAAACGGTCCGGTTACCTGAAGGCGTTCACGCCACTGGGCACGCCCAGCCCGGTCGGGCCGTCGTAGCCGGTCCCGGCGATGCACAGGTACGAGCCGCAGCTGCCGTTCGAGCCGATCGTGATGTCCCGCAGGCCCGAGGTGGCCTGGTAGGGGAACTGGGTCGGCTGGGATCCCGTGGCCGGCTTGCCGCCCGGGCTGGCCAGCGCGTACACGGCCGCGATGATCGGGCTCGAGGCGCTGGTCCCGCCCAGCTGCTGCCAGCCCTTCGGCAGGCCCTGACCCGACGGGGGGGACGAGTCGTAGACGGCCGGCCCGGTCCGCGGGTCGGCATCCGCCGCGACGTCGTTATCGATCCGGCTCGCGCAGGCGCTGCCGTACCCGGCCTGCCAGGTCTGCTGATGCTCCACGGTGGAGCATCCCGAGCCGGCGCCGTCCAGGGTGCCCTGGCTCCAGACCTTCTCCTCGGTCCGGGTCCTGCCCTTCATCCACAGCGTGGTACCGCCGACCGCGGTCACGTACGGCGAGACGGCCGGGTACGCGGTCCCGTACCCCGAGTCGCCGGACGCCACGGTGATCGCCACGCCCAGGTGGCGGAAGTGGACGTCGTAATTGCCCTCGGTGTTGAACTCGGATCCGCCCCAGCTGTTGGAGATGAACTTGGCTCCCAGCCGGGCCGCGGTGTCCTCGGCGGTGCTCAGCGCGCCGATTCCCGTGTTGTTCGCCTCGACCAGGATGATCTTGCAGTGGGGGCAGATCGCGGAGACCATGTCCAGGTCGAGCGACTCCTCCTCGGCCCAGCCGGAGTTGCCTTTGGGCAGCCAGGCGGTCGTCCCCTTCTGGTTCACCACGCGCAGGCACTTGGTGGACATCTTGCAGGCCGGGAGCCCGTAGTAGCTCCGGTATGCGGCCAGGTCACCGGTGGCGTGCGAGTCGTTGTAGGCGTCCACGATCGCGATCGTGCCCTTGTTGGACGCCTGGGCGGCCTGGCTCAGCCCGTAGGCGGATCGCAGCTGGCCGGGCGACAGGGCCGACGACGACGGCCGGCTGCCCGACGACGAGACCCCGGAACGCACGACGATGGAGCACTGCATCACACCAGGCGTCGTAGGCTGCGGGCAAACCTGGGAGAAGCCACGGGGCAGGCGGGCCGCATGATGTACCCCGGCGAACCGGGGCGCCGCCGACGGCCCCGAGGCCGCGACGTGGGACGAGGCCGAGGCGGCCGGCACCGCGGCCAGGCCGGTCACGGTCAGGCCCGCGGCGGCCGCGAGCACTCCCGCCCACCGCGGGAGCACGACTACTGGCATGGATCCTCCAGAGGGCACGCATGCGCGGACCCCGGAATGAGGCCGGGAAGGCCGGGATGGCGGGGACTCGGGCCGGGAGCTAAGGCAGGTCCGCTCCGCGAAGGCACCGTAGATTCATACCACTATTCCTGGTTCCGCCCGGATAGCTTGCCCAGAGGGAGGCGCACGGTTCAGCACGTCGTGGGCGCGGTGCCGTCAGCGCCGGCGGCGCGTGGTCAGCGGGACGCGGGGCGCAGCTGGAGCAGCATGCGGGTACCGCCGGCCGTCCGGGACGAGGCCGCGACCTCCCCGCCCTGGGCCCGGGCCAGCTGGCGCACGATGTACAGGCCAAGGCCGATACCGCCGAACCGGCGCCGGTCGCCGGTCTCACCCTGGACGAACCGCTCGAAGATCCGCTCGTGGTCGCCGGGGGCGATGCCGATGCCCTCGTCTTCCACCGTCACCTCGATCCAGTCCCCGGCGTGCCGGGCGGCCACGGTGACCGGGCCGCCGCCCGGGGAGTACTTGAACGCGTTCTCCAGCAGCTGGCCCACGATGATGTCAGTGGCCATCGGGTCGCCATAGGCGGGCGGCAGGCCGTCCGGGATGTCCGCGGCCAGCGTGTGCGCCTCGGCCAGCGGGCGGAACGCCACCGCGGTCCCGCGCAGCAGCGCGGCCAGGTCGAAGGGCCCGTTGGTCACGGTCAGCTGGTCCGCACCGGCCCGCGAGCCGAGCAGCAGCTGCTCCACGAGCCGGCCCAGGGAGCCGGCCCGGTCGGCGATGGTCTGCACCGCCGCGCGCCGTTCCGCGTCGGTCAGCTTGTCCCACCGGCTGGCCAGCGTGCTCGCGAAACCCTGGACCACGGTGATGGGGGTGCGCAGCTCGTGGCTGGTGGTCGCCAGGAACAGGTCCTTGGCCTCCTCCAGCTCCTTGGCCGCGGTGACATCACGGAAGTCGATGACCCGCTCATCGCGGCCGTCCAGCTCATTGCAGAGCACATCCAGCCAGCGGCCGTTGGGCAGCCGGTGGGTCAGCTTGCCGTCGGCCGGCTCCGGCACCGGGAACGGCGGCGGCCGGCCCGTGACCTCCACGGCGGACAGCCCGGTGAGCTCGTGCGCGGCCGGGTTCCACTGCCGGATGAGGCCGTCGGTGTCCAGCACCGCGATGCCGTCCGCGCTGGCGTCGATGACCGCGCGCTCATGGGCACGCTGCCGGACCACCTCTTCGAAGGCCATCGCGTTGCTCAGCGCGACGCTGGCGTGGCCGGCCATCAGCTCGAGCAATTCCAGCTCGACGTGCCCGACCTCCCGCCCGCTGTACAGGGCGTAGAGCGCGCCGTACGGCCGGCCGCCGACGTGGGACAGGCTGAGCGCGATCGTGTGCAGGCCGGGCAGCGCGGACCAGATCAGGTCGTCGAACCCGCCGGATTCCCCGGTGGCCATCATCACGGTCTGTCCGGAGCGCATCAGCCGGCCGACCAGGCTGGTTTCCAGGTCGGCGCTGCGGCCCCGCAGGCTGGAGGGCAGGCCATCCATGCTCACCAGCTTCAGCTTGCCGTCCTCGATAAGCACGAAGCCGCCGGCGTCCGCTGTGGTCAGCTCGCGCAGGCTGGCCGCGATCCGGTCCAGCACCGCTTCCAGGTCACGCTGGGCGTTCATGTCGGCCACCACATCGCCGAGCCGGCGGATCACCCGCGCCCGCTGGGCGATCTGGTATTTGGCCGCGTCGTCGTCGCCGTCACGGTGGCAGACGTTCACCCAGCCGAGCATCTCGCCGTCACGGCCGGTCAGCGCGCTGATGTCGATGCGCAGATCGATCAGGGTGCCGTCCTTGCAGGCCCGGCGGGTGGCGAACGAGATCTGGCCGCCGCTGCGCACCCGCTCCAGAACCGCGTTGTGCTCGGAGTGGAGTTCCTCGGGGATGATCGGCGGCTCCAGGCCGAGCACCTCGCAGGCGGGCCAGCCGAACATCCGCTCAGCAGCCGGGTTCCACAGCAGGACGCTGCGGTCGGTGGAGAACGCGACGATAGCGTCGGCGGCACTCTCGATGACCGCCCACGCTGTCGCGTCTACCCGGTTCTGCCCGGTCGCCTGTTGCAGGCCCACGACATCATGGTGCCATCCCGGGACGTTCCTGGCCCGCCATTCCTCAGTGCGCCCGCGAGACGAGCCCGGGTCACCCAGCGGGCAGGACAGCACCTCCAGCGCGGAGCCGTTAGCGGTCGCATCACCCGGATCGGCCCGGCACCGGCCCGCAGCGGCGTTCTTCAGCGGCACCCGCGCCGCTGGCGGGCAGGAGCCAATCCCGGGTCCCGGAGAACGACTTCTTACCGGCTGGGCTGGGCGGTAGCCTCGCAACGACAATGACCACAAAGCCCGTACGTAACAGGCAGACCGGTGGCCTCGCGGCCGGAAACCGGGGAACCGGCGGGCGCCGGGGAGCGTCACATGGGCATGAATTTCTCCTTGCAGCCCGCACGATCTGGCGCCGGTTACCTCCTGGCCGCCATCCTCTGCGTGGTCACCGTGGCGGCCTGCGGCAGTGTTACCAGCACGAGCTCGGCTCCCAAGGCCGCCAAGCCCGCAGCCAAGGTCTCCCTCACCCTCGTGGTCACGCCGACTCCGGGTGCTACCCCGAAGCGGTGGACCCTGCGCTGCGACCCGGCCGGCGGTACGCACCCCGACGCCAAGGCGGCCTGCCGTGCGCTGCTGGCCGCCAAGAACCCGTTCGCGCCGATCCCGCGCGGGATCATGTGCCCCATGATCGTGGCCGGGCCGCAGAAGGCCACGATCACCGGGACCTTCTTCGGCCAGCGTGTGACGTCGAACTTCTCGCGGGCCGGATGCGAGGCCACCCGCTGGGCCAAGCTGGGTGTGGTCTTCGGGTCCACCGGCTCCGGTACCGCGTCCGGGTCACCCGTGCACTGAGTTTGCTGGCGCTGACTTAACTGGCGCCGACTTAGCTAGCACCGATTGGCCGGTACTGACCAGCCAGCACCGTTCAGCCAGCACCGTTCAGCCAGCACCGTTCAGCCAGCACCGATCAGCTGGGCCCGACTAGCGGAGCAGCCGGGACATCCGCCGGTCGGCCAGCGGTTTGCCGCCGGTCTGGCAGGTGGCGCAGTACTGCAGCGCGGAGTCGGCGAACGAGACCTCCCGCACCGTGTCCCCGCACACCGGGCAGGGCTCCCCGGCCCGGCCGTGCACGCGCAGACCCGATTTCTTCTCCGCCTTCAGGTCACCCGCGGCCAGGCCCGCAGACCGTTCCACGGCCTCCCGGAGGGTAGTGATGATCGCCCCGTGAAGTTCCCGGACCTCATCCTCGGTGAAGCTGCTGGCCAGCTTGAACGGCGACATCCGCGCCGCGTGGAGCACCTCGTCGGAGTAGGCGTTACCGATCCCGGCGATGATCTTCTGGTCCCGGAGCACGCCCTTGATCTGGGTCCGGCGGCCGGCGAGCATGCCGCCCAGCGCCTCGGCCGTGAACGAGTCGGCCAGCGGGTCGGGGCCCAGCGCGGCCACTCCGGGCACCTCGGCCGGGTCGGCGACCAGGTAGACGGCCAGCCGCTTCTTCGTGCCCGCCTCGGTCAGGTCGAATCCGGCGCCGTCGGTGAACCGCAGCCGGAACCCGAGCAGCCCCTTGCCGGGGCGCGGCGGGGCCGGGGGGAGATCGTCGCGCCAGCGCAGCCAGCCGGCCCGGGCCAGGTGAATCACCAGGTGCAGGGGGCCGTCGGCGGCCGGGATGCCCTCTGTGGATGGCTTGCCGTCCGCGGGCGGGCTGCCCTCAGCAGGCGGGCTGCCGTTCGGGTCTTCCGGGGCCGGGGCCGCCACCAGGTCCAGGAATTTACCGTGCCGCTGGATGTCGGTGATGACCCGGCCGCGCAGAGCGCTCAGATCCGGGCGGTAGGTCTTGAGCACCGAGATAGCCGCGCTGTCAGCGCGGTCGATGACATGCCCGTCGGCCCGCTCACGCAAGAAGCGGGCGAGGGACTCCACCTCGGGAAGCTCCGGCACATTATCGATTCTGCCTGGTGCCCTCCGATGTTCGCGCCATGGCGGGGGGCCGATCGTTATCACACCGATAACGGTTGGCCCATGGTCGTGTAACACTGAGCGCATGATTATGGACCGCGCAGGCCAGATCCGGCCCGGGTGCTTCCGGACGTGGGGGGCTGCGCCGGGAGTGCGGGAAGTTTGGCGGCGGGAGCCGGGGAAGTATGGCGGGCGGGAGTCCGTGATGCAGGACGGCGGGTCCCGGAAAGGCTTGCCGGTATGGAACCAGTCTGGTTATTTGTTTAACGAAAACTAACGTAGCTTGCGGTGTGCCACCATTGAGCGGAGCATGGATTCACAAGGACGAGAAGCCATGGACCAGGCAGAGCCTCAGCCCCTCCCGGGCCAGCCTGAACGGCCCGCCCCTGGTGCTGCCCAGCCGGGCGGCCCCGAGCCGGACGACCCGCAGCCGTACAGGCCCGCGGGCGTGCCGTCACCGAGTACCCCGCCCGGTAACGATCCGGGCCTTCCGGTCTCCCCGGGCCGCGGGGCGGCCGAGGCGGACCCGGGCGTGGATCCGCAGGCTGACTCCGGTCCCGCCACGGACCTGGCCCATCCCGTGGTGGTTGGTTATGACGGATCCGGATCGAGTCGGCACGCGCTCGCCTACGCCGCGGGAATGGCGCGCAGGCTCGGCCGCCCCCTTCTCCTCGCCTACATCACGAGCCCCAGCATTTTCTGCGAGCCGCTCAGCGGCCAGGTGATCGCCCCGGTCCGGGACTCAAACGAAACCCACCGCTGGCTGCTGGCCGAACTCGACGAGGTATGCGACCGGGAGGGGCTGGATGTGCGGATCGTCACCCGCCAGGGCAGCCCGGCCCGGGAACTCGCCGCCGCAGCCGACGAGTTCAGCGCGGACGCGCTGGTCATCGGCGCCCCGGCACGCGTCTGGCATCAGGTCGCGGGCTCGGTGCCGGGCTGGCTGGCCCGGCACGCGCACTGCCCCGTCATCGTGGTGCCCTGAGGTCAGGTCAGGCTGGTCAGATCAGGCGGTCAGCGGGTCGTAGTAGTGGGCGTACTGCCATGTGCCCCGTTCAACCAGGGCGTCGTCGGGCAGCGCACCACCGGGCAGCGCACCACCGGGCCAGGGCCGGCGGCTGGCCGGCGAGCCGAACCGGGCCGGCGACAGGGACGCCATGTCCACCGCTGGGCGGCCGCCGGTGATCAGCTGGGCCAGCGCCTCGCCGATGGCCGGGGACGACGAGAACCCCGACCCGTTGCAGCCGCTGGCCACCCACAGGCCGGGAACCTCCGGCACCGGGCCGGCCAGGAACCGGCCGTCGGGGCTCATGGTGAACAGCCCGCCGCGATGCTCGGCCGTCTCCGCCTGTGCCGCCGGGACCAGGCCGGCGACCTGGGCCGCCATCACGTCCAGCACGCCGCGATCCAGCGGGACGTCGTCCGTGTCGAACGCGGGAGGCTGGGCGCGCGGGTCGACCGGGAGCGGAGCGGGCTCGAACCCGCCGAGCATCAGCCCGCCGCGGGCGGGCCGCAGGTACACCGCGCAGTCCAGGATCCGGGTGATCGCCGCGTCGGCGGGCACCCCGGGAACGGGCTCGGTCACCAGCAGCTGGTGGCGGACCGGGGCGGCCGCCACCCAGGCGCCGGCCAGCTCACCAACCTGGCGGACCCAGGCGCCCGCGGCGTCGACGACCACCCTGGTCTCGATGTGGCGGGCCGCCGTCTGCACGCCGGTGATGGCCCCCCCGCTGCTGGTCGTCACGGCGGTGACCGGCTCGTCCGCCAGCACCTGCACCCCGGCCCGCCCGGCGGCCCCCAGGTAGGCGCCGATGAGGGCGCCAGGTTCCTCGATGTAGATGTCTTCCGGGCACCAGACGACATCCTCGTCCCCGGCCGGGTGGTAGTACCCGCCCGTGCGCTCAGCCGCCTGCGCGGGACCGATCGCGGCCAGGTCCACCCCCCAGCGGAGAGACTGGGCCAGCTCGGCGGCCAGCAGCTTCTTGTGACCGTCGCCGCGTGCCACCAGCAGGCTGCCTGAAGCCGCCACGTCGAGCGGCACACCCGCCCACTCGCCGAAGTGCCGGACGAGATCGATGCTGCGGCGAGCCAGGAAGGCGCGGACCTCGTCGCCCTGGACGGACTTGAACAGGCCGGCCGCGCGGCCGGACGCCTGCGAGCCGGGGGCACGCCGGTCCAGCACTACTACGGACGGGCCTTGCCGGGCGCAGTGAAGTGCAGTGCTCAGCCCCAGGGCACCCGCCCCGACGACCGCGACATCCACCTTCATGACCTGGCCCTCACCCACCAGGCAGCCGGGCGCCCGGGTGCCGGTTGCCTCAAGGTAACAGTGCAGTCGCCTGACCTGCCTGGATCGCGCCCGGTACAGTGCCCGGGCGCATAAGCTCAGCCCAGTGCGCCAACCACCCGCTCAGGCCCAACCAGGAACGTCAGCACTACCAGTGGGCGAGGAGGGATTTGAACCCTCACGTCCTTTCGGACACACGGACCTGAACCGTGCGCGTCTGCCGTTCCGCCACCCGCCCTACGCAGTGAGTCAGGTTAGCACGTCCGCAACAGCACCCTGAGCGCCGATACCATCGGATGCGGATAGGGGAAGGAGGTACCCCGGTGGGAGTTCTCAGTCGCTTCGAGCGCAGGCTCGAGGGCATGGTCGAGGGTGCCTTCGCGCGGGCGTTCAAATCCGAGCTGCAGCCAGTGGAGGTTGCCAGCGCGGTACAGCGCGAGATGGATGACCGTGCCGCGATCGTGGCCCAGGGCCGGACCCTGGTGCCGAACGATTTCGTGGTGGAGATCGCCGAGACCGACTTCGACCGCCTCGAGGTCTACGCGGACAGTCTCGGTGTGGAACTGGCCACACTGGCCCGCGAGCACGCCCGCGAGCAGGGCTACTCGTTCGTGGGACCGGTGCGGATGCGCTTCGAGGGTGTCCCGGACCTGACCACGGGAACCTTCCGGATCCGCTCGGGCGTGATCCGGGGCACCACGGTCGAGGGCGGGGAGATCCGCAGGCCCGCCAGCGACCTGCCGCGCATGCCGGGCTCCTTCGGGGGCCGGCCGAGGCTGCTGGTCTCGGGCCCGGAGCCGGGGCCGGACGGCAGCAGCCAGCGGACCTACGAGCTGAACGCGCCGGTCACCATGCTGGGCCGCGGCACCGACTGCGACTTGCGGCTCGTCGATCCCGGCGTCTCCCGGCACCACGCCGAGCTGAGGGTCGAAGACGGTGAAGTGGTCCTCGTCAACCTGGGGTCCACCAACGGAACGTTCGTGAACGGCCAGCCGGTGCGGCGCGTGACACTGGCCGACGGCACGCAGGTGACCCTCGGCCGGACCACGCTGGTTTTCCGCCGGGACGGTGCCTATTGACGCAGCCCCGACAATGGCCACAGTCCCGGAACTGACCAGGTCCCCGCTCTGGCCCAGACCCGAACCCCGCACTCCCCCCAAAAGGCCGCAACGGCGAGGCACCCAAGGACACATAAGCCAATGAGTACGCTGACCCTCCTCCTGATCAGGCTCGCATTCCTCGCGGTCCTGTGGCTTTTCGTGATCACGGCGGTGGGTGTGGTGCGCACGGACCTGTTCGGCCAGTCCCCCTCCAGCCGCAAGCAGAAGCGGCAACGGCAGAACGCGCGTCCCCGGCCCGCCCGGCCCGCCCGCCCGGCCCGGGCCGGGCGCAGTGAGCCGCAGCGTCTCCTGGTGACCGGCGGCCCGCTGTCGGGAACGACCCTGTCTCTCACTGAGCAGCAAATCACCATCGGTCGGTCAAATGACGCCACGCTGGTCCTGAACGATGACTACGCTTCGAGCCGACATGCCCGGCTGTTCCCTCAAGACGGTCAATGGATCGTTGAGGATCTCGGGTCAACCAACGGCACCTACCTCGACCGGCAGAAGGTGACCCAGCCGACCCCGGTGCCGACAGGCGTGCCGATCCGCATCGGCAAGACCGTTCTGGAATTGCGCAGATGACACTTGCACTCCGGTACGCGATCCGCTCCGACGTCGGCCTTCTCCGTGAGGGCAACGAGGACGCGGCGTACGCCGGGCCGCGCCTGCTGGCGGTGGCCGACGGCATGGGCGGTCATGCCGCCGGCGAGGTGGCCAGCGCCGCGGCTATCTCGGCCCTGTCCAGGCTCGACGACGGCGTGCCCGGCACCGACCTGCTCGACGCGCTCGCCGACGCGGTCGCTGACGCCAACCACACGTTGCACAGCATGGTCGTCGCCGACCCCTCGTTCGAGGGGATGGGCACCACGCTCACGGCCATGCTGTGGTCCGACGGCCGGGTGGCCCTGTGCCACATCGGCGACTCCCGCGCGTACCTGCTGCGGGACCGTGAATTCCATCAGATCACCCACGACCACACGCTGGTCCAGACCCTGGTCAACGAGGGCCGGATCAGCCCGGATGACGTGGCCACCCACCCGCAGCGCTCGATGCTGCTGCGGGCCCTGGACGGCCGGGCCGACGTGGAGCCGGACCTGACCCTGCTCGAGGCCCGGCTCGGAGACCGCTACCTGCTGTGCTCGGACGGGCTGTCTGGCGTGGTCAGCGAGGAGACCCTGCATAAGACGCTGGTCGGCGTGGCCAACCTCGACGAGGTCGTGCTGCAGCTGGTTGAGCTGGCCATCCGGGGCGGCGGCCCGGACAACATCACCTGCATCGTCGCGGACGTGGTGGACAGCGCCACGACGGCGCTGCCGCCCGCCGACTCCTCCGTGATGGTCGGCGCCGCCTCCAACGGGAGCGGCGGCCCTCACTTCCGCACCGACAGCCCGGCCGGGCGCGCCCACCTGCTCACCCGCACCGCCCCCCAGGTCGCGGTGGCCATCGCGCACGACGATCCCGCGCCGCAGGCGCCGGAGGAGCCCGAGGACGAGTACCACCCGCGGCGGCGCAGGCTGCCGCTGGTCAAGTCGGCGCTGGTCATCCTGGTTCTCCTCGTCGTCGGCGGGGCCTACGCGGGCTGGCGGTACACGCAGACCCAGTACTACGTGGCCTCGGACGGCGGCCAGGTCGTCATCTACCGCGGCATCAACCAGAGTGCCGCCGGGATCAACCTGTCCAGCGTGGCCAAGCGGTTCGATATCCCGGTGGCCGGCCTGCCCGCCACCATGGCCGCGGATGTGCGGGCCACAATCCCCTCGAATAAAGGCCTGGCCGGTGCCGAGAGCATCGTGAGCAACCTCAGGACCAACTACGTGCGGTGCCATAACGCCGTCCTGGCCCTGCAGAAGTGGGAGGCGACCCCACCGAAAACGGTCAAGAAGAAGGTCAAGAACAAGACCATCACCACCCACGTGAGGCAGCCGAAGCCCCCCTTCCCGGCGGACTGCCCGGCCCCGGCGAGCACCGCCACCGGAACCGGAGGAACTTCTTGAGCACGATCGCCACGCCGTCCGGCCAGCCCCTGGGCACCGACGCCGGTGCTGGGCAGGGCAGCCAGCCGGACGCCGCCCCCATGCCACGGGGACGGCGCCGGACCGAACTGCTCATGCTGGTCTTCGTGGTGGGCGTGGTCTTGCTCGCTTACGCGAACGTCGGGCTCGGGCTGAACGGCAGCATCCCGGCGGGGTTGTTCGAGTACGGCCTGGCGTTCGCCGTCCTGGTCGGCGCCGCCCACATGGCGGTGCGCTGGCTGGCGCCCTACGCGGACCCCCTGCTGCTGCCGCTGGCCGCGCTGCTGAACGGCCTCGGGATCGTGATGATCTACCGCCTGCAGGAGGCCGGGCGGGGTGGCAACGGCGGCTTCGTGATCACGACCATGAGCACGTCCACCACGGCGCTGCAGGTGTTCTACACCGCGATCGGGATGGCCGCCTTCGTAGCCGTGCTCGCCTTCATCCGGCAGCCGCGCACGCTGCAGCGGTACACCTACACGCTGGGCGCGATCGGCCTGGTGCTGGTCGCCCTGCCGGCCGTACTCCCGGCCAGCATCAGCCAGGTCCCGGGCACCGCCGCCAAGATCCAGATCGCCCTTCCCGGCATCGGGAGCGTGCAACCCGAGGAGTTCGCCAAGCTGGCCCTGGCCGTCTTCTTCGCCGGCTACCTGGTCGCCAAGCGGGACGTGCTCGCCCTGGCCGGCCGGCACGTGCTCGGTATCGACCTGCCCCGGGCCCGGGACCTCGGCCCGGTGCTGATCGCCTGGGGGGTCAGCCTGGTCGTGCTGGTCTTCGAGGGCGACGTCGGCACCTCCGCGCTGTTCTTCGGCTTGTTCGTAGTGATGATGTACGTCGCCACCCAGCGGTCGTCCTGGCTGATCATCGGGTTCGTGCTGTTCGTCGCCGGGTCACTGATCGCGAGCCAGCTCTTCGCGCATGTACGGGAACGCTTCGTCATCTGGCTGCACCCGTTCAATTACGTGCACACCTTCTCATTCCAGCTGGTCCAGGGCCTGTACGGGATGGGCTTCGGCGGCGTGCTGGGCCGCGGGCTGGGCCAGGGCCAGCCGTACAACACCCCCCTGGTGCAGAACGACCTGATCATCACGGCATTCGGGGAGGAACTGGGCCTGACCGGCCTGATGGCCCTGCTGCTCATCTACGGGCTGATCGTGCAGCGTGGGCTGCGCGCGGCGATCGCCGTCCGCGACCCGTTCTCCAAGCTGCTGGCCGGCGGTCTCTCGTTCGTGGTCGCCCTGCAGGTCTTCGTGATCGTCGGTGGGGTCACCAGGCTCATCCCGCTGACCGGCATCACGACCCCGTTCCTGTCCCAGGGCGGCTCCTCGCTGATCGCCAGCTGGATGGGGATCGCCCTGCTGATGCGGATCAGCGACACGGCCCGCCGCCCCGCCCCGCAACCCATCCAGGACGAGGGCATGACCCAGGTGGTGCGGGCCGGATGAACCGTGCGCTACGTCGTGTCTCGCTGATCTGCCTGGTGCTGTTCGTGGCGCTGCTGATCAACGTGAACTTCGTTCAGGGCTTCGATGCGAGCAGCCTGGCCAACGAGCCGGGCAACGGCCGGACGGTCACGGCGACGCTCCAGTTCCAGCGCGGCTCGATCGTCACCTCCGACCAGAAGGTCGTCGCGTTTTCCAAGATGAACAAGAACTTCGGGGAGTACCAGCGGCACTACCCGTTCGGGAAGATGTACGCCCCGGTTACCGGCTACAACACGCTGTTCAGCCAGACCGGGATCGAGGCGGCCGAGAACAAGCAGCTCGCCGGGACCGACCCCGCCCTCGAAGTGCACAACCTCATCGACCTGATCAGCGGGAAGCCGAAGAGGGGCGCCACGGTCCAGCTCACGATCAACTCGGCGGCGCAGCAGGCGGCCTACACCGCGCTCAAGGCCGCGGGGAGGGAGAGCGGGGTTGTCGCGATCAACCCGCAGTCGGGGGCGATCCTGGCCCTCGCCTCGTATCCCACCTTCGACCCGAACCTGCTGGCCACGCTGGACGGCGGGGCGCTGAACAAGAACGACAAGCGGCTCCTGGCGGACCCCGCGCACCCCCTGATCAACAACGCGATCAGCACGACGTTCCCGCCGGGATCGACCTTCAAGATCGTGACCAGCTCTACCGCGTTCGCGACCGGGAAGGCCGCCGACCAGAACACGGTTATCCCCGCGCCGACCAAGCTCACCCTGCCCGGCACTACCACCCAGCTGATCAATGACAACGGCTCGGCCTGCGGCAGCGGCAGGGTGCAGCTCATCTACGCGTTCACCGTGTCGTGCAACACCGCATTCGGCGACCTGGGCTTGCACCTCAGCGGGTCCGCCTTGCGGACCCAGGCCAACAAGTACGGCTTCAACGACCCCAACCTGACCCTCGCCCCGGGGATGCAGGTCGCGCAGAGCAACTTCCCGCTCTACACGGACCCCGCCCAGAGGGCCGGGGGGGCCATCGGCCAGCAGAGCAACACCGTGACGCCGCTGCAGGAGGCGATGCTGTCCGCCGCGGTGGCCAACAACGGCGTTCTCATGAAGCCCTACCTGGTCCAGAAGGTGACGGCGCCGGACCTGTCCACGGTCCAGACCGCCACCCCGAGCCCGCTGGGCACCGCGGTGACCCCCACCCAGGCGTCCCACCTCCAGGCGATGATGACCAGTGTGGTCCAGTCGCAACTGGGCACCGCGCATCTGACCGCCGGGACGCAGGTCACCGGGGGCATCACGATCGCGGGGAAGACCGGAACGGCCCAGAACGGCATCAACAACTCCGGGCTGGACGACGCGGTATTCACCGGTTACGCGCCGACCACCAACCCGCAGATAGCCGTCGGCGTCGTAGTGAAAGGTGGCGGCTTCGGTGCCGATGCCGCCGCGCCGATCGCAGTGAAAATCATCGAGGCCTACCTTGCCTCCCAGCGGAAGGGGTGAGACCCGTGATCACGGCAGACGCCGGGATGCGGATGACTGGCCCCCCGCCCGCGGCAGTGGCTTCAGGTGCGGCCACCGCGGTGCCCGATGGACGGATAACGATGCAGGACGGTTACTGACGTGCGAGACATGACACAGCCACGGCTCCTCGGCGGCCGTTACGAACTCGACGGCGTCGTCGGGCGGGGCGGTATGGCCGAGGTCTACCGGGCCCGGGACATCCGCCTGGACCGCATCGTCGCGGTGAAGACGCTCCGCGAGGACCTGGCCCGGGACGCGACCTTCCAGGCCCGGTTCCGGCGGGAAGCCCAGTCCGCGGCCTCGCTCAATCACCCGTCCATCGTCGCCGTCTACGACACTGGCGAAGACATGGCCGGCCCCACGCACGTCCCGTACATCGTGATGGAGTACGTGGACGGCCGGACTCTGCGTGAACTGCTCCGCGACGATCGCCGCCTGCTCCCCGAGCGGGCCCTGGAGATTACCGACGGGGTGCTGCGGGCGCTGGACTACAGCCACCGGAACGGGATCGTGCACCGGGACATCAAGCCCGGCAACGTAATGCTCACCCGGCAGGCCGAAGTCAAGGTGATGGACTTCGGCATCGCCCGCGCGGTCAGCGACGCCCAGGCCACCATGACCCAGACCGCCCAGGTGATCGGGACCGCGCAATACCTGTCGCCCGAGCAGGCCCGCGGCGAACGGGTGGACGCGCGCAGCGACCTGTACTCGACCGGGTGCCTGCTGTACGAGCTGCTGACCGGCCGTCCGCCGTTCACCGGCGACTCCCCGGTCGCCATCGCCTACCAGCACGTCCGGGAGAACCCGATCCCGCCGTCGCGTATCGACCCGGAGATCCCGGCCTGGGCCGACTCCATCGTGCTGAAGGCGATGGCCAAGGACCCGGCGGAGCGCTACCAGTCCGCCGCCGAGATGCGCACCGACATCCAGCGCGCGCTGTCCGGCGTGCCGGTCGCCGCCCCTCCGCAGGCCACGGAGATGTACTCCCCCGGAACCCGGCAGATGGGCCCGAACACGATGATGGCCGGGGCCGCGCCGACCGGCACGATCTCGCCGTACGGGCCTGACGAGGACGGTTACGGCGGCGGCGGGAACGGGCGGCGGCGGGCCCTGTGGTGGATCCTGGGCGCCATCGCCGCCATCCTGATCGTCGTGATCGCCTACCTACTGCTCAACGGGGGCGGCGGGAAGACCGACGCAGTGCCCTCCGTGGTCGGCATGACCCAGGCGAAGGCCGAGGCCGCCGTGAGCAAGGCCGGGCTGAAGTCGAAGGTGGTCAAGGTGCCCTCGTCATCGGTCAAGGCCGGGGTGGTCACCCAGACGAACCCGCAGTTCGGGGTCAAGGTGGCCCCGGGCAGCACAGTCACGCTGGACGTCTCCACCGGGCCGAAGCAGATCAAGATGCCCCCGGTGACCGGCGAATCGGAGGCTACGGCCCAGAGCCAGCTGCAGCAGTTCCGCGTCACGACCAAGACCGATTCAAACTCCGCCAAGCCGGCCGGCACCGTGGTCAGGCAATCACCCAAAGCTGGCACGCTGCTGCTTCCGAACAGCCCGGTCACCATCTGGGTGTCCGGGGGCGGGACCCAGGTGCAGAATACGGTCGGTGATCCCAAGGCCACCGCCCAGTCGATCCTGCAGAACGCGGGGTTCAAGGTGCAGGTCATCACTACGGCTGGACCGTCGAACGCCACCCCGGGCAACGTGTTCCAGCAGACCCCGTCCAGCGGGGTTCTGCCCCAGGGATCGACGGTAACCATCTACGTGGCGTCCACGCCGACCCCCACGCAGCCCGCTACCACGCCCCCGCCGACGCCGACGCCGTCGGCTACGACCCCTACGCCGACGCCGACCGGCACAGCGACGCTCGGGGCCACGAGCTCCTCCCGTACGCCGCGTCCCTAGGTGGTATCCCGGCGTTACACTCGGCAGAGCTACTGACCAGGAGACGACCGTGCCGAAGTCCCGCGTGAGAACCAAGGCGGTCTACACGCCGCCGCCCAAGCGATCGGCGTCGAAGAAGGTCAGCCCGCGCTGGCTGGTACCGGCCATGCTGGCCTGCCTGCTGATCGGGCTGGCCTGGATCGCGGTGTTCTACGTGACCCAGGGCTCGCTGCCGATCGGCGCCCTGGCGGACTGGAACATGGTGATCGGCTTCGGCTTCATCATCGCGGGCGTGGTGCTGTCCACCAAGTGGCGCTGAGCCGGCGAGGCGGGGGATCGCCCCCCCCGGAAAGCGGAGCGGGGGTCGCCCCGGGCTGGCTGAGTTAACTGAAGCCGGCCGTCATGAGTTGGCTGTCGCGGATGATCACGCCGATGACCAGCACCGCCAGCACGATCACCGTGGCGCCCGCCTGGAACAGGGCCCGGTGCCGCCGCGGCGCGTAAGCATAGGCCGCGGTGACCACCATGCCGGTGATCAGCCCGCCCACGTGGTCCTGCCAGGCGATAGATGGGACCGCGAAGCTGATCGCCAGATTGAGGACGATCAGGAACACGATTGACCGGCTGTCCAGGCGCAGCCGCCTGGAGAGCACGAACCAGGCACCGAAGAGGCCGAAGATGGCACCCGAGGCCCCCAGCGCGGGCTGGTCCGGCGCCGCGAAGAAGTAGAAGAACACCGAGCCGCCCAGCGCACTGAGCAGGTAGACGGCCAGGAAGCGCACCCGTCCCAGCATCTGCTCCAGCGCGGGGCCAACCAGGATCAGCGCCCACATGTTGAAGATGATGTGCGCGGGGCCGAAGCCGCCCAGCCCGGGCTCGTGCAGGAACGCCGACGTGACCAGCCGGTACCACTGGTGGTGGGCCACGGCCACGCCGAACATGTCGTAGTTGCCGACGACCCGTGGGTAAACCCATTCCACCAGGTAACCGAGAACGTTCAGGCCGACGAGCACCCAGGTGACGACCGCACCCGAGTTCACCCGGCCGCCGAACACCGCCGTCGGCCGGCGGACACCGCGGTTGCCTTCCCGCACGCATTCGACGCAGTGCTGGCCGACTGGGGCGGCACGCAGGCAGTCAGGGCAGGCGGAGCGCCCGCACCGGCTGCAGGACAGGTAGGTCTCCCGGTCCGGATGCCGGAAACAGGTCGGAACCGGTGCGGGCGCCTCAGAACCGGGCGCCGGAAGCTCGTCCACTCCTCAGCCTGCGGATCTGGTTAGCTATCGGATCCTGCCGCGCCGCCCGGGCCGCTGATCTCGACCGACTCGAGCACCACGTCCTTGGCCGGGCGGTCCCTGCGGTCACGCTCCGCGTGGCTGATGGCGTCCACCACGTCCGTGCCCTCGATGACCTCGCCGAAAATGGTGTGCTTCCCGCTCAGCCACGGGGTGGGCACGGTTGTGATGAAGAACTGGGAGCCGTTCGTGCCCGGGCCCGAGTTGGCCATGGCCAGCAGGTAAGGCCGGTTGAACGAGAGGTCTGGGTGGAACTCATCCGCGAACTCGTACCCTGGGCCGCCGGTCCCGGTGCCGAGCGGGTCCCCGCCCTGGATCATGAAATCCGGGATCACCCGGTGGAAAATCGTCCCGTTGTACAGACTGGCCCGGCTGGGCTTCCTGGTTTGCGGGTCGGTCCAGTCCCGGGATCCCTCGGCGAGCTCGACGAAGTTCCGCACCGTCTTCGGTGCCTGATCAGGGAAAAGCCGGACCACAATCGTGCCCTGATTCGTCCGCAGAGTCGCGGTGAGCGAGTT
Organism: uncultured Actinomycetes bacterium; assembly: GCA_963813975.1. Taxonomy (GTDB): domain Bacteria; phylum Actinomycetota; class Actinomycetes; order Streptosporangiales; family Streptosporangiaceae; genus RYN-230. The sequence continues at coordinate 220,912 of CAWFAP010000004.1, forward strand.
TGTCATAAGTGGAATCCTTGCACGGCGCGTCCGGTCATTAGCCGTTTCCCGCCGGACGCTTCCTGCCGGACGGCTTTTGCCGCCGGGTCGTCCACTCCGACCTTACGGCGCTCCCGGCGACCCGGCGAATCAGGCGCCGCCGCCGTTAACGGCGGCACGGTTAGCTTCAGTCCGGTTTAGGTCAGGCTCAGGGGGAAGGCAGGGTTGAGCGTTCCCGCCCAGGGAAGTGAGGTGGCGGGGGAGCTGTCCGGGGAGGTTTCGGAGGTAATCGTGGTTTCAAGAAGTAGCAGTCAGGACGTAAAGTCCCGGGCTAAGGCCGGGGCGGCGCGCGTACAGAGTCGCGTTTACCAGGCTAAAGCGGGCGCGGTGCGCGCCCAGGGACGCGCTCGTCAGGCCACCACCCAGGTGGCACCGCTGGCGAAGAGCGCCCAGGAGACGGCAGGCCGCAGCCTGCTCGGGGCGCGGGCCTGGACGGCGCCGCGCGTCGAGCGTGGCGGAGTGGCCGTGCAGGAGCAGCTCGCCCCGCGGGTGTCGGCGGCGATGGTGGCTGCCGCCCGGCGTATCGAGCCGCCGAAGGCCAGGCGCCGGCGCTGGCCGCTCATCGTGGCCGGGGTCGTGGTGCTGGGTGCGGGCTGTGCCGCCGCGGCTCAGCTGCTGCGCGCCAAGCGGGGCACCGTGGCCACCACGGCGCCGGATCCGGTGACGCCGGCCGGCATGCCGCCGACCACCCCGGCCGAGCGCCGGGAGATGTCGGACGCCGCTCAGTCAGAAGTGAACGGGCAAGTCAGGACACCCTGACCAGGGTTTCTGCCCAGCAGCGGGTGGCCAGCGAGGCTGGCCACCCGCTGCCGCTTGCGCGGGGTCCGCAGCCCGGGCCGGATGCGGGCGGCCGGGCGTCTAGGACGCGACCTGGAGCCCGGGGACCTGCAGCGAGTTCGATGAGATGTACGGCTGGTTCGTGGTCACGCTGGTGAGCTTGAGCGGGACCAGCGGGGTCACCGAGTGGAGCAGCCGCAAGATGGTGGCCAGCGGGCTGCTGGGGGTGAGCGTCACCGGCACGCCGAGCAGGTCGCCAGACAGCTGGGTCGCGTAGAGCACGACGCTCCCGGTGAACTGCATCGAGGAGCCGCTCGTCACTGACGAGACCCCGCCCTGCGTGACGGTCAAGGTGGGCACACCCCGCAGGGTTAGCGAGTTCATGGTGAACTCCATCATCGGCACGGTCCGCCCGCTGGCCGTGGGGACCTGCGCCACTCCCTTGTAGGACGCGCCGAGCAGCAGTGCGGAGCCGGTGACCAGGGTGAACCGGGCCCCGCTGACCTCCAGGCCCGCGCCCGCCGAGGCCTTGACCGAGGAGGCCTTCCGGCCCCTCGGGGACTTGCCCGGGCTGGCGGATGGGTCCGGCGTGGGGCTTCCGCTGGGCGACGCGCCAGGCGAGGGCGCGGGGGCGGACCCGGTCGGGCCCGCCGAGGGGGCCGGGCTGGGGCTGCTGCTGGGTGAGGGCGTGGGACTGGGCGACGGGCACAGGATGGGAACCGGGACGACGCAGCCGGGACGGCTGGCGGCCACCGGCCGCGCGCTGCCGGCGGCGTGGCTGGGCAGCAGCAGCCCGACCAGGGCGAGCGGCATCACAGCCAGGGCCAGCCTGCGGCTCACGGGATCCACCGTGCCTCGTGGCCTGCCCCCGACGCGCCTTCTCCCTCCTGCAGTACTCGATCGGCTCGGTCAGTAGCACGCTGCGGCGCAGGCCCGGCGTCCAGGAGGCCCAGGCCCTCGGAAGGTGGCCCCACCCGGCGCGGCCGGGGGCGGTGCTGGCCGGCCAGGCGGCCCGGTCCCGGGGTCCAGCCGAAGCTGAGCGAGGCGCCGGTCACGCCGAGCAGCATGCCCACGAAGAACCCGCCCAGGTTGGTGGCGACGAAGGACGCGACGGCCAGCAGCACCCCGGCGATCGCGTAGAAGACCCGCTGGACCGGGTGAAACCAGATCAGCAGGCCGCAGGCCACCAGCAGCCCGCCGATCAGCACGCCGAACACACCGCCGATGCCGATGTAGATGACGACCTTGACCGATCCGTGGGCCAGCACGCTCAGCAGCGGGATGGCGACCAGCTCCACGCCGGCCAGCAGAAGCAGCAATCCGCCCCAGAACGGGCGGCTGCGGCGCCAGAGCCGGAACGCCCGCCACGCGCGGGCCGCCCGGACCCGCACGTCGCCCGGCTGGGTCCGGCGGGGTTGGGGCTCCGCCGGGCCCAGCCCGGCGGAGCGTGTTTCGTCCTCGGGCATATCCACTAGTAGCAAGGGCTTCCGAAGCGGAGGTTGAAGCCGGGCAGGGTGAATGAGCCGGCCGTGGTCAGCCAGGTGTTCTGCCTGAGATTGTCGATGGTGACCGAGTCGGCCTGCTGGCCGAAGCCGCCCGAGGGGCCGGTGACCCCGGGAACCTGGTTCAGCGTGCCCGCGTCCTGGCCGATGACGATGTTGTTGAACGTCGCGTCGCCGGACAGGTTGTCGGAGTTGACGATCAGGTTGCTCGCGATGGCCGGGTTGCTCCCGCCGCCGGCGGTAATCCGCAGCGTGATCGGGCCCACGCTGACGCTCTGGCAGAGGTTGGCGAGGGAGGCAGACTTGATGGCGGAAATGGCCACGGGATGCTGGCCTCCCTTGCTATCCGTGACCAGGCCGCCGAACTGCTCGAAACCAGTTCCTTTCAGCTGGCTGGAGCTGACCTCGAACGCGCTGCCGGAGACGGAGATGGAGGCTGCGAGCACACCCTCAGTCGTTAAGGCGACCAGGACGGCGGCCGCCGCCATGGCCGGGACGAACAAGACGGCGAACCGCCGCCAGCGCACCCGGCCCTGGGGGGCCGGCTCGGCGGGATCCGCAGACGTGCTGGTGGAGGGAGGCATGGGGGCTCCTGGCACTGGTGTCCGTGGCGCCAGACACACTGCGGGGGTTGCGTACCGGCACCGTTGTCGGGTCGCGACTGCAGCCGGTGGGATATGCCACAGCGGAGCGATTTGATGGAAGTTACCGCTTAGTAGCAATGTCGGTCAAGCCGCATTAGATAACAAATCTGGCCGCTCCCCGCTCACGGGCGGATTGTTTCCCCGCCCTGGGACGCACCGGCGGCATCGGGCACAATGCGTGGTGTGCTACTGAGCGATTTGGTGCGCACGTCAGAGGCGGTATCGCTGGCGTCCGGCCGCCGGGTCAAGATCGACGAGATCGCCGGGCTGCTGCGCCGGGCCGGCCCAGGTGAGATTTCGGTGGCGGTCGCGTTCCTCTCTGGCGAACTGCGCCAGCGGCAGATCGGTGTGGGGTACGCGGCGCTCGGCGGCCTGCTCCATGCCTCAGGTTCGGCCATCCCCGATCCGGGCACCCCCGATCCGGGCAGCCCCCACCTGGCCACCCCCGATCCGGCCGCCCCCAGTCCGGGCGGCACTGACCCGGGCAACCCTGACTCGGCCAGCCCTGACCTGCACGCTACTGGCCAGGCCGCCACCGCTGTCCCGCCTACCCCTGTCCCGCCTACCCCTGTCTCCCGCCCGCTACCGGCCTACCTGCTACCGGGCCGGATGCGGCCGCCGAGCCGCTCACCCTGGCCGGGACCGATTCCGTATTCGCGGCCATAGGGGCCACCGTGGGTCCCGGGTCCCAGGTGGAGCGGCGCAGGCTGCTCGGCATCCTCTTCGGCCGGGCAACCGCGGCTGAGCAGTCCTTCCTGACCCGGTTGCTCGCGGGTGAACTGCATCAGGGGGCGCTGGAAGGCGTGATGATCGAGGCCGTCGCCCGGGCGGCCGGGGTGGACGCCGGAGAGGTGCGCCGGGCGCACCTGCTCGGCGGCTCGCTGCCCGCCGTGGCCGAGGCGGCCCTGTCCGCGGCGAGTGCGGCCCGCGAGGATGGGGTGGCCAGCGACGATGCGGCCGCGGCGGCCGCCCTGGCGGCCCTCCGGGCCTTCCGGCTCGAGGTGGGGCGGCCCTTGCGGCCGATGCTGGCCGCTTCCGCGCCAGCCGTCGCCACCGCCTTCGGGCGGATGTCACCGGCCGCGGTCGAGTGGAAGATCGACGGTATCCGGATCCAGGTGCACCGGCATGGCCCGGAGGTCCGGGTGTTCACCCGGACCCTGGACGACATCACCGCCCGGCTGCCCGAGATTACCCGCGCCGTCCTCGCCTCTCCCGCCCAGGACCTGGTCCTGGACGGTGAGGCCATCGCGCTGGACCCGGGCGGCCGGGCCCGGCCCTTCCAGGTCACCGCCAGCCGGGCCGGCACCCAGGCCCCGCCCGGCCAGGAGGGCCCGGACGTCCCGCTGACGCCCTTCTTCTTCGATCTGCTGCACCTGGATGGGCGGGATCTGATCGATGAACCCGCCACCGTCCGGCACGCGCTGATGGCTGAGGTGCTCCCGGCGGAACTCCGGGTGCCCCGCCTGGTGACCGCTGACGTGGCGGAGGCCGAGGTGTTCTTCGCGGATGCGGTGGCCCGCGGGCATGAGGGGATGGTGGTGAAATCCCTGGACGCCCCGTACGCGGCCGGCCGCCGGGGCGGTGAGTGGATCAAGGTCAAGCCCCGGCACACGCTGGACCTGGTGGTCCTGGCCGCCGAATGGGGTCACGGCCGCCGCCGCGGCTGGCTGTCCAACCTGCATCTGGGCGCCCGCGATCCGGCCGGGGGCTTCGTCATGCTCGGCAAGACGTTCAAGGGGCTGACCGACGAGATGCTCCGCTGGCAGACGGAGCGGTTCCTGGACATCGCCGAGCCACCCGGCCAGCGTCCGGGGGGCGACCTCGCCGACGCCCGGGGCGTGCTGCGGGTCCGCCCGGAGATGGTGGTGGAGATCGCGTTTGACGGCGTGCAGGCCAGTCCCCGGTATCCCGGCGGGCTGGCGCTGCGCTTCGCCCGCGTGCTCCGGTACCGGCCGGACAAGCAGGCGGCCGAGGCCGACACGATCGGCGCCGTCCGCGCCATCTGGGACGGCCGGGTTTCGGGGGGCTGAAGGTAACTCGTGTCCGTCGCCGCGGGCCAATCCGCAGGGCTCAGCGGAGCCTGAGAGGTTAACCCGATGGCGCGCTGAGTTTCGTCGGGCCTCATGGGAAGAGAGGGCCGCTGAGGTTCGGGCCCGGGGACGACGGCCGCCCGCCGGATCCCGCGGGCTGCCGCGGGCCCGAAGAGCCCGGGTTAGCAATCCGGGCCACCCCGGAGCCGCAGGCGGAGATACCCACCGTCGCCGCCACGGCTAACCGGGCCCCCCGCTGGGCGGGCTCACCCCCGGCGCCCGCCCGGCCGGGGGCATTCAGGCCAGCGGAGACCGCCCCGGCCCGGGAGAGAAGGCCCGGATCCGGCTCAGAGTCCCTCGATCGCGGGCAGCCGTCGGGCCTCGATGGCGTTCAGCAGGCGCTGGTAGTCCAGCTCGTTCTGGTCCGCGTAGGCCACCGCGAACTCCTCGATGGCCCGGTCGAACCGGTCGCTGGAGCCCAGGTAGCCGGAGATCATCGCGGCCCGGCCGGTCCGGGCGTGCGCCCGGGCCAGCGCCCAGCCGCACAGGCCCGCGTAGTAGGTGAGCTGCGACGGGTCCATGGCCGGCACGTTCATCGCGCCCTTCATGTCCCGCAGCTGCCGGACGTAGTACTCCTTGGGGTCGGCGCCGTCCACCTGGAGCCCGCTGGTCCAGCCCAGGAACGGGTCCGCGGCGGCCTGCATCATCCGCTCGCCACGGACGACCCGCTCACCCTGGTGCTGGTACTCGCTGGGCCCGGCGAAGGGGGCCAGCACCGACTCCTGAGCCTCCTTGAGCTGGAGGAACAGCGGCTCGTCCGGGCGCTCGCCGAGCAGCAGGAACACGAAGGCCTCGGTGCCGACCGAACCGACCCCGACCACCTTGCGGGCGAAATCGCCGAAGTAGTACCGGCGCAGCACCTCGCGCCGGTCGGCCTGCAACGTCTCCTGGTACAGCTTGACCGCGCCGCGGAGCTCCTCGGCGATGTCCGGTTCCTGCTCGATCCCGAAGCGGACCACCACCGGCGGGACCGGCTTGATCCGGTACTGGCCGTCCACCAGGTGGCAGAGTTTGCCCAGGGCCTGGACGCTGGTGTGCCGGTAGGCCCGGTGGATGTCCTCGTCGCGGCGCCGGATGGCCTTGCGCGACTGGACCGCGTCGAAGAGCTGGGAAACCTGGTCCACGTCGATCCTGGAGTACCAGACCTCCAGGAACCGCATCTGGGCGAAATTTTCCATCTCGGTGCGGTACATGTGCGCGCACCGGCGGACCGCGGTCCGGACGGACCGGGCCGCGAACCCGTTATCCCGGGCCGCGACCGCCACGCTGGCCGCGAGCCGCTTCACGTCCCAGTCGAACGAGGCGGGCAGGGTCTCGTCGAAGTCGTTCACGTCGAAGACCAGCTGCCGGTCCGGCGCGGCGAACATGCCGAAGTTCAGCAGGTGGGCGTCCCCGCAGGCCTGCACCCGGATGTCCGAGGTGGGCAGGTGAGCCAGGTCCCAGGCCATCGGCGCGGCCGCGCCCCGGAAGTAGGCGAACGGGGAGGCCGCCATCCGGCCGTGCCGGATCGGGACGAGGTCCAGCACCCGGCTCCGGGCCTGCTCCTCCAGGATCGTGACGGGATCCGGCCGGTCCGGTGGCGGCGACCACTCCGCGTGACTGGACCTCGGCACGAACTTGCGCCGCTCCCGGCCCAGCTGCCGCCATTCTTCCGGCGTGAGGACCTCGTGTGCCTCGGACAGTACCCCGGGCGAAATCTTGACCATGCGTTTTGCCCCCCCGGACGTCCCCCGCAGGAGCCGCCCGGCCCCTGCCGTCCTGATTAGGCTCAGGGTACGTGGTGGCCTCCCCGGCCGCCATCCGTAGGGTGGTCGGGTGCCCCATGACCGCCTGGCTGACCTGCCCTACGCCGACGCGCTGACCCTGCACCAGGGGGGCCTGGCCGCCGACGAGGATTATGAGGCCGCCCACTTCGACGGGCTGGACCTCGACGCCCCGCGGGCGCCCGGCAGCCGGTTCCTGGAATGCGCCTTCACCCAGGTCACCGTGCAGGACGGGCAGCTGCGCCGGGCCCGGTTCAGCGACGTGTGGCTGCGGGGGGTGCGGCTGACCGCCACCGAGCTCAGCGACAGCAGCTGGATCGGCGCGACCATCATCAGCTCGATGGCCGCCGGGGTGATCGCGCACGGGTCGCTGCTGCGCCAGGTCACCTTCCGCGGCTGCAAGCTCCACGGGGTCAACTTCCGCGCGGCCACGCTCACCGACGTGACGTTCGAGGACTGCACGCTGCGCGAGGTCGATTTCGGCGGCGCCACCCTGCGACGCTGCCAGTTCCCCGGGTCACAGCTTCACGAAACGGACTTCAGCCAGGTCACCCTGGACACAGTGGACCTGCGCGGCGCGGAACTGGGCCTCATCATCACCCCGGGCGCGCTGAGCGGGGCGACGATCTCCACCGCCCAGCTGACCGGGCTGGCCCCACTGCTCGCCGAGCACGCCGGGATCACCGTGGCGTGACTTCCGCCATCCTGGACCAGTCGGTGCCCGGGATCGTGGTGTTGATGATCTGCGGCGTCTCGGCCGCGGCGTCAGGCGCCCAGGCCACGAACTTCTTGAAGTGGTCCGAGTTCACGTGGGCCGCGGCCGCGTCGTCCTGGAACGCCTCAACCAGCACGAACTGGTTCGGGTTGTCCACGCTCCGGGACCACTCGAAGAAGATGTTGCCCGGCTCCGACCGAGTGCCCTGCGTGAACTCATCCACGTCGGCGAGCCAGTTGCCGCTGCGCTCGGGCTTGATGGTCCACTTGACGACGATGAAGATCATGGATGCCCCCTTCGGCATCGATCGCGGCCCAGGCAGAAGCCCGACCGGGCGCAACTGGTCGGGCTGATCTTACAAAGGGCCGGCTGAGTCGCGGTCTCAGGCTGCGACGGCCGGCGAGCGCTTGCGCGCCTCGATCAGGACGCGCTGGGCGTGCGCCACGAACGGCCCGTCGGACTGGATTTCCCCGTGCAGCCGCAGCAGCTGAGGCCGGTACCCGGCCACGGAGAACCCGGGCACCGTCCACAGCACCTTCCGCAGGAAGTACACGACCGCGCCGACGTCGTTGAAGACCGTCCGCAGTGCCTCCTCGCGCAGGTCGACGACCACCAGCCCGGCCGCCTCCGCCTGCGCCCAGGCCCGGCTGGTGCTGCGCGCCGGGCTGACCGGCTGCGGTCCCATCATGAAGTCGGTCAGCTCCCGGTTCGAGCCCGCCCCGACCAGCTGGGAGAAGAAGGTGCCCCCGGGCCGCAGCACGCGGGCGATCTCCGGCCACACCAGCCCGACCGGGTGCCTGCTCACCACCAGGTCGAAGGATTCCGCGGGGAACGGCAGCCCGGCGTGGTCGGCGACCTGGACCACCCTGCCGCCCAGCGGGGCCAGGTTCCGCCGGGCCAGCTCGGCGTTCGGCGGCCACGACTCGGTCGCGGCCAGGACGGGCGGCGGCTGCGGGATCCCGGCCAGTACTTCGCCGCCTCCGGTCTGGATGTCGAGCGCCGCGCTGGCCTGCGCCATCCGCCCGGCCATCATCCGGGCGTAACCCCAGGCCGGGCGTTCCTCGGTGGCCCGGCCGCTGAACCAGGAAAAATCCCAGCCTTCGACCGGGACAGCATCGCCCTCGGCCACGAGCCTCGCGAACTCCGGATCTTCTGGCACGGCAGCAGAGTAGGCAGCAGCGACCCGGCCCGGCAAAGGCTTATCCCAGGGCTCGGGCCAGCCCCGGCTCGGGCCAGCCCCCGGCTCAGGCCAGCCGCGCCGGGAACCCCCCGGTGGCGATGGGCCCCCACCGCTCGATCGTGACCCGGATCAGCGACTTGCCCTGGCGCTGCATGGCCGCCCGGTACTCATCCCAGTCGTCGTGCTCGCCCGCGATGGACCGGAAGTACTCCACCAGCGGCTCGAGTGCCCCGGGCAGATCGAGGACCTCGGCGGTCCCGCTGAGCTGCACCCAGGCTCCGCCGAAATCGTCCGACAGCACCAGGACGTCGACCTGCGGATGGCGGCGGGCGTTGTGCGTCTTGGCCCGTTCCGGGTAGGTCGCGATCACGACCCGGCCCTGGTCGTCCAGGCCCGCCGTGACCGGGGAGAGCTGGACGGATCCGTCCCGTTTCGTGGTGACCAGCACGATGTGGTGCCGGTTCCGGACGAAGTCGAGCAGCTCCTCGCGCCCGACGACGTCGGCGGTGGCTATCTGGGGGCTCATGGCGTCCTCGGCATGACGCCCATCGTACGGGGGCGGCCGCTCTCAGGACCGGCCCGCCGCATGCCATGCTGACCACCATGTCCCTGCCTGACGTCCGCCCCACGCCCACCAGGACCCTGAGCACTAGCGACTTCCCGGTCCCGCGAGATGACCGTTATTTCGAGGACTACCTGCCGGGCGCGGTGTACGAGTACGGCTACCTGACCGTCAGCGAGGCGGAGATCCTCGAGTTCGCCCGCCGGTTCGACCCGCAGCCCATCCACACCGACCCCGGCTTCGCCGCGACCGGGCCGTTCGGCGGGCTGATCGCCAGCGGCTGGCACACGGCGAGCATGATGATGCGGCTGTTCGCCGATCACTACCTGTCCCGCGTGGCCAGCCTCGCCTCGCCCGGGATCGACGAGCTGCGCTGGCCGGCCCGGTCCGGCCCGGTGATCAGCTGCGGCTGCGGGCCACGATCGTGGAGGCCCGCCTGTCACGCTCCAAGCCCGACCGGGGATTGGTCCGCACCCAGGGCGAACTGATCAATCAGGACGATCGGACCGTGCTGAGCCTGGTGGCCATGAACCTGCTCGGCCGCCGCGAACCCGGGGATCAGTTGGCATAATCACCGGATGACCGCGCGCATCCCGACGATCGTCGCGACCAGCATCGGCTTCCAGCCCGCCGGGCACGGGCCCCGGGACCTCCGGCTAGGCCCCTCCTACGCGCACGCGGCCTCCCTGGCCCGGGCGGGCGGCAGCCCCCGGGTCGGCCTGGTCGCCACGGCCGTGGGTGACGGCGCTGAGTCGCTGACCATGCTGTACGCGGCGTTCGGCCGGGCCGGGTGGCGGCCCAGCCACCTGGCCCTGTTCCCCGAGCCCAACGTCCCGGACGTCAGCGAGTACCTGCTGGCGCAAGACGTGGTGTGGGTAATGGGAGGCAGCGTGGCCAACCTGCTGGCCCTCTGGCGGCTGCATGGCGCGGATCAGGCCATGCGCGCCGCCTGGGACGCGGGCGTGGTGCTAATGGGCGTATCCGCGGGCTCGCTGTGCTGGTTCGAGGGCGGCACCACCGACTCGTTCGGCCTGCCGCTGCAGCCGGTAACCAACGGGCTCGGATTCCTGCCCTACTCCAACAGCCCGCACTACGACTCCGAGGACCAGCGGAGGCCGACGTTTCACCGGCTGATCGGGGACGGGACGCTGCGCGAGGGCTACGCGTCCGACGACGGCACCGGGCTGGTCTTCGAGGCGACCGCCCTGGTGGACTGCATCACCGAGGTGGACGGCGCGAAGACCTGGCACGTCGTCCGCCGGCCCGACGGAACCGTCGAGGAAACCGCCCTCCCCACCCGGCTCCTCTCCTCCTGACCCGCCCCGGCTCCCGCCCGCGCCTGGCACCGCGGGCTAGTAGCGCGTGTGCATGAGAGCCTGAACGTCGGAGAGGGTCTGGCTGGCCAGCGCGCGGGCCCGGTCGTTGCCGTCGGCCAGGACCTGCCGCAGGTAGCCCGGGTCGGCCGCGACCTCGCGCCGCCGGGCCCGGATCGGGCGCAGCCGCTCGTTGAGGGCCTCGGTGAGCAGCGACTTCAGCGCGGCCGCGCCACCGTCACCCAGCCCGGCGGCCACCTGCTCCGGGCTGGTCTCCAGGCACAGTGCGGCCAGCTGGACCAGGTTGGACACCGCCGGGCGGGATTCCGGCTGGTAGGTGATGGTGCGCTGGTCGTCGGTCCGGGCCGCCCGGATCAGCCGCGCCGTCTCGTCTTCGCTCGCGGCCAGCGCGATCGCGTTGTTCCGGCTCTTGCTCATCTTCTGGCCGTCCGTCCCCAGCAGCAACGGGGCCTCGCTGAGCAGGGCGTCCGGGGCAGCGAAGTACGGCCGGGCCGGGCAGTAGCGGTCGTTGAACCGCCGCGCGATAGTGCGCGTGAGTTCCAGATGGGGAAGCTGGTCCTTGCCGACCGGGACCAGATTGGCGTGGCAGAACAGGATGTCGGCCGCCTGGTGCACCGGGTAGGCGAACATCAGCGCGCTCATCGACGAACCGCCGGACGCCCCGAACTCCTCCTTCACGGTGGGATTGCGGCTGACGTCCGCCACGCTGACCAGGCTGAGGAACGGGATCAGCAGCTGGTTCAGCGGCTCGATCTGGCTGTGCGCGAAGATCGCGGCCCGCTGCGGGTCGATCCCGACCGCGAGGTAGTCGGCGACCTGGCCGAGAACGTCGGCAGGCAGGGATCCAGGGGCATCCCGGTCGGTGAGCGTCTGGTAGTCCGCGATGAGGACCATGATCTCGACCCCGAGATCCTGGAGCCGGACCCGGTTGAGCAGGGTGCCGAACAGGTGGCCGACGTGCAGCGGGCCGGTGGGGCGGTCACCGGTGAGCACCCGGAACCGGCCCGGATTCTCCCGGATGGCGGCGTCCAGGGCGGCACTGCGCCCGCGCGCCGTCTGGAGCGAGGACGCCGGCGAGGCGGCGGGAAGAGTACTGGCAGGCACGGAGCCTCCTGGGAACAGGCCTCCAGCCGCAGCCAGCCGGTGACACGAAACTGGCCCGCCAGAGGCGGGCCATCAGATGCATGAGACAGCTACCGCCTTACCGCGGCCGCCACCACCCCATGCAACGCGTCACCCCCCGAGTCTACCCCACACCCGTCCCCGCCCCCCGTGTTCCCGCTCGTCGCCCACGCTCTGCCCGCGCGGCAGTTCGGGCGGTGTCCGGGCTGGGCGGCCTGGAATCCTCACGGGACGGCGCGATGCCCCGGTGCAGGCGCCCCGGCCCGGCGGGAGGGGCCAGTGTGACTGGAGGGCATGTAGTCCCGGGAGGCGAAGGGCCGGGCCGGCGGCCAGAGGGCGGCAGGGGCGGGAGGGACGCGGCGCCGGAGCCGGGGTACGGTGCCGGAGTGGGACAGGCGGTCATCCTCGGCGGCACCGGGGCGATCGGGCGGGCCACCGCCCGGCGGCTGCTGGCCGCGGGCTGGTCAGTGGAGCTCACCGGCCGTGATCCGGCCCGGATGCCGCGCGACATCGCCGCGTCGGGCGGCCGGTTCACCGCCGCCGGCCGGAGCGGCACCGGGCGGGGGCCGGCCGGGTTCGGAAACGGCGCCGACCTGCTGGTGGACTGTGCCTGCTACACGGCCCGGGACGCGGCCAGCCTGCTGCCCCTGGCCCGGGACGCGGCGTCGACCATCATGATCTCCAGCAAGGCCGTGTACGTGGACACGGACGGCCGCCACTCCAACTCCCCGGTCCGGCCCGACTTCGGCGGCCCGGTCCGGGAGGACCAGCCTACGGTCGCCCCCGGATGCGGGGACCATCAGACCGGGGAGGGCTACGCCGCGAACAAGGTCGCGGCCGAGCAGGTGCTGCTGGACAGCGGCGCCCCGGTCACCGTGCTGCGCCCCTCCAAGATCCACGGGCCGGGATCACGGCAGCCGAGGGAGTGGGTGTTCGTCAAGCGCGTCCTCGACCGGCGCCCGGTGCTGTTCCTGGCCCACCGCGGCGCGGGCGTGGACCAGCCGACGGCCGCGGCCAACATCGCCGCGCTCATCGAGCTGGCCGCGCGCCGGCCGGGGCGGCGGATCCTGAACGCCGCCGACCCGGACGCGCCCAGCGCCCTGGAGATATCCCGGATCATCGCCCGCCACCTCGGGCACTCGTGGGAGGAAGTGCTGCTCGCCGAGGGGGAGGGTCCGCCGGGACTGGGCCGCCATCCCTGGGACACGCCGCACCCCGTCGTCTTGGACATGACCGCCGCCACCGGGCTGGGGTACACCCCGGCCGGTGACTACGCCGCGACGGTGGCCGCCGAGGTGGACTGGCTGGTCACCGCGGCCCGGGGCGGGGAGGACGCGGCCCTTATCCCGGGTCCCGGGGACGGCTATTTCGCCCCGTGGCTCGACTACCCGGCCGAAGATCGCTGGCGGGCCGCCCGGATGGGCAGCGCCGGACGAGGTAGTGAGCCACCATGAACGGAATGTGGATGCTGGAGCCCGGTCCGCGGATCACCGATCCGCTGGAACCGTATGCCCAGGTCAAGCGGGAGCGGCCGGACGGCCGCTGCTGGGTGACGGCGCACATGGTCGGCGGGCTGGATGGCTCGGCGGCGATCGGCGGGCGGGTCGCTGACCTGTCCACCGCCCCGGACACCGAGCTGTTCCGGCTGATGCGGGCGCTGGCCGACGTGGTGCTGGTCGGGGCGGAGACGGTGCGCGCCGAGCACTACGGGATCGTGCGGCTGCCGCCGGACCGGGCCGCGGCGCGAGTGGCCGCCGGGCGCCTGGCGACGCCGCCGATTGCCGTGGTGACCCGGTCGCTGCGGCTGGACTGGTCGGCCCGGGTCTTCGCGGACGCGCCGCCGGAGGCCAGGACGCTGGTGATCACCTGCGCCGCCGCCGATCCGCACCGCCTGGAGCAGGCGCGGCAGGTAGCCGATGTGATCGTGGCCGGCGACGACCGGGTCGATCCGGACCTGGCCCTGCGGCGGCTGGCCGAGCGGGGTCACCGGGTGGTGCTCTGCGAGGGCGGCCCCACCTGGCTCGGCGAACTGGTCGCGGCCGGCCTGGTGGACGAGCTCTGCCTGACCCTCGCCCCGCTGATGGGCGGGGACCCGCTGCCGGTGGCGGTATCACCCCCGGGCGCCCCGCTGGCCCGCTTCTCACTGCGGCACGTGCTGCGCAGCGAGGACGACGACACACTGTTCCTGCGCTACGAGCGAGGGTAACGATGCCCCGTGACCCGTTCACCACCATCATGTCGTCCCTGGATAACCCGCTGATCGTGGTCACCACCGCTGAGGGCCACGAACGGGCCGGGTGCCTGGTGGGTTTCCACGCCCAGTCCAGCATCGACCCGGACCGCTACAGCGTGTGGCTGTCCAAGGCGAACTACACCTACCGGGTGGGGCTGCGCGCGAGTCACCTGGCCATCCACTTCCTGACCTCGGCCGACCTCGCGCTGGCCGAGCGGTTCGGGACGCTGACCGGGGACGAGACCGACAAGTTCGCGGGGCTGCGGGTGAGTCCCGGCCCCGGCGGGGTGCCCGTGCTGGAGGACAGCCCGCACCGGCTGATCCTGCGGCGGATCGTGCTGCTCGACGAGGGCGGCGACCACGTGTGCGTGACCGGCCGGCCGCTGGCCGCGGAGAGCAGCGGGCCATTCGAGCCGCTGCGGCTGTCCCAGGCCCAGCACCTCGAACCGGGCCACGGCGCGCGGGAACGGCCCGATCCCCCGACCGAGCGGGCCGCGCCCCCGCCTGGAGGGGCCGCTCCTCCCGGCTGAGCGGGCCGCACCGCCGGCTAAGCGGGCCGGCTACACCGCAGGCGGAACCAGTTCGACGTCGATGACCTCGGTCCGGGCGACGGCCCGGTCCCGATCGGCGGCCAGAGCGGTCCGGCGGGGATCGCCCATATAGGCGTCCAGCGCGGCCGGGGCAGGGAACTCGATCACCTGGATCTCGACCGGCTGGCCGCCGGCGCCGCTGCCGCGGGCGGGCGGCACCCCGCTGCCCCGGGCGCGCAGCACCACCCGGCCGCCGTGGTCAGGCACGAAGTGCAGCACCCGGTCCTCGTACGTGGCGAGGTCCGCCTCCGCCCCGGGATGCGCCCAGAGCAGGACACACAGCGTGCGGGGCATCACATCACTCCTCCAGCAGGCGTTCCCACATGATCTCGTCGTGCCAGGCCCCGGCCGTGAAGATGCGCGACCGGGCGGTGCCGATCGGCAGGAAACGGTTCTTGCGCAGCACGTTCTGGGAGGCGGCGTTCTCGATCTGGGTGACCGCCTCCGCGCGATGCAGCCCGAGTTCCTGGGTCATCAACTCGAGGACCAGCCCGACCGCCCGGGTGGCGTGACCCTGCTCCTGGTGCGGGACGCCGATCCAGTAGCCGATGGACCCCTTCCGCCAGGCCCGCCGCAGGATCTCCTGCACGGTTATTTGCCCGATAACGGTTTTACCCTCCAGGATCACCGCGGGCCAGGACTCGCCGTCGCGGTGCCGGGCCAGCATCCGCTCGATGCGCCGGCGCTGACCGTCCAGGGTGAAGTAGTCCGGCGGATAGGCCGGCTCCCAGCGGGCCGTGGCCTCGCGATCGCGCCGGATGTGCTCCGTGATGGCCTCGGCGTCGCCGGTGGAGATCAGCCGGATTCCGGTGACCGGACTCCTCATGACGCCCGACCATACCGGCCGGGCCCGCCCGGCCGCGCGGGCATGTCCGGCGGCCCGGCCGCTCAGGTCAGCGACACGGACCGCCGCTCGTCGGGATCCTCCGGCGCCAGGCTGGCGGGCAGGTGGAGCGTGGATCCGCCCATGAGCGCCGGGGCTGACTCACCCGGGTAGTACCGCAGCTCCATGACCCCGCAGTTGGGTACCGGGTACAGGCTGGTGAAGGTACGGAACCGGCGCATATCCTCCGGCCCGGGGTCGGCCGCGCCGGTCAGCAGATACCAGCCCACGGCGCGCATGAAGATGCCGTGGGTGAAGGCGGCCACCGGCCCGGTGTCCCGCTCGCCGAGCCGGCCGAGGAAGCTGGTCACCCGGCCGATCAGGCCCGCGAACGACTCCGCCCCGGGCTCGGTGTACTGCGGATCGGCCCGCTCCCAGTACGCCCGGACCTCGGGCTCGCGCTCGTGCGAGGTGGTCGCCCGCCCGAGGGGACGCAGGTAGGAGAACTCCTGGACGGGCCATTCCTCACAGGCCGCCCCGGGGTACCGCTCGATGGTGGGCTGTGCGGTCTGCCTGGCCCGCAGGTACGGCGACGTCACGATGAACGTCGGCGGGTCCGCGAACACCCCGGCCACATGCTCCGCCTGGCGGTGCCCGAGTTCGGTCAGCGGGATCCCGCGCCAGTCAGTCGAGGGCAGCCCGGCGTTGGATTCGCTCTGCCCGTGCCGGATCAGCCACACCCGGACCACATCAGCCTCCTCCTATGTCGCCCAGTGCCCAGTCACCCGGTACCAGTGTGGCGTTTGACTCGGTATGACCGTAGCGGCCGGCTGGTGACCGGCCTGGCCGACTGGCGGTGACCGCGGCCCGGGGCGGGAACCTGAGGGGCCATCGCCGCGCACGATCTCGGGAGGAACCATGTCGTGGTGGGGTCGGGCGGCCCGCTGGGGTCGCGCTACCGGCTCGACCTCATCTGGGTGGCATTCGTCGGGATCAACCTGGCGGCGGCATCGTCGTCGTGCAGGTCCTCAAGGGCCAGCAAGACGCCGACTACCTGGCTGAAGTCCCGCTGATCGCGCTGATGTTCCTGGTCATGGTGGGGCACGGACAGCGGCGGGTCGCGGCGATGGAAGAGCGGCTCGCCGCCATGGAGGAGGTCCAGCGGGTCTCCCAGGAGAACCTGCGGCTGCTGGAGGAGCAGCAGCGGTTCCTGCAGGATGCGTCGCACGAGCTGGGCACGCCGATCACGGTGGCGCTCGGGCACGCCGAGCTGATGGAGCGCGCGGCCACCGAGACCGTGCTGGCCGATGACGCGCGGGTCGTCGCCGGGGAGCTGAGGCGGCTGGGGCGGATGGCCAGCCGGACCCTGCTGCTGTCCTCGGCCGGGAATCCTGACTTCCTGCACCTGCAGCCGGTTCCGGTCGAATCGGTGCTGGGCGATGCTCGAACGCTGGGGCTACCTGCCCCGCCAGTGGCGGCTTGGCCCGGCCACCGACGTCACGGTCGTGGCCGACCGGGACCGCCTCACCCTGGCCCTCGACGCGCTGCTGGAGAACGCCATCGCGCACACGGGCAGCGGCGACCAGATCGAAGTGAGCGCGCGCCACGAGGGCGGGTACGTGGTCCTGATGGTGGCGGACGCCGGCGCCGGCATCGCCCCCGCCGACCTGGACCGGATCTCGCGGTTCTAAAGGTGGTGCGTGGCGAGCCGGGGGCCGCCGCGGCGGCGGTCACCCGCCGTGGCCCGCATGGCGGGGATGGTCTCGGCCGTGACGAGCCCATGCTCGGCGGTGAGCTCGTCGATGATGGGGAAGGCCGTGGCGATCCGCTCCGGGGTGTCGATCACGATCGTGACCGCGGGCACGTGCCGGCCCAGCTGGAGGACCCGGTCGCCGTGCGGTACGTGGTCGCCGTGGAACCCCCAGATCCCCCGCAGCGTCGTCGCACCGCTCATCCCGGCGGAACGGAGCCCGCGGACCAGGGCGCGGTGCACGGGCTGGCCACCATGCTGGGCGGCCTCGGAGCTGAACACCATGAGCTTGCGCCACACCGCCATGCCGTGCTCGTCGGCGGCGGGGAGCGGGCCTGGGCGGGCCACGAGCTGGCCGTCACGCTTGCACACCTGGACCCGTTCCAGGGTGGCAAGCGGACGGCCGAGCAGCGCGGTCAGTTCGGGCAGCACCCGCCCGATCCGGCCGCCGGAGCCCACCGCGATGACCATCATGGGCACCTCGGCGTTGCGGCTGAAGAACCTGGCCCGTTCCCGGCGGCCGTGGGCCGTGCCGTCCACCCCGAGCAGGGCGGTGGCCCCGGCGACGCCGCGGCGGTGCAGCAGGTCGCAGACGGCCACGAAGGCGGGTACCCGGTGAACCCGTTCCTGGCGGCCCAGGTAGATGGTGAGCTTGACCGACCCGGGCCCGTCCCCGGCGATCCCGGCGAGACCGGCCTCGCCGCTCAGCAGCCGCGCCCGTTCCAGGGTGACCAGCCCGGTGGGGTTGAGCTCGAGCGTCGGGCCGAGCACCGCATCGATGCGCGGCCGGCGGTCCACCGCGATCGCGGTGAGCGGCAGGTCCTCGGACAAGGTCAGCGATCGGTCGGTGCGCAGGTGGTGCTTGAGGCCGAACCCCTCGGTGCCCCGCAGCAGGATGCTGGCCGCGATCTCGTGCCGCCCGTACAGGTCGATCAGGGCATCCGCGACGAACCGGCCGCCGGTCCGGTGACGCTCACCGAAGTAGCTGGTCAGCTTGACGCAGTCCCCGCTCACAGGGTCTCCTCCGGCGCTCACAGGTGCGCTCCGATCAGCCGGCCCAGCGCGGCCGCGGCGACGCCGAGGACCAGGCTGACGATCACGTTGGCCGCGGCCCGGCGGTACTGGCGTTCCTCGGTGAGCCGGTCGGTCTCGAACATCCAGGTCGAGAACGTCGTGTAGGAGCCGACCGCGGCCGTGCCCGCCAGCAGCGCCTGGTCGTGACCAAGGGCGAGCCCGGTGAGGAATCCCAGGATCATCGCGCCGGACACGTTGATGGCGAGCGTGCCGAACGGGAAATCCCGGCCCGCCGCCGACGCGACCACGCCGTCAGCCAGGAAGCGGGCCACCGAGCCGGCCCCGCCGATAAGGATGACCCCCGCCCAGAGGAACAGGTTCACGGCTGTCTCCTCATCGCACCCGGACCCGCCGGACGAGCGCGGTGGCCAGGTAGATCGCGGCGTAGCCGGCCGCCACGCTGGCCGCGGTGTAGCCGATGGCCAGGCTCCAGGCGTGCGCGTCGAGCATGGTGAGGATCTCCACCTGCATGGTGGAGAACGTGGACAGGCCGCCGCACAGCCCGGTGCCCAGCAGCGGCCGGCGGTAGCTGGACAGCGGCAACCGTTCCTGCAGGCGGGTGACGAAGTAGCCGAGCAGGAACGCCGCCCCGATGTTGACCGCGAACGTTGGCCACGGCCACGCCGTCGGCGAGTGCGGGAAGGCCTCGGCCAGCGCGGCCCGCAGCAGGGTGCCTAGCGCACCCCCGGCGAAGATCGCGGCCACCTCGCGGCGGTCGATCCGGGGCAGGCTCCGCCGGGCAGGCCGGGCGGAGGGCGGCGCGGGGGCCGCGGCGACAGCCAGGTCCGCAGCGGGTGAGCCGGCCGGATCCGGGCCCGGTGGCCCGCCGGGATCGACAGTAGGGTCAGGCAACCTGAACGGCCTCCGTGCGCAGCGGTCTGAGTAGAAGCCATCAGCCGGAGCGGTTCGGGAGGCCACGACCTCCGCGTCAGGGCATCATCTGACGGTCACAAGAGTACCGACCCGGCCAGGTGGGCCGGGATGCCGCCCAGCGGCATGGCTGAGCTGGACGCGCGCGAGCGGCCCGCACCGTGGGCCAGGCAGGCGGCGACGCCGGCGCCGCGGGAGATGCATGATTCCCGCTCCGGTCCGGGAATCAGCGCTGCGCGGCCACCTGCTCGACGGCGACGGCGATGGCCTCGCTCTCCGCCGGGACCGGCATCCCCGCGACCAGGATGGTGGGGGTCGCCTCCACGCCCGCGGTAAGGGCGCGCGTGGTGACGTACGGGGCCCAGTCCAGGTAGGCACCCTCCCTCACGCAGGAGGCGAAGTCCGGCCCCAGCCCGGCGGACTCGCCGGCGGCGGCGAGTTCGGCGTCGCTCAGCCCGGCGCCCCCCTCCGGCGGCTGGTTCACGAACAGCGCGTGCATATAGTCCATGAACCGGTCCTGGTCGGCGGCACAGCCCGAGGATGCGGCCGCACGGGTCGAGTAGCGCGTCGTCGAGGCCTGGTCGAGGAAGTTCATCGGATGATAGGCCACGCTGATCCGGTGATCGATCCTCATGGCCGCCAGCGCCGGCCCGGAGGACAGCTCGAAGCGCCGGCAGAACGGGCACAGGAAGTCGATGTAGACGTCCACCGGGACCGGGCCGTCGCCGACGACGATCCCGTCGCCTTCTGGCGTGGCGCCAGCCGGGACACGGCTCGGTATAGGGACGGTCACAGGGCCCTCCGGCATGATCGGCGGTCTGGCGGTCCTGCCAGGATCACACAGTCAGGCCGGGACCACCCCAGCCGGGCTGACGGTTCTTCAGCCGCCACATCCGGGTGGAGGTCCACCCTCAGCCACAGCGGGCCACCCCCGTAGCGCCGGGCGGTCAGCAGCCGTCGTAGGCGGTCCAGTTGGAGGCGCCTCCGGCGGCGATGGCGTTATCGAAGATCTGATCCTGGTAAGCCGGGCCGGCCACGCCGTACTGGCTCGCCGCACCGCCGTACGTTTCCCAGGTGCCCAGGACGAACTGGTAGGCCCCGCCGCCGTTCCCCGGTCCCCAGGCGTAACTGCCGCCCTCTTCCGCGTTGCGGATGCAGATCCCGAGCGCGGAGTGCGCGGCATCCGAGCCGCTGCTGGTGGTGGTGGAGCTGGCCGCCGGGGTCGGAGTCGGAGTCGGCGTGGCGGCAGCCTGCGCCGCTTGCTGCGCGGCCTGCTGAGCAGCCTGCTGAGCAGCCTGCTTCTTCGCGAGCCGGACCGCGGCCAGCCGGGCGAGGTACTTGCGCCGGATGGTCCGGGCAGTGTCACGGACGGTCCGGGCGGCGACCACGTGGTGCATGTCCATCATGGCGTCGTCGCTGGTCAGGCTCGACGTCGCGGTCGTCACCGTCATCATGTTGCGCGACGTATGGGTGGCAGCCGTCCCGGCCGATCCGCCCGACAAGAACACGAAAGCCGCAGCTACGCCGCCGAGCGTCGCTGCGGCCAATACCGGAACGCCGACCCGGAGGGCGGGCTTCCTGGTGGTCCTGGGCCGGGAATGACGGGGTGCTGGGGGCATCCCACTCCTGTCCGCGAGGCTCCGCGTTCACCGGCGAACTGCCGCCAGCCGGAAGGGCTGACGTCAGGTGGCACGAGAAACGCCTGTCTCGCCGGAACTTACTGGGACCTGAACGGCAGCGCAGGAAAACGCCGAAATAGCGCCTTAATGGACCACAACTGTGGTGGCCACTGTGGACCCGCCGGATGGGGGTGGCCTGACCCCGGCCAGGAGAGCCGCCGATGGCCCACGGGAGGCGGCCGGCACCCTCGGCGCCCGGCCGCCGCCCCTGGCCTGATCTGCGGTTATTCCGATTACGTTGCTCACTGCGGCGAATGGCGTCCTCCGGCACGGCTGCGATGGTCGCGAGACCCTTGTGGCGGCAGCGCAGGACCCGGAAACCCCGCCGCCCGGCCGATGGGTCCGAAAAGGCAATAATTCTCAGCCGAAACTCCCCGGTCTGCGCGAGCCGGTCCCGTCCGCTCTCCGCGCAGCCCCCCGGACGGACCCGGCGCAGGCGCTCCCGGCGCGAGCGTCCCGGACGGACCCAGTCGCGGCCCGATACTCAGACCGGACTTGACTGATTAGACCAGTCTGTCTATTGTTCTTTGAACAGACCTGTCTACTCAATCGGCGCGAGGACTGATCATGACTGAGCACGGCGGCACCGCCTGCGGCACCGCGGTCGCACCGGCAGTGGATGCGCGTCCCCGGGCCGAAGGGACCTGGTCCGCACGCCCGGTCCGCCTGGCCGACCCCGGCGTGCTGCTGCGGCAGACCCCGGCGGCGGCCCCCGGAGCGTGGCGGCTGACCGGCCGGCCGGCGCTGTACCTGCTCGCATCGCTGATCGTGGCGCTGCTGGCCGCGTCCGCCGCCCCGACGCCGCTGTACGCGATCTACCAGGCCCGCTGGGGCTTCACGCCGATCACCACCACGGTGGTGTTCGGGGTGTACGCGGTCGCGGTGCTCGCGTCCCTGCTGACCCTGGGCAAGCTCTCCGACCACGTCGGACGGCGCCCGGTGCTGCTGGCCGCGCTCACGGTGCAGGCCGCCTCGCTGGTCGTGTTCGCCACCGCCGGCGGGGTGCCCGAACTGCTGATCGCGCGGGTCGTCCAGGGCCTGGCCACCGGCGCGGCGCTCGGCGCGATCGGGGCGGGACTGCTGGACGTGGACCGCGAGCGGGGCACCTTCGCGAACTCGGTCGCCCCGGGCATGGGCACCGGGTCCGGCGTCCTGCTGTCCGCCCTGGCCGTGCGCTACCTGCCCGCCCCCACCCACCTCATTTACCTGGCCCTCGTGGGCGTCATCGTGCTCCAGGCCGTCGGTGTCGCCCTGATGCGCGAGACCGTCATCCGGAAGCCGGGGGCGATCGCGTCGCTGCGGCCGGAGATCCGGCTGCCCCGCAGCCTCCGCGGGCCGGTGCTGACCGCCGTCCCGGTGCTGTTCGCGGTGTGGTCCCTGGCCGGGCTCTACGGCGCGCTCGGCCCGGCACTGGTGCACGCCCTGACCGGGTCCGGTGACGTGGTGCTGGGCGGGCTGAGCCTGTTCCTGCTCACCCTGACCGCCGTGCTCGCCATCATTGTGCTGCGCGGCGCGGACGCCCGTACCGTGATGCTCACCGGGATCCTGGCGCTGATCACCGGGGTGGCCGTCACCATGCTCGCCCTGGGCATCTCGTCCACGCCCCTGTTCTTCGCCGGCACGGCGATCAGCGGGGCCGGGTTCGGCAGCGGCTTCCAGGGCGGCATCCGCACCGTCGTGCCCCAGGCGGCGGCCCACCAGCGCGCAGGGGTCCTGTCCCTGCTCTACATCGTGTCCTACCTCGGCCTGGGCGTGCCCGCCGTGGCCGCGGGATTCGTGATCGTGCACGGTGGCGGCCTGACCGACACCGCCCTGTATTACGGTGGCGCGGTCATCCTGCTCGCCGCGCTCGCCCTGCCCGGCCTGCTGGGCGGGCGCTTCAGGACGGCCGGAGGCCAGCCCGCGGCCCGGGGCGGCGAACCTCGCGCCGCGCTCCCCAGCGAGCCCGTGAGCCGGTAAAATGGACAGAGTTGTCTAAAGGAGATGACCGACATGGCGGTGCGGAACGCGGCCAGACCGTCAGCGCGAGAGCGCCTGCTGGCCGCCGCCAACGAGCTGTTCTACGAGGAAGGTGTGCACACGGTCGGCATCGACCGGGTCATCGAGCACGCCGGCGTGGCCAAGGGATCGCTCTACAACACGTTCGGCAGCAAGGACGAGCTGATCCACGCCTACCTGGAAGCCCGGCACGCGAGCCTGGCTGAGCGGATAACGCGCTACGTCGAACGCTATGACACCCCGCGCGAACGCTTGCTGAGCGTCTTCGAGGCTCAGGCCGACCTGTTCACCGAACCGGGTTACCGCGGCTGCGCGTTCGCTCGGGCCAGCGCGGAATCCCACCCTGGCGACCTGGTGGAGCAGGCCACCGGCGAGTACCGGGAGTGGATACGGTCCCTGTTCACCCGCCTTGCCGAGGACACCGGCGCCCCCGACGCGCCGGCCCTGGGCCGCCAGCTCCACCTGCTCTACGACGGCAGCGGGCTGGCGGCGCGCATGGACCATGACCCGTCGTCGGCCAGGGCGGCCCGCGCCGCGGCCACGGTCCTGCTCGACGCGGCCCTCGCCACCGCCCGTCCCCCCGCCGCGGGTGCAGCAGCCGGGAACTGACCCTCGGCCCGGGCCTGCCGGCCGGGCAGGTTTCGCTAGGGGCCCATAAGCGGGACGGGCCGCGCGGGACGGGCCTGCCTCAGAGGAAGCCGGCCAGGCGGTACAGCACCAGCGACCCGGCCACGGCGACGTTGAGGCTGGCGCCGGTACCGATCATCGGGATTTCCACGGCCATGTCGAGCAGTTCCAGCGCCTCGGGCGGGATCCCCGCCTGCTCGTGTCCGAGCACCGCGATGGTCCGCTGACGGGCGGCGGGCAAGTCGGCCAGCCGGACGGCTTCCTCGGCCAGTTCGATCCCGATGATGCGCCACCCGGCGGACCGCTGCGCCCTCAGCCACTGGGCCGCATCACGGGCGGCCCAGTGCACGCAGACAGGCCGCCGGAGCGTGTTCCCGCGGGCCAGGGCCTCTGGCACCCAGGGCAGGCGGGGAACGGCCAGGCAGGCGCCCACCGCATCGCAGGTGCGCAGCAGGGTTCCGAGGTTGGTCCCGTGCATAGGCCACAGCGGGGCAGCGATGAGGTAATTCCAGCACTGGTGGGCACGGAACCTGCGCTGCCGGGCCAGGTCCTTCCGGGTCCGGACCCGGATCTGCGGGCCGCTCACCGGCCGGCTGGATGCTCCGCAGGGATGAACAGTTCCGCATTGGTCATCGGCAGGGTGCTTCGCGGCGCACCAGGGCCATCACCGGGCTAGCAGAGACCACCATTTTACCCGGCGCCCGGGCCCTGGGACTGGTCCAGTGGCGGCCAGGCGGGCCCCGGGCAGGCGCGGCGGTGGCCAGCCCGGCCCCGGGACCGGTCCGGTGGTGTGCCAGCCCGGCCCCGGGAGAGGTTCGGCGATCGCCGACCCGGGTCGCTAGACGGGCAGCAGGGCTAGCCGCAGCCGCCGCAGCCGCCCGGGGTCGGCGATGACCTCGATGGCCGTGATCCGGCGGGCCGGGCTGACGGTCAGGGCCAGCACGACCTGCAGGTGCCCCGCGGGGGCGAACACGATGCCCACCGAGCCGTTCACCAGGGCCAGGCGGGACTGCCCGGCCCGGGCCGAGGACGCGAACGCGCCCCGGGCCACCGCGTCCACGCCGCGGAGCCGCACCGGCTTGCCGGAGGGAAGCGCCGCGCCGTCTCCGGCCAGCGTGACCTCGGAGTCCAGCAGCGCGACGAGGGCCGCGAAGTCGCCGCCACGGGAGGCGGCGAGGAACGCCGCGGCCACCTCCCGCTGGCGGGCCAGGCCGCTGGCCCGGTCCGGGCTGGGCACTCCGCGGATCCGGCGCCGGGCCCGGCTGGCCAGCTGCCGGGTCGCCTCCGGTGAGCGCCCGAGCACCGCCGCCACCTCGGTGAACGGCATGGCGAACATGTCGTGCAGCACGAACGCGAGCCGCTCCGCCGGGTTGAGCGTGTCGAGCACGACCAGCAGGGCCAGGCCGACCGAGTCCGCGAGCACCGCCTCGTCCTCGGGATCAGCAGGCCGCCCGGCTGCGCCGGGGCCGCCGGCCCCGGCCCCGGCAGCCTGCTCCGCGGCGGCGGGCCACGCGCCGCCGACAGGTTCCTCGTGCCGGCGGGACCGGAGCATGTTGAGGGACACCCGGGCCACGACGGTCGTCAGCCAGCCGCCCAGGTTCTCCACCTCGCTGGTGTCCGCGCCGGTCAGCCGGAGCCAGGTGTCCTGGACCGCATCATCGGCGTCGCTCACCGAGCCGAGCAGCCGGTACGCCACGGCGCGCAGGTGCCCACGGTGCGCCTCGAACGCCGCGGCCAGCCCGTCACTGTCGGTCATCAGTCACATTCCCTCGATGCAGGTATCATCCACACTGACACCCAGCCCCGGGCCGATGTGACAGCTTGCCCTGCCTACACCGGGGACGGCTGGGCCTTACCGGTTTCTTATCGCTCGCAGCGATCACGGGCGGGGCTGACCCGGGTGCGTACGCTGTGGGCCGTGCCACGTCCGGGGCTCGGCCCGATCGCCATGATCGTTGCTGTCGTGGCGGCGGGCGCGGGCTGCGGGGGTCCAGCGGCGGCCCCCGGGCCCGGGACAGCGGGCCCGCCGACGGCGCGGACAGACCGGCCCGAGCCGCCGCCGGCGGCACGGACGGACGTGCCCGAGCCTGCCACGGCACCCCCGGTGGCGCAGCGGCCCGCGGGACGGGTGGTGGCGCTGCCCGGTGGCCCGGAAGGACTGGCCGTGGACGCACGCGACGGGATCGTCGCCGCCGGGATCCGCCAGCCGGCCGGGGTGGCACTGATCGACGCGGCGACCGGCCGGGAGCGCCGGCTGATCCGGCTGCCG
The DNA here is from genome assembly GCA_963813975.1 of uncultured Actinomycetes bacterium. Taxonomy (GTDB): domain Bacteria; phylum Actinomycetota; class Actinomycetes; order Streptosporangiales; family Streptosporangiaceae; genus RYN-230. The sequence continues at coordinate 246,553 of CAWFAP010000004.1, forward strand.
GCGGCGCCACGCCACCTGGAGCTGGCCGGCCCGGCGGGCCCGGTGCTGGCTCCGCTCGAGGACGCCGACCGGCTGGCCGAGATCGCGCTGCCGGGCGGGGCGGTGACCGCGGTGACGCGGGTCGGCCGGCACCCGCACGACGCCGCCGCGGACGGCTCGCTGACCTTCGTCGGCAATGAGTACGCCAGCACGGTCTCCCTGGTGCGCGGCGGCCGGCAGATCCGGGTGGAACCCGGGCCGCTGCAGCCCGGGGGCGTCGCCGCCAGCGGCTCGTTCATCCTGGTCGTCGGCGTGCGGGGACGCCGCGTCGAGGCCTACTCGGCCGGCGGCCGGATCCTGGGCACCGCCCCGGCCGGCGTCGGGCCGACCCACGTCCAGGCCGGGCGGGGCCACGTGTTCTATGTGGCGGACACGGAGGGGGGCGCGGTGCTGAGCTACCGGGTGACTGGCAGCGGCCCGCACCAGGCCGGGACCGCGCGGACCGAGCGTGGCAGACCGTACGGAATCGCCGCCGACCGCCGCCGCGGGCTGCTGTACGTGACGCTGACCGCAACCAACCGGCTGGAATCCTTCCGGATTTCGGGCGGCAGCCTCGTGCCGGACCAGACGTGGCCGACGGTCCGCCAGCCCAACAGCGTGGCCGTCAACGAGGCCACGGGGCGCCTGTTCATCGCGGGCCGGGCCGACAGCCAGCTGGAGCTGATCGACCCGGGCACCCCCGGCACGCCGGTGCCGCAGTAGGCGGGAGCGGAGGTTCCCGCTAAAGCCTCGCGCTGGAGGCCCGCGGTTCACCTCCCGGCCGCCTGCCCAGCCCAGGATGTGAACCGGTCGAGGAAGTGCAGGCTGGCCGTCAACCGGAGAGTCCAGCGAAGTGGTACATATCTCCGCTCATTGTGACCACTCGAAAGACGCCGAACCAGTCACCTACGACAGCTACGTAGGGGCGCTGTCCAGCAGCGCAGAATACGCCGAGTTTGATGTCCGTAAGACGGCCGACGACGTCCTGGTGGTCTACCACGATGGTCGGGCCGGATGTGGCGGACCGCCGGTGGCCCAGCTCGGGTACCAGGAGCTCTGCGACCGGATGGGCTACATCGTGCCCCGGGTGGACGAGGTGATGGCGCTCCTGGCGGGCCGCCTCATCGGGCATCTCGACCTGAAAGAGATCGGCTACGAGCCGGATGTCGTCGCGCTGGCGTCCTCGATCCTGGGCCCGGGCAACTTCGTCGTCACGACCCTGGAAGACGCCTCGGTGGCCACGATCAAGCGGGCTTTCCCCGGGGTCCGGACCGCGCTCTCGCTGGGACGCAGCCTCCGGGGAGTGCCACGCCACCGGTGGGCGGGGGTGCGGCACGGCGAGTTGTTCCCGCTCTCCCGGATCCGCGCCTGCGGTGCTGACTGGGTGGCGGTCAACTACCGGCTCGCGCGGCTGGGCGTGGCCAGGACATGCCACCGGAACGGCATCGGCATCATGGTGTGGACGGTCGACCATGACGTGCTGATCGACCAGTTCCTGATGGACCAGCGGATCGATGTCCTCATCACCAACCGCCCCGGCCACGCGGCCCACCGCCGGTCTGAGATCGCGGGTGGCGTGCCTGGCGTCAGGGGCCCGGCGATGACGGCGGGGCCGGATGCCAGTCGGCGGCGAGCATGCCGAGGATGACCTCGTCGGCGAAGCGCCCGTTGACCCACGCCGAGCGGCGCAGGCTGCCCTCAGGCACGAATCCGGCCCGGGTCGCCGCCGCGATCATCGCGGCGTTGTCGGCCAGCGTCTCGATCTGGAGCCGTTGCAGCCCGAGGATGGCGAAGCCGTAGCCGCAGAGCACCCGGACGGTATCCGTGGCCAGGCCGCGGCCGCGGAACCCGGGCCGCAGGGAGATCCCCACGTGGGCCGAGCGGTTATGCACGTCGATACCCCACAGCAGCGCCTCGCCGGCCAGTTCACCGCTGGCCAGGTACACGACCGAGAAGGTGGCGCTGTCATCGTCCCGGCCTGCCACCCGGTACGGGGACTCGGCTGAGGCGGCCGGGACCGGCCGCCAGGGCCGGGAGTCAGCCCGGACCCTGGTCGTGACGTCGTCGTACAGCTCTGCGTGCAGGATCGGGACATCACTGTCCTCCCGGGCCCGCAACCCGGCCACTTCACCGCGCAGCATGCGACGTTCCTACCGGACCGGACGCGGGGCCAGCAAGCTGATTCCCGCCGCACGCTGCCGTCGGTGGCGGGCACCCCATGGCTTGAGGCGCCCGTTGGCGTGTGCTGGGGCTACCTGCCACAGCCGCCGTAGGGGGCGGACACGGTGACCCGGATCGGCTTGCTGGCGGGCGAGGAGCGCACCTCCAGGGGGATGCACCCCCGCAGGTTGCTGACGTATCCCTCCCAGAACTGGGTCAGCCCGGGCGCGTAGATGGCCGGGATCCTGGTCCCGGGCGGATCGGGTGGGCAGCCGGCCAGGGTCAGGCCCGGAGCCCCCTCGGCCAGGGTGTACGGCTGGCCGCCGCCGTGGAAGCTGGCCAGGAACCGGAATCGCCCGTGCAGTTCGGGGGCGGCCCGCACCACGGCCGTGCGCCCGTTCTCCACCGCGATGACCATGGCGGAGGCGGCCACCTTCCCGGTGGACAGCCGGGAGCCAGGTGCGACGGTGCCCCGGGGACGCACATACATGAACCACACTGGGCCCGCGTGCACGCTCTGCGTTTTCCAGTCCGAGCCGAGCGTGCCGCCGTTGCTGGACTGGCAGTCCCGTACCACCGTGCCCGGCGCGGCGGTGGCCGTGCTGGACGGGGCGGCCGACGAGATGATGGCCGGGCCGGTCGCCGCCGGGCCGGTGCCACCCGGGCCCGCGCCGCCCGGGCCGGCCAGCACCCCGCGGGTGACCAGGGTTCCGGCGACCCCGAACGCCACCACCGCGGCGCAGGCCACGGCGACCCGCCGGTGGTGGCGCCGGTGCCGACGGCGGATGCCCTCCAGCAACCCGGGCGGGGCCGGCTGCGTGGATGCCGCCATGGCCGCCCGCAGCCTGCGCTCGATATCTGTCATGGCGCACCGTCGCCTTCCCGGGCACCGCTGTACCGGGCGCCAGCATCGCTCGTACCGTCACGCAGCCGGGCCAGCCCCCGCGCGGCCTGGCTCTTGACCGTGCCCACGCTGCAGCCGAGCACCATCGCCGTCTGGGCCTCGGAAAGGTCCTCGAAGTAGCGCAGCACCAGCACCGCCCGCTGCCGGGGCGGAAGCGCGGCCAGGCCGCGCAGCAGAAGGTCACGGTCCGCGACCGCGGCCGCCGTGTCCGCGGTGCCCGGGTCGGGCCCGGTGATGACCAGCGCCGTCTCCGGGTGGCGCCGCCGCCACCGCCACCGGTCGACGGACGCGTTGACGAGGATCTGGCGGACGTAACGTTCGGGGTCAGCCCGGCGTGAGATCCGGCCCCAGCGCCGGTAGGCCCGCTCGTACGCTCCCTGCAGCAGATCCTCGGCCTCGGCCCGATGCCCGCCGGTCAGCAGCCTGGCCATGGTGAACAGGCGCGCTGACGAGCCCGCGACGAAGTCCTCGAAGGATGAGTCGTCATCCCCGATCACGTCAGGTGGCTCGGCCTCGCTCATCACCCACCACGCAGCTGTTCCCACATAGTTATTGCACGACGTGACGGTCTGAAAAGTTGACTCCCGATCAGGGCGGGCTGCGCCTGGCCACCAGTTCGGCTGCTCTGCGGCTGGCGGGGCGCCGCATAGGCTCGGTGGACATGAGCCTCGATGGGTCGTCGCTGGCGGCCGCGGTGTCCGGGCTGGTCCGCAGCGACCCGCACGGTCCCGGCATCACGCGGGCGCGGGCCCGAGGGGGATTCCGGTATCTGGACCCGGCGGGCGCGGAGGTCACCGACGCGGAGACGCTGGAGCGCATCCGTGCACTCAGGATCCCGCCGGCCTGGGAGAACGTCTGGATCTCGCCGGATCCGCTGGGCCATATCCAGGCCACCGGCGCGGACAGCCGGGGCCGGCTGCAGTACCTCTACCACCGGTGGTGGCGGGAACAGCGGGACGCCCAGAAGTTCGCGCACATGCTCCGGTTCGCCCGTGCCCTGCCGGCGCTGCGGACCGCGGCCCAGCAGGACCTGAGGCGCCGGGGCCTGAAACGTGACCGGGTCCTCGCCGGAGTGGTCCGGCTGATCGACCTCGGCCTGTTCCGCATCGGCGGGGAGAGGTACGCCGAGCTGGATCATCACTACGGCATCACGACCCTCGAGAAGCGCCACGTGCGGGTGACCCGGGACGGCATCCTCTTCGACTACATCGCGAAGTGGGGCAAGGAGCGGACCATCGTCGTCACGGACCGCGTGGTTCAGCCGACCGTCCGGACCCTGGCCCAGACGGACAACGGCCACGAGGCCCTGTTCTGCTACGAGGACGGCGAAGCCTGGCGCAAGCTCCACTCCCGCGAGGTGGGCAACTACATAGCCACGCACTCCGGCGGCCACTTCACGGCCAAGGAATTCCGGACCTGGAACGCCACCGTGCTCATGGCGCTGGCGCTGGCGAACGCCGGCCCCTCGGCGAGCCCGACGAGCCGCAAGCGCGTCATCGCGGCCAGCGTCCGCGAGGTGGCGCGCGCGCTGGGAGACACTCCGGCGGTCGCCCGGGCGTCGTACATCGATCCCCGGCTGGTCATCCACTACGAATCAGAAGGAGAACTGCCCGGGATCCCCGCGCAGGCGGCCGGGCTCCCGGCACCGGCAGAGACCGAGACCGCGATTGCGAACCTGCTCACCGCCTGCGGCGACGGCCTGCTGCCCGCCGCCGGCCTCAGCGCGGATGACCATCACTGACTGATGCTGGCGACGCCGTGGATGGGCGAAGGGGGGTGGGGCGGGTAAGGCCCCGGCTCATCCGCGGCGCCGCCAGCTGGTCCAGGAGAGCCAGGCCCAGCCGGCGCCGGCGCCGGGCCTGGCGCTGGTTCAGCTGCTGAGCTTGGCCAGTTCGCCTTCCACCATCGCCTCGTGCTCCTCCTCGTCCCGGCGGGCACTGGAGGGCCTCCAGCGGCCGCGCAGCAGCGGGATGCTGGCCAGGAAGAACAGGAAGCCGCCGAAGCACACCCAGTACCAGGCCTTCCACTGGCCGGGGGCCTGGGCCGCGGCCTTCTGGACCGCTGCGCCGTGGGCCTTCAGGTACGTGAACACCTGCGGCGGGACCTTGGCCAGCGCGGTCAGCTGGGCCGCGTAGGGCGCGACCGTGGCCAGCTTGGGCCCCACGGCGATGACGCCCCGGATGGCGGCGCTGTTGGCGCCGATTGTGGCGAGGATGGCGGTTCCCTTGGCGCCGCCGCCCGCGGCGGCGACGGCCTGGGCGGCCAGCTTCGGCGGGATCGCGGCCGGGCTCGGGTAAGTGGCCAGCTTGGCGAACAGGGCCGGGTTGGCCTGGATCACGGCCAGCTCGGGCGCGAACTTCTGCGCGTTGGCCAGCTGGGTCTTGTACTGCGTGGCGGTGGCGACGACCTGCGGGTGGGTCTGGGCGAACGCGATCTGGCTCTTGTACTGGGTCGCGTACGCGGACACGGTGGATCCGTAGCTCACCAGCGGATTGACCGAGTTGATCACGGCCGGGATGATCAGGAAAGAGAGGAAGACCGTCACCCGGACGATCCACCCCCAGATGGCCAGCCCGGTGGCGATCAGCGCGGGGTTACGGGCCTCGACAGTCTCGGTGAAGCTGGCCATCCATGGCGTGTAGGCGATGCCCGTGAAGAACGACAGCACCGCGAGGATCAGCGCGAGGCCGTAGTAGCTCGGATGGCCGCCCGCCTGCTCCAGGTACACCACGACCATGACCGCGGCCACGACCCCGCCGATCACCATGAACGGCTTGCGCACCCGGAACCGGTCGGAGATCACCCCGATCAGGATCACCGCGATCAGGTTGAAGCCCCAGGTCCAGTTGCCCAGCCCGTTGGCGTCCTTGACGGTGAAAGTGAACACGGTGGTCAGGTAGATGACGCTGAACGCGACGGCCGTGTAGTAGAAGAGCAGCATCACTGACACGGCGATGGCGGAGACCACCACGTCGGGCTTGAGCAGCTGGCGGAACGGGTGGCGGAGCGCCGCCTCAACGTCGATCCCCTTGGCCCGGGCCTCGATCAGTGCCCGGTCGCGCATGGTGACCATGAGCTGGTCGCGCAGCTGCGGGGCCAGCTCCCGGAGACCGATCAGGGCGATCAGGAAGACGACCAGCCCGACGATCCCGCAAATCCGGTACTCATGGGTCCAGAACCTCGGGTCGTGCACGACGGCGGGGATGGTGGCGCTGCCGACGACCGCGACGATCAGGCTGCCCAGCACCGGCCCGCCGGTCCAGAAGCCCATGGCGGTGGCCCGGCCCACCTGGGGGGAGAAGTCCCGGATCAGCGCCGGGGTAGCGACCAGGCAGATGCCCTCGATGATGCCGAGCACGAAGAACGCGATGCTGAACGCCCACTTGTTGGTCACGGCCGGGATGATGAAGGCCGTCAGTACCCCGGTGAGCAGCAGCCCGCCGACCACCAGGTTGGCGCGTCCCCACCGGTCAGCGAGCCCGGCGAACAGCGAGCCGAAGGCCCCGATCAGGTTCCCGAAGGCCAGGATCACCACATAGAAAGCGAAGGTCATGTGCAGGTTGGTCAGCAGCAGCGTGGCCACCGCGCCGCCGACGTACAGCTCGTAGTACAGCGTGACCGTGGCCAGCACCGTGATGGCCAGGTAGAGAACGCGGGGCCCCGTGCCGGGATAGGTATCGAGCTGGCGGCGCCAGAGCCATTGCGCTCTCCCGCGGGGGCTAGGGGCCAAATCGGTAGCAGTGGCACTCATGCGGTCCTCGCAATCGTCGTCGATCCTGGATCCTGAGGCCGTCCAGTCCGGGGGGGCTGGGCAGAGCTGGCGGTGCGGGCATCCCTGACCGCACCGTTCCCTAACGCGTGGCTGCCGTGGTAGGTGGGCCACATCACGCTGTCCTCGCCGCGCTCGGCCAGGGCGTAGAGGTAGGCGGGCCCGATGGTGCCGTCGATCGCCATGCCCCGGGCCAGGATCGCGGCCTGGGTGCCGACGGGTGCGCCGGCGAGGTACGCGGCGATCACGTCCTCGGCACGCTGGGCCCGGTCGGTACGCCCGCAGGGGCAGTGCAGGATCCGCTGTCCGCCCGCGTGGAGGAGGCCGTAGTCGTAGACGACCGTGCCTGACGTCCCGGGCGCGAGCAGGACGTCCACGATCGTGCTGGACGGCGTCAGGAGGCCGGGAAATGCCGGGGCGTCAGGCGTTAACCGGGGGCCATTACGCGCGCTCATGGCGGCCTTCTCTGCTAGGCGAGATTGCTGGTCGCTCGTGCGAGGTAACATAAGTACGATCGCGTACTTATGTACGCTCCAGTAGTTTAGGAGCATGTCCGCCATGAGACAAGAGGGCGCACTCGGTCGCACGCACGAGGGTGAACCTGGCCTGCCCCGCGGGCGCAGCGGCCTGCCAACCGAGGCGGTCCGCGCGGCGCAGCGCGAGCGGCTGCTGCGCGCGGTCATCGCCGCGGTGGCCCGGACCGGGTTCGCCGATCTCACGGTGACCGACATCGTGCGCGGCGCCCGCGTTTCGAAGGCCGCCTTCTACGTCCATTTCGCCGGCAAGGAGGACTGCTTCCTGGCCGCCACCCGCGAGGGAGGCCACCTGATGCTCGACCGGGTCGCCGACGCGGCGCGGCGGCTGCCCGCCGGGACCAGCGCCGACGCGGCGCTGCGGGCGAGCATCGCGGCCTTCCTGGGGTTCCTGGCCGGGGAGCCTGCCTTTGCCCGCGCGTTCTACGTGGACATGCCGGCCGCCGGGCCCCGGGCCGTGCAGCGGATCGAGGCCGCGCTGCACAAGTTCGCGCAGCTGAACCGGGCCTGGCACGAACGCGCCCGCCGTGATCACCCGGCGTGGCCGGTCGTTCCCGACCAGGCCTACTACGCGCTGGCCGGCGCCACGGCCGAACTGGTCCGCGCGCAGGTCTGGCACGACCAGATCCAGACCATGCCGGACCTGGAAGACACGCTGGTCGCCTTGCACCTCGCCGTCCTCGCCGCGCGGCCGATGGATGCACCGGCAACTCCCGGGCATGATCCGCTGTCACCGCCGCGCCCTCGATTAACCGTGGAACAGCAGGTCAGGGGCACTTCGTGGTCGGCAGGCGCCGGGCCAGGGCCCGGGTCCGGTGGCGCTGGTACGCAGATCCGGCGATAGCGAACTCGGCGGCGGCGGCCGTCACGGCCGCGTGATCCGCGGAGCGGAACCCGGCCGCACGGCGGGTGATGGCGGCGGCCTGCGGGTCATCCTCGTGCAGGTCCACCAGGGCCTCGAACAATTCGCCGTAACCCGATCCGCGGGAGGCCCCGGCCGCGGCAACCCCCCGGACCTCGGCCAGGATCTGCAGCCAGTGCTGGCGGTCCCCGCGTTCGCCCCGCAGGCCGTGGGCGAGCGCGACGGCGGCGGGGGCCAGGCCCCGCCCTGGTGCCGCGGGCGGCCCGCCGCGGTCCAGTCCTCGGCGAACCGCTGCCCCGCGGCGAGGACCTCGTCCCAGTGGCCGGCCAGCGCGGCGGGCGCCATCAGCTCGTCATCGGCCAGGTCCCGCCGTTCGCGGAGGAACGGCAGCTCGTGCTGGCGGCGGGCCATGTCCTGGGCCGTGGCGAGGTCGCCAGCGCCGAGCGCGCAGAACGTCGCGACGTGCAGCGCGTCCTTGAGCTCGAGACCAGCGGCAGGATCGTCACGCCATGGGGGCAGCAGGGCGAGCCGCTGCTGGGCGAGCCGGTGCGCCTCGACCACGTCGCCGCCGAAGATGGTCGCGGCGCTGAGCGCGTCCAGGGCGCCGCTTTCCAGTACCGCGTCAGGCACGGCCCGGGCCGCGGCGAGCGCGGCCTGCGCGCTGGCCAGAGTGGGTGCGCCGGAGGCGGCCGCGTAGCTGGCTGCCGCCACGGCGATGACCGCGGTGGCGTGCGGATCACCGGCCGCCAGCGGGCCGGCGCGCCGGAGGAGATCGTCCGCGGACTGCGGGCTGGGCTCGGCGAACATGCCGGGGAAACGGTTCAGCAGTTCCGCCGCACGGCCCAGCGCCCGGGCCCGGTCGCGGGGACCGGTGGCCCGGCCCGCCGCGGCCAGCTCGAGACGCAGGGCGTCCTCACCGGCCACGCGGCACTTGGCGACCGCGGCGGCGCGGCCGAGATCGGCGGCGGCCCCGGTTCCGTCGGCGTCGAACGGTGTGACCAGGACCCCGAGGCGCCGCAGCGCTGTCGCGGCGGCCGGGTCGATGAGCGCGACGCTCCAGTCGATCGTCTCGCTCATGGAGCGGTGCCTCTGGTGCAGCCGCGCCCCGCCCCGCAGCAGGGTGGACTGGTTGACCAGGCCGCGCTCGACCCCGTCCGGGCCGAGCGTGGGCAGGCGCACGGCGGCGAGCTCGACGGCGAGCGGCAGGCCGCCGAGCGCCTCGCACATGACGCTGATCCGCTTCCGCTCGGCCGGCCCGGGCACCGGGCTGCCCGCGGCGGCGGCCCGCTCGACGAACAGGGCCGTCGCGTCCCCGCCCGGGTCGAGGCCGGGTACCTGCACCACACGCTCGAACGGCAGGGCCAGCCGGGCCCGGCTGGTGACCAGGATCGTGAGCTGCGGGCAGGCGGATACCAGCCGCTCTGCGAGCACGGCCACGGCGTTGACCAGGTGCTCGGCGTTGTCGAGTACCAGCAGGGCCGGCCGCCCGCGGAGCGCCGCGATCAGCGCATCGACGGGCCCCCGGTGACTGGACACCGCCGCGTCGCACGCCTGCGCGACGGCGTCGGCCAGGCGGCCCGGCTCGGTGATTGGCACCAGATCGACCCAGCGGACGCCACCCGGGTACGCGCCGGTGAGGCCGTCGCGCCGGCCAGGGCGAGCCGCGTCTTGCCGACCCCGCCCGGCCCGACGGCGCTGACCAGCCGGACCTCCTGAAGCGCCGCCTGCAGCGAGCGGAGTTCTCTCTCACGCCCGACGAACGACGTCAGCGGAGCGGGCAGGACCGCCGGGCCCGGCGCCGCGGACCGCGCGGCCACGGCGTGCCGCACCAGGCACGGTGATCAGGCAGGCCGAGCTTGCGCCGCAGCGAGGCCACGTGGCTCTCGACGGTGCGGACCGAGATGAACAGGCGCTGGCCGATCTCCTCGTGCGTGAGGTGGTCGCCGAGCAGCTCCAGGACCTCGCGCTCGCGCGGCGAGACCCGTTCCGGCTCCACGACCCACAGTGTGCCACGGGCCCGGGGAATCCGGGGTTACCCCGGATGTGCGCAACCGCCCAGGTCAGCGACCGTGGTCCCACCGACGACCAAGGAGGAAACGATGGGAACAGCACAAGCTCAGGCGCAGCTGTGGGGGCGTCACCCGCAGGTGTGGTCACAGACGATGGAGCAGCAGATGCAGCCGCTGTACCTCGCGACGCTGGACGCGCTCGCGCCGCCGGACGGCGCCTCGCTGCTCGACGCCGGGTGCGGTTCCGGCCAGGCGCTCGCCGACGCCGCCGCCCGCGGCGCCTCCGTGACGGGGCTGGATGCGACGGCCGAGCTGCTCGCCGTCGCCCGGCGCCGCACGCCCGCAGCCGACCTGCGGGTGGGCGACATCCAGGAGCTGCCGTTCGGGGACGGGGAGTTCGACGTCGTCACCTCATTCAACGCGATCCAGTACGCCGCCGACCCCGCCGCTGCCGTCTCCGAGCTGGCCCGGGTGTGCCGCCGCGGCGGCCAGGTCGCGATCGGGATCTGGGGCGACCCGCAGCGCTGCGAGACCGACGGCCTGTTCCAGCGGCTGCGCTCCCTCGCGCCACCGCCTCCCGGGACGCCCGCGCCGCTGGCCTGCAGCGATGCCGGCGTGGTCGAGGACCTGCTCACCAAGGCAGGGCTGAGCGTCCGCGGCGGCGGTGAGGTACCCATCCCGATCACGTTCGACAGTCTCGATGACGCCTGGGAGGCGCACTATTCCACCGGCCCGCAGCAGAAGGTGATCGACACGGTCGGCGAAGAGGCCGTGCGTGAGGTGCTCGACTCGGTGCTCACCGCGGACCGGAAGCCCGACGGGAAGTACCGGCAGGACAACGTGATGCGGTTCGTGCTGGCCAGCAAGCCCTGAACGGTTCAGTCTGCTGAGAGGGACGGCTGACGGGCGGACCGGCGCTAGCCGCGGCGGTCCGCCCGTCAGCTTCCCGGCCGTGGGAGCTTTCATCGGGCCCGCGCCGGGGATGAGTAGGTTGCCGGAGGACCAGGGACGGTAAAACCGTTAGAGGAAAAAGTTCGCCGGCCTGGGACTCGGGGGTTGCGATGCCGTGGTTTCCGGACTTCGCCAGTGCCGTGGAGCTGGCCCGCAGGGAGACTCGCGCCTCCGGCCAGGCTGATCCGGTCGGGCAGTACTTCACGGCGCTGAGCAAGGGTGACACCCATGCACTGGAGACCGTGTGGCCCGGTGACGTGGTCATCCACGATCCCCGCGCCGGCGAGATCCGCGGCCACAAGCAGCTGCGGGACTTCGTCAGCCAGAACAAATCCTGGCTGGCCCAGCTGCACGCCCGTATCGAGACGGTGGCCTCCACCGTCGGCGACGGGCGGGCCGTGGTCGAACTGCTGGCGCACCTGACCGAGGACGGGCGGGAAGTGGCCTGGCCGATAGCGGTCGTGGCCGAATCCCCGGACGACCGGTCGGTGGTGTTCCGTACCTACTGCAGCCAGTGGCCGGTGGACGGACGGCGCCACGTCAGGCCTCCGGTACTCGGGCCCGGGGCCGCCCACCCCGGTGATGTCGCCGGTCGCTACCAGGCCGCGCTGGGCGCCGGTGACACCGAAGCGATCGTGGGCACGTTCGCACCCGATGGGTACTACCGCGAGCCCATCGGCCCGCACTACGCCCATCGCGGCACTTCTGAACTCCGCTCGTTCTTCGCCGAGTGCTTCAGCGCGGGCGGCGGCATCCGGCTCGAGCACTGCGCCGTGACCGACGACGGCGTGCGCTGCGCCCTGGAATACAACTGCGTCCGCTGGGGCCGCCACGACCTGCCACCCCAGGCGGGAATCGGCATCTACGAGCGCGGCCCGGACGGGCTGCTGGCCGCGGCCCGCGTCTACGACGACGTCCAGGCCCCGGCCGGCGGTTCAGCACGATGACGTCGGCATAGGCCTGGCACAGACATATGAAAGCCCGTTTGTTTGCGAACAAATCCAGGCGGGAATCGGCCTGGGGCTAACTGTGCATTATTCATCGGGGCGAAGGCCGGGCGGCGGGATAACGGCCTGACACCAGAGGATCGCCGCTACGTCTGGACTTTCGGCGATGGGCCGGGTGAACCTAGAGATCAGGATCGGCCCCGGAGATACTGACGTAGACCGCTGATATCCAGGAGGAGGGGGAGCCGGGTCGTGGACATGAGGCTCGAGGTGGTGGTGATCCCGGTCGCCGATGTGGACCAGGCGAAGGATTTCTACGCGGCGCTGGGGTGGCGGGAGGATGCCGACTACACCGCCGACCCGGACTTCCGGGTGGTTCAGCTGACGCCACCGGGCTCGGCGTGCTCACTCATCTTCGGGACCGGGCTCACCTCCGCCGCCCCGGGCTCAGCCGGGGGCCTGCACCTGGTCGTGCCCGACATCGAGGGCGCCCGGGCCGAACTGATCGACCACGGCGCCGACGTCAGCGAGGTATTCCACGACGCCGGCGGGGTGTTCCACCACGCCGGAACCCAGGCCCGCGTGCCGGGGCCGGCCCCGGACCACCAGAGCTACAGCTCCTTTGCCTCGTTCAGCGACCCGGACGGCAACGGCTGGGTACTCCAGGAGATCACCACCCGCCTGCCGGGCCGCTAACCGCGGCCCGGCCTGCAGCATGACCGGCGGGCCTGCTGGCCGACCGGGTGGCCCGCAGCGTGGCCAGCTCAGCTGGCCTCCCCGCCCGGCCCGCCGTCCCGGTTATCGCAAAGGAGAGAGACCCATGGCAGTGACCTACGCTTCCCAGTACATGGTGGACCAGCAGGACTCCTCCGGCCCGGCCAGCCCCGGAGCGCGCACATGACCAGCGACTACGACGTCATCGTCGTGGGCGGCGGCTCGCCCGGTGAGCACTGTGCCGGCGAGCTGGCCGACGGCGGCCTGCATGTCGCGCTGGTCGAGCGCGAGCTGGTCGGCGGCGAATGCTCCTACTGGGCGTGCATCCCGTCGAAGACTCTGCTGCGCCCCGGCGAGGCGGCGCATGCCGCGCGCGAGGCGGCGTGCAGCGCGCAGGTCGACGTGGCGGCGGCGCTGGCCTACCGGGACTTCATGGTCTCGGGCTACTCGGACGAGGGCCAGGAGCGCTGGCTGGCCAGCAAGGGCATCGACCTGCTGCGGGGCCACGGCCAGCTCGCCGGCGTGGGCGTCGTCGAGGTCGCCGGCGTCCGCCACACCGCCAGGCATGTGGTCATGGCGACCGGTGCCGATCCGGTCGTGCCGCCCGTTCCGGGCCTGCGCGGGCTCGACGGCATCTGGACGAACCGCGACGTGACCGGCATGAAGTCCGTCCCCCGCAGGCTGCTGATCCTCGGCGGGGGACCGGTCGGCGCCGAGATGGCCCAGGCCGTGCGCCGCCTGGGTGGCGAGGCCGCCCTCGTTGAGGGCGCGGAGCATGTGCTCGCCCGCGAGCCCGCGCCGCTGGGCCAAGCGCTCGGCGAGGTCTTGCGGGCGGACGGCATCGAGTTGTTCGTGGGAGTGCACGCGACCAAGGCCGGGCGGGACGGCGAGGATTACTTCCTGGCCCTCGACAACGGCCGTGAGCTGCGTGGCGACCACCTGCTCGTCGCCACCGGCCGGCGCCCGCGCACCAGCGGGCTGGGCCTGGAGACGGTCGGTGTGACGGCTGGAGAGCACGGCATCCCCGTTGACACTCACCTGCGGGCCGGCGAGCGGCTGTGGGCCATCGGCGACGCCACCGGTATCCGGCTGCTGACCCACGTCGGCAAGTACCAGGGCGAGGTGGTCGCAGCAAACATCCTCGGCGAGCCCCGCGAGGCCCATTACGAGGCGGTGCCGGATGTGGTCTACACCGACCCGCAGGCGGCCGCGGTGGGAACGACCGAGGCCGCTTTCAGCGCCACGATCCCGGTGTCCGAGGTGGCCAAGACGGCCACGTACACGCACCGTTATGCACAGTCCAATGGCTTCCTGACCTTGCTCAGCGACGGTGAGCGGCTGACCGGGGCGTACGCGCTCGGCCCCGAGGCCGGCGAGTGGCTCCAGCAGGCCACGCTGGCCATCCGGGCCCGGGTGCCACTGGCGGTGCTGCGCGACGTTATCCAGCCCTTCCCCACCTTCTCCGAGATCTACGTGGCCGCACTCAAAGCGCTCCAGGGCCAGATCACGGCGGCCGCGTAGCGTGCCCGCGCGGCGTCCTCATCGGCCGGGCGTGACCTTGCTATTAGGCAATAACGGTGCAACAGTGGGCCGAGGAGCCGGGGTAATATTGCTCGTACCCGGGCAGCCATATAGCTGTGGTCGGGGGGATTCTTAGTCACGGCGCCGCAAATTATTGCCGCGCCTGTTGGCAGCAAGTGACCTGACCAGCGGTTTCGGCGCAGCAACGTTTTTCATCACTTTGCCGCGCGCACTTTTAGCACCCGCCACGAAGGATGAGGAAAAGGCCGTTGTCATGGCCTCACTGTCCTTACGGAGGTGCCCACGGACGAAAGGAATCATGGAAATGACTACCCGACCGAACATTGTTCTGGTGCATGGCGCATGGGCCGACGGCTCCTGCTGGAGCGCCGTCATCGAGCAGTTGCAGGCGCACGGCTACAACGTCACCGCACCGCAGTTCCCGGAATCGTCGCTCGCGGCGGACGTCGCCCGGCTGAGGCAGGTACTGAAGCGCCAGGACGGCCCCACACTTGTGACCGGACATTCCTACGGGGGCCAGATCATGACCGCCCTCGGCACGGACGCGCCGAACGTCGTCGGCCTGGTCTACATCGCCGCCTTCGGGCTCGACCAGGGCGAGACGATCGGCGGGCTGCTGGCGCAGGGACCCCCGACCCCAGCGCTCGCGCACCTGGACATCGACGCGGAGGGCTTCGCCTGGCTGCCTGAGGACGACTTCGTCCAGCACTTCGCGGGCGACATTGACCCGGCCAAGGCCCAGGTCATGTACGCCGTGCAGCAGGCCCTCGCGGCCTCCACGCTCGAGGACGTGATGGGTGTCCCCGCGTGGAAATCACAGCCGAGCTGGTACATGGTCGCCGAGAACGACGAGGCCATCCCGCCCGACGCCGAGCGCCAGTTCGCTTCCCGGATGGGCGCCAGCACCATTGAAGTGCCGTCCGGCCACGTCGCCATGGTGTCCCACCCCGACGCCGTGACCGAGCTCACCGAAACAGCAGCCCAGGTTGTCTTCCAGAAGTAACCGCACGTTTCGACTGCGCAGCAAGACTCCGCCGGGCGCGCCGGGCAGTGCAATCGGCGACTCACTGGGCTGGCCGGTCATGGCGCTGGGGATGGCCGACGCCGATGTCCGGTAGGTCGCGGGGCAGGTACCGCCGGGTGATAATTGGGGCGGTCAGTTTCGACGAGCCCGGTGGAGGCGGCTGAATGCGACGCCTGGGTGTCCAGATCCCCACCCCCGATGGCCGCAGCAACGGGACGCCGCACCTCCCCGATGAGGACAGCCCGTGGCGGTGAGCGAGCAACCGGGCGGTGCGGACGGCCCCGCACGGTCGCTTCCGCCGCACGTCATCGCGGATCAGGCCCGGCTGCAAGGCAGCATCGGACGGCTACTGCAGACGGTCGCCGCCCTCACCGACGACGACATCCTTCAGCCGTCTCTGCTGCCCGGCTGGGACCGCGCCCACGTCCTGACCCACCTCTCCCGGGCCGCCGACGCACGGACCGGTCTGCTGGCCGCCGCCCGGGCCGGGATAATCGGCCGGCAGTATCCCAGCGAGGAGAGCCGGGCCCGCGAGATAGAGGCCGGCGCAGGCCGCCCCGCGCCGGTCATCCGCGCCGACCTGGGCCGGGCCCTCGAGCGCTTCCGGGCTGCAGCCGATGACCATCCCGCTGACCGTTGGGATGCCCTGGGCGAGTGGCTCGGGGGCCACCGGCAGCCCGTCCACCGGGTGCTTCCCGGGCTGCACAAGGAAATCGAGTATCACCACGTGGACCTGAGCGCCGGGTACCGGCCCGCCGACTGGCCTCAGGAGTTCGTCGACACCCAGCTCTCGACCGTGACCCGGTCGATGACCCGTCGCGCCGGCTGCCCGGCCGTCACGATCCGGGCGTCCCACGCGACCTATCGCATTGGTGACGGTGAACTGGCCACCGTCACCGGCGGCGCCGCCGACCTGCTGGCCTGGCTCACCGGACGGGCCGACGGCCACGACCTGCAGCGAGTCCCCGCCGGACCGCTTCCGCCCATCCCGCCCTTCGCCTGACCGGGAGCAGCCGGGCCACCTCCTCATACCCGTGACCGAAAACAGGCACATGGCCAGCACGTAATAGACCACCACCCGCGCCGGCCGCAGCTGGCTACGCTGCAGCCTGACAGTCTCAGCGACCACCCGGTCTACCAGTCAGCGATATTGGATCCAGGGCGCCGCGATGCCAGAGACAAGGCCATGAATGCCGAGCTCAAGGCCGCAGTTCCAGCCGGCCCTTCCTAGAAGGGAGTCGTGAGGAAGCGGGCAAGCCGGGTTATACAGGGTCAGATCTTCGTAGTATGGCCATGGCAGGTGATAGTGCTGGGTGGCGGCGGCGCTCGGTCACGCTGAGTGCAGTGACAGGTCGGCCCGCCAGGGGTGCCCGGGTGCCCGGCCAGCTGAGGTGGCGGCCGTTGAGTGAAGACCGTCGACCGCGGAGAGGTGGCCCGACGTGCGGATTCAACGCAAATGGCTAACGGCTGGGAGCGCGGCCCTGGCGCTCGCCATTTCCATGCCGACGGTGGCGGCCGCAGCGACCAGGTCGACTGGCGTGCCCGGCCGTGTTGGCAGCGGGGTGACCGGCGCGGCACAGTCCGCCGTCGGCCGGCCGTGGCTGGCCACCGTCTTGCCCAGGCTGTCGGCGCAGCAACTGGCGGGCCAGCGGGTGATCTTCAGTTACGCGGGCCTGACCCCGCCGGCGAGCTTAATCTCCCTGATCCAGCACGGTGAGGCGGCCGGGGTGATCTTCTTCGGACAGAACATTTCCAGCGAGACGCAGATCGCGGGCGTCATCAGGCAGCTGAATCGGGCTAACGCCAGCTCGCTGAACCCCGTCCGGGCCCCGCTGCTGCTGATGACCGACCAGGAGGGCGGTCAGGTCCGCCGCCTGCCGGGCCGCCCGTACCTGTCCGAGAAGCAGATCGGCGCGAATCCGCTGGCGAAGGCGGAGGTCCTGGCCACGCAAGCGGGCCAGGGCGCCGCGGCCAACCTGCATGGTGTGGGCATGAACGTCAACCTTGCGCCAGTGCTGGACGTGTACCGGAAGGCCGGGAACTTCGATGACCAGTTCGGGCGCTCCTACAGCATGAACCCCACCGTGGTGTCGAACCTGGGCAGCAACATGATCAAGGCTCAGCAGGCCGGCGGGGTGGCGGCCACGGCCAAGCACTTCCCCGGCCTCGGGGCGGCGGCGGCGAAGCAGAACACTGACACGGGACCGGTGACGCTCAACCTGCCGTTCGCGACGATCCGCAGCACCGACGAGGTCCCGTTCCAGGGCGCGATCAAAGCCGGGGTCAAGCTGATCATGATGTCGTGGGCGACCTACCCGGCGATAGGAGCACGCCCCGCCGGGCTCTCGCCCAATGTCGTCCAGGGTGAGCTGCGGAACCGGCTCAAGTTCACCGGGGTCACGATCACGGACGCCCTGGAGGCCGGCGCACTGCGCTCCTACGGCTCGACCCAGAACCGCGCGCTGTTCGCCGCGCTGGCCGGCATGGACCTGCTGCTCTGCTCCGCCCAGAAGGTCAGCCAGGGGGAGCAGGCAAGCGGCGAGCTGGCCGCGGCCTACCGCAACGGAAAGCTCAATGGCCCGGCGTTCCTGGCCAGCGTGAACCGGGTAGTAACGCTGCGCCAGTCACCGAAGTAACCGGAGACTCCGTTTAACCGCGTCCACGGTCCGTGACCGGTGCCGCGGCGCCGGTCCACCGTGTGACACCGGTGTGGGAGCCAGTCAGAGCCGCTATGGCGACGCTGCCCGGCCGGCCTGCTCAGGGCCAGCCGGGCAGCGTGTTGCCGGGGCACCGTGGCTACCGGCGAGTGCGGCGGGGGCGGAACCTGATCCAGACCAGGATGCCGATGGCCACCAGCAGCCAGGGGGAGAACAGGATATGCATGGTGAAGCTGAGGACGGTCAGCGCCACGATGGCGATGAGGACGAGGGCGAGTATCCGGGGCATGGTGATTAGTCTCCGTTCAGGTCAGGCTGGTTAGCGGTCAGGACTCAGCGGGAGCGGTTCTGGCGGCCAGTGATCCACGCCATGGTGGGCGTCTGGTCTTCGCCGTCCTCCGGGATCAGCAGCCAGGCGGCGATATAGAGGGCTACGGCGGCCCCGCTGAACAGGGCGAGCGCGGCGATGATCACGCGAACCAGCGTCACGTCCGCGTCCAGGTAGCGGGCTATGCCGCTGGCCACGCCGGCCAGCACCCTGTCGTCGGCAGACCGGCGCAGCGGGCGGGCTGCGGACTGGCCAGTAAAGGCGGCGGACCGGGGGCCTGCAGTGGTTGCGTTCATGCTTCAACAGTGCCGCCGGCAGGTCTCCCCGTCGATCCGGATCAGCCCCGATTCGCACCCTGGTCTGCACCCGGAGACATCAGGGGTCAGCCCTCGCCACAGTCAGGGTTGCCGCGCAGCGGCCTGCGGGAACCCGGATTTCAGATACATGATGCAATGCTGGAGCGCGGCGCATGGTTGGGGATTCTCGTCGTCCCCGGCCTTGAGCGCTGCTCTGGCACGAGCACCTCGGTGGCCGGTGGGCGGCGGAGCCGGCTGAGGAGCAGAGCCCGGAAGCCGGCGGGTGCCCGATGAGTCCCGGAGCCTGGCGCGGTCTGACTAACAGGTAACCGGCAGGAAGGAGACTCAGGGTGGGCTCAGCTGAAGTCTTGATGGACGGAGTCGTTTTCGGCGAATCACCGCGCTGGCACGACGGACGGCTCTGGTTCTCTGACTGGGGCGCGAATCAGGTGATCGCGCTCGGGGCCGACGGAAGCTACGAGGTGGTGGTGACCGTCGCATCGTTCCCGATGTGCATCGACTTCCTCCCCGACGGCCGGCTGCTGGTCGTCGACTCTGCCCGGCAGCGGTTGCTGCGCCGTGAGCCCGACGGGTCGCTGGTCACCCACGCTGACCTGTCCGGAGTCTCGACCAAGCCATGGAATGACATCGTGGTCGATGATCGGGGCAACGCCTATGTCAATACCATCGGCTTTGACTTCCCCGGCGGCGAGTTCGCGCCGGGTCTCCTCGTACTCGCCACGCCGGGCGGCACTGTCCGCCAGGTCGCCGGGGACGTCGCGTTCCCGAACGGCATGGCGATCACCCCGGAAGGCGGAACGCTGATCGTGGCTGAGTCGTACGCCAACCGGCTCACGGCCTACGACATCGGGGCGGACGGCGGCCTCAGTAACCGGCGGGTGTGGGCGGAGACACCCGGCGACCACCCAGACGGGATCTGCATCGATGCCGAGGGCGCTGTCTGGTACGCCGACGTGGGCAACCAGCACTGCGTGCGGGTGCGCGAGGGCGGCAAGGTGCTGGCCACGGTCAACCTGGACCGTGGTGCCTTCGCCTGCGCGCTCAGCCGGGGTCACGACCCGCGCCTGTTCGTCGTCGGCCAGAACTACGGCGGACCCGAGGCGGCGCAGCCCTCCGGGCGGGTCGTGGCGTTCCCGGCGCCCGCACCGGGCGCCGGGAAGCCCTGACTCGCGGGTGCCTTCGACGGCCGCGGTCTGACCTGGCCGGAGCCACCGGCGAACACATGATTCGCGCTGGACTGCCTGCAGGCGGTGATCGCAACACGTGTGAGCGGTCGGAGCCGACCAGCTGTTGCGCTCTCGGAAATTACTGACGTCCGAGTGTTGGCTAGCGCGTCGTGGGAGGACGCGGCGTCATACGTCAGAGAGGACGGACGTTCTCCGCCTGCGGTCCTTTTTGTCCCTGGGTCGTGTCGAATTCGACCTTCTGGTTCTCGTCCAGCGACCGGTAGCCGGTGCTCGCGATCGCGGAGAAGTGGACGAACACGTCCGCCGTCCCGTCATCGGGGGCGATGAAACCAAAGCCCTTGTCGGCGTTGAACCACTTCACTGTGCCTGTTGCCATCAGTTCAAGTTCCTTATCCTGTGCCATGACGCGACCTCGCCGCGTCTGCTACAGCCTATCTGTCCTGCGGCCGGAACCTACCCCATGTCACCGTCTTCTGCAGCACCAGTCGCAACCTGCCCGGGCGTTCCCGCGGGTCCCCGGGTGTCAGCATGGCATCCTCGGGGCGCCCCGGGCGACGCCGGCGCGCGCGAGGCGCTGGCCGGCCGTAAGCACCTGACCGCCCAGTTCCTCGGCGGGCTGGCTCGGTCCTACGCCGGGGCTACTGAGCCTCGACGCGTCGCCGCAGGGCTTCGAGGTTGGCTGGCATTTCTTTTTGTGCTTGGCGGCGGACGATGAGCGGGACGAGCAGTTTGCCGATGCCGTGCCCGTCGAAGTCGACCGCGATGGTCAGCCGGGAACTGGTTCCGGTCAGGGGCTCCACGCTGACGTTGACGGTGGCGCGGATGGGTCCGTCGATGCCCTGCACACCCCACCTCCTGGGTGGGTCAATGTGGGTCAGCTCGGAGGTGACGGCCCGGTTGGCTCCGCCGATGCGCCGGGTGGTCAGGCACTTCGTGCCCACTTGCGGGGGGCCGGGCTGGTCCAGGTGACCGTCGATGATGCCCTGCTGCCATTCGTGGAAGCGTGCGGGGTCGGTGGCGTAGGCGAACACCTCTGCTGCGGGCCGGTCCACCACGGTGCTGGTGATGGTCGGTGCCATATCAGCGGCCCTCGAGCAGGGCGGCGTACCGGGCCAGGTAGAACGGCCACCCCTGGTCGCCGTCGACGCCGTCGCTGACGGACTGCCAGCCGGGACCGTGCCGGTCGAGGTGGCGGTGCTCCAGTTCGACCCGGGTGCGGTCCGGTCCCTCGGCCACGAACCGGACCTCGACCTCGCTGGTCAGCTCCGGATCGGTCTCGACCTGCCATTGCGGGCTGATATCCCAGCTGAATACCACGCGGTCTGGTGGCTCGTAGGCCAGGATCCGTGCCCACCGGCACTCGGTGCCGTCGACGGCGCGGTCGTAGATGTGCCCGCCGGCGTGAGGCTCGAAGACTGTCTCGGCGATCGCGGCCGCGAGCAGGTTGTGCTCCGGCGGCTTGAAGTCGCCGAACCTGCCAGTGAACGCCGTGAAGGCCTGCTCGAGCGGTGTGTTGACCACCACCTGCTTACGGACAACCGGGACCCCGGTTCGGGTCATGGACTCTCCTCCGTCGCTTGTTCGGCAACATCCACGTAGCTGGCCAGAGCCCTCTGCCAGAAGGTGTCGAGCTGATCGCGCAACGCGGCCACTGCCGCCGGATTGAGCCGGTAGATACGTCTGGTGCCGGCCGCGCGTTCACTGACCAGGCCGGCGTCCTTGAGGACCTTCAGGTGCTGGGAGACCGCCGACCGGCTGACCGGCAGGTCCGCGGCCAGTTGCCCCACCGCCTGCGGCCCCTCGGCCAGGCGGCTGACGATGGCGCGCCGGGTGCCGTCCGACAGCGCGCTCCAGCCGTCACCTACTCGGTCAGGATCCACTAACGGTTAGTGTTACCTAACGGAGTGGCTGATGTCAAAGCCGGAGATGCTGCGGCTGCTAGCCGGCGGCCTGAGTGAGCTCCTACGCCTGGCTGGCCAGCCAGTCCTCGATAAGGAATTTCCCGATTGAGTCCACCCGGTAAGGACCGCCGAGGGAAGGATCCGCTATGCGGGCTCGCAGTTCGGGCGCGGTAAACCAGCGCGCTTCAAGCACCTCGCTGTTGTCGGCGCGGATGGTGCTCGCGAGTGCCTCGGCAGTGAACCCGGCCATCAAGCCAGCGGGGAACGGCCACGCCTGTGACGCCTGGTAAGTGACCCGGCCAACGGTCACCCCGGCCTCCTCCGCGACTTCACGGCGGACCGCGTCTTCAAGACTTTCCCCGATCTCCACAAAGCCCGCCAGCGTGCTGAAACGTCCTGGAGCAGCTCCGGCGTGCCGGCCGAGGAGGCAACGCGCGGGCTCGCCCGGGAGCTCCACGAGCACGATCACCGCTGGCTCAATGCGGGGAAATAGCAGATTGCCGCAGCGGAGGCATACCCGTTGATGGCCACCACTCCGCATGTCTGTCCGGCCTCCGCAGGCACCGCAAAACCGCTGGTTGCGATGCCAGTGCGCGATTCCTCGCGCATAGGCGAACATCCCTGCCGCGAGCGGCGGGACTGCGCTGGCCAGCGCCCGGATATCCATCACCGTGTCAGCACCGCCCAGTACAAGCGCGGCCGGTTGCTCGGAGGTGGAGACGTCGGCGGCGAAGACGGCTGAACCGTCATCCAGGCCTAGAAAGACGAGTCCCTCTGCGGCGGCCAGCAGGTCCTCTGCATCGCCGCGTCGCATTATCACCGGCAACCCGTCACGAACCAGACACTGGTCGCGCCACAAAGGGATCACTCTGGTGCTGTCCTCGCCGAGGACCCTGGCCACCCATCCCGGGTCGCCGCGAGCGGAGGCCGCCCGGTCCAGCCTCAGCCCGTTGTAGTACATGGTGGACGCCATCGTCACCACCCCGCTCTCCGGCCCAGCCAATAGTCGCAGACCGCTCGGTGGCCCTGACGGCGGATAGCGGCGGCACGTGGCGTCCGACGGGGCCAGTGCCTCCCGTAACCGCAAATCTCCGACCCGGGTCCGGCTGCTGGCGTGTGTGCATGGCACGTCGTCCTTACCGGGTGCTGTGCCGATTGGCCCGGGTGGCCCGTGAGCCTGGGCTGGCTGACGGCATGGCGAACAGCAGGCTGACTGCAAGCGCAGCCGCGAGGATGACGGTGCTGGCTAGCGCGGCCGTGGTGTAGCCGGCGCCGGCGGGGAGGGCGTGCCCGCGGGGGACCGAGAGCACCAGCAGCGTGGCGCTCAGTGCGCTGCCCAGCGCGTAGGCGACGGTCCGGACGAGCTGGTAGAAGCTCATCGCGCTGCCGGTCTCCGCAGGCGGGACGCCGCCGGTGATCTGCAGCGGGTTGACCGCGTAGACGCATCCGACGCCGAAGCCATCCACGGTCATGGCGATCACGATCTGCCAGTAGGAGCCGCGTGCGAGCAGGAACATCACCATGGACGCGATCAGCGCGATACAGCCGGCCACCACGATAAGTTCCGGGGATGCGCGCCGGGACGCCCGGCTGACTGCCTTGCTCGCGGCGAAGCTGGCGAGGGAGAACGGGGTCAGCATCAGCCCGGCAACCAGCACGCTAGCGCCGAAGCCGTAACCAGCCGAGGCAGGGGTCTGCACAAAGCGCACGACCAGCGGGCCCAGCGGATAGAAGCCGACGGCGACGAGGAGCACCGTGAGGTTGGCGGCCAGGACCGGACGGCTGCGCAGCAGCCGCAGCTCGATCAGCGGCCACCGGGCCCACAACTCCCAGGCGGCCCACGCGGCGAGCACCGCCATAGAACTGATCCCGCAGCCGACGGTGAGGGCCGAGCCCCAGCCCCACCCCGGGCCCTGGGACAGGACCAGGATCAGCCCGGCGATCCCCAGCCCGAGCAGCACGCTGCCAGGCACGTCCACGCGAGCCGGGCGGGCCGGGCTCGCGGGCAGGACCGCGGCCGCGGCAGCCAGTGCGAGCGCGCTGAGCGCGGCGACGAACCAGAACGGCGCGCCCAGCCCCAGGTACTGGGCGAGCAGGCCGGTAAGCGGGTAGCCGATGCCGATCCCGGCCGCGGTGGTGACGCCGATGAGCGCGATCGTGCGGCCGCGCCGCCCGCCGGGCAGCCCGTCCCGGGCAACGGCGGTGGCCAGGGGAATCAAGCCGAACCCCGCGCCCTGCAGCGCCCGCCCGGCCAGGAACACGGCGAAGCCGGCCGGGAGCGCGGACAGGACGCAGCCGGCCAGCATGACCGCCACCGCGCCGATGATGGCGGCGCGGCGCAGCCTGCCGTCGCCGAGGCGGCCCAGCAGCGGGGTGGCCACCGCACCGGTTAGCAGCGCGATCGTCAGCGCCCACTGCGAGGCCGCCAGCGACACGTGGTCAGCAGCCTCGATCGTCGGCAGCAGGGGCGTCCCGAGGCTGGCCACCGCGGTCGATTCAACCGCCAGGAACACCAGAACCGCCGCCAGCACACCTGGCGTACCCGCCCGGGCAGGCCAGGCAATGCGCGGCCGCTGCCGGGGCTCATCGCACGCCGACGCCGCGTCACTGGTCCCGTGACCGGCCATGTCCCCATCGTGGGTCACGGGACATCCAGAAGTCCAAGACCTGGTGCTTACGTCAGCTAGCATGATTTGTTATGGAGCTGCGCCAGCTGCAGTACTTCGTCGCGGTGGCCGACGAGGCGAGCTTCACCAAGGCCGCCACCAAGGCCCATGTCGCCCAGCCCGGTGTGAGCGCTCAGATCCGCCGCCTGGAACGAGAACTCGGCCAGGTTCTCCTTGACCGCTCCGGCGGCACGGTGCGGGTCACCGAGGCTGGCGCGGCCGTGCTCCCCTACGCCCGGGCCGCACTGGCGGCCGTGGCTGCGGTGCGTGATACCGCGGACGCGGTCGCCGGGTTGGCCCGCGGGCACGTGACGGTGGGTATCGTCGGCTCGATCTCGTCCCCGGGTCTCGATCTGCCCGGCCTGCTGGCCGGCTTCCATCACGACCATCCCGGCATTGAGATCACGCTGACCGAGGCAGGCTCCGATGCCCTCGTCGGGGCACTGCTAGCCGGCCGCCTGGACGCGGCACTGGTCGCGGCCGGCCCCGCACTGCCCCCGGAACTGGCCAGCGAGGTCGTCGTCGACGAGCCGCTGGTCATTGCCGTCAGCCATAGCGACGCCCTGGCCAGGCGCAAGACCGTCAGCCTGGACGCCATCCGGGACCGGGCGCTGATCAGCCTGCCCCGGGGCACCGGCCTGCGCACCTACCTCGACGACGCCTGCCAGAGCATCGGCTTTCAGCCCCGCATCGCCTTCGAGGTCGGCGATCCCCGCATCGTCGCCCAGCTTGCCGCCCGAGGTCTCGGCGTGGCGCTTCTCCCCGAATCCGTCACCAACGCCCACCCCACCCAACTGCGAGCCATTCCGCTGACCCGCCCCGGGCTGCGTGGGCGCATTGCACTCGCCTGGCGGGCGCAACAGCCTGCCAGCCCCGCAGCCCGCGCATTCATCGGCCACGCACGCAGGCAATTCGCGCTCGGGCGCACGCCGACGGTCACCGTCACCCCGTGACGGCAAGTCATCCCGCAGAACGGCGCCAGGCCTACTCCAGGCTGGCGCCGGCACCTGAGCCCGCTGCGAGCCAGATACACCAGCCGACGGGGAAATGAAACCCGGCCCACGAGGAGCCGGGTGGTTTCAAGGGGCGGGCTCAGGCCCGGGTGCTGGCTCAGGCCCGGGTGCTGGCTCAGGCCGGGGTGCTGGGATTGCCTGGCCTGGGACCGTCGATCAGGAGAGTGGCGAGCCCGAAGGCAAGAAGGCACAGCCCGGCACCAAGACCAGTGACCGTCGATGGGGCCACCGCCGAAGCCAGCCCGACCACCAGGGCCACCGCGGCGACGGCGACAAGCAGCACCCCCAGCGGACGCAACGTCGGGTTTTGCAGTGTTGAGGCGAGCGGGAAGAAGTGCACCCCGACGCCGAAGCAGATCCACACCGGTATCCACTGAGAGTGCCCGGTGACCCCCAGCACGGCCGCGCCGGCACCGAGCAGGCCAAACTCCAGGCCAACGATGATGCTGTACCGCCGGCGGACCGCCGGATCGGTCATGGCCGGCACAGGGCCGCCGGACCGCTTGGCCACCACTACCCCGATCACGGCGAGTAGCACGCCTAGCGCGGTGCCCACGGCGAGGGGAATCACCAGCCCCGCCGGCGCGGCGGCCTGACCCCACCCGAACCACACGAAGGCGAAGAACCCGTCAACAGCCACGGTGACCCCGCGGCTGCGCCCGGCCGGAAATAGGCGCGATGTTCTCTCCACCAGGCCCATCTTCACAGCCGCCAGGGCAGCACGCCATCAACTGCGGGCGGCACGGACAGGTCCCGTTCGGTCTCGATCCCGACCACCACCCCGGCGGGCCCTTGCGCGTGCCGGGCGGGCCAGCTCATGGAACCGGGCGATCCCGCCACGCCCGCAGGGCAGCCGCCCCCCGCTTAGCCGCTTGCCGTTCTCATCCTGGACGTGCGCAGCGGTCACCGGGCTAGTGGGTCCCAGCCGCGCAGGTGCGTGACGGACTGGCGGTACTCCCACTCGATGGCGTCTTTGAGCAGGTGGGCCAGCCGGCCGCCACTGGTAATGCCGGCGATGTCGGCGACCCCGCGGCGGGTCCCGACCGAGACGACGAACCCCTTGTCATGGAAGGTGAACGCCTCCAGCGGCCGGCCCCCGAGCTCCGCGTCCAGGTTGCGGGCCACCGTCTCGCCCTCTTCCAGCGCCACTTGCGCTAGCGGGGGCAGCACGTGCCCGGTGCGCGGATCGGTCACCGAGGCAAGGTCGCCGGCGACATAAACCTCGGGGTGGTCCAGCACGCGCAGGTACCCGTTGACCTTGACCCGGCCGTTGTGGCCGATCGGCAACCCCGACCCCACCACCAGCTCGGGCGCCTTCACCCCACCCGCCCAGACGAACACACCGCCCTCCACCAGCTGGCCGCCCTTGAGCCGGAAGCCCTCTTCGGTCGCCGCGGCGATCACCGCGTTGGTGCGGACCTGGACCCCCAGGTCAGAAAGGATCCTGGTGGCGTTGTCGATCAGCTGCGGCGAGGAGCCAGCCAGGATGGTGGGACCTGCCTCGACAAGCAGCACGGCGGGCCGGTCTGGCGCCAGGCCGTGGCGGCTGGCCACGCCGGGCAGCATCTCGGCCAGCTCGCCGGCCAGTTCGACCCCGGTGGCGCCGCCGCCGCCAACTACCACGGTCGCCATGCGGCGCTGCCGCCCGGGGTCGGCGGCGGCCGCGGCAGCGTCGAGTGCCTTGCTGATCGCCGCCCACACCCGCTCGGCGTCGCTGGCCGAGTACAGCGACAGCGCGCGTTGTCCCAGGCCGGGGATCGCGAAGTCGTTGGGCCGGCTGCCCAGGGCCAGCACCAGCCACCTCCAGCCGATCGGGCCAGACCCGGTGAGCAGTTGCCGGCCGGGCAGGTCGAAACCACTGATCTCGGTCCGGACGAAGCGGACCCGCCCGGCCAGCATGTCCTGCAGCGGGATGCGCACCGCGTCGGCGGTGCGGGTACCGCCGGCGACCCGGGGCAGCTCGGTGAGCACCTGGTGGTAGTCGTGCCGGTTGACCAGGGTCAGCTCCACGAGGTTGCCACCCAGCTTGGCCGCCAGGCGCAAGGCGACGTGCAACCCGGCGTAGCCCGCCCCCGCGACCACGATCTGGCCGCCCCTCCCGGCGGTGGATGCGCTCACGGCATTCTCCATGGGTGCTGCCCCTCCTCCCGATGTTGCGCGGCATCCGGGAACGTGCCGAGGACCACCGGCACCGCAGCGGGCCCACTTGCGCCGGCTGACGCTCGATCCAGTTCATCGACCACACAGAACATGGTCACGTTCCCGACGATAGCTGGGGATGGGAGATCGGCGGTGAGTCCCGGCCGGGCGAGCTGAACGTCGCCTGCTGGCATTGGCATAACTCCGGTCAGCCCGGAGGATCGGCACTGACCGGAACTCCACCCCCTGGCACGCTCGGCCACGGCGATCAGCAAGCCCGGGAAACTAACGGTCCTGACCTGCCGCCGCGCCACAGCAGGGCCTGCACGTCCAGGGCGCGGCGGCGTTTCGGCACGATCTCTGGCCCACTTGTGATCGTGAATGTTGGCTCCGGGTGGGTGCTTCACCTGACCCGGCAGGCACGCTCCCCGGGATCTACCGGGGGCAGCTCAGCCGACACCGACGGTTTGCCGCTCGGGCTCGATCACGACCACGACGCGCTCTTGCCCCCGGGGGTAGGGGGCGCCGGTGTACTTCGTGCTCAGCTGGTCGACAATCTCCCAGGCGGCGTCGCCCTCGATCCACTCCACGACCCGGCCCCTGACGGCGACTGGCATGAACGGGTTGTCGACGGGCGCGATGGACAGCGCCACCCGAGGGTCGCGGCGCAGGTTGCGTGCCTTGCGCATGCCCGGACCGGTGAAGAAGACGATTCGGTCGCCGTGCGCGCCGACGTAGACCGGCGTGGTGTGGGGCGAGCCGTCCGGCAGGACGGTGGCGAGGTGAGCGATCGAGGCGCCGTCGAGGACGCGGCGCACGTCGGGGTTGAGCATGGTGTGCTCCTTCAGCGGGGGTTCTCGGCGCGCCACGCGACGTAGTCGGCGACCGCCGCGGTGATGTCGAAGGCCGGTTTGAAACCGGTGTCGCGGGTGAGCCGGGTGGTGTCGAGGCAGGGGTTGTCGCCCGGGCCGGCCTGCCGCCCGGGCCGCAGTCCGGGCCGCAGTCCGGGGGTGACCGCCTGCAGGGCGTCCGCGAGCTCGCGGTTGGTGAACGGCCGGCCGCTGGAGACGTTGTAGGTGTCGTGCCGCAGGGTCTGCGCGGTCATCAGGAGGGCGATCGCCTGCCCGGCGTCAGGGGCGTAGCAGCTGTCGCCGCCGTCGTCGGCGTGCAGCGGCCGCGGTTGCTCACCGCGGAGCACGGCGCTGATGTATGGCGGGATGTAATTAAACGGTGATTCCGGGTCCATAAGCGGTCCCCAGGTGCTCCCGATACGGAGCACGACCGGCTGCACGCCGGTGCCCTGGAGGCTGTGCGTGGTGAGTGGCTCGACGGCCTTCTTGAAGGCGATGATCAGGTGCGGCAGCTCCGCGGCGGGCAGCGCGAGCTCCTCGTGCCAAGGAGTCTCGGCCCGGCCGATGTATACGCCGAGGCTGCTGGCGACGGCAAACCTGCGGACGCCCCAGGTGCGGGCGGCATCCAGGGCGTTGAGCAGGCCGGCCGTGTCGGTGCGCAAGAAGCGGACCGGGTCCTCGCCGGGGAGGCTGCCGGCGAGGTGGACGATGTCGCTGATGTCGTGGCGGCCGGCCAGGGCGAGGAAGGCGTCCCGGTCGGTGACGTCCAGGGTTTCCACGGTGACCCGGCCGGCCAGGAACGACGGGACCTCAGTCCGGCGGTGCGCGGTGACGACGACCTCGTGTCCGAGGCCGGCAAGCGCACTGGCAGTGTGGGCGCCGATCATGCCCAGCCCGCCGGTGACGAGGATCATCGGACCACCTCGTAGTGCAGGTGGGTCACGCCGGGTGCGGGGATGGCCTCCAGCAGACGGAGGTGCACGTGCTCCGGGAGCTCACGGAAGAAGCGGCGGCCGGCCCCCAGCAGGACGGGCACCTGGTGGAGGATCACCTCGTTGACGAGGTCCGCTTCCAGCGCGGAGGTCACCACGCCGCCGCCCATGAGGGCAACGTCCTTGCCCCCGGCGGCCTCGCGTGCCGCTGCGACCGCGTCCTCGATGCCGGTGGTGACGAGCGTCTGCGTCTCGCTGATCTCGGTCGCGGGCCGGTGGCTGAGGACGAAGAGTCGCGCCGTCGGGTGAGGGCCATCGCCTCCCCAGTGGCCGGAGTGCTCGTAGGTGGTGCGCCCCGCGACAGCCGCCCCCACTCGTGCCGCGATGGTGTCGAAGAACCGGGCGCTCGGCTCACTTAGCTTGAATCCGTCGAACACCTGGCTCGGCGTGTCTCCGTCGGCGTACCAGTCGAAGAGCATGGGCGCGTCACCGAGACCGCGTCCGAACTCCTCGTCGCCGTCGGGAGTGCGGCCACTGGTATAGCCGTTGACCGAGACGGCGTGGGCGCTGAAGACCGTGCTCATGTCTCTCCTTCGCTGTTGCTTAGATGGCCTGGGGGAAGTCGAAGAATCGGTGCGGGTCGTAGGCGTTCTTGACCGCTGCCAGCCGGGGGTAGTTGCCCGCGTGGTACGCCTCGGCCCAGTCGTCGAGCACGGGGTCGGGGAAGTTGGGGTACACATGTCCGGACCCGTCGGCGTGGGCGGTCGCCCATGAACTGTTGACCCAGGGATCGGCCGCCTCGGCGATGTGCTCGAGCAGGAAGCGTTCGCTGCGATGGGCAAACGCGGTGGCGTCTCCAGCGACCCTGTTGTAGGCCCCGCCCATCGCGGTGAGCGTGACCTGCCGCCGGCCCATGGTCCGTGGGCCGGCGAGCTGGGTCAGGAGCGACGCGAGGGTGCAGTGGGTCATCGGGTGGGAGAAGAACTCTGACCTGATCCGCAGGGCGCGCTCGGGTGAATCCCGCGGGTCGGAGAAGGTGCTCTTCAGGTGGTGGTACGGCAGGCCGGTGCGCAATTTGATCGCGGGGGCCGCGCCCGCCCGGTCGATGAACTCCTGGAGCAGCTCCCGGGTCGATCCCTCCTCAAGGGTGGAGGCGCCGCTGAGGGTGCCCTGGACCGGTGCGCCGGGCTCAGACTCAAGGGTGAGGTTGACGGTGAGTTCGTCCGGGGCGGCCGGTGCCCAGGCTTGCCAGGCCGAGACCAGTTCTCCGAGAGCGATGTCCGGCCAGTGCACCTCGATCCGGGTGGTCATCGGCTCAGCGACGGTGTCGAACCGTAGTGAGGTGACCACACCGAACTGGCCGCCACCCGCGCCGCGCAGGCCCCAGAACAAGTCTGGCTCGTGGTCCTGGTCGCAATCCACGACGCTGCCGTCTGGGAGCACGACCTGTGCGCTGACAAGGCGATCGCAGGTCAGCCCGTGCTTGCGCCCGAGCAGGCCGATCCCGCCGCCAAGGGTGAGGCCTGTAATGCCGACGGTGGGACCGCACCCGGCTGGCAGGGTCCGGCCGCAGGCGTGGAGCGCCGCGTACACCGGTCCCAGGCGGGCGCCGGCTTGGATCGTGGCGACCCGGTCATCTGCCACGGAGATGCCACCGAGGCCAGACATATCGAGCACGATCCCGTCCGTCAACGACCGGCCCGCGAAGCAGTGCCCCCCGCCACGAGGGGCGATGCGGTCGCCGGTGGCTGTCGCGTACGTCATGGCGCCAACGACATCCGAAACCGAGCGGCACAGCACCACGAGCCGGGGACGCACCTCCCGGTAGGCGGCGTTAACCGGGCGGCGGATCGCTTCGTAGCCCGGCGAACCAGGACTGAACAACTCGCCGTCGAGTGAGGTGGGGAGCTCGGCTAGGTCAGGCACGAGTTCGAAACTACGAGCGGCGTGACGACAGGTCTTGAACGAATCGAGCACGCTCAGACTCGCAGCGGCCGCCTGCTACGGGTGGCAAGGAAGGGGTTATAGGAGGCGGAGTGCTCATGACCACAGGTGCACCGGTCAATGCTGCCGCCGAGGAGCTGGCGCGGGGTGAGGCCAGTCAGGCGGAGGCATTCTCGGCTGAGGTGGGCCTGGTCGGCGTACCCCGCATCAACCGCCAGTCCCGCCATGCCGTCCGCACCACGCCGGCCCGTGGCCGTGGCGCCGGCCTGAGCCAGCGCGAGAAATCCCTGAAATCGCAACGTCCGCTGGAGGACTTTGGGACTCACCCCGACCGCATGCAGGCAGCGGCGGCGGAGTTGGCTCGAGGAAAGGGCCAGGTGGGTGGCCAGGGTGCCGATGTCGACGGGGTGCCAGGGCATCAGCACCTTCACGGCTTCGCCCACCAGCGGATCCGCCCGGACCGCAGTTCGGAACTCGTGCAGGAGGTGGGCTTGGCAGAACATCAGCGCCTGCTCGGGTGTCCCGGCCCGGGCCATCACCTCCACGAGGCGGTCCATCGAACTTCCCCAGAGCTCCGCCGGGCCCAGGCGCTGGTCCACCAGGTCGTCGAGCACCGTCGGAAGGAGCGGTGGGGTCCCTGGTTGGAACCGCACACCTACGATGGTGGTGTGCGCCGGAATGATTTCAATCTCCGGACCGGTCAGCGGACCAAGCAGCTGGGGATGGCCACCGATCCGGAAATGGATCTCAACCCCGCCTGTGGGCAGGTGCCGTTGCACGTACGCCGCCTCCCCGGTGCGCTGGATCCAGACCGTCCGCACCACCCCGGCCAATCCCGGCAACGGCGGGCGCTCAACGTAAGACTCCATTAGGGCCATCCTCGCACTGGAGCGAGCGCCCGAGCGGGATGGACGTCAAGGCCCTCCGGCCGCTGACGCAATCGGGCCCCGCCCGACCTCGGCGCGCCCCACAAATCGTGTCGGATCAGGACAGAAACCGCCCGGCACGGCTCCTCTGAACCGGCGTGGCCCTAGTCCCTCGGTGGGTGTCTGTTTCGCCGTCTTGTGGCCTGGGATGGTGACCCCATCCTGCAACCCGGGATGACGAGGAGGAGAGCGAGGGATGCCCACGCGGGGAGCAGGCGCGCGGCCAGCCCACCAGAGACCAGGGCGGCCACGATCGCCGGGCCGAAATAGATGATGATCACCCTCCGCAGGGTGACGACGCCCCATGATGGCCCGGTCAGAATCTGGGTACCGTCCCGGACGGGACGGAGGTAGGCGGCGGTGACGCGCGTCACCGCCCACCGGCAAGGGTGAGCCCATGATGGATCAGGTGCACGACTGCGGGAATGTTCCGGGCATGGACGAGGGCCATCCACGTGGCTGGTTCGAGCCTGGCAAGCGCCAGGGCCTCAGCCGGGGCATTGCATGACCTACCCCGTGCGGGACCCCGCTCTGAGGCAGAGGCAGCGCCGTGACTGCTGACCTGACGCTCGCCCGGGGGATGGGCTACGGGTCCAGGTTCGTCAAAAGTGCAGGACGACCCAGGTTACGAGAGCAGCAACGGTGCCGACCGCAGGCTCGTCGCCGAGGCCCGCGGGGACGGCCACATGTGGCCTCGGCAGTGAGTGAGGCCAGCGCGGGCACAGAGCGCCGGGTGGCACAGCGGTTGCGTGCTGTAGTGCTCGGGCCCCGCGGCGGGGGCACCACCCGGCGGCGGGCCTCAGATGCGTTCCGCCTCGGATTTGCCATCGCGGTAGTGGCGGTGTCCATCCCAGTGATGCGGGCTAACTCGGCGGCGGAACTGGGGGTCGTCCACGCTCTGAATCCGCCGCCCGCGGCGATCAGGTGGCTGGTCACGTCGGTTTTCTGGCTCGGTTCCGTTGGTGTCATCGTTCTGCTGGCGATCCTTGGCCTCCTGGTTCCCCGGCTGGCTGTGGTTCGGTGGACTGCCGTGGCGGCGGTGGTCACCTGGGGGATGTGCCTGCTCCTTGGCCACATCCTCGGACCTTCGGCGGGGCGGCCGGTGACCGACGCGCTGGCTGGGCTTGATACGAGCTATCCAGTGACGCAGTTCGCGGTCACGATCGCGGTCGCGGCAACCGCGCTGTCGTATCTGAGCCGTCCGCTGCACCGGCTGGTGGTATCGATGGTCATGCTGGCGTCGATCGCCGCGGTCATCAACGGATCGGCGCTTCCGGTCAACACCATCTCCAGCCTGGCGATTGGATGGGGCGTGGCGGCCGGGCTCCACCTGGCGGTGGGGTCGCCGCTTGGCCTGCCCTCGGCAGAGGAGATCACCGACTGGATCACGGATCTGGGTGTCCCGGTCGAGGGCATTACCCGGGCACCTGGTCAGAGCTGGGGGGTGGAGAAGCTCACTGGGCACGATCCAGCTGGCCAGACGATCGAGCTATCGGTTTACGGCCGGGACGCATCCGATGCACGGGTGCTGGCGAAACTGTGGCGATTCTGCTTCTACCGCGATTCCGGGCCCACCCTCATTCTTGATCGTCTCCAGCAGGTCGAGCACGAGGCCTACCTCACCTTAATGGCCGGGCGCGCTGATGTCCTCGTGCCCGAGGTGCTTGCTGTCGGCCGGTTCGGGCCCAGCAGGGACGCCGCACTGGTGACAAGGCTGCCGCCCGGGGCCGCCTTGTCGATGGCCGATGACGCCGCGCTGCCCGACAAGACGCTGGACGAGCTGCTGCAGGCTGTGCTGCGGCTGCGGAGGGCCGGCCTCGCGCACGGGACGCTCGGCGCCGAAACGGTCATCATTTCCGCCGACGGCGTCTGCCTGAGGGACTTCCGCTGCGCGTCTGCGGCGGCCTCCGATGCCCGCCTGGACGGCGATCTGGCGGCCGCGCTGGGCGCGATGGCAGTGCGGGTCGGGGCCGAGCGGACGGCCGCGGCGGCGTCCCGGGTGCTCGACACCGACACGGCCCGCGGCGCGCTGGTGCACCTCCAGCGCTCGGCGCTCGACCCGGTCACCGTGGGCGCGCTGCGCCAGCACAAAGATCTGCTCCCCCGGCTGCGGGCGGCGGTGGCCGACGCCGCCGGCATCGAGGTGCCGAAGCTGGCTGAGGCCAAGCGGGTCAGCTGGGTCAGCCTGGTTTTCGGCGTCGGCACACTGATCGGTATCTGGGCGCTCATCGGGGTGCTTGCCGACGTCGGCGCGTCGCTGGATGTGATCAGGGGCGCTAGCTGGGGGTGGGTGGCGCTGACGTTCGTGTTCGCCCAGCTGCCCATCCTCGCCGAGGCCTGGGCGCTCAACGGCGCCGTCCCCGGCCAGTTGCCCTACGGCCGGTGCCTGGCCCTGGAGACCTCCAACACCTTCACCGCGCTGGTCGGCGGCGACGCCGCTGTGTTCGCCGTCCGGGTCAGGTTCTTCCAGCGCCAGGGGTATGACGCAACGACGGCGGTCAGCTCAGGTGCCATCGCGACGACCGCAAGCTGGAGTGCGAAGGGCCTGCTGTTCCTGATCTCTATCGGCTTCGCCGCCGGTAACTTCCACGCGCCGATGAGCTCGAGCGACCGCCAGACCGCGGTCTGGATCGTGCTCGCGGTGGTCCTGGCAGCCGGGATCGCTGTCGCGCTGGTCACCCTGGTGCCGCGGCTGCGGCGGCTCGCCAGCAGACGGGTCCGGCCGCATCTGGTGACCATCTGGGCCAACGTCAAAACGATCGCCACCGAGCCACGCAAGATCTTCTATGTCGTGGCCGGGTCGGTGCTTGCCCAGCTGCTGGTAGCCATCGCACTTGGCGCGTCGCTGCACGCGGTCGGGCAACAGGCCAGCATCGCGACGATACTCGTGGTCATAACGCTGGCCTCGATCATCGGCGGAGCCACCCCGGTGCCTGGTGGCCTCGGCGTCGTGGAAGCGGGCCTGATCGCCGGGCTGACCAGCGCCGGCATACCCCAGGACCAGGCCGTCGCAGCGGTGTTCATCCAGCGGCTGTTCACCGCCTACCTGCCCCCTATCTGGGGCTGGGCCACCCTCGCCTGGATGCGCCGCCGCGAATACGTGTAACCAGCCGCCTGATGCGTGCACAGGGACCTGGTACTCCTACTCACCAGCTCATACATGGCAGGTGGGATCAGTGCGCTCAAGGTCGTGGACGCCCGCGCGGATGAGGCCCCGCTCGAACAGGTGTGCGCTACCTCGCGGTCCCGGTGGCGGTAGTTTGCCGCCGTACAACCGGTCCCCGCTGTTCGAATTATGTCTCTGACCTTTGGAGCTAAGAGGACTTGAACCCCTGACCCCTACTTGCCAACAACAGGCAGCTGGTAAGGGCCAGCTGAGTCTCATCGATCCTGACCGCCCGCGGCCCGCTCGCCGCCCAGTGTGCCGGGTATCGTGCGGACTGTGCCGTTCAGCACGGCCGGGGATCTCGGGGGACTGCTGGAGCGCGAGCGCGAGCTGCGGATGCTGCGCGCTGGGCTCAGCCGGGCATGCACCGGAGACGGCGCCCTCCTGCTCATCGAAGGCCCGCCCGGCGTCGGCAAAACTGCGTTGATCCGCGGAGCACGGGCGCAAGCCGAGCAGGCGGGCATGCTGGCGCTCGAGGCGACCGGCTCGGAACTCGAACAGCCCTTCGCCTTCGGCGTGCTGCGCCAGTTGCTGGAACCGGTGATCCGCCAGCCGCCCGGGCGTACCGACCTGTTCGCCGGGGGTGCCAGCCCTGCGGCCCGCCTGTTCGAGGCCGACGACCACCTGCCGCCCAGCGCTGACATGGGGTTCGAGGCGTTGCACAGCCTGTACTGGCTCATGGTCAACATCGCCGACCATACCCCGGTCCTCGTGTCAGTGGACGATTGCCAGTGGGCCGACCGCGACTCGCTGCGCTTCCTGGCCTATCTCGCCCAGCGCATAGAGGGCCTCGGCATCACGACGGTCCTCGCCGGCCGGCCGCCGGGTCT
This sequence comes from uncultured Actinomycetes bacterium, assembly GCA_963813975.1. Taxonomy (GTDB): domain Bacteria; phylum Actinomycetota; class Actinomycetes; order Streptosporangiales; family Streptosporangiaceae; genus RYN-230. Next base: position 282,843 of record CAWFAP010000004.1, read on the forward strand.
GGCCGCCGAGGCCGGCTCTCTCTGGGCCCAGCTGGCCTCCCGCCCCGCCGCCATCGCCCTGTACCCGCCGCCGCTGAGCGAACGCGCCACGATCAACTGGACCCGCCAGCACCTCGGGACCGACGCCGACGAGGAGTTCTGCCGCGCCTGCCACAGCGCCACCGGCGGCAACCCCCTCTTCCTCCGCGAACTGCTCCGCACCCTCGCCGCCCAGGGCATCGAGCCGTCAGCCGCCGCTGCGACCCAGGTCCAGGCGGTGGGGCCAGCCGCGGTGCGCCGTTTTATCGTGTACCGGCTCGCCACGCTCGGACCGGAAGCCGCAAGCCTGGCCTGGGCCGTCGCGGTGCTGGGCGATGACAGTGAGGTCTCGCTGGCCGCCCAGGCGGCGGGCCTGAGCCCGGACGCAGCCCGGCAGGCCGCCGATGCCCTGGTCCGGGCCGGCCTGTTCAATCCAGCTGAGCGCCTGGGGTACGTGCACCCGGTCGTCCGGGCCGCGCTGTATGAGGATCTCCCGCCCGGCGAGCGCCAGGCCCGGCACGCGGCGGCGGCCGGGATCCTGGCCGCCGCGGGCGCGCCCGCCGAACGCGTCACCGCCCACCTGCTGCTGACCGCCCCGAACGGCGATCCCGAGCGGATCACCACGCTCCGGTCGGCTGCGGCCAGCGCTGCGCGCCGCGGCGCTCCCCGGGCGGCGGCCACCCGGCTGCAGCGCGCGCTGGCCGAGTCCCCGGCTGAGCAGGAGCGGGCTGAGATCCTCACCGAGCTGGGCCGCTGCGAGCTGGCCACGCTGCAATTCGGGGCGGCCGAAAACCATCTGCACGCGTGCCTAACGTCCGGTGCCGCGCTGGCCACCCGAGCCGACGCGGGGTCAATGCTGGGACGGTGCACGATCGTGTCCGGCGGCCGGTCAGCCCAGGTCGCGGCCGACGCCCTCGCGTCGCTGGCCGAAGAACTCCGCCCGATCGACCCGGAGCGTTCGCTCGAGCTGGGCTCTGAGCTGCTGATGCTCACCACCGCCGTCCCGCGGCTGCGCTCGAGCCTCCCCGCCCAGCTCACCCGCTTCGACAAGCTGTCGGGAGGCCATCCTGGCTTCGCCGCGATTGCGCGGGTTATCCGGGCTCAGGAACGGTTCTTCCACGGAGGGCCGGCCGCCGAGGCGGTGGCAGAGATCCAGGCGGTCCTGGAGGCCGGCCTGCCGCCGCGGACCCAGACGGATGCCCTGTTGATCGGCCTGCTGACACTGCGCTATGCGGAGCAGTACGACCTGGCCATGCGGCTGCTCGAGGTCGCGCTGGAAGGAGCCCGCCGCGAAGGGCACGCGACCCGGCAGGGCCTTATCCACGGGCAGCGGGCCATGATCGCCCTGGCCCAGGGATCGATTCATGACGCCCAGGTCGAGGCGGACACCGGACTGCTGCTCGTGAAGGAACCGCACTTCGCGATCGTGCAGCTCGTCGCGGTGGCGATCGACGCGCACGTCGAGCGGGGGGAACTGGATGCCGCCGACGCGCTAGCCAGGAGAGTTAGCCCGGCCACGATCGCTGAGGATGGCACCTACATGCCCGCGTTCCTGGCCGCCCGCGGGTGCTTGCGGATCGCCCAGGGCCGGTCCGACGACGGCGTCGCCGACCTGCTGTGGGCCAGGCTGATGGAGGAGTCGCGGGGCCTGCCGTGGCCAGGCGACTGGCGGATCCGCGCCGCTCCGGCGCTGTCCGCACTCGGCCAGCACGACCTGGCCGACCAGCTCGCCCGCGAGCAGCTCACGCTCGCCCGGGGGGTTGGCGTCCCCGGCGCACTGGGCATGTCGCTGCACGCCGCAGGCCTGGTGGCGGGCGGGGCCGAGGGGCAGGCGATGCTCTTCGAAGCCGTGGCGACGCTGGAGCATAGTCCCGCGCGGCTGGAGCTGGCGCACGCGCTCGCCGACCTGGGTGCCCAGCTGAGCCGCGCACACCGCCGGGCGGAAGGCCGCGACGCCCTGCGCCGGGCCATCAAGCTGGCCAGCGAGTCCGGCGCCCTGGCCCTGGCCGAACGCGCCCTGGCCGAGCTGCACGCCGGGCCCGGCCGCCGAGCGCGGACCGAACTGACCGGGCCGTCCGCACTGACCGCCGCGGAGTGGCGGGTGTGCCGGGAAGCGGCCGCGGGGCAGACCAACCGGGAGCTTGCCCAGGCCCTGTTCGTAACCGAGAAGACCATCGAGCGGCACCTCAGCAGCGCTTACGCCAAGCTCGGGATCCGGTCGCGGTTCCAGCTGGCGGCGGCCATCGGCGAGTAGCCACCCGGGCGCTTCCCGCTGACCGACAACTCCTTCCCCGGCTGCGCCACAGGAAAACGGTAGGGAAAACACTCGGGGATCCCCGCTTGTGAGTGGTCCGTTTCCCCGGCACGTTGGCGTGAGACCCACGTAATCAGCGGTGATACCGCTCCAAGAGGAAGACTCCGTCATGACCGGTGCGCTCTACAGTCTGGCGCGGTTCTGCGCCCGCCACCGTTACCTCGTCCTCTCCGCCTGGCTGATCGTAACGGTCGTCCTGGTCGGCGTGTCACATCAGCTCGGCAACCACACGAGCGACGACCTGACTCTGCCCGGTACGGGCAGCCAGCAGGCCACCGACACGCTCAGCAAGTCGTTCCCCGACCAGGCGAACGGGTCCAGCCCGATCGTCCTGCACGTCAGCCACGGGAAACTGACCGACTCCCAGTACGCCAGCGCGGTGAACCAGGCGGCGGCCGACGTGGCCAAGGCCAGCCACGTGGCCTCGGTGGTCAACCCGCTCACCTCGCAAGGCGCCTCTGCGCTCAGCAAGAACCAGGCGACCGGCTACCTGTCGGTGACGTTGTCGGTCAGCCCGGGAGCGCTGTCCGAGAGTGACGCCCAGACGATCATCAACGCGGCGGCCAGGCCGGCCCAGGCGGCCGGGATCCAGGTGCAGACCGGCGGCCAGCTGGGCCAGAAGGTGTCCACCCCGTCCACCGAGTCCAGCGAGCTGATCGGGATCATCGCCGCGATGGTGATCCTCACGTTCGTGTTCGGGACCGTGGTGGCGATGCTGCTGCCGATCCTGACCGCGATCCTCGGCCTGGCCTCGACGCTGTCGATCGTCACGATCCTCAGCCACGTCACGACGGTGTCCACGGTGGCGCCGACCCTGGCCACGATGATCGGGCTGGGCGTCGGGATCGACTACGCCCTGTTCATCGTGACCCGGCACTTCCGCGGCCTGGGCGCTGGCCTGGACGTGCGGGAATCGCTGGCCCGCGCGGTGGCGACTTCCGGCGGAGCGGTGACCTTCGCGGGCGGGACGGTGACCATCGCGCTCGTTTCGCTGGCGGTGGCCCGCATCCCGCTGGTGACCACGTTGGGCCTGATGGCCGCCGTCGCGGTGGTGGTCGCGGTGCTGGCCGCGCTCACCCTGCTGCCCGCGCTGCTCGCGATCACCGGCCCGCACATCAACTCGCTGCGGGTCCGCGGCCGCCATCCCAAGCACGATGCCGCGACGGGCGAAACGAAGGGGCTGTGGGCCCGGTGGGCCGAAGGCGTCGCCCGCCGCCCGGTAGTCGCTGGACTGGCCGCCCTAGCAATCCTCATCCCGCTGGCGACCCCGCTGTTCTCGCTGAACCTGGGCCAGAAGGACGTCGCCGCGCTGCCCACGTCGACCACCGCGCGCCAGGCCTACGATCTGCTCTCGGGCAACTTCGGTCCGGGGGTGAACGGGCCGCTGCTGATCGCTGTGAAGCTCGGCTCTCCCGCGCAGCCCTCCGGCACGCAGCCCGCCCCGTCCGGCGCTGACCCGCGAGCCACCGACCCGCGGCTGCAGAAACTGGAGCAGGACGTCTCGAAGACCAAGGGAGTGACGGCGGTCGCGCCGGTGCAGATCGACAAGGCCGGGACCACCGCCTATTTCAACGCCATCGCCACGACCGGCCCGTCCCAGCAGGCCACCGCCGACCTGGTGAGCACGCTGCGGTCCACCGTGATCCCTGCGGCGCAGAAGGGCACGGACCTGAAGGCCTACGTGGGCGGCACCACGGCCGGCTATGTCGATCTCGCCTCGAACATCTCCAGCAAGCTCCCGCTGCAGATCCTGGTCGTGATCCTGCTCAGCTTCCTGCTGCTGACCCTGGCGTTCCGCACCGTGGTGATCCCGGTCCAGGCCGCCCTCATGAACGTCCTGTCGATCGGCGCCGCCTACGGCGTGCTGACGGCACTGTTCCAGTGGGGCTGGCTGCACGGCGCGATCGGCCTGCAGAGCGCGGTCCCGATCGTTTCCTACGTGCCGTTGTTCATGTTCGCGATCCTGTTCGGGCTGTCCATGGACTACGAGGTGTTCCTGGTCAGCCAGATCGAGGAACACGTGCACGAGGGCCAGGACAACAAGAAGTCGGTGGTCTCTGGGCTGATCACCAGCGGGCGGGTCATCACGGCGGCCGCTACGATCATGGTGTTCGTGTTCGGCAGCTTCGTGCTCAACGGCGATCCGACCGTCAAGCAGTTCGGCATCGGCCTGGCCGTGGCCGTGCTCCTGGACGCCACGATCGTCCGCTGCCTGCTCGTGCCCGCGCTCATGGTCCTCATGGGCAAGGCCAATTGGTACCTGCCCCGCTGGGTTGACCGCCTGCTGCCCCGGATCAGCATCGAAGGCGCGGAGTACTTCCAGGCCCGCGACGCCCGTGAGGCCGCCGGGCAACTCCATGGGTCACATCCGGTGCAGTACGCCGAGCCCGAGACAAGCCAGCGCCAGTAAGCGAGTACCGGGTAACCGCCGCTCCACGTCGGTGGGCCGCCACCTCGGTGGCCCACCGACGAGGTATATGCCAGGGCTCGGCCGCCGAGCCCGGTCAGGATATGGCGGGCCTCGCAGAGGATCTTGCGGGCCTCGGGACAGGGCGACGGGCAACCCCGGCAAACAGCCGGCCGCCGTCAATGACGAAAGCTACCGACTGCGCCGTGTACTCCGGCGTAAAGGAGCGGCGTGCCGAACCCATTTCTCGCTCTCCCGACGAATCGGGCAGCTAAGCCGAGTGCCCACCGAAGCGGGTACGGTCCACTCTAGGTCCGCGGATCCTTAGCTTGCCGATAGTAAGGCGTCAGGCCTGCCGCTTAGCTTTGCGCTCAAGGCGCCGGGCCTGCCGCTTAGCTTTGCGCTCAAGGCGCCGGGCCTGCCGCTTAGCTTTGCGCTCCAGGAGCTGGACCTGCCGCTTATTCCAGGTAGCCATGCGCTCGAAGGTGCTGGCCCGGTTCTCCTGGCCCAGCCCTCGCAGCGCCCCCAGCGCGATGACGCCAACGATCACCCGCACATAGAAGTGGCGGCTTCGCAGCACATGACCCACCACGCCCAGCCCGACCAGCCCCAGCGCCGCTTTCCCGGCAAAGCCCGAGTCCCCCGGCTGCGCCGCCGACCTGCTGCTGCCCGCCACGATGTTGGCCAGCGGCGGCCTCCCGGCCCCTTGTCCTGAACTCATCATGCCGCCTCCCGCCCTGAAGCGCCCGCGCACACTGCCAGCGTGCCGCGCGATGAGGCTTCCTGGCATCACCCCCCAGGGGGTGACTCGCGGCGGTGAGGCGGCGGGCCTTGCCGGGCAGGTCCCGCGGCCGGATCGTGGCGAGCATCGCCCTGGCTTGCTGCGCGGACAGGAACCGCTTCGCCCCGCTGGGAAACAGCTCCACGGTCTCGTCGTCGGTACCAGGCGGTGCGCGAGGTGCTTGCCAATGCCTTTACATCCCTCGACCGCCCACAGCCGCTCCGGGAACCTGCGGCCCGCGGCGAGCATCCATAGCCCGCCTTGTCCGTGCCCCTTGGCGGAGATGCACCCTAGGCTGGCGAGCATGGTTACCGAGGCTGACATCCGCCTTGCCGACGGCCGGACCCTGCACGCCTACGACACCCGCACGGACGGGATCGCCAGCAGCCGTGGCGCCCCGGGCTCGTTGGTCGCGGTGTTCTGGCTCCACGGCTCGCCCAACATCGGCTCGCCACCTGAACCACTGTTCGCGGCCGCCGAAGCGAACGGCCTGCACTGGGTCTCCTACGACCGGCCCGGGTACGGCGGCTCAAGTCCGCATGACGGCCGGACTATCGCGTCGGCAGCCGCGGACGTGGCGGCGATCGCGGACGCGCTCGGCATCGGCCGGTTCGCCGTGCTTGGCCATTCCGGCGGCGGCCCGCACGCGCTGGCCTGCGCCGCACTGCTGCCTGAGCACGTCATCGCCGCGGTGAGCGTATCCGCGCCGGCGCCGTTCGACGCAGACGGGCTGGACTGGTTCGCGGAGCGGTCGCCGGGCATCGCGGCGGAGAACCGCGCGGCGGCCGGCGGGCGGGCGACGCTCGAGGCACACTGGGCCGAGGCCGAGCCCGAGGACATGGGCGCCTTCTTCACCGAGGCTGACATGGCTGCCCTCGACGGCCGCTGGTCATGGCTGGCCGACGTGGCTAGCCAGGCCATTGAGCAGGGTAACGAGGGATTCCTCGAGGACACCCTGGCCGGCGCCAAGTCGTGGGGGTTCCGCCCGGAAGCCATCCGTGTTCCGATCCTTATCATGCACGGAGCGAAGGACAAGATGGTGCCGTGCGCGCACGGTAAATGGCTCGCCGCCTGCTGTCCGGCAGCCGAGTCGCGTATCGTCCCGGACGCGGGTCACATCACCGTGCTCGACAGCGCGCCGGAGGCGCTGACCTGGCTCGCCGCCCGCGTCCGCGCGTGACGCCCGCAGTTGCCGCGCTGGTGCGCACCACAAGATGACTGCAGGCGTGAAGTGTGCGTCCCAGCGCCGTTGAATCCTCGTGCGCGTATGGGCGCTTGATCGGGCTAACCGCCTGCACCTGATCGAACGGCTCCGACGGTACGGCGAAAACCCGACTTCGAGGTCGTCTTGATCGGAGCGCAATAGCAACCGCAGGCTACATCCGGCTGGTAGTCACCGGCTTCCTGTATGACTTGTGCGGTGTATGCCGTTGATGCCGCTACTACCTGGCGGTTTTCAAGATCGCTAGTGTCGCTTCGACTGCGGTGCTGACCTGGTCTGTTGGTGACGTACTGGTCAACCAATCGCAAGATCGTGCCGCATGTATCCCGCGGGCTCAGGGTCGCCTGCATTCGGCATGTCCCGTGATGCGTGACCGTGAGTCGCCCATGTTCACCACCTCATGGTCACCCGGCATTTCGGGCGGCGTGTGCGTGCGGCCGGTGAACCGGTCCCGGAAAGGCACCGGTCCGGGCTCTTTGAGGGCTGGGTGCACGGCAGCCCGGTCGCAGCTGCCGTACAGGTAGACCAGTGACTCAGCCCGGGCACCGGCGACCGCGCGGAGGACGGAGCGCTCGCCTGGCCCGAGCAGCGGGTGAGGGTAACCGGCCGTGCCGTAGCAGGCATGGCACAGCCCGGCCACCCGCAGGTCCTCGCCAGCCCCCCATTCCGCCAGCAACGCGGCGACGCGGACCAGATGCTCATACAGGCTTCCGCCGGGATGGGGCAGCTGGCCGGCTCCGTGGTCCAGCAGGAACTCCTGGATCTGCCGTGTTTCGGGCTTCACGTCACTAGTGATACTCGTGACGTGAGGTTCCCGGCAATCCCCGCCAGCGAGCCGTCGGCGGAGGAATTGCGGTTCATCTTCCGGTCCGGGCGGTTGAGCCTGGCGTTCTGCGCGACCGTCGGCGAGCGGTGGCGCCGCGGCTTCGAGCGGTTGCTTACCCCCGGCGACCTCACCCGCTGGTATGCCGAGGCTCCGGTGGCCGGCGTTCCCGTCCCGGTGACCGGATCGGACCTGGCTGAAGCGCGGGCAGTGCGCGAAGCGGTCTACCGCACCGCCAAGGCGCTCCTCGGCGGACAGCCGCCGGCCGGCGCCGACGAGGAGGTCATCAACCAGGCGGCGGCGCCGCCGCCGCCCGTCCCGCGCATGCAACAGAACACGGTGCTGCTGGCCGCGGCCAGGCCGGATCCGGCGGCCAGCGCTCTGAGCGCGGTGGCCCGCGACGCCATCAGCCTGTTCACCACCACGGACGCCCGGCGGATGCGCGAGTGCGCCAGCCCCGAGTGCGGCCTGCTGTTCCTGGACCTCAGCCGCCCCGGCCGTCGCCGCTGGTGTTCCAGCAACGCCTGCGGTGGCAAGGCACGCGCCGCCGCCTACCGCCAGCGCCGGCAGCCCCCCGCCGGAACCCGCTGACCGTCACGGGTGCGGAACCGGCCTTTCTGCGAACGGAAATTACTGCGGGTCGGCGCGGACACAGTCGATCCGCGCGCCAGGCTGCCCGGATCCGCCGGTTGCGCACGAACGCCGTTCAGGTACACGGCAGATGACGCCGCGGCGTCTTTCCCGGCCGGCCGGCCGCCCGTTAGGCTCGCGTTATGCCGCCGATCTGGCGTGATGGCGGCACTTCGGTGGTCGTCTGGCGCAAACGCGCATATCCGGTAGATCTGGCGCGCTGTCGTGTCCGCTTGCAGATCGCCGGATCATCGTAGGTCTCGCCCGTCACTCCAGCAGGGTGGTGAGTGCCGTAGAGGCAGATTCGCCCGGCATGCCGCCACCTTCAGGAGGATGCCGGTCAGGCAGGCTGGCTTCCGCCAGCGTCTCGGCGGCCGCTCGTGCCATCCGTGGCTTGTGCCACGGCGGGGCCCGGGATCCGCGCCCAGCCCTGACTCTCCTTCGGCTTCCCGGACTTGGAGGGAATCAGTGCTTTCAAAGACCGCGAGGAGTTGCCGTACCGTCCTAGCAGCGGGACAGGGCCTCACGCAACGGGTCCAGGCCCATGGCGCCCAGGCTGAGCGCCCTGGAGTGGAAGTCCTTGAGGCTGAAGGCACCTCCGGCCCTGGCCTTGGCTTCTTCCCTGGCCTGGAGCCAGACTCGTTCACCGAGCTTGTAGGACGGGACCTGCCCAGGCCAGCCGAGGTAGCGGTGCAGCTCGAAGCGCAGCCGATTCTCGTCCCAGCTGGAGTGGGCCCGCAGGAACTCCCAGGCGGTCCCGGCGTTCCAGCGCTCGCCCTCCCGCCAGCCGGTGCCCTTGGGGATCTCCAGCTCCAGATGCACCCCGATGTCCAGGGCCACGTTGGCGGCGGGCATCATCTGCATGTCGAGCATCCCGAGATACGCCCCCGGGTCATCGTCTAGGTATCCGAGCTCGCCCATGAGCCGCTCGGCGTAGGTCGCCCAGCCCTCGCCGTAGCCCGAGACCCAAGACATCCGCCGCTGCCAGCGGTTCAGGTTCTCCTGCTCGGTCAGGGACTGCGAGATCTGCAGGTGGTGGCCGGGAACGCCCTCGTGGTAGACGGTCGTGACCTCCTTCCAGGTCGCGAAGCTGTCCAGACCTGACGGCACCGACCACCACATCCGCCCGGGCCGGGACCAGTCCTCGGAGGGCTCGGAGTAGTAGATCCCCCCATCGTTGACGGGAGCGATCATGGCCTCGATCCGCTGCGCGGGCTCCGGGATGTCGAAGTGTTTTCCGTGCAACTGCGAGATGGTGCGCTCAGCCAGTTCCTGCATCCAGGCACGGAAATTCTCCCGGCCCTCGATGCGCCGCGCCGGGTCCTTGTCCAGGATCGCGACGGCTTCCTCCCGGGTGGCGCCGGGCCGGATCAGGCTGCTGACGCGCGCTTGCTCGGCGCGCAGCCGGGCGATCTCCTCCCAGCTCCAGGCGTAGGCCTCCGCCAGGTCCACGGCGGCGCCGAGGAAGTACCTCGACGCCCGGGCGTAGACCTCCGGCCCGCAGGCGTCCTTCTCCCGGGCCAACGGCAGCAGCTCGCGGCGCAGGAACCCGCCGAGCCTGGCCGTGGCGGCCGTCGCCTCGCGGGCCGCCGCGTCCAGTTCCCCGCGCAGCGAGTCCGGGACCCCGGTCAGCCGCTTTACCAGTCCGCCGTAGAAGGAGTCCTCCGGCGTGGCCCAGGCGGCGCACTGCTTGGCGACCTCCTCGACCTGCAGCCGGGCCGGGGCCGGCCGTTTCGGGCCGCACCCAGCAGGGTCTGCGAGAACTGGCGGTAGGCCTCCGGCACCGCGGCCATGCGCTTGGCGACGGTGGCGGCGGCCTCCCCGCCCTCGGCAGGCATCAGATCGAAGAGCTCGCGCACATACTGCACCCAGCTATCAATCACGTTGAGGTCGCTGGTGGTGTCCCCGGCGTCATAGCGCTCCACGGCGAGGGCCAGCCGCTCCTGCATCGCGGCCCGTGCGGTCTGCTCGCGCAGCCCGGGTGCCTCGGCCGCACCGAGGGCCGCGAGGGTCGAGCGATCCAGCTCGGCCCGTTCGGCGAACCCGTCAGCACTCAGATCCGGCAGCTCACCGTCGTGTCCGGCGATCCCAGCGAAGGTGGCAAGGGCCGGGTCCAAAGCGACCGCCCGCTCCACATAATCCTCGGCGATGCTGCCGATCGAACGCATACCGAAGACCCTAGCCCGACGCTCCTTCTCCCGAACAACCGTTTTCGCCTGATCAGCACCGACTAGCAAGCGGAAGCCGGGTGCGCCGGACCCACAACAGACGACACCCAGCCCGTCAGCACGGCCCCTGGCCCAACGGCCAGCGTGACAACCGCTGCCCTACAAGGAGCTGCAGTCCCGGGCGACGCCGACCACGAAGGGAAGCGCAAGCATATCTGGCCGTTCGGGCATCGGAACCCAATTACGTATCCAACCCAAGCTATGCGCGAATAGTCGGCGATATGCGCGCCGTGAACTCATGAGGCATCACGAGAATACGTAACCGTATGTGACGCAAATAGGTTGCCATTCGCTGACCCTCTGTATGAGCGGCAAGAACCAGCCTTGAAACGGCAGATTCGGCACGTTGCCTGCTGGCCGCCGGGCAAGCGGCACTGGGCCTCCCGAAGGCGTTCTTCCTGCTCAGTGACCCGAACTCGGCCCAAGACTGGGATCTGTGCGCCGCCGTCCGCGAGGGCAAGGTCCAACTCGAACGCGTGTGCGGCATCTCACGGAGTCCCATGTACCGCTGGGGACCGAGGGTAATGGCACGCTAATGTCACGACTTCGGCCCGATTGAGTAGGGCGTGCGGTACACAGAATCGGCCACCCCGCCATTGCCTTCTGCTCCCTCCCCGCTCGGCCATTTGAGCGTCTTGCCGGCGCCGACCTTCGCTGCCCAGACCGGGGACACGCTGGAGAGATAGTTGCTGAAGATGTAGGTGGTGCCGCTGCCATCGGCGCGGTGGGCAACGGAGATCCGGGCGTCTGGGAGGTTGACGCCCGGGTTGAGGGCGGTGATCGCCGGGTCCTGCCAGCTGGTGATCTGCCCGAGGAAGATGCGGGCGATCACCGGGCCGGTCAGGTGCAGCCGGGAGCCCGCCGGGAGGGACAGGTTGTAGACCACTCCTTCAGCGCCCAGGTCGACGGGCACCTGCACGACCTGGCCTCCCTTGGCGGCGGCCTGCTCGGCGGCGGTCATGGGCACGTCCGAGGCGCCGAAATCGGCCTGCTTCGCGGCGAAAGCGGTGATCCCCGCACCGCTGCTCACGGCGGCATAGTTCACGGTCACGCCCGGGTGCTGCTGGTGTTATTTGGCGAACGCCAGGTCGAAGAACGGCGCGTCGAACGTGGATCCCGCCCCGGTGAGCGTGATGTGCGGGCTGCTGGCCGCCGCGGCGGTCGTGCCCGGTTCTGACGAGGACGTGCTGGTGCTGCTGCTGGTGGTCGTGCAGGCGGCCAGGGTGAGCGCGATGATCGCGGCTCCCGCGCTGAGAGGGCTGGCCCGTGTGCGGTGAGTAGTGCAGTGATGCCGTCCGTCCTTGGCTGGCATGATTTCCCCTGCTGAAAGTGAGAGCGGTTAGGAGTGGCTGGCTTCGCGGAGCCAGGCCTGGGCGCCCATCTGGATGGCGTCCCAGGGGCTGCCAAGCGGTGGGGTGTAGGACAGGTCGAGGTCGCTGAGACCGTCGACGGTCATGGAGTGGAAGATGGCAGTGGCCGCGATGTTGACGCGTTTGGCGATCTCAGCGTGCCGGTGGCCGAACAGCTGGACGCCGAGCAGCCGCCCGGTGGCGCGGTCGCCGGTGAACCGCATCGTGATGCGGTGGCTGCCCGGGTAGTAGGCCTTGTGGTCATCGGCTTCGGACTGCACCGTGACCGGGTCGTACCCCCCGGCGGCCGCTTCATGGTCGCGGAGCCCGGTGCGGGCGGCGGCCTGGTCGAAGATCTTCACCACCTGGGTGCCGAGGCTCCCGGCGAACTCCCGGGTTCCGCCGAGGGCGTTCTCGCCCGCGACCCGGCCCTGCTTGTGCGCGGTGGTGCCGAGCGGCAGGTAGGTCTCCCCGAGCAGCCGGTGGTGGGTAACCACGCAGTCTCCCGCAGCGAACACATCGGGGAGATTCGTGCGCATGCCCCGGTCCACCGCGATTGCGCCCCGGGCGCCCAGCGCAGCCCCGGCGCTGGCGGCGAGGCTGGTGTCGGGGCGGACGCCGACGACGACCAGGACCATGTCGGCCAGCCGGGTCACCGCTGAGCCATCAGCGGCGGTGGCCTGCACCTCCAACCGTCCGGCTTCGCCACTGGTGCGGGTGATCTGCCGGACTGTGGTGCCAGTCAGGACCTCGACGCCCCAGTCGGCGAGCTGGCCGTGGACCAGCGCACCGAGAGGGGGGTCGACGGTGGGCAGCACCTCGGGGAGCTGTTCCATCTGGATGACCTGCAGGCCCCGGGTGGTGAGGGCGTCGGCCATCTCCAGGCCGATGTACCCCGCGCCGACGATGACTGCGGTGGCCGGTGACTTGTTCTCGAGGGTGCGCATGACCGCGAACGTGTCGCCCATCGAGTGCAGCAGGTGCACGCCGTCATCAGGGCCGAGAGTGTCCAGGCCGCCGATCGGGGGCCGGACCGGGACCGCGCCGGTGCCGACGACCAGTTTGTCGTAGGCCAGCAGTTCCTCATGCCCCCCAGGGCCGGTGACGAGGAGTTTGCGGCCGCCGACATCAATGCGGCGGGCTGTAGTGTCCAGCCGCAGGCGCATCCCGGTGGCTTCCAGGTCCGCGGTGGTGCGGTGGGCGAGGTTACGCCAGTGCGCCACCTCCCCCGAGACGTAGTAGGGGATACCGCAGATCGAGAAGTTCGGGAAGGCGTCCGCGACCACCACGCTGACCTCCGCACCGGGGTCCATCTCGCGGGCCCGCAGCGCGGCGCTGATCCCGGCGTCACTGCCGCCGATCATGACCAGGTGCATGACTACTGGATCCCTCCAGGTCGGTGCTCAGCGAGACGCGTCGCGGCCAGCCTGCCCGCCGGCCGGCGAGGTGGCGCCGTCGTAGGCGGCGCGGTCCGCCGCCGCCTGGGCCTGGCTGGGGTGGTGGGGGACGATGATGTCCGACGCTTCCTCGGGAGTGAGGCGGGGATACAGCACCCGTATCACCACCACGGCCAGCGCACCCCCCACGATCTGGGCCGCGATGAACGCCGGGACCGAGGATGGGGCGATGCCCGCGAAGGTGTTGGAGAACATCCGGCCGACGGTGATGGCCGGGTTGGCGAAGCTGGTCGAGGAGGTGAAGAAGTACGCGGCCCCGATGTACGCGCCGACGGCTGCGGGGGCGGACCGGCTGCGCCCGGAGCGGGCCAGGGCGAAGATGACTAGGATCAGGCCGAGGGTGGCGATCACCTCGGACAGGAAATGCGCCGGCGTCGCCCGGTGCTTGGCCGAGATGCTGACCGCAGCCTGCGCGAACATCAGGTTCGCCGCAACCGCCCCGAGGATGCAGCCCGCGACCTGGGCAGGCAGGTAAGCGGCAGCGTCACGCCAGCGCAGCCCGCCGAACGCCGCATCGGCGAAGGACACCACCGGGTTGAAGTGGCCGCCGGAGACGGGGCCGAACATCAAGATGATGGCGAACAGCCCGGCCGCGGTCGCCGCCGCGTTCTCCAGCAGCTCCAGGCCGGTAGCGCCCGGGGACAGGCGCTGAGCGGCGATCCCCGAACCGATCACCACCGCGGCGAGGAACGCGCTGCCCAGCAGCTCAGCCAGCAGCCGTCGCCACAGCGCGACGGGTTCGGGTGGTGGTGTCCTGGTCACAGCGCCCATCTTGACGGATCAGGATAGCTCAGTCAAGATTGAGTCAATGAATACTGAGCAAATGACGGACGTGGCGGCCCGGGCCGCGGTGCATGCGGCGCTGGCCGACCCGGCCCGGCTGCTGATCACCGACACCCTTGCTCTCGGCGACGTCTCCCCGTCGGACCTGGCGGACATGCTCGCGATGCCGTCCAACCTGCTCGCCCACCATCTGCACGTGCTCGAGCAGGCCGGATTGCTCACCCGCCGCCGTTCCGAGGGGGACCGCCGCCGCAGTTACGTGCAGCTGGTACCGGGCGCGCTCGATTCGCTCAGCCGTTCCCGGGCGCGCAGGGCGCGGCGGGTGCTGTTCGTGTGCACCGCCAACTCGGCGCGCTCGCATCTGGCGGCCGCGCTGTGGCGCCGGGCCAGTAAGGTCCCGGCGGCGTCGGCCGGAACCCATCCGGCGGGGGGATCGCGCCGGGCGCGATCGCCGCCGCCGGGCGTCATCACCTGCCGCTGCGCCGCCAACGGCCGCGGCATATCAGCCACGTACGGGAGGATGGCGACCTCATCGTCACGGTATGCGACCGGGCCCGGGAGGAACTCGGCCAGCTGGCGGCGGTGCACTGGTCAGTCCCCGACCCGGTACCAGCCGACGACCCCGGCAGCTTCGACGCGGCCCTGGCTGAGCTGGGGCATCGCATCGAGCGGTTCGCGCCGACCCTCTTGGCTGCTCCCTAAGCCGGGCATGCTCGTCGTGCGCACTGTCCAGGATCTGCGCCCGGCACGCGTCAGCGTCGTTGGCTGTCTGTCGTGTCCTGGCGGGTCCGGGGCGCGCCTGGCGCGCACGATGGCGCGGATGATGATGGGCGCTCCGATGGCCGACGGCAGGAGCCAGAACGCGAACGTCGGCAGGCGGTTCCACAGCGGCAGGTGGGGGCCGATATCGACATAGAACGCGGTGAGCATGGCGACGTAGGCGATGCCCATCCCGGCGATGTGGCCGGTGTCTCCGGGACGGTGGCGGCGGCGGTGCTGGTAGCCGATGGCGGCGGCGGTGAACGCCACGGCGCCGATGATGAAGAGGTAGTAGTCCTGCCGCCAGCGCATCGTGGCCAGGATCGTCGCGGTGGCGAAGACCACGGTGATGGCCCGGTAGTACCAGCGGCCCGCCTGGATGTGACGCGGGCTGCCCTTGCGTGAGAGCGCTGCGGCTGCCCCGGTGATGACGGCCGTGAGCCCGGCCGTCACGTGGACGGCGAGGAACGCCAGGAACACCGGCGCGGTGGAGCCGACCTGGTCGCCCAGGATGCGGCTGGCTGTCAGCATGCCTGCCTGCTCTTCCTCTGCCGTCCGGACGGCAGCCCTCTATAGGTAGTAACACTACCTATAGAGGAGGTTACGCCGCGGATTGCCTGGCGGGAAGGGGTAGCGTAGTGTTGCTACCTATGCGGGGCGAGGAGCTGAAGGGTCACCTGGACGCGCTGCTGCTCGCCGCCCTGGAAGCCGGCCCGCGTCACGGTTACGCGCTGATCGATGCCCTGCGCGAGACCACCGGTGGGCAGCTGGACCTGCCCACCGGGACGATCTACCCCGCGCTGCGGCGCCTGGAAGAGGCCGGGCTGATCATAGGGTCCTGGTCGGTGGTGGCTGGGCGCCGGAGACGTGAGTACCGGCTGACATCCGCAGGGTCACGGGCGCTATCGGGTAAGCGAGCCGACTGGCAGGACTTCGCTGCCATGATCAGCGCCGCTCTGAAGGGCGGGCCATGCCCCAGGCCAGCCTGATCACGGACTACCTTTCCGTACTGTCGGCCCCGAGCTCTGCACGCCGTCCTGACGGGCTGAGAACCCGCCAGTCATCCACGGACGCTTACAGGAAACCGCCGAGCCCGGCGGATCATCCGCCGAGCCCACGGCGGTAACTCGACCTGCCCGCGGAACCGCCAGCCCGCTAGCAGCACTTCGCCGCGGACTCAGCGGGCTGCCCGGTCTCGCTGGCGTCGGCGCCGCAGCATTCAGGGCCGCTGTGGTCGTGGTCGTAGAAGGTCTGGCTGTCGCCCAGGACCGTGTAGACCTCCCAGGCCGCCCCGTCCGGCACGCCCTCGACCCAGAACTTGTCCTGCCTGGCATAGCAGCAGGTCGTGTCCCGCTTATCGACCGAGTCCAGGCCTGTCCCAGTAAGACGGGCCTGCACGGCATCGACCGCATCGGTGTCGGGGACCTCAATGCCCAGGTGATTCAGGCTGCCGCCCTGGCCAGGGTTCTCCAGCAGGACCAGCTTCAGCGGCGGCTCGGCAATCGCGAAGTTGGCGTACCCGGGACGGACCTTGGCTGGGCCGGTGCCGAACAGCTTGCTGTAGAAAGCGATGGACTCCTCGATGTCGTTGACGTTGAGGGCGAGCTGCAGGCGCGACATGCGAACCTCCTGGGTTGGGCTTGTGACAGACTTTGATGACTGTCTATGTCTGACTGCGCTGCCGAGCTTGCCACGAGACATCGGACTCTGTCAATATAGATACATGCCGAAGTCTGGTCTGGTGCTCAGCCCACCCGAAGAGGCTGCGTGCTGCGACCCCGGGCCGCAACTCCTCCTGCCCTCCGGGCAGGCCGACCTGGTGGCGTGCTGCGTGCCGCTGTCGCAAGGGGCACTGTCCGCGGAGCAGGCCGAGCAGGTCGCGCCGCTGCTCAAGGCGCTCGCCGACCCCGTCCGGCTCCGGCTGATGTCCCTGGTCGCCTCCCACCCGGGCGGCGAGGCCTGCGTGTGCGACCTGTCCGACGCGTTCGACCTGTCCCAGCCGACCATCAGCCACCACCTCAAGGTGCTGCACGAAAGCGGCCTGCTGGACCGCGAGAAGCGCGGCGTGTGGGTCTACTACCGGGCCCGCGCCCAGGCCCTGGCCAGCCTCGGTGCCCTGATCGGCTACCCGGCTGCTTCCCCCGCCTGACCCCCGGGACTGCCCCTGAGGGCCGAGCCCGGGGCGTTCATCCATTGCGCGGGACACCTTCATCGCTTATCGTCGATTAACGATGAAGAATCCAGAGCCGCTTGACCCCGCCGACGCCGAGACCTATGCGTCCTGGTTCAAGGCGCTGGTCAACGGCACCCGGGTCCCGCTCGTGTCGCTGCTGGCCCGCGCCGGTGAGCCGATGACTGTCGGGCAGATCGTCGCGGCCGTCCCCGTGGCGAAGTCCACCGCATCGGCCCACCTCAAGCAGCTCGCCGCGGTCGGGTTCGTGCCCGCCGAGGACCGCGGCACCGCCCGGCTGTACCGGATCAACGACAACTGCGTGGAGTGCTTCCCCACCGCCGCGGACCTGGTCATGGGACGCCCCTCACCCGCCCCGCCGACCGCCGCGCGCTGACCCGCCCTCGTGGAGGAATCCATGGCACCTGACCAGACCCCCGATCCCGAGCAGACCCGGACGGCCGTCACCGCCCGGTACTCGGGCCTGGCCCGGGCCGCACGCGCCGGGCAGCAGATCACCGACTGCGACCCCGGCCCCTTCGCGGCGGGCTGCTTCGGCGCCGCCGGGTACGCCGACACCGGCGAACTGCCCGAGGCTGCACTGCGGGCCAGCCTCGGGTGCGGCAACCCCGTCGCCGTCGCCGAGCTGCGCCCGGGAGAAACCGTGCTGGATCTCGGTTCCGGCGGCGGGATCGACGTCCTGCTGTCCGCCCGCCGCGTCGCCCCCGGCGGAAAGGCCTACGGCCTGGACGGCTCCCCGGACATGATCACCCTGGCCCGCGAGAACACCACCCAGGCCGGGGTGACCAACGCGGAGTTCCTGCACGGTCACATCGAGGACATCCCGCTGCCCGACGGGCACGTCGATGTGGTCATCTCCAACTGCGTGATCAACCTGTCCGCCGACAAGCCCCGCGTGCTGGCCGAAGCGTTCCGGGTGCTTAGTCCCGGCGGCCGGCTCGGCATCAGCGACGTCATCGCCGACGACGGCCTCGACCCGGCACAACGGGCCGAGGCCGAGCAGCAGACCGGCTGCACCACTGGGACCCTCACCACCGCCGAGTACCAGACCCTGCTGCTAGCCAGCGGGTTCACCAGCATCCAGATCACCGCCACCCAGGACGCCGAGCCGGGCCTGCGCTCAGCGATCATCCAGGCCACCAGGCCCGCCGCGCCTCCCGGCTTCCTCATCCGGCCCATGCGGGCGTGTGACGCGGGCCAGGTGCTCGCCATCTACCAGGCCGGGCTGGACACCGGGGACGCCAGCTTCGAGACCGCTGCCCCCGCCTGGGATGCTTTCGACCAGGCTCGACTGCCGCTGCACCGGCACGTGGCCGTGGCCGTCACTGGAGAGGTGCTCGGCTGGGTCGCCGCCAGCCCGGTCTCTGACAGGGCGGTGTACCGCGGCGTCATCGAGCACTCCGTCTACGTCCACCCCGGCGCGCAAGGCCAAGGCATCGGGGCCGCGCTGCTCGATGCCTTCACCGGCTCGACTGAAGCCGCCGGGATCTGGACCATCCAGACCGGGATCTTCCCCGAGAACACCGCCAGCCTCCGCCTCCACCAGCGATCCGGATTCCGCCGCGTCGGCACCCGCCAGCGCATCGGCTGCCATAACGGTCGCTGGCGCGACGTCACCCTCCTCGAACGCCGCAGCACCGTCGCTGGAGCCTGACGCCAGCTTCGGCACGGTCACCATGGAGCCAGCCACACCCGGGAGTCCCGCTCGCGGACTGGACTACGTGAATGACCCCGCGCGCACTATCGCATTCCCCGCGGCACGACGAGAAGCCACCGAAGATCGGTAAAATGAGAGGAACTTAAATCAACGTCGCTTATTTCCTAATAACCGTTCGCTGGCGCAGCCCCATGTCCATCAGGCCTAACCTCAAACACACCTGCCGAACAACCCGAGATGCCGACGCCGGCGAGCAGGAGTTCTTCGCCCGCCTGGGCCGGGCCGACATCCTGGTCCACAAGCGGTTCAGCACACGCAACCCCGGCGAGGTCACCGGCTACGCGGTCGCGTTGCCGCACGACACCACGCGGGCAGGTGACCCAGTCTGGTTTGGCGGCGGCAAGCTCGCGGCCGACCTGACCCTGCCCAAGCTCCGCTCCCGCTGGCAGGCCACCGGCCCACGGCTTGGTGACCGGTTCACAGCGGCAGAACGAGCCGCGATCTGGGAGCATGCCGCGCGAACCGTGGCGGGTGCTGCGGAGCAGATCCGGGACGTCACGGCCACTGACCCGTCAGCGGCCGCTGACGCCGCCTGGGCTGCGGCCGACACCTTGCATGCCGCCGCGGCCGCGCTGGGCAGCGGGTGCTCCGCCAGGCGGCTGACTCCTACGACCGCGCAGCCCGCGCCCCGTACGGCCGGACTCCCGCTCCGGGTCAACCGGGGAACAACCTGCGCCGCGCCGCCCGGCTACTGTCCACCTTCACCTCCGACGTGGCGGACGCACCGCTTGCCGAAATGACGCTGCTAATGCGCTTCGCCAGGCTCGCCGAAGCCATGCCGGAACTGGCTGGATCACCTGGTTCGAGATCGAACCGTGCTCATGACTGCAAGCCAACCGACCGTCCGGGACAAGGAAGCGCAGGCAGCATTCCGACACCCCGGTCGTGGACGACCGGCGTCGATGGCACACGACTGCGCCAAGTCCGTCGCGAGTATGCCTTGTCGCGGGCGGAACTGGCCGAGAGGGCCGGGATCAGCGTGGCCACGCTGGCACGGCTGGAGCGGCAGCCCAGGACGCGGTGCCGCTGCCGTACGCTCGCCCGGCTTGCTCTCGCACTCGGCGAGGACCCGGCGTCCACAACCTTGCGGCCGGTCAGCTGACAACTGCCGGAGACTATCCGGACGCGGTCCGAAGATTTTGCCAGCGAATTTCGTGACACGGAATGGCCTACGACGGAACCGTCCGGTACGCGGCGACAAACACCACCAGCAAACCATGGCTCGATGTCGCTAATGCCATTTGACTCTGGCCACCCAGGCCATCAACCGCGGGATGAGCCTGGAAGCCATCGCCGCACTGCTCGGCCACCGCAGCCTCGACATGACCCTGCGGTATGCGAAAATCGCCAGCCGCACCGTCGCTGACGAGTACTTCGCCGTCAGCGAGAAAGCCGAAGCCCTCTACGGCCAGCCCGCCCAGCTCCCCGCCGACGCCGCCGGACCCCGCATGAACCGGCTCCGCCGCGAGCACCACCGCCTCCTCGGCAACGGCTGGTGCACCCGCCCGCCCCAGCTGGACTGCGCATTTGAGTCCATCTGCGAAACCTGCAGCTACTTCCAGACCAGCATCGAGTTCCGGCCCACCCTCACCGCCCAGCACGACCACGCCGCCGCCCACGGCCAGACCAGCCGCCAGGAACTCTTCGCCCGGCTCATCCGCCAAGTTGACGACAACCAAGCATCATGATCCGCTTGACAATGATCACCCGCATAATGCCGATGAGCGGACGGGTCCGCCGCTCGGATCTGGCTCCCCTCTGTGTCAATGGCGTCCTTTCCCCTTTGCGATTGTGCGCCGGTCCTCGCTGCTATCAAGCAAGCGAGCGCTTGACAGCAGCTGCGGTCCGGCGCGGGGCCAGGGCGGGGAAACGGCCTGAAGAACGGGCCGGCCCCGGAGGGGTAGGGTCGCTGGTGGCGGGTCCGGGAAGTGACTTCTCCGAAGTGCCGGCGCTGGGGTGCAAGCCGGCCGCGCTGGAGCCAGTAGCCGCCCCCACGTGTCCTCCCGGGCCCGTTGACTTGCCGCGGGCGTCGAGGACCATCTGGTGGCAGACGATGTCGGAGAGCCTGCGCTTGAGGGATCTCATCGCTTCCCTGGGGGTCTTCCCGGTAGCGACCTTGCGGTCGTAGCAGGTGCGGCCCTCGCTGCCGCGGTGGCGCAGCTGGGCTACGGCCATGATGTGCAGGACGCGGTTGATCTGCCGGTTCCCTGCCCGTGACAGGCGGTGGCGGACCTGGTCCCCGGAGGACGCGTCGATGGGGGCGGTGCCGTTCCAGGATGCGAAGTGCGCTTTGGAGGGGAACCGGGTGATGTCGCCGGCCTCGATCAAAAGCCGCGCTGCGCCGGAGGGACCGATCCCGTTGAGGCTGGTCAACGTGGTACCAGCGGCCTTCAGCAGGTCGCGTAGTTCCTTGTCGGCGGCCTTCTTGCGCTGGTAGATGCGCTCTAGGTCGCTGATCAGCTCAGCGGCCACCCGGCGGCGGGCCTGGCCTGCCGCATCCCGCGGCCGGACTGTGGCCAGGAGTTCTCTGGCCTGGGCCGCCGACAGGTCTTTCTTCGCCCCGCCCGCGATGAGTTCCAGCAGCAGCTGGTGCAGCTGGGAGATCATCCGGGTGTGGTCCTCGCCGAGGGAGCGGCGCCGGTCAGCGAGGATCCGCAGCAGCGCCAGCTGCTCGTCATCGATGACCGGGCGCAGGCCGGTCATACGGGTCGCGGCGAGCGCCACGGAATGCGCGTCGGTGGCGTCGGTTTTGCGGCCCTGCCCGGTGGCGAATACCCGGGTCCGCGCGGACAGCTTGGACGGGACATCCACCACGTGCTCGCCGTCGGCGATCAGGCGCCGGGCGATGTGCCTGCCGATGCCCTGGCAGCCCTCGGTCGCCCAGGTCCGTTCCGGCCAGCGGCGCACGGCCCGGCGCATCGCCCGGTACCCGGACGCGTCGGTGCCATACCGCCCGCCACCCAGCACGGTCTCCGAAGCTCTGACTCGGCCACTTAGGGCCTCGGCCCACCAGCCGCGCCGCGGAGCCGGATCAGAGCATGAGGATCAGCATGTAGCCCATGGTGATGCCCATCGCGATCTTGCCGAGCACTGCGAGTTTGGGCGTGAGGAGAGTCCGACTGGCGGAACGTTGCTGCGCCGCGGCGATATCTGATGTGTCAGTTGTTCCGGCGGGGCCGACGCCACGGCCGGCTGACGAGACGGCGGCCAGCGCCCGCTGCTCCGGGATCCTCGCCGGGATCGTTGTGGTGATCTTGGCGCGGGCGAGGGATGCCAGCTGGTCAGTGGCCCACATGACGTAGCCGAGCATGAAGAGGGCCAGGACTACGGCCAGCGCCGGGAAGGCCGCTGATGTACCGGGGGAGATGCCCATGCCAGGCATCGCCATACCTATCCCCTGCCGCGCGCCGCGGACGGCCAGGAGCATGTACAGCATGGCGATGCACTCGATGAGGTGCGGGACCGGGTACCGGCACTGCCAGCTGAACCTGGCCTGGTTCTGGGACCGGGCGGCGCATGCGCCGAACCACGCCGCCCCGGTCCCGAATACCACCATCCATGTCGTGGCGGGCAGCAGGTTGAGCGAGGGCACGAGCATTCCTGCCATGGCGGCGCCCATGACGGTATGCAGCCCGTCGGCGTCGGCCTCGGTGGCCAGCCCGCGCCGGCGGGAAACGGCCAGCCGGCTCGCGGAGTAGCCCGCGGCCAGGATCATGACGGCCGTGAAAACTTCTGTGAGCCAGGAGGGTCCCGCCACCCTTACCCGCCCCCTGCCTGCGCAGCGCAGGCTGCGCTGGCGGCCCCGGGGAAAGACCCGGAGAAGCCGCTGCCCTGGGCCGGGGGTTCTTGCTGGCGCATGATGGCAACGATGGTAATTGGCTGCCGGTCGCGCGCACAAGACGTATATCCGGATGTCCCGGCTTCCGGGAAAGGGATCCATAAACCCTATGGGGGTATCGGGGAAACCCCCAGGCGGTATCCGCGGAACCCTGGCGGGGTATTTACCGAGCGCAAAGAGATTACAAGTTGGCCCCTTAGTGTTGCGGCTGGCTTTGGGAGGTGTAGATTCCGGGCACAGCCGCCGGCAATCGTGTGTGCTGGAGCTAGCAGCAGGTCAGGCGCCGTGCGTGCGGACGGTGCAGTCCCGGTGGGCCTGCGGAATGATGAGCCACGTTCTTGCTGGAGGACAGGATTACTTAGGTGTCATCTACAGCAGTGACTGGTGAGGCGTCATCCGCGCCCCAGGAGATGAAGTTGTCGGTCCAGGGGATGACCTGCGCGGCGTGCGCGGCCCGGGTCGAGAAGAAGCTCAACACTATTGACGGCGTCGCGGCTACCGTGAATTTCGCGACCGAGGCCGCCATTGTCTCGGCACCTGCGGAAGTGGCGGTGCAGCAGCTCATCGACGCGGTCGAGCAGGCCGGATACCGCGCGGAGATTCTCGATCGCGGCGCGGGCGGGGCGTCTGCTGATGACCCGCAGGAGCCGGCCGAACGTGGTGGCGACGCGGACGTGGTTGCCGACCTGCGCCGGCGGCTGGTCGTGGCGCTGGTGCTGTTCGTGCCGCTGACTGACCTATCGGTCCTGCTGTCGCTGTTCCCATGGTCGCGGTTCCCGGGCTGGCAGTGGGTCCTGATCGCAGTGGCGGCGCCCGTGGTTGTCTGGTCGGCGTGGCCGTTCCACGCCGCCGCGCTGCGCAACGCCCGGCATGGCTCGTTGTCGATGGACACCCTGGTGTCGCTGGGTATCACCGCGGCCTGCGGCTGGTCGGTCTATGCGATGTTCGTCCTGGACCGCGGCCAGGGCGGTCTGAGCTTCGGGTACCTGCTGCTGCATGCCTCCGGTGGCGGGATCTACCTGGAGGTCGCCGCGTCGGTGACGACGTTCCTGCTCGCGGGCCGGCTATATGAGGCCAGGGCACGGCGCGATGCCGGGGATGCCATGCGGGAGCTGGCCGCGGCCGGTGCCCGCGACGCGTGCGTCCTGGACGCTGACGGGTCCGAGCGCCGGGTTCCGGTCGCGCAGCTGCGTGAAGGCCAGCGGTTCGTCGTGCGCCCCGGGGAACGGATCGCCGCGGACGGGGAGGCGGAGTTCGGGCAGTCCGCGGTGGATGCCAGCATGATGACCGGCGAGTCCGTCCCGACGGACGTCACCGAGGGCGACCTGGTCACCGCGGGCACGGTGGTGATGACCGGACGGCTGGTGGTGCGCGCGGTCAAGGTGGGCCGCGACACCCAGCTCGCGCACCTAGTGGACCTGGTCGAGCAGGCCCAGTCACAGAAAGCTGCCATTCAGCGGCTCGCCGACCGGATCTGCGGCGTCTTCGTGCCTGCGGTCCTCGTGGCGTCGGCCCTGACGCTGGCCGGCTGGCTGCTCGCGGGCGCTCCCGCGGAGCGGGCGTTCAGCGCCGCGCTGGCCGTGCTGATCATCGCCTGCCCGTGCGCGCTGGGGCTGGCCACCCCGGCCGCGCTGATGGTGGCCTGCGGCCGGGGCGCGCAGCTGGGCATCTTCATCACCAGATACCAGGCGCTGGAGTCCTCCCGCGCGGTGGACACCGTGGTGCTGGACAAGACCGGGACGGTCACCACCGGGGTCATGGCCGTCACCGGCGTGGTGGCGGCCGCAGGGGAGAGCCGGGACGCCCTGCTCCGGTACGCCGGGTCGGTGGAGCAGGCCTCGGAGCACCCGGTGGCCGGGGCGGTCAGCGCCGCTTCCCGGGCGGAACTGGGATCGCTGCCCCAGGCAGAAAGGTTCCTGGCCATGCCCGGCCTGGGGGCCCGCGGGTCCGTGGATGACCACGATGTGATCATCGGCCGCGAGGACCTGTTCGCTCATCTGGGCATGACCATCCCCGCGGACCTGGCCCGCCGGATCCATGAGTACGAGCAGGCTGGCTGTACGACCGTGCTGGCCGGGTGGGACGGGCAGGTCCGCGGGGCGGTCGCGGTCGCAGACACGGTCAAGCCGTCCGCCGCTGCCGCTGTCGCGGAGCTACGGAGGCTGGGGCTGCGCACCGTGCTGCTGACCGGTGACAGCCCGGCCACCGCTGAGGCCGTGGCCGCCCAGGCGGGGACCGATGAGGTAATCGCCGGGGCGCTGCCCGATCACAAGGTGGCCGTGATCCGGGACCTGCAGGCCCGGGGCCGGCGGGTGGCGATGGTGGGGGACGGGGTCAACGATGGGCCCGCCCTGGCCGCCGCCGATCTGGGGATGGCCCTGGGGTCGGGCACCGATGTGGCGATCAGCGCTGCGGACCTGATCGTGCTGCGTGACGATCTCGGCGCCGTGCCGGATGCGATCGGGCTGGCCCGCGGCACCCTGGGCGTGATCCGGGGCAACCTGGCCTGGGCGTTCGGGTACAACCTCGCGGCGATCCCGCTGGCCGCCGCCGGATTCCTCAACCCGCTGATCGCCGGGGCCGCGATGGCGCTGTCCTCCGCCTTCGTGGTGGCCAACAGTGTCCGGCTGCGCAACTTCGGCGCCCCAGCCACCAGGCGCCGCGAGTGGCTGCGGCCCCGGCGCGCCGGCCGGGAGAGCGCCGCCCCGCCGCCGACGGTTTCGGCCGGCCGCAATGCGGCGGCCCGATCTCAGGAACAGGTGGACTGATGTCTGGGATGAATTCGGGGATCAACGTCAACGATCCCACCGTGATCGCGGCCTTCAAGACCGCGGTGGTCCACCAGGGCATCATCGCGCTGCTGATCTTCGCGCTGCTTGGATTCGCCTGGATCACCGTGCGGGCCTGGCTGCCCGCCGCCACTGCCAGCGGGGCGGCAGCTGAAGGCACCCCCGCCACCGCCGCGGGCGAACCTTCCTGGCGGCAGTGGCTGCGGATCGGGTTCGGGCTGCTGTGGATTTTCGACGGGATTCTGCAGGCCCAGCCGAAGATGGCCATCGGCCTGCCCTCCCAGGTCATCGAGCCCACAGCGGCGAGTTCACCGCACTGGGTGCAGCAGGTGGTGAACTGGGCCGGGACCACCTGGTCGTATCACCCGATGCAGGCCGGGGCGGCAGCGGTGTGGATCCAGGTCGGGATCGGCGTGTGGATGCTCGCCTCCTCCCGCGGCCCGCTGTCCCGCCTCGCGGGGCTGGCCAGCGCGGGGTGGGGGCTGGTGGTGTGGGTCTTCGGCGAGTCGTTCGGCGGGATCTTCGCCCCCGGCCTGACCTGGTTGTTCGGTGCCCCGGGTGCCGTCCTTATCTACGTGGTGGCCGGGGGGTTGATCGCGCTGCCCGACCGTGCCTGGCAGGCCCGCTGGCTGGGCCGGGGGATCCTGGCCGGCACTGGCCTGTTCCTGATCGGCATGGCGGTGCTGCAGGCCTGGCCCGGACGGGGATTCTGGCAAGGGACCGTGCATCACCAGCCGGGGACGCTGGCCGGCATGACCGGCGATATGGCGCAGACACCGCAGCCGGGTTTCCTGGCCGCCTGGGTCAGCGCGTTCACCAGCTTCGAGGAGGCGCATGGTTTCGCGATCAACCTGGTTGTCGTGGTGGCGCTCGCCGCGATCGGCGCGGCCTTCGTCACAGGTCAGCGGCGGCTGGTCCGGCCGGCGGTCATCGCCTTCGTGGTGCTGTGCCTGGCGGACTGGGTGCTCATCGAGGACTTCGGGTTCTTCGGGGGCCTGGGGACCGACCCCAACAGCATGCTTCCCTTCGCCCTTCTCGCCGTGAGTGGCTACCTCGCCCTCACCCCCGCCCCAGCGATGACGGCGGAGCCAGTCACTCCGCCGGCGGCTACGGCAGGGTGGCGGGAGCGGGTCCGGCCGGCGTCTGTGCGCCAGTCGGTGGCCACCGCGAGCATCCGGTCGGTCGCTGCGGCCGGGGCGCTCGGCCTGATCATCCTGGGCGCGGCCCCGATGGCCGCGGCTCAGGCCAGCCAGACCGCCGACCCGATCCTCGCGGAAGCCATCGCCGGGTCTACGGCGTCGTTGAACTTCGCGGCCAAACCCTTCCAGCTCACCGACCAGCACGGCCGCATGGTGAGCCTGGCCAGCTTGCACGGGAAGGTGGTCCTGCTCACCTTCCTGGACCCGGTCTGCACCAGCGACTGCCCGCTGATCGCCCAGGAGTTCCGCGCCGCCGGGCAGCTGCTGGGCGCCAGCGACCGGAAGGTGGAACTGGTCGCGGTTGTCGCCAACCCCGTCTACCACCAGGTCGCCTACACCCAGGCGTTCGACCGCCAGGAACGCCTGACCCAGACACCCAACTGGCTGTACCTGACCGGGAGCGTCCCGCAGTTGCAGCAGGTGTGGAAGGACTACGGGATCGCCGCGCAGATCCTGCCCGCAGGCTCCATGATCGGCCACCCCGACATCGCCTACGTCATCGACCGAGCCGGGCAGGTCCGCGCCGAACTCAACACCGACCCCGGGCCTGGTACCACCGCCACCAAATCCTCCTTCGCCGTCCTGCTCGCTAACGCCGCGCGGAACGCGCTGAGGTCCTCATGAAGCGCCCCGCCCTGCTGACCTCCCTGCTGCTGGCCGCGACGATGCTGGCGGCCGGGTGCGGCAGCGCGGCCGGGCAGGCCACCGCCCCGGCCCCATCCGCCACACCGCCGTCCCTGGCCACCTCGCTGGCCACCTCGACCGGGACATGGGCGGTCGCCGTGATGGGCGGTTCGGCCGCCAGCCACAACAACTTCTGGCAGCTTTTCGTCCGCCCGGACGGCACCAGCACCTGGCGGCTGGCGACTCCGCCCGGGGTGGCCAGCAACGGCGGCCTCGTCCTCACCGGCCTGCCGGCTGGGTCGGTGCTGGCCGGGCTCCGGCCCAGCCAAGACCTTGCCTACTCCCCGCTCGCCATCACCAGAGACAACGGCAGAACCTGGTCACCCGCCCTGCTCGATGCCGGGCTGGCTGATGTCCCCGGCGCCCTGGCCGCTGACCCGGCCAGCGGACGCCTACTGGCGGTGCTCACCGACGGCACCACCGAGATGTCCGGCCCCGGCGGAACAGCCTGGACCCGGCTGACCACCCGCCACGCTCTCGCCACCTCCCCGGCAGGCACCAGATGCGAGCCAGGCAGCCTCAACGCCGCGGCGTTCAGCCCGTCCGGGCAGCCCATGCTGGCCGCCGGCTGCGGTCGTCCCGGAACCGCCGGGATCTTCTCCCAGACCGGCCGGAACTGGCAGCTCACCGGTCCCACGCTGCCCGCCGCCTTCGCACACCAGGCCATTACCGTGCTTCGGCTAACTACCACCGGCGAAATCACCACGGTTCTGCTGGCCGCAGGAACCGGATCAGCGGCACGCCTGCTGGCCGGCTGGTCTGCCGATGGCGGCGCGCACTGGAAACTGTCACCTCCGCTGCCGCTGAACGGCGCTACGTTGACATCGGCGTCGTCCGGGCATGGCAGCAGCCTGGCGATCATCCTGAGCCACCGCCGTGCGGCGGCTATCAGCGGCGCCGCAGGCTCGTGGCGGCCGCTGCCGCTGCTGCCCCCAGGCACTGCGACGCTCGCACCGAGCCCATCAGGCGGATGGAACGCCCTGGCCGTCCACGGCACGCAGCTCACCATCTGGGAGGCGGTGCACAGCGCCCGATCCTGGGCGAGCGTCCAGGTCATTAAGGTCCCCGTTCAGTTCGGCTCCTCGGGCTGACCGCATCTCCGTAACTGAGCCCAGTTCGGCACCAGACAATGAAGAATGGCAGCAAATGGCATCCGCCGCCCTTGTCCGGGACCTTGCCTCTCTTTCTCCGCGCTGATGACGGGCCGGGACGAGGACTTCACCATGATCCTCACCATCGCGTACACCGGCCTGCGCTAGGGCGAGGCGATCGGCCTCGAACGCGGCTGCCTCGACCCCAGCGAGATCCACGTCGAGTGGCAGCTCCGCGAACTCAACGGCCAGTTCCACCGGCTCCCGCCCAAGGACGACTCCTACCGCAGCCCGGCCTGGGAGCCGAGTCTCCCTGTCGACTTGCCGCTTTTCCTGACCAGCCTGCTCGGCCGCCAGATCCGGGACCACGAGCATCCGACCTGCGGCTGCGCCGCCCAGCACGGCGGAAGCGGCCGGTACCTCTTCCTCGGACCCGACGGCGGCCACTTCCGGCGCAGCAACTACGCCCGCCGCGTCTTCCGCCCCGCGTGCGACGGACGCCACGAAGCCAAAGACGGCCCGACCCCCGAAGCTCGTCATCGCCGATGTCACGACCTGGCCCGGCCTCCCCATCGCCGCCTGGCCATCCGCAGACGCATGGGCTACGCGCCGCCGCGCGGCCGAGGCATCCAGGTCATCCACGACGACATACGTCTCGCCTGCTGGCTGCCTATCAAGCCAGGCCTGACCGTGCACGGGCTCAGGCACGGCCACAAGACCTGGATGGCCGAGGACGGCATCCCCGAGATCCTCGCCGAACAGCGCCTCGGCCACCAGGTCCCCGGCATGCGCGGCCTCTATGCCCACGCCTCCGCCCGCATGCGCGACGACCTCAAGCATGCGCTCCAGGCCCGATGGGAAGACTCCCTTCGCGACCGGGCCGGCCATCGCCCCGCACTCACCCGTCCCGTTGCTCGACGGGCTGCTCGCGCCCCTGCGCGCCCCGGCCCAGCCATCCGGCAGCCGTGACGGCACCCGGTGAGACGCCACGGCGACCAGCCGTCACCGGGAGACAGGGAGAAGATGATCTCCCAAATTCCTCCCAACCGCCCCGGGCGGCCCGGGCGAGCCCAGGCTGGCGATCCGGGGAGAACCGGAATTAACAGCGTCTGACCTGGCCAGATACCTGAAAACGGAGAGTGGAGCTAAGGGGACTCGAACCCCTGACCCCCTGCTTGCAAAGCAGGTGCTCTTCCAGCTGAGCTATAGCCCCCGGGCGACGGCGGTATAAGGCTACCCGGTTGGGATTCCGGTCATGGGGGTGGCGCCAGCGGCGCAGCCGCGGTCGGGGGCGACCCAGGCCGCGCCCCCGGCCCAGAGCCAGGCCGCGTTCCCGCCGCACGCCCCGGCTCAGAACCAGGCGTGGACCCGCCTGGTCCCCGCGCCGGATCGCCGGCCCTCCGGCCGGGACCCTTCCCGGTCCCCAGCCCACCGGCTCCGGCATCCGTGCCCGCCTGCCCCGGAGCCACCGATCCTGGCGCGGCCCCCCCGGCGAGGTCCGGAGCCGGACCGAAGCCCGCTACCGGGCCGAGGCCCGCCGCCGGGCCGAGGGCCGCCGCCGGACCCGCGCCCGGGTCGATGACCGGCCCGGTCCCTTCGGCGGTCAGCACCTCCGGAAGCTCCGCAAAACTGCCGAGCAGATGGGTCGCGCCCGCCCGCTGCAGCCGGTCCCGGGTGTGTCCCCCGGTCAGGATCCCTGCCACGACCTGCGCGCCAGCCCGCCGGCCGCACAGGATGCCGCTTTCGGTGCCCCCGGCATAGGCCGTCTCGCGGACATCGGTCACCCCGAGCCGGAGCATCGCGCACAGCATGGGGTCGGGCCACGGGTAGCCGCGCGGCGCGTCCTCCGGGCACAGCACCAGGTCGACCTGCCGCCACCAGCCGAGCGTGTCCAGCACCAGGCCCAGCAGGCCCCGGGACAGCCCGGTGATGAAGCACACCCGGACCCCGGATCCGCGGATCTGCTGCAGCGCCTCGGACGCGCCTGGCATCGGCGCGAGCCCGGACCGGTCGACGGCCAGCCGGTAGGAACGGTCAAAGGCGAGCGTCGCGGCCTCGGCCCGGCCCGGGGCGTCGGGGAACAGTGCGCGGAACACGTCCACGGCCGACTGGCCGCGGGTCTGGTGCACGTGGACCATACTGCGGGCGTAGGCGGCGGTGCCCGGGACGATGCCCTGGGTGGCGAAGGCCTCGGTGAACGCGCGTTCCAGAATGCCGCCGTCGTCCGCAGTGACTCCGAGCAGGCCGCAGCACACCAGCGTGACCGGCGTCGCGCTGCTCACCTGGAACCCCCGTCGTCAGCCCGGCCGCTGGGGCCGGGCGCTGCCTGGCCTAGTCGTCGCTGGTCGTCGCCTCGGTCCACAGATCGAGCTCGGCGCGGTCAGACTGAACCTTGCGCCAGACAGCGAATACTCCAGCCCCCGCCAGAGCGAGCAGCAACAACAACTTCTTCACGGTGCGCACCCCTTCACCTCGGCAACCGCGGAGCCGGCCCGGGAAGGGGCGGCCAGGCTCCTTACGCTCCATGCAGACTAGCAACTGTTTCTGTTACCGGGGCCTGGCCACACGAGTCTCATCCCACACCGGGTCGCCTGACTCATAGACGTCTCCGGCCGATCCGAACACGAGGAACCGGTCGAAGGACCGCGCGAACCACCGGTCATGGGTCACCGCCAGAACGGTGCCCTCATACGACCGCAACCCCGCCTGAAGTGCCTCGGCGCTGGCCAGGTCCAGGTTGTCGGTCGGCTCGTCGAGGAGGAGCAGGGTGACCCCGCTCAGCTCGAGCAGCAGGATCTGCAGCCGGGCCTGCTGGCCACCGGACAGGGTGGCGAACGGCTGCTCAGCACAGTGCTGCAGCTCGTAGCGGGCCAGCGCAGCCATGGCCTCGTTGCGCTGCATCGCGTGCTCGGTCATCAGGATCTCGGCCGGCCAGCGGCCGGCCAGGTCGGGACGGGCATGCGTCTGGGCGAACAGCCCCGGGACGACCCGGGCGCCAAGCCGCGCGACTCCCTCGTGAGCGATGTCACTCCCGCCGAGCAGCTGCAGGAAGCTGGACTTGCCCGATCCGTTGGAGCCGAGCACGGCGATGCGGTCGCCGTACCAGACCTCGAGACCGAACGGGTGCATTAGACCGGTCAGCTCCAGGTCCTCGCAGATCACCGCCCGTTTCCCGGTCCGCCCGCCGCGCAGCCGCATCCGGACGTTCTGGTCCCGGGGCGCGAGTTCCGGCGGTCCCTCGTCCTCGAACCGGCGCAGCCGGGTCACCGCCGCCTGGTACCGGGAGGCCATGCCGTCGTTGTAGGAGGCCTTCTGCCGGAGGGTGCGGACCAGCTGCTTGAGCTTCTCGTGCTCCTCATCCCACCGCCGCCGCAGCTCATCGAGCCGCTCGTTGCGGTCCTGCCGGGCCTGCGGGTAGCTGGCGAACCCGCCGCCGTGCACCCAGACGCTGCCGTCCTCGACGGTGATGATCCGCTGCGCGGTGTTGGCCAGCAGCTCCCGGTCGTGGCTGACCAGCAGGACGGTCTTGCGCGTCTGGGCCAGCTGTTCCTCCAGCCAGAGCTTGCCCGGAACGTCCAGGTAGTTGTCCGGCTCGTCGAGCAGGAGAACCTCCGCCGGGCCGCGCAGCAGCGCCTCCAGCACGAGCCGCTTCTGCTCGCCGCCGGACAGCGTGCCCACACTCCGGTCACGGCACTGCTCGTAGCCGAGGCCGAGCGCCGCGACCGTGCACGCGTCCCAGAGCACTTCGGCGTCGTACCCGCCCGCGTCGCCCCAGTCGGCCAGCGCGGCTGCGTACCGCAACTGGGCCGGCTCGTCGCCCCGCGCCTGCATCGCGCCTTCCGCCGCGTCCACCCGCGCTGCGGCCTCGCGCACCCTTTTTTCCGCAACGAAAACCAGCAGGTCGCGAACCACCAGCTCCGCACCGGGCCGCCCAAGAGCGTGCTCAGTGTGCGCGCCGTCCCCGCGGATCCCCCCGATGCTGTGCTCACCCGGGGGGACACTCTGCTGCCCGGGGGACACCCCCGAACCCCCGGTGGCCCGGATACCCCCGATGAACTGCCGCATCACCCCCAGCCCGCCGCTGGTCGTGACGGTGCCGGATTGCGGGGTGATGTCCCCGGCGATCAGGCGGATCAGCGTGGTCTTCCCGGAGCCGTTCGGCCCGACCAGCGCGGCGACCGTGCCCTCGCCGACCCGGAACGAGGCGTCGTCGAGCAGCACCCGCCCGGCCGGCAGCGCGTGATGCACGTGCGCCACCTCGACGTGTCCCACCGTGGTCCCCTTCCGGCTGCCCTGAGCCGAGGTAACCAGGCCGACCTGCCCGACCGCAACGGATATACCAGCTACCCGGGCTCCAGACCCGGGTCTTACGAATTCCTTACCGGCCAATAAAGAGAGTCCTGGAACAGTTAATAAGTCGTATGTTCGCCCTATCCCCTTTCGCGAGTGCGGCCATACTAACGGCGTGAATCCCCCCGATTTTGCTCCCCGCCGAGGCGCGCCGCCCGCCGCCGTGACGAGTAGCACCGGAGTAGCGATGGTCCTGGCTTGACCGCCGTACTCACCGGCCGTGGCGCCTCGGGCGGCGGCCGGTCGATGACTGCGCGGCCTCCTGCCGCTTCCGGGGCGACCCGCGGCGTGGGGGACGCCGCGGAGGCGTGGCCCCCGTCGGACTGGTTCAGGAAGCCAGACCAGGACACGGCTGCGCGAGGCTGGATGGCCCCGGCAGCAGGGCCCCGGGCCGTCCAGGACGGGACGGCCGAGGCGCTGCCGGCCCGGATAGCCCTGTGGGCCAGGGCGACGTGGCCGTGGTGGGTGCTGTGGCCGTGGGCGCTGGCCTGGGTGATGTTCCAGGCCGGCATGGCGGGCCAGTCGTGGCACTTCTTCGCCCAGGGCGGGCGGCTCCTGTTCGGCAACGCGCCGGGGGCCGGCCTGCAGCTGTACGCGGCTCATCCCGACCTGCAGATCGGCCCGCTGGCCCTGGCTCTCTCCGGCGTGCTGAGGACGCTCGGCCCTGGCAACGGCGAGGCCGCCGCGGTCGCCGCCATGTCGCTGACCGGCCCGCTGATGCTGGCCGCGGTGTGGCGGCTGCTGCCCGTCGCCGAACGCGGGCGCCGCTCCCGGCTGCTGTTCGCGGGGCTGCTCTTCCTGCCGGTGTGGACCGAGCTGACCACGCACTTCGCGCACCTCGACGACCTGCTCGCGCTCGGGTTCTCCGTGGCCGCCATGCATGCGGTGGCCCGGCGCCACCCTGTGTGGGCTGGGCTGGCCCTGGCGGCGGCCGTCGATTCCAAGCCGTGGGCGGCAGCGTTCGTGGTGCTGCTGCTGGCCCTGCCCCGGCGGCAGTGGCTGGCCGCGCTGGCCGCGTTCGCCGGCGGGATCGTGGTCGTCTGGCTGCCGTTCCTGCTGGCCGATCCGCGGACCGTAGCCGCCGTCACCCGGTTCACCATCCCTAACGACCGCTCCTCCGCGCTGCGCGTGCTCGGCGTCATGGACTCCCGGACCCCGTGGTGGGACCGCTCCGCGCAGCTCATCCTCGGGATGGCGGCCGGGGCGGTGGCGGTCCGGCGCGGACGGTGGCCCGCGGTGCTGCTGGTCGCCGTGGCCGCGCGGATCCTGCTCGACCCCGGCGTGTACGCCTACTACACGTCCGGCGCGCTGCTCGGCACGGTCGTGGTCGACCTGGTCGTCACGCGGTGGCGGCTGCCATGGGCCACCGCGACCGCGGCGCTGCTGTTGTACGCCGCCCGGTTCACTCACGCCCTGATCCCGTTCAGCCTGCAGGAGCTGGGGGTGCTGCGGCTGGCCTTCGCCGTGGGCCTGCCGGTGATGGTCCTCGGTATCCCCGGTTGGTGGGTGGCGCGCCGCCCCGGGCGGCACGCCCGGAACCGCCTTACCAGCGGCCTGGCCGCGGAAAGGGATCCCGTGCCCTCCATGGGCGCGGCCCCCGGTCATCCGTCTCGCCCATTCCCGGTTCGTCACACGGGCGCATACCCTGCTCATCCCTCTGGGCCATTCCCTGCGCGCCAGCCCGGTGCCTTCCCGGCCCATCCGTCCGGCCCGCTTCCGGTGCGCCGGCCCAGTGCATACCCCGCCCGCCAGGCCAGGGGTCACCCTATGTCTCCCGCCGGGGAGAATGCGGCCCTCAAGTCAGTGGTCTGGGACCGGCTGGCTCACAACACGGCCCGCAGCACCGCCCGGCCCACGTCCGGCCGCGGGGAGTTACAGGTCGGGCAGCGCGGCCCGCGGGCCGGGATGTTGAGCCAGTAGCCGTCCACGATCCCGCGGGTGGCGTGGATCGCGGCGGCCAGCTGCTGGCCGGTGACCGCCGCCCCCGGCGGGTTGGTGGACAGCCCGGCGAGGATGGCCACCCGCGGATTGGCCGCCCGGGCCTGCGCAGCCGCCTCGCGCACGAACTCGGCGTACGTGCCGGGGCTCCGCTCCAGGCTCTGGGCCTGCAGTTCGAGGACGTCAGTCACCTTCGCGATCGCGCCGGCCAGCCCCAGCCGCAGGAACTGCCGCCACCGCGGCCCGCCGCCCGGAGCCGGGCTGACCGTGGTGAGGTTGAGGGCAGGGGCCACGATGAGCGACAGGCCGTGCGCGTGCGCGATGTCCCAGGCCCGCCGCGCGGCGCCGGCCGGGTTGAGCTGCTCCGCATGCGGCGTGAACACCCAGGTCTCCGGGTCGTACAGGAGGGCGCGCGTTCCGGTGGGGAGCTGGCCGCCGGACACCGACTGGTCCAGGTCGCGGATGGATGGGGACGTCATCACGGGCAGCGCGCCGGCTGCCGCCAGCGGCTTCTGGCCGGGATGCAGGATCTCCAGGACCCGGGACCGCTGCAGTCCGGCCAGCACCGCGGCTTCCGTCGCCACCTGCGCGAGCGCAGCCCGCGTCAGCAGCCAGGCGGGCCGGCCCCCGGGGGTGAGAGCGGCCGGGGTCAACGCCCCGGAGGGTGGGAGCCCGGGCGCCGACGGGTGGCTGCGGGGCGGTGAGGACGCCGAGCAGCCGGCGAGCACGCAGGCGACCACGGTCAGCACGGCGGCCCCGAACACTTCGCGGGCCGCCGCGGCCATCAGCCGGACGGGCCGGGAGGCGATCATGGCTCCTCAGTACGTGTCTGGCTGGGTCCTCCTGGCGGGCACCAGACCAGGCTCCAGGGTGGCAGCCCGCCGGGCCCAGGCCCCGCGTTCGCAGATTACCCGCGGTCCCCGGTCCCAGCCCCGTGCGGGACAGATCCGGATGCGGGGACCCGCCGCGCGGCCGGGTCACCTGCCCGTGGAGCGCTAACGAGCCCGCAGGAGAACCCGGCGCTGATCCCTTCCCGTCCTCGCTGCTGCTGCCCGAGGATGACTGGCGGGCAGGTGACAGGTGAACAAACGCGTTGAGCTCTCCGGCTCGAACGCGGGGACGCCCGCATGGCGGCCAGGGTTGGCGTGCCGGGTCTTCTCCGCGGAGGCGGAGGCGGAGGCGCCGAACAGCGCGAGACCCGAGTCGCGCGGCACCAACTCGTCGTCCCCCTGGAGCAGGAACTCGACCGGGGTCTCACCTCCCCGGTCGTCACTGTGCGCGGCGACTTACCAGGGGGGGCCCGGGGGATGACCGGGCGCGTGCCGGGTCCCGTCCTGGGCCCACGGTCGGTGCCGCCCCGGGCGGGCCAACGCCGTGGTCAGCTCGCGCAGCGCGTTCGACGGAGTGCGCGCTCAGCACCGCATCGCAGTACGGCCAGGCCGCGGCCATCCCGCCGACCAGCGGGCGGTACTGCTCGCTCTTGGTCCGCGGGTTGACCCAGATGATCCGGTGCGCGACCCGCGAGAGCCGCTGCATCTCGCGGCGCAGCACGGCCGGCTCCCCGGTGTCCCAGCCGTCAGAAATGATCACGATCACGGCTCCCCGGGCCAGGCCGGGGCGGCCCACGGTGTCGTTGAACTCCTTCAGCGAGGCCCCGATGCGGGTGCCGCCCAGCCAGTCCGGCGCCGCGCGGCTAGCCCGTTGCAGGGCCTGCTCGGGGGGCATGTGCGCGAGCGCCCCGGTCAGCCGGGTCAGCCGGGTGGCGAAGGTGAACACCTCGGCATCGGCCCCGCCGGCCGCGCAGTACAGCAGCTGGAGCATGGCCCGCGCGTAGGGTTCCATCGACCCCGAGATGTCGCACAGCACGATCAGCTGGCGCGGCCGCAGCGCCGGGGCGCGGTGGGCCAGCCGGAGCGGGTGGCCGCCAGTGCGCCGGGCATGCCGCAGCGTGCTGCGCAGGTCAGTGCGGCGGCCCCGGGCCGCGGGACGCTCGCGGCGGGAGCGGCGCAGCGGGACGGCCAGGGTCAGCTCGCTCATCAGGCCGGCCAGGGCCTGCAGCTCGGCCGGGGTCAGCTCGGCGAAGTCCGTGCCTGCCAGCCGCTCGATCCGGCTAGCCAGGGCCGGGCGGGCGGTCTCCGGCTGATCCGCCGGGTCGGGGTCAGCGGCTTCGCCCGGCGTTCTCTCGGGCGATCCCGCGGCGTGGTCCCGGGGGTCGCCAGCCCCCTCTGGGCCCGGTTCCGGCGGCGGGACCGGGTGTTCCTGGGCGGTCCGCGCGGCCTCCGCGAGCAGGTCATCCGGGGCCGGCCGGGAGGGCGGACCGGGTGGCTCCGGCCCGGCCTGCGCGGTCCGGGGGCCGTCCACCCCGCCGAACAGGTCGCTGAACACCCGCCGCACGGTCTCAACCTGCTCCGGCCCGGAGGTGAACGTGGCCAGCGCGCACAAGTAGAGCTCGTACTGGGTGGCGGGGCGGGCCAGGGGCACGGCCCGGGCGAACCGCTCGCAGTGGCCCGGGCCGGCCGGCACCCCCGCGTCCCGCAGTTCCGCGCCGAGCCGGGCGGCAATCAGGGCCAGGTCAGCCGGGACACGGTCCCCGTTGGCGTGGTCCGGCCCGGCGTGGTCCGGCCCAGTGTGATCCGGCACGGTCCCTCAGTCACCGTCACCGGCCGCCGTGGCGAACCCGGCCGCCCGGAGCACATGCAGGTCCTCGGAGTACTTCAGCACCACGCCCGCGGTCTGGGCCGCGACCGTCTCGTCGATCCGGTCCGCACCCAGCACGACCAGGGCCTCGGCCCAGCTGATCGCCTCGGCCACGCCGGGCGGCTTGGCCAGGTCGAGGTCCCGGAGCCGGGCAATGCCCCGGGCCACCTGCCCGGCCAGCGGTTCCGCGGCGGCGGGCACCCGGCGGCGGATGATCGCCGCGACCCGCTCGGTGTCCGGGTACTCGATCCAGTGGTAGAGGCAGCGCCGCTTCAGCGCGTCGTGCAGATCCCGGGTCCGGTTGGAGGTGAGCACCACGACCGGCGGCAGCGCGGCGCGCCGGGTGCCCAGCTCCGGGATCGTGACCGCGGACTCGGCGAGCAGCTCGAACAGGAACGCCTCGAACTCATCGTCGCCCCGGTCCACCTCGTCGATCAGCAGTACCGCCGGCCGCGGGCCGGGGTGGTCCAGCGCGGCCAGCAGCGGCCGGGCCAGCAGATAGTCGGCGCTGAACAGGTCGGAGTCGCGGAGCGTCTCGCCGCGGGACTCGGCCAGCCGGATCGCGAGCAGCTGGCGCGGGTAATTCCACTCGTACAGGGCCTCGGCGGCGGTCAGGCCCTCATAGCACTGCAGCCGGATCAGCGGGGTGTCCAGGACGGCCGCGAGCGCCTTAGCCGCCTCGGTCTTTCCCACCCCGGGCTCACCCTCGAGGAGGATGGGCTGCCCCATCCGGGTGGCCAGGAACAGCGCCACACCCAGTGGCTGGTCGGTCAGGTATCCGGCCCCGTCCAGGTCGCGGATCAGGGTCGCGGCGTCAGGAAGGCGCGCGGCGATATCGCTCATGCCGGGGCCAGAACGGAGAAACGCATAGCACCATGATGCGGCAGGCCGCCGGCTGGCGGCACACCTGAGGTCGTAGATCGGCCGGCCGGTGAGCACGGTGGATCCGGGAGGTCGTCCCCCGCTGGCCCGGGTTCCAGGGGGTCGTCCCTCCCGGGTATCGGCCGGCGAGGCGGGCAGGCCACAGGCGGGTCCTCGCTGAGCCGACAGACGGCGGGGGTTCCAGGGGTCGTCCCCCGGCTACAGGGCCAGGTCGGCGCGCACCGTGTGACCCTGGAGCGCGGACCACACGTTGGCCGGGGTGAGCGGCATGTCCGCGTGCCGGAGGCCCAGCGGGCGCAGCGCGTCCACGACCGCGTTGACCACCGCGACCGGCGAGCCCACCGTGGCCGACTCGCCTACCCCCTTGGCGCCGATCGGGTGGTGCGGGCAGGGGGTGACGGTCTCGCCTAGCTCCCAGGACGGGCATTCCAGCGAGGTGGGCAGCAGGTAGTCCATGAACGAGCCGCCGAGGCAGTTCCCGTCCCGGTCGTAGGTGATGACCTGCATCAGCGCCATCCCGACCCCATCGGCCAGGCCACCGTGCACCTGCCCCTCCACGATCATCGGGTTGATCCGGACCCCGCAGTCGTCCACCGCGATGAACCGGCGCAGGGTGACCGCGCCGGTGCCCGGGTCCACGTCCACCACGCAGATGTATGCACCGTAGGGATAGGTGAGGTTCGGCGGGTTGTACACGGTCTCCGCGTCCAGGTGACCCTCGACGCCGTCGGGCAGCTCCAGCGAGGAGTGCGCGGCCATCGCGATCTCGGCCATGGTCCGGCCCTGCTCGGGGTCGCCGCGGACCTGCCAGCGGCCGTGGGCCCACTCGAGGTCCTCCGGCGCGGCTTCCAGCATGGCCGCGGCCACCACCCGGGCCCGCTCCCGCACTTTGCGTGCCACGACCACGGCCGCGGCGCCGGACACGGGCGTGGACCGCGACCCGTAGGTGCCGAGGCCGAACGGGGTCCGGTCCGTGTCGCCGTGCACCACCTCGACGTCGTCCGGGCTCAGTCCCAGCTCGTGGGCGACGATCTGCGCGAACGTGGTCTCGTGTCCCTGGCCCTGGGTCTGGCAGGAAATGCTCAGTACCGCCGCGCCCGTCGGGTACATCCGCAGGTCGGCGCCGTCAGCCATGCCCAGGCCGAGGATGTCCATGTCCTTGCGGGGCCCGGCGCCGACTCCCTCGGTGAAGAAGCTCAGCCCGATGCCCATGTACTCGCCGCGGGCCCGCCGTTTCTCCTGCTCGCGCCGCAGTTCCGGGTACCCGGCCAGGTCCATGGCCACCTGCAGGGCCCGCGGGTAGTCGCCGGAGTCGTACTCCCACCCGGTCGGGCAGGTGTAGGGGAATTGCTCGGGCCGCAGCAGGTTCCGCATCCGCAGCTCGGCCGGGTCCAGGCCGAGCTCGGCGGCCAGCAGGTCGACCATCCGCTCGACCAGGTACACCCCCTCGGCGATCCGGAACGAGCAGGAGTAGGCGACCCCGCCCGGGGCCTTGTTCGTGTAGACGCCGGTGACCTCGCAGTGCGCCGCCTGCAGGTCGTAGGAACCGGTGAAGATGTGGAAGAACCCGGCTGGGTACTTGCTGGGCTGCGCAGAACCGTTGAACGCGCCGTGGTCGGCCAGCACCCGGGCCCGCAGGGCGAGGATCCGGCCGTCCCGGGTCGCGGCGATCTCGCCGTGCATGTGGTAGTCGCGGGCGAACGCGGTGGACATCAGGTTCTCCGACCGGTCCTCGACCCACTTCACCGGCTGGCCGGTGATCATGGTGGCGACCACGGCGCACAGGTAGCCCGGGTACACCGGGACCTTGTTGCCGAACCCGCCGCCGATGTCCGGGGAAACGATCCGGATCTTGTGCTCAGGCAGCCCGGCGATCAGCGCGTACAGGGTGCGGTGCGCGTGCGGCGCCTGCGTGGTGGCCCACACTGTGAGCTTGCCGGTGACCTGGTCCATCTCGGCCACCGCGCCGCAGGTCTCCAGTGGTGCGGGGTGCGAGCGCGGGTACAGCATGTCCTGGGTGACCACCACGTCCGCGGCGGCGAAGGCCGCGTCGGTGGCCGCCCGGTCGCCGGCCGACCAGTCGAAGATGTGGTTGTCCTGCTGGCCCGCCACGTCGTCCCGGATCAGCGGGGCATCCTCGTCCAGGGCCCGGGTCGCGTCCACGGCCACGGGCAGCGGCTCGTACTCCACCTGGATCAGCTCGAGCGCGTCCCGCGCGGAGTAGCGGTCCTCGGCGACGACGAACGCCACCTCCTGCCCCTGGAACCGGACCTTGTCGGTGGCCAGCACGGCCTGGACGTCGCGGGAGAGTGTGGGCATCCAGGCCAGCTTGCGCTGCTCCAGCAGCTCGCCGGTGATGACGGCCCGGACCCGGGGGTGCGCCTCAGCGGCAGCGGTGTCCACCGACACGACCCGGGCGTGCGCCAGCGGGCTGCGCAGGATGGCCCCGTGCAGCATGCCGGGCCGCTGGATGTCGTCCACGAACGTGCCCTGGCCGCGCAGGAACCGGGCGTCCTCCTTGCGCCGGACCGGGCCGTAGGCACCGTCCAGAGCCGGATCCGTCACCGCGCTCATCGTCCCCCGTCCGCATGCTGACCAGGCTCGTGCTGGCTGGCTTCGTCCTCGCTGGCCCCGCCCTCGCTGGCCCCGTGCTGGCCGGCCTCATGCTGGCTCGCCCACAGGACGGACCGCACGATGTTCTCGTACCCCGTGCACCGGCACAGCTGGCCGGACAGCGCCTCACGGATCTCCTCCGTGGACGGATCGGGGTGGTGGTCGAGCAGCCACCGGGCGGTCATCATCATGCCCGGCGTGCAGAACCCGCACTGCAGCCCGTGGCACTCCGCGAAACCCTGCTGGACCGGGTCGAGCCGGGCGCCGAGGGCCAGGTCCTCGACCGTGCGCACCCGGCGCCCGTCGGCCATGGCCGCCAGCACCGTGCAGGACTTCACCGGCGTCTCGTCCAGCCACACCACGCAGGCCCCGCAGTTGGAGGTGTCGCACCCCCAGTGCGATCCGGTCAGGCCGAGGTCGTCACGCAGGAAATGGATCAGCAGCAGCCGGGCCTCGACGTCCCTGGTGTGGCTGACCCCATTCACGGTCATCGTTATCTGCATATCGTCGGTGCTCAGCCCTCGTCCTGCGGTGCGCCGCCGGGCGCGCCCCCGCCATGCTTCCGGGCGCGCGCCAGGGCGCGGCGCAGCGACCGGATGGTGAGCTCGCAGGCCAGGTGGCGCTTGTAGTCGGCCGGGCCGCGCTGGTCGGATACAGGCCGGCAGGACGCGGCGGCCAGCTCGCCGGCCCGCGCGAAGCTCTCCTCGGTAGCCGGGGCGCCGCGCAGGAACTCCTCGGCCCCGGCCCCGGCGAAGTGCGGCGCGCCCACCGCGGTCAGCCCGATGCCCGCGTCGGCGATGATGCCGCCGTCCTGGCGCCCGCCGTCCTGCCCGCCGCCGGTCAGCCACAGGGCCGAGCCGACCGCGCCCACCGGCCAGTCGCCGGCCCGCCGCCCGACCTTCTCGTACGCGCTGCCGCCGCCGGGCCGGATCGTGATCCGGATCTCGGTCAGCATCTCGCCCGGCGCGACCACGGTCTCGTAGGGCCCGGTGTAGAAATCCCGGGCCGGCACCGTCCGGCTGCCCCCGGGGTGCGCGATGACCATCGTCGCCTTGAGCGCGGCGAAGGCCGCCGACAGGTCCTCGGACGGGTCGGCCTGGCAGAGCGAGCCGCCGACCGTGCCCCAGTTCCGTACCACCGGGTCGGCGATCACCTGCTCTGCGTCGTGCAGGACCGTGAAGTGCCGGGCCGCTTCGCCGGAGTCGAGCAGCTGCGCGTGCCGGGTCAGCGCGCCGATCCGCAGCTCACCGGCGGTCACGGTGATGTAGGAAAGCTCGCTGAGCCCGTTGATGTCGATCAGTGTCTCCGGCTGGGCCAGCCGGAGCTTCATCATGGGGATCAGGCTGTGCCCG
The DNA here is from genome assembly GCA_963813975.1 of uncultured Actinomycetes bacterium. Classification (GTDB taxonomy): domain Bacteria; phylum Actinomycetota; class Actinomycetes; order Streptosporangiales; family Streptosporangiaceae; genus RYN-230. The sequence continues at coordinate 324,955 of CAWFAP010000004.1, forward strand.
CCGGCCAGGATGCGAGCCTCGGGACCGAACCGGTCCAGCAGCGCGAGGGCGTGCGCAACGCTGGTGGCCTTCTCGTACTCGACGTAGGCCGGAACCTGCATACGCTCTCCCTCGGGATAACCGCTGTCTGCGCAGTGTACGAGTGCGCTCAGCCAGCGGTAATAATCAACCGTGGGCGATGGTCAGAACCGGCTAGCGATCCTGGGCCGTCCGGCCCGGGTGCGTGGCCGGTGCGCTTGCTGTCTGAACATCGCGAACCTGGATAAGACGGCGTTATGACCCTGACACAGCTCAACGCGTTCGTGCTGGTCGCCCGGCTGGGCTCGGTGACCTCCGCCGCGAGCGCGCTCGGCGTCAGTGAGTCCGCGGTCTCGCAGGCCCTGACCGCCCTCCGCCAGCACCTCGGTGACCAGCTGGTCAGCCGCGGTCCCAGCGGGATGACGCTGACCGCGGGCGGCTCCCGGCTGCTGGCCACCGCGTCGCAGATCGTCGTGCTCGGCGCCGAGGCCCATGCGGCGGTCCGGGCCGCCCAGGGCGCCCCGGAGCAGCTGCGCGTCGTGGCCTCGCCCACGTTCGCCGAGTTCGTGGCCAGCCCGCTGACCGAGGCGTTCCGGCGGCGCTTCGCCGGGCCGCTCGAGGTGTCCGCCGGGGTGGCCGTGACCCAGGAGATGGGGGTGCTGGTCGGTAACCGGCTGGCCGACGTGGCCATCGGCCCGAGGGTGGCCGGTGACCCGGACCTGCCCGTGGTGAGCGAGCCGATCTTCCGGTACCGCCTGGTCGTGGTCACCGCCGGGCAGTCCCGGCTGCGCGGCAGCCCCCAGCAGTGGCGGTGGCTGGTCGACCCGTCCGGCACCGATCCGGAGAGCGACACGGGGCAGCTGCTCACGGCGCTGCGGATCCCGGAAGACATGATCGGGGTGTTCCCCAACCAGACCGCCGCGTGGGCCGCGGCCGCCGACGGGGCCGGGGTCGCGCCGGCCGTCGAGCACCTCGTCACCCAGCAGCTGCGCCGGGGCCAGCTGTCCCTGGTGGACGTGCCGGGCACGCCGGTGGACGGCTGCTGGCACGTGACGCTGCTGGAGCGCCAGCACCGGAGCACCGTGGCCAGCGCGCTGCGCCGGTTCCTGACCACGCCGGAGGCCATGCAGCTGATGCGGGCACCCACGGCCGGCGTCCCGCCGTCGCGGTTCCGGCCGCCGGTCTACGTGACCATCTGGAGCTGATCCGCGCCGGCCGGGCCGGCCTGGCCCGGGCCGCCGCTGGCGAGTTAAGCAAGCGCTTATTCACGTATTGCGCACGCTTGCCGACTGAAGGATCATGTGGCTCACCTCACAGAGGCATGGATGCCCTCTGACTATGGGTAGGAGTGGGCTGATGCGGATGGAATCCGACGGGCATAGCCGCGGCAACCCGCGCCTGTACGAACTGATCGAGAATGTCCCGAAAGAGGGCAAAAGCCCCACGGTGTGGGCCTGGCCACAGCTCATTGACTACCTGAAGATCGCTGGGCAGCCGGTCGCCGGCCCTGGCCGCCCCATCAGGAGCCGCGCCCGGATCCGGAGGAGGACACGCTTCCCGTCGCGGTGGCTGACCCGGAAAATTCGCCGCAACGAAACCCCGCCCGGCCCGGTGTGGCCACCATCGGTGACACGGATGGCGGCACTGTGAGCGCGGGTACCGGGGCGGACAGTGCCGCGAGCACGGGCGCCCCATACAGCGGTGCCGCGGACACCGCCGGCGACGTCAACTGAATCACGATCCGGCGGTCGTGCGGCAGTGCCGTCCGGACAGGACACTGGAGGATCGGATGTACCCGTCTCGGTTCCGCTACGAGGCACCGCGCTCCCTCGACGAGGCCATCGCCACGCTGCGCGACGGCGGGGACTACGCCAAGGTGCTGGCCGGCGGCCAGAGCCTGGTCCCGCTGATGAAGCTGCGCTTCGCCTCACCGGAACTCGTGGTGGACATCAACAACGTGCCCGGCCTCGACTACCACCGCGCTGACCCGGACGGGACGCTGCGGGTCGGGGCGCTGTGCCGCCACGCTGACCTGGAGCGCTCAGCGCTGCTGAAGGGATCTCAGCCGACCATGGCCGCGGCGGCGCCGCTGATCGCCGACCCCATCGTCCGCACCCGGGGCACGCTGGTGGGCTCGCTCTGCCACGCCGATCCCCAGGGTGACTGGGCCTCGGTGGTGCTCGCGCTGGGCGGGTCCGTGGTGGCCCAGGGCCCACGCGGCCGGCGCAGCATCCCCATGGCCGACTTCGTCACCGGGCCGTTCGAGAACGTCCTGGAGCCCGACGAGGTGGCCGTGGAGGCCGTGATCCCGCCCGCCACGGGGGCACGGGCGGGCGGGTATCTCAAGCTGGAGCGCCGGGTCGGCGACTTCGCCACGGTCGGGGTGGCCGTGGCCCTGGAGATCTCCGGGGGCCCAGGACAGGCAGGCACCGTGAACCGGGCCGGCATCGCGCTGACCGGGGTAGGCGGCTCCACCATCGCGGCCACCGAGGCGGCCCGCGCGCTGGCCGGCCAGCCGCTCACCGTCCAGAGCATCGAGATGGCCGCCGGGCTGGCCGCGGAGGCGGCGCACCCCCGGACCGATCACCGCGGCAGCGCGGACTATAAGCGGCACATGGTCCGCACGTTCGTGACCCGCATCCTGGACCGGGCCGGCGGCACTGGGACAGCCGGCACTGGGGCCGACGGCACAGGGCAGCCGGCCCAGGGGCCGCTGGCACCACGGAAAGGGCAGCCTGACATGACGGTCGTTTATGAGGATCACGGCGACGAGATCAGTGATGTCCCGATGCGCCGGATCAGGTTCACGATCAATGGCCAGAAGAAGATCGCGGAGGTGGAGACCCGGCTGCTGCTGGCCCACCTGATCCGCCGCGGGCTCGGGCTGACCGGCACGCATATGGGCTGCGACACCACCAACTGCGGCGCGTGCACGGTGCTGGTGGACGGCCGGCCGGTCAAGTCCTGCACCATGCTGGCCGTACAGGTGGACGGGCGGGAGATCAGCACCGTGGAGGGGCTGGCCGCCGCGAGCGAACTGCACCCGCTGCAGGAGGGTTTCAAAGAGGAGCACGGCCTGCAGTGCGGCTTCTGCACCCCCGGGATGATGATGGCCGCCAAGGCCCTGCTGGACGAGAACCCCGATCCCAGCGAGGAAGACGTCCGCTGGGCGCTGTCCGGCAACCTGTGCCGGTGCACCGGCTACCAGAACATCGTGAAGTCGGTGCTGTGGGCCGCCGACAAGCTCCAGAAAGAGGGCTGACGCCGTGACCCAGGCACTCGACGAGATCAAGATCGGCGGGCTTGGCGCCAGCCGCAAGCGGGTCGAGGACAACCGCTTCATCCGCGGCAAGGGCAACTACACCGACGACATCACCCTGCCCGGCATGCTGCACATGGAGATCCTGCGCAGCCCGCTGGCCCACGCCCGGATCAAGTCCATCGACGCCAGCAAGGCGTGGGACATCCCCGGCGTGCGGCTGGTGCTCACCGGCGAGATGATGGCCACCCGCAACCTGGCCTGGATGCCGACGCTGTCCTACGACACCCAGGCCGTGCTGGCCACCGACAAGGTGCGGTTCCAGGGCCAGGAGGTGGCGTGCGTCATCGCCGATGACCCGTACATCGCCAAGGACGCGTGCGAGCTCATCGACGTCGAGTACGAGCCGCTGCCGGTGATCGTCAACCCGACGCAGGCCGTGGCCGGCGGTGCGCCGGTCATCCGGGACGACAAGACCGGCCAGGCGGGCAACGTCATCTACGACTGGGAAGTGGGCGACGCGGAGGGCACCGAGCGGGCGTTCGCGGAAGCGGATGTCATCTCCCGGCTCCAGCTGCACTACCCCCGTTCCCACCCGTCCCCGATCGAATGCTGTGGGTCGGTCGCGGACTTCGACCGGGCCACCTCGAAGCTCACCGTCTACATGACCACCCAGGCGCCGCACATCATCCGGGCCGCGGTGGCCATGGTCGCCGAACTGCCCGAGCACATGATCCGGATCATCTCGCCGGACATTGGCGGCGGCTTCGGCAACAAGGTGCCGGTCTACCCCGGGTACGTGTGCTCGATCCTGGCCTCGATCCTGCTGGAGCGGCCGGTCAAGTGGATCGAGGACAAGTCCGGCAACCTGATCTCCACCCACTTCGCCCGGGACGTCTACCTGGACGGCGAGATGGCACTGCGCCAGGACGGGAAAATCCTGGCCGTCCGGATGCGCACCCAGGCCGACCACGGCGCGTTCTTCGCCGACGCCCAGCCCAGCAAGTTCAAGATCGGGCTGATGCACTCGGCGTTCGCCGCCTACGACATCCCGGTGGCGCACATGACGACGCGCGGCACCTACACCAACAAGGCGCCCGGCGGGGTCGCCTACCGGTGCTCGTTCCGGGTCACCGAGGCCATGTTCTTCCAGGAACGCATGGTGCAGGCCGCCGCCCAGGACCTGGGCATGGACCAGGCCGCGTTCCGGCGGATGAACTTCGTCCGCGACGACGACTTCCCGCACCGCACCCCGTTCGGCTTCCTCACCGACTCGGGCCAGTACGGCAAATGCCTGGACGTCGGCCTGCGGGCCATCGGCTACGAGGACTTCCGCCAGCGGCAGGAGGAAGCCCGGGGCCGGGGCCGGCTGCTCGGCCTGGGCATCTCCACCATGACCGAGCCGCTCGGCGCGGGTAACAGCCGCGAATACGACATCCTCGGCATCAAGATGTTCGACTCCGCCGAGCTCAAGGTGCACATGACGGGCAAGGCCATCGTCCGCACCGGCGCCCGGGGGCAGGGCCAGGGCCACGAGACGACCTGGGCCCAGATCGTCAGCCACGAGCTCGGCATCCCGGCGGAGGACATCGTCGTCGAGGAAGGCGACACCGACACCGCGCCGTTCGGCATGGGCACCTACGCCTCCCGGAGCACGCCGGTGGCCGGGGCGGCGGTCTCCATGGTGTCCCGCAAGATCCGGGCCAAGGCCCGCAAGCTGGCCGCCCATCTCCTCGAGGTGTCCGAGGAGGACATCGAGTGGGAACTCGGCCGGTTCTACGTGCGCAGCGCGCCGGACCGCGGGGTGACCATCCAGGAATGCGCGATGGCCGCGTACAGCAACATGCCCGATGGCATGGAGCCCGGCCTGGAGAACACGGCCTACTACGACCCGCCCAACCTGACCTGGCCGTTCGCGGTCTACATCGTCACGGTCGAGGTCGATCCCGAGACCGGGGTCTGGGACGTGCTGAACACGGTGGCGGTGGACGACTGCGGGGTCCGGATCAACCCGATGATCGTCGAGGGCCAGATCATGGGCGGCCTCGCCGAGGCCTACGCCATGGCCAACATGCAGTTCATCACGTTCGACGCGGAGGGCAACTGCGTCGGCTCGAACTACATGGACTACCTGCTGCCGACCGCCTGGGAGACGCCGGGCTTCGAGCTGCACAGCGAGGTGGTCACCCCCTGCCCGCACCACCCGATCGGCGCCAAGGGCATCGGGGAGTGCGCGGCGGTCGGCGGCCCGGCGGCGTTCGTGAACGCGGTGCTGGACGCGCTGTCACAGACCGGGGTGCGCAACATCGACATGCCGCTGCTTCCCGACCGGGTCTGGGAGGCGATCACCCAGCGCCACGACGTCTCCGGTGCCCCGCCCGTACGCACGGACTGAGGACGGGCGGACCGAGGGGAGTTGCTGATGCACAGTTTCGATGTGCTGGAGGAGGCCGGGGAGCTGACCCGGCGGGGCCAGCCGTTCGCGCTGGCCACCGTGGTCTGGCGGCAGGGCCCGTCCTCGGGCCAGCAGGGATCGCGCGCGATCATCACGGCCGCGGGTGACCTGCACGGCTGGATCGGCGGGGCGTGCGCGGAGCCGGTGGTGATCCGCGAGGCCCGCCAGGTGATCAGCGAGGGCGTGCCTCGGCTGCTGCTGCTGGGGACCCCGGACCAATTCGGGGCGGCGGTGCCAGACGGGATGACCGTGGTGCCCATCGCCTGCCAGAGCGAGGGCGCGCTGGAGGTGTACATCGAGCCGGTGCTGCCCGCGCCGCACCTGGTGATCGTGGGCCGCTCGCCGATGGTGCAGACGCTGGCTGACCTGTCCCGGGTGCTGGGCTGGCGCACCTCGGTGCTGGACCGCGGGGCGTTCTCGGCGGCCGACGCGGACGAGAGCTCGATGGTGGTGGTGGCCACCCAGGGCCACGGCGACGAGGAGGCCGTCGAGCAGGCGGCTGCGGCCCGGCCCGCGTACCTGGGCCTGGTCGGCTCGGCCAAGCGGGGCGCGGCGGTGCTCGGGTACCTCAAGGACCGCGGTGTGCCCCGGGACCGGCTCGACCGGGTCCGGGTGCCCGCGGGCCTGGACCTGGGCCGGACGTCGCATCGCGAGATCGCGGTCGCGATCCTGGCCGAACTGGTCCAGCTGCGGGCTTCCGGCGCGGTGCTGCCCGGCGGCCCCACGCCGGCCACGACTGCGGGGCGCGGGACTGCCGGTCAGGCGCCAGCCGAGGCGGTTGACGTGGTCTGCGGGATGACCGTGACCGCGGACGCGTCCGGCTACCCGCTGGAGCACGAGGGCGTGACGTACCACTTCTGCTGCGCCGGCTGCCGCCGGTCGTTCCAGGAGAACCCGGCGGCGTACCTGAAGGAGAGCCGATGCTGATCACCAACGACTTTGAGGTCGCCCAGCCGGTCGAGAAGGTCTGGAAGTTCTTCGAGAACATCCCGCAGGTGGCCACCTGCCTGCCCGGCGCGGAACTCACCGAGGACCTGGGCGGCGAGAAGTACAAGGGCCGGGTGGCGATCCGGATGGGCCCGGTGCGGCTGCAGTTCGGCGGGACCGCGGAGATCGCCGAGCGTGACGAGGCCGCCAAGCGGCTCGTGCTCAACGCGGCCGGCGCGGAGGAGAAGGGCCGCGGCCAGGCCAGCATGGTGGTCACCGCGACGCTGGTTCGCTCCGGCCGCGGCACCAAGGTCAACGTGGCCCAGGATATCCAGCTGTCCGGCGCCGCCGCCCAGTACGGCCGGGGCATGATCTCCGACGTCTCGTCGGTGCTGATGCGCGACTTCGCCACCACCATGCAGGACCGCATCGAGCGGATCGAGCGGGGCGAGTCGGCCGAGCAGATGGCCGCGGCCCGCACCAGCTCGGCCAGCGGCCTCGCCCTCGGCATGCGGGCCGCCGTCATGGCGCTGAGCCGGGTCTTCCGCCGTTTCTTCCTCCCCTACCGCGCCCCCGCGACCTAAGGAGCCCGTCATGGTCTTGTGGTGGATCGGCAACGTGGTGCTGCTGCTCGTGGTGCTGCCTGTCGTGATCTTCCTGCTGAACCGGGTACTCGCCGCGCTGGAACGCATCCGGGGCGCCGCCGACCAGATCCTGGCCGGCGGGGTTGAGCTCGTCGGCGAGCTGCAGGGCGTCCCCGAGGGCCTGGCCCAGACCGACGCCACGGTCGGCGCGGTCTCCGTCGGCGCGGTCCGGTACGCCGGTTCCGTCGCGAAACTTCTCGGTTAAGGAGATAGCCAATGCCAGCAGCGGCCTGGATGACCATCATCGTCGCGGCCCTGATCATCGCGGTCACCGCAATCGGTCTCCTCAGGGTGATCTTCCACCTGCGGGCGATCAAGGCCACGCTGGTGGCCACCACGGGAGGGGTGCAGGCCGTCGCCGCGCTCACGGCCCCGGTGCCGCCCCGGCTGACCTCGGTCAACGCCAGCCTGAAGCCGGTCCGGGACTTCTGCGAGACGGTCTGAACCGGTGATGCAATCCCAGCTCAAGCGGGCCCAGTCCAACCGGGCGACGCAGCCCGCGCAAAGGAGTCACTGATGGAACCACATGTCCTGGCGGCCGGGACATCCACGACCGGCTGGGTGGTGGGCTACACCATTGGCATCGTGGTCGTCCTGGTGGTCGTGGCGCTGGTCGTGCCGATCCTGCTGCTGGCCCGGTCGATCGGCAACGAGGCCCCCAAGATCAACGACGCGCTGACCGAGGCGGTGCACAACACCGCGCCGCTGGGTGCGCTGCGCACCACGATCGAGCACGCCACGATCATCATCGGCGGCCTGCAGCGCGGGCGCGCACGGCTGGGAGGCTGACGATGGAACCCCATGTCCTGGCCATGTCCGGCACCGAGCACACCCTGTGGGTCACCGCGATCATCCTGGGCTTCGTCGTGGTTCTGGCGGTCGCGGCGCTGCTCAGCATCCTGGTCTGGCTGGTCAAGATCATCGACCGCCGGGTGGTCGAGATCGGGGGGACCTTGCAGGCGGCCGAGGCCAACACCGCGGACACCACGCTGATCCCGCAGGTCGCCGACGGCGTGGAGGCGGTCCTGGCTGAGGGCCTCCAGCACCACCTGTTCCTCGGCCGGGTGCTCGGGAAGGTTAAGTCGTGACCGCGCTCGTCGTTCTCACCGTCATCGTCATCGTGCTGCTCATCGCGGGCCTGGCGTTCTACCTTTTCTGGGTGGGGACGCTGCTCACCCGGATCGCGGGGAACCTGGAAGGCGCAGCCGGGATCGTGCGGACCATCGTGGGCCACGCCAGGCTCATTGGGCCCGGGGTCGAGCACATCAACCGGACCGGCGGCGTGGTCGCCGGGGCGCTGCCGCTGCTGTACGGGATGGCCGAGGAGATCGTCGTGGACGTCACCCCGGCGGCCGAGCGTCCCGAGGTCCCCGAGCCCGCCCGCCCGGCGTCCGGCCGGCGCCGCTCCCGGCTGCATGACGCGGTGGGGTTCAGCCCCCGCCCGTAAGCGGAAAATCAGGTGCTGGGGCCGCCGATCCACTCCTCGCGCCAGGCCTGGTCGTACTGCTGGTCGTTGCAGCCGGGATGATAGACGGCGGTCAGCTCCCGGCTGATCTGCTCCCGGTGCGCGGGGGTGCCCCCCGGCACCTCGTAGGTGGCGATGTACACCTTCCACCGGGAGCCGGCCCGGCGCACCCAGCACGGCGCGCTCGGGTGCCGGAACGGGAAGCGCTCCGCGGAGAGGTCGTCGCCGTGCCCCACGTAGATGACCGCGTACTTCTCCGGTTTGTTCTCCGGGTCAGGCTTGCAGAGGATCACGTAGACGGCGGCCACCGGCGGCGGGGTCCACCCGGCCAGCACCCGCGGACCCTCGAACGGGTACCCGGCCAGTGACCCGAGCCGGATCATCCGGCCGCGTCCTCGTCCTCGCTGACTGCCTCGGCCCGCACCACCGGGCCGGGCGGCAGGCCGGCCCGCGCCGCGGCCTGGCGCAGCTCCCCGGTCGCCTTCTCGATCGCTTCCTCGCGGGTGCCGGCCTCTACGATCAGCTGCGCGCCGTAGCGCTTGCTCCCGATCCCGGTGGCGATGCCGTTGCTGGCCGCGACGGCGTCAGCCAGCTCCACCACCTCCTCGCGGGTCAGCACCCGGTCGCCTTCAGCCTCGACGCCCACGCTCCAGCGCACCGCGCCCTCCTGGTTCCGGGTTGCCTCGTTCGGGGGTTTTCTAGTTCAGGGCTGCCTAGTTCAGGGCTGGCAGCAGCGTAGCGAGTTCTTCCAGGCTGCTCAGGTCGTGACCGGACAGGATCAGGTCGATGCTCGGGGCGGCGGCCAGCATGCCGAGCGTGGTCGGCCGGAAGTGGGGGTCGTTGCCCTTGTGCGGGTTCATCCACACCACCCGGTAACTGAGCCGGGCCAGCCGTTCCATGGCCGTGGCCAGCGTCTCCGGGTCGCCCCGGTCCAGTCCGTCGGAGCAGATGACCACGATCCCCCCGCGGCACAGCCCGCGGCGTCCCCAGTCGCGGACGAACGTGTCCAGGCTGGCCCCGATCCTGGTGCCCCCCTCCCAGTCGAACACCGCGCCGGCCGCGCGCTCCAGGGCGTCGTCGGGCTTGCGGTGATCCAGGGCCCGGGTGATCCGGGTCAGGCGGGTCCCGAAGCAGAACACCTCGACCCGGGTGGTCGCCCGCTTGGCCGAGTACGCGAACTGGAGCAGGTGCCGGGAGTAGTCAGCCATCGACCCGGACACGTCGAGGATGAGGATCAGCGGCCGGAGCCGGACCTTGCGCTGCCGCCAGGCCAGCTCGGCGGGCTCACCCTGCATGCGCAGCGACTCCCGCACCATCCGGCGCAGGTCCGGGGAACGCCCCGTGGCCGCCGGCGCCGTCCGCCGGGTGCGCCTCCGGGGCGGGGTGAGCCGGATCCGGGCCATGATCCGCCGCAGCGCCGCGAGCTCGTCCGGGGTGCAGGCGGGAAACGACTTGTGCCGGAGCGTCTCCGCGTCCGACGCCACCAGCCCCAGGCTCACCTGTTCCTGGAGATCCTCGCCGGGATCGGTGGCCGGAATCTGGAGTACGCCCTCGGCCTGCGTGCGCTCGGGCTGCTTGAGCTTGAGCAGTTCCCGGACCGGGTCACGGCTATCGAGGAAGAAGCGCCGGAACACCCGGTCGTAGACCGGGATGTTCTCCCGCCGCGTGACCAGCGTGGTCCGCCCGCCCCAGTACAGGTCCAGCAGGTCGGTCGGGTCCAGCGTGCCCATCGCCGCGCAGTAAGCCAGCACATCCCCGGAGCCGGCCGGCAGGCCGGCCGCGCGGAGTTCCGCTGTGAAGTTCACCAGCAGCGCGACGAAGGGGGCGCGCTCAGCCACCGGATGTGATCTCTTCCAGGTTGTCGCGCACCAGCTCGAGGTCGTCCCGTTCCTTGACCACCGCGCCCAGGGTGTCCCCGGCGACCTCGGTGCCCAGCTCCGTCTCGCCGAGGAAGTCCAGGGTGCGCACCCAGTCGATGGTCTCGGCCACGCCGGGCGGCTTGGCCAGCTCCATCTCGCGGAGCCGGTTGACCGCCGCGACCACCTTGCCCGCCAGTGCCTTGGACACGCCCGGCGCCCGGACCAGGACGATTTCCACCTCGCGCTCGGGCGGCGGGTAGCCAATCCAGTGGTACAGGCAGCGCCGTTTAAGCGCATCGTGCAGTTCACGGGTCCGGTTCGAGGTCAGCAGCACCAGCGGCGGCCGTTCCGCCCTGATCGTGCCGATCTCGGGAATGGTGATCTGGAAGTCGGAGAGCACCTCGAGGAGGAACGCCTCGAACTCGTCGTCAGCCCGGTCCACCTCGTCGATGAGCAGGACCGCCTGGTCGCCGGCCCGCACCGCGTCCAGCAGCGGCCGCTCCAGCAGGAACCGCGGGCCGAAGACCTTATCGACCGCCTCGTCCTCGGCGACCTGCCGCTCGGACAGGGCCCGGATGTAGAGCATCTGGCGGGCGTAGTCCCACTCGTACAGGGCCTGGCTGGTGTCGATGCCCTCATAGCACTGCAGCCGGATCAGCCGCCGCCCGAAGACGTCGGCCATGACCTTCGCGACCTCGGTCTTGCCCACCCCGACCTCGCCCTCAAGCAGGACGGGCCGGTGCAGCGAAAGACCGACGAACAGCGCGGTGGCCAGGCCACGATCGGCGAGATAACCGCCCTGGCGCAAGATCCCGGTCAGCTCGCCGACGGTGTCCGGATAGTCCATCCAGCGGTCAGTGACCCTCAGCCGGGCCGAGCACCAGGTCGGCCACACTGCTGCCTTCGGTGTTCAGCTTGCCCTCGCGGGCCAGCCGGTTCCGCCACGCGGTGCGGAGGTCCTCCTCGGGGCCGGCCATGTCACCGAAGCCGACCTCGGCCATCCGCTTGCACGACTTGGTGGTGCCGCAGTCGTCGAGGTCGGCAGCGGTCTGCTCCTGAGCGCTCCACACCCCGCGCAGCACCTCGAGCGCCTCGCCTGGCTGATCGTTCATCATCAGCTACCTTCCCGGTGTCCTGGACCTGACTCTAATTGGCGGGCCACGTTCGGGCGACCTCGGATTAAGCGTTCTCTTATCGGGCGGCCGCCGGCTGGCTGCCCGGGCCAGGCTCAGCAGCTGCGGTTGATGGTGAGCGCCTTGACCGTCGCCGCCCACTCGTAGGCCAATTCATAGGGCCAGTACCGGGCCGGGGTGGGCGCGGTCATCACGTACACGTGACCGCTGAAGCAACGCTCCATCCGCAGCCGGGCGCGGGAATCCTGCGGCGTGATGGTGACCAGGGCCACGGAATGCCAGTGGTGCTGGCGGGCTAGCCGGGCCGCGTACTCGGCCTCGCCCTGGGTGGTGTCCGGGTTGGGATTGAAGCAGATCACCTTCACGCGCGGGATCGGCGGTGCGCAGGGCCCGCCGAAGGCCTGGGCGGATCCGCCGGGGCCACGGTCCCCGCTGGAGAGCACCAGCGCGGACGCCCGGTGCTGGGCGGCCAGCGTCAGCGCGGTCCGGAACCGGTCACCAGGCCCGGCCATCATCACGATCGCGTCCACGCGGGCGGGCATCCCGGAGACCGGGAACACGAACAGCCGCGCGGTCAGCCCGCAGAACACCAGGAACACGGCGGCGATCGTCCCGATCACAACCCTGCGCCGCCTACGGCGCCGCGGGGCACGATCGTCCACCGTCCCGGCGGAGGCGTCCGGGACTTCGTTGGTCAGCACAGGCAGCCCTCATGGCGGGGAAGGCGGAATAGCGGAGCTTGTCGGGAACCAGGCTATGTGCCCGGCCGGAAGACCCGCCCATGGCCTGCCGTTCCAGAAGCAATCCAGAGCTGGGGTTCAGCCGGAGGGCAGACAATGGGACGGTGATCGACGTCGAGCCGGCCAAGTTCGAGGACATGGTCGTCGCCGCGCTGGACAGCCTGCCCGAGGACCTTGGCCGGCTGATGCGCAATGTCGCGGTCACGGTAGAGCATGGTCCCGGGCCTCCGGGCCTGCTGGGGCTCTACCAGGGAATCCCGCTGACCAGCCGGACCTCGCAGTACGCCGGGGTGCTGCCGGACCGGATCACGATCTACCGGCGGGCCATCTGCGCGATCTGCGGGTCCGAGGCCGAGGTGGTGGAGCAGGTCCGCCGGACGGTCATCCACGAGGTCGCGCATCACTTCGGCATCGATGACGCCCGCCTCACCGAGCTCGGCTGGTGACCCCGGCCCGATCCGGTCTCAAGCCTGCTGCATCCGGGGCAGCCGCCCGATGACTTCCGGCCCGATCCTCAGGCCCTCGTCGGCGGCCACAGCGGGGTGGACATCTACGTCGAACACGTCGCTCCACTCCAATTCGAGCTCCATCACCTGCTCGAAGGTGTCGGCGGAGAAGATGCTGACGACTTGCACCGCGGAGGCTACAGGCCAGTACTCGGCAATCACGCGGATGCCCTGCGGGTATTGCCACGCGGCCCGGCGCATCAACGCCCCATCCCGGTCCGCGGCCGATACAGAGGAGCGGAACTTCAACAGCGCTACGTAGTCCACGACGATCCCCCCAAGTCCTGGCTGATCCGGCCAGCCCAGGCTGACTACCTGGTGTTTCGGTGACTCATCGACGCCCCGCGGCCAGCCCCCAGGCCTGATTCAGCCCATCACACTCTGGATCCAGCGTCAACGACAGCCACTGGTCCCCCGGGACCGTCAACGCATCGAGGCTAAGGTCGGCAGCGGTCCGGTCCGGCCCGGGTGCCGCGGCCGCGTTCCGGGCCCGGGTCAGGGGAGCGGGCAACGCTGTGACGTGGGTGGGCCTAGATGGACTTGAACCATCGACCTCCGCCTTATCAGGGCGGCGCTCTAACCGGCTGAGCTATAGGCCCTTTGCCAGCGGCATCCGGGGCGCGTTGCCGCGCCAAGACTCCCCGGAAATGCCGCCGCGTAAGGCTATCGCATTCTGCGGGCCACCCGTCAGTCAGTCTCCCGGAGGGTGACCTCGATACCGCCGCCCAGGTGGGTGACCAGGTTGTAGATCATGGCCCCGACCGTGGACAGGGCCGTGATCAGGACGATGTTCACCGCGCCGAGCAGCATGGTGTAACCGAGCACCCGCGAGGCCGAGAACCAGTGACTGAGCTGGGTTCCGGACGAACCGGAGCTGGATGTGACGCTGGTCAGCGTGTGCTGGATGGACGTGAACACGCCCAGGCTGGACAGCACGAAATACAGGAACGCCACGGCCACGAACAGCACGACCCAGGCGACCAGCGACATGAGGAAGCTGAACTTCATGACCGACCACGGCTCGAGCCGGGAGACGACCAGGTCGGCCCGGCGGGCCGGGGCCTGGCTGCCGGGCCGGGCCGCTGCCGCAGCACCGCCTGCCGCGGCGCCGTCGGCCGCCGCCGGAGCCCCGGAGTTCCTCTTGTACCGGCCCCGGGCCACAGCCGAGAACGTCGTGGTGCGGTTGCGCCCGCCGTCCGTCACGGCTGGCGGGGAGCCATCCACGCTCCCCAGGCTCTGCGGCGCGCTGGTCCTGACCGTGCTGCTGGCCGGGCTGCTGGTCACCGGGCCAGCGTTGCCGGTGCCCCCGGCCGGCTCGGTGAGCGACGCCGGGTACGGCGGGATCGCCGAGGTGGCGTCCCCGGCGGGGCCAGCGTCGTAGCTGTACCCGCCGGCCGTCGTCCCGGCCTGGCCGTAGGTGGTGTCCTGGCTGTCCGGATACGACGTGCCCCCGGAAAAGCTGTACTCACTGTCGCCGTCTGGAGTCCCCGCCGCGGCCTCGTCGGCCTCGGGGTTTCGCAAGTCGGCAGCCGCACCAGTCCGTGGCTGACCGCCGTCAGGCAGCCACGATGGCGGTTCCGCGCGTTGTTCCACCCCGTCCTCCTCGGCAAGCTTTCCTTCGAGGTTATCCCCGTATGGAGGGTACGTCCTCAATCGGGGTTTGTGACTGTCGTCTGAGTGGATACTCATTAGACGTCACCAACCCTCCCCACGTTGCCTCCAACAACCCGTCCGTCATCGCACCGTGACCTTCCGTGCGATCCCGCCGGGTGCCCGGATCCTTACCCGGAGACCCCGGAATCATCCCCCGGCCCCTCAGGTCCGGCGCCCGGAGGACCCGTTCCCGGTTCCGTGCTGCCTGGATTGCCGGTGCCGTCCGGATCGCCGGGCCCGGCTCCGGCCTCCGCCGCAGTCCCGGCCTCGTCCTCGTCGTCCTCAACCCCGGTCTCCGCGTCGGCCATGGACTCCGCGTTGCGGGCAATGGCCACCACGCTGTCCCCGGAGGCCAGGTTCATCAGCCGCACGCCCATGGTCTGCCGTCCGGACATCTTGACCTCGGCGGCCGAGGTCCGGATGACCCCACCGGAGGAGGTGATCGCGAAAACCTCGTCCTCCGGGTGCACCAGCAGCGCCCCGACCAGCTCACCCCGGGAATCGACAATGCGCGCGGTCAGCACGCCGCGGCCGCCCCGGCCCTGGAGAGGGTACTGATCGGACGGCGTCCGCTTGGCGTAGCCAAGCCCCGTGGCCACCAGCACGTCCGCGCCCTCCCGGACCACGTGCATGTCGAGCAGTTCGTCGCCGTCGGTGAACCGCATGCCGATGACGCCGGAGGTGGCCCGGCCCATCGGGCGCATGGTGTCGTCGGCGGCGTGGAACCGGATGGCCTGCGCCTTCCGGCTGACCAGCAGCAGGTCGTCCTCGGGGGAGACCAGGCTGGCCGCGATGACCTCGTCGTCCTCGCGCAGGTTGATCGCGATGATGCCGCCGGACCGGGGCGAGTCGTAGTCCGTCAGCAGCGACTTCTTGACCAGCCCGGAGCGGGTGGCGATGACCAGGTAGGGCGCGACCGAGTAGTCCGGGATCGCGAGGATCTCGGCGATGCGCTCGTCCGGCTGGAACGCGAGCAGGTTAGCCACGTGCTGGCCGCGTGCGTCCCGGGCCGTGTCCGGCAGTTCGTACGCCTTGGCCCGGTAGACCCGTCCCTTGTTGGTGAAGAACAGGATCCAGCGGTGCGTCGTGGTCACGAAGAAGTGGTCCACGATGTCGTCGGTGCGCAGCTGCGCGCCGCGTACCCCCTTGCCGCCCCGGCGCTGCGCCCGGTACAGGTCCGTCCTGGTGCGCTTGGCGTAGCCGCCGCGGGTGATGGTGACGACCACATCCTCCTCGGCGATGAGGTCCTCGTCGGTCACGTCGCCGTCGAAGGGGATGATGCGGGTGCGCCGCTCGTCACCGTACTTGGCCACGATCTCGCCGAGCTCATCGCTGATGATCTGGCGCTGCCGCTCGGGCGAGGCCAGGATCGCCTCGTAGTCGGCGATCTTCGCCATCAGGTCCTCGTACTCGTCCGTGAGCGCCTGGCGCTCGAGGGCGGCGAGCCTGCGCAGCTGCATGTCGAGGATGGCCCGGGCCTGCTCCTCGTCGATCTCCAGCAGGTCCATCAGGCCCTGCATGGCGGCGTTCGCGGACTCGCTGCCGCGGATGAGCGCGATGACCTCGTCGATCCGGTCGATCGCCTTGAGCAGCGCGCTGACGATATGGGCCCGCTGCTGCGCCTGGCGGAGCAGGAAGCGGGTGCGCCGGACGATGACCTCGATCTGGTGCGCGACCCAGTACCTGATCATCTGGTCCAGCCGGAGCGTGCGGGGCACGCCGTCGACCAGGGCGAGCATGTTGGCGCCGAACGTGTCCTGCAGCTGGGTGTGCTTGTACAGGTTGTTCAGCACGACCTTGGCCACCGCGTCCCGCTTCAGCACGATGATCAGGCGCTGGCCGGTACGACCGCTGCTCTCGTCCCGAACGTCAGCGATCCCGCTGACCCGGCCGTCCCGCACCAGCTCAGCGATCTTGAGAGCCAGGTTGTCCGGATTGACCTGGTACGGCAGCTCGGTGACGATCAGGCAGGCCCGCCCGCGGGCATCCTCGTCGATGTCCACGACCGCGCGCATGGTGATCGAGCCCCGGCCGGTCCGGTAGGCGTCCTCGATGCCGCGCCGGCCGACGATCAGGCCGCTGGTGGGGAAGTCGGGCCCCTTCACGCGCTCGATCAGCGCTTCCAGCAGTTCCTCGTCGGAGGTCTCGAAGTTCTCCAGGTACCACTGGACCCCGGCCGCCACCTCACGCAGGTTGTGCGGCGGGATCCGGGTAGCCATCCCGACTGCGATGCCCTCGGACCCGTTGATCAGCAGGTTCGGGAAGCGGGCTGGCAGCACCACGGGCTCGCCGCCGCGCCCGTCGTAGCTGGGGCGGAAGTCAACGGTGTCCTTGTCGATGTCCCGCAGCATCTCCATGGCCAGCGGGGCCAGCCGGCACTCCGTGTATCGCATGGCCGCGGGCGGGTCGTTCCCCGGCGAGCCGAAGTTGCCCTGGCTGTCGATAAGGGGCATCCGCATCGACCACGGCTGGGCCAGCCGGACCAGCGCGTCGTAGATGGAGGAGTCGCCGTGCGGGTGATAGTTCCCCATCACCTCGCCGACCACCCGCGCGCACTTGGAGTAGCCGCGCTCGGGCCGGTAGCCCCCGTCATACATCGCCCACAGCACGCGTGTGTGCACCGGCTTGAGGCCGTCCCTGACGTCCGGCAGCGCCCGCCCGACGATGACCGACATCGCGTAGTCGATGTAGCTGCGCTGCATCTCGACCTGGATGTCGACCGGCTCGGTCCGGTCATGCTGCGGCGGCGGAGCGCCTCCCGAGTCCACGTCGGTCACGTATCAACCTCTTCCATCATTGGCAATCGCCAGGTCCTCCAGGTCACCGGGGCCCGCGCGGTGCGGTCCCCCCGGGCGCCTAGATGTCGAGGAACCTGACGTCCTTGGCATTGCGCTGGATGAACGCCCGGCGTGCCTCCACGTCCTCGCCCATCAGCACGCTGAACAGCTCATCGGCCTGGGCCGCGTCATCCACCGTCACCTGCCGGAGCACCCGGTTGGCCGGGTTCATGGTGGTCTCCCACAGCTCGGTGGCGTTCATCTCACCGAGGCCCTTGTACCGCTGGATGCCGTCCCGCGGGCGGGGATCCCGCAGGCCGGCGGCGATGCCGGCCTGGATGAGCGCGTCACGCTCGCGGTCGGAGTAGGCGTAGTCGGGATGAGCCCCGCGCCCCTCCCACTTGATCTTGTAGAGCGGTGGCTGCGCCAGGTACACGTGGCCCGCCTCGATCAGCGGCTTCATGAACCGGAACAACAGGGTGAGCAGCAGCGTGGTGATGTGCTGGCCGTCCACGTCCGCGTCGGCCATCAGGACGATCTTGTAGTAGCGGAGCTTGGTGATGTCGAAGTCGTCGTGGATGCCGGTGCCCAGGGCGGTGATCATCGCCTGGACCTCGTTGTTCTTGAGCACCCGGTCGATCCGGGACTTCTCCACGTTGAGGATCTTGCCGCGGAGCGGCAGGATCGCCTGGAACTCCGGGTTCCGCCCCTGCTTGGCCGAGCCGCCGGCCGAGTCGCCCTCGACCACGTAGATCTCACAGCGCTCCGGTTCGCCGGACTGGCAGTCGGACAGCTTCCCGGGCAGGGAGGACGACTCCAGCAGGCCCTTGCGCCGGGTCAGGTCACGGGCCTGGCGGGCGGCGATCCGGGCCCGCGCCGCCTGGGTGGCCTTGGTGATGATGTCCTTGGCCTCGCCGGGGTTGCGGTCGAACCAGTCCCGCAGGTGGTCGTTGACGGCCTTCTGGACGAACGACTTGGCCTCGGTGTTGCCGAGTTTGGTCTTGGTCTGCCCCTCGAACTGCGGGTTAGCCAGCTTGACGTGGATGATCGCGGCGAGTCCCTCGCGCACGTCCTCCCCGGTGAGGTTGTCGTCCTTCTCCCGGAGGAGCTTCTGCTCCTTGGCGTACCGGTTGACGATCGAGGTCAGCGCGGACCGGAACCCCTCTTCGTGGGTGCCGCCTTCGGCCGTGTTGATCGTGTTGGCGAAGGTATGCACCGACTCCGCATACGAACTGTTCCACTGCATGGCGATCTCCGCCGAGATCCCGGCACCCTCATCTCCGAAGTCGATGACGGTCGAGTGCACCGGCTCCTTGGACGCGTTGAGGTGCCGGACGAAATCGGCGATGCCGCCTTCGTAGCGGTAGCGGACCGTCCGCGGCTGGCCCGGCTCGCCGTCCGCGCCCTCGATCGCGGCGTGATCAGGCCGCTCGTCGGTGAGGTTGATGGCCAGGCCCCGGTTGAGGAAGGCCATCTCCTGGAGCCGCCGGGACAGCGTCTCGTAATCCCAGTCCGTGGTCTCGAAGATGGCCGGGTCCGGCCAGAACGTGATGATGGTGCCGGTCTCGCCGGTGGCCTCGTCGCCGGTCAGCGGCGTGACCGGGTGGCTGCGCTCGTAACGCTGCCGCCACGCGTACCCGTCCCGGCGGATCTCGACGTCCAGCCGCACAGACAGGGCGTTCACCACGGACACGCCCACCCCGTGCAGGCCGCCGGAGACGGCGTAGGACTTGCCGTCGAACTTCCCGCCCGCGTGCAGCGTGGTCAGCACGACTTCCACCGCCGGGCGCTTTTCCACCGGGTGCTCGTCGACGGGGATCCCGCGGCCATTGTCGGTCACCCGGACCCCGCCGTCGGGGAGCAGGGTAACGTCGATGCGGTCGCAGTAGCCGGCCAGCGCCTCGTCCACGGCGTTGTCCACGACCTCGTACACGAGATGGTGGAGGCCGCGCTCGCCGGTCGAGCCGATGTACATACCGGGACGCTTGCGTACCGCCTCAAGGCCCTCCAGGACCGTGATCGAGCGTGCGTCGTAGGACAAGAGCAAGCTCCTCTTGGAAGAGATAACGCGCTACCAGGGCGCAGCACAGCTGAGCCGCCGTGCTGCCCCCGGGGCACAGAACTATTTTACCTGGGAGAACCTTCAGTCTCAGCCGTACGTGTCGCGTGGCCCCCGGCCGCCTCGCACGCGCCACTCACCGGGTCGCCGGGGCTGTTCGGGGCCGCGCACCTTGACCCTCGTCACTGTGCCCTCACCAAGCTCACTGTTGAGCCTGCGCACCAGCGTTCCGGCCAGCAGCCGCACCTGGGTGGCCCAGGCGGTGGAATCGGCGATCACCAGGAGCTCACCGTCGGTGAAGCGCTCCGGGCGGGTGTGCGCGGCGAGGTCGGCGCCGACGATCTGGGACCAGCGGCCGAAGACTGATCCGAGCGCGGCCTCGGTCTGCCACCCCTGGTCCCCGATGAGGCCGTGGATGGCCATGGTCAGCGGCTGCGGGTCGTCGCGCCGCGGCCGCCGCGGCCGCCCGCCCTGGCCCGCGGGACCGCCCCGGGCCGGACGTGGCGGCATCCCCCCGGCGGGAGCGTCACCGCGCGCCCGCGCGGCGGCTTTCGCCTGGGCCAGGGCTTCCCGGGCCAGCTGCGCCGGGGTGGGTGGGGCCGCCCCGGGCTGGCCTGATCCGGGCTCGGAGGGGCCGGAGCCGGCTTGCCCGGGCTGAGCCGGGCCGGCCGGGTCGTCAGCCGGCACGGGTCACCGCCCCATCCGCAACGGAAAACCTCGTTCCCTGCACGGCCGCCGGGACGTCCTCGGGAACCGCGGCGGTGACCAGGACCTGTTCCGCGCCGGCCACCAGGCTGGCCAGCCGGTCCCGGCGGCCCGTGTCCAGTTCGGCGAACACGTCGTCGAGCAGGAGAACCGGGTCGTCGCCGTCCGCCCGGAGCAGCTCAAACCCGGACAGGCGCAGCGCCAGGGCCATGGACCAGGACTCGCCCTGGCTCGCGTAGCCACGGGAGGGCAGTTCGCCGATACCGCAGCTCCAGGTCGTCCCGGTGCGGGCCGACCAGGCACACCCCGCGCTCCAGCTCCTCCGGCCGGGACCGGGCCAGCGCCTCGCGCAGGCCCTGCGCCAGCTGCGCGCGGTCGGCCGCGGGCTCGCCCGCCGCGGGCTCGCCGGCAGGCGGATCGTCGCGGTCGGCTCCCTCACCGGCGGTGGCCTCGCTCTTCGCGCTGCCGCGCTGGCGGTAGGTGATGGTGGCCGCCACCGCGTCCCCGGACACCGCGGCATAGCTCCGGGTCAGCAGCGGCCGTAGCGCCGCGGTCAGCTCGAGGCGGCCGGCGAGCAACTCGGCGCCCTTCACCGCGAGGTGCTCGTCCCACGCGTCGAGCGCACCCGGCAGCCCCATCCCCGCCGGGTTGGCGGCCTCGTCGCCGAGGGGGTCACCGGCCCGGTCCGGCCCCGGCGGCCGGGCCCGGGCGAACCCACGGGACCCCATCCGGGCCCGGGCCGACTTGAGCAGGGCGGTGCGCTGCCGGACCACGCGCTCGTAGTCGCTGCGCACCCCGGCGAACCGGGGCGCCCGGGAGACGAGGAGCTCGTCGAGGTAGCGGCGGCGCTGATCGGGATCTCCCTTGACCAGGGCCAGGTCCTCGGGGGCGAACAGCACGGTACGGAGGATCCCCAGCACCTGGCGGGGCCGGGGCACCGCGACCCGGTTCACCCGGGCCCGGTTGGCCCGCCCGGGATTGATCTCGATCTCCACCAGGCTGTCCCGCTCGGCCGAGGTGATCGCGGCCCGCAGGATGGCCCGCTCCGCGCCCCGCCGCACCAGCGGCGCATCGGTGCCGACCCGGTGGCTGCCGAGGGTGGAGACGTAGCCCGCGGCCTCGACCACATTGGTCTTGCCCTGGCCGTTCGCGCCCAGCAGGGTGCTCACGCCCGGGTCCAGGGCCAGATCCGCCGCCGCGTACGACCGGAAGTCGGTGAGCGCGAGGCGGGTCAGGTGCACATCAGCAGACTAGTGGGCCGGACCGGAGCGGGCACCCGCCCGGCGCCCCTGCGCCGGCCGCGAGCAACCAGCGGGGTGATCCAGGCCCACGCCGGGGGCCGATGACCCGCCCGCCTGCCCCCGACTGGCGTCGCAGGGTCGTCCCCCGGCTAACCACCCAGGCGGATCGGCATCAGCAGATACCGGAAGTCGGGCTGCTCGTCGGGCGCGGGCTTGCCGGTGATCAGGGCGGGCTTGCCTGACTCGGTGAACGAGACCCGGGCGATGTCGGAATCCAGCGCGATCAGCCCGTCCAGCAGGTACTGCGGGTTGAACGCGATCTGGATGTCGTCACCCTCGAAGCTCGCGTCGATGACCTCCTCGGCCTGCGCCTCGTCTCCCGTCCCGGCCTCGAGCACGAGCTGCCCCGGGGAGAACGACAGCCGGACCGCGGTATTCCGCTCGGCAACCAGGGCGACCCGCTTCACGGCCTCGGCGAACGACGCGGTGGCCAGTTCGGCTACCGCGTTCACCTGCTTGGGCAGCAGGGACTCGTAGCGCGGGAAGTCACCGCCGAGCAGCCGGGTGGTGGTCCGGCGGCCGCCGCCCTCGAACCCGATCATCCCTTCGCCGCCGGCGCCCTCCTCACCCGGCAGCGCGAGCGCGATGGACACTTCCGCGCCGGCGGTCAGCGCGCGGGCCGTGTCGGCCAGCGCCCGGGCCGGGACGAGCACCGCGGCGGACAGGTCCGGCCGGGCCGGAGTCCAGCGCAGCTCGCGGACGGCGAGCCGGTAGCGGTCGGTGGACACCAGCGTGAGGGTCTCGCCCTCGATCTCGATCCGGACGCCGGTCAGCGCGGGCAGCGTGTCGTCCCGCCCGGCTGCCGTAGCGGACTGGCCCACCGCGGACGCGAACGCGTCACTCCCGATCGAGCCCGCCGGGGGAGGCATCTCGGGCAGGCTCGGGTAATCCTCGGTCGGCATGGTCAGCAGGGTGAACGTGGCGCTGCCACACGTCAGCGTGGCGCGCGCACCGTCGGTGGTGATCTCGACCGGGCGGGCGGGCAGGCTCCGGGTGATCTCCGCGAGCAGGCGGCCGGAGACCAGCGCCTCGCCTTCCTCCTCCGCGTCGACCGGCACCCGGGCCTGGGCCGAGACGTCGTAGTCGAAGCTGGACAGGGTCAGGTCCGCGGCCGCCTGCAGGCGGATGCCCGCCAGGACCGGGACCGCGGGCCGGGCTGGCAGGGCGCGGGCCGTCCAGGCCACGGCTTCGGCCAGTACATCGCGTTCTACCTGAATCTTCACCGGAAGCTGCCTCCCCTTCTGGAGTCTTGTCCGCTCAGGCTCGGGCACCGGTTTGGAGCTGCCCACCACGTGGGTATCTGTCCCGGCGACTGGGTCGGAAGGGCTGCGGCAGGCCCGTTGGCATGAGCGGCCCGGGACTTGCCTGTTGCGTTGTTGCTTTCATTGATAGAGAGAAGTACGTAGTCGCAATAGGGTCGGTGGACGCTGGGGACAGACGCTGTTTTCCCAGCTCAGGGCCGGAATGCGCGTCCACAGTAGCTGTGCCTGGCGGGGCTGCGGCAGGGGACGCGCTGGGGACGGCGGGCCGTTTCCAGCAGATTCCCTGGCGGCTTCCCACCGCTTTCCCCGCGTTGTCCTCTGTTCGTCCCAAGGCTATCCACAGAGATTTCCACAGCCTGTGTGTACTGATTGTGACGGACAGCGCTGTTCTGTGGTTGTTCACCCCGACCGTGCCTGCTGTTTGATTCGGTTGGTGAGTTCTGTCACCTGGTTGTAGATGGACCGGCGTTCCGCCATCAGGTTGCGGATTTTCCGGTCCGCGTGCATCACGGTGGTGTGGTCGCGGCCGCCGAATTGCTGACCGATCTTCGGCAGCGACAGATCGGTCAGCTCGCGGCACAGGTACATGGCGATCTGCCGGGCGGTCACCAACACCCGGGACCGCGAGGTACCGCACAGGTCGTCAATGGACAGGCCGAAGTACGACGCGGTCTGCCCCATGATCGTGGCCGCCGTGATCTCCGGGCCCTGGGCCTCAGGGATGAGGTCCTTCAGCACGATCTCCGCGAGCTGCAGGTCCACGGACTGCCGGTTCAGGCTGGCGAACGCGGTCACCCGGATCAGGGCGCCTTCCAGCTCCCGGATGTTGGTGGAGATACGGCTGGCGATGTACTCCAGCGCCTCGGGCGGCGCGTTCAGCCCTTCCTGCACCGCCTTCTTCCGCAGGATCGCGATGCGGGTCTCCAGTTCCGGCGGCTGGACGTCCGTGATCAGTCCCCACTCGAACCGGCTGCGCAGCCGGTCTTCCAGGGTGACCAGCCGCTTGGGGGCCCGGTCACTGGAGATCACGATCTGCTTGCTGGCGTTATGCAGGGTGTTGAACGTGTGGAAGAACTCTTCCTGGGTTCCTTCCTTGTTCTCCAGGAACTGGATGTCGTCCACCAGGAGCACGTCCACGTCCCGGTACCGGCGCCGGAACCCGTCCTGCTTGCCGTCCCTGATCATGTTGATGAAATCGTTGGTGAACTCTTCGGAGCTCACGTACCGGACCTTCACGCCGTGGTAAAGACTTTGCGCGTAGTGGCCGATGGCGTGCAGCAGATGGGTCTTGCCGAGGCCGGAGTCGCCGTAGACGAACAGCGGGTTATAGGCCTTGGCCGGTGCCTCGGCGACCGCGACCGCTGCGGCGTGGGCGAACCGGTTGCTCGAGCCGATCACGAAGGTCTCGAAGGTGTACTTGGGATTGAGCCGGGCCTGGGTGGGCCGGGGCGCGCCCGGCAGCGGCCCGGGCGGTCCGGCATGCTGCGGCCGGCCAGCCAGCGCGTCGAACGGGCCGCCCAGCGAAGGCCCGCCACCTGAGCCGAGGGCCGGGTCCAGCCGGCCGGGCATCGGGGAGTGCGGGTCACCCGGGCGTCCCGGTTCCGCCGTGCGGGGCAGGCCCGTGCGGCCCAGGGAACCCGGGCTGCCGAGGGAACCCGGGCTGCCGAGGGAGCCGGCGCCGCCGAGGGAGCCGGCGCCGCCGAGGGAGCCGTCGTCCATGGGATCCGCCGCCCGGGAAACCCTGGGAGTCGGGCCGCCGATGGGGCCGGGCATCCCGGCCTGGCCATCCTGGCCCGCGTCCGGGCCGGGATCAGCCGGAGCGGCGGGGAAGGCCGTCGCCGCGGTGACCGCGGTGGGGTCCACCGTCACGGCCAGCTGGATGCTGCGGCCCAGTTCCCGGGACAGCGCGTGGGTAATGAGCGCCCGCAGCCGCGTCTCCAGCTGCTCCTTGACGAACTCGTTGGGCGTCGCGATGAGCGCCGTGTTCTCGACCAGCCCGAGTGGGCGGGTCAGTTTGAGCCACGCCCGCTGATGCGGCTCGATCTGCATGGTCGCGAGCTCGTCCAGCGACCTGGCCCACACCTCCGCGAGGTCTGTTTCACTCATCGGTCGTCCACCCCTCGCGCCCCCCACGTGTGATCAACAGCTTTGTCCACAGGTTGTGCACGCCGGATATCGCGGTGTACACGGATCGCGCGGGAAGAGTGCCTATGGACGGGACCCGCGTGCCCGGCTCCGGCCACCCCCGGCCAGAGCGTTGTCCACAGCCTAGGGGCCTAGGCTGGCGAGCGTAAGCAAACCGTGTGTTCTGGCGGATGTGCGGGCCCCGGCTGGTTTGACCGGTGGCGGGGGGTGCGCGTAACGTGAGCAGACCCAGCCACTTCCACAGTGGCCAATCCCGCATGCGCGCTTATCGCCCTGGCGGGCCCCAAGCCCAGATCGGTACCTGGAGTTTCCTGTGAGCAAGCGTACGTTTCAGCCGAACAACCGACGGCGTGCCAAGACGCACGGGTTCAGGCTGCGCATGCGGACCAGGGCGGGCCGCGCGATCCTGTCCGCGCGTCGGCGTAAGGGCCGCGCGCGGGTCAGTGTCTGACCTGCGTTCCCCGGCCGAGAACCAGGGAGGTCACCGGTGCTTCCCGCGGCGGCCCGGATGCGGCGGCGTGAGGATTTCTCCGCCGCTGTGCGGGGCGGCAGCCGGACCGGCCGTCCCCTGCTGACCGGGCACCTGCTGGTCCGCCCCGGGTCGGAGGAACCAGCCCGGGCGGGATTCGTCGTGAGCCGGGCGGTGGGCGGCGCGGTGGTGCGGAACAAGGTGCGCCGGAGGCTGCGCGCACTCATGGGCGGGCATATGGAGTCGCTGCCGCAAGGTAGCCTGCTTGTGGTTCGTGCCAATCCGCGGGCCGCGACCGCACGCCAGTCGGACCTTGCCGCCGAACTCGACCTGGTGATCAACACGTTGCTCCGGCGGCAGGTGGGGGCGCTGAACAGATGATCAGCTCACCCGAGGCCAGCCCGGGCGGCAGGCCGGCGGCCCAGCCGTCGGCAGGCGCCCGGGTCCTGCTGCTCCTGATCGGTACCTACCGGCGCTTCATCAGCCCGATGCTCGGGCCGCGATGCCGGTTCGAGCCCTCGTGCAGCGCTTACGCCCTGGAGGCAGTAAGGATGCACGGGGCGCTGCGAGGTTCGTGGCTGGCGGTCCGCCGGATCGGCCGCTGCCACCCGTTCAACCGGGGCGGCTTTGACCCAGTGCCGCCCCGCCACGCAGGGCGGCTGACGCCCCCAGCACAAGGAGCGAGGTCGTGACCAACCCGCTTACCCCACTGTACGACGCGGTCGCGTGGGTGATCATGCGGCTGCACGCGGGGCTGGGTGCCATCTTCGGCGACTCCAGTGGGGCGGCGTGGGCGCTGTCGATCGTCGTCCTGGTCGTGCTGATGCGCCTGCTGCTGGTGCCGCTGTTCATCAAGCAGATGCACGCGACGCGGAAGATGACCGCGCTCGCGCCGCAGGTCGCTGAGCTGAAGAAGAAGCACAAGAACGACCGGCAGAAGCTCAACGAAGAAACCATGAAGCTGTACAAGGAGAACGGCGCGAACCCGCTCGCCGGGTGCCTTCCCGTGGTCGCGCAGCTGCCGGTCTTCTTCGCTTTGTTCGGCGTCCTCCGGGCCATTGCCGAGGACCAGCCGAAATACGGGCTGACCCCGGCGGTAGTGCACAGCGCCCAGCACGCGCAGATCTTCGGCGTCGTCACCGTGGCGGACCGGCTGCTCACATCGATCTTCCCGCCGGTCTTCTCCTCGATCGGGACGAGCCAGAAGGTTGTCATCCTGCTGACCGTCGTGGTCAGCGCGGCGACCACGTTCATGACCGTGCGGCAGAGCATGAAGCGCGGCATGACCCCGCAGGTGGACCCGAACAACCCGATGGCGTCGTCGCAGAAGATGATGCAGTACATCGTGCCGGTCTTCGCGCTGTCCGGCCTGTACTGGCAGTACGGCCTGGTCCTGTACTGGGTGACGACGAACCTCTGGACGCTCGGCCAGCAGTGGGTGCTGTTCCGCAGGTTCCCGCCGCCGGCCACGGCGACCGCGGGCGCCTCCGCGACGCCCGCCACCACCGGCGGCAAGTCCGGGGCCAGGCAGGCGGGCAAGGGGGCGCCGGCGAAGCCGGCCCCGAACGTGACCGCCGCGGGCCGGGCCGCCGCACGGCAGCAGGCCGCAGCCAAGGCCGCTGGCGCCCCGTCGGCCAAGGCGGGGGGCGCCCAGCCGGCGAACGGCAACGGGGCCCAGCCGACCCAGCGGCCAAGCCGCCCGCGGCCCAGACCGGCCGGCCGCCGATCAACCAGCTGCGCAAGGGGTCGGCCAAGCCCGCGCCGGGCAAGCCGGCAGCCAAGCCCGCGCCGGGCAAGCCGGCGGGTAGCGGGTCGGCCAAGCCCGCCAGCCCGGCCGCCGCCAGCAAGGGAACCGGATCCGGGTCGAACGGCGGCGGCGGCCTGCGCAGGCTCGTCAAGGGCCGCACCGAACCCGAGGCAGCCGCGCCTGAGCCCGAGACTAAGATCGTCAGGCAGCAGCCGGTGCGGCAGCCCCGCAGCCGGCGCTCGGGCAAACGATAAAGCTAAGGCTAGCCACGACCCACGTGCGTCGGGCCGGCACATGAGCACCCCGAACGAGGAGGGAACCCGGTGGTGAGCCAAGCGGAGAATGCGGGCATCGTTGCCAGCGGTGATACCGCAGACCAGGCACTGACGGGTGAGGGCGGCGGTGCGCCGGTGGGTACCGAGGCGGCCGGCCCGGGCGAGCAGGGGCCGGAAGCGCCGGAGCCGGGCGAGCAGGGGCCGGAGGACCTGGACGTGGTGGCCGACGACGAGGTCGGCGCCGAGAACGCGGACTCCGCGCCGCCTGAGGGCGATGAGGCCTCCCCCGAGATGGACATGGCCGACCTCGAGCAGGAAAGCGAGATCGCCGCCGACTACGTCGAGGGGCTGCTCGACGTGGCCGACCTCGATGGCGACATCGACATGGATGTCGAGGGCGACCGGGCGCGTGGTATCCGTGGTGGGCGCGACCCTGCAGGAGCTCATCGGCCAGCACGGGGAGGTCCTGGAGGCACTCCAGGAACTGACCCGCCTGGCGGTGCACCGGCAGACCGGGGCCCGTACCCGGATCATGCTGGACGTGGGCGGATACCGGGCCCGTCGCCGGGTCGAGCTCACCGAGCTGGGCCAGGACGCGGCAGCAGAGGTTAAGACCAGCGGCGTGCCCCGGCGCCTGGATGCCATGACCCCGTTCGAGCGCAAGGTCGTGCACGATGCGATCGCGGCCGCGGGGCTGCGCAGCGAGTCCGAGGGCGAGGAGCCGAACCGCCGGGTGGTCGTCTTCCCGGTGGGCTGACCCGGTCATGCTCCAGGGTGAGGTGCCCCCTCCCCCGAAGGAAGCAGCGGACGTGTTCGGGGCGGCGCTCCCGCTCGCCGAGCGGTACGTCCAGATGCTCGCAGGCCCCGGGGTCACCCGGGGATTGCTCGGGCCGCGGGAAGTGCCCCGGCTGTGGACCCGCCATGTGCTGAACTGCGCGGCAGTCGCAGATCTCGTGCCCAGGCCAGCCACGCTGATCGATCTCGGGTCAGGCGCCGGGCTGCCGGGAATCGTGCTGGCCCTGCTGCTCCCCGATGTCCAGGTCACGCTGCTGGAGCGGATGGAGCGCCGCACCGTCTTCCTGGACGAGTGCATCCAGGAACTGGGCTTGGGCAACGCGCAGGTCTGCCGGGCCACCGCAGAGGAAGTGACCGGGAAGCTGACCGCGGACGTGCTGACCGCCCGAGCGGTGGCGCCGCTCGACCGCCTGGCTGGCCTGGCGGCCGGCCTCGTCCGGCGCGGCGGGCTGATACTTGCGGTCAAGGGGGCGGCCGCCGAGAAGGAGGTCGCCCAGGCCCGGCCGGTGTTGCGCCGGCTGGGTATGCGAGACGTGGCCGTAGTGCGGGCCGGGGACGGTAAGGTCGATCGGGCCGCGACAGTCGTGCGGATGGTCGCTGGCCGTTAGCGGGACCGGAGCGCGCGGGCATCGGGCACTGAGAGGAGCGCGGCGGTGGCTTCCGCAGCGGGCCTGGGATGGCCAGACGAAGCCGGAGCTGACCCCGGGAATGACGTTGCGGGCGCGACGGTACCGCGGCCATCCCGGACTCTGGGGCTGGGCTGGCCGGTGGCCGCGGTTTCACGTGAAGCACAGGTGCCGGTCCCGGCGGGGGGCGGCGGCTATCCCGATGGAAACGAGGGGGACATGCGAAGGCGCCGGGGGGCCGCGGTACGGCCGGCTGGGGGGACCGGGACGCAGGCGGCCACGCCCGCGAGCGGACCGCAGGCAGGCGGCAAGCACGAGGCAGGCACAGGCGACGCAGGGGCGGGCGTGGCCACCGGCGGCGGAAGGCACGAATTGGTAGTTCCCGCGGCAAGGCAGCCCGATGAGGAGATCGAGGCCGGGCAGGCGGCCCGCGGCGCCACCGCGGGCGCGGGCCGGGCGGAACGCGCATGGCCCCGGCCGGGCTCGTGCCGGGTGATCACGATCGCTAACCAGAAGGGCGGCGTGGGCAAGACCACGACGGCGGTCAACCTCGCGGCGGCGCTGGCCCAGCACGGCTCGCGGGTGCTGGTCATCGACCTGGATCCGCAGGGCAACGCGTCCACGGCGCTGGACGTGGAGCACCGGGTCGGGACCACGTCGATCTATCACGTGCTGGTCGAGGACCAGCCCCTGGTCGGGATCATCCACGCGGTCGAGGACATCCCCCTTCTCTACTGTGCCCCGGCCACCATCGACCTGGCCGGCGCGGAGATCGAGCTCGTGCCCATGGTGGCCCGGGAAGGCCGGCTCTCCCGGGCACTTCGTGCCTACGATGAGTCACAGCTCGACTACATTCTGATCGATTGCCCGCCGTCCCTGGGGCTGCTGACCGTCAACGCGCTGGTGGCCGCCGCCGAGGTGCTGATCCCCATCCAGTGCGAGTACTACGCGCTCGAGGGACTCGAGCAGCTCCTCCGCACGGTGGACCTGGTCAAGAGCCACCTGAACCCCGACCTGACCGTCTCGACCATCCTGCTCACCATGTTCGACGGGCGGACCCGGCTGGCCTCCCAGGTCGCGGACGAGGTCCGGGAGCACTTCGGAGAGGTGGTCCTCGAGTCGATCGTCCCGCGGAACGTCCGGGTCTCCGAGGCACCCAGTTACGGCCAGTCGGTCATGACGTATGACCCAGCCTCGAGCGGCGCGGTCGCGTATCTCGAAGCGGCCCGGGAAATGGCCCACCGCTCCGCACCAGGCCAGCCCGCCGCCGGTTAGGGCGTCCTGTGTGACCCGGTTTGCCCGGGGGGTCTCCAGCTCCTGCTGCGGGTGAGTGCGGACCCCGGTTCGCCCGCTGCGTCCCGTCTCGGCCTGCTCCGCGAGAAACCATTCGCCGTGACGGCTGCCAAACCCACCGGGCTCCGAGGCGACCCGGGGAACTGCAACCCCGCGACACGCGCGGGAGGCGGCCGGGACAGGCCGTTGCGGCCGGACGTCCCGTGGATGCCCGCGGGATGGCATGCTCTTGTGCGGGCGGGACGCGGGGACGCGGACCCGGCCGGCCGGAGGTGCCTGGAAGAAGACCGGCGCGCCATGTGGCCTCCTGACACGAAACGCAGCGGCAAGGAGAGGGCGATGGCTCAGCAGAAGCGGGGGCTCGGTAAGGGACTCGGTGCCCTCATCCCGACCGGGCCGGTCACCCCGCCCGGCGGCGCTGCCCCTGAGGCGCAGACTAGGGGCGCGGGCGGGATGACCGCCCCGGGCGGGCCGCCCAGTCCCGTGGCAGAGCAAGCCACTGTCGGGGGCGCCTACTTCCGGGAACTGCCTATCGGTTCGGTCACCCCGAACCGCCGGCAGCCACGTCAGGTCTTCGATGAGGACGCCCTGGACGAATTGGTGGCGTCCATCCAGGAAGTGGGGTTGCTGCAGCCGGTCGTGGTCCGTGAGGCGGGACCCGGCCGTTTCGAGCTGGTCATGGGCGAGCGGCGCTGGCGCGCTTCGCAGCGCGCCGGGCTCATGGACATCCCGGCCATTGTCCGTGACACCACGGATGATGACCTGCTCCGCGACGCCCTCATGGAGAACCTGCACCGGGAGCAGCTGAACCCCCTGGAAGAGGCGGCCGCTTACCAGCAACTGCTGGATGACTTCGGGGCAACCCACGAGGAGCTGGCGCGGCGGATAGGCCGGTCGCGCCCGCACATCTCCAACACGCTGCGGTTGCTGAACCTGTCACCGGGCGTCCAGCGCCGGGTGGCAGCCGGGGTGCTTACCGCAGGGCATGCCCGGGCACTGCTGTCCGTGGAGGACGCTGACGCACAGGATCATCTCGCCCACCGCATCGTGGCGGAAGGGTTGTCGGTCCGGGCGGTGGAGGAGATTGTCACCATGGGCGTTCGCCCGGCCAAGGAGCGCCGCCAGGTGGCTAAGCAGCCGTCACCGCCCGCCCTGAACGATCTGGCGGACCGTCTTTCGGATGCTTTTGACACCCGGGTCAAGGTCGAGCTGGGCAGGCGCAAGGGCAAGATCGTGGTGGAGTTCGGCTCCCTGGAAGACCTGGAGCGCATCGTCAGCACCATGTCCCCGGACTGGAGCGGGTCCCTCAGCGCTTAAGAGCCGCTGGTTTCACGTGAAACAGCGCCCACCCGGGGGGCCGCTAACTTCCCGCCAATTCCTGGCCCGTGTTTCACGTGAAACAGCGGGCCCGCCTCAGACGCGGGAACCGCTAGCCTCTCGCACATCGGCGAGGAACGAATCAACATGATCGGCCGTGGTGTCGAAGGCGGCCATCAGGCGGACCGTGTTGACCTGTTCGTCCCACACGTAAAAACCCCAGTCGTCTTGCAGCGGCCCGGTGATGCGGGGATCGAGGTCCGCGAACACCGCATTGGATTGCACCTCCTGGCGCACGAACACGCCGGGCACCTCGCGGAGGCCACCAGCGAGCCGCCGGGCCATGGCATTGGACTGGGCCGCGTTCCGCAGCCAGGTCTGGTTTTCCAGCAAACCTGCGAACTGGGCGGCCAGGAAGCGCATCTTGGAGGCCAGCTGCAAGAGTTGCTTGCGCTGGAAAGGCACAGGGTCGAGGAGATCCGCAGCCATCACGAGCACCGCCTCGGCGGCCACCGCCCCGTTCTTGGTGCCACCGAAGCTGAGCACGTCTGCCTCGGCCGCAATGTCAGCCATGGTGCAGCCCAGGTAGTCAACTGCGTTCGAGAGCCTGGCCCCGTCGATGTACAGGCGGAGATCCTGACCGCGGCAGAATTCGCTGAGGGACCGCAACTCCGCTAGTGAATAGCAGGTGCCGAGCTCTGTGACCTGGGTAATACACACCGCCCGGGGCTGCGCCCGGTGCTCGTCATGACGGCCGCCGAGGCGGGTGGCCACCAGCTCCGGGGTCAGCTTGCCGTCCGGGGTGGACACAGTAAGCAGCTTGCTGCCCAGCAACCGCTCGATGGCCCCGCACTCGTCCACGTTCAGGTGGGCGGTCTCCGCGCAGATCACCGCCTCATACGGGCGCAGCATCAGGCTGAGGCCGAGGATGTTCGCGGCGGTTCCGTTGAAGACAAAGTACGCGGCGCGGGCACCGGACAGGTGGCAGAGGTCGCGGCTGACCCGCTCCGTCCAGGGATCGTCGCCATAGGCGTGGGTATCTCCCTCGTTCGCCTGGGCCATCATCCGGAGGACGGCGTCGTGGGCGGGAGCATGGTTGTCGCTGCCGAAGCTCTTCCGTGAAGTCACGATTGCCGAGCCTAGTAAAGCGGGGGCTGGGCACCGCTGCGCGGGCGGGTCGCCCGGTGGTGGGTGGCGGGGGCGGTCATGTTGCCGCGACAAAATAAACGTCGCGACCAACCTGGCCGGCCCGCCACCATGTCCCATGGCTGCACCGTCCTCCGGTGGGCTCACCAGCGCCGGTCTCCAGGGGTAAACCCGAGGCCGCGCACTAGTGACCGGCCACCAGGAGCTTGGGCTTAGCTCACGGTCCGGGGGACGGGGGCTGGGATGTGCGGGCGGTGGGCTGAGGGCCTCACCCGCCATCTCGAGCATCAGCCCCTAGTGAGTCACCACGTAACCGTGCCCCACCCAGCTACGGATGCGGGCCCTCCGTGTTGGGCACGAAGTGTGTTGATTATGCCGGCGGAAAGTAACGACGCCAGGTTCGGCAGGCGGGCGGGGTTCGGTCGTCTTGCTCGCGGCGTTTATTTTGCCGCGACAAGATGATCGCCCCGCTCGCCGTCACGGGAAGCGGTCTTTGACAGCTCCAAGCGCCATGAGCCGTTCGGTAGGTACCATGTCGGGGTGCGGGCCCGTGCCCGGCAGCCATAGCGTTTCTCACTCCTGGGGTGCCCGTGCCGCGCCGAGTCGTCAGTGTCACCCTGGACAACCTGGCCGACCTGCCGCATCGCTGCCGGCGGTGCGTTTTCTGGGAGCTCGACCCGGTGGGCCACGCCCGGGCCCAGGAAGTCGGCGACCCCGCGCTGGAAAAGGAAGCGTGGATCTCCTCGACCCTGCTGGACTGGGGCAGCTGCGGGAAGATCGTGTACGTGGACGGGGCGCCGGCCGGATATGTCCTGTATGCGCCGCCCATGTACGTGCCGCGCTCGGTGGCCTTCCCGACCAGCCCGGTCAGCGCGGACGCGGTCCTGCTGATGACCGCGAACATCCTCAGTGAGTTCAGCGGCGGCGGGCTCGGCCGGGTGCTGGTCCAGTCGGTCGCGAAGGACCTCACCCGGCGCGGGGTCAAGGCCATCGAGGCGTTCGGTGACCTGCGCTCGGAGGGCCTGTCGTGCGTGCTGCCCGCTGACTACCTCCTGGCAGTCGGGTTCAAGACCGTCCGGCCCCACCTGCACTACCCGCGGCTCCGGCTCGAGCTGAAGACCGCGGTGTCCTGGCGCGAGGATGTGGAAGTGGCGCTGGAACGCTTGCTGGGCTCGGTAAGCCCGGAGCGGGCACTGCGTCTCGCCTAGGCGGCCGCAGGCCGCCAGCGGCGGCTACGGAGCCGTTCATGAGGGATCGCGGCGCGACTCCTCGTGCAGCGCCAGGAGTGAGTACGCGGCCACGGTGGAGTCGTCCGTGATGGCCCCGTTGCGGATCATGTTCTTGAATTCCCCCCGCGGCACCCAGCGCTGCTGCATGTCCTGCTCCTCAGGTTCCCGGTCGGTATCACCCTGGGTCAGCCCGGTCGCGAGGTACACGTGAAAGCCCTGGCTGGAGGTGCCGTGTGAACTGTGCAGGAAACCGAGCAAGGTCAGCTCGCGGGCGCGCAGCCCGGTCTCCTGGGCCAGCTCGAGGCGGGCCAGCTCCTCCGGATCCCCGGTGCGGCCTCCGGGCCAGCCGCCCTGCGGGAAGGCCCAGGCCCGGCGGCGCACCGGGTAGCGGTACTCCTCGACCAGGCAGAACCGGCCCGCGTCGGCCGGGACAATCAGGGCGAAATGGGGCTTATCGACCACGGCGTAGAAGCCGCGGCTGCCGTCCCGGCGCTCGATCTCGTCCCGGCGCAGCGACATCCACGAATCCTCGTAGACCACGCTGGACGTGACCGTCCGGATGTCGGGTTCCCCGTGCTGGCTCATGGCTGGGCCGCTTCTCCTCGGCTCGCGTCCCGGCCCGTCCCCGCATGACAATCCCGGGCCCGCCGCGGCGCGCTGGGTTGGCAGGCACGGGGCGGGCAAGCCCGGGTTGGTGGCGGGTCAGATGAAGTCGGAGAGCTCCTTGAGCAGGGCGGACTTCGACTTGGCCCCGACCACCTGCTTGACGACCTCGCCGCCGGAGAACACGTTCAGCGTGGGAATCAGCATGATCCCGTACTTCTGCGCGGTCTGCGGGTTCTCCTCGATGTTCAGCTTGACCACGTCGACCTTGTCGCCGTGCTCCTGGGCGATCTCCTCGAGGACCGGGGCGACCTGACGGCACGGGCCGCACCACTCGGCCCAGTAGTCGACGATGACCGGCTTGGCGTTCTTCACCACCTCGGTGTCGAAGTTCGCGTCGGTCACGACCTTGGTTGCGCCCACGGTGGGTGCTCCTTCCGCTCTGTCGGGTTCAGTTGAGGCTGATGAGGTCTGAAGCAGGGTCAGGACTTGTGATCCGCCTGGTCCGCCAGCCACCGCTCGGCGTCGATGGCGGCGGCACATCCGGTGCCGGCCGCGGTCACCGCCTGCCGGTAGATGTGGTTGACCACGTCACCACAGGCGAACACGCCGTCCACGCCGGTGCGGGTGGAGGGGTGGTCCACGATCAGGTACCCCTCGTCGTCCATCGCCAGCTGTCCGGCGAACAGCTCGCTCCGCGGATCGTGGCCGATGGCCACGAAGACACCGTCGGCGGGGAGGATGTCCTCCGCGCCGGTCTTGGTGTTACGCAGCCGCAGGCCGGTGACCTTGCCCTCGCCGAGGACTTCCTCGACCTCGCTGTCCCAGCGGAAAGTGATCTTCGGGTTCGCGAACGCGCGGTCCTGCATGATCTTGGAGGCGCGCAGCTGGTCCCGGCGGTGCACCACGGTCACCGACTTCCCGAACCTGGTCAGGAACGTGGCCTCTTCCATGGCCGAGTCGCCGCCGCCGATGACCGCGATGTCGAGCTCGCGGAAAAAGAAACCATCACAGGTGGCACACCAGGAGACACCGTGGCCCGAGAGCCGCTTCTCGCCCTCGGCATTCAGCTCGCGGTAGCGCGAGCCAGTGGCCACGATCACGCTGCGAGCGTGGTAGGTCTCGCTGTGGGTCTTGACCACCTTGGGGGCGGCCTTCAGGTCGACCTCGGTGACGTCGTCGGGGACGAGCTCGGCGCCGAACCGCTCGGCCTGCTTGCGCATCGAGTCCATGAGGTCCGGGCCGAGCACGCCGTCGGTGAAACCGGGGAAGTTCTCCACCTCGGTGGTCTGCATCAGCGCACCACCCGCGGTAACCGACCCCTCGAATACCAGGGGCGCCAGCCGCGCGCGCGCCGCATAGATCGCTGCCGTATACCCGGCAGGACCCGAGCCGATAACGATGACATCCCGAACGTCGGTCACGTCTACTTTGCCCTTCGCTGAACTTGCTACGCCCTCAACCGATCCTAGGGCCCGCATGTTCCCGACGTGCAGATGCAGGGCGGCCGGTCGCGAGCGCGGGCGTCAGCCGGACGGCAGCGGCGCCCTGGCCAGGATGCCGGCGCGGGCGGCCGAACAGCGGGCTACGTAGACCGTGCCGCCCTGGGCCGAGGGAGCCCGCACCACGATGACCGTGGCCGGGTGACCCTGGTACCGCGCCTGGTCGACCAGCTTCACCTCGCCCGCGCGCACCTCGCCCGGGCTCACGACCTTGTCCACGCACTGGGTCACGGCTGAGTCAGCGGGGGCCTGCCGGGCCAGGCCGCCGCTCGACTTCCCGGGCTGCATGAAGCCCGCGGAGGGCGAGTTCATCACCATGACGGCCTGGGCCGCGAGCATGTCCTTGCGGTACTTGGTCCCGCTGTGGCGCACCCTGAGCCGGGCGGTTCCGCTGGAGCCCCCGGGCGCCAGGCTGCTCGCCCGAGGCCGGGAGCCCGGGCTGGCCGTGCCGCCGGTCGCCGGCGCCGCCACGGACCCCGACGAGGAGGACCCCGAGGACGAGGTGGAGGTGGAGGTGGACTGACTCACGGCGTAGCCCACCCCGCCGGCGACGACCAGTGCGCCCGCCGCCGCGGCCAGGACCCGGGCCGGGACCGGGAAGCGCAGGCGCGGCCCGCGCGGCCCGCCGGTCTGGGGCCTGCCCGTCTGCGGCCGGGCCGGATGGGGGGCAGGAACGGAGTCCGGGTGCTGAGCCGTCGCCGCCGGTTCCGGCACGATCCCGGGATCCCGGGCCGCGCGGCGGGCCGCCTCGGCGCCCAGCGCGGCATCCAGCCGCGCCGCGATCCCCGGTGGCAGCGAGGGCGGGGGAACCTGGGCCAGCAGCACCGGGACCTCGGTCAGCCGGGCCTGCGCGGCGGCGCACTCGGGGCAGCTGGCGGCGTGGGAACGGATCCGCTCGCTCCGGCGCCTGCTCAGCAGCCCCTCGGCGCACAGCGCCAGGGACTCAGCGTCCACGTGCCCTCTCATGGCTGGTTCTCACCCGTTCCCTCGGCTGGTGAGACGCGCGGTACGGCTGGCTGGTTCCGCCCGGCCGCCGCCTGGCTGGCCGCTGAACCCGTCCCGGGCCTGCGCAGGTGGGCCAGCAGCGGCAGCAGCCGGGCCCGGCCGCGGGCGCACCGGCTCTTCACCGTGCCCGGGGAGATGCCCAGGATCTCGGCGGTATCGGCCACGGGGTAGCCGAGCATGTCCACCATGACCAGCACGGCCCGCTGCTCCGGGGCCAGGGTGCGCAGCGCGGAGAGTACGTCCAGCGCGGTGTCTTTGTCGATCCCCGGGTCGGCCAGCGCTGATCCCTGGGCCAGGACGTCCAGGGTCTGCTCGTCCATCCCGCTGGCCGCCGGGCGGGCGGCCCGGCGGCGGATCCGGTCCAGGCAGGCGTTGACCACGATGCGGTGCAGCCAGGTGGTGACGGCCGATTCGCCGCGGAAGTCCGCGGCCCGCCGGAACGCGGAGATCATCGCGTCCTGGAGCGCATCCGCGGCCTCTTCCTGGTCGCCCAGCGTCCGCAGGGCCACGGCCCACAGCCGCTCGCGGTGCCGGAGGAACAGCAGGCCGAAAGCCTCGGTGTCGCCCTGGACGTGCCGTCGCAGCAGGTCGCTGTCGGAGGGCCCGGCCTGCGGCACCCCGCGGGGGTCAGGCCTGGCCTGCCCGGGCTGCCCGGGCACGGCTCAGCCCGATCCCCGCACGACGACGTTGTAGATCATGGCCTCGAACTGGTTGCCGCTGCCCTGCAGCGGCGGCAGCTTGGTGAACCAGATCAGCACGTAACGCCCCTTGACCGTGCTGCTGGCGGTGAAGGCCTGCTGGCCCCCGCCGAGGTGCTTGCGCTTGGCCACCTTGGTGAACGAGGCCAGGCCGGCGGAGGAGACGGAATGGTCGTTGCCCACCATGATGGCCACGTTAGCCCCGGCCTCGGGACCGAACGTGACCTGCACCTGGCTCAGGCTGACCGGCTTCCCCATGTCCAGGATCAGCCCGGTGCCCGTCTTCAGGCCACCGAACACGGGGTTGCCGACGTAGAACTGGGTGTGCCAGGCGGTCGAGGCGTGGCCGTCGATGGCCATCGGGGCCCCGGCGTTGTCCTCGTTTCCCGGGTCGTTGGCCAGGCCCAGCGCGTCGAAGCCGCCCGCGCCGACCGGGGTGAGCACGGTGTTCGCCGCCCCTGATGGAGAGGTCGAGCCGCCCGGCTTGCCCGGGCTGCCCCCGCCGCTGCCGTGGTGGCGGGTCAGGCTGTACACGCCGGTTCCGATGGCGGCCAGGACGAGCAGGACGACCAGCACGATGGCCAGGCGGCTGAGCGTCGGCCGCCCCCCGCCCCGCCGAGCGGGCGGGTATCCGCCGCCGCCGTTCGACGGCGCCCATCCCGCCGAGTCCGGGTAGTCCGAGGACGGCCCCGGCGAGTACGGCGCGGCTGGCCCGTACTCCACGTTCCGGCTGTAACCGCCCGGGCGGGGGCCCGGAGGCGGCGGCGCCGCAGGCGGCGGGGCGAGCGGGGCCGGGATGACCTCGGCGAGCGCGTCAGCGAACAGCGTGGGGGTGGTCAGCGGCGGTCCGCGGCGGCGGTCCCGCTGGAACAGCGCCTGGGTCGTGACCTCGTCGATGGAGGCGGGCACCCCGGCGCACACCTGGCGGGGGCTGCATGGCCGGCCGTCGGCCAGCGGGGCGGGCGGCAGCGTTCCCATCCCGGGACCGGGCCAGTAGCGGGTCAGCGCCGCGTACAGGAGCATGGCCAGCCCGCGGGTGTCCGCCGCGGCCGGGTCGTCCGCGGTCGTGTCGGACAGGGCGGCGTCGATGCCGATGCCCAGCACCTTCACGCCGCCGCCCGGCGTCCAGCGCAGCGACTGCGGGGTCAGGCAAAGGTGAGGCACTCCGGCCCGGTGCGCGACGGCGAGGGCCTCGGCGGCCTCGGCCACGATCTCGGCCCCCCGGGCCGGATCGAGCGGCCCGTCGGCGAGCAGGTCGTCCAGCGAGTCGCCCGCCACCCACTCCATCACCACGTACGCCTGGTCCCAGTCGTCCTCCACGTCGAAGACCTGGGCCAGCCGCGCATCGGTCAGCCTGCTCGCCGCGCGGGCGGCGGTCAGTACCTCGCTGATCCGCGGGAAAACCGGGGGCGAACGTCAGCACGGCCACCGCCCGGGCCAGCGTTTCGTCGATGGCTTTCCACGCCGCCCAGCCGCTGGCGTCGCTGACCCGGTCCTCAAGCCGGTAGCGGCCGCCGAGCCGGGTCCCCGGTTCCGAGATGAAGGTGCTCATAGGCCTGAAGTCAAGAGCGGGGCAGGCCCTCGACCCTCCTTCCGAGCCCCCGGATCTGCGGACGTTGACGAGCGCGTATTCGTGGTGCTGGACACCATGCTAAGCCGCGCGGGCTGCCGGGACGCGTCCCGCATGCCCCGCCACCGCAAACCGTTACATGTGAGAGACCCCAGCTTCGCCTCCGGATAGCCCGGCCCGAGGCCATCGGTGCGGGTGTGACCGGCGTTACCCGGCCTCGCCCTCACGGCGTCGTTCACCGAGGCAGCCGGGCCTTCACGGTGGACATCATCGCGGTCACCTCGGCGATCCCGAGCGCGCGGGAGAACAGCAGGTAGAGCAGGAGACCCCCGCTGCCGCCGAGGAACACGGTGACGAGCCCGTAGAGCGGTCCGGGGGCGATGAGCACGCCCACCATGAACGTCACCGCCCACGCGAACAGCAGGGCGGGGATGGCGGCGGCGTGCATCCGCCCGAGGCTGTCCGCGATGTGCCGGCCGTCCAGTCCGCCGAGGCGGCGGCTGAGGATGCGCCAGGACACCACCGCGCCCACCACGTTGGACACCCCGAACGAGACGCCCAGGCCCTCCACCACGTGGCCGGCCGGGGCCACGTTCAGCGCCAGGAGGCTGATCCCGATGTTGGCCGCCATGACCGCGACCCCGATGAACATGGGCGTGCGGCTGTCGTGCAGGGCGTAAAAGACCCGCAGCAGCAGCTGGAACATCATGTAGGGCACCAGGCCGAGGGAGAAGATGCCGAACACCTCGCCGATGTAGCGGGCCTCGGCCACGGTGGTGCTGCCGTGCACGATCCGGAACAGGAACTCGGCCAGCGGGCCGCCCAGCACGATGAGCAGCAGCGCGGCCGGCACCACGATCGCCGAGGACAGCCGGACCCCGGTGGAAAAATCGTCCCGGACCAGGGGATAGCGGCGCTCGGCCGCGTGCGCGCTCATCCGGGGCAGCAGGGCGGTGATCACCGAGATGCCGACGATCGCGTAGGGCAACTGGAACAGCTGCCAGGCGTAGCTATAGGTCGAGAACGAGTCGTAGCTGGCACCAGGCCGCGTCGACGCCGCGTTGGCCACGTTCTGGACCACGAGGAACGAGATCTGGGTGGTCATGATGTAGCCGAACAGCGGGGCGGCCATCCGGCGGATCTCGGCCACCTCGGCCCGCCGGAAGTCGAAGCGCGGCCGCCACCGGAATCTGGCCCGGCGGAGGGCCGGGAAGAGCGCGGCGGTCTGCGCGATGATGCCGAGCGTGGTTCCGAAGCCGAGCAACTGGACCTGGGCCGGGGAGATGGTGGCCGCCTGGGTGCCGATGCCGCCGGTCGCGATGAACAGCATCAGGACCAGGATCACCACGATGTTGTTGATCACCGGGGTCCACATGGGCGCAGCGAACCGGTTGCGGGCGTTCAGCACGCCGCCAGCCATCGAGCTCACCCCGTAGAAGAAGATCTGCGGGATGAAGAAGATGGCGAAGATCACCGTCAGGTGCCGTTCCGGCCCGGTCAGGGCGTGCGCATACAGGTCCACCAGCAGGCTCGCGGCCAGGGTGGCGACCACCGTCAGCGCGAGCAAGGCCACGGTGGTCAGGGTGAACATCCGCTGGGTGTAGGCCTCGCCGCGGTCGGAGTCCCGCTTGGCCGCGCTGACCAGCAGCGGGACCACCACACTGGTCAGGATGCCGCCGAGCATGAGGTCGTACACCGCGTTGGGCAGCGTGTTGGCGTTGTTGTACGCGTTTCCCACGCTGTTCACGGTCACGCCGAGCGCATAGACGAGTATCACCGTGCGCAGGAAGCCGGTGCCGCGCGAGGCGAGCGTGCCCACGGCCATCAGCGAACTGGAGCGGAGCAGGCTGCCGCCCTCCGGGCCGGGAGCGGGCGGGCCCGGGGTGCGGCCGGAGCCCGGGCCGCCGGGGTGCGGTGGCTGGCCCGGGTCGCTGGGGGGCGGCGTCCCTCCCGGGTAGCCGGGGCCGCTGCCCTGGATCACGCCGCCGCCCGTAGTGCCCGCGTGAGCCGCGCCCTGATGCCGGCCTGGGGCACGGCGGTGCCCCCGGCCGCCGTCAGGGGCGGTCCACCCGGCCTGGGGCGCTGGCGTACTCATCCGGCTCCTCGGGTGTGTCGTGATCAGGGCAGGCTCGGAGACGACGGTATCCGTTTCGCCAGGCGATCCGGAGGGTTCCGCGCCGTTCGCGTCCTGACCTGGGTCAGGACTCGGCTGGGACGGCAGGAACGCCCCTCTGATTCCGCCGCCCCGGCGGATGGCCCGGGCGATCGCCGTGACCACGAAGACCGCGATGGCGATGGCCACGATGACCATGGCCGTGGTGCCGAAGTGAGTCGAATCCACGCTGAGCTGCGCGTCGGTCCCGGGCAGCGGCGCCCCGTTCGGTGCGGCCAGGCTCAGCCTGAGCACGGTGGAGCCGGCCACCGCGGACCGGACCTTGATCACCACGGTCCGCTGCTGATGCCCCCCGATGGTGACCTTGGTCACGGGAGGGTGGACGGTCATCCGGCCCGACGGCGCATGGACCCGCAGCAGCACGGTGACCGGCCGGCCCAGCCGGTTGTTGATCGACACCGGGACCTGACCGGATTTGCCGGTCAGGGTGTCCTGGCCGGTGTCGATGATGCGGACCTGCCGTTCCTGCGTGGCCAGGTACACCGCCACCGAGGCGAGCAGGGCCCTCGCCGTGGCCGGGTCGCCCCGCCAGGCGGACGATTCCACCGCGGCCACCGCCCCGGCCAGGTAGCTGGACGCCCGGCCTGTCGAACATGCTGGCCTGCTGCCGGATGCTGGCCTCCAGGCCCTTGACCTTGCGGAGCAGGCCCCGGTGCAGTTCCCCCGGGGCGAACTTCTCTGAGGGGGGCGGGAACCGCGGTACCTGCCCGGCGGAGGACTTCGCGGTGATCAGCTCGGCCAGGCTGGCCGGGCGCAGCCAGGGAGCGTTTTCGCTCTCGGCCAGCAGGGCCGCGGCCAGGCTGGCCGGCGGGTTCCACTGGCGGGGCGGGGTGACCAGGACCGAGCGGGGTATGGCCGGCTGCTCCGACACGATCATCGCGGTCTCGGCCAGGAAGCGCTGCTCGGCCGCGAACGAGTCGGCCGCCGTGCCGGGCTGCGCCGTGCTGGCTTGCGCGGCGCTGGCGGACCGGCTGCTGGCCGCCCGGTCCCGGGCGGCTGTGGGGGCGCTGGCCAGGACCTGGCTGAGCCCGCTGTCGGACAGGGCCACGTTCAGGCCGCCGTCCACCCCGTCCAGGGCCCTGGTGATGGCGCTGGGCGTGTACCCGGCCGCCGTCCTCGGCGGCATCAGGGTGTCGTTCAGGACCACCGAGTGCCAGCGGTCCGCAGCCAGGTTGCCCAGGACCCCGTAGTCGGCGAACCCGTCAGCCGGCCAGGCGATCGTGCCGACGGCCGGTGAGACCGGCCGCTGCGTGCCGCCCAGGTATTGCTGCGCCACGTCGGCCCCCTTCTCCTGGGCCCGCTGCAGGTCGGTGTTCATGGCGGCGTGCGTGAGCGCGGACATGTCCACGTCCGCGTAGGGCGTGACGAAATAGTCCTGCTGCCCGGTCACCGAACGCAGCCCGGACAGCCAGGTGCGGGCGGCCGGGCTGGCCCGCTTGGTGATCCCACCAGAGCAGGCGGACGTCGCGCCCACCTGGTAACTGCTGCTCATGACCCCGGCGCCGGCCAGCACGCTGGGATCGATAGCCCAGGTCAGCCTGGCGCGGACGGCGTCCGTCGTGCTCCCTGCCGTGAGCAGGCGGCTGAGCCGGCCACCAGCCAGGCTGCTGGCGAGGCCATTGTTGAGCAGGGACCGGCAGGCAGCCTGCGCTGGTGCGCTGAAGATCGGCCAGATCCAGGCCATCTTCATCCGCTGGCTCAGTCCGGCCGCGGCTGCGGACCCCGGCCAGAACGGCAGGAACGTGTGATCGGCAGTCACCGGGGTGCCGCCCGCATCCACCTCGGCCGCGAGCGGGTACACGCCGAACGCGGTCAGGCCCAGGCTGCTGGCCGGAACCCGGATCGACCACGGCCGGACCGCTCCCGGCGCCAGGGATCCGGGCAGCTTGGCCAGGGCGCCGATGATCGGGGTATCCACGTTGGCCACGTTCCCGGCGGCGTACTCGCTGAGCTCGGTGCGGCTCGTGAGCTTAAAGGTGGACGACCAGAGCTGGACGGCGAGGCTATTGACCGTGGTCCGGGTCGGGTTGGTCACCGTGCCCTGCACGGTGACCGCGCGCCCGGGCTGGGCGATCTGCGGGCTCACCGAGCTGATGCCGATCGTCACGTGCTGCGGCGCTGCAGCGGTGGCCCGCGAGTTGGCCGTGCGTGAGGTGACCGCGGCGGCGGCACTGCCGGCCAGGACGGGGCCCGCGGCCATCAGCGCGGCGAACGCGCAGGCCAGTACGCCACGCCGGGCCATGCCGGGCCACGCCGGCCGGGCAGGCCTCGGGTCGCGCTGCGTTGGGCACTGACGCGGCATGCCGGAAATGCTATTGCCGTTCCCTGAGTGCTCTTCCAAGATGTGTCCGGGCTCCCTGGATTTCCCCCGGCCCACCTATACCCCCTACCCTCAATGCCCGTGCCGGATACCACGCCCTTCAGTCCGCAACAGCGGAAGGCCGCCGCAGCGCTGCTGCGCAAGACGGCCGAGCCCGCCGCGGAACTGGGCCGCGTTTTCGCCCGCAACGGGCACGCGCTGGCACTGGTGGGGGGTCCGGTCCGGGACGTGTTCCTCAGCCGGGCGCACAGCGACCTGGACCTGGCCACGGACGCGACACCGCCGCAGGTCCTGGGCATCGTGCGGGACTGGGCGGACAGGGTCTGGGAAACCGGCATCGATTTCGGCACCGTCGGCCTCCGCAAGGGCGACACGGTCTTGGAGATCACCACCTACCGCAGCGAGACGTACGTGCCGGACTCGCGCAAGCCCGCGGGCATCCGGTACGGCACTTCCCTGGAGGCCGACCTGCGGCGGCGTGACTTCACGGTGAATGCGATGGCGGCCCGGCTGCCGTCATTGGAGCTGGTGGACCCGTTCGGTGGCCTGCGCGACCTGCGGGACAAAGTGCTGCGCACGCCGGGGAGCCCCGGGGAGTCGTTCACCGACGACCCGCTGCGGATGATGCGCGCGGCCCGGTTCACCGCGCAGCTCGGCTTCACCGTGGCCCCGGAGGTGGCCGCGGCCATGCGGGAGCTCGCCCCGCGGCTGGCGGTCGTATCCGCGGAGCGGGTCCGCGATGAGCTTCAG
Organism: uncultured Actinomycetes bacterium; assembly: GCA_963813975.1. Classification (GTDB taxonomy): domain Bacteria; phylum Actinomycetota; class Actinomycetes; order Streptosporangiales; family Streptosporangiaceae; genus RYN-230. The sequence goes on from CAWFAP010000004.1 coordinate 369,381, forward strand.
AAACTCCTGCTCGCCCCGCGGCCCCACGATCCGGTCCGCGGGATCGAGCTGATGGTGGAGACCGGGCTGGCGGACGTGGTGCTGCCCGAGATACCCAGGCTGCGCCTGGAAACCGATGAGCACATGCGGCACAAGGACGTGTACCAGCATTCGCTGACCGTGCTGGAGCAGTCCGTCGAGCTGGAGGAGCGCTACGGCCTGCAGCCGGATCTGGTGGTCCGGCTGGCGGCGCTGCTGCACGACATCGGCAAGCCCAAGACGCGCTCAAAGCTCCCGGACGGGCGGGTGGCCTTCCATCACCACGAGGTGGTCGGCGCGGCCATGGCCCGGTCCCGGCTGAAGGCGTTTCGGTTCCCGTCCTCGGTGGTGGCCGACGTGACCACCCTGATCGCGCTGCACCTGCGGTTCCACGGGTACGGGCCGGGGGAGTGGACGGACTCCGCGGTCCGCCGCTACGTGCGCGACGCCGGGCCGATGCTGAGCCGCCTGCACGTGCTGACCCGGGCCGACTGCACCACCCGGAACAAGGCCAAGGCGGCCCGCCTGGCCCGGGCCCAGGACGGACTGGAGGAGCGCATCGTGACGCTCAGCACCCAGGAGGAACTCAAGAAGATCCGGCCCGACCTGGACGGCCATGAGATCATGGCCATCTTGCGCCTGCCGTCCGGCCGTGACGTCGGGCGGGCCTATCAGCACCTGCTGGACCTGCGCATGGAGCACGGCCCGCTGGGCAAAGAGCGGGCCGCTCAGGAACTCCGGCGCTGGGCCGAACGGGAGGGACTCGGGGCGCCCCCCGCCCCGGAGGACGGCGGCTGACCGTTCCCGTCCTCTGGTGACGGCCGCCGGACGGCCAGCCAGTACGCCGCCGCGGCAACCGCGTATCCCACCGCGACCAGGCCGATGATGGCCGCCGACCGCCCGGTGACCGGCATGAACGCCGCGCTCAGCGCGGCCCCGGCCACGAACGTGATGTTGAACATCATGTCGTAGAAGGAGAACACGCGGCCGCGGTACTCGTCGTCCACCTCCTCCTGCAGGATGGTGGTCGCGCAGATCGCGACCCCCTGCCCGACCAGGTTCAGGCCGAACCCGATGATCAGGAACGCGACCTGGTTGAATGTCTCGCCCAAGGAACCGCTGATGACCGCGCCCGCGGCGAGCAGGACCGTGATCCAGGCCGGCTTGCTGAGCACCTTGGTCAGTTTCGGGGTGATCAGCGCTGCGCAGGCGTAGCCGACCGCGGAGGCGATGACCAGCACGGTGTAGTGGCTGAGGGCCGTGTTGGCCCCGGCCGAGCGGTAGAAGTAGTTCCGGTACAGCAGGATCGACATCAGGAACAAGATCCCGTACAGGAACCGGTTCGCGCCGGTGGCGCCCAGGGTCGCGGCCGGCCCGCGGCGGCGCAGCACGTACCGGGCCCCGGCGGCCAGCCCGGACAGCACGAGCGCGAACTCGCCGAGGACCCGGCCCGGCGGCCGGTCACCCGGCTCACGGACGGGGCCGAGCAGCGGGCGGGGCATGGTCCTGGCCACCAGGCTGGCCAGGAGATAGCAGCCGCCGCCCACCAGCAGGGTGACGGCGGAGCCCGCCCGGCCGCCGCCGGTCGCCACGTGGACGCCCAGGCCGGCGATGCCGCCGATCGCGGCCATGATGCCGCCCGCCGTCGGCGACACGGAGTTGGCCATGACCAGCTTGTCCTCCGCCACTACGTGCGGCAGCGCGGCGGACAGCGACGACAGGAAGAACCGGTTGACGCCCAGGACCAGGAGCACGCCGGCGTACAGCGGGACGCCCAGCCGGCCCGAGCCGACCAGCGCGGCGGTCAGCACCACGAACGCGGTGCGCAGCAGCGCCGACCAGACCAGGATCTGGCGCCGCGACCAGCGGTCGATGAACACCCCCGCGAACGGGCCGATCAGCGAGTACGGGAGGTAAAGGACGGCGAAGGCGGCGGCTGCCGAGGCCGGATTGGGGAACGAGGTGCTGTTGAAGAACACGTACGAGCCCAGCCCGGCGGTGAAGACCCCGTCCCCGGTCTGCGAGATCAGGCGGGTGGCGAACAGCCGCCGGAAGTCCCGTTCCTGCAGCACGCTCCGGAGCTCAGCGAGAAAAGACGAGCCGGTTCGCCGGCCGCGCAGCATCGCCTTGACGGCGGCCAGGACGGTCACCCGCACAGACTACGGGCGACCATCCTCCGGGCCTGCCCCCGCCGATGGCGCCCCGGGCCATGCTTGCGCATGGCCCGGGCATGGAAACGGCACGTGCCCCGCGAAGGACGGGGCACGTGCCGACCGGGGGCTGAGGTGGGTCAGCGCTCGATGTCGCCGCGGATGAACTTCTCCACCAGGTCGCGCGCGGTGTCGTCGTCATACTGCTGCGGAGGCGACTTCATGAAGTACGACGCCGCCGAGAGGATAGGGCCGCCGATGCCGCGGTCCTTGGCGATCTTGGCGGCCCGGATCGCATCGATGATCACGCCTGCCGAGTTCGGAGAGTCCCAGACTTCCAGCTTGTACTCGAGGTTGAGCGGGACGTCGCCGAACGCCCGTCCCTCCAGCCGGATGTAGGCCCACTTCCGGTCGTCCAGCCAGGGGACGTGGTCGGAGGGGCCGATGTGCACGGCGGCCTTCTCCATCTCGTGCGGGATCTGCGAGGTGACCGACTGGGTCTTGGACACCTTCTTGGACACGAGGCGCTTGCGCTCCAGCATGTTCATGAAGTCCATGTTCCCGCCGAAGTTGAGCTGGTACGTGCGCAGCAGCTCGACGCCGCGGTCCTCGAAGAGCTTCGCCAGCACCCGGTGCGTGATGGTGGCACCCACCTGGGACTTGATGTCGTCCCCGATGATCGGCACGCCGGCCGCGGTGAACTTCTCGGCCCACTCCGGGTCGGAGGCGATGAACACCGGCAGCGCGTTCACGAACGCCACGCCCGCGTCGATGGCGCACTGCGCGTAGAAGCGGTCGGCCTGCTCGGATCCGACCGGCAGGTAGGACACCAGGACGTCGGCGCCCGAGTCGCGCAGGACCTGGACCACATCCACGGCCGGGTCGGCGGACTCGGAGATCATCTCCTGGTAGTACTCGCCCAGCCCGTCCAGCGTCGGGCCGCGCTGCACGGTGATTCCCGTGGGCGCAACGTCGCAGATCTTGATGGTGTTGTTCTCGCTGGCCAGGATGGCCTCGGCGAGATCCCGGCCGACCTTCTTCGCGTCCACGTCGAAAGCGGCGACGAATTCCACGTCCCGCACGTGATACGGGCCGAAGGACACGTGCATCAGCCCAGGAACCCGGTCCCCGGGCTCGGCATCCTTGTAGTACTCCACGCCCTGGATCAGGGAGCTGGCGCAGTTACCCACGCCAACGATGGCCACCCGAACCGAACCCATGGGGACACACTCCTTCTCTCGCCGCGCGATGGTGGCGTCAGATTTATCTCTCAATTCACGTGCTCAGTCAGCTGTGTCAGGTCCGCCCGCCCGGCCGGGACCGGTCTGGTCCGCCGCGTCCGCCTGGCGCTCGGAGGCGATCAGTTCGTTCAGCCAGCGGACTTCCCGCTCGACCGATTCCAGGCCGTGCCGGTGCAGCTCGAGCGTGTAGCTGTCCATCCGCTCCCGGGTCCGGGCCATGGCCCCGCGCACCCCGTCCAGCCGCTCCTCCAGCCTGCTGCGGCGTCCCTCGAGGATGCGCAGCCGGATGTCGGCCTGCGTCTGGCCGAAGAACGCGAAGTGCACGCCGAACCCGTCGTCGTCCCAGGCCGCGGGCCCGGACTCGGTGAGCAGTTGCTGGAGCCGCTCCTTGCCGTCCGCGGTAAGCCGGTAGACGATCTTGGACCGCCGGCCGGCCAGCGGCTTGGCCGTGCCCTCGGGGGCCTCCTCGGCGATGAGCCCCTGGGCCAGGAGCAGCTTCAGGCACGGGTACAGCGACCCGTACCCGAACGCGCGGAACGCGCCGAGCATGGAGTTCAGCCGCTTGCGCAGCTCGTATCCGTGCATCGGGGTCTCGTGCAGCAGCCCGAGTACCGCGAGCTCCAGCACGCGTGACCGTTGGCCGACCATGCCTGCCCGCACCTCCCGTCCGCGTGGCCCGTGCTGCGGGCCGTACTGTGCCGCCCGTACCGTGCCGCCCGGGCGGCAGCGCCGTGGTGTTCCGACGTGCTGCCGAGCCGGGCCGCCAGGACAGTCGCCAGGACAATATGCCCGCAATGTGCCAAAGCGATGTATCGAACCGATACATCGCCAAGATATGCGCCGGGGGAGGACTGCGCAACTCCCCGTTCACCGCCCGTTTCCCGGGCACCGGCCGCGAACCCGGGTACGAGCCGCGAATCCGGGGGTGGGGAGGCCAGCCGGGGCTCGGAGCCCTGCGGCTTCCGTCGTACGCTGTCGGGGATGGGAGTTCGGCGATCGGTCGTGGATTACGGGCTTGCCCGGCGGGCAACGCTCGCCTCCGTGCTGGCCGGGCACACCACGGTCGCGGACGTCTGCGACGCGCACCCCTATCTGCTCCGGGCGGCCAAGTTTCATGGTGAGGCCACCGATACGGCCTGCCCCATCTGCCGCAGAGCCAAGCTGACCCACGTCACCTACGTGTATGGGGACGAACTCGGCCAATATGCCGGACGAGTTAAGCAAGGCCCGGAACTAGCCGAGATGGCGTCCGAATACGGAGAGTTCCGGGTATATGTGGTCGAGGTCTGCCAAAGTTGTGCCTGGAACCACCTTGCCTCGTCTTACGTTCTCGGCACTGGCGAGCCACGCGCCCGGCGCAGCAGGCGGGCCCGAGCCGGCGAATAGCGGCGGGGCAAGAAGCTGCCGCCCATCCAGGGCGGCGCGCTGAGCCTGCGCCACTGGACTGCCCACCAGGCGTAAACGGCCCGGAAGCCAAGCGCGCGCCATGCAGATATGACGAATTTCTAACCTGCGCCGGATGGCTCGCAGCACCGGATACCGTGAGGCCCGGCGGTCGGCCCGATGCTCGCCCACGACTGCCTCACCCAACCAGCGAGGACGCGTGAGTAACCCAGACTTTTCCGGTGCCTACCCCCCGGATCCCGCTGAGCCTGGCCATTGGGGTGGCTCCCGTGGCGGCCAGCGCGGGGAAGGCTATACCGGCGGCCGTCGCGCGCGCGGCACGCGGGACGCGGGGGACCGCGGCTACCGGCGGGAGCAGGACTACGAGTGGGATCGCGGCGGAGCGGACCCGGGCTACAGCCGTACTGACCGGGCCCGGGATGACAGGCCCCGGGGCAGCAACGGTGACTACGGCCGGGCCTGGCAGCGGCCGTATCAGCGGCTCCCGTGCCGACCAGGGCCGGGCCGGTCAGGACTGGCCCGGTCAGGGCTGGTCCAGCCAGGGCCGCCCGGACCGGGGCCCGGTGAACCAGGGCCGGGCCAGCCAGAGCCGGGCCGACCAGGATCAGGGCCGGGCCGGCCGGGGCAGCCGCCGCGCGATCCGGGACGCGGCCAAGGGCCGTCGCGGTGCCCCGGGCGCAAACGGCGCCGCGAGCCGGATGTCCGCGAAGGACCGGCTGGTGGCCAAGCTCGGCACCGACCAGTCGGCGGCCGGTCTCAGCGCGGCGGGCGCCGCGGACTACGCCGCCGGGACGGGCCCGGCGGCCGGGCCTGCGATGACGGCCGGTTACCCCGGATCCGGTTACCCGGGCTCGGCCGACCCCCGCGGGCGCGGCCCCCGGGACCCACGGGCCTTCGGCCCGCGCCGCTCCGGCCGGGGCCGCGGCGATGGCGCGCAGATGCACGACGGAAACGGCCGCGGAGGCCGCGGCGGGAATGGCGGGAACGGCGGCGGGAACGGCCGCGGCCCGGGACGGCCGCGCCGCAAAGGTGACTGGTGGCGCCGCTGGACCTGGAAGAAGGCCCTCGCCACGTCCCTGCTGACCGGTCTCGGCTTCATGATCCTGCTGGTCATCGGGATTTTCTACACCTACTCGCAGACGCCCATCCCGGCCGCCTCCGAGCTCGCCACCGGCCAGGCCTCCCGGGTCTACTTCCGCGACGGCAACACGCTGGTCGGCATGTTCGGCAACAACGACCGGCAGACCCTCCAGTCGACCCAGATCCCGGCGATGGTCAAGGGGGCCATGGTCGCCTCCGAGGACAAGCACTTCTACAGCGAGGGCGGCGTCTCCCCGACCGGCATCATGCGCGCGGCCATCGCGGACCTGACCAGCGGCTCGGTCCAGCAGGGCGGCTCAACCATCACCCAGCAGCTCGTGCGGAACTTCTACGACGGCATCGGCAGCTCGCAGACGTTCACCCGGAAGATCAAGGAGATCTTCGTCGCCGAGAAGCTGGCCTCGCAGAAGTCCAAGGACTGGATCCTCACCAACTACATGAACACGGTGCCGACCGGCCTCAACATGTACGGCTTCGGGGCCGCCAGTGAGGCGTACTTCGGCAAGCCGGTCGGGAAGCTGACCGTCGCACAGGCCGCGATGATCGCAGCCATGCCGCAGGCACCCAGTTACTACAATCCCGACCCGAAGTCGGGGGCGGGCTACCAGGCCCTGGTCTACCGCTGGCACTACGTGCTGCGGACCATGGTCCAGATGGGCTCGCTGACGCAGGCGCAGGCCAACGCGCAGAAGTTCCCCAAGCTCGTGAAGGCGTTCAACAACAGCTGGTCCGGCTACCGCGGCTACATCATGACCGCCGTGCTCAACGAGCTGGAGAACACCTATCACTACTCGCAGTCGCAGATCGACGACGGCGGCCTGCGCATCATCACCACGTACAGCAAGCCGATGATGAACCAGCTCTACGCGACCGTCGCGCAACAAGAGCACCAGATGAAGGTGGACGGCAAGGCGCTGCCCAGGTACGCGCACGTCGGTGCCGTACTGGAGCAGCCGGGCACCGGCGAGATCTGGGCCATGTACAGCGGGCCCAACTACAACGCCCCGCACAAGGAGTGCAACAAGATCCGGTGCCAGTGGGACATGGCACTCCAGAACCGCGAGCAGGTGGGCTCGTCGATGAAGCCCTACGTGCTCGCGCTGGCCCGGCACCAGGGGATGAGCGTCAAGACCAGCACGCTGGACGGGTACTCGCCGCTGTGGATCCCGCCCGTCTCATCTCCGATGACGTACGCCAGCCGGACCCAGCCCGCCACGCCCGGGGGCTGGTACCAGGTCGGCAACGACGCGGGCGACCCGCAGGCCAACGGGGTGAGCGTGGTCAAGGCCTCCGCGGAATCGCTCAACACCGCGTACACCGACCTGTACCACCGGGTCGCGGGCACCGACGGCCAGGACATGATCAGCATGGCGAAGCTGTTCGGGGTCAACACCACCCAGTCGGGCTTGTACACCATGCGGAACGAGGTCGGCACCGCGCTCGGCCAGTCCTCCCTCACGGTCGAGGAGCAGGCCAGCACGTTCGCCACGCTGGCCAACAACGGCCAGTACGTGTCCCCGCACGTGATCCGGGAGATCCAGCAGCAGCTGCCCGGCCAGGCGATGTCCACCATCCAGGCCAAGGTGAACCGGCATACGGTACTGACCCCCCAGGAGGCCTCGGACGTGGATTACGCGCTGTCGTTCGACGACAAGCCGGGTGGCACGGCCCCGAACGTGGGACTCGCCGACGGCCGGGAGCTCATCGCCAAGACCGGGACCACGAACCTGTCCCAGTCTGCGTTTTTCATCGGCGCCATCCCGCAGTTCAGCCTGGCGATAGGCATGTTCACCAACGAGCAGGGCTGCCCGTCCAGCATCGCCGGCTGCACCGCCGCGGCCAACCAGGAAAGTGCCCCCCCGCCCGGCCTGCAGACCCTGTACGGCGTCGGCAACCTGCCGGGCTACGGCGGCGAGTGGCCGGCCACGATCTGGCACGCGTACGCGCAGAAGATGTTCGGCACCATGACGGTGAAGAGTTTCCCCACCCCGGACTTCGGCGGCACCGCGTGGAACCTGCTCGGGCCGTACACGCCGAAGCCTCAGCCGCCGCCGGCGCCGCCAGCGCCCACCCCGACGCCGGCCAGCACTTGCGACGGCATCTCCATCGCCGGGCACTGCTTCGGGAACCGCGGCGCCCGCCCGACACCGACTCCCCCCATCCCGAGCAGCCCGACCCCCACCCCACCCTTCCCGACCACCACGCCCACCCTCGGCAACCAGCGACCGACGATCGGGTAGCCGGGCCCCCGGCGGGGGCACAATTACCGGGACCCGACAGCCGATGACGGAGCGTGGGTGACAGACGGAGAGACCGGCCTGGCCGGCCAGGGGCCGGGGGCTGGGCAACGGCCCGGGGCGGCGCGGCTCGCGCTGCTCGCCGGGTCGGGCTCGGCCCTGGTCACGGCCGTGCTGCTCGGTTCCGGGCTGGCGCTGGCCAACAAGTGGGCCTGCCGGGCCGGGGCCTGGAACGGGTACCTGTCGCAGTTCCATGCGCACTGCTACACCGACATCTATCCGCTCTACTTCGGGGAGGGGCTGTCGGCGGGCAAGGTGCCCTACGTCGACCACCCGGTGGAGTACCCCGTGCTCATCGGCGGGGCCATGCAGCTGGTGGCCTGGCTGGTCCGGCCCATCAGCAACCCGTTCATCCGGGGCCGGGAGTTCTTCGACCTCACCCTCGTCCTGCTGACCGTGTTCGCCGTGGTCGGAGTGCTGGCCACCGCCTACCTCGCGGGCCGCTCCCGCCGGTGGACCGCGCTGGGCGTCGCGCTGGCGCCCGCGGTCATCCTGGGCGCGTTCATCAACTGGGATCTCATCGCGATGGGCCTGGCCATGGCGGGGATCGCGGCCTGGGCGGCGCGCCGCGGCGTGCTGGCCGGCGTGCTCCTCGGCCTGGCCGTGGCGACCAAGTTCTACCCGCTGCTGTTCTTCGGGCCGCTGCTGCTGCTCTGCTTGCGGGCGGGCCGGATGCGCGAGCTCTGGGTCACGCTCGGGTCCGCGGCGATCGCGTGGCTGGTGGTGGACCTGCCGGTGATGATCGCGGCCCCGGCGGGCTGGGCCCGTTTCTACCAGCTCAGCGATACGCGCTCAGCCGACTGGGGCTCGATCTGGTACTTCTTCGAGACGGAGCACTGGCCGCTGGTCGGCACGACCAGCGTGAGCACCATCAATGTCATCTCCGCGGGCGTGTTCCTGGTCGCCTGCGTGCTCATCGTGCTGCTCGCCCTGGGCGCGCCGCGCCGGCCGCGCGTGGCGCAGCTGTTCTTCCTCACCCTGGCCACGTTCCTGCTGTCCAACAAGGTCTGGTCACCGCAGTACGTCGTCTGGCTGGCCCCCCTGGCCGTGCTGGCCCGGCCGCGGTGGGGCGCCTACCTGCTGTGGCAGGCCGCGGAGGTGGGCTACTTCTTCGCGATCTGGGCCTACCTGATCACGGTGTCGGTGGCCGGGCCCTCGTTCATCGGGGTCGGCGGCATCGGCACCGGGCTGTACTTCGCCGCGCTCATCGCCCGGTTCGCCGCCGTGCTGCTGCTGTGCGGTCTGGTGGTGCGGGACATCCTGCAGCCCGCACGCGACGTGGTGCGGGCCGGCGGGGCCGACGACCCGGCGGGCGGCGTGCTGTCCGGGGCTCCCGACCGCGTCGTGCTCAAACTCGGCCCGCACCGCAGCGCCCAGCCCGCCGCTACCGCGTCCGTCCGCTGAGTTCAGCGTCCGCGCGGTGCCGGGCCAGGCACCTCAACGTCGCTCTTTAACGGTCGTGCTGTGCGACGGGGGTCAGAAAGGACTGGTCAGGCGGCGTCAGGAACGTGGGCGCGCAGCCAGTCGATGTCGGTGGCCGGGTCGGGCGTCTCGCAGATGACCGGCGCCCCGGCCGCCCGGATCAGGTCGGCCAGCACCGCGGGGTCGATAGTGCCCTTCTCCATCCCGGCGTGGCGGTCCCGGCCCGAGCCGAACTCGTCCCGCGAGTTGTTGCAGTGCACCAGGTCGATCCGGCCGGTGATCGCCTTGACCCGGTCCACGATCCCGGGCAGCTCCTCCCCGCTCGCGAACGCGTGGCAGGTGTCCAGGCAGAATCCCACCTCGCCCGGGCCGCCCGCGCCGGCCACCGCGTCCCACAGCCGGGCCACCCCGTCCAGGCCGCGGGCCATGGCCTGATCGCCGCCCGCGGTGTTCTCGATCAGCATCGGCACCGGCCGGTCGATCCGGGCCACCGCCTTGGCCCAGTTCTCGTACCCCTCGGCCACGTCGGCGTCGGCGACCACATGGCCGCCGTGCACGATCAGGCCCTGCGCGCCGATCGATGCGGCCGCCGCGAGCTGCTGGCCGAGCAGTTTCCGGCTGGGGATCCGGATCCGGTTGTTGGTGCTGGCCACGTTGATCCGGTACGGAGCGTGGATGAACGCCCGCACGTCCGCCGCCGCGAGGGCGTCGCGGAGAGCGCCCGCGTCACCACCGGGGAACTTCGGGTCCGCCCAGCCCTGCGGGTCGCCCAGGAAGAACTGAACCACGTGCGACTTCGTGCCGACCGCCGCGGGGACGGGGTCCTCGTCATGGACATGGGGTCCGATGCTCACCATGCCACGAGACTAGCCGCGTACGGTTTTCGTTGCGGCGCATGAGCGGAGGGCGCGGGGCGGGCCAGGGAAGAACTGCGGCCGGCCCGCGCGGCGGGCGGAGCGCCGGGCCGGAGCCGCCAGCGCGGCCGGAGCAGCGCGGCCGGACCAGCAGGGCCGGACCAGGGCGGCCGGATCGGTCAGCCGGACCAGGCCCCGGATCGGGGCAGCCGGATCAGGGCAGCAGGCCGCCGTGCGCCAGTCCCAGGCAGACGCCGACGAACGCGGCGACCAGGCCGGTCACGATCAGCATCCGCTCCGACCGGGTCGCCGAGAACAGCTGCGCGGGCAGTCCCACGACGAGCGTGATCAGCCCGAGCCACGTGCCCCCGACGTGCGCCCACGCCCCAGCGCCCTTCTGTATGGCGAGGAAGCCCAGGACGCACGCGACGATGCCCGCCACCAGAGTGAAGAGGCTCAGCAAGTTCTCCATCGGGTGCCGCTGGCCGTCGTCGTTCAGCGTGAGATGCGGCAGCCGCGGGCGGGCGCGCTCCCGGACGGCGGCCCCGGACCCCGTGGTTGGAGGCACACTGGTTCCGGCAGCCTGGGTCATTCCGGCTCTGGCAGCTTGGGGCACTACGGCCACCCCCTTGGACATCCAGCCCGGTACTGGTCCTGTCCGGGCTCTTTCCCGCTCTGGGGGTGCCGGAATCCTGAGCCAGCCTGTCGGCCCGCCCTGGTAGGCTGGCTCAGCCGCTACGGGTACCGGGGTTCGTGCCCCGGCCGCGTCGCGGCTCCTCCTGCCACGGAGAGACCGTGGCCGCGTAGTCCAGAGGAGGCATGTTCCAGCATGCGCCGCTATGAGATGATGATCATCCTCGATGCGTCTCTCGAAGAGCAGACCGTCCAGCCCTCCCTCGACCAGTTCCTGTCGGTCGTGAAGACCGGGGGCGGCTCGGTCGACAAGATTGACGTGTGGGGCCGGCGTCGGCTGGCCTACGAGATCGACAAGAAGTCGGACGGCATCTACGCCGTCGTCGACATGGTCGCGGAGCCGGACACGGTCCACGAGCTCGACCGTCAGCTCAGCCTCAACGAGGCGGTCCTGCGGACCAAGATCCTCCGCCCCGAGATGCACTGACCGCAGCGCTCCTCAGCACAGGCCGCACGGTTGCGGCACCTGAACCCTCTGAACGACCGGGAGTGGCCCCGATGGCAGGCGATACCCAGATCACCGTGGTCGGCAATCTAGTCAGCGACCCAGAGCTCCGCTACACCCCGACCGGGGTGGCCGTGGCGAACTTCCGGATCGCGTCGACGCCGCGCACCTTCGACCGGCAGTCGAACGAGTGGAAGGACGGCGACTCGCTGTTCCTCACCTGCAACGTGTGGCGGCAGGCCGCGGAGAACGTGGCCGAGTCGCTGCAGCGGGGCATGCGGGTCATCGTCCAGGGGCGGCTGCACCAGCGCTCCTACGAGACCCGCGAAGGCGAGAAGCGCACCGTCTTCGAGGTCGAAGTCGACGACGTCGGCCCCTCCATGCGTAACGCCTCGGCCAAGGTCACCAAGTCCAACCGCTCCGGCGGTGGCAGCGGCGGCTTTGGTGGCGGTGGCGGCGGTGGCTTCAGCGGCGGCCAGGGCGGCGGCGGTCAGGCCGGCGGCGGTCAGGCCGGCGGCCAGGGCGGATCCGGCGGGTATGGTGGGTCGTCCGGCGGCCGTGGCGGCGACGATCCCTGGGCCTCGGATTCCGGGTTCGGCGGCGAGGGGTCAACCGACGAGCCACCGTTCTGATCCCCGGCACCTTCGGCGGGTCGCGGGCCCCGGTTCGGGAGAGCTGAGGCCCCGGCGTCCCGCGCTGGACCGCCACTAAGACAGCAAACCAAACCATCCCCGCCCCGAGCGGGGCTCTCTTCAGGAGCACCATGATGGCGAAAGCACCTATCCGCAAGCCCAGGAAGAAAGTCTGCCTGTTCTGCCAGGAGAAGATCTCCTACGTGGACTACAAGGACACCGGGCTGCTGCGGAAGTTCATTTCCGACCGGGGCAAGATCCGGGCCCGTCGAGTCACCGGAAACTGCACCCAGCACCAGCGTGACGTCGCCAAGGCGATCAAGAACGCCCGCGAGATGGCCCTGCTGCCGTACACCAGCACGGCACGTTGAGGACGGGGAAGGCCGCAAGCTGATGAGTGGCACACCGATGAAACTGATCCTCACCAACGAGGTCACCGGACTGGGTGAGCCGGGTGACGTGGTCGAGGTCAAGAATGGCTACGGGCGCAATTACCTGATCCCGCGGGGCCTGGCCATGCGCTGGACCCGGGGCGCCGAGAAGCAGATCGAGCTGATCCGGCGGGCCCGGTCGGCCCGGGACATCCGCAGCCTGGACGACGCCCGGGCCGCGGCCAGGGAACTGGCCGCGCTCACCGTGGTGATCAGGGTCCGGGCGGGCGCCGCCGGGCGGCTGTTCGGCTCCGTGAGCGCCTCGGACATCGCCGACGCGGTCCGCGCGTCCGGCGGCCCCGAGCTGGACCGGCGGCGCATCGAGATCGCCACGCCGATCCGGACCGTGGGCAAGCACCAGGTCACGGTGCGCCTTCACCCCGAGGCGACGGCCACCCTCGAGGTGGAAGTGGCCGAGGCCTGACCCGAGGCTTGACGGGGCCTGAGCCGGCCGTAGTGGCCGGGCAGGCCGCGGTGACCGCTGGTTGTAGCTGCTGCTTGCGGCTTCCCGTCCGGTGACCGCCGTGTGCTGCCGCTGACAGCCTGCGGCGGTCAGTCGTGCGTGGAGGGTTGCGGATCCTGATCCGTGTACCGGGGCAGCCGCTGGGCGAGCCCCGGATCCAGGTCCGCGACCATCGCCCAGATGCCCGCCACGCGCTCCGCCATGGTGTCCGAGGTAGCTGCGATGCCCGAGGTAGCTGCGGTGCCCGGACCAGCGGCCCTGTCCCGGGCGGCTTCAGCCTGGGCCGCCTCGGCGAGCTCGTCGATCGCCGTCCCGATCATGGCCAGCCGCGGATCGGTCATCGAACACATGCTCGGATCCTAGGGGAGCGGCTGTCATGATCGCCGGTTGTTTCCCGGACTGACCCGCCGCCTGTCCCGGTCCGGGAGGATCCCCGCGCGCCATCCCGTGTCACGCCTCCCGGGCCGGGTGATCCGGGGGCGCACTCTAGCACCGGATCTCACGTTTGACGTCACCCTCCGTATGTGGATAACTCGGCGTCCCGTGTGGACGGACAATGGCCTGCGTGGTTTTTTCCGCGCACATCCGGTGGACGGCATAACCGCAGGCCGTGACCATGCGGGTGCGGTGGGCATTGGCTTCGTCCCCAGCTGTATCCCCAGGCTGCGCACAGCGCCGGCGGCGTGTCTGCACAGGCTGTCCACAGACCTGTGCACAGCACGATTGGACGTCCCCGCGAGCCGCCACCAAACTGTCAGACCGGGCGACTACAACAGGGGTAGGCCGGCGCAACGGCGACGGTCCGGGGTGCTCTGCTTCACGGGGAGGTGATGGCTGGTGAGCGTGGCCGAAATCGCTCCTCGGGGGGAGAGTTTCGATCGGACGCCGCCACACGATGTGGCCGCGGAGCAGTGCGTCCTCGGTGGGATGCTGCTGTCCAAGGACGCGATCTCGGACGTGATGGAGACCATCCGGCCAGACGATCATTACCGGCCCGCGCACCAGATCATCCACGAAGCCATCCTCGAACTGTACGGGCGGGGTGAGCCCGCCGATGCGGTCACCGTTTCCGACCTCCTGAACAAGCGGGGCGAGCTGGCCCGCGTAGGCGGCCCCAGCTACCTGCACACGCTCATCGCGTCCGTGCCCACGGCGGCCAACGCCGGGTACTACGCCCGGATCGTCCGTGAGCGCGCCATCCTCCGCCGCCTGGTCGAGGTCGGCACCCGCATCGTCCAGCTCGGCTACTCCGGCGACGGTGAGGCCGACGAACTCGTGGACCGGGCCCAGGCCGAGGTCTACGGGGTCACCGAGCGCCGGGTGAGCGAGGACTACCTGCCGCTGTCCGACATCATGCCCGGCGCCCTGGACGAGATCGAGGCCATCGGCAGCCGCGGCGGGAACATGACCGGGGTGCCCACCGGGTTCGCGGACCTGGACTCGCTCACCAACGGGCTGCACGCCGGCCAGATGGTCGTCATCGCGGCCAGGCCTGCGATTGGCAAGGCACTGGCCCTCGACACACCGCTCGCCACACCGGGCGGCTGGACCACAATGGGTGAGATCCGGGTCGGGGACCACCTCATCGGAGCCGACGGCCGCCCGGTCGCCGTTGTCGCGGCCACCGAGGTGATGCAGGGCCGGCCCTGCTACGAGGTGGAGTTCTCGGACGGCGAGATCATCGTCGCCGACGCCGAGCACCAGTGGGCGACGTGGGACAGGCGTACCCGAGAGGCCTACGACTACCATCGTGGGCCAGGCACGCCCAGCTACCCGGATGACTGGCCGTCGTGGACGTCATCTCGGGCGTCTCGTCAGCGGTACGGTCCTGGCGAGCGGGCACAGATGCGCAGCCTGCGGGCGGCCGGGATGTCATCGGCACAGGTGGGCACAATCCTTGGGCGTACAGCCATAGCCATCGAGCAGCGGTGGACCCGCGCCGAAGATGCCGCAGGCAGCGACGTGCAAGCCATACCTCGGACAACCCAGGAGATTGCTTCAACCCTTCGGGTTCGGGGCGAGAGGAACCACGCGATACCGGCGGCGAAGCCTCTTCTCCTACCCGAAGCCGATCTAGCTTTCGACCCTTATGTCCTGGGCTACCTCTTGGGCGACGGCGACACTGCGGGACGCGGCCGGGTGGCGTGTCATCCCAGTGACCGCTCCTGGCTTATGGAGGAGTTCGGGGCGCTCGGCTACAGCGTTGGCGCCTACGCAGATCCTGGACATTTCTACGTGAGAGGAATCAGTAAGCTATGGGGATCGCTTGGTCTGGCGGAGGGCAAGCACATCCCGGCTGGCTACCTGCGCAGTTCCTCGGCCCAGCGGCTCGCGCTAGTGCAGGGGCTGATCGATTCGGACGGTGGCGTCGATAATCACGGCTGCTACCGCTTTACCAACTCCAGTCGGCGCCTGATCGATGGTTTTGCGCAGCTGATTACAAGCCTGGGCTGCGTTGCGCGAGTGAGGCGCCGAGCTCCGCGCATGCGGGCAGGACGGCAGAATCGGGAATCCTGGGAAGTTGTCGTGCCGGCGTTTCTGCCCCTGGCCCGGCTTCCCCGCAAAGCGCTCGCGGCACGCCACGACTGGGGCCGCGAGCAGGCTGGCCGCTACATCGTGGATGTGCGTCCCGTGCCTTCGGAGCCAGTGCGTTGCGTTCAGGTGAACAGCCCTGATCATTTGTACCTGGCTGGCCGGAGCATGATTCCCACGCATAACTCCACGCTGGCCCTGGACCTGGCTCGATCTGCGGCCATTAAGCACAGTCTGCCGACCGTGATCTTCAGCCTGGAGATGAGCCGCAACGAGATCACCATGCGGCTGCTGTCGGCGGAGTCCCGGGTGTCCCTGCACAGCATGCGGACCGGGCAGATGGGTGAGGAGGACTGGGCCACGCTCGCCCGCCGGATGAGCGAAGTCGTGGACGCGCCGCTCTACATCGACGACTCGCCGAACATGTCGATGATGGAGATCCGGGCCAAGTGCCGGCGGCTGAAGCAGCGCCAGGGCCTCAGACTGGTGATCATCGACTACCTGCAGCTGATGAGCTCTCCCAAGCGGGTCGAGAACCGGCAGCAGGAAGTATCGGAGATGTCCCGGTCGCTCAAGCTGCTGGCCAAGGAAATCGACGTCCCGGTGATCGCGATCTCCCAGCTCAACCGCGGACCGGAGCAGCGCAACGACAAGAAGCCCCTCCTCTCCGACCTTCGCGAATCCGGTTGCCTGACTGCGGACACCCGGATCCTGCGGGCCGACACCGGGGCCGAGGTCACGCTGGGCGAACTAGTGGCCAGCGGTGAGCGCGACATCGCGGTCTGGTCGCTGGACGAGAGGTTGCGGCTCATCCCGCGGACCATGACCCATGCCTTCCCCAGCGGGGTCAAAGAGGTGTTCCGGGTCCGTCTCCGCTCCGGCCGTGAGGTGCAAGCCACCGCTAACCATCCGTTCCTCACCGTCAACGGATGGCATCCGCTGGGCGCCCTCCGCATCGGATCCCGCGTTGCCGTGCCCCGGCATACCCCCGGGCCGATCGATCTGCGATCCATGACAGAAGCGGACGTCATCGCGCACGCTCGCCGCGTGAGCGATGATCCGTCCAGGCAGTCCGTCCCCGCCGCGTTCTTTTCTGCCCCCCGAACCCAGGTCGCGCTGTTCCTGCGTCATCTCTGGAGCACCGGTGGCTGTATCTCCTGGGATGTGGACGGCGACTCCTGCGTTTACTACGTCTCGTCGAACCGTCAGCTGGTCGATGACCTCGCCCGGCTCCTGCTGCGCTTCAACGTCATGACGAGGATCGCCCAAGTGCGCGGCGGCCGGGCCCGGCGCTGCTACCGGCTGGTCGTGGACAGCCCTGAGGATCAGATGAGGTTCCTGGACGGTATTGAGATTCCGGGCACAGGCGGCCGCATCGCCGAGCTTGCGCGGGAGAGACTCCGGGATGTGCGGGATGCCGGGGACGCTCAGGGGCGGGTTCCCGGAGACGTCTGGGAGCGCCTGCGTGGCGCGATGGAGGGCGGCCCTTCCCGGCTCCGTGAGGCGGAACTGGCGGCCGGTGCCCTCGGGGATAGAGCATCTGACCACGGATCAGCAGGTCGGGGATTTCGCCGCGGTGCCCTGCTGAAGGACGCGCCTGCACGGCAACCGCTCTCTCAGGTGGCCACGATCCTTGATGACGCCGACCTCGAGATGGTGGCCACCAACGACGTGTTCTGGGACGAGATCGCGGCTGTGGAGAGCGTCGGCGAGCAGCCGGTGTACGACGCAACCGTCCCGGGCACGCACAACTTCGTGGCCAACGGGATCAGCCTGCATAACAGCATCGAGCAGGACTCGGACGTGGTGATCTTGCTTCACCGGGAGGATGCGTACGAGCGGGAGTCCCCGCGGGCCGGTGAGGCGGACCTGATCGTGGCCAAGCACCGCAACGGGCCGACCGCTACCGTGACCGTGGCCTTCCAGGGGCATTATAGCCGTTTCGTCGATATGGCTCCCGGCTGAGGTGTCGTCTGTAGGGTCTCAATGATCTTGGCCACGGTCTGACCAGTTGGCCACTTGGATGAGACGTCGCCGTCAGGGTCGCAGGTAGCGCAAGACGGCGAGCACCCGCCGGTTGTCGGTTTCGGAGGCCGGGAGGCCCAGCTTGGCGAAGATGCTGGCGACATGCTTTTCCACCGTCCCGAGGGACAGGACGAGAGCGTCCGCGATGCCCGCGTTGGAGCGGCCCTCGGCCATCAGGGCCAGCACGTCACGCTCCCGGGCGGTGAGCGGGCCCAGCCCGCCGGAGCGGCGGCTGGCGGCCAGAAGGTGGCGGACCACCTCGGGGTCGAGCGCGGTACCGCCGGCGGCGATCCGGGTCACCGCGTCGGTGAATGCGTCCACGTCAGCGACCCGGTCTTTCAGCAGGTAGCCCACGCCTGCCGGGCTGGCGCTCAGCAGCCGGGCCGCGTACCCGGTCTCGATGTACTGCGACAGCACCAGCACCGCGGTGCCCGGATGGGCCCGGCGCAGCTCGACCGCGGCCCGCAGCCCCTCATCGGTCCAGGTGGGCGGCATCCGGATATCGGCGATGACCACGTCGGGGTGATGCTCCGCGACCGCCGCCAGTAGGGCGGCGCCGTCAGCGACCGCGGCGCACACCTGGTGGCCCTCGTCTTGTAGCAGCCGGACCAGCCCGGCCCGGAACAAGGCGGCGTCCTCGGCGATCACGATGCGCATCGGCCTGCTCTCATGTGTGCAGCGGCAACTCGACGGTGACCCGGGTCGGCCCGCCGGGCGGGCTGGTGATGTCCAGGCGGCCGTCAACGACGGCGGCCCGCTGGGCGAGCCCGGCCAGGCCGCTGCCGCGGCCTGGGGCCGCCCCGCCGCGGCCGTCGTCGGTGATCGTCAGCACCAGCAGCCCCGCTCGCTGCGACACGTCGATCGTGATCGTGGCCGCGGCGCTGTGCTTGGCGGCGTTGGCCAGCAGTTCGGCGGCGCAGAAATAGGCGATCGCCTCGATCGCTGGCGCCGGCCGGTCCGGCAGCCGGCAGGCCAGCCGGGCCGGGATGGCGCTGTCGGCGGCCAGGCTGGCCAGGGCGTCGGGCAGGCCGTTGTCCAGCACCGGCGGGTGAATGCCCCGGGCCAGTTCGCGGAGCTCGCCGAGCGCGTCGCGGGCGCCCTGCAAGGCGGTGTTGACCAGTTCGCGGGCCGCGTCGGCGTCTCGCACCGCGCCTGAGTCGCCGAGTTTCTTCTTCGCCATGCCGAGGTTCATCGCCAGCGTGGCGAGCCGGATCTGCGCGCCGTCGTGCAGGTCGCGTTCCAGGCGCCGCAGCCGCGTGGCGGCGTCGTCGACCGCCAGCGCCCGGGTCCGTTCCAGGTCCGCCAGCCGCCCGGGGCTGAGCAGGCCGCGGATCAGCCGCCGGTCGGCGGCCACCACCGTCCTGGTCACCCAGGGCGCGGCCAGCACCATCCCGGCCCCGGCGGCGAACGCGGCGAACGTGCCGGGAAAGGTCGCGACGGTGAAGTGGCCCTGGCCGATCCAGTCGAATGGCGTGATGACCGGCACTGGGCTCAGCCGCGTGCCGGGGGAATGGTTGCGGAACGACAGCCACCAGAACGGGTAGGTCAGGTTGGCCAGCCCGGCGCCCCACAACACCGCGACGGCAAAACACTCAAGCAGCATGACCGGGCACTTCAGCAGCAGGTATGCCAGGGCCCGCCAGCCGGGACCGTCGGCGATACGGGCCGCCAGCCCGCGGCTGGCCAGCGGCGGCGGCACCGCGACCTGCTCGCCGAGCAGCCAGCCCGCCAGCCCGCGGCAGGCCGCGGTGAGCCTGCGGGCGGCGCCGGTCGTCACCAGGAGCACCGTCAACAGCGCCGCGACACCCACACCAGCGGCCACCGCCTGCCCGGACGGGTTCCCGTCCGCCACCCACGGCGGCCCGGAACCCAGCAGCAACCCAGCATCCACCGTGGCGAAGAAACCCGCCAGCGGGATGAACACGCCGAACGGCAGCGTCAGGACGCAGAACGCCACCTCGCGGCGGGCACGGCCGGTGAACGGCCCGCGCAGGACGGGGGTCACCAAGCTCACGGCGTCCATAAGCGCATTGTCCCGCTTACGCGTCCCGGCGGCTCAGCAGCCAGCCGCCGACCACCAGCCGCATCACGGCATAGCCGCAGATGATGCTCAGCCCGGCCCACGGCGGCAGCGTGACCCCGCCTGCGGCTGGGTAGCGCCCAGCGAGCGCAGCGTACGCAGCTTGATCCATTCCACCCGCGCTGCCTGGCGGAAGCCGTAGTGCCCTGGCGGAAGCCGCGACGTCGTCACGATCGCAGTTATGACGTCCTCCGATTTCATGCATCACGACGGGCGAGCAGCCACCCGCCGGCTGCCAGGGCCGCGGCGGCATACAGGCAGAGCATGCCGAGCCCGGTCCACGCCGGCAGGGGCTGCGGGCACTGCCCGACCGCCCCCCCGCAGGACACGGGCTTGGTCGTACTGATGGAATTCCCGACGATCAGTATCGGCATATATGCCGTCACGCCGTGCGCGACCGCGCCGATCACCTGCGCCAAGACATATACCCCGCCGACCAGCACGCCGACCGCGGCCGGGGAATGGCGGATGATGGCGCCCAGTCCAAGGCCGATCAGGCCGATCAGGCAGAAGCTCGTCCCGGACAGCAGCACCGCGCGCAGCACACCGGGCTGGCCGAGCGCTGGCGCAGGTATGCCATGCGGCAGCGCCGCTCCGCCGGCGAAGAACGAGACGAACGTGGCGACTTCCCCGGCGGCCAGCGCCACGGCGCCGAACACCGCCGCCTTGGCCGCCAGCAGCAGCGGCCGGCCCGGGATCGCGCCCAGCGTGGCCCGGATCGTTCCCGACGAGTACTCGCTGGTCATCACCAGCACCCCGAGCACACCGGTCAGAAGTAGCCCGGGAACCATGCCGGCCAGCGCGTTGTTCGTCAGGTCACCTGACGCGTTCTTCGTGCCGCGGCCGACCGCGACGCCGATGGCGACCGCGCCGGTCACGCCGATCCCTATCGTCCACCATGTGGAGCGCAGCGTACGGAGCTTGATCCACTCCATCCTGGCCACGTGCCAGAACCGGTAGTGCCCGCGCGGAACGCGCGTCACGCAGACCGAGGTCATGATGTCCTCCCCTGGATCCCGCGGAACTCAGCACTGCCGGAGGTCAGCTTCAGGAACGCGTCCTCCAGCGACGCCGACCGGGCCGACAGCTCGGCGACGGTGGTGTCGGCCAGCAGCCGCCCAGCACCGATGACGATCAGGCGGTCCGCGGTCACGGCCATCTCATTGATCAAGTGGCTGGAGACGAACACTATCCGGCCCTCGGCCGCCACCGACTTCATCAGGTCCCGGATCCAGCGGATGCCCTCGGGATCCAGGCCGTTGACCGGCTCGTCAAACAGCAGCACGCCCGGATCCCCCAGCAGCGCCGCCGCGATGCCCAGCCGCTGAGCCATTCCGAGGGAGAACTTCCCCGCCCGCCTGCCCGCCGCGCTCTCCAGGCCCACCAGGCCGAGCACCTCATCGACCCGGCGGAACGGGATGGCATTGCTGGCCGCCAGCGCGGCCAGGTGCGCCCGCGCGCTGCGGCCCGGGTGAAGCGCCCTGGTCTCCAGCAGCGCGCCGACCTCGCGCAGCGGCCAGCCCAGCTCACGGTAACGGCGCCCGGCGATCCGCACCGCCCCGCGATCGGGCGCGTCCAGGCCAAGCATCAGCCGCATCGTGGTGGACTTCCCCGATCCGTTCGGCCCGAGGAATCCTGTCACCACCCCGGGGCGGACGTCGAAGCTGAGCGCATCGACGGCGAGCACCCGGCCGTAACGTTTAGTCAGGCCACGCACCTCAATCACACGGAACCTCCCAGCAGCTAGGGCAAGCTATCCCACCTGAGACCAGGCCCGCGGATGCGTGCCCTCACCCGTCACGCTACGAACAGCGGGTGACGAGCGGAACGCGGAAACCATCCATCTTCACCCTGGGGGTTTTCCCCAGGGGCCCCACAACGTGGACATGGACCGGTACACCCGGGCATCACCGGCCTGAGGCTCACTCCGGTCTCCGCCAAGGCCGCGGACGCGGCCGCCTCCCTGTACCAGGCGTACCAGCCCGGGCCGCGGGCGAGAGCTGGCGCGCCCACGCCGGTGTGGCCCGAGCATGGAGTGCCCCGGCCGGTACTCATCGACAGGGGCGCGGTCACCGGCCCCATCGCGGCCGCCGCCGGGCCGGCGATCGTTCCGGAGACCCTGAGGGCCCCGACGTGCACTCCCGCGGCCTGTTCGTCCGAAGTCGGCTGGCCTGGTGCCGGGCTATTCCGGCGGCATTCAGACAACCACGGAGGGGTGCTCTCCTCGGTAGTGCCGTGGCGAACGTTCCGGTGGCATGACGGGCTGCGGCAGGCCTCGAGGACCTAATGGTCGGCTACCGAACGCGGCCATGTCGTCTGTGGATCGCGGCTAGAGCCCGCCCCGTCTGGCCGGACAGGCATCCTTCGCTCGGCCATCAGTTGGACCTAGGCAGTCGTTGTCATGACTTCTAGGGTTCCGGGTCGATGCCGTGCCAGGACGGTACCTTCACTGTGCGGTGGCCGGAGGTGCCGCCGAGGATGAGCCTGCGCAAGGAGATGTCATTGCCGATGGTGGTCTCAGACAGGACCCTCTCGGGATTGGCGACCACCTCGATGTAATAAGTGCCGTTTGGCACGTGAGTGATGTTGAAAGACTGGCCGGCGATGGACTGGATGTAGGTGTCACCCCAGCCGACGGGGAGTTCCTCGGCCACCCACAGGGCCGTCGGCGACCCGCATTCTCCTTGCAGGCCCACAAACGGGGGCTGCCAGGCCGCGTGCGGCAGCAGCAGATCAACTTCGTCGGAGGGGGCGATGCAGAATCCTTGCTTGTGGCTGCGCACCACCAGCGACTTGGCCGCATTGACCAGCGCGTATCGGGCGAACTGCTCAAAGTGCCAGTGGTTGTGGCCTCGCCGGTTGTCAAAGCCCATGGTCCCGGCTCTGGCCCGGCCAATGATGTGACCGCCGCGCCAGAAGTACTGGTAGGCCTTCATGACCGGCGAAGCGTGAGACCGGAAGCCCTCGACGTCAAGAGGGCCGTTTCCGCCGATCCACACCGTCGCCGCGAAGTCAAGAAAATCACCCTGGCCTGAATGGCTGGCGCGGATCTGCCAGGCTGGCAGCGCCACCAGATCAGGCAGCGCGGCCGGGGGCGGCTGCTTCAGGTATGGAACGGCTGGAGCGCTGGGCAGTGATTCCGGCGCGCGCGGAGGATGTGCAGTGGCCGACCTGGCTCGCCCCTTGACCACCTTGACCGTGACGGTTGCGGTAGCGTCGCGGGCGGAGATGCCGAACAGCCGCCTGTATGCCGGACTGATCGTTTCGGTCACTCGGTAGACGCCCAGGGGAAGCTTGACCGGGCCCGGCCCGAAGAAGTCGGTCTGAACCGGATCGATGGCCCAGCCTTTCTGCACTCCCCACACCATCCCCTTCGCGAACGGGACGGTGGGGCACTGCTGCGGGTAGGGCGAGGTGGGCGGGCTGGCCGGGCGCACCCGGGCGGGCTGGTAGCTGTCGGGGCAGAACGTGAGCTCCTGGGAGACGACCAGCTTGCCGGCGGCGTTCCGCGCGGTCAGCTGGATGAAGCGCCGCAGGCCGTTCCAGCCATCCAGGCTGCTCGCAGGCAGTGGCCTGCGGACGATCCCGCCGGACGGCGCGTGGATGATCTCGGTGATCGTGATCGGGCTGGTGTATCGCACCCGCCGCACATCGAACTGCAACGGCGAGCCCAGTGCCGCTACCCAGATGCCGGGGTCAAGGAATACCTTTCCGCCGGAACGGTCCAGCGTGATGCTGCGCTGCGCAGCTTCCAGCCGCACCACCGGCCCCGGCGCCGTGGCAGCGCTGGCTGCCGGTATGCCGGGCGCCGTGCTCCACGCGGCGGCAACTCCGGCCACCACCAGGATGCCACGCTGCAGATGCCATCGAGTGACGCGCATAAAGCCTCCTAGGCACGATGCCCAGTGCGGTCGGCCCGGTCCCTGGCGGAACCCACAGCGGCAGACCACACGGACCCCGGCCGGGACAAGAGCCCAATCGATCGATGAGCCCACGTACTGGGGGTTGTGTGCTCGCTGGCCGGCACAGGCGCAGTACTGATCATGAATCTTGCTCCCCTGGGCATGCCTGATCTGGTGGCTCCGTGAAGCCCTGCGGCCGAACCTGGCCGCCGGCCTGTGTCACCCGAAGTAGGGGAACACAGGGCCGCCGAAGGAGCCGTCGGGCACGCTGCGGAACCCGGCGGGAACGGTCACGCTCGCCCTGGCGACGTTGCGCGGGGTCGGCGGCAGGATACGGATGTCCTGCCTGACGGTGCCGTGCAAGGGCTTGCCGTCGGCCGTCTGGCTCGAGTTGTTCCAGATCACCCGGACCGGAAGATAGGTGGACGGGTCCACGTACCAGGTCGCATCGGCGTGCAGCGTATGGCGTTCGCCGTGCGGGCCGGCCCAGAAGCCCGGCTCCGTCATCGAGCCCGTTATCTTGATGGTCTCGATGCCGTTGACCCGGGCGTGCCCGGCGATCGTGAATTTACCGCAGGAAAGCGAATGCCGGATGTAGGCCGGCCAGTTCGCGGGGCCACCCTCTTCCACCCAGGACGGGGCGTCGGCGCATCCGTTCGGCGCGAACCCGAGAGCCGACGTGGCGTACCACTCATGACGGCGGTAGTCAACCTGGACCCAGGTCCGCTTTCCGTTGATCGTCGCGGTGCCGACTCCCCAGTTTTCCTGCCCCTGCGCCCACGGGGACGCTGGCATAGCGGCAGGTGGAATAAATCCCGACTGCAGTATTCTCAGATTTTTGTGGTAGTTCCACTGCATGATTTTAGGAAAGGCCGGGCTAAAGGAAGTACCCGTCTGCATGACCATGTTGGTGCTAGCGACAGCATTTCCCATCCGCTGGATCACGTAGGCGGCGGTGCGCGCCCGAACTGGCGCTCCGGCGCCCCGTCCCGGTCCGGTCGCGGCGAGGACGGCGGCGGCGGTAACCGCCGCGGTCCCGCAAGCCAGCGCGGTCCTGGTCACGATCCGCCGGTGGCGCCGGTGCGCGCGCGCCCTGCCCGCCACGCCCGCCGGAACCTGCACTTCTGCGGTGAGCCCGTCCAGTCCCTCGCGAAGCAGGTCCTCGACTTCCCCGTTCATGGCCTTCCCTTCGCCAGCCTGATCGTGGTTCTTAGCTCTGTTTTCGTGTCCTGCGCTGGATCACCGCCGGATTCCTGCCACGACCGGGCCAGCTCCCGCAGCCGCCGCAGCCCCCGTGAGGCGGCGGACTTGACCGTGCCCTCTGAGCAGCCGAGTAGTACCGCGGTCTCGGCCTCGGTGCGCTGTTCCCAGTAGCGCAGTACGATCACCGCCCGCTGCCGTGGCGGCAGCTGGTGCAGCAGGCGCACCAGCGCGTCGCGCAGGTCCACCACGGCGACATCCTCGCTGCCGGTCTCTGTGGGGGCCTGCGCGCGGAACTGGGCGAGCCTGCCGCGCCACCGGCTCCGGCTGCGCCAGCCATCGGCGGCCAGGTTGTACAGGGTGCGCCGGAGGTATCCCTCAGGATCAGTGTCGACGCGGCGCCAGTTCCGCAGCAGCCGTTCCAGGGCGGTCTGCAGCAGGTCCTCGCCTTCAGCGCAGCTGCCGGTCAGCGCGACGGAGGCGCGCATGAGATCCTGCCCGCGCTCGTCGAGCAGCCGCTCCAGACTTCCCCGGTCCGCATCGCGCCCCACGTGACCACCTCCCGCCGTCGTCAGCCAAGGACGACTGAGCGTGAGCCGGGGTTCCCCCCAGCCGCCTTACTTCCATGGCCAAGAGCACTCGAGTGCAGCGGCGGCCGAGCGCAGGGTTGTTGGGGCCCGGGGGGCCGGAAGGCCGTCTTACTCCGCGCATCGCAGCCCTCTTCCCATCGATGCCAGGAGCAGTGTGCAGAAGAAATGCCACGAAACTGAGAGTCAACTTGGTGTGGCCAGCCGTGAGACAGCTGACAACCGGCAGATCACAGAAGATCAACGTGTCACGCGGGGTGAAATCCTGCAGTCGGCGAGCAGCTAGTGCCCGTGCAGCGGGCCGTTCGCGAGGACGGTGAGGACCAGCATCTGGGCGTCATTGCTGTGCATGAAGTCTCCTTGCGTCCGCGCCACGATAGTACGTGCCGTGATGCTACTTGACTAGTACTACACATCGCGTACTATAACCGCCATGAAGCATGCGGACCGTCGACGACGACTGTCGCAAGCCGGATTGGCCGTCTTCCAGGTGAGCCTGGACCGGGCCGGTGCCGGTCGCTGACGTCGGTCCCGGCCCTGGTCGCCCTCATGCCCGGCGCTGGGCTGCTCGCCGCCACGGTGGCCGCGGGGCTCCGGTTCGCGCGCACTTCCCGGCCGTACCGACCCGGTCAGCACGGCACATCGGCGCTGCGGCTCCCCTCGGCCCGGTGACCGGGTACGCACCCGACGAAAGGCATCCCATGGGACCGTCCACCGTCCAGGACCCGGCGGCACCGATGATCCGCGCCAGCGGGCTGTCCAAACGGTACGGGCGTAAGCAGGCTGTCACCGGGCTCGCTTTCAGCGTGGACTCGGGACAGATATGCGCGTTGCTCGGCCCGAACGGGGCGGGAAAGACCTCCACCATGCGCCTGCTGGTCGGGCTCGCCTCCCCGGACGGAGGTAGCGCCTGGATCCTCGGCGAGCCGGTCGGCCTCGGCGCCACCGTGCTACGCCGGGTCGGCGTCCTCATCGACGGCCCGGCGTTCGTACCCCACCTCACCGGCATCGGCAACCTGAGGCTCCTGTGGTCGGCGACCAGGCACGCATGGCCACCGCCCGCTCTGGACGACGCCCTGGACCTCGCCGGGCTCGGCCCCGCGATTGACCGGAAGGTCAAGGGCTATTCGATGGGCATGAAGCAACGGCTGATGCTGGCGCAAGCCCTGATGCGGGCACCGGACGTCCTGATCCTCGACGAGCCGGCCAACGGGCTGGATCCCGCCGAGGTCCGGGCCCTGCGCCAGCACCTCGGGGTACTGGCCCGGGACGGAGCGGCGGTGCTCGTATCCAGCCACCAGCTGGCCGAGGTGCAACAGCTGGCCACCCACATCGTCGTCATGAACCGCGGCCGCCTGGTCACCACCGGCCTGCTCACCACCCTCCTCGGCGACGCGGACACCTACTGCATCCACGTTGACGACACCGACCGGGCGGCCACGGTGCTTCGCCAGATGCCGGGCGTGGCCACGGTCACCGCGCAGGAGGCTGCGGTGATCGTCGCTGCCCCCGGGGTTTCCACCCGCGAACTGGTCCACACGCTGGTCACCACCGGGGTGGGCGTCACCTCCGTGCAGCTGGCGAACCGATCCCTGGAAGAAGCGTTCCTGGCCATGACCGAAGGAGGCGGCGAGCATGCTGCGCGTTGAACTGACCACCCAGCTGCTACGGATTCGCACGCTCATCGCCCTCACCGGCCTGGCCGCCGTCCCGGTCATCGCCGGACTCGCGACCAACTCCCACGCCGGGCACCGAGACGGCACTCAGGGCGGTCTGTTCGGAGCCTCCACCTACTCCGCGCTGAACCACACCATGGCCAGCCTGATGTTCATCGCGCCCCTGCTGCTTCCGCTCGTGGTGGCCCTGCTGGCCAGCGCGATCGGGTCCGCCGACCGGGACTGGGGGACGCTGCGCTACCTGTACGTCGCCCCGGTCAGCCGGACACGACTGCTGGCCGGGAAACTCGGCGCCGCCGCGGTCGTCACCGTCGTGGCCACCACGTGCGTACTGCTCGCCGGGCTGCTGATCGGCCTCGTATTGTTCGGCTGGCATCCCTTCCACATCATCGGCGCGCCCAACCTGACCGCCGGCCAGGCGATCGCCCGTGGGCTGGAAGCCAGCGGCTACACCTTGCTGTGCATGCTGAGCATCGCCGCGATCGCGTTCACCCTCGGGCTGCTGCTGCCGCGCGGCGCGGAAGCCCTCGGAGCCGCGGTCGCCTTCGTGATCCTGGCCAGCATCCTCAATGGCCAGTCCGCCTGGCACGCTCTGGCGGTGCTGCTGCCCGTGTACTACTGGCAGAACTGGATCCACCTATTCGACTCCGCCGGGACCGCCCAGTTCGGCACCGGGATCCTCAGCCAGGTCGCCACCATCACGGTGGCCACCGGCCTGGCCGGGCTCGTGCTCCTGCGACGGGACCCGGCGGCGTGACCCCCGCGGCCATCTGAAGATACCGTGATCTTCAGTCCGCCGCCGGCTGACCGCCACGCGAGGACCCCGCGCCACCAGCCATGTGACCAATCCCGGGATTTGCGGCCGGGCCCGGAATCGGGCCGCCGCGCCGGCTGCGTTCCCGGTGGTGGGTCAGGTTCTGCAGGAATCGTCCGGTGTCACCTGCGAAGGCGGCGTCGTGGATCCCGTTCCGGATGACGTCCAGGTGCCGGCGCGGCCCGACCCTGACCAGGGTCGCCGAGCCTGAGGTGGCGGAGGGGTCTCTCGCCGGGTCGCCGTCGATGACCAGCAGTGCATCGGCGAACGCGGCGTTGGCGGCCGGGGCGTTGAGGGCAGCGGCTAGTGCCACGCCCGCTGGGCTGGGCCGGGCTGGTCATCGCCGCCGCCGGCCTGCTGGCCACGCTGACCCTGCTCACCCCGGCGGTCGACCCACTGCTGCCCATCGGCCGGGTTCGGCGGCCTGCTGTGGATCATCCGCGCCAGCGCGGGGCTGCGGCCCACCGGGCCCGGGCCGGGGTTCGGAGGGCAGGCACCATGACGCCCGGCAGCGTCCCTCCCGCAGGTCGCCCTGGGTGCCGGGCACGCCCGGTGCGCCTATGGTTCCCTGCGGTCACAGAAGCGCGACATGTCCCGCGAATGGAGACCCACAGTCGGCTAGCGGCGCAGTTCCATAGGCCGCCATGACGGTTGGTGTAGGCCCCGCGGCCTACGTCGGCGGCGAAGTTGTAGCCGCGCGGCCGATGCGTCGCGGGGCGGCCGGTCCCTAGCGTGGGTGGGGCACCTGCTTGAGGCGATGTCGCCGGGCTGTGCGGCGAAGCCCACATCGACTCACCCGAGCTTCGCTGAAGCGGTCACCCCGGGAGCGCTATGACGTTGAGTTTCGTGACGCACCTCGTCCAGTCATACGGCTATTACGGGGTGTTCCTGCTCATCGCCCTGGAGAGCATGGGGATTCCGCTGCCGGGTGAGACCGCCCTTATTGCCGCAGCGGTCTACTCCGGCGCTACTCATCATCTGAACATCGTGGTGCTGGCCATCGTCGCGACCTGCGCAGCCATCGTCGGCGATAACGCCGGATACTGGATCGGCCGGACGGGCGGCCAGCGCCTGGCTGAACGCTACGGACGTTTCGTGCACCTGGATCGCGCAAAGCTCAAGGTCGGACGGTACCTGTTCGCCAGGCACGGCGTGAAGGTGGTCTTCTTCGGGCGATTCGTCGCCGTGCTGCGGACCTTTGCAGCGTTCTTCGCCGGGGTCAGCAAGATGCGCTGGTCCCGGTTCCTGGTGGCGAACGCGGCCGGTGGCCTGCTGTGGGCCGGCGTTTACGCCTTCGGTGCCTACGCGCTGGGAAGCGCCGCATCGAGCGTCGGAAGCACGATCACCATCGTCGGCTATGTGGTGGCCGGGGTGCTGACAGCCGCCACGATCGTGGTGGCGCGATTGTCGCGGCGGGTTCTTGAGCATCGAGCCGAGGCTGCTTTCCGGGATGAGCCCGCGCGGAGCGCAGCTCAGCCTCAGCCCGTAGGAAACTGATCCTTACACTGGCCAGGCTGGCTTAGCACCACGCCCGGCCTGTCCGGGTGCGTGAGTAACGGGGAGCGGTCCATGATCCTGGTCTCTGGTGAGAGTCTCATCGATCTGATCGTCGGGCCGGATGACGGGGTGAACGCCAGCCCCGGCGGGGGCGCGTTCAACGCAGCCCGCACCATCGCCCGGCTGGGTCAGCCCACACGCTTCCTGGGCCACTTCTCCGCCGACCCATTCGGCCAGATCCTCACCGGGAAGCTGGCCGAGGACGGAGTGGAGCTGGCCGTCCCCGGCTGGGTCCCGGAACCGACCGCGCTGGCCCTCGTGGCGCTCAGCGCCCAGGGTGTGCCGGAGTACTGGTTCCACCTCGTCCAGACGGCAGCCTTCGTGCTGGATCAGCCGACCGCCCAGCGAGCGTTGCAGGCCGACGTCACGGCGCTGCATATCGGCTCCCTCGGTCTTGTCGTGGAGCCGATGGCGGCCGAGCTTGAGCGCCTGGTGGACGGGCTCGCGCCCGACGTGCTGCTGCTGCTCGACCCGAACTGGCGGCCTCACGCGATCCCGGACGCGGACGCGCACCGGGCCCGGATCCGGCGCCTCCTGTCCCGGACCGACATCCTGAAGACCAGCACCGAGGACCTGTCCTTCCTGGTACCGGGCTGCGACGCTGCGGAAGCCGCGCGGAGCCTCCTCGACTGCGGTGCCCGCTGTGTCCTGCTCACCGATGGGCCTTCATTGGTTCGCGCGTTCACCGGTGGGGACCAGCTCGCGGTCCAGGTGCCGCCCGTCGAGGTAGTGGACACCGTGGGTGCCGGTGATGCGTTCGGCGGGGCTTTCCTGGCCTGGTGGGCGGAACGCGGTCTGGCCCGGGAGAACCTGGCGCACGCCCCGCAACTGCTGGCCGCGGTGACGGCGGCGGCCCGGGTTGCGTCGCTGACGTGCGGCAGGGCCGGTGCGGAGCCGCCGTGGCGGCACGAGCTCGATGCCGACGAAGAGTGGGGCCGGCCGCTGAAGCAGTGATCCCGGCCGGCCCAAGATGATCCGCCGGGCGACCCACCGGAACCGGCCATGGGTCTGGATCAGCCCAGCCCTGGCTCGCCTCACCGGGTCTCTACGGGGTATTCGCGCTCAGCCTGGGGTTCCTGCGACCCAGACTGCTGCGCCGCCGGCTGGAACGGTCCCTGCGGCTCAACGCCTGACCGGACCGCGTTGCCGCTGCCGGCACCGGCCGCCGTCTCCCGGCCTGCGACGAGCAGCAGCGGTCCCCGGGGTGCCGTAGACTATCCGGGCATCCAGCGCTCGTAGCTCAACGGATAGAGCATCTGACTACGGATCAGAAGGTTGGGGGTTCGAGTCCCTCCGAGCGCGCTCGTGTCCTGTCGCAAGACATCGGAATGACCCCGAACCCTCATCAGGTTCGGGGTCGTTTGGGTTCGGGCCGGGTGGCTCGCCGGTGGGCTGGTAGTCCCGGGCAGGGCCGAGGTCCAGTTCGCGGATGAGTTCGACACTGACAGCCGTGATGACCAACCGGGCTTTCGACATCCCGCGAGCGTCACGGCCCGCCGCCCGCTATCCTCGCAGCCACTCTGGCGACTGTCCTGGATGGCTTGAGACTCCCGTCCTCGATGTCCTGAGGCTGGACAGAACACCTAGCCGAACGGGCCGGTCAGCCCGGAAGATCCGGGGCGGTTCAGTCAGCCCGCAGGAACAGGGCCGCGCGTGTGCGGGCCGCGATCGTGGCGGGGACGGACGCGAGGAGGTTGCCCGCGACGACTAGGGCCAGCAGCCCCGCGATCAGCGTGAGCAGCGGAATCTCGGTGAACGGCACGACGCCCAGGGAATCAGCGAATCCGCGCCAGCCCACGCGGCCCGCGGCGACTCCCAGCGGGGCGCCGACGAGGACCGCGATCAGCAGGGTGAGCGTGGTCTGCCAGGCAACGGCGGCCCAGACCTGGCGGCGGGTCATGCCCAGCGCCTTCAGCACGGCGAACTCGTGCCGGCGCCGCCGGACGTCGACCAGCACCGTCATCGCGAGCGAGAGGCCCGCCGCGGTGGCGAGGCCCGCCGCGAGGGCGAGCGGCTGACCGCCGAGTTGCTGCGCGTTGAGCACCGACGACGCCAGCTGCGGCGGCAGTTCGTAGGTTCCGCCGTCCGTCCCGTCCGGGTTGGCCGAGACGATGCGGTGCACCAGCGCGGCCCGCTGCGCGGGTGTGGTCCCGGGCCGCAGGTCGATGGCCGCGACCGAGGGGAAGACCGGCTGGGCCACGTCGGCCGCCGGCCCCGAAGCCGCGCCGGTCATGGCGAGCAGCGTGTTCTCGGACAGCATCGCACCCTGGCCGAGCGAGACATGATCGGCCAGGGCCACGCCGAACGAGGGCAGGGTAACCGTCCCCACGATGGTGAGCCGCCGCGCGAACTTGGCGCCGCCGACGGTGATCGTGTCGCCGACCTTCTTCCCCAGTTGCCGGAGGGTCACCGCGCCCAGTTCGATCTGGTCGTTCCCGGACAGCGGCTGGCCGCTGGTAGTCGGCGGCTCGACCGCGCCGAGGTGCCGCTCCAGGCCGAGCACCGGAAGGGTGAGCCGTCTGCCGACCGGAATCTGCCCGAAGCCGAACTCCGACCAGCCGGCCACCGCCGGCTGGCCCGCCAGCAGGCCGATCATGGCGTCCTGGTGCAGGTTGACCACGGGGTCTTTGGCGAGGTTCTGGTCGAGGAAGCTGCCGTAGCTTCCCTCGGCCTGGACGAGCACGTCCCAGTTCCAGCCGTACCGCACCGGGTGGCTGACCAGCCCGGTCAGGCTCGTGCCGAACACCACCGCGGCGACCATGGCGGCGACGGCGACGACCGATCCGCCCAGCGTGCTGGCCTGCCGCACGGCGCCTGCCGTGACGCTGCCGCCGAGCGCGTTCCTGGTGCCCACCACCGCGGCGGGCGGCAGTCTGGCCGCGATGGCCGCGCGCGTGACGGCAGACCTTTCGGCGCCCAGGGCCTGCCTGGCCGGGCGGACCGCGCGCAGGGCCAGCACCCCGAGCAGTCCGGAAAGCAAGACGAACAGCGCGGGCAGGCCCGCGCCGAGGACGAGAGGGTCCGCATAAAAGCCCTTGCCGGGGGCAAAGAAGCGGACTGGTCCTACCGGTGCCAGCGGGGACAGTGCAACCGCACCCGCGGCGGTGATCACGATCATGCCCGCGACGGGGACCACACCCGGCAAGGCCGCCACCAGGGCAGCCTGCCTGCGGCTGGCGCCGAGCGCCCGTAGCTTGAGGGCGTCCGGCGCGGTACTGCTCAGGAGCTGGGCCATCGCCAGGCTGGTAAGAACCAGCGCGGCCGCCGCCGTGATCGCGCCGAAGACGGTCAGTGCGAGCACCTCCGGCTCGATTGCCTGCTGGACCTCGTCCTGGACGGCCCTGGTCCGCTTGACGCTGAACGTCAGGCCCGCGTCCTGCGTGTGGGTAACGTGGTCCGACTGTGTCTCCAGGCTGGAGACCAGCGGGGGCAGCTGGCGCCGCAGGTCGCTGACGCCGGCGTCGCCGGCTGTCAGGCGCAGGCCGACCCAGGCGTAGCCGAAGTATTTTCCGATGAGTTGCGCGGTGGCGCCGGGGGGAAGCGTGGCGCCCTCGGGGTTGTCGGCCTGGTTGACGAGCGCCGGCGGGGTGTACGCGATCGCGTAGACCCGGAAAGAGCGATAGTCCATTGCGGGGTGCTGC
This sequence comes from uncultured Actinomycetes bacterium, assembly GCA_963813975.1. GTDB lineage: Bacteria > Actinomycetota > Actinomycetes > Streptosporangiales > Streptosporangiaceae > RYN-230. The sequence goes on from CAWFAP010000004.1 coordinate 402,546, forward strand.
TGGCTGCCGCTCAGGAATACGTAGGTCACCCGGCCGCCGACACCGACACCGAACAGGGCGGCGATCTCCGGGGACAGCACGATGCCGGTGGTGGACGCCCGCGGCGGCAGCTTCCCCGACACCACCGTCATCGTGTCCTGGGTGAAGCCCGCGCCGTCCACACTGCCGTTGACGCCGTCGGTGATGAACGAGTCGTCGATCTTGCCCCGGACCACCGGCAAGGCGTTCAGGCCGACGTACGTGCCGTGGGAGACGACGCCGGGCAGCGACCCCAGTCGCTTGACCGGTTCCATGATCGGGAGGCCCGGCAGTGCGCCTGGCACGTTCACCTGCACGTCGCTCGCGTTGATGGCCTTCAGGTACCGGCCGTAGGCCCCCGCCGTTGACCGCGCCCCGGCCAGGGCGGCGAGGGCGACCGCGCCGAGCACGCCGCCGAGCAACGTGACGACCACCGCCTGGCGCCAGGAGACGCGCAGCATCGACCGCCAGCACACCAGCGCGATGGCCATACCCTATGCTCCGCTCGACGGGTACGCGAGGTGCCCGTTGCCCCCCGACACCGCCATTGTGCGGCCGGCGCGGACGGCTGCCCAGGGTGCTTGCACGAGACCGCGCAGTCAGGCTGGCATCACCGCACGGCGGGACTGGCTTCGCCCTTCCCCTGGCAGCCTTCCTGTACGTCGCTGCGTACCCTGCGGCTATCCACGGGGGAAGATCGGCGCTCATGATGACTGGCAGCGAACCTGTCCGCCCGGCTACCGGCCGATGAGTCCTGCTTCGCCACGTCGTCTGCATCGTGGGGCACGACAGCACTTCTCCACGCAAACTGTGAGGGCCAGAGGAGACAGCCGCCATGACCGAGGAGACCGTCAGCGCGACGACCACGATCAGCACATCGGCCGACACCGTGTTCGCGGTGCTTGCCGACCCATCCCGGCATGCCGACATTGACGGCACCGGCTGGGTTCGCGCCTCCCTCGATAGCCAGCGGCTAACCGGCTCAGGTCAGATCTTCCGGGTCGCCATGTACCACCCCAACCACCCGGACGGCAGCTACGAGATGGCCAACCAGGTCCTCGTGTTCGAGCCGCCGCGCGTCATCTCGTGGAAGCCGGGCTATGTGTCACAGGCAACCGGCAAGCTAGAGTTCGGCGGCTGGATCTGGCGTTACGACCTGGCCCAGCTCGGTCCAGGCAAGACCAAGGTCACACTCTCCTATGACTGGTCGGCGGTAGGGCCGGTTCCCCGCCAGCACATCCAGTTCCCGCCGTTCACTCCAGACCATCTCGACAACTCGCTGAGCCACCTGGCCGCGATCGTTGCCTGCTGACGACTCCCGGCAGCCTGCCTGATCTACGGATCAGGAGGTTGGGGGTTCGAGTCCCTCCGAGCGCGCCCTGTCCTGTCTCGAGACATCGAGGACACCCCGAACCCTCATCAGGGTCGGGGTGTTTTCGGTTGCGGGCCGGGTGGTCGGGGGACGGGTGCCCGGGCGCTCGCATCAGGTCATGGGACGAGCGCCAGGGGCCGGGAGGCGGGCCCCCCGCGCGGCGAGGTCATGCTCGCAGCGCCGGAGCAGCGCGACGCTGCCCTGAGCCGATGCCGTCTGGGCAGCGGAACGCAGCCGTTTGATCGCGGCCTGCTCCCCGTCGTAGGTGGCGCGCATGCGCATCACCTCCGGGAGCCACCAGAGGTCGCCGCGGTCTTTCGCCGCGATCAGGGCGTCGTCGAGGGTCGCTCGTGCCGCGTCCCTGCGGTCGTTGCGGGCCAGCAGGTCAGCCAGCAGCGACAGCCAGTACGGCATGCGCGCGAACGAGCCTCCCAGCTTCAGATTACTGACGCCCTGCTGGGCGAGGCCGATGCCCGACTCGTCCTGGTGAGACCAGCCGTCCAGGATTAGCCCCCACTCGCGGTAGTAGGCGAAACCGTATCGATTACATAGTTCACGCAGCTCACCTACGCTGCTGCTGAGCGCGGGCAAGTCATGGCGCAGCTGATGGGTGATACAGCCATAGGCCAGCGCCACGGCCAGGCAGAACGGATGGTCGATCGACCGGGCCAGATCGATGGCCCGATGGCAGGCGGACAGGGTCTCGGTACCTTGCCCCAGGAGCCAGCGGGCGTGCGCTGCCCACGCCGTGCTGTGCACATCCGCCCTGACGCCGGTACTCAGCCACACCGCACCACCCGCCAGATCGGCGGCAAGCTCGAGATGACGCAGTCCCTCCGCCGGCCTTCCGAGGCTCACCGCCGAGCCGCCGACGGCAAAGTGCGCGTGGCCGGCCAGCTCGGAGCCGGGGGCGACCAGGGCCAAGACACGGCTGGCTGTCTCATACCCATCGGCACTGCGTCCCTGAACGAACCGCGACGCCCACAGCGCGACCAGGCCACCGGCCGTCAAGTCGTTGCGGCCCAGTGACGCTGCGGGAGTAGTGATAGGCGAGCAGCTCGCAGCGCTCAAAGCTCTGGTGGGCCTGAGAATGCTCCGCGCAGGCGCCGGCCCGGCCATGCAGTTCTCTGCGGCGTGCCTCCAGCATGCCGTCATAGGCCACCTCACGGGTCAGCACGTGGCTGAACATGAACATACGCTCGGCCAGGCCGTGCCGTTCCCGGAGGAACTCCAGCCTTTTCAGTTCCTGCAGCCGCGCCTCCAGCGGCACGTTGCCGTCCCAGACCTCTTCCGCGAGGTCGAGTGAGAACTCCCGGCCCAGGACCGCAGCCAGCTGAAGCGCCGCCTTCTGATCTGCGGGCAGCCGGTCGATCCTGGCCGCCAGGACCTGCTGGACGGTCTGCGGCACGGTCACACCGGCCGCGTCGGTGGTCTGGTCCCGGCTGGCCCGGGCCAATTCTTCGAGGAAGAACGGGTTGCCTTCCCCCCGCTCGGCGATTGCCGCCGCCGCGACCCGATCCCCGCCAGCAAGCATCGAGGCCACTATCTGTTCGCTCGCCGCCGCTGACAATGGACGCAGTGCCAGCTGAGACGTGTAGGACTTGCCGATCCAGGGCGGGGAGTAACCGGACCGGTACGTCGCCAGCAGCATTATCGGCACTGACGGCAGCTCATCGACGAACCCGGCCAGGAATTCCTGTGAGGTCTGGTCGATCCAGTGCAGATCCTCAAGCAGCATGACCATCGGCTGGCGACCCGCTTGTGCCACCAGCAGCTGGCTCAGTGCGCCGAAGGTGCGGGAGCGGATGGTCCTCGGATCGACAGAGGCCAGTCCCGGGTCACCGGCGGGCAGGCCGAACGCGTGCCGCAGGTAGTGCGCCAGCGACACATCGAGCTCGAGGGCCTTGATCTGCAGCTCGATCTTCCTCCCGGCCAGGTCCGATGGATCGTCGGCTGCGATTCCGCAAGCATCGCGCACCAGCTCGAACAGGGGCAGGTAGGCGATACTGGCCCCATAGGACAGGCAACGGCCTTCCAGCACCGCCGTAGGGATGGGCCAGCCGGCGGAACTCCAACGCCAGCCGGGACTTGCCCAGACCCGGGTCCCCGGCCACGCCGACCACCTGGCCCTCGCCGCCGGCCGCCACCTCCAATGCCCGTTGCAGCTCGGCCAGTTCACGGTCGCGGCCGGTGAACGGGCTCATTTCATCACCGGAGGCGATGCGTGCGGTCCGGGAACCCAGGCCCATCACCCGCAGCGGGCAGACCGTGCGCTCCTTGACCTCGACCGGCGCGACCTTCTCCAACTGGAAATAGCCGCGCACCAGCCCGGCGGTCTGCTGGCTTACCAGCACCGCACCCGCCGCCGCCGCGGCCTGCAGCCGGGCCGCGAGCACGGTCGTGTCGCCGAACGCGGTGTAGTCCACCCGCAGGTCGTCACCGATCGCCCCCACCACCACCAGGCCGCTGTTGATCCCGATCCGGATCTTCACCTCCGCCCGCGTGGCGACGCCAAGGGCGGCCAGGACCGTGCGCCGCGCGTGATCCTCATGGGCGATCGGTGCCCCGAACAGGGCCATGAACCCATCGCCGAGGAACTGGTTGATCGTCCCCTCATAGCGGTGCACCTCGGTCAGGGCATCCCGGAAGAAACGGTCGATAACCAGGTGAAACTCCTCTGGCCCCAGCTCAGCTGCCAGGGCGCTGGAGGCCACGATGTCGCAGAACAGCACGCTCACCTGCTTGCGCTCACCCTCGATCGCACCCCGCACGGCCAGGATCTGCTCACTGATATGCCGGGGGTGTAACCCGCCGGAGCCGGCGCCCCGGCCAGCGCATGACCGCATCCGGGGCAGAACCTGGCCCCCGGCGGCACCACCACGCCACAGTCACCGCACGAAATCGCCAGCTGGGCGCCGCATTGCAAACAGAAGCGGGCCCCATCGGGATCGTCGTGCCCGCACTGAGGGCATCGCACCGGCGACCACCCCCCGCAGCCCAACTCCGACGTGCTAGATCCGCACTCACGGACCCGTTCGCGCAGCCGCCCCCTCGGCCCGCGCAGGAACCCGCAGGGAAGCGCCCCGCTCGATCAGACCACGATAGCCCGTGACCTCGATCCCCGGCGAGGACGTCAGGACCCATTCAAGCGGCTGGCCGGTGGCCTGCACCCTCAAGGAGCTGGTCGTGGGCGGGCGGCACACCGGCTTACCGGCACCTGCCATCATCGCCGCGCCACGATGCTCACCCGGGATCGTTTTTGACCCGGGGCCGGGGTGCCGGCCGGTGGGCTGGCTTTCAGGCCGTCCACCCGCACGGCCTGAGACCGGACACCTCCAAGCGCGCCAAGGTCTTCCCGATCAGGACTGGTTCCCAGCAACGGATCCCGCCATCCGGGCTGTCGCCTGGTCGAGGATGTCAGTGCTGGTGGCGAAGTTCAGGCGCGCGTAGCCGCTGCCCGCGGCGCCGAACCGCAAGCCGGGTTCGAGTGCGACGCGCCCGTGGTCGAGAAACCGTTCCCGGGCCTGGTCATCCGGGCCTAGGGCGGCGCAGTTGAGCCAGGCCAGGAAGGTCGCCTCAGGCGGATGCCAGGTAAGCATGGGCAGGCGCTGGCGTAGCAGGCCAGAAAGAAAGCCCCGCCGGTGGTCGAGGGTGGCCAGGAGCTGGTCGAGCCACGGCTCACCGGCCGTGAATGCCGCGATGGCGGCGATGACACCGAAGTGGCCCAGGCGCCACCGGGTGTCTGAGGGGAACCGGCCCGTCACGGCCGCCATGCGCGGCGCGGCGGTGACGACGGCGGCGCACTTCAGCCCGGCCAGGTTCCAGGCCTTGCTGGCCGACAGCACACTGACAGCGACCTCGGCGGCGCCGGGCAGGGTCAGCAGCGGGATGAAGGTGGCGCCGGGAAGCACCAGCGGCCCATGGATCTCGTCGCTGATGATGGCGACCCGGTAGATCTGCGCCAGCCGGACCAGCGCCGCCAGCTCGTCCGCCGTATGCACCCGCCCGACCGGGTTGTGCGGGTTGCACAGCACGTAAGCCGCTGGGTGAGTGGCGAATGCTGCCTCCAGTGCGGCGAGGTCAAGGTGCCACCCGGCTGTGGCGTCACAGGCCAAGGGCACCTCCAGCAACCGGGCGCCGGCCTCGGTGACCCAGTCGAAGAACGGCGGGTAGACCGGCGGGCTGATCACCACAGCATCACCCGGGCGGGTGAGCACCCGGAGCAGTTCGACGACACCGACCCCGACATCGGTCACAGCCGTCACCGATGCCGGGTCAAGGTCCCAGTTCCACCGGCTGGCAGTAAAGCCCGCGAGTGCACGGCCAAGATCGGGCCCGGCTATCGCATACCCGGAGTCAGACCGCTCGACGGCCTCGTGCAGGGCTTCCGCGACCGGTACGGCCAGGGCGAAATCCATCTCCGCCACCGTCAACGGCAGGACATCGGCTGGATACGTCTGCCACTTCGCGCTACGCCGCTGCCTGAGAGCGTTGAGTGGATCTACAGGCAATTCACGTACGGCACCGTCCATGGGCCCAGCCTTCCCCACCGGATCAGCAAGATCCAGTCCGGGTCCGTCCTGATGGGCGGCGGGCCGACCGCTCTCGGTCGTGAAAACCCAGGGCCGTGCTGAAGCTGCTGGCCGCCGGCCACTGCCCTGGACTGCGCCACTCAGATGGCGAGCATCTTCTGGACGGCCTGGCGGGACACCCCGAGCTCCCGGGCGATCTCGGCCTGGGAGATGCCCTCCTCCGTGAGGCCGCGAATCAGGTCGCGACGTTCCCGGGCCAGGTTCTGGGCTATGCGGGCGTGCTTGAGGGCCTCGGCGCGGACCGCTTGGAGGCGGCGGATGGTGTCCTGCTGCGCGGAGGTGCGCTCGGACGCGTTCATGACGCCAGTCTGACAACCAAGGGTTGTCAAAGTCAACCGCCTGTTGTCACTCGCGGGTTTTGCCTGGCGGCCGGATTCCGGCATACTCGTAAACGTCGTCACGACACCGCCCAGAACCTGCGGTCGTCCGTAACCTCGACGTTGGTCATCGCGCCGCTGGACCTGGTCCGCGGCCCCCTCTGGCAGCAGTCGGCGAGGTCAGTTCCGTCACCGCTGGCAGGAGGCATCGTGTGTTCCGGACTGAGCTGGACCGTGCCATCGCCGGGCCGAACTCTGCGGCCCGCGCTACCGACGACCTGGGCCGCGCGCCCGGCACCTTCACCAGGCCGTGCCCGGCGGCCCCTACCATCGCTGCGCCGGGCGCTGAGGCCCGCCGCGGCGGCCGGGTGATCGCGCCCGGCGCTCCGCAACCCCCGCAGCTCGGCGACGAACCCCCGGTGTATGACGATGGGGTGTTGCGGATAACCCGGATCCCCGGTCCCGGCCCAGGTTCAGGCGGGGATGCCAGCCGGGGGTACGCACTGGCCGGCGAGGTCGACGAGTCCACGGTCCGCGGGATGGCCGGGACGCTGGCCGAGCTCGCCGCCGGCCTCGACGAGCTTCACCTGGACCTGGCCGCCCTGGACTACAGCGACCTGGCTGGGCTGCGGGTCATGGTTCAGCTGGCCGCGGTCGGCCGCCGGCGGGTGGTGCTCCATCAGGTGCCGCCCCATCTGCGCGCGATCCTGGGCATTGTCGGCTGGGACACCGCTCCCGGGCTGGAGCTCGCCCCCTAGGCCGGCGGTCAGCGTGAGCGCGGGCCGGACAGCAGCCGCAGTACCGCCGCCTCGGCCGCTCCCTGCGTGGCCAGCTCCCCGAACTCGCTCTGCTGGCCCAGCCGGCCCAGGGCCGGGGCGATCGTGGTGCCCGCCTCGTAGAACTCGATCACGCGCGGGTCGATGTAGGACGCCCGCGCGACCGCCGGGGTGTTGCCCAGGTAGTCGGAGACCTCCCGGACCACGCGGGCGATGGCCCGCTTGCGGGCGGTTTCTGTGCCTGCGGCCCGCTCGGAGACCGCCAGCCCCACCGCGGCGAGCACGGTGGCATGCCAGGTCCGGAAGTCCTTGGCGGTGAAGTCGTCCCCGGACACCTCGCGCAGGTAGTCGTTGATGTCGGCGGCGGTGACGTCGTGCCAGCGCGGGCCGCTGCGGTAGGCGAGCAGCCCGTCCCCGCCGTCCCGGCGCCGCTTGAGGCTGCGGACCACCGCGCACACCCGCTCGTCCGCGACCGCCTGCTCACGGTGCTTGGCGGACTTGCCGATGTAGTCGAAGACCAGCTCGGTGCGGCGGCAGGTCACGTGCTCGCGGCGGATGGTGGCCAGGCCGTAGCTGCCGTTCTCCGCCGCGTACTCGTCCCCGCCCGGGCGGAAGAAGCCCAGGTCGACGAGGCGGATGGCCGCGGCCAGGACCCGGTCCCTGGACAGCGTGCGGCCTTCCAGATGGCCCAGGACCACCGTCCGCACCCGGGGCAGCTTGGCCCCGAACTCCAGCACCCGGTCGTGCTTCTCCCGGTCGCGCTGCTCCCGCCACAGATCGTGGTAGCGGTACTGCCTCCGGCCGGCGGCGTCGGTGCCCACGGCCTGGATGTGGCCGTCCGCGTGTTCCGAGATCCACACGTCCTCCCAGGCCGGCGGGATCACCAGGGCCTTGATCCGGGCGACGGCCTCCGGGTCGCGGACCGGCGAGCCGTCCGGGCCGAGGTAGCGGAACCCCCGGCCGTGCCGCCGGCGCCGGATGCCCGGCCCGCTCAGGTCGCTGCGCCTCAGGGCCACGAGATCAGCCACCCCGGGGGCCCCGTCTGGCGGTCATGCTCATCCCTCCGGGTCGTGGTCGGCTGGCCGCCGGCGTCCACTACCCGCGAGGGCGCGGGGCAACCGCCACGCCCCAGCCTCACCACGACGCCCCAGCACCCGCCGCGATCCCGGCTGGGTCTGGTTAGCCGGCGCCCGCCCGGGTAGCAGAGCCCGCGCCGCGGACGCGAAGGACGCGGCAAGGGATCACGACGCAACGTCACAATCCAGGGCCGCAACGAAAACCGGCAGGCCGCAAGCCCGCCACGAGTCCGGAGAGGCCGGGCCAGTGAACAAGCTCATCTACAAGCCGATCAGCCTCGGAACCAGCATCCTGGCCGGGCTGCTGGCCGACGCGATCTTCAGGAAGGCCTGGCGGCTCGCCGCGGGCCAGGACGAGGCTCCCAACGCCACCGACGCCGAGCGGAGCTGGCCCGAGGTGCTGGTGGCCGCGGCGCTTCAGGGCGCGGTGTTCTCCCTCGTCAGGGCGGCGGTGGACCGGGGCGCGGCCGCGGGGAGCCGCAAGCTGACCGGCACCTGGCCCGGCGACCAGGATGACCAGCCTGCCCGGGACAAGGAGCACGCCGCGTGAAGACACCCATCCTGCTCACCGCGGCCGCCATCACGGCCGCCGCCGCGGCCCGGGCCACCGTTCGGCGCACCCCGGACGAGATCACCGGTGAGGTGGCCATCATCACCGGGGCTTCGCGGGGACTCGGCCTGGCCGTAGCCCGCGAGCTGGCCCGGCATTCCGCCCGGCTCGTCATCTGCGCGCGTGGCCAGGATCAGCTCGACCGGGCCGCGGATGACCTGCGCGCGCTCGGCGCCGAGGTCACGGCCGTGCCGTGCGACCTGGACCACGACGGGACCGCGGAGCTGCTGGTCGGCACGGCCCTGGAGCGTTACGGACGGCTGGACATCCTGGTCAACAATGCCGGGACCATCCAGGTCGGCCCGGTGGAGAGCACCACGGTCAGCGACTACGAGGCCGCCGTGCGGACCATGGCCCTGGCCCCGGTGCGGCTGACCCTGTCCGCGCTGCCGGTGATGCGCGGCCAGGCCCACGGCCGGATCGTGAACATCACGTCGATCGGCGGCAAGGTCAGCGTCCCGCATCTGCTGCCCTACTGCACCGCGAAGTTCGCGGCGGCGGGCTTCTCGGAGGGCCTGCGGGCCGAGCTCGGCCCCGGGCCGGTCGCCGTCACCACCGTGGTGCCGGGCCTGATGCGGACCGGCTCGCACCTGAACGCCCGGTTCTCCGGGCGGTCCGAGGAGGAGTTCACCTGGTTCTCCCTGGGGGCGAGCCTGCCGGTGGTCTCCATGGACGCCTCCGCCGCGGCCCACCAGATCGTCGAGGCGATGCGGCAGCGCCGGGCGGAAGTGATCCTGACCCCGCTGGGCCAGGTGGCCGCCCGGGGCGCCGGGATTTTTCCCGAGTTCACCAGCGCCCTGCTGCACCTCACCAAGCAGGTGCTGCCCGCCGCCACGGGCCAGCCCGGTCGCGCGGTGCCCGGCCGCGCGCTGCGCCCGGTCCTGAACCAGCAGGTCTTCGACCGGCTGACCGCGCTCGGCCGGACCGCGGCCCGCCAGTTCAACCAGCTGCCCCACCCGTCCGGCAGCCGCGGCGGCTCGTAGCGAGGCAGTCCTGGCCAGGCGCTACCCGGCGGGGCGGCTCCGGGGCGGCTCACCGGAACCGGGAAGCTCCCAGCAGGGAGACGATGGAACCGGGACCTCAGGGGAAGAAGGATGGCATGGCAGTGAAAAGTTCGGCCCTCAAAGACAAGGCCGCCAGTCTCAGGCGTTCCGCGCAGGATCCACTCGGCATCTACCTCAACGATCATCTGGCCGGCGCGACCGGCGGGCTGGAACTGGCCCGCCGAGTGGCCGGTGCCCAGCAGGTGCCGGCGCCCCAGCCCGAGCTGCGGCAGTTCGCCGACGAGGTGGCCGAGGACCGGGCCGCGCTCCTGCGCATCATGGGCACGCTGGGCGTGCCGGTCCGCAGCTATAAGGTCTGGGCCGCCTGGGCCGGCGAGAAGGCCGGCGGCTCAAGCCCAACGGCCGCCTGACCACGCGCTCCCCGCTGAGCAATCTCGTGGAGCTGGAAATGCTGCGCCTGGGCGTGGAGGGCAAGGCGGCCGGCTGGCGCACGCTCCGGGAGCTGGCGGACCGGGACGGCCGGCTCGACGTGGGCCAGCTGGATAACCTCATCTCCCGGGCGGGCCGGCAGGCCGACTTCCTGGAGGAATCGCGGGTCAGGGCCGCGCGCCAGGTCATCGGCGCGGCCGGGGATTCCCGTGGCTGACGGCGCCCCCGGCCGCGGCGGGGTGATCTTCGACGTCGACGGCACCCTGCTGGACACCAACTACCTGCACGTGACCGCCTGGTGGGACGCGTTCCGGGAGCGGGGCTACGACGTGGCGTGCGCCGATATCCACCGGGCCATCGGGCTGTCCTCCGATGACCTGATCACCCGGGTGCTGGGCCGGCCCGACCCGTCGGTCAGCGCCGCGCACAGCCGGTACATCGCGCCGTACCTGGGCCGGATGCGGCCGCTGGCCGGGGCGGCGGAGCTGCTGCGGGCCACCAGCCGGCTGGACCTGAACGTCGTCCTCGCGACCAGCGCCAAGGACGAGGAACTGGACCTCATGCTGGACGCCCTCGGGGCCCGCGACACGGTAGACACCGTGGTCAGCTCCGGCGATGTCAAGCAGGCCAAGCCGGACCCGGAGATCGTCAACCGGGCACTGGAGGACTCCGGGACCGACCCCGCTCGGGCCGTCATGGTGGGCGACACGGTCTGGGATGTGATCGCCGCGCAGCGTGCCGGGGTGCCTTGCATCGGGCTGCTGTCCGGCGGGATCGGCGAGGAGGAACTGCGCGGCTCCGGCGCGGCCGAGACGTATCCCGGCCCGGGCGCGCTGCTGGAGAAACTCGCGGCCAGCGCGATCGGGCGCCTCAGCAGCGGCCCGCGTCAGGGCTAGCACAGCCCGTGTTGGCCCACGTCCGGGCGGCCCTGCGGTCAGCGGCAGTCCGCATGAACCCAGTCCAGTCCGCCCCGGCGGCGGGCGGGCTGACCGGCGCTGATCTCGCGTCCGCAGCGCCCGCACCGGCGGCCCGCGGCCTGCGCCTCGTGCCCGGCGAGCTGGGCCCACGACTGGCCGGCCGGGGCATCGCCGCCGCCGGGCGGCCCGGTACCGGGAGAGCCCGCCGGGAACCCGAGGCCACCGGGACAGTACTGGCTCAGGTGCACGGCCCGTACCCGCTCGCCGATCCGCACCAGGAACCTCCCCCTTTGCCACCTAGGCTACTGTCGGCAACTCGATGGAGAGGATGAGCTCATGCGCGCAGTCGTCGGGAGCCAGCACGGTGGTCCTGAGGTCCTCCAGATCGGGGAGGTCGCGGCGCCGGAAGCAGGCCCGGGGCAGCTGCTGGTGGACGTGACCGCGGCCGGCGTCAACTACATGGACATCTACCAGCGTGAGGGGCGGCCGCCCTACGCGTCCGCCTCGCTGCCCTATGTCCCCGGGTCCGAGGGCGCCGGAACCGTGGCCGCCGTAGGGCCCGCCGTGCGCGACTTCGCCGTGGGTGACCGGGTCGCCTGGACCCAGGTGCCGGGCAGCTACGCGGAGCAGGTCGCCGTGCCTGCCGCCCTGGCGGTCTCCGTGCCCGACGGCTTGGACCTGAGCGTCGCCGCGGCCGTCATGTTGCAGGGCATGACCGCGCACTACCTCACTCACACGACGTACCCGGTCAGCCAGGGTGACTACGTGGTGGCCCACGCGGCCGCGGGCGGGGTGGGGCTGCTGCTCACCCAGATGATCGCGATGCGCGGCGGCATCAGCGTCGCCACCACGTCCACCACCACCAAGGCGGTGCTGGCCCAGGAGGCCGGCGCGAACTACGTCACGGACTACGAGAACTTCCCGGAGGTGGCCCGGGAGGTCACCGGCGGCGCGGGGGTAGCGGCGGTCTACGACGGCATCGGCCAGGCCACATTCGAGGCGAGCCTCTCGGTGCTGCGGATCCGCGGCTACATGGTCCTGTACGGCGCGGCTAGCGGCCCGGTGCCGCCCTTCGATCTGCAGCGCCTCAACCCGGCGGGCAGCCTGTTCGTCACCCGGCCGACGCTGGGGCACTACATGGCCACCCGTGAGGAACTGCTGTGGCGCGCCGGGGACGTGTTCCGCTGGATCACCGAGGGCCGCCTCTCGGTCCGCGTCGGCGGCCGTTACCCGCTGGAGCAGGCCGCCCGGGCTCAGGCGGACCTGGCCTCCCGCGGGACGACCGGCAAGCTGCTGCTGCTGGTGCCGGGCCGGGCCGCGGCATGAGGCACCGGCGGGGCCGGGTGCCGCGCCCCGGGGGATCCGCTCACCCCGGCCAGGTGCCGGTGTGACCGTCGCCGCGGCCTGCCAGCTCAGCCTGGCCGTCGGTGACCCGGACGGCAACCTGGCCGCCGCCGCCGCGGCCATCGGGTCGGCCGCTGCCGCTGGGGCCGGCCTGGTGGTCCTCCCCGAACTGTGCGACAGCGGATACGTGTTCCGCGATGCCGGGGAAGCCCGGGCGCTGGCCAGCCCGGCCGCCGACTCCCCGGCGCTGCGGCAGTGGCAGGCGCTCGCCGCCGCGCACCATACCGTGATCGTGGGCGGCTTCTGCGAGCTCGCCCCGGACGGCCGGCTGTTCAACAGCGCCGCCCTGGTGGACGCGTCCGGGGTCCGCGCGGTGTACCGGAAGGCGCACCTGTGGGACGCCGAGAAGCTGGTCTTCACCGCCGGTGCCGACCCCCCTCCGGTGGTGACGCTGCCCGCAGGCCGGGTGGCCGTGATGATCTGCTACGACCTGGAGTTCCCCGAGTGGGTCCGGCGGGCGGCGCTGGCCGGCGCCGATCTCATCGCGGCCCCGGTCAACTGGCCGGCTGCGCCCCGGCCGCCCGCCGAGCGGCCGTCCGAGGTGGTGAAGGTGCAGGCCGGTGCCGCGGTGAACGGGGTCTTCATCGTGGTCGCCGACCGGTGCGGCCCCGAGCGTGGGGTCGGCTGGGCCAGCGGCAGCCTCATCGCCGGCCCGGACGGTTACCCGCTGGCCGGGCCGGTCCTGGCCGACCAGCCCGCGGTGCTGACCGCCGACTGCGACCTGGTCCGGGCCAGGGACAAGCGGATCAACTCCCGCAACGACCTCTTCGCCGACCGCCGCCCTGACCTTTACTGACCCGTCCTGCCCGCCCAGTCCAGCGACCGCCGGCCCGGCCTCTTCGCCGGAAAGGCCCCCTGGCCGGATCGCCGGGACCACTACGTAGGCGCTACCGATGCGCGGCGGCCCGTTCTCCGCTTTGCGACGGCGTCGGCGGCTGTGACACCCTGCAGGGCAGCGCCAGGCTGTGCGGCCGGGACGCGATCACCGAGACCTTCCCGCTCCGCGGGGAGGTGCGCTCCTGGTGGAGCACGGACGGTGCCCGCACCTACGTGAACCTGACCGGCGGCGCGCCCCGGTCGCTGGGGAACGGATGGGTCGTCGCCTTCTCCAGGACGTGGCACGGACCGGACCTGGTTCTCACCAACCCCCACAACTCGTTCACCGAGGCCTTCACCGCGGCCGGCGCCATCCGCAGCGTCACCTCCACGGCCGACGCGGGCACCGCTTACAGTGACGCTCCGTGACGGCTCGGAAGCCGCGTTTGACCGGGCCTGCCGGGCGCCGGCCACCGGGACGCGCTGACCGCCGCGGCTGGCGGGCACCCGCCCGCCTGACCCGCCCCGCGCTCAGCCCGGGTAGCGGGCGCCGCGGACCGTGACCCGGATGGAGTAGACGGAGCTTGTGGCGCACATGAAAATCTGGTTGCGCTGCGGCCCGCCGAACGTCAGGTTGGCCACGGTCTCCGGCACGTGCAGCTTGCCGAGCAGAGTGCCGTCCGGGTCGAAGCAATGCAGCCCGTCGCCCGCGGCCGCCCAAAGCCGGCCGCCGCTGTCCAGCCGGATGCCGTCGAAGGTTCCCGCCTCACAGCGCGCGAAAATATCCCCGCCAGCCAGTCCGGTCCCGTCGCCCGTCACGGTGAACAGCCGGATATGCCGTTCCTCGCTGTCGCAGATGTACAGACTCCGCTCGTCCGGGGTGAACGCCAGCCCGTTGGGCCGGCTGAAGTCACCGGCCACGATGCGCAGGGCCCCGGAGCCCGGATCGATCCGGTAGACGTGACAGGCACCGATCTCGCTGTCGGCCTGGTGCCCCTCGTAATCGCTGTCGATGCCGTAGGCGGGGTCGGTGAACCAGATCGAGCCGTCCGCACGCTCCACCACGTCGTTCGGGCTGTTGAGCCGCTTGCCCTGGTAGCGGTCGGCCAGGACCGTGACCGACCCGTCCGGCTCGGTGCGGGTGACCTGCCGGCCACCGTGTTCGCAGCTGACCAGGCGGCCTAGCCGGTCCACGGTGTGGCCATTGGCAAAGCGCGAGGGCTGGCGGAAAACCCCCACGGCGCCGGTGGTCTCGTCCCAGCGCAGCAGCCGGTCGTTGGGGATATCGCTGAACACGAGGTAGCGCCCGGCCGCGAAGTACGCGGGCCCCTCGGTCCATCGGCAGCCGGTATGCAGTACCTCGAGCTGCCGGTCGCCGTGCACGCGCCGGAACCGGTCGTCCAGAACCTCGAAGGTCGCTGTGATGGTCTCCCGCACTGGTACTCCCGTCCGGCACATTGCCTTGACATCAAGATAAAATAGGACGCCGGCCGGAGGGTGCGGCCGGGCCCGGCCGCAGCAGCCGCGGACTCCTGGAGGTGCACATGATCCATCATGTTCAGCTGGCCTGCCCGCCGGGAAGTGAGGCCCAGCTGCGCAACTTCTACCACGGTGTGCTGGGCCTCGGTGAGATCCCCAAGCCGGCCGCCCTCGCGGCCCGGGGCGGCTGCTGGTTCCGCGGCAGCGGCATCGAGCTGCACCTCGGGGTGGAGGAGGATTTCCGCCCGGCCCGGAAGGCGCACCCCGGCCTGCTCGTGCGGGGCCTCGACGCCTGGGCGGCCCGGCTCCGCGCGGCCGGGTACCCGGTGCGGCCCGACGGTGACTTCCCCGGCATGCGCCGGTTCTACAGCGAGGATCCGCTGGGCAACCGGCTGGAGTTCCTGGAGCCAGTCTCCGCCTGACCGTGCGCGGGCGGCCCCGGAAGGCACCGGCGGCGGGGCGCCACGGGCCGCGAGGGCGTTACCGCCGGCGCGGGCCGCTACTCGCGCTCGGCCGGCTCCGGGATCAGCACGCCGAGCAGCCAGCCGACGATGCCGACGATGATCGCGCCCCAGAAGGCGGCCCAGAACCCGGTGATGTGGAACGGGAGCGTGAGCTCACCCGCCACCCAGCTGGTCAGCCAGAGCAGCAGGCCGTTGACTACCAGCGCGATGAGTCCGAGCGTCAGCACGTAGAACAGGCAGCCGACCGCCTTGACCACGGGCTTGAGGATGGCGTTCACCACGCCGAAGATCACTGCGACCGCCAGCAGGGTGAGCGCCTTCGACGCGGTGCTTCCGTGGCCAAGCTGGATGCCAGGCACCAGCGCCGTGGCCACGGCGAGCGCCGCCGCGGTCAGGAGGGCCCGGATCAGGACACGCATGCGGTAATCATCCCATGATGAGAGGTATGGGGGGACCGCCGCGCACGGGTGCCAGCCGGGGAGGATCCCCCGCTCCGCTTTTCCGGAGGACATCACCCGGCGCCCGGCCTCCGCCATTCACCAAGTCGGCGAGGACACGCCTCCGGCGCCTTTCCCTTCCCGGCCCGCGGGTCCGGGACGACCGCCGGGAAACCGGCGGGGCGCCGGCCGGACTAGTCGCGGGCGCGCCAGGCAGAACGGGGTATAGATCCATAAATCTACTCAGCTAAGCAAATTAGTAACTTAATAATGGTGCTTCGATTTGCGCTTTCGCTGGACATCCAAGACGGTTCATGCCAGCATGACAAAAGCGCAGGCGGATGCGGGAGACTACGAGTCGTAGTCCCCTGCATGTCTGCGTATGGGGGGGACGAGGGACCCGGTGCCTTCTTCCCGGGGGAGCGGAAACGCGGGAATCGGGCCGGACGATGATGGCCGTGGCAATGGCCGGGTTCTGGCCCGCGCACCGTGGCGAGGGGGGAAGTAACTGTGGGCTGTGTGTGGCAATCGACGTACCCTCCCGACGGGCGGTTCGCCGACGCCCGGGTACATCAGCGGTTCGCGCCCCGGCACCGCAAACCGCCGCGATGGGTCCGAATTGCCCGCGCCACAACCCCGACTATGGGCCGGCTGAAGACACGCCTATTTCCACCGGAAATGCACGAAGACACGGCCGAAGTTCTTTGAGTCTTTCTCGATCCGGCTGTATAGCTGCTTGATTTCTTTCTGCTCGAGGAACCTTAGGACGTGCTTTTTAAGCTGACCTGAGCCCTTGCCCGAAATAATCTCCACCATGGGCGCCTTCTTGGCCACGGCCTCGTCGATGATCGCCCGGAGGGCCCGGTCGATGTCCTGGCCCCGGTTGTAAATGTCGTGCAGGTCGAGTGTCAGCTTCATGGGCTCATCTTCTCCTGCGACGGTCTCAGGTGAAGGCGCCCGATGATCTCGTCCACGGCCTCATCGGGTGGCAGCGTGGCCTCCAGCACCAGGATGTGCTCGGCGGGCTGCGGGCTCTCCAGGTCGGCGAACTGGCTGTCCAGCAGGGCGGGCGGGAAGAAATGCCCATGCCGGGCGCGCAGCCGGGCCTCCAGCATGTCGCGGCTGGCGCGCAGGAACACCATCCGGTCCCCGGGCCGCCCGGCCAGCAGCTCCTCGCGGTAGTACCGTTTCAGCGCGGAGCAGGCCAGCACGGCGGACTCGCCCGCGGCGGCGTACTCATCCATCCGCGCGGCCACCGCGGCCAGCCAGGGCCGCCGGTCAGCATCGGACAGCGGATGACCCGCCCGCATCTTGGCGATATTCGCCCCCGGGTGCAGTGCGTCCGCGTCGGTGAAGGGCCAGCCGAGCCTGCCCGCCAGCAGTGCGCCGACGGTCGACTTGCCGCTTCCGGACACACCGGCCACGACCACGATCATGGCCGCGAGCATACCGGCGGCCGGCCGGGCCCACCCCCGCAGCCTTGGCTGATGACCTTCGCGGCGGGTACCCCCCACTGTTAGTGTCGGGTGGGCCACGAGACGGCGGTGGGGCCGTCCCGGGCCTGACCAATCAGGAGATGGGATGCGAGTGCGCCGCCCCCTGTCCATTGCCGTGAGCTCGGCCGCCATGGCCGCCGCGGTGGCGGGCAGTACCTCGGCCGCGGGCGCCGCCGCCGCCGTGGCCGCGACCGCCACGGTGGCCATCAGCCCCGCCGCAGTGCATGCCCGGCTGGCGACCGCGGCGCCGCCGAGCACGGCGTACTGCGAGGCGCACTACAAGATCGCCTGTTACGAGCCCGCCCAGGTCCGGGCCGCATACAACCTGGGCCCGCTGACGGCCAGGGGCATCACCGGCAAGGGCCAGACGATCGTCATCGTCGATTCCTACGGGTCCCCGACGGTCCGCCACGACCTCAGCGTGTTCGACAAGAGATTCGGCCTGCCCAACCCGCCGTCGCTCACGGTGATCCAGCCGGCGGGCCGGGTTCCGGAATACCGTCCCACTTCCAACCGGGAAGGCTGGGCCGGCGAGACCGCGCTGGACGTCGAGTGGTCCCACGCGATGGCGCCCGGCGCGAACATCCTCGTGGTGGAGACGCCGACCTCGGAGAACGAGGGCACGACCGGCTTCCCGGCGATCGTCAAGGCCGAGAAGTACGTGATCGACCACCACCTCGGCGGCGTGATCAGCCAGAGCTTCAGCGCGACTGAGCAGACGTTCCCGTCCAGGAAAGCCCTGCTCAACCTGCGCGGCGCGTACCAGGACGCGGCCAGGAAGGGCGTGACCGTGCTGGCCGCGTCCGGCGACAGCGGCGCGGCCGACGTCAGGTTCAACCAGAGCACCTACTACCTGCACCCGGTGACCTCATGGCCGGACAGCGACCCGCTGGTGACCGGGGTCGGCGGCACCCAGCTGCGTCAGTCGGCCAAGGGTGCGTGGCACTCCGTGGTCTGGAACGACACCTACAACGTGCCCACGCAGCAGTACATCTTCGGCAGCAAGGGCCCGAACCCGCTGGCCGGCGGGGGCGGGAAATCCGTGATGTTCTCCCGGCCCCGGTACCAGAACAGTGTGGCGCGCGTGACCGGCGCCCGGCGGGGCGTGCCGGACATCTCGATGAGCGGGGCGTGCAACGGCGCAGTGGACATGTACCAGAGCTTCCCGGGGCAGGCCGGCTGGTACCCGACCTGCGGCACCAGCGAGGCCACCCCGCTGTTCGCCGGCGTGGTTGCCCTGGCTGACCAGGTCGCCGGGCATCCGCTGGGCCTGATCAACGCGGCGCTGTACCGGATGTCCGCGATGGGCGCGGCGGCGGGCATCGTGGACGTGACCAAGGGTAACAGCACGGTCTCGTTCAGCCAGGGCGGCCAGGTTCACACCGTGGCCGGCTTCCGGGCCCGCACCGGTTACGACCTCGCCTCCGGGGTCGGCACCGTCAACGCGGCGCGATTCGTGCCGGAACTGGCGAGCCTGGCCGGCTAGCCGCCTGCCGCGCGCGGCCGCGGCACCCGAACCCATCCGGTCAGCCGGAAGCTCCGAATACCAGCTATGAGCACACAGGACGTGCCCCACTCCCGCCAGGGTCCCCGGCCCCTGCCGGGACGTGAGGAAGACCTGGCTGAGCTGCTGACCCTGGTCGCCCGGGGCGATGAGCCTGCCTTCGAAGCGGCTTTCGACCGGCTGGCCCGCCCCGTCTACGGCCTGATCCGCAAGGTGGTGCGCGACCCGGCCCAGTCCGAGGAAGTCGCGCAGGAGGTCCTGCTGGAGGTGTGGCGCAGCGCGTCACGCTTCGATGTCAGCCGGGGCAGCGCGATGACCTGGGTGATGACGATCGCGCACCGGCGGGCCGTCGACCGGGTGCGCTCGGCGAGCGCGGAGACCCAGCGGGAACAGAAGGCCAGCAGCGTCGCGGCCGTGCCCCCGGACGGGGTCGCGGAGACGGTGGAGTCACGGCTGGACGCGGAGCGGGTGCGCCGCTGCCTGGACTCGCTGACCGAGCTGCAGCGGCAGTCGATCACCCTGGCCTACTACGGCGGGTACAGCTATCCGGAGGTCGCGTCGCTGCTCAGCACGGCTCTCGGGACGATCAAGACCCGGGTCCGGGACGGCCTGATCCGGATGCGGGACTGCATGGGGGTGAGCTGGTGAAACTCGGCCGCCATGTGAAACTGGGCCGCCACGACCTGCACGGGCTGACCGGCGCATACGCGCTGGACGCCCTGACCGGCCTGGAACTGGACCAGTTCGAGCACCATCTGCACCGCTGCCCGCCGTGCGAGAACGAGGTCCGCGGCTTCCGGGAGACCGCGACGAGGCTGGCCATGGCGGTCGCTGTCAGGCCGCCGCCCGCGCTGCGTGAGCGGGTGCTCGCCGCGGCCTCCGTCACCCGGCAGCTTCCGCCCGAAGTACGCCAGGTACCGCCGGCCAGGCTGCGGCCGGCGCGGAGCCTCTGGCTGACCCGGCTGGCCGCCGGCGTGGCCGCGGCCGCCGTCGCGGCCGCGGTGGCGCTGGGTGTCGTCCAGTCCTCCACCCAGCACCGGCTGGACCAGGCCCAGGCGGAGAACCGTTCGGTCGCCGCGGTGCTGGCTGCCCCGGACGCCCGGCTGGCCGTGCGCCACACTACGGCCGGCGGCGTGGCCACCGTGGTCGCCTCGCCGTCCCGGCATGCGCTGGTCATCAGCACGTCCGGGCTGCCCGTCCTGAGCGGCGGCAAGGTCTATGAGCTGTGGTTCGTGTCCGGGCCGAGCGCCCGCCCGGCTGGGCTGCTCCCGGCACCGGCATCCGGGCGGACCTCGCCGCTGCTGGCGTCCGGCCTCGCCGCGGGGGACGCGGTCGCGCTGACCGTGGAGCCCGCCGGCGGCAGCAGTCACCCCACCACCAAGCCGATCGTGGTCATGCCTCTCTAAGGTCATCCCGGCCGGCCCGTCCGGCCTGGCCGGGGCCGCGGCATCCTGGGCGGTGATGGTAATGGGGCGGCCCGGGTGGCTTTACGGTGGTCCCTATGAGCGTGGCGAGCGGTGCCGCCAGCGCCGGGGTACCTTCCGCGAAGGGCATCCCGAGTGTCCTGGTGGTAGAGGATGACCCGAGCCTGGCGACCCAGCTGGTGCGGGGGCTGAGCCGGGGCGGCTACCGGGTGGACCACGTGACGACCGGCCAGGAGGCGCTGGCGTCCGGCGATCCGGACGTCGTGCTGCTCGATCTGGGCCTCCCCGACGTGGACGGGGTGGAGGTGTGCCGCCGGCTGCGTGAGCGCTCCGATACCGGGATCATCGTTGTCACCGCGCGCGGTGAGGAGCCGGAACGCGTCCTGGCGCTGGACGCGGGCGCCGACGACTACCTGGTCAAGCCGTTCGGCCTGGCCGAGCTGCTGGCCCGGATCCGGGCCGTGCTGCGGCGGATCCGGCCGGGCGGGGAAGTGCTGCGGCATGGCCCCCTCAGCGTGGATATGCGCACCCGGAAGGTGACCGTGCACGACCGCGACGTGGCGCTGACCCCGAAGGAGTTTGACATCCTGGAGTGCCTGGCCAGTGACCCAGGCCGGGTGATGACCCGCCAGGAGATCCTGGAGAGCGCCTGGGACGCGCACTGGTACGGCCCCACCAAGGTGCTGGACGTGCACGTGGCGGCGCTCCGCCGCAAGCTCGACGTGCCGGGGCTGATCGAGACGGCTTACGGCAGGGGCTTCCGGCTCGGCGAAGTCTGATGGCCCGGCGCATCGTGCTCACGATGCTCGCCCTGATCGGGGCGTTGCTGGTGACCACCGTGGTGCCGCTGGGGCTGATCACCACCGGCCGCGAGGGGAGCTCCTTCCGGGAGGACACCGTGCTGTCGGCCCGGGCGCTGGCCGGGCTGGCCGAGGACCAGCTGACCGACGGGGCACCGGCCGGGACCGGGGCGGTGGCCCGGGCGCTGGCGCAGGCCCAGCGGGCCGGGGAGCAGGTCCGGGTGTACAGCGCCGCTCGCCGGCTGATCACCGGCACCGGCCCCGGTGCCGGGCAGGCCGCGGTAACCGCCGCCACGCTGGCCTCCGCGCTGCGGGGCCGGACGGTCCTGGACAGCAGGCCCGATGACCGGCTGCGGGTGACGGTCCCGGTGCCCGCGGATGACGGCGGCCCGGTGGTCGGGGCCGTGGTGCTGTCCAGGTCGTCCGCGGAACTGGAGGAACGGGTCGGTGTCCTGTGGACCTGGCTGGCCGCGGTGGCCCTGGCCGGCCTGGCCGCGGCGGCCGTCGCGGCGATCACGCTGGCCCGGTGGGTCAGCCGCCCGCTGAGTTCCCTCGACGCCGCCGCCCAGCGGCTCGGCGGCGGCGCACTCGACACCCGGTCGGCCGCCGGGCACGGGCCGCCCGAGGTACGGCGGCTCGCCCGCAACTTCAACGGCATGGCCGGCCGCCTGGAATCCCTGGTGCACGGGAACCGCGCCACGATAGCGGACGTCTCCCACCAGCTGCGCACGCCACTGGCCGCGCTCCGGCTCCGGCTGGACGTACTCAGCCAGGACAGCGAGCTGGACACGGCGGAGGAACTCGCCGGGGCGCAGGATGAGATCGCCCGGCTTTCCCACCTGGTGGACGGGCTGCTGGCCGTGGCGCGTGCCGAGAATGTGCTGGTCGAGCCGGCCAGCATCCGGGTTGATGACGTGATCCGCGACCGCGCGGCGGCCTGGCGGCCGGTGGCGGAGGAGCGCGGGGTCGAGCTGCGCCCGTCGTGCAGCGGCCCGGTGACGGCCATGGCCAGCGAGGGGCACCTCGAGCAGATCCTGGACAACCTGCTGGCCAACGCGCTCGACGCGGTTCCGGCGGGCGGCCACGTGCAGGTCAGCGCGGCCGCCGACGGGGACGGGGCCCGGGTGGTGGTGGCGGACGACGGGCCGGGGATGACACCACGCCAGCAGGAGATGGCGTTCCGCAGGTTCGTCAGCAGCACGCCGGGGGGCGCCGGGCTGGGCCTGGCCATCGTGCACCGCCTGGTCACCTCCAGTGGCGGTTCGGCTGGACTGTCAGATACCCCGGGCGGGGGGCTGACCGTCACCCTGACCTTGCCCGCCGTACGGCCCGACCGGACCCGCCGGGCCGGGCCAGGGTCCGACTGAGGTCGCGCTTTCCTTACCGGATCTGAGCAGTTCATGAACCAGTTCCCGGCCGCCACCCCAGGAGGCTGGAGACGCGGGATCAGGTGACACCGCACATTCTCACTGGGCCGCTTATGGTGCGGCGGGAAGAGGTGAGCAGATGACGGGCTACCGGCCGGCTGTTCCCAGGGAACACACCGGGGGCGCCGAGGGCAACGAGCGGCTCACCGCGGCGGCTGGCGCCGTGCTGCTGGTGCTGTTCGCCGCCGAGGGCGTCACGATCCTGTCCATCCACCAGCTGATCACCATGCACTTCTTCCTCGGCATGCTGCTGATCGGCCCGGTCACGCTCAAGGCCGGCTCGGTGCTCTACCGGTTCACGCGTTACTACACCGGCGCCCCCGGCTACCGGCGCCAGGGGCCGCCCGCGCCGCTGCTGCGGCTGCTGGGCCCGTTGGTCCTGATCACGTCGGCCGGCGTGCTCGGAACCGGGGTGGCGCTGGGTTTCACCGGGTCGGCCGCCGGGCCGTGGCTCTTTCTGCACAAGGCGTTCTTCGTGCTCTGGTTCGGCGTGATGACGATTCACGTCCTCGCGTACGTCTGGAGGCTGCCCCGGCTCATAGGACCCGACCTGCGGGGACCGGCCGGTCTCGCGCGGGCCCGCGGTGTCCTGGCCGGCCGGGCCACGCGGTGGCTGCTGCTGGCGGCCTCGATCGCAGGCGGGCTCCTTATCGCGGCGATGACGGTGCACCTGGCCAGTCCCTGGGCGGGGTTCCACCACCCGGGGTGAGGTCATAGCAAACGCCGTGGACCGCCCGGGATTCAGGCCTCGTAGTCGAAGATCAGCGCCAGGGCGTCGTCCAGCTTGCGCATGGTCTCCTCGGCGAGCTGGCCGACCCGGTTACCCGAGAGCCTGCTGCGGCGCACCCGCACCGCGGAGTAGGACTCCAGGTGCCCGGAGACCGGGTCGTTGCGGCTGAGCGCCACGACGTAGGGGGTCTCGGTCAGATCCGGCCGGTCGCTGACCTTGACTACCACCGGGTGGCCGGTGATGGCGTTGAAGCCGTCGTTGCTGACGATGGCCACGTACCCGGCCCGGGCTACTCCCTTATACGCGAATATGTCACCGCGGTTCACGCGGCGCCCTTGCCGGCGCTAGGCGGGAAGTCGCCTGCGTTAGCCTCCGTCCACTCCGCCCAGTCGTGACCGGTGAGCCGGTCGGCTTCGGCGATCGCGCTCGCCGCATCGCGCTGGATCTTCTCCCGCGCGGCCCGGGTCATCCACGCCGACATGGACAGCCCTGCGCGGTCGGCCTCGGCCCGAGCCTGCCGGTAGGCGCGCTCACCCATGCTGATGCTGAAGGTCTTCACGGACATGTTCATGACGCTAGCAACAACATTCCTGCTAACCGGGCCGAATACCCAATCAGGGTCCCGGCCCTCCGCCGGGCGCGGCCAGCCGGGGCGCGGGCCAGGCTGGCCCCCCGGCTGTGCTGCAGGTCAGGGCGCGGGCGCCAGGGCCACCGCGGCCTCGGACGTGTAGACCAGGAAGGTGAACGTTTCCTGGAGGTACAACTCCACGGTGGACGCGTCGTGGTTGAGGTACCCGATCGAGATGTCCTGGCCGAGGCGCAGGTCGAAATCACCGCCCCGGGTGGTGAGCACGAAGGCACCCTCGATCGCCGGGGCCCAGATGATCTCCCCGCTGATTAGCCGCTTGATGTGCTCGTGGATCGGGTAGCCGTGGTCACGCGTCTCGCTCACCGCCGTGTAGGCGTCGGCGCTGAGCACGACGGAGTAGGGCCCGTTGACGCCCGCGATCCGCAGGTAGCGCAGGGCCTCGGCGACCGCCTCGGGGTAGCTGCGCACGTCACCGGGAAGGGTCATGGGCGGGTTGCTCACATCCTGCCTGACCCCGGCGATATCGCCGGCCGCGTATCCCTCGAACACGGCCCGGTCCTCCGCGAACGCGATCTGCCGGGCCGCGTCCTTGACCGGCTGCCAGTCGGAATCCTGGGCGCCGCGCAGCACGTCATCGATCGCGCTCCGGTCCACCCGGAACCGCACGCGGAACTCGTTGACCGGCTTGATGTCGCGCTGCCGGGCGAGCACCCCGTCGTGCGGGCCCTCGATGTCATGAAAGTGCCCGGTGCCGACGGCGGACAGCGTGCTTCCGCCCGGTCCGGATACGTCCACCACGCGCCGTCCCGCCAGGTGGCGCTTGAGGGTGCGGGTGGCCTCTTCCTCGATCTGGGACCAGGCTGCGTCAGAGATCGGGGCGAGTTCCCGGTGCAGGTTATCCATGCTGCGTCACTCCTCGTAGGCTGCCGATGCCGAGTGATCCGGCGGATCCGGGCGATGCGGCCGGCCCGGCCGCGTGGTCTTCATCTGTGCCGTCCTGGTCTGTGCCGTCCCGATCTGGCCCCGTCCCGGCCGGACCAGGGTCTGCGTCTGCCGGGTCATCGGCCAGGCTTTCCAGCAGCGGCAGCGATGGCACGAAGAACAGGCTGCCGGTCACCGCGCGGCTGACATCCAGCAGCCGGTCATAGTTGCCGGGCGGGAGGCCGACAAACATGTTGGTGAGCATCTGCTCGATAATCCGCGACGTGCGGGCGTAGCCGATGAAATAGGTACCGTGTTCGCCCTTCGCCGCGTTGCCGAAGGGCATGTTGTCCCGGACGATGTCGATTTCCTCGCCGTTCTCGACGATCGTGGTCAGCGCGTTATGCGCGTAGGCGGGCTTGACGCTGTCGTCCAGTTCGATGTCGTCGAGCTTGGTGCGGCCCACGATCCGCTCCTGCTCCTCGGTGGGCAGGGCATTCCACGTGGCCAGGTCGTGCAGGTACTTCTGGACGATCACATAGCTGCCGCCGGCGTACACCGGGTCCTCGGCGCCGATCACCGTCGCCCCGACCGCATCCTGGCCGGTCGGGTTCTCTGTCCCGTCCACGAAGCCGATCAGGTCCCGGTCGTCGAAGTAGCGGAAGCCGTGCACCTCGTCGGCGGTGTCGACCGCATCGCCCAGCCGCGCCGAGATGTGTGTGGCCAGCTCGAAGCACAGATCCATCCGGTCCGCACGGATGTGGAACAGCAGGTCCCCGGGGGTGGCGACGGCGTGCCGGTCGCCGGCCCGGATCTCGCGGAACGGGTGCAGCCCGGCGGGGCGCTCGGGACCGGCCAGCCGGTCCCACAGCTCAGCCCCGAAGCCCATCACGCAGGTCAGCGCGGCTTCGAGATCCCGGAAACCCACCGCGCGCAGCAGGCCGCCGAGATCGCCGCTGAGGTCACGGACAGCCGTCTCACTGGCCGGTCCGGGGCGCACGGTGACGACGAGGAAGATCGCCGCGGCGGTCAGCGGTGCGGCGACCGGCTGCGTCACGGCTTGCGGCGCAGGGCCGCCGGCGGGTTGCGGCGCTCCATCCAGGGTCATCAGCGGTCCTGGTGCTCTGTGTTCCTGTGTTCCTGTGTTCAGGGCTAAGGGTCCGTCAGGCTACCTGGGTCCCAAGGTACCGGCGGTTACAGATGAGGCCCGAGGAGGGTCAGGTCCGCGGGTGACAGTCGGTCGCGGGCCGTCTTGGCCTGATGCCAGTACGGGTAGAGCAGCGGCGGCTCGCTGACCTTGTCCAGCCGTTCCATCTCCGCGTCGCTGAGCTTCAGGTAGGCCGCGGCCAGGTTGTCGGACAGCTGCTCCATGGTCCGCGCGCCGATCACCAGCGACGTCACGGCGGGCTTGCGCAGCAGGTAGGCCAGGGCGACCTGGGCCGCGGAGACCCCGTGCTCGGCGCCGATCCCGATCAGCACTTCGACGGTGTCGTACAGTTTCTCCTGGTCGTAGACCGGTGGCTCGTTCCAGTCGGTCAGCTGCCGGGAACCAGAATCGGGCCGCTGGTCCCGGCGGTACTTCCCGGACAGCAGGCCCCCCGCGAGCGGGCTCCAGACCAGCACGCCCAGCCCCTGGTCCACGGTGGCCGGGATCAACTCGTACTCGGCGTCACGCGCCTGCAGCGAATAGTAGATCTGCTGGCTGACGAACCTGGGCAGCCCATGCAGGCTGGCCGTGCCGAGGGCCTTCATCAGCTGCCAGCCGGCGTAGTTGGAGACGCCGACGTACCGCACCTTGCCCGAGCGGACCAGCAGGTCGAGCGCCTCCAGCGTCTCCTCCAGCGGCGTCACCCCGTCCCACTCGTGCACCTGGTACAGGTCGATGTGATCGGTGCGGAGCCGGCGCAGGCTGGCTTCGCAGCCGGAGATGACGTGGTGCCGGGACAGGCCCGCGTCGTTGGGGCCGTCCCCCATGGCCATGCGGACCTTGGTGGCCACCAGCACATCGTCCCGGCGCCCGTCAAGGACCTCGCCGAGGATCTCCTCGGCGAGTCCGGCCGAGTACACGTCCGCGGTATCGATGATGTTGACCCCCGCGTCCAGGGCCATGTCCACCTGGCGCCGGGCCTCATCCACGCCGGTCGAGCCGACGCTCGCGAACCCCCCGGTGCCGCCGAAGGTCATCGTGCCCATGGTGAGCACGGAAATCCGGAGTCCTGATCTGCCCAGCGTTCGATATTCCACGAAAGAGACCCTATCCAGCCGCTCCCGGCGCCGCGTGGGTGATCTGAGGCCGCGGCTGCCGGGCTGGGCACCACGCCCGTGGCCGGGGCCGCGCCCGGGCCGGCGGGCGGCCACCGCTAGGCCCCGGCCGGGTCGTGCAGCGCCTCGCGGGCCGCTGGCACGACCTCCTCGGCCCAGATGCGGGACTGGCGTTCCCGGTCCCCGGTCGGCCAGAACACGAACGCGTTCATCTGGAAGTCCGTGTACAGGCTGGCCAGCGTCTCGATCCAGCGCTCCGCGGGCCCGTGGAATGGACCCCGGTCCTCCGCGGTGATCAGCCCCATGACGTTGTAGAGCCGGGTGATCCGCTCGGGATCGCGGTTCTCCTCGAGTGCGGCGCCGGTGATGATGTCGTTCAGTTCCGGCAGCCGCTCCGGGGGGACGTACGGGGCGGACACCGACCAGCCGTCCGCCTTCGCGCCGACCAGCGCCACCGAGCGCGGTCCGGCCACGCCGAGCCACAGCCCGACCGAGTGCGCCGGGCGCGGGCCGGGCTGCACCGCGGGCGCCTGGTAGTCGGTGCCCTGGAAACTGAACGGCTCGCCCGCCCAGCTGGCCCGGATGATGTCGATCGCCTCGCTGAGCGCCGCGCGGGCCTGGCCCGGAGTGCGCCGCGGGCCGCCCATGCCCGCGATGCCGTCGGCGAAGGCGCCCGCCCCCAGCCCGAGCTCGAACCGCCCGCCGCTGAGCACATCGATGCTGGCCGCCTGCTTGGCCAGCATGGCCGGGGGCCGTAGTGGCAGGTTGCCCACGTTGGGAAACAGGTGCACCCGGCTGGTCCGGGCGGCCAGCCAGGTGATCACCGTGAACGTGTCGAGGAACTCCGCGTTGTAAGGGTGGTCCTGGATGCCCACGTATTCCAGGCCCGCGGAGTCGGCGATGGCGGCGATGCGCCCGGCGATCGCCAGTCCGCCGGCGTTGGGGTTGACGTTCAGGCCGAATGCGGCTGGCTGGGCCATGAGTGCTCCTGCACGGTCGGAGAGGGCCCGGTAGCGGAGGGCCCGCGAGGTGGGCCCGGGTCGACCTCCGCGACCCGGGTGAGAGCCCGGGCGAGCAGGTCCTGCTCGTCCGGGGTGAGACGGTCGAGCAGCAGCTCGCCGATGGTCTGGGTGTGCACCGCGCTGCCCCGGGCGAGCACCTCACGGCCCGCCGTGGTGAGGCTGATCAACACGCCGCGCCCGTCACCCGGCGCCCCGGCCCGGCGCAGCCAGCCATGCCGCTCCAGCCGGGTCACCGCCCGGCTGAGTGAGGGCTGGGTCAGCCGTACCGCGGAGCACAGTTCGCCCAGCCGGACCCCTGGTCCGGGGGCCCGGTCCACCCGCAGCAGGATCTGGAACTCGTTGATGCTCAGCCCGCAGGTCCGGGTCAGCGCCGCGCTCAGCTGCTCGGTCACCAGCGTGTGCGCCGCTGTGAGAGCCGCCCAGGCCCGCGCGCAGGCCTGCTCGTCGTGGGGGGCGCCGGGGGGCTGCGCTGCCGTCATGTCCGCTGCCGTCATGTCTGCCGGCCTTACCACCCGGGCCAGCGGGTCCAGGTGCGGAGCGTGCCGGAGATGTGCTCCTCTTCGTACTCGAGGTGAGCCAGCAGGTCGGCGCTCAGCGTGCGGAGCGCCGTGACCAGGCGCTCGCGGGCGGCGGGTTCACCCGCCTGGCCAAGCTGGTGCGAGGCGGCCTCCACGTCGTCGAGCAGGCCGGACACGTGCGCATGGTCGGCTTCCAGCTTGTCTATTACGGCGTTCAGGGCCGGGTTGGCCTCGCGGAGCGCCGGGAACAGCAGCATGGACTCGTGGGTGTGATGGGAGTGAACGAACCGGCAGTGCTGCAGGCAGCTGACCTTCAGCTGCCAGACGGCGCTGCCGGAGGCCAGTGACCGGATAGCGCCGCGGATCGCGCTGGCCGGCTGGCCGTCCTCCGTGTCCGCGGCCATCTGGCGGATCACGCCCAGGTCGTGGCGGATCATGGTGTGTACCCACTTAAGCTCGGCCACCATGGCCTCACCCCGGGCGTTCGGCCGTCCCTGCTGGGCCAGCGTCATCGTGCCGTCCGCGGAACCAGCCGCTGAGTTAGATACATACGCATGCATGTACCGTAGCACGTCCCCCGGGGGGAGATGAGCGGGGCGGGGGTAGCCAGCCTGGATGACGGCGGCGCGGAATGGCCCCCGGGACGGGGCGGTCAGCGGGCCGCCGGGCCGGGGAGCGCGTAGGTGACCAGCGGGCCGGCGCTCTCGCGGGTCAGTCGTCCCTGGGCCGCGAGCAGGTCCAGGTGCACCCCGGTCTCCAGGACTGCGAGCATCTGGTTGAACGGGTCGAGGTCGCTGAACCGGCGGTCCCGCCGGGTCCAGGGCAGGGCCAGCGCGGTCTCGTAGGCGGTGTGCGCGCCGGCCTCGATCCGGTCAAGGCACGCATTCAGCCGGTCCTCGTGATGGGCCAGCAGGGCGTGCACCCGGGCGTGCGTGGTGTCCGTCACCCGCCCGTGCGCCGGCAGCAGGCGCATGTCCGGCAGCTCCAGGACCAGCCGGAGCGAGCGCAGGTAGTCACCCAGCGGCAGCTCCGCCACGACGGCCTCGAAGCCCACCGACGGGGTGATGTGCGGCAGCACGTGATCCCCGGCGAACAGCAGGTTCTGCTCCAGGTCGGCGAACACGGTGTGTCCCTGGGTGTGGCCGGGGGTCGCCACCGCCCGCAACCGACGGCCGCCCAGCGTGATCATGGCCTGGTCCTTGACCCACTCGTCGGGCTGCTCCCACAGATCCTCGCGCTCGGGGGGCGAGTCGCTGAAGGCGGCGCGCAGCGCGCGGATCACCGGCTCAGCCCCGGCCCGCTGCATCCGGCGTACGTGCTCGTTCATGTTCTCGCGCCGGGCATCAGCGGCCGCAGTCAGCGAGGGGCGGTCGCCGATGCCCAGCGCCACATGGGTGCCGAAACGGCGGCGCAGGATGACCGCCATCGTGTAGTGATCCCGGTGGACGTGCGTGACCAGGCAGCGGGTGATCTCCGCGGAGTTGCGGCCAATCCGGTCCAGGGCTGCGTCCAGCAGGCCGCCCGTCTCGGCCAGCGCCCATCCGGCGTTAACCAGCACCAGGTCGTCGCCGGACTCGATGGCGTAGACGTTCACCGCTCGCAGCCCGTCGTTAGGCAGAGGCAGCGGGATCCTGTGCACCCCGGGAGCCACGGTGAAAAGCCCCGGCTCGGTCCAGTCCCCCGTGCTCTGGGAAGCGGTGTTGCCCTGGTCTTCAGCGCCCCGGTCTTCAGCACGCCGCCCAGCCGAGTCCGCCATCAACTTCCCATCCCCGGCCGCGCGCCCCAGGTCCCGCCACCGGGCGGCCGCCGCCAGATCACCTCGCGGCCCGAACGGCCAGCAAGTCGGAGCGGGGCATTTCACCAGTCCCAGGTCATTATGCCCGCCGGTTCCCGGGGCCAGCCGCGGGGCCAGCCGCGCGGCCGGGCCCCGGAGTCCCCGCGGCGCCCGGCGCCCCGCTTCTACGTGCCACGGTGGGCGATCACGAGCGGGCTCGCCGGCGCGGGACAGCGCGCCCGCCCGGGGCACGTAACCCCGATCTGCTCCTCCGCGACCGCCGCCCGGCGGGGAGGACGTGTCAGCCACGCCGGCCGGGTCAGGCTTGCGGGCCGGCCTACCGTGAGGGACCGGTGGGGCATGTGTGTCCCGCGGGGGGTGACGGGCGTGAGTGGGTACGCGCGGGGATGGGGCAACGCGGGTGCGGTAGGGACGGGGTAGGCGGGATAGCGGCGGGCGTAGCGAAGCTCGCGCAGCCACCGCCCCAGCGCGGCGCGCGGGCCGCGCAGCCCATGGACAACACCTGCGAGCCCGCCGCTACCCCACGTATCCCGCCCAAAGCTCAGCCAGACCCGAGCCCCAGAGCTACGGCCGCCCGCTCCAGCGCACCGAGATGATCACCCAGGCCGGCCAGCCCAGCGCCCATCGTGTTGACCGCCAGATGGGTAGCGCCCGCCTCACGCCAGCGGGCCGCCTGCCCGGCCAGCCTCGCGGCGTCACCGCGCCAGCTGACCCGCCCCTCCATGCCCAGCCGGCCTGGGTCCCGGCCGGCCTCCCGGGCGGCCGCGTTGACGATCTCCCGGGCTTTGTCGAGTTCGGGCCCGGGGCTGATCTGCGGGAACCAGCCGTCGGCGAGGCGGCCGGCCCGGCGGTAGGCGCGCTCGGACTGCGCACCGAACCAGACCGGGATGGGCTTCTGCACCGGCAGCGGCGCCAGCCCGGCCCCGGTCACCCGGTCGAACTCGCCCTCGTAGGTCACCGACTCCTCGGTCCACAGGCGGCGCATCAGCGTGACCTGCTCCCCGATCCGCCGGCCCCGGGTGCGGAAATTCTGCCCGAGCGCCTCGTACTCCACCTCGTTCCAGCCCAGTCCCACGCCGAGCCGGAAGCGGCCGCCGGACAGCAGATCCACCTCGGCGGCCTGCTTGGCCACCAGCGCGGTCTGCCGCTGCGGCAAGATGATGATGCCCGTCACCAGTTCCAGCGAGGTCAGCGCGGCCAGGAAGCCGAACATCACCATCGGCTCATGGAAGGTGGTGCGCACGTCGTAGGGGCCATTCCAGCCCTGGTGCACGGCCGGGTCCGCGCCCACCACGTGGTCGTAGGCCATCACGTGCGCGAAGCCCAGCTCCTCGACCAGCCGCCCGTAAGCCCGCACCGCCCCGGCGTCCGGGCCGAGCTCGGTCTGCGGGAAGACCACGCCGATCTGCATGGCTGCTCCTTCTGCTCCGCTCAGGGCGGGCTCTTCTGCTCCGCTCAGGGCGGCCCGCCGCCCAGGACGTCCAGCACCTGCTGGCCGTACCGGGCCAGCTTGGCCTCCCCTACCCCGCTCACCGCGGACAACGCCGTCAGAGTCAACGGTGCCTGGGTGGCGATCTGCCGCAGCGTCGCATCGTGGAAGATCACGTACGCGGGGACGCCCTGCTCCTTGGCCGCCCCCCCGCGCCAGGCGCGCAACTTCTCGAACAGCGGCGCGGCCTCGGCGGGCAGGTCGTCCGGCGCCGCCGCGGTCCTCGCGGCCCGGGCGGCCCGGGCCCGGGGCGGGCGCTCAGGCTCGCGGCGCAGCATTACCTCGCGGCGCCGGCCGAGCACGTCGTCGCTGCCCGCGGTGAGCTCCAGCGTGCCGTAGTCGCCCTGCACCGTGAGCAGGCTCTGGGCCAGCAGCTGGCGGGCCACCCCCCGCCACTGGGACTCGGTCAGCTCGGTGCCGATCCCGAACACGGTCAGCGAGTCGTGCCCGTGCTCGGTGACCTTGGCGGTGCCGCGGCCGAGCAGGATGTCGATTACCTGCCCGGCACCGAACCGCTGGCCCCGCTCACGCTTGAGGCGGTACACCGCGGACAGGAACTTCTGCGCCGCAATGGTCCCGTCCCACGCCTCCGGCGGCGACAGGCACGTGTCGCAGTTGCCGCAGGCTCCGGATGCTTCGCCGAAGTAGCCGAGCAGCTGCGCGCGACGGCACTCGATCGTCTCGCACAGCGCCAGCATCGCGTCCAGGTGGGCGGACTGGCGCCGGCGGTGAGCCAGGTCCCCGGCCGAGGTCTCGATCAGCTTGCGCTGCTGGACCACGTCCTGGAGACCGTAAGCCAGCCACGCGGTGGAGGGCTGGCCGTCCCGGCCGGCCCGGCCCGTCTCCTGGTAGTACCCCTCGACCGAGCGGGGCAGGTCCAGATGGGCCACGAAGCGCACGTCGGGCTTGTCGATACCCATCCCGAACGCGATCGTGGCCACCATGACCAGCCCGTCCTCACGCAGGAACCGGGCCTGATTCCGGGCCCGGGTGAACGCGTCGAGCCCGGCGTGATACGGCAGCGCGGTGATCCCGTTGGCGGTCAGGAACTCCGCCGTCTTCTCCACCGAAGCCCTCGACAGGCAATAGACGATGCCGGCGCCGTCGGGGTGATCGCCTCGGAGGAAGGACAGCAACTGACGGCTCGGCTCAGCCTTGGGCACTATCCGGTAGGTGATGTTGGGCCGGTCGAAGCTCGCCACGAAGTGACGCGCGCCCTGCAGGCCCAGCCGGGCCGCGATCTCGGTGCGGGTGGCCTGCGTCGCGGTGGCGGTCAGCGCGATGCGGGGCACGTCCGGCCAGCGCTCGTGCAGCCCGGAGAGCGTGAGGTAGTCGGGCCGGAAGTCGTGGCCCCACTGGGACACGCAATGCGCCTCGTCGATGGCGAACAGCGACACGGTGCCCCGGTCGAGCAGCGCCACGGTGGAGTCGGTGCGCAGCCGTTCCGGCGCCAGGTAGAGCAGGTCCAGGTCGCCGGCCAGGAACGCGGCCTCCATCTCGCGCCGCTCGGCGGCCTCCTGGGTCGAGTTCAGGAAGCCGGCCCGGACGCCGAGCGCCCGCATGGCGTCCACCTGGTCCTGCATCAGCGCGATGAGCGGGGAGATGACCACCCCGGTGCCCCGGCGGACCAGCGCGGGAATCTGGTAGCAAAGTGACTTGCCGCCGCCGGTCGGCATCAGCACCAGCGCGTCGCCGCCCGCGATGAGGTGCTCGATGATCTCCTGCTGGGGGCCGCGGAACGAGTCGTACCCGAATACCCGGCGCAGCACGTCCAGCGCGCCGTCCGTCCCACCGCTCAGCGCGGGAGCCGATCCGGGAGGCAGCACGGGCCGATTCTATGAGGATTCAGCCGCCCCGGGGGCCGTGGCCGACCGTTGCCGTGGACGCGGCGCGCTGCGGCCGCCGGGAGGGACGGGAGGCGGCGCCGGGCGGTCAGGGGGTGCAGGCGGTGGCCAGGAATCCGGTGACGGCGGCGGTGAACTCGGCGGGGCGCTCCAGGTGCGGTGAGTGCCCGCAGCCCGGCAGCACGCGCTCGGTGTACCGGCCGCCCGCCGCCTGGTAGCGGTCGAGCACCGCGCGCATCTGGCCGACCATGGGCTGGGCCGGGAACACTTCCGGGCCGGGCCAGCCCGGTATCGCGCCGAGGGCGCCGAGGTGGCCCAGGTCCACCAGGGAGGTATCCGAGACGATCTGGTCGGCGTCGCCGCGGATCCACAGCACCTCGGGCCGGTCCCCGAGGGCCGCGAAGCCGGACAGGTCGCAGTACTTCGGGGAGATCGCATTGTTGACGCCGTGCTCGCCGGGCGCGGCACCCGGCCAGTTCGCCGAGACCGCGGTGTCACCCGGGTAGTTGGCCGGGCCGATAGCCACCTCCAGCATCGCCTCCACCAGGGCGTCCTCCACGCCGGGCGGGAGCGCGACCGGGTTGCCGTACAGGTGAGTGAGGACCTGGCGGGGGGAGGCCTGATCCTCGGTGCTCCGGTCGCCGGCCTCGATCCGGCGGACCACCTCGGGACTGGCGGTGCCCCCGCCCGACCCGGCGTAGTCCGGCCAGCAGGGGGTCCCGCCGCGGTCGCGGGTCCCCCCGAAGCCGAACGGGGACATGGGGCTCTCCAGGATGATCGACGCCACCGTGCCGGGGTGGTCGGCCGCATACTGGAGCGCCACGCCGCCGCCCAGGGACCAGCCGAGCAGGTGCACCTGCTGGCCCCCGGTCAGCAGGCCGCCCTCGGTCAGCACTGCGTGGAGATCGTCCGCGAAGTCCCGGACTCCGCGCCGCGCGTCCACCGGCGCCCGCTCCGACTGGCCGAAGCCCCGCAGGTCGGGGGCGACGCAGCGGTAGCCGCCGGCCAGCGCCACCATGGTCTCGGCGAAGAACCGGGCGGCGGACACGTTGCCGTGCACCAGCACGAGAGGCGGCGCGTCCGGCGCGCCCGCCGTGAGCACGTGCGTGCGCAGGCGCGACGTCTCGATGTGCCGGGAGTCGAACACCGGGCGGCAACTCTGCGGGAGAGGGCATCAGGCGTCCAGGGTTGTGGCGGAAAGTGCTTCAGGTCCTACCGCCCTGCGCGGGATCATGTCAACGACGAGACGAGGAGCTCAGGGTGGATTCCACGACGCAGCCCGCCGCCGGTCAGGCCCCCCGGGGTGACGCCGCGGGCGGGAACGGGCGGCCGCTGGCTGGCCGGCGGGCCCTGGTCACCGGCGCGGCGGGCGGGATCGGCGCCGCCTGCGCCCGCGCCCTGGCCGCCGCCGGCGCGACGGTGATCGCCGCCGACCGGGACGGCCCCGGTGCCGCGGCCGTGGCCACGGAGCTGGGCGGCGAGGCGTGGACGGTGGACCTGACCGACGTGGCCGCGCTGGAAGGCCTCCGGCTCGACGTGGACATCCTCGTCAACAACGCCGGGATCCAGCACGTGGCGCCGGTCGAGGAGTTCCCGCCGGGGATGTTCCGGCGGATCCTCCAGCTGATGGTGGAGGCCCCGTTCCTGCTGGCCCGGGCGGCCCTGCCGCACATGTACCACCAGGAGTACGGCCGGATCATCAACATCAGCTCCGTGCACGGGCTGCGCGCCTCGCCGTACAAGTCGGCCTATGTGACGGCCAAGCACGGCCTGGAGGGGTTGTCCAAGGTGATCGCCCTGGAGGGCGCGGCCCGCGGCGTCACCAGCAACTGCATCAGCCCCGGCTACGTGCGCACGCCGCTGGTGGAGAAGCAGATCGCCGACCAGGCCCGGGTGCATGGCATCACCGAAGACCAGGTGCTCGGGTCGGTCATCCTGGCCGACAGCGCGGTGAAGCGGCTGGTCGAGCCGGCCGAGGTCGCCGGGCTCGCGGTCTGGCTGGCCGGGCCGCAGGCGGGCATGGCCACCGGCACGACGTTCACGCTCGACGGCGGCTGGACGGCGAAATAGCCGGCCCAGGACGGCCCGTCCGGGCGTGCGGGCCACGCCCGCCGGGAACCACAGCCGACCAGGACCCGGGCCGTGGTGTCACCGACGTTGCTGGAGTGTTTCGCGGCCGCGGTCAGCGGCCGGATCGTGCCCAGCGGCGGATCGTGTCGATTCGCGCCTGGATCTGCTCCGCGGTGGCCTGCGGCAGGGGTGGGCCGCCGCACGCCCGGCGCAGGTCCGCGTGCACCACCGCGTGCGGCTGCCCGGTGCGGTGGTGCCAGGCGCCGATCAGCCCGTTCAGCTCCTTGCGCAGGCCGGCCAGCACCTCCCGGCGGACCGGCGCCCCGGCCGGCGCCCCGGCCGCCCCGCGGGCGGCTGCCCCGTGAGCCGCCGCTTCCGGTCCAGGGCCCGCAACGGAAGCCGCCCACGCAGGCACGCCGCGCCCAGGTCCTGGGGGCTGCGGGCCGGTGCCGCCGGCCCCGGGGCCCGGTGACCGGCCCTTGAGCCGCTCGGCCTGCCGCTTGCGCAGCAACAGCGCGACCTGCTCGGGTTCGAGCAGCCCGGGCAGGCCGAGGAATTCCTCTTCCGCCGCGCTGGTGCCGAACTCGTTGCCGTCATACAGGACCCGGTCGAAGTGCGCGGACGCCTGCAGCGCCTCGAACGGGAGCTCGCCGTCGGCGTCCGGGATATCCCGGGAGCGCTGCGCCTCGGCCAGCTCGCGCTCTTCGGCGCCGTCGGGCTGGGCGGCCAGCACGTGATCACGGGCGGCCTCCAGTTCCGCGGCGTAACCGAGCAGGGTCGGGATGGAGGGCAGGAACACCGACGCGGTCTCGCCGCGCTGGCGGGCCCGGACGAACCGACCCACGGCCTGCGCGAAGAACAACGCCGTGCCCACGCTGGTCGCGTAGACGCCCACGGCCAGCCGGGGGATGTCCACACCCTCCGACACCATCCGGACGGCCACCATCCACCGGTCTTCGGAGTCCGCGAACGCGGCGATCTTCCGGCTGGCCGTGGGGTCGTCGGAGAGCACCACGACCGGCCTGGTCCCGCTGAGCCGGCGCAGCAGGGCCGCATACGCCCGGGCGTCCGCGTGATCACCGGCGATGACCAGGCCGCCCGCGTCGGGCATGCCCCGGCGCACCTCGCTCAGCCGGCGGTCGGCGGCCTCCAGCACGCGCTGCACCCATTCGCCCTGCGGGTCCAGTGCGGTCCGCCAGGCCTGGGCGAGCTGATCGGGGAGCATGGGCGTGCCCAGCGTCCCGGTGATCTCATCTCCGGCCCGGGTCCGCCAGCGCATCTCACCGGAGTAGGCCAGGAAGATGACCGGGCGGACCACGCCGTCGTCGAGGGCCGGCCCATAGCCGTAGACGTAGTCGGAGACGCTGCGCCGGCTCCCGTCGGTGTCCGGGGCATAGGTCACGAACGGGATCGGGTTGGCGTCGCTGCGGAACGGGGT
Source organism: uncultured Actinomycetes bacterium (assembly GCA_963813975.1). Lineage (GTDB taxonomy): Bacteria > Actinomycetota > Actinomycetes > Streptosporangiales > Streptosporangiaceae > RYN-230. Next base: position 439,586 of record CAWFAP010000004.1, read on the forward strand.
GCCGGTCAGCCCCAGCCGGCGCCGGGCGGGCTCGAACGCCTCCCGGGCCGCGTCCCCCCAGGACAGCGCGTCGCCCGTGTGATGGATCTCGTCGAAGATCACCAGGGTGCGCCGGTTGACGGTGCGCTGCCGGTGCAGGATCGGGTGCGCGGCGACCTGTGCGTAGGTCACCGCCACCCCGGTGAAGTCGGCGGACGCGCGGCCCTGCGCGTTGCGGTAGGAGGAGTCCAGGGAGATGCCGACGTAGTGCGCGGCCTGGGCCCACTGGTGCTTCAGGTGCTCGGTGGGGGTGACCACGGTGATCGAGGCGATCTCCCGGCGGGCCAGGAGCTCCGCAGCGATGGTCAGTGCCCAGGCCGTCTTGCCTGCTCCTGGGGTCGCGACCAGCAGGAAGTCGCGCCGGGGCAGGCGGAAATACTCCCGGTAAGCCTCCTTTTGCCAGCTCCGCAGGGGCAGGAGCAGATCAGGCCGGACCGGAGCGTCCGGGCGGCTGCCATCCTCATCGGGTGCGGTCGCGGGGGTGCTCACGAGGCCGAAAGGCTACCAGCGGTGACCCGGCTCGCCGGGCCAGCCCTCGGCATGGCGCGCCCGTGGTGCGGCCCGGCCGGGCCGCAGCACGGGCCTCCCTATTCGCCGGCCTGCCCGGCCCGGGGGGTGGCCGCGGGCCGTCCCCGCGAGCGCATCCGGCCCGTGTTCCCGGGCAGCCTGCCCGCCTCGGACAGCGCCCGGCGCAGCAGGAACTCGATCTGGGCGTTGGTGCTGCGCAGCTCGTCGGCGGCCCATTTGGCCAGGGCGTCGTGCACGGCCGGGTCGAGCCGCAGGAGCATGCCCTTGCGTTCGCTCATCGGACCGGACACCACCCCGTCATGAGTGCCCCGTCTTTGGCAGTAGTTGAGTGCCCCGTCACTGGTAGAGCGAGCCCGTGTTGACCACCTGCTGGGTGGCCTGCTCGCTGCACAGCACGACGAGCAGGTTGGACACCATCGCTGCCTTGCGCTCCTCGTCCAGCTCCACGACCTCCTGCTCCTCGAGCTGCTGCAGCGCCAGCTGGACCATGCCGACCGCCCCCTGGACGATCCGCTGCCGCGCCGCGACCACGGCGCTCGCGGCCTGGCGGCGCAGCATGGCCTGGGCGATCTCGGCCGCGTAGGACAGCCGGGTCAGCCGCGACTCGATGATGGTGACGCCGGCCGAGGCGACGCGCGCCGCGATCTCGGCCGACAGCCGCCCGGTGACCTCGTCCGCGTTGCCGCGCAGCGACAGCTGGCCAGCATCCCCCGTGTCGTAGGGATAGCTGGTGGCGATGTGCCGGACCGCGGTCTCGGTCTGCGTCGCGACGAACTGGGTGAAGTCGTCCACCGCGTAGAGCGCGAGGGCCGTGTCGCTGACCTGCCAGACGACCACGGCCGCGATCTCGATCGGGTTGCCGTCGGCGTCGTTGACTTTGGCCAGCGGGGTCTCGTGGTTGCGGATCCGGGTCGACACCCTGCGCCGGATGGTGAACGGGTTGACCCAGCGCAGCCCGGGCTCCCTGACCGTGCCGGAATACCGGCCGAACAGCTGCACCACCCGGGCCTCGCCCGGGACAACCTGGACCAGGCCGCGCAGTGCGAGAACCGCCGCGATCAGCAGGAGCACGCCGATGATGACCAGGGTCACGGCGCCTGCACCGCCGACCGGCTTGACCAGGACCAGCAGGGCGATCACGACCAGCAGGGTGACGATGCTGAGAATGAGGACCGGCAGGCCAGACGTGGAATGGGCGGGCCGCTCGGTCAGCGGGCGGGCCGGCGGCGGCAGGACTGGTGTGCCGGTGCTGCGCGGCTCCGGGCGGTTGGCCTCTGGGTTCGGCGCTGCGGTGCTGTGCGTGGCCATCTTGGCCTCCTCCACAAGGGGAGCTGATAACACTCTTCTAGCATAGTGATATCTATTTTTTTTGGCAAGGAGTCCCGCTGCGACCCGCCGGAGGGGGCGGTCCGGCGGCCCGGCGGCCCGGCGGCCCGCTGCCGGGAGGCGCGGGAGATGCATTCCTGTAGCCCGCCCCGCCAGCCTGCTGCCAGCACGCCGCCGCTGGCATATCGTGGGTGTATGGGGAAACTTTTGCTCATCCTGCTCGCAGTGTTCGCGGTGTTTCTCGTCGTCTCGGTACTGATCTCCGCCCTGCACTTCCTGTTCATCGTGGCCTTGGTCGTGGTGGTCGTGCTCGGGGCGCTGCGCCTTACCAGCGGCATGCGGCGGCGGCGCGTACGCAGGTAACCTGCGCTGATGCTGGCGTCCCGCGGGCGCCGGGACGCCGGGACCACGGGCCTGGCTGGCCAGCCCGGTCGCCAGGCGGCTCGTAGCGCGACCGGGGGACCCTGCCCGTGCCGCGTGACCCAGGCCCGGAGGTCTGATGGAGTCATTCGCGCGTGACGCCCTGCCCGGCCGGGTGGTGTTCGGCGTGGGCGCGGCGCGCACCGCGCTGGCGGACGAGGTCGCCCGGCTCGGGGCATCCCGGCTGCTGCTGATCGCCGCCGGGGGCGGGCAGTCACCCGCCCGGGACCTCGCCGCGCCACTGGCGGGCCGGATCGCCGGGACATTCACCGGGGTCCGGCCGCACGTGCCGGTCGGGGTCGCGGACGCGGCACGCAAGCAGGCCGCGGCGGTCGGCGCGGACGCGGTGCTCAGCGTGGGCGGGGGATCGGCCACCGGCACGGCCAAGGCCGTCGCACTGACCACCGGGCTGCCGGTGATCGCGGTGCCCACCACCTACGCGGGCTCGGAAGTCACCCCGGTCTGGGGGCTGAGCGATGGGGAACGCAAGACGACCGGCGTGGACGCCCGGGTCCTGCCCCGGCTGGTGATCTACGATCCCGAGCTGACCGTGTCGCTGCCCGGGCCGCTCTCGGCGGCCAGCGGCCTCAACGCCATGGCGCACTGCGTCGATGCGTTCTGGGCCCCGGGCCGCAACCCGGTCAGCACGCTGGCCGCTGCGGAAGCCATCAGGGTCCTGGCCGCGGCGCTGCCGGCGGTCAGCCGCGACGGAACCGACCTCAGCGCCCGGGGCGACGTGATGTACGGGGCGTACCTGGCCGGAACCGCGTTCGCGGTCACCGGATCCGGCCTGCATCACAAGATCTGCCACGTCCTGGGCGGCCGGTACGGCCTGCCCCACGCGCAGACCCACGCGATCATGCTGCCCTACGTGCTGGCCTTCAACGCGCCGGGAGCGCCGGACGCCGCCCGCCGGATCGCCCAGGCCCTGGCCAGTGCCGATCGGGCCAGTGCCGATCGGGCCGGCGCCGATCTCGCCAGCATGAGTGCGGGGGTGCCGGACCCGGCCGCCGCGCTGCAGGCGCTCGCTGCCCGGCTCGGCCTGCCCCGCGGGCTGCGCGACATCGGGCTGCACGAGGAGCAGCTCGCCGAGGCGGCCCGGCTGATCGAGCCGGTGGTACCCGCGGACAACCCGGTCCCGGCCGGCGCCGGGGCGCTCCAGGCGCTGCTCCGGCACGCCTGGGCCGGGGACCCGGCGAGCACCGTCGCGGGCTCTGTCCCGGCCGGCTCTGTCCTGGCCGGCCCCGGGCCGGACCGGGAGCAGAACGCCCGCGAGGAGGCGGTCACCGCCGAGGTCGTGGCCAGCTTCGGCGGCGCGGCTGCGCCGCGCTACCGGGAGATCATGCAGAGCCTGGTGCGGCACCTGCACGCGTTCGCCCGCGAGGTGCGGCTGACCGAGGCCGAGTGGGAGCAGGCCATCGGCTTTCTGACCCGGGCCGGGCACATCACCGATGACCGGCGGCAGGAGTTCATCTTGCTCTCGGACGTGCTAGGGCTGTCCATGCTGACCGTGGCCATCAACGCCCCGGCGTCGGCGGGAGCCACCGAGTCGACGGTGGTCGGCCCGTTCTTCGTGGCTGGCGCGCCGGAGGTGCCGCTGGGCGGGGATATCGCCGGCGACGCAAAAGGACGTCCCTGCTACGTGTCCGGCACCGTCCGCGGCACTAAAGGCGAGCCGCTGCCGGGGGCCCGTATCGAGGTGTGGGAGTCCGACGAGGACGGCTTCTACGACGTGCAGTACCCCGACGGCCGGACCGGGGGACGCGGCTGGCTGCGCAGTGCGCCGGACGGCGGGTACCGGTTCTGGTCGGTGCGCCCGGCCCCTTATCCGATCCCTGATGACGGGCCGGTTGGTGACCTGCTCACCGCGGCGGCCCGCGGCCCGATGCGGCCCGCGCACCTGCACTTCAAGGTGGACACGCCCGGGTACCGCACGCTGATCACGCATATCTTCGTCGCGGGGGATCCCTACCTGGACCGGGACGCCGTCTTCGGCGTGAAGGACAGCCTCATCACCGACTTCGCCGAGCACCCGCCCGGCCCGGGCCCAGACGGCCGGCTCCTCGATGAGCCGTGGACCAGCGTCACATTCGATATCGTGCTCGCCCGACTGGCTTCCGCCCCACAGGTCCCGGGAGGCTAGTACCCATCTGCCTGGTAACCGGCGGATTATCGTATGGACTCTGGGTACCAGGGCCAGCGGATGGCGGTGATGCCCGGGCCGCTCACCAAGGCGGATCATCAGGCGGGGAGGCTGTATGCCGGCGCGGCACGCGATGCTGGTCATCACGCGGGCGGTTTTCGACCTGGTGGATATTCCCGGCCAGGAGCCGCTCGTGGTGGCCAAGGACAGTGGGGACGAGGCCGCGCGCCGGTGGTGGGACGAGCGGGTACGGGCGGTGGCCGCGGACGTGTTCGGGCGCAACAGCGCGGGCTGGGAACGCGAGCTCGCCGACTGGCAGGCCGGCACGGACGTCGCGGTGGGCAAGGAGCGCCTGCACGAGGGCGGCCCGCGGGTGGACGTGGCCCGGATCCGGTTCCCCGACGGCACCGAAACGGTGGTGGACCCGCAGAACGCCCATGACTACGTGGCCGAGGAGTTCCGGGCCCGCAAACCCCAGCCGACCGTTGCCGCGCAGTTCGCGGAGTGGCGCGAGGCCGTCCAGATCGCCGAGCTGCACACCTGGGTCGGGTGGCTGTTCAACGGGGCCGAGCAGGTGCCGGTGGACATCGGCCTGCCCGGCGTCCCAGTTCGGCTACCCGATCAGGGAGGTACTCGCCTGCCTCGACCGGCTGTCCCTGGATGGCTGGCAGATCGTGCACGTGTCCGAGGACCGGGACCGGGTCGGCTACCTGGACGGCCGGGCCGCCTACCCGGAGCCCGAGCTGGCCGAGCCGGGCATCGGCACGGCCCGCTACCTGCTGGGCCGGCCAGGCTAAGGCGAGACCCGTACGTCCCCAGCCTGCTCGCCACGGCCCGGATCCACCGGGCACGCCTACGGCCGGAGGGTGAGGCGGGCCTGGTAGACGTCCACCGTGGCCCCGCCCGGGGTCCAGACCCGGACCTCGAGGCGCTGCGCCTTGGGGCCGCCGCCGAACGTTGCCTGAAACGGGCCCCAGCCGGCGTAGAGGGGAGCCGGGTAACCGGTGGTGGCGTCTACGGGCAGCGTGATGGTCTGGATTCCGTCCGTGCTGGGCAGGCTGCGGCGGACCAGCAGCACATCCCCGGTGTTGTTCCAGACTTCGACGTTGACGGGGCCACGGGCCTCCAGCCGCACGGACGCGTCGTACTGGCCCGGCCAGCGATTCCATTCCAGCCGGTCCGCGACATAGCCGGGCCGTCCCGTGGACGTGACATGCCAGCGCGACGACGGGCCGGCCAGCACGGCCCGCCCCGCGGCCCCCGGGGCGGTCCAGGCCGGCAGCGGCAGGGTTCCGCCCGGCACCCGGAGCCGGTGTACCCCCTGGGGCGGGTGCCACCGGAAGACCCACACCCCGTTGGTGTCGGCGACCAGCCTGGCGTGCATCGGCCCGGCCAGCTGACCAGCGAACACCATGGCACCCGCTGTCTTCTGGGTCTCGATGCCCACCCAGGGGGTGAAGACGAACCAGTCCTGGCCGGGCTGGATGGGCAGATGGCCGTTCAGCGGCCGCACATCGAGCCGGCTGGAGAACCGCCCGACCACCCCCTGGGAGGCGAACACCGCATCCGAGGCCGGGATGCGCGCCTCGATCGCGGCCAGGGTAGCGGCGGTCGTGCCCGGGACCCGCAGCCACTGGTGGGGCGTGCGCGGGGACCAGACCACGGACCAGCCGATCGCCTGGGCGATCACCACGGCGGTGAGCAGCAGGCTCAGCCTGCGCCACCGCCGGCCGAGCCAGCCGAGGACCGCGACCGTGCCCACCGGAAGCAGGATGTAGATCGGGAGGCTCTGGAACAGCGGCTCGGAGAACAGGAACCCGCGGAACAGGTCGTTCGCGAGGATGACCACCAGCATGAGCGGCAGCAGCGGCAGGAAGGCCAGACCCAGCCCGCCCGAGGACGCCAGATTGGCCCACAGGTCCAGGCGCTTGGACCACAGCTTGGCCAGCACCGCGCCCGGATGAGTGGCCAGCCCCAGGGCCAGCTGGGGCATGGTGAGGGACCCGGTCGATCCGGGGGCCGCGAGGTAGGCGTACGCCTGCAGGCCGTGACCAGAGCCCAGGTTGCCGTGGATGACCGAGATGAACAGCACCGCGAACACGCCCAGGAACGCCATCACGGCCCCGCGCCAGCGAGACTTCCCTCGGGCGGTGATCAGGACGCCCAGACCGAGCCCGAAGACGTAGGTGCCGGCCACGTCGCCGCAGGCCAGCAGCGGCAGTACCCAGACCCAGGCCCGGCGGCGGTCGTTCCACAGATCCCGGGCCAGCAGGGCGATGAACAGCACAGCCAGGCATTCCGCGTGAAAATCGAAAGAGACCGACCACCAGGACCACGGGTTGACCGTGAGGAGGACCAGCCCGGCGATGGCCAGCCAGCGCGCGTCCCGTCCCGGCCGGTACCGCTCAGCCAGCTGGCACAGCCACAGGAACGCCACCAGTTCGGCGCCGACCACGCCGATGTCCTGCATCCAGAGCAGCTGCACGCCACTGGGGAAGATCCAGTACGTCAGGGCCAGGGGCCACATGATGAACTCGGCGTGGTTCTGCCAGAAGGTGAAGTTGCCGACCGTGTCGTACGGGTTCAGGTGGCCGTGCGCGATCAGGTACCAGGCCTGCTGGTATTGCGCGAAGTCGGGGGTGAGCGAGAAGTGCCGGTAGAGCAGTACGCTCCACCACCCGAAGCAGGCCAGCTTCAGCCCCAGGACCAGGAAACCGATCCGGCGCACGGCGCGCAGCACCGGGCGCGGCACGCTGTGGGCGCCCCCGCCCCGGGCCGGCGCCGGCGCGGTGACGGTCCCGGCCGGGGTCGCGTCACTCATGGCCAGATCCGCAGCCGGGCCAGTCGATGATCGTTGCGCCCTCGCGCGGACCGGGGTTGCTGCGGCATGACGATCTCCGTTTGACGTAGCGCAGGTGGCCCAGCGCGAGACGTAATGTGGCTACAAAGAGTGACTATTAAGAACTCTAAGTAATCATAAACGGACCGCATCATAACATCGCACCGTCCAGGCCGTCGGCGGCCATCCGGTGTCGCGCGTATCGCCATTGTGTCCGGCGCGTTAATTAACCCACACCATGGCTTTTGCCGGAATTACGCACTGCGCGCGGGCGAGTGGCTAGCCGGGGTGCCGCGCCCGCTGACGGCGCCCTTTCCCCGGCGGGATCTTCCCTTTCATGGTCGCCTTATGAGCGATAGGCAGAGGCATTCAACACCGTGGTCCCCGGTAACCGTCCTGGCCGGCGAGGTCAGCTTCCGGCGAGGTTGGTCAGGCTCTCCCGCACGGCCACCGTCAGCGGGTCGCCGGGCGGGAGGACCCGCTCACACCGGGACACGGTGTCCCGGAGCAGGGTCAGCGCGTCGGTCAGCCGGCCCACGGAGTAGTAGGCACTGGCCAGGTTGGCGCAGCGGGCCAGGGTGTCAGCATGGTCGGGGCCGAGGACGTGCTGGTAGCTGTCGCACGTCTGCTCGTAGAGCTGGACGGCGGAGGCCATCTTGCCCGCCGAATGGTAGGCGGAGCCGAGGTTGCCGCGCGCCGCGATCGTATCCAGGTGATCTGGGCCGAGGATCCGTTCCCGGTCCGCGAGCACCGTCTTGTAATGCGAGGTCGCGTCCTTGAGGCGGCCATCGGCCAGGTAGGTGTCGGCTAGCTTCTCCCGCGTGGTCAGCGTGTCCGGATGCCGGGCGCCCTGGACCCGTTCCCGGTCGTTCAGCGTCCGCCGGTAGAGCGGGATCGCATCGGACAGGCGGCCTGCGCCCCGGTACGCGGCCGCGAGTTCCTCACGGGCGATGAGCGTATCGGGATGGCTGGGGCCCAGGACCCGGTCGTAGTCGCCGACCGCGCCGTTCAGCACGGTCACGGCCTCGGCGGACTGGCCGGCGGCCATCAGGGCGTGGCCCAGGTCCCGCCGGGCCGCGACGGTGCCGGGATGGTCCGGGCCCAGCGCCCTGACCCGGTCGGCGAGCACCCGCTGGAACCAGGCGACCGCCTCGGCGGCCTGGCCGGCCGCGAGGTACGCGTCGGCCAGCCGTTCGTCGATCATCCTGGTATCCGGGTGGCCGGGCCCGAGGATGGCCTCGCTCGCCGCGGCGAGCTCACGCCAGTACCCGACGGCCGGGCCCGCCAGCCGGGCCCGGCCCAGGCTCTGCCCGGCCCGCATCAGCAGCGGGTGGCAGCCGCCCGCCAGCAGCAGGTTCCCGGCGTGCTGCTGCAGGCTGGCGGTGCAGGACCGGAGCATCGCACCGAGCCAGGGCGGCTCGTCCGCGGGCCACACCTCGACCAGCGCGTCGGCCGCCGCCCGCACGGCCCGGTCACGCATGACGTCCGGCATCACCGCGCGGATGGCGGCCTGGATCACCGGGCTCATCCGGACGGCCGGCGGGGACGCGGCCCGGTCGAGGGCCAGCAGCGCTGTCCGCTCCAGGACGGGCAGGGTGCTCCAGGCCAGCTCGCGGGCGGCCGCAGCCGAGCCGCTGTCCGCGGACAGGTAGGCACCGGCGGCGGGGGAGGTGAACGCGGTGGCGGGCATCCCGTGGCCATCCATCACGGCGGCCAGGGCCAGCACCGGCTGGGCCGCGCCCCCCGGGGCCAGGCGGTCGGCCTGCTCGACGGAGAACAGCCAGCTGACCGCGGCGGCGGGCGGCTTGCTTCCCGCGGTCGTCGCCAGCTGATCCCGCCGGGCGGTGAAATAGCCCTGGTAGTCGCGGCAGGACAGCGACGATGTGGCGATGACGCCGCTGGCCTGCGCCAGCGCCATCGGCTCGCAGCCGAGGTCCTCGGCCAGGTCGATCGCCCCGAGCCGCTGGTCCGGGTCGGCGGTCAGGCGGCCCATCAGGTAGCTCAGCGCTTCCCGTGAGCTGAACGCGCCGACCGGGAGGACGAGCGCCCGGGGCTCGGTGGGCAGGACGGCCGGGCTGGTGGCCGTGATCAGGACCTGCCCGGACGGGCCGGCGGGCCACAGCCCGGTCAGGTCGGCCGGCCCGGACAAGTCGTCGAGCACCACCAGCCAGCGCCGCCGGGTCTCGCCGAGCCAGCTCACGAGGCGCGCGGCGACGGCCTCGGCATCGGCACTGGGATCGGTGCCCAGCGCGGCCTCCGCGGCTTCCGCGTACACGGCCAGCACCGCGGCCCGGCTGGTGGCGGGCACCCAGACCAGCAGGTCAACCTCACGCGACCGCCAGAGCGATTCGGCGAAGAACGCCGCGAGCTGGGTCTTGCCGCACGATCCCAGCCAGTCCCGCGTTCCCGCCCCGGCGCCGCGGCCTGGCACCAGCACCACCGCGGTGCCCGGGACCAGCGCGGCGCCCAGCCGGGGAGCGCTCTCCGGCCTGGTACTGAACCCGTCCGCGAGCGGGGGCACCGCCCCCGAGCGGACAGGCCAGTGTGCCTGACCGTCCGGTGACTCCACCGGCCCGTCCGCCGGTACCTGGCTGATCAACCCGCTACCCCTGCTCCGCGGCCTGCCCGGCCGCTAGACGCGATCCTCTGTGATATCACTGCGGCCCGCAACGCCTACACCAATGGCGGGGCCGCGGGAGCCGGCCGCGTCCCGGGGCTCTCGCCGGGCATGCTGGCCAGCACGTGCTCCACCAGCGTGACCAGGACGCCCTTGACCGAGTCCGGCTCGCGGGCGTCGCAGAGCACGACCGGGACCCGGGGTCCGAGCTCGAGCGCGGCCTGAACCTCGGCGGGGTCGTAGCGGTGCGCCCCGTCGAAGCAGTTGATGGCGACGACGAACGCCAGGCCCCGCTTCTCGAAGTAGTCGATGGACGCAAAGCAGTCCGCCAGCCGGCGGGTGTCCGCCAGCACCACCGCGCCGAGCGCCCCGTAGGAGAGGTCGTCCCACATGAACCAGAAGCGCTCCTGGCCGGGTGTGCCGAAGAGGTAGAGCACCCGGCGGCTACCGAGCGTGATGCGGCCGAAGTCCATGGCGACGGTGGTCGTGGTCTTGTTCTCCACACCCTGTAGGTCGTCATGGTCCACGCTCACGCTGGAGAGGACTTCCTCGGTGCGCAGCGGCCGGACCTCGCTGATCGAGCTGACGAGCGTGGTTTTCCCCACGCCGAAACCGCCCGCGATGAGGATCTTGAACGCCGCGAGCGGACCCTCCGCGCCGGGGTCAGAGAGCCCGGAGCCCATGCAGCACCTCCCGCAGCAGCTGGGCGCTGGGCTGCTCGCCGGCCGCGCGGCCGGGCAGCACCCTGATCCGGCCTTCCTGGATGAGGTCGGCGAGCAGCACCCGGACCACGCCGACCGGCAGCCCGGTGTCCGAGGCGACGTCAGCCAGGGTGGCCGGCCGGTGGCACAGCTTGAGGATCTGCCGGTGCTCGGGGCTGAGCGCGAGCTGGTCATCGGGATCCGCCGGGCGGCCAGTGTCCACGATGATCGCGATCAGGTCCAGCACCTCGCCGTCAGCCGGCTCGGTCCGGCCGCCGGTCAGCGCGTAGGGGCGCACCACTGGGTCCGAGTCCCGGTCAACCCACTTGCCGCCCGCACCCATCGGGGTTCAGTCCACCGTGATCTGGCTGGCCGGGAACCGGGGGCGGGCGGCCAGGTGCGGCCCGGCCCGCTTCACGAGCAGCGCCATCTCGTAGGCGACCAGGCCGGCGTCGGCGCTCGCTGGGCAGAGGACCGCCAGGCAGCTGCCGTGACCAGCAGCGGTGATGAACAGCAGCGCCTGCTCCAGCTCGATAATGGTCTGGCGCACCTCGCCGACCCCGAAGTGCTGGCCCGCGCCGCTGGCCAGGCTCTGCACCCCGGCCGCGAGCGCGGATAGCCGCTCGGCCTCATCCCGGCGCAGGCCGGTGGACGACGCGATGGCCAGCCCGTCCCGGGACAGGATGACGGCCTTCCGGAAGTGCTCGACGCGGCTGGCGAGGTCGTCGAGCAGCCACCCCAGGTCCTGGCCAGCCCCGGGAACCCCCTGCTCATCCATCACGTCTCCTCGCTGTCCGCCGCGGGGGAGCCTGCCCGCCGCGGCAGTGGCGGCCCAGCGGTGCCCGGCGGCTCGGGCAGGTCGTCCCGCCGTCCGCGCCGCCAGCCCGTCTGCAGGGACGCCGCGAGGTCGCGGGCCTGCTCCGGGCTGCGGCCGTCGGACGGGGCCGCAGTCCGCTCCGGGCCGTCGGTCGCGAGACTGTCCCGCAAATGCGGAGACAGGCTCGCCTGACGGGTGCGGTGCGGCAGCCCGCGGCGCGGTGCGCCCCCGTTGCCCCCTGGCTGGCCCGGGCCAGCGGGCTGGCCGTTGCTTCCTGGCTGGGCTGTGCTGGCGGCCCCGGCGCGGCCGGGCTGCACGGGGCCGGCGGCCTGCGCGGGGCTGGCGGACTGCGCGGCGCGGCCCGGCTGGATGGTGGTCTCCGGCCGCGGCGTGCCCCCGGGCTGAGCCATGATTCCCGGCTGGGCCGCGCCGGCCAGCGGCGGCGGGACGGCGCGCCTGCCGGTCAGGGCGAGCGCCGCGCCTGGGCCGAGGTCCAGCGCGGCGGGCCGCACGGTACCCCGGCGCGCCGCGGGCAGTGCGCCGGTGTCCGCGGCCGTGGACGCGGACACGAGCACGATGACGCTGGCGGGCATCAGCACGATCGCCGTGGTGCCGCCATAGGGTGACCGGCGCAGCGAGACCCGGACGCCGTGCCGGGCGGCCAGCTTCGCGCCGACGAACAGGCCGAGCCGGTCCGCGTTGGCGAGATCGAAGTCCGGCGGCTGGGCGAGCTGCTGATTGAGCTCCGCCAGCTGCGCGGGCTCGATGCCCAGCCCGCGGTCGTCAATTTCCACAGCGAAGCCGTTGGCCACACGTTCCGCCCGGACCTCGACCCGGGTGCCGGACGGGGAGAACATGGTCGCGTTCTCGATCAGCTCGGCCAGCAGGTGGATCATGTCCGCGACGGCCGGGGCGGCCACCGCATCCTCCGACGTGGTGAGGACCGTGACCCGGCGGTAGTCCTCGACCTCGGCCATGGCCGCCCGGATGACGTCGATAATGGGCACCGGCTCGGTCCAGGACCGGCCGGGCGCCGCCCCGGACAGGATGGCCAGGCTTTCCGCGTGACGGCGCATCCGGGTGGTGAGGTGATCCAGCGCGAACAGGTCGGCCAGCGCCGCGGGGTCGGACGCCTTCTGTTCCAGCGTGTCGATCAGCCGCAGCTGCCGCTGGAGCAGTGACTGGTTGCGCCGGGCCAGGCTGACGAAGACCTGGCGCAGGCCGTTGCGCAGCCCGGCCTCGCCGGCCGCCGCCCCGCTGGCGGTCCGCTCCAGGCTGGCCACCGCCGAGAGGGCCTGGGCGACCTCCGCGTTCCGCGGCCGCCTCGCGGACTGCGGCGGGCCGGGCGCGAGGGGCGGGACGCCGGCGTCCCCGCTGCGCAGCCGGTCCAGCAACTGCGGAAGCTGCTCGTCCGCGGAGCGGCGGGCCGAAGCCGCCAGGCTCGCGATATCGCGCGACAGCCTGTAGGAGAAGCGGCCCATCAGAATGACGCACACCAGGCCGATGACGAGGCCCGCGCCGACCAGGATCGTTAATGCGACGACTTCCCGGTGATCTGGTGACCAGAAGCCATGCCCATGCAGCGAGCTGCCCAGCACCGCGCCCGCGGCCAGCGCCCAGAGCAAGATCAGGCAGATGGCCGGGATGGCGACGGTGGCGGCGAAAGTGAACCTGATCGTCCGGCGCACGGCGTCTGGCTGCTGGGAGCCCGCCGAGCTGGATATGCCCATCTGGTCACTCCTGGATCGATCCCGAGCCCCGGAATCCGTCACTGCCCAACCGGACGCTACCGTAGGCGCCCTATCCTGTGCCATTAAGCACTAATTGTCATCGCGCTTCATGGAATTGCTGACCGGTTAGCCGGACTGTTACGCCGTGCCCATCCGGCCCCGGCCGTGGCTGAGCTCGATGGGGAACGGCTCAGGTCACGCCGATCGCGTCGAGTTTCTCCCCGATGTACTCGTGCGCGGTCACCGGCGGGAAGCTGGTGCGGCCGATCGGGGCGGGGAGCGACTCCACCACGGCGTCGTGGTTGGCCTCGTAGAAGAAGATCAGCGAGAGCAGGTCCTCGTTCGGCGCCTCAGCCTGCGGGGGCAGCACCCGGTGCCGGGTGGACCGCCAGCGGTCGCCGGTCCAGCGGGCGAGCAGATCGCCGATGTTGACGGTCAGCGCGGCGGGATCGTAGGGAGCATCGATCCACGTCCCGTCGAGCGTGTAGATCTGCAGGCCGCCGCGGCCTGGCTCCCGGTCGAGCACGGTGACGGTGCCGAAGTCGGTGTGCGGGCCGATCCGGTACTGGCCGGGTTCCGGGGGCCGGGACGGGTCGGCCGGCGGGTACCAGTTGAGGTTCACCCCGTAGGTGGGGTGATCGAGGAATGGCGCGAAGAAGCCGGCCGGCAGGCCCAGCGCCACGCCGCACAATGCCATCAGCTGATCCGACAGCGCGTGCATCCGGCCGATGTAGTCGGTGACCACCGGCCGGAGCCGCGGGACCTCGGCCGGCCACACGTTGGGCCGGAACCAGCGGGCATCGATCTCGGCGTCACCGGTTGGCTGGTCGGCGGCGAGCGAGAACGATTCCTTCAGATCCGGCGGTGTGGCCGTGCCCTCCGCGTACCCGTTGGCCTCCGCGCCGGGCGGGATCCAGCCGCGCCCGCCCACCGTGATCGCGTACCGGGACTTGACCTCCGCGGGCAGCGCGAAGAACTCGCGGGCCGTGGCGCGGGTCTGCGCCCGCACCACCGCGGGCACGCGGTGGCCGGTGATGAGCAGGAACCCCGACGAGCGCAGGGCCTCGTCCACCTGGCGGGCGACCCCGGCCCGGTCCTGGGTGCCGCCCTCGTACCAGGGCGTCAGGTCGATGACGGGGACGGTCGCAGGCACGGCATCGGTCCTTCCGGTGGTGGCCAGGGTGCCCCCATTGTCCCCCGGCCCGGCCGGCGGGCCACGGTCAGCGGTTGGCCATGGCCTGCCCTAGCTGGCGGACGATATCGATCAGGACCGGCCGGGGAGTGGCGAAGTTGAGCCGCACATGCCCCGCGCCCGCTTCCCCGAACGCCGGCCCGTCGTTGACCAGCACCCGGGCCTTGTCCAGGAAGAACTCACCGGGGCTGTCCCCCAGCTCCAGCACGCGGCAGTCCAGCCAGGCCAGGTAGGTGCCCTCCGGCGGCTGGTAGCCGACCCCGGGCAGGAACTCGTCGAGCAGGTTCCCGAGCATTGCCCGGCTCCCGTCCAGGTAGTCCAGAACCCCGGCGAGCCAGTCCTGCCCGGCGGTGAACGCCGCGATGTTGGCGTGCACGCCGGGAGTGCTCGCGCCGTGCTCGATGATCCGGCCCGCCTCGGCCCAGAGCTCGTGGTCCGCGTCGTTGCTCAGGATGAGCTGGGCGCACTTCAGGCCGGGCAGGTTCCAGCCCTTGGACGCCGAGGTCGAGGTCAGGGCGTGCCCGGCCGTGACCTCGCTGAGCGAGGCATACGGGATGTGATGATGCCCCGGGTAGGTGAGCGGCGCGTGGATCTCGTCGGCGAACACCCGGCCGCCGTGCCGCTCCACGACCTCGCTGACCTCGGCCAGCTCGGCCCGGGTGTACACCCGGCCTACCGGGTTGCACGGGTTGCACAGGATCAGCAGGTGGCCGCCCGCGCGGAACGCCGCGCCGATGCCGTCCAGATCGAGGACGGCCCGGCCGCCGGCCGTGGTCATCGGCACCTGGATGATCGCCCGGCCCAGGAGCGGCGGCACGCTCAGGAACGGCATGTAGGCCGGGGTGGGCAGGATCACCGGGCTGCCCGGGCGGGAGAACAGGGTGATCGCCGCTTCGAGGCCCTTGATGACGTCGGGCAGCGGTCGGATCCGGTCCGGGTCCACGGCCCAGCCGTGCCGGTCCGCCAGCCATGCCGAGCAGGCCTCGGCCATCCGCTGGGCCGTGGCGGGCGGGAGGTACCCGAAGTCCTGCCGCGCGATAACCCCGCGGAGCGCCGCATCCACCTCGGGGGCGGTGCCGAAATCCATCTCGGCGACGAACGCCCCGAGCACGTCGGGGCCGGCGAAGGTCCACTTCAGGCCGCCCCGGCGGCGCAGTTCGGCGATGGTGATCCGGTCGAGCGACCCGGCGAGCCCGGTCATCGGGGGCCGGGCCCGGCCGGGGCGGCCAGCGCGCCGGCCTGGACCCGGTGCAGCGCGGGACGGTGCTCCGCGCCGCGGGCCACCACCAGCTCCACATGGTGCAGGACAGAGATATCGGCCCGCGGGTCGCCGCGGACCGCGATGAGGTCCGCGTCCTTGCCCGGCTCGATGCTCCCGGTCCGGTCGTCCACGCCCAGCGCCCGGGCCGCCCGCAGGGTGGCCGCGTCGAGGATCTCCGCCGCGGGCAGGCCCACGATCGCCAGCGCCTCCAGGCCCGACACGTAAGCGCCGTGCGGGCAGTTGTCGATCCCGGCGTCCGTGCCCGCGATGATCTGCGCGCCGCCCGAATACAGTCCCATGATCACCTTGTCCAGGGCGTCGCCGAAACGGTCACGCATCGTCAGCGCGTGCACGTTCATGGTCGGGCAAACGTATATGCCCGCGGCGGCGATCTCATCCACCACGGCCGGGTCGAAATCCGAGCCGTACTGCCGGTCCGGCCCGGCGAACGAGCAGTGCTCGATGGTGTCCACCCGGGCCGCCACGGCCTGGGCAATGCCCGGCCTGCCGTGGGCGTGCGCGGCCACCCGCTTGCCGAGCCGGTGGGCCTCGGTCACCACCGCGCCCAATTCGGCCGGGCTGAGCGGCCGGGCCGCGGTCACCAGCCGCGGCCCGTCGGCCATCCCGCTGGCGATCGCGGCGCGGACCGCGATGTCGAGGAAAGACCGGGCCCCCAGGTCCCGTGCCGTGGTGACCCCGGCCGAGAGCAGCTCACGGGCGCTGCGCAACATCAGGATCAGCTGCTCGGTATCGGTTTCCGCTTTCATCCGGGCCACCGGGTCCGGGCCGCCGTCGAAGCCGAGGTGGACGTGCGCATCCACCAGCCCGGGCATCAGGGTCAGGTCGCCGAGATCGACCACGTCCGGTGGGATGACGTGGTCCGCCGCGAGGGAGTCGACCGGACCGGCCGCGACGATCCGGGAGCCGTCAACCAGCACCCCGGAGCGCGGGACGAGCTCACTGTGCGCGCCGGTCAGCAGCGCGCCGGTCTGGTAAAGGCGCATGGCCAACCCCTCTGGCCGCCAGCAATGAGTAGCCGGGAACTCCGCGCACAGACAACAATCAGCTAGCCCCGACGCTAAGACGGAGGGCAGCTCCGGTCAATGGGCGGCCCGCAGGCGAAACCCGGCAGTAATGCGGTGCGCCGTTGTTTTATCTGGCGGAAACTTCGGGGGTGGCGCGGGCCGGAGGGTTCCGGGCCAGGGTCGGCGGCAAAGAGCCTGAGGCAAAGGCCCGGGCAAAGGCCCGTCGCGGCAAAGTCGGCCCGCAGGGCTGGGGGGCGCGGCCGGCCCCTTTGGGAAAGGAGCCGTCAGCGGGTATTTGGTAACATCACGACTTGCCTACCAGGGGCGTGTGGCTCGGTGTCCAGCCCGGCCGGAGCCGCCCAGGCCCAGGGGAGTGATCGGTATGAGCATGCCGCCAGCACCGGTCGCGGACGCGGCGGACCGGCGGGCCAGCCTGTTCACCCCGGGGCCCCGGCTGGGCTGGGTGTTCCGCGACCGCCGTCAGCTCGCCGCACCATTTCCCGAGCCCCGGCCTGACCTTGAGGCGATGCGGGCCGCCGCGGCCCAGCAGGCCGAATCGGCGGAAAAGGCGTACCGGAAGATCCGCAAATTCCTGGGCATCCCCAGCACCCTCCTGCTCGTCGTGCTGCTGCTGGCCAACGGCTGCGCCGCCAACATCAACGGCAGCGGTCCGCCGCTCGTCAGCGACCTGATCGCCCTGGTCATCTGCGGCCCCGGCATGACGCTCACCTTCCTGCGGTGGCGGAAGGCACGCCAGGCCGCCGCTGCGGCCGGCCGGGTTGCCGACGAGCACCAGCGGGCGGTCCACGCCTGGCAGCAACGCGAGGAGGCCTGGCAGCAGGGCGAGCTGAGCCGGCTGGATGACGTCAACGAGTGGGGCAGCGCCCAGCTCCCCGGGGGCACGCCGCGGGCCGACGTGTTCGGCGGCAGCCTGCGCGGCTGGCAGGCGCTGCTCACCACCCACGGCACCTCGCTGCTGGCCAGCCAGCCGGTGCTGACCGTGGACCTGACCGGTGAGGTGGTCAGCCAGGAACTCACCGACACCGCCCGCGCCGCGGGCGTGCCCGCGGCCCTCTGGCTGCTGCCCGCCCAGCTGGGCGCCTCGGGCGTGCTCGCCGGGCTGTCCGCAGCCCAGTTCGCGGACGCCCTGGCCGAGGCGGTCCACACGGGAGGCCCGGCCGGCACGGGCCGCGCCGAGCGGGCCGTGGACACCCGGGTCCTGGAGCAGCTGCACGGCGCCCTGGGCGGGGACGTCACCCCGGGTCGGCTGGCCGCGGCGGTCCGGGCCGCCCTTGGCCACGCCGACCACCCCGCCGTGCTCACCCCGGCGGAGCAGGCCCTCATCTCCTCCGAGCTGTTCCCGCCGGAGTACCGGCGCCAGATCGAGCCGAATTTAGTACGGATCGAGGCGTTCCTGACCGCGCTCGCCCAGCACACCGAGCCGCCCGGCCAGCCACCGGTCACCCCCGAGCCACCCGCCTACTACACCTGCCTGGCCCTGGAGCCCGCCGCCCGCAGCGCCCGCGCCGAGGTCCTGGCGGCCCTCGCGGTCCAGTGGCTGACCGTCCAGGTGACCAGCAGCAACGACCCGGCCCCGGCCGTCATCATCGTGGGCGCGGACGAGATCAGCCGGCCCCACCTGGAGCGGCTGGCCGGGGCGTGCGAGCGGCGCGGCGTCCCGCTGACGCTGCTGTTCCGCCATTTGCGCGAGACCGGCCTGGGCATGCTCGGCGGCGGCGCCGCCGCGTTCATGCGGCTCGGCCACCACGCCGAGGCGGAGCAGGCCGCGGCGTACATCGGCAGGCAGCACCGGTTCGTGATCTCGAACGTCACCGCTACCCTCGGCGGCAGCGACACGCACACGCTTACCCAGACCGAGGGCCAGACCGTCACCGACACCATCCACGTCGGCGGCCACCCGGGCTGGCCGGGTGGTTCCCGGCAGCGCGGGCCGCGGAGCGCGGGCCACGATGAGTCCCGGCGTCACTCCCGGAGCAGGTCGGTGGCCCGGAACTGGTCCACCGCCCGGTCCTGGGCCGAGAGCACCAACTGGAGCAACGCCGCGGCCAGCGAGCGGGTCTACGAGTACGCGGTCGAGCCCGCGGTGCTGCAGAATCTGCCCGACCAGGCGCTGCTACTGGTCACCCGGGGTTCCGGTGGCCCGGTGCTGACGTCCGTGGAATGTGACCCGGCCATCGTTACCCTGCCCCGGGTCAGCAGCGCGCCGCTGCCCGACCCGGCTGACGTGCGGCTGCCGGACCGGGCCGCTGGCCCCCTGACCGAGCCGGGACAGGCCGAACTATCCGGCCCGGGTGCCACCCTGGGTCAAACCGGCCCGGATCGCACCGCGCTAGGCCAGACTGCAGGGGTCCACGGTGCCCCCGGTGACCCGGCAGCGGGCCCGGCCCGGGATCCAGCCGACCGAGGAGTGAGATGGACCCGATCACGCTCATCGTGACCGCGCTGGCGGCCGGAGCCAGGGCCACGCACCGGGACGGTGCGCCGCCTGCCTTACCGGATCCCCGCGCCGCCGAAGCCTTACCGGATCCCCGCGCCGAACTGGTGACGCTCGCCCGGCAGCGGCTCAGCGGCCGCCCCAACGGTGGCATGGTGCTCAGGCAGCACGCGGAAGACCCCGCGAGGTGGTCCCGGGCGCTGGCCAAGGCGCTGGCCGCCGAGGGAGCGGACGGGGACGCCGGGCTGGTCACGGCCGCGCAGGCGGTGCTCCGGCTGACCGACGAAGCCGGGTCCAGCCGGGGCAAGTACGTCCTGGACGCAGCCCGCCCGTCCGGTCAGGCCCCCGCCTGACCGGACGGGCTGGCCGGACCAGGCGGCGCCCGCTCCCCACGCCTGCGGGCACCACCCAGCTATCCCCTGCGGACGGCATGCCGGGTGACGCGCACATCCGCCCGCCCCTCAGCAGAGTCGGCCCCGGTGGAGCCCGTCTGCAGAACCTGTGCAGGAGGTGTGGAGCCCCGGATTCCAGGACGGCGGCCAGGGCCAGGCTCGGGGCCGGCCACAGGATCGGGGCCCGGACCAGGATCGGCATCGGGGCCGGCGGCGGAGCCGGCGGGGGACTGCGGCGGGCGCGGGCCCGCCGGCGGAGCCGCCGGGCTGCCTCGATCACGCCGCTGACCACCACGGTCAGACCCAGGCCGACCAGGAGTCCGGCCCAGGGCCGCCCTTCGAAGGCCTGGCCGCCGAGCCTGCCGATGAAGAAGGCGTAGCTCGCCCACAGGACTCCGGCGATCGCGGTGCCGAGCACGAAACTGCGCCGGGGATACCCGATGAGACCGCAGGTGAGCGTCACCGCGGTACGGCCACCCGGGATAAACCGGCAGGCCACGATGATCCGGATGCCGTACTGGTCCAGGGAGCGCTGCGCCCACGAGCGCCGGCGCGCCCCCCGCTCGCCCGCGAAGATCCACCGGCTGACGGCCGGGCCGAACCGCCGGCCCAGCAGGTAGGCCGCATTGTCGCCGAGGAATGCGCCGAGCGCGGCCAGCGTCACCAGCACCCCGATCCGCGGGTCGGTGCTCCCCGCGGTCGCGACGCCGAGGGCGATCACCGCGGTCTCGCTGGGCAGGACCGGGATCAGCGCGTCGAGCGCGGGCACGAGGACCGCGACGAGGTAGGAAACCGGCGAGCCGATGTCGAGCTGGGCCAGGTCGATCACCAGCGTCCCCCGCGGTGCCGGGAGCTCAGCAGCCGGGCCAGCACGACAGCCAGGGCCGCGCCGAAGATGATCCACGGCGCGATCACGATCAGGTCATTGCCGGTCATGCTCACAGTGCAGCCGGCCGGGGTGCCGGGCAGGTGGAGCTGCTGTGGCGACGGTGTGGAGCCGGGCCGCAGACCCGCGTCCGGGGCGGGCATCCGGGGTACCAGTCCCCTGCTGCGGGATCATGGAGACACGGCGCGGCGCGGGCGGGTGACCCGGCCGGGCCGCCGGGCGCAGGCGGGAAAGGCGGGTGGGCAGCCATGGCGGCGACGGTGCTGGTCGTGGAGGACGAGCGCAAGCTGCGCGAGCTGGTGCGCTCGTACCTGGAACGGGCCGGGTTCACCGTGCTGACCACCGACTCCGGCGCGGAGGCGCTCACGCTGGCCGCATCGGCTTCCCCGGACCTGGTCATCCTCGACCTCGGCCTGCCGGACGTGGCCGGTGAAACCGTCGCCCGCGAGCTGCGCGCGGCCGGCCCCACCCCCATCCTGATGCTGACGGCCAGGAGCACCGAGGAGGACCGGATCCGCGGCCTGGAACTCGGTGCCGACGACTACGTGACCAAGCCGTTCAGCCCGCGGGAACTGGTGCTGCGGGTCCAGGCCGTGCTGCGCCGCAGCAGCCCGGTGGCGGCCCAGGGCGTGGCCAGCTACGGCGGCGGCGAGCTGGTCATCGACGAGCCGCAGCGCCTGGCCACGGTGCGGGATACCGCGGTCGGGCTGACCCCGACCGAGTGGGGCGTGCTGGTGGCGCTGGCCACCGTCCCGGGCCGGGTGTACTCCCGGTTCGAGCTGATCAACCGGGTACGCGGGTATGAGTTCGAGGGTTACGAGCGCACCGTCAACTCGCACGTGAAGAACCTGCGCCGCAAGATCGAGGAGGACCCGGGCAACCCGCGCATCGTCCAGACCGTGCTGGGCGGCGGTTACCGGCTCGGCCTGCCGCGCGATGGCTGACCCGGCCACGCCGGCGCACGTTCCGCCGCCGGCCGCCCCGCCGGCCCACGGGCCGGCGCCCGCCTGGCCCGCGCCCGGTGCCCCGGCCCGCAGTGGCGCCATCGGCCTGCGCCTGGCGCTGGCGTTCCTGGGTGTGGCGCTGGTGGCGATCGCCCTGCTGGCCGGGCTGACCGCGGTGTTCTCCGCCGCCGACGTCTCGGCCCTGGCCGGACGGCAGCGGGCCCAGCTGGCCAGGGCGGTGGCGGTGGCCGCGGGCGCGGCCTGGGACCGCACGAACAGCCACGCCGCAGAGGACCTGGCCCCGGTGCTGGACCTGGCCGCACGCACCGGCGCGGATGTCCAGATCCGGGATGCGGCCGGCCTGCCGGTGGCATCCTCGCCCGGGTTCGCCGGTAACCCCGGCACCCAGCTCACCCGGCCAGTCGTGGTGCACGGCCAGCGGGTCGGGTCGGCGGTGGTCCGGTTCCGCGGATCGGGCCTGGGCGGGGCGGAGCAGAGCCTGCGCACTGCGCTGCTGCGGGCCATCGCCGGGGCGGCCGGGCTGGCGGCGCTGCTCGCGCTGGTGACGGGCCTGGCCGTGGCCCGGCGCATCACCCGGCCGGTGGAGCGGATCATCACCGTGACCCGGGCCATGGGCGGCGGGGACCGCGCCGCCCGGGTCGGCCCGGTCGCGGCGGTCGGCGAGCTGCGTGAGCTGGCCACCGCGTTCGACCAGATGGCGGACACCCTGGACCGGCAGGAACAGCTGCGCCGTGACCTGGTGGCCGACGTGGCCCACGAGCTGCGCACGCCGGTCGCGATCCTCCAGGCGGGCCACGAGGCCCTGCTCGATGGCGTGGTCGAGGCGACCCCGGACCAGCTGACCTCACTGCGTGACGAGGTGCTCCGGCTGGCCCGCATGGTGGACGACCTGCAGACCCTGGCCGCGGCGGACGCCGCCACGCTGCAGCTGTCGCTGCGCCGCTGCGACCTGGCCGAGGTGACCGCGGCGGCCACCGACAGCCTGGCCGGACGGTTCGAGGCGGCCAGCCTTACCGTCGAGCGGCAGCTCGCCCCGGCCTGGGTGATGGCCGACCCGCGCTGGCTGCATCAGGTGGTCACGAACCTGCTCACCAACGCGCTGAAGTTCACCCCGGCCGGCGGCCGGGTGACTGTCCAGTCCGGGACGGCCGCCCAGTCCGGGACGGCCGCCCAGCGCGGGACCACCGCCGTCCCGGAGACCATCCGGTCCCCTGGCCCCACCGCCCGGCCGGCCGTGCTCCGGGTCACCGACACCGGCACCGGGATTCCCGCCGACGAGCTGCCGCACATCTTCGAGCGGTTCTGGCGCGGCCGGCGGGCGTCCCAGACCTCCGGCAGCGGCATCGGCCTCGCGGTGGCGGCCGAGCTCGCCCGGGCCCACGGCGGCCAGCTCACCGCGAGCAGCCAGCCCGGGCGCGGAACCGAGATGACACTCACCCTGCCCGGGGCCTGACCCGCGGGGCCCCGCCCGGGTTTCTTCACCCCGTCACCACACCAGGCCCACAATCCCTGCACCCGGCCCGGGTTACCTGGTCTCGTCGCCCTGATCCGAAACCCCCCGAGGTGCGGATCAGGGCGGCCCACCCGCCGCGGAGCTGGCGGCCCGCGGCACCGAGCAGAGGAGAGGACATGACCGCCCCGACTGAGGACCTGGTCCCCAACCAGGCCAGCACCGGACCGGCCTTCCCCGGGCCGGCCTTCCCCGGGCCCGCCTTCCCCGGGCCGGCGTTGCCCGTGCAGACCCACCGCATCTTCATCCGGGCCACGCCCCTGGAGATCTGGGACGCGCTGACCCGGCCGGGCTGGACCCAGAAGTACGGCTACCGGGCGCCGGCCCAGTACGAGATGCGGCCGGGGGGCGCGTACCGGGCCTTCGCCAGCGTGACCATGACCATGCACGGCGTCTGCGGCGTGGTCATCGAGGGCGAGGTCCTCGAGGCTGATCCGCCGCGGCGGCTCGTGCAGAGCTGGCACGCCCTGTTCGACGCCGTCACCCGGGCCGAGCCTGACACCCGGCTGACCTGGGAGATAGAGGAAGGGGACAGCGGCGTGAGCACGCTGACGCTCACCCACGACCTGGCGGGCGCGCCGGAAACGGCGGCACTGGCCGAGGGGCGGCCCGCGGCAGCGCGGTCAGGCATCCCGGGCGGCGGCTGGGCCTGGATCCTCAGCGACCTGAAGACGTTGCTGGAGACCGGCCGGCCGCTGGCCGCCTGACCAGGCCGGGTCAGGACCAGGTCCGCCATGGCGTGGTTCCTCATCGTGGCCGCCGGCCTGTTCGAGACGGGTTTCGCGGTGCTGCTCAAGCAGAGCGCCCACTTCACCCGCCTGTGGCCCACGGTCGGCTTCGCGGCCTGCGCGCTGATCAGCTTCACCCTGCTCAGCCTGGCCCTGCGCCGGCTGGAAGTGGGGCCGGCCTACGCCCTCTGGACCGGCATCGGGGCGGCCGGCACGGCCGTGATCGGGATGGTCATCCTCGGCGACACCGTGTCGGCGGCCAAGCTGGTGTCGATCGGGCTGATCCTGGCCGGCGTGATCGGGCTCAACCTGTCCGGTGTTACGCCCTGACCCGCCGGGCCGGAACCACCGCCCTCCTGCGCAGCGCGCAAGTCGCCCGCCGGTGAGGTCTTCGTTGCGGCGATCGATGCCGGTCCTGCGGGGCGCGCAGCGTGCGCGCCGGCCTGCGGGAGCGACACGCTGCGCACCTCCCCGGGCGGTTCGCCCGGCTTGGTTACTATCTGCCCGCGGAGGGCGGTGGGAATGGCGCTGGCACGCTGGCCTTCACCACCGGCACGCTCCCGGAATTGCTGATCATCGACCCGGTCCTGTCCGGGGCCCTGCTTTCCCTCGCGGTATGGATCACCGACCCGGCGTGGCTGCGCGCCCAGTGGGGCCCGCTGGCCCGCTGACACGGCGGCCGTGATCACTCCGCCGCGCGGCGCGGGCAACTCGCCTTAGGGTGCACGGGAAAGACGGGCGCGGGCCCGTCTTCCGAGCAGCCCGGAGGCCGGGATGTGGCACGCCATGTTCATCGAGCAGATCCCGTTCGCGGAGAAGGTCCTCCGCACCGTCCTCGTGTACGCGCTGATCGCCCTGCTGTTCCGGCTGACCGGCAAGCGCGGGCTCTCCAACATGAGCACGTTCGACTTCGTGGTGATCTTCCTGCTGTCCAACGTGGTCCAGAACGCGGTCATCGGTAACGACACCTCGCTGACCGGCGGGATCGTCGGTGCCGTCACCCTGGTGGCGGTCAACGCGCTCGTCAACCGGGTCGTCGCGAGCAACACCACCGCGGCGCGGATCTTCGATGGCCGCCCGACCACGGTGATCCGTGACGGGCACGTGGTCCAGCACGCCCTGGTGCACCTGGGCCTGCGGCGCAGCGAGGTCGATCACGCGGTGCGCATCCAGAACGGGGACGATGTCAGCGAGATAAAGAGCGGGGTCCTCGAGCCCGGCGGGCAGCTCGTGCTGAACCTCAAGCCGGTCGAGCAGGGTGCCACCAAGGGGGACGTGGCCGAACTCCGCGACCAGCTCAGCCGGATCGAGAGGCTGCTCGGCGCGGCGTCATGAGCGGCACGCCTGAGGTCAGGTATGGGCTCCGGTGGTCTCCGCGCCCGGGCGGGCCGCGCCGACCTTCCCGGACGCGCTGAAGGAGTTCTTCCTGCGGATCTTCTCTCGGGATAGGTGAGCCATTGACGCCAATCTGGCCGGGCCGGGCCGGCTCAGTTCCCGTCACGTTATTGAAGGCCGAAATCGGACAATTTAACATCGGATCAAGGAGCGCCTGCCAATGGCCGTCCCAAGCGTGAGGTGACCCCGCTTCTGGACGGACCCCCGGTCAGCTGCACCCTGGAGTCCCCGCAGGCCGCGTTCCGGATCGGCATCGACGGTTACAGCAGCTCGCCGGTGGAACGCCATTCAGGTCGTCGGCCAGACGCTCCGCGCGGGTGACAGCAGCACGGCCCCGGTGGTCCGCAGCGGCACCAGCTATACGCTGAAGGTGACCAATTCCGGCCATTCGGCGGACAGCTTTACCACTATGCAGAGCGGTTCGTGATGCGCCAATTCCAGCGCTGAGTGGATTGCCGGGGTGCCCGGCGGCAGCAGCGGCGTCCGCCCTCGGCCGGACTTCCACAGCTGGACGGAATCGGGCGCGACGGTAAAGGCCGGCTCCGCACCCGGCGTCATCTCGTCCTGCACGATGAGATCACCATGATCAATTCCCTCCGGTGCCGCCAAGGCCTTCCCCGGGGCCTTAGCAGTGGTGGTAACAGCTTCGCTGCCACCTGGGAGCGCAGTTGATAACCCCAGGTCAGAGCCCATATGCCCCGCAGTCCGGTACGCCGGGCTGCGGGGCATTCGGGGGTTAATACCACCCAAATACCGTACTAAGAGTCCCCCGTGGGTTAGGGTGCTGAGCTTGTCGGGCTTTCCGGCTGAGTCTCGCTGGTCACCGTGAACCCGTGGCCGCCGCAGCGGAAGGCACCCTGCGATCTGGGAGCCCCTTGTGGGTCCGTATCGCGTAATTCGTCGTCTTATGATCACTTTCCTGGCGACGGCATCCCTAGCGGCGATCCCCATCGCCACCACTTCCCAAGCCGCCTCCGCCGGGTCCAGGACCCCGCGGGAGGCGGCTTACATCTGGGCCTACCACCACATGGCGGGCCACTCGTACTGCTGGGGCGGCACCGGCCCGGGCTGCTACGACTGCTCCGGGGTGGTGATGGCCGCGTACGCCCGCGAGGGCATCCACTTCGGCCGGTCGACCACCGACATGCTCAACTCGGGGCGGCTGATCCGGGAGAGCCAGCGCCAGGCACACCGCGGTGACCTGGCCTTCTACGGCAGCGGACATGTGGAGTTCTTCATCCGGCCTGGCCACACGTTCGGTGCCCTGGACGCCGGGACCCTGATCGGCTGGCATCGAGCGAACGCCTGGTGGCATCCCACGATGTTCTTCCGGGTCCGGGGCGCGGGCTGATGCCGGCGGCCTGATCCGGGCCAGGCTGACCCACGGCGGGCCGGCCCGTCCCGCAAAGCCGGGCAGACCACCACCAACCTTTCCCAAACGGTTCGGGGCTGCGGTTAGCGCGCCCTGGCCCCGGGAACGCTGCTCATCGGGACCACCCGGGGGGGAGCGAGAGGCGTGGCGGTGCGAGCACGGCGGGGGCGGACGGCGCCGCGGTGGCGGCTGGCCGACCTGAGCCTGGAGGACCGGATCGCCAGGGGCCGGGCGGCGCGGCGCGAGTCACCCCGGTCGGGTCACGCCCGCTGGGAGCCCGCGCCGGGCCGCCCGGACCCGGTGACGCTGCTGCAGGATCAGGCGGCTACCCGGGTGCCGGAGCTGGTCCCCATCCGGTACGGCCGGATGCTGGTCTCGCCGGGCACCTTCTACCGGGGCGGCGCGCTGATCATGGCGTCCGACCTGGCGGCGACGCCCCGCAGCGGGGTCACGGTGCAGCTGTGCGGGGACGCCCACCTGTCGAACTTCGGCATGTTCGCCTCCCCGGAACGGCAGCTGATCTTCGACATCAACGACTTCGACGAGACGCTGCCCGGCCCGTGGGAGTGGGATGTGAAGCGGATGGCGGCCAGCTTCGAGATCGCCGGCCGCGACCTGGGGTTTTCCCCGGATGACCGGCGGGACATCGTGCTGGCCGGGGTGCGCGAGTACCGGGAGCAGCTGCGCGAGGCCTCCCGGATGCGGACCCTCGACGCGTGGTACGCGCACCTGGACGAGGAAACCATCCACGAGGGCATCGCCCAGGCGGTCCGCGGCAAGCAGCTGGGCAAGAAAGAGGCCCGGGAGGCCCGGCGGGACATGGCCAAGGCCCGGACCCGCGACAGCGTGCGGGTCCTGGCCCGGCGGGCCGGGAAGGTGGAGGGAGAGTTGCGGATCGTCCGCGACCCCCCGCTGATCACGCCCATCGAGGACCTGATCCTGTCCGCCGGGACCCGCGAGAGGGCGGAGCAGTCGGTCCGGAGACTGATCGCCCGCTACCGGCGGACGCTCGCGCACGACCACCACCCGATCGAGGAATTCCGGTACGCGCACATGGCCCGCAAGGTGGTCGGGGTGGGCAGCGTCGGCACCCGGTGCTGGATCTTCCTGATGCTGGGCCGGGACAACGACGATCCGCTGTTCCTGCAGGCGAAAGAGGCGCAGCCGTCGGTGCTCGAGGCGTTCGCCGGCCGGAGCCGGCTGGGCCAGCACGGCGAGCGGGTGGTCGTCGGCCAGCGGCTGATGCAGGCGGCCAGCGACATCTTCCTCGGCTGGCTCCGCGTCACCGACCTCGACGGCCAGCCCCGTGACTACTACATCCGGCAGTTCCACGACTGGAAGGGCTCCGCCGAGATCGAGACCATGCGGGTGCCCGGGGCGACGCTGTACGCCCGGATGTGCGGGGCCACGCTGGCCCGCGCGCACGCACGCTGGGGTGACCGGATCGCGATCGGCGCCTACCTTGGCCCCGGTGAGGTCTTCGACCGGGCCATCGCCGGCTTCTGCACGGTATACGCGGACCAGAACGAGCGGGACTATGACGCTCTGGCTCGGGCGGTGAGGTCGGGCCGGGTCCCGGCCGAGATGGGACTGTGAGCCGCTAAGGTTTCCGGCCGACGCCGGCGAACGCGTTGACCACGACGTGGGGGCTGGCCTCGCCCCGCCATTCGGGCATCGCCACGAGCCCCGGCTCGACCAGGTCGAGGCCGTCGAAGTACGCGGCGATCTGGGCCTGCGGCCGGGGAGTCAGCCGGGTGGGGCCCATCCGCGGATTGATCTTCGAGGCGACACGGCTGGCCCCGTCGCCGATGTCGGTCGTGGTATCTGAGATCACCAGGTAGCTGCCCGACGGCACCGCGTCCATCAGCTCGGAGACGATCTGCTGGGGGTGATCGGAGTCGGGAATGTACTGCAGCACCATCAGGGCCATGACCGCCACCGGCTGGGTGAAGTCCAGCACGCGGGCCGCCGCCTCGAGGATCTTGGCGGTGTCGCGGGCGTCGGCGTCCACGTAGGCGGTGGCGCCCTCGGGGGTGCTGGTCAGCAGGGCCCGGGCGTGGGCCAGCACGATCGGGTCGTTGTCCACGTACACGATCCGCGACTCGGGCGCGATCCGCTGGGCCACCTCGTGGGTGTTCTCGGCGGTCGGCAGGCCGGTCCCGATGTCCAGGAACTGCCGGATGCCCTGCCCGGCCACGAACTCGACCGCGCGGCGCAGGAACGCCCGGTTGGCGCGGACCCCGGGCAGGATGTCCGGGGTGACCGCGATGGCCTGCTCGGCGGCTTCCCGGTCCGCCTTGTAGTTGTCCTTGCCGCCCAGCCAGTAGTTGTAGATCCGGGCCGGATGAGCGACCGACGTGTCGAAGGACAGCGACTCGCCCGTCGTGGTGGCCGCCGCCGGGTCGTCGTGGTCCTGGCTACTCATGGCGCGTGCCTTTCATGGTTCAGCGGCGGGATCCCCCCGGATCCCGGCTGAGGGACGTCGTTTCAGGGTTCAACGTATCCGGTTCCGCGGGAACGTACCGCCTGGGGCCGCCCGGGAAGGGCGCCCCGGGGTCATGGCGGCGCGGGCCTGCCCTTTTTTCTCCGCAACGAAGACCGGCCCGGGCCGGTCCCGCGGCCGGTACTCTCCATGGGCCGGCCCGGCCGGGGCGGTGGGGGATCCTCACAGCCTCCTGAGACCCTCAAGGACCCGGCTCAGCAGCTCAGGACTGGCGGGCACCGCCTGCCCGCGGCCGGACGGTTGCTCCGTCGACGGCGTTTCGCGTGGGGCCGGGCCAGGAAGTCCGGTCAGCCTGACTGGGCCGAGCCGAGCAGTTGCCGCAGCACCGTGGTGTACTGCTCCAGTGCGGCCCGCCCGCTGTGGGTGAGCGCAACCGAGGTGCGCGCGGTGACGCCACTGCCGTTCTTCTGGGTGGTCACGTACCCGGCGTCCTCGAGCTTGCGCAGGTGGGTGATCAGGTTGCCCGGCGTCAGCCCGATCAGTTCCTGCAGCCGGGTGAAGGACAGGTTGTCGCCTTCTCCCAGCGTGGCCAGCGTGACCACGATGCGCAGCCGCGCGGGCGCGTGGATGACCGGGTCGAGTTCGTCGTCGCTCATGTGCGCAGCGCGGGCTCGATAGCCGCCATCAGCAGGAACGCCAGGCCTCCCGCCAGGGCGCCGACCGCCCAGACCCCCACCGGGCCGGCGAAAGCCCCGCCGGCCGCCACGGCGATGAGCCACATGCCCAGGCCGGAGACGGGCCAGTCCAGCCAGAGGGCGCTGCTCGAGAGGTAGAACAGGCCCGCCACCAGAATCGGTGCCGCCGCCTCGAATATGCCGATCACCGTCCGGCTGGCCCCGGCGTGAGCCAGCGCGCCTTCCAGCGCGAACATCCCGGCCAGTCCGGCGATGAGCGTCAGGAGGTGGATACGCTGCCGCAGCGCTGACGCGCCACCAACGCCGGATTCGGCCCGGGCCTGGGCTACCGTGGCGAGACCTGACCCGGCGGCCAGCAGGGTCACGGCGGCGAACGCCCCGGGGTTTGTCCCGTGAAACGGCCGCTGTCCCCGGAGCAGAAGCCACATCGAGCCGTAGCCGAGGAGCAAGAGCACGCCCCAGATCGTGAAGCTGCCCCGGTGGCTGCGCCGGAACTCACGCCGGGCCCGCTCGCCTGCCTCCCGCATGATGTCGGCCGCTTCCTGGACATCCATGTGCGTACTCTCGCCCGCGGCCGCGCCGTGTTCCATGTCGGCTCCATGAAAAACCTTTAACTTTGTACTGCAAAACTAGCTTGCTTTGCAACGCAAAGTCAAGGCCCGGGACCGGCCACCTCAGCGTCGCGCCGCCGGCGGGCTGCTTACAGTGGGCGGATGGACGCCGCGCAACGCCAGCTGTACGACCAGATCGACGACGCGACCCAGCGCCTGCTCGGCACCGCCCGGGTGATCGCCGAGCCGGACCTGCGGCAGCCATCGCTGCTGCCCGGGTGGACGCGGGCCCATGTCCTGGCCCACCTGGCCCGCAATGCCGACGCGATGCGCGCCCTGCTGGCCGGGGCCCGCTCTGGCGAGGACCGCCCGGCGTACGCCGGCGCCGAGGCCCGGGAGGCCGATATCGAGCGCGGCGCGG
The DNA here is from genome assembly GCA_963813975.1 of uncultured Actinomycetes bacterium. Taxonomy (GTDB): domain Bacteria; phylum Actinomycetota; class Actinomycetes; order Streptosporangiales; family Streptosporangiaceae; genus RYN-230. The sequence continues at coordinate 470,037 of CAWFAP010000004.1, forward strand.
CCCAGACCGCGAAGGATCTCGTGGCCGACGTGGCCGACTCGGCGATGGCGCTGCGCACCGTCGCCCGGCAGCTACCCGATCCGGCCTGGCCGCGAACCCTGCGCATCCTCGGCTCGGCGCCGTTCCCGGCGGCGCAGCTGCTGACCCGGCGGCTGGCCGAGGTCGAGCTGCATCATTGCGACCTGGCCGCGGGTTACACCCCGGCCGACTGGCCGGCCGCCTTCGCGTCCATGGAGCTCGCGGAGCCCATGCGCACGCAACGCCAGGACCGGCTCAGCCGGCCGCGGGAACTCCTGGACAGCGTGCCCCGGCCCCGCCCCGCACGGGTGCCGGGACAGCCAAGAAAAGGCCCGGGTGCCCTGTTTCCCTGACCGCTGATGCGATAGGCCTTTATTACCAGTGGTCAACGACGATCCTGAATGGTCGCCGGGAAAAGGGGATTCCCATGTCCAGGCTTATCAGATCAATTGCCCTTATAACGGCGGCCGTGGGGCTGGCCCTGCCGGCCGGCCTCGCGGTCACCGCGGCCAGCGCCGCCACCGGCCCGGTCACTCCCACCAAGGAAGAAACCGGGTATCAGTTCACCGGGGCACAGTTCCGCTACGCTCAGGCCACGGTGTACCTGCGCAACGCCAGCCAGTACAGCGCGTCTGTCGCCGGGCTCGGCCAGTCGGTCCAGTTCTGGGGCGGCGGCCGCGTCTACGTCCTCGGGGTCTCCGACAGCACTACGGCCAGCCCGTACAGCCCGGCGGTGGCCGTGTTCAATAACTCGACCCACGCCCTGGTGTGCGCGACCTCGAACAGCACGTGCCAGGGCACGCCCGCGTCGTGGACCAGCGGCGCGGTCAGCTACCCGTTCGGGCATTCCGTGCAGGAGACAATCTTCTACAATCAGGGCAATGGCGACCTTACGTTCACCGTGAACGATCTGACCGCGCACACCAGCTCCGGGTTCACGATGAACATCGGGACCGGTGTCTCCTTCAAGGAGGTCCGGATCGGCACCGAGTTCGGCAACGACCCCTGGAGCGCGCCGGCGTTCACCGCGCCCGCGGCCCAGGTCAAGCTGGCCGCGTTCAGCGGGGGCCAGCTGACCAACTACAAGGGGACGAAGTACGGATTCTCGGGGTACTTCACCACGTCACGGCTGATCATGACCGGCCCCGGGAGCGTGACCGAGGCAAACGCGGGGCCGCTGAACTCCACCGCCAACGGCTTCAGCACCTTCCTGGTGCCGTAGCAGCGGCCCGGGCTGGGAACGGTGCTCAGCCGAGCACGCGGGTCAGGGCGGGCGCCACGTCCGCGAGGGTCCGGAGGGGCTGGCTCACGCCATGCCCCTGGCCGGCCAGGGCTGTGGCGGCCCGCTCTGATTCGGCGGTCGGCAGCGGGCAGAGCACGTGCAGGCGGCTGATCCCGGTCAGGGCCAGCGCGGGATCACCGCCCGCCGTGGGCAGGCAGTCCGACAGCAGCAGCACCACCCGTTCGTCCGCGGTCACGGCGGCCAGCTGGGCGGCCGCCGCGCGGAGCGCGGCCGCCAGGTCGGTGACTCCGTGCCCGCGCAAGGCCAGCAGGTCGCCCACCAGCGGGCCGGGCGCGCCGTGCGTACCCTGGGCCCGCAGGACGGTCGCCTCGCTGCGGAAAGAAATGATCCCGGGAGCAAGGCGGCCGTCGGCCGCCAGGACCAGGCTCGCCGTGGCCACGGCGGCGATGGCCACCGCGAGGCCCGACATCGAGCCGCTGCTGTCGATGAGCAGGCACAGCGCACGGCGATGAGCGCGCCAGGAGCGGGTCACCAGGTCGTCTGGCCCGGGCCGCCCGGCTCCCGGCCACCGATCGAAGGTCCGGTCCAGGTCGAGATCCCCGTCGGTCCGGCCGGGGCCGAGGCGGCGGGTTCCCCGGGCCGGCTGCTGGCCGGCCCGGGCCATCCGGATGAAGACCCGCGCGGCCAGCCGCCGCGCCGCCGCGCGCAGCTCACGGTCGGTGGCCCGGGCCAGATCGGGCAGGAGGGTCAGGGCGGCGTCCGGGTCGTCGGCCAGCAGCCGGGTGAACGCCTCCTCGTCGAGCTGGCCCAGGCCGGGTGAGACACCGGAGAACGCCGCGTGCCCGGCGGCCAGCTCGGCCCGGCTGACGCTCCGCCGGGCCGGGCCGCGGCCGCGATCGCGGCGGGCGGCGGAGGCTGAGGTCCGGCGCGGGCCGGGCCGGTCCTGGCCGGGCTGAAGGTGGCGGGTGCCTGCCGCGGGCGGCGGCAGGCGGTCACCTTTTCCCTGGCCGTCCCGGGACCCGGCGCCGGGGTCATCGGGTGCTCCGCCGTCCGGAGGGGGCAGCGGATCCGCGGCACCGGCGGGCCAGAGCTGGTCCAGCAGTTCGTCGAGCACCGACTCCGGGGTCCGCTCGCACCCGTCGGCGATCCTGATCCGCCCGGACAGGGCGGCGTGCGCGGCGTCGCGGGCGCTCTCCCGCGTCATCCGCGGCTCGCCCCGCAGCCGGGTCAGCCCGGTCAGCAGGAGGACCAGGTCGATCGCACCGCGCACCGAGGAACCCATGCGGACGTCACGGTGCTCGCGGGTGGCCCGGGTCAGCGTCACCGCGAAGTCCGGCACCGGCCCGCGGTGGCCGGTGACGCCGGTGGTGATCGCCCGTTCCGCCGCGGCGTCCTGGTAGCCGAGGACGACCCGGCAGATCCGGTCGGCAATGGCGTGGCTGACCCGGGCGGTCCCGATCGCGTCGAACGGGTTCATGGCCGCGACCAGCCGGAAACCCGCGGACGCCTGGACCGGGCCCAGCCTGGGCACCGCGATCTCGCCCTCTGTGAGCACGGTGATCAGGACGTTGAGGGTCTCCTCCGGGACCCGGTTGAACTCCTCCAGGTAGAGCAGGGCGCCCGAGCGCATGGCCGCCAGCAGCGGGCCGTCGGTGAAGCTCGCCGGGACGTAGCCGCCGGCGAGTACCTGGGCCGGGTCGTACTGCCCGATCAGCCGGGCCGGGGTGAGCTCGGCGTTGCCCTCGGCGAACACCACCACCGTGCCCGACTCCCGGGCGATGTCCCGCAGCAGGGTGGACTTGCCCGTCCCCGGCGGTCCCTCGATCACCACGTGCCGGGCCGCCGCCAGCGCCACGGTGAGCACCTCACGCTCCCGGTGCAGGCCGACAACGGGCGGCGGGCCGGTACGCTGCGTCATCCCCCGGAGCTCACCCGCGGGCCCCGGTCATGAAGCACCGGGGATCATGAGTCATACACGATGACGCCGCGGATGTTCTTGCCGTCCAGCAGGTCCTGGTAGCCCTGGTTGACCTGGTCCAGGGTGTAGGTGGACGTGATCAGCTCGTCCAGCTTCAGGTCCCCGGACTGGTACAGCTCCACCATCCGCGGGATGTCGTGGAACGGGTCGCCGGAGCCGAACAGGCTGCCCTGGATGCGCTTCTCGAACAGGGTCAGGATGGCGCCGGGCAACTCGATGGTGTTCTTGCTCGGGTCGGCCAGGCCCGTGACGACGACCGTGCCGCCCTTGCGGATCGCGTTGAACGCGTTGGTCACGACGTCCGAGGTCACGACGCCGACCGTGACGATCGCCTTGTCCGCGCCGACGCCCCGCGTCAGCTGGGTGATCAGTTCCTGGGCCTGCTCCGGGGTCTCGCAGCTGTGCGTGGCGCCGAACTGCTCAGCGGCCTCCCGCTTGTTGGCCAGGGGGTCGATGGCCACCACGTTGCGGGCACCCGCCAGCGCCGCGCCCTGCACCGCGTTGATCCCGATGCCGCCGATGCCGTAGATGGCGATGGTGTCGCCCGGCTCGGTCTCGGCGGCGTGCACCGCGGATCCGAAACCCGTCGGCACCCCGCAGCCGATCAGGACCACCTTGTCCAGCGGCAGGTCCGGGTCAACCTTGATCGCCGAGTTCTCGGAGATGGTCGAGTACTCGGAGAACGTGCCGAGCATGCACATGCCGCCGAGGTCCTCGCCGTTCTGGTGGAAGCGGTAGGTGCCGTCGGGCAGCACGCCGTCCAGGATCGTGGCGCCCATGTCGCACAGGTTCGACTTGCCGGTCGAGCACCACCGGCAGTGCCCGCAGACGGGCAGGAACGAGCAGATCACATGGTCACCAGGCTTCAGCCGGGTGACGCCCGCCCCGACTTCCTCGATGATTCCCGCGCCCTCGTGGCCGCCCACGATCGGGAACCGGGGCACGATGTCACCGTGCCGTAGGTGCTCGTCAGAGTGGCACAGGCCGGCCGCCACGTAGCGGATGAGCACCTCGCCGGCCTTGGGGGGATCCAAGTCGAGTTCGGTGATCTCGAAGTCCTGGCCTACTCCGCGCAGTACCGCGGCCTTGGTCCGCATTGACCCTCCCGGCAGATAGTGACCTTGGGTGTCACCCTAGATCCGGTATTCGCGGGGCACTAGCCCCCCCGGTGACGGCCGGCGGCCCGGGGCATCCGCCTGCCCTCGGGGTCTGGCCGGCCCCGGGCAGCACCCCGCCGTCGTCCGGGGCGCCGCTACCGAGCCGCCGGGAAGTAGGCCAGTCGCTGGATGGTGGGGTCGTGGCCGACGTCTTCCGCGTCGCCGCCGATGATGACGGCCGCTCCGGTGCTCAGCGAGGACGCCCAGCCCGCGCCGCGTCCGGTGGCCGTGGAGTTGTTGAAGCTGGTGATGGCGCGGCCGTAGCCAGCGTCCGCGGGGTTCACGTCGATGGCCCCTATCCCGTAGTGGTTTTCCTGGGTGGCCTTCACCTTCACGCCATTGATGTAGACCGCGTGGTTGAGCGACTTGTTGTGACCGCCGGTGTACGCGATGCCGCCCGTGTCCACCACGGTGAACAGCGAGTCGAACCCGGTGACGTTCACGATGAGCGGGAACGATGTGCTGGGGTTGCCGTCGCTGCGGAAGCGGGAGAAGGCGTCGCACAGTGCGCCGGCCGCGCCGAAGGCGTCGAACCCCCCGCCGCCACTGGCCGTGATGTCAAAGAAGGTGCCGGTCGGATCCCAGTCCACGCCCCGGGCCCAGGTGTCTTTGGCGCTGCAGTTACTGGAGTTGCTGGCGTTGAGGTTCTTGGGGTCATTCCAGGGGTCGACGGTGGCCCCGCCGGTCCCCGTGATGTCCAGCACAGCAACTTCCTTGTGGGTCTGCCCGCCGACCGACGCGAAGTTGCCGATCATCACCGCCTGGGTCTGTTGCGGGTTGATGGCGACCTGCGCGACCTTAGTGCCCACGGTGCTGGTGACCACGCCCGAGACCGGCAGCTGGGTGGCGGTCAGCGCGCCCGTCGCCGGGTTGACGAAGGCCAGCGCGGTGCGGGCCTGGCCGGCTACCTGCGTGAACCGGCCGCCGAGCCAGACCGTGCCGTTCACGAACTCCACGTCGTTCACGACGCAGCCGCCGCCGCCGGTACAGACCTTGGCGTTGAACGGCTGGAGGGCGCGGGTGCTGGGATTGATGGCGGCGACCCCCCGGCGGGTGGCACCCGCCGTCCCCGGGGCGGGGGCGAAGGTGGAGAAGCTTCCCGCCACGTAGAGGGTGCCCCCGCCGCCGCTGGCGATCCCGGTCACCCCGGAGTCCAGGTAGGCGGTGGTGTTGTTGGCCTGGGCCGACGAGTAGAACTGCGGCTTCCATGAGGTGTCGACCCGGAACGTGGTGGCGCTGAAGCGGAAGATGTTATGGAAGCCCGATGTGGTCGCGCCGGTGACGCGGTCGGTGACGCTGCTGATGATCCCGCCCGCGTAGATCCAGTCACCGACCTGCTTGAGGACCAGGATGCGCCGGCACTTGTCCTGGTCGGCCGCGGGATAGCACTGCCCACCCGGGACGGAGGGAGTCATGTCGCTGGCCTGGCCGCTGACCAGGCCGGGAATGGGCAGGCCAGCGTAGGCGGGGGCCGTGATCCCGGTGGCGGTGAGCCCCCCGGCCACCGTCACCCCGCCGGTCATCAGCGTGACGAGCCTTCGGGTCAAGCGCATGGTGGATCGTTCCTCTCCCTTGAGGCGTGCGACGGCGCACCGCCGGCCTGCCGCCGGGCGCGGGCGTGCCCAGGAAGGCGCGACGGCGGTAGCGGATCCGTGCTTACGCAGGCGCCAGCGTCAGCGGGGAGAGATCTAGCTGTTCAGCGCCGGCGGCGGGCCCGGGCGACGTGGCCCAGACTGCGCCGGCCTGCGGCGAGCACGATGGCTTTTGATGCCTGGCTGGGTCCCCCATAGGCATTCACCCCCCGTCCTCCACCAGACCACAACGGGACCGGATGAGGGAAGGGGTTCACCTGCGGGATGGCCCGGATTCCGGCCCCGGCCGCGTGTAGACGGCCGTGATGAACCTGCCGTGCGGCGGCATGGCGGGCTGGTCGGCGAACTCGGTCTCCCGCAGCCCCGCGGTGGCAAAGCCGCCCAGTTCCCGGCGGCTGACCGGCCACGGACGCGACACCGGCCGCTCGTCGTCGTCGCGGGCGAGGCAGCGGACGAAGACGCGGCCGCCCGGCCGCACCGTCGCGGCGATGGCCGCGGTCGCGTCGCCGCGCTGCGCCAGCGGCAACGACTGCAGGGTGCGTATCTCCACCACCAGCCCGAACGCGCCCGCCCAGGCGGCGGGAAGCTGGAACAGGTCGGCGACCAGGTAGTCCACGGCTGACTCCGGGAACCTCTCCCGGCAGTGCCTGATCGCCGTGGGCGACAGGTCGAAGGCGGTGATCCGGTAGCCGCGGCGGGCGGCCTCCTCGGCGTCGTCGCCCAGGCCGCACCCGATGACCAGGCCGTGGTCGCCGGCGGGCGGCGGCTGCTGGTCCAGCCAGCTCACCAGGGCCGGGCTGGGGGCCAGCGCGGCCCACGGAATCGCGCCGAGGTCCTGGCCCGCCCGGACATAGATCTCCTCGAACTCCGGCAGCTGGTCCGGATCCGGCCGGGGGTCCTGGTCAGCGCACACAGTGCCGGAGCATAGCGGGGCCCGGGCCCGCATCCGGCGTGCGGCAGGCCCCGCCCGCGGTGGCGGGCGGGGCCTGTGACGAGCCCGGAGGGTCAGGGGTAGCTGACCACGTAGCTCGGCCCGGGGTTGGCGGAGTCCACCGCCGCACCTATGTCGTTGACGACATGCTCGATGCCGCCCGTGCCGTTCAGGAACCGGGTGAGCAGGTCATGCAGCTGCACGCCCGGGGTGCTGGGCACCAGGAACGCGGTGGCCGACTCGATCGGCACGCCCTGGTTGAAGAAGCAGTAGCTGCCCAGGCCGTACCCGGCGAAGCTGGTCACCCTGGGGGAGATCACGAACGCCGGGTAGCCGTCCGTGCTGGGGGTGGACATCCAGGCCGCCTGGCTGGGCGGGTCGTAGGGCATCTCGTTCTGGAAGAAGATGTCCTCACCGCGCTGGCCGTTCCAGACGACCTCGTTCTTCTGATAGTGCTCCACGGCGAGGCCGTACGCGGTCACGTCGTTGCCGTTGACGGTCAGGCCGTTGTCAGCCGTGTTGCTGGTCCACCCGACCCCGGCGCCGTGGTCAGCGCGCCAGGCCCAGATGTCGTCGAGGATGACGTGCGAGCTGTTGACCACCAGGCTGTCGGTGGCCGAGCCCGCGGTGGCCCCGCCGATGCGGAAGAACACGTCCTGCAGCAGCGACGGATGGGATGCGCTGCCGGTCCGGGAGGCCAGCGGGCCGCCCACCTGGAGCAGCATCGGCGAGTTCTTCGGGCCTGCGTCGAAGATCATGCCGGAGAGCTTGACCCCCGGCACGCCCAGGACCTGCATGGCCGCGGTGCCGTTCTGCGGGACCAGGGTGGGGAAGCCGAGGCCGAGCACGATCGTGCCCGGGCGGGTGACCAGGATCGGCGCCTTCAGGTTGTAGACGCCGGGGGTCAGGAGCAGGTTCTTGCCCAGAGCCAGCGCGGCGTCGATGGCCAGCACCGGCGTGGACGGTGTGGCGATGAAAAACTCGCTGATCGGGACCGACGTGCCCGCGGCGGCGCCGCCCTGCCAGCTGGTGCCCGACGAGTTGTGCTCCAGGGCCGGCACGAACACGCTGTAGTTCCCGGCCGCGTCGGTCTGCAGGAACGGCACCTCCTGGGTCACCGGGCTGGTGGGCAGCGTGGTGTAGGGGCCACCGGCGGTCGTCGGCGGGAAAATCGTCGGCGGGGCGCCGATGTCCCCGGAGAAGACCTGGTTCCACACGCCGTTGCTCCAGCCGTCCAGGTTGCTGTTGCGCACGATGAACTGCTGCTGCGAGCCGTTGATGACCGGGCCGCCGCCCGAGAAGGCCGAGTCGGCGATGAACCCGCCGCTGGCGTAGTCCGGGCCGCCGTTGCAGTAGTCCATCAGGGATAGCTTGCCGTGGACGCTGACCCGGCGCATCGGCGCGGCCTGGGACACGGCCCAGAAGTCGGTGGCCGCCTGGCAGCCGGTTCCGCCGGCCACGTTGATGGTCAGGTTGGACATCGAGCGCCAGAAGTTGTCCAGCGCGATGCAGTTGTTGCCGGTGAAGCACTGGTTGTACACGTCGATGGAGCCGTTGATCGTGACGTCACCGGGCGAGCCGCCCAGGCCCGCGACCTCGGTGTAGTAGCCCACCTGGAAGATCAGCGGGTCCGCGGCGGAGCCGTAGGTGCCCGGCTCGAACAGCAGCGCGTACCGCTGCGTGCCGAACTGGTTGGAGACCTGCTGGTTCGCGATCGAGTCCACCGTGGCCTGGATCTGGCTCTGCGGCATGCTGGGGGTGAACACGTACACGTTCGGGCCGAGGTCCGGCTCGCCGGCCAGGTGCACGGCGGGGCTCACGCTGGGCGGCGCGGCCGGCCCGGCCGTCCGCGCCGGGGCGGCCCAGGCCGGGGCGGCGAGCATGCCGGCGGTGGCGAGCAGCGCCGCGACCAGGACCGTGCCGCGGCGGAGCCGGCGTCCGGAACCGGCGAGCCTGCCGTCCCGGAGGCGGCCCGTCCTTTTCCCGGGCAGCCTGGTTCCTGCCGCGCTGGTCCCTGTGTCTGCGGTCTGGCGGTATCTCAGGTTCATCAGCGGTCCGTTTCTGCCGGTAGCACCGCTGCTACCGTGCTCCGTCCGACAGCATCTCCCAGGGGAGACGGACGTCCAAGATCCCGATAACCGTTTTTATGACTTTTAAATAAAGGCTTGAAGCAGGGCGGTGGCCAGGGAGGGGGGAGGAGCGGTATCCGGGGGGCCTGGGCCGGGACTCCGGGCGCGGGCGTGGCTCCGGGACAGCGCGGCGCTCAGCGGCCGTGCAGGAGCTGCTCGAACGGGGTCACGTCCGCGTACGGGTCGGTCTCGCCGGCCGGCTCCCGCCGCCCAGTCATGGCGGCCAGCTCGGTTGCGGCCCGGTCGATCCGGGCGGTGAGCGCCTCGCCGGCGCCCCCTGCCGCGCCCCAGTCCCCGGTGGCCGCGAAGACCGCGGTGGGGACCGTGATCGTGCGCAGGTAACTGAACAGCGGGCGGATCGCGTGCTCCAGGGCGAGGGAATGCCGTGCCGTGCCGCCGGTCGCGGCGATCAGGACCGTCTGGCCCGCCAGCGCACCCGGGTCGAGCACGTCGAAGAACGACTTGAACAGCCCGTTGTACGAGCCGCTGCAGAGCGGGGTGACGGCGATCAGGGCGTCCGCGCGGAGCACCTGCTCGATGGCCTCGCGCAGCGCGGGGGGCGGGAAGCCGGTCAGCAGGGCGTTAACGATGTCGTGCGCCAGGTCGCGCAGCTCGATCGTGACCACCCGCGTCCCGGCCGGCAGGTGCCTGGCGGTGGCCGCGGCCAGCTTGTCGGCCAGCAGCCGGGTCGAGGAGGGCTGGCCGAGGCCGGCCGAGACGACGGCGATGGTGCGCGCGGTCACCGGCGGCTCACTTCGAGCTCGGGGCCAGCCTTGGCGGGGCCAGCCTCGGCGGTGCCCGCGCCGGCGGTGCCCGCGCCGGCGGGACCCGCGCCGGCCAGGGACGCCGCCGCCAGGGCCTCGTGCGTGGGGCCGTCAGGCACGCCGGCCGGGCGCAGCGCGTCGAGTTCCCGGCGCAGCACCGGCACCACCTCGCCGAGCAGGTCGAGCTGCCCGAGCACGGTGGCCAGCGGCAGGCCGGCGTGGTCCATCAGGAACAGCTGCCGCTGGTAGTCGCCGAAGTGCTCGCGGAAAGTGAGCGTCTTGTCGATGACCTCCTGCGGGCTGCCGACCGTGAGCGGCGTCTGCCCGCTGAACTCCTCCAGCGACGGCCCGTGGCCGTAGACCGGCGCGTTGTCGAAGTAGGGGCGGAATTCCCGGACCGCGTCCTGGGAGTTCCTCCGCATGAAGACTTGGCCGCCGAGGCCGACGATGGCCTGCTCCGGGGTGCCGTGCCCGTAGTGGGCGAAGCGCTGCCGGTAGAAGTTGACCAGCCGGATGAAGTGCTCGGTGGGCCAGAAGATGTGGTTGGCGAAGAACCCGTCGCCGTAGTACGCCGCCTGCTCAGCGATCTCCGGGCTCCGGATCGAGCCGTGCCACACGAACGGCGGCACGCCGTCCAGCGGCCGCGGGGTGGCGGTGAACCCCTGCAGCGGGGTGCGGAACTGGCCTTCCCAGTCCACGACGTCCTCGCGCCACAGCCGGTGCAGGAGGTGGTAGTTCTCGATGGCCAGCTCGATGCCCTGCCGGATGTCCTTCCCGAACCACGGGTACACCGGCCCGGTGTTGCCCCGCCCGAGCATGAGGTCCACCCGCCCGTCCGCCAGGTGCTGCAGCATCGCGAAATCCTCGGCGATCTTCACCGGGTCACTGGTGGTGATCAGCGTGGTCGCGGTGGACAGGATCAGCTTCTGCGTCTGCGCGGCGATGTAGCCGAGCATGGTCGTCGGCGAGGAGGGCACGAACGGGGGGTTGTGATGCTCACCCGTGGCGAACACGTCCAGGCCGATCTCCTCGGCCTTGCGGGCGATGGTGACCATCGACTTGATCCGCTCGTGCTCGGTGGGCGTGCGGCCGGTCGTGGGATCGGTCGTGACGTCGCCCACGGTGAAGACCCCGAACTGCATCGCTGCTCCCAGTCTCGTCCGGCGCGGCCCGCCCCGGGCGGGCCTGGTTACATACTTTATTGAACGTGCAACTACCTGGGCGGACCCGATATTCCGGCCGCCCGGGTGTTCCGGACCGCCCAGCCGGCCAGCACGGCGCCGCAGTTGGCGCTGAGATGCAGCAGCACCGGGGCGGCCAGGCTGCCGGACCGCTCCCGCAGCCCGGACAGCAGCAGGCCGGCTGCGGCCATCGCGGCCACGACCCCGGCGACCGAGCCCAGCGCCGCCCGGCGGCTGCCCGCTACCTGGTTGATCCGCAGCGCGTCCACGGTGGGCCGGATGTGCCAGAGGCCGAACACGGCGCTGGTCACGACGAGCCCGGCCGGCCGGGGCAGGACCCGGTTCAGCGAAGCCTGGAGCACCCCGCGGAACGCCGCCTCCTCCCACAGCACGGTGCCGACCGGGATGCGGACCACGGCCTGGTAGGCCAGGCCGCGCCTGGTCAGGCCGGCGATCCGCTGGTCGGCCAGGACCGGCCGGGTGGCGGGCACCGCGGCCAGGATCAGCCAGCCCGCGGTCATGGCCAGGGCCGGCGGGCCGCCGGACCGCATGCCCGGGACCAGCCGGTCGCGCCGCAAGCCCATATCGGTGGCGGTCAGGCCGCTGGCCGCGGCCGCCGCCAGCACGGTGCCGGTGGCGGCCAGGTTGGCGGCCGGATACCACGTCTCGTGCCAGCGCTGCCGGCCGGCCAGGTTGTTGTACGCGATGAGCGCGGCGCTGGCGGCCGCGGCGAACGTGGCGTCCCGCCCGCGCCGGGGCCGGCTGCTCATCCGCCCGGGTGGACCAGGCCGGTCTCGTAGGCCAGGACCACGGCCTGGGTGCGGTCCCGCAGGCCCAGCTTCATCAAGATGCGGCTGACGTGCGTTTTCACCGTCTGTTCCGCCACCACTAGGTGGCCCGCGATCTCCGCATTGGACAGGCCGCGGGCGACCAGGGCCAGCACCTCCGATTCCCGTTCGGTGAGCTCGCGCAGCTTCTTGCGATCGGGCCCGCGGGGCGCGCCCATCCGGGCGAATTCGGCGATGAGGCGCCTGGTCACCGCGGGGGCCAGCAGCGCGTCGCCGGCCGCGACCACCCGGACCGCGTCGGCGAGTTCGCGGGCCGACGCGTCCTTGAGCAGGAAGCCGCTCGCTCCCCAGCGCAGGGCCTGGTAGACGTAGTCGTCCAGGTCGAAGGTGGTCAGCACCAGCACCTTCGGAGTGGTCCCGCGGGCGGTGATCTGCCGGGTGGCCTGCAGGCCGTCCAGCACCGGCATCCGCACATCCATCAGGATCACGTCCGGCCGCAGCTGCTCGGCGCGGGCGACCGCCTCCTGCCCGTTCACGGCCTCGCCGACGACCTCGATATCGGACTCGCTGTTCAGCAGGGTGGTGAAGCCGGACCGGACCATGCCCTGGTCATCGGCGATCACGACGCGGACGGTCACGGCCGGCCCTCCCCGGAGTCCCTGATGTCGGGCAGGACGGCGGTGACCAGGAACCCACCGTCCTCGGTGGGGGCGGCCAGCAGGTGGCCGCCCAGCATCGCGGCCCGCTCGCGCATGCCGATGATGCCATGCCCGGTCCCGCCGGCGGCACCGGCCGGGTCACCGGGGCGCAGGCCGTTCCCGGCCACCGGCGCGGACAGCTGCCATCGTCCCGCCGCGGCAGACGCCCCGGCCGGGGCGGCGTCGTTACGCACCTTGATGATCAGGGAGCTGGGCGCGTAGGCGAGTTCCACCCGCACCGCGGAGCCGGGGGCATGCCGCATCGCGTTGCTCAGCGCCTCCTGCAGGATCCGGTAAGCGGACAGGTCAACGCCCTGGGGCAGGGCCCGGGGCGGCCCGCTGACGGCGGACGTCACCCGCACGCCCCCGCTGCGGGCCGACTCCATCAGCCCGTCCAGCTCGCCCAGGCCGGGTTGCGGTGCGGTGTCCGAGCTGTCGCTGCGCAGCACGCCGAGAAGGCGGCGCAGCTCGCCGAGCCCGCTCAGCGCGCTGGCCCGGATGTCGGCGAAGCTCTGCATCAGCTCCGGCGGCGGATCGGCGATCTTGCGCGGCGCGGCCTCGGCCTGGATGGCGATCACCGACATGTGGTGGGCCACGATGTCGTGCAGTTCGCGGGCGATGCGCTGGCGCTCCTCCAGCAGCGCCCGCTCGCCCTCGAGCCGCCGGGCCTGCTGCACGAGCTCGGCGCGGCCGCTGCGCCGGGCCCGGACGATCGCCCCGCCGAGCAGCGGGATGGCCATGAGGAGCGCGCCTGCGCTGGTGCGCGCGTCGATGACGATGGCGCCCAGCACGGTGACTGCCGCGACCACGGCCACGAGCCAGGGCTTGCCGCGTACCGCGACCGAGTACAGGCACAGGGCGTACACCAGCACGCCGGCCGGGACGTACACGGCGGAGGAGAACGAGTGCGGCCCGATGGCGACTGACGCCCAGGCCACTCCCACCACCGCCGCGCCCCAGGCCACGGCCGGGAACCGGGTCCGCAGCAGGAGCGGTGCGCTGACCAGGAACGCGAAGAAAAGCAGCAGTACGGTGCTGTACTGGTGGCCGTGCGTGGCGTTGTGCGTCTCCAGCCACGAGTCCGTGGTCCCGAACAAGATGACTGCGAGCACCGCGTCGGCCAGGAACACCACGTCCACCGGCCCGCGCTGGAACCGCTGCAGCCATGCGGGATGCGGTGACGGGGGATCGGTGGCCCCGTCCGCGACCACCGCCGCGACCCGGTCGACGACCCCTGAACTCATGCCTCCAGCGTAGAGCGGTGCGCCCGGCTCTTCGTGACCCGCGCGGGGGATGTGCCGGGCCCTACTCAGGTAGGGGGCCAGCCCCGGCGGGTGGCCCGCCGGGGCCGGCCACCACTACCTCAGGGGCAGGCCTCCAATGGGTCCCGCAGCGTGACGCCGGCTACCCGGCGCCGTCCGTAGGTTTCTGGCCAGTACCCCACTGGACCAGGAAGGACACCTCATGAGACTGCGCCGCGTCGCCGCTATCACCGCGGCTGCCGCCGTCGTCGCCGTCACGCTGACGGCGGCGGTGAGCCCGGTCCCTCCGGCTGAGCCGCCGGTATCACTGCCCGCCCTCACCGGGCCCGCGCTGTCCGCGCGCTACGCCGCCAGCGCCCGGGCCGTCGGCCGGGCGTCGCGGACGGCGGCCCGGTCCGGCGACCCGGGACGGGCCCGCGCGCTCGGCGCACTCGGTCACGAGCACCTGCTCGCCTTCGGCACGAGCGGTCAGGGGGAAGCGGTCGAGGTGCTCGGCAACCTGGCCACCGCCCGGCGGGTCGCCATCCTCGTCCCCGGGTCCGACACCTCGCTGGCGACGTTCGCCTCCCGCGGCACGGCGTCACCCGCCGGGGGGGCCCGGGCGCTCGCCGCGCTGGCCCGTCGGCTGGATCCCGGGGCCCGCCTGGCGGTCATCGCCTGGCTGGGGTACCGCACGCCCAGCCTGCTCAGCCTGAGCGTCCTTACGTCCGGGAACGCGGGGCAGGGGGCTCAGGCCCTGCGGCCCCTGGTCACCGCCCTGGCCCGGCACGGCGACCAGGTCGCGCTGCTGTGCCACAGCTACGGCTCGGTGGTGTGCGGGCTGGCCGCGCCCGGCCTGCCCGTCACCGACATCGCGGTGTACGGCAGCCCGGGGATGGACGCGGCCACGGTGGCGTCGCTGCACACCCCGGCCCGGGTCTGGGCCGGCCGGGAAGCGGGCGACTGGATCCGGGACGTGCCCCACCTCCGCCTGCTCGGGGTGGGGTTCGGGACGGATCCCACGTCGCCGTCGTTCGGCGCCCGCCGGTTCGGCTGCGGCGGCCGCGGCCACAGCAGCTACCTGCAGCCGGGCAGCGAGTCGCTGCGCAACCTGGCCAACATCGCGCTGGGCCAGCCCGGGAAGGTCACCCGATGACGGCCTTGCTGGCCCGCGGGAGCGACCTCCCCGAGCCCCCGGCCCCCGCGCACCCGCTGGCCCGGCGGGAACCCACCCCCGGCCCGTCCCGCCTGGCCCGCCGGATCCTCGCCCTGCGGGCTGGGGCCGCACGCATCGATGCGGCCACGCCGGCCAGGCGCGACCGGACCGTGGACGCGCTGCGGGCCCTGGCCATCGCGGGCGTCATCCTCGGCCACTGGCTGGTCACCGCCCTGGTGGCGAGCGGGCCCCCGGCCCGCGCGGGGCTGCACGACAGCAGCCCGCTGGCCGCGCTGCCGGCCCTGGCCCCGGTGTCGTGGGTCTTCCAGACCCTCGCGATCTTCTTCTTCGTCGGCGGCTACTCCGCCGCCCGGAGCTACAAGGGAGGGTACGTCCCCTGGCTGAGAGCCCGGCTGACCCGGCTGGGCCGCCCGGTCCTGGTGCTCGTGGCCGTCTGGGTTCCGCTCACCACCGGGATGATTCTCGCCGGGGTCCGCGCGGCGACCATTCACACCATGGTCACGCTGGTGCTCAGCCCGCTGTGGTTCCTGGGCGTGTTCGCCGGCCTGACCGCGCTGACCCCGCTGGCGGTGGCACTGGTGCGCCGCTCCGGCGCCGCGGCCGCGCTCGCTCCGGCCGCCGTGGTGGCCGTGGTGGACGCGGCCCGTTTCGGCCTCGGTGGCCCGGCCTGGCTCGGCTGGATCAACGTCGGGGCCGGCTGGCTGGTCCCCTACCTGTTCGGCATCGCATGGGCGCGCGGGGCGTTCCGCGGCTGGAAGGTGCCCGCCGTCATGCTGGGCGCGGGCGCGGGCGCCACGGCGGCGCTGATCGCCTGGGCCGGGTACCCGGCCAGCATGGTGGGCGTGAATGGCGCCCGCATCTCGAACCTGAACCCGCCCACGCTGGCCGCCGTCACCTTCGGCATGGCCCAGGCCGGCCTGGCGCTGCTGCTGCGGCCCGCGCTGGCCCGGCTGATGCGCCGCCCGCTGGCCTGGGCACCGGTCGCGCTGGCCAACCTGTCGGCCATGACCTTGTTCCTGTGGCACCAGTCAGCGTTCCTGGCTGTGACCATGACCGGCTCACTGATCGGCCGCCTCCCTGGCCTGCTCACGGAGCCGTCCGGGGCCCAGTGGATCGCCGAGCGGCTCGCCTGGCTGCCCGTCTTCGCCGCCGCGCTGGCGGTGGCGTGGCTCGCGTTCCACCGCGCCGAGCACATCAGCGCCGGGCGGCCGCCCGGGTCGTCCAGGCGGCCGGCCCGGCGCGGAAAGGTGAGCCCTGAGATCAGCCCTCAGCGGTCTTCAGCCGCTCCAGCAGCGCCTCGTGCTCGTCCCACAGCGCGCCCGGCAGATGACTGCCGAACGTGGTGAAGTACTCCCGGGTGTGGTCGGCCTCGTCCTGCCAGCTGCCGGTGTCCACCGACAGCAGCAGCTTCAGGTCCGCGTCGCTGACGGTCAGGCCCGTGGTGTCCAGGGCACCCTCGGCGGGCACGTTGCCGATGGCGGTGGCCTGCGCCTCGGCCGCCCCGTTCAGCCGCTCAGTGATCCACTTCAGGACCCGGCTGTTCTCGCCGAAGCCGGGCCAGGCGAACTTGCCGTCGGCGTTCTTCCTGAACCAGTTCACCGCGTAGATCCGCGGCAGCTTCTCCGGGTCGGCCAGGCCGCCGATCTTCAGCCAGTGGCCGAAGTAGTCGCCCATGTTGTAGCCGCAGAACGGCAGCATGGCGAACGGGTCGTGACGCAGTTCGCCGACCGTGCCCTCGGCCGCCGCGGTCTTCTCGGAGGCGATCGTGGCCCCGATGAACACCCCGTGCTGCCAGGAGAACGCCTCGGTGACCAGCGGCACCGCGGTGGCGCGGCGGCCGCCGAACAGGATGGCCGAGATCGGCACCCCGGCCGGGTCGTCCCATTCCGGCGCGATCGACGGGCACTGGGCCGCGTCCACGGTGAACCGGGAGTTGGGATGGGCGGCCGGGCTGCCCGAGGCCGGCGTCCAGTCGCGGCCCTGCCAGTCGGTCAGGTGCGCCGGCGGCTCGTCGGTCAGGCCCTCCCACCACACGTCGCCGTCGTCAGTGAGCGCGACGTTGGTGAAGACGGTGTTGCGGGTCAGCATCTCGAGCGCGTTCGGGTTGGTGACCGTGCTGGTGCCCGGTGCGACGCCGAAGAAGCCGGCCTCCGGGTTGATGGCATGCAGCCGGCCGTCCTCGCCGAACCGCATCCAGGCGATGTCGTCGCCGATCGTCTCCACCTGCCAGCCCGGGACCGTGGGCTGGAGCATGGCCAGGTTGGTCTTGCCGCAGGCCGACGGGAAGGCCGCCGCCAGGTACTTCGCCTCGCCCTCCGGCGGGGTGACCTTGAGGATGAGCATGTGCTCGGCCAGCCAGCCCTCGTCGCGGGCCATGGCCGAGGCGATCCGCAGCGCGTAGCACTTCTTGCCCAGCAGCGCGTTGCCGCCGTACCCGGACCCGTAGGACCAGATCTCGCGGGTCTCGGGGAAGTGCGAGATGTACTTGGTCTGGTTGCACGGCCACGGCACGTCCGCCTGGCCCGGCTGAAGCGGGGCGCCCACGGAGTGAACCGCGCGGACGAAGAACCCGTCCGTGCCCAGGTCGTCCAGGACCCGGGCGCCCATCCGGGTCATGACCCGCATCGAGGCCGCCACGTAGGGCGAGTCGGTGATTTCCACGCCGAGCTGGGAGATCGGCGAGCCGAGCGGGCCCATGCAGAACGGGACGACGTACATGGTCCGGCCGGCCATGCTGCCGGCGAACAGGTCCGCGAACGTCGCGCGCATCTCGGCCGGGGCGACCCAGTTGTTGGTCGGCCCCGCGTCCTCTTCCTTCTCCGAGCAGATGAACGTCCGGTCCTCGACCCGGGCGACATCCGACGGGTCGGAGCGGGCCAGGAAGCTGCCCGGGCGCAGATCCGGGTTGAGCGGCAGGAGGGTGCCCTGCTCGACCAGCAGGCTGGTGAGCTGATCCCATTCCTCCGGGGAGCCATCGCACCACTGGACGCGGGCGGGCTGGGTCAAGGCTGCGATGTCCGTTACCCAGTCCACCAGCCCGCTGTGTGCCGTCGGCGGCTGCTGCAGGCCCGGAATAGCGTCACTCACAGGATGTCCTCCCAATCACCGGCCGCTACCCGCAACTCGTCTATCGCGGGGTCTCAAAAAGAAACCGGAAGCCACCTTAACAAGATGCACTCAAAGGCCGGTGGAGTGGTAGACCTGCATGTGTGGAGGTTTGTGGCGCTCAGCCCGCGATTCTGTAACACTTGTGAAGACAGTGAGCGGTGGTCTAGACCGATTCGCCGGGCCAAGGCCTGCAGGACCTGCGCGACTATTCGCGGGGGGTCCGGAAGTTGCGGGCCGGTGAACGGCGATCGAGAAGACCGCGAACTTCACCAGACAGGGTGTGATGGTGGTCACGAAAGCCCGGGTCGGCGTGCGGCTGCGCCGTTTCCGTGAGGAACGCGGTCTCACCCAGGCCGCCCTGGCCAGCGCGCTGGGCATCTCGCCGAGCTACGTGAACCAGCTCGAGTCCAGCCAGCGCCCGATGACGGCGTCCGTCCTGCTCAAGCTGGCCAGCGTGTACGACGCTGACCTGCAGCAGTTCTCGGCCGAGGACGCCGACCGCCTGGTAGCCCAGCTTCGTGATGTGCTCACCGATCCCTCGGTCGGCGAGCAGATCTCGATGGCGGAGATCCGCGAGCTGGCCGCGGCCATGCCGGCCGTCGGCCGGTACGTCATCGAGCTGCACCGCCGGTACCGGCACGGCCGCGACGTCAACGAGACGATCATGAGCCGCATCGATGCGGGCGAGGCGGGGTCGATGTCGGTGCCGCCGCCGATGGCCCAGGAGGAAGTGCAGGAGCTGTTCTACGCCCGGCGGAACTACTTCCCCGCGCTCGACCTCGGCGCCGAGCAGATCTTCGATCAGGCCGACCTCAAGGTGGGCAACACCGAGGCCGGGATCACCGAGCGGCTGGCCCGGCGGCACGGCATCCGGGTGGCCGACCTGCCCGACCGTGACCAGGCCGTGAAGCGAAGCTACGATCCCGAGGCCCGGGTGCTGACCCTGTCCCCGCTGCTCAACTCAGGCCAGCGCGCCTTCCAGCTGGCCACCCACCTGGCCTCGCTCGAGATGTCCGCGCAGATCGACCAGATCGTCACCGAGGCCAACCTGTCCGGCGACGATGCCCGCATGCTCTGCCGGATCGGCCTGGCCAGCTACTTCGCCGGCGCCCTGGTCCTGCCCTACCAGGCGTTCCTGGACGCCGCGGAGACGGCGGGCTACGACATCGCGCTGCTGCAGCGCCGGTTCGACGTGGGGTACGAGACCGTCGCGCACCGCCTCAGCACGCTGCAGCGTCCCGGCGCCCGCGGCGTGCCGTTCATCTTCGTGCGGGTGGACCGGGCGGGGAACATCTCCAAACGCCAGTCGGCGACCAGCTTCCACTTCTCCCGGGTCGGCGGGTCCTGCCCGCTGTGGAACGTCTACGAGGCCTTCGTGCACCCCGGTGAGATCCAGACCCAGCTGGCCCAGATGCCCGACGGCCGCAGCTACCTGTGGGTGGCCCGGACCGTGGCCCGGCGCTACGGCGGTTACGGCACGCTCGGCAAGACCTTCGCGGTCGGGCTGGGGTGCGACCTGCGGCACGCCCACCGGCTCGTGTACTCCCACGGGCTTGACCTGGGCAGCCCGTCCGCGCTGGTCCCGATCGGCCCGGGGTGCAAGGTGTGCGACCGGACCACCTGCCCGCAGCGGGCCTTCCCCGCGCTCGGCAAGCCCCTCGACCCGAACCCCCATCACGGCAGCTTCATCCCCTACGCCACCGGGGAGGGCGTCAGTGCCCCCGCGGGTGGCTGATCCGCACGGAGGCCGCGGATCAGATCCGCGGCCTCCGGCGGCCCGGCGTGATCAGCTGCCGGACACCCCCATTTCCCAGAGCGAGTAGCCGTACTGGGTGGCCCGGGCCGTCCCGTACATGCGGACGTAGCGGCCGGTGCCGGAGACGCTGAGGGTCTGGGTCCCCCCGGTCCCGCTGGTGGTGGAGTAGATGGTCGTCCAGTTCGCGCCGTCGGCCGAGGTCTGGATCTGGAACGCCCGGGCGTAGGCGGCCTCCCAGTTCAGCGTGACCTGGCAGATGCCGTGGGACGCGCCGAGGTCAACTTCGAGCCACTGCGGGTCGGAGAAGGCGCTGGACCAGCGGGTGCCGGTGTTGCCATCTACCGCATTGGCCGCGGGAGTACCGGCGTTCTCCGTGGAGGACGCGGTCGCGCTCTTGTTCAGGGCCAGGTTGGCGGTCCCGCATGTGCCCCCGCCCCCGCTTCCCGCGCCGTAGACGCTGAATTCCCACAACGAATACCCGTACGGGGTGGCCCGGGCCGTGCCGTTCATGCGGATGTAGCGGCCCGTGCCGGAGACGCTGAGGGTCTGGGTGCCCCCGGTCCCGCTGGTGGTGGAGTAGATGGTGGTCCAGTTGGTCCCGTCCGTGGAGGCCTGGATCTGGTACGCGGTGGCGTACGCGGCCTCCCAGTTCAGCGTGACCTGGCAGATGGACTGCGATGAGCCGAGGTCGACCTGGAGCCACTGCGGGTCGGAGAACGCGCTGGACCAGCGGGTGCCGGTGTTGCCATCTACCGCATTGGCCGCGGGAGTACCGGCGTTCTCCGTGGAGGACGCGGTGGCGGTCTTGTTCAGCGCGAGGTTGGCCGGGCCGCAGCTTCCGCCGCCGCCCCCGCCCCCGGCGCCGCTCCCGCTGGGCAGCGTCCATTTCTGCTGGGCCGAGGCGGTGCAGGTCTCGATGTCCAGGCGCGCGCCGGTATTACCGCCGGGATCGGTGAGGCACAGCCCGGAGGGTGGGTTGACCAGCTCGCCGCTGGATTGGTGAGTCCAGGTCTGGGCGGCCGTCCCGTTGCACGGGTACCAGTCCACGTTGGTGCCGCTGGAGGTGCCCGCGCTGACCACATCCAGGCAGCCGCCCTGGGTCCGCAGCGTCCCGTCCGAGTACGGCGACCACTGCTGGCCTGCGCTGCCGTTGCAGTTGCTCACGCCGATCGGGTTCCCCGAGGTGTTCAGCGAGCCCTGGTTGGCCAGGCACAGGCTGTTGATCCCCGTGACCGGGCCGGTCGCGGTGGCCGTGCCGGCCGGGGTGGAGTTGCCGCCCTGCTCGTACGCGGCCACGTAGCCCACGCTCATCGACGCGCCGGATGTCGTGGCCGAGGTCGGGGTGGCGGAGCCGTGGACCCCATCCGGGTAGTTGCCGCCCATGGCCAGGTCGAAAATGATGAAGAACCCGTGGTCGATGGCCTGCTGCCAGGCGGCCGTGCCGACGGAGGCCTCGGTGATGGTGCTCTCGACCGTGCCGTCCATCAGGAACTGCAGGGTCTCCGCGCTCGTGTTGGTGCGGTCGATGATCACCGAGTACGTGTGGTACCCGGTCTGGCAGCTGGAGCCCGCGCCCGGGCAGGCGATCAGCGGGTGGCCAGGGCTGTTCGCCGCGTCGTGGAGGGTCTGCGAGGCCTCGTTCAGCCCGTTGACGTCCTCCATCATGTCGATCTCGCCGGACTGGGGCCAGCCGCCGCCGGTCCGCATCGGGGACCCGAGGGCCCAGAACGCCGGCCAGTAGCCGAGGCCGCTGGCCGGGTTCGGCTGCTGGATCGACGCGGTCATCTCGAGTTTCCCGCCCGGAGGAGCCTGGAAGTCATCGCGGGTGCTCTCGATCCGGCCGGAGGTCCAGGTGCCGCCGTTGTTGATGGCCTTGAGGACCAGGTGGCCGTTGCCGTCGAGGTAGACATTGCTGGTCGAGTTGGTGGTCTGTTCCTTCTCCCCGGTCCCGTAGCCGGTGCCGATGTCATAGAACCAGTTCGCCGAGGACGGTGCCGACCCCGCCGCGCCCGCGAAGTTGTCGCCGAACACCGTGGTCCAGCCGGACGGCGCCGGCGGCACGGTGTCGGCACGGGCGGCGGGGGCCCGGACCAGGCCCGTGGCCACCACGCCGGCCAGGCCGCCGGCCAGCAGGGCTAACGCCGTGAGCGCCGATCGTGCCCGCCGCGACCCCGGCCGGCGCCGGGCGGGGCCGGAACGGCGCGCCGCGGTCTTCATCCAGTGATTCATGTGCCGTACCTTCCTGCCGCGCCCCGTCATTGGGGTACCCAGGACCGCCACCGCGCGCCGGGGCGGGGGACCCGCGGATGGTGGTGTTCGTTGCGGAGATTTTGCTCTTAATACAAGGCTTTTATGAAGGTGTAATCCTGGGCTGGCCGGCTGTCAAGGGGCCCGGCTGCCGCGACCCGGGCGGGGCAGGCCGGGCCCGGCGAGCTGAGCCGGGATCTTGCGGCGCGCGGGAACGCTGACTTGACGTTCAAGGAGGATCGGTTCCTGTCGTCCGGTCACGGGCGGCCCGCACGTACGCCGGGAACCGGGCCGCATCGCCGCCGAACTCGCGGCGGACCCCGGCGGTGCGCGAGGCTGGCGCGGTGCTGTTCACCGTGCCCGCATCAGCTCGGGGTGGCCCGCGGCGCACGCATCCTGGCCACGATCGCCCGCCCTGTCGCGCCCGCGATCGGCTGGACCCCGGCGGGGATCGCGACCGCGGCCTGACCACGCCCGCCGCCGTGGCCGCTCAGGTGCGGCGGCGCCTGACGTAGACTGCGCTGTCGTTGTGCCGACTGCATCACGTTCCGTATGGAGAGGCGAGCATGAGCATGGAGAAGCCCGAGGTCGACTTCCCGGGGGGCGAGCCGCCGGCTGACCTCCAGATCACCGACGTCTGGGAAGGCGACGGTGCCGTCGCGAAGGCGGGCGACACGGTCGAGGTGCACTACGTCGGGGTGGCGTACTCCACGGGCGAGGAGTTCGACGCCAGCTGGAACCGCGGCGCCCCGCTGCAGTTCCAGCTCGGGGTGGGAAAGGTCATCGCCGGCTGGGATCAGGGCGTGCAGGGCATGAAGGTCGGCGGCCGCCGGCAGCTGATCATCCCGCCCGGCCTGGCCTACGGCGAGCGGGGGGCCGGGCGTGCGATCGCGCCGGGCGAGACCCTGATCTTCGTCTGCGACCTGGTCTCGACCTGACCCCTCCCCCCGGGGGAAACGGGACTGAGCCGCGGCGGGGCCGGGCGCTCTACCGGGGGGACAGGACGCAGAACTCGTTGCCCTCCGGGTCGGCCAGGACCGTCCAGTACACCCCGTCATCCTGACCGACGTCGGCGAGGGCCGCGCCCGCGTCGCGCAGCCGGGCCACCTCGGCCGCGAGGTCGTCACCCCGGTACGGGGCCACGTCGGGATGCACCCGGTTCTTCACCGTCTTATGGTCCGGCACCCGGAGAAGCTCCAGGTAGGGCCCCACGCCTGCGGGTGACCGGAGCCCGACGATCTGATCCTCGGTGCGCGTGATATCCCAGCCCGACGCGCTGACCCAGAACCGGGCCCGGGCGGCCGGATCGCCGCAGTCGGTGACGATCGCGGCGACCGGGCCCGTGTCGCGGTAGATGTCCCGCGGCTCCAGGACGCAGAACTCGTTGCCCTCCGGATCGGCCATGACCACCCAGGGCACGTCGCCCTGGCCGATGTCGAGCGGGCCGCCGCCCAGGTCCCGGGCCCGGCTGACCAGTTCGGCCTGGTGCGCGGGCGACGTGCTGGCCAGGTCGAGGTGGACCCGGTTCTTCCCGTCCTTCGGCTCGGGCACCGGGACGAACACGACCGGCACCGCGACCGGATCGGGATACGTGTCAGCCGGCCACACGTCCACCTCGTCGGGGGCCTCGTCGGCGATCTCCCAGCCCAGCAGGCCCGCCCAGAACCGGGCCAGCCGGCCGGGGTCGCTGGCGTCGGTCACGACATGAACCAGGCGGGTCGGCATGGGACCCAACCTTCCCCGAAGCGCCAGCCGGGCGCAATCGCGTTTCATCCGGGGCTGACGGGTGAGCTGTTATCCGTTCACATAGCGGACGGAGGTACACATGGCGATCACCGGAAGCAAGTCCCGCCTCGCCGTGCACACGCCCTCGCTGACCGTCGCGACGACCGTCGCCACGGCCCTCGCGGCGTGCGCCGGGCAGGTCGGGCTCGCGATCCCCGCGGTGCTTAACGGGCTGTTCCAGCAGGACCTGGGCACGACGTCGTCCCAGCTGACCTGGATCTCCGACGCGTTCCTGGTCCCGGTCACGCTGCTGGAGCTGACGTGGGGCGTCCTCGGCGACCTGTTCGGCCGCAAGCGGCTGCTGATCGGGGGGAGCGTGCTGCTCGCCGTCGGTGAATTCGTCAGCGTCCTGACCCCGGGCGCGGGTACCTCCACCGGCGCCCGGGTGGGCGTCCTGTGGACCGGCCAGGCCCTGGCGGGCATCGGCGCGGCGGTGCTCTTCCCGACGTCACTGGCCATGGTGGCCGCCGGGACGCACACCGTACGGTCGCGGGCCCGCGGCATCGCGATCTGGGCCGCCGCGCTGTCAACCGGCGGCTTCATCTCCCCGGTGCTGGGCGGCCTGGTGACCAAGATTCACTGGGGCGGCGACCCCTACGCGGCCTGGCGGTGGGCCTTCGTCGCGGTCGGCATCCTCGCCCTGATCAGCGCCGGGGTGGCCTGCACCGCGCAGAACTCCTCCGCGCCCGAAGGCCGCTCGCTGGACTGGCCCGGCCAGATCACGATCGCCATTGCCCTGTTCGCCCTGCTGTTCGCGGTGATCAACGCGGCCACCAGCGGATGGTCGGACGGGCTGGTGATCTCCGGGTTCATTGTCGCGGCGATCTTCCTGCTGCTGTTCATCGCGGCCGAGAACCGCTCCGCCGCCCCGCTGCTGCGCCTCGACCTGTTCCGCAGCCGGCCCTTCGCGGTGAACTCGGTGGTGACCGTCCTCGGCATGTTCGCGTTCCTCGGCACCGCCTACTCGACGAGCATCCGCCTGTCGGCCATCCAGGGTTTCACACCGCTCAAGACCGCGATCGCCTTCGTGCTGCTGCAGGGCTTCGCGCTGGTCCTGATGCCGCTGACGGCCCGGGCCATCCGCCACTACAACCCGCGCTGGGCGCTCGGTGGCGGGTTCCTGCTGATCGGCGCGGGCGACCTGTGGCTGTCCGCCGTGCCCGTCACCGGGATGTCGCTCGCCCCGATCATCGCCCCGCTGGTGCTGGTCGGGGTGGGCTTCGCGTTCGCGCTGTCGGGGGTCACCGCGGTGGCCGTCAACACCGTGCCCAACCACCTCGCGGGCATGGCGTCCGGGACCACCAGCCAGCTGCGGGACTTCGGGTTCACGCTCGGGCCGGCGATCATCGGCGCGGTCGCGCTGAGCCAGGCGGCCGGCCAGATCCAGGCCAGGATCGCCGCCAGCACCCGGCTGCGGACCGCCCTGGACACCTTCTACCACGCGCCCGCGCACGTGCCCGCCGGCGACCGGGCCTCGGTCCAGGCCGCGGTGGACGCGGTGAAGTCCGGGCCGCTCGGCGCGAACGGCGTCCCGGCCACGGTGCCCGGCCCGAAGGGGACCCCGGTGCCCTTCAACCCACTCAAGGACGTCGCGTTCCACGCGCTCGGGCAGGCCTACTCCCTCGGCTACCTCATCTGCGGCGTGGCCGCTCTGGTCGCGGCGGTACTCGCCGCGGCCGCCCTGCACGGCGTCGCGCACCGGCCGCTGGTCACCGAGGAATCCCTGGCCGAGTGAGCAGGCCGGCCTCGGGGCGTGGCCGCCGGCGGGGCTGGCCGGTCGCCCGCTGGCGGGGCTGGCGGGTGGCCCGGCGGCGGGTGGTGGCGGGCGGCCGGGGGCGGGAACAGCCAGGCCCTCCGGGACGCTGTGCTGTATGTAGTGCCCCGCCACCAGTGGGGCCTCAATCGAAGGAGCTGAGGTGTCCGACACTTTCCAGAAGGACCCCCAGGCCATATCCCAGCTCACGCCGGAGCAGTACCGGGTCACCCAGAAGAAGGGGACCGAGCCGGCGTTCCGCAACGAGTACTGGGACAACAAGGAACCCGGCATCTACGTGGACGTCGTCTCCGGCGAGCCCCTGTTCGCGTCCGTGAACAAGTACGACAGCCGCTCCGGCTGGCCGAGCTTCACGGTGCCGATCGAGCCCGGCAACATCGTCAAGAAGCGGGACTTCGGCCTCGGCATGATCCGGACCGAGGTCCGGTCCGCCCACGGCGACAGCCATCTCGGCCACGTGTTCCACGACGGCCCCGCCGACCAGGGAGGCCTGCGGTACTGCATCAACTCCGCGGCCCTGCGCTTCATCCCGGTCCAGGACCTGGAACGTGAAGGGTACGGGGAGTACCGCACGCTGTTCGAGCAGACCGACGACACGAGGAGTGAAACACGATGACCGCCCATCCCGAGAAGGCGATCCTGGCCGGCGGCTGCTTCTGGGGCGTGCAGGATCTCATCCGCAAGCGCCCCGGCGTGATCTCGACCCGGGTCGGGTACACGGGCGGCGACGTGCCGAACGCGACCTACCGGAACCACGGCACCCACGCCGAGGCCATCGAGATCACGTTCGACCCGGACCAGATCTCGTTCCGTGACCTGCTTGAGTTCTTCTTCCAGATCCACGACCCGAGCACGCGGAACCGGCAGGGCAACGACATCGGGGCCAGTTACCGGTCGGCCATCTTCTACACCAGCGAGGAGCAGAAGCGGGTCGCCGAGGACACCATCGCCGACGTCAACGCGTCCGGCCTGTGGCCGGGCAAGGTCGTTACCGAGGTCGAGCCCGCCGGGCCGTTCTGGGAGGCCGAGCCCGAGCACCAGGACTACCTGGAGAAGTACCCGAACGGGTACACCTGCCACTTCGTGCGGCCCGGCTGGAAGCTGCCGCACCGGGCGGACACCGTTTCCCAGTAGCGGCCAGGTTGCCCAGTAGCGGCCAGTCGCGCCGGCCCGGAGCCCGGGCCGCGGCAGGGCAGGCCCGCTAGACAGGCTCGCCGGGACGGCGGCAACCCGTCCCTGGCGGGCCTGTGGTGTCTTCCGGGCCGGTGGGTCACCGGTTCGCCGGAAGCGGGCGGACGAGCACGTCAGCTACGGGGGACCCGGGATCCTGGTCGCGGGTCCGCGCCACCTTGCGCCAGCCCCAGGTCCGGAAGGCGGTCTGCGCCGGGGTGGCGGCGGGCAGGACGGTCAGCGTGGCCCGCTCCTCGGGCCGGTTCCGCAGGACCAGGTCGTGCAGGGCCGCGCCGATGCCCTGGCGCCGCCATGACGGGCGGACCACCAGCTCGGCCAGCGCGAACGTGCGGCCGGGATGCTCGGCCGTGATGTCGTCCGGCACCGGGGTAGTCAGGTGCCGCCACCAGGAAGTGGACGGGCGGAGCGGGAAACCGGCCGCGTAGCCGACCAGGTAGCCGCCGTGACGGGCCTCGGCCAGGACGTAACCCGGCTGGCGGCGCTGGACCCGGAAGCGGCCCGCGAACCGCGCCGTGTCCTCATCCCGGCCATACGGCAGGCCGGCGTAGACCTCAGCGTGCAGGGCCTCCAGCTCGTCCGCGTGCGCGCCGGCCCCCGCCCCGTCGAGTACCTGGAACGTGATGTCGGGTGTGGACACAATCACCTTCCCTAGCCCGCCTCCCCTCGCCAGGAACCGGCCCCGGGCGCCGGCGAAATCACACTGGCCCGATCCGACCCGGGCGGTTACAGTACTTTCCTGGACAAACGTTTGGGTAAGGCCCCGACAGCCAGCGTCGGCCAGTCAGGCAACGATGACAGGCACGGAGGCTGGGTGCATAACTGGCGCGCTCCCCGGACGGGAGCCTCCCCCCGGATCACGTGACCGCTGCGGCCGAACGGCCCCGGACCGGTGAGCGCCGGCCTGGCCGGGAAAACGGCCGTCGTCACCGGAACCGCCCACGATATCGGCGCGGGCATCGCCGACGCCCTGCGGGCCGCCGGCGCGGACGTCCACGGCGTGGACAAAGACCAGGCCGACCTGTCCGCGCCCGCGGACGTCGCCGAGTTCTTCGCCAGGGTCGGCCCGGTCGGCATCCTGGTCAACTGCGCCGGGGGCGTGGCCGGCCGCGGAGCAGCCCGGCGGCCTGCGCGGTGTGCTGGCTCTTCACGGCGATCGCCACCCGGCCCAGCGAGCCGGGCAGGGCGTCCGGGGTCACCGCACGGACGGCGACGGTGAAGTTCTCGACCGGTCCCTCGATGCTCAGCCCGCCGCGGTTGACCGCGCCCAGTGCTCCTGATCGGCGTCGCACAGCAGCACGTCGTGGCCGTCGCGGATCAGGTGGGCGCCGATGGTCCCGCCGATCGCCCCGGCGCCGATGATCGTCAGCTGCACGGCTCAGTCTCCAGCATCACGCGAACGGTAGCGGACGAGCCGGTTACGGCCGGCGTCCCGGGCCATGGGCCGCGGGCCGCGGCCACCGCCGCCTCGACGAACTGGCGCATCAGCGCCTGGTGCACCCGTGGCAGGAACGCGAGCGACACCGGGCTCGGCGGAGCGTTCACCAGCGGGATGAACCGCACTGCCGAGTGGATGTTCCGGCGCATCGCGACGTCAGGGACCACCCCGATGCCCCGGCCGGCGGCCACCGACTCCAGCCACTCGTCGAAGTTGCCGGTCTCGATGATGCGCGCCGGGCCCTGGCCCGCCGGCCAGGACCACGGGCCGGTCGTGCCGCTGACAGTGTTGACCACGAGGGGCCACCCGGGCACCTCGTCCCAGTCCAGCCGCTCATAGGACGCCAGCGGGGAATGTTCCGAGCAGACAGCCACCCGCACCTCGTCGAACAGGTGCACCCGGCGTACCGGGGAGCCGCCCGGGATGGACCCGCGGACCAGGGCCACGTCGATCGCGGCCTGTTCCACCGCCGCCAGCGGATCATCGGACCGGACCAGCGACACCGCGGCCCCCGTGGCCTGCTCGAAACGGCTGACCGCGCGCTGGGCCCACGGGTCGGGAAGCAGCCAGCTGAACCCGAGCCGGATCATGACCTGCGTGCGGACCGAGGCCAGCGCGACGTCCAGGTCGGCCAGCACCCGCTCGGCGTGACCGAGGAACTCGCGTCCCGCCGCCGTGAGCTCGACGTGCCGCGAGGTCCGGTCCAGCAGGGTCACCTGCAGGGAGTTCTCGAGCTGCTGGACCGTGCGGGTGAGCGCGGGCTGGGTGATGAGCAGCTGCCCGGACGCCCGGGTGAACGAGCCCGACCGGGCCACCGCGACGAAGGCCCGCAGGTGCCGCAGCTCGACATCCATGTCTGCCAAGCATAGACGCGGCGGGGCAGGCATTGGAGGTGGCCCGTCGTGGCGCCTAGCGTGGTTTGCGGCGGCGCATGCGGAGGACGGGCACCATGACGACAGGGCGGCGGACCGCCCGGCGCGGCACCGGGGCCAGCGCCTGCGTGAGCGCTGGCTCACCAGGTCCCTGGACGCTGGTGCTGCAGGCCGCCGCGGCCCTGGCGGTCAGCATGGGCCTGGGGCGCTTCGCCTACACACCGATCCTGCCTCTCATGCACGCCCAGGCCGGCCTCTCGGCTCAGTACGGATCGACGCTGGCCACGGCCAACTACACCGGCTACCTGGCCGGCGCGCTGCTGGGGATCTTCCTGCCCGCGCTGGTGCGCTCGGCCGCCGTGCTGCGGGCCAGCCTCGTCGTCCTGGCCGTCACGCTCGCGCTCATGGGTGCCACCGAGGACCACGCCGCCTGGTTCGCACTGCGGCTGGCCGCCGGGATGGCGAGCGCCCTCGTCTTCATGATCGCCGTGAGCACGCTGCTGGGCCGGCTGCACGACCACCGGCAGCACCTGGTGGGCTGGGGCTTCGGCGGGATCGGGGCGGGCATTGTCCTGTCGGGCGCCGTGGTGCTGGCCGTCCGGATCGCACCCGCGTGGCGCAGTGCGTGGCTGGCCTCGGCGGCCCTGGCCATTGTCCTCACGATCATCGCCTGGCCGCTGCGGCCGGCGCCCGCCCCGGCGGCGGAGCCCGCTTCCGTGGCGGAGCCCGTTCCCGGTCCGGTGGCCGGGCCCGAGCCAGTGCCGGGGGCCGGGCCCCGCCGCCGTCCGCCTCGGGCGCACCGCGGGCTGGCCGCCCTGTTCGTCAGCTACTCACTGGAGGGCGTCGGGTACATCATCGCCGGGACCTTCCTCGTCGCGGCGATCACCCAGAACTCACCGTCATGGGCCGGCAGCGGCGCCTGGGTGCTGGTCGGCCTGGCCGCGCTCCCGGCGCCGGCGATGTGGGCGCGCCTCAGCCGGCGGTGGTCGCGGCCCGCGCTGCTGTGCGCCGCACTCGTGCTGCAAGCCGCGGGGATCGCGCTGCCCGCCCTGGCCGGGGGCGTCGCCCCGGCCCTCATCTCCGCGGTCCTGTTCGGCGCGACCTTCCTCGGGGTGGCGTCCCTCGTCCTGGCGCTGGGCGCCCAGCTGCGGTACCCCCGGGCGGTCGCGTTGCTGACCGCCGGGTACAGCGTCGGCCAGATCCTCGGCCCGCTGGCCGTGACCCCGCTGCTCCGCAACGGCTACCACGTCGCGCTGCTGGTCGGGGCGGTGGTCTCGCTGGCGGCGGCGCTGGCCGCCGCGACTCTGCGGATCGGCGTCCGGGGATGCCTGGCCGGCCGCGATGACCCCGTTGCTGCGGCCGCAGCGCTACGCGAACGCGGCGTCGAAGCGGGCGCGCAGGTCGCCGAGCCGCCGGACCGGCTCGTTGGCGAACACGAGGCGCAGGTACCGCTCGCCGCCCGGTCCCCATCCGGTCATCGGCGTCGCCGCGACCTCGGCGCGGGCGAAGAGGCGCCGTGATGCCTCCCCGGGGGACAGGCCCATTGCGGCGCAGTCGATGAGCAGCGACCAACCGCCGTCCGGGCGGATGCAGGGATAGCCGGCGAGCTGATCGAGGATGAGCTCGCAGCGCTGCTCCCAGACCCGGGTCGCCGCGGCCACGTCCTCGTCCGTGCCGGGATGACGCAAAGCCGCGGCCACCGCCTGCTGGGCGATGCCCACCTGGCACACCACGTTGGTCAGGCCGACCAGGCCGACGTCGCTCATGATGGCCTTCGGCCCGGTGACCCAGCCCACGCGCCAGCCGATCATGCGCAGTTCCTTGGACGCCGAGCCGATGCTGATGGTGCGGGACACCAGACCCGGGTGGGCGCCGGGGTGCACGGACGGCCGGCCAGCGAAGACGAGCCGCTCCATGGCCGCGTCCCAGATGACCCAGGCGCCATGGCGATTGACCGGGCCGGCGATCGCGTCGAGATGCTCGCCGGTCAGGATGGCCCCGGTCGGCATGGCCGGGCTCATCAGCAGCACGGCGGCGGTACGCGGGCCGATAGCCTCGGCCAGTTCGCCGGGGTCGGTGGCCCAGCCGCGTTCGCCGGGTACGCAGCGCACGTGCCGCGGGATCCCGCCCGCCAGCCGGATGCGGTTCACGAGCCCGGCGTAGATCGGATCGCCGATGACGACTTCCTGGCCAGGCTCGACCGTGGCCAGCAGGACGTTGAGGATGCCGTTGAGGCCGCCGGCCACGCTGACGCATTCCGTGCCCGGGTCGTAGCGATGGCCCGTCAGCGCGCTGACGTGCCCGGCCGCGGCCTCGCGCAGCGCGCGGTGTCCCTGGAACGGCAGGTAGCTGTTGGCGTCATCCGACTCCACCGCGGCGTGGGTGACCTCGCGGGCCACCGCGGGCGGAGGCACGTCGGTGTCGAGGTTCTCCAGCCGCAGCAGATCGGGGTTCCCGGCGGCGTCGGCGGCGTCGCCGACCTCATCCACGCCGATTCCGGGGATGTGCCTGAGTCGCGACACGGGCATGAAGGGCTCCTTCCGCAGGGCCAGCCGGACATTCTCATGCTCTACCCGAGCGGTTGCCCCATCGGTGCCGTCCGCCCTGGTTGCTCGCCCGGCCTGGGCCGCCCGGCCCCCCCGGCTGCCCGGCCTGCCTGCCCGCCCGCCCTGATTTCGGAATACGGGTTCCGCTTTGCTAGGCTCCCATAATCGGAAGCTTGGTTCCGGTTCGGGGAGGTCTCGTGGCCGTCGGTATCCAGCGCGCGCATTACCAGGTGACGTTCGCGGTGCTGTCCCTGGGTGTCGCGGCGTTCGCCTTGCTGCAGTCGCTGGTGATCCCGGTGCTGACCACGGTCCAGCACGAGCTGCATACGACGCAGGCTGCCGTGACGTGGGTCCTCACGGCGTACCTGCTGTCGGCGTCGATCATGACGCCGATCCTGGGCCGGGTCGGCGACATGATGGGCAAGAAGCGGGTCTTCGTGGTCACCCTCATCGCGCTGGCGGTGGGCTCGCTGCTGGCGGCTGTCGCCCCCTCGATCGGCGTCATGATCGTGGCCCGGGTCATCCAGGGGGTCGGCGGCGGGATGGTGCCCGTCGCGTTCGGGATCATCCGGGATGAGTTCCCGGCCGATAAAGTGACCGGCGCGGTGGGTATCCTCGCGTCGCTGACCGCGGTCGGGGCGGGGTTGGGCATTGTCCTCGCGGGCCCGATCGTGAACGCACTGGACTACCACTGGCTGTTCTGGCTGCCGATGATCCTCACCGTGCTCGCGGCGGTGTCCGCGGTGCTGTTCGTGCCCGAGTCGCCGGTGCGCACCCCCGGGCGGATCAGCTGGCTGCCGGCCGTGCTGCTGTCCGGATGGCTGGTCGCGCTGCTGGTCGCGCTGAGTGAGGCGCCGGACTGGGGCTGGGGCTCTGCCCGGGTGCTGGGCCTGCTGGCCGCCGCGGTGATCCTGGCCGCCGGCTGGGTGCTGGCCGAGTTGCGCGCGGCCACGCCGCTGATCGACATGAAGATGATGCGCCAGACCGCCGTGTGGACCAATAACCTGGTCGCGCTCCTCATCGGCCTGGGGATGTACGCGACCTTCGCCTTCCTGCCCGAGTTCGTGCAGACGCCCTCCGCCGCCGGGTACGGGTTCGGGGCCAGCATCACCCGGTCCGGGCTGATGCTGCTGCCCTCGTCGATCACCATGTTCGCCGTCGGCGTGTTCGCCGGCCGCCTCACCCGCGTGCTCGGCGGCAAGGTCCTCGTGATCGCCGGCTGCCTCATCGGGTGCGTGGCCATGTCCATCCTCGCGTTCGCGCACGCGCAGGTCTGGGAGATCTACCTGTCGACCGCGATCATGGGCGTGGGGTTCGGCCTCGCCTTCTCGGCCATGTCGGCGCTGGTGGTGGCTGCGGTGCCGCCCTCG
The DNA here is from genome assembly GCA_963813975.1 of uncultured Actinomycetes bacterium. GTDB lineage: Bacteria > Actinomycetota > Actinomycetes > Streptosporangiales > Streptosporangiaceae > RYN-230. The sequence continues at coordinate 503,018 of CAWFAP010000004.1, forward strand.
CAGACCGGCGTCGCGAGCGGCATGAACGCGAACATCCGCACGATCGGCGGCAGTATCGGCTCGGCGGTCATGGCCAGCATCGTGACCTCCCAGCTCGAGCCGTCCGGCCTGCCGAAGGAGTCCGGCTACACGATCGGGTTCGCGGTGATGGCCGCCGGGCTCGTGCTGGCCGCGCTCGCCGGCCTGCTGATCCCCTCGGCCCTCGGACGGCAGCGGACCTCCGGCGGCCTGGAGCACGCCGAGCTGGCGATGGTCGCCGGGGGAACGGTCGTCGGGGACGAGAGCGAATGACCGCACTCCGGCACCAGCCCGCGGCGACCCGGCGCGATGCCGTCCGGAACTATCACCGCATCCTCGCCGCCGCCCGCGAGGTGCTCGGGGAGTCCGGCGCGGACGCCTGCATGGAGGAGATCGCCGCGCGGGCAGGCGTCGGCGTCGGCACCGTGTACCGCCGGTTCGCCAGCAAGGACGCCCTGATTGATGAGCTGCTCCAGCTGGCCCTGGAGGAAGTCCTGGCGTCCACCGAACGGGCGCTGGCGCGTAGCGACGGGTACGGGCTCGAGGAGCTGCTGCGGGCCCTCGGCCAGTCCTTCGCCGATCACGCGCGCTATGCGAACCTGCTCCTGCAGCGCCAGACCGACGATGCCACCGCACGCCGGATGCGGGCCGCAACCGAGGAGCTCACCGCCCGCGCGATCGCGGCCGGCACGGTGAACCCGGGCACCACTCCCGGCGACGTGCTGGCCCTGGTCTGGGCCATGCGCGGGCTGGTGCAGGCCACCGGGGAGGTCGCTCCCATGGCCTGGCAGCGATTCCTCGACATCCACCTGGCTGGCCTGCGGGCGCCCGGACCGCTCAGCCGAACGCCCGCGCTGTCCTCCCGGCAGCTGTCGAAGCTGGCCCCGCGCCGCCGGCCCTGACCCCCGGCGGTGTGCCGGGCCCACGCCCGGCCTCCTGGATCAGGTCAGGGTTTGCGGCCCATGCCCGCGAAGACCGGGATCACCAGCGGGTTGGGCAGGGTGCGCCACTGCGGCATGGGCACAATCCCCGGCTCGACGAGTTCCAGGCCGTCGAAGTAGCGCTCGATCTGGGCGCGGCTGCGCAGCGTGGACTGGGCCGGCCCGAGGCGGGCGTTAAGCCCGGCCGTGCTGGCAGTGACCCGCTCGGTGTCGATGTCGGTCGTGGTATCCGAGATCGTCAGGTAGCTGCCCGACGGCACCGCGTCCATCAGCCGGGAGACGATCTCGTGCGGGCGATCCTCATCCGGGACGTACTGCAGGACCAGCAGCGACATGACGGCGATGGGCTGGCTGAAGTCGAGGACCTCGGCCGCCGCCTCGAGGATCTTGGCGGTGTCGCGGGCGTCGGCGTCCACGTAGGCGGTGGCGCCCTCGGGGGTGCTGGTCAGCAGGGCCCGGGCGTGGGCCAGCACGATCGGGTCGTTGTCCACGTACACGATCCGCGACTCGGGTGCAATTCCCTGGGCCACCTCGTGCGTGTTCTCGGCCGTCGGCAGGCCGGTCCCGATGTCCAGGAACTGCCGGATCCCGGCCTCCCCGGCCAGGTGCTGCACCGCGCGGCGCAGGAACGCCCGGTTGGCCTGGACCCCGGCCAGGATGTTCGGCATGACCTCGATGAACTGCTCGGCGGCTTCCCGGTCCGCCTCGTAATTGTCCTTGCCGCCCAGCCAGTAGTCGTAGACCCGCGCGGGGTGGGCGCGGGTGATGTCGAAGGACGGCGGTTCGGCGGCTCCGGTATCACTGCCCGGGCGGCCGGAGACGTCCTGCGTGCTCATGGGATGGTGCCTTCCTCGCTCGTCATTGATCGCTGGTAGTTGATCGCTCCTGGCCCGGGGGGCGTGATTGTTCCGGGTCACGCCGGGCCTACGTCTGCAGCTGGCGGCTGATGCTCTCGAAGAATGATATCGACTGCGCGGGGCTCAGGGAGGTCGCGCTCAGCCGGTTCATGATGTCGAGGTAATGGTCGGTGGCGGCCGGCTTTTCCAGGTAGATAGCGCCGGTGAGCTGCTCGATGTACACCACGTCGGGGACGTCGGGCTCACTGAAACGCAAGATCGAGAACGACCCCCCGGCGGCGTCGTGGCCGCCGGCCTGGAACGGCACGACCTGCAGGGTGACGTTGGGCAGCTCGGCGGCCTCGGCCAGCCGCCGGAGCTGCTCCCGCATTACCGTCACCCCGCCCATCGGGCGGCGGAGCGCGGCCTCGTCCATCACGGACCACACCCGGGGCGGCTTCGCGGCGGTCAGCAGTTCCTGCCGCTTCATCCGCACCGCCACCCGCCGGTCGAGCTCGTCGGGAGCGGCTCCCCGGAGATCGAGCGCGGAGACGGCCCGCGCGTAGGCCTCGGTCTGGAAGAGCCCGTGGACGAACTGCAGGTCAAACGACCGGATGCGGGAGGCGGACGCCTCCAGGCCCAGGTAGGGCTCGAACCAGCTCGGCAGGATGTCGCCGAACTGGGCCCACCATTCCTGGGTGTGGCCCTGGCCGGCCAGCGCCAGCATGGCACTGATGATCTGCGGGTCGGCCACGCCGTACAGCTCGAGCAGGTCCCGGACGTCGCGGTCCTTGAATCCGACCCGGCCGTTCTCCATGCGGCTGATCTTGGAGCGCGATGACCGGATATGCCACCCCGCGGCATCGGGGGTGAGTCCCGCCGCCTCACGGAACCGCCTGAGCTGGCTCCCCAGCATCATCCGCGCGGCCGCTGAGCCGACGCTGGCGCTTTCACCGGGCAGCCCTCCGCCCGGCTCCGAGCTCATCTCGCCTCGACCTTGCTCTGATGCACTGGCCTGGACGCCCGGTTCTCTAGAAAGTGCCGGTAGCCATATAAATGGCTATTTATAACTCGGTCCACGCTATCACCATGGGGCCGCGGGGGCCTGGTCCGCCGGGCCAGGCGCGCTCGGGTCCGGTCTGGGGGCTGCTTACGGCCGTGCCGACCGCCACTGCGGCGTGGCCAGGTGCCTGGCCTGGCGCAGTTCGGCGAAGTATGCACCCGATCTCCGATCCCACATGAACACGATGACGATCAGGCCCACGGCCCATTCGGCCACGCTGACGATCCACGTGGACGGGGTCACCAGCCCCTGGGAGTGGATGTTGAGCACCGTCAGGCTGTCCACGACGAACAGGACCGTGGACAGGGTTCGCACCCGGGCTGGCGACGCTTCGTCCTGCGCGCCATGGCCAGCCACACAGCGACGCTGATCAGCCCGCCTGCGATCGTGGCCGTCAGCGTGCCGGTCGTCACCGCGCTGAGCGCCCCGTAGCCCGCGGCCGGGTAATGCTGCCTGATCATGGCCTTGAGCGAGGGTGTCGTGGCGAGGGCGGCGATGATGCTGAGTGCGGCGAGGGCGCTGCCCGCGTACATGAGCCGGACCGCGTTGATCATGGGCGGCGGGGGGACCGGCCGGCCAGGTGACAGCGCCGCGGCCGGCTGCCGCGCGGAGCCGGCCGTCGGGGCGGCGGCCGGCGGCTGCGGGGAGCCGGCGATCGGGGCGATGGGCTGCTGCGGGGAGCCGGCCATCCTGGCCGCGGGCGGCTGGTGGGGGAAGCCGGCCATGGCCGGGGACGGCCCGGCGGGCCAGGGACCGGCCGTTCCGGCGGTACGCGCCAGGCAGAAGTCAAGGATCTCGCTGGGCATGGGCCGGGCAGCGGGTTCCTTCCTGAGACAGCACTCGATCAGGGGCCGCAGATTCGGCGGACATCCGTCCAGGTCCGGCGCCTCGTGCAGCACGCGGTAGGCGACGGCCGCGGTGTGGCCCTCACCGAACGGGGACCGGCCGAGCACCGCGTAGGCGGCCAGCGAGCCGAGGGCGAACACGTCGATCGCCGGGCTGACGGGCTGGTCCCGGATCTGCTCGGGCGCCATGAACTGCGGGGAGCCCACCACCATGCCGCTGCGGGTCAGCGAGGTCGCTTCCAGGGCCCGGGCGATCCCGAAATCGATCACCCGCGGGCCGTCCGGCGCGAGCAGCACATTGGACGGCTTCAGATCACGGTGTACGACGTCGGCGGCGTGGATGGCCTGGAGGGCTTCGGCGACCCCGGCGATCAGCCGCAGCGCCATCGGCTCAGGCATCGGCCCGTTGCCGGCCACCGCTTCCTGCAGGGACGGCCCAGGGACGTAGGCCGTCACCAGCCACGGTGGCGTAGCGGCAGGATCAGCATCGAGCACCTGCGCGGTGTACAGCCCGTGGACCCGCCGCGCGGCCTGGATCTCGTGGTAGAAGCGAGCCCGGAAATTCTGGTCCCCGCCAAGTTCGGGCCGTACCACCTTGACCGCGACCGGCCGTCCGGCCGGGGTGGACGCCAGGTAGACCCGGCCCATGCCGCCCGCGCCGAGCCGGCCGCTCAGCCGGTATCGTCCGATCTGGGCGGGATCATCGCTGGTCAATGGCTGCATGACTCGATCCCTCGTCCCTCCCGCCGTCTCCCGATCAGCCGTCGTCACGGCCGGTCATGAGAGGCCGGGGAAAGCCGCGGACGGGCTCCCGCCCGTGCGCATCAGCTCATTTGCCCCGCACCGAATCTAACGCCTTTCCCCCAATGGCCTCCGCAAACCCCGTATCACCTGGGGCCCCCGGACTCCGTCCGCGCCTGGCCTCCGGCCTGGGCGTACTACGGGGGTGATGCCCTCCCCGCGAGCAGGCGGCCGCACCCGGAGGGTCGCGCGCCGCCGGTCAATCCGGCTAGCCGCCCGTTCTCGGTCCCGTTGCTGCGCCGGGCGGGCTCAGCCCTTGCGCGCGGCTGCGGGAACCAGGCCAGGCGCTCCCGGCTCGCGGACATCGAGGACCACGGTGCCGGGGTTCCACGCCCGCCCGCACGGCCCGGGGCTTACGGCCCGGGGCTTACCGTCAGCCGAGGGTGAAGGGATCGCGCGTGCCGCCGGTGAGCTCGACCCACACCGACTTGTTCTCGGTGTACTCGTCGAGGGCGGCGATACCGTTCTCCCGGCCCACGCCTGATGCGCCGTACCCGCCGAACGGGACGCTGGGCGCGACGACCCGGTAGGCGTTGATCCAGACCGTGCCGGCCCGGAGCCGGGCCGCGACCCGGTGGGCGCGGTGCACGTCCTTGGTCCAGACCGCGCCGGCCAGCCCGTAGGGCGTGTCGTTGGCCAGTTTCAGCGCCTCGTCCTCGGTGCTGAACGTGTACGCGGACAGGACCGGCCCGAAGATCTCCTCCCGGACCACGGTGGACTCCGGGCCGACCCCGGTGAGCACCGTGGGCCTGATGAACAGCCCGCCGAGCGCATCATCGGTGACCCCGCCGCAGGCCACGGTGGCGCCCTCGTCCTGCGCGGTCCGCAGGTAGCCGAGCACCTTCTGGTACTGCGGCTCGTTCGCGACCGGGCCCATCTCGGTGCCGGGGTCGTTGGGGTCGCCGAGCCGGATCGCGGCGGCCCGCTCGGCCACCAGCCGCACGAGTTCGTCGTGCACGCTCTCGTGCACGATCAGCCGGGACCCGGCCATGCAGGTCTGCCCGGTGGCCGCGAACACGCCTGCTACGAGCCCGTTGGCGGCCGCGGTCAGGTCGGCGTCGGGGAACACGATCTGCGGTGACTTGCCGCCCAGCTCCAGGGTGACCCGGTTCAGGTTGTCCGCCGCCGCGCGCGCGACCGCGCGGCCGGTCGCCGAGGAGCCGGTGAAGGCCACCTTGTTGACGCCGGGATGGCCGGCCAGGGCCGAGCCGACCTCCCGGGACAGCCCGGTGATCACGTTGACCACGCCAGGCGGGAAGCCTGCCTGGTCGAACAGTTCCGCGAAGGCCAGTGTGGAGGCCGGGGAGTGCTCCGACGGCTTGATCACCATCGTGCACCCGGCGGCCAGCGCCGGGGCCAGCTTCCAGGTCAGCAGCATCAGCGGCGAATTCCACGGCGTGATCGCGGCCACCACCCCGATCGGCTCCCGCCTCGTGTAGACGAGATAGTCCGGGCTGGGCGCGGGGATCTGCCGGCCCTCGAGCTTGTCGGCGAGCCCCGCGTAGTAGTGGTACCAGCCGCCGAGCCCGGTGAGCTGCCCGATCATCTCGCGGTACAGCTTCCCCGAGTCGTTGACCTCCAGCCGGGCTAGCGTCCCCGCATTCTTGGTGATCAGGTCGGCCAGCTGGTGCATCAGCGCGGCCCGGGCGAAACCGGTCAGCCCGCCCCAGGCGCCGTCCAGCGCGGCGCGGGCGGCGGCTACGGCCGCGTCCACGTCCTCCGGGCCGCCGTCGGGCACCAGCGCCCACGCGCTCCCGGTGTACGGGTTCTGTGACTCGAATGTCCGTCCGGAGATCGCGTCAACGGCCTTGCCGCCGATCACCATCCGGAACTCGGTCAGACTTGCGCTCATCGGTCCCTCCACCGCTAGCTGCCCGCGGCGAGGATGGGAGCCGCCGCGGTGACTGCGTGAATCCCCGGCACGCTGGCGATCTCCCATGACCTCCAGGATTTCCTGCGCCATAGCACCGTAACCGACGGCGTTCTCGATGTGCATCCTGGCTTCCTCACCGTCGCCAGTTCCAGCGCCCGGGGGCATACTCGCAAGCGAGGGACGGCACGCGGCGCCGGTGCGGCCGCTGCGGAACGGCCAGGCCGGCGGCGCGCCGTGTCACGGCACCGTGGGAGCGGGGGATCGCTATGAGATCGGGTTCGTCGCCTGCGGCCCGGGCGCTCGCGCGGGCCCGGGCGGCCGCCCGCTACGCCCGCGAGACCGGATGTGACATCGGCGAGGCCACCAGCGTGGTGGCCGGATCCGGTGCTGACCCCGCCGGCCGCGGGCACCCGGGCCGTGCTGTGGCGGGCGATGGCCTGTCCCGGCGGCAGGTCCTGCGCGGTGCGGCCGGGGCCGGTCTCGCCGTGGCCGTTCCCGCGGGTGCCCTGGCCCGGTCCGCGGCGGCCCGGGCGGCGCTCCGCCCGGATCCGCGGGTGGTGATCATCGGCTCGGGTATCGCGGGGCTGGGCTGCGCCTTCCGGCTGGCCCGTCACGGCATCCCCAGCGAGGTCTACGAGTACAACCCTGCCCGGGCCGGCGGCCGGATCCGCACGCTCCGCGGGTTCTTCGCCGCCGGGCAGTACACCGAGGAGCACGGCGAGTTCATCTCGAGTGAGCACACCGCAATGCGCCACCTCGCCGCCGGTCTTGGCCTCACCCTGGACAACGTCAACGCCTACCCGCCGCACACCCGGGCCGCGGACTACCGGTTCCGCTTCAACGGCCGGTTCTGGCCCCAGGCGGCGCTCGACCGCGAGTGGCACGACTGGGGTTTCCGCCTGTTCCACGACGCCGCGTTCGTCAAGGCACCCTGGCCGACGCTGTACAACCGGCACAACCGGCACACCGCCTGGGCCAGCCGATGGGACCACACGCCCGCCACGGAGTGGATCGAGCAGCACATCCCCGGCGGCCTCGGCAGCGACTTCGGCCGTCTGTGTGCCGCCATCCTCCTCGACGAGTACGGCGGTCCCGTCGACCAGCAGTCCGCACTCAACCTCATCTACCTGCTCGGCACGGACGACAGCGTGCCGAGCGGCCGGCAGCCGAAGAACCAGCCGGTCCTGTCGGCCACCGACGAGAAGTGGCACGTCCGCGGCGGTACCGACCAGCTCATCCGGGGGCTCCTCGGCAGGCTTCCCGCGGGCGCGGTCCGCCTCGGGGAACGCCTCGAGGCGGTGCGAAGCCGCGGCCACGGCCGGTACACCTGCACGTTCTCCCGCGGCGGCGCCACCCACGAGGTACACGCCGACCATGTCGTGCTCGCGTTGCCGTTCATGAAGCTCCGCGAGGTTGACCTGCGCGGGATCGAACTGCCCCCGCCCCAGCGTCGGGCGATCCGCGAGGAACCGCTCGGCACCAACGCGAAGATCCAGATGCAGTTCTCCCGGCGGGTGTGGAACGCCGAGCACTGGACGGGCAACCTGTACACCGACGGCCTCGTCCAGGGCGGCTGGGAGACTACCGTGGACCAGCCCGGTGAGCCGGGAATCCTCATCGCCCTGCCCGGCGGTGCGGCCGGGGCGGACATCGGCCGCCGGTACGGCCTCACCGCCGACGAAGGGCCCGCGCCCCGGGCCATGGCCCGCGACTTCCTGGCCTCCTTCAACCAGATCTTCCCGGGCACCCGCGAGGCCTACAACGGCCGGGCGTATTACGCCTGGTCCGCCGGTGATCCGCACGTCGGGGGCGCGTACTCCTACCTCAGGACCGGCCAGTACACCGCGTTCAACGGCCTCCAGGGCCAGCGGAGCGGGAACCTGCATTTCGCGGGGGAGCACACCTCGGTGGACTTCCAGGGATACATGGAGGGCGCCCTGCGCAGCGGCTACCGCTGCGCAGCGGAGATCACCCGGCGGACGGCCTGACCCGGCCGGCCGTGAAGCCGGTCAGCGTCCGGCGGCCGAGTAGGCCCGCTCTCGCCGCGCGGGCAGCAGCGCGGTGACGGCCAGCGCGGCCGTCAGCAAGAACACGGCCGGGTAGCCGGTGTGCCCGGCGATCAGTCCCATGCCGATCGCGCCGGCGCCCATGCCGGCGTCGTAGGCAGCGTTCCAGATCGCGCTGACCCCGTCATGCCCGCTGGCCGGGACCCTCGTGTACATCAGCGTGAGGGTCGCGTTCTGCAGCAGCCCGAATCCGGTCCCGAACAGCGCCGCGCCGCCGATCACCAGAGCCGGGCTGGACGTCACGGCCAGGGCCGCCATGCCCGCGGCCGACAGGACGACCCCGGGACCCAGCAGCCTGGCGTGCCCGCACCGGTCCCCGGTCTTGCCCGCCGCCCAGCGCGCCAGGGTGGAGGCCGCCGGCTGGACGAACAGCGCGATGGTGGCCACCGCGGCGGACCGGCCCGCGATCGCCAGGGGCAGGAAGGTCACCAGCACGCCGGCGGCCATGGTCGAGGCGCTGAACACTACGGCCGGCCTGAGCAGGGCCGGGTCACCCAGCATGGACTTCACGCCCTGCGCGGAGCCGGCTTCGGCCCGGTGACCGGGCATCCCCGGCACCACGACCAGGACCAGCAGCGCGGACGCGGCGGTCGCGGCGAACACCGGCGGGAAGCCCCAGTGGGCGGCCACCCACACGCCAGCGGGCAGCGCGATCAGAGCCGGGACTCCGCTGACGATCCCGGCCAGGCCCAGGCCCTCGCCCCGGCGCTCCGGCGGGATCAGCGAGGCGGTCAGGGCCCCGCCTGCGACGGTGGTGACCGCGAAGCCCGCGCCGCGGACGACGCTGACCCCGATGACCACGGCCGGGTCCGAGGACACCAGCAACACGAGGGCCGGCGCCCCGAGCAGGAACAGGCCCGCCCCCAGCGACAGCCGGTAGCCGGCCCGGGCCAGCAACCGCGGGGTGACCAGCTCGACCGCGACCGTGGTCACCAGCAGCGCGCCGGTGACCAGCCCCGCGCCGGTGTCCGCGCCGGAGGACTTGGCGAACATCGGCATGACGGAAAGCGGCAGGTAGAAGCTGAGCGATGCGCCGATGACCGACACGAAACGCAGGAGCAGCGCGCGGGTGATCAGCGACGGTGCGGCCGGCTGGGCGGGTGTTCCGCTGCGGGTAAGGGTTGCCGTTGTCATGCTCACGACGCTAGGCCCCGGCCGGACTCCCGGTAAGATCCAATTTCATGGCTGTGGAGTGGTCCGGTTTGGGTCCGGACATCCTCGTGCTGCTGGACCGCGACGCGGCGCTGCCGCTGCGGACCCAGCTGGAAGACCAGATCCGCCAGGCGATCCGGTCCGGACGCCTGAGCCACGGCGAGCGGATGCCGTCCACGCGGGTCCTGGCCCAGGCGGTGGGCCTGTCCCGGGGCCTGGTCCAGGACTGCTACGCCCAGCTGCTGGCCGAGGGCTACCTGGCCGCCCGGGGTGGCTCGGCCACCCGGGTGGCCCGGCCCGCCGCTCAGCGCACCGAACCACACCACCGGCCGCCCGCCGCCCCGTCGCCACCGCTGATCGCCGACTTCCAGTCCAGCGTGCCCGACCTTGGGTCGGTGCCCCGCGAGGACTGGGCGTGGGCGGTTCGCGAGGCGTGCCGGACCGCGCCGAACGGCGCCTTCAACTACGGCGACCCGCAGGGTGATCCGCGGCTGCGCGACGTTCTCGCCGCCTACCTGGGCCGGGTCCGGGCCGCCGACGCCGTCGCTGGCCAGCTCGTCATCTGCTCGGGGATGGCCCAAGCGCTGTGGCTCGTCTTGCGCGCCCTGGCCGGCCAGGGACTGCGCCGGGTGGCGTTCGAAGACCCGGGGTCCGCCGTCACCGTGACCACCGCCGCAGCCTCGGCCGGCCTGGACACCGTTCCCGTGCCCGTCGACGAGCTCGGCGTGGACGTGGCGGCGCTCGAGGCCACCGGGGCCGGGGCGGTCGTGCTCACCCCGGCGCACCAGTGGCCGACCGGCGTCGTGCTGGCCCCGGAGCGGCGGCTCGCCCTGCTCGACTGGGCCGCCGCCCACGGCGGGACCATCATCGAGGACGACTACGACGCCGAGTTCCGCTACGACCGGGACCCGGTCGGGACCATCCAGGGTCTCGCGCCCGACCGGGTGGTGGCGCTGGGCACCGTCAGCAAGTCCCTCGCCCCCGCCCTGCGGCTCGGCTGGATCGTCAGCCCGCCCGCCCTGGTCGGCGAGCTGGCCCGGGCCAAGCACGGCACCGACCGCGGATCGCCAGGACTCGATCAGCTGGCGCTGGCCACGCTCATCGAGGCCGGGCGGTACGACCGTCACCTCCGGCGGATGCGCGCCGAGTACGCAGCGCGCCGCGATGTCCTCGTCGGTGCCCTGGCCGATCATGCCCCGCAGGTGCGGCTGACCGGCCTGGCCGCCGGGTTCCATGCCGTGGCGCACCTTCCCGCGGGAGCCAGCGAGCCCGCCGTGATCCGCTCGGCCCGGGAGCGGTCCGTCGGGCTCTACGGGATGAGCACGTACCGGACCGATCAATGCCTCAGCCCCCCGCAGCTGGTGCTCGGTTTCGGCAACCTCAGCCAGCGGGCCATTCAGGCGGGCATCGCCGCCGTCGGTGACCTTCTCGACCCCGGCGCGCCGACCCGTGGGTCAGTGGCCGGTGAGTGATTCGAGCGGCGTTCCCGGGTCGCCGAGCGCGTTCTTGTCCAGGGGCTGGCCTGCGCGTATCAGAGCCTGGATGGGGTCGCTGACGCCCCAGACGTTGACGTTCATGCCGGCCAGCACCTGCCCGTGCCGGAGCCAGAACGCGATGAACTCGCGACGGGCGGTGTCACCGCGGAAGACGACCTCGTCGTAGCCGCCGGGTTCCACGTAGCCGGAGTACTCCATGCCCAGGTCGAATTGGTCGGTGAAAAAGTAGGGCAGCCGGTCGTAGGTGGCGTCCTGGCCGAGCATGGCCCGGGCGGCGGCTTGCGGCTGGTGCAGGGCGTTGGCCCAGTGCTCGACCCGGATGTGCTTGCCCAGCCGGGGATGAAACGCGTTGGCGACGTCGCCGGCAGCGTAGATATCCGGGCTGGAGGAGCGCAGCCCGGCGTCGACCTGGATGCCGTTGCCGGTGCCGAGGCCGGCCGCTTCGGCGAGCTGGCTGTTGGGCGTGATCCCGACTCCGGCGATGATGACGTCTGCCTCAACGCGGCTCCCGTCGGCCAGCAGCACGCCGTCGGCCCTGCCGTTGCTGCCCGTGATCCTGGCGACCTGCACGCCGCAGCGCAGGTCCACCTGGTGGTCCCGGTGCACGTCGGCGAAGACCTGGGCGGCCTGGCGGCCGAGTACCCGCAGCAGCGGCAGTTCCGCCGTTTCCAGCACGGTGACCTCGAGGCCGGCCGCCCGGGCGGCGGCCGCGGTCTCCAGGCCGATCCAGCCGGCGCCGATCACCACGACTCTGGACGCTGACTGGAAGGCCGTCTTGATCCGGTCGCTGTCGCTGGCGCTGCGCAAATAGAGGACGCCGTCGAGACCGGCGCCCGGCACCGGTAGCTGGCGTGGCGAGGACCCGGTGGCCAGCAGCAGCCGGCCATAGCCGACCCGGGTGCCGTCGGCGAGGCCCACCTCGTGGGCGCCGGGGTCGAGGCCCGTGACGGGGGTCCCGAGGCGGAGGTTGACGTCGTGCTCGGTGTACCAGTGCTCCGGATGAACGTAGATCGTCTCGCGTTCGGCCTTTCCGAGCAGGTAGTCCTTGGACAGTGGCGGGCGCTCGTAGGGCCGTTCGTTCTCCGCGCCGATCAGGACCAGCGGGCCGTCGAACCCCTCCGCCCGCAGCGTCTCCGCTGCTTTTGCCCCCGCGAGGCTCGCCCCGACGATGAGGTACGTCGTGTTCGTGGTCATGGTCAGCTCCCGTGCTGCCGGGCGGATTGTGCGCGCAGGGTCGCGGTCAGTTGCTCGCCGAGCTGCTGCCACGCGTTGTCGAAAGTGGACACGCCGTTGTCTTCGAGGTGCTGGACGACGTCGTCGTAGTCGATGCCGAGCCGCTCAAGCTGGCTGAACAGCTGCGCGGACTCCTCGTAGTGGTCACGAACCGAGTCGGCAGGCACCTGGCCGTGGTCGGCGACCAGGCGCAGGGTGGCCTCGGGCATGGTGTTGACCACGCCGGGGGCGACCAGGTCGGTCACGTAGCGGGTGTCGGGGTAGGCCGGATCCTTGACGGATGTCGATGCCCATAGCGGCCGCTGCGGCCGCGCCCCTGCGGCGTGCAGCGCGGCCCACCGCGGCGTGGCGAGCACCTTCTCGTAGTGCTGGTAAGCCAGGCGCGCGTTCGCGAGCGCTGCCCGCCCGCGCAGCCCGGCCGCCTCGCTGGTCCCGATTTTGTCCAGCCGGGAGTCGATCTCGGTATCGACCCGGGACACGAAAAAGGAGGCGACCGACCCGATCGGCGACAGGTCCAGGCCCGCCTTCCGGGCGCGTTCCATGCCGCCGAGGAAGGCGTCCATGACCGCGTCGTAACGGTCGAGGGAGAAAATCAGCGTGACGTTGATGCTAATGCCCTCGGCCAGGCACGCGGCGATGGCGGGCAGCCCCTGCCGGGCGGCCGGGATCTTGATGAACAGGTTGGGCCGGTCGACCAGCCACCACAGGGCCCGCGCCTCGGCGATCGTGGCCGCCGTGTCATGCGCGAGTCGGGGGTCGACCTCGATGGATACCCGGCCGTCTACGCCGTCCGTCGCGTCGTAGACCGGCCGCAGCACGTCGCAGGCCCAGCGCACGTCGAAGGTGGTCAGCGCCCGGAGCGCCTCCCGGGGATCTACGCCGCGGATGGCCAGGTCCCGCAGCTGCGCGTCGTAGGCACCGCTGCCGGTGATCGCCTTGGCGAAGATGGTGGGATTGGTCGTCACCCCGGTCACATGATCGCGGGCAGCCAGGTCGGCCAGGCTGCCCGATGTCAGCCGTTCCCGGCTCAGGTCATCCAGCCAAATCGAGACGCCGGCCCGGCTCAGGGCGGTTAGCGCGTCGCTCACGGAGGTCCCCTTCCTGCTTGATGCGGCGAGAACGGTCAGCGCGGTGCGCCGGCCAGGGCAAAGAACTCGGCCCGGGCCTGCGCGTCGGTGCGCAGCGTCCCGGCCAGGGCCGAGGTGACGGTGGTGGCGCCCTGGGCGCGTACTCCACGCAGGGACATGCACGAGTGCTCCGCTGTGAGGAGCACGGCTGCGCCGCGGGGGTGCAGGTGGGCGTCCAGGCAGTCGGCGACCTGCTTGGTCAGCCGCTCCTGCGTCTGCGGACGGGCCGCGAAGTGCTCGACCAGGCGGGCCAGCTTGGACAGGCCCAGGATTCGCTCGCCCGGGAGATAACCGACATGCGCAACGCCGGAGAAGGGCAGCAGGTGGTGTTCGCAGAGGGTGCGGAACGGGATATCGCGAGCCAGGACCATTTCGTCGTAGCCCTCATCGTTGGGGAAGGTGGTCAGCTGCAGCGGCTGCGCGTCGAGCAGCTCCGCGTAGGCGCGCGCCATCCGCGCCGGCGTTTCCCGCAGCCCCTCGCGGTCATGATCGACACCGAGCGCGGCCAGGAAATCAGCGGCGGCCCGCTCCGCCGCGGCCAGATCAACATCAGCCTGGCTGCTGGCTATCCGGAGCACTGGCCGGGGAGATTCGCCGGTGCCCGGAAAGGGCTGCGGCACCGGCGGTTCCAGCTCAGCGAGATCGGGGGCCAGTTCCTGTGTCATCAGAGTTCCGTCCTCGGCTCGTCATCTGTGGGCGGCCCGGTGCTGATCGCTACGCAGCAGCATCCAGGCCGGGGATCGAGGGCGGGGCGCAGCCGGCCCGCGCCGAGACCTGCGACAAGGCCGTCGATCAGGGCCAGGTTCATGCCGCAGACGATCTCGGTGTGCTGGGTGGCCAGGTGGTGGAACGGGCAGTTGCGCAGGCGCACAATGCCGTCCTCGTCGTGCCACGGTTCGAAGCCGTGCGCGCGCAGCGCGTCCTCCGCGGCCTGCAGCGGCTCCTGCCCGCCCCCCTCAGGGGCCGGGCGGCGACTCGCCAGACCGGCGCCGAACTGCTGGGCTGCGTCATGCAACGCGGCCCGGCTGGCGCCGCTGCGGTCGGCTTCGACGGCCACCGCAAGCAGGCGTGCCGCCAGCTCGTACTCGCGGGGCGGCACAGTCACCGTGAACTCGCTCCCGGAACGGGCATACACCTTGGCCAGGCCAGCCCCGGGGCCGCCCCGGCTCGCGGGCCGCCGATAGGAAGCGGTCAGCAATCCCAGGGTGACCAGCTTGTCCAGGTGATACGCCGCCAGCGAACGGCCGATCCCCGCCGCCGCGGCCGCCTCATCCCGGTCTGCCGGCTCGGTGCGCCCGGCCACGAACTCATACAGCCTGCGGCGCACCGGATCGTCAAGGCTGCTTACCGCGGCGAGACCCGCTTCCTCCTGGTCCATGCCGCAACTCTATCACTAATAAATATTAGTTAAATTGCCCTCTGCGGTGAGCCCGGCGACCGTGCCGCTGAGCAGGGCATCGTCCAGTCCGCCGGGCACCGCCATGGGCGTGGATGACTGGTGCTCAGCTCTGGCGGCGGCGGCGGCACCTTGCGCGCCCAGGGCCCAAATAGAGGGGATGATGGTCCGGTGGCTGTTGACGTGCGGACTGAGATCGTCATCGGGCGTCCGTGTGGCGAGGTCGCCGCCTACGCCGGTGACCCGTCGCACGCGCCAGAGTGGTACGCCAACATCGAGTCAGTGGCGTGGCAGACGCCGGCGCCGGTCCAGCTCGGGTCGAGGATGGAATTCGTGGCGCGGTTTCTCGGCCGGCGGCTCGCGTACACCTACGAAGTCGTGATCCTGGTGCCGGGCGAGCGGCTGGTCATGCGCACGGCCGAGGGCCCGTTCCCGATGGAGACTACGTATACGTGGGAGCCGGCCGGCGTGGCCAGGACCCGGATGACGTTGCGCAATCGCGGTGAGCCGGCCGGTTTCGGCAGGATCGCGGCGCCGGCCATGGCGGCGGCGATGCGGCGCGCGAACCGCAAAGACCTGGCCAGCCTCAAGCGGATCATGGAGTGTCCTGGCGATGGGGCAGCCGCCGCGACACCTGGCTGATTTCCCGTCGGTGCCGCGGCGGCTGGATGGTGAGGTGGCCGCGGTCAGTTGCTTTCCACCACGGTGTTCCTGATGTCGATCGGCGTGGACTCCGCGAACCCGAACATCTCGGAGAGCCTGGCCGGGTCCCCCGTCGGCGAGTGACTGATCGTCGCGGTCAGCTTGTACAGGCCCACCCGGGGCTTGGGCGGCGAGACCTGGAACTTGTGCTCGAACTGCAGCGGGCTGACGTTCCCGGTGATGGGGACGGTGGCGGGCCCGGCGATGAGCCCCGTCATCGCGCCTACCCCGTCCATGTCGTCGCTGTACAGCGAGACGATCCAGGTGCCGCCGACGACTGGTGTCGCCGCGCCTGTGAGCTGCCAGCTGATGTAGACGTCGAACTCGTCGTCCACCTCGAGCAGCACGGTCTTCTCGTTGTTCTCGGTCGGGTCCAGCACATCGATCGCCGTGACCTGGCCGTCCAGGATGCCGGTGACTGCGAAATCGGTCACCGGCGTCTGCAGTGATCCTGATTGAAGCGGCATTGCGTTTCCTCCGTGTGGTGCTGCGGTGCGAGCACGTGCCCGCCTGGGCCCCCGTTCCGGCGCCGGATAATCTGGGTGACCACTCCTAGGGAGTGCGGTATCCGCCGTCAGATACATGCGGCGTGGCCGGCTGTGCAGAAGTTGGCCCGTTACCGTGGATTGGAGGTCCGTTGCCCGCCCCCCATGAGATGACGCGGACGAAGACGCCGGAGCCCGGCGCCGAAGAGTGGTCGTGCACGCGGTGCAGCAGGCGGCTGCTGCTCCGCAGGCCCCCCGCATTCGAGAAGATCGTTCTTGACCACGGCGACGAATGGGTCGTGCATGTCGGCGGTACGGATGGCGTCCGGGCAGGCACGGCGGAGGGCCGGCCCACTGCTCCGGGCGATCTTCCTGTGCAGGAGCGCACCTGGCTCGCCGAACACGGCATCGAGTGGGAGCCCGGCGGCGCATGACGTCGTGGGCCCGGACGGCTCGCGGGCGACGTCGTGAGACCTGGTCGGCCCCGGCCCGCCGCGCCCGGGGGACGCATCGCTGATCCGGGGGCCGGGAGTGCGGCCGCCGCTAATGGTAGCCTTGCGTAATCGTATAGTGACTAAATGTAGTTCATCGCTCGATAAGCCATGCACCGCTGAGGACACGGCCGCCTGCATGTCCCGAGCTGATCGTTTGACCCTGGCCAGCTGCGCGGCAGCATGTGACGGCCAGCCAGGCCGGATCGAGCGTGATGTCTAGGGGGACTGACGATGCCTATCCTCGGCAAGCCGGCCGCGGCCGTGGCCGCGGGCGTGATGATGCTGGCTGTGGGGCCAGCGAGCGCGTCCATCGCCTCACCGAGCGCGGCGGAGTCGCCGCGCGCGATGGCGGGAGGCAGGGCGGCCAGCACTGGGCCGGCCTCAGCGGTCTCTGTTGATCTCAGTTTCGACGTCAAGAACCTGCAGGGCAGCCTGGCGGTGCGCTTTAACCCGGCCGGCATCGTGTCGGACGAGGGCGGGATCGCCATGGCCAGCTCGGGCGCCATGGACGCGGTCTACCTCGGAGGACTCGTGTTCCTTCTGGGTGCCTCCGGCCGCACACCGCTCGACGCTCAGGCCACGAACATGCTCAGAGCAGACACTGCGGTGATCACAGGGGACGCCACGGTCCCCGCCGGGGCCACCGTTACGGTCACGAACTCCGACACCGGACAGAAGCTGGACCTGCACAGCGGCCCCTTCTCGATCCCCACGGGTCGCGGTGCGCGCCGCGACCAGGAGGTGACGTTCTCGCCGGTGGTGGCGCCGGGTAAGGCCATCACCGGTGCCGCCCTGCCCGGGCGGCCGGTCAGGCTGAAGGAATTTACCGGCTCACCCGCGCAGGTGTGGAGGATCCCCCATCCCGACAGCGGTTCGCTCACGGAAATCATCAATAAGCAGACGGGGCTCTGCCTCGACGCCGCTCATCATGCTGCCGGCGCGAAAGTGATCACCGCGATCTGCGATGGCTCGAAGCACCAGCAATGGGCTGAACGCCAGCGGCCGAATGGCAGCTGGCGGCTATCGCAAGGGCGATCCGGCCCGATCCTGCAAGCTGCGGTCTCCGCCCGGACCGGCCACGTCCGGCTGGAGCCCCTCACCAGCCCCAGGAAGCTGAGGAACTGGCTGAGGCGCACCCGGGTGGGGTAAGCGTCGTTCATGGCGGCGCCTTAGGGAGTAAGACGTCTGCGCCACAGCAACTCTCTTATCCGCTCGGCGGCGTACCTGCTGAAGGCGGCTGCCTCTGGCCTGAGTGCGCTACCCCCGTCCGGCCAGGACATGGGCGCGATCAATATCGTTGGCGGGTCTGATCGTCATTTTCCGCCCTGTACCGCGGACTGACCGGGGGCTGCCAGATGGGACCTACCGCACCGACGTCCGCTTCGCCGGTACCCGCGCCCGGGCATGAATCGCCCGCAGACCGGGCCCGCGCGCTGGCCGCCGCGCGCCGACGGGCCACTGCTCTCCTCGCGGGGGTAACGGTCCTGTTTGTAGTCGTGACCGTGGTCGGCGCCCACGGGGTCCTTCTCGGCTACGTGCAGGCCGGCGCGGAGGCCTCCATGGTCGGAGGCGTGGCTGACTGGTTCGCGGTGACGGCCCTGTTCCGCCATCCGCTGGGCCTGCCGATACCGCACACTGCGCTGATCGTCGAGCGCAAGGACCAATTCGCCGCCACCCTCGGCCAGTTCGTGCAGGAGAACTTCCTCTCCGGGGACATTCTCGCCGAGCGGATCCACTCCGCGCGGCTGGTGCCCCGTCTGGCTGCGTGGCTGGCCGATGAGGCCAACGCGGCCCGCTTCGCCGGCCGCGCGGCGGATCTGGTCGTCACGGTGGCCGAGAGTCTCCGCGATGAGGATGTCCAGCGCGTGCTCACCGCCGAACTCACCCGGGCGGTAGAAGCCATCGAGGTAGCACCACTGGCTGGCCGGGCCCTGCGGGTCATCATCGCGGGCGGCCACCACACGGAGTTCTTCGACGCCATCCTCACCGGCGCCGACCGCTATCTCGCCGGCCACTACGAGGAGCTTCGCGAGCTGTTCGAGGCCGAGTCGCCCCGCTGGGTGCCCGACACGGTTTACCGGCGGGTCTTCGACCGCATGTACACGCGTCTGCGCCAGCGGCTCGTGGCGATGGCCGCCGATCCCAGCGACCAGGCGCGGCAGCAGTTCGAGCAGTGGATCGCCGGGCTCCCCGACCGCCTCGAGACATCCCCGGAGTTGCGCGAGCGCGGCGAGCGCCTTAAGCGGGATGTCCTGGGGAGCCCCGCCCTGCGGGACTGGTCCTCGTCCCTGTGGCAGAAGGCCAAGGAGGGGCTACGGATCCAGGCCGCTGACCCGGAGTCTGAGCTGCGCCTTCGCCTGGCCGATGCGCTGGTCGCGGCCGGAGGGCGGCTGGGGTCGGACCGCCGCCTCCAGGATGGCCTCGACCGGATGGTCGAGTCCGGAGCCAGGGCGCTCGCCGGCCAGTTCCACGACGAACTCGCCGGGCTCGTCACCGGGACTATCGAGCGGTGGGACGCCGCCGAGACATCGAGCCAGCTGGAACTGCTGCTCGGGCCCGACCTGCAGTACATCCGCATCAACGGCACGGTGGTGGGGGCGGCCGTGGGGCTGGCCTTGCATGCCCTCACCCTCGCCCTGTCCTGAGGGTGACTGCTCTCGCTGGTCCGCCTGCCTTCGGTCGCTCGCCCTTCGGTCAGCTCGGCCTTCGGTCAGCTCGCCCTTCGGCCAGCGTGGTCTTCGAGGGCGGTCTTCCGGATTTGCTGATGCTCGTGCCGGGTGGCTTGCAGCTCCTGGTCAGAGGCATGCTCGAGCGCCAGCAGAGCGTTGTTGGCATCGGGCAGGACCCGCAGGATCTCATCGAGCTTGCGCTGGGTGGCGGCCTGGTGGCGAGCCTGCGTGTGCTGGATGACGAAGACCATCACGACCGTGACCGCTGCTACCAGCGTCTGGAAAACCCGCTCCCACAAACCCGGGAACCCGAACGCGGCACTCAGGAAGATCCACGCCAGCCCGGCGGCCAGCATGCTGACCGCCGTCAGCGGATGTCCTGTCCAGCGGTCCACCCCCCAGAGCAGTCGGCTGCCCTTTGACCGTCCCTCGTGAGCGGGCGCGGCCAGTCCGGCCTCGCTGGCCGTGGAGTGGGCGTCCTCCCCGTTCACTGCACCCACAGGAGCCTCCCTGATCCGTCGTTTCCACCCTTGGCGGCCGCGCAGGCACTCTCACCTGCGAGATGACAGGGAGGTCAGAACGACCTGCTTATTCACCCGGCCTGGCCGGCCCGGAAAACCCCCGGCGGGCCGCCCGGCGGGCGGGACTGCCGCGCGCAACGGGGCGCGTCCTCGCGCCCCGGTAGTGAACAAATGGGCGCCGCCTGATCTTCCTTGCCCGGTGGCGCTCCCGTGACGCTGTTACGCCGGGTTGGTGGCGGGCGCCGCATGAACCGCGGTGTGCTGGCGGTAATGCTCGGCGACGAGGAACGCCAGGTCGAGGGATTGGCTCCGGTTGAGGCGCGGGTCGCAGGCGGTCTCATAGCGGTGACGCAAGTCGCTCTCGGTGAGATGGTGCCCGCCGCCGGTGCATTCGGTGACGTCGTCCCCCGTGAATTCAAGGTGGATGCCACCGGGATGCGTGCCCAGGGCACGGTGGACTTCAAAGAAGCCGGTGACTTCGGCGAGGACGTCGTCGAAGTCACGGGTCTTTCGGCCGCTGGCGGTTATGGATGTGTTGGCGTGCATCGGATCGCACACCCAGGCGACCAGGGTGCCGCGCGCGGTGACCTCCTCCACGAGAGGCGGCAGCACATCAGCGATCCGGTCCGCACCCATGCGGGTGATCAGGGTAAGGCGGCCCGGCTCGCGGTCCGGGTCCAGTGCCTCGGCCAGGGCCAGGATGTCTGCCGCCGTGGTGGAGGGGCCAATCTTCACGGCCAGCGGATTGCGGATGGAACGCGCGAAGGCGACGTGCGCACCGTCGGGATCGCGGGTGCGTTCGCCGATCCACAGCAGATGGGCTGAGAGGTCATAGTGCTGGCCGGTGCGCGAGTCGAGGCGGACAAGGGCCCGCTCATAGTCCAGCAGCAGCGCCTCGTGGCTGGAGTACAGCTCGACCGCACGGAACTCTTCTGGATTGACGCCGCAAGCATGCATGAACGCGATCGCCCGGTCGATCTCACCCGCCAGCCGTTCGTAGCGCTGCCCGGCCGGGCTGGCCGCCACGAAGTCCTGGTTCCAGGCGTGCACCTGCCGCAGATCCGCATAGCCGCCGCTGGCGAACGCCCGGCACAGGTTCAGCGTCACCCCCGAGCAGTGGTAGGCCTCCAGCAGCCGCCGAGGGTCGAGGGTCCTCGCCCCCGCGGTGAACTCCAGCCCGTTCACCGCATCTCCCCGGTAGACCGGAAGCTCCACGCCGTCCCGGACCTCGGTCGCGGCCGACCGGGGCTTGGCGAACTGGCCCGCCATCCGGCCCACCTTGACCACCGGCACGCTGGCGGCGTAGGTCAGGACCACGGCCATCTGCAGGAGGGTTCGCAGTTTCCCCTGGATCCCGGCGGCCGTCGTCCCGGCGAAGGTCTCCGCGCAGTCACCACCCTGCAGCAGGAACGCCTCCCCCCGCGCTACCGCCGCCAGCCGTTCCCTCAGCTGGTCGCACTCCCCGGCGAAGACCAGCGGGGGCAGCCTCCTCAGCCGCTTCACCACCGCATCAAGCCGATCATGATCAGGCCACGCCGGCTGCTGAAGCGCGCTCGTGGGCACCGGTTCCGGGCCGCCGGCCCACTGCGATGCCATCGCCACCCCCCGTTTCTGCATCAAGCCACGTGTGGCGAGCGCCTAGCTCCCCGACGGGCACCACCGCCGCGATCCAGAGCTCGAGGGCGCTGGGATCCGCCGACGCGGGGACAGCCGACTATAGCCCCCTGGCCGGCGTCAGTGCTGTCCCGCCGGGGAGCCGCTGGCCGGGCGAAGGCGTCCCAGGCTGCCGGTTACTACTGTGGGTAGATGGGCTCTCCTTGATCGCGCTGAACTGGGTCAGCTTGATCGCGCTGAACTGGGTCAGCCAGCCGGGCGGGGTGCCCGGCCGCCCACGGTCCGGTCTCGGGAGGATGCCCCCTGACCGGATACGGCCCGAGATAGGACGCCCCGCCACCCGGACTCGTCCCCGTCCGGGAGGCTACTGAGGTCCGTGGCATGACGCGTAGGAGGAGACGATGGACTCGGGCAAGCTGACGTACCGCAGGTACTTGCGGCTGGACGACCTGCTCTCCTGCCAGAATCCGCTCAGCGACGTGCACGACGAGATGCTGTTCGTCGTCATCCACCAGGTCTACGAACTGTGGTTCAAGCAGACGCTGCATGAAACCGCCTTGCTGCAGCGCCGCCTGGAAACCGGAGAGGGTGCTGGCGCCCTGGCCACCGCGCGCCGGATCGCCAAGATCCTCAAGACAGCGGTCGGGCAGATGGACGTGCTGGAGACGATGACCCCCCGGCAGTTCGCCCGATTCCGTCCCGACCTGGGCAGTTCAAGCGGCTTTCAGTCCTATCAGTTCCGCTGCATCGAGGCCGCATTCGGCCGTCGCCATTTCGGTGATACCGGCGATGATCCCGTTTTGCACGAGATCATGGGACGGCGGTCAGTTTTCGAGTCGCTGCTGCGCTATCTGAGCGCCTGCGGCTGGCGGGTCCCCGCCGATGTTCTGAACCGGGACCCGCGCGAGCCGTGGCTGGGAAATGACCGTGTCCTGGCGTTGCTTACCGAGGTCTATGACGATGCGAGAAGGCCGGCCGAGATCTGTGAGGCCCTCGTCGATATCGACGAGGGCATTCAGGAGTGGCGCTACCGGCACGTGAAGGCGGTCGAGCGGATCATAGGCGCGAAAACCGGGACGGGCGGGTCGTCCGGTGTGGGGTATCTGCGCAGCACGCTGTTCCAGCCGGTCTTCCCGGACCTCTGGGATATCCGTTCGAGGACTTAAAGGAGTGCTCAGAAACGGCTTCCATCCCTCTCACCTGCGACTGGACGTGATCTCGACGGGCTGGCAATCGAGGCGGCTTCCGCGGCGGTCATGGAGGGGGCCGACGACGCTGACGCCGACCTCTCGAAGAGCTCGCTCGAGTGTCTCGAGGTGGACGGGAGCCATGCCGGACGGCACTGTGTGGCTTCGCGCTGGGACGCCGAGGAACCGGATGAGGCGGAGGAACGAATCGTCGCGGTGGATCAGGAGCATCCGGGCCGGCTGGCCGCCCAGCACGCGGAAAGTATGCGGGACGCCGCGAGGCTGCGGGAGGTACGTCCCGGGACCGGCACCAGAGGTGTAATCGCCGCAACGGACCGCGAGTGCTCCTTCGAGCAGGTACGAGCGATCATCCAGGTCGTCGTGAACATGCAGCGGCGGTGAGCCGCCGGGCGGCACGGAGACCTCGATGACCAGCGGCGGCGCGGCACTATGCACGACGGCAAGCGTATCGAGGAACCAGTAGGCGAGGCCCGCTGCGTCGGCTTCTGCATGAGTCATCGTGGTGCCTCCCGGTGGTGCACGGTGGCGTGACCAGGATCTGCGGATGGACGGTTGTGACGGCAGCGTGCTGTTCACGCTCGGGCGATTAGGT
Organism: uncultured Actinomycetes bacterium; assembly: GCA_963813975.1. Lineage (GTDB taxonomy): Bacteria > Actinomycetota > Actinomycetes > Streptosporangiales > Streptosporangiaceae > RYN-230. The sequence goes on from CAWFAP010000004.1 coordinate 526,150, forward strand.
ACCGGAAGGTGTTGTCCTGGCGGTAGCTGCCGTCAGGCTGGCCGCTGTCGGCGAAGGCTGCGGCCAGTGTCTTTGTGGTAGCCGGCTCGCCGACGTACTCGATGGCCATACGCGCCGGGCCTGAGGACAGCTGCGTGCGGACTGCGGTGTCCAGGTCTGGATAGATGAGCGGGGTAGGCACTTCCCCCACCCGCTCCGGGACAAGACCTGCCTTCTCGGCCAGCTCCTCCAGCTTCCCTGGCGCGCTCAGCGCGAACGGTCCCTCGGCACCGGGCGGGGGCGGGGGGAGCAGCCCGCCGATGGCGGCGAGGATGACGCGGCTCTCACAGCGCTCGGGCGCACCCCAGACGAGGATCGCGACCGGCGCTCCGGGCCTGGCGACCCGGCGCAGCTCGCGCATGACGGCTAGCAGGTCGGACGCGAACTGGATTGAGTTGAACGCGGTGACGGCATCGAAGGTGTGCTCGGCGAACGGGAGCGCCTCGAGATCACCCTGGCGGAGGTCGGCGTCGGGCACCCGCTCGCGGGCGATGTCGAGCAGCGGACCGCACGCGTCGAATCCGGTCACCGTCGCGCCGCGTTTAGCGGCCATCTCGAGGGCGAATCCGCCACCGCACCCAGCGTCGAGGAGCGCTGTGCCCGGCCGGACAGCGATGGCGTCGAAGACCGCGTCATAGAACGGCACGCAGGACGGCTCGTTGAGCTCAGACCAGTCGCGCGCCCCCGGCCCCCAGAGTCGGCCCTGCATCTTTGCTGTACCCATGGTGATCCCTGCCTCGGATTGGTTTCCTTGCAGGTATCGTGCGTGCGGCTACGGCCCGGCCGCATCGGGAGTAACGCGTAACTGGCCGGCGACCCGGCCTACGTGGTTCCGCCCATGAGCCGGCTCCGGGCCTGCAAGGTGGCGATCCAGGCCAAGGTCAGGAATCTCTAACGGCAGACCGGCGAGTGTCGCTGGCACCCGCGGCTAGACGGTGGCCCGGTGGTCTACAGCGAGCCGGGGGTGCGGGCCTCCGGGCCCGTGACGGCGACCAGCTGGGTTCGCGACCGGGCGGCGGTCTTGCGCAGCAGGCTCTCGACGTGCTTCTCGATGGTCCGGGGCGAGACATGCAGCCGCGCCGCGATCTCCTTGTTCGCTAGGCCCTCGGCCACCAGCCGGAGCACCTCGGCCTCGCGGCCGGTGATGCCGAGCCCGGTCCAGCGGCTCGGCCGCGGCCCATCGAGCAGCCGGCGGCAGCGCTCGGCCAGCGGGCCGATCCCGTGGGCAGCGAAACTCTGGCCTCCGGCCTCCAGCCACCGTTCGGGCTCCCCCCAGCCATCAGCCAGCGCGGACTCCGCAGCGCACAGCCTCGCTAGGTCGGCCCAGACTGGATAGTGGACGAGCTCACCGTCAGCCACCCTGGCCAGGCGAGCAGCACGCTGCCGATCGCCGGTCCGCCCGGCCAGGATCGCCTCTGCGTACCCGAGCAGGCCGCGGTTGGCCCGATTGACGGTTACGCCTATCTGGCGGGCTTCCGCGATCGCCGCCGCCGCGCGCGTGTCACCGATAGCGGCCAGGAGCAGCGGCCACATGCCCCGGTAGCTGGCCGGCCCCTGCTGGGGCAGCGTGTCCAGGATGGCGATGCCGTGGCCGAGGTGCCCAAGGGCGCCGGCCCAGTCATCGTCTAGCAGCGCTAGCATTCCTCGGCCACCAGCCCAGGCGCTGCCCTCGATCTCAGGATCACCGGGCGCAGCTGAGTCGGCGAGCGCGAGGAATCGTTCCATGTCTGAATTTTCGCGGCGGAGCGCGTGGATCTCGCCAAGGAAGAGGAGCACGATTGCCCGGACCTTGGCCAGGCCGAGCCGTTGGCTGATGGCGAGGGCAGATCGAGCGTGCTGTGCCGCCTCATCGAGCGCGAATCTGAGTATGAAGGCGGCGCATAGCTGAAGGTCGATGACCGCCCCGGTGCTGAAAGCGCCGAGGTCTTCCGCACTGCGGCGGGCCTCGATGAGGCGTTCGGTGCCCGCGTGGTCGAACATCTCGATGGTGCCAAGCTCGTGCAAGGCCCGTAGTCGCCAGATGGCCAGCCGGGAAGAGTCGGCGAGGGCCAGCGCGCCCTCGAAGGTGTTCCGTGCCGCGCCGAGATCGTTGATGCGCTGGATGCGGCCAAGCAGTTCGAGTGCATGACAGCGGACGTCGGGGGTCGCATGCTCCGCGGCGATCACACTGTCGGCGAGGCGGCGGGCCCGGCCGACGTCGCTGTCAGCGAAGGCGACCTCTCCTTCGAGTGTCGCCGCATGCGCGCTAAGGGCGGACTGGGGATTGGCCGCAAGCATGGTCTTGGCGGTGTCAAGATGCACGGCGGCGGCTTCCCATCGGGTGCCAGCCACTGCCGCATGGGCCAGCCGGAGGTGTATCTCCGCACGCGTGGTGGCGGCTGCACCCCCCTGACCGAGTTCCTCGATCAGGCGCTCCCCGGCCATTATCGCTTCGTCCACGCGTCCGGCGAGCCCCAGCGCCTCCACGAGCAGCGTGTCCGCCTCGGCATGCGTGCCGGCGTCATCGAGTAGCTGCCCGGCTCGCTGGAGGGTGTCGATCGCGGTGGCCAGGGCACCTCGACCGAGTGATGCCCGGCCAGAAGCGACCAGGAGGGCACCCGCCCGCTCCCGGGCGCCGGACTGGGCGGCCAGGCCAGCCGCGAGATCGCGCCAGGGGCCGGGAAGCCCCGGGTGGGCCGCTTCAACGGCAGCGAGCGCGCCTGCCGCGACAGCCGCGCGCCGGGGCGGAAGCAACTCCCCGGCCACCGCCTCCCTGGTCAGCGCGTGCCGGAAACGGAAGGCGTCACCGTCCACACTCAGCAGCATGGAACCCACCCCGCGTTCGAGTGCGCCAGATATCACGCTGGCCGGCAGCCCGGTCGCCATCGGCAGCAGCCGCCAGTCGAACTGGCGACCCAGAACCGCGGCGGTATGGAGTACCAGGCGCTCGTCGTCTCCAAGGCCGGTTAGCCGCGCCCGTACGGTGTCGGCGAAGGATCTCGGCACGCCCGGTGATGAGAGTAGTTCCTCGACCAGGAACGGCACCCCGTCGGCCGTCCGCTGCACCCGGGCGATTGCGTCACCTGATGCCTCAGGCAGGCAGGCGCGCACCATCGCGGCCACATCTTCGCCTTGCAGGCGGCCGAGCGGGAGGTGTGCTGCGCTACGCCGCCCATGCAGCCGCATGGCCAGGCCCATCGCGGGGGACGGTGGTTCGCTCCGAGTGGTTGCCACGCACAGCACAGGCTCGGAAGAAAGATTGTCGCCCAGGTACTCGATCACGGCGAGCGAGTCGGGGTCGGCCCAGTGCAGATCCTCGAGGAGAAGGACCAGCGAGCCTGGTTGTGCCAATCGGCTCAGCAGGCGCAGGACTGCTTCGCCGCGCACGGCCGGGGAATGGTCCCCCTGACTATCGCCGCTCGCGGTCGGGATGATCGAGCGAAGCGCGGGCAGCCACGGAGCCAGGTCGGCGTCCGCAGGGAGCCCGCGACTTCGCAGCGCCTGTAGCAACGCCTCGGTCAGCGGCCGGTAGGGCGTGCTGGCGCTGGCCGGTACCGCCCGGCCGACAATCACTGCCATGTCATGGACCCGGGCCTGGTCAGCTACCTCGCGGGCCAAGCGGGACTTGCCAATCCCCGGCTCGCCAGTCAGGAATACGAGGCCACCCGCGCCGCCCCTTGCCGCCGCAGATGCCGACTGCAGCACGCTGGTCTCAGCGTCCCGCCCCACCACGACTGGGCATAGCGCTTCTGCCACCCTGTCAGTGTGCCCTGCCGCGGGCGCTCTGAGCAGGCCAGTCCTGCTCAGAGGGCCGGGGGTCTCCTACTGCGGACCTAACATCCCTACGCCGGGGTTCCGCAGGCGATCAGGTCGCCCGCCTGGTGACGAGGCGCGCGGGTTGCTTGATAGCGCTGCCTTTTGAGGTGCAGGAACGCTATCTGCCACTCGAGTGGCGGCCAGAGCCCACCGAATCGCGGAGAACGGCGATTCGGTGGGCGGCGGTTGGGGACCGGAACGGACAGCGGCCGGGCCCTGGTGGGCCCGGCCGTGTTCGGGGGGTTCAGACGGTGACGTCTTCGTAGGCGGGCGCGGTGTCGGCTGAGGTTGGTCCGGCTGTGATGGCGGCGGGCCTGAAGCCCTTGACGACCAGCCAGACGCCCAGCGAGAACTCCCAGGCAGCGACGGGCAGGAAGCCCAGCGCGAGCACGGTGATCTGGTGGTCGGTGCGGAACAGGGTGGTGATGACCGAGGCGATGAGCAGGGGGGCTCCGATGAGTCCCAGCACGGGAATGATGCGGGGCACGAGGCGGGACCGGTACATCAGGGAGCCCAGCAGCAGTGCGTTGATGGCTGGCATGAGGCTTTGCCCGAGCAGGAACGTCCAGTTGTAGACCGCGACGTGTGACGCGCTGGTGGTGACGAGCGCGGCCGCATTTGCCCCGGCCGTCCCGCCCAGGTCCTGCCGCAAGGTCAGCAGCGACAGCAGGCTGACGGCGCCGGTGAAGATCATGACGGCTTCAAGGACGCGGGCGGTGACGAAGCCAAGCGCGGCGCCTTCGTGCTGCCGCTTGACTACCGGGTACAGCGTGACGGCGGTGCCGATGCCGGCCAGGGCGACGATCAGCTCAAGGAAGCACCCCACCAGCACGCCAGTGTGGGAGCCGGAGCTGAGGATCCAGTCCCGGTGGTTCTTCACGGGGCCGTAGAGGGCGAGCGTGGGAATCGAGATGAAGGTGATCAAGTAGAAGATGCCCGCGACGAGCGCAGTCTTCCTCATTGAGTCCATCGGGACTCTTTTCGTTGTGGTCCGCATCGTGGTCGTCATGGTGGTCTCCTTGGCTGGATCGATGAGTTATCGGGGCTCGATGGCAGGCGCTCGGTTAGTCAGGTTCGACCTGAGTGACCGAGACCAGTGGCAGGCCGGTGTCGCGCACCTTGTGGAGCAGGCCGTGCAGTGCGGCCTGATCGGCTACCGGGCCATGGATGATGGTGGTGCCGTCGTTCTCGTTGGCGAGGCTCAGTCCGTCAAACCAGGCGGCCCACCGGGAATCGAGGTGCCCCCTGAGGCGGATTTCGTACCGTCCCGGGTGGTGATGAGGGCCGGTCGATATTTCGCTCATGGTCCCTCCCTTCAGCTGTTGCCTGGCTGGATGGATCTCAGCCGGCGTCCGGACGTTCCCTGGTTGATCGAAAGGTAGGAGGGAATGTGATGAGGACGCATCACCACGTGTGGTGATTGATGTGATGATCTGGCCGCTCGCCCGGGGTCTCGGGCCGGGCCATCGCCGGGGCATGGCGGGCATTCCGGAGCCGCACCGCGCGAAGCGCCCTGGGGGAGTGGCGGTATCCGTGGGCCTGCAGGCCGTGAACGGCCACGCGCCCGGGCTGGTGGTCGAGGGTCCGCGGCCACCGGGCTCTATACCGCGTCCGCCACGTCAGCACGCTGGCGAACGTCGTTCCGCCGGCCGGGGGACGATGGCCCATGCCCTACTAACATCCACGCAAGTAGCGCGCGCGTTTGCGTCCGTTAGCCGCCCGCTCCATACCGTCTCGAGGGGGAAGCAATGCCCGACGTGCCCGGTCCCGGGGATGGCCTCCCCGCCCACCCGCGTCTGCCTCCGACCGCCGGGCTGGACGGATTGAAATACCGAACCGCAGCCGAGGCCGCGCTGGAGCCTGGGTCACCCGCGGCCCAGCGGGTCGGATGGGGTTTCGTCACGCTGTACACGCTGGCGTACATCAGCACTTCCCTGATGTTCCTCGCGCCCCTGCTGGTCACCCTGGCATTGAAGATCAACTCGCTCGTGGGGATCGCACAGGCGCCGAAAAGCCTGGCCCTGGTCGCCGGGATCGCCGCCCTGCTGGCCATCTTCGCTAATCCGTTCTTCGGCAAGATGAGCGACCGCACCTCGTCGCAGCTGGGCATGCGGCGGCCATGGATGGTCATCGGCCTGCTCGGCGGTTCCCTCGGCATCCTCATAGTCGCACTGGCACCCAACGTCGCGGTGGTCCTCATCGGATGGTGCATGGCCCAGGTGTTCTTCAACGCACTGCTCGCCGCCGAGGTGGCGGTGCTGCCAGATCAGGTCCCCGCTACTCAACGCGGCCTGGTCGCCGGTGTCCTGGGTGTCTGTGTGCCTATCGCGTCGGTGACCGGCACCTTCCTGGTCAAATTGTTCACCGGCAACCAGCTCGCCATGTTCCTGGCCCCGTGCGCGATCGGCGGGTTTTTCATCCTGCTCTTCGCGGTCACGCTGAAAGATCGCCGGCTGGCGAAGGCGGACAAGCCGGCCTGGTCGCTGCGGGAATTCGCCAGCACGTTTTACGTCAATCCGCGGAAGAACCCCGACTTCGCCTGGGCTTTCTCCAGCCGCTTCATGTTCGTGCTGGCCTACGCCTTCCTGGCTACCTACCAGGCCTACTACCTGCTGGAAAAGCTGGGCAGCGCCAAGGCCGATGTACCGCAGCAGATATTCCTGGGCACGCTGGTCCAGTCCATCGTCGTCGTCGCCGCCTCCCTCATCGGCGGCAAGCTTTCGGACCGGACCGGCCGGCGGAAGATCTTCGTGCTCACTGCGTCGATCGTGTACGGCGTGGCGATGTTCGTGATCGCCACGGCCGGCAACTTCAACGGCTTTCTCGTCGGCATGGCCATCGGCGGACTCGGCTTCGGCGTGTACGTGGCCGTCGACCTTGCGCTGGCGGTTGACGTGCTGCCGGACCAGGACAACGCGGCCAAGGATCTCGGCGTGTTCAACATGGCCGGCGCTCTTCCGTTTTCCATCGCGCCGGGGATCGCGCCCGCCATCCTGGCCATCGGCAGCGGCAGCTACGGGGTGCTGTACGGGGCGGCCGGGGTGTGCGCCATCATCGGGGCCGGCGCCATCCTGCCCGTGAAGCGCGTCCGGTGAGCACCCACATCGGCCGGCTGGCCGTGGCCCTGGGCTACGGGTCGCGAAGCGCGGCGCGCCGGGGCTGGCGGCCGCCGGTTTGCGGCAGGTCGAGTTCCCGGGCCCGGCGGACCGCGGCCCGGCGGTTGTTCACGCCGAGCTTGGCGTAGATGTTCCTGGTGTGCGTCCGTACGGTGTTCAGCGACACGACGAGGCTGCGGGCGATGTCCGGGCCGTCCAGGTCGGTTCCGAGCAGCCGAAGCACATCCAGCTCGCGTGCGCTCAGTGGCTCGATCAAGCCGTTATTGGCGGGTGTGCTGTCCTCGGCCTGGTTGATGGCGGCCAGAAGCCGGCGGACATAGCCCGGGGCGGTGCCCTGTTTTGCGATCGCCCTGAGCAGGCCGGCCATGGGTGGGCCCTCATCCGCGAAGATCCGGACGTAGCCCTCCGGCTCTCCCAGCGTCACCGCGCGTTCCAGTGACGCACGTGCAGCGGGAACGTCCTCTCGCGCCTGGTGGGCCAGCGCCTGCACGACCAGGATTTCGATGACGCTGCCCGTTCTCTGCCCCTCTTCGGCGGCGCGCAGGAGGCGCTCCAGGAGCCGGGTCACCTCCTGGATGGAGCGCTTGGCACGGTCCGTCGCGTACCGGGCCAGGAGCACCCTGGCCAGGGTGATGTGCTCGAACTCGTGCAGGTAGCTGAGGTCATCGTCAACGGACAGACCTCGCTCACCGGCCCAGCCCAGCGCTTCACCCAGCTCCCCCTGCGCGGCGCGCACGCGGGCCCGCAACGCCGGGACCGGCCGCACGTTGGGGAAGAAGTCGCTCACATACAGGCGCTCCGCCTCGTTCAGCAGCTCGAGTGCGCCGCTCAGATCTCCTTCAGCCTGGCGGATGCGAGCCATCGCGACCCGCCAGCGATAGCGGTTCTGCGGCAACCCCGTGTGCTCACCCAGCTCCTGGCTGTGCAGCAGATTCTGCGTGGCGGCAGGCAAGTCGTTGCGCTCGCGGCAGAGCTCGCTCATGCCTACGTACATGTCCGCGGTTCCGCGCAGAACCGATCCGCTCTGCTCAGGCGCATGCTGCAATGCCTGCTCGTACGTGCGCATGGCCTCACCGAGACGGCCTTGCACAAGCCGGATGTCCGCCAGCGCGACCGCACAGCCGAACGTATCGGCGATGTGCCCGGCCCGCCGTAGCCCCGCCATGCATTCGGCATACGCCGAGTGCCCGGCCTCGAGGTCCCCGCTCGCCCAGAACGCGAGTCCCATCAAGCCCGCTGCCGCGGCGCGGCCGAGGTGCTCCGCCTCCGGCGAAAGCTCGACCGCCCGCTGGGCGTGCCTCACGGTGCCGGCCGCATCGCCCCGGGTCAGGGCCAGGGCGGCGCGGTACAGCTCGATCTCCGCCGGGAGGCGGCGGAATTCCTCGTCGTCGACGACGACCATCTCCGCCGGTGGGGCGGGGGATCCCTGACCGTTACCGGCCGCAGTGTCCAGCCACCGCTCGGCGTACCGCAGCCGGGCCTCAACGCCCTCAAGCTCGCCCCCAGCCAGCATCGCCCCGGCAAACCCAACGCTCAGCACCGGCCTGAGGCGGAACACCTCGTCGGGAAGCGCCTTGAGCCAGCCCCGCATCGCGGCCTCCTGCCTGGTCCTGCGCATGGCCGGAATCGCCAGCTCGACCAGGTCCGCCGCCCGCCCGAAATCCCTGGCGGCCAGAGCGTGCCGGATCGCCTCGGAGGGCTCACCGTTCTGCTCATACCAGGCACTCGCCCGCAGGTGCAGCCCAGGAACGTCGCCGGGCTGCTCGTCCACCAGGTGCGCCTGCAGTACGTCGGCGAAGAGCTGGTGATAGCGATACCAGTGGCGCCGGTTATCAAGCGGGGCCAGGAACAGATTCCCTCGCTCCAGCGCCGCCAGCTTGGCCTTGCCTCCCTCCTGGCCGGTGACGGCGTCGCATAGCGGGCCGCTGAGTCGGTCCAGGATGGACGTCTGCAGCAGGAAGTGATGCACATGCTGGGGCTGCCGCTGCAAGACCTCCTCGGCCAGGTAGTCGACGATGTACCGGTCATCACCGGCGAAGCCGGCGATGAACGCGGCCATGTCCTCTCGCCCCTGCAACGAGAGCGCCGCCAGCTGGAGTGCGGCGATCCACCCTTCGGTGCGCTCCTCCAGCGCGGCGACATCCGGTGCCGTCAGCACCAGTCCCATCACCTGGTTGAGGTACGACGCGGCCTCCTCGGGCGTGAAGCGCAGATCGGTGGCGCGGATCTCGACGAGCTCACCGCGCCCTCGCAACCGCGCGAGCGGCAGCGGCGGGTCGGCGCGGCTGGCGATCACCAGGTGGATCTGCGGGGGCAGGTGCTCCAGCAGGAAGGCCATCCCGTCCTGCACGTCGCGCGCCTCGATGACGTGATAGTCGTCGAGCACCAGCACGACATCGTTCGAGATGGCGTCGAGGTCGTTCACCAGCGTGGCCAGGGACGCCTCACTCGGCGGCTGGTGCGACGGCAGGAGCGAGAGGGCGCTCGCGCCAACCTCCTGCCCCGCCGTCTTCAGCGCGCCGACAAGGTACGTCCAGAACAACGCGGGATCGTTGTCACGCTGGTCGAGCGAGAGCCACGCCACGGGCCGCCCATCGGCGGGAGCGGTCGCCAGCCACTGGGCCAGGAGCGTCGTCTTACCGAACCCGGCCGGAGCTGACACGAGCGTCAGCGCCGCCTCCGCCCCGTGGCTCAGCCGCTCGCTCAGTCTCGGTCGCGCGATCAGACCGCCTCGCCGCCGGGGCACGTGGAGCTTGGTCTCGAGCAGCGGGCCTGCCATGTCACCGCCCCCCAGGAGCCAGTTTCACGTGCCGTCGTGGTTTCCACGGTACGCGGAATTCCGGCCGACCCTAGTCGACCGGTGCCGCCACGGCGCTCACTCAAAACCGGATGTCTCGCCTGCCCCACGGCGCACGATCTCGGGCTTCTGCAGGGAGAAGTCGATCACCGTTGTCGGCTCGCTGCCGCAGTCGCCCGAGTCGATCACCGCGTGAACAGAGTGGTCAAGCTGATCAGCGATCTCCCACCCCTGGGTCATGGGCTCGTCCTGGCCGGGCAGCAGCAGGGTGCTCGAGACGAGCGGCTCCCCGAGTTCGGCCAGCAGCGCCTGGGTCACCACGTGGCGGGGGATCCGCACCCCGACGGTCTTCTTCCCCGGGTGCTGCAACCTGCGCGGCACCTCCTTGGTCGCGGACACGATGAATGTGTAACTGCCGGGGGTTGCCGCCTTGATAGCCCGGAACACCGGGTTGGGAACGTACACGAACTGGCCTAGCTGGGCAAAGTCCTGGCACACCAACGTGAGGTGGTGCCGGTCGTCGAGCTGGCGGATCGACCTGATCCGCGTGATGCCGCCGGAGTTGCCGAGCTGGCACCCGAGCGCGTAGCAGGAGTCTGTCGGGTAGGCGATCACACCGCCTGCGCGCACGATGTCGGCGATCTTGATGATCGCGCGCCGCTGCGGGTTGGCCGGATGGATGTCGAAGTACCTGGCCATGTGACGAGTCTAGGATCATCGCCCCGCCGGCCGGAATCCCCGCACTGCCACGCAGCTGCGTGACCGCCCGGGTGAATTGGGCCAGGGCAGCGACCCGTCCTCTGGCGATTTCGGCGGTTTTCACGCTGCCCGTGAGACCCTCCCTGGATGTGCATCCCCTATCTCGTCCGCCGCCGGGAGATGCTCCGGCATGCCTGAGGTCCGCTGCCGAGGCCTGGATATCCACTACGAGGAGCACGGGAGCGGTCCGCCCATCGTGTGGGTCCCGGGCACGGGCCTGCGCGGTTCCACGTGGGAGCTATGCCCAGAATTATACCGGGTATACAAGCGCCGGGCAAGCTAGCCGGGCTGGATACATGCGCTGGTGATCGCCGGCCTGCTCCACCGTCGCCGGGCTGACCGTCTGCCTCACCATAGCCATACGTGAAACGTGAGCCGTCGGCCAGGTATCAGGGCGGCCCCGACGGCGCGAGGTGGGGTTATCCCCGGGGGATATCGGGGGAATCCCTGATGACTTGCGATGTATCGCGTCGATACCGTCGATCGCATGCCGCTATTCGCAACGAGAGACACAACGAAGAGGCCCCCGGCGGCGGTCCCGCCGGGTGCAGCGTCACCGGCGGCCTGCCCTGGCGGGCTCCGGTGACGGCCCTCGTGTGGGCGCTGACCGCGGCCGTCCTCTACGGAACCGGTGCCGCGCTGCAGCAGCGCCAGGCCGCCGCGGCGCCCAGCCAGGCGGCGGGCCGGCCCCGGCTGCTCCTGCTGCTGTTGCGGCGGCCGTGGTGGCTGCTCGGCATCGGCGTCGAGCTCGGCGGATTCGCCACCCACGCGGTCGCGCTACGCACCGGCCCGCTGACGATCGTGCAGATGCTGGTCGCCTCGTCCCTGCTGTTCAGCGTGGCCACGGTCCGGCTGTGGTCGGGCCGCCGGCTGAGCTGGGCCGCCTGGGCCGCGGTCCTGGCCGTCATCGCCGGCATCACCTCGTTCGTCGCGCTGGCCTCGCCCGCCGGCGGTGACCCGGGTGTGCCCGGGCATGCCGGGCTGGCGGCCGCCTGCCTGGCCACCTGCGCGGTGCCGCTCGCCGCCGCCGGCCTCGCCGCCGCCGGCATCCGCCGCGCGGTCCTGCTGGCCATGGCCGCCGGGCTGGCCGACGCCGGGATAGCCGTCGTGACCATGGCGTTCTCGCATGTCGTCAGCGGCGGGCTGACCGGCATGGCCGGCTCCTGGGCGACCTACGCCCTGATGCTGGGCGGTCCGTGCTCGCTGCTGCTGACGCAGACCGCGTACCAGGCGGGACGACCGATGATCACCCTGCCCGTCATCGCCGTGGTCACCCCGGTGGCCAGCCTGGCCGCGGGCAACCTGCTGCTCGGCGAGTCGGCCCGGCTCGGCGTCGTGAGCGGCGCAGTCGCCGCCCTGGCGGTGCTGGTCACGTCGGCAGGACTCGTGGTGCTCGCCCGGCTGACGACGGGGCAGTCCGGCCCGGCGGCTGGCCAGGGATTTTCCGTTACCTTGCCTGCCTTCCCGGCGTCCGGCTCACGGTCAGGTCCGGACCCGGCCCAGCCGGCCGTGTGCCCGCAGGGCGCCAGTTACCCGCGCGCGGTCGCCTGCGTCCCGCCACCCGCCAGCAATTGGCCACGGTGTGTATCTCAGTCATCGGCGACCTGACTGCCTCGACGCTCCCGGCCGGGGATGCCGGGCGCGCCGCTCGGCGAGAGGCCGGAAGCGAACCATGCCTGGTTCGCTAGCGGCAACGAGGCCGCCCATGACCCGGACCGCGGTGCCTGAACCACCGGGCGCTACGGCGAGCCGCCCGCGTGAGCGCGGCCGCCGCTACCCCGGCCGGTCGCCTAAATGGTGAGACTGGATTGCCCTGTGGGAGGACGCCAGCCTGCGCGCGCCACCTCTACCGTGAGCCTCATGAACGTCCTCAGCTGCACGCGCCTGACTAAGCGCTTCGGCTCGACGGTCGCCGTGAGCGAGCTTGACCTTGGCGTCGCAGCCGGCCAGGTGTACGGCTTCCTCGGCCCGAACGGGGCAGGCAAGACCACGACGATCCGCATGCTGCTCGGGCTCATCACGCCGACAGCGGGACACATCGAGCTGCTCGGGACGCGCCTGCCCGACCCGCGGGCCGTCTCCCGGACCGGGTCCATGATCGAGGAACCGGCGTTTTACCCCTGGCTGACCGGCCGGCAGAATCTCCGGGTGATTGCCTGGGAGGGCGGCGAATGCCCCGTGACCGAGCTCAGCCGGGTCCTGGACGCTACCGGGCTCAGCGACGTGGCGGGCCGGAAGGTCCGGGCCTACTCGCAGGGCATGCGCCAGCGGCTGGGCCTGGCGGCAGCAATGCTCGGCCGTCCGCCACTGCTGATCATCGACGAACCGACCAACGGGCTCGACCCCGCGGGCATCCGGGAGGTACGCGGCCTGCTTGGTGACCTCGCGGCCAGCGGGACGGCCGTCTTCATGTCCAGCCACCTGCTGACCGAGGTGGAACAGGTCTGCGACCGCGTGGCAGTGATCGTCCGGGGCCGCGTCGTTGAGGAAGGGCCGCCATCGCGGCTCGGCGCCATCCGGAGGCGAGTCCGGGTCCAGGTTCGCGCGGCCGACACCGAGGTAACGGCCCGGCTATTGGCCTGCTGGCCTGCCCGGGAGCTAGACGGCCAGTTCGTGATCGAGCATGACAGCGGCCACGACGTGAACGCGGTCCTGGTGACCGGCGGTGTCATCGCCGAGTCGGTTACCACGGAGCTACCGCGGCTGGAGGACCGATTCCTGGAGATCGTCGAGGAGAGCACCCATGCTGTGGCTACTGGCGGCTGAGATCCGCAAGCTGGCCCGGCCGCTGGTCTGGGGGACCGCCCTGGCCATTGCGGCCTTCTGCCTGCTCGTTACCTGGGGAGCGGCGAACAACGCTCGCGCTGGGCTGGCCAGCCCGCGGATCCCTGACGTCTGCGAACGCGCGGCCACCGCGCAGTGCCGCCAGGTGGTCGTGCACGCGCACACCGCCGCGCGGGCCGCCGCCACCGCCACGAGCCAGCTCACCCAGCCGGGCGAGGTCGGCCATGTCGCCGCGGGCATGCTGGCCTCGCTTCCGGGCCTGGTGCTGATCGCCATGATTGCGGGCGGTCACTGGGGTGGCGAGTGGGGGTCCCGGACCATCCGCCAACTGCTGTGCCGGGAAGGCCGGCGGGGCCGCGTGCTCGCCGCGAAGTGGCTGTCCACCTGGATGGCCGGGGTCCTCACGCTGATCGCCTGCTGCCTCGTCCTGGCGGCGGTAGCGCCCGTGATCGCGGCCGCAACCGGCTTGCCTTCAGCTAATACCGCAGTGTGGGCAGGACTGGGCTCGTCGATGACGGTCGCGGGACGTGCCGTGGTGGTGCTCGGCCTGTTCGCCGCCGTCGGGACCGCTGCGGGCACGATCGGCCGGGGTCAGCTGGCCACCACGGCGATAACAGCCGGCTCAATGCTGCTCGCGCTGCTGTTCGCGGGGATCGCCGGCCTCGGGCGCCTGTCGCCGGCCTCCTTCGTCCAGGCCTGGATGAGCTTCAGCCCGGCGGGCTACCTGCCGACGAACTTCTGGAGCCGGTTCGCCGGCAGCGGCCCGGGCCTTGGTCAGCTGGCCGGGCTGGCCGGCATCCTGGTCACCGTCGCGGTGGCCGCGGGCATCGCCCGCTGGCGTTTTGCCGCTGACGTGACGGCATGAGCGCTGACGGGCCGGCCGCGCATGGCCGGGCGGCGTGGCGGGCCTGGCCCCGGCGGCGGCTGCCCGCGCGCGAGGTCGACCGCCTCCTGTCAGGTGCTCTGCTGATCTGGGCACTCTTTGATGTGCCCTGGTGGTGGCGTCCGCCGGGGCACGCGGGCAGCACTCTGGTCATCCTTGGCACGCTGGGACTCGCGGCGGCGCAGTCGCTGCCGTTCCTGTGCCGCCGCACCAGGGCCGCCGGGGTGCTGACGCTCGCCGGGGCGGCGCTCGCCGTGAAGTATGCCGCGCATCTCAACACCTGGTCGGCCAGTGCTGCGGTGCTTGCTGCCGCCTACGGCCTGGGCGCCTATGGCAGCCGGATGATGCGGCAGGTCACCCGGCTGATGGCGGGAGCGGGGCTGGTCGCTGTCTTGGTTGCCCTGCAGGCGGGGCGCGGCGACCACTCAGCGGCGGTGGCCTGCGCGCTGCTGACCACGGCGCTGGTTCTCGGCGAGGTCACCAGCTCCCACCGGGATATCGCGACGGCCGCCGCCCGGCACGAGCACGACCTGGACCGCGCCAGCCTGGCCCGGGAGTTGCACGACGTCCTCGCCCATCAGCTCAGCGCCATCGCCGTACAGGCCGGCGCGGCCCGGCTCGCCTCATCCGCCGACCCGCTCGCGGCAGCGCAGGCCATCGGCGCCATTGAGCAGGAAGCCCGGGCCGGGCTGACCGAGCTCAATAACCTAGTCCGCGGGATACGGGAGTCCGGTGCCGCTGGTCCCGGCCCGCCGCAGCTGGCTGACCTTCCCCTGCTCGTCCAGCGGGCCGCGGAATCGGGCCTGCGTGCCGACCTGCAGGTGGCCGGCGAACCCCGTTACCTCGGTGCCGAGGTTGAGCTAGCCGGCTACCGGGTGGTGCAGGAAAGCCTGACCAACACGATCCGCTACGCGCCGGGAGCGGCCGCCACCGTGCGCGTCGCCTATCGCGCCGACGGGATCATGGTCGATGTGCTGGACGACGGGGCTGGCCCACCACTCACGATGACCGTCCCTGCCGTCCAGGGTGGGGGCACCGGCCTGGCCGGGCTCCGCGAGCGGACCCGGCTGCTTGGCGGCCACCTGGAGGCCGGAGGGCGGCCCGGGGGAGGTTTCGCGGTGCGCGCATTCCTGCCGGGCTCACCGTGACCATCCGTGTCCTGGTCGTCGATGACCAGCCGGTCGTGCGGGCGGGCGTGGCGACGATGCTCGGCACCCAGCCCGACCTCGCCGTCGTGGGCGACGCTGCCGACGGCCTGGCGGCCGTGGCGATGGCGGCGCGGTTGCGCCCGGACGTTGTCGTGATGGACATCCGGATGCCGCAGCTGACTGGCATAGAGGCGACTCGCCGGGTGGTGGCGCTCGGCCCCGCCGCACCGCGGGTTGTCCTGCTCACGACCTTCGACTTGGACGAGTATGTCTTCGACGGCCTGCTGGCCGGGGCGAGCGGGTTCCTGCTGAAGCATGCACCGCCAGAGGAAATCCTGCTCGCCGTCCGCGCCGCAGCGGCCGGCGACGCGCTCGTGTCACCGGCTCCGATGCGACGGCTCATCGAGCACTTTGTCCGCGGCCGGCCACGAGCGGCCGCTGACCTGGACCGGCTGACTGACCGGGAGCGGGAGGTCTTCGTGCTGGTGGTCCGGGGCCTGTCCAACGGGGCCATCGCGCGTCAGCTGGCGATCGGCGAGACGACGGTCAAGACTCACGTGACCCGGATTCTGGCCAAGCTCGGGCTGCGCGACCGGGCGCACGCGGTGATCTACGGATACGAGACCGGCCTGGTCCGCCCCGGCGACACCAGCCGGCCGGGCACTTAACGCCGACGCCCCCTGGACAACTGCGAAGCCCAGCGTCATCTGGGCCTAGGCGGCGGACTGCGATGGCATCTGCGTGGCGCGGACGGGAACGCTCTCGAAGCCGCGCAGCACGAGCAGCGGCCGCCGGGCCGGCGGGGCGGCCAGCTCGAGCGCCGGGTACCGCCGGGTCAGCTCCTCGATGGCAATGCGGCCCTCCAGCCGGGCCAGCGAGGCGCCCAGGCAGTGATGCATGCCGAGCGAGAAGGACAGGTGCCGGCCGGGATCCGGGCGGTCAATCCGGAACTCGTCGGGCTGCTCGAAGACCCCCGGGTCGCGGTTGGCGCCGCCGATGAACACGATGACGGGCAGGCCCGCCGCGATCACCCTGCCGCCCACCTCGACATCCTCGGTGGCTATCCGGAAGGTCAGCTGGACCGGGCTGTCGTAGCGGACCATCTCCTCAATCGCCGCAGGTACCAGGGCCGGATCCTGGCGGAGCCGGTCCCAGCTGTCCGGGTCGCCCAGCAGGGCGACCGTGCCGTTCCCGATCAGGTTCACGGTGGTCTCGAACCCGGCGATCAGCAGCAGGGCAGCCATGTTCACTACCTCGCCGGAACTCAGCCGGTCGCCCTCCTCCTCGGCCGCGATGAGCGCGGACAGGATGCTGTCGTCGGGATTGGCCCGGCGCTCGCGCACCAGATCCTGGAGGTAGCCGGTCAGGGCTAGCTCCGCAGCGCGGGTCTGCGCCTGCGCGGCCGCCGACGTCTGGGGGTCCATGCTGGCGGCCACGTCATGACCCCAGGCCCGGAACTGGGCCTGGTCCTCAGCTGGCACGCCGAGCAGATGGCAGATGACCGCGATCGGGAGCGGGAAGGCCAGCGCGTCGATCAGGTCGAAGCCGGCTACGCCGTCCGCGGCCCTCAGCAGCCCGACCGTGACTTCGCGGATCCAGGGCTCGAGCCCGGCGATGGCCCTCGGGGTGAACGCGCCGGCCACGAGCCGGCGCAGCCGGGTGTGGTCGGGCGGGTCCATCGTGAGCAGGTCCACGGCGGGCAGCCCGGCCCGCGGGTCGCCCGGCGGGTAGGACGGCGGCCGGTAACCGCGCTGGTGCACCGGCGAGCTGCTGAACCGCCGGTCCCGCAGGATGCTGGCCACCGTCGCGTGATCGGCTGCGGCGAACAGGCCGAGCGGGCTGCGCACCAGGCCGCGCTGCCGCAGCTGCGCGTACAGCGGGTACGGGTCAGCCTTCGTCGCCGGGAGCATCATCCGGACGACCGGATCGCCTCGCCACTGCAGCAGCCGCAGCACGGCCGGCTCGACGACGCGGCTCTTGACTCGCTCTCCGAGGCCCATCCCGCACTCCTTCGCCGCGCACCGGGGCCAGCCGTTCCTGGCCCGGCCATCATCAGTTCGCGTACCGGTGGTATCTGGATTCTGACGGTATCTGTATGCCAGTGGTATGTCAATGTGGCAGCATGAGGGCATGGCCAGGGTGACCAGAGCGGAGTCCAAGGAGCGCACGCGGCAGCGGCTGCTGGCGGAGGCGCAGCGGCTGTTCCGCGAGCGCGGCTACGCCGCGACGTCGCTGGAGCAGATCGCGGAGGCGGCGGAGGTCACCAAGGGCGCCATCTACGGGCACTTCGCCAGCAAGGAGGACCTCATGCTCAGCGCGCTCGAAGCCGCCCCGGCCCCGGACTACTCGACCACGCTGAACGACCAGTCGCGGCCGCTGCGCGAGCGCCTGGCCGAGTTCAGCCGCGCCGTCGCCGCGGAGGAACCGGGGGACACCGAGGAGCTGGCGGTGTATCTGGAGTTCTTCGCCGCGCTGCTACGCGCCCCGGACGCGCTGCAGCGTTACAGCACCAGACGCGAGCGCCGGCTCCAGGAGCTAGCCGACGCCGATAGTGCCGAGAGTGACGAGCTCGCCGCGGGGGTCACGCCCGTCCAGGCCTGGGCCATCGGACAGGCGATGCTGGTCGGCCTGCAGATCGAAAAGCACCTGACCCCCGGCCTGGTCACGCCGGAGTTGTTCGAGCGCGCGTTCGGCCTGCTGGCCGACCTCTACCAGGAACAGTAAGGACGACGCGCAGCTACCGGGCCGCGGGCTGCGGCGGCATCCCGGCCGTCAGTCTCGCCCGCACGCATGAGCTGCGAAGCCGTCCGGGCCATGAGCAAGCAATTCGCGGGCCTCGCCGCCGTCATCGGCAGCGGACTCGCCGGCTGAGGCGAGCCCGCGCTTCTGTGACGTGGCCGTGACAGCCTGACGACGCTGCCACGACATCTGGGCCTCATTGTCGCGGGTATGCGTGACGCGAATGCCCAATCCGCCCGCGGGCTGGCTGGCCCCGGCGGGACCGGCGAGGCCGATTCGGTGCCACTGGCCCGGGGCCTGCTGTCGGGGGGCGGAGCCCAGTGGGGAGCCACTTGCCCGGAGACGCCGGTGCTGCTGTCGGATCCGCAGGTTTCCGCGGTTTCCGTCCGTGATCGCGGGGAGCCGCTGACCGAGTTGGGTGAGTCGTTCGGGCCCACTCGTGCGCTGGTGCGTGCGTCGGTAGCGCGGCGGCTGGCGCTGGCGCGCGACGAACTGCCGCCGGGCGTGGGACTGCGGGTCATCGCCGGCTACCGGACGGCCGCAGCGCAGCGTGCGATCATCGGCTCGTACGCTGCCGGGCTCCGCATAGCTCACCCGGCAATCGGGGCAGCAGAACTAGAACGGCTCACCAGCCGTTTCGTCGCACCGCTGGCGGTGGCGCCGCATGTGGCGGGCGCTGCGGCTGACCTGACCCTGGTCGATAGCGCCGGCCGCGAACTTGATCTCGGCACGCCCGTCGATGCCACGCCCGAACAGAGCGAGGGCGCCTGCTACTTCGACGCCCCCAAGGTGAGCAGGCAGGCGCGGGCGCACCGCGAGCTCCTCGCACGGGTCCTGCGGGGCGCCGGCCTGGTGAACTATCCGACCGAGTGGTGGCACTGGAGCTACGGCGACCGGTACTGGGCCCTGGTGACCGGCGCCCCGGCCGCGCTGTATGGCCCGGTCGCCGCAGACCGGGCCGCCCGATGAGTGTCGCTATGGCACCGGTGACCGCAGCCCGCACCGATCACGCGCAGGGAGCAGTGCTCACCGTGGACCTGGACGCGATCGCGGCGAATACCCGGCTCTTCACCTCCCGCACCCGCGGTGAGGTGATGGCCGTGGTCAAGGCGGACGGTTTCGGGCATGGCGGCGCTGACGCTGCCCGCGCGGCGCTGGCGAACGGGGCGACGTGGCTGGGGGTGACCAGCATCGCCGAAGGCCTGGCGCTGCGGGAGGCCGGGCTGGCTGCCCCGTTGCTGAGCTGGCTGAACCCGGTGGATGCCGACTTCGGGCTGGCGCTCGCGGCGGGAATCGACCTCGCCGTGCCCAGCATGCGGCACCTCAGCGTGGTCATGCGAGCGGCCCGGGCAAGCGGGCACCGCGCCCGGGTGCACTTGCACCTGGATGTGGGGATGGCCCGTGATGGCGCCGAGCCCGCCGAGTGGCCCCGGCTGTGCCGGGCCGCGTTCGGCGGCGAGCAGAGCGGCGTGCTCACTGTCGTGGGCCTGATGGGTCATCTGGGCTGCGCCGGCAGCCCAGCCGACCCGTGCAACGAGGCGGGCCGCGCGTGCTTCGCCCGGGGCGTGGAGACGGCTCGCGCAGCCGGGCTGCACCCGGCGGTACGCCACCTGGCGGCAACGGCGGCGACGCTCACAGACCCGCGCACCCATCACACCCTGTGCCGTATCGGAGTCGGCCTGGTCGGCATCGACCCCTCCCGGACGGCTCGCCTGCATCCGGGGCTGACGCTCACCGCGCCGGTCGTGGCAGTGCGCCGGGTGCGGGCAGGCAGCCCCGTCGGGTACGGGCATGCCTGGACCGCGCCGGCGGATACGACTCTGGGCTTGCTGCCGGCGGGCTATGCCGACGGGCTGCCCCGCGCCGCCTCCGGCCAGGCCGAGGTCATGGTGCGCGGGCGCCGGTGCCTGGTCGCCGGGCTGATCTCCATGGACCAGACCGTCGTCGACCTGCGCAGCCAGCAGGTACACCCGGGGGAGATAGCTACCGTGTTCGGTCCCGGCACGTCCGGGGAGCCCACGGTCGCGGACTGGGCCGCCTGGGCCGGAACGATCGAGCATGAGATCGTCACCGGCATCGGCGCCCGGGTTCGCCGGCAGGTCACCGGCGCGTGCGGCGGGAGTACCCGGTGAAGGCGCGGGTCGCCATCATCGGCGGGGGGCAGAACTGCGAGCACGAAGTCTCCCTCGCCTCCGCCGCGGCGGTCGCCGCCGCGCTGGAACACACCGGTTACCGTGTCGTGCGGCTGACGATCGGCGCTGACGGCACCTGGCATGACGGCGGCGTTCACCTGCCAGGTCTAGCTGACGCCGTGCGCATACTCAGCGGCTGCGATGCTGTCGTACCGGTCGTGCACGGCCCGCACGGGGAAGACGGCACCCTCGCCGCGCTCTGCGACCTCGTGGGTATCACCTGCGTCGGCTCCGGCTTGCGGGCGGGCGCGCTGGGTATGGACAAGCAGGTCACCAAGCTCATCGCGGCCGATTGCGGGATCGCCACCGCACCGGCGGTCCTGCTGACCGCCGCCACTGCGGCCGGCTACCGCTGGACCCGCCCGGTCGTGGTCAAGCCCGTCGCCGCCGGATCCAGCCGGGGCGTCACCCTCGTCGCCGAGCCAGGCGGGCTGCCGGCCGCCCTCGACGCTGCGTTCGCGCTGGATGACCGGGTACTGGCCGAAGACGTCATCCGCGGCCGCGAGATTGACCTGGCCGTCCTGGGCCGCCCCGGCGGCACCCGCATGATCGCACCCGCCCTGGAGATCGCGGGCGGGGGGATCTTCGGCTACCAGGACAAGTACGGCGGCCTGGCCGACCTGCGGGTTCCCGCCGCCCTCAGCGAGACTGAGCGCACCGCGCTCGAAACCGCGGCCGTCACCATGTTCGGCGCGCTCGGCTGCGCCGGGGTCGCGCGGATCGACTTCTTCCTCACTCCCGCCGGCCCGGTCCTCAACGAGGTCAACACCATGCCCGGCTTCACCGAGCACTCACAGGTACCGAAGATGTTCGCCAGCGCCGGCCTGCCCTACCCTGAACTCCTCGACCTGCTGGTCAGCGACGCATTGTCCGGTCCGGCGATGCCCCTGTGACACGGCTGTGACAGCCGGCGCACAGCCTCGTGACATTGCTGCCGCACCGTCAGGGAGATGAACGTAACCGGCCGTGCGGCGGGCGGGCCGCCTGGAGTGCCGCGGTGAGCAGCGGCAGCCACCATAATGGCGGGCGATGACAACGGTGCTGCTCGTCGAGGACGACCCGGCTGCCCGGCAGGGCCTGGAGCTGGCCTTGCGCCGCCTCGGCTACCAGGTGCGCCCCGCCGGAACCGGTGAGGCGGCGCTGGACGGCATCCGCCAGGGCGCGGTGGACGTCGTGGTGCTCGATGTGATGCTGCCCGGCCTGGACGGCTTCGAGGTGTGCCGGCGGCTGCGCCGCGGCAGCGACGTGCCGGTCATCATGCTGACCGCCCGCGGCGACGACTTCGACGTGGTGGGCGGCCTGGAGGCCGGAGCCGACGACTACGTGGTGAAACCGGTAGAGCCGCGGGTGCTCGATGCCCGGATCCGCGCGGTGCTGCGCCGGCAGGCCCGGGACGGCTCGCCAGCGGAGACCCACGGTGAGCTGGTGATCGACCGCAGCTCGCTCACCGTGGCCCTGCGTGGCCGGGAGATCTCACTGACCCCCACCGAGCTGCGGCTGCTGCTGGTCCTGTCCGGATCACCACGGCAGGTATTCTCCCGGGAGCAGCTGCTCGACCTGGTGTGGGAACACGGCTACCTGGGCGATTCCCGGCTGGTGGATGCCTGCGTGCAGCGGCTGCGGGCCAAGCTCGAAACCGACACGTCCGAGCCGCGCTACATCCAGACGGTGCGCGGGTTCGGCTACCGGTTCGGGCCGGTGTAGCAACCAACACGGGAGGAGCCCCTGGTGCGTGCCCGCCTGATCGCCGCGTTCATCGTGGTGGCGCTGCTGGCAGCGCTGGCGTCAGCATGGGTGGTCACCCTGATCGTCCCGTTCTACCCGTCGCTGGGGAACCTGATCCGGCCCGCCCTGATCAGCCACCTGCTCGGGTCGCACGTGCCGGGGACAGGCCGGCGGCCTCCATGGGGCCCTGACTTCCCGGGACAGGCCACCGCCCTCGCCTTCGTCCTGGCCGCGTCTGGGCTGCTGCTGGCGACGATTACCGGGCTGGCATTCGCCGCGGCCCGCCGGGTGCTGGGGCCGGTGCGGCGGCTGGCCCGGGCTGCGCAGCAGATGTCAGGCGGCGACCTGTCGGTCCGGGTCGAGCCAGCCGGCCGGGACGAGCTCGCGCAGCTGGTCACAACGTTCAACACCATGGCCTCGGCATTGCAGGACAAGGTTGGCGAGCTGGAGCAGATGGAGGCCCGGGCCCGCCGGTTCGCCGGTGACGTCTCACACGAGCTGCGGACACCGCTGACGGCGATGACCGCGGTGGCCGACATCCTCGGCGACGGCGGGGCCGCGTCGGTGGACGGCACCGCGGCGGCGCGCCTGGTCGGCCAGGAGATACGCCACCTCAACCGCCTGGTGGAAGACCTGATCGAGATCTCCCGCTTCGACGCCGGCTCGGCGCAACTGATCGCGGAAGACACCGGCGTCGCAGCCGCGGTGCAGGAGTGCCTGCGGGCCCGGAACTGGGCCAGGGTGTGCTGCACGGTGCCTGCCGGGCTGACGGTACGGCTGGACCGCCGCCGTTTCGACGTCATCGCCGCCAACCTCGTCGGCAACGCGCTGCGGCACGGCGAATCGCCGGTTACCGTCCGGGCGAGCATCCAGGCCGGCCGGGCGGGCGGGAGTGAACTGGTTCTGCAGGTCCGTGACCACGGCCCCGGCCTTCCCGCCGGTGCCATCGGGCACGTGTTCGACCGGTTCTACAAGGCCGACAGTGCCCGGGCGCGCTCGGAGGGCAGCGGCCTGGGGCTGGCCATCGCTCAGGAGAACGCGCGCCTGCACGGCGGGCGGATCGACGCCGACAACGACCCAGGTGGGGGCGCGGTGTTCACCGTCCGGCTCCCGGTGCACTGACCCACCGCCAGAGGCCCGGTACCGCGCGGGACGGCAGACCCGGCGGGTTGTGACGCGCCCGTGACAGGCATCGGACACTGTCATCACGCTGGCGCCGCATGGTTACGGCATGCGCGAGATGAGAACCGGCTCCCCGGCCGGCAACCCGGACACCACAGTCCCGCTGCGGGCCCGGCGCCCAGCCGCTGTGCGCCCCCGCGGCCGGAGCGGCTCACCCGGCCGCCGGCCGGCCGTGCTGGCCGGCCTGATCGTGGTTGCCGTCCTCGCCGGGATCGTCCTGGTGGCGGTGACCGTGATGTGGCGCTCCGGCCCGTCAGTTCCGCCGCCCGGCCCGCGGCCCCGCCCCCTGGCCCAGTCACCGGCGTCGCTGGGCGCGGTGCCCTGGCCGGAAGCCGGTGTCTCCGCCGCAGACATCACCGGCCTTGGCGTCGTGGCCGGGCCCGGCGCCCACCGGCGGGTCCCGATCGCGAGCGTCGCCAAGGTGATGACCGCCTACATCGTGCTGCGCGACCACCCGCTAAGCCCGGGCCAGCAGGGGCCGGACATCGTTGTCCAGGCCGCCGAGGCCGCGACCTACCCGGCCGATCTACGCAACGGAGACTCACTGGTCCCAGTTACTGCCGGGGAACGGGTCAGCGAGCGCCAGGCGCTGGAGGCACTGCTGCTGCCGTCCGCGGACAACATGGCCTGGATCCTGGCCCGCTGGGACGCCGGCAGCCAGGCCGGGTTCGTGGCCCGGATGAACGCCACCGCCCGCGCCCTGGGCATGGCCGCGACCCGCTACACCGACCCCTCCGGCCTCGCCGCATCCACCGTTAGCAGTGCCGCCGACCAGGTCGTCTTGGGCACGGCGGCCATGCACCAGCCGGCGCTGGCCGCGATCGCGGCGACGCGTTCCGCTGTCATCCCGGTGGCCGGCCTGGTCCGCAACCTCAACACCCTGCTCGGCCAGGACGGGATCGCCGGGCTCAAGACCGGCAGCGACTCCGCCGCCGGCGGGTGCGTCCTGCTGGCCTCCTGGCGGGACGTGCGCGGCGGCGGGAGCAGTGTCCTGATCGTCGCCGCCGTGCTCGGCCAGCCCGGAACAGATGAAACCATTCTGCCCAATGCACTAGGAGCCGGCCGCCATCTCATGCACGGCCTGGGCCAAGCGCTCCAGCCAGGGTCACGGCGGCACCCACGCCATAACCGGTGACCCGCCGCTGCGTGAACGCGGCCAGCCGGCCGCTGATGGCACACCAGCAGCACAGCACGGGCCCGAGCCCACCCGGCTTCACGGCGGCTCGCGGGGGTGCTCAGCGAGTGCCATAGTGACCCGATCTGGGCGCCACCGCTGGCCAACCGCCGAACAAGCGGCAAGCAGACCGGCGGAGATGCGCCCGCCTTCGTGGCGCTCGGCCGGCCTTCGGCTGGGTTGGTCGATTGATCGGTCACGGTCACCGGCGCCGACGGGACGATCGCCTTCTTCACCCCTCGACACAGGCCTGCTGCTCGGCCTGTCCCGGAGCTTTGCTGCCAGGTAGCCCGGGAACTGCTTGATCGCCGTCTTGTTGGCCTGCTCGAATGCCGTCAGAGCCGAGCGGGTGCCGCACCGGGAGTGGCCTGCCGGGCGACACTGGGGCGTTAGTCGTCAAGCGCTACTTCTCGACGTAAAAGAGGCGCTTGTTGACGAATTCGTCGATGCCGAGGGGGCCTAGTTCGCGGCCAAAGCCGGAGCGCTTGGTGCCGCCGAACGGCAGATCCGCGCCCTCGCCCGCCGGGGTGTTGACGTTGGCCATGCCGACTTCCAGCCGCTCGGCGACCTTGATGGCCCGCTCCTCGTCGGTCGACCAGACCGCGCCGCCAAGGCCGAAGTCCACCACGTTGGCGATCTGGACCGCCTCGTCGTCGGTGCTGACCTTGTAGACGACGGCGACCGGGCCGAACAGCTCCTCGCGGTAGGCCCGCATTTCCGGGGTCACGCCGGTGAGCACGGCCGGGGCGAAGTAAGCGCCCTTACCGTCGTCGAGCGTGCCGCCGACGTGCAGCGTGGCGCCCTTTGATACCGCGTCCTGCACCTGGGCCAGGAGGTTCTCCGCTGCCTTACGGGAGACCATCGGGCTGTAAGAGCGCGGGGAGTCATCCCCCGGCTGGCGCGGTGACATCGTGGTGGCACGCTTGATCAGGCCGGCCACGAAGTCGTCGTAGAGGTCGTCCATGACGATCATCCGCTTGTTGGAGTTGCAGGCCTGGCCGACGTTCTCCATCCGGGTGACCCAGGCGGTCTTAGCTGCGTCCTCGACGTCGTCGGTGTCGAGGATGATGTACGGGTCGGAGCCGCCAAGCTCAAGGACGACCTTCTTCAGGTTGCGGCCGGCAGTCTCGGCGACTGCGGTGCCGGCCCGCTCGGAGCCGGTCAGCGACACGCCGCTCAGCCGCGGGTCGGCGATCATCGTGGCGACCTGCTCGTGGGTCGCGAAGAGGTTGACGTACGCGCCGTCGGGCACGCCGGCATCCTTCATGATCTGCGCGATGGCCAGGGCCGAGGTAGGGCAGTTTTCTGCGTGCTTGAGTATGACGGTGTTGCCGACGATCAGGTTGGGCGCGGCAAACCTGGCCACCTGGTAATACGGGTAGTTCCACGGCATCACGCCGAGTACCGGGCCGACAGGCCGGTACTCGACGCGCGCGGTGTCATGGCCGGGCAGCGGCTTGTCGGCGATGAGCCCGGGGCCGTTATCGGCGTAGTAGTTGAAGATGTCGGTGCAGAACTCGGCCTCGCCGACGGCCTGCGCGGGCCGCTTGCCCATCTCCTTGGTGATCAGCGCGGCCAGGTCGGCGGCGCGCTCGGTGAACAGCTCGGCGATCCGCTTCACGACCGCGGCGCGCTCGGCGACCGGGCGCAGCCTCCATGCCGCGAACGCCTCGGTCGCCGCGGCGAGCGCCTCCGCTACCTCCGCGTCCGTGGCGAAGGGGAAAGTGTCGGTCACCTCGCCGGTCGCCGGGTCGGTTACCTGATAAGACGGCGTCTGCGTCATGCCTGCTCCCGGTGTCACTACGGTACGAGTCCAGTGAGACAACGCTACGGGAGCAAGGTACCCAGCCCAAGACCCTCCCCGGGCCGGGACCGGGCCTGTGGGCCCGATGATCATGAACGGTGTGCGCGGCCGGTCTCCGGCACTGCACCCGATGTTCACGCCGCATCCCCACCAGCGCCACCGGCCATACGATCGCGTTGATGAGGGCCTGACGAAACCCGCCGGGCAGTGCCCGGAAGGTGGGAGACCTGGTGGAGGCAGAGTCGGAGCGTCCGTTGGCTGACCCGCCGGCCACCTGGCAGGAGCACTGGTTCGACCACCGCCAGTTGCTCCGGCTGTACCACAGCGACGAGCACTGCGCGATCTACGCAGACCCCGACGTGCGCTGGGCTGAGGTCCGGTGGCTGCCCCGGTTCATCAATGCGACCTGGCAGTACTCCAAGGCAACCTACGGCGACGCGTTCGGGTCCGACCCGCGTATCTACTCCATCCATCACGCCGGGCGGCACGGCGGCGGGCACGCGGGCTACTACATCAGCCCGGTACACGACTACCACAACGTCAGCGACTGCGGGCTGGACACCTGGCGGGAGGGCATCGCCCTCGCTCGCGAGCTGCCCGCTCATGAGATCGGGCATTCCGTGGAGAGCGCAAACAACGGCGTCCATGGCTCACCGGCCTATGAGATCTGGGGTGACAGCAAGTGGGCCGAGTTCTACATCTACGACCTCTACACGGCGCTGGGCATGGACCGCGAGGCTAAGGGCGTCTACCGCCGGTTCACCGGCAACACCGACGATTTTCCTCGTCGGGGGAGCCGCTGGTTCCGCGACTGGTTCTACCCGCTATGGCGGGACTGCGGGCAGGCGGAGGTCATGAACAGGTTCTTCCGGGACCTGGCCCGGCACTTCCCACGCGACTCTGGCGGCACCTACACGCGGCGGATGAACTGGGGGGAGTACGTCCACTTCACCAGCGGTGCCGCGGCCGCCGACATGAGCGGCCTGGCCGCCCGCGCTTTCGGCTGGCCCCGCGAGTGGGCCGATCAGCTGGAGCACGCCCGCGCGCAGTTCCCCGGCATCACGTACTGACATACCGGGCCGCGCTACCGGACCGCCCTTCGCGCCTGGCCGCGACGCTGCGGTCGCTGAGCCCACGGCACAGGGCGGATGGTAGCTACTTGGCTGTCGTTCGCCCTGATCACGGCCTACGACTGCTCATGAGGGTGTGAGCGGCCCTGGGGGAGTGCGGTTCGAGCTCGGCGGCGGGCTGACGCAGAGCCGAGGGCGCGAGCCGGCTCGTCAGCCCGCGCCCCTCCGGGAGATCTCGTTACTCGGTCAGCGCCCCGCAGACCGCGGCGTTGATGTCCTCTCACTCTCGGAACTGTGCTGCTCGACCAGGACCTCCGTTAATGCGACCAGTGGGATCTCAAACTCGTCCAACCCTCCACGACTCCAGAAAGGATCGCCTGAAGCTGCCCGCAACGGGCCATGTGGGGCCTAGCGGTCTCATCGCGGGGGCTGGCGGCCCGGTGAGCCTGCGGCTGGTCTTCTGGACAACTTTCTGGGCCCCGGGGTTTGATGGCTAAACGGGGCAGCCGCGCACGTCAGGCTCAGTTACGTCGGAGGCCCGACCGCGGGCACCATCCGGCAGGCGAACCTCGACGGCAGCAACCCCAAGCCATCGTCACTGGCCAGGCCGCCCCCTTCGGGATCGCGGTCGACGCCAGCCACATCTACTGGACCAACAGCGGCGACGGGACCATCTGGCGAGCCAACCTCGACCGTACCAACGCCCAGTCCATCGTTCAGGACGAGGGCCGGAACAGCCTTTTTGCGGTGGCGGTCGACGCCAACCACCTGTACTGGACCAACCGCAGCCAGGGCATGGTCAAGCGGGCCAACCTGGATGGCACCAACCCGGAGGTCTTCATCCTCAACACGGGCGGCCCGCAGCTGATGGTGGCCGTCCCGCCAGCACCGGCGAAACTGGGGTTCACGCCCTCCCCCTACAACTTCGGGACCTATGTCCCGGGCAGCCAGACGGTACGGGCCGAAGCGAGGCCGCTGCCCATGTACGTAAGAAAGTGTCCGAGGGGTGAATTGCCGTGCACGTACATGCCGGCGATCACCGGTGAGCTGGTCCTCGTGGGTCAGAGGCGACCGGGCGCACGGACCTGTGGATCTGGTGGACGAGGACCGGGCATGTGGCGCCGCTGGCGATGATCGTGGCGACGGTCTCGCAGGGCAGCGGAAGCGAGTACCCAGACGGCCAAGCAGGCGGGCCGCAAGCGGTTCGGTGAACCGCGTGCGGCGCGGCGGCCCTGCTGCAGGCATAGCGCCGGGCGGGCCATCCTCTGCCTGTCGCCGTGCCGTTCATATGCAACCGTCCTCAATAGTCAACTGAAGGACGGGTCCCGCTTGGATTCAGGGGGTGTGGGCTGGAGTGTCGAGTGCTCCGCTGGCACGAACGCTCCCGACACCGGATGCACAGGCACTTGCCACCCTCTCCAACGGCCGATCGTCCCACAGCCGTGAGAACTCAGCGCAGCGCGGTGAGTGAGGTCGTCAACTGTTGGAACAACGCCGCGTCAACGTATGTCCCGGCGTGGCGGAGGGCGAGGACGCAGACGCCGACGGCCCCGTCGGCCACGGCATGGACCTCCTCCGCGCCACACGCGGCAGCGAGCCGATCGGCGACCTTGGGGCCGCGCCCCAGGATGCCGCCGCCGAGCACCACCGGACCCGAGACGGTGGGGGACCTGACGGCGGTGAGGGTCCGCGCGAGCGCTGCAGCCGCGTCGTCGAGGATGCGGTCGGCGGTCCCGTCCCCGTCCACCTCGAACACCAGCCCAGCGTAGTCGGCGAGCCGGACCGGCGGGCCGGCGTACAGCGCCCGCACCACCGCCATGATCGGCTCCCGGTCGCCGGCATCCGACGGCACGGGCACGCCGAGCTGCGCGAGCATCAGCGGCGTGAGCGCCGTGGACGGGCCACGGCCGTCGAGGTCGGCCAGGGCCGCACGTACAACGCGTTGCCCGATCCAGAAGCCGGAGCCCTCGTCGCCCAGCAGCCAGCCGAGGGCGTCCGCGACGGCGACCTGGCGCCCGTCCTCCACCCGGATCGCGCCCGCTCCGGTCCCGGCAATGACGGCGTACCCGTCCGGCCGATAGGTGCCCGAGAAGTACGTCGCCAGCAGGTCGGACTCGAAGACCAGCGGCGCGTCTAGGCCGATGCCCGCGAGCCGGCGGCGGATCTCTGCTGCGACGGAGGTCCTGCCCGCGCCCGCCATCGCGAGCACGACCAGCCGGATCCGCGTGCTCGGCACCTCCGCCCTGCGCAGCGCCCCCATGACGCTCTCCGCCACGGACGCGGCGGCGGTCTCCGGCCCGACGGCGGTCGGGTTGCCGCTGCCCGCGACGGCGTAGCCCAGGCCCTGGCCGGGCGGATGGAAGACCACGGCGCGGGTGCTGGTGCCGCCGGCGTTGACGGCGACCAATCCGGTCGACTGCTCAGTCATCGTTACCTATTCGTAGCTTCCAACTGATTGTGACCCGGGCTACAACATGGAAATAGTTTTTCCCAACCAGTGGCATCGCTGATAAGGATTTTCAATGAGTACTCCTGAGGGGCCGGCGGCCCCTGCGCTGGAAGGCTACGGCGCCAGCAGCAGGATCCGCGGTGCTCTTACCCTGATGCCCGAGGGCATGGCCAAGGTCGGCACGCTCCTGCTCGAGGACCCGTCCCTCCCGCTGCGGCTGTCGATCACCGAGCTCGCCAAGCGAGCCGGTACGTCGCCGGCGACGGTCACCCGGTTCTGCCGCGCGATCGGCTACACCGGCTACATCGCCCTGCGTGTGGGAGCAGCGGCCGAGCAGGGCCGGTCGAGCGCCCACGAGACCTGGGACTCCGACATCGGACGCGCCTTCCACCCAGGTGACACTGCGACCGAGATGATGCGCACGCTGGTGAACGCCCACACCGTGGCGCTCATGTCCACCTCGGAGCGGCTGGACCCTGCTCTCGTCGGCCGGGTCGCGGACGCGGTCGCCCAGAGCACCCACGTCAACATCTACGGCATCGGCGGTAGCGCCGGCATAGCGGTCGAACTGCAGGCCCGGCTCTACCGGATCGGGATCAACGCGCACGCGTGGAGCGAGGTGCACGTCGGCCTCACCAGCGCCGCCCTGCTGGGCGATTCGAGCGTCGCGATCGCCTTCTCCAATACCGGCCGCACCGAGGAGACCATCGAGATGCTGGCCCTGGCGAAGTCGTCGGGTGCCTACGCGGTCGCGGTGACCAGCGACCCGGCCTCCCCGATGGCCCAGGTCGCCGACGCCCATCTGACCAGCCACGCGCCGGGGGAGTACCTCCAGCCCGACGACCTGTCGGCCAAGCACGCCCAGCTCTTCGTGATCGACCTGCTCTACCTCCTCGCGGCCCAACGGGACTTCTCGCGTACGACGAGCCTGCTGGCGGCCTCCGCAGCGGCCGTCGCGCCGCATCGCCGTCCGCCTCGCCCGGCGACCCGGCCACGGACCGTGCCCTCGTCGAAAGAAACCGCCACAGCATGAGCGCACTTTTCGCCGACTTCTCCATCGAGGTCCGCCGTCGGCTCGACGACCTCGACCAGGTGGTCCGTGCCGGCGGCCTCGACCCGGCCATCGACCTGATCGTGTCCTCATTGCAGCGCGGGGGCGTTCTCCAGGCCTTCGGCACCGGTCACTCCCAGGCGTTCGCCATGGAGATCGCGGGCCGCGCCGGTGGGCTGATCCCGACGCACGCCATCGTGCTGCGCGACGTCGTCCTGCGCGGCAGCCGGGACGTCGCGGTGCTCCAGGGCGCCACCCTCGAGCGCGACGAATCGGTCGTCGATGAGCTCTACGGGCTGTACACCTTCGAGCCGGCCGACGTCTTCCTGATCGCGTCGAACTCCGGCGTCAACGGGTCGATCGTCGGCCTCGCCATGCGCGCCAAGGCCGACGGCCACCCCGTCATCGCGGTGACGAGCCTGGAGCACACGAACGCCGTCACCCCCAAGCACAGCAGCGGAAAGCGGCTCTCGGAGATCGCCGACATCGTGATCGACAACCGGGCGCCGTTCGGCGACACCACGATCGGCCTCGGCGACGGGCTGTCCGCCGGTGCGGTCTCCTCGATCACGGCCGCGTACATCGCCCAGCTCCTCACCCTCGGCGCGGCTCAGCGACTCCGGGACGCGGGTGAGGTCCCGCCGCTCTACATCTCAGCCAACATCCCGGGAGGTGACGCGCACAACGACGCCCTCAAGGCGCGGTACGGCGAGCGCATCGCCGGCCTGACCTGAACGATCGGCAGCCCGCATCTGGACAAGAGCACGACCCGAGCACTCAGTAGAAGAGATCATCACGAAAGGGATCCCACGATGAGCCGAGAAATCCCACAATTCGACCGCCGGACCCTGCTCCGTGGCGCCCTTGCGACAGCGGCGCTCGTGCCGTTCGCTGGAACGCTCGCCTCGTGCGGCGGGTCGTCCTCGAGCGGCGGTGGTGGTGGCGCCCCGAAGTCGGCCACCAACCCGTTCGGGCTCGCGAAGAGCTCGAGCGTGGAGGCCGTAATTTTCAACGGCGGCTACGGCTACGACTACGTTAAGTTCGCCGCCGACCAGGTCAAGAAGCAGAAGGACTTTTCTGGCGTCACGCTCAAGGTGTCGCCGTCGACGCAGATCGCCCAGCAGCTGCAGCCTCGCTTCGTCGGCGGCACCCCGCCCGACCTGATCGACAACTCGGGTGAGAACGCCATCGGGTTCAACGCCATCGAGAAGCAGCTCGAGACGCTCGACGACGTCTTCGCCGCCAACAACTACGAGGGCACCAAGATCTCGGACACGCTCTACCCGAACGTGAAGGACCCGGGCACCTTCGGCGGCAAGTTCATCGCGATGAACTACGTGATGACGGTCTACGGCATCTGGTACTCCGCCTCGCTGTTCCAGCAGAACGGCTGGACCCCACCGAAGACCTGGGACGAGGCGGTGGCCCTCGGCGCCAAGGCCAAGGCCAAGGGCAAGTACCTCTGGGTCTGGGGCAAGGAGGCGGCGACGTACTACCAGACGATGGCCGTCAACTCCGCCATCAAGGAGGGCGGCGACGAGGTCCGCCTGGCGCTGGAGAACCTCAAGCCGAAGTGCTGGTCGCTCCCGCAGATCCAGAGCGTCTTCCAGGCCCTTGGCCAGATGGTGAAGAAGGGATACCTCGTCCCCGGGGGCGCCGGCACCCAATTCACCGCGGCCCAGGCGAAGTGGAGCAACAACGAGCAGGCGATCCTCTACCCATCCGGCGGCTGGATCGAGAACGAGATGAAGGACGCGACGAAGTCCGGCTTCGACATGACCGGTGCTCCGGAGCCGACCGTCTCCTCCAGCCCGACGATGCCGTACGCGTCGCTCCGTGCCGCTGCGGGCGAGCCGTACATCGTGCCGTCCCAGGCGAATAACGCCGCTGGGGGCAAGGAGATCCTGCGCGCGATGCTGTCGAAGGCGGCGGCGACCAACTTCTCCAAGACCCGTCTCGCGCCGACGATCGTCAAGGGCCTGGTGCCGGCCAACGGGTTCGGGTCGACCGCGCTGGTCTCGCAGACCAAGATGCTGGACGCCGCCGGCACCAACGTCTTCAACTACGAGTTCGTCAACTACTACGGCATGAACATCGACCAGCTGGTGGTGTGGAACTCGTTCCTGTCCGGCCAGACCGATGTCCCCGGGCTCACCAAGGGCCTGCAGACCATCACCGACAAGGTCGCCAACGACCCGTCGGTGAAGAAGCTCAAGATCACATGACCAGCACCATGACCAGCGTGACGACGACCACCGGCCGCCAACGTCGGCCAGCCGCCCGGCAGCGCCGGATGGCTGGCCGGGGCCGGCTGAGTTTCATGACGGTGTTCCTCGGGCTGCCGCTGGCGATCTACCTCATCTTCGTGATCTACCCGTTCGGCCAGGCCCTGTACTACTCGATGACCGACTGGAGCGGCTTCACGCCGACGTACAACTTCGTCTGGCTGGGCAACTTCACGAAGCTGTTCCACGACGACATCTTCATGCTCTCGTTGCGCAACAACGTGGAGCTGGCGATCGTGGTGCCGTTCGTGACCATTGTGCTGGCGCTCGCCATCGCGATGGTCGTCACCGTGGGCGGGCCCACCAGGGGCAGCATCCGCGGGATCCGCGGCTCCGGGTTCTACCGGGTCGTGTCGTTCTTCCCGTACACCGTCCCGGCCATCGTCATCGGCCTCATCTGGGCGCAGGTGTACGACCCTTCGGCCGGCATCCTCAACGCCTCCCTCACCAAGGTCGGCTTCAGCGGGTTCGAGAACTTCGCCTGGCTCGGCGAAACACGTACGGCGATGCCGGCGTCCATGTTCGTGATCATCTGGAGCTTCGTCGGCTTCTACACGGTGCTGTTCGTCGCGGCCATCAAAGGCATCCCGGCGGAGATCTACGAGGCCGCGCGCATGGACGGCGCTGGCCGGTTCCGCACGGCCATCAGGATCACGCTCCCGTCCGTCCGGGACACCGTGCAGACGGCGTACATCTATCTCGGGATCCTCGCCCTCGACGCCTTCGTCTACATGCAGGCGCTGAACCCGAACGGCGGCCCCAACAACACCACGCTGACGATGAGCCAGGAGCTCTTCAACACGGCGTTCCGGAAAGGCCAGTTCGGCTACGCCACCGCGATGGGTGTGGTGCTCGCGGTCGTGACGCTGCTGTTCGCCGTGATCGTGTATGCGGTCAACCGTCTCACCGGAGGCGGCGAGAGGAGAAGGCGCCGATGACTGGCGTCGCCATCGACGAGCGCATCGTCACCGGGAACCGCCACGTACGAACGGGCGGTGACAAGGCCGTTGAGGCCACCTCGCACGTGCTCCTGTCCATCTGGTCGATCATCGTCATCGTCCCGTTCCTGTGGGTCGTGCTGTCGTCGTTCAAGACGACCAAGGAGATCCTGGCCTCGCCGTTCTCACTGCCAGTGCACTGGCAGTTCGACAACTACGCCCATGCGTGGACCGACGCCGGGATCCGCCAGTTCTTCCTGAACACGGTCATCGTGGTGGGTGTCGCCCTCGTGCTCGTCATGTTGCTGGGAGCGATGTGCGCCTACGTGCTCGCGCGGTTCACGTTCCCCGGGTCACGGTTCATCTACTACCTGATGCTCGCGGGCCTGACCTTCCCGATCTTCCTTGCGATCGTGCCGCTGTTCTTCGTCCTGAAGAACCTCGAGCTGATCAACACCCTGCCCGGGCTGATCATGGTGTACGTCGCGTTTGCCCTCCCGTTCACGGTGTTCTTCCTCTATGCGTTCTTCAAGACCCTGCCGGACGACGTGTACGAGGCGGCGCTGATTGACGGCGCCGGGGAGTGGCGAACCTTCTTCCGGGTCATGCTGCCAATGGCGCGGCCCGGCATGGCCGCCGTCGCGATCTTCAACTTCCTCGGACTGTGGAACCAGTTCCTCCTGCCGGTGGCTCTGAACACCGACCCGAACAGATATGTGCTGACCCAGGGGATGGCGTCGTTCGCCTCGCAGGCCGGCTACGCGGTCGACTTCGGGGCGCTCTTCGCTGCGGTTGTCATCACCGTCGTGCCGGTGCTGATCGTGTACGTGATCTTCCAGCGGCGGCTGGAGGGTTCGGTGTCCCGGGGCACGTTCCGCTGACCTTTGCGTGCCCAGACGCGAGTTCGCGGTCAATGCGTTCGACGTGCCACCGGGCTGACAGCGAGCCGCCCGGAGCGGGGGCTGGGCTAGGTTGGGTGAGGTACGCCGCCAGCGGTGTGCGCTAGACGAGCGTGACGTCGACGCCGGCGTCCCGGAGGCGGCGAACCTGATCGGGGTCGGCAACGTCGTCTTGACTCGCCGAGGTGCTCGCAGCTGGCGCCCTCCTCGGCGGAGATCGCGTTCACGCCTAGGAACAGGTGGTGCAGCAGCAGGTCCTGCAGTACCCGGCTCGCGAACGGACCATGCAGCTCGTAGGACTCCGGCCGGCCGACCTCGCCGATGCAGACGGTGCGGATGTCTGGCCGCAGCACCAGCTCGCTCGCGATGTTCAACGCGTTGGTGACGACGGTGGTCATCTCGCGGCCGCTGGACCGCAGGTCTGCGCGCTGGCCGAGGTGTCGCGCGATGGCGGTGGTCGTCGTACCGCCGTTGAAGCCGACGACCTCTCCGGGCCGGACCAGCTCGGCCGCGGCACGAGCGATCCGCTCCCGCGGGTCGCCGGGGGCGATGCGACGATATCGCGCGGGCAGGTCGTAGGCGACGGTGGTGGCGACCACGCCCCCGTGGGTGCGGGTGGCCAGCTGTTGTCGAGCGAGCTCCTTGAAGTCGCGCCGCACCGTGGCCGCGGAGACGCCGAGCAGCTTGGCGGCCTCGGTCACAGATAGCCGCTTGTGGATCGACAGCGTGTCGAGGAGCATCCTCCGGCGGCTGGACTGGTCAATCATCTCACCCGTCACCGGCACCTCCTGTGTCGGTCATCCGGAAGTCGAGATGCGCGGGGAGTGCGGCGCCCGGATGCAGCGCGTCCCAGATCTCACCGAGGACCGTGTCTCCCTCGGCGAGATCCTCGACGACCAGCGACTCCATGATCCCGGCGGCACGCTCGCGCTCCCCCTCGGCCAGCCGCGCCCGGGCCTCCAGCAGCCGGGTCCGGCCGTGTTCGCGCATCGCAGGGTCCAGGGCCGCGATGGCGTCCAGGCAGTCACCTGGCCGTCCGGCGGCGAGCAGCCGCTCGAGTTGCTCCACGGCCAGCCCGCGGCAGTCCGGTCGGAGCCGCCGCGCCCGCGCGTACAGGTCGCACGCGCGATCATCATCGGCCAGCAGCGCCAGCCCTCGCAGCGCCCACGAGTTCTCGCGGGCGGCCAGGCTCGCATCGTACTGCTCGGCGGCTCGGCCTGGTTCGCCCCGCACGTGGGCGTTCACCGCGCGGGCCAGGTGCACCCACTCGGAGTCCGGCGCCTTGTTGAGGACGGCGCGCCAGCGGTCGGAGACCGGGGGCACCGGCAGCCGGCGGGCCGATTCCGCGAGTCCCTTGGTGTCATCGTCGAGCAGGTGGCGTGCCGGGAGGCTGTCGTCGTCGACCGGTGGGAACGGCAGGGCCCGGGTCGGTACGGCCTCTGGGCGGGCCCGGAGCCTGAGCTCGACATGACCCCAGCCGGACCCGGTGCTCACCTGCTCGGCGACCGCGGCATCGGCCACCTCTGTGAGCCAGCGCTCGTGGATGGCCTCGAGGTGATCGGGGTCCGTCGCCTCATGCACGGCTGCCTGCGCGGCCGCGCACGCCTCGGCATATCCGCCCGCCACCGCTCCCGGGTCCAGGTCGACGCCACCGAACGCCTCGGTCCACGACACGCTCGCCCCACCAGCCAGCCGGTCATGCTCGAGTTGCGTCGGGCACCATCCCGCCTGGATCTCGGCGTACCTCGCGCCCGGACCGCAGAGCCACTCCTGCCACCGCGAGCCGGCCGGGCCGCTCCCCCACAGGAACAGCTTCCGGCCCCGCAGCCCGCGCGTCAACGTCTGGGCGAAGCCACCGCCGTCGGGCTCGACGGACACGATGTGCCGACCGCGCTGCCCCTGCAGGTCGTAGAAGTAGTCGGCGGGAGACCTGGAGGCCATCGGGTGGCTGATGTCGACGTCCGCGCGATCCGGGTACGGGACAGGCACCCGGATCAGGGCGCCGGTGTACTCGGTGCGCCAGGCGGCGTCCGCCGTGGTCAGCACGCGGGTCCCAGGCGATTCGGGCACCGCGATGTTGGTCCAGTAGTAGAGCGGCTTCTCCTCCGGGTCCGGGTTGATCACCCGGGTCGAGGCGAACAACCGGTCCGACCCTGGGAGCAGGGAAAGGTCGACCTGCAGCACCAGGTCACGGGTCCGCTCCCACTCCCACAGCCGCAGCACGTCACCGTCCGGACCAGCAACCACTGCGGCGTGCATCGGCCGGCACGACAGCGTCGTGTGGCCGGTCGACCCGAGGTTCCACTCGATGCCCCCGGCGAACCAGGCATCGGTCAGCCCGAAGTTCGCGAAATGCAGCACCGGATTGCGGAACAGCAGCTCACGCCCACGGGCGTCGTCGTGCAACGACCAGACCCGGCCGCCGAGCGTCGGTAGCACGGTCGCGCGCAGCACCCCGTTTTCGAGCACGTACGCCGGGAGCTCGACCTCGCGCAGCGACCGGTCGTAGTCCTCCTGCAGGGGGTACGGGAGAGGGCTCTCTAGCCTGCCGTAGGCAACCCGCTCGAGCATGTCCGGCGTGGCACCCGGGCCGACGACGGGGTAGGGCAGCTCCCGCAGCCGGGTGAACCGGGGCAACGGGCTCGCGGGACCGAGGGTCGCCGCCGGCACGGTCAAGGCGGTGCGGCGTACCGTCGCCGCCGAGGAGGGCATGGAGACCATGGCGTCAGTCCAGCCGCTCGCCCGTGGTCGGCGAGAACACGTGCATCTGGCCATGGTGGGGGCGCAGCATGATCCGCTCGCTCATCCCGATCGCCGAGTCCCCGGGCACGTGGGCGGTGAGCACTGCAGGGCCGTCGCCGCCCGCCTCGGCGTCCACGGTTCGGAAGTCGCCGGCGCAGTAGAGAACCGGTCGCTGCCGAGCTCCTCGAGCACGTCCACCGTCACGGCCATCCCGTCGCCCTCGGGCTGGGCAGCGTCCCCTCGGGACGCCCGCCGATGACGACCTCACCCTCGGCCTTCTCGACCTGGCTGCAGGTGAGCGGGATCGGGTGGCCGCCGACGTCGACCAGGGCCCGGAACAGGTTCATTCTCTGCGAGCCGATGAACCCGGCCGCGAACACGTTCGCGGGCTTGGCGAGCAACCAGGCGGGAGTGTCGACCTGTTGGAGCACGCCGTCCTTGAGCACCGCCACCCGGTCGCCCATGGTCATCGCCTCGCCCTGGTCGTGGGTGACATAGACGGTGGTGACGCCGAGCTTGCGTTGCAGTGACGCCGGTCAGCACCAGGCCGAGGGCGCTCACGGCGCCCCGGGTGCCCCAGGCTGCGACCTGCCCGAGATCCGGCCCTGGGACCGACGCCGGCGGTGGCCTGGTGACCGCTGGTCTGCATCTCTGATTCTCCGCTCTCGCGCCGTATCACCGCGCCTGTTTCGGTTCAGTGCTCGGCCCAGGCCGGCGCACCGTGCCGCAGGCCGCCGCCGTTGGACAAAATCAATCACCGGTCGCATTCTTGCGCTGTGCAGACGCGACCGGACACTCCTGTTCTCGACCACTCGATCCAGCTCGCTGTCGAGGTGGCCACCCAACCGGACAACTGGATCGACGCCGAGCGCGTCGCGCGCGAGAACGCTGACCTGCTACCGCAATCCGGCGCCACCCTGCTGAGCTCCGGCCGCGACCCATTCGCCGAGCTGGTCCGCGTGCACAAGCTGTGCCTGATCCGGGCCGCCGACAAGGGGCTGGACCCCGACCAGCGGCGGAGCGTGGCCCGTTCCATCATCCTGGACTCGTGAACGACGACGGGCTCGCACTCGCCCTCAACGTCGGCGGCGCGACCATCGAGGCGGAACTGGTCGACCGCGCGGGGACCGTGGTGGCTTCCGAGCAACGGCCCACACCACAGGGGCACCGCGCACGCGACGCGGTCGCCGAGGTCGGCCGCACCCTGCTCGCGCAGCGGCCCGACGCGCCTGGTGGTGTGGCCGAGCACAGGCTCGGCGCGGGTGTCGGCCCAGAGGACCTGGTGTTCGTGCCCATCGGCACCGGGATCGCCGCTTCGATCGTTTCCGGGGGGCACCTGGTGACCGGGCACCGCGGCGAGACCGCGGAGATCGGACACCTGGCCGTCCGGACCGGGGCCCGGTGCGCGTGCGGCCGTGACGGGTGCCTCGAAGCCATCGCGTCCGCGGCGGCGATCGCCCGCCGCTACACCGGTCTGAGCGGAAGCCACGTCATCGGCGCCCGCGACGTCGCCGCTCGGCTGAGCACGGACGCCGTCGCGCAACAGGTCTGGCATGACGCGGTGGAAGCGCTCGCGGACGGGCTCGGCATCGTCTCGCTGCTCGTCGGGCCGGCCCTGGTAGTGATCGGCGGCGGACTCAGCCGGGCCGGCGAAGGGCTGCTGGATCCACTGCGGGTCGCGCTCCGTCAGCGGACCCCTGTCGTCCATCCCGCCGACGTGACCGTGTCGGCCCTCGGCGACCGGAGTGGCGTGATCGGCGCCGCGCTCCTGGCTCGCGACGGATGGGCCCCTGAGTCATGACCGCGTTGGCGCTGGCCGGGCGGCTCGTGACGACCGCCGGGATCCTGGACGGGGGCGTGCTCGAGGTCCGCCTCGACGGCACGATCGGATACGTCGGCCCGGCGTCCGGCTGGTCGGGCCCGGTCCCCGAGCCGGTCGAACACGGTCGCGCCCGGGTATGTCGACATCCACTGCCACGGCGGTGGAAGCCACACCGTCACTTCGCGTGACCCGGCCGAGGTCGCCGCGGTCGCAGCGCACCACCTGTCCCGCGGCACCACCACGATGCTGGCCAGTCTGGTGAGCGCGTCGCCCCCCGGGCTCGTCGCCGCGATCACGGCGATCGCCTCGGTCGCGGCGACGGGGTCACCAGTCGTCGGGTGCCACGTCGAGGGGCCCTTCCTGGATCCGGCGCACCGGGGCGCACACGACCCCGCCCACCTGCGCCTACCCGGGTCCGACGAGCTTGCCACCTGGCTGGCGGCCGGCGTCGACGACGCCGGCCGTCCGAGGGTCCGGATGGTGACGCTCGCCCCGGAGCTGCCCGGTGCTGCCGCGGCCGCCGAGCTTCTTGAGCGCTCCGGGATCGTGGTGGGCCTCGGCCACACCGGCGCCGACGCACGCGGCTTCGGCGAGGCCCTGCGGTCACTGCGCAGACCCCTGGTCACCCATCTGTTCAACGGCATGGAGCCCCTGCACCATCGCCAGCCGGGCCCGGTCGCCGCCTCCCTGGATGCGCTGGCCCGCGGGGCGACGCACGTGGAGCTCATCGCGGACGGCGTGCACCTCGCCGACGAGACGGTGCACCTGGTGTTCGCGGTGGACCCCGGGCGGCACGTCGTACTCGTCAGCGACGCGATGGTGGCCGCCGGGATGCCCGACGGCGACTTCGAGCTCGGGTCCGTACGGGTGCGGGTCGCGGACGGCCGGGCGTGGACGCGCACCGAGCCGCCGTCGCTCGCGGGAGGCACTTCGCACGCCGCCGACCTGGTCCGCCGCTGCGTGGTGCAGGCCGGCGTCGATCCCGCCGCCGCGGTGGCCGCGGCCACCTCCACACCCGCCGCCCTGCTCGGCCTGGACGACCGCGGCAGCCTAGCGACCGGTCTGCGCGCCGACCTCGTGGTACTCGACCGCGACTGGCGGGTCCGCCGGGTGATGCGGGGGGGCGACTGGGTCCGATGATCGTCAGGTCAACCGCAACCCGGCCTACGATGTCACCTACGAGGCTGCCTCCACCAACTCCATCGGCTCCGCTCGATGAGCAGCGCTTGGTCATCCCACCCGACGCGCTCGGAGTCATGACCTTGAGTTGAACACAGTTCGGTGTCCGGGCTACCGGGTCGGGCCACGGGCTCGACCAGGGAACTTCCCGTGATCCCGGCGGCCGTCTTGCTGCTTCAGGGCTTGACGGGATCCGCCGAGGTGGTGCTGGCAACACCTCCAAAGCGCTGGGCGAGGGCGCACCGCCGATAATCCGGCTGCACGACCTGCGCCACACCACGCGAGCCTGCCCGTCGAGTCGGTGCGGGGCCGCTATGGCGGGTACCGGCTGGGTCCCGGGTACCGGTTGGCGCCGCTCATGCTCAGCGATGACGAGGCACTGGCTGTCATGCTCGGCCTGGTCGCGGGCCGCCGGACCGGGCTGGTGACAACCGGGGGCACGGCCAGCGAGACGGCGGCGGCCAAGATCCGCCGGGTACTCCCGGGCGGCTCGCCCGCAGGCTCGGCGCCGTGCTCGGCTCGCCGCCTTTACCGCGCCGCCCGGCGAGGCACCTGCACCGGACACCGCGGGCCCGGGCCGGCGGGCAGCATCAGCTGACGCAGCCGTTCCGGTTCACGGGCCTGTGCGCTCACGGTTGCGGTCAGACGTCGGGATCGACTGAGCCCGACCCCGCAGGCCAGACATAACTCAGGCTCGTGCCGGAACGGCGGCAGCTGGCGCATCGCCGTCGCGGCGGCTGCGTCATGATCCGGCTAGGCCGGCCTCGCGGCCAGCCTGGCCGCCGCGGACACGGCGGCGAGTGCGGCAGTGAGTGCACGGGCGGGGTCGGCGGGTGCAGTGACGGCTCGCCAGGCGATGGAGCCGTCGGGGCGCACCACTGCGGCGCCGCCTGGCTGAAGTCAGGCGGCTGGCTCGGCTGGCCTGGTATCAGTGCCGACATGCACGTACTCGACCGTGATGCCGGTCTCGGTGCTGGCGTGCGCTGCGGTTGCCGCCCAGAGTGCGTCCTCGGACAGCAAGACCCAGCCGTGCTGGAACAGGTCCAGGCTGCCCGCAGGTTCATAACTGCCTGGAAGCAGCATTCCCGGCTCGTCGCGCACGCACAGGCCACCCCGACACCGCCAGGGGGGGCTGCGCAAGGCCCGCAAGCAGCAGGTCGATCATGCAGCGAGCGTGGCAGTCGGGGTAGGTCTCGACTCCGATGCACAGGTTGGCGATGCCGAGCATGAGGTCGTAAGGCCCGGATGTCCGCGCGCGTGTCGTCGGCGTCGGCGGATGCCTTCAGCAGCCGGCCGAGTGCCGGCAGCAGCCGGTCAACGAACTCCGCGTGCAGGCTCTAACCCGGCTTAGGTGCCCACGCGACAGTCAGCGATTTGTCTTCTGCTCGAGTTCCGCGGGGTACCTGGCGCCCGCAATCGGCACCTCGGACGCGACGCGGCCGATCTCGGCGAGATCGCCGCTGGTGAGCTCAACGGCCGCAGCGCGAAGGTTCTCCTGGAGCCGGTGCAGCTTCGTGGTCCCGGGGATCGGTACGATCCACGGAGCCTGGCCAAGGAGCCATGCCAGCGCCAGCTGCGCTGGGGTCGCGCCCTTTCGCTCGCCGATCGTTTCGAGACGGTCAACAAAGGCCTGGTTCGCCTTGCGTGCTTCGACCGTGAAGCGCGGCAGCGCGTTGCGGTTGTCTGCGCTGTCAAAGGTGGTGTGCTCGTTGATGGCCCCGGTGAGGAAGCCGCGCCCCAGCGGGCTGTAGGGCACGAACCCTATGCCCAGCTCCGCGCACGCCGGGAGGACTTCGTTCTCCGGGGCGCGCCACCACAGCGAGTATTCGCTCTGGACCGCGGTCACAGCCTGGACTGCGTGCGCACGGCGGATCGTCGGTGCCCCGGCTTCGGACAGGCCGAAGTGCCTGACCTTGCCCTGCGCGATCAGGTCCCTGACCGTGCCGGCGACCTCCTCTATCGGCACGCCGGGATCGACGCGGTGCTGGTAGAGCAGGTCGATTGTCTCGATGCGGAGGCGACCGAGGGACCCGTCGGTGGTCTGCCTGATGAGCTCCGGTCGGCTGGAAAGAGAAAGGCCGGCCGTCGGCGTCAACCTCCCCGAACTTCGTGGCAACGACGACCTGATCACGAACGGGAGCGAGTGCGTCGCCCACGAGCTGCTCGTTCGTGAACGGCCCATAGGCCTGCGCCGTGTCGAAGAACGTCACTCCGGGGTCCACAGCGTCCCGGATCAGCCCAATGGCCTCGTTCCGGGTCAGAGTGGCACTGCGGTGGTAGCTCAGGCCCATGCAGCCAAGCCCGAGCGCGGATACCGTCAGGCCGCTCGTACCCAGCGTCCGCTGCGCTACGGCGTGATCCATGCGTTCCATCGAAGCACGATTCACACCGGGAGTTGGCTCCGGTGCGCTCGCTGCTGCTCCGGGCGTGTCACTTGCCAATGGCCACGGCGGTGGGCGGAGTTGCGGAGGGGCGAACCCGCCGGCCGCTCACCCGGTCAACAAGCCGGGTGCGCGCAAAGTGCCCGCGACCTCATCAGCCGCCTGGCGACTGGCGCGGTTGCAGACCCGCGTCGCGCAGGAACGTGAGCACGGCCGCGACACGCCGGTGCACCTGCTGCTCGCTGGCCAGGTCCAGCTTGCTGAAGATCGCGTTGACGTGCTTCTCGACTGAGGACTCCGACAGGTGCAGCGATTGGGCGATGCCCGCGTTGCCGCGGCCCTGTGCCATCTCGCGTAGCACGTCGAGCTCCCGAGGGCTGAGCCTGGCCACAGGCGAGGACTGCAGCCGGGCACGCCGGCTGACCAGGGCATCGACCACCTGAGGGTCGATGACCGAGCCGCCGGCCGCGACCGCGCGCAGCGCTCTGAGCAGCTGGTCCAGGTCGCCGACGCGGTCCTTGAGCAGGTACGCCAGGCCAGCGGTGCCGTTGCGGAACAGCTCGAACGCGTAGGACTCGTCCGCGTACTGCGACAAGATCACGACGCCGACACGCGGCTCCGACATTTTGATCGCGTGCGCGGCGTCGATGCCCTCCATGGCCGGCGCCTGGTCGTCGTTGGCCGCGGCCAGCACCGGCATCCGGATGTCGGTCAGCACCGCGTCCGGACGGCGGCGCCGCACCGCGTCGAGCAGCTCGGGTGCCGAGCCGACCGCAGCCTGCACGGTCACCTCGCCCGAGGCCTCGAGCAGTTGGCGCGTCCCCTCCCTGACCAGGTAGTTGTCGTCGGCGATCACGATCAGCAGGTGCTCAGTCATGCGGCGCACCGTCCCCCGCGTGTTCGGAGCGGCGAAGCGGAACCTGAGCGCGCAGCGTGGTCCCGCACCCGGTGCTGCTGTCGACGGTCAGCTCGCCGTTCACGATCGACATCCGGTCGGCGAGGCCGGCCAGGCCGAGCCCGCGCACGGCTGCCGGGTCGAACCCGCATCCGTCGTCGTTAACCTCCACGGTGAGGCTGCCGTTCGGCTGCGCGAGCGCGACGGTCACCCGCCGCGCGTTTGCGTGCTTGACGACGTTAGTCAGCGCCTCGGCCACGACGTACCAGGCCACGGACTCGACGTGCTGCGCGTACCGTCGGCCGCGCAGCGCAGGGTCCGCGTCGATGATG
This sequence comes from uncultured Actinomycetes bacterium, assembly GCA_963813975.1. Classification (GTDB taxonomy): domain Bacteria; phylum Actinomycetota; class Actinomycetes; order Streptosporangiales; family Streptosporangiaceae; genus RYN-230. The sequence continues at coordinate 570,330 of CAWFAP010000004.1, forward strand.
ACCTCAACCGGCAGCCTGCTGGCCTGGGCCTCGATCGCCTCGAGCAGGCCCTGGTCGGCGAGCACAGGCGGGTGGATGGCGTGCGCGAACTCGCGCAGGTGCGCGAGCAGGCCGCCGGGATCGGCCTGCAGCTCGCCGAGCGCCTGGCTGGCGCGCTGGTCGCCGCGCTGCAGCCACTGCCTGGCCAGGGCCAGCTTGGCGGTCAGCACGACCACCTCCTGCTGGAACCCGTCGTGCAGGTCGCGCTGGATCCGCCGCCGCTCCGTGTCCTGGGCGAGCACCACCCGCGCCCGCGATGCTGCCAGCTCCGCGGCCTGCCGCTTGATCACCTCGAGCCGCCCGGCGAGCTGCGCGCTCAGGCGCAGGTTCCTGATGGCCGCGGCGGCCTGGCCCGCCAGGTGTGTGAGCAGGCGGCGGTCCTCGTTGAGCAGCGACCCGTCCCGCGGCGGCCCGCACTCGATCGCGCCGAGCACCTCGCCGCCATGCACTAGTGGCACGACCAGGTCGGGTCCGTCCTGCTCGCCGCGCACCACGCGCTCACCGTGACCGGCCTGGTCGCCCGGACCCGCGGCGGCGTAGCCAGTCAGCGGGCTGGCGCCGTCCGCGTTGACGTCGAGCCGGACAGTGACCCAGCTCAGGCGCAGCGCCTGGCAGATCTCCTTGGCAAGCTGCGCGAGCAGGCGGTCGGGAGCGGGCGCTGCCTGGAGCAGCGCGCCAAACCGGCTCAGACGTCGTAGCCGTCCAGCCTGGCGCCGAACGCCCACCGGTCGGCGATCCGTTCCAGCCTGCGCTGGGCCGGCTGGAACGCCAGGGCCGCGCCCGCGGCCACCGCGATCGCCGTCCCGTCAGGCAGGTACCGGCTGGCCAGGATGCCCAGCGTCGCCGCGATCGCGACGTAGCCGGTCGCGGCCAGCACGCGCAGCCCGCGGTGCACCGCCGTCCTGCGCGCCGACCGGTCGATGCCGAGCAGTTCCTCGGGTGAGAGTGCGACGATGAGCGAGCCGAGCACGAGCGACAGCCCGATGATCCAGAGCACGAAGACCACGGCGGCCCAGCCGGGTCCCTGGCCGCCAGTCCAGGCCAGCGCGATCTGCGCCGCGAATACTGCCATGGCACTGGCCGTGCCGATCAGCGCCAGCCGGATCTGCCGGCGCTGTACCTGCGGTGCGCGCCGGTACCGCAGGTACAACATGACCACCCCGACGAGCACTACTGCGGCGAACGCCTGGTAGGCCACGTTCGTGGCCGCCGACGCGGGCCGGGCCCACGCCAGGAAGATCGGGCTGGCAGGTGGAATTGCGCCCGCGTCGGTGAAGGGGTCCCGAGGCACCGCCGGGCTGGATGCCAGCACGAGGACGGGCACCAGCAGCGCGAGGCCGCCCGCCGCGATCAGCACCGCGCGCTGCCAGGCACGGTCCGGCCTTCCCGTGGGGAACAGGCCGATCAGCCCGATCCCAGCGACTTCGGATGCGTTGTTCGCGCACGAGACTACGAACGCGACCCAGCCCGCGGCCGCTCCGGCGTGCGGGAGCAGCACGTCGCCCAGGGACTCGCTCAGCATGAACAAGCTGCCGCACGCCAGCAGCCAGACGGCGACCGGGTGCCCGCGACCGCGGAACGCCCCGGCCAGGCCGACCGCGTAGATCGGCGCCGGGCCGATGAGGACCCAGCCGGCCCCGGCCAGGTCACCCCCGACCAGGTTGCCCACCACCGCGACGATCAGCGCGCAGCCGCCCACCACGGCGAACACCCAGCTGACAGCGCGCATAGCCCCAGTGTGAGCCCGATCGCCTGCCGAGCGGTAGGAGGCAGGCCGCAGGTGCGCCTGCGGTCAGCCTCACCCCGGGTCCGGTGGCTGGCACCGTGGGCCGCGCGGCGCCGGAGGCCTAGCGTCCGGTGATATCGGCGCCGCGGACCTCCTGGCCCGCGGCCGGGACGGCAGGGGGCCTGAGATGAACGAGAGCACGACGACAGCGGCCGGTACGAGCAGCCCGCCAGGGACGGCCACGCCGGGAGGCCGCGCGCTGGCCGTCTACCGCTGGGCGCTGGCGGTGTTCCTGGCCGCCGGGGTCGTCCAGATCTTCCTGGCCGGGCTCGGGACGTTCAAGCTCCTCCACGGCGCGGGCGACCCGGCGATGGACCCGCACCGGATGCTCGGGTTCGCGATGGCCGGGGGCGCGATCATCATCTTGATCCTCACGCTGATCGCCCGGCCGGGCACACGCGCCGTCGTCGGCGCCGTGCTGCTCGTGCTGATGACGTCGTTCCTGCAGAGCCTGCTGGCCGGCCTGGCCGACGACCACGTGGTCTTCGGTGCGCTGCACGCCACCGATGGCCTGCTCATCCTGGCCATCCGGCCTATCTGTACGTCTGGTCGGGGCGCCGCACCTCATGACCGACGTCAGCCGCCGGCAGCGCGTGGCCGCCGGGATCGCGTGGCTGCTGGTCGTCCCGGTCGCCCTGGCCGGGATCGCGGGGAATGTGCTCGCCTGGCGGTACCTGGCGACCAGTGCCGGCGGCGATCCTGTACGCGACCCTCGGCGCGCTGATCGTCCGCCGCGCGGGCAACGTCGTCGGCTGGTTCCTGCTCACCGGGGGCATGGCCACCGCAGTCGTCTCGCTCGCCTCCGCCTACGCGGTGATCGGCACCAAGAACCCCGGCACCCTTCCAGGCGCCGCCCTGGCCGGCCTGCTGGCCGAGTGTTCGTTCGTCCTGCTCGTCAGCGGGATCGCGTTCATGTTCCTGCTCTTCCCGACCGGGCACCTGCCGTCACGGCGGTGGCGGCCGGCCGGCGCCCTGTGCCTGCTGCTGATCGCGCTGGCCCTGATCGAGAATGCGATCCACCCGGGATCCATCGGCCTGCCCGCCCCCGGCGGCGTCTCGGTGATCGTCCAGAACCCGCTTGGCGTGCAGTCGCTGCCCGGGCCGCTGCTGGTGATCGGCACGATCAGCGCCTTGTGGGCGGTGTTCCTCGCCGTGGAAGCGACGTCGACGGCGGCATGATCACCCGGTACCGGTCCGGCGACCGCGAGCAGCGCCAGCAGATCAAGTGGATCGCGTTCACGGCGGCCGCCATGATCGTCTGTGCGCTGGTCGTGATCGCGACGTCGCATATCGCAGGGACCTGGCCGGCGGTGCTGACCGAGGCGGCGGAGGCGGCCGCCACCGTGATCGGGCTGGCCGGCTTCCCGATCGCGATCGCGGTCGCGGTGCTCAAGTACGGGCTGTACCAGATCGATGTCATCATTACCCGCGCGGTCAGCTACGGCCTGCTGTCCGCGGCCCTGACCGCTGTCTACGCCGGCATCGTGGTCGGCATCGTACGCTCGCGGGCTACGCAGGCGGGCCGGTGCTCACGGTCGCGGCCGCGGTCGTGGTGGCGGTGCTGTTCCACCCGGTGCGCCACCGGGCGGCCGTGCTCGCGAACCGCTTCGTGTACGGCAAGCGCAGCTCCCCGTATCAGGTGCTCGCCGGCTTCGCCCAGGACATGGCCGGCCAGCTCGACGCCGACGCCGCGCCCAGCCGGCTGGCCGCGCTGCTCGCCGCGCGACCAGCGCGGTGCGCGTCGAGGTCTTCGTCCTGGTCGCGGACGGGCTGGTGTCCCGGGCCGTCTGGCCGGAGGGCGCCGAACCTGCCGCGCCGCCCGCCGTGCTCGGCGGCCCCATGGTTGCCGATACGGCCCGGCTGCTGCGGGTCAGTCAGGTCGCCCGGGCTGCGGGCGTCTACCACCAGGGCGACCTGCTCGGCGCGATCACGCTGGAGAAGGCGCGCAGCGACTCGGTCTCGGCGGCGGAGGACAAGCCGCTGACTGATCTTGCCTCGCAGGCCGGACTCGCGCTCCGCAACGTCCGCCTCACCGCCGAGCTGCGTGCCACCATCGACGCCCTACGCGCCTCGCGGCGGCGGCTGGTGCGCGCCCAAGACGACGAGCGGCAGCGGATCGAACGCAACCTGCACGACGGGGCCCAGCAGCAGCTGGTCGCGCTCAGCGTGGGACTGGCCGTCCTGGATGCCGCGACCGACGACCCCCACGTCAGGGAGCTCGCCGGGCAGCTGCGCGACGGCCTGCGCGCCGCCATCGACGACCTGCGCGCGCTGGCGCAGGGGATCTACCCGCCGCTTCTTGCCGACCGCGGCCTCGCGGCGGCGCTGCGCGCGCAGGCCGACCGCGCGCCCACACCCGTGCACGTCGACGCCGACGGCGTTGGGCGGCTGACCCGCGAGGCCGAGGCGACGGTGTACTTCTGCGTGCTTGAGGCTCTGCAGAACGTCGCGAAGTACGCGGCGGCGTCGCTGACGACCGTGGAGCTGCGGCAGGCAGGCGGGCGGCTCACGTTCCTCGTGACCGACGACGGCGCGGGCTTCGACCTGGCCGGCCCGGTGACCGGCTCGGGCCTGCAGGGCATGCGCGACCGGCTCGCAGCCCTGGGCGGCAGCCTGACCGTCGGCTCCGCGCCGGGCCGCGGCACCACGGTCGCCGGCGCCCTGCCGTGCGAGCCTGACATCCCCAGCCTCGCCGCGACCGGCTGACGGGTGCCGCAGCGCGTGCGGCGGGCCTGGCACCGGCGGGTACCGCAGGCCGAGCCGGACCGCTGGCGAGCGTCATGATGACGGCACCGGCCCACTGCGGCAGCGAGTGCGGGAATGCTCTGAAGTCGGCTGGCTCCTGGCCGGGCCACTGCCTTTTGCGTGGTCGGGTTGATCGGATTCCTGCGCCCGCCGGAGAACCGTGTGGTCTGGTGGCTGCGGGCGCAGGGAGGGCACTCGGAGAGGACGTGATCATCGCCAGCTCGGTCTCCGACGAGAGGCCAAAGGCCTGCTCGGTCAGTGGAAGGCGGCCCGCGTTCCGGAAGGTCGGGAGGCCGGACTCAAACCGAGTTGAACCCTCATGTCGCTGACCTGCGTATTTACAGGAGGTTCGGCCGAGCCCATAACAAATTGGCTGTACCATGATCATCCGTGTCCGAGGGGCGAGTCGCCGCTTACGTACATGCCTGCTATCACTGGCGGGCTGGTTGTCGGGTGCGGTGACCGAGGGCGGAACTCTAGTTCAGGCGGACGACCGCGACGGGCCGTTGCTGGATGTCTACCTGGCTGCCAGTAGCTGAATCGGGCAAGGTGACCACGATCGAGCGGGCTTGCTTGCCTGTCTTGCTGCTGTGGAGCACCATGCCGCGAGCGGCACCATCCCATGATCAGCGCGGTTGACTTCCCAGGCGCGTCCGGGTCGTGGGCGCCGGTTCAGTCGACGGCGGTGAACGGACTGGGGCAAGCTTGCCCAGCATGTCGATGCTGCATGTGCGCGTGGTGAGCCCGGCCGATCTCAGTGACGGGGTTGAAGAGGTACTGCGCCGCCAGCCTGGAGCGGCCAATCTCGTGGTGCTCCTCGGGGTGGCTCGCGAGCCTAGCGGTGACCTGTTCCAGGTCGACCTGGTCCGTGAGTGCGTTCAGCAGGTCGTCAGCGAGCTGCGGGAGCTGGGCATCGACGAGCGCGGCTCGATCAGCTGGCGCGGAGTCGATACGGCCATCGGCACGGGCATGCGTCAGGCCGAGCGCGATGCGCCCGGCGAGGGCGCCGACGCCATCATCTGGGACGAGGTCATCGCCAGCACGGGTGAAGACTCCACGCTGACCTGGACGTTCATGGCTTTCATGATCCTTGCTTGCATCCTCGCGGCCATCGGCGTCGCCACGAACTCCCCGATCACCATTGTCGGCGCCATGGTCGTCGGTCCCGAATTCGGACCGCTCGCTGGGATAGCGGTCGGGCTGCGGCTGCGCCGGGGAGACGCCGTGCGCCGCGGGATAATAGCGCTCGTCGTCGGGTTCGCCGGAGCGATCGCCGTGACGGCTGCCGTCGCTGTTCTGTGGCGCGTTAGCGGCCTGGTTCACGCCCGCGACCTGGCGAACTCTACGGGCACCGAATTTATCTACCAGCCCGGCTGGTTCTCGCTTATCACGGCGCTGGTGGCCGGTGCAGCCGGGACACTGTCGCTTACGTCCGCCAAATCGGCGGCGCTCGTAGGCGTATTCATCTCGGTCACCACGATCCCGGCGGCGGGCAACGGAGCGCTGGCCCTGGTGTTCGGCCGTTTCCACGACGCGGGAGAGTCAGCTCTCCAGCTGCTCATCAACCTCACCGGCATCGTCCTCGCCGCCTACCTGGTCCTACTCGCGCGGGGGCACTCCCGCATTACGGACGACCGGCCCGACCGGCCAGCCGCCATCACCTGACACACGGCTGAGGCGGCCGCGCATACATTAGGCCGCTACCCGTATCTAACGGAGTGTCCCAGGGGCGACTGCACCCGAATCCCAACGTGTGCTTGGTGGTGAGTTCGCAGTCGGGAGCCGGTCAGAACGGGCAGGCAGACCGTTGGATCCAGTGGACCAGGAGCGGGTCCGCGCCTTTGCTGGCGGCGCTGACGCCGGTGCCGGTCGATGGCGCCGCTGTTCGAGCACTACGGCATCCAGCTGTGGACGCCGGAGGTCGGCGGTCGGACCGACTTCGGTGCCGATGATCACGAGCTGACGATGATGGCGCTGGGCCTGCAGTCCAGACGGGAGATCACCCGCACGAAGATCCGGGTCCGGGCCGCGATGGCCGCGCAGACCCGCGAGTAGGGACGTTATCTCGGCGGCCGGACGCCGAGCGGGTACTAGCTGGCGGATGCTGGGCCGCACCCGAACAAGGTGCGCGCGGCGTGGGGACGGCGGGCGCACCCGCCTGAAGCCCGATCCCGAGACGGCGCCGTAGGTGGCGTGGATCGATGCTGGTCAATCCCCGCTATATCGGTCGGCAGGCATGGAACCGCCAGCGCCCCGACACCGATCCGGTCCGATCGGCAACCGGAGCCGGGCCCGCGTGACGCCGCAGCATGTCAACCGACTCGAACCCCATGGCACTGATCGGGCTGGCAGTCCAGGAGTGTGTTGTCGGCAGTTGACGCCGCACCTGTTAGCCCAACCGGGCACTGCTTATCGAGGTTTCCGTTACCTGTCAATCCAAGTGAGGGATCGGTTCGGCCACCGGATCAGGGTCTGGCCCCGCGCCCCGCTGCACCGTTCATCAGGGCAGTGGCCGTCCAGGACCGGCCAGCCCGGCTGCCGTGTAGGAGCGGATGGCTCCTCCGGCTTCCACGGCCGTTGCCGGCTGGCCGGGGGAGCGCAGTGGGAACTGGGCCCTCGACGGTGCCCGGGCGCTGACCTGCGGGGAGGTGGTGGGGGTGTTCTCGCGCATCCGGTTCATCTGGCCGCCTTCCCGGCAGCGGGCCGGGGTTGCGCGGGGCGGGTTCCGGCGGATGCCTGTGCGGGTGTCATGGCCTGTCCCAGGGCCGGGCCAGGCGTGCGGCGGTCTCGAACGCGAGGGCGTGGACGAAGGCCTGGGGGATGTTGCCGCGCAGCTGGCGCTGGCGGATGTCGAATTCCTCGGTGAGCAATCCGGGCGGGCCGCAGGCCGCCCGGTTGCGCTCGAACCAGCCGATGGCCTCGCCGTGCCGGCCCTGCTGCCAGGTGGCCAGGGCCATCAGGAAGCCGCACAGCACGAACGCTCCCTCCGCGTCTTCCAGCGGCCGCTGGTCGTGCCGGAAGCGGTACAGGTACCCCTCTCGGCCCAGGTCGGAGGCGACTGCTTTCAGGGTGGCCAGGCTGCGGGAGTCACCGGCGGGAACGGCGCCGCGGATGGCCGGGAGCAGCAGCGCGGCGTCGACCCGGTCGTCGCCGGGTGCCCGCTGCCAGCGGCCGCTGGGGTGCAGCCCGTCCCCGGCCACATCGGCCAGGATCGTGTCGGCCAGGGCCTCCCAGTGCCCGGCCCGGGGGGAGGACGGCCGCACAGAGGCGATGGCGCGCAGGCCGGCCACGCACATCAGCCGTGAGTGGGTCCAGCGGCGGTCATCGAGTTCCCACACCCCGGCGTCCGGGTCGCCCCAGCGGGCCTCGATGGCCGCGACCGCGGCCTCGGCCGCCCGCCAGTGCCCGGTGTCGAGGTGATCGTGGCGGGCAGCGGCGGTGAACAGCAGCAGGGCCTCGCCGAGCGCGTCTAGCTGGAACTGCTGGTTGACCCAGTTGCCGGCCTTGTCGTTGCCGCCGGGGTAGCCGTCCAGGTCAGGGAGAGTCCGCTCGTCGGGGACGGGGCCGCCGGTGACGGTGTACGCGGGGGTGAGCTGGGGCCCGTCGGCCAGGATCCGCCCAGCGACAAACGCGACAGCGTCGTCCATCAGCGGGTGCGGGCCGTCGGCGGCGACCGCCTGGCCGGCGTAGCACTGGTCGCGGATCCACACGTACCGGTAGTCATAGTTGCGGCGTGCCCCGGACCGCTCGGGCAGTGACATGGTGGCGGCCGCCACCATGCCCCCGCCCTTGCTGGTCAGGCCCCTCAGCACGGCGTAACTATGCGCGGATTCCCTGGGGGCCAGGCTCGGGCCCAGGGCGGGGATGGCCCGCCCCCAGGCCGCCTCGGTGGCGGCCCACGCCGTCTCGGGGCTTACCGGGTCGTTGGCCAGTTCCTGCCCGGACACCTCCAGGACCAGGTCATAGTGGCGGCCGGGCTCCAGGGTCAGCTCAAGCTCCAGGGCGCCGCCAGCCGTGCGGCGGGCATCCGCGCCGCCGGACCAGCGCAGGTGAAGCGGGCCGCTTCGGGCCGTCCACACCCCGTCCCCCGCCCGCAGGCGGCCCATCTGGTGATGGCCGAAACCGGCCCGGGGATCCAGCAGCACCCTGACTCGCGCGGGCCCGCGGGTGGCCGTCACCCGCCGCAGCACCACCGCGGTGGCGGGATCACCGGGAAACGCCAGTGCCTCCCGGCACTCGGTCACGCCGGTCGTGGTGATCCACCGGTCATGCCAGATCAGCGAGTTGTCCTCGTAGTAGCCGCCCCAGACGAACCGGGGATCAGCGGGGGTGACGGCGTAGACGCCCCCTCCGCCGATGAGGGATGAGAAGACCGCGTCCGAGTCCCACCGGGGTGCGCACATCCAGGCGAAGTCACCCCGCGGGCCGACTAGGACGCCCCGCTCCCCATCCGCCAGCAGCGCATATTCCCGCAGCACCTGCGGCGGGAAGGCCGCCGTGATCGCCTGATCCTCCTGCTTGGTCATCATGTTCCTGTCGTCGGTTTCGGTCGGCCCGCAAGCGCTGCTGGATAGTCCGGCTGCGGTGCCGGTGTGCCGCGTAACCGCGGCGGTGGATGTCATAACTGATCCGGGCGGCGCTGGCGAACGCGACCGCCAGCGCGGGTCCAGGCTAGGGCGGTCAGCCAGGCGGGAGGCACGACAGCGAACTCCTTCCGGGGAGCGGCTCAGGCAGGCCGCTGCCCCCGCGGTCCGGGATGTAGCCATGCGGTTGGTGCGGCTTCCCTGCGGCCGCATTTTTATGTGGCCTGTGCGGTCCGGCAGGCGGCCAGTTTCAATCCGGAATGCGCCGGTATCGCCGCAAGTCCGACCCGGGTTCACTGGTGGGCGCGGGAATCGGCCGACTCGGCTGCTGCAGCGGCGAAATTGCCGTCGGTCAGCGGGACGAGCAGCAGCGCCTTGCGGGCCATTCCGGTCGCCTCCCCTGGTTGCGGCCGCCGCGCTGGCCGGGCCTCACGGTGAGCCTCTGGCCAACGCGACGGTCACCTTGGTGATCATCTGTTGCCCCCGGCCGCCGTCCTTACACGTGAACGCTTGTCCAGGTACGCCGTGACGGCCTGGGGTGCGCAGGCCCGGCTGGCCAGGCTTCCCCGCACCGGGACTGGTATGGCTGCAGGAAATTCCCGCATCTGGCATCCGCCGGGGTTACCGGTGCCGAATACGCACCAGTTTCCGGGCCGGGATGTCCTGTGATGGGGGCGGGTGTCCCGGGCCGGGTGGTCGGCACGGGCCGAGGGGATCAGCAGCTCAGGGCCCTGAGGCCGGTGAAGGCTGTGGTGTCCTGCTCCTGGGCGCCGCGCCTGGCCCCCGCCGGGGAAAGACCGCCGGGCTCCTCCCCGGGACCTTCCGCCAGCTTGCTCCCGCAGTTCCTTGCCCAGACAGGCACTGTGACCGGCCCAGCCAGGCGGCCTTCAGCGGCGAAGAGGTCACCCGGCGGGAGGGCTGCTGATTCCCGCGAAGGTCATCACCTGGACCGCCGCCCGGGATCTGGGGATTAGCGAGGGCACCCTGGGGAACTGGGGTGTGCCAGGATCGCGAGGTGCCCGCGTGGGGTAGCGGGTAGCTGATTTGCCGGTGCTGTGCGAAAGATTAGGGGATTGCTGGCTCTGCGGCGTCGCCCTGCTGGGGGCGTCAGGCCACTTCACGCTGTGCTGGCCGAAGACTGTCGTGTAGTACCCGGGAGTTGCCGTGCAACCGGCCTGGCCAGGTACAAGCAGCTGGCCGCTGGTTGCGCCTGTTTGTGGTAGCGGCTGCCTGCCGTCGCCGGCGGGCTGGCCAGGGCCCGGCTGCCGGCTGACCGGCTAGGAGCGCGCTGCCAGTGGCAGGGCCGCCGGCCGGGATGACCCGGGTGGTGCCGGTACGGGCTGAGCGAGCCGCGATCAGCTCCGGCCCGGCTGTTCCAGTGGCGGGGACCGGGAGGGAGGCGATGTGGCCAGCACGGCTGTGCAGTTGCGGGACAGGGTGCGGACACAGTTGTGGCCGATACCTGTGGCTGGGGTGGCGGCGGCGCTGCTCATGGGGGTGCTGTTGCCGCATGTGGACGCGCGCGCCGATGGCTCGCTTCCGCCGTGGACGTCCGGGGTGCTGTTTGGCGGGGACGCGGGCGCGGCCCGAACGGTCCTGGATGCGGTGTCCAGCTCGCTGATCACGGTGACGTCACTGACGTTCTCCCTGACGGTGGTGACCTTGCAGCTGGCGAGTAGCCAGTTCTCCCCGCGGCTGCTCCGCACGTTCACCCGGGACCTGTTCGTGCAGATCACTCTCGCGGTGTTCCTGGCGACCTTCATTTTCTCGCTGACGGTGCTGCGGGATGTGCGCAGCCCCGGCAGCGGTCAGCCGCCGTTCGTGCCCCGGATCTCAGTCACGGTCTCGTTCGTCCTCGCGGTGGCCAGCGTCACCGTGCTGGTACTGTTCCTGGCCCACCTGGCCCGTCAGATCCGGGTGGAGACGATGCTGCGTGACGTGCACGCGGACGCATCCGCCACCGTGCGTGCTGTCCTGTCCCCGGCCACCGCTGGCGAGCCTCGTGTCAGTGCCGTCCGGCCGACGCGGCCGGAGGCCGCGGTCACGATCATGGCGCCCGCGTCGGGGTTCCTCGTCCGGGTTGATGAGGCCGGGCTGCTGAGGGCGGCGGCGGACGCTGACGTCATCGTCGTCATCGACCGGTACCCGGGTACTTCGCTGGTCGGCGGGACGCCGCTCGGGGCCGCCTGGCCGGCCGCCGGGCAGGCGCTTGCGCGCAGTGCGTGCGCGGCGCTGCAGGAGCGGGTGGGCGCGGCTATCCATACCGGGTTTGAGCGCACCGCCGGCCAGGACGTCGGCTACGGACTGCGGCAGCTCACTGACGTGGCGAACAAGGCCCTGTCCCCGGGCATCAATGACCCGACTACCGCCGTGCATGCGCTGGGGCACATCTCGGCGCTGCTGTGCGAGCTGGCTGACCGCGACCTGGGCCCGGTGCTGCTGCGCGATGACCATGACCGGATCCGGGTCGTGCTGCACCGCCCGGATTTGGCTGACCTACTGGACGTGGCGATCACCCAGCCCCGCCGCTACGGTGCGGCCGACCCGCAGGTCCTGGCCAGGCTGTACGCGCTGCTGGCCGAGCTGGCCTGGCATGCCCGCCCCGGCCAGCACCCCGCCCTCACCGGGCAGCTCGCCCGGCTGCGGGCCACCACCGCCGCGCAGGACTTCGACCCCGCTGAGCGCGCCCAGCTCGCCGGGCTCGCCGCCCAGACCGAGAACGCGCTAGCCGGCCGCTACAACAACGGGGGGACCGGGTGATCATGAGCCTGCACGCCGGCCCGCTGGCGGGTCTGGCGCCAGCGCTGCGGCAGCCGGGAGCCGTGCGGATCTTCGGCGTCACGCTGGTTGGCGTCAGCGTCAGCACCGGCGTGAAGCTGCTGTTCACGGCCGGGCTGATCGTCACAGTACTGCTGCTGCGCGGCGCGGCCCTCGCGGTGGCCCGCGAGTTCCCCTATCCTTGGGACGAGATCGCCCTGCCCATCTCCTACGACGCCGACCCGGCCGCCGCCGAGCAGATCCTGCTCGCCGCCGCCCGCGCTCCCGCCATCACCGGCGACCCCGCCGCCCGCCGCGCCCTCGCCAGCATGCAGGACCGCTATGCTATGGCCGATGCCTCCCTCGACCCTGCCGTCTACTGGCGCATCACCGATAACTGGCTCGATCTGTCCCTGCTGTTCCTGGTTCCGAACCTGTGCGAGATGCAGAGCATCCTGTTCTGGACGTGGCGCACTCGCTGGGCGTAAAAGGGTTCGCGTACCGGCGGGTCAAGAAGGACGTCCGTGACGCGGCGGATGTGCTGCGGACGGCCGCCTGCCGAGGCGTGAGTGGGCCCGCATGAGGCGTGCGAGATGCGGGAGCTGACTTTCAAGGATCCTCCGGGCTACCAGGCGGTCCGCACGCTGCCCGGTATCGGCCCCGATACTCGGCGCGATGATCGTGGCCGAGATCGGCGGTATCACGCGATTCCCGCGTCCGGCCGGAGCTGTGCTCGTAGGTCGGGCTGACCCCGCCACCGCGAGTCCGACACGGGGGTCGGCCCTGGGCGCATCACCAAGCAGAGATCACGGGATCTGCGCTTGGCGCTGACCCGGGCGCTCCAGCACGTGCCCGCCGGCGACCCGCTGCGCCAGCGCAAGGACGACATCATGACCCGCCGCGGCGCCCAGGCACGCAACATCGCCATGGCCCACCAGCCGCTCACCTGGGTCCTCTGCGCCATGCGACGGCCAGGTCCGATCCCTGTCCGCCGCCCGGCAGGCCGGGTAAGCAGGGCCCGGACGCGGGCAATGCGTAATCGCTGATTTTACTGGCCCCCCGGCGGGCCGGCCGACCGTCTGATCGATCCCGCTGCCCGCACGCGAAGCCGCCCATGTCCCGCAGCAGCCAGCCGCAGGCACACCAGAAGGGATGAGCGCAGCCGTAGGGGGCCCCCGCCCGTAGTCTGGGGTGCATGGGACGAGGTGTTGGGGTGACCGCGCTGGCGGCTGCCAGCGGTGTCGTCGGCGTGGGTTATTACCTGGCTGTCACCGGCAAGCTGACGCTGGATACCGGCTGGGGCCGCCGGGTGCGGCCGCTCGGTCCGTTCGCGATCGAGATTGCTGCCCCGGCCCCCGTGGTCTTCGACGTCATCGCCGCGCCGTATCTGGGCCGGACCCCCCGGGCGATGGCGGGCAAGCTGCAGGTCGTGGTGCGCGGGAGCGACCAGGCCCTCGCGGAGCACTACACCCCGGTGCTCGGCGGGCGGCTTACCGCCGTGACCCTGGAGGTGGTCACCTTCGACCGGCCGCACCGGGTCGGATTCTGGCTCGTACGCGGGCCGGTGCCGCACGTGGCCGAGGAGTTCAGGCTGACCGAAGGCCACAGCGCGACCGTCCTTGAGTACACGGGGGAACTGGGTACAGACTTCGGTGCCGCTGGCCAATGGTGGGGCAGCATGGTCGCCGCTTCCTGGGAAGCGGCGGTCCGCCTCTCGTTCGCGGGCATCAAAGATGAGGCTGAACGACGCTCCGCCCCCAGTCACCTGCCGCGCAATGACCACGCGTGAGGCGATTGCCTGGCTGGCGCCGGCCAGATAGCTGAGTAGCAGTCCCTGCGGGGGTAATCAGGGCTGGGGATGCTCCGAGTGGGTTGGCCTGGTGCAGTCTGGTGGTGAGAGCGCGGAGGTGCTGGTGACAAACGATGAGTCGGCGGTCGCCGCGGTCAACGGAGTACCGGTGGCCAGGCGAAGGCGGGACCGGGCGAGGTGTTCGTGGAATCACCAAGAGCATCTGCCCGGTGTGCAAGGTAGTCCTCGACGCCCAGGTCAACATCCGCGACAACCAGGTATACCTGCGCAAACGCTGCCGTGAGCACGGCGGGTTCGAGGCGCGGGTCTATGGTATGGCGACGCGCAGGCTTATCTCGACTCGGCCAGGTTCAACAAGCCCGGGACGATCCCGCTAGCGTTCCAGACCGAGGTCCGCGACGGCTGCCCGTCGGACTGCTGCTTGTGCCCCGGACACAAGCAGCACGCCTGCCTGGGCATCATCGAAGTCAACACCGGCTGCAACCTGGACTGCCCGGTCTGCTTCGCCGACTCCGGTCACCAGCCCGATGGCTATTGGATCACCGTCGAGCAGTGCGAGAAAATGCTCGACGTGTTCGTCGCCGCCGAGGATAGGCGGAGGTGGTGATGTTCTCCGCCGGAGATCCCACCATCCACAAGCACATCCTCGAGTTCATTGACCTCGCGCTGGGCAAGCCGATCAGCGCGGTCAACCTCAACACCAACGGCATCCGTCTGGCGACCGACAAGCGCTTCGCCGCGGTGCTCGGCGAGCGCAACGGGCGCGACGGCAAGCCAGTCAACATCTACCTGCAGTTCAACGGGTTCGACGAGGAAACGCACCGGGCGATCCGCGGCACAGATCTGCGCGAACGCAAGCGGCGGGCGCTGGACAATTGCGCCGAGGCCGGCCTGACCGTGACCCTGGTGGCCGCGGTCGAGCGGGGCCTGAACGAGCACGAGGTGGGATCGTGGAGTTCGGGCTGGCTCACCCCGCAGTATGGTCAGTGTCCTTCCAGCCGGTGACCCACCCCGGCCGGCATGTGGGATTCGATCCGCTGACCCGGCTGACCAACTCCGACGTGATCGGGCTGATCGCCGCGCAGCGCCCGGACTGGTTCCGCGCCGCCGACTTCTTCCCGTGCCATGTTGTTCCCCGCCTGCCGCTCGGTCACCTACCTGCTCACGGAGGGAACGCCGGCCGGCTTCGGTATCGTGCCGATCCCTCGCCTGATCCAGGTCGAGGACTACCTGGATTATGTGTCCAACCGGGTGGCGGCCGATTACGCCGTGCGGGAGGCGCTGGAAAGCTCTGGAGCGCGTCCGCCTTCATGGGCACCGCGACCACCGAGGACAAGCTGCGGGCGGCCGCGGACGCACTCAATTGTGCCGACGCGAGCGGGGTCAACCTGCCCGGGGCCATCGCGAATCTCACCGACCGGGCGTTCATGATCGTGGTGCAGGATTTCCAGGACCTGTACACGCTCAACGTGAAGCAGCTGATGAAATGCTGCGTGGAGGACATTACGCCAGCCGGCGGCTCATCCCGTTCTGCGCCTACATCTCCGTGGGCTACCGCGAACAGGTGGGCGAGCAGACGTCGCCGTCGCGGATGTGGTGCCCAACGCGGCGGAACTGCGACCCATCGTGACCGAATCACCCTACGGGTCGAAGATCGCCCGTAGCGGCTCGGGGAACCGGCGGGCCATCGCTCCGGATACCACCAACGTCGGCCGGCGGGCGGTGCGGCGGTGAGCGCTGACCCACGCAGACCAAGGCCTGCTGCGCCGCCGCTTACGGTCAGGATGTGGTGGCGTTGCTGCTCGGCGAGTCCTACCACCCCGGTGGACTGGCTCCGACCCGCCGGCTCGCCCGGGCGCTCGGCCTGCTACCAGGGCAGCATGTCGTGGACGTCGCATCCGGGCCGGGTGCCACGACCCGGATGCTGGCGGCCGAGTTCGGTGTGACGCTCGACGGCGTAGGCCTCGGCCAGTCCACGGTGGAGCGGGCCCAGTCGGCGGCCGAGGACGCGGGATGGCCAGCGGCGCCCGGTTCCGCCTCGGCGATGCGGAGCACCTTCCGCTGCCCAGCGGAGTGACAGACGCCGTGATGTGCGAGTGCGCGTTCTGCCCGTCGAGTCCTCGCCAGGCCTTCAGCATGGCGTCCTGGACTGCCTCCTCGGCGTCGGTGTAGGAGCCGAGCATCCGGTAGCTGTGCAGGTGCAGTGCCCGCAGGTGCGGGGTGTCCAGCGCCTGGAACGCGTCGCCCTCGCCGGGCCGAGCACATACGCCGCGCGGAGTGATGAGCGCCAGCACGGTTCCAGCACCGGATCGGTGACGCGGCAGCGCACGGCGATGACCCGGCTGTGACTACGCCCCTGCTGCGGCGCCGCCGGCCGCCAGGACCGCGAACTGCCCGGCGCCGTGCAGCAGCGTCCCGGCCCCGTGCCACGGGCGGCCGGGCCGGGCATGGAGGCCTGCGAATTCGTCCCGCGCCAGGTACCTGGCTGACGCGGGTTGACCGGCTACGGAACAATCGTTTAGTATTCTGTACATGCGTTCAGCCCCGGATGACCGGACTGCGCGGGCGATCATCCGCGATGAGGCGCTGCGGTTGTTCGCGGCGCGCGGGCCGGACGCGGTGACGGTGCGGCAGATCGCCGCGGCGGCGGGTGTGTCCCCGGCGCTGGTCGTGCATCACTTCGGCTCGAAGGAGGGGCTGCGGGAGGTGGTGGATGAGCATGTGCTGGGCCTGTTCGAGGCGATGCTCGCCGAGATGACCGCGGATGGCGCCCCGGACCTGTACGACCCGGCGGCGAGCGGCTCGCTGGCCGAGGCGATGGTGGCTCACTTGCCGCCGGGCTCCCCGGTGCCCGCGTACCTGCGCCGGCTGCTGCTCGCTGACGGGGACGCCGGCAGGCGGTTGTTCCGCCGCATGTACGAGATCAGCACCATGCTGGTCGGCGCCCTGGTGCAGGCCGGCCTGGCGGCCCCGGGGGCCGATCCCGCGGTGCGGGTGGCCTTCCTGCTGGCCAACGACCTGGCTGTGTTCCTGTTGCGGGAGCATCTCGCCGACGTGCTCGGAGTCAACCCGCTGTCGGAGGAGGGCATGGCGCGCTGGGCCCGCGAGATGCTGGCGATCTACGCCGCCGGGCTGCCCGCCGCGCCGGAGGGCGGGCCGCCATGAGCGCCCGCGGCCAGGCCCGGCCAGCGCTACGTGGATGCCGTGCGCGACAGCCGTGGTCATCACGACCAGTTTCCCTGATCACAGGCGGGCGATGCGCCCAGCCGGGAAGGAGATGATGCCGGTGTTCGGCCATCATGCACGTGCTGCCGGGGCGGTGGCCGGGGAGGCGCCGCGATCAAGCGCCCCGCCTGGCGTGCTGCTGGAGGCCCGGGACGTGCGCAAGGCCTATGGCCGCCATGCGGTGCTCCGCGGCGCAGACCTGGCGGCCGGGCCGGGGGAGCTGGTCGGGGTGGTGGGGGAGAACGGGGCCGGGAAGTCCACCCTGCTGAAGATCCTCGCCGGCACCCTGGCCGCGGACGGCGGCAGTGTCCGGCTCGCCGGGACGCTGGGCTACTGCCCGCAAGACCCGGTGCTCAACGACAATCTCACCGTGGACCAGCATCTGCGCTACTTCGCCGCCGCCTGCCGGCTCCCGGCGCTGGACCGGGCTGAGGAACTGGTCGGCCAGCTCGGGTACGCCCGGCTGCGGCGGGATCCGGCCGGCACGCTGTCCGGTGGGACCCGGCAGAAGCTGAACCTCACGCTGGCCCTGATGCACGACCCCGATGTGCTCCTGCTTGACGAGCCGTACCAGGGCTTCGACTGGGAAACCTACCTTCGGTTCTGGGATCTGGTCACGGACCTGCGTGCCCGCCGCAAGGCCATCGTGATCATCACCCACCTGGTCTTCGAACAGGACCGCTTCGACCTGCTCGCCGATTTGTCCGGCGGCCGGCTCACCCGCCGCGCGCCGTCGGGGAAGGATGACCATGCCCGCCGCTGACCTTGCTACCGCCCCGGCTGCCCACCCGGCGCCCGTGTTCGCCCAGTTCCCGACCGCGTGGCGGTTCGCGCTGCGCAACCAGACCCGCAACCAGCTCGCCGGGCTGCTGCTCGTGGTGTTCGTCCCGGCCTGGTACCTGCTGATGGCCGCGCTGACCGGGCACCAGATCCTGCGCTTCCGGCTGTTTTCCACCGGCCAGGTCCTGGCTGTGGACGGCCGCCACCTGACCCTGATCAGCGCCGGGCTGAACTCGCTGACCCTCATCACCGGCTTCGCCGTGTTCGCCGCCATCCGCAAGACCCTGGCCTTCGACAAGCGGCTCGTGTTCGCCGGCTACCGGCAGCCCACCCTGATCGCCGCCAAGACCCTCGCCATCGCCATCGTTGCCGCCGGTGTGGCTGGCTACACCGCCAGCGTCCTGCTGGTGTTCTGGCGCCCGGGGCTGGCGGGCTGGCTGGCCATCCTGGCCGCCTTCGCCGTCATCGCTCTCACCTACGGAGCACTCGGCCTGCTGCTCGGCGTCCTGGTCAAGGGCGACCTGGAAGGCTTCTTCCTGATCATCATGGGCTCGCTGATGGACACCTTCCTGCAGAACCCGCTCGGCAACCCGATCGCCAACAAGCCGATCCTGGAATGGTTCCCCTCCTTCGGCCCCATGCAATTCGCGGCCGGCGGAGCGTTCGGCCACGCTGTCCTGTGGGGCCACCTCGCCCTCGGCCTGGCCTGGGCCGCCGCCTTCACCCTCGCCGGGCTGGTCACCTTCCGCCTCAGGACCCGCAGCCGCCGGCACCCCGGCTGAGGCGGTCACCGGCAGCGGGCCAGCCGCACCGCCAGGCCCGCGCCCGGAGCAGCAGCCCACGGCTTGTTGTTGTGGTGCAGATGGGC
The DNA here is from genome assembly GCA_963813975.1 of uncultured Actinomycetes bacterium. Taxonomy (GTDB): domain Bacteria; phylum Actinomycetota; class Actinomycetes; order Streptosporangiales; family Streptosporangiaceae; genus RYN-230. The sequence continues at coordinate 588,923 of CAWFAP010000004.1, forward strand.
TGCGGCACCGGCCGCCTGGCTGCCACCCTCCTGGCCCGTCAGCTGCCGGCGGACGCCGCTACGCAGCGGCCGGCATCACCGACACGACGGCGGACCTCAACGGGGTCCGCTTGCGCAGGTTCGCCCGCCGCGCCCAGGTGATCAAGCCAGACGGGAGCAAGCGGCTTTCCGTCGCTGATGGCGGATCGGATTTGCCCCAACGGCGGCGGTCCTGGCGGCCGAGCGGTCAACCCCCGGTGACCCGGACACCAGCGGCTGTGACGTGCGGGCACAGCCCGGCGCCATAACTGGGTCCCTTCAATTGCACCAGCGCCACCCGCCCCGGCCCCGGGCGGCCGAATGATCTCTACGTCCGCGAGGACCAGATCCTGCCCCGGCTGGCCGCCCTGGCCATCCTGCACGCGGCCGATGTCCAGGTCCTGCGCGGCAGAAAACACGGAAGCGCGCAGATCACAGCATCCGCTCAGGCGGCGGACCTGATCGACCGGATCCGGGCGACCGGCGTCAGCCTCATCTACGACCCAACCGCAGGGCTCTGCGGACGGATACCAAGGACGCCATCCCGGTCGGCGTCGGCTACATCCTCAGCTTGGGAAGAAAGCGAGAAAGGAGGGCACCAGCAGCTGGAGCAGCCGCCACGGCCAAGGCCAGGCCCGGGTGACCATGTCGCATGCCCAAATTCAGCCCATTAAGGGGTTTCCTGTGTCCGAGGGGGGATTACGCCGAAATCCCAATGTGTGCTGGCTGGTATTTTCGCAGTTGAGGGCCGGTCATGAGCGCGGGCCAGACCTCTGGATCTGGTGGACAACGACCGGGTGCGTGACGCGCCTGCCGTTGATCGCGGGGGCGGTCTTCATATGGATGTACAGGATACGGATCTCGCTGCGCCCGGCCGGTCCGGCCCGTAGTTTCCTTAAGGTTGTTCAGACGGGAGTAGTCGCAGATTCCGGTTCAGGCTCTGATGAATAGCCACTCATCGCCCGGATTCCCGGTCGGCTACGCGACGGATCCGAAGCAAGAGCGTGGCGGAGGGGGTTACCTTGCCGGAGGTATAGGTGGACAGCCGCGAGGCGGAGGTCCCGATCCGGGAGGCGAACGCCGCCCGGCTCAGTCCTGAGCGCTTGACAGCCTCCCGGATTTCGGCGGCGACCGCTGCGCGTTCACCGGCCTCAGCTCGTTCACGGGCGCGTGCCAGCACTGTCTCCATCGCTTCGGCGACGCCATAGGGGCGTGAGTGGCTAAGCACCTCTTCCACCTGGCGCGCGGTCATGCCCCCGGGATCGGCCCGGACTTCGGCAGCGATCCGGTGCCAGTCGGCGAGGTCACCCCGTTCGAGCGCGGCTTGCACGGCCTCCGTGGGCCACAGCGAAACGGGAGCGTCGGGGGTGATGGTCAGGTTCCGGAATGCCACGGCCATGGGCTACACCTCTGCCTCGAGCATGTCAGCGGCCAGTTGCTGACACACCGAGCGCACCTCATCCCAGTCGGTCCAGCGGGCCGCCAGGTTCCGGTACGCGCCGAGTTGCCCCGTTATGGATGAGTCTTTCGGGCAGGGATCGGCGAGCTGGCGGATCAGTTGCGCCGCGAGGAATCGGTGCTGAGCGTCGTTTCGACGTTTACGGTCTATGGCGAGGGAGGGCGTCCTATTAATATCAGCGTGCATATGAACGCGGATAAGCCGCTCGTACATGCAACTTTTCGCTCTGGAGACGAGTTCAAAGAGATGTATGTAGACCGGAATAACTGGTGGCGGATTATTGACCACATCTCGTCGCTGCCCACTGGCTCGGCCGACGCGAGTAGCTAGCCAAGACCACGCCAAAGGATGGCGGCCCGGTCGGCGCGCTCAATTCTGCCCCAAGGGGGTTAGTCTGCGTAGATCTGGTCGAGGCTAACAAGACGGATGTCATGGCTTCGGGCGGCTTGCAGTTCGCGGCTGAAGCCTGCGCCGGAATAGCAGCTGAGCGTCGTGTCCCTGGTGTGGAATCCTTTAACGGCGAGCAGTTCCCGGGCCCGGCGCAGGCGTTCAACGTGGCGGAAGTCCATGACCCGGTCCCATTTCGCCTCGCCCAGGGAGAGGATCTTGCGCGGGCGGCCCGGCTCGGCCGGGGCGAGTACCACGACGTCCACCTCGATCTGGCTTCGGTTCGCAGGGTCGGGAACAACCCCGGATCCCACCTCGCCCGGCAGGCCGCCGAAGACGCCGGGATCAGCCGTGATCGCGTAGTCGCGGCAGATCGCCTCGAAATGCGGCCCTGCCACCTGCGCAAGGAAACGTGCCCGGGCGGCGGGCCACACAGTAGCCCCGCCACCGAGTTCGAGGCGCGCCCATTCTCGGCTCATGATGGCCTGATAAAAGGTAATGAGCGGTTCGGCGATGCGGTACCTTGCCCGTCCCGACCTGAACAGATCGTTTTCTTTGATGAGCAGCCGGCTATCCTCGAGAACACGGAGCGGGTGCGCTATTTCGTTGGACTTACGGCCGATGTAGCTGGCGATCCCGCCGGACGTATTATTTCCCTCGGCGACGGCGGCGAGCACTGAATGGTACAGCGACGGGTCACGTATCTCGGTCTCCTCGGCGAGCAGGTAGCGGGCTTCCCGGAACAGCGGAGTCTGCGGGTTCAGCACGGTCCGGATCACCCAGGCGTCAAAGTCGGCCAGGCCCGCAGGGGTGTCTCCCCGCACCAACTCCCTGCGGTACGCAGGAGTGCCACCCACCACTGCATGCACCAGCACGGCCAGCCTGGGGTCGGAGATCTCCCAGAACCGTGCGGCATCCCGGTAGCCGAAGGGGTGGACGAGCAGCTCAAGACCGGCCCGCCCGCGCAACGGCGCCCGCCCGGACAGCAGGCCGCCCATCACTGACATGGCGGACCCGCACAGGAGCAGCCGGGCCCGGCTCGCGGACCCGCTCCCCCCGGGCCCAAGTTCCCGCTGGATGATGGAGGGCAGCGCGGGTGATGCCTTGACCAGGAAAGGGAACTCATCGATCACCACCGGGACGGCCCGGTCTCCGGTAACCCTGAATAGGTAGGGGATGGCGTCGAGCCAGTCCCGGAACGGCGGGACCGGAGAGCCGGTGAAGCGGATGAGCTCGTCAGCGAACAGCCGTAGCGAAACCGCTTCGGTCAGCTCCAGAGCCGGGAAATAGACCGCGCCCCGGGCGGCCGCCAGCGCCTGCAGGAGATAACTCTTGCCCTGCCGCCGCCGCCCGCTCACCACCCCCAGCGTGGCACCAGGACGAGTGTCGGCGGCGAAGGAGACCAGGCCCTCCCACTCAGCATCCCGGTCGAACAGATGGGCCGGCTTCCGAGCCGTCCTACCCGGAGAAGCGTCCATGACCGAAGTATAGTTGACCGAAGTATACTTCGAGATATGTGTGACAGCCTGGCAAGCGGTCGGCACCGTAACACCGGCACCGCACAGCACGCTCATGGCGGTCATACCCTTAGCTGCTCAGCGCAACGCCCACCAGACATGTGTCACCCGGCGCCGATCTTGGCGGCGAAGCGGGCGAAGTCCTGGTCGCCAGGAAGTTCCCGGAGGCAGTCCGCGATGAGCTTGCGGGCGGCAGCGATGTCCCCGCGCTGGTGGGCCAGGTGTGCTTGCAGGAACGTGCGGTCGGGGCCGCCCAGGGCGCGGTGGCTGGCGAGCCGGCCGAGGCGGTCCTCGGCTTCCGAGCCGGCCAGCCGCTCCAGCAGCAGGCCATGCCATTCCGCGAGGTTCCTAGCCCGTTCCCGTTGCCGGTAGCCGTTGTCGCCCGGTCCCCAGGAGCCGTAGTAGATCCGTGGCGGGGCGGTCGCGTCGGCACGGGCCACCTGGTCGAGGGCGGCCAGGTAACAGTCAGCAAAGGTGGTCCACGCGTCCGGCGCGGCTAGCATCCGGACTAGGACGCTGGCCAGCGAGGTTTCCTTCTCTGAGACCTGGCCCCAGCCATGAGTGGTCCAGCCGTAACGCGATTCCCAGCGCAGCAGTTGCGGGGCGGACTCCCTGGCGAAGGCGCTGAACCCGTGCCGGTCCCGGACGGTCTCCCACAGCAGCGCGGCCGCGTCGGATACCACGAACTGTGCCGCCTCCACGGGGTCCTCGGAACGGAAGTACTGAGAGCCCTTCATCTCGCAGGCCAAGTCGATGATCAGCGCTAGCGCTTCCTCGGCCGGGGCGGGATCCGGCGCGCGCAGTGCGGCCTGGGCACCGGCGGCCAGCCGCCGGAAGGTCACCCGCCAGCGGGTCCGCTCCTTCGGCGACACCCGCCGGTCCCCGGCAAGATCGGCCAGCTTGACCTCCCGCGCGAGGTCATCGCCGGCCACCTTCTCGATGTACTGCTCGTAGCTCTCGTCCGGCCGGTGCGTCAAGGTGACCACGGCGGCGACGACATCTTCCGGAAGGCCCGCCTCCCGCAGCCGGCCGGGACCCACCTCCGTGTCCTCGATCACGTCATGGAGCACAGCAGCCATCTGGGCCCTGGAACCCTGGACTGCCAGCATCACCCGCAGCGGGTGGAGAATGTAGGGCTCTGCCTCCGGTGACGGATACCGCTGCCCCCGATGGGCCCAGCAGGCCAGCGTGATCGCCCGCTCCAGGGCGTCGGCATCCTGGCTCACCTTCCAATGCTCGCATGAAGGCCGGCTCCGGCTATGCCCGCCCGGCAGCGGATGGTCAGCTGCAGCACCTCGCCCCGGTCACGAACCCGGCTGGTGCCGTCGATCAGTGAACGCGGCAAGAAAAAGGAGCTGATAGCCCCTGGGGGGAGCGTAGTTTGAGCCGCCGCGGCTTCGGCTGGTGCCGATACTCCAGCAGCATCGGCTCTGCGGCCTGCATGACCGCCGCCGCCTCCCTGGAATCGAGACGAAGCGCCAGCGCGATGCGGTCATTGCCGCAAGCGGCACCGCGCCCTTTCCCTCACGGGCGGAATACCACGGCTGGCTGTCCCGGCCGCAAGCAGGGCCACGGCCGGTGCACTCCCGGGTACGGTGCCATCGTCTCCAGGCCGCCTGCTCGAGCAAGAGCCGTTGAGCTGGAGACTGGCCGACTATGTCATGTTTCGGGTGCTTCTATTGGGACATATGGGTCCGGCGTGCAGGAGCGCTGAGCCTGACATGGGTAAAGACGGGCCGTCATCATGGCAGTACCGCTGGATCAGGGTGGGGAAGCCCGGCGCCCGGGCACGGACGGACTGCTGGCGTGGGCGGAGCGCACTGGGCGCCGGGCGGTGGCGGAGCCGGGTCGCGGCGGCCTGCGGCTCGCGTTCGACGGTCGGGTGTCAACGGAGGACTGGCAGGATCCGGTGACGTCTCGGGCCAGGCAGCGGGAGCAGGCGGAGGCCCTGGTCCGCGGGCACGGGACCATCGTGGCGGAGTTCTTCGACGTCGGCCAGAGCCGTTCGCTGGCGTGGGCGCGCCGCCCGCAGGCGGCTGCTCTGGCCGCCGCGCTCGCTGACCCGGCCCGGGGCTGGGACGCGATCGTGATCGGCGAGTACGAGCGTGCCTTCTTCGGCAGCCAGTACGCGTCGATGGCCCCGCTGTTCGAGCACTACAGGGTCCAGCTGTGGATGCCTGAGGCAGGCGGCCGGGTCGACTATCACTCGGAGCATGACGAGCAGGCGATGACCGTGCTGGGGCTGTCGTCGAAGCGGGAGATCACCCGGACCAGCATCCGGGTCCGTACCGCGATGGCTGCCCAGACCCGGGAGCAGGGCCGGTACCTGGGCGGCCGCCCGCCGTATGGGTACCGGCTGGCTGATGCGGGACCGCACCCGAATAAGGCACACGCTGCGTGGGGCAGGCGGGCGCACCGGCTGGAGCCCGACCCCGGGACGGCGGATGTGGTGGCGTGGATGTTCGCGGCACGACTGGCGGGGCACAGCGTGGCGCGGATCGCCCGCGCGCTGAACGAGGCGGCCATCCCGTGCCCGTCGGCGGCCGATCCGGGGCGGAACCCGCACCGCACGGGCGCGGGATGGACGCTCGGCACCGTGGCGACCATCCTGGGCAACCCGCGGTACACCGGCCGCCAGGTGTGGAACCGGCAGCCCACTGACTCGCAGCTGGCCGACCCGGCCAACACCAGCCTGGGACACAGGCAGGTGCAGCGGTGGAACCTGCCAGACGGCTGGGTCATCTCCGCCCGGCCCGCGCATCCGGCGCTGGTCAGCGAAGCTGACTTCATCGCGGCGCAGGACATTAACGCCGCCCGCGGCCCCGCCCCTCGTGCCGCCATGGCGGAGCCGGAAGTGCGCAGGTACCTGCTGGCCGGGCTGCTGGCCTGCGGGGCCTGCGGACGGCGGATGGAATCGGCCTGGTCCAACGGCAAGCCCGCCTACCGGTGCCGCCATGGCCACACCAGCGCCGCCCCGCCCGATCCGGCCCGGCCGAAGAACGCCCACATCCGCGAAGACCGCGTCCTGCCGCACCTGCCCGCCCTGCACCTCCTCCTGGTCGGCGCAGAGCCCGCTGCCAGGCACCGGCGGCGCACGCGCCCCGGAGCCGACGCCCGGCCCCAGGCCGGTCCCGAGGATGTGATCGGGTACCTGCGCGACGGCGGGATCACCCTTACCTACGATCCGGCCGCCGGAACCCTGCAGGCAGATACCGCCAAGACCCTTATCAGGAAAGCAGGCTAACCCCAGGGCGCAGAGAACCCTGCGCCGGAAGGAGGAGAAGAAAACCGCCGGTCGCCCGGCACAGGAGCAAGCCTCCGCCCGGGTTCCCGCCTGCCGCAAAGCGACCACTTATGGGGTTTTACTGTGTCCGAGGTCGGACTCGAACCAACTGCCTACGTTCACCCGATGTCGGCGGAGTTCAATCTCAGTCGGTAGGCAGGTCTAGTTGGGAGCGGCATGACTCGCCAGTCTTCTGAGGCGGGACAGCGGAACTGGGACCTGAACAGGCATATAGAGCGGCCAGCGCCTACGCAAAGAGCGTTAGCGTCGGCCGACAAAGCTATCGACGACACTGTGCTAAGCACGTCGATGACGGTTGACTCGCCGGTGTGGTCATGCTCAGGCTGTTCCAGCTGTGCTCGCCCGAGGCCCGGTCGCGGTTCAGCATCGGTGCTGTCCGCCCGGACCGCAACGGGGCCGGTGCCCCTGCCCCGGGTCTCTGTCGCCCGCGGTGACGCGGTGGCTACTTGCGTAAAGAGGCGGGCGCACGAGGGAGCACCACTGCAGGGCCGGAGAGGGGACGGTCCCTCCCTGGCCCTGCCCGTGAAGACGAGATGCCCTGCCTGAGTGCTACGCCGCGTTCCGGCCGCCGTCGACGTCGAGAACGGCGCCGTGGACGAAGCTGGCCTCGTCGCCGGCGAGGTAGCCGATGGCGGATGCGATCTCGTCCGGTGCGGCCGGGCGCCCGGCCGGGGCCATGGATGCGAGCACGTCGAGCTGGCTGCCCATCGCTTCCGTGCCCTCAGTGCGGGTCGGCCCTGGGCTGACCGCGTTGACCCGGACGCCGCTGGGGCCGAACTCGGCTGCCCAGGCCTTGGTGAGCAGGGTGAGTGCGGCCTTGCTCGACCCGTACAGGCCCATGCCGGCGATCCCGAAGTGGGCGACCATGGTCAGCACGTTGACGACGGCTCCCTTGCCGCGGGCGGCCATGGCGGGTGCGAGCTCGGCCACCAGGATGAAGGGGGCCTTGACGTTGACGGCGTAGACGGTGTCGATGTCGGCGTCGCTGGCGTCCGGGGTGGGCCCGAAGGGAAAGACGCCGGCGTTGTTGACGAGGATGTCGACGTGGCCGCCGCCCAGCTCGACGGCCCGGCGGGCGAGCGCGCGCACCGAGTCGGCGTCGGCCAGGTCCGCGGCGATGAAATCGGCTTTCCCGCCCGCGGCGCGGATAGCCTCGACCGCCGCCTCGCCGCGCCCGGGATCACGTCCGCTGACCAGGACGTGCGCGCCGCGTCGAGCCAGCCGGACGGCCGTGGCACGTCCGATGCCGCTGGTCGCGCCGGTGATCAGGGCCGTGCTGCCGACAAGGTCGGTGGAAGTCATGTGAGTCCCTTTCGCAGTAATCTGGGTTGTGCGATCCACTATGGTGAGGCAAAACTGGGTTGTCCAATCCAGTTTCTGATAGGCTCCGGGTATGAGCCAGCACGAGACCGAAGCGCCAGCGGGCCGCCCGCTGACCCGGCGCGGGCGCGAGACCCGGCAGCGGATCGTCGCGGCAGCGGCGGAGCTGATGTTCGACAACGGGGTGGCGGAGACCACGCTTGAGGACATCCGGGCGGCCGCCGGGGTGAGCGGGTCGCAGGTTTATCACTACTTCGAGGACAAGCAGGCCTTGGTCCGCGCCGTCATCGACTACCAGACAGACGCGGTGCTCGACGCCCAGGGGACGCACCTGGACTGCCTGGACTCGATGGCGGGCCTGCGGGCCTGGCGCGATTTCCTGGTCGAGCACCAGCGCCGGCTCGGCTGCCGCGGCGGATGCCCGATCGGCGCCCTGGGCGCCGAGGTGGCCGAGACCGATGACGTGGCCCGGCTGGCCGCGGCCCGGGGGCTGCACCGCTGGGAAAGACGGATCCGCGAGGGATTCCAGTCCATGCACGCGCACGGCGACCTGGCCCCGGGCACGGACCCGGAGGACCTCGCGCTCGCGACACTGGCCGCCCTGCAGGGAGGCTTGCTGCTGACCCAGCTCCAGCGCGACACCAAGCCGCTCGAAGTCACGCTGGACGCTATGCTCGACCGCGTCCAGACCCTGGCCACCGAGAGGTCGCGATCGGGCGGCTCGGGGTAGGACCAGCCGTGCCGTGTGCGCTGCCGCTTCCCTAGGGGACAGCCAGTTAGCCGGGCCATAGTCTGGACCCGACACAGACCCTACGCGCCTGATCTGTGGAAACGTGCCCTGGAATCTTCAGCCCATAACATATCTGCAGGTCAGGGCTTGATCATTTGTGTCCGAGGGGGGACCGCACCCATAAGCCAATGCGTGCTGACTGGTGAGTTCACGATCGGAGGCTAGCGGTGACCAGGCGCGCGGATCGGTGGATCAGGCTTTCCACAATCGGGTGCGTGGGGATGCTCGCGCTGATTGTGGGAACAGTCTCGGTGGAGGAGTGATCGTCGCGGCTCGGCCACGCTGCTGGCGACTCGCGCGGCGGCGGCCGCGGCGGTTTCTTGCCGTGGGCGCTCGTGCTGGCGGGCAGCGTCGGGAGCCTGGCCGCTAGTGTTGCGGTGGCCGAACCGACAATGACGGGCCGCGTGATTGCCTCGTGGCCGCCATTCTCGCTCATCGCCCCGGTCAGCGGTCTGTGGGACGGCTGCACGGTCTACCTGAAGTGAGCAGCTAACTGCCGGCCGGCCGGTGGCAGTCGCAGGGGTTCGGGGCGGACTGCAGCAGGCCGGCCATCATGAGGCCGAGCAAGTTCTCGAAGATGTCGTCGTCCTTGACCTCGGGCAGTAGCGTCCTGACCTGCCAGACGGCGGGGAACTGCGCGCGGTCGACGGACAGGTAAGCCTGCGTCCAGGCGGCCCGGTCGCTCTGCTGCGCCTTCGTGTCCAGGGACAGGAACGCCGCCTCGAAGCCCGCGAACGCCAGCGCGAAGTCGCCCACCGTCCGGTACGTCAGCGCCGCCTGCGCCCCCTCGAAGCCAGCCGCATGGACCGCCTCGAGGATGATGTTGACAGCCGCAATTTCGGCCGGGCCCTGCGTCGTACGGTACGCGGACATCGAGGCGGCGGCCGGATGCGCGAGGTAGGTCGCCCGCTGGCGCCGCGCCAGGTCAGTGAGTGTGTTGACCCAGCACGGGCTCGGCTCCAGGCCGGCCGTCGCCTCCTCGATCAGCCGGTCGGCGATCGCCAGGATCAGGTCGTCCTTGCTGGCGAAGTGCCGGTACACAGCCGTCTGGTCGGCGCCGAGGGCGCGGCCGAGCTTGGGCATGCTGAACCCGTCGAGCCCGCCGGTGTCGAGCAGTCGCAGGCTCTCGGTGACGATGATCTCCTTGGTGAGGCTGCCGCGGCGCAGCCCGCGCCGAGGCGGTTCAGGCGCCGACTTCGCGTGCGCGCCAGGCGCAGCAGTCACGCCAGCCTCCTCCCGCTACTCAGGCTGTGGCCTCCCCCAGGATTCAACGGAAGCCTAACACCCGGTTCGGTTAGTCAAAGGCATTGACAAGAGCTTTGTCAAGTGCTTGAGTACCGGGCAACTCACCACGGACGGGAGGTCCCGGTGCCAGGTGACGCAGACCTGATCTTCTGCAACGGCACGATCTTCGACGGCCACGCGTTCCTCCCGGCTGGCACGGCCGTGCGGGTCCAGGCCGCGAGCATCGTCGCCGCCGAGCCGGACGCGGACGCCCGGGCCGCCGCCGGCCCCGGCACCGAGATCGTTGACCTGGCCGGCGGCACGCTGCTGCCGGGCTTCATCGACGCGCACATGCATCCGGTTTTCGCGGGCGATCAGCTGCGCCGGTGCGACCTGTCCGGCGCGGTCACGCTGCCGGAGTACCTCGCGATCATCCGCGACTACGTCGACCGCAACCCCGGCGACGGCTGGGTCACCGGCGGCGGCTGGTCGATGGAGGCGTTCCCCGGCGGTATCCCGACAGCCGCGCCGCTGGACGAGATCGCCCCGGACCGCCCGGTCTACCTGCCGAATCGCGACGGTCACGGCGCCTGGGTCAACAGCAAGGCGCTCCAGCTCGCCGGGATCAACCGCGGCACCCTCGACCCAGCGGACGGCCGGATCGAGCGTGACGCGAACGGCAGCCCGGTCGGCATGCTGCAGGAAGGCGCGCAGAACCTAGTCTCCCGGTTGCTGCCCGAGCTCACCGAGGAGGACCGCGACGAGGCACTGCGCCTGGCCCAGGAGCACCTGCTGGCCGTCGGCATCACCGGCTGGCAGGACGCGATCGTCGGCCGCTCGCACAAGTCGGGCGACCCGCTCCCGGCCTACGTTCGTGCCGCGGACCGCGGCACGCTCCGCGCCACGGTTGTCGGCGCGCTCTGGTGGGACCGGCACCGCGGCCTGGACCAGCTCGCCGAGCTGATCGAGCAGCGCGACCTCGCGCCGGACGGCCGGTTCCGCGCGACCAGTGTCAAGATGATGCTCGACGGCGTCGCCGAGAACCACACCGCCGCCATGCTCGAGCCCTACCTCGACGGGCACGGCTGCCAGACCGAGGTCACCGGTCTCGACTTCATCGATCCGGCCGAGCTGCCGCGCTTCGTCACCGCACTGGACCAGGCTGGGTTCCAGGTCCACTTCCACACGCTCGGCGACCGCGCCGTCCGCAATGCGCTCGATGCCATCCAGGCCGCCCGCCAGGTCAGCGGTGGCGGCAGCGACGGCACCGGCCAGCGTCATCACCTCGCCCACCTGCAGGTCGTGCACCCGGACGACGTCGCACGATTCGCGCATCTCGGTGCCACCGCCAACATCCAGGCCCTGTGGGCCGCGCACGAACCGCAGATGGACGAGCTGACGATCCCGTTCCTCGGCGAGCGTCGCTCAACCTGGCAGTACCCGTTCCGCTCGCTGCACGACTCGGGCGCGGCCCTGTGTGGCGGCAGCGACTGGCCGGTCAGCAGCCCCAACCCGCTGTGGGCCGCGCACGTCGCGGTCAACCGTGTCGTGCCTGACGGGCACGGCCGCGGCAGTGAAGACCCGTTCCTGCCTGAACAGCGGCTGGATCTCACCACGTTCCTGTCCGCCTACACCTCCGGGAGTGCCCGGATCAACGGTCGCGACAATCAGGCCGGCGCGGTGCGGGCCGGCCTGGACGCCGACTTCGCAGTGGTTGACGCCGACCTATCCCATATCGACAGCCATGACATCGGCCAGGCGGCAGTCACGCAGACATGGATCCGTGGTGAGCAGGCCTGGCATTCCAGGAGGACAGCATGAGCGCTCGACGGCGCACTTCAGCGACGGTGGCCGCGCTCGCGGCCTGCGCGCTTCTGGCGGCGGGCTGCGGGCGGGCCGCCCCGGGCACGGGCGGCAGCAGCAGCTCCGGCAACGGTAGTGGCAGCTCCGGCCAGGTTTCCCCGACCAAGGGCCTGGTGATCTCCACCCCGGCGGGCACGTCCAGCGTCGCCTCGGTGACCTGGGCGGTCTACCGTCCGGTGAACTCCCTCGACCCGATCTTCGCCTTCGACTACCCGGAGAACACCGCTATCTCGCTGATGTGCGAGTCGCTGCTCCTGCAGGAGCCGAACGGGTCGATCCAGCCGGGCCTGGCCACCGTGTTGACGCCGGCGCCGACGAAGATGGTCTTCACGCTCCGGCACGGCGTGAAGTTCTGGGACGGCGACCCGGTGACGCCCGCTGACGTGATCTACAGCCTGCAGCGGCAGATGGACCCGGCCTACGGCGGCTTCTACGGCCAGGTCTTCGACCGGGTCAAGTCGATCACAGCAACCGGATCGAACCAGGTCACGATCACTCTCAAGCAGCCCGACTACTGGCTTGAGGGCGAGCTGTCCTCGATGCCGGGCGTCATCATCCAGAAGAGCTACGCGCAGAAGGAAGGCAAGAAATACGGCACGCCGGCCGGCGGCATCATGTGCACTGGCGCGTACAAGTTCGTGTCCTGGACCGCGGGCGCGGGCGTCACCGCCGACCTCAATACGCACTACTGGAACCCCGCGGTCAAGCCGCTGGTCAAGCAGATCGTGATCAAGGGCGTGCCGGACGCGGCGTCGTTCACCTCCGGGATGCTGACCGGCGCGATCCAGGGCTCGTATTACTTCGGCCTGTCCAACCTCAAGCAGCTCGAGTCCAGCAGCGCCGTCAAGGTCTACCAGGGGCCCGGCCAGATGACCGACGCGTTCGTGGTGTCTGCGACCAGCGGGCCGCTGGCCAATCCCAAGGTCCGCCAGGCGCTGTCGATGGCGCTGGACCGGCAGGCGATCATCAGCAACGTCTACGACGGCGCGGCGCTGATGCCGCGCTGGCTGGCTAACCCGGGCACGTTCGGCTACGGGACCTCGGTGTTCGACGCGGCCTACGACAGCTCGCCGGTGCTGAACCAGAACCTCGCCCAGGCGAAAAAGCTCGTCGAGGAAGCCGGCGTCGCCGGGCAGACGATCACGATCGGCACCTCCAGTGAGCTGGCCAGCATCTCGGCCGAGACTGGCGCCTACCAGCAAGCGGCCGAGGCGATCGGGCTGAAGGTGGTGCTCAGGTCGGTGTCGGCGGCTGACTACATCAACTTCTTCACTAGCGCGGCTGCGCGCAAGGGCATCGACGGGTTCATCACCGTGAATTACGGCGACTACGCTGACCCCGCCGCGCTGCTGTCGACGGTGGCGCTGCCCGGCGGCGACCAGAACTACGACGGTTTCAGCAACCCGCAGATGACCTCGCTGCTGGACGGCGCGCGCACCACCGCTAATCCGGACCAGCGGGCGCAGCTGGTCGCCAAGGCCGAGCAGCTCGCGGCGAAGCTGCTGCCGTGGATCCCGAACGTGCAGCCGACCAACGTCCTCATGCTGAGCAAAAGCCTGACGGGGGCGCCGGCGTCGTTCTCGTACATGTTCGCGCCCTGGGCCAATGCGCTGGGCGAGAAGGGCTAGCCGGTGCGCTGGCGATTCCTGGTCCGCAGGCTGGCCATGCTGCTGGCCAGCCTGCTGATCGCGAGCTTCGTGATCTTCGGCGCGCTGTACCTGGCGCCCGGGAACCCGATCAGTGCGCTGTCCGGCGGGCGGGCGCTGCCGCCCGCGAGCCTGCACGTGCTGGAGCAGCGCTACCACCTCAACCAGCCATTCTTCTCCCAGTACTGGTACTGGCTGGACAATGCACTGCATGGCAACCTCGGCATCTCGATCACGCTGCAGCAGAACGTGTCCTCGGTGATCGCCGCGCGGATGTGGACGACCGGCGGGCTCGTGCTCTACGCCGCGATCATCATCCTGATTGTCGGGATCGGCAGCGGGGTCGCGGCGGCGCTGCGGCCGGGCTGGGCGGACACCTCGGTGCTGGTGTCGACCGCTGTCACCGCAGCGCTGCCGTCGTTCGTCGCGGCGATCGTGCTGATCCTGCTGTTCTCGGTGAAGCTCGGCTGGTTCCCGGCGTTGGGCAACGGCACGGGCTTCTGGTCCAACGTCCATCACCTCACCCTGCCCGCGATCGCACTGGCGATCTCCTCGCTGGCGATCGTGTCGCGGGTGACGCGGGCGGCGGTCCGCCAGGAGGCCGACCGCGAGCACGTCCAGACCGCCATCAGCCGGGGTATCCCGGCCCGCCAGCTCATCCGGCGGCATGTGCTGCGCAACGCCGCGATCCCGATCGCGACGGTGTCGGGCATCACGATCGCCTCGCTGATCGCGGTGGCGGCGGTGGTGGAGACCGCGTTCAGCCTGAACGGGCTCGGCGCGTACCTGGTGCAGGCGGCCGAGTCGAAGGACCTGGCGGTGGTGCAGGGGATCTCGCTCGTCCTGGTCGCTGCGTTCGTGCTGATCAACGCGCTGGTCGACGTGCTGTACGCGGCGCTCGACCCGCGGGTCGCGCTCGGAAGCAGGGCACAGTGAGGGGGCACCGATGAGGTGTGCACGGTGAGCGCGGCTGTCGGCGTCCCGGCCGCCACGACCGCCCCGGCCGACGGGCGGCGCGCAGGGCGGACGGGCGTGCTTAGCCTGCTGCGCGCGACCGGGGCCGGCGGCATGATCTCGGCCGTCGTGATCGCGGTCGCGATAGTGCTCGCGATCATCGGCCCCTGGGTCGCGCCCTACAACCCGGACCTGCCGAACCTGAGCCTGGCCTGGGTCGGGCCGGTCGGTGGGCACCTGCTCGGCTTCGACTTCGAGGGCCGGGACGTGCTGTCCCGGCTGCTGGCGGGCGCGCAGTCCTCGATGATCGGCCCGCTCGCCGTCGTCGTCGGCGCGATGGTACTCGGCACGCTCATCGCGGTCGTCTCCGCCTGGCGCCAGGGCCTCACCGACACCGTGGCCTCGTCCGGCCTCGACATCCTGTTCGCCTTCCCGGGCATCCTGCTCGCCATACTCGCTGCGGCGGTATTCGGCGCCGGCCTGACGGCCGCCGCGGTCGCGCTCGCCATCGCGTACATGCCGTACGTGGCCCGAGTGCTGCGTGGCGCTGCTTTGCGGGAACGTGGGCAGCCCTACACCGCCGCCCTCGAGGTGCAGGGTGTCAGCAGCACCTCGATCTGCCTGCGGCACATCGTGCCGAACATGCTGCCGCTGATCGTGGCCCAGGCGACGATCCTGTTCGGCTGGGCGATGGTCGACCTCGCAGCGATCTCGTTCCTCGGCCTCGGGGTGCAGCCGCCCGCGCCGAACTGGGGCGTGATGATCTCGGAGAACCAGCCAGGCATCTTGCAGGGCTACCCGCTCCCGGCACTGTCCGCGGGCGTCTGCATCGTCGGCGTGGTCATCGCGTTCAACATCCTCGGCGAGCGGCTGTTCGAGCAGGCCCAGGCGGTGCGGCGATGAGCGCAGCTGGCGCGGCAGGCGCGGAGCGCGACGCGCTCCTGTCGGTGCGGAACCTGACCGTCACGCTGCCGGTCGAGGGCGCCCAGCGCGCCGTGCTGCGGGACGTGTCGCTGGAGATCCGGCCGGGCGAGGCGGTCGGGCTGGTCGGCGAGTCCGGCTCGGGCAAGTCGATGACCGCCCGCGCGATCGACCGGCTGCTGCCCAAGGGCGCGCAGGTCGAGGGCGAGATCCGGTTTGACGGCGCGGATGTCGCGACGCTGACCGGCGCGGCACTGCGCGGCTGCCGCAACAAGGTCGCGATGATCTTCCAGGATCCTCGCGCACACGTGAACCCGGTCCGGCGGATCGGCGACTTCATGACCGAGGCCCTGCGGACCAACCTGGGCGTCCCCGCCGCAGAGGCCAGTAAGCGCGCGGCCAGCATGCTTGGCGAGGTCGGCATCGCCGACGGGAAACGGCGGTTGCGGCAGTACCCGCACGAGCTGTCGGGTGGCATGCTGCAGCGGGTCATGATCGCGGCCGCGCTGCTGACCGGCCCGGCGCTGCTGCTGGCCGACGAGCCGACGACTGCGCTCGACGTGACGACGCAGGCCGAGGTCATGGCGATCCTGGACGAGCTGCGGCAGGCACACGGCCTGGCAATGCTGTTCATCACGCATGACCTGGACCTGGCCGCGGCGATCTGCGACCGGACGATCGTCATGTATGCGGGGCAGATCGTGGAGGAGCGGCGGTCGGAGCTGCTGCACAGCGATCCGTTGCATCCGTACACGGCGGCGCTCGGGGCGGCCAGGCCGGAGATCGACCAGAAGGCCAGCCGGCTGCGCGCGATCCCCGGCCGGCCGCTGTCGGCCTTCGAGGCGCCTGCGGGCGCGTGCGCGTTCGCGCCGCGCTGCGCCTACGCCGAGCCCGCCTGCACGGAATCGGTGCCGGACCTGGCGGTGCTCGACGGTGGCCGGTCGCGCTGCCTGCGGGCAGCTGACCTGCGCGGGCAGCTGGAGGCTGCGCATGCATGAGCACGAGCTGGCGGCCGGGATAAGCGCGGGGCAGCGGGAAACGCAGCCGAACGATGTCGCCCCGGCTCTCGCCGATGCCGACTGCGTGCTGGCCGTGGAGGGCCTGCGCAAGGAGTTTGGCAGCCTGGTCGCAGTCGACGAGGTCTCGTTCGCGATTCCGGCCGGCCGGTCCCTGGCGATCGTCGGGGAATCCGGCTCTGGCAAGACCACGATCGCCCGGATGATCGTCGGCCTGGAGCGGCCGACAAGGGGCTCGATCACGGCCTGCGGCCGGGACCGGTCGCGGCCCGCGCGGTCGACCCGTGACCGGCGGCGACGTGGCAGCGAGGTGCAGATCGTCTTCCAGGACCCGTACACGAGCCTGGATCCCCGGCAGACCGCCGAGCACGCGATCGACGAGATCCTGCGGCTGCACCACGGGTACGAGGTCAAGCGCCGCCGGGCCAGGATCGCCGAGCTGACCGACCTCGTCGGCCTCGACTCGCGCCAGGCCAGGGCGCTGCCGCGGGCCCTGTCGGGTGGCCAGCGGCAGCGGGTCGCGATTGCCCGCGCGCTCGCCGCAGAGCCGCGCGTGCTGATCCTGGACGAGTCCGTGGCCGCACTGGACGTGTCGATCCAGGCCCAGGTGCTCAACCTGCTGGCCGACATCCGGGATGAGACGTCGGTCTCCTACGTGCTGATCAGCCATGACCTCGCTGTTGTCCGCCAGCTCACCGACGACGCGATCGTGATGCATCGCGGGCAGTTGGTGGAGCGCGGGCGGACCGCGCAGGTCCTGGATGATCCGCAGCACCCCTACACCCAGCGGCTGCGCGCGAGCGTGCCGCGGCCGGGCTGGAAACCAGTGCGGCGCCAGCTGGTGCCCGCCGACACCGAAGGTGAGCCGACGTGACCGACGACCTCTGCTATCTGTCGGCGACGATCGCCCTGCGCTTGTTCCAGTCCGGTGACTTGTCGCCGGCCGAGCTGGCTGCGGCCGTGATAGCCCGGGCCGAGTCAGTCGAGCCCGCCATCAACGCGTTCGCCGCGACCTACTACGAGCAGGCGCTGGAGCAGGCCAGCGCGGCCGCCGAGCGCTACGCGGGCAAGGGTGACCCGCCTCGGCCGCTGGAGGGCCTGCTGGTCGCGGTCAAGGAAGAGGCCCCGATCGTCGGGCAGCTCAACACGCTCGGGTCACTCCCGCTGCGCCACGTGGTGGCGCCGGAGACGGCGGTGTTCGTGCAGCGCATCCTCGACACGGGCGGCATCGTGCATGCCCGGACGACGACCCCGGAGTTCTCCTGCGCGCCGGTGACCTGGACGAAGCTGTGGGGCGTGACCCGCAACCCGTGGCACCGGGATTACTCGCCCGGCGGGTCGTCCGGCGGCTCGGGTGCGGCGCTGGCCGCGGGCAGCACGACGCTCGCGACGGGCTCGGACATCGGCGGCTCGATCCGCATTCCGGCGTCCTTCTGCGGAGTCGTCGGGTTCAAGCCGCCATATGGCCGGGTGCCGGAGGTCGAGGTGTTCAACCTCGACCACTACTGCCACGAGGGGCCGATGGCCCGGACGGTCGCGGACTGTGCGCTGCTGGAGAACGTGATTGCCGGACCCGATCCGAGCGACGTGGCGTCGATCAGGCCCAAGCTCGTGATCCCAGCCGACCTGGGCCTCGCGGTCGCACGACCCCGGGTCGCACTCAGCACCGACCTCGGCTGCTACCGCGTTGACGCGGACGTCGTGGCCAACACCCTGGCCGCGGCCGACCGGCTCCGCGCCGCGGGCGTGATCGTCGAGGAAGTCAGCCTGCCCTGGCGGCTGGCCGACATCGAGCGCGCCGCCGAGATCCATTTCGGCATGATCTTCGGCCCGTCGATACGCGGGCTGCACGAACAGCACGGCGCCGACCTCACCTCCTACGCCCGGCATCTCGTCGAGGACTCCGCAAAGATCTCCAAGGACGACCTGATCGCCGGGCTCGACCTGGAAGGTCGGATCTACGCACCGCTCGGCGCGCTGCTCGAGGACTACGACGCGCTAATCTGCCCGACGTTCGCGGTTCCGGCGCTGCCCGCCACCTACGAAGTCGGCGACCCGGTCGAGATCAACGGCGAGCCGACCGCGCACTGGATGGACACCATGATGACGCTGCCGTTCAACATCGCCAGCCGCTGCCCAGTGCTGAGCGTGCCGTCCGGGCTGTCGCGCGACGGCGTGCCGACGGGTCTGTCGGTCGTCGGAAAGACCTACGACGACGTCGCCGCGTTCCGGGTAGCCGCTGCGCACGAGGTCACGTTCCCCTGGCTGGACGAGCCCGGCCGGCGGCCCGGATCGCCGCCAGGATAGGCGGAATCGCATCCGCGCCACGATCCCCGATTCACACAGCCAACCCGGCGGCGAAGTGGCCGGACTTCACACCGCTTTGCCTTCGCCTGACAGGCGGTCTTTGGGTTATGGAGAGATTCGGAGGGAGAGTTGAACCCCCATGGCCGTGACCTGCGGTGACGTCACACGTCAGCTGATGGGCGTAACATAGCCGCAGGTCAACGTACGGTGATGTGTGTCCGAGGGGGGACTTGAACCCCCATGCCCCTTTCGAGGCACTAGCACCTCAAGCTAGCGCGTCTGCCTATTCCGCCACCCGGACGTACGCCGGACCACGGTATCGCCCGGGTCGGCGGCCTCACGATAGCAAATCCTGCCGCGTCCGGCGAAGCAGCCGTCTGCCCGCCCGACCAGCCCCGGGCAGATGATCCCCGCGGGTGCGCAACACTCCCGGGCAGCCGCGGCCAACCGCAGATGAAGGCATCCGTCCCGCCACCCCGACCACTCCAAGTGCGACCATGGGGTGATGACGCAGACTCCAGCCGCCCCGGGCCGCAACGACATCAAAGCTCAGGACGAGGTCGCCAGCCTGTGCAGCGACCTGATCAGGATCGATACCAGCAACAGCGGCGATAACGCCGGCCCCGGCGAACGCCAGGCGGCCGAGCATGTCGCCACGCTCCTCGCCGAGGTCGGCCTGGAGCCGACCGTGCTGGAGTCCGCACCCGGCCGGACCAGCGTGGTGACCCGCATCACCGGCGAGGACCAGTCACGCCCGGCCCTGCTGCTGCACGGTCACCTCGATGTGGTCCCCGCGGACGCGGCGGACTGGCAGGTCAACCCGTTCTCGGGCCAGATCGACGGCGCCAGTAGCAGCGCCAGCGGCGCCAGTACCAGCGCCAGTGGCGGCGAGCCCTGCGTCTGGGGCCGCGGCGCGGTGGATATGAAGGACATGGACGCGATGATCCTCGCCGTCGTCCGCCAACGGCTGCGTGAAGGCCGCCGCCCGCCCCGCGATGTGGTCCTGGCGTTCCTGGCCGACGAGGAGGCGGGTGGCTCGTACGGTGCCAGTTACCTGGTCGACAACCACCCCGGCCTCTTCGAGGGGGTCACCGAAGCGGTCGGCGAGGTCGGCGGGTTCAGTGTCACCCTCGGCGGCCAGCGCCTCTACCTGGTCCAGACGGCCGAG
This sequence comes from uncultured Actinomycetes bacterium, assembly GCA_963813975.1. Classification (GTDB taxonomy): domain Bacteria; phylum Actinomycetota; class Actinomycetes; order Streptosporangiales; family Streptosporangiaceae; genus RYN-230. Next base: position 608,817 of record CAWFAP010000004.1, read on the forward strand.
AAGGGCATGGCCTGGCTGAAGCTGACCGCGCGCGGCACCGCCGGGCACGGCTCGATGCTGCAGCCCGATAACGCGGTCACCGAGCTGGCCGAGACCGTCGCCCGGATCGGGCGGCACGAATGGCCGGTGCGGCTCACCCCGGCGGTCGAGGCCTTCCTCGCCGAGGCCTGCACCGCGCTCGGCATCGAGTACGGCCCGGAGGCGTACCGGCAGGTCATCGACAAGATCGGGTCGCTGTCCCGGCTCACCGGAGCCACCCTGCGCAACACCCTGAACCCCACGGTGCTCAAGGCGGGATACAAGGTCAACGTCGTCCCGCAGATCGCCACGGCCGACGTGGACGGGCGCTTCCTCCCGGGTTACGAGGACGAGTTCTTCGCTGAGGTGGACAGCCTGCTCGGCCCGGGCGTGCAGCGCGAGTTCATCCACCGTGACATCGCCCTGGAAACGACGTTCGACGGCGACCTGTGCGACGCGATGACCGCGGCGCTCCTGGCCGAGGACCCGGGAGCCAGGGTCGTCCCCTACTGCCTGTCCGGCGGAACCGACGCGAAGTCGTTCAGCCGGCTCGGCATGCGCTGCTTCGGCTTCGCCCCGCTGCGGCTGCCGGCTGACCTGGACTTCTCCGGCATGTTCCACGGGGTGGACGAGCGCGTGCCGGTGGCCGCTCTCCAGTTCGGCACGCGGGTCCTGGACGGCTTCCTCGACCGCTGCTGACGCCCCGCGGTCCCGGCCTCCTCCCGGCCGCCCCCCGGCTGGCCGGGAACCGTTTTTCGCCGAATCGCTATATGCGCACACTAGGTAGTGCTATCGTGACGCATTGTGTGAGGCTGTCCACTCCGGGGGGGAAGCAGGACACCCGGCAAACCCTGTCTGGTCAGCCCGCACAGCACCGGTGGCGGCGAGGATAGATCGCCTGTTGATCCGGAGCCGGAGAACGACCGGGGGCCGCGCGCGAAACCCGCGTACGACGCGGGTAAGTCGCGACGCGGCCGGGCCCTGCCGGCGCCCGGACCTGCGGAAGATCGCCGTAGCCGGCGTGGCTACCCCGCCAGGCGGCCACGGCCAGCGGAAGCTGCCCCCCGCAGCGCCCCCTGACCGTGGCCGCCGCCGCCCGGACTCCCTGCGGACCCGCCATGGCCCTGGGTGCGGGGTGCTGATGAGCAACTGATGGTCAAAAGGTCAGCACAGGGCGTATGATCGGGCGCCGCAGGGTGACCTTCCTGCTGCCGTCCGCATACAGGCGGAGTCTGGCCAGTTCCCACTCGCCGTACTCTGCGTGGTCCGTCAGCAGACGCCGGGCGGCGTCTCGTGACGTTCCTCGCGGTAGGTACAGCACGAGGTAGGAGTAGTCGGCCATCACCTCTTATTGTGCGCGGCGAACGCGGAGGTTCAATCGGCTGTGGCGAAATATTCGCCAAGCCCGCCGTCCGGGTCGTGCATGGTGGGTAGGGGAACACCCACGCCGCCCCTGGGAGTTGAGAGAAACAGGGCCGGATTGGGCCAGCGGGCTTGAGGAAGCACACTTGACCCAGGAGGCTTGGCAAGCCCAGGGTTTGGCAGCAGAGTTCAGCAGGCTGAGGGATGGCAAGCTGAGGGTTCCTGAAAGCAGTATCGAGCAACAGACAAGACCGGGCCGGGCACAGGCGCCGGGCTAGAAGGTGAATGCGTGGCAGCAAGGACACCTCCCGCCGCGAAGCGAGCGAGGGGCAAGGACAACGCCGCGAGCAACGGCGGGGGCACCCGCCTGGTAATTGTCGAGTCGCCCGCCAAGGCGCGGACCATCGCTGGCTACCTCGGCAAGGGGTACGTGGTGGAGTCCAGCATCGGGCACATCCGTGACATGCCGGACAAGGCTGCCGAAATCCCGGAGAAGTACCGCAAAGAGCCGTGGGCCCGGCTCGGAGTCAACGTCAACGATGATTTCGGCGCGCTGTACGTGGTGCACACCGACAAGAAGTCCCAGGTCTCGAAGCTCAAGTCCCTGCTCAAAGACGCCGACGAGCTCTACCTCGCCACTGATGAGGACCGCGAGGGCGAGGCCATCGCGTGGCACCTCCTCGAGGAACTCAAGCCTAAGGTGCCGACCCGGCGGATGGTCTTCCACGAGATCACGCCGGAGGCGATCGCGCACGCGGTGGACAACCCCCGCGACCTGAACACCGGCCTCGTCGATGCGTACCAGACCCGGCGGGTGCTGGACCGGCTGTACGGCTACGAGGTCTCCCCGGTGCTGTGGAAGAAGGTCATGCCCCGGCTGTCCGCGGGGCGGGTTCAGTCCGTGGCCACCCGGCTGGTGGTCGCCCGGGAACGGGAGCGGATCGCGTTCCACGCCGCGCGCTACTGGGACCTGCAGGCCGTCTTCGCCCGGGCCGACGGCACGAGCGATGAGGCAGCGTCCTCGTTCCCGGCCGGCCTGGTCGCGGTAGACGGGCGCCGGGTCGCCCAGGGCCGTGACTTCGCCCCGTCCGGTGAGCTGCGCAACCCCGACGTTCTGTACCTGGACGGCGCCCCCGCCGACGGCAGTGCCGCAAACGACGGTGCCGCGAACGGCAGTGCGGCGAACGGCGGTGCCGCCAACGGCCAGGCTGTTCCGGCTGGGGTGGTGCACCGCCTGTCCGCCGCCGAACTCGCCGACCGGCTCCAGGGCGCCGATTTCTCGGTCAAGTCGGTCGAGCGCAAGCCGTACCGCCGGTCGCCCTACGCGCCGTTCCGCACCACCACCCTCCAGCAGGAGGCGTCCCGCAAACTCGGCTTCTCGGCCAAGTACACGATGTCGGTGGCGCAGCGGCTGTACGAGAACGGCCACATCACCTATATGCGGACCGACTCGACCACGCTGTCGCAGACCGCGATCGACGCCGCCCGGCGGCAGGCCCGTGAGCTGTACGGCGCCGAGTACGTGCCGGACGCACCGCGCCTGTACACCAGCAAGGTGAAGAACGCGCAGGAAGCGCACGAGGCGATCCGTCCCGCCGGTGACTCCTTCCGCACGCCGGCCCAGTCCCGGCTGTCCGGTGACGAGCTGCGCGTGTACGAGCTCATCTGGAAGCGCACCGTCGCCTCGCAGATGAAGGACGCCACCGGGGAGTCGGTGTCCGTGCGCGTGTCCGGCCGTTCCTCCGCGGGCGAGGAAGCCGAGTTCGGCGCGTCCGGGAAGATCATCGCCTTCCACGGCTTCCTGAAGGCCTACGTGGAGGACGCGGACGACGACGCCGACCGGGACGACCGCGAGCGCCGCCTGCCGCCGCTGTCCGAGGGCGACGCGCTGAATGCGCTGGAGCTGGCCGCGTCCGAGCACGCCACCCGGCCGCCGGCCCGCTACACCGAGGCCACGCTGGTCAAGGAGCTGGAAGACCGGGAGATCGGCCGTCCCTCGACGTACGCGAACATTCTCGGCACGATCCTGGACCGCGGGTACGTGTTCAAGAAGGGCACTGCGCTGGTGCCCTCGTTCCTGGCCTTCGCGGTGATCACGCTGCTGGAGCGGCACTTCTCCCAGCTGGTGGACTACGACTTCACCGCGCGGATGGAGGACGCCCTCGACGCGATCGCCCGCGGCGAGGCCGCCCGGGTGCCCTGGCTGCGCCGGTTCTACTTCGGCACCGAGAGCGAGGAGGGGCTCAAGGAACTGGTCAGCGACCTGGGCGACATCGACGCCCGCGACGTCAGCTCGTTCCCGCTGGCCGGCACGGACGTCATCGTCCGGGTCGGGCGGTACGGGCCTTACCTGGAGCGCGGCGACCAGCGGGTGAACGTGCCGGAGGGCCTGGCGCCCGACGAGCTGACCCCGGAGAAGGCCGCCGAGCTGTTCGCCCAGCCCAGCGGCGACTTCCCGCTCGGCACGGATCCGGCCACCGGACGGGAGATCGTGGCCAAGGCGGGCCGGTTCGGCCCGTACGTGACCGAGGTGCTGCCCGAGGGTGACAGCAGCAAGCCGCGCACCGCGTCACTGCTGAAGTCGATGGCGCTGGACACGGTCACGCTGGAGGACGCGCTCCGGCTGCTCACGCTCCCGCGCACGATCGGCGAGCTGGACGGTGAGCCGATCACGGTCCAGAACGGCCGGTACGGGCCGTACGTGAAGAAGGGCACGGACAGCCGCTCCCTGGAGAGCGAGGAGCAGCTGTTCACGCTCACCCTGGCCGAGGCCAAGGAGCTCTTCGCGCAGCCGAAAGCCCGCGGCCGCGGCCGGGCGGCCAGCGCGCCGCCCCTGCGGGAGCTGGGCGAGGACCCGGCCAGCAAGCGTCCCATGGTCCTCAAGGAGGGCCGCTGGGGCCCGTACGTGACCGACGGCGAGACCAACGCCTCCCTGCGCCAGGGCGACGCGATCGAGTCGATCACCCCGCAGCGTGCGGCGGAACTGCTGGCCGAGCGGCGGACGGCCGCTCCCTCGGCTCCGCGGCGCCGCGCCCCGGCGAAGAAGCCGGCGGCCAAGAAGACCGCCGCGAAGAAGCCGGCGCCGAAGAAGCCCAGCCGGACCTAGAGCAGCACCGGCCCGGTAGCGTGCGGCCGCAGAAGGCCGCACCTGCCGGACATTTCGCGAGCTTGCAGGCCACGCGAGCCCCTCTGGTGTGGATACCCTGACCCAGTGAACTTCCGATCCCCTTCGCGCGAGCGGCGCAGCAGCGTCCTGTCCATCAGGCCGTTCCGGCGGCTATGGATCGCGACCTCGCTGTCCAGCCTGGGGGATTGGCTCAGCCTGGTCGCGCTCGCCTCGCTCGCGTCCGCCCTGGCCGGGGCGGGTGCCGCCGCGCAGTACAGCGCCGTGGGCGGGGTCTGGCTGTCATCGCTGCTGCCGGCCCTGGTGCTCGGCCCGCTGGCCGGCGCGGTGGCCGACCGGCTGGACCGCCGCCTCAACATGATCATTGGCGACGTGCTCCGCGCGGTTTTGTACCTGACCATTCCGCTCGACTTGTCGATTCACTTCGCGAACCCGCTGACCTGGGTATACGTAGTGCAGTTCCTGGCCTCATGCGTGTCGCTGTTCTGGACCCCCGCCAAGGACGCCTCGGTCCCGAACCTGGTGCCACGGGACCGGCTGGAGGAGGCCAACCAGTACAGCCTGTTCACCACGTTCGGCACGGCCCCGGTGGCCGGGCTGCTGTTCAGCCTGCTCGCGCTGGTCAGCCGGGCACTTGGCAATCTCTCCCATTACTTCACCACCAATCCGGTGAACCTGGCGCTGTACTTCAACACGGCTACCTTTGTGGTGTCGGCGCTGACTATCTATGCCTTGCGGGAGATCCCCAAGCGGCAGTTCAGCGCGCACATCTCGGCGCCGTCGGTGGCGAGGACGATCTGGGACGGCTGGCGCTTCATCGGCCGGACCGAGGTAGTGCGCGGGCTGGTCATCGGGATGGTGGGCGCGTTCGCGGCCGGCGGTGTGGTTGTCGGACTGGGCCAGCCGTACATCACGCACACGCTGCACGGCGGCAACGCGGGCTGGGGGGTCGTGTTCGCCGCGATCTTCGTCGGGCTGGCCGGCGGCATGTTCCTCGGCATGCGCATCCTCAGCGGCTTCAGCAGGCGGCGGCTGTTCGGGCTGAGCATCGCCAGCTCGGCCATCCCGCTGGCCCTCATCGCGCTGATCCCGAACCTGGTCGTCGTCGTGGTGCTGGTCGTGCTGCTCGGTGCCTGCGCCGGGGTGGCCTACGTGACCGGCTACACGATCGTCGGACGCGAGGTGGACGACGACACGCGCGGCCGCACCTTCGCATTCCTCTACTCGGCCATCCGGGTCATCCTGTTCACGGTGATCGCGGTGGCGCCGTTCGTCGCGGCCGCGTTCACCGCGCTGGTCCGGGGTGCGTCCGGCACCGGGAGCCTGCACATCGGCCACGTCAGCTACGAGGGGATCGGCTACAACCTGGTCATGCTGCTGGCCGCGGCGATCGCGCTGTGGGTGGGATTCATCTCCTACCGGCACATGGACGACCGCAAGGGCGTGCCGCTGCGCGACGACCTGGTGTCCGTGGTCCGGGGCGAGGAGTTCCAGCCGGTGCCCGGGCACGTCAACGGCTACGAGGCGCTCCCCGTCCGGCACGGCGTGTTCATCGCGCTGGAGGGCGGTGAGGGGCCGGCAAGACCACGCAGGCCCGGATGCTCGCGATCTGGCTGCGCGATCAGGGCTACGACGTGGTCACCACCCGGGAACCGGGCGCTACCAAGATCGGCATGCGGCTGCGCGCGGTGCTGCTGGACACGGCCCACCGCGGCCTGTCGGCCCGGGCCGAGACCCTGCTCTACGCGGCGGACCGGGCCGAGCACGTGTCCTCGGTGATCCTCCCCGCGCTGGAGCGCGGCGCCGTCGTGGTCACCGACCGGTATGTGGACTCCTCGCTGGCCTACCAGGGCGCGGGACGGAACCAGCCCACGGCCGAGGTGGCCAGGCTGAACCAGTGGGCCACCGGCGGCCTGATGCCCGACCTCACCGTCCTGCTCGACATGCCGCCCGCGAACGGCCTCGGCCGCCGCGCCCGGTCAGCGGACCGGCTCGAGGCCGAGCCGCTGGATTTCCACGAGCGGGTCCGGCGTGGCTTCCTCGGCCTGGCCAGCGTGGAACCGGATCGCTACCTGGTGCTCGACGCGTCACAGCCGCCGGAGGACGTGAGCCGCGCGATCCAGGAGCGGGTCCGTGACATGCTGCCGGACCCGATCCCGCCGATGGCCGAGGCGAACACCGGCAGCTTCCCGGCTATCGTCGATTGAGCCGGATAATTTTGAGCTAGGTGAAAGTGAACGGGCGGCAGGCATGGACGGGAAGACGGCGGTGAGCAGCGCGCCGGTCTTCAGCGACCTGGTCGGCCAGGAGCGCGTGGTCGCCCAGCTCGAAGAGGCCGCGGCCGTCGCGGCCCGGCTGCTGCGCGGCGAGCGCGTCCTGGGCATGACGCACGCCTGGCTGTTCACCGGACCCCCGGGATCGGGCCGGTCAGTGGCGGCACGCGCGTTCGCGGCCGCGCTGCTCTGCCCGGACCAGGGCTGCGGGCAGTGCCCGAGCTGCCATCAGGTTCGCGCGGGCACTCATCCGGACCTGCTGCTGGTCAAGCCGGAGGGACTGTCCTACGGGGTCAAGCAGACCCGTGACCTCGTGCTGCGCGCCGCGGGCGCCCCGTCGGGGGGCCGCTGGCAGGTGGTGGTGTTCGAGGACGCCGACCGGGCTACCGAGCAGGCCGCCAACGCCCTGCTCAAGGCGATCGAGGAGCCGTCGCCACGGACGGTCTGGCTGCTCTGCGCGCCGTCCGCGGAAGAGCTCGTCACAACGATCCGGTCCCGGTGCCGGCTGGTCACGCTGCGCACGCCGCCGCCGGAGGCGGTGGCGGAGGTGCTCGCCCGCCGGGATGGGGTGGACCCGGCCCGGGCCCTGACCGCGGCCCGGGCGGCCCAGGGGCATGTCGGCCGGGCCCGGCGGCTGGCCACCGACCCCGAGGCGGCGCAGCGCCGGGCCGAGGTGCTCCGCATCCCGGCCCGGATCACCAGCCTGGGCACGGCGCTGAGCGCGGCCGCGGGCCTGGTCAAAGCGGCCGAGCAGGAGGCGGCCTCGGTCACCGAGGAGCTGAACACCCCGGAGCGGGAGGCGCTGCGCCGGGCGTTCGGCGAGGGCTCCACGGGCAAGGGCGTGGCCAAGGCGGTGCGCGGCTCAGCGGGGGCCATGAAGGACCTGGAGGACCGGCAGAAGTCCCGGGCCACCCGGCTCAAGCGGGACGCGCTGGACCGTGCGCTGCTCGACCTGGCCGCCTTCTACCGTGATGTGCTGGTGGTCCAGCTGGGCGCCGACGTGGACCTGGCCAGCGCGGGCCATGAAGAGGAACTCCGGCGGCTGGCCGCGGCCAGCCCCCCGGAGTCCACCGTGCGCCGGATGGAAGCGATCATGGCCTGCCGGGAGCGCCTGGAGCTCAACGTGGCCCCGCTCCTGGCCGCCGAGGAAATGGCCCTGGCCCTCCTCCAAGGCTGACCCGCCCCCGCCCCCGCCCCCGCCCCGGGGGCACCCCGGCCAATCCATGATCGTGGTGCCTTGTGCCCCGCCGGGCGGGGCAGAAAGCACCACGCTAACGTCCGGGGCCGCTGCCCACTGAGCAGGAGGGGCTGCAGGGGCGGGGGGTGCCGGGCCAGCCGTTCCGGCGGAGCACCGTGGCCACCTGGGCCGCGACGTTGCAGGGGCGCTGGGTCACGTCCGCCCAGCTGTACCGCAGGGTGACAATCCCACCCTCGGTGCCCGCGTTGTCCCGGTGCTGGTCCCGCCAGCGACCCTCCATCGGGTGTGCCGCCGCGCCGTCGGTTTCCACTGCTACTCCGTACTCGGTGTACAGGGCGTCCCGGTACTCGGTGCGCCGGCCCCGGACGGTCCGGACCTGCCGCTGAGCCCGAGGCAAATGGTGTCGTCGCTCAACCCGGCTGACATAGCGGAGTTCAAGGGCGGAGTGCGCGCCAGCGGCGATGTCGCCCAGGCCAGCCGTCAGCGCCTCACGCCAGCGCACCCGGGTCCGGGATTCCAGGGCCATGCGCAGCCGGTCCGGCGTGGTGAGCCGGGCTCCGCAGGCGCGGGCCAGCCAGGCCAGCGCGTCGTCCGGGTCCTTGCTGACTTCCGCGAGATCGAGTGTGGTCTCCTCGATCCGGGTCCGGGGCGGGGCGAGAGCCGGATGCCGGGCCGCAGTGGCTCGGCGGGAGCGATGGATCACCACCCCGGGGATCGGGTGAATATGGCGCTGCGCCGGAACGGTCACGTGAATCAGAGCGCTCGGCTGACTCGTCAGTGCGCTGAGCTCCGCTGCGGTCCAATGACTGAGTACCGCATCCGGCCCCGCCCGGCGCAGCGCCGCCCACAGAGCGGCCTCGCGGTCCGGCTGGCCGGTGAAGGCGGCGTAGACGCCCCGGTGCAGCCGCTGCCAATGGCCCTGGCGCAGACGGGAACTCACGGTTCTCGGGCCGAGGCCATGTTCCAGGGCCTGGGCCCGGGATAGCACGCCGTGCTGGAGAAGCAGCAGTTCGCGGCAATCTTCAGGTAATTCGCGGGGCATGGTTACCAGCGTGCCGGGTGCACAGGGACCGACGCCACACGACTTCGCCGCCTGTGCATAACTCCGTCGGCTGCCTTAGCGTGGTGCCTTTTGTCTCGCCGGCGGCGCACAAGCCACCACGATCATGTGCTCGCTGGGATTGGCGGGTAACGGATTGGCCGTGCAATAGGTATGAGCTACCAGATGTGGGAGGCCGGCTTCGGCGTGACCGCGCCGGGGGCGCCGCCCAGCCCGGGAAGGGCTGGGCGGCGCCCGGCTAGCGGTCGGTCAGTCAGAGGCATAGCGGGGTGGCGCAGTCCTCCTCCACCTCACGGGCGGTCCCGGTGATGAGGTCCGCCTCCACGGCCAGCGCCGCATCCGTCACCACGGCCGGGTCCGGGCCGGCCGCCGGGACCGTCACCGGAGCAGGCACCGGAATCGGCGCCAGCCGGACGTCGCGGCGGGCTGACCGCAGGCCGGTGAGCGCAGCCACTGCCCCGAGCGCCGAGACCACGGTGATGAGGGCAAGCGCGGGCCGGTAGGCACCCAGCGTCGCCTGCGCCGAGGTGATCCTGCTCGCCCCGCCGGCCTCCACCACGGCCGTCACGACCGCGAGCACGATCGCGCCGCCAACCTGGAACGAGGTCTGGAACAGGCTGGCCGCCAGGCCCTGCTCCGCGTCGGCGACACCGTCGGTGGCGGCCAGGCTGAGCGCGGAGAAGCCCAGGCCGAACGCGACGCCGATCAGCCCCACCGCCGGAAGGATCACCGTCGGATAGTCGGGCTGGACGCCGACCCGCAGGAACACCGCATACCCGGCCACCAGGCTGGCGAACGCCACCACGGCGACCCGGGCCGTTCCCCACCGCCCGATGATCGCGCTCATCCGGGTGGACAGCACAGCCACGACCACGCCGGCCGGCAGGAACGCGAGCGCGGTCGTGATCGCCGACCACGAGGCCGTGGTCTGCAGGTACTGCGTGACCAGGAACTGGAACGAGACGTACGAGCCGAACAGCGTCATCGCGCCGATGTTGGCCCGGGTCAGCGGCCCGGATCGGAAGATGCCCAGCGGCACCAGCGGGTCCACGCTGCGCCGCTCGATGACTATGAAGGCGCTTAGGAGAACTGCGACGGCCGCGAACGAGCCCACGGTCCGGGCCGAGGCCCAGCCAACCTGCTGGGCTGACACGACGGTGTACACGAGCAGCAGCATCGCGCCGGTCACCGTGATGGCCCCGGGAATGTCGAACCGGCGGCTGCCGCGCGGCTCCCGGGAGACGGCCGGGCGGGGGATGACCCGGATCGCCGCGATCAGCGTGATCAGCGCCACCGGCGCGGGCACGAGCAGCGTTAGCCGCCAGCTCACCTCGGTGAGCAGGCCGGACAGCACCAGGCCGAGCGAGAACCCGCTCGCCCCGAAGGCGGAGTACACGCTGATCGCGCGGGTGCGCATGGGGCCTTCGTGGAATGTGGTGGTGAGCAGCGACAGGCCGGCCGGGGCCGTGAACGCGGCGGCGATGCCCTTGACGAAGCGCATGCCGATGAGCAGGCCAGGGCTGCTGACCAGGCCGCCGAGCAGCGAGGCGACCGCGAACAGGGCGAGGGCGGCGAGGAACACCCGGCGCCGGCCCAGCAGGTCGGCGGCGCGGCCGCCGAGCAGCAGCAGGCCGCCGTAGCCGAGCACGTAGCCGCTGACCACCCACTGCAGCGACGACGTGCTCAGCCCGAGGGCGGTGCGGATAGACGGCAGGGCCACGCCCACCATCGACACGTCGAGCGCGTCGAGGAACAGGGCTCCGCACAGGACGATGAGGATGGCCCACAGGCGCGGGCTCCAGGACTGGCCGCCCGCGCGCGTGGGCGCCACCTGCGCGGACCCGGATGCCGCCTGCACGGACCCGGGCGCCGCCTGTGCAGACCCAGACGCCGCCTGCGGGGAGCCGGGCTGCGCCGGCGGCGCTGCCCGCCGGGTGCCCGGCGCCGCCTGAGGACGAAGGGACGAAGAGGGAGGGGCCGCCTGAGCGCGGCTGATTGACTCCATGACCCCAGAGAATATGCATGTACAAGCACTAGATGCAAGCGCAATTAATGCAGTTGCATCTAGTCTGGTATCGCGCTATCCTTCGCCTGTGAGCATGACAGAGCCCGTGACGGCCGCTCCGGGCGCAAACCCCCAGGTGCCCGCCGCCACCGGGCTTACGGACGGCCCGGCTGTGGAAGAAGCGCCCGGCCCGGTAGTAAGCACCTGGCGGGCCATCGCGGCCAGCCACGCGGCCGCCATGAGCGCCCTCGAGCACGAGCTGGCCCGCCAGGGCCTCGGCGTCAGCGAGTTCGAAGTGCTCGACCGGCTGTCCGAGAGCCGGGAGCATAAGTTCCGCGCCCAGGAACTGGCCGACGCGGTGCACCTCAGCCAGAGCGCCCTGTCCCGGCTGATCGACCGGCTGGAAAAGAACGGCCTGGTCGAGCGCTGCCTGTGCGGCGAGGACCGGCGCGGCATCTACGTGGTCCTTACCTCGGCTGGCCTGCGGCGGCACGCCGAGGCCGCGCCCGTGCACCGTGAGGTGCTGGCCCGGACCCTTTCACCTGAGCTGGTCCAGTGCCGCTGCACGGACACCGTTCCCGCCTGACCCGACCACCCGGCGTCCCGTAACCCCAGGTCTCCCAATCCGGCACAAATCGGCCGCCCGGGGGAGCGGATGTTGTGATCTCCCCGTAACCTGGGTCGATGGGCATGATGATGGCCGTCAGCTTCGAACGCTACGGACGGCTCTACTACCTGGACCCCGGGCCCCTCACGCCCAGGGTCGGTGACAAGGTTCTCGTGCCCACCGACGCCGGTCCCGAGGTCGCCGACGTCATCTGGGCCCCGCAGTGGGTCGATGACGACGTGGACGGGCTGCCGTTGTGTGCCGGGCTCGCCACCGACGAGCACATGTCCCGGGACGAGGCCAACCGCGGCCGCCGTGCCGAGGCCCGGGTCGCCGCCCGCCGCCTGGCCCGCGAGCACAGCCTGCCCATGAAGATCATCGGCGTCGACTACGTCGATGACCCCAACGTGTACACGATCTACTTCAGCGCCCCGGGCCGGGTCGACTTCCGGGCCCTGGTCCGTGACCTGGCCGCCCGGCTGCGCGGCCGGGTGGAACTGCGCCAGATCGGCCCGCGGGACGAGGCGCGGCTGCAGGGCGGCATCGGGCCGTGTGGCCGAGACCTGTGCTGCTCCACGTTCCTGAAGGACTTCGAGCCGGTGTCCGTCCGGATGGCCAAGGACCAGGATCTGCCGGTCAACCCGTTGCGGATCGCCGGGGCCTGCGGCCGCCTGATGTGCTGCCTCAAGTACGAGCACCCGCTCTACCAGGACTTCCGCAAGGACGCCCCGAGCATCGGCTCGTCTGTCGAGACTCCGGAGGGTCCGGGCGTCGTCACCGGCCACAGTGTGCCGGGCGACAAGATCGTGGTGAAGCTGGCCCGCGATGGCAGCAAGTGCGCCTGCCCCAAGGCGAGCGTGTGCGGATCCCGGCAGGCCTACGAGGCGAAGTACGGCGACCAGGCTGCCGGAACGCCCACGCAGTAGCCACGCCCCGAGCGCGATCACCGACGTAAGTGGTCACGCGGCCGGCCTCATTGCCCATGATCGACTGCGGATGGTGTTCCCTTGTGAGTGATGTGGTTGGCGGGGCCAGCGCTGGACGCCTGGGGTGGCGCGGGCGCCGCTGGGCTCACGTGCTGATCGCCGGGATGTCCGGCGTCCTGCTCGCGGCCTGCAGTACCAGCGGCGTCGCTCACCCGGCCGCCAGTGCGTCTCGCGCCAGCGCCGCTCCCACTCCGCAGAGCACCGCCCCGATCGTCAATCCGCCCGGCCCGCCGCCGACCACGGTCGCCGGCTACTACGCCCAGAACCTGCAGTGGCAGACCTGCAACCAGGTGTTCCAGTGCGCCCGGCTGCGCGTCCCGTTCGACTACCGCCGGCCCGCCTGGCGGCGGTTCTCGCTGCCGGTGATCCGGCTGCCCGCCACCGACCCGGCCAAGCGGATCGGCTCCCTCGTCGTCAACCCCGGTGGACCCGGCGGATCCGGGATCAGCTTCGCGCTGCGGGCCCGTACCGAGATCGCCGCGCCGGTGCGCGCCCGGTTCGACGTCGTGGGCTTCGACCCGCGCGGGGTGGGCGCGAGCGAGCCCGCCGTGCACTGCCTGTCCGGCCCCCAGCTAGACACTTACTTCTCCACTAACGAAAACCTCACCGGCGCCGGTCAGCTCGCCCCGGTCGTCGCCGAGGCCAAGGAATTCGCCCAGGGCTGCCAGCGTGAGTCCGGGACGCTGCTCCCCTGGGTGGGCACCCCGAACGCCGCCCGGGACATGGATGTGCTGCGGGCCGCGCTCGGCGACCCGAAGCTGACCTATCTCGGCAAGTCCTATGGCACCTACCTGGGCACCTGGTACGCGCAGCTCTTTCCCTCCCACGTCCGGGCCCTCGTCCTGGACGGGGCGATCGACCCGGGAAGTTCTTCGTTGCGGATGAATATCGTGCAGGGGCAGGGCTTCGAGGTCGCGCTGCGCGCGTTCGTGGCGGACTGCGTGGCGCGGGCGGGCTGCCCCGCAGGACGCGGCTCCGTGGCGGCGGGCGTGGCCCGGATCCGGGGGCTGGTCAGCCGGGCCAGGGCGCATCCGCTGGTCAACAACGCCGGCCGCCAGCCGGCCGACGGCGCCATGCTGCTGAACGGCATCGCGACGGCGCTGTACAGCCAGGCGTACTGGCCCACGCTGCGTGAGGCGCTGCAGGCCGCGTTCGGCGGCGACGGGACCGTGCTGGTCGCGCTGGCCAACGCGCTGTGGCAGCGCAACGCCAGCGGCCAGTACACCAATCTCGCCGACGCCAACACCGCGGTGGACTGCCTCGACCGGCCGTGGCCGACCGGGCTGGCCCGCTGGCGCGCCGCGGCCTCGTCCGCCGCGCGGGCCGCGCCCGACTTCGGGGCGTCGAACGTGTGGGGCAGCCTGCCCTGCGCATACTGGCCGGTCCGCTCCTACCCGATGCCGTCGATCCGCGCGGCGGGCGCCCCGCCCATCCTCGTCGTCGGCAACAAGCGGGACCCGGCCACGCCGTACCGCTGGGCCCAGGCCCTGGCCGGGGAGCTGCAGTCCGGGGTGTTGCTGGGGTGGAACGGCAACGGGCATACCGCATACATGATGGGCAGCTCCTGCGTTGACGGCCTCGTGAACCAGTACCTGCTGAACCTGGCCGCCCCCCGCGACGGCACCGTCTGCCCCTAGCGGGAGGCGCCGGCGGTGGCTCAGTGGGACGGCTTGCAGGCGCGGCACAGCCTGGTGGGCGGACCGGTAGACTCGGTGAGCCGCCGGCTGGCGGCCTGCCGCCTTAGCTCAGTCGGTTAGAGCGACGCACTCGTAATGCGTAGGTCATCGGTTCGATTCCGATAGGCGGCTCCAGTTCAGGGAAGTATTTCGAACGATCCGTTCGATGTCGTGGAACGGGTCGTGGAACGAATGACGGCGGTTCGGGTTATCGTTCCGCCATGGCCAACACCGTCCGCGGCCACATCGAGCAGCTGCCGAGCGGCTCGTTCCGCGTGCACGTCTACGCCGGAACCGACCCAGTCACCGGCCGGCCGCGGCGCCTGCGGGAGACCTGCCCGAACGAGGCGGCCGCCGCCGCGACGCTCGGGCGCCTGCTGAATGAGGCTGACGGCGGCCGATTCCCCAATCGGGCCGCAACGCTGAGCCACGCCCTCGACAAGTACCTGGAAGTCACCGACCTGGAGCTGTCCACCAAAGAGGCGCATCAGGGCTATATCCGCCGCACTATCGGGCCGGTTCTCGGGGATGTGAAGGTTCGCAAGCTCGGCGCCGACTCTCTCGACAGCTTGTACACGGCGCTGAAGAAGTGCTCACGGCTGTGCGGCAGGCTCCCGAAGGGCGAGCACCACACCTTAGGCGTGCATGCCTGCGACCAGCGATGCGGGCCGCTCCGGGACCATCGCACCAACCGGCCCCACACGTGCGACAGCCGGTGCCCCTTGCACGTGTGCAAGCCGATGAGCCCGGCGACGATCCTGCGGATTCACTCGATCATCTCCGCCGCTCTGGACCTCGCGGTCCGCTACGAGTGGACCGACCGCAACGTGGCCAAGAACGCCCGGCCGCCGCACCCGCGCAAGCGCGAGCCAGACCCGCCCAGCCCGGAACAGGCCGCCCGGCTGCTCAACCTGGTCTGGGCCGAGGACGAAGAGTTCGGCCTCTACTTGTGGACAGCGTTGACCACCGGGGCCCGCCGCGGCGGAGTAACCGCCCTGCGGGAGATCCGCTTTGACTTCACCCACCAGCAAGTCCGGGTCTCCGCCAACTACATCGTCAAGCAGGGCACCCGCATTGAGAAATCACCCAAGGCTGGCGATGGGCGCCTGCTGTCGCTGGACCTGCTCACGTGCGAACTATTCCGCGAGCGGTTCCAGCGCCGCCGCGCTGAAGCGGCCCGCAACGGCGTGACCGTGCCGGGAGACGCTTACGCGTTCTCCCCCGACACGGCTGGGCGGACGCCATGGAACCCCGACACCATGACGCACCGGTACCGCCGGTACGCGCACAGAATCGGCATCGCCAGCTCGCTGAAGGAACTCCGGCACTACTCCGCCACCCAGCTCCTGACGGCAGGCACCGACCTGAACACTGTCGCCGGCCGCCTCGGTCATGCCGAAGGCTCCACCACCTTGAAGTTCTACGCCCAGTTCACCCGGCCCGCCGACCAGCACGCCGCCTCGGTCATCCCGGCCCAGCTCGACGGCCTCCGCAGAAGAGAACGGCTCCGTGACCTATACCGTCAGGCGTCACCCGGCCGCGACCTCGTCGAGTTGGCCAGCACTCTGGGCCCGCTGGTCGGGCTGGATCATGAAACGGCACGGAGTCTTCTCGCCGAATTCGCTGGGCGACTCTAAAGAACTTCGAAGCCAGGGGTTCGCTGAAGAGTGCGCACTATCAGCTTGGGAAGCGGAGCGGTTACGGCTGCTAGGGGCCCTGACCAGCCAGGTTAGCTGGCCCTCAGTAGCCGTGACTGCCCCCGGGTCACCGTGGTTAATGGCCCGCTAATGGCCCGGGGATCATGTGTTAACCTGGTGCGGTTCGAGGCCCTGTGCCCTTCTCCTCCCCCGTCCTCCTCGTAGCTGCCGCACTTGACCGTGGACACGGCGGACTCGGCCAAGATCATGTCCGAGCGAGGAGGACAGTTACCTGGTCTCTCGCGGCAGCCGGGATTTACCCGAGCCGACGGTTTTACAGACGGTTACGGCTCGCGGCTCACCTGTGCGTTGACCTGGGTCATACAGCTCGGCTAGCGAAGCGGTGCATGATCATCCCGTATATATCCCTTCGAGGCGGCTCGATCGGTGATCTGCCCGTGAGCGTCCGCGGCTGACCTTGGAACCTTCTGGCGTGCGGCACGTCTGTGCACGGCCTGACCTACTGCTTAGGAAGACGTGGGCGGTCGGGCCCAGACCTGTCTATACGCAGGTCAGCGGGCATGCAGAGGTATCCGCGGGTGACTGCCATTACCCTTGGCTGTCTGCCTCATCGGGCATGCAATGGGCACGCGACCTTCCGACGCAGGAGTAGGCGCATCGTCTAGGGCCGTCCGTCGCCGTCTGTGCGCTGGGCCGATATTTCAGAATCGTCGTTGCGTGTCAGGCGCTGTCCAGTGGCTTGGCAGCAGTCGCGGTGTTTGCCGTCCACGGCAGTTGATCATGGTCTGGCTTGTTCTGGTGCGTCTGAAGCGCCCTGCGCTATCGGCGGACCCTGATGATCTGCAGGAGTTTCCTCCCGGGCCAGTCGTGTTTGCCGGGTGGCGCGCCACTTCGACACGATGGCGCGGATAGCGAGCCCGGCGGCAACTACCACGACCACGCCGAGCACCGCTTTTGCACCAGCATTTCCGATGCGTTTTGCGATCTCGGCGCCCAGGAAATATGAGAGTCCGACGTACATCCCGATCCAGCCGATACCAGCGACTGTCGCGCCGAGTACGAAGACAGGGAAGCGTACCCGGAAAATCCCGGAGACAAAGGCTGGCATTGTCACCGACGCCACGAAATTCCAACGAGCGAACGCGCGGTCGCCCTTGGCGAGCAGCTTACGGCGCGATTTCTCCAGCCGTCCCGGGTGATCGAGCATCCGGCGCCCCCCGCGGACGCCGATCTCGTATCCGACGACCGAACCCAGCATCCAGGCGGCCATGGCCAATGCCAGCACGATCCATATATTGAGCCTGCCTTCTCCGGCCAGTGTGCCCGCCGCCATAAGCGAGGCATCACCGGGGCCCGGCAGACCAGCGCCCAGGACTGCAACGAACACGAACATGATGATGTATTCGGACACGTCCATGATGGCGCTCTCCGTTAACTTCCTTTGTCCGTCACTGAACCAAGGATGAACCCTGGCGGACCGCGGCGCCATGGCAGACTGGCCGCACGTTGCAAGGGATGGCCCGGGTCCCGTCCGGGCAGGCTCCCGCCTGGCCCTTGGTCTCTGACCGGAGGGGATGCAGAGGCTCCGACGCTCAAGGGCGGGTCCGAAGATCATTTCTGCGAGTGGTTCGAAATGATCCTCGGGTGCCCTTGACGGTGGAGGGGAATCCCCGGACACTGAGCGGGCCATCTCCGGATCTGAGCTCAGCTCTAGGACTCTTCCAGGCAGGGCACTGGAGTGGCCATGATTGACCGCTCGCTGCCTCGTCTGGTATGAGCCGCCTGGGATGAGGCAGGCGGAGAGCACGAGGCGTTAGCTTACTTGTGTGAGGTCTGGGCGCGCTTAACTGACTGGGGAGCTGGCTGTATGTCACTGGAGGAGTATGAGCCGGGGGCGTCGTTCCCGGGTGTGATCGGCCGGACGACGGAGGAGTCGAGCCCGGCGTGGCCGCGGCCGCTGCGAGCTGAGGCCGGGTCGCCGAATGTGCTGTTCGTCGTGCTGGATGACGTCGGGTACGGGCAGCTGGGCTGTTACGGCAGCCCGATCGAGACACCTAATTTCGATGCGCTGGCCTCCGGCGGCCTGCTGTACACGAACATGCACACGACGGCGTTGTGCTCGCCATCGCGGTCGTGCATCATCACCGGCCGGAATCACCATGCCAACGCGACGGCGGCGATCAATGAGCTGGCGACCGGTTATCCGGGCTATAACGGCCAGATCCCTTTCGAGAACGGGTTCTTGCCGGAGATGCTGCTGGCCCATGGTTACAGCACCTACATGGTCGGCAAGTACCACCTGCTCCCGTCGGAGTTCGAGTCCGGCGCCGGGCCGTTCGACCGGTGGCCGCTGGGCCGCGGCTTCGAGCGGTTCTACGGGTTCCTGGGTGGCGACACCAGCCAGTGGTATCCGGATCTGGTGTATGACAATCATCAGGTGGAGCCGCCGCGCACCCCGGAGCAGGGCTATCACCTGACCGAGGACCTGGCCGACAAGGCGATCCAGTTCATTGCCGACGCTAAGCAGGTCGCCCCGCACAAGCCGTTCTACCTGCATTTCTGTACTGGCGCGATGCACGCCCCGCATCATGTGGCCAAAGAGTGGGCCGACCGGTACGCGGGGCAGTTCGACGACGGCTGGGACGCCTACCGGGAGCGGGTGCTGGCCCGGCAGAAGGAACTCGGCGTCATGCCGCCCGATGCGGAGCTGTCCCGGCATGACCCGGACGTCCCGGACTGGGACTCGCTGCCCGCGCCCGTTCGCAGGCTGGCGGCGCGGATGATGGAGGTGTACGCGGGGTTCCTGACCCATACCGACCACCACATCGGCCGCCTGCTGGACTTCCTGAAGGACACCGGCGAGTTTGACAACACGCTGATCATGGTGGTGTCTGACAACGGCGCCTCTCCCGAGGGCGGTCCGACCGGCACCACGAACGAGCTGCAGTTCTTCAACAACGCGGTGGAGCCGGTGGAAGAAAGCCTAGCCAAGATCGATGAGCTGGGCGGCCCGGCCACCTTCGGGCACTATCCGTGGGGGTGGACCTGGGCGGGCAACACCCCGTTCCGCCGGTGGAAGCGGGAAACCTACCGCGGCGGGACCGCTGACCCGTTCCTGGTGCACTGGCCGCAGGGCATCCAGGCACGGGGGGAGACCCGCACCCAGTACGCGCACATCATCGACATGGTGCCCACCGTCCTGGACGCGCTCGGCGTCCAGCCGCCCGCCACCGTCCGGGGCGTGACCCAGTCCCCGATCCACGGGGTCAGCTTCGCCCCCACCTTCGACGACCCGGCCGCACCCACCCGGCATCGCACCCAGTACTTCGAGATGTTCGGGCACCGCGCCATCGACCACGGCGGATGGCGGGCAGTGTGCCCCTGGCCCGGCCCATCGTTCGCCGAAGCCGACCAGCCGTTCGGCGCCCCGATCACCGCCGAGACCCTGACCGACCTCGATGCCCACCACTGGGAGCTGTACCACCTCACCGAGGACCCAGCCGAGAACCACAACCTGGCGGGGCAGCACCAGGACAAGCTGATCGAGCTGATCGCGATGTGGTACACCGAAGCCGGCAAGTACAACGTGTTCCCCATCGACGGCAGCACAATCCCGCGGCTGATGGCCGAGCGCCCCCAGGTCGCCGAACCGCGGACCGAGTACAGCTACCGGCCCGGCACCCAGACGCTGCCCTACTTCGTCGGCCCGAAGGTGGTCAACCGGCCGCATGCCGTCACCGCTGACGCAGAGATCCCGGCGGGCGGGGCCGAGGGCGTGCTGCTGTGCCAGGGCAGCAATGTCGGCGGCTGGTCGTTCTACGTCAAGGACAGCAGGCTGTGCTACGCCCACAACTACGTCGGCCGCCAGACCTACCAGGTGCGCGCACCGGACCCGCTTCCTGAAGGCAGGCACCAGCTGCGGTTCGAGTTCGAGCCGACCGGCAAGCCCGACATCGCTGAGGGGAAGGGCTCCCCCGGGCGCGCGCAGCTGTACCTCGACGGCCAGCTCATCGCCCAAAGCCAGTTCCCGGTCACCACCCCTGTGGCGTTCAACCCGGGCGGGCTCACCTGCGGCGCCAACCCGGGTTCAGCAGTCACCACGGACTACCAGGCCCCGTTCCCCTTCACCGGCACGCTGCACACCGTCACGGTGGACTTGTCCGGCGTTCTGATCACCGACACCGATAGCGAGATGCGTATGGCCATGGCCCGGCAATAGGCGCAGCAGCCCTGGACAGCTGAGGCCGCTGGCTGGATAACGCAGGCGTCCAGGCCGAGCGCGGTGTCGTAGTCGGCCAGCGCCCGGATCTCGACGTCGGGCTCCGGTGCCGCCCGCAGGGCGGTGACCCGCTGGCTGCGCATGGCCCGTGCGGTGGCGACGTGCGCGGGATCGCTGACGCTCTGATGCCACGCCCACAGCCGCTCATGGTCGGCGACCAGGCGCCCTTCGGCGAAGACCCGCACCCGGCCCAGGTCCGCGGTGACCTCGATCCGCCGCCCGATCACCGCCGGGTGGACGGAGTAGTCGTTGGAATCCAGCCGCACGTAATGGTCACGCGCCAGCCGCGCTGAGGCCCGCCACCCCGTCACCGGCGCGACCGGCGGCAGGGCCAGCATCGCGGCCTTATCGGCGCCGATCCGCTCCGCTGGTGAGCAGCCCAGCGCCCGCCGCGGGCGGGTGTTCACCAGCGCCAGCCACCCGGCCAGCTGGGTGTTGAAGTCCGCCGGGCTGGCGAAGGAGCGGCCGGGCAGGAACGAGCGTTCCAGGTAGTCATGCGCCCGCTCGATGATCCCTTTCGCCTCCGGGTCGGCGGGCTTGCAGACCACCACCTTCGCCCCAGCGTCCCGCGGAACGCCTGGCAGTCACCAGTCAGCTCCGCCCGCCCGGCCCGCCACCGGCCGATCGCGCCCTCGCCGTCCCAGACCCAGCACCCGCGGCACCGCACCCAGCCCGGCCATCAGCTGCCACCAGCCGGCGAACAAGTCCTCTGCCCGCCGGGTCGGGATCAGCACCGCCATCAGCCAGCGGGAGTACGCACACACCATGGTCAGTACCGGAAGCTGGACCGGCTTGCGCACCAGGCCGCACCCGGCCGGGATGGTGACCGGCGGGAACCAGAAATCGCACTGGGCGATCTCACCCGCCGCATACGCCGTCCGCGACGCCGGATCCGGCGGCAGATACACCGGCCGCAGCTCCGCGACCCGGTCCCGCAGCACCCGGACCGAATGCTCCCACCCGATCCGCTCCGCGATCACCGTCGCCGGCATCGTCGGATACGCCGCCAGCAGTTCCCGGATCCGCGGCTCCGCCGCGTCGGTGACCGATCCCTTCGCCGGCCGCTCATACTTCGGCGGCCGGTCACTGGCGACCGCCGCCCGCACCGTGTTCCGCGAAACCCCCATCACCCGGGCGATCACCTTGATCGGCATCTTCTCCGCCCGGTGCAGCCTGCGGACCTCAGCCCAATCCTCCACCGAAAGCACCCCTTCCACCCCCTGGCTCGGCTAGAGCCAGAGTCATCGGGCAGGGGGTCAAAATTCGTTTGCCGCGCCGGGGTCAGTATTCACGTGCCGCCGACACGGCCCAGTTATCAGCCGCGCAACGCGACGGTATCTGCGCAGGTGAACCGCTGCATCTGGTGGCCAGACGGCATCGTCTGTAAAACCGTCCCCTTGACACTTAATACTGCAACGGCAGTTGCATGATCATGGGGCATGATGGCCGGCATGATCGTGGATATTGCTGTGGCGGAGCTGGATGCGGTGCATGAGCGGATCGCTGGGCGGTTTGCGCGGTCTGAGCCGCGGGCCCGGGTGCGGGAGTACCTGGCCGGGCTGGTCGCGGGGTTAGAGCGCAAGAACGGGTGGACGCTGGCCGAACGGGCCGGGGAGGTGAGCCCGGATGGGATGCAGCGGCTGCTGCGTCACGCGGACTGGGATACCCGCGACGTCCGTGATGACGTGCGGGCCCACGTTATCGAGCACTTGGGGGACCCCGGCGGCGTGCTGATCGCTGATGACACGGGTTTCATCAAGAAAGGCACCCGCTCAGCCGGGGTGCAGCGGCAGTACTCCGGGACCGCGGGACGGACGGAGAACTGCCAGGTCGGGGTCTTCCTGGCCTACGCCTCCGTGCACGGGCACGCGCTGATCGACCGCGAGCTCTACCTGCCGCAGTCCTGGACCGAGGACCGCGAGCGGTGCCGGGCGGCGGGCATCCCCGGCGAGGTGGAGTTCGCGACCAAGCCACGGCTGGCACAGGCCATGCTCAGCCGGGCCATGGCGGCAGGGGTGCCGTTCGCCTGGTTCACCGCTGACGAGGTCTACGGCCAGGCCAAGTACCTGCACGCCTGGCTCGAGGACCAGGACGTGTCCTACGTACTGGCCATCCGGCGCAGCGACACCCTCACCATGACCGGCGGTGAGCAGCGGGCCGACGCGCTGATCGCGGCGGTGCCGGCCCGGGCCTGGCAGCGGCTGTCCGCAGGGGCGGGCGCGCACGGCCCCCGCGAATCGGAGTGGGCCCGGGTAGCGGTGCAGACCCGGCCGCGGCCCGGCCGCGGGCACTGGCTGCTGGCCCGCCGCTCAATCAGCGACCCGGATGACATCGCCTATTACGCCTGCTACGGCCCCCGCCGCGCCACCGTGGCCGATCTGGCCTGGACCGCGGGCAGCCGCTGGCACATCGAGGAATGCTTCCAGCAGGCCAAGAACGAGGCCGGGCTGGACCACTACCAGGTCCGCTCCTGGCGGGCCTGGTACGCCCACATCACCTTGTCCATGCTCGCCCTGGCCTGGCTCGCCGCCAGCCGGGCCCAGGCAGTAAAAGGGGAACAGGCACCAGCGACCCGGGCATGACCGGCTACACGCTACCGGAGATCCGCCGCCTGCTGACCGGCCTGGTCCAGCGGTACGCCTCCGATCCCGAAGAGGGTCTGGTCCTGGTCCCGCTGGCGCCGCCGACGCCAGTACCAGGCCCGGCTGTGCCACTACCGGCGGCGCGGCTATGCACTGATCTGAGTGCCCGTTGCGGCATCAAGCCTCAATCGCCTCCGGTCAGCCCTGCGTGCCTGCAGTAGCCGCGGACTAGCCGCCTGGCGTCATCCGGCATCCCGTTGCATCAGCAGCACGCATAATACATGTTACATTATTTACACGGGCAGCATGAGAATGACGGGCAACTCGGGAGGATGACGTGGAGCAAACAGTGACTGACCGCATCGAGGAGCGGCTGAGGTCGGCCTTCTCCGCGGGTGCGATCGAGCGGGTTCAGGTACTCGAGTACGGCGACGACCCGGAGGTCGAGCCGGGAGAGACCGCGATCCGGATCTTCATCAGCCGGGCAGGCCGACCGGAAGGCAAAGAGGCCGACGAGGAGACCGTAGAGGCGTTCAAGGTGGCCAATGGCGCGGCAATCAAGAAAGTGCGCGACGGGCTGCCCCGCTTCATCCAGTGGATCGAGTTTCTCCCGGACAGGCCGAGCGGGGCAGCGGGGAGGCCACATGGCCCCATCCTCAGGGTCGGCGGGCGCGGGGGACGGGCCAGGACGCCGGACGAAATGTCGGAGGAGCTCACCCCGGTAATGACCCGGCTCGGGCCCACCGATCTGGCCACCGTGGACACCCTGATCACCGCGGGCATCGCGAACAGCCGCGCGGAGGTTCTGCGCTGGGCCGTAGGCCGCATCCGCGAGCACCCGGCATATGCCCAGCTCCAGCAGCGGGTGCACGAGATCGACGAACTCAAGGCCCAGTTCTAACAAGGATTGTGACCTCCAGAACCAGACCCGGCTCTGTCATTACCGACGACCCGGCTACCAGCTCACCTAAGTTAAGTGCCGTTGCAGTATTAAGCATCAAGGCATGGCTGGACCGGGGCACTTTCGGGGCACATCAGCGCGAGATCCGTCCAGAAACGATGAGAACTGCCGAGATCCCCGTCCGCAGGTCAGGGGACATGCGGAGCACACCAGCAGAGGTCAGAGACATGCGCGCACGAGACCCGGCCTACAGACCGACTAGCTACAGGCCGGCTGCCCACTCCCGGAGGCTAGGTTTACAGGCCGGGAGGCCGAGCGGGCACGGGCGGCGTGGAACGGGTCGTGGAACGTGGGACCGCGAAATTCCAGTGGAATCAGTGCATGCAGCACTATCCGCCGGGCTGCTTGTGCAGGTAGCGGCTGTGCGGCGTACTCGCGTGCCTCTCGTAATGCGTAGGTCATCGGTTCGATTCCGATAGGCGGCTCTATCGCAAACGCCCCAGCTCCTAGGACTTTCGCACCTGTCCCCGGCTCGCTCTCCGTTCGAACGTCTCTCGGATGACTCAGATGCCGCCGCCCTGGTGCCCCCGACGAGCCGGGCAGCCAGCCAAAGCGATGCTGCCGTGTGACGCAGATCGTGAACGCGCATGGCCGGGACGCCCGCCGCCGCTTTGGCGGCCAGCCAACCTACCGACCGCTTCCAGTTCGACTCCCGCAGGGGACCGCCGCCTGGCGTATCGAACAGCCGGGAGCCGCGAGTCGATAGCGCTCGTGATTCCCAGTCCGCAGCACGCCTCGCCCGACCGCACAAGCGTACTGTTGATGACACGCAGCACCGAGCCGGGTGCAGGAGGTTGCGATGAGACGGCGAGAGTATCGGCGGAACCTGGCGGTATGGAGTTCCTCCGACAGGGCCGGGGGCTCTTGGCTCACGCCTCCCACCCGGAACAGGCGGGTCCGCAGGTTCATCCGTACTAGCGCGCTGTTGACCGTCCTGGGATTGATGCGGTTCGCGGGCGGCGCATGGCCGCGCGGGCGGCTCGTTCTGGCCGGGGGGTTGCTCACGGTGGCAGGCATCGTGCTGCGCAGCCAGCCTGCTGGCGTGGTTCTTCTCCCCGGACTCCTACTTATCTTCTTCGCCCCGCTGATTCCTGCCCTCCCTAAGGCAGACCGTAAGCGGAACTTCGAGCTGACGCGCGAGCTGGCCCAATACTCCACCCCAGCCCAGCGTTGCGATCTCGAAGCGACGCTTGACCGGTACCCAGCCGAAGACACCTCCGAGCTACGCGCCATCCTCGCGGGTCAAGCTCTGGCAGGCGCTTCCCAAAGGATGGCTGGCATGGGACGGTACTGAGCCAGCGTCAAAGCGGGGCAACCCCAGCAGGTTGACCAGCCTGAATGTGGGCGCACTGCGGTAGCGGGTGGCGGGCCCGGCGGATAACGGGGGGTAGAAGCGCCGAGCCGCCGGGTGGACAGGGTGAGTTGTGTCCTGCGAGGACTGGCCATCATTCGCGGCGGTGATGATCCGGCCTGCCGGGTGCCACCCCATCGGGCACGCGGCGGCTCGCTCATGTTGGGCACCTGCAGCGAATGTGAGCGCACGGATATCGTGTGCTCAACCCGGGCAGCCCCTCACGTCTGCGGCCGGCGTGGACTACGCGTTCCGGTCAGAGCTTCGGAGATGGTGCCGGGTCGCAGCGTGGCGGATGTGCGTTGTGTGCTGATCATGCTCTGCGCCAAAGGCGTCTGCCAGTACAGCACGCTCCGGCCGGTTCGCCGGCTGCACAGCAGGCCATTGGCTTTCAGTACCGTGAGGTGCTCGCTGACCGATCCAGGGCTCTGGCCGAGCTCGCGAGCCATCTGCGTGGTGGTGACCGGGACGGCGGCGCGTTCCAGGATCGCCGCCCGGGTCCGGCCGAACAGGGCGGCGAGCTGGTTGTCCGGCTCATGGTCGGGCGGTTCCAGGCCTTCCCATACCCGCCCCACGCCGTGCGCCGGATAAGTAAGGCCGAAGACCCCTCGCTCGCCGTCCTCGACAACGAGGCTGGGGTAGCCAAAGACGGATGGTGTCAGTATCAGGCGGGTCGCGCGGTAGGTTGCGTCCGCGTGGTGCGGCTTGTTCACAAGCAGGTCGTGCCCCTGCACTGTGGCCTCGGCATGCATGTCGTCCAGCAGCGCGAACAGGCCGCGCTCCGCCAGTGCGCCTACTCGGAACGCCACGTCCGCCTCGAGTACCGCACAGATTCGGGACCAATGCGGCGCGATCGCTGCGGTCCAGTATTCCCACAGTTTTTCAGCGAGGATGCCGGGCCCCCGTGCACCGGCATCCAGCAGGTCCGTCAGGCAAGGTGGACGTGGCCGGTCGCCCCAGGTCTGGGCCAGGTCGGCCTCCAGCCCCGCTGGTGACAGGTGGGTCAGGTCCGTCAGCTGTTCCTCAATGGTGACCCTTGCGGTATCCGCAATGGGTATAAGGCATGGCGGAATCCACCCCCCGGGCGGGGCAACCGCGAAAAGCAACGGCAGATCCACCCCGCTCAGCCGGCTTCGGGTCAGGTGCAGCCAGCGTGCATGCAGGTGGGTGAGATGCGGTCGTCCTAGGAGCCGGAGGCTGAGCGTCACCTCGCTCAACGGCGAGAACGCGAACCGCGTGCGTCCCAGGACCTCACCGCTCAGCTGGAACGTGATCACCCGACTAGGCTGACATAGATTCCAGTTGCACCAGAAGCCGGGCTTTGCCCGATCGGTTCAGCCAGGTGCCGAAATCCATGAGATCGGGGTGGACCTTGCGCAGGGCCGCCGGATCGGTTTCGAAGTAGGTCTCGTTTGCCCAGGTAAAGACCTTGGCGGCCTCGGGGCTGCGTTCCCAGAGGATGTCGAGCGGCACGCGCGTATGCCCGATGGGGCGGCCAGCGGCGATGCTGAGTGCGTCAGCGATCTGCGGTGCGGACAGCCTGTCACCGGCGATTTCCATGGCCTTGCCCAGGTAAGCGTGCGGCTCGGCGAAGGCGAGTGCGGCGAACGCCCCGACATCGTCGATGGCGATGAGATTCATGATGAGGTCGTCGTGCCACGGCACGTTGAGCGAGCCGCTCTGGAAAAACCTGGCCGGGCTGGTGAAATCCTCCATGAACCCGCCGGGCCGCAGGATGGTCGCGGGAACGCCGAGATCGCGGATGTGCGTCTCGATCTGCCACTTATCGATGGTGCCCCAGACGTGCTCCAGGTAGAAACGGTTCTGGCTCTCGACTCCTCCAACCGACGAGTACACCAGGTGCTGGACGCCTTCGGCCTTGGCAGCGGCCGCGACGGCCTGGCCCTGGGCGATCTCGTTGCCGTTGGCTGACTGGACGCTGTAGACGCCATACGCGCCGCGGGCCGCCGCCGCGATGGAGGCCTGATCGTCCAGGTCGCCGTGGACGAGCTCGGCGCCAGCGGCGGCGAGCCCGGCGGCCGCCGGCGTCGTGTCGTCTCGCACCAGGGCGCGGACTCGCCAGCCGGCGGCCAGCAGGTGGCGGGCGGTGGCACCGCCCTGGTTCCCAGTGGCGCCGGTAACCAGGACAACTTTGTCGTGGTGGTCGAGCACGCTGTTCTCCTTCTGCGCGGGATGGCCTCAACCGGATCCTGATGGGGGAGGGGCGATGACGCCACCTTTCGGCCACCGCCGAACCGTTGTCAGCCGTCGGCTGCCCGACCCTAGGCTCCTCCGTGACGAACTCCGCGGAAGAGTGATGTAAAGGAGCGACATGGGAGTAGCGGAACTGGGCTCGGCCGGTGCCGTGATCGATGTGACGCCCGACGAGGATTTCATCGCCACCGCGGTCATGCTGGAGAGCCTCGGGTACCCGGCGATCTGGCTCAGCGGCGGAAGGCTCGAACAACTGGAGCAGGTCCTGGCCGTTCTGGAGGCCACCCGCAGCGTTCAGGTGGGCACCTCCATCATCGCCGCGGACCAGTTCAGTTCCGATGCTGTACTCGACCTCTACCGGCGGGCCGAGGCGTCCCACCCCGGTCGGCTCGTCATCGGGCTGGGCGGAGCGCACGGGCCCAGGCCGTTGTCGGTCCTCGGCGATTACCTGGACCGGATCTCCGCCGTGCCCCAGGAGTCACGGCTGCTCGCCGCGCTCGGCCACCGCATGCTGGAACTCGCCCGCGACCGTACCGGCGGGGCACTGCCGATCCTGGTCACACCGGACTACACGGCGTCGGCGCGTGACGCCCTCGGCGACGCCGTGCTCGTGGTGGAGCAGCTGGTCGTCGTGGAGAATGACCCGGCGCAGGCGCGAGCACTCGCCGCGGCGCTTCTTCGCTTCATGCGGACGATCCCCGGTTACTCGCGGAACTTCCGCCGGATGGGGTTCACCGACGATGACATATCCGAGCTCAGCGATCGCCTGATCGACGGTCTTGTGGCATGGGGCGATGGCGCCGCGATCGCCAAACGGGTCGCCGAGCACAGGCGGGCCGGGGCCGACCACGTAGCCGTGATGCTGATCAACCAAACGGATCAGCTGAACAGCTGGAGATCCCTGGCCCACGCCCTCCTGGAGTCAGAGCGCCTGGGATCAGACACCGGCCAGGTGTCTGGATGATCACATTCCCGGGCAGCAATCAGCTCTCAGGCGGTGATCGGCGGTAGCAGAATCAGGTCGCTCGCCTGCGGCGCTCGTCGGGGGTGCACCACTTCATGCCAAGCCCGGACCGGGACCCTGCCTGCCCCGAGCTGCTCGTCGGCCGTCAACGGGGGTTGGCACGTTGCGGCGGCACGATCCGTTGCCGGGTCCACGAACAAGATGAGGAGACAATCATGAAGGATGACTCAGCAAACCCCGGCAACGCCAGTGCACCGGGCCTGCCCGCAGCCGTCAACCGGGCCACCTTCCAGGCCGAAGTTGACCGGCTGCGGGTCCGAGAGAAGGCGCACACCCGGGAAGGCGACGCGATCGCCGCGGCCCGGCGGCGGCTGCCCATGACCGAGGTCAACGCCAGCACCGAGTTGATCGGGCCCGACGGGCCGCTCACCCTGCTCGAGGCGTTCGAAGGACGCCGGCAGCTCATCGCCTACTACTTCATGTGGAACCCCGGCCGTCCCGCGCCCGAGCAGTGTGAAGGCTGCACGTTCTACACAAGCCAGATCACCGAGCTGTCCTACCTGCACTCCCGCGACATCACCTACGCGGTCTTCCTCCAGGGCCGCAACGTCGTCTCCGGTGGGGCCGCCCCCCAGACGTCATACCGCGAGAGTCTTCGCTACCGCGACTTCATGGGCTGGGACATGCCCTGGTATTCCGTCCAGCCCTCCCTCGACACGCTGCTGGCTGACCGCGAAATCGGCTTGTTCCACCTGGTGTGCTACCTGCGGGACGGCGAGAAGGTATTCGAGACCTACTGGACGAAACGCCGCGGCGTGGAGGCCATGGACTACAGCTACGCGCTCATGGACCTCACCGTCTACGGGCGCCAGGAGAGCTGGGAGGACTCGCCCCTGGGCAGGCCGCAACACTGTTCCAACGTGCGAACTGACGGCGGCTCACCCGACTGGCCGCCAGTGTCGGCGTGGCCGGGCGGACGCCCTATCGCCCAATGGCCGCGCCTGGTGGCCGGACGCTCCGACGACTTCGGCATCGCG
Source organism: uncultured Actinomycetes bacterium (assembly GCA_963813975.1). Classification (GTDB taxonomy): domain Bacteria; phylum Actinomycetota; class Actinomycetes; order Streptosporangiales; family Streptosporangiaceae; genus RYN-230. The sequence goes on from CAWFAP010000004.1 coordinate 638,172, forward strand.
CGCTGAGCGATCCCGGTACTGCCCAGGGCAGCAGGCCCGGCATCTCGGCGAGCCGGACTCGTTCGAGGCTACGGCCACCAAGGCGCGGATCGCACCAGAAGCCCTGATTGCCCCGCGATTTCGCGGCCACCCGTTCCACGGTCCGCAGGCCGTTCAGGTGTCGTTACTGGTCGGGCAGTAATGCGTAGGTCATCGGTTCGATTCCGATCGGCGGCTCCGCTGAGAGATCACCATCGACGTGGCCTTTTCATCCGCTCCGTCTCGTGGACGTCCGAGCGTAGCGCCTGAGCCGGGCGAGAATATGACCAGCCGCTGGCCCCACTGCCGCCGCAACTTATGAACCGGGTCCCGGCCCCGGGGGCGAGCCAGCCAAGACCCCTCGTGCCTGCCGGTGGCCAGGATCACCCGGTCATAGTCGTGACTGCGGGTCTCAGAACGCACCGCGTTCACTAGGTCCTCATCACTGATCAGACCGCTGGCCTTGCAGCCGAGCGTGCTCACGTGGCTCACAGCCAGATTCATGCGATGCTCGGCCGCCGCACTGATGTCGTGGTCGGGCCGGGGTGCGACGGGGAACTTACCCATCTGGGCGCCGAGGAGAAGTTCGGCGGTTGGCAGCTTCGTCTTGCCGGTATCGACCAGCGACAAGACCACTACCTCGCACGGCTCCTGCTCGTCCGGCGCGAGGAGAGTGTCGATTGGCTGCAGGTCACGCTCGTTGCCCACTGGGAGGTCCGTGTCCAGGACGAGTAGATATCTCGGCATGTCCATCACTTCCCTGAAGGACGACCTACCCCTCGCCGCGGATCGAAACGTGCTGCACCACACTCCCCCGGTGGTCCCGAGTATGAACACCACAGTTGGCGTGACCGTAGGGATGAGCGGCGAGCACGGGAGCTGGCTGGCGAGGAGGAGATCGGCGTGGGCGCGGGGTTGCCGGGCCGCCTCGTACGACCCGGAGTTACTCCCGGTCAACCGGGACCCGCTGCACGGCCTTCGGGTCAGGCGGAGTAACTCAGCTGCTCATCCCAATCGGCGCCGCGCCCCTCGGGGGTGAAGTCGTACAGGTTCCACAGCGGCTCGATGGTGCCAACGTGACGGGGCTCTTGCCCGGGATCGGCCGGTGCGTAGAACAGCTCCGAGCCCCAGAAATGGCGGATCGTCTGCCCGTCGCGGTGAAACACGTTCAGCATGGGCTGCTGGCCTCCATCCGCGGTCTCGGCGAGGTAGTCGCGGTTATAGGTGGTACCAGCCGAGGACAGAAAGCGCAGCCGCCGCCAGCCACGTTCCCTGGCGAAGGCGAGGATGCGCTCGATTGGCGCCTTCCCGGCAACTGCGAGATTGACGTGCTGGGAGGCGTGCTCCGCGGCGCCGTCAAGCTGATCAAGCAAAGCCGTGCACGACGGGCACGGGCCCTCGGTGAGGGGGAGCGACGCGGTTGGCCCGCCTTGAGGGCCCGGCCGATCGTCGTCCGGATCCCGGGGGAACATCATGCTGTAAACCACCAGCGAGTCCTGACCAGGCGCAAACAACTCCGACAGCCGCACCTCGGCCGGGTCGCCGCCTGGCCCCTGCGCCTGAAAGACATAGTCCTCTGGCACAATCCCGCCGGGCGGCAGCCGCCGCCTCGCCACCGCTACCGCCTCCATGGCCCGGCGCAGCCCGATCTCCTGCTCAAGCAGCTGATCCCGCGCGGCCCGGTACTCCGCTGACTCTCCTGGAAACGCGACTGCCATCATTCCTCCCGGGAACTGGGGGACGTGAGCCCGGACCGCCTGCTGGTCGGCGTGCTGGACCCCGGCAGGCTCTTCGCGCACGCGTCTGATCGAGCCGGTTGGGTGCAGGCATCACGGTCCTGACTTCCTTCAGGACAGCATCCTCCGTAGATGGTGCTCTCAGGGTTGACTGGCCGGCGACCGGTAACTCATCGGTTCGATCCGATCGGGCGGCTCCCAGCTTAGATACCTCTTCCGATCATGGACGGGATCTCTGCCCGGCCCGATCCGCGGCCAGCGGGCATCGGGACGCAGCGGGGGGACAGCGATCCAGTTTCCGCGAACAGGTTTAATGCCTGAACTCGGGAAAGTTGTCCTCTATGTCTGATGCCATCGCCAGCTCGTTAGTACGGACTCAGCGCCTTCGTGCGATCGTCGCCAGCACCGTCGGGACCACGATCGAGTGGTACGACTTCTTCCTTTACGGAACCATGGCCGCGCTGGTGTTCCCGAAGGTCTTCTTCCCCGGGAGTTCCGCCTACTCCGGGATCCTGCTCTCGTTCGGCACGCAGTTCGTGGGGTTCGCCGCCCGCCCGATCGGAGCCATAATCTTCGGCCACTACGGTGACCGGATCGGCCGGAAGGCCACGCTGATCTCCACGCTGCTGCTGATGGGAACCGCCACCTTCCTCATGGGCCTGATGCCGTCTTACGCCGCCATTGGCCCGGCCGCTCCCATCCTGCTGATCGTCCTGCGCATCGCGCAGGGCATCGGGGTGGGCGGTGAGTGGGGCGGCTCGGTGCTGCTGTCCATGGAGTGGGGTAAGCAGCGCTGGCGCGGCTTCATGGCCAGCTGGCCCCAGGTCGGCGTGCCGATCGGGCTGCTGCTGTCCACCGGCATGATCAAGCTGTTCAGCGGGGTAGCCGGGAGCGGGTTCGACAGCTGGGGATGGCGGGTGCCTTTCCTGCTCAGCATCGTCCTGGTCGGGATCGGGCTGTATGTGCGGCTGCGCGTCCAGGAGAGCCCGTCGTTCGGGGAACTCAAACGGCAGCAGGCCATTGTCCGCCGGCCGGTCTGGCAGGTCATCAAGGAGCAGCCCCGGGAGATCCTGACGTCAGCCTTCGTCCGGATGTCCGAGCAGGCGCCGTTCTACCTGTTCGTGACCTTCGTGCTCACCTATGGCACCGATCACCTGGGAATGTCCAAGGACGCGCTGCTGAACGACACCCTCGTCGCCGCGGCGATCAGCTTGATCAGCGTCCCGCTATTCGGTTACCTGTCCGACCGGATCGGCCGCCGCCTCATGTACGGCATCGGCATCGTGTGCATCGCGCTGTACGCGTTCCCCTACTTCGGCCTGCTCAACACCAAGGACGCCGGCCTGGCCCTGCTGGCGATTGTGCTGTCGCTGGTGTTCCACGACATGCAGTACGGACCACAGGCGGCGCTGATCGCCGAAAGCTTCGGCCCGAACGTCCGCTACAGCGGTGCCGGTCTGGGTTACCAGCTGGCCTCGGTCATCGCCGGCGGCCCCGCGCCGCTGATCGCAGCGGCGATCCTGACCGCGACCCAATCCAGTACGTTCATCAGCGTCTACATAATCGGCTGCGCGGTGATCGCCATGGCGGCGCTGCTGCTGATGCCGCGCCGCAAGGCGGATACCGCGCCCTCGGCGTTCGACGAGGCCACCGACCGCGCCACGGTCGGGCAGGGCACAAGCCCGGCCGGATCCGGCGGCCAGTAAGCGGCCGCTGGCCAGTGGCCGGCCCCAGGTGCCATTCACGGGTACCGCCGGCCGCTGCGGGCGACCAGGCGCACTGACCTGCCGCCACGGCCCGGCGCGAAACCACCCGACCGGGTAGCCCTACTCGGAGGATCAGACGGTCCGGGGTTGGCCGGCCGCGGGGGAGCCGGGTTACGCTTTTGGGACGTCGCGCTCACGGGGAGGCATCGGTGATGGTGGGTCCCGGAGATGAGAGCGGCGCAGGGGCGGGACGCTACAGCCTGCTGCGGGCGTCGCATGCCGACCGCGAGCAGGTGCTCGACCTGGTCAAGGCCGCGTTCGTGCAGGGCCGGCTGGCGAAAGACGAGTTCGACGTGCGGGTGGCCCGGGTGCTCGCGGCGCGTACCTACGCGGACCTGAATGCCCTCACCGCCGACATGCCCGCCGGGCCGGCCAAAGCCCAGCCGTCAGAGGCCGCCCCGGAGTCACGTTGCGGGCCCGCCCCGCAATCGGCTGGAAGGAAGATAGTCAAGGCGTGGGCCTGCGCAACAGTAGTGCTGCCGAGCATCGCGGTTGGCGTAGCCCTGATGGAATCGGGAACCGCTATCGCCTTCATTGCCATCGCCATGGCCCTGTTCGCCTGCGTGATCGCCGTGCCGGTCAGCGGGCTGCTGATGTTGCATTCATGGATCGAAGAGCATTTCCGCACGGCGTGGGATGATCCCGACTGCCGGGCACCTGAGGTCAGCGGATGATGGCCACCAGGTTCAGCACTGCCGATCCGAGCGCCTGATCGCCAGAGATAGCGGCCTGCCCTCGCGCGGTGTCCACGGTGATTCCCCGGGTTGCCACCCGCCACAGGCAGCCGGACGAGACCTCGACGAGGGCCGCGGCGGACGGTGCCGGCGGCCCGCGGTCCACGGCCCAGGTGGCATTGCGCCGCTCGATCGTCCAGGCGCCGTGGCCCGGGCCGGTCACCTGGAGGTGCAGGCACGTACCTGGATCGGCCGCGTAATCCCGCAACGCATGCGGTACGGCGCGCACAAAAGTGTCGGTTACCGCGGTGGCCAGGGGTTCGTCATCGGCGCCGGGACGGCCCACGGCGTCGCGCACCTGCTGCTGATGCACCCAGTACTCGGTGTACTCGCGGGCCACGTCCAGCCAGACCGGGGCGGGCACGCCCGGAGCGGCCCAGGAGACCGCCTCTCCGGTCCGGTCAAGATCCAGCGACGCCCACCGGTCGTCGAGCTGGGGCCCCAGATGCGCGAGAAGGTCGATCAGGACGGGCGGACTCCAGCGCTGCGCGACGTCCACGAACTCCTGGTTCACCCGGTGCAGGAAGCTGGGCAGATCCTCATCCAGCCAAGGACCGGGAGCCGGATGCCGGTCCCGCGGGCCCGACAACTTCCTGATGTAGTCGTGGACCACATGAGCCACCACGTCGTGCACCCGCCAGCCTGGGCACACCGTGGGTCGCTGCCAGTCGCCTGGGTCCAGGCCCCGCAGCAGAGTCAGGAACTCGGCCCGCTCCCGCGGGAACAACGGCCGGGTATCCAGTGGCGGCCCGACCCAGTTCCAGTCCATGCCCGTATTTGATCAGAAACGGCCCGCGGCTACGCCTGGTCGGCGGCGGCCTGGATGGCGGCCATATCCAGCTTTTTCATGCCGAGGACAGCGGCCATGGCCCGGTCGCGGCGTCCCGGGTCGGGGTCGGACATCAGCTCCGCGTAGCCGGCCGGGACGACCTGCCAGGACAGCCCGTAGCGGTCCTTCAGCCAGCCGCACGGGCCTTCCTCCCCACCCTGGGAGAGCCTCGTCCAGTAGTAGTCGATCTCCTCCTGGTCGGCGCACTGGACTGCGAACGAGACCGCCTCGTCGAACGTGAACTGGGGACCACCGTTGATCGCGGTGAATTCCTGGCCGTCCAGGATGAAGTCGACGGTCAGGACCGTACCGGCCGGCCGCGGCCCGGCCTCCCCGTAGTAGGAGATCATCTTGATTTCCGAGTTAGGGAACACGGAGACATAGAACTCGGCCGCCTGCTCACTCTCGGTGTCGAACCACAGGTTCGGGGTAATCCGGGGCATCGCACTCTCCCGTCCAGCTCGATGGTGTGTTCCTGCCAGCAGGACGCTTCGTGAGGCGGCGGGTCATCGGACGCCGGATGGCGGGTCGGCGTGACGACGGGCGGCGAGCGGGCCGGCCGTCTCGACATAGAGACGAGCATCCTGGAGCCCATCATCCGCCGCGACGACCGGGACAGAGTCTCGCTCCTGCATCACACTTGCACGATAGAAGCGGCGGCCGTTCCCCATTGCCCAGGTGTCTTGGGCGTCCAGCCGGGAACTGGACTGCTGTGGGGTCGAGTCCACGATGACGGAGGCTCAGGGTGCCAGAAATGACGCAATTCACCATCGGAAGCGAAGCCAGCTGCACCGACGGGGTATGCGGCGAGGTGTCCCGCGTGGTGGTGGACCCCGTCGCCGAGGCGGTCACCCACCTGGTGGTCGAGCCCAAGGACCGCCAGGGGCTTGCCCGGCTGGTGCCGATCGACCTGGTCGAAGCGGCGTCAGCCGGGGTGCGGCTGCGCTGCACGCTGGCTGCCTTCGGGCAACTTGACCCGGCCGAGGAAACGCAATTCATTCCGGGCAGCACCGGGTACGCGGCTTACGGACCCCAGCAGGTGGTCACCTGGCCGTACTACGGCCTGACCCCCGTCGCGGGAACGCCGGGCGGCGTGGATCTCGGGGTGGCCGGGTTCTCGCCCACCGTCACCTACGACCGGGTTCCGATGGGCGAAGTCGAGGTGCGGCGCGGCGACCCGGTCGAGGCCACCGACGGCAGGATCGGCCACATCCAGGGCCTGGTCGTCGATCCTCATGATCATCAGGTCACCCACGTGCTGCTGCAGGAGGGGCACCTATGGGGGCGCAAGGAGGTGGCCATCCCCATCAAGGCCGTGTCCCGCGTCGGGGACACCATCCGGCTCAACATCAGCAAGCACGAGGTACAGGAACTGCCCCCGGTGGACTTGGCCCACGATGCGCCTTAGACGCGCGGGCCGGGCGGAACGGCGGAGGCGTCAGTCGGTCCCGGAATGGGCCCGGGTGATCTGCACGGCGTTGCCGCATCCCGCGTGCTGACCGAGGAAGCTGCGCACCAGCCCTCCGTAGCGGTGCTCGTCCTGGTCGATCACGGTGCTAGCGCCACATCCATCGCAGCGCAGGAGCGTCGCGCTGGTCCCCGGGGTTCCGTCCTCTGGGCCGGCGCCCGTCTCGGTATCCGGCAGATCAGGGCCGGGCAGGTCGGTGTTCGGGACGGCTGAACTGGGCATGCCACTCCTCGGTGACCCTAGGTGAGCGGGCCGTCCGGCACGGTCCGCCTCCCGGGCGCCATTTCGGGCCTATCCCCCCTGCGATGACTAACGATTCTTTTCAAGTATCACTCAGCATCCCCGCAGATGGGGCTGAGACCGGTGATATCCCTGCTGGCCAGGGCAGAAGGGTCAGACCCTGCGACCAGGCTTTCCCATGCTGAATGGATTGCCGGTGGCGGAGAGCTTGCGCCCGGGTGCGGAATTGTGTGTCGAGAGTCCCAGCGTGACGCGAGTGACGGCGGCACGTGTCGTCCTCGGCAACGCAGGGCAGCACAGCCGCCTTTCTCGCGCTGACCAGCCTTCCCGCCCGCGGCTCAGCGCACGCCGGCCCGCACCGGGGAGGTTCGGCCGGATCTCCCCCGGTGTGGGGCCTCGCGCTGGCCGGCCAGGCCCGTTACATTCGTCTTCATGTTCGAACCGGCGGATGTCCTTGACGGGCTCAACGACGACCAGCGCCGGGCGGCTACGTACCAGGCCGGACCGCTCCTGGTGCTGGCCGGGGCGGGCACCGGCAAGACCCGGACCCTGGTCGCCCGGGCGGGCTGGCTGCGCAGCCAGGGCACCCCGGCCAGCCGGATCCTGCTGCTGACGTTCACCCGCCGGGCCGCGGACGACATGCTGGCCCGGGTCACGCCGCGCGGCGCGAGCGCGGCCGACCGGGTCGTCGGCGGCACTTTCCACGCGGTGGCCCACCAGATCATCCGGGCCCATGCCGAGTCGTTCTCGCTGCCGCCGGAGTTCAGCGTCATCGACCCGCCCGACGTCACCAACCTGATGGACACCCTGCGCGCCGAGAACGGCCTGGTCACCAGCCAGCGGCGGGCGCCCCGGGCCGGCACCTGCGCGGACATCTACACCCGGTGCGTGAATACCCGCGCCCCGGTGCCCGAGGTGATCAAGGCCCAGTTCCCCTGGGTGGCCGGCTTCGAGACCGAGCTCGCGGGCCTGTTCCGCGCCTACACCGCCCACAAACGCCAGCACGGCCTGGTCAACTTCGACGACCTGCTGCTGCTGTGGCGGGCCGCGCTGGCCGACGCGGCCGCGGGCCCGGTGCTGCGCGGCATGTTCGACGCGGTCCTGGTGGACGAGTACCAGGACGTCAACGCAGTCCAGGCCGACATCGTCCGGCTGCTGCGCCCCGGCGGCCCGGGCCTGACCTGCGTGGGCGACGACGCGCAGGCCATCTACGCCTTCCGCGGCGCCGACCCGGCGCACCTGCGCGCGCTCGCCGAGGACTACCCGGACCTGGAGGTCGTCCGGCTGGCCCGCAACTACCGCTCCAAGGACGCGGTGCTGCGGCTGGCCAACACGGTCCGGCCCCAGTCCGAGGGCCTGGAGCTGGCCCTGCGGGCGGAACGCGGGACGGGGGCCCGCCCCCAGCTGGTCCGCTGCCATGACGAAGCCACCCAGGCCCGGGAGATCTGCGGCCGGGTGCTGGAGGCCCGCGAAGCCGGGGCCGATCTGCGCGACCAGGCCGTGCTGATGCGCGCGGCCACGCACAGCGACGTGCTGGAGATCGAGCTCTCGGTCCGGCGCATCCCGTTCATCAAGTACGGCGGCATCCGGTTCACCGAAGCCGCCCACGTCAAGGACTTCATGGCCGCGGCCCGGGTGGTCACCAACCCCGCGGACGACCTGGCCTGGTTCCGGCTGCTCCGGCTGCACGAAGGGATCGGCCCGGTGCACGCCCGCCGGTTCATCGGGGCCCTGGGCCTGGGCGACCCGCAGCTCTGGGAGCACTGGAAGGACGCGGCCGACGTGCTGCCCCCGCGGGCCCGCCCGGCCGTGGCGGACACCATGGCCTGCCTGGCCGACGCGGCGGGACGGGAGCGCACCGCGGACCGGGCCGCGGGCGTCCTGACCGCGCTGGACGCCCCCATCCGCGAGCGCTACCCCGACGCCGGGATCCGCATCGCCGACCTGCAGCGCCTGGTGGACGCGGCCGCGACGCGCCCCTCACTGCACGACGCGCTGGTCGAGCTGGCCCTGGACCCGCCGGTGTCCGCGTCGGACCTGGCCGGGCCGCCGCGGCTGGACGATGACTACCTGATCCTGTCCACGATTCACTCCGCCAAGGGGCTCGAGTGGCCGGTGGTGCACCTGCTGCAGCTGGTGGACGGGGCGGTGCCCAGCGACATGTCCCTGTCCAGCCGCGCCGGGCTGGAGGAGGAACGGCGGCTGTTCTACGTGGCGGTGACCCGGGCCCGGGACCAGCTGTACCTGTACGCGCCGCTGCGGATGCACCATCACCGGATGGCCTCGGACGACCGGCACGGCTACGGCCAGCTGACCCGGTTCCTCGACCCGGCCGCCCTGGCCGAGTGCGACGCCGTGGATGCGACCCCGCCGGAACCCGTGCTGCCCAAGATCGGGCCGCTCGCCGCGACGATCGACGCCGCGCTCGACTCCCTGTTCGGCCCGGCCTGAGGACCCCGCGTCAGCGGCCGCCCCTCACGCAGCGGCTCAGGCGGCGGGGCTCAGGCGGCCGCTCAGCGGCGGGGCAGCAGCCCGCGCACGTAAGCGGCCTGCCCGCCGTGCTGCAGATCGTCCGAGATCACGCTGGCCAGCCGGACGCCCAGGGTGACCGGCGGATCCCAGTGCTCGTCCACCACACGGTCCAGGTCGGCCTCGCCCAGGCCCTGGACGTACTTGACCGTGCGCCCGAAGACGGCTTCGTGGTACCCGAGCAGCAGGTCCGCCGAAACACGGACCGCCGCCACCTCTGGGCCGCTGTGGCCGTAGCCGGTCTCGGCCGGTGGAAACGGCAGCCCGAACCGCTCGGCCCAGCCGTCCGCCGTCCAGGCCTGCTCGGTGCCCGCCGCGTCGGCAACGTGGTCGTCCTGGATCCGGGTCAGGTGCCAGACCAGCCACGCGATCGAGTTGCCCCGGCCCTCGGGGCGGAACGCCAGCTGCTCCTCGGTCAGCCCGCGCACCGCGCCGGCTACCACCCCGTGGATCCGACCGAACGCCTCGGCCAGCAGCTCGCCGATCGTCATGCGCCCCTCCTCTTTCCCTAACGGTCTTATCGCTCTACTCACCCGCCCCGCTCACTGATGCCTGCGGGGCAGGAGCCGCCGCGGCCGGCTCAGTCCCTGCCGGTGGCGGGACATCCCGGCCCACGGGTCACCGGCCTTGCCCAGGTGGGCCAGCCGGTCCGGCATGGTGCGCAGCGTGAAACTGTCCGCGGCGAGGGCCGGGTCGGCGACCTCGTCCCAGCTCACCGGGGTCGCGACCGGGGCGCCGGGCCGGGCCCGGACCGAGTACGCCGCCACCGCGGTCTGGGCGTAGGCGTTGCGCATGATGTCGGCGTACACCCGGCCGTGCCGGGCGTCCTTGCGCTGCTCCACGGTAACCAGGTCCGGCTCGGCCGCGGCGAGCACCTCGGCCACCTCCCGGGCGAACTCGCGGACCGGGTCGAACTCCTCCCGGCCGTTCAGCGGGACCTGCACGTGCAGGCCTTTACTGCCGGTGGTCTTCACGAACGCGGCCAGCCCCAGGTCGTCCTCGAGGATCTCGCGCAGCCGCAGCGCGGCGGTGCGGACCGCCTCGAAGTGCCCCGTGTCCGGCGGGTCGAGGTCGAAGATCAGCATGTCGGGCCGGTGCAGCTGGTCCGGCGAGTCCTCACGCCCGACCCGGCTCAGGAACGGGTGCAGCTCGATGGTCGCCTGGTTGGCCAGGTAGACCAGGTCGGCCGCCTTGGTGCAGACCACCTGGCACAGCTGGCCGCCCTGCTTGCCCACCTCGACCCGGGGGATCCAGTCCGGGAAGTGGCGGCCCACGTTCTTCTGGAAGATGCGTTCCCCGGTGATGCCGTCCGGGTAGCGGGCCAGGGCCACCGGACGCTCGCGCAGGTACGGCAGCATCTGCTCGGCGGTGGCCTGGTAGTACCCGATAAGGTCACCCTTGGTGATCCCGCCGTCGGGGAACAGTGCCTTGCCGGTGTTCGTCAGCGCGACGGTCAGCCGCCCGACCTTGACTTGCTCGCGGGTCGTGGTACTAGCCATGAGCCTGCGGAACCTCCCGGATCACATCGGCCGGGCTCTTGTCCCGGCGCAGTCCCTGGAACCGGGGGTGGCGCAACTGCCCGGCGGTCGTCCATTCGCTGAAGCCGATCTGCGCGACCAGCCGGGGCTTGGTCCAGTGCACCCCGGCCCGGGGCGGGGTGCCCCGGTCGAACGGGCTCCGTTCCTGCTCCAGCGCGGACAGCTCGTCGTGCAGCCGGTGCAGGGTCTGCTGGTCGAACCCGGTTCCCACCTTGCCCGCATAGACGAGCTGCCCGTCAACGTCGTAGACGCCGAGCAGCAGCGCCCCGAGGCCGGTCCGGCTGCCCTGCGGGTCGGTGTACCCGCCGATCACGAACTCCTGGTTATTCTCGCACTTGAACTTCAGCCAGTCTTTGGTCCGGCCGCCCACGTACGGGGCGCCGGCCCGCTTGGCGATGAGACCTTCCCAGCCCTGCTGGCATGCTTCCTGGTAAAACTCGATACCGTCCCCGACCCGGTGCTCGGTGAACCGCAGCGGGTCGGCGAAGTCCAGCAGCTGGTGCAGCCGCTGCTTGCGTTCCCGCAACGGCTGCCGGCGCAGGTCCGTGCCGTCCGCCCAGAGCACGTCGAACAGGTAGTACTGGACCGGGACCGTGCGCAGCAGCTCGGCGGACGGCCGGGCGATCTGCATCCGCTGCTGCAGCTGGGCGAAACGGGTCTGGCCATCGGAGAACGCGACCACCTCCCCGTCCACCACGAAATCGCCAGCCTGCTGGGCCGTCAGCGCCTCAGCCAGCTCGGGGTAAGTGCTGCTGACCATCTTCCGGTTGCGGGTCATCAGGCGCAGCTCACCACCGTCGCGGATAGCCAGGCAGCGCTCGCCGTCAAGTTTTCGCTCGTACATCCAGGCGGCGTCGGAGAACCGGTCCCGGGTCAGCGTGGCCAGCTCCGGCTCGAACCAGGCCGGCTTGGCCTTGTTTCCGGACATCGTTGAGCGTCACCCCCGGTAGCTGTCGATGATCCTCTTTCCCCGCTGCGGACGGCTCACCCGCCAAGCGTGCCCTACCGGGTGGCTGGCCCCGCGCCCGGGGCGCCCGGCTGGCCGCGTGCCCGGGGCAGGCCAGGCGCCCCGGCTGGCCCCGTCCCGCCCCGCGCCCGGGACGGGAGGGCGGGCTGAGCAAAGGGCTTGCATCTCCAGTAGCTGGAGAAGCCAGACTCGCTGGCATGGACGACGCCACCACGATGCTCACCATCGGCCAGCTGGCCCAGCGCACCGGGCTGCCGGTGCGCACCATCCGGTACTGGTCCGACATTGGCGCGGCGCCCCCGGCCGGGCGCACGGGCCGCGACCACCGTCGGTACGACGCGGCCGCCATGGCCCGGCTTGAGCTGGTCGCCACGCTCCGTGAGCTGGGCCTGGGACTGGCCGAGGTGCGGCGCGTGCTGGACCGCCAGGCCACCGTGGCCGAGGTCGCCGCGACCCACGTGGAGGCGCTGGACGCGCAGATCCGGACGCTACGGCTGCGCCGGGCCGTGCTGGCCACGGTGGCGCGCAGGAAACCAGGCACTGAGGAGATGACCCTGATGAACAAGCTGGCCACGCTGTCCGCCCAGGAACGCAAGCAGATCATCGACGACTTCGTGGACGAGGTGTTCGCTGGCCTGGAACCCGACCCGGGGCTGGCCGCGCACATGCGCCGGGCCACCCCCGCGCTGCCCGACGACCCGTCGCCCGAGCAGGTGGACGCCTGGGTGGAGCTGGCCGAGCTGGTCCAGGACCCGGGGTTCCGCCGCCGCATCCGGACCATGGCCGAGCAGGGCGCGCAGGCGCGGGCGGCGTACCCGGTGCCGGACGAGGAGCAGGCCCGGACCCCGGACTTCGTGGCCCGGGTCCTGGAGCACGCGGGCCCCGCCGCCGGGCACGGGGTGGCGCCCGAGTCCGAGGAGGGCGCGGCCGTGCTGGACCGTATCCTGGCCGGCACTCCAGGTAACCAGCGGCGCGCGCAGTTGCGGGAGCAACTGGAGGCGGGCACGGACGCCCGGGCCGAGCGGTACTGGCAGCTGATGGGGATCATCAACGGCTGGCCGCCGTTCCAGCCGCACGTGCCGGCCTTCGAATGGATGATCGCCGCCCTCCGCGCCCACCCCTGACGGCCGCCGTCGATAATTTTCACCGTCCGGCTGGTTCCTCGATCATGGCCAGCGCTGACGTTTCACGCCGACCGTGCGCCTTTTCGGGGTGTTTTGCCCATCCCGGCGCACGGTCGGCGTGAAACGTGGGCGGGAGGGGCCAGTGTGACAGGTCACCTCCACGTCGCGGGGGGCTCCGGGTTTGGGGGCGAGGTGAGTGCGGCGGGGGGGTTGACAGGATTCCGGCTAAAAGGTCTAATGTCTCAACCTTTAGTCTTTTGGATGGTCTGCGTGAGCCCCCTGGATCCCGCCCTCCTGAGCGCCCTCGACCGGGCGATCGACGACCTGGCCGAGGATGCCTTCGGGTTCCTGGAGCGGCTGGTCGCCGAGCCGAGCACGGTCGGCACCGAGATGAGCGCCCAGCAGGTGGTCCGCGACGAGCTGGACCGGCTGGGCTTCGAGACGTCGGTGCTGCCCATCCCGGAGGACATCGCGGCCGACCCGGTCGCGGGGGTGCCGCAGTTGCCGTACGCGGGACGGGGCAGCGTGATCGGGCACCTGGCCGCCGGGACCGGGCCGTCGCTGCTGCTCAACGGGCATATCGACGTGGTGCCCGCCGAGGCGCCGCTGTGGTCCGCGCCGCCGTTCGAGCCGGTCCGCCGGGACGGCTGGCTGGTGGGCCGCGGCGCGGGCGACATGAAGGGCGGGTTCGCGCTGGGCTCGCTGGCCCTGGCGGCCCTCCAGTCCGCCGTGCCCGGCTGGCTGCGCGGGCGGCTCAGCTTCGCGTCGGTCATCGAGGAGGAGTGCACCGGCAACGGGACGCTCGCCGCGGCCCGGGCCGGGGTGCTGGCCGACGCGGCCGTGCTGCTCGAGCCGACCGACCTCGGGCTGCTGCTCGGCGGGGTGGGCATCCTCTGGGCCGAAGTCGCCGTGCGCGGGCGGCCCGCGCACGCCGAATCCGCGCACCGCGCGGTGAACCCCGTGGATTCAGCGTGGCGGCTGATTGACGCGGTCAGATCGTTGGAGAAAGAAATGGCCCTGCAGCTTGGCGGGCCGTTCGCGCGGGTCGAGGGGGCGTGCGCGGTGAACGTCGGGACGTTCCACGCGGGTGACTGGCCGTCCAGCGTGCCCGGGCAGGCCGTGCTCGGCGTGCGGGTCGGCTTCCCGCCCGGGTGGACGCCGGACGAGGCGCTGAAGCGGGTCGCGGACGCCGTGGCCGCGGCGGCGGCGGCCGACCCGTGGCTCGCGGAGCACCCGCCGCAGGTGCGCGCGGCGGGCTTCCGGGCCGAGGGCTACCTGCTCGACGGGGCGCACCCGCTGGCGGCCGCGGTGGCCGGCGCGCACGAGTCGGCGCACGGCCAGCCGCCCCGCCAGTTCGTGCTGGGCAGCACCACGGACGCGCGCATCTACCTGAACCAGTACGCGGTGCCCGCGCTGGCCTACGGGCCGCGGACCCGCAACATCCACGGGACGGACGAGGCGGTCGAGCTGGACAGCATCGTGGCCGGGGCCCGGACGCTGGCCCGTTTCCTGGCCGGGTACTACGCGGCGGGCGGGCTGCCCGGGGGGAGTGCGGCGTGACCGGCCGGCCGGAGCAGGTGCCGCCGGGACCGGACCGGACCCCGGCCCGGGCGGACCGGACGCCGGGCGGGGCGGACCGGACGCCGGGCGGGGCGGACCGGACGCCGGGCGGGGGGAAACCGGATACGTCGCGGCGGCAGGGGCTGCTCAGCCCGATGCCGGTCCGCACCACCGGCGAGCGGATCGCCGAGCGGTTCGTGACCGCGATCGCGCTCGGCCAGTTCGTGCCCGGCCAGCGGCTGCCCACCGAACGCGAGCTGGCGGCGATGCTGAGCGTCAGCCGGGCCACGGTCCGTGAGGCGATCGCCCGGCTGGCCGAGGCGGGTTACGTCACGGTCCGCCGGGGCCGGTCGGGCGGCACGTTCGTGACATCCGGCTGGGGCCCGGAATCCGCCGAGATGATCCGCCGCACGCTCAGCAGCGAGTGGCAGGAAGTGGAGCTGCTGCTGGACTTCCGGCAGGTCATCGAGCAGCAGATCGCCCGCACCGCGGCGCTCCGCCGGACCGACACCGACGTGAAGGCCATCCGGGCCGCGCTGGCGGATTACGAGCGGGCGGGCGAGGACCGCGACTCTTCCCGGATGGCCGACCTTGCGCTGCACCGGGCCGTCGCGGACGCCACGCACAACCCGCACCTCACCAACCTCAGCCTGAGCATCAGGCACGACATCAGCTTCGGCTTCGAGGCCGAGCCCTACAGCCCCGAGGTACGTGGCCGGGCGCTGCACCAGCATCCGGTGCTGGCCCAGGCCGTCATCGACGGGAACCCGGACCAGGCGGCCGCGCTGGCCGCCGAGCACTTCTCGCTGACCGAGTCCATGCTGCGCGAACTGCACGCGCGGGTCATGTTGCGACGCCCGGCACACCACAGGAGTAGCCCATGCCATTTGCCTCCGTGAACGGGATCGACGTGCACTACCGGCTGGCCGGGGACGGGCCCGAGACCATCGTGCTGGTCAACGGGCTCGCCGACGACCTCGAGACCTGGGCCTACCAGGAAGCCGACCTCACCGCCGCCGGGTACCGGGTGCTGATGTTCGACAACCGCGGCATCGGCCAGACCAGCAAGCCGGCCGGGCCGTACTCGTCCCGGCTGCTGGCCGACGACGCCAAGGCCCTGGTCGACCACCTCGGCATCACCGGCTTCCACCTGCTCGGGGTATCCATGGGCGGCATGATCGTCCAGGAGTACGCGCTGGCCTACCCGGAAGACCTCCGGTCGGTGATCATGGCCTGCACGTACGCGGCGCCCGGGCCGTTCTGCTCGCGGATGTTCGCCATGTGGGCCGACGCGGCACCGGTGCTCGGCATCCCGTTCGTGATGCGCGACGTCACGCTGTGGGCGTTCACCACCGACTTCTTCCGCGACCGGGCCGGACGAGCTGGCCGAGTTCGAGACCGCGATGCGGTACATGGACCAGCCGGTCCCGGCCTACCTGGCCCAGCTGGCCGTGATCCAGCAGCACGACACCACCGAGCGGCTGGCCGGGATCAGCACGCCGACCCTGGTCCTGGCCGGGGAGCAGGACATCCTCATCCCGGTGTCGCTGTCCCAGGAACTGCACAAGGGGATCGCCGGCGCGGAGTGGCAGACCGTCCAGGGTGGCCACGCCTGCCTCTGGGAGTACCCCGCCAGCTTCAACAGCGCCGTAGCCGAGTTCGTCCGCCGCCACGGAAAGGGTGCCTTATGTCCATGAACACCGGACCCGTCGGCGCCGCCAGCGGCGACTCCGACTCGTTCGCCGGGGCCAGCACCGCGACCGCCACCCCGCCCGCGGGCGGGGTACTGCCGCGCGGCGAGATCGGCCTGCTCGGCGTGCTCATGCCGGGCCTGGCCCAGGTCGCGCCCGCGTTCAACCTGTTCTTCACCACCGGCCTGATGGCCGCGTTCGCGGGCGCCTCGGTCCCGCTGGTCTTCCTGATCAGCATGGTCGGGCTGATCGCCACCGCGGCCAGCCTGGCCCTGTTCTCCGGGGTGTTCCCGAGCGCCGGGTCGTTCCTGACCTACATCGCCCGGTCCATGGGCGTGCGGACCTCGGTCGTGGTCGGGGTGATCACGCTGCTTGGCTACATCATCGCGTTCGGCGGGATCTACATCTTCGTCGGCCAGTACATCGTCCAGAACGTGCTGAACGACCCGCACATCTGGGGCATCACCCAGATCGTCACCATCCTGTATGGCGTCCTGGTCGTCGCCCCGGTCGTGATCGGCCTCAAGTTCGGCGTGCGCACGACCGTGGTGCTCTACGTGTTCGAGGTGGTCCTGCTGCTAGCGCTGGCCATCGCCGTGCTGGCCAAGGGCGGCGCCCAGGGGCTGTCCAGTACGCCGTTCCACTGGCCGGGCGGATCCGGGACCAAGGACATCTTCATCGCCTTCTCGCTCGCGGTGCTCGCCTTCGGCGGGTTCGAGGCGGCCGCTCCGCTGGCCGAGGAGACCCGCAACCCGCGGCGCAACGTCCCGCTGGCCGTGATCGGCACCGTGGTCATCAGCGGGATCCTGTACGTGTTCTGCTCTTACGCGCTGATCATCGCGTTCGGCCCGGGCCACATCGGCGCGCTGACGGCGGACGCGAACCCGTTCCACACCGCGGCCCAGCGCTTCATCTCGCCACTCGCGCCGCTCGTCACCTGGATCTTCCTGACCAGTGTGACCAGCTCGTACGTGGCCGCCAACACGCAGACCGCGCGGGTGATCTTCGCCGGGGCCCGGGGCGGCCTGTGGTCGAAGACGCTGGCCGCGGTCAGCCCCCGGTTCCGCACCCCGTGGGCGGCGGCGATCGCGTTCGTGGCGCCCAGCATCGCGATCGGGGTCATCTCGACCGCGTTCACCGACCCGGGCACGGCCGTCGGGCTGCTGAGCACGTACGGCATCCTCGGCCTGGTCCTCATGTACCTGATGGCCAACATCGCGCTCATCGTGCAGTGGGCCCGGTTCCGCCGGGCCGGGGTGCGCAAGAACGTGTGGGCCTGGGTCGTCACCCCCGTCATCGGCGTGCTGGTGCTGGCCATCCCGATCTGGGGCGACCTGCGCCCCGGGCAGCCGGCGCCGTACAGCTACCTGCCCTGGCTGACAATCGCGCTGATCGCCGCGGGCATCGTCTACATGCTGGTGCTGGTCGCGGTCCGGCCGCGGGCCGTCGAGAACGCCGTGGGCAACCTCGAAGGTGAGGTCGGGGCCGGTTCGGCCGCCTTGTAATCCCGACGCCCGGTCAATCGTCAGACCTGCGTCGCCCCCCGACGTGCTGCGGGGCCGGACCCCCGCCTCATTTCATGATCACGGTCAAAAAGGGGCGTAATACGCCAGATATTGCACCTGATCATGGAAGCGGGCGGCCGGGCGGGTCGCGGCGGGCGTTAGTGGGAGTCGCGGGTTACCTCGTGGCCGCTGGAGCCGACCAGGAAGTCCAGGTCCGCGCCCTGGTCGGCCTGCAGGACGTGGTCGATGTAGAGCCGCTCCCAGCCCCGGCGGGGTCCGGGCAGGGCCGCGGTCATCGCGGGAGCGGGCGCGCGCCTGGCTAGCTCCGCCTCGGGTACGTCCAGGTCCAGCCGCCGGCCCGGCACGTCCAGGACGACCGGGTCGCCGTCGCGGACCAGGGCCAGCGGGCCGCCGACGGCCCCCTCGGGCACCGTGTGCAGCACCACGGTGCCGTACGCGGTGCCGCTCATCCGGGCGTCGCTGATCCGCACCATGTCCCGGACGCCGCGGGCGAGCAGCTTGGCCGGGATCGGCATGTTGCCGACCTCGGGCATGCCCGGGTACCCGCGCGGCCCGCAGCCCCGCAGCACCAGCACCGAGTCCTCGGTGACATCCAGCGCCGGGTCGTCCAGCCGGGCCCGCAAGTCCTCGATGCTGTCGAACACGACGGCCGGGCCCCGGTGGGTGAGCAGTTCCTTGGTCGCGGCGGCCGGCTTGATCACCGCGCCGCCGGGAGCCAGGCTGCCGCGCAGCACCGCGATCCCGGCCTTCTCCAGCAACGGCGCGGACCGCGGCCGGATCACCGACTCGTCCCAGATCCTCGCCCCGCCCAGGTGCTCGGCCAGCGGGCGGCCGGTGACCGTGAGCGCGTCCGGGTCGAGCAGGTCGGACACCTCACGGAGCACCGCGAGCAGGCCGCCCGCCCGGTACAGGTCGTCCATCAGGTACTGGCCGGCCGGGGCCAGGTTGGCCAGCAGGGGCACGTCCGCGCCGATCGCGTCGAAGTCATCCAGGGACAGCGGAACCCCGGCCCGCCCGGCGATGGCCAGCAGGTGCACCACGGCGTTGGTCGAGCCGCCGATCGCGGCCAGCGCCACGATGGCGTTGCGGAACGAGCCTTTGCTCAGCACCTGGCTGGGGGTCCGGCCGGAGGAGACAAGGTCCACCGCGAGCCTGCCGCTGGCGTGCGCGGACTCGAGGAGCCGGCTGTCCGGGGCCGGGGTGCCGGCCACGCCGGGCAGCGTCATGCCCAGCGCTTCGGCCATGCAGGCCATGGTGGAGGCGGTGCCCATCGTGTTGCAGTGCCCTTTGCTGCGGATCATCGCCGACTCCGAGGCCAGGAAGTCCTCCTCGGACAGGGTCCCGGCGCGGACCTCCTCGGACAGCCGCCACACGTCCGTGCCGCAGCCGAGCGGGACGCCGCGGAAGTGCCCGGTGAGCATCGGGCCGCCCGGGACCACCACCGCGGGCAGGTCCACCGACGCGGCCGCCATCAGCAGCGCCGGGATCGTCTTGTCGCAGCCGCCGAGCAGCACGACGCCGTCGACCGGGTTGGCCCGGATCATCTCCTCGGCCGCCATCGCGGCCAGGTTGCGCCACAGCATGGCGGTCGGCTTGACCAGGGTCTCGCCCAGCGACATCACCGGCATGTCCAGCGGGATGCCGCCGGCCTCCCAGATGCCGGCCTGGACGCTGGCCGACACCTCGTTCAGGTGCTTGTTGCAGGGGGTGAGGTCCGAGGCGGTGTTCGCGATCGCGATCTGCGGCCGCCCGGTGAACGCGCTGCGCGGCAGGCCACGGCGCATCCACGCGCGGTGGATATACGAGTCCCGGTCGTTCCCGCCGTACCACTGGTCGCTGCGGTAGCGCACTCAGCAGCCTCTTTCCCGGCCCGCTGGCGGGCCCTCGCCTGGCGCCCGGCTGGGCTTCCCGGCCGGCGGGGGTCACGCCCGCCGGTCCCGGGCCAGGCTAACCCGCCGCCGGCGCGCCGGACCATCCCGAGGCCGATGACGCAATCGCCTCGCTCGCTTCCCGGGTCACCGGCACGCCGGCACCTGCCTTCCGGACCGCTTGCTGACCGCAGGCGCGCTCACGAGATCCGGAGGGCGGAGCGGTCACCGGGCTGAGGCGGCGCAGGTGATGCAGGTGCGGGCGGCGGGGCGGGCGGCGAGCCGCCCGGGAGCGATCGGCCGCCCGCACCGTTCGCACCGCCCGTAACTGCCATGCCGCAGACGGTCCAGGGCGTCGTCCAGTTCAGCCAGGTGGCTGTCCGCCTGGTCGATCAGGGCGGCCAGCTGCGCCCGCTCGAACGCGATGGTGGCACCCTCGGGATCATGCTCGTCGTCGGTGGCGACCCCCTCGGACGACTCCACGATGCCGTTGAACTCCCGGCTGAGCGCGGTGATCCGGTCCAGCGTCTCCTGCCGTTCGGCGTCCAGCGCGTCCCGGATGGCCGCCGCCGTGGCGGGGGGCAGGCCTTTGTGGACCTCGCCGCTCATGCCGCTCCGCCTCCCGGGCCGCTCACCCCGGCTGCCCTCACCCTGGCTGCCCTCACCCTGGCTGCCCTCACCCCGGCTGCCCTCTGTCCGGCTGCCCTCCGCCCGGGTCCCCTCCACCCGGCTGATCCCGGGCCGCGGCTTCGCGGAGTGCGTCCAGGGCCTGGGCCGTGGGGAGCGAGTTGTCCACCGCCAGGTGCCGGGGTTCCTCCTCTCCCCGGATGACCCGCTGAATGTGCCGGATCGCGGCGGTGAACGACGGCGCTTCGCCGGCGGCGGCGTAGCTCCTGGCCTCCTTGCCCGCCTCCAGGAGGGTGAAGGAGTCGTCCGGCCCGGGGTGGAAGGGGTCGGTGATGTGGATCTGCCCGGCGGTGCCGAGCAGCCGGGCGAACCGGTCGTCGCTGCGCTGGAACCCGCAGGACAGCATGAGCCGCTGGTGACCGGAATAGCCGAGGCTGCCCTGCAGGTCCACGTCCACCCCGTCCCCGCCGAGGATCGCGGCAGCCCAGGCCGACTCCAGCTCGCCGGTGAACAGCTCCACGGCCAGCCGGACCGGGTAGCAGCCAACGTCGTTGAGCGCGCCGCCGTCCATCCCGCGGTGCATCCGGAAGTCGCCGGGGTGGTCCAGCACGAAGTGGAAGCAGGACTGGATCTCGCGCAGGTCCCCGATCGCGCCGTCCGCGAGCAGCCCGCGGATCTTCGCCATCTGCCCGTGGAAGGGGAACACGAACGCCTCCCACAGCGGGGTCCCGGTCTCCCGGGCCACCGCGAGGACCTCCCCGGTCTGGGCCAGGGTGCCGCACAGGGGCTTCTCGCAGAGCACGGGCTTCCCGGCCCGGAGGGCCTTGATCGTCCATTCCGCGTGCAGCGCGTTGGGCAGCGGGATGTACAGCGCCTCCACGTCCGGGTCGTCGACCAGGGCCTGGTAGCCCTGGATCGCCCGGCCGATGCCATTTTCCGCGGCGTACTGGCTGGCCCGGGCCAGTTCCCGGCCGGCCACCGCGGTGACCACGCCGCCGGCTGCCGTCACCGCGGGCAGGAACGCCGTGCGGGCGATACGGGCCGTGCCGATGATTCCCCAGCGCGCCTGACCAGTTCCTGGCATGTACCTGCTCACCTGTTCCCCGGCCCGTCTGGGCCGTCACCGCCTGGGCCGCCGGCGCCGGTGCCGCAGCCGTTGCTCCCCACCGTAGACCGGCCGCCAGACCGGGCGGCGCAGCCCTCGCCGGGACGGGGACGCCCACGTAGCCTGGACGTACCAGTGCGCTGACGGCCCGGAGTGAGGCGGCGATGGCGGAACCGAACGTGACGGAACCGGACCGGCCCACGCTGTTCAGCGGAGTGGGCGTGGCGCTGGTCACGCTGCTCGGCGAGGACGGCGAGATCGACCCGGGCTCGACCGGCAAGCTCGCGGCGAGCCTGGCCGGGCGGGGCATGGCGGCAGTGCTGGTCAACGGCACCACCGGGGAGGCGGGCACCCTGACCGGCCCGGAGCGCACCGCGCTGATCGAGGCCGTGCGGGCCGCGGTCCCGGCCGCGGTGCCGGTGATCGCCGGGACGGGCGCCCCCTCGCTGCGCCAGGCGGACGCGCTGACCCGGGCCGCGGTGACCGCCGGGGCCGACGCGGTGCTTACCTGGTGCCCGCCCCGCTGCGCGGACCTGGCCGGTTACTTCGCGGCGATCGGCGAGGCCGCGGCGGGACGGCCGGTGCTCGCGTACCACAACCCGTTCATTTCCTGCGCGGACATCCCGGTGGACACCCTGGCCACGCTGCCGGTGGCGGGCCTGAAGGACTCCTCCGGCAGCCCGGACCGGCTGCTGGACGAGCTGGCCCGGTACCCGTGCGGCACCTACGTCGGGTCGTCGGGTCTGCTGGCCCTGGCCGGGCCGATGGGCACGGCCGGAGCATTGCTGGCCCTGGCCAACCTGGCCCCCGAGGCCTGCGTCCGCGCCTGGGACGGGGACGCCGCGGCCCAGCGCGACCTGGCTGCGCAGCACCTGGCCGTCCGGGCAGGCGGCCCGGCGCGGCTGAAGCTCTTGCTGGCCGGGGCCGAGGGAACGTCGCCGGCCTCCCGGATCTGCTGACCCCTGGAGGGTGACCGTGCTGCGCCGGGCCCTGGCCGTCCCGCCTTTCGCCGCTGACCCCGCCGACCTCATCGGCCTCGGGGTCGCCGCCGAACGGGCCGGCTTCGACGGCTTCTTCCTCTGGGACCACCTCGTGTTCAGCGACACCGGCGAGGGACCGCCGATCCTGGATCCCTGGCAGATCCTGGCCGTGGTGGCCACGCGGACCTCGCGGATGCGCCTCGGGACCATGATCACGCCGGTGCCGCGCAGGCGGCCCTGGCAGCTCGCCAAGGAGACCGTCACCCTGGACCGGCTCAGCGGCGGGCGGGTCATCCTGGGCGTCGGCCTCGGCTCGCCCCCCTACGCTGACTTCGGCATCTTCCACGAGCCCGCCGCGGACCGGGAACGCGCCGCGCGGCTGGACGAGGGCCTGGAGGTCCTGGCCGGGCTCTGGACCGGGGAACGGTTCTCCTACCACGGCGCCCACTTCACGCTGGACCCGGTGCGGTTCAGCCCGGTCCCGGTGCAGCAGCCGCGTATCCCGGTCTGGGTGGGCGGGACGCTGCCCGCCGCCGGGCCGGTCCGGCGGGCCTGGCGCTGGGACGGCATGGTGCCGCTGCGTCGCCTGGTGAGCCCGGACGGGGCCGTGACGCTGGTCGGGCCCACCCCGGCGGACATCGCCGCGGTCCGCGACCAGGCGTGGTCGGCCCGGGGCACCGCGGAAGGCTTCGACCTGGCGGTGTGGGCGGATCTCGAACGGGAGCCCGGCGACGTGGACCTGGTGGCGCCGGCCTATGTCGCGGCCGGCGCCACCTGGTGGATCGAGAGTGCCGACTCGGGACCCGGCTGGCAGGCCGAGGCCGCCAGCCGGGTCAGCCGGGGGCTATGACCGGCGGCCGGCCAGTTCCGGACCCCGCCGCCGGCCCCGGCCCGTCCGCCAGCAGGGGCACATCACCCGCCGGCACGGGGCGGGGCGCCAGCGAGGGCACCCGCCGCAGCGCCGCGTAGCTGATGACGACCCCGGCCGCGACGAGCACGATGGTCACGGCCAGCCCGGCGTGATACCCGTCCAGGAACGCCGGGGCCGGCAGCACCCCGTGGCTCAGCGCGACCCCTTGCCGGGACCGCAGCACTGCGCCGATCACCGTGATGCCCAGCAGCCCGGCGACCTCCCGGGAGTTGTTGAGCAGCGCGGAGGCCATACCGGACCGCTCCGCCGGCATCGACCCCAGGACCGCGTTGGTCAGCGGCACGTTCATCAGGCCCGAGCCCGCCCCGAACAGCACGAAGCCCGGCATCAGCGCCGCGAACGTGGTGTTCCGGCCCAGCATCCAGAACAGGAACAGCCCGACCGCGTTCAGGGCCAGGCCGAGCGCCACCGTCCGGTGCGCGCCGATCCGCGCCGCCACCGGCCCGCTCACCCCGGCGAAGACGGCCATGCACAGCGCCATCGGCACGAAGGCCAGGCCCGCCTTGGTGGGCGAGAAACCGAGCACCCCCTGCAGGTACAGCGACGTGAAGAAGTAGATGCCGAAGATGCCGAACGCCCACAGCATCATGGTGCCGATCCCGCCGCTGAACGCCCCCGAGCGGAACAGCGACAGCGCCACCATCGGGTGCTCGGTCCGCGACTCGATGAGCGCGAACGCCCCGCCGGCCAGGGCCGCGAGGCCCAGCGCGCCGAGGATGGTCAGGGACGTCCAGCCCTTGTCGTGACCCTCGATGAGCGCGTACGTGAGCGCGAACAGCGCGATCGCGGAGGCGGCCAGCCCCGGCACGTCGAGGTGGCGGCTGGCCGAGGTATCCCGCGACTCGCGGACGGACACCAGGGCGATGCCCATC
This sequence comes from uncultured Actinomycetes bacterium, assembly GCA_963813975.1. Lineage (GTDB taxonomy): Bacteria > Actinomycetota > Actinomycetes > Streptosporangiales > Streptosporangiaceae > RYN-230. The sequence continues at coordinate 662,281 of CAWFAP010000004.1, forward strand.
GTGATCACGCCGACCGGCACGTTGATCAGGAAGATCCAGCCCCAGTGCAGGTGCTGGCTGATGAACCCGCCGATCAGCGGGCCGAAGGCCAGGGCCAGCGCGCCGATCGCAGCCCAGGCGCCGACCGCCCGGGTCCGCTCGCGGGGGTCATCGAAGGTCGCCACGATGATGGCCAGCGTGGTCGGCACCATGAGCGCGGCGCCGAGGCCCTGGGCCAGCCGCGCCCCGATCAGGACGCCGCCGCTGCCGGCCAGTCCCGCGCCGAGCGAGGCCAGCGTGAACACCGACAGCCCGACGATGAACAGCCGCCGCCGGCCGTACACATCGGCCAGCCTCCCGCCGACCAGCAGCAGCCCGGCGAAGACCAGGATGTAGCTGCTGACCACCCACTCCAGGCCCGCGATCGACAGGTGCAGGCTGCGCTGGATGGTCGGGATGGCGACATTCGTGACGTTGTTGTCCAGATAGGTCATGAAGGTGGCCAGCCCCACGGCCACCAGGGTCCACCAGCGTCTGGGCATCGGGCCCTCTCCTCCCACGGTTCACCCGGTCAGTTGCCATACCTGTACGGGACTCCTGTACATTGCACTTATACAACGTTCCTATACGACGTACATGCACAATGACAGAATGACTTGTACGGCGTATAGTTGTCAAGTGATGGCTACGACACCTGCCCCGGGCACGGCACCAGCGGGCACCCCAGAGGACACGGCCGCCCCGGCGGGCGCGCCCGGCAGCGCCGCGGCGGACACGCACCGGGCCCGGCTGAGCAAGACCGCCGTGGTCGGGCGGGCCATCGCGCTGGCCGACGCCGAGGGCCCGGACGCGCTGACCATCCGCCGCCTGGCTCAGGAACTCGGGGTCACCCCGATGGCGCTGTACTGGCACTTCAGGAACAAGGAAGAGCTGCTCACCGGGCTGGCCGACCAGTTCTGGAGCGAAATCGACACCGACGTGGACGAGGCGGCCCCATGGCCCGCCCAGCTCCGCGCGCTGCTGGAGTCACTGGTCCAGGTCCTCCGAGCGCATCCCAGCGCGTCCCAGCTGCTGATTGCGGGGGAGAAGCAGTCCCCCGCCGCACTCGAGGCCACCGAGGTCACCCTGGAAGTCCTGCGCCGCGGCGGCTTCGACCCGCAGCACGCCAGCGCGGTCGCCCGCAGCGCGCTGTGGACCGGGCTGATGCTCGCCATGAGCGAGCCCGGGTACGGCCCGTCGCTCAGCGAGGCCGACCGCGCCGAGCACCAGCGGCGCAGCCGGATCCGGCTGGCCATGCTGCCGCCGGACCGTTACCCGTGCCTGGTCGAGGCGGCGGAGCCGATGACTGACTGCGACGACCCGGACTTCCACTACCGGTTCGGCATCGACGTGTTCATCTGCGGCGTCCAGACCATGGCGGAACAGCACGGGCCAGTGCCCACGACGCGCGAGGGATAACCCGATGGCCCAGGCGGCGGAGGATGGCCGGCCCGCGTCTCCCCGGCGGGGGCCGCGGTTCGGCGGCGAGTCGTGCTGGACCGACCTCGGCGGCCCGGTGCATTACCTCGACTACGGCGGCCCGCCGGGGGCCCCGGTCATCGTGGCCGTGCACGGCCTGGAAGGCTGCGCGGTCAACTGGTCGGCCCTCGCGCCGCTGCTGACCGACCGCTACCGGGTGCTCGCCCCGGACCTGGCCGGGCACGGGTTCACCCGCTCCGCGGGCCGCGGGGTCGACGTGATCTCCAACCGGGCCCTGCTGCACCGTTTCATCGGGGAAGTGGCCGGGTCGCCGGTGATCCTCATGGGCAACTCGATGGGCGGGATGATCTCCCTCAGCGAGGCGGCCGCCGCGCCGGGCACCGTGAGCGGGCTGATCCTGCTCGACCCGGCGGTGCCGTTCGCGCCGGTACGGCCCGATTCCTCCATCATCATGATGTTCCTGGTCAACATGGTCCCCGGGCTGGGCCAGCGGATGATCAGCCGCCGGCGGCGGTTCGCCCCGGAACAGCTCGTGGCCGGCGTGCTGACCACCGTCTGCGCCGACCCGTCGCGGGTCAGCCCGGCCGTGGTGGAGCAGCACGTGGAGGTGGCGCGCAGGCGGTTCGGCTACACCGAGGCCGACCGCGAGTTCGCTCTCGCCGCCCGGTCGGTCGTGTCCGCGGCCGGCTACGTCACCGGGCGCGCCTACCGCCGGGCGATCGACTCGGTCAGCTGCCCGGTCCTGGTCCTGCACGGCACCCTGGACCGGCTGGTCCCGGTCGCGGCGGCCCGCATCGTGGCCCGGGACCGCCCCGCCTGGTCGATGGTCGTGCTGCCGGGCGTGGGCCACGTACCGCAACTCGAAGCCCCGCAGGTCTGCGCGACCGAGATCCGCGAATGGCTCGGCGAGGGCGGCCGCGGGGCCGCGGCCGCCGAGATCGCCGCGCCCGCCACCGCACAGCCCTAACCACCGCCGCGCCCCGGCGCTGGCGGGCCGGCGCGCCGGCCCCCCGAGGGATACCCGCTGATCAAGTCGGGTATACCTGTTATTTACCGAGCGGTAACACGTGCCGGGCTGCCCCGGCGCGTGGGCGCTCGGCGGGGGAGGTGACATGAGCGCCGCGGGGGTACCGGGAGGCGAATGCCGCAGCATCAGGCGCTCCCGGGAGGCCGTGCTTCCCCCGGCACAGCGGCCGCGCACCGGCCTGGTGCTCGGCGCGGGCGGGGTCGTGGGCGCCGCCTGGATGACCGGGGCCCTGCACGCCGTGCAGGAACGCCTGGCGGTCCCGGTCGGCGACGTCAACCAGATCGTCGGCACCAGCGCGGGCAGCGTGCTCGCCGCCGCCCTGCGCTGCGGCGTCACCCTGGACGAGTTGGCCGCGCTGCAACGCGGCGAGCCGGTGCCCGCGCTCCGCGACGCGGGCGTACGGGATCTGGACGAGGGGCCGCTGCCGCCGCGCCCCCACCTGCGGGCCGGTTCGCCCCGGCTGATGCTCACCACGCTGCGCGCCCCGCGCACGATCCATCCCGGGGTCGGGGTCAGCGCGTGGCTGCCCCGCGGCCGGGGACGGCACGAGGCGCTGCACGCCACCGTGGCGGCCCTGGACATGTTCGCCGCCCGCCGCGCCTCCGCCCGGGGCGCGGGAGCCTGGTCGCCAGCGTCCTGGGCCGACGGCCGCACCTGGATCGTCGCCGTGGACTACGACACGGGACGGCGGGTCATGTTCGGCCGCGCGGGCGCCCCGCGGGTGCCGCTGGCCGACGCCGTGGTCGCATCCTGCTCCATCCCGGGCTGGTACGAGCCGGCGGTCATCGGCGGGCACCGCTACGTGGACGGCGGTGTGCGCTCGTCCACATCGATGCAGTCGCTGGCCCAGGCCGGCCTGGACGAGGTCTACGTGCTCGCGCCGATGGCCAGCCTGGTGCCCGACCGGCCGGCCCGCACCGCCGAGCGGCTGGAACGCCGGCTGCGGCGGCGGATCACCCGGTCGCTGCTCCGCGAGGCCGCGGTGCTTCAGGCCAATGGCGTCCGGGTCACGCTGCTCACCCCGGGCCCGGAGGACCTGGCCGCGATGGGCGTCAACGTGATGGACCCGCGCCGCCGCGAGGCCGCCCTGGACATCGCGCGGAGCACCTCGGCCGCCGCGCTCACCGCCGCTGACGGGCATCCCCAGGTGGCCTGACTTTTCTTCCCTAACGAAAACCGGCGAGTCACCCAGGTCCCTCGCCCGGGCGCCCCGCCTGGCCCGCCCAGTACGCGGCCAGCAGCGGGCCGGTCCGATCGCGGCCAGCGACCCCACCTGCAGGTGGTACTCCCGCGAAGCCTTCCGCCCCGCTCCGGGTTCCCTGGCCCCGTCCCTATCGCGTTGGCGTGATCTCGTTAATGAGATATCGTCTGAGGTATGAGCAGGGCGGACGGGCAGGTGCCAGGCGGGCCGGGAGGGCTGGGCCTGCCGCGGCTGCCTGGCTTCCGTGAGATGGCGCTCCGCCGGATGGCCGGCGAACGGCGGCTGCTGATCAGCGCGCTGACCGCGCAGCGGCAGGTGGCCGGGCTGTCCCAGACGCAGGTCGCGGCCCGGATGGGCACATCCCAGTCGGCCGTGGCCCGGCTCGAGGCCGGTGAGGCCGACGTCCGGGCCTCGACCCTGGAACGCTACGCCGCCGCGATCGGCCGCCAGATCAGCTGGCGGCTCACGGAGGTCCCGCCCGGGGAGCAACTACCGCTGGCCGGACCGGAGCACGGCCTCGGCCTTGAGCCCGGGCCCGGTCTCCCCTCCCCACCAGGGCATTTCGGCTCACCCGGGCTGCGGCCGGCCTCCGGGCCGCTGGCGCCCGCCGCGCAGCACCAGCCGTATGGATCGCGACAGGAGAACTCCCATGACCGCACCCGTGGCTAACTCGTTCCCGCCCGGCCGCCCGTATCCCACCCCGCCGGGGCCCGGGGAGCCACCGTCCCGGCCCGGCCGTCCCGCAGCGCCCGGGACGCCTGGCGCACCCGGCTGGCCTGGCGCACCCGGCTGGCCCGGCGCACCCGGCTGGCCCGCGCCGCACCGGGAGCCGTCCGCCTACCCTGCCGTGCCGCCCTCCCGGGTCTGGACCGACCGGGGTGACTGGCCCGGCGGGCTCTACCAGCGGCTGCTGGAGAAGCGCATCGTGATGGCATCCGGCCTGCTCGACGGGCCAGGCGGCCAGCGTGCTCAGCGCCCAGCTGCTCACCCTGGACGCCGAAGGGGACGGGGCGGTCCGGCTCGAGCTCCAGGGCCTGGACGCCGAACTGCCGGCCGCGCTGACCATCATGGGCGTGCTGGACGTACTCCGCGTCCCGGTCACCGGGTACGTGGCCGGCCAGATCAGCGGGCCGGCGCTGGGCGTGCTGGCCGCGTGCGGGCAGCGCCGCGGCTATCCCAGCGCGGTCCTGGCGCTTACCGAGCCGACGCTGAATCTGGACGGCACGGCCACCCAGGTACGGTCCCAGGAGGAGCAGGTCGAGACCATGGTCGACACGCTGTACATCCGGCTGGCCGAGGTGACCAGGCGGGAAGTGGACGAGATCCGGGCGGACGCCCGGCAGGGACGGTTCCTGACTGTTCCCGAAGCGGTCGCCTACGGTCTCCTCGACGGTCAGGCCGGCCCTGGCGACCGGCGGGGTGAGCAGGGCTGAAACAGCAGACACCGCTGCAGGCGCCCGCGGCGTTCATCCGGGCGAACACCTGGCTGGCCGCGCCGCCGCTGCTGCCGGAGATCCGGCTGTACCTGGCCCGGGATGCGTTCGGCCTGTGGGAGCGGATCGAGCGGGACACCGGGCAGGAGCAGCTGCCCCCGCCGTTCTGGGCGTTCCCGTGGGCCGGCGGCCAGGCCCTCGCCCGGTACCTGCTCGACCATCCGGACCGTGTCCGCGGCCGGATCGTGCTCGACCTCGCGTCCGGGTCGGGCCTGGTGGCGATCGCGGCGGCCGCGGCGGGCGCGGCGTCGGCTACCCCGAGCGAGACCGATCCGCTCGCCGCGGCCGCGATCAGGCTCAACGCCGGGGTGAACCGGGTCCGCCTCGAGCCCACGGTCGGCGACCTCCTGGACCCCCCGGGGCCCGGTCAGCAGCCGGCGGACGCGGTGCTGGCAGCGCCGGCGGATCCGGTGGTGGCGGACGTCGTGCTGGCCGGGGACGCGTTCTACGACCGGGGCATGGCCGCCCTGATGTTGCCGTTCCTGGAGCGGGCCAGCCAGGCGGGTGCGCTGGTGCTGGTCGGCGATCCGGGCCGGGCCTACCTGCCCCGGGACCGCCTCACGCTTGTGGCCACCTACGAGGTCCCGGTCGAGCGGGTCATCGAGGACGCGGACGTCAAGCCCACCACCGTCTGGCGCCTGCGCTGAGCAACGCGGCAGCCCGGCCCCGGTCGAGGCGGCGGGTCTACGGCACCAGCACAAGCCGGCCGAGGACCGCCCGGTCCCGCCGACATGATGGGTCACCTGCTGCTGGGCAGCCTGCACAGTGAGCCGATCCTGAGCGAGCTGGCCACCTCCGGGCCGGAGCGGTTGGCCAGAGCGCTGCGCGCCCTGGCCAGCTCGCTCCTGGACGCCCGGCCGGCCGCGTTCCGTGAGCTGATCAGGAGCAGCGCGGCCGGGTACGGGGAGCGGCCGGGTGATGCGGGGCGGCGGGGCCGGTGCCGGCGCGGCTGCTGGTGACGGCGGCCGCGATCTCGGTCAGGTCCCTGCCGACCAGGATCAGGTCCGCGGCCAGCCAGCCGTCCACCTGCTGCGAGCGCGGGCGCCGGCGATCGCGCCGCCGACCTCCGGGAAGGCCAGGGTCCACGCCACCGCGACCATGCCCAGGCGCCGCCGGGCTGAGGTCAGGCCAGCCGCCCCGCCCGGTCTCTCGCCGCGGCCACCACCGCCTGCCCCAGGCTGATCCCGCCGTCGTTCGGCGGGACCCGGGAGTGGGTCAGGACCCGGAAGCCCATGCTTTCCAGCAGGTCCACGGCGGTCCCGAGCAGGAGGAGGTTCTGGAACACCCCGCCGGACAGTGCCACCGTGCCCAGCCCGGACCGCTCGCGCAGCAGCCCGCAGGCCTCGCCGATCATCGCGGCCACGCCCTGGTGGAACCGGGCGCCGATGACCGCCCGCGGGACCCCGGCCAGCAGGTCCTCGGCGGCGGCGCGGACCAGGTCACGCCCGGCCACGGTGAGCGGCCGGCCGTCGGTGATGGCGGCCGGGTACGGGCCGGGTCCTGACGTGGCGGCCAGCTGCTCCAGCTCCACCGCGGCCTGGCCCTCGTAGTTGATGTCGTCGCGCACGCCCAGCAGCGCGGCGACCGCGTCGAACAGCCGCCCCGCGCTGGACGTCATGGGGGCGTTCACCCCGCGCCGGGCCAGCGTGACCACGCCCGGCCAGGCGGCGGAGTTCCGCACGACCACATCCAGGCCCGCGGGCAGGCCGCCGGGGAAGGCGGCGTCCAGGTAGGCGGCGGCCATCCGCCACGGCTGGCGGATCGCGGCCGCGCCGCCAGGCATCGGGACGCCGGCCAGGTGGCCGGCCCGTTCCGCGTCGGCCAGGTCGGCCAGCAGGAATTCCCCGCCCCAGATCGTGCCGTCCGTCCCGTAGCCGGTGCCGTCGAATGCGACGCCGATGACCGGCCCGGCCTCACCGTTGTCGGCCAGGCAGGAGGCGATGTGCGCGTGATGGTGCTGCACGCCGGCCAGCACGCAGCCGTCCTGCTCGAGCGCGTACTTGGTGGACAGGTACTCCGGGTGCAGGTCGTGGGCCACGATCTGCGGCTCCACGTCGAACAGCCGCCGGAAGTGCGCGATGCCCTCGGTGAAAGACCGCAGCGTCTCGTAGTTCTCCAGGTCACCGACGTGATGCGACAGGAAAGCGTGGTCCTCCCGGCCGAGGCAGAACGTGTTCTTCAGTTCCGCGCCGCAGGCCAGCACCGGCCGTCCGAAACGGCGGCCCATGGCCAGCGGCTCGGGAACATATCCCCGGGACCGGCGCAGCACGGATTCACGGCCGCGGAACGGGCGGACCACGGAGTCGTCGGTCCGGACATGGATCGGCCGGTCGTGGGTGAGGAACACGTCGGCAAGGCCGCCGAGCCGGGCCAGCGCGTCCTCGTCTCGGTAGGCGATCGGCTCGTCAGAGACATTGCCGCTGGTCAGGACGATCGGGCGGCCGAACTCGCGGAGCAGCAGGTGATGCAGTGGGGTGTAGGGCAGCATCACGCCCAGCTGCCGGTTGCCCGGTGCCACGGCCGCGGCGAGCCGGGGCGTTCCCGGGCCGGCCGGACCTGGCCCGGCGTCCCGGCGGGGCAGCAGCACGATGGGCCGCCGGGGGCTGGTCAGCAGGCTGGCTGCGACGCCGTCCACCTCGCAGAGGGCGCGAGCCGCGGGCAGGTCGGCGGTCATCACCGCGAACGGCTTGTCTTCCCGGTGCTTGCGGGCCCGCAGCCGTGCCGCGGCCTGCTCGCTGGCCGCGTCAACCGCGAGGTGGTAACCACCCAGGCCTTTCACCGCGAGCACCTGGCCGGCGGCCAGCGCGGCCACTGCCCCGGCCAGGGCGCCGTCGGCCGGGGTGCCGTCCGTAGGGGTGCCGTCCGCCGGGGCGCCCCCGGGAGGGCCGTCCGCGCCGGACAGGTCCGTCCCGTCCGAGGCGAGCAGCCGCAGCCGCGGGCCGCAGGCCGGGCAGCACACCGGCTGGGCGTGGAAGCGCCGGTCAGCTGGGTCGTGGTACTCCGCCGCGCACGCCGCGCACATGGCAAAACCCGCCATCGTGGTGAGCGGCCGGTCGTAGGGCACGTCGCGGACGATCGTGAACCGGGGCCCGCAGTTCGTGCAGTTGATGAACGGGTACCCGGACCGCCGGTCGGCCGGGTCGGCCAGCTCGCGCAGGCAGTCCGCGCACGTGGCGCTGTCCGCGGAGACCAGGGCCCGGCGCGCGCCGGCCGTGTCGCTGGCGACGATGGCGAAACCGTCCTGCCCGTCGGGAGCGATGGGCCGGGCGCTGACCCGCTCGACCCGGGCCAGCGGCGGCGCGTCCCGCTCCAGCGCGGCCAGGAAGTCCCGGATCTGCTCGGCGGGGCCTTCTACCTCGGCGAACACGCCGTCCACGTCGTTGCCGACCCAGCCCGCCAGGCCCAGCCGGGTGGCCAGGGAGTACACGAACGGGCGGAATCCCACCCCCTGGACCACACCCTCGACCCGGATGGAGGTCCGGACGTTGGCAGCCACCAGGCCAGTGTGCCGCGTTTCCCCCGGCCGCGCCGGTCCCGGGGCTGGTGAGGCCGTGGTATCTGAGTGGATGGCGGGGAGCCGGCTCCGAACGCGGGTGGTGGTTTGGCAGTGGGGCGTTGGCCCGACGGCCCGCTGCCACCGGCATGACGCGGCCCCGCGTTTGCATCAGGGTTTCACCCATGGGCCCTGGCTGCCGGGCGGGGCCAGGCTGCCGGGCGGCGCAATCAGGCGTCTGGAGCCTGGGCGCGCAGGCCGGCTTCGGCGTACTCGGCCAGCAGATCGCTCACCGAGATGTCGCGCCGCTCGGCCTCGGCGGCCAGGCGCTCGGCCAGGCCGGCGGACAGCATCACGCTGCGGTGCACGCAGTTGTCGTGCTCCCAGGCGCCGTAGGCCGGTTCAGGCATGATGACTCCTCTCGGCGTCCTGCGGGATCGCGGCCGGCAGTGCGACATAGCGCCGCAGGACGCGGTCGCTGACCAGGCCGAGGCAGCTGAGGTTGGGGAAGCCTGGCCCCTGGGCGAGCCCGGCCAGCACCGGCAGGTGCAGCGGCGGCTCCAGGTCCGCCACGGCCAGGTTCACGTCGATGCGGCGCTCCAGCTCATCCCCGGCACGGGCGGCGGCGAGGCGCGCCGCCGCCGCTCCGCCCAGCAGGCGCTCGAACCAGTGCCCGTCGAAGCCGCGCGCCACGACCACCAGGTCGTACGCGACCCGTTCCCGGTCCGCCCCGTAACCGATGGTCACCACGACCTGCCGCTGGGCGGCTTCGATGTGCAGCGCCCGCCCGGCCAGCGTGCGGAAGCCGCGCAGCTGGTTGAGGGTCGCCTCGGCCTGGACCGAGAACACGCCCCGGTCGGTGCGCTCGAGGAACTCGCGACGGTGCGATTCGGCCAGCCGGGGCCAGTCGCCCGGATCGGAGTAGAAACGGTTCTCGTCGTAACTCTCGCCGCGCGAGTAGAGGACACCCCGGCTGGTCAGTACGTCGATGGCGGAATGCTCGTGGCAGTGCCGGGCCAGGGTGATCACGACCCACGCCGCGGTCTCGCCGCTGCCGATGACACAGATGTTCCGCGCCCGGCGGCCCACGTCCCCCAGGTGCTGCCAGTAACCACGGCCGTCCAGCACGAGCGGGTGATTATCTGGCTGACCGGGCACCGTGACCGGCGGGCCGGGGCCGGTCACGACGACCCCGTCCGCCTCGAGCGTGCCGCCGCCGGCCAGGCCCAGCCGCCAGCGCCCGGCCTCGGTCTTCAGCGCGGTCACCTCGTCGGTGACGATCTCGGCCCCGCACTTCACGGCGACTTCATGCAGGTACGCGCCCCACTCGCGATGCGTCGGCCGGAGGCGGCCGCGATCCACCCAGTCGGCGTAGGCACCCCCGGCGATCAGGTTCCGCGGCCAGCTGTAGGCCATCATCGCGTCGGTCACCGCCGCCGAGGCCGCACCCCAGCTCGGCGGGTACGGGTAGCCGACGTCCTTCTCGGGTGGGGTTCCCAGTGGCAGCGAGCCGTCGGTGTAGCCGCGCAGGCCGATCCAGTCCGCGGCCGGTCCGCTCCGCTCGACGAGCACCACCCGGGGTGGGTCGAATCCCGCGGCGGCGAGCGCCCGGGCCTTCGCGGCGATGGCGATGCCCTTCGCGCCCGCGCCGATCACCGCCAGTGTCCGCATGGGGGCGAGGATAGCCCCGCGGGAAGACGGCCCGGGCGACCTGGCACCGGGGGTTGGGCGCCGGCCGCGGATTACTCGTCGGCGGGATCGCGGGCTCCGCGCACCGCGAAGACCGCCATCCCGACGGTGAACACCAGCCCGGCGCAGATCGCCGCCCCCAGGTCGTGCGGTGGCCGGGCCGGCCAGATCCACGGCGTGGTCAGCGCCGGGTGGTGCCACTGCGTGTACAGCGCGTACACGCCGACTACCAGGTAGCCGGTGGGGCCGGCCCAGGCCAGGCCGCCGCCGAGAGCGGCAGCGCACAGCAGGCCGATGCCGGTCATCCCGGCCACGTTGCGCAGTACGTCCAGGGTGCCACCGGACAGATGCGCGCCGGCCCCGGTGGCGGCCAGCGCGCCGACCGCCACCGTGGTCAGCGCCAGCACGGTGGCCAGCCGAAGGAACGGCAGCCACCGGCCGGCCACCCGTTCCGGGTCGCCGATCCGGCTCGCAGTGATAGCGGTGACGGCGGCCGCGGATCCGGCCTCGAACACCAGCGGCAGTTGCAGGGCGCCGTAGCTGTCCCAGGGCCAGACCAGCGCGATCCTCAGCCCGATAGCGCACGCCACGATCGCGGCCACGGCCGCCGGGACCCGCCGGCTGGTGGCATACAGCCGTGCCAGCCGCACTCGGCGCACTCCGGCGGCCGGTGGCTGGGCCCGCCGTCCCATGCGGGCCCGTTCGGCCGGCGCCGCCACGTTGCCTGCCCCGCCAGCGGTCATGGCAGCTGCGCCAGCGTGATCCGGCCCTCCCGCAGCGCGGGCAGGTGGCGGACGAGCCAGACGCGGCGGGCCGGCGGGGTCAGTGCCGCGAACCGCTGGGCGGCGGCGTAGGCCGGCGATCCGGGGCCGGCTCTGGCGCCGGCGGGCTCGGCGCCGCACGCCCGCGGCTGCCCGACGGTGTGCTGCGGGGAGGGGAGGTGGGCTGCGGCAGGCCGGACGCCCGGGCCAGGACCGCCAGCACCGCCTGCTGGGCCGGGGACGGGTGGCGGCCCGCGCCGACGATGCTGGAGGCAATGCCGAGCCCGGTGCTCGATCTGATCTGGGCGGCCAGTTGGCTGGTGGTGAGGGCGGGTCCTGCCAGCTGGACCGGAAGAAGCAGGCGGAACACTGGTGGCCGGCCGCTGATAGCCGGGCCAGCCAGCCCGATGCTGACCGCGTTACCGGTGCCCTGCCGGTAGAACGCCGCGGCCTGGCTGATGCGGGCCGGTGCGCCCGGCAGGCCAGCGATCTCGCGGAGCACCGGTTCGAGAGCGGTCACCGTGACCGGAAGATAGCTCGCGTAGGCGGGATTCAGGCAGACCGGGATCGCGGTATGGCTGCAGGCCGGGGTGAAGCGGATCGGCCGGTCGCTGGCCGCGTCATGCAGGCCCGGGATGGCGATCATGCCGTGGGTGTCCAGCTTGCCGGTTCCGGCCAGCGCGACGGCGGTCCCGGCCCACACCAGGCCAGCCGCGGTGACGGCCGCGGCGGCGGCACGCAGGCGCCGCCCGCCGGAGCCACGGGGCAAGGCCAGGGCCGCCAGGAGCGCCACGGTCAGCCCGGCGGGGAACATCACCTGGGCCATCGCCAGGTCGGGAACGTAGGGGTAAAAGGTCGCCACTCCCGGGTCCGAGCCGAGGTCCCATGGGCCGGTGACTACCGGCGAGATCTGCCAGTACGACTGGCTGCCGACGATGAGTTGCGTGCTGAGCGCGAGCACGAAAAACGCCGCGATGGCGGCCAGCGGTGCCGTGAACCGGCTGGGCAGGAGAGCCCCGGCGGCGAACCCAAGGGCAGACAGGGCTGGCAGGCTCGCGGCCACGACCGCGGCCGGCCACCACAGCGGCCCGCCCCAGCTAGCCTGGTGCGCGGTCATCCCGTACTCGATGGCCAGGCAGACCAGGTAACCCACCAGTGCCCAGCAGGTCGTGGCGGCCCAGGTCGCGAGCATCCGGGCCCACCGTGGCCAGGCGGTGATCGTCATCAGTTCGGAGGTATGGCGGCGGGCCTCCCGGGACCCCATCCACGCTGCCGCGCCGACCACTGGAGTAATGAAAGCCAGAATCGCGCCGCTTTGCATGGTGACGGCGCGCAGGTTCCACAATGGCGGCATGGCCATGGTCTTGCGGTACGTGGTGAACCAGAACAGGGCGAAGACCACCGGCAGCATCCACAGCATGGCGTTATGGCGCAGCTCCAGGCGTAGCAGCCGGGCCGCCATGAGTGCGCGATGACGGGGGGCCGGCAGCGGCCGGAAGACGGCCGGGGCGCTCGTGGCGGTCATGACCGACCTCCGGCGAGGACGGCGCTGTACCCGCGCTCCAGCGGCGAATCGCCTATGTCCCGGTCTTTTACGGCTGCGTCCTCGCCGCGGGCGACCAGGTCAGCCGGGGTGCCATGAAACACGATCTTGCCCTGGTCCATGAGCGCGACCTGAGCGCAGGCGGCGCCCACGTCTTCCACCAGATGGGTGCTGACCACGACGGTGGCGTGCTGGCCGAGGTCCCGCAGCAGGCCCCGGAACACCATCCGCTGCTGGGGATCCAGTCCGGCGGTCGGCTCGTCCAGCAGCAGCAACTCCGGCTCATTGACGATGGCCTGCGCGATCCCCACCCGGCGAAGCATCCCGCCCGACAGGGTGCGCAGCCTGGCCTTCGCCTTGCCGCCCAGCTCGACCCGCTCGACGGCCGCCGCCACCGCAGCCTGCACCCGCGTGGCGGGCATCTCTTTTAGCAGCGCGAAATACTCCACGAACTCCAGCACCGTGAAGCCCGGGTAATAACCGAGGTTCTGGGGCAGGTACCCGAGCCGGCGCCGGATCTCCTGCCGCGGACCGTAGCGGCCGGGATCGCGGCCCAGCAGCCGTCGCCGGCCCGAGGTCGGCGGGACCGCCGTCGCCATCATCCGCAGCAGCGAGGTCTTGCCCGCCCCGTTGGGGCCGAGCAGCCCGAACACTCCCGGGCCGGCCTGCAGGTCTGCCCCCGCCACCGCCATGGTGCGGCCGAAGCGCCGGGTCAGCCCGGTGATCTCGACATTCATGATCCGCCTCCCGGGACGGGTTAGATGCAGGGCGATGCGTGAAAGAAGCACCGTGGTGTAAGGCTGTCCCCGGGGCTGGTGCCGGTCATCGCACCAGGGAGCCGGATTGGCGGTCATACCACGCAGGTAGTCCGGCCCGGCGGCCGGGCAAGCTCATACCGGGGTATGACCATGCAGGTGTGATGAGTGGTGGCGGCCAGCGGCCTACGCTGACATGGTGAAACGGATGCCCGGCCACGCACCCACGGTGAGCAGCGCCGGCCTGGTGGCGCGCCGGGCGTGGCGCGGCCTGATCCAGGTGCTGGCCGGCCCGGACGCGCCTCCGGCCTGGTGGCACCCGCCGTGGCCGCGCCGGGCCTATCTGGCGCTGAGCCTGACGACGCTGGCGCTGTTCGTGCTCAGCCTGGCCAGCATCCATACGCAGCCCAGCGTCACTCCCGCGCCTGCCACGTCGTGCCGCGCCAGCCCCTGTTACTACTTCCACTACCCGCCGATCGGCGCCGGGCAGTTGCTGCTGGCCATCGCGGTGGTGACGCCGCTGCTGCTGGCGGCCCGGTATCCGCTGCTGGGCTGGCGGATCGCGTGGCTCGCGCTGCTGCTCGCCCCGCTGGTACCCGCGCAGTGGCGGGGCGGCTGGCCCTGGGGGCCGGCGCAGGTGCTGGTGCTGCTGGTGGTGTTCTGCGTGGCCGGGGTCCGCTACCGGCGGCCGGTGCTGTGGTGGATGTGGGCGCTGAGCCTCATCCCCTGGTCGCTGTGGCTCGTGCGGGACCTGCCGGACCTGAATGGCCCGATCACCGCGACCATCCTGTTCACGGCGGGGACGATCGCCGTGGACAGCATCAGTTCCAGGGGGCGTGCCGAGCGAACGCTGGCCGCCCAGACCGAGCGCACTGAGCTGGAGCGGGCGCGGCGGGCCGTCCTGGAAGAGCGCACCCGGATAGCGCGGGAACTGCATGACGTGGTCGCCCATCACATGTCGCTGATCGCGGTCCAGGCTGAGACCGCTCCCTACCGCCTCAGTGAGCTGCCCGAATCAGCCCGCGCCGAGTTCGGCTCGCTGAGCGGGGTGGCCCGCGAGGCGCTGGCGGAAATGCGGCGGCTGCTCGGGGTGCTGCGCTACGACCAGCCCGCCGGGCTGGCGCCGCAGCCTCAGCTCTCAGACCTGCCCGCGCTCGTCGATTCCGCCCGCCGCGCCGGCGTATCGGTCGAGCTGGCCGTACCCCCGGCGATGGGCGACGTGCCTTCCGGCGTGGCGGTGTGCGCGTACCGGATTGTGCAGGAATCGCTGTCCAATGCCAGCCAGCACGCGCCCGGAGCGGCGGTCAGCGTGACGGTGGCCCATGATGCCGGGGTGGTCCTGCTGCGGGTGGCTAACGGGCCTGGCGGGGCCGCCGGGCCGTCCCGGAGCGAACCCGGGTCTGGTCACGGGCTGACCGGGATGCGGGAGAGGGTAGCGCTGCTCGGCGGCTCGCTCTCGGCCGGTCCGTCGGCCGGTGGCGGCTTCGTGGTGTCTGCGGTGCTCCCGCTCGGCAAGACGGCATGACGGCCGACGGCCCACTGGCCGGCAGTCGGGCGGCCGGCGGCCCGGTGGCCGGCGGTGCGGCCACGCGATGCCTGATCGCCGATGACCAGGCGATGGTGCGAGAGGGTTTCGCTGCGGTGCTCGCCGCCCAGCGGGGCCTGGTCGTGGTGGGCCAGGCCGCTGACGGCGCCGACGCGGTCCGCCAGACGCGGCACCTGCAACCCGACGTGATCCTGATGGACGTGCGGATGCCGGTGATGGACGGCCTGCAGGCCACCCGCCAGATCCTCGGCTCCGCGGCCGGCCGGGAGCAGCCGCGGGTGCTGATGCTCACCACGTTCGATCTCGACGACTACGTGTATGAGGCGTTGCGGGCCGGCGCCAGCGGCTTCCTGCTCAAGGACGCCACCGCTGCCGAACTGGTACACGCGGTACGCGTCGTGGCCGCCGGTGACGCCCTGCTCGCCCCCGGGGTGACCCGGCGGCTGATCGCCGACTTCGCCCGCCAGCCCCGCCCGGACCCGCCCTTCCCGGCCACGCTCGGCGCGCTCACCCACCGCGAATCCGAGGTGCTGCGGCTGATCGCCCGCGGTCTGTCCAACACCGAGATCAGCGACACCCTGGTCATCGCCCAGCAGACGACCAAGACCTATGTCGGCCGCATCCTGGCCAAGCTGGACCTCCGCGACCGTGCCCAGGCCGTCGTCTTCGCCTACGAAACCGGCCTCGTCACGCCCGGCGGATCAGGTCCGGCGGGGTCAGCCCCGGACACCGGGCCCCATCAATGAGCACGCCAGGACGGCCACCCGGAACCCCGCAGTCCAGCTGGCCGCCCTGAAACCGCGGCGGGCATCAAGCCCGCCCTGATCCCGCCAGCATGGCCGAGGGCGGTTGAGGCGGGATTGATCCAGCGTTAATCCCCGCATGTGCGGTGAGGAGGCACCTGGATCTGGTCTCGCACCCGGGCAGGCCAGGCACACCCGGGGCAGGCCTTCAGTACCTTTATGAGATGCAGGCCAGGCGGCCCTACGGCTGAGCCGTCCTGATCAAGGCCTCGACGCCGTCGAGGATGCGGTCCAGGCCGAAGCGGAATTCTTCCTGCTCGTCCCAGCCGGATGGGTCTTCCCCGACGCCGCCCGACCAGGCCAGGCGGTGCAGCCGGGGGTAGGTCTGCTCGTCGGCGACCTCCCGCACCAGCCCTTCCCAGGTCCAGGCGGGCTCGGGCTCACCCGCATCCGCGGCGGCCTGCGCCTGCCGGGCCACCCGCGCGGCATCGTGGGCCATCCGGGCCTCGCTCAGGGTGTACGAGCTGATCAGGCCGATGACCCGGAGCTTGTCCGCGTCAGCCAGGCCGCTGCCGTCCATCGCCTCCAGCCCGCGTTCCACGAACGTCAGCGAGTTTGGGGCCATCGGCGGCGCGGCCATCGGCATCTGGGTGATCCACGGATGCTGGTCGATCATGCGGCGCTGGGTCATGGCCCATGTCCGCAGCCGCTCCCGCCAGTCGTCCCCGGTGATGACCAGCTGCTCGGCCCCCTGCGCACTGGCGTTCCACATCAGCTGGAGAAGTTCCTCCTTGCTGGCCACGTGCCGGTACAGCGACATCGTGGTGAACCCGAGCTGCTTGGCGAGATGGGCCATGGAGACTGCCTCCAGTCCCTCGGCGTCGGCCAGACGGATGGCCGCCGCCACGATCGCCTCGACGGACAGGCCGGGCTTGGGACCCCGCTGGCCCCGGCCACGGCGTCCCCAGAGCAGGTCCAGACCCGGGGGCAGCGGCGGGGATAGCTCACCCTGAGGGCCGCCCGCACTGCGAGCATCCCGCGGCGCCCTAACACCCCCGGCCTTCCGGGGCGCCCGAACACCCCCGGCCTTCCGGGCCGCCTGGACACCCCTGGCATCCCGGGCGTCCTGAGCAGGCACCGGCTCCTCCTTCATCCCGCCACCTTACGGGGGTGTCGCGATCCCAGGGCTACGCCGGGATACTCGCTTGACGAAAACTGTGTATGACGCATACGATTCAGTGTATGACATACACAGTTGAGGTCGAGGGCCTCTGCAAGTCCTTCGGCGGCCACGCCGTCCTGGATCACGTGGACCTGGCGGTCGAGACCGGCTCGGTGCTGGCCCTGCTCGGCCCGAACGGCGCGGGCAAGACCACGATGATCCGGATCCTGGCCACCCTGATGCGCCCCGACGCGGGGACCGCCACGATCGCCGGCCACGACCTGCGCACCGACCCGGCCGGGGTCAAGGTGTCGATCAGCCTGACCGGGCAGTTCGCGGCGGTGGACGAGAAGCTGACCGGCCGGGAGAACCTGGAGATGATGGCCCAGCTGCTGCGCCTGTCCCGGATGGCGGCCCGCGCCCGGGCGTCGGAGCTGCTGGCCGAGTTCGATCTGGCCGACGCGGCCGGCCGCCGGGCCGCCAAGTACTCCGGCGGCATGCGGCGGCGCCTGGACCTGGCCATCAGCATGATCGCCCGGCCGCCGCTCGTCTTCCTGGACGAGCCGACCACCGGGCTGGACCCGCGCAGCCGCGAACAGACGTGGAGCACGGTCCGCCGACTGGTCGACGAGGGTGTCACGGTCCTGCTGACCACCCAGTACCTGGAGGAAGCGGACCAGCTCGCGGACACGGTCGCCATGCTCGATCACGGCCGGGTCGTGGCCCGCGGGACACCCGACGAGCTCAAGGCGAGGCTCGGCGCAGAAGTCGTCCGGCTCCAGTTCGCCGACCCGGCCGCCTACGAGCAGGCGCTCGGCCGGCTCGACCCGGTACGCGCCGATGGCCGGCTGCGGACCATCGACGTGCCCACCGAGGGCACGGCCGGTGAGGTTTTCCAGATCCTGGGCCGGCTCCAGGAGGCCGGTGCGCCCGCGCAGAAGGTGTCGACCTACCGTCCCAGCCTGGATGACGTGTTCCTGTCCGTCACCGGCACTGCCCCCGACGGGTCACCCGCCCCCGATGGGTCACACGCCCACACCGGATCAGCGGCCCGGCACGAATCGAAGGAGATGGCCCGATGAGCATGGCCTACGCACTCACCGACTCGCGGGTAATGGTCACCCGCTGCGTCCGCCGGTCGCTGCGCGACCCGGAGGCGTTCTTCACCGCGCTGATGCTGCCCGTGGTGCTGATGCTGCTGTTCGTGTACGTGTTCGGCGGCGCCTTCCATGCTGGCGGCACCTACGCCAACTACGTGGTGCCCGGCCTGATCGTGCTGTGCGCCGGGTTCGGCGCGGGCACCACCGCGGTCGCGGTGGCCACCGACATGAGCAACGGCATCGTGGACCGGTTCCGGTCCATGCCCATCAGCGGCTCCCTGGTCCTGGTCGGCCACGTCGCGGCCAGCCTGGCCCGCAACCTCCTCGCGACGGCCCTGGTCATCGGCGTGGGCCTGGCGGTCGGCTGGCGTCCCACGGCGGGTCCCGCGGGATGGGCCGAGGCGGCCGCCATGATCGTGTTCTTCGTCCTGGCCCTGTCCTGGCTGGCGGCCGCGGTGGGGCTGCTGGCCGGCAGCGCCGAGGCGGCGAACTCGTTCACGTTCGTGCTCATGTTCCTGCCCTACGTCAGCACCGCGTTCGTGCCCGCCCAGACCCTGCCGGGCTGGATGCGCGGGTTCGCGGAGCACCAGCCGTTCACGCCCATCGTGGAGACCATGCGCGGCCTGTGGATGGGACACACCTCGACCGGCGCGGCCGTGGGGCATGAGGCGTGGCTCGCGTGCGCCTGGTGCGCCGGCATCCTCGTGGTGTCGTTCACCGCGGCGTCCTGGCTGTTCCGGCACCGGACCGCCGGCTGACACCCGTCACGGCAAGCTGGTCAGCGGCCGGGCGCCGGGGCCTGTCATCTCAGGCGTTGAGGTAGGTCAGGACCGCCAGCACCCGGCGGTTGTCGTCCCCGCCGCGGTACAGGTCAAGCTTGGTAAATATGTTGTTGATGTGCTTGCTGACGGCCTTCTCGGTGACCACGAGCCGGGCCGCGATGCCGGCGTTGGTGCGTCCCTCGGCCATCAGCGCGAGCACTTCGCGTTCCCGCGGGGTGAGCCGGCGCAGTGGCTCGTCGCGGGCGCGGCGGGCTAGCAGCTGGGAGATAACCTCGGGGTCCATGGCGGTGCCGCCGTCGGCCACGGTCCGTACCGCCTCGATGAATCGCCGAACGTCGGAGACCCGGTCCTTGAGCAGGTAGCCGAGGCCGCCGCTGCCACCGGACAGCAGTTCGCGGGCGTAGAGCTGTTCGACGTGCTGGGACAAGACCAGCACCGGCAGGCCCGGCACCTGGGCCCGGGCCTCGATCGCCGCCTTGAGACCCTCGTCGGTGAAGGTCGGGGGCAGCCGCACATCCACCACCGCCACGTCCGGCCGATGGGTGATCAGCGCGTGCAACAGCGCGGGCCCATTGTCCGCGGCCTCCACGACCTCCATGCCGTACGCGGTGAGCAGCCGGATCAGCCCGTCACGCAGGAGGGTCAGGTCCTCGCCAAGGACAACTCGCACGGCAGCTCCATGGTCACCACGGTCGGGCCGCCGACCGGGCTGGTCACGGCGATCACCCCGTCGAAAGCGGCCAGCCGCCGCTCAATGCCGCGCAACCCACCGCCGATCCGGGGGACAGCCCCGCCGGTGCCGTCGTCGCCGATGATCGCGATCAGCCGCGCCTGGCTGTTGTACTCAAGCTGCAGCCAGGCACTTCGCGCGGCGCTGTGCTTGACCACGTTAGCCAGTACCTCGGCGATGGCGAAATAGGCGGCGGACTCTACCGGGGCCGGGGCCGGCCCGGTAGTTCGATGCGCAGGTCCACAGGGAGCGGAAGGGTCAGCGCGAGCGCCCGGACGGCGCCGTCAAGGCCGCGTTCGGCCAGCACCGGCGGGTGGATCCCGCGGACCAGATGGCGCAGGTCGGTTAGGGCCTGGCCGCTGGATTCCCGCGCCTCGGCCAGCAGTTTCAGCGCCAGGTCGGGATTGTCCCTGAGCACCTGCTCGGCCAGGCCGATGCTCATGCCCAGCGAGACCAGCCGGGCCTGCGCCCCGTCATGCAGGTCGCGTTCGATCCGGCGCAGCTCGGCCGCGGACGCGTCCACCACCTGGGAGCGTGACTCGTTCAGCCGGCCGAGCTGTGCGTCCAACTCCTTGCGGGTCGGGGCCAGCACCGCTGCGCTGAACTGGGCGTGCGCCTTCAACACCCGCGGACCCGCGACCACACCGGCCAGCAGCGCGCTCAGGAGGAACACCTGCAGCCAGAAACCCCTCGGCGCTGTGTTCCACCATCCGAACAGCCAGGTTCCGGCATCAGCCACCAGCGTCCACCCACCGACAGAGACCAGGAACGCGGGCAGCGCCCCGAGCGCCACCCCCACCGGCGCATTGACTAGGGTCCACAGCAGGTCCCGCCAGGTAGCGGGGTCGGTCAGCAGCCACTTGCACCGCTGGAGCCGGCCGATCAGCCCGTTGCTGACTTCGTGCGGCCGGGGGCGGTAGGGCGTGGCGATGCTCACGCGCGACCACTCCAGCGCGAAGCGGCGCTGCTGGCTGGCCTGGCGGCGCACGGCCAGCAGGCTCATCGGCACGGGCACCACCCCGATCCCCACGGCCAGGAGGGGCAGGGAGACGACGGAGGCGATGAACAACGGGACGCCCGGCACCACCGACAGGACCGCGATGACGAGCCCGCGGACGCAGGTCCGGATGGTCAGCCGGGCCAGCCGGCGGAAACCGCTGGCGCCGTCACTCATCGGTGCCTCCATGTCGCTCCGCAGCCCTCATCCCGCCCCCCGATCAGGTGCTCCTCATGCTCCTCCATTGATATCGGGTCCGGCCGCCGATCTCGGTGGTGTTAATCCCACCTTCGGGCCGGGGTCGCAGGCACGGGAGGAGCCCGGCCTTACCGGCACGCTGAACACCCGCCCAGCGCCTAGCGGGAGACGTCGGCAGTGTGCAGGGTGCCGAGCGCGCCAGTGGGCCGATGACCGTGGTGATGGCGGCCAGGCCGAGCCGGCGGGTACGACCGCGGTGGCCGCGTTTTCGTAGACCACCCCGGCGCCGCCGGTCACGAGGAAGGCCAGGGACAGCACCGGCCCCGGGGCAAGGTCAAACGGGGAGGAGTGGCCATTTACGAATTGCTTATGGCTTTTGTGCATCCAGGCTCTGGTAAACGGCATCCGCGACCGGCAGAGTGGTTGGGGACAAAGCGTCCGTACCACATCTCGATCGGGAGAGGCGTCATGGTGGGCAGCTCACCCACTGCCACCCGCGCGGCACCGGACCCCGCGGCCTTCGCGCCGCCGATGCCCCGCGGTGGGCCCCCGCACGCCTTACCGGCCGATTCGCTGAACCAGCTCGCCGGGAGCGGCGCATGGCTGGCCACCATACCGAAACGGCGCGTGTTCCCCGGGCTGCCGGATCAGGTGGCGCACGCCCGCCGGTTCGTGGCGCGGATCCTGGATGGCTGCCCGGTGGCGGACGATGCCCTGCTGTGCGCGTCGGAACTCGCCAGCAACGCGATCCGGCACACCCGGACCGGCCAGAACGGGACATTCCAGGTCGTGGTCTGGTGCGGGCAGGCGTCCGTGTGCGTGGCCGTGCTGGATGACGGTTCCGACACCACCCCCACGCTGGCCGTCGGCCGGCCTGGACGGCTCGAGGAATCCGGGCACGGGCTGCTCGCCGTCCAGACGCTGGCGGCCTGGTGGGGCCATTACACCTACCGGGACGGTTCCGCCCGCGGGATGGCCGTCTGGTTCCGGCTCGACTGGAACCCGCCTGACCCCGGAACGTCACCAACAATTGCCGACGGCTAATTTAACGGTAATTTGCTAATCATTGGACCTGCGGAAGGGATGGGTGGGGCCGGACCTTCGTTGCGGAATTGGCTTGCGGGTTGCGGCCAGCCAGTAGGAGCCAGCAGCCGCCTAACCATGTGCGGGCTGACCGGGCCATGAGACAGGCCGTGGCTGCGGTAGGCTCGCCCCGCCATGGTTGCCCGCGACACCCCGCTGATGACGCTGGTGCGCGCGATCGTTGCTGACGACGCGGCCGCTGCGTCGAGGTTGCTCGCCACATCGGGATTGCTGGCGACCGCCAGCGCGGAGGAGGGTGCGACCCGCGAGACGGCGACGGATTACTACCTGGCCGAGATCGAGCACTACCTCTATGCGGGCGACACCGCGCTCCATATCGCCGCCGCGGCCTACCGCTTGCCGATCGTCCGGCAGCTGATCACCATGGGTGCTGACGTGGGCGCCCGGAATCGGCGTGGCGCTCAGCCGCTTCACTATGCGGCCGACGGTATCCCCGGGTCGCCAACCTGGAACCCGGACGCGCAAGCCATGACCGTTACCTGCCTCATCGGGGGAGGCGCCGATCCGAACGCCACCGATAGAAGCGGGGTCGCGCCGCTTCATCGTGCCGTGCGCACCCGCTGCGCAGCTGCGGTGAAGGCACTGCTTGACGGCGGGGCTGACGCTAGCCGCGAGAACAAGTCCGGCTCGACCCCGATGCGGCTCGCGACCTCGGCCACCGGACGCGGCGGATCCGGCTCGCCCGAGTCAAGGAAGCAGCACGAGGAGATCGTGCGCCTGCTTCAGCACCACGGCGCCACGCGATAGCTGCGTCCCACCGCGTGGCGGACGGCTACCGACGCGACGGGAGACCCTCCACGAGATCCAAATCCAGGCGGACCGCTAACGTGCGCGTTCGCTGAGCCACCCATACCAGGCGGGCAGACCCTCGCCGGTGGTGGCGGAGATGGGCAGGATCTGCGCGCCCGGGCTGATCAGCTTCAGGTCCCTGGCGTGCCGCTCGGTGTCGAAGTCCACGTACGGCAGCAGGTCCACCTTGGTCAGCAGGACCAGATCCGCACCGCGGAACATCTGCGGGTACTTGATCGGCTTGTCGGCGCCCTCGGTGACCGAGGACAGCACCACCCGGACCGCCTCGCCCAGGTCGAACAGGGCCGGGCAGACCAGGTTCCCGACGTTCTCGATGACCAGCACCGATCCGGGGCGCGGATCCAGCGCGTGCAGCCCACGGGCCACCATGCTGGCGTCCAGGTGACAGCCGGCCCCCGTGTTGATCTGCGCGACCTCACAGCCGGCCGCCTCGATGCGGGACGCGTCCAGGGTGGTCTCCTGGTCTCCCTCGATCACGGTCAGGCCCAGCTGGGCGCCGGCCTCGCGCGCGGTCCGCTCCAGCAGCGTCGTCTTGCCGGCTCCCGGGGAGCTCATCAGGTTGACGGCCAGGATGCCGCGGTCGGTGAGCCAGGCGCGGTTGTCCTCGGCCAGGCGGTCGTTCTTGGCCAGGATCTTCTGCTGGAGCTCGATGGTCCGGCCTTCCGGCCCGTGCCCGTGCTCGTCGCCCTGACCGTGGTCATGACCGTGCTCGTGGCCGTGCCCGTGGTCGTGGCCGTTCCCGTGATCGGTTCCGTGGCCGTGGCCGGCCGGGCCGAGCTGGCCCGGGCCGAACACCCGGACGCCGGCCACGCCGCAGCCGCAGGTCGCGCACATGTCACACCACCTCCACGGACGTGATCCGCAGTTCCTGGCCGGCGAGGACGGCCACGTCGGCGCTGCCGCAGTCGCACAATGCGATCGCCGCCTCCGGCTCGAACACGGCGCCGCAGTCCCGGCACCGGCACCGGGCCGCAGGCTGGCTAATGTGGAGCCGCGCCCCTTCCAGCGTGGTGCCCTCGGTCACCATGTCGAAGCAGAACCGCACGGAGTCCGCGACCACCCCGGACATGGCGCCGATCTCCAGGTGCACGCAGGCGATGCTCCTGCCGGGCAGCCGCTCGGTCACCGCCTGCACCACACCCTCGGTGATGGCCAGTTCGTGCACGGGTGCCGCCCGTCAGCAGATGCGCGGCAGTGGGTCACCGACCAGCAGGTCCACGATCCGGGTCCCGCCGAACGCCGTCTTGAGCAGGACGATGCCCGGCGGGTCCGCGGTGATCTGGCCGATGATCGCGGCGTCCGCACCGAGCGGGTGGGCGCGCAGCGCGGTGAGCGCTGCTCCGGCCTGGTCACCAGCCACTATGGCGACCATTCGCCCTTCACAGGCCACGTACATGGGATCGATGCCGAGCAGCTCGGAGGCGCCGCGTACCACAGGGGTGACGGGGATGGCGTCCTCGTTGACCAGGACACCCACTCCCGCTGCGGCGGCCACCTCGTTAAGGATCGTGGCCACGCCACCCCGCGTGGCGTCACGCAATGCGCGTACCCCGGTGGTGGCCGACAGCAGGTCAGCGACCAGACCGTTCAGGGGCGCGGTGTCCGAGGTGATGTCGGCCTCGATGTCCAGCTCACCCCGGGCCAGCATGATCGTCACACCGTGATCGCCAATCGGCCCGGACACGATCACCACGTCGCCGGGCTGGGCATTCGCTACGCCGAGGGAGACCTCATGTTCGACCACGCCGATCCCGGCCGTGTTGATGTAACAGCCGTCCGCCTTGCCCCTCTGCACCACCTTGGTGTCGCCGGTGACCACCTGTACCCCGGCGGCCTGGGCGGCGGCCTCCATCGAGGCCACGATCCGGATCAGGTCGGCGACCGGGAAGCCTTCCTCCAGGATGAAGCCAGCGGACAGGTAGAGCGGGGTCGCGCCGGATACCGCCAGGTCGTTCACGGTGCCGTTAACGGCCAGGTCACCGATGTCCCCGCCGGGAAAGAACAGCGGGGAGACCACGTAAGAGTCGGTGGTGAGCGCCACCCGCGAGCCGTTCAGGTGCAACTGCGCGGCATCTTCCATCGGCTCGAGCAGCGGGTTACTGAACGCGTCGAGGAAAACGGCCTCGACCAGGGTCCGGGTGGCCTTGCCCCCCGAGCCGTGCGACATCGTGATCCGCTCTTCCCGGACTTTCGGCCGGCGCTTGCGGGCCCGCTCGATCCGGTCCAGTACCTGCTGCTCGCGTTCGCTGGCCGCGGTCGTCGGCCGCGATATGGCCGACCCGGTGTGCTCCTCGTGCTCACGCAGGGCCTGATCCACCCAGGTTGCCCCGTCGGTCATGTGATGCTCACTTCCACCACCCGGCGGCGGTTCATCCGGCCGAAGTTGTAGTACGCGGCACAGGCGCCCTCCGGCGAGACCATGCAGGTCCCGATCGGGGTTTCCGGCGTGCACGCGGTGCCGAACACCTTGCACTCCCAGGGCTTGAGGACGCCCTTGAGCACCTCACCGCACTGGCAGGCCTTGGGGTCGGCCACCCGGACCCCGGGCACCTCGAAAAGCAGCTCGGCGTCGAACGCCGCGTACTCCGGGCGTACTCGCATGGCGGAATGGGAGATGAAGCCGAGCCCCCGCCACTCGAAGTACGGGCGCAGCTCCATGACCTTGTTGATCGCGGTCAGGGCGGCCAGGTTGCCATCCCACGGCACCACCCGGGTGTACTGGTTCTCTACCTCGCTGCGGCCCTCGGACAGCTGGACCATCAGCATGTAGATGGACTGCAGGATGTCCAGCGGCTCGAATCCGGCCACCACTACCGGCTTGCCGTAGTCCCGGGCGATGAACTCGTACGGCCGGCAGCCGATCACCGTGGACACGTGACCCGGGCCGATGAAGCCGTCCAGGCGCAGGTCGGGGGAGTCCAGGATGGCCTTGATGGCCGGGATGATCGTCACGTGGTTGTTGAAGATCGAGAAGTTCGTGAGCCCCTCGGCCGCCGCCCGCAGCACGGTCATCGCGGTGGACGGCGTCGTGGTCTCCATGCCGATCGCCATGAACACGACCCGCTTGTCCGGGTTCTGCCGGGCGACCTTCAGCGAGTCCAGCGGCGAGTACACCATGCGGATGTCGGTGCCCTGCGCCTTGGCGTCGAAGAACGAGCCCTTGCTGCCCGGCACCCGCATCATGTCCCCGAACGAGGTCATGATGGTGTCGGGCTGGGAGGCCAGCGCCATCGCGTCGTCCACCCGCCCCATCGGGATGACGCAGACTGGGCAGCCGGGGCCGTGCACGAGCGTGATCTGTTCGGGCAGGTAATCCTCGAGCCCGTGTTTGTAGATGGTGTGCGTGTGCCCGCCGCACACCTCCATCAGCTTGTACTGCCGTCCGGGCTCGCACAGCTCGGCGATCTTCGCGGCCAGGGCGTGTGCCTTGTCCGCAGAGCGGAATTCGTCAACGAAGCGCATCACTGCCCCCTCTACTCGATTTGGGATGCCTGGAGAGCTTCCAGCTCGTCCGCGTAGGCCTGGCCGATGCCCTCCAGGAACTGCAGCGCGGCCGCTGCCTCAGCTTCGTCAATCTTCGACAGGGCGAAGCCCACGTGAATGAGCACCCATTCGCCGGGCTTGGGCAGGTCGTCGGCCAGGAGACCGACATTGATCACCCGCCGGACACCGCTGACGTCCACCCTGGCCAGGTCGGGCTGATCGGGCAGGAACTCGATCACCTCGCCTGGGATGCCAAGGCACATGCGATCACCTCTTGTTTCCGGTTTGCTGGCCGGCGGTGACCAGCCTGGTAATCATCTGCACGGCCTCGTCCACCGCGGCCGTGACCGGGGCGCTCAGCCCGATCCCCTCCTCCAGGGTGGCGGGCTCGCAGCCCACCACCAGTACCCGCCCGGCGTCGCCACCGAGCGAGCCAGCCAGGCTGAGCACCAGGTCGGGCTGCATGCCATGCGCGTTGAACAGGCTCAGCTGGGCGGCGTCGCCCTGGCTGCCGCGTGGCTCGGGCTCGATGAGGTACACGGTGCCGGGTGGGTCACCGCGCTGCGCGGTGTCCACCAGGATGGTGGTGTCGAATCCCTCGGCCAGGTCGTAGGCCAGGTGCATGCCGCGGATGCCGTAGTCGGTGACCCGGACCCCCTCGGGGAGCGGCTGGCGGGCCATCCGCCGGGCCACCTCCACGCCGAAGCCGTCGTCGCTGAGGAAGATGTTGCCCAGGCAAGCGACGAGCGTGCGCCCGGTCCTGCCTTCGCCCGCCGTCTCCGCCATGCGGGTCACCCGGTCCCGGCGAGCGACGCCACGGTCAGCTCCCACAGCGCGTGGTACACGGTGGTCTGGGCCTCCTGGATCCGGTGCACCGACGGAGACGGCGCCACGAACAGGTAGTCCAGGCTCTCCAGTTCGGCCATCTTCCCGCCGTCGTACCCGGCGATGCCCACGGTAAGCAGGCCGTGCCGGGCCGCCTCGTCCAGGGCGCGCAGCAGGTTCTCGGAGTTGCCGCTGGTAGACAGGCCGATGGCGATGTCCCGCGGCTGGCCCAACGCGGCGATCTGGCGGGCGAACACCACCGCCACGCCGACGTCGTTGCACAGGGCGGTGACCACCGCGGTGTCGTTGGCCAGGCAGAACGCGGGCAGCGCCCGCGCCCCGGGACCCGGATCAAGGAACAGCGTGGCCAGCTGCTGGGCGTCGGTGGCACTGCCGCCGTTGCCGAAGGCCAGCAGCCGCCCGCCACCCGCGAACCGGGCGGCCATCTGCTCCGCGCAGGCGGCCAGCCGGCCGGCGTCCTGGGCGCAGATGACCTGGCGCAATTCGGTGATCTCCCGGGCCTTGGCCACGGTGGACGCGCGCACCTCGGCCAGCACCGCGTCGATGTCAGGCGTGCTCCCGGCGTACAGGAACGGGTACAGCGACTCCATCGCGGCCGCGCTGTCCTGCCCGCTGCTGCGCTTGGTCATGCCCGGCACCACCGCGATGGCCTCACCGGCGTGCACCAGGATGGTGTCGCCGACCCCCGCGTCGACCAGGGCGACGCTGACCTCTTCCTGGCCCGCCTCGGTGTCAACCACGGCCAGGCCGTCCGGGAGCAACCGCGCGATGGTTACCGCGACCGCCGTGTCGGAGCAGGTGATACAGACCTCGTCGCGGCATTCGGGGAGCTGCACCGCCTGCGGGGAGATCCCGGGCCGCGGGGCGCGGGGCAGCGGGACGGCCTCGGGCCGCGGGCCGCCGGGCCGGGTGGTGGCCCCGGGCTGCGCGGCGGCCTGGCCGGCCTGAGCCTGGGACTGGAGCCGGGGAGCGGGCTCGGGCTGCTTCATGAGGCCACCGCCGGGCCCAGCACGCCGGGCTGCTCGAAGAAGACGTGCACTAGTTCCCAGAGCACGTGGTACGCGGTCACGTGCGCCTCCTTGACCACCCTCGGATCGGATTCCGTGGTGACCAGGACATGGTCCACCGCCGGGCTGCTGCCGATTATCCCGCCGCCCGCGCCGGCCAGCGCGATCGTCAGCATGCCCATGCCGTGCGCGGTCAGCAGCCCGTTCAGCACGCTCTCGGAGTTGCCGTCGGCGGACAGGCCCAGCGCGATGTCCGCCGGGGCGGCGAGATGGCGGATCTGGTGGGCAAAGATCGCGCCCATACCCTCGCGTTCGGCCACGCCCGTCACGGTGGCGGCATCGGCGGTGAGCGAGATGGCCGGGAGCGCGCGTTTGCCCACAATCACGGGGTGCACGAATTCCACGGCCACGTGCAGGGCATCAGTGCTCGACGCCCCAGTGCCGAAGACCACCAGCTTGCCCCCCTGGTGGAAGCGGACGGCCATGTCGTAGCAGGCCGCCGCGACTGTGCCCGCATGCCCGGCCAGCTCGTCCACGGAAGCCGCCCGGCGCTCGAAGAGCCTGGCGACCTCGTTGTCCCCTACCCCTGCCGACGGCGCTGCGCTCATCTCCTCGCGGTCATTTCCGCTGAGCTCTCTGCCCCCAGGGCCGGCGGCCCCGGGTTACCCTCTCTGGCTTACTTCCCCCCGGCCCGGCTCCGCAAGGCCCGGAGCCAAGCCCGGCTCACCCGGTGTCGTCCGCGGACCCGGGAATGCTCGCATTTACCTCGATATCAACCGCGTCCCGCACCTTCAGCGCGCCGAAGAACGCGGTGTACGGCTTGATCCCGTAAGCCGACTGCACCAGCGTGCCGGTCCCGCGCCAGCTGCCTGGTTCAGCCTGGCTCACCTGGAGCCGGAGCGGCCGTGTCACCCCCCGGATGGAGAGGTTCCCCTCGATGACCCCGTTGTCACCGGACACGTCGAACCGGTTCGCGGTGAAGACCGCCTCGGGGTGCTGGTCGGAGGCCAGCTGCTTCCGTGCCGTCGTCGCTATCTCGCGGCGGTCCCGGTCGGTCAGGGGCTTGAGGCCGCCGGCGCCCTCTCGGACGACCAGTGCGCCGAGGTCGAGGCGGACCACGAGGCTCTCCGGGGCCTTGTCGTCATCCACGACCAGCTCGCCGGACCAGCGGGGCAACTCAATGACCAGATCGTGCCCGGCTGTGGCCGCCAGGCCATCGCGGAACGTGCGCAGGACGATCTGGCCGCGCTCAGTGCCCAGCCGGTAGCGTCCCGTAGGAAGGGCCATGGGAGCACCGTAGGACACTTGTGGGGGGACGTCCAGCAATTGATACGAGACACAGCTGTCTAGTCGGCTCGTTCTCGGCCGGCCGCGGAGATTCCGGGGCCCGCCGGGACGAGCGCCGGTCACGGGAACGGCCGGTCAGGGGGAAGGGCCGGTCAGGGGAACGGGAGCTCGCCGAATAGCTCCTGGATGCGGCGCAGATCCCGGAGCCGGGGCTCGGTCTCGCCGCCCACCCAGCGTCCGACCGTCTTGACCGAGACGCCCAGCTGCCGGGCGGCGGCCTCCTGGGTCAGTCCCTCCCGGCGCAGCGCCGTGGACATCCAGTCCGCGAACGTGGCCGGCCGGCCGGATATCTCCGGCTTGGCCGCCGCCGCGGCCGCGGCCGGCCGGGGCACGGCCCCGGGCAGCTTGCCGGCCACCTCAGCGGGCGGCTGGTTGGAGTGCAGGACGTCTACCTCGACGTGTTCCGGGAAGATCCGGAAGGAGACCTGGATGGCCCCGGTCGGGCCGGCCGCGTCCAGGAGGGCGCGGAACACGGTCTCCTGGACGCTGCGGTTGCCTTCGTCGGTCAGCGGCGATTCGGCCAGGCAGCGGCGGACAAAGTCGCGAATCTCCGGGATCCACGAGGGCCGGGCCGGGAAGGTCTGGGACAGCACCACCACGGGGACGACCTCGATCGGCTCATCCCCGTGTCCGTTGGCCAGCTCAGCCACTATCTCCTCCGGCTCGTCCGGCCCGTCCCGACCGCAAACCGCCCGGTCTGAACACAGGGTACGCGTCTGGACGAGATCGCGTCGTCACCGTGGGCCACTTTCGTCAGTTCCTCACCGCCCGGCGGCGGGCCAGGTGACCGGCCGGTAGATCGCGAGGTCACTGGGAGGAACGCCGTTGCCGCTGGCAGGAGGGCAGCCCGGGGTTCGGCCGGAGCCTGGCCCCGGGAGCGGACCCATGTCTGTCCATGGGACCCGGACATTTATGTCTGACAACCTGCCGCTACCGCCTTGATACGCATGGTGGAGGGGTTTAGCATGACGGCACTTGCGCATGAAGCAAGTAAGGCCTCTATGAACCATCTTCCTGGCGCTCACGCGTCCACCGTGGTTCGGGTCGTCAGGCGGTCATCGGGGTCCGCCAGGCGGCCGCTTCCCGCTGGTCCGCCAGCCGAAGCGGCCAGGCCACGCTCCCCCCGCACCGCTGACACCCCTCCCCGCCGCACGCGCGGCGCAGAGCCCGGGGACCCGGGCCAGCCGGCTCCTGCCGCCTGTCCCGGCCGGGCTTCTGCCATCCGCGCGGGGCAGGCTCCTGCCACCCGCGTGATCTCGGACCACTGGGTGGTGCCGACCAGGCCGGCATTCGCGCCGGCGCCGCAGCCAGCCGAATTACTGAGAACCAGCCAGCCAGCTCACAGGGAGGGGGTGGCCTGCGAATGGCCACTGCCACAGACACCAGCGACGGTTCGGCCCAGGCCACGGAAGAGCCCGTGGTCCACATCCTCTGGATGAACGGGGGGCTTGGCTGCGACGGGGATTCGGTCGCGCTGACCGCAGCCACCCAGCCCAGCATCGAGGAAATCGCCCTGGGCGCGCTGCCCGGGCTGCCCAAGGTGGCCGTGCACTGGCCGCTGATCGACTTCGAGTGCGGTCCGGAGCAGGGCGCCGACACCTTCATCGAGTGGTGGCACAAGGCCGACCGGGGAGAACTCGACCCGTTCGTCCTCGTGGTCGAGGGGTCGATCCCGAACGAGGCCATCAAGCCTGAAGGCTACTGGTGCGGTTTCGGCAACAACCCCGCCACCGGCCAGCCGATGACCACCAACGAGTGGCTGGACCGGCTCGCGCCGAAGGCCACCGCGATCCTGGCCGCCGGAACCTGCGCCACCTACGGCGGCATCCACGCCATGGCCGGTAATCCCACCGGGGCCATGGGGGTGCCTGACTACCTGGGCTGGGATTGGCGCTCCAAGGCCGGGCTCCCGATCGTCTGCGTGCCCGGCTGCCCGACCCACCCGGACAACCTCTCGGAGACCATCCTCTACCTGCTCTACCAGGTGGCGGGCCAGGCGCCGATGATCCCGCTGGACGAGGCGCTCCGGCCGACCTGGCTGTTCGGCGCGACCGTGCACGAGGGATGCGACCGCGGCGGCTACTACGAGCAGGGCGATTTCGCGGACGAGTACGGCTCGCCCAAGTGCCTGGTCAAGCTGGGCTGCTGGGGTCCCGTGGTCAAGTGCAACGTGCCCAAGCGCGGCTGGATCAACGGGGTCGGCGGGTGCCCCAACGTGGGCGGGATATGCATCGCCTGCACCATGCCCGGCTTCCCGGACAAGTTCATGCCGTTCATGGATGAACCCCCCGGCTCAAAGGTGTCCGCGACCGCGAGCACTCTGTACGGCACCGTGATCCGCACCCTCCGTGGCTTCACCGCTAAGACGGCCGACGAGGAGCCGAAGTGGCGTAAGAGGGGCAGCGACCTTCTGACGGGTTATCAGAAGCCCTGGTGACCGGCAGTACCTGGTAACGATTCCAGGCGCCGGCCAGGCCGGCCGCGGCGCCGCTCAGTACCGAGGGGATGAACTATGACTACTGCCGAAGACACCGGCGTCGTGGAGATGAACTGGGATCCCATTACGCGCATCGTGGGAAGCCTGGGCATCTATACCAAGATTGACTTCAAGCAGAAGAAGGTCCTCGAGTGCTACAGCACCTCGTCGATCTTCCGGGGCTACAGCATTTTCATGAAGGGCAAGGACCCGCGCGACGCGCACTTCATCACCAGCCGGATCTGCGGCATCTGTGGTGACAACCACGCAACGTGCTCGGTCTACAACCAGAACATGGCCTACGGCGTGCGGCCCCCGCACCTCGCCGAGTGGATCATCAACCTTGGCGAGGCCGCCGAGTACATGTTCGACCACAACATCTTCCAGGAGAACCTGGTCGGGGTGGACTTCTGCGCCAAGATGGTCGGTGAGACCAACCCCGGCGTGCTGGAAATGGCGAACCGGACCGAGGCGCCGCACGCCGCCGATCACGGCTACAAGTTCATCGGCGACATCATGCGGTCGCTGAACCCGCTGGAAGGCGAGTTCTACCGCGAGGCGCTCCAGGTCAGCCGGTCGACCCGGGAAATGTTCTGCCTGATGGAAGGGCGCCACGTGCACCCGTCCACGCTTTACCCGGGCGGTGTCGGAACCACCCCCACCGTGCAGCTGTTCACCGACTACCTGACCCGGCTGATGCGCTACGTGGAATTCATGAAGCGCGTCGTGCCCATGCACGATGACCTGTTCGACTTCTTCTACGAGGCGCTGCCCGGGTACGAGGAGGTCGGCCGCCGCCGGGCGGACATGGTCTGCTGGGGCAGCCTGAACGACCCCGAGCACTGCGACTTCCGCTACGACCACATGAGCGACTGGGGCCGGAAGATGTTCGTCAGCCCCGGCGTCATCCGGGACGGGCAGCTGCTCACCAACGACCTGGTCGACATCAACCTGGGCATCCGCATCCTGCTCGGCAGCTCGTACTACGAGGACTGGGAAGACCAGGAGATGTTCGTGACCCGCGACCCGCTGGGCAACCCGGTGGACCGCAGGCACCCGTGGAACCAGCACACGATCCCGCGCCCGCAGAAGCGGGACTTCGACAGCAACTACAGCTGGGTCATGTCCCCGCGCTGGTTCGACGGCACCAACTACCTGGCCGCCGACACTGGCGGCGGCCCGATCGCCCGGCTCTGGGCGACCGCGCAGGGCGGCCTGGTGGACATCGGGTACATCAAGTCCACCGGCAGCAGCGTGCTGATCAACCTGCCCCGTACGGTCACCAAGCCCGAGGTCACGTTCGAGTGGAAGATTCCGTACGACAAAGAAGGACGACCGCTC
This sequence comes from uncultured Actinomycetes bacterium, assembly GCA_963813975.1. Lineage (GTDB taxonomy): Bacteria > Actinomycetota > Actinomycetes > Streptosporangiales > Streptosporangiaceae > RYN-230. The sequence goes on from CAWFAP010000004.1 coordinate 695,373, forward strand.
TCTAACGCCATCGAGCGGGACCGTGCGCGGACCTACTTCCAGGCCTACGCGGCTGCGGCCGCCCTCCACTTCATGGAGAAGGCCCTCGCCGAGGTACGGGCCGGGCACACCAAGACCTGGGAGCCGTTCGACGTCCCGGACGAGGCGAACAGCTGCGGGTTCACCGAGGCGGTGCGGGGGGTGCTGTCACACCACATGGTGATCCGGGACGGGAAGATCGCGAACTACCACCCGTACCCGCCGACACCCTGGAACGCGAGTGTCCGGGACAGCTACGGCACTCCCGGGCCGTACGAGGATGCGGTCCAGAACACGCCCATCTTCGAGGAGAACTCTCCGGACAACTTCAAGGGCATCGACATCATGCGGGCGGTCCGCAGCTTCGATCCCTGCCTGCCCTGCGGCGTGCACATGTACCTCGGCAACGGCAAGCTGGTCGAGAAGGTGCACTCGCCGACGGCGGCGACCCTGGCCACCTGACGCGGGAGTTCCGGGGAACCGCACCGCCCCGGAACGCGCCCGCATTCCGGGTCCCGCCTGGTCAGCCGGCCGGGCGGGACCCGGATGCCAGGTGGCCTGAGAATGAGCCAGTAGCGGCCGGGCAGACCCAGATCCAGCCGGGCCGGGTCTCGGGCAAAAGGACTTTCAGGCAAACAGAGTTTCAGGCAAACAGAGGCGAGGCGGATGGCCGACGCACGGCAGGTGGGGGCACGCGTCGAGGAGTTGCTCGGCGTCCTGCAGTCCAAGGGTGGGGATGGGACCGCCAGCGCGGCTGAGGAACTGGTCCGGCTGCTGCTGGGACTGTACGGCGATGGGCTGAGCCACATCATGGCCGCGCTCCGCGCGGAAGGCGCGGCCGGAGCCGCGGTCCTCGGCCGCCTCCTCGAGGACCCGCTGGTGGAGAGCCTGCTGCTGCTGCACGACCTGCACCCGCTGGACGTGGACACCCGGATCCAGCGGGCGCTGGATCAGGTGCGTCCCTACCTCGGCTCGCACGCGGGCGGGGTGACATACCTGGGGGTGACCGAGGAGGGGGTGGCCCAGCTCCGCCTGGAGGGCAGCTGCGATGGCTGCCCGTCCTCCACCGTGACTGTCCAGCTCGCTATCAAAGGCGCGATCGAGGACGCGGCGCCTGAGGTCACCGAGGTCGTGGTGGAGGGCGTCACCGCGCCGCCGGGCCCGGAGACGCTGCTGCAGATCGGCCGCCGGCCCCCGGGCGCGGACGGGCAGGACGGGCGGCCGAGCGCCGGCGCGGGCGACGCCAGGTGGGTAACGATCCCGGACATCGGGCCGCCCAGCAGCAGGCCGGTGACCGCGGCGGTGGCCGGGACCCGGGTGCTCCTGTGCTCGGTCCGCGGCACCCTGTACGCCTACCGTGATGCCTGTGCCGCCTGCGGGGTATCGCTGGCCGAGGGAACTCTCACGCTCGGCGAACTGGCCTGCCCCGGCTGCGAGACCCGCTACGACGTCCGCTCCGCGGGCCGGAGCCTGGGCGACGCGGCCGTGCATCTGGAGCCGCTGCCGCTGCTGTCTGACAGCCAGGGAGTCAGGGTGGCGGTCACCGCGCCGCAAGAGGCGATCTCGTCGTGAGCGGGGGATCAGGGCTGCGCAAATTCGTCGGGCCGCCCGGCCAGTCGGCGCCAGCCCCGGCTCGCCCGGGTCCGGCGGCGGCACCCGCGCGGCCGGTTCCATCGGCCGCCGCACCGCCCGGCCCGGCCGGTCCGGACCAGCAGGCGATGCGGGACCCCCAGGCCGCCGACGAGGAGCACTGCGAGTTCTGCGCCACCGGTATCCCGGCCACCCACGGCCACGTAGCGGACCTGGAGAAGTCCAGCCTGGCCTGCGCCTGCCGGGCCTGCTACCTGCTGTTCACCCAGGTGGCGCCAGGCCGGGGTGATGGCTCCCCGGGACGCTTCGGCGGGGAGGCAGCACCCGCCCCTCGTGGCGCCGCCCGGGGGGACGACCCCCCGGAGCCCCCCGAGAGCCCCGGCTCGGCGAGAACACCCCTGCGGGGCGCCTCCCCTCGCCGGGGCTCGGCCCGCTACCGCTCGGTCCCCGACCGCTACCTGCGTGATTCCTCCCGGCCGATGTCCGCCGCTGAGTGGGATGAGCTGCAGATCCCGGTCGGGCTGGCGTTCTTCCTGTACAGCTCACAGCGCGGCGCGGTGGCGGGGTTCTACCCGAGCCCGGCCGGGGCCACCGAATGCACCCTGGACCTGGCGGCATGGGAGCGGCTGGCGGCGGCACACCCGCTGCTGGCCAGCGCGGAACCGGACGTCGAGGCCGTGCTCCTCTGCCGGGAGGGCGGGGCGGCCGAGGCGGAACACTTCATCGTGCCCATCGACGTCTGCTACGAGCTGGCGGGCCGGATGCGGATGCTGTGGAAAGGCTTCGACGGCGGCAGCGAAGCCCGGGCCAGCATCGAGGAGTTCCTGACCGGGGTGCGGCGGCGCGCCAGGGAGGCGCCGGCCAGCCTGGGTGAGCGATCCGCCGGAGCCTCCGGGCCGGCACTGCGGGCCGAGGCCGGCGAGCAGGGCTCCCGCCATGGCTGAGCTCGTTTTCGACGCCATCGGTGCCCGGGTGGACCCCTATGCGGTGGTGCCATCGTTCGACCTGGCCCTGCGGATCAGCGAGACGTCGGGTGAGAAGATCGACGCGATCGCGCTGCGCTCGCAGATCCGGATCGAGCCATTCCGCCGGATCTACACCGACGCCGAGGCGGAGCGGCTGCACGACCTGTTCGGTGAGCGGATCCGCTGGGCCGACACGCTCAAGCCGCTCCAGTTCACCACGCTCTCCACCATGGTCCCGGGATTTACCGGGAGCATCGAGGTGGACCTCCCGGTGCCGTTCACCTACGACCTGCAGATCGCCTCGACGCGCTACTTCAGCTCGCTGGACGACGGCGAGATCCCGCTGCTGCTGCTGTTCAGCGGGACCATCTTCGGCACGGCCGACGGACGGCTGCGGGTCCAGCAGGTGCCGTGGAGCAAGGAGACCACGTTCCGCCTGCCGGTAAGCCAGTGGCGGAAGGCCGTGGACGCACACTTCCCGGACACCTCGTGGATCACCATGAGCCGGCAGACGCTGGATGAGCTGGGCCAGTTCAAGAGCCGCCACGCATTGCCCACCTGGGATGCGACCCTGCTCGCGCTGCTGGCCCGGGCCGGCCAGGAGGAATCGTGAAATCCCGCGACCGGATCGACCCGGCCCACCTCGAGCAGGCCCGGCAGGTGGCCGACGCCATCCTGTTCGAGGGCTACCTGCTCTACCCCTACCGGGCCTCGGCGCAGAAGAACCAGGAGCGGTTCCAGTTCGGGGTGCTCATGCCCCCGGCCTACCGGGCCGTTGATGAGAACGAGCCGTCCGCGGCGCAGACCGAATGCGTCCTGGAAGGCAACGCCGACGCCACGGTCACGGTGCTGGCCCGCTTCCTCCAGCTGAAGCGGCGCACCGTGCAGGCCGGCACGTCCGGGGCCGGCTTCAAGGCCGTGGACTCGCTGCGGGCCGGCGAGGTTGAGCACACTCCCTGGGACGAGGCCACTGAGTGCGAGCAGCAGGCGGCGGCGTCGCTCGGCGACCTGGCCGGCAAGGGAATCGAGACCGAGTTCACGGTCCCGGGCGGTACCGAGTATGAGGACGTGCCCGGCCCCGGCGGCGCGCCCGCCGGGCGGCTGGCCCGGCAGCGGGAAACGCTGCACGGCCTGATCCGGCTGAGCGCGGAGCGGATGCCCGGCCCGTACGGCGCCCTGCGCCTGCGGGTGGTGCTGGAAAACCGCACCGAACCGCCGGGGCCGCTGGCCCGCCGGGCGGACGGGCTGCCCTACGCGCTGATCGCCGCGCACTGCCTGATCGCGGTGCCCGGCGGCCGGTTCCTGTCGATGACCGAACCACCGGAATGGGCCGCGGGCGAGGTCGGCCGGTGCGTGAACACCGGCACCTGGCCGGTGCTGGCCGGGCCGCCGGACTGCACCGAGCTGATGCTGTCCTCCCCGGTCATCCTCTACGACCACGCGGAGATCGCCGCGGAGAGCGCCGGGCAGCTGTTCGACTCCACTGAGATCGACGAGATCCTTACCCTCCGTACGCTGACCCTGACCGATGACGAGAAGCGCGCGGCCCGGGCCACCGACCCCCGCGCGGCGGAGCTACTCGACCGGCTCGACGACCTGCCGCCCGAGATGATCGAGCGCATGCACGGTGCCATCCGGTATCTCAATCCGGCCGGGAGCGCCGCCACGGGACCCGCCACCGTTCCGGAGTGGACGGAACCTCCGCAGGAACCACCCGCGGGCCCGGGGGAGCGGCCGCCGCAGGACGGCGGCGGGGTGCCTGACCCGGCCGTCGCCGGTGAGGCGCCCTGGTGGGATCCGGGGGCGGACCGCTCGGTATCGCCGGAAACGGATCACGTCGTGATCGCCGGGGTCCGCGTCGCCCGGGGCAGCCGGGTCCGGATGCTCCCCGGAGCCCGCCGGGCGGACGCGCAGGACCTGTTCCTGACCGGCCGCACCGCGCTGGTCGAGGCGGTGCTGTTCGACGTGGACGGCCACGCCCACCTGGCGGTGCTGCCCGAAGACGACCCGGACGCGGACATCCAGCGCACCCAGGGCCGGTTCCTGTACTTCGCCCCCGACGAGGTCGAGCCTCTGGGGGCGCCCGGCTAGCCAGTACATCCCGCACCATCTCAACGAGGAGGACCACCATGATCGGCAGGATCGTCAAGGCGGTGGTGGTGGCTGCGGCGCTCGCCGCCATCATCCAGTCGCTTCCCGACATCAAGCGCTATCTGGAGCTCCGCCAGATGTAGCGCACCCCGGACTGGTCCTTCCGGTCCGGCCAGGCAGCTCTACGCAAGGCAGGCAGAACTATGGAAACCATCATCGGGTTCGTCGCGGGCTATCTGACCGGTGTCAGTGAAGGCCGTGAGGGTATCGAGCGGGCGCGCAAGTCCCTGGACGCGATCAGGACGTCCCCCGAGCTGCGGCGTCTGGTCGCGGACGGGGTCGGCCTCGCCCAGGTCGTGCTCGGCCGCGTGGCGAAGGGCGGGCTGAACGGAGCCATCGGCGGCGTCAGCGAGATGATCACGCGCAATGCGTCGGCCGGGGACGAGCGCCGCGCGGCCTGACCGATCCCCGGCCGGGCGATCTCCCCGCCCGGCGATCTCCGGGACGTCCTCCGCGCCTGAGCGGGCCCCGGTGCGAACGGCGCAAGCTGGTAACGCTTGTGTAACGTTGCGTGGTCCTTCAACTACTCTAAGTCACCTGAGCGAATACTGACCGTGACGTGCAGCGGCGCTGCGAGTCAGGCAGTGCGAGCCGGACCAGCCGCATGCCGTTGGCTTGACGCTATCCGCGGCAGGCCTCACCGCGCCCGGGGGGACGACCATGGCTGGAGATCATCGCGAGGGAATGGCGGCCACGGAAGGCCCGGCCGGCCAGCACGCTCCCGTGTCCCGCCGCTCGGTACTCCGCGGCGCCGCCGGTGCCAGCGCGGCCGGCCTGATGGCGGCCAGTGCGCTCGCCGCCCGGCCGGCCGTGGCCCGGCCGGCCCGGTCCGGCCAGCCCGCCGAGCGGCCAGCCCGTTCCGCCGCCGCCATGACCACGGCCGCGGACCCGGGCGACGCGGCCGGGCCCCTCGTGATCCACGTCCGCGACGCGCGAACCGGCGAGATGGACATCTTCGCGGGAACGACCCGCACGCGGCTGAGCGACCCAGCCCTCGCCGCCCGGCTCGTCCGGGCGAGCAAGTAACACCCAGCCGCTGACCCGGTGATGCCCGGCCAGCCCCACCGACTAGCTGTGAGGTAAATCCATGTCATCACACCGTGAAGCGCCGGAGATCTCCAAGGATCCGGTCGCGGACAGCACGGATGTCTACGCGTTCGTCAGCCCTGACCGGCCCTCGACGGTCACGCTGATCGCCAATTACATCCCGTTGCAGGAACCCGCGGGCGGACCGAACTTCTACGAGTTCGGCGACGACGTCCTGTACGAGATCCACGTCAACACCAATGGCGACGGCCAGGCTGATATCACCTATCAGTTCCGGTTCAGCACCGCGCTGCGGAACCCGGACACGTTCCTCTACAACACCGGCCCGATCAGGTCGCTGGACAGCCCGAACTGGAACAGCCGGCAGTTCTACACCGTCACCCGGCTCGCAGGCGGCGTCTCCCAGACCATGGGGTCTGGTCTTCGCTGCCCGCCGTGCAACATCGGGCCGCTCTCCACCCCGCGGTACGCCACGCTGGCCGCCAGCGCGGTGCATTCACTGCCCGGCGGCGTGAAGGTGTTCGCGGGCCAGCGCGCCGAGGGGTTCTACGTGGACCTGGGGTCGATCTTCGATCTCGCCACGCTCCGGCCGTTCCAGCAACTGCACGCCAAGTACGGCATGCACATCTTCGCCAAGCCCGCGCCCGGGGTGAACACCACCAAGGAACTGAACGTCCACTCCATCGCCCTGCAGGTGCCGATCGCCGAGCTGACCGGCTCCAGTTCACGGGACGAGAGCGACCCGCGGGCCGTCATCGGCGTGTGGACCAGCGCCAGCAGGCGGCACGTCCAGATCTGGGACGCCGACCAGGGGGCCAGCACCTGGAGCGGCCCGTTCCGGCAGGTCTCCCGGCTCGGCAACCCGCTCGTCAACGAGGTGCTCATCCCGCTCGGCAAGAAAGACTTCTGGAACACCCAGCCGCCTGTCTACGACGAGATGTTCGCCTCCTATGTTGCCCATCCCGAGCTGGCCTCGCTGCTCCCCGCCCTCTACCCGGGGGTGTTCCCGCATCTCGCCGCGCTGGCCAAGTCCGGGAAGCCGCGCGCGGACCTGGAGGCCATCCTGCTGACCGGGATCCCGGCTGGCCTGATCAAGGGCTTCCAGAACCACACCGGGCCGGTGCTGGCCGACATGCTCCGGCTCAACACCGCCATCAGGCCCGCGCGGAAGCCGAACATCCTCGGGGTGCTCGGCGGGGACCTGGCTGGCTACCCGAACGGCCGCCGGGTCTTCGACGATGTGGTGACGATCGAGCTGCGGGCCATCGCCGGGCTCACGTACCCGCTGGTGTCCGCCGGCTACAAGCCCGATGCGGCGGCCGGCGTGATCACTGACGGGCTCACCCCCAAGGATGTGAAGAAGCCGTATCTGCACTCCTTCCCGTACCTGGGCGTGCCCTACGGCGGTTACTACAACCCGTCCTGAGGCGCGGACATGGCGGAAACCAGCCCCGGCCCGTCGGGCCCGGGGAGCGTGCTGCTCGACATCGGCGGAGACGTCGGTGCACTGATCATCATCACCCCGGCCCGCATGGCGGGGGAGGAGATCCACATCAGCCCGCTGCATGACCCCGGGGCGCGCACGCACGCGCTCGTCCGGGAGCGGCGGCTGGGCCCGGCCTCCTGCCACGCGGCCGTGTACCCGGCCCTCGCCGCGGGGAACTACACGATCTGGCGGCACGCAGGCAGCCCGGCCGGGACCGTCCGCATCGGCGGCGGGATCGCGGCCAGCTACCGCTGGGCGGAGCCTGGCTGAACCGCCCGGGCGCCGACCACCAGGCAGGCTGAACCGCCGGCTGCACCCGCGCACCCCGGTTCGCGGGTCTTTGGCACCATGGCCTGGTGAGCCAATTCCCGATCACGCGGGCGGCCCGGTGCTAGGGAAGCCCGGCAGGCTCCCCGTCCCGCCTGCCGTACCGCCGTGGCTTGCCGAGGTAGTCCGGCCGGCCCCGGCGCCCGTGCCGTGGCCGGCGGTGATCCGCGCCGCGCTCGCCGTCTGCGGGCCGCTGGCCCTCGGGATGGCCCTGGGGGATCAGGTGGGCGGGCTCCTGGGTGCGATGGGCGGCCTGCTCGGCTCGGTCGTGGACCGCGGCGGCACCTATCCCGCCCGGCTCCGCCGTATCGCCGTGGCGGGGATCTTCGGCGGGGCGGCCGGGCTCCTGCTCGGAGTCCTGGTGCACGGCCGGGGCTGGATCGCGCTCGTCGTCCTGGTCGTGGTGGCCGGGCTCTCGGCGGTGATGACCGCGGCCGGGGCCACCCTGGCCATCACCGGCCTGCAACTCCTCGTCTACACCATCCTCGGCACCGGCCCGCTCGGCGCGGCCCGGCCCTGGTGGCTGGCGCCGCTGCTGTTGCTGGCCGGGGTGGGCTGGGCGATCCTGCTGCTGGTCCCGGCGTGGCTGGTCGCACCGCTGGCCGCGGAGCAGCGCAGCACCGCGGACGTCTACCGCACCCTGGCCCGGATGCTGCGCGCCGCCGGGACTCCGGACTTCCCCGGGGCTCATCAGGCCGTGGTCGACGCGCTGAACAAGGCCTGGGACGACCTCGCCTCCCGCCGGGCCCGGATCAGCGGCCGGGACCCGGACCTGACCCGCGTCGCCGCGCTGCTGCGGCAGACTCATCCGCTCACGGAGGCAGCCGTCACCCTGGTGCAGGAAGGGGTGCCGGCCCCGCCGGGCTCGTCGCCACGATCGGGGCGATCGCCGACGCCATCCAGTACGGCACGCCGGTGAGCTCGGTCCGCGCGGCGGGGGGGCCGGAGCCCGGCAGCCGGGCGCTGGCCGCTGCCGTGGCCGAGGCGGCCGACCTGGTATCCGGGAAACGGCCCGCTGAGGGCGGCGCGGCGCCCAGCCGCCCGGGCCCGCGTGAACGCCTGCGGGACGCGCTCGCGGAGACCGTGGGCGGCCGCCTGACCCGGATCTTCGCGCTCCGGCTGATGCTGTCGATCGGCGTCGCCAGCCTGGTCAGCCAGGCCCTCCCGCTGCAGCGCTCCTACTGGGTGGTGCTGACCGTGGCCATCGTGCTGCGCCCGGACTTCGGCTCGGTCTTCGCCCGTGCCCTGCAGCGCGGGATCGGCACCGTGGTCGGCGCGGTTCTCGGGGCGGTCATCCTCATCGTGCTGCCGCCCGGGCCGCTGCTGCTCATCCCCTGCGCGATCTTCGCCGGTCTGCTGCCCTACGGCCGGGACCGCAACTGGGGGCTGTTCAGCACGTTCCTGACGCCGCTGGTCGTCATCCTGATCGACCTGCTTGCCCGGAGCGGCTGGTCGCTCGCCCTGGACCGGCTCACCGACACCGTGCTGGGCTGCGCCATCGTGCTCCTCGTCGGCTACGCTCCGTGGCCGTCGAGCTGGCATGCTCACCTGCCGGAACAGCTCGCCACCGCGCTCGATAGTGTGGCCCGTTACACGGAGCAGGCGCTCACCGCTGCATCCGGCCGGTCGGCGCTACGCCGCCAGACCTATCGAGTCCTATCCGACCTGCGCACGGAGTTCCAGCGGACCATGGCAGAGCCCCCCTCGGTGAGCAGGCGGGCGGCCCGCCTGTGGCCCGTCCTGATCGCCCTGGAGCAGCTTACGGACACCGTGACCGCCACCGCGGTGCGCGCCGACGTCACGTCCGGGCGGCCCGGCCCCCACGACGTGGCGCAGCTGGCCGACGCCCTGCGCAGCCTGGCCCGCGGCGTCCGGGGCGGCCGGCTCCCGGCGGACCTGCCGCTGCCGGGCGGCGGCGACGTCGGCCAGGTGGCTGGCCGCATCGCCGACGTCCGGCGCGCGCTCACCGGCGAGCACGCCGCGTAGGGACCTGACCGTGACCGAGGACTGGCGCTCCGGCGCCCGGGACATGCTCGTCGTCCTGCTGACCGTGACGACCGGCGCGGTCGACGCCGCCGTCTTCCTGCATCTGGGGCACGTGTTCAGCAGCGTGGTCACCGGGACCATGGTGCTGCTGGGCGTCGCCGCGGGGACGCACGACCCGGCGCTGGCCGGGAACTGCGGGGTCGCCCTGGCCAGCTACGTGGCCGGGGTGCTGATCGGGGCGCCGCTAGCGGCCCGGCGGGCGGGCCGCTGGCTGGAGGGCTGGCGTGGCCGCCGGCCCCGCGCGGCGACCGTGCTGCGCGAGATCTGGCCGTCGTGGCTCACCGTCGCGCTCGCCCTGGAATTCTGCGTGCTCGCCGTGTTCTCCGCAGGCTGGGAGCTGTCTGGCGGGCGCCCGGCCGGGGCGGGCCAGCTGATGCTGCTGGCCAATGCGGGCATCGCCATGGGCATCCAGGGAGCGACCGTCCGCCAGCTGGGTGAGGTGTCCACCACCTACCTGACCGGCACGCTGACGGGAGTGCTCGCCGGGCTGGTCACCGGGCGAAAGCCCAACGGCCTGGAGCGCAGCCTGGGTATCTTCGTGGCCCTGATCGTGGGGGCATGCGCCTCCGCCGTCGTCACCGCCCACGTGCCCGCGCTGCTCCCGCTCGTGATGCTCCTCCCGCTGGCCCTGGTCGTGTGGATTGCGTCGGCCCGGTTCGGCCCCCGGCCGGGCTGGCCAGGCACCCAGGCGGGCCCCGATCACGGTGAGACGGAGCGCACCGGCCTGCGCGGCGAGTCGGCTGATCCGGGCCCGGGGTCCGGCTAGGGAGGGTTGCTGGCCACGAACTGGCCGCCGGTGAAGACGAGCGGGCTCGCGGTCAGTCCGGGGTTGGCACCCTGGAGGCGGCCTGATTCAGCCTGCGGACGCCCGGTCCTTGCGCGGGGACCCGGGACGTTCTTCCCCGGGCGCGGATGCCGTCCGGCTTGCCGGGCCGGGAGCCTCCTGCGTGGGCTGGCGCCGGGCCGTCACGTAGCCGGCGACCACCATGATGCCCAGCGCCCCGGCCGGGGGCAGCGTGACCAGGGCCGGCAGCTGGTAGCGCCAGCTGAACTCGAACACGTCGGACGCAAGCAGCACCGCGGCCCCGCTGAGGAACATGAGCGTGCAGGCGGTGGCCGTGGCCCGCTGCGCGGGGGAGGCGTGACGGCGCAGCACGCCGATGCTGCCGGCCAGCCCGGCCAGCACCGTGAGCAGGAACAGCGGTCCTGGGGTGTAGCCGCCGTCGAGCTGGTACCCGCGCAGGAAGCCGGCCAGTCCCGCCGACACCGCCGGCTGGTCGCGGAACCGCCGCCCCTTCGCGAGCACTTTCACCTTGCCCGCCGGATTGAGCTGGGCGAACCGCAGCCGTCCGTGCGGATCGGTGATGTAGGGCGGGTAGAGCGGGAAGGCCCGCTGGAACTGCCACCGCGTGATCGACGTGTCGCCCCGGCTGGTGACCCGCTGCGCGGCGAAGAGCTTGACCGCGTCCTTGCTGATCGCGCTGGCTACCCGCCAGGGCTGCTGCTCGAACACGCGCCGGCTGAAGTCGGCCGCCATCGGCACGTGATGCATCCCCGCCGGGGGTGTCACGTACTTGATCGGTGACGTGGCCCCGTGGTCCAGCCAGTCCGGGCCGCGGGCCTGCTGGCTGGCGGAGGGACAGAGCGCGCGCTCGTAGGCGGGCAGCGTCAGCGTGGCACAGTCGGCGGCGGCCCCGGCCCGGCCGTAAATCGTCCCGGCCGCGTAGGGGGCGAGCGAGAAGTGCTTGATGGCCACGTAGTTCCGGAAGCTGACCGCCAGGATGGGCAGGGCGAACGCGGCACACAGCGCGACGGCCTTGACCAGCTTGGCGCGCCAGCCCGGGACGGCGATCAGCACGTACACGAGCGCGGGCAGGATGAAGATCTCGCCCACCTGGCGGACTGTCGCCGAGGCGCCCAGGGCCAGTCCCGCGGCCAGCACCATCCACAGCCGGGGCCGGGGTGTCCAGAGCAGGCAGGCCAGGCCCGTGACGATCAGGGCCTCGAACGCCGTGTCAGGCATGATCGACTGCTCGATCTGGAGCTGGTAGGCGTCCAGCAGGATGGGTGCGGTGGCCAGGGCGGCCAGCCAGCGCGGCACGCCGCGGCGGCGCAGGATCAGGAACAGCACCACGGCCATGGCCAGGCCGATCAGGTGCTGCACGGCCACCACCATGGGCAGCGTGCCGACCCGCAGGAACACCTTCAGGACCAGCTGATAGCCGGGCGGATCGTTCCCGGCATACGCCCCGAACAGGTACTTGATCGAGTCGATGAACAGCAGGGCGGGCTGGTAAGCCAGCTGGGTGAGTATCCGCAGCACCAGCCCGGCGGCGAGCAGGATGGCGAGCAGCCAGTTCCGCCGCACGATGGAGGCCAGGCCCGCCCCAGACATGATCGGCGTCGTCCCGCCTGAGGCGACTGGTGCGGCGGTCATGGCCCCCCCGGAAGCTCTTCGTAAGCATAACGGAACTCATGGTTATACGTGGCGGCAGCCTAGCGCCAGTTCCCGGAGTGCCCGAGAGCACCGCGCCGGGCCCAAGGTGGCGCGGCCGCTCAATAGGCTGGGAGGGTGATCCCTGATCCTTCCCGGACCGCGCTCGTTCGCCGGGCCCGGCGCATGAACCGCGAACTTGCCCTGCTCTATCCAGATGCCCACTGCGAGCTGAACTTCACCTCGCCGCTGGAACTGCTCGTCGCCACCATCCTGTCCGCGCAGACCACCGACAAGCGGGTCAACCTGGTAACGCCGGTCCTCTTCGGACGGTACCGGACCGCCGCCGACTATGCGGCGGCCGACCGGGCCGAAATGGAAAAGATCATCCAGTCCACGGGGTTCTTCCGGGCCAAGACCAGCAGCCTCATCGGCCTGGGCCAGGCCCTGTGCGACCGCTACGGCGGCGAGGTGCCCGGCCGGCTGGCCGACCTGGTCACCCTGCCCGGGGTGGGCCGGAAGACGGCGAACGTCGTCCTCGGCAACGCGTTCGGTGTCCCCGGCATCACCGTGGACACGCATTTCTCCCGGCTGGCCCGGCGCTTCGGGTGGACCACGCAGACCGACCCGGACAAGATCGAGCAGGAGGTCGGGGCGCTCATCCCGCGGTCCGAGTGGACCATCTTGTCGCACCGGCTGATCTGGCACGGCAGGCGCGTCTGCCACGCCCGCAAGCCCGCCTGCGGAGCCTGCGGCCTCGCCCGGCTGTGCCCGTCCTACGGGGAAGGACCCACCGACGAGAAGACAGCCCGCGCGCTGGTGAAGGCGGGCCCGTTCTCATGAGCGCCGCCGGCCCCGTGGAGAGCATCGGCAGCACCCTGGACGGGCCGCCGGGCTGGCTGCGCGACCTGGCCGCCGCGGCCAGTGAGGCGGCGATCCCGGCCCGGCTGCGGCCGCCACCCGGCGGCGGCCGGCCCTCCGCGGTGCTGGTCCTCTTCGGCGTGGGCGCCGACGGACCCGACCTGCTGCTCGTGCAGCGCGGCCCGGGGCTCCGGCGTCACTCCGGCCAGCCCGCGTTCCCCGGCGGCGCTATCGACGAGTCGGACGGGGGGCCGGTCCCGGCCGCGCTCCGCGAGGCGGCCGAAGAGGCGGCCGTCGAGGCGTCCGGTGTCGAGGTGCTCGCGGTGCTCCCTGACCTGTTCATCGCCCGGAGCGGCTTCGCCGTCACGCCGGTCCTGGCCTGGTGGCGGCGGCCCGTCCCGGTGGCCGCGGCCGATCCGCCGGAGGTGACCGCGGTGGCCCGGGTCCCCCTCTCCGAGCTTTCCGATCCCCGGCGCAGGCTAACGATCCGGCATCCTTCCGGTGTCACCGGGCCCGCTTTCCAGGTCCGGGGAATGCTGGTCTGGGGCTTCACCGCGGCCCTGGTGGACCGGCTGCTCACGCTGGCGGGATGGGAGCAACCGTGGGACCGCGGGCGGGTGGAGGAACTGCCGCCTGAGGCCCTGGCCGCCGGGAGCTAAAACCATCGCTGGACCTGGTTAATACCGTCCTGCGAACCAATCATCCGGCCGCGCACTATACGGTGGGCTGGTGTCGGGTGACGTGCTTGACCTGATCTTGATTGCGCTCGCCGCGGCCTTTGCGGTGGCCGGTTACCGCCAAGGCTTCATCGTAGGAATTCTCAGCTTCGCCGGGTTCCTGGGTGGAGCGGCGGTGGGCGCCTCGTTCGCGCCCACACTCGCCCGCTCGCTGGTCCAGGGGTCCGCCCAGCAGGCCCTGGTGGCGATCGTCGCGGTGTTCGTGGCCGCCATGATCGGCCAGCTGCTCGCCTCCGCGATTGGCGCCGCGGTGCGCTCCCGGGTGCACTGGCGCCCGGCGGCCCTGATCGACTCGGTAGCCGGGGCCGCAGTCAGTGTCCTGTCCGTCCTGCTCATCGCCTGGCTTATCGGCTCGGCCGTGGTCAACGCGCCGTTCGCCGTGGTCACCGCGCAGGTCAACCGCTCCGCGGTGCTGCACGCGGTGGACGGGGTGATGCCATCCGCGGCGCGGACGATGTTCTCCGACTTCCGCAGCCTGCTGGCCAGCGGCCCGTATGTCCAGGTCTTCGGCGCGCTCGGGGCCGAACCGGCGCTGACCGTGGCCCCGCCCAGCTCAGCCGTGCTGTCCTCCGCGGGCCTGGTGCACTCCCGGAACAGCATCGTGAAGGTCATGGGGATCGCGCCGACCTGCCAGCGGCGGATCGAGGGCTCGGGCTTCGTCATCTCGCCCCACCACGTCCTGACCAACGCGCACGTGGTCGCGGGCGTCACCACGAACCAGACCGTCAGCACCAGGCGCGGCCCCCCGCTCAAGGCCCGAGTGGTGCTGTTCGACCCGCAGCGCGATCTCGCGGTCCTCTACGTGCCCGGCCTGAACGCCCCCGCGCTGAGCTTCGCCGGCCCGGCCAACCTGGGGGACGACGCGATCGTGGCCGGCTACCCCCGGGATGAGTCGTTCACCGCGGTGCCCGCCCGGGTCGGAGACGACCAGCTCGCGCAGGCCCCGGACATCTATCAGTCCAAGGAAGTAACCCGGCAGATCTACTCGATCCGGGCGGATGTCCAGCCGGGCAACTCCGGCGGCCCGCTGCTGGCGCCCAGTGGCCGGGTGGACGGGGTGGTGTTCGCCGCCGCCGTGGGCGTGAAAGATACCGGGTATGCGCTGACCGCCTCCGAGGTGCAGGGCGACGCGCGCGCGGCCGCCGGCGCGACCAACGCGGTCTCCACCCGGACCTGTGACTAGCTGCCGCCCCGGGTCAGGCTGATCCGGGGCCCCGATGAGACCCCCCCGGTGTCGCCGGCCGCCTCGATCTGGCCCGCCAGCCCGGCGCACTCCCGGGCGATGCCCGCGGCGTCGATCCCATGGGGAGGCGCCCCCGCGTACCCGCTGACCCGCTCCGCGCCGCGGCGCAGCAGCGCTACCGCTCCCCGTGCGTTGCCGCGCTGGGCGTGAGTCAGCCCCACCGCGACCTGGGCCAGCCCGCGCCACAGCTCCCGCTCCTCTTCCGGGGCCTGCTTCCACGACGCCTCGAGCACCTCGTGGGCGTGGAACGGGCGGTCCGTGTCCAGCAGGTGCTGCGCCAGCGCCAGCGCCTCGGCCGGGGGGAGGGACAGGTCTTCCGGCACCCGGTCCGCCCCCGTCTCGCCGTGCGGCAGCGGGCGGCCCAGCGCGTCCCGGGGCCGGGCGTTCCGCGGCCGCCCGGCCGGGTCACGGTCCCGGCCCGGCCCGCCCGCGCCGGCCGTCATCGCTCAGGTTCTGGGTCCGCCAGCCAGCCGCGCAGTTCGCGGTCGAAGCGGTCCGGCTGCTCCTCGTGCGGGAAATGGCCGGCCCCGTCGAGCAGCCGCCACCGGTACGGGCCGTCCACATGCCGCCCGGCCCCGCGCGCCGTGGCGGGCAGCACGCATGTGTCCAGCGCGCCCTGCAGGTGCAGGGTGGGGGCCTGGATGGGCGCACGCATCCGCTGGGCGTAGCGGACGCCGTCCGGGCGGACCCGGGAACGGACGAACCAGCGGTGGTACTCCAGCGCCGAATGCGCCACCGAGGGGATGCACATCGCGGTCCGGTAGCGCCGCTCGGTTTCCGGGTCCGGCCACCCCGGGCCCGACCAGGAACGCAGCATCTGTCCCACCCGCTGGGCATGATCCCGGACCAGGCTGTGCTCGGGAAGCACGGGAACCTGGAAGCCAAACGCGTAACCGCTGCGGCGGCCCTGGCCCAGCGGGTTGGTGACCACGGCGGACCGCATCCGCAGCGGGTGCGCCATCGAGATGACCGCGAGCCTGCGCACCACCTTGGGGTAGTAGGCGGCCATGGTCCAGGCCACCAAGCCGCCCCAGTCGTGCCCGACGACCACGGCGTTGGCCTCGCCGAGGGCGCGGATCAGACCGGCCGCGTCCGAGGCCGCCGTGACCAGGTCATAGCCGCGGGGCGGCTTGTCACTGCCGCCGTAGCCGCGCAGATCCGGGGCCACCACGCGGTAACCGGCGTCCGCGAGCGTGGCGAGCTGCTCCCGCCAGGTCCACCAGAACTCCGGGAACCCGTGCAGCAGCAGCACCAGCGGGCCGTCGCCGCTCTCGGCGACGTGCAGCCGGGTCCCGTTCGCGCTCACCGCACGGTGGGACCACGGGCCCTCAACGTAGACCGCTGCGTCGCCCCGGAGGGTCACTGGGTCAGCCTGCCTCGACCGCCGGCCGAGCGGGGGTGTCTTCATCCCGCTTGAGCAGCGCCAGATCCGCCTGCACCGTCTGCCTCGTCTTCCGCAGGCCACTCACCCCGCGCACCTTGACGATCACGATAAGCACCGCCAGCGCGGCCAGCAGCAGGCATACACCGGCCACGATGAGGAACGCGGCCCAGATCCAGATACCCAGCGTCACCAGGCCGTAGGCGAACGCGAAGCAGAGCAGCACGAGGATGAGGCAGCCGGTGAACGCCGTGATGGCCAGCAGGGCGGCGGCCAGGCCGAGCCGCTTGGCGTCGTCACGGAGCTCCATTTTCGCCAGCGCCAGCTCACACTTGAGCAGCTGGGTGACGTCGCGGACGGCCTGGGTGACGAGATCCCCGATTGATGGCTCGCTGTCATTACCGAGCGACTGCGGTGCTGCGGATCTGGCCATCACATGCACACTCCCCTCGCGCGCAATCTTGCCGTTCAGTCTTCCGCACCGGTGATTCCCCCGCGTACGGTGGTTCGCGGCCGGGCCAGTCCGGGCGCGAGGCGCCAGGAATTGCTTCTTATCCCGGCAACATCAGTTTCCCCCGGCAAGTGATCTTACGGGATTGCCACGGGAACACCCCGCGCGGCCTTGCCGCTTTTTGCGCGGGCACCCAAATGGACTGCAGGGCCCGGTTTCGGGCGGGTCGCAGGCCGATGCGGGGGGAGGCTGGCTGCGGGCGGGGAGAGGCCGGCTGCGGGCGGGGAGAGACCGGCGGGGACGAAGCCGGCGGATCTAGCCTGGCACGGCAAGCCGGGCTACCAAGCGTGCACCTCGTCATGCCGGGCGGCCGCGGCGCCGCCGCATCCTTACCGGACGCGGACTCGTCGCCCCGGCCCCACTCGGCCGCCTACCTGGCTCCTCGGTCGCGTGGGTACCCGGCTGCCGTGCCAGGATCTTCTCTGACCTTTGTACGGCGGATCGGCTGGCGGGGGAAGCCCCGGGCAGGACCGATTCCTGATCTCGATCGATTCCCCGCGTCCCATTCCTGGGCCGCACCTCAGCGGCGCACACCCTCACCAGCACGCAACTTCACTGGGGCGCGGCCCCACGGCCACGCGTCATCACCGGCCGTGCCCGCACTGGCGCACCGCCTCACGGGCCCGTCCGTTCACTGGCCTGCCGCGGGCCGGGCGGGGGAAGCACGCTGAACGCCAGGACAGGCCAGCCGCGGAGCTGAGCCACCCGGCGCAGGGCGCGGTCCGGGTTCACCGCGTGCGGGTAGCCCACCGCCTCCAGCATCGGCAGGTCGGTGATCGAGTCGCTGTAGGCGGAGCAGTCGGCCAGCCGGTACCCGCGTTCGTCGGCCAGCTCCCTGACCCGTTCCGCCTTGGCGGGACCGTAGGCGTAGAAGTCGATCTGGCCCGTGTAGCAGCCCTCCGTGATCTCCATCCGGGTGGCGATCACCAGGGCAGCGCCCAGCAGGGCCCCGATCGGGCCGACCATCTCGAGCCCCGCGGTGCTCACGATGATCACGTCCTCGCCGGCCGCCCGGTGCGCGTCAAGCAGGGACCGGGCCTCGTCGTAGACATACGGGACGATCAGCTCGTCCAGGTGACGGGCGACGATCTCGCGCACCCGCTCAGCGGGCCAGCCGCGGCACAACTGACTCACCTGGGCCCGGATCTGCTCCATCCGGTCGTGACTGGCCCCGTGCCGGGTGAAAAGCATCTGCGCGACCGCGCTGCGCACTGCGTCACCCCGGCTGATCAGGCCATTCCGGTAAAACGAAGGTCCGTAAGCCAGGGTGCTCGACTTGGCGATGATCGTCTTATCAAGGTCAAAGAACGCGGCGGCCGGCCGGCGCCCGGCCTCGGCGGAACTAGACACAGCAAGCGAGCCTATGACGGAAAGCACGTTCCGATGTCAGCATGCCGTGACTGATTGGTAACTTGGCCCGGATACACGTAGGCTTTGCTGTGTACGGGCCCGGCTCTGCCCCCCCGGAGCTGGACCGTTTGGCGACCCCCGCTCTCCCCCCCGGCGGGGGTCGCCCCCTTTCTGCGCACTGCCCGCATATTCTTCCTGGTCCTGCTATTTTCCGGATGTCCCGGTCGGCCCGGCGGCCGCCGCGGCGGTCTCACCACCGGCCAGCAGGGCCTCCAGCAGGGTGACCGAGCCAGGCTTGGAAAGGGGCTCATTGCCATTCCCGCATTTGGGCGACTGGATGCACGACGGGCATCCCGCCTGGCACTCACAACCCCGGATCGCATCCGCGGTCGCGCCCAGCCACTCGCGCGCCGCGCCGTAACCCCGTTCCGCGAAGCCCGCCCCGCCATCATGGCCGTCATAGACGAATACAGTGAGCTCCCCGGTGGCGGGGTGCAGATCAGCGGAAACGCCACCGACGTCCCAGCGGTCGCACGCGGCGAACAAGGGCAGCAGCCCGATCGACGCATGCTCGGCGGCGTGGGCCGCGCCGGGCAGGTCAACGCCGAGGTCCAGCAGCCGGTCGCGCTGGGCGGCCGGGATCGTCCACCACACCGCCCTGGTGCGCAGGGTCTGCGGCGGCAGGCTGAGCGGAATCTCACCGAGCGGCCGGCCGGTGTCCGGGTGGCGCCGGACGAACCCGACGACTTCCCGGCGCACCTGGACGTCGCCGAAGTGCACCGCAGCCGTGCCCCAGCTGGCCCGGCGCAGCTCCCTGGTCACCTCGATCGCGGTGACCTGGCGGGCCGCCGTGGAATACCCGGGATCGTCGGGGCGGACGAGGGCCACGCCGGCTGCCAGGTCCAGCTCGTCCACCAGGTACATCTCGCCCTGATGCGGGTAGACCGCCCCGGTATGCACCAGCAGGTGCGAGGAGGGCTCGTCCACGGTGCCCACCAGGCGTCCCGTCGGCAGTTCCACGATCTTGACTGGGTGGCGGCCCGATCCGCGCAGCCCGGCGCGGGGCGGGCGCCCGCGGCGGGTCCAGTACAGGCCGCCGCTGCGGCGGCGGAGCATCCCCCGCCGGATCAGGGCCTCCGCGACCTCGCTGGCGCCCGGGGCGAACGAGGCCAGGTCCGGGGCGGTGAGCGGCAGTTCCGCGGCGGCCGCGCACAGGTGCGGGGCCAGCACGTACGGGTTGCCGGGATCCAGGACCGTCGCCTCGACGGGGCGGTGCAGCAGGGCATCCGGATGATGGACCAGATAGGTGTCGAGCGGATCGTCCCGGGCGATCAGGACCACCAC
This sequence comes from uncultured Actinomycetes bacterium, assembly GCA_963813975.1. Taxonomy (GTDB): domain Bacteria; phylum Actinomycetota; class Actinomycetes; order Streptosporangiales; family Streptosporangiaceae; genus RYN-230. Next base: position 714,864 of record CAWFAP010000004.1, read on the forward strand.
CGCGGTCCGCCCGGCCCGGCCCGCCCGCCCGGCCTGCTGCCAGAGGGCCGCCCGGGTCCCGGGCCAGCCCGCGATGAGCACCGCGTCCAGGCCGCTGATGTCCACGCCCAGCTCCAGGGCGGTGGTGGTGGCCAGGCCGGTAATGTCGCCGTTGCGCAGCGCCTCCTCCAGTGCCCGCCGGTCTTCGCGCAGGTACCCGGACCGGTAGGCGGCCACCCGGTCGATGTGCCCGGCGGCTCCCGATTCACGCAGTACGCGGCGCGCGCCCAGGGCCACGGCCTCGGCGCCGCGCCGGGACCGGGTGAACGCCAGCGCCGGGACCGCCTCGGCCACCAGGTCGGCCAGCAGCGTGGCGGCCTCACTGGTGGCACTGCGCCGCACTGGCGCGCCGGCCTCGCCGCGGGCCCTGGTGAGCGGCGGCTCCCACAGGCCGAAGGTGACCGGCCCGCACGGCGCGGCGTTCTCGGTGACCGCCTCCGCCTGCTGCCCGGTCAGCAGGAACGCGCATCCGGCCGGCTCGCTGACCGTGGCCGAGGCGAGGAGGAAGACCGGTCCCGGGCCGCCCGGTCCGGTGCTGGCTAGCTGGGTGCCGCCGTGATGGGCGGCGATCCGGTGCAGCCTGCGCAGCACCTGGGCCACGTGAGAGCCGAACACTCCCCGGTAGGTGTGGCACTCGTCGACGATGATGTAGCGCAGCCGCCGGAAGAAGCCGTTCCACCGGGCATGCCGGGGCAGCAGCGTCTGATGCAGCATGTCCGGCGTGGTCAGCAGGTAGTTGGCGTGGGACCGGGCCCAGTCCCGCGCCGCCGGGGGCGTGTCCCCGTCCACCACGGCGGCGCGGATACCCGGCACGCCCAGCTCGCTGATCACGCGCAGCTGGTCCGCGGCCAGGGCCCGGGTCGGCGCGAGGTAAAGCGCGGTGCCGCCCTCGAGGATCGTGGTGAGCGCGGGCAGCAGATACCCCAGCGACTTCCCGGAGGCCGCCGGGGTGGCGATGATGACGTGTCGGCCGTCCCGCGCGCAGTCGGCCATCGCGGCCTGGTGGGCCCAGGGAGCCGGCACGCCACGGCGGCCGAACGCCTCGGTGACCGCGGCAGGCACCCATCCGGGCCAGGCTGCCCGCTGCCCTGCGCGAGCGGGCATGTACTCTACGTGGATCAGTCGTCCCGACCGGGCGCCGTGGCGCAGCACAAGGTCTGCGGGGGAGGCCGCCGCGGGCTGGGCGGGACGGCGTCGCCCGGCAGGATACGAGGCAGCCGGGCCTGGTGTTTGCGGGGCCGGTTCCAGGGGACCGGGTCCTGCGGGACCGGGCCGGGCCGGGGGCTCGCCGGGCACGAGCGGAGTGAGCGCAGTCATTGACTCCCAGTGTGACATCTGTACGCGAGGTGCCTCGAAGCGTGAACTCGTGTAGACATGACCTCAGAGCGTGGTTGAATGCGCGACGGGACCAGCTGCCCTCCCCGGAGGGCGCTGCGCTGCCGCTCGGATCGCCCGGACAGACGAAGGCTGTATGGCGCTGGAGGACTCTGTGGACCTGAAGCTTGACCACCACACCAGGGATGAGATCGAGGTCGTCAACGTTGAGGGCGAGATCGACGTCTACACCGCGCCACGGCTGCGGGAACTGCTCATCGAACTGGTCAACAACGGGCACTACCAGCTCGTGGTGAACATGGAGAAGGTTGAGTTCCTCGACTCGACGGGGCTGGGAGTCCTGGTCGGCGGGCTCAAGCGGGTCCGGGCCCACGATGGGTCGCTAGACCTGGTGTGCACTCAGGAGCGCATCCTCAAAATTTTCCGGATCACCGGCCTGACCAAGGTCTTCGGTATCCACGACACCGTGGACGAGGCCATCACGGCCCGGAAGTCGGAGAAGTAGCGGCTGATCGCCCCCCCGGATCCGGTCATGGCCACTGTCGAAATGAGCTTCACGCCACTGCCCGTGCACGTCCGCACGGCGCGGCTGGTCGCCACCGCGGTCGCGCGGCGGAGCGGTGTCGGCGAGGCACTCCTCGACGAAGTCCGCCTGGCGGTGGGTGAGGCCTGCTCCCGCGCGGTCGAGGCGCATCAGGCGCAATGCCCGGATGAGCCGGTCCGCGTCGAGCTGACCGGGGCCAACGGGCGCTTCGAGGTGGTCGTCACGGATGCGGCCGCGGCCGGGCAGGAGGACGGGACCAGCCCGTCCGCGCAGCCTGAGGGCTGGCCAGCGCCGGCTAATGGCGTGGCGAACGGGACCAGCCCGCTGGACCATTCGGGCCCTCCGCAGGGTCTCGGCCTGGCCGTGATCGCGGGCCTCGCTGACGACGTCCAGTTCGCCCGCACGCCGGCCGGCCTCAGCATCACGATGAGCTGGCCGTCCGACGGCGGCGGCTGACAGCACCGGCTCACGGGGCGCACCGCGCCGCCCGAACTGCGGGCCTGCCTGCTACGGGTGGCGCAAATGTGATTACCTGTGCAGGGTGAATCGGTCTAGCACGCTCCGGACCTGACCCCCGCTTCACGTCTGGCGGCCGACGTGCGTAGACTCCCCGCACTGCTTTTGGGCACGGTGCCTATCCCATGCGTCCATGGCCGGCTAGGCAGATAGCCGGGACAGCGCAGCCACGCTCGGGAGGCCGTGTGCCACTGTCTAGGAGGACAGATGTTGAGCTCTAACCTTGCCGCCGGAAGCGGTGCGGTGAGCGTCAGCGGCTCCAACCTAACCTGGGTTGTTGTCGTTGCCGTCGTCGCGCTGCTTGCCCTCGCGGTGGCATTCCTACTGGTCCGCCAGGTGCTCGCGGCCAGCCAGGGAACCGAGCGGATGCAGGAGATCGCGCAGGCGGTCCAGGAAGGCGCGGCCGCCTATCTGCGGCGCCAATTCCGCACGCTCGGCGTGTTCGTTGTCGTCATCTTCTTCGTACTCTTGCTGCTCCCGGCCGACGGATCGTCGGTGCGCTGGGGCCGCAGCATATTCTTCCTCGTCGGTGCGTTGCTCTCGGCCCTGACCGGGTTCACCGGGATGTGGCTGGCGGTGCGCGGGAACGTCCGGGTGGCCGCCGCGGCGCGGGCTGGTTTCGATGGTGAGCGGCCGGCCATGCGGATCGCATTCCGCACCGGGGGTGTGGCGGGCATGCTGACCGTCGGCCTCGGGCTCCTCGGAGCGGCGGTGGTGGTGCTGTTCTACAAGCAGAACGCTCCCAACGTGCTGGAGGGCTTCGGCTTCGGGGCCGCTCTGCTGGCTATGTTCATGCGGGTCGGCGGGGGCATCTTCACCAAGGCCGCCGACGTGGGCGCCGACCTGGTCGGCAAGGTCGAGAAGGGCATCCCCGAGGATGACCCGCGCAACGCGGCCACCATCGCGGACAATGTCGGGGACAATGTCGGGGACTGCGCCGGGATGGCCGCCGACCTCTTCGAGTCTTACGCGGTCATGCTGGTCGCCTCCCTCATCCTGGGCAAGGCGGCGTTCGGTGACAAGGGCCTGGTCTTCCCGCTGATCGTGCCGATGATCGGCGTGATCACCGCGGTGGCCGGAATCTTCCTGGTGGCACCGCGCAGGAACGACCGCAGCGGGATGACCGCCATCAACCGGGGCTTCTTCGCCTCGGCGATCATCTCCCTGGTGCTGGTTATCGGTGCATCGTTCCTGTACCTGCCGGCCAGGTTCAGCGAGCTCAAGGGCATCACCGGGCCCACCGCCCACGCGATCCTCACCCACGGCGGCAGCCCGCGGTGGCTGGCCATCGGCGCGGTCGTGGTCGGGCTGATCCTGGCCAGCGCCATCCAGCTGCTGACCGGATACTTCACCGAGACCAACCGCAAGCCAGTGCGCGAAATCGGCGAGAGCTCGCTGACCGGCCCGGCCACCGTGATCCTGTCCGGCATCTCGGTCGGCCTGGAGTCCGCGGTCTACTCGGCGCTGCTGATCGGCGGGGCCGTGTATGCGGCCTTCCTGCTGGGCACCGGCAACGCAACCATCGCCCTGTTCGCGGTGGCCCTGGCCGGTACCGGGCTGCTCACCACGGTCGGCGTCATCGTGTCCATGGACACGTTCGGGCCGGTCTCGGACAACGCCCAGGGCATCGCCGAGATGTCCGGGGACGTCGAGGGCGATGGCGCCCAGGTTCTCACCCGGCTGGACGCGGTCGGCAACACCACCAAGGCCATCACCAAGGGCATCGCGATCGCGACCGCGGTGCTCGCCGCCACGGCCCTGTTCGGCTCGTTCCGGACCACGGTGGAGGCCGCGCTGGGCAAGGCGGCCGGCACGTTCAGCCTGTCGGTGGACCGGCCCAACGTCCTGGTCGGCATCATCGTCGGTGCCTCGGTGGTGTTCTTCTTCTCCGGCCTGCTGATCATGGCCGTGGGCCGGGCCGCCGGCCAGGTGGTCTACGAGGTCCGGAAGCAGTTCCGCGATCACCCGGGGATCATGGACTACACCGAGAAGCCCGAGTACGGCCGCGTGGTGGATATCTGTACCAAGGACTCGCTCCGCGAACTGGCCACGCCGGGCCTGCTGGCGGTGCTCACCCCGATCGCGATCGGCTTCGCGTTCGGCTACGCGCCACTGGGCTCCTTCCTGGCCGGGGCCATTGCGGCGGGCGCCCTGATGGCGGTGTTCCTGGCCAACTCCGGCGGAGCCTGGGATAACGCCAAGAAGCTCGTCGAAGACGGCAACTACGGCGGCAAGGGCTCCGAGGCGCACGAGGCCACCATCATCGGTGACACCGTCGGCGACCCGTTCAAGGACACCGCGGGCCCGGCCATCAACCCGCTGATCAAGGTCATGAACCTGGTCTCGCTGCTGATCGCCACCAGCGTGGTCAAGTACAGCCACAACCCCGGGCTCCGCACGGGGGTGGCCGTGGTCGCCATCGGAATCGTGGTGGCCGCCGTCGTGATCTCCAAGCGGCGTTCCACCAGCGTGGCCGCGGGCGGCCCTCCCGCGGCGGCCAGCGTGGCCGGTGCCGATGCCGCTCCCGGGCTGCCGGCGGCCCCGGACGGGACCGCCCCGGGCCCGGCGAACTCAGCCACTGCTGCAGGGCCCGGAACGGACGGGGAAACGGCGGCGAAAACCACCGGCTGACCCAGTCCGGAGCCTCGCTGATCCCCCGGCCACCACGGTGGCCGGGGGATCATGCGTAGGCGGCCCCCGCTCTTGCCATACTCAGGGGATGACTACCGCCGGGCGCACGCTGCTGGTGCTGCGGCACAGCAAATCGGCCTACCCCGAGGGGACCACGGACTTCGACCGGCCGCTGGCCCCCCGCGGCCTGCGGGACGCGGTCACCCTGGGCACCTGGATCCGGGATCAGGGGCTGCTCCCGGATCTCGTCGTCTGCTCCGCCGCGGCCCGCGCCCGGCAGACGTGGGACGTGGTCAGCGACCAGGTGGTCTCGGCGGACGAGGACGGCCTCGTGGTGCGGTACGACCCCCGGCTGTACCAGGCGGATCCCGGCGACCTGCTCGGGATCATCCAAGAGACACCGCCTGAGATGGTGACCCTGGCCCTGGTGGGCCACAACCCGGCGGTGGCGGACCTGGTGCGCATTCTTGCCGGAGACCACGGGCTTGCCGGAGATCACGGGCTTGCCGGGGACACCGGGCTCAGCTTCCCGACTTCGGCGCTCGCCATCGTGGGCGTGCGCCGCGGCTGGGACCGGGTCGCGCCCGGCTCCGGCTCCCTCGACGGCTACTGGACCCCCAAGGGCGGTTCCGTGGTCCCGCTGGCCTGACGCCCGGCGGCGAGATCGCCCTCGTCCGCGTCCTCCACGTCGTCGCGCGAGACGCCCAGCAGGTACAGCACCGCGTCGAGGTAGGGAACGCTGACCGACGCGTCTGCCGCGTCGCGGACCACCTGCCGCGCGTTGAACGCGACCCCGAGCCCGGCCGCCGCGATCATGTCCAGGTCGTTGGCCCCGTCGCCGACCGCCACCGCCTGGCTGACCGCCACGCCCGCCTGCGCCGCGAAGCGGCGCAGCGCGTCGGCCTTCCCGGCCCGGTCGATGATCGGCCCGGCCAGCTTCCCGGTCAGCTTGCCGCCGCTGACTTCCAGCGTGTTGGCCGCGGCGTAGTCGATGCCGAGTTCCGTGGCCAGCGGGTCAGTGATCTGGCTGAAGCCGCCGCTGACGATCCCGCACCGGTAACCGAGCCGGCGCAGCGTGCGGATCAGGGTCCGGGCGCCCGGGGCGAGCCGCAGCTCGCCCCGCACCTCATCGAGCACGGACTCGTCCAGCCCGGCGAGCATGCTGACCCGCTCCCGAAGCGAGGTGGCGAAGTCCAGTTCCCCGCGCATTGTCGCCTCGGTGAGCTTGGCCATCGGCCCGGCGCAGCCCGCGTGCGCGGCCAGCAGGTCGATCACCTCGGCCGCGATCAGCGTGGAGTCCACGTCCATCACGACCAGGCGCATGGCCCGCCGGTGCAGCCCGCCCCGCTGCACGGCCACGTCGACCCCCTGCTGGATGGCCTCCCGGGCCAGGGCGACCCGCAGCGGTTCCGGATCGGCGCCGGACACGTCGAAGTCGATGCAGGTCACCGGCTGGTGCGCGAGCCGGTCGATGCGGTCAATGTTGGCGCCGCTGGCGGCGATCCGGCCGGCGATGGCGGCCACCGCCGCCGGCGTCAGGGGGCTGCCCAGGACGGTGACATGCAGCTGGCCGCGGCGCCGGGCGGGCTCCCCCGACCCCATCGTGATCTCCGCGTCCAGCCCCAGATCGGCAGCCAGGGCCCGGATTGCCCGGTGGATCGCGGTCAGGTCGGGATCGGGGGCGCAGCCGAGCAGGGCGCCGAGCACCAGGCGGCCCCGGATCACCACCTGCTCGATGTCCAGCACGCTGAGCTCGTGGCTGGCCAGCGCCGAGAACAGGCGTGAGGTCACCCCGGGCCTGTCCCGGCCGGTCAGGGTCACGAGAAGGGTGTGCTGCGCGGCGTCCATCGGTGCCCCACGGTACCCGGGCCGGAGTGGCGGGCGGGCACGGTTGGGCTGGCCGGCCCGGTATGACGTAAGTTCAGACTCACACGTGTGCGGCGGAGGGAGCTGGATGTCCGACGAGGTGGTGCAGCTGCGCGGTGTCGGCGTCCGGCGCGGCGGATCCATGCTGCTGCGCGACGTGGACTGGACCGTCCACGACGACGAGCGCTGGGTCATCATCGGCCCCAACGGGGCCGGGAAGACCACCCTGCTGCAGGTCGTCGCCTGCCAGTTGTTCCCGTCCGAGGGCAGTGCCGAGATCCTGGGCAGCCGGCTCGGCGAGACCGACGTCTTCGAGCTGCGGCCCCGGATCGGGCTGGCCAGCGCCTCGCTCGCGGACCGGGTACCGCCGGCTGAGAAAGTGATCGACCTGGTGCTGACCGCCTCCTACGCGATCGTGGGCCGGTGGAAGGAGGACTACGAGTCCTCCGACGTGACCCGGGCCGTAGAGCTCCTGGACGCGCTCGGCTGTGCCCACCTGATCAGGCGCCGGTTCACCACCCTGTCCGAGGGGGAGCGCAAGCGGGTGCAGATCGCCCGCGCCATGATGCCCGACCCTGAGCTGCTGCTCCTGGACGAGCCCGCCGCCGGGCTCGACCTGGGTGGACGTGAGGACCTGCTGCGGCGGATCGCCATGCTGGCCCGTGACCCGCTGGCGCCCACGATGGCGATGGTCACCCACCACGTCGAGGAAGTGCCCGAGGACTTCACCCACGCGATGCTGGTGCGCCGGGGCTCCGTCCTGGCCGCGGGACCGGTCCCGGAGGTGCTCACCGAGCCGAACCTGTCCAAGTGCTTCGGGCTCCCGCTGATCGTCGAGCGGCACGGATCCCGCTGGACGGCCCGGGCCGTCCGCTAAGCCACCGGCCCGGCCCGGGTGGCTGATGAGCGGGGAGTCGGCTGGGGGTACGACGGGTACAAAACTGGCATGCGAGCCCAGCGGGTCACGCCGTGAAAGGGGACCGGGTCGAGATCGTCATCGACGCCGGCGGGAACTCACGGACGTACGAGGTGACCGCGACCCGGGCCGGGCGCCGCGTTGAGGTGGTCACCGGGCGCGGTGTCGTCGAGGTCATGGAGGTCACCCGGGGCGGCACGGTGGTGCGCACCGCGCGGTTCATGGCCAACCGGGTGCTGGCCCTGGTCGAGCACCCCGCGGTGGACAAGGGCGCACCCGGCCGGGATACCGGCGGCGGGGCGGCCGATCCGGACATACTGGCCTGACCAGCCCATCGCCGTCCCCCGGGGAGCAGACATGCCTGGCAGGCCACTGACCGTCCTGTTCATGCCGGAAAGCGCGTTCGGGCCGACCAACAACTGCATCGGCATCGGCGATGTGCTCCGCCGCCGCGGGCACCGCGTGGTGTTCGCGGCCGAAGCCTCGTGGAAAGGCCGGCTGGAACCGCTCGGGTTCGAGGAGGACCTGGTCGACCTGGCCCCGCCCGCGGAGCAGGGCGAGCAGGACGCTGGCGCGTTCTGGAAGGAGTTCATCGCGGGCACCGCGCCGGAATTCCGCAAGCCGACCATCGAGCAGCTGGACACCTGGATCAGGCCGGTGTGGGCGGAACTCATCAGTGGCGCGCGGTACTGCCAGGAGCAGCTGACCGAGATCGTGGCGCGTACCCGCCCGGATGTGATCGTGGAAGACAACGTGATCTCCTTCCCCGCGCTGCTGACCGCCGGCGTGCCCTTCGTCAGGATCGTCTCCTGCAACCCGCTGGAGATCGCCGATCCGGCGCTGCCGCCCGCGTTCTCCGGCTACCCCGCCGGGGACCAGGCTCGGTGGCCGGAATTCCGCGCCGAGTACGACCGGGTGCACCGGGCGATGTGGGCCGAGTTCAGCGACTGGGTCACCGGGCAGGGTGCGCCGCGCCTGCCGGACCTGGAGTTCATCCACTCCGGGCCGGTCAACCTCTACGTCTATCCCGAGGTCGCGGATTACCAGCGGTCCCGGCCGCTCGGGCCGGGCTGGCACCGGCTGGACTCCTCGGTCCGGGAAACCGAGGAGGCGTTCAGCCTGCCGGAGCCGCTGGCCTCCGGCGACGGGGCGCTCATCTACTTCTCGCTCGGCTCGCTCGGATCGGCCGATCTGGACCTGATGCGGCGGGTCATCGACGGCCTGGCCGCCACCCCGCACCGTTACATCGTGTCCAAGGGGCCGCGTCACGCGGAGCTGGAGCTGGCCCCGAACATGCACGGCGCGGAGTTCCTGCCGCAGACCTCGGTCATCCCGCGCGCCGACCTGGTGATCACGCACGGCGGCAACAACACCACCACCGAGTGCCTCCACTTCGGCACGCCCATGATCGTCCTGCCGCTGTTCTGGGACCAGCACGACAACGCGCAGCGGGTCGGCGAGCTCGGGCTGGGGGTTCGGCTGGACACCTACCGCTTCACCGACGCCCAGCTGCACGGCGCGCTCGCCCGGCTGCTCGGCGATACCGCGCTGCGGGCCCGGCTGGAGCGCACAGCCCGCGTGATCCAGGACCGCCAGGGCCTGCGCCGCGCCGCCCGCGCCATCGAGAGCGCCGCCCGGCCCTGAGCCGGCCACCCGCGGGGTGAGCTCACTTGCCCGGGCTGAGGAACCCCTGGCGGACCGCGGCGCCGACGAGTTCCCGCGCGAAGTCCCCCAGGGCGGCGGAGCCGTCCGCGATCAGCGCCACCTTGTCCAGCACCTGGCCGGCCCGGACCCCGTGGGCCTGCCAGGTGCCGCCGCCCAGGTAATAGTTGGCCAGCATCGGCTGAAGCCGGTCCAGGGCCCGGGCGAACCGGGCCTCGGGGGTGCGGCGCTCCTCGAATTCGTCCCACAGGGCCCGTAGCCCGCGCCCCTGGCCCGGCGGCAGGAGGGCGAAGATGCGGTCCGCGGCGGCGTTCTCGGCCGCTTCCTGACGGGCGTGCGCGGTCGCGTCGGCGTACACGAACAGGTCGCCCGCGTCGATCTCGACCAGGTCATGGATGAGCAGCATGGCGGTGACCCGGCTCAGGTCGGTGCCGGGCGGCGCGTAGTCCCCCAGCACCTGGGCCATCAGGGCCAGGTGCCAGGAGTGCTCGGCGGAGTTCTCCTTCCGGCTGCCGTCCAGGATGCTGCTCTGCCTCAGCACGCCCTTCAGCTCGTCGGCTTCGCGCAGGAAGCGGATCTGGCCGCCCAGCGGCCCCCGGGACTCGGCGGATTCCATGGGCCCATTCGATCAGGAGGCACCCGGTACTGTCGCGCCATAATCCGGCCCGTGGCGCGCGCCCGGGCCGGGCGCGCCTCCGCGGATCATCCGTCCGGCGGATCACTGGCCGACTCGCCGTGCCCCCGCCGGGGGTGCGGCGGCCGGGCGTGCGATCATGTCTGTGGGGGACCCAACAGATGATACGGGGGACCGGCTCATCAAGCCCGTCCTGGCCAGGTGCTTTCCTGGCCAGGACGGGTGTCTTTTCTCCGGGGTAACACCGGGCCCGGGCATGAGTGCGGGGAATCCGCTCCGCCGGGCCGCGCACTCGGTTAGCGTGCAGCCAGGGCGAGCGCCAGCCCACCGAGCCACGGCGCCCCTGGGTCCCTCCCCCCCGGGAACCAGGGGCGCCTTCCTGTCCGCCGGGATCTCAGGGTGCCCGATCTGAGGCCGCGAGACCTCAGCCGGGCTCCTGGGCGGCCTCGCGGAGCCGGGTCAGGTGCCCCCGCAGGACCTGCTCCATCCGGTCGTAGAAATCCACGATCAGCCGCAGCTCGTCGTCGCTGTAGCGGGCGGCCATCTGCTGCCAGTCGCGCATCATCGGCAGGAACACCGCGGCCACGTCGCGCAGGGCAGTCTCCAGCACCAGGCGGATGACCACCCGGCGCCGGTCGCGCGGGTCGCGCTCACGCCGGACGTAGCCGGCCTGCTCCAGCCGGTCCACCACCCCGGTGATCGACGCCGTGGTCAGGCCGGTCGCCCGGGCCAGTTCGCCGGCCGTCATCTGGCCGTTGAAGCTGAGGATGTTCAGGCAGTTCAGGTCGGTCGCGTTGATGCCGATCCGGTCGGCGGCGGCCTGGCTCATCAGCTGCATGAGGGAGCCGGTCTTCCGGATGGCGGCGCCAAAGGCGGTAGCCAGCTCGGCCCGCTCGGGCTCCCCGGTGCCGAACGGCTCGGCCCAGGGCAGATTCCAGGCGCGGCCGCCCGGATCTGCGCCAGCATCCTGAGGCATACTTCAACTCCCCTATTATCTAAGCAGCCTAGACGATAGCTTTCCTAGATGCTAACTTCATGTCAGTAATTCGGGACCGACCCTCCTGTCGAGGCGGAGACTGATCATGTCATCAGATGCACAGATCCTGGCACCACCCGCGACGGCCGGCCAGGCCGACCCGCGCCGCTGGCTCACCCTGGTCATCCTGCTCCTGGCCGGGTTCATGAACCTGCTCGACGTGTCCATCGTCAACATCGCCATCCCGTCGATCCAGCGGGACCTGCATGCCAGCTACGCGGACGTGCAGTGGGCCCTGGCCGGGTACACGCTGGCGTACGCGCTGGTGCTCATCACCGGCGGCCGGCTGGGCGATACCTACGGCCGCAAACGGCTGTTCCTGATCGGCGTGGCCGGCTTCACGGTCATGTCCGCGCTGTGCGGCGCCGCGACCGGCCCGGGCATGCTCATCAGCTGCCGGGTCGCGCAGGGCGCGATGGGCGCGATCATGGTGCCCCAGGTGCTGGCGGTCATCCAGGTCATCTTCCCGCCGCACGAGCGGATCAAGGCCCTGGCCGGCTTCGGCGTGACGGCGGGGCTGGGCACGGTGAGCGGGCCGCTGCTCGGCGGGCTGCTCATCCAGCACAACCTGTTCGGGCTCGGCTGGCGGCCCATCTTCCTCATCAACGTCCCGGTCGGGGTGATCGCCTTCGCCGCGTCCGCGGTCCTGGTCCGCGAGTCGAGGGCGGCTAACCCGCCCCGGCTGGACCCCATCGGCGTCGGGCTGATCTCGGCGGCCCTGCTGCTCCTGCTGTTCCCGCTGGTGCAGGGCCGACAGCTCGGCTGGCCGGCCTGGACCTACGTGGCGATGGCCCTCTGCCTGCCGGTGCTCGCCGCGTTCGTCTGGTACGAGCGGATCAAGAGCCGGCGGGACGGCTCGCCACTGCTGCCGCTCAGCCTGTTCACCGACCGTGCGTTCAGCGCAGGCCTGGGCGTGGCCGTGACGTTCTTCCTCGGGATCGCCTCGTTCGGGCTGGTGCTTACCCTGTTCCTGCAGCTCGGCCTGGGCTTCACCCCGCTGCACGCCGGGCTGACGTTCCTGCCCTTCTCGGCCGGGGTGCTGGTCTCCTCCGGCGCCGCGGCCCGGCTGGCGCCACGGTTCGGCCGCGGGGTCACCATGGCCGGGGCGCTCATCATCGCCGCGGGCATGGTCGGCCTGATCGCGGCCGTGCACCACTACGGGGCCGCGGTGACCACCTGGGATCTGGTGCCCGGCCTGGTGGCCGCGGGCCTCGGCCTGGGCGCGGTGATCGCCCCGCTAGCCGACATCGTGCTCGCCGGAGTGCCGCACCGGGATGCGGGCTCGGCCTCCGGGGTCTTCAACACCGGTCTCCAGCTCGGCAACTCGATCGGCATCGCGGTCATCGGGGTGATCTTCTTCGGGGTGCTCGGCAGCCAGGCCGGCCCCGCCGCCAGCGCGGTCGCCCCGCAGCTGCGGACCGGCCTGGTGTCGGCCGGGGTGCCCGCCGCGTACACCGGGCGGATCGTCACCCAGTTCCGAGGCTGCCTGCACGACCGGCTGGTCGCAGCCGATCCCACGGTGACCCCGGCGGCCTGCCGCGTCCCCGGCGGCCCGCGGGCCCTGCCCGCCGCCGCGCACCCGGTGCTGGCCCGGGCGGGAGGCGCCGCGGTGCGCGGCGACTTCGCCGCGTCGCTGGAGCGCACCCTGTGGTTCCAGGTGGGCGTGTTCGGCCTCAGCTTCCTGATCATGCTGCTGCTGCCCAGGACGGCAGGCCGGCGCCCGGCCGCGCCGGGAGCCGCGGCGGGACGGCGCGAGGCGCCGGTCATCCAGGAAGGAGCCCCGGCGTGACCGCGGCGGCCCAGCCAGGGTCCGCCGACGGGCGGGGACCGGAGAGGCTGGCGATCCTCGGCGCTACCGGGGGTATCGGCAGCCAGCTGCTGAGCTGGGCGGTCGACGCCGGCTACCCGGTGCACGTGCTGGCCCGCCGCGCGTCCGCGGTGCCGCGCCGTCCCGGAGTCACCGTCACCGAGGGCGATGCGACCGACCCGGCGGCCGTGGCCGATGCGGTAGCCAGCGCCGACGCCGTCCTGTCCGCGCTGGGACCCCGGGGCGCAAAAACGCCGGGCCTGCTGGCCTCGGCCGCGTCCGCGGTCACCCAGGCGATGACGAAATCAGGAGCGCGCAGGCTGATCTGCGTCTCGGCCGCCGGGGCCTTCATCAACGAGGACCCGGCCGCGAATCCGCTGGTGAAAATGATCCTGCCGCGCATCTTCGCCAGGCCTTTCGCGGACGTGCGGGAGATGGAGCGGGTGGTGCGGGCCAGTGCGCTGGACTGGACGATGGTCCGGCCGACCCGCCTGGTGAACGCACCCGGCACCGGCGGGTACCGGATCCGCGACCGGTACCCGCCGCCCGGCCTGACCAAGATCGCGCGCGCGGACGTGGCCCAGTTCATGATCACCGCGCTGACGACGGACTGCTACCGGCACCAGGCCCCGGCCATCTGCTGGTAACCCCGCCCGGTCAAGCCTGCTCCGCGGGACGGAGGCGGATCAGCCGCCATCCATGCGCGTCACGCGCCGGGCCGCCCCCGGGGTCAGGTACTGGCGTCCGAGACGGCGGCGTCGACCTCAGCGCGGCGGGCCGCCATCTCGGCCGCGTACCTCGCCTTCTCCTCGTCCACCCGCTCGGCGATGTCCTCGTCGTCGCGCATCAGCGCATCCAGGTCCGTCTGGGCCGCGTCCAGCACGCCCAGGTCGGCGTAGGCGCGGCGGACCTCCGGGCCCCACAGCCCGATGTCCTTCACGCACGGCACGATCCGGCTGAACAGCAGCGTGCGGAACGCCTGCTGGATAGGGGAGTGATCGGTGAACTCCAGGCACTCCGCCACGTCGAACCCCATCCGCTCCCAGACCTCCTGGGCGCGGAAGCGGTTGCGCATCAGGTAGCAGCCCTCGACCACGAACTCCTCGCGCTCGGCCCGCTCGGCCTCGGTCAGTCCCGCGTAGTAGTCGCGCAGGGCCAGCCGGCCGAACGCCACGTGCCGCGCCTCGTCCTGCATGACGTAGGCGAGCAGCTGCTTGACCAGGGGATTGGCGGCCACGTCGCGGTGCACCCCGAAGGCGGCCAGGGCCAGCCCCTCGATCAGCACCTGCATGCCCAGGTAGGGCAGGTCCCAGCGGGAGTCGCTCGAGCGCGTCGGCGAGCAGCCGGCCCAGGTCGCTCGTTCATGGGGTAGTAGCAGGCCGATCTTGTCCCGGATGAACCGTGAGTACAGCTCCACGTGCCGGGCCTCGTCCATGGTCTGGGTCGCGGCGTAGAACTTGGAGTCCATGTCGGGCACCGACTCGACGATCCGGGCCGCCACGGTCAGCGCGCCCTGCTCGCCGTGCAGGAACTGGCTGAACAGCCAGGACCCGAGGTGGTGGCCGAGTTCCTCGCGCTCGGCCCCGTTGAGTACCTCCCACTGCCGCGAGCCGTAGATGGGGCAGAACTCATCCGGGGTGGCCATCACGTTGCGTGGGGTCCACGGGGAGGTCCCAGTCGATCCGCTTGGCCGCGTCCCACTGCTTGTCCTTGCCCCGCTGGTAGAGGTCCAGGAGGCGGCTCCGGCCCCTCGTCGTACTCCCAGCTGAAGCGGGCGGCCCCGGAGGCGGGGACATCCCAGGTGCCGGGCGGGACGGGGGTGGCGTAGTGGCCGTAGGTGCTCACGGCGGCCTCCTGGGCGAGGGAGAGCGGCTGGCCTCACCTTTATTACTACCCAGTAGGCCCGGCGGGCGCAATCCCCGGGCCCGGCCGGTCGTGCCCCGGCCGCCGTGCCCCGGTCAGTCGTGGACGGAGGGCTCGTGGTCGGCGTGCCCGGCCGGCTCGATCTGGAACGTGGAGTGGGCCACGTCGAAGTGGCCGCGGACGCAGTCCTGCAGCTGGTCCAGGAGTGCCCGGGCCGCAGCCGCTGGCCAGCGTGCCGGGATCCACCACCACGTGGGCGGACAGCACCGGCAGGCCGGAGGTGATGGTCCAGGCGTGCAGGTCGTGCACGTCGATGACGCCGTCCAGCCCGGTCATGTGCCGCCGGACCTCGCTCAGGTCGATGCCCCGCGGGACTGGCCTCCAGCAGCACGTCCACCGCGTCCCGGAGCAGCCGCCAGGTCCGGGGCAGGATCAGCACGCCGACCGCCAGCGAGGCGATCGGGTCGGCCAGGGTGAACCCGGTGACCGTGATGATCGCCGCGGTGACGATCACGGCCAGGGCGCCGAACGTGTCCGAGGCGACCTCCAGGAACGCGCCGCGGGCGTTCATGCTCTCGGCCTGGGCCTGGCGCAGCAGGATCAGCGACGCGCCGTTGCCGGCCAGCGCGATGCACGCCGAAGACCACCATCACGCCGGTGCTCACCGGCGGCGGCGCGGCGAGCCGCTGGACCGCCTCGACCACGATGAACGTGGCCATGCCGAGCAGCAGCAGCGCGTTGGCCGTGGCGGCCAGGATCTCCGCCCGGGCGTAGCCGAACGTGCGGCGCAGTCGGTCGCGGGCTTGCTGGCGAAGTGCGCGGCGAGCAGGGACAGGCCCACCCCGGCCGCGTCGGCGGCCATGTGCGCGGCGTCGGCCAGCAGCACCAGGGACCCGGACAGGATCGCGCCGGCGATCTCCCCGGCGGCGATGCTGAGCGTGATCGCCATGACCGCGGCCAGCCGGCCGCGGTGCCGCCCGGTGGCCGTCAGGGCATGGTCGTGCCCGTGTCCTCCGCCGGCCATCATCGCTGGAAGCCCCCTGTCAGGCGTCCTGCCCGTCGTCCTGCCGCCCGTCCCCGGACGGCTTCCCGCCTGAAGAGTCTTCCCCCAGCGTGCCCCGGGTGGCACTCGAGGACAGCAATTCGTAGGCCGGATTGATCATGACCGGGCCCTCCGGACGCAGTCCCACCGGGCCCCCGGAAGCGCACCCGGGCGCCGCAGACGATGCCCGGGATGTGGGACCGGCCGTAGAACAGCGCGGTCAGGTCGCCGGTGGAGTCGGCGACATCCACGGCCAGGACCGAGTTCCGCTCGACCGGCCGGATCTCCACCGCGCGGACCCGGCCCTCGACCGTGGCCCGCCCCGGCTTCACCAACGATCCGATCGGGGCGGCCCCGGCGGACGGCGCGGGCCGGTCGTAGCTGGCCTGATCACCGGCGGGCGCGGCCGGGGGTGGCTGGTCCGCCCCGTGCCTCCGCCCGCGCAGCACCCGGCGCAGCCCGGACGGAGCGTGGAAGATCGCGGGCAGCCCGGCCGACGGGTCCGGGTCGGTGCCGGGCGCACCGCCGTCGGCGCCTGTCCCGGGCCCCTTGGCCCCCACGGCGGTCTCGTGGCTCCTGGGTCCGTGGCCCTCCGGATCCTGGCCGGTGGCTTCCCGCCCTGTGTTGTCCCGGCCCGGGATCTCGGCCGGATCGGCCGGGGAGCGGCCACGGCCGCGGCCCGTTCACCCTTGGCTGCCTCATCGGCCAGCCCCTGGATGTGCGTCTTGCCCGCGGCCGTCCGCTCGGCCTGCGCCATCTGGCGGGCGTGCAGCACCTGCAGCCTGCTCTGCACGTCGAACGGGACGATGGTCGCCGCGGCGTGCGGGATCCGGCTGACCACCGCGGCGATCTTGTCGGCGGTCCGGTCATGCAGCAGCCGGCCGAGCAGCGGGGAGTAGCTGCGCCGGGGCAGGACCACGGTGACCTGCACGCCCGGCTGCGTCCGCCTCCGCGCTGGCCAGTTCGGCCGCGGCCCGGGCGATTCGCCGGTCGGGACAGTCGATGAAGTCCAGGACCACGTCCATGCCGGCCCGGGTCCACTCTTCGCGCAGGGAGTCCGCCTGGGCGGTGTCGATCACGAAATGCACCGCCCGCAGGGTCGTGGGGCGCAGGCTGCGGGCATACCGCAGCGCGGCGATCGTGGCCAGGTCGAAGCTGTCCACGAAGACGAACACGGTGCGGCGGGTGTAGTTCGGCGGCCGGGGGCGGTTTGGGCCGGTCGCTGATCCGCTCCAGGACCTCGGCTTCGGTGCGGTATTCCTTGTTCAGCCGGATCAGGGCGAAGACCAGGATAGGGAAGAGGACCACCACGAGCCAGGCACCCTCGGTGAACTTCACCACGGCGAAGATCGCGACAACGATCGCTGTCAGGGTGCCCGCCGACGCATTGATGATCATCCGGTGCCGCCAGCCGGGTTCCCGGTTCCTCAGGTGGTACTTGGCCATGCCGAAGCCGGCCATCGCGAAGGCGGTGAATACGCCGATGGCGTAGAGCGGGACCAGGCTGTTGACCTTCGCCCCCCTGGTGATCAGCAGCAGGACCGAGATCACGGTCAGCAGGATGATCGCGTTGGAGAAGACCAGCCGGTGCCCGCGCTTCAGCAGCCACCTGGGAAGGAAGGCGTCGCCCGCCACATAGCTGGCCAGGAACGGGAACCCGTTGAAGCTCGTGTTGCCCCCGGTGTACAGGATCAGCGCGGTCGCTGCCTGAACCAGCAAGAACAGGGCCTGGCCCGCGATGCTGTGCCCGAAAATCGAGCTTGGCCTCCTGGGCCAGCACGGTCGGGTAGCCGCTCTCGAACGGGGTCGCCCGCGTGACGTGCGCCAGCCAGGAGATCCCGGCGACCAGGAAGCCGAGGATGCACCCCTCGGCCACCAGCACCTGGCGGGCATTGCGCCCTTCTGGGGGCCGGAACGCGCCGACCGCGTCTGACACCGCCTCGATGCCGGTCAGCGACGCCCCGCCGTTGGCGAACGCCCGCAACAGGGTGAGGATCATCGCATACGTCATCAGCCCGCTGGCGCCGCTGCCGATGTGCACGGTCCCGTGCAGCGCGTGCGGGTCGTACTTCGGCAGGCTGCGGGCCAGCTCGCGGCTGATCCCGATCACGATCATCAGGATCACCGACCCCGCGAACACGTAAGTCGGCACGGCGAAGGCCTTGCCCGCCTCCCTGAGCCCGCGCAGGTTCACGAAGGCGAGGATCAGGACGACGCCTATGGTGATCTCCAGGCTGAACGGGCCGAGCGCGGGAACAGCCGAGACGACCGCCGCCGTGCCGGCGGCGGTCTGCACGGCCACGGTGACCACGTAGTCGATGAGCAGCGCCACCGCGGCCACCTGCGCGACGCGTGGCCCGAAGTTGTCCCGCGCCACCACGTACGAGCCGCCCGGCCGGATGTAGACCATGACCACTTCGCGGTAGGACAGCACGACGAGGGTCATGACCAGCAGGATGAACAGAGTCATGGGCAGGATCAGGGTGAACGCGGCCAGCCCGGCCATGGGCAGCAGGGCGATCAGGATCTCTTCAGTGCCGTAGGCCGAGGAGGAGATCCCGTCGGGGGAGAGCACTCCGAGGGCGAGCGGCTTGGACAGCCGCTGCTCCTGCAGCTGAGCGTTGACCAGTGGCGGCCCAAGAAGTCGGCGTTTCAGTGAGTAACCGAAACCTTCCGGCAGGTCACTGCCTCGGCCGAGGAAGCCTGCTGCCTTGCGCATTGCCAACTGATGTGCCCTTCACTCGTCTAACCCCGCCTTCATACCACCGCTGTGCACCACCGCCGGCCAAACGGGCTCACCCGGCGGACTACCGGCTGAACCCGCCCAGTCTGCGGCTCAGCAGAGCGTCAACTCAGGCCTCGCGGCGGGCTTCTACCTCCCGTTACCCGCCGATACCGAAGAAGCCCAGCACCGTCGTGCCCAGCAGCAGCAGGCTCATGCCCGATATGGCGACCACGCAGACGGTGGCCGCGATACGGAACAGGGGCCCGTTCGCGGCCCGGCCGAGCACGCTGCGCCGGTTGGTCAGGATGAGGATGTAGATCAGGATGACCGGGGTGACGATGCCCTGGAGCACCTGGGTGCCGATCAGCAGGGTGATCAGGTTGATCGGAGTCAGGGCCAGCGCGGCGCCGATGATCACCTGCACCGTGAACAGGCCCAGGAACAGCCGGGCCTCGGTGAAGCGGCGGGAGATGGAGCGCTCCACCCCGACCGCCTCGCTGATCGCGTAGGCGCTGGACAGCGGTACCACCGCGCCGGCCAGCGCGGAGGCGCCGATCAGGCCGAACGCGAACAGCAGCTCGGCCGCGGGGCCGGCCACCGGGCGCAGCGCCTGGGCGGCTTCCTTGGCCGAGGTGAGCGGGCCGCGGCCGCCGATGGCCGCCGCGGTGGCGATGATGATGGTGATCGAGATGATGCAGGCGAACACGGCGCCGGAGATGGCGTCGATCCGCGCCCGCGGGTAATCGGCGACGTCGGCGCCCTTGTCCACCACGCCCGCCGCCGCGTACAGCTGCATGTACGGGCTGACCGTGGTGCCGATCAGGGCCACGCCCAGCAGCAGGAAGCTCTTCGTGTACAGGAAGTGCGGGATGACCAGGTTGGTGCCGACCTGGGCCCAGTCCGGATGGCCCAGGATCGCGGCGATCGGATAGGCGAGAAAGGCCAGCGACAGGATCAGGAAGATCCGCTCCGCGTACCGGTAGGAGCCGAAGACCACGAGGGCCCAGATAGCGACCGCCGCGATGGGAATGATCACATACCGGCTCACGCCGAGCAGCTGGAACGCCGCGCCGATCCCGGCGAACTCCGACACCACCAGCCCGGTGTTGGCCAGCAGCACGCAGAACAGCGCCACCCCGGTCAGCCGCAGGCTGAACTGCTCCCGGATCAGCGCGGCCAGGCCCTTGCCGGTGTGGGTGCCCAGCCGGACCGCCATCTCCTGCACCAGCACCAGCGCGAACGTCACCAGCACCATGAAGAACAGGGTCCGGTAGACGAACTGCGACCCGGCCGAGGCGTAGGTGGCGATCCCGGCCGCGTCGTTGCCGGCGTTGGCGGCCACCACCCCCGGCCCGGCGATGGCCAGGATCAGCCAGATCCGGCCCCGGCGGGACCGGATCAGCCGTACCCCGCCCGCCCGGACCCGGGTCAGCGAGGTCATCCCGCCGCGCACCCGGGGACGGGGCGAGCCGAGGTTGGCCGATGAGCCCGGCTCGGTAGATGGGTCCTGCTCGCGGGTGCTCATCCTCGTTCCCCCGGCGGCCTCACTGGAGCAGCCTCGGGAAATGCAGCCGCCCGTGCCCCGGCACCAGGGCGTCGAGCACGTCGTCGGACAGGATCCGGCCCAGCGGGCGGCCGTCGTCGTCCACCACCAGCAGCGACGAGCGGCGGGACTCGACCAGCTCGGTGGCCACCGTGTCCAGGTCATCCTCGGGCCGCAGGGTCATCAGCGTGTTATCCGTGTCGATCAGCTCGCCGAGGTGCCGGCCACCGTCGCTGACCAGCAGGTCGAACGCGGAGACGTCACCCAGCAGCCGGCCCTCCTCATCGAGCACGGCCACCGAGTCGATCTCGGTCCGGTGCAGGGCCTGCTCGGCCAGCCGGTGGCTGACCTGGGCCACGGTCTCGTCGGGCGAGCCGCAGGCCAGCACGCTGGTCATGATCCCGGCCGCCTCGTCCCCCGGATACCCCAGCAGCCGGATCAGCTCCCGCTGGATCTGCTGCGGCATCCGGGCCAGCAGCACGCCCTGCTCGTCCTCGTTCAGGTCCCGCAGCGCGTCCACCGCCTCGTCCGGTTCCATCCGGGCGATGAGCTCGGCGGCCTGATCCGGCTCCACCTCGCGCAGCAGCGCGGTCAGTTCCTGCGGTTCCATCTCCTCCAGCGCGTCCGCGGCCAGGTCGTGACCCAGGCTGTCGATGAGCTCCTGCCGGCCCGGCCGGCCCAGTCCCTCGAGCACGTCGGCCAGCTCAGCGGGCCGCAGCTTGCGCAGCGCGGCGTGGGGGGTGCGCAGCTTCACCGCCGACGGCGACTCGGCGGAGTCGGAACCGAACGACTCGATCGCGGCCCAGTCGATCACCCGGTCCGGGGTTGGATGCCAGCGGAACCGTTTGGGGCCCAGCCTGCGCAGCAGCGTCTGCAGGCTGACGTCCACCCCGACCAGGTGGATAGGGTCGCCCACCTGGGCCAGGTACAGGTCCGCGGCCCGGATCACCTGGATCTCGTCGGTGTCCACGAGCTGGTGATCGAGGATGTCCCGGGCCAGCAGGACTTCCCCCTCCCGCCGCTGGAACTCGCGCAGGTCCAGCCGGGCGGTGCGCAGGGTGACCGACCGGCGGTGCAGCCGGTCGATGGCCGAGGCGTCGAGGAACGCTCGCCGACGCCCGACCCGCATAACGAGGCCGGTGACGAGCGGGTAGGTCTCCCCGCCGTGCACCTTGGCCAGCAGGTCCGCCACGTGGCCCACCTCATCGCCGGCCTGGTTGAGCACCGGGCGGCCGATGAGCCCGGCCAGGGACACGATGTCCTGCCTGAGCTGGCGGGATGTGATGGTGCGCTCGGAGGGCTGGATGAGGCGGCGGGCCAGCGCCGTGCGGTCATGCTGCCGCCGGGCGGGGTCGCGGTGATTGAGGAAGAACCGATCGGACACAGCAGCCTCCTGGGCCCGTCGGCTCGGCCCGTCGGCTAGGGGGTTCGCCCCAGCCGTGGAGCGCCGGCGAGCGGTAGGTGGGATCGGGAGGAGGGCCGCCCGGCGACCCGGCCCGTCGCGCTGGCCGTGATCGCCGGGGGTGTACTGGAAGGATCGCCGAGCACGGCCGTCACCTCCTCGCTTCGGCTGCCATAAGCCTGGCTGTACGCCACCCCCGCGACCTTACCCTGGACCGGGCTGATTATCGGAATCCCGGCCGGTTATGGCGATCCCGGGCCGACCCGGACGTCTCTGCCTTTACCGCGGCTGGCCGCCTGTTCACCACCCTGATCTTCCCCGCGGGCGGGGCCGGGAACACGAGGCGGTACCGCCGGCGACCGGCGGCGGATGAAACCCAGCCCGCGGCGGGTCACCGGGCGCGCCGCGGCTGCCGTTCCAGGCGCAGGGCCAGGGTGGGGCAGGACGCGACCGCCCGCCGGGCGTGCTCGTCCAGTTCCGGTGGCACCGGCCCCGGCGCGATGACCGGGTACCCCCAGGGATCCAGCGTCACCATCTCGGGGAGCAGGTCGGCGCACACCCCGTGGGCGTCACACGCGATCGGGTTCACCGTGAGGACCCGGCTCATGGCTGACCGCCCCGGCGGGTGGCCGCCCGGGCGGGAGGCTGGGCGCCAGGGGCGCGGGGCACCGGCAGCACCGGCGGGCGGATGGCGGCCGGGCACGGCCCCCGGGTGAGGTGCTCTCGCAGGTGACCGGCGAACACCCGCAGCGTGCTGGCGACCAGGGCGACCGCGCCGTCCGGGAGGTGGCACGCGCCCCGCTGGCCCACCAGCGGCAGCAGGGAGCCCAGCCACTGCGCGGCCCGCTCGTCCCGGCCCTGCCAGGCGAGGTGGGCCAGGGCGTCGGCGATGGCAGGCAGCCCGAACGTGCACGGCCCGCACTGCCCGGCGCTCTGCCCGGCCAGGTAGCGCAGCACCCGGGCGGTCTCGGCCAGTCCGCAGCAGGCCGCGGGGAGCGCGATCAGGACGCCCGCGCCGAACGAGGCGCCGGCCGAGCGCAGACCTGGCGGGCTGACCGGCACCGCCGCGGCCCCCGGCAGCGGCAGCCAGCCCCCGAAATAGCCGCCGGCCAGGATGGCCTGCAGCGGTTCCGCCGGGCCGCCGGCCAGCTCGATCAGCTCGCCGGCCGGCAGGCCCAGGCCGATCTCGTACACGCCGGGCCGGGCCACCGCCCCGCCCACCGTGACCAGGGCCGACCCGGGGGCTGCCCGGGTTCCGGCGGCGCGGAACCAGTCCGCGCCGTACCGGCCGATCAGCGCGATGTGGGCCAGCGTCTCGACGTTGCTGACCAGGGTGGCCTGGCCGCCGACCCCGCGCTCGAACGGCCGCGGCGGCACGTACAGCGGCACCGCGGGGCCCCCGTTGAGGTAATTCACCAGGGCGGATTCCTCGCTGGCCACGTAGCCGGCGGGCACGACGACGACGCGGACCTCCGGCCCGGCCCGCTGGCGCTCCGCCACCGCCGCCAGCAGCCAGGCCCGGCCGGGATCGGCACCGTTGACGCACAGGTAGGCGTGGGCCGCGCCCACCGCGCCGGCCGCCAGTGCGATCCCGTCCAGCACCAGGTGCGGGGACTGGCGGAGCAGGATCGCGTCCTTCCCGGCCGCGGGCTCAGACTCGGCTCCGTTGGCGAGCAGCACCGGGCCGCCGCGGCGCCGCCCGCGCCCGGTCCGGGCGGCCGCGCTGACCGCGCGCATCTTGCGGGCCACCGGGAAGGCCGCGCCACCCCGCCCGGTCAGCCCGGCCCGTTCCACGGCGGCGATGAGCCCGGCCGCCCCGGGCGAGCCCGGCCCGGGCGGCCCGGCCAGGCCCGGCGGGAGGGGCCCGTAGCGGGCCAGGTGGGCCTCCAGCCCCAGCGGCGGGCCCGGCGCGACCAGCCGGGGCAGCTGGCCCGCAGGCAGGTGCGGACCGGGCGCCCCGGCGCTGCGGACCGCGGTCACGAGGTGCTCCGGGCGACGTGGACCAGGGCGGGCAGCCCGGAGTTCTGCGACCAGCTGGGCCGCAGCGGGCCGGTCACCAGCCAGGCGCCCCCCGCGGCCAGCACGGCCACCAGCGCGATCGCGCCGGCCACCCGGATCCCCGGATGCGCGGGCCAGCCGGCGGCCAGCCGCCACCCGGTGAGGCCCGCGATCGCGGCGACGCAGAGCAGGGTGACGACCAGCACCCACCGGGTGCGGGTGTCGCTGCCGGTGCCGAAGCCGTGCAGCACCGCGACCGGCCAGCACAGGTAGGCGGTCCAGTGCACCAGCCGCCAGGACCGGTGGCCGAGCCGGGCCCGCAGCAGGCTGGTCACGGTCAGCGCGATCAGCAGGTCAAAGGCGATCGCGCCGAGCCCGAGCCACAGCGGCCGGTAGGGCGAGATGAACGGGACGAACGCGTCCTGCAGGTCGATCGGGACGAAGTTGTCGGTGATGGTCGTCAGCACGTGCGCCACGGTGAACGCCAGGGCCAGCAACGACATGTTCCGGTGCAGGCCGATGGTGATGAACCGGGGCCAGTGACGGCCCTCGAAGCGGACCGCGGTGAGCAGGCCGAGCGCCATCCCGATGGTCAGCAGCACGAGCGCCACGACCCCGGTGGCCCGGGTGATGTACCACAGCGGGGTGGACGAGGTCACGACGATCGCCGCGTGCCCGCCCAGCTGAGGCAGGGCGGCGGCGCCCAGCGAGCCCGGGATCGGCCCGGTCGCGCCCGCTGCGGTCACGAGCCGCCCGACACTCCCTGGGCCGGCCCCTGGGCCGGGGCCACATTCTGCGCCGGGGCCTGCAGCGAGCCACCCCCCTGCCGGGTCCCGCCCGGCCGGGTCCCGCCCTGCTGGGTACCGCTTGCGGCGTGGCTACCACCCGGCTGACTGCCACGGGAGGAGGACCCCCGCGCCCCCGCTCCATTGCCGGCGGCCGGGCCGGACCCGCTCGTTCCGGTCGCGGGCGCCTGGCCGCTGGCCGCGGCGGAGCCGGACAGGTGGCTGAACGCGAGCGCGATCGCGGCCGAGCCGGCGACTCCCGCCGCGCCGATCCGGAACGTCAGGCGGCGCACCCGGCGCAGGCCGTCCTCCCGGGCGGCGACCGAGAAGCGCACCTCGTCCCGCCGCATGGGCACTCCTCCCGGTCGGCCGCGCCTCGGGTCCCCGTGCCCTGGCCGCGGGCCCGGCCGCACGGGCCGGGCGAGCTGGCGCAGGCCAGCTGAACAGGACTGGGCCGGTCTGAGGCAGTTTACGTCGCAACCTTCAGTGCAGCGCGTGGACCTGAGGGTCCGCTGAGGACTTCTGCTCGGGTCCTCAACCACCATTGTCCCGTGTCATCGCCGCGGAACGGAGCCCTGGGAGGATGCCTGGCCCGGCAGCGTATTCTCGCCGCATGCGCGGATACACGCAGGACAAGGACGCCTACCTCAAACGCTTGCGGCGGATCGAGGGCCAAGTGCGCGGCCTGCAGCGCATGGTGGAGGAGGACGTCTACTGCATCGATGTGCTCACCCAGGTCTCGGCGGTGACCCGGGCCCTGCAGGCGGTCGCGCTCGGGCTGCTGGAGGAGCACCTGGGCCACTGCGTGACCGAAGCGGTCCGGGCCGGCGGTGACGAGGGGCGCGAATCGGTGCGCGAGGCCGCGGAGGCGATCTCCCGCCTGGTCAAGTCCTGAGCTGGGCCAGTCCGGGGAGACGACCCCCTGGACCCCCATGCTGTGGCGGACGTCGCGGGCAGCCTAGGCCCGGCTAGTCGCCGCTGGCCCACTCGTGCTCGGGGTCGGCGAGCCGGGCGAAGGCCCGCAGGTTGGCCAGGCTCTCCCCGCGCTTGACCCGCCACGCCCACTCCTTGCGGATCGAGGACGCGAAGCCGATGGCCAGGGCCGGGTCGAAGTTCTCGTCCGAGTAGGTCAGCACGCACCCCAGGATCCGGTCCACCTCCGCGGTGCTCACCGAGCTGAGCGGCAGCCGCCCCACCAGGTACACGTCCCCGGCCGGGTCGAGCGCGAAGTGCACCCCGTACATCCGGCCGTTGCGCTCCAGCAGGAAGCGGTAGAAGCGGGCGTGATCCTCATCCGGCTGGCGGCAGAAGAACGCCTCCACATGCAGGCTGTGCCGCCCGGCGATCAGCCAGGTCATGGTGGCGAGCTTGTGCTGCCCTTCCAGCCTGACCAGGTAGCTGCCCGGCTGCGGGCTCTCCCAGCCCAGCCCCAGCTCCCGCAGGGCGGTCTCGATGGCGGCCGCGGCCTTTTCCTGGGCCGGGGGTGGGCTGCTGCCAGGGGCGGGCTCGCTCATGGTCCCTCATACTGCCAGCCCGCGCCGGCCGGCCCGCGGGACGGCTCCTGCCTCAAGCTCCCCAACGGTCTTTCCGCGCGGCGGTGCCCAGGCAGGCTGCGGCTTACGAAGGCAGGGCCCGGGTGAAACTGGCGGGCGCCCGGCCCTCGTCAACCGGGGAACTGGTCATGGCGCCGGCGTACACGGTCATCAGCCGGTTGACCGTGCGGGACCAGCCGAACCGGGAGGTGTAGGCCACGGCCCCCCGGGACAGCTGCTCAAGCCGGGCGGGTGAGCCGATGAGCTCACGGAGCGCCCGCGCGTAGCTGGCCGGATCATGGTCGTTGACCAGGAGACCCGACTCGCCGTGCTTGACCGCGGTCCGCAGCCCGCCCACGGCGGCCGCGATCACCGGCGTGCCGCACGCCTGGGCCTCGACGGCCACCAGGCCGAACGACTCCGAGTATGAGGGCACCATGACCACGGTCGCGGCCCGGTACCAGTCGGCCAGCTCCCGCTGGGGACACGGTGGCTCCAGCCGGACCAGGCCGGCGATGCCGAGGTCATGAGCGAGCTCGATCAGCCCGTCCGGGTCGGCCCGCCCGGTCCCGCTCGGCCCGCCGATGAACGCGAGGGTCAGCGTCCGGGCCAGCGCCGGGTCATCCCGGACCAGCTGCGCGGCGGCCCGCAGCACCAGGTCGGGCGCCTTGAGCGGCTGTACCCGGCCCGCGAACACCACCACCGTCCCGTCCGCGGGCAGGCCGAGCCGGCGCCGGGCGTCGGCGGCCGGGCCGGGCCGGAACACCGTCAGGTCCACCCCCGGATTCACCGTCCAGACCTTGGCCGGGTCGGCCCCATACAGGCCCACCAGCTGGAGGGCTTCCTCCTCGGTGTTGGCGACCAGGCGGTCCGCGGTGGACACGACCTCGGTCTCGCCCCGCAGCCGCATCTCCGGCTCCGCCGCGTCGCCCCGGGCCAGCGCCGCGTTCTTGACCAGGCCCAGCGTGTGCATGGACTGCACCAGCGGAACCCCCCAGCGCTGCCGGGCCACCAGGCCCACCTGGCCGGAAAGCCAGTAATGCGCGTGCACCAGGTCGTAGCGGCCGGGGTCGTGGGCGGCCTCCGCGCGCAGCACCTCGAACGTGAACTGGCACAGCTGGGCGGGCAGGTCCGCCTTGTCCAGCTCCTCGAACGGGCCGGCCGGGACGTGCCGGACCAGCACGCCGGGCACGAGCTCAGCGACGGGCGGCGCGTCCGGCGAGACGGCGCGGGTGAAGATCTCGACCTCAACCCCGCGACCAGCCAGCCGCTTCGCTACCTCGACCACGTAGACGTTCAGGCCCCCGGCGTCACCGGTGCCTGGCTGTTCGAGCGGCGAGGTATGAACACTGATGGTCGCGATCCGCCGGGGAAAGCGTCGCGGCACGGGCATGCACCTCCGGGCTGGTCAACCACCTGATCGCGCGGGGTGTTCCCGGCCCGGGAGGCCCCCGGTGGACTGCGCGGTGCCCGTCCCGGCCCGTTAAGCTCAGCATTATGGCGACGCTGGTGCTGCTGCGGCACGGAGAAAGCGAATGGAACGCGGAAGGCTTGTTCACCGGGTGGGTGGACGTGGGCCTGTCCGAGCGGGGCGCAGCCGAGGCCTCAAGCGGCGGCAGACTGCTGCGTGAGGCTCGTGTGCTGCCCGACCTCGTGCACACGTCGGTGCTGACCCGGGCCATCCAGACCGCCAACCTGGCGCTTGAGGCGGCGGGCCTGCTGTGGCTCCCGGTGCGCCGGACCTGGCGGCTCAACGAGCGCCACTACGGGGCGCTGCAGGGCAAGAACAAGGCGCAGACGCGGCAGGAGTTCGGCGACGACCAGTTCATGCTCTGGCGCCGGTCCTACGACGTGCCCCCGCCGCCGCTGCCCGACGATGACCCGTACTCACAGGCGGGGGATCCCCGCTACGCGCTGCTCCCGCCGGAGCTCATGCCGCGCACCGAGTGCCTCAAGGACGTGCTGACCCGGCTGATGCCGTACTGGCACGACGCCATCGTCCCCGATCTCGCGGCGGACGCGACGGTGCTGGTGGTCGCGCACGGGAACTCGCTGCGGGCCCTGGTGAAGCACCTGGACGGCATCTCCGACGAGGAGATCGCGGGGCTGAACATCCCGACCGGCATCCCGCTCGTCTACGAGATCGGGGCCGATTTCCGGCCCAAGGAGCACGGCGGCCGTTACCTCGACCCGCAGGCCGCCGCCGCGGCGGCGGAGGCGGTCGCGAACCAGGGACGCTGAGCGCCCCGGGACAGCCGGGGGTATGCCCGGCCGGCGCCAGTGCTGCCGGACAAATCGGTCATGACGCCCGGCTGGCCGCGGTGTGAACAGATGGGGAACAGGGCGCCCGGGCGGCACCGGCCGGAGGCGATCCGCGCTGGTCCCGCATACCATCAAAGGGTGTGCGGGCTGGTAGCGGTGAGCATGGCGGGACGGGCCACTGAGCTGGACGGCCCCGGAACAGACGCCAGAACAGGAGCCTCCCCATCGTGAAGATCAGGAAGGCGGCCAAGGCGCACGCGTTCACCGACGTGTCCGCCCCGCGGCATCAGCCTCCCCGGCTCCCGGCGGGCATCGCGGCGGTCCTGTCGGTGCTGTCCTCCTCGGCGGTGGTCATCGACAGCGATGACCGGGTTCTCCGGGCGAGCGCGGCGGCCCGGTCGTTCGGCCTGGTCAAGGGGGACCGCCTGATGGTGGGCGAGTTGCTGGCCCTGGCCCGGCAGGTGCGCCGGGACGGCGAGATCAGGGAAGGCGAGATCGAGGTCTCCGGAACCAAGTTCGGCGGCCGGACCACGAGCTTCGCGGTCCGGGTGGCGCCGCTGGGATCCGGGGTGGGCGGCGGCGGCCTGGTGCTGCTGCTGGCCGAGGACCAGACCGAGAGCCGCCGGGTGGAGGAAGTCCGGCGGGACTTCGTCGCCAACGTGAGCCACGAGCTCAAGACCCCGGTGGGGGCGCTGGCCCTGCTGGCCGAGACGGTCGAGGATGCGGCCGACGATCCCGAGGCGGTCCGCCGGTTCGCCGGCCGGATGCGGCAGGAAGCGTCCCGGCTGACCAAGCTGGCCCAGGACCTGATCACCCTGTCCCGCATCCAGGCGGCCGAGCCCATCCCCGACCCCATCCCGGTGGATGTGTCCCTCGTGGTGGCCGAGGCGCTGGACCGGTGCCGGATGAAGGCCAACGCGCACGGCATCGAGCTCGCCGCGGACGGCGACCCAGGCCTGGTCGTCATGGGCGACGAGGACCTGCTCGTCAACGCGCTGCGCAACCTGCTGGAGAATGCGGTCGCATACAGCCCGGAGAAGACCCGGGTCGTGGTGGCCACTCACCGCGTCGCCGACGACGTGGCCGAGATCAGCGTCACGGACCAGGGGATCGGCATCCCGCAGCGTGACCTGGAACGGATCTTCGAGCGCTTCTACCGGGTCGACCCCGCCCGCTCCCGCGCGACCGGCGGCACCGGGCTCGGGCTGGCCATCGTCAAGCACGTGACCGCCGCGCACGGCGGCCAGGTCACGGTCGGGAGCAAGGTAGGCGAGGGGTCGACGTTCACCCTGCGGCTGCCGCTTGCAAATCGCCCACGCGCTGCGGCCGGGAGCCCCCCACCAGCAGCATCATCTGCCAGGGAGGCCGTGAAGTGACGCGGGTGCTCGTCGTGGAAGACGAAGAATCATTCAGCGATGCCCTGTCCTACATGCTCCGCAAGGAGGGCTTCGAGGTAGCGGTCTGCCCAACCGGCCCGGATGCGCTGGAGACCTTCGACCGGGACGGCGCTGATCTGGTGCTGCTCGACCTGATGCTGCCCGGCCTGCCCGGCAGCGAGGTGTGCCGCACGCTCCGCGAGCGGTCGACCGTGCCGGTGATCATGCTGACCGCGAAGGACAGCGAGATCGACAAGGTGGTCGGCCTGGAGCTGGGCGCCGATGACTACGTGACCAAGCCATTCTCGTCGCGGGAGCTGGTGGCCCGGATGCGCGCCGTGCTCCGGCGGCGCGGCGAGCCGGAGGACGCCGCGATCTCGACGCTGGAGTCCGGCCCGGTCCGGATGGACGTGGACCGGCACATCGTGACCGTGCGCAGCGACCAGGTCCCGCTCCCGCTCAAGGAGTTCGAGCTGCTGGAGGTGCTGCTGCGGAACACCGGGCGGGTGCTCACCCGGATGCAGCTGATCGACCGGGTCTGGGGCGCCGACTACGTCGGCGACACCAAGACCCTCGACGTGCACATCAAGCGGCTGCGGGCCAAGGTCGAGGCGGATCCGGGGGACCCGCGGCACATCATCACGGTCCGCGGGCTGGGCTACAAGTTCGAGCCCGGCAGCTCAGGGCACGCCGGCTGATTCAGGCCGGCGCTCCGGCAACGATTTTACGGGGTGGCGGTAGCCGTCGCGGTGGCGGTAGCCGTCGCGCCGGGCGAGGGCGTCGTGGTGGCGCTGGCCTGGCCCCGGTGCTTATGCTTCCCGGTCGGGCTCGGCGTCGGCGACGCGGTCGGGGCGGGCGAGAACGTGGCGAACGAGTTCGCCTGGGCGATCACCGGGACGGCCAGGCTCACCGTGCCCGCTCTCTGGAAGGTGAGCAGCACCGGGATGTACGTGCCGCCCGCCAGGCTGCGGGTCAGGCCGCTGAGGACCAGCTCGGGCGCCGGGCCGGTCAGCAGCGCGCTCTGGTCCTGCTCCAGCAGGACACCGCCCTGGGGCATCGTGACCGACGTGGCGGCGCCCGGCGCGGAGACTCTGACCAGGCGGTCCCGGGTCCCGGTGTTGACCAGCCCCACGAACAGGCCCGCGGAGCTGCCGGCCGGCAGGGTGGCGCTCGGCGGGGCGCCGAGGACGAACGCGTTACGGATCGCGAGCTCGCCCCCGCCTTCCTTGATCGTCGCGGACGCCCCGTTCGTCGGCGGGTGCCAGTGCAGGACCGGCGCATCGCTGCCGGCCTCGCATCCCGCCAGCACCGGGATGAGGGCCACGGCCGCCGCCGCGCAGGCACGGCGCAGGGCCCTCGGGCGCGGGCGGGACGATCGGGACGCGGCCGTAGGCCGCGCCGCGGGACGGCTCAGGGGGAGCATCACGTGCTCTCCTCGTATTCGTGTGAGGTGCACCTGGGACGCGTGAAAGCGTATCGGCCGGGTGTGGCCGGCGGGTCACCGCCCCAGGTGTGTCGGGCCCCGGGCCGCGCGGTGCCCAGCCCCGCCGCCCGCCTCCCGGTCAGGCGGGCCGCAACCCGGCCTGGCCGGCCAGCAGCATGCGGTCGCCGGGGTCGTCCAGCCCCTGCGGGCTGGCTCCTCTCAGGGTCCGTATGCTGCCCTCCAGCTGGAACCCGGGGCCGAGATCGGGGGTGATGCTGCCTGCCGAGCCGTCCTTGTACACCAGGACCGCGGTCAGCCCCACGGGCTGGTACGTGCCGCCCATGGCGTCGTTAGGGTCGGTCACCACACGGTCGGCGCCGAGCCCGCTCCGCCGGGCCAGGGTCCGGGCCTGAACCACCGCCGGGCCGGTGGCGACGAAGTACAGCTTCACGCCCGCGGCGGCCGCCTGCACGCTCAGCTGGCCGGCCGCGGTCGCGCACTCGCAGTCGGCCGGGACCAGGGCGAGGACTGCGGGGCGGAAGTCGCGCAGGGTGCGGGGCTGGCCGCTGCCCAGCGTGACGCTGGCCGCCGGCAGCGGGCCGCCGGGCTGTCCCACCGCGGGCCGGTCCCGCCGCGGCGAGCTGGTCGTCTGCAGCGTGCTGGGGATCGCGCGCCGCGCGGTGAACATGGTGAGCAGGGTGCCGGCCAGCAGGGTCAGGGCCAGGCAGCTGGCCAGCAGGGGAAGGACCATGCCGTCTCTGGTGAGCGGGCCGCCCAGCCGCCGGGCCAGCCGGTGCCTGCGCTGGGCGCGCAGTTCCCGGTGGTACGCCTGGAAATCGCGATCGAGCTCCCGGGCGTCATCCGGGATCTCGATATCGACCGGGGGCAGGCCATAGTCGTCCCGCTCCGGATCCCCACCTCTGTTCACAGAGCATCCTTCTCCGTGCGCGGCCTCGTTGTTCTCCAGTATGTGCCTGCTGGGGCCTTCGTGACACGGTTGCCTGCCAGCGGATTGAGACCGGTCCGTCCCACCGGGTGCCGCGGGCCGGGTTCCGGGCCGCCCGCGGGCGGCCCCGCCGCCGGGCGGAAGACCCCGCCAGCCCCGGCCGCACCCCGGCCGCACCCCGGGAGAAAGCCCGCATCAGGCCCCTGAGGAGGCCATCGACACGAAACCACCCGGAAACGTATGATCCCGTGCAGGCCGCCCCGCAGGGCCCCGGCCCCTTCCGACACGCCCCGGTGGCGGCTTTCTGGGTGCCTTAAACAGCCATTGACCTGCACGTTTAACGTGAACGACAGGTAGGGCGCCCCGCTGGTCGTGCTAACATTGCTTTAGCGGAAGGGGTATGTGCCACATGACTTTTAAGGTCGGCGACACGGTCGTCTACCCCCACCATGGGGCTGCTCGCATCGAAGAGATCGAGACCCGTTCGATCAAGGGTGAGGACAAGACGTACCTCGTTCTCAAGGTCGACAAGGGTGATTTGACCGTACGCGTTCCCTCTGACAATGCGGAGCTGGTGGGCGTGCGGGACGTTGTCGGGCAGGAAGGACTTGAGAAGGTGTTCGAGGTGCTGCGCGCCCCGCACACCGAGGAACCGACCAACTGGTCACGGCGGTACAAGGCCAACCTTGAGAAGCTCGCCTCCGGCGATGTGAACAAGGTAGCCGAGGTCGTCCGCGATCTGTGGCGCAGGGACCGGGAGCGCGGCCTGTCCGCGGGCGAGAAGCGCATGCTGGCCAAGGCCCGGCAGATCCTGGTCAGCGAGCTTGCGCTGGCCGAGAAGACCAACGAGGACAAGGCCGAGGCGCTGCTCGACGAGATCCTCGCCTCCTGACCTCGTCGCGGCGCGCACATGGTGAGCGGGCTGCCCAGGGTCGGAGTGGGCACGGATGTGCACCCCTTCGGGCCTGGGCGTCCGCTCTACCTGGCCGGCTTGTTCTGGCCGGGTGAAGAGGGCCTCACTGGTCATTCGGATGGTGACGTGGCGGCGCATGCCGCTTGTGACGCCTTGCTGTCGGCCGCCGGGCTCGGTGATCTCGGCGCGAACTTCGGGACCGACGAGACGCGGTGGGCCGGGGCGCCGGGTACCGCCTTGCTGCAGGCGACCGCGGCCCGGGTGAGCGGGGCTGGGTACGCCATCGGGAACGTCGCGATCCAGGTCATCGGCGAGCGTCCCCGGCTGTCCCCGCGCCGCCAGGAGGCCGAGAAGGTGCTGTCCGAGGCCCTCGGCGGAGTGCCGGTCAGCCTGTCCGGGACCACGACAGACGGACTGGGCCTGACCGGCCGCCGGGAGGGCATCGCGGCCGTCGCCACGGCCCTCGTCATCAGGCGGGACTAGCAGGCGGTTTTCAGCGGGCCGGGTACAGCCGTTCCCGGTAGCTCGGGCCGTAGCGCCGCTCCAGTTCCTCGAGCGTCTCGTCGGCGTCGGGCTGAAGGTCCTTCGTGATGCGGGCCACCGAGGGCAGGCTCCCGGGGTTCCAGGTCTGCTGATCCCACAGACGGGCGCGCAGGAACGCCTTGGCGCAGTGGGTGAAGACCTCGTCCACCTCGACCAGCAGAGCCAGCCGCGGCCGGTTCCCGCGGACGATCATGTCGTCGAAGAACGGTGCCTCCCGGATCAGCCGGGCCCGCCCGTTGATGCGCAGCGTGTCATCGCGGCCGGGGACCAGGAACAGCAGGCCGACCTGCGGGTTGCTCAGGATGTTGCGGAACCCGTCGAAGCGCTTGTTGCCCGCGCGGTCCGGGATCGCGAGCGTCGTGTCATCGAGCACCCGGACGAAACCCGGCGGGTCACCCTTGGGGGACACGTCGCACGTCCCGTCCGCGGCGGAGGTCGCGAGCAGGCAGAACGGGGAGGCGGCGAGCCATTCCCGGTCCCGCTTGTGCAGCCGGGGACGCACCTTCGTGGCCACGCGCCGGGTCGGCGTGCCCACCAGATCCCGCAGTTCCGCCTCGGAGGTCAGCTCCGTCATTTCAGCCATGTGCCCCACGCGTGTGCTCCTCCGGGCTGGTCCGGCGACGACGAACCCACACTAACCGGGCGCCGGGCCGCGCCCCCGCCGCCCCTGGGATCCTCAACGAGCCGGGTCACGGCCCGCGGCTGGGCGCGGTCAGTTATCGGAGTCGTTCTCGTCCTCGGGCGGCGTCGGCGTGCTCCTGAGCCGGTCGAAGTGCGGCGACGGGGCCGGCACCGGAGCCGGCATCGCCTGATGCGGCACGTGAATGGTCCCGCCCGCGCCCCCGGGCGACTGGTCGGCGGCGGGGTCGACCGCCGGGGAGTGGGCTCCTGGTTCCGCGGCGTGCTCCGTCTGTCCGCCGCCGGGCGCCCCGCCCGGCGGTTCCGTGGCCGCGGCCTCCTCCTCGCCGGCGGTGTCCTTCTCGCCGGCCTCTTCCAGCGCGACCTGCTCCCGGACGGCCTGCTCTTGCCCGGTGGGCTCCTGGTCCGCCTGTTCCGGTCCGGCCGGCTGGTCCGCGGCGGTCTCGTGGTCGGCCGGGTCATGGCCGGCCGCGGCCTGATCAGCCACCTCACCACCAGCTGTGTCCGGGCTGGCGATGTCCGGGCTGGACGTGTCCGGGCTGGCGATGTCCGGGCTGGCCGTGTCCGCGTCGGCCGTGTCCGGGCCGGCTGCCTCCCGGCCGGTCGTGTCCCGGCCAGTCGCGTCCTGATCCGCCCCGGTGTTACTGGCTCCCCGGTGATCGGCCGTCTCGTGATTGGCCGTCTCGGCCGCGTCAGTCCCCTCCGCGGCGGGATCAGCGGGCGCGCTGTGAGCGGGGCCGGTGTGGTCGCGCCCGGTGCCGGGGGGCCTGGTGCCGGAGGCCCCGGCCTCCTGAGGCGCGCCCTCCCCGGGAGCCCCCTCACCCGGTCTGGCGGGCGGTACCGCCGCCTGCCCGGGACCTCCGGGAGCCTGGGTGGGCGGGAGAGGTGTTCGTTGTGGCTGATTTTCAGCGCCCGCCGGACGCGTGCCGTTGGCCTGGGCCGGGGCAGCGGGCCCGGCGGCCGGACCGGCCTGCAGGTTGCGCGGCTCCGCGGGCGCAGCCGGGAACGGCGGGGCCGGGGCGCTTTCCCCGGCCGGGACCGTCTCGACCACCGTCCGGGCCGGGGCCACCGCGCTGGGCTGGGTCGCGGCCGGCGCAGGCTGCGGGGCCGGGCCGCGCTGTTCCAGGATCTCCAGCCCGTGGCGGGCCGGCGCCGTCTTGGCCGGCCCAGGGGCGGGCGGCACTTGGGTGGGCGGCACTTGGGTGGGCGGCACTTGGGTGGGCGGCACCGCGGCGAGCGCCGTGGTTCCCGCCGTGGCGGTTTCCCGCTCGGCGGCCGCGTCCTGGGCGCCCACCGCCGTCCGTGCGCGGCGGAAGTGCCGCAGCATCGCCAGGAGCAGGCTGAACGCCACCAGCAGCAGGACCCAGGGGAGGACGGCGATGGTCGCCGCGGCCGGTTTGCGGGGGATATGCGTGCCGGTCGCGTGCAGGGCGTCGGCCACGGCCACCACGGCCAGCAGGACCAGCGTGGTCAGCCAGGAGTAGGCGCGATACCACCACCTCGCGGCGCGCAGCGACAGGACCGCGGCGCAGGACACCACCAGCATCGCATCGAAGATCACCGGGAAGATCCGGGCCATGCTGGCCGACACCCCGGCCGACAGCGCGATCTTGTGAATGCCGCCGTAGGAGAGCACGAACGCCGCCGCAGCCAGCACGATTACCCCGGCGATCGCGGCGATGAGCGCGACCAGGCGGAGCGCGGCGTAGGGGTCATGCCCCCGGGAGCCGTTCGCTCGGGGATTGTCGTTCATCGGGGCTACTTCGTCCTTCCTGCGGTGCTGCTCCATGAATCCCGGTCCTGACCAAGGACTGGGAATCGGCGCGCGCCCTGCGCCAGGAACGCCGGAGGGCGGCTCGCGGCGCCTGCGGGATGGGGGACCACCATGCGAACGGCATCCGGGCCCCCTGCCCGCCCGCGCGATCACGTCTGTCTGTGCTGTCTAACGTCAAGGGAGACGATATTGCGTATGGCCCGTGGACTGGGGATATTCGAGGCAAGCCCAGGTACCCGGCGTGTTGCACACCGTGATGGACCCGGGCAAATCCGGGCCGGATACTTGACCCGGCGTGACGCCGCCCGCGGGGCCGCCCGGGCAGGGCACCTGATCCCGTAGCCTTGCTGCGTGACGCTCCGCCTTTACGACACTGCCGCGCGCACGGTGCGCGACTTCACGCCGGTGACGCCCGGCCAGGCGTCGCTGTACCTGTGCGGGGCCACGGTGCAGGCGCCGCCGCACATCGGGCACATCAGGTCGGGCGTGGTCTTCGACATCCTCACCCGCTGGCTGCGGGCCAGCGGGTACCAGGTCACGTTCTGCCGGAACGTCACCGACATCGACGACAAGATCCTCCGGGTCGCCGCGGCCGAGGGAGTCCCCTGGTGGCTGGTGGCCCAGCGCAACGAGCGGGCGTTCAGCCGCGCGTACGCGGTGCTGGGCTGTGTCCCCCCGGATGCCGAGCCCCGGGCGACCGGGCACGTGCCCGAGATGATCACGCTCATGCACCGGCTCATCGACGGTGACCACGCCTACCCGGCCGATGGCGACGTCTACTTCGACGTCCGCTCCTACCCGGCGTACGGGTCACTGTCCGGGCAGCGGGTGGATCACATGCGCCCGGCCGACGACACCGAGGCCAACGACGCCAAGCGTGACCCGCATGACTTCGCGCTGTGGAAGGGCGCCAAGCCCGGCGAGCCCGCGTGGGACACCCCCTGGGGCCCGGGCCGGCCCGGCTGGCACCTGGAATGCTCCGCCATGGCCACCAAGTACCTGGGGCCCACGTTCGACATTCACGGCGGCGGCCTGGACCTGATCTTCCCGCACCACGAGAACGAGATCGCCCAGTCCCGCGCGGCCGGGGACGGGTTCGCGCAGTACTGGCTGCACAACGGGCTGGTCGGGGTGGCCGGGGAGAAGATGAGCAAGTCCCTCGGCAACTCCCTGCTCGTGGACGCCATGGTGACCCAGGTGCGGCCGGTGGAGCTCCGCTACTACCTGGGCCAGGCGCACTACCGGTCGGGGATCGAGTACTCCCCCGAAGCGCTGGACGAGGCGGTCGCCGCCTACCGGCGGATCGAGAACTTCGTCACCCGGGCCGCCGAGGTCAGCCCGCAGGCCGGCGCGGGCGCCGATCTGCCTGCCGCGTTCCGTGCTGCCCTCGACGACGACCTGGCCATGCCGCAGGCTCTCGCCGTGGTGCACGACACGGTCCGGATCGGCAACAACGCGCTGGCCGCGGGGGACACAGCCGCGGCGTCGGCCGCGCTGGGCGAGGTCCGGGCCATGCTCGGCGTGCTCGGCCTCGATCCGCTGGCCGACCCCTGGGTGTCGGCCGGGCCCGGTGATGACCTGCACGCGGTGGTCAGCGCGCTGGTGACGGTGGCGCTGACCCAGCGGCAGGCCGCCCGCGAGCGCCGCGACTACGCGGCCGCGGACGCGATCCGGGACGATCTGCACGCCGCGGGCATCCTCATCGAGGACACCCCGCAGGGCCCGCGCTGGGAGCTGAAGCGGTGACCGGCGGGGCCGCGGGCGGCACGGGCCGGTCCGGCCGGGGCGGCCGGACCAAGTCCGGCAAGCCGCGTCCGGGCACCGGGGGCTACGGCAAGAAGAAACTCGAAGGTAAGGGCCCGACCCCGCCGGCCCACCAGCGGCCCGGTCACCCGGCCCAGCGCCGGGCGGCCGCGAAGGCGGCCGGGCCGGCGGGGGGTCGCGCTGCCCCGTCGCCGGACGGCGCCCGCGGGGCTGACCGTCCTGGCCACCGTGGTGCTGACCGGGAGTACCGGGACCGTGCGCCGGACCGCGCCCGCGGCGCCGGCGACGTCCCCGAGGTGGTGGCCGGCCGCAACGCGGTGCTGGAGTCCCTGCGCGCCCGGATCCCCGCCGCCGCGCTCTACGCGGGCCCCCGGGACGGCTCCGACCCTCGGTTCAACGAGGTGATCCGGCTCGCCGCCGACTCGGGGATCCCGGTGATCGAGGCCGGGCCCGAGCTGGACCGGCTGACCGGCGGCGCGGTGCACCAGAGCCTGGCCCTGAAGGTCCGGCCCTACGACTACGCCCACCCGGACGACCTGCTGCAGCGGGCCCGGGCCCGCGGCGAGGAACCGCTGATCGTGGCCCTGGACGCGGTCACCGACCCGCGCAACCTCGGTGCCATCGTCCGCTCGGTCGCGGCGTTCGGCGGGCACGGCGTGCTGGTGCCCGCCCGGCGTTCCGCGCACGTCAGCGCGGGAGCCTGGAAGGCGTCGGCCGGGGCGCTGGCCCGGGTGCCCGTCGCGTGGGCCCCCAACCTGGTGCGCGCGCTCACCTCCTACCAGGAGGCCGGCCTGTTCGTGGCCGGCCTCGACGCGCAGGGCGGTACCGACCTCGGCGACCTGGGGATAGCCGACGGCCCGCTCGTGCTGGTGGTCGGGTCCGAAGGGCGGGGCCTATCCCGCCTGGTCGCGGAGCGCTGCGATGTGCTGGTGCGGATCCCGATCGCGTCGCAGACCGAGTCGCTCAACGCCGGCGTCGCGGCCGGCATCGCCCTGCACGAGGTAGCCACCCGGCGCACGCGCTAGAAGAGGTGACCGTGGACCGGCTCCGGATCGGGACGCTGGGCGCCGCACGCATCACCCCCGGCGCGCTGATCAAGCCCGCGCGCCAGATCCCCGAGGTCACGGTGGCCGCCGTGGCGGCCCGTGACCCGGAGCGGGCCCGCCGGTTCGCCGCGAAGCACCGCATCCGCCGGGTGCACGACTCCTACCGGGAACTGATCGACGACCCGGCCATCGACGCCGTCTACAACCCGCTGCCCAACTCCCGGCACGCCGAGTGGACGCTGCGCGCCATCGAGGCGGGCAAGCACGTGCTGTGCGAGAAACCGTTCACCGCGAACGCCGCCGAGGCGGCCCGGGTCGCCGCGGCGGCCCGGGCGTCCGGGCTGGTCGTCATGGAGGCCTTCCACTACCGCTATCACCCGCTGGCCCGCCGGATGCAGGACGTGGTGAGCTCGGGGGAGATCGGTCCGCTCCGCTACCTGGAAGCCTCGCTGTGCTTCCCGCTGCCGCACTTCTCCGACATCCGTTACTCCTACGACCTGGGCGGCGGGGCCACCATGGACGCAGGCTGCTACGCGATCAACTGGCTGCGCATGATCGGCCCCGGGGAACCCGAGGTGCTGTCCGCGCAGGCCAAGCTGCACGGCCCGGACGTGGACCGGGCCATGTCCGCCTCGTTCCGGTTCGCCGGCGGGGTGCTGGGCCGGATGACCGCGTCGCTGTGGTCGGGCCAGCTGCTCCGGCTGGACGCCAAGGCGGTCGGGGACCAGGGCGTGATGCGGGTCTTCAACTACGTGTCCCCGCAGACCTACAACCGGCTGACGGTGACCGCCGACGGCTACACCCGGCGCGAGCGGGTCCGCGGCGAGCCCAGCTACACCCACCAGCTCCGGGCGTTCGCGGCGGCGGTACGGCACGGGGATCCGGTCCTCACCACGCCCGAGGACGCGGTGGCCAACATGACCGTGATCGACGCGGTGTACCAGGCTGCGGGCCTGCCCCGGCGCGGAGCCTGAGCCGCAGCGGTCGGCCGGTAGCGTCAGGCCGGCCAGCGCGCTATCGTTCGCTATGTGAACACAGCAGGCCGTGGAGCCGGCCGGGCCGCGGATTCCGCTGATGCGGAGCGCCCTGAGGGGGAGACGCCTGAGCCGGAGCCGCCTGAGGCGGGCACGGGGGAGGACGCTGCAGCGAGCGGGCGGTCCAGCCCCGGGCGCCGGACAGATTTCGTCCAGTCGCTGGACCGGGGGCTGGCCGTGATCCGGTGCTTCTCCTCCGAACGGCCGTCGCTGACCTTGTCCGAGGTGGCCGAGCGGACCGGCCTGACCCGGGCGGCGGCCCGCCGCTTCCTGCTCACCCTCCAGGAGCTGGGCTACGTGGGCAGTACCGGGCGGCAGTTCTCGCTGCGGCCCCGGGTACTCGCGCTCGGCTACGCGTACCTGTCGTCGTTCAGCGTGGCCCAGATCGCCCAGCCGCACCTGGAGGACCTCGCCGAGGAACTGCATGAGTCCTGCTCGGTGAGCGTGCTCGACGGCGACGACATCGTGTACGTGGCGCGCGCCTCGGCCAACCGGATCATGACGATCGCGCTGACCGTGGGCACCCGGCTGCCGCCCTACCCGACCTCGATGGGCCGGGTCCTGCTGGCCAGCCTGCCCGAGGACGAGCTGGACGCGCACCTCAGGCGGATCACCATGCGCAAGCTGACCGACCGCACCGTGGTGGGCGAGGCCGACCTCCGGCAGATCCTGGCCCGGGTGGCCACGCAGGGCTGGGCCGCGGTGGACCAGGAGCTGGAGGCCGGGGTCCGGTCGATCGCGGTGCCCATCCGGGACAGCTCAGGCCGCGTGGTCGCGGCCATCAACGCCAGCGCGCACGCGGCCCGGGTGCCCATGCGCACGCTGGAGAAGCAGTTCCTGCCCCGGCTGCTCGACGCCGCCCGGCAGATCGACGCAGAGCTCGCCACCCGGATGGCGGTCGGCGCCCGCGTCGTCCGCTAGAGCGGCTGGTTGTGCTTCCCGTGCCGGTCTGCGCACCGCCGCTGGGCCGCTGGGCGCGGGCCTGCGGGCCCGGCTTTCAGGCTCAGGCGTTGGCGCGGATGTAGCTGGCCAGCGCGGCGTCGGTGGCCGGCGCCGGGCCAGCCAGCCCGGGCGCGGGCGAAACCCCGGCCGGGAACTGCCGTGAGACCAGCTCGGCCTGGAGTTCCTGCAGGTGCGACGGCTGCCCCGCCGCGGGCCCCGGCTCGGCGGCTACCGGCACGGTCACCCCGGCCAGCACGTCGTCGGTGCGCGGCGTGGTCAGCGTGAGCACATCACCGAAGCCGGGCGCGGCCGCGTCCCGCGCGGTCAGCGACGGCAGCCCCCAGCGCTGCTGCACGGTCTTCAGGATGGACGTGTGGTCCAGCGGTGGGCCTCCCGCCGCGACCCGGAACACGGTGCCCGGCGCGATCAGCGGCGAGACCAGCACGGCCGGGACCCGCAGCCCGAACCGGGTGAAGTCGAAGCCGAACTCGCCCGCATCCTGGTCCGGCGGGATCGCGCCGGCCGGCGGCGGGACGTGATCGTAGCAGCCGCCATGCTCGTCATACGTGATGACCAGCAGCGTCTGCCCCCAGCCGGGACCGCCGCGGAGCGCCTGGTACACGTCGCGGATGAGCTGCTCGCCCAGGGCCACGTCGTAGTTCGGGTGCTGGCTGTTGCCGGTCGAACTCCAGCTCGGCTCGAGGAACGTGAACCCCGGCAGCGTCCCGGCCGCGGCGGCCGCGGTGAAATCGGTGAACACCCCGAAATGGCTCGCCGCCGCCCCGCTGATGTCGGTGAAGGTGGCCTTGGTCAGCGGCGGCGCGTCGTACCCGTAGATTCCCCACGAGATCCCGTGCGCCCCGAGCAGGCCGAAGATGGACGGCGAGGTGAACGTGTGCGTCTTATCGTCCATGTGCCCCTGGCTGGTGCCCGAGCAGGCGAACGCCCGGTTGGGCATGGTCTCGGTCGGCACCGAGGAAAACCAGTGATCGCAGACGGCATACCCCTTGGCCAGGCCGGACAGCACCGGGAGAGCCTCCGGGGTGAAGCAGCCCATGATGTCCTGGGCCGTCGTGCCGGGCAGGATGGACCAGCCTTCGCGCGCCTGCCAGCCCAGCGTGTACGCGAAGTCCTTGACGAAGCCGTCGTTTGACGGCGGCGACGACGGGCTCGCGGGGGCGGTGTCACTCCCGAACAGCTGATCGTTCGTGGCCATATAGCCCTCGCCCGGGTCCGCCCCGGGCATGTAATAGGCGTGAGGGGTGCCCGGCTCGATCTTGAACACGGCGAACGGGGGCCCGGAGGACGCCGGGTTCGATTCGGTGCCGGTCAGTCCCTCGTAGGGCTGCCCGGCGGGCGACACGTTCCCGCTGTCGCTGTACAGGAAGCCGAGCATGTGATCGAACGACCGGTTCTCCAGCATCAGCACCACGACGTGCCCGACCGAGGACAGGCTGTTCTCACCGGGCATCGCTGCCTCCGTTGCTGCTGGGATCCGGGGGTAACCTGCGGTCGCGTGAGGCGTTACCCGCGCGCACCATCGTGGCATGGCGGCCGCCGGATCCGCAGCGAGGCGGCCTTGTAGGGTCGTGAACATCCACCGGAGTCAGGGAGAAGGCACATGCAGCTGACCAAGCTCGAGCACGCGTGCGTCAGGCTGGAGAAGGACGGGGCCACGCTGGTCATCGATCCCGCGGCGTGGAGCATGCCGCGGGCGCTGCAGGGGGCCAGCGCGGTGCTCGTCACCCACGAGCACTTCGATCACTTCGACTCCGGCGGCCTGCGCGCCGCGCTCAGCGCCGACCCCGGGCTGCAGCTGTGGACCAACGAGTCGGTGGCGAGCGAATTCGCCGGGTTCACCAGCCAGCAGGTGCACGTGGTGGACGAGGGTGACACGTTCACCGCGGCCGGATTCGACGTGCACACCTATGGGCACCTGCACGCGGTCCTGCACCGGGACATCCCGGTGATCCAGAACACCGGGTTCATGATCGACGGCTCGATCTTCCACCCGGGGGACTCGTTCACCGTGCCGCAGGACCCGGTCCAGACCCTGCTGCTGCCGGCCAGCGGGCCGTGGCTGAAGACGGGCGAGATGATCGACTACGCGCGTGAGGTGGCCCCGCAGCGCGGCTACGTCATCCACGAGGCCCTGTTCGGTGAGACGGGCCTCATGGTGCTGGACAACTTCC
The DNA here is from genome assembly GCA_963813975.1 of uncultured Actinomycetes bacterium. Taxonomy (GTDB): domain Bacteria; phylum Actinomycetota; class Actinomycetes; order Streptosporangiales; family Streptosporangiaceae; genus RYN-230. Next base: position 757,594 of record CAWFAP010000004.1, read on the forward strand.
TGCCGATGTGCGGGAAGGAGGACAGCTTCTCCCGGGTCGCCCCGGGGACCACGGTCGAGGTCTGACCCCGCTCAGCCCGGAGCCCCGGCCCCGCCTGGTCCGGGCGGGGAGAGCAGGCCGTCGGCGGCCGGCCTGCCCGGCGCGGCCGACCCGCCGAGCCAGTCCCGGCCCTCCTGGTACAGCCGCTTCACCTCGGGCCCGCGCAGCCCCGGCAGCCGGGGCGCGATCCGGTAGCCCAGCTGGGACTGCAGGTACGCCAGATGCCGGTACCCGGCCGGGAACCGGGCCAGCTGTTCCGGGTCGAGGGTGAGCCGGGCCGCGGGGTCCACCGGGTCGAGCCGGTCCTTCTCGTAGACCGGCTGCCGCCGGACGATGCCCCACGCCCCGGCGCGCTTCTCGAGGAAGTCGTAGAACCGGCCGGTGCAGGTGACGTCAACCGTGATCCCGTGCACCCCGGCGCGCTGCTGGATCGTCATCTTGGTCTGCGCCACGGCGCGGCCCCCGGCCACCTCGCAGCGCGATCCGCCCAGGAAATGCAGGATGTTCACGCCCGCGTCGAAGCCTTCCCGGCTGGCCCGGATGAAGTCGCCGGCCGGGCCCTGGAACCAGGTGGCCGTCATCCAGCCACCGGGGTGCCAGACCGACGCGAACCCGTCCCAGTCCCCGGCGTCCCTGGTCAGGGCCCACATTTCGACCAGCTGCCGGATCCGGAACTGCTCCGCTTCCCGCTCAGTCAGCATGCCCGGCTCCTTTGCGCGTCTGGCCCCTCAGTTTGAGGCCATTCTCCCGGGGCAGTCTGCCTCGATGAAGATCCAGACGCGAGGCCGGTTCGAGCGGTGGCCGGCCACCAGCGACGGGCCGGTGATGAGGATAACTGGCGGGCCAGTGACAAACGATCCCGGCGGATGGGCTACCGGGCTGGTGCCCAGCGACGATCTGCTGCGGCTGGCTACCGCCTGGACCATCGGCCTCGACACCATGGCCCGCGCGGCCGTGGCCGCTGTCACCGCAGCCGCCGAGGCTCAGCTGCGCTCGATGATGGCGGAGGCGCTGAGCGGCAAGTTCGCGGACTGGGTCTTCGTCGACTTTCTCACCAGCCCGCCGCGCCGCGCGGTGTCCGCCCGGGAGCCCGATCCGGGCCTCGTCGCGGCGCTGGGCGAAGTCGCCCCGCAGTCCTGCCCGGTGATCAGCTCGGCGGTGAGCCGGTGCACCCCGGAGATCCGGGCCTCGATCGACGACGAGTGGATGCTCGGCGGCCTGCCCGATGGCCGCCCGGTGGCCAGCGTCATCGGCGCCCGTTCGGTCGCCGTCGGGCCCATCCTGGCGGGCGACCGAGCCTGCGGGGCGATCACCGTGGTGCGCGGCCGGGTCAGCCCGCTGCTGGGCTTCCGCGAGCTCGGCATCCTGTCCCAGATCGGCCGGCTCGCCGGGGTGGCCGCGGAGCGTCTCCGCGCGGTTCCCGGGGGCGCGTAGCGCCCGAATAAGCCCGCCGGCCGTGGGTAGCAGGCCCGTGGCCAGCGGCACGGTGAGGTGGCCGCCGAGCAGGAGGAGACGGCCTGTGAGCGACGTTCAGACCGGGACCATCAGGACCAAGGTGCCGGCGCGCCTGGACCGGCTGCCGTGGTCCCGGTGGCATTGGATGATCATTATCGGGCTGGGCACGGTCTGGATCCTGGACGGCCTGGAAGTCACGATCGTGGGGCAGATCTCCGGCCAGATCAGCAAGCCGGGCAGCGGGATCGACATCACTCAGAGCCAGATCACCGGGTTCGGTGCGGCCACGTACGTGGCCGGGGCCTGCGTCGGTGCCCTGTTCTTCGGCTGGCTCACCGACCGGTTCGGCCGCAAGAAGCTATTCATGATCACCCTGGGCGTGTACCTGGCGGCGACCGCGCTCACGGCCTTCTCCTTCGCGCCGTGGTGGTTCTTCCTGTTCCGGTTCCTCACCGGCTTCGGCATCGGAGGCGAGTACGCCGCGATCAACTCGGCCATCGATGAGCTGATCCCGAGCCAGCACCGGGGCCGGATCGACATCATCATCAACGGCACCTTCTGGGCCGGTGCTGCGGTCGGCGCCGTGCTGAGCGTGCCGGCCACCAGCATCCTGCCGGTCTTCTGGGGCTGGCGGGTGTGCTTCGGGCTGGGCGTGGTGCTGGGTCTGGTGGTCCTGCTGGTCCGGCGGAACGTGCCGGAGAGCCCGCGCTGGCTGTTCATCCACGGGCGCGACCGGGAAGCCGAAGACCTGGTGTCCGGTATCGAGCACCGGGTCGAGGAGGAGACCGGCTCGCACCTGGACGAGCCGGACCAGGCGATCACCATCCGGCAGCGCCGGTCCATCGGGTTCGGCACCATCGCGAGGACGATGTTCACCCGGTATCCCCGGCGGACCATTCTCGGGTTCTCGCTGTTCATCGGCCAGGCGTTTCTCTACAACGCGATCACATTCGGCTACGCCCAGATCCTGACCGTCTTCTTCCACGTCAAGACGTCCCCGGGCTACTACTTCGCGGTCATCGCGGTGGGCAACCTGATCGGGCCGCTGCTCCTCGGGCGGCTGTTCGATTCGATCGGCCGCAAGCCGATGATCGCGGGCACCTACATCCTGTCCGGCGTCCTGCTCCTGATCACCGCGTGGCTGTTCGGCGCTGGCGACCTGAACGCGGTCACGATGACCGCGTGCTGGAGCGTCGTGCTGTTCTTCGCCTCGGCCGGGGCCAGTTCGGCCTACCTCACGGTGAGCGAGGTGTTCCCGATGGAGACCCGGGCCCTGGCCATCGCGTTCTTCTACGCGATCGGCACCGCTGCGGGCGGAATCAGCGGCCCGCTGCTGTTCTCCTCGCTCGTCAGCACGGGCAAGGTGAGCGACACCGTGATCGCTTTTGCGGTCGGCGCATCGCTGATGATCCTGGCCGGGCTGGTCGAGGCGTTCCTCGGGGTCAGGGCCGAGCGCAAGGGCCTCGAGGAGATCGCCAGCCCGCTCACCGCGGAGGACGCCAGCACCGCCGGCGCCCCGGCTGGCTAACGCATCGGCCGCTCCCTGGAACGACACAACCGTTAGATCAGCAAATCGCGGCGCGCGGCGGAAGGGTGCCCGGGGAGCCGCCCCGGGCCTGCGGGCCGGACCGCCCGGTCAGGCGCGGGCCAGCGTGAGGGCGGCTGCGGTGATGGCGCGGGAGTCGATGCCCGCGTCGGCCAGCTGATCCTCGGGGGTTGCCGACCCGGGCATCTCGCGCACGGCCAGGGTGCGCACGATGGGCAGGGCCTCATCCGTGCCGTCCGCGAAGACCTCAAGCACCGCGTCGCCCAGGCCGCCTTCCGCCCAGTGGTCCTCGACCGTGATGATGCGCCCGGTCTCCCGGGCGGCCTGGCGCAGCGTGGCCGCGTCGATGGGCTTGACCGAGTACACGTCGATCACCCGGGCGCTCACGCCGCGCGCGGCGAGCTGGTGGGCGGCGGACAGTGCCTCATGCACGGTGATGCCCGCGGCGGCGATGGTCACCTGGTCGTCCGCGGAGGACCGCAGCACCCGGCTGCCGCCCACCGGGAATTCCTCGCCGGCTTCGTAGATGACCGGGGTGCCGCCCCGGGTCAGGCGCAGGTAGCTGACGCCGTCGCGATCCGCCATGGCCGCGGTCAGCCGGGCGGTCTGGTTGGCGTCACACGGGTAGAGCACCGTGCTGCCGTAGAGGGCCCGGAACGCGGCCATGTCCTCCAGTGCCATCTGGGATGGCCCGTCCTTGCCGATGGACACCCCGGCGTGCGTGCCGGCCACCCGCAGGCTGGCCCGGCTCACCGCGGCCATCCGCAGGAAGTCGTAGGCGCGGGTCAGGAACGCGCCGAAGGTGGCCAGGTAGGGCGTCCAGCCGCGGGCCTGCATGCCGAGGGCGGCGGCGGTCATCTGCTGCTCGGCGATGTAGAACTCGAAGAAGCGCTCGGGGTGCGCATCGGCGAAATACTGGGTCCGGGTCGAGTCGCTCACCTCCCCGTCCAGCACGACGACGTCGGCCCGGGCGCCGCCCAGCGCGGCCAGGGCCTCGCCGAACGCGTCGCGGGTGGCCACCGACGACCCCACCTCGTAGCCGGGCAGGTGCAGCTGGCCGGCCACGAACGCGTGCGGCCGCTGCCGCTGCGCGGGGGGCTGCACCTCCACCCGGGCCGACCGGGGGCCACCCAGTTCACGGATGGCCTCGTCCGGGTCGGGCAGGGGCTTCCCGTGCGCGCCTTCGGCGTTCTCGACGGCCGACACTCCCCGGCCCTTGCGGGTCCGGGCCAGGATGACCGTGGGCCGTCCGGTGGTCTGCCCGGCCTCGGCGTAGGCACGGTCGATCTCGCTCACGTCGTGGCCGTCGATCTCGATGGTGTGCCAGCCGAACGCGGCCATCCGCCGTGCGTAGGCCGTGGTGTCCCAGCCGTGCCGGGTCGGCCCGCGCTGGCCGAGCCGGTTCACGTCGACGATGACGGCCAGGTTGTCCAGGTCGTTGTAGGCGGCGTGCTCGAAGGCCTCCCAGATGGACCCTTCGGCCAGCTCGCTGTCCCCGCACAGCACCCACACCCGGTAGGGCAGCTGGTCGAGAAACCGGCCGGTCAGGGCGAGCCCGACGCCGACCGGCAGGCCCAGCCCGAGCGAGCCGGTGGCCACGTCTACCCAGGGCAGCCGGGGGGTGGGGTGCCCTTCCAGGCGGCTGCCCCGGCGGCGGTAGCTGAGCAGCTCGTCGTCGTTGATCGCCCCGGCGGCCCGGTACATCGCGTAGAGCAGGGGCGACGCGTGACCTTTGGAAAAGATCAGGTGATCGTTACCGGCCGCGTGCGGGTCGGTGAAGTCATAGCGGAAATGCCGGGCGAGCAGCACGGCCATCAGGTCAGCGGCCGACATCGACGACGTCGGGTGCCCCGAGTTCGCAGCGGCGCTCGCCCGGACCGCGTCCACGCGCAACTGCTGGCCCAGGTCCTGCAGCCGGTCAGTGGCGGTGCGATCCAGCAACGCTGTGTGGTTCATGATCCCCTCCGAACGGTTGCTGGCCGGCGGCCCGCAGCGGCACCGCCGCCCAAACCCTCTGGCTGCCCTCGCTCGCTCGCTTTACACACTCTTGACCGCGTGCCGCAGCCCGCTGCGCGGTAACGCGGTTAGCGCTCCGCCGCGGGGGTAGCCGCGCGTGCTAGACGCGCGAGCTGGGCGCTCGTGCCAGACGCGCGGCCTGCAGACGGCTCAGGCAGTGATCCGGTGGAGGAACCAGTGAAAACACTGACGAGGCGGCCCGGCGCGGGTGCCCCGGCCCATGGCATCGACCGGATGGTGCGCAACGTCCGGACCGGGCATTTCGAACGCAGCCTCTCGGCCCTGACCGCCGCGGGCGCGCTGGTCACCGCGGCCGAGATCTTCTTCGAGCACGACAGCGCCAGCTTCGGCAACAAGATGATGTGGATCCCGGTCGCGCTCGGCCCGGTCGGCGCGGCCGCCGGGGTGGCCGGGTTCTTCAGCCGCCGGCTGGCCAAGACCGCGCTGCCGGTCGCCTCGGCCGCGATCGTCGCGAACGGGCTGCAGGGGACCTACCTGCACGCCCGGGGCATCGCCCAGAAGCCCGGCGGCTGGTCCAATGCCCGGTACAACCTGGAGATGGGGCCGCCGCTGCTGGCCCCGCTGCTGGTCACCATGGTCGGCGGGATGGGCTTGCTGGCCGCGATCCTGCGGCGCGAGCAGTGAGCCGGCGGCCCGCCCGCCCGGCCGCGCCCGGGGCGCCCACCACCCCTGGCGGCGGCCCGGAACGCTTCCCCGGGTTCGACGTCATGTCCCAGCTGCCGCACTGGGACCCGGCGACGGCGGCCGCGGTGGAGTCACGGCTGGGCCCGCCGCCGGACCCGCGGTTCTTCAGCCCGGCCGAGGAGGCCATCGCCACGGCCCTGCTCAACCTGATCCTCGGCCAGGAGGAGGAACCCCGGGTCCCGGTGACCGCCATGATCGACGCGCGGCTGGCCGAGGCCCAGACCGACGGATGGCGGTACGCCGATATGCCCGAGGACGGCCAGGCCTGGCGGGACACGCTCGCGTACCTCGACGCTGACGCCGACGTGAAGTACGCGGCCGGGTTCGCCGAGTGCGCGCCCGCCGACCAGCACGCGCTGGTCCAGGCGGTGCAGGATCTCGGCTCGGGCGACTGGCACGGCCTGCCGGCCAGCCGCGTCTGGAGCCTGTGGACCCGCTACGCGTGCACCGCGTTCTACGCCCACCCCTGGGCCTGGAACGAGATGGGTTTCCCCGGGCCTGCCTACCCGCGCGGCTACAAGAACAAGGGGGTGGGACGGCGGGAGCCGTTCGAGATCGCGGACCGCCGCCCGGCCGAGGACCCGGTCCGGGAGGGCGAATGAGTACCCAGGTCCGTCAGCGGAACGAATCGGCCTGGCTGCTGCCCAACGACGGCACCCGGACGAACCACCGGCTGCGCCGGGACATGCGGCAGTTCGCCGACACCGACGAGCTCGACCTGGTCATCGTGGGGTGCGGGGCGGGCGGCTCGGTGCTGCTGCAGCGGCTGGCCCGGGCCGGCTGGCGGGTGGCCGCCCTGGACGCCGGGCCGTTCTGGGACCCGGACACGGACTGGTTCAGTGACGAGGCCGCGTCCCACCACCTGTACTGGACCGAGCCCCGGGTGATCACCGGGACCGATCCCGTGCCGCTCGGCTCCAACAACTCGGGCCGCGGCGTGGGCGGGTCCATGGTGCACTACGCCGGCTACACGCCGCGCTTTCATCCCAGCGACTTCCGGATGTTCACCCAGGACGGGGTCGGCGCCGACTGGCCGCTCAGCTATGGTGACCTGCGGCCGTACTACCAGGCCATCGAGGAGGAACTGCCAGTCGCGGGGGAGCACTGGCCCTGGGGAGACCCACACGGCTACCCGCACCGGGCGCACCCGGTCGGCGGCAACGGCGAGGTGTTCCTGCGCGGCGCCCGGAAGCTGGGCATCATAGCCAAGGTCGGACCGGTCGCCATTCCTAACGGCCGGTTCGGCAACCGCCCTCATTGCATCTACCGGGGATTCTGCCTGCAAGGATGCAAGGTCAACGCCAAGGCGAGCCCGCTGATCAGCCACATCCCGGACGCCCTGGCTCACGGCGGGGAGGTCCGGGCCGACGCCATGGTGACCCGCATCGCCGTCGACGAGCGGACCGGGCGGGCGGCCGGCGTGCACTACGTGCGCGGCGGCCGGGAACGGTTCCAGCGGGCCCGGATGGTCGCGGTGGCCGGTTACTCGATCGAGACGCCCCGGCTGCTGCTGAACTCCTCAACCGGCCGCTTCCCCGATGGCCTCTGCAATGACTTCGACCAGGTCGGGCGCTACCTCATGGTGCAGGGGGCGCCGCAGACCGCGGGCCGGTTCGACGACGAGGTCCGGATGTACAAGGCGCCCCCGCCCGAAGTCAGCTCGGAGGACTTCTACGAAACCGACCCGGGCCAGCCGTACCGGCGCGGGTTCTCGCTCCAGAACGTGTCCCCCCTGCCCATCACCTGGGCCGAGCACGTCGCGGCCCAGGGCCACTGGGGCCGCGCCCTGCGCGACTACATGAGCGACTACGTGCACTGGTGCTGCCTGGGCGCGCTGTGCGAGTTCCTGCCCCAGGCGGACAACCGGGTCACGCTGGACGAGGAGACCGACCGCTACGGGCTGCCCGTGGCCAGGTTCTCCTACTCCCAGTGCGACAACGACACCCAGCTGCTCCACGCGGCGCAGCGCGTCATGGAGGACCTCCTGCACGCGGCCGGGGCCGATGAGGTGATCACCATCCAGCGCTTCGCGCATCTGGTGGGCGGGGCCCGGATGGCCGCTGACGAACGGCACGGTGTGGTCAACGGGAACTGCCGCAGCTTCGCCGTGCCCAACCTCTACATCACCGACGGGAGCGTGCTGCCCACCCAGGGCAGCGCCAACCCCGCCCTGACCATCATGGCCGTCGCCGCGCGGGCCGCTGGCCTGCTGCAGGCCGGCGCCCGCGGCGGCCCATCCTGAGGAGAGCACCGTGCCAGGACGTGAGGAACTGCCGTCGACCCTCCAGCGGTCACCGGCGAAGGCCCAGGAAACATGGGTCAAGGCGCACGACAGTGCGGTCCAGGAGTACGGGGAGGGCGAGCGCGCGCACCGCACCGCGTATGGCGCGCTGAAGCACTCGTTCGAGAAGGTCGGCGACCACTGGGAACCCAAGCCAGGCGGCGCCAAAGGGCCGTCCGACGAGCAGTCGGCCCGGCCCCGGGGCCAGTCCGGCGAAAGCTACGGCGGGGTCGACGCCAACGCCAGCAAGCAGCACCTCCTCGGGCTGGCCCGCCGGCTGGGCGTGCCCGGCCGGTCGAGCATGACCAAGCAGGAACTGGCCGCCGCGATCGAGAAGGAGAACGACCGGCGCACCGCGGCCGCCCGGGGCCGGGCGTAACGCCGCGGGCCAGTACGGGTGGGACCGGAGACCAGCTGAGGGAGCCTGTTTCATGCCGGGCTGAGCGGGCAGCGGAGTCAGGTATCCCCCCGCCTGGCCCGGAAGCGCGGCCCGGCCGCTGAGACAACCCACACCTTCCAGGAGTTTGCGTGAAGGCTGTCGTATACAAGGGCCCGTTCACCGTCGCGGTGGAGGAGGTGCCCGACGCCCGGATCGAGGCACCGAATGACGCGGTGGTGCGGATCACGACCACGAACATCTGCGGGTCCGACCTGCACATGTACGAAGGCCGGACGAACGTGGAAGAGGGCAAGGTGCTCGGCCACGAGAACATGGGCATCGTCGAGGAGACCGGCCCCGGGGTGACCTGGATCAAGCCCGGCGACCGGGTGTCTGTCCCCTTCAACATCGCCTGCGGCAGCTGCCGCAACTGCGTGGCCGGATGGACCGCGTTCTGCCTGCGGGTGAATCCCACCGAAGGGGTGGACGGGGCCGCGTATGGCTACGCCCAGATGGGGCCCTACCCGGGCGGCCAGGCGGAGTACCTGCGGGTGCCGTTCGCGGACTTCAATCTGCTCCCGCTGCCCGCCGGCGCCGAGCACGAGCGTGACTTCACCATGCTCTCGGACATCTTCCCGACGGGATACCACGGGGCGGTGCTGGCCGGCGTCAGTCCCGGCGACACCGTGGTCGTGTTCGGCGCGGGCCCGGTCGGGCTGCTCGCCGCACACAGTTCCTACCTGCGCGGGGCGTCGCAGGTGTTCGTGGTGGACATGCACAAGGACCGGCTGGAGCTCGCGGCCCGGTTCGACGCCACCCCGGTCAGCCTTACCGACGGCGACCCCGCCGGGCAGATCATGGACGCCACGCACGGGCTCGGCGCGGACCGCGGTATCGAGGCCGTCGGGTACCAGGCGCACGACCCGGCCGGTGACGAGCATCCGGAGATGGTGCTGGACAGCCTGGTCAAGTCGGTGCGGACGACCGGCGGGATCGGCGTGGTGGGCGTGTACGTGCCCAGCGACCCGAAGGCGGGCAGCGAGAGCGCGCAGCAGGGCCGGATCGGCTTCGACTACGGCACGTTCTTCCAGAAGGGCCAGGCCATGGGCACGGGCCAGTGCCCGGTCAAGCGGTACAACGAGCAGCTCCGCGACCTGATCGTGGCGGGCCGCGCGACGCCCTCGCTGCTGGTGTCGCACGAGCTGCCGCTGACCGAGGCGCCTGGCGCCTACGAGAAGTTCGACCGGCGGGAGGACGGCTTCACCAAGGTCCTCCTTCATCCGGCGAACGCCTGAGCGTCCGGCCCGGGTACCAGCGGCTGAGCACCCGGGCCGGGCTTGACCGCTCGCCCGCGTGGCATTTCAACGGCGATGCCACGTGGGCGAGCCGCGTCTGCGGGCGAAGTGGCTGGCCTCTGCGGGCGGGCCTGGCCCGCGGCTCTCATCTGGGGCAGCGCTGCCCCACCCGCTGGTGGGAGGATAAGACGGGGAGTACCCAGTCCCCGGGCCGCAACCGTCCACCGGGAAACGGGCGGAGGGAGCCATGGCCAGTCCGGACCTCCCGCGGGAGGCAGCCGAGCTGCTGCACAGTGCCAGCGAGCTGCTCAGCAGGCCCAGGCCGCCGGCGCCGGAAACGCTGGGCCATCTGGTCCGGCTGGCCGCGACCGAGGTGCCTGGATGCTCGGGGGCCAGCGCCACCCTGTGGCAGGACGGGGAACCGGCCTTCTTCGCCGCGAGCCATCCTGACCTGGCCGAGCTCGCCGCGATCGAACGCAGCACCGGGTGCGGCCCGGTGACCGAGGCCCGGGCCGCCGGGCGGCTGGTCTGCACCCAGGACACCCTGCACGAGGACCGCTGGCCCCGGTACGCGGCGGCCGCGCTGTCCCGCGGCGTGCGCAGCTCGGTGACCCTGATCCACCAGTCCGGCGCGGTCGTGGTCACGCTGTCCCTGTTCGGGGCGCGCCCAGGGCATCCCGGCCTGAGGGACCAGCCGCGCCCCGCCGGAGTTCAGCCGCCGGGCGCTACCGGTAGCTGACCTGCTGCTCCGGGCCGAGCAGGCACTCGCGGAGGTAATCGAGGGCCCGGGCCAGCAGCCGCGACACGTGCATCTGCGATACGCCCAGCTTCTGGCCTATCTCAGCCTGGGTCATGTTGCCGTAGAAGCGCATGGCCAGGATGTGCTGCTCCCGTTCGGGCAGCTCGTTCCAGTGCGTGGACACCGCCTGCATGTCCAGGGTGCGCTCCACCTGCGGATCCTCGCCGCCGAGCACATCGCCCAGGGTAGCCGCGTCGTCGTCGGTCAACATGGGGGCATCCAGCGAGTGCGGGTGGAAAACCATGTCCGCCCGGTTCGCCTCCCGGATGTCGTCCAGGGTGACGCCCAGATGGCCGGCGACCTCCTCGTCGGTGGGCGGGTGGCCCAGGTCCTGGACGAGGTTGGAGCGCGCCTTGCGGACCTGGAGCAGCAGCTCCTGGACGGGCCGCTTGACATGGACCTGCCAGCGCTTGTCGCGGAAGTGCCGCTTGATCTCGCCGGAGATGCACGGCTGCGCGTAGGCGGCCAGGTTCCCGCCGTAGGCGGGATCGAAGTTGTTGATGGCCTTGAGCAGCCCGACGTAGCCGACCTGCATCAGCTCTTCTTCCGGTTCCGGGCTGTCCCGGTACCGGCGGGCGCACGAGCGGACCAGCGAGCGGTACCGCAGCACCAGGGCCTCGCACGCGGCCGAACGCCGCCGGGATCCAGCCGGCAGTGTGTGAACGAGTTCGAGCAGTTCGCCGTCGTCCTGCGCTGCCGGGTCAACGGCCGGTGGCGTGGGCGCGAGGGGGGTCGCTGCCTCCACGTCTATCACCTCAGTATCCTGCGGGCGGTATCAGTTCCTCCCGAGGATGCCCCGTGCACCAAAGATAAACATTCTTGCCCGGAGTATTCACCGCCGCCCGGCGGGCTCCTGGCCGTCAGCCCTGCCGGTAGCGCCCGGCGTCCGCAGACCGCAGCTCCAGTCCCAGGCCGGCCCGCCCCGGATCGGGGGTCAGCACCCCTCCCTCCGGGTCCAGTGTCCCGTCGAAGAACAGCCGCTCGATCCGTTGATGATCGTGGAAGTATTCCAGGTGCCGCAGGTTGGGCACGGCCACGGCGACCTGGGCGTGCAGGTTGGGGGCGCAATGCCCGGAGACCTGCACGTTGTGCGCGGCGGCCAGCGCGGCGCCCCGGAGGAAGTCGGTGATGCCGCCGCAGCGGGTCACGTCGAGCTGCAGGCAGTCCACCGCCCCCGCGCTCAGCAGGCGGCTGGAATCCGCCAGCGACCAGCTGTACTCACCCGCCGCCACGTCCGGCCGGACCTGCTGCCGGACCGCCGCCAGGCCGGCCAGGTCCTGGGAGGACACCGGTTCCTCGAACCAGGTGACACCGAAGTCGTCCATCTGTCGGGCCATCCGCACGGCTTGCCCGGTGGAGTACCCGCCGTTGGCGTCCACGTACAGCTCCGTGCCTGGTCCGATGACCTCCCGGGCCAGCGCGACCCGGGCCAGGTCGCGCGGCTCGTTGCTGCCCCATGACTCGCCAATCTTGATCTTGACGCGGGGGATCCGGTCCTTCTCGACCCACCCGCTCAGCTGCTCGCGGGTCCGCGCCTCGTCGTACGTGGTGAATCCGCCGCTTCCGTAGACCGGCACCTCGTCCCGGGCCCGGCCGATCAGGGTGGCCACCGCGCAGCCGAGCAGCCGCGCCTTCAGGTCCCACAGCGCGATATCGGCGGCGGACAGGGCCATCGCCCCGATGCCGGGCCGTCCCACGTTGCGCAGCGCCCGGGTCATGGCCTCGTTCGCGCCGGCCACGTCCAGCGCGCTGCGGCCGGCCACCACCTCAGACAGGATGCCGGTCACCACCGGCGCGGCGGCTGCGGCGGTGTAGCTCCAGCCCATCCCCCGCTGGCCTCCGGCGCTCGCGGTGACCAGGACCAGCGTGGTCTTGTCCCAGGCCAGAGTGCCGTCGGCCTCGGGCGCGTCGGTCGGCACCACGTAGACGGCCGCGTCCAGGCCCTCGACCGCGGGATCCGCCGCCGTTGTCCTTGCCCCGCCCATGGTCACGCTCATCCTCCCGGCCTCGTTCCGCCGTCCGGTTCCGGCTTTCCAGGGGGCCCGTGGTTTCCGGGGCGCCCGCCACCCTGCTACCTGCGGTCCGGGCCGCCAAACCTCGGGCCGGACGGAAGGCGTCGCCCGGGCGGCCGGAAGGAGTCGCCCGGGGCGGCCGGATGGTGGGCGGTCTGGTGCCGGCGCCGCCCGGCGCCGGAACGGCAGAAACCGCCGCGTGGCATGTTTGGCGTCCCCGTCTGAGGACAGCCGTGGGTGGGCGGATTCACCCTGCCGCATCAACCACGATCAGTTGGAGGTCCGCAGGTGGCACAGATCGCATCCGAGGCTCTGGTCGAGCGGCTCGCGGACTGGGGCGTGGACACTGTCTTCGGGATCCCGGGCGACGGCATCAACGGCATCTTGGAGGGCTTCCGGCGGCATCAGGACCGGGTGAAGTTCGTGCTGGTTCATCACGAGGAAGCTGCCGCGTTCATGGCCACCGCCCACGCCAAGGCGACCGGGCAGATCGGCGTGTGCCTGGCCACGTCAGGTCCCGGCGGCATCCACCTGCTGAACGGGCTCTACGACGCCAAGCTTGATCACATGCCGGTGCTCGCGATCACCGGTATGCAGGAAACCTCGGTGCTCGGCACCGGCTATCAGCAGGAAGTGAACCTCGACAAGCTCTACGAGGACGTCGCCGTCTACGACCAGATGATCTACAACCCGGCGCAGCTGCCCGCAGTGGTGGACATCGCGGTGCGCACGGCGTACGCGCGGCGCGGGGTGGCGCACCTGACCCTGCCCAACGACCTCCAGGTGGCCAAGGCCGGGGAGAACCCCTACGCGGAGGTCGGCCCGGCCCGGCCCCCGGCGACCGCGCCGATCCGGCTGGACGCGCCCGGACGGCCCCGCGAGGAGGACCTGCAGCGGCTGGCCGACGTGCTGAACGCCGGGGAGAAGGTCGCGATCTTGGCCGGGGCGGGCGCCCTGCACGCCCGGGAGCAGTTGCTCGCGGTGGCGGAAACGCTGGGGGCGCCGATCATCAAGACCCTGCCCGGCAAGGCTGCGGTGCCCGATGATTCGCCGTATACCACCGGCGGGATCGGCCTGCTCGGCACGGCGCCGTCCGAGGAGCTGATGAACGACGTGGACACGCTGTTCATGGTCGGGACCAACTTCCCGTACACCCACTTCATGCCGGAGCCGGGCAAGGCCCGGATCGTGCAGATCGAGGCCGACCCGGCCCGGGCCGGCGCCCGGGTGCCCACCGAGGTCCCGGTGGTCGGGGACGCCCGGGAGGGCCTGCAGGCCCTGCTGCCGCTGCTCAAGCAGCGGGCCGACACGTCGTTCCTGGAGAAGTACCAGAAGCAGATGGGCAAGTGGCGGGAGAAGATGGCCGCGCTGCAGGACGAGGCGCGGGATCCGATCGCCCCCGAGTTCCTGGTCAGCGTGCTCAGTGAGCTGGCCGCGGACGACGCGGTCCTGACCTGTGACAGCGGGACGATCGCCACCTGGGCTGCCCGGCACTGGCACATCCGCGGCGACCGTCAGTTCTACCTGTCCGGGAACCTGGCCACGATGGCGCCCGGGCTGCCCTACGCGATCGGGATCCAGCACGCGTTCCCGGGGCGGCAGGTCATCGGTTACGTCGGCGACGGCGGGTTTTCCATGCTGATGGCTGAGTTCATCACGGCCATCCAGCACAAGCTGCCGATCAAGATCGTGATCAACAACAACAACTCACTTGGCCAGATCCTCTGGGAGCAGATGGTGCTCGGTTACCCCGAGCACGGCGTGCGCTACCCGGACCCGTTCGTGGACTACACCGGGATCGCGACGGCCAACGGCGCGCTGGGCCTCAAGGTAAGCCACCCGGGTGAGGTCCGGGACGCGATCAGCCAGGCGCTGAGCCACGACGGGCCGGCCCTGGTCAACGTGAACGTGAACCCGGACGAGCCGCCGCTGCCGGGCAAGGTCGAGTACAAGCAGGCGGTGAAGTTCGCCGAGGCCTTCCTGCGCGGCCAGCCGCGTAAGTCCACGATCGCGACCACGCTCTTCCGGGACAAGATCGACCAGCTCAAGTCGTGACCAGCTCAAGTCCTGGCCAGCCCGGGGTATGACCGGCGCGGGTCCTAACTGGCTGGTTCCTCCCGGTCAGCGGCCGGCCGTCGGCGCTGACGCGCCGCGCGGCCGCCCGTGCTGCCCGGGTCCAGCGGCAGTCCGCAGGGCGGCTTGACCTCAGCCAGCCGGAGGTAGGTCACCAGCCGCTGGCCACCCCGGGTGGACAGCCGGTTCAGCACCTCCTGCAGCTCGGTGACGTCCCGGGCGACGACGGTGAGCAGGTAGTCCATCTCGCCCGCCACGTTGTCAGCCGCGATGATCTGCGGGAGGGCCCGGACCTGGTCCTCAAAGATGCGGGTCGCCCGGGGGTCGTGCCGTCCCAGGGTGGCGAACACGTAGAGCTGCAGCGGGAAGCCGGCCGCTTCCGGGTCGAGCTGGGCCCGGATGATGCGGATCACCCCGGACTCTTTGAGCGCGCGCACCCGGTGCAGCGTGGCGGCCGGGGACAGGCCGACGAGGCGGGCCAGTTCGACATTGGTCCGGTCCGCGTCGGCCTGCAGCGCAGTCAGCAGCTTGAGGTCAACTTCGTCAAGGTTCATGGCCATGAAACTGAATAATATTTCACCGAACGACTCCCACGACTAATTCTGGCCTGCGAGGACGCATCCTGGAGGAATGAACCTCGACCGCCGCCGCGCCCTCGTGGCGCTCACCGTAGCCGGGCTGCTGTGGGGCAGCACGGTGCCCCTGTCCAAGATCGCGCTGGGCTGGCTGCCGCCCGGCTGGCTGACCGCCATCCGGTTCGCGGTGGCGGCCGCCGTGCTGCTGACCGCGACCCGGTCCCGGCTGCGTGCGGCCTGGAGCCCGGCGGTGCTGGCCTCGGGCGCGGTGGGGTACGGCGGGACGGTCCTGCTGCAGAACGCGGGCATCACCCGGACCAGCGTCAGTCACGCAGCGCTGCTCATCGGCACCGCCCCGGTGCTAGTCGCGATCGTCGCTGCGGTATGGCACCGCAGCGTGGCTCGCCCGATGGCCTGGGGCGGCTTCGCCGTCTCGCTCGCCGGGGTCGGCCTAGTCGCCGTGGGGGGCGGTGGCGGCGCGAACCTGGGCGGCGACGGCATGGTGCTGGCCTCGGTCCTGCTCTCGGCCGTCTTCACCGTCGGGCAGACCCGGCTGCTGCGCGGCCGTGACCCGTTCGCCGTCACTGCGGTGCAGTTCCTGGGGGCGGCTCTGGCCACGGCCCCGTTGAGTGCGCTGACCGAGGGCGTGCCACCCGCGCCCGCGCATCCTGCCACCTTGCTGGCCGTGGTGGCGCTGATCGTCGGCGGGACCCTGCTCCCGTTCACCCTGTTCGCTTTCGGGCAGAGCCGGCTGCCGGCCGAGATCGCCGGCGCGTTCCTGAACATCGAGCCGCTCGTCGGTGCGGTGGCGGGCGTGGTGGCCTTCGGTAACCCGGCGGGCCCGGCCCAGATGGGCGGGGGCGCGGCCATCCTCGGCGGCATCGCGCTGAGCAGCGCGCGACGGCCCGGCCGCCGCCCGGCCCGCGCGCCCGGGGCGTTGCCCTCCGTGGCTGTGCAGGACCTGGCGGTCGGCGCGGGCGGCCCGGACGCGCTGGACCGCGACGACAGCCTGAGCCATCCGCTGCCGGCCGGAGACCGGCGGTGCTCGGTGGCAGCTCGCCCCGCAGCGGCACGTCACCCTGCCGGCCTGCTCCGCCCGGGCCGCAGGCGCGGGACCGGCCAGCCGCCCCGGATCGGGCGCCGGCGCCCCCGCGGCCAGCTCCGGCCGAAGGGACGCCCGGACGTGGACCGGCCCAGACTCAGGGATGGCCGGCCCGGGGCCGGCTGCGGCAGGGTGTCCCGGCTGGCTGGCCGCTCCGAGGCCGGCCGGGACGTGGCCAGAGGTACCTTGGCCGGGGGTGCCTCGGCCGGGGGTGCCTAGGTCCGCCGCGGTCAGGCCGGCCGTGGCCTGGACAGCACGCTGCGGTACCCACCTTCGCCCGGTCACAAACTTTTTTTTTGAGAAACCGGGAGCCCCGCAGCCGCAAGGGCTTTCGTCGTTCACCCAGGTCAAGCAGCTCCTTCCCGACTTGCGTCCCTGACCGGGCCTTGCATACGTTGGGCCGCTGTGATCAGAATCCGGACAAGGAGCTTCATGAAGGTACAAACACGGATATTCACGGCAGTAGGCGCCGGCACCCTCATGGCGGGGCTGGCCGCTGGGCCGGCCCTGGCCAGCACGCACACCGTGCAGCCGGGTGACACGCTCAGCGGCATCGCCGCGTCGGCGGGCGTGTCCCTCACCAACGTCGAGGCGGCCAACCACTGGATCAAGAACCCCAACCTGATCTACGTGGGCCAGGTCGTGAACGTGCCGGACGGGCGCCCCGGGATTACCCCGGCCGCGCCGACCTACTATCAGGCCCCAGCGACTTCCAGCACGCCCCCGGCGAGCTCGGACACGTCAGCGGCTGCGTCCGGCACCTCGTCGGCCAGCACGGGCACCTCATCGGAGAGCTCCGGCACCTCGTCGGTCAGCTCGGGCACGTCATCGGCCAGCACGAGCACCCCGGCCGCGAGCACCGGCGGAAGTTCTCCGTCGTCGTTCCAGCAGTGCGTGGCCTGGCGTGAGTCGGGCAACAACCCGACCGCGTCCTCGTCGGGCCTGTACGGCATCCTGCCGAGCACCTGGGCCAGCCTGGGCTACTCCGGCACGGCCGGATCGGCCTCTGTGGCCCAGCAGAATCAGGCGTTCCAGCAGCTGTACGCCCAGGACGGCACCTCGCCGTGGGCACCCTACGACGGCTGCTGAGCAGAACCCAGTTCTGAACTCAGCAGACCGTCATTCCAGTAGATTCTGATCACACCGGCTCTCCTCTCACCCCGAACTGACCAGCCTGAGGGAGCCACGCGCGAGCCCCGGCCCGGGACCCCGATCCCGGCCGGGGCTCAGCGCATCCCGGCTGCTCAGCGTGCCCCGGGACGGGTCAGCCTGGGCTCCGCTGCCCGGCCTGTCCTCCCGG
The DNA here is from genome assembly GCA_963813975.1 of uncultured Actinomycetes bacterium. Classification (GTDB taxonomy): domain Bacteria; phylum Actinomycetota; class Actinomycetes; order Streptosporangiales; family Streptosporangiaceae; genus RYN-230. The sequence continues at coordinate 775,171 of CAWFAP010000004.1, forward strand.
GTCAGCCCGGCGGGCTGAGCACCGCCTCGATCAGGTGCGGGCCTGGCTCGGCCAGCGCGCGCCGCAACTCGCCCGCGAACTCCCCGGCGCTAGCCGCCCGCGCCGCCGGCACTCCCATCCCGCGGGCCAGCGCGGTGAAATCCAGCTCGGGGCGGGACAGGTCCAGCAGGCTGCGCGCCGCGTCCCCGCCCGCCACCGCGCCCACCCGCTGCAGCTCCAGGTCGAGGATCGCGTAGCGGCGGTTGCTGAAGATCACCGTGGTGATGTCCATCTGTTCCCGCGCGTGGGTCCACAGCGCCGGGATCGTGTACATCGCGCTGCCGTCCGAGCCGAGGGCCAGGACGGGACGATCCGGGCAGGCCACGGCCGCCCCGGTCGCCACCGGCAGGCCCTGCCCGATCGCGCCGCCGGTCAGCGTGAGCCAGTCGTGCGGGGGCGCGCCCGCGGTCGCCGCCGGGAGCCACAGCCCGGACGTATTCGCCTCGTCCGACACGATCGCCCCTTCCGGGAGCAGCGCGCCGATGACCGCGGCCGCGGTCTCGGCGGTCAGCCCGCCGCCGGGCAGCGCGGGCCGCTGGCCCGGCTGTGGCCGCGGCCGGGCGCCGGGGGCGAGCCGCTCGGCCACGCTCTCCAGCGCCGCGCCCACGTCCTCACCCGGCCCGGCCAGGGTGTGCACCTGGCAGCCGTCGGGCACCAGGGAGCTGGGCAGGTCCGGGTAGGCGAAGAAAGACACCGGCGCCCGGGCGCCCGCCAGGATCAGCCGCCGGGTGCCGGCCAGCTGGGATTGGGCGAACTCGGCCAGGTAGGCCAGGCGTTCCAGCCCCGGCAGGCCCGCGCCGCGTTCGAGCCGGGCGGGGAACGTCTCGCCCAGCAGCCGCGCCCCGGTGGCGGCGGCGATCCGGCTGGCCGCTTCCAGCCCGGGGCGGCGCAGCGCGGCGCCACCCAGCAGGATGACGCAGGCCGTCCCGCCCTGAAGGGCCTCCGCGGCGTCCTCGATCACCGGGTCGGGGACCAGGGACAGCGGCCGCGATGGCACCGGCATCGCGGGCTGGGCGCCCTCGGACCACGACACGTCGGCGGGCAGGATCAGCGTGGCCACCCCGCCCGGCGCCCCCCGGGCGGCGGCCACGCCCTCGGCGGCATCGGCCGCGACGTCGGCGCTGCGGGCCGAGCGCCGGACCCAGCGGGACACCGTGCGGGCCAGCGAGTCGAGGTCGGATTCCAGCGGCGCGTCGAAGCGCTTGTGGTACGTGGCATGATCACCGACCACGTTGACCAGCGGGGTTCCGGCCCGGCGGGCGTTGTGCAGGTTAGCCAGGCCGTTCGCCAGGCCCGGGCCCAGATGCAGGAGGGTGGCCGCGGGGCGGCCGGTCATCCGGCCGTAGCCGTCCGCCGCCCCGGTGGCCACGCCCTCGAACAGGCAGAGCACCCCGCGCAACTGCGGGACCGCGTCCAGGCTGGCCACGAAGTGCATCTCCGAGGTGCCGGGGTTGCTGAAGCAGATGTCCACCCCGCTGGCGGCCAGCGTGCGGATCAGGGCCTGCGCGCCCCGCACTAGTCCCTCCCGGCGCTGGCCGCGGCCCCCGGGACCGGGGCCTCCCCGAACCGGGAGCGGCAATTCCTCCGTGTTACGGGCATGTGGCCATGTGTGGTCATGTCTACCCAGCGCCACCTGTGCAGGCGATACTCGCGATACGGGCTACAACGCATAGTGGGTACGGTAACCGCTTGCTACGCGAAGAGAGGGCGCATGAGCAGGGGCCGCTCCATCGGGCTGGGCATGATGCTGCTCGCGCTCCTGGTGACCGGATGTGCCGCGCCTCAGTTCACGTACGTGACGAACTCGAGCGCGCACACCTACTTCAAGGTGCCGAACGGCTGGCGCCAGATCACGAGCTCGGCGCTGAACGCCGCGGTGAAGAGCGCCCCCCAAAGCGGCGTCTGGACGGTCGGCTACGACGGCGACATCAGGCCCGCCGCCGATCACGTCCTGGGCGCGACGGACGGGGCGCCGTTCGTGTACTCGGTGGTCGCGCCGGTCAACCAGGCCACCACCAACTCCCTGTCCTATAACCAGCTGCGGGACTTCTTCCTGCCGGTGACCGCGGCCAGCCGGTCCACCGCCGCCAAGAGCGGGTTCCCGCTGACCGGCTTCCGCCTGCTGCGGGACAGCATGCTGACCCTGGCCCAGGGAGTGCACGGGGTCCGGGTCACCTTCGAGTACACCTACCCAGGGGTCGGCATCAACACTTTCGACCAGGTCGCCCTGACGAACGCGGATGACACCGAGGTCTACCTGCTGCTCGTGCACTGCCTGGCTTCGTGTTACAGCAAGCACCACGGCGAGATCGACACGGTGATGAACTCCTTCACGGTCAGGAGCCCATGATGACGATGGCCCCGGCAGGCGCTCCCGAGGGTCTGCGGCCGCCCGGAGGGCGGCCGCGCGACGACGACCGGGCGACCCGCAAGCCGCTCCCGCTCTGGGACCGGATCAAGCTCCTGCTCCTGCTCACCGCGCTGTGGTTCCTCCTGGTCTGGTCGACGAAGTCGAACAACCCCCTGGTCTCGTGGTCTGACGCGTTCCGGATCGAATCCCGCTCGGGCGCCTGGGTGATCGTGCTGTTCGGCCTGGAACTGCTCCGCCAGGTGCACTTCCTGATCAGTGAGCACTGGGCGGGTTATCACCGGTTCTGGGCCAACCGTGTGTTCGCCGGGTTCGAGCGGGTCACCCACCGGCGGCTGTCCGACTGGACCAGGTTCCGGCTCTGGCGGCTGATCACCTGGCTGTTCTGGATCGTCGTCCTTGCGGTGATCCTCGGACGGGTGACGCACACCACCCCGGTGCAGGCCGTGCTGTCGGCACCGGCCGAGCTGTGGCATGCGATGCCGTTCGTGCTCCAGCTCATGTTCGGCGTGGTCTTCGTGGTGATCCAGTTCGCCGCGCTGTTCTGGTTCATGTCCCGCGGCGGCGTGGACGTGTACTACCCCGATGACATCAAGACCCGGTTCACCGACGTCTGGGGCCAGGACCACGTGCTGGAGCGGGTCAAGGAGAACATCCTGTACCTCGAGGACCCGGGGCAGATCGAGTCCCGGGGCGGCTACGTGCCCGGCGGCATCCTGCTCTGGGGGCCGCCCGGCACCGGCAAAACGCTGATGGCCGAGGCGGTGGCCGGCGAGACCGGCCGGCCCTACGTGTTCGTGGACCCGGGCGCGTTCATCAACATGTTCATGGGCGTGGGCATCCTGAAGGTGAAGTCCCTGTTCCGCAAGCTGCGCCGGCTCGCGCTCCGGTACGGCGGCGTGATCGTGTTCTTCGACGAGGCTGACTCGCTGGGCCGCCGCGGCGCGCTCGCTCAGGGCGGCCCGAACTTCCCCGGCGGCGGCCGCGCCACCCCCGCGGCCTGGCAGGCGGGCGGCTGCCACGGCTTCTCCTACCTGTCCGAGGACGTGCAGTGGCGGCTCGCGCGCCGCGCGCTGTCCTCGGCCGGAGACGAGCCGGACACCCGGCGCAGCAAGCAGATCATGGGCGGCATGGGCGGCGGTGGCGGGGGCATGGGCACGCTGGAGGCCCTGCTGACCGAGTTGTCCGGCCTGAAGAAGCCGCGCGGGTTCGTGAACCGCCACGTCCGCCGGCTGCTCGGCATGCGCCCCAAGCCCCCGCCCAAGTACCGGATGCTGGTCATGATGGCCACCAACCTGCCGGAAGCGCTGGACGAGGCGCTCCTCCGGCCGGGCCGGATCGACCGGATCTACAAGGTCGGCTACCCCTCCAAGGCCGGCCGGGTGCGCACCTACCAGGGCTACTTCGCCAAGGTGCGGCACGAGCTCACCCCGGAACAGATGGACAAGCTCGCCACCATCACCCCGTACGCGACCGGCGCCACTATCAAGGACCTGGTCAACGAGGCGCTCATCACCGCCATCCGGGACGGCCGGGACGTGATCACCTGGGGCGACGTCATCCGGGCCAAGCAGCTCAAGGAACTCGGGCCGCCGGAGGACGTGGAGTACATCGAGCGGGAACGGCACGCGGTGGCCATCCACGAGGCGTGCCACGCGCTGGTGGCCTACCGCACCCGGCAGCACATGGAGATCGACATCGCGACCATCGAGAAGGGCAGTGACTACCTCGGCATGGTCGCCAGCATCCCGCCGGAGGACCAGTTCACCCGGTGGCGCAGCGAATACGAGACCGACATCCTGGTCTCGCTGGCGTCGCTGGCCGGGGAGCGGATGTTCTTCAGCGACGACAGCTCCTCCGGGGTCTCCGGTGACCTGGAGTCGGCGACCACCGTGGCCTCGTTCATGGAGGGCTTCTGGGGCATGGGATCCACCGTGTCGTCCTACTCCACGGCGAAGCGGCTGGAGGTCGGTTCCCCGGGCGGCGGTCAGGGCGGCCGGAACAAGAAGGGCCAGGACCCGGAGGCGGAAATGCGCCGGGCCCTGGCCGACCGGATCGAGGACAACCTGAACGGGCTGCTCGGCCGGGTGGAGGAGATCATCAACGAAAACCGGGCCCAGGTGCTGTCGCTGGCCCACGCACTGGAAACACACAAGACGCTGACCGGCGAGGACGTGGTGGCGGTGGTCGAGCGGCGGCCGGGCCCGTTCGTGGACGGCCGCCCGTACGCGGACGCGGGCCTGATCGAGCGGCTCGAGGACTATCACCGGGGTGCCGCGGTGGCGCACCGCGAGCACAGCCAGATCCCGCTGGGCATGCCGGAGATCCCGCGGCCCGTGCTGGCTGCGCCCGGGCCGGGTGGCTGGCTCGTCGCGCCGGACCCGGATCCGCTCAAACCCCGCGACCATGGGAACGGGTCCGGTCCTCCAGAGGGCCCGGCGGCCGGACCTGGGCCGGGATCGCCGGGCCCGCCGAACGGGTCGGGACCGGCCGGCGGATCCTGACTGGGGTGCGTACCGCCTACCGGGTGCGGCTGGCCGCCAACCTGGTCAACGGGTCCACGCTGGCCGGCCTGCTGGTGGCCGCGGCCGGGCGGGCCAGCGTGGCCCGCACCGCCGACGGCCTGCTGATCGGGACCCGCTACCGGCTCCCGGTCCCGGTGGCACCCGCGTTCACGGTCGGGAACGTGATCCTGGCCCGCAGCGACCGGGCGGCCCTCGCCTCCATGGAGGCGCTGCTCGCCCACGAAGCGCGGCACGCAACGCAGTACGCGTGGTGCGGGGGGCTGGCCATGCTTCCGGTGTACTTCCTCGCCGCCGGGGTCTCCTGGGGGCTGACCGGTGACTTCGGGGCCCAGAACGTGTTCGAGCGGCAGGCCGGGCTGGCCGACGGCGGGTACTCCGGCAAGCCGTTGCGGCCGGCGCTGGCCCGGTTTGCCCGGTCGGGCCGCCAGTCGGGGGAACGCGCGGCATAATCAGGCTGCTGCGGGGACCACGACGGAGGTGTGCCGCTGTGCCGAGGTTTCACCGCCTCAAGGTGCTGCGCCGCCTGCCCCACCCGGACCGGGGCTTCACCCAGGGCCTGATCACGCAGGACGGCACGGTCTGGGAGAGCACCGGCCAGTACGGCCAGTCCACGGTGCGGCGCTATCGCCTCGGCCAGGACCAGGTCGACGCCAGCACGTCCCTGCCTGCCGACCTCTTCGCCGAAGGCATCTGCCGGGTGGGCAGCTACCTCTGGCAGCTCACCTGGCGGGAGCGGGTCGCCCTGCGCTGGGATCTGGGCCGCCTGGCCCTGCTGGAGACAATCTCGTACAACCGCGAGGGCTGGGGCATCTGCAACGCCGGTTCCTGCGTGATCACCAGCGACGGGAGCAGCGAACTGGTCCGCCGGGACCCGCGGACGCTGATGCCGCTCGGCCTGGTCGTGGTGCGGCTCGGCGGCCAGCGCATCGGCGGGCTCAACGACCTGGAATGGGCCGGCGGCCGGGTGTGGGCCAACATCGCGCCCCGGCCGTACCTGGCCGGGATCGACCCGGACAGCGGCGAGGTGGTGGACATCGTCGACGCGCGGGCCGCCAGCGAACGTCACTGGGGCGACCCGCAGGCCCTCCTCAACGGCGTCACGGCCCTGGCCGCCCCGGGTGAATTCCTGCTCAGCGGGAAGGGCTGGCGATCCCTGTACCACGTCCGGCTGGTCGAGGGCCGTCGCCACAAGCACCCGGCACGGCTGCTGACGCCCGAGTGGAACGTTCAGGAAACGTTCAGAGAAGCTTAGGCACAGGCTGAGACTCCTTAGAGGTCACCTTCAGGTCCGGAGCCGATTCTCAATAGCGAGCCAGAACACGGCGATGACCTACTGAGGAGCGTTTCCAGATGAGCACGGTTTACGGGGAGCCCGGATACGCCGGCCCCGGACAGCCCGGAACCGGGCAGTCCGGCACAGGGCAGGGCGGCTACGGGCAGGGCGGCTACGGCGGCTACGGCTACGGCGGGACGGGTCCGGCGGGGGTTACGGCTCTGGCCCGGGCGGTTACGGGCCTGGCCCGGGCGAGCCCGACGGCGGGCGGCGCCGGCGGCGCCGGGTCATCGTGGCCGGAGCCTCGGCCGGGATGGCCGCGGCGCTGACGATCGTCGGGCTGGGCGCGGCTAACGCGTTCGGCGCCACGACGCTGACCACGAGCCAGATCGCCTCGAAGGTGAACCCGGGCCTGGTTGACGTGGTGTCCACGCTCGGCTACCAGAACGGCAAGGCGGCCGGCACCGGCATGGTGCTGACCTCCAGCGGCGAGGTGCTGACCAACAACCACGTCATCGACGGGGCGACCTCGATCAAGGTGACCGACGTGGGCAACGGGCGCACCTACAGTGCCAAGGTGGTCGGCTACAACAAGAGCCACGACGTCGCGGTGCTCCAGATGCTGAACGCGTCGGGGCTCAACACGGTCAGCTTCAGCTCCTCGGGCGTGCAGGGCGGGCAGAAAGTGGTCGCGCTGGGCAACGCCCTCGGCAAGGGCGGCACCCCGTCCGTGGCCACCGGGAAGGTCACTGGCACGGGCCGGACCATCACCGCCTCGGATGAGACCGCGGGCAACGCCGAGCAGCTTAAGGGCCTGATCCAGACCAACGCCGGGATCCAGCCGGGCGACTCCGGCGGCCCGCTGGTCAACACCCAGGGCGACGTGGTCGGCATGAACACGGCCGCCTCCACCAACATCTCGACCACCGGGTTCGGCTCACAGTCACAGCGGCCGGCCACCCAGGCGTTCGCCATCCCGATCACCCAGGCGGCCTCGATCGCCGACCAGATCGAGGCGGGCAAGGCCAGCGCCACCGTCCACATCGGGGCCACCGCGTTCCTGGGCGTGCAGGTCTCCTCCGCGGGTAGCACCGGCGGATTCGGCGGCTTCTACGGCAACAATGGCGGCTACGACGGCTCGACCGCCAGCGGCGCCGACGTGGCCGGCGTGGTGTCCGGGTCCACGGCCGCCCAGGCCGGCCTGACTCAGGGCGACGTGATCACGTCGCTGGCGGGCCACGCGATCACTTCCTCGAAGGGCGTGTCCGCGGCTCTGGCCGGCCACCACCCGGGTGACAACATCACCATCGGGTGGACCGACCAGGCCGGCCAGTCGCACACCGCGACCGTGCCGCTGGGCAGCGGCCCGGCCGACTGAATGCTGGCGGCCGGCCCTACGGGCCGGCCGCCTGGGACATGGCGAGGCTCGCCGCCGAGGAGCCCCGCCGACACGGGGACCCCTGGGCCAGACCGCCTGGGGGTCCCTCACATTCCCCGGTACGATCGCCGCCGGGAGGCCCGGATGAGCGAGCTCGTGCATTACGGCGTCGGCGACCAGGTAGTGACCCTCACCCTGGACTCGCCGCACAACCGCAACGCGCTGTCCCGCCAGCTGGTGGCGGAGCTGACCGGGCGGCTCGCCGAGGCCGTGGCCGAGCCCTCGGCCCGGGCCGTGGTGATCACTCACGCCGGCCGGGTGTTCTGCGCCGGCGCCGACCTGGCCGAAGCCGGGAGCCAGTCGATGGCCGGCGCTAACACGGCGATCCTGGCCCTGCTCACCGCGATCGTGGACGCGGCCATGCCGGTCATCGCGCGCCTCACCGGGCACGTCCGGGCCGGGGGCCTGGCGGACTCTGTCGGGGCCTGCGGCCTCCGCAGGCCCTGGCCTCATCACGATCGCTACCACTAACGAAAACCTGGACGCTGAACTGGACCGGCTGCTCGGTGAGATCCGGGCGACCTCCCCGCAGGGCGCAGCCGAGACCAAGCGGCTGCTGACCCGGGGCCGCCGGCAGCGGCTGGCCGAGGAATCGGCCCCCATGGCGGAGCTCTCCGCGCGGCTGTTCGCCTCGGACGAGGCCCAGGAGGGCATCCACGCCTTCCTGGAGAAGCGGCCGCCCGCCTGGCGCCGCCCCGCGGACTGAGCCCCTCAGCTGGGCACCTGCCCGGCCGGACATCCCCGTCGTGGCGGACACATCCCGTCGCGGGGGGACAGATCCGGCCCCGGCGGCCGCCCCCGCCCCGGGTGGCGCCCCCGCCCCGGCGGGCGCCCCCGCCCCGGGGGAAACGGGGCGGGCGGAAATTCCAGATGTCTGGGAGCTGGGCCGATTCCGTTGACCTGCGCGTACCTAGATCCGCATCGTGGAGGAACGAACAAATGGCCGCGCCCGCGGCCTGCGCGCAAGGACGGTGTGATGTCAGATCGCATGGAGGCGCCCCCTAGGCCCTCTCGTGCCCCGGTACCCCGCAGCCAGATGCCCCGCATGCAGCCGCCCGGTGCTCCGCGGCGCAACCGCAGGCGGTGGGCCCTCGCGGCCGCCGTCACGGTCTGCTGGGTGATTCTGTGGACGGCGACCGGGTCGCTCCTCGGCGGGACTCTCGTGCTGCTGTTCCTCGCCGCGCTCGGCGTGGTGACCGTGCTCGCGCTGCGGGCCCTCGGGGTGACCAGGGATCACCCCTGGATCCGGCAGATCTCCACCCGGCCCTGGCGTGACGGCCAGGAGGTGCTGCAGCTCGCCCTGCGTCACCTGCCCGAGGTCTTCGTGGTCACCCCGAGTGGCGCACTGCTCGCCCCCACCTCCGTGGAGCTGCGGCTAAATCCGCGTGACTTCGGCTCACTGGGCGAGCGGATGGATATCGGCCTGGTCGAGGCGAGCGCCGTGGAGGTGTACGCGGAGCAGGTGGCCGCGCACGAAGCACGCCTCGCCGGGCCCGGCCCGGTTGAAATCAGCCTGGTCAGCGACCCATCCGTGCCCGAGGGGCGCTACCAGCTACGGCAAGGCCGGCCACTGGGTGCCTCCGGATTCCAGCCCGCCGCGCCGTCCGGGTTCCAGGCCGCCGCGCCGTCGGGCTTCCAGCCCGGGGCCGCGTCCGGTTTCCCGCCGCCTGCTGGGGCCGGATATGTACCGCCGGACGTCCAGGCGGCCCGGTCCGACTCCCAGGTCGGGGTCTTCCCCGCCGGGGCCGGCCTCAGTTCCGGTGCCGGTCCCGTAACCGGAACCGGCTGGCCGTTCGCCCGTGATGGGCGCACCACGTCGGCGCCGGTGCCATCCGCCGGCCCGGACACCGCCACCGCCGCCACCGTCGGCAGTAGTGGCCTGGCCACCGTGGCTGAGCCGGCCCGCAGCATGATCCCGACGCTCCGGCTGATCACCGGCGGCCGGGTCTCGGAGACCCGGCTGTCCGGGGCCCGGGCTGGCCGTGGGCCGGTCGAGATCAGCCTCCCCGACCTGCCCACCGTGTCCCGGGAGCACGCCCGGTTCACCTACTCTGATGGCCAGTGGTGGGTCGCCAACCTGGGCATGAACGGGATGACGCTGAACGGCGCGTCAGTCGCCGGAGAACAGCCGCTGCACGACGGCGACGTGATCCGCTGGGGCACCAACGAACAGGCGCCAGGCTCCCGGGTGGAGATCGGGTGACTCATCCTCGCTGAGCCCCGCCGCGCCGGGCCATAGCGGCGACCCACTCCGCCGGGGACGGCACAATAGGGCGGTGGGGCAGCTTTCTCTCTGGTCAGCCGGACAACGCGAGTGGGTGAACTGCCCACCCGACGAGATCACCTGGCTGGACCGCGGCCTGCTCAGCGGCAATCAGGACCTGGCCCTGCACCGGTCGCCGCGCTGTGCGGGGCTGCGCTACGTGCACCATCACTGGGAGCTGTTCAGCCGCGACCCCAGCTATCCGGTCTACCTGGCCCCGCACACGCCGGGCACACCCACGGATCACCGGGCCGTGCAGCAGGCCGCGCGGCAGATCCTGCCGGTCGCCCCGGCCAACCATTTCGAGACCCTGCCGGTGGTGCTGGAGGCCGGGACCTGGCTGGTCAGCGTGAGCAGGTGGGTGCTCCCGCTGCGGCTGGAGGCGGCGGAACGGCCGGCCTCGCCCAGCGTGCCCGGCCGTGAGCAGCCCGAGACCCAGGAGAAGCGGGTCCAGCCGAACGGCGCCCCCGGCCGGCGGGGCAGCCCGCCCCGGCCGGACGCCCCGGACCGGGTCCGGGCCTGGTTCGCGCGGAACACCGCCGCCCGGCTGGCCATGGCCTACCACTACCAGGAACTCATCGTCGGCCTGCCTGGTGCCCAGCCGGTCCCGATGATGGATGTCGTCATCGCCCTGGACCTGAGCGGTGAGGGAGCCATCTCCGATTACAAGAAGCAGCTCCAGGGCCTGATCTGGAAGGAACGCGGCCACCCGCGGGAGCTGGCCGAGTACCTGCTCACCCACGGGCTGCTGACCCAGGCCGACCTCGAGGCGGCCCGGGAAGCGGCCGCGGCCAACGAGCGCAGCGGCAAGAGCGAGCTGGCCCGCAAGCGGCTCCGGTACAAGCCCAGGAAGTAACGAGACGGGCGTCAGCCCGCGGGCGGCCCCACAGGGTGGGTGTCAGCCGTCGTAGTGGGCGGCGTGCCGATCCCGGATCACGTTCTTCTGGATCTTGCCGGTGGAGGTCTTGGGCAGCTCCTCCACCACGATCACCGACTTCGGCACCTTGTAGCCGTCCAGCAGCCCGCGCAGCGACTGGAGCAGGACGGCGGGATCAATGGTCTCGCCAGGCTTGGGCACGACCACCGCGGTGATCGCCTCCGTCCAGTGCTCGTGTGGCAGCCCGACCACCACGGCCTCGGAGACTCGCGGCTCGGCCGCGTACACGGCCTTCTCCACCTCGATCGAGGCCACGTTCTCGCCGCCGGTCTTGATCACGTCCTTGGAGCGGTCGGCGAACCAGAGCACGCCGTCCTCGCCGAACCGGCCCACATCACCGGAGTGGAACCAGCCGTGCGCGAAGGCCCCGGCGGTGGCCTCCTCGTTGTGCAGGTACTCGCTCATCGTGCTCGGCCCGCGGTAGACGATCTCGCCCTGCTCGCCCGGGGGCAGCAGCTCCCCGCCCGGGTCCATGATCGCGACCTGGACGCCGGTGATCGGCGTGCCGACCGCGCCGATGTGCGAGAGCTGGTGCTCCGGGCGGAACAGCGTGGTGACCGGGCTCATCTCGGTCTGCCCGAACAGCAGCGCGAAGTCACAGCCGAAGCCGTCCAGGCAGCGGCGGATCAGCTGGTCCGGCATAGGCGCCATCGCGTAGACCGCGCGGCGCAGGCTGGACAGGTCCCGGCCACCGAACGACGGGTGGTCGAGCACGGCCCGGAACATCATGGGCAGCCCGAACACCTGGGTGATCTGCTCCCGCTCGGTGAGGTCCAGGAACGCCCCCGCATCGAACCCCCGCAGGACGTGGATCGTCGCGCCCACCAGGATCGCCGGCGTGCAGAACGCGTTCAGCTGGGCGGTGTGGAACATCGGCATCATGGCCGCGAACCGGTCGGTGAAGTTCCAGCCGGAATCCAGAGCGCTCGACATGGACTCCAGGTAGATCGCCACATGCGTGCCGACGACGCCTTTGGGGAAGGACGTGGTGCCGGAGGTGTAGAGGTAGCTGAGCGCGTCCCGGTCATCCACGAAGCACTCCGGCTCGGCCGTGGACGCGGAGCCCGCAGCCAGCAGATCCAGGGTGGTCCAGGACCGGTCGGCCGGCTCCGCCTCATACGCGGCGCTGGTACCGGGGGCCACGAACACGTCCGCGATGGCCGGCACCTTCGCGATAGCGTCGCGGACGTGCGCCACCAGCTGGCTCTCGGTGACCAGGCCGCGGGCCCCGGAGTGGTCCAGCACATAGGCGACCTCATCCGGCCGCCAGCCCAGGTTGACGGGCACGCAGACCAGGCTGAGCTTGGCGCAGGCGTAGTACACGGCGAGGAACTCGGCGCTGTTGGCCGAGGCCAGGCCCAGCGCGTCGCCCCGCCGGTAACCCCGCGCGGCCAGGGCGTGCGCGAGCTGGTTCACCCAGGCGTTGAACTCCGCGTAGGTCCAGCGCCGCGGCCCGTCCACCACGGCGAGCTGGGCCGGGCGGGCGGCGGCGGACCGGGTCAGCGAGTCGCCCACGTTGATCCGCTGGATGAGGTTGCGCGCAAGGTCCACGGGGTCTCCCTGGTTGTGCTGTCCGGGCCCGGCCGGACGGTGCAATAAGCCGGCGCTCTAATAAGACCGGGGCAGGCCCAGGCTGTGCTGGGCCACGTAGTTGAGAATCATTTCCCGGTTTACCGGCGCCACGCGGAGCAGCCGGGCCGAGGCCCAGTACGGCATCAGCCCGTACTCGGTGGCGAAGCCGTTCCCGCCGTGCGTCTGCATGGCCGCGTCCGCCGCGGCGATCGCGGCCTCCGCGGCGGCGTACTTGGCCATGTTCGCGGATTCGCCGGCCTGCTCGCCGTGGTCGTGCTGCCAGCAGGCCTGCCGGATCATCAGCGCGGCCAGCTCGGTGTCGATCTTCGCCCGGGCCAGCGGGTGGGCCACGCCCTGGTGAGCGCCGATCGGCACGTCCCACACCTGGCGCTCGCGCGCGTACCGGGCCGCGGTGGCCAGCACGTAGCGCGCGATCCCCACGCACTGTGCGGCGCCGGTGATCCGCTCCGGGTTGAGCCCGTGGAAGATCTGCCGGAACCCTTCGCCCTCATGGCCAACCAGTGCCTCCGGGCCAATCCGCACGTCGTCGAAATGCAGCGTGAACTGCTTCTCCGGCAGCAGCAGGTCCACCGGGAGCACCTTACGGTCCAGCCCGGGCGAGTCCGCCGGGACAATGAACAGCGACAGCGCGGTCCCGTTGCGGTCCGGGGAATCAGCTGGCGCTACCGCTCCCGTCCGGGCCACGACCAGCAGAGCGTCCGCCTCGTCGACACCGGAGATGTAGTACTTGGTGCCGCGCAGGACCCACTCGTCGCCGTCCCGGGCGGCCGTGGTGGACAGCCGGTGCGTGTTCGAGCCCGCATCCGGCTCGGTGATCGCGAAGACGACCTTGCTGGTGCCCGCGGCCAGGCCGGGCAGCCACGCTGCGCGCTGCCCGTCCGTGCCGAACCGGGTGATGACCTCCGCCGAGATCGCCGCGGAAACCACCAGCAGCAGCAGCGGGGTGCCCTGCGCGCCGAGTTCCTCGCAGACCAGGGCGAGTTCGGTGAGGCCGCCGCCCCCGCCGCCGTACTCGGCGGGAATGTTCACGCCAATGAATCCCGCTTCACCAAGCTTGGTCCAGAGCTCGTCACACGGGGTGCGCTCAGCCGCGTGCTGCGCGTAGTACTGCGGGCCAAAACCACTGGCTATCGACGCTACGGCGGCCCGCAGGTCGCGGTGCTCCGTGCTCTCGGCAAAATCCACACCCGCTCCATCGCAGTGATCGCAGATTCACTAGGACTTTAACTGGCCCGGTGCCACACTGGCTAGATGGCCAGCGTACGTCCCCGGCGCCAGCGTGATCCCGAGCGCCAGCGTGATCCTGAGCGGCGGCGTGATCCTGAGCGGCGGGCCAGGATCCTGCACGCCGCGGCCGACCTGTCCGCGCAGCGCGGGTTCACCACGGTGTCCATGGCCGATATCGGCGCGGAGGCCGGCATCGTGGGCTCCGGGATCTACCGTCACTTCGGCAGCAAGGCGTCCATCCTGGTCGCCCTGCTGGACCAGGTCATGGACCGGCTGATGGGGCGGGCCGCGCAGATCATCGCCACCTCGGTTGATGATCACCAGTGCCTGTCCGACCTGGTCCGCGACCACATCGCGGTGGCCCAGCTGGACCGGACGATCCTGATGGTCTACCACCGGGAATCCCACGCGCTGCCGGCCGAGGACCGGCGGCGGCTGCGCCGCCAGCAGCGCCTGTACATCGAGGAGTGGGTGCACCTGCTGGCGCCGCTGCGGCCCGAGCTGGCCGACGGCGAGCTGCGGCTAGCCGTGCATGCGGCGATCGGGGCCATCCAGTCCACCCTGTTCTTCCGCAGCGGGCTCGCCCCCGACCGGCTGGCCGAATTGCTGGACACGATGGCCCACGGCTGCCTCGGCATCGACCCCGCGCCCAGGCCGCCCGCTCCGCTCACGGCGGTCGCGTCCTAGCTTCACCGGCGACGGGGCAGTCTCTCCGCGAGCTACTGGTCCTTGTGCATGTGTTATTGCATGCATGGTGGCACTGCACATTCGCGACGTCCCCGGGGACCTGCGCGACAGGCTCAGCGAGCTCGCCCGCCAGCGCGGGCAGTCGCTCCAGGCCTACTTGTTCGATGTGATCAGTGACGAGGCACGCCGCCAGGACAACCTGGCCGTTCTCGACCGGTTCAGTCACGGCGCTTACGGCTCGCGGCTGGGCCCGGCTGACATCGACGGCGCTCTGCGGTCGGCCCGGGCCGACCGGGACAGGGAACTCGGGGTACCCGAGCCGGGCGAATGATCGTCCTCGACGCGTCCGCGACCGCTTTCGCACTGTTGGACGAGGGGGAAACCGGCGACCGGTGCCGCAGTGCCTTGAGGGCCGATTCTCGGTGGCTGGTCCCGGAGCATTGGCTGGTCGAAGTGCTGTCCGTCATCCGCGGAACTCTCCTGGGCGGCAAGATTTCCCCAGACCAGGCCGCGGCCGCTGCGGTGGCCGCGGCCGCGCTCGACCCCGTGGTCGTGCGTACCCGGCTGCTCGCCGGCCGGATCTGGGAATCTGGGAACTCCGGAACAATCTGAGCATGGACGACGCGGCCTACGTCGCGGCAGCCGAGCAGTATCAGTGCGTGCTGGTCACCACGGACGCGCGTCTGGCCCGGGCGAGCGGTGTCCGGTGCGCGGTCAGCGTCATCTCCTGACCGGCTGCTGCAAACCACGGCCCATTCGTAGGCTGGGGCGATGAGCGCCGGGCGGGATACGCACAGCACGCGTGACGAGCGGGCCGCGCTGGTGGCGCTGTTGCGTGAGCGTCCGGGGTCGCGCGGCTGGGCGGAGATCACGGCCGCGGTGCTGGAGGCCGGGAGCGCCCGGGCCGTCTGGGACCTTCTCGTGCCCCCGGTACTGGTCCGCCCACCAGGCGAACCCGACCCCCTGGACGCCGCCGCCAGGCAGATCCGGCACTGGGCGGAGCAGGGCTGGCGGTTGCTGAGCATCCTCGACGACGATTACCCGCCCCGGCTGCGCGGCATCCACCAGGTCCCGCCGGTCCTGTTCACCCGGGGCACGCTGCTCCGGGATGACCTGGCCGTGTCCGTGGTCGGGTCACGTCAGGCGTCTGCTCGCGGCCTGGATATCGCGGCCGGGGTGGCCCGGGAACTCGCCGCCCGGGGCGTGACCGTCCTGGGCGGCCTCGCCCTCGGCATCGACACCGCGGCCCACCGAGCGGCGCTCGAGGCCGGCGGCCGGACAGTTTGCGTTATCGGAACTGGAATTGAACGGGCCTATCCGGCGGCCAACCGGGACCTGCAGGAGGAGATCGCCACGCGCGGCCTGGTGCTGTCCCAGTTCTGGCCGGGTGCGCCGCCGCAGCGGCACAACTTCCTGATGCGCAACGCGACGATGTCCGGGTACGGGCTGGCCACGGTGGTGGTCGAGGCGGGGGAGCAGAGCGGGTCGCGGGCCCAGGCGCGGATCGCGGTCGAGCACGGCCGGCCGGTCATCCTCACCTCGCTCGTGGTGGAGCGCAACGACTGGGCCCGCGCGCTGGTAGGCCGCCCCGGAGTGCATGTGGCCGGGCTCCAGGCCGTGCTGGACGTCGTTGATCACCTGGTCGAAGAGCCGGCGGCGGTCGGGGCCGCGCTGCACCGGCTGGCGCCCTCATAACATGGCCGACCCCGAGGTGGTGGCCCGGCTGAGCGGCGCCCTGGTGGCCAGCGCCGGCGGGTACCTGCGCAACACGGTGCGCCAGGACCTGGTCAGCTGCGCGGTGTGCGCGACGCCGGTGACCGGCTTCCGGCTGTGCTATCAGTGCCAGCGGCGGCGGGGCCGGAGCGGGCTCGCGGACGCCACGGGGTTCCTCGCCTACGCGGTGGCCGGGCAGCAGTCCGGCTACGTGATGCAGGGCTACAAGGCCCGGCCGCCGGTGCCCGAGCACCGGGCGATCGTCACGTTACTCGTGCTGTTAGGGCTGGCCCGGCACGCCGGATGCGCGGCGCACGCTGGGAATGCCGACGGGACCAGCGTGCCGGTGACGCACTGGGCCACGGTGCCCTCGCTGCCGGCGCAGCCGCGGGAGCATCCGCTGCACGCGATCGTCAGCCGGTTAGCGCCGGGCAGTGAGGTCGTCCTGGCCGCCGCGGACGAGGTGGACTACGCGCGGGACCTCGACCCCCGGCACTTCCGGGCGGCCGCGCCGCTGCCCGCGGGCGCGCACGTGCTGCTCGCGGACGACACGTGGGCCCGCGGCGGGCACGCGCAGTCCGCGGTCCTGGCGTTACGGGCGGCCGGGGCGGCCCGGGTCTCGGTGCTGGTGGCCGCCCGGTGGATCAACGCGGACTTCGGCGGGAACGCGGCGTTCATCCGGGGTCTCGCGGACCGCGACTACGACCCGGCGATCTGCCCCTGGACCGGCGCCGCCTGCCCGCCTGCGCAGTAGCCTCACGGCGCGGACGGCGGCAAAAACCGTTGGCGCGGGGCTGGCATCCCGGCGTTAGCTGGAGATATGAAGATCGAGCGGTTCGACGCCGCGACGGGCGGCGACTCGGTGCGCGCCTGCCACGAGATCTACCTGAGCGGGATTCCGGTTGACGAGCCGCTCGGGCCGCCCATGTCGCCGCGCTCGTTCGCGGGCTGGCTGGCGCTGGGCTTTACCGAGGATCCGCGGGAAACCTGGCTGGCCCGGGACGACTCGGGTGAGCCCTGCGGCTGGTATGTGCTCAGCCTGCCGCACCGGGAGAACCGTCACCTCGCCCGGCCGACTCTTATGGTGCATGCCGGCCGTCGCCGGGCGGGGCGGGGTACGGCGCTGCTCCGGCACGCGGCCGGGCGGGCCCGCCAGGCCGGCCGGACCGTGCTCGAGTCTGACGCGCTGGACGGCTCACCCGGCGCGGCGTTCGCGGGGACGCTCAAGACGCGGCCGTCCGGAACCGAGGTCCGCCGGGTACTCGTCCTGGAGAGCCTGCCCGCGGGACGGCGGGCCGCGCTGCGGGCGGAGGCTGAGCCCCCGGCCCGCGGGTACGCACTGCGGTCCTGGCCCGGCCCCACTCCCGAGGACGCGGTCGCCGGGGTCGCCGCCCTCAACGGGGCGATGGCCGACGCGCCGCGGGATGCCGGGCAGGAGGCGCAGACCTGGGACGTGGCCCGGGTCCGGCTGGACGAGCGCCGGGTCGCGGCCATGGGCCTGCGGGCCCACGTCATCGTGGCCACTGCGCAGGCCACCGGCGAACTGGCCGCGCTGACCCAGGTCTCCGTGGACCCGGCCATGCCGGAGTGGGGATTCCAGGAGCTGACCGCGGTGGCCAGGCCGCACCGGGGGCATCGTCTCGGCCTGCTGCTCAAGCTGGCCATGCTGGACCTGCTGGCCGCGGAGGAGCCGCAGCTGACCCGGATCATCACCGGGAACGCCGACGGGAACGAGCACATGATCGCTATCAACGACCGGCTCGGCTTCGAGGTGCTCGACCGGTGGCTGACCTGGGAACTCGACGTGGCCGACGTGCCCGCCAATCCGGGCGGTCATGCCTGACCAGGCAGCCACGCCTGACCGGGCCACCCCGGAGATCAAGGTGTACCGCTGCGGCCCCCAGCAGGTGCCCAGCGCGGCCGAGGTGGAGGTGCTGTGCTTCGCGGCGACCTGCGGCCGCCCGCTGCACGAGTCGCGGGCCACGGCCGCCGGGTACGCCCGGCTCTACGCGGCCCTGTTGCGGCGGCCCGACCTCGAGGCCGTGGCCGCCCGGGCCGCCCGCGGCCACCTCGCCGGGTTCGCGTACGGGCACGGCTGGCGGTGGGCCGAGCAGGCCGACGACTGGGCGGTGCAGCTGAGGGACAGCCTGGGCGCCGCGGCTGACCGCCTGGACGGCCGGTTCGCCGTCTACCTGCTCGCTGTCCATCCGTGGTACCGCAGGGCAGGACTGGGCCGGCAGCTGCTCCGAACCCTTGTTTCCGCAACGACGACCGGCGCGTGGCTGATCACCCCGGACGAGCCGACGCCGACGATGGCCTTCTACCAGCGGGAAGGCTGGGAACCGGTCGGCCATGCCCCCGAGACCCCCAGTGGCTGTCCCGCCGTGGTCCTTACTCACCACTGACCTGGGGCCCCGGTCCGCACGGGGCGGCCCGCACCGGTGGGGCGCCGCCCCGTCTGATGACAGGCACGAGCAAGTTCCCGGTCACGGCTCGTGCGCCCGCTCCCGTGCTCAATCATGGTTCCTGCTCCCGCGTCCGGGATGTTCGGCGAGATGCCCGGTTATACGGTGGTATATCCCTATCACTTGTCGTGAGGCGAGGTTGTTGTGATAGCCCCTATCGCGGTCCGCGATGGCGCGGCAGTTGCCGGCGCACTTCTCGTGCTGACTGCGACGGTCAGCGTGGTCGGCACCGTCATCATTCCTCGCAAAACCGGCAGCCATCTCACCCGGCTCGTTGACCGGGCTGTCGCCGCGGCGTTCCGGCTGTTCACCCGGCCCGTCAGGAAGTATGAACTGCGCGACCGGCTAGCGGCGGGACAGGCTGCCGTGATCCTCCTCGTCCAGTTGGCCATGTGGCTCGGCACTTTCTTCGTCGGTTTCGCTCTGCTGGTGTGGCCGATGACCGCGAATATCACCACGGCGTTCAGCACCGTGGGGCCGGCGTTGTGGACTTTCGGCTCTGCCGAGGCTCACGGTTTCTACGAGAAGACTCTGCTGGACATTGCGGCCATGACCGCCCTGGTCACCATCACCCTTCAGATCGCCTACCTGCCGACCTTGTATGCCGCATTCAACCGCCGCGAGACCGAGATCGGATTGCTGAACTCACGGGCCGGGTCACCGTCCTGGGGGCCGGAGTTGCTCGCCCGCACCCATTACGCGCTCGGCTCGGGCACCTCGACGCTTGACACGCTGCCCGAGCTGTACAACCAGTGGGAGCGCTGGGCTGCGGACGTCATGGAAAGCCACGTCACCTATTCGCCGCTGATCTGGTTCCGGTCGGCGGACCCGCTGGCTTCGTGGGTTACCGCGCTGCTTGCGGTGCTGGATTCGGCCGCCCTTTACCTGTCGCTGTGCCCGCAGGCGGCCCCCCAGGTTCCGGCCCGGCTCTGCCTGCGCAGTGGCCTGATGTGCTTCGGCCAGGTCGCCCGGTCAATGGGCATCGACGTGCCGGAAGAACCCGACGTCGCAGCGGGCATCAGCCTCACTTACGGGGAATACCTGGAGGCCATCATCCGGCTGCGCGAGGTGGACTTCCCGGTCGAGCGGGATCCGGCCGAGGCCTGGCCGCGCTTTGTGGGCTGGCGGGTCAACTATGAGCGAGCCGCCTACGCGATAGCCGCCACGGTGGACGTGGTGCCGGCCCTGTGGTCCGGTCCCCGGCGCCGCGGGACGGCACCCATCCCGCCCCTGCGCCCGATGCCCGGAGAGCCAGAGCCCTCGGCAATCGGCTAGTGCTCTGCTCCCCGCTCGCCAACGGCTGGCACGATCGGCCCGGTCAATCGGCGCCTTAGCCGCATTTCCGATGGCCGGGGACCCGGGCCGTCGCGCGGGCGCGTATCGGCGGTCCGTCTCGCCGCCGGTGCCGCCTCCGTATATTGGCGGTGAGGCGCTCCCCGCGTAGCGTCGTTTCCCGTCGCGCCGCGGGTCCGATATGTCCGGGAGGTCGGCGTGGAAGACGAATTCCTGGTGTCCTACGAGGCGGTGACGCCGGGCGTTCCGGTGCTGACCCGGGACAAGGAGCAGTTCGGCATATTGGAACACGTCCTTGAAGTCCCGGACCTTGACCTGTTCGACGGGATCGTCGTCTGGGTCGGCGGGGGAACGTTCACCGACCGGCAGATCCAGAAGGAACTCGCCAAAGGCCACCAGTCCGCGGCCCGGGCCCTTGAGCACGCGTCGCCATCGGGCGGCCTGCGCTTCCTCGACGCGGACAAGATCGCGGCTATCACCCCCGGCTATATCCGGTGTGACCTGGACCAGTCCGAGGTCGCGCTGCTGCCGCCGCCGGATGGGGCACCGGTCTATCACGTGAGCATGCTGGGCGAGACCGGCTCGGCGCTGCACGACCGGATCGGCCGGATGTTCCGCCGGCCGCACTGGACCCGCGAGTAATCGCCCCCGGGCCATCCCATGGATGCTGCCCGCCAGGCGCTCATACTCCGGGCGTGAGCGCCTGCGCGGCGCTGATCAGACTGGCTTCCGCCTCGGCGTGGCGATCCCGGCGGGCGGCGTTCCACTGCCGCGCCGCCACCACCCGGCGCCGCACCCGCCGGGCGTGCTCCCGCACCCGGCCGGGGCTCGCGCCGCCGGGAACGTCGCGGGCCGCCACGGCCAAGGCTGGGTCGGTCACCGCGTCGAGCAGGTCCGGCGTGATCGGCAGCTCGGCTCCGGTGATCTCCGCCGCCGCGGCCCGCAGGACCGGCACGGTCAGCTGGTCGCCACCGCGGGCCAGCGTGGCCGCAACGGCCCGCCCGACCACGCGGTAGGCCGTGCGGTAGTCGAGCCGGTAGTGCTGGGCCAGTTCCTCCGCGAGGTCGGCTCCCACGGTGAAGTGGCTGACCGCCTGCCCGGCCAGGACGTCCGCGTCCACGCTCAGCCCGGTCATCACCGCGGAACCCAGCCGGACGAGCCGCCCCGCGAGGTCGAGGGCCCCGGCCACCTCGCCATAGGCGTACAGCCAGTTGTCGGTCCGCGCCGACGGGGTGAGCCCGGTCGCCAGCAGCCCGGTCAGGCGGCCGACCAGGGTACCCGCGCCGCCGCGCAGCACCGGCAGCGCGTACGGGTTGCGTTTTTGCGGCATGAGCACGCTGGCCCGGCACAGCGAGGCATCCAGCGTCACGTAGCCGAACCCGGGGCTGGTGAAGATCTCGAGGTCCGAGGCGAGCTGGCTGAGGGTCGCCACGGCCTGCGCGGCCGCGAGGACCGCGTCGGCCAGCGCGTCGGCCGACCACATCGCGTCGCGGGTGTGCGGCCCGACCGCGCCGAAACCCAGCCCCCGGGCCAGCCGGCCCCGGTCCAGCGGCAGCCGGGTGCCGCCCACCCCGCCCGCCCCGCCGGGAGAGACGTCCGCGAGCCCGTAGGCGGCCTCGATCCGGTCCAGGTGGCGCACGGCCTGCTCGGCGAAGCCGCCCAGGTAGTGACCGAATGTGGACGGCTGCGCGGGCTGAAGGTACGTGGTGTCGGCCCACAGCGCGCCGGCCTGCTGAGTGGCCTGGTCGGCGACCGCCCGGGCGAACGTGGCCACGTCGGAGTGCAGGCCGAGCAGCCGGTCCCGCAGGGCGAGGCGGAACGCGATACGGCCCGCCTCGCGGCGGGTCCGGCCCAGGTGCAGGCGTCCGGCCGCCGGGCCGAGTTGCCGCTCCAGTTCCCGTTCCCGGCTGTTGTAGGCGTCGCCGTACACCGGGTCGTACGGGAACTCGCTAGCCGGCGAGTCGAGGAGCTTGAGCAGCGCCGTGCCCACCGGGGCTGCCTCGGCGCGGGTCAGCGCGCCGCAGTCGACCAGCTCGACGAGGTGCGCGAGGTCGGCCAGGGTCAGTCCCCGGTGCAGCAGCGGAGCGTCGCCGATCTCCAGCGCGTATCCCGCCTCGACCAGCTCGGGGGCAGGCCCGCTGGTGATCCGGGCCGCAGTGCCGAGGTAACCCTCGGGTGGCCGGACCCCCGCCATCACGGCTCACCTCCGGAGAACCCGGTCCCGCCGGGGGGCGGGCCTGCGAGCGCTGATCCCGCGAACAGCGTGGGTGCGCCCCCGCTGACCAGGAACACCTGTGGGCCCTGCACCCGGCCCGCGCGGCACTCGGCGATCAGGGCGGCCATGGCCTTGGCCCCGAACACCGGGTCGAGGAACACGCCTTCGGTCGCCGCGACCAGCCGGGCCGCCGCCTGACCGGAAGCGGACGGGACGCCGTACCCCGGCCCGGTCCAGCCACCCCGCACGTCCGGCCCGGGGAGGTCCGGGCTGATCCGGGGAGGGTCCGGGCTGATCCCGGGGAGGTCCGGGCCGTTCCTGGCGAGCCCGGCGGCCGCGGTGGCCAGCTCCCGGACCCGGCTGGCGCACTCCGCGACCGGGCGGCTCACGGTCACGCCGATCACCTGGTAGGCCGCGGCGGTGAGGGCCGCCCCGGCGACCAGCCCGGCCTGCGTCCCGCAAGACCCGGTGGCGAGCCACAGCCCGGCCGGCGGCTCATCCAGCCTGGTGAGCTGGGCGGCCAGCTCTGCGCTGGCCCGGACATAGCCGAGTGCGCCCAGCGGCGTCGCGCCGCCGCGCGGCACCGGGTACGGACGCCGCCCTGCGGCCCGCAATTCCGCGGTGACCGCCTCGATGCCCGCGTCCACCGACGACCGCTCCGCCACCCCGGTGAACCGCACGTCCACCCCGAGCCAGCGGTGCAGCCGCATGTTGCCCTCGGCCCGGCTGGCCTCGTGCGCGCCGCTGCTGCCGTAGCACACCACGTGCGGCTCGAGCCCGTGCCGCAGGCTGGCCAGCGCGGCCAGCAGGGTCCAGTTCGACTGCGGGCCCGCCCCGGTCACCAGGCTGTCGCAGCCCTGCGCGAGCGCGTCGGCGATGAGGAATTCCAGCCCGCGCAGCTTGTTGCCGCCCAGGCCGGCGCCGGTCAGGTCGTCGCGTTTGAACAGCACCGGAACCCCGAGCTCGCGCGACAGCCCCGGCGCCAGGTGCAACGGGGTGGGGGCGATGACCAGGTCAACCCGCGGAAGGCCCGCCAGGCCGCCGGGGCGAGCCGCTACCCCGCCAGGGCCAGCCCCGGGACCGCCTGCGCCAGTCCCGGGGCTGGCTGTCAGTGGTCCGGCGGCCACCGCGGTACTCCCGCGGTCACCCCGGCCCCCCGCAGTCACCGCCATGCTCCCGCGCACTCCCGCCGGACCCGGTCCACGAACGCGGCGCACGAGCCCAGCGAGGATCGCACCTCCAGCAGCTCATCGAGTTCGGCGTCGGGGATCACGTCCAGCCTCGTGTCCTCCCGCAGCGCGGTGCGGAAGTCCTGGCCGGAGTCGATGCCGTGCATGGCCGCGGCGTAGACGCTGTCGTGCGCGGAGTGCTTGCCGAGCCGGTCGGCCAGCGCCCGCATCACCGGCTCGGACAGCAGGTACCCGCGGTGGCTCTCGATGTTGGCCAGCATCCGTCCCGGGTCGGGCCGCAGCCCGTCCAGCATCCGGGCCGCGGACCCCACGCAGGCCGCGAACGCCATCGACGTCTCCGGGATCACCAGCCACTCGGCCTTCCAGGCCCGGCCGTCCCGCTCGTGCTCGCACACCATCCCGTCCAGGGCCACCGCGGCCTGCCCCCGGATCACCCGGGACAGGGTGACCAGGTGCTCGGAGATCTCCGGGTTGCGTTTGTGCGGCATGGTGATCGAGCCGACCGTGCCCGGCGTGAACGACTCCCGCAGCTCCCCGATCTCCGGCCGCTGCAGCTGGTAGACCTCGTTGCCGATCTTCCCGGCCGTCGCGGAGATCGCGGCGAGCAGCCAGGCGAACTCGGCCACGCCGTCCCGGGCGGTGATCCACGGGACCACCGGAACGCCCAGTCCCAGCTGCGCGGCGAACCCCTCCAGCAGGTCCAGCGCCCGGCCGCCCCAGAACTCCATGGTGCCGAGCGCCCCGCCCAGCTGGACGACCTCCCACCGGACCCGGCCCTGCCGGAGCCGTTCCAGGTGCCGGTCGAGTTCCGCGGCCCACACCGCCGCCTTGAACCCGAACGTGATCGGCAGGCCTGGCTGCCCGTGCGTCCGCCCGCACATCGGCGTATCCCGGTACTGCCCGGCCAGCTCGAGGGCGCCGTCCCGCATCCGCGTCACGTCCCGCTCGGCGATGTCCCCCAGGGCGCGGAACACTTGCGCGAACCAGGTGTCACTCAGGTCCTGCACGGTGGCGCCGTAGTACACCCACTCCCGCGCGTCCTCGGGCAGCACGTCGCGCAGCGCGCGGATCAGCCCCAGCGTCGAGTGCCCGGTCTCGCGCGTCAGCCTGGCCACCAGGTCCAGGTCGATCAGCCCGATGTCGGCGTGCGCCCGGATCGTTTCCGCAGCGGCCGGCGGTACCAGCCCGGCGTCGGCCTGGGCCTGGGCCAGCGCGGCCAGGATCCGCAGCCACGCCTGCGTGCGACCCTCGTCGGAGAACAGGGCGGCAGCCTCGGGCGTGGTCCAGAGGTGGCCGAAGATCGCTGAGTCAGCGGGATGCGCGCTATTCACAACCCGGCGCCCCCGGGGGCGACCGGCGGCAGGCCGCACAGTGTGCGGAGGGCGGCACGGACCTCATCGAGGTTCGCGCCCCACGGGACGACCGCCGTCGTGTCGTTGACTTCGATGCCGCGTTCGAGCAGGCAGCACTTCGTGAGCACCCGCTCCCCGGGCGGGCCAGCCGCGACCCTGGCTTTGGGGCAGAGATCGACCCGGGACGGTTCCGTTAGATAAAAATGATCGTGGAACTGGCGGGAGCGCTCGCAGCCGATCAGGAGCCAGTCGTCGCGGTAGGGCGGGTGGGTGTCCAGGAAGCTCACGGCCCGGCCGGCCGGCATGCCGCTGCCCCGGCACGGCAGCAGGTAGTGCGGCGCCGGGTTGGCGGCGACCAGCTCGCCCACGTCCACGGCATCGAGGACCAGGTCGATGGGGGGCAGGTCCTCGTCGTAGTCAACGACCTGCCCGGCCATGGCCAGCAGCTTGGGTGGAAGCGGCGGGATGACCTCGGTGACCCGGATCGTGACCGGGGCGGGCCGCCAGATGAAGTTGACGTGCTCGAACTTGCCCTGCACGACGTAGGCGAGGACGCCGTCGCGCTGATGCTTCCGCGCCACCCCGGCGAGCGAGGAAGCGTTGCCCACGTCGGCGTCCGGGTCGGTGATCCACGCGGTGGTCTGCGGGCCCGACAGCACGCGCAGCTCAGCCACCGGGGAGAACAGCGGCCGGGGATCGGCGGGCCGGACCGCGGCCAGCGCGGTCTGGCCGCCGTTGCGGAGCACCAGGAACGCGGTGCGCCGGTAGATCTCCCGGTCACGCAGCAGCCCCCCGATCCCCGCGGGTGTGAGCGGGACGTCCACCTCCTGCACCGACAGCCCGCGGTAGGGCCGGGTGATCGTGTTCGGCGCGGGATCGGGGATCACGTCAGGACACCCGGTCACGCCACCGCGCCCGGTCTCAGCGCACCCGATCCCACCGCGCCTGGTCCCAGGTCACCTGATTCCAGGGCTCCCGATCCCCGAGCAGTGGCCGACGCGGTGTCCGCGCGCAGCCCGAGCCGCAACGTCTCCAGCGTCAGCACGCTGGCCGGCGCGACGTTCCCGAGGTTCACGTCCGCCCCGAGCTGCCGGACGAACCAGGCCTGCTGGTTCTTGTCCGGGGCCTCGAAGATCACCTTGTCCTGGGGGATCCAGTCCACGATGGCCGTGACCAAGTCCTCGCGGATGCCCTGGTCCGCGTGGTACAGCCCGACCCGCCCGCTCTCCCGGCCTTCGGCGATGACCCAGGTGGCGCCGGCGTCGAGGTCGCGGGCCATTTCCTCGGCCCACTCGGCCGGGGTGGGCGGGTAGTTCCCCTCTTTCGCCCCGGTCTCCGCGAGCACCACGAAGTCCGCGGCCAGCTCGCGGACCAGGGCGTGCTTCCGGCCGGCGGCGAGCGCCCGCAGCCCGTTGGACACTTCGATGTGGGTCATGCCGACCTTGAGCGCCCAGTCCCGCAGCTCACCCACCCGGTCCTGGAGCGCGGCCACCTCGAGCAGGGTCCCGCCCAGGGAGACCGGGCAGTCGTGGTCCGCGCAGATGCCGACCCGCTCCTCCAGCGCCGGATCGATGTAGCCGATGCCCCAGCCCACCTTGACGATGTCCACCAGCGCCCCGGCCTGGCCCAGGAAGGCCCGGGTGCCCTCCGGGGTGAGCCCGCTGTCCAGCACGTGGGTGATGCCGCGGGACCGGGGCTTGGCCGCCCGGGCCGGCAGGCTGAGGAAGGTGGGACACTCGGGCACGGTGCGCCTCCCGCTCTATGGTGTGGTCGCACCATAGGCACGCGGGAAGCCGAGTTTCGCTGTCCTGGCGGGGTGAGGTTTCTGGGATTCGTTGGCCCCGGGGGCGCCCTCGGGGGCGGCCGGGCCCCCAGGGCCAACGAAGGCTAACCCTGGAGCTCGGCCCGGACCAGGCGGGCGCCGTCGGCCAGCGCGCGCAGCTTGCCCGCGGAGATCATCCGGGGCAGGTTGATCAGGCCGCAGTCGGTGGACAGGCCGAGCCGTTCGGCGGGCACATACTCCAGCACCTGCCTGATCCGGTCGGCGACCTCGTCCGCGCTCTCGGTGACCGTGGACTTGACGTCGATGACACCGGCCACGAATGGTTTCGTCCAGTTGTTGTCGGTCAGCGGCTTGAGGTCGTCCGGCCCGGTCCGGCCGACTTCGTAGTTCAGCGCGGTGATGTTGGCGTTCAGCACGTGCGGGAAGATCGCGTGGGCGCGTTCCGGCGCCGGGGCGTCCGAGGCCCGCTTGTCCAGCACGAACGCGCCGAATTCGGTGTCGGTCTCATCCGGGAAATAGGCCGGGGTCCCGGAGTAGTTGCCCCAGCAGGTGTGCACCCAGAAGTCGCAGTTCACGCCCTCGACCGAGGCGTTGAGCGCGTCGATCTCCCAGTCCCCCATGCCGTACGGCCAGACGAACTCATCCAGCTGGATGATGTCGCACCCGTTGTCCGCGAGCTCCTTGAAGTCCTCATTGAACGCCTTGGCCAGCGCCATGGCGAGTTCCCTCGTGTCCTTGTAGTACAGGTTCGTGGTGGCCGCGGCGATCACGCCGAGGCCGGTGTAGGACACCTTGACCGGCTTCTTGGTGGCTTTGCGCACCGCGCGCAGGTGGTTCAGGTGGAACGGGACTTCCCGGCGGACCTCGCCGACGCACGTGGGGGAGAAGAGGGTGGAGTAGATCGGCAGGCCGATCGGCGGCCCGGAGAGCCGGTAGCCGGACATGCGTTCCAGGTAGTAGTAGAGGATGGTTCCGTACGGGGAGTCGCCGCCGTAGACCTTGCCGTCGGCGATCACGTCCATGCCCGCGGCTTCCTGGTCGTGCACGATCGCCCCGACGGTGTCCTCGAATGCCTCCTTGCTGATCGAGTCGTGGATGAACTCGCCCTTGGGCAGCGTGGCGAACGCGTGCCCGTCGTACCACCGTGGATTGGGATAGTTACCCACCATCGTGATGGGCAGCAACACGTCCTGGCCGCCGATGAGCATCGTCGCTCCTTCCGATCGCGGAAAATCGCAGTAGGTGCGAGGAGCGTAGGCTGCGCTGCCAGCGACTTTCTTCCGCATCAGGGGACCGTTCTTGCCCCCCGCCTGCCCACGCGGGGGCAGAAAACCGGGCGTGGGCAGGCCGGGGGCGCGGCGGGAATCCCTGCTGCCGCGGAGTGCGTCAGGCGGCGAAGCCGCCGTCGACGGTGATCGCGGTGCCGCTGACATAGCGGCCGCCGTCGCCGGCGAGATGCGCGACGGTCGCGGCGATGTCCTCGGCAGTGCCGTAGCGGCCGAGTGCCGGGACGGTACTCAGGAACGCGGCGGCCGGCCCGTCGGCCGGGTTCATGTCGGTGTCGATGAGGCCGCCGTGCACCACGGTGGCGGTGATCCCGCGCGGGCCGAGGTCGCGGGCCAGGCCCTTGGTCAGGCCGGTGAGCGCGGACTTGGCCATGGCGTACAGCGTCAGGCCGGGGACCGGGACGCGATCGGCCAGGGCGCTGCCGATGGTGATGATGCGCCCGCCCGCACTCATCTGCCGGGCGGCGGCCTGGGAGGCGGCGAAGACGGCCCGCACATCCACCGCCCACAGCCGGTCGGCGTGTTCGACCGTCATCTCCTCCAGCGGCCCGTCGATGATGATGCCGGCGTTGTTGACCAGGATGTCCAGCCGGCCGAATTCCCGCACGGTCTGCTCGACCGCTCCGGTGACCGCGCTGGGGTCGGCGTTGTCGGCCTGGATGACCAGGACCCGGCCCCCGTCGGCGTCGATCTGCTTGGCTACCGTCCGCGCCTTGTCAGCGGCGGTGACGTAAGTGAACGCCACCGCGGCCCCGTCCTGGGCCAGCCGCCTGGTGATCGCGGCGCCGATGCCGCGGCTGCCGCCCGTCACCAGGGCCACCTTCCCGGAAAGCTCGTTCATGTCTCCCTCGTTTCTGTGGTCACCGGGTATATCCGGCCATGCAGACCGGCTGGGAGCCGGAAAGGAATCGTGGCGGGGCGGGGGCTCTTGCCTGGGGGGCTGCCCGGCGGGGGGCTCGCCTGGGGTGCGGCCGATGCTTTTCCGCGCGGCGGCGAGTCCATATCAGTGAGGGCGGCCACGGAGGGCCGGAAATCGGGGAGGTTGAGGATGGCGCAGCAGGCAGGTATGGGGAAGGGCCGCGGCGAGTTCTCCCGGAGCACTGACCCGTTCCGCCGCGAGTTGCTGGCCCACTGCTACCGGATGCTCGGCTCCATCGACGACGCCGAGGACCTGGTCCAGGAGACTTACCTTCGGGCCTGGCGCTCCTACGAGCGGTTCGAGGGCCGCTCCTCGGTGCGCACGTGGCTGTACCAGATCGCCAGTAACGCCTGCCTGACCGCCCTGCAGCAGCGCGCCAGGCGACCACTGCCCTCAGGCCTCGGAGGCCCAGGGCAGGACACCGGCGCAGATCCCGGAGCCGGGGCGGAGGTCGCGTGGCTGCAGCCGATTCCCGACGCGCTGGTGACCCCGGAATCCGCTGACCCGGCCGCTGTCGCCACCTCACGGGAGAGTCTGCGGCTCGCGCTCATCGCCAGCTTTCAGTACCTGCCTCCCCGCCAGCGGGCGGTGCTGATTCTGCGGGAGGTGCTGGCCTTCCCGGCCGCCGACGTGGCCCGGATGCTCGGCACCAGCACCGCCGCGGTCAAGAGCACGCTGCAGCGCGCCCGCGCCCGGCTGCAGGAGGTGGCCCCGGCCGCAGACCAGGTCACCGAGCCGGGCGAGCCGCAAGCCCGGGCGCTGCTCGACCAGTACATCGAGGCCTTCGAGACCTCCGACGCGGCGGCTCTGGCCCGGCTGCTGCGCCAGGACGCGACGCTTGAGCTGCCCCCGTCGGCGGCCTGGTTCGCCGGCCGGGACGCCATTGCCGGGGCCGTGGCCGGTCTGGGCTCGGCCGGTGACTGGCAGATGCTGCCGGTCGCCGCCAACGGGCAGCCGGCCGCGGCCGCTTACTATCGCGACGGCGACGGCTGCTACCGGGCCTACGGCATCGTCGTGCTCACCGTGACCAGCACCGCCATCGCCCGGATCGTCGTGTTCGCTGACGCCGGCCTGTTCGCCTGGTTCGGACTCCCGCAGGTCGCGCCGACCACGCCCGCCAGGCTGGCCGCGGCCCTGAGCGGCCCGGGCATGGACCTTCCCGGCGACCGCGACGACCTCATGGCCATGGCGATCCGGTACATCCTCGGCAGCCTCTCGCACGTTACCCCGGCGTCGCTGTCCGGTCCAACGCCGTGCGCGGCATGGGACCTGAGGGCCCTGCTGGCCCACGTGAGCGATTCCCTCGCGGCCGTGCGCGACGCCCTCGTCACCGGCTGCGTCAGCCTCGAGCCCCCGGCCCGGACACCGGTCATCCCGGCCGGGGGCCGGGTCGCGACCATCCGCGCCCAGGCCAGCCAGCTACTCGCCGCATCGGCCGCGGGCCGGGCAGGCCCGGTGGTCATCGCGGACCGGCGGCTGGCCGGCCCGGAGATGGCAGCCGCGGGTGCCGTCGAGATCGCTGTGCACGGATGGGACATCGCCGAGGCCTGCCACTGCCGGCGGCCGATCCCGCCGGCCCTGGCCACCAGCATCCTGGCCGTTGTTCCGCTGGTGGTGACCGAGGTAACCCGGGGTGTCCAGTTCGCTGACCCGGTCCACCCCGGGCCCCAAGCCACGCCCGGCGAGCGTCTCGTCGCCCTGCTCGGCCGCGACCCGGCCGTACGTCTGTCGGGGATGTGACCAGAATCCGCGATAACGTCATAAGGGTGATCCCACCTGCGAATCTTCTGGGTTACGCCCTGGCGTCGTTTGTGCTGATTGTCATCCCGGGGCCGAGCGTCCTGTTCGTGGTGGGCCGGGCGCTCGCGTACGGCCGCCGCACCGCGCTGGCCACCGTGTGCGGCAACTCCGCGGGCAACTACGTGGTCGCGATCTGCGTCGCCGTCGGCGTCGGTGCGCTCGTTCAGCGCTCGGCGGAGGTGTTCACGGTG
This sequence comes from uncultured Actinomycetes bacterium, assembly GCA_963813975.1. GTDB lineage: Bacteria > Actinomycetota > Actinomycetes > Streptosporangiales > Streptosporangiaceae > RYN-230. The sequence goes on from CAWFAP010000004.1 coordinate 805,728, forward strand.
GTGAAGCTCGCGGGCGCGCTGTACCTGGTCTGGCTGGGCATCCAGGCGTTCCGGCGGCGCGGCACGCTGGCCAGCGCGTTCGCCGAAGCCACCGAGGCGCGCAGCGACCGCCGGGCGGTGCGCGAGGGGTTCCTGGTCGGGGTGACCAATCCCAAGGCGCTGATCCTGTTCGGCGCGGTGCTGCCGCAGTTCGTGAACCGGGCCGCCGGGCACGTCCCGCTCCAGATGCTGCTGCTCAGCCTGGTGTCGATCATGATCGGACTGGTCTCGGACAGCACCTGGGGGGTGGCTGCGAGCAGGTTGCGGGCCTGGTTCGCCCGGTCCTCGCGGCGGTTCGCGCTGGTCGGCGGGGCTGGTGGCCTGGCCATGATCGGGGTGGGCGTGTCCGTGGCGCTCACCGGGCGCAAGAGCTGACCGGGAACTGTCCGGTGAACGGTTACTACACCACCACGTCGAAGTAGTGCACTCCGTCGAGCTAGGCCATCCGAGCTAGGCCATCCGAACTAGGCCATCCGAACTAGGCCATAGGGTGCCCCGACGGCGCCCCGGCGTTCATCCCTGGTATTCGGCGGGGGTGGTGGTGTGGCTGCGGTGGCCGGGGGTGGTCCAGGTGAGGGTGCCGGGCCGCTGCTGGGTGACGGTCCAGCCGGGAACTTGCTTGGTGTGGTGGTCGTGGCGGCAGGCCGGATGCATGTTGCATTCGCACGTTCTCCCGCCCTGGTCATAGGGGACCACGTGGTCCAGATCGCAGCGGGTGGCGGGACGGCGGCAGCCGGGTCCGGTGCAGGCCGGGTTGCGGACTTCGATCAGGTGGCGCAGGGAGCGGTTGGGCCGGTAGCCGCGTGATTGCCGTTCGTGGGTGCAGGTCCCGGTCTGCAGGGTGGCGAAGGCCAGGCCGCGCAGCCAGTCGGGGACCGGTGTGTCGCCGGGTCCGCAGCCGGAGCCGGGCGGGCTGGTCCCGCCACCGGGCGGGCTGGTCCCGCCACCGGGCAGGCTTGACCGGGTGGGACCGCCAGAACTACCCCTTTTCCTTGTCCCCGGTACCCCGGGGCCGGGTCGGCCGGGGTCGGGTCCTGCGCGGGTCGCTTCACCGGGGGCGGCGGGTGGCCGGGTTCCGGGTGGGCCCGGGGGGCCGTGGCGGGCGCAGGCGTGGGCGACGGGGTGCCCGGCGGGGTCGGTGAGGGTGACGCACCACTGGTTGCCGGGGGTGTGGGCGAGGAGATCAGCCAGGGTGCGGGAGTCGCCAGCGTCGAGGGGGCCGTAGCCGGGGACGTCGCCGGGGGACTGGGTCCAGCCGAGCCAGGCGGACAGCGGCATGGTCAGGTTCACGCTGCCGCGGAGCGGGGCCGTGGCGGGGACGCCGTCCCGGTCCGGCCCGGGAGCACTGGGACCAGGCCAGTCAGCCCCGGGTGCGGCAGGGCCCGGCGCCGGGGGGCACGGCCCGGCGCCTGGACCGCTGCACGCGCCATGCGGGCCCGGGCCGCCGGGGCGGTGGCTGTCAGGCCCGCCGAGCGGTTCGCGGCCGGCGTCCCCGGGGGTGGTGGGTCCGCCGGGGGTGGCGGGGATGAGGGTGGCAGCGGGCCGGCCGGAGAGCAGGTGCAGGTAAGCCCAGGCGCGCAAGATGTCCAGGGTGCCGGGCTGCCCGGCGGCTTTCATCGCCTGGGCCAGCGCGGTCAGGTGCTTGTCCGCGGCCAGCACCGCGGCGGGAGGCAGGTCGCGGCCGGCCAGCGCGGCGGTGCCGGAGGTCTCGGGGAACATCTCCACCCGGGCGTCCTTCAGCGCCTTCTCCTTACGCCGGCGGCCGGCTTTCGGGTCCGCGGACAGCACGGCGCGGCGGACCAGGGCGCGCAGCTGGCCGCTGGTTAGTTCCGGTGCCCGGCCGATGATCAGCTTCTCGACCGCGGCGGCGTGCTCGTCATCCAGTTCCGCGACTTCCTCGGCGATGACCTCGGCGCGCCGCTCGTCGATCTGCCCGGCGGCCAGGGCGGCGCGGGTCAGCGGGAGGCGGTCCAGCTCCAGGGCCAGGTCCAGCAGCCGCGCGGCGCTGCGCCGGGTCAGTGTCAATGCGACCGCGACCTCGTCATCCACATGGTCAAACGGCCGCCAGTCGCCTGACTCCCGGCCCGCCGTCTCCCGCCGGGCGGCCAGCCCGGACGCCGCCGCGATCCGGAGCGCGGCGGACCAGGCGGCCAGCCGGTTCGCGGCCTGCAGCACCCCGGTCAGCTGATCATCATCCAGCTTGCCCAAGCCATCCCGCTGGACGAGATCGACCAGGGTGGCCAGGACCGGGTCGGGCGCGAGGGCGTCAGCCCAGCCGCCCTCCGCGAATGCGGCACGCTGCGCTGAGCCGTCGTCAAGAGGGTCGTCGGGGTACCAGTCAGGCTCTTCCGAGACGGGTAAGTCGGCCATCTCCCGGTCGGAAGCCTGATCCCGGGCAGGCTGGTCCATGGAGTGCTCGGAGTCGGCTGACATCCGGTCACCTCCCGCCTGGGTCGAGATCTGGCCTGCACGACAAGAGTATCGAATAACGCTGTCAATCGCATCTTAATATCGAACTTATTATCGATCAGGTTGTTTCGGCAGGGCACCCGGGTGAGCCGTCAGGCCAGAGGAGACGATTCGCAGCCGCGGGAGGGCAGAGCCGAGGGGAGCGCGGCAGGTTACCGGATGCTGATCCGCCAGTTGACGGCCACGCACCCGTCTGGGCCGGCCAGTACCGGATTCAGGTCCAGCTCGGCGATCTCCGGGCGCGCGAGCATGAGGTCCCCCACGGCCACGACAATCTCCGCCACGAGACCCAGGGGCACCGGCGGACTGCCCCGCAGGCCGCCGAAGAGGGCGGCGCCTCGCAACGACGACAACATGGCCCGGGCCTGGTCCCTATCGACCGGCGCCACGGCCAGCCGGATGTCCCGCTGGGTCTCCACCAGCACCCCGCCGAACCCGGCTACCACCATGGGCCCGAACTCAGGGTCCCGCACCCCGCCGACCAGCAGCTCGACCCCACGGTGCTGACGCTGCACCAGCACCCGGGCTCCCTTCGCCAGCCCGAGCAGTTCGCCGGCGGCCTCGGCCACCTCCGTCCCGGACCCCAGCCCCAGCCGCACTCCGCCCGCGTCACTTTTGTGAACCAGATCCGGGTGATCCACCTTAACGACGGCCGGGTAACCGACCCGGTCGGCCGCGGCCGCCGCGGTCGCCGCGCTCTGGCAGCACACGGTCTCAATGACCGTGATGCCGCTGGCCACGAGGAGGTCCCGCGCGGCCTGAGCGGGCAGGAATCCGTTCGGCGCGGACGCCGGCAACGGCGGCGCTGACGCCGGCAACGGCGGCGCGGCCGGGTGGTCCCGTGCGGGCGGGGGTGTCCGGTGAGGTGAGCCCAGTTCCTGGCCGCAACGCACCGCCACGCCCGTCACCTGCGCGGTCCGCTCCGGCCACGGGAAGCACGGCACTCCGGCCTCGTTCAGCACCCGGGCGTGCTCGTCCGAGGCCCGCGGCGCCACCCAGCACACGTAGACCGGCACCGGCACCGCATCGGCCCGCAGTCGCTGCACCGCGTCCCGGACCGCCGTCGCGACCTCCGCGGACGCGGATCGCTGCAGCAGCACCGGTACCACCACGTCGACCTCACCCGAGCGGGCCAGCATCTCGATCGCGCCCGGGTACACGGTGGTGAACCGGTGCCAGGCTGGCGTCATGTTGACCGGGTTCCGGGCACTGGCGTAGGCCGGCATGGTGGCCCGCAATTCTTCCTGTAGCGACCCGCTGAGCTCCGGGACCACGAGATCCTCATCGGTGAGCAGGTCGGTCAGTTCCACCCCGGTGCCGCCGGAGTTGGTGACGACCGCCACCCGGGGGCCGCGGGGCACGGGCTGGCTGGACAAGGCCCGGGCCGCGTCCAGCGCCTGCAGGCCGGTGCGCACGCGGACCACGCCCGCCTGGCGCAGCGCGGCGTCGCGGACCGCGTCGTCGGTAGCCAGCGCGGCGGTGTGCGATGTCGCGGCCCGCTGCCCGGCGCTGGTCCGCCCGCCCACGACCGCGATCACCGGCTTGTGCGGGGTGGTCAGGCAGGCCTCCACGAAGAACCCGCGGGCGTCCGTGATCGATTCCAGCAGCAGGCAGATCACCGACGTGTCCGGGTCCTGCCGCAGGTAGGCGAGGAGCTCAGCGTCGGTGATGTCCGCCTTGTTACCGGCCGCGAACACCTTGGCCACGCGCAGGCCCTCGTCCTGGCCGAGGGCGTGCACGGCCATCCCGTAGGACCCCGACTGGGTGACGACGCTGACGCCCCCGCCGCCGCGCGGCGTGCCCGCCGCGATCGAGGCGTTCAGCGGCAGGCCGGCGTTCTGCACGCCGAAACAGTTCGGGCCAACCAGCCGCACCCCGCCCGCCCGGGCCGCGGTCACCGCCTCGGCCTGCAGCGCCGCCCCCTCCTCGCCGGTCTCGGCGAACCCGGCGCTGAGCACGACCACCGCCGCGACGCCCTTGCGGGCGGCGGCCCGGACGATCCCGGGGACGGTCGCCGCGGGGGTGGCGATCACGGCCAGGTCCACCTCGCCCGGGACCTCGTCCAGGCCGGGGTAGGCCTCCTGTCCGCCGACGCGGGGTGCCGGGCCCACCGGCAGGACCTCGCCGGGGAAGCAGGCCAGGTTGTCCCAGAGCAGCCGGCCCACCGAGCCGGGCCGGTCGGACGCCCCGACCAGGGCGACCCGGCGGGGCGCGAACACGGCGGCGAGGCCGTCACGCCCGTTTAGCACGCGCAGTCCTGGCCATGGGCCGGCTCGAATGTCCGGGCCAGTTCCTTCGGGGAGAACTCGGACCTCCGCACCCCGAGCGGGTCCACCGAGCGGACCGCGGCCAGCTCCGACGCGGACGGCGGCGGGACGGGGCGCAGGTCCCCGGCGACCTGCAGGTCGAAGCCGGTGGCCGCGCGGACCTCGGCCACGCTGACGTCCGGGAACACCTGGGCCAGCCGGGCCTGCCCCTCCGGGTAGTCGAACACGCCCAGCTCGGTGACCAGCCACTGCGGGCCGCCGCCGGTGAAGCCGAGCTCGGCCCGGGTGCCGAGCCGGGTGCGGTGACCCATGTCGGTGACGAAGTCGCAGTCGCGGACCAGGGTGCGGCCGCTGCGATGCCGGGTGGTCCAGACCGTGAGGTGGCCGATGGTGGCGGACAGGTTGCAGCCCCCGCCCCCGCCGCCGAGCTTCACCTTCGGCGGGCCGCCATCACGAGCTGCCGTGCCGATCGCGGTGACGTTGGTGTTGCCGTACCCGTCGATCTGCCCGCCGGACAGGAACATCCGGTCCACGTCGCCGCGGACCGCGGCGTCGAAGAACTCCTCGAACCGCATGCTGTACGCCGCGCCGCGGCGCAGGCTGGCGTCGTTGCTGGTCGGCGGGATGAACGGCGGGTCGGGGTTGATCGCGTACATGGCCCCCTCGACCAGCAGGATGTCCCGCGCGTGGGTGTGCCGGGCCACGTGCATCGCGACCTGTGCGCAGGGGCTGCCGAAACCGTGGAACACAGTCTCCCGGGGCCGGATAGTGCGGGCCAGCGCCACCACGAACCACTCGTCGATGGTCCAGCTCATGCGAAGATCTCCTGCCACGCCTCGGTGGACCGGGACCAGCCGGCCAGCTGGGTGAGCCGGTCGGCGCCGACCGCGCCCCGGTAGCTTTCCTCGCTGTCCTGCACGTAGGTTGCCAGGTACTTCTCCAGGTCCTCCGGCCCGGACTGGGCCGCCGCCACGTACTCCCGCAGGTGGCTGCGGTCGTAGGCGTAGCGCGGGTAGCAGGACGACGGATGCGCCCCGAACGGGACGTGGGCCACGGCCGCCACCAGGTGCGCGGGGACGGTGACGCCGGCCGCGGTCACCTGCTCGGTGGACACCAGCTCGTCCACGGTCGCGACGACCATCCGCGACGCGGACGCGAACCGCTCGTCCAGCACGTACGGCTGTTCCAGGTGCAGGTTGCCGTAGCGATCCCCGGACGGCGCGTGCAGCAGGGTCACGTCCGGGCGCAGCGGTGGCACCGCGACCAGCGTCTCCCCGGTGAACGGGCAGGTGACCTCCGCGTACTCCGGGTGCAGCCGGACGATGTCCGAGCCCCGGACCCCGCGGACCGGCAGGAACGGCACTCCCATCTCGGCCGCGCGCAGCTGGGCCAGGATCGTGGCACAGCAGCTCTCCGCCACCTCGATCGTGCCCTCCTCGGCGGCCCGGCGGTAGGCGGGGGCCAGCCCGAGGTCCTGCTCGAACCCCACGTAGCTTTCCTCGCACCGGCGGACCGCCCCCGCCCCGACCAGCATGTCCACGTCGATGCTGTGCGCCGACCCGACCAGGTGCAGCCCCGCCCGGCGCTGCCGGACCAGCTCCCGGACCAGGGCCATGGGCAGCCGGGCGGACAGGCCGCCGCCCAGCGCGATCAGGGCGCCGTCGCTGACCAGCGCGGCCGCGTCGGCCAGGCTGGCCCGTTTGTCGGCCGGCGGGTGCAGGCTCATGGGGATCCTCCAGCGGTAAGGGCGGCCAGCCCGCGGGTGGCCTTGTTGGCGGCGGCCAGCACCGGGTCGTACACCGGCGCGAACGGCGGGGCGTAACTGAGGTCGAGCCCGGCCAGGTCGTCCAGGGTGAACCCGGCGTGCAGCGCGGTGGCCAGCACATCGACGCGCTTGGCCGCGCCTTCGCGACCGGCGATCTGCCCGCCGAGCAGCCGCCCGTCCCGGGTGTGCACCAGCCGGACGTGCAGCGGTGTGCCTCCCGGGTAGTACTTAGCCCGGGATCGGGAGACTTCGTCGGTGGCCACTGCGTCCAGCCCGGCCGCGTGCGCGTCGGCCAGCCCCAGCCCGGTCCGGGCCACCTCCAGGTCGAATACCTTCACCACTGCCGTGCCGACCACGCCGCGGAACGAGGCAGTTCCCCCGGCGGCCACCGTGCCGGCCACCCGGCCGGTCTTGTTAGCGGCCGGCCCGAGCGGGACCCAGGCGGGGCGGCCCAGCACCAGGTGCGGCAGCGCGACCGCGTCCCCGGCCGCGAACACGTCCGGCAGCGAGGTGCGCATCCCCGCGTCCACCACCACCGAGCCGTCGGGCAGGTGCCCGGCGCCCGCCTGGATCAGCAAGTCCGTGGCCGGGCGGACGCCGACCGCGATGACCACCAGATCGGCCGGGATCTCCGCACCGTCCACCACCGCGGTCAGGCCGCCGGCCGGGGTGCTGCCCTTGTCCACCGCCTCCAGCCGCGCGCCGAGCCGCAGTTGTGTATGCCGTTCCAGCTCGGCCTGGGCCAGCGCGGCGATCGGCTCGTCCACAGTGCCCAGCACCCCGGGGAGCGCCTCGACCATGTCCACGGCCACCCCCGCGCAGACCAGCGCCTCCGCGGCCTCGAGGCCGATGTACCCGGCGCCCACCACGACCGCGCGGCGGACTGTGCCGCTGGCCAGCAGGCGCCGCAGGCCGATCGCCTCATCCAGGGACCGGATCGTGAACACGTGCGGCTCGTCGAGGCCGGGCACCGGCGGGCGGACCGGGTCGGCGCCGCTGGTCACCACCAGCGCGTCATAGGTCAGCGGCTCCAGGTCCTGGGCGGCGCGGGCGTCCGGGGGGATTCCGGCGCCCTCGGCCGCGACGCCCCCGGCGGCCCCAGCGGCCAGCCGCACCTGCCGGTCGCCCGGGTCGATCCCGGTGACGCGGGTGTGCAGCCGCAGATCGATGCCGCGCTTCTCACGGAACACGGACGGGGGATAAGCGAGCAGGTCCTCCGCTTCCGGCACGATGCCGCCCAGGTAGTACGGGATCCCGCACATGCCGTAGGCGGCGAAGCCGCCCGCTTCGCAGACCACCACCTCCAGGCTGGGGTCGACGCGCCGGGCCGCCGAGGCGGCCGACATCCCGGCGGCACCACCGCCGATCACCACGAGTCGTGCCACCCGTGCTCCCATCACCTCGACACCCGGTCATCCGAGCATGCGGCCGTGCCGCCGCGGCGGTCAGGTCTTCCCGGGACAAAGAAGCGCGGCAGGCTCGACCCGCCAGAACAATGGAATCGGCGCCGCTGGGCGTCACGCTGGGCAGCATGACAGAGCCCACCAGCAGCAATCACGCCCCCGGGGGGGCCAGACACTGCCCAGGCCAATACTGCCCAGGCCAATACTGCCCAGGCCAACCCGGTGGCCAGTGAGGTCGCGGCGGTCGTGGACCGGGCCCGCGCGGCCGCCCGCGCCATCGCGTCCTACACGCAGGAGCAGGTGGACGAGCTGGTCACCGCCGTGGCCTGGGCCGTGGTGCGCAAGGACCACGCCGAGGCGCTGGCCCGGCTCGCCGTGGACGAGGGCGGGTTCGGCAACTACGCCGACAAGGTCGCGAAGATCAGCAAGCGGGTAACCGGCGTGCTGGCTGACATGACCGGGCTGCGCACGGTCGGGGTCGTGGAAGAGCTGCCCTCCGCCGGGCTGGTGAAGATCGCCAAACCAGTCGGGGTAGTTGCCGCGCTGATCCCGACCACCGGCCCGGACGCGACCCCGCCGGTCAAGGCGCTGTTCGCGCTCAAGGGCCGGAACGCGATCATCTGCGCGCCGCACCCGCGGACCACGGGGGCCACCGAGGCGGTGGCCGGGTTCATGCGGGCCGCGTGCGAGCAGGTCGGCGCGCCCGCGGACCTGGTCCAGTCGCTGCCCGCGCCGTCGCTGCCGAAGACCCAGGAGCTGATGCGCCAGGCCGACCTGATCGTCGCGACCGGCGGCGCGGGCATGGTGCGCGCCGCGTACAGCTCCGGCACCCCGGCCTACGGGGTGGGGGTGGGCAACGCCGTGCACGTGGTGGACGAGACCGCCGACCTGGCCGACGCGGCCTCCGCCATCCTCACCGCGAAGACCTTCGACTACGCCACCAGCTGCCTGGCCGACAACGCCCTGGTCGTGCACGCGGACGTGTACGACGACCTGCTCTGGCGGCTGACCGAGGCCGGGGCGCACCAGTGCGACCCACAGCAGAAGGAGGCGCTGCGCCAGGTGATGTGGCCGGACGGCGGCCCGGTGCCCGCGGTCGCCGTGGTGGCGAAATCCGCGGCTCATATCGCGGGGCTGGCCGGCTTCGAAGTGGATTCAGCCTGCCCGATGCTCCTGGTCGAGGAGACGGGCGCCGGGCCGGATCACCCGTTCTCCGGCGAGAAGCTATCCGTGGTGCTGGCCCTCTACCGCTATGAGGGCGACATCAGCGCGGCCGCGGACCTGGTCAACGCGATCACCGCCTACCAGGGGCTCGGTCACACCTGCGGTATCCACACCAGCTCGGACGCGAACGTGGAGCGGCTGGCCCTGACGACCCGGACGGCCCGGGTGCTGGTGAACCAGAACCTCAACGAGGGCGCGGGCAGCCCGCGCAACGGCCTGCCGTTCACGCTCAGCCTCAGCTGCGGTACGTGGGGCGGCAACATCACCACCGAGAACGTCAACGCGAGGCACTTCGTCAACCTCACCTGGGTGTCCCGGCCCACTGAGCCGAGGACGATCAGCGAGGAGGCGCTGTTCGGCGCGCACTGGCACGCCTACGGCCGCTGAGCCACCCGGAACGTGGGTCTGGTCAGGCTGGCGCGGCGGTGGCCACGATCCAGGCCAGCACCAGGGCCTCCTCGTGCCACGCGTCGTACCGGCCGCTGCGGCCGCCGTGCCCGGCCACCATCTCCGTCTTCAGCAGGTACGGGCCGCCCGGTGCCTCCGCCTGGAGCCGGGCGATCCATTTCGCTGGCTCGGTGTAGAGCACCCGGGTGTCGTTGAGGCTGGTGACCGCGAGGACCGGCGGGTAGTCCCGGTCGGTCCTGATGTTCTCGTACGGCGAGTAGGACTTCATGTACCGGTAGACCTCGGGGTCGTGCAGCGGGTCGCCCCACTCCTCCCACTCGGTCACCGTGAGGGGCAGGGACGGATCCAGGATGCTGGTCAGCGCGTCGACGAACGGGACCTGGGCGACCACGGCGCCGAACGCCCCGGGGTCGATGTTCAGCGCCGCCCCGGCCAGCAGGCCGCCGGCCGAGCCGCCCCGCGCGACCAGGCGCTGCGGCGACGTCCAGCCCTCGCTGACCAGGTGCCGCGCGCACGCCACGAAGTCCGTGAACGTGTTGATCTTGTTCAGCATCTTGCCGTCGTCGTACCACCGGCGGCCCAGTTCGCCCCCGCCGCGGATGTGGGCGATCGCGTAGCCGAACCCCCGGTCGAGGAGGGACAGCCGCGGGATGGAGAACCCGGGATCGATCGAGGCCTCGTAGCTGCCGTACCCGTACAGCACGAACGGCGCGCGCCCGTCGCGCGGCGTCCCGGCCCGGCAGACCAGCGAGATCGGGACCTGGGTACCATCCGGCGCGGTCGCCCACAGCCGGTGCTGCTCGCAGTCGGCCGGGTCGTACGCGGCCCCGCCCGGGCAGGGGCAGCACCGGGCGCTGCCGCAGCAGGGTCAGCTCGCCCGTCTCCGTATCGCAGTCGTACACCGAGTCCGGTGTCACCAGCGAGCCGTAGCCCAGCCGGTAGGCCCGCGCGCGGTACTCGGGGTTCGCCCCGGGCGACACGCGGTAGACCGGCTCCGGGAAGGCGATCTCGTGCTGGCTGCCGTCGGACCGCAGCACCCGCAGCCCGGTCAGCCCGTCCTTGCGGAGGTGAACGACGAGGTGATCAGCGAACGCGTCCACCCCGAGCAGCCGGGTGTCGGCGCGGTGGTGCACGACCGGCGTCCAGGCCGCCGGGTCAGCCAGCGGCGCCCGTGCTAGCTGGACCCGTGCTACTGGCCGCCAGCTCGGCCTGGGCCAGCTCGGCCGGGCTCTCGGCCGGCCAGCTCGAAGTTCTCCGCGTGGTCATTGTGCAGGATCAGCAGCCAGTCGGTGCCGTCGCCGGCCACCTGGTGCTCGACCTCGTACTCGACGCCCTGGCGCCGCGGTGCCACGACCGTGAACTCCCCGCCCGGGTGACCGGCGTCCAGCAGCCACACCTCACTGGTCAGCTTGCTCGACGCGGAGATGACCAGGAAACGCTCGCTGCGCGTCAGCCCGACGCCGACCCAGAACCGCTCGTCGGGCTCCTCGAACACGACCACGTCCTCGGTGGCCGGGGTGCCGACCAGGTGCCGCCACACCCGGTACGGCCGCCACGCCTCATCCACGGTCACGTAGAACAGGGCCGAGCCGTCGGCCGACCACGCGCCGCCGTAGAAGGTGCCGGGGATCTCGTCGGGTGCGGTTTCCCCCGAGGCCAGGTCCTTGACCCGCAGGGTGAACCGCTCACTGCCCGCGAAGTCGGTGGAGTAGGCGAGCAGGCCGCCGTCGGGGCTCACGCTGAACGCGCCCAGGGAGAAGAACTGCCCGTCGCCGGCCAGCTCGTTCCCGTCGAGCAGGACCTCCTCGCCGTCCAGCGGCCCCCCGTCCAGCGGCCCGCCGTCACCGGTGCCCGGCGGCCTGGTGTCCCCGGGCCGGACGGCCCGCCGGCAGTGCAGCGCGTACTGCTTCCCCTCGACCGTCCGGGAGTAGTACCACCAGCCCCCCTTGCGGGTGGGCACGGACAGGTCGGTCTCCTGGGTCCGGGCCTTGATCTCGCCGAAGATCGCATCGCGCAGGGGGGCCTGGGCCGCCGTCATCGTCTCCGTATAGGCGTTCTCGGCGTCCAGGAACGCGATCGTCTCCGGGTTCTCCTTGCCGGCCAGCCAGGCGTAATCGTCGATAACGGTATCGCCGTGATGGGTGCGCTCGGCCGGGATCCGCGCGGCGGCCGGGGGAACCGCCACGCCTGGCTCAGCTGTCACGGTCCAGCCGGCTGGCCAGGAATTCATCCGGGGCCAGGTAGTACGGGTTGTCGATGACCATCCCGCCGAGCAGCGCCTTGGGATGGGTCTTCAGCACGTCCATGAGCAGGTCCCCCGAGCACCGGGTCAGGTCATAGAGGCAGAGGTTGACCTGGGGGAAGTTCGACATGATCCGGTTGAGCTCGGATTCGTAGCCCATCAGGTCGCTGACCACGCCCTCGTCGCGGTGCGCCCAGCTCATGTCGCCGATGTTGCGCGCCCGCATGGGGCCGTCCGGGCACGGGCGCTCCCCGCCCGGGCTCTGGCGGGCCTTGCCTTCCCAGAATTTCAGCATCCGCTCGGGCAGGAAGCCGCCCTCGGCCAGGTAGGTGCCGTAGGAGTCGAGCACCTCGAGCTGGCGGTCCGCCACGTACGGGTCTACCTCGAGGTGCTCGGACATGCTGGCCAGCACGTCATCCGGGGTGCAGCTGTCCACCACGCACGTGCACTTGTCGCCCGCCTTGAGTCCTTCGACCAGGAAGGGGATGAGGATCTCGTCGCGCTCGGAGGGCTGGCGGTAGAACCCGCAGATGTGATCCCCCACGCGCAGCTGCAGGCCCAGCACCTCACGGGCCACCTCTGCGGTCATACGCGCCCTCCCCTGGTGAATCTAACACCGCGCGGGCCGGCACGCCCGTGGCGTACCGGCCCGCGCGGCAGCTCAGAGCGTGCCGCGCACAGTGCCGTCAGAGCGTGCCGCACGGCGCTCAGAGCGTGCCGCGCACGGTGGCGGCCGCCTGCCCCATGTTGCGCAGCTTGGCGTAGGCGGTGGTCCGGCTGAAGTAGCCCAGCCCGCAGTCCGGCGCGACCAGCAGCCGGTCCGCCGGCACGACCTCCAGCGCGCGCCGGATCCGCCCCTCGATCTGGTCGGCCGTCTCCACCTGGAGGTTCTTCGCGTCCACCACGCCCACGCCGAGCACCTTGTCGGTGGGGAAGTCGCGGAACGCCTCCAGCTCGTCGAACCCCTTGTTGGTGAACTCCAGGTGGATCACGTTGGCGGGCGACTCCTTGAACAGCGGCATCATCGAGGCGGCGTGGTTGTCGAAGATGTCCCGCTGGCCGTCGACGCTGCCGTAACAGACGTGCCAGAACTTGATCGCGTCGACGCCGTCGAACAGGATGTTCTGCATCTCGATCTGCCACATGTCCGTGGTGTACGGCGGCAGCACGTCGATCAGCTGCACGGCCTCCAGGCCCATGCTGACCAGGTACTTCAGTTCTTGGTTGAGGGCGATCGCCAGGTCCCGGGCCACCGCGACCTGGTCGCCGTAGAACTCGTCCTTGACGATGATGCTCTGCTGCGCAGGGCCGAGGAACGCCACCTTGAACGGCTTGTCGGTGACGTTCTGCATGGTCATGACCACGCTCTCGAAGATGGGCCGTTCCCAGGTGATCTTGCCCTTGACCACGGCCTGGTAGAACGGCCGGTACTTCGGCCCGTCACCGGGCGGCCCGTACGGCGCGAAGCCGCCGAGGTTCTCCGGGATGAAGTGGAAGATCGGCTCCAGCTGGAAGCCGGGGGCCTCCCACTCGTAGTACTGGGCGCCGTCGCACAGGATGTCCAGCCCGGCCTGCTCCTGCTCATGCGCGCAGATATGGCAGGCGTCCTCGTAGGCCACCCGCTTGTTGTGGCTGCGGTAGACCGGCTCGCTCAGCGAGCCGAGCACCCGGCCCTGCAGCCAGTGCGGCCGGGGGAACGCCGATACCGCCGAGACGGGCAGCAGGACTTCTTCTCCGCGAATCTCCATTGATCTCAGCCTTTCTGCTGACTGGTACTGCTCTGCTAGCCGGTACTGCTGAGGGGGCGGCTGGCGCCCAGCACGCCGCGCACCGCCCCGGTGACCCGGGGTACCGACACGTCCACCTCGGCCTCGAGCGACGCGGCCACCGGCAGCGGCACGTTGCCGCCGCTGACCCGGGTGACCGGAGCGGCCAGGTCGCCGAACGCCTCCTGCGCCGCGATCGCCGCGATCGAGGCGCCCCAGCCGAGCTGGCCGGGGTTCTCCTCGGCCACGACCAGCCGCCCAGTGCGCGCGACCGAGGCGAGTACCGCGGCCGCGTCCAGGGGCACCAGCGTCCGCAGGTCGATGACCTCGGCCTCGATGCGCTCGGCGGCCAGTTCATCCGCCGCGGCCAGGCAGGTGCCTACCGTGATGGACAGCCCGACGAGGGTCACATCGGTACCCGGCCGCACGATCCGCGCCTGGCCCAGCGGCACCACGTGATCGCCGTCACCGATCTCCTCCTTGCGCCCGTACAGCGCCTTGTGCTCGAACACGAGGACCGGATCGTCGTCCCGGATGGCCGCGGCCAGCAGCCCGAACGCCTCGGCGGGGCCGGCCGGTGAGGCGATCTTCAGCCCGGGCACGGTCATGGCCCAGTTCTCCACCGACTGGCCGTGCTGGCTGCCGAATCCCAGCCCACCGGAGCCGTTCGCGCCGCGCAGCACCAGCGGCAGGCTGACCTGGCCGCCGGTCATGTAGCGGACCTTCGCGATCTCGTTGGCCACCTGGTCCCAGCAGGTCGCGTAGAAGTCGGCGAACATAATCTCGGCGACCGGCCGCAGCCCGGCCATGGCCGCGCCCATGGCCGCGCCCGCGATGGCCTGCTCGGAGATCGGCGTGTCCCAGACCCGGTCCGCCCCGAACCGTTCGCGCAGCCCCCCGGTGGTCTTGAACACCCCGCCGGAGCCGACGTCCTCGCCGAGCAGCACGACCCGGTCATCCCGGGCCATCTCCTGGGCCAGCGCGGCTGCGACGGCCTGCCGGTAGGTCAGTTCCGCCATTGCCAGCTCCCGTCGCTCCACACGTCGGTCCAGGCCCCGGCTGGGTCGGGGACGGGCCGGGCCAGCACCTGCCGGGCCAGCTCGGCCAGGTCGGCCTTGATCCGCGCGTCGAGCTCGTCCAGCTTCTCCGCGGCCATCCCCTCCGCGGTCAGCGTCGCGCGGGTCCGCAGCAGCGGGTCCCGCTCGCGCCACCGCGCGACTTCCTCCGCCGGGCGGTACGCGCCCCCGTCCGCGGCCGAGTGGCCCTTGAGCCGGTAGGTCTGCGCCTCGACCAGGCTGGGCCCGTGCCCGTCCCGGGCCGCGCGGACCGCGTCGCCGACCACCTCCCGGACCGCGGCGAGGTCGTTCCCGTCCACCACGATCCGGTCCAGCCCGTAAGCGGCGGCCCGGTCGGCGGCGGGCAGCGCGACCGGGATCACGTCCCGGATCGGGGTGTACTCCATGTACCAGTTGTTCTCGCACACGAACACGACCGGCAGCCGCCACACCGCGGCCAGGTTGACCGCTTCGTGGAATGCCCCGATGTTGGTCGCCCCGTCGCCGAAGAAGCACACGGTGACCTGCCCGGTTCGGCGGATCCGGGCCGCCCACGCCAGCCCGCAGGCGATCGGCAGGTGCGCGCCGACGATCGCGTAGGAGCCGAAGTAGCCGTGCTCGACGCTGGTGATATGCATGGACCCGCCCTTGCCGCCGCAGATCCCGCCCTCCCGGCCGAGCAGCTCGGCCAGGACCGCGTCGGCCGGGGCGCCGCGCGCCAGTGCGTGCGCGTGGCCCCGGTAGGTGCCCAGCGAGTAGTCGCCGGGGCGGAGCACGGACGCGGCCCCGACCGCGACCGCCTCGTGGCCGAGCCCGAGATGCACCGGGCCGTGGATCAGGCCCTGCCGGTACAGCGAATCGGCCCGCTCCTCGAAATGCCGCAGGAAACACATCTGCTCGAACAGTTCCAGGTCATCGGGGACGCCCATGATCAGGACGCTACGGCGGCACTGGGAACCAGGCCTCGTCCTGGCAGGCCTAACTGAGCGCCGTGCCTGCGACGTGGAGGTTCAGTCCGGGGTAGTGGCCAGGGCCTGGAGGGTGACGTAGGCCCGGGTCGCGAGCTGCAGGTTGAAGTGGGTCTCGGGGTCACCCAGATCGAACCCGCTCAGCTCGCGGATCCGCTGCAGCCGGTACTTCAGCGTGCTGCGGTGCACGGACAGCGCCCGGGAGGTGGCCTCGTACCCGCCGCCATGGTGCAGGTACTGGATCAGCGTCTTGACCAGCTCGGTGTGCTTGCGGTCGTCGTAGGACGCCAGCGCGCCCAGCCACTTGCGGACGAACGCCTCCACGTCGGTGAGGTCGTCCACCGCGGCCAGCATCCGGAGCACGTCGAGGTCCGCGAACACCGACGTCCGCTCGCTAGCGCCGGACGCCTTCTGCATCCGCAGCGCGAGCCGTGCCTCACGCAGCGACCGGGACAGCTCGGACGGCCGCGGATAGGCGTCCCCCACGCCGATCCGGCACCGGCTGCTGCCGCCCAGCTCGGCCACGATGCCGGCCCGCAGCGCCTCCCAGTCGCCGGCGCCGCCGGGCGCCTGCCCGCCGGCCCCGTCCGGTCCGCCGCCCACCCCGGCCGGCCCGCCGCCCGGGGCCACGATCACCACCGTGCCGGCCATGCTGCCCAGCAGGCCGGGCCGCTGCTGCTGGCGCAGCACCCGGCGGGTGGCGTGGAGTACGTCCTCCTGGGCCGGTGCGCTGTCGGCCACCTCCACCACCGCCACCTGATGCGGCTGGCCCAGGTCGTACCCCAGCGCCTCGGCGCGCAGGTAGGCGCTCTCGTCGTCGGCGCCGGTCAGCAGGTCGTGCACCAGCTCGCGGCGGACCCGCAGCTCGGTGTCGGCCAGCCCGCGCAGCCGGGCCAGCTCGACGGCGAGGACGGTCGCGCCGTGCTCCAGGGCCATCACGTCCGTGGTGCCCGCGCAGTGGCCGGGGTCCCACAGGGCGAGCAGCCCGAGCACGCCGGGGCGCGGCGAGGCCAGCGCGACCACGCGGTCGCCGTCACGGACCGACCGGCCCGCGGTCATCAGCCGGCGCAGCAGCTGCTCCCGCTCGTAGGCGGGGCGTTTGGGGTACCGGGCCGGCTGGCCGGGCCGGCCCACGCGGACAGGTTGCCGTAACGGTCCTCCACCGCGACCGCCAGCCCGGTCAGGTCGTGCAGGGCCTCGGCGATGCCGGCCGCTCCCTCGCCGGCCGCCGCGACCCGGGTCAGCCGCTCGTGGGTGGCCATGCCCCGGCGCAGCGTGGCCACCGTCTCCTCGAGCGCCCCGTTGGTCGCGGCCAGCTGCTCCGCGGTGTCCCGCTCCCGCCCGTGCAGCTGGGCGTTGGACACCGCCACCCCGGTCTGCTGGGCCAGCACCTGGGCCAGGAACTGCTCCTCGACCGCGGGCTCGTGCGTGGCGTGCACGACCAGGTACCCGATCCGCCCCGCGATGCTCCGCAGCGGATAGGCCCAGGCCCACACGGTGTCCAGGCTGGTCACTGGGCCGCCGGTCTCGGGCAGGGCGCGGAGCTCGGCGGCCAGTTCCGGCCCGGGAGGGCCGCGGCGGCGGCTGCCGGCCCACCACGCGTCCCCGATCACGAAGCCCGCGATCTGCCAGGTGCCCAGTGAGGTGGACGCGGAGGTGGCCAGCCGCAGGATCTGCTGGTCGTCCGCGCTCTCCGTCATCAGGATGGACAGCACCAGGAGCGCCCGCAGGTTGGTCAGCTGGCTCCGGAGCAGGCCGAGCTCCTCGCGGCCAGGTTCCTGCCGGTACGAGCCCGCCGGTGACTCAGCGGCTGACCCCACTGTGCCCACGCTTCCACCGCCCGTGGATCAGGTACCGGGAGCGTAGATCTTTCCTGGGCCAGAACTAACCGGTTCGCGGGACAAACCCCGCGCCTGATCCTGTCCTGCCAGGACAGATTCCTCCCCCTGGGACAGCCGCCGGGCCCGGGGCCGCCCGCGTCACTGGGAAGTCATGCCGCCGTCCGCGGTGATCACCGACCCGGTCAGGAACGAGGAGTCGTCACTGGCCAGGAACAGCGCCACCGCGGCGATCTCCTCCGGCGTGCCGAGGCGGCCGATCGGGTACTTGGCCACGGTCAGCGCCAGCCCGGCCTCCATGTCCCCGCCGCCGCGGGCCCGCAGCATGGGCTCCATCAGCGGCGTGAACACGGTGCCCGGGCAGATCACGTTGACCCGCACCCCGCGCGGCGCCAGGTCCACAGACATGGACCGGGTCAGCGCGACCACGGCCCCCTTGGCCGCGCAGTAGGAGGCGAAGTTCGCGATGCCGACCAGCGCGGCGACCGAGCCCTGGTTGATGATCGACCCCCCGCCCGCCGCCACCATGGACGGCGCGGCGGCCTGGGAGCACAGGAACGTGCCTTTGGCGTTGACCGCGAAGCTCCGGTCCCAGTCATCCTCCGTGGCGTCGACGACCGACCCGCTGCCGTTCACGCCGGCGTTGTTGTACAACACGTCCACGCGACGGTACTCGTTGCGGATCTGCTCAAAGGCCGCGGCGACCTGAAGCCGGTCGGCGACGTTGGCCGCGACGGCGAGCGCCGTGCCGCCGGAGGCGGCGATCTCCTCTGCCGCGTCCTTGGCCGCCTCGGCGTTGAGGTCCAGCACCGCCACCGCGGCCCCCTCCCGCGCGAAGAGCGCCGCGGCGGCCCGGCCGATGCCCGACCCCGCCCCGGTCACCACGGCTGTCTTGCCGGCCAGCTTGCCTGTCATCGCATCCCGCCTTTTTTCCGCAACGAGAACCGTTCGCCGCCGCTGCCTGCGCTCACTGGGCCGACATCCCGCCGTCCAGGACCAGGGGGTGGCCGGTCATGTAGCCGAGCCGGCCGGAGGCCAGCAGCGCGACCGCGTCCGCGATCTCAGCGGGGTCGGCC
Organism: uncultured Actinomycetes bacterium; assembly: GCA_963813975.1. Lineage (GTDB taxonomy): Bacteria > Actinomycetota > Actinomycetes > Streptosporangiales > Streptosporangiaceae > RYN-230. The sequence continues at coordinate 824,248 of CAWFAP010000004.1, forward strand.
ACCCGCCCGGCCGGGATCCGGTCCTCCACCTGGGCCCGCAGGTCCGGCTGGTCCAGCCGCCAGCTGGTCATCGGGGTGTACACCATGCCGGGGCACACGGCGTTGGCGCGGACCCCGGCCGCGGCGTAGTCCACCGCGATCGACCGGGTCAGCATCAGCGCCGCGCCCTTGGACGCGGTGTACGCGCACCGCCCGGGGAAGGCGACCAGCCCGGCGATGGACGCGATCGTGATGATGTGCCCGGACCCCCGGGCGATCATGGACGGCAGCACCGCGCGGCTGCACAGGAACGGGCCGCGCACGTTGACCGCCTGGACCCGGTCCCACTCCGCCACCGGGGTCTCGTGGCACCGGGCCGCGGCCTGGGAGCCGGTGATGCCCGCGTTGTTGACCAGCACGTCCACCGGGCCGAGCCGGGCGGCGACCTCGGCCATCGCGCTCTCCACGTCGCCTTCGCCGGTGACGTCGCAGCGCAGCGCCAGCGCCGCCGCGCCGGCCGCGCCGGCCGGCTTCATGTCCAGCGCGGCCACCGCGAACCCTTCAGCGGTCAGCCGCCCGCAGGTGGCCAGCCCGATCCCGGAGGCACCGCCGGTGACCACGGCCACCCGGGGGTTGTTCACAGGTTGACCGGGCTGCTCTGGCCCGCCCGCAGCCGGCACAGCTGGATGAAGTGCTCCGGGTTGAGGAACAGCTCGTTCAGCTCGGCCATCTCGTCCATGGTGAAGCCCTCGGGCCGGCGGATCAGGTAGTCGATGTACTGGAAGGCGTCCTTGGCCCCGTACCCGACGTGGTGCGCGCCGAGGATCTTGCGGCTGTCCGCGTCGATGACGAGCTTGAGCCAGCCGGACAGGATCGGCCGGGTGAACGCGTACAGCATCGACCCCTCGGCGGCCGGCAGCGCGAACGTCTCTGGGTCGGCGTCGTCCGGCGGCATCTGGATCTTGATGACGTTGCGGTAGCGCGCCTGGGCCTCCGCCTCGGACAGGCCGCACCAGGTCACCTCGTAGGTGGTGTGCAGGAAGTCCGGGTACTCGGTGAAATCGAACTCGTAGTCCTCGCCCATGATGTTGCGGGCCGCGCCGACCCCGCACTTGCGGGCCTTGAACATCTCCATCGGCGGCCCGACCAGGTCGCCGGCCGCGTACACGCCGGGGACCGAGGTCCGCATGTGGGTGTCCGCGATCACGAACCCGCGGTCGTCGGTGGCCAGCCCGAGCGGCGCGTACATGCTGAGGTCGGGACGCTCCCCGGTGCCGACGAACACGAAGTCGGTGTCGATCTCCCGCACCCCGCCGCCCGGCTCGCGGTAGCGGACCCCGGTGACCTTGCCGTTGCCCAGCACCTCGAGCGGTTCCGCGCCCTCGACGATCTCGATGCCCCGGTCGGCCATCATCGCGACCACGTACTCGCGCAGCCCCGCGTCCACGTGATGCAGGCTGGCCGTCTCCATCAGCGGGCTGCGGGTCAGGATCGTGGTCTGGCAGCCGGTGGCCTGGAAGAACGACCCGTACTCCAGGGCCACCTTGGACCCGCCGATGATCACGCAGCGGTTCGGCTCGTAGTCGAGGTCCTCGATCAGCGTGGCGAAGTCGTACACGCCCTTGGTGCCGATGCCGGGCACATCCGGGTACCGGGTCCGCGCGCCGGTGCACAGCACCAGGTTGCGCGCGGTGAACCGGCGCCCCTCGACCTCGACCGTGTGCTCGTCGATGATCGTCGCCGGGGTGTTCAGGATGAACTCCATGTCCAGCTGTTCCTTGGACTGCCAGTTCATGATGGCGTGCGGGTACATCCGCCCGGCCTTGAACAGCTCGATGATGTCCTGGATGCTGGCCCGCTTCTCGTCGAACGGGGGGTACCACAGCCGCCCCTGCATGTGCCGGGCCAGGTCCATCTCCCGGGCCGCCTCGGAGAACAGGTGGTGCGGCACGCACGCCTGGTGCGGGCAGGAGCCGCCGAGGAATGGCCAGGCGTCGATGGTGAGCTGGCGGCCGCCGCGGGCCTTCAGGAAGGCCGAGCCGAACCGGCCGCTCGCGCCGCCGCCCACGAAGATCGCGTCGTACTCGCGGTCGTCCTCGTCCGCGCCGGCCACGTTCCACAGGCCCTCAGTATTGTCCGCCGGGTGGTCCACGATGTCGTCGATCAGCAGCGCCCACTCGCCCACAGTCAGCGGGGCGCCGTCCGCGCCGCGATCACCGGGGCCGAGCGTCCCGAGCGCGGCGATCCGCGCGCGCAGTGACCTGAATCCGTCGCCCGGGCTGCGTACGTCGATCATCGGTGACCCCTCGCCGCTTCTCGGCCGGCCCCGTTCTGCGGCGCCGTGCCTGCCTGTTCAGCATCGCCAGCGGGGCGCGGGCGGGGCAGGTCACCGGGGGACGAAGAACGGGCCAGACGTTGACCTAGCGGATCAGGGGGCCGCGGCCCGGCCCGCAACGCCCGCGGGCCGGGCCGCGGCGCGCGGTCAGCGCTCCTCACGCAGGGCTTGCAGAGTCCCCCACGCCCGGGTGGCGAGCTGCAGGTTGAAGTGCACGTCGGGGTCGTTGAGCTCGAGACCGGTGAGCTCGCGGATGCGCTGCAGCCGGTACTTCAGCGTGCTCTTGTGCACGGACAGCTGGGCGGCGGTCGCGTCGTAGTTGCCGCCGTGCTCCAGGTACTGGGTGAGCGTGTGCACCAGTTCAGCCTTGCGGCGCGCGTCGTAGTCGAGCAGGCTGCCCAGCCAGTCCCGCACGAACGAGTCCACATCGGTGAGATCCGGGATGGCGGCCAGCATCCGGAAGATTCCGAGCTTCGGGTACTCGCAGGCATTGTCGCCGGGCAGCAGCGTCTTCTGCAGCCGCAGCGCCAGCCCCGCCTCGCGCAGCGAACGGGTCAGCTCGGACGGCCGGGCCGCGGAGCCGCCCACCCCCACGCACACCTGGCTGCCGAGATCAGACATGATCGCGCGGCGCAGCTGCTCCCAGTCGGTCTGGCCCGCGGTGACCACCGCCACGTTGCCGGACCAGTTCTCGAACAGCCCGTCCTGCCGGGCCTGGCGCATGGCCCGCCGGACCGCGCTCAGCAGCGCATCATGGGCCCGGGCCCGGCCCTTGCCCTCGACGATCACGACCCGGTGCGGCCGCCGCAGGTCGTAGTCGAGGGCCTCCGCCCGGGTCAGCGCGCTCTCGTCGTCGGTCCCGGCCAGCAGGTCATGGACCAGGTCGCGGCGCAGGCGCAGTTCGGCGTCGGCGATGCCGCGCAGCCGGGCCAGCTCCATGGCCAGCACGGTCGCGCCGTGCTCCAGCGCCACCAGGTCGGCGTGGTCCGCGCGCCGCCCCGGGTCGATCAGGGCCAGGACGCCCATCACGTCGGTGCGCGGCGAGGCCAGCAGGATGAGCCGCTCCCCGTCCCGGGTCGGCGAGCCGGCCCGCATCAGCCGGCGGAGCAGGTGCTCGCGCTGGGCGAAGGACTCCTTCGGGTACGGGTCCGGCTGGCCGGGACCGGCCCAGGCGGTCAGGTTGCCGTAGCGGTCCTCGATGGCTACCGGCATGCCGGTCAGCTCATGCAGGGCCCGGGCGATACCTGGCTGGCCTTCCCCAGAGACGGCCACCCGGGTGAGCCGCTGGTGGATGTCCATGCTGCGCCGCAGGGTGGTGACGGTCTCGGCGAGCGCGGCGTTGGTCGCGGCCAGCTCGGCCGCGGTGGCCCGCTCCCGGGCGTGCAGCCGCGCGTTGGACACGGCCACGCCGGTCTGCTGCGCGATGACCTGAACCAGGAACCGCTGCTCGGCTGAGGGTTCCTCCTCGCAGGAGGCGACCAGGTGGCCGAGCAGGCCGCCGATGCCGCGCAGCGGATAGGCCCACGCCCACGGGCGGCCGGCCAGGTCGACCGGGCCGCCGGCGCTGCCCAGCACGGCCAGCTGCCCGATCAGCCCGGCGGGCGACGCGGCGGTCTGGCCCGGGCCGGGCCGCCACTGGCCGTCGGTGAAGCCGTATCCCTCGATCCGCCAGGGGCCGAGGCCCGGGGCACTGGACGCGGCCAGTTCCAGGATCTGCTCCTCGTTGACCGACTCGGTCATCAGCAACGAGATGACCAGCAGGGCCCGGAACTCACCCAGCCGTTCGCGCAAGTCCGTCTCGCCCGGCCGGCCGGGGCGCCGGGGCAGCCGCACCACGGCCGCCGTGTCGTGCGGCCCGCTGTTCCTCGTCGTCTGCCCGGCGGTCATCGCGCGGCCGGTCAGGCGCTCGCCGACCGGGGACTCGCGGGGACGGGATCCGCCGAGCTGAGGAACTCATCCGGCCCGACGTAGTACGGGTTCTCGACGAGGATGCCCTGGATCAGGACCTGCGGATGGGTCTTGACGATGTTGACCACGACCTCGCCGCTGAACCGGTCCAGGTCATAGAGGCACAGCACGACGACCGGGTAGCTGGCCGTGACGCGGTTCAGCTCGGACTCGTAACTGACCAGGTGCTCGACCCCCGGCGCGGCGCGCAGCGCCCACGTCATCTCGCCGACCAGGCGGCAGAACGAGTACCCCTCGACCTCCGCCTTGACCATGTTCTCGGTCCAGAACGTGAGCATGTCACTGATGGTGAACCCGCCGCCGGCCAGGTACGTCGACTCGGGCAGGTGGATGTCCAGCTGGCCGGTGTATGGCCCGGGCTCGCCGCAGGCCCCGGGCATCGTCCCGAGCCGCTCGGCGGTATGCGGGGAGTCCACGATGCAGACGCACTTGTCCCCGGCGGACAGCCCGGCCCCCAGGTAACCGCTGAGCAGCCGATCGCGGTCGGCATCACCGCGGTAGAACGCGCAGACGTGGCTGCCGGGAAGCAGGCCGATCTCGTCGATACCACTGGGCACGGGTCCGGTCATTCGCCCCACCACCTTGTGACCTTGTGACCAAGCGCGTTAGCCGGATAGTACGTGGTTAACCGAAGTTTTGGCTCCCCCCGGCGGGACGAAGATTCGCGGATTGCTCCCCCCGGATGACTAGAAGTCACGGGGCGGCCCGGAGCCGGATGCCCGGCCGTGCTGGCTGCGGCGCTGGCCAGGCCGCCGGTCGGCTACGATTCAGCCAGCCCCGCCGGTGTAGCTCAGTTGGCAGAGCAGCCGTCTTGTAAACGGCAGGTCACCAGTTCGATCCTGGTCACCGGCTCCACGTGGAGAGCCTGATTCCGAACGCTTGAACGGCGACGACTGCGGAAGTGACGACTGCGGAAGTGCAGCCACCTTGTGCAGCCAGCAGCCTCTCCCGCAGGCTCGATCAGCCGAAGATGGTCTCTGCCGCAGCGTCGACAGCTGTCCGCTCGATGTCCGGAAGAACATGCGTGTAGGTGTTCATCGTCAGCCCGATCTGGCTATGCCCAGGAGTCTTCATCACCGTTCGAAGTGACGGCCCCGGCAACCAGCAGGAAGGACGCACACGAATGACGAACGAGCCCCGACTCTGCCCACGCAGATCCCGCGGCGTCCCGTTCACCGTCTTGCTGAGCGCGGCGTGACCGCAGAGCCGCCTCGGCATCTCGGTGTCCCGGTCGGGGCCGCCGCGTCAAGGGCGCCTTCGGCGTCGCACGCGATCGCTTCGCGACCCCGGACCCGGCGGCCGCTCCCCAGGGATCCGACACCTGCGAGCAAGATCCGGGGAAGACCAGAACGCCCCACTTCACCCCCGGTACCTGGCGGAAGCCTCGATACCTGACCGGTGCATGTGCGTCCGCGTGCTGTGATTGAGCGAGCGGCGTGATCCCGGCCCGGAACCGGCCTGCCGGGCGGGTTGCCGAGGCAACCTTTGGCCAGCGCTGGCGTTTCTGATATGTGGACATCAAGCCGCGTCTGCACGGCCGCTCCGGCACCGGTCGCCCGCACCTGGTCGCCGCAGCCGTGACGCCAGGCTGGGACGGCGAGGACAGTGACGCGATGGACCGCGAGATGGACGCCAGCCAGGCGGTCACCGCGATCTACCAGAGGCATGCGCTGGGGCTGACCCGGCTCGCATTCCTCATGCTCGGGGACAGGCAGGCGGCTGAGGATGTGGTGCAGGAGGCATTCTGCGGCCTGTACCGGTCCTGGGACCGGATGTCCGACCACACTCATGCCCTCGGCTACGTGCGGTCATCGGTGCTGAACGGCTCCCGGTCGGCCCTTCGCCGCAGCAGGCGAGTGCCCCGGCCGCTTGCCGTTCCGGCCGCCGCGTCGGCGGAAGCGACTGTGCTGGCGGGGGAGCGGCAACGGGAAACGGTGGCGGCGCTGCGGCGGTTGCCGCCCCGGCAGCGCGAGGCGGTCGTACTGCGCTACTTCGCCGAGCTGCCCGAGCAGGAAACCGCGGTGGCCATGGGTGTCAGCCGCGGCACGGTGAAGTCCACCACCTCTCGGGCGCTGGCCGCCCTGGCCCGCATGCTGCAGGAGGAGGAACCGTGACCCAGCTGGAAGACCAGCTCCGCGCGGACATGAGGGCCGAATCGGAGCAGATCGAGCCGGGCAGCCTCCCGGCGCTGCGGCTGCCCGCCCGGGCCCACCTACCTGGCAGGCTGCGGCGCAGGGGCCCGCGGCACTGGCCGGCCTGGGCGACTGCGCTGGCGGCTGCCGCCGCAGCCACCGCGGTAATCGCCGGCACCTTCCTCATCGCGCACACCGTCTCCCGGTCAGGGCCGAATCCGTCAGCGACCGGCGGGCCGCCGCCGTACGCCGGTATCCCGCCCTTCTACGCGTATGCCGTCCAGGGAAGCATCTACAGCCACACCATCCATGGCACGCAGTACGGCAACAGCGTCAACGCCCGCTACGTCAAGATCCGGGCCACCGCCAGCGGGAAGGTCCTGCGCACGGTCAGCCCGCCCGCGCCCTATAACGCGTTCGAGTCGTTCACCGGCGCCGCCGACGCCCGTACCTTCGTGTTCGCCGCGCAGTGGTACATCCACGGGAAGATAGGCGTCCCGAGGCTCTACAAGCAGGATCAGAAGACACTGCTGAAGTTCATGATCCTGCGGATCACCCCCGGCGGCCGCACCCACTTGTCCCCGCTATCTCTTCCGGGGACGCTGACCGAGGCGCAGGCGCCGACCCTGGCGCTGTCGCCTGATGGCGGAAAGCTTGCCGTAGCCTACGGCGGCAGCGGGAAGCCCGCGGTCGTCCAGGTGATCACGCTGGCCACCGGCCAGATGCGGCAGTGGACCTCGCCGCCCCCGGCGGTGACACCGGTGCTCGGCGGGCCCGGCGCCTGGACATCAGATGGCCGAACCCTGGCCTTCGGGCAGATGGTCATCCAGCACAGCGGCAGGATCCGCACCGCCCCCACACAGATGCGCCTGCTCAACACCGCCGCGCCGGGCACAAACCTGGCAGCAGGCAGCACGCTGGTCACCCTGCACGGCGCGGGCAGTTTCCCCTGGCCCTTCATCACCCCCGATGGCACCAAGCTGATCGGCGAAACCGGCGGACTCTTCCGGCCGGGCGCGACCACCGAATCTGGCGCGCTCGGCGTGTACTCGGCCCGCACAGGAGCGCTCCTCGGGGCCACGGGACGGTGGCAGCGGCACGGGCGAAGCCTCCAGTTCAACATGGCCCGTCAGACGGTCCTCTGGTCCAATCTCGCGGGCAGCCGACTCATCGTGGAGATGCCGCGCCGAAACCTCAACGAGGTGGGCACCCTCACCGGAGACAAGTTCACGCCACTCGCGCACGTGGCGCTGGCGCCCCTGCTGACCGCGATCAACAGCGGCGGATTCCAGACCAGCGGAGGCTACGTCGGATTCGCCTGGTAGACGGCACCATCGACATGGGAGATGCGGGACAGTTTGTAGGGGCCACATGATGCTGATCGCCAGATCACAAGGCCAAAATCGCGACCTGGGCCGTCTCACCGACACCCTGATCAGGAAGAGGTCCGTGGTTCAAGTCCACCCAGGCCCACCAAGGTCGTAACCGTCGACATGATCAATTAGGCATCCCTCCGCACTGCGGCGTGCCACCTCGGTGGTGGACGCTAGGTGCAGGGACGTCTGCGCCGACCACATCGGGGGAAGGGGTGATGACCGGGACCGGCGGCTCAGGTGAGCCGCTGTCCGCCAGTGCCGCCGGAGAGGAGCAACCATGACAGAATCTCAGCCCCGCGACGATTTCGCCAGCTTCCCCGCGCCCGCCGAGGGCATTCTTGTGACGCTGTTCCTCACGGTCCGCAAGGTCGCGCGATCGCGGGACTTCTACTCACGGGTCCTGGGCGGCACCGTCATCCTGGACGAGAACCCGTGCACTGTCAGGCTGTCCAACTCGTGGATCATCATGAACCCTGGCGGGCCGCCCACCCCCGACAAGCCAGGCATCTCAGTGGTCAACTACCAGCCCGACAACACCACCTCGATCTTCCTGAACCTGCGGGTCGCCGACATCCACGCCTGCTACGAGGAGTGGAAGGCGGAGGGGGCAGAGTTCGTTACGCCGCCAATCGACCGCGGAGCGGAGATCCGCTGCTACATCCGGGACCCGGACGGATACCTCATCGAGGTCGGCCAGTCCACCGGCCTGCTGCACGGCCACCTCGCCTCAAAGCGCCCGGAGGATCTCCCAGGCTGACGTGTGACTCATGAGGCGGGCCACATCCGGGCCAGAGGTATCCGATGCGAACAGTCCGGACCATGTGCTGCAGGTTGATCCAGGACACGGACCTGAGCGAACATCTGCGAACAGCCCTAATGATGCCTACGGATCAGAGGACGGCGAGCGGCTGGCAGAACGGGTGGGTCACCGGCTCCGCCCTTGGACGATCCGCCCACCCGGACACGGGTCAGGGGCGCGGGCGGGCCGTTCCCCACTGGTCCCAGTGCACGACGTCTTCGACCGGGCGGCGCTTCGGCTGGGCCCAGCGGCCCCGGGCGGGGTAACCCAGCGGCAGCAACCCCATGGTCAGCGCGTCCTCGGGCAGCCCCAGCAGTTCCCGCACCTCGTCTTCGTGGCCGGAGTACAGCGTGGTCAGGGTGGTACCGACGCCGTAAGCGCGGGCGGCCAGGATGAGCTGCTGGACCGCCCCGTAGATCGAGCTGCCCAGCCGGGGGCTGCGCGCCGCGGCCGCGTGGCGCAGCACCGGGAAGATCCACACCGGCGCCTCCGCGATGTGGTGGGCGAGGTGCTCGGCGGCCAGGAACGAGGGCCGGCTCAGCCCGTCCGGGGCGGGCGGCGCGGCCAGGATCTCCTCGCGCCGGCTGCCGTAGGCCCGGTTCCAGCCTTCCAGGTACCAGCCGGCCACCTGCGCTTTGACCGACGGGTCGGTGACCACGACCCAGCCCCAGCCCTGCTGGTTGCCGCCGGTCGGGCCGCGCACCGCCGCGTCGAGGATGGCCCAGATGACGTCGTCCGGGATCGGCTCGGGAGTCAGGTAGCGGCGGGCCGGGGTCGAGTGCAGGGCGTCGAGAACCGGCAGTGGCTCAGCCTCTGGTGCGGGCACGGGGGATCCTCTCGCCATGTCGGGGTGATCATTCCGACCTTACGACGGCCAGTGGAGTTCCGTACCGGCGGTCAGGAGGCGGCGCATCCGTCGAGGCCCCGCGCATAATCACTGCCCATGTAATCACTGTATATCGATCGATTTTATAGATTTAGCGGGCCTGCCGGCGTAGCGTGGTCAGGGCGGGCCGCCCGGGGGGACCGGATCCGGGCCCCCGGGAAGGAGCCAGCATGCCGGAGGCCGCAGGACTCCACCTCGCGGCGGCGCTCGACGGGGCGGGATGGCATCCCGCTGGGTGGCGGCAGCCGGGTGCCCGGCCGGGGGACCTGTTCACCCCGGGCTACTGGGCGGATCTGGCGGCAGCGGCCGAGCGCGGGCTTCGCTCGTTCGGGTTGCTGGCCCAGGAGCGGGGGCGGCCGTAGCCCGACCCGGATCCCGCGAGGGCCTCACCCGGGACCTCAACCTCGTAAATGGTGTGGTGCCACCCAGAGCACCATAAGCCACGACGTGTACTCTGTTCACTAAGACAGTTACTCGCCGTGACTTCCACCCAACACGACTATTTGCCCGCAGGTGGGTACGTAGTGGACGGTGAAACTATCCACGTGGGTACAACGTTGCGCCGAGTGGGGTGGTTTGCGCGCCTAGGTGTGACGTTCCGCGACAGCCGTGCGTCTCGCATGGCCACAGCACAAGCCCCCCACCGGATCTGGGTATGGGGTGAGAACGCATGGGGCCCGATGACATGGACGAGCCTGGTTCAGGCCACGGCCATGCTCCGGGAAGCGAGAGCCCGCCGGCGCGCGACCCCGCCAGTGACGCGGCGGGCGCAGCCGGAACCGCTCCCGGGGGAGAAGGAGCCCGGCCCACTCCGGAGGACGTGGCTGGCTCAGCCCCGGAGGATGCGGCTGGCTCGGCCCCGGAAGGCGCAGCCGGTCCGGCCGCGGCCGATGCCGCGGGCCCGGCCCCCGGCGATGCGGCTGACTCTGCCGCCGCGAACGCACCGGATCCTGCTGTCCCCCCAGGTGCCGCTGTGGCCGACCCGGTCGAGATCGGCCACCGCCCCAGCCGCAAGAAGAAGATCCTGGCCTGGACGGCGGGCGGTGTCGCGGTCGTCGTGCTGCTGGCCCTGGGCGGCGCCTACGCCGTCTACCGGCACCTGAACGGCAACATCCATCAGGTCAACATCTCCGGCGAACTCGGTACCCAGCCGGTTGACACGCATCCGCAGGCCGAGAACATCATGGTCATCGGCTCGGACACCCGCAATGGCCAGGGTGGGGGATTCGGCCAGGGCCTCACCACGGATCAGTCCGACACGCTGATGATCATGCATGTCTCGGCGGACCGGAAGTGGGTCGATGTGATGTCGATCCCGCGCGACTCGTGGGTGAACATCCCCGCGTGCAAGATGGGCAGCGGCCACGTGTCGGCACCCACCACGTACAAGATCAATGAGGCCTTCGCCCTGGGCAACCTGGATGGCAACCACACCGACCTCGGGGTGGCTTGCACGATCAAGACCCTGGAGCAGGACACCGGCATCCACATCGATCACTTCGTGGCCATCAACTTCTCCGGCTTCCAGGACATGGTCAACGCGCTCGGCGGGGTCGAGGAGTGCAACACGACGAAGATCAGCGACCCGAAGTCCGACCTGTATCTCAAGCCCGGGCATCATCTGCTGCACGGTTTCGTCGCGCTGGCTTACGTCCGGGCCCGCTACACCCTGGGCAACGGCAGCGACCTCGAGCGGATCGGGCGTCAGCAGGCCTTCATGTCCTCGCTCGTCAACCGGGTGAAGAGCAAGCTGCTGAACCCCGTCGCCATCTACAAGTTCCTCGACGCCGCCACCAAGTCGATCACGGTTGACAGCCAGCTAGGCGGCATCCACGGCCTCTACAATCTGGCGACGAGCGTCAAGAACCTGCCCGCCAGCCAGGTCACCTTCTTCACCCTGCCGACCTACCCACGCCAGCTGGTGGTTCCGACCGACACGGCCAACGTGATGTGGACGCAGCCCGAGGACAGCACGATCTTCCAGGACTTCCGGAACGACGTCCCGGTCACCAACGGGACGATCCGGCAGGCCAAGAAGCCCAGGATGTCGCCGCACACGGTCTCCGTCTCGGTCCGCAACGGGACCGCGCAGTTCGGCCTGCAGGACTCAGTCGGCAGCCTGCTGCAGCAAAAGGGCTTCAATGTGACAAGCATGATCCAGCAGTCCACGCAGGACGTCACCGAAACGGTGATCAAGTACCACGCGGGCCACGCGGCGCAGGCCAGGCTGCTGGAGGCCAAGGTGCCGGGGTCCGGCATCCAGGAGGTCCCGGGCACCAGTGACCGGCTCGTGCTTTTGCTGGGCAGTAACTACGGGACCACGACCCAGACCGCGGGCACGACGACCCAGGGCACCACGCCGTCGCCGTCGCCCAGCCTCTCTTCCCGGACGGCCAGCCAGAATATCTGCGCCAACTGAGCCGGGACCGGCCTCAGCGCCTTCCGGCCTACTGAGCGCCTTCCCGGATAGGGCCGCCCCGCGACCAGGTGCGTGACCGTGCCCGCCGCGGCTCGGCCCGGATATCTTTGAGCAGCCACGCGGATCGACATTCCAGGAGTTGTCGGGTGCAGTACCAGCTGTCCAGGATTGTGGCCGGCCCGCTCTTGCGTCTGCTCTGGCGGCCGCGGATCACCGGTCTGGAGTACATACCGCCCGAAGGCGGAGCCATTCTGGCCTCCAACCACCTGTCCATCGTGGACTCGATCTTTCTTCCGCTGATGCTCGACCGCCCGCTTACCTTCGCCGCCAAGTCGGAGTACTTCACCGGCCGGAGCGTGTCCCAGCGGCTGGCCGGCACCTACCTGCGCGCCACCAATCAGCTGTCCGTGGACCGGGCGCAGGCCCGGGCGGCGCAGGACATGCTGGAGTCGGCGCTGGCGCTGCTGCGCCGCGGCCAGCTGTTCGGCATCTACCCGGAGGGCACCCGGTCCCCGGACGGGCGGCTCTACCGCGGGCGCACCGGCGTGGCCTGGCTCGCGCTGAATTCCGGCCTGCCCGTGATCCCGGTGGCGATGCTCGGCACCGATCGCATCCTGCCACCCGGGCACGTGGTGCCCCGGCTGCATCAGGTGTCGATGCGGATCGGCAAGCCGCTCACGTTCGAGGCGTACCAGGGGACGGCCCCGGGCAAGGCCCGCCGCGCCATCACGGACGAGGTCATCCAGGCTATCCAGGACCTGTCCGGGCAGGAATACACACCCGTGTACGCGTCGGTCCGCAAGGCGGAGCTGAACGGCGGGGTGTCCCCGGAGTAGGAGCTGGTGACCGGTGGCCGCCTGGGGCGCGCCTTAGCCCGGGTGCGAGTCTCCCGGCGGCGGGACCTTGGGGAAGGCTTCCGTGGTGTCGGACGGGTTCCACGAGTACATGGGCTGGCTGGTGTCTTTGGCGTCCTCGCCACCCTCGCTGCCGGGCGATTCACCCGGCCCCGGCGGCGGCCCGTCCAGGTCAGGGAACGGGCTCTGGCTCTTCGGGCGCCGGCGGACCAGCCCCGATGCGGTCATGGGCGGCGGCCCAGGGTCGGCGGGCCTGCTAGCGGCCGGCGGCCGGCCCGTGCCGGTCCCGTCCGCACCTGGGCCCCCGGCCTCCGCGCCGGCGGCCGGTCCTTCACCGCCCACCGGGAAGACGCGCCGGGGCGGGACCGTGCGGGTCTGGCCAGGGCTGGGCGCGTCCATCCACGGCAGCTCGCTGACTGGCTTCTCGGCCGGTTCCCAGGGCGGGTGACCGCTTGTCCTGGGGGCCCGCACCGCGTTCAGCCGGTGCGCGGACCCGAGCGTCCGTATCGGGGGGTCCGGGGGGTCGCCTGGCCGTCCTGCCGCAGGATGGTCCGAGTCGGCTCCGCCGGTCCCGGGCGATTTTGCGCCCGCCGCGCCGCGGGCCGTGCCGTGGCGGCCTGGCCCCCGGGAGCCCGCACTGCCCGCGGGCGGGGCCAGGCGGCCGCTCTCCCCGCGGGCGCCGGGCGCGGCCGCCCCAGAGGGGGACGCGCCCGGGGCGCCTGGGCCGGGGATAGCTGAGCCGGGGGCGGATGAGGCCGGTGCGCCCGGGCTCGGCGCGCCGAAGGCCCGGTCGTCCAGGGGCGAGCCGCCGGAGGCTGGGGGACTGAAGGCAGGGACCTCGAAGGAGGGATCATCAAACGGTGACGGGCCGAAACGCTCCCGGGCGGCGCCCGCCGCCCCGTTCGAGCCGCCGGTGCCGCCGATCCCGGAGAGCGGCCCCGGGAACCCGCTTCCCTTGCTCCCAGTGCCCGTGCTGCTGCCGCCCGGGCTGCCGTTCCCTGCTGTTCCGGCGCCCGTGGTTCCGGTACCCGTGGTCCCGTGGCCGGTGGTCCCGTGGCCCGCGGCCCCATTGCGTGTCGTCCCGTGGCCCGCGGCCGTGTCATCCGCGTCGGCCGCGCCCTTACGGGCGCCTGCCGGGGCGCCGCCGCCGGACTCGCCCAGGCTCCAGCCCCCCAGATTCAGGGCGCTCCTGCCATCGCTTCCCGGAGTGGGACTCCGCCCGGAACTGCTGCCAGCCGGGCCGCCGATTCCAGGACCGCCGGGCGTGGCCGGCCTGCCGCCCGCCGCGTCCAAGCTGCCCAGGCCGCGGCCGGGCAGCATGAACCTGGACCCGGAACGGCCGGGTTCCGGCGCGGGGGGCGCCGGGGTGCGTTCCGGAGACGGCGGGTGTTCCTCTTCTTCCCAGGGTGGTTTGCCGCTGACCACCGGGCGCCCCACTGGTCCTGGCGCCGGCCGCCCGGGGCCGTCCGGGCCACCGCCGGCCAGGGCGCCGCCGCTGGTGAACCGGTTGCCGCCCGGGGTCAGGGCCGCCGAGCCGGCGCCCGCCACGCCAGGGGCACTCAGGCCAGGGCCACTAAAGCCCGGGCCAGCCAAGCCCGGGCCAGCTGACCCGGGGCCAGCTGACCCGGAGCCAGCCACACCGGCACCAGCCAGGCCAGGACCGGCCCGGTCGCCGCTGCCCAGCCCGAAATTCGCCGGCCCGCTGCCTGCGGGCTCGCTGCTCGCCGGGGCCCGGCCCGCCACCCTGGCGCCCACGGGTGGCCCGTAGCCCGGTCCGGGGCTGCCCATGCCGGCCATCGCCTGCGCCCGGGAAGCCAGCGCCGCCGCCTGCAACGGGGCCAGCTGGGCGTCGAGCGCGCGCCGCTGCCGGACCCGCACGGTGACCAGGATGATGAGCGCGAGCAGGATCAGGGCCGCGAGGCCGAGCACCGGGATGCGCACCGCCTGCCACAGGCTCTTGGCGTGCACCTTGACCACCGGGGCGGTCGGCGGGGTCGGGTTGCCCGCCGGCCCCGCCGAGGCTGAGCTGGTCGGCGTCGCGTTGATCTTGGCCGCGGCGAGCAGCGCGGCCGCCGCGTCCGCGGTACCGAACCCGGAACCGTCCTTGCGGCCGCCCGGGTGATGGAACGCGGTGCTGGTCGTCAGGGCCTGCTCGACCTGGGCCGGCGTGAACGTGGGGAACTGGGACCGGATCAGGGCGGCGATGCCGGCCACCACGGCACTGGCGGCGCTGGTGCTCTTCAGCTTCGCGTACCCGGTCGGGCCGTTGGCCGCGACGACCCCATTGCCGGCCGCGGTCAGCGTCGCGTACGGCTGGTGGTTGGTGAACGGCGCCTTGACGAAGCCCTGGCCGAACGCGCCCACCGAGATCACGCCCGGGTAGGCGGCCGGGTAGTTGACCGTGTCGCTTCCGGCACCGTTATCGCCGGAGGGGGCGACCAGGACGACGCCCTTGCGCAGCGCTGCCTCGACCGCGGCGCGCTCCGCCGGGCTGCCGCCGGGGGTGGTCGCGGCCGCCTGCGCAGCCGGGTCGAGGGGGAGCGCGATGACCTGGGCACCGTGCCGGACCGCGTAACCGATTCCCCGGGCGATGGCCTGGGGCAGGGCGGTGGCCACGGTCGAGTTGGCCAGCAGCGGGTCCTTGTTTTCCAGGGTGACCCGGACGGAGAGGATCTTCGCCTGCGGTGCGACCCCGATGATCCCGTCGGCGTGGTGCGGACCGTGCCCGTGCCCGGCGATGATGCTCGCTACCGCCGTGCCGTGGGCGCCCCAGAACGGCCCACCGGCAGTCCGGCCCGAGGCGGTGTAATCCCGCCCGGTGATCACCGAGCCGGCCAGGTCGGGCTGGGTGGGGTCCACGCCGGTGTCCAGCACCGCCACCTTGATTCCGGTGCCCCGGCTGGACAGCCAGGCCTTGGTCACGTGCAGGGAAGCAAGCCACCACTCCTGGTTACGGACCGTGTCCGCGAGAGCGGGCGCGGCCGCCACCCCGATGCAGGTCGCTGCGAGACCTGCGGCGACAGCCGCCGCCGCCCGGCTCCGGAGCCGCTGCGCCATGCGCTGACCCTCCCATCATCCCCCGGGCATTCTGCCACGTTCGGGACGGTTCGGAGGCGGGAGCGGACGGTCCGGCCATGCGGCTGGACGCGGCGCGGGCCGGGCCCGGGCCAGGGTCAGGCAGGCATGGCCGCGGACAGCCGGACATGGGCCCCGGGCGGCAGCCCGAGCTGCTCCGCGGCGTCGCCGCCGTTCACGGCGAGTGAGATGAGCCCGGCGCTGTCGGTGAAGGCCACGATCTCCCCGGGGGCCACCGCGGCGAACGTCTCCAGGTACGGCACGGTCAGCTGGCGCCGCCCGCAGCGGACGACCACCGGGGACCCGAAACCCAGGCCCAGCCGGTCCGCATCAGAGGCCGCGATGGACAGCTGCACGTTGCCGAACCGGTCCACCGACATCACCTCGCCCTCAGCTTCCCCATCGTGCACCCGGCTGGTCGGTGCGGGCAGCGTCACCAGGTCCGGGACGTCGATAGGCGTGCCGGACGAGGCCAGGTCGCCCCCGGACGCCAGGTGCGCGGCGACCGGGGTGAAGATGTCCCGGCCGTGGAACGTGGGCGACACCGGGTGCAGCCACAGCTCCCCGTTGGTCAGCTGGCACGCGGCGGTGGCCCCGCCGAGCGCGGCCACCGCCCAGGACAGCAGGCCGTTGTCGGGGCCGACCAGGACCGAGTCCCCGGCGGCCACGGCGATCCCGCGGCGTGCGGTGCCGACTCCGGGATCCACCACCGCGACGTGCACGCCCCGCGGCAGGTAGGGGATGGTCTGGGCCAGTACCGCGGCGCCGCGCCGCACATCGCCGGGCGGGACGAGATGGGTGATGTCTATCAGCCTGATGCCGGGGGAGATGCGGGCGGCGACCCCGTGGCAGGCCGCTACGAACCCGTCCTCCAGGCCGTAGTCGGTAAGAAACGTAATGCAGTCGAATGAAGCCACGAAGGCAGAGCGTACGGGAGCGTGGGCAGACGGGCTAGAGCCGCCCTAGGATGAAGCAGCGGGCGCGGTACTGGAGGGCAGATGGCGGCGCTGTCCGAACGCGAGATGCGGGTCCTCGCCTTTGAGCGTGGGTGGTGGCGGTCGCCCGGGGCCAAGGAGCAGGAGATCCGCGATGCTCTCGGCATGACCGCGACCAGCTACTACCAGCTGCTGAATGACCTCATCGACCGCCCGGAGGCGCTCGTGTTCGACCCGGCCCTGGTCACCAGGCTGCGCCGGCAGCGAGCCAGGCGGCACCGGATGCGCTCGGCCGGTCCCGACCGGCGTGACGGCACCGCCTGGTGAGCGAGACCGCGCCGTGAACGGGACCGTGCCGCTGCCGGTGACCCCCGAAGGGCGGGCTGGGCTGGCGGCGCTGCTCGCCGATCCGGGCCGGGCCCTGGTCGCGCTGGACTTCGACGGCACGCTGTCCCCGATCGTGGCCGACCCGGCGGCGGCCCGGGCACACCCGGGCGCGGTCCGGGCCCTGAGCCAGGTGGCCGCCGCGCTCGGCGCCGTCGCGGTGATCACCGGCCGGCCGGCCGCGGCGGCCGTGGAGCTGGGCGGGTTCGAGGCGGTCCCGGGCCTCACCGTGCTCGGCCACTACGGGCTCGAGCGCTGGGCGGAGGGGACGCTGGACTCACCGCCCTCGCTGCCCGGGGTCGAGGCGGCCCGCACCGGGCTGCCCGCCCTGCTGGCCCGGTCCGGCGCGCCGGAGGGGACGCGGATCGAGGACAAGGGCCACGCAGTGGCCGTGCACACGCGGCAGGCCGCTGATCCGCAGGCGGCCCTGGATCGGCTCCGCGACCCATTGGCCGGGCTGGCCGCGCGGCACGGGCTGACCGTCGAGCCGGGGCGGATGGTGATCGAGCTGCGGCCGCGGGGCATGGACAAGGGCCAGGCCCTGCGCACCCTGGTTCAGCAACGACAACCATCCGCAGTCATGTTCTGCGGAGACGACCTGGGGGACGTGGCCGCCTTTGAGGCCGTCCGCGCCCTTCGGGGCGAGGGTGTGCCGGGGCTCACCGTGTTCAGCGGCTCCGCTGAGGTGACCGCGCTGGCTGAGCCGGCTGACCTGGTCGTGGACGGCCCGGGCGGCGTGGTGGCCCTGCTCGGCGCGCTGGCCAGCGCCATCGCCGCGCGCCGTCCCCCTGGCTGAGACGGGGCGCCGGCGCTCAGCCAGGGGAGCGGAATTCCAGCACGGCCAGCACGCCCCGGTGATCGCTGCCCGGCAGGCGGATCGTCCGGGCTTCGTGCACGGCGACCCCACTGCGCGAGGCCAGGATGTGATCGAGCCGCATCAGCGGCGGGTAGCGGCGGTCCGTGGGCCAGGTGAAGCCGGGCCAGGGGCGCCGCCGGGCGGCGTCGGCGCAGTCAACGAAGCCGGACCGGAGCAGGGCGCGGAACACTCCATGATCCCGGCTGGCGTTGAAGTCCCCGGCCGCCAGTTGCGGGCCGCTCGTGCCGTCCAGGGCCGCCTGGATCAGCCCGAGTTCCTGTCGCCAGAGATGCTCCCGGTCCGCGACCGGGGCGACCGGGTGCACGACGGTGACGGTGACCGACGGGCGGCCGGGCGGGTCGATGCGGGCCCGGGGCGCCGCCGCGATCAGGCCGTCCACCGGGGGCAGGGGGATCAGTGGCCAGCGCGTCCACAGCCCGGTACCGGCCGACCCCTCGCGCGGTTCGACCTGGGACTGCGGCAGCAGGTCCGCCAGCCCGCTCAGGGCCAGCCGCCGCGCCAGCCCCCCGGTCAGTTCCTGGACGGCGAGGACGTCCACCTGGAGGGCGGCCACGCAGGCGGTGATGGCCTCCGCGTCAGCCGCGCCGCCCTTGACGTTCAGGCTGAGCACCCGCAGCGGCATGGCCCGGTCGCCGGGGCCCGGCTGCCCCGGCCCCGCGGCCCGGCCCGCAGGCCGGCCGGCGGCAGCTGCCAGGCCACCAGGAGCAGTGCGGGCACGGCCAGGATCAGCGCGAGCCACCACGAGGACAACGCCGCCAGCACGACGCCGGCGATGGCCGGCACGGTTCCCGCGGGGGCCAGGGCAGCCAGCTTCGGGCCCGGGTTCGGCGGCTGGCCGCCCGCCGCCCGCGCGACGAGGAACGGCAGGGACAGCACAGTGAGCGCCGCGGCCAGCACCCCGCTCACTGGATCACGCCACCTCGATTCGGCCATTCCGGCGGCCGCGATCGGCTCCGGGCACCTCATTATCCGGGAAGCCGCCCGGAAATTACTCCGTGAGCGCGTCGAGCTGGGCCTGAAGCCAGGCGCTGGGCGGGAACGCCGCGCCCGCCGAGGCGAGCGCGGCAGCCCGCCGGGCACGCTCGGTTTCAGGCATGGTGAGCGCGCGGTGCAGTGCCTCGGCGGTCTGCGTGACGTCGAACGGGTTCACCAGGAGCGCGTCACCGCCCAGTTCGGCGGCCGCGCCGGCCTCCGTGGACAGGACCAGGGCACAGGCGCGCTCGGACAGGATGGGCCCCTCCTTGGCTACCAGGTTCATCCCGTCCCGAATCGGGTTGACCAACAGCACGTCGGCCAGGCGGTAGGCAGCCAGGGAGCGCGGGTAGTCGTCGTTCACCTGGAGGATCAGCGGGTTCCAGGCGTCGGTACCGAACTCGTCCTCGATCTCCCCGGCCATCCGCTGCACCCGCGCCGTGTACTCGCGGTACTCAGGGAGGTCGTGCCGGGACGGGTAGGCGAAGGCCAGATGGGTCACCTGGCCGCGCCATTCCGGGTGGGTGATCAGCAGCTCGCGGTACGCGGCCAGGCCACGGACGATGTTCTTGGACAGCTCGGTGCGGTCCACCCGGACGATGAGGCGCTGGCCCGCGGTGATGGTGGTCAGTGCCGAGACCTGTCCCTGGACGTCCGGGGCCGCGGCCCGCTGCCGCAGTTCATCCGCATCGACGCCGAGCGGGTGCACGGCAACCGAGGTCAGCTTGCCCTTGTACCGGACGGTCCCGGCCGCCTCGTCCACGGACGCGCCCAGGAACTCGGCACAGCAGCTCAGGAACGCATCGGCCCAGCGCTGGCACAGGAAGCCGGCGTGATCCGCGCCCAGGATCCCGTCCAGCACCTCGCGGCCCACGTCGTCCGGCAGCAGCCGGTAGTAGTCCGGGGGCGCCCACGGGGTGTGCGAGAAGTGCGCGATCTTGACATCCGGGCGCTGCTCGGCGAGCATCCGCGGGACCAGCGGCAGGTGATAGTCCTGGATCATCGCCCGGACCGGGCTAGCGCTGGCCGGGCCGCGGCCCTCGCCTGTCCCGGCCCCTTCGGCCAGCGCCTCCGCGAACGCGGCGTTGTAGGTGCGGAACGACTCCCACTCGCGGCGGAACGCGAGTCCGAAGCCAGGCTCGTTGGGCGTGTCGAAGAGCATGTGATGCACGAACCAGAGCGTGGAGTTGGCCACCGAGTTGTAGGCCCGCTGGAAGGTGGCCGCGGGGATATCCAGCATCCGGACCACGGTCTTGCCCGGGGTGAGCTCGGCGTCGATGTGCCCGTCCGGGGCAGACCGGGCCGCGGCCCGGTCGGCGTCGCTCAGCGCCGCGCACACCCACAGCACGTCCGCCTGGTCCCTGACCGACGAAAGTCCGGAGACCAGGCCGCCCGCGCCCCGCCGGGCCACGAGCGAGCCGTCATCGCCGACGGCGAACGAGACCGGTCCCCGGTTGGAAGCGATGAGCACCCGGCCGCCGCTCTGGTCCATGCACGCGAGGCTAGCTGGATCAGCCTCGGAGCACCGGCACGGGATCGGTTAGAGTGTCGGGTACAACTTCATAACGCTCATCCAGAGGGGTGGAGGGATACGGCCCGGTGAAGCCCCGGCAACCATCACGTGAGGTGTGCCCGCGAGGCCATTCCCGTGACAGGTGCCAAGTCCGGCCCTCGGCCATCCGGCCGCTGGGGCAGATGAGGAGAAAGGCCTCGCCACGTGAGCACACTCGCAAGTACCCCCGCCTCTCCCGCGCCTTCCCGGTTCGGCTACGCCACCGGCCTGAGCTGCCGGGAATGCGGCCAGACCTACCCGCTGGGCTCCACCCACGCCTGCGCCGAATGCTTCGGCCCGCTCGAGGTCCGCTACGACTACCCGCAGCTGGACCGCGCCGCCATCGAGGCGGGCCCGGCCAGCATCTGGCGTTACGCCAGCCTGCTGCCGGTACCCCCGGACGTGGCCAGCACGCCCAACACCGAGCCGGGCTGGACCCGCCTGGTGCACGCCCAGCAACTCGGCCGCGAGCTTGGGCTGCGCAGCCTGTGGGTGAAGGATGAGCGGGCCAACCCCACCCACTCCTTCAAGGACCGCGTGGTGGCCGTCGCGCTGGCGGCCGCGGTGGAACTGGGCTTCAAGGTGCTCGCCTGCCCGTCGACAGGCAACCTCGCGAACGCGGTTGCCGCTGCGGCGGCCCGGGCGGGCATCCGCTCGGTGGTGCTCATCCCCTCAGACCTGGAGCCGCAGAAGATCATCGCCACCGGTGTCTACGGCGGCACCATGGTCCCGGTGCAAGGCAGCTACGACGACGTGAACCGGCTGGCTTCCGAGCTGGCCGACGACCGCGAGGACTGGGCGTTCGTCAACGTCAACGTCCGGCCCTACTACGCGGAGGGCTCCAAGACCATAGGGTTCGAGATCGCCGAGCAGCTCGGCTGGCGGCTGCCCGAGCAGATCGTCGTGCCGGTCGCCTCCGGCGCCCAGCTCGTGAAAATCGACAAGGCGTTCCGCGAGCTGGTTACTCTCGGCCTGGTCGAGGACACCCCGTACAAGGTGTTCGGCGCGCAGGCCACCGGCTGCTCGCCGGTGGCGGAGGCGTTCCGCCAGGGGCATGACGTGGTCCAGCCCGTCCGGCCGGCCACCATCGCCAAGTCGCTGGCCATCGGGAACCCCGCCGACGGGCCCTACGTGCTCGACGTGGTGCGCCGCACTGGCGGCGTGGTGGCCGACGTGGACGACGACGCGGTGGTGTCGGCCATGAGGCTGCTGGCCGCGACCGAGGGCATCTTCGGCGAGACGGCCGGCGGGGTGACGCTGGGCGTGCTGCGCAGCCTGCTGGCCTCGGGCCAGCTGGACCCGGACGCCGAAACAGTGATCATCAACTCCGGTGACGGCCTCAAGACGCTGGACGCCGTGGCCGATGGGCTGAACACCTCACCGGCCATCCGCCCGACGCTGGACGCGTTCCTGGCCTTCGAGGCCTCGCAGGGCGGCCCCAGCGGCGATCAGCCGCTCTGAGACCGTCGGCTGAACCGGCGGCCCTGATCCGGCGGCCCTGATCCGGCCGCGATCACCCGGCCTTGGAGCAGGCCGCGACCACCCGGCACTATTGGACCCGTTCACCCCGTTGCGCTGGGTCTGACGCTCTCTGGAAAGGCAGGTCACAGCATGACCGTGTCCGTCCGTATTCCCACCATCTTGCGTACCTTCACCGGCGGCGCGGCGGAGGTCGCCACCGACTCAGGCACCTTGCGCGAGGTCATCGCCGGCCTGGACGCCAGCTATCCGGGCATCAGGGGCCGGATCGTGGATGACGCCGGCCAGCTCCGCCGGTTCGTGAACGTGTACGTGGGCGAGGAAGATGTCCGGTTCGCGCAGGGGCTCGACACGCCGGTTCCGGCCGGTTCGCACGTGTCCGTGATTCCCGCCGTCGCGGGAGGATGATCCGGCGCTACCCGCGCCGTCTTTTCCCGCCCAGGATCTGCGTGAGCGTCCATGGGTGCTGGCCAGACGCCCAAACTGGCGCAACCGCGTTCGGGAAGTTAGAGGTCCCGAACGCCGACCGCACGGGGTAAGGTCGTGTCCGGTCGCTGTCGGTCGGGGCGAACGGTAAGCCTGGCTTGCCCCCGCCTAACCCGCGCCGCGATCGACGGGTTCCCCAAAGGCAAGGGGGGAACCCGAGGCCCGAGCGGAGTTAGGGAGTTGTTGGGTAATGGCTCAGGGCACCGTCAAGTGGTTCAACGCGGACAAGGGCTACGGCTTCATCGCGGTCGACGGTGGCAGGGACGTGTTCGTGCACTTCTCCGCCATCCAGATGGATGGCTACCGCAGCCTCGAAGAGGGGCAGCGGGTCGAATTCGAGATCACGCAGAGTGACCGAGGCCCGCAGGCGGAGGCCGTCCGGGCTGTGTGAGCTCTGCCTCGCAGTTCGGTTGATGGCCCGGGGCCCGGCTGACGGGTGCCGGGCCATCAGGGGCCCCGGGGTGTGTCCCAGGCCCACCCTCCAGGTACTGAATACCTGACGCGTTACGAGTAGCGCCTTCGGGTGCGACGCGGGCCGCTAGGTCTGCCCGCGGCCGCTGACTCTGCAGCCGGGCTACGCCTGGCCCGGCGGAACCCCCTCGACCACCCGGTGAATTACGCGCGGGCGTCCACCGAAGTGGACGTGTTCGCTGACAGCGTTCCGCCGTTCCGGCCGCCCGCGCGCGGGCCCGTCCCCAGGTATCGGCCGTATGACCAGGTCCGAGAGGCTTTCCGTCTCGCCGGGGACGGTCAGTCGACTCCCATCCCGGCTTGCACTCTCCTGTGTAGAGTGCTAAACAAGGCGTTGGCACTCTCGGCATGAGAGTGACAACTCCAGGGCGGGAATCGGGGCGATGAGACCTCGTCGGCGGCAGGATGGGACTGTCCGCCGGGGGGTCGGCCGTCGCGGGCGTCGGTCCGATTCACACGAAAAGCCACCAAAGTCCCGGGAGGACTGGAGCCTATGGCAGCCAAGATGATCGCGTTCGATGAGGACGCGAGGCGCGGCCTCGAGCGCGGTATGAACCAGCTCGCCGACGCCGTGAAGGTAACCCTCGGCCCGAAGGGCCGGAACGTGGTGCTCGAGAAGAAGTGGGGCGCTCCCACGATCACCAACGATGGCGTGTCCATCGCCAAGGAGATCGAGCTCGAGGACCCGTGGGAGAAGATCGGCGCCGAGCTGGTCAAGGAAGTAGCAAAGAAGACCGACGACGTCGCCGGTGACGGCACCACCACGGCCACCGTGCTGGCGCAGGCGCTGGTCCGTGAGGGCCTGCGCAACGTGGCGGCGGGCGCGAACCCGATGTCCCTCAAGCGGGGTATCGAGGCCGCGGTCGAGCGGGTGAGCGAGGAACTGTCCAAGCTCGCCAAGGACGTGGAGACCAAGGAGCAGATCGCTTCGACGGCCTCCATCTCGGCCGGCGACCCCGCGATCGGCGAGATGATCGCCGAGGCGATGGACAAGGTCGGCAAGGAAGGCGTCATTACTGTCGAGGAGAGCAACACCTTCGGCCTCGAGCTCGAGCTCACCGAGGGCATGCGCTTCGACAAGGGGTACATCTCGCCGTACTTCGTCACCGACCCGGAGCGGATGGAAGCAGTCCTCGACGACCCGTACATCTTGGTGACCAACTCCAAGATCTCGGCCAACAAGGACCTGCTGCCGCTGCTCGACAAGGTGGTTCAGTCGGGCAAGCCGCTCGCCATCATCGCCGAGGACGTCGAGGGCGAAGCCCTCGCGACCCTGGTCGTCAACAAGATCCGCGGTCTGTTCAAGTCCGTCGCGGTGAAGGCGCCCGGCTTCGGTGACCGGCGCAAGGCCATGCTCGGTGACATCGCCATCCTCACCGGCGCGCAGGTCATCAGCGAGGAAGTCGGTCTCAAGCTCGAGAACGCCGACCTCGACCTGCTCGGCCGGGCCCGCAAGGTCGTCGTCACGAAGGACGAGACGACCATCGTGGACGGTGCCGGTGACCCCGAGCAGATCTCCGGCCGGGTGAACCAGATCCGCGCCGAGATCGAGAACACCGACTCGGACTACGACCGTGAGAAGCTGCAGGAGCGGCTGGCCAAGCTGGCTGGCGGCGTGGCCGTCATCAAGGCCGGCGCAGCCACCGAGGTCGAGCTGAAGGAGCGCAAGCACCGCATCGAGGACGCGGTGCGCAACGCGAAGGCCGCCGTCGAAGAGGGCGTTGTCCCTGGCGGTGGCGTGGCCCTGCTGCACGCGGGGGCCAGTGCCTTCAAGAAGCTCGAGCTGACGGGTGACGAGGCGACCGGCGCGACCATCGTCCGCCGTGCCGTCGAGGAGCCGCTTAAGCAGATCGCGGTCAACGCCGGCCTCGAGGGCGGCGTCGTGGTCGAGAAGGTCAAGACGCTGCCAGCCGGTCAGGGGCTCAACGCCGCGACTGGCGAGTACGTCAACATGTTCAAGGCCGGGATCATTGACCCGGCCAAGGTGACCCGTTCCGCACTGCAGAACGCGGCCTCCATCGCCGGGCTGTTCCTCACCACCGAGGCAGTCGTGGCGGAAAAGCCGGAGAAGGAGAAGGCGCCGGCCGCCCCAGGCGGCGGCGACATGGACTTCTGACGCGGCCGGGGGCCCAGCCCCCGGGCCTCGCAAGTCCCCGCGCGGGCGGCCGGCTTTATCGCCGGCCGCCCGCACTGGCCGGAAGGGCGGCCCCGGATACACCGGGGCCGCCCTTTTCGCGGTCCTGGCCCAGGAAAGACCCTGGCTCATTCGTGGGCACTCTGGGACTGATAGCGTGCCCACTCCACAATGGCCCGGTTCCGGGGGATTATCGAAGCATGAGGCGCCGCCCCGCTCCGCCGCCATCCGCTCAGCAGATGATCCGGGAGTACCTCGGCCGCGTATCGGTCGCGGCGACCAAGGTGCTGCCCAAAGGTGACCGTCTGCTGTTCGTCGGGCGGACCCGGGCGGCCATCGAGGCCCAGGTCGGCCCGCTCGCGTCGGCCGACGCCGACGACGTGCGGAACGCGCTGACCACGCTGGGTGAGCCGGAGGAACTCGCCAAGTGGGAACGTGAGCGCCTATACAGCGCCCGGCGGCGGGGTGCGGCCGCGGCGCCGCCCGCGCTGTGGAAGCCCAGCAAGGAGTCCCGGCGGCGCGCGGCCCCGCCACTCCCGCCTGCCCGCCCGAGGCCGAATCAGGCGCGCAGGACGTGGCCGTGGCCCCGCGGGGGAGCGACCAGGCTGGACGGCCCGCAGCCCGGGGAGGCGGCGACGGCTCCGGAACCGGCTCCTGCCGTGCCACGCCAGGCGGAGTCACCCGAGGCGACAGCGGCCCCCGCCGAAACGCCCGCGGCCGGGGCGCCCCCGTCGGCGGCGCCCGCTGCCGGGTCAGACATGGGTGAGGAATCCGAGAGCCCGGCCCGGCCACGGGCGAGGAGGCCGCCGCCGGCGGGCCCGGGACTGAGGACCCCACTACCGGCGGGCCCGCGGCTGAGGACCCCACTACCGGCGGGCCCGCGGCCGAGGACCCCACTACCGGCGGGCCCGCGACTGAGGACCCCACTACCGGCGGCCCCGCAGCTGAGGACCCCACTACCGGCGGGCCCGCAGCCGGCATGCCCTCAGCCGGTGCGCCCGCGGGCGGCGTCTCCGGGGCGGAGGTGCCCACGGCGGACGTGCCCGCGGCCGGGGAACCCCCGGCTGAGGATCCTGCGCCTGAAGGGCCGGCGGCGGACGTGCCCGGCACGGACCAGGCCGACCCCGGCCTGAACGGGCGGGAGCCTGGGGGAACGTCGCCGGGCTGGTTGCGGCCCGTACGCCCGGCGCCTCCCCCGGGCGAGACCAAGCCGCTGTCGATCGTGCCCGGCATGACCCAGTCCGACGACGCAGAAGAACCCCCGCTATCCCGGCGCCGCCCGCCGGTCGCGGCGCCGCTCGGGGAAGCATGGGCCCTGGCCCGCAAGCATCCGCTGGAAGCCGTCTCGATCGTCCTGCTGGGCGTCGGCGGGCTCATCTTCCCGTTCCCGATCCCGTTCCCGTTCTGGCTGATCGGAGGGATCATCGCCCTCAGGTCCTGGCGCTGGGACGCCCGGGACAAGTGGCTGGCCCTGACCGGGCCGCTCCTGGTCACGTTCGCGGTACTGCTGATCCGCGCCGTGGCGGCCCAGGACAATTTCTTCTCAGCCTTCTATCACGCCGCAGCTAACGACGGGGTGCCGAGCATCCGGGCAGGCTGCGTGCTGTGCGCGGGTTATCTCATCTGGCGGCTGCGGCGCGGCCCGCGGCTGCGGACGCTCCCACCCTGGCAGCGTCCCCGCTAACGCACACGCGGCGGGACCGATAACCTAGAGTTGCTTCTCCTGCGCTCGCCCGCCCGCTCTACTGCGTGAGGTCACGTCCGTGCCCACTGGCAAGGTCAAATGGTATGACGCCGACAAAGGGTTCGGCTTCCTCACCCGCGACGACGGGGGTGAGGTCTTCGTGCATTCCACGGCGCTGCCTGCGGGCAGCACCGCCCTGCGGCCCGGCCAGCGGGTCGAGTTCGGTGTAGCCGAGGGGCGCCGGGGCGTCCAGGCCCTCCAGGTGCGGCTGCTTGACCCCCCGCCGACGGTGGCCAAGGTCAGCCGGAAGAGCCCGGACGAGATGGTCGTGATCGTCGAGGACCTGATCAAGCTGCTGGACGGGGTGTCCGCCGCCTACCGGCGGGGCCGGCATCCGGACGCCCGCGACGGGAAGAAGATCGCGGCCGTGCTCCGCGCCGTGGCCGACGACCTCGAAGCCTAGGCTCGCCAGCCCACGCCCACGCCCACACCCACACTCAGCTGGCCGCAGCCGCCTCAGCCCTGCCGGGCGCCCCCACCCCGGCGCCGGGCAGCAGCACCGACACGTCCAGGCCGCCTGCGGGACGGGCGCACGCCGTGACCGTCCCGTGGTGAGCGATCGTCACCGACCGGACGATGGACAGGCCCAGCCCGGTCCCGGGCACGCTGGCGGCCAGGCCGTCCAGCCGCCGGAAGGGCTCGAACAGCAGCGGGGGCATGTCCTCCCCGATCACCGCCCCGCCGTTGGTCACCGTGAGGTAGGCCTGCCCGTCCCGCGTCCCGGTGGCCACCTGGATCCAGCCGCCCAGGGTGTTATGCCGGACCGCGTTGTCCACCAGGTTGGCGACGAGCCGGTCCAGCAGCACGAGATCACCACAGGTGGGTGCGGGTTGCAGGGCCGTTTCCAGGCCCAGCGAGCCGGCCCGGATGGCGGGCCCGGCGGCGTCGAGCGCGTCCTCCGCCAGCACGGCCAGGTCGGCCAGTTCCACCGCGGCGGCGCCCCGGTCGCTGCGGGCCAGGGTCAGCAGAGCCTCGATGAGCGCCTCCGCCCGGTCTGCGGCCACCCGGACCTCGGCGGCCATGTCCTCGAGCTGGGCGGCGGTCCGGTCCGGCTTGGCCAGCGTGACGTCGATGGCGGTCCGCATCACGGTCAGCGGGGTGCGCAGCTCGTGGGAGGCGTTCGCGACGAATCGGCGCTGGCTGGCGAAGGCCGCGTCGAGCCGGGCCAGCATGGCGTCGTAGGTGTCGGCGAGCTCCTTCAGCTCATCGGGCGGGCCGGCCAGCGCGAGGCGCTCGCCCAGGTTCTCCTCCGACGCGCGGCGGGCCGCCCCGGTGATGGCGTGCACCGGCCGCAGCGCCCGCCCGGCGACCAGCCAGCCCACGGCCCCGGACACCGCGCCCATGATGCCCAGGCCGACCAGCGAGTAAAGCAGCAACTGGTGCACGGCCTGGTTGCGCTGGGTCTGCGCGCCAGCCACCACGCCGCTGCTGAAGCTCAGCCGGCACTTGCTGAGCAGGCCCCGGTCCGCAGCCGAAAGGGCAGACTTATTCGCGTTCTTCTCGGCGGCTATCACCCTGCCGCATGCCTTCCTGAGCGACTCCCCGGCCACGGTCGCCGGCTGGTCGGTCTTGCTCAGGGCGCTGGTGGTGCTGAGCCCGCGCACCACGAACACGTAGGTGAAAGCCAGCAGCATGGCTGCGGCCAGCAGGAACAGCCCGCTGTAGATCAGGGTGAGCCGCAGCCGGATCGGCCGCCGCCGGGCGGCGCGGGCCACCCAGGCCGGGCGCTTCACCGGACCCGCAGCCGGTAGCCGCTGCCGATCACCGTCTCGATCAGCGGCGGGTCCCCCAGCTTGCGCCGCAGCCGGGCCATGGTGACCGAGACCGTGTTGGTGAACGGGTCGGCGTGCTCGTCCCACACGCTCTCCAGGAGTTCCTCCGCGCTCACCACCGCGCCGTCCGCGCCGAGGACCGCCTCCAGCACGCCGAACTCCTTCCGGGTCAGCGGCACCGGCCGTCCGTCCCGGCTGACCCGGCGCCGGGCCCGGTCCATGGTCAGGTCGTCCCGGGTGATGACCGGCGGGGTGGACGGGGCCCGCCGGGACAGGGCCCGGACCCGGGCGACGAGCTCGGTGAACGCGAACGGCTTGGGCAGGTAGTCGTCGGCGCCCAGGTTGAGCCCGTCCACCCGGTCCTCCACCGCCGCGGCCGCGGTCAGCATCAGGATCCGGGCGGGCGACGGCCCGGCCACCAGGCTCGCGCAGACCGCGTCCCCGTGCACCCGCGGCAGGTCGCGGTCGAGCACCACGACGTCGTAACGGTTCACCGCGGTGACCTCCACCGCGGCCGCGCCGTCGTAGGCCACATCCACCGCCATCCCCTGATCGCGCAGACCCTCGGCGATCCGGTTGGCCAGCGTCTTCTGATCCTCCACCACCAGCACGCGCATCAGTCCATGGTGCCCCGGCGCGGATGACAAAGACATAACACGCGGCGGCCCCGGCGACCCCGGCCCCGCATGCTCACCAGCCCGGGTGCGGCGGACCGGCCACGTCGGGGCTTCGTTGCGTAGCGCCCTTGTAATGCCCGGCGGCGTAGATCTCTCACCGTCCACGGTTCGACCAGGGAGGTCCACGATGAGACACACTCCGCCTCCGGCCCGCGGCCTGCGGGCCGGAGCCGGGCCCGCGGTGGTCACGCTGGCCGCGCCCATGCTGGCCGTGCTGGGCCTGCTCGGCGCCGGGTGCAGCAGTGGCGCCGGTCCCGCTTCGGTGCCCAGCCTGAGCAGCGCCGACCGCGGCCATTCCGCGGGCGGCAGCCGGGCCGCCGACCTGCACGCGGCCGCGCAGTGCATCCGCCAGCACGGCATCCCGGCCTACGCCGACCCCGTGCTCACCCCGAGCGGCGCGGTCTACAGCGACCGGCGCGCCATCCAGGACGCGCCCCAGTCCGTCCTGAGCGCGGTCCAGGCGAGCTGCGGCAGCGTGCTGGCCCAGGCCCAGCTCAACCCGCTGCACGAACCGCCCGCACCGCCGCAGCTGGTCCAGGCCGGGGTGCACGCGGCCCAGTGCATGCGGGCGCACGGGCTGCCGAACGACGCCGATCCGACCGCGAACACCCCGTACACACCGGGCCACGGTTTCGGGCTCAGCCGCGGCGAGGTCCCGGCCGGCGGGAAGCTGAGCCACGGCTTCCAGCAGGCTATCCACGCCTGCCAGCGGCTGGGCGCCGCGGAGGTCCGCGCTTCCACCCTGTCCAGCCTGGGCCAGGACGGCTGACGTGCGGGCCAGATGGCTCGCCGCGGCCGGGACGGTCATGGCCGGCGGAGCGGCGGCGGGGCTGATCATCGCCACGTCCGGGCCCGCGGCCGGGTCGGGACACGCGGCGTCCGGGTCCAGCGGCACGGGGCAGGCCAGCGGGGCCGGGGGCGGCTCCCGCGTGGCCACCGCGCCGGTGGTCCGCACCGACCTGGCCAACACGGTCCAGGTGAGCGGGGCACTCGGGTTCGCGGGCTCGTACACCGTCGCCAACCAGATGCAGGGCACCGCCTACACGGCGCTGCCCCCGCCGGGACAGGTGGTGCGCCGGGGCCACCGCCTGTACGAGGTGGACGGGAGCCCGGTCATCCTGCTCTACGGGCCCAGGCCCGAATGGCGGGACCTGTTCTTGGGGGTCGCGCCCGGGCCGGATGTGGCGCAGCTCGACGCCAACCTGATCGCGCTCGGATACGCGACCCCCGCCACGCTGACCGTGAGCGACACGTTCACGGCCGCGGCCTCCTTCGCGGTCCAGCGGTGGCAGGCCGCGCTGGGCGTGACCGTGACCGGCGTGGTCCCGGCCGGGCAGGCCGCCTACGCACCCGGCCCGCTGCGGGTGGCCTCGCTGGACGTCACGCTGGGCGCCGCGCCGCAGCCCGGGGCAGCGGTGCTGGCCGCCACGTCGGCGCGGCCGGTGGTCAGCGCGGCACTGCCGGTCGGCCAGGAGTACCTGGTCCGCCGGGGCGACCAGGTCAGCGTCACACTGCCGGACGGCACCCGGACCGTGCCTGGCGTCATCACCGCGATCTCGCGGGTGGCCAGCGCGGCATCGCCCGGCGGCGCCGGGCAGCCGTCGCCGGGACTATCCGCGCCCGGCGGGCTCGGGTTCGGGGAGTCAGGGTCCGGGAGGTCAGGATCCGGCGGCGGCGGTAACACGGTCGAGGTCACCGTCCGGCTCGCGCATCCGCGGGCCGCGGGCGGGCTGGACCAGGCCCCGGTCACGGTGAACATCGTCAGCGCCCGGGCCAGCGGCGTGCTCGCCGTCCCGATCAGCGCCCTGGTCGCGCTGGCTGGCGGGGGCTACGCCGTGCAGGTGATCACCGGCGCCACCGCGCACCTGACCGGGGTGCGCACCGGGCTGTTCAGCAGCACCCTGGTCCAGGTGACCGGCCCCGGGTTGCGGCCCGGGCTGAGAGTCGAGGTGCCGTCGCCATGACCGGCCACGCTGAAACCAGACCCCCTGGGCCGGTGCTGGAACTGGCCGGCGTGACGAAGACGTATCCGGGATCCCCGCCGGTGACCGCCCTGGCCGTGGTGGACCTGCGGATCGGCCCGGGCGACCGGCTGGCCGTGCTCGGTCCGTCCGGCTCGGGCAAGTCCACCCTGCTGCACATCCTCGGCACGCTGGAAAGGCCCAGCACCGGGGTGGCCCGGGTGGCGGGCCAGGACGTGTCCGGCCTGTCCGACGCCGAGCTGTCCGCGGTCCGCGGCCACCGCCTCGGCTTCGTGTTCCAGCAGTTTTTCCTCCTGGATCACCTGGACGCGGTCAGCAACGTGGCGCTCGGCCTGCTGTACCGCGGCGGCGGCTCCAGGGAGCGGCGGGCCGCCGCCCAGGCCGCCCTGGAGCGCGTCGGCCTCGGGCACCGGCTCCGGCACCGGCCCGGCGAGCTGTCCGGGGGCGAGCGGCAGCGGGTGGCCATCGCCCGGGCCATGGCCGGCCAGGCCGCTGTGGTGCTGGCCGACGAGCCCACCGGCAACCTGGACACCGCGACCGGCGCCGGGATCATCGCCCTGCTCACCGGGCTGGCCGAGGACGGCACGGCCGTGGTGGTGATCACCCACGACGCGGGGATCGCCGCGGCCATGCAGCGGCGGGTGGAGATGCGCGACGGCCGGATCGTCCGGGAGCAGCCGTGACCCGCGCCGTGCACCTCCCCGTTGCTCCCCCCGCGGTGCCCCGGTCCCGGCTCCGCGCGGGGGACGCCCTCCGGACCGCGGGCGGGTCCCTGCGCTCACGGTCCTGGCGGGCCGCCCTGTCCGCGCTCGGGATCGCAATCGGCATCGGCGCCGGCGTGGCTGTGCTCGGCGTCTCCGCCTCGTCCCGCGCCGCCCTGCTCAGCGAGCTGGGCGCGGAAGGCAACCTGCTCACCGTGTCCGCCGGGCAGGACGTCACCGGGGCGCCGGCGCCGCTGCCCGCGGCCGCACCCGGCATGATCGCGCGGATCCCCCCGGTCCAGACCGTGACCGCGGTGGGCTACGTGCCCGGCGCGCTGGTCCGGCGGACCGCCGCGGTGCCCGCCGTGAACAGCGGCGGCATCTCGGTGCTGGCCACCCAGACCAGCCTGCTGCACACCCTGGGCGGCCACCTGGCCCGCGGCGTGTTCCTCAACGCCGCCACCATCCACTACCCCGCGGTCGTGCTCGGCGCGGGCACCGCCCGGACGCTGGGCATCACCCGGGTGCCACCCGGCACCCTGGTGTACCTGGGCGGCCAGTACTTCTCGGTGGTCGGCATCCTGCGGCCGGTGCCGCTCGCGCCGGAGATCGACGAGGCCGCGCTGGTCGGCTTCCCGGTCGCGAACGCCCAGCTCGGCCTGGGCGGCCACGCCACCGAGATCTACCTGCGCGCCCAGCCCGATCAGGTCCAGGCGGTGGCCTCCGTGCTGCCGTTCACCGCGAACCCGGCCCTGCCCGAGGGAGTCCAGGTCAGCCTGCCGTCCCAGGTGCTGGCGGCACGGGCGCAGGCCCGGTCGGCCTTGACCGGGCTGTTCCTGGCCCTCGGCGGGGTCGCCGTGGGCGTCGGCGGGATCGGCATCGCCAACATCATGGTGATCTCCGTCCTGGAACGGCGGGCGGAGATCGGCCTGCGCCGTGCGCTCGGCGCGACGCGGCGGCACGTGGCGGCCCAGTTCCTGACCGAGTCGGCGCTGCTGTCGGCGCTGGGCGGCCTCGGCGGGGTGCTCCTCGGCGCGGCGGCCACCGTCGGGTACGCGGTCAGCACCGGGCAGGCGGTGGTGGTCCCGCCCGAGGCGGCCGGGGGCGGCCTCGCGGTGGCCATCGTGGTCGGCGTGGTGGCGGGCGTCTACCCCGCCATGCGGGCCGCCCGCCTCGCGCCCGCCGAAGCCCTCCGGTCCACGACGTGACGAGCGCTTGCCGTCGCTGGAGAGTGATCATGGGTGCGGGTGCGGGTGCGGGTGCGGGTGCGGGTGCGGATGCGGATGCGGGTGCGGATGCGGGTGCGGTCAGGGACGAGGCAGGCGCGTGGCCGAGGCCCGGGCCGTCAGGATCCGGCGCCGCCTGCTGGCCAGCAGCAGCGCCGCGGTGACGGCCAGCCCCGCGGCGGGTACGGCCAGTCCGGCTACCCCGCTGTCCGTGATGGACATGGCCAGCCCGGCTAGCCCGCCGGCCACCCAGGCCAGCTGGTGGATGGTCTCCGACGCGGCCAGGGTCGAGGAGCGGACCTCCTCCGGGACCTCCCGCTGCACGATGGAGTCGAGCGCGAGCTTGGCGAGCACCTGACTGAACGCCGCGACCAGGGCCACGGCGAGCGCCGCCCACAGGCCGAAGAACGCCGCGCAGACCGCGGTGATCGCGGTGGAGGTACACAGCAGCACGAACAGGATCAGGTGCGGCGTGCGGGCCTTCAGCAGGGCCCCGAACCCGGTCCCGATGAACCCGCCCGCCCCGGCGGCGGCGATCATCGCGGCCAGCGCGAGCTTGTCGCTCACCCCGGGAAAGTGCACGGTTCGCAGCAGGAACGCGAGAAAGAAGATCATGTAGCCGGAGAAAGCCCGCAGCGCCGCGTTGCCGCGCATGGCCTCGCCCACGATCGGGCCCACGCTGCGCAGGGTGGCGGCCCAGCCGGCCCGCCGCGGGCGGGCCGCCGCGCCTCTCGCCCCGCCCGCCCCGGGGATGGTGTCCTGCGGGATCGTTGTCCCGCCCCGCCTGCTTCCGGCCGCGGCGGGTCCCGGGCCGGCCGCGGCCGGGGCCGCGTCCCCCGCCCCGGCCGGCGTCGGCTCCTGCTGGTCCACCCGGGTGGGCAGCCTGATGCCTAGCGCGATGGCAGCCAGGTAGACGAGGGTGCCGACCCGGAGCGCCCAGGTCGCCCCCGTGGTGCCGCCGCCGGCCAGCAATGAGACCGCGCCCGCCGCCCCGACCCCCACGGTGGACGCCACGAGGGCCGCGAGCGAGATCCGCGCGTTGGCCGACACCAGGGTGATGCTGGCCGGGAGCACCCGGGGAGTGACCGAGCTGCGGGTCACCCCGTAGGCCTTCTGCAGCACCAGCACGCCGAACGCGGCCGGCAGGAGGGTCACGGTGTCGCTGTGCTGGACCGCGCCCGCCATCCCCCAGCAGAGCAGGCCGCGGGCCAGCAGGGTGCCGATCATGATGTACCGGCGACCGTCCCGGACCCGGTCCAGCATCGGGCCGATGAACGGGGCCAGCACGGCGAACGGCGCCATCGTGATCAGCAGGGTCAGCGCGATCCGGCCCCGGGCCTGGTCCACCGAGGTGCTGAAGAACAGCGTCCCGGCCAGGGCCACCGCCACGAACGCGTCGGCCGCCGCGCCCGCCGCGGTCAGCTCGATGACCCGGTCCAGACCGGTCCGCCCGGCCCCGGAGGCCTGCGTCATCCGCCGGATGACCCGGCCGGTACCCCGGGCCGTGGACGCCCCGGCCCGCCCGGTCGAGCGCAGCCCGGAGGCGAAGCCGTCGGCGGCCCGCCTCGCCTGCGGCCGCGCACCGGACAGTCCCATGCTCCCAGTATTCTGCGTTCTCAGAGGGGCAACGACCCCGACGGGCCGGACTTGGCCGGGCCAGTATGTTTTCTGACGCACAGCGGGTGCGTGAATGGGGGACAATTGCTCACCGTGAGCCCTGGGCGTGCACGGAGCAAGGAACCGGATGACGCCTGCGCGCAGGCGGTCGGCCTGGCGCGCAGCGCCGCGGAGGAGATGGCGGGTGCCGCCGGTGTCGGCGAGCATCTCGGCGTCACGGCCGACGGCGACCGGGTGGTGACGCACCGGTTCCGCTGCCTCGATTCCGCCTACCGCGGCTGGTGCTGGGCGGTGACCGTGGCCCGGGCCTCCCGGGCCAGGAACGTGACCGTTGACGAGAGCCTGCTGGTCCCCGGGCCGGACGCGATCCTCGCCCCGGACTGGGTGCCCTGGCGGGAGCGGCTGCTGCCCGGCGACCTGGGGGTGGGGGACCTGCTCCCGGCGCCCCCGGACGACGCCCGGCTGGTGCCGGCCGCCTCGCTGGAAGGGGACGATGGGGTCGCCGACTGGGGCGAGACGGCGTGGGCCATGCCCGGGACTGAGCCCGAAGACCTGGTCCCGGTCCCGTCCGCTGAGCCGTTCGCCGACGGCCCGGAAGACCTGACCGACGCCGCAACGGAAGACCAGGCCGGCGCTGCTGCCGTGACGGTGGCCGCGGGGGCCGATGAGACCATCACGGGAAGCATCGAGGACCGGCCGCCCCGGGCCCGGATCTTGTCGGCGATCGGCCGGGATGACACCGCGCTGCGCTGGTACACCAGTGAGCACGGCCCCAAGACCCCCCTGGCCAGTGCCGCCCCCGGGCTGTGCTCAGGGTGCGGGTTCTTCGTCCGGCTGGGCGGCCCGCTCGGGCGGGTATTCGGGGTGTGCGCGAACGAGTACGCGCCGGACGACGGCCGCGTCGTCTCCGTGGATCACGGCTGCGGGGCGCACTCCGAAGGGGTGACCGCGGCGACCGCGGAACAGCCGCTGCCGGTCATCGACGAACTCGGTTACGACATGGTGGACATGCCCGGCGTCTCGGTCGAGGAGACGGTCTTCGAGCCGCTCGACCACAACTAGGGAATTACCCCCGATCAGCCCGGGACTGTGAGCGGCGCTGCGCCTGCCGCGCGCGGGCGCGCTTCAGCCGCGGCACGTACCACAGGCCGAACAGGCCCAGGCACAGCCCGACCGCGCACGTCCAGACCCACCAGCGCTCGCCCGGGGGGAGGTTGTCGCGCAAGACCAGGACACTGATCAGCCCAATTGCCCACGCGCCGGTGATGACCGCGGTCACGAGCTGATCATTGGCCTCGAGCGGCGGCGGCGCGGGCCGAAGTTTCCTGCTCACCTGACCCAGGCTAACGGGCTTCCGCGTGGTGTACTTGGTCCACGCCCCGCTGGGGTGCCACCCGTTCGCTGAGCTAACGGTTTGACGGAATGTCGCACGCTCGCATATCGTTAGCAAAAGTAATGACTCAGGCTAAAGATAATGACATCCTCGGGGACCAGGGCCGACGCGGGCCTGGCAACAGGGCTACGGATCTCCGTGAGCCGGCTGGCTCGCCGGCTGCGGGTCGAGCGGACCGCGCCCGGCCAGGCGGAGCCCGTGCTGTCGGATACGCAGTTCGCGGCGCTGGCAACGCTGGAGAAGCACGGCGCGATGAGCCCGGGCGAGCTGGCCGGGCACGAGCGGGTGCAGCCGCCGTCGATGACACGCGTCATCGCCGCTCTGGAAGAGTGGCAGCTGGTCACGCGGGCAGCACATGCCTCGGACCGGCGGCAGGTGGTCCTGACCGTGACCCCGGCGGGCCGGGAGCTGGTGGCCAAGGCGCGGCGGCGACGGGACGCCTGGCTGGCCCGGCGGCTGAACGAGCTGACCGCGCAGGAGCGGGCGACGCTCCGGGCGGCCGCGCCGATTCTGGAGAAGCTCAGCCAGTCCTGACCACGGAGCCGGCCCGGGACCGGCGATCCCGGCTGCGGACGTTCAGGTCCCTGGGTAACCGGAACTACCGGCTGTTCGGGATCGGCCAGGTCGTCTCCAACAGCGGCACGTGGATGCAGCGGGTGGCCCAGGACTGGCTGGTACTCCAGCTGACCCACGGCAGCGGCACCGCGCTGGGCATCGCGACCGGGCTGCAGTTCCTGCCCATGCTGGCCAGCCCGTGGGGCGGGGCGATCGCGGACCGCTACCCCAAGCGGCGCATCCTGATGCTGACCCAGACCGCGATGGGGCTGCTCGCGCTGATCCTGGGCGTGCTCGCGATCACCGGGGCGGTCCGGATCTGGCAGGTCTACGCGCTGGCCCTCGGGCTCGGCCTGGCCACGGTGGTGGACAACCCCACCCGGCAGGCGTTCGTCACCGAGATGGTCGGCCAGGCCGATATGCCCAACGCCATCGCGCTGAACAGCGCGATCTTCAACCTGGCCCGCATCGCCGGGCCGGCTGCCGCGGGGCTGGTGATCGGCGCGGTGGGCACGCCCGCCGCCTTCTTCCTCAACGCGGCCTCCTACGGCGCGGTGCTCACCAGCCTCAAGCTGATGCGGCCCGGCGAGCTGCATCCGGTGGAGCCGGTGCCCCGCCAGCGGGGCCAGCTCCGCGAGGGCCTCGCCTACGTGCGTGCCCGGCCCCAGCTGCTGATGCCCATGGTGCTGATCTTCTTCGTGGCCACCTTCGGGATGAACTTCCAGGTGACCAACGCGCTCATGTCCCGGCAGGTGTTCCACACCGGGGCCACCGCCTTCGGCGTCGCCTCCGCGGTGTTCGCCGCGGGGGCGCTGGCCGGGGCCCTGCTCGCCGCCCGGCGCAGCAGGCCGGGGCTCCGGCTGCTGGTCACGGCCGCGTTCACGTTCGGCCTGCTGGAAGTGCTCACCGCGTTGATGCCGTCGTTCTGGCTGTTCCTGGCCATGCTGGTGCCGACCGGGCTCATCCTGCTGACCCTGAGCACGGCGGCCAACTCCACGGTCCAGCTGGGCTCGGCGCCGGACATGCGCGGCCGGGTGATGGGGCTGTACATGCTGGTGTTCCTGGGCGGCGCGCCCCTGGGGTCGCCGATGGTCGGCTGGGTCGCGGAACAGTTCGGGCCCCGGATGAGCCTGCTGGCCGGCGGGGTCATCTCGGCGGCCGCCTCGGCCGTCATCGGCCTGCTGCTGGCCCGGCGGCGCGGGATAGGGGCCCGGGACTACCTGCGCCCGGCCGCGCTGGCCCGCATGGTGGCCTGACGCGTTTCTCGCCCGGTGCGCGGCCGGCCCCGGCGGGCTGGTGCTACCAATGGGCTATGAGGCTGTTCGTCGCGGTCGCCGTGCCGGCGCAGGCGGCCGATGAGCTGGACGACGCGGTGGCGCCGGTGCGGCACTCGTGGCCCGGGCTGCGCTGGACGGGGCGCGACGCCTGGCACCTGACCCTGGCCTTCCTCGGCGAGGTGAACGAGGCGGTCAGCGCCCGGCTGGGGCCCCGGCTCGAGCGCGCGGCGGCCCGCCATTCCTGCCTCTCGGTCTCCCTGGGCGGGGCGGGCGCCTTCCCCGCCGCGGCCCGGGCCCGGGTGCTGTGGACCGGGGTGCAGGGTGAGTCGCGGGAGCTCGCCGCCCTCGCCGCGTCGGTCGCAGCCGGGGCGAGACGGGCGGGCGCACCCCCGGCGGAGGAAGGCCGGCGCTTCCGGGCGCACCTGACCCTGGCCCGGTGCCGGGAGCCGGTGGACGTGCGGCCGCTGGTGGACGGCCTGTCTGGCTACGCGGGCACGCCGTGGACCGCGGGGGAGATCTACCTGATCCGCAGCCACCTGCCCGGCGGCCGCCCGCACGACCGGCCGCGGTACGAGACCCTGGGCCGCTGGCCGCTGCGCGTCTCCGCCGTGCCCGGGACCTGAGGCCCGGGGCATAGGCTGCCTGATGTGAACCGCACGCCCCGCTGGCTGCTGCCCCTGGTGCTCGCGATCCTGGTGGCAGGCGCGCTCATCGGCGCGGCGGTCCGCTGACCGCGGGGCTCCCCCCGGTCTAGAGCTGTTCGAGCACGTAGTCGACGCAGGCGGTCAGCGCCTCCACGTCGGCCGGGTCCACGGCCGGGAACATCCCGATCCGCAGCTGGTTGCGCCCCAGCTTGCGGTACGGCTCGGTATCCACGATCCCGTTCGCGCGCAGGGTCGCGGCCAGCGCCGCCGCGTCGACGCTCTCGGTGAAGTCGATGGTGCCCACCACCTGGGACCGCTGCGCGGGGTCGGTCACGAACGGGGTGGCGAAGGGCGCCTTCTCGGCCCAGGTGTACAGCCGCGAGGAGGAGTCCGCAGTCCGTTTCACGGCCCAGCCCAGCCCGCCCTGGCCCAGCATCCACTCGACCTGGTCGGCCAGCAGGAGCAGGGTCGCCACCGACGGGGTGTTGTACGTCTGCTGCTTGGCGGAGTTGTCGATGGCTCCCGGCAGCGAGAAGAACTCGGGGATGTAGCGGCCGCTCGCCGCGATCTCGGCGGCCCGGTCCAGGGCCGCCGGGGACATCAGCGCGAGCCACAGGCCCCCGTCGGAACCGAAGCACTTCTGCGGCGCGAAGTAGTACACATCACAGTCGCCGGCCTCGACCGGGAGGCCGCCCGCGCCGCTCGTCGCGTCCACGAGCACCAGCGCCCCGGGATCCGCCCCCGGCACCCGGCGGACGGGCATGGCCACGCCGGTGGAGGTCTCGTTGTGGGTCAGCGCGTAGGTGTCCACCCCGGTCTCGCCGCGCGGCACCGGATGGCCGCCGGGTGGCGAGGCGATCACGGTGGGGTTGTCCAGCCACGGGGCCGCCTGGACGGCCTGGCTGAACTTCGCCGAGAACTCGCCGAACGTCAGGTGCTGTGACTTCTGCCGGATCAGCCCGAAGGCGGCGATCTCCCAGAACGCCGTGGTCCCGCCATTGCCCAGCACGACCTGATAGCCGTCGGGCACCGCGAACAGCTCGGCCAGGCCCTCCCGGACCCGCCGGACCAGCGATCGGACCGGCGCCTGGCGGTGCGAGGTGCCCAGGTAGCTGGCCCCCGACGCGGCCAGCGCCGTGAGCTGCTCAGGACGGATCTTCGAGGGCCCGCAGCCGAAGCGCCCGTCGGCCGGCTTCAGCCCCGCGGGGATGGCGATGTCGGTCACGCTGCCAGCCTATCTAGCCCCGGAGAGCGGGCTGGCTTGCTCCAGCCCGCTCCCAGAAAGGTCAGACCTCGCCGAGGACCTGGTCCGCGCCGGGGACGTCGCTGACCGGGCGGGAGGGCGGGCCCACGTAGCGGGCGCTGGGCCGGACCAGCCGGCCGGTCTGCTTCTGCTCCAGGATGTGCGCCGCCCAGCCCGCGGTGCGGGCGCAGGTGAACATGGACGTGAACATGTGCGGCGGGACCTCCGCGAAGTCCAGCACGATGGCCGCCCAGAACTCCACATTCGTGGCCAGCACCCGGTCCGGCCGCCGGGCGTGCAGTTCGGCCAGGGCCGCCTCCTCCAGCGCCTCAGCCACCTCGGCGCGCGGGGCCCCGAGTTCCTTGGCCGTCCGGCGCAGCACCCGTGCCCGCGGGTCCTCGGCCCGGTACACGCGGTGCCCGAAGCCCATCAGCCGGTCCCCGCGGTCCAGGGAGGCCTTGACGAACTTGACCGCGTCACCGGTCCGCTCGACTTCCTCGATCATGGACAGCACGCGCGCGGGCGCACCGCCGTGCAGCGGCCCGGACATCGCGCCGACCGCACCGGAGAGCGAGGCGGCTACGTCGGCGCCGGTCGAGGCGATCACCCGGGCGGTGAACGTCGACGCGTTCATGCCGTGTTCCGCGGCGGAGGTCCAGTACGCGTCGACGGCCTTGACATGCCGCGGGTCAGGCTCGCCCCGCCACCGGATCATGAACCGCTCGACGATATTGCGCGCCTCGTCCACCCGCTCCTGCGGGACGGGCGGCAGCCCGGGGCCGCGGGCGGACTGGGCCACGAACGACAGCGCCATCACCGAGGCGCGGGCCAGATCGTTACGGGCCTGCTCGTCGTCGATGTCGAGGAGCTGGCGCATGCCCCAGGCCGGGGCCAGCATGGCGAGCGCGCTCTGCACGTCCACCCGGATGTCGCCGGAGTGCACCGGGATCGGGTAGGGCTCGGCGGGGGGCAGGCCCGGGGCGAACTTGTTGTCCACCAGCAGGCCCCACACGTGGCCGAACGACACGTGGCCAACGAGTTCCTCGATGTCCACGCCCCGGTAGCGGAGTGCCCCGCCCTCCCGGTCCGGCTCGGCGATCGTTGTCTCGAAGGCGACGACGCCTTCGAGCCCAGGCACGAAATCGGACATGTGCTGGTCCTCCGTGGTCCTCGTGTGTCCTCGTGAGCTGCGGGGAGTGCTACCGGGAGTGGGGTGGCTCCCGGGTGGCTGACCACAAATGTCAGCCGGGTTAATTCAACCCTGCTGGCACAATATTCCGGTAGATCCGCTGACCGTGACACTGGGCACGCTGGATGGGGACCGCGGCGGGACGGGCTGGCGTATGTGAGGATCATTTCCGTGGAACGATCCCGTCATCCCCTGGATGAAGCCGAGGCCCCGGCCGACCCCGCGGTGCTGTTCGCCGGCTGGATGGACGATGTGATCAGCGCCGGGCTGCCCGAGCCCACCGCCATGGTGCTGGCCACCGTCTCCCCGGCGGGCCAGCCCCGGGCCCGGACGGTGCTCCTGAAGGACTATGGCCCGGACGGATTCGTTTTCTATACCAACCGGAGTTCGGCCAAGGGGCAGCATCTGGCCGCCAGCCCGTACGCTTGCCTGGTCTTTCCCTGGCATCCCATCCAGCGGCAGGTGATCATCGAGGGCCCGGTGAAGGCCCTGTCCACCAGCGAGAGCGAGCCGTACTTCCACTCCCGGCCGCACGGGTCGCAGCTCGGGGCGTGGGCCAGCCAGCAATCGGCCGTGCTGGCGTCCCGCGCGGACCTGGAAGCGCGCTACCAGGAGGTGGAGGCGCGCTGGCCGGAGGGGACGGCGGTGCCGATGCCGGAGTTCTGGGGTGGCTACCGCGTGCTGCCCGACGTCATGGAGTTCTGGCAGGGCCGGCCGAGCCGCCTGCACGACCGCCTGCGCTACCGCCGCGAGGGCCTGGACTGGGTGCTCGAGCGCCTGGCGCCGTAGATCCGGCCCCGCTGCCTGACCGGGCGGGCCAGCAGGTCCTCACCAGCTTGCCTGGTCGCGGTGGCGGCCGGCCGGCATAGCATCAGGTGAGGAGGGAGGGCTGAGGACGGTGCATGGGCTCATCGACACCACCGAGATGTACCTCCGCACGATCTTCGAGCTGGAAGAGGAGGGCATCGTCCCGCTGCGCGCTCGCATCGCCGAGCGGCTGTCGCAGAGCGGGCCGACGGTCAGCCAGACTGTGGCGAGGATGGAGCGGGACGGGCTGGTCAAGGTGGAGGGCGATCGTCAGCTCGCCCTGACTCCCGCGGGCGCCACCCTGGCCATGCGGGTCATGCGCAAGCACCGCCTGGCCGAGTGCCTGCTGGTCGGGGTGATCGGACTGCCCTGGGAAGAGGTCCACGTCGAGGCCTGCCGGTGGGAGCACGTGATCTCGGAAAACGTCGAGCGCAGGCTGGTCGAGCTGCTCGACTATCCGGTCGCCTGCCCGCACGGCAACATCATCCCCGGGCTGGACGAGCTCGGCGTGCCGCCGGACGCGCGGGAGCGGGCCGTGGCCGCCGGGGGGGAACGAGCCGAGGCGATGACGGCCGTTGCGGCCAAGCTCGCCGCCCCGGTAACGGTCCTGAGGATCAGTGAACAAGTCCAAAGTGACCCGTCTCTGATGCTTAAACTCAAGCGGATCGGGATACAACCCGGACGCGAGGTCACGCTTGCGGAGAGCGACGAGGGTGTGCGGGTGACCAGTGAGGACAGGGTCGGCAGGGTCACGGCGGATTTGCCCCGCCTGGTGGCCGCCCACGTCTTCGTCGCCAGGCGCTGACCGTGAGCCAGGCTTTCCGCACCCGCCTGGACTCCCACGCCGCCGGGCGCATCACCGGGGGGCCCGCCGGTGACTGAGCGGCTCGACGCGGGATACGAGGCCTACCTGTCGGCCGAGACCATCCTGGCCCAGATCTCCGCGGCCGTGGTGGTCACTGACCGGCAGGGCAACCTCCTCTACGCCAACCCGTTCGCGACCGCGCTGTTCGGCTTCCCGCCCGGGGGCAAGCTGCTCGGCCGCCCGGTGCTGTCCCTCGCGTTCACCGGCGGCGACGCCGGCAAGGCGGCCGAGCTGGCCAAGCAGGTGCTCCGTGGCCGGGGCGGGGACGGGACGTTCGCGGTCCTCCGCGGCGACGGTTCGCGGGTCTTCGTCCGCGCCCAGGCCATGCCGTTGCGGCACCCGTCCGGCTCGATCGACGGCATCGTCATCCTGGCGCGGGAAGCCAGCCGGCGCAGCAGCCGCCGGGAACGCGACCGGGTCGCACTGCTGGAGCGCATCGGCGAGCAGCTGTCCGGGTCGCTCGAGTTCGGCACGACCCTGCGGCACGTGGCCGGGATCCTGGTGCCGCAGTTCGCCGACCACTGCATCATCGACCTGTTCCGGGGCGACAAGCTGATCCGCCAGGTGCAGACGAACGCGGGTGGCTGGACCCCGCCGCCGGGCAGCTGGGCCCGGATCGGCGACCCGATCAGGTACCCCGAGGGTCATTTCTGCCAGCGGGCCATGGGCCGCCTGGAGGCGGTGCTGCTGGAGAACCTGGACGAGGCGCAGGCGCCGCAGGCGCCCAGCCGGCCCAGCCTGGAGGCCGCCGAGGAGGTCGGGCTGCGCTCGGTCGTGGCCGCCCCGCTGATCGCCCGGGGTGAGCTGCTCGGCGTGATGAGCCTGGCGCTGTCCGGGCTGACCAGGCGCCACGAGCAGTACTACGACGCGGACGACCGTGACTTCCTCAGCGCGGTGGCCAGCCGGGTGGCGGTGGCCATCGACAACGCGCTGCTGTTCGAGGAGGAGCGGCGGACGGCCCTGGCCTTCCAGACCAGCCTGCTGCCCCAGCAGCTGCCCACGCTCGACGGGCTGGAGGTGGCCTGCCGGTACGTGCCCGCCAAGCCGCTGGTGACGCACGGCCAGGGCATCCAGACCCAGGTCGGCGGCGACTGGTACGACATCATCCCGCTGTCCGCGGGCCGGGTCGGCATCGTCATCGGGGACGTCGAGGGCCGCGGGGCCCGGGCGGCCGCGGTCATGGGCCAGCTCCGCGCCGCGCTGCGCGCCTTCGCCCAGGACGACAAGCCGCCCGCGGAGATCCTGCGCAAGCTCGACGAATGGTGCCGCACGCTCAGCCCGGGCAAGGGTCACGCGGGCGACTTCGACGCGCCCGACCCGCCGATGGTCAGCTGCACGTACCTGGTCTACGACGCGTGGTCCCGCACGCTGCAGTTCGCCAACGCGGGTCACGACGCGCCGCTGCTCATCGTCGGCGGCGAGGTCGGCGAGCTGGAGATGGAGCACAAGGGCGTCCTGCTCGGGGTGCGCGGCAAGGGCGTGCCCGCGCTGCCGACCTACCGGGAAGAGACCCGTTATCTCCCGGCGGGCTCCGGGCTGGTGCTTTTCACCGATGGGCTCACCGACCGGCGGCACCGTCCCGACGGCGTGGGCACCTACTCCGAGGACGACGCCCGGCTCATGCTGCACCAGGCGGTGCGCCGGGTGGCGCACGGCGACGTCGAGCTGATTGCCCAGGCCGCGCAGGAGGCGGTGCCGGGAGACATCGACGACGACATGGCCATCGTCGCGATCCGCACGTCACCCGTGGACCTGGCCTCCTGGGACTGCACCTTCCCC
The DNA here is from genome assembly GCA_963813975.1 of uncultured Actinomycetes bacterium. Taxonomy (GTDB): domain Bacteria; phylum Actinomycetota; class Actinomycetes; order Streptosporangiales; family Streptosporangiaceae; genus RYN-230. The sequence continues at coordinate 868,832 of CAWFAP010000004.1, forward strand.
GCCGAGCCGATCAAGGTGTCCGAGGCACGGAGGCTGGCCGAGGCCACGTTCCGGTCCTGGGGGATGGAAGGCGAGCAGGTCGAGCTGACCTGCCTGCTGGTGTCCGAGGTGGTCACCAACGTCGTGCTGCACACGGCCGCGTCGCGCGCCCCACGGAGGGCGCTGACCCTGGAGGTCGCCGGCGCGGCCGCGCAGCGGCCGCCGGGGCTGGTCGCCGGCTGGGCGCCTGTCCCGTTCAGCGACGAGGGCGCGGCCGCGGCGGGCAAGACGTTCACCCTGCGGCTGCGCCGCGGTGGCGAGGCGGTGTGGGTCGAGGTCTTCGACAACGACCTGCGGCTGCCGCGGATCCGCAGCGCGGCCGAGACCGACGAGGGTGGCCGGGGCCTCTACCTCGTCGACCAGCTGGCCACCCGGTGGGGCTCGCGCCCGACCCGGGACGGCAAGGCGGTCTGGTTCGAGATGCCGCTGCGCCCCGAGCCGGTCGGCTGACCGCGCCGCGGCCGGATTCACCCCTCGGCGGCTGGCTCAGCTGCCCTGCTGGTACGCCCAGATCAGGAGGAGGGCCAGGATCACCGCGCCCATGATGATGATCCAGGTCCGGCCGGTCGTGTTGCCCATCCCCAGGCGGCGCCGCACCCGGGTCAGCACGAACGCCACCAGGCCGGCGATGAGCACCAGCAGGATGAGCCCGCTCGTCGTCGCGTTCGTCATCCCGGCCTCCGAGGATCGTGTCCAGTGACCGGCTGGGGGACTGCCGGGTCGGCCACTGGTTACGAGCATAAGGCCGGCCAGGCCACCGATCCGGTACGCAGGTCGAGCGCGTCCAGGCTGGCCGCCCCGTCCGGCTGATCCACGCACTCGCGGAGCTTGCGCAACACCGCCACCTGCCGGTCCAGCGCCTGGATCCGGTCCTCGACCAGCTGTGCGGCCCTGGCCCGCTGCCCGGGGGCGATTGCCCGGCCCAGCGCCAGCCTGGCTAGTGGCTTGACCTCCTCCAGCCGGAAGCCCAGGTCCTTGAGGGCCAAGGCGGTCTCGATGTAACCGGTGTACTCGCGCGGGTACTTTCGGGTGCCGCCGCTGGTCCGGCGCGGTTCAGGCAGGATCCCGAGTTCCTCGTAGTAGCGGATGGTCCGGCTGCTCACGCCCGCGGCCTTGGCCAGCTGGCCGATGCTGACCAGGCCCGCGACGTCATCGATGGTGTCCATGGTGCTGCGTTCCCCCGGGTCTGCCCCTCGCGGGGCCATCCGCTGGCCACGCGTTCGGATGCGTTCAGTAATCGCTAATCACGGATAGTAGCGATTACGGCTCGTCAGGAGGGTGATTCCCAGGTCAAGGCCCTGACGTGGGCGGACCGGGCCTCCCTCCGGTCACTGCCCGGTGGCCGGAGCATCGCCGGTATGTCGCGTCTGGCATGCCGATGGACGCCACCCGCACCGAGGACGGTCTCGTGCTGCGCTTCCACCTGTCGGGCATCGACCCGGCCAGCCTCAGTGACTATGAGCCAGGCGCGTTCCCGGCGCTGCTACAGACCCCGGCCTATGCACGCGCGGTCCATGAAAGCGCCTTGCCGCCGCTCAGCTCGGATGTCATCGAGCAGCGCATCGAGTCGCGCCGGCTGCGCCAGGAAGTCTTGTGGCGCGAGGAGCCGCCGCATCTTAAGGCCGTAATTGACGAAGCCGTCCTCCATCGGGCCGTGGGCGGCCCGATGGTCATGCATGAGCAGCTACAGCGGATGATTGCCGCCAATGAAATGGCGCAGATCCACGTCCGTGTCTTGCCGTACAGTGCGGGATCTCATCCCGCGCTCGACAGCACATTTGTCATTCTGGAATTTGCGGCCCCGGTGCCGGGGGTCGTCTACGTTGACGGGCTGGTAGGCCAGATATACCTGGAGCGGCCGCAGGACTTCGACCGGTACAAGCAGGTGTTCGAGCGCTTGTGGGAGCTCTCACTGAGCCCTGCGGAAACAAGGAAGCTGATGGAGCAGACCGACAATGAGTACAAAAAGAAGATAAGGTGATCATCTCAGCAAGGGCGTTTAGGTCTTTCCGCCGCCTCGCCGATTAGTCGGCATATAGAAGTGCCGGTGACCGAACCCGGACCTGGCTCGTTCCGGATTAATCGGATCATTCTGCGTCGTCAGCATAACAATTATATTACGTGTCGGCCATTCGCCTGCGGTGCGCTCCCGGCAGGGGCATTTTCCCGTCCGTTGGATGGCTGGACCACATGGAGAGCCGGCCCAGACCCAGAGTCATAAGCCTTAAGCCGGGTTTATGTGCATTTCTTCCAGGCCTTATCCTGCATGGCCAGGGAGGAAAATGTGTTCTCACCTGGGAGTAGGTTGGCTAATTGCATTAAGAGTCAGTCAGTTTAGGCGCCGCGCTTACGTGAACTTCTCCAGGTCTAGCACGATACTTTATACATCTTTGGACCTTAGGAGAAGAATGCCTGTGATTGAGCCATCAAAGCTAAAATGGCGCAAGGCGCAAAGCAGCGTTAACAACGGTGCCTGCGTGGAGGTGGCTCATGCAGACGGTATGGTCGCTGTACGCGACTCAAAGAACCCGGCTGGGCATGTCCTCACATACACCCGGGACGAGTGGACAGCTTTTTTGGATGGCGCGAAAAGGGGAGACTTTAACGCTCCCCGATGAAGCTGAGCCTCGTAGGAGGCAGCTGGCCCATCGAGTAAGGCCCTGGATCTGCGCACGAGCCGCGTATCCAGGGCCTTTCGCGTGGTGGAAGTTCCCCAGCTAAACGTCGGTCCGATAAAAGTTGAGGTAGGAGCGGGACGGCGTGGGGCCGCGCTGGTCCTGGTAGCGCGAGCCGTACTTGGCGGAACCGTACGGGTGCTCCGCCGGTGAGCTCGTCCGGAACAGGCACAGCTGGCCGATCTTCATTCCCGGCCAGAGCTTGATCGGCAGCGTGGCCACGTTCGACAGCTCCAGGGTCACGTGGCCGGAAAAGCCCGGATCGATCCAGCCCGCCGTGGAGTGGGTCAGCAGCCCGAGCCGGCCGAGCGAGCTCTTGCCTTCCAGCCGCCCGGCCACGTCATCGGGCAGCGACACCACCTCGTAGGTGGACGCGAGCACGAACTCCCCCGGATGCAGCACGAAGGGGTCCTTGCCCTCGGTCTCCACCTGCCGGGTGAGGTCGGGTTGCTCCACCGCGGGGTCGATGTGCGGGTAGCGGTGGTTCTCGAAGACCCGGAAGTAGCGGTCCAGGCGCACGTCGATGCTGGACGGCTGGATCAGGTCGGGCGAGTACGGATCGAGCCGGACCCTGCCGGAATCGACCTGCGCACGGATATCTCGGTCGGAGAGGAGCACCCTGGCAACCTACCGGCTGGGCGCACTCCTGCGGCCGGCGCTTCCGGTACTATGTCGGGGCGGCGTCAGCGGCCCGGACGGGCGCAGGCGTGCGTTGCGGGTGTAGTTCAATGGTAGAACGTCAGCTTCCCAAGCTGATAGTGCGAGTTCGATTCTCGTCACCCGCT
>CAWFAP010000005.1:0-527431 GCA_963813975.1 uncultured Actinomycetes bacterium
ATCCGGGGAGCAGCAACCGAGGAGCACCGCCAAGTGAGTGTGAGCCGTCCGGCTGCGGTCATCATCCTGGCCGCGGGCGAGGGTACGCGGATGAAGTCCGATACCCCCAAGGTGCTGCATCAGATCTGCGGCGAGAGCCTGCTCGATCACGTGCTGGCCACCGCGCGCGAGACGGATCCCGTCCGGCTCATCGTGGTCGTGGGTCATCGCCGCCGCGAGGTCACCGAGTACCTGGCCAGGCATGCCCCGGAGGTCCAGGCCGTGGTCCAGCACCGCCAGGGCGGCACCGGCCACGCGGTCCGGACCGTGATCGAGGAGGTCGGACTGGACCACGGCACGATCGTGGTCACATACGCCGACGCGCCGCTGCTGCGTGGCGCCACGCTGGCCGCCCTGGTCCGTGAGCACCAGGCCCGGGAGGCCGCGGCCACCGTGCTCACCGCCCGCGTCGCCCAACCCGACCGGGTACGGCCGCATCATCCGCGATGACTCCGGCGCCTTCCTGAAGATCGTCGAGGAGGCGGACGCGACCCCCGGAGCAGCGGGCCGTCAACGAGATCAACTCGGGGGTCTACGCGTTCGAGGCGCACCTGCTCGGCGACGCGGTCAAGCGGGTGCCGACCGACAACGCCAAGGGTGAGGAGTACCTCACCGACGTGGTCGCGATCCTGCGCGCCGAGGGTCACCACGTGGCCTCGGTGACCCTCGAGGACCCGGACGAGGTGCTGGGCGTGAACGACCGGGCCCAGCTGGCCCGGGCCCGGCAGATCTTCAACGCGCGGCTGCTCGGCACCTGGATGGGTGCGGGCGTCACGATCGTCGACCCGGCGACGACCTGGATCGACACCGGGGTGAGCCTCGCCCGCGACGTCGAGATCGGGCCGGGCACCCAGCTCGAGGGCCGCACCGACGGTCGCGGCGGGCGCCCGGGTCGGTCCCGGGTCGCAGCTCCGTGACACCACCGTGGGCGAGGGGGCCAGCGTCATCCAGTCCGTCTGCCGGGAGGCCGATATCGGCGCGGGCGCGGTCGTGGGTCCGTTCGCCTACCTTCCTCCGGGCAGCAAGGTCGATGCAGGTGGCCCGGCAGAGGGTAGGAACAACGCAGGAATCAACGCTGGCGGGCAGATGGCCGGCAGCGGACGGGACCGCTCAGCAGATCCGGGCGGCCAGGGTCCTGGCGGACAAGACTTCGGGCCGACCGGGTCGCCGGGGGACGGCACGCCGGGGAACAGGACGCCGCAACGAGTGAGGGAGCTCAGGACGCGTGACCGGCATCACCGCGACCGGCGAGAAGAAGCTGATGCTTTTCTCCGGCCGGGCCCACCCCGAACTGACCAGTGAAATCGCCCGCAACCTCGGCATCGAGCCCACCCCGGCCCGGCTGTTCGACTTCGCCAACGGCGAGATCTTCGTCCGCTTCATGGAGTCGGTCCGCGGCAGCGACGCGTTCGTGGTGCAGAGCCACACCGCGCCGATCAATCAGTGGATCATGGAGCAGCTGATCATGGTCGATGCGCTCAAGCGCGCCTCGGCCAAGCGGATCACCGTGGTCGCGCCGTTCTTCGGCTACGCCCGCCAGGACAAGAAGAGCCGCGGCCGGGAGCCGATCTCGGCCCGGCTGATGGCGGACCTGTTCCTGACCGCGGGCGCGGACCGGATCATGGCCGTGGACCTGCACACCGCGCAGATCCAGGGTTTCTTCGACGGCCCGGTGGACCACCTGTTCGCGCTGCCGATCCTGGCCTGCTACATCGAGGGCAATCTGGACGTCTCGCAGGTCACGGTGGTGGCCCCGGACGCCGGCCGGGTCCGGGTCTGTGAGCGGTGGACCGACCGGCTCGGCAGCCCGCTGGCCATCATCCACAAGCGCCGCGACCCGGACGTGGCCAACAAGGTGGCGGTCTCCGAGGTGGTCGGGAAGGTGGCCGGGCGGACCTGCATCGTGGTGGACGACATGATCGACACCGGTGCCACCATCATCAAGGCGGCCGACGCGCTGTTCGAGCAGGGTGCGGCGAAGGTCATCGTCACCGCCACGCACGGCGTGCTGTCCGGCCACGCGGTGGACGGGCTGAAGAATTCGCGGATCAGCGAGGTCATCGTGACCAACACGCTGCCGATCCCGCACGACAGCCGGTTCGACAAGCTCACCGTGCTGTCGATCGCGCCGCTGATCGCCCGGGCGATCACCGAGGTGTTCAGCGACGGTTCGGTGACCAGCCTCTTCGACGGCCAGAGCTGAGCGGGCACCTGAGCCGATCCGGCCTGAGCCGGGCAGGCGGCCTGAGCCGGGCGCGGCCCGGCTGAGCCGAGCGGCCGGGCCGCAGACCGGTGTGGGTCATCCCCCGGACCCAGCACCGGCCTGCGGCGTCTGGTCGACCCCGAAGGTGACCGCTGTCTTCGCCCCCGCAAGAGACGAAGACGGCGGCCACCAGCTCGGCGCCCGCATCGGGTCTGCGGCGTGACCGATTCCCCTCGGTCGGATCGCGGTTCCCTGGTCAGGGCTGGTCGCACGCATACCCGCCCTGACCAGGGGATTTCGCGGACTGCGCCCCCGCATGGCCGTCCGCGGTGATCCCGGCCGTTCCCCCCGGCCTGTTTCCCCTGCCGCGCCGCCGACTTGGTCGTGTTTGTCGGGGCTGAGTACGACAATGGCAGCAGGCTCTTGCGCCACGATTGATCCGTGATTGAGCCGCGAACTGGGTGCGTCCGGCGACACTCCGGCCGGTAGCGGCCAGGATGGCGAATTAGGTTCATGATTGAGTGATGTCTGCCCCGTTCTCGGCTACGCTAAGTCACGGGGAAGGCCACCCGAGGGTGCGAGGCGCGAGCCGATGCGGTTTCGGATACTTGGGCCTCTCGAGGTCCAGGTGGACGGCAGCTGGAGCAGGCATCAACGCACCCAAGTGGCGCACGATGCTGGCCGTGCTGCTGTTGCAGGCGGGCCAGGTCATCTCGACCGATCAGCTGATCACGGAGGTGTGGCCGGAGGCGTCGCCGGCCGCGCCAGCAACCGATCAGTGTCTACGTCCTCCGGCTGCGCAGGCTGATCGGTGATCCGGAGGGCAAGGTCCTGGTGACCCGGTACCCCGGATACCAGCTGCTGGTCCCGGCCGATGACATCGATGCGGATCGGTTCACCCGGCTCGCCGCCGAGGGCCGGAAGGCCCTGTCCGCCGGGGAGTGCGAGCACGCGGCCGACCTGCTCAACGAGGCTCTCGGCCTGTGGCAGGGCAGCCGGGCGCTCGCTGACGTGCCGGCCTCGCCGCTGGTCAGCGCCGAGGCCAGCGGGCTCGAGGAAGCCCGGATCGAAGCACTGGAACTGCGTATCCAGGCCGACCTGGCCTGCGGGCGGCAGGCCCAGGTCGTGGCGGAGCTGCGCCGGCTGCTCGCCGATCATCCGATCCGCGAGGGCATGTGGGCCCTGCTCATGCGGGCCCTGCACAGCTCCGGCCGGCAGGCGGAGGCCCTGGAGGCCTACGCGCAGGCTCGCGAGGTGATCGCGGACGAGCTCGGCGTTGAACCCAGCGCCGAGCTCCGCCAGCTGCATGAGCAGATCCTGCGGGCCGACGCGGGCTCAGCTTCACCAGGATCCGCAACGAAAACCGCAGCCGCGGACTCCCCCTTCGTGGCCTGGCTGTCCGGGCCGCAAACCGAGCCGTCGCCGGCCACTCACCCTGGGCCACCGACGGCCGGCCAGCTCCGGCCGGGACAGTGGCGGCGGCGGTCACCGGGCCGCCTGTGGCGGGCCCGGCGCCCCCCGCTTCGGGGCCGCTGCCGCTCGTGGCCCAGTTGCCGGCGGACATCCCCGACTTCACCGGGCGCGCTGACCACCTCCAGAACCTGCACGCCCTGCTGGCCGGTGCGCGGCGTCCGGACAGCCCGGGGCGGTGGTGGTGGCGGCGGTGATCGGCGCCGGGGGGCTGGGCAAGACCACGCTGGCCGTGCACGCCGCGCACCTCCTGCGGGCGCACTATCCCGGACGGGCAGCTGTACGCCAGCCTGGCTGGCCCTAACGCCCATCCGGTCCCGCCTGGCGATGTGCTGGCCCGCTTCCTGCGTGACCTCGGGGTGGACCCGGCCCGCATCCCGGCCGGCGAGGAGGAACGCGCCGCTCAGTACCGGACTTTGCTGACGGATCGCAGGGTCCTCATCGTCCTCGACGATGCCCGGGATGCCGCGCAGGTCAGGCCGCTCCTCCCCGGGTCCGCTTCCTGCGCTGTCCTGGTCACCACGCGCAACCGGATGCCGGATCTCGCCGGAAGCCGCTTCGTCGATCTGGACGTGCTCGACCCGGCCGAGGCCCTGGACCTGTTCTCCGGGATCATCGGCCGCGGCCGGGCCAACGCGGAGCCGGACGCTACCGAGGATGTCCTGACCGCCTGTGCGGGACTGCCCCTGGCCATCAGGATCGCGGGTGCCCGGCTCGCCGCGCGGGGGGGCTGGACCGTCCGCAACCTGGCCAAGCGGCTGTCCGACGAACGCCGTCGGCTTGATGAGCTGAAGACCGGGGACCTGGCCGTCCGGGCCTGCTTCGAGGTGAGCTTCGCCAGCCTGCCCCGCCACCGGGAGGGCGATGTGGACCCGGCGCGCGCGTTCCGCCTGCTCGGCACCTGGCAGGGCCGGACGATCGGGCTGCCCGCGGCGGCCGCTTTGATAGGGCAGCCGGAGGAGAAGGTCGCGGACGCCCTGGAAGTCCTGGTCGACGCCCAGTTGCTGCAGTCGCCTGCACCAGAGCGGTACCGATTCCACGACTTGCTGCGGGCGTATGCGGCCGGACGGGCCTACGTCGAGGAGACCCAGGCCGTCCGGGACCAGGCCATCCGCCGGGTGCTCACCTGGTATCTGCACACCATGGATGCTGTCGCGCACATGGTGTCGCCGCACCGTTACCAGTTCCCGCTCGCTCCCCTCGAGCCCGGCTGCGAACCTCTGGCCTTCCAGTCCCTGGATGAGGCGCTGAACTGGTGTGAGGTGGAGCGGATAAATCTGGTGACGGCCACCCGGCAGGCCGCTGCGCACGGACTGGGTGCGCTCGCCTGGCAGTTGCCCGTCGCCGCGTTCGGTTTTTTCAACCGGCGTACCTACTGGGCGGACTGGGTGGAGACGCACCAGATTGCCCTGGTCAATGTCCGCATGCTGAGCGACCGCCGGGGCGAGGCGCTGGTGCTGAACTGCCTGGGCACGGCTTTCGCCCGCCGGCGCATGGACGAGGCGGCTGATTATTTCGAGCAGGCCCTGGCCATCCGCTGCCAGCTCGGGGATCTGCCCGGTGAAGCGCAGACCGCAACCAGCCTGGCCGACACCTATCTGCGGTTGCAACGCTACGACGAGGCCCTTGACCTGCTGAAACGGGCACTTGAAATCCGCCGCCAGGCCGCCAATCCTTACAGTGAAAGTGTCGTGCTCAATAACCTGGGTGAGGCGTACCTGGCGCTCGGCCGTATCCCGGAGGCGGTGGAAAGCCTGGAGCATTCCAGAAAAATATTTGGTGCCATCGGCGATATCCGCGGCGAAGGCTATGCGCTCAACAATCTGGGCGACGCATACCTGGCCCTGGGCCGGCTGGCCGACGCGATCGGCGTTCTGGATCGTGCCCTGCAGCTGCGGCACGCCGCCGGGGACCGGCTCGAGGAAGCCGAGACCCTTCGCCACCTCGTGCAGGCCTACGTCAACCAGGATTCGCCGGAGCAGGCCCAAGATTACCTGCGGCAGGCGCTGATGATCTTTGATGAACTAGGGGAGGAAGCGCAGGCGTCGGCGCTCCTCGCTCAGTTCCGTGACCTCCGCGCCTAGCAGTACCGGGCAGTACCGTACGCCGAGCGGATAGTTATTGATTCGTGCGGCAGGCGGCTCGCCGTCCATTTAGTGAGTTACTTAAGGCTGAATCAACCGACAATTCATCGAGATGATGCGGGGCTGTCCTGTATTCTGCTGCCGAACGAATAATCACTGTATTTCTTCCCGGCTCCCGGGGGTCAGGAACAGGAGAGGGCAACGATCATGGACAACGGCACAGAGGACCAGCCGGGCATGACGCACGACGCCGAGCCCGCGATGACACACGACGCGAAGCCCGCGATGACGCACGACGCCGAGCCGGCCATGACGGACGACGCCGAGCCCGCCATGACGGACGACGAAGAGCCCGCCATGACGGACGACGCGAAGCCCGCGATGACCCATGACGCTGAGCCCGCCATGACCCATGACGCCGAAGCCCGCCATGACCCATGACGCGAAGCCCGCGATGACGCACGATGCCGAGCCCGCGATGACGCACGATGCCGAGCCGGAGCCAACCCAGGAGGCTGAGCCATCCTGACGTGGCGTGAACCGCCTCGGGGAGCCCAGGGTCGCGCCGTGTGCTCCCCGAGGTGAGCTAGACTCTGGCAGGCACGTTCTTTGGCGTGCCTGTCGGTTGTCGTATGCGGCCCCGGGCCCGAGCGGTTACCCGGAGAGACGCTGCACCGCCAATCTAGTCCGCTGCATAGGGAGTAAGTACCGTGCCCGAGGTCCGCATCGCCGCTGAGCCGCGCACCGATTTTGGCAAGGGCGCCGCCCGCCGAGAGCGCCGTGCAGGCCGGGTTCCCGCCGTGCTGTATGGCCACGGCACCGACACGCGGCACCTGACGCTTCCCGGCCACGACGTGATGATGGCGCTGAAGACGGCGAACGTGCTGATCCGCCTGGATGGCCTGCCGGGTGGCAACCAGCTGGTCCTGCCGAAGTCCGTGCAGCGCAACCCGATCCGGGGCTCGGTCGAGCACGTGGACCTGATCCTGGTCCGCCGCGGTGAGAAGGTCACCGTGGACATCCCGATCAACGTGACCGGCGAGGTGTACTCGGGCGGCCTGCTCGACCAGCAGATGGTCCAGATCTCGATCGAGGCCGAGGCCACGCACATCCCTACCGGCATCGAGGTCAACGTAGAGGACATGGAGGTCGGCACGGCGGTGCACGCCGGCGACCTCGAGCTGCCCTCCGGGTCGTCCCTGGCCGTCGAGCCCGACGCGCTGGTCCTGCACGTGATCGCGGCGCCGACCGCTGAGCAGATGGAAGCCGAGATCGGCGTGCCCGAGGCTGCGGCGGCCCAGGCTGAGCCCGCTCCCGTTCCCGAGGGCGAGGTCCCGGACGACTCCGCTCCGGCGGACGAATAGCCTGGCCAGGCCGGTCCCGGACGGGCGGTGAGGCCAGGCCGGACTACGGCGGACACCATGCGGTCGGTGCTGCGTGCGGCTCGCAGTTGGCCAGCACGGGGTCGGTCAGCACGGGGTCGGCTGGCACCGGGGAGCCGAGACGAGAAGGACATGGCCGACGAGCGCTGGCTGATCGTCGGGCTGGGCAATCCCGGGCCCGGCTACGCCGGTAACCGGCACAATGCCGGGTCCATGGTGGCCGATGAGCTTGCCGCCCGGATCGGCAGCCGGTTCCGGGCGGGGAAATACCGGTCCGTCATCGCCGAGGGCCGCCTCGAGGGGACGCCCGTCACCATGGCCAAACCGCTGACCTACATGAACGAGTCCGGCGGCCCGGTCGCCGGACTCCGCGGCTACTACCACCTCGACCCGGCGCACATCGTGGTCATCCATGATGAGCTCGACCTGCCGTTCGGCACGGTCCGGCTCAAGCTGGGCGGCGGGGACAACGGGCACAACGGGCTCCGCTCGGTGAGCGCCGCCCTGGGGACCCGCGAGTACTACCGGGTGCGGGTAGGCATCGGCCGCCCGCCCGGCCGGATGGACCCGGCCGCGTTCGTGCTGCGGGACTTCAGCGCCGCCGAGCGCAAGGAACTGCCATTCCTGATCGACCGGGCCGCGGACGCGACGGCGGCCCTGCTCAGCACGGGACTGGCCGCCGCGCAGAACGCGTTCCACGGTGAGGCCCCGGGAGCGGCCCGTTCCTGAGAGTGAACACCGCCGCGGTGAAGACGGGGCGTCACTCAATCGACTAGCGTGCCCTTTTTTTCCGCTCACAGTGCACGGCCGGCCCCGGAAACGCTAGTTTCGCTGCAATGAAGGCCCTGGTCCTGTCGGGGGGCGCGGGAACGCGGCTGCGGCCGATCACCCATACCTCGGCCAAGCAACTACTTCCCGTGGCGAACAAGCCCGTCCTGTTCTACGGTCTCGAGGCCATCCGGGATGCGGGCATCACCGACGTGGGGCTCGTCGTCGGCGATACCGCGCCCGCCATCGAGGAGGCGGTGGGGGACGGCTCCGCGTTCGGCCTCAACGTCACGTACCTCCGCCAGGAGGCCCCGCTCGGCCTGGCCCACGCGGTGCTCATCGCCCGGCCGTTCCTCGGCGACGACGACTTCGTCATGTACCTCGGGGACAATTTCATCGTGGGCGGGATCTCCCCGCTGGTGGATGAGTTCCGGGCCGCCCGGCCGGATGCGCAGATCATGCTCACCCAGGTTCCCGACCCGCGGGAGTTCGGCGTCGCCGAACTCGACGAGACCGGCCAGGTCGTCGGCCTGGAGGAGAAGCCGCGGCAGCCCAAGAGCGACCTTGCCCTGGTGGGCGTCTACATGTTCACCGCGTGCGTGCACGAGGCGGTGAGCAACCTGAAGCCCTCGTGGCGCGGTGAACTGGAGATCACCGAGGCCATCCAGTGGCTGATCGACAGCGGCCGGAAGGTGGCGTCCACGACCATCTCCGGATACTGGAAAGACACCGGGAACGTCGCGGACATGCTCGAAGTCAACCGGCTGGTGCTGGAGACCGCGGAACCGGCCCGCCGTGGTGTGATCCACCCCGGATGCGAGCTGATCGGCCGGGTGGTGATCGAGGAGGGCGCCGAGGTGAGCGCGTCCCGCATCGTCGGACCGGTCATCATCGGGGCGCGGACCCGGGTGGCCGATTCCTACCTTGGCCCGTTCACCTCGGTGGCGGAGGACTGCACCATCACCGACAGCGAGATCGAGTACTCGATCGTGCTGCGGGGCGCGTCCATCAGCGGGGTGCGGCGGATCGAGGCGTCTATCATCGGGCGCGACGTGGAGGTCACGCCCGCGCCGCGGGTGCCCAAGGCCCACCGGCTCATTCTCGGTGATCACAGCAAGGTGCAGATCAGCTCATGAGGATCCTGGTCACGGGCGGGGCCGGCTTCATCGGCTCCCACTACGTCCGCACCATGCTCACTGGCGGTTACCCCGGATACGAGCAGGCCGGGGTGACGGTCCTGGACAAGCTCACCTACGCCGGCAACCTGGCCAACCTGGACCCGGTCGCCGGGAACCCCCGGCTGCGCTTCGTCCAGGGTGACATCTGCGACGCCAGCCTGCTCGCGTCCCTGCTCCCCGGCCACGACGCGGTGCTCAACTTCGCCGCCGAGACGCACGTGGACCGGTCCATCGACGGCGCCTCCGATTTCGTCGCCGCCAACGTGGTGGGCGTTCAGGTCCTGCTGCAGGCCTGCCTGGACGCGGGGGTGAGCCGGGTAGTGCAGGTCTCCACCGATGAGGTCTACGGCAGCATCGCGGAAGGCTCCTGGGCCGAGGACGCGCCGCTCGAGCCGAATTCCCCCTACTCGGCCGCGAAGGCCGGCGGCGACCTCATGGCCCGGGCCTACGCCCGGACCCACGGCCTGAACGTCAGCATCACCCGGTGCTGCAACAACTACGGTCCCTACCAGTACCCGGAAAAGGTCATCCCGCTGTTCGTCACCAACCTCCTGGACGGGCTCACGGTGCCGCTCTACGGCGACGGCGGCAACGTCCGCGACTGGATCCACGTGGACGACCACTGCCGGGGCATCCAGCTGGTGCTCGAGCGGGGCACGGCGGCCGGCGTGTACCACATCAACGGTGAGGCGGAACTGACCAACCTCGAGCTGACCCGCGCGATCCTGGAGGACTGCGGGGCGGGCTGGGACATGGTCACCCGGGTCGCGGACCGCAAGGGCCATGACCGGCGCTACTCGCTCGACGACCGGGTGCTGCGCGCGCTCGGCTACGCGCCGCGGATCCCGTTCGCGGACGGCCTGGCGGCCACCGTGCGCTGGTACGCGGACCACCGTCGGTGGTGGGAGCCGCTCAAACGGGCCGGCCTGGCGGGCGCGCCGGAGCCCGCCGCCGCCCCGGAGCCCGCCGCGCCCGAGCGCACGGCCGGACCGGAGCCCGCCGCCCCGCCGGGGCCCGCGGCCAGTCCCGGCCGCGAGCCCGAGACCGCCGGCCAGGGCGGCCCGGCCCGGTGAGCCGGTGGCTGGTGACCGGCGCCCGGGGGATGCTGGGCCGGGATCTGGTGACCGTGCTGGAGGACCGGGGCGAGGCCGTGACCGGGCTCTCCCGCAGTGATCTCGACATCACCGACGCCGGGGCGGTCCGGGATGCGCTGGCCCGCTGGCGGCCCGCGGTGGTCGTCAACTGCGCGGCCTGGACCGCGGTGGACGACGCTGAGGCCAGCGAGGACGCCGCGCTGCGGGTCAATGGGGAGGCTGTGGCCGGGCTGGCCGTCTGCTGTGCGGCGCGCCGCGCCGCGCTCGTCCAGGTCTCCACGGACTACGTGTTCGACGGCCTGGGCCGCGAGCCGTATCCGGAGGACGGGCTCCCGGCGCCGCGCACCGCGTACGGCCGCACCAAGCTGGCCGGGGAACGGGCCGTCCTGGAGCAGGTCGGCCTGGCAGGCTACGTGGTCCGCACCGCCTGGCTCTACGGGGCCCACGGGCCGAGCTTCGTCGCGACGATGATCAGGAAGGAACGTGAGCAGGAACAGGTCCGCGTGGTGGACGACCAGCGCGGGCAGCCGACCTGGTCGATGGACGTGGCGGACCGCATCCACGCGCTGATCACCCGGGCCGCCCCGCCCGGTATCTATCACGCGACCAGCAGCGGTGAGACGACCTGGTTCGGGCTCGCCCGCGAGGTCTTCCGGCTGCTGGGCGCGGACCCGGGCCGGGTCCTGGCCACCCAGAGCGGCGCGCTGGCCCGCCCGGCGCCGCGGCCCGCCTTCAGTGTCCTCGGCCACACCGCCTGGGATCGCGCCGGGCTCAGCCCGATCGGCAGCTGGCAGCAGGCTCTGCAGCGCGGCCTGCCCGGGCTGGCGGCCGTGACCGCCGCGTCCGAGCCCGCTCCCTAGGGCGTCCCGCGAACGGACCGTTAATGGGCCGGAAGTGAGCCGCGCAGCTGAGCCGTGTAGGCCAGGCAGCTGGCGTAGTCGGGGAGGATGCCGCTGCTCCGCACGGTGCGCAGGGACGGCGCCGCGGCATCCTTGTCGGACAGGAGGGGCTTGACGTCCACCGGCCACTCGATGGCGATGTCCGGGTCGAGGGCGTCCACGCTGTGCTCCCGTCCCGGCGCGTACGGCGTGGAGCAGAGGTACAGGACGGTGGCCTGCTCGCTCAGCGCCATGAACGCGTGCCCGAGCCCCTCGGACAGGAACAGCGCGCGCCGGTTCTCGTCGTCCAGCTCCACCGCGGTCCAGGCCGCGAAGGTGGGCGAGCCGAGGCGCAGGTCCACCACCACGTCCAGGACGGCACCGGCCGCGCAGCTGACGTATTTCGCCTGGCCGGGTGGAACGTCAGCGAAGTGAATACCGCGAATTACCCCACGGCGGGATACTGAGCAATTTGCCTGGGCAATTTCCAGCGGGTAACCGAGTGTGCCCGCGAACTCACTGCCACGGAACCACTCGTGAAAACTCCCCCGGTCATCCCGGTGGATTGGCGGGGTGAAAGCCCAGGCACCATCGATGCTGAGCGGTTCCATCTGAAGCTCCTCTGCCGGGGCTCTGTCTCCCGTATGCTCAGGCCTGGCTTTCCGGGCCGCGCGGGCCTGATGCGTACGCACGCTGCTGGAACGCTATCGGCTAACGCTAACTTCGCGGAACAACAGGGTGAACGCTATTCCGGTCGGCAGACAAGAGGTCACAAAACGATAACAGCGCCCCCGCGGCTGTCATCGGGCCCCGGCGGCCGGGCGTCTTAAGAGCAGTCTCGCGCGCTGAGCGCGTCTGCTCGCCGCGGTGGCATATCTCGCTGAGGACGTCCGTATGTGGCGGGCGCACCCACTGGTGGAAGCTGGGGTTACACGTGAGGCTGGAGTTGCAGCTGAGGCCGGGGTTGCGCCCGTTCAGGGGGTGCGGCCCAAGCCGCCCGTCAGCCCCCGGGTGCCTGACCACGCTGGCGCTCAGATGACGCTGCAGTCCGCCCGCCTCCGCCTCCTGGCCGACGGCTCCCCGGGCGCTGACATCCCCGGCGCTGGCGTCCCGGACGCTGGCGTCCCGGACACTGGCGCCCTGCTGGACCGGCTACTCCGCATCGCCCAGCTGCGCCTGGCCGAGCAGCACGACAACGGCGAGTTCGTGTTCACCGTGACGGGCGAGGCCCGGCCCGGCGGGGGCTGGCAGCTGAGGCCGGCCGGGACGAGCCTGCGGTACGGGGCGATCTCGGCGCTCGGCCTGCTGCGGCTGCCCGAGCCGGACCAGCGGACCGTGCTGGCCGGGATGACCGCTGGAGACCTGGTCGGCCACCTGGCCAAGCAGATCGACGAGATCACCGGGCCCGGCGACGCCGCGCTGGTGTGCTGGGCCGCGGCCGAGTGCGGGCACGCGGATCTGGGGCACGCGCTGGAGCGCCTGGCCGCTCTCGACCAGCCGGAGCGCCCGGTGGACGTCGTGTCCGCGGCCTGGGTGGTCTCGGCCCTGGTCGCCGCCCGCCCGCTGGCCGACGTCGAGCAGCACCTGGCGGCGGCGCGGCAGCGGCTGCTCGCCGCGCGCGGCCCGGCGGTCTACCCGCACATCACCGGCCCGGGCGCGCCGTGGTACCGCGCGCACGTCGGCAGCTTCGCCGACCAGGTCTATCCCATCCAGGCGCTCGCCCGGCTGCACCGCAGCGCGGACGATCCGGAGGCGCTGGCGGTGGCGGGCACCGTGGCCGGGGCGATCTGCTCGGCCCAGGGCGCTGGCGGCCAGTGGTGGTGGCATTACGACTCACGGTCCGGCGCGGTCGTGGAGGGCTACCCGGTGTACAGCGTGCACCAGCACGCGATGGGCCCGATGGCGCTGCTGGACCTGGCCGACGCCGGCGGGGGCGGGCAGCTGGACGCGATCCGCCGCGGCCTGCGCTGGCTGACCGGGCCGCCGGAGGCGGCCGTCCAGCTGATCGTCGACGAGCCGCCGATCACCTGGCGGAAGGTGGCCCGCGCCGATCACCGGAAGGTCGTGCGCGGTCTGCGGGCCGCGGCCACCCGGATCATCCCCGGGTCCCGGGTCGCGGCGCTGGACCGGGTCTATCCCCCGGGCGTTGTCGATCATGAGTGCCGACCGTACGAGCTTGGCTGGCTGCTGTACACCTGGCTGTCCTGAGGCTGGTTTCCCGAAACTGGCGGTACTTCCCGTGGGGGTGGAATGAGTCACGACACTGGTGACGGGACGCAGCGCGAACTGTTCGGCCTCCCGGTCGACGCGCTGACCATGGATCAGGCCATCGCGCGCTGCACCGACGCCATCGATCATGGCGAGCAGCTATCCATCGGGGTGATCAACGCCGCCAAGGTCGTGTCCATGCAGCGCAACCCGCAGCTCCGGCAGGCGGTGGCCGACTGCGACATGGTGCTGGCCGACGGCCAGGCCGTGGTCTGGGCCAGCCGGGTCCTCGGCGCACCACTGCCGGAGCGGGTGGCCGGGGTCGACCTGTTCATGAACCTCCTGGCGGTGGCCGAGGAGCGCGGTGACCGCGTGTACTTCCTGGGCGCCCGGCCGGACGTGCTGGCCCGGATGCTGGAGCAGGCGGCCCGCCGGTTCCCCCGGCTGCTGGTGGCTGGTTCCCGCGACGGGTACTACCAGGCTGGCCAGGAAGGCGAGATCGCCGAGGACATCCGCCGCAGCCAGACCGACATCCTGTTCGTGGGCATGTCGTCGCCGCGTAAGGAACTCTTCCTGGACGAATGGGGGACGGCCACCAAGGCCCACGTCGTGCACGGGGTAGGCGGGTCATTCGACATCCTCGCCGGGCTCACCCGGCGCGCCCCGCTGTGGTACCAAGACCACGGACTGGAATGGCTGTACCGGGCGTACCAGGAACCGGTGCGGCTCGGCCGGCGGTACCTGGCCACGAACGTGTCGTTCATGGCCCTGGTGGGACGCGAGAGGCTGCGCCGGGACAAGGCGGGCCCGGACCAGGCCAGCCGGGACAAGGCAGGGGAGCGCGCGTGACAACCGTCGTCGTCGTCGGACTGGGATACGTGGGGCTGCCCCTCGCCATGCGGGCGGCCGAGGTCGGGCACCGCGTCGTGGGCTACGACGTGGACGAGGCCCGGGTGTCATCGCTGGAGTCGGGCGAGTCCTACATCGAGGATGTGCCCTCCGGGCAGCTGAAGCAGGCCCTGGAGAGCGGCCTGTTCCGGCCGTCGGCGGACGCGAGCGTCTGCGCCGGGTTCGACGTGGCCGTGGTCGCGGCGCCGACCCCGCTCCGCGACGGGCTGCCCGACCTGAGCTACCTGGAGGACTCGGCCCGCACCCTGGCCGGGTACCTGCGCCCGGGGTCAACGGTCGTCATCGAGTCAACCTCTTACCCGGGCACGACCCAGGAGAAGGTCCTGCCGCTGCTGGAGGAGGGATCCGGCCTGGTGGCCGGCCGCGACTTCCACCTCGGCTTCAGCCCGGAGCGCATCGACCCGGGCAACACGACGTGGACGCTGGTCACCACGCCGAAGATCGTTTCCGGGATCGACGAGGCCTCCCTCGGGGTGATCAAGGCGTTCTACGACACGATCGTGGACCGGACCGTGACGGTGTCATCCCCGCGCGAGGCCGAGCTGGCCAAGCTGGTCGAGAACACGTTCCGGCACGTCAACATCGCCCTGGTCAACGAGCTGGCCATGTACGCCCACGACCTGGGCATCGACGTGTGGGAGGCGATCGAGGCCGCGTCGACCAAGCCGTTCGGGTTCATGCGGTTCACCCCCGGCCCGGGGGTGGGCGGTCACTGCCTGCCTATCGACCCGTCCTACCTGTCCTGGCGGGTCGAGCGGGCGCTGGGCAAGAGCTTCCGCTTCGTCGAGCTCGCCGACGACATCAACAACCACATGCCGGACTACGTGGTGCACCGGATCATGATGTCGTTCAACGCCCGGGGCCGCCCGGTCAAGGGCGCCCGCATCCTGCTGCTCGGCCTGGCCTACAAGAAGAACACCGGGGATGCGCGGCAATCGCCCGCGGTGCGTGTTTCGCAGCTGCTCGCTACGATGGGCGCGCAGTTGCGGGCCGCCGACCCGTACGTGGTCGAGGGCACCGCCGTGGACGATATGGTGCCGCGCGTGGAGCCAACTCCGGCCGAGCTCGCGGATGCCGATGCGGTCGTCCTGCTGACCGACCACGATGCCTTTGATTTCGCCGAGATCCGTCAGCACGCGAAGTTCGTCTTCGACTGCCGCCGCCGCCTGTCCGGCGCGAACGTCGAGAGCATCTGAGCACGCTGATGCGGGTGATCTGCGTGGCCGGCGCGCGGCCGAACTACATGAAGGTCAAGCCGGTCATGGACGCGCTGGAGGACCGCGCGGCCGAGGTCATCCTGGTGCACACCGGCCAGCATTATGACGCGGCCATGAACGACGTCTTCTTCGCCGATCTCGGTATCCGGCCGCCCGATCACCGGCTGCAGGTCGGGTCGGGCAGCCACGCCGTCCAGACGGGCAAGGTCATGGCGGCTTTCGAGCCCCTGGTCGGCCAGCTGCGCCCGGATGTGGTCGTGGTCGTCGGCGACGTGAACTCCACGCTGGGCTGTGCCCTGGTGACCGCCAAGTCCGGGGCGTTGCTGGCCCACGTCGAGGCGGGACTGCGCAGCCGTGACTGGGCTATGCCCGAGGAAATCAACCGCGTGGTCACCGACCGGGTCAGCGACTTCCTGCTCGCCCCGTCGCCGGATGCGGTCGTCAACCTGCGCGGCGAGGGATACCGGGAGGACCAGATCCACCTGGTCGGCAACGTCATGGTGGACACCCTGCGGGCCAACCTCGACCGCGCGCTGGCCCGGGACACGCTGGCCGGCCTGGGCCTGCGGGCCGGCGAGTACGCCCTGGTCACCCTGCACCGCCCGGCGAACGTGGACGACCCCGAGGCACTGACCCCGCTGCTGACGGCGCTCGGCGAGCTGGCCCGGGTCTGCCCCGTGGTGCTGCCTGCCCACCCGAGGGCGGCCGGCCAGCTGCGGGACATCTCGCCGCAGGTACGGGTCATCCCGCCCGCGGGCTACCTCGACTTCATCGCGCTCCAGGCCTCGGCCCGCGTGGTGCTGACCGACTCCGGCGGGGTGCAGGAGGAGACCACGGTGCTGGGCGTGCCGTGCCTCACCCTGAGGGAGAACACGGAACGGCCCATCACCCTCACCGAGGGCACCAACCAGCTCGTCGGACGGGATCCGGAGCGGATCCTGAAGACCGCGCTCAGCGTGCTCGCGGCGCCCCCGCCGCGGCGGGCCCCGCCGCTCTGGGACGGGCGGGCCGGCCAGCGGATAGCGGAAGTGCTGCTGGCGGCGGCGGGACCGGAGGGGCGATTGCGGCCCACCGGCGGGTCCGTCCCCGGCTAGCCGGATCGACCTGGATCGGATCGATTTAGGGCGGATCGATTCAGGGCGGATGGACCGGGGCGGAGCCTCAGCCGCAGGACAATCCGGGACCGGACGGGTTGCCGTGGTCCAGGTTCTGCCCGGTCTCGAGCACCCGGTTGCCGCGGCGCAGCCAGCCGTCGGTCGGGCCCCCGTCATAGGGTGACCACCCTGGACGGCTGAACCACACGCCGAACTGGCCGACACAGCCGGCGGCATAGGTGCTGAAGACGTTGCCCGTGAACCTGATGGCGCTGACGGAGTAGCCGCCCACGGCCCGCGGGTCACCGGGCGCGCCGTCCCCCGGTGAGTAGTCTTCCGCGTAGATCGCAAAGCCGCCGCCGGTGATCAGGTTGTGCCTGACGCTGATGCCGCGGGAATCTCTCAGCGAGTCCCAGAGCGCGATGGCGCTGTCCGCGCCCGCAGTCATCTGGTACGTGTTGTGCTGGATGAGCCCGGCGCTGGCGCCTTCAGTCTGATAGCCGTCCGCATGACCATTGGAAGTCTTGCCCGTGAAATCGTGAAAATAGCTGTCGCGGATGACGAAGTGATCGCCCGTGGTCTGCGAGTAACCATGGTCAGCCCAGCTGAATATCCCGTCGTTGCTGCCATAGCAGTTCACCGCCCGGACCACCAGGCTGGTGCCCTGATGCCAGACGCAGGCGTGCACGCCCTGATCGCCGTTGATCGTCACATGGTCGATGACCGCGCTGGCGCCGTCTTCCACCTTGATATCCGCGGTCCCGTTGGCCGCCTCACCCGTCTTGCCGCTGTTCGCCACGATGACGCTGTTCCTGACCGTGACGTTCTGGGCCTCGATGTCAAGCAGGCCCTGGATGTGCTGGCAGCTGATCACGGTATTGGCCGTGGTGACCCGGATGGTCCGGGTCAGCCGGCCGGCGTTGGCCACGAGCCGGTGCCCCGGGCATTGCGACCGCTCCGGTCCCGTGTTGCCCGGCCCCGGCCAGCCGCAGCTCGCCAGGTGCGCCCAGAGCCTGGCGCCGCCGCGCCGGCAGTAGGCGGGCCGCGGCGCACTTGAGCCGGCGCCTGATGGCGCCGGCGTAGCGGAGGACGGGGTGCTGCCGGGAGAGGAAGCGGGCCCGGGCGGGACTGTCACCGCCGGGCTGGCCTGGGCTGACGTCGCCGCGGGTGCGGGCTTGGAACAGGCCGCCAGCAGCGCGGCCGTGACGATGCCGGCGACCAGCAGGGCGGTGCCCCGGCCGGCCCGGCACCCCCGCGCGGGGCGCGTGCCCATCCGCCCGCGCACTCGTCGTGCCCCCGGCAGGCGATGGTGCTGGGCTGCAGTGATGAGAGGCCCTCCTCGGCCATCCGCGACGCACCGCGCGCCCGGCTTGAGAGGGGACAATACCGGCAGGCCGGGCTAATTGGGAGGTCAATGGAGGTAAACCTCTGAGTCTCCTCAGACGTCACTCCAGTGTTCTCTGGATGAACCGCAGTCAGCGAGGGGAAATATGGAGTCGGAAAAGGATCCTGACGCTGGCCCGAAGTCTATGCCGGCCATCCTGATGTACCACTCCATCTCTGCGTACCAGGAAGATCCATACGATATAACGGTCCGTCCGGAGCGGTTCGATCAGCAGATGCGCTGGCTGCGCCGTGCGGGCCGGAAGGGCACTTCTGTGGGGCACCTTCTGGAGGCCCGGCGCCGTGCTTCCGCGAACGGCCTCGTGGGCCTCTCCTTCGACGACGGGTACGCGGATTTCCTCGAATACGCGCTGCCCGTACTGCAGCGTTACGGGTTCGGCGCCACCATGTTCGTGCCTGCCTGCCGGCCGGCTCGGCGGCGGGAACGACTGGGATCCGGAGGGGCCGCGCAAGGCGGTGATGGCGGCGGCCCAGTTGCGCCAGATAGCGGAGGCCGGAATCGAAGTCGGCTCGCCACGCACACCG
This sequence comes from uncultured Actinomycetes bacterium, assembly GCA_963813975.1. Classification (GTDB taxonomy): domain Bacteria; phylum Actinomycetota; class Actinomycetes; order Streptosporangiales; family Streptosporangiaceae; genus RYN-230. Next base: position 18,454 of record CAWFAP010000005.1, read on the forward strand.
TCGACTGCGTCCGCGGCCGCGCTCGCCGAGCATGCTACCTGCGGGTGCTGGCCCATGTGGTGGGCCAGGTGCAGGGCAGCCGGGACGTTGGCGTGCTGCACATCCGCCGCGAGGACTCCCCGCGCGGAGCGCGCATCCTGCCCGGCGTGATTACGGATTGACCGGGCGGCCAGCGTGGCGGCCGTTGGCCCACACGTTCTTGCGCCACACGTCACCGTTACCGTAATGCCAGTGCGTGGCCGCGTTCAGCCCGTAGTACCCGCACCCGGGGAAGAACTCGGTGCTGAAGAAGTTGCCGGTGATCACGATGTCCTTTGAGCCGGTGACGCCGCCCGGGTAAAGGCAGTACGCCCCGCCGGCCAGCCAGTTGTCCTGGATCGTCGCGTGGGTGACCGGGGCCGAGTCGTAGGCGAGCATCAGGGAACTCGATCCCCCGGCCCGGGGCGGCATCCAGTTGAGGAACGTGTTGTGCACGACCCGGATGCCGGAGCCGCCCGAGTCGATCAGCGCGTTCGTGTGCTGGTACGACTTCGATCCGATCGGGATATAGGACTGGAGGCTGTGCACGTAATTGTCGTGGAAGTAGCCCTCACCCGAGGTGATGCCCTCACCGAAACCGTAGATATTGTTGTGCGCGACTTCCATCTGGCCGCCGTCATCAGAAATGCCGTAGTCCTCGCCGCCGTGATCGAGGCCCTTGCCTCGCACGCCGATGATCGTGCAATTGAATACCTTCAGGCCCGAGTGGCCGTTGCGCTGATTGATCCCGAACCAGTTCCTGGTCGTGATCCGGCAATTCTTGATCGTGACGTTGTTGGCGTAGACGTCGATACTTCCGGTCAGGTTTATCCCGCTGATCACCGCGCCGTTGGTCCGGATCTCGGTGGAATAGGAACTGCCCATCCCGGTCGGGCCGGGTGACGTGACGTTCTTCAGGCTGGTCGTCCCCGCGGAGGCCCAGCCGGTGTTCCGGGCGGTCGGGAAGCCGCACGACGCGTACGTCGCCTTGGCGGACGGGCAGGGTGCCTGCGGGACCGAGCTGGGTGACGACGCCGGTGCCGACGGCGTGGGCGTGGCCGACGCGCCGGCCGCGGCCGGACTCCCGCCCGCCGCTGACCCGCTGGCCGATGCGGACGCCGCGGGGGCCGCGCCCGTCGCCGCCGTCGGCTGCGCGCGGGGCGAGGGGCTCGAGCATCCCGCCGCCGTGATCGCGGCGGCGGCCACCATACCGAGCAGCATGGTTACCCGCCCCCAGCGGGAGCGGCCCGGCCCGGGCGCCGCCGCCCGGGATATCGTCGGTCCAGTCATCAGCTATCCCCCTCCCGCGCCGGGTAGTCAGCGCGCCGCCGATCCCATCCACGGAGCGTCTCGCCGCCGCCTGGGCCGAAAAACGGGTGTGGCAGCGCCGGCGGCCGGGTCTGGCTGTCGGCGCCCGGGCTCACCGCCCCGGTGCTGTCCCGACCGGAACTCACCGCTCCGGCGCTGTCCGGGCCCGGACTCACCGCTCCGGTGCTGCCGGAACCGGACCCGGCCCGGGCCTGGGCCTGGGCCTGGGCCGTCATCGGGCCGGGAACCTGGCCCTGGGCCTGGGCCCTCATCCGGCCGGGAGCCGGGACCTGGGCCCGGCCCGTCGTCAGGCCGCGAGCCGGGCCGTTGGCCTGGGCCCTCATCAGGCCGAGATAGGCGCCCGCGCATCCGATGATGAGGAAGAGCAGCCCGCTGAACATGGGGAACGTGAGCGCGTCGAAGGTCGCGCTGCTCACCACGGCCACCATGATCGAGGCGATCAGGGCCTGCCCCAGTTCCCGCTGCCGCTGATCGGCGGTCAGCCGCCGCCCGGCCGCCGCGCAGTGGATCCCGGCGAAGTACACGATCAGCAGCGAGAGCACGCCCACGATCCCGAACTCGACCAGGCCGAGGAGGTACGTGTTGTCCGTGTAGCGGTACAGCTCAGGGAGGAAGGTGCTGAAGCCCCGGCCGAACAGCGGCCGCTCCGCGATGTACCTGAACGCGGCGGAGTAGTCAGCGGTGCGGGTCGAGATGCTCACATCCGAGTTGGAGCTGCCGCTCAGGCCGCCGAAATACTCCAGGAAGGTGCCGATCAGGCCCGGTGCGACCACTTTGAGCGAGGCGATCCCGATCAGGAGCACGACCCACGCGGGCTTGCGGCGCGGCGGCGGCCAGGTCGGGATGATCCACAGCAGGGCTATCGCGAGCCCGACGATGCCCGAGCGGGACAGGGACATCGGGATGGCAAAGAACAGCAGCAGGACCGGGGCCCACTTGCGGAACCTGCCGATGCGGGCCGGGTCGAACGCCTGCTGCAGGGCGAAGGGCAGCAGCATGGCCATGACCACGCCGAACTCGATGGGCTGGGTGGCTGTGCTGGACGGCCGGTTGAAGCCGTTGCGGGACAGCAGCGTGTTGACGTTGACGGCGGGGCTCAGTCCCGGGATGTGGATGTAGTTGGTGATGTTGAGCCCGGTGTAGAACTCGGCGATCCCGATCGCCGCGACCACGCTGCCGAGCACGACGGCCCGGCGCAGCAGCGTGTCGAGCCGCTCGTAGCTGACGATGGTCTGGCTCGCCACCACGACCAGGGCGGCAAAGGCCAGGATCAGGATCAGCCCGCGGTCCGCGCTCAGGATCTCCAGCTCGGTGATGCTCCGGGTCATCGCCGCGATAAAGCTCGCCAGCACCGCCAGCGCGAAGGTGAACATCGAGATCCGGACCGGCCGGCCAGCGCCGGAGGGCACGATCCGGCCGACGATCCAGGACACGACATACCACAGCAGGATGCCCAGTGCGACGATGTTCGCGGGCGTGCCCACCCCGCCCATCGGGGCGAAGACGAGGTTGGACGGGATGAGCAGGAGCAGCACCAGGTAGGCCGTGAACAGGGTGACGGAGCTGAATCCGGGCTTGCTGTGCTGGGGCAGCCGTTTGGCCCGCGCTGGCTGGCCTGGTGGTGGCGGGCCTGGTGCTGGCTGGCCCGGTGCCGGCCGCCCGCCACGGGGAACGCTCTCCGGCGCCCGGGCGGCTGGCGGGGACACCGCCGCCCCGGGGCCGGAGGCGGTCGTCACGTCGCTCATCGCACCCGGGTGGGCGACGCTGCGTCCTCGGTCCGCCAGTAGGGGTCGGCACTGACCATCTCGTCGTCCCGGCGCAGGCCGCTGTCGGCGGCGCTCCCGGGGCCGGCGTCCTGCTGCTCAGCAACCGCGCGCCGCCTCCCGGCCCGCCGCTTGCGCACGTTGTCGACGATGGCGATGACGATGAGGGTGCCCACGAAGAAGAGGACGAAGACCCCGGCCACCACTTCGAGCTTGGTCTTGAGCACCTTCGAGGGAGTGCTCGGCGGCACGATCACCTGGGTGGTGAGGGTGGCCTTCGGCGGCGTGGGAATGGCCGTTTCCTGCTGCAACTGCGTCAGCCGCTGCTCGGTGAACCGGATCACGATCGGCAATTGCTGGGTGACCAGCGCGGGGACCTTGCCGGTGACCGTGATCTGCAGGAATGGCCCGGCGGCGAATTGAGGCACCGCGGCCGTGTAGGCATAGGTGACACCGAGCGCCCGCAATTGCTTGACCGCCTGGTCCGAGGCCACGTTACCGGCCAGTATGCTCGCCACCGGATCGAGGTTGGCGACCGCCAGGTAAGGGTTGCCGCCATTCCCGGCCGCATTCGCCATGCTTTTCGAGCCGATGAGGGTGATCTCGGCGGATGATTGGTACTTGCTGGGCCACGCTTTGTAAGCGCCAAGCGTTGCGCTCACCGTTAGCAACGCGCCGACTACGGCGATGATCCAGCGCCGCCGCAGTACGCGCAGCATTTCCCCGAAATCCATGTTCCATCCTTCGGCAAACTGGCATCTCAGCTATGGCCAGACGTCTTCCCCCCGCCACCGCTGCGGGGGGGGCGCGGGCAGGTAGTGCACGACTATAGTGCAAATAGGAAAATTAGGCAGGACATCCACGGATCTGAGGTCGAAGTTATATAGTCGAGGCACATCTGGCGAAGTGGCGGGGCTAGCGTCGCGGCCCGGTGCCATCAGTTACGGGAGTGATGTCATGACTGCCCAGGAATGGGTCGGCAAGCTGGGCCGCCGGTGGTATGTGCTCGTCGCGGTCCTGCTGTGCACGATGGGCGGGCTGTGGGCGGTGCATGGCCGGGCAATCACCTACCGCGGCTGCGAGCAGCTTTTCCTGAGCGCACCGCCCCTGCCGTGGAATCGCAACGTAATCACCGGGCAGAATGCGTCGGCGGCCATGGTGGGGGGCATGGTCTCGGCCGAGATGAACTCGGAGCAGGTCCGCCACCAGCTCCAGGCCGCCGGGGTGAGCAACTACTACAACGTGCTGATGACCAATACCGGCGACGTCAGGTTCCCTTCCTATAGCAGCCCCACGCTGCACATCTGCGCCAGTTCCACCAGCCCGCAGACCGTGCTGGCCACGACGGCCGCGGCCGGCCAGAAGTTCCGGTCAATCCTGCAGACCATGCAGGCCGCCCGGCAGGCTCCGCCGAAATCGCAGATCACGATCGTCAATCTGGCCCAGGCCGTACCCCGGCCGATCATGGGGCGGCCGGGGCAGGCGTATTTCGGCATCGTTCTCATAGGAGTCCTCGCCGCGTTTACGCTGACGTTCTGGAGTGACCCTTTGCTCACCCGCTGGCGGCAGCGCAGGATCCGGGTGGCCTGAGGTCGGCGAGCGGCTTCAGGCGCCGTTCAGGAAGCGTCGTTCGTGCCTCAATTCACCGTCGTCTCGAGCGACTCCCAGTCTGACCAGTAGGCATCCGGATTAACCAGGTAATTAACGGTCTGAACCGGAATATGCTGGATTCTCCGCCGATGCCAGTAACTGAGCCGGAATACCAGTTCCCAGTCCTCGGCCGGGGTCCCGCCCTTGGGCCGCCTGAGCCGGCTGAAATGGAGCCCCGGGAAGCGCCGGGCGACCACAGAGTTAACGTCCACCCAGCCGGCGGAGCGGAGCTTCCGCTTGTCGAATGGAGTGGACAGGACGTCCATCAGCTGACCATCGGGGAACGCCCGCCGCACGGCGGTGTAGACCAGATCCGGCGGCGGCCCGGCGTGATCGTCGTCAAGGGCCGCTAGTGCGGTTTCCAGATGGTTCGGTGCCCACTCGTTGTCGTCGTCGAGGAACGCCACGTATTCGGACCGGGTAAGCCGGGCGCCCATATTCCGGACCACGCCGGCGATGGCCGCGTTGGCGGAGAGCGAGACGCCGAATACGCGGGGGTCATCGGGGAGACCGGGAAGACCGCCGGCATCGTCCACCACCATGATCACCTGATCGCGGACGGTCTGCGCCAGCGCCGACTGGATCGCCCGCTGGACGATTTCCGGGCGGCGGTACGTCGTGATCACCGTGGCCACCCGCGCGGCCGGGAGCTCACCGAGTTGCCGCGTCAGCCGGGCGACCTCGACATCCTCGAACCGGTGCATGGCCCGGCCGGCCCGGCCGCGGACCACTTTGTTGCGGGCCTCGAACACGACGAGGCTGTTTCCCCGCATCACCGGGCCCAGCACGAACCTGGCAGCGGACCGGGCTGAGCCGCGGGCCTGGCTGATCTGCATGCTGCTCCTTCACTCTCGTTATCCGGGAACGGACGGTCCTCATGCCGCGCGCGCCCGGGCGGGCTCGGCGGTCTGCGCCGCGGGCGGTTTGATCATCCGGCGCATCGGCAGGATCAGCGGCACGTAGACGACGCTGGCCGCGGCGATGGCCGCGCCCAGCCCCACGACGCCGGATCCGGCGAAATGGATCATGGCCAGCGAGACGACGGCCATCAGGATGCCGCCGATGATCGGCCGCAGGCAGCGGGCCAGCAGGGCCCCGACCGTGATGCCGATGCGTCGCAGCGCCCACAGGAAGGCCGGCCCGACGACCAGGACCGCGACCGCCACATGCCCGGCGCTCACCCCGGTGATACCCCGGGTCTGCGCTCCCACCAGCAGCACCGGGATGAGCACTACCAGCCACAGGCCCTGCACGACCAGCAACGTGGGCCGGCGGTCCGCGGCGGCCAGGCCGTCGTAGGCGAGCTCGTAGAACACCCGCAGCAGGCCCAGGACCCCGAGCAGGCTCAGCGAGGGTGCGGCGGGGATCCAGCGCGCGCCGTAAATGGTCCTGATCAACGGCTCAGCCAGGGTGATGAGCAGCACGCAGGCGGGGATGGCCAGCGCCACCAGGACGGCCGCCGCCCGGGTGAACCCATCGGCGAGCATCTCGCGCGAGCCGGCCAGGCGGGAGAAACCCGCGAACGACACCCGGCGGGCGGCGGCGGAGATGCTCTGCACCGGCCAGCTGGAGATGTTGAACGCCAGCTGGTAGAAGCCGAGCGCGGCCGGCCCGAGGGTGGCGCTCACGATCGCGGAGTTGACGTTGAGGGTGCCGAGCACGAGCAGGCTGGCCCCGGCCAGGGGCAGGCCGAACTGGAGCAGCTCTCGGGCCTGGCGCCGGGCCCATCCGGGAAACACGAAGAACGGCGCGGCGATGGTCGCGCCGATCAGGGTGACGATGTTGCCGATCAGGTTTCCCCAGGCGAAGCTGATCGCGCCGAGGCCGGAGAAGGCCAGCATCAGCGTGATCGCCGTGGTCACCACGAAGCCGATCGCTTCGACCAGCATCCGGCGCCCTTGCATGAACTCCCGGTTGATCAGGCTGAACGGCACGCAGACGAGACCGTCGATGATCACGCAGAAGGACAGCAGCCGGACCAGGCTGGTCGCACCGGGCGAGCCGAGCAGGTTCGCCACCCAGGGCGCGGCCAGGAAGAGCGCCGCGCACAGCGCCGAGCTTGAGGCGAGGGACAACGTGAGCGCGGTGCGGGCTATCCCGCGGATATCACCCTCCCACCGCACCACGGCCAGGCTGACTCCCATCTCGTTGGCGCTGAGCAGCACCGAGAGCACCAGCTGTGAGATCGCGTACAGGCCCCATGCGTGCGGGCCGAAGACCGTCCGCGCCAGGACCACGCCGACCACGAAATTGGCCACCCGGAGCACGAGCGTGTTCACCATGCTCCAGCGGGCTCCGGCGCGGACCTTGCGGCCCAGGCCCGCCTGCTCGGCCTCGGCGGGCGGCACCAGGGCGGGAAGCGGGGTGAGAATCTGGGTGCGCTGCGGGCCGCCCGACCAGATGGGGCGCCCGGGGGATTCGATGACCGCCTCGAGCACCGGGCTCGCGGCCCGCGCGAAGGACCACGCGGTCGTCACGGCGGCGGTCCGCCGCACCGCGGCCAGCACCGAGCGCATCCGGTAGACCAGCAGGCCCATCACGGTGAGACCGGCCACCGCGCCGAGCCCGAGATCCGCCCCGTCATCCGGCACCACCCGGCGCAGCCAGATAACCACGAAGCCGACCGTGAGCCCGGCGGTGAGCGGGATGACGATGCGGGTCAGCTGGCCGCGGCCCCGGGTGAGCCACCTGGTCTCGACGAGATACCAGGGCAGCAGGCGGGCTCCGGCGATCACCACCTGGGCTATCGCCGCGCCGGCGAGCCCGTCGGCCCAGGTCCAGATCAGCACCGACGGGATCATCGCGGCCAGCCAGACCAGCTGGAAGACGAGTGCGGACACCGCCGACTTGAACTCGGTGAGGTAGTCGCTGGTCAGCTCGCAGAGGAGGCGCAGGGCGACCAGCGGGGCCAGCCATTCGAGCGCGCTCGCCGCCGGGGCATACGCCGGGCCGTAGGCCAGGTGCACCAGCGGAACGGCCACGGCACTCAGCAGGAACCCAGCGGGCAGGGTGAGGCTGGCGATGAGCGCGGTGGACGACAGGTAAGCCGAGCCCTGCAGCTGCGGGCTGGTCCGCAACCGGGCGAACGACCCGGGCGCGGCCCGCAGCACCGGCTCCGCCAGGAGCGTCAGTGGCCAGCTGGCCAGGCTGACGGCCAGCGCGTAACAGCCGAGCAACGCCCCGCCCTTGAGGTGGCCGACGATCAGCTGGTCGGCGTTGGCCAGCGCAAACATGGCCAGGCCCGAGCCGGCCAGGGGCAGCGCGGACCGGGCCAGGGTCCTCATGTGGCCGCGGCCCAGGCCCATCCGCAGCGAGGTGGGCGCGAACACGACAATCATGGCGGCGCGGAGGATGGCCCCGGCCAGCAGGCCGATGCCGAAACTGGGCATGCCGTACCCGCTGACCGCGAGCCAGCAGGTCAGTACGACCCCGAGCCAGTTACCGGACTGGTCGGCGATGGACCGCCGGATTCCCCGCGGATGCAGCCGGAGCATGGCCGCGGGCGCGGCGACCAGGCCGCCGATCAGGATGTCGAAGGCCAGGATCCGGATCAGCGGCGCCGCGGCCGGGGTGCCCGTCGCGGCCGCCAATTCCGCGGAGGCGGTGAAGCAGGCCGCGGCCAGCACCGCGCCAGAGACGAGGGAGATCGTCATGACCGCGGACGCGACTTCGCGCGGATCGCCCTCGTACCGCTCCAGGGCGCGGCTGGCACCGAACTCACCGAGGCTGCGGAAGGCCAGCACCACCGCGAGTGCCGCGGCCACCGCACCGAACTCTTTCGGCGCGAAGATCCGGCCGGCGATGATGCCGAGGACCAGCGTGCCGCGCCGTGCGGAGACCACGCTGCCGAGCAGCCAGAACACCGCGCGCATGATCGCGCCCAGCGCAGCGCCGGCCGCCGTGGGCGGACGGGCGTGCTGGCGTCCCTGAACGGTGCCCCTCCGCGGGACGCCGCCGGCTGGCCTCTCAGCCATGGGAGGGCCTATGGCCGTGCGCTAGCCGGTCCAACCACGACGCCATTCAGCCCGGGCGGCCCAGAGAGCGCGCCAGTCGTCTCCCCGTGCGGTCGGCCTCGCCTGCCGGGCGGCCGAGGCGGTCCCCGTGATCCGGCTCGCGGTGGCGCGCAGCAGCACCCCGCCCAGCAGGAAGCCGATGCCCGCGGTGCGCAGCCAGACGGGGAAGTGCCTGCGGACCAGCGTGCACTTGCCGGTAAACAGCAGGACCAGCTTGCCCGCGCCGGTGGAGGACCGGCCGCCCGCGTGCTGGCAGACCGCCCGCGCGGTGACCATGGGGCGGAACCCGGCGGCACCGGCGCGGAGGCAGAAATCGGCGTCCTCGCCATAGAGGAAGAACACCGGATCGAAGCCGCCGAGCATGTCCCACAACTCCCGGCGCACGAGCATGAACGCCCCGCTGATCACGGCCACAGCGCGCTCCTGGGCCGCGTCGCCGGTCCACGGCTGGGGCGCTTCCGGGTCGAAGAACCGGTGACCCGGCAGCAGGCTGGTCAGGCCGAGCGCGAAGCAGAGCGCGGACCAGGGGCTGGGCCTGCCCCAGAACGAGCGGGGGTCGCTGGTCCCGTCGGGATGGACGAAGCGGCCGCCGACGATGCCGCTCGCCGGATGCTCCGTGGCGCAGTCGAGCAGCGCCCCGATGGCGTCAGGCGCGATGATCGTGTCCGGGTTGAGGAAGAGCAGCCAGCTGCCGGTGGCCGCCGCCGCGCCGGTGGCACACCCGGCCGCGAACCCGCCATTGGTCTCACGTTCGATGACCTTCACGCCGCCCACGGCGCGCGCCGCCGCCGCGGTGCCATCACCTGACGCGTTGTCGACGACGATCGCTTCCACCGGGATGCTGGGTGCCGCCCGGCCGGCCGCCCTCAGGCAGGCGCCGATGTCGGCCTCGTTCCGGTAGGTCACGATGACGATGGACACCCCCCCGGGATGGCCTTCGGCAGTGGCCTGCCCCCGGCTGGCCTGCCCGGCGAGCGGTCCGGTCGGCATACCTGCTCCATCCCTTCGTTGGGTCCTGAACGCGGGCCGCGCTGATTCCGGCCTGGTGATGTGGTGGGCCGGACGGCCTCAGGAGCGCCTGGCGCTACGCGGTTTTCACCGCGATCAGCGCCTTGACGGCCCCCATCGCGCGCTCGAAGCGCAGCGTGGAACCGGGAAAGTAGGTCGCCATCTCGGTACGGCTGAGCAGCTCGACGCCCAGGGCGGCCTGGACCCCGGCCTCGTGACTGCCTGACGGCGTGTGCACCAGCGGCCAGCGCCGGGAGATCTCGGCCCGCACCGTGACCGGCAGGAACTGGAACCCCGGGAAAAGCCAGTGCGGCTCGATCGGGAAGTACCGGTACGGCGTCTGGATCCAGTGCCGCGCGGCCAGCCTGTGCACCTCGCCGGCGAACCTGAGCCGCTGCGCGTGCCCGCCGACGTGCTCGATGACCGAGTTGGAAAACACGAGGTCGTACGAGGCGCCATCCAGGCTGCTGGGCAGCGCGCAGGCGTCGCCCTGCTCCGCGGTGAGCCAGTCCGGAGTATCCGAGGGCTGGTCTTCCAGGTTGACGACATGCACCGACGCGGGTTGCAGGGGCGCCCGGAGCCATGCCTCGGCTGTCCCGCCGAGATCGATGACCGACATCGAGCGGATGCCGGGAAACGTGTCCTGCAGCCATTCCCAGCGCCGGAGCCGGTTACGTTCGCCGAGCGAGTCCGGCCCGTCCACCAGGCGCTGGCGCAGGGCATTGAGCTCACCCACGCGCTGTCCCCCTCCTCCGTAGCTGATCCCGTCCCACCACCAGGGAGACGTAAGGTTGACGCCCTACCGAACGGCATGGTTCACGCGTAGTGGCAATCAGCATGATTTGCCGGATATGAGCGGAGAGCGGGGGACATAGCCTAGACCCTGGCCTGGCCGGATCTGGGGCGGTCCGCGGATACTGCGCGGGGCCGGCCGGGCCAGATACGGCGGCGTGCGGGCGTACACGCTCCGTCGGCCCCGCGCGTCTATACGTGTAGTGCGAGTTCCCGGCGACGCGACAGCTGGCCGACGTGACGGAGGATGCCGTGACAGCAGATGGTGATGGAACCGCTGCGCGTCCAGGGCAGGACGGCGCGCCCCGCGCCCCGCGCCCAGCCGAACCCGGAGTCAGCGTGCTGGTCCCGGTCCGCAACGGGATGCCGTATCTGCCCGAGCAGCTGGAGGCTCTCGGCCGGCAGACCTACCGGGGGCGCTGGGAGATCATCGTCAGCGACAACGGATCCACTGACGAGAGCGTTCGTGCGGCCCGCGCCACGCAGGCCGGGGTGCCGCTGCGGATCGTCGACTCCGGGGAAGCCCCGGGCCGGGCCGGGGCGCTCGCGGTCGCGGCCCGCGCCGCGCGCGGCCGGCTTCTGCTCTTCTGCGACGCCGATGACATCGTCGCCGATGACTGGGTCGAGCAGATGGAGGCGGCGCTGGACCGCTGGCCGGCGGTCGGCGGCCACCTCGACGAGGAGTCACTGAACGCGCCGTCCGTGCTCGCGTGGCGGCCGCGGGCCACTCCCGGGGACCTGCCGTGCCCGTTCGGCTTGCTGCCGGCCCCGGTCGGGGCGAACTGCGGGGTGTGGCGCGAGGCTTACGAGGAGGTCGGCGGCTTCGATGAGTCTTTCGGGGGGGCCGCCGAGGAAACCGACTTGTTCTGGCGGCTCCAGCTCGCTGGCTACCAGCTCGGGTACGCGCCCGCCGCGGTCGTGGCCTACCGGCACCGGCCCGACCTGCGGTCGCTGCTTCAGCAGTGGCGTGGCTACGGCCGCGGCCGGGCGCACCTGCTCGCCCGCTACCAGGCGGTCGGGCTGCTGCCGGCGGAGTCGTGGCGGGACGTGGTCAAGACCTCAGGATGGCTGGCCGTCCACGCGGTCAACTGCCTCCGCGGCTCGGGCCGCCGGGGGAGTTACCTGCGGATCCTGGCTCATGTGACCGGCCAGCTGGAAGGCAGCCGGGCCGCGGGGGTGCTGCACATCCGCCGGGGCAGCCCTCCCCCGGAGACGGTGCACCGGCCACCCGGCCTCGCGGGCGGCGCCGCCCGGGCCACGCCGGAAATTCACCCGGTGCGCCGCTAGCGCAGCATGCGGGCCGCTGTCCCGCGGGCGCCTTCCAGCAGCCGCAGGGCCAGCGCGGCCGGCCCGGCGGTCAGCTGGTCCAGCGCGATCCCGAACGCCTGGGCGGCAAAGCCTCCGTCCCGCAGCGCGGCGTAGACCTCATCGCAGTCAGGCACCGCCGGGCCGCTGGCGGACGGGCTTGGCATGGCCAGCCGCAGCGACAGCGGGAACAGCTGGCGGCGGGTGTGCAGGTCCAGCGCCACGAACTGGGCTGCCGCGTGCTGGCGCGCCAGCGCCAGCGAATCGCGGTTGGGGGCGATGCCGTCGTACTTCCGGTTCCAGACCTCGACCGCTCCCAGGTACTCCCACCAGGACGGCTCGCACCGCTGCCAGGCCGCCCGCCGCCAGGGATGCGCCCATACCGCGGTACCGCCCGCTGCGTCCGCCTGCTTCAGCAGGTCGCCGATCGGCGGTGCGTCCCCGAAGAAGGGCACGTGCCCCCAGACCGGGATGTGCACCACGTCGTCCGCGTCCCCGTACTCGATCCCGGGTACCAGCCGTACCTGGTCCGTGCTCGCGTCCGCGCAGGCCTGGCGGTAGTCGTCCCACTTCGCCGCGGTGAACCCGCGGCTGTGCTCGGACATCAGCACGACCTGATGGCCGCGCCGGGCGAAGGTGGCCGCGATCCGGCTCAGCGGCCACGATCCGTCGTCTGACCATTCCGAGTGCACATGGGCGACGGCCTTGACCGGCGGCCCGCCCCCACCGGGCGGCGCCGGGCGTACCCGGCTCATCCTTTCCTGCCGGACTTCCGGGAGCGAAGCTGGCCACGGACCGTGTTCCAGGTGTCGGCCGCGAACACCGCGGGCTCGCCGGGCCGCCAGTTGTACCAGCGTTCCCCGCGGTGCGGGATGAGCACATCGCGCACGGTCGCGATCCGGGGCGCGCCACCGCGGGCCAGCACCATCCCCAGATGGACGATCTCCCGGCCCAGATGGCGCGCGGTCACGTGCGGGGCCTGCACCTCAGCCAGGCCCGGGTAGGGCGGCGCGAACTCCGAGTCGAGTGCGGCCCGCACCGCCCAGCCCGGGTAGCCGAGCCCGCGGTGGCGGGCCAGCGCCATGCTTCCCCAGGTCCGCCCGTTCAGTTCCATGAACCAGGGCTGCCCGGCAGCGTCGCGGAGCATCTCCACCATGAACAGCCCCCGCCACTCACAGCCGGAGAGGAACTCACGGACCGGATCCTTCAGGTCGGCGGCCAGCGGGACCGACCGGCACGCGCTGGAGCCGGAGCCGCGGGGGTTCATCATCCGGACCCGCTGGTGCGCGCTCACCGCGGCGATGCCGGCGGCGGTGGCGAGCCCGAACACCCCCTCGCCGGTGCCCTGGATCATGGGCTGCGCGATGGCCGGCCCGCCGATCGCCGCGGCGACCTCGCGCACCTGTGACGGCGTGGTGGCGATCCGGCCGGCCGGGCGGCGCAGCCTCCCGTCCCGCAGCTGCACGGCCAGGGCTGGTTTCACCATCCACGGCCCGTCGCCAGGCGGCCGCTCCGCCGCCGCGTCGGCGGAACCGGGAACCGCGAAGCCGGCGGTGGCGGCGAGGAGCAGCTGCTCACGCTTGTCCAGCGCGATCGCCGCGAGCTTGCCGGTAGGCCCGGCGATCACGGGCTGGTCCGCTCCCGGCTGCTGCGCGTACTGGTCGGTCAGCCACACGGCGTGGTCGTCAAGGGGCAGGACCGCGGCGGGTCTCAGGTCGCGGATCAGCGCGCTGAGCTCAGCGACGGACCGGGGGGCATCCTGCTCGGGCGCGGTGATCGGCAGCACCCGGACCAGCCCGCTCCGCTCCAGGGCCGGGCGGGTGCCGGACCTGGTGAACGCGCAGACCTCGAATCCATGGTCGGCGAGGCACCAGGCCGACTCGATCGCGGCCAGCGCGTCGGCAAAGCCGATCAGCACCGTGGGCTTCATCGCCACGCCTTGACCTGGGAGGCGGCCACGCAGCGGAATCGCTCGGCCAGGGGCGGCGGCGCCAGGATGTCCTCCCGGACTGTCTCCAGCGTGTCACCGCGCTTGATGCTGTAGCGGGGCTGCAGCCAGGCGCCCGCCCGGGCCCGGCGCCGGTCGCTGGTGAACACCTGTGCGTAGCCGTGGCGGCGCAGTGCCCCCAGCGCCCGGCGATCGTAGCTGCCGAACGGGCAGGCCGCGGTGGAGACCGGGGCGCCCGCCGCCGCGCCGATCAGCGACCTGGCCACGGCGAGTTCCTCGTGCTCGGACTCGGCGTCCAGCCCGCGCCAGGACCGGTGGCTCATGCCGTGCGTGCCGACCACCATCCCGGCGGCCGACAGCGCCCGAACGCCACCCTCATCGAGGTAGCCCGGCCGGCCCAGCATCCCCGCCAGCGGGAAAAAGGTGGCCGTCAGGCCACGGTCGGCGAGCGCCGGCAGGGCCACCTCCACGTCGGACGCGTAGCCGTCGTCGAAGCTCAGCTGGACCGCCTGCCGGCGCGCCGCCTCGTCCAGCACGCCGAAGAACAGGTCGGCGCGGACGAAATAGTCGTGCGCATCCGGCTCCAGGGCCGCCGGCGGCGTGCCGATGCCGTGAAAGCAGAGGCCCACGATCACGTCCGGTGCCCGGTCGGCTACCGGCATGCTGTCACCTTTTTCCCCAATCTGCCACGGCGCGAGCTTCGCCCGGGATTCGCCAGGCTACCGATATGACGCGCAGGGCGGCCCGGCCGGTGACAGCCGCGCCGCGCGGATCGACCCGCCCCGCGCCCGGGGGCCGGGTGCCCGGCCCGCCTGGGGCCCCGGCCCGCCTCGGGGCCCGGGCCGCCCGGCGCCCGGTGGGCCGCTGGGCGCGGAACCCCGCCGGCCCGGTCATGATTCGGGCATACTGCCTGGCGTGATCAGCGTGGTGGTTCCGGCCCATGACGAGGCGCGGGTGATTGGCAGGCTGCTCGGGCAGCTCACCTCCGGCGCGCCCCAGGAGGGGCTCGAGGTGATCGTGGTGGCCAACGGCTGCCGCGACGACACGGCGCAGATCGCGGGCCGCTACGGGCCGGGGATCCGGGTGCTGTCCATCCCGGTGCCCTCCAAGCGTGAAGCCCTGCTGGCCGGCGACCAGGCCGCCACGGGCTTCCCGCGGATCTACGTGGACGCGGACGTGGAACTGAGGGCGGCGGACGTCCGCGCCCTGGCCGGCGCCCTGGCCCGGCCCGGCGCGCTCGCGGCGGCCCCGGAGCGGGTGCTGGCCCTGGCCGGCGCGTCCTGGCTGGTCCGCTGGTACTACGACGTGTGGGCGCGGCTGCCCGAGGTGCGCAGCGGGCTGTTCGGCCGCGGGGTCATCGCGCTCAGCGGGGCGGGCCACGCCCGCGTCGCCGGCCTGCCGCCGCTGCTCGCCGACGACCTCGCCGCGTCCCTGGTCTTCAGGCCGGATGAGCGGGTCATCGTGCCCGGGGCCAGGGTCGTCGTGCACGTCCCGCGGACCGCTGGCGACCTGCTGCGCCGCCGGGTCCGCGCCGCCATGGGCGTGAACCAGGTCGAGCAGGCCGAGGGCGGCCCCGGAACGTCGGCGCGGACCCGGCCGCGCGATCTGCTGGCCCTGGTCCGCGCGGAGCCGTGGCTGGCGCCCCGGGTGGCGTTGTTCCTCGCCGTCGCCGTGCTGGCCCGGCGCCGCGCCCGCCGCGAGGTGCAGCGGAATCAGTACTCGACGTGGCTGCGGGACGAGAGCAGCCGCGCCTGAGCGAGGCTGGCGCCCGGGTAACGAATCACCCCGAGTACTGCGATCGTGACGAACCCGCGGGTGTCATGAAATTGGGTGGCCAGTGTTGAAGAAAGCGTCAACCATCCGGTTTGGCTAGACGTCTTCCGTTGTGTGCCCCGGGGGGCACAGGCGGGACGTCAACAAGGACGGTGGGGCGCGTGTCGGGTAATACGGCCGTCAGTGGTGTGCGGCGCACTCGCGCACGGCTGGGCTCGCCGGACTCGGCGGCCTGGACCGGGGCCTACCTCCGCCGGGTTGGCGTGGCTGACGGTGCCTGCGCCCTGGCCGCGAGCGTGCTCGCCTACGAGGTCCGCTTCGACGACCCTGGCTACCGGCCGGCCATCTACCTCGCGTTCACCGGGCTGCTCCCCCTGCTCTGGATCTTGTCGGTGGGCCTGGCCGGCGGCTATGACGCCCGCTTCATCGGCGTCGGTTCCGACGAGTTCCGCCGGGTGCTGAACGGGGCGGTGAGCCTCACGGCCATAATCGCCATCGCCTCGTACGCGGTGAAGTTCGAGGTCGCGCGCGGTTACATGGTCATCGCGCTACCCTGCGCCACCCTGTTCGACCTGGTCGTAAGGCACCAGCTGCGCAGGCGGCTGCACCGGATGCGCAGCCGTGGCGTCTGCATGCGCCGGGTGGTGGCGGTGGGTCACGCCCCCGCGGTCGCCGACCTGATCGGGGAGCTGCGCCGGGGCACCTACCACGGCCTGTCGGTGGTCGGAGCGTGCCTGGCCGGCGGCACCATGCTCGGTGAGATCGCCGGCGTCCCGGTGCTCGGCGGACTGACCAACGTGACCACGGCCGTCGGCTACCTCGGCGCGGATACCGTCGCCGTGCTCGCCTGCCCGGAGATGAACGGCATCCGGCTCCGCGAGCTGGCCTGGGACCTGGAGAAGACCGGCACCGACATGTGCGTCGCGGCCGCCCTGCTCGACGTGGCCGGGCCGCGGACCACCATCCGCCCGGTCGCCGGGCTGCCGCTGCTGCATGTGGACCACCCGGAACTGGCGGGCGGCAAGCAGGTGCTCAAGGGCGTGTTCGACAAGGTGGTCGCCCTGTCGGTGCTCATCCTGCTGATGCCCCTGTTCGCGGCGATCATGCTGGCCATCCGGCTCGGTGACCATGGGCCGGTCTTCTTCCGGCAGACCAGGGTGGGCAAGGGCGGCCACATGTTCCCGGTATGGAAGTTCCGCACCATGGTGGTGGACGCGGAACAGCGGAAGGCCGAACTGTCGGCCCTTAACGAGTCCGACGGCGCCCTGTTCAAGATGCGCAAGGACCCGCGGGTCACCCGGGCGGGCAGCTGGCTGCGCCGTTACTCCCTCGATGAGCTCCCGCAGCTGTTCAACGTGGTGCTCGGGGACATGTCGCTGGTCGGCCCGCGGCCCGCGCTGCCCACCGAGGCGGCCAAGTACGGCGACCACATGCGGCGCCGGCTCGTGGTCAAGCCGGGCATCACCGGCCTGTGGCAGGTCAATGGGCGATCCGACCTGCCCTGGGACGAAGCGGTCCGGCTGGACCTGCGCTACGTGGAGAACTGGTCGCTGGCCCTGGACCTGCAAATCCTGTGGAAAACCTGGTCTGCGGTCGTCCGGGGGCACGGCGCCTACTAGCCTGTGAGGCTTACGCCGCCTAAGAAGGGGCGCCTAGCCTGATGACCACCGACGATGACCGCCTGGCCCGCGACCTGGCCAGCGAAGCGGGCCGCCTACTGCTCGCCCTGCGAGCCGAGGGTGGCGAGCCCGACGCGCTGCGCAAGGCCGGCGATCAGACGTCTCACGAGTTCCTTGCCGCCCAGCTCAGCGACCGGCGTCCCGGGGACGCGGTGCTGTCCGAGGAGGGCCGCGACGACCTCGCCCGGCTGGACGCGGAACGGGTCTGGATCGTGGACCCGCTGGACGGGACGAGGGAATTCGGGGAGCCCGGCCGGACCGACTGGGCCGTGCACGTGGCGCTGTGGGAACGCGGGGAACTGACCGCGGGCGCGGTCGCCCTGCCGGCCCAGGGCACGGTGCTGAGCACCGCTGAGCCGTCCCCCGGGCCGCCCGCCGTGACCCCGGGCCGCCCGGTCCGCGTGCTGGTCAGCCGGACCAGGCCGCCCGCCCTCCTCGACCGGCTGGCCCAGCAGATCGAGCTGACGCTGATCCCGATGGGCTCGGCCGGGGCGAAGGCGGCCGAGGTGGTCCGGGGCACCGCCGATGCCTATGTGCACAGTGGCGGCCAGTACGAGTGGGATTCAGCGGCGCCGGTGGCGGTGGCGGAGGCCGCGGGGCTGCACGCATCACGCCTGGACGGCTCAAAACTGGCCTACAACCAGGCCGACCCTTCCCTGCCGGATATCCTTATCTGCTCAGCGGGGCTTGCGCCCGTACTGCTGGATGGTCTGCGCGTGGCTGGTAGCTCAGCTACGCAGTAACGCTCCCGCGGGGGAGTGACCTGATCTCGTCCGTGCCCGACGACCGGAGTTTGCTTGATGGCCGTGCGTTCTGACTATTCGCTCTCGCAGCTAGAAGTGCTCGAGGCGGAGTCCATCCACATCATGCGTGAGGTAGCCGCCGAGTTCGAGCGGCCGATCCTGCTGTTCTCGGGGGGCAAGGACTCGATCGTCATGCTGGCCCTGGCCGAGCGGGCGTTCTGGCCGGCCCGGATCCCGTTCCCGGTCATGCACGTGGACACGGGGCAGAATTTCCCCGAGGTGATCGATTACCGGGACCGCCGGGTGGCCGAGGTCGGAGTCAAGCTGGTGGTGGCGTCCGTCCAGGATTCCATCGACGCCGGCCGCGTGGCCGAGGAGACCGGCCGCCGGGCCAGCCGCAACCGGCTGCAGACCACCACGCTGCTCGACGCGATCGAGGGGAACCGCTTCGACGCGGTGTTCGGCGGCGGCCGCCGGGACGAGGAAAAGGCCCGGGCCAAGGAGCGAGTCTTCTCCTTCCGCGACGAGTTCGGCCAGTGGGATCCGAAGAACCAGCGTCCCGAGCTGTGGAGCATCTACAACACGCGGATCCGGATGGGCGAGCACATCCGGGTCTTCCCGCTGTCCAACTGGACCGAGCTGGACGTCTGGCAGTACATCGCCCGGGAGAAGCTCGAGATCCCGTCCATCTACTACGCGCACCAGCGCCGGGTGTTCGAGCGGGACGGCATCCTGCTCGCCGAGAGCGAGTTCACTTACCCGGGCGATGACGAGCCGGTGTTCGAGGCGACTGTCCGCTACCGCACCGTCGGGGACATTCCCGTCACCGGGGCCGTGGAATCCAGCGCGACGACGGTGTCGGACGTCATCGCCGAGATCGCGGCGACCCGGATCACCGAGCGGGGCCAGACCCGTGCGGACGACCGGGCCAGTGAGGCGTCCATGGAAGACCGCAAGAGGGAAGGGTACTTCTGATGACGGCCACGGCGTACGACGTCCTGTCCCCCGAAGGGAGCAGGCCGATGGACATCCTGCGGCTGGCCACGGCCGGCTCGGTCGATGACGGCAAGAGCACCCTGATCGGGCGCCTGCTGTACGACTCGAAGGCCATCTTCGAAGACCAGCTCGCGGCCGTCGAGCAGACCAGCAAGGCCCGCGGTGAGGAGTACACGAACCTGGCGCTGCTCACCGACGGACTGCGTGCCGAGCGGGAGCAGGGCATCACGATCGACGTGGCCTACCGCTATTTCGCCACGCCGCGGCGGAAGTTCATCATCGCCGACACCCCAGGGCACATCCAGTACACCCGCAACATGGTGACCGGGGCTTCGACCGCCGACCTGGCCATCGTGCTGGTCGATGCGCGGAACGGGCTGACCGAGCAGAGCAGGCGGCACGCCTTCCTCACCACCCTGCTCCGGGTGCCGCACCTGGTGCTGGCGGTGAACAAGATGGACCTGGTCGACTATGACCAGCGCGTCTTCGAGCGGATCAGCGAGGAGTTCGCCGCCTTCGCGGCGAAGCTGGAAATCGGCGACCTGAGCTTCATCCCCATCTCCGCCCTGCACGGTGACAACGTGGTGCAGCGTTCGGAGAAGATGCCCTGGCACGACGGGCCCTCGCTGCTGCACCATCTGGAGCACGTGCACATCGCCTCGGACCGCAACCTGATCGACGTCCGGTTCCCGGTCCAGTACGTGATCCGGCCGCACCAGGCCACGGACCCGGCGCTGCACGACTACCGCGGGTACGCCGGCCAGGTCGCGGGCGGGGTGCTCAAGCCCGGTGACGAGGTGATGCACCTGCCGTCCGGGCTGACCACGAGGATCGCCCGGATCGACACCGCGCGCGGCCCGGTCCCCGAGGCGTACTCGCCGATGTCGGTGACCCTGGTGCTCGAGGACGACCTGGATGTTTCCCGCGGCGACATGATCTGCCGTCCGCACAACCAGCCCATGGCCTCGCAGGACGTCGAGGGCATGGTCTCCTGGATGTCCGAGAGCAAGCCACTGGCAGCGCGGGACCGGCTCGTGGTCAAGCACACCTCCCGGACGGTGAAGGCCATCGTCCGTGACCTGCAGTACCGGCTCGACGTGAACACCCTGCACCGGGACGAGAACGCCGACCGGCTCGGGCTGAACGAGGTGGGCCGGGTGAGCCTGCGGCTGACCCAGCCCCTGTTCTTCGACCCGTACAACCGCAACCGGCAGACCGGCGGCCTCATCCTGATCGACGAGGCCACCAACGCCACGGTCGGGGCACTCATGATCACTGAAGGGCGCTGAGCGATCCAGGCGCGCCATCAGCAGGGGGCCGCAGCACCTAGGGGGTCAGTCCGCGGAGGGCGCCGCCACCGGGCGGCCCGTTCCCCAGCCGAGGCGGGAAAGCTCAGTGACCCCATTTCACGACCTGCATGACTACCTGGCCCTGCCCCGGCTTACCGGGCTGCGGCTCGCCCCGGACGGCAGCTGGCTGGCAGTGACCGTGTCGGCCCTCGCCCCCGACGGGCGGACGTTCAAGTCCAGCATCTGGCGAGTGGACACCGGGGGCGGCCGCCCCGCGGCCCGGCTGACCCGGTCCGCGGAAGGGGAGGACAGCCCGGCGTTCCTGCCGGACGGTTCGCTGGCCTTCCTGTCATCCCGGCCCGCCCCGCCCGGGACCCGCCCGGCGCCAGTCTCCCGCCTGGAGCTGGCCGCCGCCCGTGACCCGGACGCCCGTGACCCGGCGGCCCGTGACCCGGCGGCCCGTGACCCGGCGGCCCCTGACCCGGCCGTCCAGCCGGCCCGGCCGCCCGGCCCCGATGAGGGGACCGCGCCCGACCCGGCCGCCCCGCGGGCCCTGTGGCTGCTCCCGGCCGCGGGCGGGGAAGCCCGCCGGGTCGTCGCGCCACCGGGCGGCATCAGCCGGGTGGCCACCGCCACCGGAGCGGGACTGGCCGCGTTCACCGCGGCCGTGCTGCCCGGCGCCAGCCCGGCCGACGCGGACGCGGAGCGGCGCCGGGCCCGCGCCGACGCAGGCGTCACGGCGATCCTGCACGAATCACCCCTCGTCCGGTACTGGGACCACGATCTCGGCCCGGACGAGCAACGGCTTCTGGTCCTCGACGTGCTGGCCGCTGAGGACGCCTGGAATGGGCCGGCCGCTCCCGGCGCCGCCACGGCCGCCGCCGCGCCGTCCCCGCGCGACCTGACCCCCCAGCCCGGCCGGGGGCTGGATGAGCACGTCTTCGACCTGACCCCGGACGGGCGCGTGGCCGTCACCGGATGGTCCGTCAACGATGGCGGCGGCGGGCTGCGCCAGGACGTCGTGGCCATCGACACGGTCAGCGGTGACCGCCGGGCCCTGCTCTCCGCCCCGGGATTCGACTTCACCGCGCCGCGGATCTCGCCGGACGGCAAGCGGGTCGCGGCCATCCGGGAACGGCACGATAGCTATGACCAGGCCAGCGAGCTGACCGTGGTCATGGTGCCGCTGGACGCGGCTGCGCCGGGGATGGTGCCGCTGGACGCGGCTGCGCAGGGGACGGTGCCGCGGGACGCTTTGCCGTCCGGCGAGGGGCCGCCCGAGGGCGGCGCGGACCCGCTGGACCTGTTCCCCGGTCTGGAGCACTGGCCGGCGGAGCTGGCCTGGGCCCCGGACGGCTCAGGCGTGTTCGTCACCACCGCGGACCACGGCCGGGGCCCAGTGCTGCGGGCTGACCTCGACACCGGGGCCGTCACCCGGCTGAGCACCGACCACGGGGCCTACGCCTGCCTGTGCCCCTCGCCGGACGGGCAGTATCTCTACGCCCTGCGCTCGGCGACGGACAGCCCGCCGCAGGTGGTCCGGCTCGACGCGACCCGGCCCGGCGACCCCGAGTTCCTCCCGGGCCCGGCCGGCCAGCCGCCGCTGCCCGGCCGGCTGGAGGAG
This sequence comes from uncultured Actinomycetes bacterium, assembly GCA_963813975.1. Taxonomy (GTDB): domain Bacteria; phylum Actinomycetota; class Actinomycetes; order Streptosporangiales; family Streptosporangiaceae; genus RYN-230. The sequence continues at coordinate 40,384 of CAWFAP010000005.1, forward strand.
ATCGAGGCCGCCGCGGCCGACGGCACCCCGCTGCGGGCCTGGCTGGTGCTGCCCGACCGGGCGAGCGCGGACACGCCCGCCCCGCTGCTGCTGTGGGTGCACGGCGGACCGTATTCGAGCTGGAACTCCTGGTCCTGGCGGTGGAACCCATGGCTGATGGCGGCCAGGGGCTACGCGGTGCTGCTGCCCGACCCGGGCCTGTCCACCGGCTACGGGCACGAGTTCCTGGCCCGGGGGCACGGCGCCTGGGGCGGCCTGCCGTTCACCGACCTGATGGACATCACCGACGCGGCCCTCACCCGCGCGGACCTGGACGCCGGGCGGACCGCGGCGATGGGCGGATCTTTCGGCGGCTACATGGCGAACTGGATCGCCGGGCACACCCCGCGGTTCCGGGCCATCGTCAGCCACGCCAGCCTGTGGGCTCTGGAGCAGATGTTCGGGACGACGGACTGCCCGGCGGAGTGGCGCCGCCAGCTCGGGACGCCCGCCACCCAGCCGGGGCGGTACGCGGACAACTCCCCGGACCGGCATGTCTCCGCCATCACCACGCCGATGCTGGTCATCCACGGGGACAAGGACTACCGGGTCCCGGTTGGCGAGGCGCTGCGGCTGTGGACCGACCTGGCCAGCCGGCCCGGCCACCTGGCCGGGTCCAAGTTCCTCTACTTCCCGGACGAGAACCACTGGGTGCTCGGTCCCGGCAACTCGCGCATCTGGTACGAGACCGTGTTCGCGTTCCTGGCCGAGCACGTGCTCGGCGAGCCGTGGGCCCGCCCCGGCCTCCTGTGACCGGCCTCCCGTGCGTCGGCCCGCCATGACCGGGCGCCCGTGATGGGGGAACTGAGATCGGGGAACCGGCGCCGCTGTGCCAGGCTGGGCCCATGACGCGCGCGAACCTGGACAAGCGGCCCGGTGAGGTCTCGGCGATGTTCGACCGGGTCGCCGGCCGCTATGACCTGATGAACGACGTGCTCTCGCTGGGCCAGGATCGGTGGTGGCGCCGCATCGTGGCCCGGGCGGTCGGGGCGCAGCCGGGCGCGCTGGTGCTTGATCTCGCCGCCGGCACCGGGACCTCGTCCCGGACCTTCACGACCGGGGGCGCCGCCTGCGTCGCGTGTGACTTCTCGCTGGGCATGCTCCAGGTCGGGGCGCGCAGGCTGCGGTCGGCCCCGGCGGCCCCGCCGGTGCCCGGTGCAGCGGGGCGGGCCGGGCCGGTGCGGTTCGTGGCGGGCGACGCCCTCCAGCTGCCCTTCCGCGACCAGGCGTTCGACGCGGTGACGATCTCGTTCGGGCTGCGCAACGTGGCCGACCCCGGTGCCGCACTCGCCGAGATGCTCCGGGTCACCCGGCCCGGCGGGCGGCTGGTCATCTGCGAGTTCGGCCACCTGCCCTGGCCCCGGCTGAACACGGTCTATGAGTCGTACCTGGCCACCGCGCTGCCCGCGGTGGCGCGGCGGCTTTCCGGCAGCCCGGAGGCCTACGACTACCTGGCGGAGTCCATCAAGGACTGGCCCGCCCAGCCCGAGCTCGCGCGCAGGATCACGGCGGCCGGGTGGTCCTCAGTACGCTGGCGGAATCTGAGTCTGGGCGTGGTGGCCATGCATCTCGCCCGCCGCCCGGGCTGACGGTGACCCGGCCCAGGCCAGCGACCCTGCGCCGGCGGGGCCAGTCCCGTCCCCCAGGCCAGCCAGCGCGCCGGGGCCGTCCAGCGAAGCTCACCGGCCCGGCCCCGCTGGCCGGGCCAGCCGGACCGGGCCCACCCCGCGGGGCGGGTTCGCGAGCGTTGCAAGAGAAGGTCTAGACTCCGGAAAGAGTACTTGTGAAGCGGTTCACAAGATAGTCAGGACAATGTTCCCGTGACCCACGAAGTCCCCCCCAGTCTCCCGCCCGCCGGTGCGGCCGTGCCGCCGTCCGCCGGCGCCCCGGGCAGTACGCCTGAAGCCGGGCAGGCCACCCCGGCACAGCCAGCCGCCCCGCCGCCAGTACCCGCGGCCGCCGCTCCAACCGGGCCGGCCACCACCGGGCTTACCACCACCGGGCCCGCGGCCACCGAGGAAGCCGACGTCATCGTGGTGGGCGCCGGGCCGGCTGGCTCGGCCACCGCCTGCTACCTGGCCCGGGCCGGGGTCGACGTGCTGGTCCTGGAGAAGGCTCAGTTCCCCCGCGAGAAGGTGTGCGGCGACGGCCTCACCCCCCGTGCGGTCAAGGCCCTGGTCGGCATGGGCGTCCCGGTCGGCGAGCAGGACGGGTGGGTCCGGAACAAGGGCCTGCGGATCATCGGGGGCGGGGTCCGGCTCGAGCTGCCCTGGCCCGACCTGTCCAGCTATCCCGGCTACGGGCTGGTCCGGACCCGGCTCGACTTCGACGAGATCCTCGCCCGCACGGCGCAGAAGGCCGGCGCGCGGCTCGCCGAAGGCGTGACCGTGACCGGCCCGGTGCTGGACGGGACGGGGCGCATTACCGGGGTCACCGCCCGGTCTACCGCCGACGCCGGGCAGCCGGAACGCAGTTACCGTGCCCGGGTTGTCGTTGCGGCGGATGGTAATTCTTCCCGGCTGGCCCTGGCGATGGGACTGAGCAAGCGCGACGACCGGCCCCTCGGCGTGGCTGTCCGCACCTATTACACGAGCCCGCGGCATGACGACGATTACCTCGAGTCGTGGCTCGACCTGTGGGACGGGGAGCGGCAGCTGCCGGGGTACGGCTGGATCTTCGGCATGGGCGACGGCACCAGCAACGTGGGGCTCGGCCTGCTCAACACGTCCGAGTCGTTCGGGAACGTGGACTACCGGGGCATGCTGCGCCGCTGGCTGGCCGGGACGCCGGCCGAATGGGGCTACGTAGAGGAGAACCGCACCCAGCCCATCCGGGGCGCCGCGCTGCCGATGGGTTTCAACCGCACCCCGCACTACACCCGGGGGCTGCTGCTCGCCGGGGACGCGGGGGGCATGGTGAACCCCTTCAACGGCGAGGGCATCCCCTACGCCCTGGAGTCCGGGGAGCTCGCCGCCCAGTTCATCGCCCAGGCGCTGGCCCGGCCCGACGCCGCCGGGGCCGAGCGGGTGCTGATGGCTTACCCGCAGGCACTGAAGGGCGCCTACGGCGGCTACTACACTCTCGGGCGCCGGTTCGTTCAGGCGATCGGCAATCCGAAAGTCATGCAGTTCGCGACCAAGCACGGGATGCCGCGCCCGGCGCTGATGAGGATCACCCTGAAGTTGCTGGCCAACCTCACCGAGCCCCTCGGGGGCCATGCGACGGACCGGGTGATTCACGCACTGTCTAAGATGACGCCGGCGGCGTAGGCACTTCATTCTGCCTCGTAGCCGAAACGCAAAAATGGAGAAGGGGAAAGGAGGCGCCTCATGCTGAGCTTGTATGTTCCGATCCTTGTACTCGCCGGGCTGGCCGCCGTCTTCGCGATCTTCTCGCTCGGGTTGGGGGCCTTCACCGGCCCGAAGCGCTGGAACCGGGCGAAACTCGAAGCCTACGAGTGCGGGATCGAGCCGACCCAGCAGCCGAGCGGCAGCCGGTTCCCGGTGAAGTATTACCTGACGGCGATGCTGTTCATCCTCTTCGACATCGAGATCGTGTTCCTGTACCCGTGGGCCGTGGCGTATGACAACCTCGGCGCCTTCGGGCTCGTCGAGATGGTGCTCTTCATCGTCACTGTTCTGGTCGCGTACGCCTACGTGTGGCGGCGCGGCGGTCTGGAGTGGGACTAGCCGATGGGTGTCGAAGAAAAGCTGCCGAGCGGGATCCTGCTCACCACGGTCGAGAAGGTAGCCGGTTACGCCCGCAAGAGCTCCGTCTGGCCGGCCACGTTCGGCCTGGCGTGCTGCGCCATGGAGCTGATATCGACTGGCGGCCCCCGGCACGACCTGGCCCGGTTCGGCATGGAGCGCGCCTCCAACACGCCGCGCCAGGCCGACCTCATGATCGTGGCCGGCCGGGTCAGCCAGAAGATGGCGCCGGTGCTCCGGCAGATCTATGACCAGATGGCCGACCCCAAGTGGGTCATCTCGATGGGCGTGTGCGCCTCCAGCGGCGGCATGTTCAACAACTACGCCATCGTCCAGGGCGTGGATCACATCGTTCCGGTGGACATCTACCTGCCGGGATGCCCGCCCCGGCCGGAAATGCTGCTCGACGCGATCGTGAAGCTCCACGACAAGATCCAGAACATGAAGCTGGGCGTGAACCGTGAGCGGGAAGTGACCGAGCTGGAACAGGCCCGGCTGCGCCGCCTGCCGCTGGCCGCCAACCTGTCCGGGGGCCAGTCCCATAACCCGGCGGGCGGCCCCACGATGCTGGGCACGCCGGTCCTCGGTTCGCCAGCACCGGATTCGCCAGCACCGGCAGCGGTTGCCCCGGGCGCGCCGTCCGCAGGGACAGGAGCGGCCGGTGAGTGACGACACCACCCCGGACGGGACCGCACCTGACGATGCGGCCCCCGATGAGGCAGCACTGGCGGGCCAGCAGCGCCTGAACCAGCAGGTGGTGCGGACCGGGATGTTCGGCACCGAGACGACCGGGGACACCTCGGGGTACGGCGGGCTGCAGGTGCGGCGGGTCCCGCGGCCCTCCACGCCGCGACCCTATGGCTCATACTTCGACGAGGTCACCGACGCGCTCAGTACCCGCCTGGAGGCGGACGGCACCGGCTTCGACGAGGCCGTGGAGCGGGTCATCGTCGATCGCGGCGAGCTGACCCTGCACGTCCGGCGGGAGTACCTGGTCGGGGTGGCCCGGCTGCTGCGCGACGAGCCCACGCTGGCCTTCGAGCTGTCCGGCGGGGTGTCGGGCGTGCACTATCCGGGTGATGAGGGACGCGAGCTGCACGCGGTTTACCATCTGCTCTCCATCACCCACAACCGCCGCCTGAGGCTCGAGGTGAGCGTGCCGGATGCCGACCCGCACGTCCCCTCCACGGTGGACGTTTACCCGGCCTGCAACTGGCACGAGCGCGAGACCTGGGACTTCTTCGGCATCATCTTCGACGGGCATCCGGCGCTGACCAGGATCGAGATGCCCGACGACTGGAAGGGCCACCCGCAGCGCAAGGATTACCCGCTGGGCGGCATCCCGGTCGAGTACCGCGGCGCCACTGTGCCGCCACCGGACGAGCGGAGGTCGTACACGTGAGCACTGACGCTGACACCGGCGCCGAGGGCCGCGTCTACAACGTCGGCGGCCAGGACTGGGACGAGATCGTGCGGGCGGCCCAGGAGACCGGCGACGATTCGGACCCTGAGCACCTCGTCGTCAACATGGGCCCGCAGCACCCATCCACCCATGGCGTGCTCCGGCTGATCCTGACGCTGGACGGCGAGACCGTCGTCGAACTGCGCCCGGTGGTCGGGTACCTGCACACCGGCATCGAGAAGAACATGGAGTTCCGGACCTGGACGCAGGGCGTCACGTTCTGCACCCGGATGGACTACCTGGCGCCTATCTTCAACGAGACCGCGTTCTGCCTGGCCGTGGAGAAGCTGCTCGGCATCGAGGCGGAGATCCCCGAGCGGGCCAGCATCCTGCGGGTCCTGATGATGGAGCTCAACCGGATCTCCTCGCACATGATGGCGATCGGCACCTTCGGCCTGGAGCTCGGTGCCACCACCGTGCTCCTGTACGGTCTGCGTGAGCGCGAGAAGGTGCTCGACTTGTTCGAGCTGATCAGCGGGCTCCGGATGAACCACGCCTACGTCCGCCCGGGCGGGGTATCCCAGGACCTGCCGCAGGGGGCGCTGGACGCGCTCCGGGAGTTCGTCGGCATCATGCCCGGCCAGACGGCCGAGCTGCGCGCGCTGCTGGACGCCAACCCGCTCTACCTGGCCCGGACCAAGGGTGTCGCGTACCTAGACCTGGCGGGCTGCATGTCCCTCGGCGTGACCGGCCCGCTGCTGCGCGGCACCGGATTGCCCTGGGACCTGCGCAAGAGCCAGCCCTACTGCGGCTACGAGAGCTATGACTTCGAGGTGCCCACGCAGGACAGCTGCGACGCCTACGGCCGTTACCTGGTCCGGATGGCCGAGGTCGATGAATCCGTCAAGATCATCGAACAGTGCATCGACCGGCTGGCTGGCCCGCGCCCGGCCCACGACCCGGTGATGATCACCGACAAGAAGATCGGCTGGCCGGCCCAGCTGGCCCTCGGCGCGGATGGCCTCGGCAACTCACCCGACCACATCGCGCACATCATGGGCCAGTCGATGGAGGCGCTGATCCATCACTTCAAGCTGGTCACGGAGGGGTTCCGGGTCCCGGCCGGGCAGGCCTACGCGGCGATCGAGTCGCCCCGCGGCGAACTGGGCTGCCACGCGGTCAGCGACGGCGGAACCCGGCCATACCGGGCCCACTTCCGCGACCCGTCGTTCACCAACCTGCAAGCCGTCTCGGCCATGGCCGAGGGCGGCATGGTCGCCGACGTGATCGCCGCGGTGGCCAGCATTGACCCCGTCATGGGAGGCGTAGACCGTTGATCAATCAGCGTGGGGATATGCGGCCGTCGCCCGGCATCGACGCTCCGCTGGCCATGGGAGGCGTGGACCGGTAATGACGCTGTCGCAGGAGGCGCGGGCCCGGCTGGAGCCGGACGCCGCACAGATCATCGCCCGCTACCCCGTGTCGCGCTCGGCGCTGCTGCCGCTGCTGCACCTGATGCAGGCGGAGGAGGGCTACCTCACCGAGGACGGCATCGAGTTCTGCGCTGAGCAACTGGGGCTGGCCAAGGCGGAGGTCACCGCGGTGGCCTCCTTTTACACCATGTACAAGCACCATCCGGTGGGTGATTATCACGTCGGCGTCTGCACCAACTCCCTGTGCGGGGTGATGGGCGGTGATGCCATCCTGGCTGACCTGGAGGAACACCTCGGCGTCGGCGACGACGGGACCACGCCCGACGGGAAGGTCAGCCTGGAGCACCTGGAATGCAACGCCGCCTGCGACTATGCGCCGGTGGTGATGGTCAACTGGGAGTTCTTCGACAACATGACCCCGCAGTCCGCCCGGGACCTGGTGGACGGCCTGCGGTCCGGCGCGGAGGGCATCACGCCGACCCGCGGCGCGCCGCGGCTGTGCACCTGGAAGCAGGCGTCCCGGATCCTGGCCGGGTTCCCGGACGACCAGGCCACCGAGGGGAACACCGCGGGTGAGCCCTCCCTGGCCGGGCTGCGGGTCGCCAGGGAACAGGGCTGGACGCCGGATCCCGCCGACACAGGTAACGGGAAGGCGGCCAAGTGACTACTGTGCTGACCCCGGAGCTCACCGCGTTCTGGGACGAGGCCGGCGCGTTCACGATCGCGGCCTACAAGCGGCACGGCGGGTATCGCGCCCTGGCCAAGGCCCTGGCCATGCAGCCGGACGAGGTCGTCCAGACCATGAAGGACTCCGTGCTGCGCGGCCGCGGGGGAGCCGGCTTTCCCACCGGCCTGAAGTGGGGGTTCATCCCGAAGGGCGGCGACAAGCCGCACTACCTGGTGGTGAACGCCGACGAGTCGGAACCCGGCGCCTGCAAGGACATGCCGACCCTGCTGAACAATCCGCAGGCGCTGATCGAGGGCATCGTGATCGCCTCGTACGCGATCGACGCGCACCAGGCCTTCATCTACGTACGCGGCGAGGTGCTGCACGTGATCCGCCGGCTCCACGTCGCCGTGGCCGAGGCCTACGAGGCCGGTTACCTCGGCCGCGACATCCTCGGCTCCGGGTTCGACCTTGAGGTGGTCGTGCACGCCGGGGCGGGCGCCTACATCTGCGGCGAGGAGACGGCGCTGCTCGACTCGCTGGAGGGCTTCCGTGGCCAGCCCCGGCTGAAGCCGCCGTTCCCGGCAGTGGCCGGGCTGTACGCCTGTCCCACGGTGGTCAACAACGTCGAGTCGATCGCCACCGTGCCCTACATCCTCGGTCACGGGGCGCAGGACTTCGCGGCCTACGGCACCGAGAAGTCCAAGGGCTTCGGGATCTTCTCGCTGTCCGGCCACGTCACCCACCCGGGCCAGTATGAGGCGCCGCTCGGCACGACCCTGCGCGAGCTGCTGGACCTGGCCGGCGGCATCCGGGCCGGGCACCGGCTGAAGTTCTGGACCCCGGGAGGCTCGTCCACCCCGCTGTTTACCGACGAGCACCTGGACGTGCCGCTGGACTACGAGTCGGTCGCCGCCGCCGGGTCGATGCTCGGCACCCGGTCGGTCCAGCTTTTCGACGAGACCACCTGCGTGGTCCGCGTCGTGCTGCGCTGGATCAAGTTCTACGAGCACGAGTCCTGCGGCAAGTGCACGCCGTGCCGGGAGGGCAGCTGGTGGGTGGTCCAGCTGCTCGAGCAGCTGGAGGCGGGCGAAGGCAGCGAAGCTGACCTGGACAAGCTCCTCGATATCTGCAGCAATATCACCGGACGCGCATTCTGCGCCCTGGGCGACTCGATCGAGGCCCCGGTCAGGTCGTCTATCCGTTACTTCAAGGACGAGTACCTCGAGCACCAGCGGCACGGCGGCTGCCCGTTCGACCCGGCCGCGTCAACGCTATTTGCCATGGAGTCCGCCTGATGACCGTGCAGCCGAACAAGCCCGCCGAGCGCCGGCCCCTCCCCGGCGCCCGCGGCGCCAGCCACCACGGGGCCGGGCCCGGCCGCCGTGGCCAGGCCGGCGGACGGGGTTACCGTCACCATCGACGGATTCGAGATCACCGTGCCCAAGGGCACCCTGGTGATCCGCGCCGCGGAGCAGCTCGGCATCCAGATCCCCCGGTTCTGCGACCACCCGCTGCTCGACCCGGTCGGCGCCTGCCGGCAGTGCCTGGTGCACATCGAGGGCCAGCCCAAGCCCCCGGCCTCCTGCACCACCACCTGCACCGAGGGCATGGTGGTGCACACCCAGCTGACCTCACCCGTGGCCGAGAAGGCGCAGCGCGGGATGATGGAGCTGCTGCTGGTCAACCACCCGCTCGACTGCCCCATGTGCGACAAGGGCGGCGAGTGCCCGCTGCAGAACCAGGCCATGTCCACCGGGCAGGGTGAGACCCGGTTCGACGGCGTGAAGCGGACCTTCCCCAAGCCCATCGCGCTGTCCACGGAGGTGCTGCTCGACCGCGAGCGGTGCATCCAGTGCGCCCGGTGCACCCGGTTCGCCGACCAGATCGCCGGCGACCCGCTGATCGAGCTCCTGGAGCGCGGGCCGCAGGAGCAGGTCGGCGTGGCCGAGGGTGTGCCGTTCGACTCCTACTTCTCCGGTAACACCGTGCAGATCTGCCCGGTCGGCGCGCTGACCGGCGCCGCCTACCGGTTCCGGGCCCGGCCCTTCGACCTGGTGTCGGTGCCGAGCGTGTGCGAGCACTGCGCGGCGGGCTGCCGCCAGCGCACCGACTTCCGGCGCGGCGCGATCACCCGGCGGCTGGCGGGCAACGACCCGCAGGTCAACGAGGAATGGAACTGCGACAAGGGCCGGTGGGCGTTCACCTACGCCACCCAGCCGGACCGCCTCAGCAGCCCGCTGGTCCGCAACGCCGACGGCGTCCTCACCCCGGCCTCCTGGCCCGAGGCCTTCGCCGCGGCCGCCCGCGGGCTGGCGGCCGCGCACGGCCGGGCCGGCGTGCTGACCGGGGGACGGCTGACCGCCGAGGATGCCTACGCCTACGCCAAGTTCGCCCGGGTGGCGCTGGGCACCAACGACATCGACATGCGGGCCCGCCCGCACTCGGCCGAGGAAACGGAGTTCCTCGCGGCGAACGTGGCCGGCCGGGACATCCAGGTCAGCTACGTGGACCTGGAACGGGCCCCCGTGGTCCTGCTGGCCGGGTTCGAGCCTGACGACGAGTCCCCCATCATCTTCCTGCGGCTGCGCAAGGCGGCCCGCGCGGGCACCCTGACCGTGTACTCCATCGCCCCGCTGGCCAGCCGCGGGCTGACCCGGATGTCCGGGGTCCTGCTGCCCACCGTCCCGGGGGGCGAGGCAGCGGCGCTCGGCAGCCTGATCAGCGGCACCGGGCTGGATGACAGCGGCCGCGCGGCCAAGGAGGCGCTGGCCGCGGACGGGGCCATCATCCTGGTGGGCGAGCGGCTCGCGGAAGTGCCGGGCGCGCTCAGTGCCGCCGACCGGCTGGCCCGGGCGACCGGGGCGCGGCTGGCCTGGATACCGCGGCGGGCGGGTGAGCGGGGCGCCATCGAGGTGGGCGCGCTGCCGAACCTGCTGCCCGGCGGGCGCCTGGCCGCCAGCTCGCAGGCCCGGGTGGAGATGGCCCGGGCCTGGGGCGTGGCCTCCCTGCCCCCGCTGCCCGGCCGGGACACCACGCAGATCCTGGCCGCCGCGGCCGGGGGCGGCATCGACGCGCTGGTGATCGCCGGAGTGGACCTGGACGACCTGCCCGACCCGGAGGCCGCCCGCGCCGCCCTGGAGGCCACGCCGTTCGTGGTCAGCCTGGAACTGAGGCCGAGCGCGGTCACCGACCGCGCCGACGTGGTGCTCCCGGTGGCGGCGGTCGCGGAGAAGCCGGGCACGTTCGTGAACTGGGAAGGCCGGCCGGGCACGTTCGAGACGGTGCTGGACATCCCGGGCGTGGAATCCGACCTGCACGTGCTGCGCCGGATCGCTGACGAGATGGATGTGCACCTGGGCCTGCCGGACGCCGCGGCCGCGCGCCGGGAACTCGCCGCGCTGGGCGTGGTCGGGGGGTCGGTGGCCGCTGACTCCGCGGAAACCACGCCGGGGGCGTCGCTGGGCACGGTGCCCGACACCGGCCCGCCGGGGCCTGGCGCGGGCCAGGCCGTCATCGTGACCTGGCACCAGCTGCTGGACGCGGGACGGATGCAGGACGGGGAGCCGTTCCTGGCCGGCACGGCCCGCCCGGTGGTCGCCCGCATGTCCGCGGCGACCGCGGCGGAGGCCGGGACTTCGGACGGCGGTAAGGTCACTGTGGCCAACGCGCGCGGCTCACTGACCCTCCCGGTCGAGGTGGCCGTCATGCCGGACCGGGTGGTGTGGCTGCCGACCCGGTCGGCGGGATCGGAGATCCGCCGTGAGCTCGCGGCCGGACACGGCAGCCTGGTGACCCTGAGGAGTGCGGAATGAGTGGCTTGGCCAGCGCGGCCCACCCGGGCCTGGCGGCGGCTGATCCGACCCTGGCCAGCTTCTATCACCAGCCCTGGTGGCTGGTGATCATCAAGGTCCTGTTCGTCTTCGCCTTCCTGATGGTCATGACGCTGTTCGCCATCTGGGCGGAGCGCCGGATCATCGGCCGGATGCAGCAGCGCCCGGGCCCGAACCGGGCCGGGCCGTTCGGCCTGCTCCAGTCGCTCATGGACGGCATCAAGCTGCCGCTGAAGGAAGACATCGTCCCGACTCACGTGGACAAGCTGCTGTTCTGGCTGGCCCCCGCGATCGCGGTCATCCCGGCGTTCGTCAGCTTCGCGATCATCCCGTTCGGCCCGGAGGTCTCGATCTTCGGCGTGCAAACCCCGCTCCAGCTGGCCGACCTGCCGGTGGCCGTCCTGCTCGTGCTGGCCATGAGCTCCATGGCGGTCTACGGGATCGTGCTGGCCGGATGGGCGTCCGGGTCCCCGTACCCACTGCTCGGGGGGCTGCGCTCGTCGGCCCAGGTGATCAGCTATGAGATCGCGATGGGGCTGTCCTTCGTCGCCGTCTTCCTCTACGCGGGCTCGCTGTCCACCACCGCCATCGTGGCCAGGCAGTCGGGGGCCAACACCTCGTTCCACCTGTTCGGCGCGGTTCTGCACTGGCCGTCCTGGTACGCGGTACTGCTGTTCCCGTCGTTCGTGATCTACCTGATCACGATGGTCGGCGAGACCAACCGGCTGCCGTTCGACCTGCCCGAAGGTGAGGGCGAGCTGGTCGGCGGGTTTCACACCGAGTACTCCTCGCTCAAGTTCGCCCTGTTCTACCTGGGCGAGTACATCAACATGACCACGGTCGCCGGCCTGGCCACCACGCTGTTCCTCGGTGGCTGGCGGGCCCCCTGGCCGATCAGCGTGTGGCCCGACGCGAACACCGGCTGGTGGCCCATGCTGTGGTTCCTCGGCAAGGTGCTGATCCTGCTGTTCTGCTTCGTCTGGCTGCGCGGCACGCTGCCCCGGATCCGTTACGACCAGCTGATGCGGTTTGGCTGGAAGGTGCTCATCCCGGTTTCGTTGGTCTGGATCCTGGTCATCGCCACCATCCGGGTCTGGCGCACGCACGGCGGCAGCCCGGCCGTCTACACGGTGGCCGGGCTGCTGGTCGTTGCGCTGCTCACGCTGCTGTTCATGGGCGACGCGGCCGCGCAGCGGCGCGCCCAGGCCGCCGAGGAGGCGGCCGCCCAGGCCGGGGTTCCGCTGAGCACCGGAGGAACCGGCACGGGAGGAACCGCGGGCGAGCCTGGTCCCGCCGCCGGCGGCCCGGGTTTCCCGGTTCCGCCGATGGACCTGCCGCACTACCACGGGGTCGGGGTGGACGTGTCCCCCTCGGAGGTCACCCCCGAGGAGTCCGGCGAGTCCCGGGCCACGACGAAGGAGGTGACCGGTGCCTGAGTTCCTGGGCCCCGTCAAGGGATTCGGGGTCACCTTCCGGCAGATGTTCCGGAAGGTCGACACCGTCCAGTACCCCGAGGAGAAGAAGCCCACCGCCCCGCGCTTCCACGGCCGTCACCAGCTCAACCGCTGGCCGGACGGGCTGGAGAAGTGCATCGGCTGTGAGCTGTGCGCCTGGGCCTGCCCGGCGGACGCGATCTACGTAGAGGGCGGCGATAACACGCCAGAGGAGCGGTACTCCCCCGGGGAGCGGTACGGAGCCGTCTACCAGATCAACTACCTGCGGTGCATCCTCTGCGGGCTGTGCGTGGAAGCCTGCCCGACCCGCGCGCTGACCATGACCAACGAGTACGAGCTCGCGGAGGACAACCGGGAGAGCCTGATCTGGACCAAGGAGCAGCTGCTGGCCCCGCTGCTGCCCGGGATGGAGCAGCCTCCGCACGAGATGCGGCTCGGGCAGACGGAGCGGGATTACTACAACCTCCGCTCGTCCGGCGTGGTCGCGAGTCCCCCGCCGGCCCCGGGCTCGGAAGGCGAAGCCGGGGAGCCGGTCTGGACGCTGGCCCGGGCCGGATTCTCTGAGGCCGGATCACCTGAGACCGGATCACCTGAGACCGGATCACCTGAGGCGCAGGCACGCGAGAGCGGGGCGCAGTGATGCACGGCGGTGTCCTGGCCATCAGCGACGTGGCGTCCACCACCCAGGAGATCACGTTCTGGCTGCTCGCCGTGGTGTCCGTGGGCTCGGCGCTCGGCATGATCCTGGTCCGCAAGGCCGTGTACTGCGCGGTGCTGCTGGCCGTCGTGATGCTGTCGCTGGCCGTCCTGTACGCCCTGCAGAACGCGCCGTTCCTGGCCTTCGTCCAGGTGATCGTGTACACCGGCGCGGTGCTCATGCTGTTCCTGTTCGTCCTGATGATCGTGGGTATCAGGGCCAAGGACTCCATCGTGGAGACCATCAAGGGCCAGCGGGTCGCCGCCGGGCTGGCCGGCATCGGCCTGCTGGTGCTGCTGACCCTCACCGTGGGGCACGCGGTGCTCGGGACGGCGGCCCAGACCGGCCCGTCGTTCGGCGCGAACAACGTGTACGCCATCGCCCGGCTGATCTTCACCACGTACGTGTTCCCGTTCGAGGTGACCAGCGCCTTGCTGATCACCGCCGCGCTCGGGGCCATGGTGCTCGCGCACCGCGAGCGCATCACGTCCAAGCTGACCCAGCGCGACCTGTCCCGGCTCCGGGTGGCCAGCGGCCGGTCCGCGCCACTGGCCGGGCCCGGGACGTACGCGCGGCACAACGCCGTGGACATGCCCGCCCTGCTGCCGGACGGGACCCCGGCCGAGGCCTCGGTTCCGCCCGCGATCAGGGGGGTGCCCGAGACACCTGCCCAGCAGCGCACGCTGCTGGGCAGCAGCGCGGTGGTACGCGGCGAGTCCGGCAGCGAGTCCGGCCAGGAAGGTGACGCCTGATGAGCCCCGGGAATTTCGTGGCGCTGGCCGTGATCCTGTTCGTGATCGGCGCCGTGGGCGTGCTGGTGCGGCGCAACGCGCTGGTGATATTCATGTGCGTCGAGCTCATGCTCAACGCGGTCAACCTTGCGTTTGTGGCCTTCGCCCGGATGCACGGCAACCTGGGCGGCCAGGTCATCGCGTTCTTCGTGATGGTCGTGGCGGCCGCTGAGGTCGTCGTCGGCCTCGCGATCCTGATGGCGATCTTCCGCACCCGCAGGTCCGCGTCGGTGGACGACGCAAGCCTGCTGAAGTACTAGCAAGGACCGGCTGACGTAGCGGCCCGCTGACCCGGTCGGCGGCTGCTGAAGCACGAGGAGTAGCGCAGTGACAGGCTCACTTGCGGTTGCGACCACGGCCGCGGCCCACGCCGAGAACACCTTGCCCGCCGTCGGCGCGCAGCGGGCGGCGTGGCTGCTGCTTGTGTTCCCGCTGATCGGCGCGGTGGTGCTGCTGCTGGGCGGGAAGCGGACCGACCGCTGGGGGCACCTGCTGGGCGTGGCCATGCCGCTGGCCGCGTTCGTCTACGCGCTGATCGCCTTCGCGCAGATGCTCGGCTACCCGGGCGGCCAGCGCAGCCGGGAGGTCCAGCTCTACAACTGGATCACGGCCGGGACGTTCAAGGTCAACCTGGGGCTGCAGCTCGACCAGCTGTCGATCTGCTTCGTGCTGCTGATCACCGGGGTCGGCTCGCTGATCCACATCTACTCGGTCGGGTACATGGCCCACGACCCTGGGCGGCGCCGGTTCTTCGGATACATGAACCTGTTCCTGGCCGCCATGCTGCTGCTGGTGCTGGCCGACAACTACCTGGCGCTGTACGCCGGGTGGGAGGGCGTCGGCCTGGCCTCCTACCTGCTGATCGGGTTCTGGCAGCACAAGCCGGCCGCGGCCGTGGCGGCTAAGAAGGCGTTCATCGCCAACCGGGTCGGTGACGCCGGGCTGTCGCTGGCCATCATGCTCATGTTCACCACGTTCGGCACGGTCACGTTCGCCGGGGTGTTCCACCACCCCGGCGCGGCCAGCCCGGGTGTGCTCACCGCCATGGGCCTGCTGCTCCTGCTCGGGGCCTGCGGGAAGTCGGCCCAGCTGCCGCTGCAGTCCTGGCTGCTGGACGCCATGGAGGGCCCGACCCCCGTGTCGGCGCTCATCCACGCGGCCACCATGGTCACCGCGGGTGTCTACCTGATCGTCCGGTCCGGCCCGATCTTCGACCTGAGCGCGGACGCCCGGCT
This sequence comes from uncultured Actinomycetes bacterium, assembly GCA_963813975.1. Taxonomy (GTDB): domain Bacteria; phylum Actinomycetota; class Actinomycetes; order Streptosporangiales; family Streptosporangiaceae; genus RYN-230. The sequence continues at coordinate 55,642 of CAWFAP010000005.1, forward strand.
GGCCGTGGCTATCGTCGGCGCGGCCACCCTGCTGTTCGGCGGGATCATCGGCTCGGCCAAGGACGACATCAAGAAGGCGCTGGCCGGGTCCACGATGAGCCAGATCGGCTACATGATGCTCGCCGCCGGGGTGGGTCCCGCCGGCTACCCGTTCGCGATCGCGCTGCTCCTCGCGCACGGGTTCTACAAGGCCGGCCTGTTCCTCGACGCCGGGTCGATCATGCACGGGATGAACGACGAGGTGAACATGCGCCGCTTCGGCGGCCTGTTCTCGGTCCTTCCGATCACCTTCACCACGTTCGCGGCGTGCTACCTGGCCATCATCGGCATCCCCCCGTTCTCGGGGTTCTTCGCCAAGGACACGGTGATCGACGCCGCCTATCACGATGGCAGCACCACCGGCTGGATCGTCGGCACCGCGGCCCTGATCGGCGCGGGCGTCACCTCCTTCTACATGACCCGCATCCTGTTCATGACCTTCTTCGGGAAGCGCCGCTGGGCAGACGATGCCCACCCGCACGAGGCACCCCGGGTGATGACCTGGCCGGTGATCGTGCTGGGCCTCGGTGCCCTGGGCTTCGGTGCGTTCGAGGTCCTCGGCGACCGGCTGGCCAAGTTCCTGGGCCCGGTGAGCGGTTACACGCCGCCCCAGCCAGCCGTGTTCACGCTGGCCGGCGGCCTGGCCCTGGTCCTCGTCGTGATCTTCGGGGTGCTGGCCTGGCTGATGTACGGGCGCCGCCCGGTGCCGGGCACCGCCCCGGCGGCCGGGTTCCCGGTCACCGCCGCGCGCAAGGACCTGTACGGGGATGCCATCAACGAGTCCCTCCTGATGCGGCCCGGGCAGTGGCTGACCCGGCTGTCGGTGTACTTCGACAACCGCGGGGTGGACGGCCTGGTCAATACGGTGGCCGCGGTCATCGGCGGCACGTCGGGGCGGGTGCGCCGGGTCCAGACGGGCTTCGTCCGCTCCTACGCCCTGTCCATGTTCCTCGGCGGGGTGCTGCTGGTCGGCGCCCTCCTGCTGGCGAGAATCTAGGAGACCACGGCTCATGAGCACGTTTCCCTGGCTGACCGTGATCGGCGCGGTGCCGTTGGCCGGCGCGCTGGTGATCGGCGTGACGCCGGGTGTGTCCGCGCCAGGCAGCGAGGCGGAGCGGGCGGCCCGGCGCCTGCTGGTCAAGCGGCTGGCGCTGGTGTTCTCGCTGATCACGCTGGGACTGACCATCGCCATGATGGTCGCCTTCTCGCCCCACGGGAACGAGTTCCAGTTCACCCAGACCTACCAGTGGATCCCGCAGTTCGGCGTGCACTACGCGGTCGGCGTGGACGGGATCGCGCTGGTGCTCATCGCCATGACCGCGGTGCTGATGCCGGTGGTCATCCTGGCCTCGTGGAACGACGCGGACCCGCCGGAAGGCGAGGAGACCGCGGCGGCTGCGGGTGACGCCGCCACCTCCGTCTCCGGGGCCCGGCCCCGGCGCAGCGCGAAGACCTACTTCGCGCTGCTGCTCGTGCTGGAAACCATGATGGTCGGCGTGTTCGCGGCCACCGACGTCTTCCTGTTCTACGTGTTCTTCGAGGCCATGCTGATCCCGATGTACTTCCTGATCGGCAGCTTCGGGACCGGCCAGCGCCAGTACGCCGCGGTCAAGTTCCTGCTCTACAGCCTGTTCGGCGGGCTGCTCATGCTGGTCGCGGTCATCGCGCTGTACGTGTACTCGGGGCACGGCGGGCACCCCGGCACGTTCCTGTTCAGCCAGCTCACCCACGTGACGTTCAGCCCCGTCGTGCAGAAGTGGCTGTTCCTCGGCTTCTTCATCGCATTCGCCATCAAGGCGCCCCTGTGGCCGTTCCACACCTGGCTGCCGGACGCCGCCACCGCGTCCCAGCCCGGTACCGCGGTGCTGCTCGTCGGCGTGATGGACAAGGTGGGCACGTTCGGGATGATCCGGTACTGCCTGCAGCTGTTCCCCGCCGCCTCCCGCTACTTCACGCCCCTGATCCTGGTGCTGGCGGTGATCGGGATCCTGTACGGGGCGATCGTCGCCATCGGCCAGCGGGACCTCAAGCGCCTCATCGCGTACACCTCAATCTCGCACTTCGGGTTCATCGTGCTCGGCATCTTCGCGCTCACCACGCAGGCCCAGACCGGCGCCACGCTCTACATGGTCAATCACGCGTTCGCCACCGGGGCGCTGTTCCTGGTCGCCGGCTTCATGATCGCCCGCCGCCGGTCGCAGCGGATCGCCGACTACGGCGGCGTGTACCAGGTGGCCCCGGTCATGGCGGGCCTGTTCCTCATCGCCGGCCTGGCCGGGCTGTCGCTGCCCGGGCTGTCCACCTTCGTCAGCGAGTTCCTCGTCCTGATCGGCACGTTCTCCCGGTACAAGGTGGCGGCCTCGTTCGCCACCGCCGGCATCATCCTGGCCGCGATCTACATCCTGTGGATGTACCAGCGCACCATGACCGGGCCGGTCCGGCCGGAGGTCGCGGACATGCCCGACCTGCGGCCCCGCGAACTGTGGGCGGTGGGACCGCTGATCGCGGTGCTCATCTTCTTCGGCGTATACCCGAAGCCGCTGCTCGACGTCATCAATCCGGCGGTGCACGACACGCTGTCCCAGGTGCACGTGACCGACCCGCAGCCTCAGCATCCGAGTACCGCCGCCACGACAAGTTTCCGGCTCGGTAACAGGCTGATCCTCGTGAGCGCCGGCGGCGCGCAGATCCAGAAGGGAAGCACCCCGTGACCGGGTCCCTCGCGGTGGCGACGATCACCCCGCCGCACATCGAGTACGGCCAGCTCTCGCCGATGCTGCTGGTCTTCGGCCTGGGCGTGGCCGGCGTCCTGGCCGAGGCGTTCCTCCCCCGCGAGCTGCGCCGCCCGGCCCAGCTGATCATCACCCTCGGCGGCCTGGCCGTGGCCTTCGTGCTCACGATCGTGGTCGCCGCCACCTCGTCGCTGTTCGCCCACGGTGGGCACGGGAACGTCGCGGCGATGGGAGCGGTGGGGGTGGACGGCCCGACGCTCTTCGTGTGGGGCACGATCCTCGTGCTCGCGTTCGTCAGCGTGCTGCTGATCGCCGACTCCTCCCGCGACGACCAGACGTTCGTGGCCCAGGCGGCCACCACCCCGGGCAGCGCCGAGGAGCGGGCGGCCCAGCTGGCCGGGGTGGTGCATACCGAGATCTACCCGCTCACCCTGTTCGCGGTCGCGGGCATGCTGCTGTTCCCCGCGTCGAACGACCTGCTCACCATGTTCGTCGCGCTCGAAGTGCTCTCCCTGCCGCTGTACCTGCTGTGCGGGCTGGCCCGGCGCCGCCGGCTGCTGTCGCAGGAAGCATCCATGAAGTACTTCCTGCTCGGTGCGTTCTCCTCGGCGTTCTTCCTGTTCGGCGTGGCCATGCTGTACGGCTACTCCGGCTCGGTGTCGCTGTCTGCCATCGCGACCGCGGCGGCCAGCAACGTGGGCAGCCTGACCCTCCTCTACGCGGGCATGGCGCTGCTCGGCATCGGCCTGCTGTTCAAGATCGGGGCGGTCCCGTTCCAGAGCTGGAAGCCCGACGTGTACCAGGGCGCGCCGACCCCGGTCACCGCGCTGATGGCCTCCTGCACCCTGGTCTCCGCGTTCGGCGCGCTGCTGCGCGTCTTCTACGTCGCATTCGGCCAGCTCACCTGGGACTGGCGCCCGGCGATGTGGGGCGTGGCCATCCTGACCATGGTGGTCGGAGCGATCATCGCGATCACCCAGACCGACGTGAAGCGGCTGCTGGCCTACTCGTCCATCGCGCACGGCGGCTTCGTGCTGACCGGCGTGATCGCGGCCAGCGTGGCCGGCCTGTCCAGCAGCCTCTTCTACCTGGCTGTGTACGGGTTCACTACGATCGGTGCGTTTGCGGTCGTGACGCTGGTCCGTGACCAGGCGGGCGAGGCCGGGCACCTGTCCAGCTGGGCTGGCCTCGGCCGGCGTTCACCGCTCGTGGCCGGCGTCTTCGCGTTCTTCCTGCTGGCCTTCGCCGGTATCCCGCTGACCAGCGGTTTCACCGGAAAGTTCGCCGTATTCCAGGCGGCCGTCGCGGGCGGGGCGGTTCCGCTGGTGATCGTGGGGGTGATCGCCAGTGCCGTCGCCGCGTTCTTCTACGTCCGGGTGATCGTGCTCATGTTCTTCAGCGAGCCGGCACCCGCCGGTCCCTCGGTGGTGACGGTGGCGACCCCGGGGCTGTTCACCGGCGCGGCCGTGGCCATCGGGGTGATCACCACGCTGGTGTTCGGCATCGTCCCCCAGCCCCTGCTCAGCCTCGCGAATCATGCGGCCGCACACTTGTTTGTCCGCTGACCTGGCCGGGGCGCAGACGCGTTCCCGGCCGGGCGGCAGGGTGTCCGGGAACCTCCCGGGGGGAATATCCGGGACGGCGGTAGCTTGGGCGTGGCGCGAGGATGGATTCGCCCACCCTGGTCACGGCCACCTGAGGGGCTCGTGACCGCCGCGATGACCGATGACCGGGAGCACCATTGATCGCCGCCGTCCCTGTTGAGCTGACCGACGCTGCGCTGGCCGCTGAGGTCGTGGAAGGGCTTGCCCTGGTCGAGACGCAGCTGGCCGACGCCACGCGGTCCGAAGAGGAACTGCTGGCCGAGGCGTCCACCCACCTGATGGAGGCCGGGGGGAAGCGGTTCCGGGCCACCCTGGTCCTGCTGGCCGGGCAGTTCGGCCAGCCCCGCGATCCGCGCGTGGTGTCCGCCGCGACCGCGGTGGAGCTGACCCATCTGGCCACCCTGTATCACGACGACGTGATGGATGAGGCGGTCATCCGCCGCGGCCACCAGAGCGCCAACTCCCGGTGGACCAACACGATCGCGATCCTGACCGGTGATTTCCTCTTCGCCCGGGCCTCGCAGATCCTGGCCTCGCTCGGCCCGGAAGCGGTCGGCATCCAGGCGGACACCTTCACCCGGCTGGTGAGCGGGCAGATCGCCGAGACCATCGGGCCCCGGCCCGGCCAGGACGCGTTGCAGCACTACCTGCGGGTGGTCAAGGACAAGACCGCGTCGCTGGTGGCCACGGCCGGCCGGTTCGGGGCCATGTACTCCGGTGCCCCGGCCGAGGTGGTGGCCCGGATCGAGCCGGCCTGCGAGGCGATCGGCGTGGCCTGGCAGCTGTCCGACGACATCCTCGACGTGGCCAGCGAGTCCGACGAGTCCGGTAAGACACCAGGCACGGACCTGCGGGAGGGTGTGCGCAGCCTGCCCGTGCTGCACGCGCTCGGCTCCAGCCGCCCCGGCGACGTGCGGCTCCGTCACCTGCTGGCCTCCGCTGACCTGACCGATCCGGGCCTGCACGCCGAAGCCCTGGGCCTGCTCCGGACCCATCCTGCGATGGCCGAGGCCCGGGCGGACCTGCGGCGCTGGGCGGCGGTGGCCCGCGAGCAGATCGCCGGCCTGCCCGACGTCCCGGCCCGCGGCGCGTTCGAGGGCCTCTGCGACTACGTCGTCGAGCGCACCGGCTGAGTGGTGCCAGCCCGGGGGGACAACCCCCGGAGCCCTCTGTGCTTACGGGGAAAGCCAGCCCGGTCAGCCATCCTTGCGCTTCGCCGGCCGCCTTAGGCCACGCGGCCGCTCTCCGTCCAGCCGGACCCAGTACCCGACGGGGAACAGGCGGACGTTCAGGTGCTCGTCCACCAGCCCCCACAGCCCACGCCGGGCGAACAGGGCGACGAAGATCGCGACCAGTCCCAGGATGATCAGGTACCAGGCGTTGTACGAGGCCAGCGTCTGCTGCAGCACCATGTACACCACGGTGCCGATGATCGGCCCCTCGATCGTGCCCAGGCCGCCGATGATGGTCACGAACGCCATCTCCGCGGTCCACTGCACGCTGAACACCGCGCCCGGCTCCACCTGGAGCTGGCTGATCGCGAGCAGGGCGCCCGCCGCTCCGCAGCCGGCGCCCGCCGCCACGAACACCAGCAGCCGGGCCAGGCCGACCCGCGCCCCGGAGCTGCGCGCGGCCACCTCGTCGTCGCGGATGGCGGTGAGCACCAGGCCGAGCCGGCCACGTAGCAGCAGGTAGACGCCGGCCAGCGCCACTACCGTGACGGCCAGGCCGGCCCAGTAGGTATACGCGGTGAGCAGCGCCGGGCTGAGCCCGCCCAGGCCCGGCAGCGGCATGCCGGTCCCGCCGCCGATCGAGGAGAACTTCTCGATGATCAGCATGATCGTCGCGGCCAGCACCCAGGTGGCGATCGCGAAGTACCCGGTGCGCAGCCGGGAGACCAGCCACCACAGGGGCAGCGCCGCCACGCCGCAGCCGATCGCGGCGACGGGCAGCGCGGCGAACGGGGAGATGCCGTGGATGGCGAGGATCAGCACGAAGTACGCGCCGAGCCCCACGAACGCCTGCTGGCCCACCGACACCAGGCCCGCGTACCCGGCCAGCAGGTTCCACATGCTCGCCATCGTGAGCACGATGAACGCCTGCACGATGACGGTGGTGGTGCCCGAGTACACCAGGTAGGGGAACAGCGCGAGCACGACGACGATGATCAGCGCGGCCGCCCCGGTCCACGCGACGTTCCGGCGCGACCGGGCGACCCGGAATCCGCCGGCCGGGCGGGCGGTGGTTTCCGAGACCAGGCTCATGACTGCGCCCTCCTGCCGGTCAGGCCCTGCGGGCGCAGCACGAGCACGGCGAGGAACACGATGTACCCGGCGAGGACCTCGTCGGAGATGTTGATCTGGGCGCCGATCTGCTGGGCCACGCCCAGCACCACGCCGCCCAGCAGGGTGCCCCACAGGGAGCCGAGGCCGCCGATCACCACCGCCGCGAACGCGAACAGCAAGATCGTGTCGGTGCCCGTGGTCGGCGAGAGCTGGGAGTACATGCCATAGGCGATGCCGGCCAGCGCCACGGTGCCGAAGGCCAGCGCCGCCGCGATGCCGAACACGTGCCGGTAGTCGGCCCCGGCCAGCTGCGCCGCCTCCCGGTCGTCGGCCACGGCGCGGATCAGGCGGCCGTACCTGGACGCGGAGAGGAAGTACTGCAGCCCGAGCAGCACCACCACGGCGACCGCGAAGATGACCACCAGCAGGTAGCCGATCTGGATCTGCGAGCCGAGCGTGAAGGAGCCGCTCACCAGGGACAGCCCGGTGCCGATCGCGCGGCTGTTGGCGCTGAAGAACTGGAGCAGGCCGTTCTCGATCACCACCGACAGGCCGAAGGTGACCAGCAGGGTGATGAGCACGCTGCGGTCGAGCGCGCCCTGGATGATCGTGCGCTGCAGCACGTAGCCGAGCAGCGCCATCACCGGTACCACGATCAGGAAGGACCAGAGCACGGGGACGTGGGTGACGGTGATCACGCCGATCGCGACGTAACCCGCGACCACAGCCAGGTCGCCGTGCGCGAGGTTCACGACCTTCATCACCCCGAACATCAGCGACAGCCCGCAGGCGAACAGCGCGTAGAGCCCGCCGGTCAGCACCCCCTGGATGATGGCGTTTACCCAGCCCATTACGGCTCACCCCCTTCGCCGGGCGGCCTGGCCGAGGCGGTGCCCGCCAGGCCGAAGTAGGCCGCCTCGACCTGGTCCGCGGTGACGTCGGCGGGCTTGGATTCCAGGGTGGTCCGGCCCTCCAGCAGGCAGTGGATGTGCGAGGCCACCCGCAGGGCCTGGCTCACATCCTGCTCGACGAGCAGCACGGTGAGGCCGGTGGCCAGGATCTGCGGCAGCATGCCATAGATGCGCTGGACGACCACGGGCGCCAGGCCGAGCGACAGTTCGTCGAGCAGCAGCACCCGCGGGTTGGCGACCAGGGCCCGCCCGATGGCGACCGTCTGCTGCTCACCGCCGGACAGCTGGGCGGTGAGCTGGCTGCGCCGCTCCCGCATCCAGCTGAACATCTCGTACACCCGCTCGATGGTCCACGGGCCCGGCCGCGCATACGAGTCGCCGACCAGCAGGTTTTCCTCGACGGACAGCGACCCGAACAGCCGCCTGCCCTCCGGCACCATGACGACGCCCCGCCTGGCCCGGCGCTCGGGCCGCAGCCTGGTCACCTCCTGGCCGTCGAACCGGACCGAGCCGGCCGTCGGATGGTGCAGGCCGGCGATCGTGCGCAGCAGCGTCGACTTGCCCGCGCCGTTCGCGCCGATGATCGCGTAGACCTCGCCGGGGAACACCCGGAGCGAGATCCCGTTCAGGGCCCGGAGCTGCCCGTGGTGCACGACCAGGTCGCTGACCTCAAGCAGCGGCGTGCCGTTTTCCGGCCGGCCGCCGTTTCCCGCTACGGTCACGGCGTCTCCACCCGCCTCATGGGTCGCTGCGCTCCCCGCCCACCGCGCCCTCCCCTTTCACGTCCGGGCCTGCGTCCAGGGAGCCGCCGGCCAGCGCCGCGGTGACCTCGGTGCCGAGGAAGACCTCGCGGACCGCGGGCTCGGCCAGCACCGTGGCCGGGTCACCGTCGCCGACGAACCTGCCGCCGGCCAGGCAGATCAGCCGGCTCACCACCGGGGTGAGCGCACGCACCACGTGCTCGATCCAGATCACCGCGGTGCCCGCGGCGTTGACCTCGCGGACGATCCCGACCAGCTGGGCGACCTCGGGGTCGGTAAGGCCGCCTGCCACCTCGTCCAGCAGCAGCAGGGTGGGCTGGGTGGCCAGGGCGCGGGCCAGTTCCAGCCGCTTGCGCTGCAGCAGGCCGAGACGCTCGGCGGGCAGGTTCGCCTGGCCGGAAATGCCGGTCCGCTCCAGCGCCTCGACCGCGGCCGCGTAGCTGGCCCGCCGCCGCAGGCCGCCACCCTGCTGGGCGGCGACGAGCAGGTTCTCGAACACGGTCATGTCCCCGAACGGCCGCGGCACCTGGTACGTGCGGCCGATGCCCAGCTTGCACCGCGCGGCCGCGTCCAGCTTGGTGACCGTGCGCCCGGCGAAGCGGATCTCGCCCGCGCCGGGGGCGAGATCCCCGGAGATGAGGCCGAACAGGCTCGTCTTGCCGGCGCCGTTCGGCCCCACGATTCCGACCACCTGCCCCGGGCCGACGGCCAGCGACAGGTCTTCCGCGATGACGACCCGGCCGAACCGTTTCGTCACGCGGTCGAGCTCTAGCAGCGGGCTCGTCATCCGGTCACTGGTTAGTCGGCTTCAGGTCAGCGGTGATCTTCGCCTGCGGCTGCAGCGTGTTGTCGACGACCTGCATTTCCAGCGGGTACTTGGTCCCTTTCTGCCACTGCACGCCGACCGGCGGGGTGATGGCGACGCCCGGCGCGGGGCCGCCGGAGGCGAAGTTCAGCGGCCCGGCCAGCGCGTGGATGTTGACCTTGTGGATGGCGTCAGCGACCTCGGTCTTGTCGTGCGGGTCGCTCACCGAGATGAGGGCCGCGTGGGCGGCCTCGAAGAGGCTGTAGTTGCTGATGTTGGAGTTCCACTGCCCGTGGCTGGCCTCGAACTCGTTGGCCATCTGCTGGCAGGTCTCCCCGGTGAACGAGGACACCCACGGCAGCGTCGGCGCCCACCAGGCATCGGTGGCGACGTTGTCCACCAGGTGCCCGAGCGCGTAGGCGTCGGGCGGGAACAGCAGCACCTTGGCCACGGTGGCCAGCTTCGGCTTGAAGCCCTGCTGCACCGCCTGCTTCCACATGGTGGCGAAGTCGGGCGGGAGTGGCACGTTGGTGAAGAAGTCGGCCTTGGCCGACTTGAACTGGGAGATCATCGAGGAGTAGTTCGTGGTCCCGTCGGGATAGGGCGAGGACATGTCGAATGTGTAGCCTGCCGCCTTGGCGATCGGCGGGAATACCGCGCGGAATGCGTTGCCGTCCGAGTCGTTGGGGAACGCGGCGGCGACCACCTTGTTCGTATGGAGCTGGGAGTGGATCCGGTCCCACATCGGGATGAAGGCTTTGACCAGGTGCTCGGCGCCGAGGAAGTACATCACCACGTACTTGGGCTTGAGCGTCGGCTTCTCCGGGTTGCCCCCGAGGTTGATGTACCAGGATTCCCACGGGATGTTCGAGCAGATCAGCGGCGTGTGGAGCGATTCGGCCTGGCTGGCCACCGCGTTGACGGTTTCCGGCGTGGAGGACGTCAGCAGCAGATCCACGCCGTCGTTCAGGATGGCCGTCTTGGCCAGGTCCCCGGCCCGGGTGGGGCTGGACTGAGTGTCGTAGGACTTGATGGTGACGGGGTAGGTCTTGCTGCCGACCTTGAACCCGTTCTTGTACGGGGTGGTCTGCTTGATCTTGGATATCACCCAGTTGTCTGGCGCGCCGAACCCGGCCAGGGCGCCGGTCAGGGGGTGGATCCAGCCGATGGTGATGCCCTTGGTGCCGCCCGAGTTGGCACCCTTGATGCCGGAGCTGCACGCCTGCAGCAGCCCACCGCCCCCCAGAACCACCGCACCGGCGCCGGCCGCGCGCAGCAGGCCGCGCCGGCTGATGCCGCCGGCCGGGCTGGTTCTACCGGATTGCCCAGTCTGGTCGCTCATCTGTCATCGATCTCCTCGTGAGGTCGTATCGCAGAGGTGGGACCCGGCGGCGGAACCGTGCCGCAGCCGGTCCCCTTCAGCAAGGGTTGTCTGGTGACCTGCAGATACTCGGGGCCACGCCGCTTGCTTCCTGACGCGCCATTCCGTCTCCTCGACGTCAGCGCCCGTCACACGGCGTCCGAGACACCGGCGTCCGAGGCCCACCTTCAAACCAACGCCCGGGGAAGGGCATTGCGCGGATCCTAGTGTGCGCTTGGCGTACGGCCATGCGCAATACGGATATCCGCAATGGAGAAATTTCCTCTTCACCACCGACGTGTCCGGTGGTGAGTCCGGCGCGGTGAACGCTAGCACCTGCGCGGCGTGGCTGACTAAGGTCCGCAACCGGGCCATTACCGGGGCTTTGCGGCCGCAGGCTGAGCAGCGCGGCGGACTGCGGCGTCAAGGGCTGAGGCCCGGCGACCCGGCGGTGGCGGAGCCGCCAGGGAGGTGGGCCGTCCCGGGAACGTTACCGCCATGGCGGATCATGGTGGGATGAGCCAGCCCCGAAATTACTCGCCCACCACGTGGTTCGTTACCGGAGCCTCTCGCGGTTTCGGCCGGGAGCTCACTGAGCAGTTGCTCGCCCGGGGCGACCGGGTGGCGGCCACGTTGCGCCGGCCTGGCCAGCTGGACGACCTGGCGGATCACTACGGGGACCGGCTGTGGGTGCGCGCCCTCGACGTGACCGACACCAGCGAGATGCGGCGCGTCGTCCGGGAAGCCTTCACCAGGCTCGGCCGGATCGATGTCGTGGTCTCCAACGCGGGATACGGCGTGTTCGGTGCCGCGGAGGACCTGACCGACGCGCAGGTCGAGGCGGTAATTTCCACGAACCTGACTGCTTCGATCCAGCTCGCCCGGGCAGTCCTGCCGTACCTGCGCGCTCAGGGCGGCGGCCGGCTGATGCAGATGTCGAGCATGGGAGGCCATATCGCGTTTCCCGCGTTCTCGATGTACCACGCGACCAAGTGGGGCATCGAGGGCTTCTATGAGGCGCTCGCCGTGGAGGTCGAGCCGTTCGGGATCCGCACCATCCTGGTCGAGCCCGGGATGATCCGGACCAGTTTCTACCAGGCGGCGACCCGGGTTCCGGCCAGCGAGGCCTACCAGGGCACCGCGGTCAACCGGGATCCGCTGCCGCTGGACGAGATGCCCGGTGACCAGGCCAAGGTGGTCGCCGCGATGATCGAGGCGGCTCTCGCGCCGGATCCGCCTCGCCGGCTCCTGCTCGGGTCGGACGCATACCGCCTGGTCCATGAGGCGCTCGCCGCCCGGCTGGCCGGGGTCGAGGCCCAGCAGGATCTGGCGGCCTCCACCGATGCCGATAACTGGACGCGGCCCGCCTCCTAGCCGGGCGCAGGGCTCCCGGGAGAAGGCTGGCACTCAGTGAGCGTCCGGCTACCCGCGTCCTACCCGCGTCGCCGGCCGAACACGAAGTAAGCCAGCGGCGCGAGCCCGAAGGAGTTGACGACCGTCACCGCCGGGGCCCACACCCATTTCGGACCCCGGATCTGGCTTGCCGGGCGGCGCTTCATGTCCACGAGCGCCGCCGCCTTCAGGCTGGTTTCCACCACGCCTGCCACGATGATCAGCCGCTGGGTGGGCTTGCTGAGATCGCTCCACTTTGGTCTGGCCATGGCACCCTCCGCTTGGCTGGCCGGGACTTGCGCTGGCCCGACTGTACATCGGCGCTGCCGGCCCTCCCCGGCCGCCGGCCCTCCCGCCCGCCTGCCCGTCCACCGGCGATCAGCCGGTAGCCGGCTCCACCAGGTCGTAGACACGCAGATCCGCGCCATCAACCCGGCGCCAGTTCGCCGACCGGTCGGTCTGTTCCCAGGTTCCCCGCTCGTCCACGTACTGCCCGGGCTGGCCGGGATGCTCCGCCATCACGTCGGCGACGCCGACCGGGTCGCGGAGGATTATGCGGGGATCATCAGCGTGGCTCATGGCCGACCAGATGCCCAGCGGCGCCGGCCCCAATCCACCCAATCCGGAAGACGGGTATCTGCACGATCCCCCGGGCCGGGAGAGTTTATTGCCCGCGGTCGCGGCGGAGCCGCTCCAGCACCTCGTCCGGGCTCTCCGTGGTGACCCGGATCATGGCCCGGACCGCGTCGGCCAGCGCGATGCGCGGGACATCAAGCTCGATCGCGGCCGAGTGCGCCCAGCGGGTGAGCTCCCGGTAGAGCTCCGGGCTCAGGTCGAGCGTGATCCTCACCGGTTTCGACCGGATCGCCGTCTTGCCGGCCGGGGCGGCGCCGGGCTCCGTCCGCCTGGTGGCGGCGGCCGCCATCTGCGCTTTGCGCCGCTCCCGCTCCGTTGTCATGACGGCACCTTCCCGAGAGGGACGCAACGCTCGATGAGTTCGTGGGCCACGCCGCGCCACACATCGCGGCCTAGCTCGGGAATCGGCACGCCGAAACTCTGCGCATAGACCTCACGCCTCGGCACCGCCGTCCGCAGCACGTCATAGCCTAGGCCCTCCAGCACCTCCCGGGCGCTGGTGGTGGAGTGGGCCCGGGCGATGCAGCGGTTCAGCAGCACCGACGCGCGCGGGGGCCCCTCCCGGAACGCCTCGACCTCATTGATCTCCTCCCGCACCGGGGTGGTGCGGTTGATCTCGATGGGGCTCGGGGCGCACGGGATCAGGATCTCGTCGACATACCGCATCGCCGACCGGGCGATGCCCGCATGGTCCTCCAGCTGCGGAGCGTCGATGATCACCACGTCCTCCGGATGGGCGATCTCGGCGACCCGCTGGTGCAGGCTGCGGGAGGGCAGGGCCACCATCCGGAACGGGAACGCCATCCGCGGCGGCAGTCCCGGGTCCATGGCGGCCAGGTCTGACCACTCCAGGGCGCTGCCGGCCGGGTCGGCGTCCACGAGCAGGACGGTCCTCCCGGCCTGGGCGAAGATGTGTGCCAGCCAGACCGCCGAGGTGGTCTTGCCCGTGCCCGGCTTGAGGTTGAGCAGGGCCACACTGAGAGCCGGCATAAACGCAGTATTGCAGTGCCTACGGCATTACGGAAGCCGTACCGGGGTATTAATCCGCCGGGGCCGGGCGGTAAACACCGCCCCTTGCGGGGGAAAGCGGGACTTTCCACAAGGCTACGGATATTACTCCGCAGTTCGTGCCACGGGCCGGGCCGTTTTACCCACAAGCTGTGGATCGTGTACGACATCGTGACCCTCACAGCGGCGCATACCGCAAGCGCTGCAGCGTGCCGCCAGCACCTACGGCACTTCCCCGATCGGGGCGGCGACCGGCGCGGAGCGCAGCGGGCGCGGGCCAGCGCGATAATAAACCGGCGGGCATCCGGCTCCGCGCCCCGCCTGCCCGACCCGCTCGCTGTTCCCGCCGCCCTGCCCCGCTCGTATGTCCCGCTCGCATGTCCCGGGAGGACTCGCATGTCTGACTCGATCAAGCTCGGTTCGGTGGCGCTCGACTGCCCGGACGTGGCGAGGCTCGCCGCGTTCTACGCCGAGATCACCGGCGGGGAGGTCACGTACCTCGACGAGGACTGGGCCACGGTCCAGGGCCCCGGTGGCTGCATCGACTTCCAGACCGCCCCCGGCTACGTCCCGCCGCGCTGGCCCGACCCGGCCTCATCCATGCAGGCGCACCTGGACTTCGACGTCAACGATGCGGACGCGGCGGAGGCCCGGGTCCTGGCGGCCGGCGCCACGAAGTTCGGCTTCCAGCCTGGCCAGCGCTTCCGCGTGTACGCCGACCCGGCTGGTCACCCGTTCTGCCTGTGTACCAAGGATGTCCCGGGGCAGGCCTGATCGCTGCCGCGGCCCCGCTGCGGCCTCCGTCCCGGGCTCAGCCCGGTGCTGTGGCCGTCGCGGCCCCGGCCGGGAACCAGCCAGCCGGGGCCGCGACGGCATGGCGTCAGCCGGCCGGTCCGAGAGTGATCGGGACCGTGCCACCGGACCGGTCCCAGGTCGCGGTGAACGTCTTCCCGCTCAGCGGGCTGACCGTGTCCAGCGAGATGAATCCGCCGCTGGACACGGGATCGACCATGTCGATCGGATAGTTCGTGAACCCGGCGATGCCCTTCGTGGTCCCGCCGTCTACCCGGGCCTCGGTGCCGCCCAGCGTGCTGGTACCGAAATCAGCGAGCCTCGTGATGAAGCACTTGGTCAGCGCGTTGTTGCAGAGCGCGGGCCGTTCGATGATCCATTCGGCGGAGGCCCGCTGGCAGCTGGCGCACGCCGCCACGTTGGTGGCCGTCTTGCCGGTGGTGAGGTCGGAGACCGTGAGCGTGAACTGCCCCCCGGCGTAACTGACAGCCGTGTCGATGACATCCCCCGGGTGCACGCTGAACACGTTCACCGAGCCGGCCGGGTACATCTCGTACCAGGCCTTGTAGACCGGGGTGGTCGACTGGGGGCCGCCGCAATGCGCGAACGTGCCGTCTTGCTCCACCGTCGCATCGTTGAAGCCGTCGAGGCCGACCCAGTTCGAGGTCCACTCGTTCTTGACGCCCGGGCAGGTGATGGCGGGCTGCACGAACGTGCTGTGCACGTAGTTGAATTTCTTGCCCGACGTGGCGGCGTATCCCGACCAGTTCAGGCTCACGGTCGGGATGGATGAATTACCTGGCGCCGCCGCTCTGACAATGGGCCCACCTGGCACTGGGACGGTTCCCGAGGTCGCCGCACTGGCGACGCCGGGAAACGCAGCGATCACCGGCGCGCTCAGCAGAGCGGCAGCCGTGAAGGCCGTGGCGCACAACCGCTTGGTAAGCATTGCCTCCCCTTTGGTTGGAGCGGGTTTGCACCAAGCTTGCGCCGATTTGCCGTCGCCGTCACGGGGTGCGGGAAAGCTGTATGGGCAGAAATGCCGGCCGCGCCGGGCGGGCTAGAGACACGCCAGGGCCATGGACAACCCCAGGATGGCGGTGACCAGCGGCGTCACACTCCTGACCGCCGCGGCAGCCCGGGTGAGTGAGGCCGCCCGCGGCTAAGCAGCCGGCGGGCGTTTCCTGGCCTCCGGGAGGGTGGCGCCGCCTCTTCGGCCGATGCGGCCCCGGCGAGATGGCTCTGGCCAGCGTCCCGGGTGCTCCTACTCGTCCCGCCACTCGCCGCCCCGTCTCCGGGCGTACCTGCGCTGCTTGCCTGGCGAGTCGGCGTAGCTGTCGTACATGTCTTGCGCGGTGCGGTCCGTCTTGCGGGTCAGCCTTCGGGTCTGGAACCCGGTCAGCGAGACGAAGGCGTAGACCACCACGATCGCTACCACGGCCATGATCACGTACTGCCACCACATCAGGATCACCTCGATCCGTTCTCGCGGTCACTCCGCAGCTACCCGGGAACCGCCAGTTCACGCTCCTGCGAGGCCGGCAGCCGCCTGGCCGTCCGCGCCCCGGCCGCCTGACGGCAGGCAGGCACCCCCGCGTCCCCGGCGCCGCATTTTCACCAACGATCGTCACGTGCTACTGGGGCCAGCAGGCCCGAGCTGGCGCGGCTGGTAGAGGCCGGCCAGCACGCCGTACCGGGCCGCGCCGTCACCGGCGTCTTCCAGGCCGCCGACCAGCTCGTTCAGCGTGCTGGCCAGCCCCCGGGCCTGGTCCGCGGTCAGCCGGATGTTGCGCAGGACCAGCAGCGGTTCCCCCTCGGCGCTGGCCACCTCCTCGCCGACGGCCTGGAGCATGACGGCGGCGTGCGCGGCCCCCTGCTCCCCGGGAAAGTCGAGGCGGCGGGCGGTGCGCTGGTAGTACTGCTCGGTGCCGCCGCGCACCTGCCGGGTTTCCGTGACTGCCACCAGGCCGGCCTCGCGCAGCACCTTGAGGTGATGCGCAACGTTGCCCTTGTGGCTGCCCAGCGCCACGGCCAGCTGGCTGATGGTCGCCGGGTGCTGGCCCAGCGCGAACAGCAGCCGGTGCCGCACCGGATGCCCGAGCGCCCGGTACTGGGCGGCCGAGGTCACGGTGAGCGCCTCGCCGGGCGGCTCGCTGGATGGGCTCACGAAGCTAAGTGTCTAATACTCTTGACCCTTTTTCAACCGGCGTGCTGTACTACCCGCAACCCCGGCCACCTGACCCCGCCCGGGCGCCACGGAGGACACCATGCAGCAGGCCGACATCACCTCGATCGCCCGCGAGCTGGCCGGGCTGGTCGCGGAGCGCTACGTGTTTCCCGGCCTCGCGGCCGAGATCAGCCAGCTCCTGGACAGCCGGCTCGCGGAGGGCCGTTACGCGGGCGTCCCGGACGAGGAATCACTCGCCAGGACGGTCACCCCGGACCTCCAGTCGCTCAACGGCGACAAGCACCTGCGGCTCCTGCACAGCGCTACCGAGCTCCCCGGACGCGAAGATGACGCGGCGGAGCTGGCCGCCATGACCGACTACGCCGAGCGCACCTCAGGCGGGATCGCCCGGGCCGAGCGGCTGGACGGGAACGTCGGCTATCTCGACCTGCGGCCGCTGCTCTTTCCCCCGCTGGTGGCCGGGGACGCCGTGGCTGCCGCCATGACGCTCATCGCCCCGGCCGATGCGCTGCTCATCGACCTGCGCCGGTGCCTGGGCGGTTCACCGGACATGGTGGCCATGGTGTGCAGCTACCTGTTCGGTGCCGAGCCGGTGCACCTCATCGACATAATCGGCCGGCCCGGTGCCGACGGCACGGCCCAGGTCCGGCAGTCCTGGACCATGCCGTTCACGCCGGGACGGCGGTTCGGCCCGGACAAGCCGGTCTTCGTGCTGACCAGCGGCACCACGTTCTCCGGCGCTGAGGAACTGAGCTACGACCTGCAGCAGCTGGGCCGGGCCACCGTGGTCGGCGAGCGCACCCGCGGGGGCGCCCATCCCACCGAGAGGTTCCGGATCCGGCCGCACCTCGAGGCGGCCATCCCCGTCGCCCGGGCGCTCAGCCCGGCCTCGGGCGGGAACTGGGAAGGCGCCGGCGTCCGGCCTGACGTCGAAGTGCCGGCCGGGGAGGCCCTCGGCGCCGCCTACCAGCGGGCCCTGGCCCACGTGCTGACGCTGGGAGACGAAGGCGCCCGGGGCGAGACCGCCGCCGAAGCGCGCCGGGTCCTGGACGCCTGGCCCGGGAACGCCCGGGTGGAGGCGGCCCGGCCCGGTGCGCCGGACCGCGGCGCGCCGGGGCGCAGCGCGGTGGCCGCCACCTGCGGCGAGGTCCACGGCTAACCTGGCGTCGCGCGGGCCGCGCCCGGGTGGCCGGCCGCGCACGATTCGTTCATCTTCCGTTCACTTCTGCGTCGGTATCCCGTCGCTTGTGTGACGTAATTTCGTCACGGGGAGCGGTCGGCAAGCGGCCAGCCCGCTAGCGCGAAGGGGTCGTTGGTGGCGGAATCCCGTGCCCAGGGCTTGACGAGTGCCCTGGATGAGGCATCAATCAGCCGATTTCATCTCCGGGCGGTCCTGGTCTCCGGCATGGGGTTCTTCACCGATGCCTACGACCTGTTCGTCATCGGGATCGCGGCCACGCTAATCAAGGAGCAGTGGCACCTGGATTCCGGCCATCTGGCCCTGCTCAACAGCACCATGCTGCTCGCGGCCTTCCTGGGCGCGTTCGTGTTCGGCCGGCTCGCCGACCTCCTCGGCCGCACGCGGGTGTACTGGCTGGTCGCGGCGATCATGGTAGTCGGCGCGCTGGGCTCAGCGCTGGCCCCGTCCTTCTGGGTCCTGATCGTGTTCCGCTTCGTCCTCGGCTTCGGCGTGGGTGGCGACTACCCGGTCAGCGCGGTGCTGATGAGCGAGTATGCCAACCGCCGGGACCGCGGCAAGCTGGTCGGGATGGTGTTCTCCACCCAGGCGCTCGGCCTCATCGTGGGACCCCTGATCGCGCTGGTCCTCCTCGGCAGCGGCGTCAGCGACAGCCTGGCGTGGCGGATCTTGCTGGGGCTGGGAGCGATCCCGGCCGCCGCCGTGGTCTACCTCCGCCGGAAGATGCCTGAGTCGCCCCGTTACCAGGCCCAGGTCCAGGGGCGGCACGACGCGGCGGTGGTCGGCCTGGCCCAGTTCAGCGCGGGACAGGTGATCGCTGCACCTGCCCCGGCCATCACGCATCAGATGAGCCTGAGGTCGTTCCTGACCAACCGCCGGTGGCTGGTGACGCTGGTCGGCACGGCCGGTTGCTGGTTCCTGCTGGACTACGCCTATTACGGCAACACGATCTCCACGCCCCAGATCATCGGGCTGATCTCGCCCAATTCCTCGACCATGACCACGATCGCTATCCAGCTGGGCATCTTCGTGGTCGCCGCGGTGCCGGGCTACCTGCTCGGCATCGCCCGGATGGACCGCGTCGGCCACCGCCGGCTCCAGATGATCGGCTTCGCCATGATGGCGCTGTGCTTCGCGGTCATCGGGCTGGTGCCGGGGCTGACCACCGCGGTGGTGCCGTTCCTGCTGGTGTACGGGGTTAGCTACTTCTTCACCGAGTTCGGGCCGAATATGACCACGTTCGTGATGCCCAGCGAGGTGTTCCCGGTCACCATGCGGGCCACCGGGCATGGCATCTCGGCCGGGATCGGCAAGCTCGGCGCCTTCATCGGCGTGTTTCTCTTCCCGCTGCTGCAGTCGTCCCTGGGACTGCGGGGCACGCTCCTGCTCACCGCGGGGATCTCGGTCCTGGGCCTGCTGCTGACCCGGGTGCTGCCCGAGCCCGCCGGCCGGAGCCTGGACGAGGTGTCCGGTGGCGAGTTGCTGGCCAGCAGCCTGGCCGGCGCTCAGCCCTCCCTGGGGGAGTCCGCGTCCCCGGGGCCGTTCTTCGTGGACGTCCCGTCGGACCGCAGGCCCGGCACCCCGCCGGACCGCGCGGCCTGAGGCTCGGAAACCTGGGGCTCGGAAACCTGAGGCTCGCTGGCCTGAGTCTCGGAAGCCTGGGGCTGGGAGGTCTGAGGCGGGGCTGCGGTCGCGGTCCCGTTGGGCATCCCGGCCGGGGCGCCCACGGCGACGGGCAGCGCCACCAGCGAACCTTCCTCCGGCTGGCCCAGCCGGGCCCAGATGCGGTTGAGCTCGTACTGGTAGTAGAGCGAGTGCAGCGAGGCAAAGAAGCTGAGCACCAGACCGAGCCAGCCGTTACAGGAGCGCTCCATGCCCGCGTCTTCCTGCATCTGGGCGATCCGCTCGCCGCTGCGGTAGATCGACACGAACGGCGGCACGATGATGATCCAGCCGATCAGGACGGCCAGCAGCGACAGGGCCGGCTCCACGGCGATCTTCTCGTCGAAATCCCGTGCCTCGCGGTTGATCTTGTAATACCAGACGAAGTGGTAGATGCCGAGCGTGAGGATGGGCCACACCAGCCAGGTCAGCCAGATGTTGCGGGTCTTACCCGCGCGCCCGGTCATGCCTGCCGCCCCGTCTGTCCCGTCCTGCGTGCCGGTCCTGACCGGCCTGGCTGCCGTGCGCGTCAACTCATGGCGTCCCCCCGAACGTCGAGTGTCACCCGCGGCACCACGATGACCAGCGGGGATCACTTTTCGTAATTGTACGATTTCTCGCTGCTGTGAGCTAGGGCAGGGCGGTGGGGGCACCGGTCAGGCGGGCGCGCCACCCCGGCCAGGCGCCCCCGGCGAACCGAGTGATCTCCTCCGCCAGCCCGGGGGCGGCCAGCGCGGACATGCCGTGGCTGAACTCGTTGGCCAGCGCGGCGTCCTCGGTGAGGGACAGGCCCTCAAGCGTGGATTCGCGGTCGCTGCGCAGGCAGGCCTGGGGCAGCCCGGCGAGCTCACGGGCCAGCGCCTCCGCCGCGCCTCGCCCCTCCCCGGCCGGGACCACGCGGCTGACCAGGCCCATGGCCAGGGCCTCGGTCGCCGGGACGGGCCGGCCGGTGAGGATCAGGTCCAGCGCCCGGCCCAGGCCCACGATCCGGGGCAGCCGGACGGTGCCGCCATCGATCAGCGGCACGCCCCACCGGCGGCAGAACACCCCGAGCACGGCGTTGTCCTCGGCCACCCGCAGGTCGCACCACAGAGCGAGTTCCAGGCCGCCTGCGACCGCGTGCCCGCTGATCGCCGCGATCACCGGTTTGGACAGCCGCATCCGGGTGGGGCCCATCGGCCCGTCGCCGTCCGGCTCGGCCCGGTTCCCGGCCGGGCTGCCGATGGCCTTCAGGTCGGCCCCGGCGCAGAACGTGCCGCCCGCCCCGCACAGCACGGCGGCGCGGGCCCTGTCGTCCGCCTCGAACTGGCGGAACGCGTCCGCCAGGGCGGCAGCGGTCGGGCCGTCCACCGCGTTGCGGACCTCCGGCCGGTCCAGGATGACCGTGCTGACCGGACCGTCCCGCTCGACCCGGACGTCCATCGGCGCGGGATCAGCCGACCTGCCAGGTGTCCGAGCCGGCCAGCAGTTCGGCGAGGTCGCCCTCGCCTTGCCGGGCCCGGGCCGCGGAGATCTGCTCGGCCATCAGGTCGTCGTAGCTGGCCCGGGGCTGCTGCCGGAACACGCCGATGGGGGTGTGCGCGAAGTCGGCCCGGTCCAGCCGGGACAAGGCGAAGGCGTAGGACGGGTCCGCGGCGTGCGCATCGTGCACGACCAGCGAATCCGGGTCGGTCCCGGCCACGTCCACGGCCTCCAGCGAGCCGGTCGGGCCGAACCGCAGCCCGCGGCCGAGGTCCGCGCCGAACCTGACCGGCTCGCCGTGCTCCAGCCGGATCAGCGTGTCATCACGGGATCCCGGGCTGGTCAGCGGCGCGAACGCGTCGTCGTTGAAGATCGGGCAGTTCTGGTAGATCTCCACGAACGACGTCCCGCGGTGATCGGCGGCCGCGCGCAGCACGCTGGTCAGGTGCTTGCGGTCGGAGTCGATCGTGCGGGCCACGAAGCTGGCTTCAGCGCCGAGTGCGAGCGAGACGGGGTTGAACGGGGTGTCCAGCGACCCGAACGGCGTCAACTTGGTGATCTTGCCCTGCTCCGACGTGGGCGAGTACTGGCCCTTGGTCAGGCCGTAGATGCGGTTGTTGAACAGCAGGATGTTGATGTTCACGTTGCGCCGCAGAGCATGGATCAGGTGATTGCCGCCGATCGACAGCGCGTCGCCGTCCCCGGTGATCACCCAGACCGACAGGTCAGGGCGGGAGGCGGCCAGCCCGGTCGCGATGGCCGGCGCGCGCCCGTGGATCGAGTGCATCCCGTAGGAATCCACGTAGTACGGCAGCCGGGAGGAGCAGCCGATGCCGGAGATGATCACCAGGTTCTCCCGGGGGATCTCCAGCTCGGGCAGGAACGCCTGGAACGCGGCCAGGATCGCGTAGTCGCCGCACCCGGGGCACCAGCGCACTTCCTGGTCGGACTTGAAGTCCTTGGTGCCGAGCTTCTCGTCGGCCGCCGGCACCAGGGTCAGCGAGGCGGGCCGGCGGCCAGCCTCCAGGGCCCCGTCGTTGGCCGGGCTGTTGGCCCCGCCGTTTGCAGCACCGTCAGACATTGTCGATCACATCCTGGATCACGCCGGCCAGTTCGGCAGCGCGGAACGGCAGTCCGCGCACCCGGTTGTAGGAGATCACGTCGGTCAGGTAGCGGCCGCGCAGCACCAGCGCGAGCTGGCCCAGGTTGATCTCCGGGACCAGCACCTTGTCGTAGCTGGCCAGGACCTCGCCGAGGTTGGCCGGGAAGGGGGAAAGGTGGCGAAGGTGGGCCTGGGCGATCGAGCCGCCGGCCACCCGGACCCGCCGCACCGCGGCGCCGATGGACCCGAAGGTGGATCCCCAGCCCAGGACCAGCACCCTGGCCTGTCCGTCCGGGTCGTCCACCGTGAGCGGCCCGATGTCGGCCGCGATGCCGTCAACCTTGGCCTGGCGCAGCCGGACCATCCGGTCGTGGTTGCCGGGGTCGTACGAGATGGTGCCGCTGCCGTCCGCCTTCTCGATCCCGCCGATCCGGTGCTCCAGACCGGGGGTGCCCGGAATGGCCCACGGCCGGGCCAGCGTCTCCGGGTTCCGCTGGTAGGGCCGGAAGTCGGGCTTGCCGTCCGCACCGGTCCACTCCCCGGGGCTGGAGAAGGAGAATTCGTCGCGCAGCTTCGGCAGCCCGGACGTCTCGGGGATGCGCCAGGGCTCGGAGCCGTTGGCCAGGTAGCCGTCGGACAGCAGGATGACGGGAGTGCGGTACTTGGTGGCGATCCGCACCGCCTCCAGCGCGATATCGAAGCAGTCCGACGGGGTCGCCGGGGCCAGGACCACCACCGGGGACTCCCCGTTCCGGCCGTACAGCGCCATCAGCAGGTCCGCCTGCTCGGTCTTAGTCGGCATGCCGGTGGACGGTCCGGCGCGCTGGACGTCGATGACGATCAGCGGCAGTTCGAGGGACACCCCCAGGCCGATGGTCTCGGCCTTGAGCGCCATGCCGGGGCCGGAGGTGCTGGTCACCCCGAGCGCCCCGCCGAACGACGCGCCCAGCGCGGCCCCGACGCCGGAGATCTCGTCCTCCGCCTGGAACGTCCGGACCCCGAACCGCTTGTGCTTGGACAGCTCATGCAGAATGTCCGAGGCCGGCGTGATCGGGTAGGCGCCGAGGAACAGGGGCAGCCCCGACCGCCGGGACGCGGCGACCAGGCCGTAGGACAGCGCACTGTTGCCGGTGATGTTCCGGTATGTGCCCGGGGCCAGGGTCGCGGGCTTGACCTCGTACTGGACGGAGAACGCCTCAGTGGTCTCGCCGAAGTTCCAGCCGGCCTGGAAGGCGGTGATGTTCGCCTTCAGGATGTCGGGCTTGTTCGCGAACTTGGACCGGAGGAACTTGAGCGTGCCCTCCAGCGGCCGGTTGTACAGCCAGGAGAGCAGCCCGAGGGCGAACATGTTCTTGGCCCGCTCGGCTTCCTTGCGGGAGACGTCGATCTCCTCGAGGGCCTTGACGGTCATCGAGGTGATCGCCACCGCGTGCACGTTGTAGCCGGACAGCGAGCCATCCTCAAGCGGGCTGGCCGTATAGCCGACCCGGGCCAGGTTGCGCTTCGTGAACTCGTCCGTGTTCGCGATGATGTCCGCGCCGCGGGGCACGTCAGCCAGGTTGGCCTTGAGCGCCGCCGGGTTCATCGCGACGAGCACGTCCGGCGCGTCGCCCGGGGTGAGGATGTCATGGTCGGCGAAGTGCAGCTGGAAGCTGGATACCCCGGGGAGCGTCCCGGCGGGAGCCCGGATCTCGGCGGGGAAGTTCGGCAGAGTCGACAGATCGTTGCCGAACGCGGCCGTCTCCTGGGTGAACCGGTCACCGGCGAGCTGCATGCCGTCACCAGAGTCACCTGCGAAACGGATTATGACGCGATCGAGCTGCTGGACCTGCTTGGTCACAGTCGGAGAACCTCCTCGGCGCGCCGCTGGCTGGCGCCCTTGAGGCGGAGCCGGACCAGCGAACGCCGCACCCGGCACGCGCCGCGTCCGGGGCTGAGTTGGGATTGTCTTAATGTTACAGCGCGGTTGCGCTGCTCTGTCGGCGCGGAGGGTTATGCGAATCAGTAGTGACTTATCTCACACCAATTCGGTTCGCCTGGTGAGCATCTAAGCCCGCGTGGCGCTGCGGTAAACATCGTGGCTATGTCGTATGACGTTCCGGGCGGCCCCACGGTTCACCGGAGGGCCGCCTCGCCGGGCTGATGGCCGGGCCGTCCGGACCGCAGTGAGCAGGCCGGACCGCCCGCAGTGACCCGCCCGCAGGGACCCGCCGCAGTGAGCGGGCCAGCCCGGGCAGGTCTGCGCGGGTACTCTGGGCCGGTGGCTGCCGTGGACCTGCCCCTGCCTCATGCGGGGCGCGACACCAGCGCGGCCGCCGGCTCCAGGGTGACGGACACCATCGTCCTGGACACAGGCCGGGGCTTCGCGCTGTGGGTCTTCGACGCCGGGCTCGCCTGCTGCGCGGTCGAGTGTGCCGCCGGGCTCAGCCGGGTGAACGGCGAGGCCACAGGCCGGGCAGCCACGGGCGAGGCAGGGGCGGGCGAGGCGGCCGCGGCCAGCGCACCGGATCATGGTCACGCCAACGTGTTCATCGTGGCCGGCACGGTCACGGACAAGCTGGCGCCGCTCGTACTCCGGGCCTACCAGCGGGTGCCCGACCCCAAGTGGGTGCTCTCGTTCGGTGCCTGCTCCAACAGCGGCGGCCCCTACTGGGACTCGTACTGCGTGACCAAGGGCGTGGACCAGCTCATGCCGGTCAACGTTTACGTACCCGGCTGCCCGCCCCGGCCGGAGGCGCTGCTGCATGGCCTGGACGTGCTCGCCCAGCAGAGTCCCGCGGGGCGCCTGACAGGACGCCCATGAACAACACGGCCCGGGCCATGGCTGCGGACGCGATCACGGCCCGGCTGGGGGCCGCCCTGACTGAGGCCGGCCTGGCTGAGACCCGCCCGGCTGGGACCGCCCCGGTTGGGACCGCCCGACCTGGGACCGCCCTGGCTGGGACCGGCCCGCAAGCAGGCGGGGCCGCGGCCCTGGACGCCGAGATCAGCCCGGCCATGATCACCGTGACCGTTCCCCCGCAGGGCTGGGTGGCCGCCCTGGCCTGTGCCCGGGACGACCTGGACTGTGGCTTCTTCGACTGGCTCACCAGCGTGGACGAACTGGACGCCGGGGTGGCCGTGCTGGCCCACGTGTACTCGCTGGCCGGGAGGCACCACCTCGTGCTGCGCACCCTGCTGGCCGGCGAGCCGAGATTGGCCACGGCCACCGGCATTTACCGCGGTGCTGCGTGGCACGAACGGGAAACGCACGAGATGTTCGGCGTCGTGTTCGAGGGCCACCCGGGACTGGATCCCTTGCTGCTGCCCGATGGCTTCGGAGAGGTTCCGTTGCGGAAGAATTTTGTCCTCGCCGCGCGGCGTGACCGCGACTGGCCGGGCGCGAAGGAGCCTGGCGAGCAGGACGGTGCCCGCGGGCGCCGCCGGCCGCCACCGCCCGCGATTCACGATGGGTGGCCCGCCTCGTGACCGCTGACCTGCCTGCCCGCAGCCGCGGGGTGATCGCGCTCCTCGAGGAGAACTGCACCGTGTGCATGCTGTGCGCGCGGGAGTGCCCGGACTGGTGCATCTACATCGACTCGCACAAGGAGCCGGTGCCCAGTGCGGAGGTGAGCAGTGTTCAGGGAGCCAGCGCGGCGCAGCCGGGCGGCGATACCCAGGGGCCGGCGCGGCCGGAACACGGGGCCCGGCGGCCGGGGCGCCGGCCGGCCGGGGCCGTCAGCGGGTCCGGAACGCGCTGGACCGGTTCGCCATCGACTTCTCGCTGTGCATGTACTGCGGGATCTGCATCGAGGTCTGCCCGTACGACGCGCTGTTCTGGTCGCCGGAGTTCAGTTACGCCGAGCCGGACCTGCGCGACCTGACCCATGAGCGCGGGCGGTTGCGGGACTGGATGCAGACCGTGCCGCCCCCGCCGGCCCACGATCCGGGCGGGTCAACACCTAAGGAACTGCTGGCCGCGCAGCCAGTGGACGGCGGCCCGGGGCCGGCCGGGGCACGCCCGCTTAGCGGAAGTTGACGAACTGCAGCGCGAGGTCGAGGTCCTTGCCCTTGACCAGGGAGATCACGGCCTGTAGATCATCCTTCTTCTTGGAGGTGACGCGCAGTTCCTCGCCCTGGACCTGGGCCCGCACGCCCTTCGGCCCCTCATCGCGGATGATCTTGCCGATCTTCTTGGCATCCTCCTGCGAGATGCCCTCCTTGAGCTGCACCCCGATCCGGTACTCCTTGCCTGAGGGCTTCGGGTCGGCCGCGTCCACGATCTTCAGCGACACCTGCCGCCGGACCAGCTTGTCCTTGAACACGTCGAGGACGGCCTTGGAGCGTTCCTCGCTGTTGGCCCGGATCTCCACGCCGTGGTCCCCGGACCAGCTGATGGACGCGCCAACCCCGCGGAAGTCGAAGCGGGTCGAGACCTCCTTAGCCGTCTGGTTGAGGGCGTTATCGACTTCCTGGTGGTCGATCTTGCTGACGATGTCGAAGCTGCTGTCTGCCATGGACGGCTCCCTTCCCGCCGGTTGTGCAGGCCGGTAGAAACGTTGGAGGAACTCTGGGTGGACCACACCGGTTGAACACCGCGACCTGAGGCTACTGCGCCGCCGGGAGAGTGGGTGCATCCGGCGCGCGAGGACGGCCCGCTGGAGCAGGCCGGATGACCGTCGGCCCAGGCCAGGTTGGCGATGGGACGAGAGCCCTGGGTGTCCGCTATCCTTCTCTGTGCTGTCTAGCGACGGCGCAAGGCAGGTTGCCCGAGTGGCCAAAGGGAGCGGTCTGTAAAACCGTCGGCTTAGCCTACGTTGGTTCGAACCCAACACCTGCCACCAGGCGAATCAGCAGTTCAGGGACGCTACGGCGTCCCTGATTCGTTTCCGGGCTATGCAGCCAGATGCCACCAGGAGCCGTTGTCTGCCGCTGGTCGTGGGATATACGCGGGATGGCCATCATCCATCGCAGCAGTCCATGCCCCTTCTTTACCCGGGATCTGGTTTCGCCACCAACCGCAGCGGAAGATCAGGCAGCATCGGTGCCCGGGAGCCTGGGCACCCTCTGCCCTCAGGAGGCATCGATGACAGAACCGGTGGCCGGTCAGCACGGCGAGCGGACAAGCAGGCGGCGACTTCTCCAGCTGGGTGGTCTCACCGGCGGCCTGGTCGCCGCAGCGCCACTGCTGACGGCCGCCTCCAGTGCATCCGCGGCAACGTTGGCGGGGGCAGACAGCATCGCCGGCAGTTCGGGTGCTCGCCTCCCCGTCACTGAGATCGAGTCGATCATCCGGGCCAAGGGCACCGTCTCCAACGGCGTGCTGAACATCGAGATCGACCGGGACGACATCCCGAACGTGCACAAGGACGGCGTACCGATCAAGCCCGCATTCGAGATCAACGGCAACCTTTGCTTCCAGGCGCTGCGTGACGGGTCGGTGATGTTCAACGGGGACCTGTGCTTCAAACCGGACGAACTGAACCCGGCCATCGACCAGATGATCTCCCACGGACTGACCTTCCAGGCCATGCACCAGCACCTGTTCGGCCTGCAGCCGATGGTCTGGTTCATGCACATGCGCGGACACGGCAGCGCCCGGGCTCTGGCCAGGGCGTGCGCCGCGGTCCTGTCGGTGACCTCCACGCCGCTGCCGCAGGCGCCGCCCAAGCATCCGACCACGCCGCTGGACGTCAAGCGCCTGTCGAAGATCATCGGCGCGCCGGGCACCGTCGGCGCCTCGGGGGTCGTCGGGTTCGAGATTCCGCGGCGCAACCCCATCACCCTCGGCGGCGTCCGGATCAGCCCCTTCCTGAACGTCTACACTCCGGTCAACTTCCAGCCGCTCGGCGGCGACCAGGCCGTCGCAGTCCCCGATTTCGGGCAGGAAGCACACGAGGTCAACCGGCTGGCGTCAACGATGCGCGCGCAGGGCTGGGAGATCAACTGCCTGTACAACCAGGAAACCGCCGAGCAGCCGCAGCTGTACTTCTCACACGACTTCAAGGTGGGCAACGCCTATCAGCTCGCCCGTGAGATCCGGCGAGGACTCGAACAACTCAACGTCGTGCTCCAGTAACCCCGACGCCGTGGAAACCGGTGCCTGGTCCCGGCGACACGTACGCATTTGGCGCAGGTCAACACGGACATGCGGGTACCTCGCTCCCGGAGATGACGCCTTTGTCCAGGTTTGGTGCCAAGACATGGTGTCAGGCTCCCGCAGGGCGGTGTCTATGCGCGTGTTGGCGGTGTCCTCGCCGTCATCGAGGCACTTAACGTAGACGCGGAGCAGCACTTGGACGCTGTGCCCCGCTCGCTCGGCCACCCGGGGCGGTGGCACTCCGGCCGCCAGCCAGAGGGAAACCGCCGCGTGGCGCAGGTCGTAGGGCCGTCCGGCCAGGGGCGAGGCGACCTGGGCGGGAGTCAGGGCCAGGGTCCGGGCCTCGGCCCACACGTCGCTGATGGCGGTCGAGGCGATGGGGTGGCCGCGGTCGCTGCTGAAGATCCGGCCGTCTGGCGCGACACCGAAGGTGTCGATATGGGCGCGGAGAATGGCGACCAGTACGGGAGGCAGGCTTGCATGTGACCTTGCCGCTGCGCTGCATGTCGCGGGCGAGCGGGAGGAAGCACGCCGTCACCTGGCTCGGGCCGCAGAGCTGGCCCAGGTCACTGGCTCAGCGCGTCAGCGCCGCCGCATCGGCGACCTGGCCAAGCGCCTCGGCCACGCCGCCTAGCCAGCCTTCGGCGCCAGCAACTTGAGCAGGCCGACGAGGCTTCCCGAGTTCCAGATCTGGCCTGACTCGATCAACCCGGGCACCTCGGCCAGGGGGACCCATTCCATCCGCTCGACCTCAGTGATTTCGGTCGGCTCGCCTATCCTCTCCGGCGTCCGGCCAACGAACACGACATGCTCTGAATCCACCATGCCGACCATCGGCTGGAACGTGACCAGATGCTCCACCCGGCCAGCCCGGTAACCGGTCTCCTCTTCTAGCTCCCGCACGGCCGTCTCCGACGGCTCCTCACCCTCATCGATCAGTCCGCCGGGCAGCTCCCAGCCCCACTTGTCTTGCACGAACCGATGCCGCCACAGCAACAGCACCCGGTCCTGGTCGTCCACCAGGACCATCATCGCGGCTCGATGCAGCCGCACCACGTGATGCCAGAACCGCTCCCCGTCGGGGAGCTCCACGTCGATCTGCCCCAGCCAGACCCATGGGTTGTCATAAATCGTCCGCTCACCGAACGTCCGCCACCGGCTCGACCCATCACGCGCATCAGTCACGCCTTGACGCTAACGGCTCCACCACGACCGCCCATCCAGGCTTGATCACCTGCGAGGCTGACAGGAAGCCATCAAGCGCCGCCCCCCTGGTTCCAGCACGGGGCTGCTGCAGCAACTCAGGTCAGGATGCGAGCCTGTCTGAGGTGTCGTCGATCACCAGGCCGGGAGTGGCATCCCAGCCAAGAATCTGCAGAAGATTTTTCAGCTCTGCCGGGGGCTGGTGCAAGATGACCCGCCTGCCGGGCTGATCGGGGCTTTGGTGGCTGGCGTGGCTGAGGAGGACGAAGGCCCGCAGGCACGCGACGTCACAGAACTCCACGCCTGCCAGATCGATATGAATATCAGCGGGCTCATCGGCGAAGCGGTCCAGCGCGGCGGCCAGGCCCGCATGAGTGGCCTCATCCATATCCCCGGCCAGGCGCAGCAGGTTCCCGGCATAGTCAATCCGCAGCGCCCCGCCGCCGGCAACCAGCTGCCCAATCGCGGACGCTGCGGCAGGGGCCCGGGTCACCGTCTGATCGGAAGAGCCAGGAAGCCTTGCTGTTACTGGCAGGCTGGGCACGCTGCCCGCCGCCGGAACCAGATCCGCAGGGGGCACTGAGGAAGAGCGCAGGCGAAAAGTATCCACAACTCACTCCAGGGCACGAGTAAGAAGTTGCGGCCACGTCTCAGGACCCGGGCAGCGGGTGACGCTGCACCAATGAACTGATTATGCATCACGTTCCCCGGCACTGCCACAGGATGCTCCGGGCCAGGTCCGGTCAGCCGGGAGGGTCGAACGGCGGCGGCTGGGGTGCCTTGCCGGTGACCCTGCTCACCACGTCCTCAGCCACCTGCCGGAGCTTGATGTTGCGGTTCTGCGACACGGCCCGCAACATCCCGAACGCCGCTTCGGCGGTGCACCGCTCCTCACCCATGATCACCCCTAGGGCCTGGTCGATCACCGATCTGGACGCCAGCGACGCGCGCAGCTGATCCGTCAGCACCGCCTGGTGGGCCATCCGCGCCGCGATACCCAGCGCGACCGACGCGTTCCGGGCGAACTGCTCCGCCTGGCGGGTCGCCACCTCACCGAAGAACCCCAGTTCCCCCGAGTACACGTTGAGCGCCCCGATCAGCTTGTCCTGCGCGCGCAGCGGATATGACAGCGAGGACCGCACCCCGTACGCCAGCGCCCGCACCGCATACCGGCGCCACCGCTTATCAGCGGCCAGGTCATCAATCCGGGTTATCCGGCCGGTGCGCAGCGCGGCCAGGCACGGCCCCTGATCCAGCCCGTACTGCAACTCATCAACCTGGGAAGCCAGCTGATCCGAGCTGGCCACCGTCAGCGGCCTGCCGTTGGGCTGCAAGGTGATCCCGCACGACAGTCCCTCACCCAGCGTCCCGGCGGCCAGCACCGCCACCTCACGCAGGAACCCGTCGATGCTCTCGGTGCCCAGCAGCAGCGCCTGCAACTCAGCGATACTCCCCGCGACATCCGGCGAACCCTCGGCCATGACCCACGGCCCGTCCCGATAACCCGACCAGCCAGGTTCTCGTGGTTACCCACGCTCCGGGACGACCCGCCACGACCAGCAAGATCGACATGCCTCGAAGGCAGCCCTTCCAGTATGCCTCCAAAGCCAACAGCCCGTGACCGGCAGGGGCGCAAGTTACCTGCCGACCTCAGGGACACCACCGCCCACAGGAAACGTCAATCCAGGCGCCTGGCTATGGAACGCATGTTCGATGACGCCTGGTACCGTTGAGCTGCACCCTGCGGCGGTGTCTGTACTAACGTCGGCCGTCGCAGGGTGGCTTCATGCTCAAGCCGCGCACCGCGGCGCCTGTGTCCAGCCTGGTCTGGCGTACAAGGGACGAAGGGGCCAGCACTGGTGAATCGGGCCTTGATGTGATCAAGGGACGCTGAGACGATGCTCAGCCAGTGCCACGAGCAGTATCAGCGTCGTCAATGTCTCCCGCGAGACGGAACAGGTTTCCGGCCCGGTCGATGCGCAGCGGCCCCAACCGGCAAGGCTCGCTCCAGCATCGGCTGGCTCGCCATGGTCCACGGCCCATCCCGGGAACCTGTCCAGCCCAGGTTCTCGTGGTTACCCACACTCCGGAGACGATCCGCCACGGCCAGCAAGATCGATATGCCTCGAAGGTAGCATTTCCCAGGTATCCACCCGCAGACGCTTTGCGGCCTCATCGCACCGCAGGCCATGCGGCAGCGGCCTCACCCGCAGCCAGAGGGTGACCGCTGGCCCCGGTACACCATGGGCGCATAAAATCGGGATCGGGGGGAAGGTCCCCGAGCTAGTTGCTGTCCGGACCCTGCAGTAGCGGCGCAGTTTCGCCATCGCAGAGATTTGAGGACAGGCCTGATGAGCGATGAAGCCCTCATGGGCAGCGACAGCGACGAACTGGACATGACCCAGGTCGAGACCGGCCTTGCCGTCCTGCGTAAAGCATGCGACAAGGCCGTCGACAAACTGGGCGGTGCTGTGCCCGGAGTCCAGCTCCGCGCCCTGCTGATTTTCGACGACGCCGGGGGCAGCCTGGATATGCGCCAGCTCGCCGCCGAACTCACCACCTCAGTGACGGCGGCGAGCAAGGTGTGTGACCGGATGCAAGAAGCCGGGCTGGTGACGGTGGAGGACACCAGCAGCCGGGGCGCCTTTTGCTGCATGCTCACCGACTCCGGCACGCGGCTGGCCCGCTGGATAAGAGACCGGCAGCGCATGGCCCTCAGCAAGGTGGTGTACTCCATGCGCCCCCCGGCCCGCGATGCGCTGATCCATGGCCTTGGGGAACTTGCTGCCGTGGCCCCGAAGCCATCCTGAGCTGCACAAAGTTCGATCGATCTGGGTAATACAGCCGACTGGTCGCACGATCCCGGCCAGGTTCTTCCGTCGGCCATGCTCTGACGGTAGCTCCCGTCGGGCCGACGCGGAGATCGCTACCATGGCCTAGCTCGCCAACACGAACACGGTGGAGGGCACGGGTATGCGCCGCGGGATATGCGTGGGACTAGCACCCCAACCGGAATTAGGGCCGTCGCGTTTGCCCACGTCATGCCCTGTACACCGAGTGCAGCAGTGATGGTCTGTAAAACCGTCGGCTTAGCCTACGTTGGTTCGAACCCAACACCTGCCACTACCTGCGGAAACGGCCCGTGACCTGGGGATACCCGGGCTCGCGGGCCTTCTCTGTCTTGTCCCGCTGTGTTTCATGATGTGCCGCTGTGAGCCGCTGTGTAGCAGTGGTTACGGACATATGGCGGACGGAATCGGGCCGGAGCAAGCGGTCCGGCGCACCGCTTGCTCCTGGATTTCGATGGCCTGCCGTCCTCGGTGTGCACCCGCCATGCCCCCGGAAGATCACTGGTGGACCCGGGTCTGGCCCACCCATGGCTCATAGGATCTGGGAGCCATCCGCCTCACGGCCATGACCAAAGAGTCGCAGCAATTCGGCGTACGTCCTTGCTCTACGTGCCTGCGACAGTTTGGGGATGGCTGGCACAATGGGTCCATGAAGTTCCTGCGCATGGCTCAAATCGAGCTCTCGCGGCCGCCTGCTGACCCTGGACCTTCAGAACTGAGACTGATGGCGTAACCCTGACGATCCAGCCTCGGAAGCCTGACGAGACGCCAATGCGGCAGATGTTGGTATTCGCCGAAGTACCTCTTGAGTCCAGGCCAGTCATCGACGGCGATGGAATGATCGTAATTGCTGAGCAGATCGCCCGCAGAGCGAGATTGGCATCAAGCACTTCGCCGATCTCGCATCAGTCGCCACGTTCTCATCTCGAGCGATCACATCTGCAGTTCCAGCGGCCGGATTCAGCGATGTCAGTGCCACAGACAGGGAGTGGCTCGCCAACAGCTCGGGTCTATCCCAGCCAGCCCAGCATCTCACGCTCGCCCCGGTCGCCATAGCAATCGCTGATCCGGTTCTCCACGAGCTCGGCGACCGCATGGACGGCATCGAACTGCTCACCGAAGCCCTTGCCGACACACATGAAACGGGACGGTTCCGGGAATTGGCCCGATTCTTCGAGCGAGCATTCGGTGCGCCGTCGGCAGTCTCGCGCTGAGGTGGCCGAGGTCATGACGGTTAGCCGCAACTGCGACCGTGGGCCCAGGCCGGGTAGCGCCCGGAGCGCTTTCTGATGCGAGTTGATGCGACGCCGAACCCGCGCGAAGCCGTCCAGGCGATATGCCGGATAATCGAGGAATTGCGGGTTTGGCCTGTTCGCCCAGGCGCTCGGCACCTCCGGCCCTGTGTTTGAGAAGCGGGATCAAGGCCACGCTGAGCCAGCTCAGCGGTCTCAGGTGAGCCGTTGTTCAACGCGCTGAGCTGGGATCTTTACTCTCCATTGGATTTCGTTGACTCTCTTTACGAACAGTGGCACGCTGGGCGGCACGATCCGGTTCATGATCCATGGGGGGCCGCGGGGGATGTCTGGATTACTGTCACGGCGCCAGGACGGGCGTGGTGCCCGCCACGTCGGCATCGGCTTTTGGGTCAGGCTGGCGCTTGCCGCGGCCAGCGCCGCACTGCTCGTGGTGACCATGGCCTGGCCCGACTGGATCGAGCTGGTTTTCAGGCTGGATCCCGATCACGGCAGCGGCTGGCTGGAGTGGGCCATTGTCGTGGTCGCGTTCGCCCTCACGATGACGTTCTCGATGGGCGCCCGCCACCAGTGGCAGCGGTTCGCTGCGACTGCCGTCACCGACGGTAGCTCCTGAGCGGGGCCGTGCTATGGCCTCCGGCGCGTCACCTGCCGAGCAGCCACAAGGTGTCCGCCCGCGGCTGCCTGAGCCGGGCCCCGTGCTGCCCCCGGGTGCCGTGGAAAGGAAGTGACGCATGGCGGGTCGGCGCACGAACAAGCCCGTCACACCGGCAAGCAACGTCGGGGGTGGCGGGTCGAAGCGCGCCCCTCGCCGTCCCACCGGCCGCGCTCGGGCTCAGTCGACCGTTCCTCCAACGTCGGTGATCGGCATACCGATCGCGGAGGCGTCGTGGTTCCGACCGGTACGAGCCGCCGACCGGTTGGACCCGGGCACGCTTGCAGGAAAGCCGCTCTCGGTACCTGAAGCGGCGGCGACTCGAATGTTGCGCGGCATCGTCCACGCGGTGGCCGACATCCCGTCGGACACTTCGACGGTCGTGGTATGGCAACGGGACGGCTCCGAGTTGTGGGTTGACGTCGGCACGGTCAGCCTGTCCAGCCTGGACGGCATCGTCCGGGTGGCCGTCAAGGTCGGCTGCGATCAACTCGACAAGCCCGTGGTGCTGACCATCCCCCTCAAGGTCGGTACGCCGCAAGTGCCAGCCGGCCTGGTGATGTCATCGGTTGACCGTCTCACCGGTCCCGACGTTGTCACCGCCCTGTGGTCGGACGCCGTCATCGCGTTCGGCTGGGAATGCCTCCTGGAGTTGTCCCGGCTGCTATGTGCCCAGCTGGGCCGTGACCGCGCGGGGCTGCCACTGATCCCCGGGGCGGTGGCGGCGACCAAGGGCGTCCTGATCATTCAGGCCATGTCCCGCAACGACCTGTCGCAGCTGGGTCGGGCGGCCCGATGAACCTCGACGCTGCCAGCCTGGGCGCCTTTGGTTCGCTGGCGCACGCGATCGGCCTGACCGACGGGTTGACCGCCAACAGCGCGTGGTTCGGTGACCCCCTCGGCGGCTCCAGCGGCAACCTGCACGGGTTGAAGACCGTCCTCAGCGACGACGACCAGCGCGAGGCACTCGAGAGTTTCGTCAACGAGGTCTTGGGACCGCCGGACGCCCATACCGATGCCGAAGGCCAATGGGTCCCGCTGTTCCACGAGACCTCGCCGAACATCACCGTGTATGCCGTGCTCCAGCCGGTCGCGGGCGCGGTATATGTCGGTGTGGGCCTCGACCATAGGGCCGGTAGCGGGAGCACCCACGTCACGACCAGCGTGCATGTGCCGGTATTCCAAGTGGCCCGCGGGGGCACCGACGGTCGGGACACCTCCGGGCCGCTGCCGCACTGGCTGGTCCTGGGCCGGGACGCGGGCCGCATCGGCGTGTCCGTCGACGCCACGTTCGAGCCGGGTCCGCCGACGCCGGGCGAGGCTTTCCTGAGCGGAGCCGCGGTCCACCTGGCCATCCCCACCTCCGCGACCGGGACGGCTGGGTTCTCGCTTACCCTCAAGGACCTGCAACTGCCGGGCGCCACCCACCCGACGACCCAGACGCTCGACGTCACGGCGCTGTCGGAGTTGGGGCCGGACGTCTTCGCGTTCGTCACCGGGATCCTGCGCCAGCAGATCGAGTCCCTCGACCTGACCAACGATGAGTTCCGCCACATCCGCGGGTTGGCCGGCATGGTCGGGTTGCGCGACATCCCGAACCTCCCGGCGCTGCCGCTGGCAGACCTGCCGGTGCACGGCCTGCCGGCCCTGGTCAGCTGGGTCGAGTCGATCATCGGCAACAGCCAAGCGCTCACCGCCTGGCTCGGCGCCCTGGGCGATCTTGTCGGCGGCTCGCCGGTGCCGGCCCGCAACGCCGTGCGGTTCGCGATCGGTCCTGCCAGCCTTCTGCTTGGGGTGCGCGTCACACCCGGCGCGGGTGGGCACTCCGTGCTCGTGCCGTGGGTGGAACTCACATGGTCTCCCGGTGCCGGCGTGGATCTCACCGCTGCTGTCGACCTCCTGCGGGCGGACACGGCCACCGGTCGGGTCACCGCCGTGCCGTCGGTCCAGGCATTGGCCGTCCTCGGCGCGGCCGCCACCGGCGGCAGCAAGTTGCTGTCCGGCAACCCCGGCGTCGGCACCGTCCGCGTCGGCCTCGGCCTCGACGAGGTGCAGCGGCCCGCGTTCGTCCTTACCGCCCACGACGTGGATCTGCCGGGCCCGAACCATTTCGACGACCTCGACCTCTCATCACCGCAAGCCGCTCTGAACGCGGCCTCGTCGGTGGTCGGCACGGCGCTCGCCAACGCACTCGACGGGTTCGGCGCAGCGGGCACCTTGCTGAAGGAGATCCTCGGCATCCAGCCTCCAGCGCCGATCAGCGCTATCGCCATCACGGAGCTGCTGGCCGATCCACTCGCGGCGTTGCGGGGATACTGGCTGGCCCTATCCGGTAACACCTCCGCGATGAGCCAGGTGCTGGCCACGGTCCGGCAACTGCTCACCGGCGTCACGGCAGCGGTCACCGGCTCCGGCACCACCGTGGCGCCCTGGGTCGTCAACCTCACCAACAGTGTCGCCTTCCGGGTATGGCGCGATGGCTCGATCCTTGTCGTGGCGATCGCGGCCGATGTCGCGACCGGCATACCGGGGGATCTGCAGGTCGCCGCTCATGCCGAGTTGTCGCTGCTCCAGCTCGATCTGAACGCTGGCCATGCCTCGTTCGCGGTCTCCGCCCACGGCGATCTGCTGATCCAGCCGGCGGGTCCCGACCCCATGACCCTCGACCTGGGTATGGCCACGCTGGTGTTCACGGGTGTGGGAGTCCGCGCTCAGTGGGCCGCCGGTCAGGGTCTGCACGCGGTCGTCCTGGGTGATGGCCTGCAGATCAGTTACCTCGACCCACACACCCTCACGACTGCCATCCACGACATACCACTTCCCGTCGTCGCGGCCGACGGCACGGTCACGTTCGCGCCCGACTGGGACGTCGTCGAGGCCATCGCCACTGGGCTGCTCAACCGGCTGGACTCCCAGGTCCTCACGACGCTGCTGGATCTGGTCGGCTGGCGGGGGACAGGCGCTCACCTGCGCCTGTCCGAACTGGTGTCCAGTCCCGCAACCACGGTTGGCACCTGGGCCACCCAGCTGGCACTCGACTGCGCACATCTGCGCGCGGTGCTTGGTCCGGTCGCGTGGCTGCTCAGCGGCGGGCAACTGTCGGCGCCGCTGGGCGGCGGCCGACCCGGCCTGCCCTATCGCGCGCCGGTCGCGGGCAATCCACAAGCTCCCGGGCTCACAGCCTGGACCGTGCCGGGCTGCGCCCCCTTGGGTCTGGGCTGGGGCGACGACCCGGGTCGCGTGAACGATCTGCTTGCCAGCCTGGCGACCCCGACGCCGCAGGATATGACGGCAGCCCTGGCTGCCCTCTATGGCGCCATCCCCGACCTCGACGACCTGCTCGTGGGTCGCTCGCACCTGGCCGACGGGCTGGCCACGGTGATCACGCGCTGGACCGGCACCGACGGGGTCGTGGCGCCGACGACCACGATGCCCAGCGAGGTACCCAGCCTGGTCCTGGACGGGTTCGCGTATGCCGAGTTGGTGGCCTGCGGGCGTCTCGGGCTGCGGGTCCTCGAGGGGGTGGCTGAACCCCTGGACACCGTCGTCCACGTCGGCACGACCCCGGACTGGCTGACCACTGCCCCCGCTGGCCAGGCCATCGACGCAACCGTGGCGACACCGGCATCTCTGGGCGCAACGGTCACAGGGTCGTGGTACGTCCAGGTGCCGACGGTGGCAGCTGCCGCGGCCGGCCGTAACGACCACGATGGAGTGACGGGTCAGGCCGCTGCTCTGACGGCCGTGCTGGCTGCCCGAACCGCCCCGGTCGTGGTGGTCGCGTATGGCGACGCGGCGGCGGCCGCCGTACGCGCCGCCGCTAGTCAGCCGCAGGTCAGCAGCGTCGTCACGGTGGGCGCGCCGTGGAGCACGCTGTCGGTGACCGCCTTGCAGTCCGGGCTTGGTGGGGATGCGCTGCGATTCCTCGATCGCATCTACCCCGATGCTCTCCCCGCCGCCGACGACACAGCCGTGGCCTATGCGGCCGGCGCTGTCCGCCGCGGCTGGTCGATGGTGCAGCGCGGCATACAGACGACCGACCCGGGCATGATCCCCAACGCCGCGGCCGAAGCCCGGCGCACAGGTCTGGCCGTTTATGCCGTCTTCGGGTCGATGTCCGCCGATGACTCGGCGCAAGCCATGACAGCCCTTGTGGCGGCGGGTGTCCAGGCTCGGGCCCAGGACGCAACGGCGGCCGCGCTCGCCGCAGCCGGCGTACCCACCGAGCTTCATGTCGGCGTCAACCTGCCCTGTCTGGAACTCGACCTGGGTGGCGTCTTCGTCGGAGCCGGTGTCGCCGTCAACCTGGTGTCGGTGAATGCCACCGCTCCCACAGTCCGGCCGCTGCGCGAAGTGGTAACGCGTCTCGAGTTCGGGGTCACCGACGGCTGGCTGGTGGGCGGCCCCGGCGCCGCGCAGCGCAACCTCGAGGTGCGCTGGGTCGATGCCCTCGTCCACGTCCCGCTGGATGGCCGGCCGGGATGGACCCAACTCGTGCTCCACGAGGCGCGGGCGTACGCCGCATTCCGCGAACGGTGGGTCGTCACCGTCAACGGCAGCAATGGGTCGACCACCGCACTGCCTGAGGTGAAGATCCTGCTGAGCGAGGTCGCGACCCGGCTACAGGCCGCGTCGCCGGACCTGGCGGCGTTGCTCACCGCATTGGGGATCCTGCGCAACGGCGGTCTGGACACCGACGCGGTCGACCACCTGCTGCACGACCCGGTGACGATGCTGCGTCCGCGCGTAACGACATACGCCGCCGACGTCGCCTCGGCGCTTCGCGCCATGGCCGGGCTGCCGACAACGGGGTTGGCCGCCACTGCGTTCCGGGTCGGTGTGGCGGGCGCCACCATCGACGTGGACCTCGCGGCCGCGTCGCTCACGGGGTCGGTGACCATGGCCAACGCCCCGTTGCCGCCCATGTCGTTCGAGCTCGCGGTATCGCCGACTGCGGTCACCGTCACCGGTGCCTTCGGCGTGATCGCCACCGACGTGGGCGGCCTGCGGCTGGTCGGGCACGCGGGCACCGGGGGAGCCAGCCTGTCCGTCGAGCATCGCGCTCCGGGGGCGGCCGCATCGACGACCATCGGCGTCTACCCCACCGTCGCCAGCAATGATCTGGTCAGCCTGGCCACCACCGTGCTTCCGGCAGTGGTCATGCACGCGGTCGGCCAGTACCTGCGTACCGGCATCTCCGACACCGCAACCCCCCTGGTCAACGCGGCCTTCGACGCCCTCGGATTGCTGACTCCCCCCGCGACCAACGGCAGTCGCGACCTGATGCTCCCCGTCGGTCTGGTGTCCGACCCCGGTGCCTGGCTGCGGTTGCGCGCCGACCCCTTCGGTGCCGTCGTGACGGTGCTCGACGCCTTGGTCCCCATCGTCTGCCCGACCCGTCCGAACGGTGCCACCGGCTGGCCGCTCAGCGACGAACTCACCGTGACGTATGCCGTGGTGTCCGGACACCTGCAACTCGGTGCCGCGCTCACCCTCGCCACTAGCGTCGATAGTCGGGCGGTGAGCGCGGTGGTCACCAGTGGGGTGTCGATCGCTCCGACGGGCACCCTGGGGCCCACCCTCGACGCGCTCGTCACGGTAGACCAGACCGGGCTCCACTTGGCGCTGACGCCGAGCCCGGTGCTCGACCTGGTCCGGCAACCCCCGGCCGCGGCCATTCGGCTCTACCCGCCCGGGGCCGGCATCGGAGCCGCGGTCGGGGCGGCGGCCGAGTCGGCGATCAGGGTGCTGCTCAACCTCCTCATCGACCACCGTGACGACGCCACGGCAACGTCCGTGCGGGCTATCGGCCGCGTGGTACACGAACTCGGGGATGGCCTCGGGATGCTGGTCACCGACCACTTCACCGACGGCACGATCGACACCTTCGCCTCCAGCCCGGCCACCACCCTGCTCGCCCGCTTGCCCAACCTGGTCAGCAGCGGCCTGTCGGCACTGGCCAGCGCCATCGACCCCTCCGGCACAAAGGTCGTGGTCGCGGCAGCACGAGGCGGCACCCGTCGCATCAGCTTCGGCACTGGCGGCCACATCCACCTCGACCTCGACGGCACGACGCCGGCGCTGGACTTCGGGTTCGACGTCGAGGTGTTCGACCAGGCCCACACGTCCATAGGACATGTGGTGCTGGAGCACCTGCGGCTCAGGCCCACCGGCATCCAGGTCGACCTCAGAGCCGGCCCGTTCACCATCGACGCTGGACCCGTCACGCTGTACCCGCTGGTCGTGGTCCGGGCTGGCATCTCGACCAGCACCTTCACTCGCCGGATCGGGGTCGGGCTGGCCCTCGACCCCTCAGGGGCGAGTTCGGTCGAGGTGCGCTGGACCCTCGACGGCAACCCGCCAGCCCCGTATGCCGTGACCCGTGACGTCGCCGGAGTCGAGACGTCCGCCGACGGCACGCTGTCGGTGGTCGGCCTCGATGCCCTCGGATTGGCCGTGTCCCTGGCCTCCAGTGTCATCACGACCCAGCTGGGGACCGTGGTGACGCCCCGCGCGACGGGCATGCTGCAAGGCGTCGTCTTCACCGGTGGCGGCCGGACCATCGACACGACGTTGTTCGCGGACCTGACCTCGCCCGAGCGGCTGTTGCATCGGCTCAAGGTGCTGGCCTGGAACTGCGCGACCGACCCGGCTCACGGCGGCCAGCCGGCTCGTCCGGTGAGCGTCACCATCGACGGGATCGTGACGATCGGCTTGGCGGCCGTCAACCTGGGCGGCGGCCAACGGCACGTCGGCTTGAACTTGACCCTGCCCCCGGGCAAACAACTCGACTTCCCCACCTCTGGGGTGTCCGTTTCGCTCGTCGTTGACGCCAGCTGGGTCAACCCGGCAGTGCAGCCGGGGCTGTCGATTCTGGTGCTCAAGGGACCAGATGCCGACCACCTCGATCTGGTGCCGGGCTTCAGCGTCTCCGGGGTCGGTATGCGTTTCCGCAAGCAGTCCGGTCCGCTGCTCGAGTTGGGGTCGATCTCGCTCGACGGCATCTCGTTCCTGGTGTACGCGGAGGCCGGCCCGGCCGGCGCCGGCGGCGGCGCCAAGATCCAACTCGACGGCCTGGCGGTGGCCCCTGGCGGCGGCGGCAACGGCGTCGCGAACAAGATCATGAACGACGTCGGCAGCGCGAGCGCCAACAACCGCCCCACGTTCAGCCCGTCGCTGGCGATCCAGAAGCACCCGCCACCCAACGATGCCCTCAACTTCACACTGCGTGCCGGCGACCCGCCTGGACCGTGGTGGCTGGTGATCCAGCGCCAGCTCGGCCCGTTGTATGTCGACCGCATCGGGCTCAACACCGTCGAGGACTCGGGCAAGGTCACCGAGATCTCGCTGCTGTTCACCGGGCAGCTGTCGATCTTCGGCCTGACGGCGGCCGTCGATCAGTTGATGATCACCTGGCACGGCGGCGACGTGCTGTCGATCACCAGTTGGTCGGTCGACCTCATGGGGTTGGCGATTTCGGCGGACATGTCCGGAGTGTCGCTCGCCGGAGGCCTGCTCAAGACTATCGACGGCGGGTCGACGTCATACGTGGGCATGTTGCTCGGCCGGTTCGCGGCATACGGGCTATCGGTGTTCGGTGGCTACACCGACGATGGCAAGGGGCACGCCAGCTTCTTCATCTTCGGTGCCATCAACGGCCCGATCGGCGGGCCGCCCGCCTTTTTCCTCACCGGGCTGGGTGGCGGCCTGGGCATCAACCGCGGGCTGGTCATTCCGACGGACCTATCGCAGTTCGGCACGTACCCGTTCATTCAGGCGCTCGACCCCGCCGCAAAGCCGCCAGAGAAGCCGATGGACGAGCTGCATCGGCTCAGCGGGTACTTCCCGCACCAGATGGGCAACTTCTGGTTCGCCGCGGGCATCTCATTCACCTGCTTCAGCCTCGTAGACGGTGTCGCCGTCGTTGCCGTCTCCTTCGGCAACGGGCTCGAGATCGACCTGCTTGGCCTGGCCCGGCTGGCGCTACCGCGACCAGGCGCCGCGCTGATGTCCATCGAGCTGGGGCTGCTGGCGCACTTCTCGACCAGTGAAGGCGTCTTCCTCATCAAGGCGCAGCTCACCGACAACTCCTGGCTGCTGTACCCCGAGATCCGCCTGACCGGCGGGTTCGCGTTCGCGATCTGGTGGAAGGGCCCGAACGCCGGCCAGTTCGTGCTCACCATGGGCGGTTACCACCCGAGCTTCCACCGGGACGGGTACCCGGACGTGCCACGCCTCGGAATCATGTGGCGGATCAGCGACTCCCTCGTCATCAAGGGGACGTCGTACTTCGCGCTGACGTCCGAGGCGCTGATGGCCGGCGTCGGGGTCGAGGCCAGCCTCGACTTCGGCTGGGTGTGGGCGGAGTTGTCGTTCGGGGCCGACGGCATTGTGTACTTCGACCCGTTCTGGTTCGAGGTGTCGGCGTTCCTGCGGATCTCGGCCGGCATCAACCTCGACCTCGGGCTGTTCTCGATCAGCTTCAGCGCCACCTTGGGCGCCTCCATCAAGGTTTGGGGCCCCGACTTCGCCGGGCACGCCGAGTTCGAGATGGGCCCGGCGACCGTGCCCATCGACTTCGGCAGCCCCCACAAGGTCGACCCCAAGAAGCTGCGCTGGGACGAGTTCGTTGCCAAGTACCTCGAGGACGCCGGCGGGTCGGCCCGCGCCCTGTCGGCCCTTACCGGTCGCGGGTCGCTGCCGACCAAGACCGGCGGCCAGACCGGTGCGCCGAGCGCCGACGGCACCGAAGCCTTGCCCTACCAGGTGTATGCCGAGTTCGAGCTGACCTTTACAACCACGATCCCCACGGCGACGTTCGCGGTGGGTGCGACCCCTCAACAGCAGGTCGTGATCGTCCAGTCGAACGGCCAACCCACCGCCCTCGGCCTGTCGCCCATGGGGGCACACGACCTCCAGTCAACGCTGTCGATCGCGCTGGAGATGTACGACGCCCCCACCAAGACATATGTCGGTTTCTCGAGTGCCTTGGCCCTG
The DNA here is from genome assembly GCA_963813975.1 of uncultured Actinomycetes bacterium. Lineage (GTDB taxonomy): Bacteria > Actinomycetota > Actinomycetes > Streptosporangiales > Streptosporangiaceae > RYN-230. The sequence continues at coordinate 98,614 of CAWFAP010000005.1, forward strand.
CTGATGGCCGGCTTCGGCACCGGCCCGGGCCTGCCGGGATACGCGACGGACAACTACCCGCTCGGTGTCTGGGGACTGCCCGGCGACCCGTCGATACCGGTCAAGCCGCTGCCCCAGGGAGACGTGGTCGCGGCCGGCAAGCAGCTGGTGCTGGTAGCCGGAGTGGACGCGCCTCAGGTCGGGCCGGACATCGACTACTTCCAAGTGACGGCGGACCGGCGGCCGTTGCCGTTGCTGGCCACCGGCAATGCCCGCCGCGACTTCCTCAACGTCGCCGCGGGGCTGCCCGGGATCGCGCCGACCAGCGCCGACGATGCTCTGACGCTGGCCGCCCAGACGTTGTTCGCGACGCGCACCATCGACGGCGTCGCAACCGCCCGAGGTGGGCACAGCGCTTTGGCGGCCGCGGCATACCAGCTCGACCGCAGCGCGCCGCCGTTGTTCGGCACGCTCACCGATGGACTGGCCAAGGCCAACGGCGCCTCGGGCGACCGGGCTGAGCTGCCGGTGCCGACGGGTCCGAGTGCGCGCGAGCTGCGCGCTCCGTTCGTCGCGGGGTACTTCACGGCCGGTGCCGGAGCGGTCGCCCGAGCAGCTGGTACGTCCGTTGCGGATGGTCGGCTCAAGCGGCGTGCGGCGCCGACTGTGGAGTCAGTGCGGGGCCGGATGGCTCTGCACCTGCCGACCGCTGTATTGAGCCGGGCCGCGACACCGACGGTGGCAACCAGCGGCACCGTGGTGTCCAGCGCGGAACCACCGCGCACCGAGACCCCAGGCACCATGCGGTCGTATGTCGGAGCGCACGTCGGGGCGCCGCCGCTGCAGGGCGTTGTCGGCGGGCTGACCACCGGATGGGCGCCTCAAGCGGTCTCCCGGCGGATGCGCGCCCGTCGCGCCGCGCTGGCCGATGCCATGGGCTCGACCGTGCGGTCCGGCGATGTCGTGGTGCTGCAGTTGCCTGACGCGGCATTCGACATCGACGCTGACAACCGCCCCAGCGTGGCGATCTCGGGACGCGCACGGGTAACCGCCGTCCTCGGGCGCACCGTGCTCGCCGACACCGTGGTCACTGGCGAGTCGGTCGTGGTGCCGCGCCTGGCCAGCCACGTCGCGGTTCAGGCCGACGGCGTGCTCGCGCCCAGCGACGGGTATGCCGGCTGGCACGCCCGCTCGCGCGTCGCCCGCGTCGGGACGCAGGCGGCGGTCGCCGCCGGGTGCGTGTTGTCCGTCGACGCGGCTGGCAGCGGGCCGGTCATGGAGTGGGACACCGCCGGTGCCGTCGTGCACGACGCCATCGAGGTGCGGACCGTCTTTGCCGCACCGGCCAGCACCGTGCTGGTCGCACTGACCGGCACGACTTCGCGTTCGCTGGTGCCGACCCAGTTGATGCTGGCCGGTGCGCGCGTGGCCACCGACTCCTCCGGTGCGGACCTGCCGCCGACCGCGGTGACCCTCGGGGCTACCAGCGTGCTCGTCTATCGAGTCGTTCCCGACCCGGATGCCACCTCCATGACGGTGACCGTCACGGCGGGTGGCGGCTGGGTGGTGTCCGGCGTCGCGGCCACTAACGACACCGTCAGCGACGCGGTGGCGTTGGTCGCCAAGCAGCAGCTGTCCAGTGTGATCGGAAAGGTGCTGGCCACCAGTGGCCCCGGCTGCTCGGTCGAACTGGGTGCCGGCGCCCGCGAGGGCGCCACGACGCAACCGGGCGGCGGCACGCACGGCGACCACCACCCGCGCCGCTCAGGGCCGCGGCACTTCACGTGGTCGGGCGAGGAAGGCGGGACGATGAGCATCGCCGAAGGACATTTCCGCCTCTACGCGCACATCACGCCGGCGCTGAAGGCGGGCGACTATCGGTTCACAAGCAGCCAGCAACTCATGGCCACGGGCCCCGACGGTGCTCTCGGAGCGGCCGACCTGCCCGTGCAGGAACTCCAGACCCACATCCACGTCGATGCCCCCCGGTATCTGCTGCCCCCGGACCAGGTGCTCTCGACCTACCCACCGGCCGGCACCGAGGGCGCCTACGGCGCGCGGCTTCCGCAGGTCGTCATCAAGCGCCGCACCTTGCCGTGGGAGCGAGCCGTCAACGGTGGCGACGCCGGCACCCCGTGGCTGGCGCTGGTGGTCTTCGCGGAGGGTGAGGCGAGCGTGCTGTCCAACGTCCCGGTGGGCGAGTGCGTCACGCCCGGGGTCGTCCTCGAGGGGGTGCCCGACGTCGAAGAAGGTGCCTGCCTGGAGATCCGCAGCTCGCGGATCGCTCAGCTCATGCCGACCCGGATGGATGTCCCGCTGCTGGCCCATGCACGCGAGGTCAACATCAACGACACCGAGTTGATGATGGGAGACGACGACGGGTTCCTGGCCGTCGTCATCGCCAACCGGTTGCCGCTGCCGGCTCTGGACACCGACGGCAACGAGACGCTGGTGAAGTACCACGCGGTTCTGGTCAGCCTCGAAGGCAAGGGCCAGTTTGGGCAGTTGCTCGAGAAGGCCCCGCCGCGCGCCATCTCGACGGGCCACGCGGTGGTCAACACCTCCGTCGTCGAGTACACCGCCGCCGAGTACGACCACCGCGTCATGGAGAGCACGTATGGCGGCACGACCTTCCTCGGCGCGGGCGCGGGCGCGGACGCCGGTGGTGGCCTTCCCGGAATCGGAGGCGCCCCCCACGCGGCGGCTGTCAACAGTCTCGAGCCGTCGGCATACCTGACGACCTTCACCAAGCACGCCACGGCACCGGCGAACGAGGGCACGTCAACCTGGACCGGTCAGGCATACGCCGGGTCGTTGCACCAGGCAGCGGATGCCGGGTACCAGGCGTACGTGAGCGGAGCGGCGCTGCAGGTCTTCGACCCGCTCGTGCGATTCCCCGTGCTGTTGCACTGGACGTTCACGACGGTGGGCAACGAAACGTTCGAAGAGCTCATGCGCAACGCGGACTCTGGCCTGCTCGGTACGCGTGGCTCGAATCCGGTTGTGCCGGAAAGGCGGCCGCCGCTAGAGGTTGTGGAGACGGGCCACGTGGGCCTTGACCACCGGACCCTGCGCGGCGACCTGGTGCGGGCGTGGTACCGCGGACCTCTGCTGCCGCACCCACCCGACGAGACAGCGCCGCGGCTGCCGCTGGCCCACAGTGGCGACCAGCTGCGCGTCGTGATCCCCGACGGCAGGGAGGACCTGTCCTTGGCATCGGCGTTTGAGATCGGCCGGCTGCTCGCCCTCAGCCAGCCGTCGATGGTGGCGTCGTTGATGCGGTGGCGGCAAGGCGGGTACCAGGCGGCGCGGCTCGGCGCGTTGTGGGGCGGACCGCTGGATGACCTCGGGCTCGAGCTCGAAGGTGTGACGCTGGCGCCGGACCGGCTGCTCGGTGTGGCCTTCGCCCGCGGCATCGCCCGCGCCATGGCCACCAAGCCCGACGACGTTCTCGGCGGTCCGCTGCCGATCTTCACCAGCGGCACGCCGATGGATTTCGACGGCGCCGCACTCGATCTGGTTGCCACGGGCTTCGGCTTGCAGCTGACCGGCGACCAGCCGCTGACCGGGCTCCTGCGCACCCTGCAAAGCACGAGCGTGCCCCGTATGCCGCTGCCTGACTTCGGCACTGCGGCGGGCGTCAAGGCTGTGGCCGATGCCCTGGGCCGGGACGCCGAAGTGTCGCTCATCCAGTACGCGGCGGGCGCCCTGTCGGCGCAGGCCATGACCAGGGCCGGTGGCGGCCTCGGCGCAGCCCTGCCAGGTGCGGGTGGCGGGCTGTTCGGTGGCATACCCCTCGGCGGCCCGCACACCGATGGCCCCGACGCTCTCGACGAGGCGCTACGCGGGCGCGACGCGGAAGAGACTCCATGAAAGTCAACACCACTGCCCTGTTCACCAACCTGCCGCTGAAGTTGGCGTCGGAGGTCGCGACACCGGTCGTGATCACCGATGACGACATGGATTCGACTGTGCCACAGGAATTGCGGTCGTGGCTGGTGCAGCTGCGGCTGCTCGGAGGGGTGCCGTTCGCTAACCTTGTCGCCGACACAGAGTTGCTGCCGCCGGAGTCGATTCGCTGGTTCTACCTCGACCGCCGCTGGACCGACGCCCTCGTGCAAGGCGCGCTGTCGGTCGGAACGGTCAACAGCGACGACCGGACCCATCTGGCGGCGCAGTACCCTGCGATCCGTGACGAGCTGGACCAGGAGGAGCGCAACTACCGTCGGGTGCCCAAATCGCCGCGCTACGGCGGCGCGGTGCAGGCGGTCAGCGGCTTCATCCTGCGGTCTAAGGCCGTGTCGGGGTGGCCGGGTCTGCATATCCGCGCCTTCACCGTCGACCCAGCGGAGGCCGACACCGCCTTCTTCCCTGAGGATGATCCCCGGCGGATGCGGTTGCTGCGTCTGGAGCGGCTGGCGCCGGCTGTGTTGTTCTGCATGTTCGACGGCATACCCGCGGTGGTCCACGTCGAGGAACCGCGGCAGGGCGTGCAGTTCGGGTTCGACATGGTGCAGGACGGCGCCACCAGCACCGCCACCTTGACGGCGCGCGACAAGGAAACATTCCAGGACCTGCCCGGCCAACCGCTGACGGTGCCGTTCCGCGCCACCCCTGGAGCCACCGGCGTCATCGACATCCAGCAACTCGCAACCGATCTGGCCACAAACTACCCCCAGACCGGTGCCGGCGACGGCCTCGACGCGGCGGAGTACGCGCTGCAGCTGATCCGCTTCCCGTACCGACAGGTGTTCGGAGCCACGAAGAACCCCACCATCCCGGCGGTCTTCACCCCCACGATCGGGTACGCCGAATACGTCCAGACGGCCTTCGTCGAGCGAGGCCCCGCATGACCGAGATGCCGTTCTCGGCCAAGGACATCCAGGCGGTGATGGCCAGCCCGCGGTTCGCCGCGCTCGCCCGCGCGGGCGTCGACCTGGCCACCTGGCAGACCTGGGACCCCATGTTGCCCCGCAACCAGCGGGTGCTCGTCCCGGCAGACGTGCAGGCCTATGTCGTGCCCACAGCGCAGCCGGAGCCCACCGTCGCGGTGGCGTCGTTGCCTGACGACCCGGCGCCGTTCGATCCCGGGGCTCCCCGGCCCGCGGGCGTCCATCTGCACTGGGCGTTGCCCGATGCCCTGCTCCACGGCACCCATGACACGACCAACAACGCCCTCGTCATGCCGCGACTGCCGGATCGTTGGGTCGTGGTGCGGACCCTGTTGCCCAATGGGTCTCGCACGGCTTATGCCAGCGGGTGGGTCGTCGATGCGGTGCATGCGGTCGTGGTGCCGTTGGCCACGTATGCCGGCACTATCGACCCTTCGGCCGTCGCAGCATCGACCGCGCCGGTACTCGACCCGCTCGACGGTGCCGCACGGGGCACGCTGACCTGGAGCGCGACATACGAGGGGGCGCGCAATCGCTTCACGCTTCACGACCCGCTGACCGATCTCGCCGGTCTGAAAAACATTGCACCGCAAGGGTTCCATCGCAACATCGCGTCCTACACCGTCGCCGGATGGTGGACCGACCCAACAGCGGACCCGCTGGCGGCCGCCACCGATGCGACCACGCTCAACCAGGTGCTCGCCTCGCTCGGCTGGTACATCACCGGCGACGGCGACGCCGGACTCGACATGGAATTCGACCCCAAGCTCGCCCATCTCATGCGCTACTCCGGTCTGAAGTCGCCGGAGAGTCAGACCACCGCATCGATCGTGACCGAGTACTCGGACAACGCTGTCGCGTTCAGCTCTGTCGCCCCCAAAGCGGCGGTGCCGGTCGAGCTCGTCGACTCCGTCGTCGTGGGACGGGCCCAAACGGCATACCACTCGCTCGTGCACGGCAGCGTGATGGGCGTACCCATCGACGGCACCGCCTCCGGCAGCGACGACCGGCCGGATGCCGGCACGATCAGCGGCTCCATGGGGCTCGGCCTGGACGACATCGCGGCCGCCCTGGCCGCGCCGGGCCTGGGGCTCGATCAGGCCAACCGGCATACGGCAGAGCAACTGGCGGCGGCCTTCACCGGCGACCTGCTCAGCCGGATCGGGACCGCCGACGGTCTGTCCGACCTCGAGGAGCGCGAGCACTCCGATGGGTTCTGGGGCCTGCCTGGCAAACCGGTACCGGGTGCCAGGCCGGACCGGCTGCGGGCCGAGGACACGACGCCTATGGGCCCGACCAAGGTCGGTCGTAAGGGCCGGGCGGGCCAGTACGCGGAGGGCTTCGATGCGCTGACGACACAGGTGTCGTGGCGCACGGGCGTGCTGCCCATGACAGCCAAAGGCACTTCCAACGGCGACAGCAGCCTTCACAAGGCACGCGACGACGAGCAGTTGCCGCACAAGGCCGGTGGCGCTGATGCTCCCGCCAGCCGGTCGGTGACGCGCGCCGCCCCGCGGTCCTACCGCCCAGCGCCGGTCATGGTGGGGTTGCGCGGCATCCATCCGAGCACGCGGCACCACGGCGACGGCCTCTTCGACTCGCAAGGGCTGCGCTGCCGGTATCCCGGCGAAGCCAAGGCCTCGTTCCAAGGCACGCTGTCGGGCGCCACGATCTTGCCGACATTGGGCAACGGTGCCATCCCGGCCGAGGTGGTCCTCGTGGTGCGCGAGGCCATCGTCTACGACGGGTACTCGTGGCGTTGGCTGGCCGATACCGCGACGCCACCTGGCGCGGACTCCGGCCCCTATGCCGTGCGCATCGTTGGTGAGATGACGCGGCTGTACGGCACGACCGCGACCTATGACGGCAGCGGGGTGAACTTCGTCGCCGAGGTCGCCCAAGCGACCCAGTCGAAGGCCGCCGCGGCAAGTGCCTGGTCCTCATACACGGCTCAGACCGAGCACCTGAGCACCCAGGTAGCCAGCGAGTTCGGCAAGTTCTCAATCGTTCGACGGAACCCCGCCGAGCCCAGTGGCCATCACGACCTGGCGGCAACCGTGGGTGCCGCTCTGGGTCGAGTGGCAGGTGCGGCTCGACGGTTCCGACACGCTCCATGGCTGGACGCTGCAGGGTGGCGACTTGGAACCCGGCGAGTCAGTCTCGACCACCCTCACGAGAACCTTCACCGGCCGGAGTTCCATGACGACCGGCATTGGGTCCTCGCTCACCTCGGCCATCGATGCCTGGCTGGCCGCGGAGAAACAACGCGATGCCACGGTGCCGTCACAGTCGCAGCTCGACGACATCGACGAGCAGGCCCTCGACCGACTCGCAGGCTTCCTGCGCCCGTTGGACGTCGTGTCGATCTCGCTCGACGGGGTGCGCGAGCAGCTCTTGGGGATTCCGTACGTCGGTGCGCTGCTGAGAGAGCGCGACGACCAGGGGGCCGCCCGTCCGAGTGCGACGGACCTGCCGACGCCGCTGTTCGGTGGCACCCTCACGGTCGAGAAGTTGCGAGCCGTCGACGCGTTCGGCCGAGTGTTGGACCTGCCGGCCGACGCCTTGGCCACCACGACCACTCTCGAAGTGGCCGACCAGCCGTCCACCGTCCGGTTGCGGCCGAGGATCCAGCACTCGGCGCGCTGGCTGAGCCGGCTGGTCGACCCGGGATACGCCTTGGCTGACGACCCCGCGGCGGCTCCCGAGGCCTACGTCGACCAGTTGCATGCGCCACTGGCGGTGACGCCGATCTCGGGCTTCCTGCTCCCGGACCACATCGACGAAGCGCTGGAGATCTTCGACCGGGACGGCAACCCACTCGGCCAGGCGCAGCACGACTCCGTGACCGCGGCTGTGACCTGGGAGACCGCGCCCGGACGTCCGCTACCGCCGGACGCCGGGCCGCTGGCCGACATCCCGGCGCACGCCCAACATGCGGCGCTGCTCGCGGCCGGGCTGATCGAGGCGGACGTGAGCGCGCGCCACGGTGAAGCGCCACCGACGGCCAGCTCGCTGTCCGCCTTGTTGCGCGCCATCGACTCGACGCTGTGGGCCGTGGATACGTATGCCGCCATTGGGTCCCCGACCATCGCCGGCCTCGTGGGGCGGCCCATAGCGGTGGTCCGGCTCGTCGTGACCCTCGAAACGCCCGACGACCTCGACGAAGTGACGGTTACCGCTGCCGGCGGCGCGGACGCTCGGCGCAACGCGTTCGCCGAGTTGGACGAGCAGTTGTTCCCACTGCGAGTCGGGGAGCTGGGGCGCAGCGACGACGGCGTCCTCGGATTCTTCATCGACGACGACTACATGGCATTCCATGTCGTCGACCAGGTCGTGGCGTCCGGCGCGTTGGCGAGTGGACCGCATACCGGGCACCTGGGGTTGCTGGGGGAGACGCCGAAACCGGACCCCATCGACCACCCGTACCTCGTGCTCGAGGACACCTTGCTGCTGCGACCGGCGCACCCGGTGCGGCTGACCGTGCTGATGCTGCCTGCGGGCAAGATGCATCTGACCTCGGGCATCCTGCCGCGCAAGTCGCTCGAGCTAGCCGACGACTGGGTCACCCCAGGGCTGTCGCGCGTGGTGCCGTCGATGCGGGTCGGACCGTTGCTGGTTAACCCGGCCGAGATTCGGCTGCCCAACGTGGCCAGCCTCGGCAAGAACCAGATTTTCACCCGGCGCACCGGCATGATCACCTGGCGCGACGACCCAATCCTGGCCTCGACCACGAACGCCTACCTGCCCACGATGCCCCACGAGGTACAGGAAGGCTGGATCCGGGTAAGCCCCGACACCAAGCCGGGTGAGCCGGCATGACCGCCAAGCGTCGGAAGCCGACCGCCGCAGCGAAGCAGATCACGTCCGCCAAGAAGGCGGCGTCCGCCAAGGAGGCTGCCGCGCCGAAGCCGCAGGCGGAGAAGGCGGTGCCCGCCAAGAAGGCTGTCGGATCAAAGCCGACGGCGCCTCGCAAGGTCGCCGCGAAACCGCCGGCCAAGGGCGCCCCGAAAGCCCCCCGGTTGTCGGCGGCACAGCGCGCGGCGACCGCGGCGGACAACCTTGCGCGCGCTGCCCGACGGGCGTCGAAACGCGGCCGGGCTGCCGAACGTGCGGCATACAACGCACGGCTGACCGAGGGCGTCAACCGCTTCGCACTGTCGGGGGCCATGGCTCGCGTGCTCACGGCGCAGGACGCCGCTGCGGCTGGCCCGGCCGCCAGGACGCGTACACGGCGGGCCAGCCCTCGGGCTGCACCCGGCACCGGCGAGGTCGCGGGTCAGCCGATCCGCCGCTGGGTGCCGATCGGCCCGTCGGTCGTCCGCAGCGGCCAGGCGATCGACCGTCCGCGCGTCTCAGGGCGCATCCGGGCCTTGGCGGTCGAACCCGCGGCCGGCCTTCGCGCGTATGCCGGTGCAGCGACCGGGGGCGTGTGGTACACCGCCGACGGCGGGCTGACCTGGTCGCCCTTCGGCGGGTGGTCGCAACGCAGCCGTCGGCAAGGCGGCATCGTCAGCGCCCAGGCGGTCGGGTCGCTGCTCGTGAGCTTCGGCGCAACCCAGGCACAGGACGTCGTCATGGTGGGGACCGGCGACTTCCCGGTCGTGCCCGCACCCGTATCTGCGGTGGTTCCTACCGTGCGCGGCGTCGGGGTCCTGGTGGGCTCCCGCCCGATCGCACTCGGCGCCAACGAACCGTGGGAAGCCGACAGCGGTCTCACCCAGCTCGAGACCACGTCGGTGTTGAAGCTGGTGCGGAGCCCGGCCTCAGCGCCCGGTAAGTCCGGTGCCGTGGCTATCGCCGACCGCGACGTTGTGGTGGCGTGCACGACGCAGGGGGCCTACGTGGGGGTCCGGCAGCCCTTGGCTGCTGGTGGCGGACTACCGGCGCGCGACGGCTTCGTGTGGACCCAGATGGCTGGGCTGGCCGCGGCATACCCGAATGCGACGATCCACGACGCGGTCTGGCTTGCGGGCGGACGTTTGTACCTGACTGTCTTCGGAGTCGGCCTCGTGTACACGGACGATCTGGGCGTCACCATCCAGAACGTCCCGAGCCTGCAGGCGCCCGCCGTCGCCGTGACGGGCGCAGCCAGCCTTGCCGTGGGCGCCGCCAACACCCTCTATTTCCTGGGGGACGGCGGCGGGGCGCCTGGTCTGTGGCGGATCCCGAATGCCGTCGGGCCGACAGTCCCAGCGGCGGCGGCAGCGGCGGGCGGAGTTCCGGCGGGCCTGTGGGGCACCCAACGCGACTACGACCAGGCGATCGCCGTCGATGCTGGGGCTGGACCTGCGGGGGCGGACCGTGTCTATCTCGGCGGGTCAACGGTGAAGGCCCACGTCGGCGCGCAATGGGGTGCGTCGCTGTACTGCTTCGACGTCATCGGACCTCCACCGTTCACGCTGCAACCGGCCCCGCTGATCTCGACAACCAACCTGCCGTCGTTCCCCGTCGCGGCGTCCACGGGTGCCGGGGCCAACCAGGCCGGCCTGATCGGCAACAACGTCCACGCAGACATCCATGCCATCGCCCTGGCCGGGCCGGCAGCCAGCAGACAGGTCTGGGTTGGCAACGACGGCGGGGTGTTTGTGTCTCGCTCGGCCGGGCGAGTCAACACCTTTGCTTCAGCCAACGTCGGATTGGCGACACTGCAACCGTCATTCGTCCGAGGGCATCCGACGTCGGGTCACTTTGTGGCCGTCGGCATGCAAGACAACGGCACCGTGCAACGATCCGGCGACTCAGTCTGGACTGAGGTCTACGTCGGCGACGGCGGCGGGCTTGCGTTCGTCGCGGGCGCGTCGCATGTGCTGGTACGCCAGTACGTCAAGGGGACCTGGAACGGTCCCTCGGCGAGTTTCCGTGACCCGCTGACCCGAGGACCCGGTGGACCGGGCGTGGCGTTCGCGGTCGCAGACGCCGACAACGCACCGGCCTTGTTCTATTCGGGCGCCGCCACCACGTTCGTCCCCGCCACCGGGCCGAACCCCGCTCATCCGCGCCTTGCCCTCGGAACCCATCGGGTCTGGATTACCGACGACCTAAGCGGCGCCGCACCCAACACCTGGAGGACCCTGCCGACGGTGCCGGGCGGGCCTGCGTCCGACGGCCGCGCCGGGCCACCGATCGGAACCCCGACCCCTGCCCAGGCCGCCGTTGGCGTGCCCACTCCCGCCATGGGCCCGATCATCACGATGACCTGGGCCTCACCGACCCAGCTGCTTGTCGTGTACCAGCAGGGCGTGGTGCGTTACACGGAAGGCCCGGTCGGCACGTGGACGGTGACAGCGTGGCGGATCACCGACAAGTCGGTCGCCATTCCCCGCACGACCACGCTCACGGACATCGCCGCGGTTCCGGATCCAACGATCCTAAACTCTGCGACGCCCCGAAACTTCTATGTCGCCTCGACGGGGGTGATTGGCGGCAGCGCCGAGACGCTGTGGTTCTTCAACGCCGCCGACGGTCAGTTTCACGCCACCAACCTGCGCCACCAACTCGACGTCCCGCACCCCCCCGGGCCGGCGACGCTGGGACCACGCGACCCGGCATACAGCGTCGCTGTCGACCCGGGCAACACCACCGAGGTGTACGTCGGGACTGCAACCGGTGTATGGCACGGATCTCGCACCAATCTGACGGGTGGCCACACCTGGGCGGCGATGGTCGATGGGCTGCCCGAGGCTGAGGTTCAGGACCTCGATATCTGGGTGGATCCGACGGTCGCGGCTCCCGTGGCCGCCACGGCCCGGTTGCTGCGCGCCGGGGTGCAGGCCCGAGGTGTCTGGGAAGTCGACCTTGCTGTTGACGCCAAACGGGTCACATGGATCAGGGCGAGCGCTCACGACAACCGTCGAATCCCGCAGCGGGCCGGGGCCGACGTGATGACGAATCCGCCCCTGGCTGACCGTCTCGATGCCAGTCCCGACATTGTGGTCCGACCGCATTGGCCGGTCGTGATTCCACCAAAGTTCCTCGGGGCACTGACGTCCGTCGGCCCCGACCCCTACCAGTTGTGGACCTTCCAGACGGCCTTCCGCTGGCAGTACCCGAGCGTGGTGGCCGATGGTCAGTGGTCTGAGGGGCTGGCCAATCTGGTGGCGCTGCATCACTCGACCTTGAACCTGCCCGCAACGTCGGTGATCGATGCCGCGGTGTGGAACGACATCGTCGGGACGCCGGGTTTCCCGTTGCCGACCGGCGGGGTGCGTGTTACGGCGGGCGGCACGGTTACTCGGAACATCGGCGACCCGTTCGCTGTCTACCGCCCGCCGTGGCACACCACGACGCTGCCGAGCCAGGCGGCCCGCGAGATCGATCTGGCCGAAGCAGTGCTGCCGTCGCGGGTGGTCGGAGGTGTGTGGGAGGTCTTCAAGGAGTCGGCCACTGTTGACGTCCTGGTGCATCACCGAGACTCCCGGGCCGTACCGGCGAATCAAGCGTATGCCGTGCTGCTCTGGCGTTTCGGTATCGGTGCGGCGCTGCTGATGGGGCTCCCGTGTGCGCCACTGGTGACGTACTTCCAGGGGGTCGCCGGCGGTGCCAACCCTGCGGTGCCGACTGGGTGGAACGTCGCCACGGGGTCGGGTGCCGTCGGGGCAAAGTCCCCCGTCCTCGCGACAGTGGATGCCCGAATGCCGCGCGCCGCTTCTATCGACGTCGATCTGTCGGTCGGCGGGTTTTTGGTGACCCACGCGATCTTTGTTGCATATGTCGGCTCCAGCGCCGACGACCTGCCGTTGGCGCTGCCCACGACCAGTACGACGGCGTCGGTGCCGCCGGTCACCATCTCGGACATGGTGAACGCCTGGCCCTACACCGCAGCCCGGGTGGTCCAATTCGGACCACCTCGTCCGACGTAACTCGCGTGCCTGGGCGCGGCGTCTTCGTCAGGCCCGGAACGTTATCACGCGTGGCTCGACGCTGCGGCGGTCGTTCACGCCCTGCAGGGTGAATCCCGAGGCAACCCGGGACGTGCTACGGGTCGGGTGCGGGCGGCATACGACGTAGTCACCCCACCTGCTTTTGGGGGTTGAACAACAAGGGCAAGCCCTGCGACGTGCAAGAGACCTTGGCTGCGCTTGCCCGCGTTGCTGTTGCGCGTGGTTGAGCACCGGTTGAGTTTCAGGGCCCGCAGACCAGTGTTCCGGGCAATGGGCGCATTGATTATCGAGCGAGTGGGTTAACGATTTCCCCGGCTGCGCGCGGTCACGAACAAGCAGTAGAGCCGCTGGAGCGTCACTGCGCAGTCCACGTGAGAGTCGGTGGCCAGCATGGTCGCGGCTTGCGCGCGCAGGAACTGCCGCCACCTCACCACGGGTGGCCCGCTCCCAGCCGACCCCGACGTTGTTCGACACGTTTGAGCGCCGCGGGGGGCGCACGAGTGTTGCCCGGCGATCCGCCCGACGACGTGCAGCCGAGGACCTGTAACTCGCGCCGGGGTTTCAGTCGCCTCCCGGCCCGCGAGACGGCGGCGCCGTCGGGTCGGCGGTGTCGCCATCTCGGACGTTGCGTTCAGGCGAAGGCGGCATCTGTGCTCATCCAGCCACTCCGCTAGCCGGACAGCAAGGGTAGTAACACCAGCGGCGCTGGGAGTGGCAGCCCCACCGGGGCAGTGGGCTGAGCCCTGCTCTCGCCAGATCCAGGTGGATCCGGCGCCCCGCCGGGGCTCGCCTCACGGTCCGCGGCACGTCGGTGATGGGCTGTCGGTCGTGCAACCGTCCGGTGTGTCCGCTTGGCCGGACCATCCGGTTGGATCAGGGCGTGGCCCTGGACGTGAGCGACGACGGCCCTTTCCCGGAAGGCTGGCCAGCTGGAGTCGATCGGGGCGGCTCAGATCCGGGCGTGTCAGGATGCCCCCAGACGGGTTCACAAGTGGCAACGTCAGCCCTACGCTTGCATGCGCTGAGGTTTGCACGGGTTCGCGGGCGCGCGGAGGGGCGGGTGACCGCTGTGGATGACGTGTCATTCACCGTCGCTTCCGGCACGGCTGGCGGCCTGGTTGGAGTGGAGGCAGTGGCCGTCCTTGCCAGGACTTCCCGGGTATGTCCGCTTTAGGGGTGCACGGGATGGTACGCGAACTGCTCGAGGCGGCAGGGCGCATCCCACCGGCCCGGTGCGCAGCCGAACTGCCCCACGAACTTTCCGGCGCGCAGTGTCAGCCGGTGGTGACCGCCGGGGCCCTCGCGTGTGACGCCGGGTTAATCATTCTCGGCGAGCCGGCCTTGATGCTCGACGTGTCGCTGCGGGCCGGCGTGCCGCGGCTGCTGGCCAGATTCCACGAGGGTCGGTGGCTGAGCCTGCTCTGCATCACCCACGACCTGCTTAGCGTACGGCTGGTCAGCGAGAACCTGCTCCTCAGCAAAGGGAAGTCGCCGGGCAGTGCCCGGCGAAACAGTCTTTCATTACCCGTGAGAGGACTGCGCGAGCGGCTGTGCGACGCGACGGCGATCCTTGCGCGGCGGCTGGCGGGCAGCCAAGCCATACGACATAGGACGGCTCTACAGACACGAGGCAGGTGTGCCGCATGAAAGCAGGCAGGTGGTCCTGGCCCGGGAGGACGACACTATGGGCCGGGGCAGTGGCTGTCCTCGCGCTGGTGCTGCCGTCGCAGCAGGTGGCGGCGGGTGCGACGGCCGGACCAGCGAGTTCGGTCGCCGGCTACGCGGGGCTTACCCGCGCGCAGCGCGCGAGCCTGCTGAGCATCGCCCGTGACACGTGGAGGTTCTACAGCGTGGACGTCGATCCTGCCACGCACCTCCCGCTGGACAATGTCACCTTCGCCGGCGGCTCCACCACGCCGACCGGCTACGGCAGGTATACCTCGGCCGCCAATATCGGGGTGTATCTGTGGGCGGTGGTCGCGGCCAGTGATCTCGGCCTGATCAGCCGTCCGCAGGCACGCGCGCGGATCCAGGCCACCTTGGGCGAGGTGGCCAGTCTCAAGCGCTTCGACGGATTCCTGTACCAGTGGTACGACACGACGACCGGTCATGTGATCCGCAACCCCGGCGACATCGACTGCACGGGTGAGACCACGCCGGCGTTCGACAACTGCTTCTTCATTTCCAACGTTAACAACGGCTGGTACGCGTCGGGGCTGATCGTGGTGCGGGAAGCGATGCCGGAACTGGCAGGCCTCGTGAACCGCCTGATTGCCCCGATGAACTTCGGGATCTTCTACGACGGCCGGGCCGAGACGCACTGCAACACGAACCCGGCGGTCGCTGGCAACCAGCCGACCGGGCAGATGTACGGCGGGTACTACGTCGGCCTGCCCCCCGACAGCGGCGACAACTGGACGCACTACTACCACAACGGCGCGCTGTATAGCGATCCGCGTATCTCCGCGTACATCGGCATGGGGATGCATGAGATGCCGGGCAACGTGTGGTGGCGCAGCTGGCGGGAACTCCCGCCACCCGCGCCATTCCCGGATTGCCAGAGCACCGACCCGGACTTCTCCTGGCAGGGCCAGTGGCCGATGCCTGGCTCCTGGCAGAGCTACACCGACCCGCGGTCGGGCCAGCGGTTCACCGTGTGGGAAGGCCATTACGTATACCCCGGCTCCGGCCTGACCTTCATCCCCACCTTCGCCGGTGGGATGTTCGAGGGGCTGATGCCGAACGAGGTGGTCCCGGAAACCAGCTGGGGCACTCGCAGCCTCGGCCGGGCTGACGTGCGCACCGCCGCTGTCCAGATCAAGTACGCCATCGGCCAGCTCCACTACCCGGTCTGGGGGATGTCGCCGTCGAGCACGCCCGACGACACCGGCGGATACGGAGGCTACGGGGTCGAGGGCCTGGCCTTCCCCTACTACGGCACCGGAGCCGACGCCAGCCACCCCAACCTGGGGCTGTCCCAGTGCCACGGCTGCGCGACCGAGGATGTGGTCACGCCGCACGCGTCGTTCCTCGCACTGGATGTCGCACCGCAGCAGGCCTATGCCAATATCCGGGCCCTGCGCACGCTCTATCCCGGCGTATACGGGGCCGACGGCTTCTTCGACGCCGTCAACCCGGCAACCGGAGCGGTCGGCCATCGCGACCTCGTGCTCGATCAGTCCATGATCATGGCAGCGCTGGACAACGCACTGGAGAACCGTGCGCTCCAACGAGACTTCGCGCGGGACCCGGTGTCCTGGGCAGCCCGCACCTACCTCTCGGCCGAGACCATGTCGATCCGGTAGGGCGTCCGCACCGGGCAGCCGGGCCTGTCCCGCTCGAAAATAGGATTCCGAGGACGGAATCGGCCAGAAAGCCCGCGACGAACGCATCCTCGGCGTCCACGGAGTCGATCGCGCTCACCGGAACCGCGGGCTGGAAGGGCGCGCCGACGGCAGAGCTGGGCCGACGTCCGGATGGATCAGCACCATACTGTGCTGGCCCAGCCGGACTTCTGCGGCGATGCGCTGATCGTGCTGCAGCGATGAACAGGATCCTGATCCTGGTTGGCTCAGCGCCAGTCGCTTCCGCCGTGGCTGACCGCTGCTTAGCGCCCGTCGAGGAACGGGGTGATCAGAGCGAGCACTTCGCCGGGCCGCTGGGTCACGCCGACGTGCGTGGTCCCGGGGAGCACTGCGAGTTGCGCGTTCGGCAGCAGTCCGAACATCTCCACCACGTCAGGCAACGGTGAGAAGTCGCGGTCGCCAAAGATCAGCAGGGTCGGCACCTGCAGTGCGCGCAGCTTGTCGGTCCACCCCGGGAACTCGTGCACCATTGCCGACGTCCTGGCCGCGAAATCGTCGAAGTGCGCGGGGTCGGGAGCGACCTTGTCGTAGGCGTCGCGCATCGCCTGGAAGTCGGCCGGTGTCGGCATGCGGTCGTCGTCGAGTGGCACGCTCTCCCGGCCCGGCGGCCGGTGGGCGTCCGCCGAGGCGACGATCAGCTTGCCGACCCGGGTGGGCGTGCTGAGCGCGACCGCGTACGCGACGAGACCGCCGAGACTGAAACCGAAGAGATCGGCCTGGGCGATCCCCAGATGGTCCAGCAGCCCTACGACGTCACCGGCCAGCGCCTCGATCGTCAGCGGGCGGCCGGTGTCGGCGGTGTGCCCATGGCCCTGGAGCTCCACCGCGATCACCTGCCTGCTCGCCGCAAGGGGTTCGAGCAACGGCCCGAAATTGAGGTCGATGGTCATCAGTCCGCCATGGAGCAGCACGAGTGGCCTGCCACCGCCGCGGATCTCGTAGTACAGCTGCAGGTCGTTCACCGGTGCGTACGTCATGCCCGGTATGACGAGGGCAGCCCCGTGAACTCATCGCGCTAGCG
This sequence comes from uncultured Actinomycetes bacterium, assembly GCA_963813975.1. Classification (GTDB taxonomy): domain Bacteria; phylum Actinomycetota; class Actinomycetes; order Streptosporangiales; family Streptosporangiaceae; genus RYN-230. Next base: position 115,751 of record CAWFAP010000005.1, read on the forward strand.
CCACCTCCGCCGCACGCCGAACGTCGTGGCGATAGGGAATCGGTGAGGGCGGTGGGTACGCCAATGTCCGCCCGAACGGCCGGTGTGCTATTTCAGGGCGTCCAGGAACTCGCGGCAGGCCCGCTCGCAGCGCCGGCATGCCTGCTCGCAGACCCGGCAGTGCTCGTGGTGCTGGGCATGCCGCTCACACTCGTCGCCGCAGCTCTTGCAAATGGCCACGCAGGCCCGCAGCAGCGGCTTGGTGACGTCAGAGTCGTAGTCCGCCTGGCGGCTTGTCACCCCGAGCGTGGCGGTGCAGACATCGGCGCAATCCAGGCACAGCCGGATACACCTGACCATCTCGGCCAGGTTCTGCTCGCTCAAGTCCGCGTCGACGTCGGTGGTGCAGGCCTGGGCGCAGTCGCCGAGCGCGTCGATAGCGGTCGCCAGCACAGTGGCGTCGACACCGAAGGCACCTGGATAGGTGTCCAGCATCTGCCTGGCATAGCTCATGGGCCCTCCTTTAAAGGGCGATTGAAGGCGAAGCAGCAACAGCACCTTGATACCCGGAGTCCGAGCAGATGACCAGCGGGATGGACAGGCCACAACAGCAGCCACCAGCACCGCCGGGATACCGGCAAGCAGCTGAGCCCGGCCATCGCCGGCCGGGCCGTGCCCGCCGCCTAACTGGCGCGAGAGCCGCTGCCGGATGCATCCCTCGGATGGATCTCGTGTCTTGACGATCAATGCCACGCGCGCCAGCCTTGTCGAGGGACTCGTTGCGCGATGAGGGAGGGGCTATGGCTTGGCGGCTTGATGGGACGTATTTCGAATCGTGTTCGTGCGATACCGTCTGCCCGTGCACCTGGTCGGCGCTGACGGCGAAGGCGACACTTGACCGATGCCGGGCGCTTCTCGCCTACCACGTGGCATCCGGCGATATCGACGGTGTGGATGTCAGCGGCCTGAGTTTCGCCTTGTTCCTGGACACGCCGCCGGTCATGGCCGAGGGCAACTGGCGGGTGGGGGTCTACCTGGATGACGCCGCGTCTGACAGCCAGGCCGCCCAGCTCGGGGCGGTCCTGTCCGGGCAGCTCGGCGGGCCCCCCGCGATGCTCGGCCCGCTGATCAGCGAAATGCTTGGCGTGGAAAAGGCGCCCATCACCTACAGCGAGGACGGCCGCGGCCACCATGTCCGGATCGGCGATGCCGCGGACGTCGGCGTCGAGGACTTCGTTGCCATCGAGGGCCACGATCCGGTCCAGCTGACGAACGTGTTCCATCCGTCGAACACGACGCTGACGGTCGCCCCGGCTAATGCCGCGCACCTGTCGACGTTCGGGGTCGACTGGGGGCGCGAGGGGCAGAGCGGCTTTTCCGCGCCGTTCTCCTGGGCCGGGTGAGCAGCTCCTCCGGGCTCGCCCGGCTACGGCCCGGCCTGGCGACCCGAGAGGTCGCGTTCCTGCTGATCCTGGCGGCTGGCGCCTGGGCTGCGACCGTTGTGCTCGCCCGCGGGATGGCCGGGATGGCGGGCACGATGGGGCTGGGCCTGGCCGCGTTCGTGCCGATCTGGACGCTGATGATGGCCGCCATGATGCTCCCGTCGGTGTCGCCCGTGGCCTCGCTGTACGCCAGGACCATCCAAGGCGGGCGGGCGATAAGGATCCCCGGGCTGGTGGCGGGCTATCTCGCGGTCTGGGCAGCGGCGGGCGTGCCCGCCTATGGGCTGGCCTGGCTCGCCGGCTGGCTGACCGGGAAGCATCCCGGCGCCGCACACGTCATGGCCGTGGCCGTCTTCGCCATTTGCGGGATCTACCAGCTGAGCCCCCTAAAGGACCGCTGCCTCGCGCACTGCCGTTCCCCGCTCGGGCTGCTCCTGCACTACGGCTCCTACCGCGGCAGGTCCCGCGATCTGCGCGTCGGCGTCCATCACGGCGGATACTGCCTCGGATGCTGCTGGGGCCTGATGGTGCTCCTGATCGCGGTGGGCGTGATGAACGTGGCCGCCATGGTCGGCCTGGCAGCGCTGGTGCTGATCGAGAAGCTCTGGCGATGGGGCCCGGCCGCCGGCTGGCTCGCCGGTGTCAGCGCGCTGGCCCTCGCCGTGGCCACGATCTGGCTTCCCTGGCTCGCCCCGGGCCTGCATGCCGCGCCGCAAATGATGATGACCTGACCCAACCCCGTCTCCCGCAGGCAGCCACGGGCCAAAAGCGCACCGATACGCCATAGAACCCGGCTATGCATCGCCACGCTGCCTGATCTGACGCACCCGGGACAGCGCCAGAACGGCGGCTCGGCGCGGGGGACGGCCCCGCGTCGGTGGCCGGGCGGCCGTCGGGAGCGGCCAGCCCGTGGTCCCAGCGGACCTCCGTCCCCACATCGTCGCGCGGGCAACGCCATGGTGGTCGCCAGTTGTGCGCGGCCACCATGGCCGCCAGGTTGGCCCGGCGCAGTTGCTGGTGGCTGCAGATCAGCCGGGCAGCATGCCGCTGACCAGCGCCTGCCAGATGGTGTCGCTGACGGTCCCGTCCTGCGTGACTCCAAGCCCCTTCTGGAAGCCCTTCACCGCCGCGTCTGTCTTAGGCCCGAAGATCCCGTCTATCGCCAGGTTCTGCTTGCGGAACACGAACTCTTCCTGCACCCCGCGCACGGCGTAGTCGCTGGCCCCCTCCTTGACCTGTAGGGCCAGCTGAGCCCAGGTCAGCGGTCCGACTTCGCCGTCCTGGGCCAGCTTCTTCTCGGCCTGGAAGGCCTTCACGGCCGCCGTCGTCTTCGGCCCGAAAATCCCGTCAATGGTGACCGGGTGTCCGCGCTGGTGGAGCAGGTACTGCACGGACTGGACCGGGTGCTGGCTGTCCCCCTCCTTGACGAGTGGCCACGGCCGGATCGCATCACTCATGACTTCCCCCTAGATGTGAGAGTGCCCTAAATGGCCCCAAAGTACAGCTCACCACAATGAGCGAAACATCGGCTACCCACCGACGCAAAATCACCCTCGTCTCGACGCCTATTTTGATCAATGCGCAGGGCGGCGCTGCGCGAAAGGACTCAGGTCAGCGCGCTGACCGGCGGTCGCGATCCGGATCCTGAGTGACCCCTGACCCGGGGGCGCCGGCACGGTCGAACCGCGTTCTCGTGCCGGAGCACCAGCAGCTCTGCAGCGTTCGACCGGCCCCCCGGGAACATCAGCGCAGCGACGCGGAGTACCCGGCTCGTCAGCAGGCAGGCGATCTTGAGCAGCGCCCGGCAAGCCAACCATCAGGGCATCAAGCCTGCTGGTGATAGCCCCAGATCCGCCGCGCATGGTCCTTGGCCGGGCTCTGAGGTGGGTCGCCGTCGATCTGTTACTGGTTGCCGAGCACTGGAGGGATGGCCGGATTGGCCCGGTCGAGATCGGTGTGGCCGGGAGCCTGGATCCCGCGAACTGTTCCGGTGCTCGTGTACTGCCAGAACGACCAGGCCTTCCACCCAGCAGGCAGCCGCGGGCTGGGTGCAGTGGTGTAGTCAGGCACCCACAACTGTCTCTGGCCGAATCCTGTGCTGTTGCCAGTGCAGGCCGCCCACCAGGACGCGGGGACATACAGAATCGGCTTCCGGCCGGTCTTAGCCTTGACCTCGAAATTGAACGAGGAGATCCAGGACCCCATGGCCCGGGCGGTGAGCCCATAACACTCTCGCCCATAGGGGTTGTACTCGATGTCCAGCATGACCGGAACACTGCGGCTCATAGTTCCCAGGTATCTCAGCAGGTAGTCGGCCTGGGCGACCGGGCTGCGGCTGGCGCCGTTGCCGTTCGGGATGGCAAAGGCGTAGGCGACCACGGACAGCCCGGCGGCGTGTGCCCGGGCCAGATCGGCCAGCGCGTACGGGTTGCGGTAGTAGGCCCCCTCGGTGGCCTTCACGGCGGCGAAGCCAATCCCAGACGCGTGGACCCGCGGCCAGTTGATGGCGGCCCCGTTCGGGTGCTGATAGGAAGCGACGTCAACGCCCCGCTCGGCGCCCTTGGCGGCGGCCGGCAAAGCCACGCCGGGCACCTGCCCCCCCGGGCCCGCCCGTGTGGCCGGGCCGGCGAGCTGTCTCAGCAACTGCGGAGAGTGGGTGGCGCCCACATTGAAGTGATCCGCTGTCCCCGCAGCGGGACCGGTGGTCGCCGGGGCGGCTCTGAACCCGGCCAGCGACAGGCTGGCTGCGGCACAGCAGGCATACGCCCAGAAGCGGCGAGATGGTGCAAGCATGCGAATTCCCCCGAAGCACGCGCAGGTCGGCCCACGATTCCCCCGTGGACCAGATGTCCCCTTCCTAACCGGTCATGTGGAAAACGTGCAAGGGCAGATCGCCATCCGGGCGGCCCGGATAGCTGTCCCGCGAGTGGCAATGCCCTTACCTATCAGTTACGCTGCCCGGTCGCCGGGGAACCGCGCGCCGCACCCTCGCCGGAGCGGATGCTGCCGACCCAGGCGCCTCAGCCAGCGGCGAGTTCTGGGCGCGGGCCTCAACCCTGGCCATCACGACATTGGCAGAGACACTCACATAGGGCCCGGCTCTCGACGTTGAGCTCCTCGACAATCGGCAGAGCCGGGGACCGTCGTCCTGGTCTTAACGCGTCATTGACCAGGGTCACCAGCGGTTATACGGCGGGTCACCCACAGGCGACCCGGTGACCAGGTCAGCGATCAGCGCTGGTCTCACCGATGAGGCCAGGCGGTTCAGCGAAGAGTTACTTTCATCATGGCCACCGGACTCGCACAGCCTCGGTCACCAGGTCACCGGCCATGAGCCGGGCTCCTACGGCGCTCGCGAGCTGGGGTGTTGCGCCGGCGACGACCAGCGCGAACGGGGCACGCCGGGCGAGCGGGGCGAGTTTGGGCCGCAGCGACTCGAGAGTCTCCGGGATGGGGCGGCTAGGACGACGAGATCAGGATGCGTGGCGTCAACGGCCCGTTCCAATTCCTCGACTGGGTGTTTATCCCGAAGTAGTCAATGCTCCACCCGTTGCGGTTGAGGACTAAGCCGAAAACAATGAGCGCCATATAAGCTGAACGTGGGGGGATATGATCCACAGCCTGGACTACCCCGACCAGGCATACTCCTGAGTTACGGACGCCCCACGGACAGAACGCGATTTTAACGTGGCGAGGCATGAAGAAATAGCAGCTCAAACCCAATTTCGATGGTCAGGATTGGCTCCCTGTAAAACCGTCGGCTTAGCCTACGTTGGTTCGAACCCAACACCTGCCACCATTAATACCCCCAGGTCAAGCATCGTACAGAGCAATCTCGCCCATCGGCTTAGGGAGGGGTCCGAGATACCACTGGGGTTGTCTGTAGGGACCGAGAGGACGGCGGTGTCGGCGGTGAGTATCCGAAACCTTGATGATCGGGTGAAGGAGCGGCTCCGGCTGCGGGCGGCCAGGCACGGCCGTCGGGGTTTTCGCTGAGCAGGTGCTGCCCTTCGACGCGGCGGCGGCGGAACAGTATGCGCTGGTGGTGACCCAGCGCGATGGACTGGGCCCGCCGATAGACGGATTCGACGTGTAGATCTTCTGGTGATCTACCTTTCGGCCCTGCGATTGCGGGGTGATCTGGAAGACGGCGAACTGAACGGCAGGCCTGATTGCAGGGCTAGGACATCTCGTACGTGATGGCCGTCCGCCGCACTACCACTGCTAGGCCTGCTGGACGCCGGCCGCCCCCGGCCGTTCTGTCAGACGGTCAGGGACGGCCGGGATCTCAGCTTCCTTTCGTGCTTGCCGGGGGTGCTGCCTACCGGCAGGGCAGGCGCGGCCCGGTCAGGTTGCTGTTCGGGAAGTAGATGCCGTTGATGTTGGCCGAGTTATCGGTGGGGCAGAACGTCCCGGGGTCGTTCTTGTACTCGGCATTCCCGATCCACTTCCCGGCCGAGAGGAACGAGCCCAGGTAGCTGCACGTGTTGTACTGATTGCACTGCTCGCTGATCATGCCTTGCGCGTAGGGCTGCATGTCGTTAACGAACGACGCCTTCTGGGTGTCGTCAAGGTTCTTGGCGATCCAGCCCAGGCCGAGCCCGTGCATGTAGTTGGCCAGGGTTGCCAGGTAGGTCTCCTCATTGGCCTGCGTGATCGTGAATCCGGTTTTGCCCTCGTTGTTATTGAACGTCTCGTCGAGGTCGGTCTCGACGGCGTCAAAACCCTTGGCCGAGCACTGCTGGCGGATCATCGCCTCGATGATCGATACCGCCGACGAGGCGTTGATGTTGATGAAGTACTCCCTGTAGCCCGAAAGCTTGTTACCGAGGGCGCCCGCGTTCTTGAGCTGGGCGTAGTAGGTGGTCGGAATGCCTTCCTGGGCGGCGGTGTAATAGTTGCCTACGGTGCCGACCTCGATGTAGCAGATGGCGTGGTCGCCGAGGCCGTGCAGGGTGCTAACCGTGCTGGCGGTGTTCTCGATGCCGTCGATGTCGTACAGCTTTGGATTGTCGCCGGGTGCGGTGTCCCCGTTCCAGGCGGTGACCCCCGTGCCCATCTGCGTTGCGTTGCCGGTGTTGAGGGTGCCGTTGAGCATCCATTGCCAGTCCGTGTCCTGGGCCGGCTGATAGACGCTCGGTGCCGCCATGGCTGGTGCGGCCAAGGTGGTTACCCCCGCGAGAGTGATCGCTGCGACCGTGATAAGTGCCCGCCAACGTCTCATGTGCCGCCACCCCTGCCTGTCTCGCCGGGCCGGAGCCCGGCCTACGGGAACACTGGACGTAAATTAACATTCAATCCGCTGAGCAGACCAGCGTTTCTCTCACCGGAATGGCATGCTTGGAGCCATGCCGTCAACCGCGCAGCCCCCCGAAGGCCCGTCGATCCACATTGCGGTCAACCGGGCCATGCGGGTCCTGACCTTCCTGGGCACCCGGCCGCAAGGCGCGAGCCTGCTGGAGATCTCGACGAGCACCGGCATCCCGAAGCCCTCCCTGCACCGGACGCTGACAGCGATGCGTGGCCGCGGCTACGCCAGCCAGTCCGAGCCAGGGAGCCCGTACCTGCTCGGCCCAGCCGTGCTGGAGGCGGCTTTCACCTTCCACGCCGGTCTCGACCTCCGACAGTTGCTGCACCCGCTGGCGGCCAAGGTGCGTGATCACTTCCGGCAGACCTGCCACGTGGTCGTGCTCGACGGAGCGCAGGTCACCTACATCGACAAAGTCGAGGCAGACATCGCCGTGCGACTCACGTCGGTTATCGGCGGGCGTAACCCAGCGCACGCCACCGGGGTCGGGAAGGCGCTGCTTGCTGACGCGCTCCCGGACGCGGGAGCCGTCCGGGACTGGGTGGCCGAGCACGGTCCGCTGGCCCGGCGGACCAGTCACACGCTAACCACCGCGCCAGAGCTGGCCCGCGCGCTTGACGAGGTTCGCGAGAAGGGGTGGGCGCTGGACGATCAGGAGAGCGAGGACGGCCTGGCCTGCGTGGCGGCCCGCGTCCCACTGGTCTTCGGCCCGCTCACCCCGCCGGTCGCGATCAGCGTCACCGGGCTGCACGAGCCGCTCGTCCGTTACGGTACGCAGCGGGCCGGCCGCGAACTGCTTGACATTGTCAACGGCTTCGAGTTCGGCGCGCACGGCGGCGCCCACCACCCCGGGGGTCCCGAGGCGTCTTGAGCCTTCCGGCTGGCCGGCGGGTTTGAGCCGCGCTGCCGGGATCAGGCCGGCCGGGCTTTCTGGGTGGTGGCCGCCCAGGTTTTCCTGGCCGTATCGCCAGAGTCAGCGGCGGGGCCAGGCGGCGCTTGACAAGCCCCGCCGCCGGGCTAAGGTGTGCGAGAGCTAATCCGAACTCTGTTCGTATATACGAACTAGCCGGGGACTATGGCGCCGAGGACCAACCACAGCGTGGACCGGGCCCTGAGCCTGCTGCGATTGCTGGCGCGCGCGCACCGGCCGGTCCGGTTCGCTGACATCCAGGCTCAGTCCGGCATTCCCAAGGGCACCCTGCACTCCCTGCTGGCCAGCCTGGAAGCGGCCGAGTTCGCCCGCCGCTCGGCCCAGGGATACGAGATCGGCCTGGCCGCCTTCGAGGTCGGCACCGCCGTCCAGGTGCCGGCGTCGCTGCGCGCCGCGGTCGCGCCGCTGCTGGACGAGCAGTCGTCGCTCGGCGAGGCGTGCCATTTCGGGATGCTGGACGGCGGCGACGTCGTCTACCTGGACCGGCGCGACTATTCTCACGACGCGCTGCATTACACGCTGCCGGTGGGGAGCAGGAAGCCGGCCTATTCGACCGCGCTAGGGAAGGCGATGCTCGCGCTGCAGCCCGACGCGGAGATCGAGGCGCTGTACCCGGGCCGGCTGCCGGTGCTCACCCCGCGCACCCTGACCAGCCGGGCCAAGCTGATGGCGGTGCTGGCCGGGATACGGGAACGTGGCTACGCCACCGAAAGCGAAGAGTTCGACCCCTGGTGTCTGCTGCATCGGGGTGGCAGGCCAGCTCCGCGACGTCAGCTACGGCCTGAGCATCACCGTGCCCGTGGTGCGCATGCGGGAGCCGGAACTGGCGGAGAAGTTCCTGCCCGTGCTCGCGGCGGTGCTGCGCCGCCTGACCGCCGCGCTGACCACGGCGGAATGGTTCGAGCCCGGGGCGCTCACTGTGCACCGGGCCGGCGAGGTTCGGGCATGACCTCAGCACGTTTCCAGGCCGACTTCACGGGCCGCGTGAACTGCGTCTCGGACGGCACCACCGGCATCGGCGCGGTGCAGCGCTGGGAACGGGTCCTCAACGTCAACCTGACCGGCGTCTTCCTGGTCTGCCGGGCCGCGCTGCGGCCCATGCACCAGCGCGGAGCTGGCTCCGCCGTCTATCGTCACCGGCTCAGCGATCCCTGTCAACGGCGGCCTGATGGCGGCGCTGCCGCCGGGGCCGGCTCCGGCCTACTCGGGCTGACCAGATGACCCGCCAGCCAGCGGACTCCGCCGGTACAGGAAGGACTCGCCCGTGAGGGCCCTCGTTTACCACGGTCCCTGGGACATCGGGATGGAGGAGGCTCCTGACCCGGTACCCGGGCCGGGCCAGGTCGTGCTCAAAGTGGCCGCAACCGGCATCTGCGGCTCGGATATCCACGGCTACACGGGCCGGACCGGCAGGCGCCACCCGGGGCAGATAATGGGTCACGAGACTGCGGCCTGGGTTCACGCTCTCCCGGGCGGCCCGGTGGCCAGCACCGGGGGTGGCACCCCGGCCAGCGCCGCGGGCAGGCTGCGGGCCGGCCAGCTCGTCGCGGTGAACCCGGTCATCGGCTGTGGCCGGTGCCCGCGCTGCCGCACTGGACAGGCCCACGTCTGCGCGGGCCGGAAGGTGATCGGGGTGAACCCGGAGATCCCGTCGGGATTCGCCGAGTACCTGGCCGCGCCGGCCGCCAACCTGGTGCCGCTGCCCGGATCCATGTCCGGGATAGCCGGCGCGCTGGTCGAGCCGCTGGCCGTGGGCTATCACGCCGCGGTACGCGGCGGCTGCGGGCCGGCCGACCGCGTACTTGTCCTCGGGGGCGGGCCGATCGGTCAGGCCTGCGCGATCGCGGCCCGCAGGCTGGACGCTCAGGTCATGGTCAGCGAGCCGAACCCGGGCCGCCGCGCCCTGCTCAGCCGGCTCGGCTTCAGCGCCGTGATCGATCCGGGTCCGGGCTCGGCCGCGCTGACCGAGGCAGCGGACGGCCAGGTCACCCTGGTCCTCGACGCGGTCGGCTCGTCGGCCTCGCTCCGCGCCGCCACCCGGGTCAGTGCGCCGCAGGGCCGCATCGTCCTGGTGGGCATGCAGGCGCCCGCTGTCGAACTCGACGCCTACGCCATCAGCACCGCTGAGCGCCAGCTCATCGGCAGTTTCTCCTACTCGGCCGCGGAGTTCAGCGGCACCGCCGCCTGGCTGGCCGGGCATCTGGAACTCGAGCAGCTCGTCGAGGCCCGGGTCGGCTGGTCAGGGGTGGCCGAGGCGTTCCGCTCGCTGGCGGCCGGGGAGAGCACGGCCAGCAAGATCGTCTTCGTGCCGGGGCAGGACTGACCCGGTGGCGGCCCACAGCACGCGGGGGATCTGAGGTGGCCACCGGCGCGCCGGCGGACGGCCCCGGGAACGACGGCCGCCTGGTCCTGGCCAACCAGCACGTCAGGCTGGGCGTGCGCCCCGGCCTGGGCGCGCAGGTGGATCCGCAGGCCTGCCGGCCAGTCGGCGGGGTATGGCTGATCACGCCGCGGGCCGAGCTGCCCGGGCGGCACGTCTACGGCTCGGCCTTCACCGGCACGACCCTCTGTGGCTGGGACGAGATGCTGCCGACCGCCGATCCGTGCCGCTACCCGGCCGAGCCGTATGTTGGCCCCGACCTGCCCGACCACGGCGAGGCCTGGGCATCGCCCTGGCGCGTGGTGCGGTTCGCGGCCGGATCGGTCACCACGGAGGTCAACGGCGAGGCAGTGCTGGCCCTGCTCTGGTGCCCGCACCCGCAGTTCAGCGTGCGCCCCGGTACCCGGCTCCCCCCAGTCGTCACCGGGCTGACCGCGGGAGCCGAAACCCCGCATGGTGCCGCCCTGAGTCCGGTCGCGGTCAGCGAAGCCGGCCTCGACTGCACCGAGCTCGTCCGGGCCGGCCAGGACATGATGCTCCGCCTCGACCCCGAAAAGCGCGCGGGCTGGGCCAAGCTGCATGATCCAGACGGGAGCTGGCTGCGGATGTCCTGGGACCGCGAGCGGCTTCCCTACCTGGCGGTGTGGCTGGAGCACGGCCGCTACCCCCCGGCCGTGGTCTGCCCGAGCCTATGACTGGCTACTACGACGACCTGGGCCACGCCTGCCGCGACGGCAAGGTCCTCGTTGTCCCGCCTGGGCGGCCCGTCGAATGGTCGATCCGGATGACCTTCGGAAGAAGCTGACCGAGATGGGACGGTCCCTTATCCACGGGCCAGATCGGTGATGTGCATCGAAGGAGGGGATCGTGCCGATCATCGGTAGCAGCGGCCAGTACTCGCCCTGGTGGTACCGGTCCGTGCTGGACGAGTCGCGGCCGTTGCGCGGCGCGGACCCGTTCGCGGGCGCGGTGGCCTCGCCGGTGGCGCTGCTGCGCCGGGACGCCCTGAACGCCAACATCACGGCCATGCAGGAGTGGTGTGACCAGCGGAACGTGCGGCTGGCCCCGCACGGTAAGACCACCATGGCGCCGAGACTGTACCGGCGGCAGCTCACGGCCGGCGCCTGGGGCATCACCGTGGCCAGCCCTGCCCAGGCCCGGATCGCGCTGAAGGCCGGCGCGCCACGCATCCTGATCGCCAACGAGGTAACCGACCTGGCCGGGATCCGCTGGCTGGGTGCGGTGCGCCGCGACTATCCCGAGGTCGGCCTGTTCTGTTACGTGGATGGCCTCGACGGGGTGACGTTGCTCGAAAACGGCCTGGTGGAGACACTGCCGTGCGGAGCCAGGCTGGACGTGCTCATCGAGCTAGGTATTCCGGGCGGCCGGGCCGGCGCCCGGGACGAATCCGCGGCGCTGGCGGTCGGCCGGGCCCTGGCCGGGTCGGCGCGGCTGCGGCTGGCCGGCGTGGCCGGCTACGAGGGCGTCCCGGGCGGCGCGGCGGACGCCGCCGGGACCGCCGCGGTGCAGCATTTCTGCCGCCGCCTGCGGCGGCTGGCCGGCACGCTGCGCCGGCGCGGGCTGATCGAGGAGACGCCCGGCCGGCCCATGGTGCTGACCGCTGGTGGCTCGATCTTCTTCGACGACGTGGTGGCCGCCCTGACCGGGCCGCCGGGTGGTCCGGGCGATCTGGCCGGGCCGCCGCCGGAGATCGTTCTTCGGTCCGGCTGCTACGTCACCCATGATCATGGCCTCTACCACCGGGTGACTCCGGCGGCCAGGGGGCGCGACGGCCCATGCCTGAGGCCAGCGCTGGAGGTGTGGGGTCGGGTCCTCTCTCGCCCGGAAGCGACCCGGGCCATCGTCAACGTGGGCCGCCGTGACGTTTCCTATGACCAGGAGCTGCCGTATGCCATGTGGCGCCGCCCGGCCGCCGGCGGTCCCGCCTCGGACCTGACCGCGACCGTGGTCGCCCTGAATGACCAGCACGCGTTCCTCGACCTGCCCGACGAGGAGGCGCTGACGGCGGGCGAGTGGGTCGGCTTCGGCATCTCACACCCATGCACCACCGTCGAGAAGTGGAACGTGCTCCTGCTCGTGGACGGCTCCGGCCGGATCGTCGAGGCCATGGACACCTTCTTCTGACCGCCGCCCCGGGGCCGTTACCGCGGCAATGCGGTACACCGGGCGATGCTCAGATGTGGCGGGCACGGGCTTCTCCTCGGAAAGCGGCCGTGACAGCCATTGCGCTTCTGCGCCTGGTACCGGCGATACTCATGAATCACACCGCCGACGCGGTCACGTCGCTGAACCCGGATCCGATCAAGTCGATGACGTTGCCGGGCAGCCGGCTTCGGCGGCCTCGTCTTGCTGCTGGGGATCCTCTGGTTGCGGCAACGCAGAACACGATCCCGAGCTGGGGAGCAAAGCGGCTGACCTGTCCGTATAAACGGACGCACCGATGTGCCGGCAACTGGCCACCCGGCTGATCCTGCCCCCCCTGACGGGACGCGATTCGCACGATAACGACGGCAGGGTTAAGTCACTCCGTCCCTGGGCAGCCCGCCCGTCGATCGCGGGCTGGCCGTCAGCGGACTAAGCAGCGAGGACCAGAGACCGGCCTAGCTATCACGGACCCCCGCTCAGCTGCCATGGGCGAGTTTGGGCACGAACAGGTTACGAGCGGCCGGCTGCCACAGGCAGGGGCCTGTCGCCCGGGGCCGGGACATCGTCCGGAACCGGGCGGCCATCACCGGGGCTGGCGGGGCCGGCGGGGCGGGTGGTCCCGGGAACGGCGCGCATCTGGCGGATGTCGCGCGGGATCAGCGCCAGCAGGGAGACGCCGATGATCAGCGCAGCGGCACCGTACTGGGTCGCCGACACCCCGATCACGCTGGCGATCGGGCCGGCCACGAGCGCCCCCGCCGGCATGGCCATGACGGACCCGAGCGCGTCGTAGGAAGAGACCCGGGCCTGGATGCGCGGCGGGATGTTCCGGGCCAGCGCGACGGTCCACTGGACCATCATGATCTCCATCGTGATGCCGAGGGCCAGCGACGTCAGACAGACCAGCGGTAGCGGCCACGGACCCGCGAGCGACACTGGCGAGAGCGCGATGGCCCCGCCGATCACCACGACGAATAGCATGGGCCGTCGCGGCGTGAACTTGAGCGAGACCAGCCCGCCGACGATCAGGCCGACCGACTCCGAGGCGGTGATCGCGCCCCAGCCGGCCGCCCCGCCGAGGTGGGCGAGGGCGACCACGGGCCCGAGGACCTCGAACGAGCCGTACCAGGCCATGAGGATCACGCCGAACTGCGCCACGATCACCCAGAGCCAGGTGTGCGAGCGGAACTCCGACCAGCCCTCCCGCAGGTCCCGGAGCATGCTGCTCTCCTGGACCCGCTCGTGCGCCGTCACCCGCAGGCTCAGCATCAGCGGCACGGTCCCGAGCATGCCGGTCCCGCACGCCAGCAGCGCCCAGCCCGGCCCGAACGCGGTCACGGCCAGCCCGGCCAGCGCGGCCCCGGCCATCTGGCCGCCGTTCATGGCCATCCGGCTGATCGTGCTGGCCTGCTGCAGCAGCTCGCCGGGAACCAGCCGGGGCAGCAGCGCCTGCGAGGCTGGGTAGAAGATCGCCATGCCCGTCCCGGTCATGGTCTCCAGCGCGATCATCTGCCAGAGTCGCGGATGCCCGGTCAGGACCAGGATCCCGAGCGTGCCCTCGCCCAGGGCGATCATCAAATTGCCCGCGATGATCACCAGCTGGGGCCGGATCCGGTCGGCGATCACGCCGCCGACCAGTGTGAAGATCAGCGAGGGCAGGATCTGCGCGGCCAGCACCAGGGACAGGTCGAAGGTGGACCCGGTGGTGCGCAGAACCGCGAACGAAACCCCGACCAGCGAGAACGCATAGGCGGCCGGGGCCAGCAGGCGGTCGGCCAGCAGCAGCTGGAAATCACGGATGCCCAGGACGGGGAAGCGCCGCAGCGCTCCCGGCAAACGGCGCGCCAGCGCACGCGAAAACACCAGAAACTCCGATCAAAGCAGGTCAGCAGCCGACACTAACGGGCCGGGCAGCTGGCCGCCAAGTGATTTAACCCCGCTGGTGATCAACCCGGGAAAGGCCCGTCTTCTTCCGGCCCTGCGCGGTTCGGGCCCGTCCGCCGAGAGTGCGATCGACGCCGCCCCACGGTACGTGCCTGCCTCACGATAGGCAGCGATGATGTCCATACGTTCCCTGGCAGATTTCAACAAAGCCCTCCGGGCGGTGCGGTGACGGGGCGCCGCGGTTCGGTTTTCCGGCTCGATGAGCCAGACTGACACACAGGACCACCGGCTCCGGCACTGCGGCCACCCACCAAACTGTGCGCCCTCGCCTGGCTCGTGGGCAACCGGCGCAGAGGGAGGTGCCATGGAGTTCCTGCACCCGCTGACGTGGGCGGAAGCCCTACAGCTGAAGGCGGCGTACCCGCACGCGGTGCCGATCCAGGGTGGCACCGACGTCATGGTCGAGCTGAACTTCGACCGGTACCGGCCGGAGTACCTCCTGGACCTAACCCGGGTGGGTGACCTGGCCGAGTGGGCACCGGACGACGGGCGGATCTGGCTTGGCGCCGGGGTGACCTACACGAGGGTGCAGACCGAGCTGGGTGACCGGCTGCCCGGGCTGGCCATGGCATCCCGCACCGTCGGATCACCGCAGATCCGCAACCGGGGCACGGTCGGCGGCAACCTCGGGGCCGCGTCCCCGGCGGGTGACGCGCATCCTCCGCTGCTGGCCGCCTGCGCTCAGGTGGAGGTGGAGTCGGCGCGCGGCACCCGGCTGATCCCCGCCGATGAGTTCTACACCGGGGTGAAACGCAACGCGCTGGAGCCGGACGAGCTGATCAAAGCGGTACTTGTCACCCCGCCCGCTGGGCCACAGCAGTTCTGCAAGATCGGCACCCGCAACGCGATGGTCATCGCGGTGGCCGCGTTCAGCCTGGCACTGCACCCGGACCGGCAGGCCGTCGGCACCGGCATCGGGTCGGCGGGCCCCACCCCGCGCCGCGCGCGGGCCGCCGAAGACTTCCTGGCCCAGGCGCTAGCCGAAGACGGGCTGTGGGAATCGCGCGGTAATCTGCCCGACGCCACCAGCCGCCGGTTCGCGGACCTGGTCGCGGAGGCGGCCGAGCCGATCGACGACGTCCGGGGCAGCGCACGGTACCGGGTGCACGCCCTGTCGGTGATGGCCCGGCGCGCGCTGGCATGGGCCTGGCACGAGTTCCAGAGGGCGTGAGGCATGCGGATCACCTGCACGGTCAACGGCGAGCAGCAGCAGGCCGACGACGTCTGGGAGGGCGAGAGCCTGCTCTACGTGCTGCGCGAGCGGCTGGGCTTCCCCGGCTCGAAGAACGCGTGCGAGCAGGGCGAGTGTGGCTCGTGCACGGTCTACCTGGACGGGGTGCTGGCCTGTGCCTGCCTGGTGGCGGCGGGCCAGGCCCAGGGCCGGGACGTGCGCACCGTCGAGGGCCTGGCGCCGGGCGGCGAGCTGTCCGCCGTACAGCGGGCCTTCCTGGACACGGGCGCGGTGCAGTGCGGCTTCTGCACGCCCGGGCTGCTGGTCGCCGCGCACGATCTGCTCGGGCGGCAGCCCGCGCCCAGCGACGCCGAGATCCGGGAGGCGCTGGCCGGCAACCTGTGCCGGTGCACCGGGTACGAGAAGATCATGGAGGCGGTCCGCCTGGCAGCAGCCTGGCGGTCTGGCGCAGGGGAGTGATCCGATGACGGCACCGACCACCCCTGCCGGGACGTCACCCGGCCGGACCACCCCGGTATCCGGTGGGGTGGGCAGCAGCGCGCGCCGGCCGGACGGCACGCCTAAGGTCACGGGGGAGTTCGTCTACTCCAGCGACCTGTGGCTGGACGGCATGATCTGGGGTGTCACGCTGCGCAGCCCGCATCCCTACGCCCGGATCCGGTCCATCGAGACCGCCGAGGCGCTGGCCACGCCGGGCGTGTCCGCGGTGCTGACCCAGGAGGACGTGCCGGGTAACAAGTTCTATGGGCTGGAGATCACCGACCAGCCGGTGCTGGCCACCGACGTCGTGCGCTACCAGGGCGAACCGGTCGCGCTGGTGGCTGCCGGCCACCCGGAGATCGCCCGCCAGGCGGCTAAGCGGATCCAGGTCAACTACGAGGTGTACGAGCCGGTCACCGACGCCCACGAGGCCCTGGGCCACCCGCGATGGAACCTGGTGCACACCACCCCGGGGAAGGTCAGCGAGCTGTCCCGGGAGCGGGCCCAGCTGCACCCGGCAGGCAACCTGGTGCGGCACCTGAGACTCCGCAAGGGCGACCCCGAGCCGGTGGCCGACGTCGTAGTGACCGGTGAGTACCAGGTGGGCATGCAGGACCAGGCGTTCCTCGGCCCGGAGTCCGGGCTGGCCGTGCCGGCCGAGGACGGCGGTGTCGAGCTGTACGTGGCCACCCAGTGGCTGCACGTGGACCAGCGGCAGATCTGCTCAGCGCTCGGCCTGCCGCCGGAGATGGTGCGGCTCACGCTGGCCGGCGTGGGCGGCGCGTTCGGCGGCCGGGAGGACCTGTCCATGCACGTGCACGCGTGCCTGCTGGCCCTGCGCACCGGCAAGCCGGTGAAGATGGTCTACAACCGGGAAGAGTCGTTCTTCGGGCACGTGCACCGGCACCCGGCGCTCATGCGCTACGAGCACGGGGCCGACCGGGACGGCCGGCTGGTCTACGTCAGGGCGCAGATCTACCTGGACGGCGGGGCGTACGCGTCCAGCACCCCGGCGGTGGTCGGGAACGCGGGCACGATGGGCATCGGCCCGTACGTGGTGCCCAACGCGCAGGTCAACGCCTACGGCGCGTACACCAACAACCCGCCGTGCGGGGCCATGCGCGGCTTCGGCTCGGTGCAGGCCGCGTTCGCCCACGAGGCCCAGATGGACAAGCTGGCCGCCGCGCTGGGCCTGGACCCGGTAGAGCTGCGCTGCCGCAACGCGATGACCCAGGGCGCGCAGGCGCCGACCGGGCAGGTCATCGACAGCCCGGCGCCAGTCGAGGAACTGCTGCACCGGGTGCAGGCCATGCCGCTGCCCCCGCCGCGCCGCCCGGACGCCCAGCCTGACCTGCGCGATCTGCCCGGCGGGGTGGCCAACACCACCCACGGTGAGGCCGTGGTGCGCGGCGTCGGCTACGCGGTGGCCTACAAGAATGTCGGGTTCTCCGAGGGCTTCGACGACTACTCCACCGCCCGGGTCCAGCTCGAAGTGCTGTCCGGGGAAGCGACCGCGACCGTGCACACCGCGTCGGCCGAGGTCGGCCAGGGCCTGGTCACCGTCGAGCAGCAGATCGTGCGCACCGAGCTGGGGGTCAACCAGGTCATCGCGGCGCCCAAGGATACCCAGGTGGGCAGCGGCGGGTCATCGTCCGCGTCCCGGCAGACCTACGTCACCGGCGGCGCGGTCAGGGCCGCGTGCGAGAAGGTGCGCGAGCGCACGCTGGCCGTCATCCAGCACCGGCTCGGCCGGACCGTGCCAGACCTGCGGCTGGATGGCGGCAAGGTGGTTTCAGCGGGCGAGGGCATCCTCGGTGAGCTGGCCGACCTGCTGGGTGACGAGGTCATCGACGAGACCGTCGAATGGCGGCACCGGCCGACCAAGGCGGTCGACCCGGAGACCGGGCAGGGCTTCGCGCACGTGCAGTACGCGTTCGCGGCGCACCGCGCGGTCGTCAACGTGGACACCGAGCTCGGCCTGGTTAAGGTCGTCGCGCTGGACTGCGTCCAGGACGTGGGCAAGGCGATCAACCCGCAGGCGGTGCTCGGGCAGATCCAGGGCGGCTCGGCGCAGGGGCTGGGGCTGGCCGTGATGGAGGAGATCCAGATTTCGGGCGGCAAGATCAGGAACCCGTCGTTCACGGACTACCTGATCCCCACCATCCTCGACATGCCGCCAATGCGGATCGAGGTGCTCGAATACCCCGACCCGCACGCGCCTTACGGCGTGCGCGGGGTCGGCGAGCCACCGACGATCTCCTCCGGCCCGGCTATCGTGGCCGCCATCCGCGCCGCCACCGGGCTGCCGCTGAACCAGGTGCCGGTGCGGCCGGAGCACATCACCGGCACCTGAGGTCAGAACTGCACGCCGCGGGTCAGCGCCCCGTCCACCAGCAGATTGGCGCCGGTCAGGAGGGCTGGGACTGGTGCACGCGTTTCCGGCGATCACGAACGTCCCCTCCAACGGCGTCTGCCGGTCGGCCACGCTCAGGTTGTCGAGGAACAGGAGCCGACCTTCGCCAGGCGCATGTCTCTGCACCAATCACTGGGTTGTCAATCCCGCCGCCAACCTGACCTCCGCGAATGCCCGAATATCGTAAGGATCCAGCCCCGGTCGGCAGAAGCGTGGGCCCCTTCAGCCTCCATGGCTTCCCGCGTACCCTGGGCGGGGATGGATGCAAAGAGTTCGGTGAATGACCGTTACGGACGGTGACGAGTCTGGCGCCGGGGACGATGTCCTGGAGCTGGGCGGCCGGCGAAGACGGGTGCCCCGGTGGTGGCCGCCGTCGGCCGCTCTTGTCCCCGTGGTAGTGGCGCTGCTGGTCGGCCTGGCCGCTGGCTACGCCGTCGGCGTCCGGCACGCCGGGGAGCCTGCCGCACCGCCCGCGCCGTCCCGCGCTGCCGCGCCAGCCGCGCCGTTCTCGGCGGGCGGGTTCCCGCTGAGCCAGTCGGGCCCGCAGTGCTCCGTGCAGAATGGCCGCGAGCTGCAAGTGGGCCTGCAGATCACGAACCTGTCGTCGGCAGCGGTCAGGCTCCGCCGGGTCGAGGTCGTGCTTCCGCTGGGCGGGCTGAGGGTGACCTCGCAAGCCTGGTGGCCATGCGGGAAGCTGGCGCCCACAGGTGAAGCGTCAGCCAGCGTTCTCTCCCCTACCCTGCGACGGGGGGCCAGTTCCTGGTTCACGGTCACCTTCCAGGTGCTGGTCAGGTGTCCCCAGCCGCTGCCGGTCCAGTTCACGCTCGATTACGACCAGCAGGGCCGGCCAGCGGCGATCCGGCTGCCGGGCTTCCCTGACCTGGGCCAGATTCCCTACTCCGGATGCCGGTGAGCCAAGCGGCATATCGTCTGTGATCAGGCCGCGTGCAGGGCAACTCCAGCTTCGGGACTAAAGGACTCGCCGGCAAGCGCCGTGGACGATCCTGGGTCTTCCAGATTCGTATGTCGCAGGTAAGGCGATGCCTGCCGTCATCGCCAGGCGGATGCGCAGTCCCCGTTGGGCAGGCCGATACACCGCGGCCCGCAGCGCTTATTGCGCCAGTCGTAGAAGGTTGACCGGGAAACTGTCCGGCCCGGCGCGGATCAGGAACCGCAAGTCCGCGGCGTGGTCACGCAAGAGGGTTGTCTGGCACCCGGAGTGCGTTGAGAGAAGACTCAAGAGCCGACAGCCGGGAACGGAGAACCCCTCCCTGCTGTGAGCTGGCGTCCCCTGGGGCACGCTGGGCGTCCATCGCGTCACGGACAGCCCGCAGGGAAAGGATGGCATTCTCCACCTGAATGCGGCGATGCTCTGTGGGAGCGGTCTCGCGCATTGTGTACAACGCCTCAGTGAGGTCATCCGCGCGGCGCTGGAGGTCAGCCCCGCGGATGCTGGCCGCCTCGGTGAACACGCCCTGCCGTTCGGCCGCGCGCACCGCGCCGTCGAAGGCCGCACCCTTCGCATACGCATCGACGGCTCTGGAACGCCAGCTGGCTGCCCCGGAAGAGGGGCGGCCACGCGCGGGAGACCGGGTAGCCAGCAGGATTATGCCCAGGAGGACCAGGGCGCCGAGAGCGAGCCACAACCAGATGAGGTTGGCGCCGAACCCGCTGGTTGAGGTGGATGAGCTGCTCGGCGTCGGGCTCGGCGCGGTCGAGGACGTGCTTGGCGCGGCCGTCGGGCTGGCTGTGCTCGGTGCCGTCGTCGGGCTGGCCGCGGTCGGCGTTGCTGAGGGCTGGGCGGTGCGCGTTGCCGGTGCGCCCGTGCTGGGCGAGGAGGCAGTGACAGCGCCGCGAGCGCTCTGCGCGCACGCGGTGACGAGGCATCCAGCAAGAAAGGTTACGGCCGCAAGCCGCACGGTCTGCATGAGGCGTCGCATACCCGATCCCTTCATGACCTGATCCTGCCGGAAGCCATGAATTACCGCCACACCCTGTGCCTGCCGGAAACCTCGCCTGCGTCAGCGACCGGGCGGTATTCGTTAGATCAGGCCACCGGCACGCGCCGTCTCCGGGTGCGGTACTGGCCGAGGGTGACCGGTGCGGGCAGCGCGGTTTCAGTGCGCGGCGCCTTGCCGGGAGCGGCACGGCCGGTGCTGATTGTGGTGGGACGCGACGGGCACACCTGGCCGTCAGCTCATGGCCGCATCTCACCCGCCAATCCGCCTGCTCCCGGTCAGTGAGGCCCGTGACCAGCTGCTGACCCTGATTCGCGGCGGAACTCAAAGGCATTTCTTTGCCGTTAAAGGCGGACGCAGGACTGGAGATCGTGCTTCTTGACAGAGGGGAGCCGTTAGGCGCGGTGTCACCCCTCGAAATAAGGTCACCACTTTCAGGGCCCGGACCTGATCAGCGCTGAGCGCATGTTGCCGCCAATCTGAGGCGGCTTTGCCCGACCAGCAATGGTGAGCGCTATCAGCGCAGATCTAGTTGCTCGGGCAGCGGCCCAGAGGTCGAGGATGCGCATGTCGGCTCCGGCGGCTGTCCGGCCCGGCCCATCATGTGCCAGGCGGGCGTGAGCACCGGCCTCAGTCACAGGCGCGATCTTGCAGCCGCGCAGCAGCCGGCGAAGCTGGGCCTTGCGCCGGGGAGCGGCTGGCCTGTGCGACGACCGGGAGGGGAGGACGCGACCGGGACGATCTCTGCCTCCAGCCGGACCTGGTGCCTGGCCCATACTTCGCAGGCGTTCCGGTCGGCCTCGACCAGCACGCCCTTGTCGTAGGCGACCGCCGTCACGCCGTGAAGCGAGTGCTGCCCAGCTCGGCACGGCGGCGGGCCGCATCCGGTTCGGCGGGGTCAGCGGGTTATCTGGCCATGTGCAAACGGGTGTACCTGATAGTCCTGAAATCGCCTATACCCCGGTAGGTGCGCTAGCGTTTCCGCTGGCCGACTTTCAGGCCTGGGAGACCAGCGATGACCGATGATCCGGCAGCGTTCAGGGCGCGGCTGAGTGCCTGCCGTCGGTCGGCTGGGCTGTCACAGGAGGAGCTGGCAGTACGTTCTGGCCTGAGTGTCCGCGCGATTAGCAATCTGGAGTGCGGCCGTACCAGGTGGCCTTACCCCAGGTCGGTACGCCGCCTGGCTGATGCGTTGGAGCTGCGGGGCGAGGCACGGGAAGAGTTTTCAGCCGCCGCCAGGCGGCGCCCAGTCCATGAGCTCCGCACCGCCATAGCGGTGCCGGAGGAGAGGCCAAGTGGGGCCGGGGGCGGCGAGCGGGTGGTGCCGCGGCAGCTGCCGGCTGCGGTGTTGCAGTTCATTGGCCGTCAGGATGAACTGGCTGCGCTGACCGGCCTGCTGGATCAGGCTGGTGCCAGCGGCGGTATGCCGGCGGTGGTGATCTCAGCAATCGGGGGGATGGCTGGGGTGGGCAAGACGGCCCTGGCAGTCCATTGGGCTCACCGGATTACGGAACGTTTCCCGGACGGGCAGCTGTATGTGAACCTGCACGGATTTGATTCCGGCGAACCGGTAGCTGCGGCTGATGCGCTGGCCGGTTTCCTGCGAGCCCTGGGTTGTGCTGGCCCGGATATCCCGGCAAATGCCGAGGAGCGAGCCGGCGCGTACCGCAGCCTGGTCGCCGGGCGGCGGATTCTGGTGGTCCTAGACAACGCCCGCCGCGCCGACCAGGTGCGGCCGCTGCTACCGGGCAGCCCCGGGTGCATGACTCTGGTGACCAGCCGCGACGCTCTAGGCGGGCTGGTTGCCGGCGATGGCGCGGTGCGGCTGGACGTGGACGTGCTGTCGATGCCTGAGGCGGTGCGGTTGCTGCGGGGCCTGATCGGCTCCCGGGTGGATGACGACCGGGACGCTGCCGAGCGGCTGGCCCGCCTATGCGGCCAGCTACCGCTGGCGCTGCGGGTGGCCGCCGAGCTGGCCGCGGCGCGTCCTGGGGCAGCGCTGGCTGACCTGGCTGCCGAGCTGACCGGCGTGCAGCACCGCCTCGATGTGCTGGAAACCGGTGGGGACGAGCGCACCACGGTCCGGTCGGTGCTGTCGTGGTCCTACAGGGCGCTGGGCGCGGACGCTGCCCGCCTGTTCCGGCTTTCTGGCCTGCATCCGGGCCCTAGCTTCGACCGGTACGGTGCTGCGGCGCTGACCGGCATGCCCTTGCCCCAGGCGGGCCAGCTACTGAACCAACTGGCCCGTGCTCACCTGGTCCAGCCGGCCGCACCAGGTCGGCATGGCCTGCACGACCTGGTGCGCAGCTACGCCCGCGAACTCGCTGCTGGTGACGGCGCAGATGAGAGCTGGGCGGCGCTGGGCCGCCTGTCCGGCTACTACCTGCACGCCGCCGCGACGGCGATGAACACCGCCTTCCCCGCCGACCGCACCCGCCGGCCCGCCATCCCGCCGTCCCGCACGCCGACTCCCGCCCTCGACAGCGAGGGCGAGGCACTCACGTGGCTGGCCGCCGAACGGGAGAACCTGATCGCGGTCGCCGTGCACGCGGCCGGGTACGGCCGGCCTGGCGCCGCGACCAGCCTGGCGGCCGTGTTGGAGACCTATCTCGAAACCGAGTGCCTCTACGCTGAGGCAATCACCATCCACAGCCATGCCCGGCGGGCAGCCCGCAGCGCCGGCAACCCGCGGGCCGAGGCCAGGGCACTGAACAGCCTGGGCGTCATCGACTTGCGGCAGGGCCGCTATCAGAAGTCCGCGGACAAGTTCGAGCAGGCGCTGGCGCTGTTCCGCGTGGCCGGGGATCAGCTGGGCCAGGCTCGGGCGCTGGGCAACCTGGGTTTTGCCGGCTTCCTGCAAGGCCGCACGCAGCAGGCCAGCGACTATCTCCAGCAGGCCCTGACCTTGTTCCGTTCGCTCGGCGACAAGCCGGGCCAAGCCCGGACGCACGCCAACCTCGGCCATGCCGACCTCCAGCAGGGCCGCTACCAGCACGCCACCGGGCATGTCCGCCGGTCGCTGGCTCTGTGCCGTGAGATCGACGACCAGGCCGGCCAGGGCCGTGCACTGGGCATGCTAGGCGAACTCGACCTGCGGCAGCGCCGCCACCAGCAAGCGGCAGCACACCTGTTGCGGGCCCTGGCCTTGTTCCGCGCGATCGGCGACCGGACTAGCGAGGCGGACGTGCTTGCCTGCCTCGGGGTCACCGACCTGCGGCAAGGCCGTTACCAGCAAGCGGCGGGGTATCTGGAGCGGGCCCGTGCGCTGGGCGAGGAGACCGGTGATCTTTCCAGTCAGGCGAACGCGCTCAACGGCCTCGGCGAACTGCTGCTAGCCACCGGGCAGCCTGGCGTCGCGCGCGCCTGGCACGCCGCTGCGCTGGATCTGGCCGTCCAAACTGGCGAGACACACCAGCAGGCCCGCGCCCACGCCGGGCTCGCCGGTGCCTGCCAAGCCTGCGGCGACCTCGCCACAGCCCGGGGCCATTACCAGCACGCCCTTACCCTTTACACCGACCTCGGCGCCCCCGAAGCCGACCTGATCCGCACCCGGCTTGCCGATGCAGACAACGCTGCTTTGTCATCAAGAAAGGATCCTTGATGCAGTGTGGGCGCTGGTCGAGGCCTGACGGGGTCCCCGTAGATACCGCCACAGGCGCCATCAGGAGGCCATCAACACCAGCCTCCGGGATGGAAGCCCGCAACATCGCCAAAGCTGCCGTCGCCCGGCGACTCCTGATCCTGGTGTTCTACGGTCTGCGCGACGGGCAGATCCGCTGCCTGCCGGATCTTCCCGTACGCGTCGGCGCATCTCAAAGGAGGGCACGCCGATGCTGACCGGGCCCTCCGGCGAGGCCAGTGGGAACATGTCACGAAAGACCACAGACATGTGCCGCGGTCTGCCTCGTGGCAGATGCCCCACCGTAAAGTCGCTGGTCGCTGGTCCTGAGAGGGTGACCCACCAATCTTTCGGCTGGTCATGAGGGTCATATGCAAAATTCATGAATGACAGGCAGTATGGCCTTGAACGACATTTCTTGCCTTCGTGCAAGTCCCAGGGCTTGAAGAACTCGGTACGTTCGTGCGCAGCCTCGACGGGAGCCTCACCTGTCCCGCGCTGCGCACGACGGTCATGCTGTCGGCCATCGAGAAGGCCTCCCCTGGGTATGAGCGGATACCCGTTAGGAGGCCGGCCGCCAGCGCGTGATACATGTGGCCGGAGGATCACAGGGGAACGGTCACGCGCGACCGTCCTGCAGGCACGACGAGCCGTCGTCCAGAGAACAGCGTCCAGCGCCCCCATCGCGGACCACCGCATAGCGGCTCACCGCCCGACCAGCCGGGGAGGTGGCTCTAGGCAGTCCGCGAGCCCGAGTAACGACCGCATGTGGGAGCGTTAGTTCTCGTAGCTGACCTGCGCGGAACGCCATCGCGCGCGTAAGGGCCCTGGGAGTACCGGCAGGTCACCGGTCAGACGCGTGCGGATGGATGGTTGCCGGCCACTGTCATGTGGCTCCGCGTATCGACGATCGGGCCTGGAACTGCCGGGCCCAGTCAGTTGCCGGACCCGGTCAGGAGAAACCGATTTCTGAGCGTGGCCGGTAGGGCGATTCGAGCCTGCGAACCTGGTCATCGTCAAGCCGGAGGTCTAGCGTGGCCAGCGCGTCGTGCAGGTGCAGCGGCCTGGTCATGCCGATGACCGGGGCGGTGACCGGCTCCTTGCCCAGCAGCCAGGCCAGCGCCACCTGGGCCCGCGGGCAGCCGCGCTCGGCGGCGATCTCGCCGACCCGGTCGGCGATCACCCGGTCGCTGTCTGGGTAGAAGAGCCGGACGTTCTCGTCGCCGCGCTGGCGCTCCGTCACCTCGTCCCAGGGCCGCGCCAGTCGGCCGCGCGCCAGCGGGCTCCAGGGCAGGATACCGATTCCCTGATCGACGCAGAGCGGGATCATGTCCCGTTCTTCCTCGCGGTTGAGGAGGTTGTAATGATCCTGCATGCTGACGAAGGATGTCCAGCCGTGCAGCCGGGCGGTATACAGGGCCTTGCAGAATTGCCAGGAGTGCATCGACGAGGCGCCGAGGTACCGCACCTTGCCGGACCGCACCAGATCGTGCAGCGCTTCCAGGGTTTCCTCGATCGGGGTCACCGGATCCCAGCGGTGAATCTGGTAGAGGTCGATGTAATCGGTGCTGAGGCGGCGCAGGCTCTCGTCAATCTCGCGGAATATGACCTGCCGCGAAAGTCCCGCGCCATTAGGTCCCGGCCGCATCCGGTTACAGACCTTGGTGGCGATAATGACGTCGGCGCGCGAAGCATATTCGCCCAGCGCCCGGCCGAGGAGCTCCTCGCTGCTGCCGGCCGAGTAGACATTCGCCGTGTCAAAGAAATTAACGCCCGCCTCGAGGGCGAGCTTGACCATAGCGCCGGTGTCGTCTTCGCCGATCGTCCACGGGTCGTCGCCGCGGGCCGGATCACCGAAGCCCATGCAGCCCACCGCGATCCGGGAGACCTCCAGACCAGTCGAGCCAAGCCTGACATATTTCATCGTCGCTCCACCAGAAGAGGGCCGCTATCAGGCTCTGCTCACGGGCCGCGGCGCGCAACCCTACGAAGGGAGGGGGCGCGGACCGCCCGGACGTGCGATGGCCCCGCCTTCCCGCCGGTGACCATAATCAGGATGATTGATCTTCAAGGCGAGGCATGGAGACTTCAATGGGGAATGATATCTCTCGCGGTGAGCGATTCGAGGCGCTGTTCGCGAGCGGCCCTAAGGTCGAGCGTCTCGGGACCGGTTTCATGTTTACGGAGGGACCGATCTGGAATCCCGCTGAGCACTATCTGCTCTTCAGCGACATGCCCGGAGACGTCCGCCGGAAGTGGACGCCGGATGAGGGGATATCTGAGGTCCGCCGTCCCAGCAACAAGTGTAACGGCCTGACCTATGACGCCGAGCTCAACCTGATCGTCTGCGAACACGCCACCTCGCGGGTCACGATGGAGACGGCCGATGGCCAGATCCGGGTCCTCGCCTCGCACTACGACGGCAAGGAGCTCAACAGCCCTAACGACGTGGTGTGCACCGACGACGGATCCGTCTACTTCTCCGATCCGGTCTACGGCCGCATGCCCGGCTTCGGGATCGAGCGCAGCCAGGAGCTTCCGTTCCAGGGTCTGTACCGGATCGACCCGGCCGGGGAACTGCACCTGGAGTCCGACGATTTCGCCCAGCCCAATGGCCTGTGCACGTCACCCGACGGCACGCTCATGTACGTCAACGACACCGAGCGCGCCCACATCCGGGTCTTCGACATCGGGACCGACGGAAGCCTGGGCAACAGCCGGATGTTCTGCGCCGACATCGGTACGGGTGATCTGGATGAAGGGCCGCCGGACGGCATGAAGGTCGACACCGCCGGAAACGTGTGGGTCACCGGGCCCGGCGGGATCTGGGTCATCGACCCAGCCGGCGCTCACCTGGGCACCATCGAGGTCCCCGAGAACGTGGGCAACCTGAACTGGGGCGGCCCGGACTGGAAGACGCTGTTCATCTGCGCCTCCACCTCGCTCTACTCGGTCACGACGACCCTGCCCGGCGCGCCGTCGTCATACATGCGCGCTACGCGCAGCTAGGAGGATTCCCATGGCATCCGAGCAGTTCAAGCTGGACTCCGCGAGCACCGCGCTGATCATCCAGGACATGCAGAACGACACGATCACCGAGGGCGGCGCCTTCAGCGACAGCGGCGCGCCGGCCCACGCGAAGTCGCAAGGCGCCGTCGAGCACGTCATCGAGCTGGCCGCTGCGTGCCGGGAGCGCGGCGTCCCGGTCATCCACGTCCACTACATCGTCAACGAGGGCGCGTCTGGCCTCCAGCTCAACGCCCCCCTGTTCCAGGGCATCAAGGAGGCGGGCGCCGTGGTCCGCGGCACCTGGGGCGCAGCGCCGGTCGACGGCCTCGAGCCGCAGCCCGGCGATCACGTCATCGAGAAGATGCGGATGAACGCCTTTCACGCCACCCGGCTGGAGCCGCTGCTCCGCGGCCTGCAGGTCAAGACGCTCCTGATCAGCGGCGCCTGGACGAACATGAGCATCGAGCACACCGCCCGGCACGGAGCCGACGCGGGCTTCGAGGTGGTGGTGGTCAGCGACGGGACGGCGACGATCAGCGAGGAATGGCAGGCCGCGGCGCTCAACTACGCACTGACCCGGGTCGGCCAGAGCCTGACCAGCGCCGAGCTCATTGCCGCGCTGCAGGAGTGAGGCAGTGACGGCTGGCCCGGCGTCGTCAGGTGCTGCCCCCCGGCGTGGGCTTACACGTCGCCGGGGCGGGTCATCTTCGGCCGGGGCGCCGTGCGCTCGGCCGGGCGGCTGGCCGCCCAGGCGGGCAGCACGGCGGCGGGCAGCACGGCGCTGGTGTGCACGGATACTGTGATCGTGGCCGCCGGCCTGCTGGACCCGGTTCTGGCCTCGCTCAGGTCAAGCGGCGTGAGGGTGGCCGTCTTCGACGGCGGCGAGCCCGAGGTCGGGCGCGCGACCGTCGAGGAAGCGGCCCGGATGGCGTCGCCCGAGCGGCCCGGTCTCCTGATTGGCCTGGGCGGCGGCAGCAATATCGACCTGGCCAAGGGAGTCGCCACTCTGCTAGCGCACGGCGGCGACCTCGACCGTTACTACGGGGACTGTGCCGTTCCGGGCGAGATCCTGCCGGTCATGGCCATTCCGACCACAGCGGGGACGGGATCCGAGGTCTCTCCGGTCGCGGTATTCGCCGACGACGCGCGGCGGATGAAGGTTGGCGTCTCGTCCGCGCATCTGGTGCCGCGCTGGGCGCTGGTCGATCCGCTGCTGACAGTATCCTGCCCGCCGTCGGTCACGGCGCACTCGGGAATGGACGCGCTGTCTCACGCCATCGAGGCGCTCTGCGCGCTGGCCTATACCGACACCGAGCCCGACGCCAGCTGGTCGCGAGCGTTCTGCGGGAAGAACCCGTACTCCGACACGCTAGCCCTGGAGGCGGTCAGCCTGGTCGGCCGGTCGCTGATCCGCGCCTACCGGGACGGCGGTGACCTGCAGGCCCGCGAGGACATGATGCTGGCCAGCATGTTCGCCGGGCTGGCCTTCGCGGCCGCCGGAACGGGACTGGTGCACGCGCTGCAGTATCCCATCGGGGCCCTGACCAAGACGCCGCACGGCCTCGGCAACGCGCTGCTGCTGCCGGCCGCCATGCGCTTCAACCGGCCGGCCCGGGCCGCAGTGCTGGCGGAGGTGGGCCGCCGTCTGGCCGGCCAGCCCGCGTCGCTGCCCGGCGAGGCAGCGGCGGATCAGGCGCCCGGCCAGGTCGCGGAGCTGGCGGCAGCGCTCGGCATCCGCGGCGGCCTGGCCGCCCTGGGCGTCAGCGCCGCGGACATCGCGCCGCTGGCGGTCGATGCGGCGACGGTGACCAGGCTCATTCAGCTCAATCCGCGGCCGGTCACGACCGCGGACCTGGAGGCGGTCCTGTGGGACGCTCTCGAGCCGCGGACTGGCTAGGCCCGCAGCGCCCGGTCGACCGAGCGCAGGCGGTGCAAGATCCCCTGCTCTCTGGCCACCCGGACGGCCTGAGCGCGGGAATGAACCTCGAGCTTGCTGAACAAGGCGCGGCAGTATCCTTTGACGGTGCTCTCCGAGATGGCCAGGCTCCGGGAGATCTGCCGGACCGTCAGCCCCTCTTCCAGGTTGAGGAGCACGTCGCTCTCCCGGCGGGTCAGCGCCGGCCGGGAGGCGCCCGGTCCGCCCGGCTGCCGCGGGCAGGCCGGGACGAAGGCGCCATCGTGGATCGCCCGGACGGTGCCGGGCAGATCCGCGGCCTGGCTCTCGGTCAGGAACGCCAGTGCTCCGGCCTCGAACGCCGTCCGCTCCTGATCGGGACTCTCATAGCCGGAGAACGCGATCAGGCGGCTGCGCCGGGCCGCCGGGCAGAGCTTGCGCAGAGTTGCGATCGATCCGCCGAAGACCACCACGTCGCTGACGACGACGTCGAACTCGCCGTCGGTCAGCATCGCCTCCAGCGGGTCGCATATCACTGTCACCTGAGCCTGCGTGGACTGCTCGAGCAGCCGCGCCACTCCCCAGGCGATCAGGCTGCTGTCGTGGCAGACCAGCACCCGGGGTGGTCGCCACGCCTGCCGGCGCCCCAGGACCACGGAGAACAGGGCGCTCACGGTCCTGAGCTCACCGAGATCCTCCGGCCGCAGGGTGGCGGGGCTGGCATGCGACACCGACAGGGCGCCGACGGCCTCACGACCGCGCGTCACCGGAATGGAGCAGGCGGACTGGAAGCCGGACGCCAGCATCAGCCGGTCCACCGGCCGGCTGAAGTCAGCCAGCCCGCCGATGTCCCGTTCCCAGAAGACGGTCCTGCGCGCCGCGGCGGCGAACATCGAGGAGGCGTCGAAGGGCACCTGCGCCCCGTTGGCCAGGAGGGCGCGGCCGCACGAGCTGACCAGCTCGACACGTGAGCTGCTGAAGACCGCCAGCGATACCCGCGCGGCACCGGCGCCCGCCATGACGAGGCTGAGCGCTCTTTCAACTGACTGCGGGGACGGTGCGGAGAGCTGCTCCGCGACAGTGCTGACAATCTCCATAGACATGCGCCCTCCCGCGCTGGTGTCGCCGCTACCGGTCTGGCTGATTCGACTGAGCCGTCGCACGCAGCTGGGCCCAGACCGGGTCGGCCACGTCAATGCCCTGGCGCAGGGCCTGCTCCCGCCGCCGCCTGGCACCGTCGCCCGGCACGGAGACGGGGGTATCGGATGGCGCCGTCGGTGTCTGGCGCACCTGGCCGAGATAGTCAGATACGGGCGTCACCCGGCCAGGTGACGCCGGCTGCAAGACGATGAACACGTCGCCCTTGTTGCACGGATGCGCCGAGTCCAGCGTTCCGCGCACCGCGGTCCCGAGGGCGCTCGGAGTCAGCGATCCGACCAGGACCTCCAGGGCCAGGCCGAGCGCGTATCCCTTGGCGCCGCCGAAGGGCGCTATCGAACCCGCCTTGGCGGCGTCCGCGCTGGTCGTCGGCTCGCCGCTGGCGTCCAGGGCCCAGCCGGGCTCGAGCGGACGCCCGCGCAGCGCGTAGTCGTGGACCTTGCCCATCGAGATCAGCCCGGTCGACATGTCAAGCACTAGGGGATCAGGCGTGGCCGGGATGCCGATCGCCAGTGGGTTAGTGCCCTGCATGGCCAGCCGGCCGCCCCAGGGATGAACCAGGGCCTCGCTGATGGTGGTGGCTATCCCGATCTGGCCGGCCCGGGCGATGCTCTCGACGTACCAGGCCAGCATGCCCAGGTGATCGCTGGAATGGATCACGGCGCACGCCGTTCCCAGCTGCCGGGCCTGGACGGAGATCCTTTCCAGGGCGGCCATGGCCACGACCGGGCCGAGGCCGCCGCCGCCGTCGACGTCGAGCATCGCCGGCGCCGCCCACCGCTGCTCGCCGGTGGCGACCGGCGAGGCCAGTCCCCGGCTGATGCGCTCGAGGATGCGCGGCAGGCGCAGCAGCCCGTGCGAGTGGTGGCCCCGGAGGTCGGCCTCGACCAGGACCTCTGCCTGTAGCCGGGCGGCTTCCGCCGGGACTCCCGCCGCGGCCAGGGCCCCGATGGCCACGGTCCTGGCCTCGCCGGCGGTCACCCTCATCGCGGCGGGCTCGCGGGGACCGCGGGGCGGGCCGCTGACTCCCGGACCTCACTCAGGGCGGCCGTCGCCCCCACCCGCAGGAGCACCGCGTCGTTTGCCACGGCGAGCATCCGGTACCCGAGATCAGCGAACGCGATGGCCGCCGCCGCGGAGCCGCAGTAGATGCCGGGGATGACGTCACGCTCACGGGCCCGGCGCGCGATCTCGGCGATGGTGTCCTGATGCAGCCCGGGGATCGGGCCGAGCCTGGCTTTCTCACCCAGGCTCACGGCGAGGTCCGAGGGCCCGACGAAGGCGAGATCGACCCCGTCAACCGACAGGATCTCGTCCAGGTTGGCCACCGACTCCATGGTCTCGATCTGAACCGCGCAGACGACGCTCCGATTCACCGCCGCGGCCGAGTAATCGTTGTCCCACAGCTGGGCCCGGGCCGGGCCCCAGCTCCGGCCGCCCGCGGGCGGGTACCGGCAGGCCGCCACGGCCTGCCGGGCTTGCTCGGCGGTGTTCACCAGGGGGACGACAACCCCGGCCGCGCCTGCGTCCAGCGCTTTCATGATCCCGGCGGGCTCCCCCGACGGCACCCTGACCAGCGCGGGTGTCCGGGCGATCGCCGCGGCCTGCAGCATGGTGATCACGTCCGAGAAGTCAAGCATGCCGTGCTGCCAGTCCATCAGGAGCCAGTCAAAGCCCGAGGCGGCCATGATCTCCGTGGCGTAGGAGCTGGGCAGGCCGCACCAGCCGCCCAGTGAGTATTCGGCGGACTGCGCGGAAGGTGGCAGCATCGTAGTGTCTCCCGATTATCTGGATTAACGGACTGACGGGCTGATCAGCGCCTGATCTGCGGCGCCGAGGTCGGAGGCGGCTGCGTCGGGCAGGTAGCGGGCCAGCAGCTCCAGGCCGAGCTCGGCGCGGCGCACTCGCTCCACGGCCATGGCGGTCGCAAGGTCCTGCAAGTGGCCGCCGCTGGGGTAGATGTTCGGCGAGTTACGCAGGCCGAACTTGAGGTAGACCGGTGCGCAGACAGTCACCAGCTCGGCGATCTCGTAATAGCGCATGAATCCGCCGAGGTCATCGGGCGCCTCGACGTAGATATCCAGGGGGATGTCCACAGCGGCCCGGATCGAGGCCAGCTGCGGGAGCGTGAGGTCCGTCGGGACGTTATAGGTATCCGCGCCGATCTCCGCGGCGAGCCTGATCGCCGCCGGGTTGGCCAGCCCCATCTGGACGCTGACCTTGAACTGCAGGTCGCCGGGCAGGTCGCCCGCCGCCCTCATCCTGGCCGCCACCGACAGCACCCCGAGGTCGGTGACCAGCACACTGCGGAACCCGTGCTCCGCCACCCGCCGGATATCCTCCAGCACGTGGACGAGCTGCTCCGCGCCCCGGGCCTGGGTCGGCAGGCCGGCTGAGCCGCTGCTGTACGCCGCGGCCCCGGTGCCCCAGCCGGCCAGAGGGCGGGCGAAGATGCTGACCTCCACCCCGGCGTCGGCCGCTTGCGCCGCCCAGTCGTCCAGTTCGGCCGAGGTGCACAGGAAGCCGCCGCTGCCCTGAGACACCCGGTTGACCCGGACGCCGCGGCGGCCCGCCTCCTGCAGCACGCTGGCAAAGACCCCCGGGCCTTCGACGCTCGGAATCTCGACCCGGTACTGGGCTCCGTCGGGAAACCGCTTCTGACTGCTGGCGGCCACGGGCTGGTCGGTCGGGGGAAGCTGGATGGATTCGAGAAACTGCCGGGTTTCGCGCACGTCTCACCTTTTCTCGGGGGGTTCAGGCTCGTGCTGGCTAGTCCCGGCCGGCCGGGATCTTCCCCCGGTCAGCGTCTGCGCCAGCCCAGGGCCGGTGATCACCGCGGTCCTGGGATCCACGCCGGGAATGGCGCTCATTGCTGCGGCTGCCCGGCTAGCAGGAGGCTGGCCGCGCTGCCCCGGCTGCCGGGCCTCGCCGTGGTCACCCACATCATGTCCGCCCGGCCACGCACGACCGGGTTCGCTAGCTGGCCCAGGCCGGCGATGCCGATGGTCACCACGTCACCGGCCACGAGCGTGAACGGCGGCTCGGGGACCAGGCAGGTCCCGGTGGCCAGCAGTACCCCGTCGGGGAAGGCGTCGGCGCGGAACAGGAAATCCGTGAGCGTGTCGATCCGGCGGCGCATTGCGCTCGTGCTGGCGGAGCCGCTCCACACCGGGGTCCCGCCGCGGCAGATCACCATCTCGATGCCCAGCATGTACGGATCGGGAATCTCCCAGGCCGGCGTGATGGCAGGCCCGATGGCGCAGCCTCCGAGGTACACCTTGGCCTGAGGCAGGTAGAGAGGATTTTCCCCTTCGATCGTCCGCGACGACACGTCATTGCAGATCGTGTAGCCGACGATCTCGCCGCGGGCGCTGAGGACCACGGCCAGCTCGGGCTCGGGCACATCCAGGCCCGAGTCAGACCTGATCGCGATCGGCTCCCCGGCGCCGACCGCCCGCCAGGCCGCCGACTTGAAGAACAGCTCGGGCCGGGCCGCGTCGTAAACCTGGTCGTAGACGTTCTGGGCGCGCAGGCTGTCGGCTACCCGGGCCTCCCGGGAGATCTGATACGTCACCCCGGCCGCCCACACCTCGCAGCGGCCGTCAATCGGCGGCAGGATCGCCGCAGCCGCGAGTTCATGGCGCGGGCCGCCCGCGCGGGCCGCGGCGGTCAGGCAGGCCCGGATCTCAGCCTCGCTGCGCTGCCAGAGATCGGCGAGGGTCGCGACCCCGGTTACCTCCGTGATGGCGCCGTCCTGCAGGACGCCGACGCGGGCGGCATCGGATCCGGCCGGGGTAAAACGCACGATCATCATCTGGGCTGCCCTCGCTCGTCGAGTTGCTCTCGGTCGTTATGGTGCTCGCGGAGTCGGCGCAGGCCCTCAGCGAGTGCGGCCGGGTCCATGTCGGCCAGGCCGCTGCCCATGCCGACCGCGACCGCCCCGCACGCCATCCACGCGCGGGCGGCGGCGAGCGTCACGCCGCCGGTCGGGACGATGGGCAGCTGGCCAAGCGCGGCCAGCATCTGGCGCAGGTATTCCGGCGACGAGCCGGTGGCCGGGAACAGCTTGACGAAGTCGGCACCCGCCGACACGCACGCCAGGCATTCGCCCGGAGTCTGCGCTCCCGGCACCGCGGCCAGCCCGTGGCGGTGCGCCGTCTCGATCACGGCCCGGTCCAGGACGGGGCTGACGACGAACGACGCGCCCAGCCCGGCGGCCTCCGGGATCTGTGCTGGTTCCAGCACGGTGCCCAGCCCGATCACGCCGCCACTGTCGCCCACGGACGGCGCCAGCCGGGCCATGACGGCGAGTGCTCCCGGCGTGGTCAGGGATATCTCGATCACGCGGAGCCCGGCAGCCAGCAGGGCCCGGGCAGCCGCTTCCGCACGGTCAGGCGCGGACGACCGCACGATCCCGATCACGGCTTCGCTGCGGATCAGCGTGTCAGCCCGGAAGCGGCGGTCGCGCAGCGGCGTCATCGGACGACCGCCCGTCCGGCCCGGGCGTCGCGCCGTTCCCGCTCATTGGGCAGGCCGTCCACGTCGCCCGGTACCTGAATCGCCAGGGAGGCCACGTGGTTGCCCTGGTCCAGGCACTGCTCGTAGTCGGCCCCGGCCAGCACGGCGTCCAGGAAGCCCGCCGCCCAGGCGTCGCCCGCGCCGATCGTGTCCACGGGCCGGACCGGGTACCCGGGCACCCACCATGAATCGGCACCGTCGAATCCCATGCTGCCCTCCTCGCCCATCTTGACTGCGACGAACCTCGCGCCCTGCTCCAGAACCCACCGGCAGCCGTCCTTAACGTCGTCGGTGCCGCTGAGCAGGCTCAGTTCCTCGCGGCTGACCAGCGCGAAATCGGCGAAAGCCAGGTGCTGCTGGGCGATCTCCAGGCTCAGGCCGATGGGCGCGATGGTCTTGCGCAGGTTCGGGTCGAAGGAAGTCAGCACGCCAGCGCTTCTGGCGATGCTGAAGGCAGACTCCGACGCGCGCCGGGCGGACTCTGAGAGCATCGGCGTGATGCCGGAACCATGAAGCAGACGGGCCGAGCAGATGAGCTCAGGGTCAATATCGGATGGCGCGAGCCGGCTGCCTGCGGCACCGGACCGGTAGTAACTGACTGAGATGCTGCGCAATTCCAGGCTGTCTCGCACCAGCAGCCCGGTGTAGCTCTCCGGATCGATCAGAGCCCGGGATACGTTGACGCTTTCGGCGCGCAGAGTACGGACCACCGCATGCCCGAGCGGGTCGTCACCGACCCGGCCGATCCAGGCCGCCCGGCGCCCGAGGCGGGCCAGGCCGATAGCCACCGTTGACTCCGCGCCTGCCACCGACCGGCGAAAATTTATCGCGGAGCTCAGCGGATAGCTGTGCTCGGCCAGGAGCAAGGCCATGGCTTCGCCAAAGGTGACGACATCAAACGATTTGGTGTCCCGGTCGTTACTCATCAGGAGTGATCAATTCGCGCCCGGCTGATCGCGATGCCGCCGATATGGGCGATATCCGGCTGGTATAGGGGTCCGACAGCATACCGGGCTGACACTCCTCCGTGGCGTTTGCTAGATCTGGGGGTCATTCGCTGGCCCTGCGGGCCGCGCTGCGCTCGCCTACCGCCGGGTGGGATTACCGAGTGCAGCGCGGCCCGCCTTCCGCGACTAGGGGGTAGCTGCCGCCAGCTGGGTAGGCGACATGGTGTAGACGGTGTTGTACACGCCCGCGGAGTTGACCTTGACCGCGATAAACGGTCCGTACACATTGTGCTGGGCGTTGTAGTTGAAGGGCCCGCTGGCTCCCACATAAGTAATCCGCTTGTGCTGCTTCAGGAGCTTGAGTCCCTGGGGGAAGCTGTACACGACAGTCCCGCCCGGCTTGGTGACCAGCGGAATGGCCTTGTTGATGGAGACGCTGTCGGCCTTGCCGGCGGCCTGGATCGCCAGTGCGGTGATAATGACTCCGTCGTAGCCGTAGGAGGAATTTGGCTGCGGCGAGCTCTTGGAGACCGCCGCGATGGCGTTGGTGAAGACCCTTGTCGCCGGGCTAGTGAAAAGACCACCCTCGACATTGGTCATGACCTTCATGAGGGTGGGTGCGCCGACTGCCTTGACCATGCTGGCCCCGATCATGTCATCTGTGCCGATGATGGGGATCGACACGCCTGCCGCGTGGAACTCCTTGAAGACCACCGCCGCGGTCGGCGGGTCCATTTCCGAGAAAATGACCTGCGGATGCGCCTTGATGATGGCCGCGATCTCGGACTGATAGGAGGTGAGGTCGGGCTGCAGGTTCTGCGTGCTGACGATTGTGCCGCCACCGTGCACGAAACTCTTGACCACCACAGGCTTCAGGCCCTGGGCCACGCCGCCGGTGGTCATCATGACCGCGGCCTTGGTGTAGCCGGAGTGCTTTCCGTACACCGCCATTCCCACGCCGAGTTGGGAGTCGGAGGGGGTGAGCCGCCAGATCATGGGGTTGGTGTTGGTGTCAAAGAACGTGTCCCCGCCGGGGGTCAGGATCGGAACCTTCGCGCCCGTGAACGTGGGCACGACGGACTGGGCCTCAGCGCCGGAGATGCCGACCTCCGCGACGACGTGATCGACTTGCACGAGCCGGCTCGCTACCGGCACGGCATCCACCGGGTCGGAAGCCGAGTCGCCGCTGACCAGCTTGATCTGCCGCCCGAGCGGGCCGCCGGCCGCGTTGACCTCGTGCTCGCCGGCCTGCAGTCCCTGCTCAAGGCCAGCCCCGAACGGTGCGAACTGGCCCGTCAGGTCCGCCTCAGCACCGATCGGGATAGACCCCGATGACGACGACGAGCCGCCACCCGAGCCGGCTGAGCCGCCGCCATTGCTCGCGCATGCTGCGAGCAGCAGGCCCATGGTCAGGCCGGCCGCGGCTAGTGCACTGGGCTTTTGCCACATAACTACCTCCAAGGACAAAGAACAAAGAATGAATGACAACGAATAATCAGTGACCCGGAGCAGCCACAGCTGACTGAGAGCCGGATAACGACCCCCTCCCCTCGAAGCCCGCATTCAGGTGCGGGCGAATTCCATGGCGTCGCTAGCCCGCGCCGAGGCCTTCACCGATGAACATCCGGACGAGTTCCTCGTCGCCGAGCAGGTCGCGGGCCAGGCCTTCACGGCGCATCTGGCCGGCGACGAGAACGTAGGCGCGGTCGGCCTCGTCGAGGGCCTGCCTGGTGTTCTGCTCAACGACGAACAGCGCGACGCCGGAATCACGCAGCCGGCCAAGTTGCTCCCAGACGACGTCCTGGTACCGCGGGGACAGCCCCGCGGTCGGCTCGTCGACGAGCATGACCTTCGGCTTTCCCATGAGTGCGCGGCCCAGGGCCAGCATTTCGCGCTGGCCGCCGCTGAGCACCCGGGCGGTTTTCCGCTTGGCACTGCTGAGGTCAGGGAAAACGGAGAACACATAATCGATGCGCTCGCTGATACCGCGCCGGGTCCCGTACATTCCCAGCTCCAGGTTCTCCACGACGGTGAGCGACGGGAAGACGTTGGCCAGCTGCGGCACGTAAGCCATGCCGTGCCTGTTCATCCGCTCGGGCGGATTGCCAGTGATGTCCTGGTCGGGCTCGCCGCTAATGACGACCGTGCCGCCCATCGGCGTCAGTGCCCCGGCCATCCCCTTGAGCAGCGTTGACTTTCCGCTGCCATTGGGCCCGATCAGGACTGCGACCTCGCCGGCCGAGACCCGGAGGCTAGCCTCGCGGACAATAGGGGCCTTCCCGTATCCGACCGTCAGCTTGTCTACAACGAGCACCGGGCGTGCCTCGGTAGCATTCACGGTCACGACTTTCTCCTCTCCCGCGAGCGGCCGATGTAGGCGTCAGCAAAGAATTGCGTATTGACCAGCTCGCTAATGGAGCCACTCGCGGTCACCTGGCCCAGCTCCATTCCGTAGACCATGGGGCAGAGCTTTTCGACCACGCTGAGATTGTGCTCCACCAGCAGCAGCGTGATACCGCGGTCTCTCAGCTGCCGGACGCCGCTGAGAACTGAATCGGCCATGACCGGGTTAACGCCAGCCAGTGGCTCGTCCAGCAGCGCCACGGTCGCACCGCTCACCATGATCCGGGAGAACTCAAGCAGCCGGGCCTGGCCGCCACTGAGCACTCCGGCCGGTTCATCCCGAAGACGCCACAGATCGAATCCGGAGAGCGTCTCGTAGATGACATCGCGGTCGGCCTCGTCGGCCTTCCGCAGGGCCCGCCGGCCGAAATAGGTCCGCCAGAGGTCGTCCCGGCCTCGCGACGGCGTGGCGGCCATCAGGTTCTCGGCCACGGATAGCTTTTCCCAGAGCCGGGAGACCTGGAAGGTGCGGGCCAGGCCGTGCCGGGCGCGCCGGTACGGCGCCCAGGTGGTGATGTTCGTTCCGGCCAGTCGGACGGTGCCCCGGTCGGGCGCCAGCAGGCCGCTGATGATCTCGATCAGGGTGCTCTTGCCGCTTCCGTTAGGCCCGATCAGGCCGGTGACGGAGCCGCGGGGGAGGGTGATGCTGCAGCCGTCGAGAGCCGGGACGCCGCCGAAGGACTTGTGGATGTCGAGGGCCTCGAGCACAATATCCGGGGATTCCATTACCTATTCGCCTTTCGCAGCAGCAGGCGGCTGGAAGTCGTACTTCGGGATCCGCTCGGGAAACAAGCCGGATGGGCGCCAGCGCAGTACGGCCAGCAGAAGCACGGCGATCAGCAGATTCCGGAGGACCGGGATCAATTCTGGATAGTTTTGAAAGCCCGGGATGAGCTGCGTACCCTGCGAGAAGAATGTCACCACGATCGCGGTGCCGATGACGGCACCGATATTGTTACCGGAGCCGCCGACGAACAGGCACGTCAGAATGAAGATAGTCTCGGGTACCGCCCAGCCGGCCGGGTTGAATGCCCCGACATAGAAGATAATCAGCGCGCCCGCCAGGCCCGCCAGCGCCGATCCGAAGGTAAAGATCTTCAGCTTCATGGCGAAGATATTGTGCCCGAACACCTGTGAGGCGATCTCGTCTTCGCGGATGGTACGCAGGGTCCGGCCGAAACCGGAGCGCCGGAGGACCTCGCAGATGACGTAGACGATGGCCAGGAGGATCAGGGTGACGACCATGTACGAGGCCTGGTAGCCGTCATAGGTCAGTCCCGCATTGACGAAGGGCTGCGGCACCGCGATCAGGCCCTCGGATCCGTTGAACAGGCCAGTTGTCTGGGAGATGAGCTGGGCCAGGACCACGGCCAGCACTAGCGTGGCCACGGTGAAATAGTTGGCGCGGATCTTGCGGCCGAGTACGAGCGCGCCCACGATGGCCCCGAACAGGCCCGCGGCGGCTATCGCGGCGATGATGCCGAGATAGAAGGGCAGCCCGAGGCCGAGCACGTAGAAGGTCGACGGGGGCTGCGCCTTGCCCAGGCTGATGACCCCGGCCACGTAGGCTCCGACGGCCATCGAGACGATGTAGGCCAGGTTGAGGATGCCGGAGTATCCCCACTGCAGGTTCATCCCGAGGCTGAGAATTCCCTGGAATCCGACATACGTCAGCGTAGTAATAAGGAAGATAAACATCGCCTAAGCCTTCGTGTCGGTGACGAAAGTCGCGAAGAAGCCGTTGGGCCGTACCAGGAGCACCACGATGAGCACGGTCAATGCGATGACCTGCTTATAGCCGCTGCTCAGGTAGTAGCCAGACAGCTCGGTGACGAGGCCGACGATCAGCGAGCCGACGACCGCCCCGTACATCTTCCCGACGCCCCCGACGATGACCGCCGCGAAGGTGACGAGCAGGAAGGTGAAGCCCAGCAGGTTGCTGAAGGTTCCGATGGTCACCGCCAGGGCCGAGCCGGCCAGCCCGGCGACCGCGCCGGTCAGCAGCCACGTCCGGGAGATGACCGCCCCGGAGTTGATCCCGACGATCCGGGCCAGGTCGACATCGTCGGCCACAGCGCGCTGCGCCTTCCCGAAGGAGGTGTAGTGCAGCAGGATGTGCAGGAAGGCGACCACGAGGATGGCCAGGACGATGATCACGACGTCGATAGTCGTCCAGACGAACGGGCCAATATGCCGTCCGGTCTCGTTGGGCACGCTCAGGACCACGTAGTTGGTCCCGAAGCCCACCGCCAGCAGGCTCTGAATGATCTGCGAGACCGAGGCGGTGACGATCAGCATGATGATGAGCCGCTTCACCACCCGGCGGAACGGCTGCAGGATTGTCTTGTTGATGACCCAGGCCAGTGCGGCCGACACGCAGATGCCCACCGCCGCGTCGAGGAACAGGTTCTGGGTCACCTTCTGCATCAGCACCATGGTGAAAGCCGACACGGTCAGCAGTTCGCCGTGCGCGAAGTTCGCATGCTTGGTCACTCCGAACTGCATGGACATTGCCACGGCCGAGAGCGCGATCAGGGCGGCGGACACGATTCCGAAGCCAAGCGCTTGTCCGAAGCCGCTCATCGCTCTCCAGACCCGTGCATGTCGTGAGTGGCCGAGTCAGTCATCGCTGCTAGTCCTTCCAGAAGAGTGCGGCAGCGTTTTCGTGAGCAACCTTGTCGAACGACCGGGTGCCGGTGGCCAGGGCGGCCCGGAGCTCCTCCATCGGAGCAGGCGTCGCGCTCTCGAACTCACAGTCGGTGCCGATCAGCACGTTGTCGTCGCCGGCCTTCTTGATCAGGAACTCGAGGGCCACGGGGTCGTGCAGGTGCGAGTCGAACTTGAGCTGGCCCACCGACGCCCAGGGGTCGGCGGGCGCGTCGCGCAGCCCGGGCATGAACGTGGTGTAGTGGCGCAGCCGCCCGGCCAGGTAGGGGAAGGTGCCCCCGCCGAGGGCGGTGACGACGGTCACCCCCGGATGCCGGGTGAGGGTCCCGGAGCAGATCAGCCGCATCAGTACCGGAGTCATGTCACCCGGCATCCCGATCACCGTGTTCAGCTGATAGGGCTGGTATTCCGGCAGCTGCCGCTCGTAGGCGGGGTGCAGGAAGATCGGTACGCCCAGGCTCTCGGCGGCCGCCCAGAACGGCTCGAATTCGTCCAGGTCGATGGTTCGCCAGTTAGCATGCTGGCCGATCTCGACCCCAGAGGCTCCGCGTTCCACAGCGTCGGACAGCACGGCCGCCGCCTGCTCGGGGAAGGCCAGCGGCACGCTGGCCATCCACCGCAGGCGGTCCTCATGGCCCTGGCAGAAGTCTGCCGCTCCCTGATTGAACGTGCGGGCCATGAGCTCGGAGTACTTCAGGTCCAGCTCGTAGTAGTACAGGGGCTTGGGGGCGGCGGACACCACGGCCTGATCGATCTCCTTGCCGTCCATCTCGCGCAGCTTGCCTGCGGGATCGAACCAGGCGTCCCCGAAGGGGAAGTCGTGAATATTAGGGGACTTCCACTTGCCATCGGCGACTGTCACCCCATAGGCCGGCTCCGACGAGCACAGATCAATGACTGACTGGGGGATGATGTGATTGTGGACATCGATACTCATGTGTGTGCGCCTTTCTGTGGTGCGGAGCGGGACATTCTCCAGTTTTAGGGAAGGGTGTAGCAAGGCGGGGAGTTCGGTGAATATCCGCCGACCATTCGTGGCGCGGCGAGCCGGCCCCTCGGCGGGGGCCTGTTCAGTCCGGGACTAGGTCGTTCCTGCGGGACCCGGCGCCTGGGAAGCTTCTTGCATGTACGGTGAGGCACTCCCTCGGATGCCTAGGCGTATCGAGTACAGGGACGTTGACGCGCAGATGAAGAGGGTCTGCCAGTCGGGCATGCCCCAGTTCAGGTTGGCTACTTTCTCGGGGACCGCGATGACGCCCAGG
The DNA here is from genome assembly GCA_963813975.1 of uncultured Actinomycetes bacterium. Classification (GTDB taxonomy): domain Bacteria; phylum Actinomycetota; class Actinomycetes; order Streptosporangiales; family Streptosporangiaceae; genus RYN-230. Next base: position 157,421 of record CAWFAP010000005.1, read on the forward strand.
CGCTCGCCCGCCGGGCTGATGACCCAGACGCCGTCCGGGCCGGTGACGTAGACGTTGCCGGCCGCGTCGGTCTTCATTCCGTCCGGTGCCCCGAGCGCGGAGTTTCCGTCGCCGATACCGTCCATGAATATCTCGCCGCCGGACACCTCCCCGGATGGCGCGACAGTGAAGGAGCGGATGAGCGCCCTGGTCGTGTCGTTGACATACAGGGTCTGGCCGTCCGGGCTGAAGCACAGGCCGTTGGGCTGATCGAAGTCGTCGGCCAGAAGCTCCGGGGCCCGCGGGTCATCGGTGACCCGGTAGACACCCTGGAAGCTCAGCTGCTGGGGTCGCGGGAGGCCGAAGCCGGGTCGCCTGCCGTAAACCGGGTCGGTGAAGTAGATGCGGTCATCAGGCCCGACAACCACGTCGTTGGGGCTGTTGAGTTCCTGGCCCGAATAATGCGAGGCCAGGATCTCCCGCGCCTGGTTGCCGTCGTGCCGCTCGCGGACCAGAGTGCTGGTCGCGTGCTCACAGACGATGAGGTTGAGGTCGCGGTCGTAGGTCATCCCGTTGCACTTGTTGCTCGGCTGCCGGACCGGCCGGACGTCTCCGTTCAGATCCCACCGACGGCGTACGTCTCCGGGCATGTCGCTGAACAGCAGGTAGTGTTCGCGGGGATGAAAGATCGGGCCTTCGGTGAACCTGAATCCGGTCGCGAGGCGCTGCAGGTCTGCTTGGGCGGGCACTATGCCCGCCAGTGCGGGGAAGTGGTGCTCGTGGTCGAGTGACATGCGGCTCATCGTCCTTCTGCAGGTGAATCCTGCGAGCCTGGCCGAGCGATGCCCTGACCTTCGAGTGGCTGGTGGGGCGCGATCATGGTGACCTCGGCTGCCCGATCGTGGTGAGCCGAACTGGGCCTGAGCGTTACGGCGTCGGCGTCCGGCGGGGCGGTCGTCGCGGCGAGCCGGGCGGCTGCCGCCTTCACCTGCGCCCCAAGCTCAGGCACCCGGGCGGTAGGAAGTCGCTCGGTGGGCGCCATGACCGAGATGGCCGCGACCGAGATGCACGCCGAGTTGAGGACGGGCGCGCCGATGCAGCGCACCCCCGGCTCGTTTTCCTCGTTGTCCCAGGCGTAGCCGTTGCGGCGGATCTTCGAGAGTTCCTCGATCAGGGCCGCGGGATCGGTCAGCGTCGTCGGGGTCTTCCGGCGCAATTCCGTGGCGTCGATATAGTCCGCCCACACTTCCCGCGGCTGGAACGCCAGATAGGCCTTGCCAAGCCCGGTGCAGTAAAGCGGAGTGCGCGCACCAATGCGCGACGAGGCCTGGATGGCCCAGTGACTCTTGACTTTCTCCAGGTACACGAGCTCGAATTTGTCCGGCGTTGCCAGGTGGACCGTTTCCACAGTCTCGTTCCTCAGCTCCACGAGAATCCGGTGGGTCACGGGGCCGAGCAGCAGATGACGCTGGGCGGCCTGGCCCAGGAAGGGCACCCGGGCTCCGAGGGTGTAGTGGTCCGCCGGCGGTACCTGCCGGACGAGAGCCTTGGCCGAGAGGGTCACCAGCAGCCGCCGGGCGGTGCTCTTGTGCAGGCCCGTCACCGCGCTGAGCTCGGAGAGCGATGCGCCCTCGGGAAACTCGGCTAGTGCCAGCAGCAGCGCCGCCGCGCGCTCGACCGACTGAACGGTCGATCCGGCCTTGGCGGTGTGTTCGTCATCGCCGTGCTCGGCCATGCGGCTGCCTCCGTCGCGCAGGGCTGGTTGGCCCCGCCTAATCGTCACTGATTAGCCCGAGTAGTCGTTTCGTATCGTGAAACGCTAGTTGCGTATGGCGTCATGGTAGGAGGACGCTGAATATTACGTCAAGGGGCGTATTTCGTTACAAGGAGGTGACTGGGAGAAAACCGAGTCCGCCCGGCTTCCGGGCACCGGAAATTCGTTACAGCAGGTCAGCCTGCTGGTACGAGCACGCTCTCGCCGTGCGCCGGGCCGGACCCGCCGCTTTAGCGTGTCTGAAGGAGGCTCGTTATGTACATGTCGGCATACCGAGCGGACGTAAATCGGGCCGTGTTCAGATTGTTGTTTTCGCCGGGCTGACAGGCGCCCGCCTGGGAGGAAATCCGGCATGCGCCCGGCGCTGGCGCTCCGCCCCGCCCAGTCGGCTCGCTCCAGGCGAGGTCGTGAACGCCTTCGCGCAGGTCGGCATCGGCTGGGCCAGCCGTCCCGCGCTGGACCGCATTCACCCGCACCACTAGTCCAGGCCCAGACGGGTGCCATCCGGCCGCCGTGCCGCTTCCGAACGACAATTTAAGATCCACCCCGCCCGGCAGCACACAAGGGAGGATTGCGTTCGATGGTTACCCCCGTGAGCGAAACCAGTCCTATACGCCACTTCTACGGCCCGGATCCGTCCCAGTTCGCTGACCTCTACCTGCCGGCGGCCCAGCGGCGGCCCGGCGCCGTGGTGCTGATCCATGGAGGCTGGTGGGGACCGGGGTTCGGGGCCGACCACCTGGACGCGGTCGCGGCTGACCTGGCCCGGCGGGGGTGGGTAGCGTGGAACATCGAGTACCGTCGGCTCGACCTCGGCGGAGGTTATCCGTTAACGCTGCTGGATGCGGCGGCAGCGATAGACCATCTGGCCACCCTCGACGACGTAAATACCGAGCGTGTGGCGGCCGTCGGCCACAGCGCCGGCGGGCACCTGGCGACCTGGGCCGCTGGCCGGGGCAATCTGGCCGCCGGCACACCCGGTGCCGGGCCCGCGGTCGAGATCGCCGGCACGATCAGCCTGGCCGGGGTCGTCGACCTGGGCGCCGCGGCCCGCGAGAAGATCGGAAACGGGGCAGCGATCCGCTTCATGGGCGGTGGTCCCGACGAGTGCCCTGAGCGGTACGCCGTGGCCGACCCCCTGTCCCGGGTGCCCATCCCAGCAGTCGTGCACTGCGTGCACGCTCGCGCCGACGACCGGGTCCCGTTCGCCCAGAGCGTGACCTACGTGGGGGCCGCCCAGGCTGCCGGTCAGGACGCGCGGCTGCTCGAGGTCGACGGCGACCACTTTTCGGTGGCCGACGCCTCGGCACCGACGTGGCCGACAGTCATCAAGGCACTCGAGAACCTCATGGGCGAGACATAGCCGTGGCAAGCCGCGCGAGGCAGGCCGGGGCTGCCCGGGCGCATGATCCGCCACGCTGACGTGGTGGCCGAGACGCGTGAGTCCGCCGTGCGCGCGGCGGTATCCCCCGGCTGGGTCCACCCGTGCGAGCCGCAGCACCAGGTCCTGGATTTGGTGGCTCTCTGGCAGCCGGCCGGACCTTGCCTGAGAGTTACATCGTGGTACGATATTAACGGTTGCTGCCCAGGGTTGTCCTTCCTCCAGAGGCTCGACTGGGGGGAGGACAACTGGGGCGCACGTTGTCACGGTTCTTCAGTGGTTTCGGCAGAACGTGATCGGCGCAACCGCCCTGCCCCGTATTTCCTGGTACCGTTCTTGTGAATTGATATCGTCACCGAATATAGTGCGCGGGTCTTATAAAGGTGAGGACATGACGCGCATGGGAGGCACGAAAGGGCGGCGCTCCGCCGGATCGGCGTAGCGCTTCGCCGCGAAGACCCGCGGCTCGCGTCCATCCTGAGCCGATAACGATGTGCCCACCGGGACACCATCCCGAGAACGGCATGGCGCGCCGCCGGGCCAAGGCCGCCTCATGGCGGCGCTCCCCTGACACCCGCTTCCGATGCGAGTCGCAGCTATGACTGACGAGCCACCGCTCGCCGCCCTGGACTATGAGAACCTGCTCGCGTTCCGGACGAGCCTGCGGAAGTTCCTCAGCTGGAGCGAGACACGGGCCCGCGAGGCCGGCCTCACGCCTGCGCAGCATCAGCTGCTGCTGGCGATCAAGGGCCACCCGGGCGGCCAGCCGCCGACCGTCGGCGACCTGGCGGGCTACCTCTTGATACGCCATCACAGCGCGGTCGAGCTCATCGACCGGGCCGAGGCCGCGGCCCTCGTGCAGCGCTGGCCCGACGAAGGTGACGGCCGGGTGATTCGGATCCGCCTCACCCCCCGCGGTGAGGAACGCCTCGGCCAGCTCTCTGCCGCCCACCTCAGCGAACTGCGCCGCCTCGCTCCCGTCCTGGATCACCTGATCACCGGGGAGCCTTGATCCCGGCACTGCACCGGCAGCCTCACCATGGCCGCGGCCCCGGCCGGCTCGTCTGCGGCCCTCGGCCGCCAGAGGCGCCGCGGCACCCGCACGCTTGCCGCTGCCATCCGAACAGTGTTCGTGGGCCTCCTCGGACCAGTCGCCACCAGCGGCCTGACCCGGTTCTCGCGGGTGAGCCAGCCACTCTCAAAGGGGCCTTGCCCTGATTCCGGGCGGGCTCAGTGCAGGGCGAGACCGGCCAGGATGCTGGCCACCATGATCGTGCTCCCCAGCAGGACATTGCGGCGCACCAGCCTCCACACCGGCAGCCTGGTCAGCCACGCGGCGAACCAGCCCGTCAGGCTGAGGGCGACGAGGACGGCGGCGAAAGTCAGTGTCATCCGCTCACACCGCGGGCAGCCATCCCAGTCCTGCGAGCGGAACGGCGGCCCCGATGCCATAGCAAGCACCTGCGGTCAGGGCGGCGGGCATGGCCCCGCTGGTAGGCCCGAGTGCTTCGAGTCGCAACTCCGCGTCGGCGTGGGCGGCGACCGGGTCGCGTTCAGTGAGCGCTTCGGCGACTTGGCGTGCGAGCGGCAGACTCAGGCCCTTGGCCTGGTAGATGCCAACGAGTTCCTCGAACTCGCCGGCTGGATCTGACTCGATGCTGGCCCGCTCCGCCTCGAGCAGCGCGTGGTTCATTTCCCACTCGGTCCGCTCTTCGCTGTAACGGGCCCCGGCCGCTGCGGAGCCGCCGGCCAGAATGAGCGCCGTGCCGGCCAACAGCAAGGTTCTGGTCGAGGCGCCGGCACTGATGAAGCCCTCCGCGACGCCCGCAGCCGACGTAATGCCGTCGTTGATGTCCAGGATCGATTTCCGGGCCCGGTCCTGGAGGGCCTCCAGACTGGGCCTGCGGATGGCGCCCCACGCGCAGTTCACGAGAATCATTGAATCATCTGCACCATCACTGGTTGAAGGCCTGTTATGGCAGGCGCGGCCGAACAAGCTCACGCCCGCGGCTGGCCTGGGCGTGCTGGCCTTCCAGATGCTGAACACGGCGATACGCGCTCAGGAGACGGCTACAACCCCAGCTTTCAATTGGATTCAGCCGCCGCCAAATGAATGAGTCGCTGTTTCAGGCTGGGATGGTAAAAGCCGGATCTCGGATGCGTGGGTGCGTCGTGGCATCGCTGCGCTCCAGCGTGCTTATCCCGGGGCGATGACAGCGCCACTGGCCGAGATGTACTCCGCGCTCCAGGACGATCAGCTGAACGCCGGGGATCTCTGCGGGCCTGGCCACTCGCGCCGCCGCGCGTCCCTTCCGGGCCAGTTCCTGGCTGGAAGCCCCGGCTCTCACCGTGATCAGGCCTCTGCTACCAAGGTTCCCAGGGCCCGCGGGCGCGGGGACCCCCAGAAATCTACTGACCGCGTTCTCTGTGCCCGTGCGGTCAGGGTGTACCCGCGTGAGGTTGCGACGCCCAGTAGCCGGCGGCGGCTTTCGCCGCTTTCAAGGCTCCAGAATCTTCGAAACCGGGTGCCATTGACGCCGTCGTTCCGGCTAGCACTTCGTGGTGCTCAATGTTCAACAGGCGAAGCCAGCTCTGCTGACCGAGCGTCAGCCCGATCATGCAACCTAGCTCCACCAGTTCGGGTTCGCTGAAGTGCGACGTCAGGCGCTCCCAGAACGCGTCGTCGGTGTCGAGGTGCCAGGTAATCGCCTCCGCGTAGGCAAGCGCCGCTTTCTGCCGGTCGTCGTAGAGCGGCGAACTCTCGAAATCCAGCAGGTTCTTGACCTGATCCTCGATCAGGGCGCCGGCCTCAACCGCCTTCACCGAGCGCTGGTTGCCGCAGTACTCGCACTGCACGGCACGAGATACGTACAGCCGGCAGAGTTCCTTGATCGCGTGGTCGCAGACGCCGTTGCGGAAGAGGTCGCGCCAGGAGTTGGCAAAGAACCAGAAGGCGGCGGGTACGTGCGCACGGACGGCCGAGCTCTCGGGCCGTGGTGTTCCCTCACGTTGGCAACGCCCCATCTCGGCGCGCATCTCGTTGTCCATCTGCTCGGGCGGCACGTAGCTGATCCGCTGAACGCCCATTGCTTCCTCCTTCACGTCACCACTACGGAATGCTCTCGGGCTTCACAGCCCGAGTGCTCGCTTGAGCACCAGCTTCGGCTTCAGGCCCACGAACGTCTCCGACGGCTCGCCGCCGTCGAAACGAACAATCGTCGGGATCGAAAGGACGCCGTACCGTTCGGCAAGGGCCGGCTCCTCATCGATGTTCAGCTTGACGACCCGCACGCCGGGATGCTCACTCGCGATCTGCTCAAGCATCGGCGTGACCGCCCGGCACGGGCCGCACCACGGCGCCCAGAAATCGACGAGTACGGGCTGGCTCGAGCGCAGCACCTGGTCCTCGAAGTTCGCCGAGGTGACCTCAATCATCGCTTACCCTCCGGCCCGCATTCTGGGTGCGCAGTTCCGCAGTTCCGCGGCTGCCGCTGCGCTGAGACCGGCCAACGGTCGTCTCCGCGAGCACCTGGCCGTGGTCAAGGCCGAGGGTGCGGATCCAGGGCTGGCTACCGGCGATGCAGCCGGGAAATGAGCCGTGCTCGACCGGTTCCGGCTCAGTGAAGTGAGGCGTGCAACTGTCCTGTGTCCTGTGTCCTGCACACCTTCTTCATGGAACTCTAGTACCATAACGGTATGAGCGTCTCATTTCAAGAGAGCGGCCGGATGCGCCAGAAGGCGCGGACGCGCGATGCACTCGTCGCCGCGACGCGCCAGCTCTTGAAGGACGGGGTGACGCCCTCCGTGGAGCAGGCGGCGGATGCGGCGCGCGTGTCGCGGACGACGGCCTATCGCTACTTTTCCAGCCAGCGGGCACTCCTGGCTGCGACGTTCCCGCAACTCGAGGGCGGCTCGTTGCTGGGTGACCACCCGCCCGCCGACGTTCGGGCGCGCGTCGCGCTCTTCGCCGAGAAGATGACCGAGTCGATCCTCGCGAACGAGGCTGAGATGAGGGCCATGCTCCGGCTCTCCCTCGATCCGCAGGTGCCGCTGCACGAGGTCGCCCTTCGGCAGGGCCGGCGGACACTGTGGGTTGCGGATGCGCTCGCCCCGCTCCAGGACTCGCTGCCGAGATCGCGTTTTGAACGGTTGACCCTGGCGATCGCTGCGGTGGCCGGCATCGAGAGCTTTGTCTGGCTCGTAGATGTCGGCGGCGTCGAGAGAGCGACCGCAGCCGCTGTGCTCAGGTCGAGTTGCACCGCACTGCTCGAGCACGAGCTGCACGGATGAGGGCAGCGGCCGGCAGCCGGCTTTGCCGCCGGTTTCGCTTCACCCCGCGGGCGTTTGGCGCCTGGTAGACGTTGGTGGCTGCGGCCGAGTTCGGGTCCTGAGTATGCAGTCTCCGCAATATTCAGGCGCGTCTTTGGCTACGCGGTAGATGAGGCAGCAGGTTTGCCGCCGGAAGCTGATTACTGGCTGCCCGCGGTAACTGCTGATCAGCTCCGGGAAGCGGAGAACCTCGCCACTGATTGCGGCGCTTTCGCGGGCGAGTCCGGGCCGGGCTGCGGTCAGCATCACTGCCGCGCCGTTGATAGCAGAGCTGACATTGCCCCACAGCAGCCTCCGGGAGACCCCCATGGATGCGGTCAGCTCGACCACGGAACGGACCGGGCCGTCCAGCAGCCGGAGCAAGGGCGCAAGGACGTCATGAGCAGTGGCTGGGCTGTCCTGGCCGGTGGGTGTAGCGAAGGCGGTGTCGGGCAGGGACAGGCGGAACGGGCCGCCAAGACCGGGAATCCACCGGGCGGACATCATGTCGATAGACAGAGGATGTCCGAGCGCCGCAGCCCCGAGAGCCGGAGCGATCAGCCGGGCGCACAGGCCGAGCTGGGCCACTGACGCGGCGGCACGGAACTCAACAGCCGCCGGCGGGCGCCCGGCAGCCACGGCGAGGCTTGACCGGACGGCATCGATCCTGGCCGCCAGCGCCTGCCCGGGGCCAGACAGAGTGCTGAGCGGATGCCACGGACTGGCCGCCGTGGTCCCGGAGTCATGGCATTCGATGGCGAAGAACGGGCCGAGCGCGGCCAGCCCGGCTAGCAGCCCCTCCGGCGGGGAGGCTGAGCAGGCTGGCCGCGCTCGGGCTGTCACAGCCTGATGGGCTCAGGCGTGCGGCGCAGTTCGGCGCCGGCTGGACCGGGGGCGAGCAGCCGGCCGGCGAGAGGGGCGAAGACCAGCCCGATGACGGACCACAGGAGCAGCTGGGCGGCGACGGAGTAGAGCCGGAAGTTGAATAGCACGTCGGCGGGGAACCCGGGATAGACGATCGTGCCCTTGGCGTTGGCCAGCGGCAGTGGTGTCTCGGTGGCGTGGTTGCCGTAGGTGTGCTCGTTGACGGGCAGGTGGCCGAGCTGGGGGAGCAGGGCCATGACGATCCCGGCGGCGACCAGGAATGCCGCCCCGGCCAGCAGCGCGGCGTTCCAGGTCCCGAACCGGGCCCTGAGCCGCTGCCCGAGCCAGACGGCGGCGGTCAGCAGCACCACTGAGGCCAGCACCATCAGCAGGTAGTAGCCGCCGCGGGCGCGGATGGTCTCGGGATGGCCGATCGAGGGGGGGTTGGCCGGGTACTTGATGAACGGCACCAGGTAGATCCCGGCGAACCCGGCCCCGGCGAGCAGCAGCGCCAGAGTGCGCGGCCGCACGTTCTCGACCCGGCCCAGGCACAGGGCGTAGGCCACGGCGAACAGGGCGCCCATCGCGGCACCGAAGGCGATCATCCCGGTGCCGATCCCGATGTTGGCCTGGATGGTCCGGCTGAAGATGTCGGGGCCCGGTGGCGGGGCGGGCAGTCCCGCGGCTTTGTCCAGGGCTGCGACCATCGCATCCCGGCCGGTCTGGTAGGCGATGCCTGGTTGATGTCCGGTTCGGCGAAGATCCGGGCGAAGATGAAGGCGAGCACCCCGGCGATCGCCCCGGCGAGCAGGCCACGCAGGATGAGTTCCTTTTCCATGGCGTCGGTCCCGGCCGGGTCAGTGGCAGGGGAAGCCGAGGAAGTGACGCGAGTCGTGGACGAACTCGTGGATCACCATGCTCTTGCCGAACACCGACACGGCGCCCTCATCGACACCGATGAAGTAATCCACCGCCAGCGCGGCCAGCGCCGTGCCGATCAGCCACAGCATGGCCCGTGAGATGGGCAGAGCGGCCGGGCGGGTGACAGCGCGGGGTGCAGACATACTGCTCATGTGAGGCCTCCTCCGGGATCGTGCGTCCCGTTATCCAGCAGGGCAGCGCGCCGGGCGAAGATCTGACTCACAAGCTCACGCTTGATTACAGTGGCGCGACCGTGCCGGACTCTCACCGGCTTCCTCGGCGCCAACGCGCACCGGCAACGTAGCCCCCACAGCACACGCACACAAGGCCCACGGAGCCGGTGGCCCGGTAACCGGCGGCTGCGTAGACGGCGAGTGCCCGGTCGTGCTGCTCGTGAGTGTAAAGGTAAGCCTCCGGGCACCCGGCGGCGCCGGCGGGATCCTGCGGCGGTCTGGTTACCCGGCGGCAGGGTCAGGCAGCAGCGGACGCATGAAGGTCCGTTCGTACCGCAGCACGCAGCCGCTCTCGTCGCGGATGCGGTCGGCGTCGATGAATTCAGGATCGGTGCCGAACAGTGCGCGGTATTCCTCATAGGCGGCGAGGCTGCGAAAGCTGAACAAGGCCAGCGCCCGGTCACTTGCGCCCTCGGCAGGCAGGAAGTAACCGTGGTGGATGCCGCCGTGCAGGCCGACCAGCTCCATCCACCGGCGCGCGAACTGTTCGAAGGCCTCGGTCTTGGCCGGGTCGATAACGTACTCCACGACGCAGGTGATCACAGCTCAGCCTAATCCGCTTGCTCACCGGGAACCCATGGGCCGGCTGGATCGCGGGGCTGGGCTGCCTGCCGCGCGGCGCGCTGATCGCGGACCAGATCGTGGGTGTGCTGACCGGTGCCGCGCTGTTCCTCCGGCGGGGCACGGCGCAGGATGGACGACATCGGTGGGTCATGAACAGGGAGGCGAAGTGCGATGAACGCAGTCACTCACCCGCGGGCCCGATCGGCGGTACGTGGCGGCCTGGTCGCCGTCGGCGCTGTCGCACTGGCTGCCGCTGTGGAAGCGGTGAGTTATCCGCGGTGGCGGAGGTGGTGTCTCACCTGGGGTGCGACAGACAGTGAGGCCGCGCGGAGCGGGCCGGGCGACGAGTTGCTAGCCGACGCCGGCATCGTGTCCACCCGTGCGGTGTCCGTCGCTGCCCCGCCCCGTTCCATCTGGCCGTGGCTGGTACAGATAGGCCCGGGTCGGGGCGGCGCGTACACCTATGACTGGGTTGAGAACCTTATGGGTCTGGGCATGCACAGCGCTGACGAGATTCTTCCCCAGTACCAGGACCTGAAGGCGGGCGACGAACAGCGGCTCGGGGCACGGGGACCGGTGCTGCGAGTGACGGAACTTGAAGGGAGCGATCCTTGGTGTTCCGCTCCGAAGATGGGAACTGGGTTTGGGCATTCTCGGTGATTCCCAACGGAACGGGCAGCAGGCTGATCAGCCGGAACCGGATCGCCACCCCGGGCGCTTCCCTGCTCGCCCGGGCACCGAACACTTACCTCATGGAGCCTGGAAGCCTGATCATGGAGCGCAAGATGCTGCTCAGCATCAAGCAGCGCGCCGAAAACCTCGCCCAGGCTTCCTGAGGCGCTCCGGTCCGGTCAGGCCCCGGGGCGGTCGTTGTGCAGCACGGTCCTGGCCGCCGAGGCCAGCCTGATCGTCGCTGCTACATCCGGGTCATCTGCGGTGGACTGCAGGACAACGGTTGTCGCGCCGGCGCGGGCGAAGGAGCGGACGGTGTCTGCTACCTCCTCCGGAGATCCGGCCGCGGCCCGGGTTGAGAGCGGTTCTGCCGACTCGGCCAGCTCGGCCTGGATCCGTTCCGTGCTGCCCGGCCCGCCCCCGCACAACACGTTCACGACGACCTCATGAGGCCGCCGGGCGGCGGCCCGGTCCACGGCCTGACGGACGCCCTGGCACGAGATACCGGCGTCCAGGACGAGGCCATCGGCAACCTCGCCCGCCAGGGCGAGCGTCTTCGGCCCGCGCGCGCCGACCAGGAGCGGCGGAACGGTCGCCGGCGGCCAGTCCAGCGCCACGTGGTCGAGGCGTACATACTGGCCGCTGACCGTCACGGCGTCTCCGCGGAGCAAGGATCGGGCCGCGGTCACCCATTCGCGCAGCAAGGTCATCGGGGAGGGGACGCGCGCCCCCACCTGCTCCATCCAGGGCAGGACGCCGTGCCCTACGGCCGGGACGAACCGTCCCGGGAACAGGCGGGCCAGCGTCGCGACTTCCATGGCCGCTAGCGCTGGGTTACGCAGGGGTACCGGCATCAGGCCCAGGCCGATCCGCAGCGAGCTGCTCCACGCGAGTGCTGTGGCGGCGGTGGTCAGGCCGCCTTCCAGGAAGCAGTCCTCCCACATCCACAGGTCGTCGAGGCCGGCCAGCTCTGCTGACGTGACAAATTCGTGCAGCCGCTCAGGGGGCAGCTGGGGGCGAAACAGTATGCCGACCCTCGGCGTCCGCCTCGTGGAGTCCATTACGTTTTCCCTCGCTTCCTCTGGGCCGAGGCCCCGTGAGCGTGCCGGTCACCGTGCCCCGCTGGGAGAGTTAGCTGCCATTTTGCAGCGCGACGGAGCCCCGGTGGGGCTGATGGCATGGAGGCCGACCACCGTCGGCACCACCAGTGACATGCTGTTCAGCGAGGGCACCAACACGCGGCTCGAGCTGATGGGCACCCGGACCCTCAACTCCGGCATCGTCATGCTCTCCTACCCGGTGCCCGAGCCGGGACGCGGCAGCGCCCCCGCGGCTGGGCGGAGGAAGGAAGGAGCGGGAGGCCATGGACTACAACGGTCTGGTCAAGAGCCTCGACGTGCCCGCCGGGTACACGCCGCCCACCGAGCTGGCCCATGAGGACATCCGGGCCCGGGCGATCAGCCGGGCCGACCTGCACGATGACGTGCGGGGAATCAACGCCAGCCTCGAGATCATCCGGCGGACCCGGGGCGGCGGATGGCCGGCGGAGGCGGTCAGCGAGGACTTCAACTACGTGGATCTGGTCTGGCACGAACTGGAGTTCCGCGATCGCACCTCATTCACCTATGCCGTGTACGACTCAGACCACCAGTACCTCGGCTGCTGCTACCTCTACCCCATGGGAAAGCGCACGCCGCTCACCGAGAAGCTCCTCGACTACGACGTCGATGTGAGCTGGTGGGTCACGCCCGATGCCTATGACCGTGGTTTCTACGCGAAGCTCTACGCTGCACTACGGCGCTGGGCCGTCGATGCCTTCCCGTTCAGGAAGCCGTACTACTCCAATCAAGAGATCCCGGACATAGGCGGTACCTGACCTGCGGGGTGCTGGCCGGGTTTCTCGATCGTCAGGCCCGGGGTGGTGTCCCAGCCGAGGATCTGCAGGACCGCTACCAGGTACCCGGGGACTTCGTGCAGGACGAGGTGGCTGCCTGCGCGACCGTGGTTCCCGGCGCTGCCGGCCAGGCGGATGATGGCCCGTAGCCCGGCGAGGTCGCAGTACTCTACGCCAGCCAGATTGATGTGGATCTCGCGGAGGCCGCCGGTGAGCTTTCGCAGGGCATCCACCAGAGCCGGGTAGTTGTCCTCGTCGATCTCCCCGGCTACCGCCAGGGCGCCCTGGTCGCGGATGCCGGTGATCCGCAACGCTCCGCCGTCCGGGGCGCGGTCGTAGATGACCTGGCCGGGCCCGCGCGGTGGGTCAGCCAAGATTCTTCAATCCCTCCTCGCGAAGCCACATTCCTCCTGCTATTGTCAAGCATGCTACCTCCTCGCTGAGGTATTGAGTAGGACTTGACTACTACTTGACAAGATAACGAAGAGCCAGGGGTGCTGCGGCCGGGAGGGGCAGCACGTCCGGCCGGCTGAGCCTCGGGTCACTTCCTGCGGAGGCGAAGAGACGACAGGCAGATTGGGTGCTGCACGTGGAGGAACGCGGCCGGGCGCTGTACAGCATCAGTGCCGTGGGGCACATGGTCGGGCTTCCCGTCGCCACGATCCGCACCTGGGAAGACCGCTATGAACTCGTAGTCCCGGACCGGAATGCGAGTGGTCACCGGCTCTACCGCCGGGATCAGGTTGAGCACCTCAGGTTCGTCAAGTCCCTGATGGGCCAGGGCCTGACGGCCGCGGACGCTCATCGACTCCTGGCCGAGCAGCTCCGGGGCGGCCTGCCCGTGACCGCTCCAGCCGGCCAGCCCCGGCTCCTTATCCTGCTTGTCGAACCCGACCCGTACGCTGCCGAATATCAGGAGTACTTCCTGAAGACGGAGGGGTTCGAGGTCGAGATGGCGCCCGATGAACAGGCCGCGAGGCGATCGTTCGAAGAGAAGTCTCCCTCGCTCGCGGTGATTGAGCTTCTGGTGTCGGGTGGTTCAGGATTGAGCCTTTGCCGTCACGTCAAGGAGAGCGGCGGCGTCCCCGTCGTCGCGGTATCCGTACTCGAGTGCCGCGATCAGGCGATCGAAGCGGGTGCCGACGCCTTCTTGCTCAAGCCGCTGGAGCCTTTGCAGTTCGTCTCGACAGTCAGGGATCTCCTCGGATCGAGTTCCTTCCTGAACGTATCCCCGGGGGCCCGGGCGTGAATCACGCGCTGGTGAGCGGGCACGAACCGCTCGATTCAGTTCTGGGCGGGGGGCTGCCCGCGAATGCCATAACCCTGGTCATGGGACGCCCCGGGAGCGGCAAGACGATCCTCGCCCAGCAATACGTCTTCCGGAATGCCACACCCGAGCGGCCCGCGGTCTATTTCGCAACGGTTTCCGAGCCGCTGGAAAAAATTGTCCGCTTCGGCCAGAGCCTGGACTTCTTCGATTCCACGGCGATAGGGAGGTCCGTGTTCTATGAGGATCTCGGGAAACACGTAAGCCAGCACGGGCTCACGGGGGTCACGGACCAGATCACGACCGTGATCAAGGAACGCCGTCCGGGACTGATCGTGATCGACAGCTTCAAGGCCCTGCACGCCTTCGCGGATGACCATGCTGAGTTCAGGCGGTTTCTGCACGAGCTGTCGGGGAGGCTCGGTGCGTTCCCGGCGGCTTCCTTGTGGGTGGGGGAATACGAGGATGCCGAGATTGGCTCCGTGCCGGAGTTCGCCGTTGCGGATGCGATCCTCGATCTGACCACGGTCCGGAGCGGTCAGCGGGACATCCGGTTTCTCGAGGTCAGGAAGCTCCGAGGCAGCGGCTTCCAGGCCGGACTGCACGCCTACCGGCTCACGGCCGGCGGGATGCGCCTGTTCCCCCGGCTCGCCGATGCGCCGATCGATGAGGAATACCCGCAGAGTGCCGTGCGGGCGTCCTCGGGAGTCCCCGCGCTGGACGAGATGCTCGAGGACGGGTACTGGCCTGGCGCGTCAACTCTCATCGCCGGTCCCTCAGGCTCGGGGAAGACGCTGCTGGGGCTTCACTTTATTTTCAATGGCGCACGCCAGGGCGAACCGGGAATCATAGCCACCCTCCAGGAGAATGGGACACAGCTCGAGCGGGTCGCGGGAGGCTTTGGCTGGTCGGTAACGGAGCCGAACGTCGAGGTGATGTACCGTTCGCCGGTCGATATCCACATCGACGAATGGGCCTATGACCTTCTGCAGGCGGTGAAGAGGGTACGGGCCCGGCGGGTCCTCATCGACAGCATCTCTGATCTCAGGGCGGCGGCGCCGGACGCGACCCGGTTCCGGGAGTTCTGTTACTCGCTGGTGCAGCGTTTCGCGAGACAAGGTGTCAGTATCCTGATGACCTTCGAGATAGCGGACCTTTTCCGCACCGAGCGCCTCTCAGATGACGCTGTTTCGCCTATATCCGATAACGTCGTGTTGCTGAGCTACCTCAGGGACGAGGATCTGATCAAGCGGACGATATCGGTGATCAAGACCCGTGCCAGCCAGCATGATCCCGCCATCCGGAGGTTCCGGATCGGGCCTGACGGTATCGCCCTCGAGTAAGGGCTTTCCCCCCGCGGGAGGACCCGGCGGGCCGATCTGCGTGATCTCAGCGCAGTGCGTTGCGGAAGCGGCGGAGGTCCGCGACGAGTAGCTCCGGCTTCTCCATGGCGGCGAAGTGGCCGCCCTCGTTGAAGTCAGTCCAGTGCACGATGTTGTTGCCGGGTTCGGAGAATTGCCGGATCGACACGTCCTCGGCGAAGGCGGCGACGCCGGTCGGCACGGAGGACGGGGCCGGCCACCGTCCGGTGTGCATGTTCTCGTAGTAGAGCTGCGCCGATGACGCACCGGTCCCGGTCAGCCAGTAGAGCATGACGTTGGTCAGCATCCGGTCCCGGCCGATCGACTGCTCGGGCAGCGCGCTGGACGGGTGCGACCACTCCTTGAACTTCTCCACGATCCACGCGAGCTGGCCGACGGGGGAGTCGGTGAGGGCGAACCCCAGGGTGCTCGGGCGGGTGGCCTGGATCTGGAAGTAGCCGTTGCCGTCGGACATGTACGCACCGAGCCGGGCGACGCGGGCTTTCTCGGTGTCGGTGAGGCCGGCCATGGTGTCCTCGCCGAGCTCACCGAAGGGGATGAAGCCCACGGTGGCCGCGTTGACGTGGACGCCGATGACGTGGTCGGCTGCGACGCGTCCGAGGTCAGGAGCAATGAAGGCGCCGAAGTCCCCGCCCTGGGCCAAGTAGCCGTCGTAGCCCAGCCGGCTCATCAGCCCGGCGAAGGCGGTCGCGATCCGGTGGGAGTCCCAGCCGGCCTCGCTGACCGGGCCGGAGAACCCGAAGCCGGGAATCGAGGGGATGACGACATGGAAGGCGTCGGCGGCCTCGCCGCCGTGGGCCACCGGATCGGTGAGCGGCCCGATGACGTCGAGGAACTCGACGATCGAGCCGGGCCAGCCGTGCGCCAGGATCAGCGGCGTGGCGTCGGCGTGCGCGGAACGGACATGCAGGAAGTGGATGGCCGCGCCGTCGATCTCGGTCGTGAATTGCGGGATAGCGTTGAGTTCTGCCTCCTGCGCGCGCCAGTCGTAGCGATGTTGCCAGTACTCCACGAGGTCCTGCAGGTAGAACTGGTCCACCCCGCGCGACCAGCCGAGGCCAGCGATCTGCGACGGCCAGCGCGTGCGCGTGAGGCGGTCGCGCAGGTCGTCCAGCGCGGATTGCGGGATGTCGATGCGGAACGGCGTGATTTCGGCTGTGGGCGTCATAGTCGCTCCTCCGTCGAGTTCAGTCATGAGTGGCACTGGACCTAAGCTCTCACTGGATCAGGAACGTTCAGTTCCTAATTGCGGGACAGGATCGGCGCATGCTGCAAACCTCGGCCCGGCTGCTTCGGCTGCTGTCGTTGCTGCAGAGTCCCCGGGAGTGGACGGGAAAGGAACTGGCCGCCCGGCTGGACGTGACGACCCGGACCGTGCGCAACGACGTCAACCGGCTGCGCACTCTGGGATACCCGGTCCACGCCACCCGCGGTCAGGTCGGTGGTTACCGGCTCGGGGCCGGGTCTTCGCTGCCGCCCTTGCTGCTCGATGACGAGGAGGCGGTCGCGGTCGCGGCCGGGCTGCGCGCCGCGGCCACGGGATCCATCGCCGGCATCGAAGAATCGTCCCTGCGTGCGCTGGCGAAACTCGAACAGGTGCTCCCGTCCCGGCTGCGTCGCCGGGTCAACACTGTGCAGACCTACATGGTGACGGTGCCGCCTGACCGCGTCGGCCCGACCGTGCCGGCGAGTGTGCTGAGCACGATCACCGCGGCCTGCCGCGACCGCGAGCGGCTGCGGTTCGGCTACCGGGCGCACAGTGGGGAGGCCAGCCGCCGGGAGGTCGAGCCCTATCGGCTGGTCAACTGGGGCCGGCGCTGGTTCCTGGTGGGCTGGGACATCGGGCCCCGGGACTGGCGGACGTTCCGGGTCAACCGGATCTCGCTGAAGACGCCCAACGGGCCCCGGTTCGCCGCGCGTGACCTGCCGGACGAAGACCTCGCCAGCTACGTGGCGCACGGGGTGTCCGCCGCCGCGTGGCGGTACCGGGCCCGGGTGATCGTGCACGCTCCGGCGGCGGTGATCGCCGACCGGCTCCCGGCCGCCGTCGGCCCGGTCGAGGCGATCGACGACCGCACCTGCGCGGTCAACAGCGGAGCGGAATCGGTCGAGGCGCTTGCCTTCTGGCTGGGCATGCTCGGCGCCGACTTTGAGCCCACCGGCTGCCCGGAACTGGTCGAGCACCTCCGTGTGCTGGGGGCCCGGTACCGCCGGGCGGCCGGCGGCTGAACCCACCCGGGCTCAGCGGGCCCCGCGGGCCCGGCGGGACATCACCGCCCGCGCGATCACCGACAGGATGAGAATGCCCAGGATGAGGGCCAGCGCGCCTGTCCAGGCCCGGGCCTGCTGGGCCGGGAACGGCGACCGGGAGTTGGTGAAGATCTCCAGGGTCAGTGCCGACTCAGGCCCATTCCAGGATCCCCAGCCCACCAGCAGCTGGTTGCCGAACGCGGTGAGCAGCAGGGGAGCGGTCTCCCCGGCGGCCCGGGCCACGGCCAGCAGCACGCCGGTCGTGATGCCCGGCCGGGCGGTCGGCAGGATCACCGAGACGATCGTGCGCCATCGGCGGACGCCGAGGGCCAGGGCCGCCTCCCGCAGCGCCGCGGGAACGAGCCGCAGGGCCTCTTCCGAGGTACGCACGATGATCGGGAGCATCAGGATGCCCAGGGCCAGGCCGCCCGCCCAGCTGGAGAAGGAGTGCGTCACCAGCACGACGGCGGTGAACACGAAGATGCCGACGAAGATGGACGGGATCCCGGTCATCACGTCGGCGAAGAACCGCACCACGGTGGCCATCGGGCCGCGTGGGTCGTACTCGGACAGGTAGACGGCCGCCAGCACGCCGATCGGCACGGAAACCACCGTGCCCAGCGCGACCATCTTGATCGTGCCCCGGATCCCGGCCCCGAATCCGCCGCCGCTGGCCGTCGCGACAAACGGCTCCGGCTGGGTGAAGAAACCCGCCGAGAGCTGGCCGATCCCTTTCACGATCACATCGGCCAGAATGAAACCGAGCGGAATGATCGCGACCAGGACCGCGACGATCATGGTTCCCGTCATGATCCGGTCCCGGCGGTGCCGGGCGGCCAGCGTGCTCATGTGACCCTCCCGCGGGGCCGGATGATGAGCCTGGCCGCGATGTTGATCAACAGGGTGATCACGAACAGCACCACGCCCAGGGCGATCAGCGCGGCCTTGAACAAGGGCAGGCTCGCGGCTTCGTTGAACTGCAAGGCGATGTTGGCCGCGATCGACGACCCCTGCTGGAACAGGTGCGGAGTGATCTTGTTCGGCACACCGCCGATCAGGTAGGCGACCGCGATGGTCTCGCCCACCGCCCGCCCGAAGCCCAGCATTACCGCGGCCACCACGCCCGGCCGGGATCGGGGCAGCACCGCGAGCCTGATCATTTCCCACCGGGTGGCGCCGAGCGCCAGCGCGGCCTCGCGCTCCTCGGCCGGGACCGTCCGGAAGATCTCCCGGCTGACCGCCGAGATGATGGGAATGATCATCACGGCCAGGATCAGGCCGGCGGTGGCGAAGTCCCGGCCCGACGCGAACTGGGCGAACAGCGGGATGAAGCCGAGATGGTCCGACAGCCACTGCCAGATGGGGGTGACGAAGGGGACCAGCACGAAGACGCCCCACAGCCCGTACACCACGCTCGGCACCGCGGCGAGCAGATCCACCACGTAACCCAGCGGGGTTCCGAGGCGTGGCGGGGCGACCTCAGTCAGGTACAGCGCGATCAGGACCGAGACCGGGACGGCCAGCACGAGCGCGATGACCGAGGTGACAAGCGTCCCGTAGATGAACGACAAGCCCCCGAACTGACTGAGGTTCGGGTTCCAGTTGTTGCTCGTGACGATGCTGATCCCGGAATGGGAGAAGGCCGGCCACGCGGCCCAGGTGGTCCGGATCAGCATCCCGGCCAGGAGCAGCAGCACAATGCCCGCGCACCCGGCGGTGGCCGAGCGGAACAGGATGTCCGCGGGCCGCCGGGCCGCGGGTTGCCCCACGGCCCGGCGGCCCGCGGAGAGTACGGTCATGGCGCGCGCCGGGCTTCGCGACCAGCTCAGTGCACGGTCTTGAGCGCGGCCAGGTCCATGGAGACCAGCTTGGACGGCAACGGGGCATAACCAAGCTTGGGAGTCTCGCCCTGCTGGGCCGACGCCAGATCCCATTGCAGCCAGGCCTTCAGCTTGCTGCCCGTGGCCGTGTCCTTCTGCTTCTGGGCGATCAGGATGTAGGTCGGGGTGACCAGGGGGTATGCCCCGCTGGCGGTGGAGTTGACGAGGCTGAACGTCAGGTGGGTCACCGCTGTGGGGTATGTGGCGGCTGCGGACGCCGCATTGGTAGAGGCCGTGGACGGCGCTACGAACTGGCCGGAGGCGTTCTTCATCGAGGCGAACGGGATGTGCCCCTGGGTGGCGTAGCCGTACTCGACATAACCGAGGGAGCCTTTCGTCTGCTGGACGGCGGCCGCCACACCCGAGCTGCCCGTGGCCCCGGTGCCGGTGGGGAAGCTCGGCGTCTTGCTCGCGCCGACCTGGCTCGCCCACGTGGGGGAGATCGCCGACAGGTAGGAGGTGAAGGCGTAGGAGGTGCCAGACGAGTCCGATCGCTCTACCGGCTGGATCGCGTCCGACGGCAGCGTGACCCCGGGGTTCAGTTTCTTGATCGCCGGGTCGTTCCACTTCTTGATGGTGCCGAGGTAGATGCCCGCCAGCGCGGGCCCGTCGAGTTT
This sequence comes from uncultured Actinomycetes bacterium, assembly GCA_963813975.1. Taxonomy (GTDB): domain Bacteria; phylum Actinomycetota; class Actinomycetes; order Streptosporangiales; family Streptosporangiaceae; genus RYN-230. The sequence continues at coordinate 177,407 of CAWFAP010000005.1, forward strand.
CAGGTTCTTGACCGTCGGCTCGTTGTAGATGATCGCTATCGCACCGATGATCATCGGGATGTGCAGCGCTACGCTTCCGATCCCGGCTTGGGCGGCCGACTGCTCGGTGCTGGTCATCGGAGCGTCGGTGGCGCCGAAGTTCACTACGCCCTGCGTGAACTCCGAGATGCCGCCGCCCGAGCCGATGGCCTGATAGTTGATCTGGGTGCCGTGGCTCGCCTTGTACTGTCCCGCCCATTGCTGGTACATGGGCGCGGCGAACGTCGAGCCGGCCCCGTTGATGGTCGATGAGGAGCCTGATCCCGTCGTGGAGCCGCTGGACGAACTGCACGCCGCCCCGCCTAGCAGGATGCCCACCGCGGCGACCCCCGCGGCCGCCCGGCGTGAGACGGGCCTTCCCGGCACGATCCTCATGACAGCTCCTCCTGGCCTGGTGGCCGATCCCGCGCCCGCCTGCGCGGCCGGAGTGATGATGGGCGAGTGAATGATTTTGATTGATCTCATCGTGGGATAAAGGCCATTCCGTGCGGGTTGTTCATGCCGACGATGATCGGGGTGATCGCCCCGCTGCCGAGGTTCACCGTGCCGACGAAGCTGATGATGGTGGAGTCGTTCGGTGCCGCCGTGAGCGGAGTGCCGGTCACCCACAGGTTCGAGCAGGCCGAGAACACCCCGGAGGCGTTGTCCGCGATGATCATGCAGCCGTTCGAGGACGTCGGCCACACGGTGTCGTCAACCGGGGTTCCCACCGGCAGGACCTTGACCTTCTGCGAAGCCGTTCCCGGGTTGTGGATGAACAGCAGCTGCATGTCCCCCTGGGAGTCGAGCACCAGGTCGCCCTGGGGGTCGATCATCATGGAGTCCGGGTCGGTAAGGGGCATGGTGATGCTCGTGACCGGCGGGTTGAGGGTGGTGCCCGTCGCGCCGCCCTTCAGCACCGGGGTCAGGCTGGCCTTGGTCCCGGAGATCGTGACCTTGTAGAGAGCCGGGAACACGTTCTTCCCCGCGCTGTTGAGTGTGGGGTTGGACGCGTCGATGAACGCCATCCCGTTGACGAACTGGATGTCGTCGAAGCCTCCGCCGTGCGGAGTCTTCGGCAGCGTGATCTGCGTAGGAGTGCTGCTGGACGGGGTGATGGTGTAGAGCCGGGGGCTCCCGTCCTCGTTGCACATCACCCACAGCTGCCCCGTGCTGGGGTTCATCCGCATGCCGTCGGTGTGGCAGCCGGTCCCGGCCGCCGGGCCGCCGATGCTCCACGACTTCACCAGCGTGCCGCCGGTCGTGTACTCGCCGATCGTGCTGGACTTGTTGTCCAGGCCATCCTTGGCCGTGATGTTCTGCCAGCCAATCCAGACCTTGCCGCCGGCGTAGACAACGCTGTCGGGGTGGTTGGCCTTGGAGGTGGCCGGGATGATCAGGCAGATGTGATAGCCCGGCAGGCCCACGACAGTCGAGACCTGCGAGGCCGACTTGCACCCGCTGCTGTTCGCTGAGGTGGTCGTGGCCGTGCCGCCCGAGCTGGCCGGGCTGCTGGAGCAGGCCGTGACCGCGAGGCCCAGGGCCGCCGCTGCGCCGTCTGTCCGGTCCCATCAGCGTGGTGCTCACCGTCGCCGGGGTGCTGGCCATCGTGGCCGGGGGGCTGTTCATCCGCCGTCAGATGCGCCGGCTCGCTCCCCGGGCCGAGGCCGCCTACCCCGGCCCGCTCGACTGATGCTGACCCGTCCCGCCCGGCTCGGGTGCTCCACCGCCCCCACCCGCTCCGCTCACATCGTGCTCACATGTGAGCCGCCTAGCCTGCTGTTATGCGAGTTCTGGTCGTCGAAGACGAGGTGCGGACCGCGGCCCTGCTGAGGCGGGGGCTGTCCGAGGCGGGATACAGCGTGGACGTCGCCGTGGACGGCCCGGATGCCGTGTGGCGGGGCAGCGAGTTCAGCTACGACGCCGTGGTGCTGGACGTCATGCTCCCCGGCTATGACGGCCTCGAAGTGTGCCGCAGGCTGCGCGGCCGCGGCCGCTGGGCCCCGGTGCTGATGCTCACCGCCCGGGGCGACCTGGCCGCCCGGGTCCGGGGCCTGGATTCCGGGGCCGATGACTACCTGGCCAAGCCGTTCAGTTTCGATGAGCTCTTCGCCCGGCTGCGGGCCCTGATCCGGCGGGGCGCGCCCGAGCGGCCGACGCTGGTGCACTGCGGTGACCTGCGGCTGGATCCCGCCACCCGGCGGGTGTGGCGCGGGGACATCGAGCTGGCGCTGTCTCCCAAGGAGTTCGCGCTGCTGGAGCTGTTCCTCCGGCATCCCGGCCAGGTACTGACCCGCACCCGGATCCTGGAGCACGTCTGGGACTACTCCTACGACGGTGGCTCTAACGTCGTCGACCAGTACGTCGGCTACCTGCGGCGCAAGATCGACCGGCCGTTCGGGGTCACTCAGCTGGAGACGGTCCGCGGAGTGGGCTACCGGTTGCGGGACGCCCCGCCCGGGGCGGGCTGAGCTGGCCATGTCGCTGCGGACGCGGCTCGCCCTGATCTTCGCGGTCGGCAGTGGCCTGCTGGTCTCGGTGGCCGGGCTGGCCTTCGTGTGGCAGTTGCACACCTCGCTCAGCGCCGCACTGGACAGCGAGCTGCGGGTGCGGGCGACGGCGCTGGCGGCCGATCTGGCCCGCGGGTCGCTGCCCGCGGCCCCCGCGGCCCGCAGCAATCAGGCCGGCGGCCATGCCGGTCAGTCTCCCGCCGCGGAACAGATCAGCCAGGTTCTGCGCCCCAGCCGGACCGTGCTGTACTCATCGGGCCTGGAAGGCGCCGGCCCGCTGCTCTCCCCGGCCCAGCTGCGCCGCGCGGCCGCGGGCCCGCTGACCTTCACCGCCGTCATCGACGGTGAGCGGCTGCGCGTGCTGGCCAGCGAGGTCCCCTTCCGCGCGCATCCGGCCATGACCGTGGTCGCGGTGCCGACCGACGTCGCCGACACCGCGCTGGCGCGGGCCCGCCTGGCCCTCGCGGTCGCCGCCCCCCTGGCTGTGCTCACGGCCGGGCTGGGCGGCTGGCTGCTGACCGGGGCGGCCCTGCACCCGGTGACCCGCATGCGCCGGCGGCTGGAGGAGATCACCGCGCGGGACACGGGCGCCCGGCTGGCGGTCCCGGCGACCGGCGACGAAATCGCCGCCCTGGCCGTCACCATGAACGGGCTGCTCGACCGGCTGCAGCAGGCCCTGGCCCGGCAGCGCGCGTTCACCGCCGATGCCGGTCACGAGCTGCGCACGCCGCTGACCGCGCTCAAGGCCGAGCTGGAACTGGCGTCCCGGCCGGGCCGGTCACGCGATGCGCTGGCCGCCGCCGTCGGGGCGGCCGCCAGCGACACCGACCGGCTGATCCGGCTGGCCGAGGATCTCCTGCTGCTGGCCGGCACCGACGAGGGCACGGCGTCCCTGGTCCGGGAGCGGACCGACCTCTCCGGCGAGCTGCACGCGGCGGCGCGCCGGTTCGCCACCGCGGCCGCGGGCCGGGAGGTGGCCATTTCCGTGCAGGCGACCGGGCCGCTGCCGGTCAGCGCCGACCCGGGCCGGGTGCGGCAGGTGCTGGACAACCTGCTCGGCAACGCCCTCCGGCACGCCCCGCCGGGCAGCACGGTCGAGATGACCGGCCGTCCCGCCCCGGCCGTCAGCCCGGGCGGCAGGCGGCAGCGGGTGGTCGCGGTCGAGGTCCGCGATCACGGGCCCGGCTTCCCGCCCGAGTTCCTCCCGCACGCGTTCGGGCGTTTCCAGCGGGCCGACCGGGCCCGCAGCCGGGCCGACGGTGGCACCGGCCTGGGCCTGGCCATCGTGGCGTCCATCGTCCGCGCGCACGGGGGGACGGCGATCGCGGGCAACGACCCAGGCGGAGGAGCCCGGATCCGGATCGAGCTTCCTCTCGATTCAGGGCAGTGACCAGGGCGGAAGCGTCCTCATGTCAGTTCTCACATCGCTCTCAAACGGTCATCACATGGCCGGTGACGCACGCTCATCAGTGTCAGCACGAATCACGCACTGAAAGGTGACACGTCATGAGGATCACACCCAAGATCGCCGCCTTCGCTGTCGCGGGCCTCGCCCTGGCCGCACCGGCGACCGCCATGGCCGCCAGTCACAGCGCGGCCCATCACACCGGCGCCTCGCACTCGGTGGTGGCCAACTCCGAGCCGGCCGGCCCGGATCACGACCGCCTCCAGCAGGGCGACCAGACCAGCCCCGACACCGCGTCGGGGACGGCCAAGGCGGCGACGGTCAAGGCGACCAGTCCCACCCCCGAGCCGTCCTCCTCCGAAGGGGAGTCCAGCACGGAGAGCGAGTCGACCGTCTCGGACGGCCCGGGCGGCCACGCTGACGCGTCGGGGAACGTGCAGTACGAGTTCAACGGGGTCCAGTGACCCATCGCTGGACCGCCGTCCAGCACACGGCCACCGGGTTACCCCGGAGTGCGGGCTGCGAGCCTCAGGCTCGCGGCCCGCACGGGCGTGCTCAGAGATCCCGCATGATGTCGGCGGCGGGCCGCCGTATCGCGCGGATGACGCTGACCCCGGTAGCCACGACGGCCCCGCAGGTCACGCCGCCCAGAGCGGCCAGATAGGCCCACGGGACGAACAGGTGCGGGGGCGGCGGGTCGAACACCCCGGTCAGGATCTTCGTGATGATGAACGACAGCGCCCAGCCGGACAGCACCCCCAGCACAGCGCCGCCGATCGTCACGAAGACGGCCTCACTCCACACGAACGAGGCGAGCTGGCGGGACCGGGCGCCCAGCGCGGCGGCGATCGCGAACGTGCGGCGCCGCTCCACCAGCCCGAGCGCCAGCACCAGGCCAGACGCCGCGGCCGCCAGGAGGAAGGCGAAGGCCAGCTCCAGCCGGGTCAGGCCGGACAGGTCCAGCGCGGTCAGGCCGGACAGCGTGACCCGGAGCTGGGTGTTGATGTCCTGGACGACCGCCCCGGACGCCGGGCCCAGGACCCGCCGGACCTCCCTGGCTACCGCCGGGGGAGGGCCGTTGGTCCGGACGAGCAGGTCCTGGTACGCCGGCGATCCGGTGGCCCGGGCCACGTACGAAGCGTTAGCGATGAAGAAGGAGTCCTTGGGTGCCGTGGGGAACTCCCGGACCACGCCCGCGTAGTGGAAGGGAACGATGTGGTAGGTGTGATCCCGGGCGGACTGCATCCGCAGCCGGAGCAGGTCACCCGGCCGGAGCTGGTAGTTGACCACGGTCTCCTGCGAGACCAGCACCGCGTCGGGATGCGCGGCCAGGGCAGCGAGCACCCCGGCGGCGTTGCCGCCCTGGAAGAAGGCATCTGACATCGGCGTGGCCGTGCCGATGCGCGCGGGGTTGATCCCGTACAGGTCCTGCAGGTCGTTCCCGACGTACGCGAACCGGTGCATCATCGGCTGCACCGCGGCCACGCCGTTCAGCCGGCTGGTCGCGGCCAGCGCCCCCGGGGGCAGGCCTGTCGCGGCGGTGGTGGCGGCCGTCACGTCCGCGCCGTTCGTCAGCTGGGCGTCAACCCGCGACTGCTGGGAGTAGGTCGTGTTGAAGATGGCCGTGGACACCGCGAACGAGGCGGTCAGCCCGATGATCATGAGACCGCGGGACAGCAGCCGCTGCTGCCGGGACATGGAGGCGGCCACCACGCCGGACAGTTCTCCCGCCAGCGGCCGGGTGGCCCGGGCCAGCAGGGGGCGCCCGCGGCTGAGGACCGCGGTGGAGATCCGCCAGGACAGCAGCGCCGCCCCGACCCAGAGCGCCAGGGGCGCCAGGAACGTCGAGTAGTTCACCGAGATCGTCGCGACCCCTTCGGGGGCCAGCACGACCTGATACCCGCTCCGCACCGACTGCCAGAAAATGACCCCGGCCAGCGCCAGCAGCCAGACGTCCAGGTACAGCCGGGCCCATAGCGGCCGCCGGCCCCGCCCGACGACCCCGCGCACGCCGCGTCCCGACAGGGAGCGGGCGTCCTTCCAGGCCGGGAGGCCGATGGTCAGGGCGGCCAGGATCAGCCCGGTGCCCGCCGCCACCGCGGCCCAGGCGACCGCCTGCCCCAGCGTCGAGCCGAATCGCGAGGCGCCGAACGTGAGACGGCCGGCGAGTACGGCACCGGCCAGCCCGATGCCCGAACCGAGCACGCCGACCAGCAGGGCCTCGGCCCCGGCCAGCCCCACGATGGTGCGTGGCGAGGCACCCCGGATCCGCAGCAGTGCCTGCTCCCGGCGCCGCCGTTCCCCGCCCGCCGCGCCGATGACGGAGGTGAGCAGGGCGGCGAGGACCGCGCCAGGCAGCCCGAGGAACAGGAACAGCAGTTCCGCGTACACCGCGTCGCCGCGGGCCGCGTCGAGCTGGGCGCTCAGGTTGTCACCGACGAGACCGCCGCCGACCAGCTTCGCCTCGAGGTTCTTGGCGCGGGCCATGACATCCGCGAAGGCCGTCGCGGGATCGGGGGACAGGGCGGGCGACAGCTTGACGTGATACTGGGTTGTCACCGCCGCGGGCTGGGTGCGCTGCAGCGGCGCAAACGCGGCCTGCCACTGCGCGGCCGGGAGCAGCACGACGTTGTCCGGCGGCGCCTGCGGCGCCGCCCCCGGAACCACGCCGACCGCCTGGAACATCGAGTCCGCGGCGGGCAGGTCCACGATGCCCTGGACCGGGACCCGCAGGGGCGGCAGCCCCTGCCGCCCGATGCTGATGACCGAGCCGATGGTCGCGTGCAGGTTCGCCGCGGTCTGCTGGGCGAGCAGCACCCCGCTCCGGGCCCCGAGCAGGGGCCGGATCTCGCCCGGGAAGGCGGCCCCGTAGCCGGGGGGCAGGCCGAGCACCTTGCCCGGCCCGGTGGTCTGCACCGTCCCGCCGGCTGAGGCGGTGATCCCGGTCGTCGGGGCGTAGCCGACCGGCACGCTCGTGACGACGCCGGGGGCGGCCGCGATCGTCCGGCCGGCCGTGGCCGGATTCGTGCCGGGTGCGAGCTGGACCTGCCAGTCCACGATCACGCCCGCGACGGCCTGCTTGGTCATGTGCGCCTTGCTGGAGGCGAAGAACGCGCCGAGCGAGCCGAGCAGGGCCACGGCGATGGCGACCCCGGTCACGGTGCCCGCCAACCGGACCGGCCTGCGCTTGATCAGGCCCGACAGCCAGGTCAGAGCGTACATGAGGTTCCCGTCTGGAGAATTCGCCCGGTCATGGTCCAGTGCATCGGCAGCCGGTCGGCCACGGCCTGGTCGTGGGTGGCGACGACCAGCGCCGTCCCGGCCGCTGCCTCGACGTGGCGGAACAGCACGTCCATCAGCCCGGCCGCGGCGGCCCGGTCCAGCTGCCCGGTCGGCTCGTCGGCCAGGATCAGCCGTGGCTCACCCATCAGTGCCCGGGCCATGCCGGCCCGCTGGGCCTGCCCGCCGGAGATCTCCTCGGGCAGCTTCGACGCCACCTCGGCCAGCCCCAGCTGCTCGATCAGGGTCTGGGCCGCCGCCGCGGCCGTGGCCTCCGCGGTGCCCGCGAGCAGCGCCGGCAGGGCCACGTTCTCGGCCACGGTGAGCGGGGGCAGCAGGCTGGGTCCCTGGAAGGCGAAGGCGACCGGTCCGGGCCGGAGATCCTCGGCCCGGCCCAGGGCCGGCCACTCGATGATCCCGGCCGACGGCTGGTCCAGCGCCGCGATCATGTGCAGCAGGGATGTCTTGCCGCTGCCCGACGGCCCGACCAGGGCGACGCGGTCGCCGGCGCAGATCTCGAACGTCGCGTCCGCGACCGCGACCACCGGGTGCTGGCCGTTGCCGAACTCGCGGCGGAGCCCCTTGGCGCGCACCAGGACGTCATTCATCGGTGATCCTCCCGTCGACCATCCGCACGATCCGATCAGCGGACGCGGCTACCCGCTCGCTGTGGGTCACGACCAGGACCGCTTTCCCGCGGTCCGCCCGGCCGCGCAGCAGCTCCAGCACCTGGGCCTCGGCCTGCCGGTCCACCTCCCCGGTGGGCTCGTCGGCCAGCAGGACCGGCGGATCGTTGGCCATGGCCACGGCCAGGCCGGCCCGGGCGCTCTCGCCGCCGGACAGCGTGCTGGGCCGGGCCGAGGCGCGCTCTCCCAGGCCGACGTCGTCGAGCAGGACCTGCCCGTCGGGACGGCTCCGCCCGCCGGCCCGGGCGTCGCCCCCGGTCCCGGGCTCCGGGTGGCCTCGCGGTTCCTGCCCCGCCGGTTCCTTCCCCACCAGGGCCTGCGCGGCCCGGATGTTCTGCGCCACGCTGAGGTGCTCCAGGAGGTTGCCCGACTGCAGCAGCATCCCGATCCAGCGGGCCCGCAGCCTGGCCCGGGTGGCCTCGTCCCGCCGGCTGATCCGCTGCCCGGCGATCGTCACATGACCGCCGTCCGGCTCGTCCAGCCCGGCCAGGCACGCCAGCAAGGTGGACTTACCGCTCCCGGACGGGCCGACCACGGCGACCATCTCGCCCGCGTGCACGCTGACGGACACCCCGCGCAGCGCGAACGTCTCGTCATCACCAATGTGGTAGAAGCGGTACAGCTCGCGCCCGTCGATCAGCGGCCGGGCCTGCGCGGTTACTTCCACCGGAAACTCTCCGAGACGATGCGCCACGGATCGACGTTGTCCGACCCGACCGCCGAGGACAGGTCGATGACGGCCGCCTGCCCGTGGCGGTAAAGCTCGAACCGCTCGATCACCAGCCGGTACTGCCGTCCGGTGACCCCGTTGGGCGGGCTGTTGACCTGATAGACGGTCTCGACCGCCGGCCCGCCGGCCAGCTTCACGGCCCGCACCGACTGCAGCCGGAAGGCCAGGGTTCCGGCTTTCAGCGCCGGGACGGTGGTGGCCTGGACGGAGCGGACCGTGGGCGGGGCGGCCCTGGGCATCCACGCGACGCTGATGGAGTTCAGGTTGCTGGTGAACGTCGAGCGGGCCGGGGTGGTCTTACGCGACCAGCCTTCGGGCACCTTGATCAGGAGATGCCCCGGCGGCGACTGGTAGGTCACGTAGACCGTGGTGTCCGGGATGTCCCCGGGAGGGTTGCTCTCGGCGGCGACCGGGGCCTGGGAACCGCCCGGGCCCCGGTTCGAGGTGCCCGGGCTGGAGGCGCCCGGGGTGCTCGGGGCGGGGGCCGAGGCCTTGGTGGTCCCGGCTACGGGAGTGGCGGACCCTGAGTTTCCACAGGCGGCCAGCGCGGAGAGGAGACCCGCTGCGGTCAGGGCGATGCCCAGCCGCCGGGTCAGCGTTGAGTTGCTGCTATCAGGCATGCCCCGGTTTTTACCGGGGGGCAGATGAAGCCACGATGAAGCCGCCGCGGCCCCGGATCAGCCGGAGGAGGCCGGGGCGGAGTTCGGGCCGGCGCTGGGGACCGGCTGACGATCGAGCGCCAGGGTCATGGTCACCCGGGCCCCGCCCGGCACGTTCTCCGCGGTGGCCCTCCCGCCGTGCGCCCGCGCGACCGCCTGGACGATGGCCAGCCCCAGGCCGGCCCCGGAGTCCGGCGCGACGTCGGTCTCGCCCCGGACGAACGCCTCGAATGCCCGGGGCAGCAGGCCCACGCCGAAACCCGGCCCGGCGTTCTCCAGCCTGACCGCGGCCACCTCACTGGACACGGTCGCGTCGATCCGGATCAGCCCGCCGGTCTCCGGCCCGTAGCGGATCGCGTTGTCCAGCAGGTTGTCGAGGGCCTGGCGGACCCGCATGGGATCGACCGGGATCTCCACCGCCGGGGCGGTCCACTCGATCCGCACCCCCCGGTCCTGGGCCCGCGCCTGGTGGCCCGCGCAGGCGCGGCTGACCAGGTCCGGCAGGGAGGTGGCGAGCCGGTGGATGCCGAAGCCGCCCGCCCGGGCCCGGGACAGCACCAGCAGGTCCTCGGCCAGCCGGGCCAGCCGGTCGGTCTCCTCCGATGCGCTCCGCAAGGCTGCTACGAGTTCCCGGGGCTCGCGGGGGCGCGACAAGGTCAGGTCCAGTTCGGCCTTCAGGATGCTGAGCGGCGTCCGCAGTTCGTGGCTCGCGTCATCGAGCAGCCGCTGTTCCCGGTCGCGCGCCTCCTGCAGCCGGTCCAGGAGCGAGTTCAGGGTCCGGCCGAGCCGGGCGATCTCGTCCCTCGCGGCCGGTACCGGGAGCCGCCGGCTGGGCTGGGACACCGAGATAGCGGCGGCCTCCCGGCGCATGCGTTCGACGGGCCGGAGCGCGGCCCCGGCCAGCACCCAGGCGGCCAGGCAGGCCAGGGCCAGCGCGGCGGGCCCGGCCGTCTCCAGCAGCAGCCTGAGGCTGGCCAGCGTCTGGCTGACCCCGGTCATGGCCGACCCGGCCACCACGAAGAGCGGCTGCCCCTCGGTGATCGGCAGGACGAACGCCCGGAGGGCGGGCCGGCCCGGCGCCGCGGGGATGCCCACGAACTGCGGTTCGCGGATGCCCCGCAGCGCCGCAGCGGACAGGGTCGGACCTGCGAGCCCGCGTGATATCTGCACCTGGCCGGCCGGGGTCAGGATCTGGATCAGGCCGCCGGTCCAGCTGTCGGGTGTATCCAAGCCGGCCGGCCGGCCCGGCCGATCCCGGCGGCGATGACCTCCGCCCGGGTGCGCAGCGCCGAATCGGCGGACCGGACCAGCTCCGCCTGCAGCCGCGCGTACACGAAAAAGCTGAGCGCCGCGAGGATCAGGGCGATGCTCGCCGCCGAGGCCAGCGTGACGCGGACGCGGAGCGGGACCCGCCTCATCAGTGAATCCGGTAGCCCGCGCCGCGGACGGTCTCGATCGACCGCGTGCCGAAGGGCCGGTCGATCTTGTCCCGCAGGATCCGCACGTACACGTCCACGACGTTCGAGTCACCCGCGCCCGCGAAGTCCCAGACGTGCTCGAGGAATCTCGCGCGGGAGATCACCTGGGCCGGGTGACGCATGAAGTACTCGAGGATGGCGAATTCCTTGGCCGCCAGGCTGATTGCCGTGGTTCCCCGGCAGACCGTCCGGGCCGCGGGGTCGAGCCGGAGATCACCCACGGTCAGGACGGCCGGCCGCTCGCCCGGGTTGCGCCGGACCAGGGCCCTGACCCGGGCCCGGAGCTCCTCGATGCTGAACGGCTTCGTGAGGTAGTCGTCGGCGCCGGCGTCCAGGCCGCGCACCCGGTCCGGGACCGCCTCGCGGGCGGTCAGCATGAGGATCGGCATCCAGCGCGCCCGTTCCCGGAGCTGCCGGCAGACATCGAAGCCGTCGATATCCGGCAGCCCGACGTCCAGGATGACCGCGTCGAAGTCGCACTCACTGGCCATCCACACAGCCTCGTTCCCGCTGGCCTGGACGTCGACCGCGTACCCGTCCTCACGGAACGCCCGTTGGAGGAGGGCGGCCATCTTCGGCGTGTCCTCGACAACTAGAAGGCGCACAGCGCGGCCTCCCCGGCCATGCCGCCAGCCTGGCCCACCCGCCTGTGTAGGGTCACCAGGTATGCCCGAACCGACCGCCGGGGTCGTCGAGATCTTCACGGATGGTGCGTGCTCGCCCAACCCAGGACCCGGCGGCTGGGGAGCCATCCTGCGGTACGGCCGCCATGAGCGGGAAATCTACGGCGGGGAGCCGGTCACCACGAACAACCGGATGGAGATCATGGCCGCGATCCAGGCCCTGGAGAGCCTGACCCGGCCGTCGGCCGTGCACGTGCACACCGACAGCGTGTACCTGCGTAAAGGCATCACCGAGTGGCTGCCCACCTGGCAGCGCAACGGCTGGAAGACCACGGAGAAGAAGCCGGTCAAGAACGCCGACCTGTGGGCGCGGCTGGATGCGGCGGCCCGGAAGCACGCCGTCCAATGGTTCTGGGTCAAGGGGCATGCGGGCCATCCGGAGAACGAGCGCGCCGACGAGCTGGCCTGCCGTGGGTCCGCGGAAGCGGCCGCTCTCGCCGCCCCCGGCGCGTAGGAGGGTGATCTTGGGACCCTCCGGCACGCCCCCCGGTGGGGTCGGGGGCGTGCCGGAGGGTGGTCAGCGGGGAGTCCAGGTGCCGGGCGGCCGGCCCGCCTCCCGCGGCTCCGCCTCGTGCGGCCGCGGCGCGTCCGGCCCGGCCGCGCGGTGACCTGGCCGGTCCGGCCCGCCCGCGTGGCGCGGACCTTCCGCCACCGCGGGCTCGGCCCGGCGCGCCCGCAGATAGCGCCACACGGCGATGGCCAGGGCGATCACCACGATGGCGGCGATGATGTAGGTCGGGCCCTTGAAGCCGTTGACGATCGAGTGCCAGTTGGCGCCGACCGCGTAGCCGGCGTAGGCCAGCGCGGCCGTCCAGGGGATGCAGCCGATGGTGGTGTAGATCCCGAACCGGACCGGCTCCATGTCCGCGATGCCCGCGGGCAGGGAGATGAAGGTCCGGATGACGGGCAGCAGCCGGCCGATCAGGACGGCCCGCGGGCCGTAACGGTCGAACCACGCGTTGGCCCGGTCGAGTTCGTGCTCGCGTATCCGCAGCCGGGCTCCCCAGCGCCGCAGCGCGGGCTGGCCGCCGTACCGGCCCACGGCCCAGGCGATGTAGCTGCCGACGACGTTACCCAGAACGCCGGCGATGATCACGCCGGCCAGGTTGAGTTTCGTCCCCGGGACGGCCCCGGCGGCGAGCGCGCCACCGAACGTCATGATCAGCTCGGAGGGAACCGGGATGCACGCCGACTCCAGCAGCATGAGCAGGAAGATGGCGAGGTACCCGTAGGTGGCGATCAGGTGCTGCATTACTTCACCAGGCCTAGGTAGAGGACGCTGGCCACGCCAGCGATCAGGCAGTAGACGCCGAACGGGGTGAGGGTGCGGGTCCGCAGGTAGCGCAGGAGGAACCGGACTGACAGGTACGCCCCGACGCCGGAGAGCACGCTGCCGAGCAGGATCTGGCCGCGGATCCCGCTGCCGAGCGGGCCGAGCAGGTCCGGGATCTTCAGCGCGCCGGCGGCCAGGATGACCGGGGTGGCCAGGAGGAAGGCGAACCGGGCCGCGTCCTCGCGGGACAGCCCGCGCGCCATGCCGGCGACCATGGTGACCCCGTCTCGGCTGATGCCGGCCAGCAGGGCCAGGACCTGGGCGGTGCCCACCACGACCGCCTGCGGGTAGCCCATCGCGGCCAGCCGCCGGTCGGCCTGGATCGCCTCAGCCTGCTCCTGCTGGCGGAGCGCCCGGGCCCCGTCGCGGGCGTGGCTCCCGGCGGGAGCCCGGCCCGCGGCCACGAGTTCAGGCTCGCGGTCCGGGATCAGCCGGGGGTCCCGTTCCGCGGCGATCGCGGCGTCGGCGGCCAGGGAGGCCCGGCTGCGGTAGCGTTCCCCGGCGAGGAGGATGACGCCGTTCACCGCGAGGAAGATGCCCGCGATGATCGGCTTAGCGAAGATCACCCGGAACGCGTGCTCGAACAGCAGGCCGACTATGCCGACGGGAATGGTGGCCAGGATGATCATCCAGGCCAGCTTCTGGTCCTCGGTGCGTACCTTGCGATCGCGGATCGAGGAGAAGAAGCCGCCGATGATCCGGATCCAGTCCCGCCAGAAGTAGATGAGGAGCGCGATCGCGGTGGCCACGTGCAGCCCGACGACGAACGCGAGATAGGGCGACTCGGCACTGGACACGTTGAGGTCGCGGGCCCAGGACCCGCCGATGATGGCCGGGATCAGCACGTTGTGGCCGAGGCTGGAGACCGGGAACATCTCGGAGACGCCCTGGACGAGGCCAACCACGGCCGCCTCCAGGTAAGTCAGTTGTGTCATGCCAGGCCCTTCACTGAAGATCGACGAGGTGCTCCACGTTCCCGGGCCGACGGGATGCGCTGCTCGGCTCGCCGGGCGGGGCCGGGGTGGCATACTCGAAGGCGTCGGGTTCTACAGCAACTGTAGAGCATCTACATTACTTGTAGATGCAATCCCGGCACGAGAGGCGGCCCGTGTGGGTGGTGAAGGTCCCCGGCAGGAGCCCGGCAGCGCGCCCGCCGTGGAGCGGCGGGCCGCGGGGGCACTGGAAGCCGAGATCCTCGCGATCCTGCGCGAGGCGGACGGCCCGCTCAGCCCCGGCGAGGTCCGCCAGCGCCTGACGCCCAGGCAGCCAGCCGACGATGGGCCCCGGGGGGAACTGTCCTACAGCACGGTGGTGACCATCGTGTCCCGGCTGCACGCCAAGGGCCTGCTGGCGCGCCAGCGGGCCGGGCGCGGGTTCACCTACACGCCGCTCGATGACGCGAGCCTGGCCGCCAGCCGCATGGCCCAGGTGCTGCTCGGCAGCGACAACGATCACGACGCGGTGCTCAGCCGGTTCGTGTCGGGGCTTTCCAGCCGGGATGCGAGGCTGCTCCGCCAGCTGCTGGCGGGTGACAGCGGTCCGGCGGGCGCCGATCCAGGCCCGGCCGGGGAACAGGGGTAGGCGCATGTGGCTGCTGTACCTGCCCCTGGTGATCCCGGCCCTGGCCGGGGCGACCGCCCGCCCGCTGGCCGCCCGCCTGGAGCCGCGCCACGCGACCTGGCTGCTGACGACCGCCGCCGTCGCGCTGGCCGTGTGCAGCATGGCCGCGCTGGCGCTGCTTGCCGCGTACGCCGCCGCCAAGGCCCCCTTCCTGGCCACCGCCGGGGGCTACTCGCAGGAGGTCATGCGGCGCGGTGACCCGATTTCCGCGGCCGCGGGGGTGACCGCCGCGCTGGCCCTCACCGGGGGCGCCGTGGCGGTCGCGGTGATGTTCCGCAACCGGGCCCGGGCCCTGGCCGAGTCGTACCGGCGCGCCGCCGGGCTGCACCCCGAGGACGGCATCGTCGTCGTGCCCGGCCCAGCCATCGAGGCGTACGCTCTGCCCGGCCTGCCGGGGCGCATCGTGGTCTCGGGGCGCCTGCTCGACTGCCTGGACGACCGCCGCCGGGCCGCGCTGATCGCCCACGAGCAGGCCCACCTGGCCAGCCGGCATCATCTGTTCAGCGCCGTGGCCCGCCTGGCCGCCGCGGCCAACCCGCTGCTGATCCCGGTGGCCCGCGCGGTTGACTACACCGTGGAGCGCTGGGCGGACGAGCACGCCGCCTCCGTCACCAGCGACCGCAGGCTGGTGGCCCAGACCATCGGCCAGGTGGCCCTCCTCGCCGGGAGCCGCCGCCAGCGGATGGCCGGGATGGCCCTGGGCATCATCGGATCGCGCCCCCCGCGGGTCTCGCTGGCCTGGGCCGGCCCCGTGCCCCGCCGCGTCGCCGCCCTGCTCACCGCCCCGCCGCGGCGCCAGACCATCCTCCTGGCCGCATGCACGGTGATCGTCCTGATGGCCGGGGTGGCCGCCCTGCTCGCAGCCAGGGACCTGCACGCCCTGCTCGAGCTCGCCCAGGGCACCCGGTAGCAGGCCGGCCCCCGAGCCTGGCCAGGTCAGCGACCCCGCTCCTGAACTTCGTTATCTGTACTGATGACCATCGCCATGGCGAACATGTTCGTCGCGAACTTGTTTCTAACGAACATGTTCGTTAAGGTGCGGGTATGGCACCTGGCCCCCGTCCCCCCGTGAGCCGCCGCGAGCGGCCGTCCAAGCCGGCGCTGACCCGTGAGGGCATCGTCGCCGCCGCCGTGCGCGTCATGCGGGCGGAGGGGCTGGACCGGGTCACCATGCGGCGCCTGGCCCAGGAGCTGGACACCGGCCCCGCGTCGCTCTACGTGTACGTGCGCAACACCGCCGAGCTGCACGCGGCCATGCTCGAGGATCTGCTCAGCCAGGTCGACCTGGCCCCGGTCACGGCGCCGGGTGACTGGCGCGACCGGCTGATCGAGATCCTCTTCTCCTACACCCAGATCCTCTTCGGGCAACCGGGCCTGGCGCAGTCCGCGCTGGTCACGCGGCCGAACGGGCCCGCCTACCTGAGCCTGGCCGAGGCCATTCTGGCGTTGCTCAGCGCGGGCGGGGTGCCCCCGGCCCGGGCCGCGTGGGCGGTGGACCTGCTGCTGCACTTCGCCACCTCGACCGCCACCGAGCAGGGCACCCGCCAGCGGGCCATCGACGCCGACGAGGAGGAAAACGCCCTTGCGGCGGCGCTGCGTGCGGCGCCGGCCTGGCCGCTTTCCGCATATCGCCGCGCTGAGCACGGAACTCATGTCGGGGGCGGGGCTGGACCGCCTCCGCTGGGGCTTCACCGTCCTGATCAGCGGAATCCTCCAGACACCCCGGCCAGATCAGCCGGCCACCTGACCGGCTGCCCGGGCTCAATCACCGCGACGCAGGGCCGGCCAGCCGCCGGACCCTCTCCTTGGCCACCCTGAGCCCGGCCGCGCCGGAATTCACCCCGAGCCAGATCCACACGAGAGCGAGCCGCGCCATGACTATCACCGACCGCGACACCAGCGCCGGATCAACGGCTGATCCTTCCCGGCTGACGACCCGCCTGCGCCTGATCCTGGCCATCGTGCTGCTGGCCGACGTGCTGGACCTGATGGACTCGACGATCACCAACATCGCCGCGCCGGCCATCGTCCGCGACATCGGCGGCGGCGAGTCGCTGATCAAATGGCTGGGCGCCGGCTACAGCCTGGCCATGGGCGTCCTGCTTGTGGTGGGCGGCCGCCTGGGTGACCGCTACGGCAAGCGGCGCATGTTCCTGATCGGCATCGCCGGGTTCACCCTGGCCTCGCTCGCGGCCGGCCTGTCCGTGGACCCGGCCATGCTGATCGCCGGGCGGCTGCTGCAGGGCGGTTTCGGGGCCCTGCTCATCCCCCAGGGCATCGGCATCGTGATCACCACGTTCTCCCGCGAGCAGCAGCCGCGCGCGTTCGCCGCGTTCGGCCCGGTGCTGGGCGCCTCGGCCATCCTGGGCCCCATCGTGGCCGGCTTTCTCATCAGCGCCGACATCGCCGGGCTGACCTGGCGGCCGATCTTCCTGGTCAACATCGTGCTCGGCAGCGCCGGGTTCCTCGCCGCGCTCCGGGTCCTGCCCCAGGACGGCCCGGCCAGCTCGGTCCCCATCGACGGCCTGGGCTCGGGCCTGCTGGGCACCAGCATGCTCGCCCTGATCTACGCGCTGATCAACGGCTCGACCGGAGGGTGGACGGTGCTGCCCATCCTGGGCCTGGCCGCCGGGGTGATGCTGCTCGCCGCGTTCGGGGTGCGGCAGCGCCTGGCCGCCGACCCGCTGATCCTGCCCTCGCTGCTGGCCAACCGCGGGTTCACTTCGGGCCTGCTGCTGGGCCTGGCGTTCTTCGCCGCGCTCAACGGGCTGGCCTACGTCCTCTCGCTGTTCTTCCAGACCGCGCTGGGGCTCAGCCCGCGCGCGGCGGCGATCGCCCTGTGCCCGCTCATGATCGGCATCATCATCGCCTCGTTCGTCTGCCGCCCCCTGGTCGCCACGCTGGGCCGGATGCTGGTGATCATCGGCCTGGTCGTCACGCTCGGCGGCGCGGCCGGCCTGTGGGCGACGGTGCTGGCGGAAGGCACCGCGGTCAGCGTGTGGGCGCTCGCGCCGTCGATCCTCGTCCTCGGCGCGGGCATGGGCACCTGCATCAGCAGCATCTACGAGATCGCGATCGGCGACGTGGCCGCCAGCGAGGCCGGCAGTGCCAGCGGCTCGCTGAGCGCCGTCCAGCAGCTCGCCGCCGCCGTCGGCTCTGCCGTGGTCACCACCGTTTACTTCAGCCAGCAGGCCGGGCACGGCGCGGCGCACGCCATGACCGTCAGCGTCGCCGTGGTGGGCGCCATCGCGCTCCTGGACCTGGGCCTCGTGTGGCTGCTGCCGAAGTCCGCCCCGCCGGGCCAGCGCTAGGCCCCGGTCGCGCCCCGCTGAGCGGAGCCCGGCGGGAATGGCCGGGCGGGGTGTCCGTCTTCTTCGCGAGGCCGAGCACGCCGGTGCAGAACCGCTTGCCCTGGTCGTCCGCGGGCACGCCGGTGAGCTTGATCCTCATCGGGTCCCCGATCTGTTCGCCGGATGGTGCGGGAGCTGGACGAGCAGCGGGGATGCCACCGCGGCGGTGGTCGCGGATCGACATCGCGCCGGCCGCGGCGAGCACGGCCACTATGAAGGCCGGTGACGCCCAGGCGGGGACCTCGTAGACGCCGGCGAGCAGCATCTTGGCCGCGACCGCGGCCAGGATGAGGGCCATCGCGGGCTGCAGGTAACGGAAACGGGCGCTGCTCGCGGCCAGCAGGAAGTACAGCGCCCGCATGCCCAGCAGCGCGAACACGTTCGAGGTGAAGACCACGAACGTGTCGGTGGTGACGGCCAGGACGGCCGGGATCGAATCCACGGCGAAGATCACATCCGTGGTCTCGATCATGATCAGGGCCAGCAGCAGCGGGGTGGCCAGCGTCCGGCCGCCGTCCCTGACCAGGAACCGCTGGCCATGGAGCCGGTCCGAGGTGGGCAGGATCCGCCGCAGGGCGCGCAGCCCGAGGTTCCGCTCCGGCCGGGGGTGGCTGCCGCCGCGCAGCATCTTGACCGCCGCGTACAGGAGCACCGCGCCGAAGACGTAGATGACCGGGTGGAAGTGCTCCAGCAGCGTGACGCCTCCGGCGATGAAGGCGCCGCGCATAACCAGTGCGGCCAGGATCCCGAGCATGAGGACGCGCTGCTGGTAGCGGGGCGGGATCTGCAGCGCCGAGAAGATCACCGCGAAGACGAGGACGTTGTTGACCGACAGGCTCTTCTCGATCAGATAGCCGGCCAGGTAGGCCTCGCCGGTGCCGTGACCCTGCCACCACCACAGCAGGCCGCCGAAGCCGAGGCCCATGCCGATCCAGACCGCGCTCCAGATGCCTGCCTCGGCCAGGGAAACCTCACGGGCGCGGCGGTGCAGTACGAACAGGTCCAGGATCAGGACCGCGAGCACGAAGCCGGCGAACGCCGCCCAGGCCCAGGCCGGAACGTTCACCGGAGCCACCGGTCGTGCTTCTCATTGCCTGCTGAACTGCGCATGGTGCCAGCCAACCCGGCCGGTCTGGACTCGCTGTGCCGGGGCGGTGGAGACGGCGTGAAGGACGTTGCCCGTGCGCGGGCGATCGCCAGTCCCAGGCCCGCGCCCCTGTCGCCCCACAGCACCAGGGTCGGTACCGTCACGGTCGCGAGGCGGCCGAGGACGATGGGTCGCTCATCGCCGTTCCCGCGTAGGTGGCCAGGGTGGCGCGGTTGCCCGCCGCGATCTGCTGCGCGGCGTGCTCGCCTACCAGGGCGCGGTCCGGGCCATGATCGCGGCCACCATCACCCGTCCCGAGCTGGCGCCGGTCCGCCCGGGTCTCCGGTTCGGGCTGACCGATCAGGCCCTGGCCCCGCTGGACGGCGCGCTACCGGCCACGGATCCTGCGGGCCTCGCCCAGCTCAAGCGGGACCTGGCCGCGGTGGTCAGCGCGGAAGCTCTCTTCGTCCTGACCGATCTGGCCGGGCTGGCCCCTGACGATGCGATCGCCAGTCTCGTCCGCACCGCGACGGCGATCACGAAGGCCGCCCTCGAGTAGGCCTGCCCGCCAGCTAGGGTGCGGCAGCTCCTGCGGCGTTCCGCGGAATATTTCCCATTGGCCGGCGGGGCAGGCCGGCCGGGGGACAGGCGGAGCGGCGTCCCGGTCCCGCGGGAAATGATGCTGCCGCCGCGCGGGCCGCATGGCCACCCGGGCGCCGAGGGCGGTGGCGATCAGCACCCCGGAGCCCATGATCACGAAGAACGCCGGATAGGCGTAGAGCAGCCGCGCCGTGTGGCCGCCCAGGGCCGGCAGGTCCAGCAGCCCGGCCAGGATGAACGCCTGCCAGGTCAGGGGGGTCTCGCTGCCTGGATGGCGGTAGGCGCCGACCATGACGAGGGTCATGGCTGCTCCCTCCACGGCCAGGACGAGGCACATCGCCGTCCCGGGAGCGTGCGCGAACGGCCAGATGGCCATGACACCCGCGGCCCCGCCGAGCAGCACCCAGCGCCCGGCGCCGAAACGCCACCCGCCGCGGGCGGCCAGCACCGCGAGCACCGCGGCCGTTCCGGCCAGTTGCAGGGCCGCGAGGCACAGCGCCGCCCACGGGGGGTGCTGGGCGGCCTGGACGGCCAGCAGGACGCTGTATTCCACCGTCCAGATCAGCCAGGCGGCCGGATCAGGGTCGCTGGCCCGCCGCCAGGCGTCCCGGAGATAGGGGATGTAGCCGGCCAGGCCGGTCAGCCCGGCCAGCAGGCCCCAGGCCGACGGGGACAGGAAGTGCCTCACTGACCGACGCTCGCCTGCGCTCGCACCCGCATGGAAGGCGCCTTTCGCTCGCCGGCGGCCCGCGGTTTCCGCGGCCGGGAACTGCGCTCTCAGCGTGCGCCGGCGCCCCGGGCGGCCGGGTTGCAGCCGCCTTGACGTCTTTCTTGCCGCCCAGGTCACGGCGCGGGGCGGGTAGGTTCCGCAGTGGCCGCCCGCGGACGACGGCGGCGGTGATCAGGACGCGGCCGCCGGTCACGGCGCGCCGGGCCGGCCAGGCCGCGCGGCCTACGGGGTTCCGCTGAAGGCGGGGTCGATGGCGTCGATACGGATCCGGGCCGACTCGGCCTCGGGCACGCCGAGGCGTTCGAAGATGTCGAGCGCCTGCCGCAGGACGATGCGCGCGGCGTCCGGGCGCCGGGTGCCCAGCGTCGTTTCCGCGATTCCCTCGAGGATCTTGGCTTCCTCGTAGGGGTCGCCGATCTCCCGGGCCAGCCGGAGAGCCGTGTGGTAATGGTCGAACGCCTCGCCGTACCGGCCAGATCCGCGGCTCACGCCGGCTATCCCGCGAAGGGACGTCACCTGCTGGGACAGGTTGCCGGTCTCCCCGGCGATCGATCTGGCCTTCTCGTGGCAGATCAGCGCCTCGTCGTAGCGCTCCACGCTCTGGTAAATGGCGCCGATGTCGTTGAGGACGGCGGCCTCATTGGGGAGATCGCCGATGTCATGGTAGATGTCCAGGGCGCAACCATAAGCGGTGAGCCCGTCCTCATAGCTACCCTTGTAATGGTAGACGGCGCCTATGTTGTGATACAGGATCGCCTGGTTCTGCGCCCCGCCTATCTCACGGAACATATCGAGCGACTTCTGGTAGGCCTCGAGCGCGTCCCGGTGGAGGCCGAGATACAGCTTCATCCGGCCCAGATTGTTCAGGGTCTTCGCCTGGCCGCGCCGGTCGCCCGCGGCCTCGTAGACCGCAAGCGCCTCGCCCAGGTCCGCCATGGCGTCCGGGTACCGGCCGAGCTGCCAGGACGCGATCCCGGAGTGGCTCAGCGTGGTGGCCACGCCGTGCTGGTCGGCGGTGCAGCTGTACAGCATCCGTGCTTCGCGGAAATAGGCCAGGGCCTCACGCGACCGTCCGGCCCGCTGGTGGGCCATACCGGTCTGGTCGAGGGCCTCGGCTTCGCCCTGCCGGTCGGACAGTGACCGGTAGATCGCGGCCGCGTTCTCGGCCAGAGGCAGGGCCGCCTCGTAGCGCCCGGTCTGCTGGCTCACCTCGCTGAGTTCCAGGGACGCGCGGGCGACCCGGGCCGGATCGGCGAGGTCGCGGCTGGCTTGCAGGGCCCCGGTGTGGGCGGTGATCGCCTCACCCCAGTACGCCCTGATCTCCATGAAGCCCGCTACTGCGTGGGTGAGATCCGCACACTGCTCCTTCCATTCGTGGCGGCCCGCGTAGTGCGCGGCCTGCAGGATGTTGCGCCACTCCGATTCCAGCCAGCTGGCCGCGTCTTCCTGGGTGCGCAGCGCGAGGCTCGCCCCCGGCGGATGGGTCCCCGGGAGCGGCATCCGGCGCCGGAACGGATGCAGGACCACGTCCGCTTCGGTGGCGGTATGCAGGTAATAGTCCAGCAGCCTGCCCACGGCCTGCCGCTGCTCGGACCGGGAGTCCTCCTGCGCCGCGCGGGTGGCTGCGTATCCGCGGATGAGGTCGTGGAAACGGAGCTGGCCGGCCGGGCCCCGGGCCAGCAGGTGATGGTCGAGCAGGGCGGCCAGGGCCGTCTCCGCTTCGGCTACGGTGCCTCCGCCCAGTGCCGCCGCGGCCGCCAGGCTGATATCAGCGCAGGGGCTCATGCCCAGCCGCCGGAAGAACCGCTGGTGACCCGGTTCCAGCGCCCGGTACGCCAGGTCGAAGGCCGACATGACCTCGGGGCTGGCTGAGCCGGGGTCGTCCGAGCGGGCCGGCGACTGCGACAGTTCCTGGACCAGGTCGCCGAGCCGGGGCGGGTAGTCCTGCGCGAGCCGGCCCGCGGCGAGCTGGATGGCGAGCGGCAGGTGCCCGCAGAGCCGGACGGCCATGGCGGCCTCCCCCTCGTCGTGGACCGCGCCGTGCCCCGCGACCCGCTGGAACAGCGTGATCGCGTCGTCCACCGGCAGTGCGTCCAGGGTCAGCGCCCGGGCGCCCACCAGGCCCGGGAACGTGCGCCGGGTGGTGATCAGGATCAGGCACTGGCCTGTCTCGGGCAGCAGCGAGCGGATCTGGTCGTGCTGGCCAGCGTCATCGAGGATCACGATGGCGCGGCGGCGGCTCAGCTGGGCCCGCAGCAACGAGGCGCGCTCGCCGAAGGCATCGGGTATCTGGGTGGCCGGCGCGGTCAGCATCCGGAGCAGGTGGTGCAGCGCCTCGTCCGCGTCCAGTGCCGGGTGACCCGGATCGTGGGTGTGCAGGTTCAGGTAGAACATCCCGTCCGGGTAATGCGCGGAGACGGCGCGAGCCGCGTGGATGGCCAGCTCGGACTTCCCCACGCCGGGCATGCCCTCGATGACGCGGATCTGCGGGGTCTCCCCGTGGTCCCGGCTGGGCCCATCCTGCCGGCTGAGCCTGGGCGGCCGGGTGAGCAGGTCGAGTTCCTCGCTGCGGCCCACGAACTCCGCCGTCTCGGGCGGGAGCGTGTCCGGCGGTGTCCGGCTCTGGCGGGGGCTGGCCGGGCGCACGGCCAGCCCAGGGTCGTGCCGCAGGATGCGCTGATGCAGTTCGGACAGCAGCGGCCCGGGTTCCGTGCCCAGCTCATCGACGAGGCGGCCGCGGATGTCCCGGTACAGGCTGAGTGCTTCACCCGGTCTGCCGCTTCCGTAGAGGGCTGTCATCTGGTGGGCGATGAACGCCTCGTCCAGCGGGTACTGCGCCAGCAGGTGGCGGAGTTCACCGACCAGGTCGGCGTGCCGGCCGAGCTCCAGCTCGCACTCGATGCGCCTCTCGACGGCCGCCCGGCGTTCCTCATCGAGGCTGTCGCGCATCCGCGCCACCCAGTCGCCGCGGATCCCCGCGAACGCCTGGCCCCGCCAGAGCTGGTCCGCCTCGCGCAGTAGCGAAGCGGCGCGCTCGCAGTCGCCGTCAGCGGCCAGTGCGTCCGCATCCTTGCGCCAGCGGCGGAACTGGTGCAGGTCGATCGTGCCTGGGTCCACATCCAGTTCGTAGCCGCTGTCGCGCCCGGTCAGCCGGACGCTCTCGCCAATGGCCTGCCGGAGTGACGCCCGGAGCCTGGTGATGTAGACGGAAAGGCTCTCCCGGGCCTTAGCCGGAGGCTCTGTATCCCAGACCCGGTCAATGAGGATGTCCGTCGGAACTAAAGTCCGCGGCGTGAGCGTGAGGATAGCCAGGACGCACCGCACCCTGGTTGGCCCAAGATCATATTGCTGCCCGGCCGACCACAGTTCAATCGGCCCGAGCACCCGAAATTCCATGATCGACCTGCGTCTTCTTGCCGCCTGAGGAACCCGCCTGCGGCTGATGCCCGAAACAGATGTAGTTGAAAACGTTCCACCGTACTGATACCCCGTTATAGGCCGTTCACGCTAAGCCAGGTGCGAGAAGCGCGAGGGAATGCTTCCGGCCGCCTAAGCGCAATGGTGCAATTTGTCGTGCATATTGCAGAGGCCGTCACGCGGCCCGGTGGTGATTCTCCCCTTGTCATGTCACGGGCCACGCGAATCTGCACCGTTTCTATCTTCACTCAGGATTCACCAGGCCCGTGCGTCCCCCCGGTCACGCCAGCCTGGTCTGGTGTCCGGGCTTCGCGGGCCGGGGAGGGACCGGCGGAAGGCCCCATCGCGGGGCACCCTGGGCCCTTGATCACCCGGTGGCGGCCGACTCTGGCCATACCGGCGGTTATCGCGTGGATTGCTCCAAATGCCATATCCGGTCACGCATTGGGGTGTAGTTTCGCACTCGCAGATGGCCTGATGTCTAAGTCACCGACAAGGGGACATTCTACTATGAAGAATCATAGGTCGTTAAGGCCCAGCATCATGCCGGGCGGCGGGCCGGCGGGCGGTGCTCACCGCAGCCCCTCGGCGGGAATTGCGCGCCGCCGGGTGATGCGCGGGATTCTCGTTCTCGCTCTTACTCTGGGCGGCGTCGCCGCCGTGGCCCTGGCCTGGCCAGGGCAGGTCAGCGCGGGTCACGCGCGGGTCGCCGTCCAGCAACGCGCTCACGGTCCGGCCCGGCCGGCCGGCCTTCACCTGACCGTTAGCAAGTCCGCCCCCCGGCCCTGGATGTATTAGGCCCGGACTGCTTCAGGCGGCACGGGTGAGTTGCGGCCCCGCCCATTCCCCGGCGAGCTGGTCAGGGCGGCCTACTAAACGTCATCATCGCCAGATGATATTGGCGTGGTCAACCCGGTAACTGCCGCTGTTCCAGGGCCGGTGGATTTCGGTCATGCCGCCGGCGGACCGGCATATCCGGCCGGTCGCCGGCGGTCCCGGCCCGGCGGTCCCGGCCCGGTCTTGCGATCCGGGCCTGCCCCGGCGGTGCAGCTCACGGTCTGCGCACCTGCGTCCGGGCGGTGCCGTGCACCACGGGCTACTAGAGGGAATCCCAGTGCGGCGGCCGGTCACGGCCGAGGCGCTCGTCGTCGTCCGGCTCGGCGGGCTCGCCCCAGCCGGCGTCGGTATCTTCCCGGCTCTGCGCGGGCAGGACCGGCTCGTCGTCTGGGTCCGGGGGGCCGGCGCTGGCCGGCTGCTGCGGGGTATCCATCAGGTCCCTTCCTACCACCGTCCGCGGGTAGCCCTGGCGTCCACATGCCAGACCGCCATCGTGCAGGCCGGCCGGGGAACGAGGAGGTCCTTCCTGTGCGCCAAGGCCGGCGCATGGGCCGCGCGCGGCGAGCGGGCCCTGGATAGCCAGGTGCGGTCTAGCGCCCGGCGCTGGCGGTCCGCCGCGGCTGGAGGCCATCGCTGATGAGGGCGGCGAGGGCGCCGGGCGGGATCAGCGTCAGGCCGGGCTCGCCGAGCAGGGGGGCCATCCCGGCCGCGATGGTCAGCAGGTGGGCGGCAGCGTCATGCTCGGGCCGGGGATCGCCCGGGTGCTGGCTGGCCTGGGCCAGATAGCCGGCGATGATCGTGGTCATCTGCTCATGCAGTTCCAGGGCACGCTGCCGGATCTCCGGGTGAGCCGCGACTTCCTGGATGATGATCTTCCGAACCGGGGACGGTTCGCCGAGCACGGCGGACAGGTGCCGCCACAGCCCGGCCACGGCCGGGTGCAGGCCGCCCTCGGGCGCCAGCTCCGGGAGAAGTCCGTCCAGCAGGGTGGCCTGGTCCTCCCGGATCACGGCGAGCAGGAGTTCCATCTTCGCCTTGAAGTGGTAGAAGATCAGCCCCTGCGGGACGCGCGCTTCCGCCGCGATGAGCGCCGTGGACGTGTGGTCGAAGCCGCGCTCGGCGAAGAGCCGCTGAGCCGCGGCCAGGATGCGCCCGCGGGCCGTGCCGTCGGTCTGCTCACCGCCCATGGGAGGCTGCTCCGTTCCCGGGTACTCCGCTCAGATCTTGCGGTCGAGTGCGAACCCGTCGGGCACGATCACGTCGTCGGGGGACAGGTCGCGAATGGAGGCCTTGCCCAGGCCCAGCAGCGTCTCGCTGGCCCCCTGGCGCAGGATCTCAATCACGTTGGTGACGCCCCGCTCGCCGGCGGCGGCCATGCCCCAGAGGTAGGCCCGGCCGATCATCACCGCGTGCGCGCCCAGGGCCAGGGCCTTGATCACGTCACTGCCCCGCCGGATGCCCCCGTCCAGCAGCACCTCGATCTGGTCCCCGACCGCGTCGGCCACGCCGGGCAGGCAGCGGATGGTGGCGGGGGTGGAGTCCAGGTTGTTACCGCCATGATTGGACACCGAGATGGCGGTGGCCCCGATGTTCGACCGCGCGCCGCGCGTCGTCCGGCCGGGTGATGCCCTTGATCATGAACGGGCCGCCCCACTGCTCGCGCAGCCAGGCGAGGTCCTCCCAGGCCGGCGGGGCAGATCCCATCCACTGGCCGTACGCGCCGAAGAACGTGGGGATCTGCGCGTCGCGGGCGCCGAGGTTGGGCACGCCCAGGTCGGGCAGGGAGCCGCTGCGGATCCATCGGGCCAGGTACTCGGGCTTGACCGCGACCTGCGGCGCGTACCTCAGCATGGCCCTGAGATCCAGCTTCTCCGGGATCCAGGGGCTGCCCCAGTCGCGGCGGGAGTCGAACACCCAGTCCAGCGTGACGATCAGGCCCTTGGCGCCAGCCGCGCGGGCCCGCTCGGCCCGGGCCAGGATGTCCTCGCGGGTGCCCACCCAGTAGCTTTGGAACAGCAGCTTGTCGATGGCCTTCCCGACCTCCTCGACCGGCTTGGACGCGAACGACGACAGGCCCATGGCGGTGCCCGCCGCGGCCGCGGCCCGGGCCACCGCCACCTCGCCGTCGGGGTGCACGGCCTGCACCCCGGTCGGCGAGATTAGCACCGGCAGGCTGACCTCCTGCCCCATCACGCTGGTGGCCAGGTCACGGGTGGCCGGCAGGTCCGCCACATGCGGCCGGAACCGCAGCTCGGAGAAGGCTCGGACGTTGTCGTCCATCGTCACGCCGGCCTCGGCCCCGGCCACCAGGGCCAGGTAGACACCCTTCGGCAGCCGCTTCTTCGCCCGGCGCTGGGCCTCCGCGACCGTCTCGAACCAATCCCTCGTACTGGCCATCTCAGAACTCCGTAACGCCGGCGTCCGGCGCGATCTCGTGCGCGGTAATGAATTTCGATTCGTCCGAGGCGAGGAAGAGCACGGTGTCCGCGACATCCGCGGGCTCGGTGCTGTCCACCGGCAGCATGTTCATGAACATCGCGCCCAGCCGGTCGTAACCGGCGATCGCCGCCCCGATCTCGGCCTGCATGTTCCCGGTTCCCATGGGGGTGTTCACCCCGGTGGGGTGGACGCTGTTCACCCGGATATTGTGCTGGCCCAGCTCGGCCGCGAAGGCCTTGGCCATGCCCCGCACGGCGAACTTGCTGGTGGTATACGGCACCATGAACGGCTGCACCTTGAGGCCCGCCGCCGAGCTGATCAGGATGACCGACCCGCCGCCCGCCTCGACCAGGTACGGCGCCCCGGCCATCACCGTGTTCCAGGTGCCGGTGATGTTCGTGCTGATCGTGTCCTCGTAGATCTGCGGGGTCACCTGGTCCCACGGCTTCGGCACGCAGATCCCGGCGTTCGCCACGATAATGTCCAGCTGGCCCAGCTGGCGGACCGCGTCGTCCACGATCCGGCGCAGCCGGTCCAGGTCGCGGACATCCACGATGCCGGAGATCACCCGGCGGCCGGTCTTCTCGACCAGGCTCACCGTCTCGGCCAGGTCCTCCGGCGTCGCCGAGTCGTAGGGAACGCTGGGCAGCGGCGCGCACACGTCCACCACGATCACGTCGGCGCCTTCCCCGGCCAGCCGCAGCGCGTCCGCCCGGCCCTGTCCCCGGGCCGCCCCCGTAATCAGGGCGACCTTGCCTGCCACCCGACCACTCATCAGACTCACCACATCATCCTGGGAAAAATCCGCGGCGGCGATTACGCTGCCCTGACTGAGTACTCAGTTTAGACCTGCGCCGCAAGGCTAGACGACAGCCGTCCGTTAGAGTTAATTTGGGGATTGTGGACGATCAAGCTGCTGGTCAGGGCACCGGACGGCGGCGTTCCATGATCGATAACGCGATCCGCGCGCGGTGCGGACCCGCGAGAAGCTGATCTGCGCCTTCAAGAGGCCGTGCTCGACTCCGACCCGGGCACGATGTCCGTCAGCGCCCTGGCCCGCGCGGCCGGCGTGAACCGCACGTCGTTCTACAGCCACTTCTCCTCACCCGGGGATCTCGCCATCCGTGCGCTGAGCGAGCTGTTCGACGTGGTCGGGAACGCGGACATCGTCATGCGCTCGCGGCACAGTGTGTCCGGGGCCGAGGCCAGCCGGCGGGCGCTGCGGGACGTCGCCGGGTTCGTGGACGAGCGCCGTGCGTCCTACGCGCGGCTGCTCGGGCCCGGTGCCGCCCCGCAGCTGGTGCAGGCGATCACCGAGGCCTTCACCGAGCGGACCGTACAGGCCCTGAAGCGGATGGACGGGCGCCCGGCCGGCGCGGACCCGGTGATCACGGCGCGGTTCCTGGCGGGCGGGGTGCTGGGCGTGATCGGCGCCTGGCTGTCCGGGCCGCCCGGCCAGTGCACAGTGGACGAGCTGGTCGAGGCGCTGATCCGGTGCCTGCCGGGCTGGCTGATCGCTGGCTGACCGGTAACCCCGGGGAAAGAGGCACCCGGCATGGGACTACTCGATGGCAAGGTCACCTTCATCTGCGGGCGGCCCGCGGGGCAGGGGGCGCAGCCCCGCGCTGACCCGGGCCCGCGAAGGCGCCGACTTCATCGCCGCCGACATCTGCGCGCGGGCCGAGACGGGGCCGTACCTGAGGCGTCATGCCCGGCCCGTGCCGCCGGTGCGCCTGCCGGGCTGGCACCGGGCGGTTCCCGGGCCTGAAGGACGGCCGGCGGGCCACCCGATAACCCCCCGGCCTTCGTTATTCCTATTAAAGTGTCTGTAATTATAGGTAAGGAGTGCCGCTTTCCCGGGGCCTCGGCGGTATGCGGGACCTGCTTCCCTGCTGGCCGGGGCAATGCCTATATTTGGTTCTTCGTTAATAGGAATTCCGGTGCCAGCCCGGGAGAAAGATGAGTCAGCAATGACCCTGAACCCCTATATCGTCCTGGGCAGTGCCGTGGTGGGGCTGCTGGTCGGGCTGACCGGCGCGGGTGGCGGCGCCCTGATGACGCCGATGCTGATCCTGCTGTTCGGCGTGAAGCCATCGGCGGCCATCTCCAGTGACCTGGTCGCCGCCGTGCTGATGCGGCCGGTCGGTGCCGCGGTGCACTTGCGCAAGGGCACCGTCAACCTGCGCCTGGTCGGCTGGATGGTGATCGGCTCGGTGCCGATGGCGTTCGTCGGCGCCTACCTGCTGCACCGGCTCGGCGGCAGTTCCGCGCAGCAGAAGCGCGTCGAGGTCTTCCTGGGTGCGGCGCTCCTGGTCGGGGCGGCGGCCATGGTCTTCCGCTACATCCTGGACCGCCGGTCCGGCAACCAGCGGATCGGCACGGTGCACAAGATCAACGTGCGCCCGGTGCCCACGATCATCATCGGCATGATCGGCGGCGTGATCGTGGGCCTGACCTCGGTCGGCTCCGGGTCGCTGATGATCGTGCTGCTGCTGTTCCTCTACCCGATGCTCAGCGCCGGGCAGCTGGTCGGCACCGACCTGACCCAGGCGGTGCCGCTCACCGCGGCGGCCGCCCTGGGCGCCCTGATCTTCGGCACCGTCCAGTTCGGGGTGACCGCCTCGCTCGTGGTCGGCAGCGTGCCCGCCGTGCTGATCGGCTCCTACCTCTCGTCCCGGGCCCCGGACCGCTACATCCGGCCCATCATCACGTTCGTGATCTTCGCGTCGGGCCTGAAGTACGTCGGGGTCGGCACGACCGCGCTGGGCTGGATCCTGTGCGCGGTGGCCCTGGGCGGCGGGGCTTACTGGCTGGCCCGGGTCCGGCCGTGGGAGAACGGGCTCCTGTCAGCCAGCCCGGCGGACGGGCGGCCGGCCCCGGTGAGCGGCCAAGACCCGGCTAACGGGCAGCGGGCGGCCCCGCCCGGTGGCTCGCGAGCAGCCCCGCCCGGTGGCTCGCGAGCAGCCCCGCCCGGTGGCTCGCGGGCGGCCCCGGGCAACGGCCACGGACCCGTCCCGGCCCGCGGTGATCCTGCCGCGTCCCGGGCCGGCGACCCTGATCTAGACAACGATTCCGCCCCAAACGGGTAACCGATCGTCCTCCGGCCCTGGCGCCCCCGGGGGAGGTGCGTAGCGTCGGATCATGGGCCGGAGCCTGGGGACGGATGTGCATGACGCCGCCACCCGGCCTGGCGGAAGCGGGACGGCGCGCGGTTCCCGGGTGATGTTCGTGCTGCGGCGCACCCGGTCCGCGCCGCTGCTGCCCGCCAGCCTGCTGCTGGCCGTCCTGATGTCGGTGACCGTGACCACCGGGCTGGCCGGATTCGCGGGGCGGGCGCTGCCCGCGGCCACCCACACCAGGCTGGCCGGCGCGGCGGCCACCCCCATCCAGGTCAGCGGGCAGTTCGGCGCGGCCCGGGCCCGCGCCGACCAGTCCATCATCCGGGCCACGGTCCGCTCGGCGCTGGGTGCCGTCCCGTTCACGCTGGCCAGCGGCCTCTGGTCGGATCAGCTGGCGCTGCCGGGGCCGCGCGGTGCGTCCCAGCCGCCGCTGATCCAGGCGGCCGCGCTCAGCGGAGTCCGGGCCCACGTCAGGCTGACTGCGGGTACCTGGCCCGGCCCGCCGCATCCCGGGGCGCCGCTCGGCGTCGTGCTGCCGGTGAGCGCGGCCGGCCTGCTCCACTTCTCCGTCGGCCAGGTCCTGGTGCTGCGCGACAGCCTGACCGGCACGCCGGTGCGGCTCCGGGTGACCGGCCTGTTCCGGCCGCGCGACCCGGCCGCCCCGTACTGGCGGCTCAGCCTGCTCGGCACCTCGGGGAAGCTCGTCCAGGGCACGTTCGTCACCTACGGCCCGATGCTGGCCGACCCGGCCGCGCTGGGGCCCGCCGGGCTGCCGGTGAGCGCCGGGTCCTGGCTCGTCACCGTGCACACCGCCGCCATCTCGCCGGCCGCCATGGGCGCTCTGGGTCACGGGCTGAGTGCGGCGGTCGCCAGGCTGCGGAGCCGGCCGGGTCTCGGCGGCCTCCAGGTGACCACCGGGCTGCCGCAGGTCCTGGCCGCGCTGGCCAGCAGCCTGGTCGTGTCCCGGTCGCTGCTGCTCATCGGCTCGCTTCAGCTACTGCTGCTGGCCACCGCCGCGGCGGTGCTGGCTGCGCGGCTGCTGGCCAGCCAGCGTGAGGGGGAGACCGCGCTGCTGTCGGCCCGGGGCGCGGCCCGCGGGCAGCTGCTGCTCGCGTCGCTGGCCGAGGCGGTCCTGCTGGCCGTGGCCGGTGCGGCGGCCGGGATCGTGGCCGGCGGTTACCTGGCCGACCTGCTGATGGCGGCCACCGGGCTCCCGGCCGGTCATCCAGGGGGACTGCCCGGGGTGGTGCACCGTGCGGTCGCCGGCGGGGCCTGGTGGCCGGCCGCGGTGATCGTCGCGGGCGTCATCGCGGTGATGATGTGGCCGTCGCTGCGGCCGCTGACGCCGGGCACCGCCCGGGGCCGCCGGGGACGGCCGGCCCTGCTCGCCGCCACGGCCCGGGCCGGCCTCGACGCGGCGCTCATCGCGCTGGGCGTGCTGGCCTTCTGGGAACTGCGCCGGTACTCCGCGGTTCCCCGGCTGTCCGGGGGCACGCTCGGCTTCGACCCGGTGCTCGCCGTCGCCCCGGTGCTGGCCCTGGCCGGGATCGCGCTGCTGCCACTGCGGATCCTGCCGGCCGCCGCGCGCCTGCTGGACCGGCTCGGCGCGCGCGGCAGGCGCCTCGCCGGGGCCCTGGCCAGCTGGCAGGTGAGCCGGCGGGCCGTGCGGGAAGGCAGCCCCGTGCTGCTCGTGGTCCTGGCCGTGGCCACCGGGACCCTGGTGCTGGCCCAGCACCAGAGCTGGCGGCAGTCCCAGCTGGACCAGGCCGCTTTCGCGGCCGGGGCCGATGTCCGGGTCAGCGTGGCCGCGTCCCTGCCGCTCGGTGACGCCGGGGCGCTCGCGCGGGCCCGCGGCGTGCGCACCGCGATGCCGGTCGCCACGGAGGAGAGCGGGTTCACCGTGCTGGCTCTCGACGCCCGCCAGGCGGCGGGCACGGTGCTGCTCCGGCCGGATCTGTCCAGCCTGCCCGCGGCCCGGCTCTGGCGGCGGATCACCCCCCGTACCCCGGGGCCGGGGCTGGACCTGCCGGGCCGGCCTGCCCGGCTGGACCTGGAGGCCTCGCTGCAGCCGCCGCGTGGCGGCGCATCCGGCGGGCTGGCCGCCGCCGCGGTGAGCCTGTCGGTGCAGGATGGCTCGGGGACCGGGTACACAATCCCGGCCGGGACGCTGCCCGCCGACGGGCGGGACCATCACCTGGACGCGGGCCTCGGTACCGCGGGCCGGGCCCGCTACCCGCTGCGGCTGCTCGGCCTGTCGGCGAGCTACCAGCTGCCCGGGTTCCCGGCCCCGCCGTACCGCAGCGCGGCGGCCCAGCGGGCCGCGCGCCGGGACGAGCAGCGGCGCGCGGCCGCCCGGGCTACGCTGGCCGTCCGGGCCCTGGCGGTCTCCCAGCAGGCCTCGGGCCGCTTCTCCAGCCCGTTCGCCCGGGCCGGGACCCTGCTCCGGTGGCATCCCGCGGTGTCCTCGGCCGACCTGGCCAACCCGCTGGCCCCCGGGATCGCGCCCGCTGTCAGCGTCTGGCGGGCCAGCGGGGGCACGGCCGCGCTAACGTTCTCGGTCGGGGCCGGCCACCTCATCCAGCGCCCCGGCGCGCCGCCCCAGCCGGTGACCGGCCAGCTGGCGCTCACCGCCGGGCCACCCCCGCTGCCGATTCCGGCGCTGGTGACCCGGGCGTTCGTCAGTGCCGCGGGCGTGCGCCCCGGCCAGATCCTGCCGCTGCCGGTGGGCAACGCGAGTGTCCCGGTCCGGATCGTGGCCGAGGTCCGGGCCTTCCCCGCCACCGGGGGGACCGGCCCGGCCCTGGTCACCGACCAGGCCTGGCTCCAGCAGGCCCTGGCCGCACAGTCACAGCCGCCGCTGCCGGTCACCCAGTGGTGGCTCGCCGGGCCGCGCGGCGTCCCGCCCGGGCTGCCCGCGGGCGCCAGGGCGGTGACCTCGGCCGGATCGGCGGCCCGGCTGCTCGGCGACCCGCTGCCGAATGTCCCGCAGGTGTCGCTGCTGGTGATCGTGATCGCGGCCGGCCTGCTGGCCTGCATCGGGTTCGTGGTCAGCGTCGTGGCCACGATCCGGGAGCGGCGCCAGCAGCACGCCCTGCTCGCGGCGCTCGGCGTCGGCCGGGCCGGGCGGGCCGGTCAGCTGTGCCTGGAGCAGCTCATGCTCAGCGTGCCCGGCGCGGCGGCCGGCGCGGTCATCGGGGCCGCCCTGGCCTATCTGCTCGTGCCCGCTGTCACCCTCACCTCTGGCGGGAGTGCCCCGTTCCCCCCGGTACGCGTGGTGATCCCGCTGGGCTGGACCGCGCTGCTGGCGCTGGGCATCGCGGCGGTGCCGGTGGTGGCCGCGGCCGCCGCGGGCGCCTACCGTCCCGATCCGGCGGCGGCGCTGCGGGCCGGGGAGTCCGGATGAGGCCGCGGATCGCCGCGGCCGGGGCGGCCGTGACCGGTACCGGGGCGGCGGCCAGCCTCGCGCTGGCCATGCTCGTGCTGATCTGCACGTTCGTCGCGGTCGCCGTGCCCCGGGCCAGCCTCGGCTACCGCACCGCGGTCCTGCAGCGGAGCTTCCGGGCTGAGTCCTCGCTGGCGGCTACGGTCCTGGCCGACGCCGACATCAGCGGCCTGCGCAGCAACTCCCTCAGCCCGGCCCTGCTGGAGTCGGCCCGCGGCCAGCTTGGCGGCGGCCTGCGCCGGGACGGATTGCCGCTGGCCCCGCCGGCCACCGACTGGGCCGGCCTGGTCACCGGATCGAGCCCGTTCTCCGTGGCCGGGCGGCCCCCGGACCGGAGCATGGCCCCGCCCCAGCTGGAGCTGCTCTACCGCAACGGGCTGGACCGCAACGCCAGCCTGGCCGCAGGCACCCTCCCCGCCGCCGGCGCCGCGGCAGGCGGGCCGGCCGCGGTGACCGTCCAGGTCGCCGTCACCCAGGCCACCGCGGCCCGGTTCGGCCTGCACCCAGGTTCCCGGCTGCGGGCCGCAGGCCGGGAGGTGGTGGTCACCGGGATCCTCCGGCCGCGTCACCCGGCCTCCTCCTTCTGGACCGTGGACCCGGTCGCGGCCGCGCCGCAGGTGACCTCGCCCACCCCGGACTCCGCGCCCTACTTCAGCTCCGGCGCGTTCGTGTCCGGCGCGGAACTGCCCGCGCTGCAGGGCTACCTGAGTGGTGCGCCGCTGCGGGCACTGTGGGGCTTCCCCCTCGACCTGAGCCGGGTCACCGCCGATCAGGCGGCCGGCCTGGCCCGGGCGCTGCAGGCGATCGGCTACCTGCCTGCGGTGACGTCGGTGAGCAGCAGCCTCAACGCGTCGGCGGGCCCGGCCGCCACCATCCAGGTCAGCCTGAGCAGCGGCCTGGCCACCATGCTGCCGTCGTTCGTAGCGACCGACGACGCGGTGCAGCGGGTGCTGTCACTGATGTTCGTCAGCCTGGCCGTGATCGCGGCCGTGGTCGTCCTGCTCGGCGCCCGGCTGGTGGCCGGCCGCCGCCACGGCGAGTTCACGATGATGCGGGCCCGCGGTGCCTCGCTCCGGCAGGTCGCCGCCGTGGCCCTGGCCGGCGGGGCGGTCACGGCCCTCCCGGCCGCGGCCCTCGGGGCGGGTGCAGCCGTCGCGGCCACCCCCGGGCCCGCCTCGCGGCTGGCGTGGTGGCTGGCCGGCCTGATCGTCGCGGCCGCGCTGGCGGGGCCGCCCCTGCTCGCGGCGTGGCAGCAGCGCACCCCCCGCCGGGCCGCGGCCGGGGGATCCGCCCCGGGCGCGCGCCGCCGGGTCGCGGCCGCCCGGTACCGGGTTGCCGACGCCGCGCTGGTCCTCGGGTCGGCCGGCGGCCTGATCCTGCTCCGCCAGCAGGGCCTGCCTCCGCCCGGTCAGGTGGACGTGTTCACCAGCGCGGCGCCCGTGCTCGCGGCGATCCCGGTCGCGCTGCTGGTTATGCGGGCCTTCCCGGTGGTGCTGCGGCAGCTGGCCCGGCTCGCCCGGCGCCGCCGGGGCGTGGTGCTGCTGGTCGGCTTCGCGCGCGGCGGGGCGGCGGCCCAGGCTGGCCTGCTGCCCGCGTTCGCGCTGGTCCTCGCGTTCGCGGTGATCGCGTTCGCCGGGATGGCGCGCGGCGCGGTGGCCCGCGCCGACGTCGCGGCATCCTGGCAGGCCGTGGGCGCGGACGCGCTCGTGACCGCGCCCGCGGTGGGCCCCGGGATCACCCCCGCGGCGCAGCGCCTCATCACGGCGGCGCCGGGTGTCCGGCGGTCCGCCGCGGTGGCCGTGACCCTGGGAACGTCCGGCCAGGGCCTGCAGCTGCCGGTGGTCATCCTCGACCCGGGGCAGTATGCCGCGCTGGCCGCCACTGCCCCCGGCCCGGCGTCCCCCGGCCCGGTGACCCGGGGTGCGGTGACCCGGGGCGCGGCGTTCCCGGCCGCGGCGCTGGCCCGGCCGCCCGGACCGCCGGCCCCGGTGCCCGCCCTCATCTCGCCCGCCGCACGGGCCATCCTCGGCCCGCACGACGGGCTGTACGTGGCGGGCCGGCAGCTGCGCATCCGGGTGGCCGGCACGGTGGCTGCCGTCGCGGGCGGGGCGGCGGGCACCCAGTTCGCGGTCCTGCCCCGGTGGGCCCTCGGGGCGCAGGACCCGGCCCCGACCATGCTGGCCATCACCGGCCCGCGGCTGGATCAGGCGGCCCTGGTCCGCGTGGCCGGGCGGGCGGTCCCCGGCGCCCAGGTCACGCTGCGGTCCCGGCTGCTGGCCTCGATCGCGGCCGCCCCCCTGCCGCACGGCGGGGTCGTCACGTTCGCCCAGGGCGCCGCGGCAGCGGGCGGGTTCAGCCTGCTCGTCGTGCTGCTGACGCTGGTGCTCGGGGCCCGGTCCCGGGAGCTGACCCTGGCCCGGCTGAGCACGATGGGCCTGGCTGCGGCGCAGTCGCGGCGGATCATGGCGGTGGAGGCCCTGCCCGCGATCCTGGCCGCCGCCGCGGGCGGGACCGTGTGCGCTCTGCTGCTGGTGCCGCTGGTCGGCCCGGCGGTGAACCTCGCCGCGTTCACCGGCATGCCGGTGACCGTGCCGCTCCGCGCCGATCCGGTCGCCCTCCTGATCGCCGCGGCCGCGCTGCTGGTCCTGGGCGGGCTCACGCTCGCCATCTCCGGCAGGCTGGCCCGCGGCCGCGGCGCGGCGCAGGCCCTGAGGGTTGGCGAGTGAGTGAGTGAGTGAGCGAGCGAGCGGGTGGTTAAGTGAGTGAGCGGGCCGGTGAGAATGGTGGCGCGTCAGCGGGCCGGGCGGCCCGGCAGGCGGGAGGCGGATGAGCCGCAGGCGAGACGGGCGACCGGGAGGCGAGACCCGACATGACAGCGGCAGCTGACCGTCCGGGCGTGGCCCCGGCGGCCGGGCTCAGCCAGCTCGGCGCCGAGGCGCGGCACGCCCGCGCCTCCTACGGCGACGGCGCGCTCATCATGTGCGACCGGCTGGTCCGCATCTACGCCGCGGAAGGCATCGAGGTCCAGGCGCTGCAGGGACTGGACCTGCTGATCGCGGAGGGCGAGCTGACCGCGATCGTGGGGGCGTCCGGCAGCGGCAAGTCCACCCTGATGAACATCCTCGCCGGGCTGGACACCCCGACCGCGGGCCGGGCCCGGGTGGCCGGGCACGACCTGGCCGCGATGACCGCCCGGGACCGGCTCGGTTACCGGCGGAGCACGGTCGGCTTCCTGTGGCAGCAGACCTCCCGGAACTTGCTCCCGTACCTCACCGCACGGCAGAACGTCATCATGCCGATGAAGTTCGCGGGCGCGGGCCGCCGGCCGCGGGCCCGGCGCGCGGACGACCTGCTGGACATGCTGGGCGTGGGCTACTGCGCCGCGCGCCGCCCGGCCCAGATGTCCGGCGGCGAGCAGCAGCGCACCGCGATCGCCACCGCGCTGGCCAACGAGCCGCGGGTGCTGCTCGCCGACGAGCCGACCGGCGAGCTGGACAGCGCCACCGCGCGCGACGTGTTCGGGGCACTGCAGACGGCCAACGCCGAGCTCGGCGTGACCGTGCTGGTCGTGACCCACGATCCGGCCGTGTCGGCCGAGGTGCGCCGCACGATCGCGATCCGGGACGGCCGCACCAGCACCGAGACGCTCCGCCACGACCGCGCCGACGAGCACGGCAACGCCACCCGGCACGCGGTCGAGTACGCGGTGCTGGACCGGGCCGGCCGGGTGCAGCTTCCGCGCGATATGACCCAGGCGCTGGGCATGCGGGACCGGGTGCGGCTGCAGCAGGAGCCCGGCCACATCGGCGTCTGGCCGGACCGCGAGTCCGCCCCCGGCGGGGAGACTGCCCCCGGCGGGGGGACGGCGCCCACCGGGATGACCACGCCCGGCCCGGGGACCACGCCGGACCCGGAGACCGGGCCGGACCGGAAGGCCGGCTCGTGACCGGCACCGGCGGGGAGCCGGGCCTGCTGACCGGGATGGTGGCGGCCCGCGGGGTGTCCCGGACCTTCGGCAGCGGGCACACCGCGGTGCAGGCCCTCCGCGAGGTATCGTTCACGGTCCCGCGGGGCCACCTGGTCGCGGTCTGCGGCCGGTCCGGGTCGGGCAAGACCACGCTGCTGAACATCATCGGCGGCCTGGACACCCCGACCAGCGGCCACCTGGAGGTGGCCGGTCACGACGTGACCGCGATGCCGGAACGGCAGCGGCTGGCCCTGCGCCGCAGCACGGTTGCGTTCATCTTCCAGTCCTTCGGCCTGATCCCGATGCTGTCCGCTGCGGAGAACGTGGGCATCCCGCTGCGCATCGCCGGCACGCCGGCCCGGGCCCGCGAGGAGCGGGTGGCGACCATGCTGGCCATCGTGGGCCTGGCGGAGCACGCCGCGCACCGGCCGGACGAACTGTCCGGCGGCCAGCAGCAGCGCATCGCGATCGCCCGGGCACTGGCTGGCGGGCCGGAGCTGCTGATCGCGGACGAGCCGACCAGCCAGCTGGACCTGGAGACCGGCCGGCGGATCATGCGCCTGCTGCTGACCGTGGTCCGCTCCGAGGGGATCACGGCCCTGGTCGCCACCCACGACGAGGCACTGATCGACCTGGCCGACGAGGTGCTCAGGCTGGAAGACGGCCGCGTCCTGGCTCAGGAGCCGCGCGGGCAGGGATAGAACGTTTTCCCGTCCAGGTTCACGTCGAACTTGACCGCCGCGAACCCGAGGGGCGGTGCGTACACGGCCCGGCAGAACGCCGCGAACGCGTGCTGTCCCTGGCATTTCTGCCCGCCCTGCCCGGGGTCGCAGACG
Organism: uncultured Actinomycetes bacterium; assembly: GCA_963813975.1. Classification (GTDB taxonomy): domain Bacteria; phylum Actinomycetota; class Actinomycetes; order Streptosporangiales; family Streptosporangiaceae; genus RYN-230. The sequence goes on from CAWFAP010000005.1 coordinate 215,632, forward strand.
TAGTGGTCGGCCCCGTACTCGGCGTCGCCGACCCACTTGCCGCTGGGCTGCGCCGGGGTCCGGTCCGTGGTGAAGTCGTCCCAGCCGCACGGCGTCGCGCCAGACAGGCTGGTGCAGGTGATCCCGTACTGGCTGCTGCCGCGCAGTTGCGACGCGGAGCACATGTGGTACGTGTAGCACTCCTCGAGCACGGCCCCGTCCGCGTACTGCCGTCCCCACCAGGACAGCAACGGCGAGTTCTTCCACAGTCCGGTCATCCCGTCGGCGTGGATCAGGTTGAACGCATAGGCCAGGAAGTTCTGCGCGTCGCCAGGGGTGAGCCGGAACCCGGTGGTGGACGGCGGGTCGAAGCTGTCGATGTCGTCCAGTTCCACCGCGTCGAACCCCTTGCGGGCACACATGGCGATCCGTTCGCGCAGCATCGGCTTGAGCGCGTCTAGCTGGCGGAAGTCCACCCAGCGTTCCTCGGGGTAGCCGTAGTACACGTTCCCGAGCGTGGCCGCCGGGAAGGCGCCGCGCGGTGATGGGCTGCCGTCCGGGCGGTAGTCCTCCCAGGCCAGGTCCAGGTAGCAGATGGTCTTCGGGTGCGCGAGCGTGCTGGCCTGCCAGCGGCTCGCGATCGTGTGGACCTCCGCGGGGGTGGTGAGGAACCCGTCGATGTCATAGATGTCCACGGCGTGCTTGCCGGTCCGCTGCAGCGGGAAGGTCCGGCCGATCTGCCAGTCCCAGCGCATCGGCCGGTGATCGGCGGCCAGATGCGGCGGGGACCAGCACGCCCGCCCGCCCGCCGGGCGGCAGGCCACCGGCGCAGGCATCGGCACCACCCGCCACCCGAATCTGGTCTGGGTGACCCCGGCCCGGTTCGCGGTGCGGACCCGCACCTGGTGCGGGCCGACCCCGAGCGTCCCGGTGTAGAACACCCCGTTGGCCGGCACCGGCCGCCACCGGCCCCGGTCCACCTGGTACCGCTGGACGGCCGTCCCGTCGGCGGTGTTGTAGTCCGGCGCGCCGACCTGGAAGTACTCCGAGGTCGAGGCGGTACGCCGCTGGGGTGTTCCGTTGCGGAAATAACTAGCCGGCCGCTGATGCCGCCGGTATGCGCGGACGGGAACCGCAGCCAGCCGGCTCACCGAGCGCCGGATGACCCGGAACGTGAAGTTCCGCGCCCGCGTCTGGACCACCTCGGCCGCGGTCTCGGTGACCCGCAGCCGCCGGCCCGTGTCGGCGTGCCCGGCCCGGTACCGGCGGGCCGCGAACGGGGTGGCGACCGGGTCCGCCGCGGTCCGGCAGCGCCGCCCGTCCTTCGCGCAGCTCTGCCAGGTGTACGCGACCCCGAAGCTGAGCAGCCTCATGCCCTGCGGCAGCCGGGGCACGTGCCAGGCCAGCCCGGAGGCCGTGACCACCGAGCCGTCCCGGGGCGTGCCGGCCATCCGCAGCGCGCCGCGGTGCACGGGCGCCGGGATCGGCGTGCTCGCCCCGGGCGCCGGGCGCGCGGCCGACGCCGGGACCGCCGCCGCGAGCGGCACGAGGACCAGCGCCGCCGTGATCGCGGCCAGCCAGCCAGGCCGGTGGGTCAGTGCGAGGCGCATGGCCCCTCCTGTGGGTCCAGCCCGGGGCGCCCCCGGGGTTATGTCAGCCCGCGAAGGCCGCGGGGAGCAGGTCCCGGTGCGCGGCGAACAGCTCGTCGCACATGGCCACGGTCTGCGCCGTGGTCAGCGTGGCCGCGGTATTCGGGTCGAGCAGCGCGGCCTGGTACACGTGGTCCCGCGACTCCTCCAGGGCGGCCCGGACGGTCAGCTCGACCACGTTGAGGAACGTCCGGTTCAGCGCGGCCAGCTGCGGCGGCAGCGCGCCGACCGGCACGGGCTCGGGGCCGCCCGCCCCGACCGCGCAGGGCACCTCCACGCAGCATGCCTCCGGCAGGCTGGTGATCAGCCCGCCGTTGCGGATGTTGACGTGCAGCTCGCGCTCGGTGCCGGTCTCCAGGGAGTGGATGAACAGCGACGCGAGCTCGTGGCTGGGTTCCAGGTCGAGCGGCGCGTCCGAGGCCAGCGCGTGGCGCAGCGACTCCAGCTCGCGCAGGTTCTCCTCGGAGCGGGCCAGGTAGTCGCCGACGAAGATGCGGAACCGCTCGATCTGTTCGTCGTGGCGCATGAACCACGGCACGTACTCGGCCGAATGCTCGCTGGACTCGGTGGGGAAGTAGCCGAACCGGCGGTAGATCTCCACCCGGACCCGCCGCTGCAGCTCGGGGGAGCCGTCGATGACCTCAGCCAGCCGCGGGTACAGGGACTGGCCGTCCTGCTCGAACCGGAGCACGAACGCCTGGTGGTTGAACCCTGCGGTCAGGAACCGGACCCGGTCCGGGTCGGCGCCGACCAGGTCGGTCAGGAAGGCCTGCGTGTCCCGGACCGAATGGCACAGCCCGAACACGTTGGTGAACGGGGTGCCCTCGTAGACCGACCAGGGCAGCATGGCCATCGGGTTGCTGTAGCTGAGCAGGTAGGCATCCGGGCAGACGTCGTGCATGTCCCGGGCCAGCGCGGTGGTCACCGGGATCGTCCGCAGGCCGCGGAAGATCCCGCCGATGCCGAGGGTGTCGCCGATCGTCTGGCGCACTCCGTACCGGGCCGGGATGTCAAAGTCGGCCCGGGTCGCGTCGTAGCCGCCGACCTGCACCTCGTTGATCACGTAGCGGGCGCCGTCCAGGGCCTCGCGCCGGTCCCGGGTCGCGCTCACCGTCGCGCCGGCGCCGGTCTGCGCGCCGATCCGCCGGGCCAGCCGCTCGGCGTGGGCCAGCCGTTCGGCGCTGATGTCGTACAGCGAGAGATGCAGCTGGCCGCGGAACTCCGGGTAGGCGCAGAGGTCGGTCACCACGTTCCGGGTGAATTCGATGCTGCCCGCGCCGATAAAGGTCACCTTGATCACAGCTCGGTAGTGTTCCATTGCCCCGGTTTGCGCGCAAGAGCGAGCAAAAAACCTCCGCAACGAAGACCTCACCCGGCCCCATGATCCGGTGCACGACGCGCCAGCCGGGCCGGTGTCCCGCCCCGGCCGCGTTATACGGCTGGAAATTGTCCGTTACGTCCGGACTTCCCGGGCCGGCCGTCGGCCGGGGCCGGGTTTGCCGCGGGGCTTGACACCGTGGGCCTGATTGCTCAATATTGCGGGAAACATCACGACTTCATGCAACTTCGGTCGTATCCAGGCCCGGCCGCCATCTGCTGGCCGGTCCCGGGGCTCGCTGGTCGCTGGCTCGCAGATTACCGGGTTGCGTCGTCACTGAACTTGAGCGTCACCGAACTGTGGCCGCCGCCGGCGGACCGGAAAGTTGAGGGCAGCATGGTGAGACACCGGCTGCGTGTCACCCTGGCGGCCCCGCTGGCCGCCGCCGCCGCGCTGTCCCTCGGGCTGGCCGCCTGCGGCACCGACGCCAACAGCGGCGGAAACGGCGGCGGCACCACGATCCAGATCTGGGAGGGCTGGACTGGTCCCGAGGCCAAGGCGTTCGCGCACCTGGTGACGGAGTACCAGAACCAGCACCCGGGCCAGAAGGTCAGCAGCCTGTACGTCAACAACGACAACACGCTGCAGAAGGTGCTGACCGCGGTGCGCGGCGGCAGCCCGCCGGACATCGCCTACCTCTACGGGTCGTGGGCGCCGAACGTGGCGCAGATCCCGCAGGTGGTGAACCTGACCAACGTGGTCAAGCGGGCGGGCGTCAACTGGAACGACTTCTGGGTCGGCGAGCGGGACGTGGCCACGGTCAAGGGCAAGATCATCGGTGTGCCGGCCCTGGTCAACAACCTGGCCGTGGTCTACAACAAGACGCTGTTCGCCAAGGCCCACCTCGCCCCGCCGGGCCCGGGCTTCACCTGGCCGCAGTTCGTGGCCGACGCCAAGAAGCTGACCGACCCGGCCGCCAAGCAGTTCGGCACCGCGTACGTGACCCCGGCCTCCGAGGACACGGTGTGGCACTGGGAGGCGCTGCTCTGGGGGGCCGGCGGCCAGATCCTGACCCCGGACAACAAGAAGGCCGCGTTCGACTCGGCCGCCGGGCTGCAGTCACTGAACACCCTGCGGACCATGGCCGTCACCGACAAATCCATGTACCTGGACCCGACCGACCAGGCGTACGCCAACCTGTTCAACTCGGGCAAGCTCGGGATGGTCGTCACGGGACCGTGGGACCTGGGCGTGTTCCCCAACGTGCACTACGGCGTCCAGGTCATGCCGTCCTACCCCGGGTCGAGCGCTGGCCATCAGACCATCTCCGGCCCGGACAACTGGGTGGTGTTCAACAACGGCGCCACGCGGGTGTCCGCGGCGGAGAAGTTCATCCTCTGGCTCACCGCGCCCGCCCAGGTCAAGTACTTCTCGCTGAAGACCGGGGACCTGCCGACCCGGCAGTCGGTAGGCAACGCGTCGGGCTTCAGCCAGCAGATGGACACCGCGCTGCCCGGGGTGAGCGCGTTCGTGGCCAACCTGGCCAACGTCAAGCAGAGCCGGCCGCAGATCCCGCAGTACCCGAAGATCTCGCAGGTCCTCGGCAACATGGTCGTGTCCGTGCTGCTGGGCAAGAGCCAGCCGCAGGCGGCCCTCAGTTCCGCGGCGCAGCAGGTCAACCAGATCCTGGCCGCGGGCTGACGTGACGTTTTCTCAAGCCCGGGTGGCCGTGGCCGGGCGGCCCGGCCGCGGCCGCCCGGTGCGCCGTCGGAAGATCATTTCCTCCGAGCAGTTCGCGGGCTGGGCGTTCGTCACCCCCGGGGTCGCGATCATCCTGCTGTTCTGGGCGGTGCCGATCGTCTGGTCCGCGATCATGTCCTTCCAGCGGTCCAACCTGCTCACGCCGAGCACGCCGTTCGTGGGGCTGAAGAACTACCGGCAGATGGTGCACGACCCGATCGTGGGCCAGGCCATCCAGCACACGCTGGTCTACACCGCGCTGTTCGTGCCCGGGACGATGGTCGTCGGGCTGTTCCTGGCCGTGGCCATGAACCGGAAGATCCGCTTCATCTCGATCTACCGGACCGCGGCCTACGCCACGATGGCCATCTCCACGATCAGCGAGGCGATCGTCTTCATCTGGCTGTTCGACCCCTCCTACGGCATCGTCAACTACGCCTTCAGCCTGGTCGGCCTGCCGCAGCAGCAGTTCCTGAACTCACCGTCCGAGGCGCTGTTCGTGATCGTGATCATGACGATCTGGGGCTGGACCGGGTTCTCGGTCGTCATCTACCTGGCCGCGCTGCAGGGGGTCCCGGCGGCCCTGCTGGAGGCGGCCTCGATCGACGGGTGCACCCCGTGGCGGAGGTTCCGCCGGGTGACCCTGCCGCTGCTCAGCCCGGCGTCGCTGTTCCTGGCCGTGTGGCTGACCATCAACGCGCTGCAGCTGTTCGACGAGGTCTACCTGAGCACCCAGGGCGGCCCGCTGAACGCCACCACGGTGCTCGTCTACTACCTCTACGACCAGGCGTTCCAGAACTTCAACTTCGGCTACGCCTCGGCCATCGCCTACTTCCTGTTCGTCGTCACCCTCGTGGTCACCGCGATCCAGTTCCGGGTCGGCCGGCGATTCACGCACTACCGCTCGTGACCGCGACCTCGGCGCCCGCCCGCGGCGTCCAATCGCCCGCCCGCGGCGGTGCGCCGGCCGCGCGGCGCCGCTGGCGGCTGCCGTTCAGCCCGTGGCACCTGGTCCTGATCCCGGCCACCCTGCTCCTGATCTTCCCGTTCTTCTGGCTGCTGATCACGTCGGTGGAGACGCCGTCAGAGGCGCTGCACTTCCCGCCGGTGCTCGTCCCGCACACGCTGCGGTTCGCCAACTACCCGGACGCGCTGAACAGCGCCCCCTTCGGCCATTTCTTCATCAACAGCGCCGTGGTCGCGGTGCTCACGGTGCTGTGCAATCTGGTGCTGTGCTCACTGGCCGGGTACGCGTTCGCCCGGTTCCGCTTCCTGGGCCGCGGCGCCCTGTTCGTGGTGATCATGGCCACGCTCATGGTGCCGTTCCAGGTCACGATGATCCCGCAGTTCATCATCACCAAGTGGCTGGGCGTGCACGTGCTGGCCGCGGTGGGGATCAACCACATCGGCGCGCTCATCCTGCCCAACGCCGCGACCGCGTTCGGCATCTTCTTCCTGCGCCAGTTCTTCCGGACCCTGCCCCTGGAGTACGAGGAGTCCGCCCGGGTGGACGGGGCCAGCCGGCTCACGGTGCTGATCAAGATCGTGCTGCCGCTGGCCACCCCGGCCCTGGCCACCCTGGCCGCGCTGACGTTCCTGGACTCCTGGAACAACTTCCTGTGGCCGCTCATCGCGATCACCTCCACGAACCAGATGACGCTCCCGCTGGGACTGGCCACCTTCCAGGGGGCGCACGCCACGGAGTGGACCCTGCTGATGGCGGCCAACGTGATGAGCCTGGTCCCGATGCTGGCCATCTTCTTCCTGGCCCAGCGCTACTTCATCCGGTCGGTGGCCTCGACCGGCCTGGCCGGGACCTGAGCCATAACCCTGAGCGAGACCCCAGAGAAAAGAGGAAGCAACCCATGGGCGAGGAGGCCCCAGCGATGCAGGAGGACGTGGCCGGCGGAGGCCGCACGGAGCAGGAGGTGGCCTCGCAGCCGGCCTGCTGGCGCCGGGCGGGGCAGCTGGCCGCGGACCTCGCGGGAGTCCTGCCGGCCCGCGGGGAACGGGTGGCGGTCGCCGGCTGCGGCACCTCCTGGTTCATGGCCCAGTCCTACGCCGCGGCCCGGGAGGCGTCCGGGCAGGGCGAGACCGACGCGTTCGCCGCGTCCGAGATGCCGCCCGGCCGGGCCTACGACCGGATCCTGGTCCTGTCGAGGTCGGGGACCACCACGGAGATCGTGCAGCTGCTGGAGCGGCTGCACGGCACCGCGCCCACGATTGCGGTCACGGCCGTGCCCGGCACCCCGGTGGCGCAGGCCGCCGACGCGGTTATCGACCTGGGCTTCGCGGACGAGGAATCGGTCGTGCAGACCCGGTTCGCCACCACCGAGCTGGTCCTGCTCCGCGCCCACCTGGGGGTGGACCCCGGGTCGGCCGCCGACGCGGCCGAGCGGGTGCTGGCCGCGCCGCTCCCGGCGGAGATGCTGGCCGCGCGCCAGTTCACGTTCCTCGGAACCGGGTGGACGTACGGGCTGGCCAACGAGGCCGCGCTCAAGCTGCGGGAGGCGGCCGGCATGTGGACCGAGGCGTACCCGGCCATGGAGTACCGGCACGGCCCGGTCGCGGTGACCGGCGAGGGCAGCCTCGTGTGGATGTTCGGCGCCCCGCCGGACGGGCTGGGCGGCGAGATCGCCGCGGCCGGCGGCACGGCCTGGTTCAGCGACGAGGAGCCCCTGGCCGAGCTGGTCCGCGTCCAGCGGGTGGCGGTGGCCCTGGCGCGGGCCCGCGGGCTGGACCCGGACCGCCCGCGGAACCTGGCCCGCTCGGTCATCCTTACCACGGGCTGAGAAGGCGGCTTACGTGATCGGAGTCGTCTGCCTCAACCCGGCCCTGGACGTCACCCATCACGTGCCGGCCGTCAACTGGTCCGGGGTGAACCGGCCGGACGCGGTGCACGTGCGGCCCGGTGGCAAGGGCCTGAACGTGGCCCGCACGCTGCACGCGCTCGGGGCCGAGGTGCTGGTCATGGGCCTGCTCGGCGGCCCCACCGGGGAGGCAGTGACGGCCGGGCTCGCCGCCCTGGGGGTGCCCTCCGCCTTTACCTGGGTGCGGGGGGAGACGCGGCGGACGTTCACGGTCGTGGATGGCCGGACCGGGGACGCGGCCCTGTTCAGCGAGCCTGGCCCGTGGATCGCCGCGGACGGGTACGCGGAGTTCCGGGCCCGGTACGAGTCCGTCCTGCCCGGGTACGGGGCCGTGGTCCTGTCCGGGAGCCTGCCGCCGGGCCTGCCGCCCGGCTGCTACGCGGAGCTCACCGCGATGGCGGCCGCCGCGGCGGTGCCCGTCCTGCTGGACGCGCACGGAGAGGCGCTGCGCCTGGGCGCCGCCGCCGGGCCGGCCATCGTCAAGCCGAACCTGGCCGAGCTGGAGGCCTTCGCCGGGCGCCCCCTGTCTGGCGCGGGTGGCTGCGGTCCGGGTGGCTCCGGCTCCGGTGGTGTCAACCGGCAGGCCGTGGCCGCGGCCGCCCGGGAGCTCCGGGTGTCCGGTCCGGAGGCGGTCGTGGTCTCGCTGGGCGCGGACGGGCTGCACGCCGACACGGGCGACGGCTGCTGGCAGGCGGTCCCCCCCGCCGTGGTGGCCGGGAACGCGACCGGGGCTGGTGACGCGGCGACCGCGGGCCTGGCGCACGGGCTGGCCCAGAGGCGCCCGTGGGACGAGCGGCTGCGGCACGCGGTCGCGCTCGGCACCGCGGCGGCCCTGGCCCCGGTGGCCGGGGAGTTCAGTGCCGCGGACTACGCCACGGTGCGGGCGGGGGTCACGGTGACGCGCGCGGAGGACGGCATGGCGGGTAAGGCCGGGAATGACGGGACCAGCGCCGGAGGCGGCCGGGGCGCCGGGACCCGCGGCGGGCCGGGACTGGTCCCCGGGGATACGGGCGCAGTGCCTGGTCAGGCCGGCGTGGTGCGCAGGGAGGCCGGCTGATGCCCGCGGCCGGGATGAGCGAGATCATCGGATCCGCCCCGGCGGCGGGCCGCGGCGTCGGCGCGTTCAATGTGATCGGCATCGAGCACGCTGAGGCGATCGTGGCCGGCGCCGAGGCCGCCGCCTCGCCCGTGGTCGTGCAGATCAGCGAGAACTGCGCCGCGTATCACGGCGCGCTGGAGCCGATCGCGCGGGCCTGCCTGGCCATCGCGGACTCGGCGGCCGTGCCGGTCGCGGTTCACCTGGACCACGCCACCCGCGAGGACCTGGTGCACGCCGCGGCCCGGCTGGGCCTGCGGTCGGTCATGTACGACGTGTCGGCCCGGCCGTACGCGCAGAACGTGGAGGCCACCGCGGCGATGGCCCGCTGGTGCCATGAGCGGGGCCTGTGGGTGGAAGCCGAACTCGGTGAGATTGGCGGGAAGAACGGCGTGCATTCGCCGGGCGCCCGGACCCGGCCGGACGAGGCGGACGCCTATGTTGCGGCCACCGGGGTGGATGCACTGGCCGTCGCAGTCGGCAGCTCGCACGCCATGCTGACGCGCGATGCGGCCCTGGACCTGGGGCTCATCGGGAAGATCCATGACGCGGTCAGCGTGCCGCTGGTGCTACACGGCTCGTCCGGTGTCCCCGATGCCGCCCTGGCCGCGGCGGTCCGCGCCGGAATGACGAAAATCAACGTGGCGACCCAGCTGAACAAGGCGTTCACCGCGGCCATCCGCGCGAGCCTGAATGGCGATGCCGGAATGGTCGATCCCAGGCGGTACGGTTCGGCGGGGCGCGATGCGGTCGCCGTCGAGGTGTCCCGCCTGCTTCACGTGATCGGAGGCGCCGATGACCCGGTATCGGCGGTGGAATGAGCTGCTGGAGTTGCTCGCCGTGACCGGGCAGCTCCAGGTCGAGGAGGCTGCGAAGGCGGTCGGGGTGTCCGAGGCCACGGTCCGCCGGGACCTCGACGAGCTGGCCAGCCAGCAGATGCTCACCCGGATCCGCGGCGGGGCGGTGGCCCAGGGCGTCACCTACGACCTGCCGCTGCGGTACAAGAGCGAACGGCATCCCTCCGAGAAGCAGCGCATCGCGGCGGTCGCGGCCGGCCTGGTGCGGCCGGGCCAGGTCACCGGGCTGAACGGCGGCACCACCACCACCGAGGTGGCCCGGGCCCTGGCCACCCGTCCCGACCTGAACTCGCAGGTCCCGCCGCCCGCGCTCACCGTCGTGACCAACGCGCTGAACATCGCGACCGAGCTGGCCGTCCGCCAGCACATCAAGATCGTGGCCACCGGCGGCGTGGCCCGGCCGCAGTCCTACGAGCTGACCGGGCCGCTGGCCACGGGCGTCCTGGAACAGGTCACCCTGGACGTGGCCATACTGGGTGTGGACGGGATCGACGCGGTGGCCGGTGCCACCGCGCACCACGAGGGCGAGGCGAGCATCAACCGGCTGATGGCCCGGCAGGCGGCCCGGGTCGTGATCGCGGCGGACAGCTCCAAGGTCGGCCGCCGCGCGTTCGCCCGGATCTGCACCGCCGGGGAGATCGATGTGCTGGTGACCGACACCGGGATCGCCGCCGAGGACGCGGCCCGGCTCGAGGACGCGGGAGTCGACGTTGTCACCGCCTGAGGCTGTGCGGGCCGGGGGTGGGCCCGATCAAGCCGTCAACCTGGTCGTGATCGGCGACTGCAACCCGGACGTGCTCGTCCTCAGCGACGACGTGACCCCCATGTTCGGCCAGCAGGAGAAGCTGGTGCGCAGCATGTCGCTGGTCGTCGGCGGGTCCGCGTCGATCACCGCGGTAGCCGCGGCCCGGCTCGGGCTCAGCGTCGCGCTGGTCGCGGCGGTCGGCGACGACCCGGCGGGCCAGTTCATGCTGGACCAGCTGACCCGCGAGGGGGTGGGCACGGACGCCGTGGCCGTGCGCGACGACCGTCCGACCGGGATGACGGTGGCCCTGTCCAACGGCGGTGACCGGGCCATCCTGACCGCCCTCGGGGCAGTGGGCTCGCTGACCGCCGCCGACGTCCCGGCCGCGCTGCTCGGCCGGGCGCGCCACGTGCACATCAGCTCCTACTTCCTGCTCGAGGACTCGCTCGGGCCCGGCCTGGCCACGGTGATGACGGCCGCGCAGGTGGCCGGGGCCACCGTGTCCCTGGACACCAACTGGGATCCGTCCGGGCGCTGGGGCTGGGGCGACGACCGGCTCGCGGCCGCGCTGGCCGGGGCGGACCTGCTGCTGCCCAACGAGGCCGAGGCGGTCCGGCTCAGCGGCGAGCCGGACCTGACCGCGGCGGTCCCGGTGCTGACCGCGGCCGGGTCCCGCGCCGTGGTCAAGCTCGGGGCCCGTGGCGCGCTGTGCGCCGACGGCACCCGGCGGCACCGGGTCGGCGTGCCTCCCGTGGTGCCCGTCGACGCGACCGGGCCGGCGACTGCTTCAACGCCGGGCTGATCGCGGGCCTGCTCCGGGGCCTGGCGCTGCCCGAGGCCGCCGCGCTGGGCTGCGCCGCGGGCGCCCTGTCCACCCGCGCGCCGGGCGGCACGGGCAGCAGCCCCGACCTGCGCACCGCCCTGGCCCTGGCCGGCCAGGCGACCGTGACGATCCCCACCGTGGGCACGCCGGCCTCCTGAGGTCCTCAGGCCGGCTCCGGGTGCCGACCGCAGACGAGACGCTGCGGATCAAGGGTTACCTTGTCGTTCGCCGCAACCACGTGCGCGATTACATCGACGTCGCCGCTCTTTCCGACCGATGCGGGATCGCGCGCGCTGCCCATGTGCTCAGTCATATCGACGACTATTACTCTGACCAGCGAGGTCCCGGAGCTCAGGGTGCCGCCACGCAGCTCGCCCGGAAGCTGGCCGATCCCCGGCCCGCCGGTGCCCGCACCATCAGGCAGCTCCGTGACTATCAGGATCTGGATACCCGGTGGGCTGACTGGGCCAATGTGACTGGCCGCAGTAGAGCGGGGGACGCTCCCGGACTGGCGCCGCCTGGCGAAGGTGATCTACGACGATCCCTGGGGGCCGGTGGCACAGCAGGTCCTGGAAGCCATCCACCTCCCCGTCCCTACGGCACTGCTGAGCTCCTTGAAGGAGTAGTCAACCGTGCCCGCGAGGTTGCCGCCGCTTCCGAGCGCGACGAGGTGGCCACGGAAGTCAGGGGCCTGGTGGGGGCATCCGGTCTCTCCCAGCAGGGCTTCGCCGCACGGGTAGGGACATCGCGATCCCGTCTGTCCACCTGCATCTCAGGCAAGGTCATGCCTTCGGCCGCCCTCATGGTGCGGATGCGACGGGTGGCATCCCGGGCCGCTCCGGTGGACCGGATCACATGACGGCGAGCTGCCCGCCATCGATGACGATCTCGGCACCGGTGATGAAGGAAGCGTCGTCCGAGGCCAGGAAGGCGTAGGCCGCCGCCACCTCGGATGACTGGCCCGGGCGGCCCAGCGGGATGTGGCCGTCCGCGTACTGCCCGGCGAAGTCGTCTCCGCCGAGGTCCGCGCTGATGGCCGCGTTCAGCGGTGTCTCGATGTACCCGGGACACAGGGCGTTGACGCGGATGCCGTACCGCCCGAGCTCGACGGCCATGGTCTTGGTCAGGAGCAGGGCGCCCCCCTTGGACGCGTTGTAATGGGCGTAGTCCGCCTCGCCCCCCAGGCCGTTCGTCGAGGACATGTTGACGATGACGCCCCCGCCACCCTGGTCCACCAGCACCCGGGCCACGGCCTGCGCGACCAGGAACATCCCGCGCAGGTTCACGGTCATCACGCGGTCCCAGTGAGCCGGGGTAATCCTGAGGAAGGGCTCCCGCCACGCGATCCCGGCGTTGTTGATCAGAACGTCGATGCCGCCCAGCGCCTCGCAGGCGGAGCCGACCAGCCGCGCCACGTCATCGTCGCGGCTGACATCCGCCGGGAGGCCGGAAGCATGGCCGTATTCCTGCAACTCGGTGACGGCCGTCTCCACCTCGTCAGGGTCGAGCCCGCAGAGGAACACGCGGGCGCCCTCCTCCAGGAAACGCCGGGCGGTCGCCTTGCCGATCCCGCTGCTGCCTCCGCTGATCAGAACTCGCTTATCCCGGAGCCCGCGCATGGCCCGCTCCTTCCGCTCCGCCTGAGCCCGCCGCGGTCACGATGAAGGCCAGGATCTCGGCCTCGTAGCGGAGCTGGTCGTAGCGGCCCGCCGGGCCCACATGCGCCCCGGCGCCCAATTCGGGCCGGAACAGCACCCGGCCGACCGGGCCAGCGCCCGCGCCGCTGTCCGTGGCCCGGAGCCGGGCCACCCACTTGGCCGGCTCGTGGACCAGCACCCGCGGGTCGTGCAGGCTCCCGGTGACCAGCAGGTCAGGCCGGGGCCCGGCGGGCACGTTGTCGTACGGGCTATAGGACCTCATGTACGACTGCATGGCCTGGTCGCGGGGATCACCCCACTCGTCCCACTCGGTGACGGTCAGCGGGATGGTCGGGTCGAGCATCGTGGTCACCACGTCCACGAACGGGACCTCGGCGACCACCGCCCGCCACCGGCCCGGCGCCATGGAGAACACCGCGCCCTGGAGCAGCCCGCCGGCCGACAGGCCGCGGGATACGATCCGGTCCGCTGCCGCCCACCCCTCGTCGGCCAGCGCGTCGGCGGCCGCGATGAAGTCGGTGAACGTGGTGCGCTTGCGGTCCAGGTGGCCCTCGGCCCACCAGCGGCGGCCGCCCTCGCCGCCGCCGCGCACGTGGGCCACCGCGTACACGAACCCCCGGTCCAGCAGGCTGGGCGTGGCGACGCTGAACTCCGGCCAGGAACACGCCTCGTACGCGCCGTACCCGTACAGCAGGCCCGGTGCGGAGCCATCGCGGCGCAGCCCGCGGCGGTAGGCCACGGTGACTGGCACCAGCGCGCCGTCCGCCGCGGGTGCGCTGATCCGCTCCGTCACGTACCCGGCCGGGTCGTAGCCGGGGACCTCCCGGCGTTTGCGCAGCTCCCACCGGCCGGTGGCCAGGTTGACGTCGTGCCACGACGGCGGCTCGGTCAGCGACTCGGTGCGCACCGTCACCGCGGCCGCGCCGTAGTCCTCGTTCACCGCCAGGGCCAGGGCCCGCTCCGGGCCGCCCGCCCCGGTCAGCCCCGCCTCGATCAGGTACTGGGCCCCGGTCTCACGGTCCACCACGCGCAGCTGGGTCGCGGCCCCGTGCCGCTGCTCCACCACCAGGCAGCGTCCGAACACGTCGCAGCGCACCAGCCGGGTGTCCTCGGCCGGCCCGATGACCTCCGTCCACGCCGCCGCGCCCGGCGTCGTGGCGGGCGCGCGGACCAGCCGGAACTCAGCCGCCCCGGCGTTGGTGACGTAGTAGAACTCGCCCCCGCCCGGCCCGTCCGCATGGTCGGCGTAGTACTCGGTTCCCCGCTGCCTTTTTTCCGCAATCAGCGGTTTCGCGCGGCTGTCCGCGGCCGGGATCATGAGGGTCTCGGTGGTGTCCCGGGATGCGGTCTCGATCAGCAGCCAGGCCCCGCTGCGGGTGGCCCGGACGGTCAGCTCGAACCGTTCGTCGTCCTCGCGGAAGACCAGCGTGTCGCGGTCCGGCCCGGTGCCGAGCTCGTGCCGCCAGACCTCATGGGGCCGGTACGCCGCGTCCGTCACCACGTACAGCAGAGCCCGCGAGTCCGCGGCCCAGGCCAGGCCGTAGTACGTACCCTCGATGCGCTCGGGCAGGTCCGAGCCGGTGGCCAGGTCCCGCACGCGCAGCTGATAGACCTCGTCGCCCGCGAAGTCGACCGAGTAGGCCAGGTACCGCCCGTCCGGGCTGACCTCGCGGACGCCCAGTTCCGCGTAGCTGCCGGTGCTGGCCGGGTCCCCGAGCAGCAGGTTGGCGTCCAGCAGGACCTCGCCCGCGCCGCCGGGGTCTGCGGCCCGGCAGAACTGCTCCAGCTGCTGCCCGGCGGCGGTCCGGGTGAAGTACCAGAACGAGCCCTGGCGCCAGCGGGCCGACTCCTCGGCCGGGGCGAGCCGCCCCGCCATCTCCGCGAACAGGTCCTCACGCAGCCGCTGCTGCGGTGCGGTCTGCTGGTCGTACCAGGCCCGCTCGGCGGCCAGGTACCCGAGCATCTCCGGGCGGTCCCGGTCCCGCATCCACGCGTACGGGTCGGCGTCCGGGCCGCCGCCCGCGGCGGGGTGCCGGGGGGCGGCGGGCGGCCCCAGCCGGCCGTCCCGGTTCCCCCGGTCACGTCCGGCCGCCCGGCGCGCCGGGCCCGGGCACGTTCGCCCCGGCGCCCGCGAGCAGCGCCCGCAGCGGGCCTGCGGGCAGGCCATGGGAGATATGGCCGTCCCGGCCGGTCACGGTCTGCGCCTGCAGCAGGCTGTTCAGCACGGCCTCCTCGGTGGCCTCGACCACGGCGGCGAAATAGCCGTCCAGCGCCGGACCCGTCACCGGGGACCGGGACGGGGCCTGCCCGCGCGGCGCGCGCAGCCCGGTGGCCAGGGCCAGGAAGATCTCCCCGCTGGCGTGGTGGGCGGTGCTGCCCACCCGGGCCAGGCCCAGGCCGGCCCGGCGGGCCAGCCGCTGGCAGGCGGCCGCGTCGAGGGGCCCGTCGGTCAGCACCACCACGATGCACGAGCCCGCGGGTCCCGGCCGGGAACCGCCGGCCGTCGCGCCCTCCCCGTCCCCGGCGCCGGGGTCGGGCAGCAGCCGCCCGGCCGGCACCCCGGCCACCGTGAGCCGCTCCCGGTCGCCGAAGTTGGTCAGCGTGACCACCCCGACTGTCGCCCCGCCGGGCACCACCCGCGATGCGGTCCCGACGCCGCCCTTGTAACCCAGGCAGCTCATCCCGGTCCCGGCGCCGACCGCACCCTCCCCGGCGGCCGGCGCCCCGGCGGACGCCCTGGCCGCCGCCAGCGCCTCCCGGACGTCACCTGGCTGCACCTGCATCCGGCGGCTTTCGCTGAGGAAACTGTCGTCGCACTCGGCGACGACCGGGATGATGACGTCCTCATCACCGATCGCGGGCTGCTCGTCGATGAGCAGCTCGCAGGCCGTGTCGTAGACGCGTCCCAGTTGCATGGTCGAGGTCAGGAACACCGGCGTCTCGGCCAGCCCCCATTCCCGCGCGGCCAGCAGGCCGGTGCATTCGCCCGCCCCGCTGAGCACCGCGCCGCCGGCCGGGACGGGGAAGCGGAACAGGTCGCCGCCCGGGTCGATCACGGTCACCCCGGTCCGGGCCGTGCCGCGACCCGCCGGCGGGGGCGGCTCGTCCCGCCACACGGTGGCGTGCCCCAGCCCGGCCCCGGGCACGTCGAGCACCGACCCGGTCGGGCCCGGTGGCAGCAGCCCGAGGGTGATGCCAAGATCAGGAACGCGCGGCATCCCGCGATGGTAACCGCTGCCGCGCCGTCTGGGGAGGGTGGCCGTGAGCCTGCCGGTGCCGGTGGTATGGAGCGAGGACTGCCTGCGCCACGATCCCGCGGGTGAGGTCTGGCTGGGCCTGCGCGAGCCGGGCACCGAGGTGCCGGCCCGGGCGCTGGTGCTGCGCGACGCGCTGGCCGCGGCGGGCGCGCCGGTCACCCCGGCCCGGGAGCACGACGACACGATCCTGCGCCGGGTGCACGATCCGGCGCTGCTCGGCCACCTGGCCTCGGTCTGGGACGACTGGGAGGCCACCGGGCTGCCCGCCGACTACGGCCGGGACCGGGTGGTGCCGTACGTGTTCCCCACCCCGGGCCTGGTGGCCGGGCTGCCGCCGCGGATCCCGCCGGCCGTGCACGGCCGGGCCGGGCTGTACTGCTACGACACGATGACGCTGGTCGGCCCGGGCAGCTGGGCCGCGATCCGGGGTGCCGCGGACGCCGCGCAGACCGCCGCGGACCTGGTCAGCGCGGGCACGCCGGTGGCCTACGCGCTGTGCCGGCCACCTGGGCATCACGCCACCCGCAGCGCCTACGGCGGGTCCTGCTACCTGAACAACGCCGCGGTCGCGGCGGAAGCGCTGCGCGCGGCGGGGGTGCCCCGGGTTGCGGTCCTGGACATCGACGCCCACCACGGCAACGGGACGCAGATGATCTTCTGGGACCGGGCCGACGTCTGGTACGGCTCGCTGCACGTCAACCCGGGCGCGGGCTGGTTCCCGCACTACGCCGGCTACGCGGACGAGCGCGGTACCGGCCCGGGCGCGGGCTGCACCCGGAACCTGCCGCTGCCCCCGGGGACCGGCGACGACGGCTGGCTGGCCGCGCTCGGCGAGCTGTGCGCGCAGGCGCGCGCGTTCGCCCCGGACGCCGTGGTGGTCTCCCTGGGCCTGGACGCGGCGGCGGCGGACCCGGAGAGCCCGCTGCGGGTCACCGAGGCCGGGTACCGGGCCGCCGGCCAGCAGGCCGTGGCGCTGGGGCCGGCCGTGCTGATCCAGGAAGGCGGCTACGACCTCCCCACCCTGGGCGCCTACGCCGTCGCCACCCTGGACGGCGCCGCCGCCCCCTGACTCACCCATTCTCATGACTGGACGGCCGGTCACGCGAGGAGGCAGGCGGCCTCGTGGCCGGCCGCCACCACGGCCGCGGGCGGGCGCAGGACGGGGTCCTCGCGGCTGCACCGAGCCTCGGCGATGGGGCAGCGGGGGTGGAACCGGCAGCCGGGCGGCACGTCCACGGGGTTGGGCGTCTCGCCCTGGAGGATCTGCGGCGTGCTGCGCTGCCGCGGATCGCGGTGCGGCACCACGGACAGCAGCGCCCGCGTGTAGGGGTGCTGCGGGTTGCGGACGACGTCGCGCGCCGGGCCCTGCTCCACGATCCGGCCCAGGTACATGACCGCGATGCGGTCGGCGAAGTGCGCAGCCGTGGACAGGTCATGGGTGATCATGAGGATGCCCATGTTGCTGTCCCGGCGCAGCCCGTCCAGCAGCGACAGCACGCCCGCGCGGACGGACACGTCCAGCATCGAGACGGGCTCGTCGGCGAGCAGCAGGTCCGGGTCGAGCACCAGCGCAGCGGCGATCGTGACCCGCTGCCGCTGCCCTCCGGACAGCTCGTGCGGGTAGCGCTCCAGGAACTGCTCGGCCGGGACCAGCCCGGCCCGTTCCAGGGCGCTGATCACCAGGTCGCGGCGCTCGGCCCGGGACTCGCCGATGCCGTGCACCAGCATCGGCTCGGCCACCGCGTCCTGGACCCGGAACCGGGGATCGAGGGACTCGTACGGGTCCTGGTAGATCATCTGCAGCTTGCGCCGCAGCGGCCTCATCTGCTGCTGGGACAGCCCGGTGATGTCGGTGCCGTTCAGCCTGATGCTCCCCGACGCGGGGTTCACCATCCGCAGGATGGTCTGCGCGGTGCTGGTCTTGCCGCAGCCCGACTCGCCGACCAGGGCCAGCATCTCGCCGCGGGCCAGGGTGAAGCTGACCCCGTCCACCGCGTGCACCCACAGCCGGGGCTCGCGGGCCAGCCGGCCGGTCAGGCTGCGCCGGACCGGGTAGCGCGTGGCCAGGCTGTCCACCTCGAGCAGTGGTGCCTCACCCATGGCGCTCCCCGGCCGGCTGGCGGGTGAGATGGCAGGCGGCCTCGTGTCCGGGCCCGACCGGCCGCAGCACCGGGTGCTCGTCGGCGCAGGGCGCGAACGCGGAATCGCAGCGCGGCCGGAACGGGCAGCCGGGCAGCTCCTGGTCCAGCGGCGGCGGGCTGCCGGGAATGGACACCACCTCGTCGTCTCCGTACAGGTCGGGCGTGGCCGCGAAGAGCAGCCGGGTGTAGGGGTGGCGGGGCGAATGGTAGAGCTCCTCCATGGGCCCGGCTTCCACGATCTCGCCCGCGTACATGACCGCGGCCCGGTCGCAGACCTGGGCCACCACCGGCAGGTCGTGCGTGACCAGCACCAGGGCCAGGCCCAGCTCGCTGGCCAGCCGGGTGAGCAGGTCCAGGATCTGGGCCTGGACCATGACGTCCAGCGCGGTGGTCGGCTCGTCGGCCAGCAGGACCTTCGGCTGGCAGGCCAGGGCCATCGCGATCGACGCCCGCTGCCGCATGCCACCGGAGAACTCGTGCGGGTACCGCTCGCCCGCGGCCGCCGGGATGCCCACCATCTCGAGCAGCTCGCCGGCCCGCCGCCGGGCGGCCGCACCCTGGGCGATGCCGTGGAACGCCATCGGCTCGGCGATCTGCCAGCCGATCTTCTTCACCGGGTTCAGCGCGTTCATCGCGCCCTGGAAGACCATCGCGATGTCCGTCCAGCGGTGCGCCCGCACCGAATCCTCCCCGCCGGCCAGGATGCTGCGGCCGTCCACCCTTACCTCGCCCGCCAGCAGTGCATTCGGCGGCAGAAGCCCCATCAAGCCCAGGACGGTGGTGGTCTTGCCGCAGCCGGACTCGCCGACCAGGCCGAAGCGCTCGCCCGCGTCCAGCGCGAAGCTCACCCCGGCCACCGCGTGCACCTGGCCGCCGCGCGGCAGGTCGAACCAGACGTGCAGGTCGTCAACTTCGAGCAGGCTCAAATCGCGTCCGGCCCCCTTCCGACCAGCGGGCGCAGCCGCCACCGGCGCACCGTGAGGTTCCCGGCCTTCAGCCGCGGGTTCAGCGCGTCCTCGACCGCCTGGCCGAACAGGAAGCAGCCCACAATGACCGCGGCGATGACGAATCCGGCTGGCACGATGGCCCACCAGGCTCCCGACGAGATCGCGGTCCGCTCGAACGCGCGTTCCAGGATCGTCCCCCAGCTGGTGACCGTGGGATCCTCCAGGCCGAGGAAGGCCAGCGCGGTCTCCAGGTAGATCGCGATCGCGATGGTCAGCACGGTGTTGGCGATCAGCAGCGGGCCGACCTGGGGAAGGATGTGTTTCCAGATGATCCGCGCGTTGCTGGCCCCCAGCGCCCGGGTCCGTTTCACGTACACCCGCTCCCGCAGGCTCATCACCTGGGCCCGGATGATCCGCGCGGTCAACGTCCACTCCAGGATGCCGATCACGATGATCACGTGGAACAGGCTGGCGCCCCACACGTCGGCGATGACGATCATCAGGACCAGGTCCGGGATGACGAGCAGGTAGTCGGTGATGCGCATCAGCCCGATGTCAACCCAGCGGCCGAAGTACCCGGACAGGAGGCCGACCCCGCCGCCGATGATCATCGCGACCAGGGTGGCGGCGAACCCGACGATCAGCGAGACCCGGCCGCCCTGCATCAGCTGGCTGAGCATGTCGACGCCGCCGTCGTCGCAGCCGAGCCAGTGCGCCGAGGACGGCGGGGCGTACACCGCGCAGGTCTGCTGGGTGATGCTGTACGGCGAGATGTACGGCGCGATGATCGACAGCACGACGAAGAAGACGATGATCGACAGGCCGATCACGGCCGCCTTCCGCTCCCGCAGGACGGTGCGGAAGAACCCGGTGCGGGTCGATGGCTGGCCCTCGGCCTCGGCTGCGAGCTGCGGGTCCTGGAGCGGCAGGGTCACTGGGAGATCCTCGGGTCGAGGCGGAAGTAGAACAGGTCCGCGGCGAAGTTCAGGATGATCACAGCCACGGTCAGGATGAGGAAGCCGCCCTGAAGCATCGGGTAGTCACGCTGCTGGATCGCGTCGTACATGGCCAGCCCGATGCCCGGCCAGCTGAAGATCACCTCGATCAGCACCGCGCCGCCGACGATGTACCCCAGGTCCAGCGCGACCAGGGTGACCATCGGCAGCATGGCGTTGCGGAACGCGTGCCGGCGCACGATGCGGCGGTCGGGCAGCCCCTTGGCCCGGGCGGTGAGCACGTAGTCCTCGCCGAGCGTCTCCAGCATCGAGGACCGGACCACCAGCGTGTAGCTGCCGTAGGCGGTCAGCAGCAGGGTGCCGGCGGGCAGGATCATGTGCTGCGCGATGTCCCACAGGTGCGGCCAGAACGGCTCAGGCCCGAACAGGAACGGGTTCTCCATCCCGCCAGCCGGCAAGGTCCCGGCGAAGATGATCAGCAGCATCAGGCCGAGCCACTGGGTCGGGAACGCGTAGAAGAAGATGGCCGCGTTCGTGCTGAGGTGATCGGCGACGGACGACCGGCGCCAGGCAGACAGGACCCCGGTGACCAGCCCGACCACGATGGCGGCCACCGTGCCCACGGTGACCATCGGGATCGTGTTCTTCAGATCGGCGATCAGCAGGTGGCTGACCGGCTGCTGGCTGGCGAACGAGATGCCCATGTTCCCGTGGGCCAGCTCGCGCAGGTAGATGAGGTACTGCTGCCACTTCGGCTGGTCCAGGCCGAACTCGACGGTCAGCGCGTGCACCAGCTGCGGGCTGGCCTTCGGCACCCGGGACAGGTTGGTGACCGCGTTGCCGGGCAGTACCCGGAACAGGAAGAAGTTGATCGTGATGGCGACGAACACGGTGACGAGGGCGAAGAACCCCCGCTTGATGACGTAATCTGCGCTGCGCACCGCCTCAGCCCGCCTGGTGCACGCTCTCGAACGGGATCTTGGACATCGAGTTCCAGGAGATGCCGGCGATCAGCGGCAGGTTGGTCCACGTGGTTGCGTGCGCCTCGATGGTGTCCGGGTAGTCGAGCACCAGGTAGATCCGCTGGCTGGCGATCATCTGCTGCATCTGGTAGACGATCTGCTGCCGTTTAGCCGGGCTGGTCGCGGCGCTCTGCGCCGCGTACAGGTTGTCGTAGGTCTTGCTGCAGTACCCGGTGTCGTTCCACGTGTTCCAGGTCACGCAGGTCAGCACGGACAGCATGAAGTCCGGGTCGGTCAGCGGGTACCAGTCCCACATCGAGATCTCGAAGTCCTTGTAGTGGTTGGCCGTGATCGCGTTGTACGCGGCCGAGTCGTCCAGCACTTTGAGGTTCAGCTGCACGCCGATCTTCTTGAAGTCGGCCTGGATGATCTGGAACGACCGCTGGCCGTAGAGGTTCTGGATGTCGGTCGGCATGATCACGGTGTACGACATCGGGTGGCCGTTGGCCATCCGCACCCCGTTGGACCCCATCTTGTATCCGGCCTGGCCCAGTAGCTGGTTGGCCTTGGCCAGGCTGAACGGAGCCGGTTTGACGGCCGGGTCGTTCCAGTGGCCGGTGGCGGGCGGGATGATGGACGACCCAGCCCTGCCGTGCCCGAGCAGGGAGGTCGACACGATGGCCTGCCGGTCGATCGCGGCGTCGAACGCCTGCCGCACCAGCGGGTTCATCAGTTCCCGGTGGCTGGCGTCCTGCTGTGGGTTGGCGTTGATGATGAAGTCGTCGAACACAACGCCCGGGCTGGATGGCACCGCGAAGTGCGCGGCCTTGAGCGTGGCCACCGAGGTGGGCGTTACGGTCTCCACCCCGTCCAGCTGATGGCTCTTCAGCGCGGTGATCATCGCGTCGGTGGTCTGGAAGAACTGCAGGCCCAGGCCGTCGATGTGCGGCTTGGTGCCGTAAAACGTCGGGTTGCGCTTGAACAGCAGGATCTGCTTGGGCGTGTACTTGGTCAGGATGAACGGTCCGCCGGACACGATCGGCGCGTTGTTCTGGAACCGGGTCAGCGCCTTGCCGTTGCCGGTGGCGTACTTGGCCCAGACGTGCTCGGGCAGGATCGGCACCTGCTGCACCTGCGACAGCACGTTGGCCACCGGGCGCTTGTAGGTCAGCACCAGGGTGGTGGCGTTCGGCGCGGTGGCGCTCTTCATGTGCGCGACGTAGCTCGCGGAGTTGGCCGTCGCCCCGGCCTGGTACTTGAGGATGGTCTGGTAGGTCCAGGCCGCGTCGGCCGCGGTCAGGGGCTTGCCGTCGGACCACTTGGCGCCCGGGTGGGTGTGGAAGGTCCACACCTTCCCGCCCGCGCTCTGCGTCCAGCTGGTCGCGAAGTCCGGCGCGAACTGCAGTTGCGGGTTGTACTGGACCAGCATGGGATAGATGTACTCGAACGTCACGTAGGCATCGCCCTGGAACGCGACGAACGGGTTCAGCGAGTCGATGCTGGAGTTGCTGCCCAGCCGGAACACGCCGCCTTCCTTGACCGAGCCCCCGGAGCTGCCGCCGCCGCCGCCGCAGGCGGCCGCAGCCAGCATGACGACGGCCGCCGCGGCGATCAGCCCGGTGAGCTGGCGGCGGCCGCCCGGGTTTCCCCGGCGCGGGCGCAGCATCGTCCAGAACCGCCGGTCCCGCCCGGGCAGCTGACCATGGCCTTCCATCCGCCCACCCTCGTTCCTGGGGACGCCCCGGGATCCGTCCCGCCTGGCGTGCCAGATGAACCACCTGAATAGCCGTTTAGGGTCGCTTATCTGGACAGAGGCGTCAACCCCCCGGCCCGAACCGCCGCCTCGACGTGACCTAAGCAGGAGGGGTTGTGCCAGTCCGCGGCTCCGCCGGCTCAGGCTTCCGGTTCGCGGAGGGTGCCGCGCTGGGCCAGGCGGAACAGCAGCAGGAAAGAGGGCACGACCAGAACCACGATGATCCCGACCACCAGCAGTTCGGTGGCCTGCGTGGCCGCTGGCGCGGTCGTGGCGGCGATCGTCATACGGGGCGGGACCACCTGCGGGTACTGGGCGATGGCCCAGCCGAACACCACCGCCGCGACGGCCGCGGCGGCCAGCAGCCGGGCCAGCCGGATGCGCCCGAGCGGCAGCAGGACCAGCACCGCCGCGCCGGCCAGCACTGACACCACCACCAGGGGCAGCGCCCGCCCGGTGGTCAGGTTCGTGAACACCCGGGGAGCGCTCGAGTGCAGCACGGCCATGGTCACCGCGGCCAGGATCCCGGACAGGACCCCGGCCGCCAGCGCGCGCCGGGTGAAATAACGGCGCAGCCCGTGCTCACCGGCCCGCTCGGAGTCCACCGTGAGGTACACCGCCGCGAGGTAGGCGGAAACCACCACGAACAGCGCGCCGGTCAGCAGCGACGTCGGGTTGACCCAGGAACTGGCCGGGTCACCGTGCGCGCTGACCCGGCCGGTCACCACCGACCCGATGACCGTGCCCATGAAGAACGGGGTCAGCAGGGATGATAGGGCGAACACGCCGCCCGCGGCCGCCTGCCAGCGCAGCGAGCGGACCTGGGACCGGAACGCGAACCCGGAGCCGCGCAGCACGATCCCGAGCGCGGCCACGCTGAGCGGGATGAACAGCGTCGTGAAGATCGCGGCGAAGGCGGCCGGGAACCCGGTCCACAGCACGACGATGGCGATGATCAGCCAGACGTGGTTGGACTCCCAGACGGGTGTGATGGACTCGTCGATCCGCGCCCGCGGCGCGGCGCCACGCTCCGCCGAACCGGCGAGCAGGTCCCAGATACCACCGCCGAAATCGGCCCCGGCGAGGGCTGCGTAGGCCGTGCTGACCAGTACGATCACGGCGGCTACGACATCCGCGATCATCGCGGCCCGCCTGCGGTCCCGGAGGGGCGCGGCCCGGCCGGGGCGTACGGCCCGGCCGGTTCCGGCTCGCCGCCGGCCCGCCAGCGCCGCTGCATCACCCACAGCACCGCGAAGGTACCCACGGTCAGCGCGCCGTAGATGATCAGCGTCGCGGTGAGCGTGCCCAGCACGCCGGTGGCCGTCGTGGCCGCCTGACTGGTCAGCAGGACCCGGTACACGGTCCACGGCTGGCGGCCCACCTCGGTGACCACCCACCCGGCTTCCATGGCCACGGTCGCGGCGACCCCGGACAGGGCCCCGCCGGCCAGGAAGACCGTGCCGGGCCAGCCCCCGGGCAGGTCCCGGTGCCGCCACCAGGACCAGGCCAGCCAGATCCCCCAGAGCAGGATCAGGCTGCCGATGCCGACCATGACGTCGAAGCTCAGGTGGATCAGGGTGGGGAACGGCGGCCGGTAGGCGGGAGCCACGATATCCCAGCCCTTGACCTGGGAATGTGGCGAGAAGCCGACCAGCAGCGAGTCCACATCGGGCAGGCCGATCCCGGCGAGCACATGGCCGTGGTACCAGACCCCGCCGACCCACTCGGTGACCCCGCGGGCGGTATGCGGCACATACTCCATCGACGCGAACTTGACCGGCTGGTGGCTGGCGATGGCCCGGGCTGCGGTGTCGCCGATGATGATCTGGAACGGCGCCGCGATCGCGGCGATCGTGAACGGGATCAGGAAGCCGAGGCGGCAGTACCGGTCCCGGCGGCCGCGCAGCAGGCCGATCGCGTAGGGCGTGGCGGCCACGCCGCCCGCGACCAGGTAGGCGGCCAGGATCATGTGCGGCACCTCGTAGGAGGTGGCGCCGTTGAAGAACACCGCGACCGGGTCCACGCTGGTGATCCGCCCGTGCGACATGGTGTATCCCGACGGCGCGTTCATCCAGGAATTGGCCGCCACCACGGACAGGGCGCCCAGGATGCCCGTGACCGCCACCGGGGCGAGCGTCCAGAAGTGCGCCCAGCGCGGCAGCCGGTCCCAGCCGTACAGGTAGATGGCCGTGAAGACCGCTTCCAGCAGGAAGAAGATGCCCTCGAAGCTGAACGGGATGCCGATCGCCGCGCCGTACCGGCCCATCAGCCCGGGCCACAGCAGGCCCATGTCGAACGACAGCACAGTCCCGCTCACCGCGCCGACCGCGACCAGCACCGCCATCACCCTGGACCAGCGCCGGGCCAGCAGCAGCGCGTCCGCGTCGCCGTGGCGCAGCCCGCGATAGTGCGCGGCCATCACCACCGCCGGAAAGGCAATGCCCATGCAGGCCAGGATGATGTGAAAGCCCAGGCTGGAGCCCATCTGCGCCCGGGCGGGCACCACCTGGCCGGAATGCAGGGCCAGCGTCCTCAGCACCACAACCTCCCTCCTGTGCGTCGCCACCGCCCTGACCCATTGTCCGCAATGTGCTGGCCGGGGAGTGAGCCGGGGAGACCCAGGCGTTCCGCGCACCGGGTAGCCCGGCCAGCTTGGCCGGCTGGACCCGGCCAGCTGGCCGGCTGGACCCGGCCGCCTGGTCAGAGCCGTAAAGCTGACTGGATAGAGCCGTTAAACGAGTGATCATCACGTGTGCGGGTAACTCCCCCTATGTGGGAGTGCCTGGGCTTGTGCTTCGGGACCGGTACCGGCTGGACGTGCTTATCGCCACGGGCGGGGTGGGTGAGGTCTGGCGGGGTACCGATCTGGCCATTGGCCGCGGGGTGGCGATCAAGGTGCTCCGCCCGGAGCACGCCGACGACGAGGAAGGCCTGGCCCGGTTCCGGGCCGAGGCGCATCATGCCGGCTCGCTGTCCCACCCGAACATCGCCCAGGTCTTCGACTACGGGGAAGCCGTAGGCCCCGAGCCCGGGTACCTGGTGATGGAACTCGTTGACGGGCTGTCCCTGACCCGGATACTGGACGAAGGTCCGCTCCCGCCCGAGGACGTGATGGACATCGTGGCCCAGGCGGCCCGCGGGCTGGCCGCCGCTCACCGGGCCGGGCTGGTCCACCGTGACATCAAGCCGGGAAATCTGCTGCTCAGGTCGGATGGCCTCGTCAAGGTCACTGACTTCGGGATCGCCCACGCCGATGGGGAAACGGCCGTCACCCAGCCGGGGGTGCTGATCGGGACCCCCGCCTACCTGGCACCGGAGCGGGTGTCGGGTGCCCCCGCGACGCCCGCGGCTGACCTGTACGCGCTCGGCGTGGTCGCACATCAGTGCCTCACCGGGCAGGTCCCGTTCGCGGGCGAGGCCCTGGCTGTGGCCCTCGCGCACCTGGACCGGGGCGTGCCCCCGCTGCCGCCGACCGTGCCTCCCGCGGTGGCCGCGCTGGTCACCGAGCTGACCCGTAAGGATCCGGCGGCCCGGCCGCCGTCCGCCTGGGATGTGGCCGTGCAGGCTGAGCACCTCAGAGTGCTCTTGTCCAGCCCGGAAGAGCTCAGCCGGCCCGGCCCGGCCGTGGCACCGCTGGCGGTTCCCGGGGCGGAGGGTGCGCTGCTGGCTGGTGCGGCGCTGGCCGGCGCCGGGCCGGATGGCTCCGCCGCGCCGCCCCCGCCCTGGCCCCCTCCATCGGCGCAGGGCAGCCGGAGCCAGCCGCGGGGGCCCCGCCAGCCGCGCCGCCGCGCCGCCCTGCCGGCCCGCGGAGCGCTGGCGGCGACCGGGATGGCGGCGATCGCCTTCATCGCCTGGACGCTGGTCTCGCTGCCGGGGTCGGCGCAGGGGCACTCCCCGGCGGTGGTCCGGCCGGCGGTCACGCGGAGCGCCGCGCCCAGCGACCTGGCCCGGCAGTCCCCGGTCGCGGCCACCCGCATCGCCGGAACCGGCGGCGGCAACGCCAGCGTGGCGCAGGCGGCCGCCACGCCGCAGCCGACCTCATCACCGACCGGGTCGGCTCAGCCCTCATCCAGCCCGACCCGGTCGTCTCCGGCCGGCTCGCCCAGCGGCTCGCCTGCGCCCTCAACCAGCCCGACGCCGACGCCCACCCCGAGTACGCCGACCCCGACGCCCACGCCGAGCACGCCGCCGCCGACCTCGCCGACACCGAGCACATCGCTGCCCACCACACCCGCGCCGAGCACGCCCAGCGGCACGCTCACCTTCAGCACCGCGCCCGCGCCCTCGGCCAGCGTCAGCATCAGCGTCAGCCCTGGGTCGAGCCTGCTGAGGTTCCAGGCCGCTCCCTGACGGCGGCGGTCAGGGCTGCGGGACCTGCGCGGGGGAGTCCGTCGCGCCGCGGTCGTCCCACGCGCCGGACACCCGGACCAGCAGCAGCGCCGCATCGTCATCGAGAGGCGCGCCCACGTGCCGCAGCAGGTCGTCGCGCAGCCGGTCCAGCAGGCCGCCGCCGCCGGTCCCGGCGGCGAGCCCGGCGACCCGCTCCTCCAGCGGATAGAACTCCCGGTGCGCGTCACGGGCCTCGGTAACGCCGTCGGTGTACAGGAGCAGGGCGTCACCCGGCTGCAGCGGCACGGTGCGCTCGGCGCCGGACGTGCCGCCGAGCGACATCAGCCGCAGGGGCAGGGCCGGGGCGGGCACGTCCACGGTGATGACCCGGGGCAGGTGGTTCCCGCCGCTCCCGTCCCGGGGCTCAGGGGCCGGGCTGAGCACGAGGGGCGGGGGGTGACCGCAGTTGTAGACGGTCAGGCTGCCGGCCACCGGGTCGATCTCGGCCAGCACGGCGGTGACGAACTCCTCGAGCGGCGCAGCCGGGCGGCGGGCCAGGCTCGCGTCGATCCGCCTGGCCACCTCGGCGAGCGTGTACACCTCGTGCGCGACCTCGCGGAACACGCCCAGGACGTCGGCGGCGATCTCCACCGCGTCCAGGCCCTTCCCCCGGACGTCCCCCACGATGAGGCGGATGCCGAACTGGGTCCGCGTGACCTCATACAGGTCGCCGCCGACCCGCGCCTCGGCCGCCGCGGCCAGGTACACGACCCCGAGTTCCAGCGGCCCGACCTGGCGGGGCAGCGGGCGCAGGAGGGCCCGCTGCGCCGCTTCGGCCACCGAGGTGACGTCGGCCAGCCGCTGGTTCTGCTGGACGCCGCGCGCCCCGCCGGACGCGCTGAGGACGGTCACGACCAGCACCGACACGGCGGTGGCCGCGGGCAGTTCCGGGGTCGTGGTGAACGGGGCGGTCGCGATCGCGGCCAGCAGCATCACGGCCCCGTAGGCCAGGGGCCGGCGCGGAGTCGAGGCGCCGATACCGGCCAGGGCCGGTGGCACGGCCAGCAGCGGCAGCAGCAGTTGCCCGTTCCAGGCGCTGCCCGCGGCCAGGGCGATCAGGGCCGCTACCGCGGGGAGGGCGCACAGGGCCAGCCAGCACGAGGCCAGCAACTGCGGGGCCAAGGCCAGCCCAGAGTCTGCCAGCGCAGGGTCAGCCAGCGGGCGGGCCAGGTGGCCGCGCGGACGGCTGACCGTCCCCGCGCCGGTGGTACCAGCATCTAGTGGCCGCGAGTTATGGCAGCCGCGTCACGCAGCATGGGGATGCTCCTCGCTGGCCGAGCGGATACCCGGGTGGGGGACCGGAATACCGCCCACAATAGTGCATCTGCCGCCGGATCTACGGGGCCGTGATCCCGGTGGACAGCCGCCGGGGTGCACCCCGAGCCCGCGGCGGCCGGGCCGGTCAGGGCGCCGCGATCCCGGCGTCGATCATCTTCTGGATGGGGCCCGCCGCGGCGCCGCCGATCACCACGGCCTCGGTGCGTGGCACCCGGACTCCGCGAACGGCGGAAGCAGGAGACCCGGCGGGCGATCTCGGAGATCGCGACGCGGCTGTTCATCGCGCACGGCTTCGACGAAGTCACGATCTCCCAGGTCGCTGACGCCTCGGGGGTGGCCAAGATGACGGTCACCAACTACTTCCCGCGCAAGGAGGACCTGGTCTTCGACCGCGCTGAGACCGTCATCGGGCATCTGGCCGAGGTGGTGGCCGCCCGGCCGCCCGGGGAGAGCATGCTGGCCGCGATCCGCCGCGACTACGCCGCCTCGGTGGCCCGGGCCGACGTCACGCTGGGGCTGTCCAGTCCCGTCTTCGCCCGGATGATCGGCAGCAGCCCGGTGCTGGCCACCCGGGAGCGGGAAATGCTGCTGCTGCGCGAGCGGGCGCTCGGGGACGCGATGGCCGCCGAGACCGGCACCGATGGCCCGCAGCCGCGGCTGGCCGCCGCGCTGCTCGCCTCGGTGCACCGCGTGCTGTACGCGGAGGCGCGCCAGCGCAGCCTGGCCGGGCAGCCGAAGCCGGAGATCGGTGCCGTGCTCGCCGACGCGGCCTCCCGCGCGTTTGACCTGCTGGAACCGGCGCTGGGGGAGTCCTACCTCCGGGCCTGACCGCGCCTCCGGCCGGCCGTGCAGGGCCGGATACGATCCACTATGGCCCCGGACCGGATGCAGTTCGCGATCTCCATCCCCCAGTTCGTCGCCGACGGCACCTTCGACCCGGCGCGTTTCCGGGCCTACCTGGGCCGGGCGGAGGAACTCGGGTTCCACAGCGGCTGGACCGCAGAGCAGGTGCTGGGCTCCATGCCCCACCTGGGTCCGGTCGAGACGCTCAGCTACGCCGCGGCGTGCACGGAGCGGCTCCGGCTGGGCTGCGCGGTCTTCGTTACCCCGCTGCACAGCCCGCTGCACCTGGCCAAGAGCATCAGCTCGCTGGACCAGCTCAGCCGGGGCCGGGTGGAGGTGGGCGTCGGCACCGGCGGCGGGTTCCGCATGTTCTCCGCCTTCGGCGTGGACGGGCAGCACTTCGTGGCCCGGTTCACCGAGGGGCTGGAGCTGATGCGGGCGATGTGGACGCAGGACCGGGTGGATTTCGGCGGGCGCTTCTGGCAGGCGCGGGGGGCGGCCATGGAACCCAAGCCGTTCCAGAAGCCGCATCCGCCGGTCTGGTTCGGCGGCAGCCACCCCAACGCGCTGCGCCGGGCGGTGCGGCTGGCCGGCGGATTCATGGGCGCGGGCTCCACGACCACCGCTGACTTCGTGGAGCAGGCCCGCATCGTGCGGGAGGCCCTCGCGGAGCAGGGCCGCGATCCGGCCACGTTCCGGGTGGCGAAGCGGGTCTACCTCGGCGTGGACGACGACCCGGCCCGCGCGCGGCAGCACACCGGGGACGCGCTCAACGACCTGTACGGGTACTTCGGGCTGAAAGGCATCGAGCGGGCCGGGGTGGCTGGCGGCCCGGGCGAGGTGGCCGCTGAGCTGGCCGAGATCGCTGCGGCCGGCGCGGACCTGATCCTGCTCAACCCGCTGTTCGACGAGGCCGGGCAGATGGAGCGCCTGGCCGCCGAGGTCATCCCCCAGCTCGCCTGACCCGGTCCCGGAGGGGCCGGGTGGCGCGAGCCCCTAGCCCAGCACGAGCAGATCGCTGACACCGCCGACGGGCTGCGGGGAGGCTTCCGCGGCCACCGCGGCGTCGGGCGCGGCAAAGCCCTGCGCGGTTTCCTCGGGGCGGGAGGCCGGAGCGTGCCCGGCGAAGACGTTCATCCAGGTTGTGATCATCGCCGGGCTGACCGCCCGGCCCTGGGCGTAGACGGCGTGCTGGCGGTCGTCATAGTCAACCTTCTCCATCCTCACCACCTTGCATCCCATCTTCCAGGGTGGTGCGGTCACGGGCGAGCGCACGAGCGACCAATAACGGTTGTTCCGCGTAAGCCCTTCCGTCCTCCCCTGGGCGGTGAACGCGGACGGCCAGGGCCGGCCCTGAGGCCCCCGGCCGTGGTCCGGAGCAAGGCCGTCGCCGCCGGGGCCGCGGCGGGGCTGCGGCCTGCCGGATCTGATCACCAGCCCGGAACGCGGCTGCCCTATCGCTGGGGGCCGGGTCACCGGCAGCAGTGACTGGCACGCCCGGGGCTTGCTGGGCTGACCCGCCGGTTCACAGGGCCCGGCGCATGCACACGCGCGGCCAGCGGTCCAGGCCGTGCGCGGCCTCCCGGCGGCGGATCTCCCGTAGCCCCGGGGTCAGCTCGGACCCGGCCAGCCGCCGGAACCCGCACCGCTCGTAGTACGGCGCGTTCCACGGCACCTCGCTGAACGTGGTCAGGGTCAGCGCCGGCAGGCCGGCCGCGGACGCCCGGCCCGCGGCGTGCTCCAGCAGCGACCGGCCCACGCCGCGGCGCGCGCAGTCCGGGTGCACCGACACCTGCTCGATGTGCATGGCGCCGTCAACCAGGTCGGCGAGGAGGTAGGCCACCAGGCGCCCGTGCTGGCCGACCGTCACCCAGGCCCGGCCGGCCTGCTGGTAGCCGGTGAGCTCGTCCAGGGACAGCGGGTCGTCGTCCGCGATCTCGGGCATCCCCACGCCCCGGAACACCCGCCCGGCCGCCCGCTCGATGTCCTGCAGCGCGGGCAGTTCCGCCGCGGAGGCGGCCCGGATGCGCATCTCGTCACCGCCGCTCGGGGCGCGCGCCGTGGGACGGCGGCCCGGCCACCGACTCGCGCAGCACCAGGCTCATCGGCCCGCGGATCATCACATCGCCGCCGGTCTCCTGGTCGAGGCCCGCTCCCTGGTCGATGCGGGCGATCAGCGCGTCCACGGCCGCGCTGCCCAGCTCGGCCAGCGGCATGGCCACGCTTGTCACCGGGACGTCGAGGAACGCCAGGCACTTGTCCTCGTCCAGGCTCACCACCGACATGTCCGCGGGCACGGCCAGCCCGGCGGCGCGCAGCGCGGCCATCACCCCGAACAGCTGGTTGAGGCTGCCGACCGCGCACGCGGTGGGCAGCGCGCCGCGGCCGGGCGCCCGGCGGTCCGGCGCCCCCTCCCGCGACGCCCCGGCCCCGGCGCCCCGCGGCGCAGCAACCGCTGCGTGGCCGCCCAGCCGCCTTCCTCGGTCCCGTCGGCGTGCAGCACGGTGAGCTGCATGCCCCGGCCGGCGCAGATACGGCGGGCCGCCATCTCGCGGCGGTGCACGGTGTCCACCGCGGACGGCCCGTCGATGAGCGCGACGCTCCGGGTGCCCGAGCCCGCCCACGTGCTCCAGGAACAGCCGCACCGCGGCCGGCTCGTCCATGACCACGTCGTTCCCGTGCTCCGCTCCGCGCCGGTTCACGTACACGTGCGGCACCGCGGGGCCGCCGTCGGCGTGCGCCGGGATCCGCAGCGAGGTGGCCAGCAGCAGTCCGTCCGCGCGGCTCTCCTCGACCAGGTAGCGGTAGCTGGCCGGCGGCTGCGGGTCGTCCCCGGGCTCCTCCATGATCATGACCACGTAACCGCGTTCGCTGGCCCGCCGCAGCGCGGCGCGCTGCAGCCGGACCCAGATCGGGTTGCGCAGCAGCGGGATGACGAAGGCCAGGGCGCCGGTGCGCCGCCGTTTGAGCGCCCGGGCCAGTGCGTTGGGCCGGTAGCCCTGCTGGCGGGCGGTACGCCAGATCTTCTCGTAGACCTCCGGCCGGACGGACTGCGCCGGGTCACCGTTGAGCACCCGGGACACGGTCGAGGTGTGCACCCCCACCGCCTCGGCGATGTCCACCAGGCGGGACGCGCGGCGCCGGGCCGACCGCGGCCCGGGCGGCTTCGGCTCCTCGGGCTGGCCGGTCATCGAGCTGGCCCCTGGCTGGTCAGTCACACGGTCTCGGCGATGCCGCGGGTCAGCAGGATCGCCGCGCAAAAGGAGCGGTACGTGGCCAGCGGGTCGTCCCCCGCGCAGCGCAATTCCCGCGGCCCGGTGCGCTCCACCCCGCGGACCCAGCTGGCCGCCTCGGCGATGTCCGTGGTCCGGACCGAGAGCTCCAGCACCGCCTGGCCCAGCGGGGGCGGCTGCGCACCGCCGGCGCCCGCCACCGCCCGCTGCGCGGTCTCCCGGATCAGCGCGCACGCCCGGTCCGGGTGCAGGCTGTGTGCGGCCAGCCGGCTGACCGGCTCCTTGACCACAGCCGCGTGCACGCCGGGGATGAGGGCCGCGGTTTCCCCGCACGCGCACGTATCCCCGGTCACGAGCACGACTGGCACGCCGTAGTGCGCCGCCACCAGGGCGTTGATGCCCGCTTCGCCGGTCACCACCCCGTCGAGCCGGGCCTCTACGACCGCCCGGGGGTTATAGGAGTGCGACAGCCCGGCCGGGGCCCCGACCGAACCGTGATAGGACACGAACAGCACCGCGTCGAAGCTGCCGTCGAGTCCCTGCATCATGTAGAGCGGCTTGTGGCTGCCGGAGATGTAGGACGCCTGGCCGGCCAGCGCGTCGGGCGGCAGGTTGCGCATGGTCGAGTGCGAGTCGTTGACCACGATCTCGGTGGCCCCGCCGGCCAGCGCCCCCGCGATGGCCGCGTTCACCTCGGCGAGCAGCAGCCGGCGGCCCGCGGCCGCTTCCGGGCCGTCGCCGACGCACTGGGCCCAGTCGACCACCCCGGCCGTGCCCTCCATGTCGCTGGACAGGAAAACCTTCACGACCGCCTCCGCTCGACCACCCGGTAGTCCTCGTCTTGCGCGGACATGACCGCATAGGTTGCGCCCGCGTTGGTGGACGCGCCGCCGTGACGGCCGTCCGGGGTCAGGCACAGGCACTGCAGCGGGGTGCGGAACTCGTCCGGCAGGTCCGCGGTCTCCGCCAGCGCCGCGGCGCAGGCCCGGGCCGGGTCGTCCCCCGCCGTCAGCCGGAGCAGCACCGACCGGGCCGTCCCGCCCCGGATGGCCAGCTCGCCACGGCCGGTGCAGGCCGCCGCGCCGACCCGGTTGTCACAGTAGTTCCCCGCGCCAATCAGCGCGGAGTCGCTGACCCGGCCCGGGTACTTCCACGGGTAGCCGCTCGTGCTCACCCCGGCCGCGAGGTTCCCGGCGGCATCGAGGGCCAGCACGTTGACCGTGCCCCACGAGCCCGCGGGCGGAGGCATCATCGCGATCCGCTCCAGCACCTTGCGACGGTAGCTCACCTCGCCCGGCGGTGGCCGAGGGCCAGCTGCTCGGCACCGTGAGCACGCTCGACGGGGGCCGGGTCCTCCAGTCCATCACCGCGGCTGCGCCGGGCGTGCCCATGTTCGTGACCAGCTCACCGCGGTGGCCGCGGATGGGCTGCTGCTGGGACTGGGAGCCGAGTAGCCGCCCTTCCGGGAGGGTTCCGGGCGGCGGCCCGGCCCGATGGCCCGGGTCCGCCCTGACGCCCGGCTCCGTCCCACCCGGCCCGCACCCCTAACCCAGCGGCGCGCCGACCCGCTCGCGCACTTCCTGCACCGCCCACTGGTTACCGTCCGGGTCGGCGAAAAACATGAACTTCCCGCCGTCGCGGGGGTCGAGCTGCTGCACGTCCGAGACCTCGACACCCCGCCCGGCCAGCTCGGCGCGGGCCGCGTCGATGTCCGCGACGATCAGCTGGAGATGCGCCCCGGCGTCGTTAGCGGCGTCCGCGCTGACCACCACGGGCCCGATCACGACCGAGCAGGCCGACCCGGGCGGCGTCATATGCACCACCCGCATGGCCGGGGTGGGCTGAGTGTCCGCGTCGAGATGGAACCCGAGCTTCTCCAGGTAGAAGTCCTTCGCCCGGTCGATGTCGGTGACCGGTACCACGACCACTTCGAGCTTCCAGTCCATGATGTCCATTCCTTCCGGCTGGGCCGCCTGGGCAGCGCTTTTGGTCCTAGGACGGAGCTGCCGCACCAGTCTCGACATCCGTGACCAGAAATCTTGTGACCTCGGCCGCCGGGTCCGCTGGTCACCTCCAGCGTGTCATCGCGTGATCCCGGGTACTCCCGTGGTGCTGTGCACGTGTGCCGGGATGTCGCCGTCGTGCCGGTCCCCGGTCGTGGATGTCCCGGTGGGCTCGAACATGAGGATGGCGCCCCCGGGTGAGGAGGGCTTGTGCTCGGTGCCCCGGGGCACTACGAACATGTCCCCGGCCCGCAGCTCGACGACCCGCTCGCCGCCCTCGGCGTCGCGCAGCGAGACGCTGAACTGGCCGCTGAGGACGAGGAAGAACTCATCGGTGTGGTCGTGGGTGTGCCAGACGTGCTCACCCTGGGTGTGCGCGATCCGGACGTCGTAGTCGTTGACCCGGCCGATGATGCGCGGGCTGTAGATCTCGTCGAACTGGGCGAGGGCGGCGTCGATGTTCACGGGCCTGGTTTCCATGACGGCCACGATTCCGCGCCGGGCGGGCTCCGGCAAGCCCGGATGGCCCGGGCCGGTGCCCCCCGTGAAGGTCGCGCCCGGTCTGACATCCCCCCGGGTAGGTCCAGGCCCACCTCGCAAACTAGGTGCGCCCCCATAGCGGCGGCCGCCGGCCCAGGATCACCATGGGTGACATGTGGATCCTCTTCATCGTCCTGTCGCGGGTCATCCTCCGGTTGCTGCGCCACCTGGGCCGGGGCGTCCTGCTCGTGCCGGTCGCCGCGATGGGCATGGCGCTGTTCGGGGTGCGCCCGTGGACCGTCGCGGCGATCGTCCTGGCCGTGATCGTGACGATCTGGCGGCCTGGCCTGGCGGCGGTGCTGCTGCCGGTCACCATGGTGGTCGCGGGCATCAGCGGTCTCGTGATGGCGGCCGCCGCGCCGACCAGTACCTCGTGGGTGGTGTACGCGCTCGGCGCGCTGAGAAAGCGCCTGGCCAACGGGCCGCCCAGCCCGAAGGCCTTCGCCGGGGGCTCCACCAGGATCGTGAAGCGGGCCGTCGCGGACGGCCACCAGGTGGTCGCGAACCGGTTTGGCCTGGTGCCCGGCCATCGCATCACGGTCAAGGGTCCCGGGATCCTGCAGCCCGGCGGGGTGCCGCCCAGGTTCTTTGTCCAGATGAGGGGCGCCCCGGGGTGGGTGATGGCCGGCCGCGGCGGGATGCCGGCCGTGCACGCCCAGCAGGCCGGCGGGGGTCTGTGGCCCGGCGGCCTGCTGGTCCCGCTGGCCTTGCTGCTCCTCACCCTCGGCCTGTGGCTCGCCCCGCGCAGCGCGGCCACGCTCCGGACCCACTCCGCGGGGCTGCTGTCCTACCTGCGGCAGCGAATGCTGGAGAATCGCTGGGGCATTCTCCTGATCCCGGTCGCGCTGCTCGGCCTGACCGTGTTCGGCGTGCAGCTCTGGACGGTCGCGGTAGTCCTGGTCTGCGTGGTGACCGCGGTGCGGTGGCCGGCCATCGCGGCAGATCTTGTTCCGGTCGTGCTGACCGTGTTCGCGGTCCGGGGCTTCATGATCGCGGCGAACTGGCCGTCGCTGCCCATGGTGGAACGGCCCGGCGTGCTCTACGGCGTCATCCTCGTCACAACCCGCCAGACGGCCATGCTGGCCGGGGCCGAGGCCAGCGCGTTCCTCGTGATGGGCGCGTGGCTGGTGCCGCGGACCATCGGCGCGCACGCCCGCACGATGCTGGTTCCCGGACGGGACCTGGAACTGGAGGGGCGCGTGCAGCGGCTGACCGAGACCCGGGACCTGGCCGTGGACGCGGCCGCCACCGAAGTGCGCCGGATCGAGCGGGACCTGCACGACGGCGCCCAGGCCCGCCTGGTCGCGCTGGGCATGAACCTGCGCGCGGTGGAGCGGATGCTGCCGGACCGCCCGGAAGCCGCGCTGGCCCTGGTCGCCGAGGCCCGTGAGACCTCGCTGCGGGCCCTGAACGACCTGCGCGACCTGGTTCGCGGTATCTGCCCGCCGGTCCTCGCCGACCGCGGCCTCGGCCACGCGGTGCGGGCCCTGGCCCTGGACACCCCGTTCCCGGTCAACCTGGACATCGACCTGCCCGGGCGGCTGTCCGCGCCGGTCGAGACCGCCTGCTACTTCGCCGTGGCGGAGGCCCTGGCTAACGCGGTGCGGCACTCCGGGGCGCGCCGGGTGCATATCCGTATCCAGCACACGGCTGGCCTGCTGCGGGTGCAGGTGGCCGACGACGGCGCGGGCGGGGCGGACCCGGCCCGGGGCACCGGGCTGCGCGGCGTGGAGCAGCGGCTGGCCGCCTTCGATGGCATCCTGGCGGTGAGCAGTCCGCCCGGAGGGCCGACCATGATCGCCATGGAGGTGCCGTGCGCGTTGTCGTCGCCGAAGACCTGTTCCTGCTGAGGGACGGGCTGACCCGGCTGCTGGCTGCGCACGGCTTCGAGATCGCCGCGTCGGTGGACAGCGCGCCCAGCCTGCTGTGCGCGCTGCTGGAACACCGGCCGGACGTGGCGGTGGTGGACGTCCGGCTGCCGCCCTCGTTCGCTGACGACGGGCTGCAGGCGGCGCTGGCCGCCCGGCAGCAGGTGCCGGGCCTGCCGGTGCTGCTGCTGTCGCAGTACGTCGAGCAGCTGTATGCCCGCGAGCTGCTCGCCGACCAGTCCGGGGCGGTGGGCTACCTGCTCAAGGACCGGGTGTTCAACGACGACCAGTTCGTGGACGCCATCCGGACCGTGGCTGCGGGTGGCACGGTCATGGATCCGGATGTGGTGACCAAGCTGCTGGGGCGCCGCTCCCGCGACGAGCCGATCACCCGGCTGTCCGGGCGGGAACGCGAGGTCCTGGGCCTGATGGCCGAGGGCCGGTCGAACGTGGCGATCGCGCAGCGGCTTTTCGTGACCGAGAAGGCCGTCAGCAAGCACACGACGAGCATCTTCACCAAGCTCGGCCTGGCCGCGTCTGAAGATGACAACCGGCGGGTGCTGGCCGTCCTGGCCTACCTGAACGCCTGAGCCTCACCGGGGATCCTGTGCGGCCAGCTGGCTGAGGGCCTGCGCGGCCACGGCGGCGCGGGGCAGGCCGGTGGCGAGGGCCGCGGCGGCCACGTCGTCGTGCTCGGGCTTAGCCCGGTGCGGGCCGATCTTGACCCGGATCCGGTGCCCCTGCACGGTCACCTCGGTTTCCCGCCGGGGCAGCGCCTGGCGCTGGACGGGGTGGCGCCGCGCGCCCAGGCTGCCCGTCTCGGCGAGCAGCCGCGCCTGGACCGGGCCGTCGTGGCCGACCCGGCACAGCGCGGTGATGACGTGCGCTGGCCGGCCCTTCTTGCCGGTCACCGGGGTGATCCAGGCGTCCAGCGCGCCCGCGCCGAGCAGCAGCCCGGGCAGGTCGCCGAGGAGTTCGCCGGTCACGTCGTCCACCGTAGTCTCGACCATGATCAGAGTCTCGGTATCTCCCGGGGGCTCCGGGTTCTCGAGGGGCTCGCCGAGCAGGGCGGGCAGGACGTTGGGCCGTCCCGGCACGTCCCGGCCCCCCGCCCCGTAGCCGCTGCCGGTCACCCGCATCGGGGGCATGGGCCCGTACCGGCAGCCGGCGGCGCGCAGCAGCGCCGCGCCCGTCGGCGTGACCGTCTCCCCGGCCGCGGCCCCGGCCACCCCGCCGATCACGGTGACCTGGGCGCCCTCCAGCAACGCCACCGTGGCCGGGGCCGGGGCGGGAAACTGCCCGTGCCTCATCTCGATCACGCCCGCGCCCAGCGCGAGCGGGGCCGACCAGATCGTGCTGATCCGGAGCGCGTCCAGCGCGGCAGCGACCCCGACCGTGTCCACGATCGTGTCCACCCCGCCCAGTTCGTGCAGGTGCACGTCGCCCGGGGGCACGCCGTGGATCTTCCCTTCGGCCTCGGCCAGGGCGGTGATCGCCGCGACAGCCAGGTCCCCGGTGGCCGTGGGTACCGCGGCCCGGGCCAGCGTGACCAGGTCCGCGGCGCGGCGCACGGGCACCTGGTCGCCGACCTGGACCCGGGCCTGGCAGGCGGCCAGGCCCGCCCGGTGCACCGGGATGGCCGTGAGTTCCCAGCCGGTGATCCCGGTGCTGGCCACCGCCGCCCGGACCGCGTCGAGCGGCGCACCCAGGTCCAGCAGCGCCCCCAGCAGCATGTCGCCGGAGATTCCCGAGAACGGGTTCAGCCACAGGATCACGGCCCGCTCACCCGGCCCGGTGGCCCAGGCTCTGGCGGTGCCGGACGCTGACGGCGGAGCGAGAAAACCAGCCGGTGCGCGGCCATGGCGGCGCCGAACCCGGAGTCGATGTTGACCACGCAGACGCCGGCCGCGCAGGAGGACATCATGGCCAGCAGCGCGGTGATGCCGTCCAGCGCCGCGCCGTACCCGGTGGACGTGGGCACGGCCACCACCGGGACCCCGACCAGGCCCGCTACCGCGCTGGCCAGTGCGCCTTCCATGCCGGCAATCACGATGACCACGTCGGCCGCGCCGATGTCACCAGCCACGGCGAGCAGCCGGTGCAGCCCGGCCACTCCCACGTCGCGGTACTGCGCCACCTCCAGGCCGGTGGCGCGGGCCACCGCCGCCGCCTCGTCGGCCACCGGCCCGTCCGCCGTGCCCGCCGTGACCACTGCCACCCGGCCCCCGCCCGCTGGGGCCGGCCGCCAGCACAGCAGGCGGGCCGGGGCGTTGTAGTCACCCGGCCCGTGCTCACCGTCCGCCGCCACGTCCGCCACCGCCGCCTCATCCGACGCAGCAATGTCCTCCGCGGTCATATCCTCCGCGGTCATGTCTGCCGCGGCCACGTCCGCGATCACCTGGCCAGCGGCCGCGGGTTCCAGCCGGGTCACCAGCACCGGGCCGGACGTGCGGGCCAGCAGCGCGCCGGCGATGGCCGCGATCTCGCCGGGCTGCTTCCCCGGGGCGTAGATCACCTCCGGCAGGCCCTGCCGCCGCGTCCGGTCCAGGTCGACGGTGGCGAAGCCGAGCGGGAGCGCCGCGTCCGGGAAGACCAGGTCCGGCGAGCCCCGCCCGGGCCCGCCCTTATCCGGCTGGGCCCCATCGAGCTGGCCGCTGCCCACCTAGCCCGCCCGGTGCGCCACGGGCAGCGGCAGCAGCGCATTCATGCTGCCGCTGCGCAGCCCGGCCAGGTCGGCGGCGGCGAACACGAAGCCGGCCGCGTGCACCAGCCCGCTGATCTCCTCGCGGCGATCAAGCAACCGCCCGAGGTCCTCCGGTGGCACCTCGATCCGGGCCACGCTGCCCGCCGCGTGCGCCCGGACCCGGCAGACCGGGAAGCCCGCCCGGTGCAGGGCGTCCTCGGCCCGCTCGATCCGGCCGAGCAGTTCCGGGCTGACCGGATCGCCATAGGCGATCCGGGAAGACAGGCAGGCGGCGGCGGGCTTGCCCGCGGTGGCCAGGCCCAGCTCCCGGCTCACCGCCCGGACCGCCGCCTTGGACAGCCCCGCGTCAACCAGCGGGAATACCGCCCCCCGCGCACGAGCGGCCCCCTGACCGGGCCGGTGGTCGGACAGGTCATCGAGGTTGGTGCCGAGCGCGACCCGCGCGCCCATCGCCGCCGCCACCGGCGCCACCGCGTCGAACAGTGCGCTCTTGCAGTGGAAGCAGCGGTCCGCGCCGTTGCGGCGGTACTCGGGCCGGTCCAGCTCGTCGGTGCACACCTCGACGTGGGGGAGGCCCTGGGACCGGGCGAAGTCCCGTGCGGCGGCCCGCTCGGCAGCGGGCAGGCTGGCCGATACGGCCGTGACCGCGAGCGCCCGCGACCCAAGCACCTGGTGCGCCACCACGGCCAGCAGCGCCGAGTCGGACCCGCCCGAGAACGCGGTGATCAGCCGGTCCTCCCGGGCCAAGCGGTCCTCAAGCCGCAGCACCAGGCCGGCGATCGGGAACTCGGTCACGCTCTGCTCCTCGGTCACGCTCTGCATCCCGGTCACGCTCTGCACGTCGGTCACACTGCGCTCCCCACCACGCCCGCGCTCACGAACGGGATCGTCTGCGGTCCCTCGGGCAGCACGCACACCCGGGCGCCTGGCCCGGCCGCCTCCAGTTCGCCGGCTACCGCGGCGGCGATGTCCGGGACCGCGAACAGGTGCGCGCTGCGCAGGTCCGCGTCCGACAGCCCGGCCGCGTGCACGCCCACCCGGGCTGTGCGGAGCACCCGGGCCAGCACCTGCACCTGCCACTGGTCCGGCACGGTCCGGGTGCGTGCCGCGATCGAGGCCAGCAGCCCCTCCGGGTCCGGCGCCGCAGCCAGTTCCGCCCGGAACGATCCGTGATCAGGAAACCCGTCGGCGCACTCGGCCGCGCAGATGATCAGGCCGCCGGGCCGCACCACGGTGGCAGCCGCGGACATTCCCTTGACCGCCTGGTACAGGTTCTGATCCAGCGGGAACCCCGCGTTGGTCGTCACCACCACGTCGAACAGCCCGTCCACCGGGCACATCGAGACCTCGCGGACGTACGCCCGGGCGGCCGCATGCATGGCCAGCACCTCGCCGCCGAACGCCGCGACGACCCGCTGCTCCCGGTTCAGCACGACGTCGAAGGCGAAGTCCACCCCGGTCGCCGCCGCGATCGCGCGCACGTCGTCGTGCACCGGATTGCCCTCGCACACCGCCCAGGTGGCCCGCACGCTGCCAATCCGCCGTGCGTCGTGCAGGGTCAGCGTGGTCTCCAGCCCGGCCAGACCCGGCGCGACCAGTTTGGGGCCGCCGCTGAACCCGGCGAAGAAGTGCGGTTCCACGAACCCGGTGGTGATCTTCACATCCGCGCCGGCCCAGTGCCGGTTCAGCCAGACAGGTACCCCCTCGCCGTGCTCGCCGCACCAGGTGAGCATGCTCTCGTCGCGGGCGTCGTGGTTGATCACCCGCAGCCGGGCGGCCAGGTCGGCGCCCAGCATCTCGTCCAGCTCGGCCGGGGAGTTGCCGCGGTGCGTGCCGGTCGCGATGAGCACGGTCACGTCGTCCGGCGTGACCAGCCCGTCCAGCTCGGCCAGCAGTGCGCGGAGCATGGCCTCGCGGGGCTGCGGCCGGGTCACGTCGCAGACCGACACGGCCACCCGCTGGCCCGGGCGTACCACCTCCCGCAGCGGCGGCCCGGCCACCGGGTGGCTGAGCGAGTTCCGCAGCGTGGCCGGAGCGTCCGGCGCGGCCGGATGGTAAGCGGGGGCGACGACCGTGGTCCGGTCCGCGGGCAGCGAGATGCGCAGGCTCCCGCGCCCGTAGGCCAGGTCGATATCCAGCAGGCTGTTAGCAGGCATCAAGCTCCGTCCATGCCTCGTCCGGGACCACGGTAGCGAAGGGGGCCAGGGCCACCTGGTCGCCGCTGCGCATCCCGGGCCGAACTGGGCCAGCACGTACTCCATCACCAGGCCCAGCTGCTCCGGCGTCCACGAATCCCAGTCCGAGCCGGTCCGGCTCACTCACGTCCGGGGGCGCAGGCGCAGTCCGCCCATCCCGCCGTCCACGGCCAGTTCGGTCCCGGTGGTGGACCCGGCCACGGGTGAGGCCAGATAGACGACCGCGGCCGCCACTTCGTCCGCCGAGACCAGCCGCCCGTGCGGCTGTCGGGCCTCGAGCGCGGCCCGCTCTGCGCTGGGGTCGGGCGCCGCGTCCAGCAGCCGGGTGACCCAGGGCGTGTCGGCCGTGCCGGGGTTCACCGCGTTGACCCGGATGCCGTCGGGCATCCCGTCGGCGGCCATGGCCCGGGTCAGCGCGGCCACCGCGCCCTTGCTGGCCGAGTACACGGCCCGGTCCGGCAGCCCGGCGGTGGCCGCGATCGAGGCCGTGTTGACCACGGCCGCGCGGCCGGACTCGCGCAGGTACGGCCAGGCCGCGCGGGACACCCGGGCGGTCCCGATCACGTTCACGTCCAGCACCCGCCGCCACTCCTCGTCGG
Source organism: uncultured Actinomycetes bacterium (assembly GCA_963813975.1). Lineage (GTDB taxonomy): Bacteria > Actinomycetota > Actinomycetes > Streptosporangiales > Streptosporangiaceae > RYN-230. The sequence goes on from CAWFAP010000005.1 coordinate 258,035, forward strand.
TGCTGTCGGCCACGCTGCCCTGGGCACCGATGCCCGCGTTGTTGGCCAGCAGGTCCAGGCCGCCCAGGTGGCCCGCGGCCGCGTCCACGGCGGCCCGCACCGCGGCGTCGTCGGTGATGTCGGCCTGCACGTAGCCGGCCCCGGCGGGCAGGCCCGCGGGCGGTTCCCCCGCCATGTCCAGCACCATCACGGCCGCGCCCTCCGCCGCGAACGCCGTGGCGATCGCGGCGCCCAGCCCGGACGCCCCTCCGGTGACCAGCGCGCGCAGGCCCGTCAGCTGTCCCATCCTCATCCTTTCCTTGCCACGTCCCAGGCTGCCCGGACCGGCGGGGCCCGAGACCGCAGGCGCAGCCGCAACGTCAGCGTCACCCGGCCCGGGTGGCAGCCCGGCATCCAGCCGAGGGCCGCCAGCCGCGGTCTCCCGCCCGGTGATCTCGACATCATGGCTGATGTACTCGGTGCGCCTCCCGGCCCACCCCCGGTTGCGGCCCAGGCGTACCACCGCGAGATGGTCCCGGAGGCCCTGGGTCAGCGGCAGACGAACGCCGCAAGGTCACCCGAGGTGATGAAGGTTCCCTGTCGGTCGATGATCGCCTGCACGTCCTGGCGCACGTCCTCCACGACATCGTCCCAGGGGCGGGCGGTCTCGTCCTGATAGTGATCGCCCAGGCTGGCCATGTACCCGGCGGCGACCGCCGCGTCGCGGATGACCACCGCTCCCCGGCGGGCCGGGCGCACGCAGCTCACCGACTCAAAGACCACCCGGAGCTGTGCTGCGGCGTTCTCCGCCGTGAACGCGCTCGCCGGTGCGTGCCTCTGCCATCCGGGGCTGTCCTGGCGGACCGCGTTCCCGATCAGCTCCCGCAGGGAGCGCAGGTGCTGGCCGCCGTTGGTCACCGCCACGCAGACGCCGCCCGGGCTCAGGACCCGCCGCAGCTCGCGCAGCGCAGCTGCCTGGTCCGGCACCAGGTCCAGCAGGTGAGCCGCGAGCACGACATCTGCGGCGCCGTCGCGCACCGGCAGCGCCGCGACGTCGGCGTTGACGAGCGCCGGATGGGATACCGCCCGCAGCATCCCCATCGACAGGTCGCACCCGGCCGCCCGCACCCGCCGCTGCCGCAGCCCGCGCAGGTAGGCCCCGTTGCCGCAGCCCGCCTCCAGCGCCACCATCCCCGGCGAGAGCCCGGCCAGATCCAGCACCCAGCCCACGATGTCGAACGACGGGCTCTGATCCCGCCACAGGCGCTGGCGAGCACGCAGATTTCGGTCATCCGCGTACTGGCCCGGCGGATTCACGGCCACCAGGAAAGTATGCCCGGCTCACCCAGGGTGCCGCCCAGGGCCCCCCAGCCCGCCCGGGGCGCCCCCCGGCCGCCCGCCCCGCCCTCGGCTTACTCTCTGGATCGAGCGCGGGGCCCGGTTCTCAGCGGGCCGGAGAACCGGGCGACGGCCTTCCTCGTGGTACCGGCCGCGGGGATCTCCAGGGGACCTGCCCTGAGCCGTCCTCAAAGAGGGTGGCCTGCGGGTCGCCGCCGGTTTCCCGGGCGGCCAGATCCGCCTCGGTCTCGATGCGCCCATCGCGCCGGATGTGGGACACCGCCACCCCGCGCTCCCGCAGGACACGCCCGATGAGCAGATGGCGGTGGCATCGGGACGGATCTTCCTCGCTGCAGAGCAGGGCGACGCGGGAAGCCTGCGCCCCGGCCAGGACCCGGCCGAGTCCCGCCTGGAAGGCGGGGCTCACGGCCAGCCGCCCGTAGAGAACGTGGCCCTCTTCGTCGTAGAACTCGTCGCCCGCCGGACGGCCGCCGAGGCCCTCGCCGAACGGGTGGTAGTCGATCGCGCGCCGGGCCAGGGCGTCACGGAGCTGTCCCGCGTTGAAGTGCGGTACATAACGCGACCGGGGCACGGTGCGCACGTCGGCCACGGCCTCGATGCCATGCTGCCGGAGCAGGTCCAGGAAATCGTCGAGGGCCACGTTCGAGTGCCCGATCGTGAACAGGTGCGGTGCGTCATCCGGCACGGCTGGTTCCCGGTGTCCTCAGGCGTCCGGGCCGCGCCCGGTGTCCGGGGTCGGGCCGGCTTCCTGGGCGCGGATGGCGTCGGCGATCGCTTCTTCCCAGTGCTGGAGGAACCGGGGATAGCCGGCTGCGAACTGCGCCAGGCCGGCAGCGGCCTGGCCAGACAGCGCGGTGAGGTCATACTCGACCGTGGCCACCCGGGCCTCGCCGGGGGACGTCCCGTCGTCCAGCGTGACGGTGACGGTGCCCGCGTCCCGGCCGTGGGCGAGGCGGGCGTAGCGGACCGACCGGCCCGGCTCGCTGGCGCACACCACCCAGGTCGTGCGCTGCTGGCCATGGACCGTCTCGAACACCGTGCCCGGCTCCGTGTCGTCGCTGGCCGGCGCGGGAAACAGCGGGTCCCAGCCGTCGGCCCACAATTTCTCGCCGCGCGGGGTGAACAGGAACAGTGCGGGCCCGTAGCCGGGCGGCAGCCGCACGGATCCGCTGAGCCGCGCACGAGTGAGGGGGGCGGGGTCTGCGGAGCTGTGTACCATGGTACAAAGGTAACATGACCACTGTGGAGCGGGTCCAGACCGGGGTACGGATGGAGCGCAGCCTGCTCAAGGTGCTCAAGGGGCTGGCCGAGTACCTCGACTTGTCCCTGGGTGACCTGCTGGAAGGCATCGTGCTGCACGCGTTCGAAGGGGAGCAGGCGTTCGGGGCCCCTACCCTCGAGGTCATCGCGGAACTCAGGCGGATCTACGGCTGCACGCTGACCGCCGCCGACAGTCACCAGCTGAGCGAGCCGGATAGCGAGCCCCGTTCCAGCTAGCCGAGGCGGGCGGTCAGCGCGGCTTTGGCGGCTGGCCAGTCGTCGTCGACCATCGCGTGCTGGACCGTGTCGCGCCAGCAGCCGTCGAAGCGCAGCCGGTGCTTGCGCAGCACCCCTTCACGGACCGCGCCCAGCCGCTCGATCGCGGCCTGCGACCGGGTATTGACGATGTCGGTATGCCACACGACCCGGACCGCGCCGAGGGTCTCGAACGCGAACGTCATCATCAGCAGCTTCGACTCGGTGTTGTGCCCGGTACGCCACCAGCGCTGGCCCAGCCAGGTGTGCCCGACACCCAGCGTCCGCAGCCCGGGGTTCACCTCGTAGAACGAGGTGGTGCCGGCGAACTCGCCGGTGGCCGCGTCGATCTGGGCGTACGGGAGCCGGGCACCACGGGCCCGGGCGGCCAGCGCGTCGGCGATGTGCCGGGTCGCGTCCTCCAGCGTGACCGGCTGGGCCTGTGCGCCGCCCGGCGGGCTCATCCAGCGGAACACCTCGGCCCCCTGTTCCCCAGCGCCCGCGGCGGACAGGTAGCCGGGCGCGTGCTCCAGCGCCAGCGGCTCCAGCCGGATCAGCCGCTGGCCAGCTCGGGCATCGCCCACCAGAGATCGTCACTCACGCCAGGCATGATCCCAGCCAAGCCCCGGGCGCAGCTCCTCATTGTCGCCCCCTCGGTGCGGCACCATGATTGCCGTCCACCCCGGACGGCCGCCGGGCGGCGGGCGGCCGCTCAACTATGCGGGACCCGTCCGGTATGCGGGGGCCGTGGCGGACTGCCTGGTGGCCGCGGGCCTGCTGGCGTGGGTGATTGCGGTCACGCGGACCTGCCTGATCGTCACCGACGACGGCCTGACCGATCGCCGTGCATTGCGGTCGGTCCGGGTGGCCTGGGACCAGATCGCCGAGTTGCGCGTGGCGCGCCCCGGCGGCCCGTGGGCGGCTTCTGCGTTGAGGCCGACTGCCCGGACGAAACCCGGATCGGCCTCCTGTCCACCCGGGCTTATTCGCGGGTTCCTTCTCGCGTCACCTCGATGAAGTGCAGCGAATTTGCTGGATCCTCGGAGAACGTCAGGCCACGCGCAGGGAAATCCCGCCTTCTGATCCTGGCCGGGCCGGGTTCAGGCGAGGCGGGAGGAGTGGCAGGGCGGCCACCGGCGGGTCAGTCCCAGGCCGGGCCGGGGTCGGGGGCGCCGTCGGCCAGGACCGTGCCCTCGATCAGGCCATACGGGCGATCGCCCGGATAGTAGACCTCGTTGTCGTTGGGCAGCCCGAACGGCGCCAGGTCCACCAGGTAGTGATGCTTATTCGGCAGCGCCAGCCGGACCTCGCACACGTCCGGCACGGCCGCAATGATCCCCTCGCCGATGGCGTAGAGCGTCTGCTGCAGCGAGTAGCTGTGAGTCTCGCTGAACGCGGACAGCAGCGCCTCCCGCGCGACCCCGAACGCCGCGTCCCAGTCCAGGTCCGGAGCCCCCGTGCTGCGGGGCCCTGGGCCCCGGTACCGCCACCAGGCGCTGACCTGGGTGGCGAGCATCCGGTCGTCGGTGTCCTCCAGCGTCGTGTACTTATCGCGCGGGAAGCCCCAGAACTCGGAGTGGCTGGTCTTCAGCACGGTCAGGTCCTCCAGGCCGGCCACCACGCTCACCCCGGCCCCTTCGTCGCGGACGACCCGGCAGCCGCGGGTCAGCTCGCCGGTCCGGGCGAACGAGTACCCAGGCTCGCCGATCGGGGCCCAGCCGAATTCCTCGACGGACACCCGGGCCCGGGTGATCTGCGGCTGGCTGCCCACGAAGTGGGTGGCGAGCTCCATCGCGAACACCTCGGGCGGCACCGGCCCCAGCTCCTGGGCGAACGCGTACACGGTGTTCTTCTGCGTGTCGGTAGCCAGCACCGCCGAGTTGTCGCCGGTGAGATGGGTCGCGGCCAGGTCGCCGGACAGGCTGGTGGACACGTTCCAGTCCCTGATCACGTCGCTGCCGCCGGCCCCGCGCCGCGGGCCACGCGCATCACCCGGACCTCGGCCTTGCCGTACCGGTTCGCTCCGAGCTGGACCATGCGGGTGCCTTCCTGTGGTTAGTCCGCGGGGGCCGGGCCCGGACGCAGGGCCAGGTCCACGCGGTCAGGGCTCATCGGCAGGCCGGTGATCCGGACCCTGGTCGCGTCGCGCACCGCGTCGGCCAGCACCGGGACGTGATATTCCCGCAACGTCCGCGTGGTCACCCGCCCCGTCTCGTCGATGTCGAGGTCCACTCTGGGCTCAGCGGTCACTGATCATGTCGCCCCGGCGATCACGGTGCTCGCCTTGGCCGCGGCCGCGGCGATCTCGGCGGGGTCGGCGGTGCGCAGCTCGCCGCCGGCCACCACCTGCTGGCCGCCGACGAACAGGTGCTCCAGCGCGGGCGCCCCGAACACGAGCGTGGTCACCGGGTCCGCGATGCCAGCCCCGGGGAGGTGGTCCACCCGCCACACGGCCAGGTCGGCCACCTTGCCGGGTTCCAGCGAGCCCAGCTCGGCCTGGCGCCCCAGGCAGCGGGCCCCGCCCATGGTGGCCATCCGCAGGCAGTCCCGGGCGTTCATCGCCTCCGGGCCGCCCGCGTAACGCGCGGCCAGCATGGCCTGGTGCAGCTCATCGATCATGCGGCCCGACTCGTTGGACGCGTTCCCGTCCACGCCCAGGCCGACCACCGCGCCCGCGCCGAGCAGTTTGCGGACCGGGGCGATGCCCGATCCGAGGCGGCCGTTCGAGGTGGGGCAGTGGGCCACGCTGGTGCCCGTCGCCGCGAACCGGGCCACCGCCTCATCCGACAGGTGGACGCAGTGGGCCAGCCACACGTCCGGGCCCAGCCAGCCCAGGTCCTCGGCGTACTGGGCAGGCGTGCGGCCGTAGGTGTCCAGGCAGTACTGCTCCTCGTCCTGGGTCTCGGCCACGTGGGTGTGCAGCCGGACGCCGGCCGCGCGGGCCAGCGCGGCGCTGTCCCGCATCAGCTCCCCGGTCACGGTGAACGGCGAGCAGGGCGCGACCGCGATGCGGAGCATCGAGTCGGGGGACGGGTCGTGCCAGCGTTCGATCGCGGCCTGCGACGCGGCCAGGATCGTGTCGTGGTCCTCGATTACGGAGTCGGGCGGCAGCCCGCCGGCCGACTGTCCCAGGTTCATCGAGCCGCGGGTCGGGTGGAAGCGGACCCCGATCCGCCGGGCGGCCAGGATCTCCGCCTCCAGCAGGTCACCCGCGCCGGCCGGGAACACGTACAGGTGGTCGGTGCTGGTCGTGCAGCCAGTCAGGGCCAGCCAGGCCAGGTTGGCCGCGGCGGCCGCGCTCATCAGCTCGGGGGTCAGCCGGGCCCAGATCGGATACAGCGTCTGCAGCCAGCCGAACAGGGTGTCGTCGGTGGCGTAACCCCGGGTGAGCCACTGGTACAGGTGCGAGTGGGTGTTGACCAGCCCGGGTGTGACCAGCCGCCCGGAGCCGTCGATCCGGGTGGCCCCGGCGAACTCCGGCGGCACCGGCCCGGGACCGGCGGCGAGGACCCGGCCCCGGTCCATGACCACGTGGCCGGAGGGGTATTCGCTGCCCTCCTGGTCCACGGTGGCGACGTAGCAGCCCTCGATAGCTACGGGTTCGGTCACAGGATCCCCTTCTCCGGTCGGGGTGCCAGCGTCGGCGCTGCCAGCATCGTGTCCCACCGGTGTCACGTGTATGTCTCTACCCGCGGATGGCGTCAGGAGCCACGGTAGGTCGAGTAGGCGTACGGGCTGAGCAGCAGGGGCACATGATGGTGCCCGTCCGGGTCCGTGATCCGGAAGATCACCACGACCTCCGGATAAAACGTCTCCGCCGCCGGGGACTGGCCCTTGAGGTAGGCCTCGGTCAGGAAGACGATCCGGTAGATGCCCGGGCCGGAGCGCGCGCCGGCGTCCACCCCGGTTCCGGGGGCCAGGTCGCCCACCCGCCCGTCCGCGTCGGTGCGGCGCCGGGCCAGGTCATGCCACTGGCCGCCGTCCTGCCGGCTCAGGACGAGTTCCAGCCCGGCCGCGGGCCGCCCCGTGGTCGCATCCAGCACGTGCGTCGAGATGCTCATGCCTGGTGGCTACGCCTCCTCTGGTCCTGATCCGGGGTTATTCGAACGTTTTCCCCAGCCGCAGCCGGACGATCTTCATCAGCTCGTCCCGGACCACCTCCCGCTCGGTCGCGGAATCGTGGCCGAGCCGGGCCTGGAGCGCGGCCAGCATGCTGGCCGCGGGCATCCCGGTCGCGCAGATCAGGAACACGTGCCCGAACCGTTCCTCGTAAGCGGCGTTGCCCGCCCTGAGTCCGGCCTGCACGTCCCCGGAAGCGTCCCGGGCCCCAGCCTGCTCCTGCCGTGACCAGGCCGCCTCCCGGCCGGCGGGCCCGTCCCCCGGCTGCGGCCGGTCGTGGACCTCGCCCCTGTCCCTCGAGGGCGGCCGGTCGCCGATCCGCGGATGGGCGGCCAGGGCCTGCTCGATGTCCGGCCAGCCCAGCGTGCTGATCGTTGCGTCGGACGCGGCCTCGAGCGCCGGCCGCGAGCCGTGGGGACGCCCGCTGACCAGCCGCTCGATCCAGCGCGCGCTGGCGCACGACGGCCGGAGCAGCGCGGCGGCGGTGGCAGCGGTGGCCCGGTCCAGGTCGGCGACGGGCACCCGGGGGGACTCGGTCATCCCGACGACCATAGCGCCGCGGCTTCCCCGGATCACGCTGTGCGAGACTCGGGGCGTGGTCCCCATGGCCGGCGGGAGGTGCGGGTGGGTGAGGTGACGGCGCTCCGGGGCCGTCGGGTCATCACGCCTGACGGTGAGCGGGCCGCGACCGTGCTCTTCCACGACGGGATCATCACCGGCCTGGCCGCCTACCCGGACGGGCCGCCCGGCGCCGTCACCCTGGCCGCCGACGAGGTGCTGCTGCCCGGGCTGGTGGACAGCCACGTGCACGTGAACGAGCCGGGGCGGACCGAGTGGGAAGGCTTCGCCACCGCGACCGTGGCCGCGGCCGCGGGCGGGGTGACCACGATCGTGGACATGCCCCTGAACAGCATCCCGCCCACCGTGACCGTGCCCGCGCTGCGCGCCAAGCAGGCCGCCGCGGCCGGCCAGCTCGCGGTGGACGTGGCGTTCTGGGGCGGCGCGGTGCCCGGCAACGTCGGTGACCTGCGCCCCCTGCACGAGGCGGGCGTGGCGGGCTTCAAGTGCTTCCTGCTCCCCTCCGGCGTGGACGAATTCGCCCCGCTCGACCCCGTCCAGCTCGGCGCGGCCATGACCGAGATCGCCAGCTTCGGCGGCCTGCTCATCGCGCACGCCGAGGACCCGGAGGTCATCGCGGCGGCCCCCGGGGCCCGCGGCCGCCGGTACGCGGACTTCCTGGACTCCCGGCCGCCCGAGGCCGAGCAGCGGGCCATCACGACGCTGCTGGAGCAGACCCGGCGGACCGGATGCCAGACCCACGTCGTGCACCTGGCCAGCGCGGCGGCGCTGCCCGCCGTGCGCGAGGCCAAGGCGGCCGGGCTGCCGGTCACCGCCGAGACCTGCCCGCACTACCTGACTCTGCGCGCCGAGGACGTCCCGGACGGGGCCACCGAGTTCAAGTGCTGCCCGCCGATCCGGGACGACGCCAACCGTGACGGGCTGTGGGCGGGACTGCTGGACGGCACGATCGACTGCGTCGTGTCCGACCACTCACCGTGCACCGTGGCGGCCAAGCGGCTGGACACCGGGGACTTCGGTGACGCCTGGGGCGGCATCGCCTCGATCCAGCTCGGCCTGCCCGCGGTGTGGACCGAGGCCGCACGGCGCGGCGTCGGCCTGGACCGCGTCGCGGCCTGGATGGCCGCGGCCCCGGCCGCGCTGACCGGCCTGGCGGACCGGGGCGCGATCGTGCCCGGGCTGCGGGCCGACCTGTGCGTGTTCGCCCCGGACGAATGCTTCACGGTGGACCCGGCCGCGCTTAGGCACCGCAACCCGGTCAGCCCCTACGCGGGCCAGACCCTGCGCGGCGCGGTCCGGCAGACCTGGCTGGGCGGGCGGCCAGCCGGGTCCGGCCCGCGAGCCGGGCAGCTCGTCTCCGTGGCCAGGGGGGCCGTCGGGAGCGCGGCTGCTGAGACGTCGCCCGGCCCGGCCCTGGGAGGGGGATCATGAGCGAGAATCCCGGGCCAGGTCCGGGCGGAGCCGCGGCCACGGACTTCCGCCTCCTGCCCGATGTGGCCAGCCGGGCCCTGGGCGGGTCGGTGCTCTGCGCCAGCGACGAGTTCTACGCGGACGCGCACAGCCTCATCGACCCGCGGCCTGCGGTGCACGACCCGGCGGCCTTCGGGATCCGCGGCAAGGTCTACGACGGCTGGGAGACCCAGCGGCGGCGGGAGCCCGGTGAGGACTTCGTCATCATCCGGCTCGCCGCGCCCGCCATAGTCCGCGGCGTCAACATCGACACCGCGCACTTCCGGGGCAACTACCCGCCGTTCGGCTCGGTCGACGGCGCCACACTGCTCGGCTATCCCACCGCGGCCGAGGTACGCGCCGCCACCTGGAGCCCGCTGGCAGGCAAGACCGACCTCGGAGGTGACCGGGCCAACCTGGTCCGGGTCAACGCCGCGGACCGGCTCGTCACCCATGTCCGGCTGACCATCCATCCCGACGGGGGCGTGGCCCGGCTGCGGGTCTTCGGCGAGGTGGTGCCCGATCCGCGGCGGCTGGGCGGCCGGGTGGACCTGGCCGCGACCTGCTCCGGCGGCCGGGTGGAGGGGTGCAGCAACATGTTCTTCTCCTCGCCGGCCAATGCGCTCGCGCCGGGGCGGGCCCAGGTCATGTCGGACGGCTGGGAGACCGCCCGCCGCCGCGACGACGGGCACGACTGGCTGGTGGTGCGGCTGGCGGCGCCTGGTGTGCTGCACCACGCCGTGATCGACACCAGCCGCTTCGCCGGCAACGCGCCCGGCCACGCCCGGCTGAGCGACGCCCAGACCGGTGCCGAACTGCTGCCGCGGACCCGGCTGATCCCGGACACCGAGCAGTGGTTCCGGATCCCGGGCGACGCCCCCCCTGGGCCCACCACCCCTGCCGAACCCACCGGCCCCCCCGAGCCCGCAGGTCCCGCCGACCCCACCGGTCCAACGAGCCCCACGGCGCTCGTGCGGCTGGACATCTACCCCGACGGGGGCATCTCCCGGCTGCGGCTGATCGGCGTGGTGCCACCCGGCCACCGCGAGCAGATCGCCCGCCGCTGGCTCGGCCTGCTGCCCGGCGACGTGGCCGCCGCCGTGGACCAGTCCGAGTTCTTTGACTGACGCCTCTATGACTTGGACACGAAGCCGCGGACGTCCGCGCCACCCAGGGCCGAGGCGACGGCCTCGGGGTCCAGCCGGTGCTCCGCGCCGGCCGCCCGGGCCGCCAGCCAGAGCGAGCCGCCCACGGCGGGCAGCTTGGGGGCCGCGAAGTCCCGGCCGCCGGTCACGTGCCGGAGGTGCTGCCGCAGGGGGCCGACGAAGACCTCGCCGGCCCGGAAATTGCTCCCGATCAGCGTCACCTCGGCCGGGCCGCCGAAGTCCAGGGCCCGGTACACGGTGCTGATCTGCTCGGCCAGGTCCGCCGCGGCCTGCTGGAATATCCCGGTGGCGATGTCGTCGCCCCCGTGCGCGGCCTCGGCCACCTGCTGGGCAAAGGATGCGATACGGGCCTTGTCGAAATCCCGGTATAGGATTGGCTTAATATCCTCGATTTGCCGCAGGCCGTAGAAATCCAGCATGCGCGAGACCAGTTCCGTCCAATCGTTCCTGCCGTCCCGGTAAGCCAGGACGGCCCGGATTGCCTTCACCGCGACCAGGTAGCCCGAACCCTCGTCACCGACGATATGACCCCACCCTCCGCAGCGCCATGCCCGGCCTCGTGAATTGACCCCGAACGTATTGCTTCCGGTGCCGGATATGGCGGCAATACCGGGCGAGGCGAGCGAGCCGGCCGCCCAGGCTGTCACGACGTCATTGACGGCCAAAGTTACCGGCGCACTGAGTTCGGTCACCCCGGACAGCAGGCGTTTCCGTTCCTCGTCGGTGTCTACCCCGGCGACACCCAGTACTCCCGCGGTTACCGGTTTGGCTCGCCCGAGCACCTCTCTGATTGCCTCATTAATGGAAGCCGCGGCCACGTCGAAACCCACGGCCTCGGGATTACTCGGCCCGGTTTCTGCCGCCGTGACCGTCCCGGTGTCCAGGTCAAATGCTGCGGCTATCGTTTTCGTGGCGCCGCCGTCCACTCCGATCAGGAGGCCGTTCACCGTCGCGCCGCTGTTACTTCCGGTGGCCTTGGGCAGCAATTCCGCAGGCAGGGTGACGAGGCTGTCTTTACGTTGTTGCCTGCTATCTGCTGATGTACTATGCATCGAGTCCCATCGGCCAATCTACGAGCGGATCACGGTGCGCCTAGACTACCTTGCTTTGGGTAACCCAACCCTGGACGTCCAGGCGGGGGGTTCTTACGTGCTGGGCGGATCGGTAGTCTACTCCGCATTGCAGGCGGCCCGGCTAGGGCTTAGCGCCGGGATCGTGGGACGGGGTAATCCAGCCCAGCTGGCGCCGTACTGGCAGCCCTACACGGGCGAAGTCGAGCTGCACCTGCAGCCCGCCGAGTCGGCCACGATGTTCCGTAACATGTCGGTCGGGGATTTTCGCGAACAATGGCTGGAAGGCTGGGCCGGTCCTATCCAGGGCCTTGACGGTTGGCCCGACAGTGACATTCTCCATATCGCGCCCGTGGCCCAGGAAATAACGCTGGAAAAGCTGGCCGACGAGTGCCGGTCGCGTTTCGTCCTGCTCACCCCGCAGGGGCTGGTCAGGAACTGGGACGGCATCGGCGCGCGCATCGGGCTCGTGCCACGGGGCTTTCCCGCCGCGGTGTCGTCGATGGTAGACGTGGTGGTGGTGTCTGAGACCGAGGCGCCCTACGTCAGCGACTTGCTGGCCGCGGTGCCGCGCCACGGCGGCCTGGGCGTGGTGACCCGGGGACGGCGGGGGTGCGAGGTCCTGACCCGGGACGGTTCCCGGGAGTACACCGCGGAGCCGGTGAGTGTCCTGGTCGACTCGACCGGCGCCGGTGACTGCTTTGCCGCCACGCTGACCATCGAGATGTTCCGGGGGCGGCCGGTGCCGGAGGCGGTCCGGCTGGCCACGGCGGCCGCGTCGCTGTGCGTGAGCGGCCAGGGGCCGGCCACCATCGGCGGCCGGGCGGAGATCATGAGCGAACGCGCGTCTTCCCCCGGCGTCGTCGGCTTCCTGGGACCTCCCCGGCGGGGAGGCTAGCCGGCGGATCATCCCCGGCGGCCCGGGGAACGGGCATGGCGGGGCGCGCCACCGTTGCGGGGTGGGCGGCCGTGTAGGCGCGGGCCCGCTCCACGAAGATGCCGTGCAGATCCCGCGCGGCCAGCGGGGCAGAGCCGGACCGGGACCGCTGGATAACCAGGTCCACCCCGGTGGTGTCGTCGTCGGCGAGCGGCCGCCAGGTGATCACCCCGTGCTGTTCGAGCGGGTCGCCGATCACGCTGAAGTCCGGCAGCACGGTGAGGCCCAGCCCCTCGGCCACCATCAGCTTGCCCATCTCGGCGCCGTCGGTGGAGTAAGAGAACTCCGGCGGCTGGCCCCGCAGCAGCCGGTGCAGATAACGGTGCATGACATAACCAGATCGCATCACGATGAGCGGCTCGCCGAGCAGGTCGGCGGTGCTCACCGCCGCGTGCTGGGCCAGCGGGCTGGACGCCGGCAGCACGACGACCGGGCGGCCTCGCAGCAGCGGGGTGGTCTCCAGCTCGGGGGGCAGGTCGTCGCCGTCCAGGTAGTTCACCAGGCCCAGGTCGAAGCGGCCCTCCAGGACGCCGCGGCGGATCTCGGCCTGCTGCGCGCCGATCACCTCGACCTGGATCAGCGGGTGACTCTGCCGGAACTGCTGGATGGTCGGTGCGAGCAGCGGGGCCATAGCCGCGCTGACCGTGCCCAGGCGGACCAGCCGCACGCTGCGGTGCTGCTCGCCGGCCGCGTGCCGGAGCCGGTCGAACGAGTCGAGCAGGGTGAGGATGTAGGGGAACAGCTCGCGGCCGGAGTCGCTCATCCGCGCCCCGTACCGGCCCCGGTCGAGCAGGTCCACGCCCAGTTCACGTTCCAGGCTCCGGACCGAGCCGCTCAATGCGGGCTGGGAGATGTGCAGCTCGTCGGCGGCGCGGCGGAACGAGCCCACCCGGGCGACCGTGGCCACGTATTCAAGCTGCTCGATCCGCACACGACCCCTCTCGTCCGGCACCACTCAACACCAGGATAGCGATCGTTTTAATAGGAAAACCTTACCACGACCCCGCGGATCGATATTGGACGCGCTGTCCGGCCGCGCCGCAGGCTGAGGGGCCGTTGCGCCACTGGTGGCCAGGCGGGATGCGGCGGGATGGTCCGAAGGCGGGCGCCGACCGGACGCGGGCGGGATGGTCCGAAGGCGGGCGGCGGCGGGCCGCGGGATGCTCCGAAGGCGGGCGCGGGCCGGACGCGGAGTTGCAGTCAGGCCCCGGCCACCACGGTCCGGTCGCCCCAGCTCTCTCGCCACCCCCTGTCCCATCAACCCGACTTCCTATAAAATTGATCGAGACACAAGGAAATAGGCAGGGATGCCCTCGAGGTCTCCGCCGAGCCTGGCACCACCGAAGCTGGCACCACCTGAGCCTGGCACCACCTGAGCCTGGCACCACCTGAGCCTGGCCCCGCCCACCACGTACCACCCGAAGGAGGTCCCGCCCATGGGAGTGGTCCTGCACTGGTTCCTGCCCACTAACGGTGACTCGCGTACCGACCTGAGCCTGGGCAACGCAGTCGGCGCGGCCGGCAGCCGGGCGGCCGAGGACGGCACCGAGCGTCCGCCGGACATCCGCTATATCGGCCAGATCGCCCGGTCCGCGGAGCAGCTCGGCTTCGCCGGCGCGCTGACCCCGACCAGCTCCTGGTGTGAGGACGCGTGGATCATGACCGCCGGGCTGACCCAGGTCACCGACCGCTTCAGGTTCCTGGTTGCGTTCCGGCCCGGGCTCATGTCACCCACGCTGGCCGCTCACATGGCCGCAACTTATCAGCGCATCTCCGGCGGCCGCCTGCTGCTCAACGTGGTCACCGGGGGTGACGACGTGGAACAGCAACGGTTCGGTGACCACCTGGGCAAGGAGGCCCGGTACGAGCGGGCCGGCGAGTTCCTGCACATCGTCCGCGAGCTGTGGCACGGCGGCCCGGTCACGTTCACCGGGCGGCACTACGACGTGCGCGGCGGGCAGATCGTGCCGCCGCGGGTGCCGCCCGACATCTACCTGGGCGGGTCATCAGCCCCGGCGCTCGACGTGGCGGCCCGGTACGCCGACGTGTACCTGACGTGGGGCGAGCCACCACCGGCCGTTGCGGAAAAACTGGACGCGGTGCGGACGCGCGCCAAGCAGGCCGGCCGGGAGGTGCGCTTCGGTATCCGGCTGCACGTAATCACCCGGGACAGCGCGGACGAGGCGTGGGCCCAGGCCCAGCGGCTGCTGGACGGCCTGGACCCGGCGAAGATCGAGCGGGCGCAGGCCATCCAGCGGGCCTCGCAGTCCGAGGGCCAGCGCCGGATGGCCGCGCTGCACGGCGGGCGCACCGACGCCCTCGAGGTGTCGCCGAACCTGTGGGCCGGCGTGGGCCTGGTCCGCGGTGGCGCAGGCACCGCGCTGGTCGGCAGCCACGACGAGGTGGCGGAGCGGATCGCCGAATACTACGAGCTCGGCATCGACGAGTTCATCCTGTCCGGCTACCCGCATCTGGAAGAGGCGTACCGGGTCGGCGAGGGCCTGATACCCGTCCTGCGGCGCCGCGGCCTGATGGCGTCCCCCGACTACGACGACTGACCCCCGACAACTGCCACCGCCTGCCCGGCGGCGATCACGAGATCGTCGTCGGCCGGGTCCGCGACGTCGAGACGAGCGACACCGGGGCGCCCCCGCTGGTGTTCTGGCGCGGCGCGTACGCGGCGCTCGGCGCCTGAGCCGGGCCGTCTGGGGTAGGTTGCGCCGGTGACTTCGATCCGGGACCTACTGCGCCAGTACCAGCCGGAAAGCGAGACCGAGACCGCCGACGTCGCGCGGGTGCGGGAGCTTGCCGAGCTCACGCCTGACCCGTATCCGCGGTCGCTGCCGCTGCACGTTACCGGGTCCGCCCTGATCGTGCACCCGGACAGCGGCCGGGTCCTGCTGCGCTGGCACCCGCGCCAGCGGGCCTGGCTGCAGGTCGGCGGGCACGGCGACCCGGGCGAGGAGGACCCGCTCGGCATCGCGCGGCGCGAGGCGGCCGAGGAGACCGGCCTGGCCGACCTGGCCCCCTGGCCCGACCCGCGGCTGCGGCACGTGGTCATCGTGTCCGTGCCCGCGGCGGGAGAGGACCCCGCGCATGAGCACGCCGACGTTCGCTTCTTCCTGGCCACCGGGACCCCGGACGCGGTCGTGCCGGAGCAGCCGGACGCGCCGCTGCGGTGGCTGACCGTCCCCGAGGCGCTGGAGCTCACCACCGAGACCAGCCTCCGGGAGACGCTGAACCGGGCCGAGCGATTGCTACCCGATCGTCCCTGAAACAGCGGTGTCCTAGCTCATATCTACTTTTTGTCCGGATTGATACACGTTGAGACTGTTGTCCTGCCATGCTGCTGCCCGATGAGCAATGTCAGGCCTGGTGAGAGGCGTGAGTTGCCGCGTAACCGGGCGCGGATCGGAGTAAGGCAGGGACTTGAAAGCACGAAAGTCGCGCAGCAAGGACAGGAAGTTCCGCAGGACCGGACGGCATACGGCGCCGTCGCAGACCGTGAAGGTGGCCCAGGCCGCCGGTAAGGCTGCCCCGGCCGTGGCGGTGGTGGGCGCCCTGGCGGCCGCACCGCAGACCGCGTTCGCCTCCACCTCGGCCGCCGCGGCCGCCGCCGGGCACGCCGCCCCGGCCACCCACCGGCATCAGGTCACCCGCGCCCATCTGGACGCGGCCACGCACCCCAGCCGCCAGGCGGCGCGGACCTACACGGTCCGCACCGGGGACACCCTGAGCGGGATCGCGCAGCGGTTCTACGGTCACGCCAGCGACTGGCAGTGGCTGTACCACATCAACCGGGCCAAGATCAGCGACCCGAACCTGATCTACACCGGCCAGGTCTTCAGCGCCCCGGCCGACCCGCCCGCCTCGGTCCGCAACGGGACCTACCAGGCCCGGCACGCCAAGAGCGTGGCGGCCAGCAGCACGGCGGACAGCCAGCCGCCGGCCAGCAGCTCGACGGGCAGCAGCGCGTCGGCCGACAGCACGCCGGGCAGCGGCTCGTCGGGCAGCTCGGGCAGCCGCGCGTCGGCCACCAGCACCACATCCGGTCACGGCGTGTCGTGCGCGGGCTCGGGGGGCGGGATGGTGCCCGCCAACTACGCGGCGATCGTCAACTTCCTGACCTCCCACGGGTACACCGGGAATGCGGCCGCCGGGATGGCCGGGAACATCTGGCAGGAGTCCGGCGGCAACCCCGAGTCGGTCGGCAGCGGCGGCGGCGGGCTCATCGGCTGGACGCCGCTCCCGGGCGGGTACGTGACCGGGAACTACGCGGCGGACCTGCAGACCCAGCTGGCGGCGATCCTGACCTTCAACCAGATCTGGTCGCAGTACATCCCGGCGCTGAACGCCGCGTCCTCCCCGGCTGCGGCGGCCGCGATCTACGTGACCGATTTCGAGCGGGCCGGCATCCCCGCGGTGGGCAACCGTGAGGCGGCCGCCCAGGCCGTGGCCGCCGCGTGCGGCATCTGAGCGTGCGGCGGGATCTGAGTCTCGGATCTGAGTTAGCCCCAGGGCCTGGGCCCGGTGGTTCCGGCGGGGCCGGGACGCCGGGCCCAGGCAGCTCACGGCCGGGGAGTGCCCAGGTCTAGGCCGCGCCCGGGCCGGGTGCCGGTGCTCGGCGCGTCCGGGGCTCGAGGCCGCGCAGGGCGGTCGTGGCCAGCTGGGCCGCCAGGCCGGGTGGGGTGGCAGGCCGGGGGCCGGGCGGCGCGAACAGGACCCGGGGCAGCACCTGGCCGTGGATCGCGCCCACGATCAGCGAGGTAGCCGCGTCGAGATCGGCGTCCGCGTCGATCCGGCCGAGCCGCCGCTCGGCCCGGAGGTAGTGACTCAGGATGTCCGGCAGACTGTGCGGCTCGTCGGATGCGCCCGACTCCGCGTCCGCGCCGGCTGCCGCTGGGGGGCCCGCCTCGCCTTCGGCCCCGCTTTCCGCATCCGCTCCCGTGGTCCCGCCGCCCGGCTCTCCCGTCCCGGGCTGGTGCTGCTCACCGGCGGGCGCGGCGAACGCGGGGTCCCCGCCGGCCATCGCGTGGAAGCGGCGGAGCACGTTGGGCTGGGACATCAGTCCCGCGAACGCGGGCGCTACCCGGTAGAGCGACTCCATGCCCCGGTCGATGAACACCGTGAGGTTCTCCGCCACGGTTCCGGTGCCCGCCTCGGGCATCATCTGGGGCGCCTCGCTCATCACCGTGGCGACGTGGGCCAGCAGGGCCTGGGCGAGCAGGTCTTCCTTGTCCTCGAAGTAGTTGTACAGCGCGCCGTCCGCCACCTGGGCTTCCCGCGCGATGTCGCGGACGACCAGGCCGGCGCTGCCGCGCTCGTCGAGCAGCCGCGCGGCGGTCCTGATCAGGTGCTCGCGGAGGTTGTCTCCGTCGCGGTCGCGGAGCACGGCAGGTTTCCTAGGTGACATCGCGCTTGAGTGTAATGAGCATCGCGGCGGCCGCGAACAGTGCCGCGTAGCCGAGCAGTACCAGCCCGCCGCCCCACTGGGGCAGCAAACCCTGGGGCAACCCGGTGGCTGAGGTGAGGCTGGCCCGGTCCAGGGACTCGCTCGCGTAGAACGGCAGCCAGCGGGCCAGGCCCGTGCCGATCAGCTGGCCCGCGATCCCCTCCACCACCGCGACCCAGGCCAGGGCGGCGGCTACGGCGGCGACGAGGTTGCGGACCAGGGCGCCGACGCCGACCCCGATCGCTGCGAAGGCGACGTTGGCGGCCACGCCCCCGCTCAGGGTGCGCCACGTGCCGGCCGCCGACAAGTGGAACGTGCCGCCCTTGGCCGACCACCACGCCGCGGTGACGCCCAGGGCGATGCCCGCGGACACCAGGCCGGCGGCCGCCCCGACCGCCCCGTAGGCGGCCAGCTTGGCGGTGATCACGCTGCGCCGGCCCGGGAAGCTGAGGAAGGTGTCGGTGATGGTGCCGCGGGAGTACTCCCCGGCCACGGCCAGGATGCCGAACACCAGGGTGAAGATGGCGGCCAGCCCGACGTGCGCGAAGGCCTTGCTCTGCATGGCCGGGTCGTGCACGTTCCCGCCCGAGGCGACGAGCCCGCTGATCCCGGCCACGACGATCACTGGGCCGAGCGCCAGCAGCAGCCACGGGCTGCGGACGGTACCGAGCTTGCGGAATTCTGTGGTCAGCGCGCGGGGCACGGGTTCTCCTAGGTCAGGTTGAGGAAGGCGGATTCGAGCGCCTCGTTCGTCTCGCCGATCTCGCGGAGCGGCCCGGCGAAGCGCAGTTGCCCGGCGCTGACGATGAGGACATGGTCGGCGGTCTGGGCGATCTCTCCGAGCAGGTGGCTGGCCAGCACGACGGTGCGGCCCTCGGCGGCGAGGCTGCGGAGCAGGCCGCGGAGCCAGGCGATGCCCGCGGGATCGAGGCCGTTCACCGGCTCGTCCAGGAGCAGCACCTCCGGGTCACCGAGCAGGGCCGCGGCGATGCCGAGCCGCTGCCGCATGCCGAGGGAGAACCCGCGGACCCGGCGGCCCGCGGCGCCGGCCAGGTCCACCTGGCCCAGCACCTCGTCAACGCGGCGGTCCGGGATCCGCTCAGCCGCGGCCAGGACCCGCAGGTGGTCACGCGCCCGGCGGCCCGGGTGGAAGCCGGTCGCCTCCAGCAGCGCGCCGACCTGGCGGCGCGGATGGGCCAGCCTCGCGTAGGGCACCCCGCCGATCAGCACGCCGCCGCCGGTCGGCTGGACCAGCCCGAGGGCCATGCGCAGCGTGGTCGTCTTGCCCGACCCGTTGGGCCCGAGAAAGCCGGTGATGGCTCCGGCCGGCGCGGTGAAGGACATGTCCCGGACCGCGGTCACGCGCCCGAAGGTTTTCGTCAGCCCGCGGGCCACGAGGTCGGTCATCCGGCATCAGTCTCCTGTCGTGAACGTTTCTTCATGAACCATAGTTCATGAAGAAACGTTCAGAACAGATCTCGCGCCCGCTGGTTTCGTTATCTGCGGGTATCGACGGGGAAGTGCCCGTGCTCGCGCGCCAGGCGCATCAGCAGATCCGTGGCCCGGGCCTGGTCAGAGCCGATCGCCCGGCGCTCGACGGTCGTTAAACGGCAGACGGACCGCCAGGGGTTGCGTTCGCGGCGGCCGTCCACGTGACTGAGCCGGTACTGGACCTCGCCGTCGGCCCGCACGACCCAGGCCCAGGACAACGTGCCGAGGTCGCTGGTGTAGGTCGTCTCGATCTGGCTGATTTCGCGTGCAGCGAGCCGTGGCACGGTGGATCCCCTTCCCGGCTTCGTATCCGTTCCCGACGGCCCCCGGGTCCGGAGAGTTACGCTCTGTATTATCATGACAACACATCGGTCGTGAGGTTCGCAAAAGAATGATTCGCAAAGCCCGTATCACAACGAGACAACCGGCCTCGCCCGGCGGCGGGACGACTGTAGTCCCGCGGTGATACTGGTCAGGTGACCATGGTGATACAGGGGAGCAGAGTCCAGGCCGCTGCCGATTCCGTCCGGCGCCGTATCGGCGCGTCGATCTTCGAGAAGGTGGCCGGCCCCGAGGGACCGAACCATCGCCGCGTCATCCACCAGGCCGAGGGTGACCGCTGGTTCGCCGACGGCAGTCCCATCCAGCGGGTCCACGGCGACTCGTCGATGTTCGTGGGCGGGATCCGCGCCCTGCTGCTCCAGTCGCTGCACCCGCTGGCCATGGCGGGCGTGGAGGCGCATTCGGGTTACCACGGCGACCCGTGGGGACGGTTGCAGCGGACCAGCTACTTCCTGGCCGTCACCACGTTCGGCCGGGCCAGCGACGCGCACGCGGCGACCGAACGGGTCAAGGCCATCCACCGCCGGGTCACCGGGACCGCCCCGGACGGCCGGCCCTACGCGGCCTCCGACCCGCGGCTCCTGACCTGGGTGCACATCGCCGAGGCCGACAGCTTCCTGCGCGCGCACACCCGGTTCGGGGCCGAGCCGCTGGACCAGGCCGGCCGCGACGGGTACGTCGCCGACGTGGCCCGGATCGCCGTCGAGCTCGGGGTGCCCGACCCGCCCCGGACCGAGGCCGAGCTCGCGGACCGGATCACCCAGTACCGGGCGGAATTGCGTGGCACCGCCGAGGCGCGCGCGGCGGCCCGGTTCCTGCTGCTCACCCCGCCGCTGCCGCTGGTCGCCCGCGGGCCCTACGGGGTCCTCGCCGCCGCGGCCACCTCGCTGCTGCCCGGCTGGGCGCGCCGCCCCCTGTACCTGCCGCACCTGCCGCTGACCGAGCGCGCGGTGGTCCGCCCGGCCGGGCACGCGGTCATCCGCGGGATCCGCTGGGCGATCAGCCCGCCGCCCAGGGTTCAGGCCACCCCGTGAACCTGAGCCGATAAGGCCAGCGCCTGCGGTCCGGGCGCATCCAGCACGGCCTGCTCGAGGACCGCGCCCGCCGCGAGCAGGCTCTCCTCGCCGCCCGCGGGACCGATCAGCTGGATGCTCGCGGGGAGCGGGCCCCCGGCCGGCACGGGCAGCGCCAGCGCCGGCACGCCCGCGAGGTTGACCGGGGAGGTGAGGCCGCGGATGCGGAGCATGTCCCGAGACTGGTCCAGGGTGGGCGGGAACCCGAGCAGCGTCGGCAGCGCGAGCAGATCGACCCGGTCCCACAGCGACGACAACGTCGCGCGCCAGTGGGCCGTGTGCTCCCGGGCCGCGCGGAGCGCCGCCGGGGTGATGGTGCTGCCCGCGCGCAGCCGGGCCAGCACATCGCGGCCGATCTTCTCCGGGACCGTCTCGGCGTAGGCGCTGTCGGAGGCCCACGCCTCCGCGTCGAGGACGGTCATCGCGGCGCTGGTCGCCTGGTCCAGCCCGTCCAGTTCGACCCGGAGCACCTCCCAGCCGGTCGCGGCCAGGGCGGAGTCGACCGCGTCGTCGATGATGGGGTCGGCGCCGATCACGACCCGGCCGACGACCCGGGGCGCCGGGGCCGTGACCGAGAACCCCGGTTCCAGCAATTGCATGCCGGCCACGAGGCCCGCCACGTCACGCGCCATCGGGCCCACGCTGTCCATGCTCGGCGCGAGTGGCCACACCCCGGTCAGCGGTATCCGTCCCCAGGTGGTCTTCAGGCCGGCTATGCCGCAGCAGGCGGCGGGGATGCGGATCGATCCCCCGGTGTCTGAGCCGTACGAGACATCGGCCTCGCCGCTGGCGACGGCCACGGCCGAGCCGCTCGAGGAGCCGCCCGGCACCCGCAGCGGGTCGAGCGGGTTGACCGGCGTGCCGAAGGCCGCATTGATTCCGCTGATCCCGTAGGCCAGCTCGTGCAGGTTGGTCTTGCCGGCCAGGCAGGCCTCCCCGCGGGCGATCGCCGCCCGCAACCCGGCCAGGCAGGGAGCATCAGCAGCGGCGGGGCTGGCCTGATCAGCGATGGCCCGGCTTCCCGCCGTGGTCGGAAGCCCGGCGATGTCGATGAGGTCCTTGACGGCGACCCGCAGGCCGGGCCCGGACACAGCTTCCCTCAAGATCCACGTCGACATAGCGGACAAGTATCGCACCTCGCGGCCAGGCCCCGGGCGCCGTTGCCACGGACGCCGGGGCGATCTCTGCATTTGCGACTACGCCCTGCTGAGGACCGATGTCAGGTCCCGGCCGGGGCTGGCCACGGCCCCGTGCAATGGCCCCAGAGGAAGGCCATTGCACGGGACGTGTGTGGTCGCCCGTTACAGAGCGACGGGTTAACCCGCCTGCGCCCGTCGGTTGCGGACGCGTGACAGCTAACCCCGGCGCTTGCGGTTAAACCTCGGCCATTGAGGCCGGTCACGTTCGCGCCGGTGCAATCTTCTGGAACTGGATCTGGTCCACGGGTTCCCCGAGTCGTTGCCCCCGGCAGCCGCGCCGAGGCGGCCGCCCGGGCCGGGCGGGCCGGGCGGCAGTTCGGGTGAGTAACACCGATTCCAACCATTCCTGCCGTTGTGCCGTCTTAGCTAACGAGATTGGTCATTCCCGCGGCCAGGGGGCCACGGGAAAACGCCGAACCGAGGAGAGCACACATGAAGCCAACAACTCGCGCGGCGCGGCGCGGCCTGGCTGCGCTGGCCCTGACCGCCGCGGCGGTGGCCATCCCGACCACGGCCCTGGCCGCATCCGGAAGCCCGGCGAAGCCGGCCCTGGCGGCCCGGTCAGCCGCGGCGGCCGCAACTCCCAGGTGCGGCACGGGTGCACTCACCGTTTGGCTCGGCATCCCGGGCGATGCCTTCACGGGCGGTGTCAACTACCAGCTGGAGCTGTCCAACACGTCGAACCATACGTGCACGCTGTTCGGCTTCCCGGGCGTGTCCGCGCTCGGACCCGGCGGTCACCAGCTCGGCAGTGCGGCAGGCCGTGACCACGCCGATCCTAGTCGCCTGGTGACGCTGGGCCGGGGTGCTACCGCTCATGCCGTGCTGACGATCACCGACGTGGCCAACTTCCCGTCGTCGTCTTGCGGCCAGACCACCGCGTCGGCGCTGCGCGTCTACCCGCCGGGTGCCACCCGGTCACTGGGGGTTCCGTTCACCTTCCGGGCGTGCGGCAAGAGCGGTCCCGTCTACCTGCACATACGGACGACCGTAGGCGGGACCGGGATTCCCGGATTCAGCCGCTGATCCGGCTGGCCTGCTGATCCGTCTGATCGGGGCTGGGTGCGGCAGGACCGCTGACGGCGGCTCCTGCGCACGCGGCGCGCTCACGGGGGAGCGCACCACCGGGCCGCAGCCGGCACGCCCACGGGGGCGGCGTGCCGGGGCGGAACCTGCCGCACCCAGCCCGGGGCCGCGTGCTCGGCGGAACCTGCCGCGCTCAGCCCATGGGGAACCGGCCGCCGTCCCACCCGTCGTCCGCTAACGTCGCGTGGCCGCCGCGATGAAATGGTGACTGAAGCCAATTACCGAAGGGTCGGTTTCGACGGCCCGGGCCGCGAGCAAGATCTGCTCGTGCCGCCGCGAATCAGCCCATTCCCGGCTCAGCGGCCACCCGGGGCCCTCCACCCCGTAGACCTCCACGTCGCTGAACCCGCTCCGGCCGACTTCCCCCGCGAGGCCCGCCGCGGTGTGGAGGTAGGCCGTGGTGAAGAACTCGGGCCGCCCGACGGGATCCGGGTTACGGTGCTGGCCCTCGGCCAGGTCCCGGTCCACGATGGCCCGGAAGACGGGATCGTCGAGCCAGTCGCGGTACAGCCCGTCGAGCATCGACGCGCAGCGGCTGATCGCCATGGCCATCAGCCGCCCGCCCGGCCGGAGTACCCGGTGGGCCTCGGCCAGCGCCTGGAGCCGGTCGTCCTCGCTGATCAGATGGTAGAGCGGCCCGAACAGCACGACCGCGTCCTGGGACTCGCCGGCCTGGTCGAGCCGCCGGGCGTCGCCCACGCTCGCCGTGAACGACCCGGCCTCCTCCGCCTGGCGTACGTGCAAGGCCAGCGGATCGACCAGGTGCACCTGGTAGCCGCCCTCGGCCAGGGGGACCGCGTAGGTGCCGGGGCCGCCGCCCACGTCCAGGACCCGGGCCGGGGGCGCCGGGAGCAGCCGGCCCAGCAGTTCCAGCGACCGGACGAACTCCAGCGTCGGGCGGCCCCCCGGGAACAGCCGGGACCGCTCGTAACCGGACCGGTAGTGGTCAGCTATGGACGGGTCGAGCACGCCACCACTGTCCCGCGCTCCAGCCTGCCGCCGCCACTGGATTACCGGGTGGCCAGCCGGGGCAACCGAGTCAGGCCGGGGCAACCGAGTCAGGCCGGGGCAACCGAGTCAGGCCGGAGCGGGGGTCAGCCGGAGGCCGGGTCAGGCCGGAGCCCCCTGGTACCGCAGGCCGTCCATGAGCAGGTCAAGCAGGCGGCCGGCCTGCTCCCGCTGGGCGGGCTCCCCGGCGGTCAGGGACACCCCACCCAGGCTGGCCAGCACGTCGGCGGGCTCGATGTCGCGGCGCAGCGCCCCGGCGTCGCCCGCCGCCCGCAGCAGCGCGGTGATCGCGGCGATCAGCTGGCCCCGGCTGTGCTCGTAGGGGTTACGCCCCGAGGCGATGACCGCGCGCAGCGCGTCGGCCATGCCGCGCTTGGTCGTCATGTAGTCGACGAACAGGTCCATCCACCGGCGGGTGGCCTCATCCGGCGGCAGATCCGCGAGCAATTCCGGGACGGCATCGCAGAGCCGGGCGAGCTCGTTGCGGTAGGCGGCTTCCACCAGGGACTCGCGGGTGGGAAAGTGGCGGTACAGCGTGCCGATCCCGACCCCCGCGTCCTTGGCGATCGCGTCCAGCGTCACCTCGGGACCCTCCTGGGAGAAGGCCCGGACGGCCGCCTCCAGCAGCCGCGCCCGGTTGCGCTGGGCGTCGGCGCGCATCGGCCGGTCCATGGTCTCCGCCACGGCGCTCTCCTGGGGATAACTCGGATTTGCTAAACGGAGGAAGCTCCGCTTAGTCTTGGAGCCGTACTGGAGGCTCCTCCGTTTCCATGGTACCGGCCGGTCTCCCGGAACGGGTCCCGGCCGGGTGACCGTGTCGGACGGTGACGGAGCTACCGCACCGTACCGCACCGCATTGCCGAGCGAGACTGGGACATCATGACTGTAAGCACGCCTATCACTACGCCGTTCACGGCCGAATCGACGGCCGCCGAGGTCGTGGACGGCATCGATCTCACCGGCCGCCGGGCCATCGTGACCGGCGGCGCGTCGGGCATCGGCATAGAGACCGCCGGGCGCTGGCCGGGGCGGGCGCAGAAGTGACGCTCGCCGTCCGCAACGTCGAGGCCGGCGAGCGCACCGCCACCCAGATCACCGCAGCCCCGGGCGCGGGGACCACCGGCAGCAAGCAGGTGCTCGTGGCCCGGCTGGACCTGGCCGACCAGGCCTCTGTAGCCTCGTTCGCGGCCGCCTGGGACGGCCCGCTGGACATGCTCATCAACAACGCGGGCATCATGGCCTCCCCGCTGATGCGCACTCCCGAAGGCTGGGAGATGCAGTTCGCCACCAACCACCTGGGCCACTTCGCCCTGGCCACCCGGCTGCACCGGGCCCTCGCCGCCGCCGGGGGCGCCCGGGTAGTGTCCGACGAGGAGCTGCGCCGCCAGAGCGGCGGGGCGGCCGCCCCGAACTGGAAGACCCCCCGAGCAGGGGGCCGCGACGTCCGTGCTCGTGGCCACCTCGCCGCTGCTCGACGGCATCGGCGGCCGGTACTTCGAGGACTGCAACGAGGCCGGCCGGGGCGAGCCGGGGACCCGGCGCGGGGTCGCGGCCTACGCCCTGGACCCGGAGAACGCCGCGCTGCTCTGGCAGGTCTCGGTGGACACCCTGGCCGGCTGAGCACCAGGACGCCGGTCCCAGACGGGCCCGGCCCCGGGCCCGGCTGGGAGGCCCCGGAGACGGCCGGGGCCCAGAACGGAAGCGCCCCGCAGACGGCGAGGCCCCGCACCTAGATCAGGTGCGGGGCCTCGCCACTGGTCGTCATTTCGCGATCATCGGGTTCACGATGTACTTCTGCTGCAGCATGTTGAATTTCAGCATCAGGTCGGCCAGCCGCTGGAGCAGGATCGTGTTCTGCTGGGTCGGGAACTGCGGCGGGTCCGCGATCGCCGCCGTCCGGTCCTGCGCGATCGCGAACTTCACCATGCCCTGCTGGATGGCGGCGGGATTCGTGGCGGCGATGGCCTGGGCTTTAAGGATCGCCGTCCGGAACGCCGCCGCGGTGTTCGGGTACTTCTTCAGCCAGGACGCGGTCACCATGTACCCGCTGATGGGCAGGCTCTGGGTCGTGCCCTGGTCGGAGTCGGCCAGCGGCACGGCCCCGACCTTCTCCTCAGCCTGGGCCACGTACGGCTCCTGCATCCAGGCCGCGTCAACCTGATTAGCGGCGAGCGCGCCAGCCATGTTCTTAAACGGGATGGAGACGAAGTGCGTCTGCTGACCGGCCTGGGCCGCGTTGTCGGCGAGCACGGAATTGACCAGCAAGGTGCCGACGCTGTTCGTGGTGTTGACGGCGATGCGCTTGCCCGCCAGCGCCGCAACGGTGTTGATCGGCGAGTTCTGCCGGACCATGATCTCCTGATTGTTGGCCTGCAGGATGGAGCCCGCCGCGAGCACCCGGAAGTCAGCGGGGTTTTTCGCGGCGCCATTGGCTTGGATGTACGGAACGTAGCTCCCCGCCGTGACGTCGAATTTGCCCGCGCGCTGGCTGCTGACGGCGGCCGCCTGGTCGGAAGTCTCCTGGATCGTGACGTTCAGCCCTTCGGCGGCGAACAGCCCGCGGGCCTGGGCGATGTACAGCCCGGCCGAGTCCATGGTCGGAGACGCCACGACGTTCAGGTTGGTCTTCTCCAGACCGCCTGGCGCGGCTGACCCGCCGCCGCCGCTGCAGCCCGCGGCGAGCAGGCCCAGACCCACCAGCGCGGCCAGCCCGGCGAAGGGCCGCCGCCGGAAAAGACGTGACATGGGAAACTCCCTGATCGCAGCGGGGAACAGGGGCAGACTAGCGCATGAAAACGGGTCAAACGGCCGAGATGACGTTTATATAACCCTGGGCACCGGGCCCGTGCTTTCCCTGATCACCAGGGTGGTCGCGAGCTCGATGTGATGCGGCTCCCCGGTGCCGGGCCCCCCTGAGCCCGGGGCGTGCAGCATCCGGAAGGCGGTCGCGGCCATGGCCGCGAGGGGCTGGCGCACAGTAGTGAGCGCGGGAGTGGCCCATGAGGCGACCGGAACGTCATCGAACCCGACCACGCTGAGGTCCTGCGGGGCCCGCAACCCCCGCTCGCCGAGCGCCTGGAGGACACCGAAAGCCTGCGCGTCGTTGCCGGCCACGATCGCGGTGGGCGGCTGCGGCAGTGCGAGCAGCTCGCGGGCCTGCCGCCGGCCACCCTCGGCGCAGAAGTCGTCCCGGCGGATGAGCTCAGCCGGCCCGGCCCGTCCGGCCGGCTCCGTCCGGCCGGCTCCAGCCCGGCCGCTTCCAGTGCCGCGCGGTAGCCGGCCAGCCGGGCCCGGCTGGACCACAGGTGCTCCGGGCCGCCGATGATCGCGATGCGGCGGTGTCCCAGCTCGATCAGGTGCCGGGTGGCGGTCAGGCAGCCCTGCCAGTTGGTCGTGCCCACCGACCGGATGCCCGGGCCCGGCTCCTGCGGCGGGTCGATCACGACCAGCGGGATGCGCGCGGCCGCCAGCCGTTGCAGCTCGCTGCTGTCCGGCAGGTTCAGCACCGTCAGCGCACCGTCGGTGCCCCGGGCCGTGGCCCGGTTCAGCCAGGCGGTGAACCCGCCGGGTGAGTCCACGGTGCCGACCACGACGCTGGCCCCGGCCTCGTCCGCGGCCTGCACCGTGCCGCGCAGCAGCTCCTCGGCCCACGGGGTGTGCAGGGTGGCGATCAGCAGGTCCACGACGCCGAAGCCGAGCCGGGAGGCGACCTGGTACCCGTCCCTGCGGAGCAGGGCGGCGATCCGGGCCCGGGTCCCGGCAGCCACGTCGGTCCGGCCGTTGAGCACCTTGGACACGGCGGACACCGACACGCCCGCCTCCGCGGCGATGCCCGCCAGCGTGCTGCGGCCGGTCTCGCGGGCCACGGCGGCTCCTGTGCCTCATAATTTTCGAAACTTCAGCCGCTTCAGCGTAACCCGGCAGAGCTATTGACCGCCCAAAGCGCCGAATCTAGCCTGGGCAAAGTAGCGAATAGTTTTCGAAACGATCGCCCCGAACCACTGACGCAGCGGAGCCTGAGGCACGTGACGACCAGCAACCCCGCGGCCGGCCACCCCCCGGCCAGCACCCTCCCGGCCCTCCAGCTCTACACCGTGCGCGAGCAGCTCACGGCCGACCGGAAAGGCGTCCTGGACCAGGTCGCCGCGTTCGGTTACGGAGCGGTGGAACCGTTCGACATCCTCAACGATCCCATCGGGCTGGCCGCCGAGCTGGCCGCCGCGGGCCTCGCGGTGTGCAGCGTGCACGCCAGCCCGGCTGGCGAGCAGGCCGGCCCGGTCGCGGCGGCGGCCCGGACGCTCGGCGCGGACACCGTCATCGTCCCGTACCTGCCGCCTGAGCGGTTCGCCGGCCACGACGGGGTGCGCGCGGTGGCGTCGGAACTGAACGGCATGGCCGCCCGGCTGGCCATCGAGGGCCTGCGCCTCGGCTACCACAACCACGATCATGAGCTCGCCCCGCTGCCCGGCGGGACCCCGGCGCTGGAGGCCCTGGCCGCCGAGCTCGACCCGTCGGTGCTCCTCGAGGTGGACACGTACTGGGCCGCGGTCGGCGGGCAGGACGTGCCCGCGCTGCTCGGACGGCTCGGCGAGCGGGTCGGCTACCTGCACGTCAAGGACGGCCCGGTGACCAAGGACGACCCGATGACCGCGGTCGGCCAGGGACGGATGCCGGTCGCGGAGATCCTGGCCGCCGCCCCGCCCGCCGCGTGGCGCGTGGTCGAGCTCGACTGGTGCGCCACCGACATGATGACCGCGGTCGGGGACAGCCTGGCCTGGCTGGCCGCCCAGGGCCTGGCCCAGCCCGCGCGGCCGGCCGCGGGCGGGTGACCGGCCGTGAGTAACCCGGTCGGCGTGGCCGTCATCGGCTGCGGCACGATCAGCGACGAGTACCTCCGTAACCTCACCTCGTTCCCGGACCTGCGCGTGCTGTTCTGCGCGGACCTCGACCTGGACCGGGCCAAGGGCCAGGCCGCCCGGTACGGCGTGCCCGGGGTCGGCAGCGCCGCCCAGGCCGTCGCGCACCCGGACGTGGAACTCGTGGTCAACCTGACCATCCCCGCCGCGCACGCGGAGGTGGCGCAGCAGGCGGTCGCGGCGGGCCAGAGCGTCTGGAACGAGAAGCCGCTGGCCCTGGACACCACGGCCGGGCGCGGCCTGCTGGCCGCGGCCGCCCGGGCCGGCGTGCGGATCGGCTGTGCCCCGGACACCGTGCTCGGCGCGGGGCTGCAGACCGCCCGGCGGCTGATCGCCAGCGGCCTGATCGGCGAGCCGCGGACCGCGCTGGCGCTCATGCAGGATCCCGGGCCTGAGCGCTGGCATCACGACCCCGAGTTCCTGTTCCGGCCCGGCGCGGGCCCGCTGTTCGACATGGGGCCCTACTACCTGAGCACGCTGGCCACCCTGTTCGGCCCCGCGGACCAGGTCGCGGCGCTCGGCCGGCGCGGCCAGCCGAGCCGGGTCATCGGCAGCGGCCCGCGGGCCGGGACCGCGTTCGAGGTCGAGGTGCCGACCCACATCGCCGCGCTGATCGGGTACGCGCAGGGCCCGGCCGCGACGCTCGTGCTCAGCTTCGACTCGCCGCTGCGGCGGCACGGCTTCGTGGAGATCACCGGCACCGAGGCGACCCTGTCGCTGCCCGACCCCAACCGCTTCGACGGCGACGTCCGGGTCCGCGCGGCCGGCCGCGACGACTGGGAGACGGTCCCGGCGGCCGGGGCCACCACGGGGCGGGGCCTCGGCGTGCTGGACATGGCGCGCGCCCTCCGCGCCGGGACGGCGCCCCGCGCATCCGGTGCGCTGGCGCTGCACGTGCTGGACATCATGGAAGCCGTCGCGCGCTCGATCACAGGAGGTACGTTCGAGCCTGTGGCGACGACCTTCGACACCCCGGTCGCGCTGCCCGCGGACTGGGACCCGTGCGTCCCGGGCATCAAGTGAACGACCAGGCCGTACCGGCTGACCACGGAGAGTTCCATGACTGAATCACTGGGCGTGGGCATGGTCGGCTACGCGTTCATGGGCGGGGCGCACTCCCAGGCCTGGCGGACCGCCCCGCACGCGTTCGACCTGCCGCTGCGGCCGGTGCTGGCCGCGCTGTGCGGCCGGGACCAGGCGGCCACGGAGGCCGCCGCGCAGCGTTACGGGTTCGCCGCGGTGGAGACCGACTGGCACGCCCTGCTGGAACGCGACGACGTGCAGCTCATCGACGTGTGCACGCCCGGTGACTCACACGCCGAGATCTCCATCGCCGCGCTGGAGGCGGGCAAGCACGTGCTGTGCGAGAAGCCGCTGGCCAACACGATGGCCGAGGCGGAGGCCATGGCCGCGGCGGCCGGCCGGGCCCAGGTCCGCGGGGTCCGCTCCATGGTCGGCTTCAACTACCGCCGCGTGCCGGCCCTCGCGCTGGCCCGCGACCTCATCGCCAGCGGCCGGGTCGGCGAGATCCGGCACGTCCGGGCCAGCTACCTGCAGGACTGGCTGACCGACCCGGCGTTCCCGCTGACCTGGCGGCTGCAGAAGGAGCACGCGGGCTCGGGGGCCCTGGGCGACCTGGGCGCGCACGTCGTGGACCTGGCCCAGTACCTGACCGGGGAGCTGATCGCGGGGGTCTCCGGGGTGACCGCCACGTTCGTGCCGAAGCGCCCGGTCCCCGGCGGCGAGGGCCGCACCGGCCCGGTCACGGTGGACGACGCGGTCGCATTCACCGCCCGGCTCGAATCCGGGGCGCTGGCCACCTTCGAGGCCACCCGGTTCGCCTCCGGCCGGAAGAACGCGCTGCGGATCGAGGTCAACGGGAGCCGCGGCAGCCTGGCCTTCGACCTGGAACGGCTCAACGAGCTGGAGTTCTGTGACGCCGAAGCGGTCCCCGGCACCATGGGGTCTCGCGGTACCACGGGCGACCCCCTGACCCAGGGATTCCGCCGCATCCTCGTCACCGAGCCCGGCCACCCGTACCTGTCGGCCTGGTGGCCACCGGGGCACGTGCTGGGCTGGGAGCACACGTTCACCCACGAGGTCCGGGACCTGGTCACCGCGATCGCCCAGGGCACCGATCCCGAGCCTTCCTTCGCGGACGGCCTGCAGGTCCAGCACGTCCTGGACGCGGTCGCGGCCAGCGCCGCGCAGGACAGCCGGTGGACGCCGGTGTGACGCCCGGGGAATTCAAGAGCAGAAATCGCCGCAACGAAAACCACACCCGGAGCCAATGATGTCCCGACCGTTCACGTTGTTCACCGGGCAATGGGCCGACCTGCCCCTGGAGGAGGTCTGCCGGCTGGCCCGCGACTGGGGATACGACGGCCTCGAGCTCGCCTGCTGGGGTGACCACTTCGAGGTAGACCGGGCCCTGCACGAGGAGGGCTACCTGGCGGGCCGGCACGCGCTGCTGGCCAAGTACGAGCTGCGCTGCTGGGCCATCTCCAACCACCTGGCCGGCCAGGCGGTCTGCGATCACCCGATCGACGTGCGGCACCAGGGCATCCTGCCCGCCCGGATCTGGGGCGACGGCCAGCCCGAGGGGGTGAGGCAGCGGGCCGCCGCCGAGCTGGCCGACACCGCGCGGGCCGCTGCCGCGTTCGGGGTGCAGACCGTGGTCGGGTTCACCGGCTCCTCGATCTGGCACACGGTGGCCATGTTCCCGCCGGTCCCCCCGGAGATGATCGAGGAGGGGTACGCGGACTTCGCCCGGCGCTGGAACCCGATCCTGGACGTGTTCGACGCCGAGGGCGTCCGCTTCGCGCACGAGGTGCATCCCAGCGAGATCGCCTACGACTTCTGGACCACCCGGCAGGCGCTGGACGCGGTGGGCAACCGGCCCGCGTTCGGGTTGAACTTCGACCCCAGTCACTTTGTCTGGCAGGACCTGGACCCGGTGGCGTTTCTGGCCGCCTACCCGGACCGGATCTACCACGTGGACTGCAAGGAGGCCCGCAAGCGGCTCGACGGCCGCAACGGGCGGCTCGGCTCGCACCTGCCCTGGGGGGATCCCCGCCGGGGCTGGGACTTCGTGTCCGCGGGCCGCGGTGAGGTCCGGTGGGAGGACGTGTTCCGGATGCTCAACTCGATCGGCTACGGCGGACCGATCTCGGTCGAGTGGGAGGACGCGGGGATGGACCGGCTGGCCGGGGCGCCCGAGGCCCTGGCCTACCTGCGGCACTTCGACCTGGAGCCGCCCAGCGCCTCGTTCGACGCCGCGTTCAGCCGCTAGCTCAGGCCGGGCCCAGGGAGTCGAGCCGCAGGGCCAGGGCGACGGCGGTGGGCTCGGCGATCAGGGCCGCGGTCGCGGAGGCGTGCCTGGGGATGGCCCACCACTGCCGGGTCCAGTGCCCGAACCACGTGTGCCAGCCCGTGTACCGCTCGGCCAGGTCGGCGGCCGCGGCCGCGGTCGAGTCCGCGGCCAGCGGGACCGACGTGGCGACGGGCGCGGAGCCCGTGCCCGTCGCTCGGCCAGATCGGTGCTGGCCAGGAACTGGGCCCAGACCACCCGGCCGCGGTAGTCGCCCTCGGTGCCCCAGCGGGACGACATCCGGGCCAGCACGCCGAGCCCGTGCTCAGGCTGGGATGCGGGCCGGGTCGCGGAGGGGGCGGTGAACGGGCCGGTCGCGGGGCCCGTGAGGGGGCCGGTGACCGGGGCAGTGTCGGCGCCGTCGTCAGACACGGCGACCTGGACGGTCTGCCCGGTCCACATTACCTCGGTGGCGAAGAAGCCGTTCTGGCCGCTGGCCGTGTGCCGGATGGCGTTGGCCGCGAGTTCGGCCGCGCAGGACGCGATGGGGTCACGGTCAGGGTGGCTGCCCAGCAACTGGGCGACGAACGTGGCGACCTCGGGGATCTGGTCTTCCTGGCCGGGAAAGACCTTGCACCATCTCATGACGCGGGAACTGCGAGCGGGATCATATTTCGGCGATAACACAGTTTCCGGGGACCGTCCAGGCCCCGCGCACCGCGGATGCGGCGCCCGGGGCCTGGCGGGCCTGCTGATGCAGGTCAGCTGCTCCACACCTGGAACTCGGAGAGCTGCCCGGCGGGCCACCCGGTGTTGGCGGTGATGGTCAGCCGCACATACCGGGCGCTGGCGGACGGGAAGGTGATCGTGACCGTGTTGCCGGTCGAGGGGTTGAAGGTGTAGCCGGCCGACCCGGCGATCGTGGAGAAGCCGGAGCCGTTGGTGCTGCCCTGGACGGACAGCGTCTGGGTCCGGGTGCTCCACGACGTGGCCGGGGGCAGGTCGAGCACGATCCGGCTGACGCTCTTGGCCGAGCCGAGGTTGACCTGGAGCCACTGCGGGAACGCGTTGTTCGTGCTCTCCCAGTAGGTGCTGGTGTCACCGTCCGCGGCGTTCCCGGGCCCGTAGGTCTGGGTGTAGCCGCTGGAGGAGGCCGGCTGGTTCAGGGCGAGGTTGGTGCTGCCCCCGCCTCCGCCCCCTCCGCCGCCGCTGCCGCTGGCCGGGAAGACCTCGAAGTCGGACAGCTGCCCGGCGGCCCACCCGGTGTTGGCGGTGATGTTCACCCGCACGTACCGGGCCGTGGTGGCGCTGAACGTGATCGTGACCGTGTTGCTGCCGGAGCTGGGGTCGAAGGTGTACCCGGCCGAGCCGACGATGGTCGAGAAGTTCGAGCCGTCGGTGGATCCGAGCACGGACAGGGTCTGCGTCCGGGCCCCCCAGGCCGTCGAGGGCGGCAGCTTCAGGGTGACCTTGCCGATGCTGTAGCTCTGGCCGAGGTCGACCTGGGCCCACTGCGGGAACGAGCCGTTCGCGCTCTCCCAGTAGGTGGACGCGTCCGCGTCGGTGAGGTTGGCGGCGACGTACGGGCTGTTGGCCGAGCTGGCCGAGGCCGGTGGCCGGCCGCGATGTTGGTGGTGGCGCCGATCCCGCTGCCGGTCAGGCTGACGGTGACCGGGCTGTTGTTGGCGTTGCTGGTCACGGTCAGCGTGCCAGCCCGGGTCCCGGACGCGGTCGGCTTGAACGTGACACTCACCGTGCAGGAACTGCCGGCCGCGATGCTGGAGCAGGTGCTGGCCTGGCTGAAGTCCCCGGTCACGCTGACCCCGGAGACGGCCGCCGCGCTGGTGCCGGAGTTGGTCACCGTCACCGTCTTGGCCGCGGAACTGGCGCCGACCACCGTGCCGGCGAACGACAGGCTGGCCGGGGTGGCGTTCAGCACCGGTCCGGGCGCGGTCCCGGTCCCGGTGAGGCTGACCGTGTTGGTCACCCCGCCCGCGTTGACCGTGAGGGTCCCGGTCCGGGTGCCGGCCGCGGTCGGCGCGAACTTCACGCTGACCGTGCACGAGCCGTTCGCCGCGATGGACGAGCCGCAGGTGCTGGCCTGGCTGAAGTCGCCGGTGGCGGTGATGGACGAGACCGGGGCGGCCGAGCCGGTCGGGTTGGAGACCGTCACGGTCTGGGCGGCGCTGGTCGTGCCGGTCGCGACCGAGCCGAAGCTCAGCGCGCCCGGGCTGGCCGTCACGCCGGACGCCGGGTACGGCGGGTAGACGGGAGCCGGCCATGGACCGCAGTACGGCGTGCCGCTGATGCCGGAGTTGCCGCCGCCGTCGGTCACGGTGAAGTTGCCGCCCTCGCAGCTGTACACGGGGGCGGGCCCGTTGACGCCGGTCGCGGTGACGTTGCTGAACGAGGCTGCGCCGCCGGTCTGCTCCTGCAGGGCGAACGTCCCGGTGCCGGCGATCGTCACGTTGCTGAGCGACACGCCGCTGACCGTGCCCTCCACCCACTGGACCGCTTCGAACGGGCTTTGCTCGATCAGAGCGTTAGTGACGTTGATCGGGCCGGTGATCGCGCCCTGGCTGCCGTCGAACCACAGCGCACCCACCCCGAACTGCCAGTTCGGGTCGAGGTCGCCGTCCCGGATCATGGTGTTGTTCGAGATGGTGGTCGTGCCGACCGGCGTGGACGTGAAACGCTGCCCGACCTGGATGCCGCCGCCCTGGGTGATCCCGGTGTCCTGGACCAGGTTGCCGGTGACGGTGTTGTCGTGGCCGCCGTAGATCGCGATGCCGTTGGCCAGCATCTGCAGCTGCACGGTGTTGCTGGAGATGGTGTCGCCGGCGTCGGCGCCGAGGCTGGAGTCGGCCCAGGTCGCGATGCCGTCGTCGCCGGTGTTGCGGATGTCGCTGTTGGTCACGGTCGAGTTGGTCACCCCGCCGTGGAAGTTGATGCCGTCCGCGGTGGTGTCGCGGATGCGCATGCCGCTGAACGTCAGGTGGTCCATCGGCCCGTCCATCCAGGCGCCGACCTTCATGTGCTCGATCCAGATGTTGGTCACGGTCGAGTTGCTCATCGCGCCGCCGATGCCGTTGACCTGGGCACTGTCGTTACGGTCCTGCACGTTGCCGGAGATCGCGAAGTTCTGCAGGTGCACGTTGGTGCTCGGACTGGG
The DNA here is from genome assembly GCA_963813975.1 of uncultured Actinomycetes bacterium. Lineage (GTDB taxonomy): Bacteria > Actinomycetota > Actinomycetes > Streptosporangiales > Streptosporangiaceae > RYN-230. Next base: position 293,257 of record CAWFAP010000005.1, read on the forward strand.
TGCGGAGTTGCCGTAGAACCCGGGCGCCGCGCCGGTGACGGTCGAGTACCACATCCCGGCCCCGGCGATCGTCACGTTGCTGACGCTGATGTGGCCCGGGATGTCGTAGGTGCCCGGCGGGATCCACACCGTGCCGCCGGAGCCGGCCGTGGTGATCGCGGCGTTGAACGCGCTGGTCGAGTCGCTCGCGCCGGTCGCGTCAGCGCCCTTGCCGGTCACCGACACCGAGCCCGCGGGCTGGGTCAGGGCGGCGCCGACCTGCTCGAAGTCGGCGAAGTCGATCGTGTAGGAGGACGCGGTGTCCCCGGAGTCGAGCTGCAGCTTGAACGTCGTCCCGGCCGGATATGTCGTGGAGAACAGCCGGTGCGCCTCGTCGAAGAAGTGGTGCGGGTTGCTGCCCGGGGAGTTGGTGAACGGGTAGCTGCCGTAGTACCAGCTGTACGCGTTGGTCAGCGTGAAGTCGGGCTGCCTGGTGCCGTTGACGTACAGCGACAGCGGCGCGGTGTAGACCGAGCCGCCCGACGTGTCCGGGATGCTGTACCGGACGTTGATCGAGTTGGTCGCGACCGGGGTGGTGAACGTGACGTACTGGCCGGTGCCCTTCAGCGTGACGGCCTTGCGGTACGACGCCTCGTCGGCCAGCTGCCCCTGGGTGTAGCTCGGGCCGATCACGGTCCCGTTGGTGGCGGAGTTCTCCGCCTGGACTTCGGTGTACGCCAGGCTGGCGCCGCTGCCGCCTGTGGCGGTGGCGGCGCGGGGGGCGGTGGCGGCGCGGGGGGCGGTGGCGGCGCGGGAGGCGGTGGCCGCGGCCGAGGCCGGCGCCGCCGCCACGAGAGCGCCCCCGCTGGCCAGCAACGCGGTGCTGCCCGCGAGGGCGGTGAGCCGTCTGAGATTCCGGAGGGGACGTAACACGTGGGGCTCCCGGGGGATGGGTGGGCGGGCTGAAAAATTGCCCTCACCGTACAGAGCCGGACGTGTGACTGCAATATGTCGACGGGGTTACGGAAGTATCAAACTTCCGGGCGCATATCGGATGCGCTGCGCCGTCATGCCCGGGCGCGAGCCGTGGAGCCCCGGACGACCAGCTCGGGCTCGAAGAGCAGCTCGGCCGACGCGACCGTGCCCCCCTCGACCTGCTGGACCAGGGTGCTCACCACGGCCCGGCCCAGCGCGTCGATGGGCTGCCGGACCGTGGTCAGCGGAGGGTCGGTGCACGTCATCAGCGCGGAGTCGTCGTAGCCCACCACCGAGACGTCACCGGGCACTGACATGCCCAGGCGGCGCACCGCCCGGATCGCGCCGAGCGCCAGCGGGTCGTTGCCGCACACGATGCCGGTGATGCCGGCCTGCACCAGGCGGGTGGCCGAAGCGTGCCCGGCCTCGATCGAGAACATCGTGTGCTCCACGGCGCCCGCGGTGTCGATGCCCGCCCGGGCGGTCAGGGCGGTGAACGCGGCCAGCTTCCGCCGCGACGGCATGTGGTCGTCCGGCCCGATGATCAGCCCGACCCGGCGGTGGCCCAGCGACAGCAGGTGCCCCAGGGCCTGCTCCACCGCGGCCGCGTCGTCCACGCAGACCCGCGGGTAACCCAGGTGATCGGCCGCCGCGTTGACGAGCACGGCCGGCACGCCCCGTTCGAGCAGCAGCTCGTAGTGGTCGTGCGGGGAGTCCGCCTCGGCGAAGTTTCCCCCGGCGAACACCATCCCGGACACGTGCTGGTCGAGCAGCATCCGGACGTAGCTGGCCTCGGACAGGCCGCCGGCCCCGCGCACGCACAGCACCGGTGTGAAGCCCTGCTGGGCCAGGCCGCCGCCGACCACCTCGGCCAGCGCGGGAAAGATCGGGTTCTGCAGCTCGGGCAGCACCAGCCCGACCAGCCGGGCGCGCTCCCCGCGCAGCTGGGTGGGCCGCTCGTAGCCCAGCACGTCCAGCGCGGTGAGCACGGCGTCCCGGGTCGTCTGGGAGACCCCCGGCTTGCCGTTCAGCACCCGGCTGACCGTCGCCTCGCTGACTCCCACCTTCTTGGCCACTTCGGCCAGCCGCCGTGTCATGACGCAACTATACGGCGATTGCCGCAAGAAATTGCAAGAGTTTGCGACTCGCAGCAAGCCATTTTCCGGGGGAACCGAGGCCTGGTTCGTGCCCGTCCGGCACCCTCGCAGGGTCCAGGTGGCCGAGCGCAAGGGCTTAGCCCAGGTCATGGCGTTGGCAGCCGGCGCCGTCCGCAGAGCCGTACCTGTCGATCTTCTGCGTTGCTAAGTCGTTATCATTCAAAAAATAGTTCAACTATTGCTAGCAAATGGAAGCGCATATACCGTCTGCGGTACCTGGTGATTGAGGTCACATCGTCCCTGGCCCAACCGGCCGTCTCACCCGACATCGAGGTCGTCATGAAGAGATTTGGCACCACGAACAGACAGCTCTCCTGGTGGCCCCGCCACCGGACGATCGCCGGGGTCGCCGCCGTGGCGGCTCTGGGCCTGACCGCCGCCGCCTGCTCAAGCGGCGGCGGCTCCACCGGCGACTCGGCCGGCGGCCACGTCACCATCAGCGTCGACTGTGCGCCCCCCGCCAGCTCGCCGGTGCAGCACAAGGAGTGGAACCAGGACGTCGCCAAGTTCGAGAAGCTGAACCCCGGCATCACGGTCCACAGCATCTACACCAGCCCGTGCGAGGTGCCGGCGACGTTCACCGCGATGCTGCGGGCGGGCACCGAGCCCAACGTCTTCTACACCTACTTCACCGACCGGAACCAGGTCCTCGACCAGGGCCAGGCGGCCGACATCACGTCCTATGTGACCCCGACGACGGTCCCGGCCCGCCGCGACATCGTCCCGTCGGCGATGTCCGCGGTCACCGCGGGAACAACGATCTACGGGCTGCCGACGGTCAACTACACCCAGGGCCTGATCATCAACCGGGCTCTGTTCACGCAGGCACACCTCAACCCGGATCAGCCGCCGACCACCTGGGCGGCCGTGGTGAAGGACGCGAAGGCCATCGCGGCGCTCGGCCACGGAATCTACGGGTACGGCGACTACAGTGCGGGCAACAACGGCGGCTGGCACTTCGCCTCCGAGGTTGACGCCATGGGCGGCCAGGTGGTCAACGCCACCGGCACGACCGCGACCTTCAACTCCACGGCGGGCCAGGCGGTCCTGCAGGCGCTGCACCAGATGCGGTTCGTGGACCACAGCATGAGCCCCACCCAGCAGCTGGCGTGGGGGGCGCTGCAGAAGCAGATGGCCGCGGGCAAGCTCGGCATGTACATCGCGGCGCCGGACGACATCTACAACGTGATCGTGCCGCAGGACGGTGGCCACATCAATGACTACGGGATGGGGCCGCTGCCGAGCGCGAGCGGCACCCCGGCTGGGTCGCTGTCCGGCGGTAACGACTACATGTTCGCCAAGCGTGACACCCCCGCGCAGATCCGGGCGGGCATCAAGTGGCTGAACTTCGAGGACCTGACGCCCGGCGTGGGCCAGTTCAACTACGTCCGGCAGAAGGCCGACGGGTTCCCGGTCGGCTTCCCCGAGCCGCAGCTGTTCACCGGGGCGACCGAGCAGAAGAACCAGAAGCTCCTGGACGCCAGCGCGACGATCAACACGTCCTACTACTCCACGTTCACCAACGCGCACGAGAAGGGCATGGGCGAGCCGAAGGACGCCCAGGCGGTCTACAAGACGCTCGACCCGGTCATGCTCGCGGTGCTGACCAACCCGAGTGCGAACGTCTCCACCCTGCTGTCCGGCGCGGCCAGCCAGGTCAATCAGATCCTGGCCAACAGCCCGTAGTCGGCACGCTGGGGGCGGCCGCGCGGCCGCCCCCAGCGTTCCAGGGCTGAGCGCTCTACTCCAGGAGGGATCCATGGCGGACACAGCGGTCCGGGCGGCCCGGGCCCGGGCCAGGCCGGGCCCGAGGGGGTCGCTGGCGGGCAGCAGGTTCGGCCGCAAGGTCCGCCGCAACCTGTCCGCGCACGGGTTCCTGATCGGGGCGGTGCTCTGCTTCGCGTTCTTCTCGTGGTACCCGATCGCCCGCGAGATCATCATGAGCTTCCAGCGGACCCGGCTGGGCACGACCAGCTGGGCCGGCTGGCAGAACTACCGGACGATCTTCCATGACCCGACGTTCTGGCTGGCCTGGCGCAACACGCTCGAGTTCACCGTCCTGGCCCTGATCATCGGGTACGCGGTGCCATTCTTCGTGGCCATCCTGCTCAACGAGCTCCGGCACGCCCGGGGCTACCTGCGGGTGCTGGTCTACCTGCCGGTGATGCTCCCGCCGGCCTCGGCGCTGCTGCTGTTCGCGTACTTCTATGACCCGAGCTACGGCTTGTTCAACCATGTCCTCCAGGTCCTGCACCTGCCGACCTCCCAGTGGGTCCAGTCCTCGGGCTCAGGCGTCGTCACCACGGCCATGATCTCCGTGGTGATCGCGGCGACCTGGATGAACATGGGCGGCGCGACCCTCATCTACCTGGCCGCGCTGCAGAACATCCCCGGTGAGCTGTACGAGGCCGCCGAGCTCGACGGGGCCGGGCTGCTGCGGCGGATCTGGCACATCACCATCCCGCAGACCAAGCTGATCCTCTCGATGCTGCTCATGCTGCAGGTCGTCGCGACCATGCAGATGTTCGTCGAGGCGTTCATCCTGACCAGCGGCGGCTCGGGCACGTCCGTCATCTCGGTGGTCAACCTGATCTACACGTACGCGTTCGCCCTGAGCGGCGCGAGCAACTACGACAGCGCCTCGGCGCTCGGCGTGGTGCTCATGCTGGTCCTCGCCGCGTTCTCCGGCGGGTACCTGTGGCTGAGCCGCGACCGCGACAGCCAGTGAAAGCAGGAGACGAGCCCATGCAGCCCAGGACGCTGATCTCCAGCGCGCAGCTGAACCGGCCCCGCGGCAAGATCATCTACCGGGTCGTCCTGACTCTGGTCGTCGTGATCTTCACGCTGGTCTTCATCGGCCCGATGTACTTCCTGTTCAGTGACGGGCTGAAGTCCACGCAGGAGGCGGTCCAGGTGCCGCCGACGATCATCCCGGCGCACCTGCACGTGAGCACGTACATGAACGCGTGGAGCCGGGTGGGCATCGGGCGCCTGCTGTTCAACACCCTCTACTACGCGTTCGGTGCGCTCGCCCTGCAGCTCATCTTCGATGTGGCCGCGGCGTACGCCCTCTCCAAGCTTCGGCCGGTGCTGGGTAACGTCATCTTCCTGATGATGCTGGTCACGCTCATGATCCCGTCCACCGTCCTGGTCGTCCCGCAGTACCTGACCGTGGCCAGCCTGCCGATCCTGCACCTGAATCTGATCGGGACCCCCGAGGCCATCTGGCTGCCGTCGGTGGCCAACGCGTTCAACATTTTCCTGCTCAAGCGGTTCTTCGACTCGATCCCGCGGGAACTGATCGAGTCGGCGTCCATCGACGGCGCGCGGCCGCTGCGCATCCTGCGCTCGATCGTGATGCCGATGTCGCGGCCGATCCTCGGCGTGGTCTCTATCTTCGCGGTCGTCGCGGTCTGGAAGGACTTCCTGTGGCCGCTCCTGGTCGAGGACGGGTACAACCCCAGCAAGGAGACGCTCAACGTCGGAATCTGGCAGGCGGTCGCGACCACGCCGCAGAACCTGATCATCGCGGCGTCGGCTATCGCCGCGATACCTACGGTGGTCTTCTTCCTGATCTTCCAGCGGAACATCATGTCCGGCCTGACCGCCGGTGCTCTCAAGGGATGAGGTAAACGTGCCCCACTTCGGCCAGGGCGCCGCGGCGCCGGACTGGTGGCGGACGGCGACCATCTACGAGGTCTACGTGCGCAGCTTCGCGGACGGCAGCGGCGACGGCATCGGGGACCTGACCGGCGTCCGCGCGCGCCTGCCCTACCTGGCCGAGCTGGGCATCGACGCGATCTGGTTCACGCCCTGGTATCCCTCGCCCATGGCCGACGCCGGCTACGACGTGGCCGACTACCGGGCGATCGAGCCGCTGTTCGGCAGCCTGGCCGAGGCGGAGAAGCTGATCGCCGAAGCGCACGAGCTGGGCATCCGGATCATCATCGACATCGTCCCGAACCACGGCTCAGACCAGCAGCCCTGGTTCACCCGCGCGCTGGCCGCCCGGCCCGGCTCGGCCGAGCGGGCCCGTTACCACTTCCAGCCCGGCCGGGGGGCGGGCGGAGAGCTGCCCCCCAACGACTGGACCTCGATGTTCGGCGGCCCGGCCTGGACCCGGGTGTGCTCCGTCGAAGAGGGGCGCCCCGTGGAAGGGGCGGGCCCGGCTGAGCACGGCCCGGACGCGGCGCCGGGCGAGTGGTACCTGCACCTGTTCACGCCCGGCCAGCCCGACTTCAACTGGGCGCACCCGGACGTGCGGGGCGAGTTCGCCAGCGTGCTGCGGTTCTGGTTCGACCGCGGAGTCAACGGGTTCCGCGTTCAACTCGGCCGCCCTGCTGGCCAAGGACCCCGGGCTGGCCGACCTGGGCGCGACCCCGACCCCGGGCAGTTCCGCGCCGGTGGCTGCATCTCCTGCCGATCCGCCTGCGGGCGGGCCGGCCGTATCGTCCGCCGGCCCGGGGGATCCGGTGTCCGGCCCCGTGCACCCGTTCATCGACCGGGACGAGGTGCACGCGATCTACCAGGAGTGGCGCCGGATCGCCGACTCTTATCCCGGGCACCGGGTGCTGATCGGCGAGGTGTGGCTGCCCGACGCCCAGCGGCTGGCCCGGTACCTGCGCCCGGACGAGCTGCACAGCGCGTTCAACTTCGACTTCCTGTGCTGTGCCTGGGACGCGGGGGCGCTGCGCCGGGTCATCGACACCACGCTGGCCGCGCACGACGGGGTGGGCGCCGCGCCGACCTGGGTACTGAGCAACCATGACGTGGTCCGGCACGTCACCCGCTACGGCCGGGCCGACACCGCGTTCAGCATGACTGACCGCCAGATCGGCGAGCCATCCGACCTCGCGCTCGGCACCCGCCGGGCCCGGGCCGCCGTGCTGCTCACGTTTTCGCTGCCCGGCGGCGTGTACCTCTACCAGGGCGACGAGCTCGGCCTGCCCGAGGTCGAGGACCTGCCCGAGGAGCTGCTCCAGGATCCGATGTGGGAACGGTCCGGCCACACCAACCGGGGCCGGGACGGCTGCCGGGTCCCGCTGCCCTGGTCCGGTGACGCCCCCCCGTTCGGGTACGGCGCGGAAGGCAGCACGCCGTGGCTGCCCCAGCCCGCGGAGTGGAAGAACCTGACTGCGGAGACCCAGGCCGGTGACCCCGGCTCTATGCTCGCCCTGTACCGCCGGGCGCTGCGGCTGCGGCGGGCCGAGCCCGCGCTGACCGGCGGTGACCAGATGACGTGGCTCGCCTCCCCTGCGGGTGTCCTGGTGTTCCGCCGGGGCGAGGGCCCGGACGCCATCACCGTGGTGATCAACCTCTCCGCCGAGCCGGTGGATCTCCTGGCCGGTGACCAGGTGCTGCTCAGCAGCATCCCGGTCACCGGCGGCCTGCTCCCCCCGGACACCGGGGTGTGGCTCAAGGGACGGTGACGCAGGGCGACCGGACCAGCGGAGTCAGCAGAGAAAACGCCCTAGGATCGGGCCATGCGGACGCCTCGTTCCTTATCAGCGTCGACTCCCGCATGGGGGCAGTCCCGGGCGCTGACGGCCGGGCCGGCGATAGCCGCGCTGAGGTCGCTGGTCCGGCGGATGGCGGCCCTCGTCCGGGCTTTCGGGGCCGGCTACGTGGTCGTGCAGGTGGCGATCTGGTCCGCCTACTATGCCGCCCACCCGTGGTTCCTCGCCGGGCCGCTCGCCGCGGTGGCCTGGGGCTGCGCCGCCGCGGCTTACCTGCGCCACCGCCGCCCGCCCTGGCCGCGGCCGTGCCGGTCGCGGTCTGGCTCAGCCTGCTCGTGGCCGCGCGGTGGCTGATCCCGTGCGCCCGCAGGGGCGGTCTCACCCGGGGGCAGGCGGCGGTGGCGGTGGCGGTGGCCGCGGTCAGCGCGGTGGGCTGGGACCGCCGGCCGCACTCCCCGGCCGGCGCCCTGGACTGGTCCATCTTCGGCGCGGTCTGGCTGCTCGCGTTCGTGGCCCTCAGCCGCCCCGCCTGGGAGTGGGTTCCCGGGGCGCTGCTGGTGCTGGCGGTCAACGGTTTCTTCGTCCTGCGCCTGCTGGGCACCGCTGCGCTGTGCATCTCCCGGCTCGCCGCGGCCACATATGTGGTGGTGGTGATCCTGAGCGTGTTCGCCACCCTGCGCCCCACGCTGCGCGTCCTCGCCGGGCTGGCCGCCCGGCGTGCCGAGCTGGCCGGCCACTCGGCTGCGGAACGGGCCGCGATCGCCGCGATCCATGAGGACCGGCGGGACCGGCTCGCGCTGCTCGAGCTGGAGGCGCTGCCGCTGCTGCGCGGGATCGCGGACGGCTCCCTCGACCCCGCCGGCGAGGACGTGCGCCAGGAATGCGCCCGGCACGCCACCACCCTGCGCCGGGCCCTCGCCGACCGGGCCCGGCGGCGCGGCCTGCAGATCGAGATCCGGGTGGTCGGGGACCCCGGGCTGCCGTCCTGCGAGGTAGCGCAGGCGACCCTCGGCGCGGTGGACACGGTGCTGCGGGCGCTCCCGGCCCAGACGGTCACGCTGACCGTGCTCACCCAGGACGTGCTCACCCAGGACGTGCTCACCCAGGACGCCCTCGCCGGCCCGCCGCCTGGAGTCGGCCTGTACCTGACGTTCGGCCGACTGCCGCCGGAGGCCCGCGCGCCCGTCTTCGCGCTGGCACTGGCGCCACCGGCCGGGCTTCCCGGCTGGCGGGCCGCGCTCGACGTCGACGCCGCCGGCTCGGGCTGCCTCGAAGTGAGCTGGCGCGCGGCGGTACCGGGGTGACCGCCGCGACCGTCGACGTGGCCGCCGTGGACGACCACCCGATCATCCTGGACTCCATCGCCAGCTGGGTCAGCGGGCCGGACAGCGGCATCCGCGTCATCGCCACCGCCGCCACCGTGGAGGGCCTGCTGGCCGGGCCCGGGCGGCACGCCCACGTGGTCCTGCTCGACCTCGACCTGGGCGACGGCACCACCGCGGAGCGCAACGTGGCGGTGCTCCGGGCGGCCGGCCCCGCGGTCCTGGTCCTCGCCGCCTCGGACCACCCCGTCTCGGTCCGGGACGCGATCCGGGCCGGAGCCCGGGGCTACGTACTTAAGAACGAAGAGACTTCCGGGGTACGGGCGGCCATTAGGGCGGTGGCCGCAGGAAAGGATTGGATCTCGCCCCGTCTCGCCTACATCTTCGCCACCGACGATGCCCCTGACCGGCCACTACTAAGTACGCAGGAAACGCGGGCGCTTCAGCTTTACGCCACCGGTATGCCGATGAAGTCTGTGGCCAGGAGAATGTGCATTAGTGAAGAGACGGCCAAGCAGTATGTCGGCCGCGTCCGGGAGAAGTACGCTAGAGCAGGACGGGCGGCACCCACGAAATTGGACCTGTACTATCGAGCCGTCGAGGACGGGCATCTCCCCCCTCACCCCTAACCGCGGACCCCCCCTCCCGGTGACAGGGGTAACAGGAGATACCCGTCCTCGACCTTTGTTACGAGACATGATCTTAAGCCGCTCGTCAACAGGCGTCATGACCCCTCTTGGGGGGTCAGCCCGCTTTTCGGGGGGCAGCCCGGTGGCCGGGATCAGCCCGTGCGCCGTCGATGAACCGCAGCACGCGGCGGTCGAAGATCTCATCCGTGTCCCGGGTCGGCGCGGGCGGCCCACGTCGCAGGCCACCCCGGCGACCGTGGCCCGGTGACCGCCGGGCCGGGCAGGCCTATCGGGCGGGTGGGCTCGGTCGTTCTCCCGTGTCCGTCCCCGGCCCCGCTGGCTGGCCGGCGCTATCGTGGTCGATTCCAATTCCATAGCGCTGTTATAAATCGCCGTTATGGTATTGTCGGGCCGTGAGTCCGAGACCAGCTGACCCGGCTATACGAGCTGCGCTGATCGAAGCCGGGGCCCGGATCCTGGCCGTAGACGGCCCCGGCGCGCTGAGCACGCGCCGTCTCGCCACCGAAACCGGCAGCTCGACCATGGCCGTCTACACGTACTTCGGGAGCATGGACGAGCTCCGCCGCGCGATCCGCGCGGAGGGGTTTGCCCGGCTGGCCGGCACGCTCAATGTGCTGCCGCGGACCCAGGATGCCGTGGCCGACTTGGCGGCCGGCGGGCTCACGTACCTGACCAGCGGATTGGCCAATCCCGCGCTGTACCGGGCGATGTTCAACGACCGGCCCCCGGACGGGGACGACGATGCCGGTGCGGAGCTATTCCAGCGGGTGGTCGACGACGTGACGAGGTGCATGGCGGCCGGCCGCTTCGACTCCGCCGACCCGTCCCTGGCCGTTCCTTGGGCCGGCGAAATCTGGACCATGCGGCACGGCATGGTCACGCTCGCCCTCACCGGGCTTCTCCCCACGCAGCAGATTCGTTTCCTCCTTGCCGACATGACATACCGCCTCGCGGTCGGCTACGGCGACACGCCCTCCGTCGCCCGTCATTCGGTGGAAGAAGGCATGCGGGACCAGGCCGCCCACGACCCGGTTGGTCAGCCACGACTCCTGGCCGAAAGGCCGAAGACGGAGAAGACACGGCAGGTGGGGTGACATGGAGTTTTTCTCGTATCACCGCGACCGGCCGGGCTCTGCGATATTGCGCGAGGAGCTGGCGGAGAAGCACTGGTCTTACATGGATCGGTATCAGGCGCAGATGATCGCCCGGGGCCCGACCCTCACCGGCGACGGCGAGACGGCCACCGGCAGCGTGCACATCGTCAACCTCCCCCGTCCCGCCGCGGCCCGCGCCTTCGCCTTCGATGAGCCCAATTACCAGGCCGGGGTGTACCGCGACGTGCTGCTGCGCCGGTGGCGCAACCTGCTGGGACGAACCATGTGGGACTTCCCTGGCGGCCGGGCCGGTGGTAACCGGTACCTGGTGCTGGGCCTCGGCGCCAGTCCGGCCGCGGACCTTGGCGTGCCCCCGGATCGGGACGGGCTCATCGCGTACGGACCGCTGCTCTCTGACGATGGCGCCACCTGGCTGGGTACGGCCGCCCTGATCCGGGCGCGGGATCCGGATGCGGCACGCGCGGTCCTGACGCCGGACCGGTACGCCGGCGTGGAGGTGCACAACTGGCAATTCGGCGGGCGGCCGTCGTAGCCGAACGCGTTGTACGGCGTGGCGCTCAGCAGTCGCCGGGGCGGCGATCGCCCGGGACGACTGCCTCGTCGTTGGACAGGTCAGCCATCAGGCGCTGTCCGGCCGGGTGGACGCCGTCGTGCACCATGACGACGCCGGAGCGTCAGTTCAGCCATCCCTGTGCCGAGGCGTGGGCCAGGGCGACAGCTTCGAAGCGGCCCGCGGTTGCTGATTGCTCGGCGGCCGGGAACACCAGGGCCACGGTGACGACGACCCGTTCCGCCAGCGGGATCCAGCGCAGGTCCGCAGGAAGCTGCAGGGCGGCCGACCGGCCAACGAGGGCCACGGCCTTACCGTCGGCTACGAGCCGCTGGCTGAGGTCGAAGGCGATGTCGCGTTCTATGAACGGCGGTCGCAGGCCGCGCGCGGCGAATAGTTCGCGGATGAAGTCGTGGTGGGCCGGGTTCGCGGAACGCGGGTGGAGCACCACAGGGTGGTCGGCGGCGTCGCGCAGTTCCACGGACTCGTGCTCGGCGAGCAGGTGGGTGGCGGCGACCAGGACGCCTTCGTCGTCACTGCGCAGGGGCCTGATGCGGATGCCGTCCAGCGGTGCAGGCGCGCGGGCCACGCCCGCGTCCGCGCGGCCGTCACGTACGGCGAAGAGTACCTGGGGCGTGGGCAGCACCTCCGTGGTGACGGTGATCCCGGGGTGGGTTTCATCGAGTGACTCGATGAGTCGAGGCACCGTGTCGTGACCTGCGCTGAGGGTGTAAGCAAGTCGAAGCGTGCCGACGACTCCGTGACCGGCGTCGCGGGCGGCCTGCCATGCTCGCTCGACGCCCGTCAGGGCCCGGGGGCCATGGGCGCGAAGGGCCTGGCCGGCTTCGGTCAGGGACACCGAGCGTGTACTCCGGTGCAGCAGCGGCACTCCGAGTTGCGCCTCGAGCTGGCGGATCTGCGCGCTCAGCGACGGCTGCGCGATGTGCAGCCGCTCCGCCGCCTTCGTGAAGTTCAGCTCCTCCGCCACCGCCAGGAAATAGCGGAGCAATCGGAGGTCGGGATCCATCCGCCGAGACTACGCCGCACCCAGAGGCAGAGCCTCTCAACCCATGGCGGATACGTCTTTCCCCCGGCCGGGTATGCCGCCATAGGTTCTACTCATGCCCGTGGACCGTGGCACCACACGCGAGCTCCCGGGCTGGCGCGCGCGGGCGCCGCCCGGGAAAGGTCAACGCCGTCAAGGGCCGCCCGCACGACCAGAACGTCGCAGTCCCGCTCCACGGCCGGTCCGAATGGCGGCGGTGCTGACCAGCACCGACCTCCCCGCAGCCGCGGTCCAGGGGGTCATCACACTGCTGGGCCGGCGCGTGACCGTCCTGCTGCCCGGGCGCACCGGCGCACCCGGTCCGGCTCTCGGGGGACACTGTGTGGTCACCGACGGGGACGGGCTCGGCGATCGGTCGCGGGCGTCGGCGTCCAGCACGATGGTTCACCTGGATCGTCACGACTTCCGCGGAGGGAAGGCAACGAGATGAGGATGCGTCGGACAAGAGGTTCGACACGGCTCCGGACGCCGGTGAATCGACCGCTCAGTGCAGCGCACCGGAGCACGGCTGTCTCGGAGGTATCGCCATGATCGAGCAGTACACGCTGGGTCTCCGGGAGGTTGACGAGACCCAGGTCGCGGTCGTCGGCGGCAAGGGCGCGCACCTGGGCGGGCTGTCGCGGATCGAAGGCATCTGCGTGCCGGCTGGCTTCTGCGTGACGACGGACGCCTTCCGGCGGATCGTGGCGGAAGCGCCCTCGATCGACGATCAGCTCGATCAGCTGTCAGGTCTAGACCCGGATGACCGGGAGGCGATCCGCACGCTCAGCGCGGAGATCCGCCGGACCCTCGAAGGGATCGCCATCCCTGGGGATCTCGCGACGGCGATCACCCGCGCTCTCGGCCGGCTCGGCGAGCAGGCTGCTTACGCCGTGCGATCCAGCGCGACGGCCGAGGACTTGCCGACGGCCTCTTTCGCGGGCCAGCAGGACACGTACCTCAACGTCGTCGGCCTGGCCGCGATCCTCCGGCAGGTCAGCCGGTGCTGGGCCTCGCTCTTCACCGAGCGGGCCGTGACCTACCGCCAGCGGAGTGGCATCGACCACCGTGCGGTCCACATGGCCGTGGTCGTGCAGCAGATGGTCTTCCCGCAGGCGGCCGGCATCCTGTTCACGGCCGACCCCGTCACGGGCAACCGGAAGGTCGCCACCGTGGACGCCAGCTTCGGCCTCGGCGAGGCCCTGGTCTCCGGCCTGGTGAACCCGGACGTCTATCAGGTGCGAGACGGCAGGGTCGTCACCAAGGCCGTTGCCGCCAAGAAGCGTGCCATCCGCGCTTCGCCGGCGGGCGGGACGCAGGAACAGGCGATCGACCCGGAGCTGCAGGACCAGCCTGCACTGACCGATGCGCAGGTCGTGCGGCTCGCGCAGCTCGGCCGGCGGATCGAAGCGCACTTCGGCCGCCCCCAGGACATCGAATGGTGCCTGGTGGACGACGGCTTCCAGATCGTCCAGAGCCGGCCGGTCACTACGTTGTTCCCCATCCCCGAGTCCGCCGGCCGGGAGAACCACGTCTACGTCTCCGTCGGTCATCAGCAGATGATGACCGACCCCATGAAGCCCCTCGGGCTGTCCTTCTGGCAGATGACAACCCCCGCGCCCATGGCCGAGGCCGGCGGCCGCCTGTTTGTCGACGTCACCCAGAGGCTGGCCTCGCCGGCGAGCCGGGCCGGCCTCCTGGAGGCCCTGGGGAGATCCGATCCGCTGACCGGGGACGCGCTGCAGACCATCCTCGAGCGCGACGGCTTCATCCGGCCGCTCCCTGACGAGGGTCCCCCCGGGCCACTGTTCGGCGGCGCGTCAGCTCCGATCGAGATCGATCCGGCCATCGTCACCGAGCTGATCAGGCGCAGCCAGGCATCAGTCGCCGCCTCGGAACGCGACATTCGGACGAAGTCCGGAGAGGCGCTGCTCGACTTCATCCAGGCGGACATCCAGGAGCTGAAGCGGATCCTGTTCGATCCGCAGAGCCATCAGGTGTTCATGTCGGCGATGGAGGCCGCGTGGTGGCTCAACGATCAGCTGCAGGCGTGGCTGGGCGAGAAGAACGCGGCTGACATGCTCACGCGCTCCGTTCCCCATAACGTCACATCGGAGATGGGGCTGGCGCTCCTGGACGTCGCGGACGTGATCCGCCCGCATCCGGACGTGGTGGCGTTTCTGCGCCACGTCGAGGACGAGGGTTTCCTGGACGAGCTGGCCAAGCTCCCGGGCGGGCGGGAAGCGCGGGACGCCATCGAGGCGTGGCTCGAAAAGTACGGCATGCGCTGCGTCGGCGAGATCGACATCACGCGGCCGCGTTGGAGCGAGCGCCCCTCCACACTCGTGCCCGTGATCCTCGGCAACATCAAGAACTTCGAGCCGGGCGCCGGCGCACGGCGCTTCGAGCAAGGGCGGCAGGAGGCATGGGCGAAGGAACAGGACGTGCTGAAGCGCCTGCGGGCTCTGCCGGACGGCGATCGGAAGTCCGAAGAGACCAAGCGGATGATCGACCTGGTGCGGACCTTCATCGGGTACCGGGAGTACCCGAAGTACGGCATGGTCAGCCGCTACTTCGTCTACAAGCAGGCCCTGCTGAAAGAGGCCGGGCGCCTCGTTCAGGCCGGCGTGCTCGCCGAGAAGGAAGACATCTTCTACCTGAGGTTCCCAGAGCTCTTCGACGTCGTGCGCACGGACCATGTGGATGACCAGCTCATCGGCCGGCGCAAGGACGCGTTCCGGTCGTACCACGCGCTCACGCCGCCGCGGGTCCTCACATCGGATGGCGAGGCCGTCACCGGGGCGTACCGGCGCGACGACGTGCCGGCCGGTGCCCTGATCGGCTTGCCGGTTTCCGCCGGAACCGTCGAGGGCCGGGCCCGCGTCATCCTGGATATGGCGCAGGCCGATCTCGAACCGGGCGACATCCTCGTCACGGCCCATACGGACCCGAGCTGGACGCCCCTGTTCGTCGCCATCGCAGGCCTGGTGACGGAGGTCGGAGGATTGATGACCCACGGCGCAGTGATCGCCCGAGAGTACGGCTTGCCGGCTGTCGTCGGCGTCGTAGATGCCACCCAGCTGATCCCGGATAGGCAGCGGATCCGCGTGCACGGGGCCGAGGGGTACATCGAGATCCTTCCCTGACCAGCCAGTCACCGAGAAGCGCAGCGGGCCGCCCTGTGGGATTCGCCACGTCTTTCGGTCAGCCGCGTTCCGCCCGGGCTCACGGCCGGGCCCAGGACTGGTTGGCCGTCCCGGTGCAGCTCCAGATCTGGACCTGGGTGCCCGGTGTGGTGGAGAACCCGGTGTCATCGAGGCACTTGCCCGACTGCGGGTTGAGCAGCGCGCCGCCGGACTGCGGCTGCCACACCTGGGCGCCGGTGCCGTTGCAGGTGTAGATCTCGACCTTCGTGGCGTTGGTGTTGTTATCGCCGGCCAGGTCCAGGCACAGGCCCTGGTACCCCACCAGCGGGGTGGTCGCCACGCCCGACCCGGCTGGGGTGACGGTCCAGGTGAACGCCGTGCCGGCCGAGGCGCCGGTCCCGTCGCGGGCGGTGACGGTGACCGTGGACGTGCCCGCCGTGCCCGGTGTGCCGGTGATGGTGCCGCTGCCGGAGATCGAGGTCCCGGCGGGCAGCCCGGACGCGGAGAACGTGGGTGACTGGCCGCTGGTGGAGTCGGCCGCGGGCACCTTCACCGACACGGCCGCGCCCGCGATGCCTTCCTGCGGTCCCGGGCTGGTGATGGTGACCGGCTGGCCGAGCTGCGCCGAGGTGACCGCGAGCGTGCCGGCCAGCGGCAGGTTCACCTCCGAGTCGCCGACCGCGATGCCGTAGTTCCCGGTCGCGGCGGCGAAGGCGCCGGCGCTGGAGTTCCAGTAGGACAGGTTGCGCTGGGCCAGCGGGAACGAGACCGTCTGGCTGGCGCCCGGCTGGAGGTTCACCCGGGCGAACCCCTCCAGCTGCCGGGGCGGCTCGCCCGCCGCGGACGGGTCGCTCACGTACAGCTGCGCCACGTCGGCGCCGGCCCGGGAGCCGGTGTTGGTCACGGTGGCGCTGACCGTGGCCGCGCCGCCCTTCGGCAGCGCGGTGATCTTCAGGTTGCTGAACGAGAAGCTGGTGTAGGACAGCCCGAAGCCGAACGGGAACAGCGGCGTGAGTCCCCGTGCGTTGTACCACCGGTATCCGACGTCAATCCCTTCTGAGTACTGCACGGTCCCGTTCTGGCCGGGCCACTGCGCGGCCGTGCTGGCGGGCACCTGGGACAGGGACGCGGGAAAGGTCACGGTCAGGTGCCCGGACGGGTTGGCCTGCCCGAACAGCAGGGCGGCGATGGCCGTGCCGTCCTGCTGGCCCGGGTACCAGGCCTCGAACACCCCGGCCACCGAGGACAGCCACGGCATGGTCACCGCGGACCCGGTGTTCAGCACCACGATCGTGTGCGGGTTCGCCGTCGCCACCGCGGAGATCAGCGAGTTGCTCGCGCTGGACAGGTTGATGCTGCCCAGGTCGCTGCCCTCGGACTCGTTGTTGCCGGCGAACACGACCGCGACGCTGGAGGAGGCGGCCAGCGCGGCCGCGGAACTGTCCGAGGAGCCGTCGTTGTAGCTGACCGTGACGCCGCCCGGCTTGGCCGCGGTGATGCCCTGCAACGGGGTGACGGTCCCGCTGGACGACACGCCCGCGCTGCCACCGCCCGCGGTCAGCGGGCTATCCCGTCACCGACCCCGGCCGGGCCGTCCTCCAGGTTCATGGCCGGAATGCACAGCGACCCGATGGCCGGCGTGAACCCGACGTAGCTCGATCCGCTGGCCCCGGTGAGCACGGTGACCTTCTGGGCCGCGGTCATCCTGGCCAGCAGCTGGCTGACCCGCTGGGAAATGGGCGCGCTCGAGCCGACCCACGGGCAGGCCGCGTCCGCGGCCGGCGCGGCCGGCGCGGCGGGAGCGGCGCTGGCCGGCTGGACGGCGACGGTCAGGGCCGCCAGCGACGCGGCGGCGGTGATCAGGGTCAGGGCCCGGGCCGGATGGCGTGGCCGGGATCTCCCGCGGGACAGGTGCATGGTGCCTCCGGGACAATGGGTTCCCGCACAACATAGATTTGGCGGAAACGGCAGGCCAGAACCTGGCCCGGAAATAATCCAGAAATAAAGTGTCAAAGTTTCCGTAATATGCATGCCAACGGTGCCGAGCCATTGACGCGGTGTTTACCGGATGGTACGTAAGGGCGCCGCCGGCCGCCGGGGGCGGCGCCCCGGTCACAGGGGGCACGGCGCAGCGGCCGGGGGCGGCAGCGCCGCCACGGTCACGGCAGACGCCGACGGCAGCCGGGGGCGGCACCGGCGGTGGCCGGGGCGCCGCCGCCACGCTCACGGTGAGCTGGCGCGGCGGCCGGGCCCCGGTGCCCGTCCCGCCATCAGCGCGGCCGGCATCGACAGGCGCGGCGGCCAATCGGGCCACCCCACGGCCCGGCTCGCCCTAAGCTCGAGGGGGTAGCCACGGCCGGAGGCGAGCGGTGCACGAATTCGACGAGATCCGCAAGCGGCTGGAGAGCCTCGAGGCTCAAGTCGCCGCGCTGGCCGAGGTGCAGGCTGAGGGCCGCCGGGCTGCCGACCTGTTCGCGATGGTGGACCGGGACGTGGCCGACCTGAACACCGCGTTCGGAATGCAGCGCCAGCTGCTCCAGGCGCTCCGCGACGACCAGGCCGGGCAGGGGCACAGCCTGTCGGAGCAGGGCCAGGCCCTGGACGGGATCATCGTGACGCTGCGGATGATTCACGACACGCAGCTCAAGCAGGGCCGCCACCTGGCCGAGTACGGCCGCGTCCTGGCCCGGATGGATCCGGCGGACTGACCAGGGCCCGGACCAGGTCCATGACCCGGCCCGGGCCCGCCACATCCGCGCGGCCGGCGGGTTACCCGCGGGGTGAAGGCTCTTTGAGCCCGGCCACGAAGCCGGCCCAGGCGGCCCGGCTGAAGGCGAGCGTGCCTGCCTGCCTGGCCTTAGAGTCGCGCACCACGACTACTTCGGGCAGGTTCCGGGCGACTTCGACGCACTGGCCGCCATTGCCGCCGCTATGGCTGCTCTTACACCAATTGGCACGGGACAGGTCGATGCCTGAGGGGGTCATCCCGCACCTCCTTTGTGTGGTCTAGATCCTCTGCTTACTAGGCTTACTAGTTCTCGATGATAATTAGCTGAACCCCTTGACCACCTGCGCAATCAGGTCGATGGATTGGCCCGTGCCCAGTGCTTCGGCACGGAGGTGATTGAACACCACTGTATAGCGCCGGACCTCGTCCTCATTCTCCAGGAAAAGACTGCCGCTAAGGTGCTCAAGGTAGACGACTGCCGGGTCCGCGGCCTGGGGGAATTCCAGAATGGTGAACGGGCTGATCGGCTGCACCTGGGCGGCCGCGCCGAACGGCAGGACCTGCAGGGTCACGTTCGGCTCCGCGGCCACGTCGATGAGCCGGCCCAGCTGGGTGCGCATCACGTCGGGCCCGCCGACCTGGGCCCGCAGCACATTCTCGCTCAGCACCACCCACAGATCGGGTGGCTGCGGCTGGTCCAGGGTGGCCTGGCGGTCCATCCGCAACGCCACCTGCCGGTCGATGTCGTCGGCCGGCCGGCGGTCGGCGCGGTGCGCAGCACGGCCCGCGCGTACTCCTTGGTCTGGAGCAGGCCGGGCACCACCATGCACTGGAAGTCGCGCAGCGCCGCGGCCTCGGATTCGAGGCCGATGTAGGGCTCGAACCATGTGGGCAGCACGCGGCCGTACGTGTGCCACCAGCCCTTGCGGCGGGCTTCGCGGGCCAGCTGGACGAGCGCGTCCGCTTCGTCCCCGAGCACGCCGTAGATCTCCAGCAGCTCCCGTACGTCGCCCGGGCGGACGCTGATCCGGCCGGTCTCCATCCGGCTGATCCGGGTCCCCGAGCAGTCGAGCCGCTGCCCGACGTCTTCGCAGGTTAAGGTGGCTTGCTCGCGCAGCCGCCGGAGCTCGATGCCGAGCCGCTTGCGGCGGACCGTGGGACTGGGACTGGCGGCCATGATGTTCTGCCTCCGGTCTGCGCTGTGGTGCGGACGGGCCCCCGCACGATAGAATGGGGAATCGCATAATACGGTTAGGCATCTTGCACAACGGCGTCGCTTGATGCATGCTGGGGCACAATGCTGTGACGCATGATACGCGCCCGCATTCGCAGGGTGCCGGTACTTAACCGCTGAGGTATCCGACTCCGGCGAGGTGATCCGCGAGATGCCCCGGACCGGTACCGGCCCATTCCCCGCACACCGCTCCGCCTTCCCCGTTCCCGGTGGCCAGTACGGAATCCTGGCCCGGGACACCCAGTTCAGCGCGGTCCCCTACGGCGGGTCCTACCGTCCGGCCGCGTCGACCGGCCAGTCCGCTCTGGCCATCCCCGGTGGTTACTACGGCCCGGTGGCCGCGGCCCATGAGGATCCGGGCCGCCCCGGGCAGTGGCCGCTCCAGTCGCGCCTGGAGCTGGGCGTGCTGCCCGGCGCCATCCCGTGCGCCCGGCTGCACGCCCGGCTGGTCGTCACCGAGTGGGGGCAGGCCGCGCTGGCCGACAGCGTGGAACTGATCGTCTCGGAGTTGATGACGAACGCGCTGCGGGCCTGCAGCGACCCGGTAGCGGGCGGCCCGGGCTACGACGCCGACGGCCGGCAGCAGCCGCTGGGGCTGCGGCTCGCGTCCGACCGGCAGCAGGTCCTGGTGGAAGTCTGGGACGGCGCGACCGCCCCGCCGGTGCCCGGCCAGGTCAGCCACGATGGTGAGACCGGGCGCGGCCTATTAATGGTGGAAGCGGTCAGCGGCCGCTGGGGGTACTACTATCCGGCCAGCCAGCCACGGGGCACCGCGCCGGACGCGCGGGCCGCCAAGGTCGTCTGGGCCCTGATCCAGCCCGGGGCGTAATCCAGGCCTGCCCGGACCGGTCATGAGCAGCCCGGGCCCTGATCGAGGCCCCGGACATCTAGCGTCCCGGGATCCGTTCCCGCACGGCCAGCACCGCGTTCCAGCGGGCCGCACCGGCCAGGTCCCGGGCCCGTTCCGTGAGCGTGTAGTCGGGCCGGGCCGCGCTGTCGGCGATGGCGCGGTCCAGGTTGTGCCCGCACCGCGCCAGCACTGTGTCGAAGTCCCGCCGCATCGGCTCCAGCAGGCCGTATCCGTGCGAGCGGTAGAGACGCGGGTAGAGCGGCTTGAACAAGCGGGCCCGCTCGTGCAGCCCCGAGGAGTAGGACATCATGTCCTTCGGGCGCTGCCGGATGTAGTCCGGCAGCAGGTCGGCGTAGGCCTCGCGGAGGATCCACTTGTCCTGCCCGTCGCGCCGCTTGAACGCGCGGGGCAGCCGCATGGCCAGCTCCACCAGGGACAGGTCCAGGAACGGCACACGCAGCTCGGTGCCGTGCCCCATGCTCGCCCGGTCCAGCCGCTGCAGCTCGGTCCGGCACAGGTTGCGGATCTTGTGCAGGAACAGCCGGCGGGCCTGGTCAGGGCTGGCCCGGAAGTACATGGGGTAGCCGCCGAACAGCTCGTCGGAGCCGTCCCCCGACAGCACGACCTTGATCCCCATCTGGTGGATGCGCCGGAACAGCGGGACCGAGACCACCTCGTTGATGATGTCGCCGTACTCGGTCAGCTCGCCCAGCCGGATGGCCTCCCGGATGTCGGCCAGCCGGATGTCCCGGGGCCGGACCTCGATGACCTCGTGCGGCACGCCCAGGTCAGCGGTCAGGCGGCGCGCGTAGGCCAGGTCCTCGCTGGCCGGGGAGCCGATGGTGAACGCGACGCAGTCCGGGTGCATCTCGCGTACATGCAGCAGGGTCAGGCTGCTGTCCAGCCCGCCGGAGAGGATCACCCCGACGGTCAGGCCGGTGTCCACCCGGACCCGGATGCTGTCCTCCAGGGTGGCCCGGACCAGCTTGGCGGCGTCGTCGGCGTCGTTGATCTCCGGCTGGCCTTCACCGAGCCGGAGCAGGTCCACGTACGGCTCCAGGGCCGGCTCCGCGGACGTGTCGGGACCGCCGGGCTGAGCCCAGCCGCCCTCGGCCCAGCCGTGATGCCCGGGCGGGACCTCGCTGACCGTGGCACCGAGCCCGGTGAGCGCCTTGATCTCCGAGGCCACGTGCAGGCAGCCGTCCCGGCGGGACCAGTACAGCGGCTTGACCCCGAGCGGGTCACGGGCCAGGTAGACCCGGTCCGCCGCGGTGTCGGCCAGGGCGAACGCGAACTCCCCGCGCAGCCGGCTGACCGCGCCCGCACCCCACTCGAGGAAGGCCTCCAGCACCACCTCGGTGTCGCTGTCGGTGCGCAGCCGGTGGCCCAGGCTGGTGAGCTCGGCCTGGAGGACCCGGTAGTTGAAGACCTCGCCGTTGTAGCAGAGCACCCACCGGCCGTCAGCCGAGGCGAAGGGCTGGATCGCCCGCTCGGCGTCCACGATGCGCAGCCGCTGGGTGCCGGCCAGCAGCCGCTCGCCCAGGAGGGTCTCCTCCACCTCGCCGCGGGGCGCCAGCGAGCCGATCATCTGGCGGAAGACCGCGCGGTCCGGGCGCGGGCCGAGGATGAGCGCGATGCCGCACACGCGGTCAGCCCCCCGGGGTGGCGGCGTGGGCGTCTCGCGCCATCGCGGCCGGAGAGAGGCACAGATGCCACGTCTGCCCCTCGTCGATCGCGTTGACGTCGCCTGCCCGCTGGCGCTCCAGCAGCAGCCCTTCCAGGACGCCGGTCGCGCCGAAGCGGCGGAACCAGGACATCTCGATGTCCATGGCGTACCCGACGCAGTGCGCGCTGGGCAGCGTGGCCGTGTACCCCAGCGCGCGCAGCCGGCGCTGCTGCTCGATGCTCCGGGCCAGGCTGGTGACCCACAGCGGCGGCGTGCCCGGCGCGGCCGCGGCGAAGTCGGCGGCCAGCTGGTTGAGCAGGGTGACCGACTCCCGCCGGGCCCGGGCGAATCGCAGGCCCGCGGTGCGCGGGGTGCGCTCCGGCCGCAGCCGGCGGTCGGCCGCGCGGACCGCGCGGAGCGGCAGCGCCCGCGCCTGGCGGCGATAACGGAAATGGAGTTCCCCGCGGCGGCGGAGCGGCTCGAGATCGACGAGTTCCGCCGCGTGGAGCAGATCCGGATCCGTCACGAAAGCCCGGGCTGATCCCCACCACATGACGTCGATCAGGGCGAAAAGGTGAATCCGGATATGGGCGGCCAGGTCCGCCGCGCAATTGCGGGCCTGAGGCTGATAATGGCGGACCTCGCGGAGCAGCCGGTTGACGGCGGCGGGGCGGCCCTCCGGGCTGGCCGCCAGGACCGCCGCGAACTCCGCGTCCGCCAGCCGTTCGGTCAGCACCTTTTCCGCTTTGGCCAAGTCCTCCGGGCCGGTATGGCCGGCGATCTCGAGCAGCAGATCGGCCACGGCGTCCCGGTACCGGGCCAGGTCCGGTCCGGTGCCCAGCGCGGCTCCGTTAGCGTGCATTGACGAAGAGTAACACGTCAATAACGTTAAGTAACGGGGGGGCATCGGTACGCTGCGATCTGCCCGGCGGGACTTAAATGGGCGGCCGGGGGAGTTGCAGGATCGGACAACCGGGTGCGCGGATGACCGGTCCCGCACGGACACGCTGGAGGAAGCGACAATGACAGAAGCCGAGGACTGGAACAGCAAGATCATCGCTGAGTTCCGGGCCAACGGGGGCAAGGTCGGCGGTCCGTTCGAGGGGTCGCCCCTCCTGCTGCTGCACACGGTCGGCGCGAAGAGCGGCCAGCCGCGGGTGACCCCGGTGATGTACCAGGACATCGGGGACGGGGTCGCGGTGTTCGCGTCCAAGGCCGGTGCGCCGACCCACCCGGCCTGGTACTACAACCTGCTGGCCAGCCCCCGGGCCAGCGCCGAGATCGGCTCTGACACGGTCGAGGTCGTCGCCCGGGAGGCCGAGGGCGCGGAGCGGGACCGCATCTGGGAGGCCCAGAAGCGCGATTACCCGGGCTTCGCCGACTACGAGCGCAAGACCACCCGGCAGATTCCCGTGATCATCCTGGAGCCCGCTCAGTAGGAGGCGGCGGGGCAGGAGTGATCACCACCACGGGGTCTGGCGGCTGGTCCTGGCCTGACACTGGTCATCCCGGCCCTGGTCATCCCGGCCACGGCTGTCCTCGTTGACCCGCCGCCACAGCCGCGGATAGCCGGGATCGCCGGCCGGCACGATCCGGGCCCGGCCCAGCATCCGCAGCGGCCCGTCCCGGAGTTGCACCTCCGGGCTGGCCCGGCGTTCAGCAGCCGGCCCGGAGGCCGGTCCGGGCGTTGCTGGACGCGGCGAACACGTAGTCGTCGCCGTCCCCGGCGTAGGCGAGCGGCACCGTGCGGGCCCGGCCGGCCTTCGCCCGGTCGTCTGAGGCAGCGCGCGCCGCACGCCGCCCAGCCGCCGCTGGCCGATGCGGCCGGCGCTCCTCTCATGCAGTCACCGGTGCATGGTCAGCGGGTTCATGGACCCAGTCTGCCCGGCCTGGCGGCTCGGCCGGCCCAGTCCGCAGGCCTGGTCTCATGATCGCCCAGTACCGGTTTGAGCTGGTGAATTCGGGTGAGTTGACCACCCTCAGCACACAGTGAGGTCGATGACGATGACGCAGACCGAAACGGGTGGAAGAAACGTACTCGCCGAGCTCGACAAGCGAGTACCCACGAGGTTCTACTGGCAACTCACCCTGCTCGCCTGCCTGGGCGGCTTCCTGTTCGGGTACGACACCTCGAACATCGGAGCGGCCCTCAACTTCGTGCCCTACCACCTGACCAGTTTCTGGACTGGCTACCTGGTGGCGGGGGCTTCGCTCGGCGCGGCGGCCGGCGCTCTGTGCGCCGGTCCCATCGCTGACCGCTTCGGCCGGAAGGCCCTGCTCATCGCCGACGCGCTGATCTACTCGGTCGGAGCGATCCTGTCCGCGGTCACCCCGAACGCCGCCGTGCTGCTCATCGCCCGGACCCTGATCGGTCTGGCCATCGGGGCTGACTCGGCCATCGCCACCGCCTATATCGCCGAGTACGCCCCGAGCGACCGCCGTGGTGCGCTCAGCATGCTGCAGCAGTGGATGATCACGGTCGGCATCCTGGTCTCGTACGTCGTCGCGCTGGTCATCCTCAAGATTGCCCCGGGCAGCGCGGGTACCGTGGACTGGCGGCTCATCCTCGGCATCGGCGCGATCCCGGCGCTGATCGGGCTCGCGCTGCGGACCAAGATGCCCGAGTCGCCCCGGTGGCTGATGCGGCGGGGCGACTACGAGGGGGTCCAGGCCGCGCTCGGCAGCTTCGGGGCCGAGGTCTCGCTGCAGGACGTGGAGTACACCGCCCGGGAACTGGAAGAGGCCGACCGGCGCGCCCAGCGGCGCAACAAATGGACGCCGGGGGTGCGCCGCGCGCTGTTCGTGGTCTGCATGTTCTTCATCTTCCAGCAGATCACCGGCATCAACGTCCCGCTCTACTACGGCCCGCACCTGCTCGGCCCGCTGTTCCAGGGCAGCAACTCGCTCGTGGACAAGACCATCTCCGGCGTCGAGGTGACCCTCATGCTCACGGCGGTCAACGTGGCCGCCACCTACTTCGCCTTCCGCTGGATCGACCGGAAGGGCCGCCGCAAGCTGGCCATCGGCGGGTACATCGGGATGGCCCTGTCCGCCCTGGTCGCCGCGGCCGGGCTGACCTGGTTCACGGACACGCCGCGGATCATCGTGGTGATGATCGGCCTGGCCGCGTTCATCGCCTCGTTCGCGATCGGGGTGGGCGGCACGGGCTGGCTGCTCCAGGGTGAGGTGTTCCCCACCGACGTGCGCGGCACGGCCGCGTCCACCGGCGCCACCGTGGACTGGCTGGCCAACTTCGCGCTGATCGAGGTGTTCCCCGTGTGGCAGGCAGGTATCGGGCTGGGCTGGGTGCTGACCTGTTTCGCCGGGCTGTGCGTCCTCGCCATCGGCTTCGTGTACCGGTTCGTGCCGGAGACCAAGGGCCGCTCGGTCGAGGAGATCACCCAGATCTTCGATCGGGAGGCCGCGAAGGGCGTCACCGCGAGCGCCGCGGCCGACGCCGCCTAGCTGAGCAGCCCGGCCCGGAGCCCCGGGTCCCTGGCGCTGGCGACCCCGGCCCGGGACCCGGGCTCCGGTCGCTGGCGCTGGGGTTGCCTAGGATGCGACGTGATGGCCGGGCGCTGGGACTTCTGGATCGACCGGGGCGGCACGTTCACCGACGTGGTCGCCCGGCGCCCGGACGGCCGGCTGGCCGTGCGCAAGCTGCTCTCAGACGACCCGGGCCGGTATGAGGACGCGGTGCTGGCCGGCATCCGCGGGCTGCTCGGGGTGCCGGCGGGTCAGCCCATCCCGGGCGCGCAGATCGGGTCGGTCCGGCTCGGCACCACCGTGGCCACCAACGCGCTCCTGGAGCGCCGGGGCGAGCCCACCGTCCTGGTGATCACTCGGGGCTTCCGGGACGCGCTGCGGATCGGCTACCAGAACCGGCCGCGCATCTTCGCCCGCGAGATCATCCTCCCGGAGCTGCTGTACAGCCGGGTGATCGAGGTGACCGAGCGGGTCAGCGCGCACGGCGAGGTGATCGTTCCCCTCGACGAGGACGCGGCCGCCCGGGACCTGCGGGCCGCCTACGCCGAGGGGCTGCGGGCCGCGGCGGTGGTCTGCCTGCACGGCTACCGCTACCCCGGGCACGAGGCCCGGCTGGGCGAGATCGCCCGGGACATCGGGTTCACCCAGGTTTCGGAGTCGCACGCGACCAGCCCGCTGATGAAGCTGGTCTCCCGGGGCGACACCACGGTCGTGGACGCCTACCTGTCCCCGATCCTGGCCCGCTACGTCGACCACGTGGCCGGCGAGCTGGGCGGGGCGCGGGTGCTGTTCATGCAGTCCAACGGGGGGCTGGCCGACGCGCACCGCTTCCGCGGCAAGGACTCCATCCTGTCCGGGCCAGCCGGCGGCATCGTCGGGATGGCCCGCACCGCGGCCGCGGCCGGGTTCGGCCGGGTCATCGGCTTCGACATGGGCGGCACCTCCACCGACGTGTCGCACTACGCCGGCGAGTTCGAGCGGCAGTACGAGACCGAGGTGGCCGGGGTCCGGATACGGGCGCCGATGCTGAGCATCCACACCGTCGCCGCGGGTGGCGGCTCGGTCCTGCACTTCGACGGCAGCCGGTACCGGGTCGGCCCGGACTCGGCGGGCGCGGACCCGGGCCCCGCCTGCTACCGCCGCGGCGGGCCGCTCACCGTGACCGACGCCAACGTGATGCTGGGCCGGGTCCAGCCCGGGTCCTTTCCCCGGGTGTTCGGGCCCGGCGGCGATGAGCCGCTGGACGCCGGGGTGGTGGCCGGCCGGTTCGGCGCCCTGGCCGGGCGGATCGCGGAGGCGACCGGGGACCGGCGCAGCGACGCGGAAGTAGCGGCCGGGTTTCTCGATATCGCCGTGGCGAACATGGCCAACGCGATCAAGAAGATCTCGGTCCAGCGCGGCTACGACATCACCCGGTACGTGCTCGCCACCTTCGGCGGGGCGGGCGGCCAGCACGCCTGCGCGGTCGCCGACGCCCTGGGCATGACCAAGGTCCTCATCCACCCCCTGGCCGGGGTCCTGTCCGCGTACGGCATGGGCCTGGCCGACGTGACCGTGATGCGCGAGGCCGCCGTGGAGGCGGAACTGTCCGAAGGCCTGCTCGCCCAGCTCAGCCAGGTGGCCGGGGACCTGGAGGCGGATGGACGGGCTGAGCTCGCGGCCACGGGTGACCCGGAGAGCCAGGTCCGCTGCGTCCGCCGGGCCCAGCTGCGCTACCAGGGCACCGACAGCGCAATAACGGTTCCGTTCGGCGCGCTGAGCGCCATGATGGACGCCTTCGAGGCGGCCTACCAGCAGCGCTTCTCGTTCCTGATGCGGGACAAGCCGGTGGTCGTGGAGGCGATGCTGGTCGAGCTGGCCGCGGGGTCCGGTGCGCCTGGGACACCGGCCAGCGCGGAAACCACAGGCACCTCGGGGGCGGCACCCACGGCCCGGGCCCGCATGTTCACCGCCGGCGACTGGGCCGGCGTCAACCTGCTGCCGCGCAGCGCGCTACCGCCCGGCCGCGTGGTCCGCGGCCCCGCCCTCATCACCGAGGACTTCGCCACCACCGTGGTGGAGCCGGGCTGGCAGGCCGCGGTGACCGGCCAGGGCGACCTGCTGCTGACCCGGCCCGGCGGGCGCCCCGGCCATACCGCTGGCACCGAGGCCGGCCCGGACGCCGATCCGGTCATGCTGGAGATCTTCAACAACCTGTTCATGTCCGTGGCCGAGCAGATGGGCGTCCGGCTGCAGAGCACCGCGCACTCGGTCAACATCAAGGAACGCCTCGACTTCTCCTGCGCGATCTTCGACGCGGCGGGCCAGCTGATCGCCAACGCGCCGCACATGCCCGTGCACCTCGGCTCCATGGGCGAGAGCATCAAGATGGTCATCAGCCGCAACCCCGGGACCATGAAGCCGGGCGACGTGTTCATGCTCAACGATCCCTACCACGGCGGGACGCACCTGCCCGACATCACCGTGGTCACCCCCGTGTTCAGCGAGGACGACCCGGATATCCGGGGCCGGGACATCCTGTTCTTCGTGGCGTCCCGGGGGCATCACGCCGAGATCGGTGGGATCACACCAGGGTCCATGCCCGCCTTCAGCACCCGCGTCGACGAGGAAGGCGTGCTCATCGACAACTGGCGGCTGGCCGGCGGCGGCGAGATGCGCGAGGCGGCCACCACGGACCTGCTCACCTCGGCGGAGTTCCCGTCCCGGAACCCCGGTGCCAACCTCGCGGACCTGCGGGCCCAGATCGCGGCGAACGAGAAGGGTGCCGCCGAGCTGCGGCAGCTGGTCAGCCAGTTCGGCCTGGACGTGGTCACCGCCTACATGGGCCACGTGCAGGACAACGCGGAAGAGGCGGTGCGCCGGGTCCTGGGCCGGCTGCGGGACGGCGAGTACGCCTATGAACTGGACAACGGGGCGGTGATCAGGGTGGCGGTGCGGGTGGACCAGCGGGCCCGGACCGCGGAGATCGACTTCACCGGGACGTCGGCGCAGCTGCCGGGGAACTTCAACGCGCCCTCGTCGGTGGCCATGGCCGCGGTCCTGTACGTGCTGCGCACCCTGGTGGACGACGAGATCCCGCTGAACGCGGGCTGCCTCAAGCCGGTCCGGGTCATCATCCCGCCCGGCAGCCTGCTCGCCCCGGCCTACCCGGCGGCGGTGGCGGCCGGCAACGTGGAGACCTCCCAGGCGGTCACCGGGGCGCTGTACGCGGCGCTCCGCGTCATGGCCGAGGGGTCCGGCACCATGAACAACGTCACGTTCGGCAGTGCCGACTACCAGTACTACGAGACGGTGGCGAGCGGCTCTGGCGCCGGCGACGGGTTTCCGGGCACCTCGGTGGTCCAGACGCACATGACCAATTCGCGGCTGACCGACCCGGAGGTGCTGGAGTGGCGTTTCCCGGTCCGGCTGGAATCGTTCGAGATCCGCCGGGGCAGCGGCGGCGCCGGGCGGTGGCCCGGCGGTGACGGCGGCCGCCGCCGCCTCCGGTTCCTCGCCCCGATGACGGTGAGCACGCTGAGCAGCCACCGGCGGGTCCCGCCGTATGGCCTGGCGGGCGGGGCCCCGGGCCAGCTCGGGCACCAGTGGGTGGAGCGGGCCGATGGGCGGATCACCGAGCTGGCCGGGTGCGACCGCGCGGAACTCGGCCCCGGTGACGTCTTCGTCCTGGAGACCCCGGGGGGCGGGGGGTACGGTCCCCCGTAGCGCACGGGCTCGCCTCCGGGTCAAGGTCCCCGCTCTCCGGCTCGGCCGGCTCGGGAGCCCGGGGCTGACCGGCCCGGAGGGTCTGTATTCCAGTGCGTGATATCCAGGGGATGTGACGATCAGCCCATGACCGGGCCGCTGACCACGGGGGCGGCGCAGTGGCGCCGGATCAGGCGGCTGCTCAACGAGCACCGGCCAGAGCTCGCCGCGATCGCCGCCGGGCTGTACCCGGATCTGCCCCGGGTGGCCGGCACCGACCTGCTGTGCTGGCCGGCATGGCAGCCCGCCGCCCCGCTGGACCTCGCTGAGCTGCGGCTCGACTGGGTCAGCGTGCCGCCGAGACCCGCCGCGGACGGGACCGGTGCGGCCGCCGCACATGTGCTGCCGCGAACCGCGGCCGGCCAGCCCTATCCCGCGTATGCGGCGGCGATCGCGGCCCTGGACCGGCCGGCCCTGTTCGAGAACCGGGTCTGCTACCGGCTGCTGGACGCGGACCTGGGGGCCGCCCCGGGTCTGCGCTTCGGGCCGTCCCGGTACTTCGACGCGATGAACCTCGGCCAGGCCGTGGCGCACGAGCTGACCGCGGCCTGGGCCGCCCGGGGCGGTGGGCCTGATCTCGCCGCCCTGCCGTTGCGCGCCTCGGTCGGTGATCCGTGCGCGCTGCCGCGCCGCAGCGCGCTCACGGCCGTCACCACCCTGACCCTGCGCCGGGCCCCCGGCGGCGCGGCGGCGTTCCTGCTGCACTGGCGGGACCCGGCCCGGGTCAACCACGCGGGCGGCCTGTACCAGGTGATGCCCGCGGGTATCTTCCAGCCGGTTTCCGCGGCGCCCGCCGCGCGGCGCCACGACCTCAGCCTGTGGCGGTGCATGACCCGGGAGTTCAGCGAGGAGCTGCTGGGCGGGTCCGAGGAGTACCCCACCCGGGGCGGGCGGCTCGACTACGGGCGATGGCCGTTCCACCGGGAGCTGGCCGCTGCCCGGGAGGCGGGCACCCTGCGGGTGAGCTGCCTGGGGCTGGGGGTCGACCCCCTGACACTGGCCACCGACATCCTGACCGTGGCGGTCTTCGAGGCCGACGTGTTCGACCGGGTGTTCCGCGGCCTGGTGGCCGAGAACGCGGAGGGCCGGGTGGTCATCCAGGATGGCTCGGCCGCGATCCCGTTCACCCGGGCCAGCGTGGACCGCCTCACCGGCGGCGGCGAGCCGGTGCAGACCGCCGGCGAGGCCCTGCTCCGGCTTGCCTGGCAGTACCGGGACCTGCTGGGCATCTCCGCCGGGTGACCCGCGGTCGCGTCGCGGGCCGGCCGGTGACCGGCCGGGGAACGGCGGCACCCGCCGCGCCGGGACCTAGCGTGGCGCCGGGAGGATGTCCGTCTTGGCGACGGTGGGTCATGCGATCCCACGAGACCGCCTTATACCGTCAGCTCCCGGCGGGCCTGCCACCGCTTATGGTCCCGCGCGGCGGGTGTCATGGTCCTAGGGTGCCACCTTCCCCTCACCATCGGCAGGGCCGTTCGTCCCGTGAACCAGGGTCCCTGGTCCAGGGGCAAAGGACGCCTCGTCGGCCAGGCTGGGTACAGAGCAGAGCAAGGACAGCCGCTCGGAGGACAGCGATGGCGACGAAGCCGGTTATTGCGGGCATGGATGGTTCACAGGAGTCACTGCGGGCGGTGGAATGGGCGGCCCGCGAGGCGGCGCTGCGCGGAACGCCGCTGCGCATCGTGGCGGTTCCGGCGCTGCCGCCGCGGATGACCGCCGCCCCGGCGACCCCCGGCACCGTGAGCTACGTAATCGAGCAGTCCATGAGCCAGGCCCTGGCCGGCGCCGCGCAGCAGGCCGCGGCGCAGCAGCCTGGCCTGGCGATCGAAACCCAGCTGCTGGCCGGAGCGCCGGCCGAGGTCCTGGCCGGGGCCGCGCAGGACGCCGTCATGCTGGTGCTGGGCTCCCGCGGCGCCGGGGGCTTCAGCGCCCTGATCCTCGGCTCGGTGAGCCGCTACGTGGCGACGCGCGCGCCTGTCCCGGTCGTGGTGGCCCGGGAGGAGACCACGGCCGGGCGCCGCGAGATCGTGGTCGGCGTCCGGGACCCGGCCCAGTCCGAGGCGGCCCTGGAATTCGGCTTCGAGGAAGCGGCTCTGCGCCAGGCGCGGCTGCTGGCCTTGCACGCCTGGTCCTCGCCGGTTCCCGGGCACACGGAAGCGCCCGCCGAGGAAACCAGCCGCCTGGAGAGCGCGGTAACCGCCTGGCAGGAGAAGTTCCCCGAGGTGGAGGCCCGCTGGGAAGTGGTGCACGCCCACCCGGGCCGGGTCCTGGCCGGCTCGTCCGCCCGCGCCGACCTGGTGGTGCTGGGCCGGCACGCGCCGGGCGGCCCGCACGCTCCCGGGGTCGGCTCGGTCACCCACGCCGTGCTGAGCCACGCGCACGGTCCGGTGGTGTCTGTCCCGGGGGACTAGTGGTCGTGCGGGGGTGGATGGTGTCGTGCTGGGGGCGAGTCGTGTCGTACCCGGGGCGAGGCGTGTCGTGCCGGGGGTGAGTAGTGCCGTGCCGGGGATGAGTGGTGTCGTGCCGGTGACTGGTGGTGTCCTGCCGGGGGGCTAGCACCCGACCCCCGGCACGGGGCGTCCGTTCTCCAGGTAACAGGAGCCGCCCGGCCGCAGAGCGGCCCTGACCCGCCGCCGGATGGGCTTGCGCAGCAGGTCCAGGGCGGCGGGCAGCGGCTCGATCCGGTACGCCGAGATCTCTTCCCGCTGCAGCACGATCCCCGCGAGAACCTTGTCCGGCAGCGGGCCGCAGTCGAACAGGAACCGCAGCCCGCCCGGCTTTCCGCGCCGTGGTGGCCGGAAGTCCACGCACGCCAGGCGGCCGTGTTTCACGGTCAGTCCGCACTCCTCGCGCACCTCGCGCTGGCAGGCCGCCCACGGGGTCTCGCCGTCGGCCTCCATCACGCCGCCCGGGATCGTCCACCCGGACTTGTAGACCGGCTTGAGAATCAGCAGCCGCCCCGCCCGGTCGAAGATCAGCGCCCCGGCCGAGGCCGGGATGGCTGGGAGCGGCTGGTCCTCCAGTGGCGCGGTCACCGGTACCACGCTACGTCGCTGGGGCGCTAGCCCACGTCATAGGCTGTCACCGTGCTGGGTATCCCTGACCAAAGCCGTGGCTGCCTGTTCGACCTGGACGGCGTGCTCACCCAGACGGCCCGGGTGCACGCGGCCGCCTGGCAGGAGATGTTCGACCATTTCCTGCGCGAGCGCGCCCAGCGGACCGGTGAGCCGTTCGTCCCGTTCGACCCGGTGGCCGACTACGACAAGTACGTGGACGGGAAGCCCCGGGACGACGGCACCCGCTCGTTCCTGCAGTCCCGGGGCATAGACCTGCCGGAAGGCAGTGACGGTGACCCGCCGGGGACGCCCACCATCGCCGCGCTGAGCAGCCAGAAAAACCAGATCGTGCTGCGCAAGATCGCCGACGGCGGGGTCCAGGTCTACCCGGGCTCGATCCGGTACCTGCACGCGGTGGGCCAGGCCGGCCTGCGCCGCGCCGTGGTGACCTCCAGCGCCAACGCCGCCAGCGTGCTCGAGGCGGCCGGGATCAGCGATCAGTTCGACACGGTCGTGGACGGCCTGGTGGCCAAGCGGGAGGGGCTGGCCGGGAAGCCCGCCCCCGACATCTACCTCTACGCGGCCCGGGAGCTGGGGGTAGCGCCCAGAGAAGGCGTCGTCTACGAGGACGCCCTGGCCGGGGTGGCCGCCGGGCGGGCCGGTCACTTCGGCTTCGTGGTCGGCGTGGACCGGGCCGGGCAGGCCGGCGCGCTCCGCGAGGCCGGGGCCGACATCGTGGTCAAGGACCCGGCCGAGCTGCTGGACGAGCGGTGATCCAGCACCCGGCATTCCCGGTCGAGCCCTGGGTCCTGCGGGAAAGCACGCTGCACCCCGAGATGCTGGCCCAGACCGAGTCCCTGTTCGCGCTGGCTAACGGGCATATCGGCTGGCGTGGGAACCTGGACGAAGGGGAGCCGCACGGCCTGCCGGGCTCCTACCTCAACGGCGTCTACGAGCGGCGCCCGCTGCCCTACGCCGAGGCCGGCTTCGGGTTCCCGGAGTCCGGCGAGACCGTGATCAACGTCACCAACGGCAAGCTGATCCGGCTCCTGGTCAACGACGAGCCGTTCGACATCCGCTACGGCGAGCTGCTTAAGCACGAGCGGGTGCTGGACTTCCGGGCGGGCACGCTGACCCGGCGGGCCGACTGGGTGTCACCGGCCGGCCGGCGGGTGCGGGTCAGCTCGGTCCGGATAGTCTCGCTGACCCAGCGCTCGATCGGCGCCATCAGCTACCAGGTCGAATCGCTGGACGGCCCGGTCCGCGTCGTGGTCCAGTCCGAGCTGGTCACCAACGAGGAACTGCCGCCGCGTGGTGGGGATCCCCGCGTCGCGGCGGTGCTCGAGGCGCCGCTGGAGGCGGTGGAACACGGCGCCGAGAACGGGCGGGCCGGGCTGATGCACCGGACCAGGCACAGCGACCTGACGGTGTCGGCTGCCATGCAGCACGCGGTGGCCTGCGACGCGGACACCCACACCTGGACCGAGGTCCGGCCCGACCTGGCCCGGCTCACCGTGGGCACCCGGCTCCAGCAGGACCAGCCGCTCCGGCTGGTGAAGTTCGTGGCCTACGGCTGGTCGGGCACGCGCTCCCGGCCGGCCCTGCAGGACCAGGTGGAGGGCGCGCTCACCGTGGCCGTGCAGAGCGGCTGGGAGCACCTGGCCGAGGAACAGCGAGCCTACCTGGACGACTTCTGGGCCCGGGCCGACGTGGAACTCGAGGGTGACGAGGAGATTCAGCAGGCGACCCGGTTCGGCATGTTCCACGTCCTGCAGGCTGGCGCCCGGGCGGAGGGCCGGCCCATCCCGGCCAAGGGCCTGTCGGGAAACGGCTATGACGGCCACTCCTTCTGGGACGCCGAGACGTTCGTGCTGCCGGTGCTCACCTACACCATCCCGGACGCCGCGGCCCACGAGCTGCGCTGGCGGCAGAGCACCCTGCCCGGGGCGCTCGACCGGGCCGCCCAGCTCGGGCTGCGCGGGGCCGCCTTCCCCTGGCGCACGATCAGCGGCGCCGAGTGCTCGGCCTACTGGCCCGCCGGGACCGCCGCCTTCCATGTCAACGCGGACATCGCGCACGCGGCCGCCCAGTACGCCGAGGCGACCGGCGACGAACAATTTGAGAAAAAAACCGGTTTTGCCCTGCTCGTGCACACCGCCCGGCTCTGGTCCTCGCTCGGCCATCACGACGGGGGCGGCACGTTCCGGATCGACGGGGTCACCGGTCCGGACGAGTACAGCGCGATCGCGGACAACAACATCTACACGAACCTGATGGCCGCGCGGAACATGCGGGCGGCAGCCGACGTGGCCCAGCGGTACCCGAAGCAGGCCCGGGAGCTGCACGTCACGACGGACGAGGCGGCGGCCTGGCGGGCGGCAGCGGACGGCATCGTCATGCCCTACGACTCCGGGCGCGGGGTGCACTGCCAGGCGGAGGCGTTCACCGAGCACCAGGTGTGGGACTTCGCCCGGACCAAATCGGACGAGTACCCCCTGCTGGCCCACTTCCCGTACTTCGACCTGTACCGCAAGCAGGTGGTCAAGCAGGCCGACCTGATCCTGGCCATCCAGCTGTGCCCCGACGCGTTCACCGAGGAGGAGAAGGCCCGGGACTTCGAGTACTACGAGGCGCTCACCGTGCGCGACTCCTCGCTGTCGGCGTGCAGCCAGGCGGTCGTCGCCGCGGACACCGGCCACCTCGACCTGGCCTACGACTACCTGGCCGAGACGGCCCTGATGGACCTGGCCGACCTGGAGCACAACACCCGGGACGGCCTGCACATCGCGGCGCTGGCCGGGTCGTGGATCGTGCTGGTCCAGGGGTTCGGCGGGATGCGGTACCGGCCCGGCCAGCCACCCAGCTTCGCGCCGCGGCTGCCCACGGCCCTGACCCGGCTCACGTTCACGGTCATCCTGCGCGGGCGCCACCTGCGGGTCGAGGTGAGCCCGGGAGCCGTGACCTACATCCTGGATGGTGACGGGCCGCCGCTGGAGATCACGCACTACGGGACGCCGGTCACCGTGGGCCCCGGTAAGCCGGAGACCCGGGACATCCCCCCGCTGCCCGCCCGGCCCCGCCCTTCCCAGCCCCTGGGCCGCGAGCCGGTGCGCCGTGCCCCCGCCGAGCCCGTACGCCGCGGCCAGGGCGCCAAGCGGGCAAAGTCGGCCCCGCCGGCCGAGAAGGCAGGGAAGGCCGGGCAGG
The DNA here is from genome assembly GCA_963813975.1 of uncultured Actinomycetes bacterium. GTDB lineage: Bacteria > Actinomycetota > Actinomycetes > Streptosporangiales > Streptosporangiaceae > RYN-230. Next base: position 328,620 of record CAWFAP010000005.1, read on the forward strand.
CTGAGCAGGCCGGGCAGGCTGAGCAGGGAGCCCCAGCCGGGCCCGGATAGCCGGTTCAGTCCGCCACTCCGGTCCACGTACCTGGGCCCGCCCCAGTCCACCCACCTGAGCCCCGCCGGCCCCGTCCTGGTCGGCGGGGCTTTCGCAGCCCCGCGGCCATATCGGTTCTATTTCGATCCTGGACAGGACGTTACGGGAGGGTTACCGTCAACAACGACACTAAAGTCGATTTCATACAGTGAAAGTCCGTAGCTAACTCGGTAACCCCTCCGGAGCGCCCGGATGAACAACCTGCTCGTGGTCGAGGATCTGCGCCTGACCTACGGCGGGCTAGTCCGGCACTCCCACGCGGAACACGCGGAGCTGGAGGGCCAGCGTCGCGTAGTAGCCTGCCAGCGTGGTGAGCTCGAACACCCCGGCCTCGCCCAGCTCGGCGACGGCCGCGGCGTACTCCTCGTCGTCCAGGTCCCCCACCTGGACCAGGGCCCGCACAGCCCGGACCGCGGCCCGCTCGGCCGGGTCGGCCAGGGCGGGTTCCTCCCCGGCCCGGGCCGCGGCGATTTCCGCCTCGGCCAGCCCGGCTGCCCGCCCGGCGGCCTCGTGCGCGTGCAGCTCGAACGCACTTGCCCAGTGCGCCGCGACGATCAGGATGGCCAGCTCGCGCGTGCGGCCCGGCAGTGTGCCCTGGAAGCGGATCGCGGTGCCCAGCGCCTGCAGCGCCCCGCCCAGCCCCGGCTGGAGGAGCATCGCGTTGAACGGGCCGGCCAGCGCGCCGGTGTCATCGACCAGCGCGAAGGGCCCCTGACGGCCGCCGCGGGGACCGGCGGTGATGGCGGCATAGAGCCGTTCGGTGTCTTCGTTGCGGAACGGGGGTTGAAGTTTGGCCAGTCGCTCCATGGGTCACCGGCCCCGGTAGCCCAGGAGCCGCGAGATCTCCCCGCAGGTCTCGAGCACCATCGGCCGCAGCTCGCGGGTGATCCGCGCGGTCGGCAAGTCGCGGGACTGGACGGCCAGGTTCGCGCCCGCCACGACCGCGCCGTTCTCGCCGCGGACCGGGGCGGCGACCGAGCGCAGGCCGTAAGCGAGTTCCTCGTCCTGCATGGCCCAGCCCTGGGCACGGATCGTGGCCAGCTCGGGGCGCAGCTCGTCCAGGCTCCGTTTGGCGTTGGGGCCGGTGGTCCCGTCGAACGAGTCGCTGGTGAGGCACCGTTCCAGCTCGTCCTCACCGAGAAAGGCGAGCAGCAGCTTGCCGATCGAGGTGTGCACGGCGGGCAGCAGCGAGCCGACCCGGATGTTGGCGGTGACCAGGTCAGAGTTGCGCAGCCGGACCAGGTAGAGCACCTGGTCACCGGTCAGCACCGCGAGGTTGACGGTCTCACCGGTGGCGTTGGCCAGCTCCTGGAGCTTGGGGGTGGCCAGCTCGACCAGGTCCAGGCTGCGCAGCGCCGCGGTGCCGAGGGTGAGCACGCGCACCCCGGGGCGGTACTCCCCGGAGGGCAGGTGATCCAGGTAGCCCTCGGCGGTCAGCGTCATGACGATCCGGTACGCGGTCGGCAGCGGGAGCGAGACCTCGGCAGCGATGTCGGTGATCCGCCAGGTGGGACGCTGCTCGGAGAACACGGACAGCACCCGCAGGCCCTTGGCCAGGGCCTCGACCCGGTAGTCCGGCTGGGTTCCCCGGGAACTGGCGGGCTCGGCAGGCACGCCGCCGGCCGGGGCTGAGGTTTTGGGTGCCGCGGGCTCGGCTGGTGCGCTGCCGGTGCGCCCGGGCCGGCCAGATCCGCGGGAGGATGGGCGGCGGGCGCGGGTCTCCGCATCGCGCGCCGGGTTCGCTGACGCAGGCATGTGGTGTCCCCCTGGGTAGCTATCTGGGCAGTCGTGGTCCCGGGCCCCTATCGTCTAGACACGTTAAATCGACTTTCATACCTCGAAAGTATCACGGCGGTCAGTACGCAGATAGCACGCCCGCACACAGATACAGACGGTGCGGGTCAACACGTTCGCGCCCGGGTTCATCCAGACCCAGGCCACGCTGAACCGGCAGGACTGGAAGACCGGGCGGGCCGAGAAGCTGCGCTCGATGACGCCGATGGGCCGGATCCCGCGGCCCGAGGAGGTCGCCGGGACCGCGCTGTTCCTGGCCACCGACGACGCCTCGCACATCACCGGGACGTACATGGTCGCGGACGGCGGCTTCAACATGGTCGGGGCCTGAGCGGGGCTGAGCGGGTACCGGCCGATGATCCACGACTTCTCCCACTGAGTTCATCAGCCCAGAGTTTCATCAGCCGAGAATCACTTTCTGCGCTGGCTGTTCCCGTGAGTGTTGCCCGCTTCGGCCCTGGGTGTCAACCGGTTCCGCGTACGGGGTAAACCTGTCTGGTGCCCACTGATGTACACCGCACCATGGTTGACGCGCATGTCCACCTGCTGCCGCCCCGGCTACAGGCCGCGATCCGCGGGTTCTTCGACCGCCACGGGATCGACAGTGGCCGGTTCGCCTACCCCGCGGATCCCGGGGAGGTGTGCGACCGGCTCGCCGCCGAGGGGATCGGCGAGGTGTGGTCGCTGCCGTACGCGCGCCGCCCCGGCTCGGCGGCGGAGCTGAACCAGGCCATGGCCAGCCTGGTCGCCGCGCGGCGCGGCGGCCCGGTCCGCGTGATCGGCGGCTGCACCATCCATCCCGGTGACGATCAGCCGCTCACCGTGCTGCGCAGCGCGGTCGAGGACATGGGCCTGCGGGTGCTGAAGCTGCACTGCTCGGTGGGGGACTTTGCCCCCGACGACCCGCGGCTCGGCCCGGTCTGGGAGTTCGCGGCCCAGGCAGCCCTGCCCGTCGTGCTGCATGCCGGGCACGCGCCGGACGGGCACACCGACGACGCCGAGCTGGAGCCCGTGGCCGAGGTGGCCCGGCGCCACCCCGGAGCCCGGGTGATCATCGCGCACTGCGGGCACACGGCATCCCAGGCCGCGCTGCGCCTGGTGGCCGGGCACGAGAACGTGTACGCCGACCTCACCCCGGTAATCCACCGCCCGGTCCGGCCCGCGGCCGCGCAGCTGACCGCGCTGGCGGGCAAGCTGCTGTTCGGCTCGGACGCGCCTAACACCGGGCTGACCGTGACCCAGCTGCTGGACGGCCTGGCCGGCCCGGATCTGCCGCAGCAGGCCTGGGCGGCTCTGACCGGCGGGACCGCCCGCCGCCTGATCGGCGACGTCCGGGCCTGATCGACCGCGTCAGCTGCCCAGGATCTCGGCCATGTCCGCGGCCAGCCGCGCGGTGAGCCGGCCGTCCGGGTCGCGGTGCGGGTTCACCTCGGTGATGACCAGGCCGCCGAAGGCGTCGTGCTGGCAGAACACCCGCAGGCAGGCCAGCGCGTCTGCGTAACCCAGGCCCTGGTTGAAGTGCGGGAAATCGGCCAGCGGGAACTCGGTCGAGTCGATCACGTCGATGTCGAAGTGGACCAGCACCGGCCGGGACAGGGCGGCCAGGGCCGACATGGCCTCGGCGGCGCGGGCCGCCGGGTCGTCCATGCCGGTGGCCGGGTACTGGGTGACCTTCTGCTCGGTGAGCCAGGCCCGGGAGGACTCGGGCGCCTCGGCGAAGTCGTAGCCGAACGCGACGATCCGCTCGCCCGGCATCAGCGGGTACCGCGGCCCGATCCGGGCCAGTTCCGGTGTGCCCGAGCCGAGCACGTGGGCGAGGCCCATGGTGTCCAGGATCCCGGAGGTGGTGGTCTGCGGGGTGGACACGTCGATGTCCCCGTCGAAATACATCAGGCCGGCGTCCGGGTGATGCTCGAGGAAGCCGGCCAGCACGCCCAGGGTGATCGTGCAGTCCCCGCCGAGGATCAGCGGGACACCGGCCCCGTCACCGCGCCCGCACAGCTCGGCGACCCGGCCGGCCACGTTCTGGGCCACCTCGCAGACCAGGGCCAGGTTCTGCTGGTGGCGGTGTTCCGGGTCGGGGCGGAACGGGACCCGGGGCAGGTCGCCGTGGTCGCGCACGGCCACCCCGCGGGCGGCGAGCCCGGTGAGCAGGCCCGCGTCCCGCACCCAGGTGGGCGCGTCCTCCTGGCCGGGACCGTGCGTCCCGGCGGCCGACGGGACCCCGATCAATTCGATGCCACGCATGGGCACCGAGCGTACGGGATCACCGAACGCGGTGTAAGGACTACCCAGCCCGGGAAAGCGGCCGGGGACGGCGAGGATCTGCCCGGCCGCCGGGCGCCGGTGTCAGTGGTGCCCGCCGCCTCCGCCGCCGTGGCCGCCATGCCCTCCGGCGTCGGAGGCCGCATGGTGCGCCGCATGCACCGCGGCCGACACGGCGGCGTGGGTGGCGGCCTGGGTCGCGGCGTCCGCGGCGGCCTGGGTCGCGGCGTCCGCGGCCGCCTGCGCCGACTGCGCCGCCTGGAGCACCGGCCGGGTCAGCTCACCCTTGGCGATCCGCTCGAGACGCTTGCGCAGCGGCCGGCAGGCCAGGCCCGGGTACAGCACCGCGCCCAGCCCGCTCGCGCCGGCCAGCCCGGCGAACGCGGCCTGGGCGGTATCGACCTCACCGGTGCCGTGCACGATCGCGTCGAGCCGGGCCCGGGTGTCCGCGGCCCGGGCCGCGTCGGCGATCCGCCACCGGACGACCGGGATGAACCCGACGACCTTGCCCCGCTCCTCGCGGATCGCCCCGGCGGCGGCCAGCCGGGCCAGGTACGCGTCACAGATCCCGGACCCCGGGCGGCCGACCCACGCCTTCGCCGGGGGCGGCCGGCGGGCCCGGGCCAGGCTGGCCAGGGCCGCGTCGAGCCGGTCGTCGCCGGTCGGCCGGTGATCCAGCACGACTATCCGGCCCTGGGTGATCCCGGCCCGCCCGCTGACGGCCAGCCGGACCAGTTCTGAGCCGCGCAGCCCGTACGGGAGCCGCTGCCCGGCCGCGAGCCTCCCGTTGCCGGGCTGGATGGCCAGCAGCACCAGGTCCTCGCCGAGGGTATCCACCGGCACACGGTAACTCGCCGGGCCGGTGCCCGGGAGGTACCCGGGCATAGCGAAACCGGCCGCCCCCTGATCGGGGGCGGCCGGTCTCAGCCGCCTGTCGCTCAGGCCGCGACGGACGCCTGGTGGTGGGCCGACGCGCTGTTCCCTGGCTCCAGAGCCAGGTCGAGCACCTCGCGGACGTCGCTGACGGCGTGCACCGACAGCTGCTCCCGGACGTTCTCCGGCACGTCCTCCAGGTCCGGCTCGTTGCGCTTCGGGATCAGCACCGTGGTGATGCCGGCCCGGTGCGCGGCGAGCAGCTTCTGCTTGACCCCGCCGATCGGCAGGACCCGCCCGGTCAGCGAGACCTCACCGGTCATCGCCACGTCGGAGCGGACCAGCCGCCCGGAAAGCAGGGACGCCAGCGCGGTGGTCATCGTGACCCCGGCGCTGGGCCCATCCTTGGGCACCGCACCCGCGGGCACGTGCACATGCACGCCCCGGTCCTTCAGGTCGCCGACCGGCAGTTCCAGTTCGGCGCCGTGCGACCGCAGGTAGGACAGCGCGATCTGGGCCGACTCCTTCATCACGTCCCCGAGCTGCCCGGTGAGCGTGACGCCGGTGGTGCCAGTCTCCGGGTCGGCCAGTGACGCCTCGATGAACAGGACGTCGCCGCCGGTCCCGGTGACGGCCAGGCCGGTAGCCACGCCGGGCACCGCGGTCCGCTCCGCCGAGTCCGGCGAGTGGCGCGGGTGACCCAGGTAGCCGTGCAGGTCGGGCTCGTCCACGGTGACGGGCAGCGTCGCCGAGCCGCTCGCCACCTGCGCCGCGATCTTCCGCAGCACGCGGGCGATTGTCCGCTCCAGCGACCGGACCCCCGCCTCGCGGGTGTACTCACCCGCGAGCTTGTGCAGCGCGGCGCCGGTGACGGTCACGTCGGTCGCCTCCAGGCCGGCCCGCTCCAGCTGACGCGGCAGCAGGTGACCCTGAGCGATCGTGACCTTCTCGGCCTCGGTGTAGCCGTCCAGCGTGATGAGCTCCATCCGGTCCAGCAGCGGGCCGGGGATCGACTCCAGCACGTTGGCCGTCGCGATGAACAGCACGTCCGACAGGTCGAGCTCGACCTCCAGGTAGTGGTCGCGGAACGTGTGGTTCTGCGCTGGATCCAGGACCTCCAGCAAGGCCGCGGTGGGGTCGCCGCGGTAGTCCGCGCCGAGCTTGTCCACCTCGTCCAGCAGGATGACCGGGTTCATCGAACCAGCCTCGCGGACGGCCCGGACGATCCGGCCGGGCAGCGCGCCCACGTAGGTGCGCCGGTGACCGCGGATCTCCGCCTCGTCCCGGACGCCGCCGAGCGCGACCCGGGCGAACTTGCGGCCCATGGCGCGGGCCACCGACTCGCCGAGCGAGGTCTTGCCGACTCCGGGCGGGCCGGCCAGGGCCAGCACCGCACCGCTGCGCCGCCCGCCGACCAGGGCCAGGCCCTTGTCGGACCGGCGCTTGCGCACGGCCAGGTACTCGATGATCCGTTCCTTGACGTCATCCAGTCCAGCGTGGTCCGCGTCGAGGATGGCGCGCGCCCCCTCGATGTCGTAGGCGTCGTCGCTCCGCTCGTTCCACGGAATCTCCAGCACCGTGTCCAGCCAGGTCCGGATCCAGCTGCCCTCCGGAGACGCGTCGGAGGCGCGCTCCAGCTTGGCCGCTTCCTTCATCGCGGCCTCGTGCACCCTCGGGGGCAGCGCGGCAGCCTCGATGCGGGCCTGGTAGTCCTCTTCCTCGGTGCCCGGCTCGCCGTCCAGCTGGGACAGTTCCTTGCGGATAGCGGCCAGCTGCTGGCGGAGCAGGAACTCGCGCTGCTGCTTCTCCATGCCCTCACGGACGTCGTTCTGGATCGTCTCCGCGACGTCCAGCTCGGCGAGCTGGTCCCGGGCCCACCCGGTCAGCAGCTCCAGCCGCTGCTCGGGGTCGATGGTCTCCAGCAGCTGCTTGCGCTGCTCCTGGGCCAGGTAACCGGCGTACCCGGCGCTGTCGGCCAGGGCCGACGGGTCGGTGATCCGCTGCAGCATGTCCACGACCTGCCACGCGCCCCGCTTCTGCAGGATGGTGGCGGCCAGCCCGCGGTACTCACGGGCCAGTTCCTGGGCGCGGGCGCTGGCCGGCGGCTCGTCCACCACTGTGCCCTCGACCCACAGGGCCGCACCGGGTCCGGTCGTGCCGACCCCGATCCGCACCCGGGACAGGCCGCGGATGACCGCGGCGGGCTCACCACTGGGGAGCCGTCCGGTCTGCTCGACGGCGCCGAGCGTGCCCAGCGCGGAGTACTTGCCGTCCAGCCTGGGAACGAGCAGGACGTGCGGGGTGGCGTCAGCCGAGCCCGGCACCGCGGCGGACATCTGCGCGGCGCTGATCGCGGCGCGTGCTTCCGCGGCGGAGGTGTCCAGCGGCACCACCATGGTCGGCAGCACCACTGTGTCGTCCAGCGGCAGTACCGGCAGGGCGAGTGTTTCGCTCATTGCTCACTTCCTGAGAATTCAGCTTGTGGTTTACGCTTCAACGCACGGCAGCCGGGTTTGTTTCCGGGAATCGTTTCGCCGTTAGCGGACGTTATTTCGCTGTCGGCGGACAAATCTATGGCCTGGTAAACGCGGCCAGTCGATCAGCGGAAGGGCGGCTATGCGCGCGGACGCCATTAAAAGAGCGGCCCGTATTGGCGGCCGGACCCGCCTTGCTCCGCGAGACGCGATCGTGACAACCGGGAAGCCCCCGGGGGTATTCCCGGGGTTACGCGGCGGCCGGGTTGTGGCGGGTACCCGAGCGGGCCGGGCCACTCTGGGCGCCGAGCAGTGTGCGGAGGTAGTGGCCGGTGTGGCTGGTTTCGGTGCGGGCGATGTGCTCGGGGGTGCCGGTGGCGATGATCTGGCCGCCGCGGGAGCCGCCGTCGGGGCCGAGGTCGATGACGTGGTCGGCGGTCTTGATGACGTCGAGGTTGTGCTCGATGACGATGACGGTGTTCCCGCCGTCGACGAGCCGGCCCAGGACGCCCAGGAGCTTGCGGATGTCCTCGAAGTGCAGCCCGGTGGTCGGCTCGTCGAGCACGTAGATGGTCCGGCCGGTGGAGCGGCGCTGCAGCTCGGACGCGAGCTTGACCCGCTGCGCCTCGCCGCCGGACAAGGTGGGCGCGGGCTGGCCGAGGCGGACGTAGCCCAGGCCGACGTCGGTGAGGGTTTTCAGGTGCCGGTGGATCGCCGGGATCGCCGCGAAGAACCCGGCGGCCTCCTCGATGGGCATGTCCAGCACGTCGGCGATGGTGCGGCCCTTGTAGTGCACCGCGAGGGTGTCGGTGTTGTACCGGGCGCCGTGGCACACCTCGCACGGCACGTACACATCCGGCAGGAACTGCATCTCGATCTTGATCGTGCCGTCCCCGGCGCACGCCTCGCACCGGCCGCCCTTGACATTAAACGAGAACCGGCCCGGCTGGTAGCCGCGGACTTTCGCCTCGGTGGTCGCCGCGAACAGCTTCCGGACATGATCAAACACGCCGGTGTAGGTGGCCGGGTTGGACCGCGGGGTCCGCCCGATCGGCCCCTGGTCCACATGCACCACCTTGTCCAGCTGCGCCATCCCCGTCACCCGGACATGCCGGCCCGGCACCGTCCGCGCCCCGTGCAGCTCCCGCGCCAGCGCGTGATACAAGATGTCATTGACCAGCGTCGACTTCCCCGACCCCGACACCCCCGTCACCGCGATGAAACACCCCAGCGGGAACGCCACATCCACATTCTTCAGATTGTGCTCGCTGGCCCCGTGCACCACGATCTTCCGCCGGCCTCCGGCCGGCGGCGGACCGCGGGCACCGGAATGGCTTTCCGCCCGGTTAGGTAGGCCCCGGTCAGCGACTCGGGGCTGGCCAGCAGGTCGCTCACGGTTCCGGACACGACGACCTTGCCGCCGTGCTCACCGGCCCCCGGGCCGATGTCCACGACCCAGTCGGCGGCCCGGATGGTGTCCTCGTCGTGCTCGACCACGATCAGCGTGTTACCCAGATCCCGCAGCCGGGTCAGCGTCTCCAGCAGCCGGTGATTATCCCGCTGATGCAGCCCGATCGACGGCTCATCCAGCACATACAGCACTCCCACCAGGCCGGACCCGATCTGGGTGGCCAGCCGGATCCGCTGCGCCTCACCCCCCGCCAGGGTGGGGGCGGAGCGGTCCAGGCTCAGGTAGTCCAGGCCGATGTCCAGCAGGAACCTCAGCCGGGTGCCGATCTCGTCCAGGATGGGCGCCGCGATCTGGGCGTCCGCGCCGGCCAGGTTCAGGGCCGGCAGCTGGGCGGCCAGCTCGCTGACGGGCAGCGCGCAGAGCTCCGCGACCGGCCGGCCGTCAACGGTCACGGCCCGGGCGACGGGCTTGAGCCGGGTTCCCTGGCAGGAGGGGCAGGGCACCTCGCGCATGAAGCCCTCGAACTGCTCGCGGCTGGAGTCCGATTCCGCCTCGGCGTGCCGCCGCTCGACGAATGGGATCGCGCCCTCGAACGTCGCGTCGTAGGACCGCTCACGGCCGCGGGCGGTGGTGAACTGCACGTGCACGGGCTCGCAGTAGCCGCGCAGCACGGCGTCCTGGGCTGCGGTGGGGAGCCGGGACCAGGGCGTGTCGATACTGAACCCGAGTGAGGCCCCGAGGGCCTCGATCAGCCGGAGGAAGTAGTCGCTGACGTGGCCGCCGCTCCAGGGCCCGATCGCGCCGCCGGCCAGGGACCGGTCCGGGTCGGGCACGATCAGCTCAGGGTCGACTTCCATCCGGGTACCCAGCCCCGTGCAGTCCGGGCACGCCCCCCACGGCGAATTGAACGAGAACGACCGCGGCTCCAGCTCATCAAACGACAAATCGTCATACAAGCACGCCAGATGCTCCGAGAACATCCGCTCCCGCCCCGGATCACCCTCCGCCAGATCCACGAAATCCAGCAGCACCACCCCGCCCGACAACCCCAGCGCCGTCTCCACCGAATCGGTCAGCCGCCGCCGCGCGTCCGCCCTGACCGCCAGCCGGTCCACCACCACCTCGATGGTGTGCTTCTCATACTTCTTCAGCGCCGGGAGTTCCCCCGCCTCCCCGCCGGCCACGCTGTCCAGCCGGATCACCGTGCCGTCCACCCGGGCCCGCGAGTACCCCTTGAGCTGCAGCTCACGGAGCAACTCGGTGTACTCGCCCTTACGGCCGCGGATCACCGGCGCCAGGACCTGGAACCGGGCGCCCTCCTCCAGCTCCAGCACCCGGTCCACGATCTGCTGCGGCGTCTGCCGCGCGATCGGCCGCCCGCACACCGGGCAGTGCGGCCGCCCCACCCGCGCATACAGCAGCCGCAGATAGTCATACACCTCAGTGATCGTGCCCACCGTTCAACCGCGGATTCCGCGACGCCGCCTTCTGGTCGATCGACACCGCCGGCGACAGCCCGTCAATGAAATCCACATCCGGCTTATCCATCTGCCCCAGGAACTGCCGCGCATACGCCGACAGCGACTCCACATACCGCCGCTGCCCCTCCGCGAAAATCGTGTCAAACGCCAGGCTCGACTTCCCCGAACCCGACAACCCGGTAAACACGATCATGGAATCACGCGGCAGCTCCAGCGACACATCCTTCAGGTTGTGCTCGCGGGCCCCACGGACGACAAGACCTTTAGCCACAGACTTCAGTACTCCGCTTGTGATAGTGAACTTCCTCTCAACAATCACCGGGTCAGGCTGATTCCGGGGGAGCAGCACCCTCAGGGCGCGGCCCGGGCACCCCGGCGTAACGTGATGATCCAGAGCCTTGTGCCGTACCCACTGGAGGAGCCATGACCGAGCTGCCTGACCCGCCGCCAGCCGAGCCGTCGGCCTTCCACAAGGATCGCCGTGAGGGCGGTGGCCTGCCCCTGCGTCCCGATGACGACCAGCTCGCCGAGCTCGCCGAGGAGGAGCGGGTCAACCTGGGCCTTGATCCCTACGACCCCGACGAGGTGCCGCCGGCCACCGACGACCCGGTGCCGACGGACATTACCGAGTCTGAGCAGTACCAGGACGAGCGGGAAGAGATCGAGCGGGAAGAAGCCGAGGGAGAACTCAAGCCCAAGACGGATCCGTTCCCGCCCACGCGTTACGACGAGTAACGCCGGTCGGCTCTCAGACCTCCCACTCGCGGGCCAGGTCGTCGTCGACAACCAGGACGAGCTTGCCCTGGGTGTGCCCTTCTTCCACCCGCCGGTGCGCCGTGGCCGCGTCCTCGTAGTAGTACCGGCCTGAGACCTGCACCGACAGCAGCCCGTCGTCGAACCACGGGGCCATCCGGATCAGGCGGCTGCCCGACGGGTCGCCGTTGTAGGACCGCCAGCTGACCCGCTCGGCGTCGGGGTACGCGGCGTGCACGGGGGTGGCGATCGCCGCCCCGTCCCGGGCGGCGCGGGCCGCACCCTCCAGGGTCGGTGCGGCGCAGGCCAGGACCCGCTCGGCCCCGCCGTCCATGACGTCCCGGACCTGGTCCGGCCAGTCCGGCTGGGTGTGGTCGATGACCACGGCCGCGCCCCCGTGATGCACGAACTCGTGATGCTGCGGGCTGGCCGTGGCCACGATCCGGGCCCCGAGGTTCCGGGCGATCTGGACCGCGAGGTGCCCGAGCCCGCCCGCGCCGGCCGTGATCAGGATCTCGTCGCCGCGGCCCAGGGACAGTACGTCGGTGAGGCCCTGGTGCGCGGTCAGCGCGTCGATGGGAGTGCCGGCCGCGTCGGTCATCGGCAGGCCCTCGGGGATGGGGGCGAGCTGCTCGACCGGGCAGCTCACGTACTGGGCGTAACAGCCGGTCAGCCCGGGATAGCCGTAGACCGGCGCGCCCTCGCCGAGACCCGCGTCCTCGCCGGTGTCACCCTCGACCACCCCGGCGAACTCCCCGCCGGGGATGTAGGGCAGCGCCCCGGTCCAGCCGCCCTGGCGCAGGTACGCGTCCCAGGGGCCCACGCCGGCCGCGAGGACCCGGACCAGTACCTCGTCCGGCCCGGGCCGCGGCATCCGGACGTCGCTGGGTTTGAGGACCTCAGGCCCGCCGAACTCGCTCACGGTGATGGCCCGCATCGCCGTCCTCCCCTCAGCCCGAGCGCTGGTTCCTGGCTTTTCCCACGGTACGACGGCCGCTTCGCGGGACCCGGCCGGGTCACGGCCCCAGGGCGTGACGCACTGGCCACGAACAGTTTTAGTTGGAGAAATCCTGGGTCATCCACACGGTCCCGGAGCTGTCGCGGAACACGGAGATCCCGGTGTGCGTGAATGCGGAGCTGAGGATGTTCATGCGGTGGCCGTCGTCGGGCGGCTTCTCGGCCAGCATGCTCTGGGTCAGGCCCACGGCCATCTGGGCGATCGCCGACGGGGTGCCGGCCACCGGGCCACCCTCGCCGATGTTCTCCCCGGCGGCGGTCCAGTGCACTCCGGCCGCGGTCTCCCGGGCGCCCAGGTCCGGCTCGCCTGGGCACTGGTGCGACAGGCCGCAGCCGCCGGCCATGACCGCGGTGTGCCGGCCGGCGCTGGTGTCCAGGCCGGAGCTGATCGTGTAGGCGGGCAGCCCGGCCTGGGCCCGGGCCTGGTTGATGAGGGCCAGCACCTGCTGGACGGCGGCGGACTGGCCGGGCGCCGGGGCAGCGGGACGGGCCGGGGGCGCGGTCGTCGGCGCGGCCGCCGTCATGCTCGGCGAGGCCGCTCTGGTCGTGGGGGTCATGTGGTGGGCCCGCCGGTGGCGGTGCCGGACCTTGACCCGCTTGGCGCCCCGGGTCGGTGTCACACTGGGGGTCGCCGGCGCTGGCGTCGCGCTGGCCGCCAGCGGCTGGGCGGCGGACTTGTCGGCCGTCTCGGTGGCCCGCCCGGGCAGCCGGACGACCAGGACGACCGCCGCGGCCACGGCGAGCATGGTCAGGAGCACGGTGAGGATGAGTGACGAGCTACGGGATCCGCGGGCGGTCATCGGCCACCTCTGTATTCAGCAGCCGGCCTGCGGGCCGGCCGCCTGGCATCAGCGGATCATCCTAGCCATCCGCCGTCGGGTGAAATGCCGGAATCGCCCGGTACGTAGAGCGCCGCCCGAGGCGTCACATAATCTGCCTGGTCAGCGACCTGGAACGGCGGAGCACGGAAAGGCACCAATCATCCGCAACGAAGACCGCAACCGGCCCGCCCGTAGGCCTGCCGCCGGGATGCATGCGTGGCCTGCCGTAGGCCGGCCGCCGGGATACAAGCGCGGCCGGAATGACACGCCCCGGGATCATCATCGACGGGGCGTCGCTGACCTGCGCTGCCGTCGCGGCGGTGGCCCGGGACGAGGCCCCGGTCACGGTCGGGGCGGACGCGGTGACGGCGGCCCGGACCGCGTGGGAGACCGCCCGTGATGTGGCGGCGCGGCGGCCCGTGTACGGCCGGACAACGGGGGTCGGCGCGAACCGCAACGTCGGGCTGGCCGAGGACGACCTGGCCGAGCACGGATTGCGGCTGCTGCGCAGCCACGCGGCCGGGTCGGGTCCGCTCCAGCCCGCCGACCTGGGCCGGGCCATGCTGGTCAGCCGGCTGAACCAGATCGGGGCGGGCGGGTCCGGGGTGGACCCGGCCGTGCTGGAGATCCTCGCGGACGCGCTCAACCGCGGCTTCACCCCGCCGGTGCCGCAGTACGGGGCGATCGGCACCGGCGACCTGACCGCGCTGGCCTCCCTCGGTCTGTGCCTGATCGGCGAGCGGGCCTGGCGGACCGGCACCGGGCCGCCGCCGCGGTTCCCGCTCCGGCCGGCCGAAGTCCTCGGGTTCATGAGCAGCAACGCGGCCACCCTCGGCGAGGCCGCGCTGGCCTGCCACGACCTCAGCGTCCTGGTCTCCTCCGCCGTGGTGATCGCGGCCCTGTCGCTGCGCGCGGTGCGTGGTTCGCTGGAGCCGTACGCGCCCGCGGTGCACCAGGGCCGCCCGGCCGGGCAGCAGCGGGTGGCCCGCCGGATGCGGGCCCTGCTGGACGGCGCTGCGCTGGCTGGCCCGGGGCACCCGCCCGCCCGGATCCAGGACTCCTACGGCTGCCGGGCCTTCCCGCAGGTGCACGGCCCGGCGACGGATTCACTGGGGTACGCCAGCCAGCTGGTGACCACCGAGCTCAACGCGGCCAGCGAGAACCCGCTGGTCGACCCGGCCGGCCATGCGGTGTGGCACAACGGCAACTTCCACGCCGCGTACGTCGGGCTGGCTCTCGACACGGTCCGCGCGGCCCTGTTCCAGACCGCGGCGCTGTCCGCGGCCCGGCTGGGCACCCTGGTGGAGCCGTCATTCACCGGCCTGCACGCGTTCGCCGCGGACACCCCGGCCAGTTCGGGCGTCATGATCCTGGAGTACGTCGCGCAGTCCGCGGTAGCGGACCTCCGCCGCTTCGCCACCCCGGCCGCGCTGGGCAGCGCGGTGCTGTCCCGGGGCGTGGAAGAGCACGCGGGCTTCTCCACCCAGTCGGCCCGGGCCAGCACCGACGCGGTGGCCGCCTACCGGGCCGTGCTCGCCTGCGAGCTGGCCGCCGCGGTCCGGGTGCTCCGGATGCAGGACCGCGCCCCGGACCAAGGCAGCCCGTTGCGGGCCGCGTTCGACGCCGCGGACGCGGTGCTCGATCCGCGTACGGACGACCGGCCGCTGGACGCCGACCTCACCGCGGCCGAGGCGATTCTGGGCGGGTATGCCGCTTTTGGGGGTGACGGAGAGGATGTCTAGGGTGATGACAAATACGCAACGAGGAGGCCGGCGCCTGTGAGCAACGTCCGGTTCCGGCCCGCGAGGGCGGGCCGTCAGGCCCGGCCGAGGGGCCGGTGGGGTTCTGGTCGCCGGACGGCGCGACCACCGGAGGAGACACCGTGAGCATCCTTGGCACCCGGGTGGTACGCACGGAGGATCCCCGGCTGCTCACCCAGGGCGGTGTGTACACCGACGACCTGCGGCTCCCGGAGCTGGACGAGGCGGCGCGGATCACGTTCACCCGCAGCCCGATCGCGCACGCGCGGATCACCGGCATCGACACCGAGGCGGCCCTGGCCTCCCCTGGTGCGGTGGCCGTGCTGACCGCGGCCGACATGGACGACGTCCCGTCCGGCGGCGACCGGCCCACCACGGAGCCGTTGCTGGCCACCGGCCGGGTCCGGTACGTCGGCGAGGCCGTCGCGATCGTGGTGACCGAGCAGGGCTACCAGGGCGAGGACGCGGCCGAGCTGGTCAGCGTGGACTACGATCCGCTGCCCGCGGTGGTGGACTTCGATGACGCGCTGGCCGGCGGCACGCTGCTGTTCGACGGGACCGACTCCAACGTGATCCGCACCGGTGGTGACCGGCCCCGCCCGGCGCATTCGACGGGTGCGAGGTCGTGGTCCAGCGCACGTTCCCCAACCAGCGGCTCGCGCCGCTGCCGCTGGAAGGCCGGGCGGCCGCGGCCCGCTGGGCAGACGGGCGGCTGACCCTGTGGGCCAGCACCCAGAACGCGCAGCTGGCCCGGGACGCGGTGGCCGCGGCGGTCGGGCTGGACGCGGCCGCGGTCCGGGTCGTCGCGCCCGACGTGGGCGGCGGCTTCGGCGCCAAGATCGCCACCGACCGGGACACGATCATCGTGGCCTGGGCGGCGAAGCACCTCGGCCGCCCGGTGCGCTGGGTGGAGACCCGGAACGAGAACCTGCTCGGCATGGTCCACGGCCGGGCCCAGCGGCACACGATCACGATCGGCGGGGGCCGGGACGGCCGGATCCTCGCTTACCACCTGGACATCGTGCAGGACTCGGGGGCCTACCCGCGGGGGGCCACGTTCCTGCCCGGGCTGACCCAGCTGATGGCGAGCGGCGTGTACGACCTGGCGTACTGCGGGACCGCGTTCCGCTCGGTGCTGACCAACACCATGCCGATCGGTGCCTACCGGGGCGCGGGACGGCCCGAGGCCACGGCGGCCATCGAGCGGGCCGTGGACCTGTTCGCCGCGGAGATCGGGATGGACCCGGCCGAAGTGCGCAGGCGGAACGTGGTGCCGCCTGCGGCGTTCCCCTACACCACCGCGAGCGGGGCGGTCTACGACACCGGCGAGTACGCCGCGGCGCTGGACGCGGTGCTGGCCGGGGCCGGGTACGAGGAGTTGCGCGCCGAGCAGGCCCGGCGCCGTGAGGCGGGCGGCCTGGTCCAGCTCGGCATCGGCCTGGCCACCTACGTGGAGATCACCGCCGGGGACGGCGGGGGCGAGACGGCCCGGGTCGTGGTGGACGCCACCGGGGCGGCCACGGTGTACACGGGCAGCTCCCCGCATGGCCAGGGTCACCAGACCGCGTTCGCGATGCTGGTCACCGACCAGCTCGGCATCCCGATGGACAAGATCACCGTCATCCACGGGGACACCGATCAGGTGCCCATCGGGATCGGCACCTTCGGCTCCCGCTCACTCCAGCTGGGCGGCACCGCGGTCCATCAGGCGACGCTCCAGGTGAAGGACCAGGCGCGTGAGGTGGCGGCGGGCATGATCGAAGCCAGCCAGGCGGACCTGGAGCTCGACACCGCCACCGGCACCTGGCAGGTCCGCGGCGACCCGGACACCGCACTGAGCTGGGCGGAGGTGGCCGCGCAGGCCGGGCCGGCCGGGCTGGCCGCCGACGTCGAGTTCCGTGCGGACAGTCCCACGTTCCCGTTCGGGGCGCACCTGGCCCTGGTCGAGGTGGACACCCAGACCGGGAAGGCCACCCTGATCCGCCACGTCACCGTGGACGACGCCGGCAGGGTGCTGAACCCGGTGCTGGCCGAGGGCCAGCGGCACGGTGGCATCGCCCAGGGCGCGGCGCAGGCGCTGCTGGAGGAGATGCGGTACGACCCCGAAGGCAACCCGCAGACCAGCACGCTGGCCGACTACGCGGCGATCACCGCCACCGAGCTGCCGTTCTTCGAGCTGCTCGCGATGGAGACCCCGACCAGCGTGAACGCGCTCGGCGTCAAGGGCATCGGCGAGGCCGGCACAATCGGCGCCACCCCCGCCGTGCACAACGCGGTCATCGACGCGGTCGCACACCTCGGGGTACGGCACATCGACATGCCGGCCACGCCCCAGCGGGTCTGGGCAGCGATCAGCGAGGCGAAAGGCAGCCAGATGGGGCCAGCCCCGATAAGGACGGCAGAGTGAAGGTCACAGTGATGGTCAACGGTGCGCCCGTGGCGGCCGACGTGGAGGACCGGATGCTGCTTGTGCACTTCGTGCGCGAGACGGCCGGCCTGACCGCCACCAACGTTGGCTGCGACACCACCTCCTGCGGCGCGTGCACCGTGCTGCTGGACGGGGAGTCGGTCAAGTCGTGCACGGTCCTCGCGGCCCAGGCCGACGGCCGCCAGGTGACCACCCTGGAAGGGCTGGCCGGCCCGGGCGGTGAGCTGCACCCCATGCAGCGGGCGTTCCGCGCCGAGCACGGGCTGCAGTGCGGGTTCTGCACGCCGGGCATGGTCATGGCGTCGGTGTCGCTGCTGCGGGAGAACCCGCACCCCACCGAGCCTGAGGTCCGGGCCGGGCTGGAGGGCAACCTGTGCCGGTGCACCGGCTACCACAACATCGTCCGGGCGGTCCTGGCCGCCGCTGAGGAGCCGAGCCCATGATTCCTGCGCCGTTCACGTATCGACGCAGCGGTTCCGTTGCGGAAGCTCTTGATCTTGCCGGTGAGTACGGCGACGACGCTAAGTTCCTGGCCGGCGGTCATTCGCTGCTGCCGCTCATGAAGCTGCGGCTGGCCATGCCGGAGGTCCTCATCGACCTCGGGCCGGTGCGGGAGCTCAGCTACGTCCGAGAGGAAGACGGGCACATCGCGATCGGGGCGCTGACCCGCCACCACGACCTGGAGCACTCCGACGTGCTGGCCCGGTCCCTGCCGCTGCTCGCGCACGCCGCAGGCCAGGTAGGCGACCCGCAGGTGCGGCACCGGGGCACGATCGGCGGGTCGCTGGCGCACAGCGACCCCGCGTCCGACCTGCCCGCCATCGTCCTGGCGCTGGACGCCACGCTGGTGGCCCGCGGGCCGTCCGGCGCCCGGGAGATCGCCTCCGCCGATTTCTTCCAGGGCCTGTTCGAGACCGCGCTGGAGCCCGACGAGCTGCTGACCGAGATCCGGATCCCGGTGCCCGCGCCGGACGCGGCGGGCTGGTCGTTCCAGAAGTTCACCAAGCGGGCCATGGACTGGGCCATCGTCGGGGTCGCGGTGCAGGGCCGCGCGGTGGCGCTGGTGAACATGGCGGGCACGCCGGTGCGGGCCGCCGCGGTGGAGCGCGCGCTGGCCGCCGGGGCGACGCCCGCGGAGGCCGCCGCGCACGCCGCCGAGGGCACCAGCCCGGCCGATGACATCAACGCCAGCCCGGCCTATCGTGAGCATCTCGCCCGGGTCCTCGTGGAGCGGGCGCTGCTGGAGGCGCAGTCCGTTTAAGGGGCAGTCCCCGCACCGGATTCGAAGGAGAATCATGAGCGCACGCACCACCCCCCCGTTCCGCGCCGATCACGTGGGCAGCCTGCTCCGGCCGGCCGGGCTGCTGGCGGCCCGGGAGGAGTTCGCGGCCGGGCGCATCCCGGCCGAGAAGCTGCGGGCCACCGAGGACGCCGCGATCGCGGACGTGGTCAGGATGCAGGAGAACGTCGGCCTGCAGTCGGCCACGGACGGCGAGTTCCGCCGCGCCTCGTGGCACATGGACTTCATCTACCAGCTGGGCGGCATCAGCCAGGCGCCGGGGAACCTGTCGGTCAAGTTCCACAACCCGGCCGGGGACATCGAGTACACGCCGGCCGCGCTGACCGTGAACAGCCGGGTCCACCTGGATCACACGATCTTCGGCCCGGACTTCGAGTACCTCAAGTCGGTCGCGACGACGGCCGTGCCCAAGCAGACCATCCCGTCGCCCAACATGGTCCACTACCGGGGCGGCCCGGCCATGATCGACCCGGCGGTGTACCCGGACGTCGAGGAGTTCTGGACCGACCTGGCCGGGGCCTACGCCGACGAGGTGGCCCGCCTGGCCGCGCTGGGCTGCACCTACCTGCAGTTCGACGACACCAGCCTGGCCTACCTGAACGACCCTGTGCAGCGAGCCGAGATCGCCGCCCGCGGCGACGATGCCGAGCACCTGCACCTGCGGTACATCAAGCAGGTCAACGCGGCCCTGGCCGGCCGGCCCGAGGGCCTGGCCGTGACCACCCATCTGTGCCGGGGCAACTTCCAGTCCTCCTGGGCGGCCTCCGGCAGCTACGACTTCGTGGCCGAGGCGCTGTTCGGCGGGCTGGACGTGGACGGGTTCTTCCTGGAGTACGACGACGAGCGGTCCGGCGGGTTCGAGCCGCTGCGGTTCGTGCCGCCCGGGAAGATGGTGGTGCTGGGCCTGGTCACCACGAAACTCGGTGAGCTGGAGAACGCGGACGACCTCAAGCGGCGGATCGACGAGGCGGCGCGGTTCGTGCCGCTGGAGCAGCTGTGCCTGTCGGGGCAGTGCGGGTTCTCGTCCACCGTCGAGGGCAACGCGCTGACCTACGACGACGAAGTGGCCAAGCTCGAGCTCATCGTCAAAGTCGCCCAGGACGTCTGGGGCTGAACACAGACGCCTGGCCACCCGGAACCGCGGCCGGGCCAGTTACCAAATCGACACGCTGGAAAACCTGAATTGCCCGCCATTACTCGCGAGTAGAAGTTACCGTACACTCGGCGCCGGCCGTACTACCGGTCCCTTGTATTGTCCTGTGTCCGCATTGACCTCCCTGGTTCCTGCCAGGGGCCCAGAGGTGGGGTAGCAATGGCCGAGGATCGCGCGGAGTCTGTTCCAGGCTGCTCAGTTACCCAGACCTGGCGAAAAAGCTCTTACTCCAACTATAACGGCTCGTGCGTAGAGGTGGCCGACCTCGGTCCCGGGCGGATCGGTGTGCGAGACTCGAAGATCGGCCCTGGCAGCCCGGTTCTGGTCTTTGGCCAGGCTGACTGGGTGGCGTTCCTGAAGACACTCAAGCGCTAGCGAGCCCGCCTCGGCCCGCCTGTGACAGGCGTTCCTTGATCATCATCTACCGCCAGCGCTCCCGGGCCGCATCGCCTACCATCCGCCGGGACTGGTCTTGACCGGCGGACCCGGCCGTGAGTGATTCGAAGATCTCGTGGTACCTGAAGGTCTGGTCTTCGTCATCGAGATAGTAAGCACCAGTGAGATGCTCGACCTCGACCATGTTGCCGAGCGGGACGTCATGTACTGGGTCGAAGTGCAAATAGGAAAATGCTCCGGTTACTATCGGATGCGCGCCGTCCAGGGGAAGAACCCGCAGATTAACATTGGGTAGCGCCGAGGCTTCTTCTAGGCGAATCAGCTGCTCGCGCATGACCGTGTTATTGCCAAATCGCCGGTACAAAACGGATTCGTCGATGACGACCGAAAGCGTGAGCGGCGGATCGCGGGCGAGAAGCTGATTCTGGCGAAGCTGCCGTATTTCGACCCGGCGTTCCGCGTCTCCCGGGGGCAGCTTAAACATCACCCGGTATCCGGCTAGCAGCGCCCGGGCGTAGGAATCAGTCTGGAGAAGGCCGGGCACGATCATCGGATCCCAGATCCACACGGCGCTGGCCTCGGCTTCCGCGTACAGGTATGTGGTGTAATCCGCGGGAAACCCTGGTGTCACCGAGTCGAGCCAACTGGACGTAGGTGACTCGCGCAGCAGGGCCTGGAGTTCCTCACGATGACCGGCGTCAACCTGGTAAAGATCAAAGAGCTTGCTGAGGTCAGCCTTTTTGACGCCGATCCGGTGGGTTTCTATCCGGCTGATCTTGGAACCGGACCAGCCGAGCCGCTCCGCTGCTTCATCGCCGGTGAGGCCTGCGCGTTCGCGCAGGCGGCGTAGCTCGGCGGCGAGCCTGCGACGCCTGATGGTCTGACTGGCGCGGTCAGATGGCATCGATGCGCTCCTCCGGCGTGGATGTGGGCCGGTGGCGTGTGACTGAGTTACAGCATAGTGCCTGGTGGGGCCATATGTGAAGTTTGCATGGTTAATTGCCGTGCAATCTGCACTGCATCTTGCTCTCTGGTCCAGTGTGCCGTTCAATTAAATGGAGAGGCCCACTGGCGCTCAGCGCAGGAGGTGCCGCAGTGGTGAGTAGGCGGGGTACCCAAGAGGTTCTCCCGCCTTGTGCCTCCGGCCTCTTCTGCGCAGCCGGCTTCGCCCCCCGCGCGGTACGCGCGGCGGGGGCAGAACTCGCGGCCTGGATCACGTCGCGCGGTCCGGGCCGCCCGCGGGGGCCGCCGCGATATCCGATGAGATCACCAAGCCTTGACGGGGACAGGCTTGGTCCCAGATATGACACTGGGCCGCCGGCGGTGACGCGCCGGCGGCCCAGTAAAGACAATCACTCAAACCATCACCATTGACAGGAGTCATGGCAATGCAACAAACCTACATCGCGTCCGGTGCGATGCAAGAGACGAGGGTCCCGATTTCCGGGAAAATCGCGGGACCGGGGCTGATGAGGCAGGTCGCGCCCGCGGGTGAGGAGGGCCGATGTTCCTCCTCGCCCTGATGGTGCTCATCGGAGTGGCCATCGGCTGGCGATTCGGCTCGCACCGCTCCGCCTCCCAGGCGCTGACGCGGGCCCGGCAGCAGATGCGCCAGGAAATCCGGTACTGGCAGGAAGCGGCCGAACGCAGCAAGTTCCGGGCCGACCAGCTGACCCAGGAGAACGAGGCCTGGACAGCCGGTTACCGGCAGGGCCGGGAAGATGTGATCTCGATCGTGCCGCACATCGCGGCACAACAGCGGGCCCTGCCCGGAGACCGCGGGACCGATAGCGCCGAGATGAACGACTGCGCATAACCGCGAAGCGCTCCCTTCCGGATCTGTAGCCCGGCCGGAGGGGAGCGCCGGGGGATGGGCGCCCCCGGGGGGCCCCGCACTCAGTGATGGACCGCGGCGAGCAGGGCCGCGTACGAGCGGACCAGGGCCGCGTGCTCCCGGGCCAGCAGCGGACTGTCCGGACGGCAGCCCTCGGCCACCCACCGATCGGAGAGGTCCATAGCCTCGGTGCGGTACACCGCCGCGGGCCGGACCGCTTCCTCCGGCTCGTCGTAGAGGAACGTGTACAGCCGGGTGAGCGCGGCGACCAGTTCGTCCGCCGGGCCGCCGTCGATGGGCTGCGCGGCGTGCTGGCGCTGGCGGTGCACGCGCCACCAGTCCACCTCCAGCCGGGCAGCCTGGCCCACGTCCCCCGGCTCGCCGTAGCTGATCTTCAGCAGGCCGTAGAAACGGCGCATGCACCGCCGGGCGCCGTCCGGGTCGTTGTCCGCGGGCGCCCACAGCTGGTTGGCCCTCAGTACCAGCCAGGCGCCGTGCAGAGTCCGCACCCAGTCCATCCCGAACCCGGCACGGACCAGGCTGGTCGACGCCCGCAGCACCCCCGGCCAATCGCGCAGGTAGTAGCCGACCCAGGCGCGGTACTCCAGGTCGGCCATCCGCACCGGGTCGAAGGTGCGGAGCCGGCCGGGAGCGGCGGTGGGGCTGGGCGTACCGGACGGGACGTGGCCAGCGCCGCCCGGCAGCCGCACCCCGAAGCCGCGCCGCGCGAGCCGGAGCAGAACCTGGCCCGGGCGTTCCAGCTCCGCCACCCGCGCGGCGCTCAGGCGCTCCAGGTCGCCGAGCCGCTGGGCGTACGCGGCCGGACCGCGGGCGCGGGCGGCGTCCAGGACCACGGTGTTGTGCCACACCTTGGCCCGGGACTCCCGCAGGAAGCGGCGGCTGGCCGCCTGGTTCGCCGGGCCGAGCAGGGTATCGGTCAGCGACCGGGGGGCGCCGAGCCGGGAAAGCTCCTCATCCTCGGCCCCGACCCGGCGGCTCAGCACCTCGTCGATGCGCTGGTGGTCAGCACGGCGCCGTGCGATCACAGCCGGGTCGGCGAACTCCGCGCCGCTGATCACGGCGAGCAGCGCCTGCGGCAGGTCGTAGTTGATGTGCGCGTTCATGCCGAGCAGGACGTGACGCAGGGCCGGCGCGGACGGCTGCTCCCGCGCGGCCCGGAACGCCACCGCCCATGGCCCGGGGGCGGCCCCGCCCTCAGCGTCCGTGGACAGTGCGTCGAGATAGAGGTCCGCGAACGCGACGTCCCAGCGTTCCACCCACTCCGGGTCGTCGAATAGCCCGGCGCGCAGCGCGTCGCGGACCGCACGGGTGGTGCGCAGGTACGTGGCGTGAAAGAAACGCCGGGCGTCGCCGGCCTCCTCCATCGGGCCGAGCATCGATGCCATCCGGTCGGTGAGCGCATCAATGCTCACTGGTCATCCCCCTGCGCCGCGGGACTGGCCGGAAGCCGCGCGCCGGCGGGGAGCTGAGCATCTCATCCCCGCGATGCACGGCATCAGCGCCACGATCATCTGATCGTCCTACCACAGTTCCAGGGACCGTTCGAAGATGCCGCCCAGGTCGTCTCCGGTGACGGGCTTCGGACAGGAGGCCAGCAGCCGCTGCTGCTTCAGGGTGCCCTCCACCAGCGCAGGGATGTCGCCGGCGGAGTAGCCGACCGCGGCCACCCCGTTCGGGATCCCGATGTCGCGCATCAGGCCGGCCAGCACGCGGGGCAGGAACTCCGCGTCGTCCGGCGGCCGCTCCGCCCCGGGCGCCAGCAACCGGGCGGCCCGCAGGTGCCGCTCCGGCGCGGCGTCGAACGTGAACCGGAACGCCTCCGGTGCGGTGAGCGCCACCGACATGCCGTGCGGCACCATGGCCTCGTCCGCGGGGTAGTCCTTCGGGTGGAAACCGCTCACCCGGCCCGCGATCGGGTAGGCGTTGGCGTGCGGGATGTGCACGCCCGCGTTGCCGAAGCCCATCCCGGCGAACGTGGCCGCCATGGCCATGTCCGCCCGGGCCTGGTGGTCGTCGCCGTGACGGACCGCGCGGCGGAACGAGGTGGCGAGCAGAGCCATGGCCTTCTCCGACCACATGTCCGAGATGGGGTTGGCGCCGCAGTACGGCACCCGCTGCTCGGGCCGCTTGTGCTCGGCGCTGGTGTACCAGCGCGCGGTGTAGCTCTCCAGAGCGTGACAGAGGATGTCCATCCCGGCCGAGGCGGTCACGCCGGCCGGCTGGGTGAGGGTGAGCAGCGGATCCACCACGGCCAGGGTGGGCCGCAGCCTCGCGTGGCTGATACCGGTCTTCACCCGGAGCGCGAGCACGTCGAGCACGCAGACCGTGGTGCTCTCCGCCCCGGTGCCCGTGGTGGTGGGCACCGCGACCAGCGGCTTGAGTGGGTTGACCGGGGCGCGGGCCTGGCCCACCGGCGCGTTGACGTAGTCCATCAGCCCGCCCGGGTTGGTCAGCAGCAGGTTGACGGCCTTGGCGGTGTCGATGCTCGACCCGCCGCCAACCGCGACGAACGCGTCCCACGGCCCGCCCGCCCGGGCCTGCTCGACCGCGGTGTTCATGCTCTCGTCCGTCGGCTCTACCCGCACGCCGCCGAACACCCGGGCCTCGATGCCGAACTGGCCCATCTGGTCCGCGACCCGCTGCGGGATCCCGGTCGCGGCGACCCCGGGATCGGTGACGACCAGGACCCGGCGCACCCCGTACTGGCTCAGGTCGAACCCGATCTCGTCGGAGGCTCCGGGACCGAACTTCAGCTGCGGCGCGCCGTACGTGAAGATCGCCTCGGGGTTGGCGGGCGCAGCGTTCGCGGGACCAGAGCTCGCCGGTCCGGGGGGCGGTGCGGCGCTGCTCACGGGGTGCCTCCTCGGGCGTCGGTGAAGACCATGGACCCAGTCTCCGGCAGACCCCGCGGATCGCCCAGCCCGGGGCCACCCGGCCGCGGGGGGCGCTGTCCCCGATTAACCACAATGGGCCGGCCGGGTGTAATCCGCTGAGCCCCCCAGATGGGGTACCGAAAACCGGCCGAAGAAAGGAACCGGTGCGCGGCCCGCCGTTTTACGGTGCCAGGGCAGAGGGCTGCCCGGATCCGCGGGCGGATCCGTTAGGCGGGCAACGGGGGAAATGATGGCGCAGACGCTCAATGACGGCCTGATCCAGGGGAACACCAACGACAGCCTGGTGCAGGGGGACGCTACCGCATATGCACCAGGAATGCCCTTGGTGCTGATGTACCACTCGGTCGAGCCGTACCAGGCCGACCCGTACCTGGTGACGGTCAGCCCGCCCCGGTTCAGCCAGCAGATGCGCTGGCTCGCCCGGCGCGGCCTGCGCGGGGTATCCATCCGGGACCTGCTCGCCGCCCGGGCGGCCGGAGCCGGGAAAGGCCTGGTCGGGCTCACGTTCGACGACGGCTACGCCGATTTCACCCGGCACGCGCTGCCGGTCCTGAGCAGGCACGGCTTCGGCGCGACCGTGTTCGTTATCGCTGGCCGGCTCGGTGGCGACAACGCGTGGGATCCGGACGGGCCCCGCAAGCGGCTGATGGACGGAACCGAGGTCCGGGACCTGGCCCGGGCCGGCATCGAGATCGGCTCGCACGGGCTACGCCACGTCCGGCTGCCCGCGGCCCGGGACGTGCTGGCCGAGGAGGTCGGCGGCAGCCGCCGCATCCTGCAGGACATCACCGGTGAGCCGCCCGGCGGCTTCTGCTACCCCTACGGCGACCTCGACGCCGCCGCGCTAGCCCAGGTCCGCCAGACGGGCTACGACTACGGCTGCGCGATCTGGCCGTCGGCGTACACCAGCCAGCATGCGCTGCCCCGCACCTACATCGGGGAGGCGGATACCGCGCCGCGGCTGTGGGCCAAGGTGGCCAGGCACCGGCTGGCCCGCAGTCACCGGCAGGCCGGGAACCAGGACCGCGCCGCCTGATTTCCGTCACTCAGCGTAGGCCACCTACCCCCCTTGAGTGACCCATTGGGGGGAGGCCGGTGCCACAGTCGAAACCACATGAAGGAACGCGCCGGGCGGCAGGGGAGTTTCCGCCTAGCCCGAGCCCAGGGGGGCATAGTGGCCGAGCACCGACTTTCGCTCGCGGTAAACGGGCGGGAGAGCCAGCTGCATACCAGGCTGGTTACCTTTGAAACGCCAGGTCGCGAGCGGTCCGGCGGTGAGGGGAATGGTCACGTCGCGACGGCCTGGGTGCCCGGTGAAATCACCACAGGATCGGTGAGCACCGGCTCGGTGGCCATTGTCGGCCTGGGGTACGTCGGGCTGCCGACCGCGGTGGAACTGCACGGCAAGAGCCCCCGGATCGTCGGGATCGACGTCAGCGAGCCGCGGCTGCGGGAGATCGCGTCCGGCAGGGCCGACCTGACCGGCGCCGACCAGGAGCGGCTCGCCGCCGCGCTGGCCGACGGAAGCCTGGAGCTCACCACCGACCCGGCCACGGCCGGGGCCGCCGAGGCGGTCATCATCTGCGTGCCGACCCCGGTAGACAGTGAGCAGACCCCCGACCTCAGCGCGCTGCGCGCCGCGTGCGCCACCGTGGTGCAGCACGCCGTGCCGGGCCAGATCATCATCCTGACCTCGACCAGCTACGTCGGCACCACCCGTGACCTGCTCACCGAGCCGCTGCGGCAGCGGGGGATGGCGGTGGGCACCGAGATCAACGTGGCGTTCAGCCCGGAGCGCATCGACCCGGGCAACCCCACGCACCTGCAGAGCGAGACGCCGCGGGTGGTCGGCGGGGCCACCGCGGACTGCACCAGCCGGGCCGCCGAGGTCATCGGCCGGGTCACCGATTCGGTGTACCTGGTCAGCTCGACCGACGCCGCCGAGGCCACCAAGCTCTACGAGAACATTTTCCGCGCCGTGTCCCTGGCCCTGGCCAACGAGTTCGCGGACGCGTGCGGCGCGCTCGGCCTGGACCCCATCGAGGTCACGCTGGCCGCGGGGACCAAGCCTTACGGCTTCCTCGGCGTGTTCCCCGGGCCGGGCGTGGGCGGGCACTGCATTCCCTGCGACCCGCACTACCTGCTCTGGCAGCTGAACGCGCGGGACCACGCCTCGCCCCTGATCGAGCAGGCCATGAAGTCCATCGCGATGCGCCCGGAACGGGTGATCGAGCGGGCCGGCGAGGTGATGGCGGCCGAAGGGCGCCCGCTGGACGGCGCGCGCGTCGTCGTGATCGGCGTCAGCTACAAGGCCGGCGTGCGGGACCTGCGCGAGTCCCCGGCCCTGCCCATCATCGAGGGGCTGATCCGGGAGGGCGCCGAGGTCTCCTACTACGACCCGCTGATCCCGGTGCTCGACCTGCCGGGCGGCGGCCAGCTGCGCAGCGTGCCCGTCCCGCAGGGGCCGGACTTCGACCTGGCCGTGGTGCACACGCTGCACCCCGGGCTGGACTACACCTGGGCCCACGACGCCCCGGTGGTGCTCGACGCCACCTACCAGTTCTCCGGCGCGGCGCACCGCGCGGTGGTGTGAGGACCAGGCCATGATCACCGATCTGCGGGCGGCGGACTGGAGTACCCCGGCGGTGGTGCTCAAGTTCGACCAGAACGTGCTGCACCACGGCAGCCTGGGCGTGATCCGCAGCCTGGGGCGGCTGGGCGTGCCGGTGTACGGCGTGCACGAGGGGGCCTGGGCCCCCGCCGCGAGTTCCCGTTACCTGGCCGGCCGCTTTTTCTGGCAGCCCCACCCCGATGATCCGCAACGGGCCCTGTCCGGCCTGCTCGACCTGGCCAGCCGGATCGGCCGCCGGGCGGTGCTGTACGCGACGGACGACGCGGGCGCGATCTTCCTTGCCGAGCACGGGGACGGGCTGCGGGAGGCGTTCCTGTTCCCGGCGCCCCCGGAGGATCTGCCCCGGCGGCTGGCGGGCAAGTACTCGATGTTCCAGCTGTGCCGGGACCTGGGGGTGCCCACCCCGCAGGCCATGCTGGCCTGGTCACCGGGGGAGGCCGCGGGGTTCGCGGCGCAGGTGGGGTTCCCGCTCATCGCGAAGCTCACCACGCCGTGGCGGGGAGCCGCGGCGAACACCGGCCAGCGGCTGCGCAGTACCACGATCCTGCGGACCCCGGCGGAACTGCGCGAGGTGTGTGCCTCCGCTGACCAGGCCGGCACCGGGCTGATGCTCCAGGAGTACATCCCGCCGGCCCCGGGCCAGGACTGGTTCTTCCACGGCTACGTTGACCGGGCCGGGCGGTGCGCGCCCGCGTTCACCGGGGTCAAGGACCGCTCCTACCCGGCCTACGCCGGGCTGACCAGCCTGGGCCGGTCGGTGCCCAACAGCCGGCTGGCCGCGCAGGTCACCGGGATGGCGGCCGCGATCGGCTTCCGCGGCCTCGCCGACCTCGACCTGCGCTTCGACCCGCGGGACGCCCAGTACAAGCTGCTGGACTTCAACCCGCGGCTCGGTGCCCAGTTCCGCCTGTTCACCACCGGCACGGGCGTCGACGTGGCCCGGGCGGCGTACCTGGATCTCACGGGCCAGCCGGTGGCGGCCGGGGAGATGAACCGGGGCCGCCGTTTCCTGGTCGAGAACTACGACCCGCTCGGTGCTGTCGGCTACTGGCGCCGGGGCGAGCTGGGCCTGCGGTCCTGGGTGAAGTCGCTGCGCCGGGTGGACGAGGCCGCCTGGCTGGCCCGCGACGACCTGCGGCCGTTCGGCCTGATGTGCGCGCGCATGGCCTGGCGAGGCGTGAGCCGCCGCTTCAGTGCCCGCCGGCCGAAGGCCGGCCAATCCAGTGCCCGGGGCCCGTCCGCGCTGCTGCGCGCCGCGGACGGGCCTCGTTACCGTCCCGGGCCCCGCGCCCGCGTCATCACCGAGTTCAGCAACGAGGGGGAGAAAGTATGAACGGCACCACCGATGTCGCCATCGTGGGGGCAGGCCCTTACGGGCTCTCGGTCGCCGCGCACCTGCGCCGGTCCGGGCTGAGCGTCCGCCAGTTCGGCCTGCCCATGCACCTGTGGCGGGCGAACATGCCCCAGGGCATGTTCCTGAAGTCCCAGGGCTTCGCGTCCAACCTGTCCGACCCCGCGGCCAAGCTGACGCTGGGCGCCTTCAGCCGGGTGACCGAGCGTCCCTACGCGGACTACGGCCTGCCCGTGCCGCTGGACACGTTCGTCGCCTACGGCGAGTGGTTCCAGTCGGCCGCCGGCCTGGAGGTCGAGGAAGTGCTGGTGACCGGGGTGTCACCGGCCGGCGGTGGCTACGAGCTCACGCTGGAGGACGGGGAGACGCTGCGGGCCCGCCAGGTGGTCGTGGCCGTGGGCGTCGAGCACTTCGCGTACCTGCCCGGGGAGCTGGCCGGGCTGCCCGCCCGGGCCTGCACGCACAGCTCGGCGCACACCGACCTGGCGGCGTTCACCGGCCAGCGGGTCACCGTGGTCGGGGCCGGCCAGTCCGCCCTCGAGTCGGCGGCGCTGCTGCACGAGCACGGGGCCCAGGTCCAGATCGTGATGCGCAAGCCGCACGTGGCCTGGAACGGCACGCCGCTCGCCCCGGACCGGCCGCTGCTGCAGCGGCTCCGTGAGCCCGAGGCGGGCCTGGGTTCGGGCTGGGGCACCTGGTTCTACTCGACGCAGCCGGCCGTCTTCCGGCACCTGCCGGAGGCCAGCCGGGTCCGCCGGGCGCGGACCGCGCTCGGCCCGGCGGGGGCCAGCTGGCTGCGCGGCCGGGTCGAGGGCGAGTTCCCGGTCCTGACCGGCCACGCGCTGGACTGGGCCGTTTCCGGGCCCGAAGGGGTCCGGCTCGGCCTGGTGTGCAGCTCCGGGGCCCGCACCGAGGTGGCCGCGGACCACGTCATCGCGGCCACCGGGTACCGGCCGGACCTGAGCCGGCTGACGTTCCTGGATGACGACCTGCGCGCGCGGGTGCAGACCGTGGCCCGCACCCCGGTCGTGGACCGTGACTACCAGACCAGCTCGCCCGGGCTCTACGTAGTCGGCCCCGGAGTGGCACCCACGTTCGGCCCGGTCATGCGGTTCGTGTACGGCGCGGACCACGCGGCCCGGACCGTGGGCCGGCGGCTGGCCGGCTCGGCCACCCGCCGCACCGCCGTGGCTGTGGAAGCCGGCCCGTGAGCGTGCCCCAGACCGGCGAGAGAGCCTGGGCCGCAGGCCCGGGCGAGCGGTCGGTGCGGCTTGCGCTGGGGCACGCGAACTCCGGGACTAGCACGGTGAGCGTGCCCCAGACCGGCGAGAGAGCCTGGGCCGCCGGCCCGGGCCGGCCCGCGCCGCTCCCGCAGCCCCGGCGGATGTGGCAGTGGCGCATCAGGCGGATGCCACGACCACGCACGGCGTGAGCACCGGCGCGGTCGCGGCGGCAGTGGCCATGCCGCTGGCCGACGTGGTGGCCCTCGGTACCGCTCTCGCCTGCGTGACCATGAGTACCGGCTTCCCCCGGCCCGCGGCGTACGCCGCGCTGGCGTTCGTGACGCTGGTGTTCGCGGCGCTGTCCGTCAGCGGGCTGCACCGGCTGCGGATCTGCCTGCGGGTCGCCGATCAGGCCGGGCGCATCATCGCCGCGGCGGCGCTGCCCGCGGTGGCGCTGCTGCCCTGGCTGACCGCCGGGCAGGCGTTCCGGCTCGCGGCCGCGGCCGCGGCCCTGCTGATCGTGGCGCGGGTCGCCGTGTCGGCGGCGCTGCGCGCGGCGCACCGGCGCGGCCGGCTGACCGAGCGGATCCTGCTGGCTGGGGGCGGGCCCGGGGCGGGGGAACTGGCCAGGCTGCTGGCGGAGCACCCCGAGCTGGGACTGCGTCCCGTTGACGGGCTGGGCAGCTGCACCGGCGTCAGCCGGGTGATCGTGTGCGCCGGGGACTCCGGAAGCGACCAGGACTCCATGCTGCGGGCCGCACGGTCGCTGTCCGCCGATGTGTGCCTGGCGACCCAGCTGCCCGGGCTCGGCGCGGCTGCGCCTGGCGGCCGCCTCGACGAGGTGTGGGGCGTCCCGCTGCTCCCGCTGCGCCGCTCGCCCTGGGCGGCGCAGGCGCCGCTGGGCCGGGCCGTGAAGCGGGCCTTCGACGTGCTGGCCGCCGCGGTGCTGCTGGCCGTAACGGCCCCGCTGGTGGCCGTGGCGGCCCTGGCCGTCCGGCTGACCCTGCGCCGCCCGGCGCTGTTCCGCCAGGTCCGCGTGGTCGGCCCGGGGAAGCTCGCCGAGATCGTCAAGCTGCGCACGCTGGGCCGGCACGGCGACCCGGACACGTCCTGGTCGGTGCCTGCCGGGCAGTGCGGCGCCCTCGGCCGGGTGCTGCGGGTCACGCACATCGATGAGCTGCCGCAGCTGGTCAGCGTGCTGCGCGGGAACATGTCCCTGGTCGGGCCGCGGCCGGAACGCCCGTACTTCGTCCGGCAGTTCAGCCAGGCCGTGCCCGGCTACGCCGGTCGGCAGCGGATGCCCGCCGGCCTGACCGGCTGGGCCCAGGTGCACGGGCTGAACGGGGACACCTCGATCAGCGACCGGGCCCGGTTCGACAACTACTACATCGAGCACTGGTCGTTCTGGCTCGACCTGGCCGTGCTGGGCCGCACGGTGACCAGCATCGCGGCCGAGGCCTGCCGCCGCTCGCCCATCAAGACGCACGGGGGGAAATGAGATGAAGGTCCTGCACGTGATCACCGGCCTGGGGGTCGGCGGCGCCGAACTCCAGCTCCGCTCGATCCTGCAGCACACCCGGCACGACAGCGAGGTCGTCACGCTCTACAACCCGGGTCCCGTCGCGGACATGATCCGCTCCGACGGCGGCCGGGTCCGGGACATGGGGATGTCCCGCAACACCCAGCTGTCCGCGCTGCTCCGGCTGCGCAGCCTGATCAGGGACGGCGGGTATGACGTGGTGCACGCGCACCTGTACCGCTCCCAGGTCTACGGCCGGTCCGCGGCCTGGCTGGCCGGGACACCCGTGGTGCTCAGCACGGAGCACTCGATCGGCGAGACCCACCTGGAGCGCCGGAAGATGACGCTCGGCGTCCGGGCCCTGTACCTGGGCACCGAGATGCTCTCCGACGTGACCATCGCGGTGTCCGGCACGGTCCGCGAGCGGCTGGAGAAGTGGGGGGTCCGCCGGAAGCGGGTGACCGTCATCCCGAACGGGGTGGACTTGCAGCGGGTGGCCTTCGACAGCACGGCCCGGCAGCGGATCCGCGCCGAGTTCGGTGTCGCCCCGGGCGTCTACCTGATCGGCGTGCTCGGGCGGCTCGACCCCAACAAGCAGTTCGACATGGTCATCGAGGCGGCCTCGCCGCTGCTGTCGGACCAGGTCAAGCTGCTGATCGTGGGCAAGGGCGCCGAGCAGGAGCACCTGGAGCAGGTGGCCCGCGAGCACGGGGTGTCCAGTCAGGTGATCTTCGCGGGGGAACGGCACGACGTATCCGCGATGCTGTCCGCGATGGACCTGTTCGTGGCGTCGTCGAAGCAGGAGACGTTCGGCCTGTCGGTGCTGGAAGCGCTGGCCAACGGCGCCCCCGCGCTCTACACGACCTGCCCGGCGCTGGACGGCCTGGACGCCGGGCGGGCCCGGCAGGTCCCGTCGGCCGTGGCGGGCCTGCGCGCGGCCATGGCGGACGAGGTGGCCACGGGGCAGCAGCCCCGGATGGCCGAGCCGGCCGTGGAGAAGGAGTACAGCGTGGAGGCGGTCACCGCGCGGATCGACGATCTTTACGAACGGCTGGCCAGGCGCAGGGTGCTGCGCACGATCTGGCGGGGCCGCACGGCGTTTACCACGGGGGAGAGCACGCGATGAGGGCATTCGTGACGGGCGCGGCCGGGTTCATCGGCTCGCACCTGACTGAGGAACTGCTGGCCGCCGGCCACCAGGTGACCGGGCTCGACGACCTGAGCACCGGGCGGCTGGACAATCTCCGGATGGTCGCGGGCCATCCCTCGTTCCGCCTGGTCGAGGGCTCGATCCTGGACACCGCGACGGTGATGGAGCTGGCCGCCGGGGCGGACTGGGTGTTCCACCTGGCCGCCGCGGTGGGCGCGTTCGTGATCCGTGACCGCACCCTGGACAGCCTGCGCACCAACATCCGCGGCACGGAGAACGTGGTCGAGGCCGCGTACCGGCACGGCGCCCGGCTGCTGGTCGCGTCCACCAGCGAGATCTACGGCAAGAACACCAAGATCGGGCTGCGCGAGGACGACGACCGGGTGATCGGCTCGCCGCTGAAGTCGCGGTGGAGCTACTCCGCGGCCAAGGCGATCGACGAGAGCCTGGTCGAGGCCTACGTCCGCGAGCTCGGGCTGAGCGCGGTCATCGCCCGTTTCTTCAACACCGTGGGACCGCGGCAGACCGGCCGGTACGGGATGGTCATCCCGCGCTTCGTCCGGCAGGGCCTCGCCGGCCAGCCGCTGACCGTGTTCGGCACGGGCCAGCAGGTGCGCTGCTTCTGCCACGTGCACGACGTGGTGCCCGCGCTGAGCCGGCTGATCGCCTCCGACCGGGCCACCGGCCTGGCAGTCAACCTGGGCAGCACCGAGCAGGTCACGATCGACGGGCTGGCCGGGCGGGTGCTCGCGGCGACCGGGTCCGGCGCCGGGATCGAGCGCACCTCCTACCTGGAAGCGTACGGCTCCGGTTACGAGGACATGCAGCGCCGGGTGCCGGACTGCACCCTGGCCGGCGACCTGGTCGGATTCCGGGCCACCCGGAGCCTGGACGAGATCATCCAGGCCGTGATCGAGGACCAGCTGGCGGGGCGGACCGCGGCGGCCGCAGCGAGCTGAGAGCTGGCGAGGCGGTGAGAACGAGGACGGCGCAACCAACGAAGGCGGCATACAACGGCGCCCGGGCGCCCGCGACGGTGCCGCAACGGCCACGGCGCAGCGTCGGCGGTGCCGTGTGGCTGGCCGTTGTCCTGGTCGGGGCCGTCCTGGTGGGACTGACGATGGTGAACTTGCGGGGCAGCACGCCACGGCACACGCTGGTCGTGGCGTCCATGCCTTACTGGAATATCAGCCACGGCACGGCGGCCGTGCTCGGCCACAAGAATGACGTGACCGAGGTGTCGCCGTGGATGTACGGGCTGAACAGCTCCGGGCGGATCGACACCCAGTACGACCCGGGCCAGGACGCGCAGGTGGCGGCCGAGATCCGCCGGCTGCGCGCGGCCGGCCAGCTGATCGTGCCGAGCATCGCGAACATCACCGGCGGCAGGTGGTCCTACGCCGCGGTCGGCCGGATGCTGCACTCACCCGCGCTGATGACCAGCCAGGTGAACGCGATCGTGTCGCTCGTCCAGCGGAACGACTACGCCGGGATCGACCTGGACTACGAGAACCTGCACGCGGGCGACCGGCCGGCGTTCACCACGTTCGTCACCCGGCTGGCCGCCGCCCTGCACGCGCGGGGCAAGGTCCTGTCGGTCGCGGTCTTCGCCAAGACCACCAACGCGGGTACCGACCCGCGCAACCTGGCCCAGGACTACGCGGCCATCGGCCGGGCCGCCGACCAGGTGCGGCTGATGGCCTACGACTACCACTGGCAGACCTCCCCACCCGGGCCGGTGGCCCCGGTCAGCTGGGTGCGCGCGGTGCTGCGCTACGCCAAGACCCAGATCCCGGCCAGCAAGATCATCCTGGGCGTGCCGCTCTACGGCTACGACTGGGTCGGCCACCGCGGCACCGGGATCAGCTGGCTCCAGGCGCTTCGGCTGTCCCGGCAGCACCACGTGACGGCCCGCTATGACCAGGCGAGCCAGGCCCCCTGGTTCAGCTACCGGGACGCGGGCGGCCGTCAGCACACCGTGTGGTTCGAGAACGCGGCGAGCTCCCGGGCCAAGTTCGGCGCGGCCCAGGGCGCCCAGATCGGCGGGGTTTACCTGTGGATGTACGGATACGAGGACGGCGGCACCTGGCCCGCGCTGGGCCACGTGCTGCCGACATCCGGTCCGCACGCGCTCAGCACCTCGAAGGCGGTGCCATGATGCCCTGGTGGGTGCTGGCGGTCTTCGTGCTGGGCGCCAACTTCGCGCTCTGGGGATTCGTGGGCCTGGTCCGGCTGGCCGAGTCGGTCGCCGGCCGCCGGCGGCGGTCCGGCCTGGCGAGCAGGGGGGACGGGGAAACGTTGATGGCCGTCACGGCCGACGGTGGCCAGCCCGGCGGAGCGCGCCCGGCGCCGTCGCTGACCGCCGCGGACGTGGCTGTGCTGATCCCGGCGCACAACGAGGCCCTGGTGATCGAGGAGAGCCTGCGGTCCATCATGGCCCTGGTGCCCCTGGGCAACGTCCACGTGGTGTCCGACGGGTTGACCG
The DNA here is from genome assembly GCA_963813975.1 of uncultured Actinomycetes bacterium. Lineage (GTDB taxonomy): Bacteria > Actinomycetota > Actinomycetes > Streptosporangiales > Streptosporangiaceae > RYN-230. The sequence continues at coordinate 363,745 of CAWFAP010000005.1, forward strand.
ACGCCACGGTCGAGATCGCGCGGCGGGCGGGCGCGCGGGTGATCGAGACCCCGGAGAACCTGGGTAAGGCCGGGGCGCTGGAGGAAGCTATCGGCCGGTTTGACCTGATCGAGCGGTTCCCGGTGGTGATGCTGCTCGACGCCGACACCCGGGTCGAGCCCGGCTACTTCACCGCCGCGCTGCCCATGTTCGACCAGCCCGAGGTGGTCGCGGTGGCCGGCTGCGTGCGGACCGCGCGGGACCGGCGGATGGCACTCGGCGGCAAGGTGCTGGTCGGGCACCGCACCCGGATCTACGCCGTGGGCCAGCGGGCGCTGAAGTTCGGCCAGACCTGGCTGCGCGCCAACGCGACGCCCATCGTGCCCGGCTTCGCCAGCCTGTACCGGAGCGATGTCCTGCCGCGGATGGAGATGAACCCGCCCGGGCTGGTGATCGAAGACTTCAACATGACCTTCGAGGTCTACCAGAAGAGCCTGGGCAAGGTCGGCTTCACGCTGCGGGCGGTGGCGGTCACCCAGGATCCTGACAACCTGCGCGACTACGTGCGGCAGACCAGGCGCTGGGCGATCGGGCTGTGGCAGACCGTGCGCCGCCACCCGCCCCGGGCCAACCTGTTCACGGCCATGCTCACCCTGCTGCTGATCGAGCTGATCACGTCGAGCCTGCTGTTCTTCCTGCTCCCTCTGGCCCTGATCGTGCTGGCGGTGCCGGACCTGGCCGGCGGCGCGCTGACCTGGCCGGGCTTCAGCGAGGTGCACACGCTGGTCGCGGCGCACCTGACGCTGACCGCGGTGCTGTTCGGCGTGGTGCTCCCCGACTACCTGCTCACCTGCGCGGTCGCGATCCTCGAGCGCCAGCCCCGGCTGCTGCTGCTGGGCGTGTTCTTCCCGTTCATGCGGATGCTCGACGCCGCCATCGGCCTGTACGCGATCCCGGCCGCGTGGCTGTCCCGGTCCAGCGGCCGGTGGCAGAGCCCGGCCCGGCGCGCGGTGGAGCCCGTGGATGACACCGAGGACCCGGTCGCGGTGCCCGGGCCCGGCCCGGTGCCCGGAATGCCCGGGAAAGTCGTTCCCGGGCTGGCTGGCCCGGACGCCAGCACCGGCGGCAACCCGACATCCCCAGCACGCGTGACGGAGGCGAGTCATGTATCTGGGTGAGGACAGGCCGGTCGTGACGGTGCACAGTGAGCTCATGGATCCGGTGCGGATACTGCTCGTGGACGACCACCTGATGGTCACCGAGGCGCTGGCCTCACGGCTGTCCGCGGCGATGGACCTGTGGGTGGCGGGACGATGCACCACAGCCGACCCCAACCTGCTCGACATCGTCCGCGGGCTGCGGCCCGACGTGATCACCATCGAGGTCGAGCCGCTCGGCGCGGCCCTGGGGGAGGTGCTCCAGGGCCTGGTGGCCGCCCGGCCCGAGGCCAGGGTGGTCGTGCTGAGCGCGGATCACGACATCGCCCACGGGGTGGAGGCGGCCCGGGCGGGCGTCTCCGCCTGGGTAGCCAAGGAACAGGGCGCCGCCGAGCTGGAAACCGTCATCCGCGGCGTGTGCCAGGGGTACTCCTGGTTCCCGCCGGACATGCTCGGCGCGATCCTCAGCGAGCTGCGGGCGGACGTCGGCCGGGCCCGGGAGCAGGAGGACGTGCTGGACGTGCTCAGTCCCCGGGAGCGGGACGTCCTGCTCAGCATGATGGACGGCAAGCGCGGCCGGCAGATCGCCGAGGACCTGCTGATCTCTACCGACACGGTGCGCACGCACACCCGGAACATCTTCGCCAAGCTGGACGTGCACAGCCGCCTCGAGGCGGTGCGGGTGGCCCGCTCGGCGGGCCTGCGGCCCCCCGAGCGGACCGAGTGACCACCCTGGGTGACAAGCTGGTAACCCGGGGGGCGGGTGAGGTTCATGAGTGGTAGCGGGGCGGTCCGTGTCGCCACGATCATCACCCGGCTGGAGGGCGGCGCGGGCCAGCACGCGCTGCGCGGGGCGCTCAGCCTGGATCCGGCCAGCTTCGAGATGACGATCATCACCGGGAGCGGGGACCCGCTGCTACTGGACCAGGCCGCCGCGGCCGGCCTGGAGGTCCTCACCGAGCCCGCCCTGCGGATGCCGATCTCACCACGCACCGACCTGCGGGCCCTGGCCCGGCTCCAGGACCTGTTCACCCGCCGCCCCTTCGACATCGTGCATACCCACACGGCCAAGGCGGGGGTGCTCGGCCGCCTCGCCGCGCACCGCGCCGGCGTGCCCCGCCTGGTGCACACCTACCACGGCTTCCCCTTCCATGAGTTCCAGGGCGCCCCCCGGCGGCAGGCGTACGTCCGCATCGAACGGAGGCTGGGCCGGATCACGGACCTGGCGCTGTGCGTGGGCACCGGGGTGGCGGTCGAGGCGGTCCGGCGCCGGCTGATCTCTCCCGAGCGGATCCGGACCATCGGGGTGGTCGCCGAGGGCCCCGCCTCGCCCCACGGTGACCGAAACGGCGGTGCTCCCTGCGGCGGTGCCCCCAATGGCGGCGGCCCCAATGGCGCTGCCCCCAGCGGCAGTGCGCGGGCCCGGGCCCGCGCCGCGCTCGGCGTGCCCGCCGACGCGGCCGTGGTCGGCGCGGTGGGACGGCTGACCTACCAGAAGGCGCCCGGGGACTTCGTGGCCGCGCTGCGGGCGCTGGACCGGCCAGACGTGACGGGGGTCTGGGTCGGTGGCGGGGAGCTGGCCGGGAAGGTCGCCGCACAGGTCCGGGACACGCCCGGCGTCCGGGTGGTGCTGGCCGGCCAGCGCGGCAACGTCCTGGAACTGCTGCCCGCCTTCGACGTGTTCGTGCTGCCCAGCCGCTACGAGGGCCTGCCCACGGCCGTGGTCGAGGCGATGGCCTGCGGCATCCCGGTGGTCGCCACGGCGGTCAACGCGGTCGGCGACGTGGTGGTGCCGGGTGAGACGGGCCTGCTGGTCCCCCCGGGCCGCCCGGGGCTGATGGCGGACGCCGTCGGGTTTCTCCTGGATTCACCCGAGGTGGCGGCGGGGATGGCCGCGGCGGCCCGGGCCCGGCTGGGAAAACGGTTCGGCGAGGAGGCGCTGCGCCAGGCCCTCACGGCGGCGTACGCCGCCGGGGGTGCCACGGCCTAGCCGCGGCATGGTTAACTGTCCGTAATGCCTCATCCGGTGACTAGCCGACGCCGGACCGTGATGGGCAGGATGGGGAGGGAACGCGGGGGCATGGACCCGGCTCCGCCGCCCGGGGGACGGTGCGGGGAGCGCTAGGGAACATAAGTCGGGGGGAACAAGTGGAGCCGTCGTTGGACCGGCGACGGGGCCGGGGGCGCAGGCGGACCGACGTTGAGGAACCGCTGGCGGTGCGCGGCCTGCTACATGATCTTGGCCATCAGATGACCACGCTGTCATACCTGGTCGAGGCCGTGCGCGGGGATATGGAACTGCCCGGGGACGCGGGCTCCCGGCTCGAGTTGCTGTCGCTGGAGATGTCCCGGCTGCTGGACATCATCGCCCAGGAGATCCCGGGCGGGGCCGGGGTGGCGGCCGTGGCCGACGTGGGACTGCGGTCGCTGGCCGGCCAGGTGACCCAGCTGGCCCGGATCGCGCACGAGACCGCGGTCATCCTGGAACGGGGGCCGGAAGTGACGGTCGAGGCCAGTCCGGCCCTGCTATGGCGGGTGCTGACCAACGTGGTCGACAACGCGGCCCGGGCCGCGGGACCGTACGGCCGGGTCGGGGTGACGGTCTCGGCCGCGGGTGACCAGGCGGCGCTGGACGTGATCGACGACGGCCCGGGCTTCGGCCAGGGGCCGCCCGGCGCGGCCTCGCTGGGGCTCGGCGTGGTGACCACGCTGCTCGAGTCGTGCGGGGGGGCACTGGAGATCCGGGCGCCCGAATCGGGCGGCGCGCACGTCCGAATCGTGGTGCCGGTGCGGCCCCTCCCGGCCGGCCCCGCGGCCGCCGGGAACGGGCAGGTGGTCCCGTGACCGGGCTCGTGATCGGAGACGACCACAGCGTGTTCCTGGACGCGATGTCCGCGGTCCTGCTGCAGCGGGGCTACGAGGTCACCGTGGCCCACAGCGTGGCGGACACCATCGAGACCGTGCGCCGGATCCAGCCGGACGTGTGCCTGATCGACCGGCACTTCGCCGGGGACAACGGGATCACGGCCATCAGCCCCATGCTCGCCGCCAGCAGCCGGACCAAGGTGCTGGTGCTCAGCGCCGACCCGGACACCGAGGGGATCCGGCAGGCCCTGCACGCCGGGGCGTCCGGCTACCTGCACAAGACCCGGGGGGTGTCCGCGCTCACCCGGGCCATCGACCGGGTGCAGCGGGGCGAGGTCGTGGTCGACGTGCCGAAGCCTGTCCTGGCCCGGCCGCCGGCCTGGCAGAACGACGCGCACCGGCTCGCCGGTTTCCTGACCGCCCGGGAGCGCGAATGCCTCCTGCTGCTGGTGGAAGGCCTTGATACGGCCGGGATCGCGACCAAGCTGGGGGTTTCCGCGGCCACCGTGCGCACCCACGTCCAGTCGCTGATGACCAAGCTCGGCGTGCACTCCCGGCTCGAGGCGGCCTCCTACGCGGTCCGCTACCGGCTGCTGGAGGACGAGGTCGTCCGCTTCCCCTCGACCGGCACGGGGTTAGCGGGTCGCCAGCGGCGCCGCACCGCCCGCCCCGCGGCCGCCAGGCCGGCCGCGGCCAGGACGCTGAGCAGCACCCAGTCCGCGATCCGCCGGGCCGCATCTGGCCGGGTGGCGGCGAAGCTGTAAGAGTCCGTGGTCAGCGAGCCCTTCGAGAACAGGGCCAGGCCGAAGCTCACCCCGCTGGCCCCGGCCGGGACGGGCGGCGTCGCCCAGCGGGCCTGGGACCAGCCCGGGCTGGCCGGGAAGTATGGGCTCGACGTCCAGTACACCCAGCGCCCGGACCAGGTCCGGTAGTACGCCGAGTACTGCGTCCGGGCCGTGGACTGGTACCAGGTCCCCAGGGTGTACGACCGGCCCGGCCGGACTGGCATCGAGCATTCTCCCAGGTCAAACTGGGGCAGCAGCTTGGCGTCGCCGCTGTGGTAGCTGGTGATGCTCAGCCGCTCGGCCCAGCCGCCCGCGTGGCTGTCCCGGGTGCGCTGCCAGCGGGCGGTGTTGTGCCCGTAGCCGCCCTCCATCCAGCACCGCGGGGTACTGGCGGGCGCCGCGGACGTGGTCTCCAGCGAGGCGCCCACCGCACCCGAGGCGGCGACCGACTCCAGCGACGGGTTGACGATCCGGTGCGGCCCGGCGGCCGCGACGTGCGGCGTTGAACGCACCGGCCTTCCCACCGCGGGGCCGCCGATGACCTGGCCCACGGTCCGGACCGCCGTGCCCTGCCGCTGCCGCTGGGCGAGCCAGCGGGCGAAGGTATCCAGCATCGTTGCGCGCACGGCCAGGCCGTCGCAGCGGCGGTCGGCGCACACGTGGTGGAAGACCAGCGGCAGCCAGCCCCCCTGGCGCTCGGCCGCCCTGACGGTGCGCTCGAGGTCGCGCAGCGTCCAGGAGCTGTCCACCTCCCCCGCCGTCCGGAGCTTCAGGGGATTGGCTGGCGGGACGCTCCCGGTGCGGGCGCAACCCGGACACCCCGGTGCGCGCAGTCCCACCACGCCCCGGGCGCTGGTGTAGCCGCACGCGCGGACGATGGCCTGGGTCCGCGGGCTGTTCGCCCCGCCCGGGTAGGCGAAGGAGATGGCCGGGTACCCCCACCGGGCCAGGATCGACCGGCCGTCGCAGACCTGCCGCCGGGCTTCGGCCGTGGTCAGCGCGGTCAGCCGGAGATGCGACACTGTGTGGCCGCCGATCTCGTTCCCGTCCGCGGCCAGCTGGCGCAGGTCAGAGCGGGACACGTAGCCCGGCGTCCCGACCGCGCCGGTGATGATGTAGAACGTGGCAGGCAGCCGGTAGCGGTGCAGTACCTGGGCCGCGGCCATCTGGTCGGCGTCCCCGTCGTCGAACGTCAGCGATACCACGGTGCGCGGGGCGGCGCCGGCGCCACCCTGGAGCGGAACCGCCCCATCGGCGGCGGGAGTGACCGTTGCGCCCAGGGCGGGGACCGGCCCCGTCAGGACCAGGGCCACCGTGACCAGGCCGACGGCCAGCACACGGGCCAGCCAGCTGCGCTGTACCCGGCCCAACCACGGGCCACTGCCCGGCCACCACTGTGACCCCTGGACCTGCCGCAACGCGTCCCCCTCGGGAGATGCCCTGTGTCCCCCCGCCGCCGACTTATCCACCAGGCTAGGCAGGGCGGCCTGCGATCCCGTCCCCCGTCAGGGTGAGTTCGGCTACCTCATCGGCGGGAACCACGGGCCCCGGCGGCGGGAACCACGGGCTCATCGGCGGGGATCACCGGGAGAGCCCCCGCAGCAGGCTGCCCCGCCAGGTGCCCGCCACGGTGCGCACGCTGACCACGGCCCAGGCGGCCACCAGGACCAGGTACAGGCCCGCCGCGGCCCAGCGGAACACGCCGGACCCGGTATGCAGGGCCAGGACGGTGGTCCCGGTCACCACCGTGCCGACGGGAAACGTGAAGGACCACCAGGCCAGGCTGAACGGCAGATGAGCCCGGGCCGTGCGGATCGTGACCGCGGTGGCCAGGGCCGCCCACAGCACGGCGAAACCCCACACCGGGACGCCGTAGATGACCCCGAAGGCCTGGAAAGCCGCCCCGTAGGGGAACGGCAGGGCCTGCCGCGCCACCCCGCCGAGCAGGCCGGCCGCGGTGATGGACTGCCCGAGCGGGCCGAGCACGATCCAGAGGGTAGGCACCATCGCGGCCGGGCCGACCGAGTGCCGGACCAGCCGCTGCCACAGCTGCGTGATCACCACCATGCTCGCGATCAGGCTGATCCCGAACATGGCGTAGCAGGCCAGCAGCAGCGTCAGCCGGGGCTGCCCCGCGGGCAGGTGCGGGACGAGCAGCGCCCCGGTGGCCGCGCTGACCATAGGCGGGACCACGGGCATCAGCCAGCCGCCGAAGGCGGCGTCCGGGGCGGCCCGCAGCCGGGTGAACATCAGGTAGGGCACGGCCAGGGTGCTGGCCAGGCCGGCCAGCGTGCCCAGCGGCCACAGCACGGCGTCGATGATGAGGGCGGCATGGGCGCCGATCAGCCCGGGGCCGAGTAGTAGGGCTCCGGTCCCGACGGTCAGCAGCGCCATCGGCGGGGCGCCGTAGAACTGCACCATGACCGGGTTCCTGGCGTGCCCCAGCGCCGCCTCGCGATGCCGGGTCCAGTGCACGAGCCAGGCCCCGGTCAGCACCAGGAGCCAGGTGGCGGCCAGCGCCCAGATGACCGTGGCGAAGCCGCGCAGCCCCGGCCACTGGACCGGGAGGGTGGCCGCCGCGGTGGCCACGATGCCGGTGCCCATCACCGACGCGAACCAGTTGGGTCCGAGTCGGGCGAAGGCGTCGGCGGGCCGGTCCAGGTCGCGGAGGGGGCCTCGGCGGCCGGCCCGGGCTGGTCCGGACGGTGTGGGGCGAGTAGTGGTGCTTGCGGCCATAACACCAGACTCGGTGCCGGCCGGCCCGCCCGCTAGCGGGCCTGTCCCTGTCAACTCACAAGCAGGCCTTGTGCCTGCCCACAGGGCGCCGTTGTGTCCTGGATATCGTGGAACGGTGCCATTGAGCCCGCACGTTCCCGACCTGGCCGCCCTCGAGCTGTTCGCGGCCGTGGCCCGGTACGGCAGCATCGGGGCGGCCGCACGGCACACCGGGGTCACCCAGCAGGCCGCCTCGGCCCGGCTGCGCGCGATGGAGGCCCAGGTCGGCGCGGCCCTGCTGGACCGGGATCCGCGGGGGTCCCGGCTCACCCCGGCCGGGGCGCTCCTGGTGGACTGGGCTGCGCCGCTGCTGGCCCAGGCGGGCGAGCTGGACAGCGGCATCGCCAGCCTGCGCCGGGCCCGCGACGCCCAGCTGCGGGTCGCGGCCAGCCTCACCGTGGCGGAGCACCTGCTGCCCGCCTGGCTGGTCGCCCTGCGCGACGAGTACGAGCAGGCGGGTCGTCAGCCCGCCGAGGTCACGCTGGTCGCGGCCAACAGCGATGCGGCCGCCGGCCTGGTGGCCGAGCACAGCGTGGATCTCGGCTTCGTCGAGGGCCCGGCCGCGCCGCGCGGGCTCCGGTCCCGGGTGGTGGCCGCCGACCGGCTGGCCGTCGTGGTCCGCCCGGACCATCCGTGGGCTCGCCGCAGATCCCCGGTCCGGCCCGCCGAGCTGGCCGGGACGCCGCTGGTGGAACGGGAAGAAGGATCCGGCACCCGGCAGGCGCTGCGTGCGGCCCTCACCGCCTGCCTGGGCCGGGGCACCCAGCTCGCCGCGCCCGCGCTGCGGCTGAGCACCACGACCGCGGTGCGCCAGGCGGTCCGGGCCGGGGCGGGCCCGGCCGTGCTGAGCCTGCTCGCCGTACGCGAGAACGTGGCGGCTGGATTGCTGGCCGTGATTCCGGTCCCGGATCTCGATCTGGGCCGCAGGCTGCGGGCGGTCTGGGCGGGGGGCACCCAGCCGCCCGCGGGCCCGGCCCGCGACCTGATGGCCGTAGCGATCCGGCTCGGTGCGCCGCCCGAGCCGGGCTGAGGGCCCGGGTGCCGCCCGGGCCGGATGACTGCGCCGTCTTGGGCCTCGTCACGATCACGGGGACGTGGTTGACTCCCAGGCACAAGGGGGTGACGTCACGATGGCCCACAAGAACCAGGCGGTGGAGCCCGCGCCGCACAAGAACCGCCAGGCCAAGGCGGCGAAGGCGGCCAAGGCGGCCCGGCTGCCGCGCCAGCTGTACGAGACCGAGCTCTACCGGCTTCAGGCCGAACTGGTGAAGGCCCAGGAGTGGGTGCGCGCCGAAAAGGCCCGGATTGTCGTAATCTTCGAGGGCCGGGACGCTGCAGGCAAGGGCAGCACGATCAAGCGGGTCACCCAGTACCTCAACCCGCGCATCGCGCGCATCGCGGCCCTGCCCGCACCGACCGAGCGGGAACAGGCCCAGTGGTACTTCCAGCGGTACATCGAGCACCTGCCCGCGGCCGGCCAGATCGTGCTGTTCGACCGCAGCTGGTACAACCGGGCCGGGGTCGAGCACGTGATGGGGTTCTGCACCAAGGAGGAGTACGCCCGGTTCCTGCACCAGTGTCCGATCTTCGAGCGGCTGCTGGTGGAGGACGGCATCTTGCTCCGCAAGTACTGGTTCTCGGTCAGCGACGCCGAGCAGCAGGAGCGGTTCCGGTCCCGGCTGGAAGATCCCATGCGGCGGTGGAAGCTGTCACCTATGGACCTGGAGTCGGTCACCCGGTGGGAGGATTACAGCCGGGCCAAGGACGAGATGATGCTGCACACCGACATCCCCGAGGCGCCCTGGCTCGTGGTGGAGAGCGACGACAAGCGGCGGGCCCGGATCAACATGATCGCCCACCTGCTCTCCACCATTCCCTACCACGACGTCAAGCGGTCGCCGCTGGAGCTGCCGGCGCGTCCACCCGCCCAGGGCTACGTGCGGGTGCCGCGCGAGATGCAGACCTACGTGCCGGACCACGCGGCGGCCCTGGATGAACACCGGCGTGAGTGACACCAGCGAGCCGGAGCCGGAGCCGGCCCGGCCGGGCGTTGCCGCGTCGATATGGGCCCTCGAGCACGCCCAGGACTTCGTCAGCGTGGCCGTGGGCGTGGTGCTCATCGTCCTCGCCGCCACGCTGGCCGTTTCCGGGGTGGTCAGCTTCGCCGAAGACGTCCAGAAACACTCGGTCGCCACGGCCGCCATCAACCTGCTGGACCGGGTCCTGCTGGTGCTGATCCTGGTCGAGATCGTGCACACGGTCGTGCTGTCGCTGCGCGCGCACCGCCTCGCGGCGCAGCCTTTTATCGTCGTCGGGCTGGTCGCGGTGATCAGGCGGATCCTGTTCCTGCTCAGCAACCAGAACATCATCCCCACCTCAGAGCTGGCCTTGCTCATCGGCATGGTGGTGGCCTTCGTGGCCGCCTACCTGGCGGTCAGCTACTTCGAGAAGCCCGATCCGGAGGACGGCAGGGCACCCGCCCGGGCCCCGGGGAAGAAGAACTCCCCTGATACGGTTGAACCCTCAGGCGGCTGACGATGCCGCCACTTCCGCGGGCGAGTGGCCCGCGTGGTCGCATCTGTGAGCAGTCCGCTTCCGGTGAGCCTCGGGTTGAGCCAGTACGGTTCTCCCGCCCTGGTTCGCCGCTGTCGTGACGCTGGTCCAGCGGCGCGGCCCCCGAATCATGGATGGAGTTCACCGTGCCCCAGCGCTCTGCTGCCCCGGGATCCGGCCCGTCTGCCGGTCATCGGCGGCGGAGGCCGGCCCGTCCCGGCCGGTCGGCCAGCCCGCGCAGGCCGTCATACCAGGGCCGGCCCCAGCGGCCCGCCCCGCCCCGCCCCACCACCTCCGAGCTTGAGCGCGCCCTGACCGCCGCGCTCAGCGCGCCAGCCCCGGCCGCGGCGACGTTCGCCGAGCTCGGCCTGCCCGGCCCGCTGGTCGCGGCGCTCAGCGAGCAGGGCATCACCGAGCCCTTCGCCATCCAGACCCGGGCGCTGCCCGACGCGCTGGCCGGGCGGGACGTCCTGGGCCGCGCGCAGACCGGCTCCGGTAAGACCCTCGCCTTCGGCCTGCCCCTGCTGGCCCGGCTGGCCCATCCCGCGGGCCCCCGCCGCCCCAAGGCCCCGCGCGGGCTGGTCCTGGTTCCCACCCGGGAACTGGCCCGGCAGGTCGCCGAGGTACTCGCCCCGCTGGGCCGCCGGCTCGGTGTCCGGGTCACCACCGTGTACGGCGGCGCTCCCATGGGCCGCCAGATCGAGCAGCTCGCCCGCGGGGTGGACATCGTGGTCGCCACGCCCGGGCGGCTCATCGACCTGATCGGCCGGGGCGCGGCCAGCCTGGGCCAGATCGAGATCGCCGTGCTGGACGAGGCCGATCACATGGCCGACCTGGGCTTCATGCCTGCCGTAACCCAGCTGCTCGACGCGACACCGGCGGACGGGCAGCGGCTGCTGTTCTCCGCCACCCTGGACCGGGACGTGGACCGGCTGGTCACCGCGTACCTGACCGACCCGGCGCTGCACGCCGTCGCCCCGGTGAACGAGCCGGGCCAGGCCGCGGACCACCACCTGTTCGTGCTGCCCGCGGCGGACAAGGTCACGATCGCGGCCGAGATCGCCGCGCGGCCCGACCGCACCCTGGTCTTCGTGCGGACCAAGCACGGCGCGGACCGGCTGGCCAAGCAGCTCACCCGGGCCGGGGTCGAGTCGGCCGCGATCCACGGCGACCTCAGCCAGAACCAGCGCCAGCGCGCCCTGGACGGGTTCACCGCGGGCTACCCGCGGGTGCTGGTCGCCACCGACGTGGCCGCGCGCGGCCTGCATATCGACGACGTCGGCCTGGTCGTGCACTTCGACCCGCCGAACGACCACAAGGACTACCTGCACCGCTCGGGCCGCACCGGCCGGGCCGGCGCGACCGGGACCGTGCTCGCCCTGGCCGATCCCGGCCAGGTCCGCGAGGTCGCCCGGCTGCAGGAGGCGGCCGGGGTCAGCCCCGCCCGGCACCAGGTACAGCCCGGTGACCCGGCGGTCAGGGACCTCGCGACGGCCGGGACGCCGATCCCGCCGCGGCCCCCGCAGCCGGAGCGCACGGCCAGCGCTGGCCAGCCCGGCCGGGGCCGGCCCGGGCGCGGCGCCCGCCCCCGGCCGGGCCGCGCCAGCCGTCCCCGGCCCGGGGCGGACCGGGCCTCCGGCCGCAACCGGCCGCCGCGGACCCGCCTGCCCGAGGCCAGCTAGCCCGCACTCCAGGGCCAGCGGCCGCTGGCGCACCGGATGCATTCCTTGCCGATCACATGCGCCCCGTGCGACGATCCGAGTACGAGACACGCCCTACGCACTGGGAGCGCCCCGTTGGCTCAGTCCGGCATACGGTGACCGCCGCACCTGCCCAGGATGCCCGCCTGCGTGGCGAGCCGGTGGCGCGTGCCGTGTTCGTGGGCCTGCCCGCCCGCTACGACCGGCTCGCCTACCTGCTCTCGCTGGGCCAGGACCGGCGCTGGCGGCGGGCGGTGGTCAGCCGTACCGCGGCCGGCCAGCCGGGCCTGGCGCTGGACGTGGCCACCGGCCCGGCCGGGATCGCGCTGGCCGTGGCGGGCCGGACCGGTGCCGACGTGGTCGGCGTTGACCTGAACGAGCCCATGCTGCGCGCGGGCGTGGCGCGGACCCGGCGTCCCGGCCGGCGCGGCCGGGTCCGGCTCGCGGTCGGCCGCGCGGATGATCTCCCGTTCCCCGACGCCACCTTCGACGCGGTGACCTTTTCTTACCTGCTGCGCTACGTGGACGATCCGGCCGCGACCGTCGCCGAGATGGCCCGCTGCCTGCGCCCCGGCGGCACCCTGGCCAGCCTCGAGTTCTACGTGCCGCCGAAGCCCGGCTGGCGGCTGGCCTGGTGGTGCTACACGCGGCTGGCTCTCCCCGTGCTCGGCGCGCTGACCGGCGGCGCGGCCTGGTACCGGGTCGGCCGGTTCCTCGGGCCCAGCATTTCCGTGCACTACCGGCGGCATTCCCTCGACGATCACATCGCGGCCTGGCGTGCCGCGGGCCTGGCCGACATCGGGGTCAGCGTGATGAGCCTGGGCGGCGGCCTGGTCATGTGGGGCCGCAAGGCCACGCCGGCCGCGGGATCGGGTCCGTGAGCGCGCGCACCGAGAAGACCGCGTTCTACGCGCTGGGCCGCGGCACCGGAGGCTTCCGCGACTGGCTCACGCTGCTGCACCCGCCGTACACGCTGTGGCATCTGTCTTACGTGGCGATCGGGGCGGCCCTGGTGCCGCACCCGGTGCTGTGGCGGCTCGGCGCTACGTTGCTCGCGTTCTTCCTGGCCGTGGGCGTCGGCGCGCATGCGCTCGACGAGCTCAACGGCCGGCCGCTGAGCACGGGGATCAGCAGTGTGGTCCTGGCGATCACCGCCGCGGTGTCCATCGCCATCGCCGTCGTGATGGGCCTGATCGACGGGGGCCTGCTGCTGCTCCCGTTCGTGATCGCCGGCGCGGTCCTGGTCTGCGGGTACAACCTGGAGCTGTTCGGCGGCCTGCTGCACAGCGACTTCTGGTTCGGCGCGGCCTGGGGCGCGTTCCCGGTCCTGGTCGGGGCCTACGCCCAGCACTGGACACTGCCGCCGCCGGTGCTGGTCGCCGCGGCAGCCGCGTTCTTCCTGTCCATGGGCCAGCGTTCGCTCAGCACCCCCGCCCGGGCGCTGCGCCGCCGCATCGCCTCGGTATCGGTCCGGGTCACCTGGCACGACGGCAGCCAGCAGGAACTCGGCCGGGCTGACCTGCTCGCGCCGCTGGAGCGCGCGCTCCGCTACTTCACCTGGGCCACCGGGACCCTGGCCGTAGCCCTGGTGCTGGCCCGGTGACCACGCATCGCTTCGACGTGGTGGTGGCCGGTGCCGGTCCGGCCGGGAGCGTGGCCGCGCTGGTGCTGGCCCGCGGCGGGGCCCGGGTCGCGCTGGTGGACAAGGCGGCCTTCCCCCGCGACAAGGCCTGCGGTGACCTGGTCGGGCCGCGCGGCGTGGGCCTGCTGGACGAGCTCGGCGTATCCGTTCCCGACGCCGGGCAAGGTGCGGACCTCCTGGTCGTGGGGCCGTCCGGGCACCGGTCGCGGCTGCCGGCTTTCCCCGGCCGGACGTACCCGGGACACGGGGTGGTCATCCCCCGGGTGATCCTGGACGACGCGCTCCGCACCGCCGCCCTCGAGGCCGGCGCGGAACCTGTCCGGGGCCGGGTCAGCGGGGTGGACCGCGTGCCCGGCGGCCCGGTCCGCGCGCTGATCACCAGCGACGGCCGGCGGCTCGCCGCCGACGCATTCGTCGGCGCGGACGGCGCGCTGAGCCCAGTCGCCCGTCTGGCCGGGCTCCTGGACCCGGACACCGCCCTGTGGGGCTTCGCGATCCGCGCGTACATCCCCGCCGAGGTGCCGCTGCCGCTGCTGGTCCTGCTGGATCAGGCGCCGTGGCGGATCTACCCCGGATACGGCTGGCTCTTCCCCGGCGCGGACGGGCAGGCCAACGTGGGCATCGGCGTGGGCCTGGGCACCCGGCGGCGGCAGGCCCGGCTGCGCGGCGACCTGGACCGGTTCGCCACGCTGCTGCGCACGTCCGGCGATCTGGCCCCGGAGGCCCGGACCGGTCCGGTGACCGGCGGCTGGCTGCGGATGGGCGGCACCGGCACCCCGCCGGCGGCGGGGAACGTGCTGCTCGCCGGGGACGCGGCCGGCCTGATCAACCCGCTCCAGGGCGAGGGCATCGGGCCGGGCATGGTCAGCGCGCGGCTGGCCGCGGAGTGCCTGCTGGCCGGGCCCGGCCAGGCGGCCGCGGCCTACACCGACGCGGTGACGGCCACGTTCGGCCGCTACCTGCCGGGAGCGGCGGCCCTCCAGGCCACCCTGCTGCGCCGTCCGCGCGCCGCGTCGGCGGGCGTGCGCCTGCTCACCGCACGCCCCGTCCGCCGGGTGCTGGCCGGCACCTGGTCGCTGTACTGGAACGGCCTGGTGGACGGGGCCAGCCCCCGCCCGGCCGCGTGGACCGCCGCGGCGGTCCAGCGGCTGGCCAGCCGCCTGGGCCGCCGGTGGCCCGCGAACCCCCCGGACCTGGGTCACCTGGACCCCGGAAGCCTGGACTCCGGCGGCCTGGACCCCGCCCGGCCAGACCCGGGCCACCCGGACCCCGGCCACCCGGACCTGGTCACTTCACCCGCCAGGGATGACGCGCGGCCGTCCTGACCTGATTGGCTCGTGGGCAGGCCCCCCCGGGAGGGGACCTTGGCCACAGCGACCAAACCCGGCGCCCCGGGCGGTGCCGGTACGGGAACGGCACCGCGCCAGGCGTCCCTGGTCCTGCTCGCGCTGATCGTGGTGGCCGCGGTCGCGAACCTGAACCTCACCGTGGCCAACGTCGCGCTGCCCGGCATCGGCCGGGCCTTCGACACCGGGCAGACCACGCTCGACCTGATCGCCATCGGCTACTCGCTCGGCCTGGCCGGATCGGTGCTCTACCTCGGGGCGGTGGGCGACCGCTACGGCCGCCGGATGATGCTGGTGCTGGGCGTGCTGCTGTCCGTCCCGGCCGGCCTGATGGCCGCCTACGCCCCGGACGCCGGCGTGCTGCTGGCCGGCCGCCTGCTCGGCGGGATCTCCGCGGGCATGGCCTACCCCACGACCCTGGCCCTGATCACCGCCCTGTGGTCGGGGGCCGCCCGGGTCAGGGTCATCGCGCTGTGGTCCGGTATCGGCGGTGCGATCACCGCCCTGGGGCCCATGCTGGCCGGCCTGGTCCTGCAGCACTTCTGGTGGGGGTCGGCGTTCCTGCTCACCCTGCCGCTCGCGGTCGCGGCCCTGGTCCTGGCGGTGGCCTGCGTGCCGTCACACGTCAACGAGAGCACGGACCCCGTTGACCACCTGGGCGGAGTGCTGTCGATGGTTTTCGTTGCGGGCCTGGTAGTAACGATCAATTTCGCGCCGGTACCGGGCGCGGGGGCCCTGGCCATCGGCACGGCCGGGGTGAGCCTGGCCGCGGGAGCCGGCTTCTTCCTCCGCCAGCGCCGGGCCCGGCGTCCCCTCTACGACCTGCACGTGGCGGGGCGGCGGATCTTCTGGGTGGCCGCGGTGGGCGGGATCATTGTCTTCGGGTCGCTGATGGGCGCGATCTTCGTGGGCCAGCAGTACCTGCAGGACGTGCTCGGCTACTCACCGCTGCGGGCCGGGCTCGCGATCCTCCCGGCGGCCGTGTGCCTGGTGGCGTTCGCACCGCTGTCGGCGCGGCTCGTGCATGCCCGCGGGTCGGGCTTCACGCTGCTCAGCGGGTACCTGCTCTGCCTGCTCAGCTTCCTGACCATGCTGGCGCTGTGGAAGCAGGGCAGCTCGTACTGGGTCGTCGGGCTGGCTTTCGCGTTCCTGGGCGCCGGGGTGGGGCTGGCCGGCACGCCGGCCTCGCACTCGCTCGCCGGCTCGGTGCCCACCCGCCGGGCCGGGATGGCCTCCGGCACCGCTGACCTGCAGCGCGACCTGGGCGGCGCGATCATGCAGTCGATCCTGGGCGCGCTCTTGACCGCCGGGTACGCCACCGCCATCGCCCGGTCCGTGGCCAGCGCGCCGCACCGCGGCCGGATCACCAGCAGCGTGCAGAACCAGCTGGAGAAGTCGTTCGCCGGGGCCCAGCAGGTGGCGCAGCGCTACCCCCAGGACGCCACCAAGATCACCGCGGCGGCGAAGACCGCGTTCCTCGCCGGTGACCAGTGGGCCTACGCGGCCGCCATCATCGGCGTGGTGCTCGGCGCGGCGCTGGTGTTCGCGCTGTTCCCGCGCAAGGCGGCGGAGACGGCGCTGCTGGCCCGCTACCAGGCCGAGGACCGCCGGCAGGGGTTATCCAGGACCGGCTTGCTCTCACTGGGCGGCGTAGTTGTCCGGCTTCGGGCCGCCCAGCCGGGAGGTGTCCGGCGTCTGCGTCACCGACGACGGGCTGACGAACGTGCTGCCGGACGAGGTCACCTGCACGGCCTGGCCCAGCGCGCTGCCCTTCAGCAGCTGCTTCCAGGACAGGAACCACACGGTGAAGCCGTCGCCCCACTTGCCCGCGTGCGGGCTGCCGGTGACCGTCACCGGCTCGCCGGGCGTGGCCAGGCTGTAGTACATCGCCGCATGCTGCGGGGACAGGTTCACGCACCCGTGGCTGACGTTAGTGATTCCCTGCTCGCCCACCGACCAGGGCGCCGAGTGCAGGTAGTCGCCGCTGTAGGTGAACCGCACCGCGTCGTTGACCAGCTCGTTGTACCCGTTGCCGACCATCCGCACCGGGTTGCCCTTCTCCAGCGTGATGTAGGTGCCGTTCACCGTGTCCAGGCCGGGCCTGCCGGTGCTGATCGGCCAGTGGCCCCACAGCTTGCCCTTGTAGAACACGTTCAGGTAGTGGGTCTTGGTGCTCGCCACCACGACCAGCGAGGGCCCGATGTCGAACGTCTGGGTCAGGTCGGCGGTGAAGAAGACTCCGGGGGAGGCCTCCACCCCGGCCAGGTGCCCGTCGAACGAGACCGTGGTGTGGGCGGGCCAGTAGTTCATGGTGCGGAAGTACAGCGTCTGGTTGCCGTCCCAGTACCAGGCTCCGGTCACCGGCTTGGAGCTGCTGACCTGGAGGGATTTCTCCACCGCGGCCTTGTTGGTCACCGGGGAGCTGAACGTGATGCGGATGGGGATCCCGACGCCGTAGGACTGCTTGTAGCCCTCGAAGATCATGGCGGTGTCGGACGCGCCCGGGGTGAGCGTGTGGAAGCGGCTCGTCGAGGTGATCCTCGTCCCGGATGAGTTGACCGCCGTGGCCTGCACCGTGTAATTCCTGGACGGATGCAGCGCCCACTGGTTCCGCCAGGCCGTATGCGCGGCGTTGAAGAAGCCGCTCACCGTCTGGTGCCCGGAGGTCACGCTGACGCTCTGGATTTTGCCGCTGGCCGAGGTGACCTTGATCCCCTTGCTGGGGTTGACGTTGTGGTGACCATCGCCCGGGCTGATGTGCAGCTGCGCGCGGGCCGCGGCGGCGGAGGCCGAGGCGGAGGCCCGGGCCGCGCTATGCGAGGCCGCGGGCGTGGTGGGCGCGGGTGACCCGCTGGAGCAGGCCGCGATCAGCAGGCCCGCTGCGCCCGTGGCGGCGGTGATCGCGAGCCAGCGGCCCGGTCCGGCGCTCCTGCCCTGGCGGGACACCCGGATGGGCCGCTGGCCGTCCGCCTTGTCGATCTGCCGCACTGCGGATCCTCCTGTTGCTGACCACTTGCTGCTAGTGCTGGCCTTCCCCGTTGTTTCCGGGCGAAGCACCCACTGTTGAGACGGATCGGGCACGCCGTGGGTTGCCGTCCCACGGTACCCGTCCGCCGCGAACCCGGCGAACCATCAGAAAACCAGTGATAGCGGCCGCGAGCACGATGCCGGTCGCGGCCCAGGGCACATAGTCCCCGAGCTGGTCGTACGTAGTGCGGGCCGCCACCGGGGGGAGTCCCAGCCGCACCAGGGTCACCCCGCGCTGCTGGGTGCTCATCTGCGCCAGCAGTCGGCCCCGCGCATCGAAGGCCACGGTGTCCCCGGTCAGGGCGGCCTGGACCGCGGGGCGGCCGGTCTCCGCCGCGCGTACCGCGCTCAGCCCCGCATGCTGGGCGGGAGCCCAGGTCCGCTGGAACGTCGAGTCGGAGGTCTGGTACACGAGGAGCTGGGCGCCCAGGTCCGTGTCGAACCGGGACATGTCGGGAAAAGCGGATTCGAAGCAGATCAGGACGCCGAGCGGCAGCGGCCGGCCGAGCCGGTCGGTGGCGTGGACGAGATGCGCCCCGTCGCCCGGGACCATGTTGCTCGCGGCGGCCTTGCTGATCCGCGCGAGCCAGCCGAGCGCGCCGCGCAGGGGGATGTACTCGCCGAACGGGACCAGCCGCGTCTTGGTGTACGAGCCCACGATGCCGTGCGGCCCGATCAGGAGGGCTACCTTGGACCGGGCCCCGTCCGGCAGCGACGCGTCCTGGTTCACGAGCACCTGGGCGCCGGTACCCGCGGCCAGCCGCCTGATCTGCCTGAAGAGCACCGGCTGACGCTCGATGTCGGTGCCTACGCTGCTCTCGCCCCAGACGATCAGGTCCGGGCGGGCGGCACGGGGGCTGGCTGGCGCCGGGCTGGCTGGCAGGGGGCTGGCTGGCACCGAGCCCGCCCGACAGCTGCAGGCTCGCATCGACCCGCTGGGCCTTGCCGCTGGTGATACCCGGCTGGACCAGCGCCACGCTCACCTGCCGGACCGGCGGCACGGCCGTGCTGAGGGCGAACGCCACCGGTCCCGCGGCCAGTGCCACGGCCACCCCGGCCGCGCCCACGGCGCGCACCGCCAGGCCCCGGGCCAGCAGCAGGATCGCGATGGCCGTGTTGGCGGCGACCAGGGCGAAGCTGATCAGCCAGACGCCGCCCACCGCGGCCAGGGCGAGCACCGCGGGATGCTGCCACTGGCTGGCCCCCAGCACGTCCCACGGACCGCCGAACCCCTGCCAGGACCGGGCCCACTCGGTGAACACCCAGTAGCCGGGGAGCACGGCGAGCGCCGCGAGCGCGCGGGCGGGGCGAAGCGGCGGGCGCAGCAGCGCCCAGGCGGCCACCCCGAACCCGGCCCACAGGACCCCGAAGACCACCGCGACCACCAGCAGCCCCGGGCCGATGTTGGGGACGAGCCAGTACAGGGAGGCCAGGATGAAGCCGGCGCCCACCCACCAGCCGCGGACCGCGGCCTCCCGGGCGGATGGCGTGGTACGGATGATGAGGATCGCGGGCACCAGCCCGCACCAGCCGAGGAATTCCAGGTTCAGCTGCGGGAAGGCCAGGGTCGGCAGCACGCCTGCCGCCAGCGCCGCGTACCGGAGAGGCTTGGCGAAGGCCCGCCACAGTGCCATGACTCCCATTGTCGGTCCATCCCGGTGCGCCGGGTCCGCCCGGTCCTATCCGTGATGCGTGCGTTACGTGGTGCCGCGCGTGGGGCGGCGCCGGGCGCCGCCCGCGGCGCGGACGATGGCCCAGCCCAGGGCCAGGATGGTCAGCGCCGTGAGCACGGCCTCCGGCCAGCCGGCCAGCCGGTCGGCCAGGGTGAGCCCGATGCGCAGCGGGACCCTCGTGTCCAGCACCGCCCGCTGCCACAGCCCGCTGCGGGCCAGCACCGCGCCGTCCGGGGCGATGATGGCGCTCTCCCCGGTGGTCGAGGCGTACACGATGGCGCGGTTCGACGTGATCGCCTGGATCCGGGCCATGGCCACCTGCTGGGTGGACTCGCCGGACTGCCCGTCCACCTCGAACGTGGCGTCGTTGGACTGCACCGCGAGCAGGTTGGCGCCCGCGGTCACCTCCGACCGCACCAGGCCGTCGAAGCCGACCTCGTAGCAGATCACATCGCCCAGCCGGATCGCGCCCTGGTGGAACACCACCGCCCGGCGGCCGGCGGTGAAGTTGACCGGCTGCAGGTTGACCAGCGGGGTGACGTGCGCGAGCAGGCTGCGGAACGGGATGGACTCGCCGAACGGGACCAGCCGGCGTTTCGCGTAGAGCGCCACCGGGCCCCGGTGCGGCAGCCACAGCTGGCCGGTGTTGCGGAGCGGGTTCTGCAGCACCGCCCCGACCAGGACCGGCCGGTTGATGGCGGCGACCGCGGTGGCGATCGAGGCGTAGATCGCCGGGTACTGGCGGGGGTCCAGGTCAGTCGAGTTCTCCGGCCAGATGACCATGTCCGGGGCCGGCCGGGCGCCCGAGGCGACCTGCGCGGCCAGGGCCCGGGTCGCGGCGGCGTGGTTCCCGGTGACCGTGGTCGCCCGGAGCAGGCCCGATAGGGACCGGGCATGCGGGACGTTACCCTGCACCGCCGCCACCGTCGCGGTGCGCTGTCCCGCCCCGGCCTGGTCCACCGGGAGCAGGGTGCCGGCCAGGGCGATCCCGGCCGTGACCGCGGTGGCTGCCGCCGCGGCTATGAGGCGGTTCCGGTCGCCCGTGCGCAGGACCGCGGACAGGACCAGCCAGGCCAGCATCGCCCCGGTGACTGCGACAGCGAAGGACAGCAGCGGGGGGCCGCCGATCGCGGCCCAGCCCGCGCTGGGCGCGCCCGCCTGGCTCATCGCCAGGCGGCCCCACGGGAAGGCGTAGGGCCAGCGGGCCCGCATCGCCTCGGCCGCCACCCACCAGCCACCCACCGCCAGCGGCCAGCCGGGCAGCCCCAGCAGCAGCCGCTGGCCCACCGCGAGCAGCCCGAAGATCACCGCCTCGGCGAGGGCCAGCGCGGCCCACGCGTACCATGCCACGTTGACCAGCCAGGACAGCAGCGGCACGAAGAACGCGATCCCGAAGACCAGCCCGATGAGGAACGAGGCCCGCAGCCCCTGCCGGTAGAGCGCGATCACCAGCAGGGCCGGCCCGGCGGTGGCTAGCGGCCAGAGGCCGGCCTGCGGGAACGCGGCCGCCAGGGCCGCCCCGCCGGCCGCGGCGGCCAGCAGGGCCCAGCGCCGCCGAAGCCCGTGCCGCCGGAACCTGGCCCGGCCCGCCGGAACGTCGCCGGACCCGCGGGGGGCCCGCCCGGCGGTGGCCACGCCGGCCGTGCTTCCCTCCGGGATCGGCTGCATGGCCCGAGCGTAGCCGGATATGCGGGGGTAGCGCCGCCCGCCGGGGCCCTGGGACCTGGGGCGGCGTCCTGGGCTGATGCCCTCTGGTGCGGGCCATTCTCGGCCCGTTTCACCATGATCGTGGTTCTTCTGCGTGATAGCGTGATCACAGCCTGTTCTGGGCGAGAGGAACGGGCGCACCCCGACCGCACGGCACGAGGGTCCGTCAGTGATCAAGATCCGCTACGCAGACCTGCCCCAGGGCCTCCACGCGCAGCTCCGCACCAGCGGCCGGCGGAGGGTCATCTACCTGCTTCCGGGCCTGTCCCCGGCCCAGCGCCGGGACGCCCTGCGCAGATTAACCCGCACGTCGCGGCAGGGATACGGTCCGCCGTTGCCGGCGGCCGGGGTCACGCTCGCGGTCGCCGGGGACGTCGCCAAGTCCACCACGCGTAACGGGCTGGCGGCGATCAGGTGCCAT
Organism: uncultured Actinomycetes bacterium; assembly: GCA_963813975.1. Lineage (GTDB taxonomy): Bacteria > Actinomycetota > Actinomycetes > Streptosporangiales > Streptosporangiaceae > RYN-230. The sequence goes on from CAWFAP010000005.1 coordinate 385,375, forward strand.
CCGGTGGGCTCGGCGGTCCTGGCGGCCTTCCTCACCACGGCCGTGGTCTGCTACTCCCTGTTCGTGACGGTGACGGTCCGGTTCAGCCCGCGGCTGGCCGCGCCACCGGCCGCGGCGGGCGCCGCGCCGGCCCGGCCGCCGTACCCGGGGGCACCAGGCCGGTCCCCGGGCGGCGGGGCCAGCGCGCCGGCCACCCAGCCGGCCAGCACCACGCCGCGCGGTGTCTCACCCGCCGCACCCGCTTCCGGCGCGGGCTCCGGGCCGTCCGGGCGGGCCAGCCGCCCCGCGCCGCTGCCCACCAGCACCTGGTCAGGCCCGGGAGGTGTGCTGCCCTCCACCCCGGCCGGGCCGTCACCGGGCACCTCGCCCTCCCCGTTGCCGGCCCCATCACCGGCCCCGTCCCCGGCCGGCCCGGGCCCGCAGCCGCCGCCGCGCGGCAACCCGGGCGGGCTGTGCCTCCAGCTGGGCTCCCTCGGCGTCTGCATTGCGGGCTAGCACGGCACTGCAGTCTGGCATGGCACTGGGGGCTGGCATGGCACTGTGGGCTGGCGCTGCATTGGGGCTAAGTCTGCGTTTCGGGCCAGGCCGCCATGTCTGGTCAGGTCTGGATTTCTGGCTGAGCCCTCATCTCCGGGTAACCTGCCACCGGGACTTCGGGAGGTACTGAGTGAGCCGCCGTGGCTGGATCCTCTTCACGGCCATGAGCCTGATCTGGGGCGTGCCCTATCTGCTCATCAAAGTCGCCGACGGCGGCGTCTCGGTTCCCGTCCTGGTCTTCGCCCGGGTGGCCGGGGGCGCCGTCGTGCTGCTGCCCATCGCCGTGCACCGCGGCCAGCTCGGGGTGCTCCGCGGGCACTGGCGCTGGCTGGCCGTGTTCGCCTGCGTGGAGATCATCCTGCCGTGGCTGTTCCTGTCCGCCGCTGAGCGGCGGCTATCCAGCTCGATGAGCGGCCTGCTCATCGCGTCGGTGCCGATCATCGGGGTGGCCCTGGCCCGGCTCACGGGTGCCGGGGAGCGGCTCACGCCGCTGCGCTGGACCGGCCTGCTCGGCGGCCTGGCCGGGGTGGCGCTGCTGGCCGGCCCGGGTGCGCTGCTCGGGGACCTGTGGTCCATCGCCCTGGTGATGTTCACCGCGGTGGGGTACGCCACCGGGCCGCTGATCGCCAGCCGCAAGCTCGCCGACCTGCCCGGCCTCGCGGTGACCGCGGTCTGCCTGGGGTTCGCGGCCGTGGTTTACGCGCCCGCGGCCGCGCTGACCTGGCCGCAGACCGTCCCGTCCGCCAGCGTGCTGGCCAGCCTGGCCGGTCTGGCGCTGGTCTGCACGGCCCTCGCGTTCGTACTGTTCTTCCAGCTGATCGCCGAGGTCGGCCCGGCCCGCGCCACGGTCATCACGTACGTGAACCCGGCCGTGGCCGTGGCCCTCGGGGTCGGGGTGCTCGGCGAGCCGCTCACCCCGGAGATCATCGCGGCCTTCGGCCTGATCCTGGCGGGCTCCGTGCTGGCCACCCGGCCCGGCCAGCCGGCCACCGACGAGACCACGACGGCGGAGGACGCACCGGGTGAATCCGGGACCGGCGCGGCGGGCCAGCCGCGCACCTCGGCCACGTCATGACCGGATCGGCGGATCTGGACGCCCCGCTCAGTGATCTCGACGCCCTGCTGAGCGCCCCGGGCTCGGAACTGCTGGCCTCCCTGCGCCACCAGGCCGTCACCCCGGACACCGCGCTGGCGCTGGGCACCCGGCTGCGCGAGTCATACCCGGCCGGGCTGGTCGCGGCAGCCCTGGCCCAGCACGAGCTCCGGCTCGCGGCCCGGGCCAAGTTCAGCCGGGCCATGGACATGTTCTTCACCCGGGCCGGCCTGGAACAGGCCTCCGCTGAGGTGGTGGCCCGGCACCGGCAGGCCCGGTTCGCCAGGGCCGGCGGGCTGGCCGACCTGTGCTGCGGGATCGGCGGGGACCTCGCCGCGCTGGCCGGGGAGCATCAGGTCCGGGCGGTGGACCGGGACCCGCTGCACCTGCGGATGGCCACCCTGAACGCGGCGGCCTACGGCGTGGGTGGCTCCGTGCGGCCGGTCCAGGGCGACGTCCGCGAGACGGACCTGGCCGGGGTGGACGCGGTGTTCATCGACCCGGCCCGCCGCACGGCTGGCAACACCGGGGGCCGCAGGCTGGGTCCCGGGGCGAGCGAACCGCCGCTGGACTGGTGCCTGGGCCTGGCCGCGCGCGTGCCCGCGGTGGGTATCAAGGCGGCCCCGGGCATCGCGCGCGACGCGGTGCCCGGGGGCTGGGAACTGGAGTTCGTCGCGGTCGGCCGGGACCTGAAGGAGGCGGTGGCCTGGTCGCCGTCCCTCGCGGGCTCCCCCACCCGGGCGACCATCCTGCCCGGCGGCCACACGCTCACCCCCCAGCCTGGGCCGCCGGTCCCCGTGGCCGCGCCCGGCCCGTTCCTGCTCGACCCCAACCCCGCGGTGACCCGGGCCGGGCTGGTCGAGGAGCTCGCCCGCCCGCTGGCCGCGTGGAAGATCGACGAGCGGATCGCGTTCCTGTGCACGGACAGCGCGGTGCGCACGCCGTTCGCGCGGACCCTGCGGGTCATCGACTCCGGCCCGTGGAACCAGAAGCGGCTGCCCGCCCGCCTGCGCGACCTCGACATCGGCGCGCTGGACATCCGCCGCCGGGGACTGGCCGGCGACGTGGGCCAGCTGCACCGCCAGCTGAAGCTGACCGGTTCCCGGCGCGCGACCCTGGTCATGACCCGGGCCCGGGACGAGCCCTGGGGGCTGGTCTGCCTCGACCTCTCCGGCTGCGGCGTGACGGGCCGCACCGGGGGCCCGGAGGAGGAGCCGTGACGCACCGCATCGCCGTGTGTGCCCGATAGACTCGCGCACGTGATTGACCTGAGGGCCGCGCGCCAGGAGCCAGACCGCTACCGGTCCGCGCTCGCCCGGCGCGGTGCCGCCGACGACTTCGATGCCGTGCTCGCCGCCGACCAGACCTGGCGCGAGCTGACCGAGCGGGCCGAGACCCTGCGCGCGGACCAGAAGCGATCGTCCCGGGGTGGCCAGCCGAGCCCCGAAAAGCTCGCCGGGCTGCAGCGGCTGCGGAAGGAACTCGACGCCGCCGAGGCCGATCTGGCCGGGGCCGAGCGGAAGCGGCAGGAGCTGCTGGCCCGCATTCCCAACCTTCCCGACCCCACCGCCGCGGACGGCCTGGCCGAAGAGGACTCGGTCGTCCTGCGTACCTGGGGTGAGCCACCTGAGTTCACGTTCCCGGTCCGGGACGCGACCGATCTCGGCGGCCCGGCGGGCTGGATTGACATGGCCCGCGGCGCGCGGCTGTCCGGGTCCCGGTTCGCCTACCGGTTCGGTGACGTGGCCACGACCGAGATGGCCCTGTATCGCTTCGTGCTCGACCGCCTGGCCGGCCGGGGGTTCATGACCGTGCTGCCGCCGGTGCTGGTCGGCGAGCGTGCCATGTATGGCACCGGGTTCCTGCCTACCGAGGAGTCCAACCTCTACCACCTGGAACGGGACAACCTGTACCTGACCGGCACCTCCGAGGTAGCGCTGGCCGGCATCCACACCGACGAGCGGCTGGAGGAGAACCAGCTGCCCGCCAAGTACGCGGCGTTCAGCACCAACTTCCGGCGCGAGGCCGGGGCGGCGGGCAAGGACACCAAGGGCATGTTCCGGGTCCACCAGTTCGACAAGGTGGAGATGTACGTCTACTGCCTCCCCGAGCAGTCAGCCTCGTTCCACGAGGAGCTGCTCGCGCACGAGGAGGACATCGTCCAGGCTCTCGGGCTGCCCTACCGGGTCATGAACATCGCCGTGGGGGACCTCGGCGCGCCCGCGGCCAAGAAGTACGACATCGAGGCGTGGTTCCCGGCCCAGCAGCGCTACCGGGAGATCACCTCCTGCTCGAACACCACCGACTACCAGGCGCGCCGGCTGAACATCCGGTTCCGCCGCGACGGCAAGCTGCACTTTGCGCACACCCTCAACGGGACTGGCGCGACGGCCCGGTCGCTGCTCTCGATCATGGAGAACTTCCAGGACGAGAAGGGCGTCGTGACCGTCCCGGAAGTGCTGCGGAACTACGGGGCACCGGCCACCCTGGGCGGCAAGCCGGCCTGAGCGCCGGATGCCCCGTCGTGGGGCCGGGGCCTAGGCGCTGGCCGGCCCGCCGCCTACCTTGGTGAGCAGGGTACTTCCCTCCGGGGAGCCCAGCCCGGTGCAGGCGTCCCAGCCCGGCCCGGCCGAGTAGGCGCCATTGCTGCCGCTGGTGATGTCGCGGAACCCCGGCGCGGCCGTGCCCGCCGTCACGCCCGCGTAGAGCACCGGCTGGAGCAGGCCGAACGGCTTCCCGGCGGACTGCGCCATCCGGCTGATCAGCCCCGCCCACAGCGGGGCCACGGCGCTCGTCCCGCCGACCACCATGGACTGCCCGTCCACCCGGATCTGGTAGCCGGTAGCCGGGTCGGCGCAGCCGGCCACGTCGGGCACGCCCCGTCCCGCCGCGGATCCGGCCGCCGCGCCGGCCCGGGCCGGCACGCCCGCCGCCGTCTGCCACGACGGGATGGGGAAGGTGTCACTCACGCCGCCGCCCGTGGCGCCGCCCGAGCTCCCGTCGTTCCAGACGGTCTCGGAGCTGATCACGCCGGTCCCGGCGTTGCCACGCAGGCTGGTCCCGCCGCAGGCCAGCGCGTGCGGGCTGGACGCGGGAAAGTCGGCGTGGGTGCCGCTCTGCCCGTCGCTGCTGCCGCTGTCCCCGGCGGCGGCGCAGACCGTGACGCCCAGCGCGGCCGCGTCCGCCATGGCCTGGTCCAGGGCGGTCCGGGCCTGGGCGGTCCACGAGTCCTCGGACTGGCCCCAGCTGATGCTGACCACCGTCGGCGTCGGGGTGGCGTGCACCGCCGTGGTCACCGCGTCCACGAAGCCCTGGTCGGTGTTGGGGGCGAAGTACACGACCTGCGCCGCCCCCGGGGCGACCGCCCCGGCCACCTCGATGTCCAGCAGGACCTCGCCGTCGTTGCCGTTAGGATCCTGGCCGGGCTGGTTGGCGGCGCCGTCCACGCTGGCCGCGGTCACTGAGGGAACCGGGAGCCCCAGCCCGGCGAAATAGGGATCGAGGTCGCTGCTGCCGAACCCGCCGCCGAGCTCGATGATGGCGATGGTCTGCCCGGTCCCGTCGGTGCCCGCCGGGAACTGGTACAGGGCGGCCACCTGCGGCGGGGTGAAGGATGCGGGCGCCGCGGCCGGGGCGGCCGTCGGCCCCGGGCTGCCCGGGGCCGGGGCGCCGGGGGCCGGCGCGGTGGGGGCGGGCGCTGCCGTCCGGGCCGTGGTGGCCGGCGCGCGGCGGAACTGCGCGCGGGCCTGCGGCCGGTTATCCAGCCCCAGGACGGCGAGCACGATGCCGGCCAGCGCGGCGGGGACCTGCAAGCCGCCTTCGCGGTACCGGTGCTCGACCATGTTCTGCCCTGTGACCGGGTCCGGCGTGCGCGCCAGGCGCAGCGAGGCCCCGAAGGTCGCGGACAGGTCCGCGACCGTGCCCCGCACCGTTACCCGGCGGGCGCCCGCGTCGGTGCTGGTGACCTCCAGCCCGTGCCCGGCCAGCACGGTCCTGATGAGCTCCAGGTCGGCCGGGTCGGTGCCATGCTGCTCGGCGAACTGTTCCGGGGTCAGGGTGGCAGGCCCCTCGACCAGGCCGGGGGGCAGGGCAGCCCGGCGCCGGGTCACCAGCGTCACCTCGAGTTGCTGGGATTCATCCACCGGGCCCAGTTCCTGCGCTTGCGGCAAGGGCCCGCGCTCGCTGCCGGGCAAAGGCACGAAGGAATGTCCCGTCATGATCGCTCCCCTGTCTGGCTGATGCCGGTCCGCAGCCAGTATGTCGCGGCACCGGGTGCCGGGGAGCCGTTCCCGCGCCAAACAGATAGCCGGCTCATCAGCGCGGAAATGCCGAGGGGCGGGAACGGCCGCAGCCGTCCCCGCCCCTCCGCCGGGCGCCTGGTGGTCAGGCGGCCAGGCGCTCCGCGGCCGGGTCACCGGTCCGCAGGTTGCCAGTCACCTCCAGGCGGTGCACCACATTCTCGGTGCTGACCTCGTGCGCGGTGAGATCCGCCAGCGCCACCACGCCGAGGGTAATCGCGTCGGCCAGGACCAGCCAGGTCAGCACGTTGCCGGTGAAGATCAGCGCGGCGATGAGGGACCACAGGGCGACGAGCCCGACCGCGCCGTGGCCGATCCGCTGCCCGGTCCGGTGAGCCGCGGCCATGCTGGCCGCCGCCACCACCGCGATGCCAGTGGACACGCCGAACGCGAGCCAGCCAGCCATCGTGGCCGAGAATGCCATCGCTGAGACAGCCAGGAATACCGCGCCGAGCACGAACAGATTGTCGAGCGCGAACCGCAGGCTCAGCTTCATGACGAGTACCTCCTTGACGCCGCTTTTGGCAGCATCAGCCGTTTCCCTACGGCGGGCCGGGAGAGGCACTGATCAAGAGCCGGTCCCGTCTCGTCGGGTGAGCGTCCCTTTTCCGCAGACCCATGGGGGCCAACCGGACTAGCCCTCCGGTTATGCCCGGGAAGAAATGCCTGCTGGATCACAGGGCTGCTGGGTCAGGGGGCTGCTGGGTCAGGGGGCTGCTGGGTCAGGGGGCTGGGCGCCCGGGTGGCCGCCGTCCGCGGCCGGCCCGATTTCCCGGCGGTCCCGGTGGTGATGGTCCCGGTGGTTCCTGTCCTGCTTCAACTGCCCGCGCCGCACGTTGACCCCGCCCATCAGCGCCAGGCCGACCACCCGCACCTTAGGTGCGCCGGGCAGCCCGGGACCGCTGGCCCGGTGGTCGAAGCCGCCCATGATGCCGAAGCCGGACACATCCACTTCGACGTCGTCGCCCACGATGATGTCCACCCCGCCCATCAAGGTGAAGACGTCGATGGTGACCACGCGCTGGCTGAACCGCGCTTCCCGCAGGTCGAGGTGGACGCCGCCGAGCAGCGCGACCACGCTGTGCCGCGGCGGCACCACCCACGTCCCGCTCCGGTCCACACCGCCCAGGATCGCGATCGAAACCCCGGATCCGGGCTCCCCGCCGATCCGGGCGGCCGGGAACGTGCCCGGGACCGTCTCCGCCGGCCCGGGCGGCGGCTGCCCGGCCGCGGGCAGGTCGGCGGTGACCTCGGTCAGGTCCCCGTAGGTCCGGGCCGCGTACGCGGCCTCGAGGCGCTGGTCCAGTTCGTCGAACGTGATCCGCCCGTCGCCGGCGGCCTGGCGCAGCAGGTCGGCGGTCTGTTCCCGGTCGGCGTCGGAGACCCGGAGGTGACGGCGGCCGTCGGGCTGGGGGAGGTTGCTCATGGCCTGATCCTGGTCACTCGCCGGGCACGTGCAGTTCGAGGTAGCTGATGCCGCGCATATCCAGCCACATCCGTCCTCCGGCATGGCTCACCCTCAGCACCACCTCCCCGCAGGTCCGGCAGCGGGCCACCATGCCGGGCGCGTCGGTGTACACCATCGCCTCACCCATGGCCTCGCTGGTGCCGCACGAGGCGCACTGCCCCACGGCGCTGGTCACGTCCACGGCGAAGACCTCGCCGAGGGTCCCGGCGAGCACGTTGCCGTCCAGGTGTGTGTTCACGCTTGGCCTCCGGAGGGTCCGAATCGTTCGGTCTTGATCGCGCCCTGGTCATGCCCGGCCTTGACCAGCAAGCTGGCCGCGGCCTCCACGAAGCCCGTCGGCCCGCAGATGAAGACCGCGGGCGCGGCCTTCGATGTCCAGCCCGGTGCGGCGAGCACCGCGGGGGTCAGCCGGCCGACCCGTACCTGCGCTCCCGGCGGGCCGCTGCGGGTGTACGCGTAGCTCATCTGGAACCCGTCGGCCGCCTCGCTGAGCCGGTCCAGCTCGGCGGCATACAGCACGGTTCCCGGGCTGCGCACCGAGTACACCAGCCGGAACGGCGCCTCGCTGCCAACCGCGGCCCGGGCGCGGATCATGGACATCAGCGGGACCACGCCGCTGCCCCCGGCCACCAGCAGCACCGGCCCGGGCTCGGCCGGGTCCCAGACGAACCAGCCGCCGATCGGCCCGCGCAGCTCCAGCGGGAAGCCGGGCTTCAGCACGTCGGTCAGGTACGGGGACACCTCCCCGTCCTCTAGCCGCTGCACGGTCAGTTCCAGCCGGCCGGAGCCGGGCGCGGAGGCGATCGAGTACGACCGCTGGGTGGAGTAGCCGTCCTCGGCGGTGAGCCGCACGTCCACGTGCTGGCCCGCCGCGTGCCCAGGCCAGCCGGCGACGTCGACCACGATGGTGCGGGCGGTGGCGGTCTCCTCGCGAATCTCCGCGACCGTGCCCACCTGCCAGGTCAGTCGCCCCAGTACCGCTGTTCGCGCCATGGGTCTCCGTAGTTGTGGTAGCCCAGGCTCTCCCAGAACCCGGGCTCGTCCGTGGCCCGCAGGTCGATGCCCCGCACCCACTTCGCCGACTTCCACAGGTACAGGTGGGGAACGAGCAGCCGGGCCGGGCCGCCGTGCTCGGCGGGCAGCGGCCGGCCGTCGTACTCGAACGCGACCCACGCCTGGCCGTCCAGCAGGTCAGCCACCGGGAGGTTGGTGGTGTAGCCGCCGTAGCAGCGCGCCATCGCGTACTGGGCGCTGGTCTGGGCCTGGGCCAGCAGCGTGTCCAGGGACACTCCGCGCCACGTGGTCCGCAGCTTGGACCACTTGGTCACACAGTGCAGGTCAACGTGGATCTCCTCGCTGGGCAGGGCCCGGAATTCCGCCCAGTCCCAGCTATGGGCCTGCCCGGCCTCCGTGGTGATGCTGAACTCCCACGAGCCGGTATCGACCCGGGGGGTCGGCCCGGCGGACAGCACCGGGAAGTCGGTGACGAGGTACTGGCCGGGCGGGAGCTTCTCCCGGCCGGCCGCTCCTGCGGCCCTTGAACCCTGGAGATACGATGCCCATCCCGCTAGCTTGCCATTCCCTCGGCAGCAACGGCAGGGCGGGATCAGTGACGTCCGGGTCGAGAGCCCTCTAGTGCAGGTGCCGGCGCCAGTCGGCGGGGACCCGGCCGGCCGGGCCGGGCACCGGCTGGTCTTGCGGGTGGTGCTCCGGCGGGGCCAGTTCCGGGCCGTCGTAGAACTGCTCTTCCGGGTAGCTCCAGAACCACGACTCGCCTGGCTCGAAGCTGCGCACCAGCGGGTGCCCGGTGGCCGCCGAGTGGGCGCTGGCGTGCTGGGCCGGTGAGCTGTCGCAGCAGCCGATGTTCCCGCATTCCGCGCACCGGCGCAGGTGGAACCACCAGCCCGAGACCTTGTCGCATTCCAGGCAGCCGGTGCCGCTCGGCGGGACGGTCGGGTCGAGTCCCGGGATGTCAGCCATTCAGCTCTCCTCGGCGGTGGCCGGTGTGACCACGGTATCGGCCTCCGCGGTGGCAATGGGCAGCCGGACCTGGAACCGCGTGTTCCCGGGCTCCGACTCGACCCGCAGGTCCCCGTGATGCCGGGTCACCACGATGCGGTAGGAGATGTCCAGGCCGAGCCCGGTTCCCTCGCCGACCGGCTTGGTCGTGAAGAACGGCTCGAAGATCCGCTCCCGGATCTCCGGGGGGACACCGGGTCCGGTGTCCCCGATCTCCACCAGCACCCGGTCATTGTCGCGGGCCGTGCGCACGGTCAGCGTGCCCTGGCCGTCCATCGCGGACACCGCGTTGTCGATCAGGTTGGTCCAGACCTGGTTCAGCTCCGCGGGGTAGGCCGGGATCGGCGGCAGGCTGCGGTCGAAGTCCTTGACCACGGTGATCCCGTCCCGAAGCTTGCCACCGAGCATCATCAGCGTGCTCTTCAGCAGCTCGTGCACGTCGATCACCTGGTAAGGCGCCCGGTCCAGCTGGGAGTACTGCTTCGCCGCCGTGACCAGGTGGGAGACCCGCTTGGTGGAGTCCTCGATCTCGTTCATCAGCAGCTCGGTCTCGACCGTGTAGTTCAGCCAGCGGACCGCGCCTTCCAGCGTCCCGTCGTCCACCACCGCCGCTACCTGGTCCAGCCAGGCGGCTTCCAGCCCGGCCTGGACGAAGGTGGGAGCCAGGTCCCAGCCGCCGGAGATGCCGTGATCCTCCAGCCACTCGCCCACCGCGTCCTCACGATCCGAGGCTTCCATGGGGCTCAGCTCCGGCGCCTTGGCCACCCGCTCGACCGCGTCCTCCTGGAGCCGGATCAGCGTCTCCAGGGCCTCCTGGTCGAACCGGCCGCTCGCGACGAGGCGCAGCTTGTGGCGCATGCCAGCCACCCGGTCGCGCAGCGAGGACGTGGCCCGGACCGCGGCGGCCGCCGGGTTGTTCAGCTCATGGGTCAGCCCGGCCGACAGCGAGCCCAGCGCGAGCAGCCGCTCGCGCTGGCCGACCTGCTGCTGGACGCTCTTGATCCCGAAGAACAGGCCTTCCAGCATGTGCACGGCCATCGGGAACCAGTCCCGCATCATCGACGCGAACTTGTCGGCGTCCAGCACGTAGAACCGGGACGGCTCGGTGACCCGCAGCGAGTTGTCGTAGACCTGGGGGACCCGGTCGCCGAGATAGGCGCGGAACGCCCCGGTGTACGCCCCGCGCTGGGAGCTCCGGTTCACCTCGACGTCGTCGCCGCCGATCCGCCGCGACATGACCAGGGTGCCCTCGATCAGCACGTAGAAGCAGGACGCCGGCTGGCCCTCGGCGTACACCGGGCCGGGCGGGAACAGCTCCACCCGTCCTTCACGGCACAGCCAGGCCATCTGCCCGTCGTCGAGCTTCTCGAACAGGAACAGGCTGCGCAGCTCGTCGACGTCACACGGCAGCGCCTGCCGCCCCACCGCGGGCGGGTCGGGCGTGGTTGCTGAGGGCGGCTGCGGGGCTGGTTCTGCGCTCACAATTTCTCCAGATATCGATGCACGAGCATGACCGCCATGGCGCCCTCGCCGACGGCGGAGGCGACCCGCTTGGCGGATTCGGCGCGGGCGTCCCCCGCCACGAACACGCCCGGGATGCTCGTCTCCAGGTGGTACGGGGCCCGGTCCAGCTCGCCAGCCGGCCTTCTGCCCGCCGGGGGCCAGGTCGGGACCGGCGATGACGAACCCATGGTCGTCGCGGGTCACCACGCCGTCCAGCCACTCGGTGAGCGGGGCCGCGCCGATGAACACGAACAGCATCTGCGCGTTCACCATTTCGGTGCCGCCGTCCGCCGTGTTGCGCAGCGTCAGCCGCTCCAGGTGCCCGTCCCCCTCCGCGCCGATCACCTCGGTGCAGGTCCGGACCGTGATGTTCGGGACTTCCGCGATCTGCTGGATCAGGTAGTAGGACATGGACCGCTCCAGCGATGGCCCGCGGACCAGCAGCGTCACCGACTTGGCGTGCCGGGAGAGGTACACCGCGGACTGCCCGGCCGAGTTGGCCCCGCCCACGATGTAGACGTCCTGGTCGATGCAGGCCGAGGCCTCGGTGAGCGCGGAGCCGTAGTACACCCCGCGGCCGGTCATCTCGTTCAGCCCGGGCGCGCCGAGCTGCTTGTAGGAGACCCCGGTGGCCAGGATGATGCTGTGCGCGCCGAGCGTGCCCCCGTCCGCGAACCTGATGCCGCGCGCCGATCCCTTGATGTCGAGGCCGATCACCTCCCGGGTGGTGAGCACCTCGGCGCCGAACTTCTGGGCCTGCCGCCGGGCCCGCGTGGTGAGCTGCGCGCCCGATACCCCGTCCGGGAACCCGAGGTAGTTCTCGATCCGGGAGCTCTGCCCGGCCTGGCCGCCGGTCGCGGTCCGCTCGACCAGCACGGTCTTCAGGCCCTCGGACGCGCCGTAGACGGCCGCGCCGAGCCCGGCCGGGCCGCCGCCGATCACGACCAGGTCGTAGAAGTCTTTGGCCGGGGTGGTGCTCAGGCCGACCCGGGTGGCCAGGTCCGAGTCGCTCGGCGCGACCATGGTCTCCCCGTCGGGGGTGATGACCAGGGGCAGGGTCCGGCCGTCCGCCCCGGCGGCGGCGAGCAGCCGCTCCCCGTCTGGTTCGTCGGAGGGGAACCAGCGGTAGGCCACCTCGTTCCGGGCCAGGAACTCGCGCACCTCCGTGCAGCGGGCCGACCAGCGGTGCCCGACCACCTTGGTCACGTGCACCGGCTGGTAGTCCTCCAGCCGCCACGCGTCCAGCTGGGCGTCGATCACCGGGTAGAGCTTCTCCTCCGGTGGGTCCCAGGGCTTGAGCAGGTAGTAGTCGAGGTCGACGACGTTGATGGCCTCGATCGCGGCGTTGGTGTCCGCATAGGCGGTCAGCAGCACCCGGCGGGCGGCCGGGTACGTTTTCATCGCCTCTTCGAGGAACTCGATGCCGTTCATCTGCGGCATCCGGTAGTCGGCCAGGATCACCGCCACCTCGTCGCCGCGCAGCCGCATTTCCTTCAGCGCGTCGAGGGCCGCCTCGCCCGATTCGGCCCGCACGATGCGGTGCTGCTCCCCGTAGCGCTGCCGCAGGTCGCGGGCGATAGACCGGGATACCCCGGGATCGTCGTCCACGGTCAGGATCGCCGTGCGGGCCGGGCCATCCGCCGCTGGGGTGGTCATGCGCCCGCCGGGCTGGTCACGGCGGGGCTGGTCTGAGCTTCACGACTAGGCCACTGCATGTCTCCATCGTATGGATACGCGCAAAGGTTCCATCACCCCCGCGGATCCCGTTCGCTCAGAGCGTCGGCCGGGACGGCTGGTCCTGGCCGACCTGGTCCGGGTGGTTGTCCGGGTCCTGGTGGCCGTCCCGGTCGTCGCGATCGTCCCGGCCCCGGCGGGACAGCGGCAGCGCGAACCAGAGTCCCGCGAACGCGCACACGATGAGGCCGGTGATCACGATGGTGGGCGCGCCCGGGGCGACGACACTGACCACCAGCAGGACGGCACAGGACACCGCGAGCCCCACCGTGACCAGCCCGGCGATGGCCAGCACGTTGGTCACCCGGACCAGGCTCCCCTTCTCGTGCCGCCGGAACAGCAGCCGGTGATAGGCCACCGGCGCGACCAGCAGCACCGTGGACAGGGCCGCGAGGGTCACGGTGGCCAGGTACACGCCGCGCTGCGCCGTGTACAGCTTGGCGAAGTGATTGGTGAAGGGCAGACCCAGGAGGAAGCCGAACAGGACCTGGACGCCGATGCCGACCACGCGGAGCTCGTTGAGCAACTCCATGACGTTGCGGTCGTCGCGCTGCGCTTCGGTCTCCCCGGGCCGGTCCGGCTCGGTGTGCTTAGAGTCCCGGGCGGCCCGGGACGCGTCGGTGCTCACCGCGGTCCCCGGCGGGACCGGCGTGGCCAGCGTGGCGCTGAGCTGAGCATGTCCCCGAGTTACCCGAACCATCCCGCCCAAAACGGCACCGCCCTGGTCACCCGGGCCCTCAGTGGGTGGATCGGCCGCGCGGAGCGGGGCGCTGGGACGTGCTCAGGACCGCGGCGGCGGGTGCCGGGTGTCCCTATGCGGACGCCCTGGTCGGGGGCGGGGTTCGCTTGACGGGGGTAGCGGGGTGTGGTCTTCTTTCTTCGTTCCGCCGACGGCAGGGCAGGAAGCCGGTGTGAGTCCGGCGCGGTCCCGCCACTGTGACCGGGGAGCGAGTCCCGCATGAGGGCCACGACCGCTGGGGCGGTGGGAAGGCCGGGAGGAGCTTCGATCCGGGAGCCAGGAGACTCCGGCCGTCGGGTCCAGCGCCTGCGGGGCGTGGTTCCCCCGGGGAAGGCCCAGCCGATGATCGTGCCGCTGTCGCCCCCGTCCGGGCTGCCCGGCCGCGGGCGGTCCAGGCCGGGGCGGGCCATGGGGCTGCTGCTCGGCGGGGTCCTCGACGCGGTGCTGGCCGACCCGCGCCGCGCGCACCCGGTGGCGGCCTTCGGCGCAGTGGCGACGCGGGCCGAGGGCCGCCTCTGGTCAGACAGCCGCGCCCGGGGCGCCGGGCTGCTCGCCGCGTGCGTGGTCCCGGTGGCCGTGGCCGGGCTGGCTGCGCAGCGGCTGACCCGGGGTCACCGCGTGGCCACCGTCGCGGCCACCGCGCTGGCCACCTGGACCGTGCTGGGCGGCGCCAGCCTCGGGGGCGCGGCGCTGGCCCTGGGCCGGGAACTGGAAAGCGGCGACCTGGACGCGGCGCGGCGGATGCTGCCCGCCCTGTGCGGGCGTGACCCGGACCAGCTCGATGCGGCCGGGCTGGCCCGCGCGGCCATCGAGTCGGTCGCCGAGAACACGTCCGACGCCGTGGTCGCCCCGCTGCTGTGGGGGGCCGCGTTCGGCCTGCCCGGCCTGCTCGGCTACCGCGCCGTGAACACCCTTGACGCGATGATCGGGCACCACAGCCCGCGCTACGAGCGGTTCGGCTGGGCGGCGGCCCGGCTCGATGACCTGGCCAACCTCATCCCGGCCCGGGTCACCGGGCTGCTGGCCGCGGCGCTGGCGCCCGTGGTTCGCGGCCGGGCGCGCCAGGCCCTGCGTACGCTGCACCGGGACGGCGGCAAGCACCCCAGCCCCAACGCTGGCCGGTGTGAGGCGGCCTTCGCGGGCGCGCTGGGTGTCCGGCTCGGCGGCCGGAACAGTTACCAGGGACGGACCGAGCAGCGCGGCCTGCTCGGTGACGGCGTGCCACCCGCGGCGCCGGACATCGCCCGGGCCGTCCGGCTGTCCCGGCTGGTCGGTGGCGCGGCGCTGCTCATCGCGGCGACCATCGCGCACAGTGTGCACGGGGTGCACGGCAGGAGGGGTACATGATCGAGGACCAGGACTTGTTCCGCCCGGCGGAGTACGACGCGGCGGAGTACCTACCGGGGAACGGGCTGGGGGTTGACCCACGGGGAGTTGGCGCCCAGGGGGTTGGCGCCCAGGGGATTGGCGCGCGGCGGGTTGATGCCCAGGGGATTGACGCACGGGGGGACAACGCTCTAGGCCTGAACGCGCTGCCGCCTCCCGCTCATGCGATGCCCGTGGCCGATGTCGAGGCGCTCTACCAGGTGGTCGCCCAGCGTCGCGATGTCCGCAGCGGGTTCCGCCCGGACCCCATCGCCGATGACGTGCTGACCCGGGTGCTGACCGCCGCCCACCAGGCCCCCAGCGTCGGGCTCAGCCAGCCGTGGGACTTCATCGTGCTGCGCGACCGGGCCGTCCGGGAACGGGTGCATGCGCTGGCCAGCAGGCAGCAGGAGGTGTTCGCGGCCGGGCTGCCCGGCCCGCGGGCCCGGGCGTTCCGCGACCTGAAGGTCGAAGCGATCCTGGACACCCCGCTCAACATCGCGGTGACCTGCGACGCGACCCGGGGCGGCCGCCACGTGCTGGGGCGGCACGCCCAGCCGCAGGTCGCGGCCTACTCGACCGCGTGCGCGGTGCAGAACTTCTGGCTCGCCGCCCGGGCCGAGGGCCTCGGCGTCGGCTGGGTCAGCTTCTTCGACGAGCGTGAGCTGGCTACCGCGCTCGCCCTGCCGCCGCACCTGAGCGTGGTCGCCTACCTGTGTGTGGGGCACGTCGACGCGTTCCCGCCCGCGCCGGAGCTGGTGCTCAGCGGCTGGGCCCGGCGGCGGCCGCTGGCCTGGGCCGTGCACGACGGGCAGTGGGGGCGCCGTGGGCTGCCCGGCGGCCAGCCCGCCAGCCTGCTCGGCGACACCATCGCCGCGGTCGGGCCGCTCGACGCCGGGGCCGTGGCGCAGGCCCGCGAACGGCAGGAGGCCTTGACCAAGCCGAGTGGCTCACTGGGCGTGCTGGAGCACGTGTCGGTCCAGCTGGCCGGCCTGGCCGGGGAGTGCCCGCCGCCGCTGCCCGAGCCGGCCGTGGTCGCGGTGTTCGCAGGCGACCACGGGGTGCACGCTCAGGGCGTCACCCCGTGGCCGCAGGAGGTCACGGCGCAGATGGTGGCCAACTTCCTGGCCTCCGGGGCGGTGGTGAACGCGATCGCAGCCCAGGCCGGGGCCGAGGTCTGCGTGGTGGACGTCGGGGTCGCCGCGGACCTGCCGGCCGCTCCCGGGCTGCTGCCCCGCAAGATCCGCGCCGGCACCGCCGACATGACGGCCGGCCCGGCCATGACCCGCGAAGAGGCCCTGCGCGCGGTTGAGGTGGGCATCGAGACCGCGCGCGACCTGGTCGCCGCGGGCAACTCCTGCCTGCTGACCGGGGACATGGGCATCGCGAACACGACCGCGTCGGCCGCCCTGATCGCGGTGTTCACCGGGGCGGAGCCGGAGGAGGTCACCGGCCGGGGCACCGGCATCGACGACCCGACCTGGCAGCGGAAGGTCGCGGTGGTCCACCACGCCCTGGAACGCAACCGCCCGGATCCCGCCGATCCCCTGGGTGTCCTCGCCTCCGTGGGCGGGCTGGAACACGCCGCGCTGGCCGGGTTCATCCTGGGCGGGGCGGCGCTCCGGGTGCCGGTCGTGCTGGACGGAGTGATCGCCTGCGCGGCCGCGCTGGCCGCCCGGGCGCTGGCCCCGGACGTGCCGGCCGCCCTGCTCGCCGGGCACCTGTCCACCGAGCCTGGAGCCCGCCGGGCCCTGGACGCACTGGGCCTGCGCCCGCTGCTCGACCTCGGCCTACGCCTCGGCGAGGGCTCTGGCGCGGCGCTGGCCCTGCCGATCGTCGCGGCCGCGGCCCGGGTACTGCGCGACGTCGCCACGTTCGACAGCGCGGGCGTGTCCGGCGAGAAGGGATGAGCTGGGCCTGCCGGCTGCGCGGCCTGGCCGGACCGGATCCGGCCGGGCGGGGCCTGACCGGGCGGGGCCTGCCCCGGTCGCCCCGGCCGTACCGGGTTCTGATCCTGGGCGGGGCCCGGTCCGGCAAGTCGGTGACGGCGGAACGGTTGCTGGCCCGGCGGGACCGGGTGGACTACGTGGCGACCGGCGCCCTCCCGGACGCCGCCGACCCGGAATGGGCCGACCGGGTCCGCCTCCACCAGCAGCGGCGGCCACAGCACTGGGCCACGCTGGAAACCCCGGACCTGGAACGCATCCTGGCCGGGCCGGACCTGACCCCCGGGCAGCTGGCCACCCCGGTCCTGGTCGACTGCCTGTCTACCTGGCTGGCCGGCGTGATGGACGAGTGCGGGCTGTGGTCCGGCGCGCCCGGGGCTGACCAGGCGCTGGCCGCGCGGGTGGACGGGTTGCTGGACGCGTGGCGGGCCACCCGCCGGACGGTCGTGGCAGTCAGCAACGAGGTCGGCTCGGGGGTGATCCCGGGCACCGTGTCAGGGATCCGCTACCGCGACGAGCTCGGCCTGCTGAACACCCGGGTCGCGGCAGAGTGCGCGCAGGTCTGGCTGTGCACCGCCGGCATCCCGCGGCGGCTGAAGTGACCGGCGAGCCGGATCCTCCCCGGACGGCCGCCCGGCCGCGCACCCCGTCCTGGCGGGTCGCGCTGAGCCTGTTCACGGTGATCCCCGCGGGGATCGGCGGTGACCTGGATGAGGGAGCGGCGGCCCGGGCCGTCTTCTGGCTGCCCGCGATCGGCGCCGGACTGGGGCTGGCCGGTGCGGGCGCGATGGTCTTCGTTGCGCGGGGTGAATTGTCCCCGGGGCGGCAGCTGCTGGGCGCGGCGCTGGCCGTGGCGCTGCTCGCGCTGGCCACCGGCGGCCTGCACCTGGACGGGCTGGCCGACACCGCGGACGGGCTGGGCAGCCGCCGGCCCGCGGACCAGGCGCTGGAGATCATGCGCCGCTCCGACGCGGGGCCGCTCGGGGTGGCCACGCTGGTGCTGGTGCTGCTGATCCAGGTGTGCGCGCTGGCCTCGCTGCCCCGCGGCTGGCCCGGCGCGGCGGGCCTGGTGCTGGCCGCCGTGGCCAGCCGGGTGGCGGTGGTGCTGGCCACCGGGTCGCCGTCGGCGCGGCCGTCCGGGTTCGGCGCGCTGGTGGCCGGCCGGACCAGCGCCGCCGGCCGGGCCGCGACCGCGGCGGGGCTGCTGGCCGCGGTGGTGACGGCCGGGCTGGCCCTGGGCGGGGTGGCGGCCGCGGCCCGGGGCGGGCTGGCCGCCGTGGCCGGCCTGGCCGTGGCCGGGCTGCTGCGCGGGCTCGCGCGGCGGCGGCTGGGCGGGATGACCGGCGACGTGTTCGGCGCGGTCCTCGAGCTGTGCACGGCCACGGTGCTGCTGGTCCTCGTGCTCGCCCGCTGACGTCCCGGGGACGGCCCGGGGGGAAGGCCTCGCGGCAGGGCCCCCGGGAACCCGGCACGAAGCGGGGCCGCCGGCCACAATGAGCCTATGAATGAGGCGCACTTGCGGATCTGCGCCAGCCCCGGGTGGGCGGCGTTCGTGGAGTCCGAGCTGCTGCCCTGGGTGCTCCGGGAGCAGGACCTCGGCGATGAGGTGCTGGAGGTGGGCCCGGGGCCGGGCCTGACCACCGACGTGCTGCGGCGCCAGGTTCCCCGGCTGACCGCCGTGGAGATCGACGAGCGGCTGGCCCGGTCCCTGGCCGGCCGGCTCGCGGGCACCAACGTCACCGTGCTGCACGCCGACGCCACCGCGCTGCCGTTCGAGGCGGCCCAGTTCTCCGCGGCCACCCTGTTTACGATGCTGCATCACGTCCCGTCCACCGCCCGGCAGGACCGGATGCTGGCCGAGCTGCGGCGGGTGCTGCGCCCCGGGGGAGTGCTGGCCGGCACCGACGGGGTGGAGACCCCGGCCCGGCGGGACCTGCACACCGGCGACGACTACCTGCCGGTCGACCCGGCCACGATGGCGGACCGGCTGGCCGCCGCCGGTTTCGCGGGCGCCCGCGTCGAGGTGCAGGAGGACCGTTTCCGGTTCGTCGCGTCGGTCCCCGCCTGATCGCCCGCGTGAGCGGCCCGCTTACCGCGTGACGCGGTTACCTCAGGTAGGCCGCGATGGCCAGGTACTGGCACGCCGCGCCCGCGCAGACGTACACGTGGAAGACCTCGTGGTAGCCGAATATCGACGGATACGGGTCGGGCCGCCGCCGGTGATAGGACAGGGCGCCCACGGTGTAGAGCAGGCCGCCGCCGAGCATCAGCCCCCCGGCCACCGGGCCGGAGTGGATCCAGACCGCGGGCAGGGCCAGCGCCGCCACCCAGCCCAGGGCGAGGAACGTCCCGCCGACCAGCCGTTCCGGCGCGTCCATCCAGGCCAGATGGATGCCGGCCGCGACCGCGGTGAGCACCCACAGCAGGATGAGGCCGATCCGGCCGAACGTGCCCGGAGCGGCCACGATGAATACCGGGGTCGCGGTCCCGGCGATCAGGAAGAAGATCATCACATGATCGAGCCGCTGGAGGCGCTGCCGCCACGCCTCGGACCAGGTGCCGCAGTGGTATACGGCGCTGACCCCGAACAGCGCGCCCACGCTGACCGCGTACACGCCGAAGCTGAGGATCCGGGCCGGGCCGGGGGTGTGGGCCAGCAGCACCGCGCTG
This sequence comes from uncultured Actinomycetes bacterium, assembly GCA_963813975.1. Taxonomy (GTDB): domain Bacteria; phylum Actinomycetota; class Actinomycetes; order Streptosporangiales; family Streptosporangiaceae; genus RYN-230. Next base: position 404,747 of record CAWFAP010000005.1, read on the forward strand.
ACCACCAGGGACGCCCCGAACCAGAGCAGGTGCAGCCAGCCGCGCATCACCGGCTTGGTGTAGTAGATGCCGCGCCGGGCGTCGTAGAACCGGCCGGCCGCGGGGCTGCCGGGCGTCGGGGTGGTGGCGGTCACCGTCGGGCCTCCGGGTCATGGCATGGACCCGGCTGGCCCGGATGCCGCCGATGTCCTGGCTCTCCAGTGTCACCCATGACTGGCAGTTTGGATACGGAAAGTGTCATCACTGGTCAGAGTGCTATCGCCGAGGCGGCCCGCGAAGAAGTGCCGCGCCCCGTCGGGCAGCTCGTCCAGCGGCGGCCACCAGGGGCCGTGCCGCAACATCCGGAGCGCCTGCAGCACCCGGTCGGTGTCCTCGTCATCGGCGCTGGTGACCACCGTCTCGACCCGGCGCGGCCGGGCAGCCCGGAGTGGACACCGCCCCCACCAGGACCACCACGGTCGAGACTCACGCCGCACCGGCCCGATCATAGGCCGGGACAACGATCGCGGGACCGCCGCACTGGAGGAACGCCAGCGGGAGTGACGCCGGCCCGGCAGGTTAAGCCCCCGGCAGCTGACCCAGCGGGAACGGCGGGCTGATCAGCAGCTCCACGTTCCGGTCGGTGGCGGTCCCGGCCCGGCCCGGGTGCGTGCCGCCGAACGGGATGTTGGCGGCCAGCTCGCGATGGAGGGCAGCCAGGTCGCCCGGGCTGAAGAGCGCCGCGCCGGCCGGAGACTGGCCGGCCAGCGGCCGCGGCCCCAGCGGCGCGTCGTGATCCACCATCGTGCAGGTGATGGCCAGCTGGCCGTCCCGCTCGGCCAGCTCCACCAGGCGCGTCTGGCACGGCCAGTCCACCACCGCGCAGGTGGTGACCTCCCAGAACCCCCGGCCCGGCTGGTCCGGGTCACACCGGGCCCGGATCGCGTTCGTGTGCGTGTGCCCGTTCATCCACAGCACGACGTTGGGGAAACGGTGCAGCAGTCCCACCAGCTCCGCCGCGCCAATCAGCGGCTCGCCCTCCGGCCCGGGATGCCAGCCCCGGGTGTTGGTCAGCGTGTCGATGCCGTGGTGGGAGAACAGGATGACCAGCCGGTCGTCATGCCCGGCCCGGATCTCCTGCCCGGCCGGCCCCCGGTAGGCCGAGTGGACCTCGGCAAGCCGGTCTTCCAGCCACCGGGCCTGCTGGCGGTCCAGGCACCCGTCGGCCCCGCCGGCCAGGCAATTGGTGTCGAGCGCGATGAACCGTGCCGCCGGCGTGTCATGGACGTAGTACGCGGTTCCGTTGCGGAGATTTTCGTCGGTGAAGCCGTGCCCGAACGGGCGCGCGCCCGGCCGGAAATGCGCGGCCACGAACTCGCGGCGGGTGACCGGGCGGCGGCCCGGGTCCGCGGGCACCGGCCGGGAGGGGCCGGCCATGAACGCCTCCGGGCGCACGGTGAACAGCTCCAGCGCCTCGTCACTGTCGAACCCGCCGGGCAGCGCCGTCGGTTTCCGGCCGCCGGTCAGCGCGGCGGCCAGCCCCGGGGTCTGCGTGCCCACGCCCTGGTTGAGCGCCTCATGATTGCCGAAGCAGGACAGCCACGGCATGTCCAGGCCGCCCGCGGTGAAGGCGCGCAGGGCCGCGTCGAGCAGGCCGGGGTGGTACGGGAAGCCGAGCTCGCGGCGGAAGAAGTCCGGCCCGTCCGGGCCGTCCCCGTCGGGCTTCCAGAAGATGTCGTCCGGCCAGTCGAGGGCCTGGACCCCCGCGTAGCCGGGGCCGCCGGAGTCGGGCGTCACCCGCCCGCCGTCGAACAGGGTCAGGAACGCCTGCACCTCGTTCCACTGCGCGTTGTCGATCGCGTCTCCCGTGGTCACGGCCAGTGCGGGGGGCTGCCCGGTGGCCGGGCCGCACAGCGCGTTCACCGTGCGCAGCGTGGCATCCACGGCGTGCGGGGTGAGCGCCTCCTGCGGGCGCTGCACCGGCACCACCCCGGCGTACCGCGGGTCGGCGAAGTAGCGGTTGAGGAACTCGAACCGGGTCGGCGACTGGACGTCGGCCAGCTGCAGGTCGGTGACGTGGATAAGGCACAGGAGAGGGCGGATGGGAGGCGCGGCGGGCGCGGGGGGCACGGCGGACAGGTCATCGCGCAGCACGTGTGGCTCGCCCGCGATGACCTCGACGGCGCGGTACGGCGAGCTCGCCCCGCGGCGCAGCACCGTTCCGGGGGCCAGCCGGCGGTGGGTAGTCAGTGGCGGGCGTCCTGCGCTCAAGCCTCGCTCGCAGCCACGGATTCTTTGTTCTCCGTAACGGAAACCAGCACCGGGTCAGGCCGTATCGACAGCGCGACGTAGCTGCCCGCGCTGAGCTCGGTGGCGTCCGAGGTCGGCAGCTGGGCCATGATCGTGGTGTCGCCCAGGTTCACGGTGACCCGGCTGGTCGCGCCCAGGAACGTAATGGCGATCACGGTGCCGGCCAGCGGGCCGGACCCGGCCGAGCTCTCCGCGGCCAGGGTGACCGCCTCAGGCCGGATCAGCGCGGTGACCGGCCCCGCCGGGGTACCGAGATCGACCAGGGGCAGATCCTGGCCGCGAACGGTCACGGTCGAGCCGCTGACCGTCCCGGCCAGCCGGTTGGTGAGGCCGACGAACTCGGCCACGAACGGGGTGGCCGGCCGCGAGTAGACCTCGGTGGGCGGGGCGAGCTGCTCCAGCTGGCCCGCGCGCATCACGCCCACCCGGTCCGCGATGGCCAGCGCCTCCTCCTGGTCGTGCGTGACGAACAGGGTGGTGATGCCCACCTCGAGCTGGATCCGCCGGATCTGGTCCCGCAGCTGCGCGCGGACCTTGGCGTCCAGCGCGGACAGCGGCTCGTCCAGCAGCAGCACCTGGGGCTCGATGGCCAGGGCCCGGGCCAGCGCGACCCGCTGCTGCTGGCCGCCGGAGATCTGGTGCGCGTAGCGGCCGGCCTGCTCGGTGAGGCCGACCATCTCGAGTACCTCCAGGGCGCGGCGATCCCGTTCCGCCTTCGGCACCCGGCGCAGCCGCAGGCCGAACGCTACGTTCTGCTGAACGGTCATGTGCGGGAAGAGCGAGTAGGCCTGGAAGACCATGCCCATGTCGCGCTTGCTGGCCGGCAGGCGGGTGATGTCCCGGCCGCCCACCGTGATCTGCCCGGCGTCGGCGTCCTCCAGCCCGGCGAGCAGCCGCAGTGTCGTGGTCTTCCCGCAGCCGGACGGCCCGAGCAGGGCGATCAGCTCGCCCGGCCGCAGCGTCAGGTCGAGGCCGTCCAGGGCGGTGACCGGGCCGTACCGGCGGGTCAGGCCCTCCATCCGGACCTCGACTGCGGTCCGTGCGGTGGCGCCCTGGGTGCGGGTCACTGGTGAGCTCACGGATTATTTCCTCATCCCCGGCGCCGCCGGCGTCCGGCGTAGGACACGATCATCAACAGGACGAAGGCGAACAGCAGCGATGCCATGGAGGTCGAGAAGATAACCCCGGCGTTGGGCGTGTTCCGGCTGATCGAGTACAGGGCGGGCTGCAGCGTGTTGAACAGCAGCAGGTAGGCGATGGTGAACTCGCCCAGCACCAGGGCGCCGGTCAGCAGGACCGAGTTCAGGATGGCCTGCCGCATGTTCGGCGCGATGACCCGGAACATCACCGTGAACCAGCTCGCGCCCAGGCTCCGGGCCGCCTCGGCCAGGGTGACGGCGTCGAGGGCGTCCAGCCCCGACGCCAGCGCCCGGTAGGCGTACGGCAGGGCCAGGATCACGTACACCCAGAACAGCTGCAGGGCCGAAAGGCTGTAGTGCTGGATCCGGTTGTAGACCGGGCCCAGGCCGACGACCAGCGCGATGGCCGGGATGGTGAGCGGCAGCAGGCAGAGGAACTCGAAGGTCCGGCTGATCCACTGCACCCGCAGCTTGATCCAGATCATGGTGGGCAAGAGGAGCACCACCATGACGATGCTGGTGATGACGGCCAGTTCCAGGGTGAGCGCGACCCCGCCCGCCAGCCCCGGGTAGGACACGATTTGCTTCCAGGCGGTCAGCGACCAGGTGCCGAGCTTCGTCCCCTCCAGGGAGTACCGCAGCAGGGCCAGCAGTGGCGCCGCAACGAACAGGCCGAAGAGGGTGAACACGACGTAGCGGAAGGCGTTCAGCCGCCGCCGGCGGCGGCGCTGCATGCCCTGGGGCCCGCGGGTGGCCGCCCCGGCCAGCGGGGTCTCGCCGAGCGACGTTACCGCAGCCACCGGGCCGCCCTCCGCTGCAGCAGCGCGTATCCGGTCATGACGATGGCCACCATGATGATCATGCCGAACGCGAGCACGTCGGCCGCGTTGACGTTGGCCAGCCCGACTTCGCTGGACAAGGCGGTGCCGATCTGCTGCGGCACGGTGTAAGCAATCTGGTTCTCCCAGGCCTGGATGGTGGCGAACGCGGACAGGGCGTTGGCGAACAGCAGGAGCAGCGACCCGAAGAATGCCGGGGCGAGGAGCGGGCCACCGATATACCGCCAGAACTGCCAGGTCGAGGAACCCAGGCTTTCCGACGCCTCCCGCCACTGGACCTTCAGCCCGTCGATCGCGGGCAGGAAGACCAGCACCATGAGCGGGATCTGGAAGTAGGTGTAGATCAGGGTGATACCCCACGGGAAGCTGTAGTACCAGCCCGCGTGGAACAGCAGCCCGGCCGGTCCGATGAGCGCCTGGAACGCGAAGGCCAGGGTCACCCCGCCGAACTGGGCCAGCACGCCCGAGACGGCGACCGAGAGGCGGCGCACCGTGCCGTCTGGCTTGCCGGAGGCCACCGCATAAGCCACCAGGGCCCCGAACACTGCCCCCGCCACGGCCGATAGCACGCAGAGCTTGAACGACCCGATGAAGTAGCCCCGGACCGCCGGGCTGTACAGCGTGGACAGGCTGCCGAAATTCCAGCTCCCGCTGGGGTTCTTGAAGGCGTCGACGACCAGGATCCCGGTCGGCCAGAGCAGGAAGACGCCCACATAGCCGAGGAACGGCACGGTGCCCAGCCAGGCTGGAGCGCGCAGGCGGCGCCCGGCCCGCAGGGGCCGGGCGCCAGCCTCGGTCGTCGTCGCAGCGACGGTCACGGTCCTCCCCTGCTAGCCGACGGCCTTGGCCCAGTTGGTCGCCAGGTAGGTGGCGGCCCCCGTCGCCTGACCCTCGGTCAGGAACACGGGGCTGCCGCCGACCGCGGGCAGCTTCGACGCGGCCGCCTTGTCGATGCTGCCGTTGCTGGTCATCGCCGCCGCTTCCACCGGCCGCGCGCCGCCCTGCAGCCAGAGGTTCTGGCCGCCGTCCGTGGCCTGGGAGTAGAGGAACTCCTCCCACAGCCGGGCCGCCGCCGGGTGCGGCGCGCCCTTGTTGATGGCCTGGGCGTAGTAGCCGCCGAGCACGGCGTTCTGCGGGATGAATACCTTCCAGTTGGACACCCCGACGTAGCTGGGCAGGTTCAGGTAGTCCCAGTTGAAAACGACGGGGGTAGACCCGGACTTAATGGTCGCGCCGGTCGCCGAGACCGGGGAGAAGTTGCCCTTCACCTTGAGCTCGTGGAAGAAGTTCACGCCCTTGGAGATGCTGCTGGCGGTGCCGCCCTCGGCGAGGTTCGCCATCATGACCCCGTTCAGCGCGGCGTTCGCCGCGGTGGGGTTGCCGTTCAGCGCGACGGCGTTCTTGAACTTCGGGCTCAGCAGCTGGCTCAGCGAGGTGATCGTGCCGAACTTGCTGGAGTAGCCGACCGCCATGTAGCCGCCATAGTCGTTGTACCAGAGGCCGGCCGTGTTCTTCTGGGCCGCCGGGATGGCCGACCACGTGCTCACCTTGTACGGCGTGAACAGGCTGGTATTGGCGAGCGCGACGGATACCCCGACGTCCACCACGTCCGGCGCCGCCGCGGTGCCATTCTTCTGCTTGATCGTGTCAACTTCCTGCTGGCTTGTCCCGTCCGGCAGCGCCGAGTTCACCTTGATGCCGTATTTAGTGGTGAAGGTCTTGAGGATGGTGCCGTAGTTGGCCCACGTCGGCGGCAGCGCGATGACGTTGAGCGTGCCCTCCTTCTTAGCCGCCGCGATGAGCTTGCTCATTCCGCCACCCGCGGACGCGGACGCCACCGTGTTCCAATTAGTGCCACCGCTGGAGCCCGACGACGAACTCGAGGAGCAGCCGGCGGCCGCCAAAGCGAGCGCCGCGGCGCCTACGAGGGTGAAACGGTAAGGAGTTCTCACGGGAAATTGCCTCCTGTATTGGCTATCCCACTTTTGAGCGGGCCCGCGGCAGCTAAGCGCCCACCACGCAGTAGTGCTCAGGAGGTCAGCGGACCCCCCCGCGAACAGCACCCGACAAAAGACCTTAAACGTTTAGTTTTGCCGGTATGCTGACGCACTCGCCGCAGGGGTGTCAAGGGGCGTTACCGAGTTGACGCGCTCGGGCCAACCAGTGTTCACCGGACGGCAAAACTCCCAGGCGGGAAGGCTGCGGTTGGGGTCGGGGAGAGGCGCACCGGCGGCTGCAGGGAAGCCCGTTCGATGAGCTCCACGGGGGCCACGAAATCGTCCGGCGGGACCCGCTCGAGCAGCCGCAGCATCAGCGCCCGGCCCATTTCCCGCCGGTTCAGCCAGATGGTGGCCAGCGGCGGATCCAGGAGCTCGGAGGTGGCCAGGTCGTCGTGCCCGACGACGGACACCTCCGGGCCGATCCGCAGGGCCAGCTCGCGCGCGGCCTTGTAGACCGCGTGCGCGGTGTAGTCGGAGTTGGTGATGACCGCGGTCGGGGCGTCCGGTCCGGCCAGCACGGACCGGGTGGCCTGCTGTACGTCGCGCATGGTCAGCGGCGAGTACACCACGGTGGCCCGCAGCCCCAGCGCCCGGCTGAGCCGCCGGAAGTGGCGCAGCCGGTCCGGGTCCGCCATCAGCCGGCGCGGCGCGGTCAGGAACGCCACCGACGTGTGCCCCAGCGCGGCCAGCCGGCGCAGCGGCAGCTCGACCGCGGCGGCATTGTCCGGGCGAACCCGGCAGACGCCGGTGATGCGGGCCGCCGAGGCGTTCAGCGCCACCACCGGGGCCCCCGGCCGCAGGTCGTGCCAGAGCCGGATCGACTCGCCGGTCCCGACCGGGGCAATGGCCAGCCCGGCCAGCCGCTGCGCGGCCATCTCCTCCAGGTGCCGGCGCTCACGCTCCAGCGAGTAGCGGGAGTCCAGGACGAGCAGGGTCGCGCCCGCCTCGCCCGCGACCTCCTCGGCCCCGGAGAGCACCTCGAGGAAGAACGGGTTGGCGAAGTTGCGCACCACGAAGCCGTAGGTGGTGGTCCGCCCCCGGCGCAGGGCCTGGGCCTGGGGGTTGGCGCGGTAGCCGAGTTGCTCGGCGATGGCCAGGATGCGGCGGCGGGTGTCGTCGGCCACCCCGGGCTGCCCGTTGAGGGCGAAGCTGGCCGAGGCGACCGAGACGCCGGCCATCCGGGCCACATCCCGGATGCCCGCGGCGCGCGGTGATCCGTTCTGAGCAGTTGGCATGATGTTCCCGCGGCCCGCGCTGCGCCTGTGGTCGGCCCGGCGGCTCGGGACAGCGTGGGACGGGTGGAGCGTGCGAGCCGCTCATGATCAGCCTCTATGAGCGGCAGCGGTTAGGCAAGCGCGGCCGCGGCCGGACGGTGATAATGCCCGGAGGCGCTGATCCGGGGGAATGCGCGTCCTCCGGATCAGCGTCCGGCTACGCCGGGGCCAGGCTGAACCGCTGGGTCTCGGGGTCGATCGCGAGGATCCGGGCCGAGATGCGGGCGCCGACCGGCCAGGACTGCTGATGCGCGAGACCGGTGAAGCCGTCGGACTCGACGAACGAGCCGAACGGCATCTGCCTGGTCACGACGCCCTCGATCACGTCACCGACCTGATGACGGGCGAGGAACTCCGGCCAGCTCATGGGGATCACCTCCTTCCGGGTACGAGTAGCTGCCGCCGTCTCGTCCGGAGGGCGGGCCCCGGGCCCGCGTGGTGATCAAGGAACGGCCGGGAATCCGTTCTGTGCCCGGCCTGTGGCCGACCCGGCAGTCATGCGACCAGCGTAGCGAAACGGGCTCCGGATCGGGAATGTCCTGGTGGGCTGCCCGTACTGGCCATGGACGCTGGTGGCGGCGCCACGGGTGGATGATCTTGAATAGATGAGGCTCCCGGGGCAGCGCGGTCTCCGGCCCCGGATCCTCGACATAGATTGTCGGTGGCTCCTGCCACACTGCCGGGAGGCCGCCAGCGTCCTGGCCCCGCAGCCAGTGGCCAGAACTGGCGGCGGTGGGTAGGTTCGTTCACCCAAGGACGGGGAGGAGCGTGAGCGAGATCGCCGCCACCGACACTGCCACTCATGACCTGGAGCTCTACCGGGGGGAACTGACCGGCTACTGCTACCGGATGCTGGGGTCGGCGCACGACGCCGACGACGCCGTGCAGGAGGCCATGGTCCGGGCCTGGCAGGCCTTCGACCGGTTCGAGGGCCGGTCCGCCGTGCGCTCGTGGCTGTACCGGATCGCGACCAACGTCTGCCTGGACATGCTGCGCAGCCGTAAGCGCCGGGCCCTGCCGATGGACCTGTCCTCCCCGGTGCCCTCCAGCACCGAGCCGGTGGCCACGCTGCCCGACTCCGCGTGGATCGAGCCGATGCCCGGCGACGGCCCGCTGCCTCCGGACACGGACCCGGCCGGGCGGGTGGTGCTGCAGGACAGCATCCGCCTGGCGTTCATCTCGGCCCTGCAGAACCTGCCGCCCCGGCAGCGCGCGGTGCTCATCCTCCGCGAGGTGCTGTGCTGGCAGGCCGCCGAGGTGGCCGACCTGCTCGACACCACGGTGGTCTCGGTGAACAGCGCCCTGCAGCGCGCCCGCAGCACGATGGCCGCCAGCGACCAGGCGGAGGACCGGCCGTCGCCGCAGCTGGCCGAGGAGAACCGGGATCTGCTCGCCCGCTACGTGGACGCGTTCCAGCGTTACGACATCGACCGGCTCGTCGCGCTGCTGCACGAGGACGCCAGCATCTCCATGCCGCCGTTCGAGATGTGGATACGCGGCCGGGACGAGCTGCTCGGCTGGTACACCGGCTGGGGCGGCGGCTGCGAGGGGTCACGGCTCGTCCCCGTCACCGCGAACGCCTCAGCCGCCTTCGGCCAGTACAAGCCGAGCGAGGACGGGACGCGTCTCGTGCCCTGGTGCATCCAGGTCCCGGAGACCTCCGGTGGCCAGATCACGCACATCCATCACTTCCTGGACACCAGCCTGTTCGAGCGGTTCGGCCTGCCCCCGTACCTCGAGCGTGAGGCCTCGGAGATCACCTGACCGCCCGGCCGCGGAACTCGGGCGGGGACGTCCGCGGGCGGCTACTGGTCCGCGGCCTCGCGGGCGGCGGCTTCCTCGACCGTGAGCTCGGCGGCCGGGTCGGCTTCCAGCCGCGCATCGGGGATGGGCTGACCGCTCTGGACGGACCGTCCGTAGCTGCCGTCGGCCAGCCGCTGCTGCGCCCGGTCCAGGGCGGCCAGCCGGTTGCGCAGGCTCTCCGCGATCGCGTCGTCCATGCCCTGCTGGGTCAGGGACTGCGCGGGATCGTCGATGTCGGCGTCCCTCTGGTCCTCGGTGTCCCGGTCCTCCCGCCCGGCCGCCTCGGTCTCGGACAGGAGCTTCTGCACCTCGTCGCGCTCGGCGGCCAGCAGGGCCCGGGCCCGCTCAACGTCCACGTGATCTCCTTCGTACCTCGCTGCCGCCTGAATCCACGGCGCCACCCGTAGAGGCCCACCCTATGCCGCCCCCGGCGCCCCGGAGGGCTAGTGCAACTGAGAGGTTGCACGTAAGATCTTGGATGTGCAACTCTGGGGTTGCAATTAAGCCCGCTGTGCGGGCCAGGCGAGACGACGGAGGAGTCACGGCATGCCGGACCAGATCACGCAGCAGATCGTCATCAACGCCCCGCTGGACCGGGTGTGGGACCTGGTCACCGTGCCTGGGTGGTGGGTGCCCACCTCGGTGGAGGCGGAGCCGGACCGCGTCCCCGGGCATGTGACCGTCCGCGAGTCGGAGCAGTGGGGCCGGTTCCCGGTCGAGGTGGTGGAGATGCGGCCGCGGACCTATGCCGCCTTCCGCTGGGCCAGCCACGCGCCCGGAGCCGACCTGGCCCCGGGCAACACCACGCTGGTCGAGTTCTTCGTGGCCGACGCCGACGCCGGCCAGGGTGTCGCCGTGACCGTGGTGGAAAGCGGCTTCGCCGCGCTCGATGTCCCCGAGGAGATCCGCCAGTCCGCCCTCAAGGGCAACACCGGCGGCTGGACCGAGGAAATGAACCACCTGCGCAAGCTGGCCGAGGGACCGGCCTCGTCATGACGGCCGGACTGGCCGGGGCCGGGCCTGCGGAGAGCGCAGTGGCCAGCGACGTGGATCAGGTCTTCGCGGCGCTCGCCGACCCGACCCGGCGCCAGCTGCTGGAACTGCTCGGCGGTCGGGCCGCGGCCAGCGCCACGGCCCTGGCCGGGCTGCTGCCGGTGTCCCGGCAGGCCGTGGTCAAGCACCTGGCCGTGCTGCAGCAGTCCGACCTGGTGACCCGGCGCCGGGACGGCCGCGAGGTGGTCTTCACCGTCCACCCGGAGCGGCTCGTCGCCACGGCATCCTGGATGACCTCGCTCGCGGCCAGCTGGCAGGAGCGCCTGGAGCTGCTCAAGCAGATGGCCGAGGCGGCCCCGGATCCCGGCCGGGGCCCGGGGCAGCCGGGCGGCTAGCAGCCGCCCGGGACGCGGGCCAGCACCCGCTCGGGCTCCGGCTCGCCGGATTCATCGGGGCGGTGGCCGGAGTCCCGGGCGGCGGCCAGGTCCCACCTCTGCTCGATCTTGCCGAAACGCCAGATGGCCAGGGCCACCACCCAGGTGAGCACGAAGACCCCGGCGATCACGAAGCCGGCCTTGTTGAGGTCGAAATCCGCCAGCCACGCCCATCCGGGGCCGGTCAGGTGGCCGTCCTGGCTGAGCAGGCCGAGCACCTCCACCGCCCCGATGAACATGGCCACGAACACGGACAGGCCGGTGATGGTCAGGTTGTAGTAGACCTTGCGGACCGGGCGGGAGAAAGCCCAGTCGTAGGCGAAGTTCATGAAGCAGCCGTCCGCCGTGTCGAACAGGCTCATCCCCGCGGCGAACAGAATCGGCAGGGACAGCACCGCGTAGAAGGGGAGCCCGCCGATGACCGCGGTGCCGGCCAGGACGAGCAGCGCGACCTCGGTCGCGGTGTCGAAACCCAGGCCGAACAGGAAGCCGATCGGGTACATCTTCCACGGCGAGTCGATCCGGCGGGCCAGCGGGCCGAGGATGCGGTTCATCAGGCCCCGCTTGTTCAGCTGCTCCTCCAGCGCGTCGTCGTCGTACTGGCCGGACCGCATCCCGCGGAACACCTTGACGATGCCGGCCAGGATGACCACGTTGATCGCCGCGATCAGGAACAGGAACGTCCCGGACACCAGGGTGCCGATGATGCTGGTGGTGTGCTGCAGGTGCGAGCTGGAGTTCCTGACCTGCTCGTTCAGCGCTCGGATGCCGAAGTTCAGCAGCACGGCCAGGACGAAGACCACGCTGGAATGCCCCAGCGAGAAGAAGAAGCCGACCGATAGCGGCCGCTTGCCGTCGCTGACCAGCTTGCGGGTGGTGTTGTCGATGGCGGCGATGTGGTCGGCGTCGAACGCGTGCCGCATGCCGAGCGTGTAGGCCAGGATCCCGGTGGTGAAGCCGAAGGTCTCGGTCTTGCTGATGTGGAAATGACCGCTGACGGCGACAGTGAGCATGACCCAGCCGGCCACGTTCAGCCCGGCGACGGTGAGCAGCATCGCGCCGGCCCGGCTCCACTCGCGCGGGGTCAGCCCGTCGCGGATCCTGGCCAGCCGGGCGCGCGGGTCAGCCATCGGGGCACCTTCCTGCCGGGGTCGTCGCACCAGACTAGGGCTTACTGCAATTTACTTGCAACAACGAACAGCAGGTAGCTGCAGGCTGGTAGTGGAGCGTGTCTCCAGGTCTTCAGCGCAAGCGGCGGGCCAGGAACGTGGTCACGACGATGAGGACCAGGCCGGTGCCGGCCAGCAGCCCGGCCGCGGTGGCCGCGCTGTCGCTGGCCGGATTCGCGGCCAGCCGCAGCAGCGGGCGCATGGGGCTGGCCGGCACCGTGAGCAGGGCCAGGAACAGCGCGGAGCCCAGGCAGATCCGCCAGCCCTCCGCGTCGATGAGCGGGGGGACCAGCAGCGCGCCTGCGCCCACCCCGAACACCGCCGCCGCCAGGTGCAGCGCGATGACCCAGCCGGACACGCTGAATTGGTGCAGGGTGACCACCTGGGTCAGCAGGCCGGGATGGCCTGGGGGACTGGGCTGCCCGAACGCGGGCCAGGCCCAGGCCAGCAGGGTCGCCGCCCCGGCGAACGGCGCGGCAGCCAGGCACGCGGCCAGGTGCGCGCGGCCCCGGCCGCCGACGTGCGCGGCGAACGCCCGGCCGGTGAGGCGGCCGTCCGCGCGCTGGGCGAGCACGGTCACCCACGCCATCACCGGGGCCAGCACGATGGCGGTGAACGCGGCCGCCTGCAGCGGGGGCCCCGCGGCCGAGGAGTACACGATTCCCAGCAGGACGAGGAACAGCAGCGCGGGCGCGGCGGCCCACTGCGCCCGGGTGAGCAGGCGGGCCCGGTGCGCCGCACCGTGCAGGACCCGGCTCACGGAGCCCGCCCGGTGCCTTGAGATGGGAGCGGGCGGCTGGCCCGGTAGCGGGGTGATCTGGGCGGCCGGCTGGCCCGGTAGCGGGGTGATCTGGGCGGGCAGTACCGGCTCGACCCTCCGGATGGGCAGGCCGGCGTCCAGCGCGGTGCGGAGCACGGCGGGCAGGTCCGCCTCGCTGACCTGCCGGACGGCCCCGTCGCCGGTCTCCACGATCAGGCCGCCGGCGTCTGTTCCCAGACCGCCGGGCTCTGTTCCCAGGCCGCCGACGTGCGGGCCGCCAGGCCGGACGAGAAGGCTGCCGGATGGGGGGCCGGCCGCGGGCCGGTCCTCGACCCGCACCGTGCCCTGATCGATGCGCCACGTCGGTCCCGGCGGCAGCGGGACGGGCGCCGCAGCGTGCCGGGCGACCAGCACCACCGAGGACCGCCGGGACGCTTGCTGGATCTCGGCCGCGAGCCGCCGGATCCCGTCGTCGTCCAGGCCACCCCCGGGCTCGTCCAGGACCAGCAGGTCCGGTGGGCCGATCAGAGCCTGGGCGATGAGCGCCCGCTGCCGGTTCCCCCGCGAGAGCGCCCGCAGGGGCCGGGCCGACGCGTGGTCCAGCCCGAGCCGGTCGAGCAGATCATCCACCTGCGCCACGGCCTCGGGGCGGGACAGGCCCGCGGTCCGGGCCAGGCCCAGCAGCCAGCGGCGGACCGGCAGCCGGGTCGGTGTGTCGCCGCGTTCCGGTGCGTAGCCCACGGCCGGCGGATGCCGGCTATCCCGGCCGGCGGGCAGCAGTCCCGCGGCCGCCGCGAGCAGCGTGCTCTTCCCTGAGCCGTTGACGCCCTCGACCGCCACCACGTCGCCCGCCGCGGCGGCCACCGAGACCTGCCGTGCGACCTCAACCCGCCGGGCAGCCAGGAGCCGGCTGGCGTGCAGTTCCAGGGTCACACCGGGCACCCGGCCCATTGTGCTGGTCAGGGGGCGGCAGTGTCAGGCGGACGGCCGGTCCGTGCGGACGGCGGCCGACCGGCTAGGTTCCCTGCTGATCCCGGATCCGGCGCTTGATCCGGGCCAGCATCGCCGCCATGCCGCGCAGCCGCAGCGGGCTGACCAGATCGGACAGGCCGAGCTGGGTGGTGAACTCGGCCGGCGTGGCCAGGATCTCCTCCGCGCTCAGCCCGTCCAGCCCGGTGGCCAGGATGCCCGCGAACCCGCGGGTGGTCGGTGCTTCCTTCGGGGCGTCGAAGAACAGGTGAGCGGTGCCGTCACCCTCCACCTCGACCGCCAGGAACAGCGGTGACTGGCACTCCGGCACTGGCTCGAGCAGGTCGCGGTGCTCCGCGTAGCGGACCGGGAGCGGCGGAAGCTCGTCGGAGAACTCCAGCAGCAGCTGAAGCTTCTCCTGGCCAGCAACGGCACCGAACTCGTCCACGATGTCCTGGAGCCGCGGGTTGAGCGTGGTCGTCACGGTTTGTCTCCCTGGGTGATGGGGACGCGGACGCTGTTCCCCCACTCGGTCCAGGAGCCGTCGTAGTTGCGCACGGCCGGGTAGCCGAGCAGGTGGTGCAGGACGAACCAGGTGTGGCTGGACCGCTCGCCGATCCGGCAGTACACGACCACGTCGTCGGCGGGACTGAGCCCGGCCTCACCGCCGTAGATGGCCTCGAGCTCCTTGCGGGGCCGGAACGTGGCGTCCTCGGCGGCCGCGCGGGCCCACGGGACGTTCCGGGCTCCCGGGATGTGCCCGCCGCGCAGTGCGCCCTCCTGGGGGTAGTCCGGCATGTGCAGCAGTTCGCCGCTGTACTCACCGGGCGAGCGCACGTCGATCATGGGCTGGCCGAGATGGGCCTGGACGTCGTCACGGAACGCCCGGATCTGGGAGTCGTCCCGCTCGACCACCGGGTAGTCGGCCCGCGGCCGGCCCGGCGTCTCGGTGCTCAGCGGCCGGTTCTCCGCCATCCACTTGGCCCGGCCGCCGTCCAGCAGGCGGACGTCCGGGTGCCCGAACAGCGTGGCCACCCACAAGGCGTACGCCGCCCACCAGTTGTTCCGGTCGCCGTAGATCACGAGCGTGGTGTCCCGGCCGATGCCCTTCTCCGACATCAGCCGCGCGAACCCCGCGCCGTCCACGTAGTCCCGGGTGACCGGGTCGTTCAGCTCGGTGTGCCAGTCCAGCTTGACCGCGCCCGGGATGTGGCCCGTCTCGTACAGCAGCACGTCCTCGTCCGACTCGGCGACCACGAGCCCGGGATCGTCGAGGTGCTCGGCCACCCAGTCCGTGCTGACCAGCATCTCGGGCCGGGCGTAGTCCTGGAATTTGGGCGTGGCGTCATATGGCAGCGTCATGGTTACCCTCACCTTCGTCGGTGGTCCGCCCGCGGTCACGCCACGGCGGCCGGGGCCGGATACTCCCCACTGGTCAGCAACGCCCCGGGGCAGCGGGCCCTTCCCCCGGGAACCGGGCCCTTCCCCGGGAACATAGCCGACGGCACGGAGGCGCCGCTGACGCGGCACCTCCTCCGCTGGTCGCCCCCGGCCCAGGTGCAGGCGGTCAGCCCGTGTAGCTGATCATCAGCCCGCGGAACGTGGTGTCGCCGAATGCCCGTACGCCGGTGCGGAGTAACTCCGGTCCGGCCGGGCCTAGGCGTCGGCCAGGACCTCGCGGGCGGCCCGGGTGCCGGAGGCCAGCGCACCCTGGATCGAGCCGGTCGCGCGGTGATCACCGCACACGTACCGCCGGGTCCCGTCCCGGCCTGGGCTGCCCGGGCCTGGGCTGCCCGCGACATCTACCCGGCACGGCTGGCTGAGCGGCAGCGGGGCGGGCATGGCGGGCAGGGCCCCCTCGACGGTGTAGCTGCCCAGGTGCTCCCAGTCGGCGGTGTCGGTCTGGTACAAGGTGGCCAGCCTGCTGCGGAGGGCCGGCTCACGGTCCGCGCGGCCGCGGCCCAGCACGGAGCTGGAGATGAGCGCCCGGCCGTTCCCGTAGCCCGGGCTGACCTCGGACAGGACACAGGTGTGCAGGATCTCGCGCTCGGTGTCGACCAGCAGGGTCGGTTCGGCCAGCGGGCTGGCCGGGGCCGCGTGGTAGACCGTGGTGACGGTGCGCGTGCGCGGGACGCGCAGGCCGGGCAGCAGGGCCGCGGCCGCAGCCGCCCCGGTGGCCACGATCACCGCGCTCGCGGGCAGGTCGCGGCCGTCGGCCAGCAGCACCCCCGTGTCGGTGACCGCGCTGACCGGGGTCTCCAGCCGGATCGTGCCGGGCGGCAGCCCCGCGGCCAGCTGCCCGGGAACGGCCTGGATGCCCTGGCGGGGCAGGCACAGGGTGCCGCGCAGCATGCTCCGCCAGACCAGGTGGAAGAAGCGGCCCGAGGTCTCCAGCTGGTCCTCGAGGAACACCCCGGCCAGGAACGGCCGGAACAGCCGCTCGACCAGCTCGCCGGAGATACCCGCCCGGGCCAGCGTGGCCAGCGTGCTGGACTCCGGCGCGCGCTTGAGCAGCCGGACCGGCAGCAGCATGTCGCGGCCGCTGAGCATGGCCAGGGCGGCCAGGTCACCGGGCCCGGCCAGGCGGCCGCGGAGCAGGTCGCCCTGCTGGCCCGGGCGCCGGGTCGGGTCGGTGAACCGCACCCGGCCCGCGCTGGTGTGCAGCAGCATGCCCGGCGTGAACGGGGACAGCTGCAGGGCGGGCAGGCTGAGCCGCCGCTGCACCTGCGGGTAGGACGTGTTGAACACCTGGAAACCGCGATCCAGCCGGACACCGTCCTTCCGGTCGGTGCGCATCCGGCCGCCCGGCGCGCTCGCGGCCTCCAGGACCGTCACGGACGCGCCGGCTGCGGCCAGATCGGCCGCGCAGGCCAGGCCGGCCAGCCCGGCGCCGATGACGATGGCGTTCAGCGTGCTGGGGTCGGGCATGCGGGGCAGCCTCCGGTTCAGGTCGTGGGCCGGGTCGCACATGCCCTGTATTCGGCGGCACCGGCTCCGCGGAGAGGCCCGGGCCGGAAAAGCCGGAAAATCAGCCCGGCTCGGCCCATTCCGGGGTGCCCCCGGCGGTGTAGATCTCCGCGCCGCCGACCAGCGCGCGCTCCACGCGGCTCAGCACATCCAGCGGATCACCGGACCAGATGACCAGGTCGGCGTCTTTGCCGGGCTCGAGGGAGCCGAGCCGGTCGTCGATGCCCGCGATCCGGGCCGGGTTGATGGTCAGCGCGCGGATCGCGGTCGCCGCGGCCAGGCCCTCCTTGACGGCCAGGGCCGCCTGGTAGGCCAGGAAGTTGATCGGCACGACCGGGTGGTCGGTGGTCAGCGCGAACGTCACCCCGGCCCGGTCCAGCAGGCCCGGGTTGGCCAGCGAGCGGTTCCGCACCTCCACCTTCGACCGGCTGGTCATCATCGGGCCGAGGACCACCGGGATGCCCTTGGCCGCGATGATGTCGGCCAGCAGGTGCGCCTCGGTGCCATGGTCGATCACCAGGCGGTAGCCGAACTCCTCGGCGATCCGGATCGCGGTCGCGATGTCGTCCGCGCGGTGGCAGTGCTGGCGCCAGGGGATCTCCCGGCGCAGCACCAGGGCCAGCGCCTCCAGCTTCAGGTCCCGGCTGACCGGGCCGCGCTCGGCTTCCGGCTTGCGCTGCTCGCTGTCCAGCCGGCTGAGGTAGTTGCCCGCGTCCACCAGGGCGCTGCGGATCACCGCGGCCGTGCCGAGCCGGGTGCTCGGTGTCTTGTGCTGCTCGCCGTAGACCCGCTTGGGGTTCTCGCCGAGGGCCGATTTCATCCCGGACGGCTGGCGCAGCACCATCTCGTCCACGGTCCGCCCCCAGCACTTGACCGCGGCCGTCTGCCCGCCGATGGGGTTGCCGGAGCCCGGGTTGATGTTCACGGCCAGCACGCCGCCGCTGATCGCGTCGCGGAAGCCAAGGTCGGCCGGGTTGATCGCGTCGAGCGCCCGGACCTGGGCGGCCACCGGGTCGGTCAGCTCGTTGGTGTCCGAGCCGGCCCAGCCTTCCCCTTCCTCGTGCACGCCCACGTGCCCGTGCGCCTCGATGAACCCGGGCAGGACCCAGCGGCCCGCCGCGTCGATGACCCGGGCCCCCGGGGGAACAGCGACGTCAGTCCCGACTGCGGTGATCCGGCCGGCCTCGGCCAGCACCGTCCCGCCGTCGATCGGATCCCCGGTGACCGGAACCACCCGTCCCCCGACGACCGCCACCGACCCCTCAGCCATTCCAGCCTCCTCCGCCCAGCCAATCCGGTGCGTGCCCAGCCCGGAACACTCACATTATTCGGCCCCAGTTCGACGCAGTGGTTTCGTTGCGGAATAGAAAGCCTGTCACCCATGACCTACCGTCATGGATGTGGATACGGATGCGCTGCGCTGGTTCCAGCAGGTCGCCGACGGCACCACGGTGACGGAGGTCAGCGAGCTGGAGTCGGTCACCCAGTCGGGGGTGTCGCGGGCGCTGGCCCGGCTGGAGGCGCAGGTGGGCACGCCGTTGCTGCGCCGGCACGGCCGGACGCTGCGGCTGACCCAGGCCGGGGCGGTGTTCAAGCGGCACGTGGACGCGATGCTGCATCAGCTCGACGACGGGATCGCCGCGGTCAGCCAGCTGATCGAGCCGGACACGGGTACCGTCGCGCTCGCCTTCCAGCAGTCGCTGGGCACTTGGCTGGTGCCCGACCTGGTCCGGAGCTTCCGCGCCGCGCACCCGTCCGTCACGTTCCAGCTCACCCAGGTGCGCGACGAGGTGCATTCCCCGGCGCTGGACGGCGGCCTGGCCGACCTGGAGATCGGCACCCGGCGGGCGCGCAGTGCCTCGCTGCGCACCCGGCTGATCGCGATCGAGCCGCTGCGGCTGGCCGTACAGCGGGACCACCCGCGGGCCGGGCAGCGCCTCCACCTGGCCGAGGTGTCCGGCGAGCCGTTCGTCAGCCTGCGGCCGACCTCGGCCCTCCGCAAGCTCGGTGACGACCTGTGCCAGCAGGCCGGATTCCGCCCGGCCGTGGTGTTCGAGGGTGACGACCTGTCCACGGTGCGCGGCTTCGTCGCGGCCGGGCTGGGCGTGGCCATCGTTCCCGCGCCCCGGGCAGGCACCCTGGAAGCCGCGGCGGGGCCGCTCGCCTACTGCGAGATCCTGGACGTCGGGGCGGTCCGTGACCTGACCCTGACCTGGTCCGCCGAACGGCGCCTGCTGCCGGCCGCGGAACTGTTCCGCCGGCACGTGATCCGCAGCGCCAGCGCCGGCCAGGTCCCCGCGCTCTCGGCCTGACCCACGCGCTCGACCTGACCCGCGCGCTCGGCCTGACCCGCGCGCTCGACCCGACCCGCGCGCTCGGCCTGACCCGCGGGCTCGGCCTGACCTGCGCGCTCGGCCGGCCCGGCGCTCGGCCTGACCCGCGGCTCGGCCTGACCGGCCTGGCGGTTTGCCGCCCGGGGCGCCGGGTAGCAGCAGCGATATGACTGAGTCATATTCAAGGGCGGCCAACCTGCTCGGCGCGCTGGCGCTCGCGGTCGCGGACCTCATCCGGGAGGCCACCGAGGGCCCGGCGGACGGGCTGGCCGCGTCGGAACCGGCGGCGCTGGTGACCCTGTCCCACTATCCGGGGCAGTCCATCCTCAGCCTGGGCCGGACACTCGGCCTCACCCACTCCGGCGCGGTGCGCCTCGCGGACCGGATGGAGCAGGCGGGACTGGTCCGCCGGGCCGCCGCCGGGCCGGGGCGCACTCTGGCCCTGTCCCTGACCGGGCCCGGGCAGGCGGCCGCCGACCGCGTACTGGCCCGGCGGCAGGCGACGGTCGAGGACCTGGTCAGCCGCCTGGACGCCACCGAGCTGGCCGGGGCGGACCGGTTGGCCAGCCGGCTGCTCGCCGGGCTGACCACGGACCGGGACAGCGCCCGCCGTCTGTGCCGGCTGTGCGCCGAGCCCGTGTGCACCGGGCCGGCCGGTTGCCCGGTGGATCAGGCCGCCGGGGCCTGACGTGGCGCCGGGCTCACGGTTCACGGAGATCCTGCGGCAGCGCGGCATGGTCCGCCTGCTGCTTCCCGCCCTGGCCGGCCGGATTCCGGACAGCATCGCCGCGACGGGCCTCGTGGTCCTGGCCCGCTCCACCACCGGCTCCTACGTCACCGGAGGCCTGACCGCCGGGGCGTTCGGGATCGGCACCGCCATGGGGGCACCGCTGGCGGGCCGGACCCTGGACCGGCTGGGCCAGCGCCGGGCGCTGCGGTGCTGGGCGGCGGCCTTCGCGGCTGCCCTGACGCTGCTGGCGGTGTCCGGCGCACGGCTTGGAGTGCCCGGCCTGCTCGGCCTGGCCTGGGCAGCGGGCCTGGCCCGGCCCCCGATCGAGGCCGGGCTGCGTGCGCTGTGGCCGCGGCTGGTCCCGCCCGCCCAGCTCGACGCCGCGTACACGCTCGACTCCACCCTCCAGGAGCTGATCTGGATCGCAGGTCCCCTGCTGCTGACCGGGCTGCTGCTGGCCGGCGGTCCGCGGATCCCGCTGCTGGCCTGCGCGGTGCTGAGCCTGGGCGGCACCCTCGGGTACACGGCGAGCCCGCGCCTGGGCCCCGGCGAGGAGCCGGCCGTGCGCACGGCCGTGAGCCCGTTGCGGTCGCCCGGGCTGCGTGTGCTCCTCGTGGCCAGCGCCGGCTACGGCCTGGCGGCGGGGTTGCTCAACGTCTCGCTGGTCGCGTTCGCGGGCCAGCACGGCGGCGTGGGCTGGGTGGGAGTCCTCGTGGCCATCTGGGGGATCGGCAGCCTGGCCGGGGGCGTGGCCTACGGCAGCCGGGCCTGGCGCATGCCGGTGGAACGGCGCGCGCTGGGCTGCCTGGGGCTGTTCGGCGCGGTGCTAATGGTTCTGGCCGCCGCGCCCAGCCTCGTGGTCCTCGCGGTCCTCATGATCCCGCTCGGGCTGCCCCTGTCACCGTGGCTCGGCTCGCTGAGCGCCGCCATCCAGCGCGTGGTTCCCGCCGCCACCGTGACCGAGGCGTTTGCCTGGAACTTCGCGGTCATCACGGTCGGCATGGCCGGCGGCAACGCGCTTGGCGGGGTGGTCAGCCAGGGGATCGGGCTCGCCGCCGCGTTCCTGCTGGCCGGCGCCCTCGCCCTGCTCGGCGCGCTCACCGGGCTACTGGCCAGCGGACGCCTCGCGGACCCGCGCACCGCGCAGGTCCGGACCTGACCGTCCCCCGGGGCGCCCGGGATATTCATGCCGGGTTCACGCCGCCGTCGGGCCACGGCCTTCCTGGATAAGGACGCTGGGTCAGCGCCGGGGTCTAGGTGGGGCCTGGCTTCCCGAGGAAATATGGCTCACGATGATCCCGAAGCTTGCGCGGTCCCGGGCCGCGCGTCGGCAGGGCGTGCGTCCGCAGGGCCGGCCACCCCAGGCCGCGCTCCGTCTGCGCCCGCGAGCCTCGCTGCTGTTCGCTGGCGGTGGCGGCCTTCGGCCCGGTGCTCGCCGCGACCGGCGCCAGCGCGGCATCCGGCCACGGCCATGGCGGCTTCCTGGAGCCCGGCAACCTGCTGGTCAGCGGGTCGGCCTACGAGAACGACCCGGGCCTGCTGCAGCCGGGAGTGACGGTCCTGCCACCGGGCTGCACGAGCGGCTGCGCGACCGCTACCAGCGACGGGTCGTACCCGGGCGTGTTCAACAACGACCTCGTGGACGCCAGCTTCGGGGTGACCTCGCGGGTCTTCCTCGACCAGCTCACGCCGTCCGGGCGGCTGGTGAGCACCCTGCGGGTGCCGGGCGCGGGGCAGCCCGGCGGGGGCCTGGTCACCAGCTTCTCGTCCAAGTCGGAGCTGGCGCTCAACCTGTCCACCAGCGATTGCTCCGTGACGTTCATGGGCTACGTGGCCAGGCCCGCCCTGCTCGACGTGTCGAACTCCAAACGCTGTACGTAGCGGACGAGGGCAACGGCGACAACACCTACCCGGCGGCCGCCGGCACGTACACCGCGGCCGCCGCGCAGACCACGGCCGGGCTGCAGAAGTGGGTGCTCAAGGACGGCACCTGGACGCTCGCGTACACGCTGGCCAGCGGGCTCGGCTCGGCACCCCGTACACGGTGCCCGGCTTCCCGTAGGCGGCAACGCGGCCACCGGGCTGCCCTGGGCGCCGGCCACGGACGGACTGCGCAACATCACCGGCCGGGTGAACCGGGATGGCACGGCCACCATCTGGGGTGTCACGTCCACGGTCAGCGGGAACGGGGACCAGGGTGCCGACCCGAACAAGGTGGTCGCCATCACCGACGGCCCGGGCGCGCAGACCCCCCGCGGAGAGTTTCCGGACCATCTGGTCCGCGCGGTCTGGTGAGATGCTGCGCGGGGTCTCCTTCACCCCCGGGACGTTCACCGGCTGCTGACGGCGCCGCGGGCCGGCCGGTTCCTCAGCCCGCCGGCCCGAGCGCCATGAACGTCTGGGGTGCCGTGACGGGGCTAGGCGTGCGGGGTGAATGACGTCGAGCAGCTTCCGGTCCGGCTGCCCTTCATGACCGTGACTGAGACCTTGACTTTGTAGCCCGGCGTGGCGCCCTTGATGATGTACCGGATCGACAGGTTGCCCTTGTGCCCGGCCGCCCCGCGATGCCGGGTATCGGTCGTCCTGTAGTGCGCCACGGTGGTCACGGTCGCGAAGTTCCCGGTGTGGACCCGGACGTCAGTGTGGGTGTAGTCGGCGGGGTGGGCGTTACTCATGGAGGCGCTGCACGGCAGCGGCCGGGCCGGGGCGGCGATGGCCACACCGCCGGTCAGGGCCGTGGCCCCGATGGCTCCCGCCATGGTGGTGCCGATCAGAATGCGTCCAGGCCACGATGCCAGAATTGTCATGTGCGCCACCGTAGTGCCGGTACGGCGCATGAATAGCGCAATATCAAGCCGCCGGTAAATCACTGCGCTTACCGCGGGGGCCGCATTTTCCGGCGCTCATGCAGATAAGAACTTCACGGCATTAATACGTTTCGCCGTTTTCGGCGGATATCGGGCCGCGCTGCGGGGCATAGCGCGGCGGGCTGGCCCGGGAGCAGGGAGTTCCGGGCCAGCCCGCCGTGGGCTGGTGAGGCTGGTTGGTGTGGAGCGGTTAGAAGTGGGTCGGGCCCGTCCCGGTCGGCACGGGAGCCGGCGTGGTGGTGGTCGGCATGGCCGTGGGGGTCGCGGCCGGCCTGGGGACTGCGGTGACCGGCGGGGCGAGCGGGGCCCGGAAGTGGCCGTGGGCCACGAGCAGGCCGTCGGTGTTGCCCTTGCGGTCGGTGAAGAACCCGACCAGGTCACCCTCGTCGTTGATGCCGTTGAGCGTGGTCGCCCCGGAGCCGTGCGGGTCGTTGACGGTCCGGAACCCGGCGCGCCGGGACCACACGAACCCGAACGACTTGGCGTTGTTCCCGCTTCCGGTCATGTAGGTGCCGACGACCTGACGCTCGTCGTTGATGCCGAAGGCCATGGTGGACGAGGAGCCGGGGACGCTCAGCCGGGTGAGGTGGCCGTGGGCGCCGCGCATGAAGCCCCGGGTGACGCCGCCCCGGCCGACGTAGAAGCCGGCCACATCGCCGCGGTTGTTGATGCCGGACGCGGTCGTGCTGACCGCGCCGGGGGTCCTGATCCGGTGGAACCAGCCGCCGGGGATGCTGTAGGCGTAGGAGTGGTTGTTGCCCTTAGCCCCGGTGTAGAAGCCGACCGCGATGTTCGAGTCGTTGACGCCGAGGAGCTGGTTCACCGGCGGCTTGGCGTGGTTGCCGGTGGGGAAGTTGACGTTGTGGAACTGGCCGTGCCAGGCATAGAAGCCGAAGTTGTTGTTGGCCATGCTCTTGGTGTTCTGGGTGGACCAGAACCCGACCGACACGCCGGTGTCGTTGATCCCGATGACCTGGGTCTGGATCCCGCCGGGGAAATTCTCGTTCGTGAACGACGAGGACCGGCCCAGGCGCAGCACGTATCCCTTGTTCGGGTGGCCCGCGGCCCCCGAACCGAAATAGCCGGCGATCTGGCCGTGGTTATTGATGCCCAGCAGCTGGTTGAACGTGGGGTCGTTGCTGTTGTTCAGCTTGCTGAATGACCAGCCGGGGGGCATGTGCATCTCGCGGGGGCCGCGGGCCATGGGCATGCCACGCGGGTGATGCTCGCGGTGCGAGCTGGCCGAGAGGCTGATGCTGGAGTGGCCACCCACGGCGAACACACCGCCGAGCGCTCCGCCCGCCGCGACGGCAGCTACGCCGATCGCCGCTACGACTGTACGTCAACTCATTCTGGATCCGCCATTCTGGGTCCACGCAGGTGCGCGTCGTCCCCGTCGTATCTGGTTTTCACCGGGAATCCCTTTCCGTGCATCCAGATGACCGTCCAGAAGCCTTTCCTGGGTGATCACGGGCGGCGTCAAAGTGGCCGCGTCAAAGACGTTAGCGGGGCAGCGCCCGGATCTGGGGCACAGCGCATCCGGGGTCCGGGAACCGTAATAACTCCCCTCGGGCCCGCAACGGTCAGGGTGGGCCGTGGCGCGGGGCAGGGCCGAAAGTCCCGGGCGCAGGTCCCCGCGTCCCCACGGCTGGCGTGAGGACGCGGAGGGTGGGCTGGGACGGGGCGGGCGTCGACCGCGGAAGGCCCCGTCGCCCGCTGATTCGGCGGGCGACGGGGCCGTCGGCTGGCTAGATCCCGGTCAGCCGGTGTAGGGCAGGAAGCAGATGCCGGACAGGTTCTGGGCCCCGCCACACATCTGGCTGCCTGACTGGTTGTCGCTGGCGATCCACAGTCCGCCGCTGGTAACCAGCATGTCGTCGGCGCCGAGGCCCCGGTCCCGGCTGTAGTAGCCGGCACTGCCGTCCGGGCTGACGTACAAGTTGCCGTTGGCGGGGTCCAGGCCCTCCATGCCGGGGGCGTTGTAGCCGCCGTTGCCCAGGGCGTCGCAGTCGCTGGCGTTCATCGACCACCGCTCGTGCCCCCCGAAATAGGCCCCGTTTGCGTCCGCGGCCGCGGAGTAGAGGGAGTCACAGCCGGTGTAGTTCACCCACTGGTGCTGGACCGACGTCTGCGTCGCGGGGAACGCGGCCGCCGCGTCGCACAGCCCCTGGCGGGGCGTCTGCCCGACCGGATAGCCGTTCGCGTGGTAGCCGGTCGTGCCGATGTAGACCGTCGAGTCATCCGGGGACCAGGCCGCGGCCTGGATGTAGAACGGCTCGATGCCGACGCACTGGTACGGCTGGGCCGGGTCGCTGCCGTCCCACTCGGCCGAGGTCCAGCCGGTCACCGTGGCGCTGGAGCCGCCCACGTTCAGCATGAAGATCTGCTGCCGCGGCTGGCCGCCCACCGAGGTGAAGTCTCCCTCGACCAGGTCCAGGGTGCCGCCGTGACTGAGCTGCTGGTTGTAGACGCGCGTCGGATTGGATCCCACCCCCGGGTACTGGTAGTTACCCGAGATGCTGAGGTGCAGGAACCCGTCGCTCTTGCCGGTGGTGGGGCTCACGCTGACCATGTAGGGATCGGCCGTGTCGCCGTTCAGGCCGGTGAAGTTCCCGCCGACCAGGAGGTGGCTGCCCGCGCCGACCATGGTCTGCACCGCGCCGGAGGCTTTGGTCCCGAAGCCCGCCACCAGGTTGCCGGTGGTGGTGTCGATCTCGGCGATGTTCTGGACCGCGGTGCCGTTGACCGAGGTGAACTTGCCGCCGATGTAGGCGTGCGCGCAGTTGCCGTTGACGAACGCGATCGTGTTGACCGGGCTGCTGATGTCGGAGGTCGTGCCCGCGGGGCCGACCACGATGGGCGCCCAGCTCGTCACGGTATAAGGCTTGGTGGCCTGGAAGCTGAAGATGTTGGAGCGGGTGTAGGTCGTGCTGCCCTTGATGATCTCGGAGAACGAGCCCACTGCGTACATCGTGTTGCCGCACTGGACCAGCTGGCGGATCTGCTGGATCGGATTGTTGTCACTGGTCTTCAGGTGCGGGGTGCCGCTGGCCGGTGTGGCCGACACTGCCCCGGGTGGTGGCGGCTCGCCGCCCGCTCCCTGGGCCTGGGCGGCCGGAATGCTGATGGCCATCAGGCCTGACGCCGCAGCCGCGGCCGCGCCGATGAGGTATTTTCGCATGCTTCCCCCCACACCGGCCCAGCTCCGGTGGTCCGGACCTGGGCTGATGCCGATTTAGTCTTTCGTTAACCTACCGGAAAGACGCTTACTGGTCTCTAACGGTTCACATACTTAAACTTTACGTATTCATCCTTCGGACCGGCTCAGCCAAATGGGGTGCATCAATCCCGCGCCGGCGGGCAGCGGCTCCCTGCGGGGCGGCGCGGCCGGCGCGGCCGGGTCCGCCCCACGACACCGAACGGAGGACGTATCCCATGGCGAACGAGCTTCAGGGACGCCGGATCGCATTCATGACCGCCAACGAGGGCATCGAGCAGGTAGAGCTCACCGAGCCCTGGCAGGCGGTCAAGGACGCCGGGGGGATCCCGGAACTTCTCTGTCCGCACGACGGCAAGGCGCAGGCCTTCAACCACCTGGACAGGGCGGACACTTTCCCGGTCGATCACGCCATCAGCGAGGCTGATCCCGCGGACTACGCGGGACTGGTCCTGCCGGGCGGGGTGGCCAACCCGGACCAGCTGCGCACGGTGCCCGAGGCGGTGCAGTTCGTCCAGGCCATGTTCGGGGCGGGCAAGCCGGCTGCGGTCATCTGCCACGGCCCCTGGACGGTCGTCGAGGCGGACCTGGTCCGCGGCCGGACGCTCACCTCCTGGCCGAGCCTGCGGACCGATATCCGCAACGCGGGCGGGAACTGGGTGGACACCGAGGTACAGGTCTGCTCTTCAGGACCGAACGTGCTGATCACCAGCCGCAACCCGGACGACCTGCCCGCCTTCTGCCAGCGGCTCGTCACGGAGTTCCAGCAGCAGAGCGCCTAACCCCGGCATGGCGGGCGACGGCCAGATGATCTTCTGTGAAGATAAGGAGGGTTGGCGCAGCAGAAGGACTTACTGAACCGATGCCGGAGTCGCTAACCACCCATGTACGGCAAGGTCAAGGGATACGACGGCTCCGGCCCGCGCGTCGCGGCCACTGACGCCAGTTACAAGCGCGGCGTCGCGGGCATCGCCTGCGTGGTTTCCAACGGCTCCTGGGGGCTGAGCCGGTGGGGATCGGCGGTCCGCCACGACCCGAGCGGTCCCGCGGCGGTCCTGGTGGCAGAGCTGCGGGCGGTGGCGTATCTGCTGGAGGGGCCGGACCAGCCCCGGCCGCCCGAGCTCCTGCTGGACAGCACGATCGCCATCCGGTACCTGCGCGCCTGGCAGCGGGGCCGGCTCGAGCGGATGCCCGACGGCTACAGCCTGCTGCCGCGCCGGGGCCGGCAGGCGGCGCCGACCCTGGTCCGGCTGGCCGGGATCATGGCCCAGCACCCGGAGATACGCCTGGAGCATGTGCACTCGCACACGGGTCACCCGCTGAACGAGGCTGCCGACGCGCTGGCCTCCCTGGCGCAGCGCGGTCTTCCGGAGGTGGAGACCCGGTCACGGGCCGAGGGCCTGGTGGAAGCGTTCGTGCGCACCTGGCACGAGCAGGCTAACGGCGGGTGACCACGCGGCTGGCCGCGGCCGAGGCCAGGAGCGTGATGGCGAACGGGAGGTCGTGGATCAGGTAACGGCGGAAGAGCCGGCGCGGCTCGCTCAGCAGCCGGAAGAACCATGCGAGCCCGGTACGCCGCATCCACCGGGGGGGCCGGGACAGCGTCCCCGCCGCGTAGGGAATCGCGGCACCGCAGCCGATGAACCAGGCGCCCGGGCATGACGGGGCGAGGTCCGCGATAAGGCGTTCCTGCTTGGGAAACCCGAGCCCGACGTAGACGATGGCCGGCGCGGCCGCGGTGACCCGGTCCCGGATGGCCGCGATCGCCACCGGGTCCTGGTCGAAGCCGAACGGCGGGGATTCCGCGCCCGCGACCCGCAGGCCGGGATAGCGGCGGCGCAGTTCCTCGCCGGCCCGCTCGGGCACCCCGGGTGCCCCGCCGATCAGGTAGATAGAGCGGCCGCGCCGGGCGGCGGCCTCGCTGAGCGAGAAAATCAGCGAACCGCCGGCCACCCGCTCGGGGAACCGGCGGCCGCGCAGCCGTGAGGCCCACACGAGGGGCATGCCGTCCGCGACGATCAGCGAGGCCATCATGACCAGGCGGCGCAGGGCGGGATCCTGCTGTGCCTGCCGGCAGATGTCAACGTTGGGGGTGGCCACCCAGCCACCTTCGTGGCGCTGGCCAGCGGCCATGATCTGGTCCACCGTCTCGGCTTCGGTGAGCCGGTCGAATTCCAGTCCGGCCAGGGGGGCGCGCCGCCCGTGCAGGCCGGTCCCGGTCTCAGTACGCACCGGTGCCCCGGACGACCGCCCGGGCGGTCTTCCACATGATCTGCACGTCCAGGGCGAGCGACCAGTGCTCGACGTAGCGCAGATCGAGCCGGACTGATTCCTCCCACGGGAGGTCGGCCCGCCCGCTGACCTGCCACAGGCCGGTGAGACCGGGTTTGACGGCTAGCCTGCGCGGGACGTGCCCCTCGGCGCCGACCGCTTTCTCGTAGGGGAGTGCCGCCCAGGGGCGGGGGCCGACCAGCGACATCTCACCGCGCAGCACATTCAGCAACTGCGGGACCTCGTCGATGGACCAGCGGCGCATCCACGCGCCCAGCGGGGTCAGCCGGGGATCACGGCGGATCTTGAACAGGACCCCGTTCACCTCGTTGATGCTTTCCAGGTCGGCCTTCCGCGCCTCGGCGTCCACCACCATGCTGCGGAACTTGTACAGGGTGAACGGGAGGCCCTCCTTGCCGATCCTCATGTGCCGGAACAGGACGGGGCCGCCGTCGGCGAAATGGATCGCGCACGCCATCGCGATCAGCAGCGGTGAGAGCAGGAGCAGCGCCGCTGCCGCCATCGTCCGGTCGAAGATCCCCTTCAGGATGCGCTGGGGCCCGGACAGCTTGGCGTGATCCAGATGAACCAGCGGGAGCCCGGCGACCGGGCGGATCGTGGTGCGCGGGCCGGCCATGTCGATCAGGGCCGGCGCCACGCACAGGTCCGTGCCCGTCCTTTCCAGGGCCCAGGCCAGCTCGCGAAGCCGGATGCTGTCCATCTGCACGCAGTTGACCACGGCGACCGTGTCAGCCCGGAAGTGGTGCACGGCCGCGGTCACGCTATCCATCCCGCCGGATACCGGCACGCCCGCGATCTCGGCCCGGCGGCGCCGGCCTCCGGGCACGCACGCCGCCACGATGTTCAGGCCGTGGGAGGTGTCCCGGCCCAGCGCGGTGATCATCTCTGTCACCGTGTGCTCGGGCCCGACGACCACGGCCCGCCGGGTACAGATGCCGAGGCGCCGCTGACGGTGCAGCCGCTTGCGGAGCCCGTACCGCGCGAGCATGTCCAGGGCGGTCAGGGAGGGGAGGGCCAGCACCACGTACCCGCGCGCCAGGTCCACCTTCGTGGCGTAGGAGAAGACGGCGACGCAGGCCGTCAGGCTCACGCCCGCGCGCAGGACCCGGTGAAACTCCTCCGCCCCGGCGCCCACGATGCGGCTGTCGTACCCGCCGGACAGGGCGACCGCGGCCCACCACAGCAGCGGCAGGGTGAACGTCAGGGCCAGGTACACGTCCGGCGGATTTATCCGGGCGTGATAGCGGATCTCGTACGCCGCCACCCCGGCCAGGAGAGCGCAGGCCACGTCGATCGCCGCCGCCACCGTCAGGTAGCGGCTCACCCAGACGGATGCGGCCCGTGCTCTGAGCGAGTCAGCCGCCTGCGTCAGCCCGCCGCTACGAGCGATTGCCGACCGAGACACACCACACCCCCAATCCCCGATCCTGCGCCGCGCGCGCCACATTTACCTCGCGTACATGTGCAGGTAGCTGACTATTTGCGCAGCGAACGTCATCGTATGGCAAACCTCATGAGCTT
Organism: uncultured Actinomycetes bacterium; assembly: GCA_963813975.1. Taxonomy (GTDB): domain Bacteria; phylum Actinomycetota; class Actinomycetes; order Streptosporangiales; family Streptosporangiaceae; genus RYN-230. Next base: position 434,343 of record CAWFAP010000005.1, read on the forward strand.
CATAAGGGACCCCCTTGCATGACTTTTCGTGGTTACTGCAAGTGGGGGAGGCTGTCACCGGCGGTTCACGGCTGGTGCGGGGAGAAGGCGCACCCGGAACCTACTTCGGGTTCCCCAGCCGGGGCTGGGGAAATGCCTGGCCTGGTTTACGCCCGCCGCAGGTACATTATTCCGGTCGAATTAGTAGGTTGGAAACAAGCAATTAACCGGGATGCCGGGGGTGCTAGGCCGGGCTCACCCGTGGGGGTAACCCGTTCCGGGGGGAGACGGGACTCCGGAGCACATTCGTGGCCAGAGGTTTGCAAGGGCCACAGGAATGCCAGACCTTTAATTACTGAGTGTAGCTATAGCGTCGCTCAGTGCAATCGATAAGCCTAGTCCCATGACCGTTAGTAATCGTCCATGATCAAGGCGCTAACGGCGATCCACCGGGGCAAACGGTTGGCAAAGAAGACCTCTAGAGCGCGGGCTGAATCCGAGCCCGGATCGCCGATCCAAGGCCGGACCGCCCGGGCCGGAAGGATTCGCGGTGGTACTCCTCCGTTTGGGTGAGGGCGTCTAACCAATATGGCTATAGACACTATTACCGATTCTGCTGGTACATTGATGAACCTGTCTGAGAGTGTTCACATCCAGTTGGTTGACTTGTCACCGAGCGGGGAACTGGCGGCCTTGCACAACCGCCTGCTCACGGAGACACGCAGGGGGAGAGGTGCTGTGCATGGGCATGCCACAGGAGGCTGACTCGCTGGAGTTCGCCGGCTATCTCGGCGTCCTGCGCCGACGGTGGTGGGTCGTACTCGTCATGGCCTGCGTGGGCATCCTGGCCGCCGGGGCCTACATTGCTCGGTCACCCAAGGCCTACACGGCTGTGGCGACGGTCAACGTCACCGCGACCGGGATCAACCAGAGCCAGGGCGGTGCCGTAGCCGGCGGCCGGACCAGTAACGCAGTCAACCTTGATACTGAGTCACAGATCGTCAAGTCGAGCAGCGTGGGGACCATCGCGGCCCGGAGCCTGCACTCCCCGCTCGCGCCCACGGTCCTGGTGGGGAATGTGTCCGTCGCGGTTCCAGCGAACTCCTCGATATTGCAGATCAGCTGCCAGGCCAAGTCCCCGCAGCAGGCTGCGGCCTGCGCCAACGCCTTCGCCGCCGCATACCTGCAGAACCGGAGCGCCACTGCCGCGGCCACGACCGACTCCGAGCTGAAAACGGTGCGAAATCAGCTGTCCGACCTGGAAAAGAGCACCACGCGGCTGACCCTCCAGATTCGGTCCCTTCCGGTCAACTCGCCGCAGCGGGCCAGTGCCCAGTCCCAGCTTCAGTCGGATTCTGGTCAGCTGAGGTCTCTGGCCAACCAGGCCGCGTCGCTGTCCGCTCAGGCGGCGGCGTCTTCCGGTGGCTCGATCATCAGCAAGGCCACGCCGCCGACCACCCCGAGCAGCCCGAAGAAGAAGATCATCCTCCCGAGCGGGCTGCTGGCTGGACTGCTCATCGGCCTCGTCATCGCGTTCGCCTGGGACAAGCGGGATACGCGGATCAAGGACGCCAAGAACCTCGGGCAGTTCGGCGTGCCGACGCTGCTCACCGTGTCCAGCAAGGACCTCGAAGGAGACCCGCTGGCGCCTCCCCGGTCGGCCGCTGGCCTGGAGTTCACGGAGCTGGCTCGTTCACTGACCGCGGGGCGAGTCCGGGACGACCAGCTTCTGATGGTCGCAGGGGCCTCACCAGGCTCTAGCGTGACGGTGACGGCCGCGAACCTGGCGGTGGCGCTGGCCCGGTCGCACTCCGCGGTGATCCTCGTATGCCCGGCCGGCCAGGGCACGGCGGAGCTGCTCGGACTGCCTGAGTCCCGCGTCCTCGATGTCCGGGGGGCGGCCCAGCTGGCCGCGGGCGAGGTATCCATCGACGAGCTGGCGCTGCAGCCGGCCGGGTTCCCCGGGCTCCGGGTCCTGGTCCTCGCCGCCGACTTGCATGATCTTCCCCCTGCGCAAGCGCGGCGGGTGGCCGGTCAACTGCGCAGCAGCGCTGACTATGCCGTCATCCAGGGACCCGCCGAGATAACCGGCCCCGACAGCTTCGCGCTCGCGGAGTACTGCGGTGCCGCTCTGCTGACCCTGGAGATCTCGTCCACGAAACGCGTGGATATCGAGGACTCCATCCGGCGGCTCACCCGGCTGGGCACCTCGGTGGTCGGCCTGGCCGTGCTGCCCCGGCTCCGCCTGCCTAACCGGACGAGCCAGAGTGCCAGGGATCTACCGGCCGGGTCTGTCCGGCTGGTCAAAGGCGCGGACGGGCCCGTGGCTCCGGCCCCGGCCCCGGCCCCGGCCAAAGATGAACAGGACAACTCGGCTACGCAGGCGGTTCACGTCGACGCCGCGGACGGGCACAGCGGGAACTGATTGATGTCGACGGGGTGGACCACATCGACACGAGGCGCGGCGGCGGTCCTGGCCGTGGCCGGGGGGTTGGCCATGGCCGGCTGCGGGGCCGGCCCGGCCGACCTCATGCAGCCCACCGCGCAGCACGCCACCAGTAGCGGTAGTGCGAGCGCCTCGCCAGCCGCGACGCCCAGCCCGGCCCGCCGCACGCCGATGGCGCCGCTGACTGGGCTGTCCGCCGCCAGCCCCCGTGCCGCAGGCGCCGGCGGTCGCCGTGCCACTGTCCGGTAGCCAGTTGCGGGGCCTCTCGGGAGCGGATGTGGTCTTCGAGGAAATGACCTCACCACTGCGCTATGTCGCCGTGTTCCAGTCCCGCGACGCCAGCTCGGTAGGACCGGTCACCGGAACCCGGCCCACCGACGCACAGGCCTTGTCCGTGCTGCATCCGCTCGACGCATACGACGGTGGCACCCCATCCTTCATCCGGGTGCTGGACAAAACCCAGGTCCAGGATCTCGGCTACTCCAGCCACCCGGCGCTGTACCACGCGGGGGCCGGGGGACTGACGGTGTCCACGAGCCAGGTCCGGCAGTCGGCGCAGGGCGTCGCGCCGCCGCAGATGTTCACGTACCTGGGCACAGGGGTGGGCGGGGAACCGAGCTTCGCCAGTACCGGAGCGTGGCAGACGTCCAGCCTGAAGATCACCGCTCCCGGCCAGGGCGCTCAGACCTGGACATTCGGCGCGCGCAGCCACCGCTGGCGGCTGGTGTCCGGCGGCCCGTCCGTGCAGGCGGACAACATCGTGGTCCAGAAAGTCCCGTACAAGACCGTCTTCCTGAGCCGCAAGTACGGCCTCACCACGACGAGCGCCCGGGTCATCGGCTCAGGCTCCGCGCTCATGCTGTCGAAGACGGGCCCGGGCGGCGTGAGCACCGGCACGGCGGTCAAGGGCACGTGGTCTAAGCCCGGCCTTCACGATGTGACCAACTATTTCGACGCGAACAGCCGCCCGATCGGCTTCCAGCGCGGGACGACCTGGGTGGTCCTGGTCCCGCCGGGCACGCAGATCAGCACCACCGGGGGCAGGCCATGACCCTGTCCACGATGCTCGACACCCGCCAGGCACCCGTTGGCTTCCTGGAACCCGTCCCCGGAGCGCACCGCCGCCGCGGGAGCTGGCTGGCTCGCCATCCGGCCTGGCCGGTGACCCTCCTGCTGGCCGGGATCCCGCTGTGGTGGGCACTGGGCCTGGGCGACTACATGTTCATCTTGCTGGCCATCCCGATGGCGGCCCGGCTATACGCGTGGAGCGCGCAGGGCAACCGCAGGATCCGGGTACCTCCCGGCTTTGGCCTATGGCTGCTCTTCCTGCTCGTCGTGGTGGTTGGGGTGGCCACGCTCGCGGCGACAGCACCCGGGACACTGGCCAGCCCGGTCACGAACCGGATCATCTCTTACAGCGTCCGCACCGCGGGCTACCTGGCCGACACGGCCCTCCTGCTGTTCGCGGGCAACCTGACCGAGCGGGAGCTGCCCCGCCAGCGGCTGGCCTGGCTGCTCGGGCTGGTAGCGCTCTATACCATCGCCGGCGGCCTGGGCGGCGTTTTCTTCGCGCACTTCCACTTCACCACGCCGCTGGCCGCGATCGTCCCGGGCCGGCTGCAGGCCAATAACCTGGTCCTGCAACAGCAACTGCATCCTGCCCTCGCCCAGCTGCAAAGCGTACTGGGGACCTCTGGCCGGCCGGACGCCCCCTTCGCCTACACCAACGAGTGGGGTAACTGCCTGGCTCTCCTGCTGCCCTGGCTGATCGCGCGGTGGTGGTTCGGGGGGACCCGCAAGCAGCGGATGATCGCCGTGAGCGCCGTCGTGATCGCCGTCATTCCCATCATCTACTCACTCAACCGCGGGCTGTGGATCGGGCTGATCTTCGCCGTCGGGTACATGGGCTTTCGCCTGGCGGCCCAGGGACGCCTGGCGGTGCTTGGTGGGCTGGTCGCCGCGCTCATCGTGGCCGCCATCCTGATCGGGGCCACCCCCTTGCAGGGGATGATCAGCCAGCGGCTGGCCAACGGTGCGAGCAACGCGCGGCGCGGGTCACTGGCCGTGGCCGCAACCGTGGATGCGGTGTCCTCGCCGCTGGTGGGCTACGGCGATACCCGGCATCAGCAGGGCAGCATCCAGTCCCTCACGGTGGGGCGCTCGGCCAAGTGCCCGACCTGTGGTAACGGCACCATTGGCGGGAACGGGCAGCTGTGGCTGCTGCTCATCTGCGACGGTTTCGCCGGTGCTGTGCTGTACATCGGCTTTTTCGCCTACGGAGTCTGGCGGTACCGGCGAGATACGACGCCCTTCGGGCTGGCGGGCGTGCTGGTGCTGCTCCTGACGTTCATCTTCATGTTCTCCTACACGGCCACCGGGGCGCCGCTCGGCATCGCCATGTTCTCCTACGTCATCCTCTGGCGGAACGCGCGGGCCCGGCGGCAGCAGGCGGCGCTGGCCGCGGGAGAGCCGACGTCGGCGCGGGGCAGCCCGGCTGCGGCCCCCACGCTAACCGGGGGAATGGGCTCATGAGGCCGGCTACGCCGCCGGATGCCCGGACTCATCCCGGGGCCGGCGGGGCTGCCGCTCGGGCCAGTGGGTCGCCGCGCCTGAACGACGTGGCCCGGGGCGGCGCGCTGAACCTGGCCGGGGCCGTGATTGCCGCGGCGACCACTCTGGCCGTAACCGTGGTGATCACCAGGCACTTCAGCAAGCCGGTCGCGGGCGCCTTCTTCACCGCGATCTCGCTATTCCTGATCGCTGAGTCCGCGGCGAGCCTGGGCGCCTACGTCGGCCTGGTCAACTTCATCGCGCGCTTGCGCCGCCTGGGCCACGAGGCCCGGATTCCCGCGATCCTGCGGGCGGCCATAATCCCGGTCGTGGCGGTGTCGGTGAGCGTCGCCTTGATTCTCATCCTGCTGGCCAGGCCGCTCGCCCACCTCCTGCTCAGTGGTCACCTGGGCAAGGCCGGGGCCAGTCCCGAGATGGTTGCGGGCGCGCTGCGCGCGCTGGCGGTCGCCCTCCCGTTCGCGGCCCTGTCCGACACCCTGCTGGGAGCCAGCCGCGGCTACCGCGTCATGCGGCCCACCGTCGTCGTCAACAAGATCGGCCGCGCGGGCGGACAGCTGATCGGGGTGCTCATCGCCATTTCGGTGGGGAGCTTCGCGCTGCTCGCGCCGCTCTGGGCGGTCTCTTACTTTGCTGCGGCCGCCGTCGCAGGGTACTGGCTGCGCCGTATCCGGCGCAGCCAGCGCGCGCCGCGGCCAGCCGGCGTGAACGGGACTGCCGTGAACGGGACTGCCGTGAACGGGACTGCCGTGAACGGGGTCCGCGTGGCCAGGGCCGCCGTGGACGGGGGCCGCGTGGACGGGCCCCGCGTGAACGGGGCCGGCGCCCACCGGGCCGGCGTGAACGGGGCCCGCATCAGCGGGGCCCGCATCAGCGGGGCCCGCGTGAACGGGGCCGGCGCCCACCGGGCGAACGCGGCCTCGGGCGGGGCCGGAGTGGGTGACGCGACCGTCCGCGGGTTCTGGCGATTCACCGGCCCGCGGGCCGTGGCCAACCTGGCCCAGATCACGATCCAGCGGATCGACATCGTGCTCGTGGCCATCATCCTGGGCCCGGCTGAGGCGGCTGTCTACACGGCGGCCACCCGGTTCCTCGTCGTTGGCCAGTTCGCCAACACCGCCCTCAATCAGTCGGCGCAGCCGCGGTTCGCCGAACTGTTCGCGGTGGACGACCGCCCGGGCGCCAACGTCATCTACCGGGCCACCACGGCCTGGCTCATCGTGCTGACCTGGCCGCTGTACCTGCTGGCCGTGATCTACGGGCCCGAGATCCTCAGCATTTTCGGCCAGTCCTACCGGGCCGGGCACATGGTGATGATCATCCTAGGCGTGACCATGCTGGTGGCCACGGCGTGCGGCCAGGTCAACATGGTGCTCATCACCACCGGGCGGAGCAGCTGGAGCCTGGCCAACGGGCTCACCGCCCTGGTGGTGAACGTCGGCCTGGACCTGCTCCTGATCCCCCGCTACGGGATCACCGGCGCGGCCATCGGGTGGGCAGCGGCGATCATTGTCACGAACCTGACCCCGCTGGTCCAGCTGGCCATCTCGAAACGGCTGCACCCGTTCGGGCGTGGTTCCCTCATCGCCGCGGGCCTGGCCGCGGCGAGCTTCGCGGCCATCCCGCTCGCGGCGCGGGCCGCGTTCGGTGCGGGGGCCGCCGCCTCGGCGGGCGCGGTGCTGGCCGGCTGCGCCGTGCAGGCCGGGGGGCTGTGGTGGTTCCGCGACAGCTTGCGGCTGGCTGCACTGCCGGGGATGTCCCGGCTGGGGAGGGCCTTCTCAGCTCGTGGCGGGGGGTCCGCGCCCCGGCCATCCGGGGGTGATTGACGCGTGACTCGAACCTGTACTGCCCAAAACCATGAGAGGTCAAGAAAAGGGGGTGTGCCGACGTGGCCAGGATACTGGCGTTTCTGATCTGGCCTGCCGGGATGGCGGTGATCTTCGGGGTGGCCGCGCTGCTGGCCAGCCGCGTGCAGGCCTGGCCCGCCGGGCCTGGCTCGCGACTGCCGTGGCTGGGGCGCCATGCGGCGCATGAGGCGCCCGGAGCTTCCCGGGCCGGGACGGCGCTGCGGCAGGCCGTGCGCTTCACCGTCGTCATCGCCGTGGGAGCGGCGGTGGTCTTCGGGGTGATGGCCCTGGTCGGCAAGCTCGTGCTGCACGCGGGCCCGGGCATAGACAAGCCCCTCTACCACTGGACCGTCACGCACCGCATTCACGCGTGGAAGGGGCTGATGAACAGCCTGACGAAGATCGGCAACACCTGGTCGACCCGGATGGCCGTGGTGTCGGCCGCGGTGTGCCTGGCGGTCACCTGGCGGCGGTACAAGTGGCTGCCAGCCTTCGCGTTCCTGGTCCTCTCGTTGCTGCAGCGCTATCTCACCCACGGACTGCACATAGTCGATCACCGGGTGGGGCCGCCGGGATTCCTGCACGGCACGTTCCCCTCCGGCGGCACCGAGCGCTGCGTCGTGTTCTACGGCCTGATCGCCTATTTCCTGTGGCGTGAGTTCAGCGGCCGCCGCGTGACCGCGGTCTGGTCCGGGGCGGCCGTGGCCGCAGTGGGGTTCAATGAGGGATACAGCCGTTTCTACCTCGGCATGCACTGGATGACTGATGTGCTGAGCGGCTGGCTCTACGGGATCCTCCTGCTGGCGGTGTTCATCCTCGCCACCCGGCTGGTCATGGGTCCGGCGCGCGTTCCGGCCATGCTCACGGCGGAAGCGCCCGCCGCGTCGCGGACTGAGGCAGCAGCCGCGCAGTCAGCCGGGACGGCTGCCCCGCAGTCAGCGGGGACGGCCGCGGTGCAGTCGGCGGGGAACGCGGGATCGCCGCCCATCCGGGGGGCGGCCATGGACGGCCCGCAGTGACGGGCCCGCCGGGGCCCTGGCCCCTGGTGTCGGTGATACTGCCCACCCGAGGCCGGCCTGAGCTGGTCCGGGCGGCGATCTCCGCGGTCGTCGGCCAGACCTACCCCGGTTCCATCGAGTGTCTCGTGGTTCATGACCAGGAGCCCCCCGACCCGGCCCTGGCCAGCCTGGGTACCGCGGAGCACCGGGTCCGGGTGATGGCCAACCACCGCACGCCCGGCCTGGCCGGCGCGCGCAACTCGGGCCTCGCCGAGGCGCAGGGGAGCTTCATCGCGACCTGCGACGACGACGACGTGTGGCACCCGGCCAAGCTCCAGGCCCAGATCGGGCGGCTGCTCGACCAGCCGGACCTGCTCGTGGTGGGCTCGGGCATCCGGCTCATGCTGCCCGATGGCCGGATCATCACCTGGCCGGCCCGCGCCGAGCGGATCAGCCAGTCGCTGCTGCTGCGCAACCGGGTCAAGGAACTTCATTCCTCGACGCTGGCCATGCGCCGGGACGTGTTCGCCAAGGCGGGCCTGTACGACGAGCAGACCCCGCACGGCTACGCCGAGGACTACGACTGGATCCTCCGGGTGGCCCGGGTCGGCCGGATCGGGGCCGTGCTCACCCCGCTCGCCGACATCCGGAAGGACAGCGGCTCATGGTGGCCGGGCAACGCCACGGTGACGGTCGAGGGCCTGGAGTACCTGCTGGCCCGGCATCCCGAGATCGCGGGATCACCGCGTGGGCATGCGCGCCTGCTCGGGCAGATCGCCTTCTCCCGGTCGTTGCTCGGCCAGCGGGGACGGGCGCTGCGCTACGCGGCCACATCCATCGCCCGGTGGCCCGCGTCGCCGCACGGCTACCTGGCGCTGGCGCACATCGTGACCGGCGTGGACCGCAAGCACGTGCTGCGGGCCGCGCGATTGGTCGGCCGGGGGCTGGCCTAGCTCTACGGCAACAGAGAAGGAAATGAGGTGGGGGTTTTCATGACGTCCGTGCGCAAGGCCGCACCGGAGCCGGTCCGCAGGGCCGGCCGACGTGCGTACCTGCAGGTGGGCACGGCGACGGCGCCACTGCGGCTGCAGCCTGGTTTCATCATGATCGGTGCCCAGCGCTGTGGCACCACGTCGCTGTTCCGGGCCCTGATGGCGCATCCGCAGATCGTGCGGCCGGCCTTCCACAAGGGGATCAACTTCTTCGACCTGAACTATTACCGCGGTACGGCCTGGTACCGCGGGCATTTCCCGGTGGCCCGGATCGCCCAGGCGGCCACCGCCCGGCATGGTGGCCCGGTGTCCTTCGAGGCCAGCGGCTACTACATGTACCACCCGTTCGCCATGGAGCGGATTGCCCATGCCCTGCCGGGGGTGAAGCTCGTGGTGATGCTGCGTGATCCTGTGGAGCGGGCGTTCTCCGCCTACAAGCACGAGTACGCGCGCGGCTACGAGTGGGAGAGCTTCGAGAAGGCGCTGGAGCTGGAGGACGATCGGCTGGTCGGGGAGATCGACCGGATGCGCGCCGATCCGGCCTACGAGAGCTTCACGCACCGGCACCACTCCTACACCCGCCGCGGCCACTACGCCGACCAGCTAGAGCGGATCTCCGGGCTGTTCCCGCGTGAGCAGGTTCACGTCATGGACAGCGAGGCGTTCTTCGCGCGCCCCGGACACGAGTTCCGGGGGCTGACCGACTTCCTCGGCTTGCGGGCCTACGAGCCGGCCAGCTTCGGGCAGCACAACGCGCGTCCGGGCGATCCCATGGCCCCGGGCACACAGCGCATGCTGGAAGACTACTTCGCCCCGCACAACAAGCGGCTGGCCGCACTCCTGGACTGGGCACCGCAATGGCCACGCTGACTGAGTCGGCCGGGGCCGCCACCGACCGGGGCGGCTACCTGCGGGAAACCCTGGCCGTCCTGTGGCCCGAATCGGCCAGCATCGAGCGCCGTGGCCGGGGCGGCTCGCGGCCCGGCCGGGCCGCACGGGCCGCGGGGCAGACGGAGTTCCTCGTGCTGCCTAACGCAGAGCGGCCCGTGCTCTTGCTACCCCGCCGGCCGCGCCGGGCCGCGGCAGCCGCCCTGCGCCACTACAAGGCGTCCGCGGTCGGCCGCCGACGGATGGCGTTCCGCGGCCTGGCCCTGGGCGCGCAACTGGGCCTGGCCGACCTGCTGCCGGACCGGATCACGGTCCAGCCGGCCGGGGACGGGCCCGACGCGAATGTGGCGGCCTACCTGCACAAGGTCCTGGACCAGGATGTGGTCGTCAGCCTGCGCATCGGCCCGCCCCGCGCGAACCGCAAGCCAGTGCTGGAGCTCCTGAGCCCGGGCGGTGAGGTGCTCGGGTTCGCCAAGGTGGGCATCACCGGGCTGACCCGGGAACTGGTCCGGGCCGAGGCGGCGGCGCTCGACGTGCTCGCAGGCGCCGGGCTGACCCGCCTGGAGGTGCCCCGCCTGTTGCACCACGGCCAGTGGCGGGAGCACGAGGTCCTGGTCCAGGCGCCGCTGCAGGGTTCCGGGCGGACGGTGCAGCCGGCCATGCTGACCTCGGCCATGGCGGAGCTGGCCACGGTCCAGGGAGTGACCATCCAGACCGTCGGCCAGAGCGCCTACTGGCGCGGGCTCCGGTCGCGGCTGGAGTCGTGCGGCGATCGTGAGCCAGCCGCGGCCCTGCTGCAGATCATGGCCGACTTGCAGGGCACCGCGGAGGCCACGAGCCTGGCCTTCGGCTCCTGGCACGGCGACTGGACCCCGTGGAACATGGCGGTTTCCGGCGGGCAGGTCCTGGTCTGGGACTGGGAGCGGTTCCAGGCCGGCGTGCCCATCGGCTACGACGTCCTGCACTACCGGCTGCAGACAGCCGTGGAGCGGAACGCGGCCGCGGCCCGGTCCGCCGCCGAGGCGGCGCTGTTCACCGCCCCCATGACGCTGGGGCCGCTGGGGGTCAGGCCCGGGTCGGCGGTCTTCGTGGCGGCCCTGTACCTGCTCGAGATCGCCACCCGGTACCTGCAGGACGGTGCGGCCGAGGCCGGAGCCAGGCTGGGCGACGTCGGCAACTGGCTGCTGCCCGCGCTCTCCCGTTTCGCCGGGCGCCTCCCCCCGCCACAGCGACGCGCAGGAGCCCAGTCATGACCGCGCAGGCGGTCGGGGCGCCCCAGACCCCGGACCTGACCTGGCGTCGGGCCATGCGGCTGGGCGTGCTTGGCCTGGCCTCGGACATTCGTGACCGGCGGCGCGACCCGGCGCTGCGGCACCCGGTGTCCGCACATGCCCTCGACCCGCGGCTGCACCGGCCCGTGTTCGTCATCGGGGCGCCCCGCTCGGGCACCACGTTCCTCGGCAGCTGCCTGGGGCGGCTTCCGGAGATCTCCTACCACTTCGAGCCGCGCCTGACCAAGGCCGCGGCGCGGTGCATGTACGACGGTTCGTGGAGCCGGCGGCGGGGCGCAGCCGTGTTCCGGCTGTCCTACAGCACCCTGCTGCTGGCGGCGCTCGACGGCGGCCGCCGGTTCGCGGAAAAGAACCCCGAGAACAGCTTCCTCGTGCCGTTCCTGGCCGCGGAGTTCCCGGGTGCGCAGTTCATCCACATCGTCCGGGACGGCCGGGACGCCGCGGTGTCGCACGCCGAGAAGCCGTGGCTGGCCGCGGCCTCCGCCGCGTCCGGCCAGCGGGGCATGGCCGGGCAACTGCACGGCCCGCAGGCCCGGTGGTGGGTGGAATCGCCCCGGCGTGACGAATTCGCGAAGGTCCCGGACATCGTCCGGGCGGCGTGGTGCTGGCGGCGGTTCACCGAGGCGGCGCTGGACGGGGTGGCCCGGCTGCCTCCGGGCCGGGCTGCGGAGGTCAGGTACGAGGCCATGGTCAGCGACCCGGCAGGCACGGCCGACATGCTGGCCGGTTTCCTCGGCGCCTCGGCCGCGGGCCGGGATGAATTGCGGACCGGAATGGGGCGGGCCCGGCCTGATTCGGTGGGGCGCTGGCGCGCGGGGCTGAGCGACAGCGACCTCAGGGACGTGCAGACGGAGATCGGACCGTTGCTCACCCGGCTCGGCTACGCCTGACCCGCACGCCGTCCAGCGCGGCGGAGCGGCGCCGGGCCCCCAGCCCGCCTGCCGCGCCGCCGGCCAGTCCCCGGCTCACCGGGCCTCATGCATAGGGGAGCAGGCAGATGCCGGCGTGCTGGTGCACGCCGCCGCACTGGGTCGTGCCGTTCTGGTTGTCACTGGCGATCCACAGGCCGGCGCTGGTGATCAGCATGTCGTCCGCGCCGAGCCCGCGCCCGCGCGTCGGGTTGAAGGTCAGTGCCCCGGTCGCGGGGGACAGGCCTTCCATGCCCGGCGCCGAGATAGCTCCCGGGCCCGCGGAGTTGCACCCGCGCGGGTTCTGCGACCATCTCTCGTGCCCGCCGAAGTAGGCGGTGCTCGTGTCGGCCGCGGTGGAATACAGCGAGTCGCAGCCTGTGTAGTTGATCCACTTATGGCTGACGCTGGCCTGGGTGGCCGGGAAGGCAGCGGCCGCGTCGCAGAGCCCGGTCCAGGGGTAGTTCCCGGGGAACTGGTCAGCCGGGTGGAAACCGGTGGTCGCGATGTACACGGTCGAGTCGGTAGGAGACCACGACGCCGCCCGGACATAGAACGGCTCGACAGTCGCGCAGTTGCGGCTGAACTCGGCCGACGTCCACCCGGTGACGCTGGCCCGGGACCCGCCCACGCTGAGCATGAAGATCTGCCGCCGGGACTGCCCGCCGACCGAGGTGAAGTCACCCTCCACCAGGTCCAGGTTCCCGCTGTGGCTGAGCTGCTGGTTGTAGACCCGGGTCGGGTTGCTGCTCACGCCGGGGTACTGGTAGTTGCCGGAGATGCCCAGGCGGACGAACCCGTCGTCCTTCCCGGTGGATGTGTTCAGGCTCGTCATGTACCGGCGGCCGCTCCCGTTGATCCTGGTGTAGTAGCCGCCCGCGAGCAGGTGCCCGTTGGCCTTCAGCAGCGTCTCAACCTGGCCGTTGGCGCTGTGGGCGAAGCTGGTGGAGAACGCGCCGGTCGTGGCGCTGACCGCGGCGATGTTCTGCGCTGACCGCCCGTTGACCGAGGTGAACGCGCCGCCCAGCCAGGCGGTGGTGCAGCGCCGGCTCAGGGCGATGGAGTTGACCTTGCCGTTGACGTTCGGACCCCACGGTGTCACCGCGTACGGCGCGGTCGCGGAAAAGCTGAACGCGTTGTGCCGGCTGTAGGTCTTCCCGTGCCAGCTGACCGAGGTGAAGCTGCCCACCGCGAACATGGTGCCGCCGCACTTCACCAGCTGCCGGACCTGCTCCGTCCTCCCGGTGCTGGCCAGCTGGGGAGTCCCCGCCGCCGGGGTCCGGGACACCGGGCCGGTCTGCGCCGAGGCCGGCCCAGCCAGCCAGAGCGTGCCGAGCGCCAGCGCGCCCACGCTCAGGATTGTCGTTGCCCGCCAGCTGGCATACCTCATCGCGTGGCCCATGCCTGGTCCCCACCTTCACATGGCTTAGTTAACGATTACGTGGTAAGGGAGCGTGCCGGCCGCGAGCCGGCGCACCTTTCCCGGAAAGCGGCGGTAAATTCACAGCATCATCACGTCCTTACTGGCAGCCCGGGCGGGTCGGCTCTCAATGCTGGGTGATTGGCACGCCCCGCGGGTTGAAGTACTGATTGTCCGCAATCCCGCGGAATACCGCCAGCGGTCCCGCGTCCAGCGCGAAGCTCGTCTGCGGCGAGGACCCGGTGGTGTTCGAATCGAAGTACACGAGCGCCTTGATCTGCCGGTGGCTGCGCACGGTCTGCTCGGCGGCGCGCAGCCATTGGGCGCGGGCCTGCTCTCCGTAGCTTTCCGGCACGCCGAACTCGCCGATCATGATTGGCTTGGGATGCTGTGCGGCCCAGTTCAGGAAGGGCTGGATAACATTGGCGAATGAACGCTGTGGCCCGGGCCCGGGATAGGCGTCCGCGCAGACCCAGTCCACTTCGTCATTGCCCGGGTAATAGGCGGCCGCGTTGTTGGTCGTGAACCCCCGGGCCGTCGGGCACCACACCCAGGCCACGTTGGTGACCTGCTGCTGGGCGAACACCTGCCGGATGTGTTTCCACGCCGCGATGTAGTCCGCGGGCGAGCCGACCTCAGAGCGCATGTTCGGGCGGTCCATCTCCCAGCGCCACTCCAGGAAAACCGGCTTGCCCAGGGCCTTGAGTTCTTGCGCCCGCTGCCGGATCCAGGAGTCGTACTGGCCCGCCGCGATGCCCCGGCTGTCGTTGAGCGCCCACGAGACCAGGAGCATGCTGCCCTGGCGCACATAGGCTCGCTCACTGCTGGTCGGGAAGGTCGCGGGCTGCTGCAGGTAGACGTGCACGATGTCCAGCCGTCGCCCGATCTGCTGCTGCAGCGTGTTCACCGCGCCGACATAGGCCGCCTGGTTGTACAGGACGGGCTTGACCCAGGCCCCGAAATACGCGCCCCGGGCCGGGGCCGGGATGGCCGCCGGGCCGGGACGCAGCGATGACAGGGGCGTGGACTGGCTCTTCGGGGATCCGCCCGACCCACCCAGGCCGATAGTGATCACCACCACCACGGCCGCGATCACCACGGCGGCGATCGCGGCCAGGCCCGTCACGCGGCGCCCCCGGCTCACAGGACCCCGCTCATGCCGCACCACCCAGGTAGCCGTAGCGCATCAGCAGCGGAAGCGTCAGGGTGGTGACGGTACGCCGCTTGCTGGCCAGCATGGCCGCCTGCCACGTGTCGTCCCGGCGGACCGGGACCCGGCCCGTCGTGAACCGCATGGGGTTCCCGGACGCGGTATGCGTGGCCCGCAGCTCGGCCCACCACTGCCCGGCCCCGTCAGTGTCCAGGACCCCGGCCGTCAGGGCTGAGCCGTCCGGCGGCAGGCCGGGCAGCCCGGCGAACCCGGCGATCCGGCCGAGCGTGCCCGCGGGGTCCGCGGTGAAGTCCTCGTACTTCACCCGCAGCGTGGGCGTCCCGAGCTGGGCCAGCAGCTGCAGGGCGCTGTTTTGCAGGTTCCATCGCATCGCGGCGCTGGCCGGCGGGTAGGTGGACATCTGGCTGCCGGCGTCCGCCTCCGGCCGGTCCACGACCTTGCCCCACGAATAGGCGACCGCGCGGCTGTCCCGGACCATGTGGATGACCCGCAGGTCGATGCCGGGCGAGCTGCGCAGGCAGAACGCCAGCGACGCGTGCTTGCTGGAGTCGATCACGACCGGGCTGCCGCTCACCTGCCCGATTGCGGCGTAAATGCGCTGGTAGTACCCCACGTACTCCCCCAGCGCCGGCTGGAGCCGGCGGCGTAGGGCGGGGGAGGCGAGCTGCGGCAGGAACCGGGCCCGGTCCACCTGGGCCCGCAGCCGGGCGATCCGGGCCACGTCCACCTGGTCCCAGCCGCCGAACGCCTCGTCGCCCACCGCCTGCCAGAAGGAGCAGGCCGGGAACGGCTGGCCACATCCGCAGCGCTCGCCGTCCCGGATGCCGCGCTGCCAGAGGTGCACGACCTCGCCAGCAGGACAGGCGCCCGGCATCTCCCCGAGTAGCCGTTCGAGCAGAGTGCTTCCACTGCGGCCCAGGCCGGCCAGGTACACCACCCGCGGACGGCCGGTCGCGATGCCCGGGCCTGTCCTGCTGGCATCTGCATCCGCGCTCAGGTCATCACCTCGCTCACGTCCTAGGCGTAGGGGAGGAGGCAGATGCCCGCGTGGTTGAACTTCCCGCCACACATGTCCGTGTTTTGCGCGTTGTCGCTGGCTATCCACAACCCCGCGCTGGTGATCATCATATCGTCGGCACCTTCCCCGCGACCCCGGGTGGGGTTGAAGGTCAGCGCCCCGGTGGTCGCGGACAGCCCCTCCATGCCCGGCGCGTCGATGGCGCCGGGACCCTTGAAGTCGCAGCCGTTCGGGTTGGACGCCCACCGCTCGTGCCCCCCGAAGTACGCGGTGCTCGCGTCGGCGGCGGTCGAGTAGAGCGAGTCACAGCCCGGATAGTTGATCCACTTGTGGGTGACGCTGGTCTGCGCCGAGGGGAAGGCGGCGGCCGCGTCGCACAGCCCCGCCCGCGGGAAGCTTCCGGCTGGGGTGCCGTTCGGCTTGTAACCAGTCGTCGCGACGTAGACGGTCGAGTCGTCCGGCGACCAGGAGGCCGCCTGCAGGTAGAACGCCTCGTTGAAGTTGCAGTTCGTGTTGAACTCCGTCGAGGTCCAGCCGGTGACCGTCGCGGTCGATCCGCTCAGGTTGAGCATGAAGATCTGCTGCCGGGGCTGCCCGCCGACCGAGGTGAAGTCGCCTTCCACCAGGTCCAGCGTGCCGCCGTGGCTGAGCTGCTGGTTGTAGACCCGGGTCGGGTTAGATCCCACGCCGGGGAACTGGTAGTTCCCGGAGATGCTCAGGTGGATGAACCCGTCGTCCTTGCCCGTGGTCGCGTTGAGGCTGGTCATGTACGGGTTCGCGGAGCTGTTGTTGATCGACTTGTAGTAGCCCCCGGTCAGGACGTGGCCGTTGTAGTACTGCAGCGTCTCGACCTGCCCGTTGGCGTTGTGCCCGAAACCGGGGATGAGAAGGCCGTTCGACGTGCTGACCGCGGCGATATTGGTCGCGCTGCCCCCGCCGACCGAGGTGAACTTGCCGCCCAGGTAGGCGGTGGAGCAGTCGGGGCTGAACGCGATGCCGTTGACGATCCCGTTCGCGTTGGGGTTCCAGGAGGTCATCGTGTACGGCTTAGAGGCGCTGAAGCTGAACACGTTGTTCCGGGTGTACGTCGTCCCGTTCCAGCTGATCGCGGTGAA
This sequence comes from uncultured Actinomycetes bacterium, assembly GCA_963813975.1. GTDB lineage: Bacteria > Actinomycetota > Actinomycetes > Streptosporangiales > Streptosporangiaceae > RYN-230. The sequence goes on from CAWFAP010000005.1 coordinate 450,985, forward strand.
CGTGCCGACGGCGTACATGGTGTTCCCGCACTGCGCGAGCTTCCGGACCTGCTCGGTTGTCCCGGTCCTCGCCAGCTGGGGCGTGCCCGAGGCCGGCGTGGCCGACACCGGCCCGGTTGCCGCCCCGGCCGGTACCGCCGTCCAGATCATGCTGGCCGCCAGTGCGGCGGCTCCCACGACGGCTCCAGCGCGCTGCTTACTACGCCACATTGAATCCCCCCAGGCCAGGTCCCCACCAACGCATGACTGTCAGGTTAACAATTACGCACCTATCACCGCACGGTCCGCAACCCACCCGTGATAACTTTAACGCTGAGTAATACTGATAAAACTTTCTGTAACAGAGATATCCGCTCACATGCCGCAAATCTCTTTCCCCGGCCCGGGGAGGTTTCGGCCCGGCCGCCAGTTGTCGCGGCGACCCGGTGCATGGGCGCGCATGGCAGGCCGGCATTCCGTAAGGACCATTCTGTTTTAGCTGACGATTTCCGCTATTTCGGGCGTTCGCGGAGGAATCACGGTTCTCTCCCGAGCGGGGAACCGGACTGAGCAGGCCACCTCTCCTAGTGCTCCCGTGAGCGGCCATCCGGCCCGTTTCTCACCGGCGGCGAAAGCGTTCCCGGACCCGGGGAGCGGCGTGCACCGGCCGTCCGCGAGCATCCCGGCATCGGCGTGCGCGAACGCATGACGCAGGCCATCCGGATCAGTCGCAGGGCCCTGGCCTCGTACAGCGCGCCGGCCGCGGCGGCCGCGCGGTCCGCCGCCGCGCCGTCCGGCCCGGCATCTCGCCGCCCGGCCAGGCTCGACCCCGGCGGCCGGGCCAGGATTCTCAGGCTTCACCCTCACAGGGCGCGCGACCGCCCGTTCTGCCGCCCCCGGTGGCCCAGCAGTTTCCCCGCGGCCCCCGCCCTCCGGACAGCCTGGACCCGGCGTGGTGGGCCATGCTAGGCATAACGCCAGGTGAGCGCCGACTTGGAGGCAGATGTGACGATCGATCCTGGCCCGGGCGATCCGGGTACCACGGGCGGGGCCCTGCCCAGCCGCGCCCGGGTGGTGATCGTCGGCGGCGGGGTGACCGGCTGCAGCATCGCCTACCACCTGGCCCACCTGGGCTGGACCGATGTGGTCCTGCTCGAGCAGCACCAGCTGACCGCCGGGACCACGTGGCACGCAGCCGGGCTGATCACCTCGGCCGGGATGACGGACGAGACCGCGCTGTTCTTCAGCCGCTACTCGCGTGACCTGTACTCACGGCTGGAACAGGAGACGGGGCACTCCACGGGGTTCCGGCCGGTCGGGCACATCTCCCTGGCCACCAGCCCCCGGCGGCAGGAGGCGCTGCGCCGGGAGGCCGCCTGGATGCACGGCTTCGGGGTCGAGGATGTGGAGATCTCGCCGCGTGAGCTCGCGGAGATGTGGCCGCTGGCCCGTACCGACGACGTGCTCTCCGCCTTCTACGTGGCCGACGAGGGCCGGGCCGATCCGGTGGGCGTGGCCACCTCGCTGGCCAAGGGTGCCCGGCAGCTGGGTGTCCGGGTCGTCGAAGGGGTGGCCGCGACCGGGGTGGAGACCCGCGGCCGGCGGGTGCGCGCCGTGCTCACCGACGCGGGCCGGATCGAGACCGAGGCGGTGGTCAACGCGGCCGGCATGTGGGCCCGGCAGTTCGGTGCCCTGGCCGGGGTCGGCGTTCCCCTCCAGGCCGCCGAGCATTACTACCTGCTCACCGACACCGTGCCGGGGATGGACCCCGACCTGCCGGTCATCGAGGACCCGGACAACTACGGCTACTACCGGCCCGAGGGCGACGGCATGCTGGTGGGTCTCTTCGAGCCGGTCGCCGCGCCCTGGTCGCTGGACGGGGTGCCCCGCGGGTTCTCATTCGGGAAAATAAGTCCTGACTGGGAACGGATGGAGCCCTTCCTCGGGCCGGCGCTGGACCGGATCCCGGTGCTGTCGGAAACCGGCGTGCGGACGTTCTTCTGCGGGCCGGAGTCATTCACCGCCGACGTGCGGCCGCTGCTCGGGCCCGCCCCCGAGCTGGATGGCTACTTCGTCGCCGCGGGCCTGAACTCGCTGGGCATCCTGTCGGGCGGCGGGGTCGGCAGCATGCTCGCGCACTGGATCGTGGACGGCGTGCCGCCGGTGGACGCGACGAGCGTCGCCATCGACCGGACGCACGCCTACGAGACGTCCCGCCGGTTCCGGGCCGAGCGGACCGTGGAGCAGCTGGGCGTGCTGTTCGGGGACGCGGTCTGGCCGGCCTGGAAGCCGTCCACCGGGCGGGATGTGCGCCGGTCCGTACTGCACGACCGGCTGGCCGCGGCGGGCGGCCACTTCGCGGCCTCGGCAGGCTGGGAGTTCGCCGAGTGGTACGCGTCCGGGGACGAGTCGCCGCCGCCCCGGCTGGATTGGCGCCGCCCCGCGTCGCACGCGGTCGTCGGGCGTGAGCACGCCGCGGTGCGCGAGGCGGTGGGGATGCTGGACATGAGCCTGATGGCCAAGCTTATGGTCCAGGGACCGGACGCGGCCGCCGTGCTCAGCCGGCTCTCGGCCAACGACGTGACCGCCGCCCCGGGGCGGCTGGTCTACACCCAGTGGCTGAACGAGGCGGGCGGCATCGTCGCCGACGTCACTGTGACCTGGCTGGAGCCGGAGAGGTTCCTGGTCATCGCCAGCGACCTCATCCACCGCCGGATCGAGCCGCTGATCAGGCGGGCCACCCGGCCCGGGGAGTTCCTCACCGTCACCGACGTGACCTCGGGAACCACGCTGCTGTCGGTGCAGGGGCCGGCGTCCCGGACGCTGATCGGGCGGCTCACCGACGCGGACCTGTCCAACGAGGCGTTCCCGTACCTGAGCGCGCGGCAGATCCACGTGGGGTACGCCCCGGTCCTCGCCCTCCGGGTCACCTACGTGGGCGAGCTCGGCTGGGAACTGCACGTGCCCGCCGAGTACGCGGCCGGCGTCTACGACGACCTGGAGGCCGCGGGCCGTGACCTCGGCTTCCGGCTGGCCGGCCTGTCCGCCATGTCCAGCCTGCGGCTGGAAAAGGGCTACCGCGACATGGGCGTGGACATCGACAACACCGACAATCCGCTGGAGGCCGGCCTCGGGTTCGCGGTGGCCTGGGACAAGCCGGGCGGGTTCATCGGCCGCGACTCCCTGCTGCTGGCGCGGGAGCAGGGGCCGCCCCGCCATCGTGTGGTCAGCCTGCTCGCCGAGGACCCCGCCGCCGACCTGTTCGGCAACGAGCCGGTGTTCCTCGGGGATGAGTGGGTGGGCTACATCCGGGCCGCCGCCTACGGCTACACCGTGGGCGGGGCCGTCGGGCTGGCCCAGGTGGAGTGCGCCGACGGGGTAACCAGCGACTGGCTCAAGAACGGGGACTTCCGGGCCCGCACCCCGGCCGGCGACGTCCCGGTCCGGCTGCAGACCGGGCCGCTGTACGACCCGCAACGGCGGCGCATCCTGGACCGCTGACCTGACCTGGCCTGACCTCACCGTCGCTGCGCCGGCGCCAACGGGTACGCCCCCTGGTGCTCGGTGTGACCGTAGCGTCTAATGGGACCGTATGGGGGGATCAGGCGAGGCAGACGTCCTGGTGATCGGGGCCGGGCCGGCGGGGCTGTTCGCGGCCGTGGAACTGGCCCGGTGCGGGGTCCGCGCCCGGGTCGTCGAACGGACGCCGCGGCCGCACCGGCAGGCCCGGGCCACCGCGCTGCAGCCCGCGACGCTGGAAATCCTGCACCGGGCAGGATGCCTGGACCAGGTGCTCGGCGCATCGGTGCACGTCCGGTACGCGCGGGTCTTCGACGCCGGTCTCAGCTGCGTGTCCGAACTGGCTTTCGCGGGCGCCGGCTGCCCGTGGGAGTTCCAGTGCAGCCTGCCGCAGTACCGGACCGAGCAGATCCTCACCGAGCGGCTCACCGCCCTGGGCGGGGTGGTGGACCGCGGGATCTCCGTGGTGTCGGTCACCGAGCGCGAGGACGGCGTCCTGGCCGGGCTGGAGGACGCGGACGGCACGCGGAGCCAGGCGGAAGCCGCCTGGGTGATCGGCGCCGGCGGCGCGCACAGCACGACCCGGGCCTCGCTGGACGAGCACCTGGCGGGCTCGACCTACCCGGGGACGGCCCTGGTCGCCGATGTGCGGGTCACCTGCGGTCTGCCCCGGGACGGATCCGCGCTGGTCGGCTGCGCGGCGGGGTACGTGTTCCTCGCGCCCCTGCCCGGCGGCCGCTGGCTCACGTTCGTCGGTGACCTCGACCGCCAGGAAGCCGAGGATCTGGGCCGGGATCCCGCCCCGGGCCGGGTTGCCGCGGCGATCGGCCGCCGGATCCCGGATCGCCTGGTCCGGGTGGACGACGTCGCCTGGGCGTCCACGTTCCGGATGCAGCGCCGCCTCGCCCCCCGCCTGGCCGACTCACGGCGCTTCCTGCTGGGTGACGCCGGTCACCTGTCCAGCCCGTTCGGCGGCGAGGGCCTGAACTCCGGGCTGCACGACGGCGCCAACCTGGCCTGGAAACTCGCCCTGGAGGCGCGTGGCCGGGCCCGGCCTGGGCTGCTCGGCACCTTCGCGGTGGAACGGCTGTCGGCTGACCGCCGCGTTCTGGAGGTCTCCGACCAGGTACATGCGCTGGCCCGCGCGGCGGTCGAGTCCGCCCGGACCGGCTCCTTCCCCGCACCGCCCGCCCCGGAGGCCGTCGCCGCCCTGGTCCGGGCCCGCTCGATGCTGGACGTCAGCTACGCGGGCAGTCCGCTGGCCGGCGAGCACGTGCTGCCGGGCGGGCCGGTGCTGGTTGGGCCGGCCCCGGCGAGCGCTACCCGGACCGGGCCTCCCTGGCCGGGACCCGGCACACCGTGCTGCTGTTCGGGGCTGTGCCGGAGAGTCACGTCGCGCCGCTGCGCCACCGCTGGCGGGACGTGGTGGACGTGGTCCCGGGCCCGGGCGATCCCGCGCGGGCCGGGCTGGGCCAGCCGGGCGGCGAGGACCGGCTGGCACCCCGGGCCGTCCTGGTCCGGCCGGACGGCTACATCGGCTTCCGCGCGGTCCCGGCCGACCGCGCCGGGCTCCATGCCCTGGACGCGCATCTGGATTCCTACCTGATCCCGGCGGGCGGGTGACGGTCTTCGTTGCGGAGATTCAAAGCCCGGCGCGCGCGGCGCGGCACCTTACCAGCCGGCGTATCTCTCCAGGAGGCGGCTGAACGCCCACCGGGGCTGGTGGATGCCGGAGCAGGAGTTGCTGTCGATGGTGCCCGGGCAGCCGCCGTTGTCGCGCTGGATGGCCCAGATGGAGAGCAGCGGCAGCCGGTGGGCGCGGGCGAACCCGGCGACCTCCCGGGTGTCGCTCAGGTAGGTCACCTCGGTCTTCTTCGGGTAATCATCGATGCCCGGCAGCAGCGTGATGCCCTCCAGGGCCCACAGCCGTGACCGGCTGAGGCCCGGGTACAGCCGGCCGAGCTGGCGGTGCGCCCCGTACAGGGCCCGGATCGCGGCCGGGCCCATGTGTATGCCGGTCTTGCTGGCCTTGATGTAGTAGTCGAAGGCCATGATGTTGACCGAGAACCGGACGCCCTGCGCGACCGCGCTCTTCAGGATCGCGAGGCAGTTGGCGGGCAGGCCCCAGGGCTCGACGCCCAGGGTGAACGTGATGTGAACGTGGCGGTGGGTCCGGGCGGCCCAGTCCTGGAGCAGCCGGAGCGCGGCACTGCGGCGCGCGATCCCGCCCGTGTTGCCCAGCGAGTTGGCCTCGACGTCCATGTCCAGGTGGGTCACGCCGTAGGTGGTGACCACGGACTCGTAGGCGCGGGCGATCTTGGGCACGCTCCGGCACGAGTCGGCGATCTCCGTGCCGCCCTGGTCGGCGCTGTAGCCGCCGAAGGACGGGATTGCCGAGCCGCCCATCGCGCGCAGGGTCCTGATCTGGGCCGTGTACCGGCCGCCGGGCTTGACCGGCTGCTTCCTGGTGCCGTTCCAGGTGAGTGAGCACGAGCCCCGTTGGGGCGTCTGGAGGAAGGCCAGGGTCAGGGTGCGCGCCCCGGAGGCCTGGGCCACGGCGGGGAGCGTGTCCTTGGTCCAGGTCTCGAAGTACGGGGCGTAGACGGGCCGGGGACCCTCGCCGTGTCCCCGGGAGGCGGCGGCACCGGCCGGGCTGGCGGCGGCCGCGGTCATGGCCAGGGTCAGCGGGAGGCCCAGGGTGAGGGCCAGGATCGAGCGTGCGCGAAGCCACCGGTGAGACATGGGCCTGATTCTGCCCCCGCGGTGCGTCTCGCACCAGAGGCAGCCGCATTTTGGCCGTCGGTCATTGAAGAGTTTGGTGTTGCCCCATTGTCTGGGGATAAACCGAACTGCTGATCGAGTCTCGGGGGTCAGCTGCGGCCGGCGGGGGCCGGGACCCGGGCCCGGGCGTGAGACGGCGACGGGGCCAGCGCCGGGCTGGGTACGGGGTGCGCCGGGACCCGGATGGCGGTCAGGAAGGCCACCGAGACGGCGCCGACCAGGATGGCCGCGATGGCGATGACGGCGGTGGGGGACAGCTGGAGCAGGCCCGCGCCCGCTGCGGCGCCGGCCAGCATGGCCGCCACCGAGCCGAGCCGCCGGGGCGGTTTCGATCCCGGGCCGCCGGCCAGGGTGCTGTCCGCGGCGAGCCCGGTGAGGGTCAGGGTGAGCACGGTGGTGGTCAGGTCGGGTGCGCCGAGGTGGCGGACGGTGCTGTTCTGGATGCCGAGGGCTGCGGCGAGGATGGCGATGGTGGCGAACCGGCCGTTCCCGGCGTACGGGAGCACGCCGGCCCCGGCGAGCACCGCGACGACGCCGATGATCAGCGCCTCCGCACCGAACGCGGTGGCCAGCCACCGGCCCGGGTGCTGGGCAGCCAGCCGGTGGGCAGCCCGGCCGCCGGCGAACGCGCCGGCCGCGAACCCGGCGATGGCGATGACGGAGGCGGCGGCGGACAGGCCCGAGCGCGGGTCGGCGGAGAAACCGAGGAACACGACGTTGCCGGTCATGTTGGCCACGAACACCCGGCCCAGCCGCAGGTAGCTGACGGCGTCGACGAGGCCGGTGACGAAGGTCAGGGTCAGCAGCGCGGCCACGGTCTGGCGGCGGCCGATCGGGGAGGAGATGGCCATGGTCCTGGTCCTTCCGGGATGACTGGTCGTTCCGGGATGAGAGGCGGACGTGAGCGGGTCAACTGATGGCCCCGAGGGCGGCGCTGACGCTGGCGATGATCACGCCGCCGAGCGCGATCGAGACGAACGAGCGCAGGAAGCCGGTGCTGAAGAAGCGCCAGCGGATCCAGGCCAGGGTGACCAGCTCGAAGGCGATCATCGCGAGGGCCACGATCAGCGCGGCCCGGTACTGGGGGATGAGGAACGGCAGCGTGTGCAGGACACCGCCGAGGAAGGTGCCCGCGCCGGTGATGGCGCCGCGCTGGTAGGGATTGCCGCGCCCGGTCAGGTCGCCGGTGTCGGACAGCCCCTCGGAGAAGGCCATGCTCACGCCCGCGCCGATGGCGGTGGCCAGCCCGGCGAAGAAGGCGTAGATCGGCTGGTGGGTGGCGAACGCGACGGCGAAGACCGGGGCCAGCGTGGACAGCGAGCCGTCGATCAGGCCCGTCATCGCGGGCTGCGCTCGCTGGAGCAGGAACGACCGCTCGTCACGGGGCGCGGACAGGCGCGGCCCAGATGGATCCGGCCCCGAGGTGTGCGGCCGGGGCGGGTTCGGCCGGTGCGGGCGGGTCAGCGTCAGGATGCTCACGGCACGATCTCCTTCATTATCAAAACGAAACTTATCGTTTCGTATCTAGCTGAACGGGCCGGGAGCGCGGGCTATTCCCGGGAATAGCCCTCCGGCGTTCAGCGCTATCGAAACTGATAGTATAGTTTTGATGTGAGCGTCCCGCTACTGCCCCCGCCCGCCAGCGAGGGCCTGGCCGGGACCGGCCTGGCTGACTGGCCTGGCTGACCGGGCCGATGACATCGGACCGACGACATGAGGAGAGACGACGATGAGCACCATCGGATTCGTGGGGCTGGGGTCCATGGGCGCCCCGATTGCGGGCCGGCTGCTCCAGGGCCACCAGGTAGCCGGGACGAACCGGACCAAGGGCAAGGCGGCCGGGCTGATCGAGCGCGGGCTGATCTGGCACGACACCCCGCGGGAAGTGGCTGCCGCCGCACCGGTGGTGTTCAGCATGGTCACCGACGACGCGGCCCTGGCGGCCATCACGTCCGGCCCGGACGGGCTCCTGGCCGGCCTCTGTCCCGGGGCGGTCTACGTGGACATGAGCACGGTCAGCCCGCAGGCCAGCCGCGAGCTCGCCGGGCGGGTGCGGTCGCTCGGCGCGAGCATGATCGACGCCCCGGTGTCCGGCAGCGTTCCCTCCGCCGAGGACGGCACGCTGGCGATCATGGCCGGGGGCCCGGAAGCCGCGTTCCTGGCGGTCGAGCCGCTGCTGCGCCAGCTGGGCCGGAGCGTCACGCACGTCGGCGGGAACGGGCAGGGCCTGCTGCTCAAGCTGGCGATCAACATCAGCCTGGCTGCGCAGATACTCGCGTTCAGCGAAGGGGTCCTGCTGGCCCAGCGCGGCGGCATCGACCCCCGGCTGGCCGTGCAGGCGATGGCGGACAGCGCGATCGGGTCGCCGATGCTGAAGACCCGCGCCCCGCTCGTTCTCGACCTGCCCGAGCAGGCGTGGTTCGATGTGGAGCTCATGCACAAGGACATCCGCCTCGCGCTCGGGGCCGCCCGTGAGTCCGGGGTCCCGCTCCCGTCCGCCTCGGCCGCCGACAGCATGCTGAGCACCGCGACGGGGCTGGGCTACGGGCACCGGGACATCGCCGCGTTCTTCCAGGTCCTCGGGCAGATGGCGCCGGCCCAGACGGCCGGGACGGGGCAGACGGCCGGGACGGGGCAGCGCGCCATCAAGGACGCCGCATGAGCAGGGACGCCACCGCCGAGGCCCCGCAACGCGGCCGGCCACGCAGTGAGCGGGCCCGCAAGGCCATCCTCGAAGCCGCCGCGGAGCTCCTGCTGGCCCGCGGCCTGTCGGCGGTCAGCATGGACGCCGTCGCCGAGCGGGCCGGGGTCAGCAAGGCCACCATCTACCGCTGGTGGCCGACCAAGGAAACGCTGGCCCTGGACGCGCTCTACACCGAGTGGGCCGCGGCCGTCCCGCACCCGCGGGACACCGGCTCGCTGCGCGGTGACCTGCTCTCGCTGCTGCGGCCCTGGGTCCGGCTGGCGGGCAGCCGCCCTTACGGCCGGGTGGTCGCGGCGCTGCTCACCGAGTCGCAGACCGACCCGGTCTTCGCGGTCGAGTACCGGCAGCGGTTCGTGGAGCCGCGGCGGGAGCAGGGCCGGGAGATCTTCCGCCGCGCCATCGAGCGCGGCGAGGTTCCCGCGGGGACGAAGGTCGAGGTCGCCCTGGACCTGCTCTACGGGCCCGTGTACCACCGGCTGCTGCACGGCCACGCGCCGCTCAACGACCGGTTCGTCCGCGACGTCGTCGACACCGTGCTCGACGGAATCCTGCCGGGGCGCCGAGATGCTCACTGACACCGGGTTCCCGCTCGCTGACGCCGAGAACGACTTCCTCCGGGCCAGGCGGCGCGAGGTCGCCGGACGGGTGGGCTCCTGGCTGCGCCGCAAGCCGGAGCGCCTGCGGTTGCTGGCCCTGGAGCCGGTCGTGAGCACGCTCGGCCGGCGCGGGGAGCGCCGTCTCGGCCTGCAGACGATACGGCTGGACACGATCGTCGGCACGCTCGACGCGCGCCGGGATTTCGACCGCCGGTTCCGGCCCGCGTCCAACCGGCTGCGGTCCCGCTGGGTGCATCTGGCCCTGGTCCAGCGGCGCGGTGAGCCCCTTCCGCCCATCGAGGTGTACCGGGTGGGTGGCTGTCACTTCGTGGAGGACGGCCATCACCGGGTATCGATCGCGCGGGCGGCCCGGCAGGCGACGATCGACGCCTACGTGACCGAGGTGCTCACGGCCGTCCCAGCGGGCCCGGGGGTGCCCGCGGGCCCGGGACCGGAGACTTCGCGGAGGGTAGGCTGCGGCACCTGGGCCGACCACCAGTCCCCGGTGGGGACGCCCAGGCTGGTAAGCCGCTCCCACAATGGGAGCAGCGCCGTGTCCGGGTCGCGGTAGAAGGCCGAGCCGCGGATCCGCTCGAAGGTCCAGTGCGCCCGCTCGAGGACCTGCTGCCGGGCCCGGTCCTTGTGCCACACGTCGGGGCCGTGCCAGCGGTCTCCGTCACACTCGACCGCGAGACGCGCGTGCGGGCCTTCGACGACGATGTCGATGCGGTAGCGGCCGACGTGGTGCTGGACAGATACCTTCTGGTAGCCCCGGGCCATGATCTTCTGCAGCACATCCCGCTCGAACTGTGACTCACAGGCGTCCAGCAGGTCAGCCGGGGGGGCCGTGACGGCGCCGGCGTCGCGGCAGTGCCGGATGAGCGCGCCCCGCAGGTCGTCAGCCGGAAAACGGTCCGGCTCGACAGAGTAGGCGACCCACATCTGCTGGCGGGCGCGGGACGCGGCCACGTTGATGCGCCGCATCGCGGCATTCCCCGTCATCGGGGAGACCCGGGCGGCTGCGAGGGCCGGGTCCACCGCGACCACGGTCGAGATGATGATCACGTCCCGCTCGTCGCCCTGGAAGTTCGCCGGCTCGCCACTGCGCAGGTTGCGCTGCCGCATCACCTCCGGGCCCAGGCGGTCATACAACCTCTCCCAGATCAGCTTGGACTGAGTGGATCCCAGCAGGGAGATGACTCCCATGTCCATCCCGTCGTACTGGGGATCGGCGCAGATCTCCGCGGCCAGGTCCACGACCGCGTCTGCTTCGGGCTCGTTGACCATCCCGTCCCGGTAGCCGTCCAGCACCCTGACCGCCCCCAGGGCGGACCAGCCGGGCCGCGGGGCCTGGTCACGCAGGGGAATGATCCGGCCGTTGTAGGCGTGAGCGTTGGAGAAACCGATGATCTGGGGCAGGCAGCGGAAATGCTCCGTGAGCATGACGACGCCGGGGAACTTCTGGAAGGCGATGTCGTAGAGGCTGTTGTCCGGGTCGAACAGGGTGCGGTACTTAGGGACCCGGGCCAGGTGCTCGTCCAGCAGGTCGAACACCTGCTGGCGGTCGAGGCCGACGTTTTCCGGGCTGGTCTGCTTGTCGTCGCCGACCACGATGGTCTTCCGGGCCAGGGCCAGCAACGGGACCGCGGCCAGCCCGATCTGCGACGCCTCGTCCACGATGAGCACGTCGAAGGGCGGATCGGCCTCCGGGCGGAAGCTGGTGAGGGCGCGCGCCGTCGGCATGATCCAGACCGGGACCGCGTCCTTCGATTCATCCAGCGCGGTGCGGATCTCCGTCAGCCAGCGCTGGGCGAACTTGCCCCCCGTACGCCCGAACCTGGTCACGGCCCGCACGTAACTGTTGAGCGCCTGCCGCTGCCGGTCCCCCAGGTTGTCGGCCAGGCGGCGCCAGGCACGCTCGGCGACGAGATCCGCGACCACCCGCCGGCGTTCCCGGGAAAGTTCCTCCAGGCGGCCCTGCAGCTGGGCAGGCGTCGGGCCGGCCAGGGCTTCGCTGATCCACGTGTCGAGCTGACGCCATTGCCAGGCGGCGTCGAAAGCGACCGGATCCCCGGCCGCGTCCGGATCGGCCAGGATGCGGGCGGTCCAGATAGGGACACACCCGGACAGGCGGGTCTTCAGCTCCCTCAGCCTGCGGGCCGCCGGGGCGATCTCGTGCAGGTCCCTGAGCTCTTCCCGGAGGCGGTGCCATTCCGTCAGATCCTGATGGGCCAGAGCGTCGGCGAGCAGATCCCACAGCGGCGAGGCGGCTGGCGCCTGGGCGCCAGTGCGCAGCCCTTCGTGCAGGACGCGGACGGATCGGGTGAGCTCCTGCAGGCGGATCTGGTCACAGGCCCGGGTGCAGACGTCAGCCAGGTGTCCGAGCGAGGCCGGGTCTGCGGCGGCCGGGGCGCCGATCCCGGCCGCGGCCAGATCACCGCGCAGCTGCGCCCACGTCTGTGGCCAGCCCAGCGCCCGGCCCAGGTCTTCGAGGCGGCGGCCCAGGACGTCTTCGGGCACCGGGGTGCCCAGCTCCGCGCCGCCCACGCGGGCGAGCTGGTTGCGCCAGCTGGTCAGCATCCGCTGCCGCAGGGACTGAAGCGCTACCGCCTGAAGGCACAGGTCGATGTCCTGGGCGGTGGCCGGCGGCCGGCCGTTGACCTCGCACATCTGCATCGCCCGCTTGGCCGCCCCGGCGAACATGCCCAGCCGGCTGGATTGCTCCAGCCGGTCCCGGGCCTGCCGGAGGCCGCCGGTGACGGCAGGATCGGGAATGTCCGGGATGAGCACGGTATGCGCGGTGAGCACCGCGCGCAGCCGGAGCGCTTCCTGGCGGTCCCGGGCCAGCCGGGTGCCGAAGGAGCCCCAATCGCGGGCCAGCAGCGGATCGCCGGCCTGGTCGCGGACGTGGCCCAGCCAGGTACCCGCGCTCTTGGCCAGCCACTCCATTTCCGCGGTGCAGCGTCCAGCGAGGGCCTGCAATCCGTCCTGGCCGCAGGCGGCGGCCCGGTTCCAGTCACGCACATCGTCCCCGAGGGAGCGGACCGAGGCCTGCAGGTCGGCCAGCCGGGAAAACCGCTCCGCCACGTCAGATGCCGTCGCAATCGCGGTGAGCTCGGGCAGGTCACGGGCGCAGGCGTCCGCCCGGCTCACGCCGACCTGGCGGATCAGCCCGGTGAACTCCGCCAGTTCCCCGCCATTCACCGGAGCAAGGGTGGCAACGGCGACGACGTCGTCGATGTAGCCGAGCGTGGGCGCGCGGGCCGCCACCCACCGGGCCGCCTCGGCCCGGGTCGGCTGCTCCCCGGCTATCCATCGCCCGGGCAGCCGCTCGACCTCCGCCTCGCGGGTCGCCAGCAGGGCCTGCGTGGTCAGGGCGATGTCGCGATTGACCGCGTCCAGGTCGGAGGTGAGCTGCCAGATGCGCTCGTCGGCGAAGGGCTTGTCGATGGCGGTCACCCGGGTCTGGATCTGCCCGATCGCCGATTCCAGCTGGCGCCGGCCGTCGGCATCCGCGCCGAGCACCGAGACGGTCAGGTCCTTGATGCCGGCCGGGATCTTCCCGTTCAGGGCGCGCAGCGCCTGTTCCTTCTCCGCGACGACCAGCACCCGTTTCCCGTACGCCACGTAGTGGCTGATGATGTTGGCGATCGTGTGCGACTTGCCGGTCCCCGGAGGACCCTGCACCGTGACCCCGGTGCTGGGCTGGGCCTGGGCGAGGATGCTCTGCTGCTCCTCGTTCGTGGGCAGGGGAAGCAGCAGCGGCTCCGCGTCGGTGCCCGCGCCGCCGGCCAGCGCCTGGCTGGCCAGGGCTGACGGCGCGTCGGTCACGATGGCCTGCAAGGTGGCGGGCACGGCCACGGATTCGTCCCGGTACAGCGCCCGCATCCGGTTCAGGAATCCCAGGTAGTCCGGCAGTTTCCGGCGCATGAAGAGCACCCAGCTGCCATCCGCCACCGCCGCCCCCGGGTCCGGCGGCGGCGCTGCCTGCTCCGCCAGCGTGCCTTCGTGGTCAATGGCGCGGATCAGGGGCCGCAGCACGCCCTGGAGCAGCGGCGCGTCCCAGAGGTCCGTACCCTCGTCGTTGACGGACTGGCGGATGCTCAGGAACCGGGCCCGGTCAGCCAGCGTCAGGCCGGCCAGGCACCGTGCCTCCACCTCCGGTGCGCCGGCGGGACGGACCTGGATCCGCTGCGAATCGTCATCCTGGTCAACCTCCACCGGGATGCAGAGCAGCGGATGATCGATCAGCTCCCCATCATGCGCCCAGCGGAGGCGCCCGAAGCCCCACACGAGTTCCACCGACTCGCGGTCCATGGCGAGCCGCTCCCGCTGCTGGAACAGGTCGCGATGCAGCGCCTTCGCCGCGGTCACCTCGGCCCACCGGGCGGCGAACGGTTCCCACACGCCGGCGATCCACCGCCCGGCCGCGGCGATGGCCCCCGGATCTGGTGCGGGACCGGATTCACCCGGCTCTGGCCCGCCCAGTATTTCCGGGAGTTCGGGCCGCACGTCGGGACTGAGCGCTGTGCTGTCCCCGAGCAGCCCAACCAGGTTCTCCGGAACCTCCGGCCGGGGCGGGAGATCCAGGAAGTCCACGGACAGCCAGGCATCCTCGCCCGGCGTGAGCCGCACTCCGGGCGCATCAGGCACGTCGGTGTCCCGGAGCAGGAACAGGCCATACTTCTTGATGTCGTAGACCGGCGGGTTCCGGCGGGCGTCGTAATCGGCCAGGAAGTCGATCAGGCTGAGAGTCCTCGCGCGTTCCTCGGCCCCCGTCGCGGGCGGCGGGATGAACGCCCCCGGTGGCTCGCCGGGAGGCGGCGGGACCGACGCCCCGGACGGCTCGCCGGGACCGCCCGCGCTCGGCTCAAACGCCTGCCAGTTCTCCACGTACCCGTTCCCCTGTCCGCCGCATCTGGGCTGACTCGCGTCGCCGCACACGAGTGTGAGCCAAGGCACCGACATGTGCGCAAGACCGGTAACGCGGCCGCGGGCACGATAGTGCCACGCGGGTTCCCGGGCTCTTACGCGGCGGGCTGGCCCTTCTCCGGGTCGCTTTCCTGGCCCTTCCCCGGGCCGCTGGCTCCGGCTGCGCCGCCGGCCGCGCGCTGGCGGATGTCTTCCAGGCTGTCGCGCAGCGCCAGCCAGACCTGGGCCAGGCTGGCGCTGACCGGCAGGCCACCCGGGATGGTGCCGGGCTCCGGGGCCTGGTCACCGAGGGCTTCGACGGCCGCCTGGGCCAGACCCTGGAGAGCGGAGTCGGTCACCTCGAGCACGAGGCCGCCACCGGTCACGCGAACGGCCATGTGGCGCCGGCCCCGTTCCTCGGGCTGCTCGTCGCTGGTGCCGGTCACGTCGGCGTGGCGGAGCGCCTCGCGGGCCTCGTCCAGGTTCACCCCGAGCGCGGTCAGGGTCCGGGCCGCCGCGCTATCCGGATCCGCCAGCGCGGCGAGCAGCAGATGGTGGGAGCCGACCGGCTGGCCCTCGGACAGCCGGGCGGCTTCGGCCAGCCCGGCGTCGGCCGCGGGTGTGGTCGCCATCCCCGCCGACTCGTCCGGCTCACCCGATTCGCCGGCTTCACCCGGCTCCCCGGCGACGAGAGGCACGTTGCGGCGGCGCAGCCACCGGCGACCCTGCGGGCCCTGCGAGGACTCCGCCGCCGTGAGCAGATCGATCACCGCCTGGCGGATCGCGGCCAGGTCACCGTGCTCGCTCAGTATCTGCGCGGCGACCCCCTCGCCCTCCCGGATCAGGCCGAGCAGGATGTGCTCGGTGCCGATGTAGTTGTGGCTCAGCTTGAGGGCCTCGCGCAGCGAGAGCTCGAGGACTTTCTTCGCCCGCGGGGTGAACGGGATGCGTCCCGGGGATGGCCCGGTGCCCCGGCTGACCCGCGCCGTGACCTCGTCCCGCGTCCCGGCCGGAGTCATCCCGAAACGGGTCAGGGCCTGGGCGGCGATACCGCCGGGCTCCAGCAGCCCGAGCAGCAGGTGCTCGGTGCCGATGTAGTTGTGGTTCAGCCCGCGGGCCTCTTCCTGGGCCAGGACGATCACGCGGCGGGCTCGGTTAGTGAATCGCTCGAACATGGCCCTACTGTCACCCCGGGTTCTAGACCATGTCAATACCATGCTAATAGTATGGTTCTCGTTGCGGGTGATCAGGGAACCGGCGCAGCGCGCAGAGGAGGCCGGGCGGTGGAATGGGAAGACCGGCTCGACGACTGGGAGCTCGAACTCGAGCTGAACGCCCAGCTGGAAGGCTCGGCCTGGGTGACGCTGGAGCGGGCCGCGGCCGAGACCGGGGCGTCCCGGGCCGCGCTGCGGACCTGGTACCGCTCGGGGCAGATCCCGTCGCGGCTGGTCGACGGCCCGCACGGCCCGCAGCGGCTGGTACCGCTCGCGATGGTGGCCGGCCGGGCCGAGGCGTCGCCGCGGCTGCGCCGGACCGCGGAACGCCGGCTCGCCGACCAGGCGGAGCTGGAAATCCTGCGGCACCGGCTCGACCAGCTGGAGCTGCGGCTGGCCGCGCTGGAGCAGCGCCAGCCACCGGCGTAACCGGCCGGCACCGTCGTGATCATGACCCTGCCGGTGCCGCCCGGCGGCGACCTGGCTGCGTGCGCAACTCGTGGGCAGCGGCCGGGAAGGCCGATCTCCCCATAGAGAGCTTGATCTCAGCGTGCCTTGAGGAAGTCAGCCAGGCCCGTGGCGATCGCCCGGGCCGCTTTGGCCTGCCAGGCCGCAGACGTGACCAGGCTGGCGTCAGCAGCGTTGCGCATGTTGGCGCATTCGACGAAAACCTTGGGGATGGTGGACAGGTTGATGCCCGCCAGATCGTTGCGGGGCTGGATCCCGTCCGCCCCGTCATAGGAACTCACCGGCTCACCAGTCCCTGCGGCGAACGCCGACCGGAGATCGGCGCCGAGGATGGCCGAGGGCCGGATGATGGCGGCGTTGCCCGCATCGGCGACTGGTTCAAGGATGGCAAACCCGCGCCCGTTCGCTGGACCGCCGTCAGCGTGGATGGAAACGCCTGCGTTGGCGTGGGCGACGTTACCGATGGCGGCCCGCCGCGTAACGCAAGGTCCTACGCCTGCGTTCGACGTGCGGGTGAGCACGACCGTTGCTCCTTCCGCGCGGAGATCGGCGGTCAGGTAGCGCGCCACGTTCCAGTTGAACTGGGCTTCGGTGTAGCCGCTATCGGTCTGGGTGCCAGTCGTGTCACACGTCTCACTTTCCCGGCCGTTCCAGATCAGGCGGTTGATGATCGACGGGGCACCGGCGTTTCCCCCGTTGTGGCCTGGGTCCACGAGAATGACCTTGCGATCGAGCCTCCCGTTCGCTGTCGGGGGGAATCGACCGGGGCCACCGCCGCTGCTCATCGGCACTGCCGGGGGCGAGGAGTCCTTCTCGCGGGCTGAATCCGGGATGCGGCCCGGCGTTGGCCGGGCCGGTGCCGGGAAGTTCCTGGAAACCGTAGCTGAGGCCGAGGGGACCGCTGCCGCGCTGCGGGATGCGGCAGCTGGAGTTCTTGATTGCCCGGTGAACGCGTGAGTCACTTCCGGGCCCGTGCCCGCACAGGAGCAAAGGGCCAGGATGACCAGGGGAAGGACCCACGCGAGCCGCAACATCAGAAGTCTGTGCTCGAGTAAGTCTTCTGCCCGTAACTAGGCGCCATCGGATTCCAGATGCTAACAAAACTATTCTTGGCTGCCACCGCCTGGACTGAGGCGTTCTGGCCCGCTTGGTAGTTTGCGTTCTGTGCGGGGCTCGAACCCCGCTGGAGGGGGTCTCCGAGCAGGTCTGCACGCTGTCGATGGCGGCCTGGATGCTCGGCCGCACTGAGGCGCTCTGCGCGAGGTACGAGCCGAGGGTGGCCATGGCCGAGGCGCCTGAAGGCGGGGCAGCCGCCGGTGGAGTCTGAGCCGCCGACGCGGAAGCCTGGGTGGTCGGCGGGACAGTCGGCGTTGCCGACGCGGCCAGCGGGCGGGGCCGCGCCCCGCGAGTACTGCCTGCGGTGGTCGCCGCGTGCCTGTTCACCTGGGCTGTCCGGGCGGCGAAGAAAGCCCCGGCCCCGGCTCCCACGAGCACGAGAACCGCTGCGCCGGCTATCAGCCAGCGCCGGGACCCCCGACGAGGCACTGGTCCCGGAGTCTGGCCGCCGTTGGATGGCGCCCCGCTGGCCGAAGTGGTCGTCGGTGAGATTGGCGTGCCAGCAGAGGCCGACCGTGCACCAGCCGCTTGCTCGGTCGCGGAGTGCGCCGGGGGAGGGCCAGCCCCGCCCGTACCCGCTGGTGGCTTGACGAAGGCTGGTCCAGGGCCCGACCCGTCTGCCGCCGTGAACAAAGGGCCCGCCGCCGGGGGGAGCATAGGACCCGCCGCCGGGCGGCGGCCGGCGCTGAGTTCCCCGAGCAGTTGGGCCGCCGTCGGCCGATGCCGCGGATCCTTGGCCAGGCATCGCTCGATGAGTGGCCGGATCTTGTCCGGCAGCACTCCAGTATCCGGCTCGCTGTGGACGACCCGGTAGACCAGCGCGGCCGTGGATCCCGCCCCGAAAGGTCCCTGGCCCGTGGCCGCGAAGGCCAGAACCGCGCCCAGGCTGAACAGGTCGCTGGACGGTCCCACATCGCGGCCTTCTGCCTGTTCCGGGGACATGAAGCCGGGCGATCCGACCACCATCCCCGTCTGCGTCAGCGCGCTCGCTTCCGCGGAAAGCGAGATGCCGAAATCAAGCACTCGTGGCCCGTCATCCGCGACGATCACGTTCGAGGGTTTCAGATCGCGATGGACCACACCCGCCGCGTGGATCGCGCTCAGGCCCTCGGCCAGCCCGGCGGCCAGCTCCAGCACCGAATTCTCAGCCAGCGGCCCGCCCGTGACGATCGCACTCGCCAGCGAGGGCCCGGTGACGTAGGAAGTCGCCAGCCAGGGCACCGGTCCGTCCAGGTCCGCATCAACCACCGGCGCCGTGAAGATGCCGCTCACCCGGCGGGCGGCAGAAACCTCCCGCGCGAACCTAGTCCGGAAATCGGCGCTCTCGGCCAACTCGGCCCGGATGACCTTGACGGCAACGCGCCTGCCGCCCGGTGACCGGCCCAGGTAGACGCGACCCATGCCCCCGGCGCCCAGCCGTCCCTCCAGCCAGTACGGACCGATCCGGCGCGGATCCCCAGGTTGCAGTTCGTCCAACCCGCCCACCCCCCAGGCGCGAGTTGAGAAACGAAGGGCCTACTCGATCTCCTAATCAGCCAGCCGACCCTGCACGAGGTAGCCGGGCAAAACAGATCTATTTACCAAAGGCAATACATTTATTACTTTGCGTCGAGAGAGGTGCCCAGGACTGAGGTGAGGGCCTGGCGGAGCCACTGGGCGGCGGTCCCGGGGGAGTCGGGCGCGCTCACGTGCCGGGCCGCGACGTACAGGTCGGGGCGGACCAGGAGCACGCCGCCGTCGGAGATCTCGCGGAGTTCGGCCCACGTGCCGTACGGGTCCTCGAACGGCTGCCCCGGGCCGATCGAGACTCCGGCGACCGGCAGGCCCGTCTCGGCCGAGAACGCCTCCGCCGCATCCACCCACGCCTGGCCGCCGATTCCGGTCCACACGCTGAACGTCCCGTGGCCGGCCAGGTCCAGCGTCGAGACGCGGTGCCCGGCGCGGGTGACCCAGGTGTGCGGCAGCTTCGCGCCCGGCCAGGTGGTCGGCTGGGCGTACAGCTCCGGGTCGCGGGTGAACGCAGGGCTGGCCGTGCCGTCCGGGACGACGGCGGCCGAGGCGTAGCGGTGATTGTGCTCGACGCCGTGCGCGTCGAACTCGTACGCCTTGTACGCGATGGCCTCGCGCAGGCTCTCCCGGATCTTCTCGCCTTCCGGGCCGGGCGCCTTGCGCAGCGCGAGCTGCCGGCTGAGCTTGTCGACGTTGGTGGTGTCATCCACGTCGAGCGCCGCGACGATGCGGCCGGTGTCGGCGATGCTCTGGTTGGCCCGCTCCACGATCTGGCGGGCGACCGGGGCCCGCTCGGTGTTGTAGGTGTCCAGCAGGGACGGGGCGGCCAGGCCCTGCACCACGTGGTGCAGCTTCCAGGCCAGGTTGTAGGAGTCCTGGATCGAGGTGTTGGAGCCGAGGCCGTTGGTCGGCGGGTGCCGGTGCACGGCGTCCCCGACGCAGAAGACCCGGTCACGGGCGATCGTGGTGGCGAAGTGGTGGTTCACCGTCCACGGCAGCCGGGAGGTGACCCGCATCTCGAAGTCGTCGGTCCCGACCAGCTGCACGGCCAGCTCGCGGGCGAACTCGTCGGTGATCTCCGGCGGCCCGGCGGCGACCTCGTAGCCCCACATCAGCATCCACTCGGTCCACGGCTTGATCATCCGCAGCACGCCGAGCCCGACGCCCTCCTTCTCGGCGCCCGGCTGCACCATCCAGTACAGGACCGACGGCCGGTACTCGACGAAGCGGCTCAGGTCGGCCTCGAAGATGATGTGCAGCGCGCCGCCCACCGCGCCGGGGCCCTCGAACGGCAGGTCCAGGTCGGCCGCGACCTTGCTCCGGGCCCCGTCCGCGCCGACCATGTACTTCGAGCGGATCGAGTAGATCGCGCCGGTGAGCCGGTCGCGGACCCGGGTGGTGACCCCGGACCCGTCCTGGGTGTGCGACAGGTACTCGGTGTCGAACCGGACTTTGGCCCCGCGGGCCTGCGCCGCCTGCATCATCACCGGCTCGGTGATCGTTTGCGGGGCGTCCAGCATCGTGCACGGGCTCTGCAGCTCGTAGTCGTGGTGGCGCCGGGTGTCGGTGCCCCAGGACGGGATCCGGCCCAGCTCGTCACCGGCCAGGCTGGTGCAGAACGTCGTGTTGCCCATCCACTCCCACGGAGTGGCCTCGCGCATCAGCCGCTGCTCCAGGCCCATGTCACGCAGCGTCTCCATGGTCCGCTGGTTCGTGATGTGCGCCCGCGGCGTGTCGGACAGGTGCCCGTACCTGGTGATGACCAAGGTCCGCGTCCCGTACGTGGCCAGGAACAACGCGGCTCCCGCGCCCCCCGGGCCCGAGCCGACCACCAGGACGTCGGTCTCCACGGCAGGTGCGTCGTTGCTCAGAGAACGGCTCACGAATCGGCTCCCCTTCTGCCTGCTCTGCTTCTGCCAGCCCGCGGCTGCACGGGCCACACCGAGTCAGGAAGGCCCGGAAAATCAGTCAGCCGATGCGGACGGATGTACGCATAGCGGCACCTGGCAGTACGATGCCCGCGCAAACGTAGCACTGTCAAGGGCGCGCACGCTGGGGCGATGCGGAGGCAGGCGGGCATGGCCGGTCGTGGTGAAGGACCCGAGTTCGTCGAGTCGCTGGCCCGCGGGCTGGACGTGCTGCAGTGCTTCAGCGCCGAGCGGCCGCGGATGAGCCTGAGCGAGGTCGCGACGGTCTCCGGCCTGGCCCGGCCGACCGCGCGGCGGCTGCTGCTGACCCTCGAGGAGCTGGGGTTCGTGCGCCTCGCCGGGGGCCAGTTCTCGCTCACGCCCCGGGTCCTGTCGCTCGGGATGGCCTTCGTCGCGTCGCTCGGCCTGTGGGAAGTCGGCCGCCCGCACCTCGAGCGGCTCGTCGCCCAGACCGGCGAGTCGTCGTCCATGTCCCAGCTGGACGGCTCGGACATCGTGTACGTCGCGCGGGTGGCCGTGCCCAAGCTGATCACGCTGCGGGTCGAGATCGGGACCCGGTTCCCGGCGGCGTACACGTCGCAGGGCAAGGTCCTGCTGGCTGCCCTGGCCCCGGGTGAGCTGGCGGACGTGCTGGCCCAGCCGAGCCGGTCCGGGCTGCCGCGCTTCCTGCCCCGGGATCCGGCGGCGTTCGGCGGGGAGCTGGGCACGATCCGGGCCCGCGGCTGGGCCCTGGCCGACGAGGAACTGGCCCCGGGCATCCGGTCGATCGCCGCGCCGGTGCGGGACGGCACCGGGACGGTCCGCGCGGCCATGAACGTGACCGTGCACGCGGCCGAGACCAGCGTGGAGCGGCTGACCGGGGAGTACCTGCCGCTGCTGCTGCGGACGGCGGGGGATGTGTCGGCCGACTGGGCGCTGTGGCAGTCGCGCCCGTACGCGGAGGTGCGCTCGGATCAGGACGCGACGTCAGCGGGCGGACGATCGTCCGGCTAGCGGTCGCTGTCGCTTGGTTGGGCCGCTGGAAATTGCGTTGCTGCCATCGGGGTCGCTCGTTACTCGGGTTTCTGACGCTCCGCACCGGGACAGCTCAGCTGGAAGCCCCCGATTCATGCCCGGGAGGCCGCCGGTTCGATCCGGGCTCCCGGTACCAGGGCGGCCGCCAGCGGGCTTGAAGGTGTCCCCGCTTCCCTCTTCCGCCAGTCCGGCGTCGCCTAACGGCAAGGCCCCTGGCTGTTACCCAGGTGATCGGGGTTCGAGTCCCTGCGCCGGAGCTCACGATCAGGGTCAGCCCCGGTCAATTCGCCGCAACGAACCGTTCGCCCCCATGACCCGCCGTCCCGCGCCGGCTGCGCGGCCAATCCCGGGACCGATCGACGTGGCCGGGTTCGCGGTTAGAGACTGGGGTAACGGCGATGATGAAGACATGGCCCCCCGAGTGCCGCGCGTCGCCCGGGGCCGGTGAGCCCGAGGACAGGGAGGTGTCGCGTGAGTATCGGCGAGACCCTGGCGCAAGCCCGTCACCGGTCCGGTCTCAGTGTGGCCCAGGTCAGCGAGCAGACCCGGATCAGGCCGCCGATCATCTACCGCATCGAGGCCGACGACTACTCGATGTGTGGCGGCGACTTCTACGCGCGGGGGGACATCCGCGAGATCGCCGAGGTCGTCGGGACCGATCCCGGGCCGCTGATCGACGAGTACGACCGTGCCTTCCGGGCGGCTGGTCCGGTCGCCGCGACCAGCCTCAACGAACTACTCGAGCGGTCCGAGCCGCAGTGGCACCGGCGGCCCGGGTTCCTGCTGGTCTTCGGGGTGGCGGCCGTCCTGATCGTGCTCGCTTTCGTTGGCTACCGGATGATGCTGGCCCCGCAGCCCGGCCCGTCCGGAGTGTCCGTGGCGGCCAACGCTAACGCCAGCCCCACTCAGGCCGGGAACGATGCCGCGGGCCGTCCGGACGCGGCGCGGTCCGCCCGGGCGACGACTGGCGAGCACCCGTCCGCCCCGCCATCATCAGGCGCCCCTGGCTCATCACCGGCCCCGCCATCAGCGTCGGGGTCGCCGTCCCCGGCGCTGCCCCCATCGCACGCGATGGCCATGGTGAGCGCGGTGGCGTTCGGCCCGCACGGCGGCATGGGAACGGGTGACGATCCGCAGAGCGCGCACCTGGCCATCGACGGCGTACGCGGCACCGCGTGGCGCACCGACTGGTACACGACGCCCCGGTTCGGGAACCTGTACGCCGGGACCGGGCTCGTAGTGGACATGGGCCATCCGGTGACGGTCACCGCGGTCCGGGTCACCCTCGGCCCGGCGGCGGGTGCCGACTTCCAGATCCGCGTCGGCGACCAGCCGAGCCTGGCGGCCATGTCCCCGGTCGCGCGGTCGGCTGGCCCCGGAGGAATGGTACGGCTGACGCTGGCCCGCCCCGCACAGGGACGTTATGTCATGGTCTGGTTTACCAGGCTGCCGCCGGACCCCGCCGGAACCTACCGGGCCGACATCTACGGGATCGCGGTGAAAGGACGGCCCTGACCGCGGGCCGCCGAGGCGGTGCGGCGGGCTGGCCAGCTTGGGTAGATAGTGCTCCTCGAGACAAGCAGCCGCCCGCGGCCACGCTCAGTGCGTGGCCGCGGGCGGTGGCGCCAGGTACCCGGCCCGGGCGTCAGGCTGCTCCGCCTTGGGCTGAGGGCTTGAGAACGACCTTCTCGCAGTTGTCCTTTTTGTGCTTGAAGATGTCGTACCCGTACGGTGCCTGCTCCAGGGGCAGGGTATGGGTGATGATCCGCGTCGGGTCGAGGTCCCCCTTTTCGATGTGCTGGAGCAGTGGCTTCATGTAGCGCTGCACGTGGCACTGGCCGGTGCGCAGGGTGATCGACCGGTTCATCCACGACCCGGACGGGAACTTGTCCGCGAACCCGCCGTACACGCCGATGACCGAGACCGTCCCGCCGCTGCGGCAGCTCATGATCGCCTGGCGGAGGGCGTACGGCCGTTCGCTTTCGGCCCGGGTGGCCTGCTTGGCCCGGTCGTAAGCGTAGACCGGCAGGCTGCCGTGGGTGGCCTCCATGCCGACCGCGTCGATGCACTTGTCTGGTCCCCGTCCGCCGGTCAGCTCGAGAAGCGCCGAGCGCACGTCAACGTCCTCGAAGTTGAGCGGGATGTACCCGGCCTGCGCGGCCAGCTCGAGGCGGTACGGCTCCTTGTCGATGGCGATGATGGTGTCCGCCCCGAGCAGCCGCGCGCTGTCCATGGCGAACTGCCCGACCGGGCCCGCGCCCCACACCGCGACCACGTCACCGGGATCGATGTCGCACATCTCGGCGCCCATGTACCCAGTCGGCAGGATGTCGGACAGGAACAGCACCTGCTCGTCGGCGAGGTCGTTCTCGATCTTCAGCGGGCCCACGTCCGCGAACGGGACCCGGGCGTACTCGGACTGCCCGCCGGCGAAGCCGCCGGTGAGATGTGAGTAGCCGAAGATGCCGGCGGTCGGGTGGCCGAACATCTTCTCGGCCAGTCCCGCGTTCGGGTTGGTGTTCTCGCAGCAGGAGTACAGCTCGGCCCGGCACGCGGCACACGCGCCGCACGCGATCGGGAACGGGACCACGACCCGGTCGCCGACCCGGAGCTTGCCGGAGTCCACGCCGTCGCCGACCTCGACGACCTCACCCATGAACTCGTGGCCCATGACGTCACCCTTCTGCATCGTCGGCACGTAGCCGTCGAGCAGGTGCAGGTCGGACCCGCAGATCGCCGTGGAGGTGATCTTCACGATCGCGTCCCGGCGGTTGAGGATGGACGGGTCGGGGACATCCTGGACCGCGACGCTGTTGCGGCCCATCCAGCAGTTGGCCCTCATGAGCGGACCTCCTCGAGCTCGTCGGGCGACAGAGGCCGGGCCGGATGCTGCGGGAACTCCCGCCGGGCGCGCTTGCCCCACGGCGCCCCGTCCGACCGGACGACCTCACCGGTCTCGACGATCTGCTTGAACCGGCGCAGGTCATCGTCGAGCTGCTGATGCGGGTCCTCACCGAAGTACCGGGCCACGGTCTCGCCGAGCTTGCCGCCCGGCACCCAGTACCGCAGGGTCACGTGGATCTCGGTGCCCCGGCCGCCGGGAGCGGGCCGGAACCGCACCTCACCGTCGTTGGGCACGTCGGGCTCGCCCACCGACCGCCAGGCGATCCGCTCACCCGCGACGTCATCGACGATCTCCGCGTCCCACTCGACGCTCCGGCCGAACGGTGCGCTGGCCCGCCAGTGCGTGGTGCCGTTGCCCGTGCTGCGCACCTCGTCGAGGTGGGCCATGAACTGCGGCAGGCTCTCCAGCTGGCGCCACTGGTTGTACGCCTCCTGCGGGGACGTGCCCACGGTCACCGCGGCGGTCAGGTCCATCTCGGACTTCCGCCGCGACCGGGTCACGGCCGCGTACAGGTCAATGCCGGTGATGCCGACGACCGCGGCGGTAGCGGCCACCGTGCGCCGCAGTCCTTTCCCGTCATGGTTGGCCAGGGCCGCGCCGAGCAGGCCGAGGTCCATGAGGTCCCCGGCGACCCGGGCCCACAGCCACAGCGGGTTTTCCGAGGTCAGCAGGCCCGCGGCGGCGGCCAGCTCGCGGACTCCGACGACCGCGGTGGCCGCCTGGTGCCGCGGGGCCTCGCCGGCACCAATGAACCGGTTGAACCAGCGTGGTGCCACCAGCGGGGGGAGGCCGAGACCGGCGCTCGCCCAGCCGAGCCCTCGGGTCAGCGGGTCAGCGGCCCGGCGGGCGGGCTGCTGACGCGCGGATGACCAGCTCGCCTGCGCTGATGTGGACCGGGCGGGGCTGCCTTGCCCGGCCTTGGGGGAGCCGCGAGAAGCCATCGCTTCCTCCGAAGGGATTGACGGACGCCCGGGATCAGGTCCCAGACTCTGTTCCGGCCCGCCCTACCCGTCGTGCGCAGCCCATGCGAGACGGGCCGCTATTTTTCGGCTAGTTTTACCCGGGCCGAAACCCGTCTGTTCCACCCGTCACAGCACCCCGCGCTCGCCGGCGGTGAGGGCCAGATGCATCGCCACCAGCTAGTCCCGTCGGCGGCGGCCCGGGCGCATCAGCACGCACCAGATGAGCACCCTCAGGCGCCGGACGGCCGCGCGATGACTGGCGCGGCGCAGTACCCGCCTGACCCGGGGACCGTTCAGTATCGCCCACTTGATGTCGCTGGCCCGCTGCCGCGCGCTGCGGTGCGGCTGTCGCTGCCGGGCCGGGTACAGCACCTGGTAGTAGCGGTCGGCCAGGGTCACCGCGGCCTGCACGGCGGCTTCGAGTTGCTGCTCAGCCGGCTGGCCGGCGGGGCGGGCGCGCGGGCCGGCCGTTCCGGCTGGGCGCAGGTCGGCGAGATCGCCGACGATGTGGTACTTGGCGTCGCGCAGGCCCGCCAGCAGGATTTCTGCTTGCTCCGCCGCCCACGCCGCGTGGCGGGGCGGCAGCACCAGCCGGGCGGGCTGCGGGCGGTCGCTCAGGACACCGTGCGCGAGGATCTGCTTGATCTCCCGGGCGTAGAACCAGTCGGGCATCTCAGCCGGCAGTGCCTCGTTCATCCGGCGCAAGAACTCCGACTCCGCATATCCGAGCGAGGAATTCCGCCGCCCCTGGGCCGCGTCGCAGCCACCCGGGTCGATGTCCAGGGCGGCGGCGAACCGCGTCCACAGCAGGCTCCCCGGATCCCGGTGCGGCACGGTGACGACGTGCAGCTGGTCCGGCGGGATGTGCCGTGACCACATGTCCAGGATGGCCAGCGTGTCGTGAACCCGCCAGAACCACGACCGGCGGCGCCGGTCAGCCGCCCCCTCCGCCGCGATCACCGCGTCGAGCCACGCTTCCCATCCCTCGGTGCCGCGGCACTTGACGGCCTCCTGCCACTCGGCCGGCAGGAGGGCGGCAAAGTTGCGCACGGTCACCACGACATGCACTTCCGCACGGAGCAGTGACCACACGGCGCGCTCGGCCTGCTGCGGGCTGGACGCCGTAAGCAGTTCGTTCGAGATGACCGCCCGCTCGGGGGCACACAGCGCCTGGCCCGCCAGGACGTCCCACTCGCCGGTCCATGGATCAGCCGGGTCGGAAGGGGGCCGGGGAGTTTCTCGGAGGTCCCGGCTCGCCCGGGAATGGTCGCGGTCACTGTAACCCGGCAGCTGGAGCCCCTGGGCGGCCAGCCGGGCCCGGTTAGCCCACAGCGCATCCCGCAGGAAGGTCGTGCCGGTCTTCGGCTCGCCGATGTGCAGGTAAATGCGCGGCCCCCGGATATCGGAGACCCGGCTGTCCCGGCCGGCCGCGAGCCGGCCTGCGTCTAACCTCACGTCTGAGACCCTCTGCGTCACTGCCAGCTGCACCCAAGGACCAGGTAAAGAAACCGCAATGCTACCGGCAGCGGCGGGTCAGTGCAGGCAGAAACGCCGGGTCAGCGCTCGCTCACTGAGAACGGCGGCTGATCTGGGAGAACGACTCAGTCCCCGGTCTCCCGGCTGACGCGGCCCGGCTGACGCGGCCCGGATGGGGGCGGCCCGGCCACCTCGATGGCCGGGCCGCCGCACGCGTGCTCTGGTCCTGGGTCAGTGACCGGCCGAAATCGGCGTGGTCACGTGGTGGAAGGAATTCGTGCCGAGCCCGAACGCCTTCACCGGCTTGCTGAGCCAGACACCGATCTTGTTGTCGAAGATGTGGTTGTGGGCGATCACCGTTGACACGCTGGTGCCGCCGGAGAACACGAGGACACCGGTGGTCTTCATGTCCGTAGGCGAGGCGGGTGAGTCCAGCGGGTCCCCGTCCAGGTTGTTCGTCCCGATCTTGTTTCCGATGATCCTGTTGCCACTCAGGTCCTCGAACTGGCCCGGCTGCAGCGTGTGCGCGTGCATGGTCACGCCGGAAAGCCCGTTGCCCGCGATGAAGTTACCTTCGACCAGGTTGTTGTACGACGCGGTGCCGGCCGAGGCATTGGCGAACAGGACTCCCGCGCCTTCGCCCGCACGGCCGTTGTTGGTGACCACGTTGTGCACGATGGCGTTGTCGTAGACTCCGGCGACAGCCGGCTGCCGCTGGCCCTTGCTGTTCAGCGCGGCCGGGTTGTGACCGGGCACCGTGATTCCGCAGTCGGAGACGTTGCGGGTCACGACGTTGTTCTCGATCACGTTGTTGTGGGTCGGCCCGGTCTCGTCGGTCAGCAGTACCCCGCCGGAGTTGGCGGCGATGAAGTTGCCATTCACCTCGGAATTCGCGACGGCTATGAAGTGCACGCCCTCCCCGCAGTCACCGGGGACCGGCCCCTGGGCCTGGCATTCGAAGTAGGGGGAGGCGGGCGGGACGCCGCCGCCGAGGTCGTTGTGCACGACCGCGTTGTGCTTGATGGTGATGTCGCTGATGGTGCCCCGCACCCCAGCGGCCAGGACGCCCTCGCCGAGAGCGTTCGTGACCGTGAAGCCCTGCACGCGCACGTGCGAGCTGACGATCACCACGCCGGCGAAGATGGGCAGCTTCCCGACGCCGGGCGGGTTCACCACGAACGCCGGCTTGACGCCCTTCTCATTGATCGTCGCGCGCAGGCCGATCAGCGATACCGGTTTCTTGAGGACCACCTGCTCGTGGTAGCTCCCCGGGCACACCACGACGGCCGACCAGGGCGGCGCCGCCCTGAGCGCGGACCTGATGGTCTTGTACCTGGCCGTGGTACAGGACCGGCCGGATCCCGTCGAGCTCGCGGTTTTCGAGACGAACAGGACCTGATGACCATGACCCGTGCCGGCCGCGGCCGGCCCGGCCTGCGCGAGCATTCCCCCCACGACCAGCAACGGTGTCAGAAGCGCACTCGTGATCAGGCCAGCCTTC
Source organism: uncultured Actinomycetes bacterium (assembly GCA_963813975.1). GTDB lineage: Bacteria > Actinomycetota > Actinomycetes > Streptosporangiales > Streptosporangiaceae > RYN-230. The sequence goes on from CAWFAP010000005.1 coordinate 479,568, forward strand.
AGTGACCTCATGGACCCCACCTTCCCCCAAGGGCCGGGCACGGGCAGTGGGTCCGGGTCATCCCCGGCCCGGCATCAACGGCGAGCCCCGATGGCCGGCCCGCGTTCAGCGCAAACGCTCAGGCCGGCCTGTCCCCCCACAGCCCCGACTGCCCTATACCAGCAGATGCGGGCAAATCAGACAACCCCCATGACCTGCGATATGACAGCGTGCTGAAGACATCCCGGGCGGCCATCCACGGGCGTTCCCCCGGGCGTCCTCACGGTTCCATGCCGGTTTCGGTCCAGCGTTCGAAGACCGCGATCTGCCCGGCGGGCCACGCACCGTCGCAAGGCATGGACCCGTCCTGGAGCCGCTGCAGGATGCCCTGGGCGTGCGCGCGGACGTCGTCGGCGGACCACAGGTCGAAGGCGAAGCTCATCGACTGGCGGTCCCGGTCCCGGAACAGCGCCTTGATGTGCGTGTCGAAGCTGACCGGCTCGCCCGGCGCGGGGAGCGTGACCGGCTGGGCTGCGTCCCCGCCGGCGTCCTGCTTCACGGGGCCAGGAGGGCCGCCCGGCCCCCAATCCCAGACCGGCACCGAGTCCCAGATCGGCACCGAGGCGGGCGCGCCGGCGGGTGGCTGAGCCGCGACCCGGGAGACCCACTCCAGGCAGGAAGCGAACGCGGACCGGAACCCGGGATCGGCCGGCAGCCCGGCCTCGTCGGCGGCCCGGCCGGCCAGGGAGACCCAGCGCGCCCGCTGGTCCTCGGTGAGGGACGGCCCGGCCGGTGACAGGAGGGAGCGGGGGAGTCCGGCGGCGGGCTCCGCCGCTGGGCTGGTCCGGGCGCGCCCGGCTCGGTTGGGGCCGGTCCGGGTGGGTCCGGCCTGGTGGTGCCCGGCTTGCTGTGGGCCGGGGAGCGGGGGGCCGCCGAGGGCCGCGGCCAGCCAGGCGGCCAGGGCCTGCGGCTGGTCAGCCGGCATGTCCGCGAATACCGGGGCGAGCAGCGGGTCGGCGGGGATGTGCTTCTCATGCAGCAGCCGGGCGGTGCGGGTGAGCGGGCCGACCCCGCCTGCGTGCTCGAACAGCGTCGGGCTCGGGCGGGCCGGCGGGTCGGTGAATCCCACGTACCAGTGCATGCCCGAGCAGAACGGCTTGTTGCGGGACTGGCCGCACCGGCACAGCGCATAGTGCTCGGCCGAGGCCCCCTGGGCGTGGGCGGCTGGCTCCCCGTCGGGGCCGGCGAGCGGGATCCGGCCGGTTACCCGGTACGGGCCGTCCGCCGTGATCTCGATCGCCGGCGGCCGGTGACCTTCCCAGTCGACGTCGGCGCGGGCCTCGGTGCCGCCCAGCGCGTACGACAGGGCTCCGGACGGGCAATCGCGGGCGGCCCGGACGATCTCATCCATCCGGCCGCCGCTGGGGGCCACGAACGGATCGTTATCGGTGCGGAAAACCGCGGGCAGCCGGTCGGTGCAGTAGCCGGAGTGCTGGCAGATGCCGCGGTTGTCGAACACCGTCACCTGCTGGCCGGGGTAGGTGTCCCGCTGGTCCGGTACCCGCGCGGGGTCCTTCGCGTCGCTGAACCCGTTCGCGTGGCACGCCCCGTCGCAGGCGGGCTTGACCGTGGAGGCGCCGCAGCGGCACAGCGCGAGCTGCGGTGGCGCCGCCGTGGCGATCCCCAGGTGGTTCACCACCACCGGCACGTTCGTGGCTAGGTAGGGGCCGTTGCGCGCGGCCTGGATCGAGGCCCTCAGGCCGGACTGCGCCCGCCAGAGATCATCCCGCCACGCGGTTTCCTGCTGGTGGGGTGCGACCCGCAGGAGCAGATCCTGCAGCGCCGCGACCGCCTCGGTGAGTTCGGGGGGGCAGGCGCGGCCGAGGTCGGCCCGCAGCCGGGTCGCCGCCAGCACGGCCTCCCGCAGCCTCCCCGCCGGGGCAGCCATCTCAGGATCTCCGGCCGCGGCGCGGCCTCCGGGCCCCGGGAGGCCGCGGACGGCGCTGAGCAGTTCCCCGGCCGCACGGGAGGCGCTGGCCGCGTCGGCCGTCTCGCCGGGCGATGCGCCGGCGGGTACGCCGTCCAGGATCCTGGTGCCCGCGGTGGCCAGGGCGTCGATGTCGGCCGCCAGCAGCCTCGGTCCGACGGCCGCGAGGGCGGCCTGCGGGCTGCCGCCGCTCAGGTGCCCGGCCAGCGAGGCGGCGATCTGGCGGATGGCGTCGAGCACCGGTTCCAGCTGGGCGGCGACGGCCGTGCCGCGGCCGGCGCACAGCTCGCTGCACAGCCAGGCCGCCGCGTCGAGCCGCTCGGCCAGCAGCGCCCACGCCGCGTGCTGGTGCGGCATCAGGTAGTCGGATTCGTAGAACAGCTCGAAGCTCGGGCCGGCCGTGCGCGCCGGATAGTCCGGGCCGGCCGGCAAGGTGGTGATCAGGCTGCCGAGCGGCCTGATGACCTGCACCATCAGCGCCACCGACGCGTCCGCGAGGACCTTGAGCTGGGCGTCGGTCTCGGTGGTGTGGGCGAAGAACCGCTCGAAGAGCTGGAGCAGGATCTCGTAACCGACGTTGAACAGGTCGGTCACCCGCGCGGTCAGCGGGTCGGTGATCAGGGGCACCGCGTCGGCCCGGTCGTGCGGGCGGACGTTCGCCGCCATCACCGGCCGGGCCGGCTCGAATCCGGGGTTGGCCCGCCCCATCCGCAGGTACTCGTCCAGGATCGCGACGAACTGGCCGAAGTGCGCGTCGCGCCAGTGCCCCCGCGGCCCCTCGCCCTGCTCCACGATTTCCTCGACCGCCGCGCAGGCGCTGTCCAGCCCGGTGACCGGCAGGAGGTTCGGCCAGCCGAAGGAGGCCGGGGTGGCCTGCGCGCGGGATGGCCCGGTGAACAGCCAGTCTTCGCCGTACTTCTCGGTCAGGTGCCGGAAGCCGGCCTCGATCGACCGGTACAGGTGGCCCACGGTGGCGAAGTCCTGGGGCGTGGGGACGATGTCGCGGGGGTTCACCGAGGGTGCGGCCGTCTGCATCGCGGCCAGGCCGTCGGCGTCGCTCAGGTCCATGCCCTCCGGGCGCTCCAGGAACATGAAGTGCCGCAGGGCCTGCTCACCGAACGGCAGCAGCGCCAGCTGGACCCCGGCGGGGTAGTGCCCGGCCGGGGCGGGCAGATTCGGCCGGGACAGGTGCGGGGCGGCGCCGATGGCCGTGAGCAGGTTGTGGACCAGGGCCAGATGCAGCATCTCCCCGGCGGCCACGTTCAGGATCTGCCGCTGCCAGCGCGTCACCGCGGCCAGCTCGTCCGCGGTCAGCCCCTCGTCCTCGGATTCCTTGAGCGAGAACGCGGCGAACAGGTACTGGCACATGATCCCGTGCTCCAGCTCGGCCGCCTCACAGAGCATGTAGATCAGCGCTTCACGGTGCTCGATCACGAACGGCGCCTCGGGCGCGGCGGTGCCGCCCCGGGTGGCCAGCAGGCGGGCCAGCCGTCCCTGGGCGGCCCGGGGATGGGCATCCCCCGGCGTCGTCGTGGCGGACGCCTGCTGGCCCGGTGCGGTGGCGGCTGGCTGATGTTCCCGGTCAGTCATGAGCTCTCCCCGGTGTCGTCGTGGCGTGCGCCCCCGCCCGCCGAGCGTGTCACGGTCAGTTCGTGAACGTCGATCACTGCCCCCTGGTCGTCATGCCCGGATGCCGTCGCAGTTACCTGGTCCTCGTCTGGCTGGTGCGGACCGCGGAGCGTGGCCAGCCGCACGGCCGCCCGGTCCGGCCGGCAGCCGGTACGATCGGCCGCGATGGACATTGAGGTCCGGCATCTGCGCTACTTCGTCGCCGTCGCCGAGGAAGGCAGCTTCTCGGCCGCGGCCCGCCGGGTGCACATCACCCAGCAGGTCCTGAGCACCCAGGTCCAGCAGCTCGAAGCGATCTTGGGCGTCCAGCTCCTGGAGCGCAGCAGCCGCGGCGCGGCGGTCACGGCCGCCGGCGCCAGCTTCCTGGACGGCGCGCGCTCCACCCTGGCCGAACTGGACCGGGCCGCGTCCGCCGCCCGTAACTGCGCCCAGGCGATCCGGGGAGTGCTGCCCGTGGGCCTGAGCGTCGCGGCGGGCGGCGACCTGGCCACGCAGATCCTGGCGGCGTTCCAGCGCGAGGAACCCGCGGTGGGGATCCGGCTGCACAGCTTCGACCTCACCCAGCCGGCCGGGGGCCTGCTGGACCGCAGCACCGATGTGGCGTTCGCCCGCCCGCCCATCCGCGCCGCCGGCATCACGCTCGCCACCCTGGCCGGGGAACCCCGCATCTTCGTGCTGCCCGCCGGTCACCCACTGGCGGCCCGGGATTGCCTCCGGCTCAGCGACACCGAAGCGCTGCCCTGGATCGAGGCTGCGGCCGCGACGGACGGCTGCCACCCGACGGCCTGGCGGGACGACTGGCTTCTCAGTCCCCGCCCGGGCGGGGCGCCCCCGGTCATCGGGGCCACGGCCCGGACCATCGACGAATGGCGGGAGTACGTGGTCGCCGGCCGGGGCATCAGCCTCTGCCCGGCGTCGGCGGAGACGTTCCACGCGCGGCCGGGCATCACGTTCGTGCCCGGCCGCGGCGTGCCCGCGACCTCGTTGTGCGTGGCCTGGCGCACCGGCGACACCAGCCCCGCCGTGCGCCGTTTCGTCGCGATCGCGAAGGAGACGGCCGGCGGGGCCGGCCCGGGCTGAGCTCTGGTGGTCACTCACTGACTGAATCCTCGGCGAATGGTGACCCGCAACGCCAACAGTTAATGCGGATGAGCCGACAGCCAGGACCTGTAGCTCCGGTTGCCGCCCTGGTCAGGACGGTCGGCGGCGCTAATGATCGCGCCGCCGGCGCTCCGTTACGCGGTCGGCTGAAATGGGCCGCGGCAGCAGTCCCAGCACCACTCCAGCGGGCCGGATCGAAGAGGCAACCAGGTCATCGCAAGTGCTGTCCCGCAGCACGATCCGCTACCGGAGCACGCCACCGGGAGCGAGCGCTTCTGTGCCATCAGGCGCTGGCGACCGCATCGGATGGTGAGTTCGCGGTGAGGTAATGCTGCAAGACCGGGGCGTACCAGTCGGTGAGCTGCTGGGCGGTCATGCTGGCCAGCGGTTCCACGCCCACGACGTAGCGGGCGAAGGCCAGGCCGATCAGCTGTGATCCCATCAGCGACGCGCGCAGCTGCGGATCGGGAAGGTTGAGCGCCGCGGCTATGCGGCCCAGGATCTCCTCGGTCACGAACTCACGCAGCATCCGTGCGGCGGCCTGGTTCTGGGTGGCCGAGCGCAGCACCGCGATCGCTGGCCCGCCGTTGCCATCGGGGCCTGCCCATACGTCGAGCATCATCCGCACCAGCCGCTCGCCCAGCCCGTTGACGCCCAGGCGGGTGATGTCCTCGATCGCCTGGGCAGGCACCATGGGCATCCCGGCTACCTCGACGAACAGCCGGTCCTTCCCGCCGAAGTAGTGATAGACGAGCGCCGGGTCCACCCCTGCGGATGCGGCGATAGAGCGGAGCGTCGCGCCCGCGTAACCACGTTCGGAAAACTGCGCCCCGGCCGCCGCCAGGATCGCATTGCGGTTGTCGGTAGGGGCGGCGCAGGCCCTTCTTCGGCATCTCATCAGGATAGCAAACTGCTCAACAGGCGTTGACATCAACAGGTGGTGAGATTAAGTTCTCAACACCTGTTGAATTATCCGAGGCGAGGAGCGAGGCGATGTCGGCCCAGCATCCGGTCAGGCCAGCCCGGCTCCGGGTGGTCCCGGCGATTGCAGGCGGCGCGATCGTCGCCGTCCAGGTGCTGTTCGTGCTCTGCCTGGGCTACCCGCCCCTGCACGCTAACCCGCACAACGTGCCCATCGGGCTGGCCGGCCCGCCCGCCGCGACCGCCCAGTTCAGCGAGCGGCTGGCCGCCCAGCCGGGCGCGTTCCAGGTGCACCGCTACCCCGGCGCGATCGCCGCGAAGGCGGCGATCCGCGACCGGGAGGTGTACGGCGCGATCCTGGTGACGCCGGCCGGATCCAGCCTGCTCATCGCCAGCGCGGCCGACCCGAAGATCGCCGGCCTGCTGACGGGCGTGGCGAACAAGATCGGCCACGGACGCGCGGTGCCCGTCACCGACCTCGTGCCGTCACCCCGCGGGGACCCGCTGGGCTCCGGCGCGCTGACCACATTGCTCCCGCTGATCCTGCTGTCCATTGTTCTCGGCGCTGTGCTCGCGTTCTTCGAGCCCGCCGCATGGGCACTGTCCGGCTGGTGCGCCGCTGCCGCCATCGCCGCGGGCGTCGCCGTTTCCGGGCTGGCCGCCGGCCTGGGCACCTTCACCGGCGCCTACCTCGCCAACGCCGGCGTGCTCGCCCTGCTCGTCTTCGGCATCGCCGCAACCAGCGCCGGGCTCACCCGCCACACGCCGCTGCGCCCGATCGAGGGCCTGTTCGCCCTGACCATGTTGCTCATCGGCATCCCATCAGCGGGCGCGCTGGTGCCCCCCGAGCTGCTGCCCCAACCCTGGCGGGCCATAGGACCAGCCCTCCCCCCGGCATCGGCCCTGGACGCCCTGCGCGGAGTGACCTTCTTCCATGGCGCCGCGATCGGCACCTCCATGGCCGTCCTGGCCGGCTGGGCCGCCTTCGGCGCGCTCCTTCTCCTCCTGCCTGCCCGGCCACAGCGCACTCCAGCCAAGCCAGGGCTCCCGGCGACCGAAGAAACCAGCTCCGCGACCCCGTCGTGAGATCCAAAGCCCTCACGGAGAAAACAAGAGACAAACACGCAGACGATATCCGTGCCCTCTCGCGCTAGCGGCGCCGGGCCGGGGCGTCTAGGGTTCCACTGACAGTAGCTATCGGTTCACGGAACGGTCATGCCCCCACTGAACTCGCGGGTCTGGCGGCGATACGGTCAGTTACGTATCTACGTCTCCGACGGTGACCAGCCGGTCGGCTGGTTCGATCCAGGTACCGGCCGGTCCGAGATCAGCCAGGCCAGCCGGCGTGACGAATTCTGGGTCACGGTCCGCGCGGAGTGCCAGCGGCTGTCACTGGATGGCCGGTTCACCGAGCTGGCGCTTCCCCCGCAGGCCAGCGCGGCCACGCAGCCGCCGCCGCCGCCCCCGGACGGGGCCGCCGGCCAGCCCGGTGCCGCGCCGCCGGCCTGCGGGCGGTGGCCTTCCGGGCCGCCCCGGATGGCCGGTGACCCGGAAGAAGACGATCTGGCCCGCAACGCGCCCGGCGCATCGGCCAGCGCCCGGGCCCGGGAACTGCGCAGCGAGCACCCGCTGCTGACCACCGCGGCCGCAGTACTCGGGATCCGCACGTCAGCGCAGTCGTTCGCGGCCGGGGCCCGCGGCGAACGCATAGTCGGCCGCCAGCTCAGCAAATGGGCCCCCTGTGATGGCTGGTACGTCCTGCACGCCGTCCCGGTCGGACGGCGGGGCGCCGACATCGACCACGTGGTTATCGGGCCGTTCGGGGTGGTGACGCTGAACACCAAGGCCACCACCACGGCGGTCTGGGCCGGCGAATATGGCCTGACCGTCGGCGGGAAGCCGGTCAACTACCTGCAGAAGTCGCGGAGCGAGGCAGCCCGGGCGGGACGCTTGCTGGGGCGGGCCACCGGCCTGACCGTGCCGGTCCAGCCAGCCATCGTGTTCGTCGGGGCGCGCCGGGTCAGCATCCGCCGGGGCGGCCCGGCGGACGTTGCGGTTCTCCCGTCGCCCCGCGCGCTCCGCCGCTGGCTCCGCGAGCGGCCGCCCGCGCTGGAGCCCAGCCAGGTGAGCGCGATCTATGAGGCAGCCCGCCGGCCCGTGAGCTGGCGAACCCGCTAGCCGTGGCGGTTACGCCGACGGGCAGTCCGGGCGGTGGCCTTCGGTGGTGACGGCGCCGCACTCGGGGCAGACCAGGTTGGCCCAGCAGGCGGCGTCGCCGCCTTCGGCGGGCTCACGAGCCGGGCCGGGCCGGGCCGTGGCCGGGCCACCTTGGGCCGACTCGCCGGCGCCCTGGTCCCGGAGCAACTGGGCGAGGACCGCGGCCTGGCTGTGGTCGATATCCCGGGTCGCGGTGAGAAGCGTCACCGGGCCCTGGGCCGCCAGGCTGGCCAGGTGATCCAGGGCGGCGCGCGGCGCGTCGTGGGTGAGTTCCTCGGTGTAGCGGCGGCAGAATTCGCTGAACTTGGCCGGGTCGTGGCCGTACCAGGTCCGCAGCTCGCTGGACGGGGCGACGTCCTTCGCCCACTCGCCCAGCCGGGCCGCGTCCTTGGCGAGCCCGCGCGGCCAGAGCCGGTCGACCAGCACGCGCGCCCCGTCCTGGGGTTCAGGGTGGTCATACACCCGGCGGACCCGGATATCTGGCTGCATCGCCCGGCCCTCCCTCGGCACTTACCTGATGCCATCATGCGGCAGGCCGGGCTGAGCCGGATGGGCGGGTCACGCGGCGGGCGGTGCGCGCGGCTGACGCCGCCGGGCGACGCCGGCCGGGCGCCCGTTATCTGAAGTAAAGGTCCCGGGTGTAGCGATCCGCCCGGTGGGCTGGGACGTTCGATCGCGTGTCCGCCCGGGAAGACTCATCGCGTCGGAGCTTCACGGAATCGGGGAAGACGGATGAATGCGTCCCTGCTGGCGGTCCTCAACGACGCCGAGCGGCAACTGGTCACCGAGACGGAGCAGGCCAGGCTGGCCGAGCTGGACGAGGATGCGGCGATCGAGCTCGAGACCCGGATCAGGCGCGCGCGCAACAAGTACGTCGGCCAGTACCGCCGGGGCGCCAGCACCGCCGTGCCCGAGCACGGCGGCCGCGGCAAGGCCCGGCCGGAGAACACGCGGGCCGCCCTGAAGGCCGAGGCGTTCGAGGAAACCCTGTCCCGCGTCAGCCGCCGGGTCGCGACCCTGGCCCGGCAGGCCGCGGCCGAGTTGCGCACGCAACGGATCGCGGCGGCCCGGGCGGCCACGCAAGGCCGCGGACCCGGCCCGAGGGCCGCCGCGCCTGCCCCGGGCCGGACGGGCCCGGCCGTCACCGGCGAGCCCACCGGGGACCGGGCGCTGCGCTCACCGGCGAGCGAGAAGCGGCGCGGCGGCACCCTCGCCCTGGGCGCCCGGCGGCAGGCGAAGCGCGACAGCCGTTAGGCACGACCCCGCCTGAGCCTCAGAGCCGCGCCCCGGCAGCAGCTGCCGGTCGCCGCCTGATTGCTTCTGCGACGGGCCAGCAGACGTGAAACGAGACCCTCGGGCCATGGCGATCGTGAATTGACTTGCGGCGGGCAATAGGCTCGTTGTCCATGCACATCGATGCGATCTTCGGTGCCATCGGCCGGTGGTGCGTCCGCCTCCGCTGGCTGGTCCTGCTGGTCTGGGTAGTCGGCGCGATCGCGGCGGTGACGCAGCTGCCGGCGTTGTCGAGCGTGACCCAGAGCAACAACTCCAAGTTCCTGCCCGCGAGCGCGCCGAGCCAGCACGCGATCAACCTGTCCGCGCCGTTCGGCAACTCGAACCTGCTCCCGATCCCCGTCATCGCGGCGACCACCTCCGGGCCGCTGACCGCCGCGGACATCAGCGCGGTGAGTGCCCTGCAGGCCCAGTTCCACTCCGTGACCGGTATCAAGCAGGTGCTTGACGTCGGCCGGTCCGCCAACGGCCAGGCCGTGCAGCTGCTCGCCCTCGCTGCCAACAACAGCGGCAACCAGAACTACCAGCAGGACCTCATCGACGGCATGCGCGCGAAGATCGCCAGCGCCGGGCTGCCCGCCGGGCTGCGGGCCCACCTGGCGGGCAGCATCGCCGTTCAGGTGGACCAGCAGAAGGCGTCCGGCAACACCGGTAACAAGGTGCAGAGCCTGTCGCTGATCTTCATCATCGTGCTGCTCGTGCTCATCTTCCGGTCGCTGACGCTCGCCATCACCACGGTCCTGCCCGCCCTGCTGTCCGTGCTCATCTCCGGTCCGCTGGTGGCCGAGGCGGCCAAACATGGCCTGCAGGTATCGCCGCTCGCCCAGTTCCTGCTGATTGTCCTGGTGCTCGGCGCCGGCACGGACTACGGGCTGTTCCTGGTCTTCCGGGTCCGGGAGGAGCTGCGCGCGGCCGGCCACGACGTGACCGGCATGGACGGGGCGCCCCAGCAGGGCCTGTTCAGGTCCCTGCTCTCAGACCTGGCCGGGCCCCGGCAGGCCGCGCGGACCGCGCTGATCGAGTCGGTCACGCGGGTCGGCGAGTCGATCACCTTCTCGGCCGCCACGGTCATCGCGGCAGTGCTGACCCTGCTGGCGGCCAGCTTCCCGTTCTACTCCAACCTCGGCATCCCGTTCGCGATCGCGATCGGGGTCACCCTGCTGGCCGGCCTTACACTGCTGCCCGCGCTGCTGTCCATCCGCCTGTCGCTGCTGGCGATGAAGCGGACGCTGTTCCAGGCCATGTTCCACCGGCCCAAGCTGCTGCCGTGGAGCATCCAGGGCAGGAGCGGGGCCGGCGTCTGGGGCCGGGTGGCCGGCCGCATCGTGCGCCGGCCCGCGACCACGCTGGTCATCGGCGTGGTCGCGTTCGGCGCCCTGGCCCTGGCCGCACTCGGCTACACCGCGTCAGGCTTCGGGGGCAGCACGGCCCCGCCGGCCGGCAGCGACTCCGCGAAAGGCACGCTGCTACTGACCAAGTACTTCCCGGAGTCGGCCGCCAACCCGACCTCGCCGATCTTCAAGTTCAGCCAGCCGGCCTGGACCGATCCCCAGGTCCTGGCCAAGGCGACCAGCGAGCTCAAGGCCAGCAGCCTGTTCACCACGGTGGCCGGGCCGCTCAACCCGAGCGGGCTGACGCTGCCGCCCGCCGACTACACGAGGCTGCACGCCGGGCTCGGCCCGGCCAAGGCCCTGCCGCCGGTCCCGCCGCCGGGCCTGGCCGGCAAGGTACCGCCCGCCATCTACCAGCTGTACCGGAGCACCTCGAACTTCATCAGCCCCGACGGGCGGACGGTCCAGTTCTCCGTCGGGCTGCGGGCCGGCGATCCCGGCAGCACGGCGGCCCTGAATGCCGTCCCGGCGATCCGCGCCGAGATCACCAAGGTGGCCAGGTCGGTAGGCGCCGCCGACTCGGCGGTCGGCGGCGAGGCGCCCGCCCTGTACGACATCAGCGCCGTGTCCAACAGTGACCTGGCCACGGTCATCCCCATCGCGATCGTGGCAATCGGGATCCTGCTGGCGCTCGTGCTGCGGAGCCTGGTCGCCCCGCTCTACCTCATCGCGTCGGTGGGCTTGTCCTACCTGGCCGCGCTCGGGCTCTCAGTGCTGCTGTTCGTCAACATCGCGGGGGACAAGGGACTGGTGTTCTTCCTGCCCTTCCTGATGTTCATCTTCCTGCTCGCGCTGGGCGAGGATTACAACATCCTGGTCATGACCCGGATCAGGGAAGAGGCGCGGCGGCTGCCGCTGCGTGAGGCGGTCGCCAAGGCGATCGGCGTGACCGGCACCACCGTGACCTCGGCCGGCCTGGTGCTGGCCGGCACCTTCGTGGTGTTCGGCATCGTGGCCGGCAGCGGGGCGGGCGGCAGCCAGTTCCGTGACATCGCGATCAGCCTCGCCCTCGGGATCCTGATGGATACCTTCCTGGTCCGGACGCTGCTGGTGCCCTCCACGGTCGTGCTGCTCGGCCGCTGGAACTGGTGGCCATCCAAGCTGACCATGGACCGCCCGGAGGTGCTGGTGCCTGCGTCCGGGGCGGCCGTGGCCGGGCCAGCGGGGTCGGCCGGGCCGGGGTCGGCCGGGCCGGCGGGGTCGGCCGGGTCGGAGTCCGCCCCCGCGACGCAGCCGGAATCGCGCTGAGCGGTGGCCCGCGGGGCCAGGCCCGCAGAACGGGCATGCGGCCGGCGCGCCACTTGAGCGCCTGCCACCCGCTGATGAGCAGCCTGGGTAGCTGCCGCTGTCACCGAGTTCCACAGGGCATTCGGACTGCCCGTCGGCAACCTCCCGGTGCTGGCATTGGGCCGGGGACCTGGCCACGCTGAAGGCGGGCTTCACGCTTACTCAAAATCTTCTGCGATGTCGGTGGGCGGGGATAGCGTTCCGCCATGCAATACGTGGTGCTGCCGGACGAGGTGTGGCCCGCCATCGATTCCATCTCGCTGGCCACCGCGGCCGGCTCGACCAGTTACGCGCGTGGCATCCAGTACCTCCGGCAGGGCGCCGTCACGCGGATGCGCTGGGATCGCGGGCAGAGTGAGCTGCACGGGACCGTGCTCGGCAGCGCCGATGCCTGCTACGAGACTGTGGCCTACTTCCAGCCTGCCGGGGAGTCGGTGCTGGAATTCGAGCAGGGTCACTGCAGCTGCCCGGTCGGGTTCGACTGCAAGCATGTCGTCGCGCTCGTGCTGGCTGCTGGCCAGGCGCAGCTCGCCCGGACCGGGCCCGGACGGACCGGCGCGGCCGGCTCCGGCCGGGCAGAGGGGGCCGGGATCCCGGCCCGGACGTGGGAACAGTCCGTCCAGTCTTGGCTGGAGCCGCAGCCAGCCTCGGGCGCCTCGGGCGGCGGGCGGCCATCCGCCCAGGTGCTCGGCATCGAGCTGACTCTGGGCGCCGCTGCGCGCCTGGCTCACCTACGCGGGCCAGCGGGCGGCGGTGAACCGCCCCGGCTGCTGGCCCGGCTGGTCCAGCCCGGCCGGAAGGGCTGGGTCGGCCGCTCACTGAGCTGGTCCAAGCTTGATTCCCTGCATGGTTATGACGGCTGGCCGACCCCGCAGGTGCAGCTCCTGCAGGAGATGTACGCGGTCTACCGGGCCCGGAGCGGCCAGTCGTTCTACTACGGCTACGGTTACGGCGACGAGAAGTCGATCGACCTGTCCGCGTTCGAATCCCGCCAGCTCTGGTCGCTGCTGGACGAGGCGGCCGCGCTCGGCCTTCATCTGGTGCGCGGGCCCAATCTCGGCTCGCTGGATGGGTACCACAGCGCGGAACTCTGCCTGGACCTGACCCGCGCCGACGGGGCCGGGCCACTGATGATCACCCCGCAGATCCGGATCGACGGCGCGCCGTCCGCCATCACGGTGGCCTGTTTCCTCGGCACTGAAGGTCATGGCCTGGTCTATGCCGACCGCGCCGAGACTCAGCGCAGCGACGATCCCGCTCGCTGGCGATTCCAGCTGGCCCGGACGGTCAAGGCCGTCCCGTCGCAGCTGCAGCGGATGGCGCTGGGCGGTCACCAGGTCCAGATTCCGGCCGCGGAGCTGACCCGGTTCCAGGAGGCGTACTACCCGAGGCTGCGCACGGCCGCGACCGTGATCTCCTCGGACGAGGCGTTCACGCCGCCCGAGATCACCGGCCCGGCGCTGGTGCTGTGCGCCGCCTACACCGGCCGTCACGACCTCGAAATCACCTGGGCCTGGGACTACCGGGTCGGGGACTCGCCTTTCCGCGTCCCCCTGGACGCACCAGCCGCTGAGACCGCCTACCGTGACCTCGCCGCCGAGCGTGCGATCGTGACCAGCCTGGGCCTGCCGCCCGGCCGTTTCGGACTGCTCAGGACCGATCCGGTGTCGGACGAGCCGCACCCGTCACTGGCCCCGCTGGTCCGGCTCAGCGGCCTGGACACCATGAGGTTCACCACCGAGCTGCTGCCGCAGCTGGCGGATCACCCGGACGTCACGGTCGAGATCACGGGCGATCCCGCCGACTACCGGGAGGCCGGCGACTCGCTGTCCATCAGCGTGTCCGCCGACGAGGCGGCGGACGACCCGGACTGGTTCGACCTGGGCATCACCATTACCGTGGCCGGGCGGGAGGTTCCGTTCGCCGACGTGTTCGTGGCGCTCAGCCGCCGCGAGCCCTATCTGCTGCTGGCCGACGGCGCCTACTTCTCGCTGCAGAAGCCAGAACTCCAGGCCCTGGCCCGGCTGATCGAGGAGGCCCGGGCGCTGCGCGACGCCCCCGGCGATGGCCTGAAGATCAGCCGGTTCCAGGCCGGATTCTGGGCCGAGCTGACCGAGCTCGGCATCGTCAGTCGCCAGGCCCGCAGGTGGCAGCAGCAGGTCAGCGGGCTGCTCTCGGCCCAGACCCGGCCCGCGCCGGAGCCGCCCAGCACCCTTCACGCTGAGCTTCGGCCCTATCAGAAGGAGGGGTTCGGCTGGCTGGCCTTCCTGTGGCAGCACCAGCTGGGCGGCATCCTCGCCGACGACATGGGACTGGGCAAGACACTCCAGTGCCTCGCGCTCATCTGCCGGGCCCGGGAGGCCGACCCGGAGCTTCCGCCGTTCCTGATCGTCGCACCGACCAGCGTCGTCTCCAACTGGGCCGCCGAAGCAGCCCGGTTCGCACCGGACCTCCCGGTGGTGGCGATCTCCGGTACCGCCGCCCGGCGGCCCCAGTCCCTCGGGGAGCTCGCCGCCGGGGCTGGCGCGGTGGTCACGTCGTACACGCTGCTGCGCATGGACTTCGATGCCTACTCGGCGCAGGCCTGGGCCGGGCTGATCCTGGACGAGGCCCAGAACGTCAAGAACCATCAATCGAAGACCTACCAGTGCGCCCGGCGGCTGCCCGCCCCGGTCAAGATCGGCATCACCGGGACGCCGATGGAGAACAACCTGATGGAGCTGTGGTCGCTGCTGTCGATCACCGCGCCAGGCCTGTTCCCCGACCCGGGCCGGTTCCGCGAGTACTACGCGCGGCCGATCGAGAAGGATGGCCAGGCCGAATTGCTGGCCCAGCTGCGGCACCGGATCAGGCCCCTGGTCAGGAGGCGCACCAAGGAGCAGGTGGCGGCGGACCTCCCGGCCAAGCAGATACAGGTGCTCGAGGTCGAGCTGCATCCGCGGCATCGCACGCTGTACCAGACCCAGCTGCAGCGCGAACGGCAGAAGGTGCTCAGCCTGATCGATGACCTGGACAAGAACCGCTTCACGATCCTGCGCTCACTGACCCTGCTGCGTCAGCTCAGCCTGCACGGGGCGCTCATTGACCAGGCGCACCAGGACCTGCCGTGCGCCAAGATTGACACGCTCCTCGGCCAGCTGCAGGACGTGGCGGCCGGCGGCCACCGGGCCCTCGTGTTCAGCCAGTTCACCCGGTTCCTGGGCAAGGTCCGCGAACGGCTGGACGCCGCCGGGATGGAGTACTGCTACCTGGACGGCAAGACCCGGGACCGGGCCTCGGAAGTGCAGCGGTTTAAGGACGGCGCCGCGCCGGCCTTCCTGATCAGCCTCAAGGCGGGGGGATTCGGGCTGAACCTCACCGAGGCTGACTACTGCTTCCTGCTCGACCCGTGGTGGAACCCGGCCACCGAGGCCCAGGCCGTGGACCGGACTCACCGCATCGGGCAGACCCGCAACGTGATGGTGTACCGGCTGATCGCGGCCGGCACCATCGAGGAAAAGGTCCTGGCGCTGCAGGCGCGCAAGGCTGAGCTGTTCAGCAGCGTGCTGGACAGCGGAGACGTGTTCAGCGGCAGCCTGGACGCGGACGACATCCGCGCGCTCTTCACCTAGCCCGCGCCGCGAGGCTCATGGACCAGCACTGCTGGCACCGGCATCCATGTCGGTGCCCATGAGGATGATTCGAGTATGAGTGACCGCAAACCGGTCTCGATCCCTGGGATGCGCACGTCGCCGCGATAGCGGACGTAGCGATCTGCCCGATCCTCACCCTGAAGGCCGCCAGGTGGGAGCGCCCCTCAGCGGATCTCGATGACCCGCTGCACATCATTGAGATTGCCGACCCGGGTGATCAAAAACCGGGCAAGTAGTGGCTGTTCGTCCATTACCTGCAGGCCGGGCGGGATCGGCAGCCCATCCCGCACCAGGCGGTGCGGGCGGCTGGCGCCGCCGCGCGGCGCCGACGGGGCGCCCGTTATTGAAAAGAACGTGCTACTGCCGGACTCAGAAGCTGACGCTGAGCGGGTGGGAATTGGTCAAGCGCCGTAGCGTTGCCGGCGTTCCGCCGACGGCCTGTTCGCCACGTTGACTGGCGGCGAATCGGTACGCGACGAAGCGACTTCCAGATTGACCTCGCGCATCTAGCCGATAGTCTCCGCGGTGGGCCTGGTCTCCGCACGCGAACCGGTCAGGCCTGATCCCAGGTCAGTCCGGGACTTTCGGCGGGGTCAGGTCCGCCAGCCAGAGTTTCTGGACCATGTGCCAGTCGGTCGGGTGCTCGGCGATCATCGTGGCGAAGGCATCGGCGAGTTCCTGGGTGCCGCTCTTAACCCGGTCGCGCAGCCGGCCCTCGGACGACCCGACCGGCGCCATGACCTGCTGGCCCCAGCCGCCATCCGGGGTGAACCAGAGCCCGACCGGCAGCAGCGCGGCTCCGGTCAGCGCGGACAGCAGCGCCGGCCCGCTCGGCATGCGGGCCCGTTCCCCGAAGAAGTTGACCTCGACCCCGTGCCGCGACAGGTCGCGGTCGGCTACCAGGCAGACCGCGCCGCCGGCCTTCAGCCGCTCGGTGAGCACCGCGGTCGGCGTCTGATCGCCGCCGGTCAGCGCGAGCACTTCCATCCCGATGCTCTCCCGGTAGGCGACGAAGCGGTCGAACAGCCAGGCGGGCCGCAGGCGCTCGGCCACGGTGGTGAACGGCTGGTGGTAGCGGTCGATGAGCCACAGCCCCGCCACGTCGTAGTTGCCGGTGTGCGGGAGAGCCAGGATGAACCCGCGGCCGGCCCGGGCCGCCGCGTCGAGATGCTCGATCCCGGAGGTCTGCCTGCCGGCCCGGGCGACCACCTCCGCACGGTCCATCTTCGGCAGCCGGAAGGTTTCCAGCCAGTACCGGGCATAGGACCGCATCGCCTCCCCGACCAGAGCGTCCAGCTGCTCTTCGCTGCCAGCCGGGCCCGCCACCCGGCGCAGGTTCTTACGCAGCTGGCGCACGGTCGGGCCGCCGCGCCTGGTGGCCCGGTCGGCGGCAGCGCGGAACCCGCGAGACGTGATCCGCGCGGGGACGTTGCTCACCACACCCCAGCCGGCCGCGAAGCCGGCTCCGGCGATCTGCTCACGCAGGCTGGCGATCATGCTCAATCGCGCCCGCCGGGGAGTTCCGGCTGGCGGCCCCGGGCTGCCTGACGCCACAGCACCACCGCCACGACGAACGGCCACGAGGTCTGCACCGACGAAGTCAGCCGCTCGGCCATGCCCAGGTCGCTGCCGCCCTGGGTCTCGATCACGAGCCAGCAGAGCAGGGCGAGAAACACGGCGGTCACGACCGCCGAGCCGCGGCGGCTCAAAATCAGTGGCTGCGGTGATCCGGGCCTGCTCGCGAAAGCCGGCCATAGGGTGATGACTACCGCGCCGAACGAGGTCCAGGCGAGGTGCTGCGGAGTGGAGCCGACGATGGGCTCGGGGGACGTGGCAATGCCAATGGAGGCCAGCCCCGCGAGGATCAGCAAAATGCGGGCCGGGACCCGGATGCCGCCCAAGCCCGCGGCGGTGACCAGATGGCAGCCGCCGACGAGCAGCAGGGCGCCGGTCATCACCCACCGGTCGGTGCCGGCATGACCAGCCATCACGCTCACCGTGTCCCGGATCGGGTCATAGGAGGCCGGCTGAAGCGCACCGGCGGCGAGCCAGCCCCCGGTCAGCAGGATCGGCGTCAGGCCGGCCGAGACGATCGCCCACGGGGGTACTGCCCGGCCCGGCCGCGGGGCAGCCGTGCGGGCGCACGGACGGAGCTGGCCGAGGGCCGGAATAGTCATCACGGCTGGCTCAGCCCGCCCCGGCAATCTGCATGACCGGGAGGCCAGGCCGATCCACCCGCTGGCCGGCCAGCCAGCGGGCGGTGAGCTGATGGCCCTGGTCGATCAGCCGGGAGGTGTCGCGGAAGTCGACCGGGCTGGTGGCCTGGGTGCTGGGGGCGGGCAGGACGTGTACCGGCCCGCGGGCGGCCGCCACGTTCGTGGCGGCGACCGAGCCCAGTACCTGGCTCAGTGCGTGGAAGGCCAGCGGCAGCGGCCGGCGGGGCGGCGGGGCGGTGACGTCACACCCGGCCGCGGGCAGGACATAGATCACCCGCGCACCCAGCGCCTCGGCCTGCAGCACCGGCACGTCGGCGGACACCCCGCCGTCCACCAGCAGCCGCCCGGCCACCTCCACCGGCGGGTACAAGCCAGGGAACGCGCACGAGGCCAGCAGCGCCGTCCCGGTCGGGCCGCCAGAAAGGACCACCGCCGCCCCCGACCCCAGGTCGGTCGCCACCACGTGGGCCGGAATGGACGTGCCGTCCAGCGTGGCGGGCAGCGCGGCGCTGCCGAGGAGCTCCCGCAGCGCGGAGCTGGACACCAGGCCATCCCCGCGGCCGAGCGCCGCGGCGACCAGCGTCCGGGCCGAGAACTGGGCGACTCTCCGGCGGCGCAGCGACATCCATACCGCCTCCAGCCGCTCCAGGCCCGCCGGGGTGGGATCAGTGGCGAACGCCACCGCGTTCAGCGCCCCGGCCGAGGAGCCGACGACCAGATCCGGCACCACGCCCGCCTCGCTCAGCGCCCGCAGCATGCCCACCTGCGGCGCGGACAGGCTGCCGCCACCCTGGAAGACGAACGCGACGCCGCCCGCCTGGGCGCCGCGGCGCGTGCGCCGGTACCGGCTGCGCAGCTCACCGAGGGACCGGAGATTGTCCGGAAGGGCCATCGGGACCGACCTCCTTGGTGCACGGGGTCTAGATGCACCGTCAGCCGGTAAAGGCTGACCACTCCTTTCGAACGTATCACCAACCGGTCAGGGCTATCCGGTTGCCCCCGGGGATCGCGGGCCGGGCGGGGTGGGAAAGGCCCCAGGCCGCAGCCGCGGGATCCCGGCGTGGACGCGGGACGGGCGGAACTGGACGACGATCCACGATCGCTACAGGACAAGCTGTCCGGATCAGCTAGAGTTTGGCTCGTGGTTGTCACACCAGCCGATCCGGCGCGCTGCCTGCGCAGCGATGCCCGGGAGAACCGGGACCGGATCCTCGCCGCCGCCGCGCAGGCGTTCGCCGACGAGGGGCTCAGCGTCAGCCTGATCGAGATCGCCCGGCGCGCCGGGGTCGGCAACGCCACGCTGCACCGTAACTTCACCAAGGAACAGCTCATCGATGAGCTGTTCCAGGACTGGTACGGCCGCCGGCAAGCCCTCGCCGAGTCCGCGCTGGCCGACCCCGATCCCTGGCACGGCCTGGTGAGTTTCCTGGAAGATGTGCTGGCCGACGGCACCCGCAACCAAGCCATCGGCGCGCTCCTGGCCGTCTGCCCGGACTGGCGGAAGCGATTCCGCGACTTGATGACCGACCTGCTGGCCCGGGCTCAGGACAGCGGCCAGGCCCGGAGCGACCTGACCGTCGCCGACGTCACTCTCGCCCTGCTCGGCGTGGCCCGGACGATGGCCATTACCAGCCAGAGCTCGCCCGGCCAGTGGCGACGCCACCTCGCCATTGTCCTGGACGGCATGAAAGCCCAGCACACCGAGCGCCTCCCGGGACTAGCGCACTCTCACGACCAGCTCGACAGCGATCTTCGCGAGTGGAGCTGCCATGTCCTGCGGGCCGGCGGCGCATTGCCGTGACCTCCCGCGGCTATCTCCGGCGGCCCGACTCAGCAGGCCGATCTCAGCGCACCGTCCAGCCAGCTGTGACTAGCTTCCAGGATCATCCTGGTCGGCGATTCCCGTCCTGGTCTCTATAGTCGGCTCATGTCTGACGCCGACGATGGTTTCGCTGCGCTGGCCCGGTCCACCGTGGCTGGCATGCTGGAGCGCCGGCCGGAGCTGGCCACCCAGCTGGGCGACCATGCCCACGACGGCCGGCTGGCGATCGGCACCGCTGAGTATCACGACGAGCTGGCCCGCTGGTGCGGGGACCGGCTAGCTGAGTTGCAGCAGATGGACCTGGACCGGCTGTCGGCGGAGTACCGGGTGGACGCGCAGATCCTGGCTAATCAGCTGGAGCTCTGCCGGTTCACCACGGCTGAGCTGCGGGAGCAGGAGTGGAATCCGATGCTCGCCAACCCGGGACGGGCCATCTACCTGCTGCTGGCCCGGGACTTCGCGGCGCTGCCGGACCGGCTGCGCCGCGTGGCGGAGCGGCTGGCCGCTGTCCCGGAAGCGCTGGCCGCGGCGCGTTCCGCGGCGGCCGCCCGGCTGCCCCGGGCGCATCTGGAGACCGCGCTCAGCCAGTTCGCGGGAACGGAACGCCTGATCGGGACGGAACTGGACCGCACGCTCAGCGGGACACCAGACGAGCTGGTGCCGGGAGATCTGGCGGCCGGGCGGGCCGCGGCGCTGGACGCGATCGCGGAACATCGCCGCTGGCTGGAGCAGCGGCTGGCCGATGGCTCCCACGGCGGCGGCTTCCGGGATCCGCGGATCGGGCCGGAGCTGTTCGCGCGCAAGCTCCAGCTGACCCTGGAGTCCGGCGGTTCGCCCGAGGAACTTCTGGCCCGGGCTCAGGCTGATCTGGATGAGGCGGCCGAGCAGATCGCCGAGACCGCGGCCCGGCTGGGGCGGGCAGGAGATGGCAGCCGCCTGGCTGGTGCGGGTGGCGGCCGCGGGGAACTCGTGCGCCAGGTGCTTGACTCGCTGGCGGCCGACGCGCCCGATGACACCACGATCCTCGGCCTGGTCCGCCGGGCATACGACGTCCAGCTGGCGTTTGTCCGGGAGCATACGATCGTGACCGCGTATGACGACCCGGTGGACGTGATCGAGATGCCGGAGATCGACCGGGGGGTGGCGGTCGCCTACTGCGACCCGCCCGGGCCGCTGGAGACCGCGGAGATGCCTACCTTCGTCGCGGTGTCGCCGACGCCCCGGGACTGGACCGCTGACCGGGTCCGGTCGTTCTACCGCGAGTACAACCGGCACATGGTGCAGAACCTCATGGTGCATGAGGCGATGCCCGGGCACGTTCTGCAGCTGGGGCACGCCCGCCGGTTCGCGGATGGCACACCGGTCCGCGCCGCTTTCTGGTCTGGCTCGTTCGTCGAGGGCTGGGCGGTGTACGCCGAGGAACTGATGGCCGGGCACGGTTACCCCGGCGAGGGAAATCCCGATGCGGTCCGGATGCAGCAGCTCAAGATGCGGTTGCGCATGATCATCAACACGATCGTGGATGTCCAGGTGCATTGCGCAGGGTTGCCGGAAACGGAGGCCATGGCCCTGATGACCGGGCGCGGCTTCCAGGAGGAGGGCGAAGCGGCGGGTAAATGGCGCCGGGCCCTGCTCACCTCCGCGCAGCTGTCCACGTACTACGTGGGCTATACCGAGGTCGGTGCTCTCGCCGCCGGGCTGCGGGCGCACCGCCCGCAGTGGAGTGAGCGCCAGCGGCACGACGAGCTACTGGCCCATGGCTCGCCAGCGGTGCGGCACCTGCGTTCTCTGCTGCTCACCTAGCCGCTGCTTACCCAAGCCGTTTCTTGGCACTGATCGCCGGCGGCCGCCACCGGAGGTTCCTGGCGATGACCGCGTCAGCGGGAGTTCCCGTCCGGGAACAGGACGACCAGGCACGTCGCGGCAGCCCGGAACCGCCGCAGGAGTGATCACCGCGGATCCAGCCTGTCGGGACGGCCTGCCCGCTCCCGCTCAGGGGGTAATTTCTCCACGGCGATTCCGGGAGTCGCATCCCAGCCCAGGATCTGCAGGATCTCGGCCAGCCATGACGGCACCGCGTGCAGGACCACACGCCGGATGGGGCGGCCGCTGGCGCCGGGGGGCTCGGTCAGGCGGACAATGCGCCGGAGCCCGGCAAGGTCGCAGTACCGGACCCCGCCGAGGTCGATGCGGATCTCGCGGTACCCCTCGGCGGCTGCCAGCCCAGCCAGGAGGACGGGATAGGTCGACTCGTCGATCTCCCCGGAGATGACCAGCCAGGGCGGGCTTCCGCTGCTGCTGACCCGCAGCGCTTCATCGTCAGCCATCCGGCGCCGCTCCCGTCGTAGTGAGGCAGGCCATGACTCCGGCCCGCGCTGACTAACCTGCCGCTCCGCTCCGCGAATGCCCGTGGCTCTTCTCCCTCAGGACCCGCCGGCCGTGGATAATCCCAGCCGGAAGACTAACATCGTAAGCGTACATAGAAAGCTTACGATGTCCACTTGAGCCGCGGCCTGCCCGGAAGGTGCGGGCGTGCCCCGGGCACCTGCCACGGCTCGGCGGTTGGCGGTGTGGTGACCGGTGGCAGCCTGCTGTGGATGCCTCAAGGCCGGCGGTGCCGCGCTGGCCGCGTCAGCAACCGTGCCGCGGGAATGGACGCCGACGGTCCGGCCGTGCCCGCATGTTAATCGTGGCTGGAATCAGGGTTCCTGGCCGACGACTACCGCGATGCGGTCGAGCATGTCCTCCAGGCCGGTCCCGAACTCCCCTTCCCAGCGGTCTTCGGCGAGCCCGCCCGCGAGGCGGTGCACGGTCGGGAAGCGCCGGGGGTCGATCCCGTCCGCAGGGTCGATCAGCTCGCGCGGGCTGCCCGCCTCCCCGACCGCCTCCCGCTGCCCAGGCGACCGGGCCGGGCTCAGGCCGCCGGGGACCGGGCTGGCCACGGCCCGCCCGGCCGGGCCGCTGTCCCCGTCCGGGCTGGTGTCGGTGCCGGTGAACGACCCGTCGCCCGGCTTGGGGTCCTGCAGCGCCATGGCGCTGGTTTCCAGCAGCAGGTAACCCAGCAGAAAACCATTGAAGGTGCGGTAGGTGAACAGCACCTGCTCGTCGGTGAACCCCTCCCCGGCCAGCCCACCCAGCATCGACTCGACCCAGCGCAGCGACCGGAGCGGCGGGTTAACCCACGGAGCCGCCGGAGGGCGGGTAGCCACCAGCGGGAACGCATGCGGGTGCGCCCGGGCGTACCGCCGGACCCCATGCGCCATTCCCGTCAGGTACGGACGCCAGCCATCGACCGGGCGCAACTGGACCCCCGGATCATCGGCGAGCTCGTTCACGATCCGCTCCACCACCGCATCAAACAGCTCATCACGGTCCCGCACATACCGGTACAGCGACATTGACCGGACACCCAGCCGCGACGCCACCCCCCGCATCGTCGCCGCCCCGATACCCTGCTCATCCACCAGCTCCAGGGTGGCCGTGACGATCCGGTCCAGCGACAGACCACGACCAGGCCGGCCCCGGCGCCCCTGGCCGGCCCCGCTCGTATCACCGCAACCTCACCTCGAAACGACAGCTGTGCTCAACGGCCAGCGCGATCGGGACCACCTGCCGGCTGCTCGGCTGCCTGATCATCTTAAAGGTCTGCGGGCTTTATAAGTCGGCCCGGACCGGTAGCGCACCTGGCTGGCTCTCACGGCGACCACAAGCGCATACGGCCAACGAGAGGCCCGCAATTGCCGCGTTTTACGCAGACGCAACAGCGGCACGGGTAAGGGCCGCATCGTACTAGCCTCAGCTGTGCTGGTGCTGCCCGGCGCTTGCCTACCGCCTGCCTTCCGCGTCACCTAGCCCGGCGGGTGCCTTTCTCCTTCTTCCGCAGCTTCCGGTCGTCTCGCAATTCTGAAAAGGGCTCCTCCTCGATTGGATGCCCGCCCGCGACAGCGCGGCCGCGTTCGAGTTCGGCGTTGAATTCGGCGCCGAGCAGGATGGCTACGTTGGAGATCCACATCCAGATCAGGAAGACGATGATGCCGGCGAGGCTGCCGTAGATCTTGTTGTAGTGGCTGAAGTTGGCGACGTAGAGGGCAAACAGCGCGGAGGCGATGAGCCACAGGATGACGGCGATGAACCCCCCCGGGCTGACCCACTGGAAGCCGTGCCTGGCGTTCGGGCTCGCCCAGAACAAGATGGCCAGGATCAGTCCGATGATAACCAGCAGGACCGGCCACTTGGCGATGTCCCACACCGTGACGGCCACCGAGCCGAGGCCCAGCGCGTTCCCGACTTTCTGCGCCAGTCCCCCGGTTACCACGACAATGACGGCCGCCGCCACCAGCAAGACCATCGTGACGATGGTGACACACAGCCGGATCGGTGCCGTCTTCCAGATTGGGCGGCCCTCGGGAACGTCATAAATGGCGTTGGAAGCACGCATAAAGGCCGCGACATAGTTCGACGCCGACCACAGGGCGAGCGCGAGCGCCACGATGCCGACGATCCCGGAGGCGGTGTGGTTCGCCTGCAGGCGCGTGACGTTGTCGCTGATGATGCTGCGAACGGAGGCAGGCGCTACCTTGCCGACGTTGGTGATGAGCGACTGGGTGACGGAGTGGCCGACCAGGCCGAGCAGGGAGACGAGGACGAGCAGGCCCGGGAAGATCGACTGGATGCCGAAGTAGGTCAGCGCCGCCGCCCGGTCTTGCAGGTCATCGTCCTTATACTCCCGTAGCGTTCGCTTGGCCGCGTCACGCCATGAGCCGCCGCTCAGGTCCGTCGGGTCATTTGGTGCATCCTCGCGGGCCCCGCGGCCCGCACTTCGTGAACTGGCCATCGGCGATGACCCTCCTAACTAATCGTCGCGCGGCTGGTTCCAGGTGCGCGGCGGCAAGGCCGGGATTCGGGTCACGTCGCTGGCCGGAGACCCAGGGCCGTGACCGGCCAGCTGTGGCCAAGCGGCGCGGCCGCCGGTGTTACTGGTGGCTGCCGGTCACGGTGCCGCGGGCTGCCTGGGCCTGGTCCTGGACGTCGTGTGCCGAGCTGGCGGCCTCGTCCTTGACGGTCGCTGCCGCGTCGGTCGCTGCGGCCTTGACCGACTCGGCTGCCTGCTGTGCTGAGTCCTGGAGGTTGGCCGCGACATCTTTGGCTGCGCTGGTCACCGCGGGCGCCGCGGCCTCTTTGACCTTCGCCGCCGCACGCTCCTCGGCCGGGCTGGCCGGCAGAAGCGAGCCCGCAAGCCAGCCGACTCCGACGGCGATCAGGCCGACCGCCAGCGGGTTACCCGCCGTCTGGCGGCGCAGCTGGCCCGGGGCCGCTGACACCTTGTCCTGGGCGGCTGACATTTTCTCCCGGACCGCCGGGAGCTGTTCTCCGGCGGCGGAGCGGGTGCTGGAGACGGACTCTGACGCGGTGCCCATGACCTTGTCCTTTACTCCCCGGACCGCGGAACGGGCGCTGGCCGCCTTGCGCTTTGCCGCCTGCGCCGGGTTGACCGTGTCGGTCAGGGTGTTGACGTCCTCGCTCAGGTTGGTGCGGGTTTCCTCAATCTGCTCGCGGATCTGGTCTGGATTGCTGGTCATGACATGCCCTCGTTTCCTCGTACTGCGTTGGGGATCTCCTTGACTGTCTGCGCGGTCTGCGGGACACCCGGGACGGCGCTGATCTCGCGGCGCCCAACCAGCCCGAGGACCGCGGCGGCGATCAGCCAGATGGCCGCGACGATCAGCGCTGCCCAGGCCCGGCCGGTGGTGTCGCCGATGCCCCACCACGCGGCGACCGATGCGAACAGCAGGACCATGTGGCCGCTGATCCCTGCCCCCGCCAGCAGCCCGGCGCCCTTTCCGGCCCGGCTGGCTGACTCGCGGAGCTCGGCCTTGGCCAGCTCCACCTCCTGGCGCAGGAGCGTGCTGAGATCCTCCGCAACCTCTGAGAACAGCTCGCCGACCGACGCGCGCGAGTCAGACGGCGGCACGGCCGGCTCGACCGGGCGGCTCACAGCGTGTCCTTATAGGCGGCCCGGTCGTCAGTGACCACTGGGACGCCCTCGCCGTACGACGGGTAGCCAGTCACGTCAGCCGGCTGGACGGGCTGCCCGCGAAGTCCCGGCGCGGTCGCAGGTGCTGCCGTGTCCGTGGAATCGACGGCGGTCGCGTCTTTCAGCCCCCGGGTGAGGCGCCCGGCCACCAGGCCCGCTCCTGCCGCAAGCGCCAGGAACACTGCCGGCCTGCGGCGTGCGAAGGACTGCACCTCATTCGCCACCTGCCCGGGCTCGCGGTCCTCCAGCCAGTGCCCGGCATGGCGGACCCGTGATGCTGCCTGCTGAGCCAGGCCGACCGCCACGCCCTGGTCGGAGCTCTCGGCCATGGAGCGGAGTTCGTCGCTGAGCGAAAGCAGTTTCTTGGCTATCCGCTGCTGCCCCCCGGCCGCTTGCTCATGCAACTGCCCTTGAGCCTGCTGGAGCAGGTCCCTGCCCTGGCGCCCGGCCTCCGCCGCGACGCCCGAGGCCTGCTCCCGGGCAACATCGCCGACGTGCTTTCCTGCCTGACCACCGCTGTTAGCCAGGTCAGATGCCTGATCCTTGGCCAGCTGAGCCGTGTCATGCTCCGTCTTTAGCGATTCGCCGCCCGGCGGCGGTGTGGATTCGGTCAGATAGTTCTCGGTCATCCGGGTCATCTCCTCGGGGAATAGGTGAATTTGGGCCACCGCCACGAGCTGGGCCGCGGTGGCGGGCTAGGCAGTGTTGCTCACTGCAGGACCTAGCCCTGCCTGCCGCGTGTACCAGGCGGGTGGCCTTACCGCGCCTGAGGATGCACGGGCCACCGGCTCAGAGCCGGTGGCCCGTGCTTACCCCCTGGTGCCGGCTGGCTTCCGCTACCCCCACACCGGCGGCTTACACACTAAGCTTATGGTAGAAACTTATACTGGAAGCTTACGGCGTCCGCTCGGTTGACGGCGTCCGCTCAGGGTGCGGCGCCAGCCCTGGATGGTTCAATCCCTCGCCTCTTGGCCGAGGCTGGCCCACTCACTTCTCTCGACCCAGACGGATGCTTCCGTCCGGCGTGACGCTGGCACTAGCCCCGTAGGCAGGTAGCGACTCCGACCTGGCCGACCGCGGGCAACTCCCTCCCGCCGCTTGCTCATCCTCGGTACTTATGGCCAGGAAATTCACAATCTCCGCAACGAAAACCACCCGCCCCAACTGCCCCGCCTAGCAGCGCAGCCTGCGCGGAAACAATCCCTGTCCGCCGTACCCGCCATCGCCTACCGTGGGAAGCCGCGGCAGGGTCAGGGTTTTGCCGCCGGAGAACCGGCTTGATGTCGGGTGGGAAGTATCGCTCCGATTTGAGAACCTTGCCCTCGTCCCTGACCAGAGGCTTCCCGTGAGGGCCGGCCGTTCACGGCTTTCACCGGCTGGTGGGTGTTGCGGTCGGAGCCGGGGCTGAGCACTGGTACCACGGCGACTTCGACTGGCCGGGTGTGGCGATCGCGGTGGATGTAATCACTCGTTACCGCGGGTGAGCCTGGCGGATGGGCGCCAGTGATTACCACTCGGCGGCCAGCTTCTCGCGGATCTCAGGCTCGGTGCGCGGGCCCGCGCCGGTTGAGCGCCATTGTTGTCTCCGCCGCCTGGAAAACGGCGATATCAATGGTCGCTACGCTGCCGTCTGCGACCCTTACCGAATGGCCGCCGAGGCTCTTTTAGCCCGCGAGGGTCTTCGTGCGACTGGAGGCGGCGGCTCGCAGTAGCGCCAGGATCTCGCCTGCTGCTGGGAGTGTGACGGACCCTGGCTAGCGGGGCGGCATCATGACTGATTGGGGCTGTTCGGTGGCGGGGGTGATGTCCGCGGTGCATTGCGGGCAGCGGCGGGCTGCGATAGGGATGCTCATGGTGCACTGCGGGCAGGGCCGTTCGGTGGCGGCGTGGTCCCGCTCAAACAGCTTCAGCATGCGGCTGACGGGCAGCACGACCAGGAAGTACACCACTGTGGCGGAGATCAGGAAGGACAGCGCCTCGCGCCCCGATCACGACGGCGACCGCGAGATCGACCAGGTCCCGCGGAGGATGAAGTTCTTGAAGCCACTCATGCCGCAGCAGTTTCCCTCGTATTCCCCGCGTATTCCTGCGAGTTGGCATCTGCCGCCCGGCCCGGCAGACGGGCTCCAGCCGCCGCAGGCAGCGGCGCAGATACGGCAGCTGTAGTTCGTGACCGTGGGGTCGGGACCTAGTCCGACTCCAGCGAACGCCTCAACGACTCGACGGTTCGGGCCCGCTCGCTTCTCGCCAACAGGGCCGCAACCGGCTTCATCAACCGCATCATTCCGAAGAGCTCACCCTCCGCGACGTGATGAACGATCGTCTTGTCCAGGTCCGCCTCGAGGATGTACTCCGGTCGCGCCTCCATCAGGTCGGAGCCGAACCAGCGGAGAGTCTCGCGGAAACCGATCCGCGCCCGTGGCTCGTAGTCGGTCACTTCACCGCGGAACGTGCCCATCCTCGTGGCATCGAAGTAAGCCGTTCCCAGCACCACGCCCGCCAATCCCACCAACGTTGGAACGCCTACGCGGAGATGACGCCACGATCACAAACGAACTACAGCTGCCGTAGCAGATGGTCGCTCGGGCCCCGCGATCCGGGCCACTGTCAGGCCGTCGGTGATCCTGGGCGGTCGCGTGAAGTCCCCGCCCGGACCGGCTGGCCTGAAGTTCGAGGAACGGCCTGACGAACGTGCGCCTCCTGGAGGTAGCCGCTCCTCCGCACGCCGGGCTTCCCGCACGAGCGGGTCCCGTCTCCCTGGCGGGGCCACCCCAGCAGCTCCCCGCGCAACTGTCTCAGCGAGCCGCATGTCCACCTGGATCACCAGCATGTGGCTACGGTCGAGGCCGCCACCGCGGCCAGTCCGGGAGCACATCCCTTGGCCTGGTACTCGGACGCGACAGTGGTACTGGGGTGGCGACTGAGCCTGATGGGGTGGGGCACCGGCTACCGCACGGTTTTAGGCGGAGTTGACCGTATCGTAATAGGCCCTTGCCGGCGCGGAAACCCTTGCGGTGTTGGGGTTTCAGCAGAATTGGACACGCTGAGCGACTGGCGGCAACCGGACGCAAAAGTCGTAGGTTCTGCGGTTTCAGCCCCCGTCGGCTCCCGATTCCGTTAGCGTCCCGCGCTAGACCCGTTGCTGCCGATTCACCCGATCACCGGCAGCAAACCCCGCCGAGTCTCTGGTACGGACAGAGAGCCGGGGACCCACGTACTCCCCGGGGTGAATCGGCGGGCCGCGCCTGCTCAAGCTGGCCGGCCTGCTGTAGGGCTCCTCCGGCCCGAACCCGTCAGCTAACCCGGTAGGCGGACAAGGAGAGGAGTTCAACGTGGCGCGCTCGCCGCACCGCCGGCTCATCGTGGGTCAATCCGCGCAGGCGATGGCCAGAGGCAGATCACGGAGAAGAATCAAAGTGGCGGTCGGCATCTGGATCGTCGCCGTGGTGGCGGCCGTCGCGGTCGGCGCATCCGTATTCCACTTCTCCCGCGCCGGGCACAGCGGCCGGCTGGCCGCAAATAATGCGCAAGCCCCCCTGCTTGGCGCTTCGGCGCGCGCGGCGACCCTCGCGCAGGAGACGTCTGATTTCGGGCACTTGGGAATAGTCCGTGTCTATTACCCGGGTCTGCCGAGTTCCAACGCCTGGACTACCGGGATGCCCGCCGCGAACAAGTCGGCCGTCATCGTGAGCTTCAAGGCGCAGCCCAGCGCGATCCTGTCCGGGCAGGACGACGCGGCGCTCTCGCACTTCTTCGGCACCGCCCCCACCGGGCACCCGATTTACTACTCCTACTACCACGAGCCCGAGGGCAACATCACGGACGGCGAGTTCACTCTGCCCGACTACAAGGCCGCCTGGGCCCATGTCGCCGCGCTCGCCCGCGCCGCACACAACCCCGATCTCCATTCGACGCTGATCCTGGGCGGATACGACTTCAGTCCGTCCTCCCACCGCAGCTGGCAGGACTATCTGCCCGGCGGAGG
Source organism: uncultured Actinomycetes bacterium (assembly GCA_963813975.1). GTDB lineage: Bacteria > Actinomycetota > Actinomycetes > Streptosporangiales > Streptosporangiaceae > RYN-230. The sequence goes on from CAWFAP010000005.1 coordinate 509,062, forward strand.
CATCATCAGCGTGCTGGGCTGGGACGCCTATCCGCCCGGCAGCGCCAAGAACCAGAACCCGAAGGCAACGCCGCCGGAAACGTTCATGGCCAAGGAGATCGCCGCCGCCAAGAGCGTCGGCCTGCCGTACGGCTTCGCCGAGTTCGGCCTCTCGACCGCGACTGGCCGCCCGGCCTGGCTTACCCAGGTTGGCAACTACCTGTTGCACAGCGGCGCCCTGTTCGGCAGCCTTTTCAACGGCAACGCGCAATATCCCACGCTCAAGCTGACCGACGCTGCTTCGGTCGCTGTGTGGAAGAACTTCGTAGCCAAGTCCGGCTCGGATGTCGGCGCCCCAGCGCCCACTACGCCCGCGCCCACTACGTCCGCATCGACTACGCCCGCGCCCACTACGCCCGCGCCCACCACGTCCGCGCCGGGCCCGGGAGGAACTGCGCCGCCGCCCTCGGCAGCCAGCCCGGCCGCCAGCGGGCTTGCGCTGAGCCCGTCCGCGATCCAGGCTCGTGCTGGCAGTCACACCATTATCACTGTCAGCCTGAGCCAGGCTTCGGACGTGACCGTCCTCATCCTCGATCAGAAGGGCACGGTCGTGCGCACGCTGTCCAGGCCCGCTCGGCCGGCCGGCGCCCTCGCCGTCCGGTACTACGGCTTCGACGGTGCCGGACATCGGGTGCCGGCCGGGCATTACCAGGTCCTGGTCGTGGCCAGCAACGCTAACGGCCGCGGGAGCGCGGAATCACCACTCCAGATCGGCGCCCCGTGACCGGTCGCGATGTCGAGACGGGCGGGCCAGGACCATAATGGCTCTGGCCTGGTGGTATCGGCTCAGCTCGCAGCCTTCGCCCCAGGGGCGCACTGACCCAGGCGGCTGGCTGTCACACCGCGGCCGGATGCCGCTGGTGGTCTGCGGCCAGGATGTGCTGTGCTAGTGACATGATCAGTGAACGCGCCGGGGAGTTTAACGCGCTGCCGCTGGAGTGGGCGTCCGATCAGGACCTGCTGGCCGGCCTGACGGTGGACGATGATGACGAGCATGATGATCCCGTCTTGCGCTGGCCGGACGGCCGGGCGGTCGATACCTGGCGGGAGGACTACCCGTACCCCGAGCGGATGCCGCGGCAGCAGTACGAGTACGACAAGCGCCTGCTTCAGGTCGAGCTGGTCAAGCTGCAGAACTGGGTGAAGGCCACCGGGCAGCGCGTGGCGATCCTGTTCGAGGGCCGTGACGCGGCCGGCAAGGGCGGCACCATCAAGCGGTTCACTGAGCACCTGAATCCCCGAGGCGCGCAGGTCGTAGCGCTGACGAAGCCGAGCGAGCGGGAACGGACCCAGTGGTACCTGCAGCGCTACGTGCCGCACCTGCCCGCCGCAGGCGAGATCGTCATGTTCGACCGATCCTGGTACAACCGTGCGGGCGTGGAGCGGGTCATGGGCTTTTGCACGCAGCAGGAATACGAGGAGTTCATGCGCCAGGCGCCGGAGTTCGAGCGCATGCTGATCCGTTCCGGGCTGGATCTGACGAAGTTCTGGTTCTCGGTGACGCCCGCCGAGCAGCGCACGCGCTTCATCATCCGCCGGGTCAACCCGGTCCGCCAGTGGAAACTGAGCCCGATGGACATCGAGTCCCTGGACAAGTGGGACGCGTACACCGAAGCGAAGGAAGCGATGTTCTTCTACACCCACACGGACCAGGCTCCGTGGACGGTGGTCAAGAGCAACGATAAGAAGCGCGCCAGGCTCGAGGCGATCAAGCATGTGCTGGCGAAGTTCGACTACGAGGGCAAGGACGACGCGGTTATCGGCAAGCCGGACGGCGCCATCATCGGGCCCCCGTCGGTGCTCTCTGAACACAACCCGGACCGCGTGTACCCGGAGCTCTAAGCCGGCCGCCGCACCGGATGGCCCGGCGGGGTTCCGCCCGCCGTAACCGAGGTGGCGAAGGACAGCTGCCAGTGAGGGGCCCGACGTTATTACCGGCGCCCGGCCGCTGGCCAAGCCACTGCAGATAGGACCTGGAGTGGTCCGGCCGGGGGTTCACGCCGTCGGGCAGGGCCTGTGCGAACACCTGAGCGGCGGTGGCCTGGAGTTGGCTGCGGAGCAGGCCGACGGGGCCAGTTGCCTCGAAGGCCAGGGACCACCAGTCCTGGCCGCTGGTGCGGAGCTCAGTGAGTTCCACGTCGCACCCGGGCTCGTGGCCCCGCTGCTGGGCACGCGCCACAACCCGCCCGTCGGCGAGTGAGAACCGGCTGATGCGCCGCCGCTTCCGTACCGGCCTCCAACTGGCCGCCTGATCACTGTCCCGGCTTGGCGGGCGCAGCGGAAGGGGCCACTTCTGCCAGGCTTCCATGTGCCCGCGGGCGCAGCCCGCCACCTCAAGGATTCCCGGGCTGCCGCGATACACCTTCACCTCAGCTGGGCCGCCGCCGCGGAACTTCACCGACACCCCGGGCAACGGCGGCTCCACCAAGTAGATGTCCTCGCGTGACTCTGTCCGGGACGGGAACCGGCCGAACCATCCGGCCACCGCAGCCGTCAGCCGGCCGGGGAAGAACCAGCGCACCTCCAGGCTGCGGACTCGTTCGCCCGCCGCGACCTCGCCCGGCGGCGCCCAGTTGTACCCGGCCTCCGCGGTGGTGAGGCCGGCGAGCGTGTCATGGACGGGGGCTGCAGAAGTCATGGAGCCTCCTCCCTCCGGGGTTGCCTGCGGAACGCGGTGACGCTGGCCTGGCTGGGCCGGCCTGAGGTTCTGCCTGGATGGGGCAAGTCCACGGATATCGCCGGGGCCCGGGAGGATCTGCAGGCGGGCAGGCGGCTCGAGCAGCCAAGATATGGGTGGTCGCCACCCCCACAGCAGACAATGCGATCGGGCCTGCTCGCTGGCCGCCCACGATCATGGCCGACTGGCTGCTCAGAAACGCCGCGCAGCCCTGACCAGGGTGAGCACACCGGGAAAATGCGCGGGTACCCCCAGCGGGGAGCCGCGGCCATGGGTCACGGAGAAGGAAAGCTTCCTGCGCTGCGGCGGCGGCAAGCAGACGGCTTCTGGGGTGCGAAAGCTTTCTGGAGTGCGAACCGTTTCTTCGGTACATCAGGGTCTCCGGGGCCGGCAAGTTCCCGGTACCGCCGGGGTCTGGAGCAGCACCACAACATCGTTGACCGACTACCCACTTCGGCCCGGTCTATTACCGCGGCCACGGGACGACCTGGCGAACGCCTCAGCATCCAATCAGTGACACGGTGACTGGCTTGACGTTCCGTTGGGTCTTCCGCGCCAGCAGCCCCCGGGACCACCTTCTCGCCCAGATCGGCGCGGGCCGGCAGAATTGAGTTTGGCAATCCGCTCGCGCCGCCCGAGGGCAGCCTGGGGCACGCGCCACCGTGTTCAGGCAATGCCTTTCCGCCGTGGCCCGTAGTCAGGGCGGGGCCGGCGTATGTCCCGTATCGCCGACTTGGAGCACGTGGCCAGTAAAGCGGCGGCCACGGTCGGTGAGCAGGTACGCGACGATGTGGGCGACCCGGTTGGGTGCGCACGGCATACCGACCTCGAGCGAGACCGCGTTGACGGTGATGTCGCGCTCACGGAGCTCGAGTGCGAGCGCTCGGGTGAGCACGTCTGTGGCGGCTTTGGTCGCTGCGTAGAGACCGTAGACCGGCAGCGATGTACGATCCGCTGAGCTGGTCAGGTTGACGATGGTGCCGCCGTTACGAAGGTGACGGGCTGCCTCTCGGTTGACGATGAAAGTAGCCCGCGTGTTGATCCGGACCAGTGCGTCCAACACGTCGAGATCGAACTCGGCCACGGGAGTCGCGGTGACCGGGCTGCCGAGAGCGTGGACCACGACGTCGATGCCCCCAAACACTGCGATCGTCTCGGCAAACAGCCTCTCGACGTCCAGATCGTCGGCGGCGTCGGCGCGGATGGCCACGGCGTCGCTGTTGCCGGCGAGGATCGCTTCGACGGTGGACTCCGCCGCACGCCGGTCGTGGAGGTAGTTGACGACGACCGCGTAGCCCCGGGCCGCCAGCAGGCGGATCGTCGCCCGGCCAACCCCGCGGGACCCTCCGGTAACGATGGCCACGCGACCCGCAGGCGGCCCGTCAAGCGGGATGTTCATGGCACGAGTCTGGACGGCAGCACACCCCTTCGGACCAGGGTATTCCCGTGCCCTATCACCGGCCGTATCGTAACGGCATGGCCGCATACCGGACGCCGGCCTTCAGAGGGCGTGCTCGCGAACGGCAAGTCCTCGACGGCCTGCTGGACCGTGTTCGTGGCGGTGACAGTGCGGTGCTGGTCCTCCGGGGCGAGGCGGGGATCGGCAAGACTGCGCTGATGCGCTACTGCGCGCGCCAGGCCTCAGGGTGCCGCCTGGTTCAGATTGCCGGCGTGGAGTCCGAGATGGAGCTGCCGTTCGCGGCGTTGCATCAGCTCTGCGGGCCGATGCTGGGCGGCCTGGCCGCGCTGCCGGAGCCGCAGGAGCGCGCGTTGCGTGTGGCGTTTGGGTTGGCGGCTGGGTCTGCTGCGGACCGGTTTGTGGTGGGTCTGGCGGTGCTGAGCCTGCTGGCCGAGAATGCCGCCGCGCGGCCGCTGGTCTGCCTGGTCGATGACGCTCAGTGGCTGGATGAAGCCTCGTCCCAGGTGCTCGGGTTCGTCGGACGGCGGCTGCTGGCTGAGTCTGTGTTGCTCCTGTTCGCGGTCCGGGAGGCGGCCGATGGGCGGATGTTTCCTGGTCTGCCGGCGCTGACAGCCGAAGGGCTCACCGACGAGGACGCGCGGGCGTTGCTGGCAGCCGCGGTCCCAGGTCATCTGGATGAACGGGTTTGCGACCGGATCGTGGCCGAGACACGGGGGAACCCGCTGGGCCTGCTGGAGCTGGCGAGGGGGTTGAGCGAAGCCGAGCTGGCCGGCGGTTTTGCCAGCCCGCCCACGGCGAGTCTGCCTAGTCGTCTCCAGGCCCACTACGTGCAGCGGGTGCGGGCGCTGCCGGAGCCGACCCAGCGGCTGATGCTGCTGGCTGCGGCCGACCCCACCGGGGACGCCACGCTGCTGTGGCGCGCCGCGCCGACGTTGAGCCTGGGACGTGATGCGGCGGCCGCGGCCGATGCGGAACAGCTGCTGCAGATCAGCTCCCACGTGCGGTTCCGGCACCCGTTGGTGCGGTCGGCGGCCTACACGGCCGGGTCCCCGGAAGATCGCCGCGTCGCCCATCTGACGCTGGCCGCGGCAACGGACGCCCAGGCCGATCCGGAGCGGCGGGTGTGGCACTTGGCTGCCGCGGCCACCGGGCCGGACGAAGAGGTAGCCGCCGCGCTTGAGGAGGCAGCGGTCAAGACCCAGGCCCGCGCCGGGCTGGCGGCCGCGGCGGCCTTCCTCCAGCGGTCGCTCGCCTTGACCGCCGAGCCGACGCGGCGTGCCGACCGAGCGCTGGCCGCCGCCCTCGCGAACCTGCACGCAGGCACGTTCGACGCTGCGCTCGGCCTGCTGGCCCAAGCCAAGGCCGACGCGATCGACGATCTGCAGCGTGCCCGCGTGGAGCAGCTCCGAGGGCAGATCGAGTGGGCATCCGTTGCCGGGCGCGAGGCACCGGTTCTGCTGCTGCAGGCCGCCAAGCGGCTCGAGGCACTCCATGTCGGGCTCGCGCGGGAGACCTACCTCTACGCCTGGGTGGCATCCAGCGTCGCTGGTCCTCTGGCCGGTCCCGGCGGCCTTCTTCTGGAAGTTTCCCGAGCGGCACGCGCGGCCCCACCGCCAGCGCAGGCTCCGCGACCCTGTGACCTCCTCCTCGATGGTCTGACCACGATGGTCGCCCAGGGGCATGCGCCAGCGGAGCCGGCGTTGCGGCGAGCGGTGAACGCATACCTCGATGATCAGGTATCCGGGGAAGAGTGGCTGCAGTGGGGGATTCTCGCCCAGATGGCGACCATGGCCGTGTGGGACTTCGATAGCTGGGTGGTGCTGAGCACCCGGCATGTCGAGCTCGCCCGCGCATCGGGCGCCCTGGCCCCGCTGTCCATCGCGTTGAACGGACGTGGACAGGTGGCCACGCTATGCGGTGACTTCGAGACAGCGACGTCGCTGGCCGCGGAGAAGGACGTCGTCAATGAGGTGACCGGAATCCGCCTGGCTTCGACCTGTGATCTGCTGCTCGCCGGGTACCGCGGCCGGCCTGCGGAAGCGATGCCGCTGTTCTCGGCGACCATCGAGGACTCGATCGCTCGCGGGGAGGGATCCGCTGTCCAGCTCGCCAGCTGGGGCGCAGCGGTCCTCCACAATGGTCTCGGGCACTATGCGGAGGCATTGGCTGCGGCGGAACCAGTAACCGGGGAAACCTACCAGCCCTTGGGCACACAGCTGGTTCTGCCCGAACTGATCGAGGCCGCCGTGAGAACCGGACGGCCGGACATTGCCCGGGAAGCGCTGGGGCGGCTGTCGGCAATGACGGCCATCGAGGGTTCCGACTGGGCGAAGGGCCTTGAGGCACGCTCGCGAGCGTTGCTCAGCGAAGGCCAAGATGCCGAGCACCGCTATGCCGAGGCGGTCGAGCGGCTCGGCCGTACCCGGCTGCGGCCCGAGCTCGCCCGTGCCCACCTGCTCTACGGCGAGTGGCTTCGTCGCGAGCTCCGGCGGGGCGACGCACGCCGCCAGCTACGCGCCGCCTACGACCTGTTCGCCGTGATTGGCGCTGAGGCCTTCGCCGAGCGTGCACGCAGGGAACTGCTCGCCACCGGCGAGACGGTCCGCAAGCGGCAGGTCGACACCTGCACCGAGCTCACCCCGCAGGAGGAGCACATCGCCCGGCTGGCCCGGGACGGACGCACCAACCCTGAGATCGCCGCGGAACTGTTCATCAGCGCTCGCACCGTGGAATGGCACCTTCGCAAGGTCTTCACCAAACTGGGCATCACCTCCCGCGTGGGCCTCCACGACGCCTTGCCCACGCGAGGTAAACCCGCGCCATCTGGCTCTCGCCCAGCGTTATCAGTACGAGCGAGCAGGACCCAGCCCCCAAGTGCAGATCGAGTACCGCCCGATGGGGTACGACCCGGCATCGACGCCGGCCTGCCGCGGGGTGGCAGCTGCGTCGTTCGCGGCGTGCACGACCTCACTGAGCCCACGGGACTGGGCAGACCAGGGATCCGACCAGGGTGTTCCCTGGTATGGCGCACCGGCTGAAATCTTAGCGTCATCCCTGACACAACCCGCAGGGAGGCGGCAATGAGCACAACCGGTGACCGCGCGAGCGGCGAACTTCGTGACGGATACGCCGAGGTCGGCGACCAGCGATTGCATTACGTCGAGGCCGGCGATGGGCCGCTGATCGTGCTGCTGCACGGCTTCCCCGAGTTCTGGTACGGCTGGCGGCAGCAGATTCAGCCGCTCGCGGCGGCAGGGTTCCGGGTCGTGGCACCGGACATGCGCGGCTATAACCTGTCCTCCAAGCCAGACGGTGTCGCGGCGTACGACATCGGCCAGCTGACCGCTGACATCAGCGCTCTGGTCAAAGAACGCGGTGCCCAGTCCGCGATGCTGGCCGGTCACGACTGGGGCGGAAGCGTCGCCTGGGCCACCGCGATGGCCCATCCGGAGGTCGTGGACCGCCTCGCCATCCTCAACGCGGCCCACCCGCGGAAGCTGTCGCAGGGACTGCACCACCCCGGCCAGCTCCGCAAGTCCTGGTACTTCTTCTTCTTCGACCTCCCCGACCTGCCCGAAAGCATCGTGCACGCCAACCACTGGCACTTCTTCCGGCACTTCCTGCGCGACGCCCACCCGGCTTTCACGCCGGAGGAGACCGACCGCTACATCGAGGCGTGGTCGCAGCCAGGTGCGGCCACCGGGATGATCAACTACTACCGGTCCTCGGTGCGGACCTCACCGAAGAAGGCCGAAGCGGCGCTTCGCCCGATCAAGGCGCCCACCCTGGTCATCTGGGGCCAGCGCGATCGCTACCTCGGCGAGGAACTAGCGGAGCCCGACCACGACGACGTACCCAACCTGGACCGCGTCGAGCGCCTGCCCGACGCGTCGCACTGGGTGCATCACGACGAGCCCGAGCGCGTCAATCGGCTGCTCATCGACTTCTTCGCCCCCGCCCGGCCAGCCGGGAACTGACTACGGAGTCGACGGCGCGGGCACCCGGGCCGGGTTCGAGATCGCCAGGCTGCTGTTGGCCCTGGCCTGCGTCGCACTTACGCTCCGCCGGGGTTCCCGGCAAGATGCGGGCCTCGGCGAACGGCGGCAGCCGCTGGGCACCATCGCCGGCCGGATGACCAAGGACTTGGCCAGGCTGTCCCCGGCTCGACGCACGGATCGAATCTGGAGGATTGCTGCAGGCTCCACCTCAACTCCGAAGCTGCCCCAGTCGTCCAGCGGACCTTCATCGGTGAACCCCGGACCAGCCAGGGGCGGTCAACTGGCTGACCCGCAGTCGCCCCAGGGTCCTCACTGGGGCGACGGGTTGCCCTGAGCCGTCATTGTGAACAACGAGCAGAGACCGTGGTCCTCTGCTCGTAGCTCCAGGGAGGAGGCGGCAGCGATGGTGAGACTGGCGGACTGTCGGATCACAGGAGACTGTCGGGACAGGTGGATGTCTGGCGGTGAATGTGACCACTCACTGTGCTGGGAACGCCTGCTGATGGGAGCCTTCCTGACAGCGGCTGCCGCTTCGGGTGGTGAGCCAGATGGCTGAAGCCCCGGGGACGTCGTCGCGGCAGCGGTGGACCCTGGTGCTGGTGTGCACGGCGGCGTTCATGTTGCTGCTGGACATCACCATAGTGAGCGTGGCGCTGCCATCGATTCAGCGGGATCTGCGGGCGAGCCTGCCTGATCTGCAGTGGGTAAGCGCCGCCTATGCCCTGGTGCTGGCCGTGCTGCTGCTGCCGGCGGCCACCCTGGGTGACCGGCTGGGCCAGCGCCGGCTGTTCCTGGCCGGCCTGGTCATCTTCACCGCCGGGTCGCTGGCGTGTGCGCTGGCCTGGACTGCGCTGGCGCTGGAGTTGTTCCGCGCGCTGCAGGGAGTCGGCGGCGCGGTGCTGTTCGCCACCGCCACGCCGCTGCTGCGCGCGGAGTTCTCCGGCGCTGCCCTGGCCCGGGCGCTGGGCGTCTTCGGCGCCACGATCGGCGGCGCCAGCGCCATCGGGCCGCTGGCCGGCGGGGTGCTGACCGACACACTGGGCTGGCGGTCCATCTTCTTCGTCAACCTGCCCATCGGCGTGGTGGCGTTCGCGGGCGGGGTGGCCCGGCTGCGCGAATCCCGCAACCCGGCCGGCGGCCGGGCCGACTGGGCAGGCACGGCCCTGGTCACCGTGGCGCTGACCGCGCTGATGTTCGCGCTGATCCGCGGCAACGCGCTGGGCTGGGCGAGCGCGGCGATCGTGGCCCTGCTCGCGACCGCAGCCGTGGCCTTTGCCGGGTTCGTGATATACGAGCTGCGCATCGCCGCCGCACCCATGGCCGACCTGCGCCTGTTCGCCCGGCGCAGCTTTGCCGCGACCGGGTTCGTGGCGTTCGCGATCTCGGCGACGGTCATCGGGATGATCATCTACCTGTCGCTGTATATGCAGAACACCCTCGGCTACTCCCCGGTCCAGGCCGGGCTGCGGTTCCTGCCGCTGTCGCTGGCCTCCTTCGCGGTCGCCCTGCTGACCGGCCGGCTGATCGGCAAAGTGGCGATGCGGGTGCTGCTGGGCGTGGCCATGGCCGCGGCCGCAGCCGGGCTGGCCTCGATGGCCCACCTGACCGCCACCTCCACCTGGCTGGTGCTGCTGCCCGGCCTCATCCTGGCCGGGATCGGCCTGGGCATCACCTCCACCGGCCTGGCCTCGGCAGCGCTTGCGGCGGTGGAGCCGGCCCGCGCCGGGATGGCCGCCGGCCTGACGAACACGCTGCGCCAGGTCGGCACCGCCACCGGCGTGGCCGTGCTCGGCGCCCTCTACGCCTCCCGCGTCACCACCGCCACCCTGCACGCCCTGGCCGGCCTGCCCGCCCCGCCCGGCGCCGCCCACCGGCTGGCCGCCGCCGTTGCCTCCGGCGCCGGTACCCGGGTAGCCGCCGTGGTCCCGCCCGCCGCCCGCGCCGCGGTCACCCACGCCGCCCGCGCCGGCACCGTCAGCGGGCTCAACGACGTCCTGCTCGCCGCGGCCGCGTTCGCCGCGCTCGGCGCGATAGCTGGCTTCGCCTACGGACCCGACCCAGCCAGGCAGCCGCCGCCCAGCCCCGCCCCTGGCGAACTGGCCGCCCAGACGGCCCCCGCCCAGCACCAGGCCCAGCGACCGGCCGGGTCCGAAACAACGGCGCCATGACATGCGGTCAGCGCTGCGGGTACAGCATTTCGATCACAGCGCGGCCGAGTTGGGACCCTAGAGGCGTCGGTGATTGTCAGCGAGAGCGGTCAGGATCTCCTCCCCACGTTGTCAGGGTCGCCGGCCGCCCCAGGGTCAGGGCGATCTGCGACCAGGTTCGACCCATACTGGTCGAAAACTCGGTTACTGGTTCTGGCCTGGAATTTCACGCGGCGAGCCGGTACTCGTTGAGCAGTCCGCCCAGACACTGTCGGCGTCGGATCCTGTTGATCCGTGCCGGGAACGGGATCATGTTGGGTTCGTCCTCAGGAGCACGCGGAAGCATCCCGCCGCCTCGGTGGCTGCGCCCGGCGTTGTGATCGGCGACGTACAGCGCGATGACGTGCTGCCGGACCGGATCAGTCAGGCCTGCGACGCGGGTCTGCCTGCGCGCCAGCTCCACGGCACACTGACGAAGTCCGGGAAACCAGGGCATCTCAACCCGTATGCCGCTTCGCTGGCCGACCCCATCGCTCTGCAGGATGCGGGTCCCTCACCTCCGGCAGCATGCTCGTTCCCGCGCTGACCCGGTGAAAGCCCGGCAACGGGGGGAGGCTGTCGCGGGCCAGCGAACCGGAAGCGTCCACGGCCGCGGACATCGGTGGCACGACGTGGTGTTGCGTGGTCGCAGTCGGGCGAAGTGAAAAGCGGCGTGATGCTGGAACAGGAACCCGTGCGCCGAGTCGGGGTAGATCTTGACTTGGGCGTGCGGGAGCAGGTAGGAGAAGCGAGGCCAGGAATGCATGGCATCGCGGGCCATCTGCTTGATTGTGTCGGGTGGTGCAATAGAGCCACCGGCTCCGGCGTTATTGAACGTCACGACTCGCCGGGACGGCGCCAGCGCCTTGCCGTCACCCGCGCGGACTCTTTGACCGTAACCGGTGATAACTCAGTGACAAATGATCTTCAAAGGCAAACGGGTCAGGACCGTCGTGGACCTGACCTGCGATTCAGGTGGAGCTGAGGGGATTCGAACCCCTGACCCCCTCGATGCGAAAGGCATACTGCGCCTTCGGCTACCACTGGTGATTTGAGAAAGGCCAGCTCAGAGGCTCCTCTTCACAAAGGTTGGGAGCGGTTTAGGAAAGATCATCCAGAAGATGATCTCCCAAATTCCTCCCAATTGATCAAGGAGATTCACCGTCCCGGTGACCCTGCTTAGGCAGTCCTGCGCCCGCTGCAACGGATAACGACAGGAACCTGGATCAACCGGACTGCCTGCAAAGGACGCGCAGATCCGGTGGACCCTGCTCTCCGGGCAGGTGCCGCAGCTCCCATGGGTGTTCAAGTCGGAGGGCGAGCACACCTAAAACCCAATACATCCTGTCGGCTGATCTGGTGTTCAGCGTTCAACCGTGAGAGATTGGATAGCGCCGGTCAGATCCAGCATGCGGGCAGTGCCATCGCCGCAGCCGGGCACCACCTGCCCAGTCAGCCCGCTATCCGCCAGCCGAAACAGCCCGGAAGCCGTTGAACCCCCTGCACCCAGCATGACAGCCGGGCCGCCACCACGCCCGCACCAGATTCCCGCCTGCGGCGGATCAGGCACCACACCCCAGCAAGTCACGCGCCTCGTGAATGATTACAGCTAGCCGGGCCACGCCTAAGTGAGTGTTTGATAAATCGTCGGGCCTGACGGCTGGCTGGCCTGCGGCGTGGCGGTCCCTGAACATGCTGAGCGCGGGCACCATGATCCTGATTTGTGACGATCAAGAAAAACATGGGGCCCGCGCGTGCTCAGCCTACGCGGCTGCGGCGGCCCGGCCGGCGTTATCCCTCTGACCTGGACGACGAGGAATGGGCCGTCCTGGAGCCACTGCTGCCACCAGCCCGCGCAGGCGGGCGGGGCCGCCCGCCGGTCTAGTCCCGGCGGGCCATCGTGAACGCGATCTTGTACGCGGACCGGACCGGCTGCGCCTGGCGCTACCTGCCGAAAGACTTCCCGCCCTGGCGCACGGTCTACGGCTACTTCGCCGCCTGGCGCGACAATGGCACCCTGCAGCAGATCCATGACCAGTTACGCGAGGCCGCCCGCACCGCCGCCGGACGCAACATCACGCCCACCGCGGCGGTCATCGACTCCCAGTCCGTGCGGGCCGCGGACACGGTACCCAAAGCCACCCGGGGCTGGGACCAGGCCAAGAAGGTCAACGGCCGCAAGCGCCACATCGCCGTGGACACCGCGGGGCTGCTGCTGGCCGTCGTGGTCACCGCGGCCAGCACCCAAGACCGCGACGCCGCGAAGCCGCTGCTATGGAATCTGCGGCGCGCGTTCCCCGGCGTGAAGCTCACCTGGGCTGACGGCGGCTACGCCGGCAAGCTGGTCACCTGGGCCGCCACCGCCTTGCGGATGACCCTGGAGATCGTCCGCCGGCCCGATGACCTGCACACCTTCCAGGTCCTGCCCCGCCGCTGGGTCGTCGAGCGCACCTTCGCCTGGATCACCACGCACCGCCGCTGCGTCCGTGACTACGAACGCCTGCCCGCCAGCCACGAAGCCATGGTGCTCTGGGCCATGGTCGCCCTGATGACCCAGCGCCTCGCCCAGCAACGATGAGCCGAATTATCAAACACTCACTAAGGGTGTGCCGCCAGGGATGCGACCCTGACGTAGAGGCGGTCGGTGACGGCGGTGGGCCGGATCCGGCCATGCCGTGCGCGCGGCAATCGTGGCGTGCGAGCAGCCAAGTACAGATTGCTCGGCTCGGCGGTCATCCGCGGCAGCGCCAGGCGTCATCGTAACCGGCCGATACCCCGACGGAGATTCTGGTCGAGGGGCTGACCGGCCTCGTCATCTTCATCTTCACCGCGGAATGGGAGGCCACGGCACTGGGATCGTGAGTGAGAAGCCTGGTGTGAGCGGCCCTGTGCGATAGGATCCGACAGTTGCCGACCAGAACGCGAAACGTCCGACCCAGGCGCTAGCCTGCCGGGAAGGTGCAGTCTGGCCGCACGACCTAAGGTATGCCGCCGAGTACAGGTGAATTGATTACGTGGGCCGCGGGCCGGTGCTCGTCAGTGTTTGTCCGCGAAAGCGCTGAGGAAGGGTGCGGCAGCAGTGGCTACCTATGCGGTGAAGCTGCACCGCAGTGACGATCTAGAGCTTCCTCGCCACGTGGACGGCTGCAGCGAGGGGACCTTTCAGCAATGGTGCTCCGATCAGGTAAATGCGGGGGCCCGGCTCGCCGTGGACTTGTTCTCGAGGCAGGCGGCCTCAGCCTGGGTCTGGCAGAGGTCGGCTGGACCATTGCGCTGGCCGTTGACCATGACGAGAAAGCCCTGCAGACCCATCGGCACAACTTCCCGGGCTTGGCCCTGGCCCGGAATCTGGGCGACGCCACGGAGCGCCGCGCCCTGCAGACCATGCTGGCGGGAGTCGAGGTTGACCTGCTCGCGGGCGGCCCGCCGTGCCAGCCATTCAGCCGGGCCGGCCTCAGCAAGATTCGCAGCCTGGTCGTCGCGGGTCATCGGGAGCAGGATGACCCGCGGCGGGAACTATGGCAGGCCTTCCTGGACATAGCGCTGGCGCTCCGGCCCCGTGCGGTCCTGATGGAGAACGTGCCCGATATGGCTCTGAGCGATGACTTCTCTGTCATCCGGAAGATGATGGGCGCTCTGGAGAGCGCCGGTTACTACACCCAGCTCATCCTGGTCGATGCCTGGCGCTACGGTGTTCCGCAGCACCGCAAGCGCCTGATCCTCCTGGGCCGCCGGGATGCCGAGCACTTTCCGTGGCCCGCCCGCCAGGATAGCCCGCCGACGCTCCGCGAGGCCATTGCGGATCTGCCGAGTCTCGGCCAGACAACCGGTGCGCGAATCTTGCCATATACGGGCCGGGATGATCTCCCGGGATTCGCCCGGAAGATGCGGGATGGCATGCAAGACGGGTTCGTGTGGATGATCTGACCCGGCCCGTGCGCGACGATGACCGCGAGATATTTCAGATGATGGATTCCAGTACCCTGTATGGCAACTTGCCACCGGAGAAGCGCCGCTATTCCGCGGATACGTTCGATGATAAGTACAAGAAGCTCGACTGGGACTCGCGGAGCCGGTCAATTACCGCGCACATCGCCAAGGACGGTTACTGGTACATTCACCCCAGCGAGCTGCGTACGCTGACCGTGCGCGAGGCGGCGCGCATCCAGACCTTCCCGGACCGGTTCCGCTTCGCCGGGACCCGGAGCGATGCCTTCCGCCAGATCGGCAACGCCGTCCCGCCGCTGCTGGGCGCGGCCGCCGCGGCCGTGCTGCAGCCGCTTGCGCCCGGCTCCGAGGCCGGCAGGCGCAGGAGGGCGCCTCCCGGTGGGCCGCCATCCGGGCCGCGCTGACCAGATGGGCGCGGCAGGAGCAGCGCGGGCGGTACTGGTACATGCTGCCGGGACCGAGTGTGACGCTGGCGGTCGCGGCCGTGGTCACCCTGCTGACTCGCAGGCCCGTGCCCACGGCGGGAGCCGAGTACGCCCTCCAGACCATCCGCGGCCGCGTGCGCCTGAGCACGGCCGATCTCGACCAGCTGAGCCAGGAGTTGTTCACCGAGTCGGGCCAGGCCATTGTGGCGCTGTTCCGACCGCTGCTCCGCCAGCGGAACGTCTGGAATGACGCCGCGCTGCTCGCGGATGCCCTGCGCCTGCGGACCAGCCAGGAACGGACCTTCCTGCTCCTGGCCGGAAATGACGTCCTGCTGGCCACGCAGCCCACCCTGCGGGTGGCGGCCCGCGTGGCCAGCAGCGAGTCGCACAAGGTCAACCGGCTGAGCAACGGCCGTGTCAACCTGGCCACGCTTATCGGCGTAGGCCAGGACGCCCCGCTGAGGGCGGCGGCCCTGCGGCTGCTCGGTAACACCATCTGCCTGCCGACGCCGCCGGCCTGTTGATCGCTGCCCGCTCGAGGCGAACTGCGCCAGCAGCGCCCGCCAGGACGTCCCGCAGGTTCTTTTCTAACCGCGGGCCGCCCACCCCTCAGCCTCGCCGCGCCGCCAGCGGGCGGATATTGGCCGGGGGAGTCCACCCGGCCGAGCGCACGCTTTCCCCAGCAGGCCTCTTTCTTGCACCATTCCGTCACGTTGGCCGAGCCCGGCGGGCGGACAAGGACCTGGCGGACCTGCCCGGCCACGTCGGGAATGACGGCGGCCAGCTCATCCGGCAGTCGCTGGAGGTTCCAGATAAGCTGGAGATCCAGGTTACCGAGACTGTGCCGGATAAGCGCCAGGACATGGGCGGTCGTCTGGCCGAGGTAGCCGCCGAATTTCTCCTTCTGGATGAGATCGCGAATATGGCTGAACAGTATTGTCTTAGCCACGAGATCCCGGAAGTACTCCGGAGATGGCGTGGGCCGCTCGCCCAACTCGCCGTCTATGGTCCAGGTCCGGAAGCATTTTTCCGACCCTGGCACACGATGTGGGGCCGCAGGCCGTAGGCGAACTCGGACTTAGCGGCGTCCGTCTTGGTGAATCGCTGGCGCCGGGGATTGTCCTGCTCGAACTCCCGCCGCCGTGAAACGATGAGATAGCGGCTCCGGTCCACGTCGTACTGGCCGCGGACCCGCTCGTAGTACCAGCGGGTCTGTCGAGAGATGCTATCGGTGGGCGGGCGCCCAGATAGACCGGGAGAGTCGCTCCAGGCCCACATGAAACGGGCTGTTGCCCTCGAAGTCGGCAGCGGTGACGGCGTTCTGCGAGTTGGCGCACCGCGAGATCTCCGGGACCAGCTGTCAGCAGGTCCTGATCAGCGATCAGCGGTGATTTTGGCCGGAACGTAGACTGGTCCGATAGGTCAATGCACCGTCGGGCGGCATTATGGAGGGACGCCGTGGTCTGGCCGCCGTTGACGATCTGCAGGTCGCTGAGGCTCGGCCAGGTAGCGTGCCGTCGCCGCGCTCCAGTCGGGCCTCGGCGGGGCGGTGGCGGAGACGCCGTTGTTGTAGGCGAGGAAACGGCCGGGCTGCACGCTGATCGTCTCGGCTATGCCCTTGTTGACCCTGCCACGTGCCTGCAGGAAGGAGCGGACGTTACGCTGGAGCAGTCGGCTATGATACTCGTCGTAGAGTTCCGCGAGTAGCTTCCGGGGAGGACGGCCATCGGCGCCCGGTATCCGTCCAGCTGTTGGAGCGATTCCAGGCAGTTAATGGTATAGCCGCGGGCATCCAGGTCGATGAGAATCTCTTCCTGGCGCTTGCCCGGAACTGGCAAGGCGGTGTAGTCGCGTGATGTCCCACAAGCTGACCGTGGCGGGCAGCCGGGCAATCGTGGATTCCTTGAGCCGCAGCGCCTTCACTGACCCGTCCGTAACGATGAAAATCCGGATCAGCTGCAGACCGGGCCAGGCTGAGTGAATCCGCTCCGCCATGTCAAAAGCCGGGTTGGTCGGCATCAGCAGCTTGTGCTGGCCCGTGCGGCAGAATTCCGCGTACGCCGAGATACCGCGGAACATCTGGCCGATCCGGTCCCGCCCGACGGGGGCGCCGTGCAGGCCGAACTCGGCGGCGACTAGGTGCAGGATCGTCCCGTCCCCGGCTAGGTCATCACGGCGACCTCGATCGTGCGGTTCTGCCAGGGCATGTGCAGGTAGCAGGCCTCCAGGTCATCCATGCTGCCGTCATCGATGAGGAGCTCCCCGACGATCGTGACAAAGGCATCACGCGTCATTAGCTCGGGCTCGGCCTCGACCCGCTCGTGAACTCGCTCGTGGAGGCTGGTGGCAAAGTCGGCGAGATCCTGATCAGCCATGTCGGCCCTTCTCATCCTTGTCAGGCGCGCCGGTCAGCGGGCCAGGACTTGCTCGGAGCGCCTTCTGGCCAGTCCGGCGAGAGCAACAAGCCGGTCAGGAGCGACTCTGGAGGCGTAACCGACCGGCCCGGCTCGCTGAGCCCCCAGGCTCCGCGCTCGGCTGGATCGATCTCCACGGCCACCCTGGCCAGCGCGGTTCCGGCCGACGCGTCCAGCCCGGCTAGGCCCAGCCAACCTGCGCACGAGAGATAGCGCTGCTCACAGCGCAGGCGGTTAGAAGCCCTGCGTGTCCTCCCACTTGGCGGGGTCTCCCGCGGAGTAGCGGTCGCCACTGAGCAGCCTGGCCGGGTGCGGCAGCACTCTCGGGTTCACCAGCGCGGAGTGACCGCGGGCGGTAATGCGCTCGGTGCCCAGATCCTGGGCCGCTGGATTGCGCCACAAGAACGGGTCGCGGGGGGTCACCTGTTGGCCGCCGATCGTCAGCGTTATCCGGCTGGCCAGTAGTTCGCTAAGCGTGAGACCCAGCTCCGGCCGCAGCGCGGCCCAGGCGGCCTCCAGGTCGGCCGCGCTGCAGCTCAGACGCGGCGCACGGAAGACGACGATCGAGCCGGATCCGTCACCCGCCGCGTTCTGCGCCGTCGGCGGCGGCCCGGTGCCGTCGTGCAGGGACCATGCACCAGTACCGGGAACTGGCCAGCACCAGGGACCGCTGCTCATCACCGAACGTCCCGGTTCGCCACACGATCACCTCATCGAACAGGCTGAGCGCCGCGGCGAACGCCGACCAGAGCCTCGCGATGACGCTGTCCTCCCCGAAGCCTCCGAGCAGGCGCCCGCGCAGGACCGTCCGGGCGGAGGTCTCGCCGTCGTGCGCGAACGCCAGCCAGGACCAGGGACCCGACCGGTTGGACTGGATCTCGATCCGCGTGGCCCGGGAGGCGAGCCCTTGGTCGATGAGGTCCCGGAGCCAGTTCCGCAGGCCGGGAGCCGGAGCGTTGGAGCAGCCGGGAAGATTGCCCGCGGCGCCAGCAGCCGGGCACGCCCGACGCGCTTGACGCGGAATTCCTCGTGGCGCGAGGACTCGCCCGCTGACACGCGCTGGGCGGCTGGGCGGGGTGCAGGCGGCGAGAGTGCCGGGCGGGCAGCGGCCGGCCGGATCGGCTCATCAGCGGAGGACGTTCCGCTCGTGGCGCCCAGGGCGGCCAGTTCGAGGATCAGCTGTGTCTTGGCCTTCTTCTCGATCTGCCGAATCCGCTCGCGGGTCACACCGAACAGTTTCCCGATCTGATCGAGCGTGCAGTC
>CAWFAP010000006.1:0-2365858 GCA_963813975.1 uncultured Actinomycetes bacterium
GTGTGGGCCAGGTCCGTGTTGCCGCGGCTCCGTCGCGTAGCGGCCCGTGTTTAGGCCTTCGCCCTGCGGACAGTGGATTACCCAAGGACCGGACTATCCAGCATGGTGAGGAGCCAGAACATGGCGACCGAAGACAAGGCGGCCAACAAGGTCACCGAGATCAAGGGCAAGGCCAAGAAGGAGACCGGCAAGGCCATCGGCAACGAGCAGATGGAGGCCGAGGGCCAGACCGACCAGGCCAAGGGCAACCTCAAGCAGGCTGGCGAAAAGGTTAAGGACGCCTTCAAGAAGTAGATCCCCCGGACCTTATCGCTGGGCCGAAGCAAAAGCCCGGGTCGGCCGGCCGACCCGGGCTTCCCCCTGCCTCACACGCGAGGCGCTAGCGAGCCGCAGTGACCAGCCCTGCCGTAGCGAGCGCCACCTCGACCCCCGTATCGGCCAGCGCCACCCGCCGCGCCCCCCGGTCCAGGACCGCCAGGCCCACCATCGTGCTGGCGTGCAAGAGATCAACCGCCGCCCCCAGACCCAGCGGGAGGGCCGGCTCCGGCTCGGTGGCCCGCAGGGCACTCGCGGTCAGCCCGGCCTGGACCAGATGCCGGACCCCCAAGACGCGCGCCACCCCGCACGCCCTCCCGCTCGGCCGGGCCCGCTCCCCGGGCGACTGCCCGGTCACCGTATCTCCCGTCAGCTTGATGAGTGCCTGCGGGGCACACAGCAAAGCCACGCCGTACCCTGCTCTGGCCAGAGTGACCGTCCACGCACCGGTGCTGTTTCCCCGCGCCCGCCAGCCAGCGCCCCCCAGGCTCAAGAGCGGCCAGCCAGACGGCGTACGAGCAGCCCGCCCGCGAGGGCGGCACCGGCCGCGAGTCCGCCAGTGAGCGCCGGATGGTGGGAGGCCCACAGCTGGTAGCTCCTCGTGTGCGACTGATTATCGAAGATCCCGTGGGCCCCGTAGTCGTGGCTCTCCGCCCTGTCGACCGGGTCGAACAGGTTGTCCGGCCTGCTCCCCACTGAGACCTCCTGTCCGGTCTGCTGCGCGTCGAACCCGGTCCGGGCCAGGTACCGGTCCAGCAGCGCCGGCGCGACCTTCTGCGCCAGCAGGGTGGCCACCGTGCTCCCGCCCACCCAGTATTGCTTGCGCCGCGGATGATCCGCCGCGTACACCACGCCATGCGCGGCGACCTCCGGCTGGTAGATCGGCGGCACCGGCTGCGGATGCCGCGGCAGCCGGGACAGTACCCAGGAAAACTGGGGAGTGTTCACCGCCGGCATCTGCACCACGGTCACGTTCACGCCGGAGTGCTCGTGCATGAGCTCGCAGCGGAGCGACTCGGTGAACCCGTTGATCCCGTGCTTGGCGCCGCAGTACGCCGACTGGAGCGGGATGGCCCGCTCGCTGAGCGCGGAGCCGACCTGCACGATGGTCCCGGCGTTGCGCGGCCGCATCCGGCTGAGCGCCACCATCGTGCCGTTGACATAGCCCAGGTAGCTGACCTCGGTGACGCGGCGGAACTCGTCCGGAGTGATCTCCGCGAACGGCGCGAACACCGACGTGAACGCGACGTTGATCCACACGTCGATGGGGCCGAACTGGGCCTCGATCTCCGTGGCCGCCTTCTCCACCTGCGCATGGTCGGCCACGTCGGCCGACACGGCGAGCGCGTGGCCGCCGGCTTCGATCACGTCCTGGGCGGCACCGTCCAGACCGGCCTGCCCGCGGGCGATCAGCCCCACGCTGGCACCGCGGGCACCGTACAGCCGCGCGGTGGCGCGGGCGATGCCGGCGCTGGCGCCGGTGATGACAACGGTCTGCGTCATGAAAGTTGCGTCCCTTCTGGAATAATCCGCTCGGCCGCCGTGGTTGACACCCCCAGGGAGCAGGGGCTGGCAGCAGTTCCCCGCTACCCTGCGGGCGTGGTTTCACCGTTGCCGTCAGGAAAAAAGACACCCGGTCGGGCCGCTCAGGCCTTGATTGGCGTTCGCTTTGCCTGTTGGCAAAAGGTTGGGTACGCTAGGGCATCGTGCCCGTGAGAAGCGGGTGCGCGTGCGCTAGCGGACTGTAGCGCCATGGCTGGAAGGCTTGCGGTCGATGACCGGCAGCCAGAAGGCGTGGTGAGTGGCCAGGCGCGCGGGCCTTTTCCTCTCTCGACTCCAGGCTCCGGTAGGAGCCTGTGTGGCGTGGTCACCGCGACACACCCGACCTCGGGGGTCGGAGGGACTAGGAAAACCAGCAGGTGAAGCGCTGTTGAGGCGCCCGGAATTACCTGCGCCTCCGGGTGCGGGAAATGGTCAAGAGAAGACGTCGCGCCGACCGGCGCGGAGAACGAAGACGGAGACGCGGTGCCCACGATCCAGCAGCTGGTCCGCAAGGGCCGCCAGGACAAGGTGGCCAAGACCACTACCCCGGCCCTGAAGGGCAGCCCCCAGCGCCGGGGTGTTTGCACGCGCGTTTACACGACCACACCCAAGAAGCCCAACTCCGCGCTGCGCAAGGTGGCCCGGGTCCGGCTGACCAGCCAGATCGAAGTCACCGCCTACATCCCCGGGGTCGGTCACAACCTCCAGGAGCACTCCATCGTGCTGGTGCGAGGCGGCCGGGTCCGGGACCTGCCCGGCGTGCGTTACAAGATCATTCGTGGCGCCCTCGACACCCAGGGAGTCCGCAACCGTAAGCAGGCCCGGAGCCGCTACGGCGCGAAGAAGGAGAAGAGCTGACATGCCGCGTAAAGGCCCCGCGACCAAGCGCCAGCTCGTAACCGATCCGGTTTACGGCTCGCCGCTGGTGACCGCGCTGGTGAACAAGGTGCTGCGCAGCGGCAAGCGCTCGCTGGCTGAGCGGATCGTGTACGGCGCGCTCGATGGGTGCAAGGACAAGACGGGCAACGACCCGGTGGTCACGCTCAAGCGGGCCCTGGACAACGTGAAGCCCACTCTTGAGGTGCGCAGCCGCCGCGTTGGGGGCGCCACCTACCAGGTGCCGGTCGAGGTCCGGGCCTCCCGCAGCACCACCCTGGCCCTGCGCTGGCTGGTTTCCTACAGCCGGTCGCGCCGGGAGAAGACCATGACCGAGCGGCTCATGAACGAGCTGCTCGACGCGAGCAACGGCCTCGGGGCAAGCGTGAAGCGCCGCGAGGACACCCACAAGATGGCCGAGTCCAACAAGGCCTTCGCTCATTACCGCTGGTAATGAGCGGCCTGCCGGCCGGCCGACGACAGACGAAGTAGCGAGGAACTGAGCAGTGGCGACCCAGACCGCCGTAGAGCTTGCCAAGGTCCGCAACATTGGGGTCATGGCGCACATCGACGCGGGTAAAACCACGACCACAGAGCGGATCCTGTTCTACACCGGCATCAATTACAAGATCGGTGAGGTCCACGAGGGCGCAGCCACCATGGACTGGATGGAGCAGGAGCAGGAGCGCGGCATCACGATCACGTCTGCCGCGACGACCACGCACTGGCGCGATCACACCATCAACATCATCGACACCCCTGGCCACGTCGACTTCACCGTTGAGGTCGAGCGGTCGCTGCGCGTCCTCGACGGGGCGGTCGCCGTTTTCGACGGCGTGGCCGGTGTCGAGCCGCAGTCCGAGACCGTGTGGCGCCAGGCGGACCGCTACGGCGTGCCCCGCATCTGCTTCGTCAACAAGATGGACCGGGTCGGTGCGGAGTTCCACCGCTGCGTCGAGATGATCACGGACCGGCTTGGCGCCACCCCGCTGGTGGTCCAGCTGCCGTGGGGCGTCGAGTCCGACTTCCGGGGCGTCATCGACCTGGTCCGGATGCGTGCCCTGCTGTGGCAGACCGAGGGCAAGGGCGACAAGTACGACGTGGTCGGCATCCCGGATGACCACGCCGAGGCGGCCCGGCAGTGGCGCGACGCGCTGCTGGAGACCATCGCCGAGAACGACGAGGAAATGATGGAGGCGTACCTCGAGGGCACCGAGCCCAGCGAGGAGCAGCTCGTCGCCGCCATCCGGCGGGCCACCATCGCGGGCGGGATCACCCCGGTCCTGTGCGGCAGCGCGTTCAAGAACAAGGGCGTGCAGCCGATGCTGGACGCGATCGTGGACTACCTGCCCAGCCCGGTGGACATCCCGCCGGTCAAGGGGCATGAGGTGAACAATGAGGAGCAGGTCGTGCTGCGCAAGGCCGACCCGTCCGAGCCGTTCGCCGCGCTGGCCTTCAAGATCATGTCCGACCAGCACCTCGGCAAGCTGACCTACATCCGGATCTACTCGGGCACCCTGGAGTCGGGCTCGAACGTGCTCAACTCCACCAAGGGCCGCCGCGAGCGGATCGGCAAGATCTACCAGATGCACGCCAACAAGCGCGAGGAGCGCCCGACGGCGGTCGCTGGACAGATCGTGGCCGTGATGGGCCTCAAGGACACCTCGACGGGCGACACCCTGAGTGACCCGGCCAAGCAGGTGATCCTGGAGTCGATGACGTTCCCCGCCCCGGTCATCCACGTGGCGATCGAGCCGAAGACCAAGGGTGACCAGGACAAGCTGGGCACCGCGATCCAGCGGCTCGCCGAGGAGGACCCGACCTTCCAGGTCCGCACCGACGAGGAGACCGGGCAGACGATCATCGCCGGGATGGGCGAACTGCACCTGGAGATCCTGGTTGACCGGATGCGCCGGGAGTTCCACGTGGAGGCCAACGTCGGCCGCCCGCAGGTGGCTTACCGCGAGACCGTCCGCAGGAAGGTCGAGAAGGTCGACTACACGCACAAGAAGCAGACCGGCGGGGCCGGCCAGTACGCCCGGGTCGTCATCAACCTGGAGCCGACCGGCGGCGACGGCGGCGGCTACGAGTTCGAGAACAAGATCACCGGTGGCCGCATCCCCCGCGAGTACATCCCGTCGGTAGATGCCGGGTGCCAGGATGCCGCGGAGTTCGGCGTGCTGGCCGGCTACCCGATGGTGGACGTGCGCGTCACGCTCACCGACGGTGCCTACCACGAGGTGGACTCGTCCGAGCTGGCCTTCAAGATCGCCGGATCAATGGCGTTCAAGAAGGCCGCCGCCCACGCTGATCCCGTGCTGCTCGAGCCGGTCATGGCCGTCGAGGTCAGGACGCCGGACGACTACATGGGTGAGGTGATCGGCGACCTGAACAGCCGCCGGGGCCAGATCCAGGCCATGGAGGAACGCTCCGGGGTGCGCGTCGTCAAGTTGACCGTGCCGCTGGCGGAGATGTTCGGCTACGTGGGCGACCTGCGCAGCCGCACCCAGGGCCGGGCGGACTACAGCATGCAGTTCGATTCGTATGCCGAGGTCCCGCCCAGCATTGCCAAGGAGATCATCGCCAAAGCGCGCGGTGAGTAACTGCTAGTACCAGAACGTCAGTCAGGAGAATCGGCGCGCTAGGGCGCGCTTGGCCCCACGGACGTGGGGCAGATCGCAACGAGGAGAAACCAGTGGGGAAGGCCAAGTTCGAGCGGACTAAGCCGCACGTGAACATCGGCACCATCGGGCACATCGACCACGGCAAGACCACGCTGACCGCGGCGATCACCAAGGTGCTGCACGACAAGTACCCCGACGTGAACCCCTTCACTCCCTTCGACCAGATCGACAACGCGAAGGAAGAGAAGGAGCGCGGGATCACCATCTCGATCTCGCACGTCGAGTACCAGACCGAGAAGCGCCACTACGCGCACGTGGACTGCCCCGGTCACGCCGACTACATCAAGAACATGATCACCGGTGCCGCTCAGATGGACGGCGCCATCCTCGTGGTCGCCGCCACCGACGGCCCCATGCCGCAGACCCGCGAGCACGTGCTGCTCGCGCGCCAGGTCGGCGTGCCGTACATCGTGGTCGCGCTGAATAAGGCCGACATGGTGGACGACGAGGAGATCCTGGAGCTGGTCGAGCTCGAGGTCCGCGAGCTGCTCAGCACCTACGAGTTCCCTGGCGATGACGTCCCGGTGATCCGGGTGTCCGCGCTCAAGGCGCTCGAGGGTGACGAGGAGTGGGCCGAGAAGGTCGTCGAGCTCATGAACGCCTGCGACGACAGCATCCCCGAGCCCGTCCGGGACACCGAGAAGCCGTTCCTGATGCCGGTCGAGGACGTGTTCTCGATCACCGGCCGCGGCACCGTGGTGACCGGCCGGATCGAGCGCGGCAAGGTGCACACCGGTGAGGAAGTCGAGATCATCGGGATCAAGGAGAAGGCCCAGCGCACCACGGTGACCGGCGTGGAGATGTTCCACAAGATCCTCGACGAGGGCCAGGCTGGCGACAACGCGGGCCTGCTGCTGCGCGGCATCAAGCGCGAGGACGTGGAGCGCGGCCAGGTTGTCATCAAGCCGGGCACCAACACCCCGCACACCGAGTTCGAGGGCCAGGTCTACATCCTGTCCAAGGATGAGGGCGGCCGGCACACCCCGTTCTTCAACAACTACCGTCCGCAGTTCTACTTCCGGACCACGGACGTGACGGGCGTCGTCTACCTTCCCGAGGGCACCGAGATGGTGATGCCCGGTGACAACACCGAGATGCGGGTCGAGCTGATCCAGCCCATCGCCATGGAAGAGGGCCTGCGCTTCGCCATCCGCGAGGGCGGCCGCACCGTCGGCGCCGGCCGGGTCACGAAGATCATCAAGTAGTAAGGGCCGTGCCGGTCCGGGGGTCGCCCCCTCCGGGCCGGCACAGCTTGCGGCTCTCAAGACGTAAGGACACCGAAGGCACATGGCGGGACAAAAGATCCGCATCCGGCTCAAGGCTTATGACCACGAGGTCATCGACAGCTCGGCGCGGAAGATCGTCAACACGGTGACGCGCACTGGCGCGCGGGTTGCCGGGCCTGTCCCGCTGCCCACGGAGAAGAACATCTACTGCGTCATCCGCTCCCCGCACAAGTACAAGGACTCGCGGGAGCACTTCGAGATGCGCACGCACAAGCGGCTGATCGACATCATCGACCCGACGCCGAAGACGGTCGACTCGCTGATGCGGCTGGACCTGCCTGCCGGCGTCAACATCGAGATCAAGCTCTGAGGAACGCACCGACATGACCAAGAACACCAAGGGCGTCCTCGGCACGAAGCTAGGCATGAGCCAGGTCTTCGACGCCGACGGGCGGATGGTTCCCGTGACGGTGATCGCGGCGGGCCCCTGCGTCGTGACCGCGGTCCGGACGCCGGACGCCAACGGGTACTCGGCCGTCCAGCTCGGCTACGGCGAGATCGACCCGCGCCGGGTGACCAAGCCCGTGGCCGGCCACTTCGCCAAGGCCTCGGTGACCCCGCGCCGCTACCTGGTCGAGCTGCGGACCGATGACGCCACCGACTACACCCTGGGCCAGGAAGTCAACGCGGAGACGTTCGCCCCCGGCGAGCTGGTCGACGTGACCGGCCGGAGCAAGGGCAAGGGCTTCGCGGGCGTGATGAAGCGGCACGGGTTCAAGGGCCTGAGTGCCTCGCACGGTACCCAGCGCAAGCACCGCTCGCCCGGGTCTATCGGCGGCTGCGCCACCCCCGGCCGGGTGTTCAAGGGCGTTCGGATGGCCGGCCGGATGGGCGGCATGCGCACGACCACGCCGAGCCTTACCGTGCACGGGGTGGACGCCGAGCGCGGCCTGCTGCTCATCAAGGGAGCCGTGCCCGGCCCCAAGGGCGCCCTGATCCTGGTCCGCAGCGCCGTCCGGGCGCCGCAGACCGTCACGAAGGAGGCCCGGTGAGTGCCGTCCGGTATCGGCTCGCGACCGCGGGCCGCCAGGCCCCTGCGAGGAGCCGGTGGATGGGTTTGCTCCGGACGGCGCGAACTCTAGAGGAGACACTGTGAGCACCACCGTCAGCGTCGTCTCCCCGTCCGGCCGGGCCGGCCAGGATGTGGAGCTTCCCGACGAGATCTTCAGCGCCCCGGTCAACGTGCCGCTGATCCACCAGGTCGTCGTGGGCCAGGAGGCCGCGGCCCGGCAGGGCACGCACGCCACCAAGACCCGCGGCCTGGTCCGCGGCGGCGGTAAGAAGCCCTACCGCCAGAAGGGCACCGGCCGCGCCCGCCAGGGTTCGATCCGGGCCCCGCAGTACGCGGGCGGCGGGGTCGTGCATGGTCCCCAGCCGCGCTCCTACGTGCAGCGGACGCCGAAGAAGATGAAGGCCGCCGCGCTCCGCGGGGCGCTGTCTGACCGGGCCGCGAACGGCCGGGTCGCCGTGGTCAGCGGGTTCGTGGACGGCGATGAGCCCCGCACCCGCGACGCGATGGCCGTGCTGCGCACGGCCATCGGCCTGACGGACGCCAGGCTGCGCTTCCGGGTGCTGGTCGTGGTGGAGGCCGAGGACGAGCTGACCTGGAAGAGCCTGCGTAACGCGCCGGGCGTGCGGCTGCTGGCCACCGGCCAGCTGAACACGTACGACGTGCTGGCCAGTGAGCACATCGTGTTCACCGAGGCGGCCCTGTCCGCGTTCACCGGCCAGCCCCTCTCTCCCCGCACGGACCAGGCGGAGGCCCCGAAGCGGCGGGCCGCCAAGCCCAAGGCCGAGCCCAAGGCCGAGCCCAAGCCCAAGGCCGAGGCCACGGACACGGCGGAGCCTGCGGGCGAGTCCGCGGCTCAGCCCGCTGATGAGGCTGAGCCCAAGGCTCCCCGCCGCCGCACCACCCCGAAGGAGGGTGAGGAGCAGTGAGCGCGAACCGGATCCCGAACCCCCGGGACATCCTGCTGCGCCCGGTGATCTCGGAAAAGACGTACCGGCTTGCCGACGACGGCAAGTACACCTTCCTGGTCAACCGCGACGCCAACCGGACCCAGGTCCGGCAGGCGGTCGAGGCCGTATTCGGGGTCAAGGTGACCGGCGTCAACACACTCAACCGGCCGGGCAAGCGTCGCCGCACCCGGTTCGGCTGGGGCCAGCGAGCGGCCACGAAGCGGGCCATCGTCAGCCTCGCCGAGGGTGAGCGCATCGATGTCTTCGGCGGCCCGGTCAACTAGGCCACCGGCCACATCCTGAGGAGCTTGAGCACACAATGGCTATCCGCAAGTACAAGCCCACTACCCCGGGACGGCGGGGCGCGAGTGGCGCGGACTTCTCCGAACTCACCCGTAGTGAGCCGGAGAAGTCGCTGGTGCGCCCGCTGAACTCGCGCGGCGGCCGGAATGTGCACGGCCGGATCACCGCACGGCACCAGGGTGGCGGCCACAAGCGCGCCTACCGGCTGATCGACTTCCGGCGGCACGACAAGGACGGGATCCCGGCCAAGGTCGCGCACATCGAGTACGACCCCAACCGCACCTCCCGGATCGCGCTGCTGCACTACGCCGACGGCGAGAAGCGCTACATCCTCGCCCCCCAGGGGCTGTCCCAGGGCGACCGGGTGGAGAACGGCCCCGGGTCCGACATCCGGCCGGGCAACTGCCTGCCGCTGCGGAACATCCCGACCGGCACCGTGGTGCACGCGATCGAGCTGCGGCCCGGCGGCGGCGCGAAGATCGCGCGCTCGGCCGGGTCCGGGGTGCAGCTGCTGGCCAAGGACGGCGGCTACGCCCAGCTGCGGATGCCCTCCGGCGAGATCCGCCGGGTCGACGCGGCCTGCCGGGCCACGGTCGGCGAGGTCGGCAACGCGGAGCAGGGCAACATCAAGCTCGGCAAGGCGGGCCGTAACCGGTGGAAGGGCCACCGTCCCTCGGTCCGCGGCGTCGCGATGAACCCGGTCGACCACCCGCTGGGTGGCGGCGAGGGCAAGAGTTCCGGTGGCCGGCACCCGGTCAGCCCCTGGGGCAAGCCCGAGGGCCGGACCCGGCAAGCCAACAAGCCCAGCGACCGGCTGATCGTCCGCAGGCGCAGCAAGAAGAAGCGGTAGGAGCACCCAACGATGCCTCGTAGTCTCAAGAAGGGCCCGTTCGTCGACGACCACCTGATCAAGAAGGTGGACGTGCAGAACGAGAAGGGCACCAGGAACCTGATCAAAACGTGGTCGCGGCGTTCCATGATCGTTCCTGCGATGCTGGGCCACACGATCGCGGTGCACGACGGCCGTAAGCACGTGCCGGTGTTCATCACCGAGGCCATGGTCGGTCACAAGCTCGGCGAGTTCGCGCCCACCCGCACGTTCCGCAGTCACGTCCGGGATGACCGGCGCAGCCGGCGCTAGACCAGGCACGCAAACAGAGAGAGCGAGAAAGAGCATGGAAGCAAGGGCGAAGGCGCGGTATGTACGCGTCACGCCGCGGAAGGCCCGCCGCGTGGTGGACTTCATCCGTGGCATGCCTGCCGAGGAGGCGCAGGCGGCGCTGGCCTTTGCGCCGCAGTCAGCCAGTGACCCGGTTGGCAAGGTGCTCGCGAGCGCCATCGCCAATGCTGAGCATGCCCAGCAGGTTGACGCCGGCTCGCTCGTAGTGAGCCGGGCGTGGGTGGACGAAGGGCCGACGCTGAAGCGATTCCGGCCGCGGGCGCAAGGCCGGGGCTACCGGATCAACAAGCGCACCAGCCACATCACGGTAATCGTCTCGGACGAGCCCAAGGGGAGGTCCCGCTAGTGGGGCAGAAGGTGAACCCGCATGGGTTCCGGCTTGGCATCACCACCGACTTCAAGAGCCGGTGGTATGCCGACAAGTTGTACAAGGATTACGTCAAGGAAGACGTGGCGATCCGCCGGATGCTGCAGCGCGGCATGGAGCGCGCGGGCATTTCCAAGGTGGAGATCGAGCGCACGAGGGACCGGGTCCGGGTGGATATCCACACCGCGCGGCCCGGGATCGTCATCGGGCGCCGCGGCGCCGAGGCGGACCGCATCCGCGGCGACCTGGAGAAGCTGACCAGCAAGCAGATTCAGCTGAACATCCTCGAGGTCAAGAACCCCGAGACGGACGCCCAGCTCGTCGCGCAGGGCGTGGCCGAGCAGCTGTCCAGCCGGGTGTCGTTCCGGCGGGCTATGCGCAAGGCCATGCAGACTTCGATGAAGGGCGGCGCGAAGGGCATCCGGGTGCAGTGCTCGGGCCGCCTCGGCGGTGCTGAGATGTCCCGCTCGGAGTTCTACCGCGAGGGCCGGGTGCCGCTGCACACGCTGCGCGCCGACATCGACTACGGCTTCTACGAGGCGCGGACCACGTTCGGCCGGATCGGCGTGAAGGTCTGGATCTACCGGGGCGAGGCCCCGCAGACCCGGGCCGAGCGCGAGGCGGCCGCGGCCGCCCTCCGGGCGGGCGGCCAGCGCCGCGACCGGCCGACTGGGCCGCAGCGCCGCCGCCGCCCGGGCGGCCCCGACGGGGCCGACCGGGGCGCGGGTGGCGACCGTCCGGACGACCGGGGCCAGGCGGCCCCGGCCAGCGCTGCGCAGCCCGAGCCGGCCGCCGTGGCCACCGCCCCCGCCACGGGTGAGGAGGGCTGATCATGCTTATCCCGCGCAGGGTCAAGTACCGCAAGCAGCACCGGCCCGACCGGCACGGGGTCGCCAAGGGCGGCACCCGGGTGGCCTTCGGTGAGTACGGTATCCAGGCCCTGGAGCACGCCTACGTGACCAACCGGCAGATCGAGTCCGCCCGTATCGCCATGACCCGGCACATCCGGCGTGGCGGCAAGGTGTGGATCACGATCTACCCGGACCGCCCGCTGACCAAGAAGCCGGCCGAGACCCGGATGGGTTCCGGTAAGGGCTCGCCTGAGTGGTGGGTGGCCAACGTCAAGCCCGGACGGGTGATGTTCGAGCTGTCCGGAGTGGCGGAGCCGGTGGCCCGGGAAGCGCTCCGGCGTGCCATGCACAAACTTCCTATGAAGTGCAAGTTCGTGACCCGTGAAGTGGGTGAAGGCTGATGGCGAGCCTGGCCGCCGCTGACCTGCGGAATTCCAGCGAGGAAGAGCTCGACAGCAAGCTGGCGGAAGCCAAGATCGAGCTGTTCAACCTCCGCTTCCAGGCCGCTACCGGCCAGCTGGAGAGCCACGGGCGGCTGCGTGCCGTCCGCAAGGAGATCGCCCGCATCTACACGGTGAAGCGGGAACGTGAGCTTGGCATTGTGACCTTGGTGGAGGAGGCGGAAGACAGTGAGTGACGTCGAGCAGGGCGGGGTGCCTGGCCGGGGCTACCGCAAGATCCGCGAAGGTTACGTGGTCAGCGACAAGATGGACAAGACCGTTGTGGTCATCGTCGAGGACCGTGTGAAGCACCCCAAGTACGGCAAGGTCATCCGGCGGACCAAGAAGTACACGGCGCATGACGGCGAGAACGCCTGCGGCGTCGGCGACCGGGTGCGGCTGATGGAAACCAGGCCGCTGTCCGCGACGAAGCGCTGGCGCGTCGCGGAGATCCTGGAGAAGGCCAAGTAGTTACCACCGCGGGGCACACCTCCGCGAGAACCCCGGCGTCAGGAAGCAGGAGTTGACGTGATTCAGCAGGAGTCGCGGCTTAAGGTCGCCGACAACACCGGTGCCAAGGAGATCTTGTGTATCCGCGTGCTCGGCGGCTCCGGCCGGCGATACGCGGGCATCGGTGATGTCATCGTGGCGACAGTGAAGGATGCCCTTCCCGGTGCCGGGGTGAAGAAGGGCGATGTCGTCAAGGCGGTCGTGGTGCGCACCCGCAAGGAGCGCCGCCGCGGTGACGGTTCCTACATCCGTTTCGATGAGAACGCCGCCGTCCTGATCAGGGACGGCGGGGACCCGCGCGGTACCCGCATCTTCGGCCCGGTGGGCCGCGAGCTGCGCGAGAAGCGGTTCATGCGGATCATCTCGCTCGCACCGGAGGTGCTGTGATGACCGGCACATCTGGCAGGAAGGCCGCGATGGCAAAGAAGGACAGCGCGACGGCCAGGCCGCCGCGCATGAAGATCAAGAAGGGCGACCACGTGGTGGTCGTCGCGGGCCGGGACCGTGGCCGGGAGGGCACGGTCATCCTCGCCGACCCCGAACGGCAGCGGGTTCTGGTGCAGGGCGTAAACATGGTCCGCAAGAACAAGAAGGTGGACTACCAGGGTGCTCGCGGTGCCAAGGAAGGCGGCATCACGACCACCGAGGCGCCCATACACGTGAGCAACGTCCAGCTGGTTGACCCGGACACCAAGAAGCCGGCCCGGGCCGGGTTCCGGTACGCCGACGATGGCACCAAGGTCCGGATCTCCCGCCCGGGCGGTAAGGACTTCTGATGACTACCACTACGCAAGAGCGCCCGACCGCCCGGCCCGCGCCGCGGCTCAAGGAGCGTTACCGGCAGGAGATCGCGCCGGCCCTGCGCGAGGAGTTCGCGTACGCCAACGTCATGCAGATCCCCACGCTGACCAAGATCGTGGTCAACATGGGGGTCGGCGAGGCGGCCCGGGACGCCAAGCTGATCGACGGCGCACTCCGCGACCTCGCGACGATCACCGGGCAGAAGCCGGCGGTCGCCCGGGCCCGGAAGTCGATTGCCCAGTTCAAGCTGCGCGAGGGCATGCCCATCGGGGCGCACGTGACGCTGCGCGGCGACCGGATGTGGGAGTTCTGCGATCGCCTGCTGTCGCTGGCCCTGCCCCGGATCCGTGACTTCCGCGGCCTGTCCGACCGGCAGTTCGACGGGCGGGGGAACTACACGTTCGGGCTGAACGAGCAGCTCATGTTCCATGAGATCGACGCCGACCAGGTGGACCGTCAGCGCGGCATGGACGTGACGCTCGTGACCACGGCGACCACCGACGATGAGGGCCGTTCGCTGCTGCGGCGGCTCGGATTCCCGTTCAAGGAGAGCTGAGGAGTGGCGAAGAAGGCGCTAGTCGTCAAGGCGAACAGGACGCCCAAGTTCAAGGTGCGCGGGTACACCCGGTGCACCCGCTGCGGGCGCCCGCGCGCCGTGTACCGCAGGTTCGGCCTGTGCCGGATCTGCTTCCGCTCGATGGCCCACCGCGGTGAGCTGCCGGGCATCACCAAGTCCAGCTGGTAGCCGCACCGCTGCTGCCGACCAGGCCGTGCGCACGGCGCGCACGGCCGCCGACCGACCTGGGCGCGAGCCGCGCCCACTGACCACGCCGCAGGTCCCACGGGAAACCACGGCGAGGAGGGCCCACAGGCCATGTCAATGACCGATCCGATCGCAGACATGCTGACCCGTCTGCGCAACGCCAACTCGGCGTACCACGACACCGTGGGCATGCCCAGTTCCACGATCAAGGTCCGGATCGCGGAGATCCTCCAGCAGGAGGGCTACATCGCGGGCTACAACGTGGAAGACGCCGAGGTAGGCAAGAGCCTCGTGCTGGCCCTGAAGTTCGGGCCGACCCGGGAGCGTTCCATCGCGGGCATCAAGCGGGTCTCCAAGCCCGGCCTGCGGGTGTACGCCAAGAAGGACAACCTGCCCCGGGTGCTCGGCGGCCTCGGCGTCGCGATCATCTCCACCTCCAACGGCCTGATGACCGACAAGCAGGCGAACAAGCGCGGGGTAGGCGGGGAAGTCCTCGCCTACGTCTGGTAGGGAGACCGCGATGTCACGAATCGGACGGCTTCCCGTGGAGATCCCCGGGGGCGTCGATGTCACCATCAACGGCCGTGAGGTCAGCGTCAAGGGCCCCAAGGGCAGCCTGGCGCTGGAGCTCGCCCCGCCCATCGAGATCTCGCGGGAGGACGGCACCCTGAAGGTCACCCGCCCGAACGACGAGGGCAAGGTGCGCGCGCTGCACGGGCTGTCCCGCACGCTGGTGGCCAACATGGTGACCGGGGTGACCGAGGGCTACAGCAAGACTCTCGAGATCGTCGGCGTCGGCTACCGGGTGCAGGCCCGCGGCTCGAACCTCGAGTTCGCGCTCGGCTTCAGCCACCCCGTGACCGTTACGCCGCCGGACGGAATCACGTTCCGCGTCGAGACACCCACGCGGCTTGTCGTTGAGGGAATCGACAAGCAGATGGTGGGCGAGGTGTCGGCCAACATACGGAAGCTGCGCAAGCCCGACCCGTACAAGGGCAAGGGCATCCGGTACCAGGGTGAGCAGGTCCGCCGCAAGGTCGGGAAGGCTGGTAAGTAAGCAATGGCTGTCACGAAGACCCGGGCCCCGGGACGCACCGCCGCGCGGACGCGACGGCACACGCGGGTCCGCAGGAAGGTCATGGGCAGTGCGGAGCGGCCCAGGCTGATCGTCACCCGGTCCGCCCGGCACACCTCCGTCCAGCTGATCGATGACACCGTGGGCCGGACGGTCGCGTACGCATCTACCCTGGAGGAAGCGCTCCGGGGGACCAGCGGGGACAAGACGGCCAAGGCCCGTCAGGTCGGCACGCTCCTCGCCGAGCGGGCGAGGTCCGCCGGGGTCTCCGCCGCCGTCTTCGACCGGAGCGGGTGGGCCTATCACGGCCGGATCGCCGCCCTTGCCGACGCGGTACGCGAAGGCGGGCTGGATCTGTGAGTGTTGTTCAGGACCAGCTAGCGAGCCTGGGCCGTCAGGCCCGGGCGAGCGGTCGGTGCAGGTCTTTGCCGAATAGCACGAACTCCAGGACAACACTGAGCGTTGAGATAGACGAGAGAAGGAACATCTGATGGCAGGAGCTCCGCGGCGTGGCGGCGGCGGCGGTGAGCGGCGTGACCGCCGTGACGACCGCCGCGGCGGTGGCGCCGACAAGGGCACCGCTTACCTGGAGCGGGTCGTCACCATCAACCGGGTCGCCAAGGTCGTCCAGGGTGGCCGGCGGTTCAGTTTCACCGCCCTGGTCATCGTCGGTGACGGCAATGGCATGGTCGGCGTGGGCTACGGCAAGGCCAAGGAGGTGCCCGCGGCTATCGCCAAGGGCGTCGAGGCGGCCAAGAAAGCGTTCTTCCGGGTTCCGCGCATCGCGGGCACGATCCCGCACACCGTGCAGGGTGAGGAGTCCGCAGGCGTGGTGCTGCTGAAGCCGGCCAGCCCCGGGACCGGCGTCATCGCCGGCGGCCCGGTGCGCGCCGTGCTCGAGTGCGCCGGCATCCACGACGTGCTGTCCCGGTCCCTCGGCTCCTCCAACCCGATCAACGTCGTGCACGCGACGGTGGCCGCGCTGAAGAGCCTGAAGCGCCCCGAGGAAATCGCCGCGCGGCGCGGGCTTCCGATCGAGGACGTGGCTCCGGCGGCCATGCTGCGCGCTCGCGCGGCGGCGGCCGCGGCGGGCGCCGCGTCCGGCAACAGCTGAGCGGAGCAGGATGATGGCACAGCTGAAGGTAACCCAGACCCGGTCGGAGATCGGGGGAACCAAGTCCCAGCGGGCGTCCCTGCGCTCGCTCGGGCTGAAGCGGATCGGGCACGTGGTCGTCAAAGATGACCGGCCCGAGTTCCGCGGCATGATCTACGCGGTGCGGCACCTCGTCACCGTCGAGGAGGTCGAACTGACATGCTGAGGATCCACCACCTCCGCCCGGCCCCGGGCTCGCGCACCGAGCGCACCCGGGTCGGCCGCGGTGAGGCGTCCAAGGGCAAGACCGCGGGCCGCGGGACCAAGGGAACCAAGGCCCGCAACACCGTGCATCCCGGTTTCGAGGGCGGCCAGATGCCGCTCCAGCGCCGGGTACCGAAGCTGAGGGGCTTCTCCAACCTGCAGTTCAAGACCACCTACCAGGTGGTCAACATCGGCCGGCTCGCCGAGCTGTATCCGCAGGGTGGCGACGTGACCCCCGAGGATCTGGTCGCCAAGGGCGCCGTGCGCGCGGGCGAGCTGGTCAAAGTGCTCGGCGAGGGAGACGCGGGGGTGGCCCTGCGGGTGACCGCCCACCGGTTCTCGGCCTCCGCCCGGGAGAAGATCGCTGCAGCCGGGGGAACCGTCACCGAGCTGTGATGCACGTGCCGGCCAGGCGGCGGGCCGGGCCTGCCCCGGGCCGCTGTCGGGTCGCGTTGCCCGCCGGCCAGCAGCGCAGAGTCATCGCCTGCTCGCGCGGGGGGCTGTTTCAGTGCTGTGGACGCGTTACACTGCGGCGCACCGGCCGTCGCCGCCACCCCTCGGGAGGGCGCGGCACCACCCCGTTGACCCATCTAGTTGAGGACGGCGCATGCTGACCGCGTTCCTCCGGGCCTTCCGGACGCCTGACCTGCGCAAGAAGCTGCTGTTCACGCTGGGGATCCTGGCTCTCTTCCGGTTCGGCGCGGCCGTGCCCACCCCCGGTATCTCCGAGAAGGCCGTCACGTTCTGCACCGGGCTGGAGAGTTCGAGCAGCGCGGCTGGCGTCTACCAGCTCGTGAACCTGTTCAGCGGGGGCGCTCTGCTCAGGCTATCGGTGTTCGCCCTGGGCATCATGCCGTATATCACCGCGAGCATCATCCTCCAGCTGCTCGCCGTCGTAATCCCGCGGCTGGAGACCCTGCGCCAGGAGGGTCAGGCCGGCCAGGCCAAGATCACCCAGTACACCCGGTACCTCACCATCGGTCTGGCCATCCTCCAGTCCACCGGGATCGTCGCGTTCGCCCGGTCCGGCAACCTGTTCCCCAACTGCACCAAGGCGCTGATCCCGAACTCGTCGGTGTTCACCGTCACCACCATGGTCCTCTGCATGACCGCCGGCACCGGGGTCATCATGTGGCTGGGCGAGCTGATCACCGACCGGGGCGTGGGCAACGGCATGTCCGTGCTCATCTTCACCACGGTCATCTCCCAGATGGCCGGCTACATGGTGGACGTCTACCACGTCAAGGGTGTGTTCGTGCTGGCCATCGTCCTGCTGGTCGGGGTCGGCATCGTCGCCTTCGTGGTCTTCATGGAGCAGGCCCAGCGCCGCATCCCGGTGCAGTACGCCAAGCGGATGGTGGGCCGCAAGATGTACGGCGGGACGTCTACCTACATCCCGCTGAAGGTCAACCAGGCCGGGGTCATCCCGGTCATCTTCGCCTCGTCACTGCTCTACATCCCGCAACTGGCCGCCACGCTGTTCGGCAGCAAAACCCACCCGGCAGGCTGGGTCACGTTCGTGGAGAACAACCTGGGCACCGGGGCCAGCGGCGGCGGCTCCTCGCTGTACATCGGACTGTTCTTCGTCCTCATCGTCTTCTTCACGTACTTCTACGTGTCCATCACGTTCAACCCGACTGAGGTGGCGGACAACATGAAGAAGTACGGCGGGTTCATCCCCGGCATCCGGCCTGGGCGGCCGACTGCCCAGTACCTGAACTACGTGCTCACCCGGCTCACAGCCCCCGGGGCCTTGTACCTGGGCCTCATTGCCCTCGTCCCGATGGTCGCGTTCGCGTTGCTCGGGGTGGGGAGCCAGTTCCCGTTCGGCGGAACCAGCATCCTGATCGCGGTGGGGGTGGGGCTGGACACGGTGAAGCAGATCGAGAGCCAGTTGCAGCAGCGCAACTATGAGGGCTTCCTGCGATAGTGCGAGTCGTCCTCGTCGGGCCCCCCGGTGCGGGCAAGGGGACACAGGCCCAGTTCATAGCGTCGCACCTGTCCATCCCGACGATCTCGACAGGTGAAATCTTCCGGACCAACGTCAGTCAGGGAACCGCGCTCGGCCGCCGCGCTCAGTCATTCATGGAGCGCGGCGACCTGGTTCCCGACGAGGTGACCATTGCCATGGTCACCGACCGGCTGCAGGAGGACGATACCCAGTCGGGATTTCTGCTGGACGGGTTCCCGCGGACCGTCCCACAGGCCGAGACGCTCAAGAAGATGCTCGCCTCCTGGGACACCCGGCTGGACGTGGTCCTGGAACTCGTGGTCGACGACGACGAGGTGGTCCGCCGGCTGGCCGGCCGCCGGACCTGCCGCCGCTGCGGCCGGGTCTGGCACGTGCTGTTTGACCCGCCCGCCCGCCGGGATCAGTGCGATGACTGCGGCGGTGAGCTGTTCCAGCGCGACGACGATCGCGAAGAGACGATCCGGCACCGGCTCGAGGTCTACCAGGAGCAGACCGCCCCGCTCGTCGCGTTCTACGCCGACGAGGGCATCCTGCTGGGCATCGACGCCACCGGCCCGGTGGAGGAGATCACCGAGCGGGCCCTCAGTGCGCTGCGGCGGTTCATCCGCTGAGGCCACGCCCCAGCGTGGCCGGCGGAGACTCAGTCTCCTGGGTACGGTGGACACAGAGACCCCGGGAGGTTGCGGATGCCGAGCGATCCGAAGATCCGCGCGTCTGATGCGGACCGCGACCGCACCGCGGCCCTGCTGCGCGAGCACCTCGCGGCGGGACGGCTCACGGCCGAGGAGTTCCACGAGCGGCTTGACCTCGCGTACACCGCGAAGACCCTCGGCCAGCTGGATGAGCTGATGGCGGATCTGCCCGGAATCGACCTGTACGAGCTGCCCGACGCCAAGCTGCGCCGCGGCCGGACCGGCGACGTGCCGCTTCCCTGGCAGCGCCCGAGAGGGTAGCTCCGTGGAGTAGGCTGCGCAGTGGCGGGGCCTGGGAAAGGGCCGGCGGAGCCGGGAATTTCTCTGCCCTGCCTCTGGTTCGCAATGTATGGCGGGGTCGCGTAGACTCTGCTGCGGCTCGTGAGTTGCCTGTGCTGGCGTTTGCCGGTTGCCTCGCGGGTACGGGAACTAGATCACGCATTCCTGGTTCGGCACAGTCCTGGGATGCACCACGACACATACGTAGACAACACCCGCCTGCACACCGTCGCCGGTGGCGAGTGGGCCCGACAGTGAAGCGCGGAGGATATGCCCAAAAAGGACGGCGCCATCGAGATCGAGGGCAGGATCGTCGAGTCACTTCCCAATGCCTTCTTCCGGGTGGAGCTAGACAATGGGCACAAGGTCCTCGCCCACATCAGCGGGAAGATGCGGATGCACTACATCCGCATCCTGCCCGATGACCGGGTAGTCGTTGAGCTGAGCCCGTACGACCTGAGCCGTGGCCGGATTGTCTACCGGTACAAGTAACGGACTGACGCAGGACATTGACCCGTCCCAGCGCCGGAGGAGGCCACGATGAAGGTCAAGCCGAGTGTGAAGAAGATCTGCAGCAAGTGCCGGGTGATCAGGCGGCATGGCCGTGTCATGGTCATCTGCTCTGACCCGCGGCACAAGCAGCGCCAGGGCTGACGCCCGACCCACACGCACCGCGACGCGCGCGCGGCACCAGCCGCACGCGCGTTACCCCCGGTAGGAGGCCGGGGCCCGGCCCGGGCAGGGGCAGGGGAGCGGTTGCGCAGGCCTCCTCGATGAAAAGGAGAACTGCCCGCCCATGGCCCGCCTCGTTGGCGTCAACCTCCCCCGCGAAAAGCGGCTGGAGGTCGCTCTCACGTACATCTACGGAATCGGGCGCACCCGTGCGCTCGAGACGCTGAGCGCCACTGGCGTCAGCGGCGACACCCGGGTCCACCAACTCGGAGAGGACGACCTGGTCCGCCTCCGTGACTGGATCGAAGCGACCTACCGGGTCGAAGGCGATCTGCGCCGTGAGGTGCAGGCGGACATCCGCCGGAAGATCGAGATCGGGTGCTACCAGGGCATTCGTCATCGTCGTGGGCTGCCGGTCCATGGCCAGCGCACCCAGACGAACGCCCGCACCCGCAAGGGCAGGAAGAAGACAGTGGCCGGCAAGAAGAAGGCCGGGAAGAAGTAGTCCGCGCCCGTTGCCACTGCTGGCCGGGGCCAGACCACCGGGCCCTGCCACACTGCGGACCGACGACCTCACTGAATAGGAAGCAGATGCCGCCAAAGAGCCGCACCGGCGCCAAGAAGGTGCGCCGCAAAGAACGGAAGAACGTCGCTCACGGGCACGCCCACATCAGGAGCACGTTCAACAACACCATCGTCTCGATCACCGACCCGGTGGGCAACGTCATTTCCTGGGCGTCGTCCGGCCAGGTCGGGTTCAAGGGATCACGCAAGTCCACGCCATTCGCGGCGCAGATGGCGGCGGAGGCCGCAGCGCGCCGTGCCATGGAGCACGGAATGCGCAAGGTCGACGTATTCGTCAAAGGTCCTGGGTCCGGACGGGAGACCGCCATCCGGTCGCTGCAGGCGACCGGCCTGGAAGTCGGGTCGATCCAGGACGTCACCCCGGTTCCGCACAATGGCTGCCGCCCGCCTAAGCGGCGCCGGGTCTGAGGAGTAGCGCGAAGATGGCTCGATACACGGGCGCGGACTGCAAGCTCTGCCGCCGCGAGAAGATGAAGCTGTTCCTGAAGGGCGCTAAGTGCGATTCGCCGAAGTGCCCCATCGAGATCCGGCCCTACCCGCCGGGTGAGCACGGCCGGAACCGGCCCAAGGAGAGCGAGTACCTGCTCCAGATCCGGGAGAAGCAGAAGGCCCGCCGGGTCTACGGCATCCTCGAGCGGCAGTTCCACGGCTACTATGAGGAAGCGACCCGCAAGCGGGGTATGACCGGCGAGAACCTGCTCCAGATCCTGGAGAGCCGCCTGGACAACGCGGTGTACCGGGCCGGGTTCGCCAAGAGCCGCGACATGGCCCGCCAGCTGGTCCGGCACGGTCACTTCGTGGTCAACGGCAAGAAGGTGGACATTCCGTCCTACCGGGTGAGCGAGAACGACATTATCGAGGTCAAGCCAGGCTCGATGGAGCTGACCCCGATGGTGGTGGCGCGCGCCGAAGCCGGCGAGCGGCCGTCTCCCGCCTGGATGGAAGTCATCCCGGACAAGATGCGCATCCTGATCCACTCCCTGCCGGCCCGGGCCCAGATCGACACCCAGGTCCAGGAACAGCTCATCGTCGAGTACTACTCGAAGTAATACGCTCGCTACGGGCCGCCGCATGGGCGGCGGCCCAGCGGGGGACGGCGGCCAGAGCCGTACCGGCATCTGGCCGGCCGCCAGAAGATCGCGACGTCAAATAGCGGGCGTCGCGGAAAGGGGTACCAATGCTCATCGCCCAGCGTCCGACTCTGAATGAAGAGCAGGTCGGCGACTTCCGGTCGCGGTTCGTCATCGAGCCGCTGGAGCCAGGTTTCGGCTACACGATCGGGAACTCGGTCCGCCGCACACTGCTCTCCTCAATCCCCGGTGCGGCCGTCACCAGTATCCGGATCGAGGGTGTCCTGCACGAGTTCTCCACCGTCCCCGGGGTCCAGGAGGATGTCACCGACATCATCCTTAACCTCAAGGCCCTGGTCGTTTCCTCGGAGCAGGACGAGCCGGTGGTCATGTACCTGCGCAAGCAGGGGCCCGGTGAGGTGACCGCCGCGGACATCGCGCCGCCGGCCGGGGTCGAGGTGCACAACCCGGACCTGCACATCGCCACCCTGAACGCCAAGGGCAAGCTGGAGATGGAGCTGACGGTCGAGCGCGGCCGCGGCTACGTCTCCGCCGCGCAGAACAAGCAGCCCGGCCAGGAGATCGGCCGTATCCCGATCGACTCCATCTACTCGCCGGTGATGCGGGTTACCTACAAGGTCGAGGCCACCCGTGTGGAGCAGCGGACCGACTTCGACAAGCTCATCCTCGACGTCGAGACCAAGCCGTCCATGCGTCCCCGGGATGCCGTGGCCAGCGCGGGCAAGACCCTCGTCGAGCTGTTCGGCCTGGCCCGCGAGCTGAATGTGGAGGCCGAGGGCATCGACATCGGCCCGTCGCCTACGGACGCCGCGCTCGCGGCCGACCTGGCGCTGCCGATCGAGGAGCTCAACCTCACCGTCCGCTCGTACAACTGCCTCAAGCGTGAGGGCATTCACACCGTGGGCGAACTGGTTGCCCGCAGTGAGCAGGACCTGCTCGACATCCGTAACTTCGGCGCCAAGTCGATCGAGGAAGTCAAGCAGAAGCTGGTTGACATGGGCCTCGCGCTCAAGGACTCCCCGCCGGGGTTCGACCCTGGTAGCGCAGCCGACAGCTACGGCGCGGACGACGACGACAGTTACGTCGAGACCGAGCAGTACTGATCCTGAGTAGTACTGGCCGGGCCGGACCGGCCCGGCCAGCGAACCGAGGAGAACGTTCCGATGCCCACGCCCACCAAGGGCCGCCGGCTGGGTGGCAGTGCTGCCCACCAGCGTCACCTGCTGGCGAACCTGGCGACTGCCTTGTTCGAGCACGGCAAGATCACCACGACCGAGGCCAAGGCGCGTCGGCTCCGGCCGTACGCCGAGCGGCTGATCACCTTCGCCAAGCGGGGTGACCTGGCCGCGCGGCGCGAGGTGCTCACCGTCGTCACCGACAAGGGCGTGGTGCACACCCTGTTCACCGAGATCGGGCCGCAGTTCGCGACCCGTGAGGGCGGCTACACCCGGATCACCAAGATTGGCCCGCGCAAGGGCGACAACGCCCCGCTCGCGGTCATCGAGCTGGTCCAGGAGGAAGCGGAGGCCAAGCCGCGCCGTCGCCGCGGACGGCGGCCTCAGGCCGCGGCCCGCCCGGCTGCGGCTCCGGCCGCCGAGGCGGCTGACGCGGACGCCCCGGTGGCGGAAGACGCTGCGGCCGAGGACACCGCGGTAGACGACACGGTGGCCGAGGACACGGTGGCCGAGGACACGGTGGCCGAGGACGAGACCGCGCCGGATGACTCAGCTGACGCCGAGGACGGGGACTCCGCCACGCCGTCGGAGAAGTAACCAGGAAGCCGTCGCCGTTGCTTGCTGAGGTCTGCCGGGTCCGGATCGACCTCAGCTACGACGGCGGCGGCTTTTCCGGCTGGGCCCGCCAGCCTGGCCAGCGCACCGTCCAGCAGGTGCTTGAGGACGCGCTGACCCTGGTGATGCGCACCGACCCGCCGGTCCAGCTCACTGTGGCGGGCCGGACGGATGCCGGGGTGCACGCGCGGGGCCAGGTGGCTCACGCCGACCTGCCTGCCACAGCGTGGCTCGAGGTGGCACCGGCCATCCTGCGCAGGCTGGCTGGCCTGCTGCCGCCCGACGTCCGGATCCGGCGGATCGCTCCGGCCCCGGACGGGTTCGACGCCCGGTTTTCCGCGCTGAGCCGCCGGTACTCCTACCGGGTCTGCGACGACGTGACCGGACCGGACCCGCTGCGCCGGCACGACACCCTCTGGTACCGCCGCGGGGTCGAGGTCGGCGCCATGAACGAGGCCGCCGGGTTGCTGCTCGGCGAGCATGACTTCGCCGCCTTCTGCCGCCGCCGCGAGGGGGCGACCACGGTGCGCGAGCTTCTCTCCCTTTCCTGGGCGCGGCCGGAGCCCACGGTGGCCGAGGCCACCGTGGTCGCGGACGCGTTCTGCCACTCGATGGTCCGGGCCCTGGCCGGCGCGCTCCTCAAGGTGGGCGAGGGGGCGAGGCCACCGTCCTGGCCGGCCCAGGTGCTCACGGCCCGGATCCGTGACCCCGGCGTGCCCGTGGTCCCGCCGCACGGGCTGTGCCTGGAAGAGGTCCGTTACCCGCCGCCGGGCCAGCTCGCCCAGCGGGCCCTGGTCACCCGGCGGGTGCGGCCCGCAGTCGCCGAGCCCGCCCCGGCTGACCCGCCTCCTGGCTGACCTGCCTCCTGGCTGACCTGCCTCCTGGCTGAACTCGCCCGGCTACGGGACCTGCGGCTTGCCGAACACCATCCGGCTGGTCAGGCTGATGCCAGCGGTACTGGCCACCAGTTGCC
Source organism: uncultured Actinomycetes bacterium (assembly GCA_963813975.1). Taxonomy (GTDB): domain Bacteria; phylum Actinomycetota; class Actinomycetes; order Streptosporangiales; family Streptosporangiaceae; genus RYN-230. Next base: position 24,364 of record CAWFAP010000006.1, read on the forward strand.
GCGAAAACGTGTCCAGCTCCTTGCGCCGCGCCGCGCTGCCCGGCGCCCGCAGATTGGTGAACTCGGCCCAGGTGAGGATCAGGTAGTGGCCCTTGATCTGGGCCTCTTCCAGCCCGGTCCCCTTCATCAGGTTCTTGGTCGGGCCGTGCGCGGCCGGCAGTTGCTTGATGAACGCGGTGGCGCCGGTCGCCTTCCCGGCCCGCTCCGCGCCGGTCACGTTGGCCAGGTTCAGCACGCCGATGGTAGCCATGATCTTCTGCCCGGCGGACAGGTAGCTCGCGCGCATGACCTGGGAGCAGCCCGGCCTTGCGCACGGCGGCCCGCAGCCGGTTCCCCAGCACCGTGCCCCGGCAGTTGCGCCCGGACCGCTGGGTGGTCCGGGCCACGGTCCCACCCACGGTGTAACGGGCCGGGAACAGCTCGCTGAGCGCCAGGGCCGTCGGGTCGTCGGCCCGGGTGGTGATGTGCCTCCAGGGGCCGAGGGTGGGTGACGCGCTGCTGGACGCCGCGTTCTGGCGCGCCGTGGGCGCAGCGGCCGGCGCGTTCGCCTCCCCCCGGGCGAAGTGCAGGTAGGCCGCGGTGACCAGGACGATGACGACCACCATCATGACCAGCGGCATGAGCCACATCCGGGACCGGCTGGGTGGCTTACGCGGTTTGCGGGGCTTGCGGCCCTGGGCGGCGGACCGCGACGCCCTGGTTCCGCTCGCGACGGTGTCCGGCCCTTCGATCTCGCCGGTATCCTGCTGGCGGCTCTGCCGGGCGGCCAGCCGTCCTCCCGGCCGGGCCGTGCGCAGCGATGGATCGGTCTGCCCCGGGTATCCCGGCTCGCCGGGGAGACCAGCCTCGCCGTGGAGAGCAGCCTCGCCAGGGAACCCGGTCTCGCCCGGGTACCCGGGCGTCCCGGCCTGGCCCGCGTACCCGGACGGCGCCGTGTACCCGGACGGCGCCGCGAGCCCGGATGGTGCCGCGAGCCCGGATGGTGCTGTGGACCCGGACGGCGCTGCGGGGCCGCCGGGCGGCTCGAAGAACCCCCGTGGCCCGGTCTGGGCACTCTCGTCCGTCCGGGTGGGCCCGCTCTCGTCCCGCCCGGGCCGCGCCGGGGCCGCACTCCACTCACCCAGCTGCGCATCGTCCAGCACCGCCCAGGTCTGGGTGGCCGTAGCGTCAGCTGACGGGTCGCTCACGGCCAGCAGCGAGTACTCGGGCTCCGGTGACCCGGACCCGGCTCCGGCGGCCAGGCCGGGACGCCCCGCGGCGCTGGCGGCCCGGAGCGCGGGCGTGTTCCACGGCGTGAACTGGCCTGGTGGGTACACCGGGTCGGGCGCTCCGGGGGCAGGCGGGAATCCCCGGACCGGACCGCGCCCACCGGGCCCTGCGGTCCGGAACGCCCCGGCGCTCCACAGCGAGCCGCGGGACTGTGATCCGGATCCGGCACTGGCCGGCCCGCCCTGGATCTCCTGGCCGGGCCGTCGCTCTGGACGGCGCCACGTGTTTTCCCGCGACGCGGGCCCGCCGCCGACCGCTGGCGGTGCAGCCTGGGCCGCCCGTGCGGCACGGGGTCCAGAGTTGCCGGGCCCGGGCTCGCTGCGTCCAGAGTTGCCGGCCCCGGCTGGTTCGCGTCCGCGCCGCCTCCCTCCGCGCCTGGCTCCCGGTTGCGGCCCGCCCGGCGCGTATCCCGCCGCTTGCGGGGCGGGTGGCGGGTATCCCGGGCCTGCGGGGCCAGCGGCCGGGCCTGGGTAGGACGAGGCGCCGTCCGGGCGCCGGTGGCTGCCGCTGGACTGGCTCCCACTGGTCTGGCCGCTGCCCCACTGAGCGCCGCCGAACTGGCCGCTGCTGGTCTGGCCGCCACCGAACTGACCCGGGCGGCCGGCCGTTGCTCCTGGGTCTTCCTCACCTGGCGCCGGCCGCCACCGTCCGGGCGGCGTACTCTCCTGCTGCGTGCCGAGGCGCCCAGTGCTTTCTAGCTGGCCACCAGACCGCCAGGTACTCTCACCCTGGCCGCTACGGGGCCCGGGACCTTCACGCTGGCCACTACGGCGCCCCGCTGGCGCGTCCAGTCGGCTGTCCGGCGGGCCGCCGCCCTCGTCACCCGGGTAGCCCATGCCGGGGAGCGTACCGTTCTACGGGCCGGCCTCCGGCGGACCGCCAATTTGGCCGCCCGGTCGGCCGGGGCTCGTCGCTCGCTTTGACCGTTACTAGCAAGGGCCGGTATCCTTCTTGGACGTCCATGTGTGTCCGCATGCCCGCGGTGCCCGCTCAGCGAGGCTGGTTACGCGGCGTCGGACGCGTCGGACTCCCTCACCCGGGACTGCAGCCGAGCACGTTGCGCCTCCCGGGCGCGGAACCAGATTAGGTCCCACCACACAAAGGCTTACCACCGTGCGCACATTCAGCCCCAAGGCCGGCGACATCCATCGTCAGTGGCACGTCATTGACGCGTCTGACGTCGTCCTCGGACGTCTGGCCAGCCACGCGGCGATCCTGCTGCGCGGCAAGCACAAGCCGATCTTCGCGCCGCACGTGGACACGGGTGACTTCGTCATTGTCGTCAACGCGGGCAAGATCGTGCTCACGGGCCGGAAGCTGGAGCAGAAGCTCGCTCACCGCCACTCCGGTTACCCGGGCGGGCTGCGCTCGGTGGCCTACGGCGACCTCCTCGAGCAGCACCCCGAGCGGGTGATCGAGAAGGCCGTCAAGGGCATGCTCCCGAAGAACTCCCTGGGCCGCAGCCAACTGCGCAAGCTCAAGGTGTACGCCGGGCCCGATCACCCGCACCAGGCGCAGCAGCCCACCCCGTTCGAGATCTCGCAGGTCGCCCAGCAGGCGCCAGCCGCCCGCGCGGGCAGCCGCTAGGCCGGTACGCCCACGGCATCGCGCCGCAGGGCCGCCGCCTGGCGGACGCCCTGATCAGCACCGATACTGATCAGAATCGATTAGGAAGTACGAGGAAGGAACCGTGGCCGAGTCCACTGGCACGCAGGAGCTCGCTGAGGGCGCCAGCGTGGAGACGCCGGAAGACGCCGGCGAGCACGTGTCGGAGTACACCACCGAGACGTCCGCCGCGGATGCCGGTGAGCGGCAGCCGGCCCGCAAGCCGGTGGTGACCGGCAGCGCGCTCGGCACCGGCCGTCGCAAGGAAGCCATCGCCCGAGTCCGCATCGTGCCCGGGTCGGGGCAGTGGCGGATCAACGACCGGACGCTGCCTGAGTTCTTCCCGAACAAGGTGCACCAGCAGCTGATCAGCGAGCCGTTCGTGAGCCTCGGCGCGGAGAACCAGTTCGACGTCCTCGCGCGGATCAGCGGTGGCGGCATCACCGGCCAGGCCGGCGCGCTGCGGCTGGGGATCGCCCGGGCCCTGATCCTGGTCAACCCGGACAACCGTCCCACGCTGAAGCGGGCCGGCTTCCTGACCCGGGATCCGCGGGTCAAGGAGCGGAAGAAGTACGGTCTGAAGAAGGCGCGCAAGGCACCTCAGTACTCCAAGCGCTAACCAGCTGACCTGCGTTCCTGGCTAACCCCCCAGGCAAGTCTGTTTTGGCATACCTCGACGACGAGATGACTGGGGGGCTGCGAGATCATGGTCCGCTTGTTCGGGACTGACGGGGTTCGCGGAGTGGCCGGGGAGGATCTGACCGGCCAGCTGGCCATGGACGTGGCCCGGGCCGCTGCCTCCGTTCTGCACCACACGGGAGCCTTCGCCGCGGCGGAAGCATCGGGCCGCCGCCCGCTGGCGGTGGTGGGCCGGGATCCGCGGGCCTCCGGGGAGTTCCTCGAGGCGGCCGTGGTGGCCGGGCTGGCCGGGTCGGGTGTGGACGTGCTGCGGCTCGGCGTGATCCCCACCCCCGCGGTGGCTTTCCTGACCCGCGACCTGGGGGCCGACCTGGGCGTGATGCTGTCCGCCAGCCACAACCCGGCCCCGGACAACGGGATCAAGCTGTTCGGGCGCGGCGGCTTCAAGCTGCCCGACGCGGTCGAGGACGAGATCGAGGCTCACCTGGGTATGCCGCCCCGGCGGCGCGGCGACCTGCCCGCCGGCTTCGGCCGGGTGACCGAGGCCACCACCGAGCCGGATCGCTACCTGGACCATCTGCTGGCCTCCGTGGCCCCGGCCGTGACCGGGGACGGCCCGCTGGCCGGCCTGACCGTCGTGGTGGACTGCGCGCACGGTGCCGCCGCGGCGTTCGCCCCGCCGCTGCTGCGGCGGGCCGGTGCCAAAGTCATCGCGATCGGCGCCGAACCGGATGGGCACAACATCAACGAGGGCTGTGGTTCCACCCACCTGGAGACCCTCTCAGCCGAGGTCACCAAGCAGGGGGCGGACGCTGGCATCGCGCACGACGGCGACGCGGACCGCTGCCTCGCGGTCGGCGCGGACGGCGAGGTGATCGACGGGGACCAGATCCTCGCCGTGCTGGCCCTGGCCCTGGCCGGCCGGGGCGAGCTGCCCGGGAACACCGTGGTCAGCACGGTCATGTCCAACCTCGGCTTCCGTAACGCCATGCAGGACGCCGGGATCACCGTGGTCGAGACCGCGGTCGGGGACCGGTACGTGCTCGAGGCTATGCGGGACGGCCATTTCGGCCTTGGCGGTGAGCAGTCCGGGCACATCATCATGCTGGAGCACGCCACCACCGGGGACGGCTTGCTGACCGCCCTGCACCTGCTGGCCACGACGGCCCGCCAGGTGCTGCCGCTGGCCGACGTCGCCGCGGTGATGACCAAGTACCCGCAGGTCCTGGTCAACGTCCCCGGAGTAGACAAGGCCCGGGTCAGCGCGTCGCCGGAGCTGGCCTCGGCTGTGGCCGCGGCCAAGGACGAACTCGGCACGTCCGGTCGCGTCCTGGTCCGGCCCAGCGGCACCGAGCCCGCGGTGCGCGTGATGGTGGAGGCCGTCGAGATCGAGCAGGCCCAGCGGACCGCGGACCAACTGGCCGCAGCAGTCCGCGCCGCCGGCTGACCCCGGCCCCGGCACTCTGCGTGGCCCGGCCCCGCAGGTCCCGCTGCGCGCCGGGATGACCGGCAAGCAGATCGACACGGCCGCACGCAGTGGTCGCTGGCAGCGGCTGCACGTCGGCGCGTACGCATCGTTCAGCGGCGAGCCGGGCCGCCCGGCCCTGCTCTGGGCGGCCTTGTTGCGGGCTGGGCCTGCGGCCGTGCTGAGTCACTACTCGGCCGCTGAGTTACACGGCCTCGTGGCCCCATCCGTGCCGGATATCCACGTCATGGTCCCGACCGGGCGCCAGATCGCCCCCATAGCTGGTGTTGTCCTGCATTACTCCTCCCTCGTGGCCCGCGAGCGCCCTCCCGCCCTGCGGCCGCCCCGGACCCGCATCGAAGAGACCGTGCTCGATCTCGCCCAGTCGGCCGACAGCCTCGATACCGCGATGAGCTGGATGCTGCGTGGCTGCGCCAACCGCCGAACCACGCCGGATCGGATCGCCGCAGCCATGGCCCAGCGAGCCCGGCTGCGGTGGCGGGCGGAGTTGTCCGCGGCGCTGGGGCTCGGCGCGGACGGCGTTCACTCCCTGCTGGAGTTCCGGTACGTCACCCGGGTGGAGCGACCGCATGGGCTCTCAGCCGGCACCCGCCAGAACCGGGTGACCCGGGCCGCCGGCACCAGTACCAGGACGTGGCCTATCAGGCCTACGGCGTGGTGATCGAGCTGGACGGGCGGGCGGCGCACCCGGAGGAGTGGCGCTGGCGCGACATCCGCCGGGACAACGCCAGCGCCGCTGGCGGCCAGCAGACGCTCAGGTATGGATGGGCGGACATGACCGGCCGGCCCTGCGGGGTTGCCGCCGAGGTGGGGGCCGTGCTGACCGGACATGGCTGGGACGGACGCCTGCGCCGTTGCGGCCCCGCCTGCCGGGTCCCGGCCTGACCCGGCCGGGTCACCCCGGCCGGCCGCGCGGGGCGCCGTCGCGTGACAGGCTGGATGGGTGATCATTGGCATCGGGGTGGACTTGGTGGACATCGCCCGCTTCGAGGCGGCACTGCGGCGTACCCCGGCGCTGCGGCCCCGGCTGTTCGCTGAGAGCGAACGCGGTGGGCGGGCCGAATCCCTGGCGGCCAGCTTCGCGGCCAAGGAAGCGGTGGCCAAGGCGCTGGGTGCCCCCCCCGGGCTGAGCTGGACCGACGTGGAAGTGATCCGGGACGGCGCGGGCTGCCCCCGGCTCGAGATCGGGGGCACGGTCGCCGATGCGGCGAGCCAGAGGGGCATCCGCCGCTGGCATGTCTCCCTCAGTCATGATGCCGGGATGAGCATTGCGATGGTGGTGGCCGAAGGATGAGATACGCGCACCAAGTGCGGAAGGTCCGAGCCGCGGAGCAGGCCCTGATGGCCACGTTGCCGCCGGGCGCCTTGATGCAGCGGGCCGCGGCCGGGCTGGCGTCGGTGAGCGCGGGCCTGGTCGGCAGGGTGCCCGGGGCCAGGGTCGTGGTCCTCACGGGCAGCGGCGACAACGGCGGGGACGCCCTCTACGCGGGAGCCCGGCTGGCGCGCCGCGGGGCGGCGGTGCTCGCGGTCACGGCCGGCTCGCGGGTGCACGAGGACGGCGTGGCCGCGCTGCAGGCCGCGGGCGGCCGGCTGGCCAGCCCGGAGGACACCGCGGTCCCGGCCGCCCTCGGCGCGGCCGACCTGATCCTGGACGGCCTGCTGGGCATCGGCGGCCGGGGCGGGCTGAGGGAGCCGCAAGCCTCGCTGGCCAGCCTGGCTGCGCGATCCCCGGGCGTGGTCGTCGCGGTGGACCTGCCGAGCGGGGTGGACGCGGACACCGGCGTGGTCGAGGGCGCCGCGATCCAGGCCGACGTGACCGTGACGTTCGGCACGCTGAAACCTGGCCTGCTGATTGACCCGGGCGCGCGGCGAGCCGGGGTGGTCGAGCTGATCGACATCGGCCTCGGCCCGTACCTGGACGCCCCGGACGCCTGCGCGATGCAGGCCGCGGACGTAGGCGGGCTGCTGCCCCGTCCTAGCGAGGAGTCCGACAAATACCGCCGCGGCGTGGCCGGCATCGTGGCGGGCAGCGAGCGGTTCACGGGGGCGGCCGCGCTGGCCGCGGGCGGTGCCATCCGCGGCGGGGCCGGGATGGTCCGGCTGGTGTCCGCGGCGCCGGCCGTGGCCGTGGTCCGGCTGCTCTGGCCGGAGTCGGTGATCACCGTGACCGGGCAGGACATCCCGGCCGGCGAGGATGTTCGTGCCGCGGGACGGGTCCAGGCCTGGGTCGTGGGACCGGGCATGGGCACGGACGACGAAGCCGGGGAACGGCTGGCGGCCGTGCTGGCCAGCGACGTGCCGGTGCTGGTGGACGCGGACGGGCTGACCCTGCTGGCGGCCCGCAAAAAGCTGCTCGCCCGGGACGCGCCCACGTTGCTTACCCCGCACGCTGGCGAACTGGGCCGGCTGCTTGGCGCCGACCCGGCCGACGTGGAGAGCCGCCGCCTGGAACACGCCAGGAAGGCCGCAGCCGGCCTGGGCGCCACGGTCCTGCTCAAGGGGTCCACCACGGTCATCGCTACCCCGGACGGGCGCTCAGCGGCCAGCCAGGGCGGGGCTGGGGCCGGCCAGGCCCCGGCTAGCCGGGGCGGCGGGGCCGCCGGCGGCGGATTCACCGGAGGCGGGGCCAGCCAGGAGGACCTGCCGCCCGTGTGGGTCAACCCCACCGGCACCTCATGGCTGGCCACGGCGGGCACTGGCGACGTGCTGTCGGGGCTGGCCGGCTCGCTGCTGGCGCAGGGCCTGGAGGTCGGCGAGGCCGCGGCCGCCGCCGCGTACCTGCACGGACTGGCCGCCCGGCTGGCCGCGGCCGGCGCGGGGGGCCGTCCGGTGCCTGCCATGGAGCCATCTGGCGGCGGGTGGGACGTCACCAACCCGGACGATTCCCGGGCTGGCTACGCAGAGGCGCCGATCGGGGCGGCGGACGTGGTCGGCGCGCTGCCGGACGCGATCCGGGCGGTCCGCCGCCGGGCCAGCTAGCCGCCCGGCGGGAACCGCCCGGCCAGAGCTACCCGCCCGAAGAGGCCCGTGACCCTCCCCGGCCGGAGAGCCCGCCACCTCCCGGCCGGAGTGGCCCGCTGCCGCCGCCGGACCAGCCCGCCCGGGCCTGCTGGCACACTGTGAGGCCATGGATGGTCACGCGGAAGCGCTCATCGATCTCGCCGCCGTCGCCCGCAACGTCGAGGCGATGCGCCAGCACGTCGGCGGAGTGCCAGTGATGGCGGTGGTCAAGGCCGACGGCTACGGGCACGGCATGGTCCCCGCGGCGCACGCGGCGGTGGCCGGCGGCGCGCAGTGGCTGGGCGTGGTGCACGAGCACGAGGCGCTGGCCCTGCGCCAGGCCGGGCTCACCACCCGGGTGCTCTGCCTGCTCGGAGCGCCCGGCGGAGCACCGGGAGGAGCATCCAGCGGAGCACAGGGAGCAGCATCCAGTGGAGCACCGGGAGCAGCATCCGGAGAGGCGCCCGGCGGAGGGGAGGGCCGGGCACACGAGGCCGCGATCCGGGCTGACGTGGACCTGACCGTGGACGCGGTGCCGCTACTGCACGAGATCGCGGCCGCGGCCACCCGGGCGGGGCGCCCGGCCCGGGTGCACCTGAAGATCGACACCGGGATGGCCCGGGGTGGCGCCACCCCCGCCGACTGGCCGGAGCTGGTCGCCGCGGCCCGGTCCGCCGAGGCGGCCGGGAACGTCACGATTGCGGGGATATGGTCGCATCTGGCCTGCGCGGACATACCGGGACATCCGTCCGTGGACGCCCAGCTGGCCCGGTTCACTGACGCCGTCGCACTGGCCGAGGCGGCGGGAGCCCGGCCCGAGGTGCGCCACCTGGCCAACACCGCGGCGGCCCTCGACCTGCCGGCCACCTGGTTCGACCTGGTCCGCCCGGGCGGGGCGGCCTACGGGCTGGCCACCATCCCCGGGGGTGCCCCGCACTGGCTCCGCCCGGCCATGACGCTGCGGACCCGGCTGACCCTGGTCAAGCGGGTTCCGGCGGGGACCCCGGTGTCCTACGGCCATCGCTACACCACCCAGGGCGAGAGCACCCTGGGGCTGATCCCGCTGGGCTATGCCGAGGGCATACCCCGGCGGGCCTCGGGCGTGGTCGAGGTGCAGGCCCGCGACAAGCGCTGGTCCATCGCGGGCACCGTGTGCATGGACCTGTCGGTTATCGACTTCGGGACCGAGGCGGCCGAAACCGGCGACGAGGTCGTGCTGTTCGGCCCGGGGGACTCCGGTGAGCCCACGGCCCAGCAGTGGGCGGACGCCCTGGGCACGGTCTCGTACGAGGTCGTGACCAACTTTGCCGGCGGCGTACCCCGAACTTACCGTGAAGTAGCATACGAGCACAGTGAGTCTCCTGGTGCGGGGCTGTCGGAGACGGTGACGGGGGCGCAAGCCTGACCCCCCGCGGGCCGGCGGGCGGCCGGACCAGGACGCACGGCAGGGAGGTTCGATGGCGACCTGGCGGCGGATCACCGGAGTGGCAGGGTTGGCGGCTGGGGCCGTGGCGGCGGGCGCCGGAGCGGTCGTGGCGGCCGAGCGGATCGCAATTGGCCGGACCCAGGTGCTGCGCACCACCGCGGCACCTGAGCGGCTGGGCGAACTGCGCGGGCAGCCGCTCACCGTCCTGACCGACGACGGGGTCCCACTGCATGCCGAGATCGACGAGCCACCCGCGGCCGCCCAGCGCACCGGGCGCGGCACGCCGCCCCAGCCGCTCACCCTCATCTTCTGCCACGGCTACACGCTGAACCAGGACTGCTGGCACTTCCAGCGCGCCGCCCTGGGCCAGCACCGGCTCGTGTTCTGGGACCAGCGTGACCACGGCCGGTCCGGGCGGTCCGCGGCCGGCGCGTCCAGCATCGACCGGCTCGGCGCCGACCTGGACCTGATCATCAAGGCCGCCGCTCCGGGCGACATGCCCGTGGTGCTTGTCGGTCACTCCATGGGCGGCATGACCATCATGGCGCTGGCCCGCCAGCACCCCGAGCTTTTCGGCACCAAGGTCGCCGGGGTGGCACTCATGTCCACCGCGGCCAGCGGCCTGTCCGCAGGCAGCCCGTGGATGCCCGGGCCGATCAGGCCGGTGCTCACCCGGGCCCTCCCGGTGGTGCTGCGGGGCGCCGCTACGGGCTACCGGGCCATGCTGGTGGAGCGCGGCCGCCGGGTAGCCGGTGACCTGTCCTTCCTCAGCACGCGGTTCATCGGCTTCGGTAGTCCGCAGGTGCATCCTGCGGTGGTGGACTTCCTGGAGCAGATGATCCGGTCGACCCCGATCGAGGTGGTCGCGGCGTTCGGCGAGGCCCTGTACGCGGTGGACATGCGCGACACCCTCGGCGTCCTGGGCCGGGTCCCGGTGGTCACGCTGACCGGGGACAAGGACCGGCTCGTCTCACCGTCCCTGGGCCAGGAACTGGCCGAGGCGATTCCCAGCGCCGAGCTGGTCCTGGTACCGGGCGCCGGCCACGCCCTTATCCTGGAGGCTCCCGAGGTGGTCAACGAGGCGATCACCGGCCTGATCGCGAGGGTGGAAGCGGGCGCAGCAGCCCCGGAACGCTCCGCGTGACGGCAGTGTCCAGTGCCCGGCCGTGCCGGGCCAACGCGTGAAGAAGGCAGGTGCTGTTCCGTGGGGTCTGGCCACGACTCCGCCAGCGGGGCGGCTGACCGCATCCCCGTGGCCACCGCGGACGACATGCGGGCACTGGGCCAGCGGATCGCGGCCGTGCTCCGGCCCGGTGACCTGATCGTGCTCACCGGGCCGCTGGGGGCAGGCAAGACCACCCTGGTGCAGGGCATCGGGCAGGGACTCGACGTCCGCGGGCCGGTGACCTCCCCGACGTTCGTCATCGCCCGGGTGCACCCGCCGCTGGGCGGCGCCCCGGGCCTGGTCCACGTGGACGCGTACCGGCTGGGCAGCGTCGCCGAAGTGGATGACCTGGACCTCGACGCGTCCCTGGAGGACTGCGTGACCGTGGTGGAGTGGGGCGAGGGCCTGGTCGAGGAGCTCGCGGCCGACCGCCTGGAGGTCACCATCACGATGCCCGGCGCTGGTGAGCCCGGCGAGATGCGGCGGGTGAGATTGGCCGGTATCGGGGAGCGCTGGGCATCCGCCGCGGATCCGCGCGTTGTGCCCTACCCGTGACGCGCAAGGCCATATAGTTTCCGACTGTCCCCGCATTGCTGAGGTCAGCCGTTTCCGGAACGGGCTGCCGTTCGGTAATGCGTCTCGCGCCGTTCTGCACGGTCTGATCCCTTTCCCGGAGGCGCGCCGTGGCTCAGCAGGGGCCCCGTCCCCCTCGCTCTGGTCGGCTGTCCCCACGTGGCGACCGCCAGTGGAGCGATGACCGTTACCAGGACGACGACGAGGACCTTCCGCCCTGGGCCGGGCTCGCCGTCGATCCACGCTGGGCAGAAGGCGCGAGCCGCGGGAAGCGGGCCACGGTCCCCGCGGACGGCGGGCGGCCGGCACCGGGCGGCTATGACGCGCAGGCGGGCCAGGGCGCACCAGGCAGGCACGGCGCCCCCGGTGGTTACGACGAGGGCGGGTACGACGAGCCGCTCCGCGACGATCAGGCCGGTGGGTACCGCGAGCCGCCCGGGCACCAGGAGGAGCCGGCCGAGGCCGCCCCGCCGCCGGTGCGGCCGCGTGGCCGCCAGGCCGCGGCCCGGGCCCGCCGGAACCGGCGCTCGGTGTACCGATGGGGCGGCATCCTCGGCGTGGCGGTGGTCGTCGGCGCCGGCATCTGGCTCCTGGTCAGCGGCGGCAGCAAGCCGGCCAGTGTCCCCAACCCTCTGGTGACGACCTTCCAGGCCGGCGAATTCAGGACCGTCCCCAACGCTTGTACCTCGGTGACCACCGGCACGCTCAGCCAGTATCTGCCGGGGAAGCGGACCGAGGCCTCCCCGAACTCACTCGACGGCGGCCAGGCCAGCCTGTGCAGCTGGACGCTGGATCAGCGGCCGCTCTACCGGCTGCTGAACGTCCAGGTCCAGGCGTACACGCCGAACGGCCTGGCCAGCGGGGACGGCAGCGCCACGTTCGCGGCCATGGACGGGTACGCCGCGGCGCTGCAGCAGAAGACCAGCCCGCCCAAGGCCACTCACCTGCCGAAGGCCACGATCACCACGATCGCGGGGCTGGGCACCAAGGCGTTCTCCGCGCTGCAGATCACCCGGTCGGCCGGCCTCAAGACGGAGCTCATGACCGTGGTGGTCCGCGACCACAACGTCGTGCTCACCGCGGTGCTTCAGGGCAACAGCGGCCGGAGCGGCCACGGGCCGGTCTCCGCGGCCCAGCTCCGGGCGGGGGCGATCGCCGCGGCCCGCGATGTGATCGCCCAGCTGAAGTGACCCGCACGGCGGCCTGCGCGCGGCCGTCCTGTCTCGTCTGCCTGGTCAACTAGGCTTGGCGCCCGTGCTGCTGCTCGCGTTCGATACTGCGACGCCAGCCGTGACGGTAGCCCTGCATGACGGGACGCACGTGCTGGCCGAGACCACCACGGTCAACGCGCGCCGCCACGGCGAGCTCCTGGCGTCCTCCATCGACGCCGTGCTGGCCGGGGCGGGCGCGGGCCGGCTGGATATCACCGCGGTCGCCGCCGGGACCGGGCCTGGCCCGTACACCGGGCTGCGGGTGGGCCTGGTCACCGCCCGGGTGCTCGGCAGCGCCCTGGGTGTGCCGGTGTACGGGTTGTCCACGCTGGATGTGATCGCCGCCGACGCGGCGGCCGCCGCCGGAGGCCGGGAGTTCATCGTGGCTACCGATGCCCGCCGGCGCGAGGTCTACTGGGCCCGCTACGACGCCGCGGGCCGACGGCTGGACGGCCCCGCGGTTGGCCTCCCCGCCGACGTGGCGGAGGCGGTCGCCGCCCGCCAGGACGCCCCGGGCAGCCGGGCTGCCCCAGGCGGCCAGGACATCCTGGTCGCGGGTGCGGGCGCGCTGCTCTACCCCGGTGTCCTGGGTCAGCCGATCGAGCCGGCTTACCCGGCCGCGGGCACCCTGGCCGGGCTCGCGGCCCAGCAATTTGCCGCGGGCGCTCCCGGCACCGGGGCCGAGCCGATCTACCTGCGCCGGCCCGACGCGCGGGTACCCGGGCCGCCGAAGCGGGTGACGGTACCGTGACGCCAGATCCCCTCGCGACGCCAGATCCCCTCGCGACACCCGTCATCGCCCTGCGCGCCATGACCCGTGCCGACCTTCCCGCCGTGCTCCGCCTGGAAGAGTCCCTGTTCGGGGACGAGGCATGGTCGGAGGCCATGCTGGCGTCCGAACTGAAGGGGGCGGAGGCCAGCGGCCGCTACTACCTGATCGCGGAGGACGCTGGCGCGCTGGTGGGCTACGCGGGCTTGCTCAGCCCGGGCGGTGGCCAGTCCGACGTGCTCACCATGGCCGTCGCCCAGGATCGGTGGGGCCAGCGGATCGGGGCCCTGCTGCTGGACGCCCTGGTCGCCGAGGCGGCCCGGCGGGGCGGCACCGACGTCTTCCTCGAGGTCCGGGTGGACAACGAGCGCGCGCAGCGCCTGTACCGCAGCCGGGGGTTCACCGAGATCGGCATCCGGCGCGGCTACTACCAGCCGTCCGGGACGGACGCCCTGGTGATGCAGCTGACCCTGCCCCGCGCCCGCCGGTTCGGCTTCTCCGGTGCGCGACGCTCCGGCACCAAACACGGGGACCCCAAGCCGGCGGCCGGAGGTCCCCGATGACATCCCCCCTCGCCCCCCTGGTCCTGGGCATCGAGACATCGTGCGACGAGACCGGCGCCGGGCTGGTGCGCGGGCACGAGCTGCTGGCCGATTCGGTGGCCTCGAGCGTGGCGGAGCACGCCCGTTTCGGTGGCGTGGTGCCCGAGGTGGCCAGCCGCGCGCACCTGGAGGCCATGGTCCCCGCGGTGGACCGGGCGCTGGCCACGGCCGGGGTCACGCTGGCCGACGTGGACGCGATCGCGGTGACCGCGGGCCCGGGGCTGACCGGGGCGCTGCTGGTCGGCGTCTGCGCGGCCAAGGCCTACGCGCTGGCCCTGGGCAAGCCGCTGTATGCGGTGAACCACCTGGCCGCGCACATCGCCGTGGACCAGCTGGAGCACGGCCCGCTGCCCGAGCCGGCCATCGCACTGCTGGTGTCCGGCGGGCACTCCTCGCTGCTGCTGGCCCGGGACATCGCCGGCGACGTGCAGCCGCTCGGCGCCACCATCGACGACGCCGCCGGTGAGGCCTACGACAAGGTGGCCCGGGTGCTGGGGCTGCCGTTCCCGGGCGGGCCGCCGATCGACAAGGAGGCCCGGACCGGTGACCCCGCCGCGATCGCCTTCCCCCGGGCCAAGTACCGGGACCAGACCTTCGACTTCTCCTTCTCGGGGCTGAAGACCGCCGTGGCCCGCTGGGTGGAAGACCGGCGTGCGGCCGGGGCCAGCGTGCCGGTGGCGGATGTCGCGGCTTCCTTCCAGGAGGCGGTGGCGGACGTGCTGACCCGCAAGGCCGTGCAGGCCTGCCGGGCTAACGGCGTGGACCACCTGGTCATCGGCGGGGGCGTGGCGGCCAACTCCCGGCTGCGCGCCCTGGCCGCGGAGCGCTGCGAGGCGGCCGGCCTCCGGCTGCGGGTGCCGCGGCCCGGGCTGTGCACTGACAACGGGGCCATGGTGGCCGCGCTGGGCGCGGAACTCGTGGCCCGCGACGTCAAGCCGTCATCGCTGGACGTCGGCGCCGATTCGGCGCTGCCGGTGACCAGCGTCCTGGTCTGATGGGCGGCCGCGTCTCCGGGCCGGTCCCGCCCAGGTCGCGCGGCTGAGGTTTGACGTCGCGGCGCGCCCGGACTACTGTTCGGGACTGGCACTCTCTAGGGTAGAGTGCTAATGCGACGTAAGGCTGGACTGGCACCCGCGACGACAGCTGGCCATGGTCGTTCCTCTCTAATAGTCGTTTCCCCATCCTTTTCGGAGGAGGAGGTCAGATCGTGGCGACCGCTACCAAGGTTGTTCTCAAGCCACTCGAAGACCGGATCGTGGTTCGTACCCTGGAGGCCGAGCAGACCACGGCGTCCGGGCTCGTGATCCCGGACACCGCCAAGGAGAAGCCCCAGGAGGGCGAAGTCCTGGCGGTCGGCCCCGGCCGGTTCGACGATGCTGGCGCCAAGCGCGTCCCGATGGACGTCAAGGTCGGTGACGTGGTGCTGTACAGCAAGTACGGCGGCACCGAGGTGAAGTACCACGGCGAGGAGTACCTGGTGCTCTCTGCCCGTGACGTGCTCGCCATCATCGAGAAGTAGATCGAGCAGTAAATCGCGGTTGCGCCGCGGGCCCTGCGGCCCGCAGCCAGGACCGCCTCGGACCACCGCCCCGGCGCTTCCCTGGCGTCCGGGGCGGTAGTCCGTAGGACCAGGGCCCCGCAGGACCAAGGGGTCCGCAGGACTGAACCGGGCCCACGGCCGGCTTGCCGGCCGCCGGGCACGACCTATACATGGCAATTTGAGGTGCTCATGGCCAAGATGCTGGAGTTCGACGAGGAGGCACGGCGCGCTCTCGAGCGTGGCGTGAACCGCCTCGCCGACGCCGTCAAGGTGACGCTGGGTCCGAAGGGCCGCAACGTCGTGATCGACAAGAAGTGGGGCGCTCCGACCATCACCAACGACGGCGTGACCGTCGCGCGTGAGATCGACCTCGAGGACCCCTACGAGAATCTGGGTGCTCAGCTCGCCAAGGAAGTCGCCACCAAGACCAACGACGTGGCCGGCGACGGCACCACCACCGCCACCGTGCTGGCGCAGGCGATGGTCCGTGAGGGCCGCCGCTCCGTCACCGCGGGCGCGAACCCCATGGCGATGAAAAAGGGAATCGACGCGGCCGCGGCCGCCGTGTCCGACCTGCTGCTGGAGTCGGCCAGCGAGGTCGAGGAGCAGCAGGAGATCGCCAACGTGGCGACGGTGTCCGCGCAGGACGTGAAGATCGGCGAGCTCATCGCCGAGGCGTTCGCCAAGGTCGGCAAGGACGGTGTCATCACCGTCGAGGAATCGCCGACCATGGGCCTCGAGCTCGAGTTCACCGAGGGAATGCAGTTCGACAAGGGCTACATCTCCCCGTACTTCGTGACCGATCCGGAGCGTATGGAAGCCGTTACGGACGACGCCTACATCCTGCTGCACGCGGGCAAGATCTCGTCAATGGCGGATTTCCTGCCGCTGCTGGAAAAGGTCGCCCAGACCAAGAAGCCGTTCCTGATTATTGCCGAGGACGTCAACGGCGAAGCCCTTTCCACGCTGGTCGTGAACAAGATTCGCGGCCTGCTGCAGGTCGTGGCGGTCAAGGCCCCGGGCTTCGGTGACCGGCGCAAGGCCATGCTCGCTGACATCGCCGTCCTCACCGGCGGCGAGGTGGTCAGCGAGGAGATCGGCCTCAAGCTCGAGAACATCGGGCTCGAGACGCTGGGCGAGGCCCGCCGGATGGTGGTGACCAAGGACACCACCACGATCGTGGACGGTGCCGGTGACGCCGAGGCCATCAGCGAGCGGGTCCGCCAGCTCCGGGCCGAGATCGAGGCGAGCGACTCGGACTGGGACCGCGAGAAGCTGCAGGAGCGGGTAGCCAAGCTGTCCGGTGGTGTAGCCGTCCTCCGGGTCGGCGCGGCCACCGAGGTGGAGCTGAAGGAGAAGAAGCACCGCCTCGAGGACGCGATCTCGGCCACCCGGGCTGCCATCGAGGAGGGCATCGTGCCCGGCGGCGGCAGCGCGCTCGTGCACATCGCCGCGAAGCTGGGCGACCTCGGCAAGACTGGTGACGAGGCGACCGGGGTGTCGGTGGTGCGCAGCGCCCTCGTCGCGCCGGCCCGCTGGATCGCCGAGAACGCCGGCGTCGAGGGCATGGTCGTCGTGGCCAAGGTCGCCGAGCTCGGCCACGGCCAGGGCTACAACGCGGCCACCGGCGAGTACGGTGACCTGCTGGCCCAGGGCGTGATCGACCCGGTCAAGGTGACCCGGTCCGCGGTGCTCAATGCCGCGTCCATCGCGGCCATGCTGCTGACCACCGAGGCACTGGTGGCGGACAAGCCGGAGGAAGAGGACGAGGCGGCGGCGGGTGGCCACGGTCACTCGCACGGCCACGCTCACTAAGGCCCGAGAACCAAGGGTCCGCAACGAACACCCGCAGGCCCCCGCCCCGGCTCCGGCCCGGGCGGGGGCCTGCGGCGTACTCCCCGCCGGGCGGCAGGCCCGGGCTCCTCCGCCCCGGCGTGAGGACCGGCGCGCAGGAAGGCCGTCCGCCCGGCGGACGCCTGCCCGGGCGGCCGGGCCAGTTCGTGATCAGACGATGGGTGTCACTAGGGCAGCACCGATCGGTTGATCACGAAGCTAATGATCATGGCTCCGGCCGGTGGGGGCCCGAGGGCTGAGGCCGGCTGGGTGGAGGTCCCCCGTGGGGAGCGGGGGCCGCGTGGGGCGGGTTCACGCGGTTGCGCGGCCCCCGCCCTGGTGCTTGTCTATCTTTGCCGCGAAAGCGACACTCCGAGGAATTCCAATTACACACAGTAGTCAATTGATTACTGGTAGTTATTTCATGTTCGGAACGTGGTCACGTGGTACATCAATGTGACCTTTCCGTTGCCCACATTGATGAGGGCAACCACGTTTTCCTGGGCATCATGCAGTCGTGAGCGAGGGATGCATCATCCGGGCCGTGGCCGACGGGCAGGGAGTTGTGCTCCCGGCCGGCACCGCGGTGGCCGAGGGGGCGGGGGCCCGCGAGCACGGTCCCCACGAGCACGGTCCCCACGAGCACGGTCCCCACGAGCACGGTCCCCACGAGCACGGTCCCCACGAGCACGGTACCTACGAGAGAAGTTACGGCCCGGGCGGTTCCGGCCCGGGCTCCCACGGCGAAGGCGGCTACGGCCAGGGCTGGGCCGACACCGAATCCGGCGGCTTCGCGGAACTGGCCCATCTCGCGGTGCGTGGTCACCCGGGGGCGATCGAGGCCCTGCTGGAGCGGATCCGCCCCATGGTGGTCCGGTACTGCCGGGCCCGGCTGGGCCGGATCACCGGTCACTACTACGTGGCCGACGACGTGGCCCAGGAGGTCTGCCTGGCCGTGCTGGCCGCGTTGCCCCGGTACCGCGACATGGGCAGGCCGTTCGCATCGTTCGTATTCGGCATCGCCTCGCACAAGGTGGCCGACGCGGTCCGCAACGCGTCCCGGCTCGCGGTGCCGTGCGAGGACCTGCCCGACGGGCCGGACGACCGGCCCGGTCCGGAAGAGACGGTGGTGGCCTACATTGAGGCGGAACGTACCCGGGCGCTCCTCGCCCAGTTGCCGCATCACCTACGTGAGCTGCTAATACTACGCGTGGTGACCGGTCTGTCCGCCGAGGAAACGGGTAACGTACTCGGTATGTCAGCAGGGGCGGTAAGGGTGGCCCAGCACCGGGCGCTGGCCCGGCTCCGGGTGCTTGCGGTCGAGGAGTCGATTGCGTGATCACGGGGCGCGGACCTGGAGCGCCCGGTGTGACGCCCGGTCTGGAGTTCACACGCAGGCGGGCGGCAGCGGGTAGTACCGAGGGCCGGGCCGTCGATCTCAGTGAGATCCGGCGGTCCGAGGAAGCCATCAACGTGCTCGCGGCGCGGGGCGCCGCCGGGCCGGGACTTAACGCTGACCCGGCGCTGGCCCTGCTGGGTGCGCTGGTCGCGGACGTGGACACGCCGGGCACGCTGGCCGGGCCCCGGGTTCACGGGCCGGGTGATCTCCAGCGCGCCCGGGCCGGATGGCCCGGCCGGGCGGCCGGGCAGCGGGCCGGGGCCTGGCAGGCCCTGGGTGCGCCCTCCCAGGGTGCGGCCGCGTGGCTACGGGCGGCGGTCGCGGGCGGCGTGGTGGCCGGCCTGGCCAGCATCACCAGCCTCATCGCCACCAGCATGCTGGCCCGGCTGGCCCGCGGCCCGGCGCGAGGTGCCCGGTGGGGGCAGCGGCCGGCCCGGCGGGGCCGCGTGCGCTGACCATCACGGCGGCGGGCTCCCTCTAGACTGGGTGATGTCCTGCAGCCACCCTCCGGAAGGTGTCATGAGCGACGTCGGCAAGTTCGCCCCTCCGGCCCTGACCTTCGACGACGTCCTGCTGCTGCCCGCGCACTCCGAAGTCATGCCCGGTGAGGCGGACACCACGGCCCGGCTCACCCGCCGGATCACGCTGAACGTGCCGCTGGTCTCCTCGGCCATGGATACCGTGACCGAGGCCCGGATGGCCATCGCCATGGCGCGCATCGGGGGCGCCGGTGTACTGCACCGGAACCTCTCCGTGGACGACCAGGCGCAGCAGGTGGACACGGTGAAGCGGTCCGAGGCTGGCATGATCACCAACCCGGTCACCTGCGGCCCGGACGCCACCGTGGGCGAGGTCGAGCAGCTGTGTGCCCGGTACCGCATCTCCGGCGTCCCGGTGACCAGCCCGGACGGGGTCCTGGTCGGCATCGTGACGAACCGCGACATCCGCTTCGTGACCGACCACAGCCGCCGGGTCGCGGAGGTCATGACGACCACACCGCTGATCACCGCGCCGGTCGGGGTGTCCAGGGACGAGGCGTTCGCCCTGCTGCGCCAGCACAAGGTGGAGAAGCTGCCGCTGATCGACAGTACGGGCAAGTTGCGCGGCCTGATCACGGTCAAGGACTTCACCAAGAGCGAGAAGTTCCCCAGCGCCACCAAGGACGGCGAGGGACGCCTGGTGGTCGGCGCGGCTGTGGGGGTCGGTGAGGACGCCAAGGGGCGGGCCCAGGCCCTGGTCGAGGCGGGCGCCGATTTCCTCGTGATAGACACCGCACACGGTCATTCCCAGGCCGTCCTGGACATGGTGCGCCAGGTCAAGGCCAACCTCCGGGTCGACGTGATCGGCGGGAACATCGCCACCCGGGCCGGGGCCCAGGCGCTGATCGACGCGGGCGTGGACGGGGTCAAGGTCGGCGTCGGGCCGGGCTCGATCTGCACCACCCGGGTCGTGGCCGGTGTCGGCGTGCCCCAGGTCACCGCGATCTACGAAGCGGCGCAGGCGACCCGGGCCGCGGGTGTGCCGCTGATCGGCGACGGCGGCCTGCAGCACTCCGGCGACATCGCCAAGGCCATCGCGGCCGGCGCGGACACCGTGATGCTGGGCAGCCTGCTGGCCGGGTGCGAGGAAGGTCCCGGCGAGATGGTCTTCATCCACGGCAAGCAGTACAAGCTGTACCGGGGGATGGGCTCGCTCGCCGCGATGCGCAACGCCGAGCGCGGCCGGTCCTACTCCAAGGACCGCTACTTCCAGGACGACGTGCTGCGCGAGGACAAGCTGGTGCCCGAGGGCATCGAGGGCCAGGTGCCCTACCGGGGTCCGCTCGCCGCGGTGGCCAACCAGCTGGCTGGCGGGCTGCGGGCGGCCATGGGGTACTGCGGCGCGCGGACCGTGGCCGAGCTCCAGGAGGCCAGGTTCACCCAGATCACCGCGGCCGGTCTGGCGGAAAGCCATCCGCACGACATCGAGATGACCGCGGAAGCGCCGAACTACGCCCGGCGCGGGCGGGCCTGACCTGGGCGGCCGGAACCAGGCGGCCCGGAACCAGGCGGCACTGAGATAGGCGGAACTGAGGATAGGCGGAACTGAACCATGACCACCGTGGAGATCGGCCGGGGCAAGACCGGCCGCCGCGCCTACCCGCTCGATGAGATCGGCATCGTCCCGTCCCGGCGGACCAGGGACCCCGAGGAGGTCTCGGTCGCCTGGCAGATCGACGCCTACCGGTTCGAGATGCCGCTGGTGGCCTCGCCGATGGACAGCGTGGTGTCGCCGGCCTTCGCCGCCAGGCTCGGCGCGCTCGGCGGGCTGGCCGTGCTGGATCTGGAAGGGCTGTGGACCCGGTTCGCGGACCCGGAGCCCATCGTGGCCGAGGTCGCGCAGCTCCCCCAGGAGGCCGCCACCCGGCGGCTCCAGGAGATCTACGCCGAGCCGATCAAGGAAGAGCTGATCGGGCAGCGGATCGAGGAGATCCGCTCGGCGGGTGTCACCACCGCGGCCCGGCTGTCGCCGCAGCGGACCGTCCGATACTACAAGACCGTCATCGACGCGGGCGTCAACATCTTCGTGATCCGCGGCACCACGGTGTCCGCCGAGCACGTGTCCGGGCACGCGGAACCGCTCAACCTGAAGCAGTTCATCTACGAGCTCGACGTGCCGGTCATCGTGGGCGGCTGCGCCACCTACACCGCCGCGCTGCACCTGATGCGCACCGGCGCGGCCGGCGTGCTGGTCGGCTTCGGCGGCGGGTCGGGGCACACCACGGCCGCGGTGCTGGGCGTGACCGTGCCGATGGCCACCGCGATCGCGGACGTGGCTGCGGCGCGCCGCGAGTACCTGGACGAATCCGGCGGCCGCTACGTGCACGTGATCGCCGACGGCGGGATGACCCGCAGCGGTGACATCGCCAAGGCGCTCGCCTGCGGCTCGGACGCGGTCATGGTTGGCTCGCCGTTCGCCCGGGCGGCCGAGGCCCCGGGCCGCGGCTACCACTGGGGAAGCGAGGCGCACCACCCCGAGCTGCCCCGGGGCGCCCGGGTTGAGGTAGGCACGGTCGGCACGCTGGAGCAGATCCTGCACGGCCCTTCCGACGTTCCCGACGGCTCGCTCAACCTGATCGGCGCCCTCCGCCGGACCATGGCCACCTCCGGGTACTCCGACCTCAAGGAGTTCCAGCGCGTCGAGGTGGCCGTGACACCGAATGCGTCGCCGCGACGGTGACGATGACCGAGGAGGCGGCACGGCTGGACCCCGAGGGACGGGCCGCGGCGCTCGCCGCGCTCACCGGGGACGAACTCCAGGTGCTCGTCGTGGGCGGGGGCGTGGTGGGCGCGGGCGTGGCCCTCGACGCGGTCACCCGCGGCCTGTCGGTCGGCCTGGTCGAGGCGCGTGATTTCGCCTCCGGCACCTCCTCACGGTCCAGCAAGCTGATCCACGGTGGGCTTCGCTACCTGGAGCAGCTGAACGTGAGCCTGGTCCGGGAGGCGCTGACCGAGCGCGGGCTGCTGCTCCAGCGGATCGCCCCGCATCTGGTCCGGCCGGTGCCGTTCCTGTTCCCGCTCACCCACCACGTGTGGGAGCGGGCCTACGTCGGGGCCGGGCTGAACGCTTACGACGCGCTCGGGTTCTCGCTCGGCCAGTCGCGCGGGCTGCCCGGGCACCGCCAGCTCACCAAGCGGGGCGCGCTGCGGCTCGCCCCCGCCCTGAAACGGTCCGTGCTCACCGGGGCGCTGCAGTACTGGGACGCCCAGGTGGACGACGCCCGGTTCGTGGTCAGCCTGATCCGCACGGCGGCCAGTTACGGGGCCCAGATCGCCTCCCGGACCCAGGTCACCGGGTTCCTCCGAGAGGGGGAGCGGGTCACCGGCGTGCGCGCCGTGGACCTGGAGAGCGGGCGGACGCTGGAGATCCGGGCCCAGCAGGTAGTCAACGCGACCGGCGTGTGGACCGACGAGGTGCAGGCCATGGTGGGCGGCCGCGGGGTGATCAACATCCGCGCCTCCAAGGGCGTGCACCTGGTCGTGCCGCGGGACCGCATCCAGTCGCGTACCGGCATCATCATGCGCACCCCGACCAGCGTGCTGTTCATCATCCCCTGGGGACGGCACTGGATCGTGGGCACCACGGACACGGAGTGGACCCTGGACAAGGCCCACCCGGCGGCCAGCCGTGCCGACATCGACTACGTGCTGGCCCAGGTCAACCGGGTGCTCGCCGTCCCGCTGACCCGGGAGGACGTGGCGGGCGTGTACGCCGGGCTGCGTCCCCTGCTGGCCGGGGAGTCCGACTCCACCTCACGGCTGTCCCGCGAGCACGTGGTCGCGCACCCGGTGCCCGGGTTGGTGATGATCGCGGGCGGCAAGTACACCACCTACCGGCTGATGGCCCGGGACGCCGTGGACGCGGTCGCGCACGGACTCGACTGGCGGGTCCCGCCCTCCTGCACCGACGAGGTACCGCTGGCCGGGGCGGACGGGTACCTGCCGCTGTGGAACGCGCGGCACCGGCTGGCCCGGGCCTCGGGCCTGCACGTGGCCCGGATCGAGCACCTGCTGGGCCGGTACGGGGCGCTGGCCACCGAGATCCTCGACATGATCGCGGCCGAGCCGGACCTGGGCCGCCCCCTTACGGGTGCCGAGGACTACCTGCGCGCCGAGGTGGGCTACGCCGCCTCACACGAGGGAGCGCGGCACCTCGACGACGTGCTGACCCGGCGGACGCACATCTCGATCGAGACCTGGGACCGCGGCCTGTCGGCGGCCGCGGAGGCCGCTGAGCTGCTGGCCAAGCCGCTGCGCTGGGACGACCGGCAGGTGGCCAACGAGATCAGCCACTACGAGGCGACCATCGAAGCCGAGCGGGCGTCCCAGGAAGAGACCACCGACCAGGCCGCCGACGCGCTGCTGCTGGACGCCCCCGACATCGTCCCCGTTATCAGCTAATAGACTCGGGCCCATGCCCCGGCCACGCGCGTTTTCCGGCATCCAGCCGACCGCCGACTCGTTCCACCTCGGTAACTACCTCGGCGCGGTCCGCCAGTGGGTCGCGCTCCAGGAGACGCACGAGGCGTTCTACTGCGTGGTGGACCTGCACGCGATCACGCTGCCGCAGGACCCGGCCAAGCTGCGCCAGCGGACCAGGGTCGCGGCCGCGCAGCTGTTCGCGGCCGGGATCGACCCGGACCGGGCCGTGGTGTTCGTGCAGAGCCACGTGCCGCAGCACACGGAACTGGCGTGGGTGCTCAGCTGCATCACCGGGTTCGGCGAGGCCAGCCGGATGACCCAGTTCAAGGACAAAGCAGCCAAAGGCGGCGCCCAGCAGGCCAGCCTGGGCCTGTTCAGCTACCCGGTGCTGCAGGCCGCGGACATCCTCCTCTACCAGACCAACGAGGTGCCGGTCGGTGAGGACCAGCGGCAGCACCTGGAGCTTAGCCGGGACCTCGCGGTGCGGTTCAACCATCGCTACGGGCCGACGTTCACGGTGCCCTCGGCCCTGATCGTGTCCGGCGTGGCCAAGATCACCGACTTGCAGGAGCCGACCGCGAAGATGAGCAAGTCGTCCTCGTCGGCCGCGGGCATCATCGACGTACTCGATGAGCCCAGTGCGATCCGCAAGAAGATCGCCCGGGCGGTCACCGACCCGGGCAGCGAGGTCCGCGCGGACGAGTCCGGCAAGCCGGGTGTCACCAACCTGCTGCGCATCTACTCGGCGCTGACCGGTGCGGACATCCCGGCACTGGAGACCAGGTACGCGGGGGCGGGCTACGGCACGTTCAAGAAGGACCTGGCCGAGGTGGTGGCCGGTGCGCTGGCCCCGATCCGGGAACGGACCGAGAAGCTGCTCGCCGACGAGAGCGAACTGGACCGGCTGCTGGCCCACGGCGCGGGCCGGGCGGGGCCGGCCGCGGTGGAAACCATGGCCATGGTCATGGACCGGGTGGGTTTCCTCCGCCCGCCCAGCGTCTGAGCACGACGATGCCCGCGGCCACGAGCGCCGCGAGCAGCAGCGCGCCAATCAGGGCCGTGACCGGGATCGTGGCGAAGCCGGCCGGCTGAACCAGGCGGGTGGCCCGCTGACCGGCCGTCCGGTGCTGGCCAGCCGCCGGGGCAACGCCCCCGTGCGGGCTGATCCCGGGCGTGCTGACCCCGGGCCGGCTAACTCCGGCCCCCGGGCCAGAGGTCGCCGGCGGTGCGGCCTGCGCCGCGGGCCGCGGCCGGGCCAGCGTGCCGACCGGGGTGACCTTCCCGTCCATGGCGAAGCCCCAGTTCAGCAGCTTGGCGGCGATGGTCATCTCGGTGAGCGGGACGCAGTGCATGATGGTCACGATGAGCGTGTGGCCGTCCCGGCGGGCCCAGGCGATGAACGTGGTCTCGGACGCGGTGGTCCAGCCGATCTTCCCGCCGAGGTCGCCGCGGTAGGTGTTCAGCATCGTGTTCTGGTTGAACAACTCGATCGAGTGGCGGCGGTGCAGCGGGAACATGGCCGTCCGGGTCGCCTCGATCCGCATGAACTGACGCATGGTCAGCGCCTGCCGGGCGAACAGGGCCAGGTCGTAGGCGGAGGTGTGCTGCCCCTTGGCATTCAGCCCGTTCGGCCGCCGGGCCACGGTGTCGTCCGCCTGGAGCCGGCGCGCCTCGGCGTTCATCAGGGCCACGCCCTTGTCGTAGGATCCGGCCGCCTGGGCGAGGGCGATCGCCGCGTCGTTGGCGGAAATCAGCAGCAGCGCCTGGAACAGCTTGTACACCGGGTACGCGTGGCCCTTGACCAGGCCCACCTTGTTCGGCTCCACATCCGCGGCCATGGCGGAGGTAACCACCTCGGCGTCCGGTTTCAGCACCGGCATCAGCGCGTCCGCGGTCAGCACCTTCAGCGTGCTGGCCGGCAGGAAGTGCCCGTGCGGGTCCTTGGCCGCCAGCACTCGCCCGGTTCCCGCGTCCGCGACCATATAGGCGGAGGCGCGCAGGGAGGGCAGCCGCCGGGCGCCGTGGGCCGGGTAGTGCACGATGACGCCGCGGCCCGCCAGTTCCGGTCCGCCCACCACCGCAGTGCCGCCCACCACGGTGCTGCGCATCGCAGTGCCGCCCACCACGGTGCTGCGCATCGCAGTGCCGCTCACCACGGTGCTGCGCATCGCAGTGCCGCTCACCACGGTGCTGCGCATCGCAGTGCCGCTCACCACGGGGCCGCTCACCACGGGGCCGCCCACCACAGGGCCGCCCACCACAGGGCTGGCCAGCGCCGGCGGGGCCGCCAGCGGCATCGCGACGAGCAGCGCGGCCGCCGCGGCGGCCGCGCCGGTCCGGGTACGCCGCAGCCGGGCGGCCCCGGCCGCCCGGATCAGTCCCGGCAACGTTGTCGTTCTGCTCACGTGCAGTAGTCAATCATGGAGAATGGTGACTCTGTGTGTGGGGTCCCGGTTGCCCCAGATCCCCGTGCGGGCCCAGTGTGGCGAAGCTCGCTTAGGTTCTGGAGGACCAGCCATTTAACCTTGGCTTATGGGACGTGAGTCGGAGTCAGGGCTGCCCATCGAGCCCGTGTACGGACCCGGTCAGCCAGCTGGCTTCGACCCGGCGGAAAAGCTCGGGCAACCGGGGCAATACCCGTTCACCCGTGGCGTGTACCCCACGATGTACACCACCCGGCCGTGGACCATGCGGCAGTACGCCGGGTTCGCCACCGCGGAGGACTCTAACCGGCGGTACCACGAGCTGATCGAGGCGGGGACCACGGGCCTGTCGGTCGCCTTCGACCTGCCGACCCAGATGGGGTACGACTCCGACGCCCCGCTGGCCCACGGGGAGGTCGGCAAGGTCGGCGTGGCCATCGACTCCGTGGAGGACATGCGGATCCTGCTGCGCGGCATCCCACTGGGCAAGGTCTCCACGTCGATGACGATCAACGCCCCGGCGGCCCTGCTGCTCCTGCTCTACCAGCTGGTGGCCGAGGAACAGGGCGTGCCCGCAGCCTCGCTGACCGGGACGATCCAGAACGACATCCTCAAGGAGTACATCGCCCGCGGAACCTACATCTATCCTCCCGTCCCGTCGCTGCGCCTGGTCGCGGACACGTTCGCCTACTGCCGGGCGGAGATCCCGCGCTGGAACACGATCTCGATCTCCGGGTACCACATGGCGGAGGCAGGTGCCACGCCGGTGCAGGAGATCGCGTTCACGCTGGCTAACGCCAAGGAGTACGTGCGGGCCGCGGTGCGCTCCGGGCTGGCCGTGGACGAGTTCGCGCCGCGCCTGTCGTTCTTCTTCGTGGCCCGCACCACGCTGCTGGAGGAGGTGGCCAAGTTCCGGGCCGCCCGGCGGCTGTGGGCGCGGATCATGCTGGAGGAGTTCGGGGCCCGCGACCCGAAGTCCCAGATGCTCCGGTTCCACACCCAGACGGCCGGGGTCCAGCTGACCGCGCAGCAGCCCGAGGTTAACCTGACCCGGGTCACCGTGCAGGCCCTGGCGGCCGTGCTCGGCGGCACGCAGTCGCTGCACACCAACGCCTACGACGAGGCCATCGCCCTGCCCAGCCAGAAGGCGGCCCGTCTCGCGGTGCGCACCCAGCAGGTGATCGCGAACGAGACCGACCTCACCGCCACCGTGGACCCGTTCGCCGGTTCCTACGCGGTGGAATCGATGACCGACGACGTCGCGGGCGCGGCGGAGGAGCTGATGGCCCGGGTCGAGGACCTTGGTGGTGCGGTCGCGGCCATCGAGCAGGGCTTCCAGAAAGCCGAGATCGAGCGCTCGGCCTACCAGGTCACCCGGGAGATCGACGCCGGGGAGCGGGTGGTGGTCGGGGTCAACAAGTTCACCGTGCCCGGCGCCGAGCCCTACGAGCCGTTGCCGTTCGATCCTGAGCTCGAGGCGCAGCAGGCCCGCCGGCTGGCCACCCTGCGCAGCGAGCGGGACGCCGATGAATTCCGCCGCCGCATCGACGACCTGAAGAAGGCCGCCACCGGCAGCCAGAACCTGCTGGTCCCGTTGCGCGAGGCGCTGCGGCACCGGGCCACCGTGGGCGAGGTGTGCGACGCGCTCCGCGAGGTCTGGGGCCGCTACCAGCCGCCCGACCTCGGCTGATCAGGCCGCCGGTCATGTCAGGCCAGGGAAGTGGTCGTTATGTCGCGTAACTATGCTTACCGAGAGTTACCGGTAGTAAGCGACTTAGTAGCGGGGTGCCGGGGCGGGGAGCCCGGGGGTGAGGGCCAGCCCCGGGGTGATGGCCAGGAGGAGGTCAGCGGTGGCTATCTGGTGGAACCCCTCCCGGGGCGCGACGCTGGGCGTCGAGTGGGAGCTTCAGCTCATCGATTCCGCCAGCAAGCTGCTCCGCCAGGACGCGCGTGAGGTCATCTCCGCCCTGCGGGACCAGGATGAAGCCGGGCCGCAGCCCAAGATTCACGACGAGCTCATGCAGTCCACGGTCGAGGTGGTCACCGGCGTCTGCAGTACGGTATCCGAGGCCGTAGCCGACCTAGCCGCGACAATTGCTGACCTTCAGCGGATCACGGATATGCGCGGTACGATGCTGGCCTGCGCCGGAACACATCCTGTCAGTGATTGGCGGGATGCCAAGATGGCGCCCGTTCAGCGCTATGCGGAACTCGTCGAGCAGATGCAGTGGCTGGCCCGCCGGATACAGACCTTTGGTGTGCATGTCCACGTGGGGCTTCGTGATGGCAGCAAGGCGATTCCCATCGTCAACGCTCTCGCCGCTTATCTGCCGCACTTCCTCGCGCTGACCGCGTCGAGCCCGTTCTGGGGAGGGCACGACACCGGGCTCGCCTCGAGCAGGGCGGTCATCTTCGGCGGGTTGCCGACCGCAGGGCCGCCACAATTGCTGGCGGATTGGAGTGAGTTCGAGGAGTACATGGACACGCTGCTGCGGGCCGGAACCATCCGGAGCATCAAGGAAGTGTGGTGGGATGTCCGGCCACACCCTGACTTCGGCACGGTCGAGATCCGCATGTTCGACGGGGTTCCGACGCTACGGGAGGTCGGCATGGTCGCCGCCCTGTCGCAGAGCCTGGTTCACCTGTTCGACACGCAGCTGGACCGCGGCTACCGGCTGCCCAGCCAGCCGTCCTGGGTCATCCGGGACAACCGCTGGCGGGCGACCAGGTACGGCCTCGACGCCGTCGTGATCACCGACGCGGTGGGGTCGACCGCGCCGCTGCGCGATGAGCTGTACGAGCTGTTCCTGGAGATCCAGCCGGTCGCGCAGCGGCTGGGCTGCGTGGACGAACTGGACGTGCTCGCCGAGGTGCTCGAATGGGGCGCCTCCTACGAGCGGCAGCGGGCCGTGGTCGCAACGGGCGGGGGGCTGACGGACGTGGTTGACGCGCTGGTCACGGAGTTCGCCGAGGACCGGTTTGTCCACCCGGGGGAGGTGGCGAATGCCGAATGACGCTCTGCGCGCGGATCTCGGCTCGTTCCTGACCGCGCACGATGCTGAGCTGATCGACTTCCGCCGCGACATGCATGCCCATCCTGAGCTCGGCTACCACGAGCACCGGGCCACCCGGCGGATCGCGCTGCGCCTGGCCGCCGCGGGACTGCGCCCGATGATCCTGCCCAAGGGAACCGGGCTGATCGCGGACATCGGCGACAGCCGGGACGGGGGGCCGCTGGTGGCGTTGCGGGCCGACCTGGACGCGCTACCGCTCAGCGACGAGAAGCAGGTCTCGTACCGCTCGACGGCACCCAACGCGTGCCACGCCTGCGGGCACGACGTGCACACCACCATCGTGCTGGGCGCGGGACTGTTCCTCGCCCAGCAGGCTGCCGCGGGGCGGCTGCCGGGACGGGTGCGGCTCATCTTCCAGCCGGCCGAGGAGGTGGCGGGCGGCGCGCTGGACGTGATGGCGGCGGGCGGCATCGCCTCGGTGGACCGCATCTTCGGCCTGCATTGTGATCCGCGCCTGGACGCCGGGAAGGTCGGGGTGCGCAGCGGCCCCATCACCGCCGCCTGTGATCGCATCACTGTCCGGGTGACCGGGCCGGGCGGACATACCGCCCGGCCCCATTTGACTGCCGACCTGGTCTACGCGCTCGGGAAGATCGTCACCGAACTGCCCGCGGCGCTGTCCCGGCGGGTGGACCCCCGGTCCAGCCTCAGCCTGGTGTGGGGCCGGGTGAGCGCCGGCACCGGGGCTAACTCCATCCCCGACGACGGGGTGGTGGAGGGCACGGTGCGCTGCCTGGACGACAAGGCCTGGCACGAGGCGCCGGACCTGCTCAAGGCGCTGATCGAGTCGGTGGCCAGTGCCTACGGGGTCATCGCCGACCTGGCCTACCAGCGGAGTGTCCCGCCCACCGTGAACGAGCCGTCGAGCACGGCACTGCTGTCGGCGGCGGCCGAGCGGGTACTTGGCCCCGACGCGGTCACCACCACCCAGCAGAGCCTGGGCGGCGAGGACTTCGCGTGGTACCTGGAGTCGGTGCCGGGCTCGCTGGCCCGGCTGGGCACCCGGGTCCCCGGCTCCGGCCAGGACTTCGACATCCACCAGCCCGCGTTCGACGTGGACGAGCGGGCGATCGGCATCGGGGTGCGGCTGCTCGCTGCCGCCGCGCTCGCCGCGGTCCGGGGCAGCTCGGTCGCACCGGAGCCGCTCTCGGACGGGGCCCGCGCCTAGGTCCGTCTAGTGCGGCGCCTGCCGGCTGGTTCTCCACCATCGCCTGACCGTCACCGCCGTCGCGGGGCCGCGCTGATCGAGGCCAGACCGGGCGGTCTGCGCGCGCGGGACCCCGTGATTACAGCTTCACTGGCTGGATCCACGGGCCTGCCGCACTGACCCCCGTCCGGGAACCTGACCGCTATCGCGCTATGCCGCTGGACTTTGTTTCCGAGGTGGTCGCGGGGTCTGGCTCCGGGCCCGCGTAGGCTGGGCCGACGGTTTGACGGCCGCCTGGCCCGCGCCGGGCCAGGCGGGGCAGGCCCGGTGACATGGAGCGCGGTGGCGGTGTTTTCGCGGCAGGACCTGCTCAGCGAGCGGCAGGTCTACCGGACGACCGGATCCCTGGTGGCGTGGTGGACATGGACCGCGTTCGCGGTCGTGCTGCTGATCGTGCTCGCGCTGGGCCACCATACCCACGCGGCCCTGGTCACGGCCTTCGTCGTCCTCGCCATCACCGGGATCATGTACGCCTGCGCGCTGCGTCCGCGGATCGTGGCCAGCGCCGCGGCCGTTACCGTGGTGAACCCGCTGCGGGAGCACGTGCTGCCCTGGTCCGCGGTGACCCAGGTGGACCTGGTGCACAACGTCCGGGTCCACTACCGCGGCCCGGCCGGCGACCGCATCGTGCACAGCTGGGCGGTGCAGTCGTCGGGACGCTCCAGGACCCGCAGCGAGATGCGGGCCCGGCGGGCCGCCCGCCGGGGGATGACTGCGGGGCCCGGATCTGCCCGGCTTCCCGACCCGGCCCACGCGGCCCTGGCGGGCTCAGCGGCCGAGTTCATCGCCCGGCAGCTGGACGAACGGGCCCGGATGCAGCGCTCCGCCGCCGCCCCGGAGGCGGCTCCCGCCGGCCCCCGGTTCCGCTGGACCTGGGTCCCCATCGCGGCGATGGCGGTTCCGTTGCTGATGCTGCTGGTACTGACGCTGGCCTGAGGCCGGCCGGCGGCCGGGCCATGTCCGGGCCGCAGCCGCCGGACCGGCCCGTCAGACGCGGAACCGCCTTGACTTAAAGTGCGCTTTAAGCAAGAGCATGGCGCTCATGACGACGACCACGGACCATCGTCCGCCCGCCACCTTCGCCGACCTGCCGGGCCTGATGTCGCTGATGACCGGGGACGACAAGCACGATCAGGCGGCCACCTCCACCCTGGACGTGCTCTGGGTGCTCTACGACCGGGTACTGCGGGTCACGCCGCAGACCGCCGACGACGGCGCGCGGGACCGGTTCCTGCTGTCCAAGGGACACGGGCCGATGGCGTACTACGCAGTGCTCGCGGCCAAGGGCTTCGTGGAGCCCGCGGACCTGCCCGGTTTCGGCGCGTTCGAGTCGGCCCTCGGGCTGCACCCGGACCGGACCCTGATCCCCGGGGTGGAGATTTCCAGCGGATCGCTCGGCCACGGCCTGCCGCTGGCGACGGGGGTGGCCCTCGGGCTCCGAGCCCAGGGGCTTGCTGACTCGAGGGTGTTCGTTCTGGTGGGGGACGCCGAACTCGACGAGGGGTCCAACCACGAGGCGATCGCGTTCGCCCGGGCTGCGCGGCTGGACGCGCTGCACGTGGTGGTGGTGGACAACGCCTCGTCCACCCACGGCTGGCCGGGCGGGGTGGAAGCCCGGTTCGCCGTCGAGGACTGGTCGGTATGGCGGGTCTCCGGGCGCGATCACGACGCGCTGGAGGCCGCGCTGACCGCGCCGCATCCCGGCCGCCCGCACATGGTGGCCGCCGTCGTCGAGCCCAAGTCCGCGCCCCGGCCGTCAGCGCCGCCGGATCGATCAGCCGCGCCGAAGCGATAGGAGACAGCCATGGAGACCATGCGAGAACGCTTCACTGCGGTCACGAGCAGCCTGCTGGCCGGGGATCCCCGGCTGGCCGTGGTGGTCGCCGACATCTCGGCCGACCTCTTCCGGCCGGCCGCGGCCCGCTTCCCCGACCGCGTGATCAACGTGGGCATCCGGGAGCAGCTGCTGGTCAGCGTGGCGGGCGGGCTGTCCCTGACCGGCATGCGGCCGATAGCGCACACGTTCGCCAGCTTCCTCGTCGAGCGACCCTTCGAGCAGATCAAGCTGGACCTGAACCATCAGGCCGCGGCCGGGGGAGCGGTCCTGGTCAGCTCGGGCGCGTCCTACGACTACTCCGACAACGGCCGGACCCACCAGTCACCGGGTGACGTGGCGCTGCTGAACACGCTGCCCGGCTGGACCGTGCATGTCCCGGGGCATCCCGACGAGGCTGAGCGCCAGATCCGCGCGGCGGCCCGCGGGACTGGGCTGGTATACGTGCGCCTGTCCACGGAGACCAACGCGGTGCCGCTGGACCGCGAGCCTGGCCGGCTCACCATGCTGCGCAGCGGGCGCCGGGGGACCGTGCTCGCGGTCGGCCCGCTGGCGGACGCCGTGGTGGACGCGACCCTCGGGTTCGACGTCACCGTGCTCTACGCGCCCACCATCCGGCCGCTGGACGCGCCGACGTTGCGGGCCTCCCTGCAGGCGCCGGACGTGGTGCTGGTCGAGCCGTACCTGGCCGGGACCTCGGTGCCGGCGGTGGCGGACGCGCTGCGCGACCTCCCGCACCGGGTCCTGGGGCTCGGCGTCGGCCGCCGCGAGCTGCGCCGGTACGGCACGCCCGCGGAGCATCAGGCGGCGCACGGCCTGGACACGCGGTCGTTGCGGGCCGCGATCGCCTCGTTCCTGCGGATGTGAGTCGGGTGCCTGCCCCGTCGTCAGGCCCCCAGTGACGTGCAGGGCCGGGCGCGCAGCCCGGCCACGTAGTCGGCGGGTGCGCCCGCCAGCTCGGCCGCGTCGGCCACGATGCCCAGGTAACGCGCCGAGGGCAGGCCGCCCTCATAGTCGTTGAGCACGTAGAGCCAGGCCGCCAGGTCGCCGTCCAGGGTCTGCACCCGGACCCGGATCTTCTGGAAGTAGCCCAGGTGCACGCCGTCCCAGTGGTCCAGGACCTGCTCGTCCAGGTCGTTCAGTTCGTACAGGACCACGAACACCCGCTCGGCGGCGTCCTCCACGACCGTGGCCAGGGCGCCTTCCCAGCTGATGTCCTCGCCGCCGAAGGTGAGCCGCCAGCCTTCCAGCCAGCCGTTGCCGCGCCTCGGCGAATGCGGGCAGCGCTCGGCCATGAGCGAAGGGTCCATGTTGGTGGCATACGCCGCGTACAGCTCCACGGCTCACCAGCGTAACGAGCCGTGTGTCGTTGCGGCGGATCTCCGGTGACGAGAAGACCGGGCTTCGCCACCGGCAGGGCGGGGCCTGTCCCCGGGCCGGGCGGCGCCCCCTGGCCAAAGCCGGGCTCGCCACTTGGGAGGGCCGGGCTCGCCACTCGGAAGGGCCGGGCTCGCCACGGGGAGGGCCGGGGGCCCGCCACGGGGAGGGCCGGGGTCCGCCACCGGGAGGGCGGCGTCCGCGGCATCCGGGCGGCCGGGAAGAATGAGGCAGCGTGAGCCAGCCGCACGACAGAATCGTGATCCTGGGGGGTGGCCCGGGCGGGTACGAGGCGGCCCTGGTGGCCGCCCAGCTCGGCGCCCAGGTGACCGTGGTGGACAGCGACGGCCTGGGCGGCGCCTGTGTGCTGACCGACTGCGTGCCCTCCAAGACCCTCATCGCCACCTCCACCACCATGTCTGTGGTGCACGGCGCGGCGGACCTCGGCATCCGGGTCGGCGGGGTCCCGCGCGGCGGGCGTCTCCGGGCGCGGGGAGGCTCGGGTGGACGCGCCCCGGCTGTACGCCAGGGTGAAGGCCCTGGCCCAGGCCCAGTCCGCGGACGTGGCCAAGCGGCTGGCCGCCGAGGGAGTGGAGATCATCGCCGGCCGGGGAGCGCTGGCTGGACCGGACACGGTCATCGCGGGCGGCCAGCGGATCCCGGCCGGAGCCGTGCTGATCGCCACCGGCGCGATGCCCCGGGTGCTGCCCGGCGCAGAGCCGGACGGTGAGCGTGTCCTGAACTGGCGGCAGCTCTACGATCTGCCGGAACTGCCCCCCGAGCTGATCGTGGTCGGCTCCGGGGTAACCGGCGCCGAGTTCGCCAGCGCCTACCAGGCCCTCGGATCCCAGGTCACCCTGGTGTCCTCGCGGGAGCGGGTGCTGCCCCATGAGGACGCGGACGCCGCGGTGGTGGTGGAGGACGTGTTCCGGCGCCGCGGGATGACCGTGCTGAGCCGGTCCCGCGCGGCCGGGGTCAAGCGGGCCCGCGACGGCGTGGTGGTCACCCTGGAGGGCGGGCGGACCGTGCGCGGCTCGCACTGCCTGCTGACCGTGGGCATGGTGCCCGCCACCCGGGACCTTGGCCTGGAAGAGGCCGGGGTCACCCTGGACGGCCGGGGGTTCGTCGAGGTGGACCGGGTCTCGAGGACCACGGCCCGGGGGGTGTACGCGGCCGGCGACTGCACCGGCGTGATGATGCTCGCGTCGGTGGCGGCCATGCAGGGCCGGATCGCCATGTGGCACACGCTGGGCGAGGCCGTGCAGCCGATCAGGCTGGACCACGTGGCCGCGACGATCTTCACGGACCCGGAGATCGCAACCGTGGGGGTGACCGCGAAAGCGGTCGAATCGGGTGCCGAGGACGCGGTGGCGGTCAAGCTTCCGCTGGCCACCAACGCGCGGGCGAAGATGCAGGGTTTCCGGGACGGGTTCGTGAAACTGTTCGCCCGCCGCGGGACGGGGCTCGTGCTCGGCGGGGTCGTGGTCGCGCCGCGCGCCAGCGAGCTGATCCTGGGCGTTTCGCTGGCCGTGGAGCAGTCGCTGACCGTGGATCAGATGGCCCACACGTTCGCGGTCTACCCGTCGCTGTCCGGCAGCCTGACCGAGGCCGCGCGGCGGCTCATGCGCCCGGCCGGCGGCCGCCGCTGAGCCTTGGCTCCTGCCGGCCCCCGGCCGAGCCGGAAGAGGCCGGACCAGGGCTCAGTGGGAAGGGCGGCCCAGGTCATGGTCCTTGGGCACCGGCAGGTCGTGCTGGCGCAGCCGGTTCGCCCGCAGGTCATCCGCGTACACGGTCACCGTGAACAGGCTGCCGCACATGATGAGGGCGACCATGGTCAGGCTGACCCAGAGCGGGGCGGGCAGCAGGATGCCCAGCACGGTCACGAGGATCGCGCAGATGGGGATCATCACGGCCAGGTGCCGGAGCACGGTCCGGCCACGCCAGCCCGCGTCGGTCAGCTCGTGCCGCACCCAGTGCACGTTCTCGGCCGGGAGCCGGAATCCGTAGGTGAACCGCAGCCAGCCGAGCGGCCCCGGGTCGCCAGGCAGCCGGCTCACCGGGTGTCCCCGACGCCCGCGGGGGCGGCTGCGGCGGGCAGGGCAGGCATGGTCCTAGTCTCTCAGCCATGGCCACCCGCCCGGCCAGTGGCCGGCCCGCCTTGGCCGGTGCCCGGCCCGCCCGGCTGGTGTCCCGCTCACCGGGGCCGGTGCGCCGCTCACCCGGGCGGTGCCCGGCCCGGCGGCGGCCCCGCCCGGCGGCGGCCTGTCGGCGCTAGCCTTCCAGTTTGCAGATGACCGCGCCGGCCGTCACGGTCTGGCCGATCTCCACGCCCAGCCCGGTCACGGTGCCGTCCTTGTGCGCGGTGAGCGGCTGCTCCATCTTCATCGCCTCCAGGACGACCACGGTGTCACCCGCCGACACCTGGTCACCCTCGGCCGCAACGATCTTGGTGATGGTGCCCTGCATCGGGCTGACGAGATCGTCGCCACTGGCCGGGGCGCCGCCCGGCCAGCCGGACCGCCGGCCTCGAGACGCCCGCCGGCTCCCGGCCCCGGTCGCGGGCGCGCCCGCGACCCCGAGCCCGGCCGGGAGCACCACCTCGAGCCGCTTGCCGCCTACTTCCACCGTGATCCGCTCGCGCTGTGGCGGGCCGTCCCCCTGGCCGTCCAGCTGGTCAGGGCCGGCCCGGACCAGGGCTCGATCGCCCCGTCGAACTCCGTCTCGATCCACCGGGTGTGCACGCGGAACGGCTCCTCGGTGAACGCCGGGTCGCGGATCACCGCGCGGTGGAAGGGCAGCACCGTGGGCATCCCGCCGACCACGCACTCGCCCAGGGCGCGGCGGGCGCGCTCCAGCGCCTCGGTCCGGCTGGCGCCGGTGATGATCAGCTTGGCCAGCAGGGAGTCGAACGCCTGCGGCACCGTCATCCCCTGGGCGTAGCCGGCGTCCACCCGCACCCCCGGGCCGGACGGCCAGGTGAGCTCGGTGACGGTGCCCGGGGCGGGCAGGAAGTTCCGGCCGGGGTCCTCGGCGTTGATCCGGAACTCAATTGAGTGCCCGCGTGGCGGCGGGTCGTCGTAGCCGAGCTCCTGCCCGTCCGCAATGCGGAACATCTCCCGGACCAGGTCGATGCCGGTGACTTCCTCCGACACCGGGTGCTCGACCTGGAGCCGGGTGTTGACCTCCAGGAACGACACGGTTCCGTCCTGCCCGACGAGGAACTCGCAGGTGCCCGCGCCCAGGTAGCCGGCCTCCCGGAGGATGGCCTTGGACGCCCGGTACAGCTCCTCGGTCTGGCTGGCGGACAGGAACGGCGCGGGCGCCTCCTCGACCAGCTTCTGGTGCCGGCGCTGAAGCGAGCAGTCGCGGGTGGAGATCACCACCACGTTCCCGTGGCGGTCGGCGAGGCACTGGGTCTCCACGTGCCGCGGCCGGTCCAGGTAGCGCTCGACGAAACACTCGCCGCGCCCGAACGCCGCCACCGCTTCGCGGACCGCGGACTCGTACGCCTCGGCGATCCCGCTCTGCTCGCGGACCACCTTGAGGCCGCGGCCACCGCCCCCGAACGCCGCCTTGACGGCGATGGGCAGACCATGCTGGGACACGAACGCCTCGACCTCGCCGACCCCGCTGACCGGGCCATCCGTGCCCGCGGCCATCGGGGCGCCGACCGTCGCGGCGATATGCCGTGCGGCCACCTTGTCGCCCAGGGCCTCGATCGCGGCCGGCGGGGGACCGATCCAGATCAGCCCGGCGTCGAGGACCGCCTGGGCGAAGCCGGCGTTCTCGGCCAGGAAACCGTAGCCGGGGTGGATGGCGCCGGCCCCGGACTCGGCCGCCACCGCGAGAATCTTCTCGATACTGAGGTAGCTCTCGGCCGGCGTCGGGCCGCCGAGGGCGTACGCCTCGTCGGCCATCGAGACGTGCAGCGCGTCGAGGTCGGAGTCGGCGTAGACGGCCACACTCTCCAGCCCCGCGTCCCGGCAGGCCCGCACGACCCGGACCGCGATCTCGCCACGGTTCGCGATCAGCACTTTGCGCACGAATCTCTCCTCCCGACTGCCGAGGAGTTTAAGCGAGCGGCCCTCCCGCGGTCCCCGGCGGGACCAGGCCAGCGCCAGGACCGCAGGTGGTCCCGCGCTGCGCCGCCCTGACCGCCGGACGCTCCAACTGTACGGTCTTCCGCAACGAGGACCGCTCACGTGGCCGGTCCCGCGCCCAGGCGCCGGGTGGCGCGGGGTTCGGTGCGTGGCCTTGACCCTCCGGCTACCCGGGCCGGGCGCCCTCGTGCCGCAGCAACCACGTCTTGCGGTCCAGGCCGTAGTAGTAGCCACCCAGGCTGCCGTCCGACCGCAACGCCCGGTGGCACGGCACCACGGGCGCGATCAGGTTGTACGCGCAGGCGGCCCCGGCGGCGCGGGGGGCCCGGGGGTTCCCGGCCCGCGCGGCCAGCTGGGTGTAAGTGACCGTGGTGCCGGGCGGCACCGCGCGCAGCGCCGCCCACAGCCGCTGCCGGGATGGGGAGCCCGGCTGGGAGACCGGGATCCCGTCCAGCGCCCGCAGGTCACCGCCGAAGTACGCGGCGACCGGCGTGGCCAGCCAGGGCAGCTCATCGGGGTCCGCGGTCTCCAGAGGCAGCACACGCAGCGGCGGGGCCAGCCTGTAGTGCATCACCACCGGCTGGGCGGTGAACCCGCCGGCGATCAGCTGGCCGCCCAGGACCAGCAGGCTGAGCGGGCCGACGGGGGTGTCCACGACGGTGGCCAGCACGGGTGAGGCCAGCTCGGGCGAGGCCGGCCCGGCGGGGCCGGCCCGGCGGAGGTCGTCGCGGCCGTGCTGGACCTGGCCGGCCCCAGCACGGCCGGGCGTAGCACGGCAGAGTCCAGCCCGGCGGCGGGATCAGGCATCGTTCACTCCTCAGCTCGCCGGGGCGAGAATCTCCGGCTGCGCCGGCCAGGACCATAGGTGCATGGCCGCGTACGCACGCCACGGACGCCACCGCGCCGCGTGGCCGGGCGGGATGCCCAGCCGGGCCAGGGCCCGGCGCAGGCCCAGATCGGCCGCGGGGAACGCGTCCGGGTCGGCGGCCGCACGCATCAGGATGTAGCCGGTCGTCCACGGCCCGATCCCCGGCAGCTCGGCCAGCTGGGCCGCGACCTCGCCCGGATCGGCGCCGGGATCGAGGGTCAGCCCGCCGCCCGCGGCCGCCGTGGCGAGGGCGCGCAGGGTTCGCTGGCGGGCGGTGGTGAGCCCGAGTCCGGCCAGATCGGCGTCGGCCAGCACCTCCGGACCGGGGAACACCACGCTCAGCCCGGGCAGGCCAGCGGCCCGGCCCGGGGTGGCGCCGGCCCGGGCGTCCGTGCTGACGCCGGCGGCCCCGTCCGCGCTGACGCCGGCGGACACGTCCGTGATGGCGCCGGCTGGCCCCTCTGTGGCGTCGGGGGGCAGCGGGACGCCGTGCCGCGCGGCCAGCCGCCCCGCGAACGTGCTTGCCGCGGCGACCGAGACCTGCTGGCCGAGCACCGCGCGCACGGCCAGCTCGAAGCCGTCGTAGGCGCCGGGCACCCGCAGCCCGGGCCGTGCCCGCACCAGCGGGGCGATGAGCTCGTCGGCGGCCAGCGCGGCCCCGATCGCGGCCGGGTCGGCGTCGGCGTCGAGCAGCCGCCGGGCCCGGCCGACGACCGGGGCGATCGCGCCGAGCCTGCTGAGCCGGGCGCGGAGCAGCACGTGGCCCTGGCCCGGGCGCGGGATGAGCTCGATGATCCCCGGGCCCGTGGCGGTCCGGACGGTCCTGGTGTAACGGCCCGCGGTGACCTGCTCCACCCCGGGGATCGCCCGCGCGGCCAGGAAGCCCAGCCACCCGGCAGCGTCGAACGGCTCGCGGCAGGCCAGCCGGAGGGTGAGCCATGTGCCCGGGGCCCCGGCCGTGTCCCGGGCCCCCATGCTCCCCGGACCGCTGCGCCGGGCCCGGGCCCGCAGCTCCGACGGAGTGCGCCCTGAGGATTCCAGCACGCTCGCGTTGAACTGCCGGACGCTGGAGAAACCACTGGCGAACGCGACCTCGGTGATCGGCATGGTGGTCTCGGCCAGCAGCCGCCTCGCCGTCTGCAGCCGGGCCGTCCGGGCCAGGGCCAGCGGGCCGGTGCCCAGCTCGGCCACGAGCAGCCGGTGCAGGTGCCGCTGGGTGACCGCCAGCCGGGCGGCCAGGCCGCTGATCCCGTGGGCGTCAACGTAGCCGTCCGCGATCAGCCGCACCGCCCGCGCGGCCAGGTCGGCCCGGACGTTCCACTCCGGTGACCCCGGGCTGGTCTCGGGGCGGCACCGCCGGCAGGCCCGGAACCCGGCCGCCTCCGCGGCCCCCGCGTGCGCGAAGAACCGCATGTTCGCCCGGGCCGGGGTGCGCGCCGGGCACACCGGCCGGCAGTAGATCCCGGTACTGGTGACGCCGGTGAAGAAGCGCCCGTCGAAGCGCGGGTCGCGGGCCATCACCGCCCGGTAGCAGGTGTCGGAGTCGAGTGTCACCCACTCATTTAATGCCAGGCCAGGGACTGGTGCTGGCGGGAATCGGACCTCGTCACTGCTCCGCTGGTCAGCTCAGTCCCGGGTGAGCTGGGCGGCGACGGGCTCCGCGACCTCGTCGGCGAGCCACCGGGCCGGCCGGTCGGGCCACGGGGTGACCGGGGCGAGGACCAGGTGCGTGGCGCCCGCATCGATCAGCTCCAGCAGCAGGCCCCGAGCGGCCGCGGGGTCCGCGGCCGACACGAGAACCTGCATGGACCGCGCGATCTCGGCCGGGTCCCGGCCGGCCGCCGCGCAGTGCTCGTCCAGGATCCGGCTCTTGTGGCGGAACTCGTCGGCCGTCCGGGCCGGGCAGTTCCAGATGTCCGCGTGCTCCGCGACGACCCGGAGGGACATCCGCTCACCGCCCGCCCCGATCATGATCGGCGGATGCGGCCGCTGCACCGGCTTGGGCTCGCAGACTCCGCCACGCACCCGGTAGTAGCGGCCGCCGAAATCGACCAGGTCATCCGCGGTCCACATCCGGCGGATCAGGGTGCAGGCCTCGTCCAGCGCGCCGATCGCCTCGGCGGCCGGGACGATGGGCACGCCGTAGGCCTCGAACTCGCGGCGCACGATCGCGGTCAGTGCCTCCGGTGCCCCGGGGAGCTGGCTTCCGCCCGCGCCGATTCCGAACTCCAGCCGTCCCCCGGAGATCACGTCCACGGTGGCCGCCATCTTGGCCAGCAGGGCCGGGTTGCGCAGCCGGTTGCTGGTCACCATCACGCCGAGCCGCAGCCGCCGGGTCTGCGCGGCCAGCGCGCCGAGCAGCGTCCAGGCCTCCAATGCCGCGCCGCGCACGTCCCCGCGCAGCGGGACCATGTGGTCCCACAGCCAGGCGTGCTCGAACAGGGGGATCTGGTCAGCGTCCCGCCAGACCCGGAGGATGTCCGGGTAAGTGAGACCGATCTGGGACGTCTTGATACCGAAACTCAGTCGCATGTCGCTCCTGCGGAAGGCTGGTCGAGGTCACGCTCACCACTCGATAGCCGGCTAACGAATACTCTACGCGCGGGGATCGGTAGCTGGCAAGCGACTGTCTACGATCGGATCATGAACGAGCTCCTCGCGCTGTTCACCCGGTCATCCAAGCTGGCCCGTGCCGCCGCGGACGAGGCGATGAGCCGGCACGGTGTCCGGGTCGGCCAGAACCTGCTCCTGGAGGTCCTCTGGGAGACCGACGGGCTGACCCCTGGCGAGCTGGCCGCCGGCTGCACGTGGCCACCCCGACCGTGGTCAAGTCGGCCAACCGGATGGCCACCGCCGGGCTGCTGCTGCGCAAGCCCGATCCGGCGGACGCCCGGCTGGTCCGGCTGTACCTCACCGATCAGGCCCGCGCCGTGCGCCGCGCCGTCGAGCAGGAGCGCGACGAGCTGGAGCGGCGCATGACCGCGACGCTGACTTCCGCCGAGCGTGAGCACCTGCGCAGCGCCCTGATCAAGATCATCGCTCAGCTGGCCGCCGAACCGGGGCCAGCCCAGCCGGGCGGGACTGGCGACTGATTTATCGTGGTGGGTTTTGCGCCGCCGGCGGGGCAAAACCCACCACGTTGACGGATCTAGGCCGGCGAGGCGGGCGAGGGAGTTAGGCCGGACGGGCGGACCGGCGCCAGGCGTCAGGACCGGGGCGCAGCGGAGCACGGGTCAGCGCCGCGCGGTCCAGCCAGGCTGACCGCTCCGGGCCCGCGGCGGCCTGCGCCGCCGCGGCCCGCTCCCGGGCGGCCAGCGTGGCCGCCACTACCGCGGTAAGGGCAGCCAGTTCCTCGGCGCTGGGGCGGCCCGACACCACCGACAACATCGGGCGTCCGCCCGGCTCGTCCGTCATGACCTGCCGCTCCCGATCCCGAACTGACGCCGGACCCGTTCCCAGAACGCGTCCCGCAGCCACTCCCGTGCCTCCTGATAGGGCCGCAGCGAGGCGCCCAGTTCCTTTTCCGCTTCGACCAGGAGTTCCTTGTCGATCACCGGTGGCAGGATCGGCCCGGGCAGCAGGTCCCGGATGTTGTCCTCGCCCCGGGTGAGGATCCATTTCTGGGCCACGTGCTCGCCGGCTTCCTCGACCCGCTGCCGGTCCGGGCCCAGCCTGCTGGGCACGGCGGGCTGGCCCAGTGCGGGCTGGCCCAGTGCTGGCTGGCCGGGGACCGACTGGCCCAGGGACGACGGACCCAGTGCGGGCTGGCCCAGGGCGGGCTGGCTCAGGGCGGGCTGGCCGAGCGGCTGGCTGGCGGCGGGCTGGCTGAGGGCCGGGTGCGGGGCCGGGCGGTGCGGCGGCCGCGGGCCATGCCGGCGCTCGAACAGCTGGGCGGGGGAGGGCACGCCGGCTACCGGAGAGGGCAAGCTAGCCGCCGGGATGGACGGCACCGGCTCGGGCGGCGGGATCCTGGTGAAGTACGGCTCCAGGAAGGCCCGGTCGAGCACCTCCACGGTGTCGGACTCCCAGACCAGTCGCTCGGCCTGGTTCGTGCCGAACGGCGGTTCCACGCCCCACAGGTGCACGCGGACGCCGTAGGCCTGGGCCGCCTCGACCGCGGGCACCATGTCCTCGTCGCCCGCCACCAGCACCGCGTCGGTGACTGCCCGGTGCCGGGCCAGCGCCTCCATGTCCGCGCGGATCTGCGCGTCCACGCCCTTCTGCTGGCCGCGCGCGTTCAGGTTGCCCAGCCGCAGCTTCACCCGGGCCATCTGGGCGATCACCCGCTGATCGATGGTGGGCACCCGGTCCCGGGCCGCGTCGTACCAGTAAACCCTGAGCAGTTCGCCCCGGACCAGGCCGTCGGCGTGCCGGGTGAGCGCCTGGATCAGCTTGTCCGTGTCGACCCGGTACTCGCGCCGGGTGCCGACGCTGAACAGGAGTTCCCCGGCCGCGGCGTAGATATAGCCGACATCGATCATGATCGCGTAGCGCGCGAGCGTGGGCAGCGGCGAGACGATGTCGGTCATGGCACTCACGACTCTACTGCCGGACCTGGCCTTCCCGGGGCGGAAGGCGGCCCAGAGTTCATCTCTGTGTAATCAAATGACTACTATGCGCGCAATCGTGGATTTGCATCCTTCGGTCCATGGTTCCGCTGTGACCCTCACAGGGGGATGTTGCCGTGCTTCTTCGGCGGCATCGTCTGGCGCTTGGTGCGCAGCGCCCGGAGCGCGCGGGTGATCTGGGCCCGGGTCTCGGCCGGCTGGATCACCGCGTCCACGTATCCGCGCTCCGCCGCGATGTACGGGTTGGCCAGCGTGTCCTCGTACTCCGCGACCCGCCGGGCGCGCAGCGCGTCCGGGTCCTCGGCGCTGGCCAGCTCCCGCCGGTACAGGATGTTCACCGCGCCCTGCGCGCCCATGACCGCGATCTGGGCCGTGGGCCAGGCGAGGTTGATGTCCCCGCCGAGGTGCTTGGAGCCCATCACGTCGTAGGCGCCGCCGTACGCCTTCCGGGTGATCACTGTGATCTTCGGCACGGTGGCCTCGGCGTAGGCGTAGATCAGCTTGGCGCCGCGCCGGATGATCCCGCCCCACTCCTGCCCCGTGCCGGGCAGGAAGCCGGGCACGTCCACGAACGTCAGCACCGGGATGTTGAAGCAGTCGCAGGTCCGGACGAACCGGGCCGCCTTCTCCGCAGCGTCGATGTCGAGCGTGCCCGCGAAGTGCATCGGCTGGTTGGCCACCACGCCCACACTCGTCCCCGCGACCCGGCCGAACCCCACCACGATGTTCTGCGCGAAGCCGGCGTGGACCTCCAGGAATTCCCCGTCGTCCACGATGCGGGTGATCGCGTCGTGCATGTCATACGGCTGATTCGGCGAGTCCGGGATCAGCGTGTCGAGTTCGCGGTCCGACTCGGTCATCTCCAGCGCGGCCACAGGGTCGCCGGCCGCCAGCACCGGGGGGTCATCGAGGTTGTTGGAGGGCAGGTAGGACAGCAGGTCCCGGGCGAAGTCCAGGCAGTCGTCCTCGTCCTTGGCCTGGTAGTGCGCCACGCCGGACTTGGTGTTGTGCGCCTGGGCGCCGCCCAGTTCCTCGAAGCTGACCTCCTCCCCGGTCACCGTCTTGATCACATCGGGGCCGGTGATGAACATGTGCGAGGTGCCCTCGACCATCAGCGTGAAATCGGTGATGGCCGGCGAGTACACGGCGCCTCCCGCGCACGGGCCCATGATCAGCGATATCTGGGGGATCACCCCGGACGCGGTGACGTTGCGGAAGAAAATCTCGGCGAACAGGCCGAGGGCGACCACGCCTTCCTGGATGCGCGCGCCGCCGCCGTCGTTGATGCCGATCAGCGGGCAGCCTGTCTTCAGGGCGTGATCCATCAGCTTGACGATCTTCTCGCCGTAGACCTCGCCCAGCGAGCCGCCGAACACGGTGAAGTCCTGGCTGAACACGCAGACGGGCCGGCCGTCGATGGTGCCGTACCCGGTGACCACGCCGTCGCCGTAGGGCCGGTTCGCGGCGACCCCGAAATCGGTCGCGCGGTGCCGGGCGAGCGCGTCGAATTCGGTGAACGAGCCGGGGTCGAGCAGCCGCTCCAGCCGTTCCCGGGCGGTCATCTTGCCCTTGTCGTGCTGGCGCTCGACGGCCCGCTCCGAGCCGGCGTGGGCCGCCTCGTCGCGGCGGCGCTGCAGATCGGTGAT
Organism: uncultured Actinomycetes bacterium; assembly: GCA_963813975.1. Lineage (GTDB taxonomy): Bacteria > Actinomycetota > Actinomycetes > Streptosporangiales > Streptosporangiaceae > RYN-230. Next base: position 68,939 of record CAWFAP010000006.1, read on the forward strand.
CTTGCCCGCCGTGGTGTGCGGGGCCGCGCCGGCGTCCGCCCGGCCGGCCTGGCCCGCGGCAGCGGCCCGATCCGGCTCGCTCCGGTGCTGAACTTCGCTGGTCATAGCGGACAGGGTAGCCGCCGCCCGCCTGGCGCCTCGCTCCGGAGCAAGATCGGCACCAACCGCTCCAATAGGCTGGCGCGGTGAGCCCGGAGACTGACGGCAGCGACACCGAGAGCCGTGATGCGGTGCTGCGCCAGGCCGGTAGCGGCGGGGGGCCGACCCGCGACACTGACCGGCAGCAACTGCCCGGGCGGATGCGCCGCGACGTCCGGCTGCTCGGCGACATGCTCGGCGAGGTGCTGCGCGAGTCCGGCGGCCAGGACCTGCTCGATGACGTCGAAAGACTGCGCCAGGCGGTGATCGCGGCCCGGGCCGGCCACGGCTCCGGCGAGCCCGGTTCCGCTGGCGACGGGGACCGGCACGCGGACCCCGCCGGGGACGGGATCGCGGCGCTGGTGGCCAGCTGGCCGCTGGACCGGGCGGAGCTGGTGGCCCGGGCGTTCACCGTCTACTTCCACCTCACGAACCTGGCTGAGGAACTGCAGCGGGTCCGCGCCCTGCGCGAACGGGACACCGGCCAGGCCCCGGTCCGCGAGTCGCTGGCGGCCTCGGTCGCCGAGTTCCGCCGTGAGCAGGGCCCCGGGCAGCTCGGCGAGCTGCTGGACCGGCTGCGCGTGCACCCGGTGCTGACCGCTCACCCCACCGAGGCCCGGCGCCGGGCGGTGGCTACCGCGCTGCGCCGGATCAGCGACCTGGTCACCACGCTGGACGACGACCGGCGCGGGGCCGCCGAGCAGGCCGAGACGCGGCGCCGGCTGCGCGAGGAGATCGACCTGCTCTGGCGCACGTCCCAGCTGCGGGCCAACGCCATGACCCCGATCGACGAGGTCCGCACGGTGATGGCCGCGTTCGACGAGACCATCTTCCAGGTCGTGCCGCGGGTGTACCGGGCGCTGGACGAGGCCCGCCGGGAGGCGGGCCGCGGGCCGGGCGCCCCGGCGGTGCCGGCCTTCCTGCGCTACGGCAGCTGGGTGGGCGCCGACCGGGACGGGAACCCGTTCGTGACCGCCCAGGTGACCCGGGAGACCGCGGTCATCCAGGCCGAGCATGTGCTGCGCGCACTGGAGAACGCGACGACCCGGATCGGCCGCGCGCTCACCGTGAACGCGGGCGCGGCGCCCCCGTCCGCCGGGTTCGCCGTGGCCCTGGAGGCGGCGGAGACCGCGCAGCCGGAGCTGCTGGCCGACCTGGCGGCCCGCTCTCCGCAGGAGCCGTACCGGACCTACCTGCTCTACGTGGCCCGGCGGCTCGAGGCGACCCGGCTGCGCCAGGCGGACCTGGCCTACCCCGGCGCCGCCGGCTTCCTCGCCGACCTGCGCCTGGTGCAGGAGTCGCTCGCCGCCGCGGGTGCCACTCGGCAGGCGTTCGGCGAGCTGCAGCAGCTGATCTGGCAGGCCGAGACGTTCGGCTTCCACCTGGCCGGCCTGGAGATCCGCCAGCACAGCGCGGTCCACGCCCGCGCGCTGCGTGAGGTCACCGCCGGCGGCACGCTGTCCGGCCCGACCTCGGAGGTGCTGGCCACGTTCCGGGCCGCGGCCTGGATCCAGGACCGGTTCGGGGTCGAGGCGTGCCGCCGCTACGTGGTCAGCTTCACCCGGTCGGCGGCGGACATCGCCGCGGTGTACGAGCTGGCCCGGCACGCGACGCGCAGCGGCCGCCCGCCGGTGCTGGACGCGGTCCCGCTGTTCGAGAGCGGCGAGGACCTGGACCACGCGCCGCGGGTGCTGGACGACATGCTGGAGCTGGCGCCGGTCCGCGAGCGCCTCGCGGCGAACGGTCGGCAGCTGGAGGTCATGCTCGGTTACTCCGACTCGGCCAAGGAACTCGGCCCGGTCGGTGCCACGCTGCGCCTGTTCGACGTGCAGGGGCAGCTGGCCCGCTGGGCGGCCGGCCACGACGTGCGGCTGACCCTGTTCCACGGCCGGGGCGGCGCGCTGGGCCGGGGCGGCGGCCCGGCCGGCCGCGCGGTGCTGGCCCAGGCCCCCGGCTCGGTGGACGGCCGGCTCAAGGTCACCGAGCAGGGCGAGGTGATCTTCGCCCGGTACGCGAACCCGGTCATCGCCCAGCGTCATCTGGAGCAGGTCACCTCGGCCGTGCTGCTCGCGTCCTCACCCGTGGCCGGGGAGCGCAACGCGGCCGCGGCCCGGCGCTACCGGCCCGTCGCCGACCAGATGGAGACGGCCGCGCTCCGCGCTTACCGGGCGCTGGTCGAAACCCCGGGTTTTGCCGAGTGGCTGGCCAGGATAAGTCCGTTGGAGGAGATCAGCGGGCTGCGCATCGGGTCCCGGCCGGCGCGGCGGGGGGTGGGCGTGGTCGGCCTGGACGACCTGCGCGCGATCCCCTGGGTGTTCTCGTGGGCGCAGACCCGGCTGAACCTGCCCGGCTGGTACGGGCTGGGCAGCGGGCTGGCCGCCACGGCCGCCGGTGCGGTCGGCCTCGCCGAGGTCCGCGAGGCCTACCAGGGGTGGCCGCTGCTGGCCGTGCTGTTCGACGGCGCGGAGATGAGCCTGGCCAAGACCGACCGCCGGATCGCGGCCCGGCACCTGGCCCTGGGCGGCCGCGACGACCTGGCCGACCGGGTGCTGGCTGAGTACGACCTGACCCGGCGGCTGGTGCTGGAGGTGACCGGCCACGACCGGTTGCTGGCCAACCGGCTCGTGCTGTCCCGGGCGGTGGCGCTGCGCGACCCGTACGTGGACGCGCTGTCGCACCTCCAGCTCCGGGCGCTGACCGAGCTCCGGGCGCTGCCCGCGCCGGCCGGGGCCGCGGGGGACGGGGATGCGGCCTCCGGGGACGGGGTCGCTGAGGACCCGGAACTCGCCGCCCGTCGCGAGCAACTGCAGCGCCTGCTGCTGCTCGCGGTCAGCGGGGTGGCCGCCGGCCTCCAGAACACCGGCTGACCAGCTGGCCCGGGCGACGACCCGGCCCTGGTCTCCCGGGCGCGCGTGCCCAACCGCTGCTGTCACGACGGTTTCCGGCACGATTGCCCCGTCCCTCCTGAGGGGCGTCTTGGGCGCGGTGGGCATCAGCCGGGCACTGCTCCAGGTCCACCTCCGGAAACTGGAGGCGGCCGGGCTGGTCTCGGCCACCATCGAGGTCTCAGAGGACGGGAAAGCCATGAAGTTCTACGAGGTGGCGCCCTTCTCGCTGCACCTGACGCCCGAGGCGATCAGGACCGCGGTACGGACACTTGGCACGGCAAACGACCGGGAGGCGGGCGTGCGATGAAACCCAGGACAGCCAAGGAAACGGCCATCATCTGCGGGGCTGGCGTCCTCGCGCTGGCCCTGGTGATGATCCCCTTCGAGCTGAGCCCTAACGGGGCCGGGAATCACGCTAACCAGCTGATGGTCCTGGTGGGTTTCGGGGGGGTGATCGCGCTGGGGATGGTCCTGGGGTACCGGTACCTCACCCACAGGCGAAGCGTCCAGATCGAGCTGTCCGGCCATGACCAGTACCGGCAGCTCGCCGAGGAGTACCGCCGGCTGGCCGACATGGCCATCACCGCCCAGGAACACACCGACCTCAAGCTGGGGGACGTCACCGCGCAACTTGATCACCTGCGGGAGCAGAACGACTCGCTGCAGAAGATCCTGAAGGAAGTCGAGTAGGCCGACAGGGTCAGCGGGCGGCGGCCAGTTCGGCGCGGCGCCGGCGATGCGCGGGCGCACACGGGTACTCGGCGTCGGTGCCCTCCCCGGCGAGCAGCTTGCTGATCGCGGTCCGCGTCTCCTCGTCGGCGGGCGTGTACACCACGATCCGGGTACAGGGCACGGCCAGGACCCCGAGGCTGGTGCTGGTCATGACCAGCCGAGGGTACGCCGGATGCCGGAAGACCTTCAGGTAGGTGACCGGGCTGGCCACGTCCTGCTCTTCCCACAGCCGGGCGAAGTACGGGCTCATGGCCTGGAGGCTGCTGATGAAGCCGGTCCAGGCGGGCTCGCCGACATGCCGCCCGTAGTTGCTCCGGAACTGGGCGACCAGCCGGGCTAGCTGCTCGTGCCGGGTGACGTAGGGGTGGCAGCAGTCGGGGTAGGTGAAGTTCTGCCACAGGATGTTGCGTTCGGCGGGCTGCGCGCCGACGACCCCGGGCCACAGCACGGAGTACGCCGCGTTCCAGCCGAGCAGGTCGTAGCGGTCGTTCATGACACTGGCCGGGAGCGGCACCAGGCTGTCGATGATGCCCTGCACGTCGGCGGGGACCTGCTCGCAGGCGTTCCCGGCGGCACCCTGGCCGGCGGCCGCATCGGCCAGGTCGGCCAGCCGGTACAGGTGCTGCCGCTCGGCCTGATCGAGCCGGAGCGTCTGGGCTACCGCGCCGAGGACCTGGGCACTGGCGTGGATCGGGCGGCCCTGCTCCAGCCACGTGTACCAGGTGATCCCCACCCCGGCCAGCTGGGCGACCTCTTCCCGCCGCAGGCCAGGCGTGCGGCGGCGCAACCCGGGGGCCAGCCCCACCTGCTCCGGGGTGATCCGCTCCCGGCGGCTGCGCAGGAACGCGGCCAGCTCGGCGCGGCGCGAGCCGTTCGCGGTCGTCTTCGCGGTCGTCAAGGTGGTCATATCCTCATCATGCCCGGGGCCGGAGGCCGGTGCCAGGTGCTGGTGGTACCAGGATAAACAGGCTCCTGGTACCTGGATAAGGGTCCCGGCATGCTGAGGGACATGACAGACCTCACAACCGTAACCCGCGGCCAGGCCCGGGACGATCGCCGCGCCGGGTTCCGCCGGGCCGCCCGCGCCCCGGGCCGGGCGCCGCGCCGGCCGGCCGCCCCCCGCGCGCTGCTGGCCCTCGTCCTCACCGGGCAGTTCATGGCAGTCCTCGACGCTTCCGTGGTGAACGTCGCGGCCCCCGCTATCCACGCTGACCTGCATGCCTCCGGGGCCGGGCTGCAGCTCGTCATCGCCGGGTACGTGATCACCTACGCCGTCCTGCTGGTCACCGGGGCCCGGCTGGGCGACATCGTGGGGCACCGCCGGATGTTCCTGGCCGGGCTGGCCCTGTTCACCGTGGCCTCGCTCGGCTGCGGCCTGGCCACCTCCACCGGCATGCTGGTCGCCCTGCGCTTCATCCAGGGAGCCGGCGCCGCGGCCATGATCCCGCAGGTGCTCAGCCTGATCCAGCGCACGTTCACCGGGACGTCCCGGGCCGGCGCGATGCGGCTGTACGCCGCGGTCATCGCCGGGGGCGCGGTCGCCGGGCAGATCGCTGGCGGCCTGCTCGTCACCGCGAACCTGTTCGGCAGCGGCTGGCGGGCCGTGTTCCTCGTCAACGTCCCGATCGGCGTGGCCCTGCTGGTCACGGGGGCGCGGCTGCTGCCGCACGGTGCCGGGGACCGCGGGCGCGGCCTCGACCCCGCCGGGCTGGTGCTGCTCATCCCGGCCGCGGTCGCCCTGGTGCTGCCGCTGGTCCTCGGCCAGCCCGAGCACTGGCCCGTCTGGGGCTGGATCTGCCTGGCCGGGAGCGCCCTGCTGTTCGGGCTGTTCGCCGTCGTGGAGCGCCGCGTGGCGGCCCGGGGCGGATCGCCGCTGATCCCTGGCCGGGTGCTGGGCCTGTCCGGGGTCACGATGGGCGTGGCGGCCCTGTTCGTGACCATGGCGGTGTTCGGCGGGTTCTTCTTCGCGCTGGCCCTGCACCTGCAGGGCGGCCTGGGTGACACCCCGCTGCGGGCCGGGCTGATCTTCGCCCCGTCGGCGGCCACGTTCGCGCTGGTCAGCCTCAACTGGCAGCGGCTGCCCCGGGAGCTGCATGGCGCCGTGATCATCGCGGGCTTCGCGGCCTACGCGGCCGGCCTGCTGTGGATGGCCGCGCTGCTGCACGGCGGCGGGACCGGGGGCGTGCCGCTGTACCTGGCCCTGGGCCTGACCGGCGCCGGGATGGCCGCGGCGTTCAGCCCGCTGATGACCGCGGTGCTGATGCGGGTGCCGGTCGCCGACGCGGCGGATGCCACCGGGGTGGTGGTGACCGTCAACCAGCTGGCCATCGTGATCGGCGTGGCCACGTTCGGCACGCTGTACCTGAACCTCGCCGGGACGCTGCCCAGCGGGGGAGACCACGCGGCGTTCACCCTGGTGTCCGCGCACGCGGTCGCGGTGACGTTCGCGGTGCTGGCCGCCGCGGCGCTGGGCGGCGGCGTCCTGGCCCTGGTCCGGGCCCTGGCCGCCCGCCCGGCGGGGGCGCCGGTGAGCGGCGTGCCCCGCGTGGCCGCCGGGCCCGCCGCAGACGGCCGCCCCGCCGCAGACGGCCGCCCCGCCGCAGACGGCCGCCGCAGCGGCCGGCCGGTAATGATCGATTTGGCCCTCCCGCCCAGGAGCACCGGCCTGGTGTAGCGGAGCCGGGGCGCCGGGGTGGGGCGAGGAGGTCCCGGGGCCTGGGATCATGGAACGTGATGGCTCGTACTGACGCGGCTCGTACCGATGCGGCCCTTACCGACACAGCACTGCGGCGGCCCCCGCTCGACGCGGCCGCCCTCAGCGCCCGGCTGGTCCGTCCCGGCGGCTTGTGGCGGGAGATCCGGGTGACCGGGGAGACCGGCTCGACCAACGCCGACCTGCTGGAGGAGGCCCGGGCGGGCGCGGCCGAGGGCCTGGTGCTGGTGGCCGAGACCCAGACCGCGGGCCGGGGCCGGCTGGGCCGGGCCTGGTCCGCCCCGCCGCGGGCCGCGCTGGCCTGGTCCGTGCTGCTCCGCCCGGCTGCGCCGCCGTCCGCCCGGGCCTGGCTGCCGCTGCTGACCGGGATCGCGGTGGCGGCCGCGCTGCGCGCCGAGACCGGCGTCACCGCCAGCCTGAAGTGGCCGAACGACGTGCTCGTGGCCGACCGCAAGATCGCCGGGATCCTGGCCGAGGCCCACGGCGACGCGATCGTGGCTGGCGTCGGGCTCAACGTCACGCTCACCGCGGCCGAGCTGCCGGTTCCCACCGCGACGTCGCTGCTCCTGGAGCGCGCGGCCTGCCTGGACCGGGAGCGGCTGCTGGCCGCGCTGCTCACGGAGCTGGCCGCCCGCTACACAGCCTGGGCTACGGGCCAGGACCCGGCGGCCGTCGGCCCCGGCCCCCTGCGCGCGGAGTACCTGCGCTGGTGCGTCACCGTCGGCCGCGAAGTCCGCGTGGAGCTGCCCGGCGGGGCGCTGCTGGCCGGGACGGCCACCGACGTGGACGCCACCGGCCGGCTGGCCGTCCGGACCGCGTCCGGCACCACGCTGGTCGGCGCGGGCGACGTCGTGCACGTCCGCTGATCCCGGGCGGCTGGCCAGCGACATGTACGTCCGGGCCGGCCCCGTTCCGTGCCACGATGTGCGCTATGAGCATGGAAAGCCAGCTCTCCGGCGGAGAGCGGAGCGTGCTGACGCTGCACCCGCACTGGAAAACGCTGCTGCGGCCCGCCCTGCTCCTGTTCGTGGTGATCGTCGCCGCGGCCGCGCTGCTGATCGTGATCCCGCCGGGCCGGCTGGCGGCCCCGGGCCGGATCGCGGTCGGGGCGGCCGCCCTGATCCTGGCCGTGGCGGTCTTCGGCGTCCCGTTCCTGCGCTGGCAGACCACCACCTACCGGCTCACCACCCGGCGGCTCAGCCTGCGCCGCGGCATCCTGACCCGCTCGGGCCGGGACTTCCCGCTGGTCAGGATCAGCGACGTCTCGTTCTCGCAGGGGCCTATCGACCGCCTGCTGGGGTCCGGGCGGCTGGTGGTGGAGTCCGCCGGCGAGCACGGCCAGCTGGTGCTGAGCGAGATCCCCGACGTTCAGGACGTGCAGGCCACGCTGTTCCAGCTGGTCGGGGACGAGCATCAGCGGCTGGCCCGCGAGGAACACTGACGCGGGTCCCGGGAAATGGCCGGCGGCAATCGCGGGGCAGCGGTGGGGATCCCCGGCCGCGCGGGTTAGCCTGCGCTCATGGATGGCATCGAGGTCCGCAGGCACATGATCGGGCACGGCCCGGTCGCGGAGATTGTGCTCGACCGGCCGGAGGCGCTGAACGCGCTGAACACCGTGATGCTGGTCCGGTTCGCGCAGACCTGCGCCGAGCTGGCCCCGGACACCGCGATCCGCGCCGTCGTGCTGTCCGCGACCGGGGACCGCGCCTTCTGCGTCGGCGCCGACCTGAGGGAACGGCACCTGATGACCGACGCGCAGTGGCTGGCCCAGCGGGCGGTGTTCCGTACCGCGTTCGGTGAGCTGCTCCGCCTGCCGCAGCCGGTGATCGCGGCCGTGCACGGGTACGCGCTCGGCGGCGGCTGCGAGCTGGCGCTGAACTGCGACCTGGTGGTGGCCGACGAGACCGCGCAGTTCGGCCTGCCGGAGGCCTCGGTCGGCCTGGTGCCCGGCTGCGGGGGCACCCAGCTGTCCATGCGCCGGCTCGGCGTGGGCCGCGCCGCCGACCTGCTGCTCACCGGCCGCCGGGTCAAGGCCGTGGAGGCGGAGCGGATCGGGCTGGCCGACCGGCTGGTGCCCGCCGGGACCGCGGACACCACCGCGCTGGAGATGGCCGGCGCCATCGCGGCCAATTCCCCGGTCGCCGTGCGGGCCGCCAAGCGGGCCATGCGCCAGGGCTGGGGGGTTGGCCTGCCCGCGGCGCTGGACATCGAGGACTCGGCCTGGCGGACCGCCGCCCTGTCCGCGGACCGGCGCGAGGGCATCGCGGCGTTCAACGAGAAGCGGGACCCGGTATGGCCGGGCGAGTGACCCCGGTCATGACCTGCTGTGTCCCCGCGAACGATGGAGGCCCGGCGTGACCGACCTGCCCCGGCGCGTTTCGTTGCGGGAAGTAGGGCCGCGTGACGGCCTGCAGAATGAGGACCCGGTGCCGACCGGGGCGAAGATCGAGCTGATCAACGCCCTGTCCCAGACCGGGGTGTCCCGGATCGAGGCCGTCTCGTTCGTCCGGCCGGACGCGATCCCGCAGATGGCCGACGCCGACCAGGTGTGGCGCGGCATCGAGCGCACCGCCGCGGTCCGGTACTCGGCGCTCGCCCCGAACCTGCGCGGCGCCCGGCGGGCCCTGGATGCGGGGTTCACCGAGGTTGAGGTGGTGGTGTCCGCCTCGGACACGCACAACCGGCGGAACGTGAACCGGGGCACCGAGGAGTCGCTCGACGACATCGCGGTGATCCTCAGCGAGGCGCACGCGCGGGGCGCCATGGGCCAGGTGGTGGTGGCCACCGCGTGGGGCTGCCCGTACGAGGGCGACGTGCCGGTCAGCCGGGTGCTGGCGGTGGCCGGCCGGGCGGTGGCCGACGGGGCGGACTCCATCTCGTTCGGCGATACCACCGGGATGGCCACGCCGCGCCGGGTCACCGGGCTCGTCGGGGAGTTCCGGTCCGCGTACCCGGACGTCCCGCTGAACCTGCACTTCCACAACACCCGGGGCACCGGGCTGGCCAACGTGCTGGCCGCGCTGGAGCTGGGCGTGGACGACTTCGACGCCTCGGTCGGCGGGCTGGGCGGCTGCCCGTACGCGCCCGGGGCCACCGGCAACATCGCCACCGAGGAATTCGTGCACATGGTCGAGGACATGGGCGTGGCCACCGGGGTGGACCTGGAGGCGATGATCGGCGCGGCCGCCGAGGCGGAACGGATCATCGGCCGCCGGCTGCCGTCCCAGGTCCTCCGGGCCGGCCCCCGCACCCGCACGATCCCTCTCTGACCGCCGGCCCCGTTCTTCCCTAACGGTCTTACCGGCAGGCCCGCCTCGTGCCCGGGCTCGCTCAGCCCGCGGGGTCCCGGGGCCGCCCGGCGCGGCGAGGTACGCTCCGCACGTGGCTGAACAGCGCCCGGCAGGGCAGCAAGAAGCGGGGCACCTGGACACGGCGGACGCGACGCTGGGCGGCGTGCGGGCCCGGATCGAGCGGGGCGGCGCACCGCGGTACCACGAGTCGGCCGCGGCGGCCGGCAAGCAGTTCGCCCGGGACCGGATCGCCAGCCTGGTGGACGGCGGCAGCTTCACCGAGGACGGCCGGTACGCCAACGCCCGGGCCGACGGCCTGCCCGCGGACGGGGTGATCACCGGGACCGCCCTGGTGGACGGGCGGCCGGTGGCGCTGATGGCCAACGACTCCACGGTCAAGGCGGGGTCCTGGGGGGCCCGCACGGTCGAGAAGATCATCCGGATCATCGAGAAGGCCTACGCGGACGGGCTGCCCATGGTCTACCTGGTCGACTCGGCCGGAGCACGGATCACCGACCAGGTCGACATGTTCCCGGGCCGGCGCGGGGCGGGGAAGATCTTCCACACCCAGGTGCGGGCATCCGGGGCCATCCCCCAGGTGTGCGCGCTGTTCGGGCCGTCGGCCGCCGGCGGCGCCTACATCCCCGCGTTCTGCGACTTCGTGGCCATGGTCGACGGCAACGCGTCGATGTACCTGGGCAGCCCGCGCATGGTCGAGATGGTGGTCCGGGAGCAGACCACGCTGGAGGAGATGGGCGGGGCGCGGATGCACTGCACCGTGTCCGGGTGCGGCCACTACCTGGCGCCCACCGAGGAGGATGCGCTGACCTCGGTCCGCCGCTACCTGTCCTACCTGCCTGCGAACTGGCAGCAGCGGCCGCCGGCCGCCGCCGCGGGGGAGCCGGAGCCGGCCGACCTGGCGGCGTTGCTCCCGGCCAGCGAGCGGCAGGCCTTCGACATGCGGCGCTTCGTGCGCGGGCTGGTGGACGAGGGCTCCTTCTTCGAGATCCACGCGCTCTGGGCGCGGGAGCTGACCATCGGGTTCGCGCGGCTGGCCGGCCAGGTCACCGGGGTGGTCGCGAACAACCCGATGTTCAAGGGCGGCGTGCTGTTCGTCGATTCGGCGGACAAGGCAGCGCGGTTCATCCAGCTCTGTGACGCGTTCAACGTGCCGCTGCTGTTCCTCGCGGACGTGCCCGGCTTCATGGTCGGGACCTCCGTGGAGAAGCAGGGCATCATCCGGCACGGCGCGAAGATGATCAGCGCGGTGGCCGAGGCCACGGTGCCCAAGATCTGCGTGGTGGTCCGGAAGGCGTACGGGGCCGGCCTGTACGCGATGGCCGGGCCCGGATTCGAGCCGGACGCCACCATCGCACTGCCCACCGCGAAGATCGCGGTGATGGGTGCCGACGCGGCCGTCAACGCCGTGTACTACAACAAGCTGGCCGCGGTCTCCGACCCGGGGGACCGGGAGCAGGAGACCCAGCGGCTCCGCGCCGAGTACGAGGCGGATATCGACGTGCTCCGGCTGGCCAGCGAGCTCGTCATCGACGACATTGTGCCGCCCGGTGAGCTGCGCGCCGAGCTGATCCGCCGGTTCGCGGCCGCCGCCGGCAAGGACCGCTCATTCTCAAGGCGACGCCATGGCGTCACCCCGGTCTGACCAAGTTGACCGCAGTCGCCCGGTTGTGCGTGGAATCCCAGGTGGCCGCCGGCCTGTGATCTACACGGTGTTACGGAGAAGCACACAGATTCACGCCGTAGCATCTGTGCATGACCTGTGTTCTGCTCGCTGAGGATGACACGTCCATCTCGGAGCCACTCGCCCGTGCGCTGCGCCGTGAGGGGTATGACGTTGACGTGTCGGCGGACGGCCCGGGGACGCTGGAAGCGGCCCTGTCCGGGGGGATCGACCTGATCGTGCTCGACATCGGGCTGCCCCGGCTGGACGGGCTGGAGGTGTGCCGGCGGCTCCGATCCGACGGGCAGACCGTCCCGGTGCTGATCCTCACCGCCCGGGCGGACGAGGTGGACACCGTGATCGGTCTCGACGCGGGGGCCGATGACTACGTGACGAAGCCGTTCCGGCTGGCCGAGCTGCTGGCCCGGGTCCGGGCCCTGCTCCGCCGCGGCACGCCGGAGACCAGCATCGTGCAGGGCGTCCGGGTCGATGGGGATGCCCGGCGGGCCTGGATCGGCGACACGGAGCTCGAGCTCACCACGAAAGAGTTCGACCTGCTGAGCGTCCTGGTGAACGACGCGGGGAAGGTGGTTACCCGTGAGCAGATCATGCGGGAGGTCTGGGACAGCAAGTGGTGGGGGTCCACCAAGACGCTGGACATGCACATCTCGTGGCTGCGCCGCAAGCTGGGCGACGACGCGCACAACCCGCGCTACATCACCACGGTCCGTGGCGTGGGCTTCCGCTTCGAGCGAGGGGACTGACCCCCCTCCGGGGTGACTGACCCATGCGCCGCCGCCTGCTCGTCTCCACGCTCGTGGTGGCGGTGACGGCCGTTCTGCTGCTGGGTCTTCCGCTGGCTTTCGTGTTCAGCCGGCAGGAGATCAGCGCCGCCAACCGCCAGGTGCAGCGGGACGCGACCACCGTGGCCAGGACGCTGCAGGACCGGGTGAACGCGGGGCTGCCCGCCGCGGTGAAGGAGGCGGCCGCGGCGGCCCGGTCCCTTCCGGACCGCTACATCAGCATCCGCCAGGACGGGGTGAGCGAGTTCACCGTCGGGGACAGCCCCGAGGACGGTAGCGCCATCGTCCGGCAGGCGGTGACCAAGGACTTCCGGGTGACCGTGGCCGCCGACAAGTCGGTCGCGTACGGCCGGCTGACCGAGGCGCTGGCCCTGATCGGCGGGCTGGCCCTGGCGGCGCTGGCGGTCGCGGTCGCCCTGGCCATCCTGCAGGCGCGGCGGCTGACCCGGCCGCTGGAGGAGCTCGCCAGCGCGGCCGACCGGCTCGGCCTGGGCGACGCACGCCCGCTGGGCCGCCGGTACGGGGTGGCCGAGCTGGACCGTCTGGCCGAAGGGCTGGACGGCTCGGCGCGGCGCATTACCGACCTGCTGTCCGCGGAGCGGGACTTTGCTTCGGACGCCTCCCACCAGCTGCGGACCCCGCTGACCGCGCTGTCGATGCGGCTGGAGGAGATGATCGCGGCGGCCGGGGACCCGCAGGTCGTCCGGGAGGAGGGTGCCGCGGCCCTGGCCCAGACCGAGCGGCTCACCGAGGTGGTCGGCCAGCTGCTGGGCCGGACCCGGCGGGCGGCTCGCGGCGTGCCGTCGCTGCTGGCCATCGACGACGTGATCGCCCAGCAGGTCATCGAGTGGGACCCGGCCTTCCGGCGGGCCAACCGGAAGCTGGAGGTGGCGGGGGAGAAGGGCCTGTCCGCCTACATCTCGCCGGGGGCCCTGGGCCAGGTGATCGCCACCCTGCTCGACAACGCGCTGGTCCATGGGGCGGGCACGGTCACCATCCGCACCTCGCGGACGCCCAAATCGGTCGTGGTCGAGGTCCGGGACGAAGGCAAGGGTGTCCCGCACGAGCTGGTCCCGCGCATCTTCGAGCGGAACGTCAGCGGCCGTCCTGGCGGCACCGGGCTGGGCCTGGCCCTGGCCCGGGACGTGGCCACCGCGGACGGGGCCAACGTGGTCCTGGTCCGGCCCCGGCCCGCGGTGTTCGCCGTGTTCCTGCCCCGCGGGCTGCGCGGGGTGGATGAGACGCCGGTAGTGACTGGCCCGGCTTGATGAGCTGGGGGGTGGGGTGGGCCGCGTTACGCCTGCGGTCCTGCCGGCCCACCCCACTCGCGTCATCCCACCAGCGCCTGCCGGGCCACCCGTCAGCGTTAGGTGGCTGAGGTCAGGGCGGCCTGGCGGCGGTCGGTGAGGGCGTGCCAGGCCAGGTAGATGACCGCGGTAATGACGAAGCCGACCTCGAAGGTCAGGTCCCCGACCGACGGGACGTGCTTGGGCACGACGCCGACGTACTCGGTCTGGTTCGAGAACAGGATGATCGACACCACGACGCCGACCAGCATGGCCACCGGCCCGGCCCAGTTCGCGTACTTGGTGTCGAACAGCAGGCGCTCCAGTTCCCGCGGGTTCTGGCGGCGGCGCAGGAACTGGTCGCAGAACATCACGGCCAGCCACGGGGCGATCCAGTACGCGATGACGAGCAGGAAGTTCTCGTACTTGGTGCCCGCGTCGTGCAGCCCGGTGAGCGCGACGATGAAGCCGATCACGCCGAACACGAGCGCGACGATGGCCCGGCGCAGGGCCAGCGGCAGCTTGATGCCCATCGCGGTGAACGACAGCGCGCCGGAGTAGATGTTCAGCACGTTCGCGGCGATCGCGCCGAGCGCGATGGCCAGCAGGGTCAGGTCGGCCAGGGCGGTGGGCAGATGGCCGGTGAACGAGCCGGTGGGGTTGTCCGACGGCGGCGATCCCGCTGACGGTCGCGGAGGCGGCCCCGGCCGCCTCGAGCAGCACGCAGGACACGAACACCCCGAGGCCGGACCACAGGGCGACGGCCTTCTTGCTGGTGTCCGGGGCGAAGTAGCGGGTGTAGTCGGCGGCGTACGGGTTCCAGCCCACCGCGTAGCCGAACGCCGCGCCCAGCGTGATCAGGAAGCCGCCGATCCCGCCGCCGTGCGACGGCGCGCCCGGGCTGGACTTGGCGAAGATCCAGCACACGGCGACCACGAAGATGACGGCCAGGATCGGGAACGCGTACCGCTCGAACGCGTGCACCAGGTTGTGCCCGAAGAACGCGATCACCAGCTGGATCAGCACGATGATCACCAGGCAGAGCGGCTTGGGCAGGTGGGTCAGCGTGTTCAGCGCGAACGTGCCGCTCACGCTGTTGACCGCGAACCAGCCGATTCCGGCGGTGAGCGAGTTCAGCCCGGCCGGGAGCACGTTGCCCCAGTAACCGAAGCCGAGCCGGGACAGCACCATCTGCGGCACGCCGTACTGCGGCCCGCGCGCGGACAGCGCGCCGTGGGTGACCGAGCCGATCCCGGTGCCGATCACTATGGCCAGCAGCGCCTGCCAGAAGTTCAGGCCGAAGATCGCCACCCCGATGACGCCGACGAACACCGTCGCGAACTCGAAGTTCGGCGAGGTCCAGGTCCAGAACAGCTGCAGCGGCCTGCCGTGCCGCTCGTTCAGCGGGATGAACTCGGCCCCGCCGGGCTCGACCGTGGCCACCCTGGTGCCGTAGGTGCCTTCCCGGATCACCACACCCGGGGGCGGTTCCTCCTCCAGGACCGGACTCGTCTGGTTCTCAGGTGCCGCCATCTACGTGCTCCTTCGGGGGTCGCGCGCCCGGGGTTTCCGGCTGCCGGTCCGGCAAGCGCGCCGATGATAAATCGCACTATGGCCGGGAGTTGTTTCGTTTGCGTTAAATTGCCGGTGACTTTGTCGTAACGACCGTGACCTCCGTGACCGGGCGGAGCCAGCCGGGCCGGTGCGGAGATCAGCAGAGGCGGACCAGGGGTGCGGGGCCTGTGTCCTCCCTCGTAGGCTACGGCGGGTGAGCGATCAACGGCAGGCCAGCCCCCCGGCTCCGGTCGTGGGCATGGTCGGCGCCGGGCAGCTGGCCCGGATGACCTGCCAGGCCTCGATCCCGCTGGGTATCGGGTTCCGGGTGCTGGCCGACCGGCCGGACGACAGCGCCGCCCTGGTCTGCCCGGACACCACGGTGGGGGACTATCACCGCCTCGATGACCTGCTGGACTTCGCCGCCGGGTGCGACGTGGTCACCTTCGACCACGAGCACGTGCCGGGCGAGCACCTGGCCGCGCTGGCCGGGGCGGGGGTGACCGTGGCGCCAGGCGGCGCCGCGCTCCGGTACGCCCAGGACAAGCTGGCCATGCGGGACGAGCTGACCCGGCTGGGTGCGCCGTGCCCCCGGTACACGACGGTGGCCAGCCCGGAGGACGTGACCGTGTTCGCCGGCGAAGTGGGCTGGCCCGTCGTGCTGAAGGCGGTCCGCGGCGGCTACGACGGCCGCGGCGTCTGGGTGTGCGACGGGCCGGATCAGGCGGCCGAGGTGCTGGGGTACGGGGTGGCCCTGCTCGCCGAGGAGCATGTCCCGTTCGCCCGCGAGCTGGCCGCGCTGGTGGCCCGGTCCCCGCACCGGCAGGGCGCGGCCTACCCGGTGGTGCAGACCGTGCAGCGCGAGGGGGTCTGCCGGGAGGTGCTCGCTCCCGCGCCCGGGCTGACCGCGGTCGCGGCCGAGGACGCACAGCGGCTGGCCCTGGAGCTCGCGGACGCGCTCGGGGTGACCGGCCTGCTGGCCGTGGAACTGTTCGAGACACCGCGCGGCCTGCTGGTGAACGAGCTGGCCATGCGCCCGCACAACAGCGGTCACTGGACGATCGAGGGGGCTACGACCTCCCAGTTCGAGCAGCATCTGCGGGCGGTGCTGGACTTGCCGCTCGGCGCGCCGCAGCCGACCGCGCCGCAGGTGGTCATGGCCAACGTGTTCGGGGCCGCGGACCTGGCCGGCGTGGGCCCGGACGTGTACGACCGCTACATCCACGTGATGGCGGCCGACCCGGGGGTGAAGGTGCACATGTACGGCAAGGCGGCCCGGCCCGGCCGCAAGATCGGGCACGTCACGGTGGCGGGCACCGACGTGGCAGCGCTCCGCGACCGGGCCACCCGGGCGGCCAGCTACCTGGGCACCGGCAAGGAGCTGGCCGAGTGAGCGGGCCGCTGGTCGGCGTGGTCATGGGCAGCGACTCGGACTGGCCGGTGATGCAGGCCGCGGGCGCGGTCCTGGACGAGTTCGGGGTGCCGTACGAGGCCGACGTCGTGTCCGCGCACCGGATGCCCCACGACATGATCCGGTACGGCAGCGAGGCCGGGGCCCGTGGCCTCCGGGTGATCATCGCCGGGGCGGGCGGCGCGGCGCACCTGCCCGGCATGCTGGCCGCGGTGACCCCGCTGCCGGTGATAGGCGTGCCGGTGCCGCTGAAGTACCTGGACGGCCTGGACTCGCTGCTGTCCATCGTCCAGATGCCTGCGGGCATCCCGGTGGCCACAGTCGCGGTGGGCGGGGCCCGCAACGCGGGCCTGCTGGCCGTGCGCATCCTCGGCGCCGCTGACGACACGCTCCGCGCGGCGATGACGGCATTCCAGGACCGGCTGCGCGGCGAGGCGGAGGCCAAGGGGGCGGCGCTGCGCGCCACCCGCGCGGACCAGGACGGCTGACCCAGCCGGCCAGGACCGCTGACCGGGCCCTCGGCCCCTGACCTCGCCCGGCTCAGCGCCTACTATCGGGTAATGAGCTCTGACTTTCCTGCTTTCGCGCTCACCGACGAGCATGAGGCGCTCCGCGAGGCCATCCGTGACCTGGCCGACGACAAGATCGCGCCCCGGGCCGCCGAGGTGGATGAGTCCGGGGAGTTCCCCTGGGACGTGTTCGAGGCGCTGGCCAAGAACGATTTCGCCGCGGTGCACATCCCCGAGGCGTACGGCGGTGCGGGCGCCGACGCGATCGCCACCGCGATCGTGATCGAGGAGGTCGCGCGGGCCTGCGCGGCGTCGTCGCTGATCCCGGCGGTGAACAAGCTGGGCACCGTCCCACTGCTGCTGGCCGGGTCGGAGGAGCTCAAGCAGCGGTACCTGCCGCCGGTCGCCCGGGGCGAGGCGATGTTCTCCTATGCGCTGTCCGAACCGGAGGCGGGCTCTGATGCGGCCGCGATGTCTACGCGCGCCGTCCGCGACGGTGACCGCTTTGTCCTCAACGGCACCAAGCGCTGGATCACCAACGCGGGAGTGTCGCAGTACTACACGGTGATGGCCGTGACCGGCCCGTCGGCCGGGGCGGGCGGGATCTCCGCGTTCGTGATCGAGAAGGACGATCCGGGCTTCTCCTTCGGTGCCCCCGAGCACAAGCTGGGCATCAAGGGGTCCCCGACCCGGGAGCTGTACTTCGACAACTGCTCGATTCCGGCGGACCGGATGATCGGGGCGGAGGGCAGCGGGTTCCGTACCGCGCTGGCCACCCTGGACCACACCCGGATCACGATCGCGGCCCAGGCCATCGGCATCGCCCAGGGCGCGCTGGACTACGCCACCGGGTACGTGAAGGAGCGCCAGCAGTTCGGCCAGGCCATCGCGGGCTTCCAGGGCGTCCAGTTCATGCTGGCCGACATGGCGATGAAGGTGGAGGCGGCCCGGCAGCTGACCTATGCGGCGGCGGCCAAGTCCGAGCGGGCCATGCACGGCGACCGCAGCGACGACCTGACGTTCTTCTCCTCGGCCTGCAAGTGCTTCGCCTCGGATACCGCCATGCAGGTCACCACCGACGCGGTCCAGCTGCTCGGCGGCTACGGCTACGTCCGCGACTACCCGGTCGAGCGGATGATGCGCGACGCCAAGATCACCCAGATCTACGAGGGCACCAACCAGATCCAGCGCGTGGTGATGGCGCGGCAGCTGCTGAAGGGCTGATGTCTGGCCGCTGAGCTGCAAATTCTCTGGCCCTTCCGTCTGCGGTGGGTGCTGGGCTAGAGAACTCGTTGGCTCCCGCCTTGCCTGTTTCGTCCGGTTGGTGCTGATTGCTTCCGGTCGTTTCCGCGCGGCGTCCTGGGTCGGTGCTGACCCGGGCGTCCCCGCGCTGGGCGGCGGCCGGTGTTGCCTTGACGCTGGCCGGCGAGCGGGACCTCTTCCCCGGCTTTCCTCTATGTCTACGTTGCCGACGCCGATGAGACCTACCGGCGGGCGCTGGAGGCGGGCGCTGAAACGCTGGAAGCTCCGCTGGACACGCCGTACGGCGACCGGCGTGCCATGGCGCGCGATCCTTACGGCAATGTCTTCCAGATCGCGCACCAGATAGCCGGCCGCTGACACGGTGGCGCGCGCCCGGCGTGTGGCGGCACCGCCGGGTCGGCGGCCGGCCACGGTCGCGTTGCAGCGCCGGCGCCATGCGAGGCTAGCGGGATGGCTACCGTCCGGGCAGAGCAGTTCGATGTCAGGGTGAGCGACGAGGTGCTCGCCGACCTGCGGGCGCGGATCTTGAACACGCGGTGGCCGGGGGCGGCGCCGGGCGCTGCGTGGGGGCAGGGCACAGACCTCGGTTACCTGCAGGGCCTGCTGGGGTACTGGGCGGATGGCTTCGACTGGCGCGCGCAGGAACGGTGGCTGAACGGGTTTGGTCACTTCCGAGCCGGGATCGATGGTGTCCGGGTGCATTTTGTGCACGAGCGGGCCCGCAGCGGCCGCGGGATCCCGCTGATCCTGACAAATGGCTGGCCAAGTTGCTTCGCCGAGTTCCTGCCGCTCGTGCCGCGGCTGACGGACCCGGCCGCGCATGGCATCGACGGGCCCGGTTTTGACGTGGTGATCCCCTCGCTGCCGGGTTACGGATTCTCCGACAGGCCGGCCCGGACGGGGGTGACATGCCGGTATACGGCGGGGCTGTGGCACCGCCTGATGCGCGGCCTGGGATATGAGCGGTTCGGCGCCTACGGCGGCGACTTCGGGTCCGCCGTGACGACGTTCATGGCGCTGGATAACCCGGCGCCCATGCTCGGCATTCACCTGTCCAACCTGGATCTCGCGCCCTACACCGGCCCGGGGTCGCGGCCGCTGTCCGCGGCCGAGCGCGCGTACCTGGCCCAGTACCAGCGATGGCGCGAAGACGACCGCGGCTACGGCGCGATCCAGTTGACACGGCCTCAGACGGTCAGCTACGGCCTCAACGACTCACCAGCTGGCCTGGCGGCCTGGGTGCTGGAGAAGTGGCGAGGGTGGGCCGATTCCGGCGGGGACCTCGATGCCGCCTTCTCCCGCGACTTCCTGCTCACCGTGGTGACCCTGTACTGGGCGACTCAGACGATCACGTCCTCCATGCGGGACTACGTGGACAACCGGTGGCTGGCCGCCGAGCTGGGCCCCGCCGACACGGTCACGGTGCCCACCGCGGTAGCAGTCTTTGCGCACCAGTTCATCGACGACGGCACGCCGCCCCGCGAGTGGGCCGAACGCCTTTATAACGTCCGCCGGTGGACGCCCATGCCGCGCGGCGGGCACTTCCCAGCCGCCGAGGAACCCGACCTGCTCAGCCGCGACATCGCAGCCTTCTTCAACGACCCCGGCGCGGCGACCAGCCCGGAACGAGGCGTAGACCCGCCGATCGGATCGCGCTGCTAGCCGTCGTTGGCGATGTTCTGCTCGCTCGTTCGGGGTGCCCTAGATCGCGGGGCAGTGGGGTCTGAGGGAGGGCCTGTCGCTGATGCACCGGTCCGGTGCCCTGCGAAGCGATCTGGCCTGCCCGTCGACGGCGGCAGGGGTAATCGGGGTGGCTCCGGGTTGAAGATGTGAGACTGAGGCAATGATCGACGTGCCGGCGGTTGTGCGGAACAAAGCCCGCGCGGCCGGCGCCGAGGACTGGCCCGGGCGATTGCCGGCGCTCGTCTCGAGCCTGGAGGCCGGCTGGTCGATCACAGTCGGGCACCCCTATGAGGGCGGCACGGAGGCTTTCGTGGCGGACGCGACCCGGGCGGATGGTACCCCTGCCGTCCTGAAGGTGCTCGTCCCAGGGACCGGGAACAACGCCTCCAACGAGGCGACCGTCCTCCGTCTCGTCGGCGGAGACGGAGAGCGCATATGGCGGCCGGCGCCAGACTGCGGGCTGCCCACGGGTGCGGACAAGGCCCGATGGCTCGCCGACTTCATTGTGACGTCGTGGGAGGAGCTCGACCGTCCGTGCTCCGAGAAGACTGTCAACCATGCCCTGGCCTGCGCTGTCCGGCGGGCTCAGGCGCATCGCGACGAGAGGGCTGTGCTGGTCCACGGCGACGTGGACCAATTGAACGCCCTCCAGAACGACGGCGGCTTCAGGCTGGTCGATCCTGACGGCCTCCTGGCCGAGGCCGAGTACGACCTGGGTGTCCTTATGCGGGGCGATCCCGTCGAGCTGCTTGGCGGCGACCCCGTCGACCGGGCCCGCTGGCTGGCCGCCCGCACGGGGCTCGATCTCGTCGCCATATGGGAGTGGGGCGTTGTCGAGCGGCTGTCGACAGGACTGCTCTGTACCCGCATCCATCTACAGCCCCTCGGCCGCGACACGCTGGCGGCGGCCGAGGCCGTCGCCGGCCTGCGTGACGCACTCCATCGTCGCCCTGGCCGATGCGCGTCAGCGCCTGTGAGAGATTAGGACGCTGATGCCCTATGCCCCGCGGCTGAGCGCCTGGTCCAGCGGTCTCCAGCCGGACAGGCGTGAGCGGCTGACCGCGTGCCGGGACCGTGCTGATGCCCGTTAGCTAACGGGCCTCCACCTGCGGAAATTGCCACCCGGTCGACGACCACCACCCAGATCTCGAGGGCACCAACCAGATCCAGCGCGTGGTGATGGCCCGGCAGTCGCTCAAGGGCTGATGCAGGGCGCTGATCCGCGGTGGCTCGAACGTGTCTTGCGTGAACGGGCCGCCAGGCCCGCGAGTCCGGCGGCCCGTTCTCGTGTTCCTGGTTGTCCGATTGATGCCAGATCATTCCCGTCGTCCCGGGCCGCGTTCTGGGCGCCTGGCCAGACCGTCCGGGAGTAAACGCTCAGCCAGCCGGTGGCGGGGCAGCCATCCCGCCGGGCGAAGAGGGCCGGGCGTTCCGCCCCGGAATCCCCGCCGCGGGACGCGTTGCCTGTCTGGCCGGTGGCCTGATCCTGTTAGAGCGTCAAGAGTGCCTGCGTGGGTGACAGGCGGGCGGCGCGGATGGCGGGCAGCAGCCCGGCCAGGGCGCCGATGACGACCGCCGCAGCCAGGCCGCCGGTCCAGGCTTCGGGCGGGATGACGACGGCCTCACCGTGGCCGTGGGCATAGCCGGCGGTGACGATCGCGCCGATGATGACTCCGAGGGCGCCGCCGGCCAGGGACAGCAGGATGGCCTCGGCCAGGAACTGGATGCGGATCTGGCCGCGGGTGGCGCCCAGCGCGCGGCGCAGCCCGATTTCCTGGCGGCGTTCCAGCACCGAGATGACCATGATGTTGGCCACCCCGATCGCGCCGACCAGCAGCGCGACCGCGCCGAGGCCGAGGAACAGGGTGTCGAGCGCGCCCTTGGTCTCGGCCTGGGCGGTGAGCGCGTCCGAGGGCTGGGAGACGTTGACCTGGCTGGGATTTTCCGGGTTGGCCTGCGCGCCGAGCAGGTTATCGACGGTGGTGGTGACGGCCTGGTCATTCGGGGTGCTGCGGACGTAGATCTGCGACGGGTGCCCGTCGAAGCCCAGGAACCTTTCCGCGGCTGGGAAGCCAACCAGGACCGCCGAGTCGAGCTGCGAGGCGTAGGTGGCCGGGCTGAGGATGCCGCTGACGTAGAACCACTGGCCGCCGGCCTGGCTGCCAGCCTGGCCGTTGATCCAGATCCGCATCCCGGTCCGGACCCGGTCGATGCCCATCAGGCGCGCTGTGGTGGCGCCGAGCACCGCGACCGGTTCGCTGCTGGTGGCGGCGTTCAGGAACCGGCCCTGCGCGAGACTGGTGCCGGCGATGGCGGGCAGGCCGAGCGTGGTGGCGTCCACGCTGATGGCGTTGGTGTTGATCGGGGGGATGAGCGGGGACTTGTAGGCGTTGACGCCGGTGACGGCGCCGGTGTCCTGCACCGCGGTGACCCCGGGCAGCCGGGCGATCATGCCTGGCGCCGCTGTCGGCAGGTTGACGGTGGCGCCGGAGAAGGTCTGCCCGCTGGTGACGGTCAGCAGGTTGGTGCCCAGCCGGGCGATCTCGCTCAGCAGCGCGGCCCGCGAGGAGGCGGCCAGTCCCAGGACGGCGACGATCGCCGCGACGCCGATCGCGATGCCCAGCGCCGACAGCGCGGCGCGCAGCTTGCGGGTCCGCAACCCCATGCTGGCCAGCCCGGCCAGGTCCCCCGGCCGCAGCCGGACCGCGGCCGGGGCGGCAGGCCGCGGCGAGGTGGTGGTCATGACGGTCCGTCCGGCGCGGGCCGGGACCGGGCGGCCCGCCGGCCGCCAGCCCGGTCGGCGGTGGCCGCGTGGCCGGGGGCGGTGTCGGCGATGATGTGCCCGTCGAGCATCTCGATACGCCGCCGCGTCCGGGCGGCGACCGCCTGGTCGTGGGTGATGATGATGATCGTCGTCCCTTGCTGGTTGAGTTCTTCCAGCAGGGCCAGGATTGAGGCGCCGGTGGCGGAGTCCAGGTTCCCGGTCGGCTCGTCGGCCAGCAGCACCGGCGGACGGCCAGCGATCGCCCGGGCGATCGCGACCCGCTGCCGCTCGCCCCCGGACAGCTGGGTCGGCCGGGCCCCGGCCCGGTGCTCCAGCCCGACGACGGCCAGGGCGTAACCAGCCAGCCGCCGCCGCTCGGCGCGGCGCACCCCCGCATACAGCAACCCGTCGGCCACGTTGCCCAGCACGCTCTGGTGCTCGGCGAGGAAGAACTGCTGGAACACGAACCCGATCCGGGACGCCCGCAGCGCCGCCAGCTCCCGGTCCCGCATCCGGGCCACGTCTAGGCCGGTGATGCGCACCGTCCCGGCAGTTGGCGTGTCCAAGGTGCCGATCAGGTGCAGCAGCGTGGACTTGCCCGACCCGGACGGGCCGGCCACCGCCACCAGTTCCCCGGCGGCCACCGCCAGGCTCGCCTGATCCAGCGCCCGCATCGGCGGCGACCCCGGATACACCTTCGACACCTGCTCCAGCTCCAGCACCGGCGCCCCACCCGGCCCGTCCCCGTGGACCAGGGCCGCCGCCCCCGCAGCGGTCACGACGCCGGCACCACGACACGCTGCCCGGGACTCAGCGCCCCGGTCACCTGCACCAGCCCGGAGGCGTCATCGAAGATCCCGGGCGTCACCGGCACCCAGCGCCGCGTGTTCTCGGGGCCGACGACCTCCACGGTGTATCTCCCCGCCGACTGGGCCACCAGCGCCGTCACCGGCACCACCAGCGCGCCATGCGCGGCGGCGGTGGTGATGTTTACCGTCACCGGAGCCTGATCCAGGGTTCCCGCCGCCCGCGGATCGGTCAGCGTCACCTGCACCGGGATCGTCGTGGTCGTGTCCCCGCCGGGCCCGGACCCGGTCGCCACCGTGCCCACCGACGACACCGCGCCCGGTGTCGTCGTCCCGTCGGGCAGCGTCACAGTCACCTTGTCGCCCGCCTTCGCCTGCGACTGCTGGGAGACATCCAGCGGGACCGCCACCACGTGCCGGTCCGACGTCGCCGCCAGCACCGGGCCGTTCGCCGAACCGCCCAGGCTCCCCGTCACCCGACTGACCCGCAGTGCCTGCGGCTCGAACACCGCCGATCCCAGCGGCACCGCCCCCGACGGGGCGGAGACCCCCAGCGCCGACTGCAGCTTCGCCACCCCGGCCGCTGTCTCCCAGGAGAAGTAACCCCACCCCAGCGCGGAGATATCCGCGCTGTCCGCGTCCCCCAGAGTCACCAGGTCATGGTTCAGCTGGGAGACGTCCTTTCCGGTCACCCCCTCGCCCAGGGGCCGCCAGTCCGGCACGCTGCCGTACAGCAGCACCACCGGGGAGCCGTTTCCGGTCTTGTACAGTGCATGCCCCTGCCGGATCACCTGCCCAGCCGACGGCAGCCAGGTCAGCGTCCCGCCGCCGCGCCCCGTCACCGGGTAGGACCCGGCATACCCCAGCGTCGCGGTCAGCGGCGTGGTGGCCGCGATATCGTGCCGGGCCACTGCTGCCGTCGCCGGCGGCGACGTCCCCGGCCCAGGCCCGGGCGAGGCGGCCGGGGAAAACACCCCGGCCCGCCGCACGCCCCGGCCGCCACCACTACGGTCACGATGCCCAGGGCCGCCCAGCGGCCACGGCCCCGCGATCCACTCGCCTTCGCGGCGGCCAGGACCTCCGCCTGCTGCCCGGCCTTCCGGCCGCGCGAAACAGTCTCACTCACTGTCGTCTCCATCTCTCCGCACGTGCTCCGGGAGAGGGTGAGCAGCGCCTCGAGCGCCGCTCACGATTAGCCAAACGGAATCCCTCCGAGCTGGTGGGGCGGCGGGTACAGGCGCTGGCATTCGTTGAGCCGGGTCGTGAACGGCCCTGAATGCGAGTAATTCAGGCTGATGCCGTGTGCGGAGAGCGGGAAAATAGGGCGCCCCTGGGAATCGGTGGCGGGGTCGGGGAAGTTCGGCACGCCGTGGGAGCGCATGCAGCGGGCGAAGGGGAGCATGCCGCGCAGCAGGATCGGCACCTCGGCCAGGGGAAACTGGTCGTCGGTGCCGGGTGGGAGCAGGTGCTGGCAGACGCTCGTGGCCGCTTGGAGCCGGGAGCTACTAACCCTGAGTTGTTGCGCGCCAGGGAATTTTGCGTTGCTGGCGCCCGGTTCGGGATCGGGGAAGTTCGGCACCCCGTGGGAGCGCATGCACCCGGCGAAGGCGACCAGCGGGGAGTTCGCTGACCCTCCTGCATTCGGTGACCCTCCCGCATTCGATGAGCCGCCGGAGCCGGCGGATGACGGGCTGCCGCCGCAGGCCGCCACCAGCAGGGCCAGGGCGGCCGGGGCGATGACGGCGGCCGCGGTTCGCGCCGCGGGCTTCCGTACTGGCTTCATGCCAGCAGTCCTACGCCTAGGCGGGTGACATCAGCGCTACCGGTGATGTTGCACGGATGTCATGCCGGCCGGCGCATGATGGCGGGATGCGGGTGCTGGTGGCCGAGGACCATGCGACGCTTGCCGCCCGGATCGCTCAGGGGCTGCGTCAGGCTGGGATGGCCGTGGACGCCGTGCACGACGGCGCGGCGGCGCTGGACGCCGCCGCGCAGACGGCCTATGACGTGATCGTGCTCGACCGCGATCTGCCGGCCGTGCACGGTGACCGGGTGTGCCGGGCGGTGGCCGGCTCCGGTCCGCGGATCCTCATGCTCACCGCCGCCGCCGGCGTCGATGACCGGGTCGACGGGCTGGAACTGGGCGCGGATGACTACCTGCCCAAGCCGTTCGCGTTCGCCGAGCTCGTCGCCCGGGTGCGGGCGCTGTCCCGCCGCGCGCCGTCCGCGCCGCCGGTCTTGCGCCGCGGGGACCTGGCCGTGGACCGCGCCCGGCACCGCGCCAGCCGCGGGTGCCGCTCGCTGTCCCTGACCCGCAAGGAGTTCGGCATCCTGGAGATGCTGCTGGCCGCCGGCGGCGCCGTGGTCAGCGCGGAGGAACTGCTCGAGCACGTGTGGGACGCCAGCGCCGACCCGTTCAGCAACATCGTCTCGGTGACGATGGCCCGGCTGCGGCGCAAGCTCGGCGACCCGCCGCTGATCGAAACAGTGGTGGGCAAGGGGTACCGGATGTGAGCCGCCCGCGGCTAACCGTCCGGGCCCGGCTGACCCTGCTGTACACCGGCCTGTTCGCCGTGTGCGGGGTGATCGTCGTGGCGGTCAGCTACGCGCAGGTGGCGCAGCTGCCGGCCCAGGGGCAGGGGACTGGCCGGCAGCCTTCCGCCGGCGATCTGGCCAGGTTCGCGGCGCGGTGCCGGTCGGCGGAACTGAGCGCCCATCCCGACCCGCGCGTCCTGGCCAAGTGCGCCTCGTACTTCCAGCGGCAGGGCGCGCAGGGCCAGCGTGCCCTTACCCTGTCGCATCTGCTGCAATACTCGCTGATCACGCTGGCTGTGGTCATCGCCCTCGCTGCGATCCTCGGCTGGATCTTCTCCGGGCGGGCGCTGCGCCCGGTGCACCGGATCACGACGGCCGCCCGCGCCGCGTCTGAACACAACCTGTCGGCGCGGGTCGCGCCGACCGGTCCCCGCGACGAGCTCCGCGAACTGGCCGAGACGTTCGACGAGATGCTCGGTCGGCTCCAGGCCGCGTTCGAGGGCCAGCAGCGGTTCATCGCCAACGCCTCGCATGAACTGCGCACCCCGCTCGCCGTCATGCGCGCCACGGTCAACGTCGTGCTGGGCCACCCGGACAGCACACCCGGCGACCTGCGCGCGATGGGGGAGGACATCCGCGCCGCGGTAGATCACGCCGAGCACCTCATCGGCGCGCTGCTCATCCTCGCGCGCAACGAGCGCGGGCTCACCGTCCGCGAGGAGACCGACCTGGCCACGGTCGCCGAAGACGTTCTCGACACCACCGGCCTGGGCGACCGGCGGGTGCACGCAACGCTGGAGCCCGCCGTCATATCGGGCGATCCGGTGCTGGCCGCACGCCTCATCGCCAACCTGGTCAACAACGCGGTCCGGTATAACCTCCCCTCCGGTGACATCTGGATCAGCACCCGCACCATGGCGGGCAGCAGCCAGCTGACCGTGGCTAATACGGGGCCGGTCATCAGCCCGGCGGATGCCGGCCGCATCTTCCAGCCGTTCGAGCGGCTCAGCGACCGCACGTCCCAGGACGGCTTCGGGCTCGGCCTGGCCATCGTCGCGTCCATCGCCGCGATCCACGGCGGCACCGCCACTGCCCGCCCCCGGAATGACGGCGGCCTGTCCGTCACGGTCACGGTGCCCTCGGCCGGCGCCCCGGCCCCGGGCACCGGCCTTCAGGCCGCCGAGCGACCAGGTGTTCCGGGCCCGGGCTGACGCATGCCCGGTTGCGGCCATCAGGAACTGGAACAGCCAGCCGGCCCGACGTGCGCCGCAGCACCTCGAACGGGTATCGGGCGTTTTACGTAGCCGAATCTCATGACCGTGGGCGATCCGTGTCAGGTGGTCCCGTTCCTAGCCTTGTCCATGCGACCGGCGGTGGCTCTGCCGGGGTGACGGGGAGGCTCGGTGGAGATCGACGAAGTCGCAGCACGCCTACTGCGGCAGTACTGGGCACTGCTGGTCATCTGCGTGGCGGTGCCCATCGTCGCGATCTCCCTCGTCACCGCGAAGCAGCCCGCCCGGTACGCCGCGAGCGCGCGCATCATCACCGGCAGTGTGGTTCCGCAAAGCAGTGCGGAGGCGGACGCTGTGGTCAGCCAGGTCGAGGCTCTCGCCACCGGCCGGACCGCGGCTGCGCGAGCGCTGGGCGCTGCTGGAGCGAACCGGAATCTGACTGACTTCATCAGCAATGACATCGCCGTCAGCGGGCTCGGCAGCTCACAGGTCATCGACCTCACCATCACCGACCACAACCCCCAGGTTGCCCAGAACGTTGACCGGATTCTGGCCACCGAGGTTGTGCGATCGATCAACAATGTGGGACAGAGCGGGCTCAGGGCCGCGCTGACGGCCAACGACGAGGAAATCGTCCGGCTGTCCCAGAAGCGGGCCATCATGGGGCAGCGGGCCGCATCGCATCCGCAGGACCAGCAGCTACAAGCCCAGCTGGCCGGCCTGGACCAGGTGATCGCGAACTTCACCGGGGACCGGAGCCGGCTCCTGATCCAGGCGGGCAGCCTGGGCCTGGCGACGGTCATCGACCAGCCGGCCACGCCGGTCAAACCGCAATCCAAGGCCTCCGTGCAAAAGCTCGGACTGGCCGGGCTGCTGGGACTGGCCGCCGGAATCCTGATCGCATCGATCGCCGAGACGCTCCGGCCCACGGTGCCTGGTGCCCCGCGGGTCAGCCGGAGGCTCGGGGTGCCGACGCTGGGCCACCTGAACCGCCACGATCTGGACGGGGCGCGCACACCCGCCCTCGGCGAGATGGCGCTGCGGTTCCGGCTGGTCGCCGCCCACGCGGACCTGGGTACCATCGCGCTGGTCGATATCGACGGGAAACGTGACCTGGCCGCCCTGGCTGCCGGCCTGATGCAGTCCCTGCAGGCCCCTTCGGCGGACGGCGTGTCAGGCCAGGCCGGCCTGGCCGCGAGCGCCAACGGCAACCAGCGCTGGGACTCGGATGCCCAGCCAACACTGGCCATGGCCAGCCCCAGCGTCCTGGTCAAGCCCAGGGGCACGCCAACCGAGAACACGGGCCTCCACGTCTATCCCCTTGGGCAGATGAAGTGGTGGGCCGACACGGCGCGGGTGGGCATCGTCATCCTGTCCGGCCCCGTGGCCCGGGTGTCGCGGATCACGGCACTGCAGGACCTGTCCGTGTCGTCCGGCTGGCCTATCGTCGGGGTCGTCGGCGTTCCCCGGGTGCGCCGCTGGCACCGTCGGTGGGCTCAGCAGGCCCCCAGCGTGACCGGGTCGGCCGGCAGCGGGCCACGCGAAATGGGCGCGGAATACGGTTCCGGAGGTCGCGCCCAGTGACCGCGGGCACGGTGCCGTTCGCACGGGTGGAAATCGTGCCGGAAGCACAGCAGGCGGCGTTGCGCGTGCTGCGCTCGGGCTGGATCACCATGGGCCCGGAGACCGCGGCGTTCGAGCGCGAGCTGGCCAGTTACCTGGGTGCTCGCCAGGTTGTCGCGGTCGCCTCGGGAACTGCGGCCATCGAGATCGCCTTGCGAGCACTGCATCTCGAGCCCGGGGCGGTCGTGCTCACCCCGAGCCTCACGTTCTGCGGCGCGGTCACCGCCATTATGCAGGCTGGCCTGCGCCCGGCCCTGGTGGATGTGGATGCGGACACGCTGCTGCCCACGCCGGAGACGGTGGCGGCTGCTGCCCGCCGGATTGGCCGCCCGGGCGCCATGGTCGTCCAGCACATGGCCGGTCATCCGGCGGACGTGGCGGAACTGGCGGCCGCGGCCGGGCTGCGGGCCAGCCGGGTCGTGGAAGACGCAGCGCACGGGATCGGGGCCGAGCTGCGCGGGACTCCCGTGGGCGGTACGTCCCACGCCGCCTGCTTCAGCTTCTATGCGACCAAGAACCTGCCCATCGGGGAGGGCGGGGCCATCGCCACCGATGACGACGAGCTCGCCGACCAGGCTCGCACGACGCGCCTGCACGGCATGAGCCGCGACGCCTGGCGGCGGTATCTCCCCGGCGCCAGCTGGCGTTATGACGTGGCCGAACTCGGCCTCAAGGCGAACATCACCGACGTTCAGGCCGCGATCGGCCGGGCCCAGCTGGCCTGCCTGCCCGCCTGGCAGCTCCGCCGGCAACAGCTGGCCGCAGCCTACGATGCGGCGTTCGCCGGGGCTCCCGGTCTGGCCCGGCCGCGGCGGCCGCCCCAGGGACGGCACGCCTGGCATCTGTACCAGGTGCGGGTCACACCGGACTGCGGGGTGTCCCGCGACGAGGCCATCGAGACCCTCACCAAGCAGGGGATCGGCACCTCGGTGCACTTCATCCCGGTTCACCAGCTGTCCGCTTTCCGGCGGATCCTGAGCCCCGAGGAAAGCCGGTCGGTGCCGGTCACCGACCGGGTGGCCGATCAGCTGCTCTCTTTGCCGATGTACCCCGCCCTTACCGATTCCGATATTGCGCACGTAACCGAGGTGGTAGCGACCATTACCGGCTGCACGGTAGCGGCCTGACCACGACTCGAATAGGGGGGAGAGAACGGTGCTGAGCTGGCCAGGAATTCGGCACGCCACCGACGGAAACGGAATGCGGACTCTTATTGTCGGCGCAGGGGAGGCGGGCCGGACGCTGGCCCGGGCGCTGCGGCGCAGCCCGAATTACGGCCTCGTGCCCATCGGCTTCCTCGACGACGCGCTCGGCCTGACGCGCGCCGTGGGCCTGCCGGTCTTCCGGCCGATCCAGGCGCTTCCCGAGGTAGCCCGGGCGCACCGGGCTGAGGCCTGCGTCGTCGCGATCCCGTCGCTCCCCGCGCCGCGGCTCGCGGAGATTGTGGACGCCGCCCGGAACGCAGGCCTGCTCGTCCGGTACCTGCCGTCATTCCTCGCGGCCGTGGAACGCGACGCACGGCTTTCTGACCTGCGCCAGCTGCGGGTGGAGAGCCTGCTGGGGCGCCGCGAGCTGCACGTGGTGAGCGAGAAAGCGGCCGCGCTGATCGCCGGCCGGCGGGTCCTGGTCACGGGGGCGGGCGGGTCGATCGGGAGCGAGCTGTGCCGTCAGATCCAGGGCTTCGGGCCGGCCGCGCTGTACCTCCTTGATCACGATGAATCCAACCTGCACCGGCTGCAGCTCGAGATCACCGGAAGCGGCCTGCTCGACAGCGATGAGATCATCATCGCGGACATTCGCGACCAGCGCAGGATCGATCAGGTCTTCGCGGCGACCCGGCCCGAGCTGGTTTTCCATGCGGCGGCGCACAAGCACTTGCCGCTGCTTGAGCGGCACGCGTGCGAGGCCGTGAAGTCGAACGTGCGCGGTACCCAGAACGTGGTCGGGGCCGCCGTCCGCCATGGCAGCAGCCACTTCGTGCTCATCTCCACCGACAAGGCGGCGGATCCGGCCTCTGTGCTCGGCGCGTCCAAACGGCTGGCCGAGCTGGTCGTGCAGCGCGAAGCGGGCGGGCCGGTAGCACTCGCCTCAGTCCGCTTCGGCAACGTGCTCGGCAGCCGGGGGTCGTTTCTTTCCGTGCTGGCCGACCAGATCGCCCGCGACGAGCCCGTGACGGTGACCCATCCGGATGTCACCCGCTTCTTCATGACGGTCGAAGAGGCGGTCGGTCTCGTGCTGGAGACGGCGGCCATGGCGGAGTACGCCGAGACGTTCGTCCTCGACATGGGCGAGCCAGTGCCGATCGTGAGCCTGGTCCGTAACTACGCCAGCCAGCTGAAGCTGCCCGAAATCGAGATCCGGTATACCGGGTTGCGGCCCGGCGAGAAGCTGTCCGAAAAGGTGTTCTCTGACACCGAGGAACGCGTCCCGAGCGCTCACTCCAAGATCTGGGCGACCCGGAGCGCGGAGCCTACGGCGGATTTCGCCCTGCTGCTGGCCGACCTGTACGAGGCGGCCGACGAGGGTGACTCGGCCCGTTCCAAGGACCTGCTCCGCCGGCTGGTCCCGGAATACGCACCGTCCGACCGTCTGGAGACTCCGGTCAGCGTGGGCGCCCCGTACCCGGATGGCTTCTGATGCGCGCGCTCAGCACGGCCGGCGAGCGCATCGGGGTCAACTGCGCTGTGCCGAGGCTGGCCACCCTGCTGGACGGCAGCACCGGCGGTGAACTGGAAGAGGCGCCTGCCGCGGGTGAGACCGTGCACCTGGAAGTGCAGGCGGACCACCGGCCCTTCCCCCGGGACGGGTGGACACTGATCGGCCGCGGTGCCTGGGCAATTCCCCCGCGCGCCCTCATCGCGGACGCGTGCTCCTCGGGGTTCGATCTGCTGGTCGAGCCCCGGGGCCGCACGCTGCACGTGACGGCGCGGTACCGCCCCCGGCCGGCCACCCGTAGCGCCAACGTGCTGCTCGGGTCACGGTTCCGGCTGCTCGCGGCCCAGACCCTGGTGCACTACCCCGCGCTGTGGTGGGCGTCACAGCACGGCCGGGTGCCGCTGCACGTCTCGGTGACCTCCGGTGCCGATGGGGTGACAATGATCGCCGGGCCGGGCGGCGTCGGGAAGTCAACGATGCTCTCGGCGGGGCTACCGCACGGCGAGATCGCCACCGCGGACAACATCTGCGCATGTGACTCACGCACCGCCTATGGGCTGGCGGAACCGCTTCGGGTCGAGGGCGGGCCGGACGGCCCGGCGGCGCCGCATGGCCGCCGAGAGGTCCCGCTGACCGGGAGAGTGCCGTGCCTGGATCCGGACCGCCTGGTGGTCCTCGGCCGCGCGGTGCCCGGGGAGGAAAGCACGGTCCGGCCAGTCTCGCCGGAAGACGCGGCGCGCGCCCTGGTAGCCGGGACATACATGGCCGGGGAACTGCGCCGCTTCTGGCCGTTCGCCGCCACGCTGGCGCTGGCGACGGGAATCGGCCCGGCCCACCCGGACGTCAGCGGGGTAGCCAGCAGGCTCGCCGCGCGGCTGCCCGGTGTCGAAGTGCGGGTCGCACACGGCTCGCCCGCGCCGATCGGTGAGCTGCTGCGGATGGCAGGTGCCGCATGAGCCGCCTCGCCGTGGCCGTGGTGGTCACCCGCCTGCAGGCCGGCGCGGGCGGGGTCGCGCTGCGCGGCGCGCTCGCGCTTGACCCGGACCGCTACCAGGCCACGATCATCGCTGGCGACACCGAGGGCATCGCTGACGCGGATGGCAGCGGCGACCAGCTGCTCACCCGGGCCGCGGAGGCCGGCCTGCGGGTGGGGAGCATGCCCGATCTCGTGTCCCCGATCTCACCCCGGCGAGATCGCCGGTGCCTGGACCTGCTGACCGAGCACCTGGCGCAGACGGGCTACGACGTGGTGCACACGCACAGCGCGAAGGCCGGCGCCCTCGGCCGGCTGGCTGCGGAACGCGCCGGGACGCCGCGCGTGGTGCACACGTTCCACGGCTTCCCGTTCCACGAGTTCCAGTCCCGGGCCCGCCGCTGCGCCTACGTCGGCATCGAGCGTTACCTCGGGCGGCGTACCGACGTCTTCCTGGCCGTAGGCGGCGCCGTCGCGGCCGAGGCCGTCCGGCGGGGCATCGCGCCACCCGAGCGGGTGCGGGTCATCAATCCCGCGATCGACTGGCCCGATGCCCAGGCCAGCGCCGCGGTCCGGGACGCCGCACGGCGACGGCTCGGCGTGCCGGTCGGCTGCAAGATCGTGGGCACGGTGGGCCGGGTCAACTACCAGAAAGCCCCCCAATCCTTCGTGGACGCCATCGCCGCCCTGGACCGGCCCGACGTGTACGCGATCTGGATCGGGGACGGCCCGTTGCGGGGCGAGATGGAACAGCGGGCCGACCGCCGCGGCCTGCACGGCCGCTTCATCTGCATCGGGCATCGCGACGACGTGCCGCAACTGCTGCCGGGACTCGATGTGTTCGTCATGGCGAGCAGGTACGAAGGGCTCCCGTGCGCGGTCGCGGAGGCCATGATGGCCGGCCTTCCGGTAGTGGCCACCGCCGTGAACGCCGTCCCGGACGTCGTGCTACCGGGAGAAACCGGCCTGCTGGCCACCCCGGAACGGCCGCAGCAGCTCGCCGCGGCCGTCAGGTACATGCTCGACTCGCCTGCCGATGCGGCCCGCATGGCCGCGGCCGGACGGCGGCTGATCGCGGACCGGTTCACCCCCGGCGCACTTGCCGCGGTACTGGACGCCGCCTACGGGAGCGGGGTCAGCAGCCCGCCCCGCCCCCGCCGCTACGTGGCCCTCGCCCGGCCCGCCTGATGACCCCGGAGGACTACATGGATGTCACGATCATTGCCCGGGATGCCCACAGCGCAGGCCGTCCGGACCCCCAGGTGTTCGACAGTGAGCAGATACCTGCGGCCCAGGGGGCGCTCGCCGACCTGCGTACCACGGTAGGGGGCGCTGACCTGGCTGCGCCGCCCGTCGTGCTGCCGGACTTTCATCACAAGTCCAACATGGAGCTCCCCTCCTCCGTGGTGGTGGCCACCCGCACCTCGGTCCGGCCCACCCTGACCAGCGCCTCGGTGAACTGCGGCATGGCGCTGATCGCGCTCAACTCGCCCCGTCCGGCCCGGGCGGGAATCGATGAGTTCTACCGGCGCGTCCGCGAGCGCTACCCGTACCCGCCGGGGATGAGCACGGAGCTGTCGGCCCGGGACGTGCTGGGCTGTGCCCGCGATGGCGGGGCGTTCGCGGCCGACCGGTTCGGCCTCGAGAAGTCGATTCTCGAGCGCGTCGAAGAACTCGGCCGCCTGGACCTCGACCGCTACGACGGCGCGGACCGGCTCCAGCGCGAG
This sequence comes from uncultured Actinomycetes bacterium, assembly GCA_963813975.1. GTDB lineage: Bacteria > Actinomycetota > Actinomycetes > Streptosporangiales > Streptosporangiaceae > RYN-230. The sequence goes on from CAWFAP010000006.1 coordinate 103,205, forward strand.
CTGCCCGGACTCGTCCTGCACCTAGCCCGCCTGCGATTCGGCATGGTCGGCCCGACCAACCACTTCATCGAGCTGCAAGAGGTCGAGGAGGTCCTCGATCCGGGTACCGCGGCCAAGCTGGGAGTCGCGCAGGGACAAATAACTCTGCAGTATCACGCCGGAGGCGGGGTGTTCCCCGGGGCGGTCGGGGCGATGTTCGGCCGCAGAAAGCACTACCCCAAGCAGATCCGGGCCGCCATGTCCGTGGTCAAGCCGCTCTACCACGGCATGTCGGCCCGTTCACTCGCCCAGCTCAAGCAGCGTTACCGGCTGTACTTCTCGGGCGGATGCCCGCCGGTCCCACTGGACAGCGACGAGGGACGCCGGCTGATGCTCGCCAACGCCGCGGCGATGAACTACGGCTTCGCGTTCCGCATCGCCGTCTACGCGGGGCTGCGCCAGATCGCCGCCGATGTCTTCGGCGGGCCACCGGGACAGCTGGTCGTGGACTCCCCGCACAACTCGATCTACCAGGAGGACGTCGGCGGCCAGCCCGCGGTCGTGCACCGGCACAACTCGTGCCGCGCTTATCCCGCGCACCTCATGCCGCGGGGCACCACCTTCGCCGAGACCGGCCAGGCGGTGCTGGTCCCGGGCACCCACCAGACGTCGTCGTATCTGTGTGTCGGCGGCGGTTCGGCCGACGCGCTGTACTCGGCCTGTCACGGTGCAGGCACCGTGGTCAGCGACTTCGCCCGCCGGGGGATCTCGCAGCCAGACTCGCAGCAGCGCGCCACGCTGCGGTTCCGTTACGACGGCGCCGCCCCGGCGAGCGCCGCGCATCTCGATGACCAAGGGGTGGACGAAGTGCTTGCGGTGCTGGTCCGAGGTGGGCTGGTCCGGCCGGTGGCCCGGATGCGCCCGTTCGCGGTACTGCACTGAGGAGGATCGTGACTGCGCAATGGACACTCCCGGGGCAGCGGTGGCGGCTGCTCGCGCCCAGGGAAGCCGTGGCCGTTGACATCCCGCCCGGGCTGCTGGCGGTCCGGCGCACCGCCGCGGAACTGCGTGCCCTCCCCGCCGGGACTCCGGTCGTCTTGCTGGATCACCGGCCAGGGGGGCGCGCCCGGGCCCGCCGGATCGCCGCCACCGGCGCCATCGCCGTCGACCGTCAGTATGTCGCGCTCCCCTCGCTGCGCCGGGCCATCGTGGTGGTCGAGGACAGCACCGACGCACTGCGCTGGGCCTGCGGCTCGCTGGTGGCTCCGCCGCCGGGGGTCACCTGGGCGCATGCGCTGATCGACGCGGCAATCAGGTTCCTGCGCCGCCGTCCCCGGGCAGCCGGGTCGCTCGCCGCCGGACGGATAGTCGTCGGGAGGACGCGATGACCTCCCCGGCTACCCGGGCCCAGGAACCGGTGCGGCCGGCCGGTGCCGGCCGGCCGCCGCACGCGCGGGACCTGCGCTCGTTGCTCACCGCGCCGGGCAGCCGGACCGTCCTGCTGGACGCGTCCCGTGACCCGAACTCCAGCGTGACCGTGCTGGTCACGCCGCGGGGAGCGGCCGAGCCGCGGCTGGCCGTGAAGCTTGCCACCACGGAGGCGGCGGCGGCCGTGATCAAGCGTGAGGCGGACTGCCTGGTCAAGCTGGGCCGCCGGCGCCTGCACCGGGTCGGCCCGACCCTGCCCCGCCAGGTGGGCGTCTTCGATGCGGACGGGCTGCTGGCCATCGCCACGACCGTGCTGCCCGGCGTGCCGATGCGGGCGGGTTACCACGCGTTCCGGCATCTGGCGCGGCCCGCTTTGGTGCGTGCCGATTTCACCGCGGCCGGGAACTGGCTCGCGGCCCTGCACGCCGACAGCCTGGCCGGGGCCGCTCCGAGCACGCTGCTCGACGGCGTGGCCGAGCGGATCGCCACCCGCTGGCCCGGCGACGCACGCGCCGCCGCGCTCGCCGCGAAGCTCGGGCCGGTGGCCGCGCGCCTGGCGTCGGCCAGCACCCCGCGAACCGTCGTGCACGGTGATTTCTGGGCTGGCAACTTGCTGGTGATCGGGGACACGGTCACTGGCGTCGTGGACTGGGCCGCCGGTGAGCTGGCCGGCGAGCCGCTGCGCGATGTGGCGCGGTTCGCGCTGAGCTACTCCCTGTATCTCGACCGGCATACCCGCGCCGGCCGCCGGGTAGCCGGCCATCCGGGGCTGCGCGCGGACGGCTGGGGCGCCGGGATCCGGTACGCGACCACCGGCCGCGGCTGGTTCGGCGATCTCGTGCGCAGCTTCGTCGCCACAGCGCTGACTCGCCTGGGGGCACCGGCCGAGCTGTGGTCCGATGTGCTGCTCGCCGGACTGGGAGAGGTCGCGGCTACCGCCGATCACCCCGATTTCGCCGCCCGGCACCGCGATCTGCTGCTGCGCCTCCTCAGTGAGGTGCCGCAGTGATTCCCCTGGACACCTCCATGGCTCCGGTGCTCCCCGGTCCGGCACCGCTGCCGCCGCTGGCGGCCCCGTCGGCCACGCCGCCGGCCAGCCGCCGGCGCAACGTGGTCAAGGTGGTGCTGGGGATCGCCATCGCGGCGATGCCGTTCCTGGTCCCGGCGTTCACGGGCAACACCGCGCCCGCTGACGCGTTCCTGGCGGCGGCCATCTTCGTCGGTGCGCTCTGGTTCTCGAGCCGCCGCCAGGCCATGCGCTTCCCGTACATGCTCCCGATAGGTCTGTCCATCCTCGCCGGGGCGCTGGCCAGTACGGTCGCCTACTCAGATGCCTACGTGAGCGTCGGCGGGGGGCTGGTCAGCCTGATCCAGGACGCGTTCTTGCTGGCCTGGACGATCACGATCGCGAACATCGGCCGTGATCCCGCGATGCTCAGGACCATCACCCGGGCCTGGGTGATCAGCGTCACCTGCTGGGCCGCACTCATGATCATCGGGGTATTCGCGCACATCACCCTGCTGTCCGGCGAGCAGCTGCGCAATGGTGTCCGGGCGGCATTCACCCTGGGTGACCCGAACCTGGCCGCCAACTACTTCATCTGCTCCCTGATGGTGCTCCGCGCCACGCGGTGCCCGGGACGGCGTCTCCTCAGGTGGTTCTGCTGCGCGCTCATCGTGACCGCCATCATCCTCACCGGCTCCAACGGCGGTGTGCTGGTGCTGGTGATCATCACGGTGCTCGGCGCCCTCTTCACGCTGGCCCGCCGCCGCGGCGCGGCACCGGCGGTTATCACCGCCTCCCTGCTCGCGGTGGCCGTGCTGGCCATCGTCCCGCACGTACACATTCAGGGCATTGTGCAGCAGGCTCAGGCGAGCGCGCCGCTCTTGAAGGACTCGATCGGCCGCCAGGCCGAGAGCAGCGGCTCACGCAGCACCATCCTCTCGGAGAGCAGTCAGCTGTACTTCACCGGCGATACCGCATTCGGCCTCGGGCCGGGCGGGACGAAGGCCGCTTTCCAGGCTCACCAGTACGGCTACGTCAAGATGGCGCATGACGATTACCTCGCTGCGCTGCTTGAGCGGGGTCTGCTCGGCGGGGCCGCCCTGATCTGCCTCCTCGTCATCATCGCCGCGCGCTGCCGGCGGATCGCGGCGCGCCCGTTGCGGCCTGACTACGCCAGCCTCTTCCCGCGCCCGGAGCTGCTGGGCGCCGCCGTGATCGGCATGGTCATATCCGCGATGTTCTACCAGGTCCTGCACTTCCGGCACCTGTGGGCGCTGCTCGGCATCATCGCCGCGGTGGACCTGTGGGGCCGCCGGGACCGGCACGCCGGCCGGGCCGATACGCAGGGCGTGGCCCGATGAAGCGGATCTTTGCCCGCGTGGCCAAGTACGCGCCGCCCGCGCTGACGGCCAATGTCGCCGCGCGTATCGTCGCGCTGCTCGCGCTCACGCTCGCTACCATCCTGGTCGCGCACGCAGGCGGCCCCAAGCTGCTGGGCGAGCTGACCCTGCTCCGGGTCATTCCTGGCCTGGCCGGAGTGCTGGTTTCCTGCGGCCTGCCGAGCGCCGCGCCCTATTTCCTGGCCAACCGGAAGTACGCCACCTTGCCCCGGCTCCGGTCCACCCTCATCATGCTGACCCTGCTGGGCTCGCTGGCCGCGAGTGCCTGCTGGCTGGCCCTGAGTCCCCTGCTGCACTGGCTCTTCTTCCGCCCGTGGCACATGGGAGTCGTGCTGGCCGCCACGGTCGCGGTGTTCGCCCAGCTCTGGGTGGCGGCGGGCAAGTCCTTCCTGCAGGGCGAGAACGACATGCGTGGCGCGAACGTGGCGATCGCCGCCGAGGAGGCCGCATTCCTGCCGGTCTACGTGGCCATGCTGCCGTTCCTGCACGGCACGGCGTTGCTCATGTCGGCGCTGGTCGGCGCGGACGTCCTGGTCACGGTGGGCATCGCGGTCCGTCTCGCGCGGCGCGGGTTCCTGCGGGGCTGGAAACGGCCGGACGCGCGGCTGTCAGCGGAAATCTGCCGCTACGGGCTGCGCGGCCAGGTAGGCGGCATGCTTTCACTGGTCAACCTGCGGCTGGACGTGGTAATCCTCGGGGCGCTGGTGGGCCCGGGCACCCTGGGGGTGTACGCGGTCGCCTCCAAGTACGCCGAACTGCTCCGCCTGCCAGGACTGGCTATCACCTACGTGCTCTACCCGCGCCTGGCCGTCCGGGACCGCTCCGCGGCGGCCCGGGACGTGGCCGAGTTGCTGCCCCGGGCGTTCATCATGACCGTCCTCGCCGCGATTCCGCTGGCGGCGGCGGTTCCGCTGCTGCCCCTGGTTTACGGGCCCGCGTTCGCCGGGGCCATAGTGCCGGCCTACATCATCCTGTTCGGCCTCGTCGGCGAGGGGGTGGCCGGCCTGGTCAGCGCGTACCTGTACGGTGTCGGCCGGCCCGGCGCGAACTCCATCGCCCTCAGCGTGTCCGTCGTGGTCACCATCGGGCTCGATCTGGCCCTCATCCCCCATTTCCACGTGATTGGCGCCGCCGTCGCCTCGGCAGTCGCCTACCTGACCAGCAGCGCGGCGCTTCTCGTCTGCTATTTCGCCGTGCGGAAGATGATCCACGTTCCCCGGCACAAGGCGCCGGCCGCGGTGGGTGCGTCATGACCGGCCGGCTCCGCCTCAGGATCAGGAAGTCAGTTCTCCTGGCCGTGCTGGGAACGGCCGTGACGGCGGGGGCGGCCGCGTGCGGCGGCACCAGTGTTCACCATGGCGGAGCGTCCCCGGTGACCACCCCGCAGGCGCCATCACCGGCGATTCCCCTCGCGCCGCTAGGCGACTACCGGAAGGCGGTGGATGTCGCCGCGCGCGATCACCTGCGGGTGTGGATCGAGGCCGACATGGTGAAACGCTGGGAGGAGGGACAATCTTCGTTCCGCGCCGCGGTCGCCCGGGTAGCGGTCCTGGCCCGCCGGCCCGGGGTTGTCGGCATCAAGATCGCAGATGAGCTCGGCTACAACGACGGCCTGGACAGCACCAACCAGGTCAGGCGGTTCCTGTCGGACACCGCACGGGCGCTGCATGCCGCCGCGCCGCACAAGCTGATCCTCGTCAACATGGTGGTACCGCAACTCGGCTGCTGGCCGGGTCACCAATTCGCCGGGTCCCCCGCCGCGGCCTGCGCCGCGGCGGCGCGCTCCCGCTACCCCGCGCTGGGGCTCTCGGGAATCGGCAGCTACCTGCGCATGCACGTGATCGATGTGCTCGATCTCAGTACCGGGCTGCTCACGGACAGCACCTACGCGAACTGGGGAACCACCTCCGACGGCGCCCAGGTCGCCGCCTGGAAGGAGGTGCACCGGCGTGGCTGGCCCAGCCTGGTACGGGTGCAGGCGCGGAAGGCGCTAGCGCATCCGGGAGCCTATGACAGCACCTCGGCGGAGACCGCGACGGACATGCGCCTGTTCGTAGACATCCCGCTCGCCAACGGTGCCCAGGCGGTTGACATCTGGACCTGGCACCAGGAGTACGACGGCGCGATGTACCAGCTGATGAACCCCGGAATGCGCCCGAATGCGCTGTGGGACCAGCTAGAGCAGCAGCGCCGGGCGGGTCACGTGCTCTTCACCCACATGAGTCCGCATTCGGTCGAGTCCGGCCTGGACCGGGACCTGGCGAAGATCTCTACCGTCTTCGTCAACATCTTCCTACCGGCGGGCACCGGATGAGTGGCGACTCGATGCGGATCACCTACCTGGGCCACGCCGGGCTCCGCGTCAACGGCGCCGGTCTGAGACTGCTGATGGATCCGTGGCTGTCTGGGCGGGGCGCGTTCCAGGCCGCCTGGCACCAGTTCCCTTCCAATGCTCATCTCGACCGGTCCGCGCTCCTGGACTGCGACTACGTCACCGTCTCGCACGAGCACCTGGATCACATGGATCTGTCGGTGCTGACCAGCCTGCCGGTGAGCACGACCGTGCTCATCCCGCGGTACCCGTCGCCGAACTTCCGCGACCGGCTCGCGGCGACCGGCGTGGCCAACATCATCGAGGTGCCGGCCTGGCGCAAATTCCAGCTCAATGCGGGCGGCGACTGGCTGACGTTCATCACCGAGCAGTCGCCCATGTGTCATGACGCGGCGGTGCTGGTGTACGCCGGGGGCGCATCCCTGCTGCACTGCAATGACGCCCGGCTCACCGCCGGCCAGGCCCGCCGGGCCGCCCTGGAGTGCGGTGGCCGTCTTGATGTGCTGGCCGTCCAGATGGCCAGCGCCACCTGGCACCCGATCTGCTATGACTATCCGCCGGAACAGGTCCGGGAGATCGGTGCGGCGAAGCGCACGGGCAAGTTCCGGGCGGTTGGGCGGCTGATCAGGCTGGTGCAGCCGGAACTAGTGGTCCCGTTCGCCGGGCCCATGTGCTTCCTGGACCCCGAGATCCAGCAGCACAACCGGTGGCTGAAGCCCCCGGGCCTGTTCCCCGATCAGAAACAGGCCGCTGATTTCCTGTCCGGGCGGCTGCCGGGCCAGAAGGTGGGGCTGTGGCTGCCTGGTGACCGGTACGAGCCGTTGTCCAGCCGTCACGCCGCCGACGCACACTGGCACGACTTCGACTTCGGCGACACCGATGAATACCTGGACACGTACGCCCGCACCCGCCGCCGCGACATCGAGGCGGTACGGGCGGCTTTCCCCGAGCCAGGTCCCGATCTGCGGGATGCGTTCGTCGAGCATTTCCGGCGGCTGGGCGAGATGAGCCCCTACTTCCTGGATCGCATCGACATGACGGTGCGCTTCGAACTGACCGGCGAGGTCGAGGGGCGCTGGGACGTCGATCTCCGTCCGGAAGGCGTCCGCGTCGACCTGCGGGGCCGGGCGCGCCAGCCCGAGTACGGGTTCAGGCTCAACTCCCGCTGGCTGGCGCCGGTGATCTTCGGCCAGATCGGGTGGGAGGACCTCTTCCTCTCATTGCGCTTCTCGGCCTGGCGCCACCCCGACATCTACAACGACTACCTCATCGGCTTCCTCAAGCATGCTGAGCCCCAGGCGCTGCAGGCCATAGAGAGCTACGAGCAGAGCCGGTCAAGCGACGAGACGATCGTGGTCGACGCCCCGAGCGGCCGCTATGAGATCGCCCGCTACTGCCCGCATGCGGGCGAGGATCTCGCCATCGGTAGCGCGGTCGGGGACGGGGTGATCCGCTGCCTGGGCCACAACCTGGAATTCGATCTCACCACCGGCGTCTGCCTGAACGCCCGCTGTGACCCCTTGGTCACCCGGCGCCTGGCCACGAGAGTCACCAGCGGAGCGGTCCGTTCATCACACCCGGGGGGGCCAGATGTTGTTCGTATCCCATAGCAGCACCGGAACATCGGGACCGCCGCAGCGGCGCCGCGAAAGGGCAGCCACCCCAGGTCCACCGGACGAGACGCTGGCCGCAGCGCTTTCGGCGGCCAGGCCGGGAGTTGCACCGAGCCCGGCCCGGCGACTCCTGGACGTGGCCGTAGCCGTCATCGTCCTGGGCCTGGTGTGGCCGCTCTTCCTGGCGCTCGTCCTGGCTACCCGGCGCAGCACAGGCGGTTCAGCGATCTACCGCCAGCTTCGGATCGGGGAGGGCGGGGTCCCGTTCACGCTGTTCAAGTTCCGCAGCATGCGGGCCGGGCAAGCGGGTCCGGAGGTGACCGCGCCTGGTGATGACCGGGTGACCCGGCTCGGCGCGCTGCTGCGCAAGACGAGCCTCGATGAGCTTCCGCAATTGGCTAATGTGTTGCTCGGCGATATGACCCTGGTCGGTCCCCGGCCGGAAACGGTCGCCCTGGCCCGCCGTTACCCGGAAGAGCTCCGGTTCATCTTCCGGTATCGCCCGGGCATGACCGGTCCCAGCCAGGTTCTGGTGCGCGACGAGGGGGTCCTCGGTCAGGTTACGGACGTCGAGAATTACTATCTCACCGAACTCGTCCCGCACCGGGTGGCCACGGATCTCGGCTACCTGAGGTACCCGACAATAACCGAGACCATCCGATGGCTGTGGGACACCTTGCTCTATGTGACCCGCATCGTGCGACCCAGCGTGGGCCCGTTGACCCTGCCTGCCCTTATCGGAGTGGTCCCCGGCCCGCCGGTCCCGATGGGGAAGGAACCCGGCTAGCCGTGGATACTGGCACTTTGTGCCATTACTGCGCGAAACAAGTGGTTCGTGCCGGGCGATGGCCGGAAAAAGGGGGCATGACCTGCTAAGGACGCTTGTTCCGGTAAAAGATAAGTAATAGACTGCTACTCTAATCGTTTCACGGGCGGGCAGCAGCTAAGCGCTATTGCGCGGTGCGCCTGGCTGATTCAATCTTGCCCGGTTTGGGGGGCTGTCCGACCATGAGAAGCTACGTGCGCATTGGTTCCGTTACCCGGCGTAAGGCGACGATGAGAGCCACGGCGCGGCGGGTCACCATCATCACCGCATCACTTGGCGCTGCCCTGGCCGGGACGGTCCTGAGCAGTGCCGCGGCGTCCGCGTCCACCGTTTACTACGTCGATAACACCAACCTCACCGTGTGCTCGGACCAAGGGACCGGGCTCACGATGTCGCAGCCACTCTGCTCCATCACCGCTGGTGTACTCAAGGCGAAGAACGCTGGCGATACGGTGCAGGTCATCGCAGGAACGTATCAGGCGAGCTCGGCCAGCCCCGCCAACGGCGTGAGCGTCATGGCGAGCCCCGGCGTCACCATCAACGGCGGCCCGAGCGGCATGAAGGGCTTCTCGGTCTCGGGCAAGAGCAACGTTACGATCTCAGGCTTCACCATCACCGGCACGCCGTCCTATGGCATCTACGTCAACAGCAGCAGCAATGTCACGCTCTCCGGTAACACAGTCTCCTTCTCAGGCCAGCCGGTGTCCGGTCAGTCCGCATCCGGGATCTACCTGAGCAGCCTGGCCGGCGGGCTCATTAAGAACAACGTCACGCACGACAACGCTGCGCACGGCATCCTGCTGACCGGGTCCACCAGCGGTGTAACGGTGCAGGGCAACACGTCATACCACAATGCCTATCAGTGGCAGCGGAACGCCAACGGCATCGACGTCGTGGCACCGGGGAACTTCATCCTCGGCAACGTGACGTACGCCAACGAGGACACCGGCATCAACATGTACACCGGCGGAAACAACACGCTCATCGCCGGCAACGTCACGTACGGCAACGGTGATCACGGCATCGACGACTTCGATGTCACCGGAGGCCGGATTATCGGCAACACCGTCTACGGCAACTGCACGGACGGCATCAACGTCGAGGGTACGAGCGCCAATTACGTCATCGAGAACAATGTGTCGATGAACAACGCCGTTCCCAAAGTTGTTATAAACCCGACCCCGATCGCTACCGACCCCAGCACCGGCCAGCCGTACTACACCAACCCGTGCAACCGGCGGATCGGGAACATCGGCGTATACGACTCGACAGCTCCGTCCACGACGACAGCTAATTACAACCTCGTATGGCAGAGCGGCGCGGGCGCGGAGTACACGTGGGCGGGGACTTCCTACACCACGCTGAACGCACTGCAGGCTGCCTCCGGGCAGGAGGCTCAGGGTAAATTTGCTGACCCGAAGTTCGCCAACGCCGGGGCAGGGAACTTCCAGCTCACCGCGGGATCCCCGGGCATCGACTCGGCTGACGCGGCCGCCTCCGGCGAGCAGACGACGGACATCCTGGGTAACGCCCGCGCGGACGATCCGGCCATGTCCAACACCGGCAACCCGAGCGGGTCGTTCTACGACCGCGGGGCATACGAGTACCAGGGCGGTGGCGGAGGCACGCAGACCGGGCCGACGGCGGCGCTGGCGGTGAGCCCGGCTAGTGGCACGGCGCCACTGCCGGTGACCGCCAATGCCTCGGGCTCGACGGCGGGCAGCGCGCCGATCAGCAGCTTCTCGTTCGACTTCGGCGACGGGACGACGGTCGGGCCGCAGTCTGGGGCGACCGCGACTCACACGTACCAGTCCGCGGGGAGTTACCAGGTCAAGGTGACCGCGACCGACGGCAACAGCCTTACCGACAACGCGACTCGGACGGTCACGGTCAACGCGCAGCAGGCGGTCGGCCCGGCCGCGGCGTTGTCGGTGACCCCGGCTGGTGGCACCGCGCCAGTGCCGGTGACCGCCGATGCATCCGGCTCGACGGCGGGCAGCGCGCCGATCAGCAGCTACTCGTTCGACTTCGGCGACGGGACGACGGTCGGGCCGCAGTCCGGCGCGACGGCGAGTCACACCTACCAGGCGGCGGGCAGCTACACCGTGACCGTGACCGCGACCGACGGCAACGGCCTCACCGGCCAGGCTACGAAGACCGTCAACGTCAGCGCGCAGAACACGAGCCCGGCGCAATACGTGAACCAGATTGCGACGAACTTCTCGACAAGCTCGCACACGTCCGGCTCGGTGACCGTGTGGCGTACGGCCGGGGTGGCGGCGGGCGACCTGATCATCGCCACGCTTCAGCTCACCGGCACCTCTTCGACCGGAGCGGTCACCGGCACCGACACCCAGGGCAACCCGCTGACCGTGGCCAGCGACGTTTCCGACGGCAACGGCAACCGCCTGGTGACGCTGTCCGGTATCGCCAGCCACGCGCTCGCGGTCAACGACAAGATCACTATCACGTTCCCGGCCGCTTCGACCTACCGGGCCATGGCCGACGAGGTGTCCGGCGTTACCGCGGTGGACCGGCAGTCTGCGGCCAGCGGAACCGGCAGCGCGTTCTCCTCCGGCGCCACGGGGCCGATCAGCCGGGCTGGTGAGTTCGTGTTCGCGGTGACCGGGACTTTCGGCGGCACGTCACTGACCTGGAACTCAGGCTGGACCGGCTTGGCGAATTACAGCGTCAACGCGAACACCCTCGGGCGGGCCTACCAGATCCCGGGCGCCACCGGCACGTTCACCGGCAGCGGAACTGGCAGCGGCACCTGGCTGGCTGAGATCGTCACGTTCAAGTGACGATCCCAGGCCTGTGACCAGCCCGGCTACCACGGGTTTAGGCTCCGCCACCCGCACGACGCCGGCACCACCGCCAGGCACATCCGCTCGGATGTGCCTGGCGGTGAACCACCTGGCTAAGCGGGACGTCTATTTGGTGAGGGCATTACCGGATATTCACTTTTTGTTTGCCTCGTAGCCCGGACGTAGCTGGAGAGCTCGTGTTGGCGAGGCGTGCCAGGCCTGGTGGGAATCGCATCGGGGGGAGACGGCAGCATGGGACGGGCGACGGGCGAGGACGTCTCTGGCCGGGCATTGGCCGCCGGCCTGGTAGCGCAGCAGGGGGCCAGTGTCCCGGGCGGTGAGTCCCCGCCCGCCCACGGTGACTCGCCAGACGTGCGGGAGGCGGTCGCCGCCGAACGGGCCCGCATCGCCCGGGAGATCGATGACACCGTCAGCAAGAGCCTGCTTGGCGTCTCGATGGTGGCCGATTCCCTGGGGACGGCTCCGCAGATCACCGACCGGCATGCGCTCGATCAGCAGCTGGCCGAACTTGCCCGGCTCGCACGTCGTGCGGTCTCCGACGCCCGGTCTGTCCTCAATGACCTGCGGGAGGAAGCGCTCCGCGACGAGGTGCGCAGCGTCACGACGGGCTGGGGCATCCTTACCGGCCTGCATGTCCGCCTTGAGCTGGCGTCCGGAGGAACGGTGCCGGCAAGTGTCCGCCGTGAGATTATGGCCATCCTCCGCGAGGCTCTGCGCAACGTGGAACAGCATGCCCGCGCGTCCCGGGTCCGTGTCCTGCTGCGCCGGGCGGGCCCGCTGCTGGTGCTCGCCGTCGAAGACGACGGCACCGGGCATCGCCTGCCGGCCGACCTGGCCAAGCTGCGGGCGGCCGGCTGCTGTGGCCTCGTCGGGATGAACGAGCGCGCCCGGCGGCTCGGCGGCCGGCTGATCGTCGAATCCCGGCCGGGCCGGGGAACCCGGGTCCAGGTCGAGTTGCCTGCCCCGGCTCCGGCTCGGCAGCTGTCCCGGGTCGCATCGGTGAAGTCCCAGGTCCGGGCCATCGTTGCCGACAGTAATCCTGTGTTCCGCCTGGGACTCCGCGCAGCGCTCGAGCACGCAGCGGGCATCAAGATCGCCGCTGAGGCCGACAACGGAGAGGATGCTGTCGCCCTGGTCCGCAGGCATCACCCGGACGTGCTGCTGCTCGACATCCGGATGCCCCTGCCCGACGGTCCGGCGACCATCGCGCACCTTAGCCAGCTAACCCAGGTCGTCATGCTGACCTCCGCGGACGATGCCCATCTGGTGATGGAGGCCGCCGAGGCCGGAGCCGGCGGCTGCCTGATGCGCGGAGAACTCGAGCAGGGCGAGCTGATCCAGGTCGTCATGGACGCAGCCCGGCACCGGCCGATCTCGGCCCGTCATGCCCCGGCCCGCGCGGCCGGCTCGGTCCGGACCGACCTCGGCCGCATCGTATCTAGTCTGATGGATCTTCGGCCACGTGAGCGCGAGATCATGGGACTCATCGCCGATGGCCTGTCCAACCGGCAGATAGCAGCCCGTCTGGTGATCACAGAGAAGACGGTGAAGAACCATATCTGCAGCATTTACCAGCGTTTCGGGGTATCCGACCGCAGTCAGGCCGTGACCCGCTGGCAGGAGCTCTTGCCGATGTCAGATGCCACGCTCGGCACGCCCCGCTGATCCGGGATGGGCGGGATCCGGATACGACAGGCCCGCGCGCCGTGCCCACGCCGCCGCGGCCAACGCAGAGTGAACGTGAAGTTTTTTCAGCATGTTGTGGATGTGGGTCCGAATAGTGTTGCGTGACAAGAACAGCTGACCTGCGATCGCGTCCGCGCTCATGCCTGCCGCCAGGCAACCGAGGATCTGTTTCTCGCGTGGGCTCAATGTGGCGAGCCGGGCCGCAAGCTCAGCGCGTTCTGATTGTGCGGATTTCAGTTCCGTGAGCACGTAGGTCAGGAGCCTGGGCGGTATCCAGGTCTCACCGCGCAACGCGCCCCAGACCACGGACAGCAGGTGCTCAATTGGCTCGTTCTTGAGCACCCATCCCGACACGCCGATCTGGACCGCCTCAATGATCCGGCTCTCGTCCCGGCCTGCCGTAACGACCACAATCCGCATATCCGGGTGGGCCGACAGCGCCTCGTCCGCAAATTCGATCCCGTCAATGCCGTCAAGGTCGACATCGAGCAGAACGACGTCGAATCGGCGTTCGCTGAGAGCCAGGCGGGTCTGTTCAATGGTGGTTACCGCGGATGCGTTCAGCCCTGGTTCGATATCTAGCCGGCACGCCAGGGCCTCCGCGAAAGAGACATAGTCGTCCACCACCAGGAGTTGCCTCACTGGAGACTCGGGGAGTCTCAGTGATTCCAGGGCGGTCGGGCGCCGCATCAGGGTAGCGATCACCCGTTGGCGGCTGCTTGCCTCGCCGGCGGGCCAAGCGAATACTGACCAGAAATTCCAAGAAGGCAGGAGCGGGCCACCATACTTGTCGCCTCCAAGCGGGAATGTGCTCCGAGCTTGACGAGAACACTCTGAATGTGAGTTCGCGCCGTGCTTAGCGAGATAGCGAGCGACCGGGCAATCTGCTTGGTTGACTGCCCTTCCATAATCAGCATCAGTGCCTCTTGCTCACGCAAAGTGAGCAACTGCAATAGCCATTCGCTGTCACTGGTCGAGGGTGACCGGAGATCCCGGGGTCTGGGCTGGGCCAAGTCAGTGTCATGGGCCCGCTCACCGGCCCGCACGTCGGCCAGGATACGAATGATCTCACTGAGATGCTGGTCTTTCCTGATGAGGCCGGCCGCACCGCTGCTGATCACATCTGATGCGGCCGCAGGTTCGGCAGTATCCGCCAGCAAGACCACCTTGACCTGGGGGTATCGTCCGCGGATCAGTCCGAGCACGCCGAAGTTACCGCACGTATGAAAACGGGTCGCCATCAGGCATATGTCCGGCCGGTGCTGGGCTACCGCCGTCAGGACCTCTTGCGGAGTGGTGGCCAGTGCCGCCACCGTCACTCCGTCCTGGGCGAGCGCCTCGGCCAGTGCATCCATGAACAGTTGGTGGCCATCGCCGAGCACGATCCTCATCTGGCGCCACCCGCTGCCCGGCCATGGGCCAGGGTTGGCAGCAATAGGCGGACCAGGGTCTGACCAGAGTGGAGTCGTCCGATCTCCATCCGGCCACCGCATTCCGCGAGCATCTGCTCGGTAATCCGCAGCCCGATGCCGGTTCCATTACCGGCGGTCATGGACCCGAATCCCGGGCCGTCGTCTATGACCTCGATAACCTCTATATTGCCATGAGCCCGCTGGGTCACCTTAACGTGCCCGTCCGGGCCCGCGGCGCGTGTCGCGTTGGCCAGAACGTTGACGAGCGCTCGCCGGAGTCGCGTGCCGGCCACCATCGAATACCGCGGCGCCTGATCCGGCTGTTCCAGAATAATCTGCGCTGAACAGGCCAGCTGTTCCGATCTCACCGTATCCTGCACCAGCGTCAGGATATCGACTGCCGCTGCGTCCGGTGGGACACCTGGCCCAGCCAGCATGTCGTGAATGACCTCAGAAAGCCAATGTGCTTCAGCCAGGATTTGTTCGAGGCGGCGCTGGACTCTTTCTGGCGCCGGTTCATCCGCTAGTGCGGCCGAAGCCAGCGCGAGCACCGCGGCAATTGGCTGGCGCAAGTCATGCGCGGCCTGCTGGACGGTATCTGGCCCTGGATGCGCATCAGTCAGATTTCCCCGGGCGGACGGCGCAGAGTCCACTGCCCGCCCTATTGTCTTACTTGCCATGCCCCCCACCCCGCACCAACTGCACCCCAGTAGAACGTTTCCTGAACGAAACGTTCAGGCGAACACAAGGTAACGGGGTAGCCCCCATTCTGGAGTGTGCCGCCGTCCCAGCATAAGTCCCTGGGCCGGCCCAATGACTAAATGTAGTCGCGACATTACCCTAAGTAAGTCAAAGCGAAGTTGATCGGCCAGATCCCGCCGGGCGGCGTATGAGATGACCACCTGCGAGCGGGCGCTTCTGTTTAAGAATGATTCGTGCACTTCTGCTTGGGAATCAATGGCATCAGCTATCACGGCATTCCCATCGATCCATTCGGGGCACGCGCCTGAGCACCTTCGGATCCCGGCTGGCGTAGCGCGCACAGCACCTCCGACCAGGCTGTGCAGGAGTGGTCCCGCTACGTCACCTGCCCGGCATCGGGCAGGACCTGAAGTAGCGGTGACCTATGTCCCCGGAGCGTACGACGAACAGCAGGCCCGGAAGCACGGCGGCGCCGAGGAACATGAGCGTCCGGGCTGAGCCCCAGCCGTAGCTGGAGCCCTTGATCGGACCTCAGATGAGCAGGAACAGGGCGCCGGACAGGGTGGCGGTCCCCGGGATGTCGAACGAGGTGGCGGCGGGGGATGCAGCGGTCTCGCGGAGGACGAGCAGGCTCATGATCAGGGCGGCGGCACCGACGGCGACGTTGACGTAGAAGCACGCTTCCCAGCTGATGTGCTGGACCAGGCCGCCGACGATGGGCCGGCGGCGGTGGAGGCGCCGATCACGGCGCCCCAGATGCCGATGGCCCAGCTCAGCTTCTCCAGCGGGAAGGCGTTGCGCAGCAGGGCCAGGGCGGTGGGCTGGAGCATGGCGCCGAATACGCCCTGCAGGGCGCGGAACGCGATGACCAGGCCGATGCTGCGGGCGATGGTGCCGGACAGGCCGATAGCGGCGGAGCTGAGGTCGAAGCCAACGACGCCGGTGAGGAACACTTTCCGGTGCCCGAACCGGTCACCGAATTTGCCGATGGTGATGTGGCTGACCGCGAGGGCGGGCAGGTAGGCGTTGGTGACCCACTGGATGCCGGCCAGGGAGGCGTGCCGGTGGAACTGGATGGCCGGGTTGGCCGCCTGGCTGGTCCAGGAGTATGCTGTCTAACGGTGACAACTGTCAGTCTATGACGATGGTGAACTAAAGGTCAGTAGCTGTCAAATGTCGCTGGCTGACATAGTATGGGCCGACGGGTACGATGTCCGACGTGGAGGTAACTGCGGGGGAGATCATGCCTCAGGCGGCCGCCGCCTTGCCAGGCGGCGAACCTGCGGTGGCCTCTCTGGAGCCGGGCGCGGGCCGCCGTCAGCGCAAGAAGCAGCGGACCCGGGATGCCCTGATCGAGGCGGCCATGGGACTCTTCGTGGCCAAGGGGTACGACCGCACCGCGGTGCACGAGATTACCGATGCGGTGGATGTGTCCGAGCGGACCTTCTTCCGCTATTTCGCCAGCAAGGAAGATCTGGCGCTGTCCTTCGTCCGGGACGGGGCGACCGCGTTCGCCGAAGCGCTGGCGGCCCGGCCCTCGCAGGAGGAACCTCTCACCGCGGCCCGGCACGCATTCCAGAACTCACTCCGCGAGCTGCCCGGCCGCACCGGCGAGACAGTGCCCTATCTCTCGGTGATGGCGCTGATCGACTCCACGCCCACCCTGCTGGCGGCCTACCTGCGCTACGTCCATGACCACGACGACGAGATCATCCAGGTGCTCGCCGCGCGGGAGGGCGTTGATCCGGCCACCGACCGGCGCCCCCGGGTGCTCGCGGCCATGATCGGTGCGCTGGTGTTCCTGGCCAACCGGGACTGGCAGGCGGGGAGCGACCGGAGCCCGGAGGCGATGTCCGCCGCGTTCGACGCCTACGCCGACGAGGCCGCCTCTGCTCTTACCGGGCACTGGACCGCCCGGTAAGGCCGCACCCTACTTACGGCGGAGTTTCCGTCACGGGGCAAGCATGAAATGTGCTCGCAAATCCGGCGATATGGTTTCCTTTCCGGCTCGATGTGCCGGGAAAGCTTTATATAAAACCTGGTGGGTAGCTATGGACAATGCGGACGCTTGCCAAAGCTGCGGCCAGTTCGCTGATAGCCCTGGGCATCGGGCTAGCATTCGCCGTGGTCTGCGTGGCGGCAATCGGCATACTGGGAACCCGTTCCTCGTCCCGGCAGGGAAATCAGATCGCGAGTGACGAGCTGGCCACCTCGACGGTGACGGGCGAACTGGCCCGGGACATGGATATGGCGTACGCCGCCGGCCAGGCGGCCTTCCTGGTCTCCGGGCCTGCGGAACGGTCACGGCTCCTCGGCTCGCTCTACACGCGCCTGCTGCCCGCGACCGACGCCAGGCTCTCCACCCTCGAGCGCCTCCACGCGGGCGATTCTCCCGCTGAGCGAGGCGGAATCGAGCGGCTCGTCCGCCAGTGGGCCGCAGTCCGCGATCTCCTCAGCCCGGCGAGCGTGGCCGCCCAGCCGGCGGCCACGCTCGCCTCCCAGCTCACGGCCGCCTATCAGCCGGTGAGCGCCCACCTTGACCGCCTGCTCCTCAACGAGCGCCGCGACGGGCACGCGGATCACGTCAACGCGACCGCGAGCGCGGCGCGGACATACTGGATCATCGCCGGCGTGGCCGTGCTCGGGCTCGTGGCCGGCGCTCTCCTCCTGCTGTCCGGGATCCGCCGCATCCGGCGGAACCTGGAGCCTGGCCAGGATCAGGCGGAGTTCGCCGACACCCTGCAGATCGCCGGCGACGAGGACGAGGCGCACCTGCTACTCCAGCGCCACCTCGAACGTACGCTCGCGGGGACCACCGCCGTGGTGCTCAACCGGAACAACAGCGCGGACCGGCTGGAGGCGGTCACGCCGTTGCCGGCCGGCTCGCCGCTCGCGGACACCCTGCGCGGCGCGGAGCCCCGTTCGTGCCTGGCCGTCCGGTCCGGCCGGACGCACCGTGAGAACGGAGCAGGCCGGCCCTGCTCGCATGCCCGGTATGCGTCCCATGTCCGGGTGCCTCGTCGTGTGTCCCGCTCACGGTCGGCGGCGAGGTGATCGGCTCTGTCCTGCTCAGCCGCCCGGCCCCCTACGGCGAGGCCGAGGGGCAGCAGATCCGGGAGTCTGTCGGCCAGGCGGCTCCCGTCCTGGCGAACCTCCGCAACCTGGCCGTCGCGGAGATCCGCGCCGCGACCGACGGCCTGACCGGGCTGCCCAACAAGCGTGCGGTCACGGACGCGATGAAGCGCACGTTCGCGCAGGCCTCGACGACGGCGTCACCGCTCGCCCTGCTGCTCCTCGACCTGGACCACTTCAAGGAGATCAATGACCAGTGGGGCCATCCCATGGGTGACCAGGTCCTGGCCAACGTCGGAGCCGTGCTGCGCAGCGTGCTGCGGACCCGGGACTTCGCCGGGCGTAACGGGGGGGAGGAGTTCACGATCCTCCTCCCCGACACCGGGTCCCCCGCGGCCCTGGAGATCGCCGAGCGTATCCGCGCGGCGGTGGAAGAAATCTCCTTGCCGGGCACCGACGTGTCGGTCACGGCCTCACTCGGGGTGGTCGGCTTCCCGGATCACGCCACGACGCTGGACCGGCTCGAGTGGCTCGCCGACGCGGCGCTCTACCTCGCCAAGCGGCAAGGCCGGAACCGGGTCGAGCTGGCCGACCCGGGCGCTGGCGACACCCCGGACGGCCCGCCCGGGGCGGGTCAGGGTTTCCGGGCCACGCCGACCAGTTCCCCCCAGAATTTGCCGGGGTCACCGGGTGTGTCGCTGGGGGAGTCCAGCCGCCACTCCGGGATGTAGACCAGCCCCGGGTCCAGGAGTTCGAACCCGTCGAAGAACCGCAGGATCTCGTCGCGTGAGCGGACGTGCACCGGAGTGGAGACGCTGCGGTTGTACACCTTCTCGAATGCCTGGGCCACGGCCGGGTTACCCTCGCTCGTAGCGTGGCCCAGCGCCAGATAGCTGCCGGACGGCAGCGCATCGCGGAGCGTGGCCACCATCCGCCAGGGATCCTCGGCGTCGTCGATGAAGTGCAGGACCGCAACGAGCAGCAGCCCGACCGGCTCGGCGAAATTGATCACGCTCCCGGTGGCGCCGGAGCCGAGAATCTTTTCTGGCTCGCGGAGGTCGGCCCCGATGACCGCGGTGTTCTCGTTGCCCGCCAGAAGGGCCTTGCTGTGCGCGATCGCGACCGGATCGACGTCCACGTAGGCCACCCGGGCATCCGGGTTGGCCCGCTGGGCGACCTCGTGCACGTTCCCCTGGGTCGGTATACCGGAGCCGATGTCCAGGAACTGGCCGACACCGGCCGCGGTGAGGAACCGTACCGCGCGGCCGAGGAACTCCCGGTTGGCCAGCGCGAACGCCCTGGCGTTGGGCTCGACTGCGGTGATCGCCCGGGCCAGGTCCTGGTCGGCCAGGAAGTGATGACTGCCGCCCATCCAGTAGTCGTACACCCGGGCTACGTTCGCCCGCCTGACGTCCACCCCCGGGGGTACCCAGTCCGGCTCGCCGGCCATCCCGCCTCCCTGTATCCCGGCGCACACCGGGATGCTGCCGGGCCGCTTGTGGTGGTGGTTCTGCTGCGCGCGGCAGATTTTACGTCCCATTTTGGGATACATTTTCTCTTTCGCACGATATCGCAGGGTACGGGCAATGGCTGCCGGTACCGCGTGGCCGCTGGCGCGGAATGGCTCGCGGCCATTGCCGGGCACGCCGCTGCGAGGGGTGGGGTCCTAGTCGGCGAGGACTGGTGCAGATACCGGTGGCGGCACAGATGGCGGGGGAGCACGGGTCCGCACTGCCGCGTCGGCGCGGGCCGGACCTGGCCGGCCTGGCCGCGTTCACCCTGGATTCCGCCGGCCGGGTGACCTCATGGCCGGTGTCCGCCGGGCGGCTGTTCGGTCACCCGGCGCCGGCCGTGACCGGGCGCCACGTGTGCGACGTGCTGATGACCGGTCCTGGCCAGCGTGAGCTGGCCGCTGACGCCCTGGCCGAGGTGGCGGCGGGGCGGGTCTGGACCGCCACCGTCAGCATGGCGTTCGCGGGCGGCAGCGGCCCGGTCGCCCTCCGCTGGGAGCCGCTGGGCGGCCCGGCCGCCGGGGTGCTGGTGATCGGCCAGCATGTCTCGCCAGGCGTCGGCCCCGCCTGGCTGCGTGAGGCGGCCGACCGGATCGGAACCACGCTTGATCTTCCCCGGACGGCGCGTGAGGTCGCCGATATCGCCGTTCCCGCGTTCGCGGACGTCGCCGTCATTTTCGTGTTCGAACGACTGCTCGCCGCCGACGAGCCGGTCTCGCCGCAGACCGGGCATGGGGCAGTGGTGCGGCGGCTGGTGGCCCGGCTGGCCGGCCAGCCTGCCGCGGCGACCGACAGCGTGCTGCGCCCGGGTGAGGTGCTCATCTTCGGGGACGAGTCGCCCAGCTTCCGCGCCATGCACACACGCAGCCCGGTCCTGTTCGACCGGCTGGACGACGAGAGCGCGGAGCGGATCGCCCGGCGGCCCGGCGGCCGTGACCTGGCGTCCGGCTGGGCGTCATTCCTGTCCGTGCCCCTGGTGGCCAGGGGAGTGGTCCTGGGGTGCGCGACGTTCGGGCGGGCGCCGCAGAGCCCGGACTTCGGGCCCGCGGACGTCGCCGCGGCGGGAGAGCTCGCCTCCCGGGCCGCGGTGTGCATCGACAACGCCCGCCTGTACCACCGGGAACGCCGGACCGCGTTCGCCCTGCAGCGCGGCCTGCTGCCTGGCGAGCCGCGTGTCCCGCCGGCCATGGAGGTAGCGCACCGCTACCTGCCGGTGGGCGCCAGCATGATCGGCGGTGACTGGCATGACATCGTCGCGCTCCCCGGCGGCCGGGTGGCCCTGATCGTGGGGGACGCGATGGGGCACGGCCCGGAGGCGGCGGCCGTGATGGTGCAGTTGCGTACCGCGACGCACCTCCTGGCCGGCCTGGACCTGCCTCCCGGCGAGGTGCTGGCCAGGCTCGACGCGCTGGCCGCAGGCATGCCCGCGTCGCCCTACGCCACCTGTATATGCGTCGTGATCGACACCGCGGCCAGCACCTGCCTGCTCGCCGCGGCCGGTCACCCGCCCCCGGTGCTGGCCTTGCCGGGCGGCGCCACGCAGGTACTGGCCGTGCCGGCCGGGCTCCCCCTCGGGCTCGGCGCCGGAACCTTCGAGGCCGCCCAGGTCACCCTGCCAACGGGGGCCACACTCGCGCTGTACACCGATGGGCTGGCGGAAAGCCGTACCCGGCCGCTGGACGACGGCATCGCGGCGCTGAGCGATGCGCTGCGCTCTGCCCTGGGTCAGCCCGCTACGTCGCTGGACAGCGCCTGCGAGACCGTCACCCAGGCGCTGCGCCAGCGCGGCGAGGATGACATGACCCTGGTCCTGGGCCGCATCCGCCGGTAAGCGCCGCGAGTTCGCCGACCGGTCCGGGCCGGGTGCCTGCACCTCATCCACACTGCTCGATCCGCCGCCGGAGCGGGAGGTGCTGGTCGACATGGCAGGCGGCTGGTCGGACACGGAGATCGGCGAGCGCCTGCATATCTCGGCGGCCACGGCCAAGACGCACGTCAGCCGCGTGCTGACGAAACTGGACGCCCACCACCGGGCCCAGCTGGTGATGATCGCCTGCGAGACCAGTCTGGTCAGCGCCCGCTGAACGCCCGCAGCCTGCAGGGGGCCTTCGGCGCGATCCTCGCCCCGGCGGCCCTCGGCACCCTGAGCACCACGTTCCGCGATCCCCGCGAACGCGCCCGGGCGGTCGGGGTGTTCGGGTCGGTCGCGGGGGCCGGCGGCGGGCCGTGGCGGGCACCCGGACCACCCGGATCGACCTCGGCGTGGGCATCGTGCCGACCTACCCCCGGCACCCGCTGGCCCTGGCCCAGCAGGCCGCGACGGCCCAGGCATTCTGCGGCGGCCGGCTGACACTCGGCGTGGGCGTGTCGCACCGGCCGGTCATCGAGGACCTGCACGGGCTTGCGTACCAGCAGCCCGCCGCGCACATGCGCGACTACCTCTCGGTGCTGGTCCCGCTGCTGCGCGAGGGGAGCGTCTGCTACCGCGGCAACTTCTACGAGGTGGACGGTGGCTTCACCGTGCCGGGCGCCAGCCCGGTGAGCGTGCTGGTGGGGGCGCTCTCCCCGCTGATGGTGCAGGCCGCCGGGGAACTCGCCGACGGCGTCGTGACCTGGCTGGCCGGCCCGCGCACCCTGGGGGAGCAGATCGTCCCGCGGCTGCACCGTGCGGCCGGGAACCGAGCGGCCGGGAACCGTGAGGTCGGGGACCGTGAGGTCGGGGACCGTGCCACCGGGAACTCGCCGGCCGCGGACCGGGACGCGCCGCGGGTGGTGGCCGCGCTGCCGGTGGCGCTCACGCCAGGGCCCGGTGCTTCCGAGCTCGCGCGACGGGCCGCGGACGAGGTGTTCGCCCGGTACGCCGGGTTCGACAACTACCGCCGGCTGCTTGACCGCGAGGGCGCCGCCTCACCGGGCGCCCTGGCCATCACCGGAACCGGGTCGGAGATCGAAAAGCAGCTCAGGCGGCTCGCGGACGCCGGCGTGACCGAACTGTGGCCCATCATCTTCCCGGTGGGCGAGGACCCGGGCCGCAGCCGCCGCGAAACCAGGGCCCTGCTGCACAACCTGGCCACCGTGTAGTTCCTCCTGCTCCCGGCGCCTGGTCAGGCCAGGTGCAGTTCAGGATTGGGACCGGCCGGGCCGAGCAGCTGCCAGAGCCGGTGCAGCCCGGCAGGAGCACCACGCAGCTGGACGTCCGCGTGGGCCCGGCGGGCGGCCTGCGACATGACCCGCAGCCCGGCCACATCCACGAATTCGAGGCCGCTGACGTCCACCAGGCAGTCGCCCAGCGACACCGCGGCGGCGAAGGCCGCCGCGAACGTGCCGATGACCGCCACGTCGATCTCGCCGGACAGCAGCCAGCCTGAGGTACCGTCCGCGCGGAAATCAAACTGGGGCCCGGCGTCGTGCCCCCACCGAATGGGGTGCACGGGCAGCGCCCCCAGCAGCGCCACGGGATTGAACGAGGAGCGGCGGTAGGCACACACGATCGTGGCACCGAGTTCGCGGGCCGCCCGGTCCACGATGATCTCCAGCCCGGCGATCTCCTCCGGGGAGGGGGACCCGGGAAGCAGCCAGTCCATGTCGGAGATGACCCGGACCCCGTCGTATCCGCCCTCCCGGGCGCGCGCCGAGAGTTTCCGCAGCGCGCGGAGCATGATCGCGGGGTCGAGCGGGCCCTCGCCGAAAAAGGCGGCGTAGGGGTCGGCGGCCGCCGCGCTGCCGGCCCGGGTGGTGGCCAGGGGACCAGCGCGGCCCTCCGGGGCGAACACCACGACGTGCTGGCCCCGCGTGCGGCCCTCAGCGATCAGGGGTCCGGCTACGGCGGCGTAGGACAGGGGGTCCTCCACGACCCAGCACACATGATCGCCGCCTCCGAGCGGGGTCATGTCCGCGTTCCCGTACGCCAGTTGCACGGGGCAACCCTATGCCGTCCCGCTGCCGCCGGGCGGAACCGCCGACGCCGGGTTAGCCACCCCGCAAGCTGGCCCGGCTAGTTAATCCGGCCCGGCTGCCTGATCCGCCAGGGCGAGTCAGGCTGGGTTAATCCGGCCGGGTTGGCCAGACACGATTAGACAGACGCGGTTAGCCAGAGGTGGTCAGCCAGACAGGGCTAGCCAGAGAGGGCCAGCTCGGCCCAGACGGCCTTCCCGCTGGCCAGCGTCTCGAAGCCCCAGCGGGTCGCCATCGCCGCGATCACGCCCAGCCCGTGGCCCGGGGCGGCGGGCAGCCCGGCGTCCCCGCCGGGCGGCCCGGCAGAAACGGTGTCCCCGACACTGATCCGCAGCACGTCGGGGGACAGTGCGAGGCTGACGCTGAAGGCCGACCCGGCGTGCAGCACAGCGTTCGTGGCGAGTTCGGTGACCACGAGCGCGGCGTCCGCGGCCAGCTGCTCTTCCCGCCAGGGGGCAAGCATCTCGAGCACGAACCGGCGGGCCGCCCGGGGATCCTCGCGGGTCGCCCCGAACGTGCGGGCGGCGTCCGCCCACTGGGCCCGGCGTATGGGCCGGCCGACCACCGCGGTGTGCAGGCGGCAGACCTCACTGATCGCACCGTGATGATGACTGTTCTCGACCGACTGCCGCGGGTAGCCGCAGTACAGCGAGAACGGGATCTCGCGGCCCAGCTCGTTCCAGAAGCCCTCCAGCTCGAGGGCGGCGTTGACGTGGCCGGCCGCCCACAGCAGGGCGACGATCTCGCCGTATACCCGGACCGGCCCGGGCGCCTCGCCGGCGGCCAGGATCGCGGGGCGGATGTGAGCGTCGAACGCGGCCCGGTCCCCCCGGGCCAGCTGCCGTGCCAGCCCGGTGGCGTCGAGGCAGACCAGGGTGCCGTCACGGCGGGCCGCCCCGACGTCCACGCCGCAGGCGGTCAGGTGAGTCTCGAAACTGGCGCACCGGGCGGGGGTGGCCACGATGACCGCCGCGCCCCCCTCGCCGATCGCGTCGGCCAGATAGTCCCCCGCGCTCTCGGCCAGCTCCTCATCGCCGTCGTAGAACTGCACGACATGGCGATGCGAGTGCAGGGCGGCGGGGACAGATTCTGTAGACACGGGTCTTTCCACTTGGGTATGGCGCACCGGGGCATGAACGCGGTCCGGCCTGGAGTCCCAGTGGCTGGGATACCGAGCAGGCCCAGGGTAACGGTACCCGTGAAGGTCCGGATGAACCGCCGGGCAGGTCCAGCTGACCCGCGACGGCTCAGGATGGGCGTTTAGCGCCCAGGGGCCAAGGGCAGGGGTGTCTGTCCCGCAGGCTCCCGCGGGAGCCGCACCCTGACCGGAGAGGATCGGCTGATCGACGGCGACGACGAGGCGGCCCGGCCGCGGTTCGGACGGCCGCCGGGCGACCTCGGCATGCTGATGTCCGGTCAGCACCTGTGCGCGTTGTACCAGGATCAGGATGAGCGCCGGCAGCTCACCGCCGAGGTGGTCCGCGGCGCACTGGCCGCCGGGGACCGGGTCATGTACGTAGCCCCCGGGCCGCGGGACAAGGCCCTGGCCCTGCTCGAGGCGGGCGGGATCGAAACCAGGCGGCCGCTGCGCGGCGGCCAGCTGCTGCTGCCCAGCTTCGGGGAGGTCTACGGTGATCCGGCCACCACGGACCTGGCCCAGCTCGTGACCACGTTCCGGCTGGCGCTCAGCCAGTCGCTCGCGGCGGGATTCCCCGGCCTGCGGATCACCGGCGAAATGGGCGGCCGGCCCTGGCCGGCCGGATCACTGGACGGGCTCGTCCGCTGGGAGCGCATGGTGTCGCGGATGCTGGGCGAGGTGGGTATCGCCGCCATCTGCCAGTACGACCAGCGTCAGCTGGATCAGCCGGCGGCGGCCCTCATCGCGGCGGAGCACAGCGCGGTAGCCACCGGCGGACAGCAGTCGCCGCTCGCGCTGTTCATCGCCTCGGCCCCGCCGCTGGCGTTGTGGGTCGAGGGTGAGCTCGACCTCACCAACGGCGCGGCCCTGGCCCGGGTGGTGCAGGCCCGGCTCGCGGCCAGCCCGCAGCTGCGGATCGACCTCGGCGGCGTCACGTTCGCGGACGTCGGCTCGCTGCGGGAGATCTACCTGATCGCGGCCGGACTGCCCGCCGGCGCCCAGATCACGCTGGCGAACGCCAGCGCGCCGGTCCGGCGGGTTCTCGGCCTGGCCGGCTTCCGGGCCAGCGCAGTGGTGATCGAATGATGACCTGGCCCGCGGACGCCACCAGTGCCCACCGGGCGCTGCTGTACCAGGATGAGCAGGAGTTCCGGGCCGTCGTCGGCCCGTTCATCCGTGAGGGCCTGGCCCGCGGCGAGCAGATCCTGGTCGCGGTCCCGGCCGGGCAGCTGGCCTGGATCCGCGCCGAACTCGGTGCTGACCACACCGCGGTCGAGTTCGCCGATTCCGCCGGCATCTACCGGCGTCAGGGGGAGGCGACCCGCGTGTTCGTCAACTGGCTGCGCCGCCACGCTAGTGACGGGCAGCGGGCCCGTATCGTTGCCGAGCAGACGCTGGCGGACCGGGTACCCGCGGAGGTCACGGACTACCTGCGGATGGAGGCGGCGGCGAACGTCGTGTACAGCGGCTTCCCCGTCTCGATACTCTGCCCGTACAACAATGCCGTGCTGCCTGGCGACGTACTGGCCGGCGTATGCCGGACCCACCCGGAGCTGATCCAGGGCGATCGCGCCTGGCCCAGCGAGTCGTTCGGCGACCCGCGCTCCCTCATCCGCGACCTGTCACCCGTAGTCGAGCCACCGCCCGGGGCCGCTTCGATCGGCTTCGGACGCGGCGAGGACCTGGTCAACGTCCGCCAGTTCCTGCGCGAGCAGATACGGGCAGCCGGGCTGGAGGGCGAGGCGGCCCACTTGCTGCTCGCCGGGGCGGGTGAGGTGATCACCAACGCGCTCGTACACGGCCGGGCGCCGCGGCGGCTCTGGGTGTACACCGAGGGGCCCACGCTGGTCTGCCACGTGCACGACGGCGGCCCGGGCATCGCCGATCCGCTGGTCACGTACCTGGCGCCGGACCGGCACGCCACCCAGGGTCACGGGCTCTGGCTGAGCCGCCAGGCCTGCGACGCACTCGAGGTGGCGGCGGACGGGACCGGGACGCACGTGCGGCTGCTGACCAGGCTGCCGCACCCCGGTGGGCCGGGGCCCGTTCCCTAGGGATAGAAAGAATCCAGGACACGGAAAGAGGGAACCCGGTGGACATCACTCAGCTGATCCTCGACGACCATCACGAGCAACGCCGGCTGTTCGCGATCCTGGAGCAGGTCGATCGCTCCGACACGGAGACCCTGGGCGCGGTCTGGGGCCGGCTGGCTGCTTTCCTCGAGCTGCACGCCGCGGCCGAAGAGGAGATCTTCTATCCGGCACTGCTGCGGGTGGGCATCGAGGCCCGGCGCGCCGGGACCGCGGAGGACGAGACCCTCGACGCCATCCACGACCACAACGAGATCCGCGACGCGGTCATGTCTGTCCCGGGTCACCCCGTCGGGAGCGACGAATGGTACGCGGGGGTTGCCGCGGCCAACCTCGCCAACAGTGATCACATGGCCGAGGAGGAGCGCGAGGGCCTGACCGACTTCCGCCGCCTGGCCAGCCTGCAGCTCCGCCACGACCTGGGCGTCGCCTTGGTCAGGTACGAGACCCAGCACTACGCCGGGGTCCCGCCGGTGGACAAGGATCCGGCCGAGTACATCCGCGGGGAAGAGGAGCGGCAGGGTCTGCTGGACGAGCGCCTGCCGGATGGCGACGCCGCGGACAGCACCGCGGACGGGTCGCTCAGCATCGGCAGCCTCCGTACCACGTGACCCGCGCCGGTCATGGCCTCCACGAGGGGTCCAGGGGGTGGTCCCCCAGGGCCGCCGGCGACTTTCCCGCAGTTGCTGCAGCGCGCCCGGGCCCTGGCGGCCCGGCCCGGCCGGACCCTGCTCGGGATCACCGGGCCGCCTGCGGCCGGGAAGAGCACCCTGGCCAGGCGGCTGCGGGACGAACTGGGACCGGCCGCCGCGTGCGTGCCGCTCGACGGGTTCCACCTGGCCCACGCGCTGCTCACCGAGATCGGGCTGGTGGACCGCAAAGGCGCCCCCGAGACCTTTGACGCGGCCGGATACGTGGCCCTGCTGCGGCGGTTGCGGGATCCGGGCGAGGGAGTCGTGTACGTGCCGCGCTTCGACCGGGGCATCGAGGACTCGATCGCGAACGCGGTCCCGGTACCGGCGGACGTGCCCCTGGTCATCACCGAGGGCAACTACCTGCTGCTCCGGTCCGGGCCGTGGGCGCACGTGGCGGGCCTGCTCGATGAGGTCTGGTACATCGAGCTCGCCGAGGAAACCCGGCTGGGACGGCTGATCAGCCGGCACATGGAATTCGGCCGGGACGCCGCCGAGGCCCGGGAGCGGGCTACCGGATCCGATCAGCGGAATGCGGTGCTGATCGAGGCCAGCCGGGAGCACGCGAGCCTGGTCGTGTCGCTGGGCCGCTCGTGATTGTCGTTGCGGAGAATCAGGCGGCGGAGGCGCGGCGGGTCAGGGGCGCTGAGCCGGCTGGTCCGCGATGAGCTGGGCGTACCAGCGGGCGCTCGCCTTGGGGATGCGCGCCTGCGTC
Organism: uncultured Actinomycetes bacterium; assembly: GCA_963813975.1. Taxonomy (GTDB): domain Bacteria; phylum Actinomycetota; class Actinomycetes; order Streptosporangiales; family Streptosporangiaceae; genus RYN-230. The sequence continues at coordinate 131,589 of CAWFAP010000006.1, forward strand.
CCGAAGTCCACCCAGACCAGCCCGAACCGGCGGCTGTACCCGTCGGCCCACTCGAAGTTGTCCAGCAGCGACCAGACGAAGTAGCCGCGCACGTCCACCCCGGCCCCGATCGCGGCCAGCGTCTCGCCGAAGTGGGCGGTCAGGTAGGCGACCCGCTCCACGTCGTCCACGCCACCCTCGGGGTCGACGTAGTCGTGGTAGGCCGCGCCGTTCTCGGTGATGTAGAGGGGGAGCGGGGTGGCCTCGTGCACGCGGCGCAGGATCCGGCCCAGGCCAGCCGGGCGCGCGTCGATGCCGTTCGCGGTCAGCTCGGCAGCGTCCAGGTAGTGCGCGGCCGGGATCACGCGGGCCTGGTGGAAGGGCTCATCCGGGTCCGCCGCCACCAGCTTGGTCTCGTAGTAGTTGACGCCCAGGAAGTCGGCGGGCGCGGCCATGATCTCCATGTCGCCGTCGCGGATGAAGTCCACCGGGACCTGCCGCTGGTACCAGTCGAGCATGTCGGCGGGGTAGCTGCCGCGCAGCACCGGGTCGAGGAACCAGCGGTTCTCGTGGCCGTCCAGGCGGCGGCCCGCCGCCTGGTCCGCCTCGGAGTCCGAGGCGGCGTGGATGTCGGAGAGCAGGTGGGTGATGCCCGCCCGGGCCTGCGGGGCCTGGTCGCGGATCATGCCCATGGCCAGGCCGTGGGCAAGCAGCAGGTGATGGGTGGCCGCCAGCGCGGACTCCAGGTCGGCGATGCCCGGCGCGTGCCGGGCCTGCAGATGGCCGATCATGCCGGAACAGAACGGCTCGTTCATCGTCACCCAGACCGGGACGACGTCGCCGAGGCTGTCCAGCACGAGCTGCACGTAATCACAGAAGTGGGCCACGGTGTCGCGGTTCATCCAGCCCCCGGCGTCCTGCAGCGGCTGCGGCAGGTCCCAGTGGTAGAGGGTGGCCATCGGCTCGACGCCCCGGGCGCGCAGTTCCTCGACCAGGCGCCGGTAGTAGTCGAGGCCCTTCTGGTTGACGCTGCCGGTGCCGTCCGGCACGATCCGGGGCCAGCCGACCGAGAACCGGTAGGCGGTCAGCCCCAGCCCGGCCACGAGATCCAGGTCCTGGTCGGTCCGGTGGTAGTGATCACAGGCGACCGCGCCGGTGTCGCCGTGGGTCACCGCCCCGGGGACGCTGCAGAACGTGTCCCACATCGAGGGTCCCCGGCCGTCTTCGTCGGCCGCGCCCTCGATCTGGTACGCGGACGTGGCCACGCCGAAATGGAATCCTGGCGGGAAGTGCATGGACACTGCCGACTGCTCCTTCACTGCGCATCAGGGATGGCGATGTGCGGCGCCGTCGGCACCGACAGTGTTTATAGTTTAGAACTTAGGCTAAGCCTTGAGTAAAGTCGGGTCAAGGGATCCTGGGAGGGCCCAGGGGGATGCCGGCGCGCGGCTGGGGGAGGGCCGGCCCGGCGCCTGAGGCGCGGCGCCCGGACCGTCAGCCCTGGGAGACGACGGACCGGATCCGGCGCGGCTTCTCCGGGTGCCTGGGCAGCACCGCACCCGCCGTGAGCAGGCGGGCGATCGGCAGCGTCGCGCCGCCCAGGGCGACCGCGTCCTGGCCCAGGTCCGCCTTGACGATCTCGACCCGGCTGAACGGGAGATGCAGCGCCCGGCGGCCCGCCGCCTCCGTGATCTGCGGCAGCAGCTCGTCACCCAGGGCCTGGCCAAGCCAGCCGCCGACCACCACCCGCTCCGGGTTGAACAGGTTGACCAGGTCCGCGATGCCCGCCCCGAGGTAGGTGATGGTCTCGTCGAGCACCTGGTCCGCGGCCCGGTCACTGCCCCGCGCCGCGATGATCCCGGCGAGCCGGCCCTCCAGCTCACTCGGGCTGATCGTCGCCCGGCGGCGCTTCAGCTGCTCGTAGCGCGCCGCGATGGCCCCCGCGCCGACGTAGGCCTCCAGGCAGCCGTCCGCGCCGCACCGGCAGGTCCGCCCGCCCACGCACACGGTGGTGTGGCCCCACTCCCCGGCGCTGCTCGTCGCGCCCCGGTACACCTCGCCGTTGCTGATGATGCAGGTGCCCACGCCGATGCCGAGCAGCACGATCACGGCGTTGTCGGTGCCGCGGGCCGCGCCGAACCAGCGCTCCGCCTGGCCCAGCGTCTTGGCCCCGTTATCCACGAGGATCGGCAGGCCGGTCCGGTTGCGCAGCATCGCCTCCAGCGGGACGGCGTGCCAGCCGACGCTCTGGCCGTGCACGACCGCGTCCCCGCGGTGCTCGACCAGGCCCGGCACGGCCACGCCGACGCCGAGGATGCTGCCGGGCTCCACGCCGGCCTCGGCGATCACCGCCTCGATGCCCTCGACGATATGGCTGACCGCGTCCTCGGGATCCAGCACCGACATGTCGGTGACCGACGCATGCCGCGCCCGCGGGTTCAGCCCGAAGTCGAACAGTTCGACCAGGAACGCGGTCTCCCCGACGTCCACCCCGATCACGTAGCCGTACTCCGGGTTGACCTGGAGCAGCCCGCGCGGGCGGCCGCCGTTGGAGTCCTCCAGGCCGACCTCGACCACGACACCCTCCGTGACCAGGGCGGCGACGAGATTGCTGACCGTGGCCGGGCTCAGCCCGGCCACGGACCCGACCTCCTGCCGGGTCAGCGGACCGTTGAGGAATACCTGCCACAATGCACGGGACCGGTTGCTCTTGCGGAGATCCCGCACGGTGGTCGTACTGGGCCTGGCCATCGACCTGCCTCACCGAGGGAGGGACCGCGGCGACGCGGCTGCTGACCCCGCTATTTTACGGCCCGCAATAAGCCAGCGCGGACGCATGACCAGCGGCGAGTCGCGCCTGCCCAGCCCCGCCCCCACGCCGGGCGGCACGACGGCCTCCGGGCCGGGGCTCCGGGCGGCCTCCGAGCCGGTTTCCGGCCGGCCTCCGGGGCAGGCTCCGGGCCGGGCTGAGCCGGTTTCCGGGCCGGCCTCCGGGCCGGGTCCCGGGCCGGGCTCCCGGCCGGGCGCCGTACCGGGCCCGCGCTTACCCGGCCCGGCGGCCGCCGGCCCGGCCGCCGCCGGGGCGGACGGCCTCTGTAACGAAACGGGAACGGAGATCGCCCTGACATTGACACTGCCTGCCCGGCTCCATAATTTACGGCTTATAGGAAGCCGTAAAAGATCTACCAAGCACCCCTTGCTTCTCCCCGTACGACTCCCGCACACTAACCCGCTCTCATTCCTGCACGAAGGCCCGGCGCGAGACCCGTGGTGTGCTTGCGCCGAATCCCGGAAGGACACCACATGAGACCGACGAAGCTGTCGACCCTGGCCTGCGCCGCCGCCGCAGCGGCCCTGTCCCTTGCTGCCTGCGGCAGCAGCGGCGGTTCGAACTCCGGTTCCACCGCCCATCCGACGCTCACGTACTGGGCCAGCAACCAGGGCACCAGCCTGCAGGATGACCAGAACGTCCTGGCCCCGCAGATCGCGAAGTTCACCAAGCAGACCGGCATCAAGGTCAAGGTCCAGGTGATCCCGTGGACGACCTTGCTCAACCAGATCACGGCGGCCACGGTGTCCGGCAAGGGCCCGGACGTCCTCAACATCGGCAACACCTGGTCGGCGTCGCTCCAGGCCACCGGCGCCTTCGTGCCGTTCACCTCGTCGGTCATGAGCCAGATCGGCGGCTCCAGCCGGTTCCTGCCCGGCAGCCTGTCGGCCACCGGCGCGCCCGGCAAGCCGCCAACGGCCGTCCCGCTCTACAGCACGGCCTACGGGCTGTATTACAACAAGGCCGAGTTCGCGGCCGCGGGCATCAGCGGGCCACCCGCGACCTGGTCGGAGTTCATCGCGGACGCCAAGAAGCTCACCAAGAGCGGGCACTACGGGCTGACCCTCGAGGCCGGCCAGATCCCGGAGAACGTCCACCTGGCGTTCGAGCTGAGCCAGCAGCAAGGCGGGTCCTTCTTCGATTCCTCGGGCAAGCCGACGTTCGACACCCCGCAGAACGTGGCCGCGATCAAGCAGATGATCGACTTCATGCAGGCCGACAAGGTCGCCAGCCCGAGCGACGCCCAGTACTCCAAGGGCACGGAGGCGCTCACCGACTACGCCACCGGGAAAGCCGCCATGGTCTTCTGGCAGACGGCTTCCGGGTCGCTGGCCAAGCTGGGCATGAAGGCCTCTGACATCGGCGTGGCACCGCTTCCGCTGCCGTCCCCCATGCCGGCCGGCGGCAAGAAGGTCACCAGCATGGTGGCGGGCATCAACATCGCGATCTTCAAGGACAGCAAGAACCTGACCGCGGCCGAGAAGTTCGTGAAGTTCATGACCAGCACGCCCGAGCAGGAGAGCCTGAACCACACCTACGGCTCGCTGCCCGCCGTCCAGGCCGCCTACAGCGACCCGGCGTTCAACACGCCGGCCGTGAAGACCTTCCGCGGCATCCTCAGCACGACCGCCGCGCCCATGCCCCCGGTGGCCGCGGAGAGCCAGTTCGAGACCGCGGTCGGGACCGCGATCATCCACCTGTACGCCAGCGCGGCCACCGGCAAGACTGTCACCGACAGCATGATCGGCCAGGCGCTCACCCAGGCGCAGCAGCAGCTAGGAGGCTGACCCCTGGTGGTTGACACCATCCGGGTCGAGAAGGGTGTCAACGCGTCCGCGCCGTCACCACCGCCCAAGCGGCGGTGGTGGCGGCGCGGGTCGCTGCCGTACATCCTGCTGATCCCCGCGATACTCCTGGAACTGCTCATCCACATCGTCCCGATGCTGGCCGGGGTGGGCATCAGCTTCCTCCAGCTGACCTTGCTCTACCTGCGGAACTGGCAGGCCGCGCCCTTCGCGGGGTTCAGCAACTACGCGGTCTCGGTGAACTTCTCCTCAGCGACCGGCCAGGCGCTGCTGCACTCGTTCACGGTGACGATCCTGTACACGGCTATCGTGCTCGCCCTGGCCTGGCTGTTCGGCATGGCCGGCGCGGTCTTCACCCAGCGGGCCTTCCGGGGCCGGGGCGCGGTCCGTACCCTGTTCCTGATCCCCTACGCGCTGCCGGTCTTCGCCTCGGTCATCACCTGGAACTTCATGCTCCAGCGGGACACCGGCATGCTGAACCAGCTGCTGGTGTCTCTGCACCTGGTGCACGGGCGGCCGTTCTGGCTGATCGGCCAGGACAGCTTCTGGTCGCTGGTGATCGTGCAGATCTGGCGCACCTGGCCGTTCGCGTTCCTGATCCTCACGGCTGGCCTGCAGAGCATCCCGGGCGACCTGTACGAGGCGGCCTCGCTGGACGGCGCGAGCATCCTGGGCCAGGTGCGGCACGTAACCCTGCCGCTGCTCCGGCCGGTCAACCGGGTCCTTCTCCTGGTCCTGTTCCTATGGACGTTCAACGACTTCTCGGTGCCGTTCACGCTGTTCGGGTCGGCCCCGCCGACGCAGGCGGACATCATCTCCATCCACATCTACGAGAACTCGTTCGTCAGCTGGAACTTCGGTACCGGGTCGGCCATGTCCGTGCTGCTGCTGGTGTTCCTGCTGGTGGTAACCCTGGTGTACCTGGCGCTCGGGAGACGGGGGGAACGTCATGCATGAGCCGGCCTGGTTCCGCTGGGCCCGGGTGGTTGTGCTGACCCTGCTCGGCCTGTTCGCCATCGCGCCGGTGTACGTCATGCTCACCGCATCGGTGAAGCCGCTGCCGGACGTCGAGGGCGCGTTCCGCTGGATCCCCAGCCACCTGACCCTGTCGCCGTTCGTGGACATGTGGCAGACGATCCCGCTGCTCACCTACCTGGAGAACAGCCTGATCGTCTGCTCGGTGGCGTCGGTGGCGTCGGTCATCGTGGCGCTGCTCGCCGCGTACGCGGTCAGCCGGTACCGGTTCCGCGGCCGGCAGGTGTTCTCGATCACGATCCTGTCCACCCAGATGTTCCCCGGCATCCTGTTCTTGCTGCCGCTGTTCGTGATCTTCGTCAACCTCAGCCAGACCACCGGCATCAACCTGTACGGTAGCCGGACCGGCCTGGTCATCACCTACATGACGTTCACGCTGCCGTTCGCGATCTGGATGCTGGCCGCGTACCTGGACACGATCCCGCGTGAGCTCGACGAGGCGGCCACCGTGGACGGCACCGGGCCGCTCGGGGCGTTCATCCGCGTGGTCATCCCGGCCGCGATCCCGGGCATCGTCGCGGTGCTCATCTACGCGTTCATGACCGCGTGGAGCGAGATGCTGTTCGCCTCCGTGCTCACCAACGACTCGACCCGGACCCTGGCCGTGGGGCTGCAGGGGTACGCCACGCAGAACCAGGTGTACTGGAACCAGATCATGGCCGCCTCGCTCACCGTCAGCGTGCCGATCGTGGTCGGCTTCCTACTGCTCCAGCGTTTCCTGGTGGCGGGCATGACCGCAGGCTCGGTCAAATAGCCCGGCCCGGCCCGGGAACCCTCACTTCTCCGCAACGAAAACCGTCCGTCCTGCCCGGGCCTTGCCCACATTTCACGCTGACGGTGCGCGACGATGCCCGGTATAAACCGATTTGCGTGCACGCTCGGCGTGAAATGTGGGTCGGCCGGCTGGCGGATGACCGGGTTGGGCGGCGGCGTTGAACCGCCGGGGCGGGGCGGTACGTGCACGGGGGTGAGCGCATCACGATCGTGCCGGCGGCCGCGGGGGCGCGCAGCGCCCCCGGAGCGGCCTTCTTGGCGGGCTCAATCCGCTATTGTTGATCCCGGCGTTATCTGCGGGCGTCCGGTCTTAAGGTCGCTCGGGACTGCCATTTCTTACAAAGTTATTACGGTCACCAGAGGGCACCTTGACAGCTCCCTTATGCCCTTGGTCGGAAGGGCTCTGACCTGCGGATACGCTGCCTGGTCCGGACTGCGCGATGACTGCGGTCCGGGCAAAAATCAAAAAATCTTGATTCTGTGTCAACGGGAACAACGGCAGGGCTACTGTGATCGTTCGGGAGCGATTACCCGATTAAAAGGGAACGGTGTCGTGTCGTACCGAAGTAGAGTCTTTAACCATGATCGCGAGTTTGAGCCGCGGTCACGGACCCGGCTCCTTGCGATAGTCGGGGCCGTGGCCGTGGTGGGCGGGGTCGGCGGGGCGTTGCTGATTCCGAACCTGGGCAGCGTGTTCGGCGCCAGTAACGCGGCCAGCGTGGCTGGAGCCTGCGTCACGCCGTCGGCGGGCAGCACAGCGACCGGGACAGCCGCGGCCACGGCGCCGGCCGCCGCCGCAGGGACGACCGCCGCGACGGCTCCGGCCACCGCAGCGGCGACGGCTCCGGCCACCGCCGCCGCGACCGCTCCGGCCACCGCCGCCGCGACCGCTCCGGCGGGCACGGGCGCCACCACCGCGGCGACCGCTCCGGCGGGCACGGGCGCCACCACCGCGGCGACCGCTCCGGCGGGCACGGGCGCCACCACCGCGGCGACCGCTCCGGCCACCACCGCGGCGACCGCTCCGGCGGTCACGCCGACGATCTGCCCGACCGCGGCGGGGACCGCCACGGCCACCGCACCCGCGGCCGCCGCGGCCAACGTCTCCTGCGACATCATCGTGCCGGCGAACCCTCTGAGCGCGCAGGGCCTGGCCACGCCGTACCAGCTGACCGGCGCGAACGGGATGACCGCCCAGGCGTCCGGCTGCACCATGGCCAACTCGGGCAACCTGGGCGCGTTCGTGCAGGCGACGATCCTCGACCCGGCTACCGGCAAGCTGTCGGTGTACGAGCCACTGGTGATCACCCAGGGCACCCAGCCCGCGGCCGCGCCGGTCGTGCCGACGCTGCCCGCGCGTGCCGTGGTCACCATTGACTTCGGCTTCAACGGCACCAACCTGACCACGGTCGGGGCCACCCCGACCGCGCTGGCCCAGGGCCGCTGCCTGAGCGGGCTCAACGGGTCCATCTTCGGCCAGGTTTCGTTCTGCAACGGCACGCGCTTCTTCCGGGCCGCGCAGCGAGCCGGGGCGGCCGGCCGGCTGGTCATCCCGGCATCCGGCACGGCCACGAAGGTGCCCGGGCTGGCGTGCCCGACGGTGCGGAACTTCAACATGGTCGACCAGGACCAGAGCGACAACGTGACCACTCAGTACCTGCTCACCGCCAACGGTCAGACGGCCCAGTTCAACGCGGCCAACCAGGGCGCGCTGGCCGGGGCTACGCCGGTCAACAATGGCAGTGACAACGCGCTGCTGAACGCCTTCCTGGACCCGACGCTCGGCTGCACACCGTTCACCGCACCGGACCTGTCCCAGGCCGGCACGGCGGGCACGTCACAGGCCCTGGACGAGCTGGCCGCGGCCAAGAACCAGACCGCGCCCATCGCCCTGGTTCCCGAGAACGACGAGATGGTCCTGGTCAACAACGCGTTCAGCGTGGCCAAGACCAACCTCTACCGCTCCAACGTGGGCCAGGCGCCGGTCTCGGCCGCGAACGACCAGGCCGACAGTCCAGCGAACTACTGCCAGAACATGGTCAACGTGCAGACAGCGTTCCTGAACGCCAATCAGGCGCTGCTGACCACGGGTACCTCGCCGGTGCCAGGAGTCGGCACCAACCTGTTCACGTTCCTCGCCAACCGGCTGAACATGTCCTTCACCAACCTCAACTGCCAGAACTTCGGGCTGACGAACCCGGTGACGGTCACCCTCGACGGGAACGGCGCGGCCACCGCCGCGACGTTCAACACCGCCCAGCAGACGGCTACGGGCGGCACCGCCGCAGGCACCGGGGCGCCGGGGACGACGATGCCCCCGCCCCGGCACCGCATCGGCCGTAACCACCGCCACCACCTGATGAACCCGTCCGGGATGTAACTACCTTCGCCTGAAAGTCGGGTAATCCCCCAGGGTGCGGTGGCCTCCAGAAGTCCCGGAGGCCACCGCACCCTTTATCTAAGGAGGTGTCGATGCAGGACAGCAGTAACGATCACGACCGGAAAGCCTCAGCGGGGGGCAGGCGGGGAGACCGCGGCGGCTGAGATCATCGCGGACGCCTCGCACGGCCTGGGCGTGCTGCAGATCGTGGGCGGGCCGCATTCCGGCCCATCGCGGTGGGAAACTTCCGGTACCTGGGCCGCGGCGCTGCGGTCACCGCCGTCGGTAGCAGCGGACTGACCAGGACCTTCACCCTGGACATCGGGAACCTCACCAGCGGGACAGGCGCAGTGGCCGCCGGTGGCCAGCGCCTCACCGGCCTGCTGGTGTCCACCGCCCGGGTGGTGGCGGGGGAGGAGGCCGGCGGCCCGCTGGTGAACCGGTCCGGCCAGGCCATAGGGATCAACGTGGCCGGGGCGGGCAGCGGCCTGCACCACACCGGCTTCGCGGTACCCATCAACGAGGCCCTGGCCGTGGCGCGGCAAATCCAGGCCGGCCATTCGCATTGAGAATGTCATGCTTCTGGTCCGCGAAATTCCCGGAATTATGGGTGGGCTATCACGGACGGCGGATGGGAGAAAGCCAGGCCGTTCCGGCCGCGGGAGAGCCGGCAGGTGGCCGGATGATCGGCGCCAGGCCGGTGCATTTCCGTCAGGTCCGGGACGGCCGTTCTGGCGGCGGCGGGACACCTGGTCCAGGGGAAGTAGCCAGGGGCCATGGACCGGGACGCCCCATCCGGCGGGTGTTGCGGACGGGCCGCAGCGTGCGGCGGATTGTCATGACCCGGTTCCGTCTCGTCACGGCGGGTGTCGGGAAAAGCTTATTACCTGCGACGTTAGCATTACGCAATATTTGTTCTGCCGGAGCTAGCCTGTGCATTAAAGGTGTTATTTGGCAATCTATCTGCTGAAGCGGATGTTAGTGACTACCGTGATTTCCCGGGAGCTTAACAGCGGCATGGAGGTGGATTAATGCGCAACACGCATTGGTCCCCAACGGGCGCGCCGAGGAGCCGGATCCTGCTCATCACGGTCCCCCTGGTCATCACGATGGCGGTCGGCCTGGTCCTTGGTCTGCACTTCGTCAGCGAGGGGAATGCCAGCCTGAAGCTCTCGGCCCGTGGCGCCGGGGCAGCGACGGCCACGCCGGCCGCCACCGCGGCCGCCGGGACAGCCAGGCCCACCGCCAGCCCGGCGGCGACAGCCAGCGCGGCGGCCACGGCTACCACCCCGGCAGCGGCCGCCCCAGCGGCCAACGTGAGCTGCGTGCTCATCGTGCCGGCCAACCCGCTGACCACCCAGGGCCTCGCTACGCCGTACCAGCTGACCGGCCCGAACGGGATGTCCCCGCAGGCGTCCGGGTGCATGATGGCCAACTTCGCCAACCTGGGTGCGTTCGCGCAGGCCACGATCCTGGACCCGGCCACCGGGGCCCTGAGCATTTACGAGCCGTTGGTCATCACCCAGGGCACCACGCCCGCGGCGGCCCCGGTGGTGCCCACACTCCCGGCGGGTGCGGTGATCACCATCGACTTCGGCTTCAACGGCACCAACCTGACCCTCAAGGGCGCCACGGGAGCCACGCTGGGCGGCGCGAGGTGCGTCAACGGCGTCGGTGGGTCGATCTTCGGCCAGGTGTCCTTCTGTAACGGCGCGGCGTTCTTCGCCGCGGTCAGCAAGGCCATCGGGGCCCACCTGACCTCGATCCCGGCGGCGGGGACAGCCACCAAGGTGGCCGGGCTGACCTGCCCGACCACCCGCAGCTTCACCATGATCGACCAGGATCAGAGCGACAACGTCACGACCCGGTACCTGCTCAACGCGAACGGCCAGACCGCGCAGGACAACGCGACGAACACCGGGGCGCTGGCCGGGGCCACGGTGATCAACAACGGCAGCGACAACGCGCTGCTCAACGCGTTCCTGGACCCCGCGCTGGGCTGCGTCCCGTTCACCGCTCCGGACCTGACCAACGCGGGCACGGCCAGCACCTCCCAGGCGCTGGACGAGCTGTTCGCGGCCAGGAACCAGGCGGCCCCGATCGCGCTGGTGCCGGAGAACGACCCGATGACCCTGGTCAACGGGGCGTTCAGCCGGCAGAAGACCAACCGGTACCGGGCCAGCGTGGGCCAGCCGGTGGTCGTGAAGGCGCAGACCGCGGACACCCCGGCGGCCTACTGCCAGAACATGGTCAACGTGCAGGGCCAGTTCCTGCAGAACAACCAGACCCTGCTGGCCACCGGCCCGTCGCCGGCCCCGGGTGTGGGCACCAACCTGTTCACGTTCCTGGCCAACCGGCTGACCATGTCCTTCACCAACCTCAACTGCCAGAACTTCGGGCTGACGAACCCGGTGACGGTCACCCTCGACGGGAACGGCGCCGCGGCCGCGGCGACGGTCAACGCCACCCAGCAGACGGTCGCCTCGATGGCCGGCCCGGCGGGACCCGCGAACCCGGCGGCCCCGGCCCGGCCCAAGCGTGGCCAGAACCCGGCCCGCATGTAACCGAATCCGTCCCGGCCCGTCGAGTGCCAGCCCGGACCGTTAACCGCTCCTGGCGGGGCGTCCCCGGGGCCGCGCCGCCACAGGCTGGCCGGCAAACCCCGGAACGGCCGGCCGGACAAAGCCCCGGGAAGCGGCGCGTCCAGGACGACACCAGCGTGTCGCGGCTCGGGCGACGGGGAAGGTGGTGACCACAACTTGCCTGTCCATTACAGCAGGTAATTGTTACGGTACGTGTTGTCAATTTGTGATCTACGCCACATTGCTGGTTGCCCAGCCGTCACAACTTTTTCAGCGGAAGCGGTTGCACACCCCTCCCTCGCCTCTGGCAAGGTAGCGCCGATGGTCCACGGCGTTCCGCCAAGCACCTTCTCGGTGAGCTAGTTTCCGCGGCTGGTATTGGCAGAAAAACCGGACCACGCGCTGCCCGCTGGCGCAGCGGTCTGCTCCAGGGTGTCTCGCCCGGGAGTTCGGCCCACGGAAGGACAGCCTTGTCAGAACACCGGAGGCGGAGCCCCGGAAAACGGCGGGCAGCACGCCGTAATGGCGTTTTGTTGCCCGTCACCGCTACCGCGGTTACCGCGGTCACCGGAATCGCCATTGCCGGCTACCTGGTGGTTGCGCGGCCTGGCAATACGCCGAATTCCGGTGCGGCTATCGCCGCTGCGGCCGTGTCCAGCAGCCAGGCCGTCGCCGTGCTTGAGCAGCAGCGGCAGCAGATGATCGTGCTGTCCGCCGCCTCGCACACCATGCACCTCATCGGCGCCCCCAAGGTCGCCGCACAGCCGCTGCGCTCATCCGGGGGCACCTCGGGAGGCACAGGGGCCGGCAGCGCCGCAGCGGTCGCCGTGGCGGCGCCTAACCCGGGTACGGCCCAGAGCATCGCCTACAACATGCTCTCCTCGTTCGGCTGGAGCCCCGGAACATATTTCAGCTGCCTGAACAACATCTATACCCGGGAGAGCGGCTGGCGGTTCAACGCGGAGAATGCCAGCGGCGCGTACGGGATTCCGCAGGCCCTGCCCGGGGACAAGATGGCCACGGCGGGCGCGGACTGGATGACCAACCCAGCCACCCAGATCAAGTGGGGACTGGGCTATATCCAGTCCCGGTACGGCGATCCGTGCAGCGCCTGGTCGTTCTGGCAAGCACACGGTTTCTACTAAGTAACCAAGCGTTACCGTCTTTCCTGCCTGTGAACCCCGTGACGTGCGGTCTATTACTTACTGTGTTTTAAGTGTCACTTATTGTTCAATGCTGCCTTCTGAACTGTGGGCCCGCTGGTAACTCTCTGGATGACCGAAATTATCTGCTTTCAGTAACACGATGAGTGCAGAACGTCATTTAGTGACGCAGAACACACTCTCAGGCGAGCTTAGTTGTCGAAGCAATGTTCTCACAGATAGATGCCCGGAATCAGATCTGTGTTCGATCGTTTTTCCGTGAATGTGGTTTAGGCCACAGTCTGTTTTTGGGAGTTTCGGACAGAACTAATAGCCCTTATTGGGCATGGTGGGTGGCCGGAAGCACCCGGGCGTTTCTGATGGTTGCGCGCCTAGCAACCTGCCGCCCTGACCCGCGGCACATCGGCACGCCGCTGCTGGCACTCCAGCCCCCCCGCTGCGATGCGCAGTGCCCCCCGGGTGAAACCCGAGCGCACTTCGTGTGCCAATCGAAGGTCAACCTTGTCCATCCCCAGGACACTCACGTCTCATAACGCCAACCGCAAGCCCACCCGTCTCACGTTCACGGTCGCAGGAACGACCGTCGCGGCGGCAGCCCTGGTCGCCGTGGGAGTGGCCACCGCCTCCCCGGGTGGTCCGGGCGCACCCGCTGCGCTCAGGCCGGCCCTGGCCGTGCATGGCGGACCCGGCACGCTCGCGCTGGCCCCGGTTTCCCGGGACCAGACGACCGGCGCGGCTAGCGGAGCCGGGGCGCACCCCTCTCCGCACCTGGCCGGCGGCGGCGCAACGGCCATGACCGCCACGGGCCGGGCCATCCTGGCCTCCGGCCGGGCGGCCGCCCAGCCACGGAAGTCCGCGCCCGCCAGCCGTCGGGGCGGCCAGGCGCCGGCCGGGCACCCTTCCAAGGCGGCCGGCCGGCACGCCAGCAGCGCGCGGCCGGCCAGCCCCGCCCGACTGGACGGCTCCGCAAAGCACGTGCGCCACGCCGCCCACGCGCACCACGCCAGCCCCCGGCACACGGGACCGTGCGCGTCGTCCACGCTGCACTGGTGGATCTGCTCCGCCGAGCACGCCCTCGAGCAGCACGGGGTATCCCGTGGGCGGCTCAGCACGAGCGCGGCCGAAATCGTGGTGCAGCACGAGTCAGGCGGGAACCCGGGCGCGTACAACGGCTGGGACTCCAACGCCGCGGCGGGCCACCCGTCCGAGGGCATCGCCCAGGTGATCGGCCCGACCTTCCACGCCTACGCGCTGCCGGGGCACAGCAGGATCTGGAACCCGGTGGACAACATGATCGCGGCCTTCCGGTACGCGATCAGCCGGTACGGCTCCATGAACAACATCCCCGGGGTCGTGGCCGTGCGGCACGGCGGCTCCTACATGGGTTACTGACCCGGTGTGATGCCGTTCCGGCGCGCTGGCGGCCTTCCCTCGTGCGGGGAGGCCGCCAGCGTCACGAGCGGGCGCGGAATGTGCTCAGCGCCCTCCGGAACACGGGCTGAGTCACCGCCCACGCGGCCGCGGGCGCCGATTCCTGCACCAGGTAGGCATGGTGGCCGGCCGGGGTCGTGAGCCGGAACACGAGGTCCAGCACTTCCATCCGGCGTCCGCTGGCGGGCTGCCAGGTGAACTGCCAGCCCGCCCCGGTCCGGCCCTGGACCGGGAAGAACCGTCTGCCGAGCGGGGCATAGCCGGGGAAGCTGCCCTGCGCCACGATCTGGGCCAGTTGGCGGCGTACCCGGCCCAGGCCGGTCACGCCGCCGGTGGTCGTGGGTGTGACCAGGATCGAGACGTCACCCGCCCGGCTGGTGAACTCGGTGCCGGCTCCCTGCCGGGCCGTGCGCCACCCGGCCGGAACCGTCATGGTCAACCCCGCCGCGGATCCGGCCTGGCCGGCGGGTACGGCCGGAGAGCCCGTCGCCCCGGCGGGAGCGCCGCTGCTCCCGCGGCTCAGGGCCACCCCGGCCAGGATGCCGCCCGCGATGGCCAGGGCGGCGAGGAGGATCAGCAGCCCGCGGCGTCCGCGCGGGATCATCGTCGTGAGCTCGGCGGCCAGCCCGCGGCCAAGCCCTGGTGTAGTCGCACCGTGCCGGCCGGGAAGCGGCCGGCCGGGAGGGGAAAGAGCGGGCGGGCCGCCGGGCTGCGCCGCCCGGCCGGCCCGGGGCGCATCGCCGGGCTGCGGCCAGTCACCGGCCCACGGGTCTTCGGGCCAGTGGCCTGCCTGGCCCTGGGACCCCGGCCCAGGGAACTGCGGTGCCTGGCCATCGGACGGCGTTCCCGCGGGCGGGCCGTCGGGCCACGGGACTCCGGCCCACGGCCCGTCGGCCCAGGAAGCCTCGGCCCAGGAGACGTCACCGTCCGGCGGCGTCTGCGGCCCGGCCACGGCCGAGTCCAGCGGGGCGGCCAGCAGCCGAGCGCCGGCCCCGGCGGCCCTCACCGCGGCAGCGCTCCCCGCGTCGGGGCTCAGCCCGGCGTCCCCGGAGCGGGCGGCCGCGCTGGCGGTGCCGGTTCCGGCGGCGGCCAGCAGTCGGCCCACCGCGACGGCATCCGGGCGGGCCTGCGGGTTCCGGTGCAGCAGGGCCTCGATGACCGGGCGCAGCGGGCCAGCCGACCGGGTCCGCGGCGCTTCCTCATTGGCGATGGCCGCCAGGATCGCGATGGAGTTGCCCCGGTCGTCGAAGGGCCCACGCCCTTCCACCGCGGCGTACAAGGTCGCCCCCAGCGACCACAGATCGGAGGCCGGGCTGGCCGGATCGCCCCGGATCCGTTCTGGCGCGGTGAAGCCCGGGGTGCCCATCACCATCCCGGCCTGGGTGAGGCCACTGTCGCCTTCGAGGGTGGCGATGCCGAAATCGGTCAGCACGGCCCGGCCGTCGGGCCCGAGGAGGACGTTGCTCGGTTTGACATCGCGATGCAGGATGCCCGCCGCGTGCGCGCACGCGAGCGCGCCCAGCACCCGTGTGCCGAGGTCGGCGGCCTGCTGCGGGTGCAGCGGCCCTTCCTCGGTGAGGAACTGGTCCAGGGACCGCGCCTCGACCAGTTCCATCACGATCCACGGGCTGCCGTCCGCTTCGACCACGTCGAAGATGGTGACGACCGCGGGGTGGTTCAGCCGGGCCGCGGTCCGGGCCTCGCGCAGGGTGCGCTGGTAGAGGACCCGGGTTTCCTCCGACATCACCGAGTTTCCGGTCACCGGCCCTCGGAGCCGCACCTCCTTGACCGCGACGTCACGGGCCAGCACCGTATCCCGGGCTCGCCAGACGGTCCCCATGGCTCCGCGGCCGATGGTGCTCTGCAGGAGGTAGCGTCCCGCGACCATCCGCCCCGTGCTGGCCGCAACGTGCATGACAAGGGACGATACACGCGGGATCCGCCGGGATTCCTGTGAAGCGGGTGAGAATAGCACGTGTGTCGGGCCGGGATTTCCTGGCCGTCACTGCACCGTCACCCAATGGTTTCCCGGCCGTCCTGCCCGCGAAGGACCGGCCCGGCGGGCGGACGCCCGGAGCGGCCGACCGGAGGAGCCAGGGGGGCGCCGGCGGGCCGCTGCCGACCAGGTCGCGGCCCGGCCGGGCCGCTACCGGCTGCCGATGGTGAGCAGCGGCGGCTGCGGCTCCTCGGCGAAGAAGTCGTTCCCCTTGTCGTCCACGATAATGAACGCCGGGAAGTCACGGACCTCGATGCGCCAGACCGCCTCCATGCCGAGTTCCGGGTACTCGTGGACCTCGACCTTGGTGATGCATTCCTGGGCCAGCTTGGCCGCGGCACCCCCGATGGATCCCAGGTAGAACCCGCCGTGCTCGCGGCAGGCCGCGGTGACGGCCGGTGAGCGGTTCCCCTTGGCCAGCATGACCAGCGAGCCACCCGCCGCCTGGAACTGGCTGACGTAGGAATCCATCCGCCCGGCCGTGGTCGGGCCGAACGACCCGGAGGCGTAGCCCTCAGGCGTCTTGGCCGGCCCGGCGTAGTAGACGGGGTGGTCGGCCAGGTACCGGGGCATGGGGTCGCCCGCGGCCAGCCGCTCGGCGATCTTCGCGTGCGCGATGTCCCGCGCCACCACCAGCGGCCCGGTGAGGGAGAGCCGGGTGGCCACCGGGTACTTGGTGAGTTCCGCGCGGATCTCGCTCATCGGCCGGTTCAGGTCGATCCGCACCACGTCGTCGCCGAGTTCGTCCTCGGTCGTCTCGGGCAGGTACTGGGCCGGGTCGGCTTCCAGACGCTCCAGGTACACGCCCTCCGGCGTGATCTTGGCCAGCGCCTGCCGGTCGGCGGAACACGAGACCGCGATGGCCACCGGGCACGACGCCCCGTGCCGGGGCAGCCGGATCACCCGCACGTCATGGCAGAAGTACTTGCCTCCGAACTGTGCCCCGATGCCGATCTTCCGGGTGATCTCGAGGACCTCGGCTTCGAGCTCGGTGTCACGGAAGCCATGACCCGCTGGCGTCCCGCTGCTGGGGAGGGTGTCCAGGTACCGGGCGGAGGCGTACTTCGCGGTCTTCAGCGCGTACTCGGCGCTGGTGCCGCCGATCACGATGGCCAGGTGGTACGGCGGGCAGGCGGCGGTGCCCAGGGACCGGATCTTCTCCTCCAGGAACGTGTGCAGCCCGGCCGGGTTCAGCACCGCCTTGGTCTGCTGGTAGAGGAAGGACTTGTTGGCCGATCCGCCGCCCTTGGCCATGAGCAGGAACTTGTACTCCTGGCCCGGGGTGGCGTAGATCTCGACCTGGGCCGGCAGGTTGGTGCCGGTGTTCCGCTCCTCGAACATCGACAGCGGGGCCAGCTGCGAGTAGCGCAGGTTCAGCTGGTTGTAGGCCTCGTAGATGCCGCGGCTGAGATGCTCTTCATCCTGCCCGTCGGTGAGGACCTGCCCGCCCCGCTTGCCCATCACGATGGCGGTCCCGGTGTCCTGGCACATGGGCAGCACGCCGCCGGCCGCGATCCCCGCGTTCTTCAGCAGGTCCAGAGCCACGAAACGATCGTTGCGGCTGGATTCGGGATCATCGAGGATGGCGCGCAGCTGGCGCAGGTGCCCCGGCCGGAGCAGGTGGGCGATGTCGCGCATGCCCTCGCGGGCGACCAGGGTCAGGACCTCCGGGTCCACCTCGAGGAAGTCCCGGCCGAAGGCCTGGCGCCGGGTGATCCCGTCCGCGGTCAGCAGGCGGTACTCGGTGGCGTCGGGGCCCAGGGAAAGCAGGTCGGTGTACGCGAACTCGGGCATCGTGGGCTCGTCCTCCTGGTGGCTGCGGCGTCATTTCATCGTAGATCCGCATCAGCGTGCCGCGGCGCCGAGCACGCGTACCTGACCAGGCCCGGCTGGGCTGCATGGCCGCCTTTCCCCCGGGTAAGGGTGTGCCATCCCGGCGGTGCCAGCCGGGGGGACGACCCCCGGAACCCCGGGATCGCTGGCTCAGCGGGACACGCCTTCGGCGCGCCCCGCCTCACCAGCCGATGGAGCGGGTCCGGGCCAGGAGGGAGAGGGCCGTGAGTGTCCCAGGCAGTGATGAGCAGGCCATGAGGGTCCCGGGCAGCGACGAGCAGGCCATGAGGATCCCGGGCAGCGACGAGCAGGCGATCAGCCTGGACGAGGCTTCGCGTCAGCTTGAGCTGGCCGTGCACGACGCGCAGGTGTCGTTCGACTGCATCGCGCTCGGCAACCTCGATCGCGCCCACACCAATGCCGTCACGGCCCGCATCGCGGCCGACGCGGCGGAGATGCTGCTGCGTTCGGTGCTGGGCCGGACGGCCGAGCCGCCCGAGGGCCCGCTGGCCGAGCCCCCCGACTGAAGGCCGGGCCGCCTGGCCGGCGGCCCGGCCTACTTGGCCAGGCGGGGGAGCAGGGCGGAGGCGACGACCACGCCCGCGACCGCCGAGGCGACCAGCACGCTCACGTCGAGCCCCAGATTGGTCGGGATCCCGATGAGCAGCCCGCGCAGCGCGTCCACCTCGTAGGACAGCGGGTTGACTTTGCTGATCGCCTGCAGCCAGCCCGGCATTAGCCGGGTCGGGTACAGCGCGTTGGAGCTGAACTGCAGGCCGCCCCGGGCGATCGAGGCGGGCCGCAGAGGGCGGACACCTAGCCCGGAGCCGCCGACCCGGCCTCCGCGGCGCTCGCCGCGGCGTCCCGCGCGCGGCGGGCCCGCCCCGGCGCGAATCCGGCGGCCAGCGCGATGATGACCACGGTCAGCACGAGTGGCGCGGCGTACCCGGCGCGCCAGCCCGCCGGGCCGCCGACCGCGCCCGCGATGCCGCCGACCAGCGCGGCGCCGAGCACGAAGCCGACGTAGTTGAACACGTTGACCCTCGAGATGGCGATACCCGACCCGGTCGGATCAAGTTTCGAGGTGGCCGAGAAGCACATCGGCGGGACCACGCAGAAGCCGAGGCCGGTCAGGGCGAAGAAGGCGATGGCCAGGTAGGGAGTGGGGGCCAGCACCACGCCCAGCAGCCCGAGCCCGGCCACGACGGCCCCGGTCCGGACCACCGCCGCGGCGCCGAACCGCCGCACCGTGCGGTCACCGAAGGCCCGGCCCACCACCATCATCGTCTGGTACGCCGCGAAGGCCAGCGGGAGCAGCGCCTTGCCGCCGTGCTGGACCTTCGACATGTAGACCGAGCTGTAGTTGGAGACGGCGGCGTCCCCGATGTACATGCAGCACATGGCCAGGCCGATGTAGATGATCGGCCGCCACGGGATCCGGATGCCCGCCTTCTTCGCCGCGGCCTCGGACGGCGGTGCGACGTCGGCCTCCTTGCCGAACAGGCTGGGCCCGAGGACCAGCGCGCCCGCCAGGCCAGCCACCCCGGCGATGGTGAACGCCACGCCCAGGGACAGGCCGAGCTTCCCGGCCGCCGCGTTCCACAGCCCGCCAAGGATCCCGGCCGCGCTCCAGAAGCCGTAGAAGGCGTTGATGACGCTGTAGCCGTACCGCTTCTCGGTGATCGCGCCTTGCATGTTCATGGTCGCGTCCACGGCGCCGAGGAACAGCCCGAACAGGCCCACCGCGACGTACAGCTCGGGCCGGGTGCTGGCGAAACCGATGGCCGGCAGGCTCAGGCAGACCAGCGGCTGGGCGACGCGCAGCACCGTGCCGCTACCCAGCCGGGCCGCCAGCGGGCCGGAGAGCACGCTGCCCACCCCGGCGATGACCGGGACGATGAGCAGGACCAGCGTGAGCTGCCCGTTGGACAGGTGAAACTTGGTCTGCAGGACGGAGACGCGGGTGACCACCACCGCGAAGCAGAGGCCCTGGACGGAGAACGCGGCGCTGGTCGCCATCCGCCCGCGGTGGTCATCTGCCGGCCGCGGACCCGTGCCGTCCAGCTTCATGTGCCGCTCCCAGGCTCGCGAGCCGCCGGGGGTGCAGGTCGCGGCCCGGCCCGTGCGGTCAACACCGTGCGATCAGGCCGTGGCGGTCAGGGCCGGACCCGTGCGGTCAGGGTAGGGATCGTGCCGTCTGGGCGTCAAGGCGGCTATCGTCGGAGGGGTGAATCCCCGGCAGAGTCCGCGTGACCTGCGCGCCTCCGACGCTGACCGGGAGCGCGTGGTGACTCTGCTCGCCGAGGCGGCCGGGGACGGGCGGATCACGCTGGAAGAGCATGCGCACCGGGTGCAGCGGGCCTACACCGCACGCACGCTGGGCGACCTGGCGGGGCTGACCGATGATCTGGCGCTGCCGGGGGCCCAGCCGCTGCGGCTGGACAACTCGCGCGCGGTGACCGCGTTCTTCGCGACCGAGCGGCGCAGCGGCCGGTGGGTCGTCCCGGACCGGCTGGTGGTGACCGCCATCGGCGGCCAGATCGTGCTGGACCTGCGGGAAGCGCTGCTGCAGGCGCAGCGCACCGTGATGTACGTCAGCGCGATGGGCGGCCAGGTGAACCTGCTGGTGCCGGCCGGGGTCACGGTTATCACCCGCAACCTGTCCGAGTCGCTGCCCGGGGCCCGGCCGGACCCCCGGCCGGTGCCGGTGGTCCCGCCTGGAACCCCGGTCATCGAGCTGCACACGCTGACCGTGCTGGGACGCATCCACGTCCGCACCCCCCGGCCGCCCCGGGGCGGCCTGTTCAGCCGCCGTCCCCGCTAGCCGACCGCACAGGGGCGCCGGCCTCATGGGCCGACGGTGCAGGCGCCGGTAGACCAGCGCCCCGCCCGCCGCCGGGCTGGTCGGTCAGCGCGGTGCAGGAGTGGCCCGATCAGTTGGGGATATCGAAGTTGATCGAGCTGTACGCGCGCAGCTTCCAGAGCTGGTGGTCGCTGTGGATGTTGCGGATGGTTCCGGACCGGGCCCGCATGACGAGCGAGTGGGTGGCCGCCCCGCCCGCCCGGTACCGGACGCCCGCCATGAGCTCGCCGTCGGTGATCCCGGTGGCCGCGAAGAACGCGTCCTCCGACGTCACGAGGTCGTCGGTGGTCAGCACGTGCTTGAGGTCGTGGCCGGCCGCGAGGGCCTTCTCCCGCTCGGCCTCGTCCCGCGGCGCGAGCCGGGCCTGGATGACCCCGCCGAGGCACTTGATCGCGCACGCGGTGATGATCCCCTCCGGCGTGCCGCCCACTCCCAGCAGCAGGTCGACGCCGGTGCCGTCCCGCGCCGCCATGATCGCGCCGGCCACGTCGCCGTCGGTGATCAGCTTGATCCGGGCGCCGGCCTCGCGGACCTCGGCGATGAGCCGCTCGTGCCGGGGCCGGTCCAGGATGACCACGGTGACGTCCGAGGGGGAGCAGGCCTTGGCGCGGGCCACGGCGCCGATGTTGTAGGCGGCCGGGGCCTCGATGTCGACCACGTCCGCCGCAGCCGGGCCGGTGACCAGCTTGGACATGTAGAACACCGCGGAGGGGTCGTACATGGACCCGCGCGCGCTGACCGCCAGCACCGAGATCGCGTTCGGCATGCCGTTGGCGCACAGCCGGGTGCCGTCGATCGGGTCCACGGCCACGTCGCAGGCCGGGCCGCTGCCGTCACCGACCTGCTCGCCGTTGAAGAGCATGGGCGCGCGGTCCTTCTCGCCCTCGCCGATGACCACCACGCCGTTCATCGACACCGTGCTGATCAGGGCCCGCATCGCGTGCACCGCGGCGCCGTCCGCGCCGTTCTTGTCGCCGCGGCCGACCCAGCGGGCCGCGGCCATCGCCCCGGCCTCGGTGACCCGGGCCAGCTCCAGGGCCAGGTTCCGGTCTGGCGCGTGGGTCTCCGGCTCGGCCGTCAGGTCGGTTGGCCCGGGGCCGCCCGGGGCCGATGCCTGGTTCTCGGTCATCGCAGAGACCGCCTTCCCGGTGTGGCCGTCCCGTCCGGTGCGCCCCTGCTGTCCACGGTGCCCGTGGTTCCCCGTATGGTCATGCCGTCATCCTGGCTGACTGACGGGCGGGCGTAGCCTTGTCGCCTAGGGCGACACGCCCTGGCGCCAGACGTGGGGAGAGCTGCGTAGGCGGTGACAGGCCAATGACAACAGATGTTCCGCAGCCTATCGTGCGGTCCGCCGATCGCGGCGCGGCCACCAGGGCCGCCCTGCTGGCCGCCGCGCGTGAGGTCTTCATTTCCGTGGGCTACGCGCAGGCCGGGGTGACCGAGATCGTCGCCCGGGCCGGGGCCAGCGTCGGCAGCCTCTATCACCATTTCACCGGCAAGGCCGACCTGTACGTGGCGCTGTTCGAGGAGTTCCATCAGGGCCAGGCCTGGCGGGCGCGCCAGGCGGCCCGCGGCGCCCGCGAGGACCGCGTCAGCGAGCCACGGCAGTTGTTCCTGGCCGCGGCCCGCGCTTATCTCGACGGCTGCCTGGAGGAGCGCGAGCTGTCCCGGCTGTTCGTCTCGGGGGACGCCCCGCCCGGGTTCGACCTGATCATGCGGCAGCGGCTGCGCGAGTGGGCCAGCCGGAATGCCGACTTCTTCGCCCGCAGTGCCGAGCCGATGGACGAGGCCGTGGCGGTCGTGATGACCGGGGCCCTCATGCTCGCGGTGGCCGAGGTGTCGCTGGATGAGGACGCCGCCCACGCCCGGCGGCTGGCCGGCGGCGTGCTCGATGTCCTGTCCGGGGTCAGTCCCCGCGTCCGGGCGTGACCAGCCGGCTACGTTGATGCCGTGAGCGCCGAGGCAGAGCCGACCGGGAATGGCGGAACGCAGCCGGCCGCGGATGGCGGCCCGGCCACCGCACTCAGCTACGAGCAGGCCCGCGACCAGCTCACCGAGGTCGTCCGCCGCCTGGAGGGTGGCGGCCTGACCCTGGAGCAGTCACTCGACCTGTGGGAACGCGGGGAACGGCTGGCCGCCATCTGCGAGCAGTGGCTGGAGGGGGCCCGCGCCCGCCTCGCCGCCGCGATGGCCTCCCGCGCCCCGGACTCCGCCGATCCGGACGCACCCTTTTAATTCTCCGCAACGAAAACCAGCCCGCCGGGCTCACTTACGACGGCGCTGGCTTCCAGGGGTCACACCAGGCGCGCCCGGAGTCACTACGACGGCCCCCCGGATACGGGAATGAATCACATCAGCCCCTTCAGTCACACGCCGGCTTCGTGATCATGAGATAGGTGCGGCCAGAACGACACCGATCCCATGATCACGAAGGGTCGACCCGGAGGGGTGTCAGCTGAGGGGTGCGAAACGGTGCGCAGCCGGCGGGAGCCCGGAGGCCGTGGCCGGGCTGGCGGCCGCCGTCCGGGCGGCCCGGACCGCCGCGGCGACCAGCCGCGCGTAAAGCCGGGCCCCGCTGGGCTGCGGATGCACCTCGTCGGGCCACAGCAGGCTGGTCCGGTGCTCGATGGTCGCGAACCAGTTGGCCAGGACCACGTGAGCCTGGCGGCGGGCCGCAGCCGCCATGACCCGGTTCACCCCTGCCTCCCAGGAGCGGGCCTCGTACGTGTTGACCAGCACCAGGTCCCGGTGCGGGCCGACCGCGCGGATCAGCAGGCGCATCTGCTGGGCGGTGAACGCGCCGTTGGTACCGAGGGCGAATACCACCACGGGGCGGAGCGTCCCGGCCGCCGCGAGCCGCTGGACGATGGCCAGGCCAGCGCTGACCTGCCGGCTGACCTGGGCGTTGATGGAGATGCCGGGCAGGGTGGCCGCGAGCTGGACAGCCGAGGCGAGCAGCACGGAGTCGCCGACCGCGAAGACGCCGGAGCCGGTCACCCGGCGCGGGGTGGCGGCGGTGATCGCGGCCGGGGCCGCCGACGAGGCCGCGGAGGGGGTCGCCTGGGCGCGGGTGGCCGGGCCGGCGGGCGGCACCGGGGTGCCTGCGCGGGCACCGACCGGGGAGCCGGCCGGGGCGCCCCAGGGCGCGCGGGCCATGGGGGCGGCCGCCCCGGGGGCGGCGCGGCTGCCCGGGGCGTGCTGGCTGAGCTTGACGCCCTGGCTGATCTGCTCGGCCAGCCCGGAGGAGGAGTGGGCGTGCAGCACCCCGTAGCCCGCGGCGCCCGCCACGACCAGGGCGGCTGCCACTGCGAGCGCGGGGAGGACGCGGGCGGGCGAGCGGTGCGCCCCGGCCAGGGATCCGGTCACCATCCGGGACCGGGACCGGACCGTGGCCCGGAATCCGTTGCGGATGATGGGTTCCTCGACCCATCGCCAGGACACGGCGGCCAGGCCGACGGACAGCGCCGCCTCGGGCAGCCAGAGCCAGCCCGCCGGGCGCGGCCGCGGGAGCGCTGCTGTGGCCAGCGCGATGACCGGCCAGTGCCACAGGTAGATGCCGTAGGACCTGATCCCGATCCAGCGCAGCACGGACCGGCCGAGCGCCCAGCTGACCAGGCCCGGGCTCGCCGCGGCCAGCACCACGGCGCCCGCCGCCAGCGCCGCGACGAGCAACCCGGCCGGGTAGAGCACCCGGTCCGGGCCGGCGAAGTGGCCCATGGCCCAGGCCAGCGCGGCGATCCCGGCCAGGCCCAGCGCGTCGGGGAGCCGGGCGCGGTCACGGTCCAGCGTCCCCAGCCGCCGCAGCGGCCAGGTCAGCGCCAGCGCCGACCCGATGAACAACGCCGAGGCGTGCGTGTCGGTGCCGTAGTAGACCCGGGACGGGTCGGCGCCCGGCACGTAGACCAGGACCATGGCCAGAGCCGACAGGGCCGCGCCGGCCCAGGCCAGGCCGGCCCGGACGCGGCCGGACCGGCAGGCCTTGAGGATCACGATCAGGACCAGCGGCCACACCAGGTAGAACTGCTCCTCGATGGCCAGTGACCATAGGTGCTTGAGCGGCGGCGGCGGCCCGAACTGCACGAAGTAGGAGTGGTGCACCAGCGCCTGCCACCAGTTGCTGGAGTAAGTGATGGCGGCGAGCAGCGCCGACCGCAGCGCGGCCAGCTGCGCCGGCTCGATCACGGCCGTGGCCGCGGTCACCGCGACGAGCAGCACCGCCAGGGCGGGCAGCAGCCGACGCGCCCGCCGGGCCCAAAACCCGCCCAGGTCTAGGTGGCCGTGCCGGTCCCACTGGGCGGCCAGCAGGTCGGTGATCAGGTAGCCGCTGAGCACGAAGAAGACGTCAACCCCGAGAAATCCCCCGGGAAAAGCGGGCAACTGCTCATGAAAGGCAATAACCGCAATAACGGCCAGACCGCGCAACCCATCCAGGCCCGGCCGTCGAAGAGCGGCCTGATCGGATGTCGTGTCTTTCGCGGCATGTGTCCTCACTGTGCTGAACCCACTGTGCTGATCCCCCCCGGCTCACAGCAATGATCAGGATCCTCGCCCGTTCAATGGGGGAAGAAACGCCGTGAGAGGTAATAGGCGGGAACAGATTTGGCGGGTGTGCGTAAACCCGCCGCCCCGGCCCGGCGTGCGGACCGCGGCGGGAGTTCCGGTTACTGGTCTTCCGACACCGCGGTGAGCTGATCGTCGGCGAACCGGAGGGTGAGCCGCTCGCCGGGCGGCACCTGCGCGGCCGAGCGCACCACGCTGCCGTCGGGACGCTGCACGATGGCGTAGCCGCGGCTCAGGGTGGTGGCGGGGGACAGGGCCAGCAACCGGGCTCGCACGTGTGACACGTCGTCCCCGGCCCGGTCCAGCGCGGCGGACAGCCGCCGCCGGGCCCGCTCGGTGAGCCCGGTGACCAGTTCCTGGCGCCGCTCGATCTCCCGGACCGGCGACGCGAGCGCGGGCCGGGACCGCATGTCGGCCAGCCACGCGCTCTCGCGTTCCATCCGGCCGGTGACGCAGCGGCGGGCCCGGCCGCGCAGCTGGCTGATGAGCGCGAACTGCTCGCTCACGTCGGGCACGATGCGCCGCGCGGCATCCGTGGGCGTGGACGCCCGCACGTCCGCGACCAGGTCGAGCAGCGGCGTATCCTGCTCGTGCCCGATCGCGCTGACCACGGGGGACTTGGCCGCCGCCACGCCCCGGATCAGGTCCTCGTCGGAGAACGGCAGCAGGTCCTCGATCGAGCCTCCGCCCCGGGCGATGACGATCACGTCCACCGACGGGTCGGCGTCCAGCCGGTGCAGCGCGTCCACGATCTCGCCCACCGCGTACTGTCCCTGGACGGCCACCGGCTCGACCCGGAACTGGACGGCGGGCCACCGATGGGCGGAATTGCGCAGCACGTCCTTTTCGGCCGCGGAGTCACGCCCGCAGATCAGGCCGATCTTGCCGGGAAGAAACGGCAGCGGGCGCTTCCGCTGCGCCGCGAAAAGCCCTTCCGCGGCCAGGGCCCGGCGGAGCCGTTCCAGCCGGGCCAGCAGCTCGCCGATGCCGACGGCGCGGATTTCGGTGGCGGAAAGGGAGAACGAGCCCCGGTTGGTGTTGAAGTCGGGTTTCGCCCAGACCAGCACCCGGGCGCCCTCCGCGGGGGGCGGGTCGGTCGCGTCCAGCACCGTGCGGGGGCAGATGACCCGTACCGAGACCGCCGCCACCGGGTCACGCAGGGTCAGGAACACCGTGCTGCCCCGGCGGCTGAGCTCGGCGATCTGCCCCTCGACCCAGACGCGGCCCAGACGGCTGATCCACTCGCTGGTCAGCCTGAGGATGGTGCGCACCGGGACGGGTGCTTCGGGTGAGGTGTCGAGGGCCATGGCGGTGGGCTGGGGCGGATTCCGGCTGGTGGCGGCCGGGGGACCGGCCTCAGCTGCCTTCGCTGAGCTTGGTGAGACGGCGTTCGAACATGGTGACCACGGCTGGCCGGCCTTCGTGGGCTTTCTCGTAATCGAGCAGGACCTGGACCTGCGTCGTGTCCAGCATCCGCAGCCGGGCCCGCAGCGAAGCCACGGTGAGCTGGTCGTAGTTGGGGACGGGCAGGGCCTCGCCAGCGGGTGCCGGGGGCGCGGCGGACTCGGCCGGGGTCAGGTCGACCTCGGCGGGGTCCGGCGCGTCGGGGGCGAGGTCAGCGGGAGCCGGCACGTGGGCGGGGGCCGGTGCATCGGGGATGAGGTCCGCGGGGGCCGGCACGTCGGGGATGAGGTCCGCGGGGGCCGGCACGTCGGGGGTGAGGCCGGCCGGGGCCGGCGCGTCGGGGGTGAGGTCGGCGGGGGAGAATGCGGCCGTCCCGGTCACCGGAGGCTCGGGAGCGGGCTCGGAAGCGGCGGGCTCGGGAGCTGCGGGCTCGGGCGGGACAGAGACGGCCGGGACTACCTCGGTGGGGGTGTATTCGGCGGGTGCGGAAACCGGCCCCGCGGTGGCCTGGCTGGCCGGCCCGGGGACGGTCAGGTCCTCCTGCTCCTCTTCCCCGTCGAGCAGCCTGACGTTCCCCGTCTTGTCCAGCGTTCGCCACCGCGCGTCCCCCGCGTCCTGGGCGGGCGGCGCGGCCGGTGCGGTGTGCGTGGCCGGGGGGGCTGTGGCTTGAGGTGCCGCGGCCGGGGCCTGATCTGACGGCCGGGCCGCCGTGGCGCCGCCGCTGCCGGAGAGTTGCCCGGCGGCCCGCGCCCGGACCCGGTCCGCCACCAGAAGGAGCTGGCCGATGCTGGCGAAAATCGTCCGCAGCGCCTGCGCAGGGACTTCCTTGAGACGGTCATTGACCTGCGGCAAAGGCATCTCGATCGTTCTCCTCGGGTGTGTCCCGGCGTGATGGGCTCCAGTGGCCCGCCCCCCACGGCGCCTGCCTGCCGGGCGTTCTGACCCCGGCGGCGCAGCGTAGTCCGCGACAGGCACAGTCGTATCAGATCGAGCATGGCACTGTCACGGGCCGCTGCCGGGGACAATTCGCGCTTCCGCGGCGGCGATCAGCACGCCTGGCGGCCAGCCGGCGGCAACGGCTGGCGGCAAGCCTGGTACCAGGGAGCCGCCCTGGCATCAGGCACCCCGGGCTCAACTACCATAGGGGACATGCCCGCGACTACCCGACGCGTACTGCTCGCTAAGCCCCGCGGTTACTGTGCGGGGGTTGACCGGGCCGTTCAGGCCGTCGAAACGGCCCTCGAGCGCTACGGTGCCCCGGTCTACGTGCGTAAGCAGATCGTCCACAACACCCACGTGGTCCGTGAACTGGAGACGCGCGGGGCGATCTTCGTGGAGGAGGCCGACAGCGTCCCCGAGGGGGCCGTAGTGGTCTTTTCCGCCCACGGGATCTCACCCGAGGTGCGCGAGGAAGCCAAGCGCCGCGGCCTGCGTACCATCGACGCGACCTGCCCGCTGGTCACCAAGGTGCACAACGAGGCCAAGCGGTTCGCGGCCCAGGACTTCGACATCCTCCTCATCGGCCACGAGAATCACGAGGAAGTGGTCGGCACGACCGGGGAGGCGCCGGGCCGTATTCACCTGGTGGACGGGCCCGACGGCGGCGCTGACGTGCCGGTCCGCGACCCGTCCCGGGTTGCCTGGCTGTCCCAGACCACCTTGTCGGTGGACGAGACGCTCCAGACCGTGGCGGCGCTGCGCGAGCGCTTCCCGCAGCTGGCCGACCCGCCCAGTGACGACATCTGTTACGCCACCCAGAACCGTCAGTCCGCGGTCAAGCAGATCGCTACCGGCGCGGACGTGGTGATCGTCGTGGGCTCGGCGAACTCGTCGAACTCGGTCCGCCTGGTCGAGGTGGCCCTCGACGCCGGCGCACCCGCCGCTTACCTGGTCGAGGACGCCACCGCGATCGACCCGGCCTGGCTGGACGGGGTGCACACGGTCGGCGTGACCAGCGGCGCCTCGGTTCCCGAGGAACTCGTGACCGGGGTGCTCGAGTGGCTGGCGGGACGTGACTTCGGCACCGTGGAGGACGTCGAGGCCGTCGAAGAGCGGCTCGTGTTCGCGCCGCCCCCGGAGCTCCGCCGCAGCGCTCCGCGCTGACGCAGCGTCCCGCCGAGGTTAGCGGCCGCGCCGCGAGCCGGGCGAGGAGCCTGCGCGGCTGGCGGTGGCCCGGGCGCTGCCCGGCCGTGGCCGCGCCAGGTCAGGCCGCAGTTCACGACGCAGATCAGCGACGCACTGGCGCAGGCCGCGCACCCAGGCGACGATCAGGGACAGGATGACCCCGGCGAACAGCCAGGGCGCGACGTTCGCCAGGGTGAGCGCGGTTCCCTCGACCGTCGAGATGATCACGCTGCCCTTCGCGGTGAACGCCTTGACGCAGATGAGCGCGAAGAAGAAGAGCAGCGGCGGGCTGACCGCGACCGTCAGCAGATCCCGTCGCTTGGTGTACCAGGCCGCGCCCACGCTGCCGATCACGAAGCTCACGCCGGCCAGCACGCCCCACTGGAGCCAGCTGGCGATCAGAAGGACGAAGAAGAACAGGACGAGCATGCCCGCGACCGCACCGCGGCCGGTCAGGGCGACCGCCCCACGCTCCCCGGCCGGGCCCCGCTCCCGGTCCGTGCCCAGCTCCGCGGGCGAACCGCGCTCCGGGAATGTGTCGGGCTCCAGGAGGGGGTCAGGCTCCACGGATGGGTCGCGTTTCATGGCGTCCGGCGGCCATTCCTCGTCCAGCCCGTGCTCGGCGGGCGGCCCGGACACCTCCCAGGCACGCCCGGCAACGGGGGTCTCCAGCCGCCCCGCGGCCCAGGGATTCGCGGTTTTCCGGGCCGGACCGGAGCGACTCGGTCCCGGCCGGCCACGGGGCCAGGACGCATCGGGCCGTGGCTGGGACACCCTGTGCTCCCTCCCCCGGCGCTCCGATGCCGATGACGGCGTCGCTGGCCACGGTACCCCGGCCTGGCGCCCGATCTGGTCCATTGACACGCCCGGACGCCGGGCAGGACTCCGGGTCCCCGGGCGCCGGGTAATGCTTTGGTCACGCGTTTGACCCGGGGAGCCTTTCTCCGTTAGTCACGTGGTGCGGTGATCATCCGGACCGAAACATCAGACGGCCGGGTCAGCGGTCTCCCCTTCCTCGTTGTGCTCCCCGGCCGGGCGTCCGAAACGGTCCAGCGCTATCCCGAGCACCGCGACCAGGATCCAGAAGAACGAAGCGAGCTGGGCGGAGACGAAGGCGACCGGGATGGAGAGCAGGAAAACCACCGGAATGCGCGCAACGCGCAGCGCGATGTAGCGGCGCACCGCAGGCGAGGTGCCGGGCACCAGGAGATCTTTGACCTGGCTCGCGTAGAGCCAGACGGCCAGCTCGAGAAGCCCGGCGCAGGAAATGCACACCGCATAGAAGATCGTGGGCACCTCCTCCGTACCGTTCCCGCCGAGCAGGGAGGTTGGGTAGGGCAGGAACGCGACGATGCCGAGGAAGAGCAGGTTGATGGCGATCACGGGCCGGTCGAGCATGCTGATGTAGCGGAAGACTGAGTGGTGACCCATCCAGAACAATCCGATCACCACGAAACTGATGCCGAAGCTCAGGATGTTGCCCTTGGCTCTGCTGAGTTCGTCCGCGGCGTTCGTGATCCCGGGAACCCGTATGTCGATCACTAGCAGGGTGATCGCGATGGCGAAGATGGCGTCGCTGAAGAACAGGACCCGGTCGTACTCCAGGTGACCGGACCGGGCCAGCATGTTCAGCCTGGGCGGGACGGGCTTAGCTGGCTGCGCCATTGCGTCCCGGCATCGCCATGAGAGCCCCTGGTGCCTCATCCGCACGGTGAAGCTCCGGCCGTTCCGGTCCGGCCCGCCCGGGTTCGGGAGCATCCGCTTGGGGCGGGACGGTGACTTGCGGGGCAGATGCTTCCGGGGCAGATGGTTCCGGGACGGATGGTTCCGGGACGGATGGTTCCGGGACGGACGGTCCCGGCGCGGCCAGTTCCGGCGCGGCCAGTTTCCGGGCGGACGGTTCAAGCGTGTCCGGTTCGGGGGTGGCGGGCTCTGAGGCGATCAGCTCCGGGGTGACCAGTTCAGGGGCGGACAGGGTTCTGGCGGCCTCCTCGATGAGCATGGGGGTCTCCAGGTCCCCGTCCACCACGCCGAGCTGGTTCAGCTTGCGCGCGCTGACCAGTACCCGGGTCTCCAGCGAGCCAACGGTCTGGTTATACGTGGTGACCGCGGAGGTGAGCACACGGCCGAGCCGGTCCACGTTCCGGCCCATGCTGGAGATCCGCTCATAGAGCTCACGGCCCAGGTCGAAGGCGGCCCGGGCGTTCTCGGCCAGTGCGTCCTGCTGCCACGCGTACTGGGCGGTTCGCAGCATCGTGACCAGCGTGGTGGGCGTGGCAATGTGCACCTTACGGGCCATGGCGTGCTCCAGCAGCGCCGGATCATGTTCGAGTGCCGGGGCCAGAAACGCCTCACCGGGGATGAACAGCACGACGAACTCGGGCGCCGGGCTGAGCGTGGCCCAGTATGACTTCGCCGCGAGCTGGTCCACGTGCGCACGCAGGTGCCGGGCGTGCGCATCCAGGCGTGCCGCGCGGGCTACCTCGTCGGAGGTCTCCGCCGCCTCCAGGTAGGCGGCGAGCGAGACCTTCGAGTTGACCACTATGTTCTTGCCACCGGCCAGCCGCACCACCATGTCGGGACGGAACGTGCCCTCGGCGGAATGCACCGTGACCTGCTCGTCGAAGTCGCACCGCGGGGCCATTCCGGCCAGTTCCACCACGCGGCGCAGTTGCATCTCACCCCACCGGCCGCGGGCCTCCGGCCGTCGCAGGGCGGTCACCAGGGCCTGCGTCTGGGCGCGCAGATCGTCGGAACTCTGCCGGGTGATCTTCATCTGCTCGGCCAGGGCCGCATGAGACAGATGCCGGGCTTCGTCGGTCTCCCGCAGCTGGGCCTCCACCTTGGCCAGCGTGTCCCGCAGGGGCTGAACCAGGTGCTCGACCGCGGCCCGGCGGGTCTCCAGCTCACCGGCAGCCTTGGCGTTGGCGGCATTGAGCCGGCCCTCGGCCATCTCCAGGAACATAGTGGCGCTGCGGTCGAGTGCCTGGGCCGACATGGCCTGGAAGCGCTCGGCCAGCTGGCCGTCGATCAGCGCGGCCCGTTCCTGGGCGGCGCGCTCCATGATGGCCGCCCGTTCCTGGGCGGCTCGCGCCCGCTCCTCGGCCGCGCGGGCCTGCCCGGTCAGGTCGGCGGTCACGCTGGCCAGCCGGCCCCGGGCGTACAGGTAACCGATAGCGGCGCCGACCACGGCGCCCAGCGCGAGCAGAGCGAACATCCAGAAGACGTCCATGGTCCGTCATGGTGGCAGTGACCACTGACAGTTCCCGGTCCGACACGCCTGGCCCGGACAGCCGGGTCAGGGCCGCGCCCGGTGGGTTCACCCCGTGACCCGCCCTAGACTCGCGCAGGTGAGTCTCTCGATCGGGATCGTCGGCCTGCCCAACGTCGGCAAGTCCACCCTGTTCAACGCGTTGACGAGAGCCAACGCGCTCGCCTCCAACTACCCGTTCGCGACTATCGATCCGAACGTGGGGATCGTCGGCATTCCTGATGCGCGGCTCGCGGTGCTGGCCGGGCTCTACGACTCGGCCCGGATCGTGCCCGCCACCGCACGCTTCGTGGATATCGCCGGCCTGGTCCGCGGCGCGTCCCAGGGCCAGGGGCTGGGCAATCAGTTCCTCGCGCACATCCGCGAGACCGACGCGATCTGCCAGGTGGTCCGGGTGTTCGCCGATCCGGATGTAAGCCACGTCGACGGCGACGTATCGCCCGCGCGCGACATCGACACCGTGGCCACCGAGCTGATCCTGGCCGATCTCCAGACCCTGGAGAAGGCGGTACCTCGCCTCGTTAAAGAAGCGAAGTTCGCCAAGAATCCGGAACGCCAACGGATAGCCGATGCTGCCGCTGCCGCGCAGCAGGTGCTGGACGCCGGCACGACGCTGTTCGCCGGGGCGGCCGCAGCCGGCATCGACGTGGCTGACCTGCGCGACCTCCACCTGCTCACCGCGAAGCCTTTCGTCTACGTGTTCAACATGGATGAGGCCGAACTGGCGGACGAGGAACTGGGGGCCAAACTGGCCGCTCAGGTGGCCCCGGCCGAGGTGATCTTCCTGGACGTGAAGACCGAGGCGGAACTGGCCGAGCTGCCCGAGGATGAGGCCGCGGAAATGGCGGCCGGGCTCGGCATGGGGGAGCCGGGGCTGAACCGGCTCGCGCACGCGGGGTTCAGTGCCCTGGGCCTGATGACGTTCCTCACCGCGGGGCCGAAGGAGGTTCGGGCCTGGGAGATCCGGGGAGGCGCGACCGCCCCCGAGGCGGCGGGCGTCATCCACACCGACTTCCAGCGTGGCTTCATCAAGGCGGAAGTGGTGGCGTTCGACGACCTCGTGGCGGCCGGATCGCTCACCGCGGCCCGCGCCGTCGGCAAGGTCCGCATCGAGGGCAAGGACTACGTGATGCGCGACGGCGACGTCGTCGAGTTCCGCTTCAACGTCTGAATGTCAGGCCCGCCTTCTACGGCACGTACCATCCGGAGGCTCAGTGCGTCCTTGGGGTGTCCGCTGTGGCTACCTACCCTGGGAGGAAGGAGTCAGGTGGGCAAGCGCCCGGCACGATCAGCGATCAATGAAACGACTGCTCGAGCAAACGGCTGGATCGAGACCGCCGGGGGTAAGCACGTCGCGAAGATGACCAAACCCGGCCACCGGCCGATCACGCTGCCCCACGACAAGGGTGGCGGTTACCCAATCGGGTTATCGATGGCAATCATGCGGCAGGCAGGACTCAAGGGAGGCGACGAGTGATGGCCGGAGAGGTGTACACCGTCCGCGTCCACCACGAGCCGGGTGAAGAGCTCTGGGCCGAAGTCCTTGAGCTGCCCGGTTGCTTCGCCGCTGGTGCTGATATGGAGGAGCTACGGCAGGCTCTGACCGAGGCCATCAGCCTTTACCTGTCCGAACCGGGCGATGTGAAGCAGGTCGAGCTAGAGGACGAGCCGGGATCAGTCACAGAACATCGGATGCTGGCGCGAACCGCCTGACGGTACGCGCGTCGCTGGGTGACGTTGACCGGCAGCGCCATCAGGTCGAGTTCCGCTTCAAGTCTGAATGTCCGGCCCGCCTTCTACGGCACATACCACCCGGAGGCTCAGTGCGTCCTGGGGGTGTCCACGTGCGGCAACGGACGGCCGTGACCTGGTCTTCGTCGCACGGCGGCCCGGGCTGAGCCGCCAGCGGAGCGCGAATCTCCGTAGGCGATTCCCGGAACGCCAGGCTGCCAATATGGTGTGCGGCAGTGGGCTTGTGGGTGGGCAGTGATTTTCGTGGCTTCTGGGGCTCAATAAATCCGGGTGATTTGCGCATGCTAAGGGTCTCCAGAGGTAGTTCTTTAGTATGAGGACGAAGTCAGCTGGCGGCCGACAATCGGGTCGGTCACTCTGGCCCAGGCCGCGGCGTGAACTCGTGCAGATGGCTGCGCGACACGGGCGGCGTGGTACTCGCCCAAGCCCTCAGATCCCGCTAAGGTACATCGTAAGGCACCGGGTGCAACTATTTTGTCGTGTGTTGCGGGGCAAGCTGACAGCGGTCTACCGAGAGTTCCGAGCCAAGCTGCGTATCGACATCGTCGCAGGTCAGAGACCCATGCTAGCCAATCGTCGTACTCTCACGGTGGTCAATGGGCAGTTGGGTTGCTCGCGCGTCCAGCTCTGGGCCTGGCGAAAGGGGCTCCCGGGCCAGCGGGTTATGGCGCAGAATAGGGCGATAGACGGCATAGGAAGGCACCGCAACTCATTGCTGCGCGTGCGCAGGAACGGGCGGAGGTGCGATGGTTCGCCGGTCAACCGTTGATCGCAGTCCGCATTCGGCTGAGCACGGACTGGGCTACGAAGCGGGGACCGAGCATTCCGGGCGGGATCAGACCGGGCGCCCGCGCCCGAGGCGAATCTGGGGCGGCGCGGGCGGCCGCTGGCTCATCTGGCTGTTCCGGGGGGTCGCCTGGGCCGTCTTGCTGCTCATCGGTTACCGGGGCGTCGTCGCGATCGTGTCGGGCGAGTCCAGTACCGGGCAGTCGCCCCCCGCCACGTCCGCGCCTGCGGCGGGCAGCGGCTTCCCGGTCACTCTCGCGGATGCCTACGCTATGCAGTTCGGACAGGTGTACCTGAATTACAACCCCGGCGACGCGCCGCAGCGCGCCGCTCACCTCGCCGCCTTCCTGCCGAGCGGATCGGACCCTCAACTGGGCTGGAACGGCCGGGGAACGTCGCAATTGCAGTCCGAGGTACTGGCCGCCACCGATGTGCAAGATGCCCACCACGCCGTGGTGACCCTGCTGGCCAGGGTCAATGGCCAATTGATGCAGCTTGGGGTGCCTGTCTACGCATCCTCGGGCGGGCTGGTCATTTCCAGCGCGCCCGCCTGGTTGCCGGCGCCAGCGCGGGCGGCCCTGCCGTCAGCCGCACCCGCGGGTTCCGATTCCGCTACCCAGGCCGTGCTGACCAGCCAGCTTCCGGCATTCTTTCAGGCGTATGCCAGTGGTAATCAGGTGACCCTGGGCCGGTTCCTGGCCGCTGGTACGTCGCTGGCCGGGCTCAACGGCGCAGTGGATTTCAAGTCCATCGCTAACATCAGCGTCCCGCCTGGCAGCGACACTCGCCATATCATGGCCACCGTTGTCTGGAGCGTTCCCGACAGAAACCCGGCAGGTCAGATTACTAAGGGTGGGCCGCCTGCCCAGCTCCAGATGGGCTATGCACTCACCGTCGTGAAGCAGAACGGAACCTGGTATGTCAGGGACATCAGCGCAGTAACCGCGTCACCGGGGTCGCCGTGACCGGACTTCGATGGCAGCACGCCTCCGCCCGGCCAGGCGTGATCCCCCATAACCCGGAGTAGACCGATGTCGTTCCAATCGCTCGTCATCGCGGCCCCGTCGTCGCTCAGCACCACGGGCCTCGTGAACTACTTGCAGGGGCTGTTCGGGCCCCTGTTCCTCGGGATCGTCGGGATCGTGGCCCTGTTCTTCTTGTTCACTCGGGAAATCATCCGGTTTGTGCAGTTCCTCGTGCTCGCCGTCGCGATCGCGGTGATCTTCTACACCCCGAGCATCGTGCAGACCCTCGCTCAGGGCATCGCGAACGCGCTCGGCGTCCACTGATCTCCGCCCCGGTCGGAAGGAGAGCACCCGGTGGACTTGCCCACCTATACCAGCATCTGGCGCATTGAAAAGCGGCTCTACAAGCTGTACGACTTCAGGCTCCCGATGCCGGTCCCGGTTGGCCAGATCGCTGTGTTCGCAGCGATCACGGTGCCCTACGTGATCCTGCTGACCATCCTCGGGGTCCCCTTCAACCACACCCTGTTCTGGCTGTACGTGCTGCCGCCGGGCGTGATCACCTGGCTCGCCACGCGACCGGTACTGGAAAGCAAGAGACTCCCTGAGTTGCTCATTTCGCAGGTCCGCTATCTGGGCGAGCCAGGTATATGGTGCCGGATGGCTCCGCTGGCGGAGAAAGACGAGATCGTCGTGATCGGCAAGGTCTGGCGCCGGGACGAAGAGCATCTCCGGTCGCCAGCCGAGGCCCCGGCGCTGGTCCCGGCGACCGCCCGGCGTTCAGCCCCGGCCCGGGTGCGGCCGGCGGCGCGCAAGGCTGCCGCCGCGCAAGCTACCCGGCCGGCCCGCCCGCCCGGGTGCCGAGTGCCGCTCCGGCGCCGCGGCCCCGCCGCAAGGACCAGCGGGGCCGTCCGGCCCAGTGGCCGGTGCCCGCGGCGGGCTCCGTGGGGATGCCGCCTGCGGTGGCGGCGGCCGAAATTGCCCACGACGACCGTCAGGCCCCGCCCCGTCCCGCCGCAGAGCTTCCGGGCCGCCATGCAACCCGGCCCGGGTTCCCGGTCGGCACGCCGGAGTCGGCCGCCAGGAACGGGGAAGGCGTCATCAGGCCCTCGCGCCCAGGTGACGCCCCGCCCGCGGCCCGGCCGGCCGCCGCGTCGTGGCCGGTGAAAGACCCGCATGCTCCTGCCCCGCCCGCGACCGGGGCTCCAGCCGGGCCGGCCTGGACTCCTCCGGTCCCGCCGCCCCCGGTCCCTCCGGTCTCCGGGAACGCGCGCACGACCGGGCGGCCGGCCGGGCCGCCGGTGGCACATCCGTCCCCGGCCGCGGGAGAGCCCGTCCCCGCCGCGGGAGATCCGGTACCCGCGGCACCCGAGTTCCTGATGGGGAGGGCCGATGCGCTGGTCGTGCCGGACACGGCCATTTCCGTCTCTCCCGCTGGGCCCGCGGTGAGCGGGCCAGCCCAGGCGGCCTCGCCTGAGCCAGCGGCCGGCGGTCCAGCGGGTCCGGCCGGATTTTTCATTGGCGCGGTCCGGCCCGGGTCGGCCGGCCAGGGCCGGCCCAGCACGAACCGGGCGATGATCGGCCGGCCGCGCGCGAGTCGGCCGAGGATCGGCCCACCCAGAACGAGCCCGCCGCGGAGCAGCCGGATGCACCCGAGGCGGCTGAATCGAGGGTGGCCGAGGAGCAAGCGGCTGAGGCTGAGGTGGCCGAGCGGAGGGCGGTCGAGGACCAGGCAGCTGAGGCTGAGGCAGGACTGCCCGAGGCGGCCGAGCCCGGGGTAGCCGGGCACGAAACAGCCGACGCTCACGTGGCTGAGCCCACAGAGCCGGACGAGGCGGCCTCGTCCGGGGTGACCGGGCGCGCGGCGGCCGCGTCCGGGTCGGCTGAGCCCGAGGCAGTCGAGCCCGAGGCGGTCGAGCCCGAGGCGGTCGAGCCCGAGGCCGCCGAGCCGGAAACGGCCGAGCCGGACGCGGCCGAGTTCGCGGCGCCTGTGGACGAGCGGGATGAGCCGGAGGTAATCGCGCCTGAGGCCGTCGAGGCGGATACCGCGGAGCCTGACGTGGCCGAGATCGCGGCGGTCATGGACGAGGCCGCTGAGCCTGAGGTGGCTGAGCCTGAGGCGGCTGAGCCTGAGGCGGCTGAGCCTGAGGCCGCCGAGTCGGCCGAGGTGCCAGCCGGGAAAGCGTCACCCGACGACGCCGCGTTGGCCCAGCCAGGATTCCCGCCGGGGCCAGGCATCCCCGACGAGGCTGCGCCCAGCCCGTGGTCACCCCCGGTCGTCGTGGTCCGGGACAGTTCCAGCACCCGGCCGAGCATGGTGGAACGAGCCCTGAGCGGCCCAGGCCAGCACCGCGCCGGCCTCAGCTGGCGGGAGCACGTCCGGGTCGTCCCGGGAGGTCACGGGCCCGGACGGCCCGATATGGAGCGGCGTGACCGCGCTCGCGTCCAGCTGCCGATCCACGGCCCACGGCTGATCGTCGTGCTGGGCTGCACGGTCGGCGCTGGCCAGACGGTTACCACGCTGATGCTCGCCGACGTCCTGGCCGCCCTGCGCGGCGAGCCGGTCGCGGCGCTCGACCTCAACCCCGGGCAGACGTCTCTTACCGACCTGGCCCGCACCTCCCCGGCGGGCACCGCCCGCGGCCTGCTGGCCGGTGCCACGCCCACCGTGCCGGGGCAGCGCGGCCGGGGCCGCCTGGATCTCATCGCGCACGACTCCGCTCCCGAGGGCGGCCCGGCGCTCGCCGACGAGGAGTACGCCCGGGTCCTCGAGGTCCTGACGTCCCGGTATCCGCTCACTCTGACGGACCCCGGCGCCTCGGCGGTGGCCCGCGTCCTGTCGGAGGCTGACCAGCTCATCCTGGTCGCCCCGGCCAGCGCGGACGCGGCCCGGGCGGTCGCGATGACTATGGAGTGGCTGGACGGGCACGGTTACGAGGAATTGTGTACCGGGGCGATCACCGTCATCAATGGAGTGAGCAAGCGCAGCATGTCGCATGTCGAGCAAGCTGAACTCGTGGTCCGGGGCCGTTGCCGCGCCATCGTGCGGGTGCCCTGGGATGATCACCTGGGGGCTCCGCCCACGGAGCAGGGGATCAGCGACTGCCTGCCGGCCGCCGATGCGGAGTCCCGGTTCGCCGAGCTCCGTCCGCCGGTCCAGCTCGCCTACACGGCCCTCGCCGGAGTGCTGGTTTCGGCCCTCGCGGTCGGCGGCAGCAGGGCGGCCCCGCCCGGTCCCGCCGATGGAGCGCCGCAGCGATGGGCCGCCCGGTGAGCGCCTTCCGCTACCAGCTAGCGCCCCCGGACCTTCAGGCCCGGGGCAGTGGCGGGTGGGCGGGTTGCTGCCGGATGGCGCGAGCTTCGGGGAAGACCCCGTGAGCGCCCGGTCGGGAGGCCGGTCGCGCCTGTCGCTGCGCTACATGGATGACCGCATCCTGCTCACCGAGTCGCACGCGTGGGCGTACTACCGGCTGCCGACCCAGCCGTATGAGTTCACCACCCCGCTGGACCGGGAGGCGCTGGCCACCAACATCACGGTTGCGCTGGCCGCGATCCGCATGCCCGACGCCGAGGTCCACCTGCGAATCGTGCACCGTTCCTACCCGGCGGCGGAGTGGGCGGCCCAGCTCGATGCCACGTCGGACGGTGGGCCAGGCTGGCGGAACTACCTGGATGAGATGTACCGGCACGTCTGGGCCAAGGATTTCTGGGCCAAGGAGGTCTACCTGGGGGTCCGCCTGGGGCAGCGTGGCATGCGCGCGCAGCTGGGCGGCGGGGTCCTGGCCCAGTTCCTGAACACCTACCGGGCGGGCGAGCAGGCCATGGGCCTCGACGACGAGTCGATCGGCACCGCTGAGATTGCCCGCTGGACCGAGCACGCCGAGCGGCTGGGCCGGGCCCTGGGGGCCAGCGCCCTCGCCGCGCGGCACGCCACCAGTGACGAGATCGCCTGGCTGGTCCGGCACACGCTGATGGGCACCGCGGGGGACCCGCGCCCGTCCGCGGTCCGGCGCCGCCGGTGGGGGGCCGGGGAGATCGAGTCCCTCTATGAAGGCCAGGTGCACAACGGGCGCACGCTGCTGCGCCTGGAACATCCGGAGGGCGAGTCGTTCGAGGCGTTCCTGTCGTTCTCCCGCTTCCCCGACGTGATGTCGTTCCCGGACGGGGAGCCGTGGCTGCATTTCGCGGACTCACTGCCGTTCCCGGTAGAGGTCAGCTCCCGGATGCGGCTGATCCCTCCGGCCAAGGCCAGCAAGGATGTCGGCCGCCGGCTCGCGCACGCCCGGGACATGGACGCGCACATCAGGGAAGCCGGGGTGGATGCGCCGATCGCCCTGGCCGAGCAGATCGTCGCGGCCCGGATGCTCGAGCACGGCATCACGAAAGAACGCCTGCCTTTCGTCTACGGCTGGCACCGGCTCGTGGTGTCCGCCTCGACCCGGGAACTGTGCCAGCGCCGGGTGGAGGCGGTCGTCGAGCACTACCGCGACATGGGCATCGATGTGGTCAACTCCACCGGTGACCAGTTCTCTTTGCTCCGCGAGTCACTGCCGGGGGACCGGGTCCGGCTGAGCTCCTACGTGCAGCGCCAGCCGCTGTACACGATCGCCGGAGGAGTGCCGACCGCCACGGTGGACCTGGGAGACCGGCCGAACCGTGGCCAGGGCTGGGTCGGCCCCTATATCGGCGAGACCCTCGGCCGGGCCCGCGCCGTGGTCCATTTCGATCCGCTGCTGGCCGCGGCGCTGAACCGGCCCACCGCCATCGCCATCACCGGTGAGCCTGGCGGGGGCAAGACGACGCTGGCGTTGCTGCTCATTCTGCAGTTGGCGCTGCGCGGGGTGACGGTCGCAGTAATCGACCCCAAGGGAGATGCGGAGCCGCTGGTCCAGCTGCTGGCCGATCGTGGCCGAAAAGCGCGGGTGCTGCCGCTGGGTGCCGCCGCGCCGGGGCTGCTCGACCCGTTCTCGTTCGGGGACGATCTGGCCGAGAAGCGGACCATGGCCACGGAGACCCTCCGCCTGCTGCTGCCGCGGATGAGCGAGGAGCGGGAGAGCGCGATGATCCAGGCGGTGGCCAGCGTGGCCAGCCGGGAACGTCCCAGCCTGGGGAAGGTGATCCGGCACCTGGAGGAGTCCGCCGACCCGGCGTCCAAGAACCTCGGCGCGGTGCTCCGGTCGATCTCGGAGATGCGCCTGGCCCGGCTCTGTTTCGCGCCCTCAGGCGGGCAGCAGATCGATACGGCCGGCTGGACGACCGTATTCACGCTGGCCGGCCTGACCCTGCCCGACACCGCGGCCGGCCGCGAAGACTATTCCTACGAGCAGCGCCTGTCTGTCGCCCTGCTGTACCTCGTTTCCCAGTTCGCCCGCAGGCTCCTCAACGGAATCGACCGCCGGCTCCCCAAGGCGATCTTCCTGGACGAAGCGTGGGCGATCACGGCGACGCCGCAGGGGGCCAAGCTGGTTCCCGAGGTGTCCCGGATGGGGCGTTCCCGGAACACGGCGCTCATCCTGGTCTCACAGAACGCGGGGGACCTGCTGAACGAGCAGGTCACAAACTGTATTTCGGGAGTGTTCGCGTTCCGTTCCTCAGAACGGGTCGAAGTGGCGAACGTGATGGCGCTGCTGGGGGTGGAGGCGTCAGAGGAACACAGGGCCGTGCTGCGGGGGCTCGGCAACGGGGAATGCATTTTCCGCGACCTGGATGGCCGGGCCGGCCGCATCGGCATCGACCTGGTCTCCGATGAAGTGCGGCAGTGGCTGGACACCAACCCGACCCGGGCCCGCCCCACCGAAGAACCCCTGTCACCGGAAGGCGCCCCTGCCCAGGGCGCCGGGCTGCTCGGCGCGGCGCCGCCGGGCGAGCCGGCAAGGTGACCGGCGGTCACTTCATGCCCCGATCAGCCTCTCCCCCCAGGCTTCAGGAGCCCACCATGGCCAGAGTCCTCCGCCGGGCCGCCAAGGTAATCAGCAGGCCCCTCGCCATATCCGGTGTGATCATCGCGGTGGCCGGGGCGGCCCTGCTCGGGGCACCAGCGATCGCGCAGGCTGCGGTCGGGGCGGCCGGGGCGCCGGCCACGACGGCCCAGCACGCCGCGACCGCGCAGCCGGCAGCGCGGGTGGCCACCAGCAGCCCAGCCGCCCCGGGGGGCATCTGCTCGGCGCCCGGGATCGGCGACATCGGCGGCTTGCTCGGCTTCTGCAACGCCGGGTCCAGCGGTTTAATAGGCGACCTCAACAACATCTGCCAGCCGTCTGTCCCCGCGCCGGAGCCTGCGGCCGGCGGGATAGATTCGCTGATCCGCCCGCCCGTGACCGGCGGGAAGCAGCCCGCCACCCTCTACGACAGCTACGGCATGGCCGGGCAGTCCTGGGCCGCCTACGACATGCAGTGCTCGGGCATGACCTCGCTGATCGGCAACAGCGTCGCGGGGATGGTGTTCGACGCCTCGAAGGCGCTGGACCGGGTGACGATCACCGTGTACCAGTCCGCTGCGGGCGAGGGCATCCTGTCCTGGCTGACCAACGCGGTCAACCGGCTGATCACCAGCCTGGGCAACGCGATCTACTTCCCGTTCCTGGCCCCGGTGGTCATCATCGGCGCGATCTGGCTGGCCTGGCAGGGGCTGATCCGCAAGCGGGCCACCCGGACCATCGAGGGCACCATCTGGATGGTCATCGCCTGCGCGGCCGCTATCTGGCTTATCGGCCGGCCCGCCGACTTCACCGGCCTGGGCAAGACCGTGTCCAACGGGATCACCCAGACCCTGAACGTCGCGTTCTCCGGCCTGCCCGCCCCCGCCGGGAGCAACTGCGTGCCGGTACAGGGCCGGGACCCGCAAGTCAATACGGCCAACTACAACTTCACCGGCGGGTCGGGAATCGTGGACCAGAACGCCAACGAGCTGTGGACGGTGCTGGTCTGCAAGCCGTGGCTGGACGGCGAGTTCGGCACCACCGTTTACACCACCGCCAAGGGCGCCAAGCCCACGGTAGTCAACCAGTACGGCCGCCAGCTGCTGTGGTCGCAGGCCATCGCGACCAACGAGACGGCCACCCAGTCCCTGATCCAGGCTAAGCAAAACGCCTTCGCCGGCATCGCCCAGTCGATCAAGCAGAACAATCCGGACGTCTATTCGCTGTTCCAGGGGAACCAGTACTCCACCCGGCTGGAGATCGCATTCGCGGCGCTGTTCGCAGCGCTGGTCGCAGGCGTCCTCGTGCTGCTGATCGCCATCACCCTGATCATCCTGAAACTAGGGTTCCTGCTATTGCTCGTGGCGGGCCCGTTCTTCCTCATCGTCGGAACCCACCCCGGTTTCGGCCGGGTGGTCGCGCTGCGCTGGGTCGAGATGCTGGTCGGGGTCCTGCTCAAGCAGGCGGCCGTGGCCCTGGTGCTCAGCGTCCTGCTGTACGCGTACTCGCTGATCATGGGGACCAGCGATGCGGTACTGCCCTGGGCCCTGAAGATCCTGATGATCGCCCTGGTGACCGTGGCGGTGTTCATCTACCGGAAGCCCTTCGTACACCTGTTCTCCGCGGTGGGGTACGGCATGGTCGGCTCGCGTGACCGGGCCGACGCGGGGCTGGCCCAGGCGGGCAGCATGGCCCGGCGGAACACGCTGGACGCCGCCACCGTGGGGGTCCCCGGCTTCGCCGCGTACCGCGCCGCCCGGTGGGCCAGGCGCAACCCGGCCCAGGCCGCCGGCATGGCCGCCGCGGCGGCGGGGGGCGCGGGCGCCGCGGCCGCGGGAGCCTCGGCAGCCTCGGCGGCGGCAGTGGGTACCGAGGAGGGGCCGGAACAGGCCCGCGCACCGGGCGACGGCTCCGACGAGGGCCATCAGGCCGGGTCGGGCCGGGGCGGCGGGCTGGCGGCCCGCGGCCGGGGCCGGGCCGCCGCGGCGGCCGACGGAAGCCCGCGCGCGGCGCCACCGCTGGACCTGCCGGACCGGGAAGGCGCCAGCCAGCCGCGCTCACCGTCGGGCTGGGCCCGCTCTGGCGCAGCCGATGCCGCCGCCGGCCGGGCCCGCCCGGACGAGGGCGGCGGCCAGCGGGCCGGAGCCCCCTCGCGCGGTACCCCCGCCACCGGTGCGCCTTCAGGTGGTGCTCCGGCTGGCCGGGCCCCCAGTACGCCCGCTAGTGCCCCGCCCGCCAGGCCCGCCCCGGCCCGCCCGGGAGCGGCCCGGCAGCGCTGGCCGGGCGTCGCGCCCCGCCCGCCAGCGGCGGCGCCCCCGCCGTCGGGCGGCAGCGCCGGGCCGGGCCCGGGCGCGGCACCGCCGACGTTTGGCGCCCCCCCGGCACGGGGCGGCTCTCCCTCCCGCGGTGGTGCCCCGGCCCGGGGTGGCGGTCCCGCGCGAAACACGCCGACCCGGGGAGGCGATCAGGGGACGAGCGCGCCGCGGAGCAGCGCACCGCGAAGTAGCACGCCACGGAGCAGCAGCGAGGGCGGCTCCCCCTTCTGGGGCAGGCCGTCCCGCAGCGCCAGCCCGGGTCGCGGGCCCTCCCGGAATGCGGCGCCACCGCTGCGGGGCCGGGACGGCGGCTCCGGCGGCGGCAATGGTTCTGGCCGCTGGGGGGGCGGCGCGGGCCAGTCCGCCACCCCGCCCACCGGACGTGGTCAGGCCGGAGGCGACCAGGCTGGCGGTGGCCAGGCCGGGGGTGGCCAGGCTGGATCTGGCGCGGACCCCAGTCCGCCCGGCCCCTTCTGGCTGCGCCCGGTTCGCCGGAAGAAGTAGCGGACTGTCATGGACCTGAGCCCGGCCCAGCGGGTGCTGGCCTTCCTCGGCATTGTCGTCGTGCTCGGCGGAATGGGGGCATACCTCCTGATTCCCGGCGTGCGCTCAGCGCTGGGGCAGGGCCACCAGGGCGCCGGGGCCACGCCGAGCGCCTCGGCGGCCGCGGCCGCCGGGACCTCCCCGGCCGTCCCGGCGGCGTCCACCGCACCCGCCACCCCAGCCCCGACCGGGTCGGTGCCCGACATCTACCACTGGCTTCCGTTCAGCCAGGCCGACCTGGCCAAGGCGGCCAGCGTGGCCGCGGCGTTCGGGGCGGCCTACGACACGTTCTCCTACCAGGAGGGCACGTCCAGCTATGTGGCCAGCCTGCACGGCCTGGCCAC
This sequence comes from uncultured Actinomycetes bacterium, assembly GCA_963813975.1. Classification (GTDB taxonomy): domain Bacteria; phylum Actinomycetota; class Actinomycetes; order Streptosporangiales; family Streptosporangiaceae; genus RYN-230. Next base: position 176,242 of record CAWFAP010000006.1, read on the forward strand.
CAGTGAACTGAGTGCCACCCTGGCGCGGGCCTACGGCACGCCCGGCCTGGCCAGCCAGCGCACCCGGCAGCACCAGGTCTCGTCCGCCCGGACGGTCATCAACTCGATCCGGACCTTCAGCTCCGGGAGCTTGACGTTCGTGGTGACCATCGTCCAGACGATGCACACCAAGCAGGGGAAGAGCCAGAACGACGGGCACTACGCGATCACCCTGATCGGCAGCGGCCAGAGCTGGCTGGTCAACGACGTCGAGCTGGCCTCGGCGGGGAATACGTGAGCTGGCGCTTCAGCTTCAGCGCCGGGCGGCTCGCCGTGCTGGTGGCGATCGGGCTGGCTGCCCTGCTGGTCACCGCGGTGGCCGTGGTCCCGATGGCGATGGTGGGAGGGGCCAGCATGCTTTTTGCCGCGGGTGTCGGGTGCCCGTCCTCCGGTACCGGGGCCACCACCCAGCCCGCGGTGACCACGGCGGCCCGCAACTCCATCCCGTCGGACTACCTGGCCTTGTACAAGAAGACCGGCCAGCAGTACGGCGTGCCCTGGGTGCTGCTCGCCGGCATCGGCGAAGTGGAGTCCAACGACGGCCGGTCCAGCCTGCCGGGCGTGCACTCCGGGTCGAACGCGTTCGGCGCCGCCGGGCCGATGCAGATCGGCATCGGCGGGGCGTCGACCAATACCTGGGGCGGTACCCCGGTGCACTCGACGTCCCAGGCGGTCAGCGGGGTGGCGACCGACGGCAACGGCGACGGGGTGGCCAGCGTGTACGAGCCCGCCGACGCCATCGCCGGCGCGGCCAAGTACCTGCTCGCCCACGGCGTGCAGAACAACGTGAGCGGGGCCGTCTTCGCCTACAACCACCTCCAGTCCTACGTGCAGACCGTGCTCTACTGGGCGGGCGTCTACAGCCGGGGTGGCTACACCCAGAGCAACACGACCACGGTGAGCGCGCCGGAGTGCCTGACCAGCGCGCAGACGACCGCGGTACCCAACCAGGTAGTCGGCGCCGCGATCGGGTACGCCCGGGAGCAACTCGGCAAGCCGTACCTGTGGGGCGGCACCGGCCCCGACGCGTTCGACTGCTCCGGGCTGATGATGATGGCGTACCGGGCGGCGGGCGTCAGCATCCCGCGGACCTCGCAGCAGCAGTGGGCCTGGGGGCCGAAGATCCCGGCCAGCCAGGTGCGGCCTGGTGATCTGGTGTTCTTCGCGGGCTCGGACGGCACGCCGACGGCCCCGGGGCACGTCGGCCTGGTCATCGGCAAGGGCATGATGCTTGAGGCCTACGCGACGGGCTTTCCCATCCGGATCTCCGCGTACGGCGCCTCCACCGCGGCGGCGGGCGACGGCACCGTGGTCGGCTTCACCCGCCCGTGGGCCCACGCCGGCGTCAAGCTCCCGCCGGTCCAGTAGGACCCTCACCGTCCGGTCCGGAACGCCCGCCGCCCACCCCGCCTGGCCGGTCCCGGTCAGACTCCCGGATCCGCGGAAGCCCGCATTACTGATCGCGTTGATCCGCTTTGCCCGGCAGTTGGATGGCGTCTATTAACATGAGCGCCTTCCGCGGGCAGCCGCGGAGGCGATCTGCTGACTGGCGCCGAGAAGGTCCAGAAGGGAAGGTTCCGTGGCCCGTCGTATCACCGTGCTAGGCACCGGCTATCTCGGGGCCACGCACGCCGCGTGCCTCGCCAGCCTGGGCTTCGAGGTGCTCGGCCTGGATACCGATCCGGACGTGATCGCCGCGCTGGCCGCCGGGGAGCTCCCCTTCTATGACCCTGGGCTGGACGAACTGCTCCAGCGGGGCCTGCGATCCGGCCGGCTCAGCTTCACCACGTCGTACGCCGAGGTCGCGGACTTCGGCGACGTCCACTTCATCTGCGTGGGCACCCCGCAGCGGCCCGACTCGGCCGGCGCCGACCTCTCCCAGCTGCTGAGCTGCATCGGCTCGCTCGCGCCGCGGCTGGAACGGCCGTGCCTGATCGCTGGGAAGTCCACCATTCCGGTGGGGACCGCCGCCAGCCTCGCCGAGCGCATCGCGGAGCTCGCTCCCGCCGGGCCACAGGTCCAGCTGGCCTGGAACCCGGAGTTCCTGCGTGAGGGGTTCGCGGTGGCTGACACACTGCGGCCAGAACGGATCGTGGTGGGGGTGCGGTCCGCGGAGGCCGAGGCCATCCTGCGCGAGGTGTACGCGGAGCCGATCGCGGCCGGTGTCCCGTTCCTGGTCACCAGCTACGAAACTGCCGAACTGGTGAAGGTCGCGGCCAACGCGTTCCTGGCCACCAAGATCTCCTTCATCAATGCCATGGCCGAAGTCTGCGAGGCGGCCCATGCGGACGTCACCGAACTGGCCGACGCGCTCGCCTACGATCACCGCATCGGGTCGGCCAGCCTGCGGCCCGGTCTCGGGTTCGGCGGGGGCTGCCTGCCCAAGGACATCCGGGCGTTCATGACCCGGGCCACGGAACTGGGCGCGGCCGAGTCGGTCTCGTTTCTGCGAGAGATGGACGCGATCAACGGGCGCCGGCGCTCCCGGATGGTCGCGCTGGCCGAGGAACTAGCGGGCGGGTCGCTCGCGGGGCGCCGGGTTGGCGTGCTGGGCCTGGCGTTCAAGCCGGATTCCGACGACATCCGTGACTCACCGGCGCTGGCCGTGGCGACCGCCGTCCACGCCCGGGGGGCCCAGGTCACCGCCTACGACCCGGTGGCCATGGACCGGGCCCGGCGGGCGCATCCGGAACTTGGCTTCGCCGGCTCGATCCTCGGCGCAGCTGCCGAGGCTGACGTGCTGCTCCTGCTGACCGAGTGGCCGGAGTTCAGTCAGGCGGACCCGGAGGTTATCGGGAAGGCCGTGGCATGCCGGAACGTCGCGGACGGGCGGAACGCGCTCGACGCCGGGTCCTGGCGGGCGGCGGGCTGGACCTACCGGGCCCTCGGCCGCCCGTAAGCCACGTCTCAGCTGTTCAGTGTGGCGCCCGGACCGGTCCGGATGCCCGGGGCATCCGGACCGGCCGCCAGGCCAGGATGCTCCCGGCCTGCAGGGTGGGCGGGCCGAACACGTTGCTGAGGTAGCGACCGAGCCGGGAGGCCCGGCTGGTGACCGCGACCATCGCCGCCGGGCGCCAGTACCCCAGGTCGGACCGGAGCTGGGTGGTGGACGGGGCGACGGCTCCCGGCTTGCCCAGCCACAGGTGGTTCAGATACCTGGCGGTCGGCTTCCGGCCGCTGCCGCATATTTTGGCCCGGCCGGTGCCCGGGTTGGGGGCGATGCAGTAACCGCCGATCACCGAGCCGGGCACGCCCGTGCCCGCCTGCCAGCGCATTATCGTGGCGGGCTGGACCGGGACGACCAGCACCCTCGCGTTGCTGGCCAGCCGCAGCCGGGTGAAGGCCTGCTGCCACCCGGCCGGGGCCTTGGTCACCGCCGCCGCCTGCAGCGGGAGCGGAATGATGGGCACGACGGCCAGGGCGATGAGCGCCACGGCGACGGCCTTACGCCAGGCTGGGGCCTGGCCCGGGACCGGCGGTGGTCCTGCTGCAGGAGCGTCATCCGCCGCGGGCGCCGTATCCGTGGCGGACCGGGCCGGGGCATCCGCGGCCGGAAGCCGCGCCGTCCCCGGGGCCGGTGCCGGGACAGCCGGTGCCGGAACGCCTGGTTCCGGGTCGGCTGGTTCTGGGCCGGGAGCTCCCCGGGCCCGTCCCCAGGCCAGATCCAGCGAGAACGCCAGGACCACGGCGGCCGCCCCGTCCGCCAGCACCGAGAAACGGTTCGGCAGGCTCTGGCTCAGCAGCGGCAGCCGCTGCAGGTAGTTCCAGGGCAGCAGGGCGGCCGGATAGTGCAGGCCGTGGAGCAGCACGGTCCGGCTGCCCAGGCTGAACACCTCCAGCACCGCGAAGGTCACGGCCAGCGCCCGGACCCGGGGGTCCCGCCAGAAGCGGACCGCGGCGAGCAGCAGCACGACCAGCATCGGCCAGCCCAGGTAGGCGAAGTACTCGACCATCCGCACCGGGTGGCCCGCCAGGTACTGCACCGTGGCCTGGGAGTGGATCAGCACGCCGCTGGGCCCGCTCACGAAGTCGCCCGGGCGGTTCCGGAAGTGCCCCGGCGTCCAGGGGCTGCCCTGCTCGGCGAGCGGGCCGTGGAACTGCACCCACAACGGGTATCCGCACGTCACCACCAGGACGACGGCCGCGGTGGCGAGCCCGGTGACGGCCCCGCGGATCAGGCCGGGCACGGCGCGGGGGCGCCCGGCCGCCAGCACCACGACGATGACCACGGCGGTCACGGCGGTCAGCGCCACCGTTTCCTCGGCGATGAACAACTGGGCCGCCGTCAGCAGGCCCAGCCAGGCGCCGGTCCGCACCGGCCTGCCGCGGCCGGTCGCCAGCCGCAGCAGCGCGTCGATCATCAGCGGCAGCAGCACCGCGAACTGCAGGTGGTAATGCCCCACCGCGGCGATGCGCAGCGCGGGGGAGAAGCCGAAAATGGCACCGCCCAGGGCCGCCGCGGCCAGGCTGGCCCCCCAGCGGCGAAGCACCCAGAACATGGTGGCCGCGGAACCCGCGAACCCCAGCGTCAGCACGGTGGTCAGGGTGGCCTGCGGGCCGAACACCAGCGTCAGCGGGGCGAGCGCCACGCCGGGCAGCAGGAACGACGTGTTCCACATCAGGTTGACGCCCTGCGGGGCGTTCAGCGCCGTGGTGACCAGGTCCGGGAGCCGCCCGTGGGCGATCGCCGTCGCTTCATACCGGAGGAACCAGGCGAACAGGTCGATGTCGTGGGACACGCCGTTGCCCGGGACGACCTGCGCGCGGCCGGCCGGGTCGGCCCACAGGTGCCAGGTCAGCACCACCGCGCCCAGTAGGTAACCGCCCACGATGAGCCAGGAGGCCACGCGGGCCCGCGGCGGCCGTTCCCGGGCGGCCTGCCCCGGCGGGGGCGCCTGCCGCGGGTGGCCCCCCCGCCGGACAAGGCTCACCCCCGCCTCCCCGGCTCGGGTACCTACGCCGTGCCCGCTAAGCAGGGGTACCGCGGCGCTGAGCTCGCTTGGACGTCATCCGGATGCGGGTCAGCAGCCACACCGCCTGCACCCCGTCCTTCCAGGTGATCTTCTTGCCTTCCTCACGGCTGCGGGCCCGGTAGGTGATTGGCACCTCGAACGGGCGGATCTGCCGCGCGAGCAGCTTTCCGGTGATCTCCGCTTCCATGCCGAACCCGTTGGAGGTGATGTCCAGGCTGCGGTACAGCTCCAGGGGCATCAGCTTGAAGCAGGTCTCCAGGTCGGCGATGTACGCGTTGAAGAGGATGTTGGCAACGGTCGTCACGCCCTTGTTGCCCATGACGTACCAGAACGAGTAGGCCGAATGGCTGCCGAACGTCCGGCTCCCGAAGACCACCGTGGCCTCGCCGCGGAGCACCGGCTTGAGCAGTTCCGGAATGTCCTCCGGCTGGTACTCCATGTCAGCATCGAAAGGCTGGATGTAGTCACCGGTCGCGGCGGCGGCCGCGGTGCGCACCGCAGCCCCCTTGCCCTGGTTGACCGAGTGCCGGAGCTTGATCAGACGGTCATCGTGCAGGCCGTCGAGGATCTCTGATGTTCCATCCGTGCTCGCGTCGTCTACGACCACGAACTCCACCGGACAGGGGAACTCCACGTCCAGAAGGCGCTTGATCGCGTTCTGGACCGTCTGGGCCTCGTTGAAGACCGGCATCAGGATCGATAGCTTCACAGCGGCGCCATCCTGTTGTCGCAAATTGTCAATGGACTATATAACGAATTTCCCCAGATCCTTGACGGGGCTAGGCAAAGTACCAGGAAAGGCACGGGCAACCGCCGTTAACGTCGCCACACCACCACCCGGCCTACCGAGAATTTGGGTGGCCCCAAAACTGTCGTCAGCAGCCGCCCGAGACGAGAAGTCCGCCGGGTCACCGCGACCACGGCGGCCGGCCGCCATCGGGCCACGTACCCGCGCATCTGGCTGGCCGTGGGGCTCTTGGCCTGGCTGGAGGGGTGCCACAGTGCGTCGATGGACCTGGCGATGGCCCGAGGCTTTCGGCCGCCATAGCCCATGGCCTTGCCGTTGCGGTTGGGCCCGATGAAGTAGCCGCCGTTCATGGAGCCGGGATATCCCGTGGCCGCGTACCAGCGCAGCGCCTCTGAGACGTGCCCGTACGGCACTGGCACCACGAGGACCCGGGCGTCCCGCGGCAGCGCCAGCCGGGTGAAGGCCGCCCGGTACCCGGCCGGGACCGTGGCGACGTGGGTGGTGTGGAGGGGCAGCGGGATCAGCGGAAGCACCGCGATCGCCGCGAGCGCCACCGGGATGACCTGGCGTCGCCACCGGGGCTGCTGCGCCGCGGACAGGGCCAGGTGGAGCGAGACCGCCAGCACCACGGCGGCCAGGCCGTCCGCCAGGATGGACAGCCGGTCCGGCAGCATCTGGCTGACTACCGGGAGGCTGGCCAGCCAGTGCCAGGGCAGCAGCACCGGGGGGACGGTGGTCCCGCGGACCACCTGCGTGCCGCCGAGGGAAAGGATCTCCAGCACCGCGCAGGACACCGCGGCGACCCGGATCCTCAGGTCGCGCCAGTACCTGACCGCCGCGATGATCAGCAGCACCAGCAGCGGGTAGCCGAGGTACGCGACGTATTCCGAGACGTAGGCCGGGTGCCGGGCGATGGCCGCCGCCCCCGACGGGGTGTGCAGCAGCATGTTGCCGGCCGGGGTGACGAACGCCGCGGCGCGGTTCCGGAAATGGTTGCCCTTCCAGGGGTTGCCGTGCTGGGCCAGCGGACCATGGAACTGCACCCACAGGGCGTACGCGCAGATCACTAGTGCGACCCCGGCGGCAACCGCCAGGCCCGCCGCGCTCCGTCCCGCCTGCCCGGCCACCGCGCCTGGTTTCATCAGGATCAGGACGACGAGCACGACCCCGGCGGCCAGGACCGTATCGACGAGCAGTTCTTCGCCAATGAAGAACTGAGCCGCGGCCAGCAGGCCGAGCCAGACCCCATTCTTCAGAGGGTGGCCGCGACCGGTGACGATGCGGAGCATGGCGTCGATCAGCAGCGGCGGCAGCACGGCGAACTCGAGGTGGTAGTGGCCGACTGCCGCCGCGAGCAGGGCCGGGGAGAACCCGTACAGCGCCCCGCCGAGCGCCGCGGGGCCGATTCGGACGCCCCAGCGCCGCAGCACCCAGTACATCGACGCCGCCGATCCCGCGAAGCCCAGCGTCAGCAGCACCGTCAGGGTGACCTGCGGGCCGGCCAGCAGCGTCACGGGGCTCAGCAGCACACCCGGCAGCAGCAGCGAGGTGTTCCACATCAGGTTGATGCCATGCGGGGCGTTCATCGCGGTGGTGACAAGGGCGGGCAGGCTCCCGTGCGCCACGGATTCCGCCGAGTAGCGGATGAACCAGGCGAACAGGTTGACGTCGGTCACGTCGCCGACCTGCATGCGCGAGGCGGGGGCGGCCCACAGCCGCCAGGTCAGCGCGACCGCGCCGAGGACGTAGAGGACCAGGACCATCCCGGGTGCCCACGGCCTGGCCCGCAGCCGCGGGGGGTCGGCGGCCGGGGACGGTTTCACCGCCGAGGGGACGAGGTCCACTGCCACCTCCAACACCCTGGGACCCGCGGCCGCCCGTATTAATCACCGCTTCATGGACCTTATCCGCATACGTTCGGGCCGGCGCCAGCTTGACCCGGGCTTGCCCTCGCCACCCCCGGCGCTGGCCAGTCCGGCACGATCCCGCCTCCGAGCGAGCCCGGCGCGTAGCGAGCCCGGGTGATCAATCAGGCGGCTGAGCCGGCCCGACGGCCCAGGGCGTGGCGCCCAGGCCGTCCAGCAGGTCCCGGACCGGGCCCAGCTCCTCGTAGGTCAGCAGCACCGGGTCGGCCGGCGAGGCGAGCGTGAGGGCACGCTGCAGCGCGTCTTCTGGCCCCTCGGCCCGCAGGATGCGGATGTCCGGGCGGTGCCGGGCCAGCGCGCCGGAAATCAGCCGGGTCATCTCGCCGGCTGCACGTCCGCGCAGGTCGCGGTCCTCGTAGACGACCACCCGGCTGAACCACGTCGCCACGGTGGCCGCGCTCTCCGCGATCAGGTCGTCCCGGCGGTCGCCGGGCAGGGTGATGGCCGCGATGGGCTGGCCGCCCCAGGCCTCGTGCAGCAGGCGTCCCATCGACGCCAGGGCGGCCGGGTTATGCCCGTAGTCCACGACCAGCGGGATCCCGCCGACCTGGTAGACGTTGCCGCGGCCCGGGTTGGATTCGGCCGGGGTGAAGGTGGCGAAGCCCCGCCGGATGTCTTTGACGCTCACTCCCAGCGCCCGGCACGCAGCCGCCGCGGCCAGCGCGTTGGCCAGCAGGTGGGCCGCGGCACCGCCGAACGAGCCAGGCAGCTCATCCGGGTGCAGCAGGACGGTTTCCTCCCCGCCCCGGGCCTCGATGAGCTGATTGTCGCGGAGCAGGCAGGCGATCCCGCCGCTCATCCGGTGGGCCATGACGACCGGGCTGCTGGGGGTCAGGCTGAAGAACCGGATCACCGGGTTCCGGTCGCGGACGGCCGCCCGCTGGGCGAGCCCGGCGGAGCGCGGGTCGTCGGCGTTGAGCACGACCGTGCCGCCACGGAGGATCTCCTCGGCCACCAGGGCCTTGACATCAGTCAGGTCGTCGAGGTCATCGATCCCGTCACAGCCCAGATGATCGGCGGTGATGTTGGTGATCACGGCGACGTCGGCGCGGTCGTAGCCGAGACCGCGCCGGACGATGCCGCCCCGGGCTGTCTCCAGGACCGCCGCCTCCATGGTGGAGTCGTCCAGCACCATCTCGGCCGACCGCGGGCCTGACGCGTCGGCCGCGTGGATGAGCTGCCCGCCGCAGTACACCCCGTCCGTAGTGGCCATCCCGACCCGCAGGCCGGCCTGGCCGAGGATGTGGGAGATCATCCGCACCGTGGTGGTCTTCCCGTTGGTACCGGTCACGGACACGATCGGGATCCGCGACGGCGCGCCCGGCGGATAGAGCCGGTCCACGATCGCGCCCGCGACGTCGCGCGGGCGGCCCGCGCTGGGCTGCAGGTGCATCCGCAGCCCGGGACAGGCATTCAGCTCGATCACTGCGCCGGGCTGCTGGCCCGGTGGCATGGCGATGTCGGCCAGCCGGACGTCGATGCCGCACACGTCGAGGGCGGCCGCGGCCGCCGCCCGGCAGCACATCGCGGCCACCTCGGGATGCACCAGGTCGGTCACGTCAGTGCTGGTGCCGCCAGTGGACAGGTTGGCGTTACGGCGCAGCGTGACGACCTGGCCTGGCCCGGGCACCGACCCAGGGTGCAGCCCCTGCTCGGCCAGATGGGTCAGGGCATGGTCGTCGAGCGCGATCCGGGTCAGCGGCAGCGCGTGGCCCTCGCCCCGGCGCGGGTCGTTGTTGGCCTGCCGGACCAGCGCCCCGAGGTCCTGGTGGCCGTCTCCGGTCACCGACGCCGGGTGCAGCCGGGCCGCCGCCACCACGTGGCCGTCCACGACGAGGACCCGGTAGTTGACGCCAGGGACATATTCCTCAACGACCACCTCGGCGCCGCTGGTGCTGGCCCGCTCGAACGCCTGTGAGGCCTGATCCGGGGTGGTCACGCCCACGGTGACGTTGGCCCCGTGATTGCCGTTGCGGGGCTTGATCACCAGCGGCGACCGCAGCGTGCCCAGGGCCTTCGCGGCGTCGGCGGCCGACCGGGCCACCACTCCGGCGGGCACCGGGACTCCCGCGGTGGCCAGCAGCTCCTTGGCCAGCACCTTGTCGGAGGCGATGTCCACGCCCACCGCGGAGGTCTGCTCGGTGAGCGCCGCCCAGAGCAGCCGGCGATGGCAGCCGTAGCCGAGGCGGAGCAGGCTCAGGTCCCCGGTCCGCCGGACCGGGATGCCGCGCTGCCGGGCCGCGGCGGCCAGGGCCGCGGTGCTGACCCCGGGCCGGGCCGCCGCCACCGCCCGGGCGATCCCCTCCAGGGAGTCCCCGAATGGCGCCGGCCGTTCGGCCAGGATCTCGGTGACCACCCAGATGGCCAGCGTGAGCAGGTCGCGCGGCACGCCCAAGGACGCCGGCTCATCCCGCGGGCACTCCATGATGACGTCGTAGCGGCCCTCGGCGCCGGCCCATACCGTCCGCCCGAAATGCACCTCGCGGCCTGCGAGGGCCGACAGCTCGAGGGCCACATGCTCGGCCACGTGACCGAAGTAGGTCCCGCGGGCCAGCGCGTCGAGGAAGCCGCCCGGGCGCCCGGCGGCGCAGTGGTGCCCGGCCAGCCCGGGCAGCGCCTCGGCCAGTCTGCCGGCGAAGCCCGCCCAGTCCGACGTCTCCTGGCCGGTCAGCCCGTCCAGTTCCAGCCGGGCCACGGCGACCGGCCGGGACGTATAGATGTTCGGGCCGGACAGGCGGTAGCTGTCGGTCAGGCGCACGTCGGCTCCCTCAGTCGTTCCTCAGCGGGGGCGTCGTGTCGGGCTGGTCCTGATGTCAGCAGCAGGGCCCAGCAGCGGAGCTCAGTAGCGGTTGTGGGCAGGCCCGATGCTCGGCGCCCGCCGCGCGATGTCGAACACGCACCCGGCTGGCATCAGATGCAGCCGCACGTCAAACAGGGTGATCGGGTCGCAGTCACCCGCCGCGTGCACCACCGTGGCCTGCTCACCGTCAGCCACCGTGGCCACCCCGGTGCCGAGCACCTCGAACGTGTCGCCGTCGACCAGGATCGCGGTGTTCTCGTCGATGCCCACGCCGAGGTGATCGGGGTCGAGCGCGACCGCGCTCAGCAGCCTGGGGAGCCGGCCCCGCTCCGCGAAGTGCATGTCGATGAGCAGCTTGGGCGCCAGGCCGAGCCCGGGGCCGGTCCGCACCGTGGCCGCCGACACCTCCGGGCCCTCGCCGCCGACGATCATCGTCCGTCCCATGGCGGTCGCCCCGGCGCTGGTGCCCGCGACGACCAGGCCGCGGGCGAGCTGCTCGCAGAGGATGTCATTGGCCCGCGAGCCGACCAGCGCCAGGATCCGGGACTGGTCGCCTCCGCTGAAGAAGACCCCGGTGGAATCGCGCAGCGCCGCGGCGGCGGCGTCCGAGTCGGCGTCCGCCCGGCCGCGCAGCCTCAGCTCCCTGGTCTGCTCGACGCCGAGCTTGCGGAAGACTCCCTCGTACTCGGCGTGCACCTCGTCGGGAATCCCGGTCGCCGTGGTGACTAGGGTGATCCGGGCCTGGTCGCCTCCGCACAGTTCGACGAACCGTTCCAGGACCCCGGCGCCGCAGCACCGGTCCTCCCCGCCGCCGATGATCAGCAGGCGGCCCGCTGGCACACCATTGTCCGCGTGCTCGTCCACGGTTGCGTTGTTACCCAGCGTTACACCATCTGAACCAATCGTTCACATATAGTGCTGCTCCGCCGGTGCGGGCCGGGTGGCGCTGCCGGGCGAGGGACGCTAGGTGCCGGTGCGGGCCGGGTGATGCTGCCGGTGCGGACGGGCCGGCCGCGGGCGCTAAGGGCGTCCCGCGCCGGGTGCCGTCCGGCCGGTACACCGAGACCCCGTCCGCTCGGTAATCGAAGCGGAAACCGGCCTGCCTCAGGTAGTAGAGGACCTCAGGGCTGGCCCGCCAGACCAGCACCCAGCCCACGTTCATCCGCCGCGCGTCCGCGCGGGCCAGGCCAGCCTGGCGGCTGTCGCTGGGGTTTCCGGCCTGCGCGGCGGCCAGCCGGGCGTAGAGCGCGTGACGGCGCACCGCCTGGACCGTGGGAAGCGGGATCCAGGAGGTGTAGGAGATGGCCCGCGGGTGGCCGTCCGAGCTGGCCAGGGCCAGCGACTCGGGCTCGATCTTGGCGCCGTAGCGCTTCGGCAGCCCGCCCCGGATGCCGAACGGCACGTCCACCACGATCGAGCCGGAATGGTCGGCGGCGATCGGGCCGTCCAGGGCCGGCAACGAGGCCGGAATTGACTTCCTGGCCGGGCCGCCGCCGGGCCATCCGGCCTCCAGGGCGGCGCCGAGCACCGCGATCAACAGCAGCACGCCGGCCACGAGGGCCCGGGTCCTGGGCTGGCCCGCGATCGGCTCGGGGCCTGCGAGCGCCCGGGTACCGGGCCCGCCAGCGACCCCGCGGGCCGCAAGCCGCCGGGCATCGGCCGGGCTGGGATCGGCCTGGATGGCACCGGCCCGGCCGGGACCCGCCGGGGTGAGCTGCCCAAGGAGGGGCCGGGCGCGCACGGCGAGCCAGCCCAGCGCGCTGCCGCCCAGCAGCGCGGCGGGCACCATCGCGAGCAACGTGAACCGGTCGGCCTCGCGGAACGCGGACAGGCCGGGCATCTGCACCAGCCAGGTGAACGGCATGACGCCGGACAGCCGGTCCCGGCCCAGCGTGATCGCGGCGGGCAGGTAACTGGTATGGCCGATCTTCAGAGCCGGGCCCATGGCCAGCGCCGTGCTGCCCAGCCAGAGCAGGGCCAGCCACCGGGCACTGCGCCGCCGCCAGGAGATCACCAGGCCCGCCACTGCTAGCACGGTGAGCGTGATCCCGAACGTCGGTACCCCTTCGGTCAGCGTGAAGTGGAACCCGCTGGCCAGAGTCCCCAGCCCCCAGGAGCGAAGCCGTGGCGAGGGCGAGAACAGCGTAGGCAGCCCGGTCCCGAGCCGCCGGTACCAGACCCGCAGCGTGGCCGCCGCGGCGACGGTACCTCCCGAGCTGGACTGCCACGCCATCGCGGCGATCTGCGGGGTGGCCGCCACCAGGGCGGTCAGCGCGGCGACGCCGCAGTCCCGCAGCCGGCCCAGCGACAGCTGGCCGGCGAGCCACGGGATCAGCGCGAGGACGACCAGGATCGCGGCCATGATCGCGGACTCCTGATTGACGAACACGGCGAGGCCGAGCACCAGCCCGACCCGCAGGGCCCGGGGCACCCCGGGCCGGCGCCCCAGCCGGACCGCTGCCTCCAGGGCCAGGGGCAGGAACACCGTCCCGGCCGCGATGTTGAGGTGAAACCAGTCCTGGAAGGTCACCATCGTGGACAAGCCGAACAGGGCGCCCGCGGCGACCGCGCCCACCTGCGACGCGAGCCACAGCCTCGCTACCCGGTACAGCGCGTAGCACAGCACCCCCGGCAGCACCACCACCAGCAGGTTATAGCTGACCGCCGCGCCGGCCAGCAAAGTGAGCGGGAGCATCAGCAGGCCCAGCAGGGGCATCAGCGTGTCGTAACCCAGCTGCACCCCCACCGGGGCGGCCAGCCGGGGGGTGAACCACGGGTTGCCCAGATGGGTTACCTGGTGCGCCACCCACCACAGGCTCCACACGTAACTCCCCGGATCCTGGACGTCCGGCAGGCGCCCGCGCAGGTAGGTGGCTAGCGGCCAGGTGGCCCCCACTCCGGCGGCGATGTAGCCAATCAGCAGGGCCAGCTGGCGGAGGACATGACGCCCCTGGGCGCCCCGGCGGGAAAGCTGGTGCATTGCCCGCGCTCCGGCGTGACCCGCACGGGGGATAGCGGGCCGCAGAGCCGTCCGGATGGGCCCGCCGGAAGACCCGCCCGCTGCCGCGGACGGCCCGGGAATCTGCACGTTGCGCGCCCCTCACCGTGTCCCCTCGTGATCTGAGCCCGCGCACCGGCGGGCCGGACCCTCGGCGGTCAGGGATGCTGCTGCGGCCCAGCGCAGCAAAATTACCTGTGCGGCAATTACCAGCGCGGACATACCAGGCCGCACGTACCTGCGGAGCACATACGTGCGGAATGCGTATCTGCGCGACGCGTACCAGGGAGGGCCCGCTGCCGGATAAGTCTCGCATCCGGGGTGATAATGGCCGGTAACGAGAAGGGACAATTACAGTCATCTTTCGATGCGTGGTAATGAAGGCCTCATCGCCTTGCCCCGGGAAGTTTTCTAAAAGGCCCAATAATGGCAATGGAAAGTAAAGTCGCCCTGATAGTGCGCGGAGGCCCGCAGGTGCGCAGACCGCCCCGGTGACCGGCACACGGCCCGGCCCGGCGCGGCGCAGCCCGGCGAACGCGAGCCGATGCCGCGACGCACAGGCTCAGTGCAGGGCCGGGCGGCGGAACCTAAGTATGCAAGCTGGATGCCGGGATGTACGCCCGGGGAGGGGGGTCAGGCCTCGCCGCGGCTGCGCCGGGGCATCCGGCGCGGCATCGGCGGCTTGGCCAGCTCCTCCGGCAGGCGCAGCAAGGGGTTAGTGGCGCTGGCGATCACCTGGCCGGCCGTTTCCATGATCCGCTGCCCGCGGGCCCGGGATGCGGACCTGAGCAGTTCGAAGGCCTGCCGGGGACGGATCCGGTGCCGTTCCGCGAGCACGCCGATGGCCTGCTCCACCCGGACCCGGACGGTCAGCGCGCGCTCCAGCTGGGCGACCGTCTCCTTGAGCTGCTCGGCTTCGCGGGACTGCTCGGCCTCACGGAGCGCTGCGGCGTCGGCCGGCCCGAACGGAGTCTCCTCCGCGCGGTGCGCGCCAGGGCGGGAGACCGGGCCGCGTTCGCGGGCGCCCGGAACGCCAGCCTCGGCGGGGCTGGTCCGCTCAGCCGGCGGGGGCGGGCTGCTCACGCCACCCAGCTGGCCGATGTTGTGACTGGCCGCGTCGCGGGGGGCCGCCGGCGGTGCTGCCGCGGCGTCCAGTTCGGCCTGCTCCTCCGCCGAGAGTTCCGCGGCGAGGAGATCAGCCAGCACCATGGCACTGGTCAGGTCGGGTACTTCTTCATCGCCGACGCGCCAGCCAGTCGGGGTGCGCCGGGCGACCGGTTCCATGGGGACGGTCGGGCCGTCGGTGGCCGGGCCCAGGTCCCGGTCATCACCCGGGGATCCCGCGTCTGAGCGATCCGTCATGCCCAGGCCATCCCCGGCCGCGGCCCGGCTTACACCACCGCGCTGGCCTGCACCATCATGGCCGGCGGCGGCCCCGGCCGCGGCATCCGGACCGTGTGCGGGCACGCCCGAGCGGCCGGCGCGCGCCCGCGCGTCAGCGTTCGTTCGGTCATGCCTGCCACTCATAAGTTTGCGGCGAGCCCGCGCAGCCTTTCCTTGACCTGGGCCGCTGATGGGTTGGTCATCGCCGTCCCGTCGGAGAATACAAGGGTAGGGACGGTCATGTTGCCCCCGTTGACACTTACCACGAAGCTGGCCGCCGCCGGATCGCGCTCGATGTCAACCTCGGCTACCTCGATCCCGTCCCGGGCCAGTTGGCTCTTCAGCCTTCGGCAGAAAGCGCACCACTGTGTGGTGTACATCGTCACCGGCTCAGACACGCAGCCGCTCCCATCATCTCAGGTTGGTTCCGCATGCTCAACACGCCGGAAGGCCGCCGGCTTCCCGTTACCGCGACAGGTGTTCGTTATCTGGACGTATGTGCTGCTCAGCGACGTAAACAGGCATGCGGCCGGTGAGCGGCGGGGCCGGTGTCGGCGGAATGCGGGAAGATGGCGGGCACAGGAGGTAGGGCGTGGGCGCAGTCGTGGGTGAGCCAGCCGAGCCAGATCCCGGGCCGGCGGCGGCCGCGAGCCCGGAGGCCGTACTGGCGGCGCTGGACCCCGAGCAGCGGCAGGTGGCCCTGGCCACCACGGGACCGGTATGCGTGCTGGCCGGGGCAGGGACCGGGAAGACCCGCGCGGTCGCGCACCGGATCGCGTATGCGGCCCTGACCGGGGTCGCCGACCCGGCCCACGTGCTGGCCGTGACGTTCACCACCCGCGCCGCGGGGGAGTTGCGGGCCAGGCTGGTCCAGCTGGCCGGGACCGGAGGAGGCCTGGAACGGGTCCAGGCGCGCACCTTCCACTCGGCCGCGCTGCGCCAGCTCACTCACTTCTGGCCCTCCGCCGTCGGGGGGCGACCCCCGGCGGTACTGAGCTCCAAGGTGAACCTGCTGGCCGAGGCGGCCCGTGGCCTGAGGGTGAGCACCGGGCCCGCGGAACTGCGGGATGTGGCCTCGGAAATCGAGTGGGCCAAGGTGTCCCAGGTCCGCCCGGATGATTACGCCGGGGCGTCGGCGAAAGCCGGGCGCACCCCGCCGCTGGCCGCCGAGGTCGTGGCGCGGCTCTACGCCCGTTACGAGGATCTTTGCCGGGAACGCCACGTGGTGGACTTCGAATCCGTGCTGGAGCTCACCGCGGCCATCCTGGCCGAGCACGGGCAAGCGGCCGCCGAGGTCAGAGACCGGTATCGCTACTTCGTGATCGACGAATACCAGGACGTCAACCCGCTGCAGAAGCTGCTCCTGGACAGCTGGGCGGGGGATCGCGACGACGTGTGCGTGGTCGGGGACCCACGGCAGACCATCTACTCCTTCGCCGGGGCCACCGCCTCCTTCCTGACCGGGTTCACCGCCGAGTTCCCCGACGCCACGGTGATCCAGCTCGTCCGCAACTACCGGTCCACCCCCCAGGTCATCGCGCTGGCGAATCAGCTGACCGGCGCGGCCGGGCCACGGTCCCTGGCCGAGCAGCTGCGGACCGGTCCCCCGGGGACAGGGTCCGGGCGGGCGCGCCATCGCGGGACCGGCCGCTCGGCGGCCCTGGTCGCGCAGCGTCCGGCGGGCCCGGCCGCCGAGTTCACCGAGTACGCGGACGAGGAGGAGGAAGCATCGGCGGTGGCCGCCCGGGTGGACGCGCTGCGGGCGGCCGGGCTGACGCCGGGCCAGGTGGCGGTGCTGGTCCGGACCAACGCCCAGACGCTGGCTCTGGAGCGGGCGCTGGCCGAGCGGGGCGTGCCGTGCCAGGTGCGCGGCGCAGAGCGGTTCTTCGACCGGCCTGAGGTACGTCAGGCCACCGGGTTGCTCCGCGCGGCGGCGAAATCCGTGTCGTCGCAGGACGGCAGCGAGCCCGCGGCGGAGATCCGGCACATCCTGGCCGGGCTGGGACTCACCCGCGACGCGCCGGCCGGACGCGGTGCCGCCCGGGAGCGCTGGGAGTCGCTGGAGGCCCTGGCCCAGCTGGCCGCGGACTACTTCGCGGCCCATCCCGACGCGGTCTTGGCCGGATTCGTAGGCGAGCTGGCCCGGCGCAGCTCCATCGAGCACGCCCCGGCCATCCAGGGAGTGACCCTGGCCTCGCTCCACGCGGCCAAGGGGCTGGAGTGGGACGTGGTTTTCCTGCCCGGCCTGACCGAGGGAACGCTGCCGATCGTGTACGCGCAGACCGACGAGGCGATCGAGGAGGAGCGCAGGCTGCTGTACGTGGGCGTGACCCGGGCCCGGGAGCGGATCTTCCTGTCCTGGTCGCTGGCCCGGTCTCCGGGCGGCCGCCGGACCCGCAAGCCGTCGCGGTTCCTCGGCAGCCTGCGCCGCTGACTTTGCGGGCTGCGCCGCTGGGTCTCCCAGGCGCTCTGCGCCGCTCCTTGTATGGCGCTGCGCTGCTCCGGCCATGGCCGCTGGGCCGGCGGGCCACCCGGGCCCCCGCCGGGCGGCCGTGACCGGTACCGTGCCCGCGTGAGCACGCCGCTGGACAGCCTGATCGACCTGCTCGACCTGGAGCCGATCGAGGCGAACATCTTCCGCGGCCGCAGTCCCAAGGACTGGCGGCAGCGGGTCTTCGGCGGCCAGGTCGCCGGCCAGGCGCTGGTCGCGGCGGGGCGCACCGTGCCCGCTGACCGCCCGGTGCACTCGCTGCACGCCTACTTCATCCGGCCGGGCGATCCCTCCGTCCCGATCGTGTACACCGTGGACCGGGTCCGGGACGGCCGGTCCTTCACCACCCGCCGGATCTCGGCCATCCAGCACGGTAAGACGATCTTTACTCTGTCCGCCTCGTTCCATCACCCCGAGCCGGGCGTGCAGCACGCCGTGGCCATGCCTGCGGTGCCGTCCCCGGATTCCCTCACCCGGCCCGAGCACGAGTTCTTCACGGCCAACCCGATCGACCTGCGCTTCGTGGGGCCACCCCGGGACGCCCCCGGCGGCCTGCGGGTCGCGGGCACTGAGCACAACCTGGTCTGGCTGCGGGCTGACGGCGAGCTGCCGGATGACCCGTTGCTGCACGTGTGCCTGATGACCTACGCCTCCGACCTGACCCTGCTCGACTCGGTGCTGCGCCGGCACGACTTGTCCTGGTCCGACGGTCAGACGAGCGGGGCCAGCCTCGATCACGCGATGTGGTTCCACCGGCCGTTCCGCGCGGACCGCTGGCTGCTGTATGACCAGGAATCGCCGATCGCGGCCGGGGCGCGGGGGCTGGCCCGCGGCCAGGTTTTCACCGCAGAAGGCGAGCTGGTGGTGTCCGTCGTGCAAGAGGGCCTGGTCCGCACCGCGACCTGAGCCTGCGGGCGCGCACCGGGCAGGCCACAGAAATAGCTCAGAAAAGAAGTTGCTCTGCCCGACCTGGGTCCTTAGGCTTCTTCCTGTGTTCTTCAATGTCCAGACGACGCCTTGATGGAAGGAGGTGGGCCGGGTGAATAGCAACGAGACCAACGTTCCGGTCGCGGCACGTCCGTGCGCCGGAATTTCCGCTGCGTCGCTGGGCGCCCGCCCGTCCCTTGGCGTCCTGGCCACCTCCGCGGATATCCGTGAGATGGCGCCTGCGCGCGCCGCCGCGGGTGTTCGCATGCCGTGGCTCGGCCAGGGGCCGGCGGCCAAGCCGCGGTTCGGCCTTGCCCAGCGCAAGCAGAACAACCCCGCTCAGACGTACGCCCACGCTATCGGCGCTGCCACCACTGGTGACAGCCAAACGGGTTCGCTACCAGCAGCCTGGGATCCGGTCTAGACAGGCCGGCCTGGATCCCTCAAAAGGCCGCGGACCCGCTACCGGGTCCGCGGCCTTAGTCATGTCGGGCCCGCCGTTTTGTCAGACCCATGAGAGACGGTAAGACCAGGACGAGAGGGGTTGGACGATGTACGGGCCCGGTACCACCGCCGTTGCGTCGGGCGCGGCGGGGTTCGAGGCAGTCTCCGCACCAGAACCCGTGTACTCAGGATCAGGCCTGACCGAGGTCAGCCGCGCTGTGGTGCCTGCAGCACGCAGCACGCAGCTGCCCTGCACGGATGACCCGGAGCTGTTCTTCGCCGAGTCTCCCGACGACGTGGAGACGGCGAAGGCGCTCTGTGTCGGTTGCGCCGCCAGGATCGCGTGCCTCTCCGGAGCAATGGAGCGCCGGGAGCCCTGGGGCGTATGGGGCGGTGAGCTGTTCTTGCGCGGCCAGATCGTGCCGCGCAAGAGGCCGCGTGGTCGCCCACGCAAGACCGAAGTGGCGGCCTGAGTCGAGCCGTCGATTCTGTCAGTCAGTGAAGACGGGCGGTTGAGTGAAATGCATCCGATCCACTATCCACTAGAACGGCAACACGAGTTGCTGGCCGAGTCGCGCCGGGATGCCCGGGCCGCGCAGGCCCGCGCGCTGCGCAGGGCCTCGCGCCGGGTGAACCGGGCCTCCCGGAAGCTGGAGCGCGCGAAGGCCTCAGCGAGGCGGCTGCGCAGCCAAGGGCTCAGGCCCTGAGAACCGTAGTGCGAACATCCCGCGGGGGCGTGGGGGGCGGCCGGAACCGGCCGCCCCCCACGTGCATCCCCGGCCCGGCGCTGGCCCGGCGCCGGCCTGCCCCCCGGGCGCCTGCGGCTAGACGCGCGGCGGGGTGAGCGCGCCTTCGGTACCCCCGGCACTCCCAGCATCCAGGCCCGTACCGGCCTCCGCGCTGTGCCCGTCCCCGGGCGGCGTCTCGCCGCCCCGCGTGTAGCCGGGCATCCACCGGATCATCTCGGCCCGGAACGGCCCCTCGGATTCCAGCTGGCACAGCACCCCGATGCCCTCGGTGGACACCCGGTGGATGAGCACGTAAGACGGCGGCAGATTGAGCCGCCGTCCGAGGTTCGAGGAGCGCGGGTCGGTCACCCGCACGGCTTCACCGCGCAGCCACTCGCGGCTGAACTTGAACGTGTCCACCCGGGACGGCTCGGCGAGGGGAGCCAGGAACGCGTACAGCGCATCCAGGTCGACCTGGATGCCCTCGCGGACAAAACCCTGTTCACGGAGCTCGTCTTCGGCCTCGCGGATGCTTCCGTCTCCGTGAATGATCCGCAGCAGCTTGCCGATGAACGGCGGCAGGCCGTCGGGCAGCCGGTCCACGGCCCCGAAGTCCAGCACGCCGAGACGGCCATCGGCGAGCATCCGGAAGTTCCCCGGGTGCGGGTCGGCGTGCAGCAGCCCGGCCCGGGCCGGCCCGGAGAACAGGAACCGGGTGAACAGGATCCCGGCCCGGTTCCGCTCCTCCTGGGAGCCGGAGTCGATGATCCGGGACAGCGGGGTGCCGTCCATCCACTCGGTGATGAGCACATGGTCGGTGGCCTGGACCACCGGGGGCACGGAGATGTCCGGGTCACCGGCGTAAGCGTCCGCGAAGGCCTGCTGCGACTTGGCTTCCAGCTGGTAGTCGATCTCCTCGGCGACCCGCGCCCGCAGCTCGTCCAGCAGCGGCTTGACCTCCAGCCCGGGCATGATGATCCCGAACAGCCGGGCCACCCGGCTGAGCTGGTTGAAGTCGCTGAGCAGTGCCCGCCCGGCGCCCGGATACTGGATCTTGACCGCCACCTGGCGGCCGTCCCGCCAGACCGCGCGGTGCACCTGCCCGATGGATGCCGCCGCCCTTGGCGTGTCGTCGAACTCCGCGAACGCGTCCCGCCAGGACTCGCCGAGGTCTCCGGCGAGGACCTGGTGCACCGCCCGCGCGGGCAGGGGCGGCGCCGACTCCTGCAGCTTGGTCAGCGTGGCCCGGTACGGCCCGGCGATCTCCGGCGGCAGCGCGGCCTCGAAAATGGACAGCGCCTGCCCGAGCTTCATCGCGCCGCCCTTGAGTTCGCCCAGGACGCGGAAGATCTGCTCGGCCGTGCGCTGCTGGATCTCCGCGGCCACGATCTCGGCGGGCCGGCCGCCGAGCCGCTTGCCGAGGCCGAGCGCGGTCCGGCCGGCCAGGCCGGCGGGGAGGGTGGCCAGCTTGGCGGTCCGGGTCACGGCACGTCGGGGGAGATCGTTCACCCTTCCATTCTCGGTCAGGATGCCGGGCGAGTGCTACAGCGGCACCGCGGATGCGGGATCCAGCTGTGCCGGCGCCACTGCCAGTCAGGCAGCACGAGCTCCAGTGTGCCGTTGGTCACCGCCGTGACCGGCCCGGCCCGGTCCAGGAAGGCCAGCGCCTGCGCGGTGGCCTGGGCCGCCACCGCCGCGGCCAGCACGGCGGCGCACGCAGCGGGCCGCGGGACCCGGCCGGATGCCTGAGCGAGGATCAGCGGCCAGGCCGGGTCACGGTCGGTACGGGCCATGTCCACGCAGCTCAGGCACGCGGTCCGGCCCGGGATGACCAGCGGGCCGGCCACGCCGATCGCTTCGGATGCGGCCGCGGCCAGGTGGGCGACGTTGCTGGCCACCAGGGAGCCCGGTAACTCCGGCGGGTAGCCGTCGGCGAGCACGGCCAGGTCTGGCCGGCCCCATTGTCCCGGCGCGTTCCGGCCGCCCCTGGGGCGCCCGGCCCCGGCCGGATGGCCGAGCCGGACCCGGCCCGCGGGCGGCCAGGACGAGAGTCTCGGCCCTTTGGCGGGAGGCTCAGCCGCGGTGCCGGTGCAGCTGACCCGGCCGACACCGGACGCGGTCAGCAGGCTGGCCAGGCCCGTGGCCACCAGGCCGGTCCCGTGCACCCGGACGCACGCGGACTGCCTGCGGGCCAGCACGAGGGCGCCGCCGTCGGTGTGGCCGTGGGCCAGTGACACGGTGGCCAGTTCCCGGGCCAGCCGGTCCCGCGGGCCGTCCGGCACAGCCCGCAGCGTGGCGGCCGGGAAGTCATGCAGCGCCCCGGCCGCGGCTAACAGCCCGATGACCCGCTCGGCGGCCTGACGGCCGATCCCCAGATTGTGCGCGGCGGCCAGGACCTGCCCCAGATCCCGGCTCCCGTCCAGCAGGTTGATCAGGGGCCCGGCGCCGTGCATCCCGCGTAACGCGACGGCCCGCCGGGGGTCGATGCCTATCTGCAGGGTGTCCGGGTCGCGCCAGACCATCAGCAGCCCTGCTTTGATCGCCGGCCTCATGGCGCGAGCCTGCCACCGCCGGCCGACATTCCCGCGCCCGCCTGTGGACAAGCTTGTGGATTTCCTGGGGACGCTACGGAGCGTCACTGTGGGTATAGCGGAGGATGACGGCGAATTCCCGGACCAGCAGCCGGCCCGGAGCGTCCCCGAGCAGCCCGGTCTTCATGAGCCACCTGTGGACAACACACTTCCGGCCGCCGGTCCCCGAACCCCGCGAACGCCCCGGACGCTCGCTACCGCGCGGGCGGCGTGCCACCCGGGCCGGGCTGGTCCGGGCCAGGCTGGCCCGGACCGGGCCCTGAGCCGGGCTGGTCCGGTCCCGGCCGGTCCGGACCGTCATCCGGCCCGTCCGGCCCGTCCTCACCAGGCGCCCCGCCGATCTCCTCGTCCAGCGCGGACAGTTCCTGGTCCAGCGCAGACATGTCCAGCGAGGGCCGTCCGGCCACGAACCCTTCCGGGTCGTCGAAGTCCTCAGCGGTCGGCATCAGGTCCGGGTGGGTCCACAGCGCGTCCCGGCCCTCGGCCCCGCGCACGTCGGTGAGCCGCCGCCAGATCTCAGCCGCCTCGCGCAGCCGCCGCGGCCGCAATTCCAGCCCGACCAGCGTGGCGAACGTGCGTTCCGCGGGGCCGCCGGTGGCCCGCCGCCGCCGGATGGCCTCAGCCAGCGCGCCGGCCTGCGGCAGCCGGTCCCCGGCTGCCTCTCCCACCACGGTGGCGACCCAGCCCTCGACCAGCGCGAGCAAGGTCTCCAGCCGGGCCAGGGCCGCTTTCTGCTGCGGTGTGTCCTCTGGCTGGAACAAGCTGGCGTCGGACAGCGCCTCACGCAGCGCCTCCGGGTTGGACGGGTCGATCTGCGGCATCGCGTCGCGGAGCGCCGACGCGTCCACGGTGATGCCCCGGGCGTAGTCCTCGACCGCGGCCAGCAGCCGCGACCTCAGCCACGGCACGTGCGCGAACAGCCGGTGGTGAGCCGCCTCGCGCAGCGCCAGGAAGATCCGGATCTCCTCCGCGCTGATCGACAGTCCCTGGCCGAAGTCGGCCACGCCCGCGGGCAGCAGCGCCGCGACGCCCTCCGGGCCCAGCGGGAGCCCGACA
The DNA here is from genome assembly GCA_963813975.1 of uncultured Actinomycetes bacterium. GTDB lineage: Bacteria > Actinomycetota > Actinomycetes > Streptosporangiales > Streptosporangiaceae > RYN-230. The sequence continues at coordinate 199,345 of CAWFAP010000006.1, forward strand.
TCGGTGGAGCTGACCACCTCGCGGGCCAGCCCGCCGACCGCGGCGCCGGTCTGGCCGCCGACCATCATCCCGCCGATGCGTTTCATCATGGCGCCCAGGCCGCCGCCCAGCCCGGCCATGCCGCCCAGCCCGCCGGTGACCGCCTGCAGTGCCTGGCTCAGCTCGGCGGGCATCTCGCCGCCCAGCTCCTCCGGGTTGCCGCTGATCATCCCGCCCAGGGCGTCCACGGCCTTCTCGGCGATCGGGTCGCACAGCGTTGACCACACGGGCAGCGTGGCCTCGACCCACTCGGACCGGCTCCAGGCCTGCGCGGTACGGACCCCGCTGGGGAACGAGGTCGCCTCGTTCAGCCACAGGTCCGCCAGCTGGATGGCTTCCGCGATCTTCTTGCGGTCGGCGTCCAGCACGCTCGGGTCGCCCTCGGCCGCGACGGTCTGCCGGGCCACGTTCTTGGCCAGGTCCCAGTTGACCGCGCCGCCTTGCCACGCCATCAGGTCGGCGAACTGCCGCAGGGCATCGGCGAATTGCTGCGGGTCGCCGAGCGGCCCGAGCGGGTTACCGCCCGGATTGTCCCCGGAGCCGCCCCCGGATCCACCGGATCCGCCGGGGCCACCCTGGCCGCCAGAACTCCCGGAACCGCCGGGTAGACCAAAGCCGAAGGGAGGATCAGCCATCTCCGCGACCTCTCAGGCAGGATGGAAGGGTCACAACCGCCACGTTATCTCGGGAGCGGCACACGTTGAGCACTGCACGGGCCCAGGTTCGCCGCGAGCGCACTGATCAGGAGCCACGCCCCGTCGTGGCCATCACCGGCGCGGCGCGTGGCCTGGGCCACGCCCTGGCCCTGCGGCTCGCGGCCTCAGCCGCGGTGCGGCGGGTCATCGCGATCGATGATCACCGTGGGGACGTCGTCGGCGTGACCTGGCGGCTGGCCGACGTCCGGGACCCCACCCTGGCCAGGCTGAGGGGGGTCAACGTGCTGGTGCACACCGACATCGACATGGCGGCAGACACCGATCACCGGGCCCGCCGGGCCTTCAACGTCCGCGCCGCGCAGACCGTGCTCACCTCGGCGGCCGCCGGGCGGGTCGGCCGGGTGATCCTGGTCACCAGCGCCATGGTCTACGGGGCGGCTCCGGACAACCCGGTGCCGCTGCCTGAGGACTCACCGCTCGGCGTGGACCACGACGGCAGCGTGGCGGGTGACCTGCTCGAGATCGAGCACCTGGCCCAGCGGTCCCCGCGGTCCCACCCGGGCATGGCCATCACCGTGGTCGCGCCGGCCGCGCTGGTCGGCGAGGGAGTGGACACCCTCGTCACCCGGCATTTCGAGTCCCCCCGGCTGCTCACCGTGAAGGGCTGCGCGCCGCGCTGGCAGTTCTGCCATATCGAGGACCTGGTGTCCGCGCTCGAACTGGCCGTGACCGGCAAGATCGACGGGTCCTTCGCGGTGGGCTGCGACGGCTGGCTGGAAGAGGAAGAGGTCGAGGAGCTCAGCGGGCTGCGCCGGGTCGAGCTGCCCGCCGGGCTGACGTTCGGCACGGCGCAGCGGCTGCACCGGCTGGGCATCACCCCCGCCCCGGTCGCTGACCTGCGATATATGGTCTATCCCTGGGTGGTCAACTGCCAGGCGCTCCGCGCGGCGGGCTGGCGGCCCGGCTACGACAACGCCGCGGCCCTCGGCGAGTTGCTGAAGGAGCGCGCCGGGCACCATGCGGTGGCCAGCCGCCGGCTGGCCCGCAAGGAAGCGACGATCACGGCGGCCGGGGCGACCGTGGCCGTGATCGGCACCGCGGCCATCGTCCGGGTGGCCCGCCGCCGCAAGCGCAGCACCTGACGCGCGCGCGGCCGCAGCCCAGCTGCACCACCCGTTCTTTCCGCAACGAAAACCTGATCGCCCCTGGTCCGGCCGCCCAGGTTCAGGCGCTACCTTGGCTCCGTGACTGTGATCCGGCTCGCCGAAGTGCGGGATACGCCGCTGTCCGTGGACGAGGTGCACGACGCCGTGGCCGACCCCTCGGCCGGGGGCATCGCCCTGTTCACCGGTGCGGTCCGGAACCACGATCACGGCCGTGACGTGCGCCACCTGGGTTACACCGCGCACCCGTCGGCCGCGGCCGAGCTGCGCCGGGTGTGCGAGAAGGTCGCCGCGGAGTTCGAGGTCACCGCCATCGCGGCCGTGCACCGGGTAGGCGACCTGGCCGTGGGCGATCTGGCCGTCGTGGTCGCCGTCTCGTGCCCGCACCGCGGCGCGGCCTTCACCGCATGCCGCGCGCTGATCGACGAGCTCAAGCAGAGCGTGCCGGTCTGGAAGCACCAGGTATTCGGTGACGGCGAGAGCGAATGGGTGAACAGTGCGTAGCCTTCCCCCCATGTCGCGCCGCACTGTGACCCTGCTGGTCGCCGGGGTCGGCGTGGTGGCGGCGGCCCTGATCGCGGCCCTGGTGCCGGTGCCGTACGTGATCCTGTCGCCCGGCCCGACGCTGAACACTCTGGGCAAGGCCTCGGACGGCCCGCTGATCACGGTCTCCGGGCACCGCACATACCCGACCGCCGGGCACCTGAACCTGGTGACGGTGTCCTTCCTGGGCGGCCCCGGCAACGGGTTCAACGTGTTCACCGCGGTGCGCGCCTGGCTCAGCCCGCACACCGCGGTGGTGCCGGAGACAGAACTGTTCCCCGCCGGGCAGTCGGAGCAGCAGGTCGTCCAGCAGGACACCGCGCAGATGGCCAGCTCCCAGGAGACCGCCCAGGCCGCGGCCCTGTGCACGCTCGGGATCCACTTCACCACGGTGGACACGGTCACGCAGACGGAGAAGGGCCTCCCGGCCGCGGGGGTGCTGCACGTCGGCGACACCATCACCGCGGTGGACGGCACCCCGGTCAACTGCACCCACGCCACCGGCACGCTGATCCGCGCGCGCCCCCCGGGCTCGGTGGTGACCCTCACGGTCATCCGCAAGGGCAAGACCGCGCATGTCCGGCTGAAGACCACGAACCTGCAGGGGCAGGCCGTGGTCGGGGTACTGGTCCAGGAGAGTTACCGCTTCCCGTTCCCGATCAAGTTCCGGGTGGGCGACATCGGCGGGCCCAGCGCCGGGATGATGTTCGCGCTCGGCATCGTGGACAAGCTGACTCCCGGCAACCTGACCGGCGGGCGGTTCGTCGCCGGCACCGGGGAGATCTCGGCCGACGGCGCCGTGTCCGCGATCGGCGGCATCCAGCAGAAGATGGCGGGCGCCCGCGCGGCCGGCGCGACGGTATTCCTGACCCCGGCGGCCAACTGCAGGGATACCAGCGGCGCGGTGCCGGCCGGGCTGCGCCTGGCCAAGGTGTCCACCCTGCGCCAGGCCATCAGCGACCTGACCGCCCTCAAGGCCGGCCGGAGCGTGCCCGGCTGCTGAAGGCCGGGTTCTGGGCGCCACCTGACCGCCACCTGATGATTACATGATCACCGCGCCGGCGCTGGTGACGCCTGACCGCCCTGATCGGGGTACATTGGCGCCGCATGGCTCAGCATGCCTGACCGGCTGAGGTCTCGCGAAGCAATGGTGTGCCGGTGATACCAGCGGGGTAATGCGGTGCCAATGATGTGGCGCTCAACAGCGCGTGAGGGGGAGTGCGGTGTCCTTCCGGCCCGGATCGGCCCGGCCGCCTGCTAGCCGTCCGCCCCTGGCTGGCCTCCGCTGGCCCCGGCTGGTCCTGCCGGTCATCGTGGCCCTGATCGCCCTCTTCGTGCTGATCGCGATCGTGGCCGGGGTCTGGACTGACTTCCTGTGGTACCGGGCCATCCACTACTCGTCGGTGTTCGGCACCACGTACGGCACGCGCTGGGCCATGTTCTTCGTGGCCGGGCTGTTCATGGCCGTGGTCACCGGGGCGAACGCCGCGCTGGCCTACCGGCTGCGGCCCATCTACCGGCCGGTGCCCGCGCCGGGCACCGGCGGGGACGCCTACCGGATGGCCATCGACCCGCACCGGCGGCTCCTGCTGGGCCTCGTGCTCGGCCTGGTCGGCGTGATCTCGGGCATCACCGGCGCGGGTTCCTGGCGGACCTGGCTGCTGTTCGCGAACCAGGTCAATTTCGGCAAAACAGATCCTCAGTTCAAATGGGATCTGTCCTTCTTCATCTTCACCTACCCGTTCATCCGGATGGTGCTGAGCTACCTGTTCGCGGCGGTGCTGCTTTCGCTGGTGCTGGCCACGCTGGTGCACTACCTGTACGGCGGGCTGCGCATGCAGGGCCGCCACCCCCGGGTGACGATGGCGGCGCAGGCCCACCTGTTCCTGCTGTTCGGCGTGTTTGTGCTGCTCAAGGCCGTGGCGTACTGGGTCGACCGGTACGGCATCGACTTCTCCCAGCGCGGTGCGGTCACCACCGGCGCCTCCTATACCGACGTCAACGCGGTGCTGCCGGCCAAGACCGTCCTCGCGGTGATCGCCGTCCTGTGCGCCCTGCTGTTCTTCGCGGGCGCGGCCCGGCGCAGCGCGATGCTGCCCGCCGTCGGCTTCGGCCTGCTGGTGCTGTCCGCCATCCTCATCGGCGGCCTGTACCCGGCGATCATCCAGCAGTTCGTGGTCAAGCCGAACGAGCTGGTCAAGGAGACTCCCTACATCCACCGGGAGATCACCACCACCAGGCAGGCCTACGGGCTGAGCCCGGCCACGGTCCGGGTCCGCCCGTACTCGGCGGTTACCAACGTGCCGCAGTCGGCGCTGGACAACGGCGTGAGCACGCTCAGGGGGATGCGGCTGCTGGATCCCGACGTGGTGTCGCCGACCTTCCAGCAGCTCCAGCAGGTCAAGAGCTACTACCAGTTCCCGGCCAACCTCGCGATGGACCGCTACCCGGTGACCGGGGCGGGCCCGCTGCCGCAGGACACGGTGGTGGCGGTGCGCGGCATGGGCGGGCCGCCGCCCGGCCAGGCCAACTGGATCAACACCCACCTGGTCTACACGCACGGCTTCGGGGTGGTCGCGGCCTCCGCCAACACCGTGCAGGGCAACGGCAACCCGTCGTTCGTGGAGAGCGACATCCCGCCGCGGGGCGTGCTGGGCCTCACCCAGCCCCGGGTGTACTTCGGCGAGGGCCAGAATGCGTACGCGATCGTCGGCGGGCCGCCGGGCGGCCGCCAGCAGGAACTGGACTACCCGTCCGGCTCGGCCGTCGGCGGCCAGCAGAACAACACCTACCACGGCAGCGGCGGCGTGGACGTGGGCTCGCCGCTGAACCGGCTGCTGTTCACGATCAAGTTCCGCGAGCTGAACATCCTGCTGTCCGGGGCCATCAACAGCCAGTCGAAGATCCTTTATGACCGGCAGCCGCTGGCCCGGGTGGCCAAGGTGGCGCCGTTCCTGACCCTGGACGGGAACCCGTACCCGGTCGTGGCCAATGGGCAGATCCTGTGGGTGGTGGACGGCTACACGACCACCGGCCTGTACCCGTATTCGCAGAAGCTGAGCATGGGACAGGCCACGGGCACCGCCGACGCCCCGGGCGGCACGGTGGCCGGCCAGCCCACCGGTGACATCAACTACATCCGCAACTCGGTCAAGGCGGTCGTGAACGCCTACACCGGCGCCGTGACGCTGTACGCCTGGGACGGCAGCGACCCGATCCTGCAGACCTGGATGAACGCGTTCCCCGGGGTCATCAAGCCCAAGTCGGACATCCCCGCTGCCCTGATGCCGCACCTGCGCTACCCGCCGGACCTGTTCGAGGTGCAGCGCCAGATCCTGACCCAGTTCCACGTCCTGGCCGCCCAGTCCTTCTACGGCGGGCAGAACTTCTGGGCCGTGCCCGGCGAGCCGAGCAACTCCAGCAGCTCGCAGCCGGCCAGCCAGCCGCCGTACTACCAGACCATGCAGATGCCCGGCGCGCCGGCCACGTTCTCGCTGACCTCCCCGCTGGTCCAGCGCGGGCGGCAGAATCTGGCCGCGTACATGGCGGTGGACAGCAACCCGCAGTCGCCCGACTACGGCACGATCCGGATCCTCCAGCTGCCCCAGGACACTGCCATCCTCGGCCCGCAGCAGGTGCAGAGCACGTTCGAGTCGGACCCCACGATCTCCTCCCAGCTGTCGCTGTACCGGCAGAACGGCTCCAAGGTCATCGAGGGCAACCTGATCACGCTGCCGGTCGGCGGCGCGCTCGTGTACGAGGAGCCGATCTACATCCAGGCGGCCGGCACCACGGGCGGCAGCAGCTCCGGCTCGTACCCGGTGCTCAAGCGGGTCGCGGCCTCGTTCGACGGCAACGTCGGGTTCGCGCCGACCCTGGCCGGCGCGCTCAGCCAGGTGATCCCGGGCCTGGCCGCCAGCCCGGGCAGCTCAGCCGGCCCGGGCGGCCCGTCCGGCTCCGGCAGCGGGCAGGGCTCGGCCAGCGCGACCGTGCGAGGGGACCTGGCCCAGGCCCAGGCCGACTACCAGAAGGCCCAGGCGGCCCTGAAGACCGGGGATTTCGCCGGCTACGGCAAGTACACGGCACTCATGAAGAAGGCCCTGGACCAGGCTCAGAAGGCCGCCCAGGGCCACCCGTCGAAGCCGGCGAAGGGCACCCCCTCGCCGTCCGCCTCTCCGTAACTAGGCCCTTCTGGCGGGCGAGCGGAGCCGTAACATGGTCTAGACCATGCTGGCCGCGCCGAGGCCGCCGGCCTGGGCCGCAGCCCGCGCGGGACATGAGCGACGATGCTCACCAGCAGGCCGGCGGAGGGCGTACGCTCGGTCCTGACGGGACATTCATCAATGCTGAATTGGCCAGCTATCTGGCTACTCGGTACGGCAGCACGGTACCGGGAGCAGGCGCTGGCCACATGGGCCCGCAGGCGGGGGAAGGAGAAAGACTGCTCGTGGCACCTCGGGTGCTGGTTGACGCGACCGCCGTGCCGGCCGACCGTGGCGCGCTCGGCCGTTACGTGGACGGCCTGGTGGCCGCCCTGGGCGCAACCGGAGCGGACCTCGCGGTGGCGTGCCAGCGCAATGACGAAGAGCGGTACGGCCGGCTCGTGCCTGAGGCGACCGTCGTTGCCGGCCCGACCGCTATCGCGCACCGGCCGGCCCGGCTCGCCTGGGAGCAGACCGGACTGCCGCTCGTCGCCCAGCAGGTGAACGCCGACGTCCTGCACGCGCCGCACTACACGATGCCGCTGCGGCCCGGCGTGCCCGTGGTCTCGACCATCCACGATCTGACGTACTTCACCGAGCCGGACGCGCACAACCCGGTCACGGCGACGTTCTTCAAGTCCGCGATCCGCACTGCCGCGCGGCGGGCCACCCGGCTGCTGGTCCCGTCCAAGGCCACCCGGGACGAACTGGTCCGCGTGCTCGGCGCCGACCCGACCCGGATCGACGTGGCGTATCACGGCGTGGACCACACGCTGTTCCACCGCCCTGCCCCGGAGCGGAAGCGCCAGGTGTCCGACCGGCTCGGCCTGCACGGTAAGCCGTACGTGGCCTACCTGGGCGGCCTGGAGCCGCGCAAGAACGTCCCGGCACTGATCAGCGGCTGGGCCGGCGCCGTGGCTGACCGGCCCGACCCGCCCGCGCTGGTGCTCGGCGGCGGCAGCGGCTGGAGTGAGGAAGTGGACGAGGCGGTCGCCGCGGTCCCCGCGCACCTGCGCCTGGTCCGCCCGGGCTACCTGCGCTTCAGCGACCTGCCCGGCTTCCTCGGCGGCGCGCTCGTCGTGGCGTTCCCGAGCCGGGGCGAAGGTTTCGGGCTGCCCGTGCTGGAGGCCATGGCCTGCGGCGCGCCCGTGCTGACCACGCACCGGACGTCGCTGCCGGAGGTCGGCGGGGATGCGGTCGCCTACACCGAGCCCGACGCCGAGGACATCCAGGCGGCGCTGCGCGGCCTGCTCGATGACCCGGCCCGGCTGGAATCCCTCGGCGAGGCCGGGCACGCCCGGTCCCAGGAATTCACCTGGGAGGCCTCCGCGGAAGCGCACATGGCGTCGTACCAGCGTGCGGCCGCACAGGGCGCGGAGTAACCTCGCTGCGTATGTCAGGCCAGCCAGCAATGCCTTCCGGCCGTGAGCCGCTGGAGGCCATCCTGCTCGTCGGCGGCCAGGGCACCCGGCTGCGCCCGCTCACGATCGGGACGCCCAAGCCGCTGCTGCCGACCGCGGGCGTGCCGTTCCTCGCCCACCAGTTCGCGAAGGCGGCCGCGGCCGGGATCACCCACGTGGTGCTGGCTACCGCCTACCGGGCCAGCATGTTCGCCGAGTGCTTCGGTGACGGGGCCGCGTTCGGGCTGGAGATCACCTACGTGCACGAGGCGGAGCCGCTCGGCACCGGCGGGGCGATCCGGAACGCCGCGGCCGGGCTCCGCAGCGGCCCGGACAGCCCGGTCGTCGTGCTCAACGGCGATGTCCTGTCCGGCCACGACATCTCCGCGCAGATCGACCTGCACCGCAAGTCCGACGCCGCGGTGACGCTGCACCTGGTCGAGGTGGCCGATCCGGCCCGCTTCGGCTGCGTGCCCACCGACGCCGACGGCCGGGTGACCGCGTTCCTGGAGAAGACCCCGAACCCGGTGACCAGCCGGATCAACGCGGGCTGCTACGTGTTCCGCCGGTCGGTCATCGACGAGATCCCGCCCGGCCAGGTGATCTCCGTGGAACGGGTGACGTTCCCCGACCTGATCAGCGCGGGGGCCCTGGTCATGGGCTATCCCGACTCGTCCTACTGGCTCGACGTGGGCACGCCGGAGGCGTTCGTGCAAGGCTCCTGTGACCTGGTGCGCGGGCGGCTGGCCTCCGCCGCGCTCCCCGGCGCGCCGGGCGAGCTGCTGGCCCTCGAGGGGGCCGCCGTTGACCCGGCCGCCCAGGTGTGCGGCGGCACCGTGGTGGGCGTGGGGGCGCGGGTCGCCGCGGACGCCTACGTCTCCGGCAGCGTGGTGTTCGACGCGGCCAGCATCGGCGCCGGGGCGCGGGTCAGCGGCAGCGTGATCGGCCGCGGGACCGTGGTCGGCGAGGGCGTGGTCCTGGACGGCGTGGTGCTCGGGGACGAGGTCCACATCGCCCCGGGTAACGAGCTGCGCTCCGGGCTGCGGGTCTGGCCTGGCCAGACCCTGGGCCTGACCTGCGTCCGCTTCTCCACCGACGCCTGAGCCCGCGGCGGGCCCCGCGATGGAGTCCCCGGTCATCACCCGGGAGTGGCGGGCGCCGTTCCTGCTGGACCTGCCGCGGACCGTGGGCGTGCACGCGCGCGGCCGCGGGGATCCCGCCTTCCGGGTCACCCCGGATGGGTGCATCTGGCGCACCTCGCTGACCCCGGCGGGGCCCGGCACGCTGCGGGTGACCCCGGCCCGGCCCGGGCCTGCTGAGGCCAGCTCCGGGACGGAGCCTCCTGGGGTCACTTCCAGGGCTGAGCCTCCCGGCGTCACCTCCGGGGCCGTACCGGCTGAGGTCGCCTCCGGGGCCGGGCCGGGGCCCGTCACCGTGGTCCGGGCCGCCGCCTGGGGTCCCGGCGCGGCGTGGCTGCTCCAGGAACTCCCGGGGATGCTCGGCGCGGACGACGACCGGGCCGGCTTCGATCCCGCCCACCCGGTCCTGCGCGAGCTGTCCGTGCGGCACCAGGGCGTCCGGGTCGGCCAGTCCGGCCGGGTGCTGGAGGCCCTGGTCCCCGCCGTGCTGGAGCAGAAGGTGGTCGGCGTGGAGGCGCGCCGCGCCTGGCGTTACCTGCTGCTCAAGTTCGGCGGACCGGCCCCGGGACCGGCCCCGGCCGGGATGCGGGTGTGCCCGCCGCCGCGGATCTGGTGCCGCATCCCTTCCTGGGAGTGGCACCGGGCAGGGGTCGAGGGGGTGCGGGCCCGCACCATCATCGGCGCGGCGGAGGTGGCGGCCCGCCTCGAGGAGATCGTGTCGATGACCTCCGCCGCGGCGGACCGGCGGCTCCGGTCCCTGCCCGGGATCGGCGTCTGGACCTCGGCCGAGGTGCGGCAGCGCGCCTGCGGGGACGCGGACGCGGTGTCCGTGGGCGACTATCACCTGCCCTCGGCCGTGGGCTGGGCGCTGGCCGGGCGGGTGGTGGACGACGCCGGCATGCTGGAACTGCTCGCGCCGTACGCCGGGCACCGGCACCGGGCCGCCCGGCTGGTGGAGCTGGGCGGGATCCGCCCGCCGCGGCGCGGCCCCCGGATGTCCGTCCGCGACTACCGCTCGTTCTGAGGCCCGCCGTGCCCGGGATGGCCGGGGTGGCCCACCTCGCGAGGGACCGGTTCCCTCGGTCAGCAGCCCGTAGGCCCCACCGCACACTGACCCCGTACGTGATCAACCGTTTGGTGCTGCTATCACGACACCATTCGTTAGATCACGAACGGGCCGGCGGGTGGCGCGGGCCGGATAGCGGCAGCGGTGGGGAAGCGCGCCGCGGCGGGCCGCAACGGAGACGGACCGGGATGGCGGTCGGCGGGACGGACGGGGCGCGCGGGCGGGGGATGGGCGGGCCGAGGAGCCGATGCGGCACCACCTAGGGTGGGGAGGATGAGCGCTGACACGCCCGCCCCCCGCAGTCCCCGCCCCGTCGCCCCCTCCGAACCGCAGCCGACCGCCAGCGCGATGCGCCGCGCGCTGGCCCGGGCCCGGGACGGCAAGACCCTGGACCCGGCCGAGGCGGCCGTTCTCCTGCACGCCCGCGGTGACCACCTGACCGAGTTGCTCAGCTACGCGGCCCGGACCCGGGACAGCGGGCTGGCCTCCGCCGGACGGCCCGGCGTCATCACCTACTCCCGCAAGGTGTTCATCCCGCTGACCCGGCTGTGCCGGGACCGGTGCGGGTACTGCACGTTCGTGACCGTGCCCGGCCGGCTGGACAGCCCGTACCTGTCGCCGGACGAGGTGCTGCGGATCGCCGCCGACGGGGCCGCCCTCGGCTGCAAGGAAGCCCTGTTCACCCTGGGCGACCGGCCGGAGGACCGCTGGCCCCAGGCCCGGGACTGGCTGGACGCGCACGGCTACGATGACACGCTGTCCTACGTCCGGGCCATGGCCATCCGGGTGCTGGAGGAGACCGGGCTGCTGCCGCACCTGAACCCGGGCGTGCTGAGCTGGCAGGACTTCCAGCGGCTCAAGCCGGTCGCCCCCTCCATGGGCATGATGCTGGAGACCACGGCGCGGCGGCTGTTCAGCGAGCGGAGCGGGCCGCACTTCGGCAGCCCGGACAAGGACCCCGCGGTCCGGTTGCGGGTGCTGGAGGACGCGGGCCGCAGCAGCGTGCCGTTCACCACCGGGATCTTGATCGGCATCGGCGAGACAGTGGCTGAGCGGGCCGGCTCGATCTTCGCCATCCGCGGCGTGGCCCGCGAGTACGGCGGCATCCAGGAAGTGATCGTGCAGAACTTCCGGGCCAAGCCGGACACCAAGATGCGCGGCGTGCCGGACGCCAGTCTCGACGACCTCGCCGCCACCATCGCGGTCACCCGGCTGGTCCTCGGGCCGGGCGCCCGCATCCAGGCCCCGCCCAACCTGATCGGCGAGGAGTACGGGCTGATCCTCCAGGCCGGGATCGACGACTGGGGCGGCGTATCGCCGCTCACCCCCGACCACGTCAACCCGGAGCGGCCCTGGCCGCAGATCGACGAGCTGGCCCAGCGGACCGCCGCGGGCGGCCTGACGCTGCGCGAGCGCCTCACGATCTACCCGGGCTACCTGCGCGAGCCGTGGCTGGACCCGAGGCTCTCCGCTCACGTGGCCGCGCTGGCCGACCCGGCCACCGGGCTGGCCCGCGAGGACGCGCGGCCCGCGGGCCTGCCCTGGCAGGAGCCGGACGGCGGCTGGGGCGAGGCGGCCGGCCGGACCGACCTGCACGTGACCATCGACACCACCGGCCGGACCGCCGACCGGCGGGAGGACTTCTCTGAGGTCTACGGGGACTGGGCCGAGGTCGCGACCCGGATCGCGCCGGAGGCCCGGCGGGACGCGGCGGCGGCCCCCCGGCGGCTCCGGCCCGAGGTGGCGGCGGCACTGCGCAGCGCGGAACGCGACCCGGCCGGCGTCACCGACGCGGAGGCCCTCGCGCTGCTGGACGCGGACGGCCCGGAGCTCGAGGCCCTGGCCGCACTGGCCGACGGGCTGCGGCGGGAGTCCGCAGGAGACGACGTCACCTACGTCGTCACGCGGAACATCAACTTCACCAACGTGTGCTACACCGGCTGCCGGTTCTGCGCGTTCGCGCAGCGCCGGACCGACGCCGACGCCTACACGCTGTCCCTGGCGCAGGTCGGCGACCGGGCCGAGGAAGCGTGGCAGGCCGGGGCCACCGAGGTCTGCATGCAGGGCGGCATCCACCCGGACCTGCCCGGCACGGCCTACTTCGAGATCGCGGCCGAGGTCAAGCGGCGCGTCCCGGACGTGCACGTGCACGCGTTCTCGCCGATGGAAGTGGTCAATGGCGCGTCCCGGACCGGGCTCAGCATCCGCGAGTGGCTGGTGCGGGCCCGGGAAGCCGGGGTGGGGTCGCTGCCCGGTACCGCCGCGGAGATCCTCGATGACGACGTGCGGTGGGTACTGACCAAGGGCAAGCTCCCCGCGTCCGCCTGGATCGAGGTGATCACCACCGCTCACGAGCTCGGCCTGCCGACGACCGCGACGATGATGTACGGGCACGTGGACACGCCGGCGCACTGGGTCGGGCACCTCCGGGTGATCCGCGGCATCCAGGAGCGCACCGGCGGATTCACCGAGTTCGTGCTGCTCCCATTCGTGCACGCGAGCGCGCCCATCTACCTGGCCGGGCTGGCCCGGCCCGGCCCCACCCGGCGCGAGAACCGGGCGGTGCACGCCCTGTCCCGGATCATGCTGCACGGCGCGATCAGCTCGATCCAGTGTTCCTGGGTCAAGCTGGGCGAGGACCTCTGCCGGGACGTCCTCCAGGGCGGCGTGAACGACCTGGGTGGCACCCTGATGGAAGAGACGATCAGCCGGATGGCCGGCTCCCAGAACGGCTCCTACAAGACCATCAGCCAGTTCGCCGAGCTGGTGGCGCCGCTGGAGCGGCCATTGCGGCAGCGCACCACGACCTACGGGCAGCCGGCCCCGGAGCGGGTGGCCGCCGCGGTGGCCAGCGACGGGGTCACCGGGGCGGTGCGGCACGGCACCGGGACGTCGCTTCCGCTGGCCATGCCCTAACCGTCAAACGCCGGCCCCGCCACGCCCTGCCCCCTCATACCGGGTCCGGGCGCGGGCCGGACCAGGCATGATCGTGGGTCAGCACGGGCACGACAGCCAGCGGAGGAGATGAGGCATGCCAGAACGCAGGGCCGGGCCAGCGGCTACCGCCGCTGCGGCCAGCCAGGCCACCGAGCTCACCGGCTGGGGACGGGTCGCGCCCTCGACCGCGCAGCTGGCCGAGCCCGCCGATCCCGCCCAGGTCGCGGGGCTGCTGGCCGCCGCCCCGGCGCACGGCGTGATCGCCCGCGGCCTGGGCCGCAGCTACAACAACGCGGCGCAGTGCGGCGGCGGGCTGGTCATCGGCACGACGGCGATGCACCGTATCACCGGCTTCGACTCCAGCACCGGGCTGGCCACCTGCGACGCCGGGGTCAGCCTGGAGCAGCTCATGGTCACAGGCCTGCCGTCCGGCTGGTTCGTGCCGGTCTCGCCCGGGACCCGGCAGGTGACCGTGGGCGGCGCGATCGCGGCGGACGTGCACGGCAAGAACCACCACGCCGCGGGCAGTTTCGCCCAGCACGTGCCCTGGTTCGACCTGCTGCTGCCGGACGGCCGCCAGTGCCGGGTCACCCCCGAGGACGATCCCCGCCTGTTCTGGGCCGCGGCCGGGGGGATGGGCCTGACCGGCATCATCCTGGCGGCGGCCGTCCAGCTGAAGCCGGTGCTGACCTCACGGGTGCGGGTGGACACCGTCCGCACCGCCGACATCGACGAGACCATGGCCTACCTGTCGGACACCGACGACCGCTACGGCTATACCGTGGCCTGGACGGACTGCCTGGCCCGCGGGTCCAGCCTGGGGCGCTCGGTGATCACCAGCGGCGACTTCGCGGCCCCCGGCGACCTGGCGGCCCGGGACCGGCGGGACCCGCTGGCGTTCCGCCCCGGCGCCCGCCTCGGCGCCCCACGGGGCTTCCCGGGCGGGCTGCTTAACCCGGTCACGGTCGGCCTGGCCAACGAGGTCTGGTACCGCAAGGCCCCGCGCAAGCGGGAGGGGGAAATCCAGACCATCGGCGCGTTCTTCCATCCGCTCGACGGGATCAGGAACTGGAACCGGGTGTACGGCCCGGCGGGCTTCCGCCAGTACCAGTTCGTGGTGCCGTTCGGCCAGGAGGCCGTGGTCAGCCGGGCGCTGGAACGGATCAGCGGCGCCCGCGCGCCCTCGTTCGTGACCGTGCTCAAGCGGTTCGGCCCGGCGGACCCGGGATTCCTGTCCTTCCCGATGCCAGGCTGGACGCTCGCGCTGGACTTCCCGGCGGCCACGCGGGGCCTGGCCGGGTTGCTGGACCAGCTCGACGGCGACGTGCTGGACGCGGGCGGCCGGGTCTACCTGGCCAAGGACTCCCGGGTGCGGCCCGAGGTGTTCGCCGGGATGTACCCGCGACTGGAGGAGTTCCGCAAGCTCCGGGCTGAGCTCGACCCGGGCGGCGTGCTCGCCTCCGACCTGTCCCGCCGCCTGGAGATCTAGCCGGGTTCCGGGATCACAGGGTGAGCATGAAGTCGCCCGGGTCACGGGGCGGCCGGTCGGGGGGCGCGGCGGCCGGGTGGCCGACGCCCACCGCGCCCATCGGCTCCCAGCCCTCCGGCAGGCCGAGGGCGGCCGCCGCCACCGGCCGGCAGAACATGGTGCTGGACACCCAGCACGAGCCCAGGCCCTCCACGGCCAGCGCGACCAGCAGGTTCTGCACGGCCGCCCCCACCGCCACCACGAACATCTCCCGCTCGGCCGCGCCGCGCCGCGCGTCCGGGTAGACGTGGGCCGCGTCGGCGACCAGGCACGGCACGATGATCAGCGGGGCACGGCGCAGGGGCTCCCCGCGGCGCACCCGGCGCGCGATCTGCTCCTCGGTGAACCCGTCCCCGCGCAGGTCGGAGATCCACGCGGCCAGCATGTCGTCGAGCAGCGCGGTCCGGGCCCGGGCCGAGGACAGCACTGCGAACCGGCATGGCGTGGAGTGATGCGGTGCGGGCGCGGTGAGCGCGGCCGCGATCGCGCGCCGCACCGCCTCCGCGTCCACCGGGTCCGCGGTAAAGTCCCGGACCGTGCGCCGCGCGGCCAGCACCTCGCCCGGGCCGTAGCGGAACATGTCCTCCGCCGCGGGCCGGATCAGCGCCTGGGCGCCGGGGCCGTCGTCCTCGGTGACCAGGTCCCCGAGCCCCCGGACCACCGCCACCGGGATGCTGGCCACCTTGCCCTTGACCAGGTCCGCGGCCGACGCCAGCTCGTCGGCGACGGCGACGACGGTCACCTCCATCGTCTGCCCGAAGGTGTCCGCCTGGCCGCGGTAGTCGCGCAGCGGGGCCAGCCCGGCCACGCCGATCGCCGCGTCCGCCTGGCCTATCCGCCAGGGCCGTCCCATCGTGTCGGTGATCACCACGGCGACGTTCACGTGCCGTCGCTCGCGCAGCCCGCGGCGGATCCGGCGGGCCGAGTCGTCCGGGTCCGCGGGCAGCAGGGCCACCGTGCCCGGGGCCGTGTTGGAGTCGTCCACCCCGGCCGCGGCGAGCACCAGGCCCTGGTGGGTCTCCACGATGCGGGCGGGTCCGCGCCGCGCCACCACCCGGACCGTCTCCGCGTCGATCGCCTTGTCCCGGTCGGCCCGGATGACCCGGTTCTCCGCCTTGCTCACGATCTTCGAGGTGATCACCAGGATGTCGCCGTCAGCCAGGTCCGGCGCGGCGGCCGCGATCAGGCCGGCCAGGTCGTCGCCCGCGCCGATCTCGGGGACGCCAGGCACGCCGGTCACCGAAACGCTGCGCGGGGCCGCGGGCCGGGCCGGGCCGTGGCTGGTCATCCGCGCAGGTCCAGGGCCAGGTCCAGGGCGGCCCGGGCGATCGTCGCGGTGGCGGCCAGGCTGGTCATGTACAGCGGCAGCGCGCGGACGGTGATCCCGGCCAGTTCCGGCGCGTCCACCGCGGCCTTGTCCTGCTCGTCAACCAGCCACCCGTCCAGCAGCCCGGGACCGTAATGCGCCGCTACCGCCTGGGCGGTGGCGGGCACCCCGATGGCGGCCAGGCACGCGTCAGCCATGCCGCGCACCGGCGCCCCGCCGATGATCGGGGACACCCCGACCACGGTCTTGGCCCGGACGGCGTCCGCGATCGCGGGAACGGCCAGGATGGCGCCGATGCTCACCACCGGGTTGGAGGGGGGGAACAAGACCACGTCGGCGGCGGCGATCGCCTCCAGGACGCCCGGGGCGGGCCGGGCCCCGGCTGCCCCCTCCACGACGATGTCGGCCGCGGGCACGGCCGCGTGCAGCCGTACCCACCACTCCTGGAAGTGCACGGTGCGCGGTCCCGGCCCGGGCTGGCCCGGCCCGGGCTGGCCGCCCGGCTCCGCCGGCCAGGACCACATGGGTCTCGGCCCAGTCATCCGTCATCGGGATCAGCGTCACCCCGGGCCGCCAGCGCTGGCACAGCGCGGCCGTGGCCGCCGAGAGCGGCTGGCCGGCCGCCAGCATGCTGGTCCGGACGATGTGGGTGGCGAAATCTTTGTCGCCCAGGTTGAACCAGTCCGGCCCGGACCAGCCGGAGCCGGCGCCGTAGGCGTTCAGCTCGCCCAGGACCGTGAACGTGTCGCCGTCCCGGCCCCAGCCCTGCTCCTCGCTGATCCCGCCGCCGAGCGTGTACATCACGGTGTCCAGGTCGGGCGAGACGTGCAGGCCGAACAGGGTGATGTCGTCCCCAGTATTGCCGATGACGGTGATGTCGGCGTCCGGGGCCTTGGCCTTCAGCCCGCGCAGGAAGCGCGCGGCCCCGACTCCGCCTGCCAGCACGGTGATGCGCATGGCGGCCAGTCTTGCAACCCAGGCTCAGGTGCTTCCCGCGAACCCCCCGGGAAGCCCGTTTCCGGGCGGCCAGGCGCCCCCGCGGCGATGCTGGGGCCCCAGGAATCTGACCGGACTTTCCCGTCATCAGGGTCAAGAACACCGCCTCTACCACGTATCCAGCTTGACTTAACGCAAGACACGCGGGTGTAATTTCAAGCGTGTAGTTTCCGTGTCCCGGGGGAGAGGGCACGGGCATCGAAGGGGTAGGAGGTGCACGGTGGCTGACGTCATCGTCCCGCTGGCGCCGGTCGGGTTCGGGATCGGCGTCGACGACGCCGCCGAAGTCGGGTGGCAAGATCGCGCGCTTTGCGCACAAACGGATCCGGAGGCTTTCTTCCCTGAGAAGGGCGGCTCCACCCGGGAGGCCAAGAAGGTCTGCCGGGGCTGCGAGGTCCGCGTGGAGTGCCTGGAGTACGCGCTGGAGCATGATGAACGCTTCGGCATCTGGGGCGGGCTATCCGAGCGTGAGCGGCGCCGGATGAAGCGCGAGGCGGTCTGACCGTCGCGTCCTGACGGTCGCGGTCTGGCCGTCCTGGTCTGGTTCCCTGGGGGCTGGCCCCCAGGGGTCCGGTTCCCGGGGCGCCCAGGTCCGGCTGTTCTGGTTGGCATGACCCGTTCGCTGGCGTCCGGGCCATCAGTTGATCACCGTCCGTGAGCTCTCTGGTTGGCCGGGCAGCGTAGCTGCCCGGCGGCCAGGGGCGCTTGGCTGCCGGGTGGCAGCGGTCCGCACTGAAGCGTCCAGACTGCCTGCCCGGCCGGCATCGGGTCGCGTATTGTTCACGCGTACCCGCCCCGGCTGGGACCTCGAGCGGACAGCTGGTGGTGCCCCAGCAGGTGACCATTCTGACCAGCAAACGGACTCGTGTCGACAACTAACACGCAGGGCCAGCACGTCGTCACCGCGGTGATCATCGCCCACGATGGCGCCGCGTGGCTGCCGCGTATCGCCGAGGCGCTGCTCGGCCAGACCCGGCCGGTGCAGCGGGTCGTGGCCGTCGATACCGGCAGCCGGGACCGCAGCGGGGCGGTGCTCGCCGAGCTGCTCGGCCGCTCGGTGGTGTTCGGCATGGACCGCCGGACCGGCTACGGCGCGGCCATCGCGAACGCGCTGCGGCACCGGGCAGCCAACACCAACGTCCCCGGGCCGGCGGGGCTGGCGCCGGGCGACCGGACCGAGTGGATCTGGCTGCTGCACGACGACAGCGAGCCCGCCCCGGATGCCCTGGAGCAGCTGCTGCGCGGCGCGGCCGAGGCGCGCACGTCGGCGGTGCTCGGGCCCAAGGTGATGGACTGGGCCGACCGCCGGGTGCTGCTCGAGGCCGGGATCACCATCGACGGGGCCGGGCGGCGGATCACCGGCGTGGAGCCCCGCGAGGTGGACCAGGGCCAGCACGACGGCGACCGCGACGTGATGGCGGTGAGCAGCGCCGGGATGCTGGTCCGCCGGGACGTCTGGGAAGAGGTCGGCGGCTTCGACCCGGCCATGCCGCTGCTGCGCGACGATGTCAACTTCTGCTGGCGGGTGCACGCGGCCGGGCACCGGGTGCGGGTCATCACCGACGCCGTCGTCTATCACCTCGAGGCCACGGCCCGGAACCGGCGCTCGCCGTCCGCGGCCCCGCGGCCACGCCGGATGGACCGGCACAACGCGCTGCTCACCCTGCTGGCCAACCTGCCGCTCGGGCCCGCGCTGTCCGCCCTGGCCGGCAACCTGGTGCTCTCTACCCTGCGCACCGTGTTCTTCCTGCTCGCGAAGCGCCCGCGGGGCGCCCTGGACGAGTTCACCGGGGTGACCTCCGTGCTCGGGCACCCGCTGCAGCTGGCCGCGGCCCGTCGCCGCCGGGCCCGGGGCAGGCGGGCCGCCTACAGCCGGCTGCGCGCCGACCTGCCCCCCGGCCGCTCCATACGGCGCCTGGCCGAGTTCGCCGCCAGCGTGTTCTACACCTCGACCCAGATCGACACGGCCGGCAGCCATCACGCCACGGACGATCCGTCCGACGACGACTTCATGCTCGTGGACAACGGGCTCGCGCAGCGGATCCTGAGCAATCCGGGCGTCCTGCTGGTCGCCGGCCTGACCCTGGTCGCGCTGATCGCGGAACGCTCGCTGCTGGGCGCGGGCACGCTGGCGGGCGGGGCGCTGACCCCGGCCTGGGGCGGCGCCTCGGCGCTCTGGCACGAGTACCTGCAGGGCTTCCATCCGGCCGGAATCGGGTCAGCCAGCTCCGCCCCGCCGTACGTGGCGGTCATCGCCGTGCTGGCCACGGTGCTCGGCGGCAAGCCCTGGCTGGCCATCGACGTCATCATGATCGGCTGCATCCCGTTCGCCGGCCTGTCGGCGTTCCTGGCGGCCCGCCGGGTCACCGGGTCGGTGCTGGCCCGCGTCTGGGCCGCCGCAGCCTACGCGCTGGTCCCGGTGGGCATGGGCGCGGTGGCGGGCGGCCGCTTCGGCTCGGCCGTGGTCTTCGCGCTGATCCCGCTGATCGCGGTGCTGGCCGCACGGATCTTCACCGAGGCGCCGCGGCGCGCCCGCCGCGCCGCCTGGGCGGCCGGGCTGGTCATCGCGATAGCTGCCGCCTTCGTGCCGCTGATCTGGGTCGTGGCCGTCCTCGGGGCCCTGCTCGCGGCCGTGGTCTTCCGCCGGTCGGGCCGGGGCTTGCTGCTCAACCTGGCCATCACCGCGGTGGTCCCCCCGATCCTGCTGCTGCCCTGGACGCTTCAGGTCGCCACCCGGCCGTCCCTGCTCTTCCTCGAGGCCGGGAACAAGGTGCCCGGCCTGGCCACATCGGGCCTGCCCGCCCGGTCGCTGCTGCTGCTCTCCCCAGGTGGCCCGGGCCTGCCGCCGTTCTGGGTGACCGGCGGCCTGGCCCTCGCGGCGCTGGCCGCGCTGCTGCTCACTGCCCGGCGGTTCCTGGTCATCGCGGGCTGGTCCGTGGCCCTGCTCGGACTGCTGGTCTCGGTCGCCGTCAGCCGGATGCTGCTGACCACCGACGATGCCAGCAAGCAGGTCACCGGCTGGCCGGGGATCCCGCTCGCGATCGCCGCCGCGGGCCTGGTGCTCGCGGCGGTCGTGGCCGCGGACGCCCTGCCCGCCCAGCTCGGGGAGGGACGGTGGCGCCGCCCGGCCGGGCTCGGCGTCCTGCTCCTGGCCGCGGCCGCGTGCAGCGCGCCGCTGCTGGCGGCGGGCTCCTGGGTGGCCACGGGGGTCCGGGGCCCGGTCGGCGGGGCCGCCGCGCCGGTACTGCCCCCCTTCGTCAGCGTGTCCTCCGACAACGCGCTGCGGCCGCGCACGCTCGTGCTGCGCCCACAGCACGGGACCTACACCTATGAGGTGCTCCGTGGCGCCGACCCGCTGCTGGGCGCCACCGACCTGATCCAGCCCCCGGCCGCGCAGCGCACCCTGGATGCCGTCGTCTCCACCCTGGTCGCGCGGGGCGGCGGGGGCGCGCAGGATCAGGGCCAGGCCCTGGCCGCGCTGGGCATCGGCTATGTGCTGCTGCCCGCCCCGGCTGACGCCGTCCTGGTCGGCACGCTGAACAACGTCGCCGACCTGCGCCCAGTGAGCAAGACAGCCACCTTCCAGCTCTGGCGGGTAGCGCAAACCGCGGCCCGGGTCCGGGTGAGCGGTCCGGGCGGCAAGTTCGTCGCGGTGCCGTCCGGGGAGGTGAGCGTCTCCGGCGCGGCCGCGCCGCGCGGCGGCGGGACCCTGGAACTGGCCGAGCCGGCCGGCGGCTGGACCGCCACCCTCAACGGCACCGCCCTGCAGTCCGTGCCCTCGCCGGCCGGCGCCTGGGCGCAGGCCTTCCGCCTCCCGCCGGGCGGCGGAACCCTCGACATCTCCCACCCCCAGCTGGGCCGGACCCTGATCGTGGTGCTGGAGGGGCTGGCCCTGCTCGTCGTGGTCGGCCTCGGGCTGCCAGGCTCCCGGGTGCCCGGGGAGAGCACCGCGGCGGCGGGGCGCACGGGAGGCCGCCGCCGGGAACGCGACCGGGATCAGGCTGGGGACGACGCCGGCGAGCCGGACCTTGAACCCGTGACCACGCCCGCTGGCGAGGACGACGAACCGGTGCGGGGCAGCCGGCTGACCCGCCGGGCCGCGGCGGCGACGGGCCCGACGGGCTCAGGCCGGTCCGGCGCGTTGCGGACCGCAGCGGACCGGGCGTCGGGCGGGTCCGGGCGCCGGGCCGCGGCGGCGGGACAGAGCGGGCCGGGACTGGGCGGGCCGGGACTGGGCGGGCCTGGATTGAGCGGCCCGGGTACCGGCGCACCGCCCAGCGGGCCGGGCGCAGGCCGGCGTGGCGCCCTGGGCGCCTCCCGCCGCTCCGCACGGCAAGAAAACGAGGACCTCAACGCCGGCGCCCCAGCGGAGCTGCCGATGGACGCCGGGCTGGACGCGCCGGCGGGATCCGGGGCTGGCCCAGCCGGGTGGCCCGGGGCGGCCGCCGCGGCCGGGTTCGGGGCTGATCCGGCGGGGCTGGCCGGAGACCCGCCCCCGGCCCGGCCGGGTTCCTCGGCCGGCGGCGGGTTCTGGGAGCAGGACGACAGCCCCACCAGGCTGGGGAGCCGGGAGAGCGCGTTCTGGGACGAGGCGGACGGTCCATCCGCGGTGCCGCCTGCCGCGGCGCCGGCGGGTGCCGGGGCAGCAGGTGCGGGACCACCGGGTGCGTCGCGGAGCGGTGCGGGGCCGGCGGATGCGGGACTGGCGGGGGCGGCCCTGGGCGGTGCCGCGCTGGGCGGTGCCAGGCTGGCGGGTGCGGAACCGGCTGGTGACCACGATGACGCGCCGGCCGCCGACCGCGGCGGGCGCAGGCGCTGGCGGCGGGGACGGAAGTCCGCGCAGCCGAGCGGCGCGGACCTGAACGGGACGGACGAGAACGGGCCGGACCAGGACGGCTCGGCGCAGGGCGCGGGGCGGGACATTCCCGAGCGGAAGGCGGGGAGGCGGGGCGCACGCAAGCGCCGGGCCCCGGAGCAGGAGGCCGCGGCTGAGTACCCGGCCAGCCAGTACGCCGGATCGGGGTACCCGGGGGCGGCGGGCGCTGGCCCGCGCCGTCATGCGGCCGGGGAAGCGAGCGGCCCGTACCCCAGTCCCTCGTACGGCGGCGGCGCCTATCCCAGCGGGGACTTTTCCGGGGCCGGCCACGGCAGCGGCGGTGGTTACCGCGGCCCCGCGGATGCTGACCAGAGCCGGGCCGGCGACGGCCCCGACTATGACCGGGCCGATTCCAGTGACGCCGTTTACGGCAGCGCAGGCGGCGGTCCCGGCTACAGCAGCGACTCCAGCGGTGCTGGCTACGGCGGCGCCGTGGATGGCGGCGCTGGCTACGGCGGCGCCGGGGACGCCCGCCACAGCGGTCCCCGCCGCGCCCAAGGTGGTTATGACGGTGGCGGCGATAGCGGGGCCGGGTTCGGCGGCGCTGGTTATGGCGAGGCCGGGCGCGGCGGCTCCGGCTATCGCGGTACCGGCCCCACCCGGCCTGGCTACAGCAGTGGTGGTTACGGCAGCGGCGGTTACAGCCGGCCTGGCGACGCCAGCGCTGGCTTCGGCCCGGCTGATGACGCCAGGGATGGCTACGGCGGGGCTGACCACGACCGTGGGGCCGCCTACGGAACTGGAGAGTATCCGCAGGCCGCCCCCGGTGGCCGGAGACTGAGCCGCGGGCGGCTGCCGGGCGACGACGATGTGCTGCCCGCGCCGAGGCGGGGCACGTCGTCCGGGGAGTATCCGGCCGGGGCGGGCTTCCCGGCGGAAGCGGCCCGCCCGGGTGGCGCGGCCTATCCGGACGCAGCCTATCCGGACGCGGACTATCCAGGTTCGGGCTACCCAGGCGCGCCAGATTACCCGGACTCCGCCGGGACTGGCGCGTACCCCGGGGACTCGTCCCGATCCGATGCGGGCCGGGCCGGGTCGGCCTGGTCCACCCCGGCCCGCTCCGTCTGGGAGCCGGAGCCCGGCCGCGGGAGCCGTCCCCCGGCCGGATACCCAGCCGCCAACCACCCGGGCGCCGGGTACCCAGCCACCGGGTACCCGGGCGCGGATCACCCGACGGGGTACCCCGGCACCGAGTACCCGGGTCCCGAATATCCTGCCGCCGGCCGCTCCGCCGCGGAACGTGCCGCCGGACATCCAGCCGCCGAGCAGGTCAGCGGTGAGTATCCGAGCGGCCCGTACCCAGATCACGACGAGCCCGCCCCCGGGGCGTACTCCGGCACGGAATACCCCGGTCCCGACTATCCCGACCCCGAGGACTACTCCTCCAGCCGCGCGCACGTGGTCTGGGGCCGTGAGCCCGGCGAGGAGCCAGGGGAGGGTGACTGGTGAGGAACGTGCGCGGGAGCCGGGTTCTGTTCGCGGCCGTGGTGGTCGTCCTGCTGGGCGGCCTGTACGCGCTCGGCGGCCTGCGGCACTCCATTTCGCTCAGCGCGGGGGCGGCGGTGCGGCCGCTGCACTCGGTCCCGGTGACCTCCGTGGTCCGGACCTGCCCCGCGCCGGGGACTCAGTTCAGCCGGGGCGGCGGCATTGCCATGATGGCCGCACCCGCCAGCCTGACCAGCACGGGTGCGGCCAGCCAGAGCGCGGGCAGCGGCTCCGCGCCCGCCGGGCACGGAGTGGCGGTGGTGACCCGGCTGGGCCTGGGCAGCACCACGGCCGGCCCGGCGGTGCTCAGCGTCACCAAGGCCGGAGCGCCGCGGCTCGCCCCGGTGAGCCTCGACCGGGCCGGCCGGGCCCAGGCCGCCCCCAAGGGCAAGCCCAGCGCTACCACGGTCGTGTCTACGGCCGTCCGGGGCGGGGTCGTGGTTCAGGCCAGCGGGTCGCTGGCCCAGGGCCTGGACGTCGAGCAGACCAGCGGGACGAACCTGCCCACCGCGGCCTGCGGCAGCCCCGGCACCGACTTCTGGTTCGCCGGCCCGGGGCAGCGCACCGCGGGGCACATCCAGGTCTACCTGATGAACCCGGGCAGCCAGCCAGCCGACGCGAACGTGGACATGTTCACCGACGCCGGGCCGCTGCAGCAGACCACCGATAACGGGATCACCGTGCCGCCGCACGGGATGATCGTCCAGTCCCTGGCCCCGGTGCTGCGCAACTCCCGGTCGGTCACCCTGCACGTGCGGACGAGCGTGGGCCAGGTGGCCGCCGCGGTCCAGGAGAGCACCGGGGCGCGCGAGGGGGCGTGGCTGCCGCCCGCCCAGGCTCCCGCCACCCACCTGGTCATCCCCGGCTTGCCCGCTGCGGCCGGCAGCCGCCAGCTCTACCTGGCCGTTCCCGGCGTGAAGGACGCCAACGTCAAGGTCTCCGCGGTCACCTCCAGGGGTACTTACCAGCCCACCGGGTCGGGCGGCATCGATATCCCGGGCGGGTCCGCCGCCGAGGTCTCGCTGCCGTCGCTGGCCGGGATCCCGGCCGCGATCAAGCTGACCGCCAGTACCCCGGTCACCGCGACCGTCATGATCCCCGGGGGCACCAACGGCTCACCCGGCTCCTTCACCGCCGCCGCGCCCGCGCTGGAGGAACAGGGCGTAGTCGCGTACAACGTGACCGGACGCGGCCGGGTGTCCACCCTGGTTCTCTCCGCGCCGCACGCCACAGCCCGGGTGAGCGTGGCCCAGATCCCGTCAGCGGGCTCGGCGGGACGCACCCAGACCGTTCAGGTCACGTCCGGGAAAAGCGTCGTAGTGGCGCTCAAGGCGGTGCCGGGGGCACCGCGCGGGACGCCGTTCGCGGTGGTGATCTCGCCGCTTCCCGGCTCCGGCCCGGTGTACGCGGGCCGCGTTATCAGCGCCAGCGGCGCGGGGGGCACGCTCCAGGCCATGCTCCCGGTGGCCAGTGCGCTGACCACGGTGCCGCTGCCCCCGGTCCGCAGCGCCGCCATCGCCACCGCGCCGTGACCCTCGGGCCGTGAGTCCCGGGCCGTGACCCCCGGGCTATGAGCCCGGCTGCCCCGAGCTCTGCTCGAGCCGGGTCACTCCTCGTCCCCGAAGCCCGGATCCACATCTTCCGGGTCAACGCCGAGAAGCCGGGCGAACTCCTCCACCACCACCTCGAAGACCAGCTCGCCCAGTTCCTCCTCGCTGTCGGCCCGCGCCACCAGCGGCCGGCGGTACACCACGATCCGCGGCGGCCGGGCCACCGCGCCGTCCGCCGCGGCTGCCGGGCCGGTGCCCGGCGAACCCGGGTCCAGCCGGGCCAGGGACACGCTCTCCGGCCCCAGGCCGGGCGGGTCCGGTGGCGGGATCTCCTCGACTGCGAACTCCACCCCGGACAGCTGGGCCTCCCAGCGGGTCTCCAGCCGGGCCACCGCCTCCAGGATCAGCTCGTCGAAACGCTGCGACCGGCTGCGGTGCAGGGGTACCCCGGGCGGGGCCAGTACGCCGCGCAGCCCGCGCCCATGCCGGTCCCGCCGCCTGATCCGGGCCTGGCTCCCCGGGGCCCTGTTCCCGGAAGCCTGGTCCCCGGAAGCCTGGTTCTCCGGAGCCGTGTCGTCGGCAGCCCTGTTTCCGGGAGGCCCGTTTCCGGGGGGTCGGCTCTCCGCGGGCCTGTCCCCAGGGGCACTGGGCTCAGTGCCGTCCCCCTCGCCGGTGCGCACAGTTGCCGAGCGTATCCCCGGGTGGCGGCTGGTGCCCGGCGTCCAGCCCAGGCGGCCGCCGCCGGGCTGCCCGGCCCGGGGCAGCGGGACGCGGAGCGAGACACGATCGTGCAGTGTGCCCCGGGTGGTGGCGTTACCGCCCGCGGATGGGTACGGTCAGCCGTTGTGAGCGATGCACGCGACCCCTCTCCCCCCGGTCGCGCTGGCACGCCACGAACGGGGTCGGCCCGGCCGGCGGGACGTCCTGGTGACTGCCCGCCGCTGCTCCCGGCCAGCCTGCAAGCACCCTGCGGTCTACACGCTGACCTACGTGTACCGGGACTCCACCGCGGTCCTGGGCCCGCTGGCCGCGTATGTCGAACCGCACTGCTACGACCTCTGCTCGGCGCACGCCGACCGGCTGACTGCCCCGCGCGGCTGGGACGTGGTGCGGCTCCCGGTCGAGTCCGCGCCGCCGGAGGCCGACGACCTCGAAGCGCTGGCCAATGCGGTGCGCGAGGCCGCCCTCCCCCCGCCCGGTGAGCCGGTCGGCCAGGGCGTCGAGGTGGGCAGGCGGGGCCACCTCCGGGTGCTGCGCTCGTCACCCGACGCGCGGGACCAGCTGAGGTAGCCAGCGCCCCTCCTGCCGCCCGGCGGGCCGGTAGGCTCGGTGTCCGTGCTCCCATGCGGCCCGCCGTCCGCTGGCCGCACGGCGGGGCCGGGGTCCCGGCAGAATATTTGGGCACAGATATCCCAGCACCTCATAAAGCAGGTGCCGGGGCCCCGCTAGCTGCGGCAGTGCGTGCGGCGCGGGCAAGCCATACACAGACGCACGGAACCGGGTCCGTGGTTCCCAGGTCAGATACGGGAGGCAGGGCCTCAGTGGGCTCCTACGAGAAGATCTTCAAGGCGTACGACATCCGCGGGATCGTCCCCGACGAGCTCGACGAGCAGGTCGCCGAGTCGGTGGGGGGCGCGTTCGTCCGGCTCACCGGTGCCCCCAGCCTGGTCACCGTGCACGACATGCGCACTTCGTCCCGGCCGCTGGCGGAGGCGTTCGCGCGGGGCGCGGCGGCCCAGGGGGCCGACGTGATCGAAGGCGGCCTGGGCTCGACCGACATGCTGTACTACGCGAGCGGCAGCCTCGGCATGCCCGGCGCGATGATCACGGCCAGCCACAACCCGGCCAAGTACAACGGGATCAAGCTATGCCGGGAAGGGGCCCGTCCGGTCGGTGCCGACACCGGCCTGACCGAGCTGCGCGACTCGGCGGCCCGGGGCCTGCCGGCGTCCCACGGCACCCCCGGCGTCATCGTCCAGCGGGACCTGCTCTCCGGGTACGCGGCCCACCTCAAGAAGCTGGTCGACCTGTCCGCCATCCGGCCGCTGACGGTGGCCGTGGACGCGGGTAACGGGATGGCCGGGCACACCGTGCCCCAGGTCTTCGCGGGGCTGCCCCTCACCGTCGTGCCGCTCTACTTCGAGCTGGACGGGACGTTCCCGAACCACGAGGCGAACCCGATCGAGCCTGCGAACCTGCGCGATCTGCAGCGCGCGGTGATCGATTCCGGGGCCGACATCGGCCTGGCCTTCGACGGGGACGCGGACCGCTGCTTCGTGGTGGACGAGCGGGGGCACATCGTGTCGCCCTCGGTGCTCACCGCGCTCATCGCGGTCCGGGAACTGGCCCGCGAGCCCGGCGCCGCCGTCATCCATAACCTGATCACCTCCCGCGCGGTACCCGAGATCATCACCGAGCACGGCGGCGCCCCGGTGCGTACCCGGGTCGGGCACTCGTTCATCAAGGCGCGGATGGCCGAGACCGGCGCGGTGTTCGGCGGGGAGCACTCCGGCCACTTTTACTTCCGTGACTTCTGGTACGCCGACTCGGGGATGCTCGCGGCGCTGCACGTGCTGGCCGCGCTGGGCGAGCAGTCGGCCCCCCTGTCCGAGATCCTGGCTGGTTACGGCCGGTACGTGGCCACCGGCGAGATCAACAGCGAGGTGGCGGACCAGGCCGCGGCGACCGGCCGGGTCCGCGCGGAATTCGCCAGCCGCCCGGGAGTCACCGCCGACGAGCTCGACGGGCTGACCATCACCGGCGACGGCTGGTGGTTCAACCTGCGCCCGTCCAACACCGAACCGTTGCTGCGGCTGAACCTGGAGGCGGGCGAAGAGGACACTATGCTCAGGCTGCGCGACGAGGTGCTCGGCATCGTGCGCGGTTAGCCCCGGGTCACCGGGCCGCTCACCGCGCCGCGGCGGGCGCCAGCCGGAGCGCCCGAGCGTCCGTGAGACTCACGCCGTCTGGAGAACTAGTGAAGATCGACGACTGGCTGCTGGACATCCTCGCCTGCCCGAAGTGCCACGCGCCGCTGCGCGTGGACGAGGAGGCCAGCGAGCTGGTGTGCACCGGCGCGGATTGCGGCCTGGCCTACCCCGTGCGCGACGACATCCCGGTGCTGCTGGTGGACGAGGCGCGGCAGCCGGGATCGCAACCGTGACCCTGGCGGCCCAAGAACGCCTGGACGAGCCGGCGCTGGTGGAGGCCGCCGATCCGGGTGGCGTGCTCCGCCAGGCGGCGTCGGCCGCGGCCCAGGTGCGGACCTCCGCGCGGGTCACGGCCGAGACCGATCTGGGCGTTTTGACCTCGGCGGGCCGCCCGCGGTCGATCGTGGTGACGGGCATGGGTGGCTCGGGGGTGGCCGGTGAGGTGCTCGCCGCGGTCTGCGGCCCCGGCTCCGCCTCGCCGGTGATCGCGCAGCACGACTACCGGCTGCCGGGCTGGGTCGGCGCCGCCGACCTGGTCATCGCGGTGTCCTGCTCGGGCACTACGGAGGAAACCCTGTCGGCCGCGGAGGAGGCGGTGCGCCGCGGCTGCCCGCTGCTCGGGGTGGGCGGGGCCGGGTCACCGCTGGCCCGGATCGCCGAGCAGGCCCGGGCCCCGTTCGTCCCGGTCCAGCCCGCCGGCATGCCGCGGTTCACGCTGTGGGGCCTGGCCGTGCCCCTGATGGTGGTCGCGGACCGGCTCGGGATAGCGGACATCCCGGGGGACACCCTCGAGACCGCGGCCGCCGACCTGGAGCGGGTCTCCCACCTCTGCCGCCCGGATAGTGAATCGTTCCTCAACCCGGCCAAGACGCTGGCCCTGGAGCTGGACGGCACGCTGCCGATGATCTGGGGCAGCTCGCCGCTGACCGGGGTGGCGGCCACCCGGTTCGCCTGCCAGCTGAACGAGAACGCCAAGTACCCGGCGATCCCGGGGGTGCTGCCG
The DNA here is from genome assembly GCA_963813975.1 of uncultured Actinomycetes bacterium. GTDB lineage: Bacteria > Actinomycetota > Actinomycetes > Streptosporangiales > Streptosporangiaceae > RYN-230. The sequence goes on from CAWFAP010000006.1 coordinate 228,185, forward strand.
GAGGCCAACCACAACCAGGTGGTGGTGTTCGACGGCCCGTTCGCGCCGTGGGCGGGCACCGGCCCGCAGGTGCTGGGCGACGAGGACCCCCGCCCGGCCGTGCCGCTGCGGCTGGTCCTGCTGCGGGACAGCCAGGAGCATCCCCAGGTGACCCGCAGGCGCGAGGTGTCCGCCGCACTCGCGGAGCAGCACGGGATCGGGGTCAGCGAGCTCGCCGCGGATGGCGAGACGGCGCTGCAGCGGCTGGCCGGCCTGCTCCAGCTCATCGACTACGCCAGCGTCTACCTGGGCATCGCGATCGGCGTCGACCCGGGGCCGGTCGGCGTGATCAGCGACCTGAAGGAACGGATCGCCTAGGTGTTTGACCCACAGTTGTTTGGACGCACAGTTGCCTGACGCACCGCATGCCTGAGAAACACGCAGAAGAACCCCACTCCGGAGGACTGCGCGCGGTGCTGGCCGCGCTGGGCGCGAACCTGGGGATCGCGGTCACCAAGCTCGTCGCGTTCGCGTTCACCGGGTCGGCGTCCATGCTCGCCGAGTCGGTGCACTCCCTGGCGGACAGCGGGAACCAGGCCCTGCTGCTGCTCGGCCGCAGCCGGGCCCGGCAGGAGCAGACCGAGGAGCACCCGTTCGGGTTCGGCCGGGAACGGTACTTCTACGCATTCGTCGTGGCCGTGGTGCTGTTCACGGTGGGCGCGGTGTTCTCGCTGTACGAGGGCGTCCACAAGATCATGAGCCCGGAGCACGTCCGCTCGCCGGTGGTGGCGTTCGTGGTCCTGGGCATCGCGATGGTCCTGGAGAGCTTCTCACTGCGCACCGCGGTGCACGAGACCAACCTGGTCCGCGGCCGGAACGGCTGGACCGCGTTCATCCGCCGGGCCAAGGCCCCGGAACTGCCCGCCATCCTGCTGGAGGACCTGGCCGCCCTGACGGGGCTGGTCTTCGCCACCGCCGGGGTGGCGCTGTCGGTCATCACCGGCAATGGGGCCTGGGACGGCGCGGGCTCACTGGCCATCGGCGTGCTGCTCGGCTGCGTCGCCGCGGTGCTGGCCGTCGAGATGAAGAGCCTGCTGATCGGGGAGTCGGCCAGCCCGGAACTTGAGCGGGCCATCGTCACGGCCCTCGAATCCGGCCCGGAGGTTCAGCGGGTGATCCACCTGCGGACCCTGCACATGGGCCCGGAGAGCCTGCTCGTCGCGGCCAAGATCGCGATCAGCGGGGCGGACAGCGCGGCGCTGGTGGCCGCCGGGATCGACGCGGCCGAGCGGCGGGTCCGCAGCGCGGTGCCGATCGCCGAGATGATCTACCTGGAGCCGGATATCTACCGGCCGGGCATGGCCGATGCCACCGACCCGGCCATCCGTGCGGTCCGGCGGCCGCGCCGGCCCGGCGGCTTGCCCTGATCAGCGCCGGGTACCGGCAACCGCCGGCGTACCTGGCCGCCGGCCCATGCTGAGCAGCCGCAGCGCGCGCTCCTTCTCGAACTCCAGCGCGCTGCCCGGCGGCGGGACCCGCCCGATCCGGCGGCCCAGCTCGGCGACCTGGGCCCGGACCGCGGGCTCGGCCAGCACGCGCAGGCCGAAGGCCAGCTCGGCCGGGCTGATGTCCAGCCGCCGTTCCAGCTCCAGGGCTAGCGCCACCGCGGCCAGGTCCTGATCGCGGAACTGGCGGTGACCCGGGCTGTGCCCGACCGGCGGCAGCAGGCCAAGCGCCTCCCGGTAACGGAGCATCCGGGGGGATGTGCCGAGCCGCCGGGCGGCTTCCGTGATCCGCATAGACCTAAATCTAACATTCTTTTGTCAAGAAACCTGCCTGAGGGCTGCGCCCGGGCCGTCGCGTGCCATACGGTCGGGAGAGCCGACCTATTCGTGACCCTGCTGAGGAGTGTCATGCCTGCCGAATCCGTCCCGTTCAAGGTGGCCGATCTGTCGCTTGCCGACTTCGGGCGCAAGGAGATCAGGCTCGCCGAGCACGAAATGCCGGGGCTGATGGCGGTCCGGGAGGAGTACGCCGACGCCCAGCCGCTGCGCGCGGCGCGGATCACGGGGTCACTGCACATGACCATCCAGACCGCTGTCCTGATCGAGACCCTCGCTGCGCTCGGCGCGCAGGTCCGGTGGGCCAGCTGCAACATCTTCTCCACCCAGGACCATGCCGCGGCAGCGGTGGCGGTGGGGCCGGAAGGGACCCCGGAGGATCCCCAGGGCATCCCGGTGTTCGCCTGGAAGGGCGAGACGCTGGAGGAGTACTGGTGGTGCACGGACCAGGCGCTGACCTGGGCGGCCCACGACGGGCCGAACATGATCCTCGACGACGGCGGCGACGCCACCATGCTGGTGCACAAGGGCGCCGAGTACGAGGGTGCGGGGGCCGTCCCGTCCACGGCCGAGGACGACAGCGACGAGTGGAAGGTCGTGCTCGACCTGCTCCGCCGGTCCCTGGAGACCACCAAGGACCGCTGGACGCTGATGGCCGAGGGCATCCGCGGGGTGACCGAGGAGACCACGACCGGCGTGCACCGGCTGTACGAGATGGCCCGCTCCGGCACCCTCGCGTTCCCGGCCATCAACGTGAACGACTCGGTGACCAAGTCCAAGTTCGACAACATCTACGGCTGCCGCCACTCGCTGATCGACGGCATCAAGCGCGCCACCGACGTGCTCATCGGCGGCAAGGTCACGGTGGTCTGCGGCTACGGTGACGTGGGCAAGGGCTGCGCTCAGTCGCTGCGCGGGCAGGGCGCCCGGGTCATCGTCACCGAGGTCGACCCGATCTGCGCCCTGCAGGCGGCCATGGACGGCTTCCAGGTAGCCAGGCTGGATGACGTGGTTACCACCGCGGACATCTTCGTCACCGCCACCGGCAACCGGGACGTCATCACCGCCGAGCAGATGCGCCTGATGAAGCACCAGGCGATCGTGGGGAACATCGGCCACTTCGACAACGAGATCGACATGACCGGGCTGGCCCGGATCCCCGGCATCCGCAGGATGATCATCAAGCCCCAGGTGGACGAGTGGCAGTTCAGCGATGGCCACGCCATCATCATCCTGTCCGAGGGCCGGCTGCTGAACCTGGGCAACGCGACCGGGCACCCCAGCTTCGTGATGTCCAACTCCTTCACCAACCAGGTCATTGCCCAGATCGAGCTGTTCACGAAGGCGGATCAGTACCCCGTCGGCGTGCACACGCTGCCCAAGCACCTGGACGAGAAGGTGGCCCGGCTGCACCTGGACGCGCTGGGCGTCCGGCTCACCGAGCTGACCAAGGCGCAGGCCAGCTACATCGGCGTGCCGGTGGAGGGCCCGTACAAGTCCGACCATTACCGCTACTGAGCCGATCACCAACCCGATGAGCGAGCGGCCGCCCGGCGTCCCGTCCGATATCGCGGACGCCGGGCTGGCCAGCGCGGGCCTGGCCAGGATCGGCTGGGCTCAGCGGTCCATGCCCGTGCTGACCGGCATCGGCCAGGTCTTCGTTGCGGACAAACCGCTGGCCGGCCGCACGATCGCGGCGTGCCTGCACGTGACCGCGGAAACGGCGGTGCTGGTCCAGACCCTCCGGGCCGGTGGCGCCGAGGTCTACCTGGCCGCCTCGAATCCGCTGTCCACCCAGGACGACATCGCGGCCGCGCTGGACGCCTGCGGCGCGGCCGTGGTGTTCGCCCGGGCCGGTGCCGACCGGGGGACCTACGAGGAGCACATCCACCGGGCCCTGGACGCCGGGCCGGACCTGGTCGTGGACGATGGCGGCGACCTGATGGAGGCGCTGCACGCGGAGCGGCCCGACCTGCTCGGCAAGGTGATGGGCGGGTGCGAGTCCACCACGGCAGGGGTGATCCGGCTGCGCCGGATGGCCAGCGAGGGCACCCTCGCGTTCCCCGCGGTCGCGGCGGACGCCACCGGCACCCGGCTGATGCTGGACAGCACGTACGGCACCGGGCAGTCCACCATCGACGGGATCCTCCGGGCCACCAACATCATGCTGGCGGGCCGGACCGTGGTGGTGGCCGGGTACGGCTGGTGCGGCCGGGGCATCGCGCAGCGGGCCCGGGGTCTGGGCGCGCAGGTCATCGTGACCGAGGTCGATCCGGTCCGCGCCCTCGACGCGCTGATGCAGGGCTACCGGGTGCTGCCGATGGCGGACGCCGCGCCGCTCGGCGAGGTGTTCATCACCGCCACCGGCTCCCGGGACGTGATCACCGCGCCGCACCTGGCCGCGATGCGGGACGGCGCGATCCTGGCCAACGCCGGCCACTTCGATGTCGAAGTGGACGTGCGGGCACTGATGGCACTGGCCGTCAGCGTGGAGCGCGGGGTGCGGCCGCACACCGACGAGTACGTACTCGCGGACGGGCGGCGCCTGCTGCTGCTGGCCGAGGGCCGGATCGTCAACCTGGTCGCCGCGGAGGGCAACCCGGCCATGGTCATGGATGTGTCGTTCGCCGGGCAGGCGCTGGTGCTGGCCTGGCTGGCCCGCGAGCACGGTTCGCTGCTGCCCGGCGTGCACCGCGTGCCGGTAGCCATCGACGACGAGATCGCCCGGCTGGCGCTGGGCGCGACCGGCGCGGCCATCGACGAGCTGACCCCGGCCCAGCAGGAGTACCTCGACTCCTGGCAGCAGCCCTAGGCGCCGACGATCGCTGGACGCCCTCAGCGTCGTCCCTCATCAGTCACACCCCTCTCGCCGGCAGCTTTCCGGCGGCAGGTTGGCGACTTTTCACGTCCGACGTTCGCCTCAACCGGGCAAATCGGACGCTAGCGCGCACCGCGGGCGTGAAACGTCGGCTTGTAGACCGGATTCCGCGTCACCGGGGAGGCAGGAAGCCCCCTGGGCGGGGAGCGGGGGCCCCGGGGCCGGGAACCGGGGCGGGCGGGGTATCGGGGGCGGGCGGCCCCGGCGTGTCCGGGGTGGCCGCGGCGGGTGCGCCTGGGGCAGCATCGGCGGGTGCGCCCGGGGCTGCATCGGCGGGTGCGGGCTGGGAACCTGGGGCGGCGGTGCCCGGGCCGGGGGCGGGGCCGGCCGCCGCGGGCGGGGCGGCCTGGGAAGCCATCCGGGCGTGCGCGCGGTCCCGGCGCTCGGCGAGGACCGCGGACAGGTAGTCGGGCGGGCTGGTGCCGGGCGGCGGGGGCGGCGTCACCTGCGCTCCCACCGCGGCCGCGATCCGCCGGCCGAACTCCTCCCGGGTCGCCGGGGTGAAGTCGTAGTACCGGCTCAGGTACTGGCGGGCCGTCTCCACTGTGGCGTCGGCCAGCCCGGACAGCTCGGCCGTGGCCGCCCAGGCGGCCAGGGCCGGGGGCAGGGCCGACATCGGGGCCGTCGTGCCGCGCCGGCCCGGCAGCCGCTCGGTGATGACGAACGTGCCGGCGAAGATGTCGCCGAGGCGCTTGCTGCCCGACGACAGCAGTGAGGTGACCAGCGCGAGGAAGCCCAGCGTCAGCCAGATCTCCAGCACCCCGAGCAGGGCCCGCATCAGCGCCTGGCGGAACCGCTCCGGACCCCCGTCGTCACTCACCACGCGTAGCCCCAGGGCCAGCTTGCCCAGCGACCGGCCCCGGCTCAGCGTCTCGAAGAGGGTCGGGTAGCCCACGATGATCGCCATGGTCACGACCAGGGAGATGGCCGCGACCGCCGCCGCGTCGAGTCCGCCTCCCGCCCCGGCGGCCAGCGCCACGCCGCCCAGCCCGAACAGCAGCACGAGCTGGATCACCACGTCGATGATCAGGGCCAGCGTGCGGCTCGGGAAGCGCGCGAAGGGCACGTCGATGACGACGGCCTCGCCGGTGATCACTTCGGCCACGCGGGTTCCCCAGTCTGTCAGTAGGCTGCCTGGAGTGGACGTCAACGCCTTTGTGGCCGCACACCAGGCCGATTGGGCCAGGCTAGACGAACTCGTCCGGCGCCGCCGCCGGCTGACCGGCGACGAGGTTGACGAGCTGGTCACCTTGTACCAGCGGACCACGACGCACCTGTCCGTGCTCCGCTCCTCCGGGCACGACCCGGCGCTCGCGGCCCGACTGTCCAGCCGGGTCGCCCAGGCCCGGACCACGGTCACCGGCTCGCACGTGCCCGCCTGGTCGGCGGTGAGCAAGTTCGCCATGGTGTCGTTCCCGGCCATGGCCTACCGGCTCCGCTGGTGGTGGGCAGCGAGCGCAGGCGGCTCCATCCTGGTGGCGGTGCTGCTGGGCTGGTGGGTGGCCCGCTCGCCGGGGGTGCAGGCCGCGCTGCTGCCCGGGGCCGAGGTCCGCCAGCTGGTGAACCACCAGTTCCGGGGCTACTACTCGCAGTACGCGGCGAGCTCGTTCGCGGCGAAGGTATGGACCAACAACGTGTGGGTCGCCGCCGAGGCGCTGATCTTCGGGGTGCTGCTCGGGCTGCCCACGCTGGTGGTGCTGTTCGGGAACGCCGCCAACGCCGGGGTGGAGGGCGGCCTGATGTTCGCGCACGGCCGGGGCGGCCTGTTCTTCACCCTGATCCTGCCGCACGGGATGCTCGAGCTCACCGCGGTGTTCCTGGCCGCGGCGGCCGGGCTGCGGCTCGGCTGGAGCATCATCGACCCCGGGCCCCGCCCGCGCGGGCGGGCGCTGGCCGAGGAGGGACGCTCCTCGCTCACGATCGCGCTCGGGCTGATCGTGGTGCTGCTGGTGTCCGGGGTCATCGAGGCGTTCGTGACCCCCTCGTCGCTGCCGGCTTCGGCCCGGATCGGCATCGGCGCGGTAGCCGAGGCGGCCTTCCTGACCTACGTCATCGTGCTCGGCCGGCGCGCCGCCGCCACCGGCGGCAGCCCCGACATGGAGTTCGCGCCCGATACCGTGCCCGTAGCCGGCTGAATCCGCCGCGCCTCCTGACTCGGTGGCGGGCTGATCCAGCTGATTCAGCGGCCGGGCAGGCCAGCGGCGAACGGATCGTTAGGGGCGGAAATGGACGTCAGAGGCGGCCGCTGGATTTGAGGTCCAGGTAGGCGTCGGCCAGCGCGGACGGCAGCCGGTCCGGCGGGGCGTCAACCACGCTCACGCCCTGCCGCCGCAGCAGGGCCGAGATCCGCCGCCGCTGGGCCTGCGCGCTCTCAGCCGCCGCGGCGTCGTAGACCCGGGCCACGTCGCCCCGGGCGGCCGCCATCTCCGCGACCCGGGGATCGGCCACCGCCGCGATCATGACCATGTTCCGGGACACGAGCGGGCCCAGCCGGGGCAGCAGGCCCTCCTCGATCACCGCCGGATTGAGGTCGGTGAGCAGCACCACCAGGCAGCGGTGCCGGGCCACGGTCAGCACCGCGCTGACCATCGCCGCCATGTCGGTCTCGGTCAGCTCGGCGTCCAGCGGTGCCATGGCGTTCGTGAACGAGGACAGCACGGATGACCCGGAGGCGCCCAGCACCCGGGCCCGCACCCGGCGGTCGAACGCGATCAGGTCGACCCGGTCCCCGGCCCGGGCCGCGAGCGCGGTCAGCAGCAGCGTGGCGTCCATCGACGCGTCCAGCCGCGGGATGCCGCCGACCCGGCCCGCCGACGTCCGCCCGGTGTCCAGGACGATCAGGATCCGCCGGTCGCGTTCGGGCCGCCAGGTCCTGACCATCACGTCCCCGCGGCGGGCCGCCGCCCGCCAGTCGATCGAGCGGACGTCGTCGCCGATGACGTACTCCCGCAGCGAGTCGAACTCGGTGCCCGGGCCGCGCAGCAGCGAGCGGTGCTGGCCGTCGAGCTGGCGCAGCTGGGACAGCTTCTCGCCCAGGTGCCTGCGGCTGCCGAACGGGGGAAGCACCCGCACGGTCCAGGGCACGCCATGGCGGCCCTGCCGGGCGGCCAGACCGAGGGGCCCGAACGAGCGCACGATGACCGCCCCGGACACCTTGTCGCCGCGCCGGTCCGGGGTGAGCGTGCTGGCCGCGATGGCCTGGCCGCCCGCCGCGGCGGTCAGCGCCACCTGGCCTGGCTCCGCGTGCGCGCTCGGCGGCCAGGCGGCGCGCACCCGGGCCCGCATCGGCCGCCGGCCCGGGTTGCGCACGGTCACCGCCACGGAGGCGGACTCGCCCAGCAGCACCCGGGTGTCGCCGGACCGGGTGAGGCTCAGCCGCCGGACGCCGGCCGCCAGCACCAGGTCGGCGAGGATCCCGGCCAGCAGCAGGGCGTTGACGGCCAGCAGGGCCGGCCAGCTCCGGAAGGCCAGCACGACCAGGGCGCCGAGCAGTGCCGCCGTGGCCGCGCGGCCGGTCAGGGCCATCAGGGGACACCCGCGGCACGGGGATTCCCCAGGGAACCGGTGGTCACCGGGCCGCTCTGTTCACTGAGGCGCTCTGTCCGCCCGGCACCGGGTTCACCGGATTCACCGGGGGACCGGGACGGAGGCGAGAACCGCTTCCAGCACCCCGTCGGGGGAAGCTCCCTCGATCTCCGCTTCCGGCCGGAGCTGGATCCGGTGCCGCAACGTCGGCCGGGCCAGCGCCTTCACGTCGTCCGGCGTGACGTAGTCGCGGCCGGCCAGCCACGCCCAGGCCCGGCTGGTGGCCTGCAGCGCGGTGGCCCCGCGCGGGGACACGCCGAGGCGCAGCGACGGTGACTGCCGGGTGGCCCGGCACAGGTCCACGATGTAGCCGGCCACCTCCGCGGCCACCCGGACCTCACGGACCGCGGCGGACGCCGCGGCGAGCTCGGCCGGCCCGGCGACCGGCTTGATCCCGGTCGCCGCGAGGTTGGCGGGGTCGAACCCGGCCGCGTGCCGGGCCAGGATGCCGATCTCGTCGTCCCGGCCGGGCAGGTCAACGGTGAGCTTGACCAGGAAGCGGTCCAGCTGCGCCTCGGGCAGGGGATAGGTCCCCTCGTACTCGACCGGGTTCTGGGTCGCGGCGACCAGGAACGGGTCGGGCAGCGGCCGGGGCTTTCCCTCCACCGATACCTGCCGCTCCTCCATGGCTTCGAGCAGCGCGGCCTGCGTCTTCGGCGGCGTCCGGTTGATCTCGTCGGCGAGCAGCAGGTTGGTGAACACGGGGCCTTCGCGGAACTGGAACAGGGCGGTCTTCGCGTCGTACACCAGCGAACCGGTCACGTCCCCGGGCATCAGGTCCGGAGTGAACTGGACCCGCGTGCTGCGCAGCGACAGCGCGGCGGCCAGCGAGCGGACCAGAAGGGTCTTGGCCACCCCCGGAACGCCCTCGAGCAGCACATGACCGCGGCAGAGGAGGCAGATCACCAGCCCGGTCAGCACCGGTTCCTGGCCGACGATGGCCTTGCCGACCTCGGCGCGCACCGCTTCGAGCGCGCCCCGTACATCGGCGTCCAGGGCCTGGTATTCGGCGGTCACTGCGTGCGTACCTCTCCCTCGAGAGCGTCAATGTCCTGCCCCAGTGCGACGAGTGCCGCATCGTCGCGGGGCGCTGGCCCGTACAGGATGGCCTGTACTGCACCGGGCTCGCGTCCGGTCAGGGCGGCCACCGCCGCGCACACCGCGCCCGCATCCGCGTCGGCCGGGAGCGCGAGCCGGGCCGTGATCCGGTGCCGGGCCGCGTCGCGCAGCACCGCGGCCGCCCGGCCGCGGGACCGCCGGGACCGGTATAGCCGGCCGTGCCCCTCCACGGTCTCCGACGCGCGGACCACCACCGGAAGTGGCTCGGCCATCAGCGGGCCGAGCCGCCGGGTGCGCCACAGCGCGGCCAGCCCGGCCGCGATGAAGACCTGCAGCGTGACCAGGTAGGCGGGCCCGGGGATCTCCTGGAACAGCGATTTCTGCCCCGCCGCGGTGACGGCCGGCGGACCGGGCACCAGCCAGACGATCCGCGGGCTGCCGCGCAGCAGATTGAGCGCCAGGGCGGCGTTGCCGCGGTGGGCCAGGGACGCGTTGGTCAGCGGCGCGCCGCTGCCCAGCAGGGTAACCGTGCGGCCCCCGGCCCGGTAGCGGACCAGGCTGGGGTGCCCGTCCACGGGATAGCACTGCCCGGCGGCCGGGTGGCCGGAGGCGCTGACCCGCATCAGCACCCCCCCGAGCGTGGCGTCGCCAGCCGTGGTCGCCGCGGCCAGGGTGCAACCCGGGCGGACCGGACGGGCTTCGTCGGCACCCGCCACCGTGACCCGCGGCGCCGGGCCCGTGGTTCCGGCCGAGCCCGTGGTTCCGGGGGCGCTCGTGGTTCCGGGGGCGCTCGTGGTTCCGGCTGAGCCTGTGGTTCCGGCGGCCGCGGTGGCCCGCCTGGTCATTGCATCCAGTACGGCACTGTCCGGTTCCACCACCATGACGTCCCCCGGCTGCCGGGCCAGGTCGCCGAGCTGTCCCGCGCTGAGCAGATAGGGGCTGGTGATGACGAGCGCCGCGGCCCGGCCCCGCCGGGCCGGGCGGCCCGCGCCAGCCCCGGCGCCGGAGCCCGCATCCGGATCCGCAGCCCGGGTCGCCGCGAGGGCCGCCGTCACGCTGTCCGCCCGGATCACCGGCTGCCCGCGCTGGGCCAGGAGGGCCGCCAGCGCCCGGGTGCCCTGCGATCCGGGATTGCCCGGATCGAGGTAGCCGGTGGTGGGCGGGGCCGGCGTCAGCAGGGCGATCATGATCCCGCCCAGCAGGACCAGCGCCAGCACGGCCAGCGGTGCCCGCCACCGGCGCAGCGCGCCCCGCGCGGGCAGGCCGGCCGGGCCCCCGAGCCAGGGCGTCCCCGGGCTGGCGGTCCCCGGGCTGGCGGTCCCCGGGCTGGCGGCGCCGGGAACCCCGGGCGCGGCCGGGTCTGGGTCCGGCCTGGTCACGAGCGGCGCCGGTCCGGTCATCCCGGTCCGCCCGCGCTCGTCCCGGTGCCCGCTCCCTGGCTGCGGCCCGAGCCCGCCCCGGCCCCAGCCAGGCTGGCACCCGGCTTCGGGACGGCCGCGCTGATCCGCGTGTCCAGCTCACGGACCAGCGCGTAGCCCTCCTGGGTGCCGGGCCGCTCGCCGTAGCAGATGTCGTCGAACATGAGGGCTGCACCGCGCAGCGCGTCCGCTTCGGCGGGGAGCGCGGCGGCGGCTTCGGTGGCCATCTCGTTCGCGGTGCGCCCGGCCCGGGGGGTGAGCACGGCCCGCTCGTCGAGCTCCCGGGCGAGCGCGCGGACCTGCTCCAGGATGGCCGCGGCGTAGTCACCCGCGGCGGCCAGGCGGCCGGCGGAGATCCGGTGATCGGCCGCGCTACGTGGGCCGGAGCCGGTCATCAGCTGGCCCGCGGCCCGGCGGGACCGCGCGAGCGGCCCGGTCCGGGTCAGGACCACGGTGATGAGCGCGGCCAGCACGGCGGTCAGTGCGACCACTGCCCACCAGCCGCCCGGGAACGACCGGCCTGCCTTAGTCAGGTCGTTCAGCAGGTCACCGATAGCGTTCAGGACCCGCTGGGTGAGCGGTGCGTGCGGGTGGTAGATGGCTTTGGACAGCTCGGCCCGGGCCAGCCGCTGCCCGGCCTCGCGTCCGGTCAGGGAGCCGATGGGCCGGGCTGACCCCGTCCCGGGCTGCCACGCCGGCAGCGCTCGCGCCGGCCGGGCCCGGGCTACCACCCCCGCAAGTCCCGGGCGTGCCCCGACCGCCAGGCCCGCCGCCGCACCCGGTCCTGCGACCAGAGCCAGGCCCGCCACGGCGGCCGGGCCTGCCGTGGCGGCGGGGGTCACCACGGCGGCGGGGCCCCCGCGGCCGTGGGAGGTGGGCCCGGGGCCGGGGCCGGGCCGGCCGAGGGCGGCCGCCACACAGTGGCGAAGTCGTCCGCCAGCGGGCCGCCAGTACCGGGCTGGCCAGTACCGGGCTGGCCGGAGCCGGAGGCGGTCCGCAACGCCAGATCCAGCCCTTCCTTACGCATCCGCATGTCCACGTAGAGCAGGACCGTCACCCCGGCGGTGATCGGCCTGGTCACAGTGCCCGCCGCGATGGTGCCGATCACGATGATCACGGTCCCGACGATGCCGCTTCCTGACAGCGCGCTGATGAAGGTGAACGGGAGCTGCAGGATGCCACCCGCGACGGCCACGATGATGCCGGCCAGCAGCGTGATGCCGAACACCCGCCAGAAGCTCCGGGTCACCAGCCGCCAGGAACGCGCCAGGGCCCGGCCGGGGCTCTCGTTCTCCAGCACCACGACCGGCGTGACCAGGCTGAGCATGGTCGAGAACCAGATGGTGAGCACCAGGGCCGCGACCCCGACCAGGACGAGGAGCCCGTACACCGCCGCGGGCGCGCCGGCCAGGAACGCGATGCCCACGAGCAGGCCGAGGATCAGCAACGGCCCGAGTCCGGCCAGCAGCACCAGCAGCGTGGCCAGCAGCAGGCTCGGCAGCCGTGGCCGGGTCAGCTGCCAGGCGTCCCTGGCGCTGATCTGCTGGCCGCCGACTCCCCGGGCGATGATGGGAGCGAGCAGCCCGGCCAGGATGGCCTGCACGATGAAGGTCAGCAGGACGGTCACCCCGAACGCGGGCAGCACCACCGCGACCGCCCGGCCCATCAGATGCGTGGCCTGGGCGGGGGTCAGCTGCTGGCCGGGGCTGGGCAGATTGAGACCGCCCAGGTTGAGCAGGGTCCGGGTGATGGTGGCGGAGATGACCGCCGAGACCGTCATGACGACGGCGGCGAGGCTCAGGATGGCCTTGGGGTTGCGGCGGATGGAGGCGAAGGCCCCATCCAGGATCTCGCCGACGCCCAGCGGCCGGAGCGGGATCACGCCCGGCTTGGGCGCCGCCTCGGCGTAACGCGGCGACGGTCCGGACCCCGGCTGGCCATACCCTGGCTGGCCGGACCCTGGCTGGCCGGACCCCGGCTGCCCATAGCCGAACTGCCCGTAACCGGGTTGGCCGTATCCGGGCTGCCCGTAACCGGGCTGGCCGTATCCGGGTTGCCCCCACCCGGACCAGCCGGGCGGATCTGGCTGGCCGGTGCCGGGCTGGGCCGCCCCCGGCGGGCCGGTGCCGGGTTGGGCGGACGGAGCCTGCTCCGGTGACGGGCTGCCCGGGCCGTATCCGCCGCCGGGCGGGAACCATGGCTGGGGCCGATCGGCCTGCCCGTCCCCGGGCGCGTCCGACGACGGACTGTCTGTCATGGTTCTCCTTCGCGGCACGCGGCCGCAGAACTGCTCGCCGAATAGCCGGGCTTGCCCCCACATCCCCGCTGGCGCCCATACTCGCACGAAGGCGGGGCCTCATGAAGTCCCGCCCGCGGAACAGCGCGGGCCCGGGGCCTGGCCTGCGGGGACTCGTGGCCCGCCCGGTCAACCCGGCCCGGGCCGGGGGGCAGACTCACATCATGAGCGTGCCCACGTTGCAATGGCTCGACCCACCTCGTGGTCCGGCGGTCGCCCTGCTCGACCAGACCCGGCTGCCAGCCGAGGAGACGATCCTGACCTGCGAAAACGTCCCCGATCTGATGGACGCGATCCGCCGCCTGGCCATCCGGGGTGCGCCGGTGCTCGGCGTGGCCGGTGCGTTCGGCGTGGCGCTGGCCGCCTGGCGGGGCGATGACGTGGCCGCCGCGGGACGGCTGCTCTGCGAGGCCCGGCCGACCGCGGTCAACCTGGCCTGGGGCACCCGCCGCGCGCTGGCCGCGTACCAGGCCGCGCTCGCCGGCGCCCCCGGTCCGCAGCAGCCCAACCACGATCCCCAACGGTCCGCCCGGGATGCCGCCCTGGCCGAGGCGCGGGCCATCGCGGCTGATGACGCCGACGCCAGCGCGGCGATGGCCCGGCACGGCCTCGGCCTGATACCGGAAGGCGCCCGGGTGCTGACGCACTGCAACACCGGGGCGCTGGTCTCGGCGGGCGGCGGGACCGCGTTCGCCGTGATCATGGCGGCCCACCAGGCCGGACGGCTGGCCCGGCTCTGGGTGGATGAGACACGCCCGCTGCTGCAGGGCGCCCGGCTCACGGCCTATGAGGCGCAGCGGGCGGGTATCGACTACGCGGTGCTGCCGGACTCCGCGGCCGCGGGGCTGCTGGCCAGCGGGGCGGTGGACGTGGTGCTCACCGGCGCGGACCGGATCGCCGCGGACGGCAGCGTGGCCAACAAGGTCGGCACCTATAGCCTTGCGGTGCTCGCGCGCTACCACGACGTCCCGCTCGTGGTGGTGGCGCCGGTGTCCACGATCGATTTCGGCACGGCTACCGGGAGTGAGATCGTCGTGGAGCACCGCGGCGCCCAGGAGGTGACCACCCTCGGCGGGCATGACATCGCACCGGCTGGCAGCGCAGCGTATAACCCGGCGTTCGACATCACGCCCGCTGCCCTGGTCAGCGCGCTAGTAACAGAGCGTGGGATCACCCAGCCTGTTACTGCGGGTAACCTACGTCTGCTAGACGCTCGTCCGGCTCACCGGAAGAGTGCCCTGACCGATGTTTCCGTGGAACTATGAGGCTCATGAAAGGTCGTGTCCTCGTCGTCGATGACGACGCTGCCCTGTCCGAGATGCTCGGCATCATGCTCCGTGGCGAGGGATTCGAGCCCACTTTCGTCTCGGACGGGGATAAGGCGCTGGAGGTGTTCCGGGACACTCATCCCGACCTCGTGCTGCTCGACCTGATGCTGCCGGGTATCGACGGGATCGATGTCTGCCGTCAGATCCGCACCGAATCTGGTGTGCCTATCGTCATGCTGACTGCCAAGAGCGACACTGTCAACGTGGTCCTGGGACTCGAATCCGGCGCGGACGATTACATCGTCAAGCCGTTCAAGTCGAAGGAGCTGATCGCACGGGTCCGGGCCAGGCTGCGCCGGACCGACGACCCGGCGCCCGAGATGCTGCAGATCGTGGACGTCGAGATCGACGTGGCCGGGCATTCGGTCAAGCGCAACGGGCGGCCGGTCAGCCTCACCCCGCTGGAGTTCGACCTGCTGGTGGCGCTGGCCCGCAAGCCGCGACAGGTGTTCACCCGCGAAGTCCTCCTGGAGCAGGTGTGGGGTTACCGCCACGCGGCGGACACCCGGCTGGTTAACGTCCATGTGCAGCGGCTCCGGGCCAAGATCGAGATGGATCCGGAGCATCCGGAGATCGTGGTGACCGTACGCGGTGTGGGTTATAAGGCAGGACCGGCCTGATCTAAGGAGCGGCCCCGGCCGGGCCAGCAGGGTGGGCCAGCAGGGCCGGGCCGTGTCCCGGTCAGCATGAAGAAGGGCGATGGAGGGGGCAGCGAGCAGTAGCGAGGCGGGGCGCAGGCCGCGCGGTAGCGGACTGCCCGGCGGTGGCATGCCCGTCGGCGGGATCCCGGTGAGCGGGATCTCGGCGGGCACTATCAGCCTGCCCGGGACCGCGGCTGCGGATCCCGGGGCGGCGCTTCCCGGCCTGGGCCTGGGCCAGCCGCCCGGTGGCTCCCGGATCGCCCTGCTGGTCCGGCGGGCCAGCCGCCGCCTGCCCCCCCGGACGCGCCGCACCCTGCGGACGCTCGACCGCCGGGCCCGGGTGGCCGCCGGGCGGATGCGCCGCCGCTGGCACCGCTCACTCCAGCTCCGCGTGGTCGCAACCACGCTGGTGATCTGTGTGGTCGTGGTCACGGTGCTCGGGTTCTTCCTGGTCCAGCAGATCGAAAGCGGGCTGCTGAACAGTGCGCGGACCTCCGGCGCGCACCAGCTGGCCGAGGGCCTGGGCGTGGCCAAGAACGATCCGGGGCTGGAAGGCTCGGCCGGGGACCGGGTGAAGTCCCTGCTCTCGCTGGCCTCGACGCTGCAGGCCCTAAGCGGGCCCGGCGACAACTTCGATGTCGTGATCTTCGCCCAGCCATCCGGGGATTCCGCCTTCGCCGGCACCTACGGCAACCAGAACCTCAGCACGGAGAGTGTCCCGGACTCGCTGACCCACAAGGTGACCGAGGAGCAGCTGCAGGGCCGGACCGACCAGCTGTGGTCCACCCCGACCCTCATGCGGTACCGGCATGGCCGCGCACCCGCCCCCGGGCTGGCGATCGGTGGCGTGATCAACGGGCACGACCAGCTCTACTACCTGTTCCCGCTGGACCAGCAGCAGGCCACGCTGAGCCTCGTGCAGCACGCCATGCTGTTCGGCGGCCTGGTCCTGGTCGCGCTGCTCGTCGGCATCGTCTCCCTGGTCACCCGCTGGGTGGTGGTCCCGATCCGGGAAGCGGCCGGGGCGGCCCAGCGGCTGTCCGATGGCCAGCTGGACGAGCGGATGCCGGTCCGTGGCACCGATGACCTGGCCGCGCTGGCCCGGTCGTTCAACGAAATGGGCGCCAGCCTCCAGGAGAAGCTGCAGGAGCTGGAGGAGCTGTCCAAGGTCCAGCGGCAGTTCGTCTCCGACGTGTCGCACGAGCTGCGCACCCCGCTCACCACGATCAGGATTGCCGCGGACGTGCTGTTCGCGGCCCGGGAGGAGCTGCTGCCCGCCGCGGCCCGGTCCGCGGAACTGCTGGAAGGCCAGCTGGAGCGCTTCGAGTCGCTGCTCGGCGACCTGCTCGAGATCAGCCGCTACGACGCGAACGCTGCGACGCTGGACGCGGAGTCCGCCGACGTGTGTGACCTGGTCCGGCGCGCGGCGGCGGACGCCGAGCAGCTGGCGGCCCGGCGGGGGACCCGGATCGATTTCCGGCTGCCGCCCGAGCCGTGCGTCGCCGAGGTGGACCGGCGCCGGGTCGAGCGCATCCTCCGCAACCTGCTGGACAATGCGGTCGAGCACGGCGAGGGCCGGGACGTGGTGGTCACGGTGGCGGGAGACCGGGACACGGTGGCGGTGGCCGTCCGGGATCACGGCGTGGGATTCGGGCCTGCCGAGCAGCAGATGGTGTTCGACCGGTTCTGGCGGGCGGACCCGGCGCGGGCCCGTACTACCGGCGGCACCGGGCTGGGCCTGGCTATCGCGCTCGAGGACGCCCGGCTGCACAACGGCTGGCTGCAGGCCTGGGGTGAGTGCGGGAGGGGCTCGGTTTTCCGGCTGACCCTGCCACGTTTCGCCGGCCAGGAACTCGCCGGCTCGCCGCTGCCGCTCGGGCCGGATGAGGCGGAGCCGGGCCCGGAACTCATCCATTCGCCACTGCCGCTCCGGCTGAATCCGGCCCCGCCTGCCGCCGACCTGGCTGGCCCGGGGTTGGCTGCGGAGTTGGGTGTCACGGAGCTGGGTGCCACTGACTTCGCCGGCCCTGACTTCGCTGACCCGGAGTTTGCCGGCCCTGAGTTCACCGGCCCTGAGTACACCGGCAGCGGATTCACCAGCAGCGGGTTTGCCGGGATCCAGCCCACGGGGAACCCGCGGACCGGGGCCGAGCCGGAAGGTCCCGGCGGCACGGGCGCGGCCGGTGGGTAAGACGGGGCCGCTGGTTCGCTGGCTCACGGCCGCGCTGGCAGGCATGACCCTGGTGGCCGGCTGCGCGGACGTCCCGACCAGCGGGCTGCTGCAGCACACTGCGCTGCCGGCGGGCGGCGGCGGCGCGCAGCCGGGCTCGCACTGCTGCGCGGTGATCTTCAACTCGCCCGCCCCGGGCTGGAGCCCGTCGCAGATCGTCCAGAATTTCCTGCTGGCCGGCGCCGACTTCGCTGACCACCACGCGATCGCCCGGAAGTACCTGACGGCGGCAGCCAACCGGTCCTGGCAGCCCGGCCCCGGGCCTGCGGTCACCGTGATCGCGGATCCGGGACCGAGAGTCACGCCCGCCCAGCGGCTGTTCGGGTCGCAGGGCACCGAAGTGGTCCAGATCAGCGCGTCGGAGCTGGGCCAGGTCAGCACGAGCGGCCAGTACGTTCCGGCGGAAGGCGGCCAGGCGCAGCTGAACCAGACATTTACCCTGCAGCGGGTGAACCGCCAGTGGCGGATTGCCACGCTGCCCTCCGGCGGGGTGAACCAGCCGTCGAACGAGCTCCTGCTGACCAAGGACCTGTTCCAGCTGGCCTACCAGCCGCGCAACCTCTACTACCTGGACCTGGCGGGCAAGGGCCTGGTGCCCGACCCGGTCTTCGTGCCGGTCGATTCGGGAGATCCCGCCGGCGATCTGGTCCGGGCCCTCCTCGTCAGTCCCCAGCGCTGGCTGTCGGGGGCGGTGCTGTCCGCCTTCCCGCCCGCGGCCGCGCTGGCGCCGCATCACCCGGTGCAGATCCTGCCCGGGAGCAAGACCGCCGTGGTCGATCTGAGCCTGCCCAAGTCCGCGGTCACCGGGCCGTCCCTGGCCGGGATGGCGTCGCAGCTGGTCTGGACGCTGACTGGCTCCTCGTACGGATCCACGGCCATTCAGGCAGTGAAGCTCGAGGTCAACGGCCGGGTGTGGACCCCGCCCGGGGCCAGCAGCGCAGTGCTGAGCCGCAGCCGCTACCCGCAGCCCGCGCTGGAGCCGCCACGACGCGAGGACCTGTATTTCATCGCCAGTAACGGGGCGGCGCGCGTATTCGACAGCCGGAGGGGCATCAGCAGCGCGGTGCCCGGCCAGGCCGGAACCGGCCAGGTCCCGCTGACTAGCATCGCCATCTCGCCAGATCAGCGTTACCTGGCGGGCATCAGCGGGGCGCCGGGCGCGGTGACCCTGTCCACGAGTTCGCTGTCGGCCGCGGCGAAACCGCACGCCAGTGCGTCCGCCCGGGCGTTGCAGATCCGGATGAGCGGCGCTTCGATCAGCTCGGTGAGCTGGGATCGCTATGACACCCTGTGGGCTGCGGGGACGTCCGGCGGCAAGCCCCGGGTGTGGATGCTGAAGGCCGCCGGGGGCTCGCCGGTCACCGTGGGCCTGCCGTCGGGCGTCCGGGCGGTGACCGCGCTGCGTGTCGCCCCCGACGGGGTGCGGGTGGCCATGGTCACCCGCACCAGAACCAGCACCGGCAGCGGCACGGAGACCGAGGTGCTGCTGGGCGCCATCGTGCGGGCCGACCAGGTCCTGGTGTCCAGTGCCGGGCAGATCGGCGCGGACCTCCACCAGCCCAGCGCGCTGAGCTGGTACGACGCGGACCATCTGCTGGTCGTGAACCAGGCTGCCTCCGGACCCCAGCTGGAAGTGGTACCGGTGGACGGGGACCGGTCCTCCTATCAGGGCACCGAGCCGGACATGACCTCGATCGCCGCGGCGGGTCCGCGCAACAGCCTGTTCGCCGGCCTGCAGACCGGGCGCCTGGCCAGATCCCTGGGGCTGAGCGAGCTGTGGAACCAGTTCGCCCCCGGCCGGGCCGTGACCTACCCAGGCTGACGATGCGCGGGGGTCGCGTCCGTGAGGGAATCCGCCGCGCCCGCCACCTTGCTCCCGATACGTATCTGCCCAGGTGCCGGGCCGCGTCGAAGAAGACAGTCCCGGCTCCTGACATCTGGGCCCGGGCAGGCTAGCGTCGGTCTATGGCACCCGCCCGGGTCCGTGGTTGCGCTGTGCAGGGTTCCCCGCCCGTTGCGGGGAGCCCGGCTAGGCAAGCCGATGCCAGCCGCAGGCGAAACGGCCCACGTAAGGCGACTTGTCGTCAACCGATCACGGTGCGGCTTAGAGGTAAGTCCTGCCCCCCCGGGAGATCAGATATCCCCCGGACCGGGAGAAGGGCGGTAGTGGCAACAGGCCGCGAATCCCTCAGCAGGCGGATGTGGGGACGAAGACCAGGTCGGCCGGGCGGGTGTCATTCCACACGAGACGGTCGAAGGGGGTTTCCCACGTGGACATCATCTTCCGAGGGCGGCGCACCAGTATCCAGGAGCGCTTCCGTGAGTACGCCACGGCCAAACTAGGCAGAATCGTGAAGCTCGACCAGAAGACCATCAGCATCGATGTGGAAGTAACCCTGGAACGTAATCCGCGCCAGTCCGCCCAGCGGGAACGCGTCGAGCTCACGCTGAACTCGCGGGGTCCGGTGATCAGGGCGGAAGCCGCCGCTGATGACCGCTTCATGGCCCTCGACCGGGCGCTGGCCAAGCTCGAGACGCACATGCGCCGGGCCTGCGACCGGCGTAAGGCGCGGAACACGGCGCACAGCCCGCCCGTGGAGGCGCTGCCCGTGCAGCCTGCCGGCGTTCCCGGCAACATCGCCGTGATCAGCGCCCCGGCCGCTGGCCCCCCCGGCGAGACAGCACGACCTGCCGTGCGGGCCGCGGCGCCGGCCACCCGCACCGCGGCGGCCAACGGGGCAGGCCCGCAGGAGGACGAGGACCCGGACTGGCCCGATACCGAGCTGCAACTGGATGGGGTCGTGCCCATCGCGATGGAAGGCGACGGCCCGCTCGTGGTGCGGGAGAAATTCCATTCTGCGACGCCGATGACCATCGATCGCGCGCTGCTCGAGATGGAACTCGTGGGACACGACTTCTTCCTGTTCCGGGACGAGACGTGCCACCTGCCGAGCGTCGTGTACCGGAGGCGGGGCTATCACTATGGGGTGATCCGGCTGGTCGAAGAGGTGGCCGCCCGGCAGGTCAGCACGACTCAGCCGGCACGTGCCGGTGGACTGAACCAGGAGACAGCAGAGAAGGGATGTGCTGGTGAGGCTGGTCTGCCGTGAGCAGGCCGCCGAAATGCCGGGTTAGCGAGCCCCGGTTTGCGCGTGCGCCCCCGCTGCGCCAGAGTTTGACCACTGGTCGCGGTGGGGGCACCACGCAGCAGGTTTGCAGCCCGCAGCGGCTGCGAAGCAGGGCCCGCGCGGGTTACCCAGCGCGGCAGTACCCGTAAACCCCGTAACGCCCGCAGTACCGGCAGGAACCGCAGCACTGACCCGGCCATAGAGGCCGGCGCGATCAGCACCAGGGCACGACCGGGGAACCGGGCACAGCCAGAGCAGCACGCTTAGACGCAGGGTCAGAGAGGAGGCGCCATGGGCGGAGATCCCGCGGTAACCACAGGTTCCGGGACTGGTATAGATCTCCAGGCCAGCGCCGGTACCGCGAGTTCCCGGACGTCCGATCCGATCCGCGCCCTCATCGTCGATGATCATGCGCTGTTCCGCCGGGGGCTGGAGATGGTCCTCGCCGCCGAGGACGACATCGAGCTGGTCGGTGAGGCCAGCGACGGGACCGAGGCGGTGGCTAAGGCGGGCGAGGCGCTGCCCGACGTCGTCCTGATGGACATCCGGATGCCCAAGAGCAGCGGCATCGAGGCCTGCCGGGCGATGAAGGAAGTCGCCCCCAGCTCGAAGATCGTCATCCTGACGATCAGCGACGAGGAGGAGGACCTCTTCGAGGCCATCCGCGCCGGGGCCAGCGGCTACCTGCTCAAGGACATCCCGCTGGACGAGGTCGCCGACGTGGTCCGGGCCGTGCACGGCGGCCAGTCGCTGATCAACCCCTCCATGGCCGCCAAGCTGCTCACCGAGTTCGCCACGCTGGCCAAGCGGGATGGCGACGAGCGACCCGAGCAGCAGGTCCCGGCGCCCAAGCTCACCGACCGGGAGATGCAGGTCCTCAAGCTGGTAGCCAAGGGGATGAACAACCGGGACATCGCCAAGGAACTGTTTATCTCGGAGAACACGGTCAAAAACCACGTGCGGAACATCCTGGAGAAACTCCAGATCCACTCGCGGATGGAAGCGGTGATGATCGCCGTCCGGGAGAACCTGATCGAGTTCAGCTGACCTAACCCGGCCGCCCGGTACCCGGGGCCAGCAATCTCGCTAAAGCCCTTGGCGGCGCCATGTATACCCAGTATTATTCTCAGCATGCTACTGAATGGCACGACGTCGTGAGTGTCCGGCACGCCCTGCTGGCGCTGCTGAGTGAGGGGCCCAAGTACGGGCTGCAGCTGCGGGAGGAATTCGAGGCCCGGACCGGCGAGGTATGGCCGCTCAATGTCGGCCAGGTGTACACCACGCTGCAGCGGCTGGAGCGTGATGGGCTGGTCGAGTCGGATGGTGACGGCGACGACGGCCCGCAGAAGGGCTTCCGCATCACGTCCGACGGGGTCACGGAACTGGCCGGATGGCTGCGCACCCCGCCCGATCTGGCCTCACCGCCGCGCGATGAGCTGGTGATGAAGGTGCTGGTGGCGCTGCGGGTACCCGGCACCGACGCCCACGAGGTGATCCAGGTCCACCGGCGCTATCTGGTGGAGCTGATGCAGCAATGGACCCGCATCAAGGAAGCCGAAGCCGAGTCGGACCTGGGCCTGGCCCTGGTCGTCAACGCCGAGCTCTTCCGGCTCGATGCGGTGATCCGGTGGCTGGACACGGCCGACGGGCGGCTCAAGCGGGCCGCCGCCGACCCGCCCCAGCCCGCGCCCGCGCCTCTGCCCCGGCTACGGCGCCGGGTGGGGACGCGGCCATGAGCAGCTCAACACTCGAACACAAACGGGAGACGGGGCGATGACCGTACTAGAACTGCGGGACGTGTCCAAGGCGTACGGGCAGGGGGCCGGGCGGGTCGAGGCGCTCCGCGGCGTTGACCTGACCGTCGAGACGGGCGGGATGGTGGCGGTGATGGGCCCGAGCGGCTCGGGCAAGTCCACGCTGCTGACAATCGCCGGCAGCCTGGAGGCGCCCAGCACCGGGGACGTGCTGATCAACGGGGCGTCGCTGTCCAGGATGTCGCGCAACGAGAAGGCCCGGCTGCGGCGGCGCACGGTCGGGTACGTGTTCCAGGACTTCAACCTGCTGCCCGGGCTGACCGTGGCCGAGAACGTGGCCCTGCCACTGGAACTGGACGGCACGGGCGCCAGGGTGGCCCGGGAGGCCGCCCGGGCGGCACTGGACGGGCTCGGCCTGGCCGACCGGGGGAACCGTTACCCCAGCGAGCTGTCGGGTGGCGAGCGGCAGCGGGTCGCGATCGCCCGTGCGGTGGTGGGGGACCGCCGCCTGCTGCTGGCCGACGAGCCTTCTGGCGCGCTGGACTCGGTGAACGCGGAAGCGGTCATGCGGCTGATCCATGAGGCGTGCAAGCGCGGGGTGGCCGCCGTCGTGGTGACCCACGACGCCCAGCTGGCGTCCTGGGCTGACCGGGTGGTGTTCCTGCGGGACGGGCATGTCGTCGATCAGACGGCCCCGCTGCCCGGACCGGAGTCCCTGCTCACGCCCGGGCAGACTCCATGACCACGGTGCTGCGGGATCGTCCCGCGCGGGCGGGAGCAGCGGGTAACGGGGGCGTTCCCGCCCGGCGCGCGGTGATCCGCTGGGCCTGGCGGCTGCTGCGCCGCGAGTGGCGCCAGCAGCTGCTGGTCCTGGCGCTCGTCACCGTCGCGGTGGCCGCCACCATCGTGGGGGCGGCGGTGGCTACCAACACGCCCCCGGCGGCCAACGCGGGTTTCGGTCGCGCCCAGGATCAGGCCACGTTCCAGGCCCCCGACCCGCACCTGGCCAGCCAGATCGCTGCCCTGCGGCACCGCTTCGGCCGGGTGGACGTCATCGAGAACCAGACCGTCGCCATCCCCGGCTCGATCAACACCTTCGACCTGCGCGCGCAGAACCCGCACGGGCCGTACGGGCCGCCGATGCTCTCCCTGGTCAGCGGGCACTACCCGGCCGGACCCGGCCAGGTGGCGATGACCAGCGGGGTGGCAACCGCCTTCCGTCTCCAGGTCGGGGACGTCTGGCGCCAGGGGGGCACGGCCCGGCGGGTCACCGGAATCGTGCAGAACCCGCAGAGCCTGCTGGACGAATTCGCCCTCGTCGTCCCGGGCCAGGTCACCGCGCCGAGCCAGGTCAGCGTCCTGTTCGACGCGCGCGGCGTGCCCGCCGACCACATCGGGCCGAATGTGTCCACGCCGCACACGGCGTCGTCAGGCAACGTGCTGAACCCGCAGACGATCGTGCTCGCCCTGGCCACCATCGGCATGCTGCTCATCGCCCTGGTGGGGATCGGCGGCTTCACGGTGCTCGCGCAGCGCCGCCTGCGATCGCTGGGACTGCTGGCCGCCCAGGGGGCCACCGACAGGAACATCCGTCTCGTCGTCCGGGCTAACGGCGTGCTGGTGGGCGTCCTCGGCGCGGTGGCCGGATTTGTGCTCGGCGTGGCCGCCTGGCTGGCCTACCGGCCGAGCGTGGAGACGGATGCGCATCATCTGATCGGCGCGTTCCATCTGCCGTGGACGGTGATCGGCGTGGCCATGGCCCTCGCCGTCGTCGCCACCTATTTCGCCGCCTCCCGGCCGGCCCGGGCGGTCACCAGGATCCCGGTCGTGACCGCCCTGTCCGGACGCCCCGCGCCGCCCAAGCAGGTCCACCGCTCGGCGCTGCCCGGCCTGATCCTGCTCGGCGGGGCCGCGGTCCTGTTCGCCTACTCCGGCACGACGAACGGCAACGGCAACGGAGCGCTCGAACTCGTCCTCGGCTTTGTCGCGCTGATCGCGGCGGTGATCCTGCTGGCCCCGGCGTGCCTCACGCTGCTGGCCAGGCTGGGCCGCCGGGCCCCGATCGCGGCCCGGCTGGCCCTGCGCGACCTGGCCCGGTACCGGGCTCGGTCAGGCTCGGCTCTCGCCGCTATCACGCTCGGCGTGCTGATCGCCGTCCTGGTCAGCGTGCTGTCGGCCCAGCGCTTCAGCAACGTCCTCGACTACGCCGGCCCCAACGTGGCCTCGGATCAGCTCATCGTTTACACGCCCAATGGGCAGGGCGGCGGCGGGCCGGGCAGCGCGCCCAGCGGCCCGGTGACCGGGAGCAAGCTGGCGTCGATGGCGGAGGCGGCACGCGGCATTGCTAGCGCGCTCGGCTCGCACGACGTCGTCGAACTCGAGTCGGCCAATGCCTCGTTGCAGCACGCTGCGTCCGGGCGCGGCTGGAGCGGGACGGTCTACGTCGCCACCCCGCAGCTGCTCCGGGCGTTTGGCATCAGTCCGTCGCAGGTCAGCCCCAGCGCCGACATTCTCAGCATGCGGCCCGGGCTGTCCGGCATCAGCAAGATGCAGCTACTCTTCGCCCGCAAAGCCTCGCCCGGCACTGTCGCTGGGCCAGGCACCGGCAACGGCCCGGGCGGCCCGGGCTCATTCCCCTGCCCGAAGAACCAGTGCCTGGCCAACCCGGTGATCCAGGAGGTCAGCGCGCTCCCATCCGGCACGTCGGCGCCTAACACCGTGATAACCGAGCACGCCCTCAGCACGCTCGGCCTGCGCGCCGGCATCTCGGCGGACGGCTGGCTCATCCAGACGCCCAACCCGCCCACCGCCGGGCAGATCACCAATGCCAGGCTCGCCGCGGCCGCGGCCGGCCTGACCATCGAAACCAAGAACAGCATCCCGTCGGTGGGGGTGATCATCGACTGGGCCACCGTGTTCGGCATCGTGCTCGCGCTGGGCATCCTGGCCATGACGCTCGGCCTGATCCGCAGCGAAACCGCCGGCGACCTGCGTACCCTGGCCGCCACCGGGGCCAGCGGCTGGACCCGCCGGACCCTGACCGCGGTCACGGCGGGTGCCCTGGGCCTGGCCGGAGCGGTGCTCGGTACGGTGGCCGCCTATGCCGCTGCCATCGGCTACGCCTGGGATAACAAGCTCGATAGCCTCTCCGAGCTGACCAGCATCCCCACCATCAGCCTGCTGCTCATCCTGGTCGGCATGCCTCTGGCCGCCGCCCTGGCCGGCTGGCTGCTCGGGGGCCGGGAACCGGAAGCCATGGCGCACCAGCCGATGGAATGAGGTGGGGTCAGCCGGCCAGGCCAGGGCGCATCATGACCGGGCGCGTCACGACAGTGCGGCGCGCAGGCGTGACTCGAGGTCCGGGCGGTTGACCCGCCCGACCTCGACCGCCGAGCACCCCACCCACTCCGCGGCCTCGCGCAGCGCCCGGGCCATCGGGGCGACGGCGGCGGCCGAGTCCAGCGAGAGCTGCCGGGCGAACAGGGTCTGACCCTGGCGGACAGGATCGACCCGGCCGAGCAGGCGGCCCCCGGCCAGCAACGGCATGGTGTAGTACCCGTGCACCCGCTTGGCCTTGGGCACGTAGGCCTCCAGGCTGTGCTCGAAGCCGAACATGCGCCGGGTGCGCTTGCGGTCCCACAGGAGGGAGTCGAAGGGGGAGAGCAGGGTAATCCGGTGCCGCCCGCGCGGCTCCTCGGCCAG
This sequence comes from uncultured Actinomycetes bacterium, assembly GCA_963813975.1. GTDB lineage: Bacteria > Actinomycetota > Actinomycetes > Streptosporangiales > Streptosporangiaceae > RYN-230. The sequence goes on from CAWFAP010000006.1 coordinate 254,024, forward strand.
CGCGGCCGGATCGGCCCAGCCGGGCACCACGGTGCTGGCCACCCTGCGGCCCGCTCCCGGCTTCGCGGCTACCTCGATCCCGACCGGGGTCAGCCCGGCGGCCAGCGCCGACTCCCCGGCGAGTTCCGCGTGCCGGGCCTGGCGGTCGGTCAGCTCACGCAGCCGGTGGTAGTCGATCAGGTCCGCGCGGGTGGCCACGCCGAGCGCCCGGGCCGCCACCCCGGCCAGGTGGGCCAGGCATTCCGCGTCGTCCGGCTCGCGGGCCAGCAGGCCGGCGGGCAGCACCCGCTCGGGAAGGTCATAGACGCGCCGCCAGCCGTCCCGCCGGACGCAGATCACCTCGCCCACGTCGAGCAGCCACTCCACGGCGATCTTCGTTTCCGACCAGTCCCACCAGGGACCACCGGCCTTGGCCCCGCCGAGCTGGGTGGCGTTGAGCGGCCCCTCAGCCCGCAGCCGGGCCAGCACCTCCGCGCAGGTGCGCTCGTGGCTCTGATGCCACCGCTTGCCCCGGGCCCGCAGGGCGCGGCGGCGGAACGCGTACCACGGCCACTCCTCCAGGGGCAGGATGCAGGCCGCGTGCGACCAGTACTCGAAGGCCGCCGGCTGGCGCGGATGCCAGTAGGCGCGCTCGATCCGGTCCCGCGGCACCGGGCCGAGCCGCGCGTAGGCGACCAGCTCATGGGAGCGGGCCAGCACGCTGATGGTGTCCAGCTGTACCGCGCCGAGCCGCCGCAGCAGCGCGGGCACGCCGCCCCGGCGGCCGCCGGCCCCCAGGAAACCCTGCGCGCGCAGCGTGAGGAGCCGGGCCTCGGCGGCCGACACGGACAGCTGGGGGACTGGAAGAACAACGCTCGCCACAAGACGTGCAGCTTAACCGGGGGCACTGACATTCCGGCCGGCTGCCAGACCGCCGGCGCTCCCGGTGGGAGCGACCCTCAGTGCCGCCCGGCGGACCACCGTGAACTCACCAGGCGCGGCAGCTGACCTGCCCCCGGTCGGCCGCGCGCGTGTTTAGTACCAGTCCTCGAAGATGTTGGTGGACGCGGCGAGCAGGGCGCCGATCACGGTCAGGCCCAGACCGGTCCAGAACAGCCACCAGATCGTGCCGAAGACGAGGCCCAGGCCTCCGATCAGGAAGCCGAGCATGATGATGCTGACGGCTACCCAGGACACCGGGCGCCCGTGGAACGGCTCGAAGTGCCCGGGGCTGGCGGGCGCGATGTCGCTGCGGCCGGCCTCTTCCGTCCCGGCGCCGGACCTGAGGTCCGTTCCCACCTGGTCCGCCATGAGCGCAGCTCCTCTCCTCGTCACCGGTTCCCGCCGCCCGGCGGGCAGGCGCCGCCGCGCCGCGCCCGGCGGATCTTCCTCCGCCTGATACATATTGTGGCGGGAAACCCCGCCCCGTCCATGTCCGGCCCCCCGGAATGCGGGCCGGGCCCGGCTCGTTGCATCAAGCAGGCAGAACGCACCGCGGGCCGGATTGGGCGCGCTCGCACGCGACAGCGTAGCGGGACGGCAGGCCGGCCGGGGATGCCGGCCGCCGTGGCCGGCCGGGATAGGCCGGGGCGCGGGCAACTTTCCCGGATTGCCGCCTTCGTTCCCGTGACCGGGAACCCTGGGGGCGCCCCGACGTTCTCAGATCAGCAACGTTCCCGCCGGGGTGCACGCATGCGGCTCGGTTTCGTTGCGTGTCTCGCCTACCATGACAGGTGACGGGTGGCACCGGTGCGCCACTGACTGTCGTCCGCTCGGCGGGCCGTTTCACTGGCCGCCGCCCGGCTGGACGGCAGCCGTCCGCCCGGGCAGCCACACGGCAGGCCAGTCCGCTGGCCGGCAGCCAAGGGACGGCGATGTCTTCCGGTCACAGTGTTTCCGGCCACAGGGTTTCCGGCCGCAGAGGTTCCGGGTAGCCGGCCACGATCCGCAAGGAGCGCGACAAGAAGTGCCAGCCATCATCGACAATGTCCTGCGCGCGGGTGAGGGCAAGACCCTGCGCAAGCTCAAGCGGATCGCGGATCAGGTCAACTCGATCGAAGAGGACTTCGCCGCGCTGAGCGACGCCGAACTGCGCGGGATGACCGACGAGTTCCGGCAGCGCCTTGAGGACGGGGAGACCCTCGACGACCTGCTGCCGGAGGCGTTCGCCACGGTCCGCGAGGCAGCCACCCGCACCCTGGGCCAGCGGCACTTCGATGTGCAGCTGATGGGCGGGGCGGCGCTGCACATGGGCAACATCGCCGAGATGAGGACCGGTGAGGGCAAGACCCTGACCTCGGTGCTGCCCGCGTACCTGAACGCGCTGAGCGGCGAGGGCGTGCACGTCGTCACGGTCAACGACTACCTGGCCAAGCGTGACTCGGAATGGATGGGCCGGGTGCACCGCTTCCTGGGCCTCGAGGTCGGCGTGATCTTGTCCCAGCAGCCGCCCGAGGAGCGCCGCACGCAGTACGAGGCCGACATCACGTACGGCACCAACAACGAGTTCGGCTTCGACTACCTGCGCGACAACATGGCCTGGGGCCTGGAAGAGTGCGTCCAGCGGGGGCACCACTACGCGATCGTGGACGAGGTCGACTCGATCCTGGTCGACGAGGCGCGGACCCCGCTGATCATCAGCGGGCCGGCCGAGCAGAGTGCCCGCTGGTACACCGAGTTCGCCAAGATCGTCCCCCGGCTGCGCCGCGGTGAGGACGGCGAGGGGGACTACGAGGTCGACGAGAAGAAGAAGACAGTCGGCATCCTCGAGTCCGGAGTGGAGAAGGTCGAGGACTACCTCGGCATCGACAACCTCTACGACCCGGTCAACACGCCCCTGGTCAGCTTCCTGAACAACGCGATCAAGGCCAAGGAGCTGTACAAGAAGGACAAGGACTACGTCGTGGTCAACGGCGAGGTCCTGATCGTGGACGAGTTCACCGGCCGCATGCTGCACGGCCGCCGCTACAACGAGGGTATGCACCAGGCCATCGAGGCCAAGGAAGGCGTGCAGATCCAGAACGAGAACCAGACTCTCGCCACGATCACGCTGCAGAACTACTTCCGGCTCTACGACAAGCTTTCCGGGATGACCGGCACGGCCATGACCGAGGCGAACGAGTTCGCGCAGATCTACAAGCTCGGTGTGGTGCCGATCCCGACGAACAAGCCGATGATCCGGCTGGACTCGGCCGACGTGGTCTACCAGACGGCGCAGGCCAAGTTCGAGGCGGTCGTCAGCGACATCGCCGAGCGGTACGGCAACGGCCAGCCGGTGCTGGTCGGCACGACCAGCGTGGAGAAGTCCGAGGTCCTGTCCCGGATGCTCAAGCGCCATGGCGTCCCGCACGAGGTGCTGAACGCCAAGTACCACGAGCGTGAGGCCGCGATCATCGCCCAGGCCGGTCGCAAGGGCGGGGTCACCGTGGCGACCAACATGGCCGGCCGCGGCACCGACATCATGCTGGGCGGCAACCCGGACTTCATCGCGGACATCGAGCTGCACCAGCGCGGCCTGTCTCCGGTGGACACGCCGGAGGACTACGAGGCGGCGTGGGCCGAGGCGGTGGACAAGGCCAAGGCCGCGGTGGCCGAGGAGCACGCGGAGGTCGTCGATGTCGGCGGCCTGTACGTGCTGGGCACCGAGCGGCACGAGTCCCGCCGCATCGACAACCAGCTGCGCGGGCGGTCGGGCCGCCAGGGTGACCCGGGTGAGTCCCGGTTCTACCTCTCCCTTGAAGACGACCTGATGCGCATGTTCAACGCCGACAAGGTCGCGCACTTCATGGAGTGGCTGAAGACGCCGCCGGACGTGCCGATCGAGTCCAAGGCCGTGAGCCGGTCCATCCGGTCCGCGCAGACCCAGGTCGAGCAGCAGAACTTCGAGATCCGCAAGGACGTGCTCAAGTACGACGACGTCCTGAACCGGCAGCGCAAAGTGGTCTACGCCGAGCGCCGCCGGGTACTCGAGGGGGCGGACCTGCACGAGCAGATCCGGCAGATGATCGACGAGGTGATCGAGGGCTACGTCGCCGGGGCAACCAGTGAGGGGTTCGCCGAGGAGTGGGATCTCGACAAGCTGTGGACCGCGCTCCAGGCGCTCTACCACCCCAAGCTCACCGTGCCGGAAGCCGTGGAGGAAGCCGGCGGTGAGCAGGGCATGTCCGCCGAGTCCCTCATCGAGGTCATCCAGGCCAACGCCCAGGAGAGCTACGACCAGCGCGAAGAGGAACTGACCCCGGAGATCATGCGTGAGCTCGAGCGGCGGGTGATCCTCGCGGTGCTGGACCGCAAGTGGCGCGAGCACCTCTACGAGATGGACTACCTGCGCGAGGGCATCGGGCTGCGCGCCTGGGCCCAGCGTGACCCGCTGGTGGAGTACCAGCGCGAGGGCTTCGACATGTTCAACGCCATGATGGAGGGCATCAAGGAGGAGTCGGTCGGCAACCTGTTCAACCTCCAGGTCGAGGTGCAGGAGAACCCGATCGTCGAGGAGGCGAACGGGACCGGGCCGGTCGTGGCCAGCAGCGCGCCTGCCCTGGGCGGCGCCCCGGCGGTCCAGCCCGCGAACGGCACCGGGACCACGGGCGGCGAGGCCCGGAAGAGCGAGCCGCAGCGGAACCGCGCTGGCGGCCGGTCCCGCGCCGCGGGCCGCGGCGGGAACGGGCGGGGGGGCGCGCACGCCGCCCCGGCCGGGGACGCGGCGCCGCCGGTCGTGGCTCCGGGGCTGCAGCGGCCGCAACGCCCGGCCAGGCTGCAGTACTCCGCGCCGTCCGCGGACGAGCCGGGCCAGGTGGAGCAGCACGCCAGCACCTCCTCCGAGGGTGACCAGTTCAGCCGGGTCGGCCGTAACGACCTGTGCCCCTGCGGGTCGGGCCGCAAGTACAAGCGCTGCCACGGCGACCCCCGCAACCGCGCCGGCGCGTAGGGCCGCGGCCGGTCATGCGGCCTCCACCTCGGTGCACAGCCACCGGGTCTTCCGGGGCTGGCTGCCGGGCCAGGCCCGGGGTGGCGGGCTGTGCTCCAGGCGGATGGCCAGGGCACGGACCCGCGGCCCGAAGCTGACGATCACGGTCATCTCGATCACGCCGGACGCGGGCCGGAACGCCACCACCCGGCGCAGCTGGGGCCGCTGGCCTGCCGCGAGCATCGGGCCCAGCCGCTGGATCCGGGCCCGGGCACGCTCGGTGGCCCAGCTTGAGATCTGCCGTGGCGGCCGGGACCCGGCCAGCGTTTCCACCAGCACCTGCGCGAACTGGCCGGGCCAGGAGCCGTCGGCCGGGGGCACTAGCCCGCCGCGCGGGGCCAGCGCACCCTCGCCGGGCGGCTGCCGTTCCCCCGTCTGGCCCGGCCCGCCGTCCGGGGCCTGATGCCCGTCATGCTGCCCGGGAGGCCGGTCCTGGGCCGCGGCCTGGCCTGGCTGGCCGGCCTGCGCGGCGGGGTGGCCCGGGGTCACCGCCGGGCGGGCTGGGGCCGGGCGCCGGGCGGGAGGCGGTAACAGCTCGTCGTCGTAGGGCGGAGCCGAGTCGGGAACGGGGCACAGGCGTACCGCGTCCGGGTCGGGCAGCGGTGGCCGGGGCAGCCGCGGGCAGGCCCGCCGCCCGCCGCCCGGCCCGGAACCCGGCCTGTTCCCGGGTGGCTGCGCCCCGGGTGGCTGTAAGGGCGGAGTAGGCATGGGACCTCCCGGAAGTCTGCGGCGGACGCGGTCTGCTGACGATGCGCAGCGCCGCCCGTCCGCCGGGACTCCGCGCCGCACCCTTTGAGTTGTACCGGCCGGCAGTGACATTTCCGCGCCGTCTTCCGCCTGCGCGGATCCCGCGTAACCATGGGAGACTGTGCCCGCTCCCGGGTGGGAATGTGCCTGCCCGGGACTCGGTTGCAGGGAAGAGCCGGGCATCGGGACCGAGCCCGGACCTGCCGTCTCAGGAGAGTTGCCTTGTCGCTTCCACCGCTGGTCGAACCGGCTGCTGAGCTGACCGTGGACGAAGTCCGCCGCTACTCGCGCCACCTGATCATCCCGGACGTCGGGATGACCGGGCAGAAGCGGCTCAAGAACGCCAAAGTGCTCTGCGTGGGCGCCGGCGGCCTGGGTTCCCCCGCCCTGCTGTACCTGGCCGCGGCGGGCGTCGGCACGCTGGGCATCGTGGACTTCGACGTGGTCAACGAGTCCAACCTGCAGCGCCAGGTCATCCACGGCCAGTCCGACATCGGCCGGTCCAAGGCCGAGTCCGCCCGGGACAGCATCCGCGAGATCAACCCGTACGTGAACGTCATCGTGCACAAGGAGCGACTCGACTCCGACAACGCGATGCAGATCTTCGCCGATTACGACCTGATCGTGGATGGCACCGACAACTTCGCGACCCGGTACCTGGTCAACGACGCGTGCGTCCTGCTCGGCAAGCCGTACGTGTGGGGCTCCATCTACCGCTTCGACGGCCAGGCCAGCGTGTTCTGGGCCGAGTACGGGCCGTGTTACCGCTGCCTGTATCCCGAGCCGCCGCCGCCGGGGATGGTCCCGTCGTGCGCTGAGGGCGGCGTCCTGGGCGTGCTCTGCGCCTCCATCGGCTCCATCCAGGTCAACGAGGCCATCAAGCTCATCGCCGGGATCGGCGAGCCGCTGGCCGGCCGCCTGATGATCTATGACGCCCTGGAGATGACGTACCGGTCGGTCAAGGTCCGCAAGGACCCGGAGTGCCCGGTCTGCGGCAAGAACCCCACGGTCACCGAGCTGATCGACTACGAGGAGTTCTGCGGCGCGGTGTCCGAGGAAGCCCAGGAGGCCGCGGCCGGATCCACGATCACCGCCCGGCAGCTCAAGGACATGCAGGACGCGGGCGAGAACATCTTCCTGGTGGACGTGCGCGAGCCCAACGAGTACGAGATCGTCTCGATCCCGGGCTCGGTGCTCATCCCCAAGGGCGAGTTCCTGTCCGGTGCCGCGCTGGAGCAGCTCCCGCAGGACAAGCGGCTGGTGCTGCACTGCAAGTCCGGGGCCCGGTCGGCGGAATGCCTGGCGATCGTGAAGAACGCGGGGTTCTCCGACGCCGTGCACGTCGGCGGGGGCGTGTTGTCCTGGGTCGCCACCATCGATCCGTCACTGCCCTCGTACTGATCCCGGCCCGACTGACCGCGGCCGGGCCTGCGCAAGCGGGCCAGGCCCGCCGTCTTCAGGCCTATAACCTGCGCTTATCCGGGCAACCTCGCCGTGCGCCCGGTGGTGGGGGAGGACCAGGCCGTACCATTCCGGTGTGGCTAAGCATCCGGCGACTCCGGGTGGCGGCGGCGAGCCGGCGCCGGAGGGAACCAGCGCGCCGGAGCCACGGCCCGATGCCTCACCGTCCGTGGCGGGCTCCCCGCGCAGCGCTGTCCCGGGGGAACGCCCTCCCGGCGCCCCCCCGGAGTGGCCGGCCCGGGGGGACCACGGGCCCGCCGCGCCCCGCCTCGCCGGCCACGCTCATGCCGCGCCGCCCAGCCAGGAACAGCGGCGTTACCGGCTGGTTCTGGTGGGGTTCGTGCTCGCGCTGATCGGCCTCGGCGCATCGGCCGGCTCGGTCGTGCTGCACGTCCTCCCCCGCACGTTCAGCCGGGCGCAGCAGCAGCAGATCGCGGCCTGGGAGCTGGGCAAGCGGTGGCGTCTCTGGCCGGCGGGCCGGATCTTTCCCGCGGCTATCCCGTATGAGGTGCCCGCCGCGGCCCTGGAGAGCGGCAGCCCGGCCCGGCTGTCCGCCGCCCGGATTGGCATCGCCCCCGCCGCCACCTGCTCGTCCGCGACCAGCCAGAAGGCGTGGCCGGTGCTGGCCCGACAGCACTGCACCACCGTGCTGCGGGCTACGTACCAGGACTCGACCGGCACTTTCGCGGTCACCGTGGGAGTCGTGGTCCTGCCCAGCCCGGATCAGGCGAGCGATGCGCTGCGCACGCTGCCCGCGCATTCCACGGCCGCCGGGGTGCGCGCTGTCCCGTTCGGCCGCACGCTGGCCGCCTCGTTCAGCGACGCGGCCCGCCAGCTGTCCGATATCTCCGCGGTCGGCCCGTATCTGATCATGTCTACCGTCGGCTACGCGGATGGCAGGCACCGTGTCCGCGAGTCGGCCGATCCTTATGACAAGGACGAAATGCTGAGCGTCGCGGGCGGGGTAGCGGACTGGATCGCCGCGCGGATCGGCGCACCGCCACCCCCGGCCGCATGCCCGGGCGGACCGGTATGCTGACTGCCCCCTGGATGCCGCGGCGGGCCGCGGGCATCCTGCTCATGCTGGCCTTGCTGGGCGCGGGAGGTACCGTGATCGCGGCCCCCGCCCGGGCCGACACTGTACGCGACGCGCAGATGTGGGTGCTCGACGCGGTCAGCGCCCCGTCCGCGTGGTCGGTGACCCGGGGGCAGGGCGCGACCGTCGCGGTGATCGACAGCGGGGTCAACCCGGCCGTGACCGATCTGGCCGGCTCGGTCACCACCGGCCCGGACCTGACCGGGGTGCATACTCCGCCCGGCAATCCCAACTGGGGCGTGCACGGGACCTGGATGGCCTCGCTGATCGCCGGGCACGGGCACGCAGGCGGCGGCAGCGGCATCGTGGGCGTGGCCCCGGCGTCCCGGGTGCTCTCGATCCGGGTGGTGACCGACCGGCACGACCCGGGCTACTCCGCCTACGAGCACGAGTCGGACAGCCGGGTGCAGAGCGCGCTGGCCCGGGCCGTCACGTACGCGATCAAGCACCGGGCGGATGTCATCAGCATGTCGCTGGGCTACGGCCAGCCCAGCACGGTGGTCCGGTCCGCGCTGCAGGACGCGCTCGATCACGGCATCGTCGTGGTCGCCTCGTCGGGCAACTCCGGCAACTCGGCCCGGGTTGGCCACGCCAGCCAGGCCCCGTACTCGTTCCCGGCGGACTACCCGGGCGTGCTCGGCGTCGCCGCGGTGTCCCGCAGCGGATCGGCGGCCGGCTTCTCCAGCGACAACCTGTCCGTCCAGGTCGCCGCGCCGGGGGTCAACGTCCCGGCTCAGGGCCGGGACGGGCAGTACTGGCTGGTCAGCGGGACCAGCCCGGCCTGCGCGCTGACTGCGGGGGTCGCCGCCCTGATCAAGTCGCGGTATCCGGGCCTGGCGCCGGCCCTGGTCGGGCAGGCCATCACCTCGAGCACCCGGAACCGTCCCTCCGGCGGCTACGACAACAAGATGGGATTCGGCACGGTGGACGCCGCCGCTGCGCTGGCCGCCGCCGGGAAGGTGGCCGGCCAGGCGCGCGGTCAGGCAGGCGGCCGGGCAGGCACGGCCGTCACGCTCCACTTCGGCGGCGGCGCCGCCGCCGTGCCGCCGGTCCCGATCACCCCCCGGGGCCCGGCCGGGCTGGCGGTGGCATGCCTGTTCGCGCTCGCCTTCCTGGTCGCGACCGGCCTGGCCGGCCAGCGGCTGCTGGCCCTGCGGCGCACCCTGTCCCGGGGGCACCACGCGGCGGACCGGACCACGGCGCCCGTCTGGCCCGGCCCCCGGGTTGACGCCACCTGGCCGGACCGGGCGGATCCCGGCCCGGGCCCGGAACCGGTCGTCGGGTCGGCGGACCAGGGCGGCAGCACGCCGTCCTGGACCGACCCCCGCCCGTGACCGGCGGTACCCGCCGGCCGCCCGGCTCCCGGAACCCCGGCCGCGGGAAAAGCGGCGCGGCGGGAGGCAGGCTGGGAGCAGGCTCCCGGGCAGAACCGGGCCCGGTGCCGGACTACGCCAGCCGGGTGCTCGACGTCGCGGACTCGATCCCGCCCGGCCGGGTGATGTCCTACGGCGACGTGGCCGAGTACCTGGGGCAGGGCGGTCCCCGCCAGGTCGGCCGGGTCATGGCCTTGTGGGGCGGCAGCGTGCCGTGGTGGCGGGTGGTGCATGCCGACGGGTCCCTGCTGCGCGGGCACGAGCGGGCCGCGCTGGAGCGGTACCGCGCCGAGGGCACCCCGTTGCGCCCGTCCCCGGACGGGCCGCCGTCCCGGGTGAACATGCGCCTGGCCCGCTGGTCCGGCGAGGGAACGTAGCCGGTCCCTGGCATCGGCCCGGCGGGGGAACATGACCGGACCTTCCGTGCACTTCCGCACAATTCCCCCGCGACACTGGGTGAACCTGACTGCGGATGTCGGTGCCCTCTGCTGGAATGCTGGGCGATGGACCATCACCCTGACGCCTACCGGCTGCTGCGCCTGCCCACGCCGCCAGCCGATCCGCCGCGTCTGGACGCGGCCCAGCAGGCCGTGGTGGCGCATGCGGGCGGGCCGCTGCTCGTGCTGGCCGGGCCAGGCACCGGCAAGACCACCGCCATCGTCGAGGCGGTCACGCAGCGGATCACCGAGCGCCGGATCGACCCAGAACGGGTGCTGGTCCTGACCTTCAGCCGCAAGGCCGCGCAGGAGCTGAGGGAGAGGATCACCACCCGGCTGCGCCGGACCACCCGCCAGCCGCTGGCGCTGACCTTCCACAGCTACGCCTACGCCCTCGTCCGCCGGGAGTTCGTGCTGGCCGGGGACGTCCCGCCGACCCTGCTGTCCGGCCCGGAGCAGCTCCTGGAGGTCCGACGGATGCTCCGGGCCGAGGCGGCCGGCGGCGAGCCGGCGGCCACCCACCGCTGGCCAGACCGGCTGCTGTCCGCGCTGGGCACCCGGGGTTTCGCCACCGAGCTGCGCGACTTCCTGCTCCGCGCGGCCGAGCGCGGGCTCGACGGCCGGGGCCTGGCCCGGCTGGGCCGCGCTCACGGCCGGGACGACTGGGTGGCCGCGGGCGGTTTCCTGGACCGCTACACCGCGCGCTTCGACCTGGCCCCCGTCCCGGCCTACGACTACGCGGAGATCGTCCGGATCGCCGCCGCGCTGCTGAGCCGCGCGGCGACGCGGGACCGCGAGCGCAAGGCCTACGACGTGGTGCTGGTGGACGAGTACCAGGACACCGACCCGGCCCAGGAGGCGCTGCTGCATGCGCTGGCCGGCGACGGCCGCGAGCTCATCGTGGTGGGGGACCCGGACCAGTCCATCTACGCGTTCCGTGGCGCCGACGTGCACGCGATGGGACGTTTCCCGGACCGGTTCCGGACCCCGGACGACCGCCCGGCCAGCGTTATCGCACTGCGGACGGGCCGCCGCAGCGGCCCGGTGCTGCTCGCCGCCTCGCGCCGGGTGGCCGCCCGGTTGCCCGCCGCGGCAGGCCTGTCAGTCTTCGATGAGCCGCCACTTCCTGGCCCGCCCCCGGCCTCACTGGCGGCACCACCCCCCGGCCGCGGCCACCGGGACCTGCTCCCGCTGGCCGGCGCGGACCCGGGGTTCGTCCGGATCCTGGTCGCCTCCAGCGCCAGCCAGGAAGCCGCGGTGATCGCCGATACCCTGCGCCGTGCGCGCCTGGTGGACGGTATCCCGTGGTCGTCCATGGCCGTCCTGGTGCGCTCAGCCACGCGGCAGGTTCCGTTGCTGCGCCGGGCCCTGGCGACGGGAGGCGTCCCCGCGGTCGTGGCGGGCGATGAGCTGCCGCTGGCCGCGGAGCCGGGTGCGCGGCCGCTGCTCGCGCTGCTGCGCAGCGCCCTGCAGCCGGGCGCGCTCGACGAGGACGCCGCCACCGAGCTGCTGACCGGGCCGCTGGGCGGGACGGACGCGGTGGGCCTGCGGCGGCTGCGCCGGTCGCTGCACGCGGCTGACATTGCCGCCGGGCTGCCCCCGGGCAACCAGCCGCTGGCCAGCGCGCTGCGCGATCCGCGCCAGCTGAACCTGCTCGCCGGGCCGCCGGCGGCCGCGGCGCGGCGGGTGGCCACGCTGCTGGAGCTGGCCCGGCGCACCGCCCAGGGCACGACCAGCCGGGACGGGGTCCCCGGGAGCGCCTACGACGTGCTCTGGGCGATCTGGGACGCGTCCGGGCTCGGCCCGGCGTGGCAGGCTGCGAGCGCGGCCGGAGGATCCCGTGGCGCGGCCGCCGACCGGGATCTGGACGCCGTCGTCGCCCTGTTCGACGCCGCGTCGCGGTTCGCGGTCCGGCTGCCGCCCGGCTCACCCTCATTGTTCCTGGAGAGCATGGGCGGCCAGGAGATCCCCGGCGACACCCTGGCTGACCGCGCCCCGGAGGGTGAGGCGGTGCGGATCCTCACCGCGCACCGCTCCAAGGGCCTCGAATGGGACCTGGTCGTGGTGGCCGGGGTGCAGGAGGGCACCTGGCCCGACCTGCGAATGCGCTCCTCGCTGCTGGGCATGGACGAACTGGTTGACGCGGTGGACGCCCAGGCTGGAACCGGGCCGCCCGGGGGTGGCGACGCGGCGGCCGCGGCGCTGGTGTCCAAGCTTCTCGACGAGGAACGCCGGCTGTTCTACGTGGCGGCGACCCGGGCCCGTCGTGCCCTGGTCGTCACCGCGGCCGGCGGGGAGGACAGCGAGGACCGGCCGTCCCGGTTCCTGGCCGAGCTGGCCGGCGACGCCGTGGAGATCGAGCAGGTCGCGTCCGTGGGGCGGCACTGGCTCTCGCTGCCCGCCCTGACCGCGGAGCTGCGCCGCGCCGCGGCCGATCCGGCCCGGCCGCGCCCGGTCCGCGCCGCCGCGGCGGCCCAGCTGGCCCGCCTCGCGGCGGCCGGGGTACGCGGCGCGAACCCGCGGCAGTGGTACGCGCTCACCGCGCTGTCTGATCCCGGCCCGCTCACCGGGGGGATCATCCAGCTGTCCCCCTCCCAGGTCGATTCGTTCACCAGGTGCGGGCTGCGCTGGCTGCTGGAGGCCGCGGCCGGGGCCGGCACTTCCGACGTGCTGCGGCACCTGGGCACGGTCATCCACGCGGCGGCGGTCCTGGCCGCCGAGGGCACCGCCGACGCGGGCATCGAGGAGCGTATCGACGACATCTGGCACCACCTGGACTTCGGCAGTGCCTGGTACAACGACAAGCAGCGGGAGCTGGCACGCCGCATGGTGGCCCGCTTCCTGGCCTGGCACCGCGGCAACCCCCGGCAGCTGGTCGCGGTGGAGCAGGCCCTCCGGGTCCGGGTCGGCCAGGTGGAGATCACCGGGCGGGTGGACCGGCTGGAGCGTGACGAGCACGGCGGCGGCGTCATCGTGGACCTGAAGACCGGCTCATCCCGGCCGCCCGACCCGGAGCTGGACCGCAACCCGCAGCTCGGCGTGTACCAGCTGGCGCTGCTGCTGGGCGCGTTCGAGCAGTTCGGCCTGGTCGAGCCGGGCGGTGCCGAACTGGTGCAGGTGGGCAAGGCGGGCCTGAAGGCTGAGGTGAAGGTGCAGCGGCAGCGCGCGCTGGGCGACGACCCGGAGCCGGGCTGGGCTGCCCGGCTGGTCGAGACGGTCGCGGCGGGCATGACCGGGCCGGTGTTCGGGGCCACCGTCAACCCGGGCTGCCGGGTATGCCCGGTCCGGACCTGCTGCCCGGTGCATCCCGACGGGGCGCAGGTGACCCCGTGACCGGCAGCGGCATGACGAGCGACCCGGTGACCAGCGGCCCCGTGACAGGCGGCCCCGTGACCAGCGGCCCCGTGACAGGCGGCGCGATGACCTACACGCCGGTGCAGCTGGCCCGGCTGCTCGGGCTGCCCGAGCCCACCGCGGAGCAGGCCGCTGTCATCGGGGCGCCGCCGCGGCCGCTGGCGGTGATCGCCGGGGCCGGGTCGGGCAAGAGCGAGACCATGGCGGCCCGGCTCGTCTGGCTGGTGGCGAACGGCGTGGTCCGGCCGGAGCGGGTGCTCGGCCTGACGTTCACCAGGAAGGCCGCGGCCGAACTGGGCCAGCGGGTCCGGGCCCGGCTGGACGGGCTGCGGAAGGCTGGCCTGCCCGGGATCGGCCCGGCCAGCCTTCCGCAGCCCCCGGAATCCGCCGCCGACCTCGACGGCGAGCCGGTGGTGTCCACCTATCACGCCTACGCCGCCCGGCTGGTCGCCGACCACGCCCTGCGCGAGGCGCTGGAGCCGACGCTGCGCCTGATCACCCCGGCGGTGGCCTGGCAGATCGCGGCCCGGGTCGTGTCCGGGTACGGCGGCCCGATGGACGCGGTGACCTGGTCACCGCCCGCGGTGACCGCCGCCGTGCTGACGCTCGCGGGCGAGCTGGCTGAGCACCTGCGGACGCCGGACGAGGTGACCGCGGTGGGGGACTGGCTGGAGGCGCAGGCCGCGGCGCTGCCCGGGCGGCTGCCCAGCGTGGTGCGCAAGATCCTGGACTGCCAGCGGGCCCGGGAGCAGCTGCTGCCCATGGTGGCCGGGTACGCGCGGGCCAAGGCCGAGCGCGAGGTCATCGACCACGGCGACCAGGTGGCCATCGCCGCCCGGATCGCCGCCCGCCATCCCGAGGTCGGCGCGGCCGAACGCGGCCGCTACCAGGTGGTGCTGCTCGACGAATACCAGGACACCAGCCACGCCCAGCTGGTGCTGCTGCGGGCGCTGTTCGGCGGCGGCCACCCGGTGACCGCGGTGGGCGATCCCAGCCAGTCCATCTACGGCTGGCGCGGCGCGAGCGCGGGCAACCTGCGCCGGTTCGGGCGTGACTTTCCCGTGGTCACGGGCAGCGGCCGCGGGCGGACGGCGAGCCCGGCCGCGGTGCGCATGCTGTCCACCAGCTTCCGGAACACCGGCCGGGTCCTCGATGTGGCCGCGGTGGTTCAGGAAGGGTTGCGGGCCGCGGCACCCGAGGTGCCCCGGCTGGTCCCGCCGCCAGCCCGGGCGGGCCGCGGGCGGGTGACCTGCGCGCTGACCGAGACCGCGGCCGGCGAGGCGGCCTGGGTGGCGGAGCAGATCAGCGCGCTGCTGGCGCTCCCGCCCGGGGTAGCCCCGGACGGCGGGCCGTGGCCGGACGGCCGCGAAGACGGTGTGCACCCGCGCGACATCGCGGTCCTGTGCCGCAAGCGCGCCCAGTTCCCCGCGCTGCGGGCCGCGCTCGAGGTCCGCGGGATCCCGGTCGAGGTGGTCGGCCTGGGCGGGCTGCTCACCGTCCCGGAGGTGGCCGACATCGTTGCCACCCTGCGGGTGCTGCACGATCCCGGTGCCTCCGCGCCGCTGGCCCGGCTGCTCACCGGCCCCCGCTGGCGGATCGGCCCCCGCGACCTGGTCGCACTGGGCAAGCGGGCCCGGGCCCTGGCCCGTGAGCAGCGGCGGTCCGCGGAAAGCCGGGGACGTCCAGCGGACCGGAGCGGGCCGGGCCGGAGTGCGCCTGCCCGGGACGAGGACCCGCTGGCCAAGGCGATCACCGACCTGACCGCGGACCCGGGCAGCCTGATCGAGGCCCTGGACGACCTGGGCGAGCCCTCCACCTATTCGCCCGCCGGTCACGCGCGCCTGGCCGCGCTGGCCGCCGAGCTGCGCGAGCTGCGCTCCCGGGTGGCCCGGCCGCTGCCCGACCTGGTCGGTGAGGTGGAGCGGGTGCTCGGGCTGGACATCGAGGTGGCCGCCCGGCCGGGCCGGGACATGGCCAGCGCCCGCGCCGACCTGGACGCATTCGCGGACGCCGCCGCGGCGTTCGCGGGCGACCAGGAGGAGCCGACGCTGGGCGCGTTCCTCGCTTACCTGACGGCGGCCGAGGAGGAGGAGTTTGGCCTGGAGGCCGGCCGGGTTGGCGACGGGGACACGGTCACCCTGGCCACCGTGCACGCCTCGAAAGGCCTGCAGTGGGCCGCGGTGGTGGTGCCCGGGCTGTCAGCCGGGAAGAAAGCGCAGGTGTTTCCGGCCAAGCCCCGGTTCGTGAGCCGCTGGACGGAGAACGCGCGGCTGCTCCCGTTCGGGTTGCGGGGTGACGCCGGTGACCTGCCGCCCCTGCCCAGCCTGGAGCCCGACGCGCTGGCCGCCTTCGGTGCCGCCTGCGCCGCGCGGGACCTCGGCGAGGAACGCCGCCTTGCGTACGTGGCCACCACCCGGGCCGCATTCTGGCTGGCCTGCAGCGGCTACTGGTGGGGGGAAGCGTCCTCGCCGCTCGGCCCGTCGGTGTTCTTGGAGGAGGTCAAGGCGGCATGCGAGGCGGGCGCGGGCACCGTGGCGAGCTGGACACCGCCGCCGGAGGAGGACAGCGAGAACCCCGCGCTGGCCGAGCCTCCCTCTGCCGGGTGGCCGGCCGAGCCGGAGGGCATGCGGCATGACGCGGTCCACGAGGCCGCGGACCTGGTGCGCCAGGCGATGGCGGGGCCCGGGAATGCGGGCGGCCCGGGCGATGAGCCGCTCAGCGAGGAGGATCAGGCGCTGGTGGCGGCCTGGGACACGGATACCGGGCTGCTCCTGGCCGAGCGCGAGGAATGGCGCGCCGAGGCCGCGTCGGCGGTGTGGCTGCCGCCGCGCCTGTCGGTGTCCGCGCTGGTGATGATGGCCCGCAACCCGGCCGAACTGGCCCGTCAGATCCGGCGGCCGATGCCGCGGCCTCCCGCACCACAGGCCCGCCGGGGCACCGCCTTCCATCGCTGGCTGGAAGAGCGGTTCAGCCAGCAGCGCCTGATCGATCCCGATGACCTGCTGGGTGCCGCGGACGACCCGGCCGCGGGTGACCCCGCCGACGGTGACGCGAACGACCTCACGGCGCTGCGCGAGCTGTTCGAGTCCGGCGAATGGGGCAACCGCTGGCCGGTGGAAGTGGAGGTCCCGTTCGAGACGCTGATTGCGGGCCGGCCGGTGCGGGGCCGGATCGATGCGGTGTTCGGGGACGCCCCGGAGGGCGGATTCGACGTGGTGGACTGGAAGACGGGCCAGCCTCCCGGCGCCGCGGCCGAGCACCAGGCGGTCGCGGTCCAGCTGGCGGCCTACCGGCTGGCCTGGGCGCAGCTGGCCGGAGTGCCCGCGGACCAGGTCCGGGCGGCGTTCTACTACGTGCGGCACGATCTTACGCTGCGCCCGGCTGATCTGCTGGACGAGGCGGGCCTGGCTGCGCTGATCGAGCAGATTCCGGCCGGGGCGGGCTGAACCTCCCGCTCAGCCCGCCGGGCTCAGGCCCGGAGATGATGCTCGATCGTCGCCACCTTGCTGGCCAGCCCGCCGGTCACGCCCGGGCGGATGTCGGCCTTGAGCACCACGCTGACCCGGGGGGCCCGGGCGGCCACGGCGTCCACCGCCCGCTTGACCACGTCCATGACCTCAT
Source organism: uncultured Actinomycetes bacterium (assembly GCA_963813975.1). Classification (GTDB taxonomy): domain Bacteria; phylum Actinomycetota; class Actinomycetes; order Streptosporangiales; family Streptosporangiaceae; genus RYN-230. The sequence goes on from CAWFAP010000006.1 coordinate 271,058, forward strand.
CCCAGTCCCCCTCGACGGAGGTGAACATGGCGTCGGTACGGTTGGGCAGCCCGCTCTCCCGGACCACCCGCACCGCGTCCGCGACGTACTCCCCGACTCCCTCACCCACGCCCAGTGGCGTGATCGAGAACGCGACGATCATCAACAGCTCCGTTCTTCCCGGATGTAGCAAGGATGTAGCAAGTGAGATCGGGCTGAGACGGCAACCGGTGAGCTGCTCCGCGCGGCCCGCCACGTCGCACGCGCGCACTACCAGCGACGTGCCGGATCAAACTCGCGCCGACCTGCCCGGTCTTCGTCCACTTAGCCCGTGACCCCGCCGGTGCTCGACTTGATGCGGTGATCACGAGACTCGCTGGCCGGCGAGGGTGCCGCGCCGCACTGGTTCGCGCCCGCGGCGACGGCGCCGTCGTCCGCCGGGGTGGCGAGCAGCAGCCAGCAGGCCAGGCCAAGCGGGTAGACGCCGTAGCCAAACCGGCTGGCCGGGGCGAAAGCGAACATGAGCACCAGCCCCGTCACCAGCCGCCAGCCCGCGGCGCGCTGATTCCGGGGCGGCCGGAGGATCAGGGATGCGGTCACGCCGAGCCCGGCTAGCAGGACCAGCGCGATGGCCACCAGGTGCCCAGGTCCCCACGCCTCGGCGATCAGGTGCCCGGGCAGGAAGCTGGCTGCCGGGCTCTTGATCTTAGTGAGCCCGAGCGGGAACAGGATCGTGTTGGACACCACCGCGGCGGGCTGGGCGATCAGGACCGGGCCGTCCACCGCGATCGGCACGGCGATCGTCGCCGCGGCCAGCCAGGCCGCGGCCCGCTTGCCGTCGCGGGCCGCCACCAGGGCGAGGGCGACCGCCAGGACGGGCCACGCAGTGGCCTTCATGGCCGTGGCGAGGCCCAGGGTCAGGCCCGCCAGGATGATCCGCACCGCAGGCCGCGGCGACTGGCTGGCCCGCAACAGGGCAAGGCCGAGGCAGATCAGGGCCAGCACGGGCAGGTCGTCCCCGCCTGTCGCGAGCGGGAACGCGATGATGGGCGAGGCGGTGACCACCGCCGTCCACAGCCAGGGCCGTGGCACCCGGCTCAGGGACAGCGCCCCGGCGAACCCCAGCACGAACACCACCCCGAACCACAGCCGCGGATCAGTCAGCACCCCGCCGCCGAGGAGGGCGTGCGGGACGCCGAACACCGCCAGGGCCGGCAGGTACGGGTTGTAGGCGTACGGGTTGTGCGCGGTGGCCACCGCGTGCGCCCCCTGGTATGGCGTGCCGTGGTGCAGGAACAGCTGCGCCGAGTGGATGACCACGCCGACTTCCGGCTGTCCCTGCCCCGACCAGGCCATCCAGGCCAGCGGGACGATCAGGGCGCCGACCAGGCTGACGTCGGCGGCGATCCAGCGTCCTCGCCGGCCGGCCAGCGCCACGATGGCCGCGAGGCTGTAGGGGCCAGCCGCCATCATGCCCCACAGTCGCTCCGGCGGATTGGTGCTGAACGCCGCGACCGCATATGCGAACAGCGCGGACACGGCCAGCAGGACCGCGGCCCCCCGGGAGGTGGTCGCCTGGGCCCGCCACGGCCGGATCCGCGCCCGGCACCAGCGGGCCATTTCCCGCCCAGGCTGGGACCGCTCCCGCCACCACGGCGGGCGGGGGGAGCCGGGGGGACTGGCGTCAAGGCCGGCGTCCCCGCGTGGCAGGCGGGTCAGCGGTAGCGTCATGTGTCACCACGCTAGGAGGCGCGAGCCCCCGGCGTCGTCATGCCGAAGGGTGATCTCTGGGCTCATCCAGGAGACGAATCTGCGCCCACAGGAGTAGCCCGCGCCGGGCGTGGTAGCTGCCGGACCAGCATGCGGCGAGGGCGTGGCGGCCGGAGCGCTACCCGGGGAGGACGGGGGGAATGGCCCGGGGTGCCCGCGATGCTGGTTTATTAGATAGCCGGCAAGGTCCGGCGAGGAGGGGCTCACCGCTCATGGATGTGCGCGACTACATTGACAGCAACGCGCGGGAATTCTTCGATCAACTCAAGGCGTGGCTGGCCATCCCGTCCGTCTCCGCCGACCCCGGTCACCATGGCGACGTACGGTCGTCCGCGCAGTGGCTGGCCCGGCACCTCACCGCCACAGGGTTTCCCACGGTGGAGATCTGGGAGACCGGGCAGGCCAGCTCGCCTGGCCAGCCGGCCGTCTTCGCGCACTGGCCGGCCCAGGACCCCGCCGCGCCGACTGTCCTCGTCTACGGCCACCACGACGTCCAGCCCGTGGAGCCCCTCGACGAGTGGCACTCCCCGCCGTTCGAGCCAGCAGAGCACGACGGCCAGCTGCTCGGCCGGGGCGCCTCGGATGACAAGGGCCAGGTGCTGCTGCACACTCTCGGCCTGCGCGCCCGCCTGGCGGCCGGCACCGCCGGGGCGCCCCCCGTCTCGCTGAAGCTGCTCATCGAGGGGGAAGAGGAATCCGGCTCCCCGCACTTCGCGGACCTGCTGCGGAGCCGGACCGGCCAGCTCAGCTGCGACATGATCGTCATCTCCGACACCACCATGTGGGCGGCCGATGTCCCGTCGATGTGCACCGGCATGCGCGGCCTCATCGACGCCCAGATCGACATGCGCGGCGCGGACACCGACGTGCACTCCGGCTCATTCGGCGGCGGCGTGCCGAACCCGCTGCACGCGCTGGCCACGCTGCTCGCCGGGCTGCACGATGACCAGGGCCGGGTCACCCTGCCCGGGTTCTACGACGCGGTGCTGCCGCTGACCGACGCCGAGCGGGAGCTGTTCGCGCGGCTCCCGTTCGACGAAAAGGCCTGGCTCGCCGACGCCGGTGACAGCCAGGCCACTTCGGGCGAAGCGGGCTACACCACGCTGGAGAGGGTGTGGGCCCGCCCGACGGCCGAGGTCAACGGCGTGTGGGGTGGCCACACCGGGCCCGGCGCGAAGACCATCGTGCCCAGCCAGGCGCACGCCAAGGTGTCGTTCCGGCTGGTGGCCAACCAGGAGCCGGCCGACATCGCGGTGGCGCTGCGGGAGTACGTCGCGGTCCGGACCCCGCCGGGCATCCAGGCGACCGTGACGTTCGGCGGGCCGGGGGTACGGCCCTCCTTCTCGCCCCTCCACTCGCCCGGCGTGCAGGCCGCCAAGCGGGCCATGGAGCGCGCGTTCGGCCGCGAGGTGCTGTTCACCCGGGAAGGCGGCAGCGGCCCGGAAGCCGATCTCACGGACATCCTGGGCGCGCCGCTGGTCTTCGTCGCGGTCGGGCTGGATGACGACCGGATCCACGCGCCCAACGAGAAGGTGGAGATGGCACTGCTCCTGCGGGGGGCCGAGGCGGTGGCCTACCTCTGGGAGGATCTCGCCGCGGATCCCGCCGGGATCACGGCCACCGCATGAGCGCCGGGCAGGACGATCACAGCGACCCGGTGACCGCCGGGCCAGGCGACGGGGCCGCCCCGCCAGACGCCCAGGAGTACGCCGGTGACCTGGGCGGGTTCGTGCTGGCCCGCAGCGCCGTGGACCGGATGAGCGTCCGCCGCGGCGATACCGACTGGCTCGCCGCGGCCTGGGCGGACCCGGGGACCCAGGTGCTGATCCTGGACAACGACCGCGCGCTGGTCCGGTTCGGCGACAAGGAGGCCGAGCTGATCCTGGTCCCCCCGTCCCAGGCTCCCGAGGGACTGAGGTTCCTGCTCGGGGTGGACGACGCGGACGTGGCCTACTTCGGCGTGATGGGACCGCCGGGCGGCCTGGAGCCCCTGATCACGGAGGTTCCCGCCGGGGACTCACCGGCGGCGGATGAGGACGCCGCGGCCCAGGAAGCGCCCGGGCTGGAAACCGCTGAGCAGACCGCGCCGGAGCCGGAAGCACCCGCAGGCGAAGGGCCGATGCCGGATCCTCCGGAGCAGCCAACCCCAGCGCAGCACATGGCAGCCCCGCAAACCGCGGCGCCGCAAACCGCCGCGCCGGAAGTCTCCGAAGACGAAAGCCCGGAGCCGGACGCTCCAGAGCAGCAGACCGTGACCGAGCAGGTCGCGTGGCTGGCCCGGGCCCGGCCGGGGTTGCGCCCCGCCGGCCTGCGGGAAGCGGCAGCGCTGCTGGACGACCGGGACGCGGGCCTGTTCACGCACGCCGTGGCGCTGGCCAACTGGCACGCCACCCACACGCACTGCCCGCGCTGCGGCACGCTGACGGTGACGGTCGCCGCCGGTCACGCCCAGCGCTGCCCGGCCGATGGCAGCGAGCACTTCCCGCGGATCGATCCCGCCGTCATCATGCTCGTCACCGACCCGGACGACCGCTGCCTGCTGGCCCGCAACCGGCGGTGGCCGGAGCGCCGCGTGTCTATCCTGGCCGGCTTCGTCGAGCCGGGAGAAGCGGCCGAGCAGGCCGTGGCCCGGGAGGTCGAGGAGGAGACCGGGATCGTCGTCACCCGGGTCCGTTATGTCGGCAGCCAGCCGTGGCCGATGCCGCAGAGCCTGATGCTCGGATTCCGCGCGGCGGCCGCCGGTGAGCTCGAGCTGCGGGTGGACGACGACGAGATCGCCGAGGCGCACTGGTACAGCCGGGAGGAGCTGCGCCGGGCGCTGGCGGCCCGGGAGATCCTGCTGCCGCCGCCGGTGTCCATCGCGCACCGGCTGATCGAGTCCTGGTACGGCGAGGAACTGCCCGGTGTCTGGTAACCCGGGGCCGTCTCAGGCGCGGGGCCGGCTCTCAGCCGCAGGGCCGGCTCTCAGACCGGGGCCAGCAGGCGGACCGCCTCGGCCTCGTCCACGCCCGGCGCGGGCACGATGGCGATAACCGGGGTGTCCAGCCCGGCCGCCTGGTACTCGGCCACCCGCTCCCGGCAGTAGCCGGGCGCCCCGTGCACGACCAGCTCGTTGACCAGGTCGTCATCGATGGCCGCGAGCGCGGCCTTGCGGTCACCCGCGGCCCAGGCGTCGCGCATCGGCTGGAACCTCGGCCCCCGGCCGAGCCAGTCGTGAAACGCGGCGTACGCGGGGACGGTGAGGTAGGCCGCGATCATCCGGCGGCCGATCTGCCGGGCCACGCCGGCATCCGCGGTCGGGCAGACGAAGATGCGGGCGATCAGCTCACAGTCCGGGCCGGCCACCGCGCGCACGGCGGGGACGTCCGAGGGCGCGAGCCAGTTGGTGATCGCCCCGTCCGCCAACGCCGCGGCCAGCGAGACCATCCCCGGGCGCAGGGCCGCGAGCGCCAGCGCGGGCGGCGGCACCGGGGCTGGGTCCAGGCGGAAGCCGTTGATGGTGAAGGTCTCCGCGTCCATGGAGACCTTCTCGCCCGCCAGCGCCCGCCGGAGGAACTGCAGCGTGTCCCGGGCCCGCTGATACGGGCGCTCCAGCGCGATACCGTTCCAGTCCGTCACCACCGCGGGCGAGGAAACCCCGATCCCCAGGACGAAACGGCCGGGGGCCAGGCCCGCCAGGGTGGCCGCGCTCATGGCCAGCAGCGCAGGACCGCGGGTGTAGATGTTGGCCACCGCGGTCCCCAGCCGCAGGCCCTCCGCGTCCTGCGGCCCGGAACCCTGGGCCCCGGTTCCGTCCTTGCTGGTCCACTGGGCGGCCAGGGCCAGCGGGGTGAACGCGTCCGCGCCGTTGACCTCCGCCGACCAGGCGTCCGTGTAGCCCAGGTCGGGCAGGGCGGTCACCAGGTCACGCTGGCCGGACAGGGGCATTCCGCTCAGTGGGAGCGTGATGCCCCATCGTGACGTCGGTCGCACAGTACCTCCCGTAGTTCCCGCCCATCATCGCAGCGGCCGTGGCAGGATGCCCGGCATGGACCTGGATTGCGTTGACACACTGGCCGGTGTGCATGTCCGGTGACCTTGACCTCGACGCGGTATTCGGCCGTTCATCACCGGATGATGCCTTCGCTGCGGTGCTGACCGAGGCCCGGATGGTGCTGGGCGAGATCACCAGCCCCCTGGAGGCCGAACTGTGGGGCTCGGACATCCTGGCCGCGCTCGGTGGCGTGCAGAGTCTGGCGGCGCAGGCGATGGTGCCCGCCGCCGAGCGGAGCGGGAGCCCCGAGGCCCTGGCCATCTTGCGGATCCTCGGCGCGCTCGGCTGGCCGGACCTGCGCACCGCCGCGACCGAGGCCGCGGGCCGCCTGGCCGCGCGGGGCGTCCCGGACCCGGGCTGGGCGGCCGAGGTGGGGTCGCCGTCGGTGGGCGAGTGCTGGCGTTACGGCGACGACCGGGGTGTCCAGGAAGCCGTGACCCTGAGCTTCGGGTACGCCGCCGGACGGCACGTGGTGTCGCTGCTGCTGGACCATTCCTGCGGCGGCGGGATCAAGAACGTCTGGGTGGGTGAGGCTGGGGATGTGCTGGCCCGGACCAAGGACATGGCCGCCGAGGATCCGAGCATGATCTTCGAGATGATCGCCGCGGCGGCCGCCCGCACCAAGGTGGAGCGGGCCATCGCCGCGGGGGAGTGCCCGGCTCAGCCGGACGAGTTCAGCAACGTCGCCTCGACCAGGGCGATCCTGCGGGCCCGGGCGGCCCTGCTGGTCCGCTCGTAGATCGGCCGACAGATTCGAGAGCACTGCTCTTGACTTAGCTCACCGATCTGGCGCATACTGCTCTTAGAAGAGAGCGACGCTCTCAGCCGCAGTTCTCACCGGAGGAGCAGTCATGAACGCCAGCCCGCAGTCCCGCTACCTCGCACCCACCGGCATGGACCGGGTGTTCAACTCGACGGTCGCCATGCTGACCCGGGCCGGGATCAGCGTCATGGGGTCGCGGGTGCTGGCGGTCCGCGGCCGTAAGAGCGGGCAGTGGCGGACCACCCCGGTCAACCTGCTGACCGTGGACGGCACCCGCTACCTGGTCGCGCCCCGCGGGCAGGCCCAGTGGGTCCGCAACCTGCGCGCCGCCGGCCAGGGCGAGCTGCGGGTGGGGCGCCGGACCGAGCGCTTCACCGCCACCGAGATGGCCGACGCGGACAAGCCGCCGGTGCTGCGCGCCTACCTGCGCAAGTGGGGCTGGGAGGTCGGGCGGTTCTTCGAGGGCGTCACCGCGGACGCGACCGAGGAGCAGGTCCGCGGGATCGCCCCCGGCTTCCCCGTCTTCCGGATCACGATCCAGGGCTCCGGCGGCGCCAGCCGCTAGCCAGTCAGGGCCAGCGTGGCGCCGGTGATGTCGAGCAGCCGGTGGTACCCGTCGGCGGCCGGGAACACGGCCCGCTCCCCGCGCACCACGGCCCTCGATCCGTCCGGCCCGGCCAGGATCGTCCCGTCCGCGCCGACGGCCACGAACTCACCGTCCCGGCGCAGCAGCACCGGGCCGTCGCGCCGTGCGGAGATCGTGCACCGGCCGGCCCGGAGCCCGTCCAGCACCGCGCCGGCGCCCTCGCCGGCGCATTCCACCCAGGTCGTGGGGGTCCCGGGGGTCGCGTCCGCGCCTGGCCGGTGCCAATCGCTCCCGCCGACCGGCACCGACGTCGGATCCCAGGCCAGCCACCAGGCCAGCGGGGTTGTCCAGTGCGGATCCAGCCAGCTCCAGTGCCAGACCTCGGCCAGCGGCGGCCGCCGCTCCATCGGCCAGATCCAGCTGACGTGGCCGCCGATCGGATGATTGACCGACAGCAGGCCGCCCCGCTGCTCGGTGGTGTCCAGCCACCGGTCGGGCGGCTCGCGGAAGTCGATCCAGCCGACATCGCCCAGCGCGTTCGCGTGCCCGTCCTCGGTGGTGACCTCCTGGCCGGGGACGAGGGTGATCCCGTACCGGGCCCCGGCGTCTTTGAGCTCCGCGAAATGGCTCGTCGTGTTGTGGTCGGTCACCGCGAGGTAGTCGAGCCCCTGGGCGGCCGCGAAGCGGGCTAGCTCGGCCACCGAGAAGTCCCCGTCCGAGTGCACCGTGTGCGTGTGCAGGTCCCCGGCCAGCCAGCGGTGCCCGGGCCGGGCGGGCAGTTCGCGCCGCGGCGGCCGCTCGGTGAGCGGCGGCGGAACCGGGCCGGGCGGGGCCGGGTGCAGCCCGGCCGGGTGAGGTGCTCACCGAGGCCGTCACCGAGTACTCGACGCCGTCGGCCGGGAGCCGGTACAGGCCGAGCGCCACCTGCCACAGGCCGGGCTCCAGCTCACCCGGCAGGTAGCCGGGGGTGGCCTCGCCGGGGGCGATCACGAAGGAGGACCGGGCGCCCCCGGACCAGCCGCGGAACCCGGAAGGCCCGAAGCAGCCCAGGTCGAGCACGGCGCCGGAGCGGTCGTAGTCGAGGTCAACGCGCAGCCCGGCCGTACCCGGCGGGACGTCGATCGGCAGGTAGTGCCACGGTGACCCGCACCGGTCGTCCTGGGTCCACCGGCCGCCGTGCCGCGTCGTCTCGCTCATGCCCCTACCGAATCAGATTCGCGGCGATGCGGCGAGCCGGCGGCCTCCCGATCCGGGGGACCAGGCAACCGGATGAACATCCCGTGAAGGACGGCGGGCGGTCGTCCCGTCGCCCGCTGCCGTAGCGGCCGGGAACTTGCGGGCGAGTCCGCCGTGCGCGGTGGAACGCAGGCCGGCACCGGTGCCGCCGGCGTCCGGATGCCACTGGTCCAGCGGCACGAGCCCCGGCGGGACCAGGGTGAACCCGCTGAACATGCGGGCCACCTCAGCCCGGCTGCGCAGCACCAGGCCGGTGGGCAGCCGCTGGCTGAGCCGCTCTCCCATGTCAGCCTGCTCCGCGGCGAGGATGTCCCGCGCCGGATGGGAGATGGCCAGGTAGCTGCCCGGGACGGCCGGCTGTCCCAGCCGGGCCACGATGGCCTGCGGATCGTCGGCCTCCGGGATCAGCTGCAGGATGCCCAGCAGCATGATCGCGACCGGCTGGCTGAAGTCCAGCGTGCGCTGAGCCTGGATCAGGATCGTGTCCGGGTCGCGCACGTCGGCGGCGATGAAGCTGATGGCATCCTCGCTGGTGACCGGCAGAAGGCTCATCGCGTGCATCGCCACGATTGGGTCGCTGTCCACGTAGACGATCCGGGCGTCCGCGGCGGCCCGCCGCGCCACCTCGTGCGTATTGCCGGGCGTCGGGATGCCGGGCCGATATCCAGGAACTGGCGCACGCCCGCGGCGGCCATGTGCCGGACGGCCCGGGCCAGGAACGCGCGATTGGCCCGGACCGCGGCCAGGATGCCCGGGAAAGCGGCGATCGCCTCATCACCCGCCGCCCGGTCGGCCGCGAAATTCTCCGTGCCCCCGAGCCAGTAGTCGTAGACGCGGGCCGGGTGCGCCCCGCTGATGTCGAGGTCCAGCGAATCCTCGCGGCCGGGCCGGATGCCGGAAGGAACACCGCGGCCTGGCATTGCCCGAGCCTATCGGCAGGCCGGCCGCTGTCGAGGGCGAGCTGGCCCCTTTCCGGAGAACAGGGCGTAAACGACGCGTGAACGCCGAAAGCGGCGCGCCGGGCACCGTCAAACCCAGAAATTCTCCGCAACGAAAACCACCACCCCCCGGTCATCCCGCCGCCCCGGCGACCCGCGGATCATCCGGCCCCGGGGACCCCCGACGCGGGCCGGAGCCCGCGTGAGCTGCGAAATCCCGGGCGGGTTGCCGCGCGGCAACCACCAGCCGGGCCGGCGCCGAATTGCGAGTTATGGGCCATCTGCCTACAGTGACGCGGGGGGATAACACGATGACGCGCAAATTTATCGCGGAGCTTCTCGGCACCGGGCTGCTGGTTTTCTTCGGGGTCGGGGTCGCGACCCTGGATTTCGGGTTCAAGTTCGCCGGTGGCAGCGTGGCGGCCGGCGTGGTGGCCACGGCGCTCGCGTTCGGCCTCGTCCTGCTGGCCCTGGCTTATGTGCTCGGTCCCATCTCGGGGTGCCACGTCAATCCCGCGGTCACCCTGGGTGCACTGCTGGCGCGGCGCGTCTCGCCGGCTGAGGCGGCCGTGTACTGGATCGCGCAGTTCGCCGGCGGCATCCTCGGCGCCCTGCTGCTGTGGGCCATGTTCTCCACGTCGCCTGACTACAGCCGCTCGGCCACGGGACTGGGCACGAACGGCTGGGGTGCCGTGTCCGACATCCACATCGGGGCCGGCGGCGCGTTCCTGGCCGAGGTGGTGCTGACCGCCCTGTTCGTGTTCGTGGTCCTCGGGGTGACCGGCAAACTCGGCAACACGGCCACCGCGGGCATGGTCATCGGGCTGTCCCTGGCCGTGGTGCACCTCATCGGCATCCCGATCACCGGGACCTCGGTGAACCCGGCCCGCAGCCTCGGGCCCGCACTGGTCGTGGGCGGGACCGCGCTCAGCCAGGTGTGGCTGTTCATCGTCGCGCCGCTGGCCGGCGGGGCGGCCGCCGCGGTCCTGCACTGGGTCATCTTCCCGCCGACACCGGGATCAGTGGATACGGAGCAGGCCGGGCTGGCGGAGGCTGGGTCCGGGACGCTCGGGTAGCGGCGCCGCCCCGGACTCCCGGTCAGCCGGGCCCCGTCACCCCGGCAGGGCAGGCCGCTGCCGCTCCTCGGCCACCCGGCGCAGCGCGGCCCGCCGCGCGCCGCGGATGTGCCGCCGGGCCGCGGCCCGGGCCCGCGGGGCGTCCCGTGCGACCAGCGCGTTGACGATCTCAGCGTGTTCCCGCACCGACCGGGCGGGCCGCCCGGCGACCGACAGCGTGGTGTCCATGCTGCGGCCCAGCATCTCCTGCAGGAGCGACTGGGTCATGGTCAGGAACCGGTTGTTCGCGTACTCGGCGATCTGCAGGTGCAGCCGGGCGTCCACGACCCGCAGCTGCTCCGGGCCGGCCTGGGTCCGTACCGCCCGCTCGTGCTGCTCGAACGTGGCGATCAGGCTGGCCAGCTGCTCCTCGCTGGCCTCGGCCGCTGCCCAGCCCGCGGCGGGGACCTCCAGCACCTCGCGCATGGCGAACAGCTCCTCGAGGCCCACCTCGCGCAGCCGGGAGAATCGCTGCAGGGCCCGCTCGCCCTCGTCGGGCGCGGCCACGAACACGCCCTTGCCGTGCCGGACCCGGACCACCCCGCGGGTTTCCAGTGAGCGGAGCGCCTCGCGCACCGAGGCCCGGCTCACGCCGAGCAGCTCGCACAGCTCGCGTTCCCCGGGCAGCCGATCGCCGGGAGTCAGCCCGTTGCCCGCCACGAACCGCTCGATCTGCTCGGCGACCCGCAGGAACAGCGGCTCGTTCGAGCCCATCCACCGCCAGCCGACCGCGGCCACGGCCGGGCCGGCCACAACTGAGCCGGTCACAGCCGGGCCGGCCATGGGCGGCCCGGCCCCGGGCAGGCCGGCCTCGCCGCCGGTCTGGCCGGCCTCGCTGACGGGCTGATCGGGCATGCTGGCTCCTACGCGCTGGGGTAAAGCCGGGTCAGCGCGAACTCCCGGTGGCCAAGGGCTTCCGCACATGTGAGGCGCCCGTTGACTGTGCGGTCGATCACATCTTCCAGCCTGTCTCCCGCCGCCGCCAGGTCATAGTCCAGCTGGAGCAGGCCGGATACGTCCACGTCGATGTGCTCGCTCATCGTGGCCTGCGTCAGCGGGTTCGCGGTGATCTTGATGACCGGCTCGACCGGGTGACCGACCACGTTGCCCTGGCCGGTCGGGAACAGGTGGATGACCGCCCCGGCGGCCGCGGTGAGCGTGATGAACTCGGCCGCCGCGCAGGAGGTGTCCATGAAGTTGAGCCCGGCCCGGGTGGGCCGCTCGGCCGGGGCCAGCGCGTCCACCACCGGCGCGGTCCCGGTCTTCTGGATGTTGCCCAGCGCCTTCTCCTCGATCGTGGACAGGCCGCCGCGGATGTTGCCCTGGGTCGGCTGCGAACCGAGCAGGTTCGCCCCGGTCCGCTCGACCAGGGCGAAGTAGTCGTCGAAGAAGCCCTGGAACTTCTTGCGCACCTCGTCGCTGGCGCACCGCTCCGCGATCAGGTGCTCGCCCCCGGTCAGCTCGGTGGTCTCGCCGAAGATCACCGAGCCGCCGGCTGCGATGTGCCGGTCCACCGCCTCCGACGTCGCCGGGTTGGCCCCCAGGCCACTGGTGGTGTCGGACTCGCCGCACTTGATGCTCATCAGCAGCTCGCCGCGCTCCACGGGGACCCGGGTCAGCTCGCTGGCGTCCTGCAGCAGCTGCGCCGCGCGGCGCCCGGCCATCTCGAGGATGCGCAGGTCACCGTGGCGCTCGATGGAGAACTGGGCCACGGTCTTCCCGGTCTCGGCGATACCGCTGGCGATCCGCTCGGTCCAGGTGGGCTCGATGCCGATCACGACGACCGCGGCCACGTTCGGGTTCGCGCCGGTCCCGATCATGGTCTGGAAGAACAGGTCCAGGTCCGCCCCGAACTGCAGCCGCCCGTAGGGGTGCGGCAGGGCGAGCGTGCCCGGGATGGCCCGGGCGACCGACTCGGCGGCCGCATTCGACAGGTCATCGACCGGCAGGATCAGCACATGATTGCGGATCCCGACCCGGCCGTCGGCCCGCCGGTACCCAGTCAGACGCTTTTCTGCCACCGCGCGCTCCTCAGGTTGTGGGTGTGCACCAGCTCGCCGGCCGCGACCGGCCCTCGGGTGAGGCCGATCAGCACGCCGTACTCCAGCACGTCCGCGTGCTCGCCCAGGTCACGCAGGGCGATCTTGTGCCCGAGCGGGATCGCGTCCCGGGCGGTTATCCCGAAACGGTCCCCCGAGTCCAGGTAAGCGGCGCTGGCCGCGCCCGGGCCGGTGTCGCGTACCGCGACCGCTACGTCGTCGCCCCGGCGATGGGCCAGGAAATCGACACCGCCGACGGGGGAGGAGGCGGGCTCAGTCACGTAAACCTCCGTGGTCAGACCTCTTCTGTTTCCGAAACGTACCGTAGGACTCGCGCAGAAAGTGTGTCAAACAGGGCCCCAAGACCAGCGCCCCGCCTGGAGGAACTATCGCGCAACGGTCAAATTATTGACACACGAGTGGCGTCCTGGCTAGTGTCCCGACTCACGAAGTGGTCAGACCTTAGACGACCGTCCGAGACCGATGGCAAGGAGGCCGCCGAATGCCGGACAGGGCTCTACCGGGTGCCCCGGCCGCGCCACCGCCCGCGGCCCTGGATGCCGCAAGCGGGCGGATCGACTGCGCGAACGTCTACAAGTGGTTCCCCGGCGGGATCGTCCTGGAGGACGTCAGCCTGACCGTCGAAGCGGGCCAGTTCGTCTGCATCGTGGGACCGTCCGGCTGCGGCAAGACGACGCTGCTGCGGATGATGGCCGGGCTGGCGGAAGTCGATCACGGCCAGGTCAGCATCGGCGGTGCCTCGGTCAACGGGCCCAACCGGCGGGTGGCCGTCGTGTTCCAGCACTTCGGCCTGTTCCCGTGGAAAACCGTTCAGCGCAACGTGGCGCTCCCCCTGCACCTGGCCAAGACGGACCGGGCCGAGGAGGAGCGCCGGGTCGGCGAGGCGATCCGGACGGTCGGCCTGACCGGCCACGAGCACAAGTACCCGGCGCAGCTGTCCGGCGGCATGAAACAGCGGGCCGGGCTGGCCCGGGCCCTGGCCACCGCGCCGGACGTGCTGCTCATGGACGAGCCGTTCGCGGCGGTGGACGCCCAGGTCCGGGAGGTGCTGCAGGAGGACCTGCTGGCGCTGCGGGACCGGCTCCGGCAGACCATCGTGTTCATCACGCACAGCATCGACGAGGCCATCACCCTGGGCGACCGGATCATCGTGATGGGCACCCGGCCGGGCCACATCGTCCGCGACGTGCTCGTGCCTATCGAGCAGCCCCGCACCATCGCCCAGGTCCGGCGGCACCCGGCGTACACGGGCCTGCGCGAGGAGATCTGGCAGCAGTTGCGGCAGTCCGCCGTGGAACAGGCAGGTGACGCATGAGCGAATCAGCCAGCGCAGCCGGGACCAGCCAGGCGGCCGCCGTCCCGGACCAGGCCACGCAGGCCACCCGGGAGCAGATCGAAACGGCGATCGAGCAGCGCCTGCGGCAGCGGTCCCGCCGCAGCCGCCGGATCTACCTGCTGATCCGGATCGTCTCGCTCATCGTCGTGCTGGCCGCCTGGCAGTATTACGGCTCCAGGTCGACCCCGGTGATCTTCGATCCGCTGACCCGGGTGCTGGGAGCCCTGGTCAACCTGTTCCGGCACCAGGGGCTGGGTGCCGCCCTCTGGTACAGCGTGTGGACGTTCGCCATCGGCTACCTGATCGGCGTGTCCGCCGGGGTCGCGCTCGGCATGTGCCTCGGGGCCTACCAGCGGGCCGAGGCCGCGGTCGGGCTGTACGTCTACGCGCTCTATGCGACCCCGATGGTGGCGATCGTCCCGTTGCTGAGCATCTGGCTCGGCTTCGGGGTGCTCACCCAGGAAGTCATCATCGGCATTTTCGTGCTCTTCCCCTGCACGGTCAGCGTGTCCTACGGGGTCCGCAACCTCGACCCGGACCTGCTCGAGGTGGCGCGCTCGCTGCGGATGGGACGGGCCAGCCTGTGGCGGCACGTGCTGCTGCCCGGCACCGTGCCCTACATCACGGCCGGCGCGGCCCAGGGCGTGGCCATGGGCCTAGTCGGCATGTTTATCGCCGAGATCTTCACCCAGCTCAGCGGGCTCGGCAACCTTCTCGAAACCGCGGCGCAGACCTATCACACCGATCAGGCCCTGGCCGTCCTTCTGGTGATCATGGCCCTCGGCGTCACCCTCCGCGGCCTGATCACCCTCGTCCAGCGCAAGGTCGCCCCGTGGGCGAAATGACGCATCATCGTTCCCATCAAATGAGGTATCCGATGAAGGATCTATCTGCCCTCCGCCGCATCGTCCGGCCCCGCTGGACGGCGCTGGCCGCCGCCGGCACCGTGGCCACGCTGGCCCTGTCGGCCTGCGGCAGCTCAGCCAGTTCCAGCTCGTCCAGCGACCCGAACGCCTGGGCCACGGTCAACGTCGGGATCGCGCTGTCCCCGCCGAAGGCCATCTTCTTCGGCCCCTATGTCGCGCAGCAGCAGGGCTACTTCGCCAAGGAGCACCTGCACGTCAAGTTCATCAGCATGCCGAACGGCCTGCAGACCGAGCTGGGCACCACGGCCGGCAGCATCGACTTCGGCTTCAGCTCGGGGACCGACTCGATCGAGGCCGCGGCGCAGCACGCGCCGATCCACGCGATCTGGTCCTACGGCACCAAGCTGGACACCCAGTGCATCGGCTCCCCGGGCATCAGCAGCGCGAAGAGCCTGATCGGCAAGCCGGTCGGGTCAACCGGGACGGACGGGTTCTCCATCACGCTGCTGCAGGCCTGCCTGGAGCCCGCCGGGGTTCACCTGAGCCAGGTCAAGCCGATCAACATGGTGCGCTCGGAATTCGTGCCGGCCATGGTGGCCAAGAAGATCAACGCGGCCGTGTTCCACGCCGACGATGCCTACGTGATCACTCACCAGCTCAAGGGGGCGTCGGTGCTCTCCTCGGAGTACAAGGTCTTCCCGAACTGGTGGTACGGCGGGGTCAGCATGCTCGACTCCTACGGGAAGGCGCACCGGGCGGTCGTGGTCCGCTTCCTGACCGCGATGATGATGGCCGACCGCTGGATGAACAGCCCCGCCCACACCAGCGCGCTGATCACCCTGGGGACCAAGGTCAGCGGCGAGGACCAGCCGGCCGTGGCCTACGCGGTGAAGTTCCTCCAGACCTCGAAGACCTGGCCGGTCGGCGCCGGGCTGAGCCCGGCCGCGGTCAACTACACGGCCAGCGTGCTGGCTAAGTACAAGGACGTCCCCAGCCAGCCGACCTACCGCCAGATCGTCGACCCCTCGTACGCCAACGCGGCCGCAGCCAAGCTGGGCGCCTCGTGACGGCACCGGATTCCGCCGGCCCCGCCGGCGACCGCGGCCCGGCCCCGGGGAGCCCGGTTTCGCCAGGCTCGGGCCCGGTCGGCCTGGGCGCGGTCGGGCTGGGCCGGTGGGCCCGGGTCATGGCCCAGGCCTACGCGGCCAGCCCCCTCGTGGAACTGCGCAGCTGCTACACCCGCAATCCGGAGCGGCGGCAGGCCTTCGCCGCCGACTTCGGCTGCGGCCAGGACGAATCGCTGGACGCGCTGCTGGCCCGCGATGACATTGACGGCATCGTGATCACCGCGCCCAACGACCAGCACGCGCCGATCATCGAGGCCGCGGCGGCTGTCGGCAAGCACGTGTACACCGAGAAACCCGTCGCGGTGGCCCTGGCCGACCTGCGCCGGATCCGGGCCGCGGTGCTGGGCTCCGGGATCGTCTTCGCGTGCGGGCACAGCGCCCGGCGCCTGTCCGGGATGCGGGCCATGAAGAGCCTGCTGGACAGCGGGGCGGCGGGCGCGCCGTCCATGGTGGAGGCGGTGTTCGGGAACGAGCGCGGCCTGGAACTCAAGGAAGGTGACTGGCGGGCCGACCCGGTCCAGGCTCCGGGCGGCCCCCTGACCCAGCTGGGCATCCACCAGATCGACAACCTGCAGTACCTGCTCGGCCCGGCCCGCCGGGCGGTCGCCATGGGGCAGGCGCCCCGGCCCGGCATCGCCAACCAGCTGGCGGTCGGGGTGCTGCTCGAGTTCGACGAGTCCCTCGGCTACCTGGGCTGCAACTGGCTCTCCCCGGGCAGCTTCACCATCGACGTGTACGCGACCGTGGCCCGGCTCCGTTACGAGCTGGACTTCTCCTGGTGGAGCAATTCCGCCCAGACCGACGGGCACACCCGGCTGACCCGCACCGTGATCGCCGCGGACAGCACCAACCCGGACGCCCGTGTCCTGGCCACCGAGGAGGTGGCGCTGCCGCCGCGCGATCATCTGCGGGAGGAGATCGAGGAGTTCGCCGGGGCCATCCGGGGCACGGCCCGGGTCGAGGTGGGCCTGGCCGAGGCCCTGGCCAACGTGGCGGTGCTGCAGGCCGCCGCACGGTCGCTGCGCACCGGGACGCCCACCGCGATCGGCGACATCATGGCCGATATCGAGGAGCCCGGCTGATGGGCCCCGCGGCCGCCGCCCCGCCCAGCCGGCGGTTCGATGAGCTGACCGATCCGGAGATCGCCGCGGCGCTGGCCCGCAGCCCCCGGGTGATCCTGCCCATGGGCAGCGTCGAGCAGCACGGCCCGCACCTGCCGACCGGGACCGACTTCTTCGCCGCCACCGCGATCGCGCTCGAGGTGGCCGAGCACCTCGACGCGCTGGTGCTGCCGCTGTGCCCGCTGGGCGTGACCCCGATGCACATGCCGTACGCGGGCACCGTGTCGCTCCGGCCGGGCACGCTGCAGGACGTGGTCACCGACATCGGCTCGTCGCTGGCCGCGCACGGCGGCCGGGAGTTCGTGATCCTGAACTGGCACGAGGGCAACATCCCGTCCCTGGCCCTGGCCGCCGAGCAGCTGCACCGGGAGATCGGCCTGGCCGTGGTCGTGGTGCAGGCCTGCTACGTGGCCGAGGAGCGGTTCGGGCCGCGGGCCGGGGGACTGACCCACGGCGGGAAGATCGAGACCTGGTCCGTGCTCTGCTGCCGCCCCGACCTCGTGCACCTGGACCGGGCCGGGGGCAGCGGCGACCGGCAGCGCGGCGAGCTGGCTGACCAGCTCCGCCGGGACCGCTCGTTCCAGCCGGTCCTGACCGACGTCCGGACCATGTCCCTCACCGGCTGGTACGGCGATCCGGCCGGCGCGACCGAGGACGAGGCGAAGGTTTTCGTTGCGGAAATAGGGACGGAAATCGCGGCGCGGCTGGACGGTGTGCTCAAGGCGCTCGCCACCGTGCAGCCCGGTGGGCAACCGGGAGGCTCCTCGTGACCGCGGTCATCGCGGCCGGCCAGGGGCGGGCCATGAACCTGCCCGGGCGGTCGGCGGTGGAGCTCATCTCCGGGGCCGAGGGCGGGTACGACGTGACGGTCCGGCGGGTGACGATCCCGCCCGAGGACGGGGCCGCGCCAGCCCGCGGCCCGCACCGGCACGACGGCTGCGCGGAGGTCATCCTGATCGTCTCGGGGGCAGGCGAGTTCACCACGCCGTCCCGGAACTGGCCGGTGGGACCGGGGGACGTGATCGTGGTCTCGCCCGGGGAACCGCACCAGACCCGCAACCCCGGCCCCGGTGACCTGGTCAGCCTGTGCTACTTCCCGGTCCCCGACCTCGCCGCGGTGACCAGCGAGCCCGGCCGCCGGACGACGCGAACGGGGGAGGAAACACTGTGAGCGCTGACGTCCTGTGCCTGCGGCCCGAGGCAGACTTCGACGAGGTCGGCGTGCGGCCGCCGGGGGACCTGCGGATCCGGTTCGCCGCCGCGCCGGAGGCGGTCCCGGACGCGGACCTGGCCACCGCCCGCGCGGTGGTGCTGGCGTCCGTCGGGCAGGCCCTGGACCGGGCCTGGGCGGACCGGGCCGCGCACGTCGAGCTGGTCCAGTTCACCGGGGCCGGCGTGGACCGCGCCGCCGGCGCGTTCACCGGGCGGCCCGGGGTTGCGGTGGCCAACGTGCCTGCGGCGAATGCGCGCGAGGTGGCCGAGTACGTGCTGCTGGCCACCGGCAGCCTGCTGCGCGGCCTGGCCCTCGCGGACCGGGAGATCCGCGCGGGCCGGTACCGGGAGGTACGCGGGCGGCTGACCCCGGCCGCGGTGCGCAGCCTGCACTCCGCTACGGTCGGCGTGGTCGGGCTGGGCCAGATCGGGCTGGCTACCGCGCGCCTGTTCCAGGCGGTGGGGGCGCAGGTCAGCTACAGTGACCCGGCCCCGCGGGACCCGTCCGGGGCCGCCGAGCTCGGGCTGGGCCGCCTCGACCTTGACGAGTTGCTGGCGGGCAGCGACGTGGTCACGCTGCACGTGCCGCTGGTGGCCGCCACCCGGGGCCTGATCGGCCAGGCGGAGCTGCGCCGGATGCGCCCCGGTGCCATCCTGGTCAACGCGTCGCGCGGCGGGGTGGTCGACGAGGCCGCGCTGTCCCGCGCGCTGGAAGACGGTCCCCTGGGCGGCGCCGTCGTGGACGTCTACGCACAGGAACCGCCCCCGCCGCAGTCGCCGCTGCTGGACCTGTCCTCGGCCGCGGCCGACCGGGTGCTGTACACGCCGCACGTGGCGGGCGTGGCCTACGAGGCGGCCCGCCGTCTCTACACCGAGGCATGGGCGAACGTCCAGCGGGTCCTGGTTGAGGGGCTGCCCCCGGCCAACCAGATCAGCTCAGCCTGACTTTGCTCCTTCTGACCTTTGAGCGTCTCATCGTGTCTGGTCAGACTGCGGTTCACGTGTCAGGGTGGGCAGGAGGCCATCTCCCATGGTCGGGCGCGGAGGGCCGATGGGCAGGGACGTTCCAGCGATCACGGTAAGCCAGCAGGACCGCCGCCGGTACCGGGAAAAAGTGCGCCAGTGCCTGGACGTGCTCGCGCGGATGCTGCGCGATTCCTGGTTCGAGACCTCGACCCGGCAGGTGGGTCTCGAGGTCGAGGTGAACCTGGTCAACGATTCGGGCACGGCGTCAATGCGCAGCCCGGACGTGCTCGACGCGATCGGGGACCCCTCCTGGGCCCCGGAGCTCGGCCGGTTCAATATCGAGATCAACATGCCGCCGCGGCCGTTGTGCGGGGACGCCCTGGACCAGCTCGAGGCGCAGCTGCTGGCCAGCCTGAAGCACGCGGACCAGCGGGCCAGGGACGTGGGCAGCCGGCTGGCCATGGTCGGCATCCTGCCCAGCATCCAGCAGGCCGACGTGAGCGAGGACGCCATGTCGGAGAACCCGCGCTTCTGGCTGCTGAACGAGCAGATCTGCGCGGCGCGCGGGGAGGACGCGCGGATCGCGATCGAGGGCCAGGAACAGCTGCTGACCCACGTGGACAACATCATGGCCGAGGCGGCCTGCACCAGCGTGCAGTGTCATCTCCAGGTCAGCCCGGAGGCGTTCGGCAATTACTGGAACGCCGCGCAGGCCATCGCGGGCGTCCAGGTCGCGCTGGGCGCCAACTCGCCGTTCCTGTTTGGCCGGGAACTGTGGCGCGAGACCCGGATCACCCTGTTCCAGCAGGCCACCGACACCCGGCCGGAAGAACTCCAGGTGCAGGGGGTACGGCCACGCGTCTGGTTCGGTGAGCGGTGGATCACCTCGGTCTTCGACCTGTTCGAGGAGAACCTCCGCTACTTCCCGTCGCTGCTGCCGTTGTGCGCGGACGAGGACCCGCTGGCCGAGCTGGAGCGGGGAGCCGTCCCGGAGCTCGGTGAGCTGACCCTGCACAACGGCACGGTGTACCGCTGGAACCGGCCGGTGTATGCGGTCACGGACGGGCGGCCGCACCTGCGGGTGGAGAACCGGGTGCTGCCCGCCGGCCCGACCGCCGCGGACATCACCGCCAACGCCGCCTTCTACTACGGGCTGGTCCGGGCGCTGGCCGAGGCCGAACGGCCGATCTGGACCCGGATGTCGTTCGCCGCGGCCGGGGAGAACCTGATGGAGGCGGCCCGGCACGGCATCGACGCGCACCTGTACTGGCCGGGCCTGGGCGTCGTGCCCGCCACCGAGCTCACGCTGCGGCGGCTGCTGCCCATGGCCCGCGAGGGACTGACCCGGTGGGGCGTCGATTCCCGGCATGCCGACCGGTGCCTCGGCATCATCGAGCAGCGCTGCCTGGCCGGACGCACCGGCGCGACCTGGCAGTCGGAGACCGTGCACCAGCTGGAGGGCCGCGGGCGGCTCGACCGGGGCGCGGCGCTGCGCCGGATGACCCAGCGCTACATCGAGCACATGCACACCAACGAGCCCGTCCACTCCTGGCCGCCGGGTTACTGACCACCTGGGGCGGCCCGCAGGGCCCGGCGGGTCAGTTCTGAAGGGGTACCATCTCGCGCACGAAGTCCCCGGTGAACTGGCCCGGGTTGACCGGGGTCCAGCCGGGCCGGATGACGAACTTGGTCAGCCCGGCGGCCACGTACTGCCCGACCATGGCGCGGGCGCCGGCCCAGCCGAGGGCGACCAGCTCCGCCGGGTCATGGTCCGGGCGGCGCCGCCGCGCGGCCTCGAACAGAGCGGGCCGGGACGCGTCGTCCGCCACGGCCAGGCTGATGCCGTAGTGGTCGGGCTCGATCTCGCGGCCGGCCTCGGCCGCCGCCGCCGCGATGACCTCGCGGCCCGCGCCCGCCTCGGCCGGGGTCAGGAAGCTGGCCAGCCACCCGTCGCCCAGCCGCCCGACGCGCCGCAACGCCCCTGAGGCGCTGCCGCCCAGCCAGATGTCCACCGGCCGGGCGGGCGGCGGGCCGACGGTGGCGCCGTCCACGGAGTAGAACTCGCCCTCGAATGTCACGGTCTCCTGGCTGAGCAACCGCCGGATCAGCGTGAGCGACTCGTCGAAGACCGCGGCCCGGCGGCCGGGCGGGACCGGGAATGCGGTGAGTTCCGCCGGCCGGGCCGGTTTGAGCCCGAACACGGGCAGCACCCGCCGGGGGGCCAGGCCGGCCAGGGTGGCGAGTTGCTTGGCCACCAGGACCGGGTGGCGGCCGGGGAGCACCGCCACCCCGGTGCCCACCTTCAGCCGGGAGGTCCGGGCCAGCGCGTGCGCCATGCCGATGAACGGGTTGACCAGTGAGCCGTAGACCATTTCCGGCAGCCACAGGGAATCGACTGCGGCCGCCTCCAGGGCGTCCACCGCCGCGCTGAACTGATCCGGGACACCGGCTTGGCCGAGGGAGACGCCGATTCGGACTTTCATGCTGCTATCCGATCACACAGCACCGGACCTCACAGCGTGCCGGGCGGGGCGGTTCCGCAAGTGGACGCTGTGCCCGTCGCGCCGGAGGCGGGCCAGTGGTAGGCCTGCTGGTGGGCACGACTTCCCTCTGGGCAGGAAAGTGGCTGCTGCGGCTCTGGAAACCCCCGAGTGGCCTGCTGAACTTGAGCGGACGAACCATAGCCCGCCACCCCGGTAAATGGCCGTGATCAGAGCGCTGGACAGTGCGACCCTAGCCCTCCTCCCATGACCTTCCTAGCCGTCGATGGTAAGGAGAAGGTTGATGGCGCACCATTGCTCGCCGCTTCCACAGGCCACTTAAGCTAAGCGTGATCATGTCGGTGGTGCTGCGGGTGCAGGGATGACGCCAAGTTGCTGCATCATCGCGAGGGTGTCCATAATGATCCGGCTTTCGGCTATCTTGCCGTCGGTGAACCGGTCAATGGTCCATGCAGCCACGGCGATGTTCTTTCCGGTGGCTGGTATGCCCAAGAACGAACCTTGGTGGGTACCTTGCCAGACAGATCGGCTCCAGACCCGGTCTTCGTCTGCGATCTGCTCCTCGACTGTCCATCGCACGTCGGGGAACGCCGCAATCCAGCTTGCTAGCCACCGCCGGAGGCCTTCTCGGCCTGGACTCATGCCCGGTGGTGGTTCGTCCTCGACGTAGTCAGCGTGGAAGATTTCGTCAAGAGCGGACAGGTCGTGTCCGGTCAAGACCTCATCAGCGAATCGCTGCAGTTGCGCCGTGTTCGCTTCCGTGGACATTGTTCAACTCCTTACAGCTCGGCGGAGTAACGGCCTTATGAGCTTTTGTGACCATACGAAACGGCTGTCCCGGTAAGACGGCAGGCCGCGTGCCCGGATGCGTCGCCAGCGTCCTAGCTTACGGTCATGCCCGGCTGTAGCCGATAGCTTTGGGCATGGCCTGGACCCGTCGCCATGGTCGGTTGATTTCCGGCTGTCTCAATTCGTAGGGGGCTTCGTTTCGTCGAATACAGCGCTTTGAGACTTCGCTGGCCCGGGGAACGCGGGCTGTTCTGCGGGACGGGCTGGTTTGAGGCCGAATGCCGGAAGTACCCGGCGGGGGCCAGTGTGGCGAGTTTAAGTACCCGGACCGGGTGGCGGCCGGGGAGCACCGCGACCCGGTGCCCACCTTCAGCCGGGAGGTCCGGGCCAGCGCGTGCGCCACGGCGATGAACGCGTCCGCCAGTGGCCCGTAGACCATTCCGGCCAGACGGGCCAGATCTGGCCGTTGGTCACGATCATCCGCTCGCCCCCTCGTTGAGGGCAAAGATCTCAACCTGACGCAGACGCCTGGCGCTGAGCTTGGCCGTACAACGCCCTCCTCGTCCCGAAGCCATGATCTTTACGCGGGCAAACCGGCTCGCCGTGAAGGCCATCGAGGTGCGATGCTGGACGGGGCAGGAGGAGGGATCAACATGGGAGTCCTCCGCTGGTGGAAGCATCTGGGACGGCGCTTGGCCACGGCCACGACGGTGACCGTCGCGACGATCCTCGGCCTGGCGGCATGCACGTCCGCTGCTCCCGCGCATGGGCCGCGCCCGACGTCTGCTAGCGGCAGGGTCATCTCGCTGACCACGGTCTCGACCTTGCGGTCGCTGTTCAACCGTGACGATGGGCATCCCCGCCTGGTGCTGCTGTTTTCCCCTACTTGAATGACGTGTCTCGCGGGCGCCAGTTGGGTGCAGAGCAACATTCTGAGCAGGATGGCTGATCCGGCGCTTCGGGTACTGGTGGTCTGGGTGCCCTTCATGGATGGAACACGAGATTCGATCAACCCGTCGGTCTTCCCGGACCGCCGGGTCACTAGCTTGTGGGATCAGGGTGCGGTGTCCAGCCAGTGGTTCTCTCAGCACGTCACCGGTCAGGTTGGCCCTACCTGGGACTACTACCTGGTGTTTTCGGCCCGGGCCCGCTGGGGTGCGGTACCTGGCCCCATCGTGAGCCAGGGTGGCACGGTGATCGGACAGAGCACCCAGCTGCTGGCCGCGATCCGGCCGCTTCTGCGCTGATCCGGTCCCGGCCGTGACAGTCGGAGGAGTGTCTGTTCACGGGCCAGCCCGGATGTGGCTGGCCGCCGGGATAAGCGCCGCCGTTCTGGCGGTGGCTGTCGCCGCCGGGCTGCACTCGTCAGCGACGTCGCTGGGCCCGCTGATCGCGGTGGAGTCGCTGTCGGCCCGCATCTCTGGTGCCCTGCTATCGCTCGGCACGACGGCGCCTCTCGGTTACGGCCTGGTGGCAGGCATGGTCGCGGCGGTCAACCCGTGCGGGTTCGTGCTACTGCCTGGCTACCTGGGGTACTACCTCGGTGACCGGCACGACGCGGCCAGCGTCCGGCGGGTGACAAGCCGCGCCCTTGTGGTCAGTGCCACGATGACCGCCAGCTTTGCGCTACTGTTTGGGCTCGCCGGAGTCGTGGCCGCCCTGGCCGCCTCGGCGCTGATCTCATCGTTGCCCTGGGTTGGTGCCGCGGTTGGTGGGGGCCTGATCGCACTCGCTGGGTGGCTGGCCTCCGGCCGCGATCTCAGCCTCTCCCTCGCACCCCGGGCGGCTCAGCACTTCACGTCCGCGGCCCGCGTACGTGGCTTGCGCGGCTACGCCGCCTACGGCCTGGCCTATGGGCTGGCATCGCTGGGATGTACCCTGCCGGTCTTCCTCAGCGTGGTTGGCACCTCGTTGCAACTGCACGGGCTGGCCGCCGCCGTAGGGCAGTTCGTGCTGTTCGGGGTCGGCACGGGCGTCGTCCTCACCGCGATGACCATCGCCACTGCCTGGTTCGGCGACGGCCTCATCAACCGGGTCCGCCCCCTGGCTCACCACATCGGCTGGATCAGCGCCGTCCTGCTCTGGCTCGCTGGCGCCTACGTCGTCTATTACTGGCTCACAGTCACCAGGCTGCTGTAGCTGTGCGAGCGATCGCTGGGGGAGGCGGGACAGTATGGGTCCGGTGGACGGGCTGGTGATACCCCGCCTCCTGGCGCAGGCGGCGCGGCTGGAGGGACGCGGGGAATGGCTGACCCGGCTACCTGGGATCATTGCCCAGGCTGCCAGCCAGTGGTCCCTGACGGTGGGTGAGCCCTACCAGCCCGGCGGCCACACCGCCTGGGCCGCCCCGGCCCGCGGCACCTCCGGCGAGCGGCTGGTGCTCAAGGTCGCCTGGTGGCACACCGAAGCCGCAGATGAAGCCGCCGGGCTGCGCGCCTGGGCCGGGAACGGCGCGGTGCAGCTGCACGCGGTCGCCGAATTCGGCGATAGCACCGTGTTGCTGCTGGAACGCTGCGAGCCTGGCACCCCCCTGGCCAATCGGGCCGAAGCCGAGCAAGACCGGGTGGTCGCCGGGCTGCTGCACCGGCTGTGGATCGAGCCTCCCCCCGGACACCGTTTCCGGCCGCTGCGGCAGATGTGCAATGCGTGGGCAAATGAGTTCGAGCAGGAAGCGGCCGCCGGGAACGTGCCCGGTGACCCGGGTCTGGCGCGCGCCGGTATCGCCCTGTTCCGCGAGTTGCCTGCCACTGCCGAGCGCAGCGTGTTGTTGTGCACCGACCTGCACGCGGGCAATGTGCTGGCCGCTCAGCGGGAACCGTGGCTGATCATCGATCCCAAGCCGTATGCCGGTGATTCCGCCTATGACGTGCTGCAGCACATGCTCAACTGCGACCAGCGCCTAGCGGTAGATCCCCGCGGTTTCGCCCAGCAGATGGCCGCCCTACTCGGCCTGGACCCCCAGCGGCTGCTGCTGTGGCTGTTCGCCCGCTGTATCCAGGAGTCCGCTGACTGGCCCGGCCTTGCCGATGTCGCGCGCCGCATCGCCCCCCGCTAAGCCTCCCAGCAGCGCCCGCGTTCCCCGGATCCTCGCTGCCCGTAGCGTGAACAGTATGACCGGGCGGCCAAGATTCGCCCAAGCCCGAATCAATTGCGCCCGCTGGCCCGGTGGGGATCTACTGGATGCCATGCCAGGCGCAAGTGAACAGACACGACGAGTGAAGATCGTCAACGCCAACTGGGTGGCCGGCCCGGTCGGTGACCATGGCCGGTTCGAGATTCAGATCGTGACCGAAGACGACCAGCGCCATGTGGCCGCCCCGAGTGCCGCGGCCATGACCGCCCTGATCGCTTTGACCCAGGCCGACACCGTGCTGGCCTGGGATCCTGCCGACCGCACGCTGATCGCGGCCAATCTCGTCGGCCGAATGACATGGACCGAGCGCACCCAGTCCAGCCCGCCAGCCGGCTGAACGCCTGCTCAGGCCGGCGCCGCGGCAGCACAGCACGCCCGCGCCGAGGGCGACCGGCTCGCCCAGGATGATCGCGCTGCCGGTGTCCGGGGACGACCGGCCGACCAGCGTCCGCATCGTGGAGGACTTGCCCGCCCCCATTCGGGCCGAGCGGTGCACGCAGATCTGGCTGGCTTCCACGGCGAAGCCGAGCTCACGGGCGGCCTGCCTACGTCCGTACCGTTTGGACAGTTCACAGGCGCAGATCATCGATGCCTCTGGCTTGGGTGCGGGGGGCGTTTCCATAGGCATGCCATTCATCGGTGCATACCGGATCGCTGGAAGTGGGGTAGGGGCAGCGGTCACGCCGAGGCGGCACCGCCGCGATCCTGCGGGGCCGCACCGGGGGGCGGGCGAGCGGGAGAGCGGCCGCGACCAACGACGTGGCCAGACCGGGCCCGAGCGTGAGGGCCGCCAGGGCCGGGGGCGTCAGCGGTCCCGTACCGAGCACCGACCACAGTGCGTCGTGGAACGCAATCGCGACCAGGATCGTGATGCATCCGGCGACGACCGATGTCTCGGCAATGCGGCGGGACCGGGTGCGGGGCGGACGGGCGATGAATCCGGCGACCACATTGCTGATCACGCAGAAGGCGAGGTTGGAGGCCGTCTCGGCAATCAGCATCCAGGCGATGAACAGCGGATCCGTCAAGCTTTCGCCGATGGCCTGTGCACCAGTGAATGCCGCCGCGGCCAGCACGCTCAGCCCGAGGAACACTGTCACCGCATGGCGGCGCGCCCAGGCCGCGGCCTGCGGACTGGCCCAGCGCCGCAGCACTGGAATCCGCTGGCCGATAAAGACGGCGTCGCCCAGCCAGTCGTGCCGCCATCGGCCGGACGAGCCGCGATGCCGACGGCATCGCACGAGCAGCACCGTTACCGTCACCGTGAGCCCGGAGGTCACGACCAGCCCGCCGACCTGCACCGAGGTCCAAGTCCCTCCCGGCGAGGCGGGGGTACCGCCGACGATTGCGACCCACTCGAACGCCAGCGTGAGCCCGATCATCGCGGTCATCGCCCCCGCCGCGCGCACCGTCTGCTGCGCCCGGTCCGGACCACCCGGCGCCCGCCATGCGAGCAGCCGCAGGGTGATGGCTAGCGCGAGCATCGGCACCGCGAACCCGGCCAGCAACACCACCGTGTGATACGGATCCTCCCTCCACGGGCTGACCGCCCAGATCGATTTGTCCTGGGTCTCCGCCACCGCCAGCACCTCGAACACGCCGGCCGCGCCGAGGCTCGCCCGGACCGCGGCCAAGGAAGCTCGTTCGCTCTCGCCTGCACACTGCACGATCGTCATAGTACGCCTATCGTACTACGTGGTAAGTAGCATCGCTCTTCGTACTATGCTAAGCGGGAGGCAAGGAGACGTATGCACAGCAAGGACGCCCAGATGCTCGTGCTCACCGTCCTCGCGGACGGCCCACTGCACGGATACGCCATCAACACCGCGATCGAAGAGCTCACCGGCCGCAAACTCGGCCCCGGTAGCCTGTATGGAGCACTGTCCCGGCTGGAGACGCGCGAGCTGATCCGGCCCGCGGACGAGGCGGCCGAAAACCAGGAACGCCACCGCACCATGCAGATCACCGACGCGGGGCGCGACCAGTTGCTCGCCGAACTCCAGCAGATGGCCCGCGTCTCCGCCGCTGGCCTTCGCGCACTCGGGATCACTCCGGCATGAGCGCGGCCACGCTCTTGACCGGGCTCTACCCGCCGGCCGTTCGCGAGCGATGGGGCGCGGACATCAGTCGCGAGGTGTCCGCATCGGGAATCCGATCCTGGCCCGACACCCTCGCGGGGGCTGCGCGGCTCTGGCTCCACCCCAGCGACTGGCCCGAGACGTTCGCCGGCCAGACCCGCCGCGTCCTGACCGTCGCCCTGTTCGTGATCATCGCCGCCACGGGGCTGTTGCTGCGCACAGTCGCACCGTCCGCCGCCCTGACGGCCGACATCCGCCACCCCGTCACGAGCCTGTGGCTTGCACCGCTCCTGCTCGGCGTCATTCTCGCCGCGCCGCTCCCCCCGCTGCGCGGCGAAGCGCTCCGCCGCCTGGCCACCGTGGCGGCCCGCACTCTGGCCGCCCCGGCCGCCGCGGTCCTGGCCATGGTCCTGATGGCATGGGGCGGCATCAAGCACCCCACGGGCTTCGCCGACGCCGCCCTGTTCGTCTACTACTGGCTCACCCTCGGGTTCGTCGCTCTCCGCCTGTGCACCCTCGTCGCCCGCAGTGCCCATGCCACCGCCCTGCCGACGACGCGCCGGCTGTCCGTAGCCCTTCTGCTCATGGGGACAGGGCTGGCCGTCGCCGCGAGCCAGGGCCTCGTGGTCGTCGTCCGGACCGGCCCCCACCCGGA
Source organism: uncultured Actinomycetes bacterium (assembly GCA_963813975.1). Classification (GTDB taxonomy): domain Bacteria; phylum Actinomycetota; class Actinomycetes; order Streptosporangiales; family Streptosporangiaceae; genus RYN-230. The sequence goes on from CAWFAP010000006.1 coordinate 299,322, forward strand.
CCCCCTCGCCGAGACCCTGACGCTGGGCCTCCTGGCCGCCACGGCCATCAGCGCCGGCCAGGATCTGCGGCGGAAGCGGGCCTAGACCCCGTGGGCGCGCCGGCCCGTGCTTATGGCCCGGGCTGGGCGATGTCGGCCACGGTGGCGTGCACCGCCTGGGCCAGGTCCCCGGGCGCGATCTCGATTTCGAGCCCGCGGCGGCCCCCGCTGCAGAAGATGGTGCCGAACGCCAGCGCCGAGGCGTCGATCACCACAGGCAGCCGCTTGCGCTGCCCCAGCGGGGAGATCCCGCCGACTACGTAGCCTGTGGCCCGCTCCGCATCGGCGGGGTCAGCCATGGCCGCCTTCCGGCCGCCGGCCGCCGCGGCCAGCGCCTTGAGATCGAGCCGGCTGCCCACCGGGACCACACCGACCGTCAGGGTGCCGTCCACCTGGGCGACGAGGGTCTTGAACACCCGCTCCGGCTCGACGCCGAGGGCGTCGCTGGCCTCCTGGCCGTAGCTGCCCCGGCGCGGGTCATGCTCGTAGGCGTGCACAGTGTGCGGGATGCGCTGCCTAGCCAGCAGCGCGGTCGCCGGGGTGCCACGTCCTGCCACGGTCAGCCACTCTAGACGCCGCCCCGGCGGTCACCCAGGCTCATACCCCGCGGGCACCCCGGTCGCCGAGGCTTCCGGGCCGAACGAGTTCACGTAGCCGGGGTGGACCTCGGTCCACAGCGTCTGCGGCGGTTCCGGCGTGCCATCGAGGTGGCTGGCCAGGAACTCCAGGCAGACATGCCAGCCCGCCGCGTCCCGGGCCGCCTTGCCGAGTTCGTCGAACGTGTCCAGCAGGGTGAGGGTGCTGCCCTCGCCACGGGCCGCGATCTCCAGCCGGATCACGTCCGGGCCCCAGGCGAACTCCAGCAGCGACGGCGGCTGGCAGGCGAGCACCTCGCCGCCGAAGTCCGGGCCGCGGCCCTGCGGGTCGGAGAAGGTGAGTGGGGTGCCCACCACCCAGTCGCCGGTGATCCGCTGCGGGAACCAGGCCTTCATGTGCCCGGGCTCGGTGACCGCCTCCCAGACCCGCGGCACGGGGTGGTCCAGCTCCCGGGTGAAGCGCAGCCGCCAGCGCGAGCCAGCCTGCTCCAGGGTGCCCTTCATAGTGTGTCCTCCTGATTAGTCTCGGATTCGTTGCGGGCCATCTCGCCGAGGTGGGTCTCCAGGCGATCCAGGCTGGCGTCCCAGGCCCAGCGGTACGGGGCGAGCCAGGCGTCGAGTTCGCGGAGCGGATCCGGCCGGAGCCGGTACAGCCGCCGCTGCTCGTCCACCCGGGCTTCGACCAGCCCGGCCTCGCGCAACACCCGCAGGTGTTTGGACACCGCGGGCTGGCTCATCGACAGCGCGCCGACGAGTTCCCCCACTGACCGCTCGCCGTCCCGGACGAGGTCAAGGATCCGCCGCCGCCGGGGCTCGGCCAGCACCTCGAAGACCGTGCTCATGCCAACAGGATGCCTCACCAGGCATATAACTGTCAAGGCATATAGAGGGTCCCGCCAAGGCATGTATGGGGCTGGTCTGGGCAGGCGGCATGGCGGGTGGGGATCTTCCCGGCCGGGAAGCCGGGCCCGACGCGACCGCCGTGCGCGCGTTCGGTCAGTCCCGGTCGCGCACTTCGTCGTCGTGCTGGATCCGGTCCAGCGCGACGGCGATGGCCAGGAACAGGACGTCGTCCTGGCCCGGGGCCACATCCACGCCGTAGGTGTCCCGGATCCGGAACCAGGCCCGCGAGATCCGGGCCAGGACCTGGCCACCCGCGGTGATCTCGAACTCCTTGTCCAGGATGTTGCCGGCCACCTCGAGCTGGCCGCCGTCGGCCAGGTCCACGGCCGAGCGGTGGTGCAGCGGCGAGATCAGCGCCTTGCGCACGGTGGCCACCAGCACGCCGTCCTGCTCGATCTCCATGGTCTCGTGCACGGCGATGAGCTTCTTGCGCACCGTCACGAGCACGCGCCCGTCGGCGTCCCTGATCTCCAGCGTCTGCCGCAGCCGCAGCACCTTGCCGTCCACCAGGAAGGCCTTGTCACCGTGTTCATCGGTGATCCAGAAGTCGTCACCGATCGAGAAGAGCTTCTCCTGTACTGCGTAACGCATGCTGTCTCCCGGGTCCGGGTGCCCACCGTCTCCCAGCTACCAAACGCGGGACGGGCGAAACCCCGTCAGCCCGTGGTGTACCGGCGCAGCCCCACCGCGTACTCACAGCCGGCCGCCATGCCGGTGTACCCGGCCATGTTCCGGAGGAACTCGTCCGGGTCGAAATCGCGGCCCAGGCCGTCGATATAGGCCTTGTGCTCGCGCAGCGAGTCGACTCCCGCGCCGATCGTGCCGGTGACGTCCACGTAGTGGGTGGGATCCGCGACGCCAGCCACGTAGACCTCGGTGGCGCCGCCCCAGGCGTCCCCGGCGTCGGTGAACACCCAGGGGTTGGCGGCGTCCCGGACGGCGTCCAGCACGGCCAGCCCCACCGCGCGGTGGTCCGCGTGGTTGACCATGCCGCTCTCGCCCCAGGTCAGGTCGAAGTTCATGGTGATGACGATGTCGGGACGCTCATCGCGCAGCACGGCGGCCAGGTCGCGGCGCAGCGGCAGGCCGTACTCCACCAGCCCGTCCCGGTGATCCAGGAAGCGCACCTCCTGCACGCCCACCACGGCGGCGCTGCGCCGTTCCTCGTCCTCGCGCAGGAGCCCGACCGCGTCCGGGGCCATTCCCTGGATGCCGGCCTCGCCCCGGGTGGCGAGCAGGTACGCGACGTGCTTGCCCTGGCTGGTCCACCGGGCCACCGCGGCGGCCGCCCCGTACTCCAGGTCGTCCGGGTGGGCGACCACCGCGACGGCCCGGTCCCAGTCCTCCGGCATGGGCTCCATCGGCCTGCCCCTCCCGTGATGTGCGCCCCGCTGACAGCTCAGCCGGCGGCCTGCTCCTCAGCCAAGACCTTCCGGATCACGTCCGCAAGCTCCGCGGGCCAGATGACTTCGGACGTCGAATCCAACTCGGCCAGGGTCCACCAGCGCCAGGCGGCGATCCCGTCGGCGGCGTGCATCTGGGCCACATCCCCCAGCGGGCGGCCCGGATGGTCGGTCCGGGCCAGGTAGTGCCGCTCGTGCTGGTGCACCAGGCGGCCGCCATACTCCATGGTCAGGCTGCGCTGTAGTACCTCACGGCCCAGCGTGATGTCGGTCCAGCCGGTCTCCTCGGCCAGTTCGCGCGCGGCGGCGGCGGGATAGCCCTCGCCCGGGTTCAGCCCGCCGCCGGGCGTGGTCCAGTGGCGGCCGTTGGGCAGCGAGTCGTCGTACCGCATCAGCAGCACCCGGTCGCCGGGGTCGAGCAGGATCACCCGGCCCGCGTGCCGCTCGGGCAGCCGCGCGTCCTGCGCCGTATCGGGTTCAGCCACGCCGAGCATTCTAGGTCCGCTCCGGTGCTGCGCTGTTTGGGCAGGTGCCCGGCTGGTTAAGGTGGCCGGGTGGTTACTCACATCGCGCTGCTGCGCGGGATCAACCTCGGCGGGCGCAACAAGGTCGCGATGGCGGACCTGCGCGACATCATGACCTCGCTCGGGCACACCGACGTGGCTACCTACATCCAGAGCGGCAATGTGGTCTTCAGCACCGGGGAAACCGACACCGTGGCGCTGGGCACGGCTATCGAGAAAGCCGTTGAGGAGCGAACGGGCGTGCGGTCGGGGGTCCTGGTGCTGTCCAGCGCGGACCTGGCCCAGATCGCGCGGGATAACCCGTATCAGGATGAGCCGAACCTCAGGGCCGTGCACGTGGTGTTCCTGCCCGCCGCGCCGGCGCCCGAGATGATCGCCAGCGTGGCCGAGGCTCAGGACCAGGCGGCGCAGAAGGGCAGCCGGGACACGGCCCAGTACGTAGGACGGGCTCTCTTTCTGCACACCCCGGACGGCTTCGGGCGCAGCGAGCTGGCCACGCTGCTGACCCGGGCGGGCCGGCCGATGTCGGCGCGGGGGGCGGGCACGGCCCGTAACGCCGCCACCGTCCGCAAGCTGCTGGACCTGTGCGGGAGCTCAGGCTGACCCCGCGCCCGAGCCCGAGCCTGCTGAACTGTGCCTTTCTGAGCGCCGCGCGCAGGTGACACCCGATCCTTCTGAGTGAGAACATCAGGCAATGGCCTCAGCGACCACCAAAGCGCCCGGACAGATCAGGGTCGGGCAGCCCCGCGGACGGTGGATCATCGCTGCCACCGTCCTCGGGTCGAGCATGGCGATGCTCGACGGGACCGTCGTCAACGTGGCCCTGCCGACTATCGGCCTGGAACTGCACACCTCCCTGGCCGGCCTGCAGTGGGTGGTGACCTCCTACACGCTCACCCTGGCCGGGCTCATCCTGCTGGGCGGGGCGCTCGGCGACCGGTTCGGCCGCCGGCGTGTGTTCCTCATCGGCGTGACCTGGTTCGCCCTCTCGTCCGCGCTGTGCGGCCTGGCCCCCAACATCGGGGTGCTGATCGCGGCCCGGGGGTTGCAGGGCATCGGCGGGGCGCTGCTCACGCCTGGCTCGCTGGCCATCATCCAGGCGGCGTTCGCGTCCGATGACCGGCCGCGGGCCATCGGGGCCTGGTCCGGGCTGGGGGGCGTGGCCGGCGCGATCGGCCCCTTCCTGGGGGGCTGGATCGTCGGCTCGATCGGGTGGCGCTGGATCTTCCTGCTCAACCTGCCGCTCGCCGCGGCTGTCCTCCTCGTGACCATCCGGCATGTCCCGGAAACCCGGGACCCGACCGCGCAGGGGCGTTTCGACATCGCCGGCGCGGTGCTCGCCGCGCTGGCGCTGGCCGGCATCACCGACGGGCTGATCGAGGCAACCTCGTCCTCCCGGCTCGCCTCCGTAGTGCCGGCCCTGGCCGGAGTCATCGCCGGGGTCGCGTTCGTCGTGCTCGAACGGCGGCGCGGCCGCCATCCCGAGCACGTCCCGCCGATGCTGCCCCTGGGGATCTTCTCGTCCCGGCAGTTCACCGCCATCAACCTGATCACGTTCGTCGTGTACGGGGCGATGGGCGCGGTGTTCTTCCTGCTCGTCCTCAGCCTCCAGGTGGTGGCGGGCTTCACGCCCCTGCAGGCCGGGATTGCGCTGCTGCCCTCGACCGCGGCGCTGCTGCTGCTGTCGTCGCGGGCCGGCGCGCTGGCGCAGCGGTTCGGGCCGCGCTGGCTGATGACCGGCGGGCTGCTGACCGCGGCGGCCGGGCTGGCGTTGCTCGTCCGGATCGGGCCGGACCCGTCGTATGTGGCCGACGTGCTGCCCGCCGTCCTGCTGTTCGGGGTGGGCCTGTCCATGACCGTGGCCCCGCTCACCGCGACGGTCCTGGCCAGTGCGGATGAGCGGCACGCGGGCGTGGCCAGCGGGGTGAACAACGCCACGGCCCGGGCGGCGGGGCTGCTGGCCGTGGCGGGCCTGCCGGCCGCCGTCGGGCTCAGCGGCGGCGCGCTGCACTCGGCGCGGTTGCTGAACCACGGATTCCACGAGGCCATGCTCATCTGCTCCGGCCTGATGGTGCTGGCTGCGGTGGGATCGGCGATCCTGGTCGACAACAACGTGCTCCGGGCCCCGCCCGGAGAGCAGGTGGCCGAGCCGGAGTGCCTGACCAACTGCGCGGTCGGTGCCCCGCCGCTGGAGCCGGGGCTGCGGGTGCGCGCCGCGCCGCGAGCGGACTCCCACTAAGCTTCTACTCCACTAAGCGTTATTCAACCGACGGGTGGGCGCAGGCCCGCAGGATCTGCGCGAGCGGTCGGTGCAGGTCAAGACGACAGCCGCCGTAACAGGCGTTTTGAATAACGCGACTTGAATTAGAACATTGTCGTTCCATACGGAGAGTCCCCGCGCATGCACTGGTCACAGATGTTCGTTCCCACCCTGCGCGAGGACCCGGCGGACGCGGGCGCGCCGAGCCACCGGCTGCTGCTGCGCGGTGGCTACATCCGCCAGCTGATAGCCGGGCACTACTCGCTGCTGCCGCTGGCCGTCCGGGTCCGGTCCAAGGTCATCGACATCATCCGCCAGGAGATGAACGGGATCGGCGCGCAGGAGGTCCTGCTGCCCGACATGCACCCGGCCGAGATCTGGGAGCGCAGCGGGCGCTGGGAAATCATGGGCGAGGAGATGTTCCGGCTCACCGACCGGAAGGGCGCCCGGCTCGCGCTGGCCATGACGCACGAGGAGATCTTCGCGGTCCTGGCCACCGAGCTGAACTCACACAAGCAGCTGCCGCAGGCCTGGTACCAGTTCCAGACCAAGTTCCGGGACGAGCCGCGGCCCCGGGCCGGGCTGATCCGCACCCGCGAGTTCACCATGAAGGACTCCTACACTTTCGACCTGGACCGAGTCGGGCTCGATGCCGCCTTCGACCGGCACTACGGCGCGTACGAGCGCATCTTCGAGCGGCTCGGGATCCCGGCCATCCCCGTCGAAGCCTCCAGCGGAACCATGGGCGGCAGCGACTCCACCGAGTTCATGTGCCCCTCGTCCTCCGGTGAGGACCTCGTCGTGTACTGCGCGGCCTGCAAGTACGCGGCCAACATCGAGAAGGCCACGTCACGGCTGGCCGACCTGGCCGACGGCCCCGGGCCCGACGCCCCGGAGCGGTTCGACACGCCCGGCGTGCGGACCATCGAGGACCTGGCCGCCGGGTACGACGCGGCCGCGACGCGGCAGATCAAGACGCTCGTCTACGTGCTGGACGACAAGCTCACCCTGGTGCTGATGCGCGGCGACCACGCGCTGAACGAGCAGAAGCTAATCGACGCGACCGGCGCAACCACGGTCCGCCCGGCCCAGCCGGACGAGATCAGGGAGGCGCTCGGCGCGCTGCCCGGGAGCCTGGGCGCGGTCGGGGTCGGCGGGCTGCCGATCCTCGCGGACCGCGCGCTGGACGGCCGGCGCGACATGGTCACCGGGGCCAACGTTGACGACATGCACCTGCGCGGCGTGGACGTGGCCCGGGACATCGCCGTGGGCCAGTGGGCCGACCTGCGCGAGATCGCTGCGGGCGAGGCCTGCCCCCAGTGCGGGGAACCGCTGGAGCTCATCGAGGCCATCGAGGTCGGGCACATTTTCAAGCTCGGGGACCGTTACTCCAAGGTCTTCGGCGCGACCGTGCTCGGCCCGGACGGCAAGGCCGTCCCGCTCATCATGGGGAGCTACGGGATCGGGGTGGAGCGCGCGATGGCCGCCATCGTCGAATGCCACCACGACGAGCGCGGCATCGTCTGGCCACTGGCCGTGGCCCCGTTCGCGGTCGTGGTGACCGTGGCCCAGTCCGAGGACGCCGAGGTGGCTAAGGCGGGCGCGGAACTCTACGACCGGCTGGCTGCAGCCGGATTCGAGGTCATCATCGACGACCGGGCCGAGCGGGCCGGGGTGAAGTTCCGCGACGCGGAGCTGACCGGTATCCCGTACCGGGTCACGGTGGGCAAGCGCGGGCTGGCCGAGGGCACGGTCGAGCTGACCGAGCGGGCTACCGGTGAGACTCGGAAGGTCGCCCCGGACGAGGTGGCCGCTCAGCTGGGTGAGCTGGCCGGGAGCCGCTGAGCTCCCGCTGGCCCGGGCGGTGGCGGGTGGCCAGCAGGCTGGTCACTGTGACCGTGGCCAGCACGCCGCCGATGACGCACAGGGACATCCAGGTGTTGATGTGCGGCACCGGCACCGGGCCGATGTGGTGGACTCCGGAGTCGGCGAGCGCCTCGGCAATCAGCTTGACCCCGATGAACGCGAGGATCGCGGACAGCCCGGCGGTCAGGTGCACCAGCCGGTCCAGCAGCCCTCCGATCAGGAAGTACAGGTGACGCAGGCCGAGCAGCGCGAACACGTTCGCGGCCAGCACCAGGTAGGGATCGCGGGTCAGGCCGAACACCGCCGGGATGGAGTCCATCGCGAACACCACGTCCGCGCCGGCGATCGCGGCGATCAGGGCCAGCAGCGGCCCGTGCGGGTGCCGCATGAGGCGGCCGGCCAGCCCGCGGCGCAGGATCTTCGGCCCCGGCATCCGGGGACCGGGCCCGGCGGGATCCGGCGGGCCGCCCCGGCCTGCCGCCATCCGCACGGCGGTGACCAGCAGCACCGCGCCGAATATGTACAGCACCCAGTCGAAGCGGTTCAGCGCGGCCGCGCCCGCCGCGATGAACACGGCCCGCAGCAGCAGGGCGAGGCCGATCCCGGCCAGCAGGACCCGGCTGCGCAGCCGGCCCGCCACCCCGGATCCGCCGATCAGCAGGACGAACACGAACAGGTTGTCCAGCGAGAGGCTGTACTCGGTCAGCCAGCCCGCGTAGAACTGGCCCGAGGCCTTCGGCCCGGCCACCGCGGCCAGGGCCGCGCCGAACAGCGCTCCCAGGGCGACGACGCCCGCGGTGCAGAACGCCGCCTCGCGCAGCCCTGGCTCGTGGCCACGGCTGCGCGAGGCGAGAATCACGTCCGCCGCGACGACCGCGAGGACCACCGCGAGCGCGACACCCCATAGCCACAGCGGCACATGGAAGGCGTCGTGCATCACGGGGAGACTCCTGTTGTCGTCAGCGTGGTCCTGGCCCGCCTCCGGTGGTGGACGCCCGCAGGGTGCCGAACTGGGTCGCCCGGACGAAGTCGGCCGGCGTGAGCAGTCCGGCCAGTTCACCGCTCGGGCCCAGCACCAGCGCGTGGCCGGTGGTGTGCAGTGCGGACGGGCTGGCCGGGCGCACGCTCAGCCTCGCGTGCAGGTCGGCCAGCGGCTCGTCCAGCGTGGTGAAGATCAGGGAGCCGACCGGGGTGGCGACCTGCGCCAGCCGGGTGCCGGCCCGGTGATCCGCCGGCACGGCCATCAGCTGGGACAGCGTGACCAGGCCGCACAGCTGGCCATCGAAGTCCCGCACCGGGTAGGCGGTCGTGCCGAGGTGGGCCAGCTGGTCCCGGCCGTCCCCGGCCAGGCTCTGCTGATCCAGGAAGTCCTGGACCGTCTGCCAGCCACGGGCGGTGGGAGCCAGCCCGCCGTCCAGCGGGAGGATGTCGCGGACCCGCACCCCGGCCAGCGCGGCCGAGGTCCGCACCTGGCTGGCCTCAGCGCGCGACGCCGCGACCATCAGCAGGCCCATCAGCCCGAACCACAGGCCGGTCAGGTGACCCAGCGCCAGCGCGGTCACTCCGGCAGCGGTCAGGATCGCCCCGCTGACCTGGCCGAAACGGGCCGCGATGAGACCGGCGCGGATGGGATCACCCGAGCGCGCCCACGCGAGCGCTCGGACAATCCGCCCCCCATCCAGCCCCGCTCCCGGGACCAGGTTGGCCACGGCCAGCAGCCCGTTGATCCAGGCTCCGGCCACGGCCACGGCGACGACCAGCAGGCCGGCGCCGAGCGCGGACAGGGCGACGGCCGCGGCCGCGCTGACCACGCCGAGCAGCAGGCTGGTCAGCGGCCCGGCCGCGGCGACCCACCCCTGGGCCCCAGGGCCCGGCAGTTCCGGCTCCCCGAACGACCCCGGGCGCTGAGCCCGGCCGTGCCGCACGCCTCCGAACAGGCCGATCGTGACCGGTACGCGGAGGCCATAGCGGCGGGCCATGATCGAGTGTGCCAACTCGTGCGCGACCATGCTGGCCAGCAGGACGAGAACCAGACCCGTGGCGGCGGCGAGGTAGCCGCCCACCGACCGGCCCGGGTCAAGAGCGGGCAGGCTGAGCGCTCCGAATGCGGCGGCCAGCACGCCGAGCAGGTAGGCCCCAGGGGTGAGCGTGATCGGTATTCCGGCGATGCGGAAGCCTGCCCCGCGGCCGGGATCCCGGGAATAGACGGGACCTCCGGGCGGCCCGGGATCCCGCGGCGGCCGGGCGGCCGGGCCAGCAGGCCCGGCTGAGGGCGGGTGAATCATGGTCACTGCGGTCTCCTCGTGGCGCTGGCGTCAGGGTCGCCAGATGCCCTGCGACTACTATGCATTGCCGGAGAAACCCCGTCATCGGACGTCACCGGCTAAGATAGCGGCTATGAAGCTGCCTGCTTCCGGCAACGTTCCGGGCTTGAGGAGCTGACCGGATGAGCCAGCGCCAGCCTGACGAGCGCGACGGTGCCGCGGGCGGCGCCGGTGGGACGGCCGGGGCCAGTGTGGCCGCCGGGACCAGCAGCGGCGCAGCGGCCATTGGGTCGGCGGGGGCCAGCGGAGCGGTCAACCTGGTCGCGATCGCCCGCGCGGCGAGCCGGGAGGCGGGCGGGGTATCGCCGGACTTGCTCGCCGATTACCTGCCCGCGGCCGCGGACGCGGCCCGGAGCGGCCGTCGCCTGGTCGCCATGGAACTCGCCCGGTACGGCCGGGCGGGGGAGGAGGCCGCGGAGACCGGCGTGGCCCTGCGCGGCCTGGTCGACCTGTACCTGTCGGCGACCTGGCGGTTGTGGCGTGAGCTCTCCGGCCTGGCCGATCTGCGGGCCGCCGGGCTCGGCGTGCTGCGGGCCGCCGACGACGCGGTGGCCGCGGCGGCCGAGGGCTTCGAGCGGGCCCACCGGTCGATCGCCCGCCGCGAGGAGGCCGAGCGCCTGGAGTTCGTGGACGACCTGCTCTCCGGCCGCGACGCCTCCGATCTGCTGGTGCGCGGCGAGCGGCTCGGGCTGCGGCTGGCCGGCCCGCACGTGGTCGTGCTGGCCGAGTACGCGACCGGGGTTCACGCCACCCGGCCGCTGGGCAAGGAAATCGACCGGCTGGTCGCCGAGGCGGCCGCCCCCTCGCCGTCCCTGACGATCACCCGCGGCGGCCGGCTCGTCGCGGTAACCGGCGTGACCGACGGCGGCGAGGCCAGCCGGGTCGCCGTGGCGCTGGCCCGCGTCCTGGCCCGGGGCCACCCGGACCTGCTGCCGGACGAGCCACGGCCGTGGCGGGTCGCGTTCGGCCGCGCCTACCCGGGACCGGGCGGCGTGCGGCGGTCCTACGACGAGGCGGGTGACGCGCTTGAGGTGGCTGCGCGCCTAGGCATGCCCGACCCGGTGGTGGATGCCTCGGATCTGCTCATCTACCAGGTCATCCTGCGCGACCGGACCGCGATCACCGACTTGGTCGGCGCGTTGCTCACCCCGCTGGCGCAGGCCCGGGGCGGGGCCGGGCCATTGCTGGCCACGCTGCAGGAGTACTACGCGTCCGGCCGCGTCGCGGCCGAGGCCGCCCGCCGCCTGCACCTGTCGGTCCGCGCGGTGACCTACCGGCTGGCCCGGGTCAAGGCGCTTACCGGCCGGGACCCGGCCGACCCGGCGCAAGGGCTGGCGCTGCAGGTGGCGGTCATCGGCGCCCGGATGCTCGACTGGCCCGCCGTGCCGCTCGAGGCCTGAGACGTGGCGGGACGGGCCCGGGGTTCATGACGCCCGGGGCCCGGACCGGCCGCGGATAATGTTAGTGCGAGGAATTCTGGTGATCAGTGGCCGCCGGTGCCATGCCGGGCGCCGGTGTCGCGACGCGGAGAGGCGATGTCGAGCCTGGCCGCGTTCGCGTCCTCGCTGCTGATGACGACCCAGGCCTCCTGCAGGCAGGCGGCTATCCTGGACGGGTGGCCGCCGTTCTCGGTCCGGGGCTCGTCAGGCTGGCCGCTCCACGGGACGCAACAAGCCCGCCGCCACAGGGGGCGACGGGCTCGCGGTGGGGTGGGTTAGCTCTGGTTCTCGGCGGCCTCGTGCGCGTCCTCGTGCTCGTGGTCGTGCCCGTGCTCGTGGTCGTGCCCGTGCCCGTGGTCGTCCTTGGCCACGCTCGCCCGCACCTCGTCCATGTCGAGCTCGCGGGCCTTCGTGATCAGCTCCTCCAGGGCCTGCTCGGGCAGCGCGCCCGGCTGCGCGTAGAGGACGATGTTGTCCCTGATCACCATCAGCGTGGGGATGGACGAAATATTGAACTGCTGGGCCAGTTCGGTCTCAGCGTCCGTGTCCACCTTGCCGAACACCGCGTCCGAGTGCTTCTCCGACGCCTTGTCGAAGACGGGCGCGAACATGCGGCACGGGCCGCACCAGGAAGCCCAGAAGTCCACCAGAACCATGTCCGCGCCGCCCACGACAGACTCAAAGTTCTGGCCCGTCAGTTCGACCGTAGCCATGGGTGTCTCCTCGTCTCAACGGGTATCCGATTCCCGGTATACCCTCCGGGGTATGTAAACCGAGTCAGCCCGGACCAAATTCCCGGGCGGAGTGCGTCCTACTTTCCTCGTCTGTAGTAGCCAACTTCGCCCCCGGGTTATGCCCCGTCCACCCGGTCAATCTGAGCCGGCCTGCCTCAACGCCGTTCTTTGGCCGGGGGGCTGTGCTTAACAAGATCCCTTCCCCGTGGGATGGTGACAAGTTCGCCGCAAGATAGAGAGAATCAATTCTTGATTCGAGTGGCGGAGCCAGGTTTGTCGGTGGCCGGCAGTAGTGTCGATATCGATTAGGACGCACAGGCAGGAGGTGGCTCAGTGGGTGAGATCCCTTCTTCCGGCCCCGGCTCCACGCCTGAACACGAGCCCGCGGACGGCGCTGGCTCCCCGTCAGCCGGATCCGCCTCCGCTACCTCGGCGGGGAGTGCCGCCTCGGCGGGAGGCGCGGCGTTAGCCGGCGGATTTGCCTCGGGCGGGGCGGCCGATGCCATGCCGCCCGGGCCGCAACTGGCCGCGCTCACCGAGGACGCCTGGCAGCGTGGCCTGGACCGCCTGACCGACGATGAGCTGATCGGGGTGCTGCGGGCGGCCCGCCGGCTGGCTTCGCGGGCCGCGGCGCTGGAACTGAGCGCGGTCGGCGACCTGGCCGCCCGGCGCCGTGCCGCCCCCGTGCGCCTCGGCGAACCGTCGGCGGGGGAGCACGTCGATGCCGAGATCGCGGCCGCGCTGACGCTGACCACCCGCTCCGCGGCTGTGGTGCAGGATCTGGCGCTGGGGATGACCCGGCTGCCCGGCACCCTGAAGGCGCTGGCCGCCGGGCGGATCGACCAGCCCCGGGCGGCGGTGATCGCGTCCGGTACCTGTGCCTTGGATGACAAGGCGGCCGGGATAGTGTCCGCGCTGGTAATCCGGGCGGCTTCTGGGCAGACCACCGGGCAGCTCCGCGCCTCGGTGCAGCAGGTCGTGATGTGGCTTGACCCGGAAGCGGCCCGGCGGCGCAAGGAGGCTGCACAGAAGCAGGCCCGGGTGGAGTTGTGGCGGGAGCCCACCGGGACCTGCACCCTGGCCGGGCGTGACCTGCCACCCGGATTCGCCCTCGCCGCCGACAAGCACCTGACCGCCGCAGCGCAATGGCTGAAAGAGCACGGTAATGACGGCAGCATCGGCCAGTTGCGCGCGAAGGCGTTCATGATCCTGCTCAACGGCCAGCCGGTCATCCCATCCGGTCCCGGTGGCGGTGGAGCTGCCCAGGAGGCTGCGGACGCGCCGGGCGGGTGTCAGGCCGGTGGCGGGCCAGGGGCCGGTGAGGGGGTACGGGCCGGTGGCGGGGAACGGGCCGGTGGCGGACCGCCGGCGCTGGCGGGGTCGGTGAACCTGATCCTTCCGCTGACCACATGGCTGGGCTGGTCGCAGATTCCGGGGCAGGTCCCGGGCTTCGGCCCGGTGGACGCCCAGGACTCCCGCACCCTGGCCGCGATGCTCGCGCGTCACTCGGGAACCAAGTGGTGCCTGACCCTCACCAATCAGGAGGGTCACGCGGTTGCCCACGGCTGTGCCGCTAGCAGCCCGGGCCAGCCACCCAGCAGCACGGCCCGCTGGGACAGCGCACCGCCCCGCGGAAAGGGGCCGCCCGGAGGGAGTGGCCCGCCTGAGGGGAGTGGCCCGCCTGGAGGGAACAGGCCGCCGGGAGGCAAGGGACCGCCTGGGGGGAGCGACCCGCCCGGGGGCAGCGGTCCGCCCCGGGGAGACCACCTCACCTGGGACAGCCGCCCCCAGGGCAAAGACCAGTCTGGGACGGATCCCCTCGGTGCCTGGCTGTCCCGGATGACCGTCCACTCACTCACCGGGCCCTGCGATCATGCCCAGGCGACCCCCGGCTACCGGCCGTCCCGGCTGCTGCGCCACCTAGCCCGTGTCCGCCACCAGAACTGCACCCGTCCCGGCTGCCGCCGACCTGCGGGTCAGTGTGACCTAGACCATACGGTCCCCTATGACCAGGGCGGTCTCACCTGCCTGTGCAATATCGGGCCCGCTTGCCGTCGCGACCACCACTGCAAGCAGGCCCCGGGCTGGGGGCTCACCCAGTCGGCCCCCGGCTACCTCACCTGGACCACCCCCGCCGGACGCACCTACACCACCGGCCCCACCACCTATCTGGCCTGACGGGGGAGAGCCGGACGGGGGAGAGCCGGAGGGGGAGAGCCGACGGAGGGTCCACCCCGCCGCACCACTCGGGCGCTGGCTACCAGGGCAGGTGCTGGTTGATCCACCTGAGCGCAGGGCCTGCCACCGGGAGCCGGTGCCAGCCTCGCGCCATGACCTCCCGGCGGATTGACTCGGCGGCGCCGCGTAGCCGCTGGCGCATCACCGTGGCCTGGTAGTCCCTGGCCCGGCGGCCCAGGAAGTGGACGCAGTTGATGCAGATACCGACTTCGGGATGGTTGCCCAGGTGGACCAAGGCGTCTTCAGAGGTGATCCGGCCGCAGCACCAGCATCCGCTTTCGCCGGTCTCGCCTACGGCGGTCTGAGTCTCAGCGCTCATGGCGACTCCCGTCTGCTAGCACCGATTCTAGGCGCGCGGTTTTTGTCACCCGGCACCACTGGAGGAGCGTGCTCGTCAAGATGCTGCCGGGTGCACGGTCGGCTCCGTGGAGTGCGCGTCTCGAGTGCATCACGGCATCATGATGCAGCGATGCTATGATGCTGGTATGCGCACCACCCTCGACATTCCTGACGACCTGCACGCCCAGGCGGTGGCGATCGCCAGAGATACCCATCAGTCGCTGAGCCAGGCCATCGCGGGGCTCATCCGCCGGGGGCTCGGCTCGGGCAGCCCGGGCGAGGCAGGGATAAGCGCCCGGACCGGCCTACCGGTCGTACACGTCGGGAGGACAGTCACCAGCGAGGATGCACGAGAGCTCGAGGACGACGATTAGTGACCATCCTCCTTGACGCCAATGTGCTCATCGCCTTGCTGGTTGACGACCACGTTCACCACGGGGCGGCCGAGAACTGGTTCGCCGGCCTGAGCGAGAACTTCGCGACCTGTCCGGTCACCCAGGGCAGCCTGATACGTCTGCTTATCCGCGAAGGTACGTCAGCTGCCGCGGCACGAGATGTGCTCAGCCAGACCGTCGCCCATCCACGGCACGAATTCTGGCCTGACGACTTCCCGTACACCGATGTTCCCGTCCAGGGAATCGTGGGCCATCGTCAGGTAACCGACGCCTACCTGGCCCAGCTCGCGCGAGGTCGCGGTTCCCGGCTCGCCACATTCGACCAGGCGATGGCCAAGCTGCATGCTGGTGTCGCGGAGCTGGTCCCTGACACCTGAGCTCGTTTAGCACCTCGACCCCGGGCTTCAGCGCCCCGCGGAGCCCCCGGGGCCTTGGCGGCCGGGAACGATGTCCGAGCCGTCGGCGTCGATCCACTTGGCCGGGGTCCGTGGCGGCACCGTCCAGCCGGCCATGGCGGCCAGCAACTCCGCCGCCGTCGGCCGGGCCAGGATCATGTCCCGGTGATCGAGGCGGATGAAGCGCTCCTGCGTGGCGTGGTCCAGGAACCCCAGCAACCCGTCGTAGTAGCCCAGCACGTTCAGCAGCCCGGTCGGCTTGGCGTGCAATCCCAGCTGGGCCCAGGTCACGATCTCCGCGAACTCCTCCAGGGTGCCGATCCCGCCGGGCAGAGCGATGAAGCCGTCGGCCAGCCCGGCCATCACCGCCTTGCGCTCGTGCATGCTGCCGGTGACCCGCAACTCGCTGAGTCCCGGGTGAGCGACCTCGGCGTTGACGAGCAGGCCGGGGATCACGCCGGTGATCTCGCCGCCCGCGGCCAGGACCGCGTCCGCCAGCGCGCCCATGAGGCCGACGTGCGCGCCGCCGTAGACGACCCGGATCCCGCGGCCCGCCAGGGTCCGGCCCAGGTCCGCGGCGCCCGCCAGGTACTCCGGGCGCCGCCCCGGGTTCGAGCCGCAGAACACGCAGACCGATCGCATCACCCCAGCATGGGCCACGCCGGGGTGATCAGCCGACCGGTTAGTTCAGGAATCCAGGCCCAGGGTGAACGTGGGCTTGGGGGTGGTGGCGGGCAGCCGGTGCTCGTCGCTCAGCCGCCGGATCGCGGTCCCGGTGGCCAGGAACTCGGTCGCATGCTCACCCACGCGTGATTGGACACCGCCACGTAGCCGCCGTCTGCTCCGGTGAGATGATCAATTGCTCATCGTTCACCGACAGGATGGGACACCAGCGCCGAGTGACACTCTTCTGCGTGCTGGGCGACGCGCACCTCGACGTCGTGGTCTGCCCGGACGGGCCGGTGGCGGAGGAGACCGACACCCCGGCGCACACCTGGGTCGGAGCGGGCGGCCAGGCCGCCAACGTGGCGGCGTGGATCGCGGCCCTCGGCGGGCAGTCCCGGCTCATCGCGGCGCGCGGCACCGATCCGGCCGCCCAGCTCGTCGCGAGCGACCTGCGCGACCGGGGCGTGTCCCTGCACGGGCCGGTGGTTGACGGACCGACCGGCGTGGTGGTGTCCCTGTCCTACGACGGCGCCAGCCGGTCGATGCTGACCGACCGGGGGGTGGGCCCGCAGCTGAGCGCCGAGGCCCTGGACGACGGCTGGCTGGCGGGCTGCGACCTGCTGCACCTCCCGGCCTACAGCCTGACCCGGGCGCCGGTCAGCGGGGCCGCCCTGGCCGCCGCCGCCCGCGTGTCCCGGCTCAGCGTTGACCTATCGTTGACGGCCGTGCTGAATGACTACGGCGTGGCCCGGTTCCGCGCGCTGCTCGGCCTGCTCCGGCCCGAGGTGGTGTTCGGCACCGAGGCCGAGGCGGACTTGGTCGGGGAGCTCGATGCAATGGGCCTGGCCGGAACCGATCTGGTCGTGAAGCTGGGCGCCCGGGGCGTGCGGACCGGGGGCACCGAGTACCCGGCGCACCAGGTGGACGCGGTGGACTCGACCGGGGCGGGCGACGCGTTCGCCGCAGGATACCTGGTCGGCGGGGTCAGGGTGGGCCTCGCCGCGGCCGCCCGGGCGGTGGCCAAGATGGGAGCGATGCCATGAGGACCGACCCGTTGCTTACGGATGAAGTACAGGACGCCCTGGACCGCGGGCGGCCCGTGGTCGCGCTCGAGACCACGCTGGTCTCGCACGGCTTCCCCGGAGGCGAAGGCGTCCAGGTGGCGCTGGCCTCCGAGGCCAGGGTCCGGGACGCCGGCGCCGTGCCCGCCACGATCGGCATCGTGGACGGCACGCTCCGGGTCGGGCTCACCGAGTCCGACCTGAAGCGGTTCGCCAGCGCCGGGGACGCGGCCCGCAAGGTCGGGGCCCGCGACCTGGCCGCCTGCCTGGTCCAGGGCGCGCTGGGAGCGACCACGGTCGGCGGCACGCTGGCGGTCTGCCCGGCTAGCCGGGATCCGGTTCATGGCCACTGGCGGCACCGGCGGGGTGCACCGGGGCTTCGCCGCGGTGCCTGACGTCTCCGCCGACCTGCCGCAGATCGCCCGCACCCAGACCCTGGTGGTGTCGTCGGGGGTCAAGTCCATCCTGGACGTGGCGGCCACCGCGGAACTGCTGGAGACCCTCGCCGTGCCGGTACTGGGCTGGCGCACCCGCACGCTCCCGATGTTCTACAGCGCCGAGGGTGGTCCGCCAGTATCCGCGGTGGTGACCGGAGCCGCGGAAGCCGCCCGCCTCACCGCTGCGCACTGGCTCCTCAACGCAAACGCTGGCGTGCTGCTCACCCGGCCGCCGGACCCGTCGCTGGACATCGAGCCGATCCTGGCCGAGGCGGTCGATCGGGTCCGCCAGCAGGGGATACGCGGCCAGGCGGTGACGCCCGCGGTGCTGGAGCTGGTGCACGAGCTCAGCGGGGGGCGGAGTATCGAGGTGAACCGGCAGCTGATCGCGGACAACGCGGGGCTGGCGGCGGAGGTAGCGGTGGCCTATGCGGGGCAGGACTGAGGCAAGTCACAGCGCGATGGCCGCCGTGGAGATGTAACCGCGGAGATAGACAGGAGATCCCATGCGGATTGGCGTGGCACTGCCGGACCCGTCCGGACCCGACGCACAGGGCCTGCCACCACTGGGCCAGGTGCACGATGCACTACGCCGCGCGGCGGACGACGGCTTCGCATCCGTGTGGATGAACAACATCTTCAGCCTCGACGCGCTGACCGCGCTCGCGGTGGCGGGCAGCCAGGTACCCGGGATCGAGCTCGGCACGGCGGTCGTCCCCACGTACCCGCGGCATCCGGCCGCCCTGGCCCAGCAGGCACTGACCGTGGCCGCCGCCACCGACGGGCGGCTGACCCTGGGCGTCGGGACCTCTCACGAGGTTGTCATCCGGGATATGTTCGGCTACGACTTCAGCCTGCCGGTCGAGCACACCCGCGAGTACCTGTCCATCCTGCGGCCGCTGCTGCACGGGGAGCCGGCCAAGGTGCGGGGGAACCAGCTCAGCGCCGACATCACGCTGGCCGCGCCCGGGCCCACGCCGGTCCCGCTGCTGCTCGCCGCGCTCGGGCCCCGGATGCTCCGGCTGGCCGCCGAGTACGCGGACGGCACGGTGCTGTGGATGACCGGCCCGGCCACAGTGCGCTCGCACATCGTGCCGACCATCACGGCCGCCACGGAGTCGGTGGGCCTGCCCAGCCCCCGGGTGGTGTGCATCCTGCCCATCTGCGTGACCAGCGACCCGGACGCGGCCCGGGCCGCCGCCGCCAAGGTCTTCGCCGTCTACGGCCAGCTCCCGTCGTACCGGGCCATGCTGGACCGGGAGGGCGCGGCCGGCCCGGCGGATGTCGCGCTGGTCGGGGACGAGGCGGCCGTCGAGGCTCAGCTCGCCGACCTGGCTGACGCCGGGGTGACCGACTTTGTGGCCGGCGAGTTCGGCCGCGGGGAGGACGCTGTGCGGACCCGGCGGCTGCTCACGTCCCTCCTCGGGACATAAGCGGGGTGAGCGCGATGCCCTTCCTCGACCGGGCCGACGCCGGGCGCCGCCTGGCCGGCCTGCTGACCGGCCAGCCGATGATCGAGCGGGGATCGGGCACCGTGGTGCTCGGCCTGCCCCGGGGCGGCATTCCGGTCGCCTATGAGATCGCGCGGGCGCTGGCCGCGCCGCTGGACGTCATCCTGGTCCGCAAGATCGGCCTGCCCGCCCAGCCCGAGCTGGCCATGGGTGCCATCGGCGAGGACGGCGTCCGGGTCGTCAACGACGACGTAGTCCAGGCGGAGCACGTTAGCGACCGGGAGTTCGCCGGGGTCGAGGAGGCTGAGCGGGCCGAGCTCGGGCGGCGGGCGGACCGCTACCGCGCTGGCCATCCCCGGCTGCCGCTGACCGGCAAGACCGCGATCGTGGTGGACGACGGGATCGCGACCGGATCCACGGCGCGGGCGGCGTGCCAGGTGGCGCGGGCGCACGGGGCGGCCCGGGTGGTACTGGCCGTCCCCGTCGCGCCGCAGGCCTCGATCGACGCGCTGGCCAGCTCGGCGGACGAGGTGGTTGCTGCGGAGGTCCCCGAGCCGTTCCTGGCCATCGGCCAGTGGTACCAGGACTTCGCGCAGACCGCGGACGCCGAAGTGGTCGAGCTGCTGCGGCAGTCCGGGAAAGAACGCGAGCCCAATGGATCCGCCGGCCCGGCGGCCCCTGCGGACCGGGACGTGATCGTCATGGCCGGGCCGGTCCCGCTGCCGGGGCGGCTGACCGTCCCGGCGGGGGCGCGCGGGGTGGTGGTCTTCGCGCACGGCAGCGGGAGCAGCCGGAGCAGCCCGCGGAACATGTTCGTGGCCGGGACGCTGCACGTGGTCGGGCTGGGTAGCCTGCTGTTCGACCTGCTCACGCCAGAGGAGGAAGCGGACCGGGCCAACGTGTTCGACATCGCCCTGCTGGCCAGCCGGCTGTCCGCGGCCACCACCTGGCTGCACGCGCAGCCGGAGCTGCAGCAGGCCCCGGTGGGCTACTTCGGGGCCAGCACCGGGGCGGCCGCGGCGCTGCGGGCCGCCGCCGAGCCGGGCAGCGGGATCGCGGCCGTTGTCTCCCGGGGCGGCCGTCCCGACCTGGCCGGCGCGGCGCTGGGCGCGGTCCGGGCGCCCACCCTGTTCCTCGTCGGCGGGCTGGACGACCGGGTGCTCGAGCTGAACGAGGCGGCCCGGGCGCAGCTGCGCGGCGAGAGCCAGCTCCTGGTCATCCCGGGCGCGGGCCACCTGTTCGCCGAGCCCGGGACGCTGGAGCAGGTGGCGTCCCGGGCCCGCAGCTGGTTCGTGCGCTACCTGCGCGCAGATCCGGCGCCGGGGCCGCCGGGCTGAGCATCACGTCCGGCGGCCCCGGGTCCGCTTGGCGTTCAGGAACGCGGTCAGCCGGTCCAGCGGCCACGTGTTGATCACGTCGCCGGGGCTGAGCCAGCCGCGCTGCGCGGTGCCGATCCCGTAGCGCATCGCGGCCAGGTGGCCAACGGCGTGCGCGTCGCTGTCGATGCTGAACGCCACGCCATGCCGGCGGGCCAGCCGGACGTGCTCGGCGGACAGGTCGAGCCGGTCCGGGTACGCGTCGATCTCGATCGCGGTGCCGGTGCGCGCGCACGCCTCGTAGACCGCGTCGAGGTCCGCGTCCACCGGCGGGCGCCGGCCGATCTTCCGGGTGGTGGGATGGCCCAGGATCGCGACGTGCGGGTTCTCGATGGCCCGCAGCATCCGCCGCGTCATATCCTCCCGCGGCTGGGTGAAGTGCGAGTGCACCGACGCCACACACAGGTCGAAGCCGTCGAGGAACTCCGCCGGCCAGTCCACGTCGCCGTCCGGGCCGATGTTGAGCTCGGTGCCGTGCAGCAGCCGCATCCCGCCGAACTGGCCGTCCAGGCCGCGCACCTCGGCCCGCTGGGCCAGCATCTTCTCGTCGGTCATGCGCTGCATGAACAGGTTGGGGGCGTGGTCGGTGACCGCGTAGTAGGCGTAGCCGCGGGCCGCTGCCGCCTCCAGCATGTCGGTCAGCGACGCCACGCCGTCAGTCAGGTTGGTGTGGGTGTGCAGGTCGCCGCGCAGGTTCGCCTCGGTGACCAGGACGGGAAGCTCGCCACGCTGGGCGGCCTCGATCTCCCCACTGTCCTCGCGCAGCGGCGGCGGGATCCACGGCAGCCCCAGCGCCTGGTACACCTCCTCCTCGGTGGCGGCGGCGAGCAGTGCCCCAGGGTCCGAGCCGAACAGGCCGTACTCGGACAGCTTGAGCCCGCGGTGGATCGCCATCTCACGGAGCCGCACGTTGTGCGCCTGCGACCCGGTGAAGTACAGCAGCGCCGCCCCCCAGCTGCCCTCCGGGACGACCCGCAGGTCGGCCTGGATCCCGTCGGCGGTCCGGATCGAGGTCTTGGCGTCCCCGCTCGCGATCACCTCGGCGGCCAGCGGCAGCTCCCGGAACGCGGTCATCAGCGCGGCCGGGTCCGCGGCCACCGCGAGAATGTCCACGTCGCCGATCGTGTCCCGCATCCGGCGCAGCGACCCCGCGTACGCGCACCGGGTGCAGCCGGGCTCGGCGGACAGCCTGGCGATGAGCTCGGCGGCCAGGTCCATCGCGGTGTCAATCCGGATGCGGCCCGCGGATTTGCGGATGAGCTCGATCCCGCGGAGCAGGTTCTCCTCGGACTTGGGGCCGAAGCCGGGCAGGCCCTCCAGCCGCCCCGCCGCGATCGCCGCTTCGAGCTCGCCGACCGAGTCGATGCCGCGCTCGGTGTACAGGACCATGGCCCGCTTCGGCCCCAGCCCGGGCACCTCGGTCAGCCGGCGCACCCCGTCGGGGACCTTGGCGCGCAGCGTCTCCAGCTGGCGGATGTGGCCCGTGCCCAGGTAGTCGTGGATCTTGGCCGCGATGGCCCGGCCGACGTTCGGGATCCGGTCCAGCTCCGCGGGATCAACCCGGGCCAGGTCTTGCGGGTAGCCCGCCACCGAGCGGGCGGCCTTCTCGTAGGACCTGATCCGGAACGCGTCGCCGCCGGTGATCGTGAGCAGATCGGCGTACTCGGCGAGCAGCGCCGCGACCTCGTCGTTGGTGCGCACGGCAAAGGTTATCCGGGCTGTCCCGCCGCGGCGGCGCGGCCGGGTTACCGACAGGGCGGTGCGTAGGGCCGGCCGGGCAGGAAGTTCGCCCACTCGGTCCTGGTCAGCCGCTGCCCGGCGGTGGCGCACACCCCGCCGGCCGCGGCCCGGGCCCGGGTGTCCCACAGCCGGACGGTCCCGTCCGCGCTGGCCCCGGCCAGGGTGGCGCCGCCCGGGCCGAAGGCCACCGAGTACACCGCCTGGGCCGGGCCGGTGAGCGAGGCGAGCAGCACCGGCCGCGCCGGGTCCGTCACCCGCCACAGCCACACGGTGCCGTCGGTCGCGCCGGCGGCGAGCGTGCGGCCGTCCGGGCTGAACGTCACCGAGTACACATAGCCGGCCGGCCCGGTCAGCGCGCGGCCCAGCTGGGCTGGATGGGCCACGTCGGCGACGTTCCACAGCCGCACCCGCTCGTCCGAGCTGCCCACCGCGAGCGTGCGGCCGTCCGGGCTGAACGCCACCGAGATCGCGTAGCTCGCCAGGCCGCCCAGCGGGTGGCCGATCAGCGCGGGACGGCGCGGATCGCTGATGTTCCACAGCCGGGCGAACCCGTCCGCGCTGGCCACCGCCAGCGTTTTCGCGGCCGGGCTGAACGCCACCGAGAACGCGATGGTGCGGGAGTCGGGCACGGTGGCCAGCCGCCGGGGGCGGGCCGGGTCAGCGAGCGACCACAGCCGCACGGTCCCGTCGTCACCGCAGGTGGCCAGCAGGCGGCCGTCCGGGCTGAACGCGGTGAACTCCACCAGGTCCTTGCCGGAATCCTGGGCCGTGACGGGCTGGCTGAGCGGGGCCAGTGCCCCGTCCGGGGCCACCCGCCAGAGCTGCATCACCCCGTCGCCGTAGCCGGCCGCCAGGCTGGTGCCGGCCGGGGAGAACGCCACCGCGTTGACGATCGTGCCCGCCGGCCCGGGCGGGGCGGCCGCCGCGAGTTGGAAGCGGCGGGACGGGTTCCAGACCTGCAGGCTGGAGCCGCCGACCGCGAGCAGGCGCCCCCCCGGGCCGTAGGCCACGCTGTTCACCGGGCCGCCGGCCCGCAGCACCGGGGTGGGCAGGATCCAGTCGCGGACCTTGCCGTCCGCGTCCCCGGCTACGAGGTGACCCGGGCCGTCCCAGGCCAGCGAGGTCACCGGCTGCGGCTGGCGCAGGATCGCGGTCAGCGCCCCGGTCGCCAGGTTCCACACCAGCACCCGGTCGTCGCTGCTGCCCGCGGCCAGGGCGCGCCCGTCCGGGCTGAACGCGACCGCGTTCACCCAGTCTGTGACGCCAGCCAGGGTGCCGTCCGGAACCGGCCGGGAGGGCCTGGTCACCGTCCACAGCCACACCTTGTTGTCCTGGCTGCCCGCGGCCAGCGTCCGGCCGTCCGGGCTGAACGCCACCGCGTACACCCCCTTGGCGGGCCCGACCAGCGGCTGGCCCAGCGTCACCGGATGGGCGGGGTCGGACACGTCGAACAGCCGGACGGTCTTGTCGGCGCTGCCTGCGGCGAGCGTGCGGCCGTCCGGGCTGAACGCCACCGACTGCACGTAACCGGCCGGGCCGGTCAGCCGCTGGCCCAGCGCCGCGGGGCGGGCCGGGTCGGCCAGGTTCCACAGCCGGACGGTCTTGTCGGCGGCCCCCGCGGCCAGCAGCGCGCCCCGGGGGCTGAAGGCCAGCGAGTACACGGTGCCCTCCGGCCCGGTCAGGGGCGCGCTGAGCCGGGCCGGGTGAGCCAGGTTCCGCACGTTCCACAGCAGCACCTCCCGCCCGGCCCCGGCGGCCGCGAGCAGATGACCGGCCGGGCTGAACGCCACTGAGTACAGCGGGTCGTTGCGGTTCTTGGGCAGCAGGGGCGCGCCGAGGGGAACCGGATGCCCGGGCCGGGCCACGTCCCATAGCCGCAGGGTGCCATCCGCGCCGGCTACCGCCAGGACGCGATGGCCAGGGCTGAGGCTGACCGCCTCCACCACCCCCGCCGAGTCGGAGAGCCGGGCCGCGGCCGGGCTGCCGGACGACTCCAGCAGGCTGGCCCGCGCGTCGGCGGTCGGCGCGATCCGGTAGGCGGCCAGGCTCAGCTGGGCCGCCAGCCCGGAGCTCTGCCCGCGTACCTGGTCGGCCTCGACGGCCACCTCGCGCGACTGTGCGGTGTTCCTGGCCGCCGTCGCGTTGTCCCGGGCGCTGGTCGCCGCCTCACGCTGCTGGAAGGCGTAGCCGGCCAGCGCGACGGTCACGACGACCAGCACGGTGAGCGCGGCGACGAGGCGGCGCAGCCGCAACGTGCGATTCCGCTCCGCGGCCTGCTGCAGTTGTTCCTGCACGGTCCCGGCATCCACGAACGCCCGGGTCAGCGTGCTCAGGCTGTCCCGGTTGACCGGGTCGGCGGCCCAGTCCCGGGCCAGCGCCAGCTGGCCGCCGCGGAGCAGCGCCGCGGGATCCTGACCGGCCTCGTCCCAGGCCCGGGCGGCGTCGCTGAGCCGCCGCCGGACCCGCAGGCCCTCCCGGTCGGTGTCGATCCAGGTGCGCAGCAACGGCCATGCGGTCAGCAGGGCCTCGTGGGTGATCTGCGCGGTCTCCGCGTCCACGGTGATCAGCCGCTCCGCGACGAAACGGTCGAGCACCTCCCCGGGTGACGCGGCGTCGCCGGGCCAGTCGCGCAGCTCGGCCAGCCGCACCGAGCTGCGCGTCTCCGGCGCGTCGTCGGCTACGTACACCAGGCGCAGGAAGAGCCGCCGGGCAATCTTCCGCTCAGCCTCGTTCAGGGCCCCGTAGACCTGGTCGGCAGTCCGCGCGATCGCGTGCCGGATGCCCCCGCTGGCCTGGTAGTCAGCCACGGTCAGCCGGCCTTCGTGGCTGTGCGACCAGGTGGTGAGCAGGGCGTGGGAGAGCAGCGGGAGCGCCCCGGCCTCGTGCGCGGCCCCCGGCGGGAGGCCGTCGGGGGCGTGCGGCGACAGGTCGCGCAGCAGCAGTTCGACCAGGCCCTCCTCCACGTCGAGCCGGGCCAGGTGGGCGGGCTCGACGATGGCGCGGCGTACCTCGTTCCGGGTCATCGGCACCACCACGACCTGGTGTTCCTGCAGCGCCCGGGCCAGTTCCGGGTGCCGCAGCGCGCGATCGTAGAAGTCAGCCCGGAGGGCGAGCACCACCACGGCCGGGCCCGTGAGCGCGCAGATGGCCGAGATGAAGCGAACCTGCTCCGCCTCGTCACGGCAGGCGGTGAATATTTCCTCAAATTGATCCACGACGATGAGCAGCCCAGGATCACCGCCATCGGGGGTAGCGGACGCCTCGCCGGGATCACGGCCGCCGGAGAGCAGCCGGAGTGCCTCGCCCGGGTCGCTGCGCAGGGCCGCCTCGATGCGGCTGCTGTCCGCGGCCGCCCGGGGACCACCCGGGTCCGGGTCAGCCGGGTCCGGGATGGCCGGGTCAGCCAGGTTCGGGTCGGCGGGAGCCAGGCTGGCCAGCTGCCGCGCCAGCTCCCGAAGGGGCGTGGCGCCCGGCGTGAAGATGGCTAATCTGCGCCCGGGCCAGTCCGGCAGCGACGGGATCAGCCCGGCCCGCAGCAACGACGACTTGCCCGAGCCGGAGGACCCGACCACGGTCAGCGGCACCCCGGGAGCGGGCGCCGCGGTGGCCAGCGTGACCAGGCGGGCGGTGAGATCTTCCCGGCCGAAGAACCAGGCCGCGTCCTCGGGCTGGAAACTGGCCAGGCCGCGATAAGGCGCTGGGGTGGCGGCCGGCCGCCGACCGGGCCCGCGGCGGATCCGGTTGAGCGCGCTCGTCCACTCGCGCAGCCGGCCGGGACGATCCTCGCCGCAGACCCGGAGGATCCTCGGGAGCAGGCCGGGCAGACTCGGCGGCGGCAGGTGGCGGCCCGCGAAATAGTCCCCCGCGGTACTGGCCGGGATGCCTACCGCCCGGGCCACCTCCCGCACGGTCAGCCCGGCCCGCTGCCGGGCCAGTGTCAGTTCCCGGCCGAAGTCCTGCGGGGTGGCGATACGCCCGGGGTCCGGGTGCCCGGGATCACCGGCTGGTGCTGGGGGCGGTGGCGCTGGGGGCGGTGGCGCTGGGGGCGGTGCTGGAGGCGGTGTCGCCGGAGGCAGTGGCGCCGGAGCTTCCGGCTCCTTCTCATGTGGGCCAGGCGCCCGGTGTCCCCCCTCAGTGGCCACGTCATCCCCCTCTGGATCGACGGCCACGGGTTCGGTGACTACTCGCCGTCCCGTTGTCTGCATGACTCCTGGGGGGCGCGGTGAGTTGACACCTGACCCGGAATCCCTCAATCAGCGGGTGATGACCGGGCTGTCCGACCTTGTCCGAGGGTTTTCCGCCCGCTGCGCGCGGCCAGGCCACCCCGGACACTTGGGGCATCGGGCCCTGGGCCCGCCCGGCGTGCGGGTGGCCCCAGGTGAGGGGGTACGGAACGTCCCCACGCCTGGCGCGGGCGTGGGGACACCCATCCCGGTCCCGTTCGGCGAGCGTTTGGGGGGTAGGGGGCCGCCGAACGGGACCGGGATGGCCTGATCAGGAGCGGCCCGGCACCAGCCGCTCGTCCCAGGCTCGCTGCAGGGCCGCGAGCAGCGTGTCCACCGGCTGCGCCCCGGCCACGCCGTAGCGGCGGTCGATCACGAAGAACGGCACGCCGGTCGCGCCCAGCTCGGCCGCTTCGCGCCCCTCGTCCGCCACCCGGTCCGCGTACCGGCGGGATAGCAGCGCCTCGCGCGCGTCCTCCGGGTCCAGGCCGATCTCGCTGGCCAGGCTGACCAGGTCCTCCACCGAGAAGATGGGCCGCACCTCGCCGAAATAGGCGGTGAACAGGCGGTCCCACGCCTCGGCCTGCTTACCCTGATCGGCCGCGTACGCGAGCAGCTCGTGGGCCAGCGCGGTGCTGCCCACCTGGTTGTCCCGGACGTGGTACGGGCGCAGGCCCTCGCTGTCCGCCAGGCCCTCGACCCGCCGGGTCATCGCGTCGATCTGCCCGTCGTCCAGTCCCTTCTTCCGGAGCATGTCCCGGACGGGCTCGCCCGGTCCGCCCGGCGCTGCCGGGTCCAGCTGGAAGGAATGGTGCGTCACCTGCACCTCGTCACGATGAGGGAAGCGCTCCAGCGCCGCCTCCAGCCGGTGGTTGCCCAGACCGCACCAGGGGCAGATGACGTCCGCCCACAGCTCAACCTGCATCCGTACCCTCCACATGTCCGTGCTCCGAGGTCTCCTACAACGGGCAGGTGCGCGGAAGCCTTCCCGGGATGACCGGCAGGCCACGGCCCCGGCTCGGGCGCAGCCCCCGGCGCGGGGCCCGGGCGCGGGGCCGGGGCCCGGGGACAGCGGCAGTCGCTGCTGCGGACCCTCACCAACTGTTGCGCCCCGGGACTCTTCCAGCGCGCCGCCGGCCGAGGTACCGTTCAAGCGGGTCCCGGGCCGATGACCCACCGAAGAGCCACTGCTGAGGGTGTGAGGTGGCCGCGCAGGTTGGCCTTGGCCGCGCAGACGTTCCCTCCTTGTCACTCCCCGGGACCCGCCAGCTCACCGCACGGCCCGCGCCGTGCGGGACGACCACGAGGGCGGATTGGCGGGCAGGGTGTGAGCCGTGCGCACGACATCGGCGGCCAGACCGGGTTCGGCCCGGTCCCGCTGGGCGAGGACGGCCTGCCCTTCGAGCATGACTGGGAGGCCCGGGTCTACGCGCTGAACGGCGTGCTCCGGGCGCGCGGTCTGTACAGCGTGGATGAGTTCCGGGACGCTATCGAGCGGATCCCGCCCCAGGAGTACCTCGGGCTGAGCTACTACGAACGCTGGCTGCGCGCGATCGAGACGGTCCTGGTCGAGAAGGACCTGCTCCCGGCCCGGGAGACCGGGTGACCCTGCGCCCCGGGACCCGGGTCCGGGCCCGGCTGGGCGATCCAGACCACCACACCCGGGTGCCGGGCTACGTGCGCGGGCAGACCGGGGAGGTGGTCGAGGCGGCGGGGCAGTGGCCACTGCCCGATGACCGGGCCCGGGGTATCACGCCGCCCCGGGTGGAGACCGTCTACTCGGTGCGGTTCCCCGCCGCCGGCCTGTGGGGCACCGGGACGCACTGGGTCGTCGTGGATCTGTGGGAGTCCTACCTGGAGGAGGCCGGCTGATGGGAGCGGGTCACGCCGAGCAGCCGGCGGCCGTCCGGGTGCGCGAGCTGGAGGAGCGGGTGCTCGCCGCCGGGCTGGCCTCGGACGGGGAACTGGACGCCGTCCTCGCCCGGCTGTACGCCCACGCCTCGCCGCTGAACGGGGCCCGCATCGTGGCCCGGGCCTGGTCCGATCCCGGCTACGCGGGCCGGCTCCTGGCGGACGGCAACGCGGCCGCGGCGGAGCTGGGCTTCGATACCGCGCACGGGGGCAGCGGGTACCGGCTCAAGGTCGTGGCCAACACCCCCGGCACGCACAACATGATCGTCTGCACGCTGTGCTCCTGCTATCCGGTGTCACTCCTCGGCCCCTCGCCCAGCTGGTACAAGAGCCTGGCCTACCGCTCACGGGCGGTCCGTGAGCCGCGGGCGGTGCTGGCCGAGTTCGGGCTGGAGCTCGAGCCGGGCACCCAGATCGTGGTGTGGGACGCGAGCGCCGAGAACCGCTTCCTGGTCCTGCCCGCCCGCCCGGGGGGCACCGAAGGCCTGGCCGAGGAGGAACTCGCCGCCCTGGTCACCCGCAACGGGCTGATCGGCACGGCGGCGGTCTGACCCGGGGCCCCCGGGGCGGCATTGCGCGAACCGGACCGCGCATTCGTTCACTCCCGGGCGGGTATGCCACTTTCGAGGCCGTCCGTCCTGGCCGCCTGAACACCATTCGGCCGCGCGATGGCGCGGAACTGGGGGATTGCCATGAAGGTACTGGCTGCCGTGATCACCGCGGCCGTGCTCGGCGCGATCGTCGTTAACCGCGATGACATCATGCGGTACGTGAAGATGCGTCAGATGTGACAGAGACAGGGAAGATGTCATGACCACTGCCGCCGCTGTGGCCAGCGCGGTCAACTTCGAGACCTATGGTGACTACCGCGTGAAGGCCCCGCCGCGCGCGGACGGCGCCTTCGTCCGCCCCCTGTACCCCTTCCAGGGCCGGGTGAGCGCGGACGGAACCACCGGCTACCCCGCCGAGGCCGGCCGCTACCACCTGTACATCTCACTCGCCTGCCCGTGGGCGCACCGCTCGGCGATCGTCCGGGCGCTGCTGGGGCTGGAGGATGTGGTGTCGATGTCGGTGGTCAACCCGGTCCGGGACGGGCGGGGCTGGGCCTTCCGGGACGGCCCCGGCTACTCGCCGGATCCGGTGAACGGCTTCACCCTGCTCCGGGACGCCTACCAGGCGACCGAGCCCGGGTACGACGGGCACGTGTCGGTGCCGGTGCTGTGGGACTCCGGCACCGGCCGGATCGTGTCCAACAACTTCCCCGACATCACCATCGACCTGGAGACGCAGTTCGGCCGCTGGGCCAGCCCCGCGTTCAACCTCTACCCGGCCGCGCTGCGGCCGGAGATCGACGCGCTCAACGAGCGGGTCTACGCCACCGTCAACAACGGCGTGTACCGGTGCGGGTTCGCGACCTCACAGGAGGCGTACGACAGCGCGGTAGCCAGCCTGTTCGCCACGCTGGACGACCTCGACCAGCGCCTGGCCAGCCGGCGGTACCTGTTCGGCGACTCGCTTACCGAGGCGGACGTGCGGCTGTGGGTGACGCTGGCCCGGTTCGACGCGGTGTACGTCACCCATTTCAAGGCCAACCTGCGCCGCCTGGCCGACTATCCGCACCTGTGGCCGTACGCGCGGGACCTGTACTCGATCCCGGCGTTCCGCGGCACCACGAACTTCGACCACATCAAGCGGCATTACTACGGGACCCACCCGCAGCTGAACCCGCTGCGGATCGTGCCGGCCGGCCCGGTCCTGGACTGGGACGCCCCGCAGCAGAGGGCGGCGCTGGCCGGGCCGGGCACGCGCTGACCGGCGGAAGCTGGCCCGCCACGCCGGTCAGCGCGCGTGTGTGTCACCCCGCGTGGCAGCGCGCATGACGTCCAGCACGGCGTCCTGCTCGGGGGTGGTGTCCCGGTTCATGGCCGGGGCGATCCCGTCGGTGTGCGCGATGAGCCGGATGTCCGGCTCGCCGTCCTCGGAGACCCGGGCCATCGCCCACCGGGAGAACAGCCGCTCGCCGGCCGGGCCGGACTGGATCACGGAGATGTCCTCATGCCGCGGATCCTGCTCGATCGTGGCGAAGAGGGCCCGGACCGGGGCCTCCGCACCCTCCAGGACCTGGGCGAACCAGTCACCGTAGACCAGCAGGGCCCCGGTGATCTGCTGCTTCTTGTTGTTCGACCGCGCGGTGCTGAACAAGGTGCCGAGCTCGGCCTTACGCTCGCCGGCCGGAATCATGTTCCGGCTGCGGTACATCAGCCGGAAGCTGCTCCCCGTGCTGGAAGTCGGTGCTGCGTCGCCCACGGCTGCTCCCGCTACGTGTCTCACCACCAGGACTTGTCCGATACTTGTTCATTCGCGGCGCGCGGCGGTCTCAGTTTGGGACAGGCGGGGCGAATTACCTGGTGAGCTCGGCGTACAGCGCCGCGGTCTGCGCGGCGATGGCGTCCCAGCCGAACTCGGCCGCGGCCCGCTTGCGGCCCGCCGCGCCCATGGTGGCCGCCCGCCCGGGATCGCCGATCACCGCGTTCAGTGCCGCCGCCAGCGCGGCCGGGTCGTCCGGCGGGACCAGCAGCCCGGTCTGCCCGTCGGCGACCACCTCGGGGATACCGCCGACCCGGGACGCCACCACCGCCGTGCCGCAGGCCATCGCCTCCAGGTTCACGATGCCGAGCGGCTCGTACAGCGACGGGCAGGCGAACACCGTGGCGTGGCTGAGCAGCTGGACGACCTCAGGCTTGGCCAGCATCTCCGGGATCCAGATCACCCCGGTGCGGGCCGCCTGCAAGCTCGCCACCAGCCCGGTGACCTCGGCGGCCAGCTCGGGGGTGTCCGGCTGGCCGGCGCAGAGCACCAGCTGCACCTGCGGCGGCAGGCTGGCCGCCGCGCGGAGCAGCACCGGCACCCCCTTCTGCCGGGTGATCCGCCCGACGAAGATCACCAGGGGCCGCGACGGGTCCACCCCGTACCGCTGCAGGACCCCGGTCCCGGCGTCCGGGGCGTACTCATCGGTGTCGATCCCGTTCCGGATGACCCGGATCCGGCCCGGGTCCACCGCGGGATAGGCGGCCAGCACGTCCTCCCGCATCCCCTCGGACACCGCGATGACCGCGCCGGCGCCCTCGACCGCCACCCGCTCGCACCAGCTGGACAGGGCGTACCCGCCACCCAGCTGCTCCGCCTTCCACGGCCGCAGCGGCTCCAGCGAGTGCACCGTGACCACGTGCGGGATCCCGTACAGCATCGAGGCCAGGTGCCCGGCGAGGTTGGCGTACCAGGTGTGCGAGTGCGCGAGGTCCGCGCCGCCCACGGCGGCGGTCATGGACAGGTCGGTGGAGATGGTGGCCAGCGCCTGGTTCGCCCCGGCCAGCAGTTCCCAGGGCCGGTGGGCCACGGCCCCGGGCCGGTCCCCGCCCTCGCAGTGGACGGTCACGTCAACCAGCCGGGCCAGCTCCCGGGCCAGGTACGTGACGTGCACTCCTGCACCGCCGTACACGTCGGGCGGGTACTCGCGGGTCAGGAGGGCCACCCTGAGCCGGTCTGCGCGGGCCGGTGCGGGGGTTTCACCGGCCATGGTCATACCGTGACTTTCTGGCTCTTGCCTAGCACCGTGATGCCGGCCTCGGAGACCGCGAACCCACGCTCCCGGTCATGGTCCTTGTCCACGCCGATGGTGACCCCCTCGGGCACGGTGACGTTCTTGTCCAGGATCGCGTCCCTGATCACCGCGTGCCGGCCGATGATCGTGTTGTGCAGGATCACCGACCGCTCCACGGTCGACCAGCTGTTGACCCGCACGCCGGGGGAGAGCACGGACTCGCGGACGAGCCCGCCGGACACGATGACGCCGTTGCTGACCAGGCTGTCGATGGCCCGGCCGACCCGGTCGCCGGAGTCGTGCACGAACTTCGCGGGCGGCATGCTCGGCGCGTTGGTCAGGATCGGCCACCGGGCGTTATAGAGATTGAAGACGGGATGGATGGCGCACAGGTCCATGTGCGACTCGAAGTAGGAGTCCAGCGTGCCGACATCGCGCCAGTAGCCGGCGTCACGCTCGCTCGCCCCGGGCACCTTGTTGGTCATGAAGTCGTAGACGTGCGCGCAGCCCTCGTCCACCAGCATCGGGATGATGTCGCCGCCCATGTCGTGCCGGCTGTTCGGGTTGGCCGCGTCCTTGCGCAGCGCCTCGATGAGCACGTCGGTGGAGAACAGGTAGTTGCCCATCGACGCGTAGGCCTCGTCGGGCCGGCCGGGCAGCGACGGCGGGTCAGCCGGTTTCTCCAGGAACGCCTCGAGCGTGTGCCCGTCCGCGCCCGCCTGGATCACGCCGAATGCGGTGGCGTCCATGCGCGGCACCGGGATGGCGGCGACCGTGACCCCGGCGCCGTGCTCGCAGTGCTCCTGGAGCATCTGCCGCGGGTCCATCCGGTAGACGTGATCCGCGCCGAACACGATGACCAGGTCCGGCTTCTCGTCGTAGATCAGGTTCAGCGACTGGTAGATGGCGTCGGCCGAGCCGGTGTACCAGTGCGGGCCGAGCCGCTGCTGGGCAGGCACGGGCGTGACGTAGTTGCCGAGCAGCGTGCTCATCCGCCAGGTCGTGGAGATGTGCCGGTCCAGGCTGTGGCTCTTGTACTGGGTGAGCACGGCGATCCGCAAGATCCCGGCGTTGACCAGGTTGGAGAGCGCGAAGTCGACCAGCCGGTACATGCCGCCGAACGGCACGGCCGGCTTGGCCCGGTCGGCCGTCAGCGGCGCCAGCCGCTTGCCGGCTCCCCCGGCCAGCACGATGCCCAGAACTCGCTGATCTGCCATCTGTCACCCCTTACGTGCCTTCTGCTTCCTTCAGCACGCCGTCCAGGATCTGCTGAGCCTCCTCCTGGATGCGGGCTAGCTGCCCGGGGCCGGCGAACGACTCCGCGTACAGCTTGTAGACGTCCTCTGTCCCCGACGGACGCGCGGCGAACCAGCTCTTCTCCGTGATCACCTTGATACCCCCGAGCGGTTCGCCGTTGCCCGGGGCCGTGGTCAGCCGGTCCAGCACCCGCTCGCCCGCCAGTTCGCCGACGCTGACCTGGTCCGGGGACAGCTTCGCCAGCAGCGCCTTCTGGGCCCTGGTCGCGGGCGCGTCGATCCGGGCGTAGGCCGGGTCGCCCAGCCGGCCGGCCAGGTCCCGGTACCGCTCACCCGGCGACTGTCCGGTCACCGCGGTGATCTCCGAGGCCAGCAGGGCCAGGATGATGCCGTCCTTGTCGGTGGTCCAGACCCGGCCGTCGGTGCACAGGAAGGACGCCCCGGCGCTCTCCTCGCCGCCGAAGGCGATGGAGCCGTCCAGCAGCCCCGGCACGAACCACTTGAACCCCACCGGGACCTCGTACAGCGTGCGCCCGGCGTCCCCGGCGACCCGGTCGATGATGGAGGAACTGACCATGGTCTTGCCCACCGCGGCACCGGAGGGCCAGTCCCTCCGGTGCCGGTACAGGTAGTCGATGGTCACGGCCAGGTAGTGGTTGGGATCGAGCAGCCCCGCGTCCGGGGTGACGATGCCGTGCCGGTCGGAGTCGGTGTCGTTGCCGGTCGCGATCGCGAACTCGTCCGCCCGGTTGATCAGCGAGGCCATCGCGTACGGCGAGGAGCAGTCCATCCGGATCCGGCCGTCCCAGTCCAGGGTCATGAACCGGAACGTGGGGTCCACGTCCGGGTTGACCACAGTCAGGTCGAGCCCGTAGCGCTCGCCGATCTCCCCCCAGTACGCGACGCTGGCGCCGCCCAGCGGGTCGGCGCCGACCCGGATGCCGGCGCTGCGGATCACGTCCAGGTCCACCACGTCGGGCAGCTGCGTGACGTACTCGCCCAGGAAGTCGAAGGTGGCCGTGGTCGGCGCCTTCCTGGCCGCCGCGTAGCGCACCCGCCGCACCTCGCGCAGGCCGCCGGCGAGCAGCTCGTTGGCCCGGTCCTGGATGACCGACGTGATCTGCGACCCGGCCGGGCCGCCGTCGGGCGGGTTGTACTTGAACCCGCCGTCCTCCGGCGGGTTGTGGGACGGGGTGATGACGATCCCATCGGACAGGCCGTCGGTGCGCCCGTCGTTATAGGCCAGGATGGCCCGGGACAGCGCGGGCGTGGGCGTGTACCCGTCCCGGCTGTCCACCAGCACGGTCACCTCGTTCGCCGCGAGCACCTCCAGCGCGGTCACGAACGCGGGCTCGGACAGCGCGTGGGTGTCCCGGCCGAGGAACAGCGGGCCGGTGGTGCCCGCCCGGGCCCGGTAGTCGCAGATGGCCTGGGAGGTGGCGGCGATGTGATCCTCGTTGAACGAGGAGCGCAGCGCCGAGCCGCGGTGTCCCGAGGTGCCGAAGCTCACCCGCTGCTCGGGGACCGCCGGATCCGGATGCACGGCGTAGTAGGAGGTGACCAGCTTGGCCACGTCCACCAGGTCCGCCTGGCTGGCCAGCTGACCGGCCCGATCGTTCACCCGCACGGTGGGCTCCTCTCCTCCGGTAACTAAGTGTTCCGGTAATCCGCGCCGGCCGCCATGGGCGGCGCGCTCCGGAAACCGGCGCGCCGGAATCAGTTCCCCAGGAGCGGAGCCTTATCCCGCGCCGACGGGCGGCCCGGGATAAGGGCTGCGATGATGGCACTGTGACCAACAACTCACGACCACCGCTGACCCGGCGGGCCCGCCTCTGGGCGGCCGCCGAGGCCAAGGGAGTCCCGCTGCGGACCATCCTGACCGTCGCGCTGGCGGTGATCGTGGTCTACATGCTGGCCAAGGTGGTCTACCGGCTCCGCGATGTGCTGCTGCTGATCCTCGTGGCCGCGTTCATCGCCGTGATCCTGAACCCGCTCGTGGTGGCCCTGCAGCGGTGGAAGATCCAGCGGCGGGGCTGGGCGGTCGCGGTGGTGACGCTGCTGGGGCTGATCGTCTTCGTCGGCCTGGCCTTCGCGTTCGGCTACCCGCTGGCCAACGGGACCACCCACCTGGCCCAGAAGCTGCCGACCTATGTGGACGCGGCCACGCACGGCCGGGGCTGGATCGGGCACCTCGTCACCAGGTATCACGTGCAGGCGTGGGTGAACAAGAACGCGCCCAAGCTGGTCACCTTCGGCGAAGGGCTGGCCAAGCCCGCGCTGAGCCTGGGCAAGGGCGCAGCGACCCTGCTGCTCCAGCTGTTCACCATTTTCATCCTGGTGCTGCTCTTGCTGCTGGAAGGCCCGAAGATGCGGTCCTTCCTGCTGGGCTCGATGGCCCCGGACCGGGCCGAGCGGTACCGGCGGGTCGCCCACGAGGTCAACCGCTCGGTCACCGGGTACATGCTGGGCAACGTCCTCACCTCGGTCACCGCGGGCGCGGTGGTGTTCGTCACGCTGCTGGTGACGGGCGTGCCGTTCCCGTTCCTGTGGGCGCTGTGGGTGGCGCTGGTCAACTTCCTGCCGATGATCGGCGGGGCGCTGGCCGGGATTCCCACGGTGCTGTTCGCGGCGGCCCACTCGCTGACCGCCGGGATTGTCACGCTGGTCGTGTTCCTCATCTACACCCAGATCGAGAACCACGTGCTGAACCCGATCGTGATGAGCCGCACGGTCCGGGTCAAC
The DNA here is from genome assembly GCA_963813975.1 of uncultured Actinomycetes bacterium. Taxonomy (GTDB): domain Bacteria; phylum Actinomycetota; class Actinomycetes; order Streptosporangiales; family Streptosporangiaceae; genus RYN-230. Next base: position 335,241 of record CAWFAP010000006.1, read on the forward strand.
CCGCTGCTGGTGCTGCTGTCGATCCTGGTCGGCGGCGAGATCGGCAGCTGGGTGGGCGGGATATTCGGCGCGTTCGTGGGTGCGCTGCTGGCCATCCCGGCGGCCGGTGCCATCCAGGTCGTGGTCCGGGAACTCTGGCAGGTTACGGATCCCATGGCGGCGGCGGCCGGCGCGGCCGGCCAGGCGATCAACGCCACGGCGAACGCGGTGGACCAGGCCGCGTCCGACGCGGCGGACGCCGCTGACCACGCCGCCCCGGATGGGGAAAACGGCGCGGGCGACACCGGTCCCGACGAGGCGAACGGCGCGGGCGACGCCGCCCCGGACGGGGAGAACGGCGCGGGGGACGCCGGTCCCGACGGGGCGAACGGCGCGGCCCAGTCGCCGGTCAAGCCTGGCCGCTGGGCCGCCCTCTTCTCCCGGCGCTGACCCGCACCGCAGTGACCGGCGGGACTGACGACGGCGCCGCGCGGGGCGGCAGACTGGGGGGATGGAGAGGACGCTCATGCCCCGGCGGGCCACGGCGGCAGACCTGCCGCGGGTCCGCGACGTGGTGACGGCCGCATACACGAAGTACCTGACCCGGATGGACCGGCCGCCTGCGCCGATGCTGCGGGACTACACCGGCCCGGCCCGGGAGGGGCTGGTCTGGGTGATCGGCGATCCGGTCGTCGGCCTGGTCTCGCTGACCCCGGAGCCGGACAGCCTGCTGATCGAGAACATCGCCGTGCATCCCAGCGCCCAGGGCAGCGGGCTCGGGCGGCGGCTGCTGGAGTTCGCCGAGCAGGAGGCCGCCCGGCGCCAGCTCGCCCAGGTCTCGCTCTACACCAACGAGGTGATGATCGAGAGCCAGGCGGTCTACGCCCGCCTCGGCTACCGCGAGGTGCGCCGGGCCACCGAGCACGGGTACCGGCGCATCTTCATGGTCAAGGACCTGGCCACCCGCCCGGGCTAATCCGGCCGGGCCAGTGCGGCCGGGCCAGTGCGGCCGGCCTAGCCGGACTGCCAGCGCCGGACGGCGAGCAGTCCGGGCGGGACAGACAGCAGCACCAGCCAGATGGCCAGGTACAGGGGTTCGCGGCCGAGCGGGCCGCCCTCGGCCAGCGTGCGGATCAGGTTCACGGCGGCGGTCACCGGGTTGGCCCGCGCCAGCGGCTGGAGCCACCCGGCGAGCCGGTCGATGGGGGTGAACGTCGAGCTGATGAACGTGAGCGGCACCATCGGCAGGAACAGGGCCCGGCCGGCGGTGTCCGGGTCGCGGATCCGCAGCGCGAGCCACGACATCGTGATGCCCAGCGCGACACCGAAGCTCACCGCGACCGCGACGATGCCGGCCATCCCCGGCAGCCCGGTCCGGACCCGGAACCCCATCAGCGACGCGACGCCCACCACGAGCAGCGCCTGGACCAGGAAGATCAGGCTCTCGGCGAGCATCCGGCCGAGCAGTACCGCGCTGCGGGCGATCGGCAGCGAGCGGAACCGGTCGGTGATCCCGCTGACCGTGTCCAGCACGAGGCCCAGCCCCACGGTCGGCGCGGTCAGCGCCACGTTCTGCACGATGATGCCCGGGACCAGGTACTGGCGGTACGTCGCGCCCGGGACCCGGGCCAGCCCGGCGAAGATGGCCAGGAACAGCACCAGCAGCACCACGGGCTGGATCAGCGGGTAGAGCAGCCGGCTCGGGTTGGCCCGCAGCACGGCGAGCTGGCGGCCACAGATCAGCGCGGCCTGGCCCGCAGTGCGGCGGGGTCCGGGCCGCGACACCGGCCCCGGCCGCGTGGCCGGCGCTGCGGGCGCGGGGGCGGGCGCACCCGCCACGCTGGTCACGAGGCCGCCCGGCCCGCCGCGTGCTGCCCGGTCAGGGCCAGGAACGCCTCGTCCAGCGTGGGGCCGCGCAGCCCCAGATCGGCCACCGCGAACCCGTCCGCGGCCAGCGCCTGCGCCACCTCGAGCAGCGTGCCCACCCCGTCCCGGGCGACCACGGCCAGCCATCCGGCGGCCGGGTCCGCGTGCACGCCGTCTGGCGGCAGGCCCAGCCGGGCGGCCAGCGCCCGGGCCGCGGCCGGGACGACACTGGCCGGCTCGAACCGGGCCTCGACCAGCTGGGTCCCGGTCCGGGCGCGCAGCTGGGCCGGGGTGCCGCTGGCCACCATCCGGCCCTGGTCCAGGATGTGCACCAGGTCGGCGAGCCGCTCGGCCTCCTCCAGGTACTGGGTGGTGAGCAGCATGGCCGTACCCTCCTCGCGCAGCGCGGCCAGCGACTCCCAGACCTGCCGCCGCCCGGCCGGGTCCAGCCCGGTGGTCGGCTCGTCCAGGACCAGCAGCGAAGGCCGGGCCATCAGGCTGGCGGCCAGGTCGGCGCGGCGCCGCATGCCGCCGGAGTACGTGCCGACCGGGCGGCCGGCCGCCGCGGCCAGGTCGAAGCGGCCGATGAGCTCGGCCGTGCGTCCCCGGGCGGTCTGGCGGCGGAGGCCGGCCAGCCGGCCGATGAGCATCAGGTTGGCCCGGCCGGACAGCGCCTCGTCCAGCCCCGCGTACTGCCCGGTCAGGCCGATCCGGGCCCGGACCGCGTAAGGATCCGCCACCACGTCGTAGCCGGCCACCCGGATCACGCCCGCGTCCGGGCGGACCAGCGTGGCCACGATGCGGACCAGCGTGGTTTTTCCGGCCCCGTTGGGGCCCAGCAGCGCGGCGATCCGCCCGGGCGGTACGGCGAGATCCACCCCGCTCAGTGCCGTCACTGTCCCGAACGCCTTGACCGCGCCGGTCACCTCCAGCATGGGCTGGGTCATGAGGCGAGCCTACGCAGGACATCGTGGCCCGAGCAGGGGCCAACCGCCCCGTGCGGGCCGGCCTGCTGCCGGAAGGACCGGCCCGGGAGGGGGCTTCGTTGCGGAAAAGATTCAGTAGATCGTGTAGCCGCCGTCGATGACGAGGATCGAGCCGGTCATGAACGCGGAGGCGGGACTGGCCAGGAAAACGACGCTCGGGGCGATCTCCTCGGGCGTCGCGTAACGCTGCTGGGGGGTGTCCTCGATCCAGTGCCGCCGGAACTCCGGGTCGTCCACGGGGGCCATGTCGGTCTTCACATAGCCGGGCGCGATCGCGTTGACCCGGATGCCCAGGCCGGCCCATTCCGCGGCCAGCGACTTGGTCAGCTGGTGCACCGCGGCTTTGGAGGCGTTGTAGGCGGGCTGCCACTGCGGACGGTTCACGATCAGGGCGGAGATCGAGCCGACGTTGATGATGGAGCCGCCACCACCGGTGGCCATGTGGCGGCCGCCGGCCCGGCTGCACCGCCACAGCGCCCGGACGTTCAGGTCGAACACGTCGTCCCATTCGGCGTCGGTGACCTGCCAGGACTCGGCGTGGTAGCAGACGCCGGCATTGTTGACCAGGATGTCCAGCCCGCCGAGCTGGGCGGCCGCGGCGTCCATGACCGCGTCCGCCTCGCGGGTGATGTCCGCGTCCAGCGCGGACACGGCCAGACCGTGGCCTTTCATCTCCGCAACGGCCGCCGCGTTCCGGCCGGTGTCCCGGGCCACGATCATGACCTCGGCGCCCGCCTGCCCCAGGGCGGCGGCAAATGCCTTGCCCAGCCCCTGATTCCCGCCGGTGACCACGGCCTTGCGGCCGTCCAGCGCAAAACGCTCCAGTACCCGCACGCTTGCTCCTCACTGGCCGAGCCGCTTACCTGGCCGAGATTTTCAGCTGGCCGGGTCTCCTAGCTGACGGCGCTGGTTCCATTGTCGGACCGGGGGAGCGCGTAGCCAGGGACCGAAGGCCAGCGGACTGCCACCACCACCGACGCCTCCTCAGCGTGCCAGGAGTGGCTCACGCCGTGGAACACCACGTAGTCGCCCTGCTGGGCCAGCAGCACGCTGCGGCCCGGCAATTCGACCCGGAACCGGCCGCTGATCAGGATGAGCGCCGCCGAGCGCTCCTCCCCGGTGACCCACTGCGCGCGCCGGTCGCCGCGGGGATGGATGGCCCACTTGATCTCGACGTCGTCGCTGTGCCGGGGGTCGGCGGGCGGCTGGAAGTGGCCGAGCAGCCAGCCGTGGCCGGCCGGGGCGTCGGCGACCGCGTTTCCCACATAGATCTGCTCTGTCATGCGGCCGGAGGCTAGCAGGGCAGCGATCCGCCCCCGGCGCTGCGCGTCCGGGTGATGCCGCCGCCGGCCTCTTCGGCGGCCTCGCACGGCGTGCGCACCGTGTCGCCCGCGCTCGCATGCAGGGCGAGGCGGCGCAGCAGCCTGCGGAACACCTGCCGGTCCTCGTCCGTGTCCAGCCCGCTGAGCAGCTGCTCCTCGGCGGCGCGCAGCCGCTGGTCCAGGCGGGTGAGGGTGTCGCCGCCGCGCCGCGTGACCACGATCCGCCGGGCCCGGCGATCGGCGGGGTCCGGGCGGCGCTCGATGAGCCTGGCCGCCTCGAGGTCGTCGAGCAGGTAAGTCATGACCGTGCGGTCCACGCCCAGGTGCTGGGCCAGGGCCAGCTGGCTGCCATGCTCGTCCCCGGCGGCCGCGGCGAGCACCTGATAGCCGCGAGGGCCGCCGGGCAGGTCGTCCAGGACCTCGTGGGCGGCCTTGACGTAAGCGCGGAAGACCGCGCCCAGGGCCCAGCCCAGGTCGTTGCTGAGGGTGCAGGTCGCGGGGTCCGGCGCGGGGACTGCCCTGGTTCGGGCCAGGGGTCCAGAAGGCGCCGTCATGTGATCAGGCTACCCCAGATCAGCTACACTGCCGATGAGTTGCCTTACAGATATTCTGTAGTACAGACTAGATTTGTGAGAACAGGAGGTCAGATGAGCGAGCCTTCCCCGGCCCGGGCGTCCGTGGTGGTCATCGGCGGCGGTTATGGCGGGATCAACGTGGCCAAGTCCCTGGACGAGGTGGCCGACGTGGTCCTGGTCGAGCCGAAAGACGCCTTCGTGCACAACGTCGCCGCGCTGCGGGCCCTGGTCGATCCGGCCTGGCTGCCGCGGATCTACCTGCCCTACGGCGGACTGCTGGCCCGCGGGCGGGTGATCCATGACCGCGCGGTCAAGGTCGACGCGGGGCGGGTCACGCTGGTCTCGGGGGAGGAGCTGCCCGCGGACTACATCGTGCTGGCCACCGGGTCGCAGTACCCGTTCCCGGCCAAGAGCGACACTGACAGCACCGCAGACGCCCATGAGAAGGTGCTCGGCACCCACGCGGCGCTGGCTGCCGCGGGACGGGTGCTGCTGCTCGGCGCCGGGCCGGTCGGCATCGAGCTGGCCGGGGAGATCAAGGCGGTCTGGCCCTCCAAGAAAGTGATCATGGTCGATGTCGCCGATGATGTGCTCGGTGAGCGGTTCCGGCCCGACCTGAAGGCGGAACTGCGCCGCCAGCTCGGCCAGCTGGGCGTCGAGGTGCTGCTGGGCAGCCCGTTGCGGGAACCGCCGCCGGTTGAGCCGGGTGAGCTGCGCACCTTCACCGTGGCCACGGAGGGCGGGACCGAGATCACCGCGGACCTGTGGTTCCGCTGCTACGGGGTCATCCCGGTCAGTGACTACCTCGCCGGCGGCCTGGCCGGGGCCCGCCGGGCAGACGGCCTGATCGAGGTGACACCGACCCTCCAGGTCGCCGGGCAGGAGACGGTCTTCGCGCTGGGCGACGTGTCCACCGCCGACCACAAGATGGCTGGCGCCGCGGGCCGTCAGGCGCCGGTCGTGGCGGACAACATCCAGGCCCTCATCGCCGCCGGGCCCGGGCCGGCCCCGGTCCCGGCCGGGCTCAGCCGGTACGAGCCGATGGCGCCGGGCATCATGGTGCCGGTCGGGCCGGAGGGCGGCTCGGGCCAGCGGCCCGGCGTGGATGAACTCATCCCGGCCGAGGTGGTGGCGGCAGGCAAGGGCCGGGACATGATGGTCGGCCGTTTCGCCGAGATGCTCGGCGTACCTGGCCCGGACGACCAGCCGGAGGGCTGAGGACGGGCGCGGCGGCCTGGCCCGTTCGCGGGTGTCGGTGCCTCGTGGGACGCTGGCCCCGATGAACGAACCCGACACGCCGCGCCGCTGCGACTGGGCCGAGGGCTCGGACGCGATGCGCGCTTACCACGACGACGAATGGGGTCGGCCGTCCCGGGACGACCGCTACCTGTTCGAGATGCTGATCCTGGAGGGCGCCCAGGCCGGGCTGTCCTGGGCCACGATCCTCGGGAAGCGGGAGAACTACCGCCGCGCGCTGGACCGCTTCGACCCGGAGCCGATCGCCCGCTACGACGACGCCAAGCTGCTGGCGCTCCTGGCCGACCCGGGCATCGTCCGGAACCGGCTCAAGGTTGCGGGCACGGTCCGGAACGCCCAGGCGTTCCTGACTGCCCAGCAGGAGCACGGGTCGTTCGCCAGTTACCTGTGGGCCTGGGTGGACGGCACGCCGCTGGTCAACCGCCCGCGCAGCGTGGCCGAACTGCCCGCCCGGACCGAGCTGTCCGACCGGGTCAGCAAGGACCTGAAACGGCGCGGCTTCACGTTCGTCGGCTCGACCATCACATACAGCTTTCTGCAAGCCGTGGGCGTGGTGAACGATCACCTCGCCCGTTGTCCGGCTCTGGCAAGGCTGTCCGACTAAGGGGCTGAGAGCTGGTATTTAACGGCGTTGCGGGGTGATCAGACCGGCCGGGTCTGGCATCATGGACCGTGAGATGAGTAATCCCCGCTTCCCTGTTACCGTGACTCAGCTCCCGGTACTGCGCTGCGAGATATGCCAGCGCACAATCGCACACAGGCCTGGCCAGGCCAGCGAAGTCCTGACCGAGCACTACCGTCGCGCGCACCCCGAATCTCTCGAGGCTGCGGCGGGCCGCCCCGTCTGACCGTTTCCGCGCGTCCCGCTGGCGGTGCTGATCTGCGGGGGCTGCGAGAATGCCGTCATGCGGAGCATCCAGAACCCATTGTCCGCTGGCTCATCACCGGCCAGCCTGTCGGCTACCGGCTCAGCCGGCTCGATCCTGAGTATCGGGTCGAGCGGCTCGATCCTGTCCATTGGATCGGCCGGCTCGATTCTCTCGATCGGGTCGGCCGGTTCGCTTTTGTCTATCGGGTCGGTCGGCTCTGTGGCGTCCGCGTTTTCGGTCGGTTCCGCCGGAAGTGCACTGTCGATTCTGTCCGGGTTCTCGCATCGGTCGATCCTGGCCTGGCGGGCGGCCGGGGCTATCGGTTCACGGGCGCGCCGGAGGGAATGACCCGGGGGGAAATTGAGCGGTAGCGAAGGGGGGCTCGGGCTGACATGTCAGCTGTCGTGATCGCGACCGCCTTCGGCGGACCCGATGTGCTGGAGATCGCCAACCAGGTGCCGGGCGAGCCCGGTCGCGGTGAGGCGCGCATCCAGGTCCGGGCGGCGGGCGTGAACCCCGTCGACTACAAGGTCTACAGCGGCGCTCTGGGGGCCGACCCCGCGCGGCTGCCCCTGCGGCTGGGCACGGAAGCCTCGGGCGTGGTCACCGCGGTCGGGCCCGATGCGGCCGGCCCGGCCGGCCCGATCGAGGTCGGCGCCAAGGTGATCGCGTTCCGGGCCCCCGGCGCCTACGCGGAGGAACTGGTCGTGCCGGCCTCTGAGCTGGTGCCCAAGCCAGACACGCTGGACTGGGCCCAGGCGTCGGGGCTCATGGTCACCGGCGCGACCGCCTGGCACCTGCTGACCGCCACCGGGGTGGGCGCCGGCGACACGGTGCTGATCCACGGGGCCGCCGGGGGAGTGGGCGTGATGGCGGTGCAGCTCGCGGTGGCCCGCGGCGCCACCGTGGTGGCCACGGCCGCGCCCGCGAATCACGACTTCCTGCGCGGGCTGGGCGCCAGCCCGGTCGAGTACGGCACGGGCCTGATGGACCGGGTCCGCGCCGCCGCGCCGGGCGGCGTGGAAGCCGCCCTGGACCTGGCCGGTTCGGACGAGGCGCTGGATGTGTCGTTCGTGCTGGTTCCCGACCGGACGCGGATCGCCACCATCGTCTCGTTCGAACGCGGGATGAAGACCGGGATCAAGGTGCTCGGCGGCGCGCCGGGTGCCGACCCCGGCACCGAGATCCGGGCCGCCGCGCGGCTGGACCTGGCCCGGATGGCCCAGGACGGGGAGCTCAGGGTCTTCGTGTCCCAGACGTTCCCGATGGCCGAGGTGGCGCGGGCCCACGAGGCCATCATGCCCGGGCACACCCGGGGCAAGATCGCGCTCATCCCGTAGCCGGGGCTATTCCCTCTCCGGTCGCCCGTTCGTGCCGCCGCCCCCCTTTGCTGGCCCCCTGGGATGACCCCTGCGCTGGCCATCCCTTTGCCTTCGGCCCTTCCCGATGCCATTCGCCTATTGACCGGCCCCGCCGTGAGGCGTACTCTCGGCCAGCGCTCCTGGCCGGGCCAGTGCGGCCGCGGCTGCGGCGGCCAGCCTCCCCGCTCATTACGCCGCGCCCTACCTGCAGATCACCAGCGGCGACGCGGGCGACATGGCCGCGGACCTCAGCGCCAGCGGCGACAAGTACTACACGCTGGCGTTCCTGATCCCGCAGTCCGGCTGCACCCCGCAGTGGGAAGACGGCGGGAACCCGGTCGGCGCGTTCACCTCGCAGGTGAACGTGCTCAAATCGGCGGGCGGCAACGTCATCATCTCGTCCGGCGGCGAGAGCGGCGGCGAGCTGGCCCAGACCTGCACCTCGGTCTCGTCGCTGACCGCCGCCTACGCCAACGTGGTGAACACTTACGGGGTGAACCGGCTGGACTTCGACATCGAGGGCGCCACCCTCGGCGACACGGCCGCGAACAACCGCCGGAACCAGGCCCTGGCCGCGCTCCAGGCGCAGAACCCGTCGGTCCAGGTCGACTACACGCTCGCCGTGGCCCCGAACGGGCTCCCCTCCGCGGAGCTGGGCGTGCTGCAGAGCGCGCAGTCCTACGGTGTGAAGGTCAGCGTCGTGAACATCATGACCATGGACTTCGGCAACGGCCAGAACGCGCTGGCCGACGCGGAGTCCGCGGCCCAGGCGACCGCGTCCCAGCTGGCCAGCCTGTACGGCATCAGCACCAGCCAGGCCTACGCCCGGATGGGGCTGACCCCGATCGCGGGCCAGAACGACGACAACGAATACTTTTCCCAGGCCAACGCCTCCACGCTGGAGAGCTTCGCGGCGTCCAACGGCGTCCAGGAGCTGTCGTTCTGGGAAGTGGACGGCTACGACAAGCCGGTCGGCTACACCTACTCGAAGATCTTCAACCAGATCTCTGGCGGCGGCCCGGGCGGCGGCACGGGCACCAGCGCGACCGGCCCGGTCTCCGGTTACGGCGGCCTGTGCGTGGACGTGCGCGGCGCAAGCCCGGCCAACTTCACCCCGGTGCAGGTCTACACGTGCAACGGCACCAGCGCCCAGCAGTGGACCGTGGCGTCCGGCACCACCTTGCAGGCGCTCGGCAAGTGCCTGGACGTGAACGCGGCGGGTACCAGCAACGGCACCACCGTGGACCTCTACGACTGCAACGGCACCGGCGCCCAGGTCTGGGTGCCGCAGAGCGGCGGCGCGCTGCTGAACCCGGCGTCCGGGAAGTGCCTGGACGACACCGGCTGGTCCACCACGCCCGGCACCCAGCTGCAGATCTGGTCGTGCAGCGGTAACGCGAACCAGTCCTGGACCCTGCCGAGCTGATGATCCAGGTCAGTTCGGGTTCAGGTCATGCAGGGCGGTCTGGGCGGCGTTCTGGCCGCACATGCCGTGCACGCCGCCGCCGGGCGGGGTGGAACTCGAGCACAGGTACACGCCGGGGATCGCGGTCCGGTACGGGTTCCAGCGCGGGGTGGGCCGGAGCACGGTCTGCAGCAGCGTCCCGGCCCCGCCGTTGATGTCGCCGCCGACATAGTTCGGGTTGTAGCGCTCCATGTCGGTGGCGGTGCGCACCGACTTGGCCAGGATCAGGTCCCGGAACCCGGGCGCGAACCGCTCGATCTGGGCCTCGATCAGGCCTGACACGTCCGCGGGGCTGCCCGAGGGCACGTGGCAGTACGCCCACAGGGTGTGCTGGCCCTCGGGCGCGCGGCTGGGGTCCACCACGCCGGGCTGGGCCACCAGGCAGTACGGGCGCTCCGGCATCCGCCCCGCGGCCACGTCGGCCTCGCTGCGGGCCACCTCGGCCAGCGTGCCGCCGAGGTGCACGGTGCCGGCCTCCCGGCAGGCCGGGGCCGCCCAGGGCACCGGGCCGCTCAGCGCGAAGTCCACCTTGCAGACCCCGGGGCCGTACCGGAACCGGCGCAGCGCGGCCAGATGCCGCCCGGACAGCCGGTCGCCGGCCAGCGTGATCAGCTGACTGGGGGTGAGGTCGAGCAGGACGGCCCGGGCGGGCGGCAGCTCGTCCAGCGAACGGACCCACCGGCCGGTCTCCACCTCGCCGCCCAGCGCGGCCAGCTCGCCGAGCAGGGCCCCGGCCAGGCGGGCGCTGCCCCCCTCGACCACCGGCCAGCCCACCGAGTGCGCGGCCATCGTGAGCAGCAGCCCGAACGCGCTGGTCACCGGGGCGCTCAGCGGCAGCATCGAATGCGCCGCCACCCCGGCGAACAGGCCCTGCGCTTCCTCGGTGCGGAACCGGCGGGCCACCACGCTGGCCGGCGGCAGGCCGTCCAGGCCGAAACGGGCCATGGCCAGCGGATGCCGCGGCACGGACCGGATCGGGGCGAGGATCTCCGGCAGGGTCAGCCCCGTGTCGCGCACGAGCGGGCCGAGCAGTCGCCGGTAGGCGCCCGCGTCGCGGCCCAGGCTGGCCGCGGTCTCCTCCACCGAGCCCGTGACCGCGGCAGCCCGCCCGCCGTCCAGCGGGTGGGCGAACGCCACCTTGGGCGTGCACAGCGTGACCCCGCGCGCGGCCAGGTCGATGCCGGTGAAGAACGGGGAGGACGCGGCCAGGGGGTGGACCGCGGAGCACACGTCGTGCCGGAAGCCCGGGAGGGTCAGCTCCGCGGTCCGGCAGCCGCCGCCCGGCGTGTCCGACCCCTCGATGAGCCGGACACCGAGCCCCGCCCGGGCCAGGGTGATCGCGGCGGCCAGGCCGTTTGGGCCGGAGCCGACCACGATGGCGTCGGTGGCGGCATGGCTCATAGTTCGAGTATCCCGCCCTCGGCGGCCACGAACGTCTCCGGTGTCCCGGATGAGCCGGGCGCCGCCGGTGCCGCCGGGCCGCCGGCGGCGAACAACCGGGCGATCTCGTCCAGCTCGCCGTCGGTCCGGTCCGGCTTGTGGTGGGCCAGGGCCACCCGCCGCGCTCCGGCCCGCCGGCCCAGCCCGGCCGCGTAGTCCGCCGCCGCGTGCCCGAAGGCGGCCTCGGCGGGCACCTCCGCGGCGAGCAGGAACGCGTCGTGGATCAGCAGGTCCGTGCCGGCCGCCAGGTCCAGCGCGGCCGGGTGGTACTCGCCCAGGCCCTCCGGCCCGGGTCCCAGCACCGTGGGGCAGTGGTCGGGGATGTAGGTCAGCACCGAGTGCCCGTCACTGACCCGGTAGCCGTAGGTCCGGCCGCCCTTGTGCGGTACCTCGCGGGCTTCCACCGTGAATCCCTCGGCCTTGACCGGGCCCGGAGGCAGGCTGCCGAACGTCCAGTCGCCGCGCAGCCCCTCGGGTCCGATCGGGAAATGCGGCGGGGACATGCCGCGGGCCAGCGTCGCGGCCGCGCTCTCCCCGGATTCCTGGGCCGGCAGCAGCAGCGTGACCCGGGCGTCGTCGCGGTCACCACCCCGGAAGAAGGGCAACCCGTGGACGTGATCCCAGTGCAGATGGGTAAGCAGGATGGTGCCCTCGAAGGGGTGGCTGGCCAGCAGCGAGGTGGCCTGGCGAAGGCCGGTGCCGGCGTCCAGGATGAGCGCCGGCACCGCCGCGTCGTCGTGGCAGATCGCCACGCACGAGGTGTGCCCCCCGTAGCGGAGAAACTCCGCTCCTGGCGCGGGAGTCGACCCGCGCACTCCGCAGAAATGGACCCGCACGTCAGCCCCGGCCGGCGTCTTCGCGCCGGTGCCCCCCGGACAGTTCCACGAGCGCGTCGTGGTCGAACTGGCTGGCCTCGACCGACGCCACCCGGCAGTCGGTGACCGCCGTCAGCGTGGACGTCCGGATGCCGCCTTCCAGGTGGGCGCGCTCGCCGAGCATCGCCCCCGGGCCATATTCAGCGAGCGGCTCGCCATCGTGCTCTACCCGGATGACGCCGTCCAGCACCAGGTAGACCGAGGTGCCGGGCTCGCCCTGGCGGACCAGCGTGTCGCCCGCCCGGGACCGGCTGATCACCGGCTTGGCCGCGCCGTGCATGAGCTGCACGGACAGGGTCCGTTCGAGGGCGGACTCGACCGCCGTGACCAGCGCGGGGGAATCCTCGTCGCCCCACGGGCTGTGCTTGCCGAACGAGGTGGCGGCCCAGTTGGCGTAGTCGGTCAGGCCCGACTTGTGGGTCAGGCGGCCGTCGGCGCCGTAGACCCAGTGCCGCGGGAACGTGCTCGCCCCGGTCATCGCGGGCTCGGCGGTGCCGTCGGCGTGCAGGGTCAGCGTCAGCGTGGTCCACACCAGCGGCGCCTGCCACTGCACATACGGAGGGTGCTTCACGGGCCGGGGTGCGGGCACGCCGGTCCGGCCGCCGACGGTCTGCACGAACCGGACCCAGCCCGGCCCCTGCTCGGGCGTCCGCTGGATGTCCGGCAGCTTGACGGCCTGGAAGCGGTAGCGCAGGCCCGCCAGCTGGAGCAGGGTGGAGCCCATCAGGCCGCTGCCGCTGTAGCCGGCGTCGGCGATCTGGCCGTCGTCGCCGACCTCGATCCAGGCGCGCAGCACGTTGCCGAACCGGAACCGGTCCGCCGCGCGGAGTTCTTCGACGTCCTCGAGCTCCCCGGGCGGGGGCTCGTCGTAGTGGGTGAACCCCGAGTCGAAAGCCAGCCGGCTGGCCCCGGTGACTGCCTCCGACGGGATCCAGGACAGTGAGGTAATGCTGCTTGCATATCGCATAGCCCGAGCGTCCCGCGTCCCCTGGCCCTGATCAATGATGGCAGCACATCTGTCCTGACCTTGCGATACCCATGCTGGCACTACTGTGAGCAGGGAGATAACCAGGGAGCCTATGAGTGATGCGGAGCCTAAGCCGGTCGGCTCATGGCCGGTCTCGTGTCGGCAGCAAGTAAAGAGCAATTGCTGACAGTCGCTGGGGCGCTGAGCGCTGGTCCGCATGGTCGTTCGGAGGATCAGGTCGTCCTGGATGTCCAGCGGACCGCGCCACAGGCTGCATGGCCTGTCGGGTCTTCTCCGGAAACGGGAAAACCGGATGGAGTTAGCAACCTAAGGCCGCGAGCTTGCGCGTGCCGCACTCCTTGGCCTGCTTGCGGACGAACAAGGCCGGCAGCCCGGTCAGCTGGCTGCGCATGGCCACGATCGGCACGCCGCCGAGTTCCAGGCCGCCGGGCACTTGGGCGTCCGGCGGAACTAGGCCGGTCACCTGCTCGGTAACCCGGTGCAGCAGCAGCGGATCGGCCTTGAACAGGTACTTGTCGAAGTGCTCGTCCGCGACCACGCCGGAGCGCACAGGGGCGAAGCGGAGACCGCGGTGGCGGGCGAGCCGGGGCGCCGGTCGCCTATGGATTGACCATGAGCCGCATCCAGAGAACACGGTCAGACGTGCATGTGCCAGTGGTCATTGGCGACGAACTGCTCGGCACGGACGATGCCCGTGACCGGGCCCTCCTGGAATCCCTCGTGGCCGCCAACGGAAACTCACTATGACAGTGTGCTGCTGCTCTTGGCCGACCAGCCCTCGTGGGTCACCCGGATCCTTCACCGCGGCGCTGAAGACCGCCTCCGCCGATCCCTCAACGTCCGTGTCGATGCTCTGGGCCGTTCCGGCCTCACACCTGAAGTCTGACTGCTCGCACTCGGCTGTATCAGACCACGCGCCAAGACACCTTCCAGGTTAGCCACATGTCCGCTACATCCCTGATGGCGCGGCGAACTCACGGTCGCTTGTGGTCAGGGCAATAGACTCTCAAGAAAGGGGCCATACAGATCGCAGCTAGGGTCCGCGCGATCCCTAAGGATTGGAGCTCAGCTCAGGGAGGCGGCAAATCGCGATCGTGAAGGCGAGCCCATCGCAGGATCCTGAAACCCGGGCGCAAGCGCAAGCCGAATGGCGGGCGCTGAACATGATCAGACCCGTAGCAGCAGTAGCTGTGCTGGCGGCGGTGACCGTATTCGGGATCCTCGAGCTGGCGACCGGTCACTATCGCAGCGGGCTTACTGCGCTCGTGATCATCGGTGTCTTGACGGTCCCGACCATGGCAGTACGGATCCTCCGCAGACGACACAGCGGCGGCTGACGCCCGGAACATGCACGAACGATCTCCGCTGCCACAACGACGGCCTTCGAAGCCGTGCCCGGGGGCTACACCGAGGTCGAGCGTCGCGCCGAGGACGGCTACCGGCGCATCCACATGGAGAAACGGCTGTCTGGCTGATCCGGCCCGCCGGTCGGCGCGGCGCTGGCCAGCTGCGCTGGCAGGGGCCCTGGACAAGTGTTTCCGAACTGCGCTCGCCCGTAGCCCTGCAGCAGTCGCCCCGGCCACGTTGGGCCCGCTTTGCTGAGCGCGTGGCCGCGCTTCACAGCGATAGCGCCGGCCTGACTCCGCCCAGCTGACTGACGGTTCGTCGGGCGTGGCGCCAACGCTATCGTGATATCCAGGACGACAAGGCTGTTCCTGTGGCGGTACGGCTGTGAGCGACATCATTAGTCAGGGCAAGGACCGCGATCCCCGCGACTGGCGGCGGCGCCTGATTGCGGTCGCGGTCGGCATTGCTGTGGTGGCGGCCGTCCTGATTGTCCTCCACCTCCCGGGCCACCGGCCTGTCACGAGAGGGCCTGCGAACACGACGACCGCCGCGAGCCCGGTATCAACTGGAAATCCGGGACAGGTTCCGGCAGCATCCCGCATGCCGCCGGGCAGGCCCGCCATGATGGCCGGGCGTCCCTTGCCACGCGGCAGCACCCTGTGGCTCCCGCTCGGCGGCCACCGGCCAGCCTGGCTGTCGGTAGCCACGGGGCAGACGGAGCCGATCCGCGGACTGCCCCGGTACGGCAACGGCTATCAGCTCATCCGCATCGCGGGCGGCTGGGCGGCGCAGCCATTCCCGGTGGACAATGCCAGCTGCGCCACCTGCGCTTCCCGGCTGCCGGTCTTCTACTTCGCGGACGGATCGCGGGCCGCGAGCCGCGTTGGCGCCGCCGACTTCATCGCGCCTGCCGCCACCGCGGGCGCCCTGTGGCTGGTCAGCTACCGGCCTGGCGCAAACACGAGCGTCGCGGCGGGCACTGCGCGCGAAGTCAGCATCACCGGCTCGGCGCTCGGGCCACGGCTCAGGCTGCCTGCCGGTTACGTGATCGACCAGGCAACTCGCTCGGGCCTGCTGCTGTTGCCGGAAATGCCGGGGCCGGGTGCTGTCAGGTACGAACTCTGGGATCCCGGCACCCGGCGGGTGATGCGTTCCTTCGAGAACGTGATCGCAACGAGCCCAGCTGAGATCGCCTGGATGCCCGGCTGCACCTCGGGCTGCCCGGTGCACGTGCTCGACCTGCCCGGGGGCCAATCCGAGGAGATCTCACTGCCGGGGCGCAGCCAGGCCCTCGAGGGCGCGTTCAGCCCGGACGGACGGTTCCTCGCCCTGCTGGCGACTGCGAGGATCGGAGCGGGCGGGCGCGCCGCCGCGACCCGGCTCATGGTCGCGGTCGTCGCGAGTGGCCGCCTGATGGCCGTTCCGGGAACCATGATCGGCAGCGGGCGCGGGGTCAACTTCGGCTGGCAAGTAGGCAGTCGTCGCCTGGTCGCCGAGGTGAGCTTGCAGCATGGGTGGCAGATCGCGGTGTGGCGGCTCGGCGAGGCCCGGCTTTCTGTCGCGCTTGCCCGGGCGCCGTCTGGCTCGTGGCCCGTTGCCGATGAGGGGCCCTACTGACTACCCGGTCGAGCCAGTGTGGTCACACCTCAAGCGGTCCCTGGCCAACCGCACCAAAACACAACATCACCCAGCTGACCGCGCTGGTGAAACCCGGCTCAAAAGGATGCAGTACCGGGTCGGCCTCCTCGACGGCTTCCTCGCCAGCACTCGCCTGGACCTCACACCCTTCTGCAACGCCCACCATTAAAGATCTTTAGACAGGGAACGCCAGGGGGCGAGCCTGCCCCGGGCTCTAGAGTTCGCCGTTGAGCGAGATCCGGCGCGATGCACCCCAGCCCGGCCTGAGGTCTAGGCAACGTCCGCGGTCGCATGGTCCCAGATCACCTGCCTAGGTTCGGCTGAGGGTTGACGGGGCGCGTCCGGACGGATCGGAGCTGATGCGCCCGGCGGTGTCCTGTGGCGCCGTCGGCGGCACAGAACACCCGGCCTGGCTAGCTGCCGTTCTTTCGCCAGCTGCGGATCCGCTGGCTGGGTCGCTGCTGCTCGCCCTGCTGGGCGCCGAGCACGATAAGCGCGCCGGTGAGTAGGGGGGTGGCCCACTGCAGGATCCGGAGCCGTTGCTGGGTTCCGGCGACGTCATCGGGGGTGGCGTCACTGGGTACGGTGCCGGCCTCGGTGGAGACGTCGCCTGCCTTCGCGAGTTTCGCGCCGAGCAGCCCGCTGTAGGCGGTGGTGCCCAATGCGGCGGCGGTCAGCACGGTCTTGACGGCGGTGTTGGCGCCGACCCCGGACTGGCTGCGGACACGATCGCGGCCAGCCACCAGGAGCCCGGTGCCGCCGAGCAGGTGCGCGCCGATCGCTGCCGCGGCGAATGGGGTCCACCGGGCCCAGCCCGATGCCGCGATCTTGGATCGCTCGGCCGGGTCGCTGATGTCTTTCGATGCCCCGTTCAGGGCGACCGCACCCATCAGTGCCCCGCCGAACCACCCGGCGGCGCCGACGTCATGCAGGGAACGGGCAACGGTGTTTCGGCTGTTACTCAAAATAACTCCTCGTGATCAAGATGACGTCCCCGCCTGGCTCGCCAGAGCGGGCATGAAGCTAGCTGGAGACGGTGGCACCGGACGAATGAGCAGCCGCGTCGTCGTCGAGCTGGCGGCGAGCTTCTGGTTTCTTCCGGGGCCTTGTCCCGGCGCGGCCGGCACTCTTAGCTTCCTTGCGCTCGGCGCGGTGCTGCCTGGCCTCGGATCTCTTCCGGCGCAGGTCAGCCAGCATCAGGGGCGATGTCGAAAGTAGGAGCACTCCTTGCGCGAAACGATCCGCCTCGCCACCACGCCGGCACCGCCTCCTGGCCGGGATGCCGGCCAGGAGGCGGCGACGTGAAGACAGTCGGCCAGGCGGGGTGTGAGCGCTCCGGAGTGGTCCTCGGTCAGAGGATCTTGCCGAGGCCGCCGAGCTTGTCGCCGAGGCTGCTGGGATCGATGCCGTATTTCGACAGCATCCCGGCGTGCTGGGCGTTGTCTGTGTCGACCTGCTCGGGTAGCTCACTGCTGGCCTTGCTGGCCTGGTCGTGCTGGCCCTGGCTGCGCAGCAACTGCAGTATCTGGTCCTTGTCGATATTCATGTCTGGTCTCCTGAATGTCAGGCTGGGTTAGCGGGTGGTGGTGTCGATGTCGGGATCGTCGATCTGCTCCTTGCGGATGGTCTCGCTGACCTCGTGGTCTTCAGTAACCGTCTCGGTGCTGAGCCGGACGCGCTCGACCGGGACGGTCTCCTTGGCCACGACGGGACGCTCGGCGTGCAGGGTTACCTCGTGCTCTTCCTCGCTGATGTCGCTGCCGGACATCGCGTCGCCGCGGTTGGCGTCGGTGATCGGCTCCCGCTCGAGGCGGACTTCCTCATGGCTGACCGGCACGGTCTGGGTCACTTGCTCGGTCACGACATACTTGCGCAGCCGGGCCCGGCCTGATTCGGCCTGCTCGGTGCCTACATGCAGCCGCTCCTCCGAGCGGGTCATCGCATCATCAGTGGTCGGCCCGGAGGTGTCGCGCCCCTCGACGCCCGGCTGGCCAGCCAGGTCCTCACGGGTGCCCCCCGTGTACTCCTGGCCCTGGTACTGGGCGTCCTGGCCGCCGGCCTGCTGGGAACTGTCACCGAGATATCCGGCGTAGTAGTCATACAGCGCGTCGTTCTCCGACTCACCGACGTGACCGTCCGCCTCAACGCTGGGAGCGCCTTTCACCATGTCCTTGGTCACGGCAAGCTGCAGGGAGTCCCCGTCGGCGCGGGATCCATACAGCGGGGCAAAGCTTTCCTTCGTGCCAAACATGCCGGTGGCGATCGTGACCCACAGCGGCTGGCTGGTCTGGACATCGACGTAGACCTGCCCGATCTTGCCGAGCTTGGCCCCCTCGATGTCAACGGCGGTCCGGCCTTGCATGTTCTGCAGGTCCTGGTTGGTAGTCATGCCTGAGCCCCTCCTCTGCCTGTCCTGGGGGGTGGTCATCATCGAATCAGTCCTCATTTCTGCAACCGGCGTGGGTTTGGCCACCGGCCTGAGCGCCCCAGGCTCGTCTGGGCACCATCCGATACCCGTCCGGTAGCTGATGGCCCGTGGCTGCCCCCCATGGGTTGTCCGGCTGGCCTCCGACGGCATGCAGCCGAATGACTTACCTCGTAAGCTTATACTGGAAGCTTACATGAGAAGCTTACACCGTCCACCAGGCATCGCGGCATCACCCCCCGGCTGCCCGGAAATCCCAGCCCATCCAGGGAACGAACTGCCCACGCCGGCTCTCCCTGGCCGGCGTCTCCCACCGGCGTCTCCCACCAGGGATCCGATCGCGTGCCAGGCAGGGACTAGGCCCATGGCTGTGGTTGGCAGCGCGTGGTCAGAGGTATCAGGCGGCAATCGCCAGGCGATTGCCCCGGCTTCCGGCGTTAATCCCGCCTGTGATCCGGGCCATCGACCCCGGACGCGGCAATGCGGTCGAGCATGTCTTCCAGGCCTCGCTGGAATTCCCCATCCCAGCGGTCCTCGGCGAGTCCCGCCGTCAGGCGGTGCACCGTCGGGAAACGCCTGGTGTCAATCTCATCCGCCGGATCGATCAGCTCGCGCGGGCCGTCGGCGTCCTCGAGTGCCTCCCGCTGCCCAGCCGAGCGGGCTGGGCTCAGGCCGCCGACAACCGGATTGGCCGCTGCCCGGCTGGCGGGCTCGCCGCCATCACCCGAAACAGTGTCGGTATCGCTGGAGGATCCGTCGCCGGGCTTCGGGTCCCGTAGCGTCATGGCGCTGGTTTCAAGCAACAGGTAACCCAGCAGAAAACTATTGAACGTGCGGTAGGTGAACAGCACCTTCTCATCGCTGAACCCCTCTCCGGCCAATCCGGTCAGCATCGCATCGACCCAGCGCAGCGACCGCAGCGGCGGGTTCACCCACGGAGCCGCGGGCGCCGGGTAGCGACCAGCGGGAAAGCATGCGGATGGGCACGGGCGTAGTGGCGCACCCCATGGGCCATGCCGGTGAGATAAGGCCGCCACCCGTCCACAGGGCGCGGCTGGCCCCGGATCATCGCCGAGCTCGTTGACGATCCGCTCCACGAACCGCGTCGAACAGTTCATCGCGGTCCTGCACCTACCGGTACAGCGACATCGAACGGACCCTCAGGCGGGCCTTGCGCCGATATCAGCTTCATTGCCGATGGCACCCTTGACGAGCTGCCCCTGCCGGCCCGGATCGGTGCCACCCGCACCGGAGGCATCGACTTGAACAAGCCCCGGATCCGCGCCGCTCTCGCGGGAACACTCGCGCTGGCCGCCGCGCCACACGGCTTCACCGTCGCCGAACTCACCACCAAGGTGCGCTCGATAAGCGGGCAGGGCGGCTACACCAGCCGGCAAGCCGCCTACGATCTTCGCAAGCTCCGCGGCAAGGGACTCGCGGTCAAGCCAGCCAGGACACGCCGCTACCACATCCCGCCAGACGCAGCCCGGACCATCGCCGTCCTGCTCGCGTTGCGCGACCACGTCCTCGCGCCGGTCATCGTCGGCGCCCGCCGTCCCCGTCGCGGACGCAAGCCCGCGCACTGGACCGCTACCGGACAGGACTACGAGACTCTCCGCATCGGCATGCAGGCCCTCTTCCACGATCTGGGCATCGCAACGCCAGCCGCAGCCGCCGCATAAACAACATTTTGTCGATCGGAGGAATGCAAGCTTCTAGTGGCTGGACCGGACGGATTCCAATCGCAAGCGGTGAGGCTCCCACGACCGCACTGGTGTCTCGTCTCTCCGGCAGTCCTGATCAATGGTGGCAGTAGCCTGTCCTGACCTGTCGTATTCATAGTGGCACGAGTGTAAGCAGGCAGCTAGCCAGGGAGCTTATGAGGGATGCGGAGCCTCAGCCCTGTCGGCGCAGGGCGCTGCGGGTCGGCCGGGATTGCGGGTTACCGTGGTTCCGCCTGCCGTGCGTGCGGGGAGGTGAGCGTTGCAACTTGGCTCGGCGCCCATACGGGACCTTCGTCCTCTGGCCTCGGCCACGCTTGAGGCGGCAGGCTTTCCCTATAACACTGGTACAGACCGTCGGATGGCGTGATGGCGGGGCCCACCTGGCGCGGGGGAGGGACGAACCCAGATGAGACGGGCACTCTTAAAATCGAGATGGAGAACGGCGAAGATTGCCACGGTCCTGGCCGCCGTGCTGGCTGCCTTGACCGGTATGGGCGCAACGGCGGTCTCGGCGGGGACCACGACTGGCCCATGGAGCCAGACCAGCTACAACGCCGCCCAGAGCCGGGCGAATCTCAATGAGCAGATCCTCACCCGCACCACTGTGGGCAAGGTGCTTCATCTCCGGGACATAACCCCCCCGCCCGCAGACACGACTGGCTGCAGCGCCCCTGGCATTGTCGCTCCAGTGCTGACTGGCGGGCGGCTGTATGCGGTGGCCAACGGTCGGCTTACCAAGTACAACCCAGCGACCGGGACGGTGATCTGGCAGCGCACTCCCGACCCGACGTTCTCGGTGTACTTCAGGTCCCTGGCGGTAGCAGGCGGCCTGGTGATCGTCGGCGAGCTGGATTGCGGCTCCGTGAGTGACCCTAATGGCTTCATACAAGCATTCAATGCCTCGACCGGCGCGCTTGTGTGGTCCACGTTCATCACGCCCAACAGGAATGGCGCGCTGATGCAGCTCGTGGTTTCGGGTGGCTATGTGGTGGCGGCGGGCGCCTCCGATGGCGGCGGCGACGTCGTTTCTGTCCGCAAGCTCACCACGGGCGCTTCGGTCTGGTACCGAGAGACAGACTACTGCGGCGGCGGGGGAAATGTCCTGGTCGCGGCCCAGCTGGTCATGTCCATCGCCTGCGCCCAGAACGCGGCCAGCTTGACCGCCAACAACCTGGCGACCGGTGCGCTGGCCTGGAGCCGGCCTGGCGTCTGGGGGCTGCAGCGCGGCGACACCGATGCGTCGACTGGCCGCCACCTCTACGCCACGAACCCTAACGGCACGGTCGTCAGCCTCAATCCCCTCACCGGGAAGTGGCAGTACCAGCTGGCTGGGGCGACCCATGTGCTCGCCGTCGCTACCTCCCGGGTGTTCGCGGACTGCGGCAGCCTCGGCGTGTGTGCCTACAGCATCACGTCCGGCAGCCGGCAGTGGAACGCACAGCCGGGCTCCGCCACAGACCTGGCTGCCTCAGCCGGCGGGGTGCTCTACCTTGACCAGGGACTGGCGCTGAACACCGGGACGGGCGCGATCATGGCCACCCTGTGGGTCGGCAGCCAGGCGAGCGCGCTGGCAGTGGGGAATGGACGGATTGCCGTCGTCACCGGCCCTGCCGGGCAGGTCCTCAAGCTATACGGGCTGCCTGGGTACTAGCCGGCCACCTGACGGTTCGGCCGCTTAGTGGGCGGACGGGTGGCTTGGGCAGGGCATCAGTGCGGGCCTGGCCGGCAGTTCCTCAAGACGAGCAACCATTACGCTGCAGGTACCGTGAAGGAAGAATACGGTCATCCGCCGCGGTGACGGCAGTCCGCGCAGCCCGTGGTCATTAGAGGGGGGCCTATGGACCCTAACTGGATAAGGCGATTCGATGCGCTGACCGTCGCGAAAGGCTTTGGGATGAGCGCGCTCCTAGCTGGCACCGGCGTCGTCACCTACATGGCGCTGAACAGCCCAACTGGTCCTGCGGCGGTGCAGCCCGGTGCCACGGTCACCCCTACGGTCAGCTCTTCCGCGGGGGCTGTTGGGTTCGGGGGTCCTCGGGGAGGATCACCTCATCAGCTCGTGCCGGCGCTGGCTGGGCCGGGCATGGTGCCCACCCTGGGTGTCGTTCCTGCAGCGGGCACGCCGTTAATCGCACTGTCACAGGGGCGTCACCAGGGCCGGGACCCTTTGGGCCAGACGCCGCCCGCGCCGGACCCGCCCACGACAGCGCCGCGGCCCACGACAGCACCACCGCCCACGACGGTGCCGCCCACGACACCGCCGCCGCCCCCGCCGACGACAGCACCGCCGCCGACGACACCGCCGCCCCCGCCGACGACAGCACCAGCGACGGCACCGCCGCCGACGACACCGCCGCCCCCGCCGACGACAGCACCAGCGACGGCACCGCCGCCGACGACACCGCCGCCCCCGCCGACGACAGCACCAGCGACGACACCGCCGCCGACTGGGGCCCCGACCGGGAGCCTCCGAGCGTAGGCTCTGTCGCATTTTCGGTGGCGACAGGACGTCGCATCATCGTGCCACGAAGAGTTATATGTGACGGAAAGTATCTTGAGTACGGGGTTCTCTATGCGGTCTGGGCTGGTTCGAGGATGTGCAGGACGTCGGCGAGGTGATTTGCGTGCGGGCGAGGACCCGTGGCCGGGCGGTGGCGTGCCCGGGCTGCGGGACGGAGACCACCCACGGCTATCACGAGCGGACAGCGGCGGATGTGCCGTCGACGGCCGCCGGGTGCTGGTGCGAGTACGGGTCCCCCGGATGCGCTCCTGTGGTAGGCCGACCTTCCGCGAGCAAGTCCCGGGTGTCCTGGACCGCTACCAGTAGAGCCACCCGACATGATCAGGGCCAGGCCAAGCCTTCCAACATCCGGCACTCCCGACACAGCCCAATCAGCCCCGGATAATCAGGCCATCGGCGCAGGTGCTTCTGCCGGTATGGCGAGGAGTGGGCTGCTGAACTTGCCCCGAGCAGATCTACCCGGGTTACAGACAGTGGACCTCCAACGCCAGGGTGACTCACCTGACTGCAAAGCAGCGGCAGCTGGCGCTGGCCGGGAGCCAATCGCGGAGCCTAGGCGACAGCCACCTCTGGACAAACCCCGAACAGTGCTGGACACGCCGATTATCCCTTGACCTGGGCAAACAGTGAGTTCACCCTGTTCAGGCTGTGGCGTCGTCCTGCTGCTTTCGTATCGCATGCTTCGAGGCTCGTCCCTCGCGCGGCCGCGGGCCAGGGTGCTGGCTGGCCTTTTCCGGTGCGCCCAGCACTACTCGGGACAGCATCACCACGGGTGGTGATGCCTGCATCCTTGACCCGGGCCGGCGGCCGGCCCCTGAATTGTGTGTCATGGGCGGGGTGTGGCTGCGACTGCGGTCCGAGGTGCGCCGGCAGTGGCGGGGGTGGCTGGCCCTGGCGGCGCTGCTCGGCGCGATGGCCGGCGTCGCGCTGACCGCCGCGGCCGGAGCGTGGCGCACCGACACGGCCTACCCGCGGTTCCTGCACCGCAGCCAGGCCGCCGATCTGCTGGTGTCCCCGGCGCGGTCCGGGTTCCATGGCTATTTCCGCGCCCTGGCCCGCCTGCCGCAGGTGGCAGCGGCGGATGCGGTGGCCTTCCTTCAGATGTCCCAGCCCGGGCCGGGCGCCTCGCCGTTCTCAGGCATGGTGGCCGAGGCCAGCCCGTTCGGCGGCGAAGGCGTCTCTATCAACCGGGTCAGGGTGCTGGCCGGCCGCACGTTCAGCCCCGCCGACCCCCGCGCGGTCATGATCAGCCGGAAGCTGGCCGCCCGGGAGCACCTGCAGCCTGGCAGTACCCTGCACCTGGTCGGGTACCCGCAGTCAGGTGGCAATCGAGGCACCGGACACACGGTGCGGCTGTCGTTCCGGGTCTCGGCCATCGTCGTCTTCGACGACGAGATCGTACCGGCCAACAAGGAACTGGCCGAGCCGCGGGTGCTGCTGAGCCCAGCCTTTGCCCGGAGCGGCCAGGCGCAGTCGTTCAATCCCGCGGGCGGCGGCAGCTATGTCGTGCTCCGGCCCGGCGCGGACGCCGCCATGTTCACCAGCCAGGCGGCCGCCCTGGCCAAGCGGTACGGGGTGGGCGACGTCCAGGTCGTCCATCTGGCCACCGAGTATGCCGCGACCCAGCGGGCCATCCGGCCGGAAGCGGTCGCCCTGGCCATCTTCGCCACGCTGACCAGCCTCATCGCGCTGGCCATTGTCGGCCAGCTGCTGAGCCGCCAGCTCATCCTGGACTCGGCCGAATTCCCGATCCTGCGTGCCCTGGGCATGAGCCGGTCCCGCCTCGCAGTGCTGTCCCTGGCCAGGGTGGCGATCGTGACCACGGCCGGCGCTGTGGCCGCCGTCGCGGCGGCCATCGCAGCGTCCCCTCTGATGCCCATCGGGCCGGCCCGGTTCGCCGAGCCCAGCCCGGGCATCGACGTCAACCTGCCGGTTCTCGGCGCCGGCTTCGCCATCATCGCCATTGTGCCGCTGCTGGTGCTGGCCCCCGCGGCGGTACGGGCGGCCACCCGGGCCCCGGGTCCGCTCGGGGTGGCCGAGCCAGCGGCGCCGGCGCGACCCGCCCGGCTGGCCCCGGCGCTCGGACTGGCCGGCTCGGTGTCGGGCAGCCTAGGCGTGCGGATGGCGTTGGAGCCCGGCCACGGGCGGACCGCGGTGCCGGTGCGCAGCGCCCTGGTCGGCACGGCCGCGGCGGTGGCCGCGGTGGTCGCCGCTCTGGTCTTCGGCACCAGCTTCCTGTGGCTGGTCGACACGCCCCACCGGTATGGGCAGAACTGGGCCCAGCAGCTGGATCTGCAGGTCGGGTCAATCCCGGTCACGACGGGCCAGCAGGTCCTGGGACGGATCACCGGCCTGACCGGGTACGCGGGCGGCAACTACGGGCAGGTCAACGTGGCGGCCCCGGGAAGCGGCGGCCGCACCGGGAGCGGCACGGCGATTCCCGCGATCGGGATTGACCAGCTGCACGGCCGCGGGTTCCTCACCCTGCTCACGGGCCGGGCCCCGACCGGGCCGCATCAGATCGCCCTCGGTCCGCGCACCCTGCACACGCTGGGCGTGCACGTCAGGCAGCGGGTCATGGTCAGCGCGCACGGCCACGCATCCATGATGCGGGTGGTGGGCTCGGCGGTCTTCGCGGCGTTCAGCGTGGGCGGCGGCAGCGCCACCGACCTGGGGACCGGCGCCGCGGTCTCCGCCTCGGTGCTGTCCCAGCCGAATCCGCCGGCCTGCGTGGGCCGGTTGACCTGTTACAACTTCTTCCTCCTGCGGTATCAGCCCGGCGCTGACCTGCCTGCGGCCGCGAGCCGTCTGCGGGCCGCCGTCACCCGGGCCGGCTGCCCGCCGGGCCTGTGCCTGGTCACCACCGACCAGCGGCCCAGCGACATCCGGGATTACACCGGGGTCCGGAACACCCCGCTGGTCCTCGGCGCGCTGCTCGGGATACTCGCCGTCGGCATGCTGAGCCACGCCCTTCTGGCCGGGGTCCGTCGCCGCTACCGGGACCTGGCCCTGCTGAAGACCCTGGGCCTGGTCCGGTCCCAGCTGCTGCGCGTGGTGTGCTGGCAGGCAAGCACACTGGCCACGGTGGCGGTGCTGGCCGGGCTGCCTCTTGGCGTGCTGGCCGGGCGCTGGGCCTGGGTGGTGTTCGCCGGGTCGGCCGGGGTGGCCGACCAGGTCGACGTGCCGGTGCCGCTGGTGCTGCTGGCCATTCCGGTCACCCTGCTGCTGGCCAACCTGATCGCCGCCGGCCCGGGCTGGACCGCGGCCCGGGTGCCCGCCGCGACCGTGCTGCGGGGCGAGTGATGGATGCATTCCGGCTGACCCTGCGCGCCGAAGTGCGCCGCCACTGGCGGTCGATGCTCGGGCTCGCGCTGCTGCTCGGCGTGATCGGCGGGGTGGTGCTGGCCGCCACCGCGGGGGCAGAGCGCACCGACACCGCTTACCCCCGGCTGCTCCGCCAGGCCAACGCGGCCCAGCTGCTGCTCATCTCCGGCCAGCACAGCCCGGCCGCCTTCTACACGCGGCTCAGGCATCTGCCGCAGGTGGCCGCCTTGTCCGTGGCCAGCCTGTACGACGCGCTGCTGCCGGCGCGGCACGGGCCGCCGAGCACCATCGTCGAGACCTTTTCCAGCCCCAACGATTCGTTCGGGGTGACCGGAGACCGGGTCCGGATACTGTCCGGCCGGGTGTTTGACCCGGCCGACCCGCATGCGGTCATGGTTGACCAGCAGCTAGCCACCCGTGAGCACCTGCGCCCCGGCAGCACGCTGCGCCTCTATCTGGTCCCGGGGAGCAGCGTCCCCCGGCCTTCCCGCGCCCGGGAGATGTCGTTCCAGGTCACCGCCATCGTCGTCTTCGACACCCAGATCGTGCCCGCCAGCAAGGTCAACGCAGAGCCGATGGCCCTGCTCAGCCCGCAGTTCGCGAGAACCCCGCTGGCCCTGTCGGCGAGTTACGGCACGCAGGCCGGGGTGCGGCTGCGGCCCGGGGCCAGCGCGCAGTCAGTGCTGTACGCGGCGACGGTCCTGGCCAGGCGCTACCCAGCCACGCACGGCGTGGGGGCGACCAACCTGGCCGACGAGGTCACCGCCACCGAACGGGCTATCCGCCCGCAAGCCGTGGCCCTCGCCGTGTTCGCCGGGCTGACTGGCCTGGTCGCGCTGGCCGTCATCGTCCAGCTGCTCAGCCGGCAGCTCAGCCTGGACTCGGCCGAGTTCCCGACGCTGCGCGCGCTGGGCATGACCCGGCCCGGGCTGATGGCCCTGTCCATGGCCCGGCTGGCTGCGGTGACGGCCACGGCGGCCCTGATCGCGGCGGCGATCGCCATCGCGGCCTCGCCGCTCATGCCCATCGGGCCGGCCCGCCTGGCCGAGCCGGATCCCGGCATGGACGTGAACGTCCTCATCCTCGGCGCTGGCTGCGCCGCCATCATCGCGCTCCCCCTGTTCCTGCTGCTGTCGGCGGCGTGGCGTACCGCCGCCCGCGTCCCGGCGCCGCTGGGTGTGGCCGAGCCGGCCGCCCCGGCCCCCACCTCGCGCCTCGGTGCGCTGCTG
The DNA here is from genome assembly GCA_963813975.1 of uncultured Actinomycetes bacterium. Taxonomy (GTDB): domain Bacteria; phylum Actinomycetota; class Actinomycetes; order Streptosporangiales; family Streptosporangiaceae; genus RYN-230. The sequence continues at coordinate 362,432 of CAWFAP010000006.1, forward strand.
GCCAGGTCCGGGCCGGTGACCGGGAGCATGGGCATCCGGATGGTGTTCCAGCCGGGGCACGGCCCGACCGCGGTGCCGGTGCGCAGCGCCCTGGTCGGCACCATCGTGGCGGTGGCATCCGTCGTCGCAGCCCTGGTGTTCGGGGCCAGCCTGGTCCACCTCGTCTCTACTCCGCGGCTATACGGGCAGGACTGGCAGCAGCAGCTTGATCTCGAATTCGGTGCGGTGCCCGAGCCGCTGCTGGCCCGGATCCTGGCCCGGCAACCCGGCCTGGCCGGCTATGCCATTGGCAACTACGGCCAGGTCACTGTGGACGGCCAGATCCTGCCCGCGATCGGCATCGATGCGGTGCGCGGCCGCGACTTCGTCACGCTGCTGTCCGGCCGCCCGCCCGTCGGCCGCCAGGAGATCGCTTTCGGCGCGCAGACCCTGCGGGCCCTGCATCGCCGGATCGGGCAGCAGATCCAGGTAGTCGTCAACGGCAGGCGGCGCGACATGCGCATCACCGGCACCGCGGTGCTGGCCTCGTTCAGCCGGGGCAGCTTCGATGCCACCGACCTGGGTAACGGTGCCGTGCTGATTCCCCCGGTGCTGTCCCAGCCGAACCAGGCGAGCGGCTGCACCGGCCCGCGGATCTGCTACAGCTTCGTGCTGATGCGGTACCGTCCGGGCACCGACCGGCTGGCGGCGGCGGCCCGGCTGACCCGGGTGACCCATAAGGCCGGGCTGCCCACCCGGGTCCTGCGTGGTCAGCAGCGATCAGCGGCCGAGTGACATCCGCAACTACGCCGGGGTACGGGACACCCCGCTCATCCTCGGCGTCGTGCTGGCCTTGCTCGCGGTGGGAACCCTCGCCCACGTGCTGCTCACCAGCGTCCGGCGGCGGCGCCATGATCTGGCCGTGCTCAAGGCGCTCGGCCTGGTCCGGTGGCAGGTGCTCGGCGTGGTGCAGTGGGAGGCGGTCACGCTGGCCGCGACCGCGCTGCTGTTCGGGGTGCCGCTCGGCATCCTGGGCGGCCGGTGGGCGTGGGCGCTGTTCGCAGGCGCGGCAGGTGTGTCGCCCGGCGCCAGCGTTCCGGTCCCGCTGGTACTGGCCAGCATCCCCGGCACCGTGGCGCTGGCCATCCTCATCGCGTCCGGGCCCGGCTGGACCGCGGCCCGGGTGCGACCCGCGGCAGCGCTCCGGGCGGAGTGATGAGCGCGGCAGGCGGCGGCCCGCCCGGGAAGCCCGGTCGTCTTCCGTATCACCAGGATCGACGGAGGCTGACCGGCCACGATCGGTCCGTTAGGGAGAAATAGGGGCCAGGGCCGGCGAAGGGCGGTGCGGCATGCGCAGCCGGAGCACGGCCAGTCCGAGCAGGGTGAGGCCGGCCGTCCAGGCCAGCGACAGCGCCACCATGCCGGGCAGCACCTGGTGGTGGAAGGCGCCCGCGGCGGCGAACTGGGTCGGTCCGTAAGACGGGAAGAACTCCAGGATCGGCTTGTTAGCCAGCGGGTTGTCCACCGGGTTTTCCAGAAATGTGTCCAGCAGCGCGGTCATGATGATGAGGAAGAATCCCTCCAGGTCCCCGCGGACCAGCACCCCGGCCAGCAGGCCCAGGGCGGCGTAGCTGGCCGCGGCCAGGATGAAGGCGACCGCGATGCTCCACAGCCCGGCCGGCCGCCAGAACGCCAGGATCACGACGGCGGCGTAGCCGCCGACCGCCGCCGCAACGGCGAGGGCCGCGGTCGTCTTGGCGGTGATGAGCGCGGCGGGCCGGTACCCGGACAGGATGAGACGCCGGTCGAACGGGATCGCCCGCCGGGTGGCCGCGAACACGACGAACCCCGTGATGAGCGTGATGGCGCTCAGGCCCGCGGTGATCAGAGTCAGATCGTGGCCGTCGACCACCAGCCGGTTTTCGTCAGAGCGAAGTATGAACATCGCGCCCTTGTGCGGGATCATGGATCCGATCAGCAGGTACCACCCGGGAACGAAGAGGACCAGCAGTATCCAGGCCAGCCGGTTGCGGGACTGGGCGGCGAGGCTGTGCCGGACGGCGACCTCAAGCTGCTGGCGCATGGCGATCCGCCCCCTCCTCGATCCGTCCCGCCGTCAGATGGCAGATCCGGTCGAAGCGCTCCTGCTCGAATACGAGGTGGGTGATGACGAGGATGGCCGTGCCCGCGGCCCGCAGTTCCGCGGCCAGGTCCCAGAACGCCAGATACGTCTCCCAGTCGAAGCCCTGGTAGGGCTCGTCGAGCAGCAGCAGCGCGGGCTCGTGCAGCAGGGCCAGGGTCAGGCTGAGCTTCTGCCTGGTTCCTCCGGACAGGGTCCCGGCCGGCTGGTTGCGGGACGAGGCATAGCCGAGCCGGCTGATCAGGGCCCCGGCCCGCTCAGTGGCGCCGGTGTGCTCGGCGGCGCCGATCCGGTACGCGGCCTGGAAGTACCGGATGTGCTGGCTCACGGTCAGCGCATCGTCCAGCACGACCGCCTGCGGACAGTAGCCCGCCTGGCCGAAGTTCTTCACGCTGCCCCGATCGGGGCGGAGATCACCGGCCAGGATGCGGAGCAGGGTGGACTTCCCACTGCCGTTCTCGCCGACCACCGCGACGAGTTCACCGGCCGCGATCTCCAGGTCCACGCCGGCCAGCACCGTGTGCCGCCCGAACGACTTGCAGATTCCGTGCGCTTCGAGCACGTTCATCGGCTCTCTCCTTGCTCTTACTCGGTGCGCAGCGCGCGGGCCGGAGGGGTCCGGGCGGCGGACCGGCCGGGCCACAGGGCCACGGCGTTGGCGATGATGAGGACGGCGGGCACCATGACCAGGACCAGCGCTCCCGGCATGATCGCGCTGGCCGGGATGCCGAGCCCGTTGCCGAACAACTGCCAGCTCCACCGGCCTGCCGCCAGCCCCAGCGGCACCCCGATCAGCAGGGCCAGGCCGGCCAGGATGGTGGCCTGCCAGGCGGTGATCTCGCGGACCTGACGCCGGAGCAGGCCGAGGGCCTTGAGGATGGCGAAGTCACGCTGCCGGCGCCGGCCGGACACCACGGCCAGCTGGGCGAGCACCGCGACGCCGAGCGCGGCGAGCAGGGCGGCCAGCACCTCGGGCGTGCCGTCGATGCGCGCGTAGTTGGTCACGCCGTTGGGCCGCTGCCCGAACTCGACGCAGGTCGACTGCTGGACGCCCGCGCAGAATCCGGCCATGGAATGCCGGAACCGGGTAATGGCGGCATCCCGGCCGGGGCTGTGGGCGAAACGCAGCAGCACCACCTGGAACCCGGGGCGCTCCCCGGGCGGTGCGGCCTGCGGCTCGAGGACCGCCGCGGTGGTCTCAGCGCCCTCGCCGAGGTCGGTCGGCGTGAAGCTGCCCTGGCCGAAGTCCGGGAACACGGCCTGGCCTACGATCCGGTCCTGTATCTGCCGCCCGTTGATGGTGACCGGCACCGCCTGCCCGACGTGCAGTCCCAGGTCCCGCAGGGTGGATGAACCCAGCACGATCTCGCGGGCGGTGCGTGGCGGGCGCCCGGCCAGCACGGTGGGAGAGATCAGCGGCCCGCGGCCGGGCGTGAGGCCGATCGCCGGAACCAGGTGGCCGTTGATCCCGATGATGCCGTGATCACCGTAGCTCCAGCCGGTGACGCCCGGGATGGTGCCGAACAGGTTCTGGGCCTGGCTTGGCCGGATAGGCGAGAACTGCAGGTCGATCGCGGCGTCCCAGGCCTGGCCGTACAGGCGCGGGGTATGGACCAGGTGCAGCAGGTTCGCGCCGAACGTGAAGGCCGCGGTTACCGCGAGCACGGACAGCGTGGTGCCCGCCAGGGCGGCCCGTACCGGCACGGCCGTGCGGCCGCGGCCCGGTTCCATGGCCAGCCTGGCCCCGGCCGTCATGGTCACCGGCGCGCCCGCCCCGGCCAGCCAGCCGGCCAGCCGGGACCGCCGTTCCGCACCCGCAGCCGCCTCGCGCGCCGCGGTGCCGCGCACCGAGGCGAGCCGCCAGGCCGGCCATAGGGTGCGGGCGACCAGAAGCACCACGATGATCACCGCGCCTGCGGACAGCACGAGCCAGTCCGCGCTGACCCCGGGGTCCGGCTCGGCGAGCCGGGCCGCTCCGATCGGCATCAGCGGCGACGCCGCGATCGCTACGCAGCCCGCGAGGACCGCGCCGGCCGCGCCGGCCACCACCATCTCGATCAGCGCCGCGGCCACTAGCTGGCCCCGGGTCATGCCCAGGGCGGCGAGCACCGGGTTGTCGGTGCCCGCCGCCAGCAGCAGCCGGGTGGCGGCCTGGCCGACGATCAGCAGCGCGCTGCAGGCCAGCGCCAGCGCGAAAATGGCCAGCGCGATGGCCTCGGGCCGGATCCCCCGCTCGATCGTGGCCACCTGCGTGCTCTCATCGGCCACGTAGACCTGTCCCCCGGTGGCCGGGAACCGGCGGGCCAGGGCCTGGGCCTCACGGCTGATGCCCCCGGCCATGGCTCCTGGTTCCAGTTTCACGAAGGCGCCGTCGAAGGCCCGGTATCCCGGGCCGAGCTGATGGTCCAGCGCGGGGGTGGCCAGGATGAGTGCGACCTTGTCGATATCGGTGACCGGATCGACCGAGGCTCGCGTGACGATGATGCCCACCACCCGCTCGCGGAGCGCGCGCGGCGGGACGGCCGCTCCTGGCCCCGTACCCGATGCGGGCAGCCCGGCGTTCGGCAATGCCTCCATGGCCAGCGTGCTGCCGACCCGGAGATGCAAGGTGGACGCGGCGATCTGGTCCACCGCGATCTCGCCGGGCCGGTCCAGCCGGGGCAGCCGCCCGGCCAGCACCCGGGGGGCGTCCAGGGCGCGGCCCAGGATCCGGCCGGCCGGGGCCTCCGTGGCAGCCGCCCAGTCCAGCCGCCCGGCCCGGTCGGCGGGCTGCACGTTCAGGCCGATGCCTCGCCCGACCAGCGCCACGCCCGGCTGCCGGGCCAGGGCGGCGTAGAAGCCGGTCATCCCGGTTCCGGCGACCGAGACCAGCAGGTCGGAGGCGTGGGAGGCCCGCAGGTAGCGCGGGTAGGCGCTGCTGGTCCGCCGCGCCCCGGCAGCCGCGGCCAGCACAGCGCCCCCCGCGAGTGCGACCAGCAGCACCAGCACGGCCCAGGCCCGCCACCGGGCTCGGAACTCGTGCGCCACGAGGCGCCACACTGGCCGCACCGGCCTCACCCCCCGCGGCCCGCGCCCGCCCTGAGCAGAGCGGGGCTGGGCCCGCATGACCCCAGCGTAGGAACCCCGGCCGCGGTGCGACAGGGTGGTCGCGCGTGAATGCGGGGGCGGTAAGCACCACTGCCAGCGTGGTGCTTACCCCCTTCCCGGCCGGCCCGGCGCCGTGGCCCAATGAGAGACAATCACGCGTGAACTCGCCTGGTGAGCTGGCTTGGTGCTTACCGTGGTCCCCGGCCGCGGCGTCACCGGGATGTGGGGGGTAGGGCCTTGGCCGCTGGATGGATGTTCTTCCGCGCTGAGCTGCGCCGGCGATGGCAGGCGTGGCTGGCGCTGGCCCTGATCGTGGGGGCGTTCGCCGGGGTGGTTGAGGCCGCGGCCGCGGGGGCGCGCCGCACCGACGCGGCCTACCCGAGCCTGCTGACCTGGAGCGACGCACCCGACCTGCTGCTGTTCTCGTTCACCATGGAGTCCGGGACGTTCGGCCGGTTTTCGCTGCGCGCGGCGGCGGCCCTTCCCCAGGCCCGGCAGTCCGGCATCCTGGTTGGTTACAGTGTGGCGTCGCCGGCCACCGCACAGGTCATCGCCCCGGTGACCACCCTGGTCCCCGGCCGGTTCTGGCATCGCAGGATCCTGTCCGGCCGGCTGCCTGACCCCGCCCGTCCCCATGAGGCGGATATTTCCTTCACCCTGGCCCAGAGCGCCCACCTGGGTGCCGGAGATACCCTGCGCGCCACGCTGCGGACCGTGTCCGGCCGACTGGCGCGGTTCACGTTCCGGATCACCGGGATCAGCGCGACTCCTTCAGAATTCCCGCCGCAGACCGGGACCGGCACCGAGACGATCTGGGCGACGCCGGCCTTCTACCGTACGCACCGGACTGGTTTCACCAGCTCGCCGGGAGTAGCCCTCCGTCTCCGGCACGGGGCCGCTGACCTGCCTGTCGTCCAGCGCGAGGTGAACCGGCTGGCCCGGGGCAAGGTGGTGCAGAGTTACCCGCTGAGCACCCAGGCGGCGAACACCGAGCGCTCCATCCACCTGCAGGCCGTCGCGCTGTGGCTGGTCGCCGCGCTGCTCGCGGTGATCAGCCTGCTGGTCCTCGGGCAGCTACTGGCCCGGATGAGCTTCCTCGACTCGGTCGAGTACCGCACCCTGCGTGCGCTGGGCATCAGCCGCCGCACCCTGCTGGCCATCGGCTTCCTGCGTGCGGCCGTGATCGGCGTGGCCGGCGCGGCGGCCGGGATCCTGATTGCGCTGGCGGTGTCCCCGCTGCTGCCCGTCGGCCTAGCCGGGATCGCTGAGCCCTACCCGGGAATCCGCGCCGATGGCCTCGTCTTCGGCGTCGGGGTGGCCGCCACGGTGCTGATCACGATCGCCGCGGCCGCCTGGCCGACCTGGCGGGCGGCGAGCACCAGCCCGGCCGAGGGCGGGCTGGGGCGCTCGGCCCCGGCCAGCACCGGGGGACGCCGGAGGCCGCAGCTCCTGGCCGTCCTGACCTCCGGGATCAGCTCGGTCACCGCCATGCTCGGTATCCGGCTGGCGTTGCAGCCCGGGGCGGGCCGGACCGCGGTGCCGGTGCGCAGCACCGTGGCCAGTGCGGTGGTGGGCGTGGCCGCGCTCACCGGGGCGCTGGTTTTCTCGGCCAGTCTGGCCCACCTGCTGGCCACGCCCCGGCTGTACGGCGTGACCTGGGACGCCTACGTCAGCAATACCCAGCAGCACGGGGTCGAAGGGGCAATCCGCGGCCTGACAGGCCACCGCGGTGTCACCGCGTGGTCGGCGGGGTACTCGGGGGTTCCGTTGACCGTCCGGGGCGTCCGGGCCGACGCCATCGCCATGATGCCCGGCCACCACGGTGAGCTGCTGCCCGTGCCCATGCGCGGTCACCTGCCCCGTGGTTCCAGGGAGATCGCGGTCGGGGAAGGCACGCTGGCCGCCATGCACGCCCGCATCGGCCAGACCGTCCCCGTGTCGCTGGCCGGCTTCCCGCCCCGCCGGTTCCGGATTGTCGGCACGGCGGTCTTCCCCACCCTCAGCGACACGCTCAGCCTGGGTAAGGGCGCCACGCTGATCGTGCCCGGGCTGCGCCGCCTGCTGCCGCCGTCCGTGCCTGCCCCGCCGCTGGACACTCTGCTGGTGCGGTTCGGTCCGGGCGCGGGCGGGACGGCCGGGCTCAATGCGTTCGCGGCCCGGGCAGCCCGGCTGGGCTCGTTCACGGTCCAGGGCCCAGCCACTCCCACCGACGTCGTCAATTTTGGCCGGGTCCAGCAGCTGCCCCTGCTGCTCGGCGTCGCCCTGAGCCTGCTGGCCCTGCTCACCATCGTGCACCTGCTGCTCACATCGGTCCGGCGGCGGCGCCGGGACTTCGCCGTACTGCGCTCGATCGGCTTCACCCGGCGCCAGGTCCGGTCCGCGATCAGCTGGCAGGCCAGCACGCTCACCGCGGCCGCGCTGGGCCTGGGGATCCCGCTCGGGATCGTGTGCGGCCGGGTGGCCTGGAGGCTGTTCGCGGGCCAGCTCGGCATCCAGCCCGTCGTGGTGCTGCCGGTCATCCTGGTTCTGGTGGTGCCGGCCGCCCTGGTGCTGGCCGTGGCCGTGGCGGCCGTACCGGGGGAGTCGGCGGCCCGGACCCGGCCCGCCGAGATCCTGCGCAGTGAGTAGCCCTGGGCGCTGCCCCGTGGCCGGCCGCAGGCTGCCCGCAAGCGCGGGGTGTGCCTACTACCACCCACGACCTGCATGCCTGCCCACTGGCGGGGAGCGGCCCGGTGTGTGAACGTTTGTTACGTGGATCACAGTGATGCCGCTCCGGCCGGCCAGATCGCGGTCTTCCTCGCGGACGACAACCTGATCGTCCGCGAGGGGGTGCGCGCCCTCATCGAGCGGCACGCCGACCTGAGCGTGGTGGGAGTGGCCGCGGACTACGACGGGGTGGTGGACGGCGCGACCGCCGCCAACCCGCAGGTGCTGGTGACCGACATCCGGATGCCGCCGTCCTTCCAGCGGGAGGGCATCGACGCGGCCAAGGAGGTGCGCAAGCGGCACCCCGGGACCGGGGTCGTCGTGCTCTCCCAGTACGAGGATCCCGAGTACGCCGTGTCGCTGCTGGCCGAGGGCTCGGCCGGCTACGGCTACCTGCTCAAGGACCACGTGGCCGAGGGCAACCAGCTGGTGGACGCGATCCGCGCGGTGGCCACCGGCGGCACCGCGCTGGACCCCACCATCGTCGAGGCACTGGTGGCGCCCGTGGTCCCGCCGGGCGGCCTGACCCCGGCCGAGGAAGAGCTGCTCAGCATGGTCGCCGAGGGCAAGCCGATCAAGGCCATCGCCGTCGCGCGCCGCACCGTCCCGCAAGCCATCGACGCGGAAGTCGAGGCGGTGTTCGTCAAGCTGGCCGCGGGGGTGTCAGCGGGCAACTCCGGTGCGCTGCAGCGGCTGCGCCTGCTCCACCAGGCCATCGTGGACCGGGAGGAGCAGGGCGAGACGCTGTCCCGGCTGCTGCCCGGTGGGCTGGCGGACAAGCTCCGCCTGGAGCGCCGGGACATCGGCGAGACCGAGCGGGTCATCGTGACCGTGCTCATGAGCGACATCCGGTCCTACTCCACGATCGCCGAGCACGCCGACCCGAGCCAGCTGGCGGGCCAGCTGAATACCCACCGGGCCGCGATGAATCAGGCCATCCTGGGTGAGGGGGGTACGGTCATGCAGTTCGTGGGCGACGCGGTCATGGCGGTGTTCGGCGCGCCGTTCCCGCAGGAGGACCACGCCGACCGGGCCGTGGCCGCCGCGTCCGTCATGCACTCGCTGCAGGCCGGGATCAACGACCGGTGGCGCGCCGACGGCCTGCCCCCGTTCGGCCTCGGCCTGGGGCTGTCCAGCGGTGAGGCCGCGGCCGCGCTGCTCGGCTCGGCCGAGCGGCTGGAATACACGCTGGTCGGCGACACGGTGAACCTCTCGCAGCGGCTCCAGCAGTTCGCCGCCGCGGGCGAGACTGTGGTGTCCGAGGCGACGCTGCGGGCCCTGAGCAGCCCGGTGGACACCGTGCCGCTCGGGGCGCAGATGGTCAAGGGGCGCGATACCCCGGTGACCGCGTACAAGATCATTCACCTGGCGGGCGGCTCCGGGGCCGCGGCCAGGCCCAACGAGATGACGACCCGGACGGGGGCGTGATGAACGACGGCCCGGCCGCGCTGGCTATGCGCGGCGTGCGCAAGACATTCGAGGCGGAGAACGCGCCGGTACGCGCGTTGCGGGGGGTGGACCTGGCCGTGAGCAGCGGCGAGTTCGTCGCCCTGATGGGCCCCTCCGGGTGCGGCAAGTCGACCCTGCTGAACCTGGTCGCCGGGCTGGACACCGCGGATGAGGGCGAGATCAGCGTGGCCGGCGAGGCGGTGACCGGGCGCAGCGAGGACGACCTGGCCCGGCTCCGCCGCCGGCACATCGGGCTGGTCTTCCAGTTCTTCAACCTGCTGGAAGGCATGACGGTCCTAGAGAACGTGGCCCTGCCCGCGGTCATCGCGGGCCGCCGCCGGAAGATGGCCGAGACCCGGGCCCGGGACCTGCTCGACCTGCTGGGCATCAGCGACAAGGCCAGCGCCGTGCCCGGCGTGCTGTCCGGCGGCCAGCGCCAGCGGCTGGCCATCGCCCGGGCCCTGGCCAACGACCCCACGCTGCTCCTCGCGGACGAGCCGACCGGGGCCCTGGACTCCGAGGGCGGCGAGGAGGTCATCGAGCTGCTGCGGCGGCTGCACGACGGGGGCCAGACCATCATCCTGGTCACCCACGACTCCAGCGTGGCCGCGGCCGCGGGCCGGGTAGTGCGGATGCGTGACGGCCGGATCGAGAGACCAGACGCCGAGCCGGACGGAACCGGCGCCATGGTGATCGAGGCGCGTTGACCATGAACGAGACCGTGCCCGGCCCGGGACCCGCAGCCAGCGGGCTGGGGAGGGCCGCCAGCGACATGCTCGAGGCCAGCGACATGCTCCAGCCCGACCGGCTCAACGGCGCGCCCGCGTCCGGGCCGCAGGGGAGCCGGGCCGGGCGGCTGGCTGTCGGCATCCTGGCCCCGCTGGCCACGCTCGCCGTCGTGGTGGCCGGGCTGCGGGCCAGCGTGCCCGGCGGCCTGCCCGCGGTGGACGCGGTGGCCTTCGCGCTCACCCTGGCCTGGGCCGCGGCCGCGGCCGTGTGCGCCAGCCGGGGACCGGCCAGCGGCCGCGCCGGGCCGTGGCCGCTGGCCCTGGGCGCCCTGGCCGCGGCGGTCGCTCTCACCGCGGCCCGGCTGGCCGATCAGCCCGGCCCGCACGGGCTGGCCCGCGGGGTGGCCACCGTGGCGGGCCCGCTGGTCATCGCGGCCTCGGTGGTGTTCGTCCTGGCCGCGCCGGATGGCCGGCTGGGCAGCCGGGCCCGGCGCGGCGCGGCGGGCCTGGCCTTCCTGGCCGCGCTGGGCACCGGACTGGTGCTGGCCCTGGCCGGGCGGCAGTTCCCGGCCGTGGCGGCCGGGGTGATCTGGGCCGCCGCCCTGCTCGCCGCGCTGCCCGCTGCCCGGGCGCGGTACCGGCGGCTGGGCGGCCACGACCGGGAGCGGATGCAGTGGCTCGCGGTCGGCGCGGTGCTGGGCGCGGACGCGGCGCTGGTGTTCGGGGTGCTGCACGTGCTGGTCGGCTGGCCGGTGCCGGTCGCCGCGGTGATGGCGGGGGCCACCGCAGCGGTACCGGCCGGGCTGGTCGCCGGCACGAGCGCCCGGCTGGCCCCGCTGGGCGGGCGCCTGCTGGTGCACGTCCTGTCGCTGGCCGGGTTCAGTGTCGTGGTCGCGGCCATCTACCTGGTCATCGTGCTCGGCCTGGGCCAGCGGCCCGGCGACAACGCGGACCGGGAGATCCTCGGCCTGTCCATGCTCGCCGCGGCGATCACCGCGGTCGGCTACCTGCCCGCCCGCGACCGGCTGATGGCCTCGGCCACCCGGTTCGTGTACGGGGCCCGCGAGGCGCCCGACGAGGCGCTGCGTACCTTCGGCAGCCGGATGACCCGGGCCGTGGCCATGGACGAGCTGCTGCTCCAGCTGGCCGAGTCGCTGCGCAAGACGATGGTCCTGATCAGCGCCGAGGTGTACTCCGGCAGCGGAGAGGTGCTGGAGCGCACGGTCTCCGTGCCGGACGCGGGACGCCGGTCCATCATCATCGGCGACCGGGAGCGCCCGGTCGTGACCCGGGCCGGGGTGTCGGGCAACGCGTGGGCCTCCATCTGGCTCCCGTCGCTCCTGGACGGCCGGCCGGGGGCCCAGCTGCGGGTCGCCCCGATCAGCCACGCGGGCGAGCTGCTGGGCCTGCTGGTCGTCGAGCGGCCCGGGGATGCGGACACCTTCACCGAGGAAGACGACCGGGTCCTGACCGAGCTGGCCCGCCAGGCCGGCCTGGCCTTCTACAACGTCCGGCTCGACGCGGCGCTGCAGACCACCCTGGACGAGCTGCGGCGGCAGGCGGACGAGTTGCGTGAGTCCCGCGCCCGCATCGTGGCCAGCGGCGACGCCGAGCGGCGCCGGGTCGAGCGTGACCTGCACGACGGCGCGCAGCAGCACCTGGTCGCGCTGGCTGTCAACCTCCGGCTGACCCGCGACCTCATCGCCGAGGATCCGGAGACCGGGGCCGAGATGCTGGCCCAGATGGCCGACGACGTGCAGGCCACGATCCGTGAGCTGCGCGAGCTGGCCCACGGCATCTACCCGCCGCTGCTGGCCGACAACGGCCTGGCCGAGGCGCTCCGCGCCGCGGCGACGCGTTCCCCGCTCCCGGTCACGGTGAGCACCGACGGGATCGGCCGGTACTCCCAGGGCGTCGAGACCGCCATCTACTTCTGCTGCCTGGAAGCGCTGCAGAACGCGGCCAAGCACGCCGCCGGGGCGACCGTGCAGGTCAGGCTCTGGGAGGAGTCAGGCGGGCTGCTGTTCTCGGTCAGCGACGACGGCCCGGGCTTCGACGCCACGCAGGCCCGTGGCGGGCATGGGTTCGTCAACATGTCCGACCGGCTCGGCGCGATCGGCGGCACGGTCCGGTGGGAGTCCCAGCCCGGTCACGGCGCCAGGATCAGCGGATCGGTCCCGGTCATTTAAGGTCACGTTCTTTCCGCAACGAAGACCATCCGGCCGGCTGCCCGGCGCCCCGGGACCCGGTCAGGTGGCCGCGAACGACCCGGAGTTGCGGTCCTCCCACAGCCGGCGCAGCGTGTCCGCGCCGAACTGCTCCTTGTTGACGTAGGCGCTGGCCCCGCTGGCCGCCGCGGCGGGCGGCAGGTCCGCCACGTCGTAGGTGGAGCAGAGGAATACCACCACGTCCGGGTGGGCGGCGAGAATACGCCGGGTGGCCTCGATGCCGTTCATCTCCGGCATGTTGATGTCCATCAGGACCAGGGCCGGGCGCAGCGTGTCCACCAGGTCGATGGCTTCCGCCCCGCTGGACGCCTCCCCGGCGAGCTCGAAGCAGTCGATTCTGCGCAGCACGGCCTTGGCGGCCAGCCGGAAGGGTGCCTGGTCGTCTACCACGACCACTGCGTGCGGGGTGGTCATGGTTCAAGCTTGGCACGCGGCGGCCGTCCGGCCGAGGGTGCTGCCATCCCCTCCGGCCGGTGGGTCACCCTCCCAGGGCCAGCGTCCCCCCGGGCGGGCCTCCCGGGGTCAGCATCACAGCGCCAGCTTGACGGGGCCTCGTCAGCTTGACTCGGCCTCGCTTAGGTAGAGCAGGACCGCCTTGACCCGGCGGTTGAGGTCCTTCTCCTCGCTCAGCCCCAGTTTGGCGAAGATCGAGTTGGTGTGCTTCTCCACCGCGCGCTCGGATACCGTCAGCGCGGCGGCGATGGCGGCGTTGCTCTTGCCCTGGGCCATCTCGGCCAGGATCTCGGCTTCCCGCGGGGTGAGCTGGGCCAGGCTGGACTGCTGGTGCCGGGACCGGGACCGGACCAGCTCGTCGACGACCATCGGGTCGATCACCGACCCGCCGCCGGCCACCGCGCGGATGGCCCGGGCCAGCTCGTCCACGCTGGCCACCCGTTCCTTGAGCAGGTAGGCCCGGCCCGACGAGCCGTGTTCCAGCAGCGCCATCGCGTAGCCGGGCGCCGTGTACTGGCTCAGCACGACCACGCCGACCTCCGGGTGATTCTCCCGGAGCCAGCCGGCGGCCTGGATTCCCTCGTTGGTCCCGGTCGGCGGCATCCGGATGTCGGTGATCACCACATCCGGGCGCGCCGTGCCGACGAGGGCCAGCAGCTCCGGCAGGTCAGAGGCCGTGCCTACCAGCTCGAAGTCCTCGTTCGAGGCGACCAGCCGGGAGACACCCTCGCGGAGCAGCACATTGTCTTCGGCCAGCGCGACGCGGATCGTGTCCATCAGGCGGTGATCGTAGCGTGCCCCGGCCCTGCCGCACAGGGGATGCGCAGCGCTGATGCCCGCCGGGGCCGGCGGTGAGCGCGTTGCGGACCCGGGCTGGCACCGGCCGGGCCGTCCCGGCCGGTGCCAGCCGGGCCGCCCCGGCCGGCGCGCAGGATCAGCAGATCCCGGCCCCGGCCCCCGCGCGGGCCGACGGGGGCGCCCAGGGTCAGCAGATCCCGGCCCGGGCTCCCGGCGCGGGCCGCCCGGCGGGCCCGGCCACCGCGGTGAGGACGGCCAGCACGCCGGCCACCGCGGCGGCCACGGTGAACGCCCGGTGATACCCGGCGGTGAACCCGGCGCCGGTCACCGCGCCGCCGGCGGCCACGGCCGCGATCGCGGTGAACACTGCCACCCCCAGCGCCGCGCCGAGTTCGTGGGCGGTGCCCAGGAAGCCGGAGGCGAACCCCGCGCCGCCCGGGGCGGTGTCAGCCAGGGCGGTCACCGAGGCAGCCGGCAGGACCAGCCCGGTGCCGAAGCCGAGGACCAGGAAGCCGGGCAGCAGGCCCGGATAGCCGGCCGCGGCGGTGGCCTGGGCCAGCAGCAGCGCCCCGCCGGCCATCAGGACCAGGCCCGCTGCGGCCAGCACCCGGGACCCGGCCCGGCCCAGCAGCCGGGAGGCCAGGTGCGCGCCCGCCCCGATCACCAGCACCAGGGGCAGGAAGCCGAGCCCGGCCTGGACCGGGGACGCGGCCAGCACACCCTGCAGGTACAGCGAACCGAGGAAGAACACGGCGACCAGGATGCCGGTGGCCCCCAGCATGACCAGCGCGCCGCTGGCCAGCCGGCGGTCGCGCCAGGCCCGCGGCGGGAACAGCGGGTCCCGGGCCACCCGCTCGGCCAGGGCGAACGCGCTGAGCAGCACCGCCGCCAGGGTCAGCAGCCCGATCGTCCAGCCCGAGTCCCAGCCGCGCCCCGGCGCGCTGGTGATCGCGTAGACCGCTGTGCCCAGGCCGGCCACCCCGAGTACCGCGCCCGGCAGGTCGAGCCGGGCCACGCCGCGGCTGCCCGCGGCCGGCCTCGGGATCAGCCGCCCGGCCAGGAGCCCGGCCGCCGCGCCGACCGGCACGTTGATCAGGAACACCGACCGCCAGCCGAGCCAGCTGGTCAGCACGCCGCCCAGCAGCACTCCGGCCGCGGCCCCGCCGGCGCCCAGCGCTCCCCAGACGCTCAGCGCGGTGGCCCGCTGGGCCCCGGCATACGTCACGGTGATGACCGACAGCGCGGCGGGAGTGAGCAGCGCGGCCCCGAGGCCCTGCGCGGCCCGGGCGCTGATCAGCAGGCCCGCCGCCGGGGCCAGGCCGCTGGCCAGGGACGCGGCCGTGAACAGCGTGAGCCCGGCCAGGAACACGCGCCGACGGCCCAGCAGGTCGGCGGCCCGGCCGCCGAGCAGGGTCAGCCCGCCGGTCATCAGCACGTAGGCAGTCACCACCCAGGGCAGCCCGGCCGCGCTCAGGCCCAGGGCCCGGCCGATGGACGGGAGGGCCACGTTCACCACGGTGATGTCCAGGATCACCATGAACTCGGCCACGCAGAGCAAGGCCAGGAGCGACCAGGGCTGGCGCGGCGGCGCGCCCGTGCCCGGGACGAGGGTGTGCGGTTGAGCGGCAGTGCGAGGGATAGAGCCGTGAGCCATGCGGGCCTCCGCGCGCTTCTGGGTTGACGATAGTGTTAACCATCATCCTGCGCGCGGATTTACAGTCGTGTCAACCTAGGGGCTCCCGCGGCCGCCCCGGACTCGCGGCTAAGCCGTGAACACGTGCTCCCGGTACCACTCCCAGGTCTGGGCGATGCCGTCTTCCCGGCTGATGCCGGGCGTATAGCCGAGCACCTGCTTGGCCAGGTCGTAGGTGGCGAAGTTGCGGTCCACCTCACCGACCCGCCGGGGCTGGTACTCGATCGGGTGGTCCGGCTTCCCCGCCGCATTCCGGCAGAGGTCGGCCAGCTGGGTGATCGTGGTCTCCACACCCGAGGCGATGTGCAGAACCGTCCCGCCGGGCACGTCCCCCTCCAGCCCCAGCTGCAGCGCGTGGGCGATGTCGTCCACGTGGGTGTAGTCCCGGGATGAGGTGCCGTCGCCGTAGATCACGATGGGCTGGCCGGAGTGCAGGGCCCGGAAGAACACGGTCATCGCGCCCTTCTTGTGCCCGCTCCACGGCCCGTAGACGTTGGCGAACCGCAGCGCCACCGTGCGCAGCCCGAAGGACTTGGCGAAGGCGTGCGCGTAACCTTCCCCGGCGAGCTTGCTCGCGCCGTACGGCGAGATCGGCTTGGGCAGCGAGAACTCGTTGACCGGGGGCAGCGCGTCGCCGATGAGCGCGCCGCCGGTGGAGGCCAGGACCACCCGCTCCAGGCCGGCCCGCCGGGCCGCGTCCAGCACCCGGAACGTGCCGAGCACGTTGGCCTCGAAGTTCATCACCGGGTCGGCCACGGACATCACGACCGAGCCGGCCGCGGCCAGGTGGATAACCGACTCGATCCCGGCGAGCGCGGCGTCGAGCGCGCCCGCGTCGCGGATGTCGCCCTCCACCAGCTCGGCCCCCACCCCGTCCAGGTACGCGGGGTTGCCGGCTGAGTAGTTGTCGAACACGCGGACCGAGTGCCCGCTGCCGGCCAGCCGCCGGACTAGGGTCGCGCCCACGAAACCGGCTCCGCCGGTGACCAGGACGCGCTGGGGAGCCGTCACCACAGGTTCAGTCATGACCGGTAAAGCTAGCAGCGCTCTGGCGTTGATGTGCCGGACCGGTGCAGCACCGGCCGGCGGTCAGAACTCCAGGACCAGCCGGCCCCGGACCCCGCCGGCCTCGAGCCGGCGGTGCGCCTCCGCGGCCTGATCGGCCGGCAAGGTCGCGGCCACCCGCAGCGTGATCTGGCCATCTTCGGCCTGCTGGCAGCTGGTCGAGCTTGGCCTGCTCGCGAGCGTAGCTGCGGACCAGCACCGGATGGCAGGTGGTTCCGCGTTCCTCGCTGCCCCGGAAACCCCGGACGGTCGCGATCCGGCCGCCGTCCCGCGCCGCGGGGATGGCCAGGTGGTCCAGGAGCGCGCCGGCGATCACGCGCAGGCCCGCCGCCTTGCCCAGCTGGACCGCGTAGCCGCCCACCGCGCCGGCTGGGCCGCTCACCGCGAGCGTCTGGCCGGGCTGGAGGTCGAGCACGTCCAGGGCCAGCCGCACGGTCAGGCCGTTCATCGGCAGCGTGGCCGCCTCGGCCACCGTCGCGCCGGCGGGCGCCCGGGCCACCGAACCGGCCGGCACCACCACGAACTCGGAGTAGGCCCCATGTGACCCCGACGGCACCACGATGGCCATCACGCGATCGCCGATCCGCAGGCCGGTGGTCACGTCCGCGCCGATCTGGTCGAGCACCCCGGCCACGTCCATGCCCGGCACGTGCGGGGGCGGGATGTCCTTCAGCTGCTGGGCCCGGGCCCCGCTGCGGATCAGGGTGTCGGTCGGGTTGACCGCCGCCGCCCGGACCCGGATCCGCATCTCGCCCGGGCAGGCCTGCGGCTCGGGAAGCTCCACGACGTGCAGGGCCTCGGGCCCGCCGAACTCGGTAACTCCTACCGCTCTCATGTCCGGTAGCAGTCCCGCGCCCCCGGTGCTTATTCCCGACGCGTCCCCGCCACCGGGAGGCCCTGTCCGCCGGCCACGACGCGAATTGCCTGGTTCGCCTGCACCTACGCCCAGCGATGACGACTGGACGCGCGCCCCAGCGCACCGGGCGCCGGCGGCCGGTCACGCCGCGGGCGCACCCGCGACCGCCGTCAGGTGACGGCGGCCCCGGGGAAGCGCAGCGTCGCGCCCACGCCATCCTGCGGGGCCTCGGTCCCGGTAGCCAGGTCACCGGGCAGGACGTACAGGAGAGCGTCGGTGGTCACCAGGCCACGCGCCAGCGCGGCGTCGGCCCGGTCGGTCACCGGGTCCTGGACCCCCCGCCCGGTCAGCTCGGCCGCGGCGGCACCCAGATCGGTCCCGCCCGGCCCGATCCACGCGGTCGCGGCCGACTCGGGATGATCGGCCAGCAGCAGTTCGGCGACCCCGCCGTCGCGCAGCGCGGCCATGGTGGCGGCCAGGCCGGCCATCCCGCGGTCGTGGGCCAGCTGGGTGCGCCAGTGCTCGAAGCGTTCCCGGGCCTGCCGGTCCACGTGCTCGGCCACCGCCTGGTCCGCGGCCCGGGCCGCCTGCTCGCTGTCCGCGGTGACCTCCCGCTCGAGGATCACGGTGATCGCGGCGAGGTCGGGGGCGAGCTGGCGGCCCAGAAGCGTCCGGGCCACCGGGTCACCGGCGACCACGATGAGCTCGGCGCCCACCTCGCGGGCCTGGGCGGTGGCCCGCCCGGCGAGTTCCTTGGCGTTGGCCTCCCACGCTTCCTCGGTGCTGCGCTGATACCTCAGCTGCGACCAGCCACCGCCTTTGGTCTTGTGCACCGGCCAGCCCGCCCCGGTCACCTCCTCGTCTTCCTCGACGCCGGCGCCGGTGACCGAGGCGATCTCGCCGCCGTCGTGCCGGGCCATCACGCGCAGATGCGGGACGTGCGGGCGGCGCTGCGCGAGCAGCGGCATCACATGCGGCAGCGGCGCCAGCCGGGCGATCTCCCGGCGCGGCGGGTGCGGCAGCGGCTCGCTCAGCAGCACCTCGCCGCCGCGGCCGAACGCGGCCCGCCCGGGCGCGCCCCGGCCGGTCAGCACGGCGGCCAGCGCGTCCAGCGTGGCCTCGTCGGCCCCGTCACCGGCCAGCCGCTCACGGGCGGAACGCCAGCGCAGGTCGATTGCCCCGGCGGCGTCCTCCGCGTCCAGCGAAGTATCCAGGTACACCGACACGTAGCCGCCGAAGTCCTCGTACAGCGGCCGCAGGAACTGCAGGTCCATTACCGTCACCTCCGGTCGCCACTGGGCTTCCCCCGCGCATCGGGGCCGAAACGGCCACCAAGCCGGCCGGCGCCGGACTGTCGGTGCCCGGGCGTAGCGTCCCGGGCATGAACCGGACCGATCGGCTCTACGCGCTGGTCGAGGAGTTGCGGGCGGTGGCGCCGCGGCCCCGGTCGGCGCGGCAGCTGGCTGAGCGCTACGAAGTCAGCACGCGGACCATCGAGCGGGACATCCTGGCCCTGCAGGAATCCGGCGTGCCCATCTACGCGGAGACCGGGCGGCTTGGCGGCTACGCGATCGACAAGACCCTGACCCTTGCGCCGCTCAACTTCACCGCGGCCGAGATGGTTGCGATCGCGGTGTCGCTGGCCCGGGAGGAGAACACGCCGTTCGCCGCAGCCACCCGCAGCGCGCTGCGCAAGGTGCTGGCCACCGCCTCAGCGGCGCAGACGGCGGAGGCGGGGGAACTGATGGACCGGGTCCGGCTGATCGGCGCGGCCCGCCCGGCGGCCGCGGTGCGGCCGGGGGAGCGGGTCCGGGAGACGGCGCAGGAGCGGCCCGCGCAGAAGCCGCCCGATGGGGAGGAGCCACATCGGGAGCGGCCCGACGGGGAGGAGCCGCATCGGGAGCGGCCCGACGGGGATCTGCCCGCCCGGGAGCGGGCCGCCCGGCGGTGGGGCCCGCCGCCCGCCGCCACCGTCCCGCTGGCGATCCAGGAGGCGATCACCGCGCGCCACGTACTCCGGATCACCTACCGGGACCGGCACGACCGCGAGACGATCCGGGACGTCGAGCCGGTCGCGTTCGCGGCCACCCGGACCGACTGGTACCTGATGGCCTGGTGCCGGCTCCGGGGCGGGGCCCGGGCCTTCCGGGTGGACCGCATCCGGGCCGCCGACGACACCGGCGAGCTGGCCTCCCCGCGGTCGTACCGCGACCTCGGCGTGGACATCCCGGACGCCATCGTCCGCCGTCCCGACCTGCGGGTCTGACCGCCGGGGAAAGTCGGCGGGAAACACCGACATGGGGGTGTCGCGGACGCCGGTCAGGGTGGCGTTATCGGCAACGTCACCCTGATGGAGGAAATCATGTCCGCAGCTAACACCGTGTCCTGGTTCGAGATCGGCGCCCCGGACGTCGAGGCGGCCCAGGCCTTCTACGGCCCCCTGTTCGGCTGGTCGTTCGCGCCTGACGGGACATACACCATGATCACCGCACCGGGGGCTGATCGCCCGTCCGGCGGCATCTTCAACACCGGCGGCAACGTCCCGCCGTACGCGGTCTTCGTGGTCCAGGTACCGGACGTCGCGGCGACCGCGGCCCGGAGCGAGGAACTCGGCGGCAAGGTCGTCGTCGCCCCGATGACGCTGGAGGACGGCATGGTCATCGCCTACCTCACCGACCCCAACGGGAGCATGTTCGCCTTGTTCAGCCCGAGGCCGGCCAGCTGATCCGGATCACTGGTCCGGGGTCGCCGGGCGGGCTGGGGGCCGGGGCGCCGCCCAGGCGCCCCGGCCCGGTCGGTTCCGCGCCGGCCTGGTGCGTGCCGCTCCGTGCATTATGGAAGAGTGGGCCAGCCGCCTATCCGGCATTGCCGGCACTGCTGGGGCAACTGCCCGGGAGACTGCCTGCTGCCCGGGGGCGGAGAGCTGTGCATCCACCGCCCCGTCCGCACCCGGCCACCCCGGGAGCGCCTGCGGATGCTGGGCAACCGGCAATTCTGGCGCCGCATGCTCCGGGGCGTCAGGGCATCCTCCCGGTAGCCGCTCACTGCCCTCGCGGGATCGCCGGCTGGGCCCGGCCACCGGCGGCGACCGGGCTGGCCTGCTGCGCTCCCGCGGACAGGGCCCGCCCGGCGGCCGCCACGACGGCGCTGACCGGGATCGCGGCCAGCGCCGGGTCAATGGAGTTCCCGTGCGGGTCGCCCCGGTAGCCGCCCGGGCCCGCCCACAGCACCTGGTGGCGCGGGTGGGCCGGCGGGCCCCACTCCGCGGGCGGCACCGGGCCGAACAGGACGACCGACGGCCGCGCGTACGCAGAGGCCAGGTGGGCCAGGCCGGTATCACCGGAGACGACCAGCCGCGCGGCCGCGGTCAGCCCGGCCAGCCCGGCCAGCGAGGTCCGGCCGGCCAGCACCGACCGGGGCGGCAGCCCCGCCCGCCGGGCCACGTCCAGGGCCAGCGGGCGTTCCGCGGCCGAGCCGGTGAGCACGATGTGGTGATCGCCGCGGGCAAGTTCGCGGGCCACGGCTGCGAACCGGTCCCGGGGCCAGCGCCGGCTGGGGGCCGCGGCACCAGCATGCACGATCGTGACCCCTGGGCCGCCCGGCCCCGGCGACAGCGCCGCGACCGGGAGAGGGAGCCCGGCCGGGTCCGGACTGGTCGGGTCCCGCCCAGGCGGGACCCGGCCGGGCGGGCCGGACCCGGCAGTTTCCGGCCCGGGCGTGAGCAGCAGGTCGGCGGGGTCGGCCGGGATACCGGACTCCGAGCACAGCCGGCACCAGCGGGCGACCTCGTGCTCGCCGGGAAGCCACGGCGGCCCGGCGAACCCGCCGCCGTGCCGTCCCCCGAAGGTGATCAGCCGGTGCGGCTGGAGCACAGCGAGCAGGCGGTGGCTGGCCGGGCCGCGGCCGTGCAGGTCAACGGCGACGTCTGGCGGCGGGCCAGGCCAGGCGACCGGTTCGAGTTCGGCCGCGGGCAGCAGTTCGTCGATCGCGCCGGTCGCCGGGACCAGGTCAGCCAGCCCGGCGGGCGCCGCCAGCACGATCTGGTGCCGGGGGTAGGCGCGCCGCACCGCGCGGTAGGCGGGCACCCCGGTCAGGAAATCGCCCAGGCCCAGGGCGCGCAGCAGGAGCACCCGGCCGGTCATGGTCAGCGGGCCCCCTGGGCCGCGGCCCCTGCCGCCTGCAGCCGCGTGGTGGACCGCCCGGCCAGGTAGGGAACGGTGACCGCCTGGCCGCCCCAGGTCTCCAGCAGGTCCGCCTCCGGCAGGACCTGGCCCCCGTAGTCGCCACCCTTGACCCACAGATCAGGCCGCAGCTGTTCCAGCGCCGCACGCGGGGTGTCCTCGCCGAAGACCAGCACGCCATCCACGCAGTGCAGCGCGGTCAGCACGGCGACCCGGTCCCCGGCCGGATTCAGCGGACGGCTCTCACCTTTCAGGCGGCGGACCGAGTCGTCGGAGTTCAGGCACACGATCAGGCAGTCCCCCAGCGATCGCGCGGCCTGGAGCAAGCTGACGTGACCGGCGTGCAGCACGTCGAAGCAACCGCCGGCGGCCACCACCGTGCCGCCGTCCGCGCGCACCCGGGAGGCCAGCGCCACCGGGTCCGCGAGTACGTCCGTCCCGGCGTCCGCGGGAGCGACACCGGGCCCGGCGGGCCCGAGCCGGAGGCTGCCCACACCTCCGGCGGCGAGGAAGTCCGTGGCCGTCCCGGTCGCGACCACCACCGCCTCCGACGGCAGCGCGCCACGGGACAGCGCCACCGCGGCCGCGGCCGCGAAACGGTCCCCGGCGCCACAGGTGTCCCCGACCCGGACCGGCCGGGCCGGCACGATGAGCGGGGCCGGATCGCCGTGGGCGAGCAGCGTGCCGTGCGGGCCCAGGGTCACCGCGACGCCGTCCACCGTCCACCGTGCGAGTAGCCGTAGTGCGGCCTCGGCGGCCGAGCGCAGCACCGGCCCGGCGGGGACGGGGCCGGCTGGAGCAGGGCGGCCGGATCCCGGACCGGCGGGGGCCAGGCCCAGGCCCGCGGCCGCCCGCGCCTCACGGTGGTTCGGGGTGGCCAGCCTGGTGCCCGGCACCGGGTCCGCCCCTTGGGGGTGCGGATCCCAGACCAGCGGCACCCGGGCCGCGCGCCCGGCCAGAGCCGCGCGGATCCGCTCATCGGCGGCAGCGCCCCGCCCGTAGTCGGACACCAGCAGCGTGCCCGCCGACGCGATCGCCTCCGCCGCCTCCCGGGAAGCGGGGCCGGGCCGGCCAGCGGGCCCGTCGGTGCGCAGCAGGGTCTGGCCCCCGGCGCGGAACCGGACCTTGTCCGGCAGTGGCCCGTCCAGCGGCACCGGCACGATCGTGACGTACGGCTCCAGCAGGGCCCGCACGGTAGCGCTGGCGGGGTCATCACCGATCGGGGTGACCAGCAGCACCGGGCCGCCGTCCCGGGCCGCGAGCAGCGCGGCGAGCGCGGCGCCGCCCGGGCGGCGGGTCTCGGTGAGGTTATCCAGCACCGGGGCGGGCGCGTCCGGGCACAGCCGGCTCGCGGTGCCGTCCACATCCCGGTCCAGCAGTGCGTCGCCGATCACGACCAGCGGGCCGGCCTGGGTCATAGCGGGGTCACCTCCGCGTCGAGCGCGCCGCACAGGGCGTGGATGGCCACCAGATGAACTTCCTGGACCGTCGAGGTGTCCGGCGCGGCCACGCAGATCGCGTCGTCCGCCGCGCTGGCCAGCGGATTCGGGGCCGGGCCGGTCATGGCCCACACCCGGATGCCGAGCAACCGGGCCCGGCCCGCCGCGGCCAGCACATTCTCGCTGCGGCCGCTGGCGGACAGCAGCAGGAGCGTGTCCCCGGGCCGGCCGTGGGCGGCCACCTGCCGGGCGAACGCCTCGGCGGGACCGTAGTCGTTTCCGATCGCGGTAAAGCTGGAGGTCTCGGCGTGCAGAGCGATCGCCGACAGCGGCGGGCGCTCGGCCACGTACCGGCCGACCAGTTCGGCGGTCAGGTGCTGGGCCTCGGCGGCACTGCCGCCGTTCCCGGCCACGAGCAGCCGGTGCCCCGCGGTGAGCGGGGCGGCGAGCAGCCGTCCCCAGCGCCGGGCGGCCCACAGCCCGGTCTGGGGGCTGCGCAGTGCGTCCATCAGCTGGTCCAGGTGTGCGGTCAGCCCGGACTCAGCCAGGGCTGATTCCGTCACCTCGGCCAGCGCTGACTCCGCGACCCCGGGTGCCGCGGAACGCGCCACGCCGGAGCCAGGCGTGCGGGAGTCGGTCATGCCCGGGCCGGGCCCAGCGGGGCCGGCCACCGGGGAGCCGGCGAACCGGATACGTGCCTCCCCGGGGGTCATGGCGCACCCACGGCCAGCGACCGGCCCTGGCCGGTGCCGCGGCCCGGCGGCCCGTCAGCCCCCAGCCTCAGGTAGACGCTCTCGGTCTGCGCCGCGACCCGGGGCCAGGAGTACCAGCGGCGGGCCCGGCGCGCGCCGGCCTCCCCGAAGGCCGCGCGCATCGCGGGGTCCGCGAGCAGTGTCCCGGCCGCGGCCGCCAGCGCGGCCGGATCACGGCCGGGGATCAGCAGCCCGGTGGTCCCGTGCACGACGCTGTCGGCCAGGCCGCCGACCGCGCTGGCCACGACCGGCACGCCGCAGGCCATCGCCTCCAGCGGGGTGATGCCGAACGGCTCGTACCAGGGCGTGCACACCACCACGTCGGCGGACCGGATCAGGGCGGGAACCTGGGCCCGGGGGACCGCCCCGGTGAACAGCACCCGGTCGGCCACCCCCCGGGCCTGGGCCAGGTCCCGGAGCCGGCGGTATTCGGCGTCCCCGCCGAGCACGTCCCGGTCTGGCCCGCCCGCGACCACGAGCTCCGTCTTAGGCAGCAGCGGCAGCGCGTCGATGACGGTATCGATGCCCTTGCGCTCCACCAGCCGGCCCAGAGTCAGCAGCCGGCCAGGGGATTCCCGGGGCGCCACCACGCCGACAGGCCAGAAAGTGCCGGTGTCCACGCCGCAGGGCACCACCGACACCTGGCCGGCGGGGATGCCGAGCCGGCCCAGTTCCCGTAGCTCGTCGTGGCAGGTGGCGATGACCTGATCGCAGGCCAGGCCGATCCGGCGCTCCGCGTCGATCCGCTCCGGGGGGCTGGTGTCCCGGGCGCCCTGATGACGGGCCTTCACCGAGCCGAGCGCGTGGAAGGTCTGGACCACCGGGATGGGCAGGCCCGTCGCGCCCTGCAGGCTGGCCAGGCCGGACATCCAGAAGTGGGCGTGCACGAGGTCCGGCGGGCGCCGGGACCACGCCCGCCCCAGGGCGGCACCGAATTCCGCCATGTGCGGCAGCAGTTCGTCCTTCGGCAGCGGCGCGGCCGGCCCGGCGGGCAGCCGGTGCACGTCAACGCCGGGAGCCAGGCTCACGACCGGCTCCGCGTCCGGGGCCGCGAGCCGGGTGTAGACGGCCACCGCATGGTCCCGCGCCGCCAGGGCCCGGGCCAGCGCGGCGACGTGGACGTTCTGGCCCCCGGCGTCTTCCCCGCCGGGGGCGGCGGTGGGATCAGCATGCTCAGAGACCATGGCGATTCTCATGCGCGCACCTCCTCCAATATCTCGTCCCAGTCGGCCAGGAACCGTTTGAGCCCGTACCTGGCGCAGGCGGCTTCGCGGGCGGCCAGCCCCGCCTCCCGCGCGGCGGCCGGGTCGCGGATGAACCGGCGGACCGCCGCGTGCAGCTCCGCCGGGCTGGTCGAGATGGCCCCGGCGGCCGGGGGCACCGCCCGGGTTGCCTCGGTGGCCGCCAGCACCACCACCGGCATGGCCAGCTGCATGGCCTCGATGAGGGACAGCCCGAGCGAGGTCCAGCGCAGCGGGTGCACGTACACGCGGCGGCGGGCCAGCTCAGCGTGCATCGCGTCCTGGGGCAGGTCCTCGAACTCGCGGCACTGCTCCTCGTCCAGGTGCAGTGCCCGGGCCAGGCCGGACACCCGCATGCCGAACACGTCAACCGGCGCCGCCGCGGCGAAGCCGGGCAGCAGGTCGGTGCCGGTCGTCCGGCCCCGGCGCAGCGGGTCGTTGACCACGACCGCGGCCCGGGGGATGTCGCCGGTCCAGCGGGCGCCCGGATCCGGGATGCCGTGTTCCACCACCCGCACGGGCGACCGACCCGAATCCCAGTACACGGCGTTGAAGCTGGTCACGTGCACGATCGGGATGCCGGGCGTGCCCGCCAGCGGATGCCTGCTGCTCACCGCGGGCCCGGGAGGCGCGTCGTGCTCCAGGTACACGGTCGGCAGGTCGCGACCGGGCATCCGCCCGAGCCAGGCGCCCGCCCGGGCCAGCTCGTCAGGACGCTGGGCCACCAGCACGTCAACCTGCTCATCGCGGAGCTGCTGCGGCGTGACCTCGATGACGTTCGACGGCCAGTCCCAGGTCCGGGCGCGGCCGAGACCGAACGGCCCCCGGTCCGGCAGCACCGGGACCAGGTACTCGTGGGGCCCCTGGACGAACGACGTCATCCAGGAACCGTGCACATGCCAGACGAGGATTCTCACCTGGGTGTCCCCGCCACGTTCGGCTCGCCGCAGGGAGTGCCGCCCGGTCTCGCGCGGCCCGGTGCTGGGGGATCCAGGACCGGGGTCAGCGCGGCGACGCCGGCCACCACCGCAGAAGGCTCGATCTGGTCCAGGCACGGATGCCCGGGAACCGGGCAGGACCGGGCCCGGCTGTGCGCGCACGGCGCGGCCTGGTCACCGAGCAGCACCGTAGGCACCCCGTAGGGGGCCCAGCGGGCGGCCGGTACCACCGGGGCGAACAGGCTTACCACGGGGGTACCAACCGCGGCGGCCAGGTGTGCGGCACCGGTGTTCGGCGCGACGACCACGTCCGCGCCCGCCAGTACCGAGGCCAGCAGCGGCAGGCTGGTCCGGCCGAACAGGTTCACCACCCGGTCCGGGCGGGCTGGCCCGGGTGCGTCTGGTCTGGTGCCGGCTGCGCTGGGGCTGGCCAGGACGGGGCCGTCCAGGACAGGGCCGGCCAGTTCGCGCTCGGCCGCCGAGCCGGTCAGGACGACCCGGTGCCCGGCCGTCACCAGCGCCGCGATCATCGCGGCCGTGCGGGCCGCCGAGGGGTGCCGGGCGGGCGCGGATGCGCCCGGGTGCAGCACGACGTAGCGTCCGTCCCCGGTCACGGGCCGGGGGTCCGGCAGCGGCCTGGTGATGGCCAGGGTGCCCGGGTCGCCCGCGGGCAGCCGGAACCCGGCCGCCTGGGCCAGGGACAGGTTCCGGCGGGGCTCCGGGATGTCCGCGGTGAGCTGGTGCCGGACATCCAGCAGCGAGCCCGGATAGTCCTCGCTGATCGCGCTGATCCGGCGCACCCCGGCCATCCGGAGGACCAGTGCCGTGGGCAGCGGTGACTGGTGGAAGGAGGTGAAGATCACGGCTTCGGCGGCCCGGAGCCGTCGCACGGCCCGCCGCAGCCGGCGGACCCGGCCCGGCTCCACGGCCGCCGGCTCGGGGTCGATCCACGGCAGCGTCTCGGCCAGGACCCTGCTCACGCCGGGCAGCAGCGCGGCCGCACCGGTCCCGGCCGGCCCGGCCAGGAAGCTCACCTCCCGGCCGCTGGCCGCCAGGGCCCGGACCGCGGGGCCGGTCAGCAGGACGTCCCCCAGGCCGTCCGGCCGGACCGCGAGGATGCCGTCCCGGCCGCGGTCCCGCCTCATGCCCGTGGCCCGGGTGCCGGAGTCCTCCGTGCTGCCGGGCCCGGGGAGTCGCTGTCCGGGGGGGCGGTGCCCGGCAGGCGGATCAGGAACGGGCCGAGGGCCAGCACGTCCACGGGGGCGGAGCCGAAGCATTCCAGCGCGTCCCGCGGATCGTCCACCATGGGCCGACCGGCGGTGTTCAGGCTGGTATTCACGACCACCGGAAGGCCGGTGCGGGCGGCGAAGCCGTCCAGCACCCCGGCGACCAGCGGCTGGTGCTCGCGGTCAACGGTCTGGACCCGGGCTGTCCCGTCCACGTGCACGACCGCGGGGATCCGGTCCCGCCATTGCGGCGCCACCTGGTGGACGAACAGCATGTACGGGCTGGGCAGCGGCCCGCGGAAGATGTCCGCGGCCCGCTCGGCCAGCACCATCGGCGCCACCGGCCGGAACTCCTCGCGGCCCTTCACGGCGTTCAGCCGGTCCAGGTTGGCTGCGCGGCCGGGGTGGGCGAGCAGCGAGCGGCTGCCCAGGGCCCGCGGCCCGAACTCGCTGCGGCCCTGGAACCAGGCCACGATCCGGTCCGCGGCGAGTTCCGCGGCGATCGCGTCGGCGATGCTGGCGGGCCGCTCGTACGGCCACGCCGCCGTGTCCAGCCAGGCGGCCAGCTCCTCCGCGGACCAGCCGCGGCCCAGGAACGCGTCGGGCATCGGCGTCACCGTCTCGCCCGCCTCGCTGGCCACGCACAGCGCACCACCGAGGGCGGTTCCCGCGTCACCGGCCGCCGGCTGCACCCAGATCCGGTCGAACGGGCCCTCGCTGGCCAGCCGGGAGTTCGCGACGCAGTTGAGCGCGACCCCGCCCGCCATGGCCAGGCTGCGGTCCCCGGTCCGGCCGTGCAGCCAGCGCGCCAGATCGAGCAGGACGTCCTCGACCACCCGCTGGACACTGGCGGCCAGGTCCGCGTGATCCCCGGTCAGTGCCTCACCCGGCGCCCGGCGCTTGGCCATGCTGTCCCACGGCACGGGGTCGGTGCGGAAGCCGCCAGACCCGTCCGCGTACACCAGCCGGGCCAGCTCCGCCGTGAACCGCGGCGTGCCGTAGGAGGCCAGCGCCATCACCTTGTACTCGTCGCTGGAATGCAGGAAACCGAGGTGGCTGGTGGCCTGCTCGTAGAACAGCCCCAGCGAATGCGGGAGCGCCTGGCTGGCCAGGACCTCCAGCCAGCCGCCGGCGTACCGGCCGGCCAGGTGCGAGGCAGCCTCCCCCCGCCCATCGCAGACCAGCACGCTCGCGTCGCCGAGCGGCCCGGCCAGGCCGGCGGAGGCCGCGTGCGCGGCGTGGTGGCGCACGTAGCGGACCGATGCGGGATCCACGCCGAGCAGCGCCTCGGCTATGAACCCGGGCGCGTGCTCCGCGTAGCTGATCCGCAGGTGATCCCACGGGTCATCCAGGCCGAGGGCATCGGCGGGACGGCACTCGGCGGGATCGTAGGAATAGGCGACCGCGTCGAGATCCGCCGGCTCCAGCCCGGCTTCCCTCAAGCACCAGGAGGCCGCTAGTTCGGGCAGTTCCCATGTGGAGAAGGGGACCGGCCGCTTGCCGTGCTTGCGGCGGCTGAAGCGTTCTTCCTCGGCTGCGGAGACCACCCGCCCGTCGACCACGAGTGCGGCCGCCGGGTCGTGGAAAACGGCGTTGATCCCGAGTACCCGCACGCGAGTCACCTGCCCCTCGACGATCAGTCAGTCAATTACGGGCCGCAGCGCTACCCGCGCGCCCACCACTCAAACGGACGTCGGAAAAACCCGTCCGAAGTGGGAGGCGCAGTGGCTCGTTCCGGGACCGCACCGTGCCGTCTCACCTCGGTCAATTACAGAAAGTGATGAAGGCGGGCCCATGAGATGCACAGCATCACGCCCGCGGGATGATCAAATTCAGCTCGACGGCGGGCCAGAACAAGGTCAGGAGGAACGCGGCTAGCTCCAGCTGGGCGGCCACACGCCATCGAGCACGGCGCGGACGGCCGCGGGCAGGCTGGGGGCTACCGGCACGCCCACGGTCTCCTCCGGCCGGGTCTGCGGCGTCGGCACCATGATGGCCCGGGCGCCGGCCGCGTACGCGGCCCCCGCGTCGGCCCCGATGTCGCCGATCACCACGCAGTCGGCCGGATCCACGCCCAGGTCCGCGGCGGCCTGCTCGACGAGCCGGGGGAAGGGCTTGCGGCAGTCGCAGCCGTCATCGGGGCCGTGCGGGCACACGGCCCAGCTGCCGATCGGCCCGAGCAGGTCGTCGATCCGGTGGTTCACTGCGTCCGCCTGGCCGGCGGTGATCATTCCCCGGCCGATGCCCGACTGGTTGGTGACCACGCCGATCGGCATCCCCGCGCGGCGCAGCCGGGCCGTGGCCGCCGCGGCCCCGGGCATGGGCTCGACCAGTTCCGGACGGCCGTTGTAAGGCACGTCCCGGACCAGCGTCCCGTCCCGGTCGAACAGCACGGCCGCGGGCCGTGGCGGCCAGGGGCCCGCCCGCCGGGCCCGCCACCAGCCGCGCGTCCAGTGGCCGGCCGCCAGCGGCGGGATCAGCGTGCTGGTGATGATCATCTCGGTCACCTCGGCCCGGGTGCGCGGCCCCGGACGGATCCGGGCCGCGGCGAACTCTCCGGTCGCGGCCAGCCAGGCCAGGCCGGCCACGCCCGCCGCGACGCGGAGCCGGCGGCGGCCCGGACGCGGAATCCCGGCCCGCGATGAGCCAGCCCTCCGGCCCGGGCGGAGGGCCGCAGCGAGCCCGCCCGGGCCCGGCCCGGCCGGGCCGGGCCCGCCGGGAATCAGGCCGCTGGCCGCCAGCGCGGTACCCGACGCCACCGCCAGCGCGGTGATCACCCAGTGCCCGGCCCGGCGGCCGGGGGCCGCCTCCGCACGGCGGTACCAGTCCCGGCCGTGCCGCCGGGTCATCAGCGCGTCGTCGGCGTTGCCGGCCTGGGCCCGGAGGCTGGCCCAGCGCCGCGGCGGGCGCACCGGATGGGTGGTCTCCCTCGCGCCCTGGGCCAGGAGCCATCCCCGGTCCAGTACGCGCAGCGCGAGATCGGCGTCTTCCCGGAAAGCCCGCGGGAACCGTTCATCGAAGCCGCCGGCGTCGATGAGCGCGCGCCGCCGGTAGACCATGTCCGCCGTAATCCACCGGGCCGTGGCCAGGCCCGCCGTCCCGCGCTCCCAGTCGGTGGGCCGGCGGCCGGGCGGCCGCGGAACAGTGATGGCCCCCTGCACCCCGGCCACCCGGGCCGGCTGGGCAGCCAGGTCGGCCACCAGCCTGGCCCGCCAGGACGGGCCCACGACCACGTCATCGTCCAGGAACGCGACCCACTCGGTGTCCCGGGCGGCCCGCCAGCCCGCGTTCCGCGCGGCGGCGGGTCCCCGGCCCTCCAGCGTCATGATCACGGTCCGCCCGGCCAGTTCCGGCGGCAGCCGGACCGGCAGCGGGTCCGGGGTGTCCCGCCGGTCGTCGGCCAGCACCACCTGGCGCGGCAGCGGCCCGGCCGCCGCAGCCAGCGCGTCCAGGCAGTCCTGCAGGCACGGCCGCCCCAGGGTGGGGATGACGACCGTGTAGCTGGGGGAGTGCCCGCCGGGACTGAGATGCACCATGCCTCACTGGGTTCTGTCTAGATGGTGATCAGGCCCTGCCCGGTACCCCGGCGGAGCTCAGGCAAACGGGTGTTTGAGGTGGCCGGCCACGGGGATGTGGGGGCGGTGCAGCAGACCCAGGAGATGCGGCAGACCCAGGAGGTGCCAGCGGCCACGGTCGTGATCGCGACGCGCAATCGCGGCCCCGAACTGTGCCGCACCCTCGACCGCCTGGCCGGGCTGCCGGAACGGCCTCCGGTCGTGGTGGTGGACAACGGCTCCGAGGACGGCACCCCGGCACTGGTCCGGCAGCGCTTTCCCAGTACTGAGCTGATCGCGCTCCGGCACAACTGTGGCGCGTGGGCTCGCAATCTCGGCGTGGCCCGGGCCCGGACC
Source organism: uncultured Actinomycetes bacterium (assembly GCA_963813975.1). Lineage (GTDB taxonomy): Bacteria > Actinomycetota > Actinomycetes > Streptosporangiales > Streptosporangiaceae > RYN-230. Next base: position 393,302 of record CAWFAP010000006.1, read on the forward strand.
CCGCTCATCGCGCTGACCGACGACGACTCGTGGTGGGCACCGGGCGCGCTGGCCACCGCGGCCGCGGTGCTGGCGGTCAGCCCGGAGGTCGGGCTGCTCGCGGCGCGCATCCTGGTCGGCCCGGATCAGGACCCGGACGCGGTCAACGCGGTCATGGCGGCCAGCCCGCTGCCGTCGGACGGCCTTCCCGGGCCGCGGGTGATGGGCTTCCTCGGCTGCGGGGCCGTGATCCGGCGGGAGGCCTACCTGGCCGCCGGCGGATTCTCGCGGCTGCTGTTCATCGGCGGGGAGGAGCAGCTCTTCGCCTACGACCTCGCCGCGGCCGGCTGGGCCGCGTGCTACCGGCCGGACATCGTCGCCTATCACCACCCGTCCCCCGCCCGGCAGCCCGCCACCCGCCGATACCAGGAGGCGAGGAACCGCGCGCTGGTGGCCTGGCTGCGCCGCCCGCTCCGGTGCGCGCTGACTGAGACGGGCCGGCTGACCCGGCGCGCGGGACAGGACGCGATCGCCGCCCGGGCCCTGGGCGGCCTGGCTGTCCGGCTGCCGCGGGCGCTGCTCGGACGGCGCCCGCTGCCGCCGGAGGTCGAGACCGCCATCCGGGCCCTGGGAGATGGCCATGCCGGGTGAGGAGCCGTACCGTCCCCGGATCGGGCCCGACCCCCGGATTACCGTGGCGGTGATCACCCGGAACCGGCGCGAGGAGCTCCTCCGCACGCTCGGCCTGCTCGCCGCGCTGCCGGAACGGCCGCCGGTGATCGTTGTGGACAACGGCTCCGCCGACGGCACGGCGGCCGCGGTCCGCCGGGCCCATCCGGAGATGCTGCTGATCGCCGCCCAGCGGAATCTCGGCGCGGTGGGACGCAACCTCGCCGTCCGCCGGGTGGGCACCCCGTACGTGGCCTTCTGTGACGACGACACGTGGTGGGAGCCGGGGTCGCTGGCCCTGGCCGCCGACGCGCTCGACCGGCACCTGGACCTGGCCTCAGTGACGGCCAGGATCGTGGTCCAGCCCGCGGGTACCGACGACCCGATCGTGCCGGAGCTGGCGCAGTCCCCCGTACCCGGGCGGCCGGGCCTGCCCGGCCCGGCGCTGATGAGCATCCTGGCGGGTGCGTCCGTGCTGCGCTGCGCAGCGTTCCGGGAGGCCGGAGGCTTCTCCCCGCGGCTGTGGCTGGGCGGGGAGGAGGAACTCCTGGCCGCCGACCTGGCCGCCCGGGGCTATTTCCTGTGCTACCTGCCCGGCGCCACGCTGCACCATCAGGCCTCCATGCTGCGCGACCCGACACGCCGCCGCTGGCTCGGCATCCGGAACACGCTGTGGTTCACCTGGCTGCGCCGTCCGCCGGCGGCGGCGCTGCGCCGGACCGCGGAGCTCGCGGCCTCCGTACCCCGGGACGCGGTGTCCGCCAGCGCGTTCTGGGCGGCGGCCGGGGGACTGCCCTGGGTACTGCGGGAGCGGAAGCCGCTGCCGCCGTCGGTGGAAGCGTCGATCCGGCTGCTCGACGAGCCACGCCGCCGCTCCGCGGCCCGGCAGTACGTCGGCTGACGCAGTCGGTAGTTTATCCCGCCCGGCACGGGTAGCGAGCGGCGCCAACGCGCACCGGCGCGACGACTCACCACCGGAGATGATCTTCCCATGACCGAGAACTACCCTCCCATCCCCCCCGACGATCCGCTGGAGGAAGAGTCACTGGCGCACCAGGACCCAGTGAGGGACGAACTAGTAGCGCGGCCGTATAGCGAACCGCTCCCGCCGCTGCCTGGCGAGTCCCTGCCTGGCGAGCCGCTGCCTGGAGAGCCGCTCCCGCCGCTGCCTGGCGAGCCGCTGCCTGGCGGCCCATTCCCTGGCCAGGAGACGGCCGGCCCGGAGTCCGGGCCGGAGCCGCAGGGCACCGCGGACGTCGCCCGGTCCCAGGCCTCGGACCTCGGCCAGACCGGCGTGGAGGCAGGCAGGCATACTGCTGCCGTCGCCCACGAGCAGGTCGCGGGAGTCGCCGCGGAGGCCGGCCGGCAGGGCCGTGACCTGGCCTACGAGGCCCGCGACCGGCTTACCGAGCAGGCCGGGCAGGGCCAGCAGCGGGTGGCCAGCCAGCTTCTCTCGCTCAGCGACGATCTGCACAAGATGGCCGAGAGCTCCGACCAGGGCGGGATGGCCGCCGGGCTGGCCCGGCAGGCAGCGTCGCGGGCCCGCGACGCCGGGCAGTGGCTGGACGGCCGCGGGCCGGAGGAAGTGCTGGACGAGGTCCAGTCGTTTGCCCGCCGCAGGCCAGCGGTGTTCATCGCCTGCGCCGTGGGCGTCGGCCTGCTGGCCGGCCGCCTGACCCGGGGCATCAAGGACGCGGGCACTGACGGCTCCGCCGGAGCCTCGCCGGGCACCGGGGGGACCCTGTGAGCGTCCCGTCCAGTTCGGCGGCACCGCCGCCGCCCGGCCCGCGGCCGACCTCGGGTGGCCCGCTTCCGGCCACCGATCAGCCTTCGCTGGGGGAGGCCTTCTCTTATGTGGCGGAGGACCTCAGCACCCTGATGCGCCAGGAAGTGGAACTGGCCAAGGCGGAGATCCGGCAGTCAGCGACCCGGGCCGGTAAGGGCGCCGGGATGCTCGCCGGGGCCGGCCTGGGTGGCTACATGGTGGCGTTGTTCGTGTCCGTGGCCGCCTGGTGGGGCATCGGTGACAGCACGGGCCATGGCTGGTCCGCGCTGATCGTGGCGGCCATCTGGCTCATCATCGCGGCGATCCTGGGGCTGTCCGGCCGCAGGGAACTCACCGCGGTCTCCGGCGCACCCCGGACGGTGCAGACCGCCAAGAAGATTCCTGACGCGCTACGAGGAAACGAGAGCAGGCCATGAGCACTGATCCGGACCAGATCCGCGCGGAGATCGAGGAAACCCGCGCCAGCCTCAGCGAGGACGTGAACACACTCGCCGACACGGTGAACCCGGCGAGCGTGGCGAAGCGCCGGATGGCCACCGCCCGGTCGGCGGTCACGGGAGTAAAGGACAAGGTCATGGGCACAGCATCCGACCCGGCCGCCAGCCCCGCGTCGGCGGCCGGCGACAAGATCTCCGCGGCCACGGGAACGGCTCAGGACACGATGTCGGCGGCCGGTGAAACGGCGCGGGACAAGCTGTCGGCGGCCGGGGAAGCCGCCCGGGACAAGGCCTCAACGGCTCAGTACCAGCTGAAGCGGCAGGCGTCCGGCAACCCGCTGGCGGTCGGGCTGATCGCGGTCGGCGTCGGCTGGCTGGTGGGCTCGCTGCTGCCGGCCAGCAGCGCAGAGGAGCAGGCCGCGGTGAAGGTCAAGGAGGCCGCGGCGCCCGCCGTCACTGGCGCGGCCAAGGAGGCCGCCTCCGGACTGCAGGATTCCGCCCGGCAGGCGGCCGAGTCGGTCAAGGCCACCGCGGCCGACGCTGCCGCCACCGTGAAGGACGAGGCCGCGGGCTCGGCGCAGGATGTCCGGGACCAGGCCCAGCAGGCTGCCGGTGCGGTGCGCGACAGCCAGGGGAACCACTGAACGGCACGAGAGCCACCCGGTAGGGGCGCGGTCCGGGTGGTCGCGGAGTCACTCCGCGACCACCCGGCCCATCTCCATCGCGGGATCGGCGACCGCGCACTCCCATGCTCGCCGTTCCGCGCCGAGACCCCCGGCCGGAACCCATCACCGCACGACCCGGGCAGGCAGGCTCCCGTGGTCAGGCCACCAGCGCCTCATGCGCTTTGACCAGGTCGGCCACGAAGGCGGCGAACGCTTCCTCGCGGGCGTCGCCGTCCTGGGCCCGGAGGATCGAGGAGGGATGGACGGTGCTGAGCACCGGACCCCGCCACTCGCCTACCGCGACTTCCTCCAGCCGGCTCCGGTGGTCGCGGACCTTGAATCCCCGGCCGAAGATCGCCTCCCCGGCGACGGCGCCCATGGCCACGGTGACCCGGGGCCCGACCACCGCCAGTTCCGCTTCCAGCCAGCCGCGGCAGGCCATGATCTCGGTCCCGTTGGGGCGCTGGTGGATGCGGCGCTTACCGCGGGCCTCCCACTTGAAGTGCTTCACCGCGTTTGTGACGTAGGTCTCGGCCCGGTCGATGCCGCTGTCGTGCAGCGCACGGTCCAGGAGGTGCCCGGCCGGGCCGACGAACGGGTGGCCCTGCTTGTCCTCCTGGTCTCCCGGCTGCTCACCGACCAGGGCCAGGGATGAGGACGGGCGTCCCTCGCCGAACACCGCCGCGGTCGCCCGCTGATAGAGGTCGCACCGCGTGCAGGACGCCGCTTCCTTCGCGAGTTGCTCGAGCGTGGTCACGTCATTCGGTGCTACCCGGCGGGCCGGACCCTATCCATGGTCTGAGGAGATGGTTGCGGCATCCAGCGCGCCGAGCAGGTCCGCTGTGAGCGGCGGCGTGCTGCACGCGCCGGGCGCGGACCGGGCCCGGGCCTGGCCCTCGACGGACCGGCACCAGCCCCACAGCCGGTCCAGCTCGCCGCGGTCGAGCACCGGGTCCCCGGACCGGGGGAGCAGCACCGGCCACCCCCAGGCGGCCGCCTGCGCGGCGACCTTGGCCCCGCCGGCCACCGGGTCGATGGCCAGCGCGGGCACCCCGTTCTTGAGCGCCAGCACCAGGCCGTGCAGACGGGTTGTCACCACCACATCGGCCCGGGCGATCACCGCCTCGACCTGCGCCGCCGTGGCCGGGCTGCGCCAGTCCGCGTCCGCCAGCCGGGTGTCCACCGTCACCCGGGCGCAGTCGAACCGTGGCCAGCCAGTCCCCGAGTTCCGACGTCAGCGGGCCGTGCCGGCCCCGGGCCGCGTACTCAGGCTGCTCCCCGGCCACGATGACCGCGGCCACCGGGACCGCGGGCACTGGAACTGTCGCGGCGAGATCCAGCCGCCCGGCTCGGCCGGGTTCGTCGCGGGCGAGCACCTGGTGGAATCCGGCCACGGCGGGGTCGGCGGGATCGATGACGGACACGCCGACCGCGATCCGGTAGCAGCCCCGGTAGCGCTCGTGCAACTGCTCCACCTGCCAGCCATGCGCCGGCCCGCAGGTGAAGACCAGATGGGTGTAATCCTCCGCCGGCGAGTCCTCCAGCGTCCGGCCGCCGGGCCGGAAGACCGGGCTCCAGGCCAGATCGCACGGAATGCCCGCACCGCTCAGCGCGCCGCGCGCCGCCTCCATCGAGAGCACGTCCCCGGCGGTCGCCTCCCCGTGCAGGAAACTGGCCCAGCCCACGATCAGGACCCGGCCCGGGGCCGGGCCGGGCGCCTGGTCCCTCGCCGGGCCATCCATCACCGGGCAATCGGTCACCGGGGTCTCCGGCACGGGTTTATCCAGCACCGGGCGCCTGGTTCTCGCCCGGGGCACTCAGGTCAATGAGGGGCAGGCCCACATCCGGGCGGATGGTCTTGCGCAGGTGGGCGGGGGCCTCCCGGATCACCACCTCCAGGGTCGGCCAGACCTGCCCCTCCAGCAGGTGACCTCCGCGGGTGGTCCCGTCCGGCAGGCCGAGGACCGCGTGCAGGTGGAGTTGCGGGCCGTCCCCGGCCGCGGCGATGTCGCCGAGCAGGGAGAGCACCTCACACTGCCCGGCCACCGGGATGCGCCGGTAGTCCTGGACCTCGCGGTCGAACCAGCCGACCACGGCCCGCTCGAAGCCGCCGATGGCGGTCACCTGCGCCGCCTCCAGGTCCTGCTTACGGGCGAACCCGCTGAGCTCGGCCACCGCCTCCTCGCCGGGGTCGAGCACGACCACATAGGCAGGCGCGGGCGCCGGCTCGATCATTCTCCAGTGCACGGGACCCCCTCGGTCGCTCCACTCAGGCTGACTGAAAGTAATCATGGCAGGACCACGGGTAGGTGCCGGGGGCGGCTCACCGTCCCGGAACCGGGGCGGGGGTCCGGCCCGGGCCGGTCTTCGTTGCGGAGAATGAGGACCCGGGACCGCCCGGCGATGCCAGGGCGCATCCCGCGCCGCGCCGGACCTGGCCGCTGGCCGCCGCACCCACTGGCGCCGGCCTAGCCGGGCAGGGTTTCGCCGCCCACCGGGGCCAGCACCTCGCCGGAGTAGTAACTCGACATCCGGCCCGACGCGAAGAACACGTACGACGGGGCGATCTCGTCGGGGTGCGCCGCCCGCCCCATCGGCACCTGGGCGCCGAAGTTGCTGACCTTGTCCTCGTCGAAGGTGGCCGGGATCAGTGGCGTCCATACCGGGCCCGGCGCGACGCTGTTGACCCGGATGCCGCGGTCCACGAAGGCCTGGGCCAGGGAGTAGGTGAGCGCCAGGACCGCTCCCTTGGTGGCCGAGTAGTCGATCAGGTCCTTGTTGCCGCGCAGGCCGTTGATGGACGCCGTGTTGATGACGGCGCCCCCGTCGGGCAGGTGCGGGTAGGCCGCCTTCGTGGTCCAGAAGTAGCTGTAGATGTTGACCCGGAACGTGCGGTCCCACTGCTCGCTGGTCAGCTCGGCGAAGTCCTGCACCGGCTTCTGGGTGGCGACGTTGTTGACCAGAATGTCCAAGCCGCCCAGGTCACGGACGGTCTGGTCCACGGCTCGCTGGCAGTTGCCCTCCTCGGCCAGGTCGCCGCGGATGGTCACGCACTGGTGCCCGGCCTTCTCGACCAGGCTGGCGGTGTGCCGGGCGTCCTCGTCTTCCTGCTCGGACAGGTAAGCGATGGCCACGTCGGCGCCTTCCTTCGCGAACGCGACGGCGACGGCCCGGCCGATGCCCGAGTCACCCCCGGTGATCAGCGCGCGCTTCCCGGCCAGCAGGCCCCGGCCTTCGTAGTCACGCATCTCGTCGCGGGGACGCGGGTCCATCTCGCTGGTCCGGCCCGGGTACTCCTGGCTCTGCTCCGGCGGCGGGTTCTGCTCTGAAGGCGTGGTCATGTCGTTGGTCTCCTCCCGTGAATGGGCCGGTCCTCCGGTGAATGGCGGACCGGTCTTCCCTGTGAGCGGCGCGCCGGGCCGGGTGACCCGGGTCGGGCGTCCGGTGATCGTCGTCAGCCGCGCGGCTACCCGGGTGCACGCCGTGAAACGGGCGAGCTCACTGTGGCCGGGCCGGTTTGCCCGCGCTCTCCTGGGAAGCGGCGGGAGCCCCGCGACGCGAAGGCAGATCCCGGAGCGGGGCAAACCACCGCCAGGAGCGGCCGAGGAGGAACCATGCCGAGTGTGTTCGACGTACTGGGCCAGGACCATCAGGAGGTCAAGCGGATGCTGGCCGAACTCGAGAAGGGCCCGACCGTGGCAACCGGCGCTAACGACAACCACCTGGCGCTGCGCACGAAGATGGTGGGCGAACTGATCATCGAGGAGTCCAGGCACGAAGCCGCGGAGGAGATGTACTTCTGGCCGGCCGTGCGGGACCGCCTACCTAACGGGGATGAGCTCGCGAACACCGCCATCGGGCAGGAGCAGGAAGGCAAGGAAGTCCTGGACCGGCTGGACAAGCTGAACGCGGACCAGCCCGAGTTCGAGGATCTCGTGTTCGCGTTCATCAGCGCGGGGCGGGAGCACATCGCGTTCGAGGAGACCAAGGTGTGGCCGCCGCTCCGGCGGACGCTCACCGAGGACGAGGCGGCCCGCCTCGGTGACCAGATCGCCGAGGCCAAGAAGACCGCCCCGACCCGCCCGCACCCGCATACGCCGCCGTCCCCGGGCGCGCTCAAGGGGGCCGGCCCGGTGGTGGGGGCGGCCGACCGGCTCCGGGACGCGGCCACGGGCCGCGGCCAGGACTGGCCTAGGCCAGCCGGGGATCAGGCCGGCTGGCCCGGGTGACCGCGGGTCGCCGGGCCGGCCTGGATCACGGTGTCCGCCGCGTCCGGCGCTGCGTTTCGCGGGCTGCGTGGCGGGCAGCGCCAGGCTCCCGGCCCGGAGCGGCCCGCTCCCCGGCCCGGAACGGAAGGCGGCGAGGCGCGGATGAGGGCGGTTACCTGGCACGGCAAGCGTGACGTCCGGGTGGAACAGGTTCCAGACCCGACGATCAAGGAACCGAGCGACGCCATCGTGCGGGTGACCAGCACGAACATCTGCGGGTCGGATCTGCACCTGTACGAGGTGCTGGCGGCGTTCCTGGAGCCTGGGGACATCCTGGGCCACGAGCCGATGGGCGTGGTCGAGGAGGTCGGCCCGGCGGCCGCCGGGCACATCGCGGCCGGCGACCGGGTGGTCATCCCGTTCAACATCTCCTGCGGGCACTGCTGGATGTGCGAGCGGCAGCTGTTCGCCCAGTGCGAGACCACGCAGAACCGGGAGCACGGCAAGGGGGCCTCGCTGTTCGGCTACACCAAGCTGTACGGTCAGGTTCCGGGCGGCCAGGCCGAGTTCCTGAGGGTGCCGCAGGCCCAGTTCGGCCCGATCCCGGTGCCCGAGGGGCCGCCCGATGACCGCTTCGTGTACCTGTCCGACATCCTGCCCACGGCGTGGCAGGCGGCCCGGTTCGCGGACATCCCGCCGGGCGGGACCGTGGCCGTGTACGGGCTCGGCCCGGTCGGGCAGTTCGCCACGCGCAGCGCGCTGGCCATGGGCGCGGAGCGGGTGTTCGGGGTGGATCTGGTGCCCGCGCGGCTGGAGATGGCCCGCCGTCACGGCGTCGAGGCCGTCGACGCGACCGCGGTGGACGATGTGCCCGCCTTCCTGCTGGAGCAGACCGCAGGCCGGGGCCCGGACAGTGTGATCGACGCCGTCGGGATGGAGGCCCACGGCAACCCGGTCGCGAAGATCGGGCAGGAGATGGCCGCCCGGCTGCCCGGCGCGCTCGGCGAGAAGGTGGCCGAGCAGTTCGCGGTGGACCGGCTCAAGGCCCTGCTGGACTCGATCAGGACGGTGCGCCGCGGCGGGACGGTCTCAATCAGCGGCGTGTACGGCGGCGCTATCGACCCGCTGCCGATGATGGACATGTTCGACAAGGGCATCCAGCTGCGGATGGGGCAGTGCCACGTGCGGCGCTGGATCGCCGAGATCATGCCTTACCTGGAAGACGACACCGACCCGCTGGGCACGGCGGACATGGCCAGCCACTACCTGCCGCTGGAGCAGGCTCCCCAGGGTTACGAGAAGTTCCAGAAGAAGGCCGAGGGCTGCACCAAGGTCATCCTCCAGCCCGGCCGCACCGAGCCGGAGGTCCACCCGGGTGGAGGGCTCGCCGCCCAGCAGCCCGGCCTGGCCTGACCCGGCGGGGCACCGGCCCGTCCCGGGTTGCCGCGGTGCGGCGTGGCTGAAGTGGGCGTGATGGCGCCCACCGCGGCCACGATGCGGTCCGACTGCGCCGGCGAGACTTCGGATGCCGCATCGATGGCGGCCAGCGCTACTGGCTCAGGTTGACGGCGGGCGGCCCCGCGGTGTCCGGGTCCGCGGCGGGGGAGCCGCGCGGTCGTTGGCCAGTGCCCGCAGGCGGGCCAGGTCAGCCTGCAGCTGGCGGGTCTCCTCTTGCAGTTGCAGGACCCGGCGGATGCCGGCCAGGTTGAGGCCGTCGGCGGTCAGCGCGCAGATCTCCTGCAGCCGGTCGATGTCCCGGCGGGAGTAGCGGCGGGTGCCACCCGTACTGCGGCCCGGGTCGAGCAGCCCTTCCCGTTCGTAGATCCGCAGCGTCTGCGGGTGCAGCCCGGCCAGCTCGGCGGCCACCGAGATGCTGAACAGGCCCCGATCTAGGTCCGCCCACCGGGGGTTCACCACGGCCAGTCCCGGTCCCGGGCGAGAAAGCGCAAGGCCAGTACGGCGAGCCTGACCTCCTCCTCGTTCCGCCGGCCCGCCACCGGCGCCCGGTGCAGGCCTTCCACCCGGACTGGTCCCGCCCACAACGGTGGCGACCCGGGCATCCGCGCCGCCGGTGTCCCGCCGGTCGGCTCCGGCCGCCAGGACGCGCAGGGCGCAGTTTGCTCGCGCGCGAGCGCCTGGTCATAGGCAGCGCGGCGGCCCGGGTCGCCGAGCACGTGCCAGGCCCCGGCCAGGGCACGGAACCGGCCCGGCGCGGCGGCATCGCCCGGCCTGGAATCGGGATGCTCGGCCCGCGCCCGGCGCCGCCAGGCCAGGGCGATGTCCTTTCGGGAGGCCTCGCGGGGCACCCCCAGCAGCTGGTACAGATCCTGGCCCAGACCGCCGGGATCCGTAGCGGCCATGACCGTCACCTTCCTTCGCTGACCCAAGCAGAGAGATCCTGCCCTAAGTATGCTGCATGACAAAATCTCAGTCGAGTCTTGTCAGGTAATTCTCGGTCGTGCTATATAGATGCCGTGAGCGTGACATGACAACCGGCATTGGCAAAGGAGGTACCGATCATGCTCATGCGCACCGATCCGTTCCGCGAGCTGGACCGGCTCACCCAGCAGGTGCTCGGCACCGTCGCCCGGCCCGCCGCGATGCCGATGGACGCCTACCGGCAGGGCGACAGTTTCTACATCCACCTCGACCTGCCCGGCATCAACCCTGAGTCCATCGACCTGACCGTCGAGCAGAACGTGCTGAGCGTCCACGCCGAACGAGCCCCGGTGAAAGCTGAAGGCGCCGAGATGATCGTCGCCGAGCGGCCCTACGGCACCTTCACCCGGCAGGTCTTTCTCGGCGAGACCCTCGACGCCGACAAGATCGCCGCGGACTACGCGGCCGGCGTGCTGACCCTGACCATCCCGGTCCACGAGGCAGCCAAGCCCCGCAGCATCCAGGTCACCAGCAGCGACCAGAAACATGCCGTCACCGCGTAATTCCCTGACCGCACATCCCGGCATGGGCCGCTGGCCGCAGGCGGCCCATGCCGCCCGGATCCCCAGGGCAAGGTCGGGCAACGGAACCGGTGGCGCGCCATCCGCCGCCGCGGGCGTTTGCCGCCCGGCGGATGGGGGGAAACGCCGAGGTTGGCGGACTGAGGGGCAGGCCCACAGCGGCTGGTCTTTTCCCGTACTTGATGGGCCATCGCCGCCATCAGGGTTCATTCGGAGCCAAGAACTGATGCGATTTCTCATTACCGAACTGCAATCGGGGGCTGCTCGTCTTCGCGCCTTGCCCGGCGCGCGGTACGGTCCAGGGCCCGGCCGGTCGCCTGATACCACTGAGCCATCAGGACGATTGCCAGGACCAGATCGATGACAGTGCCGCCGTAGTACATCAACTCGGCGCCGATGTGCCGGCTGGCGATTGAACCGCCGCCGGCGGGCAGGCTGTGGGCGTACATCAACTTGGCGAGGGTGTCATGGGCGGCGCCTGCCAGGACGAGCGCGGCGAGCCTGGCCTTGATGCCGGGACGGCGGCGGATCGGGTCGAGGCCGATGATCGCCCAGGAGACCAGGCAGCCAGCCAGGAACATATGCAGGTGGACGGCCGCATGGATCAGATCATTGCTCTCAGCGGCCCGATACAGCCTGGTGAGGTACAGCACATACAGGCCGCCGAGGTCCAGCACGATCGCGGCGGGCAGCGAGGACATGATCCTGATATCCCGGCTGTGCAGTAGTCGCAGGGCCGCCCGGTGGGGCTGGGGGGGCAACGCGCGCAGCGCAAGGCTGACCGGTGCCGACAACGCCAGGAAAGCCGGCCCGGCCATGCCCAGGAGCAAGTGCTGGCCGACATGAACGGGGAAGTACTCATCGTGAGCGCTGATCGGTGGTAGCACCGCCACGCAGACGCACACTGACCCGGCGAGCAGGCATCGGACCCGGCTGGCGGGCCAGCGGTCGCCGCGCCGGTGCAATCGGGCCAGCGCTGTGCCGTAGCCTCCCGCCGCCACGATGGTCATGGCCACGGGAAGGAGTTCAAGCATCACTCAGGCGGCCCGGTCGGCGCCGAGCGGAAGATGCCGGACCGGGCCACCTCGGCACGGCCCTGCATCAGCACGATGCCGACGATGATCATGATGGCGGCGAGGACGTTCCAGGTCAGGTCGTAGGGCCAGATGGCCACGTGGTAACGGATCTGATGCAGTCTGAGGAGCTTGTGCTGGATAGTGCCGTCATAAAGCTGAAAGCTCCCCGCTCCCAGCAGCAGCCCGCCCCACCAGCGTTTAGGAACGAAGCCACCCCGGCGCAGCGAGTCGGCCATCAAGAACAGCCCGACCACTATCGAGGTGAACCCGAAGGCATGAAACAGGCCGTCCGACAGCAGGCCGACGGCCATTGTTGATTTGTCGTAAAAGTGATGCCAATGCAGAATCTGATGAAAGAGCGTCTCGTCGAGAAACGCTGCCAGGCCGAAACCAGCGAGTACCCCCGACCAGATAGTGCGCTTCATCTGCCGGGATGCCGCCGGGCGGCCAACATCCGCCGAACCGGAGGCTGTGGATGCCATCGTGTGCGTCTCCGTCCTCGATCACTACCACCGCCGGAATTGAGGGCCAGGAGAGACCGGCTGGTCCCGCCCGCGGTCAGCCTCTAGGCCGGAAGGTTGCGGGTCGGCGGTCGCCGCGGGAGTACTGCCCCAGTCGACAGTGTCGTCCATGATGCCGATCATCTTCCCGGCCGGGATGGCCAGTACCACAATGGCGATGCATGCCCAGAGCAGCCACCAGGCGTGCGCGATGATCGATATCCCGCCCGCGAGGGAGGCGACCATGACCACGGTGACGAGTACCCAGGATGCGGGCTTGCCATGGGTATGGCCCCCCTCGGGAACGTGCTGGTCTTCCAGCTGTTCCCAGGGCCGCTGGCCCTGCCCGTCAGAGATCTCCTTGTTTTGGCCGCCCGGCCCCGCCCCGCCGTATCTTTGCGCGCACGGCTGGAGGGAGGCCGTCGGCCAGGAAGACCATGCCGAGCAACACGGCGAGACCCAGGATCGCGACGACCGCCGTCAGTATCATCCCGGTCGTCGTGCCCAGGAGCTCCACTTGCGATGTTCTGAGTTCTGGTGGTGGGTACACCTGGCTGTATCTCCCGTTCAGCTCTATCTCTTGTCGGCGCTTGGCCGCCCGCTGGCCGCGCCCATCCCAAACCGCCTATGACTTGCCGGGCTCCGCGCTGCTAAAGCTCGGCGGACGGCCACGAGGCGCTGGCTGAAAGTGACGGTGCGGGAGCCGCCCCGCCTGGCGGGGCGGCTCCCGGCCGGCTGAACTAGCTGAGGACGTCCTTGATCTTCCCGGCGAGGCCGGTTTCGGTGCCCAGAGCCGGTGCCATGGGCTCGCCCATGGCACCGTCGTAGGTGGCGTACAGCAGCGGATCGGGGGCCGGCGCCGAGGCCACATCGCCCAGCGGCTGGGGGTCGGCCAGGTAGCCGAACTCGTGCCGGCCGTCGGGCTGGGGGCCAGCCGCCCAGCCGCCGTTTTGCCCAGAGGTACCGTCAGACAGGTGCCACGTGGAGGTGGCGTGCTCGGCATACTCCTGGTCGAACAAGGCGTTCGGTGCCACGGTGGTCTCCAGCCCGTCGGCCTGCAGCTCCTCGATCGCCTTCAGCCACAAATTCTGGTGCAGGGTGTCGCGGGCCAGGTTGAACCGCAGCATGTTGCGGACGCCGGTGTCATCGGTCATGTGATACAGCCGCGCGGTCTGCAGCCGTCCTTGCGCCTCGGCGGCGGCGTTGGCGCGGAAGTCGGCCAGGAGGTTCCCGCTGGCCACGATGTACCGGCCGTTCCACGGGTAACCGTTGCTGTCGGCGAGCAGGGGACCGCCGCCCGCGACGATGCCTTGCTGCGGGTCCATCCCGCCCAGTACCGCGCCGACCACCGGGTCGGCCAGGGCGGCTTTGGACGTGGCGGTAGCCGGGGCGCCTTCCAGAAGGCGGGCCACCATGGTGGCGATCATCTCCACATGGCCCATCTCTTCGGTGGCGACATCCATGATCAGGTCCTTGTACTTGCCGGGCATCCGGCAGTTCCAGCCCTGAAACAGGTACTGCATGGTCACGGTCATCTCGCCGTAGGCGCCACCGATGAGCTCCTGCAGCTTGTGCGCGTACACCGGGTCGGGCTGGTCGGGCTTGGACTCGAACTGCAAACGAGAGGTGTGCCTGAACATCAGCAGCGGCCTCCACTTCCATGGTGGTGCCCGCAGTCACACGTCCGGCTCATCCGGGTTCCTGCGGGCTGTGCTCTGAGGCCGCGTTTTGACCTGGCCGGGCTGCTGCCCACCGATGAGCCCGGCATGCACGCCTGGCCTAAAATTCCAGTCGGCCGCCCAGCCGAAGCGCCCGTCACCGGGAAGGAGGCCCCAGATGAGCTCCACAGAAAGAGATGAGATCAGGGAGGTCATCGGCCAGACATTCGTGGCCATTGACACTCTTGCCCGTGCGCTGCACGTCAAAGACGCCCGCCTCGAGCCAACGCTCAATGCCATCACCGTCCACGCGGCAGCCGCCCACCCGGCCGCCAAGGACGCAGGACTCATTCTCCTGATCGGTGGAAAGCTCATTCCCCAGTCCACGACGGGGCCGGCGCCCCAGCTCCTGGACATGAAACAGCAGGAAACGGGACGGGGTCCCTGCATCGAGGCCGCCCGTGAACAAACCCTGATCTGCATCAACGATCTCCAGCATGATCCACGCTGGCCTGAATTCTCGGCTGAGGCCCGAGCGTGCGGCGTGAGCAGCATGGTCTGCGCGCCCCTGTGGATCGATGAGCGAACATTGGGGACACTCAGCCTGTACGCGACGCATTCAGGGGCGTTCGGTGAGCACGACGAACGGATCATTGAACTGTTCGCCACACTGGCCGCGCTGGTCCTGGCCGAAGCCCAGCGGACAGACCATCTCAGGACCGCCCTGCTCAACCGGGACGTCATTGGCCAGGCCAAAGGCATCATCATGGTGCGCTACAACATCGACGAAGCTACCGCCTTCAGCACCCTCAAACGCATCTCGCAAGACCAGAACATGAAGCTTTCCGAGATCGCCCGCCACGTCGCGGAACTCCGGGAACTCCCCGACACGACAGAGCAATAGACCTCCGACTGCCGCCAGGAGCTCCCTAAGCGCACTCACGCAGCGGCCCGGGACAGCCGCTTGGCCATCGGAGTTCGATCACGGCTACTCAGGCGCTCCTGGGCTGGATGCGCGGGAATGGGTGGACATGGCCAGCCACTACCTGCCGCTGGAGCAGGCCCCCCCAGGGCTACCGGAGAGGCGAGGCAGCTGGCGGGCGGTCAGCGGATCGAGAAGGCCAGGGCCCCGCCCAGGCAGGCCACCCCGATCACGATCCAGGTCACATAGTCGTTGACCACGCCGCTCTGGAACCGCCGCAGCGGCCGTACCAGCCAGGTGCCTGGCTCGAACCCCCGGTGCAGCAGCGGCAGCCGCCGCCAGTACAGGGCCAGGAAGGCGAGGAAGAGCGCCCCGGCGGCCGAGCCCAGGCCGGTGACCAGGCCGGTCACGGTCACCCCGGCGGCGGGCGGCGCGGTCACGTGAGCGGCGCGCGCCCCGTCCAGCACGGCCGCGTTGTAGGCCTGCTGATCCTGGAACCGCACTGCGGCCGCCTCCACCACGGAACCCAGCCGGGGCACCAGCCCGATCACCGCGGCGGCGGCGACCAGAACCGTCGGCGGCACGATCATGCTGAGCGGCGTGCGCTGCTTATCCTCATCCGTCTCGCTGGTCTCCTCTGAGGACTCCTCCGCCATCTGCAGGGTCTCGCTGGGAGGGTCGCCCAGCCCGTAGAAGACGCCCCCGGCTACTCGCAGTACCGCCGCGCCGACCAGGACCGAAGCGAACACGAGCAGCACCCTGAGCCAGGCCATCCCGTGCGCGCCGCCGCTGTCAGTGATCCAGCCCTGACCCAGGTAGGTGCCGAACGGTGGCAGGTCAGCCAGGCCGAGCGCCGCGAGTGTGAAGATCACCCCGGTCACCCGCAATCGGCGGCCCCGGCCGTGCAGCCAGGTCTCGTTGACGGATCGCAGACGGTGCAGCACGATCCCGGTGCAGAAAAACAGTGCGGCCGTCACCATCGCGTGCCCGGCCACGAAAACGGCCGCGCCCGCCAGCCCGGCCGGGGTGAGCAGGGCGATGCCCACCATGAACATGCCCGCGTGGCTAATCGTGGAGAACGCGAGCAGCCGCTTGATGTGCCGCTCCTGGAGGCAGAACAGGGCACCGACGACGGTGGTGAGCAGGCCGAGGGCCAGGAACACGTTAGTGAGCGCGGCGCGGTTCCCCAGGGCGTGGCCGAACATCGACCAGTAGACCCGGGCCACGCCGTACAACCCGAGTTCCACCATGACCCCGGAGAACAGCACGCACACCGGGGTGGGGGCGACCGCGTGCGCGTCGGCCAGCCAGAAGTGGAACGGGACGATGGCGCCCTTGATCAGCCATCCGGTGACGATGAGCACGAACGCCACCACGACCAGGCCGTCCAGCCGGTGCCGGGCGAGGTCCTGGCCGATCTGGGCCATGTTCAGCGCCCCGGTCCGGCCGTAGACGACGGCGACCCCGGACAGGGTCAGGTAGGCGCCGATGCTGTTGGTGATCGCGAAATTCAGTGCGCCCTGGATCGAGCCGCGTTCCTCCGGGCGGTAGGCGGTCAGCGCGTAGGCCGCGACGCTCATGAGCTCGAACCACACGAACATGTCGAAGATGTCGCCGGTCAGGCAGAACCCGGTCATGCCCGCCAGGAACGCCAGCATCAGCACGTGGTAGTAGGTGGCGACCCGCTCGAAGTACCGCCAGGAGAAGACCATTCCCGCGGTGACCAGGACGGCGGCCAGGCAGGCCAGGCCCGCGCTGATCGGCCCGACCTCGAAGTCGATGCCGATCACGATCCCGTGATGCGGCCGGAAGCCACCGAACCAGTAGGTCTCATCGTGGCCCGCGACCCGGATCATGATGACCACCAGCAGGCCGGCCACCACGGCGCTGGCCGCGATGGCCACCGAGTCCAGAATCCGGCGCTGGCGGCGCAGCAGGGGGTTCAGCGCGCCGATCGCCGCCGCCACGAGCAGCGGCAGGACAACGGGCAGGGGCAGCAGCTGGTCCACGGCGGGCGCCCCTCAGCCCTTGAGCTGGACGAGCTCTTGCGGATCGAGGGTCCCGAACCGCTTCTGGGCCTGGACGGCGATGGCCAGCAGCAGGGCGGTGACGGCGGCCTCGACCACCACGTCGGTCAGGGCCAGCGCCTGGACCACCGGGTCGACGGCGGGGGTGTGCACCGGGATGTCGTAGAAGTACGGCGCCACCGCGCCGGTCTTGTACCCGATGCCGACCAGCAGGACGTAGGTCGAGGACTGCACCACGATCAGGCAGATGATCTGGTGGACCAGGTGACGGCTGGCCACGACGCCGTACAGGCCGACGGCCAGGATGTACACCACCACGACGAACGGGAAGATGTGCATCACCGCTCCCCCTGCCGGACGAGGAGAGTCTGCTCGACCAGCTCACCGACGATCAGGACGAAGGCCGCCGCCACCTCCAGGCCGACGCAGAAGCTGATCAGCGGGATGGTCCCGCCCGAGCTCACCGCGCCGGGGATGGTGCCGCGCGGCAGGAAATTGTTCAGGTAAGGAAGTCCCATGGCCAGCGCGCTGATCCCGATGGCAGCGAAGCCGCCTGCGCCGACCGCCTCGACCGCGTCGGTGACGTCGGCCGGGCTGATCCGCCGGAACAGCAGGGACTCCCCGGACAGGTAGATGAGGATGAACGCGGTGGCCAGGATCACCCCGCCCTGGAACCCACCCGACGGGCTGGTCTGCGCGTGCGAGGCGAGGAACCAGCCCATCACCACGACCGGCCCGGTGAAGACGAGCGCCGCCAGGCGCACCGCGTCGCTGGCCGGCGGGATCGCCCAGTCTGCCCTCGGGTCATCGTTGTCCTGCTGCCGCTCGTTCCGGAGGTGGCGCAGCACCACGGCCATCCCGGTGGCCGCCACGAACAGGATGAACTCCTCGCCCACCGTGTCGAACGCGCGGTACTCGAAGTTGACCGCGGAGACCACGCCGGTCGCGTTGGTCTGGGCCACCGCCACGCGGTTGATGATGTCGCCGTAGGGGCCGGGATAGTTGCCGAAGCCGGGTAGCCCGGCCAGCCCCCACAGGTAGAAGACGGCCAGCCCGGCCACGGCGGCCAGGAAGATCCAGCGGCGCTGGCCGGGCGTCATTTCTCCCGCCCCTTCACTGGTTCCCGCCGCTTCACCTTGGCCAGGGCCAGCAGCAGCAGCACGGGCAGCGCGACGGCGCCCACGGTCAGCTCGGACAGGGTCACATCGGGGGCCTGGAAGGCCAGGAACAGTACGGCCAGCAGCACGCCGTAGACGCTCAGCATGACCACCTGGCGGACCGGTTCACGGATCAGCACCACTGCGGTGGCGCCTGCGGCCACCAGTACCAGGATCGTCACCTGCAGGACGTCCATGATCCCGGCCGGGATGGTGTACGGCGTGACCACGGCGGCGAGGTGGGCGGCGCTACCCATCGCGGCCCCCGTCGGCCTGATCGCTTTCCCCCGGGCGGGCCGGGAGACTACCGGTTTCCCGGGCGGGAGGAAGGCCAGGCCGCCAGTCGCCTTTGTCCCTGATCCGGGCGGCCCTGATCGTGGCGTGGGCCAGGAATGGGCCGCCGACCACCATGAACAGCAGCCCCAGCCAGGTCTCACCGCTGTTCTCGGTCCAGCCGGACTGGACCAGGACGGCCAGGGCGACGATCACCGGCGCCACCACCGCGATGGGGGCCACGTAATGCAGCTTCTGATAGGCGTCCCGCATGACCAGGATGCCTGCAGAAGAGACCAGCACCACGGCGGCGGCCAGGCCCAGCAGGACGTCGGCGACGATCCCGTGGGCGGTCACAGCCACCGCTCCAGGAATCGCACGAAGACCAGCCCGCTGCCGAACAGCAGCACGGCGAGGTGCACCGGAAGCTCGAACTCACCCGAGCGGCGGAACCCTTCGGCCAGCAGGACCAGCACCATGAAAACGATGGAGCTGACTGCCTGGTAGGCCACGACGGCGTCCATAGTCGTGCCCCGCCCCACCACGATCCCGCAGGGGATCGCGCCCACCAGCATGACGATGGCCGCGATCACGAAACTGTTCACTCCGCCGCCTCCCCTTCGTTCACCACAAGCTGGTGGATCACCATCGTGTCCGTGTCTTTGTCGATGCCTGCCGCGATGGAGTTCGGGGCGACGGACCTGCCGCCGATCAGCAGTGCCCGGCGGGTTCGTCCCTCGGCCGTGTCGTTGCCGGAGCGGACCGGCAGCGTGCGGAACCCACTGGGCGGGTCCTCACCGTGCGCCAGCCGGCGCCACAGGGCGGCGAACACGATCACGGTGTCCCCGGCGACTTGGCCGGGCAGTTCCACCGCGCGGACCAGCCATGCGATCCGCATCCGGACCCGGGCGCCGGCCTGGTAGGTGACCAGCTCGGCGAGGAGCGCGGCCAGGGCGGCCGCGCCCGCCCCGGCCAGCAGCTCGTCCGTGGCGATGGAATCGTCCAGGATCACCCAGAACGACATCAGCAGCACCCACCAGGTCAGCCACGCGCCGGCCCGGCGCGCGAACGGGGCCTTCTCCGGCGGCCGTGGGCTGGTCATGCGGCTGTTTCGGCTGGATGCCGGCACGCACTGATCGGCTCGAGCACCCACCCCACGTACCCAGGAGGTACCCGGCAAACGTGGGCCCGGGCGGCCCGCCGACGTCCCGCCGCCTGCCCGCGGCCGTCTGCCCGGCGGCCTGCGCCTAGCAGCATGGACGGTTTGGCCGGCGCGGGCTCCGGGTAGGGCCAGCGGCCCGGCGTCCTGTGCACCGGCCAATCCGGCCGGGATCAAAGACGGGGAGGTGCAGGACCGGTGCGTCAACGCGCGGTGATCCTGTCCGGCTCCCTGGGCCTGGGTCACGACGTCGTCTCCGAGGTGCTTTCCGCGAGCCTGGCCGGCCTCGGCTGGGAAAGCCGGACCCTGGACTGCATGAGCTTGCTGGGCCCGCGGGCGGGCCGGGCCGGCGACTGGGTCTTCCGCCGCCTGATGGCCAGGCCCGGGGTCTTCGACGGGCTGCACTTCGCCCACCTGCGGGCGGGAAGCCGCCTCGCCGCGGCCATGGACCGAGCGGCCACCCCGCGGCTGGTGTCCGCCCTCCGCGGCGTGCTGCACGATGAGCCCGCCGACCTGGTCATCAGCGTGTTCGCCGCGGGCGTCCCGGCCGCGGCGGAGCTGGCCCGGGCCAGTCCGCGGCTGCGCACCGTGGTGCTCTGCCCCGATGCCCTGCCCCACGCGACGTGGGTGCGCGACGGCATCGACCTGTTCCTGGTGACCTCGGCCGCGGCGGCCGCCGGCGTGCGCCGCTACGCGCCCGGAGCCCGGGTCGCCGTGGTCCCGCCGCCGGTACGGCCCGCGTTCTTCCGCCCGCCGCCGCGGCTCACGGCCCGGTCGTCGCTCGGGATACCGGCGGACGCGCGGTGCGTCCTGCTGATGGGCGGCGGATGGGGCCTGGGCCCGGTGGAGGGGGCCGCACGGGCGCTGGCCGATGCCGGCGTGCACGTGCTGGCCGTGGCCGGCCACAACCCGCGGCTCGCGGCCCGGCTGGGGCTCCTGGCCGCCACCAGTTCGCGGGTCCACCCGTACGGGTTCGCCCCGCGGATCGCCGAGCTGATGAGCGCGTCCGACCTCGTGGTCACCGTGCCTGGCGCCCTGACGTGCGGCGAGGCGCGGGCCGCCGGGCGCAGGCTGATGCTCGTCAACGCGATGCCCGGTCACGGCCGGGAAAACCTGCAGCATGAACTGGAGCTCGGCGGAGCCGGGGCGTGTAACCCGCGCCCGCTGCAGATCGCCGCCAGTGTCCTGGCCGCGCTGGACCAGCCCGGGCCCGCGGGGCCGGCCCGGCGGCCCGGAGACTGGGATCAGGCCTTCGCCGCCGCGATGGCCGTCGTCGGCGTGGGCGAGAAACGCCGGCCGGGTGCTGCGGCGGGCACTCCCGCCGTGACCGGCGAGCCCGCCGGAGCGGCCGACCCGGTCGTGACCGAGGGTCATCCACACACACGCTCCGCCCGGGAGGTGGGCTATCCGTGATGCGCACACTCTGCCTGCACCCGCCGTCGTACGAGGGGTTTGACGGCGGCGCAGGCTCGCGGTACCAGGCCAAGCGCGAGATCCGGTCGTTCTGGTACCCAACCTGGCTGGCTCAGGTCGCCGCGATCGTGCCGGGCAGCAAGCTCGTGGACGCGCCCGCGGCCGGGCTCAGCCTCGACGATGTGCTCCCGCTGGCGCACCAGCACGACCTCGCGGTGCTGCACACGAGTTCCCCGTCGTTCGCGGGGGACGTCCAGGTGGCCGAGGCCCTTAAACGGGCCAACCCGGCCTTGAAGGTCGGCTTCGTCGGCGCCAAGGTCGCGGTGGAACCGGAAGCGTCCCTGCTGGCGTCAGACGCGATCGACTTCGTGGCCCGCGAGGAGTTCGACTTCACGATCGCTGAGGTCGCCGAGGGCCGGCCGCTGGCCGACGTCCGCGGGCTCACGTTCCGCGACCCGGACGGCCAGGTGGTGCACACCCTGGACCGGCCGATCCTGGAGAACATGGACCGGCTGCCGTACGTCACCGACGTGTACCGGCGCGACCTGAACGTGGACGACTACTTCATCGGCTACCTCAAGCATCCGTACGTGTCCCTGTACACCGGCCGGGGCTGCCGCTCGCGGTGCACGTTCTGCCTGTGGCCGCAGACCGTCGGGGGCCACCGCTACCGCACCAGGAGCGCCGAGCACGTGCTCGGCGAGATGGCCCGGATCACCGGGCTGTTCCCGTCGGTCAAGGAAGTGTTCTTCGACGACGACACGTTCACCGACGACCGGGGGCGCGCGGAAGAGATCGCCCGCGGCATGGGCAAACTCGGCCTGACCTGGTCGTGCAATGCCAAAGCAAACGTGCCTTATGAGACGCTCAAGGTCCTGCGGGATAACGGCCTGCGCCTGCTCCTGGTCGGATACGAATCCGGGAATCAGCAGATTCTCATCAACATCAAGAAAGGCGTCCGGGTCGATCGGGCCCGCCAGTTCACCAAGGACTGCCGGGATCTCGGCATTACCATTCACGGCACCTTTATCGTCGGCCTCCCGGGCGAGACCACGGAAACCATCCAGGAAACCATCCGCTTCGCCAAGGAGATCAACCCCCACTCGCTGCAGGTGTCGATCGCCGCCCCGTACCCGGGGACCGCGCTGTACCAGCAGGCCAAAGACAACGGCTGGCTGCCCGAGGACGACGCCACGCTGCTCGACGAGCGCGGCGTGCAGGCCGCGGCCCTGAGCTACCCCAACCTCAACCGGACCGAGATCTATGACTCGGTCGAACAGTTTCTACCGGCAGTTCTACTTCCGGGCCGGCAAGATCGCCGAAATGTCCGCCGAGATGCTGCGCAGTCCCGACCTGATGCGGCGGCGGCTGCGCGAGGGCGTCGAGTTCATCAGCTTCCTGCGGCGGCGGGACAGTTCCGTCTCCTGACCCGGGTCATCCCGCTTGTGGGCTCAGGCCCGGGCCGGTCACCCGGGAGGATCGCGGCGCGGCTCGGACGTCCGGTCGCCGGACGCCCGCGCGCTAGCCTGCCCGCCGTTTGAGCCTCCGCTCGGTCCGGCGTCCCGCCGGGAGGTCTGAGGTTCGGCCAGGCCATCCGCGGCGGCCACCGGCTCGCTGGGCACATGCTCACCCAGGGGCGTGACCTTCGGGTCGGCCTTGGCCTGGTAGTGCCGGCGGGCCTCCCGGTAGTTCGGGCCGGCCTTCCCGTGCCGGACGATGGCGTAGACCCCTCCGCCGACGATGAGCACGAAGATGATCGCCCCGAGCACCCAGTTGAGTATCACGGCACCGCTCATGCCCGGACCTCCTTCTGTCTAGGCCGGACCTGGAAAGCCGGCGAGCTGTGACCGTGGACAATTCCCTTCTCAGGGATCCTAAACATCGCTCACACCGGACACGCTAGGCACGAGAACGCTCCCGCTTAACGCCTGGTGTTTACCCCTCGGCCCAGTAGCGGGGGTGGGGCACGATGCCCCGCTCCGCGGCCTGGTCCCGGAGCGCGCCACGCAGCTGGGCGCGGGCCCGGTGCAGCCGGGACATCACGGTGCCGACCGGGCACCGCATGATGTCCGCGACCTCCCGGTAGGTGAAGCCCTCCACGTCCGCGAGGTAGACCGCGGTGCGGAAGTCGCGCGGCAGTTCCTTCAGCGCCCGGATGACCGTCCCGTCGGGCAGCCGGTCCAGCGCCACATCCTCGGCGGACCGGGGCGCGGCCTCGCCGTCGGGGCCGCCGCCCTGGGTGAGCTGCCAGTCCTCGACGCCAGCGGTCGATACCTTCACCGGCTCGCGCTGCCGCCGCCGGTAGGTGTTGATGAACGTGTTCGTGAGGATCCGCAGCAGCCAGGCCCGGGCGTTGGTGCCCTCCCGGAACTGGTGAAAGCTGGCGTAGGCCTTGGTGTACGTCTCCTGCACCAGGTCCTCGGCGTCTTGAGGGTTACGGGTCATGGCCGTGGCGGCCGCCCTCAGCTGCCCCATGTGCGACAGCGTCTCGTCAGCGAACCGGGCGTTTCCTTCCTCGCCCAGCGCCGGCGAAGCCACCTGCCCGCGTGCCGTCATCAGATCCTCCCTCTCTCCGGCATGGCCGGCTACCCGTGGCCAGCCCGGCCAAACGCGGCCCGGCCAAATGCGGGCCGGGCTGGCTGGGCCGCATGGGTGGCCCGCGGCCGGCGCTCAGCCGGCTGCGGGATGCCAGCGGGGCATGTCCCGGCCACCGCACCCGGCCGGGGTGTTTGCCCGCCGCCGTCACGGGCATCCCACGCGCATGATCAAGGGACTCATCAGGGGCGCCATGGCGGGGGCCGCGGGCACCACGGCACTGAACGCGGTCACCTACCTGGACATGGCCTGGCGCGCCCGGCCGTCCAGCAGCACGCCCCAGCAGGCGGTCGAAGAGCTGGCCAAGCGGGCCGGGGCGGAGATCCCGGGCAGCGGTGGGGAACGGGACAACCGCCTCGAAGGGCTCGGGGCGCTGGCCGGCATCGCGACCGGCGTCACCGTCGGCGCGCTGGCCGGGGAGCTGCGGGCCGTGGTGCTGCGGCTGGGCCCGGTGCTCGGCCCGGTCCTGCTCGGCGCCGCGGCGATGGCGGCGACCGACGCCTCCCTGACCCGGCTCGGCCTGACTGACCCGCGGGAGTGGGACGCGACCGCGTGGCTCAGCGACGCCGGCCCCCACCTGGCCTACGGCGTGGTGTCGTATGCCGCGCTGCGGGCCATGAGCCGGCGTTAGCCCCGGTCTGCACGCCGGCGCACCCGCCGCCTTAAGGCACGCAAACGAACACCCATCCCGCCCGGCTCCTCCGTTTCAGCCGGCGTCGAGCACGGTACGCAGAGCGGCGTTGGCCCGGGTGGCGTGCCGCCGGACGGCGGCCCGGCTGATGCCGATGGTGTCCGCGGCCTGCTCTTCGGACAGGTTGGCGTAGTAGCGCAGGACCAGCACCTCGCGCTGCCGGGGGGGCAGCGCGCCCAGGGCTGCTAGCAGCCTGGGGGAGCCGGGCGGGGGTCCGGTGGCCGCCGGGGCCGGGGTGATGCCGTGCCGCAGGGCCGACCGGGAGCGGTCCAGCACCGACTGGCGGAGGACGTCCAGTGCGCCGTCGGTATCGCGCCGCCGCCAGGCGGCGGCGACGGCCACGAACGAGTCCTGCACGATCTCTTCCGCGGTGGCCGTGTCGCGGACCAGCAGCGCGGCCAGCCGCACGAGCGGGGCGTAGTGCTCCTCATAGAGCGCGCTCACCGGGTCACCGTAACTTCCCGGCGGGATGGACGCGCCGTTTCCGCGCGTACTCCCGGGCCCGCCGCGGCCGCTGCCGTTGCTGGCCTGGGCGGAAACGGATACGCCGTTGGCTGTGCGGCCGTTGGCTGTGGCGCGGTCGGCGGGGACGTTCATGTGGGTGCCGTTGGCGGCGGTACCGTTCGCCAGGGCGCGCAGGCCGGTCGGGCGAATCCCCGGGCGCCCGGCCAGCCCGGCCCCCGGCTGCTTGGCCGCCTCATCTAGGTCCGGGCTGTCCCCGTTCCCGGCCGGACGGGCCCCCAGCCAGGCCGCGAACCGCTCCAGTCCCGCCACGGCGTCGTAGTCCGCCCGGAATCGGGCCGTCTTCAGCCCGGTGATCCGCCGGTGCGCCGGGGAGACGAACGAGCTGTCCGCCGGGTGGCCGGTGCGGTCCCGCGCCGCGGCGGCCAGCCTCTCCAGCAACCAGTCATGGCACTGATCGGCGGGCAGGTCGCGTAACGTGCTCCAGACCGCGGCGGCCGCCTCGAAGGCCCCCTGGACCAGGTCGCCGGCCACGGCCCGGTCCGCGTCGGACAGCACGCAGGCGTCGCCGAACAGGTCACGGGCATGGATGGTGAAGCAAGCGGCTAGTTCCTCGGTGTCGCGTGACCAGTTCCTGGACTCGTCAGCCACTCGGACCTCCACGAAAAAAGCAGTGAGGGCCACAGAGCACCTGATAGCGACTGAGCACGTGATGACGCAGCAGGGCGGTCGCTGGCGGCTGACCGCCGCACTGACCGCGCCGGAGACTCCCGGCGCGCTGCGGTGACTGCTGACCGCGCGTGGCCGCCCCCCTCCCCACCCCGGGTAGCCTGTCGCGAATGGCGCCCACCAAGGATAAGGCGCGGTAAGCGTGAAAAGCCAGTTTTACGGTCTGACAGTTGGGCGAAGCCGGGAAACAGGCGTATCCGGGGTTTCCGGCTATTTAGCCGCCGGGTTCAGGGCCCTGGCCTGGTGATACCGGGCGGTCTCCTCTAAAAGGGACCTCGCCGGGCCAAGTGATTGGACAAGATTAGCGCGTTTGGCACTTTCAGCCGGCCACCGGACCGGATTACGGGCCGGGCCTTTCCGGCCTGCGTGATCACGGCGCGGGTACGGGCGGGCCGTCCGCAGGAAGGCCGCGGTCACGGCGAGGCCGGTGGCGGCGCGAGGTGGGCGGCGGCCACCCGCCTGGGCACGACCAGGCGCCAGGCGTCGGTCACGAACTCACGCATCTCCGCCTGCCCGAGGGTCTCCATCCAGGTGTCGATCCACTGGTACCGCTGGTCGCTGGGGCGGTGCAGGAAGAAGCGGTCCGGCTCGGCCGCGATCAGCCCGGGCCGCTCGTGGCGGGGGAAACCGAAACCCATGATCGTCTCATCGGGGGAGATGGCCACGTAGACGATCCGGCCGACCCGGAACTTGACCCAGTCGCGGATCAGGTGCTCTTGCGTGCGGGGTAGTGAGAGCGCCACGGCGCGCACCTCGGCCAGCGTCACCATGACCCGATTCTGCCGCCCCGCCGGTGCGCTCAGGGGCATAACAGCGAGCGGCCCGGGGTTAGCGCGACCTGGGACCTCGAACGGAGCTAGCCCGGGGGGCACCCGCATCGGGCCACCCCGGAGCAGGGAGACGGAGTAGCGATGCCACAGGCGGTGCGGTTCGACGACTACGGCGGGATCGGCGTGCTCAGGATCGAGGACGTGCCCCGGCCGGTGCCGGGCGAGGGGCAGGTACTGGTCCAGGTCAGGGCGGCCGGGATCAACCCCGGTGAGGCCAAGATCCGTGAGGGCCTGCTGCGCGAGCGGTGGCCCGCCACATTCCCGTCCGGCCAGGGCAGCGATCTGGCCGGGGTCGTGGCCGAGACCGGCCCCGGGGTCACCGGGTTCTCGGCCGGGGATGAGGTCATCGGCTACACCGACAACCGGTCCAGCCAGGCGCAGTACGTCCTGGTTGAGGCGGCCAACCTGACCGCGAAGCCGGCCGGGGTGCCGTGGGAGGTGGCCGGGGCCCTGTTCGTGGCCGGCGTCACCGCCTATGCCGCGGTGCGGGCCGTCGCCCTCACCCCGGGCGACACCGTCGTGGTGGCCGGCGCCACCGGCGGGGTGGGCTCGCTCGCGGTCCAGCTGGCCCGGCGGGCCGGGGCGACCGTGATCGGCCTGGCCAGCGAGCAGCACCACGCGTGGCTCACCGCGCACGGGGTGATCCCGGTCAGCTATGGCGAAGGTGTGGCCGGCCGCATCCGCGACGCCGCGGCCCGGCTGGACGCCTTCATCGACACGGCCGGCGGTGACTACGTGCGCCTGGCCCTGGAGGACCTGGGCGTCGAGCCGTCCCGGGTGGACACCATCGTCCGCTTCGACCTGGTCGAGAAGTACGGCATCAAGGCCGAGGGCAACGCCGCCGGGGCCAGCGCCGCCACGCTGGCCGAGCTCGCCGGGCTGATCGCCCAGGGCGAGCTGGAGGTCCCAGTGGCCGCGACGTTCCCGATGGCCGAGGTGCAGGACGCCTACCGCCGGCTGGACCAGGGGCACGTGCTCGGCAAGATCGTCCTTATCGTCTGACACCCGGACCGTGCCCAGGCCCGGCCCAGTCCGGGAGGCAGTCCAGGGCCGGGCCAGTCCAGGGCCGGGCCAGTCCAGGGCCGGGCCAGTCCAGGGCCGGGCCAGTCCAGGGCGGGTGCCGCCGCCCTGGAGGCTGGCGGCTCCGCGTCCCCCACGCGGTCAGGCCTGCAGCAGGGTGACGCGCATGGCCTGCCCCACGACCGGGTCAGCCAGGGGCAGCAGGAAGCGGTACCGGGCAGGCAGCCGGCGGCGCACCGGGCCCGGGAGCCGGGCCACCCCGGTGGACTCCACCACCCGCAGGCCAAGCCGCTCCAGCGAGTGAGGGTCGTCGCAGGCCCACCGGAACCGCGCGGGTATGCCCCGCCGGGCGGCTAGCTGCAGCTGCCGGTCGAGGGACCGCCGCGGGAACGTGTCCAGGGCGATGAACGCACCGGGGAAATGACCGGCGATGCGGGTCAGCAGGGTGGAAACCTGCTCTTCCGTCAGGTAAACCAGCACCCCGTCGGTCACGACGAAGTATGGTCCCGGACTTTGCGCGACGATCGGCAGCCAGTCCTCATCGGTCACCGATGCGGCGACCATCCGGCGGCGGTCCGTATCGGCGAAGAACGTCCGGCGCAGCTCGATGGCGTCCGGCAGGTCCAGATCGATCCAGTGCACCAGGCCGTTGTCCACCCGCTCAAAGCGGCTGTTCAGCCCCGTACCGACCTCCACCACGGTGCCCGCCGGATTCCTGGCCAGGAAGGTGCGGACCCAGGCATCCAGGAGCACGGTGCGGAGCACGGTCACCGACCCGCCCGCGCCCCGGCCGTACTTGGGGTCGATCTCGACCGACTCGGCGATCTGGACGGCTTTGGGGTCGCGTAGCACGGGCCGCCGCCGCTGGGCCGCCCGGGCCCGCGCCGCCAGCGGGATGAACAGCGTCTCCTGCACGGCCCCGAGCCGCGCCTGCTCCCTGTCCGTCACGCCGCCATTACACCGCACCACGGGAGCGGGCGACCGTTTTGCCGCGCTGTCCGTGGGTAGCCGGTCTCGCGGCCAACTGCAGGCAGCGCAGACGGTTCAGCCAACATCGGGAGATCCAGGTCATGGCACGCAACCAGCAGCGCACGTCGGCGCCGCCGCCCGCTGACCAGCAGCGGAGCATCCCCCCGGAGCGCGAGGTGTCCGGCGGCCCTGACTCGCCGCTGGAACTGGGCGCGACCGGCTGGCGGAACACGCTGAAGCGCACCGGGAAGAAGTTCGTCCGGGACCGCTGCTCGATGACCGCGAGCAGCCTGGCTTACCACTGGTTCCTGGCCCTGTTCCCGGCGGTGATCGCGGCGCTGGGCCTGATCAGCCTGATCCACGTCGGGTCGGGCACGCTGACCAAGCTGGTGAACGGCCTGTCGAAGGCGCTGCCGCATGGCACCTCCGGGGTCTTCACCCAGGCCCTGCAGGCGGCGCACAATACCTCTGGCGGCTCATTGACGGCCGTGATCCTCGGCATCGCGATCGCGGTCTGGAGTGCTTCGGGGGGCATGGTCGCCCTCGAGACGGGCCTGGACATCGCGTACGAGGTGCCGGTGGACCGGAAGTTCGTGCCCAAGCGGCTGATCGCGTTCGGGCTCATGGTGGCTACCGCGGCGCTGGGCGGGATCGCCTCGGCGCTCATCGTGTTCGGTGCGTCGATCGGCTCGGCCATCGAGGGGCATGTCCCCTTCGCCGGGGGAGCCTTCGTGATCGCGTGGACGGTGGTGCGCTGGGTGCTCACGCTGATCGTCATCTCGCTGCTGTTCTCGGTGTACTACTACTTCGCGCCGAACCGGGAGTCCCCGCGCTGGCAGTGGGTGAGTACCGGCGGCGTCGTCGGGACCATCATCTTCCTGGCCGCCTCCCTGGGCTTCTCGTTCTACGTGGCCAAGTTCGGCCATTACGGCAGCACGTACGGCACGTTCGCCGGCGTGGTCATCCTCATTTTCTGGCTGTACCTGGTCGGGCTGGCCGTGCTGGTCGGCGGCGAGATCAACGCGGAGACCGAGCGTGAGGCCGCCGCGGAAGCCGGCCACCCCGGCGCGCGGGCGAGCGCGGAGCAGGTCGGTACCTCCCCGGTTCCCTCCTCCGCAGGGAACCGCTAGAGCCGGCGGCCGCCGCCCGGTCCCGGCCTGCCCTAGGTGGGGAAGCTAGCCGGGAAGCCGGGTTAAGGGGAGCATCGGGTACCTTGCCCGGCGGGCGGCGGCCGCCTTCGTCGCCGCGTCCGCCTGCGGCGGCGCCCCCTCTGACGGCGGCCACCCTGACGGTGGCCTGGCTGACGGCGCCGCCCTGACGGCGCCCCTCTGACGGCGGGGCTGCCCCGACGCCACCTTCTCTGAAGGTGGCGGCCCTGACGGTGGCCCGGCTGGCGGCCACCCTGACGGCGGCTGCCCCGTGGCGGTGGCTGCCGCGGTGCACGGTGCTTCTGAAGGCCAGCGCCTCTGAGGCGGCCGCCCTGACCATGCCCATGTCTTCCCGCAGATCGGGGCGGATTTCTGCTGTTCCCCGTGAACCCGGCGCCGCCAGAGTGCAATAGAGAGGCGATGAACGACGAGGAGCTGGTCGCCCGGGTGGCGGCCGGCGAGGACATGGCGCTGCGGGAGCTGTTCAGCCGGCACGCGCCCTGGCTGGCCGCCCGGCTCCGGTCGGTGCTCGCCGCCCCGGACGTCGAGGACGTGCTGCAGGAGACCTTCCTCGCGGTCTGGACGGGCGCCCGCCGCTATCAGCCGGAGAGCCCGCCCGGGGCGTGGATCTGGGGAATCGCCCGTCGGCAGGCCGCGCTGTTCCTGCGCCGCCGGGGCCCGGCCGCCCTGCTCCTGCCGGGCGCGCTGGCCGAGGACGGCCAGCACGCGCATGACCCGGCCGAGGCGGCGCTGTCGCGCGCCGAGATCAGCGAGGCGGTCACCGCGCTTGGGCCGGAAGGCAGCCCGGACCGGGAGGTGTGGCAGCTCATGTACGTCGAGGACCGGCCGGTGGCCGAGGTGGCGCAGCTGATGGGGATCCCGGAGGGCACCGTCAAGAGCCGCGCGCACCGGGCGAGGCGGCTGCTGCGGGCGGCGCTGGGCGGCCGCCCGGCCACACAGGGAGGATCACGATGATGCAGCGACCGGGGTGGGACGCGGCGCCGCCTGACGTCGATCTTCACGGGGTGTGGACCGCGGTCGCGGCCCAGGTCTGGCGACGGCACCCCGGGCCGGCGGAACGGCTGGCCGGGCGGCTGCTGCGCTCACCGGGGCTGGCCCGGGCCCTGGTGACCACGCCGTCGCTGCTGCTCGGCTGGGTCATCGCCACAGTGGCCGTACTTGCCGCGGGGGCTACGGCGACGCTGGCGACCGGGACCCCGTACGTGGGCCTGCTGGCTCCCGCGCTGGCGGCGGCGGGCATCGCGTACGCCTACGGGCCGGGTATCGACCCGGCCTGGGAGCTGGCCCGGAGCATGGCGGTGAGCCACCGGATGGTGCTGCTGGTCCGGGCGCTGGCGGTGCTCGCGCTGAACGCGGCGCTCGGCCTGGTGGCCTCGGCCGTCTCGGTACCGGCCGGGTCGGGAGCCGCGGCCGCGCTCACCTTCGGCTGGCTGATCCCGATGACCGCAATGTGTGCACTGGCGCTGGCCGCGGCCACGCTCGCCCGGTCGGCCAACGTGGGCGTGGCCGCGGGCATGGGCGGGTGGGCCATCACGGTCCTGTCCGCCGGCTCGGCCGGGCACCTCACCGCCGCGCTCACCGACTCCGCGTTCGTCCTTCCCTACCTCGCGTTCGCAGCGTGCTGCGCCGCGGTGGTCGTATATGCGACCCGGATCCCGAGAGGAACATCATGAACGTCGAGATCGCCGGCCTGACGAGGCGGTTCGGCCGGAACCAGGCCGTCGCCGGGGTGGACCTGGAGACCGGCCCCGGGGTGTTCGGGCTGCTCGGCCCCAACGGAGCCGGCAAAACCTCGCTGCTGCGCATGATGGCGACCGTGCTCCCGCCGTCCTCCGGGAAGCTGCGGCTCCTGGGTCGCGACCCCCGTGCCTACGGGCCGCGGCGGGAGATCCGGCGGCGGCTCGGGTACCTGCCGCAGAACCTGGGCTACTACCCGTCCTTCACGGTGGTCGAGTTCATCGAGTACTTCGCGCTGCTCAAGGAAATGCCGGCCGGGCGGGTCCCGGCGGCGGTGGCCGCCGCGGTCGAGCGGGTCGACCTGGGCGACAAGGCCCGGGCGAAGCTGCGCACCCTGTCCGGGGGGATGCTGCGCCGGGTCGGTATCGCCCAGGCGATCGTCAACGAGCCCGACCTGCTGCTCCTCGATGAGCCGACCGCCGGCCTGGACCCGGAGCAGCGGGTGGCGTTCCGCACCCTCCTGCGCGAGCTGGCTGAGCGCGCCACGGTCGTGGTCAGCACTCACCTGGTCGAGGACGTCGGCGCCGCGTGCGCCGAAGTCGCGCTGATGAACCAGGGGAAGATCGTCTTCCGCGGAACCCCGGATCAGCTCACCGCCCGGGGTGAGGGGCACGGGGTCGGCGACGCCCCGCTGGAGCGCGGGTACAGCGCGGTCCTGACCGAGGCCCGGTCATGACCGTCGCCGAAGCTCCCATGCGGGCCCGGCCGCCGCGCACCGCGCGCCCGTCCCCGGTGTCCCTGGGGCGGCTGCTGTGGCTGGAACTGCGCCGCAACACGATGCCCTGGATGTTCCCGCTGCTCGCCGCGCTGTTCGTGTTCGACCCGTTCCGGACGGCCATGAGCTATCCGCCGCTCTGGGACCTGCGGGTCTCAGTCGTGGTCAACAAGCTCCTGCCCGACTTCGTCGCATTCGTGGCCGGGGTGGCCGCCTGGATGGGGTCAAGGGACAGCCGGCGTCATACCGCCGACCT
This sequence comes from uncultured Actinomycetes bacterium, assembly GCA_963813975.1. Lineage (GTDB taxonomy): Bacteria > Actinomycetota > Actinomycetes > Streptosporangiales > Streptosporangiaceae > RYN-230. The sequence continues at coordinate 425,364 of CAWFAP010000006.1, forward strand.
GGTCGCGGCGACCCCCCGGCCCCGCTGGGCGGCCTGGCTGGTCACCTGGGCGGCCACGGCCTGCTGGGCGATCATCCTCTACCTGTGCGGCGTCGCGGTGATCTATGGGGTCACCGCCACCCAGGCAACCTGGGGACATCCGCTGTGGTGGCCAGTGGCGGTTGGCTGCGCCGAACTCGCGGTGGTCAGCGCCTTCGGGTTCGCCGCCGGGACGTTCTTCCCGGGCCGGTTCGCCGCGCCGCTGGCCGCGGTCGCCGCGTTCTTCTTGTCCCTGGAGGGGTTCCACAACGCGGTCGGCCAGTCCAGCGTGTATGCGCTGCTGTCGCCGAGCACCTACGTGCCCCCGGCCGACGTTGGCGTGTTCTATCACTACCTGCCTGATGTGGCCATCGCGCAGCTGATGTTCCTGCTCGGGCTCACCGCCGTGATTCTCGGTGCCCTGGGCCTGGCCCAGGCCGCCGACGGCGGCCGGTGGTTGCGCCGCGCCGCTGCCGTGCTCGGCGTGGCCGGCCTGGCTGTGGCCGGGACCGCTATCGGGCTGGTCGGCACCGCCCGCCAAGGTACTGCTGGCGAAGTTATCCCTGCTCTGCACGACGCGGCTAATGACCGGCCGATCGCGTTCACCCCGGTGTGCGGCCAGGCCGGTGGCGTAGCGGTCTGCGTGCACCCGGCCTACCGGCCGTACCTGGACGACGTGACGGCCGCCTTCCGCCCCGTGCTCAACGAAGTGACTGGCCTGCCTGGCGCTCCCGCCCGGATCAGGGAGATGGGTAGCCCTGCCCTGAGCATGCCGACCGGGAAGTTCGGCGGCTCACCACCGGTGTTCTCTTACTCCATGCCCGTGCTGGGCTCGGCTTTCGGGCAGACCACACGTGGCTTTACCCAGAACCTGCAGGATCTCTTCATCGCGGCATTCATCGCCGGCCACCAGGGGTTCGTGGGTCGGGGCGGCACGCCGGCGCAACAGGTGGTCCAGCTCGTGCTGCTCAAGGCGATTGGCGCGAAGTGGCCGGGCCCCGGGGATGGGTCAGCGAGCCAGACGCCGGCCGAGGTGGTCTCGCGGTTCGCCGCGCTGTCCCCGGCTGACCGGCATACCTGGCTCGCCACCCACCTGGCCGCGCTGCGGGCCGGTCAGATCACCCTGGCCCAGCTGCCGTGACCACCGCCGGCCTGCAGAAACCGGAGCCCCGCGCGGAGGCACCCCGGCCGCGGCGGCTCTTGGATCTGGCTGGCCTGCGGCTGGTGCGGTTGCACCTGGCCAGCCGCCGGGCCCCGGGGGCCCTGGCCGCGCTGGCCCTCTGCGGGTTCGTGCTCCGGGCCGCGCTTTACTGGCACTGGAGCCTGGGCAGCGGCAACGGCGCGCAGTCGCTAGCGCTGGTCCTGGAGGCAGGTGCCGCATCCGTCATCGCCGTGACCGCTCAGAGCCCCTTCGGTGATCCGGAGCGCGCTACCGGGCGGTGGCTTCCCTACCTGCGGCTGGGGACGGCGGTGGGACTCACCGCGGCGGCTTTCGGTGCGCTGGCCGCGGGAGCCGCCGCGGAACAGCTGCCCGGCGGGACCCTGGACATCCTGCGCAACACGGCCGGGCTGACCGGCATCGGCCTGCTGCTGGCCGCGGTGACCGGCGGCGCGCTGGCCTGGGCCGGCCCGATGATGTACATGATCGTGGCGCAGTTCGCGCTGATCGGGGACTGGCCCAGCCCGTGGATGTGGCCCGCCCGGCCGCCGCACGATCTCGGCGGGGCGTTGTGCGCCGGGCTGGTGTTCGCCGCCGGGATCGTCGTGGCAACGATCCGGGGAGCGCGCGCCTTCCGCGAGATCTGAGGCGTTGCGGGAGCCGTCACCCCGGTCCCGGACACTTGGCGCGGGGGTAGCGGTGAGCGACCGGTTCCGTTCGGCCCGGGACGGGGCGATGAGTTCCGGCCGTACCGGCGGTCTACCGCTTAGGCTGATCGTCTTCCAGGAACAGAGTCCGCGACTTCCAGGAACAGAGACTGCGCATGAGCACAATCACCTCGCCCGACGGCACGGTCATCGACTACGACCGTTACGGCAGCGGGCCCGCCGTCATATTCATCGTCGGGGCCGGTTCGTACCGCGCGATCAACCAAGACACCGCCCAGACCGCCAGGCGCCTCGCGGCCGAGGGGTTCACGGCGGTCGACTATGACCGGCGCGGACGCGGAGCATCCGGTGACACCCAGCCATGGGCGCTTGATCGTGAGGTCGAGGATGTAGCCGAACTGATCAAGGCGGTCGGCGGCAGCGCGGCACTGTGCAGCAACTCATCCGGAGCCGACATCGCCCTGGCGGCCGCCACGGCGGGCGCCGGCGTCACCGCCCTGGTCCTCTACGAGCCGCCGTTTTTCGCCGGCCAGAGCCTCGCCGCGCATCTGGACGCCCTGCGCCCGATGCTCGCCGACGGCAAGAACGACGAGGCGATGCGCTACAACCTGACCTCGGTGATCGGACTGCCTGCCGACGCCGTCAACGGGATGGCGCAGGCGCCCTGGTGGGCCGCGATGGTCGCGGTCGCCCCGACCCTGCTGTACGACCACACCGCCACGCACGAGATCAGCGTCGATCCCGACTGGCGGCGCCGCTGGGCCGGCGTCACCGTGCCGGCGATCGTGTGCTCGGGTGACCAGACCTTCCCCGGTATGCCCGAGGCCGCCGACGCGGTGGCCGCCGCGCTGCCGAACGCGAGCCGGCGCATCCTGCCCGGTCAAGGCCACCGGCCGGCCGCCGAGGCGCTCGTGCCGGTGCTGCTGGAGTTCCTCAACGCGCCGTCGCGGTAGGTGCGACCGGTTTCCCGGGCTCACCAGCTCAGCCGCTGGTCATCCAGGCCGCCCATGGCCAGCCGGTCCGAACCTTGCGGCGGCGGTCAGGCCAGGCGCCGACGCCCTGCGTGCGTGGTGAGGCGCACAGGGCGGCGGGCGGTGACCCCCGGAAGGGGCTCGCCGCCGCCGTCGGCGCGGCGGTAGCTAGGCGTCCCGGAGGGGCTGGTAGGTAAGGAAGGCGAGGCCGTCACCGATGGTCCTGGTGTGCACGAGGCGCATGGGTTTCTTGTCGCTGGTCGGGCCGAAGAGGCGCTCGCCGGCCCCGAGCACGACGGGGTAGACCACCAGCCGCAGCTCGTCGACCAGGTCGTGCTCGATCAGCGCGCGCCCGAGCTGATAGCTGGCGTAGACGACGATGTCCCCGTCCAGCTCCCGCTTCAGCTTCGAGACCTCGTCCACCACCTCGCCCTTCAGGACCGTCGAGTTGCTCCACCTGGGCTCTTGGAGGGTCGAGGACACGACGTACTTGGGCAGGCTGTTCAGCCTGTCCGCCCACACGCCGCTCCGGCCCGCCCACCGCGCTGCGAACCACTCATCGCTCCGCCGGCCCAGCAGCAGGGCCTCGGTGCCCAGTGCCTCCTCGAGCTCGACCTTGGCCCACTCTTCGAGGTCCTTGCCCCCATACTCGCCGAACCAGCCGCCGAGCCTGAAGCCCTCCTTACCGTCCGGGTCCTGGACCACTCCATCGAGCGAGACGTTCGTGCTGATGACGATCTTTCCCATTTCGGTCATCCCTTGTGCTGGTGTCGTTAGCTGCCACTGATGTAGACACCGCGACGTCGGGAAAGGGGCGGCCGCCAACCGCCCCGTTCGCCACTCGGCCGGTGTCTATACAGGAAGTGCGACACGATGCGGGAAGAGGGTGACCCGAGGGTGGGGGAACTGGCAACCGATTTGATCTCAAGGGCGCGGGCGGGGGACGGCGAAGCGTTCCGCGAGCTGACCGAGCCGCACCGCCGGGAGTTGCAGGTGCACTGCTACCGGATGCTCGGATCGTTCCAGGACGCCGAGGACGCCCTGCAAGACACGCTGCTGGCCGCCTGGCAGGGCTTCGGGGGGTTCGATGGACGAGCCTCGCTGCGCACCTGGCTCTACCGGATCGCCACCAACCGGTGCCTCAACGCGCGCCGGTCGGCCAGCCGGCGCCTGGCCAAGGAGTGGGACGTGCCCAACGTTGAACCGCCCGAGCCGACCCGGCTCGGCGAAGTCGTATGGCTCGAGCCATTTCCCGACGCCCTGCTCGAGGGCGGGACCGGCGTGCCGCTCGGCCCGGAGGCCCGCTACGAGCAGACCGAATCCGTCTCCCTGGCCTTCGTGACCGCCCTTCAGGTCCTGCCGCCTCGCCAGCTTGTCGTCCTCATCTTGCGTGACGTCCTCGGATTCGACACGAACGAGGTGGCCGGCATGCTGGACTCGACCGTCGAGTCGGTCAAGAGCGCCCTCAAACGGGCGCGCGCCAGCCTGCAGCACCGACGGCCCGCGACCGGCGACCGTGAACCGCCGCCCGCCTCCGGCTCACCCTGCGAGGAGGCAATCGTGGCGAAGTTCGTCAGCGCGTGGCAGTCCGCCGATCTCGGCGCGCTGGTGGCCCTTCTGACCGACGACGTCTTCATGTCGATGCCGCCGATGCCCTTCGAATACCAGGGCCGAGACGTCGTGGCCCGCTTCTGCACCAGCATCTTCCGCGCAGGCCGGAGATTCGACCTCGTCCCAACGCGAGCCAACGGTCAGCCGGCGTTCGGCGCTTACCTGCGCGCCCCTGACGGCATCAGCCACGGAATCGGCCTCTACGTGCTGACCCTCGCCGGTGACCAGATCTGCGCCATGACCCGCTTCGAAAACAGCGTGCTCCCATGGTTCGGGCTACCGCGATCGCTCTCAGTCCCTAGCCCATCCGATGCCGATCATGATCGTGGTCAATCGGGGGCGCGATGTGGCAGATATTGCACCTGATCATGGGGGCGGGGCGTCGTCGCGGGCCGCGTGGATGGCGAAGGTCACGAACTCGGTGACTTCGGCATGCACGCTGGCCAGTGCCCGGCACTGCGGGCCGGTCACCGGCTCCCGCGTCACGGCGACGAAGTCGGCGTCGCTGACGGCGGGCCGGAAGTCGACCAGGGCGGTGGAGCCGACCACGTACAGTCCCCCGACCAGTCCGGGCAGCACGGTGGCCAGGTAGCGGGACACCAGCCGCTGTACCGGCCTGGGAAGCTGCCGCACGGCTAGCGGTAGCGGAAACCGTCCAGGAAGCGGCGGAAGACCCCGCCTTCGCGGGGGAGAGGCGCGGCCGCCGGCGGTGAGGTCGCGCGCTGGCGCGCGACCGGCTGGTCGTAGTCGGTCCGGGCGATGGCGTCGACGACCTGCTGCTCGTCGAAGTCCTCGGACCCGTCGATCTGGGGCACGTAGCCGACCAGCATCCCGTCCCGCATCACCTGCGCCTCGAGGCCGGCGGTGCCGTCGGTGTCCCACTCGGCCTGGCGGCCGCCGGGCAGTGACACACGCACGCCATACTGGTCGACGCTCGCTTTGGCCAGGTGAGCATCGATGCCACGGTCGCGCAGAGCATCGGCCACGCGCCGGGCCCGGTTCTCGTCCATGCCCAGAATGTAGCCCGGAGTGCGGTATGCAGAGTCCATGCCGCTCCTGTGGCGCAGCGGAAATCGCGTCCGGCTCAGAACGCAAGGCCGGCCAGCGGCCGGAGCTCCATGATCTCCGTGAGCCTGGCGAGGACCAGCGGGAGCGCACTCACCACGCCCCGACCGCTTCCTGGCCCGCATCGAGAATCAGGACCGCTCCCGGGCCGCCCGGAGAATACGCCTCGGTCAGCGTTACCTCGGCGGCGGTAGCCGCCACCGCCGCAAGTAATCTCCACACATGAACCTGGCCGGGTCGTGGGAAAAGCATGCCGACGAGTGGATCAGGTGGGCCCGTGCGTCCCCGCACGACGGGTTCGCGGACGGCACATGGCCGGCCCTGCGCGCACTGCTGCCGGAGCCGGGACCCGGGCCGGTGATCGATCTGGGCTGCGGGGAAGGCCGGGGCAGCCGGGAGCTGCGCGCCCTCGGCCATCGGGTGGTCGGCGCCGACTACTCACCCACGCTGACCTGGGCGGCAGTGGCGTCCTGCCCGGCCATTCCGGTGATACGGGCGGATGCCGCCGCGCTGCCTTTTGCCGCCCAGAGTACTGATCTCGTGGTGGCCTGCATGTCGTTGCTGGATTTCGACGATGTCGCGGGTGCCGTCGCTGGGATAGGCCGCGTACTGCGCCCTGGCGGCCAGTTGTGCCTGGCGATAGTGCATCCGTTCATCAGCGCCCTGGACGAGGACACGATGCATGGGCCGTCGTTCTGCTTTTCCCGGCCGTACCTCGAGTCGCGCCGTTACACCGATCAGATCGAGCGCGACGGTCTGGCCATGACCTTTTCCAGCATGCACCGGCCGCTGAGCGCCTATACGTCGGCCCTGTTCGGCCAGGGCATGGTCATTACCGCGCTGACCGAGGGCGGGGACGGCGTGATCCCGTGGCTGCTGGCCATGCGGGCGGAGAAGCTCCCTCGCTGACTCCCGGGCCGCCGGCCCGCACGCTCTGGCCGGGCACGGCCGGGTGTGCTTATGGTGGCAGCACCACCGGCCGATAGGGGTCCACCGTGCTGCCTGAGCTGGACTACGACGACAGCGACGCGCCCGCGATCGGCCTGGTCCCGCCCGGTGTGACGTGGGACGACGTGTACGACCACATCAAGATCGCCCACCATCCGCTGCTGGTCGCGCTGGACGACGGGGCGGACCACGCCGGAGCGTACTGGGATGGCACCAAAATGATCGTGGCTGAGGACCTCGGACCGGACCAGGACGAGGCGGCCGCCGAGTTCCGCGAGCTTCTCCGCGAACGCGGCGAGGACTGACCGGTCTGCACCCACGACGTGGCTGAACTCTCATGTCGCCAGGGCTTTTGAGTTTCAGGCAGGGGTTTCGTGGCTCGGGCCGTGCCCGATCGTGGCTTCCCGGGCCCGAATCCGCGGCCGCGCGCAAGTGAGTGAGCGAACTTCCATCTCGTTGGGAGGCAGAGGAAGTGCTGATCGAGCATCGGGGAGCGGCCCCGCACGTCCATTCCAGTGCCTACGTGGCGCCCACCGCGGTCCTGTGCGGGGCCGTCCGCGTCGGGCCGGAGGCCAGGATCCTGTTCGGGGCGGTGCTCACCGCCGAGGACGGCGAGATCCAGATCGGCGCGCGGAGCGTGGTGATGGAGCATGCCGTGCTGCGCGGCCGGGCCCGGCATCCGCTGATCGTCGGCGATGACGTCCTGGTCGGGCCGCATGCCCACCTCAACGGGGCGCGGGTCGGCGAGGGCTGCTTCCTGGCCACCGGGGCCGCGCTGTTCCCCGGCTGCGTGCTGGGCACCGGCAGCGAGGTCCGGATCCACGGCGTGGTCCAGGTCAACACGGTCCTGCCCGCCGGCGCCACGGTGCCGATCGGCTGGGTTGCGGTCGGGGACCCGGCGCAGGTCTTCCCGCCCGGCCAGCACGAGGAGATCTGGGCCGTGCAGGAGGGACTCGACTTCCCGGGCACGGTGTACGGCGTGGCCCGGGGAACCCCGGCGTCCGAGCGGATGGCCCGGCAGGCGAACTGGTTTTCGGCCCATCGCGATGACCGGCTGCTCGACGGAGGAATGCCCGGCGGAAACGGGGGAAGTGCTTCCTGACATCCGAAGCCAGGGAGAGTACGAGATGACCGAGAATCCGGCCCAGAAGGATCCGGCCGAGTGGACGACCGGGGACGAACCGATGACGGCGGCCCAGGAGTCCTACCTGTCCACGCTGGCCCATGAGTCGGGCGAGGACGTGCCGGATCACCTCACCAAGGCGCAGGCCTCCGAGCTGATCGACAAGCTCCAGGGCCGCAGCGAGCGGCTCAAGGGCAGCTGACCTGGTCCGCCGCGGCGGAGCCGGCCTCCCGGGCCTGGGAGGCCGGCGCCGCGCTGGCGGACCGCCGGTGGGCCAGATGGCGGGTGAGCGCCGCGGCCGAGGCGAGCGCGGTGAGCCCGGCGATTCCGCCCCAGCCGAACTCGCTGTAAGCCCGCACGCCCACCCACGAGCCCGCGCTGCCGCCCAGGAACGCGCAGGTCATGTACGCGGTGTTGCGGCGCGCCCGGGCTGATCCGGGCAGCAGCCCGAAGATCCGGGCCTGGTTGGCGACCTGGCCGCACTGCACGGCCACGTCGAGCAGCAGCATCCCGGCGCCGAGCAGGACCAGGCTGGCCGCCCCGTGCAGGGACGGCACGGCCGCCAGTGCGAGGAGCGCAGCCGCGCCGAGGCCGCCGGTGAACGACACCAGGCTGATCCGGTCCGGGCCGACCCGGTCGATGCGCCGGCCGGCTACCGGCGTAACCAGCACGGCGCCCGCCCCGATCAGGGCGAACACGCCGACCGCCTGGGTGGACAGGCCGTACGGCCCGGTCAGCAGGAGCGCGATCGACGTCCAGGCCGCGCTGAACGTGCCGAACATCAGCGCCTGGTACACGCACGACCGGCGCAGGTCCGGCTCGGCCCGTATCAGCCGGACCGGCGCGGCCAGCAGCGCCCCGTAGTGCTCCTGGCTGGGCGGGGAGTCCACGGGCAGCACCCGGGCCAGCACCACGGCCAGGGCCAGCATGAGGACGGCGGCGACCAGGTACGGTGCCCGCCAGCCCAGCCAGCCGCCCAGCGCACCAGAAAACGTCCGGGCCAGCAGGATGCCGCCGAGCAGGCCGGACAGCAGGGTGCCGGTCACCGCGCCCCGGCGCTGGTCCGGGACCAGGCCGGCGGACATCGGCAGCAGGATCTGGGGCACCACCGTGGTGATGCCCACCGCCGTGCCCGCCACCAGCAGGAACGTGAGGCCCGGGGCGGCCCCCGCGGCGACCAGGCCAGCAGCGGTGAGGATGATGAGGGTGACGATCAGCAGGCGGGGGCGCACCCGGTCGCCCAGCGGCACCAGCAGGTACAGCCCGGCCGCGTAGCCGAGCTGCGTGGCGGTGACGAGCAGCGCCGCCGCGGTCGGCGTGGCGTGCAGGCTCCCGGCGATGAGCGGGCTCAGCGCCTGCGGGAAGTACACGTTGGCCACGCAGACGCCGCAGGCGAGGGCGAAGACCAGGATCGTGGCGCGGGACAGGCCGGCGGGGGCGGCGTGGGCAGGGTCGGTCGAAGGCGTCGGGGGCACGTCTGCCTTCCGCTCGGGATCAGGGAGGTAACCATTAATGGGGTTACTTCTCCGCAACGAGAACCTATCATGGTGCCTATGACGTCCCCTGGCCGGCGCTGGGTCTGGTACGGCGGCCGGCCCAGCCTCGACTTCGTGAACACCCGCCGGAACCGGGAAGGCCGGCGGGATGCCTCGGCGGAGTACCTACGTGAGCCGGCTGATTTCGCGGTGTGGCTGCACGAGGCCGGGCTGGTCCCGGCCGGGTCTGGCGGCGGGGGGTCCCCCGTGCTTGGGGAGGCCGTGGACGAGGAAACCTTTGCCGGGGCGCTGGCCTTGCGCGAGGCCATCGACGCCGCGGTCGCCGCCAGCGTGGCGGTGGGCCGGGTGCCGGTTAAAGCCGTTAGGTGCGTCAATGAATGGATCGCGGCCGAGCCGGAGCGGACGGCCCTGCGCATCGAGGCCGGGGTCCCGGTGCTGCGCGCTCCGCGGGCGGGCCGCACGCCGCGCGGGGCGCTGGCCCTGATCGCGGCCGACGCGGCGGAACTGCTCGGCACCGGGCTGCGGGAGCGGCTGCGGGTCTGCCCCGGGCCGGGATGCCGCGGCCGGTTCCTGGACGATTCGCCCGCGGGCCGGCGCCGCTGGTGCTCGATGGCCGTGTGCGGCAACCGGAGCAAGGCGGCTGCCTACCGGCAGGCCGTGCAGGCGGCGGCCGGGCGCGCCTGAGCGATGGCGCCCGAATGAGCGTTAACAACGATCTTGTTTAGCTCATCATGACGGGGTAGCCAGATCCTCCTGAGAGGAGCGTCTGGTGGCTCGGATCGAGATACGGACAGACCGGCCGGTCGGCACGGTGGACGAGCGGATCTTCGGCGGCTTCATCGAGCACCTCGGCCGGTGCGTCTACGGCGGCGTGTTCGACGAGGGATCGCCGTTGTCGGACCGGCGGGGGTTCCGGGCCGACGTGCTCGGGGCGGTCCGCGACCTCGGCCTGCGGCACGTCCGCTGGCCGGGCGGGAACTTCGTCTCCGGGTATCACTGGACCGACGGCATCGGCCCGCCTGATCAGCGCCCCCGGCGGCCTGAGCTGGCCTGGCGCAGCGAGGAGCCCAACCGGTTCGGGACCGATGAGTTCATGGCCTGGTGCGCGGCGGCCGGCGTGGAGCCAGTGCTCTGCCTGAACATGGGTACCGGGACCCTGGATGAGGCGCTGGCCTGGATCGAGTACTGCAACGGCACCGGCGACACCTACTGGGCCAATCGGCGGCGGGCCAACGGGCACGACGAGCCGTACCGGGTCCGGTACTGGGGTCTCGGCAACGAGATGTACGGCGACTGGCAGATCGGGCAGCGGACCGCGGCGGACTACGTCACCACTGCCCGGCAGTGGGCCAAGGCCATCCGGTTCCTGGATCCCGGCGTGTCGCTGGTCAGCTGCGGCCAGAGCGGGGTGGACGACTGGGACCGGGTGGTCATCGACGGCCTGGCCCGGTACGTGGACCTGCACAGCATCCACCTGTACACGGGCTCGGGCGACTACTGGTCCAACGTGCTTGCCCCGCACTTCGCCGAGCGCACCCTGAGGGTGGCCGGGGCGCTGATCGAGCGGGCCCGGTACGCGCAGCGGATCAGCCACGACATCGGCGTGGCCTACGACGAGTGGAACGTCTGGTACCGCACCGACGACGGGCGGCTGGAGGAGCGGTACAACCTCGCGGACGCGATGGCCGTGGCGACCTACCTCAACGTGTTCGTCCGCCAGAGCGCGGTGGTCAAGATGGCCAACCTGGCCCAGCTGGTCAATGTGATCGCTCCCATCGTCACGTCGCCGGACGGGATGTTCCGGCAGAGCACCTACCACCCGCTGCGGCTGATCTCCACCACCACCCAGGAGGTGGCGCTGGATGCCCTGGTGGACTCCGGCACGCACCCGCACACCGACCGGGCCGGGGACCGCTGGCCGTACCGGGTCGCGGACCTGGGGCCCTTCCAGTTGCTGGACGTGGCGGCCACCCGCGACGCGGAAAGCCGGCGGCTGACGATCTCGGTGGTGAACCGGGACCCGGGGCGGGCCCTGGACACGCGGATCACCCTGGACGGGGCACGCGCGGCGGGCCCGGTGATAGTGCATGAGGTGACCGGGGACAACCCGGAGGCGGCCAATAGCGCCGCCGAGCCGGACGCGGTCGCCACCGTGAGCACCAAGCGCGACGTCAGCGGCGACGTTCTCGACGTCCGCTTCGCGCCGCACTCCTTCACCCTTGTGGAGGTGCAGCTGGCATGAATGCGGGTCGTGGTGGTCCGGACCAGGCAGAGCCGCGGCACCCGGGCCTGAGCCCGCAGGAAGTCCTCGCGTCCGGTGGATGGCATCCCCGCTACGCCCGGGTCCTGGTCACGGCCAGCGACGGCGACTGCGGGTTCGCGCTGGTGGACGGGAACGGCGACGGCGCCGAACTCGAAGAGGAGCTGTGGCGGTGGGAGGGCGGGCCCGGGGGACAGGGGCACTGGGAGGGCGGCAGCTCCTCCGGGGCGGGGCCACTCGGCTATCTTCCCCCGCTGGTCGCGGGCGGGCACATCGGCCAGGCGTACTTCGCCTACGGCCGGGTTCCCGGGCGGGAGCCCGTGACCGTCCAGTTCGATCAGCGCCGGTACGAGATCCCGGTCAGCGCGCTCGGGGTCTGGGGCTTCATCAAGGTCGCCGTCGGTCCCCGGCCCGGGTTTCCCGTTCTCCTGTCCTGACGGCCGCCGGACCGGGAAAGTCGGTGGCCGGAACGAGGGCTGCCCGGGAGAGTGGATGCACGTGTCCACCAATCGATCCGCGGCCCCACTCAGGAGCGAGAAGCCATGGATTTCCTGCGCCAGCACGAGATAGCCGAGGCCGGTCACCGCATCCTCAACCCGTTCACCGATCAGAAGCTGGAACTCCTGGGCGAGCTGTGCCGGTGGCACCGGGACATGCACCTGCTCGACCTGGCCAGCGGGAAAGGCGAGATGCTCTGCACCTGGGCCCAGCGGCACGGCATCCAGGGCCTGGGCGTGGACATCAGCGAGGTGTTCGTGCCCGCGGCGCGGGCCCGGGCCGCGCACCTCGGTGTCGCCGACCGGGTCCGGTTCGTGCAGGCCGATGCCGGCGCGTTCGGCGCGGAGGAGGCGTCGTTCGACGCGGTCGCCTGCATCGGGGCGACCTGGATCGGCGGCGGGCTGGCGGGCACGATCGATCTCATGCGGCCGGCCCTGGTCCCGGGCGGCCTGCTGCTGATCGGCGAGCCGTTCTGGCGGGAGACCCCACCCGAGGGCGCTTACGAGGCGCTGGGCATCGGCCGGGAGGAGTTCGTGTCGCTGCCGGGCACCCTGAGCCGGTTCGAGGAGGCCGGGCTGGGACTGGTGGAGATGGTGCTGGCCGACGAGGACAGCTGGGACCGGTACGTGGCCGCTCAGTGGTGGACCGTGGCCGCGTGGCTGGACGAGCATCCGGGGCACGCCGACGCGGCCGAGATGCGAGGCTATCTCGACCGTTCGCGGCGCTCGCATCTCGCCTACGGGCGCCGCTACCTCGGCTGGGGCGTGTTCGTGCTGCGGGCCGCCGGCTGAGCGGTCTTACACCGGCCCGCCCGCCGGGCCCGGTTCGACGCAGAACTCGTTGCCTTCGGGATCTTGCATCACCACGTGATGCAGGTGGCGCTCCAGGACCCTGGCGCCGAGCTGCTCCAGCCTCGCCACCTCGGCGTCGGCCCGGCCCGGGGCGCGCAGGTCGAAGTGGACCCGGTTCTTGGCTGTCTTTCCCTCGGGAACCCGGGCGAACCAGATGTTCGGGCCGCCCCAGCCGGCCGCCTCCAGATAGGCCCGGCCGGCGGTGGACCCCTCGTCCACGTCGGACCCGAACACCGCCGCCCAGAACCGGGCCAGCGCCAGCGCGTCGGCGGCATCGAACGTGACGGTCTTGATGACACTCGGCATGGGCACGACGGTAACGGAGAACTCCACGGCCGGTCTCCGGGCCGGGGCTCACCTTCATGCCGGTACCGGCCGCCGCGGCCAGGCGGTTTCTGTCGGACCCGCTCGGTAGCCTGGCCGGCATGAATGGCGCGGATCAGGCCAGGGATGCCGGGCGGGTGGTGGCGGACTACTGGGCGGCGGCGGAGGCCAGGGACTGGGCGGCGTTCGGGGCGCTGCTGGCCGGTGACGTCGTCTACGAAGGCCCGCAGACCCGGGAGCGGGTCAGCGGCCGGGAAGCCTACGTCCGGTTCAACGCCGAGGGATTCCCCGGTGACTGGCACCTGGCCGTGCAGCGGATCGTCAGCCAGGACCGCACGGCGGTAAGCATGATCGAGTTCTCGGAGGGGGGTGCCAGCCAGACCGGGCTGTGTTTCTTCGACCTCGATGCGGACGGCCGCATCGTGCGGATCACCGATTTCTGGCCGGACCCCTATGAGCCTCCGGCGGGCCGGGCCCACCTGGCCAGCCGGTACTGACCCGGCTGGCGGGTACTGGCCAGCCGAGAGGCCGGTGCCCGCCGGGCCGGCCCTAGGCTGGCCGATGAGATGGCCGGCGCCCTCGCCACGCCGCCGGGCGGAAAGGAGCGCTCCGGATGGGCGATGCCGCCGTGCTGCTGGTGATGGATGTCCAGCGGGGGATCGTCGAGCGATTCGGCGACGATCCCGGCTACCTGTCCCGCCTGTCCCAGGCCATCACCGCGGCCCGCGCGGCGGCCGTCCCGGTCGTCTACGTGACCATCGGCTTCCGCCCGGGTCACCCTGAGATCAGCCCGCGGAACCGCGCCTTCGCCGCGGCCGCCGCGTCCGGCGCGTACGTGCAGGGAAGCCCGGCCACCGAGATCCACCCGGCCATCGCGCCGGCCCCGGGGGAGGTGGTGGTGACCAAGCGCCGGGTGTCCGCATTCGCGGGCAGTGACCTCGACCTGGTGCTGCGGGGACTGGGAGCGGGCACGCTCGTCCTCACCGGCATCGCGACCAGCGGCGTGGTCCTGTCCACCCTGCGCTACGCGGCTGACCAGGACTACCAGCTCGTCGTGCTGGCCGACGCGTGCCTGGACGCCGACCCGGAGGTGCACCGGGTGCTGACCGAGAAGGTGTTCCCCCGCCAGGCCGAGGTGCGTACCGTCGCTGAGTGGGCCGCTGGCCCGTGAGTTCCGCCTCCACCGGGAGGAGTGGCATGGCCAGGGTGATCGCGTTCGACGTCAACGAGACGCTGCTGGACCTCAGGGCCCTCGACGCGCCGTTCGAGGCGCGGCTGGGGGGTGCGGCCCTGCGGCCGCAATGGTTCGCGCAGATGCTCCAGATGGCCTTCGTCGGCGGGCTCACCGGTCAATACGTGGACTTCACCACCGCCCAGCGCGCCGCGCTGGCCATGCTGGGCGAGCGCGAGGGGGTGCCACTGAGCACCGACAGCATCGACGACCTGGTGGCGTTGATGAGCTCATTGCCCCCGCATCCCGAGGTGCCGGGCGCGCTGGCCGCCCTGGCCCGGACCAGTCTGCGGCTGGTCGCCCTCACCAACTCGGTCCAGGCCGTGGCCGAGGCCCAGCTGGCCCACGCCGGCCTGGACGGGTACTTCGAGGCCGTCATGTCCGCCGACGAGGTGGCGCACCTCAAGCCGGCCCCGCAGCCGTATCTCGAGGTGGCGGAGCGGTGCGACGTCCCGATCGGAGAGGTGCGGCTGGTGGCCGCGCACTGGTGGGACGTCGCAGGCGCGCTGAGCGCCGGATGCCAGGCCGCTTTCGTGGCCCGTCCTGGCATGGTGCTGAGCCCGCTCGGGCGCCGTCCCCGCATCATCGGCCCCGACCTCGCGTCGGTGGCCGAGCAGATCATCGCCACAGACGGCTAGTGCGGCCGGCTAGTGCGGCCGGATAGTGCGGAGGGCTGGTGCGGCCGGGCAGCCGCTTACCGGGAGAACACGCCCTCCCGCGGGAAGGCGCCGGCTTTCACCGCGGTACGAGTCATCGCCTGGCCGAGGCGCACCACCTCCTCGGCGCGCTCGTCGCCCAGATGCTGCCACGGGGCCGCGGCCAGCCGGTCAGTCTCCTCCTCGACGCGGGCGCGGAGCGCCTCCCCGGCCGGGGTCGGTACACCGTCGGCGCCGAGCAGGCCGCGGGCGGTCAGCGACTCGACGGCGCCCTTCCACTCTGCCTCGCTCCAGCCCCGGCTGGCCTGGGCGAACCCGGTGACGAAACCCTGGCCGGTGGCCGTGTGAGTGACCAGGGCCTCGAGCCCGGACAGTTCCGCGGCGACCAGGGCGCAGATGTGACCGTCGCCGCGGTGCTCCCGGAGCAGGGACAGTGCATGCCACATCACCAGGTGCGGGGCGTCCGGCCAGTCCAGGCCGGCGTGGCCGGCGTAGAGCGGGCGCCCCTCCGGGCGGCAGCCCGCCGTGGCCTCCCGGGTCAGTTCCGCCATCGTGACCATGTCCTGGGAGGCGACGACGTCCGGGCCGAGCAGCCGGGTCAGCGTGGCGTCCGCCGCCGCGAAACGGGCGCCGATCACCACGTCCGGACGGGCGAGTTCCCACGCCCGCGGGATGCAGCGCCTGATCAGGCCCGGGCTGAAGTTGTAGAAGGTCGCGGTGACCACCCCGGCGCTGACCGCACCCATGGGCGCGGCACGCCCGGCGAAGTAGCACATCCGCCCGGGCCGGAGCCCGGTGCTGGTCAGGTGCTGCTCGGTCTCGGGTGCGAAGTAGATCAGCGAGTGCAGGGCGTTGGTGGCCACGTGCGCACTCCGGACCAGCGGGGAGGTCATGATCGCACGATAACGGCATGTCTCCCGGTCCGGCAGGCCAGCGGCGTCGTCAGGGCGGCCCGCCTCAGCTGGTCACATCGGCGGTCGTGAACCGGGCCCAGGTGAGAGAGCCGAAGATGACCAGGTACGCCCCGAACGACAGCAGGCCGCGTAGCAAGGTGGCGGTGTCAACCGGCACGCGGAGCAGGGAATCAAAGGAGGTCCACCAGTGCGTCGGCAGATACGGCTGGATCGCGGCGAACGGGGGAACCTTATCGACTACCTCGCTGGTCACCACCACGATCGCGATCGCGGCGATCGCACCGACCGCGTGCTCAGTGAAGGTGGAGATGGCCATGCCCAGCGCGCCGAGCGAGGCCATCGCGGCGGCCACGTACAGCGCGACGAACAGCAGCCGCAGCACCGCGTCGGCGATCGGCACGGTGGTGCCGGACAGCAGTGTCACCGGCCCGACGGGGAACAGGGCTGCGCCCGTCGCCAGGGCCACCGCCGCCACCAGGAATGTGACCGTGACGGCGAACACCACGATCGTGGCGTACTTCACGGTGAGCAGGCGGACCCGCCCGGCGGGAATCGCCAGCAGTGAACGCAGCGTGCCGTAGCCGGCCTCGCCGGCCATCGAGTCCCCGGCGACCACGGCCACCGTCAGCGGCATCACGAGTATGAGCAGCAAGGTCAGCGCGATGAAGCTGAGGAACACCCCGTTGCCGGCCAGCTGGGTGATGAACGCCACGCTGGGGCCTCCGGTGGCGTTGGGCTGCTGGGTGAGGCGCAGCCCGATGCCGATGATGAGGGGAAACAACGCGACCACCAGCAGGAGTGCCTGGTTCCGGCGGCGGCCGAAGACAAGCCGCAGCTCCGACCGGAAAAGGCGTAGCCACGCCCGGACGGGCGCCGTTCCGCCGTGACCTCCTGCCGCCCCGCCCCCGGGCGGGGACCCGCCCGGGCCGGGACCGGCTACCGGGTCCCGCGCCGGTGACCCGGCCAGCGACGTCTCAGCCATCGATATCGAACCCCTCTCCGGTGAGTCCCACGAACAGGTCCTCCAGGCTCGGGGTGATCACCCCGAGCCCGCGGACCCCGACGCCTGCCCCGACGAGCTCCGCACAGACCCGCTCGGGCTGACCGCCTGCGAGCTGCGCCCACACTTCGTTTCCGGCCACCCGCGGGTCGGCGAGGCCGAGCCGTTCGAGGACTGCCGCGGCCGCGGCCGGGCTCCGCGGTCTCGACGCGGATACGGGCGGCGCCGGTGGCACGCAGCTCCTCCAGCGGGCCCTGGAACACCAGCCGGCCGGTGCGCATCACGCCGACGTGCGAGCAGACCTGCTCGACCTCGGCGAGCAGGTGCGAGGAGACGAACACGGTGATGCCGCCCGCGGCGATCTGGCGGATGAGCCCACGCACCTCGCGGGTGCCCTGCGGGTCGAGCCCGTTGGTCGGCTCGTCCAGCACGATCAGGTCCCGGGGGGTGAGCAGGCTGGCGGCGATGGCGAGCCGCTGCTTCATGCCGAGTGAGTAGTGGCGGTACCGCTTCCGGGCGGCCGCCAGCAGGCCCACCCGGTCCAGCGCCTCGCTGATCCGCGCCGTGGCGGTCCGCGGGTCGGCGGTACGGTCAGCGGCGTCGCAGCGGGCCAGGTTGTCTTGACCGGTGAGGAACGGGTAGAAGGCCGGGCCCTCGATGAGGGAGCCCACGCGGGGCAGCACCTGGATCGCGGCGGCCGGCATCGGCGCGCCCAGCAGCTCCGCGCGGCCGTCCGTGGGAAAGGCCAGGCCCAGCAGCATCCTGATCGTGGTCGTCTTCCCCGACCCGTTCGGCCCCAGGAAGCCGTACACCGAGCCGCACGGAACCGCGAGGTCGATGTGGTCGACGGCCACCTGGCCGCCCCGGAACCGCTTGGTGAGACCGCTGCTCGCCACGGCCAGCACGGACGCTGCCCGGGTGCCGGTCACTTCGGCCCCGCCTGGACGGCCGCGTGCTGCCGTCGGATCAGTGGCGCATGGCCCGCCAGCGTGGCGGCCCGGTAGAGGACGTCCGGGGTGACGGCTCCGATCAGGATCCGGCCCGGGCTGGTGATCAGCACCGACACCAGGCTGGTCCGCAGCAGGCGCCCGCTGCCCCAGGGCCCGCTGACCCGCCTGGCGTTCTGCAGCAGGGCGCCGAAGACCGCCCCGGTGCCGCCGCCGAGGGCCGGGCCGCCGGAGCCGCCCGGGCCGCCGGATCCCGGGGCCGCCGATTGGCTCGAGCTGCGGAACGGCCCGAGACCCGATCCGCCTGAGCCGCCGGGCGGCGCGGTGCCCGTCAGCGCCGGCCAGGACGACCGCGGCAGGCCGGCCACGGCCAGCCAGCCGCGGCCGATCACGTGGATCCCGTTCGTGATGCTGTCGCGGTGCGGCGCCTGGCCGGGGGCAGAGCTCCCGGACCCGGCGCTCTCCTGGGTGATCGTCGCGCCGGCCGGAGCGCTGAACGCGAAAGTACCCGGGGACGGCCGGGCGAAGGATACGGAGGTGAAGGCCACCTGGATCGCCGGGCCCGCCGCGCTCTTCGCGAACACCTGCACCCGCAACGGCACGTGGTGCTGCGCGTCGATGGCGATGCGCACCTGGCCGACCAGCGAGCTGGAACTCTTCGGCGCCAGCACGAGCTGGTAGGCGGCCTGGCCGGCCACGGTCACGTTGCGGTCCACGCTGATCGCCGTGGCCGGTCCCACCCTGGCCAGGGCCTGCTCAGCGGCCCGCTGTGGCGTGAGCGGCGTGGACGGCAGGGGCGGGAACGCTGCGTCTGACGGCAGCGCGACATGCGTCACCGTGTTGTCCGTGCTGTCCCACAGCCAAGCGCTGCTGCCGTTCCTGATGAGGTCGCTCTCGCTCATGTTCTGCGGTACCGCGATCCGGTAGTGCGACGGGTCCGAGTACCAGACCCTGATCGTGTGCGAGCCGGTGAGCAGCGACGCCAGCGAGGCCGGGTCCCCCGTTGACGGCAGTGCGGGCAGCCCGAGCGATGCCGTTTCCAGCACCGTCCCGCTCAGCGGCGGCGCCGAGGTTTTCGCGGCCAGCGCGGCGAGCAGCTGCACCGGGGAGCGCGGCGGCAGCACCGGCGCCGCCTGGGCCGCCGGGATCACCGATCCCGCCAGCCACCCCCCGGCCACGACCAGGACCCCCGCGGGAACCGCCCACCGCGCCCAGCGGGGCAGATCCGCTCGCTGTTTCATGACGCTTCGCCTGTCCTTTCCTTGGTCAGGGGTATTCACGGCGTGCTGTGGTACGCCGCTGCTGCGCAGCGGGACGCGGGCGAGGAAGAGCGTGAGGCCCAGCCCCGCCACCATCGACGCCCACCAGATCCACGGGCCGCGCCCGGAGACCTCCGAGACGAGGGTGAGCACCGCCGCGGCGAGGGAGGTCTCCACCAGACGTGGCCAGCTCCTCGACGCCGTGATGAGCGCCACCGCCAGCGCCGGCCATAGGTAGTAAGCGACCATCACGGACTCGAACACCGCGCGCATCGCCAGGGCCGCGGCGGCCCACCACAGCACCTGCGCGAGCATGTCCGGGCTCCACCCGGCTGCTGTCCGTGCGGCGCGCCACCGCCGCCCGGCGGCCAGCGCGCATCCGCAGGCCGCCAGGATGGCCAGCAGCCTGGCGGGCGCCGCGGCGACCGCCCCGTGGCTCAGGTACGGGGCGAGAGCGGTCCACGGAGTGGGATGGTCGATGGCTGGCCAGTTGGGCTGGACGGTCACCGCGTAGATGGTGGCTGGCCAGTTCGCCGCCGCGGCTGCGGCCAGTAGCAGCGCACCGGGGGCGGCGGTCCGCACCAGGAAGCCAGCCCGCCGCCGCGACTGGATGACCATCAGGATGACGGGCAGCGTGAGCAGCACGAGTGGCTGCGTGGCGACCGCCGCTCCCATCAGCCAGCCGGAGCCTCCGGTTCGGGCCCGGGACAGCGCCTGGATGGCGAATAGCAGTAGCCCCACCGCGACCGCGTCTTCAGGGTGACCCCATTGCACCGACACGCCCCACAGCGCCACCGCGCCCGCGGCGGCGAGCAGGGCGCGCCGGGGCCGGGTCACGCCCAGATCCTCGGCGATCGCATCGGCGGCGAACAGGGCTACCGCCGACACGAGGATCAGGTAGGGCCCGGCGAGCAGCCAGGCACCCGGATGGAGACTGGGCGGGCCGGGAATCGGCAGGGACAGACCCGCGGCGCTGATAACGGCCGCGGCCGGGACCAGGATCACGGCCGCGCCGGGCAGGCTGATCAAGGCGGTGGGCGGGGTGTAGAGGCCGCCGATATCCAGGTGGGCCAGCCGCCGGGCCGCGACCAGCGTTCCCCACAGGTCGTGCGGGAGCATCCAGCCGTGTGTGCCCAGCAGACCGGGTCCCCACCAGGTCGTCGAGGCCATCCCGACGGCCACCAGGCCCCCCGTGGCCAGGAGCGGGAACAGCCTGCGGGCCAGCCACGGCCGGACTGCGGGGAGAGGAGGTGTCATGATCCGGCCCGCTCAGGCGTCCCGCAGCCGGAGCACCAGCCCGCCGGCCAGCAAGGCCACCCCGGCCCAGGCAGCGAGTACGCCCAGGCCGCCCCAGGGACTGATGGGCAGGCTCCGCAGGCCGGTGGTGGCCTGGATGGTCAGGCCGGCCGTGGTCGGGGCGATCTGCTCGACGTGGCGGTACCACTGCTGGTTCAGCAGCGGGGCGACGATCGGGGCGAGATACAGCAGGCTGAGGACGACGCCGATGGCGACGGCGGGTTCCCGCACGGCCGTGGCTATGCCCAGGCTGAGCAGGGCGATCAGGGCGAGATACAGGACCGACCCGGCGGCGGCGCGCAGCACGGGCCCGTCGCCCAGGGACAGCAGCGGGAAGCCGCGCGCCGCGGTGAAGCCGTGGCCGGGCAGGATGAGCCGCCCGGTGAGCACGGATCCGAGCACCGCGAGGCTGCCTGCGGCCAGCACCAGGCCGGTGAGGAT
Organism: uncultured Actinomycetes bacterium; assembly: GCA_963813975.1. Classification (GTDB taxonomy): domain Bacteria; phylum Actinomycetota; class Actinomycetes; order Streptosporangiales; family Streptosporangiaceae; genus RYN-230. The sequence goes on from CAWFAP010000006.1 coordinate 446,100, forward strand.
GGCCGTCTTGGCGCCGAGCACCGTGACCCGGTGCGGCATGGCCGTGAAGGTGGTCCGGATCATGCCGGTGCTGTACTCGCCACTGATGACCAGGACCGCCAGGATGGCCACGACGGCCTGGCCGACCTGGATCCCGGTCAGGCTGAGCTTGGCCGTGTCGACCGGGCAGGCGGTGCCGGAGGGGCACCGGACGGCGGCGGTCGCCGCGGCGCTGATCGCCACGGTCGCGGCGACCGTGGCGATCAGCAACCAGGCCGGCCCAGCTATGGTGCGCAGCTTGGTCCATTCCGCATGCAGTGCGTCCCGTATGCCCGTCAGGCCGAGGTGCCGGGCCAGGGGGAGGCTCAGCTGGCCGGCAGGCCCGGCCTGGCTCATGCGTCCCGCCGGCGGATCAGGACCAGGGCCAGGCCGAGGACGAGGGCGGCCCAGGCGCACAGCACGGCGAAGCCGGCCCACGGCGCCAGCGGGAAGTAGCCGGTCCCAGGCGAGTAGAGGGCGGTGACCTGCGGGTACTGTGGTGCGGCCTGCTGGATGGCGAAGCCCGCGGCCGGGGTGAGCCGCAGCAGCCAGTCCAGGACGCCGACCGGCAGGACCGAGGCGACGCTCAGGATGTACGGGAGCACGATCGCCACGACCACGATGGTGACCGCGGCGGCGCCGCGGCGCAGCACGGCGCCGAGGGCCAGGGCCAGCACGGCGGCCACCGCGAGCACCGCCGCGGTGCCGACGATCACCCGCAACTCGGTCGTCCACGTCGCCGGGAACACGTACGCCTTGCTGCGCCCTATCTGGGTCCCGAGGGTTACCCCGGCGGCGGCCGCGACCAGGCCGACCACGAAGGTGACCGAGCCGATCACGAGGGCTTTCGCCGCCAGTACCCGCCCCCGCCGCGGGCTCGCGGCCAGGGTGGTGCGGATCAGGCCGCGGCGGTATTCGGCGGTGATGAACATGGCCGCGACCACGAGCACCCCGATCAGCCCGGCGAACGTGCCCACTAGCAGGTTCGCGACGGTCAGTGACGGGCCGCCGCTCGCGTCCGACCCGGCGATGACCGGCGCGATGTCGCCGGACCCGGTCACCGTGAACCGGTCGCCGGCCTGGTGATACCCGCCGACTCCCGAGCCGCCGGCGGCGTCGATGTAGTCGCCGGACCAGATCCCGGCCGGCCACCGGCCAGATCGGCCGACGTGATCGAAGACGGCGGTGGCCTGGCTGGGGAGGATGCTCCCGCTGGTCCCGCCGCCGAAGTTCTGGGAGATTGATTGGTAGGCGGGGGAGGCGGTGAACAGCCCGGCCTGGACGGTCGAGGGCAGCCCGGCCAGCTGAACGGTGCCGACCTGGGTCCAGTGGATCCCGTCGGCCGAGTCGTAGCCGGTGACCATGCTGCCGGAGCGGGTCAGCCGCAGCCAGCGCGGGGACGCCGCCGACACGGTACCGGGCTGGCCCGCCGTGTCGCTGGTGTAATTGCTCTGCAGGCGGACTCCGTGGTCAGCGGTGACCATGATCGCCGCGTACGGCGATCCCGGGCGGGTGCTCTCTTTGATGATCACGCCTGACTTGGCCCAGGACACGAGGCCGGGGCGGGTGTCGGGTGACGCGTTCGGATTGAGCGGGGGCTGGCCGTTCGCGGGCGGGATCCGGCCGGTGAGCGAGGTCACCCGGACGGTAAGGCTGCCGTTCCCGGTGAGCGGCTGGCGGACGAAATAGAAGCTGTCGGTCACCGGCTCACCGGCTGGCCCCACCGTAAAAGTGGGCCCGCAGGCCCGGCCGCTGCGGGCCGGGCCGCCGCCGACCGACTGGCAGGAGCTGCTGCCGCCCACGGCGGTCAGCAATCCGATCCCGGCCATCACCAGGGCCGCGACGACCAGGCCGATGACCCAGCCGCGCACCGTCCTGAGCTTGGTCCATTCGGCGCGGACGAGCTGCGCGAATCCGTCCCGGCCAGGCTGTGGGGCCGGCGGGTGCGGGATGGTGGCCTGTGCGGTCATGACGTGGCCTCCTCTGCGGGCTCCGGTACTGGCTCCGCGCGGAACTCGACCTCGTCCCGGGTGAGTTCCATGTAGGCCTCCTCCAGGCTGGCGTGATGCGGGGACATCTCCGAGAACGGCACCCCGCTCTCGCCGAGCAACGCCACGACCCGCTCCGGGGGGATCCCGGAGACGGTCAGCGTGTCGCGGTCGGTGGCGGCGACGGTGGCCCCCGCGTGGGCTAGCACCGTCATCGCCTCCGACCGCGCCGACGTGCGCACCGTGATCCGGTCCTGGGAGGCGGTGGCGAGCAACTCGCGGACGCTGGTGTCCGCGATGGCCCGGCCGCGGCCGACCACCACCAGGTGATCGGCGGTGTCCTGCAGTTCGCTCATCAGGTGGCTGGACACCAGCACCGCCCGGCCCTGCCCGGCCAGCGATCGCAGAAAGCCGCGCATCCACACGATGCCCTCGGGATCCATGCCGTTGAACGGCTCGTCCATCATGAGCACCGGCGGGTCGCCGAGCATCGCGGCGGCGATCCCCAGCCGCTGCCGCATGCCCAGCGAATAGCCGCCCGCCTTACGCCGGGCGGCCGTCTGCAGGCCCGCCTGCTCGATCACCGCATCGACCCGCCGGGCGTTCAGGCCCTGCGAATGGGCCAGCCACAGCAGATGGTTCCGGGCGCTGCGGCTGGGCTGCAGCGCAGCCGCGTCCAGCAAAGCCCCGACATGGCTCAGCGGATGCCGCAAGCTCGCATACGGCTGGCCGCCGACCAGCGCGGTGCCGTCGTCGGCCGCGTCCAGGCCCAGGATCACCCGCATCGTGGTGGACTTCCCGGCCCCGTTCGGGCCGACGAAACCAGTGACCTGGCCCGGCCGGACGGTGAAAGACATCCCGTCCAGCGCCAGGGTCGGCCCGAACTTCTTGCACAGGCCGGATACCTCGATCGTCGCTTCCATGTCAGGAAGGCTAGGGAAGGACCACCGCCGGAGTCGTCCCGCCGCAGAGCGGTCTTGGCCGCCACTGCACCGGGGGAGGCCTGCGTCCGCGCATCCCCCGCACGAGGGATGACGTGATAGCGGCCCGGGGTGACGCCAGGCGTGCGTACCAGCGACGACAATGGTTTACGTGAGCCAAGTGGATGACTGGCGTAGCGCGGGGACGGCGGCGTGGCGGCGCCTCGCCGCGCTGCCGTACGCACCGGTCATGGTGGCTGTGCTCCTGGGGATGCTCGCCGTGGCGCAGGCGCTGTGGGTAGCTGTGGCTGCGCCTGATAGCGGCCGGACGCTCAACGGCGGCGCCGCGGCGGTGTGGTGGGCCTCGCTGTTCGTCCTGGCGCTGGTCAGCCTGGCCACTACCGTGCCGCTCGGTTTCCTGTGGGCCAGGCCGGCCTGGGCCGCGGTCATCATGTCCGCGGCGGGCATCGTGTCGCTCGCCGGGTTCCAGACGCTGACCGGGGCCGGCCTGATCGCGCAGCTGGCCGGGGCGTACCGGCTCGGCCGCCGCGGCTCGCCCCTGCTCAGCGCGGCGCTGAGCCTGCCGTTCCTGATCCTCGCGCTGACGGCCTCGTCCGGTTCTGCGGCCGAGATCCCGGCCCTGCTGCTGGCCTCCCTCGGCCCGGCGGCCGCGCTAGCCGGCAGCGCACGCCGGGCCCAGCGGGACGCAATCGAGCACAGCGCCGCGCGCGAAGCGATCGCGGGCACCCTGCTGGAGCACACCGCCCGGGGGGAACGGGCCCGCATCTCCCGCGAGCTGCACGACGTGGTCGCGCACCACATCTCCATGATCGCCGTGCAGGCGGAGACGGCCCGGCTGACCACTCCAGGGATGCCCGCGGCCGGGGCACAGCGCCTGTCGTCGATCGGGGACACCGCGCGGGCCGCGCTGACGGAAATGCGGCGGCTGCTGGGCGTGCTCCGCGAGGACACCGGAGCCGAAGTGGCCGAACTTCAGCCGCAGCCGGGACTGCGCCAGCTGAACGAGCTGCTGGACACGGCCCGGGACGCGGCCGGGACCGGTGCCCGGCTGATCCTGCACGGGGCCCCGATCGCGCTCGATCCCGGGGTTGAGCTGGCCGCCTACCGCATCGTGCAGGAAGCCCTCACCAACGCCCGCCGGCACGCCCCCGGAGCGGCCGTGGACGTGGAACTGCACTACGGCGAGGACGGGCTCCGGCTCTTCATCCGGGACAACGGGCCGGGGCCGGTGGGCGCCCGGCCGGACGAGGCCGTCCCGGAGGGCCACGGCCTGCTCGGCATGCGCGAGCGGGCCGCGGCCGTCGGCGGTGAGGTGAGCACCGGCGAGGCGGCCGGTGGCGGCTTCCTGGTCTCAGCCAGTCTGCCCGGCAAGGGAGAGGCCGGGTGAGCGGCCCGGTGCCCGCGATCCGGATCGTGGTGGCAGACGATCATCAGGTGGTCCGGACTGGATTCGCCGAGCTGCTCGGCACCCAGCCGGACTTCGAGGTCCTGGGCACCGCCTGCGACGGGGCCGAGGCCGTGCGGATCTGCCGCGAGCGGCAGCCCGATGTCGTGCTCATGGACGTCCGGATGCCCGGCATGGACGGCATCGAGGCTACCCGGCAGCTGGCCGGCCCAGCCTGGCCCAGCGGTCCCGGGCCGGGCGGCGGCTCCCCGGCCGGCACCGGCTCGGGCTCGCTGCCGGATGGGCCGCGCATCCTCATCCTGACCACCTTCGACCTGGACGAATACGTCTACGACGCGCTGCGCGCCGGAGCCAGCGGCTTCCTGCTCAAGGACGTCACCGCGGAGCGGCTCTTTGACGCCGTACGGGTCGTCGCGGCCGGTGACGCGCTGCTCGCCCCGACCGTCACCCGCCGCCTCATCGGGGAGTTCGCCCAGATGCGGCCCGGGCCCGACGCCGTCCCGGAAGCGGCGCTCGCCGCGCTGACCCCGCGTGAGACGCAGGTTCTGCGCCTCGTCGCGGAAGGCCTGTCCAACACGGAGATAGGCGCCCGGCTGGTGGTGACCGAGGAGACGGTGAAGACCCATGTGAGCCGGGTGCTCAGCAAGCTCGGCCTGCGGGACCGGACCCAGGCGGTGGTGGCGGCCTACGAATCGGGCCTGGTTGTGCCGCATTCCCGTGATACGCCTTAGCGGCGGACCATTCGATCACGGGCGGGCGCACCGCCGCGCAGAGCGGGTTGCCCTTCGGATCGGTCAGCCCGAGTCGGCCGACGAGCACGCCGCGGTCCATGGCCTGGTCCAGCACGCCGGCCGGCACCGCGTCGAGCCACAGCTTCGCCCGCCGGAACAGCGTGAAGCCGGCCGCGTCGTCCACGGTCCCCCAGGACAGGTAGATGAACCGGCCGCCCGGCGGTCCCTGGATGTACGGGCCCTTCAGGTCGGTGCCGGCTGCGGACGGGGCGGCGGTGCACTCCATCGTCCAGGTGGCGGACGCCGCGTCCCCGGAAATCAGGCCGAGGAGCTCGTCTCGCCGGCCACGGCGCTGGACCCCCACGTGGATGTTGTGGTACCCGCCGGGGGAGTCCGGGCTGGGGCCGCAGGAAGGTCCCGGGAGGTCCGAGGCTTCGATCGTGATCAGCACGCCCTCATTATGTGCTGACCGCCCGGTGCGGGCCGCAGTCAGTCCAGGAACTGCAGCAGCTGCCCGTAGATCAGGCCGGGCGCGGCGTCGATGGCCTCGTGCCCGTAGCCCGGCAGAACCGCCAGCGTGGCCTGCGGGAGGGCGGCGCTGAGCGCGCGCGTGATGTCCGCCGCCCAGCCCGGGCTGGCCTCGCCGAGCAGGAGGAGTACCGGCGCGGTGACGCCGGCCGCCAGCGCCAGGGGATCGGCGGACGCCAGGGCCCCGGCCTCACGCGGCAGCGTGGCCGACACGATCGGCAGCACATCCCGCGCGCCGGGAGTGTTCCTGAGCTCGCTGACCTGCGCCATGGTCAGCCCGATGACCTCGGTCAGGAAGCTGACCATGGCCGGGCCGGGCTGCCCCCTGGCGACCAGGGCGCCGGCCCGTTCCCGCCACTCACGCGGGACGGTCGCCGGCCCCGGCGGCTCGTACAGGGCGATGCGCCGGAACGGGGCGCCGCGGGCCGCGGCCCCCAGCGTGCAGAGCGCGCCATAACTGTGCGCGAACACATCGGGCGGTCCGCCGCCGCTGTCCGCCACGCTCGCGGCGACGGCGGCCACGTCGTCGAACTCCTGGCTGAGCCGGTACGGCTGGGTGTCGCCGCTGGAACCCCGCCCCCGGCGGTCCATGGCCGTGACCTGCCAGTGCCGGGTCAGCAGTTCCCAGAGGGGTTCCCACCGCTCCAGGCGGCCCATGCCCCCGTGCACGAGCAGCAGCGGCGGCCCCGAGCCTGCGGACAGCAGGCCGATGGCCGTGCCGTCGGCGCTGGTCACCGTGTGCCGGCGTCCTTGCACGGTTTCTCCTCAGGGCATGCTGGCTACCATGATCGCCCGTGGCGTGGGCCATTGAAACGGGTTTTCCTGGCGCGGGATGCTCGTTGGATGCGCAGGTCACCCCCGTCGGTGGATTCCGGCTGGCCTACGACCGGGCGAGCCACGGTCCCGCGCAGCTCATCGACGGTCATCCCGATGCGGTCCGGGTTTACCTGCGGCACTTCTGGGAGCACTGGTCCGGGCCGGAATTCGAGCTGCCCTCCGGGCAGCTCGAACACCTCGTGACGGCGTACGCCCCCGAGGGTGCGTTCACGGCATCGATCAACTGGTACCGGGGCGGTGCGGGATCCGTGGCCAGGTCCCTCGCCGAACGGCCGCCCGCGCCGGCGGACCGGATCACGGTGCCCACCACCGTGCTGTGGCCCGCGCATGATCCGCTGTTCCCGCCGGCCTGGTCGGACCGGATCGGTGAGTTCTTCGCCGACGCCCGCCTTATCCGCCTGCCCGGCGCGGGTCACTTCACCCCGCTGGAGAGCCCGGGAGAGTTCGCCGCCGCGGTCACCGCGGCCCGCTGAGCCCGCAGGCCGCCGCCACCCGGTCTGGTCGGCATGTGTTGCGCCCAAGTCCGCGGGTAGACGCGAAGGCCGCGACCTGGCCGCCCGGTCAACGCGGACTCGGAACTGGAGGCATCGTGAGCGAATTCGACAAGCTCAAGGACGAAGCTGAGCAATATGGCAAGGATCACCCGGAGCAGGTTCAGAAGGCGGAGCAGGCCGCCGAGAACAAGCTCGGCCTTCCAGGGCAGGAGGGCAATCAGCCTGGCCAGGACGCCCAGGGCCAGCAGAAAGGCCCAGCAGAACCAGGCCCAGCAGAACCAGGGCGGCGCGGACCAGGGCAGTCAGGATTCCAGCGGCCAGGGACAGTAACCGGTTAGCCTGCGCGCCGTCTGATGGCCGGGCCGGCTGGCCCGGCCATCAGCGCGCTACAGCGCTCAGCCCGTCGCCGACCCGACCGGCGGCCCGGGCAGTCCCACGCCCCGGGCGCCCGGCGGGGGCCAGTCCACCCTGCGGGTACGGATGGTGACCCCGCCGCTCAGCCGGCCACCGGCCAGGGCCGCAGCACGAACGCAGAAGTGAGACCACATATTCAGCTGGATTTCCTTGGCGAGCCGCAGCCGGTTGTAGAGCAGATCGGCGAGCCGGTCGCCGGCCCGGGCCCAGGACTCGATCTCAAACTGCAGGGCATCCCCGTCCGAGGTGGCCCGGAACTCGATCTCCCCGGCTTCCAGGTGACCCTCCAGGGTGGCCAGCCGGAACGACATGGGGTCCCGGTGCACGACGCGCACTGGACCGTCCCACGGCCCCGGCATGCGCACGACGAGCTCGTCACCCTGCCGCAGCTGGCCGGGCTGGCCCCGCGTGTGGCGGAAGACGGCCATTTCCGGGGACACGCGGTTCAGGTTGGCTGCCACCTTGTCCATCAGCTCGGGCGGCCCCATGCCGCTGCGTACGATCCGCGCCGCGTAGTAGCGGTGCAGCAATGGGCCGGCCCCGGCCGAGAGGCCCTGGCGCCGGTCACCAGGTTCGGTGTCCTGGCTGGCCGGCTGGGGTAGATCTGCGGCGGAACCGGTTTCCTCCGAGCGGTGCAGGGGAGTGGTGCGCCACATGTACCGCCAGCTGACGAGCGCGAGGCCCAGGGGCCAGCGCAGCACGATCCATGCCCGGGCCGGGCGGTTCGCCGTTGCCATGCCCCGATCGTCGCATGCCCGGCCCTCCAGACGGGTGGCCAGGGGCCGGGAAGTCGCGGGGACGGCTCCGATGTTCGGAGCCGGGCTGCTGCGAGCGGTCGGGCTGCGCAGCTCTCACTTCCAGGTGGCTTCGCTTGGTTCCGTCGGGCTCTGCATCGGCTTGTGGATCCGCGCCAAAACCGTCGACCAGGATGAGCGGGGGAATGCGGAACGGCGTGCCCTGTTCGTCGGGCTCTGGCCGCCGCTGCTCTGGCTGATCGGCGACTCCATGTCGGAGCCCAGGTAGGTGCGCGAACGGCTGTTCAGCCGGATCGACGAGCGCGCTGAACTCGCCAGCCTGCGCGAGCGGCGGATCAACTATGACCCGGCCCGGGCTCCGCAGGACGGCGTGCCGGACGGCCACTGGCACGTTGACTCCGGGGAAACGGCCGTCGGGCACGAGCCGCCCGGGCCGCCGGTCCCGGGCGGTCCGTGGGAGGTGGCCTGCCTGCTGGTGCGCCACTACGAGTTCGCCGAACCGCGGATTCTGCGCGCCGTGTACCTCGGCCGCGACGAGTTGCTCGGCCGGGACATGCTGCTTGAGGGCCGCTTCGCCGGCCTGCGGTTCTATCTCGGGGTGCGGGTCACCGAGGTGATCGACGAGGACCGGGACGACAATGAGGCTCGCGAGCGGGTCTGGGGCTGGAGCTACCAGACGCTGGAGGGTCACCTCGAGCAAGGACGCCTCCGCTACGAGGTGATCAAGGATCTGGGCACCGGCGTGGTGGTCTTCCGGGTCAGCGGCTATTCGCGGCAGGCTCCCATCCCCAGCCCGGTGATCCGCTGGGGTTTCCGCCTCTTCGGGCGCTGGACCCAGCAACGGTTCTACCGGAATGTCCTGGAGCGAATGCGCCACATGGTGGGAACCCAGCGTGACCAGCCGCTGCCCGCGCCCCGGGCCCGGCCAGACGGCCTCGTCGTTGCCCCTTCCGGCGTGCGCCCGCACCGGCTGGAGCGCGTGACCGGGGCCTGGCTGCACCCGGGCACCTGACGCAGATTCCTGCCCTGGAACGCCGACCTCCCCGACGTGTGCGCCCGGGCACAACCACAGCGTGACCTGGTGCTCCGCTTTCCCGGCCGTGATCGGTCCAATTCTGAAACAGTCCGGTCCGCCCAGCGCGATTAGCGTCGCAACTACCAACCAACGGAGGTGGCCATGAAAGCGCTGGTGTACCACGGGCCCGGGCAGAAGGCATGGGAAGACGTTCCGGACGCGGCGATCCAGGAACCGACCGACGTGGTGGTGCGGGTTGACACCACTACGATCTGCGGTACCGACCTGCACATTCTCCATGGTGATGTCCCCGCGGTCACCGACGGCCGCATCCTCGGCCATGAGGCGGTCGGCACCGTCACCGAGGTGGGCGACGCGGTCAAGGGATTCGCGGTCGGGGACCGGGTGCTGGTCCCAGCCATCACGAAATGCGGCCGGTGTGAGTACTGCCAGCGGGGCATGCCGTCGCACTGCCAGACGGTCGGCGGGATCGGCTGGATCTTCGGCCACCTCATCGACGGCACCCAGGCCGAGTCCGTGCGGGTGCCGTACGCCGACACCTCCCTGTACGCAGTCCCCGCCAACGTCACGAACGAGCAGGCCATCTTCCTCGCCGACTCGCTGCCGACCGGGTATGAGGTCGGCGTGCTCGCGGGACAGGTGCGGCCGGGTGACACGGTCGCCGTGGTGGGCGCCGGGGCGGTCGGGCTGTCGGCCATCCTGACCACCGGCCTGTGGGGCGCCTCGAAGGTCATCGCGATCGACACGAACAAGTTCCGCCTGGACAAGGCGCTCGAGTTCGGGGCGACCGACGCGGTCGAGGCGGGAGACAGCACGGCCGCCGACGTGATTGCGCTCACCGACGGCCTCGGCGTTGACGTGTCCATCGAGGCGGTCGGGTATCCCGAGACGCTGCTGACCACGGCGTCCCTGGTCCGGCCGGGCGGAACCATCGCCAACATCGGCGTGCACGGAGTCCCGGTGGAACTCCCGATGCAGGAGATGTGGATCCAGAACGTCACCCTGACCATGGGGCTGGTCGACACGGTGTCCATTCCCACGCTGCTGAAAATGGTGGCCAGCGGCCGGATTCCGGCCGAGAAGATGGGGACGCACACGTTCACGTTTGATCAGATGGACGACGCGTACGACGTGTTCAAGAACGCGGCCTCGAACTCGGCCCTGAAGGTGGTCATCACGCCCGCCTGAGCGCCCGGGCCCCGCGCGGTCCGGCGTCGTTGACTCTTTCCATGCCGACGTGCGATTGGCCGGCCGGTGGGCCGGCTGTGCCGTGCGAAGCGCGTGGAAAGAAGGGACGAGGAGGGGGCCGGACGGGCGCCGGGCCCGGCTGCGGCGGCCGCTCCAGCCCGCACGCGAGGGCCCGCGTGCGGCTGGAGCGTCGCGGCGGGGGTGACGCGCGACACGCGCGGGAACGATGACGGGGTGAGCGGTACAGATTTCCTGGATGAGGCCACCGCCGAGCTGTATGGCTCGGATCCGGAGGAGTTCACCGAACGCCGCACGGCCCTGGCCGCCCGGGCCCGGGCCGCCGGGGACCGTGCGGCGGCCAAGGACATCGCCGGGCTGCGCAAGCCCACCCGCTCAGCCTGGATGATCAACCAGCTGGTCCGCGCTGACCCCGGGGTGGCGGACCAGCTGGCCGGGCTCGGCGATGAGCTGCGGGCCGCCGCGGCCGAGCTGGACGGTCCGAAGATCCGCGAACTCTCGCACGCGCGCCGCCAGCTGGTCGACACGCTCATCCGGCAGGTTCTGCACCAGGCCGGCGAGCAGTCCCCGCCGGCGGGACTGCGGGAGGACCTCACCGCCACGTTCGGCGCGGCGCTCGCTGATCCGCAGGTCGCCCGGGACCTGGCCGCAGGCACGCTGCTGCGGGCGGTGCACCGGGCTGATTTCAGCTCCGGCGTACCCGGGCTGACTCTGGTCCCGCCCGCGGACGCCACCAGGAGCGCGGCCCCCCGGAGGCGTGCGCCGGCCGCTGAACCGCCCAAGGCTGAGCCGCCCGGGGCGGGACGTGAAACCAAGTCGGCTGAGGTAGTTGCGCCCGAGAAGGTGAAGGCCGCCCGGGCCGCGAGAGAAGCGAGGGCGGCCGAGGTGGCCCGGGCGGCCCGGGCCGCCGAGCAGGCCCGGGCGGCTGAGGATCGGCGGCGGGCGATCACCGAGGCGGAGCAGGCGGTGGCCGAGGCTAGCGAGGCTGCCGACCGGGCGGCTCAGGCCGAGCAGGACGAGCGTGACAACGTCCGGGCCCTCGAAGCCCAGCTCGATGAGGCTCACCTCCGGGTCACCGAGGCCCGGCGCAGGCTCCGCGAGACGCAAAGCGCCCTGCAAAGGGCGCGGCGGGCCCTCGGCCGGCTCGGGCCGGCTCCGCGCGGCCGCAGTTAGCGATCATGACCGGCCGCCGGGGTGCCCGCTGGAGCAGCCGAGGCCTGGACGATACAAACAACGCATGAGCTTTCTTACCCGCGCAGGCGAGGGACCCAGCTTTCGTTACGCCGGCCAGTCCATGCGGGTGCTGGCCGGGCCCGACGGCGAGCCTGCGGGGTTCGCGGCCATTGAGCTCACCATCCCGGCCCGAGCTCCATCAGCCTGTCCTTACACGGGTTACTCCACGGTACGCAGGGCGAGCCTGCGGTTCCCGCCGTGCTGCTGGACCAGCGCGAACCACAGCGGCAGCAGCCCGTCCACGGTGCCGGCCGCGTCGGCCTCGCCGACGTATTCCGGGTGCAGCCCGACCAGCGTGATGAGTTCCTGGGCCACCGGCCGCGCGCCGGGGTCCGCCGCGAAGAACATCGCCGCGCCGGATGGCGGATCGGCCAGGTTCTCCCAGCCCAGCGTGTTGAAGGCGCGCACGTAGAGTGCGGTCGGCGCGGCCTGGGCGATGGCTTTCCGGCTGTTGGTATCCGGCTCGCCGATCCGGTTCACGGCGTCGATCACGATCGTGCCCGCCAGCGCGCTACCGTGCTCCGCGATCAGGTCCGGGATGACCTGGGCCGGCACGGCCAGCACCACGACCTCGGCGTCGCCCAGCGCATCGCCCACCGCCTGTACCGGTGCGCCGCCGGGTCCCTCGCCCGGGCCCTGGCGCGAGCCATACACCACCTCATGCCCGGCGGCCACGAACTTCCCGCCCAGCGAGCCCCCGACGTGCCCTGTCCCGATGACCGCGATCTTCATGCTGGCACCCTAAACCCCGGGCCTCGTCCCTGGGTCACAGGCGGGGGTCCACATGGATCTTGGGGCCGGGGCCGGCCTCCGCGGGGCGGGTGCCGCCCAGGACCTCACCGACCTGGGCGAGCCCGACGGTCGCCGCGACCAGGGGGCGGGGGTCCACCGAACCGGAGGCGTAATGCGCGATCACGCCGTCGAGGGCCGGGGACGCGCTCAGGATTCCCACCGCGGTGACGTCCTTGAGCACCATCGTGCGGGTGTCGATCAGGCTGGGCGTGGCGGACAAGCCCACGAACACTATCCGCTTCCCCGGCTCGATCAGGTCCAGGGCGGCGGCGGGCAGATCGGCCCCGGTGGAGCAGTCGATGATCGCGTCGAACGGGACCGCGGGGAGTTGGGCCGCGGTCCACGCGCCGTGCACCCCGAGCGTCCGCGCGAAGTCCAGCGACGGCTCGGTCAGGCCCAGGACATGCACGATAGCCCCGTGGGCCAGCGCGAACTGCGCGACAAGCAGGGCGATCGTGCCCGCGCCGAGGACCAGGACCGTGTCGCCCGGCCCCAGCGCGGCGGACTGGACAGCCCGCAGGGCGCTGCCGGCCGGCTCGACCATCGCCCCGGCCACCGGGCCGACGCTGTCCGGCAGCGCCCGCAGCGCCGTGACCGGCACCGGCACCTGCTCCGCCAGGGCCCCGGGCCAGCCGCTGCGGACGCCGATCTCGGAACGGTCCTCGCAGACGTGCTGCCGCCCGGTGCGGCACCGGCGGCACTGGCCGCAGCCGAGCATGGTGTCGCCGGTGACCCGCTGCCCCACCCAGGCCGGGTCGACACCGTCCCCGACCGCGGACACGGCACCGCACCATTCGTGCCCGAGCCGCATAGGGTACGTCGCGTGGCCCTGATGCAGGTAAGCCATGTGGCCGGTGAAGAACTCGACGTCGGTCCCGCAGACCCCGGCCCGCTCGACGTCCACCACCACCTGGCCGCGCGCGGCTACCGGCGGCTCGACCTCGGCCACGGTGAAGTGGCGCGGGCCGGTGAGTATGAACGCTCGCATGCCCGCCCTTCCGGGTCCGGGCAGAGGCCCCAGCGAAAGTTGCCTGCGCGCCGGACGCTGCGATCCTAACGTGATCGTGCTTGCCTGCTACGGAAGGGAAAGACATGGGCCGTACAGCTGTCATCACCGGGGGAGCCAGCGGCATCGGGCGCGCCAGCGCGTACCGGCTTGCCAAGGACGGGATCAGCGTGGTCACCCTGGACCGGTCCGGGGACGCCGACGTGGTGGCTGACGTCACCGACGCCGCGGCGGTCGGCGAGGCCCTGGCCGGGATCGGCCCGGTGGACATCCTGGTCAACTCGGCTGGCATCGTTGGCCCGAACAAGCCGCTCTGGGAGGTCAGCGACGAGGAGTGGGCCACGACGTTCGCGGTGAACGTGACCGGGACGTTCCACATGTGCCGCGCCGTCGTGCCCGGCATGCGGGACCGGGGCTGGGGCCGGATCGTCAACCTGGCCAGCATGGCCGGCAAGGACGGCAACCCCCAGCTGGGCGCCTACTCGGCCACCAAGGCCGCCGTGATCGGGATGACCAAGTCGCTGGGCAAGGAACTGGCCACCAGCGGCGTCCTCGTCAACGCGATCGCGCCCGCGCTCATCGAGACGCCGATGAACGCCACCAATACGCCGGAAGTGCTCGAGTACATGACGAGCCTCATCCCGATGCGCAGGCTGGGCCGGCCCGAGGAGGTCGCGGAACTCGTGGCCTGGCTGGCCTCGGACAAGTGCAGCTTCTCGACCGGCGCCGTGTACGACCTGAGCGGCGGCCGGGCCACCTACTGACCCAGGCGGGTCGTAGGCCCGGCCTGCAGTACCCGCCCGCCTCGTGCCGCTGCACGCTGGCCGGGCGCGCGGGGATAGCGTGCCGGGATGAGGGACGGCATGCGGCTGGTGGTAGTGGGCTCCGGGATCGTGGGCAGTGCCTGCGCCTACGTGGCGAGCAGCCTGGGCGCGCAGGTCACTCTGGTCGATGCGGGGCAGCCGGGCCAGGCGACCGCGGCCGGGGCGGGGATCATCTGCCCCTGGACGGCCGCGATAGATGATCCGGCCGGGTACGCCTTCGCCTGCGCGGCCGCGCGGGCCTACCCCGCTCTCGTCGCGGAACTCGCCGGGCTTGGTGAGGCGGACGTCTCTTACCGCCAGGTCGGGGCGCTGGTGGTGACCGGCCGTGAGGACGAGCTGGAGCAGGCCCGGGCGTGGCTCGACGCCCGGCATGCCGAGAACCCTGAGATGGGGGACGTCCGGGTCCTCACCGCGGCCGCAGCGCAGCGCCGGTTCCCGCCGTTGCGCCCGGGGTTGCCCGCGGTGCACATCCCGGGCGCGGCCCGGATGGACGGCCGGAAGTTCAGGGATGCCCTGATCAGGGCCGCGCGGCGGAAAGGAGCCGAGGTCAGGACGGGCCACGCCGCACTCCAGTGCCGCGGCGGGCGCGCCGCCGGCGTCCTGGCCGGGGGTGACCTGATCGAAGCCGACGCTGTCGTGGCGGCCGCCGGCGCCTGGACGCCGGCTTTCGTGGAGCCGGCCGGCGCTGTCGTCCGGGTGACTCCGCAGCGGGGCCAGATCGTGCACCTCTCGGTCGGATCGGCCGGCACGGGGCACTGGCCGGTGATCCTCCCCGCGGACAGCGGCCACTACCTGCTCGCCTTCGACGACTCTCGGGTCGTCGCCGGGGCCACCCGCGAACTGGGCGCCGGCTTCGACTACCGGGTGACCGCGGCGGGCTTGTCGGAGGTGCTGGCGCAGGCCCTGGCCGTAGCCCCTGGCCTCGCTTCCGGGACCTACCTGGAAACCCGGGTGGGTTTCCGCCCGGCCGGCCCCGACAGCCGGCCCCTGCTCGGCCCGGTGGCCGGCGTGGCCGGGCTGATCGTGGTCACCGGCCTGGGCGCGGAGGGGCTCACCATGGGCCCCTACGCCGGCGGCATCGCCGCCCGGGCCGCCCTCGGCCTGGAGCCGGGCATCGACCTCGCGCCGTTCGACCCGCTGCGCTAGGCCGCCTGCACTGGCCGCCTGCACTGGCCCGCCTCCGCTGGGCCCCCTGTACTGGCCCGCAGCCCGGACGGCTAGCCGAGGGAGACCAGCGCCGTCACATCGTCCGCGGGCAGCGGGCCGTCCGTCACCGCGGTGACCTCGATGTCGATAAGTTCCGCCGTGCCGCCGTACGTGGAGAGGAACGCCGTGTCGGCCGCGTCCCGGCCGGTGGTGATGCGGACCAGGCTGGCCCGGGGGGCGAGCAGCGTCGCGTCCACCACCCGCCAGGCCCCGCCGACCAGGGCCTCGGCTACGGCGTGGAAATCCATCGGCCGCAGCCCGGGCGCGTAGACGGCCGCCTGGCGGGCCGGGATGTCCATGGCCCGCAGCAGCGCGATCACGAGATGGGCGTAGTCGCGGCAGACGCCCTGACGACGCAGCAGCGTTTCCACCGCGCCGTCGGTTGGCCCGCTGCTGCCCGGCACATAGCTCAGCCGCGTGCCGACCCACGAGGACACCGCGGCGAGTAGTTCCGGGCCGGGGCTGATGCCGGCGAACTCCGCCTGAGCGACCGCGATCATCCGGTCCGACTCCGCATACCGGCTCGGCCGCAGGAACGCGAAACGGTCCGCGTCAGTCACCTCCGGCGAATCCGCGGTGCCGTGGACGGTCGCGGCGTACTCGATCACTACCCGGCCCGGATCTGACGTCAGGGCGTGGGCGCGGCCGCCCCCGGCCATGGCCACCTCGGGCGCCTTCACCGGCTCGCCTCCGCAGGTGACCGCCAGGTCCTCCTCGACCCGCGTGCCGGACATCCCGGACACGGCGACCTGCAGGACCATCTCGAGCGGCCGGTGGGCCTGAAGCACCAGGCGGGCGCCGACACGGCGGCGGGGGTTCGCGTCCACCGCCACAGTATGCGGGCAATCCCGGCGCCCCGGTGGCCTCCCACCCTGCTGACCGGCGCGCACGTACGGTAGGAGGGTGGCGACTATCGACGATGCGGCCTCGATGGCCCTCGGCCTGCCCGAGGTCACCGAGAAAGAGAGCCGCGGGAACCGGACGTGGACCGTCGGGGGCAAGGCGTTCGCGTGGGAACGGCCGTTCAGCAAGGCTGACATCCGGCGGTTCGGCGACGAGACCCCGCCCGAAGGGCCGATCCTCGCGATCCGCGTGGGAGACCTGGGCGAGAAGGAGGCCATCCTCGCCGCCAATCCGGGCGGCTTCTTCACGATCCCGCACTTCGACGGGTTCTCCGCGGTGCTCATCCAGCTGCCGGAGGTCACGGACCAGGCGCTGCGCGACGCGATCACCGACGGCTGGCTGGCGTGCGCGCCGCCGAAGCTCGCGGACGCGTACCTCACGGACCGTTAGGAAGGTCAGCCCAGGCAGCCCCGGATGGCCCGCACGTACGCCTCGGAGCGGTCGGAGCCGATGATGCCCGGCGCCATCTTGTTCATCATGTAGCTGATCGTGGTGCGGGCGTCGAGGTCCATCAGGATGACCGAGCCGCCCCAGCCGCCCCAGTAGCAGGCCCGGCCCTGCGGCACGTAGGGCACGGTCTCGGTCTCAGGCAGCGCGTAGCCGATGCCGAAGCGCAGCGGCACGCCGAGGACGAGATCCGGGCCGTGGCTCTGCTCGTCGAAGATCAGCGCGATGGTGTCCGGCGACAGCAGCCGCACGCCGTCCACCACGCCGTCCAGGGCCAGGGCCTTCAGGATGCGGGCCACCGAGCGGGCGTTCCCGTGGCCGTTGAGCGCGCCCAGCTCGGCGTGCCGCCAGGCCGGGGTGTTCGCGGCGGCGGCGTCAGCGGCCGGCCCGGTGAACGTCTTGTACACGGGACTGTCGCGGTCCAGGCTGGCCAGGTCGAACGGCAGCGGGGGCGGCGGCGTGACGGGCGCGATCCGGTCCCAGTCGGCCTCCGCCGCGCCGATCTGGAAGTCGGCGCCGAGTGGCCCGGCGATCTCCTCGGCGACGAAGGCCTTCAGGGGCTTGCCGCTGACCCGGCGCACCAGCTCGCCAACCAGGTGACCCTGGTTCTGCGCGTGATACCCCGACGCGGTGCCGGGCTCCCACCAGGGGGCCTGCGCAGCGAGCCGGCTGGTGGCGCCGTCGGTGTCGTACATGTCCTCGGTGGTGAACGGGGCGTCCCAGCCGGACAGGCCCGAGGTGTGGCTGAGGATGTGCCGGACCTCGATCTGCTCCTTGCCGTTCTGGGCGAACTCGGGCCAGTACTTGGCCACCGGCGAGTAGGGGTCGAGCAGGCCCCGGTCGGCCAGCATCAGGGCGGCGAGATTGGTCACGGTCTTGGTGGTGGACCAGACGTTGGTGATGGTGTTCTCCGCCCACGGCCGGCCGTGCCCCGGGTCGCACCAGCCGCCCCAGATGTCCACCACGGTGCGGCCGTCCACGTCCACCACGATGCTCGCGCCGGTCTCGTTGCCGGATTCGAGCTGGCCGGCCAGCACGCCCCGGACCGGCTCGAATCTCGCGTCGCAGGGTCCTTGCACATCCGCCATGGGGTCAGCCCTTCCTCATCGAAGACATGACTCAGCGCGCAGCAGCAGGCCGAAAAAACCGTTGGGGAAATAACGGTCCTATCGCTGAACTGTGACATGAGCGGCCGCGGGCCGCCAGACAGGAGCCCGGCGGAAATTCGGTTGCTGCGGCCGGCCGGGGCTGGCACCCTCGGGCTGACAGGCCGATAGCCGGTGATGCCGGCTGAGCGGGAGGAGGACATCGATGCTTGCGCCCGTTTCGCGTTTCGCCATGCCCTTCCTGACCGCCCGCCTGAGGAGCACCAGCCGTGCCCGATCCTTCCTTCCGCCACCATCGCAAGCGGCGTTTTGACGACGACGAACCCACCTTCGCCAAGCGCAGCCGGCATCGCCGTGCGCTGCCCGCCGCGGATGCCCTCGACGACATCGACGGCCTGCCCGAGGGCGACCGCTGGTCCATCTGGGACCAGTCGGCCGCGGGTGAGCGGGGACCCCAGCCCTACCCCGGCTGGCTGGTCACCGACCTGGCCGCCATCGACACCGAGCTGGGGATCCTGAAGACCGGCAAGGAAGCCGACGTGTTCCTGCTGCGCCGCGGGCTGCCCGGCGGCGGGCGCTCATGCCTGCTGGCGGCCAAGCGGTACCGGGATGCCGGCCACCGGATGTTCCACCGCGACAGCGCGTACCTGGAAGGCCGGCGGGTCCGCGAATCCCGGGATACCCGGGCGATGGCCCAGCGCACCGCGGCCGGGCGGCAGATGATCGCCCGGCAGTGGGCGGACGCCGAGTTCACCGCGCTGGGCCAGCTGTACCGCTCGGGCGCGCCGGTGCCGTACCCGGTGCAGGTGCTCGGCACCGAGCTGGTCCTCGAGTTCATCGGGGAGCCCGACGGCACCGCCGCCCCGCGGCTCGCCGAGATCCGCCCCGAGGGCCGGGAGCTGGCCGGCTTGTGGGACCAGCTCGTGGAGGGGCTCGTCGTCATGGCCGCCCACGGCCTGGCCCACGGCGACCTGTCCGCGTACAACCTGCTGGTCCACCGGGGCAGGCTGATCATGATCGACCTGCCTCAGGTCGTGGACGTGATCGCCAACCCCCAGGGTGCCGAGTTCCTCGACCGGGACGCGGCCAACGTGGGCCGGTGGTTCTCGGCCCGCGGCCTGAGCGGCGTGACACCGGCTCCCGGAGACCTGCCTGCGCTGCTGCGCCGCGAGGCGCGCCTCGGGGGGTAGGCGGATCACCCGCCCATGGCGGCGGTCAGCCGGGCGCGCTCGGCCTCGCTGAACGGAACCGGCTTCCGGGCCCGCCGGTCCCAGCGCACGGTGACGACCCGCGCCTCGGCGGCGATCTCCTGCGCGGGCGTGAGGACCTTCTCGCGGGTGGTGAGACTCGTCGTGCCCAGCCGTTCCACCTCCAGCCGCACCGACACCCGCCGCTCCGGGTAGCGGACCTCGGCGCGCAGGTCCACTTCGATCCGGGCCACCACGTAGTCCGGCTCACCGCCGAAGGTCTGCGCGAAGAACGCGTCCCGGCCCTCCTCGAGGTAGGTCAGGAACACCGCATGGTTGACGTGCCCCAGGGCGTCCACATCGCGCCACCGGACGTTGACCGCATGCTCGAACATCGCGTCCATCTGCTCACCCCTCGGCAGCGGCGTGGAACACCGCTGCCCATGTCACCGCCGCGGTGCCGGACACGTCCGGGCCGGCCTCCCGGCATCATGCCAGCCGCGAGCGCGGCGCGATGGGGACGCGGCGGGACCGGCTCCCACCGCACTAGGGCGGACGTGTGGCTGAAGCCAGGTACGACGCGGTGCCCGATTTCTACGCCGCCGGGGGTACGGGACGGCGCAGATTGCCCGGTCTGCCCAGGATTCAGAGGGCGATGAGCCCGGCGCTGGAGGGCGTGAACCCGCAACCGCGGATGTAAAACGAGCGCAGGTGCTCCTCGAAGTCGGCGTGCAGCCACGCACAGCCGGCCCGCCGCGCCTCCCCGGCCGCGACGGCTACCAGCCTGGTGCCGATTCCCTCCCGCCGACGAGTGGCAGCCACGGTGGTGTCGAGGATGAAGGCGTGCACGCCTCCGTCCCAGGCCACGTTCACGAACCCGGCGAGATCGCCGGCGTCCCGCGCACACACCCAGCCCAGGCTGTGCCGTTCCACCTGAGCCCGCCAGTCACGCGCGCCGGGGCCGGCCGGGTCGCCGGGGCCGGCGGGTCGCCGGGGCCGGCCGGGTCGCCGAACGCGTCCGTGTGCAGCCGCCCGACCTCAGGGCTGGTGAACGGCCCGCGCCACTCGTACGTGATCATGGGTCAGGCGGCGTGCCCGGCCGTCTTGGCTACCACCAGCCGCACGATCACGCGGTGCGCACCAGGACGGTCCTCGCCCGGATCGATGCCGTTGTACTTATGGGATAGCTGGATGTGCAGCAGCCGGTCAGGGTCGGGCATCATCGACACCCGGCCGCGGAACTCCACATAGTTCTCCGGGTCCGCGGAATCCAGGACGCTCACGCTGACGCGCGGGTCGCGCAGCATGTTGCGGTGCTTCACGCGTCCTTCCACGGTAGAGAACACGAGGTCGTCCCCGTCGCGGCCAACCCACATCGCGGAGGTGTGCGGGCTGCCGTCCGGATTGATGGTGGCGAGGACGGCGTAATTCCGCCCATCGAGCAGCCTGAGCGTCGCCTCATTGAACGTGATAGCCATGACGGCACGGTACCGCCGCCCCGGCGCCGGGGAAGGCCGTGGGCTACGCCGGATCAGCCGCCTGCCTGTGCAAGGTGGTCAGGCATGCTGACCGGCAGCACGGCGGGACCGATGCGGTCCCGTCGAGTATTTAACTTGACAGCTAATTAACTAGGTGGTCAACTTCTGGGACAGGGATAGATGCCTCGGAGGGTCAGATGACAGTGGCGCAGGATCAGCTCGATGCCACGTTCACCGCCCTGGCCGACCCCACCCGCCGGGCCATCGTGGCCCGGCTGGCGCAGGGAGATGCCACGGTGAACGAGCTCGCCGCACCCTTCGACCTGACCCTGCCCGGGATCTCCAAGCACCTGAAGGTCCTCGAACGCTGCGGCCTCATCTCCCGGACCCGGCGGGCCCAGTTCCGGCCCTGTCATCTGGAGGCCGGGGCGCTCGATTCGGCGGCCGCCTGGATCGAGGAGCACCGCCGGATCTGGGCGGAGCGGTTCGACAAGCTCGATGCCCACCTGCGCGAAGTCCAGCGGACTTCCGGCAACGGTCCCGGGCCCGCGCCGTCCGCCAGGCCGGCACCCGCGAACGAAAGGAAAGACCGATGAGCAACTCCACCGCCGACCCGGCTGAACTCGTCTTCACCCGGGTCTTCGAGGCCCCCCGCGAGCTCGTATTCCAGTGCATGACCCAGCCGGAGCACCTCACCCACTTCTGGGGCCCGGCCGGGACCAGCGCCCCGATCGAGCACATCAGGGTGGACGCACG
Organism: uncultured Actinomycetes bacterium; assembly: GCA_963813975.1. Classification (GTDB taxonomy): domain Bacteria; phylum Actinomycetota; class Actinomycetes; order Streptosporangiales; family Streptosporangiaceae; genus RYN-230. The sequence continues at coordinate 467,391 of CAWFAP010000006.1, forward strand.
CCCGGGCGGCGCATTCGAGACCGTCATGATCAACGACGCCGACGGTGGCCGTTACCCCACCCAGGCGGTGTACGACGAGGTTGTGAAGCCGGAACGGCTCGTGTGGACCGAGACCCACTCCGGGATGACGGTCACCGTGACGTTCACCGATCTCGGCAGCACCCGGACGGGGGTGGAAATCCGCCAGGTCAAGGTGCCCGAGATGTTCCGGTCCCCGGAGGCCCAGGCCGGCTTCCTCACCTCGCTGGACCGCTTCGCCGGGTACCTCGCCACCCTCGCGGGCGGCCCCGGCCACCGTTCCGGCGGCCGGGAGGGAACGCGATGACCGCCGCCGGGGCGCGGAGCGCGGACCTCAGCGGGTCAATCGCCGCCGAGCGCCGGGAACTGGCCGAGGTCCTGGCTGGCTTGCCGGCGGAGTCGTGGGACTCCCCGACGCTGTGCGACGGGTGGCGCGTCCGCGAAGTCGTCGCGCACATCACGATGCCGTTCCGCTACCGGCCCCCGCGGTTCGTGTTCGAGATGATCAGGTCGCGCGGGAACTTCAACCGGATGGCCGACCGGTGCGCCCGCCGGGACGGGACCGCCCCGCCCGGTCAGCTCGCCGCGGCCCTGCGGGACAACGAAGCCAACCCGTGGAAGCCACCCGGTGGCGGGGACCAGGGTGCGCTGACCCACGACGTGATCCACGGGCTGGACATTACCGTGGCCCTCGGCCTCGATCGCCGGGTTCCGCCGGAACGGCTGGGGATCATCCTGGCCGGCATCACCACGGCCAAGTCACTCAGGTTCTTCGGCACCGACCTGGACGGGATCGAATTGCGAGCCGACGACCTGGACTGGTCGCTGGGGTCCGGAACGCCGGTGTCTGGCTCAGCCCAGGATCTGGCGCTCCTCGTGTGCGGCCGGAAGCTCCCGCCCGGGCACCTCCGCGGCGAGTCCAGTGCCCGGTTCACCGGATAGCGGGCCGCGAACGGGGAAACACTTAGAGTGATCTGATCGTTACGGGGAGCCGGATGGGGGCGGAGTGGCGTTCCGGCAGCTGTCCGCGCTGGCCCGGTCGCAAGGAGCGTACGACCGCTTCTCGGCCGCCACCGACCTCCCCCTGACGGTCCTGGCCGTGCTGTGGCTGCCCGTGCTGGTGCTCCCGCTCGTGATGCATCTCCCGGCCAGCGTCACCCACGCGTTCAACCTCATCGACGTGGGAGTGTGGGCGGCGTACGCGGCCGAGTACCTGGTCCGGCTGTACCTGGTGCCGGCCCGCAAATCGTTCATCCTGCACCATCTGGTCGATCTCGCGGTGGTGGCCCTGCCGCTGCTCCGCCCCCTGCGGGCCCTCCGGCTGCTGCGCCTGTTCAGCCTGGCCCGGGCCAGCGTGGTCCTGGTCAACGCGCTCACCCGCGTCCGGGGCATCCTCACCCACCGTGGCCTGCACTACGTCCTGCTGGCCGCCACCGGGATCGTGGTGGTCGGGTCGGGCGTGGAACTGGCTTTTGAGCACCACGCCCACGGCGCGAACATCCACAACTACGGCGAATCGCTGTGGTCCGCGATCGTCACCGTGACCACGGTGGGATACGGCGGCAATTACCCCGTCACCACCGGCGGCCGGTGCGTGGCCGTGGTCCTCATGCTGGTCGGCATCGGGCTGATCGGCTCGCTGAGCGCCACGATCGCGAGCTACTTCGTCGAGGAAAACGCCGACCAGGAAAAGGCCGACCTGATCCGGCGGCTGGATCGCATGGAGCAAATGCTGGCCCAGGCCCTGGCCCGGCACGACAGATCAGGCTGAATGGCTGCATCGGGGCCGGCGTCAGTCCGCCCCGTCCGGCCAGGGTCCGGGCGGCGGTTAAGTGCCGGCGGCCCCGGGTGACCGAGTCCGCCAGTCGTCCCGGGTGATCCGGTACACGACCCAGTCGCGGCCGAACTCGCTCTGCGATCGGGTGAGGGCCCAGCCGAGCCGCTGGAAGACAGCACGCATCGCTGCGTTTGCCGGGTCGGTGATGCCCTCCACGACCTCGGCGGCGGCCTGCTCGAACAGCCAGCGGGTGAGCAGCGCGATGGCTTCGCGGCCGTGACCCTGGCCCCGGGCGTGCTCGCGCAGGCCGATCCCGACGTCGAAGGTCCCGGGGGGCAGCGGGCGGCCCGGGGGCACGAACGTCTGGATGCGCCCGAGCAGCGTCCCGTCCAGGTCGATGGCCAGGTCGATTTCGCCGTCGATCAGGCGGCCCGATCGCCCCAGGCGGGCCCGGAAGGCTGACTCGTCGGGCAGCGCGGCGATGGCCATCGGGTCGGACTCGACCATGGCCTGCCATTCCTCGTCGATCTCACTGTCCCGGAGCGCCCGGAGCAGCAGCCGGGCTCCGCGGATCTCGACGCTGCTCCCGGTCACGCGGGCCCGGCCGGGTCGCGGAGAGACTCCATCCGCTTCTGGGAGAGCTCGCTGAGCCGCTCCCAGGTCGGCGAGGAGCCGATAATGTGCGAGGCCATCAGGGCCACCGCGGCCAGGTTGCCAGAGTTCTCGTCGACCGGGGACGTCTCCCGGCGGCTGCTGGCCGCCCAGTCCGCCATCGCGTCGGCGAGCTCCGTGACCCGCGGGTCGGCCGGATCCCAGTCGAAGGCCTGATCGCTCAGCACGTAGATCCGCCGGAACTCCGGATCATCCAGGGCAGCCCGCTTCACACCCGCCCATTCCGGGATCACTTCCGGGGACAGGGCGACGACCAGGATCCAGCCGTCCCGCTCGATCTGGACCGTCCGCTCGCTGACGCCGATGCTGCGGAGCTCCTCGAGGATGTCGACGATCTCGGGGGGCAGGAACAGCCGCTCGCCCCCGGTGAGCTCGGCGATCTTGCGCCGGTGCTGGGTGAGTTCGCGGATCTTCCTCTTCAGCGCCGCATCGATCTGGGTGACGGCCTCCCCGAACTCCGCGGGCTCGGCGTCCAGGAGTTCGGAGATGCGGGCCAGGGGCACGCCCGCCTCGGCCAGGGTCTTGATCCGGATCAGCTCGACCGCGGCGCGCCCGTCGTAGCGCCGGTAACCCGAGGCGTCCCGGGCGGGCTCGGCGAGCAGCCCGCGCTGGTGATAGTGCCGGATGGCGCGCACGGTCACCCCCGTGTACGCGGCTAGCTGGCCGATGGTGAGCATTCCCTAACCTTCCCGGTTGTAGAGCGCGCGGGCCCAGAAGTACCCGCCTAGTGTGATGCCCGCACACCAGGCGATGGCCAGGGCCGCGCTGTTGCCGATCGGGGCGCCGGTCAGCAGCCCCCGCAGCGTGTCGGTGATGGGCGTGAATGGCTCGTGCTCGGTGAACCAGCGCACCCCGCCGGACATCGAGCCGGCCGGGATGAACGCGCTGCTGAGGAACGGGAGGAACGCGGGGATCAGCGCCAGGCTGTTCGCGCCCGCGGGTGTCTTGGCCAGCAGGCCGAACGCCACCGTGAGCCAGGTGAGCGCCACGGTGAGCAGCGCGAACATGCCGGCCGCCGCGAGCCACGCCAGCGGGCTGGCCGAGGACCGGAAGCCCAGCAGCAGCGCGACCCCGACGACCACGACCGCGCTGATCATCGTCCGGAGCAGGCTCCCGGTCACCTGGCCGGTGAGCACCGAGCCCCGGGAGATGGCCATGGTCCGGAACCGCGGGATGATGCCCGTGTGCATGTCGGTGCAGACGCTCACCGCGGTGGCCTCGGCCGCGAAGCCAGCGGTCATGACCAGGATTCCCGGGGTCAGGAAGTCCACGTAGCTGCCGGCCAGCGGGGCGCCGAGACCGGCGGACAGCGTGTGCCCGAACACGCCCACGAACAGCAGCAGCAGGACGACCGGAACGGTGATGCCGCTGACCGTCATCATCGGGAAGCGGATCGAGTGCCGCACGTCGCGGCGGAGCATCGTGGCCGAGTCGCGGGCGGCCAGGCTGAGGGTAGTCATCGGGGACCGTCCTTTTCGGTGCTGGTCTGCGTGGTGCTGGTCTGACCGGGGTCGGGCTGCCCGGTGCGAGGCTGGCCGGTGAGGGCGAAGAACACGTCGTCGAGGTCGGGCGTATGCACGGACACGGCCGGCTCGGGGATGGGAAGCGTTTCAAGCTGGTCGAGCGTGTCTTTCAGGGTCCGGGCCCGGCCGTCGTAGGGGACCTGGAGGACCAGGGCGGGCTCGTTGCGCGAGCCCTCGCCGAACAGCCGGGCGGCGGAATCCAGCGCGGCGGCATCACTGAAATGCAGGTCGATGCGGCCGCCGGGGATCTGCCGCTTGAGCTCGGCCGCCGTCCCGTTGGCGACCATCCGGCCGTGGTCGAGGACCCCGATCCGGTCGGCGAGCTCGTCGGCCTCCTCCAGGTACTGCGTGGTCAGGAAGATGGTCACCCCCCGGGTGACCAGCTCCCGGATGATGTCCCACATGGTGCGGCGGCTGCGCGGGTCGAGGCCGGTGGTCGGTTCGTCCAGGAAGATGATGCGCGGGTCGCCGGCGAGCGTCATGGCCAGGTCGAGCCGGCGCCGCATGCCGCCGGAGTAGGTCGCGGCCATCTTCCCCGCCGCATCGGTCAGCTCGAAGCGCTCGAGCAGTTCCACGGCGCGACGCCGTCCCTCCGCCCGGCCCAGGTGATGCAGGTCGGCCATGAGGATGAGGTTCTCCTGCCCGGTGAGCAGCTCGTCCACCGCGGAGAACTGGCCGGTGACCCCGATCGCCGTGCGGACCAGGCCGGGCTCGGTGGCCGGATCATGGCCGGCTACCCGGGCGGTCCCGCCGTCCGCGGCGAGCAGGGTGGACAGGATACGGACTGTCGTCGTCTTGCCTGAGCCGTTGGGGCCCAGCAGGGCGAACACTGTGCCTTCGGCCACGTCCAGGTCGATGCCGTCGAGCACCACCTGCTGGCCGAAGGACTTGCGGAGGCCCCGGACCGCGACCGCTGAGCGGGTCGCCGTGCTGGCCGGGCTTACGGTGAGGTTCGGCATGCGTCGATGGTGCAACCCTGACGCTGGGTCAAGGTCAAGCCGCGGATCACGTCCTCTTTCGCTGGGGCGGTCGGCGTGTCCTCGGCGGTGGCCGGACCGGCGCCTCGGTGGCCGCCACCGTCAGCGGGAAGCTGCCGCCCGCTGTCCAGCCGCCAGTGCCGCTCAGCACCTGACCGGTGATGGCCTGGTCTGGTCAGCCAGGATGCGGGGGGCTGGCCGGGCCGGTCGCCTCTCGTTCGGCGGCCGGGCGGAGCGGCGCGGTGAAACGGGCGAGGACGAAGGCCGCGGCGACCAGGACCCCCGCGACCGTGATGCTGCGCAGGACCCCGACCTGGTCGCCCAGGAAGCCGATGGCCGGTGGCCCGGCCAGGAAGGCCAGATAGCCGATGGACGCGGCGGTGCTCACCCGGGGGGCCGCGTACCGGGGATCGTCGGCGGCGGCGCTGAGCCCGACCGGGAAGCCCAGCGAGGTCCCCAGCCCCATCAGGATGGCGCCAGCCAGCGCGACCGGCAGGACCCCGCCGAACACGATCAGGAGCAGGCCGGCGAGGGCGGTGGCGCAGCAGACCCGCAGCACCGGCACCCGCCCGTAGCGGTCGATGAGCCCGGGGCCGAACCAGCGGCCCGCGGTCATCGCGGCCAGGAACAGCGCGAAGGTCAGGGTGCCCAGGGCCGCGATCGTGTGGTACCCGTCGATGACCCCCAGGCTGAGCCAGTCATTCCCGGTCCCCTCGGTGAACGCCATGCAGAGCACGAACAGCCCGATCAGCAGGGTCCGCGGATCAGTCCACGCCGCGAGGGCGCGGCGGCGGGGCGGCCCGGGGTCCGGGTGGTCGGCGTCCGGGTGGTCGGCGGTGCGGGCGCTGGGCAGGAAGCGGCGCGCCGCGGCGGGCACGGCCACGGCGACGATGAGCGCGGCGGCGATCAGGTGCACCGGCACCGGCACATGGAGCGCGACCATCACCGCGCCGGCTCCGGCTCCCGCCACCGTGCCGATGCTCCAGCCGGCGTGGAACTTGGGCAGGATCGCGCGGCCCAGTTCGCGCTCGACCGCCGCGCCCTGCACGTTCATCGCCACGTCCCAGGCGCCGTTGCCGAAGCCGAAGACGAACAGCCCGCCCGCCACCACGGGAATGCCGGCCGAGCCCAGCTGGCAGCCGGCCGCGGCCACGACCAGGCCGGCGACCGCGGCCCACGCCATCACGACGACCGTGCGCAGTTCCCCGAGCCAGCCGATGAGCAGCCCGGACAGCGATGTCCCGAGGGCGGAACCGACCGCCCCGCACAGCAGGACGAGCCCGAGAACCCCCGGGCCGACCCCCAGGAGCGCGCGGATCTGCGGAATCCGGGACGCCCAGCTCGCGTAGATGAATCCGGCGCTGAAGAAGACCGCGGCGACGGCGTTCCTCGCGGCGCGGACCGCGGGATCTGCGTCGACGGGCTGGCCCGGCCGGCTGCCGGCGACCCTCATGAAGTGCGGATCCGGGCCGGGCCGTGCTCGCAGGCGAGGCTTTCCCCCGGCCAGCCCCACTCAGAACCAGGCCGGGAATCCATATGCCCGAGTCTCGCATAGCGCCTGACGTGCGGCCTGGAGCGGGGGCGAGGCCGGGGAACCCGGAGATCATGCGGGTTCGCGTGATGTGGTGCAGGCTGAGCGGGTGAGCATCCCGTTTCCTGAGCCCACCACCCCGGTGCCGACGCGTGCTGAGGTCTTCCTGGGATACCTCGACTACTTCCGTTCCCAGCTGGTCCAGAAGCTGGAGGGCCTGCCCGGCGGCGAGCTTCGCCGCAGCCGGCTGCCATCCGGCTGGACGCCGCTGGAGTTGCTCAAGCACCTCACCCACGTGGAGATGCGGTGGCTCGAATGGGGCTTCGAGGGCCGCGCCGTCCCGGATCCCTGGGCCGACAGCCGCGATGACCGGTGGTACGTCGCGCCGGACGAGACACTCAACGGGCTGGTCGCGGCCCTGCACGCCCAGGCCGCCCGGACCCGGGCCATCGTGGACTCCCACGACCTGGCGGACGTCGGGCAGCCTGGAGAGCGATGGGACGGCGCCGATCCGCCGGCCCTGGAGCGGATCCTGTTCCACCTGCTGCAGGAGTACGCCCGTCACGTCGGTCATCTCGACATCGCCAGCGAACTCGCCGGCGGCCCGACGGGCGAATAACGCTGCGCAGGTGAGCCGGGTTTCCGGGAAAGCGGAACTACGCCTCGACGAGGATCACCAGGGTTTCTGGCAGCACGCCGTCGTCCACCATCGCCTCGGCCATCGTCTCGGTTTGCATCGCAGCCATGACGGCATCCATATCGGCCACGTCCATAAGAACCGCAACGCGGCTCGGATTCTGCGGGTCAGTGAACGTGCGGATGTTGGTCACACCCAGCGGGCCGAATACTTCTTCACGCCTCGGTGAAGTAAGCCAGTGTTCCGTGTCTTTCACATCGTGGTGGGCGATTACGGTCGGCATGGTCCCCCCTGAGATTTGCCGGGCCGGCTTTTCTAGCCCTGGCCGCCGACCCTACACCGGAGCGCTTTATTTATGTACTGCCAAGATCTTTTCGGACGATGATTAATTGCGCGCAATCCCGGGGGCACAGGCGATTGAACGCGGGTCAGGAATCCTGAATTGACGTTGATTACTGCGCCAGGCCGCTCCTGGCGTAGCCCGTTCAGGTCAGCGGAGCCACGCTGGCCGGGCAGGCGACGGGCCCCCCGGCCGGTCATGGCCGGGGGGCCCGTCGTGGTGCAGAGGCGCGCGCCTAGCGCCTGCTGATGAGCGAGAGTGCCTTTCTCGGTGAGTTGCTGCTGCTGGCTGCCGACGGATTCGGCCGGGGCAGCGGCTTGCACGTCTTGTCCCACTTCGCGCTGGCGTTCCGCGGCGGGAGCTGCCCGCTGGCCAGGTAGTTGGCGATGGTGTTGTCCACGCACAGGTTGCCGAAGAGCGAGTCGGCGTGCGTGGTGCCGCCCGGCTCGGCCAGCAGCACCGAGTGCGGGAACAGCTTGCGGACCTCGAGGCTGCCGGGGAACGGGGTCGCCGCATCCAGTGTCTCGTCGATCAGCAGGGCACTGCTGATCCCATTGCCATTGATCTGCATCGGGGCCTGGCGCGCAGCCGGAGCCGGCCAGTGCAGGCAGGGGGCGTTGAACCAGGCGTTCCCCCAGGTCTCGAACGGCGCGATCTTGTTGACCCGGTGGTTGTCCTTGCTCCATACCGCCCAGCTGGTCGGCCACTGCACGTCCGTGCACTGGACCGCGTTGTAGACAGCGAACCCGTTGTCGTTGCCGGGTGTGTCCACTGACTGGTAAAGGCTCACGAGCGTGGCGCCGGCCTTCGTGCTGTGCGTGTGAGCCCAGTTCGCGAACGCGCTGCCAAACTGCAGCCAGGTCTCCTGGTAATACCCGGGCTGCAGGAAGATGTCGATCCACTCGTCCGGGCCCACCACACCCTTGATCGGGTGCTTGAAGAGCCGGTATTTTTCCGCGTAGAAGCGGTTCTCGACCGTCTTCTCGGTCCGGCCCAGGTGGTAGAACGCGTGGTGCTGGGCCAGCCAGCCGAACCAGATCTTGATGTTCCGGTTGAACGCGATGTCCTGGTCCAGGTTGGCCTGGTACCACACCTTGCGCGGGTCGACGTTGCTGTCCATGATCAGCCGCCGGACGTGCGTCGGGAACAGGGTCGAGTAGACCTGCCCCAGGTAGGTGCCGTAGGAGAACCCGTAGTAGCTGATCTGGCTCTGGCCCAGGGCCTGCCGGATGCTGTCCATGTCCCGGGCCGTGTCGACCGTGGTCATGTGGTTCAGCAGGGCCGACTGCGCGGCGCTGTGCGTGGCGCACCTCTGGTCATACCGGGCGCTGCGCGCGAGCCAGTAGTTCAGGATCTGCTTGGTCCGCGGGTTGTAATTCTCCCGGTCGCCGCTGAAGTAGTACGGCGCGCAGGTTATCGCGGGGACGCTGGAGCCGACACCACGCGGGTCGAAGCCGATCCAGTCGTACTGCGCGACCGCGGCCTTGTCCGCCGCCGAGCCTTCCGCCTTGAGCTGAGCGATCAGGAAGGTGTTCAGGTCCAGGCCGCTGCCACCCGGGCCGCCCGGGTTAGTCAGGATGACGCCCTGGTACTTCGAGGCGCTGGACGTGTGCTTGATCCGCGAGACGGCGATCTTGATGGTCGCCCCGGTGGGATCGCTGTAATTGAGCGGCACGCTGAGCAGGGCGCACTGCGCCCCAGCCTGCCGCAGGGCAGCCTCGGCGCAGCGTCCCCACGTCAGGGCGCTGGCCGCAGCCGGGCCTGCTGTGCCCGCCACGGCCGGCGCGGCGGCGCCGAGGCCGCCGGCCAGGATGCTGGCAGCGGCGGCTACGGATAGAAATCTCTTCATCGGGGTTCCCTCCTGGCTTCACTCGTCAATCTCCAGTGAGCGCATGGTGAAGGGGGCCAATTCTCCGGTACGAACCGTGCTGAGCAGATGATTATCCAGGGCTGAGTTACCCATTTGTTAGAGCGTCCTGCGGGACCGGATGTCACGTCACCGGCCAAGCGGTAGCTCGGCGGCCACGCGCCAGCTGGCCGCGGCCTGAGTCCCTGTCATCAGCCAGGCCCGGCTGACGCGCGTGCGGACCGGCAGGGCCGGCTTCACGTCAGCCTCGGCCGCTTCCAGCTCAGCCCGGCCCCCGGGCGGCCGGTCACCGATGGTCAGGTGCGGAACCACGTCGGGATACATGCCGCCGAACGGCGGGTAGTGCGCAAAGGCCGCATGCGCGGCGCTGGTCAGCGCGCGGAAGGGCTCGTCGGGCTCCGGAGCCAGCCAGAGGACGTCCTGGCCGAACCAGCGTGTCCGGGCGAACACGCAATCGAAGGCGCGTACCGAGGCAACGGCGGCGGCCGCGGCCCCGACCACGTCAGTGGTCATCGCGCCGGGAGCGACGAACGGGAAGAGGACCGTGACATGGGCGGGAACGCCCCAGGCCGCGGCCCGGTCCAGCCGGCCGCGGAGTCCGCCCACGGTCCGCTCGGCCTCGGGCACGGGAATCAGCAGGCAGCTTTCCGTGGGACGCGGACCCCGCTGGGCATTCATCCGCTTATCCTTCCCGCTCCTGGGGCGGCGACGGCGTGCCGGGCGGTCTCCTCCACCATGTGAATCAGCATCCAGCGCAGGGTCGCGGCAGCGGCCTCGAAGCCGGTGTGCTGGACGCTACCTAACCGGCGGCGCCGGTGCAGCCGGGCTGAGCCTCAGCGGGTGAGTGTTTCCTTCGGGCGTACAACGCAGAACTCGTTTCCCTCGGGGTCGGCCAGGACGGTCCAGGACTCGCTGCCGGTCTGCCCGATGTCAACGCGGCGCGCGCCGAGCGCGAGCAGCCGCTCGATCTCCTGAACGCGATCCTCCGCGCCGGTGGTGAGGTCGAGGTGCAGGCGGTTCTTGACGGTCTTCGGGTTGGTGACCGGCATGAAGCAGATGCCCACGGGAGCGCTGTCGTCGGTCCCGATGACGATCTCGCGCTCGCGTTCGGAGAGCACCTTCCAGCCCAGCGCCTGGGCCCAGAACCGGGCCAGTCCGGGCAGGTCGTGCGCGTCAATGACGATGTGGTGCAGTCGGACAGGCATGATCTCATTATCCAGCGCGGCCGCCTCTCCACGGCCAGGCGCCACGGTCAGGTCAGGACAGGAAAGGTGTGGCACCGATGTACTTTCTGATCCGCAGAATCATCAGGTTCCTCAAGCGCCGCTGGCGGCGACGCCCCTGAACCGGCTACCTGCTGCTACCGGCTACCTGGGGCCTGGTGCGTGCAGCTGCAGGCGGCGTTGCTCGATGATCAGGCACCGGTCTTCCACGTAGATCAGCCCGGCATCCTCGGCGATGGCCCGTGTCTCCGGCGAGGCGATGCCGAGCTGCAGCCACAAGGCCGTGGCGCCCGCGGCTACCGCCTGCCGGGCGATGTCTGGCGTCTGCGCCGACGGCCTGAACACGTTGACCAGGCCGACCTGCGCGGGGACATCCCGGAGCGTCCGGTAGACGGGTTCGCCCAGGATCGCATCCGCGTGGGGGTTGACCGGGATGATGCGCCATCCGTGCCGCTGCATGTGGGCGGGGACGTAGTGGGCCGCCTTGGCGGGCGCAGCGCTGGCACCTACGACGGTAATCGTGTCGTAGGTGGTCAGGATGCGCTCGACGATCTCATCCATGCCAGTCACCGTGCCCACGGTACTGTCCGGTGCGGTTGCCTCCGGTGCGGCCGGTGCGGTTCTGCGTCTCATCGATTCTGTCGGGGGGGTGTGCCAGGCTTAGGGGATGGAGAACCAGCGACTGCGCGATTGCCTCGAGGCGGATTTCCGGCGGCTCCGCGACGTGGCCGACGGTGCTGATCCCGGCGCGGGGGTTCCCACCTGCCCCGGGTGGACGATGACCGATCTGCTCCGGCACGTGGGTGAGGTCTACCTGCACAAGGTCGAGTGCATGCGGCAGGACCGTGACCCGGGCCCCTGGCCCCCGCCGGGCCTGGACAAGGAACCCCCGCTGCCGCTGCTCGATCGCGGCTACGCCGCCCTGACCGCTGAGTTCGCGGCCCGCCGTCCCCAGGACCACGCGTTCACCTGGTATGACCCCGACCAGAGCGTGGCTTTCTGGATCCGCCGGATGGCCCAGGAGACCGTCATCCACCGGGTCGACGCCGAACGGGCGGCCGGCGCAGAGATCGCCGGGATACCCGGCGACCTGGCCGCCGACGGCATCGATGAGCTGCTGGTCACCTTCGTGCAGTACGGCACGACCGGCTGGCCGGAGGAGTTCGCCGAAATGCTCAAGCCCGCCGGTGACCGCCTGGTCAGCGTGGTAACCCCGGAACGGTCGTGGCGGCTGCGCCTGACCAGCAGGGATGTCCGGGTGGACGAGTCCGCCACGGGCACTCCGGCCGCGACGGTCGAAGGCCCGTCGGCGCAGGTGCTGCTGTGGCTGTGGAACCGGGGCGGGGAAGAGACCGCGGTCACCGGGGACGGGGAGACGATCGCGCTCCTGCACAAGGTCCTGGTCGCCAGCACCCAGTGAGCCCGGCCGCCGGCGGGCCAGCGCCTGGCCATCGGCGGGCCGCGGATTACGAGGCCCGGGCCAGGACGAGCGTGTGGCCGTTGGCTCCTTCAGGGATGTAGCGGTGCCAGAGGGGCATGAGCCGTGCCGCCTTGAACCACCGGAGGTAGGTATCCGTGTCGGCGTGATCCCAGAACATATCGGCGCCGTGGAATAGCCCGGTTCCCGTGTGCCAGGCCGGCCCCGACGATGGCCAGGAAGTAGCCGCCGGGGCGGAGCCAGTCCCGGATCCGCGGGAACAGCGCCTGCTGGTCGGCGAGGGGCACGTGGATCAGGGCGTAGAAGGACACCACGGCGTCGGCGCTCGCGGGCCTCAGATGCAAGGCGGTCATGTCGGCCTGGACCAGCCTGGCCGCGGGGACCAGCCGCTGGGCCCGGCGCAGCTGGACGGCGGAGAAGTCGACCCCGATCACCCGCAATCCATACCCGGCCAGGTCCCGGGTCGCCGGTATGCCCGCGCCGCACCCGAGGTCCACGACCCGGCCTCCGGGGCGGAGCAGGCCCGCCAGTTCCGCGACCCAGCCGGAGTAGCGGGCGGTGTCCCCGGCCGGCGGGGCGGCCGCCGGGCCATCGTCGCCCCGGTACGCCCGGGACATGATGTCGTAGCCGCGGCGGACCAGGTCACGCTGCCGGGCCCGCACGGCCGCATCGTCGGGATCCATCACCGGCATCGTTCCCGGCCAGCCCCGGGCTCACGCGTGGTCAGCCGGGAACCAGCCGGCCAGTTCCCGGGCCGCCTCGATGACGCGGGGTTGGCCGTCCTGGCTCAGGACGGTGAGCGCGACCTGGTCCGCCCCGGCGTCAAGGTGTTCCCTGACCCGCGCCATGATGCTGCTGGCGCTGCCCCAGACGACCAGGTCATCGACGAGCCGGTTGCTGAGGCTGGCGATATCGCTCTCGGAGAACCCCATCCGGGCGAAGTTGGCCCGGTAGCCGCCGATGCCGGAGAGGAAGCTCAGCGGGACGCGGGCGGCCTCCCGGGCCCGGGCGGCATTGGTGTCGAGCACCAGCATCTGGCTGATGACAAGCGTGGCGTCGCTGCCCAGGATGCGCCGCGCCTGCTCGGTGTAGGCGGGCGTGACCAGGAGCGGCACGGCCCCGGCCGCGCGGTCCCGGGCGAGCTGGAGCTTGCGGGGGCCGAGCGCGGCCAGGATCCGCCGGGCGGCGGGTACCGGTGTCCCACCGCGGTCGAGCTGGTCCAGGTAGTCGTTCAGCGGCCCCAGCGGGCGGGATTTCTGCGGGCCGCCCACGCCGACCAGGAAGCGGTCAGGCGCCTCGGCCTGCAGCCCGGCGTAGAGCTGCCGGACCGCGGCGGGCCCGTAGACATCCACGGGGATGATGGCGGATGCGACCGGGACCGAGGTGGTGGCCCGGACGATCGCCGCGATCCGGTCCAGGCGGTCGATCTGGCCGCCGGGCAGCCAGATGGTCGAGTACCCGAGCTCCTCCAGCTCCGCTGCTTCCTTGAGGTACGTGTCATCGGCTGAGACGTTCAGCGCGATGCCGGCCGGACCCAGCCTGAGCTTGGCCATCCTTGGTTCCTCCCGCCGCCGCAGACTCCCTTCCGGACGACGCTAGAACCTCAACCTCGCTTCAAGTCAAGCGGGTGCGGCCCGGTCAGGGTCAGGTGTGCGCCGGCGATCCCCCGGTGCTGGCCCGGGGCGGCCGCGCGGGGGAGCGGCGGCGGCGCTTGGTCCGGGCGTAGATGATCTCCGGCTTGCCGTCGCCCGGGCTGCGGCGGTCCAGTTCGAACAGCGTGGTGGCGGCCATCAGGTCACTGAGCTTGGCGTAGCCGTAGGTCCGGGAGTCGAAGTCCGGGCTCTGGTTGGTGATGATGTGGCCCACGGAGGCCAGCGCGGCCCAGCCATCATCGTCGGACGCGGCCTCCACCGCGTTCCGCAGCTGGTTGACCAGCGCCCCGTCCGCCTTCAGCTGGGACGCAGAGGGACGCGGAACCGGTTTCCCCGCGTCGTCGGCAGGCGCGGCCTCGGCCGGGGCGTACGTCAGGTTCTCGATGTAGATGAACTTGTCGCACGCCGCCACGAACGGCTTCGGCGTTTTGCGCTCGCCGAACCCGTACACGGTCAGGCCGGATTCCCGGATACGGGCTGCCAGGCGGGTGAAGTCGCTGTCGCTGGAGACGATGCAGAACCCGTCGAACCGCCCCGAGTACAGCAGATCCATGGCGTCGATGACCATCGCCGCGTCGGTGGCGTTCTTGCCCCTGGTGTAGGCGAACTGCTGGATCGGCTGGATCGACTGGGCAAGCAGCTGGTCTTTCCAGCCCTTCAGGTTCGTGCCGGTCCAGTCGCCGAACGCGCGCTTGACGTGCGCGGTGCCGTATTTGGCCACCTCAGCCAGCAATTCCTCGATCATGGTCGGCTGAGCGTTGTCCGCGTCGATGAGCACCGCGAGCCGGGCGGCGGGGGTCTCGCTGACCATGGACACGCCCTCGGCCTCCCCCATGATCCATGCGATCAAACCCCGGCCGCGCTGAGGAAGTGACGGCGCTCCGCCGGGGCGCGGAGTCAGGCTGGTGCGGGCCGGCTGTCGAGGGCGGCCACGAAGCCGGTGACCGCCGCCGCGATCTGGGGTGCCCCGCGGCGTGGCAGGTGGTGGCCGATCCCGCTCAGCAACTGCACCCGGGCGTCGGGCAGGACGGCGGCTAGCTGATGGGTCGTGGTGACGGGGACGAGCGTGTCATCCGGGTCGGCGATCAGCAGCACCGGCTGCGTGACGCCCGCCAGGGACGCGGTGAGGCCGCCCAGTTCGTGAACCAGTGCCCGCTGCTCGGTGAGGAAGCTGCGCCACAGTGGCCCGTGGTCATGGTGGGCGTGCCCCCAGATGTGCCAGTTGACGTGCTCGGCGGCGGTGATGGGCCGCCCCTGCCGCCGGGTGATGGCCGCCAGGCGGGCCCGGGCCAGCCAGGGAGTCAGCCACCACGCGGCGACCGCGCATACCTCCCCGGTCACGGGGGCGGCCAGCAGCCGGTCCCAGCCGGTCAGGCAGTCCGGTCCGACGCTGGCCAGCAGGACCAGTGCCTCGATGCGATCCGGCTCCTGCTGGGCTACCGAGAGCGCGACGCCGCCCCCATAGGAATGGCCCACCAGGACCGCCCGCCCGATGCCGCGGGCATCCAGCTCGGCCAGGACGGCGCGGGCCCCGTAGCCAAAGCCCCCGGCGGGCTGCTGGCTCGTCCCGTACCCCGGCCGGTCCAGGGCCACGACGCCGAGCGTGCCCGGCAGCCGGTCGGCGACCTGCTGCCAGTCGGAGGCCGACCCCGGCTGGCCGTGCAGCAGCACGAGCTCATGCCTGTCCACACTTCAGGAGCTTAGGCGCCCGGCGGGGGCAGGTAGCCCTCCTTGATGAGGTGCTGGGCACCAGCCGCGTACAGGGCAGGATCCTGCGGGGCGATCGTGGCCAGCCCGTCCACGTAGCGGTTGAACATGCAGAAGGCGGCCGCGATCAGGACCGTGTCGTGGATCTCCAGGTCGGTGGCGTCCGCCGCGCGGGCGCGGTCGATGTGCTCCTCGGTGACCTGGAGCCCGCCCCGCTGGACCGCGGCAGCGATCGCGAGCAGTGCCGTCATCTTGCCGGATACCGGCGCCCGGCTGGCGTCAGCGCGGACCTGATCCACGAGCTCCATGCCCTCTGGCAGCTGGGCTGCGGCGCAGGCGGAGTGCGAGGACGCGCAGTACCGGCAGTCGTTTAACCCGGACACGTAGGCCGCGATCAGTTCCCGTTCACCGCGGGTCAGGGTGCCTGGCCCGCGCAGCAGCACCTCCGCCAGCTCGCTCAGCGGGCGGCCAGTCTCCGGCCGGAACCGGAGCAGCCCCCGGATGCCCGGCTCCTCGGAGTTCACGGTGATGTGCGGCATGCGCCCTCCTCCGTAGGCCGGTGACCATGTTTAGCATGCGGTATCCGGCCGGACACTGGCCAGCGGGCTCCCGGGGGACGGGACCTGCCCCTAGGCTGCTCGGATGGCTGACGATTTTGATCCCGTGGCGCACAATCGTGACGCCTGGGACCGTGAGGTCGAATCGGGTAACGAGTGGACCCGGCCGGTCGGCCCCGGGGTGATCGCGCGGGCCCGGGAAGGCGACTGGTCGGTGGTGCTCATCGGGTATGAGCCCACATCACGTGACTGGTTCCCGGCCGACCTGGCCGGGGTGGCGATTCTGTGCCTGGCCTCCGGCGGCGGCCAGCAGGGCCCGGTGCTCGCCGCCGCGGGCGCGCGGGTGACCGTGTTCGACAACTCACCGCGGCAGCTGGCCCGCGACCAGGAGGTCGCCGCGCGGGACGGACTGGTCCTCCAGACGGTGCTGGGCGACATGCGGGACCTCAGCGCCTTCCCTGACGCCAGCTTCGATGTGGTGTTCAACCCCGTGTCGAACCTGTTCTGCCCCGAGCTCGAGCCCGTCTGGCGCGAAGCGTTCCGGGTGCTGCGCCCGGGCGGTGTCCTGATGTCCGGGTTCATGAACCCGGACATCTTCATCTTCGACGTCGGCGCCCTGGAGCGCGATGAGTTCGTGGTGCGCCATCCGCTCCCGTTCAGCACGCTCGACCTCCCCGATGCCGAGCGGCAGCAGTACTACGCAGACGGCCCGGTCGAGTACAGCCACTCGCTGACCAGCCAGCTCGGCGGGCAGATGGCGGCCGGATTCTCGCTGACCCACCTGGCCGAGGCACCCCATCACGCGGACGCCACCCGGCGGTACATGCCCGGCTACATCGCCACCCGGGCCATCAAACCGCACGGCCCGGCCTAGCGGCACGCCGGGTTCTGGCGGATCACAGTTCCAGGATGATGGTGACCGGCCCGTCGTTGACCAGGCTGACCTTCATGTCGGCCCCGAAGACCCCCGTCTGGACGCTGGCGCCCAGACCACGCAGGGACGAGATGAGGGCGTCCACCAGCGGCTCGGCGACCGGCCCGGGAGCCGCCGCCTGCCAGGTCGGGCGGCGGCCCTTACGCGTATCCGCATAGAGCGTGAACTGGCTGATGACCAGCAGCGGGGCTGACCCATCCGAGCACGACTTCTCTCCCTCCAGGATCCTCAGTCCCCAGAGCTTGGCCGCCAGCTTCGCCGCCTTCTCCGCCGTGTCGTCATGGGTGACGCCCACCAGGACGAGCAAGCCCGGCTCGGAGATCTCGCCGACGGCCTGCCCGTCCGCTGTCACGCTGGCCTGGGTGACCCGCTGCACCACCGCTCGCACGAGCACGTCCTCCTAGGTGTCTGCGGACCTGGTCGGCCCAGCCTCCCAGATCCCTGTCCACCGGGGCGAGTGGCCCGCCGTTAGGCCAGGTGCCGGGTGAACCAGTCACGCGCCCGCCCGCTGGCTGCGTCGAAACCCTTGACGTAGGCGTCCAAGTGACCGCCCGGCAGGATGACCAGCTCCTTGGGCTGGTGCGCCGTGTCGAAGGCCGCGATGGCGGGTCTCAGTGAACCATTCCCACGAGTCCGCGGTCGGCAGCGCCGACGGTGCCAGCGGGTCCTTGTCCACCACCGGGACCATGACCGGCGGCCCGCCGCGGAAACGGGCCAGCCGGTCGGCGTCGAACTGCTGGCGGAATCCGGCGATGAAGTCCGCCCGGACCAGGGCACGCAGGTTGTCGTGGCCGCTGATCAGCGGCACATGGCACACGACCGCCCTCCGGAGTAGCTGCTGCCCCATACTCCGATCCGGCCGGGATCGACCTCCGGCAGCGTGCTCGCGTACGTGATGGCGTGCCGGTTGTCCCTGACCTGTGCCCACGGATCGATCTCCTGGCGGGGCTCGCCGTCGCTGGCCCCGAAGCAGCGGTTATCGAACACCAGCACGTTCAGCCCGGCGGCGGCGAACACCTCGGCGAAGCTATCCAGGTACATCTCCTTGACCGCGGAGAAACCGTGCGTCATGACGACGGTGGGCCCGGGGCTGCCCGCGCCCTCAGCCGGGTAGAGCCAGCCACGCACCGTGACGCCTTCAGCGTCGAACTCGATATCGCGCCGCCGTGCGCCTGGGCCGCCGGTGGCTGCGCAGCCGCCGGCGCACGGTTGTCATCCCCAGTCTGGGAGGAATCGCCCCCGCGGTCCAGCCCACCGTGACGGCAGGACAGGGCAGCGGCCGGCCATTTAGTCTCGTCAGCAGGGCTCGCTCCGCTCACGGGCCAGGGAGGGATTCGTCATGACCGGCACCTTCGACCCGCGCGTTGACGCCTACATCGAGTCGCTGCCCGGCTGGCAGCAGGTCATCTGCCGGGAGGTCCGCGAGCTGGTCCATGCGGCCGACCCGGAGGTGAGCGAGACCATCAAGCGCGCCCGCCAGCCCTACTTCGTCCTGCAGGGCAACATCTGCGCGCTGCTGGCGGCCAAGGATCACGTCAACGTCTTCCTCTACGACGGCGCGATCGTCCCCGACCCGGCGGGAATCATCACCGGCGGCCACGACAACAAGACGGCCCGGACCGTGGCCTTCCGCGCGGGCGAACCCGTCAACGCGGACGCCCTCACCACCATGTTCCGGCAGATCATCGCCAACAACCGCGCCGGCGGCTGGCGCAAGCTCAAGCCGCAGCCGTAACCGGCTCCCCGCACGCCCGCCAGGGCCCCCGCCCCCGGCGGGACGTCAGGCCAGCGTGATCTCGAAATAGGGTCCCTGGTCGTCGTGGATGATCCGCGCCGACCCGGACCAGCCGGCGAAATCACCAGCTCCGGTCTTGGGCACGATGTGGCCGAACCAGGTGTCCGGGTCCGACTCGAGGCCGCCGTGCTGGACGGTCACCGAGCCCTCGCCGCCGTCCTCGGTACGGCCCGTGATCCGCTCGGTGGCCACATAGGACCGGGAACCTTCCTCGGTGCCCGCTGACATGAACACGGTGATGGCCGTCCCGATGATCCCGGACGTGAACGTCTTGGCGAAGGTCATCACCCCGACCCAGTCCGCGTCCAGGCCGCTGATCTGCCGTGGTTCGAAGCCATCGACCTGGAACCGGGCGATGAGATTCATCGCGCATCCTCCGGTGAGCGCGAGTCCCCGCCGGAGCTCGCGGGCCAGGCCGGGTCGCGGCCGGACAGTCCCAGCAGGCGGTCCAGGGGAGGTGCCGTGGCGGCCACCGGCACCCGCGGGGCGAACGCCTTGCCGGCCCCTTGGTAGTCGTCGGTCAGCATGCCGGGCGCGAACTGCAGTGATTCCTCCGCCGCCGCGGCCGGCGGCGACCAGGGCTGGCCGGTGGCACGGGCCAGGTCCCAGCCATGCATCTGGTACTCCCAGAGGATCATGCTCAGGGCCATGTCACCGGGCATGGCGCTGTCCCCGAGCCGCATGGGCCGGCCCGCCGCGCCGCCGCGCAGGGCGGCGGCCATGGTGTCGGACGCGGAGCGCACCTCCGCCGCCGGGTCCGCAGGCACCGCGTAACCCTCAAGGCGGTCCAGCGGGGCCTGGCCACCGGGATCGGCGAAACCCGCCGCGAACGTCGTCAGCCAGCCCAGCACGTGCGTGCGGAGCTGTTCCACGTCCAGCTCGGTGCAGGGCGTGGGGTTGTGCAGCTGCTCCCCGGTGATGCGGCCGACCATGGGCGCGAGGTCGGCTAGCACGGCGACGAGCAGGTCAGTGGTCTTCTCCGTGGCTTCGGTCATACCCCCGACCCTACGGACGCGGCCAGGTGCCACGCTTGAAGATTCGCGTCAGCACCAGCCGTTAAAGTCACCAAGATGAGCAGTTCGGGGCCGGATCCAGTCGAGCGGGACACCCGCGGCATCCT
This sequence comes from uncultured Actinomycetes bacterium, assembly GCA_963813975.1. Lineage (GTDB taxonomy): Bacteria > Actinomycetota > Actinomycetes > Streptosporangiales > Streptosporangiaceae > RYN-230. The sequence continues at coordinate 487,159 of CAWFAP010000006.1, forward strand.
CGATCCGTGGCTGATGCGCCAGCGGGTCCAGCTGACCCGGTACCCGGCCGGGGCGGCGCTGGACGGGCTCATCGACCGCTTCTGGGCGGTCCGCTGGGACCTGCCCCCCGGGGTGGCCCATGAGCAGCAGTTGCTCACCCACCCGGGAGCCAACGTCAGCGTCGGCCACGCCAACGGCGAGCCGGGCCAGCTCCAGCCGGGCCCGGTCGAAGCGCGCCTGTACGGCGTGGCCCGGGGCCTGTCCGCGCGGGTGCTGGTCGGCCGGGGCTGGACCGTCGCGGCGATGACCAGGCCGGGGGGGCTGGGGGCGTTCATCACCGGATCGGCGGCGGACTTCACCGACCGGATCGTGCCTCTGGGGCAGGCCCTCGGCACGGACGAGGCAGCGCTGGTGCGGCAGGTGACCGCCGAGCCCGGCGAGGCCGCCCGGGTAGCCCTGCTGGCGGCCGCGCTGGAGCAGGCCGTGGACCCGGAGCGCACGCTTCCCGCCGCCGAGGTCGCCGGGGTGGCCCGGCTCGCGGAGGAGGACCGTGCGGTGCGTCGGCTGGGTGACCTCTGCGCGCGGTCGGGCATCGGCGCGCGGACCCTGCAGCGGATGTTCCTGCAGTACGCGGGCGTGTCGCCGACCTGGGTGCTCCGCCGCTACCGGCTACTGGAGGCGGCCGAATCGGTCCGCGAGGGGAAGCCCGTGTCGTGGGCGGAGATAGCCGCCGATCTCGGCTACGCGGACCAGGCCCACCTGACCCGGGACTTCCGCGCGGCGATCGGCCAGACGCCCACGGCCTACGCGGATTCCCAGTCTCCGCGCTGACCCGGAAGGTGCAGGATAGGGAGATGCCCCGTCGCGCGCCGCGTCATGACCGTGATGCCGGGGGAGCGGCCGAGGTGCTGGCGGCCAAGGCCGCGCTGCGTCAGGAGGCCTGGGCCGAGCTGAGCGCGGCCCGGGTGGCCCGGTTTCCCGGCGCGGCCGGCCGCATCCCGAACTTCTCCGGCGCCGAGGCGGCCGCGGAGCGGCTGCGCGGCCTGAGCGCCTGGCAGGAAGCCCGCACCCTGAAGGCCAACCCGGACGCCGCGCAGTGGCCGGTTCGCCAGCGCGCGCTGGAGGATGGCAAGACCGTCTATATGGCCGTGCCGCGGCTGGCCAGCCCGGAGCCGTTCTTCGCCCTGGACCCCGCCCACCTGAGCGAGCCGCCGCGGAAAGCCTCCTCGATCAGCGGTGCGACCCGGTCCGCCCGCCAGGTCAGGCTGGACGACCTGTCCCCGGTGGACCTGGTGGTGATGGGCAGCGTGGCCGCCGGGGAGGACGGCGCCCGGCTGGGCAAGGGCGGCGGCTTCGCTGACCTGGAGTTCGCTCTGGCCGCCGCGGCCGGGCTGATCGGCCCGCATACCGTGACCGTCACGACCGTGCACGAGATGCAGGTCCGCCCGGCCGGGGTCATCCCGGTGACGGATCACGACGTTCCGGTCGACTTCATCGTCACCCCGGAGCGCGTCATCGACTGCCGTCCGGCCCGCGGGCAGCGGCCCTCCGCCGGCATCCGCTGGGAGGACCTCACCGACGAGAAGATCGCGGCTATCCCGCTCCTCGCCGCGCGGCGGTAAGCCCGGGCCGGGGGAGCCGCATCCTAGCCCGGAGGGGTCTCACCGGCGGTCTCCGTGCCGGGGGCGGCCGCGTCCGGGCCGGCCGTGTCCGCGTCCGGGCCGGCCGTGTCCGGAGTGTCCGCGGGCGCGCTCGGCGCGTCCTTGCGCCCCAGGAAGACCGCGCTGGCGATGAGGCACGTGAACGCCGCGATCTGGGCCGCGGCCCGGATGCCGTGCGGCAGGGTCTCACCGAACAGGACAAAACCGGCCACGATCGGCACCGCGTTCGTCACCATCGTGGCCGTGCCCGCCGCGGTCAGCGCGTCGCCCTTCTGGTACGCCGACTGCAGGACGCTGGTCCCGATGCCGTACCCGATAATGAGCGTGACCAGGGCTATCAGCCACGCGCCGCCGTACCCGATCAGCTTCGCGGAGATGTCGCCGATCGAGAACAGCAAGCCGGTCGCGAGGCCCAGGGAGGCGGCCCGCGCGACCCGGGTGGGGATGGCGATGAGCAGCGCCGCGCCGGCCCCGCAGGCGGCGAGCCAGACAATGATGCCGATGACCGGAGGGTGCTTCTGGGTGGGCGGTGCACCGCTGATCGACAGGCCCAGCAAGGCCAGCCCGATGAGGGCCAGGATGACGGCGAACTGCTCGCGCCGCGCCAGCCGGGACGGATGCCCGCGCGCCGTCACGAAGGCCAGGACCGCGACACCTGAGGCGGTGACCGACTGCACGAGCGCGAGCGGCGCGAGCCGGAGCGCCGCCACATACATGAGCCAGCCCGCGGTCTCGGTTCCGAACGCCTTGAGCCAGCGGCGGTCGTCGATGAGGAATTCGATCGACCGGAACGGGCGGCGCGGCGAGAGTGGCGGCAGCGCCGCCGCCGCGTCGTGCTCGAACGAGTAGGCCGTGTTGGTCACGAGCGCCGAGGCGAACGCCAGTACCAACCCTATCCACGCCTGCAGCGGCACCTTGCGGACAATACCCACTGGCCAGAGGGGCAATCTGGGCCCTGCCGGGATAAGTGATGAACGTCTGGCCCCCGATGATTGCGCAAGCCCGGCGAACCGGGCGATCACTGGGACGCCCGCCATTGGACGGCGTTGCCCTGCGGCCTCGCGCCGTCCCGGGGGACGTGAGACCGGGGGCGGTCAGCCGATTGGTGGACACGGCTCCGCCTCCCGGCGCCCGGCAGGCTCAGCCGGCTGCCGGTGAGGTGGGGCTGCCCGGCCGATGTGCGCCCGGAGCCTGGACTGCGAGCCTGAAGGCACCTCCCCAGACGGGCGGGACGGGCTGACCGGCATGTTCGCGGCCGATCCCGGCTTCGAGGTGCTCGGTGAGGCGGCCGACGGCGCGGAGGCGGTCCGGCTCGCCCAGGCCCTGGGCCCGACGTGATCCTGATGGATCTGCGGATGCCGGGCATGGACGGCGTGACCGCGATCACCGAGCTGGCCCGGCGGGGTATAGGCCACGGTCAAGACCCATCTGCTGCACATCTACGCCAAGCTGGGGGTCGGTGACCGGGCCGCCGCGGTCGCCGAGGCGTTCAACCGGGGCTGCTCACCCCGGCCCCGCCCGATCAGGGATGAACGGCCAGCCGCCACCGCCGGCCGCCCCGTCGGGCGGCCGCCCCCCGGGCGCTCACCGTAAGGCTGCCGGTGCCGCTCGTGCGCCGGGGCGGCAGTTCGCCGTCATCGCAGTGCGATGCCGCGATAGCGCGATCTCGCGGCCGGGTGATATCACGGCAGGGTGATGTCGCCTTAACCCGCTAATTTGCGCTATCTTGCCGCCGCATCCGATATTAGAAATAGGCGGGATTGTGTCCTGCCGGAGTTCCGGAAAATGATGTAAGTATTCGCAGGCATCTGCCTCATCGATAAGGCCGGGGATAACATCAGGTCAGCTACTCCACCGTTGGAGATCGGCGAAAGAGAAAGGACCCGGCAAGTGAGCTTCCCGGTTAGTGCCCATCGCGGCGCCAGGGCCGGTGGATCCCGGCGATTCACCACGGGCGGGATCTCGCGGCAGGCCCGGATCCGCCTCGGCGCCGGCGCCGCATCGGCCGCGCTGGCGGCCGCCGCCCTGACCCTCGCCGCGCCCGCCGGGGCGAGCACGGCCGTCAAGGCCGCCCCGGCGGCGGCCCGCGCGTACGGTGCCACGGCGCTGGGCCTGCGGGCCATGCCGGTGGGCCGGGTCGCCTTCGGCCGGGACCGCCATCACCACCTCACGGTCCGGGCGGTCATGTTCGGGCTCACGCCTGGCTCCGCGCACAGTGTGAACCTCTGGGTTCCCGGCCGGTCCGGGGTCATCCGGTTCGGCCCACTCACCGCGAACAGCGTCGGCCAGGCCGCCAGCACCCTGAGCAGCAACTTCATGGGCCGGTGGCGCCCCGGGAGCCGCCTGCTGATCCGCATGGGGGCGGGCCGGAGCCGGGTCGCGCGGCGGCCCATCGCTGAGACGAGGCGGCTGCGCCACACCGGCCGCCACGCCCACCGGCTCATCGCGGTCGAAGTCAGCCGGAAGGGTGTCAGTTATGGCCCGCCGCAGGGCGGGGCCACCCTCGCGTACAACCCCAGCCGCCACACGCTCACGGTCACCGTCCACGCCCGCGGGGTCACGCCCGGCCCGCACGCGGCCCACATTCACGTGGGGAGCTGCATGAGCCAGGGACCGGTCATCTACATGCTGAGGGACCTGGTCGCCAACCGCCGCGGCAGGATCGTGCACGCGGTCCGGGTATTCACCAACGTGAGCACGCCGGTACCCGCGCATGGCTGGTATCTGAACATTCATCAGGGAAACAGCGGCGATATCCTCCGCAACGGCCAGCCCACCATCTTTTTCCGCCCGCTGCTCTGCGCCAATATCAGGCGGTAGCGCATCACCGCTGCTGCACCGGTCACCGGCCGGCGAGAATGCGCTCAGCCGGTGAAGAGCCGAAGACGGTGGGCGGTGGCGGCGGCCTCGCCGCGGCTGGTTACGCCGAGCTTGCCGAGAATGTTGGACACGTGCACGCTGGCGGTTTTCACGGAGATGAACAGCTCGCCGGCGATCTCCCGGTTGCTGTGCCCGGCCGCGACGAGGCGGAGCACCTCGTACTCGCGGGCGGTGAGTCCCAGCGGGGGCCCGGGAACCGGGGAGTGGCCGGTTCCCCCGGCCGTGCCCGGCTGGTCTCCGGGCCCGTCCAGGGGGCTGAGGGAGATCCGGGCCCGCCGGGCGACCAGGGCGATGTCCCCGCTCAGCGGCCGGGCGCCGAGCTCCTGGGCCAGCGCGCCGGCGCGCCGCAGCCGGGTCCCGCCCGCGTCGCGGTCGCCCGTGTTCAGCGCCGCCCCGGCCGCCCGGAGCAGGGCCGCGGCCAGGGGGTAGGGCTGGCCCACGGCCTCCCAGGCCTGGGCCGCATCGTCCCAGGCGGCGCGGAGGTCGCCGGGGTGCGCGGCGTGCCCAGCAGGGGGGCCTGCGTCGTCGGCGGTGGCGTGGCCGGGGACGGCACCGGCGGGCGGGCGGTCCGCGCTCATGATCTCGGCCGCGAACGTCAGCTGGTAAGCCCGCTGCGCTAGCCCTTCCGCGGCCAGCTTGGCGGCCGCGGTGCGCAGGCGGTCGCGCAGCGCCGCGGCCCGGGCGAGCAGCGCCAGGTCGCCGGCGCTGGCCGCGGGGTCGCACGCCCGGGCCGCCGCGGCCAGCAGCGGCCATGCGTAGCGGGGACTGGGCAGCAGATCAAAGCGGTCGAGCGCATCCTCGGCCACCGCCAGGGCCTCGGCGGGCCGTTCCTGCGCCAGCCGCAGCTCGGTCTCCAGGCGGGCCAGGGGCAGCTGATTCTGGTCCTTGTACCGGGTCCGGTCGAGTGCGGCCCTGGTCAAGTCCGCGAATTCGCTGGCCGCGGTCAGATCGCCGCGGGCCAGGGCCATGTCCCCCGAGAGCCGCCACAGCGAGGATCTGCTCAGCCGCGGCGGCAGGAGCTGGTGCGCGCGCTCGATGACCTCACCCGCCTCGTCCCAGCGGCCCAGCGAAACCAGCGGCTCGGCCAGGTTGATGGCCAGCACCGCGCCCGAGGTCCGGGCGAGCCCGTATTCCCGGGCGGCCGTGATCCCGTCCCGGGCCACCGCGGCGGCCAGCTCATGCTGGCCCACCCCTTCCAGCATGTCCGACTCGGTAATCGCCACCCTGAGCAGAGGCCGGTAGGCGTTGGCCCGGACGGCCACGGCGCGGGCCTCGGCCAGCAGCGCCCGGCTCCGCTTCATGTCCCCGGTGAGCGGCTCAGAGCAGGCCAGGGTGACCAGTGCGGCCGCTTCGGTGGCGGGATCACCCGCCTGCCGCGCCACGGCCACGGCTTCTTCGGCGTGCGCCCGGAACTCGGTGTTGTCCCAGCCACCCGGCCGGTGGTGGATGTCGTGGGCCAGCGCCTCGAGGACCCGGGCCCGCGCCGGGGTCGGCGGGTCGGCGGGGACCAGCCGGGTGGCCTCGCGCAGGTCGTCGGAGTAGTCTTCGCGGCCGAGCAGGTACTTCAGGTGGCCGCGCGCCTCCAGCAGGAGCGCGGCCCGGACCGGTTCGGCCCCGACATCGATCTGCCGCAGGGCGGCCTTGGCGAACGTGATCCCGCGGTCGAGCTCCCCGGCGAGATCAGCGACCTGCGTCGCCGCTTCGAGCACCTCCACCTTGCCCGCGCCGATCCGCTGCTCCGCGTCGGGGACCTGATCCCACAGCTCCAGAACCCGCGAGAGCATCCCGAGCTGCTCGGCGTGCGCCAGCGCGCGGCCCGACTCCGCCGCGGCCCGCCACGCGCTGATCAGCGCCCACGTCATGTCGTGGGCCGCGTACCAGTGATGAGCGGCCTCTGTCGCGGCCCGGCCCGGTGGTACCAGCGACGGATCGGCGCTGATGACCTCGGCGAACCGGCTGTGCAGCTGGCCGCCCTCGCCGGGCAGCAGCTCGTCGTGGATGGCCTCGCGGATCAGCGCGTGCCGGAACACGAAGCCATCGGGGTCGGTCAGCAGCACGTTGGCGGCGACCGCGGGGCGCAGCGCCCGGGCCAGTCCGGCGTTGTCCTGCCCGGTGACCGCGGCCAGCAGCGCGTACCCGACCCGGTCGCCGGCCGCGCTCGCGACCCGGACCAGCTCCTGGGTTTCCTCCGGCAGCCGCCGTACCCCCGCCATCAGCAGGTCCCGCAGCGACTCAGGCAGGCCGGATCCCAGCTCGCCCTCACCGAGCAGCGCCTCCACGAACAGCGGGTTGCCCTCGGTGCGCCGGTACACCGTGTCGAGCAGGTCCTCACCCGGCTCGTGGCCGAGAAGCCGGGCCATCAGCTCGCCGGTGTCCTGGCGCGATAGCCTGCCGAGCTCCATCCGGGTGACCCAGTCGATGCGGTCGAGCTCGGCGAGCAGCGGCCGCAGCGGGTGGGAGCGGTGCAGCTCGTCCGCCCGGTAGATCACGATGATCAGCAGGGCGTCGAGGGCGCGCTGGTTGCGGATCAGGAAGGCCAGCAGATCCCGGGTCGAGCGGTCAGCCCAGTGCGCGTCCTCGATGACCAGGACCACCGGGCCGGTGTCGGCCAGGTGCTCAAGCAGGACGAGTACCTGCTCGAACAGCCGCGCCCGGGCCTCGCCCGCGTCACCGCCCCCGGCCGGCTCCCCGAACTCCGGGAGCAGCCGGGCCAGTTCCCTGGTGCCACCGCCGGGCAGCAGCGCGGCGACGCCGTCAGCGCCGAGATCACGGACCAGCTCGCGAAGCATCGACGTGAACGGGGCGAACGGCAGGCCGTCGGCGCCGAGTTCCAGGCACCCCCCGGCCAGCACGCGCGCGCCCTTGCCGCGGGACCGCTCCGCGAACTCACCCACCAGGCGGGACTTGCCGACCCCCGCCTCGCCGCCGACCAGGAAGGCGGACGGGTTGCCGCTGCCCGCCTCCGCGAGCGCCGTGTCCAGCACGGAAAGCTGGCCGGACCGGCCGACCAGGACAGGGCTCGATACGCGCATCGCCACACCAGCAAGCATGCCAGCCGCCGGCGACAAACGGCCATCCGAGCGCGGGCGGTCCCGCCAGCAGGCTTTTCCTGCGCAGCGCTGGCCATCCGGGGGCTCGGCCGCGAGGCGCCTGCCGGCTAACGTGCTCAGCAGAGTCTCGCGTTTGTGCGCTGCCCCGGAGAACCAGATGAGCTTGCCCGCCCGTCAGCAGCAGATTCTTGATCAGATCGAGCAGGTTCTCCAGGCGGCCGATCCCCGGCTCAAGGCGATGTTCGCCGCGTTTGCGCGCCTGGCGCCGCGGGAAGCCGTGCCGCCCGCCGAAGTCATCGCCCGCCGGTCGGCGCGCCGGACGGTCGTCATCTGCGTCATGGCGCTCAGCCTGCTGGGCGTGCTCATGCTCAGCATCCTGGGCACGAAGGACGTCTGCCGCCCGGGGTTGTCATCGGACCAGGCCGTCGTCAGCGCGTCGGCGCGGTACGCCGCGTGCAGCAAGAGCACCGACGCCTGGAGCCGCGGCGCCCGCTGAACCGGCTCCGTGGTCAGCCGGCGTACTTCATCACCAGGTCGCCGACGCGGGGGAGCGCGGCCTGGACGTGCTTCACGGCGCTGCCCCGGACGCTCCGGTAGGCCCTGATGACCGTCGGCCGGCCGGAGGCCGCGGCCCGGGCGTCGGTCACCGTGAGCAGGGCTTCCGCCACTTCGTCGCCGCGCTTCGCGAGATAGTCGCCGAACTCGGATCCGCCGGAGATCCTGAACTCCGCCCAGAACGGGTCCAGTTTCACCACCATGTCCGGGAGCAGGGCGCTCACCATGAAGCGGACGTGGCCCGGCATGAACGCGTTCACCGTCTTGTAGGCCAGCTTGACCGCGGTCCCGGACACCCCGGACTTGTCCGAGAGTTCCTGCTCGAGGAGCGTGTAGCAGTCGGTGGTCACCTGCGGCTGCGTGTCCGGCGCGAGCAGGATCTCCTGAAGCGTGGCGGCCATGGTTTCTCTTCCTCCCCTTGCTGGGCGTCGCCCAGTACTTCCGGATAACGACCGGAATGCGGCGTCCGTCACTAGACGGCGAGCGGCCCGCGATGGTTTACCGCGTCTGGGGCCGGCCGGACACCCGCCCGGTCGCGGCCGGTACCGTCCCCTCCGTGTGGATGCACGGTCACGACCTCGGGTTACGCGCCGCGGAGAACTACCGGGCGTTCGCCAGCGACGCCGAGGGCCGTAGCCCCCTGTACGAGTCGCTCGCCGGAGCGGTCGCGGAGGACGGCCTCATACTGCGGTTCCTGGATTCGCTGCCGCCGGGCAAGCGCCAGCCGAACCTGCTGTTCGCGGCAGCCCGCTACCTGCGGGGCGACCCGGCCGGCCTGGACCGGCTCAGGGCGCTGGTCGATGAGGACCCCGCCGGGCTGGCCGCGGTGATGCTGGCCCGGCGGACGCAGACCAACGAGCCCGCCCGGTGCGCCACGCTGCTGCCGGCGCTGGCCCAGCTGCCGCCGCCGCTGGCGCTGATCGAAGTGGGCGCCAGCGCGGGGCTCACCCTGCTGGCCGACCGTTACTCCTACGACTACGCGGGGCACCGGATCGCCTGCCGGGACCCCCGGGCGCCGACCCTGCGGTGCCAGCCGGGCGGGCCGGTGCCCCTGCCGGACCGGGTTCCGGAGATCGCCTGGCGGGCGGGGCTCGACCTCAACCCCCTCGACGTCACCAGCGATGACGACGTCCGCTGGCTGTCGTGCCTGGTCTGGCCGGGTGAAGGCGACCGTGAGCAGCGGCTGGCCGGCGCGGTCGCCTCGGCCCGCCGCGACCCGCCCGTCGTCCACCGCGGTGACCTGCTCACCGGCGTGCCCGCGCTGGCCGCCCAGGCTCCCGCCGGCGCGACCCTGGTCGTGTACCACTCGGCCGTGCTGGCCTACGTCACGCCGGGGGACCGCGAGCGGTTCGCCGCCACCGTCCGGGCGCTGCCCGCGGTCTGGCTGTCCAGCGAAGGACCAGGCGTCGTGCCCGGGCTGCCCAGCCCGCCCTACGAGGGCGCTCCGTTCGTGCTCGGCCGGGACGGCCACACGCCCCTGGCCCTCGCCGACGGACACGGAACCTGGCTGCACTGGCTCCGGTAAGCGCGTTATCTGTGGTGCTCGACGGTCTACTGGGTGAGGGTGCCGATGTTCTCGAGTGCTGCGGACAGAACCGCGAAGTCCAGCCCGGCCCGGCCGAGCGCGATAACCGTGTCCATCACGGCTCGCAGGTCCGCGTACGCCGCTTCGGGACCGGTGCCGCGCCAGCCACCGTCCAGCCCGGTGACGGTCAGGAACCACTCACCGCCCGCCGGGTCGGTGAGTGACCAGTGGTGATCCCCGAAGCTGGCCGGCAGGTAGGCCAGGCGGGCAGCCGCGAGGCCCCATCGTGCCAGGACGACGCCGGCCAGCGCACGTTCATCAATGCTGCCGGGCCGGTCCGTCATGGCCCCTCACCTTAGGGAACCTGCCGCCGCGGGGGCCACGGGTTATAGCCGGGCCTGGCCCTCCCGGCGGACGCCGCTGATGCCCGGGCCGGACCGCAGCGAGTGGGCGGGTTCCGGCGGGCAGCGCCACAACCCGCACGCCAGGCTGTCCTGGCCGCCACCGCTGGCCCCTGTCCTCACTAACGGTCTGTCCGCGCCGCCGGGGACCAGATGACCAGTGCCGGCCGGGCCGGTGCCGGCCCGCCCGCAGCGCAGGCAGCCCGTCCCGGGACCGGTATCCCTCGCTCGCGTAGCAGGTTCGCGTGGCCGGGGAGTGCGCGTCAGGCTCGCGGGTTCTTATGCTGCGGGTATGGGCGAGGTCCGGGTGGGCACGGCGTCGTGGACGGACCGGACGCTGATCGACTCCGGCTGGTACCCGCCGGAGGCCGGCACGCCGGAGAAGCGGCTGCGGTACTACGCGCGGCAGTTCAGCCTGGTCGAGGTAGACGCGACCTACTACGCGCTGCCCGCTGAGCAGACCGCCGCGGCGTGGGCCGCGCGGACCCCGGACGGGTTCGTCTTCAACGTCAAGGCGTTCAGCCTGTTCACCCAGCACCCCACCCGGGTGGCGGCGCTGCCTGCTGACCTGCGCCCGGCGGCGGAGAAGACCGGGAAGGATCGGGTCTACCTGAGGGACCTCGACCCGGCGGTCACCGACCAGGCGTGGGAACGGTTCCTGTCCGCGCTCGAGCCGCTGCACCAGGCCGGGAAGCTGGGGGCGATCCTGCTGCAGTTCCCGTTCTGGTTCCCCATCGGCCGCAGCCGCAAGGAGTACATCGTGGCCTGCGCCGAGAAGGCCGCGCCCCGGCGGGTCTGCGTGGAGTTCCGCAACCCCACCTGGATGACACCGGATAACCAGGCGGAGACCCTGGACTTCCTGGCCAAGCACCGCCTGCCGTACGTGTGCGTGGACATGCCGCAGGGCCACCGGGACTCCATCCCCCCGGTGCTCGCCGCCACCGACCCCGATCTGGCCGTGGTCCGCCTGCACGGCCACTCGGAGAAGTGGGACAGCCGGGACATCCACGAGCGGTTCGGGTACCGCTACACCGACGATGAGCTGGCGGACTGGGCCCCTAAGGTCGGCGAGCTGGCCGAGGACGCCCGGCAGACCCACGTGCTGTTCAACAACTGCTACCGCGACTACGCGCAGACCAACGCCCGGCAGCTCGCCGCCCTGCTGAGAACGTGATGGCGGTTAGGCTGCTCCGCTGACGGGGCATCACCCGGTCATGCTGCATATGGCGTGCCGCGGCGGGCCGGCCGTCCCCCTGCGGCGGGGTTGAGGTGACGCCGTCCTCGCCCCCGCACTGGGCTGCCCGGCTGCTGCATGCCGGGCGCCGTGACCGCGGCGCCGGGCCGCAGCACGCCGGGGCGGGTCCCTCGCCTGTGACGATCACGACCGGTGCCGGGCCTGCCGGGCCAGTGATCCCGGATGACTTCGCGGGGCTGAGTTTCGAGGTGGGGCCGCTCGTTCCCGGCAACGCTGGCGTCCGGGGCTACCTGTTCAGCCCGGAGAACGACTCGCTCGTTACCCTGTTCCGCAATCTCGGCCTGCGCAGCCTGCGGGTGGGCGGCGGCTCGGTGGACCAGCGCATCCCGGCGGGCACCGGCCCCGACGGTTTTCGCGGGATAGACAATCTGTTCGCGTTCGCCGCCGAGGCCGGTGCGAACGTCATGTACACGCTCCGCCTGCTCAACCCGGCCACGGATCCGGTCCCGGACCTGAAAGCGGTCAATGCCGAGGCCGCCGGCTACATCTGGCGCCGCTACCGGGAGAACCTGGCCAGCTTCGCCATCGGGAACGAGCCGGACTGGCATGACTTCCACTCTTACGCCGGCCGCCCCCGGGACCCGGCGATCTACGAGGAGGTCTCGGGGGTGCCGGGGAGCGCGTACGCGTCGTTCCTGGCCACCTGGCACAGCTTCGCCGACGCGGTCCGGGAGGCGGCGCCCGGGGCGCCGCTGGCCGGCCCGGACACCGGGGCCTACAGCGCGATGACCTGGACGCCCGACCCTGATGGGGGCGTGTCGTGGTCGGAGCGGTTCGCCGGCGACGAACGGGGCTCGGGGCGGATCGCGGACGTCACCCAGCATTACTACGTAGGCGGCGGCCCGGGGAAGACCAGTGCCCGGCAGGCCATCACCAACATGCTGTCCCGCGACTGGGTGGACGGCACCGCGGTCGGATCTCAGCCCCGGGGGACCACGTACACCCCCTATCCGTGGTTCTACGAGAATCACCTCGCCCCGGTGGCCGCCGCCGGGCTGCGCTGCCGGCTCACCGAGGCGAACGACTACCTCGGCGGCGTGCCGGGCGCCAGCAACGGGTTCGCCTCGGCGCTGTGGACCCTGGACTTCCTGCACTGGTGGGCCGCGCACGGCGCCGCGGGCGTGAACTTCCACAACAAGCAGTGGCTCGACACCGACACGATCGTGCCGGACCCGGCCGCCCGCGGGCGCTTCGCGATCACCCCCAAGGGATACGGCATCACGGCGTTCTCCCTGGGCTCGGCCGGGCAGGTCAGGCCGGTCGAGATCGGGAACCCCGGCGGCATCAACCTGACCGCGTACTGGGCCGGCGGTGCCGGCGAGGACTACGTCACGATCATCAACAAGTCCCACGGAGCGGAGGCCGCGGACGCGGCCGTCACGATCGCCCCGCCCGGGCCGGGGCGGCCGGGCGCGGAAGTCATCACGCTCGCGGGCGGGGAACCGGGGGACGCCACGGGGGACACGGCCACGCTCGGCGGGGCCGCGATCACCGGCGACGCCCCCTGGGACGGTGAATGGAGCCCCCTGCCCGCCGGCCCGGGGGCGGGGATCACCCTGACCGTCCGGGCGGCCACCGCGGCCGTGGTCAGGATCCGCGGCGGTTAGCTGGCAGGCGGCGGGCCGGCGAGCAGTTCGCGGGCGGCGCGCTCACCCGACCGCAGGGCTCCTTCCATCAGGCCCGCCCAGGCGCCGGCGGTGTGCTCGCCGGCGAAGTGGACCCGGCCGGCCGGGGCAGCCAGGAGTTCCTCGTCCCCGTCGGCCACGCCGACCGTGAGCGCGGAGTACGACTCGCCGGCCCAGGGATCGTCGTTCCAGGTGCTGAGCAGGGCCCGGCCGTTGTCCATGGCCAGCTCGGGACGGAGCGCGGCGGCACGAGACGCCCACGTCGCGGGCCCGTCCGCGACGGCCAGGGCGGCCAGGCCCTCCTCGGTCCCGGCGAACGCGTGCAGAACGGGCTGGACCTGCCCGGTCGCGTCGGCCGCGGTCCAGGTCCAGAACTTCCCCGGCACGCTCTGCACCGCTGAGGGCGGAGCCGCGCGGGTGAGCGGCACGTGCAGCTTGGCGTTCCAGGCCAGGCCCGCGCGCTGCCAGGCGTCCCGCTGGTCGTCAGGGACCGGCGGTGAGAACGGCAGGCGGCGCAGCACGGCCATGGGGACCGTGACGATCATGGCGTCGCCCAGGGCCTCCCCATCGTCCGTGAGCACCCGCACACCCCGGTGATCGTGCTCGACGGACCGCACCGGGCTGTTCAGCCGGACCGATGGCCCCAGGCGGGCGGCCAGCTCGTGTGCCAGCCGCTGGTTGCCCCCGGCCACCCGCCAGGACGGCCGGCGCCCGAACCCCGCGGTGACGTCGGTGATCGCCGCGGCGGCGAGCACGCCGGCGCCGGCGCCGTTGGTCACCTCGACGCGGGACAGATACGCGGCCAGCGCCGCCGAGCCTTCCCAGCCCGCCACCACCCCGGCCAGCGACGTGCCCGGCGCCGCCCCGGCCGAGGCGGCCGCCACGGCGGCCGCGCAGCGGGCCACATCCTGGTCCGTGACCCGGCCTCCGGCGGCCGGGTCTCCCGCAGCCGGGCCTCGGGCAGCCGGGCCTCGGGCAGCGGGGCCTCCGGCAGCCGGGCCGCCGCGGTAATCCCGCTGGTAGTACGACATGCCCGAGTCCGCCAGGCTGAGGCCCAGGTCACCCAGGACCGTCCGCATCACGTCGTAGCCGTCCAGGACGAACTCCGCGCCCCGCTCGATGACCGTCCGGGGATCACCGGGGATGAGTTCCTGTGACCACACGCGGCCGCCAGCCCGGTCGCGAGCCTCCAGCACCACCACCTCATGGCCCGCCTGGGCGACCCGGTACGCCGCCATCAACCCGGCGAACCCGGCTCCTGCCACCACGACCCGCATCCCGCTCCCGCTCCCGTTCCCGCTCGCCCGCCGGTACGTGCCGGCCGGTCGTCCCAGCCCGCGGGGGCCAGCACCAGTGACCGCGCACACGACCGATACAGGGAACCATGGACGGAGCACACGAAGCGAGTCCCGGTCACCGGGGCGAGCCGTGATCTGCGCACCTGGTCCGTTCGCCGGTCACTGGCCAACCGCACGGCAACGCCAGGCGGGAGCCGGGCTGGGCGCTCCGCTACCCGAGCTGGCGGGCGCGACCGACCACGGCCTGCGCCCGTCGCTGCCGCTCTGGGCCGGGGCGCCCGCCCTAAGAGACCCGGCCAGTGCGGTCCTGCCTCGATGCTCACGTTCGACGCCCGCCTGCCGGAGGGGCTCGCGATCGGGCTGCCGATCATGCTCGACGAGCAGCCGCCTGCGGAGATCCGCACTATCGCCGCCATAGCGGCGGTGGGTGCCGAGTACTGGCTCGGTCACACCGGCAACGCCGTGGCCTCCGCTGATGCGCTCGCGGCGGTCACGACCACCCCGCCGGCCCGGCAGGCGCTTCCCTACGGAGCTGCGTCGATCGAGCTCATCGCCATCTGTGCGCTGGCCGAGCAGGGTGATCTCGGGCAGGCCGAGGAACGCAGCCAGCGCATGCGCCGCGGCGCCGCCGTCACGCACGATCCGTTCGCCGGTCCGCGGGCCGAATACTGTCTGGGCCGCGTGGCCCTGGCCCGCGGGCAGTGCGGTACCGCCGTCCGGCGGTTCCGCCGCTGCCTGGCGGCGGTCGGCCCGTTCGACCAGTTCATCATCCGGCACCTGAACTCGATGCTGGCCAGCCATGACCCGGCCGCCCTCGACGAGGCGGCCCGCCGGTTCCAGGACGTGGGCACGCTGCTGTTCGCGGCCGAGACCGCCGCCGAGGCGGCCTTCGGTCACGCCGCTGACGGTGATCTCCGGGCCGCCCGGGCTAGCGGGCAGCGCTCCGCCGGGTACCGCGCCGAGTGTGAGGGCGCGGTCTCACCCTGGCTGACCGGCGCCCTGAGCGCGGTACCCCTGACCCCGCGGGAACGGCAGATCGCGGCTCTGGCCACTGAGGGCCATACCGACCTGGCCATCGCCGCGCAACTGCACATTTCCACCCGTACCGTGCAGACGCATCTGGCGCACATCTACGCCAAACTCGGCATCAACCGGCGCGCGGGCCGGCCAGCCATCTCAGCTGACCGTGGCTGGGTGGATGTTCCGCCCCCGCCTGCGGCGCAACACCGGAGCCGGATCCCGCCTGGGGAGTGGCGTGGGCCCGGGCTCGCGTGCCTGCGCTCAGCGGATGCGGAGCGGGAGGTGGCGCGGTCCGCGGATCTGGCCGGCGGCCCAGGTCACCGCCGAGGGGTCCGCGAGGGTGAACGCCGGGATCCGCTCGAGCCAGACTTCGAGCGCGACCCGGAGTTCCATGCGGGCCAGGTGCGAGCCCACGCAGCGGTGGATACCCAGGCCGAACGCCGCGTGGCGGTTGATTTGCCGGTCGATGACCACCTCACCGGCCCGGTCGAACTGGGCCGGGTCACGGTTGGCGGCCGGGAAGGACAGCAGGATCCAGTCGTCGGCCTTCATGTCGACGCCGTGCCAGCGCATGTCGTCCTTCACCAGCCGCGCCATGGTGACGGGCGCGTAGGCACGGAGGAACTCCTCCATCGCCGTCGGCAGCAGCGCGGGCTCGGCGACGAGCCGTTCGCGGTCCGCCGGGGTCCGGGCGAGATGCCACAAGGACGCGCCGATCGCGCTCCAGCTCGTGTCGATGCCGGCGATGAGGAGCAGGGCCATCGTGCCGACGACGTGGGACGGATCGAGCTGGTGACCGTAGAGCTCCGCGTTGATCAGGTAAGTGGTCAGGTCCTCACGCGGATGCTCGAGGTGCTCGTTGACCTGCGCCAAGAGGTAGTCGAACAGCTTGCTCACGCGCTCGATGCGCTCGTCGGGCGGGAGGTTGATGCCTTCGAGCAGGTTCTCGACGAACTCCCGGAACCGCGGTCCGTCCTCGGGCGGGAAGCCGAGCATGTCGGCGATGACCCGCATCGGGATGTGCTGCGCGTAGTCGTAGGCGGCGTCGACGACGTCCCGCCCCCCGAACGCGTCGATGAGTGAGTGGCAGAACGCCCTCGTCGCCGGTTCCTGGCTCCCGACCGCGGCCTTGGTGAACGCGGGGAGCAGCAGCTTGCGCGCGTCGTGGTGGAACGGCGGGTCGGAGGAGATGGGCGGTGAGCCGCCGATCGGCGCCAGCTCCCGGGGCGGCCGGAAGTTGCTCGCAATGATCGACCGCGAGGAAAAGTGCTCGGTGTCGTAGGCGATCGCCGCGACGTCCGCGTAACGGGTCGGCAGCCACGCGCCGCCGAACCGCTCGGTGTGCGCGATCGGGCATCGCTGCCGCAGGCCGTCCTGGATGGGGTAGGGATCGGCGGACCACTCCGGCTCGAGGTGGGAGAAGTCGGTGGCCCAGTCCGAGACCGGGCCGGTGATGATCTCGTTGCGGATACCGGGAGGCTGATCGTCGCCGGGCTCCCGGGAGGCCGGGCTGAAGCGACCATCGGCGGCCATGTCATGCCCCCTCAGTCAGGATGACCGCCCGCTCTGGGCAATTCGCGGCCGCGAGGCGTGCCTCGTGCTCCTCGCCTGCCGGCACCAGGCCGTCGCCCAGGATCCTGCCGTACCCCTCGTCGTCCTCGCCGAACAAGCCGGGGGCGATGTCGTAGCAGCGGCCGTGCCCCTGGCAGCGCCCGGAGTCGATCTGTACTTTCACGGTGCTGTCCCTGTCTGTGCGGTGAGGCCGGGTACGGCCGGAGTAAGGGCGGCCGGGGCGGGCGGGGCCAGGGCGGCTACGACCCGGGTCAGGAGTGCGGCCCATTCCTCCTCGCTGACCGCATGCAGGTCGGGCGTGATGAGCGCACTGCCCATGGCGAGCAGGAGGCAGAAGTGGGCGAGCGCGTCCGGGGACAGCGCCGGGTCCACTTCGCCGCCGGCCTGGGCCGCCCGCATGAGCCCGGCGAGCCAGTCGGCACGTTCGCCAACGTAGTCACGCATCGGCCGGGCCACGTCCTCGTCCCGCCGCGCCGCCACCAGTGCCTCGACCGTCAGGTAGCCGCGGGCGTCGCGACCGCGGGCCAGCCGCCGGCCGATGAGGACCAGCAGGTCGGTGATCGGCACGTCGGGCTCGGCGGCGAACACGTCCGCGAGGGGCCCGCGTCCGTGCGTGCGCAGGGCATCCACGAGCAGGTCCGCCTTGGAGGCGAAGTGCGCGTACAGCGCGCCGTTGCTCACCCCCGCGGCTGCGGCGATGCCGGCCACCCGGGTGCCGTCGAACCCCTGGGCGGCGAACACGTCGGCGGCCGCACGCAGCAGGCGCTCACGGGTCTCGGCGGCGGTGACACCCGCAATGCGGCCCATAAACGAATTAAAAGAACGTTCATATGATTCGTCAAGAGCCCGGTGGCAACCGGTCGCCGTCAGCGGCTGGCCGGGGCGTGCGGGGCGGAGGGTGTGCCGCTGAGCCAGGGCAGGACCCGGCCGTCGCGCACCAGTTCGCCGTAGCTGGCCGGCTCGGTCGGCTCGGCCAGCACGAAGTCCAGCACGCTGGTGGCGGCCTGGGCGGGAGTGCGGGCCTGGCTGAAGTCGGTGAACCACGGCCGTGAGGTCGGGGTGTCCACCAGCCCGGGGCAGACCGCCGCGACCAGGATTCCGTCCCGCAGGTCCGCGTCCCGGCGCTGCCGGGCGACCGCGCGGACCGCGGCCACCTGCGCGACCTTCGAGGGAATGTTGATCCACTCCGGCCACCCGAGGTCGCGGGCGGTGCCGGCGTGGACCGCCGCGCGCCACGACCGCACCACCGACCCGACCTCATCGAGCGAGGCGTTCTGGAACAGCGGGTGCAGCCGCTCATCCAGGTGCCCGAGGGTGCCCAGGGAACTGGCCACCACGATCAGGCGGCCGCCTGGCCGCACAGCCGGCCCGAACGAGCGAAGGATGGCGTCCGTGCCGCCATTGGCCACGCCGATGAACTCGTCGGCCTGCCCGGCCTGGGGCAGGTCGGGGGTGATCCTGGCGGTGGCGTTGGAGATCACCACGTCGATCCCGGCGTACTGCTCCGCCAGCCCGGCCGCCAGGCGGGCGACCGCGTCCGCGTCGGTGACATCGAGCGGCCTTCCCTCGACGCGGGCGACGGTCGCGGGTGCGCGGGCGGCGCGCGCGGCGGCCTCGGTGACCCGGGCCTGGTTCCGCCCCGTGAGCAGGACCAGGTCTGCGGGACTCCACCGGGCGGCCAGTTCCTCGACGAGTGCGTAACCGATGCCCTGATTGGCCCCGGTGACCAGGGCGGTCCGCTGAGCTGTCATGCCTCTCAAGCTAGGCCGCCCCTAGCCATGCGTCCAACGAGACTTTGTCATCGGTAGTATGCGTAAGTATCATGGATATCACTGACGTGTCGCTGACCGGGCTCCGCGTGGTGCGCGAGGTCGCCGAGCGCGGCACCTTCAGCGCGGCGGCTGCTTCCCTGGGATACACCCAGTCGGCGGTGTCCCGGCAGGTCGCCGCCGTCGAGCGGGCGGCCGGGACGCCGGTATTCGAACGCCGCCGCGACGGTGCCCGGCTCACCGGCGCCGGGCACGTGATACTCCGGCACGCCGCGGTGGTGCTCGGTGAGATCGAGGCCGCCGACCGCGAACTGCGCGGGCTCCCGCCCCAGACGGGAACTGTCCGGCTGGGCGCTTTTCCCAGCGCCGGTGCGGTCCTGCTGCCCCGGGCGCTCACCGTGCTGCGCCGCTCGCATCCCGGCATCGTCGTCTACACCCGCGACGGCAGCACGCCCGCGCTGATCCGGGCGCTCCGGGCCGGCAGCCTCGATCTCGCGGTCCTGGGATCGGCTCCGCCGTTCCGGGCCCCCGACACCGAGGCGCCCGCCCTGATCGTGGAGACGCTGGCCGAGCGGGACCTGCGCGTGGCGGTGCCGTCGGCGCATCCCCTGGCCGGCCACGATCCGGTCGATGTCAGCGACCTGCGCAGGCAGCGGTGGATCGCCAGCCGGGCCTCCGCTGATGAGCCGCTGCTCGGCGTCTGGCCCGGGCTGGCCGGCCGGCCGGAGATCGTCCACACTTCCCGCGACTGGCTCACCAAGCTGCAACTGGTGGCGGCCGGGTGCGGCCTGACCACGGTGCCGGCCCTGATCGCCGCCGCCGTCCCCGCCGGCGTGCGCGTGCTCACCGTGCGAGGCGGCCCGCAGGAACGGCGCCGTGTCGTCGTGGCCCATCTTCCGCACCGCCTGCCCGACGCTGCGCGGCATGTGGCCGATGCCCTGCACGCAGCGGCCAGCGACCCTCCGGTGTGACCGGGTCAGGCTCCCCCGGCAGGTTTCGGGCCGATGCGCATCATCTTGATGACGGCCGGGGTCATCCCCCGCCGCTCGTAGAACCTCCGGGCGCTGTCGTTGCCGGCCAGCACCCCGATCACGACGTCTCGCGCGCCCCGGTGCTCCAGGATGGCTTCCGCGCAGTCCAGCAGCAAGGTCCCGACCCCGCGCCCGCGTTCCTGGGGAAGCACGGCGAGGGACTCCACCTCGCCGATCCGCTCCCCGGTGGTCCACGTGTCGTCGGGGCCCAGGTGGATGTGACCGAGGGCGTAGCCGACCGCGGCAGACCCGCGCCGGGCCAGGACCACGAAAGCCTCCGGGCCGCGCAGCAACTGCCCGTAGAGGGCACGCCGGCGCGGCCACGACTCGGATCGCGGTATCACCGGCAGGCCCGCGGCGCCGGTGAACAGGTGGTGGTCGAATAGTGCCAGCCAGAGTGGTTCAAGCTCGCCGACGAGGTCCTGCTTCCCCTGATGCAGGGTTACGCCCAGGTCCTGCGCCTGCCGGGCCAGGATGCCGGAGATCATCGGCTCACCGTATGTCACGAGACAGATTCCCGGGCCGGCCGGGCGCTGGCCAGGGGCTCGGTCATCTGTCGCGTCGCGCCCCGCACCGCAGCCGCCAGGCCGAGCGGGGAATGACGGTTGTGCAGGGGCCCGGTGCCGTCGCTGAGAAGTGAGCTGGCCATCGCGGCGCCGCGCACGGTGATCGGTCGCGGGCTCGTGAGGACGTCGATCATGGCCCGCACGTCGCGCTCGGCGGCGTCGATGCGGTCACGGCATAGCGGCGCGCGAGGGGTGCGCGGTACCGGGGGGCGCCGGGCCTGGTCGAGGAGGTTCTCCCACTGCCGGGCCAGCTCCCGGCGTCCCGCCGGCGAGGCGAGCTGCTGGGCGCGGAAGGTCAGGGCCCGGCTGGTTCCTTCCGGGTATCCGGTCGCGAGCTGGCCGTCCAGGAACGGTGCACTCAGCCGGGCCAGCCAGCGAGCCCAGGGCCGGTTGCGGTGGGAGGCGGATCGGAGCAGCTGATCTGTGGTCATCTCCCCATCGTGGGCCTCGACACCCGGGCGGATAAGTGGCATCTTTGACACTGTGCGCAACTATCCTGCCAGCCTCGGCGATCGCCAGACTGAAGAGGCGGGCCGCGCCGGCTGGGCGGTGGAGCGTGACGCTCACACGGTGGCCATCGTCGTCTGGGACGGGGTCACCGTGTTCGAGCTGGGGGTCGCCTGCGACGTTTTCGGCGACGAGGGGGCGGCGATGCTCGACGTTCCCTGGTATCGCTCGGTCGTCTGCGCCGTGACCCCGGGACCGGTCACCACCGACAGCGGATTCCAGATCCTGCCTGCTCACGGCCTCGAGTGCATCCGCAGTGCGGAGACGGTGATCGTGCTGCCGACCGTCTCCTCCGCGCCGGTCCCGGCCGGGATGCTCGATGTCCTCCGGCAGGCTCACGCACGAGGCAGCCGCATCGTGTCCCTCTGCACGGGCGCGTTCGCGCTGGCCGCGGCCGGGCTGCTCGACGGCCGCCACGCCACCACGCACTGGGCAGAATGCGCCGAGCTCGCCCGCCAGTATCCCCGGGTGTGCGTCAACCCGGCCGTCCTGTTCGTCGACGACGGCGACATCCTGACCTCCGCCGGGAGCGCGGCCAGCATCGACCTGTGCCTGCACCTGGTCCGTCAGGACTACGGTACCGAGATCGCCACCCAGCTCGCCCGGCAGCTCGTGGTCCCGCCCCAGCGCGAGGGCGGCCAGGCCCAGTACATCGACGCTCCGATGCCCGCACTCGATCGGTCCAGCCTGTTCGCGGGCACCGTCAACTGGCTCCAGGAACATCTGGACGAGCCGATAACGGTCGAAGACCTCGCGGGCCGTTCGGCCATGAGCCCCCGGACGTTTGCCCGCCGGTTCCTGGCCACCACCGGCACCACCCCCTACCAATGGCTGATCCACCAGCGGATCCAGCTGGCCCAGCGGCTCCTCGAGACCAGCGACCTGCCGGTCGATTCAGTTGCGGAGAAAAGCGGCTTCTCCACCGCAGCCAACCTGCGCAAGCATTTCAGCCGGGCCGTGCACACCAGCCCCCAGGCCTACCGACGCACCTTCCAGGACCGCGCGCCGGCTGCGGCACGCTGACCCCGGTCTGCGCCCGCTACCGGCCCGGCTTCCCGGCCTGAGGGGAACGGGCCAGGTGGACGGTACGCAGCCGGGCCGGGACGGCCCACCACTGGTCGGGACGGTCGGCGACCAGGGATTCCAGGCCGTCCTCCGCCTGGCCCGGGCCAGGCGGAGGAGGAAGGCGGCGATGCCTGCCGCGCCTTGCATCCACGAGGTACCGGGGGGAAGCAGCGGCGGGTTCTGGCGATGTTCCAGGAATCGCCACCGTGCTCCCGCCTCGTCCCGGATGGCGCGCCCGGCGAGCGCGTCTCCCATGGTGCACGCCGCCTGCAGCAGGGGCCGGCGGCCGCCTGGTCGGTGCTGTCCTGCGCGGCGTCCAGCAGGACGTCCCCGACCCCGGCGGTGCCGCAGCAGCGGCCATCGTTGTCCCAGAATCCTGGGCGCAGGCGCTGCGGGACACCGGAGGCCACGATCGAGTGCAAGCACCGATGGCGCAGCCGCGTGACCTCCAGACCGGCCACGCTGTCCACGCCGGCGTCAGCCAGTGCGGCGAACAGGTACGAGGTTCCGGCTGGCCCGTGGCACCAGGTGTTGGTCACCGGCTCCACGTCACGGCGGGAGTACGGCAGGGTGTGCGGGACGACGAACCCGCCGTCTTCGAGCGAGCCCACGGTGAGCAGGTGCTGGGCGCCCTGCCGCGCCGCCGCGATGAAGTCATCACGGTCCAGGGCTGCTCCGGCGATCGCCAGCGCCGTGGCTATCCCGGCGGTGCCGTGAGAGTAGTTCGGCATCCGGGACGGCCGGCCCGGATGCATGGCCCTCCAGCCCACCAGGGGTGTGGTCAGCGGCCCGCAGGAGGGCCTCGCCACCGGTCGTCGCGATGTCGCGGGCATGCTCACCACCGGCCCAGACCGCGCCCAGCACCCCCCCGCAGTCCCCAGGACCAGGTCGTTCACTGGCGCGGCAGATCCAGTCCCCAGCTCCGGGGGTGTGTCCCATCCGGCGGGGGTCATCAGGGTGGCGAGCCGCGCCAGCGCCACCTGCTCGCCGCCGGGAAGGAGCAATTTCAGCGCTGTCACGTCCCCGGCCAGCCCGGTATAGAGCGAAGGGTCGGCCCGAATGGGCGCCGTGGCGGTGAGCCGGGCCGCGATCCTGGCCGCCAGGGCCTGCTCAGCGCCGGTCACCGCCCGGGACAGGCTGATCTCGGCCAGTACCGGGGCCAGGCCACCGATCCCCGCATACACCGAGTCGCGATCCTCACCCGGTGCGGAGGGCGGCCCAGTCTCCGGCACCACCTCGGGCAGCCAGGGGCCATCGTCCTCCCGGACCTGACGCAGAACCCATGACCAGGCCGCCTCGCCCAGTTCCCGGTAGACCTGCCCCGCCGCCACCTCAGCAGGCTAGCGCCAGGACCAGCAGCCAGTTGCCGGGCGTCGATTAGTGCTGTGGCGGTGGCCAGGCCGTTCGATGGCGTGGTGGGCGGCGGCCCGGCCGGGGGCGGCGGGATCGACTGGCCTGGGTCCGGGAGGCGCCGGTGGCGCGCGGGTTCACCGGCATCGGCCCCGGCTGAACTGCCCTAACAGCGGAGGTGAGTGCGCCGCGCAGGCCGTCAGGTGTCCAGCCGGAGGAGGGTTTCCTCGATCTCGTCCTTCCGTCCCGCCGCGAACGACGTCTCGGTTCCGACGATGGTGAAGCCCGACTTCTGGAGGACGTGCAGCGAGCCGGTATTGTCGCTGGCCGCCCGGGCATGCACCGGCCGGACGGGCACCAGATCGAGGAGCAGCGCGAGCGCCCGGGTCGCAATGCCCTGGCCCCAGGCCGCGCGGTCGATCCAGTACGTCACCTCGGTCTGGCCGTCCATGACGAAGCTGCCGAC
This sequence comes from uncultured Actinomycetes bacterium, assembly GCA_963813975.1. GTDB lineage: Bacteria > Actinomycetota > Actinomycetes > Streptosporangiales > Streptosporangiaceae > RYN-230. Next base: position 510,735 of record CAWFAP010000006.1, read on the forward strand.
GCTGCCGACGAGGCACCCGTCGCAGGTGACCGCCCGCAGGGTAGTGCCGGCCGAGTTCCTCACCCTGGCCATGTGGGTATCGAATGCGTCTCTGTCGTCCGGGTCGTCGGCGGTGAACGCCGCCATCCGGACCGACTCCGGGTCACGCATCTGATCGAACAGCGCGTCAAGATCGCCGTCCTCGACCGGCCGCAGCGCCACGACAGACATGCCTGGTCTCCCCCTTCTGTGCTGGCCAGCGTGCGGCGGATCAGCCGGCTTGTCCAGCCACCCCGGCGTCGCTCACGGCATCCCGGCGGTGCCGGAAGGTCAGGTGCGGACGACATTGTAGAGCCGGCCGGTAGCCAGCGAGGCCTGAGGCGGCCTGGCGGAACCCGGGCTCTGGGTTGCCGTCATGAAGTCCCCGGCGGTCCGCCAGCGGGCGATGTTCACGAACTGGAAGTCGGCGCCTGGCGCGCTGGACAGTCACGGATCCGCTCGCTGACCAGGCGGCTAGCTAGGCTGGGCGGCATGCCATCAGATGATCTGCCGCTCGCAGAGTTCGCCTTCCCCGGACCGCTGCGTGACCAGCTCGTCGCCGCGATCCTGTCCGGTGACAAGACCACCACGAGCGGGCTGGTGGCGGACTACGAGCATGAGGACGACCCACTGCCCCTCCCCGGTTTGCGGCAGAGGGTGGTCGATTCGGCGGGGAACCCGGTGGCGGTGATCGAGACGACCGCGGTGCGCGTGGTGCGTCTCGCCGACGTGGATCTCGCTCATGCGCTGGGTGAGGGCGAGGGGTACCGCTCGGTCGCGGAGTGGCGCGCGGGGCATGAGCATTTCTGGCACTCGGCGGAAATGCGCGAGGCGATGAGCGACCCGGAATTCACCGTCGACGACGACACCCTGGTCGTGGCACAGACGTTCCGGCTGGTGGAGAACGGCAGTGGATGAGGACGGTTACTTCAGGGAACGTGCCGCCGCCCGGTACGACGAGTTGACGGCCGGGATGTCCGGGGCGGGCGTGGTGGAGCCGGCTGTCGATCTCCTGGCCAACCGGGCGGCGACGCTCTCGGCGTGATAATCGGCGACTTCGCGTTGACGACGGCGGAGGGGCCATTGCGGAGAGCGGTACCAGGGAAAACCAGCCCCGCGGCGAACACGGGCCGGCAAATAAAATGCTCCTGGAACTCCGGGAAAAGGAACACGGGCGATACGATAAAAGCAGCGAGGGAATTAATGTCGCGGGACGCCGAGTGCGCGGTGCCCCACGCCCCACGCGACCAGTTAGGTGCCCCTCCGTCCTGACGGCGCTGAACGCGACGGCCTACCGGCCTCCCGGCCGGCCGTGTGGTGCCCCCGGCCAGGCTCCGGGCCGCCGCGCACGCCGCCCCCCGGGAGGACGCCGCCGTCCCCGGTCAGGCCGGCCGGTTCCCCGGGGGTTCGGTCTTTCTCACTGGATGACTCGGATGGCTTACTGTGCGCTTCCCCATTAATTGTCACGCGCCACTCGGGTCACGCAGCTCCCAGAATTTAGCCTGATCAGGACCAGGCAAGCCAGCCGGACCGTATCCGGCAGACGGGCACAGAGGTATTCTCTTGGGTGAGAACGGGGGGAAAGGTGACCTGCACGCGTGTCCTGTCTAAGGTGGCCCCCACAATTGCCCGTTGCCTCGAACGTGGTCGTCCCGAGTAGCGGGGACGGGCGTTGAGCCCGGCCCGTTCTGCCGATGCCGCCCCGCCCGGCGCTCGGCCCGCTCCACGTAGCCGGGGCTCGGCGCTGGCCCCGCGGAACTGGCGGGTGGCGACCCGCCTGATCGTCCTGGTCGCCATTCCGACGATGCTGGGTCTGGCGGTCACCGGGCTGCGGGTTTCTGACGCGACGCGCAGCGCCGCCGCGTATGGCCAGGTCAGCCGCCTCGCCGTACTCGGCCAGCAGGTCGCCGGTTTAGCGCAGGCGATGGAGGATGAGCGGGCCGGCACGGCCGCGTTCATGGCCGCCGGGCGCCCGGCCGCAAGCCTCCCGGCCCTGCACCGGCAGTACGTGATTACCGACGGATGGGCAGCAAGCGTGCGCCGCCAGATCCGCCAGGCTGGCCGTGACTACCCGGCCCGGACCCGGGCCAGCGAAGCCACGGTCCTGACCAGCATCGCCGGCCTCCCCGGCCTGCGCAGGCAGGCGGCGCAGACCCAGCCTCAAGCGCTGGCCGTGATCAGCGGCTACTCCGTCGCCACAGCTGGCCTGTTCGCCATCAACGACGGCATCGCCGACCAGAGCGGCAACCCCGCGCTGATCATGAGCGTGCGTGCGCTGGGCTCGCTGTCCAGGATGACGGACCAGGCCTCGCTGCAGCAGGCCATCCTCGGCGCGGCGCTCGCCGCGGGGCACTTCCAGCCCGGGGCCCGCGCCGCGCTACTTACCGCCCAGGCGCAGCAGGCCGGTGATCTCGTGTCCTTCCGCAGCCTGGCCACCCCCGAGGAGAGCTGGGCCCTCACCCAGACGCTGGCCAGCCCGCCGGCCGTGCAGGCCCGGGCGGTGGAGCAACAGGCGATGGCGGCAGGCCCCGGCACGCTGGCCCCCGGTCCCCGGGCCAGCCAGCAGTGGGGGACCGGGATGTCGTTCACCGTGGGCTGGATGCGTCATGCCGGGCAGCAGCTGGCCACCTGGACCGCTGGCTATGCCCAGGGCATGCAGCGGTCCGCGACACGGACCGCGATGATCACCGGCGGCGTGGCGCTGGCCGTCCTGGCCCTCGTCCTGCTGGTCACCCTCATCATGGCCAGGTCGGTGGTGCGCCCGCTGCGGCGGCCGGAAGCAGCCGCCCCGGATGCCGCCGGGTCCGCGGACGAGATCGGCCAGCTCGCCCGCGCCTTCGACCGGGTGCACCGGGAAGCGCTGCGGCTGGCTCGTGAAGAGGTCCAGCAGAGCCGCAGCGTCAGCGCCGTGTCCGCCGGGTTCTTCCGGCGCAGCCATTCCCTGCTGGAACGGTTGCTGCGGCTGATTGACCACCTGGAGCGCAGCGAGGCTGACCCGGGGCGCCTGGCCAGCCTGTTCCAGATCGATCATCTGGTCACCCGGATGCGGCGCAACTCCGACAGTGCGCTCGTCCTCGCGGGCCACGAGAGATCAGGCGACTGGACCGAGCCGGTCACCCTGGTCGACGTGCTCCGGGCCGCAGTATCGGAGATCGAGCAGTACAACCGGGTCGTGCTGGATATCCAGCTGGATGACTGGGTCAGCGGGGACGCTGTCCCCGACACCGTGCACATGCTCGCCGAGCTGCTGGAGAACGCCACCACGTTCTCGCCTAAGACGACCCAGGTCATCGTGTCCGGGCACCTGGTGCGCGGCGGCGGATTGACGATCACCATCACCGATGCCGGGATGGGCGTGCCCGAAGATCATCTGGCCGAGCTCAACTGGCAACTCGCCAATCCGGCCCCGGCCGGCCTGGCCGTCACCCGGCAGATGGGTCTGTTCGCGGTCGCGCACCTGGCGGCGCGGCACGGCATCACGGTGGTGCTGGGGCTGCCGCCGGACGGTGGTACCACCGCGGAGGTGTACCTGCCCGCCGCGCTCATTTCGCCGGACGTACCCGAGCCGGAGGCTGCGGAGCCGGGTGGCGCAGTGCCTACCTTTGACTTCGTCGGGTCCCGGTCTCCGCAGGCCCTTACCGGATTGCCTCAGCGGATTCCGCAGGCCAGCCGGGCCAGCGGCGCGGCAGCTAGTCAGGCGGCCCGGCCAGCCGCGGCCGCCGAATCGGCCGAGACCACGCGGGTGCAGCTGGCCAGCTTCCAGCGGGGCTCCCGCCGGGCCCGGGAGGCGGTCCAGACGGACCGCGCCCGGCAGCCAGCACGCGATCGCTGAGAGGGAGCACGTGGATCCGGCCCATCATCCGCAGGAGCTCAACCGGCTCGTCAGCGCCTTCACCGAGCGGGTCCCCGGCGTGCTGCATACCGTGGTCGTGGCCGCGGACGGGGTCACGGTGGCGGCGTCCGACCGGATAGCTCCCCAGCATCTGGACCAGCTCTCCGCGATCACCTCCGGCCTGACCAGCCTGGCGTACGCCTCAGCCCGGATGTTCGACGGCGAAGGCGTCACCCAGGCCCTGGTGACCATGGAACTGGCCACGCTGGTGATCATGGCGATCGACGACGGATCGAGCCTCGCCGTGCTCACCACGTCCACCGCCGACCTCGACCTGGTCGCGTACGAAATGACGATGCTGGTGGAGCAGGCCGGCAGCATCTTCAGCCCGCCCGCCCGTGCGGTCCGCACGGCTTGAGCCGGCGTGACCCGGGAGCCGCAAAGTCTCAGCGGCTCCTGATGACCCTTCTGCGGTAGGCGATGCTCCCGGCCCCGGCCAGGATGGCCGCTCCGCCGACTCCCAGAAGCAGGGCGTCCTGGAATCCGGCCGTGCCGCCGCCGCCCGTGGCCGGGGCTGTGGTGGGGAAAGGACTGGCCGACCGGCTCGGCGTCGGCGAGGGTGACGGCGAGTGAGTCCGCGTCGGCGTCGCGCTGGCGCTGGCGGTAGGGGTACCGCTTGCGCTGGGCGTGGTCGTGGCGGTAGCCGTGCCGCTGGGCGAGGCAGCCGGCGTGGCCGGGCGGGTCCTGGTCGGTGTTCCTCCGGGTGACAGCGTCGGCGGTGTCGCCGAGGGAGAGGATCCGCTGCAGGCTGAGATAGACGCGGAAGCGAGTACGGTCATGGCGGCGCAGCCGACAGCAGTTAACCCCGCGCCGAGTCTTGTCCCCGCGATGGTGGTGCGCATCTCTATGGGACCTCCTCGGCGTCCGGCGGGTAGCCGTTCCCCGATCCCGGCATCAGAAACCGGCCTTGGAACAGAAATCGCGCGCTGGACCCGAGTGCTTCCCGGGCCGGCTGACGGCACGTTCCAGAAAGCGCCGCTGGCCATAAAGGTAAGGCGCCCCGGCGGCACAGACGTGCAATGGCTCGTTCATCACTGGGATATTAGGCTACGCGAGTAGGGCACCCTTGGGGAAGACGGGGAGGGATGGCATTGGCGGAGGTGGACCGGCAGCGTATAGCCGGGTTTCGCGTCGTCGTGTCCTGGCCGCACAGCAGGTTCGCGCCCCCTCCTCGTACCCCAGGAAACCTCCGCGCCCGCGTTGCCGGGCTGGTCGGGGTCCTTCTCATCGTGGCCGGAGGCGCTGGTGTCGTCCTCGCCGTCGGCGCCCAGCAGCATGCGCCGCAGCCGTCCCTGGCCGCGGCGGGCGCCATCGGGTCCGCGGGCCGGGGGATATCGCTGCGGCGGTCGGTGCCGGTCTCCGTGGATATCCCGGCCATTGGCGTGAAGTCGGGACTGCTGCACCTGGGCGTCAACTCCGACGGCACGATACAGGTGCCGTCACTTTACGGAAAGCCCAACGAGGCAGCCTGGTACAAATACTCGGTCACGCCCGGCCAGTCCGGGGCGTCGGTCATTGAAGGTCACGTCGACACCCGTCACGGGCCTGCTGTTTTCTTCCAGCTCGGGGCGCTCCGCCCCGGCAACCGGGTCGACGTGCGGCTCGCCGACGGGATCACCGCCGTTTTCCGCGTCACAGGCGTACGCCAATATTCAAAATCAAAATTTCCCGCTAAAATTATCTACGGCTCGACCGGGTACGCCGCCCTGCATCTGATAACGTGCGGCGGCGCATTCGACTACGCCACCGGCCATTACCTCAGTTCTACCGTGGTGTTCGCCTCGCTGGTCTCCTCACGGCACTGGCACCACGGTTAGGGAACGGGGCGGGCCCACCCGGCCATCGGCGTCCCGCCCCACCGGGCATGAGGGACGCCGGAGACGGCGGCCTCGCGCACCTGCGGGTGATCCCGGTCCCGGGCGGCGGGTGAGTATTCCCGCCAATCCGGGCACCCGGCCTTCCGGGTATACCAGCGTCGCGGGGAAGCCGGTTGGACCGGGAGCCGCTGGCCAGCCGCGACCCCTCAGGCACCGGATACCGGCTCGGCGCGGGTGGCCTGGGCCAGGTCCACCTGGCGTTCGCCACCGCCCGCCTGAACCAGGCCCGCTGACCGCACCGGCGGGGCGCCCCGCGGCACGGTCCGTGCCTGCGAACCGGCCGGGGTGGTACCACGACCGCCGCGCTGGTGGCTGGCCACCTTGCTGGTCCGGGCTGGTGCGGCAGACTGCTGGCAGGGGCGTGACCAGGAGGTTGGCATGGGGGCTGCGGTCATGGTGCTCCGCGTGCGGCTGCGGCAGCACTGGAAGTCCTGGCTGGCCCTGGCCGCGCTGGTCGCCCTGGTCGGCGGGTTCGTGATGGCGGCGGCGGCGACCGGGCGGCGGACCGCCGCCGCCTTTCCGGGCTTCGTGGCCCAGCACGGTTACGACGCCCTCGTCTACAGCGGCCGCCCGCTGCCGGGGCTCGCCCGCCTCCCGCAGGTTCGGCAGGTGACGCCGGTCCTGGCTCCGTACGCCTTCTCGCCACGCTGCGCGTCCTGCCGCACGCCGATCGACCCCGGCTCCTTCGATGTCCTCGAAGTTCCGCCTGCCAGCCTGCCCCGGACGGTCAGGCTGCTCTCCGGCCGGATGCCGGATCAGTCCAGGCCCGATGAGGTGCTGGCCTCCTACACCCTGGCCAGGAACAGCGGCGCGCACGTCGGCTCGGTGATCCGGGTCCTGATCCCGACCCTGGCGCAGGTGAAGCTGGCCCAGAAGATCGGCCCTTCCAGGGTGGACATTGCGGCCGCCCCGCGGCGCAGCCTGCGGGTGGTGGGCTTTGTGGTCACCGAAAACGAATTCCCTAACGGGCAGGGGCCGCGATACGACCTGTTCTCCACGCGGGCGTTTGCGGCGGCCGTGAATCACCGTACGCGGGTCGGGCCGTTCTACTACGTGGGGCTGCGGCACGGCGCGGCTGACCTGCCCGCGTTCGAGAGCCAGCTCCGCCCGCTCGATCCGGTCCCTCCCGACGACCTGGATTTTGACGCGGCCGCCGTGCAGGGCGCGATCAGGCCGCAGGCCGTGGGCTGGGGAGTGCTGGCCGGCCTGGCCGCACTGGCCGGGCTGGCCGTCATCGGGCAGGCCACCGCCCGGCAGTTCGTCGCCGGGCAGGATGATCGCCTGGCCCTGGCCGCGTTGGGCCTGCGGCCGCGGCAGTTCGTGGCTATCGGCCTAGCCCGCGCGGCCATCATCGGCGCCGCGGGTGCGGCCGGGGCCGTGGCCCTGGCCACGCTGCTGTCCCCGCTAACCCCGGTCGGCGAGGCGCGGCTGGCCACCGGGTCGCCAGGTGCGGTGGAGATAGACCCGCTCGTCACGGTGGCCGGCGCGCTGGCCACCGTGGTCATCGTCGTGGCCCTGTCCGTCTGGCCGGCCATCCGCCACGCCCGGCTGCCGCGCGGTGACCCGCCGCGGCGCCCGGCGCCGGCGGCGGCCGTCCGGGCCGCGGCCTGGATCGGCGGGCCACCGAGTGCGCTGATCGGGGTCCGGTACGCACTGGAACGGGGCCGCGGCCGCCAGGCCGTCCCGGTGGGAACCGCGCTGCTGGGGATGGTGCTGGCGGTGGCCGCCCTCTGCGCCACGGCCGTGTTCGGCGCCAGCCTGACCCGGCTCATCTCCTCGCCAGCGCTGTACGGTGTTCCGTTCCAGGCCGAGTTCACCAACGAGGGGACGGGCAGCGGCTCCGCCATCACCGGGTCCGTCCTGGCCAGCCTGAGAAACGACCGCGCCATCGGGCGGATCACCCTCGCGGCTCCCGGAGCGATCGACGTGAACGGCCGTCAGGTCCGGGTGGTCGCGATCACCGCCATCCGCGGTCGTCCGCTGATCTCGGTAGTGGACGGGCGGCCGCCGGGACGTGACCACGAGATCATCCTGGGCGCCGCGACCATGCGCAGCGTCGGTGCGCACCCCGGCGGGCTGGTCCATGTCACGGTCAGGGATCCGGGCGGCCTGCCCCACCAGGTGGCGTTCCGCGTCGTGGGCCGTGCGGCGTTCCCGCCGAGCTTCGGAACCGGCGGGCTGGGGAGCGGGGCCGCGATGACCCTGAGCGCGCTGACGGACGCGCAATGCCCGCCTGGTGCGGCCCGGGCCGCCTGCCAGGGCAGGGTGCAGCAGGGCACCGCCTACTCGCTGCTGGCCCGGGCCGCCCCCGGCCCAGCGGCTGTGGCGGCGCTGGCCCGGCACGTCCGCGCCTACCCGCAGTTCTCGGCGTCGAGCCAGGAGCCGGTCGAGCTGGTCAACTTCGGTGAGTCGGTGAACTTCCCGCTGCTGTTCGGCGTGGCGCTGGCGCTGTTCGGGGCGGCGGCGATGGTGCACCTGCTGCTGGTCAGCGTGTCCCGCCGGCGGGCCGAGGCTGGCTTGCTCAAGGTGCTCGGGTTCGTCCGGTATCAGGTCGCGGCGGTGGTCAGCTGGCAGGCCACCGCGGTCGCCCTGGTCGGTATCGCGGCGGGGGTGCCACTGGGTATCGCAACCGGGAGAGTCCTGTGGCGGGTGTTTGCCACGAACTTCGGAGTGGTGCCGCTGATCGTGGTCGAGATCCTGCCGGTCGCCGCGCTAGCCCTCGGCGTGCTCGCGGCGGCCAACGTGCTCGCCTTCGTCCCCGCGCTGCTGGCTGCCCGGTCACGGCCGGCTGAGCTGCTGCGAGCCGAATAGGGCGTCGGTAGCCTGGCCGGGTCAGCCGGCGAGCAGCTGGTCCTGGAGTGATTCGGTGATCCATTGCCCGTACTCAGCGTCGGACCAGCCGCAGGGGCCGGTGGCCGCGAGATACAGCTCGACCCCGGTGAGCATCCAGGCGCGGTCGACGGCCTGGGTGCGGGTGATGTCCGGCCGCAGGCTGCCGTGGGCGGCGATCGCGGACACCAGCTTGCCGAGGGCCTCCCGGCGATGAGTGTCGCCGAGTGCCTTCAGGTCGGTGATGGCCGGGTCCGCGGCGGCGCGCTGGGCGGCGGCGATGACCGCCTTGCTGGTGGACAGCATCGCGGTGGTCCACTGGGCGAACGCGGCCAGCTTGCGGCGCGGGTCGGTCTCGGACGCGATGCGGGCGAGCCACCCGGCGGCGCCGGCATCGTCTTCCAGCTGGTCCAGCAGCGCGCGGACGATGGCCCCCTTGGACCCGAACGTGGCGTAGACGGTGTGCGCCGACACGTCGGCCCGCCTGGCGATGTCGGCGACTGTCGTGCCGGTGAAGCCGCGCTCGGTGAACAGTTCGCGGGCCGCGGTCGTGATCCTGCGCCGGGTGTCGGCGGCCTGCGCCTCTCTCAGCGGCGACTGGTAGCGCCGCCGTGCTGGTGATACCGCGTCCCGCGGACCGCCTTGACCCTGCTTCATATAAGTTGACTCTATTGGATAGAGTAAGGTGACATCAAATTCGCCGTGCCAGTCCGTGACGGACGCGGCAGCGAAGGAGGCGACATGCCGGGGCAGCGGCTGGGTTCCCTGATCGGAGCGGTATTCGGGCTCATCTACATCCTGGTCAACACCGGGGCGCTGCCGCTCGCGGCCCGTCTGCCCCTGCGCGCGCTGGGCCTCGTGGCGTTCCTCATCGTGCTGCTCGCCCTGTACCGCCGGCGAGGCCGCGGCAGCACCCAAGGGAATGGTCCGGCGCAGGCCCTGGCTGGGCCGGACGTACTGGACGATCGTCGCCGCGGAGGCCACCGCCCTGGCCGCGGGCCTGGCGCTGCTCAACGGCCCGTTGCACACCCCGGACGCCGGGGTCGCCTGGGTATCCACCGTCGTCGGCGTGCACTTCGTCGCCCTCGGTGCCGCCTTCCGCCAGCGGTTCTTTCACTATCTCGGGGCAGCGGTCGCCGTATGCGGGCTGGCCGGTCTTGGCCTGGCCGCGGGCGGTGCCGCTACCGCGCTGGTCGCGGGGGTCAGCGGCGTTGTCCCCGGAGTACTGCTCCTCGCCGCGGCGTGGTCGGGGGCGCACCGGATGCCCGCGGCAGCGCGCCCAGCCCCGGCGGCCACGGAATCATAGGAGACGACGCCGTGGAGAGGCAGGCCATCTCCGGGACCTGCCCCGGGCGAGTGTCTACGATGGCGCCCATGACTCAACCTGCATCGGCCGCGTTCCCGGTCACCACCGCGCTCACTCTGCAAGGCATGACCGTCGAGCGGGACCTCGGCGTCGCGTTCGGCCTGGTCGTGCGCAGTATGGGCGCGGTCAAGTCGATCGGCGCCGGGTTCAAGGCGCTACGCCAGGGCGAGGTGACCCAGTACACCGAGCTGCTCGAGGACAGCCGCCGGCACGCGATCGACCGCATGATCGAAAATGCGCGGTTGCTGGGGGCGAACGCGGTGGTCGCGATGCGGTTCGACTCGTCCGAGATGGGCCAGCAGCTCACGGAAATCGTGGCCTACGGCACGGCAGTCGTCGCTCGCCCCGTCAGTTAGCCGTGCCGACGCCACCTCCGCCGGCGCCCCCGCCCGGCCCACGGTCCCTGGTCAGCGACACCGACCGGGAGCACCTGCTGGGGCTGCTGCGGGAGCACTACGCCCGGGGGCAGCTGGACCTGGATGAGATGAGCCGGCGGGTCGGGGTCGTGCTGGCCGCGACCTACTCCGATGAGGCCGCGGCGGCGGTGACCGATCTCCCGCTGCTGGGCGGGACGGGTTCCGCTGAACCGTCGCCCGGCCGGGCCAGCCGGGGCCGGCTCGGCCAGCGGCGGCGCCACGCGCAGCAGGCGCAGCCGGGGGCGGGGTGGGTCCCGACGCCGGAGCGGTTCCGTGACCCTTCTACGCGCGCGATCATGCGCGTCTGGATCGATCCTGCCGACCTGAGCCGCCACTACGTGCCGGAGACCGGCGGGTGAGGACCTCGCCGGCCGGTGACCCGGAGTTAGGCTTCCAGGGTCGGCGGATCAGCCGAGCGAGTGGTGCGGGGAGGCCTTGTGAATGCCGATCTGGCCGGGCAGGTCCGGCTCATCTGCCTGGAGCTGCCCGAGGTTACCGAGCGGCTCAGCCACGGCGCACCCGCCTGGTTCGTCAGGGACAAGCGCTCCTTCGCGACGCTGTGGGCGCACGGCCACCACGCGAATGACTTCCCGCATTTGTGGTGTGCCGGACTGCCAGGAGCGCAGCATGAGCTCACCACGTCCGAACCCAGCCGGTTCTTCACGCCGCCCTATGTGGGCGGCCGGGGGTGGATCGGCGTCCGGCTCGACGGCGAGGTTGACTGGGCCGAGATAGCCGAGCTGTGCCAGGACGCCTACCGGGTCGTCGCCCCCGCCCGCCTGGCCGCTCTCCTCGGCCACTAGATCGCCAGCACTGGGTTCCGGTGGGAGAGCTGGCCGGGGGTCGTCCCCCACGCGGGTGCGACCCCTTTCGTCTTCAGTAGGGCTGAACGGCTGGTTCGTCCGTCGTGCTCGCGCCGATGCGCGCGGCCGCGGTATTGGCTTTCTGCGCGGCGGGCAGGTGCCGGGCGGCGGCCGCGAGGCCGAAGAGCGGCATGTTGCCGTAGACGGCCTCGTATTCGCCGGCCCGGACCTTGAACGTCTCGTGCCAGATCCCCACGTCGCCTGAGGCCCTGACCGCGCGATTGAATTGCCGCCACGGCTCCAGGTGGGGCAGATCGGTGTCTGTGGCGAACCGGTCCAAGGAGCCGAAGTCGCGCCAGTACTGGACCAGTATGGTGGTCCGCCCCAGCCACTGCTGGTATCCGAGGCAGCCCAGCTCCGGGCGTTGGTCCAGCACCTTCAGCATCCTGGGCATGGCGACCGCCACCGGCCACCACTTGCGGACCCGCCATGGATGGTTAAACCGCATGCCGATCAGGAAGACGACGAAGTCCCCTTCGATGTCGGCCGTGAAACGCCCGCGCTGAACCTCCATGGCGCCCCCTCCGCGTTGACGATGCGTCCAGCATGAACCCGCGGTCCCGGCTCGCGCCAGGTACAGACGGCCCGGCCGGCCCGCCGGTCGGCCCGGCGGGCCCACAGGCTGCGGGAGAACGCGCGGATGGGTTACCGGGCGCCCGGCTCGTTCACGGCCGGCGGGCCAGTTCGGTGACACCTTCGCCCTTGAGGTCGGTGTGAGCTGCCTTGCGTCCCGTCATGGCCAGGATCAGCGCGAGCAGCGGACCGGACACTTCAGGGCCATCGCCATGGCGCCATTCGGCGTCGGTGGCCTCCAGCCGCAGGCCGGCGATCCGCCGTTTCGAGCCGATCAGGAGGTTGGAGTTCTTCCAGCTGTCGGCGATGGCCACCAGCGCCGCCTCGGGCGGCTGGTGGTCCAGGCCCAGCGGCCGCCGGATGTCCTGGCCGTGCACCACGATCTCGCCCAGCATCGCCATCACGGGAGCGGGCGGGTGGTTCGTGGTCGAGGTACGCGCGCGGAGGCGGCGGACCAGCTCCTGCGGGCCGATGGCGGCCAGGTGCCTCGCCCCCCGGTCGGTGAACACGTTGAACCTGAAGCCAGCCGAGGCCAGTTCCTTGTAGAAGTTCGCCGGAGTCTGCTCGGCGGCGGCCACAATATGGCCGGCAGTGTCCTGGACCGTCCAGCCCTGGCACCAGGACTGGGCGGTCCACTGCTGGGCCGACAGGGTGTCCAGGCTCTCGGCCATCTGCGCCCGCTCGGAGTGGATGTGCTTCCAGGTTTCCCCAGTCTTCATTCGAGAATCCCCCTTATGTCCTGCTGCCCGGTCCCGGCGGCCCGGCCAGTCCGGTGCCAGCTGTATTCCTACGACGAACAGGTAACCCCGCTATCGACAGCGGGCCCGGTACGGTTTAGATACTCGGGTGGTGGTTCCGCATTTTGAGTCTGTCATCCGCGCCGGGACGGTGGTTGCTCCTGGCCACCGTGAGATCACCGATGTCGGGGTGCAGGACGGCCGGATAGCCCAGGTCGGGGGCGCGATGACCGGCCGGGGTGAGCTCGACGCCCGCGGCCTGCTTCTCATTCCCGGCGGTATCGACGCTCACGTGCACCTGGTCAGCGCCATGCTCGCTGGACGGCTGGGCCTGCAGGAACCCGTCTGGGTGGATGACTTCTGGACCGGCTCGCTGGCGGCCATCGCCGGGGGCATCACGACCATCGGGAACATGTCGTTTGCGCTGCCCGGCGAGTCGATGACCGCCGCGATCGCGCGGGAGATGGCCGGCGCCAGGGCTGAGGCCGCTGTGGACTGGTTCCTGCATCCGGTGCTGGCTGGCCTGGGCGACGGGACGGCGGCCGAGATCGCCGCCCTGGCGGCGGACGGGCACACCAGCATCAAGGTGTTCCTGTCCGATCCGGAGTTTGCCGCGGGGACGCCTGGCCTGGCCGAGGCCATCGCCGCCGCCGGCCGCGCCGGGTCACTGACGCTGGTGCACTGTGAGGACGCGGGCATCCTCGCCGAGACGGGCCAGGAGCTGATCGGGTCAGGACGCGGTGCGGTGCGTCATTTCCCCGACGCGCGGCCGGTCAGCGCCGAGGTGCAAGCGGTCGGCGACGCGATCGCCCTGACCCGCCGCACCGGTGCGCCGGTCTACATCGTTCACCTGTCCTCGGCGGCTGCCCTCGGCCGGTGCCGGCAGGCCCGCGCTGCGGGGCTTCCGGTCTATGTGGAGACCAGGCCGCTGTACCTGCACCTGACCCGCGAGCGCTTCACGGAACCAGACGCGGCCAGGTACGTGGGGGCGCCGCCGCTGCGGGATCAGTCTGACCGGGACGCGCTGTGGCGCGGTCTCGGGGCGGGCGACGTGGATACGGTCTGCAGCGATCACGCGCCATGGACGCTTGCGGCCAAGCTCGACCCCGCCCTGGACGTGGTCACGGCGCGGCAAGGTGTGGCCGATCTCGAGACACTCATGCCGATGCTGTTCTCGGAGGGCGTCGTGACCGGGCGGATCTCGCTGGACCGGTTCGTGGAGCTGACCTCAGCCAGCGCGGCCCGCCTGTTCGGTCTCTACCCCAGGAAAGGCGCGATCGCCGTCGGCTCCGACGCTGACCTCGCACTGTGGGATCCCCAGGAGCGCCGGGTCATCGACGGGGCACGGATGCGTTCCCGCGCGGGCTATTCGGTGTATGACGGCTGGACCGTTCAGGGCTGGCCGCGGTTCGTCATCCGCCGGGGCGAGGTCGTGCTGGCCGACGGCAGTTGCACGGCGCAACCCGGGCAGGGCCGCTGGATTCGCCGTGACCCGGCCAGGCCCTCCCGCAGCGGGTAACTACCGCGGCGGGCTATCCGGGCTGCTGCCTTCGAGGAAGCCGGTCATCACCGTTTCGAATTGCGGCGTGGTGATGGCGGTGGCGTGATTGCCGGGCAGCCGGGCGTACTGCCCGTTGGCGAGTGCGGCGGCCAGCGCCTCGGCGGAGGTGTCGTGGCCGTCCTCGGCGCCGGTCAGGACGAGGGTCGGGATCCGGATCCGGGCCAGTTCCTCACGGGATGTGTCGGCGAACGTGTCGAGCACGCGGACCAGCGCGACCGGGTCGCCCCCGGAGGCCTTGACCCAGTCTTCCATCGCCTGTTCCGGTGAGCCGGGCGCGAACGTGCCGAAGCTGGTCAGGACGCGGCGGAACTGCCCGCCGCGCCCGGCGGTGTGGGTGATCGCCTCCAGCCCCTGCCCGCCGACGATCGCCCGGCCGGGGGTCGCGCCGCGGGCCAGGATCCGGATCACGGTCCGCCCGCCCAGGGAGTAGCCGCCGAGATCGTAGCCGGTAAGGCCGAGGTGCTCGATCAGGGCGAGGCCGTCGTCGGCCAGCGCGTCGGGCGGGTACGCGGCGGCGTCGTGCGGCCTGGCGCTGGCGCCGTGGCCGCGCAGGTCCGGCAGGATGACGCGAAACCCGCGGCTGGCGATGCGCCCGGCCATCCCCGTATCGGCCAGGGCCATGGCGGTGGAGAGATAGCCGTGGATCAGGACCAGCGGCCGGCCTGCGCCGAGCTCACGGTAGGCGAGCCGCGCACCGTCACGGCCGCGGAAGTAGTGGAGCGGGATCTCAGCCATGATCGCTCTGCCTCCAGGCGGCCAGGTAACTGCCCTGCATGCCTGCGTCACAGGGCGGCGGCAATGTCAACAGCATCCGCCGGCCCCTGGACGGCCCGGGCTTCCCTGGGGAGCAGGGCAGCGATCATCGCGTCGGCGATGAAGGTGCCGTATTCCTGCGGTGGCCAGCGGCGGTTGACGACGAGCAGGTCGTAGAGTTCGGGTGAGCTGTAGGTCCACAGTATTTCGCCGGCCTTCTCGGCCGTGATCCCGGCGCGCAGATGGCCGCCGTCCGCCAGGGTGCGCGCGTTGCGGGTCATGCGGGTGAGGCGGCTGGCCTCGATCTCCGCCCGCAGGCTGGCCATCTCAGGATCGGTGAAGGCAGCCGCGCGAAGCAGCAGGAGGATGGGTGACACCCGGGGGGCGACCTCGGCAGAGAGCCGCCCCAGCCCCGGATGATCTGGCGCGGATCGGGTTGGCTGGCTTGCAGGTCGTCGGAGCGGGTCTCGGCCGGGACCGGGCCCTCGCCAGCCAGCGCCTGTTCGCAGATGGCGCGGACCAGGCCCGGCTTGCCGCCGAAGGCTTTGTAGATCGTTTCTGCCGACACGTGGGCCTCAGCCGCGATCGCCGCGATCGTCGTCGCGGCGAACCCGTCGCGCAGGAAGAGCCGTTGCGCGGCGCCGGTCACCTCGGCGCGCGTCTGGCGGGCCTGCTCGGCTCGCCGCGGCGAGTCGTACCGGCGCCTGGGCTTGACAGTCAACCCATTTCCGTTCCATAGTCACGTATCGATTACACCGAACTGTAACAGAAAAATGGGGGCACCATGCAGGATGACGCGGCCGGCGGCGGGCCGGTGGCGATGGCGCGGCGCCTGTGCCAGGCCACCAATGATCACGACCTTCCGCGGCTCGTGGCTTGCTTCGCGCCTGGATACCGCAACGCGACGCCCGCCCATCCTGACCGCGGGTTCTCCGGCCGCGAGCAGGTCCGCAGGAACTGGGAGCAGATCTTCGCCGCGATCCCCGACCTGAGGGCGGAGATCGTGCGCAGCGCGGTGGATGGCGACACGGTGTGGACGGAGTGGGAGCACCGTGGCACCCGGCCGGATGGCTCCCGGCACCTCATGCGCGGCGTGGTGATCTTCGGTGTGGCTGACGGCCTCGCCGACTGGGCCCGCTTCTACCTCGAGCCGGTCCGGCAAGACGGCGAGGACGCCGGTGCGGCGGTACGCCGGCAGGTCGGGTCAGGCGGCCAGCCGTGATCGTGCTAGCGGGCGGCACTGGCCGGCTCGGCACGGTCCTGACGGCCCGGCTGGCCACCCGGGGACTGGCGGTCCGGGTCCTCACCCGCGACCCCGCGCGCGCCGTTCACCTCGCCGGGCGCCATGTCGAGGTGGTCACCGGCGACGTGCGCGACCGCGCCAGCGTTGCGGCCGCCGTCAGCGGCGCGACCGTCGTGGTGTCCGCTGTTCACGGATTCGCCGGACCTGGCGGGGGCTCGCCGTCCACGGTCGACCGCCAGGGCAACATCCACCTCATCGACGCGGCCGGGGAGGCAGGCGCCGAGTTCGTGCTGGTATCGGTCGCCGGAGCCGGAGCGGATAGCCCGATGGAGTTGTCCCGGATGAAGTACGCCGCCGAGCAGCACCTGCGGGGCAGCGGGGCCGGCTGGACCATCGTCCGGGCCACCGCGTTCCTTGAGCTATGGCTTGACGTGCTCGCCAGAACCTCGGCCCGCTCGGGCCGGCCCGTCATCTTTGGCCGCGGGAACAACCCGGTCAACTTCGTATCCGTGACCGACGTGGCCGCCCTTCTCGATCACGCCATCACCAGCCCAGCGGTGCGCGGCCGGGTCCTTGAGATCGGGGGCCCCGCTAACCTCACCTTCAATCAGCTGGCCGCCGCGTTCCAGGCCGCTGCCGGGCGCACCCGATCCCCGCGCCACGTCCCCCCGCCCCTCCTCTGGCTCATGGCCAGCACCCTCGGCCGCGTCAAGCCCGAACTCGCCCGCCAGGCGCGCGCCGCGCTCATCATGGACCACGCCGACTTCACCCACGACGCAACCGGCATCCACCAGGCCTTCCCCCACCTTCCCGACACGTCCCTCAGCACCTGCCTGCAGCCGTAGCGACCACGCCACCGCGGTGCAGCACTATCCGCGGACGTCCGCGGACCGCCCTTCGCCACCCGGCGGCCCTCAGTCAAATCGGCCGGGCATCACCCGGTGCGCGGGCCGGAGCGGTGAGGTCCGCACGACGACCGGCCTGGTCTCGGTGTTCCGCTTCGCATCACTGGGGCTGATCATCATCGGCGCCCAGCGGCACGCGGATCCGGTCTGCCTCGGCCCGGCGCTCACGTTCGCGCTGGTCGACTTGATCCTTCCCCTGGCCCGGGCGTGGAGCTCGGTCACCGTCATGGGCCTATGGCCGGGGCGGCTTCACCGCGTGCCGCTATCTGGCCGTCGAGCTGGGATGGCCCGGTGATCACGAGGGCTGTGGCTGGCCCGGCGCTGGTGACCGTGAAACTGTGCGGGTGATCACGCGGCACGAAGACGAAGCTTCCGGCCCGGGCGGTCCAGCCGTCCTCGCCGCAGTAGCCGGTGAGCTCGCCCGCCAGCAGGTAGAACATTTCGTCCTCTCCGGCATGCACGTGCGTATGGACGGACAAGCCAGGCAGGTACGTGGACTCCATTACCCCGAGCTGGCCGAGCGTCTGGCCGCCTGACGCTTTGATCACGACCCGTGCGCCGTGGAATCCGTAGGCGGGTCCCTCACCGGGCCCCAGCACGAATCCGGGCATTGCTGATCACCACTTCCGTCTTGTCCGTCCCGGTTGCCCTACCCGGTCACATCTCCGACGACCCAGGCCGCCAGCACCCGGCGTTGCCTAGCTGCAGTACACCTAGCCCGGGGTGGCGAGGACCGAGTAGTAGGTACGGGCCAGGAAGTACCGGCCGGTGCCTGCTCGCTCACGCAAGTCGTCCAGGAGCCGGCCGCCTTCAGCGGGCGTGAGTGCGCCCGCGCGGACTAGTTCATGGGTCACGGGCTCGATGAGCCACGTGTAGGCGGCGTCGGGTTCACGGGACAGCCGAACCTGCGGCGTCACGGCCACGTGCGTGAATCGATGGCCGGTCAGCTGCCAGGGCAGTTCGCGGACGATGAGGCCGTTGTGCATCTGGTCGCAGAGCAGATGCACGAATCGGCGGCCAAGTTCCCGGTCGGTGACGGCCAGGCACGTGCTGTCCCAATCCCATTCCCCGATCGACAGCAGCCCTCCGGGCGCAAGCACCCGGCGCATCTCCGCAATTGCCCGCCACGGATCGGCCAGATGAAGCAGCACTTGCGTGGCGACGACGCGGTCGAAAGATGCGTCGGGAAAAGGCAAGTCGTACGCGTCGCCCACCCGGAAGGACACGTTGGTCTCGTCAGCTGCCGCGCCTTGTCGGGCGCCGGCAATGAGCGTGGCACTCAAATCGATACCGGCCGCAAGACCCGGTGCGACCAGCGGAGCCATGATCCGCAGGTATTCACCAGTCCCGCAGCCGACATCCAGCACACGGAGCCCGGCCCGCAGCTCCAGCGGGCCGAACACGGCATCCGGCTGGCGACGGGCCTGTTCGAGTCCCTGCGCGCGGGTCGCGTCGAGCAGCCGGGAATAGAACGAAGGATCGCTGGTCTGGTCGACTCTGGTCCAGCTGGCACTGAAGTTGGTCGTCGGAACGCGTTCGCTCATCGAGCGCACTTCCCCTCCCGCGGCAACGTTGCCGATCGGACGTGAGCGTACAGCCCAGAGCCCGGTGCCGGCCGGCTCGCTCAGTGGCTCGCGCTTGGCGCACGGCACGACGCCCGGGCGGCCGCGGCAGTGTTCCCGGACGCCCGGGCCACTTCGACCCGGTGGCCCGATCCCGGTCGCCATCCCCAAAGCGTCGCGATCAGGTCCCGGACGGCTGGACCTCCGCCTCAGCGACCTCGGCTGCGTGGCCTCCTACCGGCGGGTGGCGCTGCTCCAGGGGCCCCGGCGCCCCCGGTTGCCGCGGGGCTTTCTCGTGCGGGGGGCCAGGGTGACGGCGGGCTACCCGACGGGCTGCGATGATGCGGCTATGCCGAATCAGATCGCCCCGTTCGTGATCGGCGTGGATGGCGCGGCGCTGGGCGACTTGCGCGACCGCCTGGGGCGTGCGCGATGGCCGGAACGCGAGACGGTGAATGACTGGTCGCAGGGCGTGCCGCTGGGCTATCTGCAGGATCTTTGCGGTTACTGGGCCGGCCGCTACGACTGGGCCGCCGCAGAGGCGCGTCTGAATGAGCTCCCGCAGTTCATGACGAGGATTGACGGGCTAGACATCCACTTCCTGCACATCCGCTCGCCACACCAGGGGGCGGTCCCCCTGATCATGACCCATGGCTGGCCGGGGTCTTTCCTGGAGTTCGAGCAGACCCTCGGCCCGCTGACCGACCCGCGCGGGGACACGGCTGAGGCGTTCGATGTGGTCGTGCCGTCGCTACCTGGCTACGGGTTCAGCGGCAAGCCGGCCAGCACCGGATGGGACGTGCACCGCATTGCCCGCGCGTGGGCCACGCTGATGACCCGGCTGGGCTATGACCAGTTCCTCGCCCAGGGCAGCGACTGGGGTACCAGCGTGTTGACAAGCCTGGCGCTGCAGTTCCCCGGCAGGCTGCTGGGCATCCACGTCGTCCCGCCGCTGGCGGCCCCGGACCGCGCGGCCAGTGACCTGACTGACCGTGAGCGCGCCGCCGTGGCCGACCTCGACGAACGCGGCCGCTCCGGATCTGGCTACTCCGCCGAGCATGGCACCCGGCCGCAGACCATCGGCTACTCGCTGGTGGATTCACCCGTCGGGCTATGCGCCTGGATCGTGGAGAAACTGTGGGCGTGGACCGACCATCCAGGCGACCTCAGCCAGGTCCTTACCGTCGATCAGGTACTGGACAACATCACCCTGTACTGGCTGACCGGTACCGGTGCCTCCTCCGCCCGGCTGTACTGGGAGAGCATCGCCCAGGTCACCGACTGGTTCACTACCGCCACCAGTGATGTCGTCACCGTCCCGACGGGGTGCAGCATCTTCCCCAGGGAGGTACCGCGGCCTTCCCGCCGCTGGGCCGAGCGGCGCTTCGCCAATATCGTGCACTGGAACGAACTGGACCGCGGCGGTCACTTCGCCGCGTGGGAACAGCCGGGCCTGTTCATCAACGAAGTCCGCGCCGTTGCGCGATCTCTACCGTGCTGACCTGCATTACCGGAAGCGCCCGTAGCTGCCCGGGGACGTTCCTGGGGCGGAAATTGGAGTCACGATGATCGAGCACACCACCGCAGGCAAAATGTCGCTCGCCGAGCTGGCCGACGGGCACAAATGCCAGCCGTCCGCCATCCTGCGCCTCACCGCCGAGCACAGCCCCGGCCGGGCCTATCCAGCCAACGTCGCCGCCTACATCAACGGGGTGTTCCGCGGCACGATCGCCACGACTGACCACATGCCCGCCGGGCTGCACCTGTACCTGCCGTAGCGGCCAGCCACGATCGCTGTCGGCAATGTCCGTCTGCGGTGCCTGCGCCGCGACAGCGTCCTGTTGACCGCTCCGGCCACGAAGTACCGGGTTATCAGCGGAGCTTGCGCCGGCCTGGACCGGTCGGCGGTTACCCCCACTGCCCGGCCTGGTAGTCACCGGCTGGCTGCTGGATGATGACGTTGATGCGGTTGTAGGTGTTGATGAGGGCGATGAGAGACACCAGCGCCGCCAGCTGGTCATCGTCGTAGTGCTTGGCCGCGTTCGCCCAGGTCTCGTCGGAGACTCCGCCGGCGGCATCGGCGATGCGGGTGCCCTGCTCGGTGAGCTCGAGGGCGGCCCGCTCGGCCTCGGTGAAGACCATCGCCTCCCGCCACACGGCGACCAGGTTCAGCCGCACCGAGCTTTCCCCGGCGTGCTCGGCGTCCTTGGTGTGCATGTCGGTGCAGGCCGCGCAGCCGTTGATCTGGCTGGCCCGAATCTTCACCAGCTCCTGCGTCGCGGCGGGCAGAGTTGAACTGGACACGACCGTGCCTGCCGAGTTGACGTACTTCGAGAATTTCGCCGCAACAGTGTTGCCGTAGAAGTCCAGCCGGCGGTCCATGACGCTCTCCTTGTGGTTCAGGCGGGTTACGCCCCAATGACCCGGCAGGCCGGCCATCTGTGACAGCCACGGCACGTGATGCGCGTCACTCCACCGGCGACGAGGACTGCGGCAATGGCCACTGAGCTGGTGAAGGCGCCGTCCATCGGCCTGAAGAGGGAGGACGCTCAGTGAGACAACTGTTCCTATCGCCCGGCGGCTCGCGAGCGGGCGGCCTGACGGACCAGGTGGTCGCGCTCGGCGACGTTCGTGGCCCGGCGGCCGGCCTTCGTGTACGCCGAGGCGGCGGCCGGCAGATCGCCGCCGAGCTCGTGCAGGTGGCCGCGGACCGCATGCCACCGGTGGCGGTCACCGAGCACCTCGCGCAGCCGGTCGGTCTCGCGCAGCCCCGCGGCGGCGCCGAGGACGTGGCCGACCGCGACCGCGCGCCCCAGCACAGCGGCGGGGTCTTGGTGCACCGGGTCGCCGGTGAGGGCGACCAGGTCGTCGTACCAGGCGAGGATCTGCGGCCAGTCGGTCTCCGCGGGACTTGCCGCGTCGTCGTGCAGGGCGGCGATGGCGGCCTCGACCTGGTAGCGGCCGGGGCGCTCCAGCGCCAGCGCTGACTGCAGGACGCGCACACCCTCGGCGATCTCGCGGGTGTCCCAGCGGCTCCTGTCCTGCCGGTCGAGGGTGACGATCCGGCCCTCGGGGTCGAGTCGCGCCGGGAGGCGGGCATGGTTGAGGAGCATCAGCGCGAGCAGCCCGCGCGCCTCCGGTTCCCCGGTGGCGAGGGTGAGCTGGCGGGCCAGCCGGATCGCCTCGGCGGCCAGGTCGACGCGCCCCGCGTGCCCAGCCGTGTAGACGAGGTAGAGCACGCGCAGCACGACGGCGAGGTCGCCGGGCTGGTCCAGGCGGCGCCCCTGCAGGGCGCGCTTGGCCCGGCTGATCCGCTGCGCCATCGTCGCCTCCGGGACGTAGAAGGCGTCGGCGATCTCGCGGGTGGTCAGGCCGCCGACGGCGCGCAGGGTCAGCGCCACCTGGGAGGCGGGCGTGAGGTCGGGGTGGCAGCAGCAGAAGAGCACGAAGAGGGTGTCGTCGCCCTCCTCGGCCGCGGCGGGCCGCGGCTCGGCGTACGTCGCCTCCTCGCGGCGGTAACGGGCGGCCTCGCTGCGGTGGGCGTTGACGAGCCGCCGGGTCGCGACCACGGTCAGCCACGCGCGCGGGTCGCGCGGCGGGTACTCGGGCCACACCCGCAGCGCCTCCATCAGCGCCTCCTGGAGTGCGTCCTCGGCGGCGTCGAAGTCCTCGCCCCGACGGACCAGGCCCGCGAGCACCCGCGGGACGAGGGCGCGCAGCGCGCCCTCGTCCCGCCGTCGCGTCGGCTCGTCGATCACGCCGGATCAGTCGCCCGAGGGCGCTTCGGACATGACCTCCCGGACGTCGATCCACTCGTAGAGCGGCTCGCCGCCGGGGCCGGGCTCGGAGGAGACGTAGGCCGCGAGCTCGACCGCGCGCTCGTGCGACTCGACGTCGATCATGTACCAGCCCGCCACGAGATCGCTGGTCTCGGGGTGCGGTCCGTCGGTGGTGACGGGCGCGGCATCCGGGCCGCCGTAGCGCACCCAGGTGCGCGCCGGCGTGAGCGCCTCGGCGCCGACGTACTCGCCGTTCTCCTCGAGCAGCTCGCTGACGTGCTTGAGGAAGGCCATGTGCGCCTCCACGTCCCCGGGGGCCCACTGGTCCATCGGGGGGAACGGACGGTGCGGCGCCGGGCCGCCGCGGTAGTGCTTGAGGAGCAGGTACTTCGGCATGGTGGTCTCCTGTGTCTTGGGCCGCGCCTGTCGCGGCCCTTCACCTGGTGAGCGGAGCCGGTCAGAGCTTCTCGACATGGAATCACTCATCTGGCCCCGGCATCGCCGCGTGGGCCCCTGCCGGTGACGGGATCACAGCCGGCACACTGTGCCGGTGCCGGGACTGCTGACCGGCTGCGCCCGCTGCTCCACCGGCACCCAGGACCTCACCGCGCAACGTGACGCTCTCACCGCCGGGCGTCGAGCCCGGGCGGATCTACGTCGGCCACGGGCTCACCGCCAGTGACCGCGCCCGCCCGGGACTGCGCGAGGCTCTCGTGCCACCGCGTTCTTCGTCGAACTTGGCCTGGAGCTGGAAGGGGAGATGCCAGTGGAGGGACCGTGGGTGGACCGCGTCGTCGGGCTCGACGGTGTCCGAGCCGACATCGCATGGTGCGGACGCCGGACGGCCATGGCCGGTTTGAGCTGACGAAGTTCCACACGCCGTCGGCGGTCAGCGCTGAGCCGAACGCACCGGCGAACACGCTGGGCATACGTCGCATCATGTCCGCCGCACCCGCGCCGACAACGGACGTGATCATCTGGCTCGGGTGACTCCCCGACCGCTGTGATCTCCCGGGCCGATCACTGGCCTCGCCTCACCGGTGCCATCCCCGCGGAGCCACAGGTCAAGATCCCTTCGTCGCCCGGTGTCAGTCGGGCGCCAGGGGTGTGGTCCCCGCGGAGTGGTTCCCCCCCGGTTACCGGGCTGTAGGGCCTTCGCTGGCCGGCGGACTTCGCCGGGGGAGAACTCGTATGCCTATGACACGTGCGCCGAAGATCTCGAGTCTTGCGAGGAGGCCGTGGAGGGCTGCCTTATCGGGAAGCGGGCCCTGCAGGAGGGTCTCGACCGGCTCCAGTGAGGCGGTCAGCTGCTCGAAATCCAGCAGGGCTTCGGGCGGGACAACCCCCGCTATGCGGATCTCATAATACGAAGATCGCATGTGACCCCTCCTGAAGATCATGTTCAGGTAATCAGGCCTCTATCGTCGGCTCTCCTGAGTGATAGCGCCCCACTCGTCATGGGTGATTCGCGTCATGGGCCAGGCTTTCCGGATCGCCGCCGAGGCGCGCCCGCAAGATCACGCCAACGGGATGCGAGGGCCCGGAAGCCTGGCCTGCTGGCCGGCTGCCCCGGTACAGGAAGGCCACCGGCAATGTCCCGCGCTGTGATCAACTACGCGCGAGTACTGGCTGGGGCGTGGGCGGATACCACGTCACCGTGACGGCGTATTGATACCGCATTGATAGGTTATCGATGGGAGAGTACCTTCTGGAGGATGGGCCTGGAGGTCACTGGTGCGGCGTCTGTGGTGTCTGGCCAAGATCATGCGACGGGTCCGAGACTCGGCTTCGAGCTACCCGAGTCGAAACTCGAACCCCCCCGAGGCCGTCCGGGAATGGTCGTCCGGACCGCTCTGATCGATAGGTTGGCCGCCGCCCAGGCACCCGTCATTACGGTGATCGCACCACCCGGCTACGGCAAAACAACGCTTCTGGCGCAGTGGGCTGAACGAATCGGGCCACGCGTGGCCTGGGTTTCCTGCGACGACGGAGACAACGACCCTGTCGTGCTGCTGAGTGCTCTTGCGCTTGCGCTGGACCGGATCGAGCCTGTGGACCCGGAAATATTCCAGACACTGGCCTCATCAGGCGCCGGTATCACCGCGGTCCCGCGGTTCGTGTCGGGAATCGCCTCGATGCGGCGGCCTGTCAGGGTAGTGCTGGACCATACCGAGGCGATAACGAACAAGCAATGCCTGAACACGATCGCCGAGTTCGGCTTGCGCCTTCCGCCTGGATGGCAATTCGCGCTGGCCTCGCGGGCCAAGGTACCCCTCCCGGCGGCCCGCCTTCGCGCTCAGGGCGGGATCTTTGAGATCACCGCCGAAGATCTCGCGATGGGACCGCGCGAGGCTCTCTCATTGCTGCAGCGGGCTGGCGCTGAGGTCAGCGAGGAGAGCATCCACGATCTCCTGCAGCGAACGGAGGGATGGCCGGCCGGGCTGTATATCGCCACGCTGGCCATGAATTCCGGCACCCGGCAGAGGAAAATCGACTTTACATTCACCGGCGATGACGTATTCATGGGCGACTACCTTCGCTCTGAACTCCTCGACCGGGTCTCAGACGCGGACGCATCGTTCCTTATCCGTACTTCGGTGCTGGACAGGATGTGCGGATCGCTCTGCGATGCGGTCCTGGTTCAGAAGGAATCCGGCCGTGTCCTTGAACGGATGGAGGGCGGGAATCTGCTCGTAGTCCCGCTCGACCACCGCCGTGAATGGTACCGCTACCATCACCTGCTCCGAGAGCTGCTGTACTCGGAACTCCACCGACGAGACCCCGATCTGGTCCAGGATCTCCATTTCCGGGCGGCGGCCTGGTTCGAGGCTAATGCCATGCCTGAGACTGCGATCAATCATGCCCGGGCGGCAGGAGACTACGACCGGGTGGCCCGTCTTCTTCTGGACCTGGCCCAGCCCGTCTGGGCTAGTGGGCGCGTCGAGACTGTGCTCCGCTGGATGGAGTGGCTCAGGGACATAACGTCAGCCGAGCACTATGGCGCGATCGCTGTGCACGGTTCATTGATCTTCGCTCTCCTCGGCCAGTCGGGCGAAGCCGAGCGCTGGGCCGCCGCCGCAGAACGTGCGTCCCCCACGGGAATTCTTCCGGACGGAAGCACGATGGAGGGCACGCTCGCGTACCTCCGTGCCATCTTGTGCCGCGACGGCGTCGCCGCGATGAGACGGGACGCGCAGATCGCGCGGGACGGGCTGAGCCCGGCCAGCCCGTACCGGGCGACGATGCTGTATACCGAGGCTATTTCCTACCTGCTGGAGGGCGATCCGGCCCGGGCTGACCCCATCCTCACCCGCGCCTACGACGTCGCGACCAGCGCGGGCGCGCTGCCCTTGGCCGCTCTCATCCTCGCCGAGCAGTGCAATGTGGCGGCTGACGGCGCTCACTGGCCCCAGGTGACGGCGCTGGCGCGGCGCGCGGTCGCGATCGTAGAGGCCGGCCATTTCGAGGACTACTGGACCAGTGCGCTCGTCTACGCCTGGGCGACCCGGGCCGCGTTGCATGAGGGAGACATCTCGCGTGCGCGGTTCTGCCTCGGGCGGGCCTCCCGGCTGAGGCCCCTGCTGACCTACGCCCTGCCTGTTGTGTCGGTGCAGGCCCTTGTCGCAATAGCCCATTCATACATCGCACTCGCCGACCCCGGTGGCGCCGCGGCGACGCTCATGCAGATCCACGACATCCTCCAGCAAAGGCCAGATCTCGGCGACCTTCCCCGGCTAACCGCCCAGCTGGAATCCAGGCTCGCCACGCTCAAGGCGGGGGCGGTCGGTGCGTCGTCACTGACTGCGGCCGAAATGCGGCTCCTGCCGCTCCTGTCCACGCATCTCTCGTTCCGGGAGATGGGCGAGCGGCTGTTTGTTTCCTCCCACACGGTCAGGACACAGGCGTATTCCGTGTACCGGAAGCTCGGGGTTTCGTCACGCAGCGAGGCGGTGGCCCGCGTACACGAACTCGGCCTGGATCCTCCCTAGGGCCCCCCGGGCCGGGGGCTTGGTGGTATCAGATCAATTCGAGCTGCTGGGCTCGGCGCACCGCCTCACGGCGGTGAGTCGCGGCCAGCTTGCGGTAGATGCTCTTGAGGTGGGTCTTGACCGTGTTGACCGAGATGTACATCTCACTGGCCACCTCAGCGGTGTTGAGCATGTCTGAGACGTGCCGCAGGACTTCCCGCTCACGTTCGGTGAGAGGCTCGACCACCACAATGGCGGGCTGATCTGGGACAGAAGCATTCAGCTGAGCCGGGAGCTGATTGCGCCGCGAGGTGAGGCCCAGCAGGCGCTGGTAGCTGCGGGCCAGCTCAGGATCACGTCCCAGGGCTGGCTTAATCCATCCGCGCTCCAGGACGAACGGCAGCCTAAGCTGCTCACGCTCGGCCAGGCGCAGAGCGGACGCAAGCGAGCGATGACCTCGCGCCGGGTTACCGCCGTTGTAGCTGAGCTGGGCGTTGACCAGCCACGCTTGCACCCGTACTTCTTCCGGCGCCCCATGCTGGGCTGCTAGCGCGGGGGCGAGCGCGCGCCTCGTGTTAGCGGCATTCCCGGCGGCCGCCCAGGCCCGCGCGTGCATGATGGCCGCCTCCAGCGAGCTGTCGCGGTCGATGCGCTCGGCAACGGCCAGCGCGGCCTGGACGTGCCCAGCCGCAAGGCATGCGCGCGACTCGACTTCGGTCAGCTTTTGCTCGAGCCAATCCGGGACACGCCAGCCGGACCGTGCCTTGACCAGGCACTGCGCGGTGACGTGTGCGCGTTCCTCCGCCAGCCCAGCACGTGCGGCTACCAGCCAGGCAACTGTCCCGATCAGCTTGTCAGGGCGGCCAAGGGCGGCGTCCGCCTGCTTGAGCAGACTGTGCGCCTCGCGCAGCTCGTGGCGCTCCAGGTGGACCAGGGCCATTGCGACGGTCGCCGCAGGGTTCGACGGCCTGACCGGCGGACGCGGCTCGCCGGCCGTGACGGCCACTGCCGCCTGCGCAGCCCGTTCTGCGGCGCGGCCGAGCCCGCCACGCAAACCCTCCACCAGCGCGAGATACCCGAGGCATTCGGCTTGTTCGTACTCCGCACCCGATGCCGATGCGGCCGCCACCCCCGACTGGAGGACACAGGCTGCCCGGTCAAGATGGCCCGTCCATAGCTCAACCACCCCGCGGGCGGCCAGGATGTGGGCGCGTATCCCCGGATGCCGGGCGAGCATGTCACCGGGGATGGCGCTGACCAGTGCCTCTGCGCGGCTCCCGGCCGCCACGGCGGCAGGGAGATCGCCAGTCTGCCGGGAGACGGCCAGACGGAGCGTCGCGGCGGCCAGCCGGCCCGGGATCTCCTGTTCGGCGGGCAGACGCGCGAGGATGGCTTCCGCCGTTGTCAGCGCGGCGGCAGACGATTCGCGCTCGCCCCGGGCCAGCGACGACGCAGCGGAGACCAGATACGGCGGGGGTTCGTCCCAGGCTCCGCCGTCGGGCATGCTCAAGAACTCACTGGCCAGGGACGGGCCGCGCTGCGCCCCGATGAGCTCGCTGATCGCGAGGCCGTCAATGACCATGCTGGCGGCGAGCTGCCAGTCGCCCGCTTTGGCGGCGTGCCGCACCGCGCCGGTGAGCGAGCCGTTCCGCTCACAGAGGCGGGCGGCCCTGCGATGCAGACCGGGCACCCGTTCCGGGTACTTGAGCCTCAGCTTGAGCCGCAGTACCTCCGCGAACAGTGGGTGGTAGCGATACCACCCGGATCCGATGGGCTGCACAAACGTGTTCGCGCGCGCCAGCGCGGGCAGGATTCCCGCGGCCTGCTGATTGCCCGCCAGTTCGCTGGCGGCCTCAGGGCTGACCTGCTCCAGGATGCTCGTGCTCAGCAGGAGTTCCTGGACCTCAGGCGGCTGGCTGTTGAGGACCTCCTCCACCAGGTAGCCAGTCAGGGCGCTGTCTTCGGTGATCAGTTCCTTGACGAACTGGTCAGGGTCGGGATGGGTGTCCATGGAGATCGCCGCGAGGCGAAGGCCAGCCGCCCAGCCCTCGGTCCGCCGCGTGAGGCACTCGAGTGAGTCGCCGGAAATTGTGCCGCGGTACTGGGCCATGAGCAGGCCGGCCTCAGCGGTGCTGAAGGCGAGGTCGCTGGCCCGGATCTCAGCCAGCTCGCCAGCCAGCCGGTAACGGTGCAGTCGCAGCGGTGGATCCGCCCGCGAGGAGAGCACCACGCGCAGGCCGGATCCCACGTTCCGGAGCACGAAATCAAGTCCTTTCAGCACCTCCGCATCGGTGAGCACATGGAAGTCATCGAGGACCAGGATCACCGGCGGGTCCTGGCCAGCCAGGACTGACACAAGCCAGAGCAAGAACGCGTGATCGGTTCCGCCCTCGTGCGGACCGGCCCACAGCGCCTCCGGAATGACAGTGCCGGAACGGCGCAGCGCGGCGACCACGTAGGACCAGAAGGCCTCCGGGCGGTTGTCGTAGCGGTCAAGAGCGACCCAGGCCACGGCCCTGGGCTCCGCCGCGGCCCACAACGTCAGAGCCATCGTCTTGCCTGTCCCGGGGGGTCCGGTGACAACAGTCAGCCGGCTCCACCGCGTGCCCCGGGCGAGCAGCCCGGAGATCCGCGGACGCTCAACGGCCAAGCCCGGCACACCCGGCGCCGTGATCTTGGATGCCAGAATCGGATCGGCACCGGCAACGGCTGACCGTCCGGCACTGGCCGCCGCCTGGTTGGCCACATGGATCACCATTCGAACCCCGCCGTCCCCCCACCCGCCGACCTGATGGCCGCTCGGTGTGGAGATCACCCGCCGGGGACGCCGGCCTGCGCGCCCGGCCGCCAGCGGGGATCTCGCCACCACCATCCACGAAAGCTCAGCCGTGCTGCCTCGCGCATCCCACGATTGGTATGAAACGGGAATTAGGGCAGATCAGAGCCCGTGCGCTCCATCACCGTCGAGCAGCATCAGCTCCCGGGAGCGGGAGACCGCCTGGCTGCGAGAGGAGACTCCCAGTTTCCGGTAGGCCGAGTACGCCTGCGACTTGACCGTGTGGTGAGACAGGGACAGCTCCTCGGCGATCTCGGGAAACGACATGTGAGTGGTGAGCAGCGGGAGCAGGCGGAGCTCAGCAGCGGTAAGCGACGAGGCTCCGGGAGCGCCTGCACCGCGTTCCATCGCCAGGCGCCCACGGACTTCCCGAGCCTCGTCGGCCAGGTTTCCGAGGCCGGGCCGACGCCGGATCACTTCATCGATCTCCTGCATCAGCGTCCTGGCCCCTGCGATGTCAGCGAGCGCAAGGTGGACGCGGGTGAGCTCGATCCGGGCCTGAACGGCCAGCTGGGGCATCGCGTGGGTCAGCAGGTGGCGCTGACGCTGGGCGCTGACAAGCTTCTGGCGCGCCGCCGCGGTATCTCCGCGGTGCAGAGCCTGGCGGGCCTGGGCCGCACAGACCAGGGGAGTCGCGTAACTCTCCTCGAGCCCGGCCTGGCGCATCACGGTGCCTGCCTGATCCGCGAGCGCTTCGGCCCGGCTCCACTGGCTGTGGGCCATCGCCACCAGCGACCGCTCGCACAACGTGACGGCCAGGGTCTCGTGCGCGCCGGCCTGCTCCCCGGCACTGACGGCATCCTGGAAGGAGGCGTCACCACCTTCAAGATCACCGGAAAGGACACGTGCGAGGCCCTGGTAGAGCGCCGGTGCGGGTGTCACGATGCCCTCCGCAGCACACCTCCGCACGGCCTCATCGGCATCGACGCGCATCTGCTCAATCCCCGCACGGCACATGAGTGCCCGCAGTATGGCGGCGTGGGCCTCGGCGTAAGGGGCGTCGCCCTGGGCCGGCTCCCCGTGCTGCCAGCGATCGACCACGTCAGCCCATCGCTCAGCCTCGACTGGCCGCCCCGTCAGCGCGAAAAACAGCGCGGCCAGCACGGCAGCCATCGGATGTCTTGTGATCCCTCCCCGTTCTTCCAGCCACCGGAACCATCTCTGGATGGTTGTGAACTGGCCTCGCCGGTGGGTCGCCACCCCCAGTTTCTCCACCAGCCGGGCGGCTGTGTTCACGTCCCCAGCTGCGATGGAGTATTCCAGCGCCTGGTCGGGCAGGCCGTTGCGCAGGCACCAGCGAGCGGCGCGGCGGCGCAGTCCGGGCATCAGTGCGGGCTCCTGGCGCTGCAGCTGCGCCAGCAGCATGTCCCGGAAAAGGTGGTGGTAGCGGTACCAGTCTCCCCGCCGGTCGAGCGGCACGAGGAGCATGTTCGACCCGGCGAGGTCCGACAGGGTCGCGGCGGCCCCGGGCATGGACAGCACTGCCTCACACAACGGACCGGACATGCGCTCCAGAACGGCAGTCCGGGTCAGGAACACCCGCTGCCGCCGGGAGATCCGGGCCAGGAATTCTGACTCCACATAGTCGCTCACGAACCGGTCATCGCCGCTGAAGGAGACCGTCGCGCCTGCGACCAGGCCGCCTTCCCTCAGGTAGAGTGCCGCGAGGTACAGCCCAGCCGGCCACCCTTCGGTCCGCCGGTGCAGTTCCGCTACCTCGTCCTCGTCCAGCACGACGCCTGCGTTAGCGAGGAGCGCTGAGGCCTCCTCCCGGGTGAGCGACAGCTGAGCGGGGCCGATCTCCAGAAGCCGGCCCTCGGCCCGGAGCCGCGGGATTCGCAGCGGCGGCTCAGCCCGGCCAGCCAGCACCAGCCGTGAGCCCTGGGGCACATGATCCGCCAGCTCGGACAGCGCAGCCCGGCACTCCCGGTTATGCAGGACATGCACGTCATCCAGGACCAGGACCACCGGCGAGGTCATCGACGCGAAAGCCGACCCCAGGCGCGGCACGACCGAGCCGGGCACGGAGCTCCCGGGGGACGCCAGCGCGTCGAACACCCGCCCGCCGATGGGCTCCACCGCATCGAGCGCTTCCGCCACGTAGGTGAGCAGGACTTTCGGGTCGTTGTCCGGCTCCGCCACTGACACCCAGGAGAAAGCCTGGCCGCTGCGCTCGGCCCACTGTGACAGCAGCGTCGTCTTCCCATAGCCCGGTGGCGCGACCACCGAAACGATCCGGTGTGTGTCTCCCTTCGCCAGCTGCTCGACAAGAGAAGAGCGGGCGACAGTCCCCGGCCGCACCAGGGGACGCAGGAGCTTGGACACGGTGAGGTCGTCCACTGGCCGACCCGGACGGTTTCCCCCGTCCGGCGGTTCCCGCACGCCGGTGTAGCTCATGCTCTGGCGGTTCCCCGGGACAGCCTGCTGCTCATGATCGTCCCAAGCCCTAGATGAGATTGAACGAGGCGGCCGGGCTGGCGGCAACCTCGACGCCTCGTACCCGGTCGAGCGGCCACCGGCCCGCGTCTAGAGCAGAGCGCGGCAAGGTTGCCGTAACCACGGCGTCGCAGTCGGCCACGAGCCATACTCCACCATGCCCCCCGGGAATGCTCGGTGATAACCGCGGCGGCTCACAATTTCCTCTGCGGCCACGGAGACTCTATGTCGTCGGCAGCAAGACAAGCAAGACCACCTGAACTATCGTCGGCTGCCAGCCATGGAATTGTTCCTCGCTGCGGTAACCATCGTCATCTGGAAAGAATTCCGGAAACCTTTACCGGCCCGGCGCCGGTCCCGCAGCCAGGGCCCGGCACCAGCAGCCCGGCCCGCAACTTCAGCGGACCGAACACGTCGCCCGGTACGCTTCCCGTTCACCCAGCGCACTTCCGCCGGATGCATGAAGGTGCCGATCAGGCGTGAGCGCAGAACCCCGCGTATCCGCTACCAGCATTCTCGGCCGACGGCACGTAATCCCAATACGAGCCATTTAACGGCCTACCAGCCGGCGCGCTATTCCGGTCATCGCGCTCATGCGGCGGGGCGCTGGAACCGGCGTTGCCCCCGCCCTGGATCCGTGATCTTGGTCAGGGACGCTACGTTGATCTCATGGGAGCGTCTCCTTACCGCGTTCAGCCTCTGGACGAGTCAACGTGGCCGGCGTTCGCCGCCTTGGTGGAGCGGAACAACGGCATCTTCGGCGGCTGCTGGTGCATGGGATTCCATCCCGAGGGTGTCGGCAAGGACGCCACGGCGGAGCTGAACCGTGACCGCAAGCTGGCCCGCGTGCGTGCGGGGACGGCTCACGCGGCGCTCGTCTTCCACGACGGCGACTGCCTGGGCTGGTGCCAGTTCGGCGCGCCCGGGGAGCTGCCGCGGATCAAGAGCCGTGCCGCCTATGAGAAAGGTCAGACGGCCCCGCCGGACTGGCGGATCGCATGCTGTTACGTCGGCAAGGGACACCGGCGTCAGGGGGTGGCCGCCGCCGCGCTCGCCGGCGCGCTAGACCTGATCGCCGCCCTCGGCGGGGGAACCGTGGAGGGATATCCCGAGGACGCCGGCTCCGTGCCCGCCGGGTTCCTGTACAACGGGGCGCTGCCGACCTACGAGAAGCTGGGGTTCACCCGGGACCGGAAGATCGGCAAGCATCGCTGGGTCGTGGCCAAACTCGTCAAGCCCGGGTCCGCGTAGCCGATCTCATTGCCGCGCGGAGGGGCCTCATCGGGCGCTCAGGCGAGCAGCGCAGCCACCTTGAACCAGCCGTCATCCGCTCGCGCCTGCAAGGCGGTCAGCAAGTGGCTCAGGACTTTGCGCTGCCGACTGGAGGGCTCAGCGATGCGGCCTGGGCCTGAATTCGCTTGACGCCTGTGCCGGCCGCCGATGGGCTGGTGCTCACTGAATGGCATAGGCATGCGGGCACCGGAGTGCGCTGCTGAGGAGAGAGGCTGATCGTCGTGCTGCAGCACGTGGTAGCTCCCGATGGGGTAGCCGCTGGACGCGGCTACAGTCAAGTCGTCACCGGCCGCGGCCGGCTGGTGGTGGTGAGCGGTCAGATCGCGCAGGACGAGCACGGTGAGCTGGTCGGGGCCGGAGATCCTGCCGCACAGGCGCGGCAGGTGTTCGAGAACTTGCGCCGCTGCCTGGAGCAGGCCGGGGCGCGCTTCGCCGACGTGGTGAAGCTGACCTTCTTCGTCCTGGACGTCGCGGACCTGCCCGCGCTACGTACGGCCCGCGACGCCGTCATCGATACCGCCCGGCCGCCTGCCAGCACAGCCGTCCAGGTGGCCGCCTTGCTCGCCCCCGGTTACCTGCTCGAGGTGGAGGCCTGGGCCCTGGTCGGCGACTGATCCGGGCCGCGTGCCTTCCGCCGGTTCAAAGCCGAACTGCACCAGGTAACCCCTGACCAGCCGACGATCTTGGAGCGCGCAGCGGGTATCTACCGCGACACCGGCTGGCCTGCCGGGGTACCCGGTGACGGGTTCACCGCGCCTTGCAGCGCGCCGGGCGCCGGTCCGCCGTGGCATCTCAACCGGTTCATTTCCGCACGGCCGCCGGTTTGAGCACGGCCGAGCCGAATGGTGCAAGACGCCGGCGGTTCGATCAGTGACCGCACTCTCGCGCCCGCTACCGGCTAACGGACGAGGCTCTCGTCGTAGGCGGCCCAACCAGCGGATCTGGCGTGCGTGACGAACGCAGTCACATGCCGGTGCGGGTGCCGGTGAGAATTCGCTGGTCCTAAGCTTGGCTGGTGGGCGAACGGAGCGCTGAAGCCGTCCTGATCAGCGGGGCGTACGGAGCGGGCAAGAGCTCGGTCGCTGAAGAGATCGCCTTCCTGCTGGAACAGCGCGGCGTGCTGTACGCGCTGCTTGACCTCGATTACCTGGGCTGGGCCAGCGCCGGCAGCGGCAATCGGGCAGCGGGTTTCCGGTTGATGCTGCGCAACCTGGAGGCGGTGACCGCGAACTACCTGCAGGCCGGGATCAGGCTGCTGGTGCTGGCCCACTTCGTCCGCGACCGCGGGGAGTTGCAGGAGGTGCGGGAGGCTCTGGGGATCCCGCCGCGGGTGGTGCGGCTGGAAGTCCCGCTGGCTGACATCGAACGGCGCCTGGCCAGCGATGTCACCAGCGGCCGGCGCGATGACCTGCGGGGGGGGGGCTGTCTGCTGGTGCCGGGCGGGCGGCGGCTCATGGTGATGATCATCGCCCGGTGGACGATGGTCTCGTGGTGTTCGGTGAGACGTTCGTAGCCGCGGTCGGAGCGCCGCCTGCAGGTGATCCAGGCCAGGGTCCGCTCGACGACCCACCTGCGGGGCAGGACCTGGAAGTATGCAGGTCATCGGGCGCCTGACGATCTCAGCCGTGAGCTTGAGGGCTTGCTTGGTCCAGGTGACCAGCTTGCGGCGTAGCGCCGTCGGCCCAGGCGAACCTGACCGTGGGGAAGGCACGGCGCAGGTTCCACGGCAGCGGCCTGGCCGCGTCACGGTCCTGGATGCCGGCGGCGGTGATCAGCACGGTCAGCAGCAGGCTGATCGCGTCGACGGCGATGTGCCGTTTGCGGCCGTGAGGTAGCGGATGGCGTCGATAACGTCGCGGCGGCAGTGCCCGGCCGGGCGGCCGCCCTGGCCCTGCTTCCACGCCGGGACGGGCCGCGTGGGCTCGGTGACCGCCCATTCGGCATCGCTCATGTCCGGGGGATAACGCGGCACCCGGGCGCTGCGGCTGGTCCCGCCTTGGGCAGCACCGGCAGGTCACCAGCGGTCCGGCTGCCCGGCATCTTCGTCAGCGGGCCTGGCCCGGCCGGACCCGGCCCGCATATCCGGGGCACGCGCGGGTCTTCCTGTGTTCTTGGTCGTCAGACATCGAGATCATGGGGACCCGCGCCCGGCTATGTACCGGGCGCCGCCGGACGTAACAGGCTGCTGGCGTCGTGTACCGGCGATCCCGGCCGACGGCCGCCCGGCCCGGTCACCTCAGCAAGCGCGTCAGCGGGGCAGTACTGGCAGAAGCGCGGGATCTTGATCCGGGCGGACACGGGCCCGGTCCAGGTCAGCGTGCCATCCTCGTGGCGCCAGCGGGTTGCGATCACCTACGGCACGATCGGCATCGTCAGCTCGCTCGTGCTGACCGCATGCCGGCAGCCGCCCGGCGTCTGGGACGGGTACGCGGGCGGAATCTACCTGCGCGCCGCTACCCACTGCGTCCCGCTCGTCTTCGCCATAGGGAACCAGAACGTCACCGTCCGGGTCAGCGTCGCCGGCCGCTGCAGCTGACCCGTGGAGCCCCGAGACGACTAGCGGCACCACCGTCACCGGTGCCCAGCCGCGGCGTTGCCGATAACACCGCCATCGACTCCGTCCAGTCAGGTCACCGCATGCACCTACCGAGGGTTTCCGGACAGGCACTCAGCCAGCCAGGCCCCGCCTTCCCCGGGGATCCGCTTCGGCCGGAGGGTAGCTATCCGGCCGAGGCGCACGCGTAGCCGGGATCGGCGGGCTGGATGAGCAGCCCGCCGCCCGCGGGGACCGGCGGGATCTGGACGAACGCAGGCATGCTGGCATCCCAGGCCGTCCGGCCGGTGGCCAGGTCATAAGACAGCAGTGGCGCTGCCCGGTGGACCCGGGGCGGGGCGGTCTGCACGATGGCCTGGCCCGCCAGGAGCAGCACCGGCTGAGGGCCGGCCGGGAGGGTGGCGAGTGTGTGCGCCCACAGTTGCCTGCCAGTGGCCGAGTCGCGGCTGACGAGCCGCACGGCCGGGTCAGCCGGCCACACCGCCCTCAACGGCCACCACCCTGGCCGAGGTCACCAGCGGCACCGTGCCCAGTGCGACCACGGTGGCGGCCCGCCACCGTAGCCGCCCGGTTCGCGGGTCCAGGAGGTAGAGCCGGCGGCCCGGAGTATCGGTGGCCACGGCTAGCCCGGCC
This sequence comes from uncultured Actinomycetes bacterium, assembly GCA_963813975.1. Classification (GTDB taxonomy): domain Bacteria; phylum Actinomycetota; class Actinomycetes; order Streptosporangiales; family Streptosporangiaceae; genus RYN-230. The sequence continues at coordinate 546,829 of CAWFAP010000006.1, forward strand.
GGGCCGTGCCCCAGCACGGTCACCGCGCCGCCGGGGTTAAACCGCCACTGGATGCGGCCGGTGACCGGGTCAACGGCGACCAGCGCCGTCTTGGTGTAGGGACCGGATCCGTTGCTGGTGACCAGGGCCAGTCCGGCGAGCACCTGCACCTGGGTCTGGCCGGGCAGGCCAGATCGCGTCCACAGGATCCGGCCGGTGCCGGCGGCATAGCCGGTCAGCCGCCCCCCGGCGGCGAACATTACTACCCCGTCAGAGGCCGCCAGGGCCGGCCAACGGCCAGCGAACCGCGCCCAGCGGATCTGCCCCCCGGCCAGGCCGACCACCCGGAGCACCCCGTCCGAGCCGATCATGGCCAGCCCGCCGTCGCCGGTAGCGGCCTGGCTGCCGAGCAGGCCAGAGCCCGGCAGCCGCAGCACCCACCGCACGGTGCCGGTGGCCCCCTCCAGGCCGGTGATCCGGGCGTGGCGGCCAACCTGATCAGTGAGGACCACCACCAGCCCGCCGTCGCGCCACATCGCGTACACGGCCTGGCCGCCGCGCCACGACCACAGCGCATGCCCGTCGCCCAGGCGCAGCGCGTGGACCATCCCATCCTGCGCGAATACCGCGATCGGGCCGACCAGCAACGGCGGGGCGGAGCCAACTGCCACGGTCCCGTGCGCGGGGAGCGGTACCTGCCAGGCGATGCGCCCGCTAGCCGCCACCTCCACCGCCCACGCCCGCCGCGGCGGAAACGGACCACACCCCGGCGCGCTCGCCTGCGATGTGCCGCCCAGCGAGCTGCGCGGCGGCGCCTTAGCCCGCTGCCCGCCGGCCGGAGCACCGCCGGCCACCACCAAGGCCATGGCCGGCAGCGCAACCAGTGGCCAGCTCCACATCCTCATGAACCTATGACGCATCAGCGGCCGCCACCGTTGCATCGCAGGCTGGCCAGGCTCACCCGCAGCGCCCCGGCCGGCCGGGGCGGTGGGCGTCACCAGGCCCAGCCGCCCGGCGGCAAGCCGGCCGCAGCTGCCGCGCCGCGCACGATTTCACCAGTGACGCTGGGCCCGGCCTGGGTTGGTTCAGTCCGCCTGGTCGTCGAGGAAGGCCAGGGTGACCGCGGCGAACAGCGGCGAGCTGAAGATGTTGTAGTGGGTCAAGCCGGGCAGGATCGCGAGCGCGTGACCGCCGCGCGGGCGGCCTTCACCCATCCAGCCACCGTCGCGCGCACCGCCGCCGAGCAGGCCGAAGACTGCGGTGTAGTGGCTCGGCGGTGCCATGTCGGCGTCGGCGGCGACGATGAGCGTCGGCACCTGCAGGCCTCGGACCTCCTCGGTGAAGTCGAAGTCCTTGGCCATTGCCTCGCCCATCTTGCCCAGCAGCCGGGGGAAATCCTCGGGGTGCGGTGCGACCCGCTGATAGAGCTCGTACATCGGCGTGTCTTTCATGAACTCGGCGGCGGCCGCGTTTACCTGGCCCTGCTGCGCGCGTATCTCGGGGTAGATGGCGTCAGGCCGGATGTTCGCCGAGGCCGCGACGAGCCGGCGGATCTTGGCCGGATACTTCACCGCGGTGTGCAGTGCCACCCCGCCGCCGAGCGAGTAGCCCACGAGGTCCGGCTTGTCCAGGCCGAGGTGGTCGACGAGCGCCGCGATGTCATCGGCTATGAGCCGCATGTCGATCGGGCGGTCGATGTCGGCGGTCCGGCCGTGCCCCTGCAAGTCAACGGCGATGACCTGGTGGCGCTCGCCCAGCGCAGGCAGGATCGGCCCGAACATCTCGCCCGACCCGAGCCCGCCGTGCAGCAGGATCAGCGGCAGGCCGGCGCCGTGCGTCTCGATGTAGAGGTTTATCCCGTTGACTTTTGCGTATTGCCCGGCGCCCTGCGCCCCGGCGGCCCAATCAGTGGCGGACACGGTGCTGCTCCTCACATCGTCGCTAACGGCCTGATGCCGGTACGACCTCGCTGCCACCCGGAACTCACCGGCAATGCCACCCGCGACTTCCCGGCAGCGCGACGCAGCCAGATCGCCGAATGCGATCGCGGCGCCACGCGGGCCCTGGGCTGCGTTCGCCGTCGGCGGCGCGCCGGTGTCCGGACGCTGTCACTCTCCCTCGTACGGGCCGGGAATCCCTCTCCCGAGTGATGGAAGGACCGGTAACGGCTGGGAGCCTGGAAACACCACGCCAAACCCGCGAACGTCGCAGGACCCAGGCATGACGACGACGATCGATTTGAGGCCCGCCCAGCGGCTGAGAGACGGATTCGTGGGACAGTCGCTCACTACCTGGGCCTCGTGGCTAGGTCTGCGTGCCCGGCACAACAGCGCCGCCGAGGTAGACCGCCCGGATACGGTGCAAGGCGTCCGGGTCGGCGATCGGGTCCCCATCGACGGCGAGGATGTCGGCATCGAATCCGGGCGTGATGCGGCCCTTGCGGTGCCCCAGGCCGCAGACGCCGGCCGCGGCGGAGGTGACGGTACGGAGCCCTTCGGCCGGGCTGAATCCGAGCTGGCGCAGCATGGCCGGCGCGCGCCTGACCACGTCGTGCGGCTTCACCGGCGCGATGCCAGCATCGGTCCCGGCGACCACCCGTGCCCCCGCCTCATACAGTCGCCGGGTGTTCGCGATGATGTGGGGCAGGCGGGCGGCCACCTCGGGTGGCGGGGCCACTCCGGGCACCGGTGCCAGGCCGACCGTTGCCCCGACGACTATGCGCCGCCTCGCGATCAGCCGGATCAGATCGGCGGGCGCGTCCACGCCGTCCTCAGTCCAGAACGTCACGTGCTCCAGCCCGTCCACGCCGGCGGCCACCGCGTCCGCGATCGCGCTGACGGCGTGGGCGTGCGCGGTTACCTCCAGCCCTAGCCGGTGCGCTTCCTCGACCGCTGCACCGAGCACTTCGGGCGGGAACTGAGCGAGGTCCTGGCGGGAGCCGGGCGTCAGGTTCCCGCCGCTGGCCATGATCTTGATGACATCCACGCCCTGCATGGCGTGCTCGCGCACCGCCGCCCGCACGCCCGCGAGGGTCGGCGCCGCGGCCCCGCCCAGGTAGTGGCAGTGCCCGCCCGGCGTCGTGATCGGTGGCCCGGCCGCGAGGATCGTCGGCAGGTCCGTCCGGCCGCGCAAGCCGAGTGACAAGTATCCGCGATCGCCAAGATCGCGGACGGTGGTGACACCACCGCGCAGCGCCGCGTGCCCGGCCTGGACCATTGCCTCCACCGCCTCGGCGTCCTCGCGGCGGGCCAGGCCGCCGACCGGGTCAGCGCTGGCGTCGAAGGCCAGGTGGACATGGGTATCGACAAGTCCGGGCATCAGGGTCGCACCGGCCAGGTCAGTCACGGCCGCGCCCTCAGGGGTGTTTCCGCCCGAATTGACCGCGAGGATGGCGGTGCCGTCGATCACCACGACCGGATCCGGGATCAGTGTGGGGCTGATGCCATCGAACAGCCACGCGGCCCGCAGCACAATCACGGGATCCCGCCCGCCCGCAGGCACGATAGGCAGGCCGGCCTGGGCCGGCCTCGGTGGCTGCCGGTCATGTCCCCGGTCCTCCCCTGTCGCTGAACTGCACGATGCCTGCACCCGGATCAGCCTGCGAGAACTCCAGCGGGCAGCAGGAGAGCCCGCCGTGATCACCGGACTGCCCGTTGCCGGGGAACCTGGCCACAGCCACTGACTATGGGCAGGGGCCGGTGCAGCAGACGTCGAGTCGCTGTGGAGAGCAGATGGAGATGGCTGAAGCAGCCCCTGCGCGCGGTCCCGGGTGGTGCGGATCAGGTCCGCTAGTTTTGCGGCGAGTGAACGCGGGACCGCTCGAGCAGCGGGGTCAAAGGAAATCTGGGACCGTCAGCGGTTAACGGGCACTGTCTCTCTTTATCGGTCCTTGTGGGCCCGGGCAGTGTGGGTATACAGGCAGCGGGCGGAGCGCCCGGCCTGGTGCCGGGACGCGCCCTGACTGAACCGGGGGAAGGTGGGTTGCATGCAGGCAGCTACCGGGAAGGGCTCTGCGGGCGGAGCGCCCGGTTGGCCGGGCGTGTGGCGCGATGGAGAGTGAGCAACTGTTCCCGGCGGTCGACGCCACTCCCGCCGCGGATGCGGCGGGGGATATGTGGTTGCTGCAGTGTTATGAGCCGGTACTGCGCTTTACCCGGGGCGAGCTTTTCCTGCCGATGGCGGTCGAGGATTATCTGGAGAAGTGCAGTTTGTGGCGGTCCGCCGGCCTCCGGCGGTCGTGGGGGAGGCGCCGGCCGGGGGAACGACTGTGCGTGCCGGGCGAGCTCACTCCAGCCCGTCTAGCGGAGGTCAGTGCGCCGCTCGGAGGCAATCTGTCGCTTCGTTTCGTGCAGCGCTCGCTGGGGTGGCGGGAGTTCCGCGCGTGGCGCCGCGATGCGAGCCGTCCGCGGCTGGCCACAGGGAGTAGCCGGCTCGCCGCCGTCGGCCTGCTGGGCCGGCTCATTGACGCGGTGATGCGGCTGTCGCTGCTGCTGCGCGGGCGGGTGCCCGGGGGCACCGCGGCCGCGGCCGAGCAGACCTACCGGTCACAGGCCGATCCGGACAGCTGCCCGTACTACGGCCGGGTCACGCGCGACCGGGGTTTCGTTGCCTTGCAGTACTGGTTCTTGTACGCGATGAACGACTGGCGGTCAACGTTTGGCGGTGTCAACGACCACGAGGCCGACTGGGAGCAGGTCACTGTCTTCCTGCCCGACCGGCCGGACCCAACCGCCCGCCCGGCCTGGGTGGCGTTTTCTTCCCATGACGAGGCCGGCGATGACCTGCGCCGCCGGCCGGACGACCCCGACCTGCAGTGGCGGGACACGCACCCGGTCGTCTTCGCGGGCGCCGGATCGCACTCAGGCGCCTACCTGCCAGGCGATTACCTGGTGACCGTCGAGCCGCCCGCGCTGGGGCGCCTGCTCGGGGCCCTGCGGCACCTGGGCCGGCTGCTGCTCCCATGGACACGCACACACACCGACAGCGCGTTCGGCATCCCGTTCATCGACTACCGCCGGGGTGACGGCCCCGGCGTCGGTCCCGGCGAGGCGAAGAAATGGCGCCCGGTCCTCGTGGACGACCAGACGCCCTGGCTGCATGACTACCGCGGGCTATGGGGGCTGGACACCGGCGACCCGTTCGGCGGGGAGCGCGCCCCGGCCGGCCCGCGTTACGAGCGGGGCGGCTCGGTTCGGCTGTGCTGGTCGGACCCGGTGGGATGGGCCGGCCTGGACAAGGAGGCGCCCTGCCCGGCGGCGGAGCGGCGGGCACTGGCGGGCCGGATCACCGAGGTAGGCGCTCAGCTCGCCGCGGCCACGGAGGAAGTCGAAGCCCGCGGCGATGAACTGCGCCGCGCCCGCGTCGGCATCCGGGCTCAGAGCAGCGGCGGGAGCGGGGCGGATCCCGCCGCGCTGTCAGCACTGGAGGACTCTGTCGCGCAGGCACGGCTACGCCGCCAGGCGCTCGCAGAAGAACAGGATGCCCTGGTGCACGCCTCCGCCCACGGCCTTCCCCCGGAAGAGCCGCATGCGCACCTGCGGCACCGGGCCCTGCCGAACGTCAACCCGGCTCGCGCCCGCGGCCGCGCTCTGCGCGTATGGTCCAGCGTCTCGGCATCGTTCCTCCTGGCCGGGCTCGGAGTGGCTATTCTCGGCCACCTCGGCGCCCTGGTGCCCGCCTTCGGCGCAGTGGCGCTCTTCATGCTGAGCGCGGAAGCGTTCGCCCGGCGTCATCTAGCGCAGTTCCTCGCGGGACTGGTCGCGCTGGCCGCGCTGGCCGTCGTGGCCTGGCTGGCAGTCTGGGCCGCCGCCGGCCACTGGCGCTCGGCCACGGCAGCCCTGCTCATCCTGGCCGCTGTCGCCCTATTGCTCGCCAACATCCGCGACTTCTTCATCAAGCGCTGAACCACTGCAGCCAGCCAATCCAGGAGCAATTCGCGTAGTTCGGTGGCAGTTCTTCAGAGAGGAAATCACATGCGACTGACATTTGATTCCGCGACCGATCTGGCGCGAGCCCTTCGGCGCGCAGCGGATGCGCACGCTCGGCACGAAGAGCAGACGGGGCACCCGGACCCGGACTGGCCGTCCTGGTACGCCGGTTACCTCGAGCAGGAGCAGGCCACAGGCGAACATGAGCTCACCTCGGCCGCCCGTCCTGAGCCTGCGACCGTGCCCGTGGCCGTCGTTACCAGCCGCACCGAGGCGGAACTGATCGTCGGCATGTTGCGCAACAACGACGTGAGCGCCGCCGTGTCGGCAGACGATGCCGGAGGACAGGAGCCGGCCCTGCAGGTTCAAGGTGTCCGCGTCCTGGTTGCCCCCTCCGATGAGGCCTCGGCCCGCCGGCTCCTAGCCGCTGCCGGGGACACTTCTGAGTAGCAACCGCACCTTAACGCCCGGGCCGCGGGGCGCACCGCCCCCCGGCGCGCCAGTGGAATCGGTAACGGGCGGGGCGTTCAGGCTCAGCGTTGATCCCCGTACCCTCGACGTCAGCATGGAGATCACCCGGGACCGCGGCCAACGCGTGCGCACAGCCGCTACGCCAGCGACGGCAGCCAGCGTCCGCGGGACCCATCAATTCATCGGTCCGCTGCCGCCGATCGCCGCGGTCAAACCAAGCGAGCAGATCGACGGGAATGCGTGCCTGGACTCAGCCGAAGGCCCATCACGTAGCGTGGTCGTCGCTCAATTTGCGCCGCAGGCGGGCACTTTGAAAACGGGCGTTTTCAGAGGTATGCCGGCTAGATTAACCATGTCGGCTGATGTGTACCAAAGGCGGATATGTACCTATTCGAATGTGAGGCGACGTTCGAGGCCGAGCCGGATGCGGTCTGGAAGGTGTGGACCGACGTGGTCCGCTGGCCCGAGTGGGATGTCAGCAAGGAGATCGCGCGGCTGGATGGCCCGTTTGAGCCGGGTACCCGCGGCTGGGCCAAGCAACGCGGCAACCTCGGCGGCTCCTTCACCATCACTGCGGTGGATGCCCGGCGTGGCTGGGTATCCGAATGCCCGCTGCCCCTGGGCAAGGTGATCTTCGGTCACTTGCTCGAGCCGGTGGGCCAGGGGCATGTCCGGGTGGTCAAGCGGGCTGAGGTGGAAGGCGGGTTCGGGCCCTTGCTCTGGCTGCTAGCGCCCAGGATGAGGCGGGAGAACGCCGAGTCCCTGGCTGCCCTGCAACGGCGGCTTTCCCCGTAGCGGAACCCGGTGCCCTTGACGGCCGGGCTCATTCAGGCCCCCGGGAGCCGTGGCCACCTTCAGCTGCCGGATTGCTGTGAGGTCCGTCGGGGTGATGCGGCAATCTTGCCTGCTGTGCCACGTTGGCCTGCTGCGCAGAGGCGTGGCCACCTGGTGCTTCCTCGAACAGCAGGAGCCACGCGACGTTCACGCCAGCGAACACAAGAATGGTCAGCAGCACTGCTTCCACGCGCACCGGCGTGGCGTCGAGCCCCAGGCCACCGATGATGCCGGGTGCGAGGGCCAGGAGCCCGATCAGGGCGTACAGGACGATCGCGAAGGTGTAGGCGATCAGGCCGGTTTTGCCCACTGCGGCGCCGCGTAGGGCGATCAGCACCACCGCCCCGCCGATCGCGACGATGGCGAAGGATGTGCGCCACAAGATGGCGCTGTCCGGGTTGACCAGGGCCAGCAGGCTCATCAGCCCGGGCAGCGAGAAGTGCAGCGCCACTCCGTAGGCTCGCCGCCGGGCCAGCGCACTTCCCCGCCACTCAGCGTGACGGGTCTGGACCACGATGAGCCACAGGCCCAGCAGCGTGAAGCACACCGCGGAGAAGGAGAGGTAAAAGTCCTTCAGCACGAGTTCCTCCCCTCCGGCATCGTGCCCGCTGTGGTCCCTATCTGGTCTCCCGGCGATTCGACGTGGACAAGGGGGAAGGGCATGGGGGTGGCTCGCGGGGCGCCGTCCGTCCGCAACGCGGACGGACATGGACATGATCGGCAAAGGACCGGCCCCGACAGCTTTGCTTGCTACGTTGGGTCGTTTCCCATCGGGGTCGCGGGATCGTAGAACGCCTGCTCGGCGATCACCGGAGCGGCAGCCAGGGCCTCCTCCTGCCGGCCGGCGCGATGGCGGGCAGAAAACATCGCACCGCGGGCTGGCTTCGACGGTGCGAAGCGGGCCAGGCCGGTCGGCCTGGTCATGTCGTCGTAGATCGCGTCGAGGCCGCCGCGCATGAAGTAGGCCTCGTGCCAGAAGCCGGTGCCACCGGAATCCTTGAGGAAGTCTTGCCACCACCGCCGGTGCGGCTCAGAACGGGTCCACCGTTCCAGGCTGTCGAGGTCGCGCCAGTACTGCCGCATGCCCACGTGCAGGGGAACGAGCGACCAGACCAGGTCCTCGTGCAGTAGCAAACCGTCGGGTTTCGCCTTCCAGGACTTCTGGATCTGCGGGCCGAGGCCGAACAGCCTCAGCAGGCCACCGGGCCGGCGCACTCGCATGCCCAGGTAGATGACGACAAGCTCGGGATAGGCCGTGAGGTTGACGGTCTGACGCTCTGCTCGCATAACCCAGCCTCCCCTGGACCGTCATGCTCTCCGCGCACTCCAGCTGCGGTGTAACGGGCTATGTCACCCCACCTGGTCGGCGTTGAGGCGGGCTGCAGACAATGTGTAGTTCACGTGGAGGTTCCCATCTGCCCCGGGAGCTCATCCCGGCTGGTCCCGGCCCGGCGCCTGTACCGGGGGCGACTCAGGGCGCCAGTCGGCGGCGATACTGGCCGCGGCACGGGATCCGCAGGCGGGCCTCCGTCAGCCTGGAATCAGTCGCAGGCTGTGATGGCTTGCGTTGCATTGCGGTGCACCGAGAGATCGGGGTGCCTTTGGTCGTCAGACCTGGTGCCAGGACGCATCGGAGCGAGAGGATAAGAGTCAATGCCGAGCCCGGTGGTTCACTTCGAGATCAGGTCAGCAGACGTCGGGGTGCAGGATGTCGCCGCTACCCTTGAGGCCGCCGTGGCCCAGGGTGGACGGATCATCCAGTCTGCTACCTCCGTACCTGGAGTCACCTTCGGGTTGCTGGCCGACCCGAACGGGCAGGTGGTCGGCCTGGCCCAGACCGGAGCCTGACGTTTCCGGCGGCGCGCCCGGGGCGGGCAGGACACTGGCGGGGGAGGGGACGAGATGACTGCCCCAGCTGACCTCTCCTGCTCGCGCGGGCGGCCGCCGGAGACGACGAAGCGTTCGCGGCGCTGCTGGAGCCCTATCAGCGGCCAGTGTTCCGGCACTGCTACCGCATGCTGGGCTCGGGCGCCGACGCAGAGGACGCCACCCAGGACACGCTCGAGCGGGCGTGGCGCAAGCTGGCCACCTATGACGGCTCCGGGCCATTCGGCGCCTGGCTGCAGCGCATCGCAACCAACGTCTGCCTCGACGGGCGTCGGGCCAAGCGGACCCGCATCGGCCCGGCCAGCTACGGGCTGGCCGCCGCGCCCGGCACGATGCCCGGGGCCCCGAACTAGCGTGGGTCGAGCCGGTCAGCGACTCCGACCTGCACGGGACGGGTGACCCCAAGAGGAGGTAGTTCGCCGGGAGGAGATCAGCCTGGCCTTCGTGGCCGCACTGCAGCGCCTGGCGCCACGACAGCGCGCCGCGCTGCTCCTGCACGATGTGCTGGGCTTCACCCACGCCGAGGTCGGCGAGGTACTCGACGTCAGCACCACAGCGGTCAACAGCCTCCTGTCGCGGGCCCGCGGATCAGTCCGCGCCACCGCTGGCGAGCCGCAGCCGAGCGTCACCGTACCTAGGGTGCAGCATCTCCTGCAGCGCTATCTCCGGGCATGGGAGCTCGCTGACATCGACGGGTTCATCCAGCTCGTCTCCGAAGACATTCGTTTCTCCATGCCGCCGCTCACGGCGTGGTTCGAGGGCCGGGCCGCTGTCGCCGCGTTCATCGAGAACGCGATCTTCGCCCCAGCCCGCCCGCACGGGGTGCCTTTGCGGGCCGGCTCCTGCAACGGCCAGCCCGCATTCGCGACCTACGAGCCAGACAGCCAGGGCCGCCTGGCCGTCAGCGGCCTGCAGATCCTTCAACTCGGCAACCTGAATGGCCAGCTGCTCATCACGGCCCTGGTGTCGTACCGCGACCCCGCACTTGCGATCCGTTGCGGCCTACCGCCCGTGCTTTCCTGATCCTCGCGCCGACCCGGCCGCCCTGGTTCACGAGTCTCTGCCCATGAGCGGCCGGCCTGCGGCTTAGGCTGGGGGCTCTTCTGCTCGCCGGCGTTGACGGGGGCTGGGGAGCGGGTGACGCTGATTTACGCGGCTGTTCCTGCAGGAGTCTGCGGCCGGGTGAGCTTCGGGCTAGGCAATGCGGCAGGTGGCTGCCACCATCCCTCGACATTGCGCCGAGCTATACGTGCGGCATAGGCATTCCGGCGCGTCTGCTGACCGTAAACATATGGCACTCGCTCAGGGAGGCCATTCTGTCGTGAGGCGCGCTGGCGAGGCGTGATGCTCGCTGTCTTGATCGCGGTCATGATCTTCTCTTCCCCTGCCACCCTGCGGCTGACCGCATGACCTGAATACGATCACGCGCGTCCCTGCGAGTCACGGACCCCCGGTCCTCGTTCGTACCTCCGGGCGGGGCCTCTGCTGACTCGGAGTGGGTATCTCCGAGACTACGTGAGATGTTCACTCTGTGCCGTTCAAGGCCAGTATTGCCACTGTTACCTTCAGGGGCCCTGATGGCTCGGGCGGCCGAGACCGAACCCTGCTGGCCGCGTCGTCGAAGTCACCGGCGGGATCGCTGGTCATTCCGATCCGCCGCATGACCGCCGCGAGCGCAGGTCTCCCGTCACGGTGACCGCGACGCTCTCCGGCAGTTCCATGATGCCAAGCCTGCAGCTGGCCGCCGAGGCCCACTGCCTGCCAGTCAAAAAGGTAACCTCAACCGGGTGGACGCCTTCGATGTGGTGGTACTTGGCGCTGGCTCAGCCGGAGAGTGGGTGGCCGGCGGTGCAGCCGAGGCGGGCAGGTCCGTGGCCCTGGTGGAGGCGCTGAGGGTCGGCGGCGAGTGCCCCTATGTCGCGTGCATTCCCAGCAAGGCGATGCTGCGGTCGGCCCAGGCGCGGGCAGAGGCCCGCCGTCTGACTGATCTTGGAGGTTCATCTACTCCGGTGGCACTGGACAGTGACGAGCTTGCCTACCGCAGCGCGGCCACCCGCCGCGACAGGCTTTCATCTGACCGGGATGACACAGAAGCGGCCCACGGCATCGAGCGGCGGGGCGTGGAACTTGTTCGCGGTACGGGCCGTATCGCCAGTCCGGGCGTGATCGATGCCGACGGCCGCCAGCTCGGCTACCGCGACCTGGTCGTGGCCACCGGCTCACGCCCGGTGATCCCGTCCATCGATGGGCTGGACTCGGTGCAGGCGTGGACAAGTGACCGGGCCCTGTCTGACGCGTCACGGCCCGGATCACTGATCATCCTGGGGGGCGGGGCAGTCGGCTGTGAACTCGCCCAGGCCTACGCCGGGTTCGGCACTGTCGTGAGCCTCGTTGAGGTGTCCTCCCAACTTGTCAGCGGGGAGGATGCGGCCATCGCCAGCGAACTGGCTGCCGTCCTGCGCGGCAGTGGCGTGGATGTCCGCCTGGACGCCAAGGTGAAGAGCCTGGAAGCCACGGTGCGCGGAAAGACCCGCCTCCTGCTTGATGACGATCAGGCGATCGACGCAGAACGGCTGATCCTCGCCGTGGGCCGTACTCCCGCAACGGCCGGGCTGGGGCTGAGGGCACTCGGCATCAGCCCGGCGGATGATGGCGCGCTGACCGTGGACCCCTACTGCCGCGTGCCGGGACAGGATCACGTGTGGGCCGCCGGGGACGTGACCGGCATCGCACCGTACACGCACGGCGCGAACTATCAGGCCCAGGTGCTGACGGAGAACCTGCTGGGCGGATGCCGGGCCGCTGACTACCGGGCGATGCCCCGGGTCGCCTACACCCATCCCCCCATGGCCAGCGTCGGCATGACGCCCGCGGACGCTGGCGCTGGAGGTGTCGATGTGATCACTGCGACCATGGACATGTCGCACCTGGCGCGCAGGAACACCGACGGGGCAGCGGGCGGCCTGCTGCTGCTGGTCGCGGACCGGGCACGGGGAGTGCTCATCGGGGCAGCGGTTGTCGGGCCGGGAGCGGACGACTGGATCTCAGAAGCCAGCGTGGCCATCCGGGCCAGCGTCCCCTTGGGCACGCTGGCCGACGTCGTACATCCCTTCCCGACATTTGCCCAGAGCTATGAGGTTCCGCTGCGCGAACTAGCCGCCCAGCTGCCCTAGGTCGGCGGCAGGCATCACGCAGGCCTAGAGTCGGCTAGATGATCACCGGCTGTGCCGGGCGTTAGAATCGGACTGTCGCGACGGGCTTGACGAAACAGGTCCGCACCCACTAGTCCTGTGTGCCGCGCAGAAAGGCGGTGCAGGCTGGTGCCTGAGGATTACGGACACGGCCGGAACGCTGAGGTGGTTGACCACCAAGAGGAAGGCGGGGCTGCTGCCGGGGTGCCGCTCCCGGCACTATTTCCGGGCTGGGCCGAGAAGCTCCGCGATATTCAGTCGATCACTGACGCCGCGCTGTCCGCGCTCGATCCCGAGGCCATGCTTCACACGCTGGCCGGCCGCGTGAAAGACGCCCTGCAGGCAGACACGGCGGCGGTGCTGCTGCTGGATCACCGATCCGGCCAGCTGGTGGCGACCGCTGCGAGCGGTCTGGAGGAAGAGGTGCGGCAGGGAGTGCGGATCCCGCTGGGCCGCGGATTTGCCGGCCGGATCGCGGCGGAACGCCGTCCGGTGATCATCGATGAGGTGGATCACACCAAGGTGGTCAATCCTGTCCTGCTGGACAAGGGCATCCGGTCCTTGATGGGTGCCCCGCTGCTCGTCGACGGGGCGGTCATCGGCGTGCTGCATGTCGGGACTCTCACGCCCCGCGTCTTCACCAGTCAGGACACCGATCTGCTGCAGCTCGCGGCCGACCGCGCCGCGTTGGCCGTCCAGGCCCTAAGCAATCAGGTGGAACGCGCCGCCACCGCGGCGCTGCAACGCAGCCTGCTGCCCTCCGCGCTCCCAGCCATCAGCGGCCTGGAAATGGCTGCCCGCTACGTTCCCGGCAGCGGCCGTGTCGGCGGCGACTGGTACGACGTGTTTCCTCTTCCCTCAGGCGAACTGTGTGCCGTGATCGGCGATGTGACCGGGAGCGGCCTGGATGCGGCTGTGATCATGGGGCGGATGCGCAGCGCACTGCGCGCCTACGCGCTGCAGGCCGCAGACCCCGCCGAGATCCTGGACCTTCTCGGCCAGAAGATGCGTCATTTCGAGCCGCAGGCGATGGCAACCGTGCTGTGTGCCGTGTTCAGCCCGTCACTGGACCAGGTCCGGGTCACCAGTGCCGGGCACCTGCCGCCTCTGATCGCCGCACCCGGCCAGCCGGCTGCCACGGTTGAGGTCTTTCCCGACCTGCCCATCGGCGTGCCCGGCCCAGCATCCCGGCGGGTGAGCAGCCTGACGCTTCCGCCTGGTGCGGTGGTGTGCCTGTACACCGACGGGCTCGTCGAGCGCCGCGACCGGCCCCTCGACGACGGCATCGCGCGGCTGTCCGCTGCCCTCATCGCCACGGATCCCGAGTCCGCCTGCGCTTCGGTCATGTCCGTCATGGCAGATTACAGTCTGCGCGAAGACGACATGGCACTGCTTATACTCCGCCGTCCGTCCGGCACCCCCTCCCCGGGCCGTCAGCATCAGCCCGCCCGCCCGGATCGAGTGACCGGGTCGGATCCGCGCGTCCGCTGGTCCGGCCGGCATGCTGTGGTGACCATGCCAGAGGAGATCGACGTCACCAACACCCCCGGCCTGGCCGGTTTGCTCGCCGCCGTGGCCGCACAATCCCCCGAAGTGATCACTGCCGACCTGACTGCCACCGGGTTCTGCGACTCTGCGGGGGTCGAGGTGCTGGCCCGGAGCGGCCAGCTGGCCGCCACCCGCGACGCGGAGTTCCGCCTGGCCATCGGCGACTCGCCTGTCGCCCGGATCCTCCAGCTGACGGGCCTGGATACGGTTCTGCCGCTCTACCGGGACGTCGAGCACTCGCTGGCCGCTCTCCCGGCTCCGGCGATCCGCGATCCCGGCACCAGCAGGGCGGCCGGCCCGTCTAGGCGGGCCCCGGGCGGGCCGTGACCGGGTAGCGCAGGCGCCGGCACATCATCACCGTAGTCCCAGCAGGGCTGGGGCGATGCTCACCGCGTCCGTGACCTGGCTGGTCACTGGCAGGCCGCGGCCCCGGCCCGAACCCGCGGGATCAACGAGCTGCCACCGGCCCTCGTCAGTCACCCCGATGAGCGCCTTCCCGGCGCCGTCCAGGCCCGCCTGAACACCGACCGCGCCGGCACCCTGACTGGGCCTGCCGTGCACGAGCGGGGCACGCTGCCCGGAAGCCGCCGGGACGAATCCGGCCGGCGATTCGCCCTCGCGCCGCCGGGTAGTAGGGCGGGACACGATCCCGAGGTCGTGGCGACCAGATTGGCATTGCTGCCTCGCCGCTAGGAGGAATGATCCGTGAGCACAACTGGGGTCCCGGAGCGATTGCTCCTCCGATACCACCTCGACAGCGGTGTTGCGGTGGTCGAGGTGACGGGTGAAGTTGACGTGGCCACCTGCGGCGTGTTGCGGGAGGGACTACTGCGGGGTGGTAAGTGACGAGAATTACCGCGGCCTGGTCGTGAACCTTGCCGGTGTGAGCTTCATCGACTCCACCGGCATGGGGGTCCTGATGGGGGGTGGCACCGGGTCAGCGCCATTGACGGCAGCCTGGCTATAGCCGCGCCGTCACGGCAGGTCCAGAGCATCCTGGAGACCACTGGCCTGACCAGGGTGCTGCCCACGTACAGCCTCGAGGCAGATGCCGTGCAGGCGTGCGTGCGGCCAGGCCGGCAGTCCGCCGGGTAGCGCTGGATAACGGCACAGCCTCCGCCGGTGGTGACAGACGCGATCACCGCTCGTCAGCCGTGGCCGCCGCGGAATGCATGCGCCCGCTGGTCCGCGATCAAGGCTGGAATTCCGCGAATGCCTGCATCCGGAAACCAGTTGGCCGCGGCTTGACGCCCTCTCGGAGCCGACGTGCCGTGAACCTTGGTGCTCCTTGGTCCCGTGCCGCGCGTAAACGCCACAATTGCCAAATTCGCGTGGCGGCATACCTCGGTAGTGGCGGCCAGCGTCGGCCGGAGGCTCCCGTTCGGGACGGGCCGATTGATACGCCGGATAGACCTTAAGATGATCACAACAGGCCATCAGGGCAGCAGGTGGTCCCGATCGCGCTGGCCGTTGAGCACAGCTGTCGTTTCGAGGTGAGGTTGCGGTGATACGAGCGGGGGCCGGCCAGGGGCGCCGGGGCCGGCCTGGTCGTGGTCTGTCGCTGGACCGGATCGTCACGGCCACCCTGGAGCTGGTGGATGAGCAGGGTATCGGGGCGGCGACGATGCGGGGGGTGGCGTCGCGGCTGGGTGTCCGGTCAATGTCGCTGTACCGGTATGTGCGGGACCGTGATGAGCTGTTTGATGCGGTGGTGGAGCGGATCGTGAACGAGCTCGCCGATGATCCGGGGGTCCAGTTGCGCCCGGTCGATGGCTGGCGTCCGTACCTGACGGGAATGGCGCATGGGGTCCGGCGGTACGCCCGGGCGCACCCGCATGCGTTCCCGCTGGTGGCTACCCGCCCTCCGGCGGCTCCGTGGGTTAACCCGCCGCTCCGGTCGCTGCGCTGGGTCGAGTCGATGCTGGGTGGGCTGGCCGGGGAGGGGTTCACCGACGAGCAGGTGCTGTTCACCTACCGCACCTTCAATGGTTTTCTGCTGGGTTACCTGCTGCTGGAAACCAGCGCCATGGCGCTGCAGGACCCCAAGCCGGGCGACGGGTCGTTCACCGGCACCGACACCAGCCCGGACGGGGACAGCGGCCCGGCCGGGCGGGCCGTGGCCAGCCCGGTCCCCGGCGGCCTGAGCCCGGCCCGGTCGCCTGGGCAGCGGGAGGCGGTCGGGGAGGCGGGCAGCCCGCGCGAGCTGATCGACCCTGCGGACGGGATCGACCCCCGGCGCTTCCCGACCGTGCACCGCCTCGCGGGCGGGCTCGCCGAAGACCGCTGGGAAGGGGAGTTCGGGACCGGCCTGGAGGACATGCTCGACCGCATCGCGGTAGTCGTGGCCGATACCCCGGCCGCAGGCGGGATTGACGCCGCCAGTGCGGTCAAGCCTGCCGGCACCCCGTCCTCTGGAGGCGGTGCCTGACCGGCCATAAGACCGCCGCACCCAGTTCGGCGGGTACCACAGCATCAAGTGGACAACGTAAGCTTTGCATGTAAGCTTACTCCGCCAGTCTTCCGGCTGGGCGCCATCAGGGGCCAGCCGGGCGACGCGTGCGTGACGTGCGGGGCCATCGGGTTTGCCAATCTGGGCCGACCAGAGCAGGGCTGTCACGCAGTTTTGCGGGCCGACGAATTGGTCGCCGCGGGGCCGCTGACTCTGGGTGGCCCGCAAGCAAATCCGGATATGGGCCGGCGACGACTAGGGAGGGCACCCGCCGATGGGCAGGTCGCATGAGTCGGGTAGCAATGCCCGTGACGATGGGCCGATGACCCCACAGATCTGAGCGGAAGGTCCTGGCTCGCGGCGGCCAGGCGGGCACTGAAGGAGTACAAAGCCGAGGACCTGCACGACCGCGCTGCAGCGCTGACCTACTTCGGCATACAGTCGATCTTCCCCGGGCTTCTTGTCCTGGTTTCCCTGCTCGGGATCCTTGGCAAGTCGGCCACCCAGTCGCTCATCACGAACCTGGGCAAGGCGGCTCCCGTCGTCCGTGCGGAAGATCATCATGAGTGATGTCACTCATCTGCAGGGCAGCCACGCGGCCTCCGGGATTCTCGGGATCGCCGGAATCGTGCTCGCCCTGTGGTCAGCCTCCAACTACGTCGCGGCCTTCATGCGCTCCTCCAACGTCATCTACGACGTGCCTGAGGGCCGGCCCATCTGGAAGACGGCACCGATCCGGCTGGGTGTCACCCTGGTGACGATGGTCTTGCTGGTGGCGGCCTCGGTCATCGTGGTCATGACCGGCGGCCTGGCGCAGAAGGCCGGGAACGTCCTCGGCCTTGGCTCGACGGCGGTCACCGCCTGGGATATCGCAAAGTGGCCGGGACTGCTGATCATCATTGGCCTCATCCTTGCGATCTTGTTCTGGGCCAGCCCAAACGCCAGGCACGGCTTCCAGTGGGTCAGTCCCGGCGGCTTTATCGCCGTCGTGCTATGGCTGGCTGCGTCGGGCCTGTTCGCTCTGTACGTCGCCAACTTCAGCCACTACAACAAGATCTATGGCAGCCTGGCCGGCATCATCATTTTCCTGATCTGGATGTGGATATCCAACGTCGCTATCTTGCTAGGCGTCGAATTCAACGCTGAGCTGGAACGTGGCCGCGCGATGGTCGCCGGTCACCCGGCCGACCCGGAGCCCCTCTCTGAACTCCGCGATGACCGCAAGCTGCGGAAGAAGGAAAAAAGGCGCTCGCGGAGCTGGCCCGATTACCTCACGAGGGCTGGTGGCGTGGCAGGCGCACTGCGCTGCAAAAGGGGAACGGACTGCTATGGCTGACGATGACGCGCTGTGTGCGGTACCGCAAAGGTTCAGGGAAATCCTGCAGATCCTGGGGTGGGATGCCATCCCGGGGGTCGACCTGAGGAATTAGGACTGGGCGTCCCGGCGAGACTAAGGACTGGCGGGACGAGGACCTAGTCGAGGGCAAGGCCGAGCCTGGCCACTACGAGAGCGGCACGCAGGGCAAATCCAGCCGGCCTGTGCGGATCCGCGGCCCGCGACTCGACCGGAGTCAGCCTGCACCAAACTATTAACAACGGCCAGGACAGCTGGCTAATCCCGTTGACACGCCTCACCCTTTACGCCCGCAGCAAGGACGTAACGATCCGCAGGTCAGTGGGGCGGATACGACCGCCCCACTGACGCGGTCGTATACGCGGTGAGATGTCTTAGCCCCTATCCGCAACGGTACGCTTGCACTGCAAAGCGCCCTCGAGAGCTTGGTATCAAAGGGCGGTCCTCGATGAGCAAGCCCCAGCTCGTCAATGCCCTGCGAAACCATTGAGCCATAGCCCCACGTCGCCTGGCGGGCGGTCTACTCGCCGGTCTGGTCGTCTGTTTCTGCGCCGGGGGCGTTGGTCTTGACCGATTCGATTCCGTTCAGCGCCGATTGCTTACGATCGTATGTCTCGCTGGTTGCGATGACCTGTCCATTGGTGGCCACCAGTTGAAGTGGTACTTGCCGCCGGACCCCTTCAGGACGAACTTGCCAGCCATGCTGCCTCCTCGCTGAGAGCCTGTACCTGCCATGATCGTGTGCCCAGAAGCCCGCAAATTATCCATATGACGGACGCCCAATGCGGCCGCTGGCCCCGGGCACCTGGGAGACGCACCGCGGCGGCCCTTCACGCGCGGTCGTGGAGCCGCCACGGCGGGACCCGGCCAGCGCCGCGGAACGGGATGCCCGTTGCCATGCCATCTCACCGGCTTCCGGGCCGGCGCCTTCCTGCAACGTGCCCTCAGCGCTGATGACATCGAAGCCGGGAGTCGGTTGCCCTCGCCGTTGACCCCCGGGTAGCCATCCCATCTTCCGGAACCGTCTGGGGCGGCTGCAGGCCGCTGTGGCGGCGGCATCGTGCGGCCAGGCGGCACCGTGGACGCCGCCACCGACTCACGCTGTTCGCTGGTTTCCTGCTGGTGGTGTGCATGGACTGCGGCGAGAACAGCGAACAGCGCTGACCTGCCAGCGCTACATCCCCCCAGGGGCCATGCCCAGCCGCCATAACAGCACCACAGCGCGCGCTGTGACGCCTTGCTTTCCTAACGGCCCGAGGGAGCTGGGGTAGCGATCATGGCGACTAGTACGAACGGCGGCGGGACCGTCCGGCCACCGCGGCAATGATCAGCAGGATGATGCCCACCACGATGGCGACGTATCCGCGGATGTGATGGTGCCCCCGGCCGTGGTGAGCGGAGCCGGGAAAGAACGAGGGCAGCGAGTGGATGGGCTCCACCAGGTAGACGATGCCCACGACCAGAGCCAGGATGCCGAGAACGACCAGCACCACCATGACCAACCGCGACATCACGGACCTCCTTCTGTGGGCAGCCAATGCTAGGCCGCGGCGGCCACTGGTGGGGTAACGATCAATAAAACATTCGGGTAGGCCCTGGTCAGGGACATCGCTTACCCAGGTCTCCCGAGTTCGCGGGACCGCCTCAGGCGTGGTGACGCCTCATGATCTCTCATGGAAGCTGCCGCGAGCCGAGTGGGTGAGGCTCAGCGGACCGGTTCCGGGCTGATCATCAGCAACGATGGCAAGCTCAGCGGCCAAGGTCGGTGGCACTCAGCGAGCGCTCCCGGCAGGGCACCCAGAACGTGGGAACGCACGCCGATCGGTGGATCGCTGCAGGTCGAAGCCCGCTCGCAGCTACCCGGAACGCCGCGGGGCATGGGTGGTGCGACTGGGGCGGTGTCCGGATGGCCTGTGCGGTGCGTCACCGGGTGAACTGGCAGGAGCCAAGGCCGGCCGGGCCTTTTACATCTTGTCGGGGACGTGGATGATGGTTTCGGTGCCATCGTCCCAGCGCCACGGGACGTGGTGGCCCTGCAGATGCACGCCGCCGATCCACCGGTCGATGCCGTTGAGGGCGATCTGGTCGGCCTCGCCGGCCAGCACCCGCGCCCCGGTGCCGGTCAGGCGTACGCCCGTTGTCCGCTCAACGGGGCGGCCGGGCGGGTCGAGGTGGAGCAGCGGGTGCGGCCCCTCCGCCATCCGGTCCATCCGGCCGAAGCACGTGACGTCCCCCATGTACGGCCGCGTCTCCCGCGATCCGGCCCGCACGAAGGCCGTCCCGGCGTCGGGCGCGCCGTCGGCGACGGCGGCCAGCACCCGCCGCTCGGTCAGGGACAGGCCGTCCCGTGCCGCCGGATACTCCCGGCTGAGCCGGTCGAACGCCTCACCCAGGAACCGTAGCTCGCCCAGCCGCGCGGCGGCGATGGCGCCCAGGGCCTCGGGGGTGGGCGCGCGGAAAGCCGCCCACGCGCGGGTGGCCAGCTTGAGCGCCGCCAGGGTCAGCCGCGCGCACGCGTTCGTGTGCGGCAGCTCGCGCAATTGCCCGGCGGTCAGCTCCCCAAGGCCGCCGAAGCGGGCGATGCCCGCGTGTTCGCCTATGCAGATCAAGGTGATGCACTCGGCGGGAACGCCCAGATCGGCCAGGCGGGCGAGGATCTCGGTGATCTGCAGCTGGTCATACAGGTCGGCCTCGAACCACAGCACGTACTCCCCGTCGCGGTTGGTCTCCAGGGCCTGATCCCGCTCGGTGAACTGGCGCATCGCCTCGGCGCGCTCCAGGCTCTCGTGGCCCGTGAGATAGCCGGCCCTGATCCGGCGCAGCTCGGCCGGCGCGACCTCAGGCACCGGCCCCTCGTGCAAGATGTCGCGCCAGTAGACCACGCGCCGCGCGAGCCCGGTCCCCGGCACGTCGGTGGCGTCGCCGTTGCTGATGTGGAGCGCCTCGGGCATCCAGTCGAGCGGGGAGTCGTCCGGCGTGGTGCCCGGGTGCTCGGCGAGGAGCCTGCTGCGGGCGGTCGCGTACGACTCGCCGGTCTTGGCCATCCGGGCGCGCACGCGCCGCTTGAAGCCCGCCTGCTTGGTCATGATCGTCTCCCGCGTCCCGTCCGCGGATCCCCAGCGATCGCTGCGGCGGGCGCACGATCGACGAATGACGCCCTGGCCGAGAGGTAAGCCTCCCTTTGCCTCCGTCGGGTGACCCGGCTGGGGCGGGTCACCGGAGGTTGGGCGCAGACGGTCGCCGTCTCCCACGTTACCCGGCGGCCGGTACGTCGTCCGACCCCGCCCGCCTGGTGCGCTGTCCAGTCTCGCCTGCCGGCTGGGACGCTGTCGCCGGGGTTTCCCGCGTCTGGCACGATGTCCTCGCCGGGTGCCGTGTCGTCCGCCAGTGCAGCTGTTTGCTCGCGGCGGGAGCGTCAGTGGCGGTGGTGGCCGGGGCTGGGATGTCCATCGGGCTGCTGCCGGTCGTGCCCGGTTCCAGGATCGGATCTGGCCGCTCGGGTATAACGCTCGGGCACTTCGTCGTCTCGGTCAGTTGCTCGATGAGTGATCATCTAGAACCCTGGCGCCGGAGATTCCGGGAACATAGCCTCCGGCAAGCCCAGGTCGGCTCATCGCGTTTCAAGAGTGTCTGTTGTCCAAGCGCTGCAGGAGTTCGTGAGCTGCGAGCTCGATTTCCTTGTGGCGCCATTCGGCTGCCCGGTACTGGCACGCGATGATGCCCATGCGGTGGACACGGCGGAAGTCTCCGTAGACGAACGCGTACCTGGCCTTGGTTTGGTCGCTGGCCCCCTCGGTGAGCCCGAGATGCCATTGAGCGTATTCCTCCCACGAGTGTGACTCCAGGAACGCGTTCTGCTCGCTGGCTCCTGGCTGGACCTCGCCCCAGTCGCTGTCGAGCACGATCTGACGGCTGTCGATGAGGTGTTGCGCCCGCGCCACCGCGTCCGGGTTCACCGCGTAGGAAGCCATGACAGCATTCTCCCCGATGTGTCGGGTGTGCGGTCTCAGAACTTGCTTGACCGTTCGTTCTCAGGACATGCCTGGCGCGTGGCAAGATCGTTGATCTTCTGGCCCGGTAGGGACTGGCTGCCGATGCGTCGGCCGTGGATCAGCAGGCGTTGGTGGAATTACCGGTACCGGGCTGGGCGGCCAGCTCCAGGTCCGCTACCACCGGCGCCGCCACGAGGTGACCATCTGCGTCACGATCCGGGCCGACGCGCTACCCACTCTCACCCAGCTCGTGAACGAGGCGGCCGGCCAGCCCGGCATCCCGGCCGGAAACGGCGAACCGGACGATGTTCGCTTTCCCGAGTTTGGGCGCCCCCGGCAGGATTCGAACCTGCGCACCCGCCTCCGGAGGGCGGTGCTCTATCCCCTGAGCTACGGGGGCTCCAGGACGGAGAAAGAGTATCAGCCCCCCGGCGCCAGCATGGACCGCCCTGGGCACAGCTCGGCGGAGCCTTGGGCATGTTGTCGCGGGAACCAGCCGGGACACGCTAGCCTCACGCCGTGGCGCAGGCTCTGGGACGCGTGCTCGTGGTAGACGACGATGAGGTGATTCGGCAGCTCATCGCCGTCAACCTGACGCTGGAGGGGTTCGACGTCGCCACCGCCGTGGATGGCCAGGACTGCCTGGACAAGGTCGCGGCGATCGATCCGGACGTCATCACGCTCGATGTGATGATGCCACGGCTGGACGGCTGGGTGACCGCCGGCCAGTTGCGCCGCAACCCGCAGACCAGCCGGATCCGCGTCGTCCTGATCACCGCGCGGGCGCAGGAGGACGACAAGAGCCGCGGCCGCGAGATCGGCGTGGATGCCTACCTGACCAAGCCGTTCGACCCGGGGGAGATGATCCGGGTCGTCCGCGAGCTGGCCGGGGCGGCAACGAGCGAGGCCCGCGAGGCCGGACCCGGCGAAAACAGCCATCCAGATAACGGGACCAGCCAGCTCCCTGGCGGCTAGCCGCGCCCTTCCTGACCCGAGGGTCCGCCTGCGCCCGGGCCCGCCCGAGGCTGGGTGCCTGGGCCGCGCGGCCGCTCCCGGCCGCAACGCGAGGCGTTCCCCTAGGACTCACCCCGGATAGCCTGCTCGTCTGTGATCACCGGGGACCTTACCGCTGCCGTCGCCGCTGCGGCCGCCACGGCCGTGGCGGCTGGCGACCTGCCTGGCGACGGCGGCCTCGGCAGTCACCCGGGCCTGGCCTCCGGCACCTGGCGGCCCGTGCCGGCCGAGGCCGGCGGCGGTCCCGGCCGGTACGCGACCACGCTGCCGTTCGTGCTGGCCCGCCGCCTGGCGGCCGCCCCGGCCCGGGTCGCAGCCGTGCTGGCCGAGGCACTGCGGCTGGCGCCGGGGGTCGCCGGGGTCGGCGACGTGAGGGTGTCCGGGGGCGGCTACCTCTCCATCACGGTGACCCCGGACGCGCTGGCCCGGCTCGCGATCCGGATCACCGAAGGCCGGCCCGGGATGTGCCCGGAGCCAGGCCCTGCACGGCCTGCGGGTGTCCGCGCCGCGCGACGCCCGGCTGGCTGCCGCGCGGGACTGGCCGGATGCCTGGCAGCGGCTCACCGCGGAACTCGCCGGCCGGCTGGCCGGGGCCGCGGGCGCGGAGGTCACCTGGACACCTCCTGAGCCGGGAGAGGCGGCGCCGGGGGAAGAACAGCCGGGGGAAGAACAGCCGGGAGATCACGGGCCAGGTGAACCCCGGCCGGGAGAACCGGGGCCGGGGGAGGGGACCGGGGGGCCCGTCGCGGAGGCTATCGCGTACGCGGGGGAGGACGCCGTCCGGTTCGCGCTCAGCCGGCTCGCCAGCGGCGTTCCCCGGCCGCCCAGGCCTGATCTTGGCCCCCGGGCACTGGCCGCGCAGCACCTGGGCAATCCCGCCTATGCTGTCCGGTACGCGCACGCTCACGCCGCGTCTGCGCTGCGGCAGGCCGCTGACCTCGGGCTGCCGGGGCCAGATGCGGGGCGGTTCCAGCCGTTCCTGCTCGCGCACCCTAGCGAGCGGGGCCTGCTCGACGCGATGTCCTGGCTCCCGGAACGGGTGGCCGGGGCGGCGCGCCGACGGCAGCCGCATGTGGTCGCCGCCTACCTGGAGGAGCTGGCCGGCTGGTACTTCGGCTGGCAGGAGGCCTGCCCGGTGATGCGGCCCGGCTTGGTCCCCCTGGGGCCGGCCGACCCGCTTGCGGCGGGCGCCCCGCCAGCAGGCGGGGAGCTCATCCAAGCCCGGCTGCAGCTGGCCAGCGCCGCGCGGATGGCCCTCGGGACCGGCCTGCGGTTGCTGGGCATCATCGCGCCCAGCCGGATATAGCCAGCCTCCGGGCCGCCGGGCCGGGCCATCGGGCCAGGCCCACCAGAAAACACCCGACCGAGCAGCGAGGACCGTGCCATGAGCCGTGTCGCCCACCCCGCCGGACCGCGGCACGCCGACGTGCTGCCCGCCGAGCACCCGCCGACCCCGCCCCAGGACCTCAACGCCCTGCACCCGGCGATCTGGCCGTATTCGGCCCGCCGGTCGGACGGCGTGCTCACCGTCGGCGGCCTGGACGTGCGTGATCTGGCCGCCGAATTCGGCACCCCGCTGTTCGTCTGCGACGAGGACGACTTCCGCCAGCGCTGCCGCAGCTACCGGGAGGCGTTCGGGACGCGGGCTGGGGTGTTCTACGCGGCTAAGGCGTTCTGCTGCCGCGGGGTGCTGCGCTGGGTCACCGAGGAAGGCCTCGGCGTGGACGTGTGCACCGGCGGCGAGCTGGAGGTGGCCCTGCAGGCGGGCGTGCCGCCCGAGCTGATCACCCTGCACGGCAGCAACAAGCTGGAGAGCGAGCTGGCCCGCGCCCTGGACGCGGGGGCGGGCCACATCGTGGTGGACTCCTTCGAGGAGATCGCCCGCCTGGCCTACCTGACCGACCCGCCGCTTCCCGGCCGCGGTGCCGCCGGGAACAACGGTCACGGAGCCGGCGGGACCGCGGCCGGTGAGCACGACCCGGCCCCCCGGCCCCGGGTGCTCGTCCGGGTCACCACCGGAGTCGAAGCGCACACCCACGAGTTCGTGGCCACGGCGCACGACGACCAGAAGTTCGGGTTCTCGCTGTCCTCCGGCGCGGCCGACGAGGCGGTGCGCCGGGTCCTGGCCTGCCCGGGGGTGGAACTGGCCGGGCTGCACTCGCACATCGGGTCGCAGATCTTCGATACCGACGGCTTCGAGGCGGCCGCCCGCCGGGTGCTGAGCCTCGCCGTCCGGATCCGGGACGAACACGGCATCGTGATCAGCGAGCTGAACCTCGGCGGCGGGCTCGGCATCGCCTACACCCCTGACGACGACCCGGCCGACGTCAAGGTCATCGCGCAGAACCTGCACGAGATCGTCCGCGGCCAGTGCGCCGCGGCGGGCCTGGCCATGCCGCGGCTGACCGTCGAGCCCGGGCGCGCCATCGCCGGACCCGGCACGGTTACGCTGTACGAGGTCGGGACGGTCAAGGATGTGGACGGACTGCGCACCTACGTAAGCGTGGACGGCGGGATGAGCGACAACATCCGGACCGCGCTGTACGACGCCGAGTACACCTGCGTGCTCGCCTCCCGCGAGTCGGCGGCGCCGCCGATGCTGTCCAGGATCGTCGGCAGGCATTGCGAGAGTGGGGACATCGTGGTCCGGGACAGCTACCTGCCCTCCGACCTGGTGCCGGGTGACCTGATCGCGGTGGCGGCCACCGGGGCGTACTGCCGCTCCATGGCCAGCAACTACAACCACGTCGCCCGGCCTGCGGTGGTGGCTGTCCGGGACGGCGAGGCCCGGCCGCTGCTGCGCCGCGAGACCATTGACGACCTGCTTCAGCTGGACGCCGGATGATTGGCCAGCACCGGATTAGCCAGCACGGACGAGACCTAGGGTGATGCCGTAGTGCGGACGTTGAAAGTCGCGTTGCTGGGCTGCGGCACCGTGGGCTCGGAGGTCTACCGTCTGCTCACGCAGCAGTCCGAAGACCTGGCCGCGCGGATCGGGGCCCGGCTGGAGGTCGCCGGGGTCGCGGTTCGCCGGCCGGGCCGCGCCCGGGCCGTCCAGGTCGATCCCGCGCTGCTCACCGCCGACTCCATGGACCTGGTCACCCGGCCGGATGTGGACATCGTGATCGAGGTGATCGGCGGCATCGAGCCGGTCCGCTCGGTCCTGCTCGCCGCGATGAAGTCCGGCAAGTCCGTCGTCTCGGCCAACAAGGCGCTGCTCGCCGAGGACGGGGCCACCCTGCACGAGGCGGCCCGGGAGAATGGGGCCGACCTCTACTACGAGGCCGCCGTGGCCGGGGCCATCCCGCTGCTGCGGCCGCTGCGCGAGTCGCTGGCCGGGGACGAGGTGCACCGGGTCCTGGGCATCGTCAACGGCACCACCAACTACATCCTGGACCGGATGGACACCTCGGGCGCCGGCTTCGCGGACGCGCTGGAGGAAGCCCAGGCTCTCGGCTACGCCGAACCCGACCCCACCGCGGACATCGAGGGCTTCGACGCGGCGGCCAAGGCGGCCATCCTGGCCGGGCTGGCCTTCCACACCGGGGTCACCGCGGCTGACGTGTACCGGGAGGGCATCACCGGCGTCACACCGGCGGACATCGCGAGCGCCCGGGAGCTCGGCCACGTGGTCAAGCTGCTCGCCATCTGCGAGCGCCGGGACGGCGGCGTGTCCGTCCGCGCCCACCCGGCGATGATCCCCCGCAGCCACCCGCTGGCCGGGGTGCGCGAGGCGTACAACGCGGTGTTCGTGGAGGCCGAATCGGCCGGCCGGCTGATGTTCTACGGCGCTGGCGCCGGGGGAGTGCCCACGGCCAGCGCCGTCCTCGGCGACGTGGTCGCCGTGGCCCGGAACCTGATCGCCGGGACCCGGGGCCCGGACGCGTCCACCTACGCGAAGCTGGCGACGCTGCCGATGGGGGAGGCGCGGACCCGGTACCACGTCGCCCTGGACGTCGCGGACAAGCCCGGCGTGCTGGCCGCGGTGGCCGAGACCTACGCCCGGCACGACGTGTCCATCAAGGCGGTCCGCCAGGAGGGGCGCGGCGAGGACGCCCAGCTGGTGATCGTGACCCACGCCGCCCCCGACGCCGCGCTCTCGCGCTGCGTCACCGAACTGGAGACTATGGACTCAGTACGGGCCGTGGCCAGCGTGATGCGGGTCGAGGGCGAGGGGGACGAATGACTGCGGACGTAACCTCTGCCGCGGCGGGCTACGTGCCCTGGCGCGGCGTGATCGAGCAGTACCGGGAATGGCTCCCGCCGCTGCCCGGCAGCAGCCCGGTGATCACCCTGGGCGAGGGGGCCACGCCGCTACTGCCCGCCCCCGTGCTGTCCGAGCGGACCGGCTGCGATGTCTTCCTCAAGGTCGAGGGGGCCAACCCGACGGGGTCGTTCAAGGACCGGGGCATGACCATGGCGGTCAGCATGGCCGTCAGCCGCGGCGCCACCGCGGTGATCTGCGCCTCTACCGGCAACACCAGCGCCAGCGCCGCCGCGTACGCGGCCCGCGCCGGGCTATCCTGCGCGGTCCTGGTGCCCCGCGGCAAGATCGCGCTCGGCAAGCTGGCCCAGGCCCTGGTGCACGGGGCCAAGCTGCTCCAGGTGGACGGCAACTTCGACGACTGCCTCGAGCTGGCCAGGAAACTGTCGGCCGACTACCCGGTCGCGCTGGTCAACTCGGTCAACGCGGACCGGCTGGAAGGCCAGAAGAGCGCGGCCTTCGAGATCGTGGACGCGCTCGGCGACGCTCCCGACGTGCACTGCCTGCCGGTCGGCAACGCGGGCAACATCTCCGCCTACTGGATGGGCTACACCCAGTACGCCGCGGCCGGTCGGGCCACCAAGACCCCCCGGATGCTCGGCTTCCAGGCCAGCGGGGCCGCGCCGATCGTCCGCGGGGAGCCGGTCCGTGCCCCGAAGACCATCGCGACCGCGATCCGGATCGGCAACCCGGCCTCCTGGGGGCTGGCCGAGGCCGCCCGGGACGCGTCCGGCGGCCTCATCGAGTCAGTCACCGACCGGCAGATCTTCGCGGCGTACCGGCTGCTCGCGGCCAAGGAGGCGGTGTTCGGCGAGTTGGCCTCGGCCGCCGGGGTGGCCGGGCTGCTCCAGGCGCGGGAACAGGACCAGGTCGCGCCCGGTTCGCGGGTGGTGTGCACGGTGACCGGCAACGGCCTGAAGGACCCGGACTGGGCGGTGTCGGCCGCCCCCGCTCCGATCACCGTGGCCGCGGACAGCGCGGCCGCCGCGGCCGCCCTCGGCCTGGTCTGAGCAGCGCACCCGTGAGCGCCGTCCGGTACTGGGTAGTGAGCCTGGGCCGTCAGGTCCGGGTGAGTGGCCGGTGGGTTTTTTTGGGCCGGACGGCGCGAACGCTTCAGGAGACCCCGTGAGCGCCGTCCGGTACTGGCTAGTGAGCCTGGGCCGTCAGGTCCGGGCGAGTGGCCGGTGGGTTTTTTTGGGCCGGACGGCGCGAACGCTTCAGGAGACATCGTGAGCGGATCCCGGTGGCGGGACAAGCCTGTCGTGGTCCGGGCCCCGGCCAGCAGCGCCAACCTCGGGCCCGGCTTCGACGCCCTCGGTCTCGCGCTGTCCCTGCACGACGTGGCCGTGGCCCGGGTGACCGGCGGCGGGCTGGACATCGAGGTGTCCGGGGAAGGCAGCGAGACCGCCGCAGCGGGCGAGGCTCACCTCGTGGTGCGGGCCATGCGGGCCGCGTTCGACGTGCTCGGCGGCCAGCCGCCCGGCCTCAGCCTGCGCAGCCTCAACGCGATCCCGCACGGCCGCGGGCTCGGCTCGTCGGCCGCCGCCATCGTGACCGGCATCCTGGCCGCCCGCGGACTCGCCCGGGACGGAGCCGCCCTGCTCCCGGACGACGCGGTACTCGCCCTCGCGGCCAGCCTGGAGGGACACCCGGACAATGTGGCCGCGTGCCTCCACGGCGGGCTGACCATCTCCTGGACCGCTCTGCCTCCCGGACCGGGTTACCGCCCGGACCCGGTGCCTGCCGGGCCGGGCTACGGCCCGGACCCGGTGCCTGCCGGGCTGGGCTACGGCCCGGGCCCGGTGCCTGCCGGGCTGGGCTACGGCCCGGCCGCGGATCCTGCCGGCTCTCCCGCGCCGGTTCCCGGCCACCGGGGCGACGGCTCCGCCCCGGCGGCCCCGCCCGGTCCCCGCGTAGTCCGCCTGCCGGTGCTGGAGGAGATCCGGCCGGTGGTTTTCGTTGCGGAAGAAAGCCTGGCCACGCAGACCGCGCGGGGCGCGCTGCCGGCCGCGGTGCCGCATCGGGACGCGGCCGCCAACGCCGCCCGCAGCGCGCTGCTGGTCGCCGCGCTGATCCGCGTCCCGGAGGTGCTCTTCGACGCCACCCAGGACTTCCTGCACCAGCCATACCGGGCCTCGGTCATGCCGCGGACCGCGGACCTCCTGGCCCGGCTGCGCGCGGCCGGGGTGGCCGCCGTGGTGTCCGGGGCCGGGCCGTCCGTGCTCGCGTTCACCGTGGCGGGCGAGCGCGGCGGCCCTGACCTGGTGGATTCAATCGCGGCGGAAACGGGTATCGGATGGCGTATAAGCCCCCTGGCCATCGACCGGCAAGGCGCTACCCTCCAGACCGCCGTGCCAGGCGAACGCCCCAGAGACAGCGCGCGGTGACGCGTACCCGGACGCAGGGCCCACGGAAACAGTGTTCCTGGACACAGTTTCCCGGGCACGACCTCCTGGACGCCTGGCCTGGCTGTCATGGAAGGGTCGCGCGGAGACACCGCAAGACTGGACAGGGTCATTCACGACACACGGACCGGTGCCGGGGGAATGCTGTGGGCTCTCCTAGTGTTAAGGTGGGTGCTGCACCAGATACCCCATCATGGGGCCAGGTGCTCGCCCGTCACTTGCTACAAGACCGGCTTGACCGCCGGGTGGAGTCAGTGACGCTCCGTCAACTCTCCGGGTCGCTACCTCCCCTCCGCATACATGAAACGCGGGGCGGTTGTGGTGAACCGGGGGCGGGCGGGAGGTCGAGGCGCGCTACCCCAGCCGTCTGGGCTCGTTCCGAAACCCCTGCTCCGGCCATGGAATCCGGGTTAGCCCTGTGGATCCCGGCCGGCAGAGGGTCCGGGAACGAGGCACGGGCGGACGCGCGGCCCGCGACGGTAAAGGCACGACAGATGAGGCAGTACCAGGTCCGGCTGATTTCGCCGGGCCGTGACACCGGGTCGAACGGCCGCAGGCGCGGCCGACGCCCGCTCCCTGGGAAGGACCCCTCGTGAGCGACACCACCGAACTCTTCACCGG
Organism: uncultured Actinomycetes bacterium; assembly: GCA_963813975.1. Classification (GTDB taxonomy): domain Bacteria; phylum Actinomycetota; class Actinomycetes; order Streptosporangiales; family Streptosporangiaceae; genus RYN-230. The sequence goes on from CAWFAP010000006.1 coordinate 576,765, forward strand.
CTCCTCAGGCGTGCCTGAGGCGTCCCCTGGCGACTCCGGCCCCTCCGGCCCCTCCGCTACCGCGGGTGCGGGCACGCCGGCCGGTGCGCCCGCGGGACCCGGTGAGACGGTGACTGACAAGCCTGCCCGCCGTGGCGGTACCGGGCTGTCCGGCATGCTGCTGGCCGACCTTCAGCGGCTCGCCCAGTCGATGGGCATCACCGGCACGGGCCGGATGCGCAAGAGCCAGCTCATCGAGGCCATCCAGAGCAAGCAGGGTGGCGGACCGGCTGGCCCCTCGGCGGGCAACGGGAGTGGGGCACTCGACAACTCAGTCCAGCGTGGCGCGTCTGCGGGAGCCGGCGCGTCTCGCCACCGTGAGCAGGACGCCATGGAGTCAGACACCACTACACAGCCCGGTCTGGGCGACGCCACGCAGTCATCAGGCCCGGCGCAGGAAGCAGCCACGACGACGCGCGAAGCACGGCGAGGCGGGTCCCGCGACGCAGCACAGGCCGGCGCCCCCGGACAGGGCGCCCCCGCTAATGGTGCCGACGGCCAGCTGGCTTTCGCCGCGGCTGGAGCGGCCACCTCTGCGGCTGAGGCCGGCCAGTCTGCGAACGGCGCCGGCGAGAGCGCCGGGCGGGCCGACGGCCAGCCGGGCCAGGACGGGCAGCGCCGCAGCGACCGCCGCCAGCGCGGCCGGCGTGACGACTCCTCGCGCGACGGGGGCGAGCAGCGGGACAGCCAGCGTGACGGTAACCAGCGCGACGGCGGCCAGCGCGAGAACAACCAGCGTGACAATAACCAGCGTGACGGCGGGCAGCGCGACAACAGCCAGCGCAGCAACGGCCGGGACGGCCAGCGTGGCGGCCAGGTGATAGACCGCGGCGGGGACGACGATGACGACGGCTCGGGCCGCCGCCGCAGCCGCGACCGGTTCCGCAACCGGAACCGCCGCCGCGAGCGTGGTGGCCCGGAGGCCGAGCCCGTGGTGGCCGAGGATGACGTGCTCATCCCCATCGCCGGCATCCTCGACGTGCTGGACAACTACGGCTTCATCCGCACCACCGGGTACCTGCCCGGATCCAACGACGTGTACGTGTCGCTCTCCCAGGTCCGCCGGCACGGCCTGCGCAAGGGAGACGTGATCGAGGGTGCCGTCCGGCAGCCGCGCGACGGCGAGCGCCGGGAGAAGTTCAACGCCCTGGTCCGGCTGGACAAGATCAACGGCCTGGACCCGGAGCAGTCCCGCGGGCGCCCCGACTTCTCCAAGCTGGTGCCGCTGTACCCGCAGGACCGGCTCCGGCTGGAGACCGACGCCAACGTGATGACCACCCGGATCATGGACCTGGTCAGCCCGATCGGCAAGGGCCAGCGCGGCCTTATCGTCTCCCCGCCCAAGGCGGGCAAGACGATGATCCTGCAGGCCATCGCCAACGCGATCACCAAGAACAACCCGGAATGCCACCTCATGGTCGTCCTCGTGGACGAGCGGCCTGAGGAAGTCACCGACATGCAGCGCTCGGTCAAGGGCGAAGTGATCCACTCCACCTTCGACCGTCCCGCCGAGGACCACACCACGGTGGCCGAGCTGGCCATCGAGCGGGCCAAGCGGCTGGTGGAGATGGGCCACGACGTGGTCGTGCTGCTGGACTCCATCACCCGGCTGGGCCGCGCCTACAACCTGGCCGCCCCGGCCAGCGGCCGGATCATGTCCGGTGGTGTGGATTCCACCGCCCTGTACCCGCCGAAGCGGTTCTTCGGCGCGGCCCGGAACATCGAGCATGGCGGCTCGCTGACCATCCTGGCCACGGCCCTCATCGAGACCGGGTCCCGCGCGGACGAGGTCATCTTCGAGGAGTTCAAGGGCACCGGCAACATGGAGCTGCGGCTGCGCCGTGAGCTCGCCGACAAGCGGATCTTCCCCGCCATTGACGTGGACGCCTCCGGCACCCGCAAGGAGGAGATCCTGATGACGCCGGAGGAGCTGAAGATCGTCTGGCAGCTCCGCCGGGTGCTGCACGCGCTGGAGCCGCAGCAGGCGCTCGAGGTCCTCATGGAGCGGATGCGGGAAACCAAGAGCAACGCGGAGTTCCTGCTCCACGTCCAGAAGACCACGGTCGGCTCCTAGGGGCGCCGCCGTAGCGGCGCCACCGGGAGACCGAGCGGATCCGCCCGCCCGTTCCCGCCCCGCTCCTCCTGGGCGGGGCGGAACGGGAATCACCAGGCCCCGCCGCATGTTGCAGGGTCTGGCACACTATTAGCCATCAACAGCGCGGTACCGGTTCACGCCGCGGCGGCATCGTCCGCCAGGCGACCCGGCGACCGCCCGAGGCAGGAGTACACAGTGAAGCCTGGTATCCACCCGGACTACGTGGTGACCGAGGTGACCTGCACGTGCGGGAACACCTTCACCACGCGCAGCACGGCCAAGGACGGCGTCATCCACGCCGACATCTGCTCGAGTTGCCACCCGTTCTACACCGGCAAGCAGAAGATCCTCGACACCGGCGGCCGCGTGGCCAGGTTCGAGCGCCGGTTCGGCAAGCAGGCCGCGGGCTCGGGCTCGAGTTCCAAGTAGCTTTACCGGATCACCGTGCCGGGATGGCATGGCCGGTCTCACGGGACCGGAACCATGCGGCCATGGCACGGTGATCTTTAGCTTTCACGGGATCTTCAATTTCAGGGATCTTAAATTTCCCGGGGTCCCCGGTTTTGCCGGGGTCTCCCGTTTCACGGGCAATTGCCGCAGGAGGACTACGGTGTTCGACCGGCTGGGTGAGCTGGCTGAGGAGCACGCTGATCTGGAGCGCACCCTCGCCGACTCAGCCGTGCACGCTGACCCCGACCGCGCCCGGGCGCTGTCGCGCCGCTACGGCGAGATCAGCCCGGTAGTCGAGACCTACCACCAGTGGCAGAAGACGGCCGCCGACGAGGCGACCGCGCGTGAGCTGGCCACCGAGGACTCGTCCTTCGCGGCCGAGGCCGAGGACCTGGGCCGCCGCCGGGCCAAGCTCGAGGAGCAGCTCAACGAGTTCCTGGTGCCCCGGGACGCCATGGACGACAAGGACGTCCTCCTGGAGGTGAAGGCGGGCGAGGGTGGCGAGGAATCGGCGCTGTTCGCGGGCGACCTGCTGCGCATGTACCTGCGGTACGCCGAGCGCCAGGGCTGGAAGACCGAGGTCCTGGACTCCACCATCACCGGCCTGGGCGGTTATAAGGACGTCACGGTCGCGGTGAAGGCGCCCCGCCACGCCAGCGGCGACGGGGTCTGGTCCCGGCTGAAGTTCGAGGGCGGCGTGCACCGGGTCCAGCGGGTGCCGGTCACCGAATCCCAGGGCCGGGTGCACACCTCGGCCGCGGGGGTGCTGGTCATGCCGGAAGCCGACCCGGTCGAGGTGAACATCGACCCGAACGACCTGCGGGTGGACGTCTACCGTTCCTCCGGGCCCGGCGGCCAGAGCGTCAACACCACCGACTCCGCGGTGCGGATCACCCACAAGCCCACCGGCATCGTCGTCTCCTGCCAGAACGAGAAGAGCCAGCTGCAGAACAAGGAGCAGGCGCTGCGCATCCTGCGCGCCCGGCTGCTGGCCCAGGCCCAGGCGGACGCCGAGGCCCAGGCGGCCGCGGAACGGCGCAGCCAGGTGGCGACGGTAGACCGCTCGCAGCGGGTGCGCACCTACAACTTCCCGGAGAACCGCATCTCCGACCACCGGGTCGGCTACAAGGCCTACAACCTCGATCACGTCATCGACGGGGATCTGGACGCGGTGATCAGCGCCCTGACGGAGGCGGACCGGTCGGGCAGAGCGGCAGCGGCGGATGGCGGCTGAGCCGGGCAGGAGCCTGCTGCTCGACGAGATCGCGGTGGCCGCGGCCCGGCTGGCTGAGGCCGGGGTGGATTCACCGCGGGCCGATGCGGAGCAGATCGCCGCGCACGTGCACGGCATCCGTCGCGGTGAGCTGCACCGGGTTCCGGACTCCGGGTTCAACCCGCGGTTCTGGGACGAGATCGCCCGCCGCGAGGCACGGGAGCCGCTGCAGCACATCACCGGGCACGCTTATTTCCGCTACCTGGATCTCGAGGTCGGTCCCGGGGTGTTCGTGCCCCGGCCGGAGACCGAGGTCATGACCGGCTGGGCCATCGACCGGCTGCGCGAGATGGACGTCACCGAGCCGGCCGTCGCCGACCTGGGCACCGGGTCCGGCGCCATCGCGCTGGCCATCGCCCAGGAGGTACCCAGGTCCCAGGTCCACGCGGTGGAGGCCGACCCGCTGGCCCGCGAGTGGGCCCAGCGCAACATCGCCCGCTGCGCCGACACGGCGCCGCACACTGCGGGCCGGGTCACGCTGCACGGCGAGGACTTCGGCCCGGCGCTCGGCGACCTGGACGGGACGCTGGACCTGGTGATCAGCAACCCGCCGTACATCCCGTGGGGCGCCTCGGTTCCGCCGGAGGTGGGCGAGTACGACCCGGCCACCGCGCTGTGGGGCGGCACGGACGGCATGGACGCGGTCAAGGTCGTTGAGCAGGCCGCCCGGCGGCTGCTCCGCCCGGGCGGCCTGGTCGCGGTGGAACACGGCGCGCCCCAGGGAGCCGCCGTGTACTGGGTTTTCGCCGAGGAACGAGGCTGGCGGGACACCCGCAACCACAAGGATCTGGCCCGCCGGGACCGGTTCGTGACCGCGGTCTGGCCCGGACCGCAACAGTGGGAGGATGGACGCCCATGAGCGCACGATTTGACTGCGCGGATCCGGCGCAGCTGCTCCAGGGCCTCGCGGAAGCGGAAACCGCGCTGCGCCGCGGTGAACTCGTGGTGATTCCGACCGACACCGTGTACGGGATCGCGGCCGAGGCTTTCGACCCGGTGGCCGTGGACGGCCTGCTCAAAGCCAAGGGCCGGGGCCGGGACATGCCGCCGCCGGTACTGGTCGGGACGGTCCGGGCGGCGATGGCGCTGGTCATGGAGCTCGGCGACGCCGGGAAGGACCTGATCGACGAGTTCTGGCCGGGCGGGCTGACCATCGTCTGCATGTCCAGTCCCACCCTGGTCTGGGACCTGGGCGAGACCAAGGGCACCGTGGCGGTGCGGATGCCGCTGCACCAGGTCGCGCTGGACCTGCTGAAGAGGACCGGCCCGCTGGCCGTGAGCAGCGCCAACGTGTCCGGCCGCCCGCCCGCGACCACAGCCGATGAGGCGATGGCGCAGCTGGGCGACTCGGTCGCGGTGTATCTGGACGGCGGCCCCTGCGCGGCGGACGTGCCGTCCACGATCGTCAACCTGACCGGGACCGTGCCCCGCTTGCTGCGCCAGGGTGTCATCTCGGAGGATCGGTTGCGGGCCGTGATCCCGCTGGCCGTCGCAGACGATGACGAGCCCGGGGATGCGGGCGACGCTCCCGGCGCGGCCGCTGAGGATGCGGACGACGCTCCCGGCGCGGTGGCTGAGGGCGCGGACGTCGCGCATGACGAGGTCCCCGGTGCGGGCGAAGAGGTCCCTCCGGCCGGGGGCGGCGAAGTCCCCCCGGATGCTGGTGACGGGGTCGCGCCGGGTGCGGGTGACCAGGCCGCTGAGGGGGCCGACGACACGCCCGACGGGGCTGAGCAGGGGAATCATGCCCACCGGGACACCACCGGGTAAGTATGGCCGCGATGGGTGGCTGTGCGGCCTACCCTCGGGTTAGTGCTCTAAAGTTGATCCCTAATGGATGAGGCAACCGAACGGGCCGGGTGAACCGGGATGCGCGAGTACGGCCTCACAATTCTGGTGGCCGCCGCCGTCACTTATCTGCTCACGCCGCTGGTACGCCGTTTTGCCATCGCGGTGGGGGCGAAGCACGCGGCCCGGGCCCGCGATGTCCATACCGATCCTGTCCCGCTGCTCGGCGGGATCGCCATGTACCTCGGCCTGGCCGCAGGACTGATGGTGGCGTCCAGGCTGACCCACCTGAGCACCGTTTTCATGGGCACCAGGGTGGGCAGCGGCCTGCTGCTGGCCGGCGGCCTGGTCGTCCTCATGGGTTTCGTGGACGACCGCTGGGGGCTGGGGGCCATCACCAAGCTGGCCGGCCAGGTGGGTGCCGGGGCGATCCTGGTCTGGAGCGGCGCCGTGGTGGCCTGGCTGCCGGTCCCGGGCGGGGGGACGCTCTCGCTGACACCAGACCAGCAGACCGTGCTGACCATCTTGCTCGTCGTGGTGACCATCAACGCGGTCAACTTCATCGACGGGCTGGATGGGCTGGCCGCCGGGATCGTCGGCATCGGCGCGGCGGCCTTTTTCCTGTACTACTACACGCTCACCAAGCGGCTGGGACTGGATGAGCAGACCAACCCGGCGCTGGCCTCGGCCATTCTGGCCGGGGTGTGCCTGGGCTTCCTGCCGCACAACTTCCACCCGGCCCGCATCTTCATGGGCGACACCGGGTCCATGCTGCTCGGCCTGCTGCTCGCGTACGCGCCTATCTCCAGCCTCGCGTCCCTGGACCCCAACACGCTCACCAACCCGTCCGCCTACAGCGGCGGCACGGTCAACCGGTTCCCCGAAATCCTGCCGCTCCTGGTGCCCGCCATCATCATGCTCATCCCGTACGCGGACCTGCTGCTGGCCGTGGTGCGGCGGACCCGGGCCGGGCAGTCCCCGTTCTCGGCGGACAAGAAGCACCTGCAGCACCGACTGCTGGCCATCGGGCATTCGCACCGGGCCAGCGTCCTGATCATGTACTTGTGGGCGTCTTTGTTCGCCGGCACGGTTGTGCTGCTGTCGATCATGCGGACGAAGCTGCTGATCCTGGGGATCGTGACCCTGGCCGGGGTCCTGGTGCTGCTGCTGGCGTCGATGCCGCGGCTGCGACCGTGGAACCGGCGGGGCCAGTTCCGGCTGGCCACCGACATGGCCGGACCCGTGCCGTCGGCTGGGATCCCGCCGGGCGGGCGGCCCGGTAGTCCGATGGCCGCCCCGGTCCCGGCTGCGGCGGGCATCAGCGCCCCGGCCCGGGGCCCGGCGGATCACGGCGGCAGCCTGGACCGCGGGCTGAACGTGGACCGTGGGACTGGTGTGGCCCCCGGGTTCGGGGCGGATCCTGACCTGGGCGCGGGTAGGGGGACCGGTCCTGAGGGCGGGCTGGGCCCCGATCGCCGGCTGGGCGTGGACCGCCGGGCCGGCAGGGATCCTGGCGCCTCCCTGGATCGTGGGCTGGGCGCGGACCGTGAGCTAGGCCCCGATCGCCGGCTGGGCGCGGATCGCCGGGCCGGCGGGGATCCTGGCGCCTCCCTCGACCGCGGGCTGGGTCACGGGCCGGCGTCCCGCCCGCCGGGACGCCCGGGCGCGACCTATGCGGATACCTGGCGCGGGGACCCCGGGCGCGGGGATGCCGGCAACGGAAGCGCGTGGTCCGGGAACGACGGCCGCAGGGACGCCGGGTACGGAGGCGCGCGATATGCCGACCCGGGAAACGGGGCCGGGAACCCAGGCCAGGGGAGGGCAGGCCCCAGGTGGGATGCGAGATCCGTCCCAGCGGGCCGGGATGGGAGGCCGGCCGGCCAGCAGGAGCCCGGCCCGTGGTACCCGGGCCGCGCGGACCCGGGCCGCGCGGACGCGGGCCAGCCGGATCCGGGCCGCGCCGAGGCAGGCCGGGAGGATGCGGGGCACCCGGATCCGGGCCAGTGGTACCCGGGCCGGCCGGGCCCGGGTCAGCGGGATTCCGGCCCGTGGGATGCCCGCCCGGATGACCCTGGCCTCCACGACGCCGCCTCGCGTGACGACAGCCTGGGGGACGACAGCCTGGGGGATGGCGGCCGGCGGGACGCCGGCTCGCCCGACTCCCACGCGCGCGACGCCAGCTTCTACGCCGCCCCACCGCCTTCCGGGGCTGGCCCGTATGACGCCGGGCCTCATGACGTCCGGCCGCCGCACGACGTTGGCCAGGACCTCGACCCGCTAGCCCCGGATGCGATGCGGGCCCGGCCGTCGGCCCCACCCCGGACGAACCCGGCGAACCGCGACCGAGACAGCCACGACGGCGACGACGACCAGTCGCCACTCACGCCGTGGCGCTTCCACTGAGCCCTCGCGCCGTTCCACCCGCGGACCGCCCCGCCGGGCCCACCCGGCCCCGGGTGGACCGTTCACCCGGATCACCCCGCCAGGTCTGCCACATCAGGGGATCCTGGGGTCCCGCCTGGCGGCCGCGGGCAGGGCCGGCCAGGCGCCCCCGAGGGGTCGCAGGTTGCCTGGAGCGAAAGAACCGTTAGAGCCGGAATTTGGTACGGTTCACGGACTCATGGACCACAATCGGAAGTCCCGTAACGTTCCTCACACTGAGGGGCCCGGTAAAGACCGGCTCAAGGAGCTTGTGATATCTTTCACGAGCAGTCACTCGAGGACGAGTGAGGGGCCCGTGATAGGTTTCGCTCACCCGGCGGCGCGCGAGTTCCGCCTCGGCGGCACCCAGGCTCCTGGCCGGTGCTGTGTGGGAGGCGGACCGGTGTATCCCCGAGTCAAGTGTCCTCCTGAGCCCTCCGGAGCCACCTAAGATGCTGGCAAGCTACGGCCCGATCGCCCGGCGTTCCGCCGTGGTCGCCGCCGGTGCTGCCGTGATCATGATCGTGCTGAGCGCGCTGCTCGGCGGGACCAAGGGCCTCCTCGGCAGTGCGCTCGGCGCGGCGCTGGTCCTCGTGTTCTTCGCCATCAGCATTGCCGCAGTGTCACGGGCTGAGAAGGTCAGTCCCCGGGCCATGATGATCACCGCTCTCACCACCTATCTGGTGAAGATCCTGGTTCTGGTGGTCCTGGTGGCCAAGTTCAGCACCACGACCGCCTTCAACGGGCGGTTGTTCGGCCTGACCGCCATCGTCTGTGTCCTGGTCTGGACCGGGGCGCAGGTCTTCTGGTCGATGCGGCTCAAGGTGCTCTACGTGGAACCGGACGGGGAACGGTGACGCGTGGCGCTTCTCTCGCTCCCGGACGGCGGATCGCGGCCCGCGGGTCAGCCTGCCGTCCGCAGGCTGCCCGATGACCTGGCGTGCCATGAGCGGGACCCGGTCTGCACCCTCCAGCCCCAACGGTCCGTCCGGCGGCCCGCCGTCGGCCAGTGGCCAGCCGCCGCAGGCGGACCCCGCCGAGAACCAGGGCTGGAGCATCTTCAGCTACCTGATCGCCGGCATGGTGACCTACGGCCTGGTCGGCTGGCTGGTGGCCTGGCTGACTCACATCCCGGTGCTGTTGCCGCTGGGGGCACTCCTCGGGCTGGTCTTCGCCATCGGCGGAGTGGTCTGGAAGTACGGCCGGCACCAATAAGCAACCTGCATGCAAAGCGCGCTGGCCAGGCCAGCGCGGGCATGCCACGACGTTCCGCCCGGACCAGGGCGGCCTGGATGCGCGCCGCGCCCGCGGGTGCCGCGCGCGGGCACGAAGCTGGAGGAAACCGTCTTGGGCGGTGACACGCTGGTTCTCGCCGCGGTGAAGTGCTCCCCAGAGCACAGCCACGTCTCCTCGGCAGCGCACTGCGGCTTTCCGGCCCCGGGATACCCGGGTCCGTCCTTCATTTTCACGCCGTTCTTCCGTGTGGGCGGCTTCTACTTCACCAAGCCGATGCTGCTGGCGCTGGTGTGCGCCATCGGCGTGGTCGGCTTCTTCTGGGCGGCCTTCGCCAACCCGAAGATCGTCCCGCGGGGCGTGCAGAATCTCGGCGAAATGGGGGTCGAGTTCGTCCGGGAGCAGATCATGCGGCCAATGATCGGCAAGCGCGGCGATACGTTCCTGCCGTTCCTGGTCTCGCTGTTCTTCTTCATCTGGCTAATGAACCTGATGGAGATCATCCCGGTCGCCCAGTTCCCCGCGATGTCGCTGATCGCCTTTCCGGTCGCACTGATGCTCATGGTCTACGGCACCTACACCTACCTGGGCATCAAGCACCAGGGGCTGGGCGGCTACTTCAGGAACATGATCCCGAGCGGAGTGCCCGGGCCGATCCTGATCATCCTGGCCCCGGTCGAGATTCTTCAGTACGTCCTGATCCGGCCCTTCACGCTGGCGATCCGGTTGTTCGCGAACATGTTCGCCGGGCACATCCTGCTGCTGATCTTCACGCTCGCGACGTGGTACCTGTTCAGCCTGAGCATCGGCCTGCTGTTCAGCGTGACCTCGCTGGTCCTCACGATCGTGCTGACCGCGTTCGAGATGCTGATCCAGGCGCTGCAGGCCTACATCTTCACGATCCTGACCGCCCAGTACATCGGCGGCTCCCTGGAAGCGGGTCATTGAGATGGCCCGTGCCCTGAGTAGTCCGCCAGCACACCCGAGTGTGCTGGCGGCCCACCCGACCCGCTGGCGGGGGACAACCGCCGGCCTGAATGAAAAGGAACGCGCACATGCTTGAGGTCATGCATCAGCTGGCCGCTAGCGGGAACTCCGTCCAGCAGCTGAAAATCAACTTCGGCGCGGTGGGGTATGGCCTGGCGGCCATCGGCCCCGGTGTCGGCATCGGCCTGATCTTCGGTCACGGTGTCGAGGCCATGGCCCGGCAGCCGGAGGCCCGCGGGCTCATCCAGTCCAACATGTACATCGGGTTCGCGCTGGCCGAGGCGCTGGCCCTCATCGGCCTCGTGGTCCCGTTCATCTTCGGCGCCACCTGATCGGCGGAGTCTCCCCAGTGATCCCTAGACGACAGGAGGCCACACCGTGACGTACCACGTCGGGGCGGCGGTCGTGACCCCGCCCGCCAACCCGCTGATCCCCGCATGGCCCGAGCTGATCATCGGCGCGATCGCCTTTCTCGTCGTGTTCGCGGTGCTGGGGAAGGTGCTGCTGCCGCGCATCCAGAAGACGCTGGCTGAGCGGACGGACGCGATCGAGGGCGGCCTGAAGCGTGCGGAGGAGGCCCAGGCCGAGGCCCAGGAGGTGCTCCAGAGGTACCGCCAGCAACTCGCCGAAGCCCGACAGGAAGCGTCGCGGCTCCGTGAGCAGGCCCAGGAGCAGGGGGCCCAGATCATCGCGGACATGCGCGAGGTGGCCCAGACCGAGGCGCGGCGCATCATCGACACGGCCCACGCGCAGATCGAGACCGAGCGGATGCTGGCCTTGCAGGCCCTGCGGACCGATGTGGGCGCCATGGCCGTGGACCTGGCCGGCCGGGTGGTCGGTGAGTCGCTGGAGGACGTGGCCCGGCAGCGGCGCATCGTCGAGCGGTTCATCGAGGACCTCGAGCAGCCGAGTGCTGACGAGGTCAGGTCCGCCACATGAGAGGTCCCAGCCGGGCCGCTCTGGCCGGGGCGAGGCAGCGGCTGGCCGACGCCGTGACGTCGGCAGCCGAGGCGCGCACCCTGGGCGAGGAGCTCTTCGCCATCCTCGGGGTGCTCGATGACGAGGCCGCGCTGCGGCGGGCCCTGACCGACGGCAGCCGCCGGGCGCAGGCCCGGGCTGAGCTGGCCCGCAGACTCTTCGGCGGCCAGGTCAGCGACGCCACCATGGCCCTGTTCACGGGCATGTGCGAGTCCCGGTGGTCCAGCCCGGCGGATCTGCCCGCCGCGGTCGAGGAGATGGCGGTCACGGCGTTCGCGGCCGCGGCCGAGCGGGCCCGGCATCTCGACGACCTCGAAGACCAGCTGTTCCGCTTCGGGCGGGTGGTGATGGGCGCGACTGAGCTTCGTACCGTCCTGTCCAACTCGACCGTTCCGGCGCAGAACAAGCGCCAGCTGCTGGACACGCTGCTCGAGGGCAAGGTGACCGCGGACGCCCGGCAGCTGATCCAGGAGGCAGCGGAGCATCTCCGGGGCCGTAGTGTGGATATGACCCTGGATCACTACGCACAGTGGACCGCGCAGTGGCGCCAGCGCCTTATCGCGGTAGCACGGGTGGCTATCCCGCTCACCGAGCGCCAGCGCGAGCGGCTGATCGCCGCGCTCGAAGGCGGGTACGGGCACGAGGTTCATCTGGACGTCATCGTTGATCCTCGCGTAGAGGGTGGCATTTCGGTCCAGATCGGGGATGAATTCATCGACGGCAGCGTGGCCAGCCGGCTCGCGGCCCTGCGCAGGCGGCTGGCCGCCTGATGCGCGGGGACGGCGGGCGCCACAACGACAGAGCAGTTAACCAACTGACGAGGAAGACGCGAGGACCATGGCGGAGCTGACAATCCGGCCCGATGAGATCCGGGACGCGCTGGCGAGCTTCGTCCAGGCGTACCAGCCGGACGCGACGGCCCGGGAAGAGATAGGCGTCGTCGCCGAGGCCGGCGACGGCATCGCGCGGGTCGAGGGCCTTCCCTCGGCCATGTACAACGAGCTGCTGGAGTTTCCCGGCGGCATTCGCGGCCTCGCCCTCAACCTGGACGAACGTGAAATCGGCGTCGTCATCCTGGGCGACTTCACCAAGATCGACGAGGGTCAGCAGGTGCGCCGAACGGGCGAGATCCTGTCCGTCCCGGTGGGCGATGGGTTCCTCGGCCGGGTCGTTGACTCGCTGGGCGTGCCGCTGGACGGCCAGGGCGACATCGAGCAGGAGGCACTGCGCCCGCTGGAGACGCAGGCCCCCTCGGTGGTGGAGCGCAGCAAGGTGAACGAGCCGCTGCAGACCGGGATCAAGGCGATCGACGCGATCACCCCGATCGGCCGCGGCCAGCGTGAGCTGATCATCGGCGACCGGCAGACCGGCAAGACCGCCATCGCCATCGACGCCATCATCAACCAGCGGGAGAACTGGGAGTCCGGGGACCCGGCGCGCCAGGTCAAGTGCATCTACGTGGCGGTCGGCCAGAAGGGCTCGACGACCGCGCAGGTCAAGCAGTCGCTGGAAGACGCGGGCGCGATGGAGTACACCACGATCGTCTCGTCGCCCGCGTCCGACCCGTCCGGGTACAAGTACATCGCCCCCTACACCGGCTCGGCCATCGGCCAGCACTGGATGTACCAGGGCCAGAGCGTCATGATCGTCTTCGACGACCTGTCCAAGCAGGCGGCGGCCTACCGCACGATCTCCCTGCTGCTGCGCCGGCCGCCGGGCCGCGAGGCCTACCCCGGCGACGTCTTCTACCTGCACTCGCGGCTGCTGGAACGCTGCGCGAAGCTGTCGAAGGAGATGGGGAACGGCTCCCTCACCGGGCTGCCGATCGTCGAGACCCAGGCCAACGACATCTCGGCGTACATTCCGACCAACGTCATCTCGATCACCGACGGGCAGATCTTCCTGGAGACCGACCTGTTCAACTCGGGTGTCCGCCCGGCCATCAATGTGGGCCGCTCGGTCTCCCGGGTCGGCGGCGACGCGCAGATCAAGGCGATGAAGACGGTCGCCGGCGGTCTGAAGCTCGCGCTGTCCCAGTACCGCGACCTGGAGGCCTTCGCGTCCTTCGCGTCCGACCTGGACGCCGCGTCCCGGGCCCAGCTCGACCGCGGCGCCCGCCTGGTCGAGCTGCTCAAGCAGCCGCAGTACAGCCCGTACCCGGTGGAGCGCCAGGTCGTGTCGATCTGGGCCGGTACCAACGGCTACCTGGATGACGTGCCCCTGGCAGACGTCGGCCGGTTCGAGCGCGAGTTCCTGGATTACGTCCAGCGTGAGCGGTCCGGGATCTACGACTCGATCCGGGAAACCAGGGCCCTGTCCGACGACACCGCGTCTGGGCTCAAGGAAACCATCGACGACTTCCGTAAGGGCTTCACAGTCAGCGGCGGCGAGCAGCTCATCCAGGAGGAGCCGGCCGAGCCCATGGACGAGTCGGACATCGAGCGCGACACAGTGAAGAAGCGCGTCCGCGCTTCCGACGAGCCGAAGTAAGGAAGGCCCAGGATGGCAGGACAGCTTCGGGCGATCAGGCAGCGGATTCGGGGAGTCCAGTCCATTGCCAAGATCACTCGTGCCCAGGAGCTGATCGCGGCCTCGCGGATCATCAAGGCCCAGCAGCGGGTCCGCGACGCGGGACCCTACGCCCGGGAACTCACCCAGGCTGTCGAGGCGGTGGTCAGCCAGTCCGCGCACATCGATCATCCGCTCGTCCGGGAGCCCGAGAATCCGCAGCGGGCCGCGATCCTCATCCTGAGCAGCGACCGTGGCTTCGCGGGCGGCTATAACAGCAACATCATGCGCGAGGCCCAGGGACTGCGCGCCCGGCTCCGGGAGCGCGGCGTCGAGCCGGTCACCTACGTGTCCGGGACGAAGGGCATCACCTGGCACCGGTTCCGGGACGTGGAGACGGCCGACTCGTGGCACGGTTTCTCGGAAGCCCCGCGGCACGAGAACGCCGAGGAGATCACCCAGACCCTGTTCGATGCGTTCAGCCGTTCGGCCGAGGATGGCGGGGTGGACGAAATCCACGTCGTGTTCACCGAGTTCGTGTCGATGCTGACCCAGAACGCCGCGGTGCACCGCATCATCCCGCTGGTCATTGAGGAGACCACGGAGGAGCCCGTGAGCGGCCCGATTCCGCTGTATGAGTTCGAGCCCTCACCCCAGGCCGTGCTGGACGCGCTGCTGCCGTGGTACGTGGAGAGCCGGGTCTACCAGGCGCTGCTCGAGGCGGCCGCCTCGGAGATCGCGGCCCGCCGCCGGGCCATGAAGTCGGCCACCGACAACGCCAACGACCTGCTCGAGGGCTTCACCCGCGAGGCCAACAAGGCCCGCCAGGCCGAGATCACCCAGGAAATCAGCGAGATTGTCGGCGGAGCCGATGCGTTGACCGAGTCCGTCGCAGGGAAAGAGTGAGTGCCATGACCGCAACCGTCGAGAACACCCCCGCCGAAGGCGGGGAGGAAACCCCCGAGGGTACCGGCCGTGTCGCGCGGGTCATCGGCCCGGTCGTCGATGTGGAGTTCTCCACCGAGGAGGACATACCCGACATCTACAACGCGCTGCAGGTCGAGGTGACCCTGGAGGGGGAAACGCGGACCCTGACGCTCGAGGTGGAACAGCACCTGGGCGACAACACGGTCCGGACCATCTCCATGGCGCCCACCGACGGCCTGACCCGCGGAGCCACCGTCGTCAACACCGGGGGGCCGATCACGGTCCCGGTCGGGGACGTGACCAAGGGGCATGTGTTCAACGTGCTCGGTGTCCCGCTGGACGTGGAGGCCTCCTCCCTGGAAATCAAGGATCGCTGGTCGATCCACCGTGACCCGCCGGCCTTCGACCAGCTGGAGCCCCGGACCCAGATCCTGGAAACCGGCATCAAGGTCCTCGACCTGCTCACCCCGTACGTGCAGGGCGGCAAGATCGGGCTGTTCGGCGGGGCGGGCGTGGGCAAGACGGTGCTCATCCAGGAGATGATCACCCGGGTGGCCAAGAACTTCGGCGGCGTCTCGGTGTTCGCCGGGGTAGGCGAGCGGACCCGTGAGGGCAACGACCTGTTCACCGAGATGACCGAGTCGAACGTCATCAAGGACACCGCGCTGGTCTTCGGCCAGATGGACGAGCCGCCGGGCGTCCGGCTGCGGGTCGGCCTGTCCGCGCTGACCATGGCCGAGTACTTCCGCGATGTGCAGGGCCAGGACGTGCTGTTGTTCATCGACAACATCTTCCGGTTCACGCAGGCGGGGTCGGAGGTGTCTACGCTGCTCGGCCGGATGCCCTCGGCGGTGGGCTACCAGCCCACCCTGGCCGACGAGATGGGCCAGCTGCAGGAGCGGATCACCTCGACCCGGGGCCACTCGATCACCTCCATGCAGGCGATCTACGTGCCCGCGGATGACTACACCGACCCCGCGCCGGCCACCACGTTCGCCCACCTGGACGCGACCACCGCGCTGTCCCGGGCTATCACCGAAAAGGGCATCTTCCCGGCCGTGGACCCGCTGGCCTCGACGTCCCGGATCCTGGACGCCAAGTACATCGGCCAGGAGCACTACGACGTGGCCCGCGAGGTTCAGCGGATCCTCCAGCGGTACCAGGAGCTCCAGGACATCATCGCGCTGCTTGGTATCGACGAGCTGTCCGAGGAAGACCAGGTCACGGTCAAGCGCGCGCGGCGTATCGAGCGGTTCCTGTCCCATCCCATGTTCGTAGCCGAGCAGTTCACCGGCCAGCCGGGCGTGTTCGTGCCGCTGAAGGAGACCATCGCCTCGTTCAAGGCGATCAACGAGGGCAAGTACGACAACTATCCGGAGCAGGCCTTCTTCATGTGCGGCGGCATCGAGGACGTGGAGAAGAAGGCCAAGGAGATGGAGCGCCAGTGAGCGGCGCACGCGGAGCGGGCGGACCGGCGAGCCCGGCCGGCTGGAGGGGGACTCGACGGTGACCGTGCAGGTGGAGCTGGTTGTCCCGGACGGCCAGGTGTGGTCCGGGAACGCCCGCATGGTCATCGCGAAGACGCTGGACGGCGACATCGGGATCCTCGGTTCCCACCCGCCCGTGCTCGGCATCCTGGCCGAGGGCAGCGTGGTCGAGATCCTCGATCCCGAGGAAGGATCTGGGGCGCAAGGGCAGGCCATGCGGGTCGCCGTGCGCAGCGGATTCCTGTCCGTGCACGATGACCGGGTGTCGATCCTGGCCCGCGAGGCCGAGCTTGGTAACCAGGTGGACCGGGCCACGGTCCAGTCCCGGCTCGACGCGGCACTGGGCGACGCCGGGGCCGGCGACGAGGAATCGGCCGAGGTGAAGTACTCCCGGGCCCTGCTGCGGGCCGCGGGCGACCGGTCCTGACGAGGGCCAGCGCGGGGGGCCGGGATGAGCGGAGCGCTGGCCTTTGACGCGGCCTGGCTCTTCGCTGGCTTCCTGATCCTCGTCGTGCTGCTCGCGGCCGGTATCACCGTCCGCCGGTACCTGCTGGAACGCGGCGGCGGAACGGTCGAGTGCGGCCTGCGCGTTCCGGGCGGCAGCTGGCGCCTGGGGGTAGCCGCCTACCAGCCGGATGAGCTGCGCTGGTATGAGATCTTCGGGTTCCTGCTGCGGCCCAGCCAGATCTTCAGCCGGCGCACGCTCGCCGTGACCGACCGGCGGCAGCCGACCTCGGAGGAGGCGGCCAGCCTGGGCGAGGGAGCCGTGGTCCTCCAGTGCCGGGTCGCCGAGGGGGACGGCACCGTGGAACTCGCGATGAGCGACGCGGCGTTCACCGGGTTTCTCGCCTGGCTGGAGGCCGCACCGCCGGGATCCCCCGGCTCATACCTCGGCCAGGCCAGCTAGAACGCAGTCAGGCCCCGCCCGGCCAGGCCCGTCCGCTCGGCCAGGCCCGGGCGCGCCAGCCCGGCTGCGGCCCGCTCAGCGCTCGCCGCCGGGCTTCCAGAGCACGTCGCCGTCCGGCCCGTTAGCTTCCCGCCCGAGGATGAACAGCAGGTCTGACAGGCGGTTCAGGTACTGGGCGGTCAGCGGGTTCATCGAGTCACCGTAGGTGTCCAGCGCCGCCCACGTGCTCCGTTCCGCCCGGCGCACGACTGTCCGGGCCATGTGCAGCAGCGCCGCGCCGGGTGTGCCGCCGGGAAGGATGAAGCTGCGCAGCACCGGCAGGCTCGCGTTGTGGGTGTCACAGTCCTGTTCCAGGGCCCGGACATAGTCCTCGGTGATCCGCAGCGGGGGATAGGGCGGGTTCTCGCTGACCGGATTGCACAGATCGGCGCCGACATCGAAGAGCTCGTTCTGGATCCGGGCGAGCAGCGTGGCCAGGTCCGCGGGCAGCCCGCCCAGCGTGATCGCCATCCCGATCGCGCAGTTCGCCTCGTCAACATCGGCGTAGGCGGCGAGCCGCGGGTCCGTCTTGGCGGCCCGGCTGCCGTCGCCCAGGGCGGTCGTGCCGTCGTCGCCGGTCCGGGTGTAGATGCGGGAGAGCACGACGGGCTGCTCCCTGCGGTCGCTGGCCATGGGCTCCACGGTATCGGTGCGGGGCGTCAGACGGCATCCGGGCCGTCGGCGGGGGTCGTCACCGGGCGGCTTCGCCGTAAGCGATCAATGTCCTGACCTTTGGGTATTCACATCACAACCACAATGTGGCATCGTATAAAAGCGAAGAGTAACCAAGCTGCGGCCTGACAGCCGCACCGGACACACGGTCATCGCCTCTGGTGCCTGGCGGTTCTCGGGGGCCCGCCAGAGCCCGCGGTGGCCCTGGGAGAGCGCGCTCCCGGCTTAGCGGCCGGGAGCGCGCTCGGCTTTCCGGATGGCCTTCGCTTCCGGGCTGGATAGGGTGTCGGCTAGTCCCCGATTGCCCCGTGAGGTCCCCCGTGTTCGACTATGTCATCGTGGGCGCCGGCAGCGCTGGATGCGTCCTGGCCGCACGGCTCACCGAGAACCCGGCCACCCGGGTCCTGCTGCTCGAAGCCGGGCCACCGGACGAAGCCGACGAAATACACATTCCGGCCGCGCTGAACCTGCTCTTCCAGAGCCAGTACGACTGGGATTTCCACACCGTCCCGCAGGAACGCGCGGGCAGCAGGTCGGTCTACTGGCCGCGGGGGCGCACCCTCGGCGGGTCCTCATCGATGAACGCGATGATCTACATCCGGGGCAACCGCCTGGACTACGACACCTGGCGTGACGACTACGGGTGCACCGGCTGGGGATATGCGGACATACTGCCGTATTTCCTCCGCGCGGAAGACAACTCCCGCGGGTCCTCCGCCTACCACGGCATCGCCGGCCCGCTCAGCGTCCAGGACCTCAAGCACCGGTCCCCGCTCACCCGGGCCTTCGTGGCCGCCTCCCGGGAATGCGGGCTGCCCGCCAACGAGGACTTCAACGGCCAGGCCCAGGACGGTACCGGCTTCTACCAGGTCACGCAGCGTGATGGACGGCGCTGGTCGGCCGCGGACGCCTACCTTCATCCCGCCGTCTCCCGGCCCAACCTGACGGTGCATACGGACGCGCTGGTCACCGGGGTGATCGTCGACGGCGGCCGCGCTACCGGGGTTCGTTATCTTCGCCGCGGGGTGGAAGAGGTCGCCCGGGCCGAGGGAGAGGTCATCTTGTCGGCGGGGGCCATCGGCAGCCCGCATCTGCTGCTGCTGTCCGGGATCGGCCCGGCCGAGCAGCTCATCGAGCAGGGGATCCGGGTCGTCGCTGACAGCCCGGGGGTCGGCGCCAACCTCGCCGACCACCCGGTGGTCACCGCCATGTGGCATACCCCGCGCGTCACCGGCCTCTGGGAGCAGTCCACGCCGTCCCAGCTGGGCCGCTGGAAGTACCTGCACTCGGGGCCGCTCACGTCCAACCTCGCCGAGGCGGGCGGGTTCACCCGGACGATGCCCTCACTGGCCGCCCCCGACCTGCAATGGCACGTGCTGCCGGTGCCGTTCCAGCGCCAGGGGCTGGCCGACCCGTCCACCCGGGCGATCTCCGTGCTGATCACCCTGGTCGCGGTGGCCAGCCGCGGGGTCGTCAGGCTGCGCAGCGACGATCCCCGGCACAAGCCCGCCATCGACCCGGGCTACCTGTACGCCAGCGAGGACATGGAGCCGCTGCTGAGCGGGCTGCGGATGGCCCGCGAATTCGCCGCCGCCGGGCCGCTGGCCAAGCACTGCACGGTGGAGATGGCCCCGGGCCCGGTGGTGCGGTCCGACGATGAGCTGCGCGAGTTCGTCCGCCGTGATCTTGGCACGCTCTACCACCCGGCCGGGACGTGCGCGATGGGCGGTGATTCCCGGCTGGCGGCGAGCAGGCTGACCAGCGTGGTCGACCCCGAGCTGCGGGTCAGGGGCGTCGAGGGGCTGCGGGTGGTTGACGCGTCCGTCATGCCCGCGCTGCCGCGGGGCAACACGAACGCCCCGGTCATCGCCATCGCGGAGCGAGCGGCCGACCTGATCTGCGGCCGGGCGCCGCTCGCCGCGATGGATCCCGCGCTCACGCCCGAGAGCGACATGACCGGGATGCGCTGAGCGGTCCGCGCCGGCTGATTTCCGGGGTGGCTATTCTCCGGCCGCCTGAGTTCCGGCCGCCTGAGTTCCGGGCGGCTGATTTCCGGGCGGGATGAGCGTCAGCGGTACCGCTTGCCGTGCAGCAGCGTGACCAGCCGCAGCACCCGGTTCAGGTCCTTCTCGCTGCGCCGCAGCGTGGTCAGGTCGGCCAGCGGCCGCATCCGCTGGCGGGTGATCGACTTGGCCCGCGAGAACTCACGGAGACCGTCCTCGCCGTGAATACGGCCGAACCCTGAGTCGCCGCTCCCGCCGAACGGCAGCGCGGGCACGCTGGCGAACGTGATGACGGAGTTGATCGACGTCATCCCCGTGTGCAGCGCCCGTGCGACCGCGAGCCCCCGCTTGGCGTTCTTGCTGAACACGGCGGAGCCGAGCGCGTAGCGGCTGCCGTTCGCCAGCCGTACGGCCTCGTCGAGGTCGCCGACCCGGGTCACGGTCAGCGTGGGGCCGAAGGTCTCCTCGGAGACCGCCCGGCTCTCCTCCGGCACGTCGGCCAGGATGATCGGGCCGACATAGGGCCGCCGGATGCTGGCCAGGCCGCCGACGACCGGCCGGCCACCCCGGGCCAGCGCGTCGGCGATGTGCCCTTCGATGATCTCGATCTGCCCGGGCATGGTCATCGGGCCGTAGTCGGCCTCCCGGTCCTCGCCGGGCCGGACCGTGGCCGCCCGCTCGGCCACCTTCTCCAGGAACGTGTGGTAGACCTCGTCCACCACGTAGACCCGTTCCACGCCCACGCAGGTCTGGCCGGCGTTGGACAGCGCGCCCCAGGCGGCCGCGTCGGCCGCCGCGTCCAGGTCAGCGTCCGCGCCGACCAGGAGCGCGTCCTTGCCGCCGCACTCCGCCACCAGCGGGGTCAGGTTCTCCGCGCAGGCCGCCATCACCTTCTTGGCCGTGGCGGCAGATCCGGTGAACGCGATCTTGTCAACGGCGCTGAGCGCCAGCGCCTGGCCGGTCTCCCCGCCCCCGGTCACCATCTGCAGCACCGGCTGCTCGGGAATCACCTCACCGAGCGAGCTCACCAGCCAGCCGCCGACCGCGGGAGTCAGCTCGCTCGGCTTGAACACCACCGCGTTCCCCGCGGCAAGCGCGTAGACAATGGATCCCATCGGGGTGAAGACGGGGTAGTTCCAGGGCCCGATCACGCCGATCACGCCGAGCGGCTGGTATTCGAGCCGGGCGGCCTGGTTGATAGCAATCAGCCCGCTCCGGACCCGGCGCGGGCCGAGGACCCGGCCGGCGTGCTTGGCGGCCCAGTCGATGTGCACGATGGCCAGCAGGATCTCGAGCTGCGCGTCACCGAGGGGCTTTCCCGTCTCGTTGTGCACGAGTTCCGCGAGGCGGGGCAGGTAGCGGGTGAGGTGCGACTTCCAGGCCAGCAGGCGGGTCCGGCGCTGCTGGTAGGTCAGCCCGGCCCACCAGGATGCCGCCTGGCGGGCCCGCTCCACGACGGCGTCAACCTCGCTGCGACCTTGCACCGGGTAGGTGCCGATGACCTCGGAGGTGGCCGGGTTGACCGAGTCGAAATTCTCCGCGACCCAGGCCGGTCCCGACTCCCACACCGACGTGCCCATGTGCCCTCACCCGTCGCCTTGCGCGTTGTTCCGGCAATCCGCGATTCGCGGCTTTTGCGGCTCTCGCGAGCCTTGCGTGCCAGTAAATCATTGCCCATGCCGGGCCAGGTAGCGTTGGAAGTGCGTGACCCGGAGGCCCAGATCGCTAAGACCGGAGCGGCTATCCATGACCGGACGTCCCTACGTCGTGCTCAGCTGCGCGGTGTCGCTGGACGGCTGCCTCGACGGGACGGGCGAGGACCGGCTGGTGCTGTCCG
The DNA here is from genome assembly GCA_963813975.1 of uncultured Actinomycetes bacterium. Taxonomy (GTDB): domain Bacteria; phylum Actinomycetota; class Actinomycetes; order Streptosporangiales; family Streptosporangiaceae; genus RYN-230. The sequence goes on from CAWFAP010000006.1 coordinate 598,409, forward strand.
GTGAGGCCGATCTGGACCGGGTGGACGCGGAGCGGGCGGCGGCGGACGCCATCCTGGTCGGCGCCGGAACCATCCGCCGTGACGATCCCCGGCTGCTGGTCCGCTCGGCGCATCGGCAGGCCGAGCGCAGCGCCCATGGGCAGCCGCCCCAGCCCGCCGGGGTCACGATCACGGTCAGCGGCGACCTCGATCCGGCGGCCCGTTTCTTCACCCGCGACGCGGGAGAGGAGGGCGCGGGGGATGGGGGTGCGGCGCCCGGCGCCGGGGATGGCGATACGGGCGACGGCGGTACGGGCAACGGCGGTACGGGCCGTGGCAGCGCGGCGGCCCGGCGCATCGTCTACGCTGCCACGCCGGTGCTGCCCAAGCTCAGTGAGCAGCTCGGCAGCCTGGCCGAAGTGGTCAACGGCGGCGACCCACCGCAGCTCACGGCGATCCTGGCCGACCTGGCCCGACGCGGGGTGGACCGGCTCATGGTGGAGGGGGGCGCCAGCCTGGGCACCCAGTTCCTGACCGGGGGACTGGTCGATGAGCTGCAGCTGGTGATCGCGCCGTTCTTCGTCGGGGACCCGGCGGCGCCGCGCTTCGCCGGGCCTGGGCGCTATCCAGCCAGCCCGGGCCGTCCGCTGCACCTGGCGGAGGCCAGGCCGGTCGGCGAGGTGGTTCTGCTGCGTTACCGGGCCGATGGCCATGGCTGACCTGGCGCCGGGTTCCGGGGCCGCCGCGACCGCGGCGGACCGGGAGTGGCTGCGCCAGGCCATCAAGCTCTCCCGGTGCTGCCCGCCGTCGGCCTCCGCGTTCTGCGTGGGGGCCGTGATCGTCGCCGCGGACGGCGGCACCATCGCCACTGCGTTCTCGCGGCAGCATGGTCCGCACGACCATGCGGAAGAGGGGGCGCTGGCCACCGTGAATCCTGGCGATCCGCGGCTGCCCGGGGCGACGCTGTACAGCTCGCTGGAACCGTGCCGGTTCCGCGCGTCACGCCCCCGGCCCTGCGCCGAGCTGATCATCGCGGCTGGTGTGCGCCGGGTGGTGATCGCCTGGCTGGAGCCGCCGGTGTTCGCCCAGGGCGGCGGCGCGGAACTGCTGCGCTCCTCCGGGGTGACTGTGGTGGAGGTCCCGGAACTCGCCAATGAGGCCCGCGCCATCAACGCGGCCGTGCTCGGCGGCGAGAAGGACTGGCCAACCCGAGCAGGCTAGCCCTGGCCGGCTAGCTCAGGGCCGGCTAGCTCAGGGCCAGCTAGCTCAGGGCCAGCTAGCTCAGGGCCAGCGATCAGATCGACGTGCCGGCCAGCTGCGGATCCTGCAACGCGGCGCCGTAGCGCATCGCGGCGAGCTGGCCGACGGGCGGCTGGGCCCCCAGTGGTCCGGCTGCCTTCATGCCCGCGGCCTCGGCGACCGCGCCGAGATCGAGATGATCCGTTTCCGGCCCGATCACGCAGGGAGACATGGCCAGGCTGGTGACGCCGGCGTCGAACAGCCGTCCCGCCGCATCCCGGATACTGGCGGGTTCGTTCAGAGATGCAGCCGCTACGGGAACTGCCAGCCGCGCGGCGAGCAGCACGGCCGCGGTCCCGGCGATGGACATCGCGTCGGTGCCGAGGGCCGTGACCAGCACCCCCTCAGCTGCCGTGCTGACGATGCTGATCCGGCCCATCCGGTCGCTGCGGGCCAGGCCGGCCTCGGCAAGCCGGGCGTGCAAGGCCCCGGCCAGGATCGGATGGACGCCGAGCGCGGCGGTGGGGAGTACCGGAACTGCCGCAGCGGAGATCTCCGCCGCGATCGCCGCGTCGGTCTCCGGTTGCGGGCAGATGAGCAGCGGCACTACCACCGCCGCGGGCCGGCCCTCCACCCTCGGGCAGCCGGCCAGCACCGAGCTGAGACTCTCCTCCTCGCCCTCGAGGAAGCCGGCCCGCACCGTGACGCCGGGGCAGGACTGGCTGGCCACGTCGATGATGTCGGCGACGATATCGATGCCGGTGTCGGTGGCCGGGCCGGGAACGGCCAGGATCAGCGCCGGCGCATCGGACGGCACCGACAGCTGGTGCGGACTGCGGTGCCGGCCGGGGCGGCGGAAGCGCGTGGTCCGCGTCGGCAGCGCCGTGCCCTGTGCCGGAGGCCCTGAGCCTCGGGTTGGCAGCTCTGAGCCTTCTGCCGGAGGCCCTGAGCCCCGGGTCGGCAGCCCTGAGCCTTCTGCCGGAGGCCCCGAGCCCCGGGTCGGCAGCCCTGAGCCTTCTGCCGGAGGCCCCGAGCCCCGGGTTGGCAGCCCTGAGCCTTCTGCCGGAGATCCTGAGCCCCGGGTTGGCAGCCCTGACCCCTGCATAGGAAGCCCTGAGCCCCGCGACGGCAGGCTGGGCCTGCGCGCGGGAAGGTCAGGGGCAGGTCCCTGATCAGTACCCATAACCGGGCCATAGTAGCTAGCTTGCAAAATGTGCGCGCGCAGATGGGCGACATCACGGCCCCGATTGTGGGTCTGGCCGGGCTGGCTGGGCCGTTTCGAAGGATTTCATCCCCGGTTGAGTGCCGGACCGCGATGGGGGCAGGGCGGCGGCCAGTGGGCGGCTGGTCACCCAGCAAAGAGGGTCAGAACAGCCGTAGCGTGCCGTCTTCGGCACCCCGCAGGGAGTTGTAGTCGAGGACGAGGCATCTGATGCCTCGATCCTCGGCCAGCACCCGGGCCTGCGGCTTGATCTCCTGGGCGGCGAAGATTCCCTGCACCGGGGCGAGCAGGGGGTCGCGGTTCAGCAGATCGAGATAGCGCGAAAGCTGCTCAACTCCGTCGATCTCGCCGCGGCGCTTGATCTCGATCGCCACGCAGCCGCCGTCGGCGTCGCGGCACATCAGGTTGACCGGACCGATGGCGGTGGGATATTCGCGGCGGACGAGTCGCCAGCCCTCACCGAGGACCTGCATCTGCGCCGCCAGCAGTTCCTGCAGGTGCGATTCGACGCCGTCCTTGACCAGACCCGGATCGATCCCCAGGTCGAAGGAGGAGTCACTAATGATCTCCTCGAGGGCGATCGTCAGCGTCTCACCCGATTTGCCCGTGACGACCCACCGGCCCGGTTCCTCGACCAGCCGGCAGGGCGGGGACATCCAGTTCAGCGGTTTGTATGAGCCGCCGTCGGAGTGAACCAGGACGGAACCGTCTGCCTTGATCATGATGAGCCTGATGGCCGGGGCCAGCCGGGCCGACAGGCGACCCGCGTAATCTACGCTGCACCGGGCGATGACGAGTCGCACGGAAGCCAACTGTAGCGGGCGAGAGGAGGTGCGGAGTGCCCAAGCGGAGCGCGGCCCTGCTGGTCTACCGGCGGCGCGGGGAGGATGGGCTGGAAGTACTCCTCGGGCACATGGGCGGCCCGTTCTGGGCGAGGAAGGACGCCCAGGCCTGGTCTATCCCCAAGGGAGAGTACGAGGCTGCCGAGGACTCCCTGGCCGCTGCGCGGCGTGAGTTCGAGGAGGAGATAGGCTCGCCCGCCCCCCAGGGCGACGCAGCGGATCTGGGGGAGCAGCGCCAGTCCGGCGGCAAGGTCATCGTGACGTACGCGATCGAAGGGGACCTGGACCTGTCCGGGTTCCGCAGCAACACGTTCAGCATGGAGTGGCCCCGGGGATCAGGACAGATCCGGGAGTTCCCCGAGATGGACCGGGCGGAATGGATGAGCCTTGGCCGCGCCTCGGAAATGCTGGTGAAGGGACAGGTCCCGATCCTCGACGCGCTGCGCGCGCACCTCTGCAGATGAGCCGCCGGCCAGGATCTCAACGCCGGCAGGAACGCGCGCCGCGCTATTTCGGGATTATGAGGTTCAAGTCGCTGGAAACTCCCAGACTGAACGCAGCTGTCGCAGGCGCATTGCCTTCGATTTGCCAGTCCTGGCTGACGAACCCGCGGTCGTGCTTGTAGTCGAACCACACAAGGCCGAGCACATTGTTCTTAGCAATTCCGGTGAAGAGGTCACCGATCTTGGCTGACCGGTTCGCATCAGGCCCAACGGCCGTCTCGGACAGCAGGATAGGTTTGCTTGTGAATCTATGCACTTGCCTGATCGTGTGGCCGAAGACACTGTAGAAAGTGTCGCTCTGTTTCAAGTAGTACCCGTCGATTCCCACCCAGGTAACGTAGGCCCGCCCGGGCCACCATGAGGCGATGGGCCCGGTGCCCGGGCTATCCTGGTTAATGGTCCACAGCCACGTCACATTTTCTGCGCCCTCTTGTCTGAACAGCGTGACGACGTGCCGCCAAGCGGCGACGAATGTCGCCGGTGGGACGTGTCTGTATCCCCATGAGTACCAGCTGGCGTTCATCTCGTGCCCGAAGCCGATGACAACCGAGTGAGCGTACGATCGCACGCTGTCAGCGTAGGTACGAAGGTACCCATCGTAAGTGCCTGCGGCGATAGCGGCCACTGAGGCGTAGGCGGGGTCAATCTGGACGTACGGGATCATGTGATGGCTGTAAAGCTTCAGCGCGAATGATGACGGAAAAGCCTGTGCCCACCCGCTGTAGTAACCCACGAGGTTCGGCTGCTTCCCTACCGTCCGCGCGAAGGTCGTGATCGGTCCGTAGTTAGGTGGTACTCCTGGCTCATAAACGCCCAAGTAGGAGGCCGAACTCGGCGTTAGGTGCGCATGAGCGGGGCCGACGTAACGAAATCTCAGGTGGCTACCCGTCAGCGCGAGTGAGACACAGGCCACCACCACACTAAGGATCAGCAGCAGGCGATATCTCATGCTGTCTTCTTTCCGGGGAAGATGACGCGGCTGACGACGGCGAGGTTGAGCAACCCGAAAAGCAGCAGAGCCAAGGGCTGCCAGCCGCCCGACGTCGAACGCCAGATGGCCAGGGCTACCCAGAGCACGGCCATGCCGCCGCTCCACCAGGTGACCCCGATCCGGAAACGCGGCAGCGAACTTCCGGGTGTCCGGGTGGGATGCCAGCTCATCGATGTGCGCCGCACGCCATCCCAGAGGGAGAACACGTGGGCCCAGCCCCGGGCGATTCCCAGCGGCCAGACCGTCGGCCCGTACGGCGCGCGATGCCACAGCGGGTAGAGCACGGCTCCGACCACGAAAGCCGGAATCAGGATGACGAAGTTCCGCAGCCGTATCGCGTCCGGCAGGAAGGCCAGCATGATGACGGGAAGAAGCGGGCCGAAGAAGATCAGCAGGGCGGTGTAGACGTAGTAGAAGAAGCCGGAGATGAAGGTGAGCCGGGCTGGGAGGCTCATCTTGACCTTCCAGAGTCGGCTCGAGCACACGATTCCGACATTTCCGGCGCACCAGCGGTACTGCTGGCGTACGAACGCGTCGAGGTTGTTCGGGCAGATCCCGGTGGCCAGGACGATGGGGAGGTAGGTGATAGCCCAGCCGTCCCGCATGACGTTGAGCCCGGTGTGAACGTCCTCGGCGTAGGGAATAAGAGCCGCGCCGCCCTGCGCTTCCAGCGCTTTCCGCCGGTAGAGGGCCGACGTGCCCACGCAGACCGCCGCGCCGAACCGTTCTCGGGCGACCTGGATTGACCGGTAGAACACCTCTTGAACCGAGCCCGCGGCGTTCTCGAGCCACGACTGGTCAGGGCCTTCGCGGAAGAACTGTGGGGTCTGGACGATGGCCAGGGAAGGGTCGTCCATGTAAGGGAGGGTCTCGACCAGGAAGTCGGGCCGAGGTGCGAAGTCGGCGTCGAAGATGACGATGTACTCGCCGGAGGTGTGAGCGAACGCGTACCGCAGGTTCCCGCTCTTCTTGTGAACTCGCTCGCCGGGCCGCCGGATGTAGTGCAGGCCGAGCGACCCGGCCAAGTCGCGGGCCTCATCGGAAGGCCCGTCGTCGAGCACATGAGCTTGGATGGGTCCCGGATAAGCCGCCAACAGCCCGCGGACCGCCGTCCAGGTGTTGCGCAGCATCTCGATCGGCTCGCCGCAGATCGGCAGGTAGATGTCCACATTGGGATACGCCGTCGGACTCCAGGCCTGGATACGGGCCTGATGAGCGGCCAGGTCGAAGCCGCGGCCGCTGAAGTTCACCGGCAGGCAGACCACCTGGTACAGCGCATAGCTGCCGGTGAAGATGATGAACGGCCAGAGCGCCGGATCCTGCATCTCGAACCGGATCTGGCTGATGATGAGACAGGTGGCGCTGATGGCCAGGATCGTGGTCAGGTAGGGCAGATTGCGCTGCAGGTAGCCATATTTCTCGATGTCGTCCGGTGGCTGCGGCAGCGTGAGCTGAGGCAGTTCAGGTTGCCTGGCGACGCTCTCAGGGAGCGGTGCATGGCTAGTGGTGATCACTTCTGTGGTTTCTGCGGGTGCTTGACTGGCTCGTACTTGTAGATGACGTAAGTGCCGACCGTGGTCCCGATGTTGTAGGGCACCACGGACAGGGTGTGGTAAAGCGAGCTTCTGTGCACCACGTTCGCGATGTGATGGTCCAGGGCGGTGGTGTCGGCGAAGTTGAGCGCGATATAGGAGAAGTAGCCTTGGGTGATGTAGCGGTCGAAGGCGGTAGTTGCGCCGGCTTCGACGACACCACCATGGGTGGGGCCGCCGGTGTTGCTGCCATCGGGCAGGACGATATTGCGGGTGCTGGACCAGCGTTGCCACTGGCTGCCGGCCGGGAGGTAGTACTCGGCGATGGAGGGGTCTTCGACGAGCAGGTGCCCGCTGCCATGGTTTGCTAGCGGGCCCAAGATCGCGGTAAAGGTGGCCGAGTCAGCCCAGCTGGTGGCGAACTGGCGTGACTGGGTGGCGCCCAGGGAGAGGGGGAAGGCCAGCCCGATGACGCAGGCCGCGCTGGTCAGGGTGCGGGGCTGGCCAGCGGGTGCAGCATTGATGAACTTGTCCACGGTGTACCCGGCCGCGATGGCGGCGAACCAAGCGCCCAGGCCAACATGCTTGTTCAGTGCGTCGAGGGTATGCAGATGAGCTTGCTCCAGCGGCCCCAGCAGCGCGGCGGCGGTCAGCACGGCGAGCAGCCAGGTCTGAGCAGCGCGGCGGTGGCTGACCCAGCTGGCGATCACGCCGCAGAGGGCCAGGACGATGATGACGCCAGTCCAGGACAAGGCGTCCTCGAGCACGCGCAGCGGGGACGCGGCACCGGCGGCCCGGCTCAGTGTCGTCTGGGTGATCCCATGCCAGTAGCTGCTCCCGCCCAGCAGCACTCCTGCGATGAGCAGTGCGACCAGCACCGTCACCAGGGCCCCGCAGCGCCGGGCCGCTAGCCTGCCGCCGGACGGCAGCGCGGTGACCAGCGCCATGGCCACGATGACCGGGTCGAACAGGGCCGAGGAATACGCCGTGGCGTTGGCCAGTGCGAGTACGGCACCCGCCGCGGCCATCCGGCCCGCCGCCTCCTGCTGGCGCGAGGCCCCGGCCACCAGCCAGGCGGACAGGGCGAGAAGAAACAGCGACATGGCGTCATACGTGGCGAAGGCGCCCAAGTGCAGTGTTGGACCCGCCACCGCGAAGAGCGCGGCGGCGAAGAAGCCGGCCTGCCGACCGAACAAACGGCTCGTCACATCCCACAGCAACACTGTCGCGCCGAGCATGAAGACCAGCGACAGGACCCGCGCTCCCGTCAGCCCTCCCACGCTGTCCGCCAGTGCTCCCAGTGGCGGGTACATCACGGGGGCACCTGAGAAATACGCCGAAAATGGGGGTATCGCGACTCCGTGCAGCCAGTGCGCCCACTCCAGATGCCCGGCCCACAAATACGCTGCCTCATCGACGAACGCCGTGTCAGCACCCAGCAACCGGACCGAAAGCAGCGTCTGCACCAGGAGAACCGCGAACAACGGCAAACCGGCCCGCACTCCAGTCGCCCCAAACCAGCCGCCCCCACGCGCAGCCTTCCGCGCGTGGCTGCTGGTAGCCGGAGCGTCCTCTGCCTCAGCGCTCGCTACTCCCGAGCCTGCCTCATCCTGCGTGGATCTCCCGGCCAGCTGCGACGATGGGAGCAGATCTCTGCCTGCCCGGCCGTGATCCATAGGCACACCTGCCTGCGGTAATGGGGCGTGCAGGGGGTTAACCTCGGCCACCCCCGCCGCCCACGTACATCGGGCTGGACCGTCATATGCCCGTACGGATACCACCAGTCCGGGTACCGCGTACGAAAGAGTAGTGTTCGGTCACCGCAGGATGCGGCATGTTTGCCGATTTGAGCTCTGGTCGGCGTAACGCAACCGAAACCTGGCAGCAATGACACCACATGCCACAGGTGTCACAGGAAGACGGCCATCGGCACGTTCACCGCAGCCAACGCGGCCGACGCAGGTCGGCGCCGCCCGGCCGGGCTCATCCCGGCCGGTCTCATCCCGGGTGGTCAGGGACGTGCCAGAGTCAGCAAAGACGCGCCCCGGCGGAACGCCACGGTGGCGGATCGGCTGTCCTCGATACGCCAGTCCTGATGGTAGATCCCCTGGTGCTGGGCTATGTCGAACCACACGAGCCCGAGCGTCTGGTACTGCCGCATCCCGGCGAACAGGTTCTGGATTTTCATGGACTGGCCGGCGAGGGGCCCCACACCCGCCTCGGAGAGCAGCACCGGCTTGCGGGTGAATGCCCGTACGTGAGCGATGGTCTCGCCGAACACGGTCGCGAAGGTACTGGAGGGACGGTAGTAGTAGCCGTTGACGCCTACCCAGGTGACGTATTGCGCCCCAGGCCACCACGAGGAGATGGGGCCGGTGGTTGAAAGGTCCTGATTGATGGTCCATAGCCAGGTGACGTTGTGGGCGCCCTGGCTGCGGAACAGTGACACGATGTGCCGCCACGCCGCCACGAACGTCGGCGCTGGGACGTGTCCGTACCCCCACGAGTACCAGCGAGCGTTCATCTCGTGCCCGAAGCCGATGACCACGGGGTGACCGAACTCCCGGACACTCTTCGCGAATGCGCGCAGGTAGTCGTCGTAGCTGCCTCGGGCGATCGCCGGGATGGAGGCGTAGGTGGGATCCATCTGCAAGATTGTGACGGCACCGTGGCTGCGGGCTGTCTCCGCGAACGATCTCCCGAAGGGCACGTTCCAGCCGCTGTAGTACCCGACCAGGTTCGGATGCCTTCCTGCGGCCCTCGCGAAGTCCGCAATCGGCTGGTAGGTGTGTGGCGGTCCGCTCTCGTAAACGCCCAGGTACGAGGTCGGCCTGGCTGGCAGAGACGCCTGCCCAACCAAAGGGTGCGTAGAAGTAGAGGAAGCGCTGCGGGTGACGGCCAAGGCGACAGAGGCAGCAGCGATCGCCACGGCCACGAGTATCACCAGGCGGGATCTCATGACGTCTTGTCTACCGGAAGTCCGAGGCCCTTCACGACTGGGCTGACCGAGCCGAAGAGGTCCCCGCTCTGGCCGACTCCCGATCCCAGGCGCAGGCCTGGCTGACCGCGGGCCCTTTGGCGCGTGACGAGGCGGACGATTGTTCGGTCACGAAATAAGCAAACTCCCCTTCTTTCGGACGCTGAGGGCAGTACCGTCCTCACACAGTGTTCCGTTTAGAGGGTGTCGGCACGATTTGTAACGCCCTCAGCACGTTAGGTAAGCGTAGGGGCCGGGCCAAGGCCTTTGCAGACCCTGATCGCAGACAGGTTCGGCTATGAATCACAACGCAGTCAGGCGCTGGGGAGAGTCTTACTGCCACGCCGGGGAGGTTGCAGGCTTCCGCTTAGCCGGAGGGCCGAATTCCCGGGACGTGTCGGCACTAGGCGGCCAGGACGGGATCTGCTCACAAATGAGTCCGACGTTGAGCCTGGTGCCTGGCGCCAGGAGACCACTTCACTTTCCCATCGGGCCAGCTTTCTGAGACGCGATCCGCAGGAGCGGCGACAGATTAAGCGCAACTGAAGTGAAGTGAGAAGCACCTAAGAGATATTTCATTTGGGGGGAAGCGGCAAATGGTGTTGCCCTCGGTATCTGTTGTCGTTCCAGCGCTTAACGAGGCTCGGAACATCCCTCATGTCTTCGCCCGGATGCCCTCCGGCATCCATGAGATCATCCTAGTCGACGGCTTCTCCATAGACGATACCGTGGCGGTCGCACGCCAACTGCGACCGGATGTGCGCGTCCTGAGGCAGACCCGCATGGGCAAAGGGAATGCGCTAGCATGCGGGATCGCCGTGGCAACTGGTGACATCATCGCCATGATCGATGCCGACGGCTCGGCAGATCCAAGCGAAATCCCGCGGTTCGTAGAGGCGCTGCTGAATGGCGCTGACTTCGCCAAGGGAACGCGGTTCGCTGAAAGTGGTGGGAGCGCCGACATTACGCGCCTCCGTAGTTTGGGCAACTACGCCTTGACGGCCTTTTTCAATGCGTGCTATAGCAAAAGCTACTCAGATCTTTGCTATGGGTTCAACGTCTTCTGGCGCCGACATGCAGCCGTCCTAGGTCTAGATGCCACGTCTCCCCAGCGGTCTGGGGGCGATGGGCGGCTTTGGGGTGACGGCTTCGAGGTGGAGACGCTTATCCACGTTCGTGTCGCCAAGGCGGGACTAGTCGTCGCGGAGGTTCCGAGTTACGAACATTCACGAATTCACGGAGTTAGCAATCTGAACGCATTCCGTGACGGTCGGCGCGTGCTGCGCACCATCCTGACTGAGCGTCGACGCAGCAGCAATTACAAAAAGATCAACAACGCTGAAACCATCCCCGCCTTGGTGGCGCCACAGCCGCGAACAGAGGCGGCATCCCAGCCGTCGGCAGGGATGATCGAGAAGCCTCTGCTGCCTTCTCCGGAATTGGCCAGCGAGCTGGAGCGGTCGGTTGAGCACTAGGGAAGTGAGTATCACCGACCTACCCACGGTTTCGGTCATTATCGCAGCCTTCTCAATGAAACGCTGGAATGACCTATCTGACGCGGTTACGTCGGTCTGCCAGCAGACTATAGAAGTATTGGAAACGATTGTTGTCATCGATCACCATCCAGACCTCCTGGCGCGGGCACATCGTGAGTTGCATGGCGTCACCGTTATCGGAAACGGTGGTCGGCGCGGTGCGTCTGCGGCCCGCAACACGGCAGTTGCCGCCTCTCGGGGGGAATTGATTGCTTTTCTCGACGATGACGCGATTGCCTCACCAGACTGGCTGGAGGTGCTGCTGAGACATTTCGACGACACCAGCGTGGTAGGCGTTGGCGGTCGGCTAGACCCAGTGTGGGCCACTTCCCGGCCCCGCTGGTTTCCGCCCGAGTTTGACTGGGCCGTCGGCGCGTCCTATGTAGGCATGCCGAAAAGCGCCGAGCCTGTTCGAAATGTCTGGACCAACAACATGGTGATCCGGCGTCAGGCTTTCGATATGGTCGGCGGATTCCGTGATGAAATCGGAAAGGTCGACGCACGGTCGCGCCCAGAAGACACGGACTTGTGCCTTCGCGCGGCCGCGAGGTGTGGCGGAACCTGGATATATGACCCAATGGGGGCTGCAGGCCACCGCGTGCCCGCAGAGCGTACCACTTTTCGCTACTTCGCCTACAGGTGCTTCAACGAGGGTTGGGGAAAGGCGATTCTTGCTGCACTTAATGGTATGGCCAACAGCATTTCGGCCGAGCGGCAGTATACCAGGCGTGTGTTGCCGGCGGCAGCTTTCCGAGGCCTTAAAGAAGCCACTCGGGGTGACATTTCAGGTGCGTTTCGGAGCTTCGCCATTGTGGCGGGTTTCGGTTTGGTGATGGTCGGCTTTCTGTTCGGTCACGTCGCCCTGCTCATCCAGCAAAAGAGTACTAAGGGTAAGGATCCAGTGACGGTCGTCGCCCGCGGTGAAGAGTCTCCCTTATGACCGCGCTACTAGGCTTGTCACCAGCAGGCGTTGGATGCATGCTGGCTTCCACCGGAGCACACCGCGTACGAAAGAGTAGTGTTCGGTCACCGTAGGATGCGGAGAAGCTCCCAGCGTCTCCTCCACACGGAGGGCCGGTGCTGTCCTGGCAGATGCCAGCCAGTCTATTACCGAAGATTTCTAGCCCTTTAGGGCGCTGCGGAAGGCGGACAAGGCCTCCGGGTTATCTTCCAAACGCCAGTCCTCTCCTTTGTAGATACCTCCATAGCTGTGCTGGTCGAAATAAACCAGGCCAATATAGCCTTGCAGGCGTACACCCGCGAACAGATCTTTAATCCCACGTACTTGGTCTGCCTGTGGTCCAACGCCGGTCTCCGCAATAAGTATTGGATCATGAGTGAATTGGCGGACAGTGGCGACTACGGGACTGAAGATATTGTAAAAAGTTGCGCCAGGGACGTAGTAGTAACCACTGATACCAACCCATGTCACGTATTGAGAGCCGGGCCACCAAGGGCGTACTGGGCTGGTCCGGGAGCTGAGTGAATTTACTTGCCATAGCCACTTGGCGTTATTAGCGCCGCGCTGACGAAACAGGTTGAACGATATGCCGCCACGCGGCAACAAAGTCCGCTGGTTTGGTGCGGCCATAACCCCAAGAGTACCAATATCCATTCATCTCATGGCCGAAACTGATAATCACCGGTTGGCGAAAGGCGGCGACGTCATCGGCGAACTTAGTCAGGTAACCGTCATACATGCCGGCAGCTATGTTGGTCATCGAAATCTCAGTTGGGTCCATCTGCACGATCGTGGTAGCACCCTGACTGGCGGCAGTCTCGGCGAATGACTTCTGGAAGTTCTCCTTCCAGCCGCCATAGTATGAGACGAGATCAGGTTTCCTGCCAACAGCATGCGCGAATCGCTTCACGCCAGCGTACGAACCAGGTGCGCCTGGCTCATACACACCGAGATACCTAATAGGCCGCGGGTGCTTAGATAGAGAAGGCGCCGATGCTCCCGAAGAGCCACTTGATAGCTTCGCCGCAGCGATCAAGACCGCGGCGCCGATGACGACTGCAACGCAGACGACGACAGCAATGCAGACGACGGCATTGAAATGTTTCCTGACCCACGTGGCCCTCCGGTTGCCGTCCCGCATGGTGGACGGCTTTGGGTTCGGCCCAATCACACAAACTCCTTCTGGGGGACGGCAGAGCGGCACCGGTGACGGTTTACCTTACGTGGTTGTTGTCCCAACCCGTGGGCGTTCTTCTGGATGGCACGTCCCCGCGACTACAGGTACGGTGGGCAGGGCTGCGGCGGGACCGGCTGGACTCGTGATCCGGAGGTCTCGATCGTCGGGCAGGGGGCGCAGATCTAACTGCAGGTGATAACGAAGCGCGATGCCCTGCCTACTTCCCGGGGGATCCTGCCTACTCACCGGGGATGTCGGGAGGTGGGGGCCGGAGGACGCCTGACTCCGAAGAGTGACGGACGCACCACAATGCGTCATTTCGGCGGCATGGCCCCTGCAGTACCTGATACTCTGGCCAATGTCTTACGTCGGCCTATGACGGGCTGGGTAGATTCTCGTTTGTACAGGCTTGTGTGGGGGAGGGAGTTACTATGGTCCAGGTAGATTTCTGGACTACCTGATGTCCTCAAGAGCGTCAACCGCAGTGATCGTATCAATGCGGCGCCTAGCCTAGATAGCCGCCTCCGCGGATATTTATTTCCCGATCACCGGAGAAGGCTGGACTCGGCCTTCAATGGCGTCTCAGCACTCTGCGAGTGTTCCACTGCCCACCCGGCACACCGCGACTTGCTAGGTACAACCATGGAAGAAATGGGATCTGCGCTAGGAGGTTTCAGTGGACGTATCCCTAAGGTAGGGCTAATTATGACTGTGCCAACCGACATGCCTCGTCACGTTAAGACCGTACCCCAGGGCTCTAGCGAGGACTCCTGGCCGGTCCGGATGATGGATATTGAGCTTACTGCACCACTTCCCATCGTGACGAATGATGGGCGCAGAAGAGTCTGGGTGCTAGGGCGACTACATACAGAGCCCGTCGGCGCGTGCGTCGTCGAACTGAGCTCGGAAGGCCTAACCCCAGACCAGCTTGGTGATCGGATCTGGCCGGAGTTCCGCGAAGCAGTCACTAGCCAGTTCGCCGCTGCGGGACTCCCCACACCCAGCAGCCTTGCTGGTACGGGGCTGCAAACTGATCCAGCTACGTGGCCGTTCCTACGCGACCGTCTTGCAGCGCTGGCTACGGCGCCCTTCGTCAGCGTTGTCATTTGTACCCGCGATCGATCGGACCAGCTCGAGAATTGCCTGGGTTTCCTCGAACTACAGGAATATCCTCGGTTCGAGGTCGTCGTGGTGGACAACGCTCCGGTGAGCGATGCCGTTAGGAGTCTGGTCGAGGCTAAAGAAGGCGAGGTGCCGTTCCGCTATATCCTAGAATCCCGAGCCGGACTACAACGGGCCCGCAATGCCGGCATAGCAGCTGCCTCCGGCGATGTTGTTGCCTTCCTCGACGATGACGAGGAACCTGACAGCCACTGGCTCGCGGGACTAGCGTACGGCTTCGCCCGAGGCGAGGACATTGGCTGTGTCTCAGGGATGGTTGTTCCCGCCCGACTGGACACTCAGGCACAGGAATTGTTCGAGCAGCTTGGTGGGCACTGTAAAGGTCGTGGCTTCTCGTCCATGATCTTCTCCCCCCAGGGCCCGCAGAACCCACTCTACCCGCTTCCCCCATTCGGGGTTGGTGCGAACATGGCCTTTCGGCGGGAGGCCCTTGATTGCATCGGCGGATTCGACGTGGCGCTTGGAGCAGGGACTCCGGCTCTGGGAGGCGGCGACACCCTTGCCCTGACGTTGGTGCTGCTAGCCGGATACAGCATCGCCTACGAGCCTGCGGCGCTGACGCGCCACCACCACCGCCGAGATCTGGATAGTCTCGGGCGGCAGCTGCACGGCTACGGTGTGGGCCTGACTGCCTACTACGCGGCCCTGCTGCGCCACCATCCTGGTGTATTGCTGAGCCTTCTAAGGCTGCTTCCTACTGCGCTTGGCTATATGAGAGGAGCGAACGTGACACACGCCGAGGCGCAAGACGACCTTCTGGCCGGGCTAAAGAAGCGCCAACGCTGGTGGATGCTCATGGGACCTCTGGCTTATGCGAGGAGCGTGCGTCTACAGGCCCGGACCGAGGCATCGGAGGTGCCACAATCGACAGGGGCATAATAGTGGGCGCGAAATCTCCCGGCGAAGTGAGTGCGCTCATAACTAGCAACTTTGTCTCGGGCATCGCATCCATGTCCAGGCAGTTCGTTGATTTGCTGATGATCAGTGGTGGGATCGAACGCCTGGTGGGGTCCTGGCACGCGCTTCCCGGCCTTGCAACCGGATCTAGGGAAGTGGGGGTTGGTGGCAGTCGGCTCGCGGGGGTCGAAGCGTGACCCACGTGAAGCAAGCCTGCTTGCATCACAGGCGAGGGTACAGCCCGTGAGAGGCGAACGCGGGAGGCGTGGCCGTGGCGACAGTCGCTGACGCGTCGCTCACCTCTCGGCAGGCGCCACTTCGTCGGCGAGGACGCCATGCGGCGGCTCGTTCACGTGTGCCGGTGAGTGTCGTGACTATCATCAGCGCCACCGGTGTCCTGATTGTGGCCGTCGCGTATACAACTGGCCGTCTTGGCCACGCTAGCTCGCCATGGGCAGACCGTCTGTACTGGCTAGGGCAGGGGCTGATCCTCCTTCCGACGGCGGCCCGACTGCTCAGTCAACGACTCCTGACCGCTCGCGAGACGATCGCTCTTATAACCCTTCTAACCATCGCGGAGTACCTGGTCTGGGTTTGTTACAGTCCTGCAGCCTTTACCTTTGTGGACGAACTTGAGCATTGGCGCAGCACAGTAGATGTGCTTCAGACCGGCAAGCTATCCACCGTGAATTACGTGTTGCCGATCAGCCCGCATTATCCAGGCCTAGAGGAGGTTACATCGGCCTTTGTTTCTGTAACAGGTCTTCCTGTCTTTACGTCCGGAGTCATCATTGCCGGAACCGCTCATCTCTTGTTCGTTTACCTGCTGTATTTGCTCTTCCGGGGGATCAGTGGATCGTACCGCGTCGCTGGTGTCGGCGTGCTGTGTTATGCGAGTAATTCGCACTTTGCCTCCTTCGACTCGATGTTTATATATCAAACGCTCGCTTTGCCCTTCCTCGGACTTTCGCTGTTGGCCGCCTCAAGGCTAGCCTCGCGCCGAACGTATGGGCTACGAGCGGGGTGGCTCACCCTGGCAATAGTAAGCATCATCGCGGTCGTAATGACTCATCACATCACCAGCTACATTCTCGTTGCAGCCTTGCTCATCATCACTATGGCGGCGCTAATTACGAGAAGCTGGGCTACTGCGGCATGGGTGGCTATCCTGGCACTGATATCGACTGTGTCTGTGATAGGCTGGATATTGTTCGCCGCTCCAGAGACATGGGCTTATCTGCAGCCTCTCGCCAGCGGCACGCTCGAGAGTTTCCGAAACCTTCTAGGGGCAGGACATTCAGGTGCCCCGTCCATATCGGCCGGTCCTCTGGGCAACCGCCTGCTGGCCGCTGCTGCTGTTCTTGTTATATCGGCTCTGGTGCCCGTTGGCTGGTGGCAGGTCTGGCGGCGGTACCGTCATCAGCCATGGACCATGGCTATGGTCGTCATGTCAGCCAGTTGGTATGTGGTCGTCGTTGTCCGGTTTACGGTCGCGGATGGCAGCCTTCTAGCCGGACGGGCAGCGAGCTTCGTCTTCGTGCCTACCGCTTACATCGTTGCACTGGCGTTTCGATACCTTGTGGGCGCGGCTGTTCGCTGGCAAGCGCATGCGGTATCCGCTGCGGTTCTGGTTGTGGTACTGATGCTTCTGTTCGATGGCTTGGCCAACGGGTGGCCCCCGTACTGGGAACGACTGCCAGGGTCGTACCAGGTCGCTGGGTCTGAACGGTCGGTGCAGCCTCAGGTGATCAGTACGGCCACGTGGGGGCTGCGGGAACTGGGGCCTGGCAACAGGTTCGCGACCGATTATGGCAGCTACCCAGTCCTTGGTAGTTACGGTTACCAGAATCCGATTCGGAACGTCGCTTACATATATAACTCACGCATATTTACGCTATCTGATGCCTCACGAGCACAGATCCAAGCACTGCGCTACATATGGGTGGACCGGCGGCTCAGCCAGTCACTACCAGCCTTCGGCAGGTACTTTCCCGTCGATCCAAATGCTAGCAAATATACTCATCCGCTGCCGTATCCTGATCTCGCGAAATTTAACCATACACCCGGCGTCGCCCGTATCTACGACTCCGGTAACATCGTTATTTACGAGCTGAGTGGACCATAATATGAGTCGGAACCAGATAGATCTGGGGGCCACCGCTGCGGTGGCGGTTCTGGCTTGTGCGGCAGGTTCATTTGGCGCCCCCGTTGGGGTGACCGCCGTACTCGGAATCGCGCTTTTGGCTGCGCCCGGCTACCTGCTTAGTCAACTGCTGTTCGGTTCTCACATTGCTGGTTTGGAACGCGTAGTCGTGGCCAGTGGGCTGGCACTCTGTGTACCTATTCTCGGGGGATTGCTGATAGTGGGCTCAGGGCTGCCACTACAGCGAACTGCATGGCTTGGGCTTCTTGCAGGAGTAACGCTGATCTGTGATGTGGTTCTTTTGTGGCGTCGTCACCAACGAGATAGCGCTACGGCGTCGTTCGGTCTACGGCGACAAGACTGGCGCCTGCCACCACGGAAGGCAATCGCGTTCGGTGCTGCTGTGGTGATAGCGGTCTGTGCACTGGGAGTCGCACGCCTGGGCGTCGCAGTCCAACACTATGCCGGCTATACGCAGTTGTGGCTCATCCGCACGAACAAGAATGCCTCTACCCTAAATCTTGGCGTTGGTAACCATGAGGGCAGAATGATGCGCTACCGGTTGGTCGTCGCTCGCAATGGTCGTACGACCGCGATCTGGAATGTAGACCTTGCCGACGGCCAAACATGGCATCGGTCTCCCCAGTATCCGAGCCGTTACGGTATCTCCGTTAATCTGTTTCGCCTGCCAGACGTTAGTCGGCCATACCGACACGTGGCCCTCAATGGTAACGGAACGCCGTCACCATGACTGAAGCGAACGTCGTCCGGGATGCCCACGGGCCATCTAGATCTCGGCCGCGGCCGGCGTCGCAGAGGTCCCCACGGATCGCGATCATGGTTACGTGGCGACGGCATCAGGACCTGCTCAGAAACGCGAGCACCCTCGCTGCCACGACAGGCGTGACGTCTGTGTTGGGATTTGTTTACTGGGCGACGGCTGCCCGGATATTCAGCCAGCAGGCTGTCGGCTATGGCGCCGCTGCCATATCGGCCATGACGCTACTGGGCACGATTGGCATGCTGGGGATGGGCACTTTGCTCATCGGTGAACTTCCACGCCGCCAAGCCCGAGCCGGCCTAGTCTCGGCGGCACTTCTGACCTGCGGACTTGGCTCACTGGTACTGGCAGTCGGATTCACCACCCTGGCGCCTCATTTTAGTCAACGTTTCGAGCACGTCAGCGGAACGTTGGCTCAGACAGCACTATTTGCCGTCGGAGTAGTGCTGACTGGAACGAGCCTGGTATTTGATCAGGCCACTATAGGCTTGATGCGGGGAGGCCTCCAGCTAACACGGAACACCATATTCGCAGCAGCCAAGCTGCTCGCTCTGCCCGTTGCTGCGATCTTCCTGCACGAAAAGTTCGGCGTCGGTATGGTCGCCTCCTGGGTGGCGGGGATCGCGCTGTCAATGATAGTGCTGGGAATCTGGCTTCGGTTCGGCGGTAGCCGTGTCCTGCATCGGCCCGACTGGCGCGTCCTGCGGCGTCTTGGCGGGACCGCGTTGGCCCACAACTGGCTGAACTTGGCCATGACCATCCCGCTCACGTTGATCCCCGTGCTAGTTACGGTAATCGTGTCACCTTCGGCCAACGCGGCCTTCTATGCCGCCTGGATGCTCAGCGGGTTCCTAAAGATCGTGCCGTTGCACCTATCGACGGTTCTCTTTGCCATAGCGGCTGCCGACCCTCAAATAATCGCCCGGAAACTCCGCTTCACCCTTCGGCTATCGCTCTTGGTCGGATTGCCAAGCATGGCCGTGCTCGGTTTCGGTGCTCATCTGGCGCTAGGCATGTTCGGACCCGGCTATGCCCGTGCAGCGACATTGCCCTTGTGCCTTCTGGTCATTGGTTACCTGCCAACTATTCCGAAGATGTTGTACATCGCTGTGTGCCGCGCGGTCGGGCGGATACCCCGTGCGGCTGCAGTCATGACAGCGGCTGCAGTTATGGAGGTCGGCGCTGCGGCGGCCGGTGGTACGTATGGCGGACTGAAGGGGTTGTCCTTCGCGCTCCTGGGTGTCTACATCCTCGAGGGATTGGTTACTAGCCCGCCTGTGATCCGCGCGGCCATTGGTAGCGGCCGACATCGGCGAGCTGACTCATTGGGCGAAGCTACCGCTCGTGCTGTTGTCCCGGTGGAACGAGTCGGCGCGCCCCAGGAGGACAGCCACTCGGTCAGCCGGGAGCGGAGCCAGTCCTGGCCTACCTCCACGACCAGGGCAGTGATCTCGGAGCGCACGGCCGCAGCGTATGCAGCAAGCTACCGCGCGCACAGTAAGGAAGTAACTTCTTCCATGCTCAGTGATGCAATCGAACATGACCAGCAGGAAGCCGGGATCGCTGCGCTGTTGTCGCTCGCGAGAGGTGAGATGCCGTAGTTTGCTCGCCGCACTACGGCGGTTGCCGCCTTCCCGAGTGAACCCCAAGGCACCGGCATGAGTTTCCCTGAGGTTCAGAACTTCGTCCACGCGGATTTCCTGAGCTCAGCGGGGCCCAGTGGAGTCCGTGAACGACGCGTGAGTTTTGGCTCTGACACAGTTCCGTGACGTGTTCCTTGATCGTCAGTCGGCGAGCAGGACACGGCGGCGGAGCAGGTCGTCTTCTTGCAGCCGGCGTCCGCGCAGAGAAACCGGCGGACGCTCAGGCAGGTCATGACCCCTAGCCGCCGCCGCTGTGTTACCTGACTTTTATCACTTGAGCGGGATCGGTTCGGCTGTAGCGCTGTGACCTGGAGGTCCCCGTTGCCGGGTTCGCGGATTTGCGCACTAAGGGGCCGGTGCCCGCCGTGGCTCGTAGTCTCGCCGGGTGGCGTACGTGCGCACCGGGAAGACCGTCCGGCGCGACGGCGGTCCAGATCGTGTGGTCGTTCCGGCGGGGTTCGCGGAAGATCGAACACGTCGGCTCGGCGCACGACGACGCCGAGCTGGAGGCGCTGCAGGCCGCGGCGAGGCAGCGGCTGGCCGCCGGGCAGCTAGAACTCGATCTCGGCATGGCCGGGCCGGGGCCAGCGGGGCCGCTGGATATCGTCTCCTCGCGGATGGGCCACCTGCTGGACGCCCTATCCCGTGCCTATGACGCGCTCGGGTTCGACCAGGCCACCGGGCATGACGAAGTATTCAGGCAGCTCGTGCTCGCGCGGATCATCGAGCCGGTGAGCAAGCAGGACTCGCTGCGGGTCCTGCAGGAGGCGGGCGCTGTCGCGCCGTCGTATCCCACGCTCAACCGGCGCCTGCCGATCTGGGCGCAGGAGTCGTGGAGGCAGGGCCT
Source organism: uncultured Actinomycetes bacterium (assembly GCA_963813975.1). GTDB lineage: Bacteria > Actinomycetota > Actinomycetes > Streptosporangiales > Streptosporangiaceae > RYN-230. The sequence goes on from CAWFAP010000006.1 coordinate 618,860, forward strand.
GTCGCAGGCCTGCGCCGCGCACGCCCAGCTCGGGCCGGCGTCGCTGGCCTCTACGACGTGTCCACCCTCTACTTCGAAGCCGACCGTGGTGACGGGTTCCGCGAGCCCGGCTTCTCCAAGAAACGCCGGCTCGAGCCGCAGATCACCATCGGGCTGCTGACCGGTCAGGACGGGTTCCCGCTGATGGTCTCCGCGTTCGAAGGCAACCGGGCCGAGACCAAGACCATGCTCCCGGTCATCGAGGCGTTCGTGGCCGCCCATCAGCTGCCCGACGTGACCGTCGTCGCCGACGCGGGGATGATCTCCGAGGCTAACCAGAAGGCGATCGAGGCCGCCGGGCTGTCGTTCATCCTCGGCATGAAGATCCCCGACGTCCCCTACCAGGTCGCGCAGTGGCGCGGCGAGCACCCGGGCGAGAGCATCCCCGACGGGCATGTCTTCATCCAGCCCTGGCCTGCCGGGCCCCGCTCGAAGCGGCGCAACCAGATGATCTACTACCAATTCCGCGCCGACCGGGCGCGGCGGACGCTGCGCGGGATCGACGAGCAGGTCGCCAAAGCCGCGAAAGTGGTCGCCGGGCTGGCCCCCGTGAAGCGGAACAGGTTCATCGCCCTCGACGGCGCGGTCAAGAGCATCAACCGCGAGCTCGAGGCCAAGGCCAGGGACCTGGCCGGGCTCAAGGGCTACGTGACCAATCTGGCCGCCTGCCCTGATGACGGGACACAGGTCACCGCGGACTTCGTGATCGGCAGCTACCACCAGCTCTGGAACGTCGAGAAATCGTTCCGCATGTCAAAGTCTGACCTGCGGGCCAGGCCGATCTACCACCGCAAGCGCGACTCCATCGAGGCCCACCTCACGATCGTCTTCGCCGCCCTGGCCGTCACCCGGTTCATCGAGGGCCGCACCGGCTGGTCCATCAGGAAGTTTGTCCGCGCCGCCCGCCGCTACCGCACCATCCAGATCCGGGCCGGCCAGCACATCCTCACCGCCGAAGACCCGCTCCCGCCAGACCTCCGCGACGCCCTCACCCTCCTCAGGTAACCCAGCCCGACCACACTAAATTGATAAAACTCAGGCCCTAGCCGCCGCCGCTGTGTTAGAAAGGCGCCGCTCATACCTGGCTGTGCACCCGGCGGGACACCGGGCCGCACCCCGGGCAGGCCGCCTGCAGGCATCGGGCACTGGCCAGGATCCCTGCCGACCGGCCAGCCAGGAAGATCCGCTCTAACACCACACTGCCAGGTGCGGGAGCAGACACCTCCGCCTGCGAACTCCGTCAAGCCCTCGACGCCATAGACCGCGCCAGCTGACTTGCGCACTAATCTGAGCCAACTCGGGTATATTCACAACTGTTCGAAGAAATATGCGTGAACGTCTTTAGTCATTATTGTGCGGTCGTGCTGCGGCGGGGGGACACTGGGTCCTCCACCCCCCGTCGTCAGCTGCAATCCTCATACGTCTGACCAACGTTTTACGCGCTCCTATCATCCAACTATGCATCCGTCGCAGGGCAACTGTCACTTCACGATGGAAGAGCAAGCTTATAGGCCTTGGCGCTCCGGTGGAACGCCGCAATAGCGGGGCCGCTGTTGAGGCGCCAATCCACGATGTGGACGGAGTTGAACCAGACGAACCCGAGCAAGCCGTAGAGGCGGATTCCAGCGAACAGGTCAGCTATTTTTGCGGGCTGGTTGGTGGTTGGCGCCGCAGATGTCTCAGCTATGAGTATGGGAGCGTGCGTGAACTGGCGTATGGCCGCGATTGTCGGCCCGAACAGAGGAGTGAAGTTCCAGGACGGTTTGTAGTAGTAACCGTCCAGGCCCACCCACGTCACGTACTTGCTACCGGGCCACCACGGCTCGGGACGGGAGATATTGCTGCCCCTGTGCATGATGTTGGCTGTCCACAGCCAGGTCACATTTCGTGCCCGGAGCTCGCGGAACAGCGTGACGATGTGCCGCCAGGCGGCCACGAAGTTCGCCGGGGATGCGTGTCGGTAGCCCCAGGAGTACCAGCTGCCATTCATCTCGTGCCCGAAGCCGAGGATGACCGGGTGACGATAGGAGCGGACGGCCTCCGCATAGGAGGTCAGGTAGCTGTCGTAGTGCCCGGAAGCGATGGCGGCGAGGCTGACGTTCTTCGGGTTGATCTGCACGAGGGGCACCGCGCCGTGCTTAGCCGCTGTCGTGGCGAAACCGGTCTTGAACGGCTCGAACCACCCGCTGTAGTAGACGACGAGCCGCGGTTTTATCCCCGTCTTGGCGGTGAACCTCGAGACCCCGGCGTAGGAATCGGGTGCCCCCGACTGGTACACCCCGACGTAGGAGTCGGGCTTAACGGGCAGGTGTCGTGTTCAGCTGCGACGAGTGGGGCCGCGTCATGTGCGTGCGGTGCTCTTCGAGCTTTACTGCGTAGGTAAGAATCGAGTGCTATGACTGCGCCAACGGCTCCCACCGTCGCAGCCAGCCTCGCACGGCGACGTTTCGGCCTGCGAGGCGGAGGCTGGCGGTGGCCGCGCCGCGTGTCCTCATAGTCAACGTAAACCGTTCTGCCTCCTTCTCCTTGTGCCCTTGGCTGGTACTCAGCTAGATCGCTGGTACTTAGCCCAGTCAGGCGCGGCTCTCGATTCATCCTCCCGGTCTGGTGTAGGTGCTGGCGCCCTTGCGGAAGGCGGCTACGGCCGCAGGACTGCTAATGCCGAACTGCTGGTGGTGGCTATTAGTTGCGTTGAACCAGACAAATCCGAGCAGCCCGTACTGGTGGATGCCAGAGAACAGGTCGGCGATCTTCGCTGGCTGGCCTGCGGCTGGCACGGCGCCGGTTTCGGCGACAAGTATCGGGTCGAGGGTCAGTTTCCGGACCGCAGCGATGGTGGGCCCGAACAGCGGCGCGAACTTCCACGATGGCTTGAGGTAGTAGCCGTCGATTCCGACCCAATTCACGTAGGATGCGCCAGGCCACCACTGGTCCGGGCGAGGGATAGTGCCGCCGTGCGCGTTGTTGATGATGTTGACCGTCCACATCCAGGTCACGTTGTGGGCGCCCAGGGTGCGGAACAGTTTGACGACGTGCCGCCACGCGGCTACGAACACCGCTGGGGAGGTCTGTTTGGTAGCCCCATGAGTACCAGGTGCCGTTCATCTCGTGGCCGAAGCTCATGACCACCGGATGACGGTAGGTTGCGACGGCCTCAGCATAAGCGCTCAGGTAACCGTCGTACCGTCCGGAAGCGATCGTCGGACAAGCTGACGTTATCGGGGTCCATCTGCACGAGCGGCACCGCGCCGTTGTTGGCCACGGTGGTCGCGAACTTGGTCGGGAAGGGCACGTACCAGCCGCTGTAGTACATGACCACATCGGGTTTGGCCTGGGTGGCGCTATTGAATGCCGCAACCGCGGAGTACGAGTCGGGTAGGCCGTGTGTATACACCCCGAGGTAGGCACCCGTGGCAGCGGGCAGTTGGACCGGCAGCGGCCCGGTGGAGCCCGTCGATCTGTTGTGGAGGAAGACACCAGTACCGACCGCTGCCACGACAATGATTGCTAGAGCGGCGATCACGATCCGCCCAGGCCCTCTGCGTTTTTGCCTGCTCTGATGTCTCATCGGGTGGCTCCTTCTGTCGTCCGCTCGCGGCGTGAGGCGAGCGCCATTCGATTCCCTCCGCAGGCACCGGACAGCATCGCTAGCGCGAAAGCAAGCGCAATCTGACTGAGATATTTCATCCTGCGACCTCCCCAGGCTCCTCCTGGGCGCGTCTCCAGACGCCCTTGCTGGGGGTCAGCAAAGGCGCAAGCATATACAGCTGCACAGCAGCCAGGACCGCTGTCGCCCAATATGCGTGCCAGCCGTATTGATGCATGCGCAGGGCCAGGCCCGACCAGAGGAACCCTTGAACAAGGACAATCCAAGTGCACAGGATCCGGTTCACCATGACGGGAACTTGCCCCTTCCTGCTCGAAGCTCCGGTCGGAACCCACTCAGCCACGCTTCCGCGGATCGCATACCAGATCGCGTAAAAGTGGCAGCATGCGTTGATCATGCACACCCGGTAGATCGTCGGCCGCCAGCCCCGGCTGAGCAACGGGAACACGAACAGGGTTGCCGCGATCGCTGGCAGCATCGGCAGGTAGTTGTGCGGGTAGATACGCCCCGGGAAAAACCAGATCATTGCCAGGGCGGGGAATGGCCCGGTGAGCAGCAATGCGGCCGACGACATGTAGTACAGGAACGCTGCCCAGAAGGCGGCCCGCTGCTTCCACGTGAACGGCGCCTCCCTGAAATGCTTCTCAAGCATGAGCAGCATCGACGAGCGGCACCACCGCGTCTGCTGGTTGGCCAGCGACGGGAAGTCAGCGGGAGCCACGCCCTTGGCGAGACACAGGGGCAGGTAGCGCGTCTCGTCAGCCGGCCCACGCCAGACGCACCCCGGAGTGCACGTCCTCGCCGATCGGCACCCACGCGAAGCCGCCTGCGGCCTCGACAGCGGCGCGGCGGTAGACCAGATTCGTGCCCGCGCAGATCGCTGCCCGGTAGCGGTCCCGGGCCGGCTGGATGAAGTGGAAGAAAATATCCTGGAGCGTCCCCGCGTAGCGCTGGATATAAGAGAACGACCGGTTGCGCACGTCGAAGTACTGGGCTGTCTGGACGATACCGACGTTGGGGTCGTGGAAGTAAGGCATGGTCTCGCGGAGGAACTCGGGCCGCACGGCAAAGTCGGCGTCGATTACGGCGATGTACTCCGCGTCGCTGACGCCCAGGGCATGCAGAAGATTGCCGGCCTTCTTCATATGACCCGGGTCCGGACGGACGATGTACCGGAAGTCGTAGCGCAGTGCCAGGTCGCGCACCTGTTCACGGACCGAGTCATCAAGCACATAGACGGTCTTGGGGCCGCCCCACTCCAATTTGCTTACGTACTGGAAGGTGTTGTTCAGCAAGGCGATCGGCTCGCCGCAGCTGGGCAGGAATACATCGACCTTCTCGCCGTGCTCCCGGTAGCTGGCTACAGTGTCCTGATGTCCTGCGAGCGTCAGCCTGGGACGGCCGATTCTCAGCCAGAAGTTGACGACAACCGGTGGCACGATGACCATGAGCAGCAGCCACATGAGGGGCGCGACAACCCAGGCGTGCTCGGCCACGCGGATGTAGCCGTAGAGAATCCCGGCGGCGGCAAAGAGCAGGAACGCGAATACCCAGCGGCGCTGCTTGCCGAAGTACTCGTACTTTTCCCTGCGGCTCGGCGGTCGCGGCAGGTACAGCCGCTGCACGTGCGCAACGGCCGAAGGCTCAGTAACGAGCACGGTACCTCCCGGCTGGCCGGGAGGCCTTCGAGGCGGACGCCCAGATGGTGAAGCGACCGGGACGCGCAAGGACGTAGTAGCCACCGGCGTGCCGCATGTCTGCCGTGATCTGCCTGTCCACCGCCGCGGTGTCCCCGAAATCAAGGATCACCAGAGAGAAGTGATGGTGGTCGATCGCCGCCCTGTAGGAGGCTTCCCCCGTATGTGTCCCTGGGTAGCTGAAGTGGTAGGTACTTGACCACCGCTGCCAGGGGAGATCGGTGCGCAGGTAGTAGGCCTCAACGTCATAGTCTTCGGCCAGGTAGTTGCCTGGATGAAGGCCGATCTCCGCGTGGAGCAGGGTGACGGCATCGGCTGAGTTTGGCCAGACCTGGAACAGTGAGGCCGCCTGGCCCATCGACCCGAACAGTGTCAACGCGGCGATCGGCAAGGCCATGACCGGTGCCCAGCCATAGCCATGATCGACTCTGCTCAGCCGCGCCATGGCGTAGCCGGCGGCGATCGAGGCGAACCAGGCGCCGAACACGACGTGCTTCTGGAGGCTGACCGCCGTGTGCAGCCGGGCTTGCTCGGCCGGGGCGAGCAGGCCGGCGGCCGCGAGGAAGGGAACCAGGAGTTTCCCGCGTGATTCGCTGCGATACGACAGCACTGCGCCCAGCAGGGCCAGGACCAGGACCAGGCTCGTCCACACGTAAGCACGGTGGAGAACGGCCGTCACCGGGACACTCGACGGCGGCCGGGCCAGGGTACTCGTGGTGATGCCCAGCCAGTACTCCCGGCCGCCAGCGGTGATGGCCGCGATGACCAGCAGGAGCCATGAGCCAAGCACAGTCAGGCCGGCCGCCAGCCCGGCGGTGCGCCCGTGCTTCCGCCAGACCGTCATGGCGACGACCACGATTACTACGGGAGTAAAGAGCGCCGTCGCATATTTCACCGCATCTGCGACGACGAGAAGCACGCCGGTTGCGATCAGGAGAGCTGCCCGCGCCCAGCGCTGGCTGTCGGCACAGCGGACTCCTAGCCATGCGGCCAGCGCGAGCAGGAACAGCGCCATCGCGTCATAAGTCGCGAAGGCGCCGAGGAACTGCGTGCCGGCGAGGGTGGCGAACAAAGCCGAGGCCAGGAGAGCTGCTCGCTGCCCATACAACCGGGCGGCCGTGACCCACAGGAGGGCGGTGACTCCGAGCATGAAACACAGTGACAGCAGGCGCGCTGCGACAAGGCCCCCGGCGCTATCTGCCAGAGCGGCGAGGGGCGGGTAAAAACCAGGCACTCCCGAGAAGTAGGCGGGGAAGTTCGGAATCGGCGCACTATGCAGCCAGCGCGCCCACTCCAGGTGCCCCGCGCGCAGGTAGAGACCCTCGTCCTGGAACGCTGTGTTGGACCATACGAGCCGTAGTGACAGGAGGGCCTGGACCACCAGCACGGCAAGTAGCGGCCACGGTTGGGCTGCCAGCCTGGGCTTACTGGGCCGGCGCCCCGCTCCCTCTGGAAGCCGCAGTTGGTCCCTACGACCTTGCGTGGGTGCTTCGACGAAAGGCGATGAGTCCCATGTCGAGAGCCCCTCCGGAGGCTTGAACACTCTGAACTGGCCGACGGCCGGCCGATGACCCACGGACTCGGGAGGGACGGCCATATCTGGCGGGCTGGTGGCCGCATCGTCGCTGGTCCGGATGCTGTCCGCAGACCTTTCCGCGTCTCTGGACAAAGATCGCATCAGGAGGGAGGAACGGAGTCGCAGCCGGGCCGCGATACTGTCCGCGATCTCCGGAGGTTCGACTGCCGTGTTGGGGTCACCGTGCACAGAGGCGCCTCGTACTGCCAGATGATGTGCATGGGGACCACAGGGACGATGATGTGCTAGCGACGGCTGCCCGCCAGGTCGGCGACGATCCAGTCGCCCAGCCAATGGTGGCACCCAATTTCCGCCCGGCTGAATAGGAATAGCCATCTGTGATGATGGCGGCATAGGTGCCTTTGTTGCTGGCCGCAGTTATGCGCGCAATGCCGACTGGGCCAGTGGCGCCCGAGGGCAGGATGGGAGTCTTACCCGGCTGCGCTGTCTGGGATAGCCCCCAACCAGTCCAAGTGCCGTGATCCAAAGGTCGCACCTGCCCGCGATATGGGGGGCCGTACCAAGGACGCCTCGGCTACTTCCCCCCAGCCTGCCCAGCGCGTTCTGCCTAGCGCGTCACGGCGTCACGCCGTCGCGTTCTCCTGAGAACCGGAGAACCGCACATGGGCAAGCTACCGGTCTCCTTCCAGGCAAGAAGGGTCTTTACCGATTTTCCCGACACCGTCCACTGGGCCGGATGATGTCGTGCGAGCCGGATCAGCGCGGCCGGTGGCAGCCGGCGGCCAGGTAGTACTCGGTGGCGGAGGTGCCTGCGACGTGCAGGTGGCCGCTGCCGTGGCTGGTTAGGACGTGGAAGGGGTGATGAAGCTGGTCGAGTTGGACTAGCCGTTGGTGAGGACATCTGTGGCTAGATGGGTCCTGGGAGGCGGGGGAGTCCAGTTGACTGCCACGCCGATCCAGGGCCAGGCGCCGGTGGATCGGGGCCGGCGCCCGCCTGGCTGATGCTCTGCAGGTGGCAGCCTGACAGCACCCCGCGATGACCAGCTATGAGCGGCGCGACCAGGCAGGCGCAGCGCGGCCATGCTGCCGTTTCTGGACATACCCGACCCAATTAACCTAATGTGACGGGGGTCACACGGGTCGTGCGTCCTCCCGACGGGACATCGCATGCGAAAGCTAGGTACAGGGATCCTGACTGACGGGATTGGCGCGATTGTCCTGGCACATGTCCGAATTACCTAAATCATGCATAACCGATTCCGGGTGGGGCAGTACTACCTGCTTGCTGCAGGGCTTCCACTACGTAGGCATTTCGTAACAACTAGTCATTTAGGTTGAAAAGTAACTTGGCGTGTGCTCCGCTGTAGCGCAGGAAGCGCCACGGCGACGCGCCTCCAGGGGGTCTGGCCGTATGGGAAAAGGCAGCAAAGATCCACCGCTGTCCCGGCGTGCGCGTGAGGAGGCACTAACGGCCCTGGCCGAGTCTTCGTCAGAGGACAGCCGTGCCGGCCCGGATGACGCGCCAGAGGAGCGCAGTGATCAGCAGGTGGCACCCTTCCAGACTCCGGCCTCATTGCCGCAGCGGGTGCGGGGGGCGGCTGACAGCCCGCGGCCGCCTGCGCGGGTAGCACGGCCGAAGCTGCCGGCGTCTTTCCTGGAACGCGTGCGTGCGGCGGCCGCCGCCGAGGCCGCGAAGCTCGATGAGGAGTCAGCGTCCTCCGACATACCGGCTAACCGGCTGCCGTCCCGTGAAGCGCCGGCTAACCGGCTGCCGTCCCGTGAAGCGCCGGCCAACGGGCTGCCGTCCCGTGAAGCGCCGGCCAACGGGCTGCCGTCCCGTGAAGCGCCGGCTAACCGGCTGCCGTCCCGTGAAGCGCCGGCCAACGGGCTGCCGTCCCGTGAGACGCCGGCCAACGGGCTGCCGTCCCGTGAAGCGCCGGCCAACGGGCTGCCGTCCCGTGAGACGCCGGTCACCGAGCCGCCGTCCCCCATACCGTCGACGGGGTTGCCGCAGCGGGTACGAGGCGCGGGTGACAGCCCGCGGCCGCCTGCGCGGGTAGCACGGCCGGTCATGTCGGAGGCGCTCCTGGAACGCGTGCGCGCCGCAATGAAGGCCAATGCTGAGGCTGAGACTGACGCTGACACTGGGGTTGAGGCTCAGGACCGCGGGCCCGGGTCAGCGCCCATCCCGTTGCCCCGCCGCAATCGGGAGGAAGGCAGCCGTCCGCAGGTAGCGCAGCCTGTGGCCAGGTCGAAGCCGCGGCGTCCAGGCGATGCGGTGACGGAGCCGATCCCCGTAATCTCCGTGGCTCCTGACAGCGCGACGGCGGATCCGGCCGTAAACGAGGTTTCGGCCCCACCAGAGAACTCCGCGCCCGTTGAGTCCGAGGCTGCGGAGGCGCCCGCTCAGTACAAGGCTGATAAGGCGGGCGCCCAGCCCAAGGCGGCGGTGGCGTCAGCCGAGGCCAAGGCGGCAGAGTCCAAGGTGACCCGGCCAAAGCCCAGGCCGGCTCCCTCCACTCATGCCCGGACGGCACCCCGAGTCCAGCGCGCCGGTGCGCAGACTGCGAAGCCTCCCAAGCGGCAGGCCCGGACCAGTCGGAGCTACCAGATGGCCGGTGTACTGGTCGCCGCGGTAATCGTCGGGGCGGCGGCGCTGGGCTTCGCCGTGCTCCACCACACCGGGGGAAACAGCGCCACTGGGAGCAGCCCTGGGCGGAGCAGCCCTGGGCGGAGCACCGCCGGGCGGAGCACCGCCGGGCGGAGCGGCGCCGGGAGCGCTCGTCCCCTTGGTCCGGCCGCGATCAGCCGCCAAGCGGCGGCCTGGGTCGCTGCTCAAGTCGGCCCGGCCACCATCTCCTGCGATCCCGTGATGTGCCAGGCGCTGAAGTCGCGCGGAATGCCAGATGGCCAGCTGCGTGAGCTGAAGCCGGGCACATCCGACCCACTAGGCTCAGCCGTCATCGTGGCCACGCCGGTGCTCCGGAGTCAGGTCGGCAGCCGGCTGAGCTCTGTTTACGCCCCTGCCCTCCTCGCGCGCTTCGGTTCCGGAAGCAGGCAGATCCAGGTCCGGGCCATCGCTCCGCACGGAGCCGCCGCATACATGTCCCTGGCCAAAGCGGACCTGGCGGCCCGGAAGATGTCCGGTACCCAACTTGCGCAGAGCTCGCGGATCGTGATTCCTCCTGCGGCCAGGAGGCAACTGGCCGGCGGAGAGGTCAACTCACGCCTGATGACCGTCCTCACGGTCCTGGCGGCCCGCTACCCCGTCCACGTCGTTGCGTTCGGTGACTCGGGGCCGGTCGCCGACATGGCCCCGTTCCGGTCCGCTGACCTGGCAGGAAGCAATCTGACGGCCATGCGTGCCCGTCTTCTCGCACAGCAGTCGCCCTGGCGCGTCGCCCACGCGACTTTCCTCTCGTCCCGTACGGGCGCGACCGTCCTGCACATCGATTTCGCCGCGCCAACTACCTTCGGGTTGCTGGGATCAGGTGCCGGCAACGCCGGTTAGCCGGATGGAGAGTCGTCTGGGGAAAGGCCGGTGACCAGGCACATCACGAACACGTGGCAGCCGGCGGTAGTGTCGCGGCCATGCGGAGCCACCTGAGATGAGCCCCCGGCGCGTCCGCCGGCGGCCGGAACCGGCCCCGCCGCCATCCGGGCCCGAGCAGATCGAGTCGTGGCCGGACGGGGACTGGGTGATCCGCCTGGTCCCCGGGGCCGCCTCGGTCAAGGCGTACCGCTGCCCGGGATGCGACCAGGAAATCCCTCCCGGTATGCCGCATCTGGTCGCCTGGCCTAGCCTTAACCCCGGGCCTGCCGAGCGCCGGCACTGGCACCGGCCTTGCTGGCAGCGACGCATGCAGCGCCGGCCCGGGCGCCGTGTCGGCCGATGAGCACACTAGCCGCCGAACCCCGGGGACCACGATGAGCGAGATCAGGGCCACTACCGTCCTGCCAGCCCGGCGTGAGCCGGTGACCCTGCACACCGACGATGGACTCGACCTGGTCGGCGAGCTGGCGCGGCCTGCCGGGCGGGACCCGGTGGCCACGCTGGTCGGCCTGCACCCGCTGCCCACCCACGGCGGCATGATGGACAGCCACATCCTGCGCAAAGCCTCCTACCGGCTGCCCGCGCTGGCTGACCTGGCCGTGCTGCGCTTCAACACCCGGGGCACGTCCTCGGACCGCGGCCGCAGCCAGGGTGAGTTCGGTGACGGCGAAACCGAGCGGTACGACGTGGCCGCGGCCGTCAGCTGGGCCACCGCGGCCGGGCTGCCGCGGCTGTGGCTGGTGGGCTGGTCGTTCGGCACCGAGCTGGCGCTGAAGTGGGGCGCCGATATGGCCGTCGAGGGGGCGATCCTGCTGTCTCCCGCGCTGCACCGGGCGGGCGATGCGGACCTGGACGCCTGGGCCGCGACGGGCAAGCCCCTGCTGGTACTAGTCCCGGAGCTGGATGACTACCTGCGGCCGGACGAGGCGCGGCAGCGGTTCGCCCGGGTGCCGCAGGCCGAGCTGATCGCGGTGGACCGGGCCAAGCACCTGTGGGTGGGCGAACCTTATGTCCGTATCGTGCTGAACGAGATCGTGCGCCGGGTGAACCCGGCCGCCGCGCCGCTACCCACCGAGTGGAAGGACTGAGCGTGCCGCACTTCGACCTGACGGGCAAGAAGGCTTTCATCACCGGGGCCTCGCGGGGGATAGGACAGGCGATTGCGATCGCCCTGGCTGGGGCCGGAGCCGACCTGGCCCTGGTGGCGCGCAGTGAGGATGGGCTGGCCGAGACCGCTGCCCAGGTCACCACGCTGGGCCGCAAGGCGTTCGTCATTCCCGCCGACGTCACGCAGCAGGAGTCGGTGGCCGCCGCGATCGCCGAGGCGATCGACCAGCTGGGCTACCTGGACATCGTGGTGAACAACGCGGGCGGGTCCAGTTTCATGGTGCCGTTCCTGGATCTCCGGCTGTCCGGCTGGGACAAGCTGATGCGGCTGAACCTCGACTCGGCCATGTACGTGTGCCACGCGGTCGGCCCGCACCTGGTGGAACGGGGCAGCGGCTCTGTCATCAACGTGGCGTCGGTGGCCGGGGTGAGCGCGGCGCCCTTCCTGGCCCCGTACGGCGCGGCCAAGGCGGGCCTGATCTCGCTGACCAAGACGCTGGCGGTCGAGTGGGGGGCGCTCGGTGTCCGGGTTAACGCGCTGTGCCCGGGCTGGACCGCGACGGACCTGAACCGCAACCTCTGGGAGGACGAGACGGCCGGGCCGGCCACGGTCGCGACCGTGCCGATGCGCCGGTGGGGTCGCGCGGAGGAGATGTCCGGCCCTGCGGTCTTCCTGGCCAGCGAGGCGTCGTCGTACATGACCGGCCAGGTGCTGCTGATCGACGGCGGCCAGACTGTGATCAGCTGACTCGCCGGGTTTCTGAAAACGCTGTCCCGGCTGCGGGCGGGCGCGCGGCGGGGATAAAGCCGTTATATATAACGAGCGGTGGCCGGTGCCTCAGCACCGGCCACCGCTCGTGGCGTTGCATCCTGCTGGTAGCGGGCGCTACTCGGTCCACCACTCGTCGTCGTTGCCCTTGCCCTTGGCCGACACCGGCTGCTTGGCCGGCGCCGCCTGCTGGCCCCCCTGGGGCGCACCCTGCGGGGACCGGGCCTGCTGGGTGGGCGGGGCGGCCTGCCGGGTGGTGGCCTGCGGGGCCGGTGCGGCCGCCGTCGCGGGTCCGCCGTTGCGCGGCGGTGCCGCCGGGGCGGACTGCGGCGAGCTGGCCGGTGCCGCCGGCGCGCTGGGCGCCGGGCCGACAGCCTTGGCGCCCGTACCCACGGCGGCCTGCTGCCGGGGCTGGAGCGCGTCGGCCAGGCCTGGCATCTGGGTGCCGAGCAGCTGGCTGATCTGGGCCAGGTGAGTGGAGATGCTTTCCTTCTGCTTCGACAGCTCGTCAACCTCGCGCTGCGCACCGGCCCGGTGCCGCTCGATCTCCGCCTTGGTGTCGGCCAGCAGCTGCTCCGCCTGGGACTTGGCCTGGGCGACGATCTGGTCGGCGTTCTTCTTCGCGTTCCCGACGAGCTGCCGTGAGTGCTGGTCGGCTTCGCGCCGGGTCTGCTCGGCCTGGGCGCTGGCCTTGGCGGCCCGCTGCTCGGCCGTGGCGGCCCGCTGCTCCGCCTCGCTGACCAGCTTCTGGGTGGCGGACTGGGCCGCGCTCAGCCGTTCGGCCTCCTGCCGCTCGGCTTCCTCGCGCCGGGACGCCAGCTGGATCTCGAACTCGGCCTCGGCCTGCGCCCGCTGGGCCTCGCTCTCCTCCAGGATGCGCTGCGCCTGGCTGCGCATCTCATCCGCCTGGCGCTTGGAGGTGGTGAGGATCTCGTCGCGCTCCCGCTTGGCGGACGCCTTGAGCTGGGCCACTTCCCGCTCGGTGGTGGTCCGCAGCTTGGCGATGTCCCGCTCGATCGAGGCCCGCTTCTCGGCAACCTCGTGGTCCGCGGTGGCCCGCAGCTTGGCCACTTCCCGCTCGGTGGTCGACGTCAGCTCGTCTGCCTCACGCCGGGCACCTGTCTTGATCGCGTCGGCCTCGCGCTCCGCCGACGCCCGCAGCTCGTCGGTCTCCCGCTTGGCATTGGCCCGCAGCTCGGCCACCTCGTTTTCGGCCGCGGCGCGGACCTCGGCCGCATCTACCTTGGCCGCCGCGTTCAGCTCGTTCGCGGCGGACCGGGCCTCCTGCGCGATCTCGGTGGCCTGCTCCTCGGCCAGCCGGAGCAGCTGCTCGATGCGGGAGCCCAGCCCGGCGTACGTGGGCCGCTCCTGCTCGCGGATCTGCCGGTGCGCGTCGGACAGCTCCTGCTGCAGTGCCTGAACCTGCTCGCGGTGCTGGCGCACCTCGCCGTCAAGTTGCTTGAAGTATTCGTCAACCTGATGCGGGTCGTAGCCGCGCATCACCCGCGCGAACTCGCGGGGGGTGGTTTCCTCGAAGAAGTTGCTGAGCTGGGCGTCGATTTCAGGCTGCATGTGGCTTGATCCTGGGTAGACGAGGGGGACGTGCGGGGTGGGCATTGGGCATCGCGATCCACTCCTCAGGCCGAGGACGCCATGAGGCCGCCCCCGAACCCAGCAGGCGCGGAGTGTGTGCCGCTCGCCCGATGCCTGGCAGCATAGCCCGCCGGGACAGGCGTTAGCGGCGGCTTCACGTTTCCTCTTGCCGCAGAACGGCGCTTTTTGCCTTATTGGCGGCCACCTGGTTCGGTTGCGACCGTACAGGCAGAACGTAACCTTGCCCCATACTGCCACATACCAGGATATTTCCCGGCTCAGAGATGGTCAGGACGCGGCCGGTTCCACCAATTCGGTGAGGACTCCGCCCAGGTCTGCGGGATGCAGGAACGCGATCGACGCGCCCATGGACCCGTGCCGGGGGCGCTGATCGATCGGGCGGATATCGGTCGCCCCGATTGAGGCGAGCGCGGCCGTGATATCGGCCACTGCGTAACCCACGTGATGAACCCCCTCGCCGCGGCGGGCGATGAATTTTCCCACCGGGGTGTCGGGGCCCGTCGGCTCGAGCAGCTGAATCCAGGTCGGGCCGCCAGCCGCCTCCCCAACCCGCAGCATCGCCTCCCGCACCCCCTGCTCAGGGTTGACCTCGCGGCTCGTCACCGTCAGCCCGAACGCGGTTTCGTAGCGGGCGATCGCCTCGTCGAGGTCGCGGCAGGCGATCCCGACATGATCGATCCGGAGCAGCACGGCAGCCTCCATCCTGGGATGGGATCCTTTCCCTGGGTATCGTGACAGAGGCCCTGGCGCCGCGATCGCCAGGGTGGGCACCGCCATGCAGGGGCCGGTGCCGGGCAGCGCGGCGGAGGTTACGGCATGCGGGAAGCAGTGATCACCGGGGGGGCGAGGACGGCTGCCGGCCGGTTGCTCGGCTCGCTGAAGGACTTTACGGGCGCGCAGCTGGGCGGGGTCGTGATCAAGGCAGCCCTGGAGCGGGCCGGCCTCACCGGCGACCAGGCTGACTACGTGATCATGGGCCAGGTGCTCCAGGCCGGGGCGGGCCAGAACCCCACCCGGCAGGCTGCGGTGGCGGCGGGCATCCCGATGTCGGTGCCGTCCCTGACGATCAACAAGGTGTGCCTGTCCGGGCTGGATGCGATCGCGCTCGCCGCGCAGCTCATCCGGGCGGGCGAGTTCGACGTGGTGGTGGCCGGCGGCATGGAGTCCATGACGGGCGCGCCGCACCTGCTGCCGGGCGCCCGGACCGGGCACAAGTTCGGCTCCATCGAACTGCTGGACGCGATGGCCCGGGATGGGCTGAGCGACGCGTTCGACCACTCGCCGATGGGTGAGCTCACCGACCGGCACAATGCCCGGCTGGGAATCAGCCGGGCGGAGCAGGACGAGTTCGCCGCCCAGTCCCACCAGCGGGCCGCGACCGCGATCAAGGACGGCCTGCTGGCCGGCGAGATCGTCGGCGTCCCGGTGCCGCAGCGCCGGGGTGAGCCGGTGATGTTCGACCAGGATGAGGGTGTGCGCCCGGACACGACCGCGGAGGGGCTGAGCGCGCTGCGGCCCGCGTTCACCGCCGACGGCACGATCACGGCCGCCTCCTCCTCGCAGATCTCCGACGGCGCCTGCGCCGTGGTCGTGATGTCAGCCGAGGCCGCGGCAGAGCACGGGGCACCGGTGCTGGCCACGGTCGGCGCGCACGGTGTCGTGGCCGGCCCGGACACCTCGCTGCAGTCCCAGCCGTCGGCTGCAATCCGGCGCGCGCTGGGCAAGGCCGGGCTCGGCGTGTCCGACCTGGACCTGATCGAGATCAACGAGGCGTTCGCCGCGGTCGCCATCCAGTCCATGCGCGACCTCGGCGTCGGCGACGAGAAGGTCAACGTCAACGGCGGGGCCATCGCGCTGGGCCACCCGATCGGGGCGTCCGGCGCGCGGATCGCCCTGCACCTGGTGCACGAGCTGGGCCGCCGCGGCGGCGGGCTGGGCGCGGCCGCGCTGTGCGGCGGCGGCGGCCAGGGCAGCGCGCTGCTGTTCGAGGTGCCCGCCGCGGCCGCGCGTGGCTGAGCTGCGCTCTTCCGTCACGGCCCCCGGGCCGGTCGCCGATCTCGGCCAGGCGGAGGGCATCGGCCCGGCCGCGGCCATCGAGCGGGCCCGCGACGGTGACGCGCGGGCCCTCGGCCGGCTCCTGTCGCTGGTGGAGAACGGCGCGCCGCAGCTCCGCGCGGTGATGAAGGAGCTGGCCCCGCTCACCGGGCAGGCCCGGGTGCTGGGGCTCACCGGCTCGCCCGGCGTCGGCAAGTCCACGGTCACCGGCGCGCTGGTCGCCGCCTACCGCGAGCAGGGGCTGCGGGTCGGGGTGCTCGCTATCGACCCCACGTCGCCGTTCACCGGGGGCGCGCTACTGGGAGACCGGGTGCGGATGCAGCAGCACGCCACGGACCAGGGCGTGTTCATCAGGTCCATGGCCAGCCGCGGCCACCTGGGCGGGCTGGCCGGGGCCACCCCGCAGGCAGTGCGGGTGCTCGACGCGGCCGGGTTCGACGTGGTCATGATCGAGACGGTCGGGGTCGGCCAGGCGGAGGTGGAGATCGCGGGCATGGCCGACTCGACCGTGGTCATCGTGGCCCCGGGCATGGGCGACGCGATCCAGGCGGCCAAGGCGGGCATCCTGGAGATCGGTGACGTGTTCGTGGTCAACAAGAGCGATAAGCCCGGTGCCCAGGAGGCGGTGCGGGACCTGCGCGGCATGATCGCGATGGCCCGCCGCGGGGAGGGGGACTGGAAGCCCCCGATCGTCTCGACCACGGCGGCCGCCGGCGAGGGCATCGACGAGCTGGTCAGCAAGCTGGAGGCGCATGGGGCCTGGCTGGATGACTCAGGCGAGGGCCAGCGGAGGCGGCGCGCCCGGGCCCGGGAGGAGATCTCGGCGATCGCGCTGGCCGAGCTGCGGGCCCGGATAGGCGGCCTGCCCGGTGACGAGCGGATCGACGGCCTGGCCGACCGGGTCGCGGCCGGCGAGCTGGACCCCTACGCGGCGGCCGAGGAACTCATCGCGGGGGCGTAGCCCGGGCCCGGAGGACAGCAAGCCCGCACGTTGTATCGCATTCGCGCGGTTCCGCGAAACGAACGCATCGCCGGGTCCGGAATCCGCTCCGGCGGCTGCGGTCGGGGTCAGGCCTCGCCTGAGGTGCGTACCCCCTCGTGGGCTGAGGGCTGGGCGCCGTCCCCGGGCGGCGCGGGCTCCCCGGGCGGCGCAGGCCCCCTGCGCGGACCGCCGGGCCTCGTGCCCCCGCCGGCGGTCCCGTCCGGCACCGCCGCGACCGGCGCCGGGGCGCCATCCACGATGCCGCTGGCGCCGGCCGCGGCGTCGATGGCCGCCTGCATCAGCGACTCGCTGCGCAGCCGCGCGTCGTACGCCTGCTTCCCGCCCCGGGCACCGAACAGCCGCTTGCTCAGCACCAGGTACACGACCAGGGCCACGTTGATGACGAAGGCGGCCATGCGCAGCACGGTGACCTTCGCCACCAGCTCGTAGATCTCATACGGGATGCCGGCGCAGGTGGCCACCATCGCGAAGTACTCGCCCCAGCGCTTGAGCAGCCACAGGGCAATGGCTTCGAGGAACTCCACCGCCGCGTAGGCTGCCGCGCCGATGGCCAGCCAGGTCAGCGTGCGCTGGTCCAGCGCGAACGTATGCCTGATCAGGCCGACCAGGCCGCCGGAACTGTTGATGTTGTAGCCGAGCGTGTGGAGCAGGTCCCGGATCTCCGGGTACTCACGGTTGAAGGTGTGCTCGATCGTGTTCCGCGAATACTTGAACCGCCACACGCCGTAGGCGATGAACACGAAGATGATCCCGCGCACGAACCGTTCCACCGCGAAGATACGCAGGATCAGGGCACTGCGCAGTTCGTCGTCGCGGCGGACCGGGGGAGCCGCGGCGGCCGGGCCGGACGCCGCCGGCGGCCCGGGCACGAACGTCGCGCAGCGCAGGCACTGCCAGGCCTCACCGGCGGGAGAGTCCACCCGCAGACCGGCGCGGATGGCAGGCTCTTCCGGCGCGTAGCTGACATGGTTCCCAAGTGCGCATGTCAGCAGATTCCAGTTCACCCAGTCCAGCCTAGAGCAGCCGGGGCCGGGCACCGGCTGCCGAAGCGCACCCCCCGGGCCGTGACATCGGTGCGGGATCCGCGCGGCGGCCGGCGGCGGGCGGGGAGGCGGCTAAATTGCGGACGATGATCCCGTCGGCGAGGGTGAGCACCTCGCCGCAGGCCAGTGCGAGTGCGGCCGGGTCGCGGCCGGTGGCCACGATCGCGGTGTCCCGGCCCAGGTCACGGACGCTGGCCGCGACGTTTTCGGTATCCCCCGGGCCCAGCCCGTCGAGCAGGCCATCGATCAGCAGAAGTTCGGGCTCGTGGACGGCCGCGGCGGCCAGCTTCGCCCGGCGGCCGATCACCGCGGGCGCGGCGCGCACCGGCACGTCGGCCCACGGGGTCAGGGCCAGCCGGTCGAGGATGGCGGCGGCCAGGACCTCGCAGTCACGGCCCGGCAGGTTCGCCACCCGGGCCGCGTGGCTGACCAGCCCGCGCACCCGCCGGCCCGGCTGCGGCCGCGCGGACAGCCGGGCGATCCCGACGTAGCGGCGGACCGCGGCCCGGCCCTGCGCGGTGGTCAGGTCCTGGCCGAGCACCCGGAGCTCGCCGTAGGCCGGCCGGGCCAGCCCGCCCAGCAGATCCACCACGGCCGCCCGGGCCGTCTCCCGGGTGATCGCGATGCCGATCGCGGGACGGCCGGCATCCGGAACTTCGAGGCGGAAGCTGGCTGCGCGGAGCACCCAGGTCCAGCCATGCCGGATGCCCACGCCTGCGGCGAGCACGGGGGCCATCCCCGTGGTGCCATAGCTGGTCCGCATGTGCCACCCCCGTCGCTCCCGTGCCCCCCGGCAGAGAGCCCCCAGCAGGCAATATAACTCATGGGTACGTAAGAATCACGTTAGGTAACTAGTTGTCGCTGACTACGTGCGGTGGGAGATGTCATGCCCCGCGCGAGGGCAGCGCGCCCAGCCGTGTCATGCGCCCACCCGGCAAATCCGGGCCATGGTGATCTAATCGCGCTCACCCTCCGGGAACTGAGGGCTCCACGGGTAGCGTGTGCCTGTGCCGACGCCGCTGGAACTGCCTTTCGACCCGATCGCCCGGGCGGCCCAGACCTGGGAGGAGCGATTCGGCCGTTCCGACGCCATGGCCGCGGTCACCTCCATCATGCGCGCGCAGCAGATCCTGCTGGCCGAGCTCGATGCCGTGCTCCGGCCCTACGGGCTGACCTTCGCCCGGTACGAGGCGCTGGTCCTGCTCAGCTTCAGCCGCCAGGGAGCACTGCCGATGCGGGTCATCGGCGACCGGCTCATGGTGCACCCGACCAGCGCCACCAACACCATCGACCGGCTGGAGCGGCAGGGGCTCGTGGTCCGGCGGCCTAACCCGCGGGACGGCCGCGGCAAGCTCGCCGAGATCACCGCGCGCGGCCGTGACGTGGTGAGCCAGGCCACCACCGACCTCATGGGGGCCGAGTTCGGCCTGGCCGGGTTCGGCCCCGCGCAGCGGGAGGAACTCTTCACCCTGCTCCGCGGACTCCGGGTGGCAGCCGGCGATTTCGTGGCCACTCCGGCGCCGGCCAGCTGAGCAGGACGGGGCCGACAGGTTTTCGTTGCGGAAAGATCTTGAATTTGGGTTGTTGGGTTGTTGTCAGGGGATCGGGGACGCCTGCCAGGCCCGGCCGCCGTCGGACGTGAACCACACGGCGTGCTGCGCGGTATCCGCCGGCACGGCCACGCCCTGGGTGGGGCTGGTCATCCCGACGTAGCCGAACCCGCCGGGCGGCAGTGAGCCCTGCCCCGCGGCCCAGGTCGCCCCGCCGTCCGTGGACAGCTCGAGGCCCGCCGTTGTGGCCAGGACGATCCTGCCCGTCGTGGTGCCCGCCAGCGAGGTCGCGGTGCCCTCGGCCGGCGCGGCGCCCGCCTTCTGCCAGGTCTGGCCCCCGTCGGCCGAGGTGTAGACGGTCTTCGCCTGCGTGCTGCCCGCCGCGGGGCTGGCGCAGGCCAGCACGAGGCCCGGGGGAGTGGCGGTCGTGGCGGCCAGCAGGGCGCCGGACGGCTGCCCGCTGGCCTGCGCGGCGCCGGGCCGGCAGGGCGCCGGGCTGGGTGAGGCGGTGCCGGTGACCGGCTGCCAGCCGCCCGCGCTGGTGACCGGCCCGCTGAGCAGGGTGCCGTCCGGGGCGAGCAGGTAGCCGCGGCTGCCGGTGAGGACCAGTGCCGAGGAGTTCGCGGCCCCGTTGAGGCTGTAGGCCGTGCCCGCGCCCGGCACCGCGGCCCACTGGTCGCCGCCGGGGGAGGCCGAGTACAGGGCCGAGGACGAGCAGCCCGCGGCGAAGTCCGCGCCGCCGCCGGAGCATTGCGCCCACACCGCGAAGACCCGCTGGCCCGCGGCCTCCAGCGCGGTGACCCGCAGCCCGTGGGTCCTGATCCGTGTCCAGTGCAGGCCGCCGTCGTGGGTGGCCCAGAGCTGCGGGCCGAAGGCCCAGCCGTCGCTGGTGTTGAAGAAGCGGACCTGGCTCACCCCGGCCGGTCCCGACGGGGCCCCGGTGACCGGGGCCTTGACCCCGTGCCAGGTGCCGCCGTGGTCGCCGGTGCCCGCGATCGAGGTGCAGATGTACAGGTCGGGCGGGCCGCAGTGGCCCGGCGTGCCGGCCTGGCCGAGCACGTAGCCGGTGTGGGGGCCCACGAACGTTACCGAGGTGGCCTGGAAGTTCGGCGGGGCGGCCGGGGGCGCCGCGGTGGCCGGCGTGGATGTGGACGGGAGCGCCGACGGCGAGGCGGACGCGTGATGGTGCCGGTGCGGGCTGGCCGGGGTCGTGTCCCCGGCGGCGTTGCCGCGGGCGGCCGGTCCCGGGCCGACGTTCAGCTGGGTGATGACCAGCCGCGGGACCGTGGCGATGACCGCGATCACGGCCGCTGCGGCCGCCGCGGCGGCCGCCGCCCGGGTCACCTTGCGGCGCCGGGCCCGCTTCCTGATCAGCTCGAACGTCCCCGGCGGCGGGGGCAGCGGCTGCACCTGCGCGTTCATCCACGCATCCAGGTCGTCGCGGGGGTCAGTCATCTGCGTCCCCCAGCGCCGCGCGCAGCCGGGCCCGGGCGTGGAACAGGTCAGCCTTGATGGTTCCCTCCGGGCGGCCGAGCAGCACGGCCACGTCACGGACCGGGAAGCCGGCGTAGTAGTGCAGCAGGAACGGGCTGCGCAGCCGGTCCGGCAGGGCCTGCAGCAGCTCTCTCACGTGGACATCCTGGGCGGGCAGGTAGGACGGGTCGGACGGCACCCCGGCCTGGACGGCCTGCAGCGCCTTGCGTTCCCGGCCGGTCTTGCGCCAGTGATCACGGACCAGGTTGGTGGCGATCATGTACAGGTAGCTCTGCGGGTTGTCCAGCCGGGACCACCGGCCGAGCAGCCGGGCGAACGCCTCGGCCGCGATCTCGTGCGCGGTGTCGTCGTCATCGACGAGGCGCCGGACCCAGCCGGCCAGGCGCGGGTAGCACGTGTTGAACAGTTCCTCGGCTGCGGCCCGGTCGCCGGTGCGCAGCCTGTCCACGGAACCCCCTCGGGTGGTGGCTCCCGCCGGCATGCTCCGCGGCCCGGACAGCGTCAGGGCCTCCCCCGTGGAGGTGCCTGCCGGCCGGCTGACGGCTAGGGATTGCACAGATTTACCACACCTTCGTAGCGGCGGCGCGGACCCTGGACCGCAAGGGCGTGCCCCCGCAATGCCCTTGCGATATCTGAGACGGTGCTCGGTGCCTGGCGGTTGGGAGGAATTAGGCGGATTTTCAGCTGGCCCGCAGGGGCCGCCGGGGCGGGTCCTCCCGGGTCCTCCCCCGTGGACGGGGCGCCCGGAGGGGGTAAGGTGGGAAGAGATAGTAGGACGTCCTAGTATTTTTGTCAGAGGCCCCACGACGTCTCTGGGAGGGGAACGGCATGGACGCGCACGGAGCGACGCCCCAGACGGAGTCCGCCGCGCCGGCGGGCGCCGGGCTGCCGGGCCCGGCCCAGGTGGCCGGGACGGCGGATGCCACGCCGGAGTCCGCCGTGCCGGCGGAGACGGGCCGCCAGCGGTGGCAGCGCCGGTTCGCCAGCTCCCGGATCCGGGCCGCCGACTTCTCCACCCTGTCCGGCCTCGACCTCGAGCCGGTGTACGGGCCGCCCGAGGGGGCCGTCGTGCCGGGCTTCGACCGGATCGGCTGGCCGGGGGACTACCCGTTCACCCGGGGCCTCTACCCGTCCGGGTACCGGGGCCGGGCCTGGACGATCCGCCAGTTCTCCGGGTTCGGCAACGCCCGGCAGACCAACGAGCGGTACAAGATGCTGCTGGGTGCGGGCGGCACCGGGCTGTCCGTGGCCTTCGACATGCCCACCCTGATGGGCCGGGATTCCGACGACCCCCGCTCGCTCGGCGAGGTCGGCCACTGCGGGGTGGCGATCGACTCCGCAGCGGACATGGACGCGCTGTTCGCCGGGATCCCGCTAGCCGACGTGACCACCTCGATGACGATCAGCGGCCCGGCGGTCCCGGTCTTCTGCATGTACCTGGCCGCCGCCCAGCGGCAGGGCGCTGACCTGGCCGCGCTGGACGGGACGCTGCAGACCGACATTTTCAAGGAGTACATCGCGCAGAAGGAATGGCTCTTCCCACCGGAGCCGCACCTGCGCCTGATCGGCGACCTGATGGAGTTCTGCGCCCGGGAGATCCCGGCCTACAAGCCGCTGTCGGTGTCCGGGTACCACATCCGTGAGGCCGGCAGCACGGCCGCGCAGGAACTGGCGTTCACCCTGGCCGACGGGTTCGGATACGTGGAGCTCGGGCTGTCCCGCGGGCTGGACATCAACACCTTCGCGCCCGGGCTGTCGTTCTTCTTCGACGCGCACATCGACTTCTTCGAGGAGATCGCCAAGTTCCGCGCAGCCCGGCGGATCTGGGCCCGGTGGCTGCGGGACACGTACGGGGCGACCTCGCCGCGGGCCCAGTGGCTGCGCTTCCACACCCAGACCGCGGGGGTCTCGCTCACCGCGCAGCAGCCGGACAACAACGTGGTGCGCACCACCATCGAGGCGCTGGCCGCCGTGCTGGGCGGGACCAACTCGCTGCACACCAACGCCCTGGATGAGGTGCTGGCCCTGCCGAGCGAGCGGGCCGCGGAGATCGCGGTCCGGACCCAGCAGGTGATCATGGAAGAGACCGGCGTGGGAAGCGTCGCCGACCCGCTCGGCGGGTCCTGGTACCTGGAGGCGCTGACCGACCGGCTGGAGGCCGAGGCCGAGGCCACCTTCGCGCGGATCAGGGCGATGAGCCCGGACGGGTCGATGACCGGCGGGATCCTCCGCGGCATCGAGGACGGCTGGTTCATGTCCGAGATCGCCGAGGCGGCGTTCGTCTACCAGCAGAAGGTGGAGAAGGGCGAGAAGAAGGTCGTCGGGGTGAACTGCCACACCGGGACGGTGGGCTCGCCGGTCGAGATCCTCCGGGTCAGCCATGAGGTGGAGCGCGATCAGGCCGCCGGGCTGGCCCGCCGCCGGGCCGCCCGCGACCAGGCAGCCGTCAACGCGGCCCTGGCCGCGATGCTGGTGGCGGCCCGGTCCGGCGGGAACATGATCCCGCCGATGCTGGCGGCGGCGCGGGCCGAGGCGACCCTGGGCGAGATCTGCGATGCGCTGCGCCAGGAGTGGGGCGTGTACTCCGAGGCCCCGGCGTTCTAGGCCGCCGGGGGGCGCCCAGAAGTGCCGCCGCGGCCGTGCCTCAGGCCAGCAACCTGGCGAAGCGCTGCCTGACCGTGGCGGCGGTCTGGTCCGCAGGGGCGTCCCAGACGTCCTGGTTGAAGATCTCGATCTCGACGAACCCCGTGTACCCGGCGGACAGCACGTCCGCCACCACCGGCTGGAAGTCGATCACGCCGTCGCCGAGGTGGCCGCGGCCGAGCAGCGAGTCCGCGGGGAGCGGCACCACCCAGTCGCACAACTGGAGGCTGGCGATGCGGCCCCGGGCCCGCTCGATCTGCACGGCCAGCGCTGAATCCCACCAGACGTGGTAGGTGTCCACCACCACCCCGACCGTCTCGGCCGGGAACTGGAGGGCCAGGTCCAGCGCGTCGCCCAGGCTCGATACCACGCAGCGGTCCGCGCAGAACATCGGGTGCATGGGCTCGATGCCCAGCCGCACCCCCAGCCGCTGCGCGGTCGGGACCAGGTCGGCTACGGCATCGGTGACCATGCGCCGGGCCAGCGGGAGGTCCCGGCTGTCGGCCGGCAGCCCGCCCGAGACGAGGACGAGGACGTCCGCGCCCAGCTCGGCCGCCTCCGCGATGGCCCGGCGGTTGTCCGCCAGGGCGCTGGCCCGCGCCGCCCCGTCCGGGTGAGTGAAGAAGCCGCCCCGGCACAGGCTGGACACATGCAGGCCGGCGGCGCGGACGCTGGCCGCCGCCTGGCGCAGGCCAGCCTCGTCCACCCGGTCACGCCACAGCCCGATCGCGGGGATCTGGTGCCGCACGCACAGGTCCACGGCCTGCGCCAGGTCCAGGTGCTTCACCGTGGCCTGGTTGAGGGACAGCCGGTCGCAGCCCGGGGTGCGCCCGGTCACCGCCGGCCGTCCGAGGCCAGGTAGGCGGTCATCCGTTCCGCGGCCAGGGCCGGCGAGCGGAGCGCCCCGGCCCCGGCGGCCAGCTCGAAGACCCGGATCAGGTGGGCCGCGGGCCGCCGCGCCTGGAAGCCGTCCAGCATGGCGAAGTGGGGCTGCAGGCCGTTGAGCCAGGCCAGGAACGCGACGCCGGCCTTGTAGCTGGAGGTGGGCGGCTCGAAGATCGTCCGGCTCAGTTCCGTGGTGGGTCCCATGGCGGCGTCGTAGCCGTCCAGGTCGCCGGCGTCCAGCGCCTGCAGCGCGGCCGCGGCCGGGGCGGTGATGGCGGCGAACGCGCCCAGCAGCGCGTCGCTGTGCCCCGTGGCACCGCCCTTGATCAGATCGGCGTAGTGAAAGTCATCGCCGGTGTAGAGCCGGACGCCGGCCGGCAGCCGCCGCCGGAGGGCCAGCTCGGCGGACTCGTCGAGCAGGGACAGTTTGATCCCGCCGATCCGGCCGTCCGCCCGGTCGATGAGCTCGATGACCGTGTCCGCGGCGGCGGTGAAGTCCGCGGACCCCCAGTAGCCGCGCAGCGCCGGGTCGAAGTCCTCCCCCAGCCAGTGCAGGATGACCGGCTGCGCCACCTGGCCCAGCAGGTGGCGGTAGATATCGAGGTAGTCGCGGGGCGACCGGGCGCTCGCGGCGAGCGCCCGGCTGGCCATGAGGATGACCTGCGCTCCACCGGCCTGAACCGCCTCGATCTGCTCCTCGTAGGCGCGGAGGATCCCGGCCAGGGGATGGCGGCCGGGTGGCAGCTGGTCGGTGCCGGCCCCGGTGGCGATGACCGTGCCGAGCCGGGCCGCGAGGCCTGCGGAGTGCCGGGCCAGTTCCCGGGCCGCGGGCCAGGGCAGCCCCATCCCGCGCTGCGCGGTGTCCATGGCCTCGGCGACCGCGAACCCGTGCGCCCACAGGTACTCGCGGAACCCGAGCGTGGACTCCCAGTCGATGCTGCCGTCCGGGAAGGCCGCGATGTGCGCGGCCGCGAAGACACGCCGGGAGGACGGCGGCGGGTACTGCGCCGCCCAGGGCGGATCCGGGATGTCCACCGGCTGGGCCCGCCCGGGCAGGCTGACGCGGGTGCCCATGTCACCCGGCCAGCCTGGGCACGTCCACCCGGCGTCCCTCGGCCGAGGACTGCAGGGCCAGCCGGGCCAGCTGCACTCCCCGGGCGCCCTCGGCCAGGTCCCAGGGGAATGGTGTGCCTGCCGCCGCATGCTTGAGGAACAGCTCCCATTGCACCTTGAAGCCGTTGTCGAACACCTGGTGGTCGGGTACCTCGGCCCACTGCGCCTGGTAATCGATGGGGTCGGCCAGGTCCGGGTTCCACACCGGCATGGGCGTGCAGGCCCGGGGCTGCACGGTGCAGTGCCGCAAGCCCGCCACCGCGCTGCCGCTGGTCCCGTCCACCTGCAGTTCGACCAGCTCGCGGCGGTTCACCCGGACTGCCCAGGAGGAGTTGACCGACGCCACGGCCCCGTTCTCGAATTCCAGCACCGCGTAAGCGGCGTCGTCGGCGGTCACCGCGTAAGGACCGCCCGACTCGTCCCAGCGCTGCGGGATGTGGGTGACGTGCCGCGCGTACAGCGCCGTGACCGGGCCGAGCAGATCCTCCAGCAGGTACTGCCAGTGCGGGAACATGTCCAGGACGATCCCGCCGCCGTCCTCGCTGCGGTAGTTCCACGAGGGTCGCTGGGCTGGGACGCCGTCTCCCTCGAAGACCCAGTAGCCGAACTCCAGCCGGGCGGACAGGACCTGGCCGAAGAACCCCTCGCGGACGAGCCGCCGGAGCTTGATCATGCCGGGCAGGAACAGCTTGTCCTGGACCACTCCGTTGATCACCCCGGCCTGGCGGGCCTGGCGGGCCAGCCTCAGCGCGCCCTCGGCCGACTCGGCCAGCGGCTTCTCCGTGTAGACATGCTTGCCCGCGGCGATGGCCTTGGTCAGGCTGGCCTCGCGGGCGCTGGTGACCTGCGCGTCGAAGTACACCTGCACCGCCGGGTCGGCCAGCACCTCGTCCAGGCTGGTGGACCACCGTTCCAGGCCATACCGCTCGGCGATCTCGCGCAGCCGCCGCTCGCTGCGGCCCACCAGGATCGGTTCCGGGAAGAGCGTCGTCCCGTCGTCGAGGGCGACGCCTCCCTGCTCGCGGATGCTGAGCACGGAACGCACCAGGTGCTGGCGGTAGCCCATCCGGCCGGTGACCCCGTTCATGGCCACATAGACCACCTTGCGCGACATCAATCACTCCCCTTGCGGTTCCGGGCCGCGGCACGATGCATGGGAAAGGGCTTTCCCAGATTAGGGTGACCTGGGAAGCTGGTCAACCAAGGGAACTCGGCAGGAGCGGGGGTGGCGGAGCTGAAACCAGGAGGCCGCCGGGCGCCGGGCGGGTCCGGCAGGCTGGGACGTCCCCGGGCCGGGTGACCCTCCAGGATGTGGCCGACCGGGCCGGAGTCTCGCTGTCCACCGCGTCCCGGGTCGTCAACGAGGGGTCGCGCCGGGTGGGCCCGGGACTGGCCGGCCGGGTCACCAAGGCGGTCGCCGAACTCGGCTACATGGCGAACTTGCAGGCCAGAGCGGTGGCCACCGGCGAGAGCACGATGATGGGCGTGATCGTGCACGACATCGCGGACCCGTACTTCTCCTCGATCGCGGCCGGGCTGATCGAGGTCAGCCACGCCGGCGGCTTGCTCGCGTGCGTATCGAGCACCGCCGCAGGCGAGGCTGGGGAACTGGAATACGTCTCGCTGATGCGGGCCCAGCGGGCCCGCGCCGTGGTGCTGATCGGCAGCAGGTCCGCGGATGCCATGACCACCGCGGCGCTGCGCGCCGAGGTCGGCGCGTTCACCCGCGACAGCGGCCGCGCGGTCTGCATCGGCCAGGACATGCTGGGCATTGACACCATCCTGCCGGGGAACGCGGACGGGGCGCAGGCGCTGGCCGGGGCCCTGGCCGCGCTGGGCCACCGGCGTTTCGCGGTGCTGGCGGGCCCGGGCAGCCTGGTCACCGCGCGGGATCGGGTGGCGGGGTTCGAGGCCGGGCTGCGGGCCTGGTCGGTGCGGCTGGACCCGCGGCGCGTGGTCCACGGCGCGTTCACCCGGGACGGCGGGTACGAGGCCATGAGCGCGATTCTCGCCTCCGGGGACACCCGCCCGGATTGCGTATTCGCGGTGAACGACGTGATGGCGGTCGGGGCGCTGGCCCGGCTGCGCGCGGAGGGGCTGGCCGTTCCCGGGGACATCGCGGTGGCCGGCTTCGACGACATCACGACGCTGCGGGACATCTACCCGCCGCTGACCACGGTCCGGCTGCCGCTCAGGCGGATGGGGGAGATGGCGGCCAGCCTCGTGCTGCAGGAGGCGGACCAGCCGCGGGTCATCCCGGTGCCCGGTGAGGTCATCCTCCGGGACAGCACCGTGCCGCGCCCCGGCCGCCGCTGACCAGCCGGCCCTGACCAGCCGGCGCTCATTCTGGGTCTTGCGGGCGGCTGACCAGTCAGGTACGTTCACACCACTTGGAAAGCGCTTGCCAAGATTTAGCCGATGGGTCGATAGCTACACGGTGAGCTGGGGTGGAGCGGGTGACAGCAGGCCAGCGGGCGTGGCAGGAAGCGGTGTTCCTGGACGGCACCTTCCAGCGTCCCGCTCAGGGCGGCACGCTGCCGGTGCGGGACAAGGCCTCCGGTGAGATCTTCGGGCTGGCCGGGCTGGCCGGCGCGGCTGACGCCGACGTGGCGGTGGCCGCGGCGCTGCCCGCCCAGCGGGCCTGGAGCGAGCGGACCTACGCCGAGCGGGCCGGGCTGCTGCGCGCCGCGGCCGCGGCGCTGGCCGACCGGGCCAAGGAGTGGCGCGAGCTGATCATGAGGGAGACCGGCTGCATCGCGGGCAAGGCCGACTACGAGATCGGCGCCGCGGCCAGCGAGCTGGCCGAGGCGGCCGCGCTGGCCTCCCGGGCCACCGGTGAGCTGCTGCCCTCCGCGCACGCCGGCCGCTTCTCGCTGTCCGAGCGGGTGCCGCTCGGGCTGGTGGGCGTGATCACCCCGTGGAACTTCCCGCTCGTCCTCGGCATGCGGGTGATCGCTCCCGCCCTCGCGCTGGGCAATGCGGTGCTGGTCAAGCCGTCCCCGGAGACGCCGTACAGCGGCGGGCTGGCCATCGCCGAGCTGTTCGCCGCGGCCGGCGCGCCGCCGGGCATCCTCCAGGTACTCCCCGGTGACGTCGAGGCGGGCGAGCGGCTGGTCACCCATCCCGACGTGGCCATGATCCACTTCACCGGGTCAACCACCGTGGGCCGCCGGATCGCCCAGGCGGCGGCCGGGCAGCTCAAGAAGGTGTCCCTCGAGCTGGGCGGCAACAACGCGCTGCTGGTGCTGGAGGATGCGGACATCGACCAGGCCACCATGATCGGCGCCTGGTCAGCGTTCCACTACCAGGGCCAGACCTGCATTACCGCCGGGCGGCACATCGTGCACCGGGCGGTGGCCGGCGCCTACCTCAGCGGGCTGGCGGCCCGGGCCGAGGCCATCACGGTCGGCAACACGGTCACCGAGGAGGTCGGGCTCGGCCCGATGATCAGCGGCCGGCAGCTGGAACGGGCCCGGCAGATGCTCAGCGAGGCGGTGGAGGCCGGGGCCCGGGTGGTGGCCGGGGGCACGACGGACGGCCCGTACTTCCGGCCGACCGTGGTCGCGGACGTGCGCCGGTCGAGCCGGCTCTGGACCGAGGAGATCTTCGCGCCCATCGCGCCGGTGCTGGCCGTCGAGGACGACGACAGCGCCGTGCAGATCGCCAACGACACCCCCTACGGCCTGGTCGACTCGGTGCTCACCTCGGACCTGGCCCGGGGCATGAGGATCGCCCGGCGGCTGCGGGCCGGCATGGTGCACATCAACGACGCCACCCCGCAGGACGAAGCGCTGGCGCCGTTCGGCGGCCTGGGCGCGTCCGGCCTGGGCGGCCGGTCCGGCGGCGACGCCAACCTGGAGGAGTTCACCCAGCGGCGCTGGCTCACGGTCGCGCCGGGGCCCGTCCATTACCCGTACTGACGTCCGGCCCGCCGGGCCGGCCATCGTCCCGGGCACCATCGCCCAGGCAGGAGAGGACATGAGCGAGGCGGCACCCATCCCGTTCGCGGAGACCAAGGGACCGGAGGCGCCGGAGAGGCTGCACCGCGGTGCGCTCCGGCTGGTGGACATCTCGGCCTCGACGATGGCCAACATCGGCCCGGCGTACAGCTTCTTCTTCGGCTTCGCCTTCCTGGTGGTGACGGCGGGCGTGGCCGCGCCGCTGACCATCATCGCGGCCGGCGTGGCCATCGCGCTGCTCGGCAACACGCTGGCGCAGTTCTCCCGGGCGCAGCCGTCTACCGGCGGTTTCATCTCGTTCGTGGGCAAGACGTTCGGCGGCACCAGCGCGGTGAGCACGGCGCTGCTGTGCGGGGCCGGGTACATCATCGCCATCTCCTCGGTGCTTGCCGTGGTCGGCGGCTTCCTGTCCCTCACGCTCCAGCACTACCTGGGCTGGAACATCCCGTGGGGCATCTTCACCGTGGTGCTCACCGCCGGCGCCGTGCTGATGATGGTGCGCGGGGTGGCGGTGTCCACCAAGCTGGCCGGGTTCTTCTTCGTCTTCGAGATGCTGGTCCTGGTCGTGGTGTCGGTTATCGCGATCATCCAGCACGGAGGGCACCTGTCCGCCGTGCCCTTCGAGCCGAGCCACCTCAGCAACGGCTTCTCGGGGCTGGCCGCGGGCTTCCCGCTCGCCATCTACCTGTTCATCGGCTGGGAAAACTCGGCCGCGCTGGCCGAGGAGACCGGCAACCCGCGGCGCAACGTGCCCCGCGCGGTGTTCCTGTCCGTCGTGCTCATGGTGGTCAGCTACCTGCTGTTCGCCTTCGCCACGGTGACCGGGTTCGGGTACAACGGGGCGAAGCTGGCCGCCGCCCCCATCCCGTTCATCACCGTGTCCGGGAACATCGCCCCCGCCTTCGCCGCGTTCGCCTACATCGCGGGCATGACCTCCACTCTCGGTGTGCTGATCGCGGCGGCCAACTCGCAGTCCCGGCTGATCTTCAACGCCGGACGGGAGGGCCTGCTGCCGCGCTGGCTGGGCCGGGTGCACCCGCAGCGGCGGACCCCGATGAACGCCATCTACGCGTTCGTCGCGCTGGCCGGCGGGATCATCCTGATCTGGGTGCTGGGCCACGTGATCGGCGGCCACACGGGGAGCATGGACCCGCTCAACTTCTTCTTCGAGTCCTCCACGATGGGCACCATCCTGGTCCTCGTGGTCTACTTCCTGGCCAACCTGGCCCTGCCGTTCTACTACCGCAGGTACCGTCCGGCCGAGTTCAGCCTGGTGAAGCACCTGGTGCTGCCGGTCCTGGGGATGGCCGCCATCGCGGTGCCGGTGTACTACCTGTGCAAGCCCGGGCAGGCCGCACCGTATGACTGGTTCCCGTACGCGGCGCTGGCCATCGTGGTGGTCGCGGTGATCTACGCCACGGTCCTGAGCCGCCGCGACCCCGGGCTGGGGGAGCGGGCCGGCTCGATCATCGCCGACGAGTAGGCCAGTCGCCCCGGCGGCAGCACCCCGGCCGGCCTGGCGGCAGTACCCGGGCGGTCCGTGAGTGACGCGGCCCGTGAGTGAAGGGAGAGACCATCCATGACCGATGCGGCCCTGCGCGTGGCGCAGACCCCCGGCCCGGCGTCGGCCCACCCGCTCGACCCGGTCAGCGCCGCCGAGTATGAGGCCGGGCGGCGCATCCTGGCCGCGGCGGGCCTGCTGGCCGGGCCGGTGCGGTTCGCCTACTTCGGGCTTGAGGAGCCGGCCAAGGAGGAGGTGCTCTCCCGGCCGGGGCCGCCGGCGGACCGGCGCCTGCGCGCGTTCCTCATCGACGTAAGCAGCGGTGCGGCCACCGACGTGGTCGTGTCAATGACCCAGGGCGGTGTGGTCAGCACCCGGACCCTGGACCCGCGCACCGACGGCCAGGTGCCCATCCTGGACCAGGACTTCGCGGTGGCCGAGGAGGTCGTCCGCGCGGACCCGGGCTGGCGCGAGGCCATGGCCCGCCGCGGGCTCACCGACGTGACCAGGATCCGCGCCTGCCCGCTGACCGCTGGCTCGTTCGGGTTCCCGGGCGAGGAAGGGCGGCGGCTGGTCCGGGTGCTCGCCTTCGTCCAGGACGACGAGCACGGCTACGCCTGGGCCCATCCCGTGGACGGGGTCGCCGCCTACGTGGACCTGATCGAGCGGCGGGTCCTCGAGCTGGTGGATGAGTTCGAGCTGCCGGTGCCACAGGAGTCAGGCGACTACGACGACCCGGAGGTCCGCGGGCCGCACCGGACGACACTGCGGCCGCTGGAGATCACCCAGCCCGAGGGCCCGAGTTTCACCCTGGACGGCCACCTGCTGCGCTGGGAGGGCTGGTCCATGCGGATCGGCTTCGACGCCCGCGAGGGGCTGACCCTGCACCAGATCAGCATCAGCCACGGCGGCCGGGACCGGCCCGTCATTTACCGGGCGTCCATCCCCGAGATGGTCGTGCCGTACGGGGACCCCAGGTTCCGGTACTGGCAGACCTACTTCGACAGTGGCGAGTACCTGGTCGGGAAGTGGGCGAACTCGCTCGAGCTGGGCTGCGACTGCCTCGGCGAGATCGCGTACCT
The DNA here is from genome assembly GCA_963813975.1 of uncultured Actinomycetes bacterium. Lineage (GTDB taxonomy): Bacteria > Actinomycetota > Actinomycetes > Streptosporangiales > Streptosporangiaceae > RYN-230. Next base: position 651,111 of record CAWFAP010000006.1, read on the forward strand.
GGACGCGACGGTGACCGGGGACAGCGGCGAGCCGCGGACGATCCGCAATGCGATCTGCATTCACGAAGAGGACGCCGGGATCCTCTGGAAGCACACCGATATCTTCAACGGCTCGGCCCAGTCGCGCCGCCAGCGGCGTCTGGTGGTCTCGTTCTTCGCCACCATCGGCAACTACGACTACGGCTTCTACTGGTACTTCTACCTCGATGGCACGATCGAGTGCGAGATCAGGCTGACCGGCGCGCTGTTCACCGCCGCGCACCCGGGCGGGAGCTACCCGCACTCCACCGAGGTCGCGCCGGGCCTGGGTGCGCCCGCCCACCAGCACCTGTTCAGCGCCCGGCTGGACATGGACGTGGACGGGCTGGCCAACGCGGTGGACGAGGTGGACGTGGCCGGGCTGCCAGCCGGGCCGGCCAATCCGTACGGCAATGCGCTGGTCCAGCAGGTGACGCGGCTGCGCACGGAGTCGCAGGCGGCACGGCGGGCCGATGGCTCGCGCGGCCGCACCTGGCGGGTGGTGAGCACCGAGCGGGCCAACCGGTTCGGCCACCCGGTGGGTTACACCCTGTACCCGGAGGCGGCCCCGGTGCTGCTGGCCGACCCGGGTTCGCCGGTGGCGGCCCGCGCCGGCTTCGCCGGGCAGCACCTGTGGGTCACCCGGTACGACCCGGCGCAGCGTTACCCGGCCGGGGACTTCGTGAACCAGCATCCGGGCGGAGCCGGGCTGCCCGATTTCATCTCCGGCGACCGGGACATCGATGGTGCCGACATCGTGCTGTGGCACACCTTCGGGCCGACACACTTCCCCCGGCTGGAGGACTGGCCGGTGATGCCGGTGGCCCGGTGCGGGTTCACGCTGAAGCCGACCGGGTTCTTCAACCGCAACCCGACGCTGGATGTGCCGCCCCCGCCGCATCACTGCTGAACCGGGACCGATCCCCGGCGGACGTCCGGGGGCAGCCCCTGAGTCAGGCCGGGCTGGCGGTCGGCAGCCCGGCGTCTTTCGCGGCCGCGAGCAGGCGCTTGTCATAGGAGACGAACGCCGTGAGCTCCCGCCGCAGCACGAGTGCCGAGGCCAGATGGATCGCGTCGATCGCGCGCAGCGTCACCGGCTTGACGCCGGCCGCTTTGCTGAGCACCTCGTCGCTGAGCTCAATCTCCGTGGTGCGCCGGATGACCAGGTAGCTCTCGGGCAAAGCGGAAGGCTCGGCCCGCCAGACCGCCCGCGGGACCTCGACCCGGATCAACGTGCTGGCCACCCTGACGAGATTGGGCTGCGCAGCCAGCCAGCTGAGCAGCCCAGCCGACTCCGGCTCGGTGACGGCCAGCTTCACCAGAGCAGACGAGTCCAGGTAGATCAATACCTCTCCTCCTCGCGCATCTGGAGCAGGATCTCGGTGGCGGTGGGCTGGCCCTCCGGGACGGCCGGCGCGGGCTCGACGTCCAGCAGGCTGCCGGGGTCCTCAGCTGGCCGGAGGATTCCGGCCGCGATCAGCCGCTCGAGCGGGCTCTCCACGTCCTGGGCCGGGACGAGGCGGGCGACGAGCCGTCCCCGGTTGGTGATGTCCACCGTTTCCCCTTTCTCCACGAGGTCCACATAGACGCTGGCGTGCTGACGCAGCTCGCGGATGCCGATGCTGTGGACCGGCTGATGCCGCCGGCCCCGGCGCCCCTTCTGCTGGTCCTGGCTTGTATCACTCACCGGACTACAGTAGCACATTATGTGCTACCTAACGCTGGGCTGGCGGTCGCGGTCAACGCATGGCTGGCATGCGGCAGGATAGAGATATGCAGCAGCCGCGGGATTTTTCGCTCTACGGCGCCGTTGACCTGGGTGCGCGGCAGGCCGCCGCGCAGCGGAGTCAGCAGGCCGCCACGCGCTCTGGCGGGCCGGGTGGCTCGCCGGACAGCAACGTCATCGACGTGACCGAGGAGACCTTCAACCAGGAGGTCGTCGAGCGGTCACGGTCGGTACCAGTGATCCTGGACTTGTGGGCCGAGTGGTGTGACCCCTGCAAGCAGCTCAGCCCGGTGCTGGAGAAGCTGGCCAATGAGGCCGCCGGGGACTTCGTGCTCGCCAAGGTGGACATCGACGCGAACCCGCAGTTGCGGGCGGCGTTGCAGGTGCAGAGCATCCCGATGGTCATGGCCGTCGCCGGCGGCCAGGTGGTGGACGGCTTCCTCGGCGCGATGCCCGAGGCGCAGGTGCGCCAGTGGGTCGGCCAGGTCATGGAGGTCGCCGCCCAGATGGGCATGGCGGTCACCGGCGGCGCGGACGCCGACGGCGACATGGACGAGGGCGAGCCGGGCAGTGCTGAGGCCGCCGGGGGGCAGCCGGGCGCCGAGCGCGGCCCGGGCGGCCCGGCGCAGGCGGACCGGGCGGCCCGGGCGGACCGGGGATGCGAGGCGGCCCTGGCGGGGGCATGATGGCTGACCCGGCGTTCGAGGAAGCACAGCAGGCCATGGAGCGCGACGACCTGGACGGGGCCGCCGCGGCTTTCCAGAAGGTCCTCGCCAACTCGCCCGGTAACCCGGCGGCGGCCATGGGCCTGGCCCAGGTCAACCTGATCCGCCGGGTGAGCGGCTACAACCAGAATCAGGTCCGCCGGGCGGCGGCCGAAGACCCGGCCAACGTCGAGGCGCAGTCGAGCGTGGCCGACATCGAGGTGGCCACCGGCCGGATCGACGAGGGGTTCGACCGGCTCCTCGGCACGATCAGGAGAACGTTCGGGGACGAGCGGGACCGGGCCCGGGTTCATCTGGTCAGCCTGTTCGACGTCTTCCCGCCGGGCGATCCGCGGGTGGCCAAGGCCCGCGCGACCCTGTCCAGCCTGCTCTTTTGAGCGGCCGCCGCGTTCTTCCGCGGGGCGGTCGTCCGTTCAGCCGTCTTCCGCTCAGCCGTGCGGCCGCCTCATCCTGACCCGAGCCCGGGCGGCCGGGCGGACGCGGGTCAGGCGCCGCGTGTCTCCGGCCCGCGGTTGCGCGCGTCAGGCGGCGTGGCGTCCGCGATGCGCTCCAGTGCGGGCAGCGCCGCCGCCAGGGCGGCCAGCTGCTCCGGGCTGAGCGTGCGCAGGTTGTCGGCGAGGAGGATGGTGCTCTCCCGCCTGATCTGCTCCAGGATGGCATGCCCCTGAGGGGTAATCGCGAGCGTGCTGGCCCGGGCGTCGCCCGGCACCGGCTGGCGCTCCACGTAACCCCGCTCCTCCAGCACGGTGACGAGCCGGGTGAGCGTGGACGGGGCGATTTTCTCGGCTGCCGCGAGGTCGCCCAGCCGTAGCGGGCCGGCCTGCTCCACGGTGGCCAGGGCGGACAGCTGGGTCGGAGTGAGCCCGGCCAGTTCGTGCCGGCGCAGGCTCCGCGAGACCCGGGCGATCGCGACCCGCAGCCGGGTTACGTCGATGGTCGGCGGCACGGCGTCCGCGGTCACCATGCCGCCCGGGCCGGCCGGGGCGGTGCGGTCTGGCGCACTGGCGGTCATTCCTCCGTTGGACACCCTTGCAGCGTACGTCGCCGGGCAGGCGGTGATGCTCCGGCGCGCGGGCACCGGCCGTGCGGCCCGGGGGGTCCTGGCCCCCAGGCACCGGGGCCTGCGCAGCCGGATGGCCCCGGACCCCGGGCCTGATCCCGGCCCGGGCCTGATCATGGGCCCGTTGGTGGCACGATTGTGTCCTGCATCGGGGCCTGGCGGAAGGCGGTATTAACGTGTCGGTAGCACCGAGCGTGTCGTATTCGATCACCGTGCGGCTCGAGGTGCCATCCCGCGGGCGGGCGGTCAGCGACCTCACGCACGTCGTGGAGCAGTCCGGCGGCGCGGTCACCGCCCTGGACGTGATCCCGTTCAGCCACGAACGGCTGCGCGTGGACCTGACCTGCGCCGCCCGTGACACCGATCACGCCGAGGCGATCGTGGAGGCGCTGAGCGAGATCGACGGCGTGCTGGTCAGCAAGGTCAGCGACCGGACCTTCCTGCTCCACCTGGGCGGGAAGATCGAGACCGCGGTCAAGATCCCGCTGCGCAACCGCGACGACCTGTCCATGGCGTACACGCCGGGGGTGGCCCGGGTCTCCATGGCCATCGCCCGCAATCCGGAGGATGTGCGCCGCCTCACGGTCAAGCGCAATTCGGTAGCCGTGGTCACCGACGGATCCGCGGTGCTGGGCCTGGGCAATATCGGCCCCTACGCGGCCATGCCGGTGATGGAGGGCAAGGCCGCGCTGTTCAAGCGGTTCGCGGGCATCGACGCCTGGCCGCTGTGCCTCGATACCCAGGACACCGACGAGATCGTGCGCACCGTCCAGATCATCGCGCCCGCCTTCGGGGGCATCAACCTGGAGGACATCAGCGCACCCCGGTGCTTCGAGGTCGAGCGGCGGCTGCGCGACCTGCTGGACATCCCCGTCTTCCACGATGACCAGCACGGCACCGCCATCGTGGTCCTGGCCGCCGTGACCAACGCGCTCCGGGTGGTCGGCAAGAAGCTGGGCTCGGTCCGGATCACGATCGCCGGCGCGGGCGCGGCCGGCACTGCGGTGCTCCGGCTGCTCCTCGCCTCGGGCGCCGCGGACGTGATCGTGTGCGACGACCAGGGCGCCATCCACATGGGCCGGCCCGGGCTAGACGACAACCTGCGCTGGGTGGCCGAGCACACCAACGCGGAGCACTACGAGGGGAGCCTGGCCGGGGCGCTGCGCGGCGCGGACGTGTTCATCGGGCTGTCCGCGCCGCGGCTGCTGACCGGTGCGGACATCGCCACCATGAACGAGGACGCGATCGTGTTCGCGCTGGCCAATCCCGATCCCGAGGTCGACCCGGACGAGGCGGCCGAGCACGCGGCGGTGGTCGCCACCGGGCGCAGCGACTACCCGAACCAGATCAACAACGTGCTGGCCTTCCCCGGGGTGTTCCGGGGGCTGCTGGACGCGCAGAGCCGGACGGTGTCCGACGACATGCTGGTGGCGGCGGCCCGAGCGCTGGCCGGGGTGGTGTCATCCGCCGAACTCGGCCCGCACTACATCATCCCGTCGGTCTTCAACGCCAACGTGTCCGCGGCGGTGGCGGCCGCCGTCCGGGACGCCGCCGCCAGCAGCAGGCCGGCGCGTTCCTGAGCGGCCCGGCAGAACCGGGCGTTCCCGGCAGGTGTCTCAAATTGGCACGAAGTCCAGCGCGGGGATGCCGGAGCCTGAACAACCCGGCCGCGTCCGCCAGAATGGGGGGATGGAGGACGACCTCTCGGGCCGGCTGCTGGTCGCCACGCCGTTGCTGGGCGACCCGAACTTCCGGCGTACCGTCGTTCTCGTCGTGGAGGACGAGCCGGAGGAGGGCACGCTCGGCGTGGTGCTCAACCGCCCGACCGAGCTCCCGGTCGGGCAGGTCCTCGAGTCCTGGACGGACCTGGTGACCGGCCCGTCCGTCGTCTTCCGGGGCGGCCCGGTCGCGCCGAACAGTGCGTTGGCGCTCGCAATTGTGCCGGGCGACGACGAACCGGTCGGCTGGCGGGCGCTGGACGGGTCCGCGGTCATGTCCCGGATCGGCCTGGTCAACCTGGACGCGCCGCCGCAGCTGCTGGCGGGTGGTATCGCCTCGCTGCGGGTCTTCGCGGGCTACGCCGGCTGGGGCCCCGGCCAGCTCCAGGCGGAGATCGACGAAGGTGCCTGGTACGTGCTCTCGGGGGAGCCCGCCGATGCGTTCGCGGCCGAGCCGGAGCGGCTCTGGACCAAGGTGCTGCGGCGGCAGGGCGGTAACCTCGCGATGGTGGCCAACTACCCCGATGACCCCGCGCTCAACTGACGTCTCCGCTGCCTCATGGTGATCTCAAGGTGAGCGCCCCGATGCCGGGCGGCGTGCGGCGTGGCCGGCTGGCCGTCGAGGCGGTCGCCACCGGTCTGGCCTTCGCGGCCCTGCTGGGCTGGGCGAGCACCGCGCTCGTGGGCAGCTTCCGCGGCCAGGACCTGCCCGGCCGCTACTGGCAGCCCATCCCGCTGCGCACCGACACGTCGGGCTTCATCGCGTTCCTGATCGCCGCGATCAGCCTGGTCACCAGCGAGTACCTGAGGCTGCGCCGGCGCCGCGAGGCCGCCACCGGCCCGCCCCCCGGCCCGGCGGCGACGCTGGGGCTGGCGGTGGCCAAGACAGCCGCGGTCCTGGACACCGGCCTGTTCGTCTACCTGTCCTTCAACGCGCTCACTCACCCGGGGTCGCTGGTACTGCACATCACCCACCTGCTGCCCTGGCCCGCGGAGGGGACGGTCCGCGTGGAGGCACTGCTGCTGTGTGCCTGTTCCGCCGCCGCATGGCGGTACCTGCGGGCCCGGTACAGCTGGGTACCCGGCCCGGCCCCGGCGGCGCCGGGGCCGGCCCGCGACTCAGCCGTGCCGGGCCACCGCTCGCAGTGATCCGGAACCAGGCCCTTGCCGCTGCCGCGTAGAATCGGGGACCGTGAGCACTGAGGTCCTGCCGGATTCCGGCACACGCGAGGACACTGGCACCACGCCGGATATCCGGCCCGGCGATGGCGACCATGAACGGTTCGCGCACTACGTCGAGCGGGACAAGATCGTCAACAGCGCGGTGACCGGCACGCCTGTGATCGCCCTCTGCGGCAAGGTCTGGGTGCCGAACCGGGATCCCAAGCGGTTCCCGGTCTGCCCGGACTGCAAGCGCATCTACGAGGGCCTTCCCGAGGGCGACGACTGACCACCGGGCCCTAACGTTCTACCGGCGTTCCCGTGACCTGGGCGCCCGCGGCCTTCATGGCCTCGATCGACTCGGCGGTGGTGGTGGGGTCCACCCCGGCGGTCATGCCCAGCAGGACCTGGGTCGCGAAACCCTCCTGCGCCGCGGAGATCGCCGTGGCCCGGACGCAGTAGTCGGTGGCGATCCCGACCACGTGCAGTTCGCCCACCCCGCGGTCCCGCAGCCACGCTGCGAGCGGCGTGCCCGCCTCGTCGGTGCCGTCGAACGCGCTGTAGGCCGGCTCGTGCGCGCCCTTGCTGAACACGGTCTCGATGTGGCTGGTGTCCAGGTCAGGGTGGAAATCCGCGCCGCTGGTGCCGACCACGCAGTGCCGGGGCCAGGAGTTCACGTAGTCCGGGTGGGCGGAGAAGTGACTGCCGGGGTCGATGTGGAAGTCCCGCGACGCGACCACGTGGTCGTACCCGCCGGAGTCCACGTAGCGGCAGATGGCCCGGGCCACCTCGCCGCCGCCCGCCACCGCGAGAGAACCGCCTTCACAGAAGTCGTTCTGGACGTCCACGATCACCAGCGTGCGCACAGGCTGAGCGTACGGCATCGGGCGCCGGGGCTAGCGAGCGCCCGCAGCACGCCGGCCACCCTGGCTGCACGGGGATGCATGCCAGCAGGCTAGCGGAGGCTCCGGCCGGCGGCCCGCTGGCGGGCCGTGGGTTCGTGGGCCAGCGGCCCCGAGGTGCGGAACAGGAATTCGGCGTAGTCGTCCGGGGCCTGACCGGAGTCAGGCAGGTACCGGTCTGGGGCGAGCCTGCGCTGCATCATCGTGCGGTTCGCGCGATGGCATTCCGCCACGGCTGCGGCGATGGTGAGCGACACGGACCGGAGCAGTTGTAGCCAGCTGCGTCCTCCGGATGAAACGGAAGCCGCTGAACGAGGGTTTGTGCTGCTCATGCCCTCAGTCTCGGTCATCCGCGGGCGGCCGAACAGTGGCAGTGAAGCCATCTAGACATGAGATCCTGCCAATCGCGTGGCATGATGGCAGCATGCTGCAGAATGTGGCCGTAGTGATCTTGAACGACTTCACCCCCTTCGAGCTGGGCGTGGTCTGCGAGGTGTTCGGCGTCGACCGGACCGACGACGGGCTGCCGTCCTACGACTTCGCCGTGGTGGCGGGCGAACCGGCCCCGCTGTCCTCGGCGGCGGGCTTCACCCTGTCCACGCCCCACGGCCTGGACCGGCTGCGCGAGGCGGACCTGGTGGCCGTGGCGGCCGTCTGCGACGAGCGGCTCGAGGCCTACATGTCCGGCCAGTTCCCGGCGCCGCTGCTCGACGCGCTGCGCGACACCGTGGACCGCGGGGCCCGGGTGCTCAGCGTCTGCAACGGCGCGTTCGTGCTCGGCGCGGCCGGGCTGCTGGACGGGCGGCGGTGCACCACCCACTGGCGGCACGCCCTGGATCTCGCCCGGCTGTATCCGTCGGCGATCGTCAATCCGCAGGTGCTCTACGTCGACGAGGACCCGGTGATCACCAGCGCGGGCACCGCGGCGGGCATCGACGCGTGCCTGCACCTGGTGCGCAAGGAGCAGGGCAGCCGGGTGGCGAACGGGATCGCCCGGCGGATGGTAATCCCGCCGCACCGCGACGGCGGCCAGGCCCAGTACGTGGACCGGCCGGTCGCCATGCCCGCCTGCGACACGCTCGGCGAGGTCATCAGCTGGATGCAGCGCCACCTCGGCGAGCCGATCACGGTCCGCCAGCTCGCGTCCCGGGCCCGGATGTCCGACCGCACGTTCGCCCGGCGGTTCGTGCAGGAGACCGGCACCACGCCGCAGCGCTGGCTGACCGGCCAGCGCATCCTGCTGGCCCAGGAGCTGCTGGAGGAGACGACCGAGACCGTCGACGTGATCGCGGACCGGGCCGGGTTCGGTAACGCCGCCACGCTGCGGCACCACTTCCGTGCCTGGCGCGGTACCACGCCGCAGGCCTACCGGCACGCGTTCAGCCCGGACGCGATCCGGGACAGCCCGGACGCGATCCCGGCCAGCCCGGATGCGAGCCCGATCGCCCTGGGGCCCAGCCCCGCGGCGTACACGCCGTCCAGGTCCCTGGTCGGCGCGTCCCGCGCCTGACCCTGCTCCCGGCTGCGCCCCGGCGTGACCGCTGCCCCGGGACCAGCCGGCCGCCTACTCGTCGTCCGGCACGAACACCGTCGGGATGGCCGGGTAGCCGCGGGACAGCTGCAGTGCGTGCACGGGCAGCTCGGCCAGGGCCGCGCGGTGCCGCTCGCGCGCCGCGTCCAGCGGCTCCCGGCCGACGACCGCACCGCCCCGGACCAGCTGGCGCAGCAACGGGCGCTGCCGCTTCCCCTCCTGGCCCTGGTCCTGGGGTTCCGCGTCAGCCCGGGTAATCACCTCGGCGACCGCCACGCCGTTCTCGTCGAGCTGCCGGGCCGCCCACTTCCGGCCGCCGCGGCCCGGCTTGCCGACCGACCGCTTGGCCACGGGCTGCAGCGTCCCCTCGCCGTTGCTTTCCCGGGCCCGGGCGACGAGCTTGTAGACCAGCGCCGCGGTGGGGGCCCCGGACCCGGTGACCAGGGAGGTCCCGACCCCGTAGCCGTTGACCGGGGCGGCGGCCAGCGCCGCGATGGAGTACTCGTTGAGATCACCGCTGAGCACGATCTTGGTGTTCCGCGCGCCCAGCTCGTCCAGCAGCTCGCGGACCTGCCGGGCCACCATCGGCAGGTCGCCGCTGTCGATGCGGACCGCGCCGAGGCCGGGCCCGGCCAGCTCGACCGCGGTGCGGACCGCGCGGGCCACATCGAACGTGTCCACCAGCAGGGTCGTGCCCTTGCCGAGCGAGGCCAGCTGGGCGGCGAACGCGTCCCGTTCGCTGTCGTGAACCAGGCTGAACGCGTGGGCGCTGGTGCCGCTGGTCGGGATGGCGTAGTCCCGGCCGGCCTCCAGGTTGGAGGTGGACCCGAAGCCCACCAGGTACGCCGCCCGGGCGCTGGCCACGGCGGCCATCTCGTGGGTGCGGCGCGAGCCCATCTCGATGAGCGGCCGGCCGTCCGCCGCGTTCACCATCCGCGAGCCGGCCGACCCGATCGCCGAGTCATGGTTGAGGATGGCCAGGGCCAGGGTCTCCAGCACGACCGCCTCGGCGAACGGCGCCTGCACCACCAGGATCGGCGAGCCGGGGAAGTAGCAGTCACCCTCGCCGTAGCCCCAGATGTCCCCGCTGAAGCGGTAGGACTCCAGGTAGCTCAGGGCCTCCTCATCCACCATCTGGTTCTCGCGCAGGAACGCCAGCTCATCCGGGCCGAAGCGGAACCGCTCCAGCGCGTCGAGCAGCCGCCCGGTACCGGCCACCACGCCGTACCGGCGCCCGTTCGGGAGGGCCCGCGCGAACACCTCGAAGACGGCGCGCCGCCCCGCCGCCCCGCTGCGCAGCGCGGCGGTCAGCATGGTCAGCTCGTAACGGTCGGTAAGCAGCGCCGTGCTGGCCCCGCGGGAATCAGTCGTCACGAGCCAAAAGACTACGGAGCCCGCCCCGTCCCGGTCGCCGCAGCCCCGGGGGCACGGCCCTGGGGACCAGGGCCCGGGGGCAGGCCCGGGCCAGGCCGGCGGCCAGGCCCGCGGGCCACGCCCCGGTGAAATCTTGATCACAGGTTCGGCCCCTCAGGCCCGCCTTTGCCCTGGCCTGCTGTACTGGGAGGGACGCGTGCGCGATGGCAGGCGCACGCCACTGGCCTGACAGACTAGAACAGGCGAGAAGCGGTGCGTGAGGAGGTGAGCGCCGGTGAGCGTGGCACCAGCAGAGGTAGAGCGCCCGGAGACGTTCGAGGAAGTCGTTCCCGATACGCCGTGGGTCACCATCGTGTGGAACGACCCGGTCAACCTCATGTCCTATGTGACCTACGTGTTCCAGCAGGTCTTCGGCTACTCCAAGCGCAAGGCGGAGAAGCTCATGCTCGATGTGCACCAGAAGGGGCGCGCCGTGGTCTCGTCCGGGACCCGGGAGTCCATGGAGCGCGACGTGACGGTGCTGCACGGGTACGGGCTGTGGGCGACCGTGAGTCACGATAAGTGAGCTTCCGGCGCAAACGGGGTGCAGGAGACTCCGACGAGACGGGTGAGGCCCTGAACGGCTTCCGCGGGGTGCGCGGTGGAGGCGCCACGGCCACGTTCGTGCCGTCCCAGGCCGGGATCATCCGTTCCCTGGTCAGCCAGATCGCGGAGCTGGTCGGCGGCGAGCCGGGCCCGGGGGAGCCGGGGCCGGGCGACGCGGGGCTCATCGACGACGCGTTCACCGGCCGTGCCCCGGACCGGCCCAGCGCGGGCCCGGCCGGTCCCGGGCCGGTCACTTCCGGTCCGGGCCGCCCCGGCGCGGGCCGCCCGGGCCCCGGCCGCCCCGATCAGGCGCCGGGGCCGGACGGGCCGCCCGACCCCCTGGATGACCTGGCCCGCCTGCTCGGACAGACCGGCCCGGCCAGCCCACCGGACGACCCGGTGCTGGCCCGCCTGCTGCCCGACGCTTACACCGGCGACACCGAGGCGGCGGGCGACTTCCGCCGGTTCACCGAGCAGGAACTCCGCAACGGCAAGGCGGCCGCGGCCCGGACCGTGCTGGCCACGCTGCCCGAGGACGGTGGCCGGGTCCGGCTGTCGGAGGAGGAAGGGCAGGTCTGGCTGCGGGCCCTCAACGACGTCCGGCTGGCCCTCGGGGTCCGCCTGTCGATCACCGAGGACTTCGAGGCCCGCGTGCAGGAGCTCGACCCGGCCGATCCCCGGTCCGCGTACATGTGGGTCTACGACTGGCTCACGTTCCTGCAGGAGACCCTCGTCCGGGCCCTCTGGTAGCCGCGGCCGCTACGCTCGGATCCATGCTGACGCTCCACTCCGCGCTGCGGGACAAGATCGTGGCGCACGCCCGTGCGGATCACCCGGACGAGGCCTGCGGGGTGATCGCCGGGCAGGCCGGCCAGGACCGTCCGGAGCGCTTCATCCCGATGCTGAACGCCCAGCGCTCGCCCACGTTCTACGAGTTCGACTCGCTGGAACTGCTCCGCGTGTGGCGGGAGATGGACGACCGGGACGAGGAGCCGGCCGTCATCTACCACTCGCACACGGCGACTGAGGCCTACCCCTCGCGCACCGACATCAGCTACGCGAACGAGCCGGGGGCCCACTACATCCTGGTCTCCACCCGCGACCCGGACACGGTCGAGTTCCGCTCGTTCCGCATCGTGGACGGGATGGTGACCGAGGAAGAAGTCCGGATTACCGATGACCCGCCGGGTGACCCGTCCCATAGCCCGGCCAGTCCCGGCCTGGAATGATCGCGGGGGGCATCCCGTTGGCACCCGGTGACGGCCGTCACCGCGCGCCGGCCCGGACGCCCGCAGAGACCGACCGCCTCACCCTGGAGTGTTGTTCATGGCCATCGAAGTCCGCATCCCGACGATCCTGCGCACCTACACCGGCGGTGCGAAGGCGGTAGAAGGCTCGGGCGCGACCATCGCCGAGCTGATCGGCGATCTGGACACCCGGTACGGCGGGCTCCGCGACCGGCTCCAGGACGAGACCGGGCTGCGCCGGTTCGTCAACGTGTACCTCAACGATGAGGACGTGCGCTTCCTCGGCGGCCTCGAGACGCCGGTCAAGGACGGCGACACGGTGACCGTGCTGCCGGCCGTGGCGGGCGGGGCGGGCTGACCCACCCGGGAGAGCGCATGCGTTACGACTCGTTGCTGGACAGCCTCGGACATACCCCGCTGGTGGGGCTGCCGAGGCTGTCTCCCGCGCCCGACGTGCGGCTGTGGGCCAAGCTGGAGGACCGCAACCCCACCGGCTCGGTCAAGGACCGCGCCGCATTCTTCATGATCGAGCAGGCCGAGAAGGATGGCCTGCTCGCGCCGGGGACCACGATCCTGGAACCCACCTCCGGCAACACCGGGATCTCCCTGGCCATGGTCGCGCACCTGCGCGGCTACACGATGATCTGCGTGATACCGGAGAACACCTCGGTGGAACGGCGCCAGGTCCTGGAGATGTACGGGGCGCAGGTCATCTACTCGCCGGCCGCGGGCGGATCCAACGAGGCCGTCCGGGTGGCCCGGCGGCTGGCCGGGGAACACCCCGACTGGGTCATGCTCTACCAGTACGGCAACGAGGCCAACACGCGCGCCCACTACGAGACCACCGGCCCGGAGATCCTCGAAGACCTGCCGGGCATCACGCACTTCGTGGCCGGGCTGGGCACGACCGGGACCCTGATGGGCACCGGGCGCTTCCTGCGCGAGCGGGTGCCGGGCATCTCGATCGTGGCCGCCGAGCCCCGCTACGGCGAGCTGGTCTACGGCCTGCGCAACATCGACGAGGGCTTCGTCCCCGAGCTGTACGACGAATCGGTGCTGACCACCCGGTTCTCGGTGTCGTCGGTGGACGCACTGCGCCGGACCCGCGAACTCCTCGACCAGGAGGGCATCTTCGCCGGCATCTCGGCGGGCGGCGCGCTGCACGCGGCCCTGGGCATGGCGGCCAAGGCCCAGGGGGCCGGCGAGCGGGCCGATATCGCGTTCGTGGTCGCCGACGGGGGCTGGAAGTATCTGTCCACCGGCGCCTACTCCGGCACCCTGGCTGAGGCCGAAGCGCGGCTGGAAGGCCAGCTGTGGGCCTGATTTTCTCCGCAACGAAAACCGTCCCGCCGGCTGCCTGGCCCCGCCCCGGCGTCCCCGTTTAAGTGGGCGCCTTCGACGAGGCCATCGCGGTCAGGCCGGCTGGCGACGGGCACTACGAGATCCACCCAGACGAGCGCTTCGCCATCGCGGGCGCGGTGAACGGCGGGGTGCTCCTGGCCTCGGTGCTGCGGGCCGTCCTGGACTCCTCCCCGCACCCGTATCCCATCGCGACCAGCGCGCACTTCCTGCGGGCGCCCCGTCCCGAGCCCGCGCAGGTCGAGGTGGAGTGGCTCAAGCAGGGCAAGGTCGCCGCCACCGCCCGGGCCACCCTGGTCCAGGGAGGCAGGCCCATGGTGGAGACCACGGTCACCACCGGCACCCTGGGCGACCCCTCGGACGTCGGCGCGCTGTCCTGGACCGGCGAGCCGCCCCGGCTGCCGCCCATCGCGGAGTGCCAGGACATCCAGGACGCACAGGGGCCGCGGGCGTTCAGCGGCTACGTGAAGCAGGTTGACATCCGGCTCGACCCGGCCACGGTCGGCTGGACCCGCGGCGAGCCGTCCGGAACGCCGGAAATGCGCGGGTACTTCCAGCTCCGCGAGCCCCGCGAGCCGGACGCCTACCTGCTCGCGCTGGCCGTGGACTCCCTGCCGCCCGTGGTGTTCGGCATCGAGGTGGTGGGCTGGTCGCCCACGGTCGAGCTGACCTGGCACATGCGCGCGGTACCCGCCCCCGGCGCGCTCCGGGTCGCAGCCCGGTGCCGGCACGTGAGCGGCGGCTGGTTCGATGAGGAAGCCGAGGTCTGGGACAGCACAGGCTGCCTGGTCGCGCAGAGCCGCCAGATCGCCCTGGTCGGCCGGCCGGGCCGGCCCTGACGCCTCCCGGCCACCGGGAGCGCGGCCACGCCCCGCTGCCCGGCGGCCTGCGTTGTGCCCGGCAGCGGGGCGTACCCTGAGTGCCCGTGCGCCTCACCGTTCTCGGGTGCTCCGGATCGTTCCCCGGCCCGGACAGTCCCGCCTCGTCCTACCTCGTCGAGCACGAAGGGTTCCGGCTGCTGCTCGACCTGGGCAGCGGAGCCCTCGGCCCGCTGCAGCGCTACACCAGCCTGTCCGGCGTCGGCGCCGTGTGCCTGAGTCACCTGCACGCCGACCACTGCCTTGACCTGTGCGGCTACTGGGTGGACCGGACCTACGGGCCGGGCGCCCCCAGCCCGCGGATCCCGGTGTACGGCCCGTCCGGGACCGCGCGGCGGATGGCCCAGGCCTACGGCCTGGAGGAGGATCCGGGCATGACGGAGGCCTTCGATTTCGGCACCCTGGAGCCGGGCAGCCGGGAGATCGGGCCGTTCCGCGTCACGCTGGCGCACATGAACCACCCGGTCGAGACGTTCGGTTTCCGGGTCGAGGCCGGCGGCCGGGTGCTGGCCTACTCGGCGGACACCGGTGAGTCGGCCGCGCTGGTGGACCTGGCCCGCGGGGCGGACCTGATGCTGTGCGAGGCCTCCTTCACCGGCGGCCCGGACCTGCCCGAGGGCTTGCACCTGACCGCCCGGCAGGCCGCCGAGCACGCGGCCCAGGCCGGCGCCGGGCGGCTGGTCCTGACCCATCTGGTGCCGTGGAACGACCGGCAGCGCACGCTGGAGGAGGCGGCCCCGCACTTTCCCGGCCCGCTGTCTCTGGCCACGTCTGGCCTGGTGGCTGACCTGGGCTGAGCCGGATCCCGGAGCTCAGCGCTTAGGATGCTCAAGCATGCGGGTACTCGTCACCGGCGGGGCCGGGTTCATCGGATCCCATCTCGCCGACGCGTTCCTGGCCCGGGGCGACGAGGTGATCGTCGTCGATGACCTGTCCAGCGGCCGGGCCGGCCGCCTCGACGAGCACACCTGGCTGCACAAGCTCAGCATCACCGATGCCGTCTCGCTTGGTGAGATCGTCCGGGGGACCCGGCCCGACCTGATCTGCCACCTGGCCGCCCATATTGACGTCCGGACGTCGGTTGACGCCCCGGCGCAGGACGCCCAGGTCAACGTGGTCGGCACGGTCAACGTGCTGGAGGCGGCCCGCGCGGCCGGGGCCCGGGTGCTGTTCGGATCCTCCGGCGGGATCCTCTACGGCCGCAACGCGCCGATCCCGTCCCGGGAGGACGTGCTGCCGCTGCCCGAGTCCCCGGTCGGCATCGCGAAGTATTGCGCGGAGCACTACATCGGGCTGTACAACCGGCTGCACGGCACCCGGCACTCGATCCTGCGGCTGGCCAACGTGTACGGGCCGCGGCAGGATCCCGCGGGCGACGCCGGGGTGATCCCCATCTTCTGCGGCTATGTCCTGGCCGGGAACGATCCGCCTCTCTATGGGGACGGCTCGCAGACCCGCGACTACGTCTACGTGGGGGACGCGGTCAGCGCCTTCCTCGCCGCCGCCGACGCGGGACGGCCCGGGACCTGGAACATCGGCACCGGGGTAGAGGTCAGCGTGCTGGACATCGTGGCCATCATCGGCGAGGTGGCGGGGCATCCCATCGCCACCCGGCCCGGGGATCCCCGGGCCGGGGAGTTGCTGCGCAGTTCGCTGGCCGTGGACCGGGTGGCCAGGGACCTGGACTGGCAGGCACGGACGCCGCTCGCCGGGGGGATCGGCAAGGTGTACCGCTGGATCGAGGCTGGCGCGCCCGACCGCGCGGCCTCTTAGCCCGGGGACCCGAGCCTCGCCGGCGACGCTCGTCAGTCGGCGCCGGACCGGCTGAAGGCCAGCCGGATCGCGTCCACGACCTGGGCTGGTACCCGGGTGATCTCGGGCCAGGTGAAGTGCACGACCTCGTAGCCTGCGGCACGCAGCCGCGCGTCGCGTTCCAGTTGGGCACGGGCCCGGGCCGGAGTCTGATACTTGAACGCCCCGTCGGCCTCGCCGATCGTCCGGTACCGCCGCCAGAGGAAGTCCGCCCGGCCGATGACCTCGTCGTCATTGCCGACCCAGACCTGCAGGTCAGGCGGCGGGAGGCCGGCCTGGTGGAACACGGCCCGGCTGAGGGACTCCAGCACGGACTCCGCGCGGGCGTCGCTGAAGGCGGTCACGTCGCGGGCCCGCCGCAGGCCCCGCCAGCGTGCGCAGTCCGCGATGACCGCGGCGAGCGCCGCCTTCGACGTCAGTCCGGAGTGCAGGGCCGAGTCGGCCACGGCTACCCCCTCGGCGAACGGCAGTGTGCGGGCTAAGTCGATGACGGTCCTGGGCACCGAGGTCAGCGGAACGCCTCGGTAGCTGATGACGTGAGACGCGGGCAGGGCGGCGATGTGCACCAGGACGCCGAGATCGCCGGTGCGGCTGCCGCGGCCACCGGGAGCCCTCGTGATCTCGGCGACTGATTCCGGGCCGCGGCCCACCAGACCGAGCCCGTGCACCAGTGCCGCCGAACGATGGCTTCCCGCCGACCGCGACCCAGTGACCGTGAGGGTCGCGGCCAGCCGGAGCAGTTGCCCGCCGGCCTGCCTGGCCCTCTCGTCCGGCGCGTCCCGGACCAGCTCAGTAACGGTAGCCGCCGGCGCGTAGACTCCCGGCCGCAGCGAGCACAAGGCCCCGTCCCTGACCAGCCGCCGGATCCGCCCCGCCGATAACCCCGCGGACAGCAGTTCGGCAGTGGTCCGCACGCCCTCCAACCCGTCTTCCACCCCTCCAGGCTGACCCCGCCGGCCGACATTTCACGGCGGACGTGCGTTATGGCGGATGATTTGTCCGATTGCGGTGAACGTCCGGCGTGATATGTGCCGGGCGACGGCCACGCACTCCCCGGCGAGGCCGCCCGGGTGGACCATCCTGGTCGGTAGGGTGGCACCCATGTCCCGACCCGATGGGCGCAGCAACGCGTCGCTGCGCGAGATACGGATGACCCGCGGCTGGCTGGACCACGCGGAAGGCTCGGTGCTGGTGGAGTTCGGGGCGACCCGGGTGCTCTGCGCGGCGAGCGCCACCGAGGACGTGCCCCGGTGGCGGCGCGGCAGCGGCCTCGGCTGGGTGACCGCCGAGTACGCGATGCTGCCCCGGGCCACCAACACCCGCGGCGACCGGGAATCGGTGAAGGGCCGGATCGGCGGCCGCACCCACGAGATCTCCCGGCTGATCGGCCGGTCCCTGCGGGCCTGCGTGGACACCAAGGCTCTGGGCGAGAACACTATCGTCATCGACTGTGACGTGCTCCAGGCCGACGGCGGCACCCGGACCGCCGCGATCACCGGGGGATACATCGCGCTGGCCGACGCCGTGGCCTGGCTCCGCGGCCGTAAGCGGCTCAAGGGCGACCCGCTCGTCGGGTCGGTGGCCGCGGTCAGCGTCGGCATCGTGGAGGGCCAGCCCCGCCTCGACCTGAACTACCAGGAGGACTCCGCCGCGCAGACCGACATGAACGTGGTGTGCACCGGCGACGGCGACTTCGTGGAGATCCAGGGCACCGCGGAGCAGGAGCCGTTCAGCCGTGACCTCCTCAACGAGCTCCTCGATCTGGGAGTCGCGGGCTGCGCCCAGCTGACCCGGATGCAGCGGGACGCTCTCGCCCGTGACCTCCCGGGACGGTGATTTCCGTGGGCAACAAGCTCATCGTGGCGACCCGGAACCCGGACAAGCTCATTGAGGTGCGCCGGATCCTGGAAGCCGGGCGGGTCCCGGTGGACGTGGGCGACCTGAGCGAGTTTCCGGACCTGCCCGAGATCGCCGAGACCGGGCTTACCTTCACCGAGAACGCGCTGATCAAGGCCCGCGCCGTGGCCGCGTTCACCGGCCTGCCCGCGGTGGCTGACGATTCCGGCCTGTGCGCCGACGCGCTGAATGGCATGCCCGGCGTGCTGTCCGCGCGCTGGTCTGGCCGGCACGGCGACGACGACGCCAACCTGCAGCTGGTCCTGGGCCAGCTGGCCGACATTCCGGCGGAGCACCGGGGTGCGCAGTTTGCCTGCGCCGCCGCGCTGGTACTGCCCTCCGGGGCGGAGCACGTCACGGAGGGCCTGCTGGAAGGCACGCTGACCACCGCGCCGCGGGGCACGAACGGGTTCGGCTATGACCCGATCTTCGTCCCCGGGGGGGCGGGGTTCACCACGGCCGAGATGAGCCCCGCGGACAAGGACAAGATCAGTCACCGCGGGCGGGCGTTCCGCGCCCTGGCCCCGATCATCGCCGCCCTGCTGGGCAGCTGACCCGCCCGCTACGTCGGCCGGCCTCGTTCCGGTCCCGCCGGTTACGGCGGCCGGGATGGTTCCTGGAACGCGGAACGGCCCGCCGGTCCTGGCCCGTGATCTCCAGGTCCGGCGGGCCTGCCGCTGGCGGTCAGCCCCCGCGGGTCACCAGTGAGTGGGACCCGCCCCGGTCGGGACCGGGGCCGGTGTCCCGGGCACCCCCGCGGTGCTGGTCGCGGTCGGCACCGGCGTCGGCGTCATCCCCATGCTCGGGGTGGCGGTCACGGTCGGCGTGACCGTCGGGGTGACCGTCATGCTCGGCGTCGGTGCCGGGGTGGCGCCACCCAGGATGAAGATCAGCGTGGTGGACGGGATCCTGATGTGCATCGGCTGGTTGACCGACGTGATCACCAGCGTGATGGTGATCCGGGTGTTGTTACCGACCTCGATGAGGACCAGCTTGCGCACCATGTGCGTGGGGTTCATCCAGGCCCGGAACCGGGTCATCCTGATGCCGCTGTTCATCACGGACCGCATGCCCGGCTGCAGGCTGGAGTTCAGGCTGCCCAGTACGTGGGAGAGCATGTAGTGGCCGCCCCACTCGGACATCCGCGAGCCGTCCATCATCGAGTGGCCCATCATGCGGATGTTCGAGCCCTGGCTGAACAGCGGGACCTGCACCAGCGGGCTGCTGGTCGAGAGCAGGCCGAGCAGCGGGCCGAGGTTCAGCCCCGAGGACTTGCTCATGCTGGACATCGAGCCCATCACCCACGGCTTGCCGAAGGTGTTCATCATGAAGGGGCTCTTCATGTAGGCCATGCCATTGGACAGGATCACCCGGATGTTCCCGAGCGCACCCGCGTTGGCGTGCAGCGATGTGACCGGGGTGGGCATGGTCACCTCGTGCAGGGTGCCGGTCAGGGTCGCGTTCAGCGCGCCAGTGGCCTGGATCTCCACGGCCGCGCTGAACGACCTGATCTGCTGGGTCTGCTGAGCCGCCAGCGACAGCGCCGAGGACGACGGCATCCCGTTCTGCGAGCCGCTCGAGGCGTTACTGGTGTAAGCGCCTGGCTTGCACCCGGCGACCGTGAGGGCGGCTACTGCGGCGACGGCCGCGAAGCCGAGTGGTCGGACGGCCCGGGCCGGGACGCCGAAGCGCGCTGGCCGGGCGAGCCGGTCCGGGGTTGTCCCCTGCTGGGGAGCGCCCGACCGGCGGGCCTTCAACTGCGAGAACACGCTTGGTCCTCCTTGGGTTGGCGATTGCCCTAGTTGTCATGCAATTTCGCGCAATCCCCCGCCACCCGTCGTGGACTATACGGCGGTTACGTAGCGTCGATCTGGCCTGCGCAGACTGCGTAAGCCGGTCGTAATAAGGTCACCCGCGGCCCGGTCCGCCCGGTAACGTGGAGTCGTCTTTCCGGAGGGAGCGCACGTGACCGACCAGAAACTGGCGCCAGGAGATGAGGCGCCGGACTTCTCACTGCCCGACGCGGATGGCAAGACGGTGCAGCTGTCCGCACTGCGCGGGCAGCGGGTGATCGTGTACTTCTACCCGGCTGCGATGACCCCCGGCTGCACCAAGGAAGCCTGCGACTTCCGCGACAACCTGGGCGTGCTGGCCGACGCGGGACTGACCGTGCTGGGCATCTCCCCGGACACCCCGGCGAAGCTGGCTAAGTTCCGCGACCAGGAGTCCCTCAACTTCAGCCTGCTCGCCGACCCCGGCCGTGAGGTCCTCCAGGCCTACGGCGCGTACGGGGAGAAGACGTTGTACGGCAGGAAGACCGTCGGCGTGATCCGCTCCACGTTCGTGGTCGGCGCGGACGGGCGGATCGAGCGGGCCTACTACAACGTCAAGGCGACCGGGCACGTCGGCCGGCTGCGCCAGGACCTCGCCGCCTGACCGGGACGCCGCGATCCGGAACACCGTCGTGACCAGCAGCGGGGCCGTAGCCCAACGGCAGAGGCACAGGACTTAGGATCCTGCGAGTATGGGTTCAAATCCCATCGGCCCCACCGATAGTGGCCGGGCTGGCTACGGGACTCAACCAGCCGGCAATCACGGGCCAGCCGCCATGGGCGTGCCAGCCGATAACCATGTCCATTCGCAGTGGTCGCATGACACCGGCCCGCGGGCGTCGATGGCCGCCGCCTGCGCCCGCGCCGTCGAGCTTGGCCTGCCCGCGGTGGCCTTCACCGAGCACCTTGACTTCACCGACTGGGGACCGGACGACCCGATCGCGGGCACCGGCATCACGCCTAACCATCAGTGGGGACCCCGGCCGCTGGACATCAGCGGCTACCTCTCCTGCCTGGACGAGTGCCGGCAGCGGTACCCCTCGTTGCGGATCTTGTCTGGGGCGGAAGCAGGGGAGCCGCACCTGTTCGCGGGCAGCGCCGCCGCGGTGCTGTCGTCCGGCCGTTTTGACCGGGTGCTCGGCTCGGTGCACACGCTGCCGAGCGGGGGACGGCTGGTCTACGCGCGGGCGCTGCTGCGCCGCGAGCCCGCCGACGCCCTGATGCGCCGGTACTTCGCCGAGGTGGTCGCGATGATCGAGGGCAGCGACCTGTTCGAGGTGCTCGCGCATCTGGATTACCCGCGGCGCTACTGGCCCAGGGCGGCGGGCCGCTACGAGGAGGCCGACTTCGAGGAGGAGTACCGCGCGGTGCTGCGGGCCCTGGCCTCCTCGGGGCGGGTCCTGGAGCTGAACACGGCCAGCCCGCTCGTGTCGGTCCGCCTGCTGCGCTGGTGGCAGGAGGAAGGCGGCACGGCGCTGTCCTTCGGCAGCGACGCGCACCTGCCCGGATACGTCGGCGAGCGGTTCCGGGAGGCGGCCAGCCTGGCGGAGGCCGCCGGATTCCGGCCCGGGCGGGACTCATTCGACTTCTGGCGCGGCTAGCCTGCGGCCGCCGGCTGAGCTTGCCGGCCGCCGGCTAGCCCGGCTGTCCGGGCACAAGGGCGCGGATGATCTCGCGCACCTGGCCCGGCCGCAGTGCCAGCGTGGCGTCGCCGACGGCCAGTTCGACGCGCTGGGTATCCGGGTCCGGGGTGCTCATCGCGCCCGGCCAGGTCCACAGCCCCTGTTCGGTGACCAGCCGCCGGGCGGCCGCGGTGAAGTCCTCCGCCGTGGTGCGCAGCAGCAGGTGCAGCATGGGGGTCTGCGGCGGGTCCGGGACGATCGTGACCCCGGGGAGGTCCCGCAGGGCGTCCGCGATGGCCCGGGTGTGGCTCAGGTAGCGAGGCATCATCGGGAGCCGCCGGGCCAGGCAGGACAGGGCCGACGCCGCGTTCGGCCACAGGCCGAACAGCGTGCCCCCCATCCGGTGCCGCCACTCGCGCACCTCGGCGACGACGTCCTCCGGGCCGGCCACGCAGCAGCCCGGCAGCGCCCCGAGGCCCTTGTAGAACGACACGTACACGGTGTCGAACAGCGCGGCGATGTCGGCCGGCGGCTTGCCGTAGCCCGCGGCGGACTCCCACAGCCGCGCCCCGTCCAGGTGCACCGCGGCGCCGCGCTCCCGGGCCCAGCTCGCCTGCGCCTCCAGCGCGGCCCAGTCCGGCTGCTGGCCGCCCAGGTCCCGCTGCGGCAGTTCGATCACCAACGAACCGACCGGCTCGGCCACCTGCTCCAGGTCGGCCAGGCCGAGCAGCCGGTCCCGCTCGCCCACCGGGCGGCCGGTCAGCTGGTGAAGCCGCTCGTAGCCACGACCTTCGTGGGTGTCTATGTGGCAGGCCGGGTGGAACACGACGACCCGCCGGTCCCGCCGGTCGGCGTGCACCCGAAGCACCGCCTGCTGGGCCATGGTCCCGCTGGGCACGAAGACGGCGGCGGGCTTGCCGAGCACCAGCATGATCTCGCTTTCCACCTCGGTCACCGCGCCGCCGTCCCCGTAGTGGTCGGTCACCGTATCCGGGGGGATGGTGGCGAGCAGGTCCGCGGCCCGGCCCGCCCCATGCCAGGCCAGGAAGCGGGTGCAGGTGGCGCGCAGCGCGGCGAGTTCCGCGGCGGCGCCCGGGGTTCCCGCGGCACGGGATGCCCTGCCGGGGCTGGCGGCGCCGGGATCGGCGGGACGGGCTGAGCCGGGGGAGCCATCGCTGCCCGTGGTGCTCCCGGCGGCCGGTGCCCCCGCGGCGGAGGTTCCCGGAGCCGGGGTTCCGGCGGGCGTTCCAGGAACGGCGGCATCGTCCACGGCGGAGTCATGAGGAGCGGGCATAACGGTCATTCTGCCGGTCCGGCCGGCGCGGCATCCAGCGCTGCCGGCAGGAGATACTGGATCATGCCTAATCCGGCGGAAGATGCCCTCGCGGCTTCGGGCCTGTCCTACCGCCTGATCAGCCACGGGCCGGTGCGCAGCCTGGCTGAGGCGGCGCAGGCCCGCGGCGTAACGCCGGCCGCGGTCGTGAAGACCCTGGTCGTGCGGCGCGGCGCTGATGACTTCCTGTTCGTGCTGGTGCCGGGGGACCGGACGATCTCCTGGCCGAAGCTGCGGGCCCTGCTGGGAGTCAGCCGCCTGTCCATGCCAGACGCCGCGGTGGCCCGGGAGGTGACCGGCTACGAGCGCGGGACGATCACGCCGTTCGGCTCGCTGCGCCCCTGGCCGGTGATCGCCGACCAGCGGATGACCGGCCAGGAGGTCACCCTCGGGGCAGGCCAGCACGGCCTGGCCGTGGCGCTGAACGCGGACGACGCGGCCCGGGCCCTGGACGCCACCGTGGCCGACATCAGCGACCCCGAGTCCCCGCCGTCAGGCTAGGTGTTCGTTGCTCCCGGGTAACGAGTCCTGGGCCGTCCGGACCCCGGCCTGGTGAGCGCCCGGCAGCGCTCGCTCGTGCGCTGCTCAGGCGCCCGGGGCGGACCAGGCGTCGAGGCAGGCCGGCAGGTCGGCCAGCCGGCTGATGACCGCGTCCGGGGTGACCTCCTCGAACGGCGGCACCGCGCTGTGCGGGATGAGCACGGCCCGCATGCCCGCCCGCTTCGCGCCGTGCACGTCGTCGTAGGGCCGGTCACCCACGAACACGCACGCGGCCGGATCGTCCACCCCGACCGCGGCCATCGCAGCCCGGAACGCCTCCGGGTGCGGCTTGGTCCACGGGATCTCGCTGCTGTACACCGCGCCGTCGATCAGGCCGAGCACGCCGTCCCGGCGGAACACCCGCTCATGCGCGCTGCGCGGCCACATGGTGTTAGACAGGACACCGACCTTGATCCCGCGATCCCGCAGCTTTTTCAGCAGCGGAACCACGTCGGGGTCGGTGACCGTGTGCGCGTCCCACGCCTGGAAGTAGCTGGTGAGTAGAGCCTCGGGCGGCGCGATCCCGGCTCGCCCGAAGACCTCGGTCAGCGTGGCGCTGCGCTGCGAGTCGGCCGCCAGCTGCCACAAGGCCAGTTCCGCGGCCACGATGGCGGCCGCCGCCTCGTCCGCGCGGGTCGCCGGGAAATGCGGCCCGCACACCTCGCGCCACAGCGCATCGTGGTCCACGGTGTGCCAGGGGGTGAGGGTCCCGCCCCAGTCGAAGATGACCGCCCTGACCGTCACGCATCGAATCTTATGCGGCCCGGGAGTTGGTTTCCGTTTCTTTTTCCCGTCGCCGGGAATTCGGCCCATGTCGGTAGGGTCACCGGCAGGACTGCCCGGCCGATCACGCCGGGCAGGCGGGAAGAGGAGGACCGATGCCCAATCACCATGGCCGACGGAGGCTGGCCGTGCGCGCCGCCGCTGTCACCGGATGCGCCTCACTGCTGGGCGCGCTCGCCGTGGCGGGTGCCACGCCCGGGTTCGCCAGCACAGCTAAGCCATTAGCGCGGGTCACCCAGCACGACCAGGGGGCCACCAGCTGCGGGCTTGGCCACGGGGTGAAGCACGTTATCGAGCTCACCTTTGACAACGTCCACTTCTTCCGCGACAACCCCAACGTGCCGTCCGACCTGCAGATGATGCCCAGCCTGCTGCACTTCCTCGAGGCCAACGGCACGTTCGCGTCCAACAACCACACTCCGCTCATCGCGCACACCGCCGATGACCTGCTGACCACCTTCACCGGCCTGTACGGTGACCGCGCCGGCATGCCGGTCAGCAATTCCTACCGGACGTTCAACACCGACGGCACGACCGATCCGGCTGGCTCGTTCGCCTACTGGACCGATCCGATCTTCGACACCGCTGCGACGCCGAACCCGGGCCACGACACCAACCCGTCCCTGGTCTACGCGGCCAGCCCGCCGGCCACCACGAACCCCGCGCCGAAGCCGGACACCACCACCCCCGCACCCTGGGTGCCGTTCACCCGGGCCGGCTGCAACGTCGGCGAGGCGGGATCGGTGAACCAGGTCCTGGAGAACAACGCGGTCGACATCCCGAAGGTGTTCGGCGTGAACTCACCGGAGGCGCAGCAGCTGGCCGCCGATGCGGACTCGTTCAAGGACGCGGAGACCGCGGACTATGCCGGTATCGCCGTGCACTGCGCCCGGGGCAGCGCGTTCTGCTCATCGGCCCGGGGCGTAAAGTTCGGGCAGACCAGCCCGAGCCCGACGGCGGTCACCGACAGCCTGCCCGACGAGCCGGGTGGCTACGCCGGCTATCAGGGCCTGTTCGGCCACCGCTACGTCGCACCGCAACTCGGCGCGGGAACCGCCAACGTGTCCCGCAACGGCTATCAGGTCACCAACGCCGCCGGGAACCTGGTCGACGAGAACGGGAACCAGATCAACGGCGCCTTCCTCACCGACCACCCCGGGTTCCCCGGGTTCGGCCCGATCAACGCCTCGCAGACGCTCGCCTATGTGGCCGACATGCAGGAATCCGGGCTCCCGGTGACCAACGGGTACATCGCCGATATCCACGGCAACGAGCACATCCCCGGCCTTGCCGCCTGCAACAGCGCGCCCGCCGCGCTGGGCAGCGGGGACCCGTGCTACGTCGCCCAGGCGCAGTACTACAACCAGGCGTTCGCGACGTTCTTCAAGCGGCTGGCCGCGGACGGCATCACGGCCAGGAACTCGCTGTTCATCATCACCCCCGATGAGGGCGACCACGAGGCCGGCGCGAACGTCGGCCGGGCGATCAAGCCCACACCGGCCGACTGCAACGGCGCCACGGTCAGCGGCAACACGGTGACCCCGGCTGTCGCGTGTACCTACCCGGCCGGCTCGTTCGGCGAGCTGGCCGGCAACCTGACCGGACTGCTGGCCACGCAGAAGTCAGACACGACCCCGTTCACCCTGGAAAATGACTCGGCGCCGGAGTTCTACGTGACCGGCCGGCCAGGGCCCGGCAGCGGGCCCGGTGCGGAGGCTGGAACGCGACGTGGCCGGGCTCACGGCGAACAACCCGTACTCCGGCAATACCAACGAGAAGATCACCAACTACCTGGCCGACCCGGTGGAGGAGGGCATCCTGCACATGGTCAACGCTGACCCGGCCCGGACACCCACGTTCGCGATGTTCGCTAAACCCGACTATTTCCTCAGCACGGGCTCGGCCACCTGCAGCCCGTCGTGCGTCACCCAGAACACCGGTTTCGCCTGGAACCATGGTGACTACGCGGCCGAGATCGACACCAACTGGCTCGGCATCGCCGGGCCCGGCGTGGCCCACCTCGGGCTGGACGGCTCAGCCGCTGCCGCGGGCCCGAGCTCGGCTGGCCCCAACAGCGGCCAGGTCACCGTCCCGGGCAGTGGAACCACCGGAACCTGGATGGACCTGACCGACGTCCGGCCGACCCTGATGTACCTGACCGGGCTGAAGGACGACTACGAGCACGACGGGCGGGTGGTCACCCAGCTGCTGGCCCGGCCCAGCGGGGCGCTCGGCGCCCCGGGGGTGAGTGCGCTCGGTGCCTGCTATAAGCAGCTCAACTCGAGCGTCGGCGAGTTCGGCACATCCACGCTCCAGGCGGCCACTGCCGCCATCGCGAGCACCAGCCCGGGAGATCAGACCTACACCCGCACCGACCAGGCGCTGTCCGGGCTGGAGCGGGTCAGGGATGCGCTGGCCGGGAAGATCAAGGGTGAACTGGAGGCGGCCGCATTCGGCAACGCGCCGGTCCACGGTGCCTTCGGCCAGGTGATCGCCTGCCGGGCGGTCATCGCCGCCGCGCAGCACCTGGCCGCCGCCAGCTGACCTCACCCACTGGATCCGCGGATCCCGCGGCCCGGCCCTTCCGGCCGGGCCGCGGGACCCGCGTTCACTGCCGAGGCAGCCGAGAACTCAGGCCGGAGGCGGACTGGGCCAGCATCGCCACCTCAGGGTGAGCAGCGGACTCGGCCAGGATCATGAGCGTGGCGTCCTTGAGGTCCATGGCCGGGAGTGTAGGGGCGGGCGGGTCGTCCCCCGCCCGCCCACTGCTGAAGTGGCTCAGTCGCCCTTGACGTTCACAATCTGGCGCAGCGTGTGCCGGATCTCGACCAGGTCCTTCGCGTCCTCCATCACCACGTCGATGTCTTTGTACGCGGCGGGGATCTCGTCGAGGAACGCGCTGGTACGGTGCCACTCGATGCCTTCCATGGCCGTGTCGAGCTCGGCCCGGCTGAACCTCTTCCGGGCCGCGGTGCGGCTGTACTCGCGGCCCGCGCCGTGCGGGGAAGAGTTCAGCGCGACCCGGCTGCCCTTCCCGGTCACCACGTAGGAACGGGTGCCCATGGAGCCGGGGATGAGCCCCGGCGTGCCCGCCGACGCGTCGATCGCGCCCTTCCGGGACAGCCAGACCTCCTTGCCACAGTGCTTCTCCCGCGCGGTGTAATTGTGATGACAGGTGACGGTCTCGGCGACGGTGACGGGCTCGCCCATCCACGTGCCGAGGCAGCTGACCGCGCGGTCCATCATCTCCTCCCGATTCAGCAGCGCGAAGTGCTGCGCCCAGTGCAGGTCGCGCAGGTACGCCGAGAACTCCCCGGTCCCCTCGACCAGGTAGGCCAGGTCAGGGTCGGGCAGCGGGATCCACCAGCGCCGGGCCAGGTCCTGGGCAATCTTGATGTGCTTGACCGCCAGCCGGTTGCCGACCCCGCGCGACCCGGAGTGCAGGAACAGCCAGACGCGATCCTCCTCGTCCAGGCTGACTTCGAGGAAGTGGTTGCCGCTGCCCAGGCTGCCCAGCTGGAGCCGCCAGTTCGGGGAGGTCGCCTCCGCGCTGTCGGCGCCCACGCGCTCCTCGAGGTCTGCGATGCGGCGCTCGGTGCTGGCGTCGCGGACGGCCGAGTTGTACTGGCCGGCCGACAGCGGTATCAGGTCCTCGATCGACTCCCGCAGGGTGGCCAGGTCACCACGCGCCCGGACGTCGTCCGCCGTGAACTGGCTGCGCACCGCGATCATCCCGCAGCCGATGTCCACCCCCACCGCGGCCGGAATTATGGCATCCAGTGTCGGAATGACTGAACCGACGGTCGCGCCCTTTCCCTGGTGTGCATCGGGCATCAGCGCGACCCAGGGATGGATGAACGGCATGCTGGCCGTGCGCAGCGCCTGGTCCCGGGCGCCGTCCTCGAGGATCGATGCCCAGTTCATCAGCTTCTTGGCCAGCTGCTCCACGTAGTGCCTCCCGCTCACCGGGCGCAGGAGCCCCACGGTAACGGGGGCGCGGAGGGCTGCGCACCTGGATTTATCTGGGCGTACCTGGTGCCAGTCGGGGCTGGTTACCGGGGGGTCCAGGCCAGGGGCAGGGAATCGATCCCGTAGATGCCTTCCACGCCGCCGAGCCGGGGCTCGCCCGCGGGGCGCAGCCCGGTCATCCGGGGGGCGAGGAAGGTAAGTGCCTCTTCCAGTTCGGCCCGGGCCAGGTTCGAGCCCAGGCAGAAGTGCGGGCCCGCGCCAAACGTCAGCAGCCGCCCGCCTGAGTCCCTGGTGATGTCGAACTCATCGCCCGCCCCGGCGTCCCGGTTGGCCCGCTCGGCGCAGATCGCGACGATCGTGCCCGCAGGGAACAGCACGCCGCGGTGCTCGATCGCGTCCGTGCAGATCCGGGCGGTAAACGGGGTGATCGGCTCGAACCTGAGCACCTCCTCGACCGCCGCGGGCGCCAGGCCCGGATCCCGGGCCAGTGCCGCCCACTGCCCAGGGTGGGCGGCGAACAGCCGCAGCGCGTGGGACAGCTGGGCCTGGGTCGTGTCGATCCCGCCCGCGACGACGTTGAGGACCAGGTTGACGCACTCGTCGTGGGTCAGCCTCCCGCCCTCGTCCTCGGCCGCGAGCAGCGTGCTGATCATGTCGTCGGAGGGCTCACGGCGGCGCCGTTCCAGGAGCCTCTCGACGTACTCGTACAGTTCCCGCACCGCGCGCTCGATCCGGGCGGGCTCGCTGGCCAGGGCGCGGATGTCGAACTGCTTCTGGACCCAGCCGGACCATTCGTGCAGCCGGGGGGCGTCCTGCGGCGGGGCGCCGAGCACGGCGGCGATGGTGAGGGAGGGGTAGGGCTTGGCGAACGCGGCCACGAACTCGCACCCGGCGGGTCCGCCGGGCGGCCCTCCGTCCCCGAGGTCCCACCACAGCCCGTCCAGGAACCCGCGCATCGCGGGCCGCCACCGGTCCGCCGCACGGGGGGTGAACGCGGGCCCGATCAGGGCCCGCAGCCGCCGGTGCCGCTCCCCGGTGGCGTTCAGGATGTTGGCGTCGATCTGTTCCCGCAGCCGCCCCCCGGTCACGCCGAAGATCTCGGCGATCTCCCGGCCCGGGAAGGCGGTCTGCCGGGCCCGCAGGAAGAACTCGCCTGACTCCCGGTCCAGCACCACGTAGGTGAGCGGGGAGCGGGCCAGCCAGCCCTGCTGGCGGACCTCGGCCAGCCGCCGGTGGTACACCTCGCCGGCCAGCCCCGGCTCGGTGTAGTCGAACACCGGCAGCTCAAGGTCGTTGACCGTCGCCGCACCAGAGCCTGCTGGTGAGGGTGCAGCGGCCCTGGGCGCAGCGGCTCTGGGCGCCGGGGCCTCGTTCGTGGCTGACATGGGGGTCCTTCCGCCGACACGCTCGACCCTACGTGGCCGTCCCGGCCTCGCCCAGACCTGATTCCCGTCCCCCGTACCTCGCTTTTCCCATGGGTAACCCGGGCCGGCCGTGCACATCACTGTCCCGCCTGCCACACTTACCGGCAAAGATCCGCCCTAGAAAGGATGCGCGCAATGGCCGAGGTGAACGGCACGGTCGCGGCCAGCGACCCGGATGCGCTGGTCAGGGAGATCGGGCGCACCCGCGATAGCCTCGCGCGCACCATCGACCTGCTGGCCGACCGGGTCAGCCCGGCCAACGTGGCCCACCGTGCCCTGGACCGGGCCCGGGAGCAGCTCCAGCGTCCCGAAGCGCGGCTGGCCGGCGGCGCCCTGGCTGCCGTGGCTGTACTCGGCGTGGCCGCCTACCTGATCCGCCGCCGCTACCGCTGACCCCGGCTCCGGAACCGGCTCAGCCGAAGGACTGTCCTTCGCCCCGGTAGGTGGGAACGGTGGCGGTGACCGTGTCGCCGTCGATCAAGTGCAGCTCGCCGAACCGTTCGCACAGCTCACCGGCCTTGGCGTGGCGGAACCAGACCCGGTCGCCGACCCGCAGCCCGTCCGCGGCCTTCCCGAGCAGCGGCGTCTGCACCTCACCGGCCCCCTCCTGCTTGTCCAGCCGGAGCCCGGCCGGGAGGCAGGGCCGGGGGAGGCGGCTGCCCTGGGCGGGCCCCGACGCGACGTATCCGCCGCCCGCCACCGTGACCACGCCCGGGGCCGGCCGCCGGACCACCGACAGCGCGAACAGTGCCGCCGGCCGTCCGGAGAACGCCCGGTAGCTGTCGAACAGGCGGGGCTGGTACAGACCTGAGCCGGCGCCGATCTCGGTGACCGCGTCCTCGGCCGAGGTCCGCTCGATGGAGCCGGTGCCGCCCCCGTTGACGAAGCGGAGCGGGGTCACCTCGCGCACCGCCGCCACGATGGCCGCGCGCCGCCGGGCCAGTTCCGCCGCGGACCGGCGCTGCATCTGCCGGACGGCCAGCGCGTAGAGGGGCCGCCCCGGTGGCCTGTCCCCGACCCCGGCGATCTGTGCCTCGTAGGCCATCAGCCCGGCCAGCCTGATCCCGGGCCGGGCCGCGATGTCCCGGGCCAGCGCGGCCGCCTCGGCCGGGGTGCGCACCGGGGAGCGGCGTGCCCCGGCACGGATCAGGCCGCCGAGACCGAGGAAGGCAGTGTCGATGTCCAGGCAGACCTGGACCGGAGCGGGATCGGCCACGGCCGCGGCGGCCTTCTCGATGATGTCGAGGTGGTCGGGCGAGTCGACCATCACGGTAATCGCGGCGGCGGCCGCCGGATAACTCGCCAGCCGGGTGAGCGCCGCCTGGTCGGTGCTGGGGTAGGCGACGACGATGTCGTCGCTGACGCCCTGGCCGGCCAGCCACAGCGCCTCCGGAAGGGTGAACGCCAGGATCCCGCGGAACCCGCTCGTGCCCAGGACCTGCTCGAGCAGCGCGCGGCACCGCACCGACTTGCTGGCCACCCGGATCGGCTTGCCCGCCGCCCGCCGGGTCATGCCGGCGGCGTTGGCCCGCACCGCCGGCAGGTCGATCACCGCGAACGGCGGCTCCAGGCCGGCCGTGGCCGCGTTGTACCGGGCCAGGTCCGCCGGGCCGGGCCCTCCGGCTGGGCTCATTCAGCCTCTTTGGTCAGCGCGGTGTACTCCTCCGGGGTCAGCAGCCCGGCCGGCTCCGCGTCGTCGGCCACCCGGATCCGCAGCAGCCAGCCGGACCCGTACGGGTCGGTGTTGACCAGTCCCGGGTCGTCGTCGATCTCCGGATTAGCCTCGATCACCTCGCCGTCCACCGGCGAGTACAGGTCGGAGACCGACTTCGTGGACTCCACCTCGCCGAACGGCTCACCGGCGGTCACGGCCGTTCCCGCCGCGGGCACGGACACGAACACGACGTCGCCGAGAGCCTGCTGGGCATAGTCGGTGATGCCGACCGACGCGACGCCGCCGTCGATGGCCACCCACTCGTGCTCCGCCGTGTAGCTCAGGTTTTCCGGAACAGTCATCTGGTCGCTCTCCTGGATCTGCTGCCCCGCCGGGCAGGCCGCCCGGGGGGAAGTCATCGTGGGCGGTCGTGGATCCGATGGTAGAAGGGCAGCGGCGTCATGCGGGCCGGCTCGGCCCGGCCCCTGATATCGACCGCGAGCCGGTCCTCCGGCGCCTGGCCCTCGGTGGCCGTCGCGGTCTCGGCGGCCACCTCGGGCTCGACGTAGGCCATGGCGATGGGCACGCCCAGCGTGGGGGAGGGGGCGCCGCTGGTGACCGTGCCGAGCGGCTGCCCGTCCCACAGGACGGGATACCCGTGCCGGGGGACGCGGCGGGTACCGCTGCGCAGGCCGACCAGGACCCGGCGCGGGGGCGCCTGCGCCGCGGCGGCGAGGGCCTCCCGGCCGACGAAGTCGCCGGGCTTGTCCAGCTTGACCACCCGGCCGAGACCGGCATCGAATGGTGTCGTGTCCGGGCCAAGCTCGTTGCCGTACAGCGGCATCCCGGCCTCCAGCCGGAGCGAGTCGCGGGCGGCCAGGCCCGCGGGTACCAGGCCCGCCGGGGCGCCGGCCGCGGACAGCGCCAGCCAGATGTGCTCCGCGTCCCCGGGCTGGCTGAACAGCTCGAACCCGTCTTCCCCTGTGTACCCGGTCCGGGCCAGCAGGATCTCCCGGCCGGCCACAGTGCCCCGGTGGCCGGTGTAGTACTTCACCCCGTCCAGCGCGACGTCGGTGAGCGGCCCGAGGATGCCGGCCGCCGCCGGGCCCTGGAGGGCGATCAGCGCGTAGTCGTCGGTCTGGTCGGTGATCCGCGCGTCGTGACCGTCCGCCCGCTCGCGCAGCGCGCTCTCGACCACCGCGGTGTTGGCGGCGTTGGCGACGACCAGGAACTCCTCGTCGTCGAGCCGGTAGACGATCAGGTCGTCGAGCACGCCGCCATCCGCCGCGCAGATCATCGTGTAGCGGGCGCGGCCGGGCGCCATCGACGACGGCTGGCCGACCAGCGCGTAGTCGAGGGCCGCCCCGGCCCCGGGACCGGCGACGGCGATCTCGCCCATGTGCGACAGGTCGAACAGGCCCGCACTGCCCCGGACGGCCTGGTGTTCCGCGGTCTCGCTCCGGTACCGCAGCGGCATGAGCCACCCCGCGAACTCGGTCATCGAGGCACCCAGCTGCTCATGCACGGCGTGCAGCGGTGTTGACCGCGGCTTCGCAGCGTCAGGCGTGGTCATCGGAGGCTCTCCAGGGGCTGCCGGGCGGTGGCCGGTGCGGGAGGCCGGGCTCCGGGCGGGACGCGGCCGGCGGGCCGCACGGCTGCGCCGCTTACCCGGGTGAAGCGGGCCCGGTCAGCATACCGGCTGACCCCGGCGCCGGTCGCGCCGATGCCCGGGACGCCTGCCCCGTGCCTGGTCCAGGGCAGCGTCACCTCGGCGGATAACTTCCCCGGCCGCCCGGTGCTGCTGAACAGCGAGTTAGTGCTCGGCGTTCATCCCGGGCTGGCCGCGGCGTAAACCTGCCCGGTTGCGGGCAAGTCCGTCACTTATGGTGATGAGAATCCGATACCGGCTCTCATGTCTCGTCAGTACGTTTCCGCTCCGCTTTGGGCCGGGTATGCATTTTTAGTAGCATCATGGCGCCGGCTCAGTAGCCGGCCAGCGAGCCCCTCAGGGTCCTTCCTTAGCAGGTCGGGTCCGTGTTGGCGGGACCTGTGTCCCGTCCGGAGTCGAGGGGGTTCGATCATGGCGCTCAGCGCCAAGGCGGCAGGCCGGTACATTCTTGCCGCCGCAGCGGCCATTGCCCTGCCCGCCAGCATCGTGGCTGCGGCGTCCATCACTCATCCCGCTGGTCACTCAGCGTCACAGCATGCGGCCCGGGTCACCGCCGGGCCCACCCGGGGGGCGTCCGGCAGCGTGCCAGAGCCGGGGCCGGTGATGCGCCCCGCGTCGGTGGCCCCGCGCGGGGCGTTCAACCGGATCCTCAGCGCCCGCCAGGCGGCGTCAGCCGCCCAGGCCTGTGCCGGATATGCCACCTACGCGGGGTGGACGAACAACGCCACCAGCGACGATCTGGTCACGGCCAGCGCCATCTGCGTCGCCGAATCCGGCGGACGGCCCACCGTGTACTACTGCAACCCGACCGGCCAGGACGGCTACTACCCTCCCGTGAGCTGCTCGGGGATGTATGACCGGGGGCTCTGGCAGATCGACAACCAGGCCTGGACCACGATTAACGATGCGTGCGCGTTCGCGGCCAGGTGCAATGCGGACGGCGCGTACACCATCAGCCAGCGGGGCGCGAGCTTCTCGCCCTGGGCCACGTACACCAGCGGGGTGTACAACAACTACCTGGCCGCCGCCCAGGCCGCGGTCAAGGCGCTGCGCGGCGGCACGGTGCCCAGCGGGGTGGCCGGCGTCTGCCTGTCCCGCGTGGGGTATGCGCAGAACGCCGCGGCGGTCACCAGCACCTGCGGCAGCGGCGCGGGCAAGCAGCAGTGGCGCATAGCCGGCCGGTCGATCCGTGACGGCAAATACTGCCTCGCGGTCGCGTCCGCGGGTAAGACGGCGGCGGTCCATCTCCGCCGCTGCAACCGGACCACCTACCAGCAGTGGACGGCCCTGGGCAACGGCCTGCTGCGCAATGCCCTGGGCAGCCGGTGCCTGCGCGATCCGGGCAGCACGCTCACCCCGGGAACCCCGGTCAATGTGGGCTCGTGCATCACGGCCGCGTCACGCGTCTGGTGGCTGCCCTGACCACACGATCCGCTTTCGGCCGTACCGCATCCAGCGGCGCGGCCGGCCTTGCGGCCGTGCCATGTCCAGCCGGCCCGGCTAGGCTCGCGGAACATGGGACTGCTCTCTGACGACGACATAGGCACCGAACTCGCCAGCCTGCCGGACTGGACCCGGGCGGGCGACAGCATCACCCGCGTGGCCACCCTGGCTGACTTCCGGGCCGCCCTGCTTTACGTCGGGGCAGTGGCCTACCTGGCCGAGCAGGCCAACCACCATCCCGATGTGCTGATCCAGTGGAACAAGGTGACGCTGACCTTGTCCTCGCACTCGGCGGGCGGCCTGACCGGCGCGGACTTCGCCCTGGCCCGGCAGATCAGCGCGCTGCCCTGACCGCGCTCCGGCTCTGACCGTCTCGGGCCCCGGCCGTCTGGGGCCCCGGCCGCCCTCTGCTCGGGCCCGGGCCGCCGTGGCCCGGTGACTGCCTGCGTCCTGATCCCGTGGCCCGCGGGCCGTCATCCGTTCCCGGCACCTTCGTCCTGGGCGGCGCCACGCCCCCGGGGAAGCGCCGCCCAGTGGACGAAGGTCCCCCTCGGCTTTCGCGCCTCTCCGCCTCCCGTTCCGGGCCCGCCACCGCCGCCCGACTGGGCGGATCGGCTGGCCGGCACGGCGCGGAGGCGACCCCCACCGTTGACGCGCGGTCCCCCCGTAAGCCAGGGGAGTTCTAGTTATACACTCTGCGTTCCTGCAATCACAGTTCGTTACCAGATTGAGGCCGACTCGCGGGTGTGAGGTGCGCGCTGCCAGGGTGCGCGGGAGTCTGCCCGGTTACGTCAGCGGCTGAACTCGCAGTCCAGATGCTTGATCCCGTTGATGAAGCTGGACAGCAGCCGGTCGGGTGGCCCAGCCGCGCGGATGTCCGGGATCCGGCCCAGCAACTCGCGGAGCGCGACGCTGATCTCCCGCCGGGCCAGGTGGGCGCCCAGGCAGAAATGCGGCCCGGCGGCCCCGAAGCCGACGTGCGGGTTGGGGGAGCGGGAGATGTCGAACTGGTCCGGGTCGGCGAAGACGCTCTCGTCATAGTTAGCCGACCAGTAGAACAGGGCCACCTTGTCGCCCTCACGGTAGTCGTGCCCGTTCATCGCGTAGTCCCGGGTCAGGGTCCGCCGCATGAACATCACCGGTGACGCCTGCCGGACGATCTCTTCCACCGCGCCGGCCAGCCTGGCCCTCGAGGTCCCCCGTGAGCAGCGCGCGCTGCTCCGGATGCTCGGTGAGCAGGATGAGCGCGTGCGATATCGCGTTGCGGGTGGTCTCGTTGCCGGCCACCACCAGCAGGATGAAGAACGAGGCGAGCTCGGCGCTCGTCAGCTGCTCGCCATCGATGTTCGCGGCGGCCAGCGCCGTGATCAGGTCGTCCTTCGGCTCCTGCAGCCGGGCGGCGCACAGCTCGGTAACCAGGGCGGCGAGTTCCGCGCCCGCGGTCAGGATCTGGCTCACCGCCTCGTCCGCGTTCTCGCTGATGATGTCGGGGTCGTTGCCGGACAGGATCACGTTCGTGTCGTGCAGCACCATGGCGTAGCTGCTGTCCGGGATGCCCATCATCTGGCAGATGATGGTGAGCGGCAGGCGCGCCGCGACCCGCTCCACGAAGTCACACGGCCCGGCCTCCAGCAGGTCGTCCACGATGCGCACGGCGGCCTGCTGCACGTCGTCCTCGAACTTGCGGATCATCCGGGGGGTGAAGGCCCGGGACACGATCCGGCGCAGCCGGGCGTGCCGGGGATCGTCCATGTTGATCATGGAGCCGAAGTACTCGTTGAACTCGACCGGCAAGTCAACGATGCTCGTCGCGCCCTTCCCGGAGCAGAACACGTCGGGATTCCGGCTTGCCTCGACCACGTCCGCGTGCCGGACCAGCGCGTAATAGCCCTGGCCGGACGGGGCGAACGGCACGTCGGGGTCGGCGAAGAACGGTGGCTGGGGCAGGCTGCGCAGCCCGGCGAACGCATCGCGCCGCTCGGCGAGCGGAAGGCCCCAGAACTCCGGCGCGGACAGATCAATAGCTGTGGTCACGGGGGACCGCCTTGTCCTCGGAATCGCGCGGCGGGAACCTCATCCGGCTCATCGTCGCACACGCGGACGGGCCGGCGGAAGCATGCGCTAAACCGATTTAGCGACTCATGGGCCGAAGGACGATAAGGGGTACGCTGAGGCCCGTGAGGCGAGCCGCCGTGCTGCTGGCTACCGGCGTGCTGGCCGCCGCCTGCGGGGCCGGCGGCCCCGCGGCCCCGCGCGGGTCGGTCCCGGCGTGCACTGCTGCAGCCGCGCAGGCCATCGAGGATCACGTCACGCTGACCAGGATCCCCGCCGCATGCCGGAGCCTGGGCCGGGCCGGGCTGAACTTCGCATTGGGCCGGGCCATCTACGAGGTGGCGGGGGCAGGCCAGCACAAGACGGCCTGGCGGCGGCGTGCGGCGGCGACGGAATCCCGGCTGTCCCGGCTGATTGCGTCCCTGCCGCGGCACCCGGCCACCACGCGCCCGCATTCCGGGCCCCCGGCGGCGCCCGCCGCCCCGGCGGGCCGCTGGGCGCCAGGCCTGGCCGTGCTGGCGGCGTGGCTGCTGACCGTGGGCAGCGGGGCGTTCATGCTGGCCGGCTGGATCAGGCATGGCGGCCTGCGCGCGCGGGACGGCCGCAACCGGCTCGGTCCCGCAGTCACACTCGGGCATTTCGGCGTGGCCGGCGCCGGGCTGCTGGCCTGGGCTGCCTACCTGGCCACGGGGTGGTCCGGCCTGGCCTGGCTGGCTGTAGGCGGGCTGCTGGCCGCGATCGGACTCGGCATGGCCACGCTGACCGTATGGACGGCCCGGGTGCCCGGGGGCCGCCGCGGGCCGGCGCCCAGGCCGCCGGCCCCGGGGCGATACCCCTGGGCCGCCGCGCCGGCCCGCGGCCGACCTGCGGATCATCGTGCCGGTCGTGCACGGCCTGACCGCCAGCGCCACGATCCTGCTCGCTCTGCTCACCGTGGTGAGCGCCCGGTGACCGCATGGCCCGGCCGGCCGGGCCGCCGGCGCCAGCGGTCTTCACATGCTCCGGCCGCCTACCCGGCTGCTCCCGGACTGGCCCGCGGGTGACGGGCCGCATAGTCTCCAACCATGAGCGAGACCCTGCCCCTGTTCCCGCTCGGTACCGTCCTTTACCCGGGACTGGTGCTCCCGCTGAACATCTTCGAGGAGCGGTACCGGCAGCTCGTCCGTGACCTGCTGGATGGGCCGGAACCTCAGCGGTTCGGCGTCATCGCGATCCGCAAGGGCCGGGAAACCGGCGTGGACGGTATCTCCGCGCTGCACCAGATCGGCTGCATCGCCTCGCTGCGCGAGGTCGACGAGCAGGACGATGGACGGTTTCACCTGGTGACCGTGGGCACCCAGCGGTTCCGGCTGGCGTCGCTCGACGACTCGCGGCCGTACCTGCAGGGCGAGGTGGATCTGCTTGCCGAGGAGGTCGGCGACGAGGCGGCGGCGGGGCTGGCCGCGCAGGCGGTGCAGCGCGGTTTCCGTGGCTACGTCGAGGCGCTGGCCAGCCGGGAAAGCGTGGAGGTCACCGTGCCCGAGCTGCCGGACGAACCGTTGCTGCTCTCCTATCTGGTGGCGGCCTCGATGATCCTCGACCTGCCGGTCCGGCAGGATCTGCTGGCCGAACCGGATGCGGAGCGGCGGCTCGGCGCCGAGCGGGCCCTGCTGGCCCGGGAGACCACGATGCTGCGCTCGCTCACCGCCACGCCCGCCCCGGACCTGCGGAACACGCCGTACAACCCGAACTGAGCCCCCCGCGGTCCCGTTAGGTACCCGCCGCCGGACCCTACAGGTACTCGGTGGTCAGGTACTCGGTGGTCAGGGCGGTCAGCGTCCGGCCCAGCGGGGCGTCCAGGGTGAGCGTGGCCTGCGCGTCCCCCCGGGTCGCACCCTGGTTGATGATCACGACGGGGATGCCGAGCCTTGGCCGCGTGCCGGACGAAGCGGTAGCCCGACATCACGGTCAGCGAGGAACCGAGGATCAGCAGCACCCGCGCCGCGCTGACCAGCGCATAACAGTCCGCGACCCGGCCCGGCGGGACGTTCTCGCCGAAGAAGATCACGTCAGGCTTGAGCGCGCCCGCGCAGCGCAGGCAGTCCACCAGCCGGAACTGACCCGTGGCCCCGTCGTCCAGGACCGCGTCCCCGTCCGGGTTGACCTGCCGGGCCTGGGCGTCCCAGGCGGGGTTCGCGACGCGCAGCCGCTGGTCCAGCTGGTCGCGCGGGGTGCGCTCACCGCAGCCGAGGCAGATGACCCGGCTGAGGCTGCCGTGCAGCTCGATGACGTCCCGCGCGCCGGCCTGCTGGTGCAGCCCGTCCACGTTCTGGGTGATGATCCCGCTGAGCAGCCCGCGGCGCTGCAGCTCGGCCACGGCGTGATGCCCCGGGTTCGGGGCGGCGCGGGCGATGTGCCGCCAGCCCAGGTGACTGCGCGCCCAGTACCGCTGCCGGGCCGCGGGAGCGCCGGTGAATGCCTGGTACGTCATGGGCTCGGCCCGCCGGGCCAGCCCGGTTGGCCCGCGGTAGTCCGGGATGCCGGACTCCGTGGACAGGCCTGCCCCGCTCAGCACGACGACCTGGCCCGCCCCGATCAGGCCCGCAATAACCGCAACGGAATCTGCCGGTCCCTCGGCGAGCCGCTCGGCCGTGCGGACTGGTCCCTCGGCGTCACTGGCAGCCTGTGTCACGCTTCTATGCTGCCTCACTCCGGGCAGTGCTCCATTAGTCCGGGGGACGACCCCCCTGGCCCCCCCGCGCGAGGACCCCGGGTGGGGCCGGCCCGCGGCAAGGGCACGGGCCGGCGCCAGCTGGCCGGCGGCGGGGTCCTTCCTATGGCCGGGCCCCGCCGCCTGCGGCGGTCAGCGCTGGATGGGCTTGCCAAGCGGCACGCCCGTGCCGCCGGTGGCCAGCGACGCCGCCCCGTAGAACACGTACACCCCGACCGCGGCGAAGGCCAGCACTACGTAGCCGCCGGTCTTCAGCAGGCCGGTCGAGGCTTCCTCGGTGCCGAGCAGCACCAGCAGCAGGGCCACGTCCACCAGCGCGAAGATCAGGGTGAACGCGAGCGGCAGCCGGAGCGTGGCCAGGGTGAGGACCACGATGATGACCAGCCAGGAGATGAGGAACAGCTCCTGGGTGGCGGCAGCGGCCAGGACGGTGATGCCGAACCAGCCGCGGATAAGCCCGAGCACGAGCACCGCGTAGCTCAGCCAGAACCCGGCAAAGATGCCGAAGATGCTGGCCACAGCGCTCTGGCCGATGGCCGCGCTCCAGATCGTGGCGATGAACAGGCCGGCCGAGGTGGCGGCCAGGATGATGGGCAGGGACGCGCCGACCGCAGTGGCCGGCACCACGCCTACCAGGACCAGGCCCAGGGCGACCGACCCCACGATGAAGGTCGGCAGGCCCAGCATGGCCGGATCGCCGGCCAGGGGTGCCAGTACGGGCACCGGGTCTCCCGCAATCTCCGTTTCTGTGACAGAGGCGGATCCAGAGTTGCTGGCGGATGCGTCGAGATCGGTCATCGGCTGCTCCTTCGCAGGAAACGCACGAGGCCGGCAAATTACGCGGGCCATTGGACCATGCGTACCTCCGCGTAGCAGGCGAGTGGTTCTCACTTTGAGCCAGCCCCGTCCGCGAGCCTGCGGTTTTAGTCCTCCGGGGGTGAGCGCGTGCCGTGTGGCCGTCCTGGCTGGCGGGTCACGCAGGCATACCAGTGGGGCGGATGTTCTTCCGCCCGCCACGCCCGTCACAGCGCGGCAGGCCCCGGTCTGCCTGCCCTGCCGGTCGAGAACAGGCTGCGGGGTAGGTACTTTGAGTGCTATGAGGACCTCGCAGAACAGGGCCACCCGGCTGAGCGATCCAGACGCCGCGGGCGGCCGTCCCGGGGTGACCCGGTGACCGCGGACCCGTACGCGGCCGCGGCCGACCTGGTGTCCCGGTCGGCGGCGGCATACGCGTCGAGCATCCCCGAGCATCCGGTCGACGAGGGTTTCTTCGGGCCCGGGAGCGTGGCCTGGCGGGTGAGTGCCGAGTTGTCCAGCCCTGTGGCCGGGCTCCGGGCCCTGCACATGCAGGCCCTGCACCCGCTGGCCATGGCCGGAGTGGACCAGCACAGCGACTGGCGTCAGGACCCGGTCGGCCGGCTGGCCGCCACCAACGCCTACCTGGCCACGGTGACCTTCGGTGACCGCGGATCCGCGGAGCGGGTCGCTGCCCGGGTGCGCCGCATCCATGAGCACGTCCGCGGCGTGGACACGGTGACCGGGCGGGCCTACGCGGCGGGGGATCCCGCGCTGCTGCTCTGGGTGCACGCCACGTTCGTCGAGTCCGGGATCGCGGCCGCCGGGCTGTTCGGGACGCCGCTCGCGGCGCAGGACGCCGACCGGTTCGTGGCGGAGATGGTGACCGAGGCGGAGCTGGTGGGGGTGCCCCGCGACCTGGTCCCGGCCGGCGCCGCCGAACTCGAGGCCTACATCGCCTCGGTCCGCCCCGAGCTGCAGTGCACGCCGGCCGCCCGGGAGTCCATGGACTACCTGCTCGATCCGCCGGGGCTGGATGAGGACATGGCGGAGATCTGGCAGGACGTGCGGGACGCCGCCGTCGGCTCGCTGCCCGTCTGGGCGCGCGAGATGTACGGGTACCCGGAGCCGTCCCCGCCGCTGACCGACGACCGCCGGGCCGAGATCCGGCAGGCACTCGGGGTGCTCGACACCGTGTTCCTCGCGGAGCCCGGGGTACTCGAAGCCCGCCAGAGGATCGCCCTGCGGGCGCGGGCGGCGCGGCCCGCGTGAAGAAACTGCTTGCCGCGATCTCGGTGGTCGCGGGCCTGGCCGGGCTGGCCGTGGTGGGCCGCAGGGTGGGACGGCTGCGGCTGTCCCGCGGCCGGGCCGCGGTGCAGCTGGTGGTCCGCGGAGGCCTGCGTTACGCGGGCAGTGCGCCACGCCTGTTCGCCGCGGCCGGGGAGCACCGGCAGGAGCTCCGCAACGATCTCGCCCTGCAGACCGCCGAGGACGTGGCCGCCACCCTGGGCGCGATGAAGGGCGTCCTGATGAAGATCGGGCAGATGGCCAGCTACGTGGACGACGGCCTGTCACCTGCCGTCCGCCGCACGCTGAGCCGGCTGCAGGACAGTGTCCCGCCGATGAGCGCCGAGCTCGCCGCGGGGGTCGTCCGGGAGGAGCTGGGCCTACCACCGGAGGAGGCGTTCGCCCGCTGGGACCCCGAGCCCATCGCGGCGGCGTCCATCGGGCAGGTGCACCGGGCTCTCACCCACGACGGCCGCGCGGTCGCCGTCAAGGTCCAGTACCCGGGCATCGCCGAGACCATCGCGGCGGACCTGGGCAACGTCGCGCTGCTGCGCCGGATGCTGCGCATCAGCGCGCCCGCCCAGGACGTGGACGCGCTCATCGCGGAACTGCGCGACCGGGTCCTGGAGGAGCTGGACTACCGGCGGGAAGCGGAGAACCAGCGCCTGGTGGCCGCGTACTACGACGGCCATCCCACGATCATGGTCCCGAAGATCATCGACGAGCTGTCCACCCGGCGGCTGGTGACCAGTGAGCTGGCCGACGGCGCCCGCTTCGCCGAGCTGGCCCAGTGGTCCCAGCAGGAGCGCGACCTGGCCGCGGAGACCATCTACCGG
Organism: uncultured Actinomycetes bacterium; assembly: GCA_963813975.1. Lineage (GTDB taxonomy): Bacteria > Actinomycetota > Actinomycetes > Streptosporangiales > Streptosporangiaceae > RYN-230. The sequence goes on from CAWFAP010000006.1 coordinate 693,052, forward strand.
TTCACGTTCCGCAGCCTGTACGACGTGCACGCGTTCAACGGCGACCCGCATCCCGGCAACTACCTGTTCCACGGCGGCGGCCGGGTCACGTTCCTCGACTTCGGCCTGGTCAAGCACTTCAGCGAGGAGGAGCTGCGGCCGCTCGTGGACATGGTCCGCTACCTCTGCGTGGAGCAGGACCCGGAAGGCTTCCGGGCCGCCATGGTGGACGCGGGCTTCCTCCGCGCGGACGCCCCGCTCAGCACCGAGACCGTGGTTGACCACATGGCGGTCTTCTACGACACGGTTCGCACGCCGGGGCCGCGCACCATGACCGGAGACTACGCGTCCGCCGTGGTGCGCCGGTTCTTTGACGTGCGCAGCCCGCTGGCCCAGTGGGTGAGCGTCCCGCGCTCCTACGTCATCCTGCAGCGCATCAACCTGGGCCTGTTCGCGATCCTGGGCGAGCTGACCGCCACGGCGGACTGGCGCGCCATCGCCGAGGAGATCTGGCCCTTCATGCAGGGACCGCCCGCCACGCCGATGGGCGAGGCCGAGGCGGTCTGGCGGGCGGGGCGGTCATCGGAAGCGGAGCCGGTCGGCTGACGACACGCCGTGTGACCAGTCAGTACTTCTGCGTCATGCCGGGGCCCTGATCCGGCGTGACACGTGCGCGGATATCAGAGTTGAGTGGCCGGTGCGCCTGCGGCGGGCTTCCGCGGGGTCCATACTTGTAGGGATGAAGCCAGCCCGCGCCGCGACCCGGCGTTATCTGCCCGGAAGTCCCTTCAACACCCCTCCGGTTGTCCGCCCGGTGAAGGAATTCGCCGCGGGTGACCAGGTGACCCACGACCGCTACGGCCTCGGCCGCGTCCTCAGCGCCGACGAGTCTGGCGTCTTCGTGGACTTCGGCACTCAGCGGGAGCGGGTCTCCGCCCCGTACAGCAAGCTGACCAAGCTCTGAGCTACCTGGTTCGTGCTCCAGCCGGTCATGGCCTCCGGTCACCGGCCGGACGGGTGTAGACCGGCCGGTTTCGTAGCGCGGGTCTGTGAAGCACCGGGTTTAAGCGCTGGGCTTTGGAAGCAGTGGGATTGACAGCACTGGGCCGTGCCCCTGACGCCGCCCGCTCCGGCGTTCAGGGACTCGTGGTGGGCTGATCCGCGGTCGCCCGCGCGGTAGTGGCCGGGTCGGCGTCAGCAGACCCGGCCGGCTCCGCGGTGGCGAAAGCGCCCGGGCCCGCCCGCCCGGAATCGCCGTCCGGGGTCCGGGCAGCGTATGCCGTGAGCCTCGCCGCGTTGCCGCCCGGGTCGTGGATCGCGGCAGGCCAGGTGGCCAGCGCCAGGACCACCGGCCCGCGGACTCCCTCGATGGCCGTGATGGTGCAGGCGATCGTGGCCGTGCCGGCCTCGACCTGGATCCAGCCCGCGTCCCGGGACGGGCCCAGCGTCAGCGGCGTTCCGGCCGCCCTCCCGGCCGCCGCGAGGCACGCGGTGATGGCGGCCATCCGGGCCGCCACCCTGTCCGGTGGTTCCCCGGTCCGCTCACGCAGCTGCCGGGCCAGTTGCCCCGGCTGGTTTTCGTTGCGGCTGCTGGCCTTGTCCGTGCGGCCGTCCGCACTGTCCGCGGGGAGCGGTACCACCGGTGCTGGCCGGATGGCCGTCTGGCCCGCCGTGGCCGAAGCCCAGTAGCAGGCCACCGGCATGCTCGCCCGGGCGGTCAGCTGGAAGCCCTCCAGCGGGCCCAGCCCGGTGGACGCGTCCAGCCAGGGCACGCCCTCCGCCCGTGGCTGCCGGTCCTGCCCGGGTTGCCCGCAGCTCACCGTGACCCGCATCGCCGGGTCGAGGCCGAACTCCGCGGCCCAGCCTTCCAGCGCGGCCGCGAGCAGGGTGGGGTGCCAGGGCGCGGACGCCTCGAGCGGCCCCATGTCCCGCAGCCGCACCCCGGACGCCGCCAGCACCGTGTGCCCGGCCGCGTCAACCGCGGTCACCTGCCATTCGCTGCCCGGGCCGGCCTCCCGCTCCGCCCGGACCTGCACCGCCCCGCGGACCTCCGCGCCACAGACGGTGAGCGCGCCGAACCCGGCCGGGAGCATCCGGCGATGCGGGACGCAGGCCTGCAGCATGTGCATGACCGCGTCGTTCAGCCCCGGGCTGCCCAGCAGCAGCGGCTCGTCCATGCCGGGGGCGCCGCTGAACCAGGGCCGGTCGTCGGCCCCGCGGACCAGGGCCGAGCACGACCGCGAGCTCACCTCGGGCAGGAACGCGACCCGGCGGAACGGGCCGTTCTGGAAGAACACCGGACCATACAGGTCGGTGCCGTCCACGATCCCGCCCGCGGAGGCCATCCTCAGGCCGAGTCCCGGCCCGGGCTGCGGCTCCGCGGGCTGGTCCAGCGGCTGCGGGGCGGCGGCGTGGCCAGACGGCTGCGGGGCGGGCCCGAGTGGGAACAGGGCCCGGAAATGATCGACCTGGAAGCCGCTGTCCGCGCAGCGCAGCACGGTCTCCACCGCGTCCGCGCGGCGCAGCGCGCAGATCCGCAGGATGGTTTCCCGATCGCCGGGAAGCAGCACCACCGGGGCATCCATCCGGGTTTCCGCCAGCTGCCGCAGCGGCCGCCCGGCCAGCACCGAGGCCGCTTCGGCCATGGCCTCCAGCGCGACGGCCAGCGGCAGCACCATGAGCCCATCGATATGGTGATCGGCCAGGTACGGGTCGGCCCGGGGGGAGATCTTCGTGTCCGCGACCAGTTCGACGCCCGGGTAGTACACCCGCGCCGTCTCCAGGAACCGGCCGCGGATCTCCGTGGCCTGCTCCGGGGCCGCCGCCGCGCCTGCGGTGGCCGGTGCTCCGGGGGCGGGCGTTCCGGGGGCGGGCGCCGTGGGGACGGGCGCCGCGGGGGCGGGCAGGTGCACGCGGCCGTGCATCGCGACCCGGCCCGGCGTGTCGTCCTCGGCCAGCAGGGCGAGCAGCAGCCGGCTCAGCTCGGCGGCGGTGGCGTCGTCCACGCCCAGCGGGCGGGGGCGGGCCAGCTCAGTGACCCGCATCTGGTCGGCGCGGCCGGGCCAGGGCCAGTCGGCGTGCAGGATCCGGCAGCCGGGCAGGCTGGGGCGCAGCCGCCGGGCCTGCTCGGCCAGCGCGGAGACGGCCAGGGCGGGAGCGCAGTTCCGCGCCGCGCCGTACCGGGCTGGCACCGTGCCCAGGGTGACCAGCACCCGGAGCCCGGCCGCGCTGACCGCGCCCAGCACGTTGCTGAGCCCATCCGCCTGCGCGCCGATCTGTGCGCCCAGATCGGCGCCGGACAGGGCGAGGCAGTCGCGCACCGGGCCGGTACTGGCCGCGTGCACGACCGCGGTCACCGGCCCGACGCGCTGCTCCACGCTGGCGATCGCCGTCTCGGCCTCGTCGGGATCGCACAGGTCGGCCGGCACATAGCTCACATCCGCGCCCGCGCCGCGCAGGATGGCCAGCCCCACGTCGATGGCGGCCGCCTCGCCGGGCCCGGCCGTCCCGGCCAGGACAAGCCGGGCGCCGCAGCCGGCCAGCACCCGGGTGGCAGCCAGCAGATCCCGGGTGCTCCCGCCGCTGATCAGGACGACGTCGGCGGGGCCGAGTGGGACCTCGGCCGGGTGGGACCCCTGATCGCCGGTGGGCGCCTTGTCCCGGGCCTCCGGATCCCGGATCTCCGGATCCCGGGCCTCCGGGCCGGGCGTGGCGGTCCGGGCGGTGCCCGCGGTCCCCGCGGTCCCGCCGGGGACCGCGGTCCCGGAGGGGTCCGCAGCCGGGGCTCCTGTGGGGCTCGCCTCCGGGAGGGGCGCAGCCTCTCCGGCCCCGGCACCGGGCGGGTGGTCCAGGCCGGCCACCATCACCGGATCACGCGGCTCGCCCCTGGTGTCCAGCACCAGCTCCCGGAACCGGCCCGCCTCGGCAGCCGCGTAGCGCTGCGCGGCGAGCAGCCCGGCCATGCTGTTCGCGGTGCGGATCAGGGTGATGCCCAGCGACGGATGCTCGGCGTGCAGGCTCGCGCAGAACCCGGCCAGCCCGCCCGCGGGAGTGATCACGACCAGCGTCCCGGCGGCTACCGCCTCCTGGGCGGCGGTCACCAGGGTGGCGGCGGCGTCGGGATCGGCCAGGTCGCCGATGACGGCCAGCACCCCGGTGGCCGCGGGATCGTCCTCGAACACCTCCGCAGCCATCCGGCCGAAGGGCTGGCGGGTGGTCGCGTGCAGCTGCCACGGCTCCTCGTCCACGGGCAGCACCGGCGACCGGAGGGTCCGCAGCTCCTCGGTGAAGCAGCGGACCCAGGGGCCGACTCCCGGGAACGCCTCCGCGTCCGCCGGCCTTGGCGGTGCGTCTGGCGGCGTGCCCGGCCCGGCCGGCCCGTCCAGCCCGCCGCCGGGAAGGTCCGCCCGCCCGGCCGGATCGCCGGCGCCGGCCGCGCTGGCCGCAGCGGCCGGGCTTCTTCCCCCGGCTGGGTCCTCCAGGCCGGCCAGTTCTACGGTGACCAGCGCATACGGGTTCGTGATGAAGACACGTTCCCGGCCGATGTCGATGGGCCGGGACGGCCGCCCGGCCAGCAGCGGGGTGAGGCCGGCGATGGCCCCTATGGCGAACAGGGCGGCCGCCGCGTCCGCCGCAGCCGGGCCCCCGGGGCCTGCCGCGAGGCTGACCGCGGGCACGTCGCTGCATCCGGCCGCGAGGGCGGCCATCGCCTGCCCGGGCCCGGTGTCCACGAAAAGGTCAGCCGCCCGGTCCGCCCCGGCCAGAGCCTCGGCGAAGCGGACCGGGGAGACGAGCTGGTCGCACAGCAGGTCCGGCACGCTGGCCGCGGAGGTCACCTGGCGGCCGGTGACCGTGGAGATGAGCCGCCGCGCGGGGGCCTCGAACGTGATCCCGGCGAGCACGCCACGCAGCGGCGTGACCCGGTCCGCCAGCGCCGGGGAGTGCAGCGCCTGCGGCATGTCCAGGACGTACGCCTGGATACCCGCGTCCCCCGCCCGCCGGGCCATGTCGTGCACCGCGTCCGCCGGGCCGGCCAGCACATGACAGCGGGGCCCGTGGTACGCCGCGATGACCAGCTCACCGTCCGGGTCCAGGGCGAGGGCGGCCCCCGCGTCGGCGGCCACGCAGATCATCGCGGTCCGGCGGGTGCCCGGCGCGGCGAGTACGGCGGCCCGCTGCGCCACGAGCGCGGCGGCGCCGGACTCGGCCAGGCTGCCCGCCCAGACCAGGCCGGTGATTTCGCCCACGCCATGCCCGAGGGCGGCGGTGGCCCGTACCCCCAGGCCGTCCAGCCAGCGCAGCGCGGACAGCGACGCCTGGACGATGGCGGGCTGGGATCCCGGCCCTGGCCAGTCCGGCCCGGCGGCCGTGGTGGACGCCTCCCCGGGGAACAGCAGGACCACCCGCCCGGCGGCGCCGTCGGCGGCAAACAGCCCGGGTCGCGCGGTCAGCTGGCCTGCGGCCAGGCCGGGCAGCAGCCCGGCGGCTTCCCGGGCCAGCCGGGCCAGCTCGTCCTGGCTGCCGGTCACCACCGCGACGCGGACCGGGCCGCGGGCGGCCTGGCGGCCCAGCTGGCCGGACAGATCGCCGAGCTCGCTGTCGGACAGCGTGGCGGCCACGCGGGCCACCCCGGCCAGTTGCGCCGTCACCGTCTCCCGGTCCGGCCCGCTGAACGCGAAGATCTCGGGGCGCGGCGTGCCAGCTACCGACCAGGAGCCGAGGGGGCGCGTGCTGCTCGGCGTGGCGCGGCCGGCAGGCGGGGCGTCGCCGGGGCGCTGGCGGTCGCCGGCGGCCTGGGGCTGGCCTGCGGCCGGGCCTGGCCGGTACCGGCGTGCTGCCGGAAGGCAGCCTGGTTCGGCTCACGGCGCAGCACCACGTGCACGTGGCTGCCCGCCGGGTCCAGCGAGCTAACCGCGGCCAGCCTGGTGCCGGGCGGCCAGGACTCCGCCGTCCTCGGCACCCGCAGCACCGCGTCCTCACCGGCGAGCATCGGGTGCGGACGGGCGCACCCGGTGACCGGCGGCAGGACCCCGGCGTTCACCGCCAGGGCCGCCTTGATCAGCCCGGCCGCGCCCGCGGCGGCCTTGGCGTGCCCGATGTTGGCCTTGACCGACCCGAGGACGGCCGCGGCCGTCGCGCCGGCCCGGATCGCGGTCAGCGCGGTGAGCTCGGCCAGGTCGCCGTCCGCGGTGCCGCGCCCGTCCCCCTCGATGAGCTGGATGTCGGCGGGATCGACGCCGGCCCGGTCGTAGGCCCGCTGCAGGGCCAGCAGCTGGCTGTCCGGGTCGGCGAGGACCCCGTCGCGCCGCCCGGCGGACGAGACGCCCCAGCCCACGATCTCCGCGTAGACGGGCATGTCCGCGGCCCGGGCGTCGGCCAGCCGCATCAGGGCCAGCATCCCGCAGCCCTCGCCGGGCAGGAACCCGGTCGGGCTGGCGTCATAGATCCGCATCGCGCCGCTGGCCAGCACCCCCGCCTGGGCCAGGGCGCCGAGCTCGAACGGGTCCAGGCTGATGTCCACCCCGCCGGCCAGGACGAAGTCCAGTTCGCCCGCCGCGAGCAGGGCGGCCGCGCTGGCCACCGCGAGCAGGGACGACGAATGGGCAGTATCGACCGCCTGGCCGCCGCCCCGGAACCCGAAATGGCGGCAGATCCGGTCGGCGATCGCCCCGGGCTGGCTGCCGGCCAGGGTCTCGCCCGCGACTTCGGGCACCGCGGCGAAAGCCGCGGTGGCCTGGCCCAGGGCCCGGGCCCGCTCGGCGGGCGGGACGTCCCCGGCGGCCAGCGCCGTGGTGAGCACGGCACGGACGAACGGCCACCGGGTGCGCAGGGCCGCCGCGCGGGAGACTTCACCGGTCAGCGTGTTCCCGATGATGACCCCGGCCCGGTCCCGGGCGAGTCCCTGCCCGCCCGGGAAGCCTGCGTCGGCCAGCGCCCGGCCCGCCGTTTCCAGGGCCAGCCAGTGGGCCGGGTCGGCGGCCAGGTAGGCCGGCTCGGCGATGCCGAACGCGGTCCGGTCGAAATGCCAGCCCTCGAGCACGGCGGCCCGGGGGACGGACCGCACGGCCGGGCCCGGCAGGCCCGCGTCCTGGTCCGGGTCGGGAAGCACGCCGAGCCGCCCAGGCGGGAGCTGCCGGAACGCACGGCGCCCGGCCAGGGCGCTCTCGAAGAGGGACAGCGGATCGTCAGCGTCCGGGAACCTGCAGGCTAGGCCGACGATGGCAATCGGTGTTGCGCTGCTGCCCGGTGCGGTGCACTCAGGCATGGGCGCAATCGGGTCCGCGATCGTATGCACCAGCCATTATCTCTTTCCTGATCACGGAAACTCAGATCGTCCCGCGACGTTGATTGTTTCCCCGAAAAGAACCGATCTTGCTTCATTTGCCCGCGCCAGGCTTACCCGCCCGGGCGCTGGCCAGCGCCGCCGCTGATCCAGGAATGACCGCAGCCCCCCGACCCGGTAGGCAACCCTGCACCCCTGACTGCCTCGGGCGGCGGCGAGTCATTCCGGCAAAAGCGCCATCCGTGAAGCAGCACGCCGCCATGACCTGGACGACCTTATTAACATTCGCTTCCGCCGGTCAACACGAATGCGGGACATGCGAGTTTATGCGGTGGGGCGAATTTCATAATGGTATTAACCGCTCCGAGCGGCAATGGTCGTCTTGCCGGAATCCCGCGCGCCAGGGGGCTGCGCCGGGCCCGGGCCGGGCATACTCGGGGGGACGAGCCGGGCGGCTCGTGGCCGGATCGTCCGCGGGCTGGTGCGCCGCGACGGGGGTGAAGCAATGACTGACGGACTGGTGACCCTGCCGAGCAACTACCCGGTCCCGGAGACGATCGACCGGCTCAGGGACGCCGTGACCGCGGCCGGGCTGCGGGTTTTCGCGCGGGTGGACCACGCGGCCGGCGCGCGCGAGGCTGGCCTGGAACTGCGGCCCACCGAACTGCTGCTGTTCGGCAATGCCCGGGGCGGGACGCCGCTCATGCAGGACAAGCAGACGGCCGGGATCGACCTGCCGCTGAAGGCGCTGGCCTGGGCGGACGAGGACGGCCAGACCTGGCTCAGCTACAACGACCCGGCCTGGATCGCCGGGCGTCACGCGCTGGGCGAGTCGAGCGCGGCGGCGGTGCAGACGCTACGCGGGGCGATCGGGAAGCTGGCCCACGCCGCGGCGGGCGCCTGAGGACCCCGGGACCGTGGTGTGCCCTCCGTGTCGGGGCGGCTCCAGTACACCGGCACGGGGACATACCGCACCGGCGGCGTGGCCCGCCGCCGTGCGCTACCCTTGGGGCATGCGTTCCGACCGGCTGGTCCTTACCTGGCCGCGCTGACTGACCCCGTCGTTGGCGCGGCTGCCCCTCGTGACCGGGGGGCTTTTCTGTTGCCGGAGCCGGACCGACCAAGTGCTGAGGAAACACCATGACTGCCGCCGAGAGTGCTGAGCGGGCGCAACACTACGACCCCCGCGCCATCCAGGAAAAGTGGCAGGCCCGCTGGGCGGAGATGGACCTGTTCCGGGCCAGCGATGCCCCGGATGACCCCCGCCCGCGCACCTACCTGCTGGACATGTTCCCTTACCCCTCCGGTGACCTGCACATGGGCCACGCGGAGGCGTATGCGATCGCGGACGCGGTGGCCAGGTACTACTTCCAGCGCCACCACAACGTGCTGCACCCCATTGGCTGGGATGCGTTCGGGCTGCCCGCCGAGAACGCGGCGATCAGGAACAACACCCACCCGGCCGACTGGACATACGCCAACATCGAGACGCAGGCCGCGTCGTTCCGCCGGTACGCGGTGTCCTTCGACTGGTCACGGCGGCTGCAGACCTGCGACCCCGCCTACTACCGCTGGAACCAGTGGCTGTTCCTGCGCTTCTACGAGCGCGGCCTGGCGTACCGGAAGGACGGCTACGTCAACTGGTGCCCGCACGACCAGACCGTGCTGGCCAACGAGCAGGTGATCGCGGGCCGCTGCGAGCGGTGCGGGACCGAGGTCGTCCGCCGCGTGCTGACCCAGTGGTACTTCAAGATCACCGAGTACGCGGAGCGCCTGCTGGCGGACATGGCCCAGCTGGAGGGCCAGTGGCCGGACCGGGTCCTGCTGATGCAGCGGAACTGGATCGGGCGCTCCGAAGGGGCCGACATCCACTTCGTGATCGAGGGCCGCGACGAGCCGGTCACCGTGTTCACCACCCGCCCGGACACGCTGTTCGGGGCGACGTTCTTCGTGGTGGCGGCGGATGCGGCGCTGGCCGAGGAGATCTGCGCCCCCGAGCACCGCGAGGATCTGCAGACCTACGTGTCGCAGGTGCGCAAGCTGACCGACATCGAGCGGCAGGCCGCGGACCGCACGAAGACCGGCGTCTTCCTGGGCCGCTACGCCATCAACCCGGTGAACGGCGAACGGCTGCCGGTCTGGGCCGCCGACTACGTGCTGCCCGACTACGGCACAGGCGCGATCATGGCTGTCCCCGCGCATGACCAGCGCGACCTGGACTTCGCGCGGGCGTTCGGGCTGCCCATCCAGGTGGTCGTGGACACCGGCGAACCCGATCCCGCGGCGACCGGGATCGCCACGCACGGTGACGGATCACTGATCAACTCCGGCCCGCTGGACGGCCTGAGCAAGGGTGACGCCATCACCCGGATCACCGAGATCATGGAGGCGGAGAGCCAGGGACGAGCCGCCATCAATTACCGGCTGCGTGACTGGCTGGTCTCCCGGCAGCGGTTCTGGGGCACGCCCATCCCCATCGTGTACTGCGCGTCGTGCGGCGAGGTGCCGGTGGCGGACGACCAGCTGCCCGTGGTCCTGCCCGACCTGCGCGGCCAGGACCTGGCCCCCAAGGGGGTCTCGCCGCTGGCGGCCGCCGAGGACTGGGTCAGCACCCAGTGCCCCAAGTGCGGTGGCCCCGCCCGGCGGGACACCGACACGATGGACACGTTCGTCGACTCCTCGTGGTACTTCCTGCGCTACTGCTCACCTCACTACGAGCACGGGCCGTTCGATGTGGCCGCGGTGCGCCGCTGGGCCCCGGTCGACCTGTACGTGGGCGGCGTCGAGCACGCCATCCTGCACCTGCTGTACAGCCGGTTCTTCGTCAAGGTGCTGCAGGACATGGGCATGGTGGACTTCGGCGAGCCGTTCACCAGGCTGCTGAACCAGGGCCAGGTCATCAACCGCGGCCGGGCCATGTCGAAATCACTGGGCAACGGGGTTGACCTGGGCCAGCAGCTGGCTGCGCACGGAGTGGATGCGGTCCGGCTGACGATGGTCTTCGCCAGCCCGCCCGAGGACGACATCGACTGGGCCGACATGAACCCCGAGGCCTCGGTGAAGTTCCTGGGCCGGGTGTGGCGGATCGCCGACGACATCGCCGCGGTGTCCGCGGCTGCGGGAGACGGCCACGCCGGTGGGGACGGCCGCACCGCCCAGGGCGACCTGGCCCTGCGCAAGGTCACGCACCACACCATCGACGAGGTCACCCGCCTGGTGGAGGCCTACCGGCTGAACGTCGCGGTCGCCCGGCTGATGGAACTGGCCAGCGCGACCCGGAAGGCAATCGACTCCGGCCCGGGGGCCGCCGACCCGGCGGTCCGGGAAGCAGCGGAGACGCTGACCGTGCTGCTGTCCCTGTTCGCGCCGTACACGGCCGAGGAGTGCTGGGGGCTGCTGGGCCGTGAGCCGTCGGTGGCGCTGGCCGGCTGGCCGGCCGCGGATCCCGCGCTGCTGGTCGAGGACATGGTGACCGCTGTGGTGCAGGTCGCGGGCAAGGTGCGGGACCGCCTGGAGGTTCCGCCCGGCATCGGCGAGGACGAACTGCGCGAGCTGGCCCTGGCCACTCCCGGGGTGGCCCGGGCGCTGGACGGGCGGCCGGTCCAGAAGGTGATCGTCCGCGCACCCCGGCTGGTGAACGTCGTACCTGGCTAGACCAGCCGGGTTCCTGCTAGCTGGGTCCCGCTAGCAGGGCCTGCGCCAGCCGGGCCTGCGCCGGCTGGAGGCTTCGCCGCGTGGGTCAGACGCGGCGAAGCACCGCCACGACCCGGCCCAGGATCGCGGCCTCGTCTCCAGGTATCGGCGTGTACACGGGGTTGTGCGGCATCAGCCAGACGTGGTCGCCGGAGCGCTTGAAGGTCTTCACCGTCGCCTCGCCATCGATCATGGCCGCCACGATGTCCCCGTTCTCCGCGACCGGCTGCTGCCGGACGACCACCCAGTCACCATCGGCGATGGCAGCGTTGATCATGGAATCGCCGACCACCTTGAGCAGGAACAACGTTCCGTCGCCGACGATCTGCTTGGGCAGCGGGAAGATGTCCTCGATGGCCTCCTCGGCGAGGATCGGGCCACCAGCCGCGATCCGCCCGACCAGGGGCACATAGGTAGCTTCCTGCGAGGCGATGTCCAGCGGGGCCTCGTCCTCGACTTCGGTCTCGGGCCGGACTGCCGGGTGCCCGGGCAGCCGGACCTCGACGGTCCGCGGCCGCCCCGCGTCACGGCGCAGGTATCCCTTGCTCTGCAGGGTGGAGAGCTGATACGAGACGCTTGAGGTGCTGGTCAGCCCGACCGCCTCGCCGATCTCCCGCATCGACGGCGGGTAGCCGCGGCGCTGCACCGAATCCCGGATGACTTGCAGCACCTTGCGCTGCCGCCAGGTGAGCACATGGTCAGGATCGGGCCGGTCCGGCATCTCAGTGACCACCGCCGGCACGCTGCCCTTCGGCTTCCTGCCCGGCCGACCTTTCGGTCTGGCGGCCGTATCCGTGCTGCTCCCGCCCGGCGCGCCCGGCGCGCCGTCGTCGTCCGAGCTGCTGTCCATCAACACTGTCCTCCGGATCTGGTGGCTGACCCCGTAGCAGACGGTAGCGCTTTCGCTTCAGGATCTCAAACATCTGTTCGAGGAGGCGAGAAATGTCGTACCCCCGCGCTACACCTGTACCGTACAGTCATTCGATCGAAAGCGCGGTCGATCGAACGGCTGTACGATAGAACGGTCATTCGATAGAGGAGGCTGGCATGGGCGTGATGAGCGTGGGCAAGAAGCCTAAGGTCCTGGTCCGCCCGCTCCGTGCTGGGAATTCTCGGGCCGGTGAACAGCCGGGCCCGTTCTGCGCGGGTGAGCCCGGCACGGCGGCATCCCGGCCAGAAAAGCGGAATGTTCCCGGCGTGTCGCTACCGGCGCACCGGGATACCGTCCGGCCGGCCCGGCCCGGAGCGGCCAGGAAAGCGCCGGCGCGTCCCCGGCTCTGGGTAGTCCCGGATGAGCCCGGGCTGGCGGTCCCGGGTGATGGTGCCGGCACGCCGGCCAGTTCTGGGCCGCCCCCCCGGGGACCAGCGCGCACCGGGCCGGGCGCGCCCGGGTCGCGGAGGCCCGGGGATGCGCCGGCGCGCCCGCCCCTGGAGGGCGGTGGTGCTCCGCTGGTGCCCCGGCCCCGGGTGGCGCCCGACGAGCAGATCCTGGTCCGACCCGGGATCCTCCCGCCGGCGCCGGGCCGGCGGCGGGACACTGGACCGGGCGCAGTGCCCGCCCGGACGCGCGTCATCCGGCCCGCCGCCGCACCGTCCCGGGTGCCGGCCCGCCGGGCCAGGCGGACCAGGCTGACCCGGCGCGGGCGCCGGCTGCTCTGGGCGTCGGTGGTCCTGCTCGTCTCGGCCGTGCTGACGCCGGTCCTCCTCGCCCTGGCTTCCGGGGCCCAGGCGGCCAACCACGGCGTGCCGCCGTCGGCCGTCCGGGCGGGCCTGCGGCAGGTCGTGGTCACGCCCGGCCAGTCGCTGTGGTCAATCGCGTTGCGCGCGGAACCCAACGCCGACCCGCGGGTCGTGGTCCAGCAGATCATGGACGACAACGCGCTAGGCAGCCAGGTCGTGGTGCCCGGCGAGAGTCTCTGGGTTCCCAGAGGCTGATGTGGCGGCGGGGGCCGCAGGCACGATTCCGGCGCTGGTGCACGCCGGGGAACCTTCACGGGGATGGGGGCTGCCACGGGGACGCGAGTTCGGCCGCCCCGGCGCCGGCCGCCTCTCCGGGGCGACTGCGGCCGGGCCCTCTGCCGGCGTCACGGCCGGGCCTGCCTCAGCCGCACGTCAGGGTTTTCTTGTGTTTCCCCGGGTGGCCGCAGGGAGTTCACCGGAAAATTGCGGAACCGGCGCGTTGCCGCTTGCGCAGCCCTAGGTGTCTGCTCTAGCGTGACCACAACATCTAGTAGTTACAGCGCTGTAGTTCGCGTACAATTAGTGGTATCAGGGGCCTGCTTTGGCCCAGGTCGCCCCGGGGAGGTGATCGTGTGTTCTGCCCGTACTGCAAGAACGCGGAGAGCCGGGTCATCGACAGCCGGACCGCCGATGACGGAGCCGCGATCCGCCGCCGCAGGTCGTGCCCGGCGTGCGGGCGGCGTTTCACCACCCAGGAGACAGTGATCCTCATGGTGGGCAAACGCAGCGGCGCGACCGAGCCGTTCACCCGCGAGAAGATCGTTCACGGGGTACGCCGGGCCTGCCAGGGCCGGCCGGTCACGGAGGACCAGCTGGCCATCCTGGCCCAGCAGGTCGAGGACACGATCCGGGCCCGGGGTGCGGGCGAGGTCGCCTCCCACGAGGTGGGCCTGGCGATTCTCGGGCCGCTTCGTGACCTGGACGAGGTGGCCTACCTGCGGTTCGCCTCGGTCTACCGGGGGTTTGAGTCGCTCACTGATTTCGAGGACGAGATTTCCGCGCTGCGCACGGCGCGACAGGAGGCGGGCGCGCTGGCGCCCCCCTCCTGACCAGGAGTGGAGTTCGGAGTTCGGTTTCTTTCATATCGACGGATGGGCCTGGCCGGGCCCGTGTGGGGTCCGCGGGGATCCCGGAAGGGGGAATGACATGACGGAGACGGTGAGCGGATCCGCGTCACGCGGGGGCAAGGGTTCGCGCAAGGGGCTCACGATCGGGCGGATTCACACCCGGGAGGGCGTGCACCCGTACGACGAGGTCACCTGGGAGCGCCGCGACGTCGTCATGACCAACTGGCGGGACGGCACCGTCAACTTCGAGCAGCGTGGCGTCGAATTCCCGGAATTCTGGTCTGTCAACGCCGCCAACATCGTCACCACCAAGTACTTCCGTGGTGCGGTCGGCACGCCGGAGCGGGAATGGAGCCTCAAGCAGCTGGTCGGCCGCGTGGTCGGGAAGTACGTGGCGGCCGGCCGCGAGAACGGGTACTTCGCCAGCCCCCAGGACGCCGAGATCTTCGAGCACGAGCTCGCCTATGCGCTCATCCACCAGATCTTCGCCTTCAACTCCCCGGTCTGGTTCAACGTCGGCACCAACTCCCCTCAGCAGGTGTCGGCGTGTCAGCCCTATGACGCGAAGGTGAGCACCCCGGCTGGGCTCATTCCAATCGGCAAGCTGGTGGCTGACGACGCCGTCGGGACCAAGGTGTACGACGCTCACGGCCTCACCAGGATCGTCGCGACGAAGTCCAACGGTGTGAAAGACGTACTCCGCCTTCACACGAAGGCCGGCTACACGCTCGATGTCACCGCCGACCACCTCGTCTGGCGGGCGACGGATCTTGTCGGCGGCAGCTTCGTCGCGGCTGGCAGCGTCCGTGCTGGAGATGCTCTCTTGCACGTGGAGCCCGAGGTGGGAGGTTCGGACCGCCAGTTGATGGAAATCGCCAGGATCGAGTCGCTGGGTGCCATGGAAGTCTTCGACATCCAAACCGAGAGCGGCGAGTACCTTTCCGGGAACCTCCGCGTGCACAACTGCTTCATCCTTGCGGTTGACGACACGATGGACTCGATCCTGGACTGGTACAAGGAAGAGGGACTGATCTTCAAGGGCGGCTCCGGGGCCGGGGTCAACCTGTCCAGGATCCGGTCCTCCAAGGAGCTGCTCTCCTCCGGAGGCACGGCCAGCGGGCCGGTTTCCTTCATGCGCGGCGCGGACGCGTCGGCCGGCACCATCAAGTCCGGCGGGGCCACCCGCCGGGCGGCGAAGATGGTCGTCCTCGACGTCGATCACCCCGACGTGGAGGAGTTCATCGAGACCAAGCTGCGCGAGGAAGAGAAGGTCCGGGTTCTCCGCGACGCCGGGTTCGACATGGACCTGGGCGGCAAGGACATCGCGAGCGTCCAGTACCAGAACGCCAATAACTCGGTCCGGGTCTCCGACGAGTTCATGCAGGCGGTCGAGCGGGACGCCAAGTTCGACCTCGCGGCCCGGCTGACCGGCGAGACGGTTGAGACCGTGGACGCCCGGGCCCTGTTCCGCAAGATGGCCCAGGCCGCCTGGGCATGCGCGGACCCGGGAATTCAGTACGACGGCACGATCAACGACTGGCACACCACCCCGGAATCGGGCCGGATCACCGCCAGCAACCCGTGCAGCGAATATGTCCACCTGGACAATTCGTCCTGCAACCTGGCCAGCATCAACCTGCTGAAGTTCCTCCGGGAGGACGACACCTTCGCGGTGGAGCGGTTCCGCCAGATCACCGAGCTGATCATCACGGCCATGGACATCTCCATCTGCTTCGCGGACTTCCCGACCGAGAAGATCACCGAGACCACACGGGCGTACCGGCAGCTGGGGATCGGCTACGCCAACCTGGGTGCGCTGCTCATGGCCACGGGCCATGCCTACGACTCCGACGGCGGGCGGGCCATCGCGGCGGCCATCACCTCCCTGATGACGGGGACCGCCTACCGGCGGTCCGCGGAGCTCGCGGCGGTGGTCGGGCCATACGACGGCTACAAGCAGAACGCGACCGCGCACAAGCGGGTGATGCGCAAGCATGCTGATGCCAGCCGGCAGATCAAGCCACTCGGTGGTATAGACCAGGAAATTCTCGTAGCGGCGAATAAGGCATGGGATAAATGCCTGACGCTAGGCGAGAAGAATGGTTATAGAAATGCTCAAGGGAGCCTATTGGCGCCGACCGGTACTATAGGCTTGATGATGGATTGTGACACAACTGGCGTAGAACCAGATTTGGCTTTGGTCAAATTCAAGAAACTGGTCGGCGGCGGTTCCATGCAGATCGTAAACCAGACGGTGCCGCGAGCCCTGAAGAACCTGGGATACCAGCCGGAGCAGGTGGAGGCGATCGTCGAGTACATCGCCGAGCACGGCCATGTCGTCGATTCCCCAGGCCTCCGGCCCGAGCATTACGAGGTTTTCGACTGCGCCATGGGTGAGCGTGCAATTGGGCCAATGGGTCATGTGCGAATGATGGCCGCGGTGCAGCCAGCGCTGAGTGGCGCAATATCCAAGACTGTCAATTTGCCCGAATCGGCGACAGTCGAAGATATCGAGTCCATTTATATGGAGGGATGGAAACTCGGGCTCAAGGCCCTGGCCGTGTACCGGGACAACTGCAAGGTCGGCCAGCCGCTGTCGGACGCCAGGAAGAAGCCGGCCGCCGCGGCGGCTGAGCCCGTGGCCACGCCGCATGAGGTCCGGCCGGTGCGCAGGCGGCTGCCGAAGAACCGCACCGCGTCCGTGACCAGCTTCTCCGTGGCCGGCGCCGAGGGTTACATGACGGCGTCCAAGTACCCGGACGACGGTGTGGGCGAGCTCTTCCTGAAGCTCGGCAAGCAGGGGTCCACGCTGGCGGGCGTGATGGACGCGTTCTCGATGGCGATCTCCATCAGCCTCCAGTACGGGGTGCCGCTGGAGAAGTGGGTGGAGAAGTTCACCAACATGCGCTTCGAGCCGGCCGGCATCACCGACGACCCGGATATCCGGATCGCCAGCTCGGTCCTGGACTACGTGTTCCGCCGGCTGGCCCTGGATCACCTGCCCTACGAGACCCGCGCCGAGATGGGCATCCTGTCCGCCAGCGAGCGGACCGCCCAGCTGGCCGGCGAGGATCCGACGGCGCTGGCGGAAGAGCAGGACCCGGGGGAGATGGCCCAGTCCGCGCCGGTCGAGCGGCCCCAGGGCCGGTCCGAGGAGCAGCCAGAGTCAGCCGGGCCTGACGCGCCGTACCAGCCGCACAGCTCCACCGAGCTGATCGAGGCGCAGCAAGGCCGCACCGCGGACGCCCCGCTGTGCCTGACCTGCGGCACCAAGATGCGCCCGGCCGGCAGCTGCTACGTCTGCGAAGGCTGCGGCGCCACCAGCGGCTGCAGCTAGCCCCTGGTGGCGCCGAACCGCAGGAAGGGCAAGCAAGCTGGCGGAACATCGGGGTGTTCGCGCAATGCCTCACGGTGGTCGATGGGCCGCAGAACGCGAAGGTGGCCAACGGGCGAGTTCAGTCCGTGGCACCCAGGCCGAGGCGGAGCAGGCAGGCCGGGCCATGGCGCGGCGCAACCAGGCCGAGTTTTACCTGCACGGACGAGGCGGCCAGGTTCGTGGGCGGGATAGCTACGGGCACGAACCCTTCCCGCCGGGGGCTAGGAAGGTTCAGCGCTGCGGGGACGACCAGCTACGGTCGTCCCCGCAGCATTGCTGGTAAGGGGTCAGGCCATTCGACCTGGATGCCCTTCTACGCCAGTTCGAGCATGATCCCTCGGCGATCTGGTCGCAGAGCTGGCGCAGCACCGCGCTGCCACCCTCCCGCACCACCCCGGCCTCCGATACCTGGCGGAGGATGTGGGTGTGCTATGGCGACCGCCGCTCGGCGAGACTGCTCCGGTGTCCGCGACTCTCGCTGACGGCGGCCGGGCGGAGCTGATCTACCCAGACCGCCGGGAGATCCGTGCGTGGCCGTCTTTTGAGCTGCTGGACACCGTGCCCGCGGAAGGAGCCGGGCCGGCGGGCGGTGCGGCCGCGGACCAGGATCTAACCCCTCAGCTGACCCGGACGATCGGCGGGTCGGTGAGCGCTGGGTCGGCCGGACCATCCGCCCGGATGGCCGCGTTGTGGACCGCGGAGCGCTTCCCGCCGTGGTACCGAGTGGTGATCTGGGACCAGTCTGGTCACGTGATGGCACCGGACTCGGTGCGCATAGCAGGCAGCCCGCGCTGGTCACCGTCCGGTGAGCTCGCCGCTGGGGCCTTCGACGGGATCAGGCGCGGCGTCGTGCTGATTGACCCGCACGACGGTTCGGCCAGCTGGTGGTCACGGCCCGCGGCGGCCAGCTACCAGCTTCTGGCGCTTGGGCCGGGCGCGGACGACGCCCTGGCGGTCCGGTCCGGTGATGACGGATCGACCCGGCTGGTCCGGGCCCGGCCCGGTGGTGCCGACGAACTACTGCAACCGGGGCGCGGCGCCGACCAGGCCCGGGTCCAGGTGGTCACCTGGTCCCATGACGGCGTGGCGCTGGAAGGGCTGCTGGCGCTGCCGCCGGCGGCCAGCCCTCATCCGCTGCTGGTGTTCCTGCATGGCGGCCCCGTCAGCGGGCTGGTCTGCGGTGAGCACCCCGACCCGTCCGCCTGGGTGGCCTCGGGCTGGGCGGTATTCATGCCTGACTTCCGCTCGTCGGGGATCGCCGGCCAGGACGAGATGCAGCGGGCGTTCCGCCGCCGCGGTCTCCCGGATCACGACGCGGAGATCGGTGATGTCCTGGCCGGTGTGGACGTGCTCACCGCACGGGGTCTCGCCGATCCGGGTGCGCTGATCCTGCTCGGCCACAGCTACGGCGGGTACCTGGCCGGCCGCCTCATCGCCCGCGACCATCGCTTCCGGGTGGCCGTGTGCTGCGAAGCGGTGGCCGACCTGCGGCTGCTCGACCCCACGAGCCAGCGAATGCAGGCCGGCTGGCTCGGCGGCAGCGCGGGCCAGGTGCCCCTGCGGTGGGAGGCCGCGTCTCCCGTGGCCCAGGCCGGCCAGATCCGCACCCCGGTGCTGCTGGTGTACGCCGAAGCCGGGCCGCTCGCCCTGCAGGGACGGGCCTGGCGTCGCGCGCTGACCGCCGCCGGCGTCCCGAACGAGCTCCTCATGGTGCCCGGTGCCGACCATGTCTTCTCGGCTGCCCCCGCTGGGCAGCGTCTCCACCGGGCCGTGACCGGCTGGTTCGACCGCCATCGCTGACGGCGGCGTCCTAAGCGCTGGCGGCGGGGCGGGCGGCCTCGTGGTGGTCCAGGAACGTGTTGACCAGATTGCTGAAGGCCGCGGGCTGCTCAGTGAAGCACAGATGCGAGGCGTCCTCGATGATGGCCAGCTGGGCCCCGGGTATCCGCTCGTGCATCTCCGCCAGGTGGCCGGGTGCGCATTCGTCGTAGCGGCCGCCCACCAGCAGGGTCGGCACGGCGATCTCGCCCAGCCGGTCCATCACGTCCCAGGTCTTCAGCGTCCCGGTCACGGTGAACTCGCTCGGGCCGTTCATCGCGTTGTAGACGTCGTAGCCGGCCTCGGCGAACGAGCGCTCCAGGCTGGCGGGCCAGGGGCTCAGCCGGCAGACGTGTTCCCGGTAGAAGCCGAGGATGGCCGCCTGGTACTCCGGGCAGGCGGTGAAGCCAGCTTCCTCATGCTCCCTGATGACCTGGCGCACCTCCGCGGGCTGCGCGGACAGCAGCTCCGCGCAGTCCGTGGCCCAGCGCGTCATGCTGGCCGGACTGCCGCACAAGATCAGGCTGTCCAGATCGGGACGGCGGTCCAGCACATACTGCATAGCCAGCATGCCGCCCCAGGAGCTGCCGAACAGGTGCAGCCGGGTGAGCCCCAGCGCGGCCCGGACCTGGGCGAGTTCCTCGACGAAACGCCTGACCGTCCACAGCGCCGGATCCGCGGGGCGATCCGAGCGCCCGCAGCCCAGCTGGTCGTAGAAGATCACCTGGCGCCGGTCGGCGAGCGCCTCGAGTGGCTCCAGGTAGTAGTGGGTGAAGCCGGGACCGCCGTGCAGGCACAGCAGCGGCGTGCCGCCCTCGCCGACCGACCGGTACCAGACCCGGCCGCCGTCGACCTCCAGATAACCCTCAGTCTCGGTCATGCATCCTCCGCACCTCGTTGCTGGGAATGCTGATCGTCCGCCCGGGGAATGGCAAGCTCCGGGCGCCCCGGTGCCCGTAGCGCCGGGGCCCGTAGCGCCGGGGCCCGTAGCGCCGGGGGCCGCAGTCCCGGGGCCAGGGCCACCGTGACCGCGACCGAGGCCGCCGCCATCACCGCCATCGCCACGGCTGCTCGGCGCCCCGAAGAGCACCACCCAGCTCGCCGGGCTGACCGGCCAGGGGCTGGGATCGGTCGGGCGTCATCTGAAGGTCCTGCGGGACGCCGGCCTGATCCAGCGCCGGCGCGCCGGGCGGTCAGTGCTGTACTACCGGACGGCCGCGGGCAATGTCCTGGTCGAGGCCCAGCCGCGCAGCCACGCGCCCGCGGGCCCCGGTGCCCGTGGCGCGGGGCGCGGCCCGGTCCGGGCGGCGCAGATTACGGATCCATGATCTGGCCCGGGTTCGGCCGCGGCCCAGGGCCGGCGACAGCCAGGCTGGGGACGGCGAGGTCGAGCACGGGGCCGGGAAGCCCGTCCCCGTGAGGTGGGCCACGCGGGCCAACTTGATCCGGTCATGAAGACCGTGAACCATACGGGCCCGAAATCCGTTAAACCCACGGGGATATGTGTGTCCATGAACTTCAGGAGCCTGGTCGTCCAGCCCAGGACCTGCGCCGCGCGGCCGGGGGCCGGCCCGAGGAGGAATGCGATGGCTGTGAAGACGATGTCCGGCGGTGGCCTGGCGGCGCGGTCCCGCTGGCAGCCGTCCGGGACGGCCGCCCCGGCCGGGAACCGGGTGGTCTGGGTGTACGCGATCACCGATGACCGGGGCCCGCGGCAGTTTCCCGGCCTGACGGGGGTAGGCGGGGAGCGGGTCCGCGTGGTGGCCGAGGGCGGTCTCGCCGCCGTCGTGGGGTCGGTTGAGGCGCGGGCCTTCGGCGAAGACGCCCTGGCCAGCCTGCTCGACGGCCTGGACAACATCGAGCGGGTGGGCCGGGCCCATCACCAGGTCATCTCCCGGGCCGCGGCGGGCGGCGGCCCCGTCCTGCCGCTCCGCCTGGCCGCTGTCTACCCCGACGACGACACGGTCCGTGCCCTGCTGGCCCGGCGCCGCGGCGAGTTCGCCGGCCTGCTGGCCCGTTTCCGGGACACGGTGGAATGGGGCGTCCAGGTGTACGGTCCCGTGGATGAGCAGGAAGGAGCCGGCACGCTCGCGGACACGATCGACTGGGTGCTCGCGGATATCGCCGACGCCTCCCAGCGGCAGCCGGCCGTGGACCCCCGTTACGTGCGGGGTCCGGAGCACATGCTGCTCAACGCGGCCTATCTCCTGCGGGGTGACCGTGCCGCCGAGTTCCTCTCGGCCGCGCACGCGCTGGCCGGGGCCCGCGTGGGGGTGCGGGCGGACCTGAACGGCCCGTGGCCGCCGTACTCGTTCGTCGACCAGCTCGACGCCTGACGGAAGTGGCCGCCGGCTCCGGGCCGGGTTGGACCGGACAGAGCCGGGCCTGACGGAGCCGGAGCGGGACCGGCCCGAGAGCTGGACGTCTTGGTCAGCAAGTTCGCACTTGATGAAAGACCAGGTCAGAGGTTTTTGGTGCCGCACCCGGGAGTGCCGTAAAGGCGTGACCCGCGAACTGGCCATTACCCTGACAGGGTCGGCACCAGCCCGGAGCGCCGGCCCCGCGGGGCCGTGGCTGGCGTCGGCCCGGCAGAATCTGGCCTGGCCATTCCCTGCCGGTATCTGGTTGTGTGTCGCTGTAAGCGCATGGTAAGGCGCTATACAAGGAACGGCACGAGGGAGCAAGATGCGGCCGGAGGACGGATCCCTGCCTGGCAGGCGAATGGCCCAGGAAGGGCTGGCGCGGGCGCGCCAAGCCGTCCGATCGGCCTCGCTGCGGGCGAAGATCCTGCTGGTGCTGGCGGTTCTGGTCATCATCGTGCTGGCTCTGGGCCTGGGGGCCCGGTTCTGGGATGCGTTCGTCATAGCCGGCCTGGTGTACGGTCCGGTCGCGGTCTGGCGGGGGCACCGGTCGTGGGTGGCGTCGGTGTTCGTCGCGGCCTGGGGACTGGTCGCGATCCTGGCCGTCGCGGCCGTGGCCGGCCGGTTCAGCTCCGGCATCGTGCCGCTGCTGTTGCTGCCCTGCGCGGCGGCGGCCGTCTCGCACGTCCCGGTGCTGTCGCGCCGTTACGTGCCCTGCCGGACGGCCGCCTGGACCCAGCTCTGGGCCTTGCCGCCCGGCCTGCTGGCCTGGTGGCTGGCCCCCGGCCGGCTAGTGATCAGCTACGCGATCACCTGGCTCCTGGGCCTCGTCGTGATCGGCTGGCGGATAGGCAAGTCCCAGCAGGAGGCCCGGGCGCTGCGCCGCCAGCAGGCCCGCGCCGCCGCGCCGCCGCGGCCCGGCGGCCCGGTCATGGTGGCCCGGCCCGCGGGCCGGCCCTCGGCCGCGGCCAGCGCCCACCCGGCCCGTCCCGCCGACGTGTCGCGGGTGGTGCAGACGGCCGAGGGCTCGATGCGCCCGGCCGACGGGTCGGCGGCCCGGGACCGGTCCACCGGTGATCAGCACCCCGAGATCACGCTGGCCCAGGCCATGGCCGAGCTGGACAACATGATCGGCCTCACCTCAGTCAAGGAGCAGATCCGGCAGATCATCGCGTCCGTCGAGGCCACGCGCCGCCGCGCGATGGCCGGATACGGGACGGAGAAGCCCATGCAGCACTTCGTCTTCCTGGGGCCACCCGGCACCGGGAAGACGTCCGTGGCGCGGATCGTCGCGAAGGTCTTCTACGCCTTCGGCCTGCTCGAGACCCCGAGGATGGTTGAGGCGCAGCGCGCCGACCTGGTGGGCGAGTACCTCGGGGCCACCGCGATCAAGACGAACGAGCTCGTGGACCGTGCGCTCGGCGGGGTGCTGTTCATCGACGAGGCGTACAGCCTGGTGAACGACAGCGAGGGGCAGGGCGACCGGTTCGGCCACGAGGCGATCCAGGCGCTGCTCAAACGGGCCGAGGACGACCGGACCGAGCTCATCATCATCCTGGCCGGGTACGAGAAGCAGATGGAAACGTTCCTGGCCAGCAACCCCGGTCTCAACTCCCGGTTCGGGCTCCGGGTCAAGTTCCCTACCTACTCACCCGCGGAGCTGATGAACCTCGCCGAGCTTTCCCTGGAGCAGCGCGGTGAGGTCCTCGACACCGACGCACGCCCGGCGCTGGGACGGATGATGGAGGACGTGGGCCGCCGCCGGCTTGCCGACGAGCTCGGCAACGGGCGGTTCGTCCGCAGTCTGCTGGAAAACGCGGGACGAGCCCGGGACGTCCGGATCATGGCTGACGGCGCGGAGCCTTCCCCGGCCGAGCTGGTCACCCTGCAGGCGGCCGACTTGGAGCAGGCGGGCACCGAGCTGACCGCGAGGTTCCGCGGCTACAGCCAGGCGCCGACGCTGGAGAGCGCCCTGGCCGAGCTGGACGACCTGGTCGGCCTGGAGCCGGTTAAGCAGCTGGTGCACGAGATCACGGCCCAGTTGAAGGTGGCCCGGCTGCGCGAGCGCCAGGGCCTGTCCAGCCAGCCCCCGGTCCGGCATTTCGTGTTCACCGGGCCGCCCGGCACGGGCAAGACCACGGTGGCCCGGATCCTCGGACGCGTCTTCACGGCGCTGGGCTTGCTGGTCCGTCCCGAGGTGATCGAGGCCCACCGGGCCGACCTGATCGGAGAGCATCTGGGCTCCACCGCCATTAAGACCGGGAAGCTGATCGACTCCGCGCTGGGTGGGGTCTTGTTCATCGACGAGGCTTATTCGCTCTACAACGCCGGCTACTCGGGCGGGGACGCATACGGCTCCGAGGCCGTGGCCACGCTGCTGAAACGGGCCGAGGACGACCGCGAGCGGCTGGTCATCGTGCTGGCCGGGTACCCCGCGGACATGGACCGGTTCCTGCGCAGCAACCCGGGGCTCGCGTCCCGGTTCAGCGTCCGGATCGCGTTCCCCAGCTACTCGCCTGACGAACTCGTCGAGATCACCGAGGCGATCGCGGCGCAGCACGGCGACATGTTCGAATCAGACGCGCGGCCGGTGCTCGAGGAGATTTTCAGCACGGCGGTCGCGCGGAAGCAGATCGACGAGCTGGGCAACGGCCGGTTCGCCCGCAGCCTGTTCGAGCGGGCCTGCGCGGCCCGGGACTTGCGGGTCGCGCATCTCGACGAGGACGCGAGCGCCGCCGATCTCACCACGGTGTCGGCGGTCGACCTGCACAGCGCGTTCCGCGAACTGGGCGGCCCGCAGTCAGGATGAGCAGCGGAGGTCCGGCTCCCCGGCGTGGCCGGCCCGGGCCGCGGCGGCCCCGGGCCGGTCAGTCAGCCGGACCGGGCGGCAGGTCACGGAGCGCGGCGATCAGGCTGGCCTGGTCGCCACCGCTGTCCCGGATGACGTACATCAGCGTGTGCAGCACCGCATGCCGGTCCTCACCCCGGTCCAGCAGCCGCTGCGCGGCCTCCCACAGCTCGGGCGGGTCGCCCCGCCACAGCCGGTCCGCCAGCGCGAGATGCCGGTCGATGTGCAGCGGGCCGCTCGGCCGGCCATTCGCGTCGTTGTGGTCGGCGGCCAGCAGCGTGCGCCGGTCCGTCTCCGCCGCCGGGTCCAGCCCGGCCAGGTCGGTGCCGCCGAACATGCCCCGCAGCACCGGGAAGGCGAACGCCCGGCGGGGCAGGGCCTCCAGGTCATCGTCCGGCAGCAGCCGGGACACCAGCGCCGCGTCCAGGCCGAACGCCGTTGGATCCCGGTAGACCTGGGCGAACGTGCCCATCGAGTCGAAGACCGCGTCCAGCGTCTCCGCGATCATCTCGGCGGCCAGCGCCTGGCGCCGCCCGGCCCAGCGCACCCAGGCGGCCAGCACGTGCGGCATCGCATGCTGCTCGGCCGACAGCAGCAGTACCTTGCGCGGCAGCCAGTCGAGCAGGAACGTGGCGACCTTCGCCGGGCTCATCCGCAGCGGCCGCCCGAAGTCGCGGTCGCAGCCGTAGTCGATGATGTGATCCGCGCAGCGGCTGGCCGCGCGGGTGTCGGACAGGTCTTCCGCCTCGTCCGAGGCCAGGAACCCGGCCACCAGCATGGCCCGGCGGTCCCGGGTCCAGGCGTGCCGCCGCGCCGTGGCCGCACCCCAGCCCGAGCCGTGCCCCGTGTTCCAGGGCCCGGTGTTCGAAAGCCCCGGGCTCCACGGGGCCGGGCCGTTAGCGCTCCCACGGCTGGCCCGGTTGCGGGCCCCGTACCCCGGCCGGGCGGGAGGCAGCGTGCGGATCCGGGCCCGGATGAACGCGTGATAGGACGCGAACGAGTCGCTCGGCGGCGGTCCCTGCCCGGCCTCGGTCACGGCCAGGGCCGTCTCCAGCAGGCGGCGCGCCTGCGAGGCTTCCACCTGGCTGAACGTGGCCCGCACGGGACGGTCGCCGTCCTCGGTACTGGCTGCCCGGCAGCGCTCGAGCAGCCGGTCAACCTGGGAGGTCACCCATCCGTCGCGGAGCATCCCGCCCGCGTTGTAGTCCACCACCATGACCAGGGCGTGCGGCTCTTCCCCCGCGTAGCTGTACACGCAGACGACCTCGTCGCGGTCCCCGAACGCGTCGGAGTTCACGTAGCACTCGCCCGCCGTCACCGCGCCCACGTGCTCGGCCCACTGCGGGCGGACCACGCCGTGCTCGATCAGTGCCAGTGCGGCCGTCTCCGCCTGCATGGCCTGCCGTGGCGTGCCCAGGCAGGCGATGCCGGACAGCAGGGCCAGCGCGGCCGGGCTGCGCTGCTGCGCGGCGTAGCTCACCAGCCCTCCGCCGACGAGTTCCTCGACGTCGCCGTGTGAGCTGCGCGGCGGCCGTTCTCCCCACCAGGTGCCGAGCAGTTCGCTCACCATCAGCTCGGCATCCAGCGGGCTGCGGACCGCCAGCAGCTCACGGGCGGCCCGGAGCATCTCGGCGAACAGCGCGTTCGGTGGGGCGGCACTGGGGAGCACCGAGCGGGTCCCCTTCCCTCGACCTGGGTGGCCCGGCCCGCCGGGGGGCTCTCGACGTCGGCTTTGCGGGCTCACATGGACAGCTTTCCAGATTCTCGCGGCACCGTGCCACGTCCGCGCCGGATGGTGGCCATGTTTCCGCGTGTGGCAGATATTACGGGCATCCGGGACCGCCGGCGCCGGACATTCGGGGCATCAGGTATCTCACGATCAATGCAATTCCCGGGGCCGGAGCCAGGCTACGGGGTAGCCGGCGGCCGTGGCGGGCTCGCCGCCACTTCTTTCCAGAAGAACCAGGTCGGCAGGATGCCCTCGACGCGGCACGATATCGCCTAGGATGTGGGAAGCTCGCCTGCGTGGCCACTGTGGGTGTTCACGGTAAATGGAACGGGGCCGTTCCCATGGACTGCCGCCGTGCTTGTGCGTTCACTGGCCGTGGTGTTGCCGCTAGCCTGCTTGTGTCCGCAGTGAGCGGGAAGGAGCCGTTGCATGGCTCGAGCAGCGGGACTGGAGTGCGATGAGCACTGATACCTCCGTGCCTCAGCCCCGGGTCTCCGGGCTGGACGCGTCTGACTCGGCCCTCCTCGCCACCCTGCTCCGCGAGGCCCCCATCGGCTTCGCGTTCTTCGGCCCCGATCTGCGCGTCCGCCGGATCAACCACACGCTCGCCCGGCTGGACGGCCTTGACCTGGAAGCGCACCTCGGCCTGCTGCCATCCCAGGTATGGCCGGGCACGCTCGCGACCCGGGTCGAGTCGGCCGTGCGCCACGTGCTGGCCGACGGCCAGCCGCTGTACGAGCCGAACCAGCCGGTGACCGAGGCGGAGCCGCCCCCCGCGGAGCCGGGCCATGGTGAGGGCGCGCCGGGCCAGGACGAGGACCGGCAGTGGGCGTTCTCGTGGTTCCCCTCGCACGACCCGGACGGGAACATCGCCGGCGTGGCGCTGATCGCGGTGGACGTCACCGACCGGCAGAACTCGGCGGAGGCGGTCCGCCGCAGCGAGGAGCGGTACCGCTCGCTGGTGCAGGCCGGCGCCCAGGTCGTCTGGGTCACCACGCCCACCGGCCAGATCGCCGAGGATTCGCCCGAGTGGCGCTGGATAACGGGCCAGAGCCTGGACGAGTACCTGGGCCATGGCTGGCTGGACGCGATTCACCCCGAAGACCGTGAGCGGGTGGAGCGGGAATGGCGGGAATGCGTCCGCGCCGGGAAAGTATTCGACAGCCGTTACCGGGTGCGCACCAAGACCGGCTCGTACCGGCATTATGACGTGCGGGCCGTCCCCATTGAGCGGGACGGGAAGATCATCGAATGGGTGGGCGCCAGCACCGACGTCACCGGCCAGCGCGAGGCCGAGGAGATGCGCGGCCGGCTGACTGAGCAGCTGTCCGCCGCCGCGCTGCGCACCGCCCGGCTGCAGCAGGCCACGTCGATGCTGGCCGAGGCGCTGACCGTGCTCCAGGTGGTCGAGGTCATCACGGAGGTCGGGCGGTCGGCCATCGGCGCGGAGCGGTCGGCGGTGGCCTTGCTGGACCGCGAACGGCTGCAGCTGCACACGATCAACCCGCTCGGGCTCCCCGACGTCCCCGGTGCCCCCGCCGGTGACATGCCGCTGGACGCGCCGAGCGTGATGACCCTGGCCATCACGTCGCGGCGGCCCGTGCTGGTGGAGAACCCCGAGTCGCTGCGGCGGCAGTTCGAGGGAACCACCGACGTCAACACGTTCCTCGCGCACAGCGACGAGCGGGCCTGGGTCGGGCTGCCCCTGCTCGCGGCGGGTGCGCCACTCGGGGCGCTGCGGTTCTCGTTCACCAAGCCGAGGCAGATCACCGAGGAGGAACGGGTCTTCCTGGAGGCCCTGGCCGGGCAGTGCGCGCTGGCCCTGGAGCGGGCCTCCCTGTTCGAGCGCGAGCACACCACGGCGGAGACCCTGCAGCGCAGCCTGCTGCCGGACCGGCTGCCCAGCGTCCCTGGCATCATCCTGGAGGCCCGCTACCTGCCGGTAACCCGGAACATGGAAATCGGCGGCGACTGGTACGACGCGTTCCGGCTGCCCGACGGCAGGCTCGCCGTCGCCGCCGGGGACGTCATGGGCAAGGGACTGACCGCGGCGGCCGGGATGGGCCGGGTCCGGAACGCGCTGCGCGCCCTGGCCCTGACCGACCCGCGGCCCGCTGCGGTGCTGGCCGGCCTGGACCGGCTGTTCACCGCGACCGAGCTGGACGAGCAGGTGACCACCGTGGCCTACCTGGTCGTGGACCCGGTTACCGGGGAGGGCCTGGCCGGCAACGCGGGGCACCTGCCGCCGCTGCTGCTGTCCAGGGACGCCCCGCCGCGGCTGGACACCACCGAGGCGGGCACGCCGCTGGGCTGGGCCTGCCCGCGGCAGCAGTACGTGTTCCGGCTGCCGCCGGGGACCACCGCGGTGCTCTACTCCGACGGGCTGGTGGAGAACCGCAGGCGTGGCCTGGACTCGGGCCTGGACGAGCTGGTGTCCGTGGCGGCGCAGGCCCGGCCAGGAATGGTTGAGGACCCGGCCAGGTTGCTTGAGTATCTGGTCGATCGGATGCTTACGGGTTACGAGCAGGACGACGACGTCACCGTCCTCGTGCTGCACGTGCCCCGGCGGGACGGCCCACCGCCGCAGCGCCCGCCGGGAGGTGTCATTCCCGCGGCACGGAGGGGTAAAGCATGAGAAAGGGCAGTGCTGACCTGGGTGTGCGCCTGATCGCCGGGAGCTGCGCCGCGCCGCCAGCCGCGGCAGCGGTTCGAGCCACCCGCAGACTCCGCCTAAGGTTGTGGTTGGGAGCCGGTCCTGTCGGGACCGTGGGGTCATGGGGCCCGGATATGGCTTCCGGCTTGGTCCCAGCAGCGGGTTGCACGAGGTAGGGTCCATTTTCCCGCTCATGAATGCAGGAGAGGTGTCAGTGTCGCCTGCCAGTTCGTGCAGTCAGGTGTCGTGCGCGGCTTGGCAGGCCGCCGTCCAGCGAAGGAAGGGGTGACCGCGGTGGGAAGCGCGGCGCGCTCCGCAGCGCGGAGGCAGCCAGGGCCGGAAGGCCAGGGCGGACGGGGGCAGGCGTCCCGGCGTCCTGGATCTGCTGATCCCGCCAGTGCGCGGGCGGACCGGGCGGTCACGCTCGTGGAGACGGACGGGATGGCCCAAGAGCAGGAGACTCCGGCATCGCCGGAGCGTGACGACGCCGCCAGGTCCCGGCGGCGCAAGAAGAACTCTGGTGGGCGAGGCGAGGCGCGGAAGGCCACAGGCCGGTCCGGCAACGGCTCGGCACCGGAAGGCCAGGGGGGTTCAGGCGTAGTGAGTGAGGATCCGGACCTGGCCGCAACGGGTAATGAGACGGTTGGCCTGGCGGAGGTGACAGACCTGACGGACGTCGCGGAACTAGACGCCGATGTGGATCCCGGTGATGTCGATCTGGCCGAGGAAGCCATCGACACCGCCGAGCTCGACAACTTGGAAGTGGACCTCGAGGTCGAGGTCAACGTGGTCGAGGCGGACGAGGACGTAGCCGACGAGGAATCGGCCGACGACGAGCTCGACGACTCGGCCGCCGGTGACAGCCCCGCCGCCGGCGGCCCGGCGGCCCGGGCGCCGGCCGCCGGCCCCGATGCCCCGGCCCCGGCCGCGGTGGTGGCCGACGCCGCCGCTAAGCCCGCGGGTGCGGGCCCGGAGGAAGAGTTCGTCTACGGGGACGACGACGACGACCTGCCGGCCGCCCAGGTGGCGTCGGCGGGTGCGACCGCGGACCCGGTCAAGGACTACCTGAAGCAGATCGGCAAGGTGCCGCTGCTCAACGCCGAGCAGGAAGTCGAGCTGGCCAAGCGCATCGAGGCCGGGCTGTTCGCCGAGGAAAAGCTCGCCGAGGGAATGGGCGGCCCCGAGTCGGCCGGGCGGCTGGACATGGAGTGGATCGCCGAGGATGGCCGCCGGGCCAAGAACCACCTCCTCGAGGCCAACCTGCGCCTGGTCGTGTCGCTGGCCAAGCGGTATACCGGCCGCGGCATGCTGTTCCTGGACCTGATCCAGGAGGGCAACCTGGGCCTGATCCGGGCGGTCGAGAAGTTCGACTACACCAAGGGCTACAAGTTCTCCACGTACGCCACCTGGTGGATCCGCCAGGCCATCACCAGGGCCATGGCCGACCAGGCCCGCACCATCCGGATTCCGGTGCACATGGTCGAGGTGATCAACAAGCTGGCCCGGGTGCAGCGGCAGATGCTGCAGGACCTCGGCCGGGAGCCCACTCCCGAGGAGCTGGCCGCCGAGCTCGACATGACCCCCGAGAAGGTCATCGAGGTGCAGAAGTACGGCCGGGAGCCGATCTCGCTGCACACCCCGCTCGGCGAGGACGGCGACAGCGAGTTCGGTGACCTGATCGAGGACTCCGAGGCCATCCAGCCCGGGGAGGCGGTCAGCTTCACCCTGCTCCAGGAGCAGCTGCACTCGGTGCTCGACACCCTGTCCGAGCGGGAGGCCGGAGTGGTCTCCATGCGGTTCGGGCTGACCGACGGCCAGCCCAAGACCCTGGACGAGATCGGCAAGGTCTACGGCGTGACGCGTGAGCGCATCCGGCAGATCGAGTCGAAGACCATGTCCAAGCTGCGCCACCCGTCCCGGTCCCAGGTCCTGCGCGACTACCTCGACTGAGGTCCGGCCCCGGCTGAACGCAAATGGCTGGCCGCTGACCAGAGAATTCTCTGGTCAGCGGCCAGCCGTTCAAAAGTTAAGGGGTCAAATCCGCGGGAATCCCCCGGCGCCCAGACGCGGCCCGGCCACACTGCCGGCGCCGACGTCAGGCCAGGTAGTCGAGGCGGCCCGTGGGCGGGGACACCCGCGGGTCGCGGCCCTGACTACCCTTCGCGCTGTGTCCCGCCCGGTGCCAGCCGCTCCGTCTCGTCCTGAATCTCGGCTCCCAGCTTGGCGAGCGCCTCAAGATGCTGCCGGCTGTGATGGGCGCAGAACAGGAGCTCCCCAGATTCGGGGAGCACAACGCGTACGTATGCCTGGGCACCACACCGGTCGCACAGGTCCGTCGCATTCAGGGGCCTGCTTGGTGCGAGAGCTCCGGTCATGTCGCCTCCCTCGCGTCGTGCCACCGGTCATGTGCCGGATGGCTCTGCCCTACGTGCTAGTCAACACTCTGCCAGGCCAGCTCCTTCCCGTGTGGACGCGACGTACGCCCAAAGCGAACGCTCGCCATGGGAGGATGGCAGTTGTCCTCGCCGTTCCACTGTAGCCGGGGCGCGTTGTCCCAGGTAGCCGGGTATGTCCCCGGCGTGGCTTCCCCGGGTTGTCAGACCGGGCGGCTAGTCTGCCGAAGTCCGCCCCGATTCGTGCCGCCCGGCCCCCTGACCGAGGAGAACCCACGTGACCGCCGTCCGCGCCGATACCGAGGGCCCCGTTGAGAGCGGCCCCGGGCGCCGCTCAGGGGCTGGCCGCCCGGGAACTGGCCGCCCGGGAACTGGCCGCTCTGGTGCTAGCCAGGCTGGCCGGGCCGCGGCCTCGCTGACCTCCGTCCCCGCTGCGGACGCGTACACCGCCCGGCACCTGTCGGTCCTCGAAGGGCTCGAGGCGGTCCGCAAGCGGCCGGGGATGTATATCGGGTCCACCGACGGCCGGGGTCTCATGCACTGCCTGTGGGAGATCTTCGACAACGCCGTGGACGAGGCGCTGGGCGGGCACTGCACCTCCATCGATGTCGTACTACATCCCGATATGTCGGCGGAGCTCCGGGACAACGGCCGGGGTATCCCGGTGGACATCGAGCCCAAGTCCAGGCTGACCGGCGTCGAGCTGGTCATGACCAGGCTGCACGCGGGGGGCAAGTTCGGCGGCGGTTCCTACACCGCCTCGGGCGGCCTGCACGGCGTCGGCGCCTCCGTGGTGAACGCGCTGTCGGCCCGGCTGGACGTCGAGGTGGACCGGGAGGGGCACGAGTGGGCCGCCTCCTTCCGCCGGGGCGTACCCGGCGAATTCGCCGCCGAGGGCCCGGGGGCGTCCTTCACCCGGGGCACGGGCCTGCGCAAGACCCGCAAGGTGGCCCGGAAGGTGACCGGCACCAGGATCCGGTTCTGGCCGGACCGCCAGGTCTTCACGAAGGACGCGGACTGGAGCTTCGGCGCGCTCGTGGACCGGGCCCGGCAGACCGCCTACCTCGTCCCCGGCCTGGCCATCCGGGTCCGGGACGAGCGGCCGGCGACGGGCCGGAGGCCTGAGAGCCCCGCCGACGACGATGCCGGGAGCACGGGCGACGCGCCCCGATCAGGATCCGTTGCGGAAAAAGAAGCGGAGTTCCGGTTCGACGGCGGAATCAGCGAGTTCTGCGAGTACCTGTCGCCGGGGGAGCCGCTGACGGACGTGCTGCGGCTGACCGGCGCCGGCCGGTTCAGCGAGACGGTGCCGGTGCTCGACGACCAGGGTCACATGACGCCGACGGACGTGGACCGGGAACTGCAGGTCGACGTGGCGCTGCAGTGGAGTACCGGGTACGACACCGTGACCCGGTCGTTCGTCAACGTCATCGCCACGCCGAAGGGCGGGACGCACGTCACCGGGTTCGAGCGGGCCCTGGTCAAGACGCTGAACGCGCAGTTGCGCGCGGCGCGGCTGCTGAAGAACGGCGACGAGCCGGCCACCAAGGACGACGTGCTGGAAGGGCTCACCGCGGTGATCGGAGTGCGGCTGCCCGAGCCGCAGTTCGAGGGGCAGACCAAGGAGGTGCTCGGCACCCCGGCCGCGTCGCGGATCGTGTCCGACGTGGTGGCGGCCGAGCTGGGGGCCGTGTTCGAGGCCCGGGGCCGGGCGGGCAAGCAGCAGGCCCGGGCCGTCCTGGAGAAGGTGGCGTCGGCGGCGAAGGCCCGGATCGCGGCCCGGGAGCACCGGGACAACCAGCGCCGCAAGTCCGCGCTGGCCAGCTCGGCGCTGCCCGCCAAGCTGGTGGACTGCCGCAGCGCCGACGACCGCAGCGAGCTGTTCATCGTCGAGGGTGACTCCGCGCTGGGCACCGCCAAGCTGGCCAGGAACTCCGAGTTCCAGGCGCTGCTGCCGATCCGGGGCAAGATCCTCAACGTGCAGAAGGCGTCCCTGTCCGACATGCTCAAGAACGCCGAGTGCGCGGCCATCATCCAGGTCATCGGGGCTGGCTCCGGCGCTTCCTTCGACCTGGACGCGGCCCGTTACCAGCGGGTCATCTTCATGTCCGACGCCGACGTGGACGGTGCGCACATCCGCACCCTGCTGCTGACCCTGTTCCACCGCTACCTGCGGCCCATGCTGGACGCGGGCCGGGTCTTCGCCGCGGTGCCGCCGTTGCACCGGATCGAGCTGTCCAGCCCGCGCAAGGGGCAGCAGAAGTACAACTACACCTACTCCGACAGCGAGCTGCACCGCCGGCTGCTCGAGCTGCAGCGGCGGGGCCAGCGCTGGAAGGAGCCCATCCAGCGGTACAAGGGCCTGGGCGAGATGGACGCCGGGCAGCTGGCCGAGACCACCATGGACCCGCGGCACCGCACGCTGCGCCGGATCCGGATCGAGGACGCGGCCGCCTCGGGCGGGATATTCGACCTGCTCATGGGCAGCGAGGTCGGACCGCGCCGGGAATTTATCATGGGCGCCGCCGCCGAGCTGGACCTGTCCCGCATCGACGCCTGACCGTCCCGGGGCGGCGCGCCGCCCAGTCTAATTACTCTTCGTAAAGAGTACGATACCCAGAGTGACGAGACAGATTCTCATGGCGGAATTCCTCCGCGCCCAGGCCGCGTGGCGGCTGGCTCGCGCGGGCAGCGACCCGGTCCGGGCCGCGAGATGCGCGGCGGCCCTGCTGGACGCCGCGGCGTTCGTGGTCACGTTAGGCGAGGATGACGACGGCCTGGCCGCGCTGGCCCGGGCCGGGTGCTTCGGCGGCGACATGTTCGACCCGGGAGCACGCGGCCTGCAGATCGCGCGCTGGTGGCAGTTCGGTGAGCCACCCTACGCGGGACCGCGCGGCCTGCTGACCGCGCTGGCCGCCGCGGCGGGCCGCCCGGTGGCCCGGTCCGGCCCCGCCGCCTCCTGATCGCCCCGCGCTCCTGATGTGGCGGCGCCCGCCCGGCTAGCGGGGCGGGGCGGTCCCGCCCACAGCGGCCAGTCCCTGGCGGATGCGCTCCCCGGAGCCGTCCCGGCGGCCGTCCGCGTCAGGCAGGTAGACCGGGACGCCCGCATCGGTCGCGGCCCGGGCCGGCCCGGGCCTGCCCAGGCGAGCACCAGGGTGTCCTCGCCCTTGAGGAAGCGGTGGCAGCGCACGCCGCCGGTGGCCCGTCCCTTGGCCGGGTACTCCTGGTACGGGGTCACCTTGACGGTGGCAGCCGCCGTCCCGGGCAGCGCGCGGCTGCTCCCGGCCACGGTCACCACCACCGCCTCCGCGGCCTCGCCTGCGCCGGCCGACGCGTGGTCCGGCACCACGCCGAACCAGGCCACGGCCGCCCCGGCCGAGAGCCGGATCCCGGCCATCCCGCCTGCCGCGCGGCCCTGGGGGCGGACCGCCGCGGCCCGGAACCGGAGCAGCTGGGCGTCGCTCGTGATGAATACCAGGTCCGCGTCCTCCCCGGCCAGCTGGACCGCGCCGACCACCCGGTCGCCGTCCTTCAGGGAGATGACCTCGAACTCGGTGGCGTTGGCCGGGTACTCCGGCGCGACCCGCTTGACCACGCCGGCCGCGGTGCCCAGTGCGAGCCCGCCCGGTGACCCGTCCGGGGCAGCCAGCCCGACCACGGTCTCGCCCGCCTCGAGCGAGATGAACTCGGCGATCGGCGCGCCGCCCGCCAGCGCGGGGGAGTGGGCGCTGGGCGGCAGGGCGGGGATCTCCAGCACGCCGATCCGGATCAGCCGGCCCTGGGAGGTGACCACGGCCGTGGTCCCGCGGGCGGTGGTGGCCGCGGTGGCGATGACCACATCGTGGGCGGCGCGCGGGCCGGCGGCAGGCGCCGGGGCTGCGGCACCGTCCTGCGCGGCCGCGTCCAGCGTGCCCTCGGCCGGCTCGCCGGCGGGCTGGGTCGCGGTCCGGGCGATGAGCCCGGCGGACGAGAGCAGCACCAGGCACGGGTCGTCAGCCACCTCGAGCGGGACCGCCGCCGTGCGGGCCTTCCCGCTGCCTTCCAGCAGCACGGTGCGCCGCGGGCTGGCGAACTTCTCGGCGATCTCGCCCAGCTCGCTGGAGACCAGCTCGCGGAGCCTGGCTTCCGACTCCAGGATCGCGGTCAGCTCGGCGATCTCCCGCTGCAGGGTCTCCCGTTCGCGCTCCAGCTCCAGCCGGTCGTACCGGGTCAGCCTGCGCAGCGGCGTGTCCAGGATGTACTGGGCCTGGATCTCGGACAGGTCGAAGACCGACATCAGCCGTTCCCGGGCCTGAGCGGAGTCGTCGCTGGCCCGGATGACCTGGATGACCTCGTCGATGTTGAGCAGCGCGATGAGCAGGCCGTCCACCAGGTGCAGCCGGTCGGCCCGCTTGCCGCGGCGGAACTCGGTGCGCCGCCGGACCACGTCGATCCGGTGGTCGATGTAGATGCTCAGCAGTTCGCGCAGGCCGAGGACCCGTGGCTGGCCGTCCACCAGCGCGACGTTGTTGATGCCGAACGTCTCTTCCATCGGCGTGAGCCGGTACAGCTCATCGAGAATGGCCTCAGGGTGGAACCCGCCCCGGATCTCGATGACCAGGTGCAGCCCGCGGTGCCGGTCGGTCAGGTCCTTCAGGTCGGAGATCCCGGCCAGCTTCCTGGCCTGGACCAGGTCCTTGATCCGGGAGATGACCTTCTCCGGCCCGACGCCGTAGGGCAGCTCGGTGACCACGATGCCGTCCCGGCGCGGCGTGAGCTTCTCGACCCGGGCGGTGGCCCGGGTGCGGAAGATCCCGCGCCCGGTCTCGTACGCCTCCCTGATCCCGTCCAGGCCGACGATCTTGCCGCCGGTCGGCAGGTCCGGGCCGGGCACGAAGCGCATCAGCTCGTCCAGGCTCGCCTCGGGATTGGCGATCAGGTGCCGGGCCGCGGCGATGACCTCGCCGAGGTTGTGCGGGGCCATGTTGGTCGCCATGCCTACCGCGATCCCGGCGGTGCCGTTCACCAGCAGGTTCGGCAGCCCGGCGGGGAGCACGTCCGGCTCGGTCTCCTGGCCGTCGTAGTTCGGCCGGAAATCGACGGTGTCCTCGTCGATCGAGGTCACCATGGCCATGGCGGCCGCGGTCAGCCGGGCCTCGGTGTACCGCATCGCGGCCGGGGAGTCGTCCCCGCCGGGCGAGCCGAAGTTCCCGTGCCCGTCGATCAGCGGCAGCCGCATGGCCCACGGCTGGGCCATCCGGACCAGGGCGTCGTAGATCGCGCTGTCCCCGTGCGGGTGCAGCCGGCCCATCACGTCGCCGACCACCCGGGCGCACTTGACGTGGCCGCGGTCGGGCCGCAGGCCCATCTCGTTCATCTGGTACAGGATCCGGCGCTGGACCGGCTTCAGCCCGTCCCGGGCGTCGGGCAGGGCCCGCTGGTAGATGACGGAATAGGCGTACTCGAGGTAGCTGCCCCTCATCTCCTCGGCAACATCGATATCGACGATGCTTTCCTCGAAGTCCTCGGGGGGCGGGGGTGTCGCGGTGCGTCGTGCCATGTCCGCCATTGTGCCGCCTGACGGCGACAGACTTGCCCAATGCGGCTGGCGTGGCGCGCAGTCCATGATCGCCGGCTGAGACGGCCGGCGCGCGGACCGGCCTCCCGCCGCGGACCCCGCTATTCTCCGATAACGGTCATATCGTGGTGACCGGCGGCGGGGCCGCAATCCTGGGCGGCTCACCGGGCGGGCGGCCAGGCTGATCCGGATACGAGTGGGAACTAGAGCTGGTATGCGCCTGAGGGGACAGATCGTCGTGCTGGCCGCCTGCGCCGCCTTGACCGGCGCCGTCCTGATCGGCGGCCTGGCGGCGTGCACGTCCACGGTCGCGGCCCAGGGGCCGGGCGTGCCCACGCCGGCGGCGACGGCTGCGGCCGGGACCCGGGTCCCCGCCGCGCCTTCCCCGTCCCCCTCGGCGGCCCGCCCGGCCGCCAGCCCCGTTGCCCGGCCCGCGGCCGGCCCGGCGATCGAGGTGACCGGCGCGCCGAGCGGGGTTAAGGCCAGGGGGGCGGTGCTGGCCGACGCGGCCACCGGCCAGGTGCTGTGGGGCCGCAACGTGGGCACCGAACGGCCGATGGCGAGCGTGACCAAGGTGATGACGGCCCTGCTGGTGCTCAGGAGCGGCGACCTGGGCCGGGAGATCCGGGTGCCGAAGGCCGCGGTGACCTACGCCTGGAAGTACGGGGGCGAAACCGCAGCGCTGCACCCGCGGGACGTGCTCACGGCGCGGGAGCTGCTGGAGGCCCTGCTGCTGCCCTCAGGGGCGGACGCGGCGTATACCCTCGCCAGCGCCTACGGGCCCGGCCTGGATGCCTTCGTCGCGCGGATGAACGCGGCGGCGGCTCAGATGGGTATGGCGCACACCCATTTCACCTCACCAGACGGCCTTCCCTATCCCACCGAGACCTCGACGTTCTCCACGCCGTCCGACCTGCTCAGGCTCGGCCTCGCGGCCATGCGGTCCCCGGCTTTCCGGTCCATCGTGGACCGGTCCTTCTATCACCTGGTGAAGGGGCGCGGTCATCACGGCTACTGGTGGGACAACACCGACGACCTGATCGGCTCCTACCGGGGGGCCGCCGGGATCAAGGACGGCTACACCGATGATGCCGGGCACTGCCTGCTGTTCGAGGCGATCAGGAACGGCCGGGTGCTGATCGGGGCCGTGTTGCACAGCCCCGCCACCGGGCCGGCGGCGGGCGCGCAGGATGCCGCGCGGATGCTGAACTGGGGCTTCCGGCTCCCGCGCCCGGCCTGAACGCGCAACCGGCTGGCGGCCGGGCCGATCGCTGGCCGCCGGCCAGTCGCCGGTCGCTGGCGGCCGGACGGCCGCCGTGCCGGCCGGCTCAGCACCGGGCGGCCAGGTGGCTAGGTGACCGAGAAGCCGCCGTCCACGAAGATGAGCTGGCCGGTGATGTAGTCGCTGGCCCGGCTGGCCAGGAACACGGTCACGCCCTCGAAGTCGGCGGGCTCGCCGTTGCGGCCGATCATGGTCCGGGCGGCCAGGGCCGCGGAGCGCACCGGGTCGCTGGCCACAGCCTCGGTGAGCGGGGTGGCCACGAACCCGGGCGTGACCGTGTTGCAGCACACGCCGCGGCCCGCCCAGGCCTCGGACTGGGAGCGGGTGAGCCCGGCCAGGCCGGCCTTGGACGCCCCGTACCCGCCGCTGTTGCCGAACGCCCGGACCGCCTGCTGCGAGGCGACGTTGATGATCCGGCCCCAGCCGCGCCGGGCCATCGCGGGCCCGAAGCGCTGGCCGAGCACGAACGGGGCGGTGAGGTTCACCGCCATCACGCCGCCCCACTGCTCCAGGCTCTGGTCGCCGAGCGGCGGCCGCGGGTTGGCGCCGGCCGCGTTCACCAGGATGTCCGGTTCCCCGTACGCGACCACGGTCTCCTCGGCTGCCCGCCGGGCGGCGGCGGGATCGGCGAGATCGGCCCGGACCCAGCCGGCGGTACCGCCGGCGGCCCGGATGGCCGCGGCCGCCCGGCCGAGGGCTTCCTCGCCCCGGGCCAGGAGCATGACCCGGGCGCCGGCCAGGGCGAGGGCCCGGGCCATGGCGTGGCCGATACCGGAACTGCCCCCGGTGACCAGGGCGACCCGGCCGTCCAGGGAGAAAAGGCGGTCGAGAAATGCCGCCCGCGGTCCCGGTTCAGGGTCCGGCGCGGGGTCACGGAGCGAGCCCGGCCCACGGTCCGGGCCGGGATCAGAGAGCGGGCCGGGCACCGACCAGGCCGAGTGCGCTGGAGGCCAGACGGCAGCCGCTGCCCAGGGCCTCGAGCGGCGGCT
This sequence comes from uncultured Actinomycetes bacterium, assembly GCA_963813975.1. Taxonomy (GTDB): domain Bacteria; phylum Actinomycetota; class Actinomycetes; order Streptosporangiales; family Streptosporangiaceae; genus RYN-230. Next base: position 731,818 of record CAWFAP010000006.1, read on the forward strand.
TCTTGTCCAGCCAGGCGGGCAGGAAGCCGGCGCAGAAGGCGTCCCCGGCCCCGGTGCCGTCCACGAACGTTTCCACGGGCAGGGCGAGGGACCGGACCGGGTCGGGCCGCCCATTCGCGTACAGCGCCCCGTCGGGACCGAGTTTCACCACGACCTCGGGATACCAGGCGGTCAGCACGTGGGCCGCCGATTCGGGATCATCCCGGCCGGTGAGTACCGCCGCCTGATCCGCGTTGACCAGGAGCAGGGTCACCCCGTTGGTCATCTCGAGGAACGGCTCGGCCCCCACCCGCTCCAGCGGCGCAGCCGAGGCACCGTCCACCGAGATCGTCATGCCCGCCCGCCCGGCGTGGGCGAACGCCGCCAGGGCCGCGCCCCGTGAGCCCTCGTTCAGCAGCGTGTAGCCCGACATGTGCAGGTGGGCGCCCGGCGCGAACAGGTCCTTGGGCAGGTCGTCGGGATGCAGCGCGGCGTTCGCGCCGGGGTCCGACATCATGGTGTGGTCACCCTTGTGGGTCACCATGACCACGCAGGTCCCGGTCGGCCGGTCCGGATCCATGACCAGGCGGGCGTCCACGCCGTAGCCCATCAGTTCCATATCCCGGTTGCGGCCCGCGATATCCGCGCCGCGGCGGCCGACGAAGGCTACCTCGCCCCCGTCCGCGGCCAGCCAGGCCGCGATGTTCGCGCCCGACCCGCCGCCGTGCATACTCACCGTGGCCGGCGTATCACTGCCCTTCGCCAGCGGAAGGGCCGCATGGGCGACCGTGTCAGTCATCAGGTCACCAACGACGACAACGCGCGCCATGTCGTCACCACCTTGCTCCCGGGGCTGAGCCAGGGGGACACGTGCCGCGGCGCCCGGCTCAGGGCTGCCCATAGAACTTAACAGTTTCCCGGCCGCCTCTGCTGCCGTTCTGCGGGGTGAACCCATATGCGACCCAAGCCCCGTCCCGGATAGGAGACCACAAATCGTGCATCCCCGGCAATGAGTGGCGGACCATTACGTTTCCGCCAGTGGCCGCGCGGGGTCCGGGGCCCGCCGCCGGACGGGACCGGCCCGCGAGCGCGGGGGGGCGCGCGGCGGCCGGGCCGGGTGGGCTACTGTCGCTTACCGCGTACTGAGGAGGCGGCAACGACATGGCCTGGACCTGGCAATTCGAGACGGCGGACGGGACCCTGGTGCCGTCCAGGGGAGTGCCAAGGGAAACGTTCGCCAGCCAGGGCGACGCGGAAAGCTGGCTCGGCGAGAATTGGCGGGAACTGCTGGCCGGAGGTGTGGACCAGGTGACCCTGCTCGAGGAGAGCCGGGTCGAGTACGGCCCGATGAGCCTGCACGCGGAGTAGTCCGGGGGGCGCCCCCCGGGACCCCGGCCGCCGGCCCGCGCCGGCCGCCGGGCCGGCGAGCACCCGCCTGCGGCGGGCCCCGCCTCCCCGGCGGATGCGCGCTTTAAGGGCGGTGTTCCGGGCTCATGGTCCGCGCCGGGTCGCGCTGGATCGCGTCGCCCAGCGCGTCGTCGATGCGCCGGAGCACCTCGGGCTCCAGCCGGACCCCGGAGGCCTTGACGTTCTCCCGGACCTGCTCCGGCCGGGTCGCGCCGATGATCGCCGCCGACACGTTGGGGTTCTGCAGTACCCAGGCCACCGCGAGCTGGGCCATGGTCAGGCCGGCCTGCTCGGCGATCGGGCCGAGGGCGGCCACCCGGTGGAGCAGGTCGTCGTTCAGGAAGCGCTGGATGAACCCGGACCCGCTGGGGTCGCTCGCCCGCGACTCGGACGGCACGGGCTCGCCCGGCCGGTATTTGCCGGTCAGCACGCCCTGGGCGATGGGGGAGAAGACGATCTGGCCGATCCCCTCTTTCTCGCACAAGGGGATCACCTCGGACTCGATCACCCGCCAGATGATGTTGTACTGCGGCTGGTTGGAGACGATCCGGTCGAACCCCATCTCGTCGGCGATCCGCAACGCCGCGGTGATCTCCTCGGCGCGCCACTCGGAGACGCCCACGTACAGCACCTTGCCCTGGCGGACCAGGTCCTCGAACGCGCGCAGGGTTTCCGCCAGCGGGGTCTCGTGGTCGTAGCGGTGGGCCTGGTAAAGGTCCACGTAGTCGGTCTGGAGCCGGCGCAGCGACCCGTGCACCGACTCCATGATGTGCTTGCGGGACAGGCCCCGGTCGTTGGGCCCGTCGCCGGTCGGCCAGAAGACCTTGGTGGCGATCTCGAGGGACTCGCGGCGGACCCCGTGCAGCGCGCGGCCGAGGACCTCTTCGGCCCGGGTCCCGGCGTAGACGTCCGCGGTGTCGAACGTGGTGATGCCCTCGTCCAGGGCCGCCGCGACGCACGCCCGGGCCGCGTCCTCCTCCACCTGGGAACCGTGCGTGATCCAGTTCCCGTAGGCGATCTCACTGATTTTGAGGCCACTTCGGCCCAGGTGACGATGTTCCATAACGCACGACACTAAGGCAAAGTCCCGGCCCGTCCCGGGCCAGCCCTCACTCTCAGTCCGCTGCCCCTGGTGAGGACCGCGGCCCTCCGGGGTGTCCTGCCGCCTGGGCCCCCCGGCCTGAGGCGGGGTCAGACCGTGGCGCCCGGCTTCACCCGTGGCTTCGGGAAGCGGAGCTGGCGGATCTGCAGTGCGCGCATGGCCGAGTAGATCTTGATCCCCCGGGTGCTCTCCCCGGGGAAGCGCTCCTGGGCCAGGTTGGTCACGCGCCGCCCCACGAAGTACCCCTCGACGACCATGATCAGCACCATGACGATGAGGAGCAGGGGCAGCACCGTCTGTATCACGCTGTTGTGCAGGAACAGCAGGAACAGCAGCACGACCAGGCCGTACATATAGAACTCGCTCAGCCGCCGCCGCGAGTCCACGAAGTCGCGGGCCAGCGCCCGGACCGGGCCCTTGTCTTTGGCCGGGAGGGCCCATTCCTCGCCGCGCCGCATGGCCGCTGTCTTGCGGGCCCGCGCCGAACGGTCCCTGGTCCGCGACTGGCGCAGCGCCTCTTTCCGGTCACCCGGGGCGTTGTACCGGCGGCGGCGCTCAGCCTCGCTGCGCTTGGGGGTCGGCCTGCCCTTGCCCGCGGACACCGACGCGGAGGCGGGGCCGGCCTGATCGGTCGCTGAAGCGCCCGGGGCGCCCTCGGGCGCATCCTGGGTGGCCGTGCTACGTCGTCTGAACACGGACTCAGCCTACCGGGACGAACGCCGCGGATCACCAGACCGCGAGCCTTCCCGCCGTGATGGCTGCGGGGAGTTTGACCGCGTAGGCTGTGTGCCACCAGCCTGCTGGCGCAGCAGCCACGGCACGGGGGGTGCCGGCTTGTGCGCCGCAGGTGGCTGGCCGCAGCGTTACACGATGAGGGGATGGTCGCGCCGATGAGCGTGGTGAAGCGGGTATCACTGATCTTCAAGGCCAAGGCTAATAAGCATCTGGACCGGCTGGAAGATCCGCGCGAGACCCTGGACTACTCCTACCAGCGCCAGCTGGAGATGCTGACGCAGGTCCGCCGGGGCGTCGCTGACGTGGCCACGTCGCGTAAGCGTGTCGAGCTCCAGATGAACACGCTGCAGCAGCAGCAGACCAAGCTGGACGGGCAGGCCCGGAAGGCGCTGGGCAGCGGACGGGAAGACCTGGCCCGCGAGGCGCTGACCCGCAAGTCGGGGCTGGAGACCCAGATCAGCGACCTGCAGACGCAGTATCAGTCCCTGCAGGCGGACGAGGAGAAGCTGACCGCCGCCTCCCAGCGGCTGCAGGCCAAGGTGGAGGCCTTCCGCACGCAGAAGGAGACCATCAAGGCCACTTACACCGCCGCCGAGGCCCAGACCAGGATCGGCGAGGCCGTGTCCGGCATCTCCGAGGAGATGGGCGACGTGGGCATGGCGGTACAGCGGGCCCAGGACAAGACGGCGCAGATGCAGGCCCGGGCGGGTGCCATCGACGAGCTGATGGCCTCCGGCGCCCTGGACGACGTGACCGCCCAGCCGAACGACGACATCCAGCGTGAACTGGACCAGATGGGTGCCACCCACGACGTGGACCGGGAGCTGGAGCGGCTCAAGGGTGAGCTGGGCCAGGGCGAGGCGCCCCGCGAGATCGAGGGCTCCGCGTCAGGAGCGGCCGGGAACGGGCAGTCGGGCACGGTGGCCGACAAGCCGCAGGCTGGTGAGGGGTCATGATCATCAGGATCCTCGGCGAGGGCCAGCTGGCCGTGGACGACAGCCTGGCCGCCGAGCTGAACGAGCTGGATGCCAGGCTCGAGGCGGCCGTGAATTCCGGGGATGAGAATGCTTTCCGCCCGGTCCTGACCCAGATGCTGGACCGGGTCCGCGCCGTGGGAACACCAGTGCCGACGGATTCGTTGGAATCGTCGGATGTGATCCTGCCGTATTCCGACGCCACCATGGAGGACGTGCGCGGCCTGCTGTCGGAGGATGGCCTGATCCCGGGCCGCTGAGCGCTCCGGGGCCGGGGTTCCGGCGGAGGTCGGGGTCACGGCGCTCCCGGGCGAGGAGCAGCCCGCTTTCAGGGCTAGTTCAGCGAACCTTCAGGTCGGCCGGGGACACTGGCGGGTGGAACATCCAGGGAAAGGATGACCGGGCGGTCGGCCAAGCCCACGGAACCTAGCCGCGACGACTTCGTGCACCGTCTCAGACGGCCACCCCGAGGGTGCCGCATCGTGGGGATTTCCGCTCGGCCCCGGCCTGATAATGAAACAGGATGGCTTCGGTAGCGAAGCCGGTAAAGTGCTCAGCCGGCTGGCCGGCTGACAGAACGGAGGCGGCGCGATGGCGAAGACTCGCTATGCGCCTGACAGGGGTCTCACGGCGCGGATGACCCTGACGATGTTTCTTCTCGGAGTGGTCTTCGTCGCCTTCATCATCGTTCTCGTGCTGATCCTCGGCGCGACCAACCGGGTCTCGAGCGGCGGCATCGTGTTCATCGCCGTGCTGTTCGGCCTGGGCCTGGGGGTCGGTTCCTTCTGGTTCTCCGACAAGATCGCGCTCAGCACCGCGCAGGCCCAGGTCGTCACTCCCGAGGATGGCCCGCAGGCGGCCCGCGTGCACGGCATGGTGGACCGGCTCGTCGCGCTGGCCAACATGCCCAAGCCGCGGGTCGCGATCGCGCCCTCGCCGATGCTGAACGCGTTCGCCACCGGGCGGAACACCAAGACCTCGGTCCTGGTCGTGACGACCGGCCTGCTCAACAGCAACCTGGAGGACCGCGAGCTCGAGGCCGTGCTGGCCCACGAGCTGTCCCACGTGGCCCACAAGGACGTCGCGGTGATGACCATCGCCTCGTTCATCGGCATCATCGCGGGCCTGCTGGTCCGGTTCGCCTTCTACTCCGAGCTGTTCGGCGGGGGCGGCCGCAGCAATAACAACAACAACAACGGCGGGGCGCTCCCGGTCGTGCTGATCGTCCTGGTCGTCGGCATCGTGACGTACGCGGTGAGCTTCCTGCTCATCCGGCTGCTGTCCCGGTACCGGGAGCTGGCGGCCGACCGGGCCGGCGCGCTGCTCACCGGGCAGCCGTCCGCGCTGGCCAGCGCGCTGCAGAAGGTCAGCGGGTCGATGAGCAGGATCCCGAACAAGGACCTGCGCACGGCCGAGCCGCTGAACGCCTTCTACTTCGTGCCGGCGTTCAAGGCGGGCGGCAAGGAAGTCAGCCTGAACTCGCTGTTCTCCACGCACCCGTCGCTGGACCGCCGGCTGCGCCAGCTGTCGGAGATCTCCGAGCAGCTGAGCAGGTAGCACGGTGGGATTCCTGGACACGATCCTGGGCCGGTCCAAGCCGGCCCAGCCCAACCTGGACGAGCTGTTCTCCCTGCCCACCGCGGCGATCACGCTGGAGGCGGGGATGAACCTGGCGCCCACCGGCACCGGCTCGGTCTGCTTCCGGGTCGCCGAGGGCAAGGCGTTCGCCGACATCGAGAAAGACGTCCGTGAGCTGCTCAGCATGGGCTCGGGCACGGCCGCGGTCGAAGTGAGCACCGACTCCTACGGGTTCACCTGGCTCACCTGCCACCACGCCCCCGACGACTTTGAGGCGCTGGTCACCGACCTGCACGCGGTGAACTCCTCGCTGGCCGACGGCGGGTTCGGGCCGCAGCTGCTGTGCACCCTGGTCGGCTTCCACGACGATTCGGGTCGCAAGCTGGGCATCGTCTACCTCTACAAGCGGGGCACGTTCTACCCGTTTGCGCCGAAATCCGGCCAGCAGCGGGACAACGCCGTCGAACTGCAGGTGCGCGGCGCGGTAGGCGCCGACCTGAAGATCGAGCCCGACCTGAGCCGCTGGTTCGCGGTCTGGGGCGCCCCCGGCCTCTAGCCGGGGCCGGGCGCTCAGGCCGCCCCCGGGGGCGGGATCCAGGCCCCGGAATCCCGGAGCCGGCCCGCCCCGCCCGGAATGACCCGGGAGCGCATATGGTTGGAGCAGGAGATAAGGAAGCGCCGTGGACGCGGCGGCAGTCCAACGCGGGAGCTAACACATATGACGGTCCAGAATGAGGCGACAACCACCGGTGTCATCCTGACCGACACCGCGGCATCGAAGGTGGGCGCTCTCCTGGAGCAGGAAGGCCGCGATGACCTGCGGCTGCGCATCGCCGTCCAGCCGGGCGGCTGTTCCGGGCTGCGCTACCAGCTGTACTTCGACGAGCGTGAGATGGAGGGGGACGTCGACGCCGAGTTCTCCGGCGTGCACGTGGTCACCGACAAGATGAGCGCGCCGTACCTGATGGGCGCGACCATCGACTTCGTGGACACGATCGAGAAGCAGGGCTTCACGATCGACAACCCGAACGCCAGCGGGTCCTGCGCCTGCGGCGACTCGTTCCACTGATCGTCACCGTATAACCAGGCGCCTTCTGATCAGGCGCCGTCTGACCAGGCACAGCGGCGGCCGGGAGGGTAACCTCCCGGCCGTGCTGCTTCCCGCGGTCCCGGACATCGCCTAGAGTGCGGCAGTGCGCATAGCCATCACTGGGTCCATCGCGACCGACCACCTGATGACCTTCCCCGGCCGTTTCGTCGAGCAGTTCATCCCCGAGAAGATGGACCGGGTCTCGCTCTCGTTCCTCGTCGACGCGCTGGAGATCCGGCGCGGGGGAGTCGCGGCGAACATCGCGTTCGGCCTCGGCGTCCTCGGGCTCCGGCCCCTGCTGATCGGCGCGGTGGGCGAGGACTTCGCCCCGTACCGGACCTGGCTCACCGAGCACGGGGTGGACTGCGCCGGCGTCCGCGAGTCGACCACGCAGCACACCGCGCGGTTCGTCTGCACCACCGACGCGGACGGCAACCAGATCGCCTCCTTCTACCCGGGGGCGATGAGCGAGGACGCCGACATCGACCTGGCCCCGCTCGCCGGCCAGGCCGGCCGCCTGGACCTGGTGCTGATCGGCGCCAGCGACCCCGGGGCCATGCTGTCGCACACCCAGGAGTGCAAGGACCTGGGCATCCCGTTCGCGGCCGACCTGTCGCAGCAACTGCCCCGGCTCGCCTCCGACGAGGTGCGCGCGCTGGTCGACGGCGCGGCCTACCTGTTCTGCAACGAGTACGAGGAAGCCCTCATCGAACGCAAGAGCTCGTGGTCCGGCCCGGAGATCCTGAACCGGGTCGGCGTCCGGGTGACCACCCTCGGTCCCGCCGGCGCCCGGATCGAGCGGGCCGGCGCCGATCCGGTCTTCGTTGCGGCGGTTCCGGAGGTGCGGAAGGTCGACCCGACCGGAACCGGTGACGCGTTCCGGTCGGGCTTCCTGGCCGCGGTGGCCTGGAGCCTGCCGCTGGAGCGGGCCGCGCAGCTCGGCAACATGCTCGCGGTGCACGTGCTGGAGACGGTCGGCACGCAGGAGTACGAGCTGAAGCCCGGGGCGCTGGCCGAGCGGCTGGGTGCCGTGTACGGCGAGACCGCGGCCGCGGAGATCGCCGCGCATTACAGCTGAGCCGCCCGGCCCCGCGCCCGCGCCTGCCGCTCCATTTTTCCGCAACGAAACCCGCACCCGGCCCGCGGCCGCCCGCAACGCCGGAGGGAACGGCCCTGGTGCGGGCCGTCCCCTCCGTGATGCTGGTCGCTGCTAGCTACGGCAGCGAGGGCGCATCCGAGATGTAATTCCTGGGCGAGCCGACTCCGGTCGAGTCGTCGTAGCCCTTGACGGCAGGCAGCGCGTCAGCGCCCTCGCCGTTGATGCCCAGGGTCCGCAGGTAGGTCAGCAGCGGGCCCTTCTTGGTGTACGGATCGGTGTAGTTGTTACGCACCTGGGCCAGGTGGCCCGGGCCGAGCGGGTGGTCGGTCACGTCGTTGTACGCCGCGTTCGACGACCCGTAGGCGAAGTGCGTGTCCAGGTAGTAGATAGCCGGGTTGGCGAAGCCGAGGGCGCCGCCCGCGGCCTGCTGGGCGTCCGCCTCGATGCCGGCGAACACGGGAGTGGCCACGCTGGTTCCGCCGATCCTGCTGAGCGAGAAGGCAAACGTCTTCCCGTTCGGCTGAAGGGTCGTCTGGCCGACCAGGATCCCGGTGCTCGGGTCGGCCAGCGCCGACACATCCGGGATCACCCGCATGGCCGTGCTGCTGGTCGTCCCGTCCGGCAGCTTGGTGGACAGGCTGTCGGGCACCACGCCGAACTGGTAGCTCGGCTGGGTGTACACGGTGCTCACGCCACCGCCACCGGAGCCGCCGTACCCGGCCGGGTACTGGCCCGGCGGCGTGTACTGCCACTTCTTGCCGCCGTTCTTCAGGTGAATCAGCGGGTCGTTGATGGTGCCCCAGGAGGTCTCCCACTGGTAGCTCTTGCTCTTGCTGATGGCCAGGCTGGTGCCGCCCACCGAGGTGACGTACGGGCTCGACGTCGGGTAGTCCACCTGGTCGGCAGGCGAGGCCGGGTCTTCTCCGGGGCCCTCGTAGCCGCTGTCGCCCGAGGAGAAGAAGAACCCGATGCCCTCCAGCGCGCCCAGCTGGAACGTGTAGTCGAAGGCGTAGGCGAGGGTTTCGAACTGCGCCGGCTCGCCCCAGGAGTTGCTGGCGATGCTGGCGAGATCATTGGTCACGATCGCGCCATCGGCGGCCAGCAGGTCGGAGTCGAAGCAGCTGCCCGCGGCCAGATACCTGACGTTGGCGGCCGGGGCCATACCGTGCACGGACTCGACGTCGAGGGTCTCCTCGCCGTACCAGCCCGCCGGGCCGCATAGTTTCTGGCTGTTGTACGGCTGCACCTTGAACTGCTGGTACTGGCCCTTGGCGAACTTGGGGTCGCCGACCGCCTTCGCGAACTGGTTGGCGTCCGTGTGCATGGTGGGCGAGGCGTAGGCGTCCACGATCGCCACGGTCTGGCCCTTGCCGGTCATCTTCGAGGCCGCCACACCGTAGGCCCCGCGGACCTGGCTCGGCGTGTAGCCGCAGTTGGTCCATGGCTGGTGCTTGCCGTACGCCGTGGGCTTGTTGGTCGCGGTCAGCTGGCCGTAGTAGGCCGAGCACGGCTTGGCGACCCAGTAGTTCGGCCCGGGCGGCGGCAGCGCCGGCTTGATCTGGCTCTTCGCGGTGTCCAGGCCGGAGACCGCGAGGACCGAGCTGGCGACAGACGACGGCGCGGTGGCCGCGTGATCGGGCGCCCGGTCGCTCTGGCCATCGGGGCCGCGGTAGGTGCCGAATGTGACGCCGAACGCCTTGCTGGCCGCGGCGACGGACCCGCGCACCCCGATGTAAGCGCCCGCCGGGGCCTTGGCACTGACCTTGGTCACGCTCAGCCCGGCCGAGGTCAGCCAGGACTTCACGGAAGCGACCTCCGCCGCCGACGGCGCGAACTCCTTGCTGACCGCGGAGGCGGTCCAGAAGTGCCGGTAGCTCTTGCTGGCCGGGCTGGACACGGCGGCAACCGCGCTGGCCAGCTCGGTCCGGTGGTTCGGGGCGAGGTACACCCGCGCGTTGACGGAACCGCTGGTAACAGCCGTGCTGCTGAGACGCTTCGCGGAGACCGCCCACGAGGGGTGGGTGTGGGCGATTGCCCTTCTCGGGTTGGCCGCCTGCGCAGCGGTGGCCGAGGCGAGAGTGCCGAGCGTCAGTGCTCCGGCGGCAATCGCAGCCCCGACCACACGCAGGCGTGTGACTTGCGGCATGCACATTCCTTCCTGGACGGATGATCATGGCGCCTGATCACTGTGCCCTGGGGTAACAGAGCACAACCGGAATAGACTCGTCCCCCACGGGCATCCCGCGCAAGAGAAATCGCTCATCACGTGGGTTCCGTTATGCAGTAGTGATTGCTTTGGAGAGGTTTCCCGACGCTTTCCCCCGCAGCCGGGCTCCGCGGGCGCGCTCCACGGGCGAGGGCCGGGCCGCCGGCGCGGAGGGATAGCGTGGCGTCGTGGCGACTCTCACCCTCGCGGGCGCCGCGGGCCACGCCTACCAGGGGCCGCCGGAGCTGACCGCAGCCCGGGTCCTGAGTGAGTGGACCCTGGACGTGCCCGTCCTCGTGGCCGTGCTGCTGGCCGGCGGCCTGTACCTCGCCGGGGTGCGCCGGGTCCGCCGGGCCGGCCAGCCGTGGCCGCCGCTCCGCATGGCCGCCTTCTACCTCGGCGGGCTCGGCGTCCTGGTCGTCGCCACAATGTCGTTCCTCGGCGTGTACCAGGGGGTGCTGTTCTACATCCGCTCGGTGCAGACCATCCTGCTGCTCCTCGTGGTGCCGTTGTTCACGGCCCTGGGCCGGCCCCTCACGCTGCTCACCGCGGCGGCGCCGCGGGCCGGCGTGCGCCTGGACCGGATGGTGCACAGCCGTACGGCGCGGATCCTCACGTTCCCGGCGATCACCACGCTCGTGCTCGTGCTGGTGCCGTTCGTGCTGTACTTCTCGCCCTGGTACGCGGCCAGCATGCGCAGCGGCACGGTTCGCGAGCTGACCTACCTGGCCCTGCTGGCCCCGGGATTCGTGTTCTTCTGGATGTTCCTGCGGGTTGACCCGGTGCCCCGGGCCTACCCGTACCTGGTGGGGCTGTGGGTGAGCGCAGGCGAGGTGGTCGGGGACGCCATCCTGGGCCTGGCCGTACTCGCCGACCAGAGCCTGATCGCCGGGGCCTACTACCACGCGCTGGCCCGGCCCTGGGGTCCCACCCTGCGCAGCGACCAGGTCATCGGCGGCGGGGCGCTGTGGGTGCTCGGTGACATCGTCGGGCTGCCGTTCCTGGCCGCCCAGTTCATCCAGATGATCAGGGAAGACGAGACCGACGCGGCGGGGGTGGACGCCGAGCTGGATGCGGTGGAGGCCGCCGAGGCCGCGGTCGCCCGCGCGGACCCGGCTCACCCCGGTGCGGACGCGGGGGAGCCTGCCGGTAACCGGCCCTGGTGGGAGAACGACGCGCGGTTCGCGGACCGCTTCCGGCGCGCGGGCGACCCGTAGCGTCACGGCCCTGCGGGCGGGGCTGGCCGTCGCGCTCAGTAGGTGCGCTTGACCAGGAACGCCCAGCCGCGCGGCAGGGCCGTCTCCACCACGAACTCCTGGGACTTCATCATGCACCAGGCCGGGATGTCGGTCTGGGCGGCGGGATCGTCAGCCAGCACGGCGACCGTGGCCCCGATCGGGACCTCCCTGATCCGCTCGGCGAGCATGATGATCGGGATGGGGCACTTCCGGCCCAGCGCGTCGATCGTCAGCATGGGTGCTGGGCGCGTCGGGGGGGTCATCCGCATGCCTCTCGCTCTGTGCTGCTGTTCACGCTAAAACGGTGACAATACTCCGCGGGGCGGCCCGTGACGCTCGGCCGCCGCATGCATGCTGCCACGGGAGAGCGATACCCGCACGTCGCCGTACATAAGCGCATCGGGCCGGGACACGCGGCGGCACAATCGGGGTCCCCCGTGAGGGCGGCCGGGGCGCACGATACTGTTTGCACGACAGCCTGTAGGACGAGCCATGACCTGCCCGTGCAGCCGGGAGTCATTCCGCTGGGAAGGCAACCTGTGAGTCGCACCCCCAGCGCCCCCCGCCGAAGGGGCGCGCACGATCCGGGCCCTATGCCCGGCGAGGAGAATGCCGCTGTGGCCGGCGGCTCGCCAGACGCCCCGGGCCGGCCCGCCCGCCCGGCGGCTGCGCCGCTGGATACCGCGCTCCGTGCTGCTCGCCGCCGTCCTGATGGCGACGGCCGGCTGCCAGTCCACCACGTTCACCCGGCTCGGCCTGCCGGTCCCGGTCACCCAGCAGGGCAAAGCTGTCGTGACGCTCTGGCAGGGCAGCTGGATCGCCGCGCTCGCCGTCGGGGTCGTGGTGTGGGGAGCGATCCTGTGGGCGGTGATCTTCCACCGCAAGCGCACCGACGTGCCGCCGCGGCAGGTGCGCTACAACCTGCCGATCGAGATCATGTACACGGTCATCCCGTTCATCATGATCGGCGTCCTCTTCTTCTTCACCGCCCGGGACGAGAACTACATCGACAAGCTCCCGCCGCACCCGGACGTCACCGTGACGGTGTACGGCTACCAGTGGAGCTGGCAGTTCCAGTACCCGCAGTACAAGGTGCCGGGCACGCCGAGCGGGGCGGTCTCCGAGACGGGGGCGCCCTGGCCCGGCCGGCTGCCGCTGCTGGAGATCCCCACGAACCGGACGGTCCGCTTCAACCTCGTCTCCCTGGACGTGGTGCACGCGTTCTGGATCGTCCCGTTCGAGTTCAAGCGGGACGTGATCCCCGGCCACCCCAACCACTTCGAGGTGACCCCGATCAAGACCGGAACGTTCATCGGCCACTGCACTGAGCTGTGCGGCGTCTACCACAGCCGGATGCTGTTCAAGGTGAAGATCGTCACGCCGGCGCAGTTCCGGTCCTGGATCAGCGCCCAGCAGCATTCGCAGCAGAAGTCAGCAGGGGGTGCCTAGCCGTGACTACCGTCGAACAACCCGTCGAGACCCAGGGAACCGGGCCGTACACCGGCCGCAAGGGGTCGCTACTGGGCAGCTGGCTGTCCACCACGGACCACAAGATCATCGGTCACCTGTACCTGATCACGTCGTTCGCGTTCTTCCTGATCGCCGGCCTGATGGCCATGATCATGCGGATCCAGCTGTTCGGCCCGAATAATCACGTGGTCACCGACCAGCAGTACAACGAGCTGTTCACCATGCATGGCACGATCATGCTGCTGCTGTTCGCCACCCCGCTGTTCATCGGGTTCGCGAACGAGATCATGCCGCTGCAGATCGGCGCGCCGGACGTGGCGTTCCCCCGGATGAACATTCTGAGCTACTACTTCTTCCTGTTCGGCGGGCTCATCCTGCTGATCAGCTTCCTGACCCCGGGCGGCGCGGCGGCGTTCGGCTGGTATGCCTACACGCCGCTGACCAGCGCGGTGTACTCGCCGGGCATCGGCGGCGACATGTGGATCATGGGCCTGACCCTGTCCGGGCTGGGCACGATCCTCGGCGGCGTCAACTTCGTCACCACGATCATCTGCATGCGGGCCCCGGGGATGACCATGTTCCGGATGCCGATCTTCACCTGGAACATCCTGCTCACCAGCCTGCTGGTGCTGCTGGCGTTCCCGGTGCTGGCCGCGGCGCTGCTGGTGCTGGAGATCGACCGCAAGCTCGGGGCCCAGGTCTTCGCCCCGGCCAACGGGGGCGCGATCCTGTGGCAGAACCTGTTCTGGTTCTTCGGGCATCCCGAGGTCTATATCGTCGCGATCCCGTTCTTCGGTATCGCGACCGAGGTGCTGCCGGTGTTCAGCCGGAAGCCAATCTTCGGGTACAAGGGACTGGTCGGCGCGACCATTGCCATCGCGGGGCTGTCGATGACCGTGTGGGCGCACCACATGTTCACCACCGGCGCGGTGCTGCTGCCGTTCTTCTCGTTCATGACGTTCCTGATCGCGGTGCCCACCGGGGTGAAATTCTTCAACTGGGTGGGCACCATGTGGCGCGGCCAGCTCACGTTCGAGCCGGCCATGCTGTTCTCCATCGGGTTCCTGGTCTCGTTCCTGTTCGGCGGGCTGACCGGGGTCATCCTGGCCTCCCCGCCGCTGGACTTCCACGTCAGCGACTCTTACTTCGTGGTCGCCCACTTCCACTACGTGCTGTTCGGCACCGTGGTGTTCACCATGTTCAGCGGGTTCTATTTCTGGTGGCCGAAGTTCACCGGCAAGATGCTGGACAACACCCTCGGCAAGTGGCATTTCTGGACGCTGTTCATCGGGTTCAACATGACGTTCCTGGTGCAGCACTGGATTGGGGTGCAAGGCATGCCGCGCCGGATAGCGAACTACCCGTTCCTGTCGGGCGATACCACCACGCTGAACCAGATCTCCAGCATCGGGTCGTGGATCCTGGGCGCCTCCACGTTCTTCTTCCTCTACAACATCTACAAGACCTGGAAGTACGGCGAGCAGGTCACCGTGGACGACCCGTGGGGATGGGGCAACTCGCTGGAGTGGGCGACCTCCTGCCCGCCGCCGCGGCACAACTTCACGAGTATCCCGCGCATCCGCTCCGAGCGGCCCGCGTTCGACCTGCACCACCCCCAGATCCAGTCCGGGCGGACACATCAGCAGCGGGTGCTGGAGAACAAGAAATGACCCGCGGGAGGGGTACCCGGCCGCCGGCCCCGGCCCGCGGCGCTGGGGAGGTTCCGGATGAAGTTTGAGGGATCCCTGTTCATCGGCTGCGCGATCTTCTTCGGCGCCGCTGACATCGTCTACTGGTACTTCTCCAAGGACCCGACGGGTACCACCGCACTGGCGCTGTCCGTGGGCCTGGCCTTCCTGACCGGCTTCTACCTGCTGTTCACCGGCCGCCGGCTTCCCGAGCGTCCCGAGGACAGCCCGGACGGCGAGATCGAGCAGGGCACCGGCGAACTCGGCTTCTTCAGCCCGCACAGTTGGTGGCCGCTGTACGTGGGCCTGTCCGCCGCTCTGGCCGCCCTGGGCGTGGCCATCGGGTGGTGGCTGTTCCTGATCGGGCTGCTGGCCCTCTTCCTGACCACCATCGGCTTCGTGTTCGAGTACTACCGCGGCGTGTACGCCCACTAGCCCACCGCCCGCCAGCCCCGCCAGCCCCGCCAGCCTGCGTAGTCACATGCGGCGTCCGTGACCGGAGGACTGCTGCCGCGCGGGACTTAGCGCGTCGCCCAGGCCCTGACCGCAGGCGGGCGGGGACGGTCGGCGCCGGGGGGTACCGCTGGTGCTTTGTGATCATCTCGCGGGCGCAGCATTGCATGGCGGCCCGGTTGCGCCATGCTGCCGGCGGCCGCGCCTGATCCGGCAGGATGTAAGACCGCATATCGAAACGAGGTGCCGCTGATGGTCTCGTCCGCTCAGCCGGTCCTGATCGTCGGCGCCGGCCCCGTTGGCCTGGTCGCCGCGGCCGACCTCGCCCGCCGCGGCACGCCGGTCCGGATCATCGACAAGCTCGTGTCGCCGACGACCGAGTCACGGGCCATCGTCGTCCACGCGCGCAGCCTGGAGATGCTCGACCGGATGGACTGGTCCAGCAGGTCATCGACTCCGGCGTCCAGACGACCGCGATGGAGATGCACGCCTCCGGCCGCCGGCTGGCCCGGCTTGAGTTCGACCGGGTGGACAGCCCGTTCCCGTTCTCGGTGACCACGGCGCAGACCGAGACCGAGCGCATCCTGGGCGAGTTTCTCGGCCGCCTGGGTGTCACCGTCGAGCGGGGTGCCGAACTGGTCGGCCTGGAACCGGACGGCACATCGGCGCGGGCGACCATCCGGCACCAGGACAGCCGCGAGGAGCATCTCGTGCCATCGTTCCTCATCGGTGCTGACGGGGCGCACAGCGCGGCGCGGCGGCTGGCCGGCAGCGCGCTGGCCGGCTCGTTCCACGGCGAGCGGTTCCTGATGGGTGACGTTGAGGCCGGGCATCATCTTGACCCGCACTCCATGTACACGTTCTTCGCCGCGCACGATGGGCCGCTGCTGGTCTTCCCGATGCTGGGCCGGCGCATGCGGCTGATCGCCCAGATCGACGCCAGCGGATCCGCGGGGCGCGCCGTCCGTCGCGTGGCTGCAGCAGGTCACCGACGAGCGCGCCGGGGCGATCCAGATCACCAGCGCGCGCTGGCTGACCATCTTCGAGATCCACCACGCGCAGGTCCCGGCCTACCGGCTCGGCCCGGTTTTCCTGGCCGGCGACGCCGCGCACGTGCACAGCCCGGCCGGCGGCCAGGGCATGAACACCGGGATGCAGGACGCGTTCAACCTCGGCTGGAAGCTGGCCCTCGGCGCGGGCGGGGCGGCATCGCCGGTGCTGCTGGACAGCTACCACGCCGAGCGGCACCCGGTGGCGGCCAAGGTCATCGAGTTCACTACCCGCCTGACGCAGGTCGGCACGCTGGACAGCAGCCTCGCGCGGACGCTGCGCAACACGGTGGTGCACGCAGCGAGTGGCCTGGCGCCCGTCCGCCAGGCCCTGGCCAACCAGGCCGAGGAGACCGCGCTGGCCTACCGCGGCAGCCCGGCCGTGATCGGCGCTGGCCCGTCGCGGCACGCCGTGCACGCGGGCGATCATCTGCCCGACGTGGCTGGCACCGGCCTGCGGCAGCGGCTCAGCGACGAGGCCGGCCACGTCCTGCTGACCATCGCCCCGTCCGGCGCCGTGCCAGCGCCGGCCACGGCCCCCGGCCTCGGCCAGATCCTCGTCGCCCCCGAGGCCGGCGCCGCGGCCGGCTACGACGCGGTCATCGTCGACCCGCAGCAGCGCGCGGCGCAGCGGCTCGGGCTCCCGGAAGGTGGCCGGGTCATGGTCCGGCCCGACGGCTATGTCGGGTACGTGAGCGAACTGGCCGACACCGCCACCCTGGCCGCCTGCGCGACCCTGCTTGGCGCCGGCCCGGTGTAGGCCCGGCGCGCGGGCCGTGTTGGGCGGCTGGTGACCGGCTTGGCGGCTCTCGCCGGCGCTGGCCGGGCGGCCCCAGTCCGCTGGGCACGTAAATCCGTCCGCCGACACCCTCCGCGCTGGCTGGACAGCCCTTCCGGCGAGCGTATGCTCTGGCGTGCGCTGATTACTTAGTGTAACGAAATTATCACGGGATCCGCCATCGGCCGGGCCGGGCGGAAGGCGTTGTGGCGGCCGTGGGCGCCAGAGGGGTCGGATCGTGTCGGGGGACGTACCGGGGTTTTTCCGCGAGCACGCGCGCCGCGGGTGGAGTCAGCGCATCGCATCCAGGGCGGGGACCGCCCGCCCGGCCGGCCAGGGGAGCCTGGCCCGGAAGGGCAGCCTGTCCGGGAAGGGCAGCCTGGCCGGGACGGCCGGCCTGGCCGGGGCCGGGGCGGCGGCCCTGCTGGTCATCGCGGGCTGCGCCGGGGGCGGCCCGGCCGCGCGGGGGCGCTGGCCAAGGTCACCATCGTCAGTGGCAACCTGACCTTCAGCTCAGCGGCCACCGCCGGGGCGCGTGCCACCACCGGCACGGCGCACCAGCCTCCCGGCCACCGGACCCTTAACCCGGGGTCCCTCAGCCACGGGACCTCGAACCACGGAACCTCGAACCACGGGACCGGCGGCGCCATCGTCCTGAGCGGCATGGGAACGGGCGATGCGGGGCCAGGACCACCCAGTCAGGGCCCGGCCGCGCAGGCGGCCAGCGGACGTTCCAGGGCCTCCCGGGGGGCAGCGGCGCCCGTGGACCTCCGGCCGGACCTCGGCGTCCAGGTCGCGGTCCGGGACGGCACGCTGACCGGGGTGAGCGTGCGCACCATGACCGGGAACACCATGACCGGGAACACCGTGGCCGGTACGACCGTGGCCGGGACGTACGCACACGGCTCGCGCAGCTGGCACACGCGCTGGGCGCTGGCGCCCGCACAGGCCTACCAGGTCACCGCGACGGCCGTCGATTCCCGCGGCCAGCGAACGGTCATGGCCAGCACCTTCCGCACGCTGCGGCCCCGCCACACGGTCACCGCCGCCACGGTTCTGGGCGCGGGCGAGACCGTCGGCGTGGGCATGCCCATCATGATCAATTTCAGCCGGCCTGTCACCGACCAGGCGGCGGTCGAGCACGCGCTGCAGATCTGGTCGAGCAGGCCGGTCACCGGGGCCTGGTACTGGGTGGACAGCAAGAGTGTGTGGTTCCGGCCCCGGCACTACTGGCCCGCGCACACCCGCGTGCGGTTCACCGCGCACCTGGCGGGACTGCAGGTCGCGCCGGGTGTCTATGTCCAGGCCGATCTTACCCAGCACTTCCGGATCGGTGACTCGCTCATCGCGGTGGCCAGTGCCGCCACGCACCGCATGAAAGTGTGGCGGAACGGCCGGCTGGCTGGTGACTGGCCGGTCAGCACCGGCCGGCCCGGGATGGACACCCCGGACGGCCGGTACCTGTCCTTCGCCAAGGGCAGCCCGGTGGACATGAACTCGGCCAGCTACGGCGTGGGCCCCGGGATGCCCGGCTACTACAACGAGCTGGTCTACGACGCCGTGCAGTTCACGTTCAGCGGTGACTACGTGCACAGCGCCCCCTGGTCCGTGAGCGAGCAGGGGGTCACCAACGTGAGCCACGGCTGCGTCAACGTGGCCCCGGGCTATGCGGCCTGGTTCTACGGGCGCTCGGTGGTGGGCGACCCGATCAGCGTGGTCGGCAGCCCGGTCGCCGGGACCTGGGGCGACGGCTGGACCATCTACTTCCTCGGCTGGCGCAAGCTGCTCGCCGGCAGCGCCACCGGGGATGCCGTGCAGGCCGGCCCGGACGGCAGCCGCCTCGTGGCCGCCTGAGCCGCCCCGGGAACGGAAAAGCCCCCGGGGCACGAGACCGTGCCCCGGGGGCCTGACCGGAGTACCTCAGTGCCCGCCGGAGTCCTCCGGGCTGTCCTGGCCCAGGAGCGTCTTGCCGCCCTCGCCGGAGGTGACGGCGGCGCGTTCCGGCTCACCGGCCACGCTGCCGTGCCCATTGCCGCCGTGCCCGTTGCCGTGGCCGTTGGGCCCGTGGCCGTTGCCCACCGGGAGCGGGACGCTCTCGGTGACCACCCGGTTCAGGGCCAGCCGCAGCTTGCCGACCGGGCCCCGGGTCGCCGGGTCAGGCACGCCGCTCCCGTCGTCCGCGGCCGCCTCCAGCGGCAGCGGGGCGGTCACCCTGGCCTCGAGCTCGGCCCGCTCCTCCTCGGGAACCGGGGCGTGCAATTCGACGTACTCGCCGTTCGGCCGCATCTGGATAATGCCGGTCTCGTACCCGTGCAGCAGCGTCTCCGCGTCCTTGCGCTGCAACCCGAGGCAGATGCGCTTGGTCACGAAGTAGGCGACCACCGGCCCGATGATCACGGCGTACCGGGCGATCTCCGTAGTGGTGTACAGGGAAATCTGGAAGTGGTTGGCGAGGACGTCGTTCGCGCCTTCCAGCCACATGACCCCGTACCAGGTGATGACGGCGATACCGATGGCCGTGCGGGTGGCCGCGTTGCGCGGCCGGTCGTTCACGTGATGCTCGCGCTGATCCCCGGTAATCCAGCGTTCCAGGAACGGCCACAACGCCGCCCCGGTGAACAGGAGCCCCAGCGGCACCAGCGCCGGGATCAGCACGTTCCAGGCAAACGTGTGCCCCCAGAGGTTCCACGACCAGTTGGGGAAGATGCGCAGCGCGCCTTCGAGCATGCCCATGTAGAAGTCCGGCTGCGAGTCCGCGGACATCGCCACCGGGTTGTACGGGCCGTACAGCCAGACCGGGTTGATCTGGGCCAGCGCGCCCAGCAGGGCCAGCACCCCGAAGACGAAGAAGAAGAACGCCCCGGTCTTGGCCATGAAGTACGGGTACAGCGGCTGCCCCACGACGTTCTTGTCGGTGCGGCCCTTGCCCGGCATCTGGGTGTGCTTCTGGTGGAACATCAGGAACAGGTGCGCGGTGATCAGGGCCAGTAGCAGCCCGGGGATCAGCAGCACATGGATGATGTACAGCCGCGGGACGATGTCCAGGCCGGGGAACTGCCCGCCGAACAGGAAGAACGATACGTAGGTCCCGACGATGGGAATCCCCAGGATCACGCCTTCCAGGATGCGCAGGCCCGCCCCGGACAGCAGGTCGTCGGGCAGCGAGTAGCCGAACAGGCCTTCCAGCATGCCCAGCGTGAAGAGGACGATCCCGATGAGCCAGTTGAGCTCGCGGGGCTTCCGGTATGCGCCGGTGAAGAAGATCCTGATCATGTGGGCCATGATGGCCGCCATGAACAGGTCCGCCGCCCAGTGGTGGATCTGCCGCATGAGCAGCCCGCCGCGCACGTCGAAGCTGATGTTCAGGGTCGAGGCGTAGGCCTGGCTCATGCGCACGCCGTCGAGCCGGGTGTAGGAGCCGTGGTAGACCATGGACGTCATGCTGGGCTTGAAGAACAGCGTCAGGAACGTGCCCGTGAGCAGCAGGATGATGAACGAGTAGAGGGCGATCTCGCCGAGCAGGAACGTCCAGTGGTCCGGGAAGACCTTCTTCAGCAGGGTGCGCGTGCCCTTGGCGGCGTGCAGCCGGTCGTCGAAGAACGTCCCGGTGCCTGCGAGCACCTTCTCGACCGGGCCTTCGCCGGCGGTGCCGGCCGGGGCCTCGTTGGTACTAGTCATCCCCGCTCCCAGAAGCTTGGGCCGACCGGAACTCTGAAGTCACTGAGCGCGACCAGGTACCCCTCAGAGTCCACGCCCATCGGCAGTTGCGGCAGCGGGCGGTTCGCCGGGCCGAAGAGCACCGTGGCGCCTCGGGTGGCGTCGAACGTGGACTGGTGGCAGGGGCACAGGATGTGGTGCGTGGTCTGCTCGTACAGCGCCACCGGGCAGCCCACGTGAGTGCAGATCTTCGAGTAGGCGACGATGTTGTCCACGGTCCACTTGAGGTTCGTGGGGTACTTCAGCTCGCCCGGCTCGAACTTGATGATGATCGCGGTGGCTTTGACCAGCGCGTTGTCGTCGGTCTGGTAACCCTCGGGGATCACGGTGATCATCCCGCCCGGCGAGGCGAAGTCGGCCGGCCTGATGGGCCGGCCGGTGTCACTGATCACCAGCCGCAGTCCCCGGCGCCACACCGTATGCCGGAGCTTGGTGCCGGGCATGGGGCCCAGGTCACGCAGCAGGACGATCGGCGCGAGGAGCAGCGGGACGGTGGCGGCGATCAGGCTCCGGCGCAGGATGGGCCGCTTGACGAACTGGCTGGTCTCGGCGCCCTCGCGGAACGTCTCCGCGAACGCCGTCCGGTCCTCCGGGGAGGAGGCCAGCGGCTTGCGGGCCTCGGTGAGCTCCACGTCCGGCATCAGCCGCCGGACCCAGACGACCGCGCCCACTCCCAGCGCCATGAAGGCCACGCCCATGGAGATGCCGAGGGCCAGGTTGGACCGCAGCGCCGAATCCAGCGACGGGCCGAGGGGCAGCCCGATGTAGGCCGCAATGAACCCGAACCCGGCCAGCATGGCCAGGATGAACATGGCGGCGACGATCTTCTCGGCCCGCTTGGCCCCCGCCGGGTCATCCGGGTCAGCGGGCAGTTCCCGGACCGGGACGGGGGGCTCGTCGGACTGGACCGTGCCCAGCAGCGTCCGCTCCTCCGCGGGCGGCGGGGTGCCGATCACCCGGTGCGGGGCCCGTGAGACCTCGGCCTCGCCACCGTCCGGCCCGCCGCCTGGAGGGAAGTCTCCCGGGTATCCCTCTGTGCTGCTCATTCGTGCACCCGCCGCTTTGCCGTGATCCACACGGCGGTCAGCACCAGCGCGCCGATTCCGCCGATCCAGCCCACAAGCCCCTCGGTAACCGGCCCGATGCGGCCGAGGCTGAAGCCGCCGGGATTGGGCGCGGAGCGTGTCTCCGTGACATACGCGATGATGTCACGTTTCTCACTCGGGGTAATCGTGGTGTCGTTGAACACGGGCATAGCCTCCGGGCCGGTGAGCATGGCCTCGTAAATCTGGGTCGGCGTGGACTGGGTGAGCGCGGGGGCGTACTTCCCCTGGGTGAGCGCGCCGCCCGCGCCGACGAAGTTGTGGCACTGGGCGCAGTTCGAGCTGAACAGTTCCTGGCCCAGGCCCGTGTCAGCGCCCTGGGTGCTCACCTGGCTGGCACCCGGGATGGCCGGTCCGCCGCCCAGCGACGAGATGTACGCGGCGATCGCGTGGGTCTGCGCCGTGTTGAGCACTGGCGGCTTGCGCGGGGCCTCGGCCTCAATCTCCTTGAGCGGCATCCGGCCGGTGCTGACCTGGAAGTCCACCGCGGCCGCGCCCACCCCGATCAGGCTCGGGCCGCTGCTCGTGCCCTGGGCCTGGAGGCCGTGGCAACTGGAGCAGTTCTGCACGAACAACTGCCTGCCCACCGCGGTCTCACGCGAGGAGACTCCGGGTGAGGCCGCAGAGGCCGGGCTGCCCTGGGTGGTGAACGCCGCGTAGACGACACCTACCGCGATGAGCCCAAGCAGCACCACGGCATATCCGGCGACCGGCCGCCGGCGCCGCGCGATGATCCAGCTCAATGGAGCCCTCGTCTTCTGGTCTGTGCTCTTGTGGTTAGGGAGACGGACCGCTGCTCTCCTGACGTATTCGGTGCAGCGGCCCTCAGTGGATGAGGTAGATCGTGGTGAACAGGCCGATCCACACGACATCCACGAAGTGCCAGTAGTAGGAGACAACGATCGCGCTGACCTGCTGCTCGTGCGTGAAGGTCTTGGCCACGTAGGTGCGGCCCAGCACGAACAGGAACGCGACGAGCCCGCCGGTCACGTGCAGGCCGTGGAATCCGGTGGGGATGTAAAAGACCGAGCCGTACGCGCTGGACGACAGGGTCAGGTGCTCGTCGCGGATCAGGCTCAGGTACTCATAGCCCTGGCCGCAGACGAAGTACAGGCCCATGAGGAACGACAGGATGTACCACTCGCGCAGTCCCCAGCGCGGCACCTGCCAGACCCGGCCGGTCCGCCTGACCTGGCCGCGCTCCACCGCGAATACCCCGAGCTGGCAGGTCACACTGGAGAGCAGCAGCACCGTGGTGTTGATCGATCCCAGGGTCAGGTCGAGGTGGGCACCCGGCCAGTGGATACCGTTGCCCTTGTTCACGGAGCGGATCGTGAAGTAGATCGCGAACAGAGCCGCGAAGAACATGAGTTCCGAGGAAAGCCACACGATGGTGCCCACGCTGACCAGGTTCGGCCGCGCGGTGGGCGGGCGGGGAGTGGGTACCTTCTCGGTGACGGATGCGGTGGCCACGAGGTCATTATTACGACAACCCGTAGGCGAGCGTCGGCCGACCCCCCGTGTCGGTACCATCCAGTTCATGAAGGTCGTTGTCTACAGCCACGATGCGGACACCCGCGCCCGCATGCAGCTTGCCATCGGGCGCCGTCCCGCCCCTGATGTGCCCGAGGCCGAGATCATTCCGGTGGCCACCGAGCCGGCGCTCATCCGCCTGCTCGACGCGGGTGGCGCGGACGTCATGGTGCTGGACGGCGAAGCGCAGCCCGCCGGCGGCATGGGCATCTGCCGCCAGGCCAAGGACGAGATCCACGACTGCCCGCCGGTGCTGCTGGTGGTGGGCCGGGTGGACGATGGCTGGCTCGCCACCTGGTCCGGTGCGGACGCCGTGACCAGCCACCCGATCGATCCGGTCCCGTTCGCGGCCGCGCTCGCGGGCCTGATGCGCCAGCGGGCCGAGCACCTGTCCGCCCAGGCCGGCGGCTGAGCGGGCCGGCGGAAGGGCCGCGATGCCTCCCAACCCGCCCCGGGCGCTGTCCTGGCGCGCCCTCATCGGTGCGCTGATCCGGGGTGAGACCCTCAGCCCGGACGAGGCCGCCTGGGCCATGAACGAGATCATGGAGGGTGCCGCCACCCCCGTCCAGGTGGCCGGGTTCGGCGTGGCCCTGCGGATGAAGGGCGAGACGCCCGGCGAGCTGGCCGGGCTGGCCCAGGTGATGCTGCGCAAGGCCACCCCGATCAGCGTGCCTGGTGACCTGGTCGACCTGGTCGGCAGCGGCGGGGACGGTGCGCATACGGTGAACATCTCCACCATGGGCGCGATCGTCGCGGCGGCCGCCGGGGTCCGGGTGGTCAAGCACGGCAACCGCGCCGCCTCGTCCGCATGTGGCGCGGCGGACGTGCTCGAGGCGCTGGGCGTGGTCATCAGCCTGCCCCCGGCGGCCAGTGCCCGGCTCGCAGAGGAGACCGGGATCGCGTTCCTGTTCGCGCCGCTCTACCACCCGGCCCTGCGGCATGCCTCGGTCGCGCGGGGCGAGCTCGGCGTGCCCACCGTGTTCAACTTCCTCGGCCCGGTGTCCAACCCGGCCCGGCCGGGGGCTCAGGCGGTGGGCGTCTCGGACCCGCGGATGGGCGGGGTTATCGCGGAGGTGCTGGCCGGGCGCGGCTGCTCGGCGCTGGTCTTCCACGGTGACGACGGGCTGGACGAGCTGACCCCGACGACCACCTCCACCGTCTGGGTGGTGCACGACGGCACGGTGGCCCAGACCGTGTTCGACCCCGCGGTGCTGGGGATCGACCGGGCCAGCCTCGAGGATCTGCGCGGAGGGGATCGTGAGCGTAACGCAGCCGCCGCGCGCGCGGTGCTGGGCGGTGAGCGGGGTCCGGTGCGGGACACCGTGCTGCTCAACGCCGCCGCGGCGCTCGCCGCGTCGGCCGGCGTCCCGGGGGCCGACGCGCTGGACAAGGCCCTCACCGAGGCGTTCGCCCGGGCCAGCGTAGCCCTGGACTCCGGGGCAGCGGCGGATCTGCTGGACCGCTGGGTCGCGGCCAGCCAGCGGCTGGCTCAGTCTGAGTAGCCCAGCCTGAGTCGCCCAGTCTCAGCAGCCAGTCTCAGCCGCCAGCCCGAGCCGCCAGTCTGGGTGGCTCAGCCCTCTTCGTAGCCGAGCGCGAACGCGGCCTCGAGGTCGTGCCGCGAGTAAGTGCGGAACGCGATGTGGGTCTCGGTGTGCGTGACGCCCTCGACCCGGTTGAGCGTCCCCGGGATCACGTCGGCCAGTTCCTCGTGCGCGCGCACCCGGACCAGGGCCACCAGGTCGAACTCGCCAGTCACCGAGTAAACCTCGGTGACTTGCGGGATCTGGGCGATGACCTCCGCTGTCTCGGGGATCCGCGCCACATCGGCCTTCAACAGAACGATCGCGGTGATCACCTGCCGCCTCCTTAAGGCCCGCGCCGGGCCTGCCCTCGGCTGGCCTGCCCGGCGTAGCGTACCGCTGCTCAGCGGCCGGGCTGCGGATCCCGCACGGCGGCGGGGGCGAGCCGGGCGGCGGCCTGCCGCGCTGCGGCGCGTTCAGCGGCACTGAGCTGGGCGAGCGTCCGCACGCCGGCCGCGGGCAGCCGGTCCAGCAGGGCCGCCAGCACCGCGGCGGTGGCCCGGGCGTCGGCCAGCGCGCGATGGTGCGGGAGATCCGCCGCGCCGAAGAAATCGGCCAGCGTGGCCAGCTTGCAGTTCGGCACCTCGTCCCCGGTGAGCAGCAGCCGGGCCAGCGTGACGGTGTCCAGCACCTGCGGGGCGGGCCAGCGCCATCCGGTACCGGCGCACGCCGCGGAAAGGAAGCCGACATCGAAGGGCGCGTTGTGCGCGGTGAGCACGGCGCCGCGGGCGAACTCCAGGAAGCCGGGCAGCACCGCGCCGACCGGGGGAGCAGGGGCGACCATGGCGTCGGTGATGCCGGTCAGCGCGACGATGTCCGGCGGGATGAGGCGGCCCGGGTTGACCAGCGCCGCGAACTCCGCGCGGACCTGCCCGCCGCTCAGCCGGACCGCGCCGATCTCGGTGATGCCGTCGGCTTCCGGTGACCAGCCGGTGGTCTCCACGTCGACCACGACGAAATCCAGCGTCCCCAGCGGCTGCCGGCGGATCCGGTGCGTCCACGGGTGGCGCAGGCGTGTTCTCAGCCTGTCGAGCATGATCACGGTGTCACGCTATGCCGGGCTACCGACACTCCGGGCCAGGGCACGCCGGCGGCACTCCGGGCCAGGGCACGCCGGGGCAGCGCGGGCTCGCTCAGCCCCGCTCGGCCCGGTAGCACTCGGTCACGTAAGGCAGCACCAGCTCACCCGTCCCGGCCAGGCCGGGACGGGTGCTGGCCAGGTGCCGGACCCGGGCCAGCACCGCCTCCCGCTGCTCATCCGGCATGGTGATCACGTAACTGCGCGAGGCCACCAGGTCGATCAGCTCGTCCCGGCTCAGCCGGTGCTTCCACTCCACGTCATGGCGTTCGACGGGCCCGAAGGGAGGCCTGAGGTCCACGCGGTTCTCGCGGCGGCCGTCCCGTGGGTCGTGCAGGATCCGGCCGAGCTCCGCGACCCAGTCCTCCCGCTCGTCGCGCATGTTCCAGACCAGCCCCAGCCGGCCGCCCGGGACGAGTACCCGGGCCACCTCCGGCACCGCGCGGCGGGCGTCCACCCAGTGCCAGGCCTGAGCGGCGAGCACGGCGTCGACCCAGCCGTCCGGCAGCGGGATCTCCTCCGCCGAGCCCGCGTGCACGGCGACACCCGGCACCGCCCCGGCCAGCTGCTCCCGCATGCCCGCAGAGGGCTCCACCGCGATGACGTCCAGGCCGCGCTCGGTGAGCTGGCGGGTGAGTTTCCCGGTGCCCGCGCCCAGGTCGAGCACCCGCGAGGCGCCCTCGGGCAGCAGCCAGTCGATCGCTTCGGGCGGGTAAGGCGGCCGGCCGCGCTCATAGGCGGCTGCGGCGGAGCCGAAGGACGAGGCCTGCCGCCGGTGCTGTGCCGCGCTGGAGTCGTCATGGGGCATTGCAGAATCATCCCAGGCTCGGCAGGTGCCGCCCGGGACAGGGGGCCGCCCGGCCAGCCGGCTGGCCGGGCGGCCCGTCCCGGCTCGGTACGGGGGTTCAGCAGCGGGCGCGGGCCGCCGGCGTGCGCCCGGTGACGGGCTGCAGGCGGAGTGTCAGTGCCCCCGCCTAGCGTGAGTCCCGTTCCCCCCAGCGGGGACCGCGACCACCGGCCCGGGGCCCAGGGGCTGGCCGGCGGGAGCCAACCAGAGGAGGAGAGATGCTGATCGAATGTGACCGCTGTGAGATGCGTGATATCGCCTGCCCGGACTGCGTGGTGACCGCCCTGCTCGCCGACGGGGAGCCGGTGGCCGACCTCGACCCGGCCGAGCGGCGGGCGCTCCGGGTCCTGGCCGACGCCCGGCTGGTGTCACCGCTGCTGCTGCGCCCGTCGGCCAAGGCGTCCTGACCCTGGACAGCCACGCAGCGTGACGCGACAGCTCACATCCCGGAAGCACGCGCCCGCATCCGAACCGAGACACGCCCGCATCCTGACCGAGATACTTCGGCGCCCGGCCGCGGCCACGCCCGCGCCGGAAACCCCGTCCCAGCGGGCAATCTACGGGAACAGAAGCGCCTGGCCATGAGCAAGCAGGTTACGGGAGTTCGCGAAGCGGTTGAATTCACCGTGCGGCCTTCACTAGTGTCAGCCCCGGTCGGATCGCTCCCCAGCCACCACTATGGTGACGGCGACCGGCCACCGCCGAGTCTTCGCGCTGGCCCAGGACGGTCGGCCGGAGAGCCGGGGACCCACCGGAGGACGTCCCGGGACTAACCCGGAACGGACGCCCTTCAGGGGTGAATCGGCCAGGTCTCGCCATGGTTTGCCGCATCGCGGTCACCGCGATGCGGTCGGCCGTACCGTGATCCGGCCGTAGGGCATCTTCCACAGCCCGAACCCGTCAGCTCACCCGGTAGGCGGAGTGGAAGAAGGAGCGTGATCACGTACGTGAGTACGCGTCCAGCTGCCGAGCCTAAACGCTCGCGCACGTGGGTCCGGGGCACGTCGGCGTGGCGTCGCGGGATGGCCATCGGGGCCAGCGTGGTCGCGGCCGGGGCCCTGGCCACATTCGCCAGTTCCGCCGGAGCCGCGCCCAAGCCGAGCGTCGGCCAGGTCCAGAAGTCGGTGAACCGGCTCACTTCTGCGATGGACCAGGCGGTCCAGCAGTACGACCAGTCAGCGCAGCAGCTGAGCAGCGCCAGGCAGCGCCTCGCACTGGTCAATCGCGAGGTCAAGGCGGACCAGGCCAAGTTCGAGTCGATGCGCAGTGAGATCGCGGCGATCGCCTCGACTGCCTACGAGAACGGCAACATGACCTCCATGGGGGCGCTGCTGACCTCGAACAACCCCCAGGCCGTGCTCAGCCAGGCCTCGGTGCTGCTCCAGTTGTCCAGCGCCCGGGCCGCTCAGGTGAACCAGTTCCTGCAGGCGGCCCGCCAGCTCCAGGGGGCCCAGCTCACCGCGAAGCGGACCGAGCAGGGCGTGGCGGCCTTGAACGCTCAGCGCCTGGCCCGCAGGAAGTCGATCGGCAAGTCGCTCTCGCAGAAGAAGGCCCTGCTGGCCACCCTCACCGCGCAACAGAAGCAGGCCGTGGTCGCCGCCGCGACGCCCGGGGCCAACGGCACTACGAAGGCAGTCAACACGGTCCCGACCAGCGGTGCGGCCGGCGCGGCCGTGGCCTACGCCTACTCCAAGCTGGGCGACGCGTATGTGTACGGGGCGACCGGGCCGAGCACCTTCGACTGCTCGGGACTCGTCCAGGCCGCGTGGGCGGCCGCGGGCGTGTCCATCCCGCGGACCACCTACGAACAAGTGGCCGCGCTGCCCGCGGTTTCCACGAGCAACCTGCAGCCGGGTGACCTGCTGTTCTTCAGCGGTGACGGCCACGTCGGGATCTACGTGGGCAACAACTACCTGATCGACGCGCCGACGACGGGCTCGTTCGTCGAGAAGGTGCCGCTGTCCGGCTGGTACGCGGCCAATCTGGACAGCGCCGCGAGGCCCTGAGGCTCAGCGGCGGCTGACGTGGCATAGCGGCGCTCCCGGGAACGGTCCGGGGGCGCCGCTATGATCCTCTCCAGATGGCAAAGATCCTGATCGTCACCAACGACTTCCCGCCGCGGGCCGGTGGCATCCAGTCGTTCGTGCACGCCCTGGCCTTGCGCCTGCCGCCCGGCCGGGTCGTCGTCTACGCCCCCGCCTGGGAAGGCGCCGCCGACTTCGACCAGCGGCAGCCGTTCCCGGTGCTGCGCCACCCCAGCTCGCTCATGCTGCCGGTGCCGTCGGTGCGCCGCCGCGCGGTCCAGGCCCTGACCGAGCACGGCTGTGACACGGTGCTGTTCGGCGCGGCCGCGCCGCTGGGACTGCTGGCGCCCGCGCTCCGCTCAGCCGGGGCCCGGCGGATCGTCGCCCTGACCCACGGCCACGAGGCGGGCTGGGCGGCCCTGCCGGTCGCCCGCAGCCTGCTGCACCGGATCGGGGACTCCGTCAACGTCGTCACCTATCTCGGCGAGTACTTCCGGGTCCGGCTGGCCCGGGCCCTGTCGCCCGCGGCGGCGGCGCGGATGGCCCGGCTGGCTCCCGGCGTGGACACGGCGGCGTTCCACCCGGGCGCGGGCGGTCCCCCGATCCGCGACCGGCACGGCCTGGCCGGCCGGCCCGTGGTCGTCTGCGTGTCCCGGCTGGTCAAGCGCAAGGGCCAGGACACCCTCATCCGGGCCTGGCCGCTAGTCCGGGCGGCCGGTGACCCGGTCCTCCTGCTGGTCGGCAGCGGCCCGGCCGAAGGGCGGCTGCGCCAGCTGGCCCGCGAGCTCGGCGTCGCCGATTCGGTCGTGTTCACCGGCCAGGTGCCCGACGGGGAACTGCCCGCCTACTACGATGCGGGCGACGTGTTCGCGATGCCCTGCCGGACCCGCCGCCGCGGCCTGGACGTCGAGGGCCTGGGCATCGTCTACCTGGAGGCCTCCGCGACCGGGCTGCCCGTCATCGCGGGCGATTCCGGCGGCGCCCCGGACGCGGTACTCAATGGCGAGACCGGCTATGTCGTCCCGGGCCGCGACGTGACGGCCCTGGCCGCCCGGCTCACCGAGCTGCTCGCCGACCCCGCGGGAGCCCGGGCCATGGGCGAGAAGGGCCTGGCCTGGGTGGACCGGGAATGGCGCTGGGACCTGGTGGCGCGGCGGCTGGAGCAGATCCTGGCGGGCTGACCCGCGCGCCGTTCCGCCTGGTCACCAGCTGGTGCCGGTCAGCCGTAGAGGGCGTCGATGTCCGCGGCGAAGTCCTTGCTCACCACACCGCGCTTGACCTTGAGCGACGGGGTAAGGTACCCCTCCTGCTCCGTGAAGTCGACCGGGAGGATCCGGAACCGGCGGATGGACTCAGCCCGGGAGACCGCCTTATTGGCGTCGTCGACCGCCGACTGGATCTCGGCGATCAGCTCGGGGTTGTCCACCAGCTCCGCGAGGGTGGCCGAGGCCAGCTGCGGGCGCCGCCCCTTCCAGGCCTCCAGCGCCTCCTCATCGAGGGTGACCAGGCAGGCGATATAGGGCCGGCCGTCGCCGATCACGATGCACTGGCTAACCAGCGGGTGCGCGCGCAGCCGGTCCTCCAGCACGGCCGGGGCCACGTTCTTGCCCCCGGCCGTGACGATGATGTCCTTCTTCCGGCCGGTCACCCGCAGGTGCCCGTCGTCGTCGAGCTCGCCCAGGTCGCCGGTGTGCAGCCAGCCCCCGGCGTCGACCATCTCGGCGGTCGCGGCCTCGTTGTGCCAGTAGCCCTGGAAGATGTTCGGCCCGGTCACGAGGATCTCGCCGTCGTCCGCGATCCGCACCGTGACCCCGGGCACCGGCAGCCCGACCGTGCCGATCTTGTTCCTGCTGGGCAGGTTGGCCGAGACCACCGGGCTGGTCTCGGTGAGACCGTAGCCCTCCAGCACGGTGATGCCCGCGCCGCGGAAGAAGTGCCCCAGCCGCTCGCCGAGCGGGGCACCGCCGGACACGGCGTACTGGACCCGCCCGCCGGTCGCCGCGCGGAGCTTGGTGTACACGAGCCGGTCGTACAGGGCGTGCGCGGCCCGGAGCCGCAGGCCCTGGCGGCCCGCGGCGGCGCGCCCCTCCGTGCCCAGCGTCTGGCTCCACTCGATCGCCGTCCGCGCGGCCGCGGCGAAGATGCGGGCCTTGAGCGGGCTCGCCGAGGCCTGCAGTTCCGCGCCGCTGTAGACCTTCTCGAAGACCCTCGGGACGGCCAGGATGAAGGTCGGCTGGAAGCTGCCCAGGTCGCCCACGAGGTTGGCCACATCCGGGGTGTGCCCCAGGACGGTGCCTGATTCGAGGCAGCCGACCTGGATGATGCGCGCGAACGAGTGGGCCAGCGGCAGGAACAGCAGGGCCGCGCGCCCGGACACGGTGAAGATCTCCGGCAGGGCGCCGATCGCGTTGCGCACGTCGGCGAGCATGTTCGCGTGCGTGAGTTCGCACCCCTTGGGGCGGCCCGTGGTCCCGGAGGTGTAGATGATCGTGGCCAGGTCGGCGGCCACGCGTGCCCCGCGCCGTTCGGCCAGAGCCTCGTCGCTGATCGCGGCCCCCTCCGCGGCCAGGCTGTCCAGCGGCTTGGCCGCCGCGGCCTCCCCGGTGGCCGCCCCCTCGATCAGCCAGGCCCGCTCCACGGCCGGCAGCCTGCCCAGCACCTCGGCGATGGCCTGCGTGTGCGCGGGTGTCTCGGCGATCAGGGCCCGGGCACCGGAGTCGCTAAGGATCCACTCCACCTGCTCGGCGGAGGATGTCTCGTAGATGGGCACGCTGACCGCGCCCGCCGCCCAGATCGCGTAGTCCGCGAGCGTCCACTCGTACCGGGTCCGGGACAGCAGCGCCACCCGGTCCCCGGCCTCGATACCGGCCGCGATCAGCCCCTTGGCCAGCGCCGTGACCTCGCCGCGGAACTGCGCCGCGGTGACCTCGCGCCAGGGCGGGCCGCCGCCGGCCGCCTGGCGGCGCATCATCACCGCCTGCGGCTCGCGATCCGCGCGCTCGAAGACCACGTCGGCGAGGTTCGCCGACGGCGCGACCTCCACCACCGCGGGGGTGCCGAATTCACGCATGACAGCTCCTGCCGGTCATGTTGTTCCCCGGTGAACGACTGGACCGTACCCCGGCTGGACCCCCGCAAGCTACCCGCAAGTAGCGCTGCGCCCAGATTACCGGGCCGGGGGTGGCCGGGGCGGCCCTGCCAGTGATCTCCCCGCGCGCGGGCGTCCGACACCCGCGCCGGGCGCGGTGTCTCCCAAGGGCGGGGGTGCCCGGGGGCGGGTTGTGGCAATCTTGCGGAATGCCCACGCCATGGGAGTACGGCTCCCTGATCACCATTGCCCTGGCCCCCAGTGAACAGCAGCCGCCCGTGCACACGGTCGGCATCCTGGTCACGGCCATGAAGGCCCGTGTCGTATCCGTCGTGGAACTGGGCGACCTGGTCCCCGGGGAACGGTACGCGGCCATGAACGCGGTGGGCGAGGAGGGCTGGATCATCACCGGCCCCGGCGTCCGGTCGGACTTCAGCCGGGGCGCGCCGGTCAGGATCGGCGGCACCACGAGGCTCGCCCCGTGGATGGCGCAGACGCTGGCGAACCAGCCCGTGGGCTCGTGGGCCCGCGGCTACTTCGAGTACCCGCTGCGCCGCCCGTCGGACTGAGGCATACCCGGGACGTACCGGGGCAGCCGGGGCGCGCCGGGCTTGTACCGTTGGCTCATGCGGGTGCACGTGGTCAGCGACGTTCATGGCCGCGCAGAGGCGCTCGCGGGCGCCGGCGGCGCGGACGGGTTCATCTGCCTGGGTGACCTCCTGCTGTTCATCGACTACGCCGATCACCGGCAGGGCATCTTCCCCGACTTGTTCGGCCCCGAGGCGACCCGCACGTTCGTCGCGCTGCGCCTGGCCAAGCGGTTCGACGAGGCCCGGGAATTCTCCCGGCGGCTGTGGGGCCAGCTGGACGGCGACCCGTCCGGATTCGTGCAGAAGGCGGCCTCCAGCCAGTACGCGGAGCTGTTCGCGGCCATGCCCGAGCCCGCCTACATGACCTACGGCAACGTGGATATCCCGCCGCTGTGGCAGCAGCACCTCAAGCCCGGGCACGAGATCCTCGACGGGCAGCGCGCCACGCTCGGCGGCTGGACCTTCGGCTTCGTCGGCGGCGGGCTGCCGTCCGCCTACCGGACCCCGTACGAGATCGACGAGGACGCCTACGCGGCCAAGGTGACGGCGACCGGCGAGGTCGACGTGCTGTGCACGCACATCCCGCCGGCCGTCCCGCAACTGCTGTACGACACCGTCGCGCGCCGGCTGGAGCGGGGCAGCACGGCGGTTCTCGAGCACATCCGCCGGACCCAGCCCCGGTACGCCCTGTTCGGGCACGTGCACCAGCCGCTGGCCCGCCGGGCCCGGATCGGCCGCACCGAGTGCATCAACGTGGGGCACTTCCGCGCTACCGGGGTCCCGTACGTCCTGGAATGGTAGGACGCCGGGGCGGCTCGCCCGGCACGGCCGGCGTGCCGGGCACAGGCGTGGCGGTACGCTCCGAGCATGGCCGACAGGACGACGTCGAGCATCTCCATCGCCGCTAGCGGCCCGGACGTAATGGCCGTGATCGCCGATTTCGCCGCCTACCCGCAGTGGGCAACCGCCGTGCGGTCGGCTGAGGTGGCCGCCCGCGGCGCGGACGGCCGGCCCAGCCTGGTCCGGTTCAGCCTGGATGCCGGGATGATTAAGGACAGCTACGGGCTTAGCTATAGGTGGGACGACTCAGGGGTTCACTGGGATCTCGCCGAGCCGGGCTCGGTCATCAGCGCGATGACCGGGGGTTACCTTCTGGCCGACGACTCCCGGGGGACCGAGGTCACCTACGAGCTCAGCGTGGACCTCCGGGTGCCGCTGCTCGGCATGCTGAAGCGTAAAGCAGAGAAGGTCATCATCGACACCGCGCTGAAGGGGCTCAAAGCCCGCGTCGAAGGCCTGCGTGCGCAGGCCACGGCGGGAAGCACACATCTGGACCAGGACAGGGAAGAAGGCGCGACGTGACGGAGCGGCAGCCAGGCAGTGACCCGATCGGCGAGCTCCAGCGATGGCTGGTCCGCTCGGGGGCGCGCAGCGTGAGCCGGGGACTGGGTAGTCAGGTCCGGACCGCTCTTGGCGGCGGCCGGAACACCCAGGGGGATGTCTGGGAGAACGCGACCGCCGATTACGAGTCCCCGGAATGCCAGTGGTGCCCGATCTGCCGGGCCCGGCGGAGGCTCAGGGAATCCGGTCCGGGCCTGTCCTCGACCGTGGCGGCCGCGGGAGACGCGGTCTCCGTGGTGCTGCAGGACGCGGCAGCCGCGTTCGAGGCGGCGGTGGCCGCGGCCGGACGGCAGGCCCGGCCCCGGGACGAGGCGCCGGCCAGCGGCGCGGTGTGGGACGAGGCGACCGACGAGCCGGCCCGCCCGCTGCCGCGGATCGTGCCCGGCCCGCCCGCCGGGGTGGCTGAGGCCGCAGAGGCGGCTGGGGCCGCAGAGGCGGCTGGGGCCGCAGAGCCCGCTGGGGCGGCTGGGCCACCAGCTGGGCCCGCCAGGCCGGACCCGGACCCGGGGCCGGCCGCGCCGTCCGGCCCGGGGGAGCAAAACCCCACGTAAAAGTTGACCGCGCCTTGGCGCGAGCACGGTTCATCTCGTGGCATCGTGAAGTGTGGTTCCGCATACTCCTGTGACGCATGCAGGCCTGGCCCTCGGCGGCGGGGGCGGCCTGGGTCATCTCCTCGTCAAGCTGTTCATCTGGCACCTGATCTGGCGCGCAGGCCTGCTGATCTGGCGGGTCCCCACGGTCGGGCCGGGGCTCGTGGCGCTGATCGTTCTCGCCGTGGTGGCGCTGGCCATCTTCCGGGCCAGCGGCGGCCGCGGCTGGCCCGGGCCGCGCTGGCCGGGACGAGGACGCCGGGACCCCTTGGGGGACCGCACCAGCGACCGGCGGAGCCCGCGCGACTGGTGACCTCAGAGCACCGCGCCGTCGTCCGGGCCTGAGTCGCGGGGTGGCTTCTCGCCCATCCTGATCACCAGCGTGGCGAAGCCACCGACGAACGCGGCCACGGACAGGAACGCGGCCCATCCCGGGATCGCCCAGCCCAGCATGGTGGCCAGCAGCAGGTAGCCGGGACCGCCGAACAACGCCACCCAGGCTCCCTTGGCCACCGGGTCGAGCGACGGCAGCGGCGGCGGGACCGGCGGCACGAAGTCCTCATCATCCGCCGGGGCCGGCGGCACGGGACTGGCCGGGCGGACGATACGCGGCCGGCCACCCTGGACGGGACCGGCGGGGGCGGGGTTTTCGTTGCGGCCGGTGGACTCCGGTCCATGCGCGGCGGGACCGTTGACCGCCGGACCGTCCGCGGGGGAAGCCGGAGGCCGGTCCGCGCCGGGAACGTCGCGGTGGCCTGGGGCCGGGGGAGCGATCGGGCCTGCCGCCGGCCCGGGATCGGAGGTCACGCCGGGGTCCGGGCCGAGGTCGAGCGCCGGGTCCGTGTCGTCGCTCAGGTCCAGGGTGAGCGAGGGGTCGGTGTCGGGGCCAGCGTCAGGCAGGATCCCGGCCCGCGCCGGGCCGGGCAGGTTCTCCCGCTCCGGCCACGGCACCTCGCCGTCCGTCCCGGCCTCGGCTGCGTAGTTCGCGATCAGGTCACGCCACGCGGCTTCCTCGCCGCCCGACGCCCCCCGCCCACTGCCCTTCACTCCGTCTCCGCATGACTATGCGCACGGACGAACTCCAGGCTCCCGGCGAAGATCGTGGGTGCGTCATTATCCAGGGTGGCCACATGATAACTGTCCGGGCACTCACGGACCGCCAGCTGCCCGGCGGGCAGCCCCGCCTGCAGCACCCGCATGCTGGCCGGTCCCACGACGTGATCGACCGTGCTGCGGAAGACCAGCACCGGCTGGGTCACCTCGCCCAGCCGCGACTGGGTCAGCCGCCACAGCGCGGGCAGCGACGCCGCCGCCCGCACCGGGACCCGGGTGTAGCCGAGCTCCTGGACGCCCTGCTTCCTGATGTCGCTGGCGATCCCGGGCAGTGACGGCACCACCAGCTTGAGCAGCGGGGCCAGCATGAACAGCCTGGTATCGGGCGCCAGCGACGGGTTGACCAGGACCACGCCGCTCACCCCGGCCCCGCGCAGCTCCGCCACCCGCAGCGCCAGGCAGCCGCCCATGGACAGCCCCATCACGAAGATCTCGCTGCTCTGCCCGCGCAGTTCCTCATAGGCCCGGTCCGCCTCCGCGTACCAGTCTTCCCACCGGGTGCGGGACATTTCCTGCCAGGTGGTGCCGTGGCCGGGCAGCCGGGGCACGGACACGGTCAGTCCCGCCTCGGCCAGGTACTCCGCCCACGGCCGCAGCGACCCCGGGGAACCGGTGAACCCGTGGCAGAGCAGAACGCCGGTGCCGCTGGTGCCCGCGTGGAAGTACGACTCCGCGCCTGGGATGACTGGCATGAGTTCATCGTCCTCTACGCCGGGGTCTGGACTGCGCACCCGGTACCCCTGAGCACCTACCGCCCCGGGAGCCTGGTGCGCTTCTCACGCTCTGGCATCGTCGCATGGCCCGCGCCTCGCCGCACGCCGCCCGGCCGCCTAATCGGTGCTGGCGAGCGGCCGCTTTCGGGCGTATCTCATGCGACGATGGGGACGTGTTCTACTGGGTGGTCAAGGCGATCCTGGGGCCCTTCCTGGCGCTCATCTTCCGGCCCTGGGCGGAGGGCATCGAGAACGTGCCCCGGGAAGGGCCGGCCATCATCGCCAGCAACCACCTCTCGTTCGCGGACCACTTCTTCGGCCCGCTGCCGCTGCCGCGCAAGGTGACCTTCCTGGCCAAGGCCGAGTACTTCACCGGCCGCGGGCTGAAGGGCCTGCTCAAAAAGGCTTTCTTCAGCGGGGTAGGGGGGATTCCGCTGGACCGGGCCGGCGGCCAGGCCAGCGAGCGGGCCATCAACACCGGCCTGCGCGTGCTGGCCCAGGGCAAGCTGCTCGGCATCTACCCCGAGGGCACCCGGACCCCGGACGGGCGGCTCTACCGGGGCAAGACCGGGGTGGCCCGGCTGGCCCTGGAATCGGGGGCGCCGGTGATCCCCTGCGCCATGGTCGGCACGTTCGACCTGATGCCGTCCGGCAAGGTGCTCCCGCGGCTGCGTTACCGGCCCGGCGTCCGTTTCGGTAAGGCACTGGACTTCTCCCGTTACGCCGGGCTCGAATCAGACCGGCTCGTGCTGCGCGCGGTGACCGACGAGATCATGTACGCGATCATGGCCCTGGCCAGCCAGGAGTACGTGGACGAGGACGCGCAGCGGGCCAAGGAGCGGCTGAAGGCGGAACGCAAGGCCGAGCGGCTGGTCCACGCGTCCACCGAGGGTCAGTCCGGCTCGTAGCCCGGCTGCTACGCGTCCACCGGCCGCCGGTCCGGGACGTAGCCCGGCTGGCCGCGCCGCCCCGGTCCGCCGGGACGCCCCCGCCGGGCCCGGAGCCGGCGGCGCACCGCCTGCCCGGCCCGCTGCACGAGCAGCGCCAGCGCCAGCAGCAGTGCCGCGGCGATCCCGTCCAGCCAGAAGTGGTTGGCGGTGACGACGACCGCGAGCAGGGTGAGCACCGGGTAGCTCAGCGCGAGCCAGCGCCAGCGGCTCCTGGACACCTGCACGATGACCACTGCCACCAGCAGCGCCCACCCGACGTGCACCGAGGGCATGGCCGACAGCTGGTCGGCGTTGAAGCCCGCCACCGAGCCGTAGACCGACTGGCCGTACCGGGCCGCGGTGTCCACCATGCCATCGCCCCGGAGCATCCGCGGCGGCGCGACCGGCAGGAACTGGATCATCAGCGCGCCCGCGGTGAACAGCACCAGCGCGATCCGGACCTGCGGGTACTGCCGGCGATGCCAGGCGTACACCCAGACCAGGCAGCTGATCAGCACCACGAAGTGCAGCGACGCGTAGTAGAGGTTGAGCGCCTGGACAAGCAGCGGATGGCCGAGGAACGCGCGCTGGATGCCCGTTTCGCTGGGCAGGTGCACAACCCGCTCGACGTGCCAGATCCACTGCGCCCGGGCCAGCGCGCCGTCCGGGCCGACCAGGCTGAGGCTCCCGGCCAGCTGCCAGAGGGCGAACAGGGCCAGCAGGATGGCGGCTTCCAGCGCGATCCCGGCGGCCAGGGCCAGCCGGCGCGGCCCGGGACGGGACGGTGGCGGGCCCGGCTGGGCGGGGGTGGCCGGGGCGGCGGACGGCTGCGGCGCGGCCCGGCGGGCGGCCCGGCGGGCGGCCACCGAGGCGCCGGCCAGGCATGCCGCAGTGATCGCCGCCGCCCGCCAGGACAGCTCCAGGTCGATCATGTGGCGCGCCTCCATCCCCGTGGCGGCCAGGCCCGCCAGGCTGATCCCTGCGTCTGATCAACCAAGCGCCCCCGTCGTCCAGCAAACGCTAAGGTTACGGCCCTTGATTAAAGGAGCGGATCAATGACTGAAATACCGATGGGGGGCCCGGGGATTCCCCCCGCACCGGGCGGGCCGGGCGGTCAGCCCGCCCCGGATGAGATCCTGGTGGCCTTCGCCGAGCCGGCCGACCAGGAACGGCTCACCGTCCTGGTGCGGATCATCCTGGCCATCCCGCACCTGGTCGCGCTGTGGGTGCTCGGCATCGCCGCCGAGGTGGTCGCGCTGATCTGCTGGTTCGCCGCGCTGGTCACCGGCCGCCTGCCCACCGGGCTGGCCGAGTTCCAGGTCGGCTACCTGCGCTGGGCGACCCGGGTCTACGCGTACCTGTATCTGCTGACCGACGTGTACCCGCCGTTCGAGCTGGCGGACGCCGACTACCCAGTCCGGGTGCGGGCCGAGCCGGGCCTGCTCAACCGGCTCGCCGTACTGTTCCGGATCATCCTGGTCATCCCCGCCTGGATCGTCAGCGCGGTCCTGCTCTACGGCCTGAGCTTCCTGGTCATGTTCGTGACCTGGCTGATCGTCCTCATCGCGGGCCGGATGCCGCGGCCGCTGCACGAGGCACTGGCAGCTACCGTGCGCTATCAGGCCCGGGTGACCGGCTACTTCCTGATGCTCACCGCCCGGTACCCGGGTGGCCTGTTCGGCGACCCGGCCACGCCCGCCTTCGAAGTGGATCCCGCGGGCGGCGCCTTCCCGCCCGGACCGGCCGCCCCGGGGGCGGCCGGGGCGCCGGCAGGCGCGGGCTGGGGACAGCCCGGCCCGGATCAGCCTGCGGTCGGGCAGTTTGAGTACGGCCAGCCCGGGACCGGCTACGGCCAGCCAGGCAGCCGGCCAGCCCGGGTACGGCCAGCCCGCCGCCGGCGAGCCCACAGCCGGCGAGCCCGGAGCCGGCCAGCCTGGGTACGGCCAGCCCGCCGCCGGCGAGCCCACAGCCGGTGAGCCCGGAGCCCGGCCAGCCTGGGTACGGCGCGCCCGCCGGGTACGGCCAGCCCGGGATGGGATATGGCCAGCCCGCGGTCCCGGGCGGCTATCCGGCCGCCGCTGGCTACGGTCAGCCGGCCGCCCCGGTCCGCTGGCTCGGCGGTGACCAGCCCTGGCGGCTGGTCCTGTCCCGCACGGCCAAGCGGCTGATCGCCCTGTTCCTCGTGCTGGGCGTGATCCTCATCGTGGGTTACGTGGCCGTGATCGCCGTCGCCACCGCCGGCAACAACAGCGTGACCCGGGCCGAGGCGACGATCTCGGTCGAGGGGGCGTTCGCCACGCTGAGCAGCACGCTCTCCGGCTTCGATTCCAAGGTCGCCGCCTGCCAGGGCAAGCTCAGCTGCGTCAACAAGGTGGACAAGCAGATGTCCGTGGCGTTCGGGACGTTCGCGCAGAACGTGAACGGCATCTCCATGCCCACCGCTGCCTCCTCGGCCGCCGCGGGCCGGGTCCGGTCGGACGCGAACCAGGCCAGCACCGGCTTCCTGCGCCTCTCGGAGGTCACCTCCGCGGCCCAGTACCAGCAGGTGGTGGCGAGCACCGGCCTGGAGGGCCTGCTCAGGCGCTTCGACACCGACTACCGGGCCCTGGGCGTCACCCTGGGCCACTAGCCCTCCCGGCCCCGGGAAGGGCACGGCCGGACCATCCCGGCACCCGGAGTTCCTCACTGCGGGTGCCGGGATGGTCCCTCTCCGGGTGACCCGGGGAAGTTCTGGTCAGGGCCCGGACCAGCCTTTGGTGCGGGTCACGGCGCGGCGCCAGCGGGTGTAGCCCGCGTCGTCCCGGGGGCCGGGGTCGAACCGGCGGTCCAGCCGCCAGGTCGCGGCCAGCTCGTCGGTCGAGGACCAGGTCCCGGTGGCCAGCCCGGCCAGGAACGCGGCCCCGAGCGCGGTGGTCTCACCGATCACCGGGCGTTCCACCGGGACCTGCAACTGGTCCGCCTGGAGCTGCATGAGCAGGTCGTTGGCGCTGGCCCCGCCGTCGGCGCGCAGCACCCGGCCCCCTTGCGGGCCCTCCTCGATCATGAGGTCGGCCACGTCGCGCACCTCGAAGGCGATCGCCTCCAGCGTGGCCCGGACCACGTGCGCCCGGGTCGTGCCGCGGGTGATGCCGAACATCGCGCCCCGCGCGTCCGGATCCCAGTCGGGCGCGCCCAGGCCGGTCAGCGCGGGCACGAACACCACGCCGCCCGAGTCGGGCACGCTGCGGGCCAGCGCCTCGCTCTGCGCCGCGTGATCCAGCAGGCCGAGCCCGTCGCGCAGCCACTGGACCGCGGCGCCGGTCACGAACACCGAGCCCTCCAGCGCGTAGGTGAGCTGGCCGGACTCGTCCATCCAGGCCACCGTGGACAGCAGCCCGCCCGCCGAGCGGACCACGGCCGGCCCGGTGTTGGCCAGCACGAAGGACCCGGTCCCGTACGTGCACTTGGTGTCGCCCGGGCTGAAGCAGGCCTGGCCGAACAGGGCCGCCTGCTGGTCGCCGGCGACGCCGGCCACCGGGAGATCGAGGCCGAGGAAGGAGCCAGGATCGGTGCGGGCCACCACCCCGGTGGACGGCACCACCTGGGGAAGCGCCCGTTCGGGCACCCGCAGCAGCTCGCACAGCTCCCCGGACCACTGCCCGGCCCCGATGTCGAACAGCAGCGTGCGCGAGGCGTTGGACGCGTCGGTCACGTGCCGGGTGCCCGCGGTCATCCGGGCGATCAGGTAAGAATCCACCGTGCCGCAGGCCAGCGAGCCGTCCGCCAGGCCTCCCCAGGTCCGCTGGTCGTGCTCGGCCAGCCAGGTGAGCTTGGTGCCGGTGAAGTACGGGTCGAGGCGCAGGCCGGTCAGGCTGGTGACCCGGGCCTCGTGCCCGGCCTCGCGCAGCGCCTCGCAGATCCGGGCGGTCCGCCGGTCCTGCCAGACGATCGCGCGGCGCGGGGCGGCCAGCGTGGCCCGGTCCCAGACGACCGCGGTCTCCCGCTGGTTGGTGATCCCGAGGCTGCGCACCGGCGGATCGCCCGCCTGGGTGAGGGCCTGGCGGGACGCGGCCAGCGTCGCCTGCCAGATGTCCTCGGGCAGGTGCTCCACCCAGCCCGGCTCCGGGAAGAACTGCCGGAATTCCTGGTATCCGCGCCCGGATACCATCCCGTCCCCGGTCACGACCAACGCGGTGACGCCGGTTGTTCCGGCGTCCACAGCCAGCACGCTCATGGGTACTAGTGTTGCCCTATGCGAGTTGGAGTGCTGACGGGCGGCGGAGACTGCCCGGGATTGAATGCGGTCATCAGGGCGGTGGTCCGCCGGGGCACGGAGGAGTTCGGCTACGAGTTCGTGGGTTTCCGCGACGGGTGGCGCGGGCCCCTCGAAGGCGACACCGTGCCCCTGGACGTGCAGGCGGTACGGGGGATCCTGCCGCGGGGCGGGACGATCCTCGGCTCGTCGCGCACGAACCCGCTGGCGGAGTCCGCCAGCCAGGGGGGCCGCTCCGGGGTGGAGCGGATCAAGGACAACCTGTC
Organism: uncultured Actinomycetes bacterium; assembly: GCA_963813975.1. Lineage (GTDB taxonomy): Bacteria > Actinomycetota > Actinomycetes > Streptosporangiales > Streptosporangiaceae > RYN-230. The sequence goes on from CAWFAP010000006.1 coordinate 773,488, forward strand.
CGGCCTGGGCGTTGACGCCCTGGTGGTGACCGGCGGGGAGGACACCCTGGGGGTGGCCACCCGGCTGCACGGGGAAGGCCTCCAGGTGGTCGGGGTGCCGAAGACCATCGACAACGACCTCGGTGCCACGGACTACACGTTCGGCTTCGACACCGCGGTGAACATCGCGATGGAGGCCATCGACCGGCTGCACACCACCGCGGAAAGCCACCACCGGGCGCTGATCTGCGAGGTGATGGGGCGGCACGCGGGCTGGATCGCGCTGCACGCCGGGCTGGCCGGCGGGGCCAACGTGATCCTCATCCCGGAGAAGCCGTTCAGCATCGAGAAGGTCTGCGCCTACGTGGAGCACCGGTTCCAGACCCGGTACGCGCCGATCGTGGTGGTCGCCGAAGGCGCCACCCCGCAGGAAGAGGACGTTCAGGTCTCCGACCAGCGGCTGGACGCGTTCGGCCACGTGCGGCTGGGCGGTATCGGCCAGACGCTGGCCGACGAGATCGAGAAGCGGACCGGCAAGGAAGCCCGCTGCACCGTGCTGGGCCACGTCCAGCGGGGCGGGACCCCGACGGCGTACGACCGGGTGCTGGCCACCCGGTTCGGGGTGCACGCGATCGGGGCCGTGCACGACGGTGACTTCGGCATCATGGTCGCGCTGCGCGGGACCGACATCGTCCGGGTGCCGCTGGCCGAGGCCACCCGCGAGCTCAAGACGGTGCCGCCGGAGCGCTACGCCGAGGCCGAGGTCTTCTTCGGCTGAGTACCCGGCCGGGCAGCCCGGCTGAGGTTAGCTGAGCGGGCCGCCGGGCGGCTCAGCGGACCTGGACCGCGACCAGGCAGGCGTCGTCGCTGGTGTCGGAGCGGGCGTTGCTCATCAGGTGATCGGCGAACCGGGCGACATCGTCAACCGGGCCGCTGGCCAGGCGCAGCAGCGCGTTCATCGAGTCATCGATCGCCTCGTCGTGCCGCTCGATGAGACCGTCGGTGAACAGCGCGAGCGCGTCGCCCGGCTGCAGCGTGGTGGTCAGCTCCTCGTAGGTGACGTCCGGGTCTGCGCCGACCAGCACCCCGGCCGGGAGCGCCAGCTCACGCGCCACGCCGTCGCGCACCAGCAGTGGTGGCAGGTGACCCGCGCCGGAGCAGCGCAGCGTCCGCTGGGCCGGGTTGTAGAGGCCGCACACCACCGTGCCGATGATGCCGTCAGTGAGATGACAGGCCACGGCGTTCAGCCAGCCGAGCAGCCGGGCCGGGCCGGCGCCGGTGATCGCGAGGCCGCGCAGGCAGTTGCGCAGCGCCACCATGCCGGTCACCGCGTCGATGCCGTGACCAGCGATATCCCCGACCACGAGCAGCACTTCTTTACTGGGCAACAGAACCGTGTCGTACCAGTCACCGCTGACCAGGTTCCCGGGTCCGGCGGGCCGGTAGCGGGCGGCGATGTCGAGGCCGGCGATCTCCACCGGTTCCGCGGCCTGCGGGGTGATGGCCTGCTGCAGCCGCAGCGCCAGCCGGTGTTCCTCAGCGGCACGTTCCTCGGTGTCGGCCAGCCGGTCCCGGGTCGCGGCGAACGCCACCTGGGTGTGATAGTCCGCGGACACATCCTGGTAGGCGCCGCGGACGGCAACTAGCGTGCCGGCCTGGTCGGTGATCGGCTCGGCGAACGCGCGCATCTGCCGCACGCTCTCGTCGTCGGCCCGGATGATCCGGAACGCCGCGACGGCCTCCTGCTTGTCCTCCAGCAGGGTGGCGCGGAAGCTCTCCACCACCGGCAGGTCGTCGGCCGGGACGTGGGCGTGCAGCTTGGCCATCGGGACCGGATCGCCCGCAGGCCGCCCGAACAGCGCGAACGTCGGCGCGGTCCAGAGCACCTCCCCGGTGAGCAGGTTTTCCTCCCAGCCGCCGATCCGCCCGAGCCGCTGCGCCTGGTGCAGCAGCGCGCCGAGGCGCTCGACCTCACCGGAGGGCCGCCAGGTGATCACCACGCCGTCGTACAGGCGGGCGACGCGGACTTCCAGGACCGGGGTGACCAGGCCGCCCGGCCACCGGCGCGGCGATGATCTCGCCCGCGGTGTACTGCGCCTCACCGGTGGCCATTACCTGGACCGCCCGGTCATACAGGCCGCCGTCCAGGGCCGTGGCCGGGTACACCTCCAGCAGCGGGCGCCCGGCCAGGGCGGCGGCCTCGCGGCCCGACGGGTCGGCAAAGTGCTTGCTGAGGTAGCTGATCCGGAAGTCGGTGATCACTCCGGCGTCGTCGCGGATCGCGGTCGCGAACAGAGCCGAGCCGAGCAGGCTGTCCAGCAGGCCGAAGGCCCACGCCGCCCGGTGATCCGCGGCCAGGTCCCCGCTGGGCAGCCGGGTGCCGAGGGCCTGGGCGCAGACGTCGGTGAGCGCGCTGATGTGCCGCCGGAGCGGGTCCGGGAACTCCTCGAGAGGTCCGGGCCAGCAGACCTCCATCGCGCCGAGCGCCGCCCCCGGACCGGGCAGCGGGAGCACCGCGCGGGCGCCCTGCGGCCAGTCGCCCATCAGCGGGGCCAGCGCGGCGTCCGGGCGGCCCTCGGGCCACCAGTACTCGGCCCCCTCGTCGGCCGCCCGCTGCGCGGGCGTGTCCATATCGGGGTGGATCCGCCGCCAGCGGCTGGCGTCGCGGGCCGAGAATCCGGCCTGCCCGGCCAGTTCCAGGCCGCCGTCGGGCTCGGCCAGCCACAGCGCCACGGCGACCGCGCCGGCGGGGGCCAGCGCCTCCTCGAGGACGGCGGCCGCGATGCCGCCGCCGTCGTGGGCGGTTTCCGCGGCGGCCCCGGCCAGCGCGACCCGGTGGGTGCTGGGCAGCGTGCGCCCCGGCGCGTCCCGGCCGGCCGGCTCCCCGGAAACCATCGCGGGAGATTCCTGCCCGGTTATCTGCGCCGCGAGCTCGGCCAGGCTCGTGCCGGATTCCGCGGAGAGATGCGCCAGCTGAGCCTGCGCCTCCGCAGGTGAGCAGCGGAGCCTCTCCATCAGCACGCCGCGGGCCAGGTCTACCACCGAGCGGGCGGCCGACCCGGATTGCATACTGTCGAGCTCACGCCGCTGCCGTGCAATTAGGGCGCTTAGCCGTGCGAATTCTGCGCCGCTCGGTACTGTCACGGTAGGAGGCCTTCCCGGGAGTCAGCGGCTTAGCTGCCACGTTACCGGGCAGAGGGTGTCCCTAACGCCTGTTTTTGACCACGTCAACGACAGTGGCAGTATCGGTCTGTCACAGAACACACGGTGACTGGCCGCGCCAGCGGTGCGGCCAGCAGCAGGAGGAGTCGTCCATGGCGGACACAATGCTGGCCGGGAGCCAGACCGCCGACCCGAGGCTGCAACGGCTCCTCGAGGGCTTGACCGCGGTCCGCGGCGGGGATTTCAGTACCCGCCTGCCGCACACTGGCGATCCGCTCATGGACGAGATCTCCACCGTCTTCAACAGCATGACCGACCAACTGGCCCTCTTCACCTCCGAGGTGACCCGGGTGGCCCGCGAGGTGGGCACCGACGGCAAGCTCGGCGGCCAGGCCCAGGTCCCGGGAGTCGCCGGCACCTGGAAAGACCTGACCGAGTCGGTCAACGCCATGGCCGACAACCTTACCGGGCAGGTGCGCGACATCGCCCAGGTCGCGACCGCGGTGGCCCGCGGTGACCTCACCCAGAAGATCACCGTGGATGTCAAGGGCGAGATGCTGGCCCTGAAGGACACCCTGAACACCATGGTCAACCAGCTGTCCGCGTTCGCCGACGAGGTGACCCGGGTGGCCCGCGAGGTGGGCACCGAGGGCAGCCTGGGCGGCCAGGCCCAGGTCCCCGGGGTCGGCGGGACGTGGCGGAACCTCACCGACTCGGTTAACTTCATGGCGGGCAACCTGACCAGCCAGGTCCGCAACATCGCGCTGGTGACCACCGCCGTCGCCCAGGGTGACCTGTCGAAGAAGATCGACGTGGACGCGCGCGGCGAGATCCTCGAGCTCAAGACCACGATCAACACGATGGTCAACCAGCTCTCCTCGTTCGCGGCCGAGGTTACCCGGGTGGCCCGCGAGGTGGGCAGCAAGGGCCGGCTGGGCGGGCAGGCCGAGGTCGAGGGGGTGTCCGGCACCTGGAAGCGGCTCACCGAGAACGTCAACGAGCTGGCCGGTAACCTCACCCGCCAGGTCCGCGCCATCGCCGAGGTGACCAGCGCGGTGGCGACCGGGGACCTGACCCGCTCCATCTCCGTGGAGGCCGAGGGTGAGGTCTCGGAGCTCAAGGACAACATCAACGCGATGGTGCAGTCCCTCCGCGAGACGACCAAGGCCAACCAGGAGCAGTACTGGCTCAAGACCAACCTGGCCCGGATCTCCGGCCTGATGCAGGGGCACCGGGACATCGCCACGGTCGCTGAGCTGATCATGGACGAGCTGATCCCGCTGGTCGGCGCCCAGCACGGCACATTCTTCATCTCCGGCGACACCGGCGAGGGCACGGTCCTCCGCCTCATCGCCGGGTACGGCCTGCGGGCCGATATGGCGGCGCCCAGCCACTTCCGGCTAGGCCAGTCGCTGATCGGGCAGGTCGCCAAGACCAGGAAGCCCATCATTGTCACCGACGCGCCACCCGACTACGTGCGCATCTCCTCCGGCCTCGGCGACGGCGCGCCGGTCAACCTCATCGTGCTGCCCATCGTGTTCGAGGGGCAGGTCCTCGGCGTAATCGAGGCGGGCTCGTTCAGCCGGTTCACCCAGGTGCACCAGGACTTCCTGGAACAGCTGATGGAGACCATCGCTGTCAACGTGAACACGATCATCGTGAACTCCCGCACCGACCACCTGCTGCAGGAGTCCCAGCGGCTGGCGGGCGAGCTCCAGTCCCGCACCGGCGAGCTGCAGGCCCGGCAGGAGGAGCTGCAGAGCTCCAACGCCGAGCTGGAGGACAAGGCGGCGCAGCTGGCCCGGCAGAAGCGCGACATCGAGATCAAGAACACCGAGATCGAGCAGGCCCGGCAGGAGATCGAGGAGCGCGCCAGGCAGCTGGACCTGGCCTCCCGGTACAAGTCTCAGTTCCTCGCGAACGTCTCGCACGAGCTGCGCACGCCGCTGAACAGCCTGCTCATCCTGGCCCGGCTGCTGGCCGAGAACCCGGCCGCGAACCTGACCAGCAAGCAGGTCGAGTACGCGAACGTGATCCACTCGTCCGGATCGGACCTGCTGCTGCTGATCAACGACATCCTGGACCTGTCCCGGGTGGAGGCCGGCAAGCTGGACGTCCACCCGGAGCCATTCGCGCTCGGGTCTCTGGCCGAGGATCTGCGGACCGTATTCGAGCCGCTCGCGGCCGAGAAGAGGCTGGAGTTCGCGGTCGCGTCCGCCCCGGACGTGCCCTCCGAGGTGGTCACGGACCGCCAGCGGCTCCGGCAGGTTCTGCACAACCTGCTGTCCAACGCGGTCAAGTTCACCCAGCAGGGCCGGGTGGAGCTGAGAATCCGCCGGGAGACCCCGCAGGCCCCCGGGGGCGAGGCGGGGCTGGCCTTCTCCGTGTCGGACACCGGGATCGGCATCTCCGACGACAGCCTGAAGACCATCTTCGAGGCCTTCCAGCAGGGCGACGGCACCACCAGCCGCCGCTACGGCGGCACCGGCCTGGGCCTGGCCATCAGCCGGGAGGTCGCGGCCGTGCTCGGCGGCCGGATCACCGCGCAGAGCGAGCCGGGCCGCGGCAGTACCTTCACCCTCTACCTGCCGGTCACCTACCAGGGCAGCGGCGACGCGACGGTCAGCCCGCCGGCCGTGAACGGCGCGGCTGCCTCGAACGGCACCGCCAGTGCGCCCGGCCGCCAGAACGGCGCGGTGACCAATCTGGCCGGGGACACCGCCATCAACGGCGTGGCCGCGGACCAGCCCGTGGTGACCCGCCCGCCGGCCCAGCCCGGCCCGCACGCCGGGCTGACCGGCCGCAAGGTGCTGATCGTCGACGATGATCTGCGGAACGTTTTCGCGATCACCAGCGTCCTCGAGCTGTTCGGGCTGACCGTGGTCCACGCGCCCAGCGGGCAGCAGGGGATCGATGTGCTCCGCACCGGCCAGGACATCGATCTCGTGCTGATGGACGTGATGATGCCCGAGATGGACGGCTACACCACCACCGCCGCCATCCGCGAGATGCCGGAATTCGCCGGCTGCCCGTGATCGCGGTGACCGCGCGGGCCATGCAGGGAGACCGGGACAAGAGCCTGGCCGCCGGGGCCACCGACTATGTGACCAAGCCGGTCGACACCGAGGAACTGCTCGGCTGCATCAAGCGCTGGCTGCCCGCCGCTCCTGTGGCGGACTGAGCGTAATCCGCCGGGCGCCGGCCAGCCGCCGCGCGGCGGGTGGCCGGCGCCCGGGCCGCTGACCGGGGTGGCAGCAGCAGGCAGCTGTCGCCGAACTCGTGCCACAGGTAGCCGGCCGTCTCGGCCTCGCGGTAGGAGGCTTCGACCAGTGCCCGCCCGGCTACGGCCTCCAGCAGCGCGAGGTGTGAGGCGCCCGTCTCGTGCCAGCCGGTGATCAGCCCGTCGACCAGGCGGGCCGGGCGCTCCGGCCCGAGCACCAGGCCGGTCCAGCCCCGGCGGGCGGTCACGGTGTCCGCCTGCTCCTCGCCCTCCGTGGCGGCGCTCTCCAGGGCCCGCGTGCAGGTGGTACCGACCGCGATGACCCGGCGGCCCGCCGCGCGGGTCAGGTCGGCTAGGTCGGCGGTGGCTTGCGGGACCTCGAACCACTCGGGCAGCGGTGCCTCGCCGGCCTCCAGCGAGGCCACGCCGGTGTGCAGCGTGATCGGCGCTATCGCCACGCCCGCCGCAATCAGCCTGGTGACCAGCTCGGGGGTGAACGGCCGGGCGGCACTCGGCATTTCCGCGCTGCCGGGGGAGTGGGCGAACACGGACTGGTAGTCCGTCAGTGGCCACTGGTCCGGAACGTAGGAGTAGCGGATCGGCTGGCCATGACGGGCCAGGTAGCCGGGCACCGTGGCGGTGCCCGTCGTCAGCACCGCCATCCAGATCCGGGTGGCCGCCGGGTCCGGGTAGGGGTGCAGCAGCGTGACGGATCCGCCGCCGGGAAGCGTGATGGTCTCGCCGGGCATCCCGTCACTGAGCCGGGCCGGCGTCGCGGCCGCCTGCCTGAGTTCGACCAGCCAGGTTCCGTTATCTAGCTGGTTGGAGAGATGGACGGTCACCGCGCGGCCGCCGGTGCGCTGGCCGGGGAGTGCGGCGGCCAGGGTGGCGGAGTTGTTGACGACCAGGAGGTCGCCAGGGTCCAGGAAGCGGGGCAGGTCGCGGAACCTGGCGTGGATCAGGCCGTCCGGGGTGGCGGCCAGCAGCCGGACGCCGTCCCGGGTCAGCCCGCGGGCCTCAGGGGGCTGGCTGGCGGATCGGATCACCGGGCCACCGCCGCGCTCTGCTGGGCCGCCGCGCTCTGCCGGCCCGCCTCCGCCTCCGGGTAGTCGCTGGCCCGGTAGCGGCCGCTGGGCGGTCGCTGGACGAGCAGCCGCAGCAGCGCCGCGGCGGCCACCTCGGGTTCCGCACGGTCAGAGATGTCCTCGCCGGGGAAGGCGCGCTGGTGCATGGCGGTGCGCATGTCGCCCGGGTCGAACGCATAGCAATGCAGGCCGGGCTCCTCGGCGCCGAGGATCGCGGTGAGCTGGTCCAGCGCGGCCTTGGCTGAGCCGTAGCCGCCCCAGCCGGGGTAGGCGTCGGCGGCCGCGTCCGAGCTGACGTTGACGACCGTTCCGCCGGCCGCCGTGAGCGGGCCGGCCAGGAGCTGGAACAGGGCCAGCGGCGCCAGCACGTTGGTCTGATAGACCTGCCCGAGCTCGGCCAGCGGGTAGCTGCGCAGCACCGGCTGGGGACTCGGCCCGAGGCGGCTCGCGTTGTTCATCAGCAGGTCGAGGCGGCCGGCCGGGCCGATCGCCGCGCCGATCGCGGCCCGGTGCGCGGAATCGGTCACGTCGCCGGGGATCGCGGTCACCGGAGTGAGCCCGGTCACCGCGGTGGTGAGCTGGTCCGCGTGGCGGGCGTCCACGATCAGTGACCAGCCTCGCCCCGCTAGCACGCGGGCCATGGCCCGGCCCAGGCCCTGGGACGCTCCGGTGATCACAGCAGTAGGCATGACTCCTCCAAGCTCTCTGGGTGCACGCCCATACTGGTAGTTGAAGTCAACTTGAAGTCAAGCGGAGCGCAGCAGGTCCGGCACGGGCCCGGGTGGGACGGGGCCGGGCGGACGGCCCGGGTTGATGTGCCCGGCCGGACCTGCCGCTACCGTGCCGGACTTGCCCGGGCCGATGTGCGCGGGGCGCTTTGCGGGGGAACGCGCGGAAAAGTAAAAGATCGGGCAGCGGCAGGCCATGCTTCGGTACGCTCGGGCCTTTCGCTTTCAGAACCATGCGGCGAGGTATCGGCCAGGACCCGTCGTCCGCGCTGCTTCTCCTGGCGGGTACCTGATGTTTCTGGACCTCATTCGCGCGCTCTGTGCCGCGGTCGCCGCTGTCGCGCTGCCCGGCTATTTCTGGGCTGTCCTGCTGCGGCCGGCCGGGGGCCTGGCCGAGCGGCTCGGCTACTCCAGTGCGCTGTCACTGGCCACTGTGCCGGTCGTGGCCCTGGCTATGGCGCGCCTGGCCCGGTCAGGGGTCACCCTGTGGATCGCGATCGCGTCGGTGGTCCTCGTGCTCGGTTCCGGGGCGCTGGCCGTCCTCTGGCGCGGAGCCGCACCCGGGACGGCCGAGCCCATCCTGCCCGCCCCGCGCGCCATCCAGGATCCCCGTGCTCTGGCGCTGCTGGCCGTGGCGTTCCTGGCCGCGCTCGCGTCGGTCCTGCATCCCGGGCCGCCCCCCGCCTGGCTGGCCCTGCTGATTCTTGTCCTGCTGGTGCTGGCCGTCGTCGTGGGCCGGGTAACGGCCGGAACCCTGGCCAGTCCGGGCCCGCCCGCTCCGGTGCCCACCGGGCTGGACAGAGGCGTCCCGGATTCAGGGGTCCGGGCGCCGGATCGGATCCCGGAGCAGGTCCGCGACGAGCTCCCGGGCCGGGTGCCAGGCCAGGTCCGGGCCCGGGAGGCGCCGCGTGAGCGCACCGGGGAATCCCGGGCCGCCGCGCCCGCGCTGCGCGGGGCGCTGCTCGCGATCGTGCTCGCGGCGACCGCGGCGCGCGCCTACGAGCCGGTCATCCGGTACGACTGGCCATCCATCCGCGGGCTCGACCATTTCTCGCACGTCGTGATGGCCGAGCAGATGCTCGGCCATGGCTCGTACGGGTCCTACCTGATCTACCCGCCCGGGTTCCCGACCATGAGCGCCGTGCTCGCCCGCCTGTCGGGCCTGCCCCCGCTGGCGCTGTTCTCCGTGATCGCTCCCGCTCTCCTGGTGCTCACGGCCCTGGCCGTGTATGTGCTGGCCACGCGGCTGTGGGGCTGGCGGTACGGGATCGTGGCGGCGGCCCTCTCGGGACTGGTGCTGCACGGCGCTTACGGCAGCCTCGCCGATGGCCGGTATCCCGACCTGACCAGCGCTTACTTCCTGATCACCGTGGGAGTCGCCGCGCTGCTGACGCTCTACGCGTCGCCTTCGTGGCGCTCGGCGGCGCTGGCTGCGGTGCTCGGGGCGTCCCCGATCCTGTACCACTCGGTGGCCACCTTGTATGAGGCCCTGATCCTGGTCCTGGCCGCCGTCACCTCGGTGCCCTATCTGCTCTACCTGCGTCGGCGCGCCGAGGCCCGCGTGGTGCTGGCCGGCCTGGGGGCACTGGCCCTGCTCGCCATCTGCTACGGCTGGTACACCTACGGCGTCGGCTGGCCGGTGGCCGGGCATTCTGCCTCGTCGGCAGCCGTGTCCCTGGTGCTCGGCAGCCAGCCTGCGCCGGGGCCGCTGCACCTGTTCTCCGCGCTGGGCCCGCCGATCGTCTGGCTCGGCGTGCTCGGCCTGGCCCTGCTCGCGGCGATGCTCAGGTACGAGCGCAGGCCCGCCCCCGTTCTCGCCACGGTGACGATGATCCTCTGGTGCCTGATCATGTACGCGGGCAGCCGGTCCGCCGCCGACGGCTTTCCGCAACGGTTCGAGCGCGACCTCGGTGCGGCCCTCTCGGTGGTCGCGGCGCTGGGCGCCGGCGTGCTGCTGAAGACGGCCTGGCTGGCCTGGCGGCGGGCTGAGGTGATCCCCGTCGCCGCGCTGTCCCTGGCGCTGGCGGTCCCGGCCGTGCTGGCCATCGCGCTGCCTTCGGCCCGGCAAGCACAGACCGAGTCACGTCCGGCCCGCCTGCTGAGCCCGCCCGTCCTGGCCGCCGGCACCTGGCTCCGGCAGCACAACTCGGGCGGCACCATCATCTCCACCCCGATGAATCACGGGATCACCGAGCGTTCCGTGCTGGCCCTGGGCGGCTACACCGGCCTGATGTACTACGCCCCCGGCTCGTACGCGAACGCGCGATCACTGCCGCCCGCCGGGGTCACCCCGCTGGTCAACTCGCAGGAAGTGCTGGAGCACCCGGACAGCTGCGCGGCGGCTGAGGCCATCTCCCGGGAAGACGTCCGGTTCGTGGTGCTGTACCGGAAGCCCGGCCGGGACGCCGACATGGAGGGCTTCCGGGCCGACCGGGGCCGGTACCGCCCGGTGTTCGAGAACCATTCCGTGATCATCTATGCGCCGCAGGTGCGTGCCTGCACCGGATAGGGCCGCGGCCCCGTTCGCTGGCCCGGCACCGTAGCCGCCTGGCACCACATTCCGCGCGGTGACGCCCACCGCCCCTCGCGGTCCCGCTGCCGCGCGCCGTCACGCCCGCCGTCCCTCGCGGTGACGCCCGCCGTCCCTCGCATATGGGATACTCACAGTTGAAGTCAACTTCATGTTAAGGGGAGGTTCGATGCGGACCACGGACTTGCTGACGGTCGGCGAGATAGCCCGGCGCAGCGGCTTCGCGGAGTCGGCGGTCCGCTACTACGAGGGCCTTGACCTCCTGTCCGCGACCCGGACCGCGGGTGGCCAGCGCCGGTTCGAGCGCAGCACGCTGCGCCGGCTGGCCTTCATCAGGGCCGCCCGCAACGTCGGGCTCAGCCTGAACGAGGTGGCCGAGGCGCTGTCGTCACTGCCCGCGGGGCGGACCCCGACCCGCGCGGACTGGTCCCGGCTGTCCCGGGCCTGGCGGCAGCGGCTGGACGGCCAGATCGAGGCGCTCACCGCGCTGCGCGACGGCCTGGACTCGTGTATCGGCTGCGGCTGCCTGTCCCTGCAGCGTTGCGCGTTCTCCAACCCGGCCGACATCGCCCGGGACGGTGGCCCGGGCGCTGCCTACCTGCCCGCGGGCCTGCGCCGCGATGACTCGCACCTGGCCAGCCCGTCCTCACGCTGACTGGCCCGGACCGGGCCGTCCGGGTGGCCCGGGCTGCATGGGCGCCGGGGACGCCCTCGTTCAGAGGATGCCTGCGGGGCGGCATTTCCGCTGGCCGGGAGAAGCCTGCAGAACTCGGCGGCCATGGCGGCGGCCCGGTCTCGCAGAGCGCTGATGTCCGGGCCGGCGAGAAGCAGTGACCTCGACGCGCTGGGCATGACCCGGTCGGGACAGGCTGCGAAGACCCGGGCCACGTCTTCGGGGGTCGCCCCTTGCGCGCCGACGCCGGGGGCCAGGAACAGCGCCTGCGCACCGGCCAGGTCGAGTTCAGGCTCGATGCGGACCGGCCCGACCACGGCGCCGACCGGGCCGATGTCTCCCGCCGCCAGTGTGTGGTTAAGTTTCCCGATCTCGCCGAGCAGCCCTTCATCGACCCGGCGGCCGTGGTCGCCGGCGGACTGGACACTTTGCCCTTCCGGGTTGGAGGACCGGGTGACGACCAGCAGGCAGCTCCCGGCCTGGTGAGCACCCGAGACGAAGGCGTCCATGGCTGCCAGCCCCAGATAGGGGTGGACCGTAATGGCGTCGGCCTCCAGCGGAGCGCCCCGGCCGAGGAACGCCTCCGCGTAGGCGTCGTTGATGCTGCCGACATCGCCGCGCTTGACGTCCAAGACGACCAGCAGTCCTGCGCTCCGGGCGTCTGCGGTGAGCCGGCTGAGCGTCCGGAACCCCGCCAGCCGTGGCGCTCGAAGAAGGCGGACTGAGGTTTTTACCAGTCCCACCGTGCCGGCGGCGGCGTCCAGCATGACGTCGGCGAAGCGGCCCAGGCCCTCTGGGTCATCGCCCAGCCCCCACGCCTTGAGCAGGACGGAGCTGGCTGAGGGTCCAGCCGCGGCCCGCCGGGCCGAGAGGACGGGTGACCTCAGTGAGTATCTCCGCCGCGCGCCGGTAGGACAGCCGGGCCCGCCCGGTGAGCGGGCAGACGTCTGGCGCGGGAGTGCCAGCCGGGGCCCGGCGGCTGGTCAGGAAGACCGGTCCCTCCGGGCGGCCCGCGGTGAGCCAGCGCAGCAGCTCGGTGCTGGCGTCGCTCCACCCGAGCCACGGAGCCGGCCAGGGTGGCCCGGCGCGGCCGCGATGCCGGGCCAGGTCCAGGCGGCCGACGTCCAGGCGGAGCACCTCGTCGGCGGGTGCGGCGCTGTCGTGCAGCACGCGCCACAGCGCGTGCTCACGCAGGGTCGGCGCGGCCTGGAACAGCCGGGTCAGCTGCTGGCCGGTGAGTGCCGGCGGCGGCGGCGGGGGACCGGCCAGATGGCGCAGGCCCGCGGTCGGGTCGTGGCTGATCCACCGCTGGTCCTGCCACCAGGCCACGGCGCTGCGCAGCGCGGAGAGCTCCCGGTTCACCGTGCGCACGTCCGTCCCGGCGGCCCGGTCCCGCAAGGCGGCGGCGAGGGCCCGCCCGGCGTCCGGGTCATCGAGCCGGGCCAGCGGGACGAAAGGCGGCCTCGCGCCCCGGCGGCGCGAGCCCTGGGGCGCGGGCCTGCCGACCAGCGGCCATGACCAGGAGGCCAGCGAGATCCGGTACACCCGGCGGGAGGCCGGCCCCAGGGCGGCCTGGCCGAGGTAGCGCTCGACCGCGGCTGCATACTCCACCGGCGCCATCGTGGACATGCCGGGATCCTAACACCGGCCGCCGTCCACATTTACTGCGGGAACTTCCCATCCAGAGACGCGAGCCGGCAATTACTCCGGCCTTGTCGTGGCCGTCACGATGACATTAATACTCAGTGGATGGCAAGGTAGGACATGTGCTGAAGCAATTTCGTGCGACATTCAGTGGCCGCAGTAAATCACCGGCTGAAGGTCAATCAATTGTCGCGGTAAATGGCGCGGTACGGCACGACGGGAAGGATTCCGGTAGCGGGGAGGCCGGCTCGGGCCGGCCCCTGGCAGCCCGGCCCCCGGTGGACCAGCCTCCGGTGGACCGGCCCCCGGCGGACCGGCCCCCGGCGGCGCGTGGCGGTGCTCCGTGACCGCGATTTCGCCCGGTTCTTCGCCGGGTACACCACCTCGCTCCTGGGCACCTCGATGTCCGCGCTCGCGGTGTCCTTCGCCGTGCTGGACAACGGTGGCACGACGAGCGATCTCGGCCTCGTCCTCGCGGCGGGGATCATTCCGCAGGTGCTGTTCATGCTGGGCGGCGGGGTCCTCGCCGACCGGCTCGGCCGCCGGCCGGTCATGCTCGGGGCGGATGCCGCCCGCAGCGGCGCCCAGGCCGCGCTGGCGGTGGCGGTGCTCGCCGGCCGGCCGGCGCTGTGGGTGTTCATCCTGCTCGCGGTGGTCCGGGGCAGCGGCGACGCGGTCTTCACTCCCGCGCTCACCGGGCTGACCGCCGAACTGGCCCCCCGGGACGACCTGGTCAACACCAACGCCCTGCTCACCGGGGCCCGGTCCGGCGCCGCGGTGGGGGGCCCGGCGCTGGCCGGCATCCTGGTCGCGCTGGCCGGGCCGGGCACCGTCATCGCGCTCGACGCGGCCTCTTACGCGGTCAGCGTGCTGGCCCTCGCGTCGCTCCGGCTCCCCGCCGCTGCCCGTCCCGCCGCTGGCCGTCCCGCCGTCGCCCGCGCCCGGGCCACCCGCGCCCGGCCCGGCGGCGCCCCGCCCGGCTCCGCCCGGCTCCCGGCCACCCGGACGCTCGTGCCCCGGTCCTATCTCGATGACCTGCGTGAGGGCTGGGCCGAGTTCCGGGCCCGGGCCTGGCTCGTGATCACGACGGTCCAGTTCACCTTGTTCAACCTGCTGACCTGGGGACCATTCCTGCTGCTCGGCCCGGTGCTGTGCCGGGATTACCTCGGCGGTGCGGGGGCCTGGGGCGCGGTGATGGCCTGCTACGGCGGCGGGTCCGTGCTGGGCGCGCTGCTGGCCCTGGGCCGGGCGCCGCGCCGCCCCATGATCGCGGCGACCGTGGCCACCTTCGGCTACGGCCTGCCCTGCGCCCTGCTCGCGCTGCGTGCGCCGGTGGCGGCCGTCGCCGCCGGGGGCCTGCTGGCCGGGGCCGGATCCGCCCTGGGCGGCACCTTCGCGGCCGCCGCGGAACAGCAGCAGCTGCCCGCGGGCGTGCTGGCCCGGGTCACCGCCTTCCAGACCGTGACTGCGTTCGCGTTCGGCCCGCTCGCGTTCGCGGCGGCCGGTCCGGTCGCGGCCGTACTCGGTGCCCGGGCGGTGCTCGGGTTCGGGGCCGCCTGGTCCACGCTGAGCTGCGCCGTCGTCCTCGCCCTGCCCGCGGTGCGGGCCGTCACCGCCCCGCCACCCCAGACGCCCCGGACGCCCGAGCCGGCCGGCTAGCGCCCACCGCGGGCTACCGGGGGCCGGCGGGCTGCTAGCCGACCACGGCCTGCCGGGCCCGGAAGGCCGCCGCCTTCACCCGGTTCTGGCAGGTCGTGGAGCAGAACCGGCGGGTGCCGTTGCGTGAGGTGTCCACGTACACCCGGTCGCAGCGCGCCGCCGTGCACACCCCGATCCGGCCGTGCAGGTCACTGCCCAGCACCACGGCCAGCCCAGTGGCGCAGCCCGCTGCCCAGCCGATGGCCAGCGAATCGTCGGCCCCGTGGAAGTGCAGGTGCCACGGCTCACCGTCGTGGCTGTCCAGCCAGGGATGGGCGCCGGTGGCCGCGATCAGCTCGTTGACCCGGCGGGCGGCGGCGCCCACATCCCCCGCGGCGACGGCGGCGAACACGATCCGGAACGCCATCGCGAACCCGCGCAGGTCCCTGGCCTCGGCCAGCGTGACCTCCCGCGTCCCCGCGCGGCCCGCGCGCAGCGCCGCGGTGGCGGCCGCCGCCAGCCGGTCCTCCTCCAGCGGCGGATAGGGCTGACCGCGTTCCTCGCCCGGCGTGAGGATGTTGACGAGGCTGGCCGCCACCGTCACGACGGCATCCATGTGACTGTTGAAATTCACTTGACCAGTTATGCTCCGCGTCCTAGTTTTGTGACTGCCGAAAGCATAGTCGTCAGTGACGAGGAGGCGGGCGTGCCCGACCTGAATCAGGACGCGCTGGACCGTGAGACCGCGCAGCGCTGGATCGCCCGGTGGGAGATCCAGCAGCAGGGATACCTGCCCGACCGGGAAGACCGCTTCACCGCCCTGATCGACGCGGTGGAGGAGACCGCCGGACGCCCCGACCCGCTGGTGCTCGACCTGGGCTGCGGGCCCGGCTCCCTGTCGGTCCGGCTGCTGGACCGGATGCCCAAGGCCCGCGTCGTCGCCATCGACACCGACCCCGTCCTGCTGGCGCTCGGCCGCAGCGCGTACGGGCACCGGGACGGGTTGCGGTTCGCCGATGTAGACCTCCGCTCCAACGGCTGGACCGGCGAGCTCGGCCTGGACCGGCCGGCGGACGCAGCGGTGAGCACCACGGCGCTGCACTGGCTGCGGCCGGACGCGCTGCACCTGATGTATGCGCGGCTGGCCACGGTGCTGCGCCCGGGCGGGCTGCTGCTCGACGGTGATCACCTCAAGGACGACGCGACGGCCGTTCCCACCCTGGCCCGGCTGGGGCAGGTGCTGATCGAGCGGGAGGAGCAGCGCCGCTTCCCGGACGGCCTGCCGGAGAGCTGGCAGGGCTGGTGGGAGGCGATCAAGGAGGATCCGGCGCTGGCCGCCCCGCTGGCCGAGCGTGAGCAGCGCCGGCTGTCTGAGGACCACCACGGCTCGGAGTCGGTGCAGCTGGCCACCCACGTGGACGGGCTGCGCGCGGCGGGCTTTGCCGAGATCGGCACCATCTGGCAGCGCGGCGAGAACCGCATCCTGGCCGGCGTCCTCGCCCCCTGACCCTCCCGGGCGGATCCCGCCCCGCCCGCCCAGGGTGGGTCCCGGACCATGATCGTGGTGCATTATGCGCCGCCGGCGGCGCATAATGCACCACGCTGGCGGGGAGAGGCCCCCGGGGGAGATTGCGGCCTCCTGGCGGGACCCGTGCTCGTGGAAACTGCGATCTCCCGCTAACGTTCCTGTTGACGCTGCGCGGGCCGCAGACCCGCTTCACTGTGGAGGCGCGCCATGGAAACGCCGCTCACCCCGCTCGAGTTCGCCCGCCGCACCCGCCGGCTCCACGGTAACCGGGAAGGCGTCGTGGACGGGGATCTGCGGCTGACCTACGAGCAGTTCTTCGATCGATGTGACCGCTGGTCAGCCGCGCTGCAGCAGCTCGGCGTGGCGCCCGGGGACCGGGTGGCGACGATCGCGCCGAACACCCACGCCCAGCTGGAGTCGTTCTACGCCGTCCCGCAGATCGGCACGGTGCTGGTGCCGATCAACTACCGGCTGACCCCCGACGACTTCGTCTACATCATCAGCCACTCCGGCTCCAGCGTGGTCTGCGCCGACGCGGAGTACCTGGACGCCGTGGACTCGATCCGGGACCAGCTCAGCGGGGTGCGGCACTTTGTCGCGTTCGGGGGTGCCCGGGACGGCTGGCTCGACTACGAGGCCGCCATCGCGGACGCCAGCCCCGACTTCACCCCGGCGGACGTGGACGAGCGTGACCTGCTCACGATCAACTACACCAGCGGGACCACGGCGCGGCCCAAGGGCGTGATGATCAGCCACCGCAACGCCACGATGAACTCGATCGGCACCCTGCTGCACCTGCCGATCCCGGTGGGGGAGCGGTACCTGTGGACGCTGCCGATGTTCCACGCGAACGGCTGGACATATACCTGGACCGTCACCGCCGCCGCGGCGACGCATGTCTGCCTGCGCAAGGTCGAGCCGGGCGCGGTGTTCCAGCTCATCCGCCAGGAGCGGGTCGGCAGCCTGTGCGCGGCCCCGACCGTGCTGATCTCGCTGGCGAACGCGTCGGCTGAGGTGCGCGGGGCGGTACCGCCCGGTGTCCGCGTGGTGACGGCTGGCGCGCCGCCGGCCGCTGCGACCATCGAGCGGCTCGAGGAACAGTTCGGCTGGGAGGTCACCCAGGTCTACGGCCTCACCGAGACGGCCCCGTTCATCACGGTCTGCGCCCCGCTACCCGAGCATGAGAAGCTCACCCCGGCCGACCGGGCGGTGCAGAAGGCGCGGACCGGGGTCGAGCTGCTGACCTCGGGTGAGCTGCTGGTGCAGGGTGATGACGGCGAGGAGGTCCCGGCGGACGGGCAGACGCTGGGCGAGATCGTGGTCCGCGGGAACGTCGTTATGTCCGGGTACTACCACGACCCGGAGGCCACCGAGCGGGCCATGGGCGACGGCTGGTTCCACACCGGCGACGCCGCCGTGGTGCACCCGGACGGCTACGTCGAGATCCGCGACCGGATCAAGGACGTGATCATCAGCGGCGGCGAGAACATCTCGTCGGTCGAGGTCGAGGGCACGCTACTGCGGCACCCCGCGGTCCAGGAGGCCGCGATCGTGGGACTTCCGGACGAGCGCTGGGGGGAGACCCCGCAGGCGTTCGTCGTGCTGCGGGACGGCCAGACCGCGACCGAAGACGAGATCATCGCGTTCGCCCGTGAGCGGCTGGCGCACTTCAAGGCCCCGCGCGGGGTCACGTTCGTCACCGAGCTGCCGAAGACCGCCACCGGGAAGATCCAGAAGTACGTTCTCCGCGACGGCGCCCCGAACCTGGGCCGCCAGTAACCCGGGCGTCCCGGACGCTGGCCCGGGATCTCAGGCGGCGAACTTCTGCAGCCGTTCCGCGATCGCGGAGGCGGTAATCCTGCCCCGGACCAGGTCGTACATGAACTGGAACGCCGCTTCCTCGTCGAGCGGCTCGGCCAGCGGGTGACCGTTCACGCCCAGGAAGTACCAGGTCGCGTTCCAGGTCAGCCGCTTGTTCCCGTCCACGAGGGCGTAGCTGTGGCCCAGCGACTCCATCAGGGCCGCGGCCTTGTCCCAGATCCCCGGGAACACGTCCCGGCCGTTCTCGGTCTGCTGCGGCCGGGCCAGCGCCGCGTCCAGATCCGCGAAGTCACGGACCCGGGGACGCTCGCCGGTGACCAGCCGCGCCACTTCCAGCGCGTCGTCCGTGGTCAGGAACTCAGTCACCGCGCACCGCTCAGCACGCCCGTCACAGGGCCAGGCGCTGGTTCAGGGCCTCGCTGATCAGCACCACCCGCACCAGGACCTCGTGGCGGCGCTGGTCACGGGCCGGCACCAGGCCGGCGTGGCCCTCACGCGGCTGGTCCTGCGGACTGCGGCCTCCGGCCTCGGCGACCGCCGGTGGCTGTCCGGAGTCCTGGTCCGGCCGCGAGTCGTGGAGCGTCTTGTTATCCACACAAAGCATCATGGCACCAGTCAGGCCAGCCGGCAGGCCGCCCGGGGTGGCCTGGATCACTAGGAGGATCACGCGGCGCCCGGGTTGGGCACTGCCCGCCGCGGGTCGAGCAGCCGTGGGTCGGACGCCATGAACAGGTCGCTGGCCTCGTGACGCCAGCCGGCCGCGAACAGCGGGCGCACCGCGGGGTGCGGTCCGGGAAGGCAGACCCGGGCCCGGCCGTCCGGAGCCTGCAGCGTGGCCAGCACGGCCAGCACGGCGTCCGCCGCCGGGATATCCGGCGCGATCGCCAGGTGGACCAGGCCGTACTCCGCCCCGTGCCCGGCGGCCGTGCCCGCCGCAGCCAGTTCCCCGCGCCGGAAGGCGCGCACCGGCTGCCCGTGCGGCCGGGCCGCCCAGGCCCGGTGATCGGCGGACCGGTCCACCCCGGTCCAGTCCTGCTCCGCCGCGGCCACCTCAGCCACGCTCGCCGGTGCGACTGTCCAGCCGTCCGGCGCCGGCACCGTGCGCACGTCGCCGGCCAGGTACAGCAGCGGCCACCACGCATCCACGCCGAACCGCGTGTACAGCGGCAGCGCGTGCGCGTGCAGGCTGCTGAACGTCATCCGGCGCGGCCTGCCCGGCCCCGGCCCGCCCGCCCCCGGCTCCCCGGTGCCCGGCCCGCCGGGCCACAACTGGCTGAGGATGGCCCGGCCGCAGCCCCGCCCGTGCGTCCCCGGATGGATGAACAGGTCGCACAGCATGCTGACCGCGGCCGGCCCGTCGCCGATCAGCCGGGTCGCGCCGAACCCGGTCACGGAATCATCCCGCCCCGCGACCAGCAACGTGCCGTGCTCCAGCAGGTACGCCAGGTAGGCCGGGTCGGCGCCGGCCCACTCCTCGTCCTGGCCGGTGGCCACCGCGACCGTCGCGATAGCCGGGAAATCGGCCGGGGTGGCCGGGCGGACCGTGATCGTGCTCATGCCGTGGTCTCCGTCATGACGTCGCTGGGGATCTGCCGGGGCCTCAGCCGGCCAGCTCGCGGATGCGGCGGCCGATGAAGTCCCGTTCGGGCGCGGCGGGCGCCAGGTCCAGCGCCGCCTGGTACGCGCGGGCCGCGTCGGCGCGCCGTCCCAGGCGGCTGAGCAGCTCGGCGCGGGCGATGTGCAGCTGCGGCCAGCGGGCCAGCCGCCGGTCCGCGGCCGCCTCCTCCAGCAGGACCAGGCCGGCCGCCGGGCCCTCGGCCATGGCCACCGCGGCGGCCCGGTTCGCGGCGGTCACCGGCGTCGGCTCATAGCGGAGCAGCGCGCCGTACAGCGCCGCGATCTCCGTCCAGTCGGTGTCCGCGGCCGAGCGGGCGCAGGAATGGCACCCGGCGATCGCGGCCTGCAGCTGGTAGGGCCCGGGCCGGCGGCCCCGCAGGGTCCGGGCGAGCAGGGCCTCACCCTCGGCGATCTTCGCCTGGTCCCACCGCGAGCGGTCCTGGTCCGCCAGCAGCACCAGGTCGCCCGCCGGGCTGACCCGGGCGCCGCGGCGCGCGTCGGTCAGGAGCAGCAACGCCAGCAGCCCCGTCACCTCGGCCTCGCCCGGCACCAGCGCGGCCAGCGAACGGGCCAGGCTGATCGCCTGATCGCACAGGTCGCCCCGGACCAGGGTGTCGCCGGCCGAGGGTTTGTGGCCGGCGGTGAACACCAGGTACACGACGCGCAGCACACCGCCGAGCCGCCCGGCCCGCTCGGCGGGCGGCGGGAGGGCCAGCGGGATGCCCGCCTGCCGGATCTTGCGTTTCGCGCGGACCAGCCGCTGAGCCATGGTCGGCTCCGGGACCAGGAACGCGGCCGCGATCTCGGCGGTGGGCAGGCCGCAGACCGAGCGCAGGGTCAGCGGCACCCGGACCGCGGGGTCCAGGGCCGGGTGGCAGCAGGCCAGGATGAGGCCCAGTTCGTCGTCGGCGCTGGACGCCGCCTCGCCCGGCCCGCCCGCGGGCGCCGCCGGCTCCCCGGCGGCCGGGCCCGGGCCAGTGTCGCCGGCGGCCCAGCCCAGTGCGCCGTCCCGCATGGCGGCGGCCTCTTTATCCGCGCGGCGGCTCTCCCGGCGCAGCCGGTCGCTGGCCTTGTGCCGGGCCACGCCGATCAGCCAGGCCCGCGGATGGTCCGGGATGCCGCCTGCGGGCCACTGGGTCAAGGCCGCGGCGCACGCGTCCTGCACCGCGTCCTCGGCGATCTCGAGGTCGCCCACCCGGCGGGCGACGGTCGCGACCGCCGCCCACCAGTGGGCCCGGAAGACCTCCTCGTACGGCTGGCTCAGCCTGGCACCCCCCGGTCGGGGATCTGCACCACCGGCCGCACCTCCACCGACCCGTTCAGCGCGGTCGGCACGGTCGCGGCCCAGCGCAGGGCCTCGTCCAGGCCCGCGCACTCGATGAGGGTGTAGCCGCCGAACTGCTCCTTGATCTCGGCGGCCGGCCCGTCGGTGAGCAGCGTCTCGCCGTCGCGCACCCGGACGGTGGTGGCCGCGGCCGGCGGCTGCAGCGGCCCGCAGTCGATCAGCACGCCGGCCTTGGCCATGGCCTCGGTGGCGGTCCGCCACTCGCCGATCATCTTCTGCCCCTCGGGCGTCTCCGGCCCGGGCAGCGGCTCATCCGGCCCGTACAGCAGAAACAGGTACCGCATCGCATCCTCCTGGTTCGCAGCGTTGCTGGCTTTCACCAGTGAGTCGAACGGCGCCGGGCCCGATCGACAGCCGCAGCCCGGATCGGGGGCCGCGCAGCGCTAGTCGTCCAGCAGCTGGACGAACATCCGGGACCCGGTCGGCGCGATCTTCTGGTAGTCGGCCGAGGTGGCCTGGCCCTCGGGGGATCCGAGTGCGGTATTCATCGCGGCCTGGTCGGCGAAGTACAGCTCGGCGAGCCGGTAGAAGGTCGGCCCGCCGCCGTCGAGAGCCGCGGTGAACCGCCCGGCCTCGGCGCGCTGCAAGCCGGGCAGCGCTGCCACCAGCGGCATGTGCACGCCGAGGTAGTGCTCCTCAAACGCGGCCGGGTCGTCGGGCTGGGTGTACAGAACCACGAGTTTGACCGTCATCCCCGCACCGTACCTCCCCGCGGCCAGCCACGTCAGATGCCAGCTCCAGCGGATCACGGGGTCAGCTAGGGCAGTGAAGGATCGATGGCCCTCGGGTCCGCTGGGCCGCGTGGATCTGGAGCCGCACGGGCCGCGGGTCATGATTCCGGCCGCACCGGGTCCTCACTCACAGCGCGCTGCGGGGGGCGGGAATGGGTGCAGACTGGGGTGATGGCCGCCACGCCCCGGGCTGGTCACCCGGCTTCGGTCACGACCGGCACCAGCAGCACTCCCCGCACGCCCGGCCCCACGACCGCAGGCAGTACTCCCGTCGCACCCCGCGTCCCGGGCCCCGGGCGCGGCATCGCCGTCACGCCCGAGCCCGCCGCCACCATGAGCCAGTCAGGCCACGTCCCCCGTAGCGAGCCGTGCGTGCTGCTCAAGGTGGGCGAGATCGTGCTCAAGGGCGGCAACCGGCATTACTTCGAGCGCATCCTGCAGCAGAACATCCGCCGGGCCGTCCGTGATCTCGGCGTCGGCGTGCGCATCTGGAACCGCAACGGCGTCATGGTGCTCCGCCTCACCGGCGGCCACGGGTCCGCGGCCGGGCCGGCCGCGGAGACGGCCATGGACCGGGTGGCCGAGCGGGTCAGCTCGGTGATGGGTATCGCCCGGGTCTGCCGGGCGGCCCGGGTGGCCAAGGACCCGGAGGCGGCGATCGGGGCCGCGGTCGCGCTGGCGGCCGGGCGGACGGGGTCGTTCGCGGTCCGGGCCCGGCGCCGCGACAAGCGCTTCCCGCTGACCTCGGCTGAGCTGGCCCGGGAGATCGGCCGCCGGGTCCAGCGGGCCTACGGTCACCCGGTCAACCTGTCCCGCCCCGACCTGACCATCATCGTCGAGGTGGACCAGACCGAGGTGTTCGTCTACACCGACGGCGCGCCGGGCCAGGGCGGGCTGCCGGTCGGGATGAGCGGCCGTGCGCTGGTGCTCATGTCCGGCGGGATCGACTCGCCGGTCGCCGCGTACCGGATGATGCGCCGCGGGCTGCGGTGCGACTTCCTGCACTTCTCCGGGCTGCCGCTGACCGGCCCCGAGTCCGTGTACAAGGCGTACGGGCTGATGTTCCAGCTGGACCGCTTCCAGTGCGACTCGCGGATGTACGTGGTCGCGTTCGGCCAGACCCAGCGGCGGCTGGCGTCCTCCGGCGCGAGCCGGCTCCAGATCGTGGCGCAGCGCCGGCTGATGCTCAAGACCGGGGAGGTGCTGGCCTGCCGCCTGGGCGCGGCCGCCCTGGTCACCGGCGACTCACTCGGGCAGGTCAGCAGCCAGACGCTGGCCAACCTCACCGCGCTGGACGACGCCGTGTCCCTGCCGGTGCTGCGCCCGCTGATCGGCCACGACAAGATCGAGATCATCGACGAGGCGCGCCGGATCCGCACCCTGGCCCTGTCCGAGCTGCCCGACCAGGATTGCTGCACGCTGCTGACCCCGCGCCAGGTCGAGACCCGGGCCCGGATCGACGACCTGCACCGGATCGAGGCCCGGCTGGATGCGGGGGACCTCGCGGAGGAGCTGGCCGCGATCGCGCAGGAGTACCGGCTCGATCACCCCTGAGAACCAGAAGATCCGCAACGAGGACCAGGCGCGGGCCGGTGCCCCGCGCCTGGTCTCGTGCTGTGCGGCCGCTGCCCCGCGCCGGGTCTTGCGGCCCCGCAGCCTCATTCCGGGGCGCGGGACGCTGACGGGGACTGGTCTTCGTTGCGGAGAATCTAGCCGACCGGGGCGGGCGCGGCGGGTCGGGGAGCGCTGACGTCCCGCGGCGGGGTCAGCGTCCGGCCCATCAGGGGCGGCAGGTGCGCGGCCACGCTGGCCAGCTCGCGGATGTCGGAGTCGAGCAGGGCCTGGTCGCCGTCGCACAGCGCCGTCTCCGGCTCCGGGTGCACGTCCACGATGATGCCGTCCGCGCCGACCGCGATGGCCGCCCGGGTCAGCGGCAGCACCAGGTCGCGGCGGCCCCCGGAGTGCGACGGGTCGACGATGACCGGCAGGTGGCTGAGCCGCTGCGCGACCGGGACCGCGCTGATGTCCAGCGTGTTGCGGGTCGCGGTCTCGAACGTGCGGATGCCCCGCTCGCACAGCACGATGTCGAGGTTGCCGCGCTGCGCGATGTACTCGGCGGCCATCAGCCACTCCTCGATGGTGGCGCTGAAGCCCCGCTTGAGCAGCACCGGCTTGCAGGCCTCGCCGACCGCCTGGAGCAGCGCGAAGTTCTGCATGTTCCTGGTGCCGACCTGGAGCATGTCGGCGTAGGAGGAGACCAGGTCCACGCTGCGCGGGTCGATGACCTCGGTCACCACCGGCAAGCCGGTCTCCTCGCGCACGTCGGCCAGGATCTTCAGCCCCGCCTCGCCCAGGCCCTGGTAGGCGTACGGCGAGGTCCGCGGCTTGAACGCGCCCCCGCGCAGCAGCGACGCGCCCGCCGCCTTGGCCATCCGGGCCGCGATCAGGGTCTGCTCCGGGGTTTCGACCGCGCACGGGCCCGCGATCACGGTCATGGTGTCCGGGCCGATCGGCACGCCGCCGACCTGGACGACCGAGCGATGCGGGTGGTGCTCCCGGCTGACCAGCTTGTAGGGCACGGAGATGCGGACCACGTCGAGCACCCCCGGCCTGCTCCTCAGGTTGAGCGAGCCGAACTGATCCACGTCACCGACCAGGCCCACGATGGTGCGCGAGACGCCACGGGTCACGAACGCCTCACCGCCCGCATCGCGCACCACATCGACGATTCCGTCCACGTCCGCCTGCGTGGCTTCGGGGGCCATGACCACAACCATGGGTCCTCTTCTCTCGGTGCCGCTGCGATTGCGGCGGCGGCTGCTGTTGGTGCCGGTGCGGGGCCGGGGTTGCGCTCATGCAAAAAACCCCGGGCCTGCGGCCCGGGGCTTCCTGGAGGTTCGCTCGCGTCAGCGCAGAGTCTGGCGGGCGACCGTCCGATTGCCGGGCCGGTTGCCATACCAGAACCAAAACTGCTGACGCATGACCGGTAGCCTAGCGCATCCACCGAGGTCGGGGGGGGCGGGGGCTGCGAATTCGCCCGCATGCGATCGTAGAAGCCGCGCAGCAGTCAGGAGGACGTGCATGGGTCAGCCGGACGGCGGCCGGTCGGCGGTGGGCCACCAGGCCCCGGGGCCGCCAGCACCGGGCCAGCAGGCTCCGGGGCAGTCGGTGGTGAGCCAGGTGCTCGCCGGCCAGGCCGGGCCCGCCGGCGGGCGGGCTGACCCGGCCGGGCTGGCTGGCGCGGGACGTCCGGCAGGGCTGGCCGGCGGCCGGGTCCGGGTGGAGCGGGAACTGCCGCCCGGCCAGGTGGTGCGGCCGGACTGGCCCGCCCAGCACTACGGCCGGGTGCCCAGGTTCCGCCCCGACACCTGGACCTTCACGGTGATGGGCGCCACCGAGTCCGGTGTGGAGCACCGCTGGGACTGGGCCGGGATCACCCGGCTGCCGCGCCGTGCCGTCACCGCCGACCTGCACTGCGTGACCAAGTGCACGATCCCGGGGATCGCCTGGGAGGGCATCGCCGCGGCCGAGATCCTGTCCGCCGCGCCCCCGGACGGCGCGGTCACCCACGTCATGGTCTGGGCCGAGTACGGGTACAGCGCGAACATCGGCATCGGCGATTTCGCCGCCGACTCCACGCTGTTCGCCACCGCGGTGGCCGGGGTCCCGCTGACCCCGGAGCACGGCTACCCGATCCGGCTCGTCGTGCCGCACCTCTACGGCTGGAAGAGCGTGAAGTGGGTGCGCGCGCTGGAGTACCTTACCGAGAACCGGCGCGGTTTCTGGGAAGAGCGCGGCTACCACAACTCCGCGGACCCCTGGCATGAGGAGCGCTTCTCCCACCAGGAGTAGCAGGCCCAGGTGCGTGGCCGCGGGCGGTGCAGCCCGTGGCGTACCCAGTCATCGGTTAGCGGGCGCGGGGCCGCGGAGGCGCTTGAGGGTGGCGATGTCGGCGGCGTGGGCCGCCTGGGGACCGGGGGTCTCGACCAGGAACGGCACGCCGGCGGCCGCCGGGTGGCGGAGCAGCGCGCCGAACGGCGGGGCGCCGATCTGGCCGGCGCCGATGTTCTCGTGCCGGTCCCGGTGGGAGCCGACCGGATCCTTGGAGTCGTTGGCGTGCACCAGCGCCAGCCGCCCGGTTCCGCCCAGGACCCCGGCCAGCTCGCTCATGACGGCCACCGCGCCGTCCGGGGCCGCGAGGTCGTGCCCGGCCGAGAACAGGTGGCAGGTGTCCAGGCACACTCGGGCACGCGGGTGCCAGCCGAGCATCTCGAGGTAGGGTCCCAGGTCGGTCACGGCGGTGCAGAGCAGGTGGCCCTGCCCGGCCATCGGCTCCAGCAGCAGGTCCGGGCCATCGGCCGGGATCGAGTCCAGCACTGGCAGCAGGCTTTCCCTCGCACAAAGCATGCTCTTGTCCCGGTCGCCGCCGGCCGCCGAGCCGGTGTGCACCACGACGCCGCGGGCCCCGATCGCGCCACCCCGGTGCAGCGAGTGCCGTATCGAGGCCACCGAGCGGTCCCGGGTCAGCGGGTCCGCGGAACCGACGTTGATCAGGTACGGCGTGTGCACGAACGCGGGCAGGCCGGCCTCGGCCAGCCGGTCGCGGATCGCGTCCGCCTCGCGGGCCTGCTGGGCCGGCTCCCCGGCGGGCAGGGACCAGGAGCGCGGGTTGGACACGAACACCTGGATGACCTCGGCACCGACACCGGCCGCGTAGCGCAGCCCGGCCGCGAACCCGCCGGCCACGGGAACGTGGGCCCCGATGCCGGGCCGCCGCGTCCGTGGCTGGCCAGCCCGGAGGCCGGCCTGGGACCCGATCCGGGGGCCGGGGGACGGGGGCCGGGCGTCAGCCACTGCTGGTGCGGGCGTACAGGGCGTCGCTCTTGCCGTCCTTGTACACCCGGGTGAAGTGGTTCCTGAAGTACGACCGCAGCGCGGGCGTCCACGCGATGCGCCGCTCGTTGAACCGCAGCGACAGCCACACGTACTGGGCATGCCCGAACGCGCTGCGCCAGGTGGCGTCGACGGCCGGGTACCGGGCCGCACCGGAGCTGGCGTCCCGCCCGTGGCCCAGCGAGTAGTCCGTGCCGATCGCGTCCACCAGCTGCGAGCAGCCGGGCGCGCTGGAGTAGAAGCGGTCCGCGGCGATGAGGAAGGACGCCTGGTCGGTGAGGACGCACGCGCCGGGGTGCACGATGCGCTGCGCGGCACGGAGCGCGGCCGGCGTGACCCGCGGCGACACGCTGAGGTCCGACTGGCCCTGCTGCACGGCCAGGATCACGATGCCGCACGCGGCCAGGCCCACGACCGCCCACTGGGCCCAGGAGCCAGGACTCCGCTCACTGGCCAGAGACTCGATGCCCCCGCCCTGCAGGGCAGCGGCCAGGCGGCCGGCGGCCAGCCCGATGGACAGGCCCAGGAACGGGGCCAGGAACGCGGGGAAGTGCAGGAAGAACTGGGCATACCAGAGGAACGCCGTCACCACCAGCGTGCAGGTCGCCACCGCGAACCAGTCCAGCCCGGTCAGCGGCCGGCCGCTGATCCGCCAGGCGGCGATGAACGCCCCGGCCACGAAGATCACGATGATCACCGCGACGATGAGCGTCGCGGTCGTGCCGAGGTGCAGCAGCTGGCCGATCCCGCTCATCAGCCGCAGCCGCTTGTGCACCGGGGTCCGGGTCGGCACCACGCGGAACACCTGGGCCGCGAAGAAGCTGTTGTAGAACCGGCGCGGAGCCGTCGCCGCGAACGGGATGACCGGCACGCAGAACCCGATCGCCACGCCGCCCACGAACAGCGCGGCGCGGCGGGTCTCCCGGGCCAGCAGGGCCGCGATCACCACAACGGGGATGATGGCCCACACTTCGACCGCGCCGGCGAACCCGAACGCCACCCCGCCCCACAGCAGCCGCCTGCTGCTGCGGGCCAGCTGGTCGCGGTCCAGCACGGCCACGGCGCCGATCAGGCAGAACAGCGTCACCCAGGGCTCGAGCAGCACGGTGTGCGCGGCCACCAGGCTGCCCGGGAAGATGGCCAGTATCCCGCAGGACAGGGCCACGGGGAGCGGGCCGCGGTGCCGGGCCAGCAGGCCGACCAGCACGATCCCCGCGGAACTCGCCAGGACGGTCAGGATGCGCCCGGCCGCCATGCCCCAGGCCGTGGTGGTGACCTGGGCCAGCAGCGCGGCCGGGGTCATCACCAGCGTGATGCCCGGCGGCTGCACGATGATGAAGTCGCGGTACGGCAGCGCCCCGTGCACCAGCCGCAGCGCGCTGCCGAAGTACGGCCCGTCGTCGTACTGCGTGACGCCGAGCAGGTAGCCCGGCCGGCTCAGCAGGAAGAGCCGCAGGCCCAGGCCGATCACGGTGAAGCCGGTGATGATCAGGGCGACCGGGGAGAGCCAGCCGTGGCGGCCGGACGGTCCCGCGGGCCCGGTGGCATCGCGGCGCGACGACCCGCCGGCCGCTGGCGTCACCTTGGTTCCGCTCACAGCTGGCCACTTCCCGCATGTCTGATGAGATCGGGGCTGGGCTGGGACCGGCCGGCGTACCCGGGGGCGGGTGCGGCGTCCACCAGGGCACGGTTGAGGGGAACGTGCCGCGCCGGTGGCTGGTCACCGTCCAGGCGGCCACAGTATCGCAACGCACCACGACCTGGCCCAGATCGGCGGACACCGGTCACGGCTGGCGAAGGTGCCCCGGCGCGTCCCGCCGGGGCGTCCCGCCGGCGACTGATCCGGCTGCTGGGTGGCCCTTACCCGGGCCTGGCCACTGGTGGCTGGCGAGGCGGGTGGGCCTGGTCACGGCGACCGAGGTGCCGTGCTGCCGCACCCGGACCTTGACCAGCGGGATCTCCTCGCCGCGGAACACGTACCGGTCCCCGAGCTCGCGGGCCAGCCGGGTGCGCATGATCTCGGCGCGGAAGCCGTCCGGGGTCAGCGCCCAGGTCACGCCCAGGGTCAGCCGCCCCAGCACGGACGGGTTGAAGTCGTGGATCGACAGGGCTATCGGCTGGCCCGGCAGGGCCCGGACGATCTGCCGGGACGCGGCCTGCGATGCGGCTATGGCCGGGTCGCTGGTCACCTGGCGGACTATGGATCCCTGCAGCGGCAGGGCGAGGATGGCGCCCGCCGCGACCAGCGCCGTGGTCGTCAGGCCGGCCAGCGGCCCGGCGCCGCGGACCGCCCGGCCCGCCGGGTGCTCCGCGGCCAGCCGGCTGAGGATCAGCCGGGCGGTCAGCACGGCCCAGCTGCCGGCCACCAGCCAGCTCAGCGCGCCGATCAGGAAGAGCAGCACGGTGAGGTAGCCCAGGGTGCGCAGGCTGGTGTTGTGCACCGGGATACCGGAGTACGTCACCAGCGACCCGAGACTGATCACGAGGGTCACGACGGCCAGCGCTCCCAGTGGCCGGCAGCGCAGCGGGCGTACCGCCATGACCGCGGCCACGGCCAGCAGGAGCAGGACCGCCACCGCGAACCAGGCCGCCCGGTGACTGATCAGCTGGTAGATCGCCACGGGCTGCAGGGACGACTTCCACCACAGCGGGACCGGCTCCATCGCGGCGGACAGGGCCCTGACGCTGAACGTGCCGCCGGTCCGCGTCCCGGTCGTGGCGCCGCCACTGCGCAGCAGCAAGCCGAGGTTCCCGTCCGGGGAGGTGAACTGCTGGATGAGCGGGGCGCTCCAGCACGCGGCCCCCGCGATCAGCCCGGCCAGCACCCACCAGTAGCCGAGCCGGCCGCGGATGGCGTCCACCAGGCCGGCGATCAGGGCCAGGACGGCCAGGACACCAGACGGCACGGTGAACATCAGATGGCACTGGGCCGCGATCGACGCCGTGACAACCAGCGCCGGCCACCAGCCCCGGTGCCCGGACATGACCGCCCAGGCCGCCGCGAGCGCCGCGATGAAGAACATCATCCCGAACCAGGGATTCCAGCTCGGCGTCACGGCGACGCCCGGCATCCACAGGGTCAGCCCGAGGATGAGCCCGCTAGCGCAGAGCCCGCCGGCCGCGCCGAGCACGGACCAGGCGGCCTCGACCGCGAGCGAGCACGCCACCAGGCAGCAGATGGCCGAGCCCCAGAGCACCCCGTGCGCCGTGTCCAGGTGGACCGGGATGGCCAGCAGCCAGTACTGCAGCGGGCCCGGGTCGAACACCCCGTGAGCCAGCCGGGTGGCCTGGCCAACCATCGGGCCGTGCGCGGTCAGCGAATTCCAGGACCGGAGCGCGATGGCCGCCTCGTCCCCGACCGGCCGCCAGCCATGCTGGATGAGGCGGGCCGGGCCGAGGATGAACGGCAGCCACGCGCCCAGGTGCGCGACCGCGCGGAGCGCGGTCAGGCGTCCGGGACGGCGGAACACGGTCGCTCGGCGGAAGTTCAGCGGGGCCTTCTTCGGTTCAGGCCCTTCTGGATCAGAAGCAAGGGCACAGCCATGGGGGCGCGCACATATTAGTTTATCCGCGACATTTAGCCTGGCCCGTACTAGTTGCTAATCGTAGGCATACCCACTAATGCCGATTTCCGGCAGCAAAATGTCATAGAAAGCTCAATGCCAGGCAAGGGATAAGTAAAGAAAGGGCCTGGCGGAGGCATTGAGAGTGAACGTTTTTCATCGTGGGTGAGGGTCGGTGGCCGCGGTGCGCGAGCCTCCCTCAGCTTCGGCGGCACTCACTGTCTAGTGCTGGCAGGATGCTGTTCATGGAGTGTGAGCGCGCGGAACTGGAGGCGTTTTACCGGCGCTACCTGCAGCGCTGCAACGAGCACCGGTTCGGCGAGCTCGGCGAGTTCGTCGGCGAGAACGTTGAGGTGAACGGCGCGAGCCAGGGCCTGCGGGGGTACGCCGAGGAGCTGGGCGCGGTCGTCGAGGCATTGCCGGACTACCACTGGGACCTGCGGCACCTGCTGGTCGACGGGTCCTGGCTCAGCGCGCACCTGGCCGGCACGGGCACGACTGCGGCCGGCCGGTCCGTCAGCATGCCGGAGTTCGCGATGTACCGGGTGGCCGGCGGCCGGATCATCGAGGCCTGGGGTGATCTGGATCGAACCCGCCCAACGATGTAGAACGGCGGACCGCCATCGCTGCTCGTTGAGCCTTTGTTCTTCGGTTTCGCGGGTTTGAAGGACGTGGATGGCTTTGGCCAGCTGCCCGGCGCGCCAGGGGCAGCCACGGAGTTCGCGCAGGATGCCCCAGATCCGGTCGGCGGTCCGGTCGTGCACGGCGCCGGCAGGGGTCCGGAGACCCAGAGGATTTCGCCATCGGGGGCGAGATGACCTGGAGAGTCATGCCGTGGCGGCGGTGCTTGCCGGAGAAGAACGGCCGGTCCGCGGCGACCCGGTCGATGGCTATTAACGTGCGTCGATTACCACGTAGGCGTCTCCGGCCTTCTTCGCACCAGCCAGTGCGCGGTGCAGCTTCGGGGAGCGGGCCGCGAGCAACGCCACGGTCTCGCTCACGTAACGCCAGGCCGTGGCGGTGCCGCTGCCGAACCCGGCCGCGAGCTCAGCGAACGTCTCGCCTTTGCACAGGTAGGCCAGCACCAGCAGGGCCTGCCGGCCAGGACTGAGCTTGCGCCAGGGCGAGCCGATCTGCCTGCGCTGACGGCGGATGACCCCGGCGGTGTAGTCCGGGGTCTGCGACGGCAACGGCAGCGCGGCACGGTAGAACAGCATGGAAGCCCCCGGGCAGATGAAGGTGATTGTGGTGATCGCTTCACTTACCCGGGGCTTCACCGCGCCGGAAGCCGACACGCCCTCCGTGATCAGGTCAATGCCGGGCCACTCCAAGATCAGGATGAAAAAACGTTCAGTGAAGCTCAGGCGCCCTGCGGGGCATCCCGGGACCTGAGGCCGGGGCCGGTCTTCCCGGCTGCGCTTAGATGTGCGGCAATCCCACGTAAATAGTGATCGTGCTGCCCTGCGGGGCCTGCCCGGTCGGGCTGTAGTTGAACACCGTGTCGAGCGGGCCGACCTGGTCCACCTTGACCTGGAAACCTGCCTGCGTCAGCGCCTGCTCGGCCTGGGAAACCTGCTGGCCGTCCACATTGGGCACATTCGCCATCTGCGGCCCGTTAGAGAAGTCAATGGTCATGACCTGATGCGGGGTGAAGGCGCTGCCGGGGGCCACAGACTGCTGGATGACCATGCCTGCGGGCTGGGTGCTTTTCGCGTCCGCGACCTCATTCAGCTGCACGCTGTTGGCCTGAGCCCACTGCTCGGCTACGGCCTTGTCCTGGCCCACGAAGTTGGGCACCGGCTGCCCGGTGCTGACCACGAGCGAGACGGGCCGGCTTTCCGGCCAGGACACGCCTGCGGCGGGGGTGGTGCTGATCACGATCCCGCTCTGGATGGTGGTGGACGTCTGCTCGGCCACCTTGCCCGGGATCAGGCCCGCGTGCCGCAGCGCGGCCTGCGCGGTGGCCAGTGGGTTCCCGGTTACCTGGGGCACCGGGATCATGTGCGGCCCGGCGGAGACGACGAGCAGCACGGTGCCGCCCTTGCTCACCCGGGACCCGGCGGCGGGCCGGGTGCTGATCACGCTGCCCTTGGCCACCCGGGCACTGAACTGGGGCCTGCCCATGTTGACGGTCAGGCCCTGGTTACGGACCTCCAGCCGGGCCGTGCTCACGGCCAGGCCGCCCACCCGGGGCACCGTGGTGTACTTGCCCGCCGACTGCCACCAGACCAGCAGGCCGATCAGGAGCACCAGGGCCAGGCCGCCCAGGACGTAGTACAGCCGGCGGCTGAACAGCCAGCGCTGCAGGCCGGGCTCGCGGGGCCCGTCATGGCCGCCCCGGCCGTAATCCGTCACCGCGCCGCGGGACACCACCAGGGTGTGGTTCGCCGCCCGGTGGAAGTCGTCCTCCGGCACCCGCTGGGTGACCGCGGCCCGGTCCTCGCCCGGCGGCAGGGCGAATCCCACTATGGAAAAGGCTGAGGTGGGCGAGCCCGGGTCAGACGGCCCCGAAGTGGGGAAGGCCGCGCCGACGCTGGTGGGCGCGGCGGCCGGCGGGACACCGCCGGCGGCTGCGGGGTCGCCGGGGCTGCGCAGGCCCGGGATCAGGTCGTCGGCGTACTGCGACGGCGGGGGCTGGACGGGCCAGCCTCCTGGCTGGTTGCCATCCTGGTACCCAGCGTCCTGGTACCCGGGGCTCTCGTATCCAGTGGTCTGGTATCCGGAGGCCTGGTACCCGGGTGGTTCATAGCCGCCTGGATCCTGGTAGCCGGGGCCCGGATAGCCGGCGCCCGCCGGTGCGGCGGGCAGGGCCGGGGGAGCGGGCGGGAGGCTGAGCCGCACCTCGCTCAGGCTGCGCAGAGCCTGGCCACCGTCGGCGGGGCGCAGGCCGGGGTCCCGGCTGGTGGCCCGCAGGACCAGCTCGTCCAGGGCGGGCGGGATACCGTCCACCAGCTGCGAAGGCACCGGCACAGCCTCGTTGACGTGCTTGTAGGCCACCGCCAGCGGCGTGTCCGCGGTGTGCGGCTGCCGGCCGGTGAGCATCTCGAACAGCATGACTCCGGCGGCGTAGACGTCCGTCCGCGCGTCGGCGACCCCCTGGGACACCTGCTCGGGCGCCAGGTAGGCCGCGGTGCCGATCAGCATGCCGGTCTTGGTGTGGCTGGTGCCCGCGAGCATCCGGGCCAGGCCGAAGTCCGCGACCTTGACCGCATTGCCCGCGCCCAGCAGGACGTTCTCCGGCTTGACGTCCCGGTGCGCGATCCCGGCGGCATGCGCGGCACCGAGGCCGCCGAGCACGCCGTCCATAATGTCCAGGGCCTCGCGGGGACCGAGGCGGCCCCGCTCGTTCAGCAGGTCGCGCAGTGTGCGGCCGGGCACGTACTCCATGGCCAGGTACAGCATGCGCCCATCGGCGCCCTGGTCGTAGACGCCGACCACGTTGGGGTGCGAGAGCCGGGCCACGGAGCGGGCCTCGCCGACGAACCGGCGGACGAAATCCTCGTCGTTGGCCAGCTCGGCATGCATGATCTTCAGCGCCACCGTGCGGTCCAGCCGGGTATCGGTGCCCAGATACACGGTCGCCATCCCGCCGGTGGCAATAAGGGACTCAACCCGGTACCGGCCATCGAGGAGCCGGCCCACGGGTGGGCGCGCGAGCGTCGTGTCCATCGGCTCGATTGTATGGGCGACCATCGCTCCGGGCGCGGGGAACACCGCTACGGTGTCAGGCGGTGACCAGGAGTGACGACCCTCCCGGGGTCACCGCAGTTACCTGCGGGTTTCCCGGCCGGTGCTGTAATCACGAGCTGCAGGCGGGGATGGCAGCCGGGATCTGGCCCGGGCGGAAATGGCCCCCGGCCCATCCGGAAACCGGGCCGCCGTGGCCGCTTCGCGGCCCGGCCTGACCAGAGCAGGCCGGATCCCCCTAGCCTAGGTGCTCGTGCAGATCGAGCGGGTAGTCATCGTGGGCGGCGGGCTGGCCGGCTCGCGCGCCGCAGCCGAGCTCCGGGCCCAGGGCTTCGCCGGGCAGGTCACCATGCTGGGCGCAGAGCCCCATCCGCCCTACGACCGCCCGCCGCTGTCCAAGAAGCTGATGATGGGCGAGCTGGACTCGACGTCGCTCGACACCGATGCGGCCGCCCTCGGGCTGGACCTGCGGCTCGGCGAGGCCGCCACCGCCCTGGACGGGCGGCTGGTGCGCAGCGAGCACGGCGAATACCCGTTTGACCGCCTGATCGTGGCGACCGGAGCCGGGCCCGTGCTGCTGCCCGGGCCCGGCCGGCAGCACGTGCTGCGCACCGTGGACGACGCCCTGGAGATCCGGGCCAGGCTGCAGAAGGGGACCCGGCTGGCCATCGTCGGCGCCGGCTGGATCGGCGCGGAACTCGCCACCGCCGCCGCGGGTTACGGATGCGCCGTCACCGTCCTGGAGGCGGCCGCGGCGCCGGCGGCCGCGGCCCTGGGCGAGGCGGCCGCGGCCATGATGGTGCCCTGGTACGCCGCGGCCGGGGTGGACCTGCGGCTCGGCCAGCCGGCGGAATCCATCCAGGACGGCGGCGTGGCCCTGCCGGGCGGCGGGTGGCTGGAGGCTGACCTAATCGTGACCGCGGTGGGGGTCCGGCCGTGCACGGGATGGCTGGACGGTTCCGCGGTGGACCTGGGCAACGGGATCATCGTGGACAGCCGGCTCCGCGCCTCCGTGCCCGGCGTCTACGCGGCCGGGGACTGCGCGGCGTTCTGGTCCGGCCGCTACGACCGGCGGCTGCGGGTGGAGCACTGGGATACCGCCCTGCACTCACCCAGGGTGGCTGCGGCCAACGCGCTGGGCGCCGACCAGGACTATGACCCGGTGCCCTACTTCTGGTCGGAGCAATTCGGCCGGATGGTCCAGTACGTTGGCCACCATGAATCCGAGGACCGACTCGTCTGGCGCGGTGATCCGGCCGGGGAGCGCTGGGCGGCGTGCTGGGTGTCCGGGACGGCGGCCCCGGACCGGCTCGTGGCCGTCCTCGCCGTGGGACGGCCCCGGGACATGCTGCAGGGCCGCCGGCTCATGGAAGCGGGCCAGGCGGTGGACACCAGCCGGCTGGCCGACCCTGACGTGCCGGTGCGGGACGCGGCGGTGACCTGAGCAGGCGGCCTGAGCTGCGCCCGAGCGGCCAGGCCGGCGAGACCTCTCCGTGAAGAGAACACAACGAGACTGGCGTGTCCGGGTTTGACCCGGGCCGCCGCGTGGGAAATTCGAAACGTGGCACAGATTGACCCCCCGGCCGACGCACTCGTCGGTGACTGGCTCACATTCCCTGAAGCGGCTGACCGGCTCGGCATCCCGCCGGGCAGGCTCAAGCAGCTCTTCCGTGACCGCAAGCTGCTGGCTGTCCAGCGGCCGGACGGCACGATGGCCATCCCGGCGGCCTTCTTCGACGAAGGCTCCATCGTCAAGGGGCTGCACGGCACCCTCACCGTGCTCCTCGACTGCGGGTTCGACGACTCCGAGGCGCTGCGCTGGCTGTTCACGGCCGACGACACGCTTCCGGGAACGCCGATCCAGGCGATGACGGAGCGCCGCGGTACCGAGGTGAACCGCCGGGCTCAGGCCCTCGCGTTCTGACCGGCTGGCCGAGCGCCTGCCGCGGCACGACCATGTGGCGGCGGCCGGCCACGGCGTGCCCGCGGGACAGGCCTTAGCCTGGGGGCATGCCATCCGGGGTCCTGCACCGCGCGCCTGCCATCCGTGATCTGCTCGCCTCGGGCGGTAAGTCCTTCTCGTTCGAGTTCATGCCGCCCAAGTCCGCGGACGCGGAACGGCGGCTCTGGCGGGCGATCCGGGAACTGGAGCCCCTGCGGCCCACGTTCGTCTCGGTCACCTACGGGGCCGGCGGCTCCACCCGGGACCGCACCGTCCGGATGACCGGGCGGATCGCCGCGGAGACGACGCTCACCCCGATGGGGCACTTCACGGCGGTAGACCACTCCGTGGCCGAGCTGCGCCGCGTGATCGGCTCGTACGCGGCCGTCGGCGTCCGCAACGTGCTCGCGCTGCGCGGGGACCCCCCCGGGGACCCGAACGCCGAATGGGTCGCGCATCCGGAAGGGCTGGAGTATGCGGCGGACCTGGTCCGGCTGATCAAGGCGTCGGGTGATTTCTGCGTGGGCGTCGGCGCGTTCCCCGAAGGGCACCCGCGTTCCCCCGATCTCGACTCGGACACCGAGTACTTCGTGCGCAAGTGCCGGGCGGGCGCCGATTTCGCCGTCACGCAGATGTTCTTCTACGTGGACGACTACCTGCGGCTGCGGGACCGGGTGGCGGCCGCCGGATGCGATGTGCCGATCATTGCCGGGATCATGCCGATCACCAGCCAGCGCACGCTGGAGCGCATCGTCGTGCTGTCGGGGGCCCGGTTCCCCGCCGCGCTGGGGGATCAGGTGCGGGCGGCCGGTGACGACAGCGCCGCGGTGCGGGAGATCGGCGTGGCGTACGCGGCGGCCATGTCCGAGCGCCTGCTGTCTGAGGGCACCCCGGGGCTGCACTTCTACACGCTGAACGGATCCCTCGCGACACGCGAGATCTACGAGCGCCTCGGGCTGGCCGGGCGGGCCGCCGGGGGCAGCGCGCTTCCCGCCCGCGCCCGGCTGGCTGCGGGGAGCTGACCGGCCGGTTCCCGCCGGGGCAAAGGCCGGCTGGCCCGGCCGGTCCCGGCTGCCGGTCCGGTCACCCGGGCTGGCGGCCTGCGCGGCGTCAGCCGTCCGGTCCGGCCGCCCGGACTGGCCGCAGCGGCAGCGCCGCGCCCATCACCGCGTACGGCGGGTCGGTGCCCGGGAACCGGTATCCGGTCAGCAGGTCGGTGAACCCCAGGCCCCGGTACAGGCGCCGGGCCCGGCTGTCGCTGTCCTGGGTGGACAGCAGCGCCGTCCGTTCCAGCCGCGGGTGGATCAGCGCCGGCACCATCGCCCGGCCGACCCCGCGGCCCTGGTAGCCAGGGTGGACGTGCACCTCGGCCACCTCGAACGAGTCGTCCAGCCAGGCCTGGGCGAGCCCGCGGCCGCCCGCCGCGGCCAGCGCGCTGCGGACCAGATCGTGCCACCACTGGCCGCTGGCGCCGTGAAAGCCGTAGGCGAACCCGACGACGGTGAGCCGGCTCCGGCCGGACTGCGTCCGCAGCTCGGGCGGCGCGTTCCCCGGATCGTCGGGCAGGGTCATGGCCACGCAGCGGAACGAGGGATACCCCGAGTGCCGTTCCATGATCGCCCGGCGGCCCGGCAGCTGCTGCTGCGGCGGCTGCATGGCGGCCGCATAGACGTTGATCAGGACGCCCAGTTCCGCGTGGAAGCGTGCCTTGCCGAAATCCTGCAGCTCCGGGCCAGCGCGCACCCGCGCAAGCGTACGCGAGCGCTGCCGCCCGGACGCGCGCCGGAACCCAGCGGGGCCGGTCAGGGCAGCCCGCCGGGTGCCGGGGACGGCGCTGCCGGCCGGCCGCGGCGTTTTGTCGGACCCGGCCGGTACTTTCGAACTCAGATACAGCCAGCTGGACTTTGAAGCGAACCTATGTTCGAATAACTAGCGGGACCGCCGGGACGTCCCCCCTCATCCTGGGCGGCCGGGCCGGGGTCGGGCGGCGTGAGGAAACACCCGCCTGATCCTGGCTCCGCGACGGAAGGAAGGCCATGAGTACGGTCATGTCAATACGGCCAGGCCAGCCACGCTGCCGTATAGCGCCTGCGGCGCTCACCCTCATTGAGTCGGCCCGGCGCGGGCTGGCTGACGCCGCGGGCGAAGTCGGCCCGGGCACGCGGTATGTGGGAGCGCATCTCGCTGCGCTGCGCGCCGCCGCTGCGATCGTGGCGGTGAAGATGGGCCCGGGGCAGAGTCCCCGGCGGAAAGCTCCCCGCAGCGTGTGGGAGCTCCTGCCGCGCGTTGAGCCCGCCTTGTCGGAGTGGGCCGCGTTCTTCGCCGCGGGCGCAGGCAAGCGGGCCGCCGCCGAGGCGGGCCTGGTCCGGGCGGTGTCCGCCCGGGAAGCCGACGATCTGCTGAGGGACGCTGAGACGTTCCTGAACCTGGCCGAGGAAGCGCTGGGACTGCCGGGCCAGCCGGCCCTGCCCCTCCGCCCGGCCGGCTGAGGCGCCAGACCGGATCCGCGCCTGCGCCCGGGTCCGGGGACGCCAGCGGCCTGCCAGCCACTGGCCGGCAGGCCGCCTGAGGGGGCCACCCAGGGTCAGAAAGCCTCGACGGCGCCTCGGGCCTCGGAGTCCAGCACACCCCAGCCGATCAGCTCTTCGGTGAGGTCGATCGGCGACTTGTCGTAGATGACCGCCAGTGACCGCAGGTCCTCCTGGCGGATGGACAGCACCCTGCCGTTGTAGTCGCCGCGCTGGCTCTGGATCGTCGCCACGTAGCGCGCCAGCGGGCCGGCCTTGTCCTTGGGCAGCTGGGCCATCCGCTCCAGATCGATGACGAGCTTCGGTGACGGCGCCAGCGGGGCGGGCGTCGAATCGCCGGGCAGCAGCTCAGAGACCGGCACGCCGTAGAACTCGGCCAGCTCGGCGAGCTTCTGCACGGTCACCGAGCGGTCTCCCCGCTCGTACGAGCCCACCACCACGGCCTTCCAGCGGCCGCGTGACTTCTCCTCCACCCCGTGCAGGGACAATCCCTGCTGGGTACGGATAGCACGCAGCCGTGCGCCGAGAGTCTTGGCGTATTCAGATGGCATGTTGTCGGCCCCCCGGCCAGTCGTCGCTTTCAGTAACGGTTACGGACAGTGACGGTAGGCCGCAAGCGCGACCAGGTCAAGCCGAATAGCAAAAAGCGGGTCAACTTACGCGTCTTGTCACCGGCACCCGCGCGCGGGATGATCACCCAGGCAGCTGCACGTGATTCCCGGAAAGCCCGCTGGGACAGGCTTTATCGCTGCTCGGGCGGCCGCTCCGGGCCGATTTTCGGGAGCGTTGCCGATCCGCGTTTCCTCAGTGTGACACGAATCACTCATCGTCACCCAATCCACGCCGGAGCCGGGCCGCTTTCCGCCGGCGGACACCCGGCCTCGCGCAGCCGCCGCGGCCCGGCTCCCCGGGACAGGCGGCGCGCGGCCTTCCGCGGGCCGGCCGAGCCGGCGGACACCCGTCTTTCCACGGGCAGGCCGAGCCCGGCGGACACCCGGCTTCCGCGGGCCAGCGGATGCCGGCGGCGAGGCCGGCCCGGCGGCACGGTCCCAGTGCGCCGACCGGGACGCCACGCCCGCAGCCTCCCACGTCACAGGGCTCCTGCTGGTACGGTTGGCGGGACAGATCATCCTTTAAGGCCCGTCCTGTGAGGCGGGAAAGGCGGTCCGTGACGTGCATGCAGTGCATCCTGCCCGGGGTCAGGCCGCAGCGGCGGCCGGCACGGCGGGCGGGGGCCCGGCCAGGCCCGGCCCCGCCGACCCGAAGACGGTTCTCGAACCCGCCGAGATAGGGCGGGCGCTTACCCGGATCGCGCACGAGATCCTCGAGCGCACCGACGGCGCCGCCGACGTGGTGCTGCTGGGCATCCCCACCCGCGGCGTCCCCCTGGCCCGGCGCCTGGCCGAGCGCATCGAGCAGGTCGAGGGGCACCCGGTACCCCACGGCTCGCTCGACATCACGATGTACCGGGACGATCTCCGGCTGCGCCCGGCCCGGGCGCTCGGCCCCACCGAGGTCCCGCCTGAGGGCATCGACGGGTCCATCGTGGTCATCGTCGATGACGTGCTCTACTCCGGCCGGACCGTGCGGGCCGCCCTCGACGCGCTGAACGACCTGGGCCGCCCCCGGGCGGTGCAGCTGGCGGTTCTCATCGACCGCGGGCACCGTGAGCTGCCGGTGCGGCCCGACTACGTCGGCAAGAACCTGCCCACCTCCAAGCAGGAGGTGGTGCGCGTGCTGCTGGCCGAGGTGGATGGCCAGGACGCGGTGAACATCGGGCGCGCCGGGAGCGGCACGTGAACCGTCACCTGATCTCCGCGGCCGACCTGAGCCGCGACGACGCCCTGCTCATCCTGGACACCGCCGACGAGCTGGCCCGGATGGCCGACCGCCCCATCAAGAAGCTGCCCACGCTGCGCGGGCGGACCGTGGTCAACCTCTTCTTCGAGGACTCCACCCGGACCAGGATCTCGTTCGAGGCCGCCGCCAAGCGGCTGTCCGCCGACGTGATCAACTTCTCGGCCAAAGGGTCCAGCGTAGCCAAGGGGGAGAGCCTCAAGGACACGGCGCTGACGCTGGAGGCCATGGGTGCCGACGCGGTCGTGATCCGGCACAGCGCCTCGGGCGCGCCGCTCCGGCTCGCGGGCTGGGTACGCGGGACCGTGGTCAACGCCGGGGACGGCGCGCACGAGCACCCCACCCAGGCCCTGCTGGACGCGTTCACCATCCGGCGCAAGTTCGGCCGCCCCGGCGGCGAGGCCCTCGACGGGCTGCGGGTCACGATCGTGGGTGACGTGCTGCACAGCCGGGTGGCCCGGTCCAACGTGCTGCTGCTGAACACCCTGGGGGCCGAGGTCACCCTCGTCGCCCCGCCCACGCTGCTCCCGGTGGCGGTCGGCGCGTGGCCGTGCTCCGTGGGCTATGACTTCGACGCCGTGGTGCCCAAGAGCGACGTGGTGATGATGCTGCGGGTGCAGCAGGAGCGGATGAACGCCGCGTACTTCCCGAGCGTGCGGGAGTACAGCCGCCGCTACGGCCTGGACGGCACCCGGATGGCGCAGCTGCCCGAGCACGCCATCGTGATGCACCCGGGCCCGATGAACCGCGGCGTCGAGATCGCCGCCGAAGTGGCCGACTCGGCCCGGTCCACAGTCGTGGAACAGGTGGCCAACGGGGTCAGCGTGCGGATGGCCGTGCTGTACCTGCTGCTCGGCGGGGCGGAGGCCCAGGCATGACCGAGGCGAGCGGGAGGCACGGCATGAGCCCGGGGAGCTGGCTGATCAAGGGCGCGCGGCCGCTGGGCGGCGACCCGGCCGACATCCTGGTCCGCGACGGCGTGATCGACAGCATCGGTGACGGCCCCGCCCCGGCGGGCGCCCAGGTCCTGGACGCGTCGGGTCTCATCGCCCTGCCGGGCCTGGTGGACCTGCACACCCACCTGCGGGAGCCGGGCCGCGAGGACGCCGAGACGGTGGAGACCGGCACCCGGGCCGCGGCCCTGGGCGGGTTCACCGCGGTGCACGCGATGGCCAACACCGACCCGGTGGCCGACACGGCAGGCGTGGTGGAGCAGATCTGGCGGCTCGGGCGGCAGGCCGGGCACTGCGACGTCCACCCGGTCGGGGCGGTCACCGTGGGCCTGGCCGGGACGCGGCTGGCCGAACTGGGCGCGATGGCCGACTCCCCGGCGCGGGTCCGGGTGTTCTCCGACGACGGGCGGTGTGTGTCCGACGCGGTGCTGATGCGCCGCGCGCTGGAGTACGTGAAGGCCTTTGACGGGGTCATCGCGCAGCACGCGCAGGAACCCCGGCTCACCGAGGGCGCGCAGCTGAACGAGGGGGAGATGTCCGGGCGGCTCGGGCTGACCGGCTGGCCGGCCGTGGCCGAGGAGGCCGTCATCGCCCGGGACTGCCTGCTCACCGCCCACGTCGGCTCGGCGCTGCACGTCTGCCACGTGTCCACGGCCGGGTCAGTGGAGATCATCCGCTGGGCCAAGGGCAAGGGCTGGCGGGTGACCGCCGAGGTCACCCCGCACCACCTGCTGCTGACCGACTCCCTCGCGGCCGACTACGACCCGGTCTACAAGGTCAACCCGCCGCTGCGCACCGCGGCGGACGTGGCCGCGCTGCGCGAGGGCCTGGCCGACGGCACCATCGACTGCGTGGCCACCGACCACGCGCCGCATCCGGTGGAGGACAAGGAGACCGAGTGGGACATGGCCGCGTTCGGCATGACCGGGCTGGAAACCGCGCTGCGCGTGGTCCAGGAGGCCATGGTCGACACGGGCCTGCTCGACTGGGCCGGGGTGGCCGACCGGATGTCCCGGCGGCCGGCCCGCATCGGCCGGCTGCCCGGCCCGGAACGTGCGCTCGCCGCGGGGCTGCCGGCCAGCCTGGCGCTCTACGACGCCTCGGGCCGCGACACGGTGGACCCCCGCGCGCACGCCTCCCGGAGCCGGAACAGCCCGTTCGGGGGGATGGAGCTGCCGGGCCGGGTGGTGGCCACGTTCCTGCGCGGGACACCCACGGTGCTCGACGGGAAGCTGGCCTGATGGCCCGGTCCCTGATAGCGGGGCCCAGCGGGCCGGACACCCCGGCGATCCTGGTCCTGGAGGACGGCACCACGTTCCGCGGGATCGCGTTCGGCGCGGACGGCGAGACGTTCGGCGAGATGGTCTTCAACACCGGCATGACCGGCTACCAGGAGACGCTGACCGACCCGTCCTACGCCCGCCAGATCGTGGCGATGACGGCGCCGCACATCGGCAACACCGGGATCAATGACGAAGACCCCGAATCACGGCGGATCTGGGTCAGCGGGTACGTGGTCCGCGAGCCGGCCCGGATGGCCTCGAACTGGCGGTCGCAGCGGAGCCTGGCCGACGAGCTGCGCGCCCAGGGCATCACCGGCATCGCGATTACCGGTACCCGGGCCCTCACCAGGCACCTGCGCGAACGCGGCGCGATGCGGGCCGGCATCGCCACCGGCACCGCGGACGCGGGCGCACTGCGCGAGCGGGTCCTGGCCAGCCCCCAGATGACCGGTGCGGACCTGGCCCGGGAGGTGTCCACGGACGCCGCCTACACCGTGTCCCCGCCGGATGGCGTGCCGGTCCGCTACCAGGTCGCCGCCGTGGACCTGGGCATCAAGACGGCCACCCCGCGGAGCATGGCCCGGCGCGGCTGCCAGGTCACCGTGCTGCCGGCGGCCAGTACCACCGAGGACATCCTGGCCTGCGGGCCTGACGGCGTCTTTTTCTCAAACGGTCCGGGCGACCCGGCGGCGGCTGGCTACGCGGTGGACGCGGTCCGTGGCGTGCTGGCCCGGGGTGTCCCGGTGTTCGGCATCTGCCTGGGCAGCCAGGTGCTGGGCCGGGCGCTCGGCCTGGGCACCTACAAGCTCCGCTTCGGGCACCGCGGGGTGAACCAGCCGGTCAAGGACCTGGCTTCCGGGCAGGTGCACATCACCAGCCACAATCACGGCTTCGCGGTCGGCATGCCAGACGGCGCTGACGAGCCGGGGGCCACATTCGGCACCGGCTACGGCCCGGCCCAGATCACCCACGTCAACCTCAACGACGGCGTGGTCGAGGGCCTGCGGCTGCTGGACCGGCCGGCGTTCAGCGTCCAGTACCACCCCGAGGCGGCACCGGGCCCGCACGACGCGGCCGGGCTGTTCGACGAGTTCTGCGCGCTGATGGACGGCGCCCGGGGAGGTGCGCATGCCCAGGCGTGAGGACCTGCGGTCGGTGCTCGTCATCGGCTCCGGGCCGATCGTGATCGGGCAGGCGTGCGAGTTCGACTACTCGGGCACCCAGGCCTGCCGGGTGCTCAGCCAGGAGGGCATCCGGGTCAGCCTGGTCAACTCCAACCCGGCCACGATCATGACGGATCCGGAGTTCGCCGACGCCACTTACGTGGAGCCGATCACCCAGGACGTGCTGGAGAAGGTGATCGCGAAGGAGCGGCCCGACGCCGTGCTGCCCACCCTCGGCGGGCAGACCGCGCTGAACGCGGCCGTGGAGCTGCACGAGGCGGGCATCCTGGCCAAGTACGGCGTCGAGCTCATCGGCGCCGGCATCGAGACCATCAGGTCGGGCGAGGACCGCAAGCGCTTCAAGGACATCGTCACCAGGCTCGGCGGCGAGGTGCCGCGCAGTCACATCGGCCACACCATGGACGAGTGCCTGGCGGCCGCCGCCGACCTCGGCTACCCGCTGGTCATCCGGCCGTCGTTCACCCTCGGCGGATCCGGCTCCGGTATCGCGCGCTCCGAGCCGGAGCTGCGCCGGCTCGCCGGAGCCGGGCTGGACGCCAGCCCGGTGA
This sequence comes from uncultured Actinomycetes bacterium, assembly GCA_963813975.1. Lineage (GTDB taxonomy): Bacteria > Actinomycetota > Actinomycetes > Streptosporangiales > Streptosporangiaceae > RYN-230. Next base: position 817,627 of record CAWFAP010000006.1, read on the forward strand.
CCGAGGTGCTGCTGGAGGAGTCCATCCTCGGCTGGAAGGAGTTCGAGCTCGAGCTGATGCGGGACCGCCACGACAACGTGGTGGTGGTCTGCTCGATCGAGAACGTGGACCCGATGGGCGTGCACACCGGGGACTCGGTGACGGTCGCCCCGGCGATGACGCTGACCGACCGCGAGTACCAGCACATGCGCGACGTGGCCATGGCGGTGGTCCGCGCGGTGGGGGTGGACACCGGGGGCTGCAACATCCAGTTCGCGGTGCACCCGGGGACCGGCCGGATGGTCGTGATCGAGATGAACCCGCGGGTGTCCCGGTCCTCGGCGCTGGCCTCCAAGGCGACCGGTTTCCCGATCGCCAAGATCGCCGCCCGGCTGGCCATCGGCTACACGCTGGACGAGATCCGCAACGACATCACCGGCGAGACGCCGGCCAGCTTCGAGCCCGCGCTGGACTACGTGGTGGTCAAGGTGCCTCGGTTCGCGTTCGAGAAGTTCCCCGGCGCGGACCCGGAACTGACCACGCACATGAAGTCGGTCGGCGAGGCGATGGCGATCGGGCGGAGCTTCCCGGAAGCGCTGCAGAAGGCGCTCCGCTCCCTGGAGAACCGGGCCGCCCCGTTCAGCTGGGCGCAGCCGCCCGGTGACCCCGGCGAGCTGCTGGCGCGCTGCGCCGTCCCGCACGATGGCCGGATGTCCACGGTCCACCAGGCACTGCGGGCCGGGGCCACCGTGGACGACGTGGCCCGGGTGACCGGCATCGACCCCTGGTTCGTGGACCAGATCCAGGGGATCCAGGAGATCGCCGAACGGCTGGCCGGGGCGGCCGGGGTGCCCGCGCCCGCACGGCCGGGTCCGGAGCTGGACACCGGCGCGCTGTGGACGGCGAAGCGGGCCGGGTTCTCGGACGCGCAGATCGGGGAGCTCAAGGGCCTGCCCGAAGACCAGGTGCGGCTGCTGCGGCACGCGTTCGGGATCCGTCCCGTATACCACACCGTCGATACCTGCGCCGCGGAGTTCGCCGCCCGCACGCCCTACCTGTACTCCACCTACGACGAGGAGACCGAGGTCCCCCCGGGCGGGCTCCCCAAGGTGATCATCCTGGGCAGCGGGCCGAACCGGATCGGCCAGGGCATCGAGTTCGACTACGCCTGCGTGCACGCGTCGTTCGCGCTGACCGCCGCGGGCTACGAGACCGTGATGGTCAACTGCAACCCGGAAACCGTGTCCACCGACTACGACACGTCCGGGCGGCTGTACTTCGAGCCGCTCACGCTGGAGGACGTGCTCGAGGTGGTGCACGCGGAGCAGCGGAGCGGGCCGGTGGCCGGGGTGATCGTGCAGCTCGGCGGCCAGACCCCGCTCGGCCTGTCCCGCGCCCTGGCCGCCGAGGGGGTGCCGGTGGTCGGCACCAGCCCGGACGCGATCCACCTGGCCGAGGACCGCGGCGAGTTCGGCGCGGTGCTGGAGGCCGCCGGGCTGCCCGCGCCCCGGTTCGGCACCGCGGTGTCCTACGACGAGGCCAAGCTGGTCGCGGACGAGATCGGCTACCCGGTCCTGGTCCGGCCCTCCTACGTGCTCGGCGGGCGGGGCATGGAGATCGTCTATGACGACGCCACGCTGGAGGACTATGTCGGCCGGGCCGCGGCGGCCAGCCCCGGGCACCCGGTCCTCATCGACCGCTTCCTCGACGACGCGATCGAGATCGACGTGGACGCCCTGTACGACGGGGAGGAACTGTTCCTCGGCGGGGTGATGGAGCACATCGAGGAGGCCGGCATCCATTCCGGGGACTCGGCCTGCGCGCTGCCGCCGATCACCCTGGGCCGGGCGGACATCGCCCGCATCCGCGAGTTGACCGAGGCCATCGCCCGGGGTGTGGGGGTGCGCGGGCTGCTCAACGTGCAGTACGCGATGGCGGCCGGGGTGCTGCACGTGCTGGAGGCCAACCCGCGGGCGTCACGGACCGTGCCCTTCGTGTCCAAGGCCACCGCGACGCCGCTGGCCAAGGCGGCGGCCCGGATCATGATGGGCGCGACCGTCGCGGGCCTGCGGGCCGAGGGCATCCTGCCCGCCGCGGGGGACGGCGGGGCGCTGCCCCTGGACGCGCCGATCGCGGTCAAGGAGGCGGTCCTCCCGTTCGGCCGGTTCCGGGATGTCCGCGGGCAGGGCGTGGACACCGTCCTCGGCCCTGAGATGCGCTCTACCGGCGAGGTGATGGGGATCGACGAGGTGTTCGGCACCGCGTACGCGAAGTCCCAGGCGGCCGTTTACGGGCCGCTGCCGGTCAAGGGACGGGTGTTCGTGTCGGTCGCCAACCGGGACAAGCGGTCCATGGTGTTCCCGGTCAAGCGCCTCGCCGACCTGGGCTTCGAAATCTGGGCCACCGAGGGAACCTACGAGGTGCTGCGGCGCAACGGCGTTCGTGCCACCATCGTCCGGAAGCACAGCGACGGCCCCGGCCCGGACGGCGAGCCCGATATCGTGGCCAGGATCCTCGCCGGCCAGGTGGATCTCATCGTGAACACGCCGTTCGGCAGCCCGGGGCAGTCGGGTCCCCGGCTGGACGGGTACGAGATCCGGACCGCCGCGGTGCGGCGCGGGGTGCCCTGTGTCACCACCGTCCAGGGGCTCGGCGCCGCGGTGCAGGGGATCGAGGCCATCCAGCGCGGCGAGGTGGGGGTGCGGTCATTGCAGGAGTACGCCCTGCTGGTCCGGGGAGGCAGCCCCCCGGCCACCCCGGGAGCGGTGCCATGACCGCCGCCGAGAACGAGCAGGACGCCGTCCAGGTCCAGGTCCGCGGCACCGTGCTGACCGTGCGGAAGGTGGACGCCTACTACGCGATGACCGTGGTCGCCCCGGGCATCGCGGCCCGCTTCCGGCCCGGCCAGTTCGTCGGGGTCGCGGTCGGCGGCCCGGACACGTCCATGCTGCTCCGCCGGGCGTTCTCCATCCATGACGTGCGGCCCGATCACGGCGGGACGGTGGAGTTCGTGTTCGCCGCGAAGGGGCCCGGCACCCGGTGGCTGGCCGAGCGGCGCACCCGGGACGTTATCGACGTGACCGGCCCGCTCGGCCGGCCCTTCCCGGTGCCCCGGGATCCGGTGAGCTGCCTGCTGGTCGGCGGCGGCTACGGCAGCGCGCCGCTGTTCCCGCTGGCCGACCGGCTGCGTAGCCGGGACTGCCAGGTGGACTTCCTGCTCGGCGCGGCCAGCGCGGACCGGGTGTTCGGAGCGCTCAGCGCGCGCCGCAACGGCCGGACCGCGGCGGTCACCACCGAGGACGGATCGATGGGCGTCCGCGGGCTCGTCACCGACCGGCTCACGCAGATCATCCACGATGCCCGGACCGACGTGATCTACGCATGCGGCCCGATGGGGATGCTGCGCCAGGTGACGGCGCTGGCCGGCCGCTACGACATCCCCGTGCTGGCCCTGGTCGAGGAGTCGATGGCCTGCGGCATCGGGGTCTGCATGACCTGTGTCCTGCCGGTCGTCGGGGACGACGGCGTGACCCGGATGGTCCGGTCCTGCGTGGCGGGACCGGTGTTCCGCGGCGACACGGTCCGCTGGGACGAGATTGGCACGATCCCGTTCGACGCGCTCGGTGCCCCGGGATGGAACCCGCGGCAGCACGCGGGGAGCGGCGCCGCCGCCGGGCCCAGCCCCGGCCGGCCGGCCGCGGCCTCGCCGGCCGCCGGATCGTCACGGGCCGCATCGGCGCCAGCCGGGGCCAACGGGGCCAACGGGGCCGCCAGCACGCCGCGGGCGGCCGGGGCGGCCGGCGGTACCCGCCCGGGCCCGGCGCGGAGGGAGCAGCATGGCGGCTGACTTGCGGACCCGGCTCGGCCACGTCGAGCTGCCGAACCCGATCCTGACCGCGTCGGGATGCGCCGGGGCAGGCCGGGAACTGGCCCAGTTCTTCGACGTGGCCAAGATCGGGGCGGTCGTGACCAAGTCCGTGATGGTCGCCCCCCGGGCAGGCCGGCCGACCCCCAGGATGGCGGAGACGCCGAGCGGGATGCTGAACTCGATCGGCCTCCAGGGACCCGGGATCGACGCGTTCCTCCAGCGTGACCTGCCCTGGCTGCTCTCGCGGGGAGCGCGGGCCGTGGTGTCCATCGCCGGCGGCAGCGTCGACGACTACGCCGAACTCGCGGCACGGCTGTCCGGTGCGGCAGGAGTTACTGCCATAGAGGTGAATATTTCCTGTCCGAATGTCGAGGACCGGGGGCAGGTCTTCGCCTGCGACCCGGGGGCCTCCGCGGGAGTCATCGAGGCGGTCCGGGCGCGGGTCCGGTACGACGTCCCGGTGTTCGCGAAGCTGTCCCCGGACGTCACGGACATCGTCACGATCGCCCGGGCGTGCGTGGACGCCGGCGCGGACGGGCTCTCGATGATCAACACCCTGCTCGGGATGGTCATCGACACCGACACCATGCGGCCCGTGCTGGCCGGCGTGACCGGGGGCCTGTCCGGCCCCGCCATCCGGCCCGTGGCGGTGCGCTGCATCTGGCAGGTCCGCAAGGCCCTGCCCGACATCCCGATCATCGGCATGGGCGGTGTCCGGACCGGGCGCGACGCGCTGGAACTGATCCTGGCCGGGGCGTCCATGGTGAGTGTGGGCACCACGATCTTCCACGACCCATCGGCCTGTGTCCGCATTCTGCGCGAACTCGACGAAGAACTCGGGCGGCGCGGCATCGAGCGGCTCAGCGACGTGATCGGGCTCGCGCACGAGCCGCGGGGCGCGCCGGCCCGCCGGCTGTCCGGGACCGTTCTGTGACCAGGCGCCGCCCTGCGCACCCATCATGATCCGACCCGAGGAGGAGAGTTGAGCCAGCCAGCGCCGATAGCCGTGGCGCTCGACGCGCCCGACCTGGAGACCGCGGCCCGCTGGGCCGGGCTGGTAACGCCGCACGTCAGCACGGTGAAAATCGGGCTCGAGCTCTACCTGCGCTACGGCCCGGGCGTGGTCGCCTCGATCCGGGGCGCGAGCGGCGTGCGGGTCTTCCTCGACCTGAAGCTGCACGACATCCCGGCGACCGTGGCGGGCGCGGCCCGGGCCGTGGCCCGGCTGCGGCCGGACATCGTCACCGTGCACGCCTCAGCGGGCCCTGAGGTCATCAGGGCGGCCGTGCGGGCCGCTCCCGACACCGTGATCGCCGCGGTGACCGTGCTCACCTCACTGGGCTCCGCGGACCTCGAAGCGATCGGCCTGCGCGGGCCGGTGCCGGACGCGGTCCGGCGCCTCGCCGTCCTCGCCGTCGGGGCCGGCGCGCGGGCGCTGGTCTGCTCCCCGCGCGAGGTGGCCGCGGTCCGTGCCGAAGTCGGCCCGGACATCAGGCTGATCACGCCGGGCGTGCGGCCGCCGGGGTCGGACCCGAACGACCAGGCCCGCGTGGCCACGCCCGAGGAGGCGCTGCGGGAGGGGGCGGATCTTCTCGTCATCGGGCGCCCCATCACCGGCGCGCCGGACCCCGGCGCGGCCGCGGCGGCCATCGCGGCCCCCCTGCGCCGGCTCGCCCCGGCGGACTGAGGGCGCGCCGGGCGGCCCGCGGCGCGGCTCCGGGCTGGCCTGGATGATCATGGAAAGTGCATGCTGAACATGCGGTCCGGGCCCTGATGGCGGCGGCCGGGATGTTTCGAGCACTCTGCCGCGGGCGAGATGATGGTGCCATGGGGATAGCCCGTTTGACTACGTTACGTATTCGGTCTCATCCGGAGAGTAATATCGTCCAATTTATGACGTAACAAACGGGTGTTTGCGTTGCCCTGGCGGGCTGAACTCGCTACTTTCCCTTCCCGTCCGCAGTTTTCGATTCTGAAACCCGAGGTGACCCGGAGTGGCTCTTCCTCCCCTCACTCCCGATCAGCGAGCCGCAGCCCTGGAGAAGGCTGCAAGGGCGCGCAAGGAACGGGCTGAGGTCAAGGCCCGGCTGAAGAAGGCCGAGCTGACCCTGTCTCAAGTCCTCAAGGATGGCCAGACCGATGACATCCTTGGAAAGATGAAAGTCTCGGCTCTGCTTGAGGCCGTGCCGGGGATCGGCAAGGTTCGTGCCCGCCAGATCATGGAGCGGCTCGGCATCGCCGAATCGCGCCGGGTCCGCGGCCTGGGAGCGAACCAGCGCGCCGCGCTGGAAAACGAGTTCGGTGGTGTTATCTGAGGCAGTCTGATCACCCCAGGGGCGGGCGCGGGGGACCCAGGCCAACGGCCATGGCGTCCGCTGATCGCTCATGCGGTACCGCGCTTGTCCGGGGGGGCGGGGTGCCAGCCCGGCTAACCGTTCTTTCCGGCCCTTCCGGGGTCGGGAAGAGCACTGTGGTAGCCGGGCTGCGGAAGGAAAACCCGGAAATCTGGCTCTCGGTATCGGTGACCACACGAGCACCGAGGCCCGGTGAAGTCGGCGGCCGGGAGTACCACTTTGTCAGCGATGCCGAGTTCGACCGGATGCTGGAGCGGGGGGATCTGCTGGAATGGGCGGCATTCGCCGGCCACCGGTATGGAACGCCGCGTGCCCCGCTCGCCGAGAAACTGGCGGCCGGAGTTCCCGCGCTTCTGGAAATCGATCTTGCGGGCGCGCGGCAGGTGCGCGAGGCGGTGCCCGATGCCCTGCTGGTATTTCTCGCCCCGCCTAACTGGGACGAGCTGGTGCGCCGGCTCACCGGCCGCGGCACCGAGCCCCCGGAGGTCATCCAGCGCAGGCTGGAGGCCGCCCGGGGGAACTCGCGTCCGAGGACGAGTTTGACGTGACGCTGATCAATACGTCCGTCGGGGATGTCTGCCGCCAGCTGGTAGCCTTGGCGGTGGCCTTAGTGGCCCGATGATTTTTCTTCAAACGGAAGGCACATAGTGGCAGGGAATCCCGCCGCGGAGGGCATCACCAACCCGCCCATCGACGATCTGCTTGGTGTCGTTGACAGCAAGTACCGCCTGGTCATCATGGCGGCCAAGCGGGCGCGGCAGATCAACGCCTACTACGCCCAGCTGGGCGAGGGCCTGCTGGAGTACGTCGGCCCGCTGGTCGAGACCCGGGTCCAGGAGAAGCCGCTGTCCATCGCGCTGCGTGAGATCCGCCAGGGGCTGCTCTCCGCCCAGGAGACGGCGGAACCCACCTCCTGACGTCCCAACCGAGCGGCCGGGAACGGGGACGGTGAGGACGTGCCGTCGAGCATCGTTCTCGGTGTCGGTGGCGGCATCGCCGCCTATAAGGCCTGTGAGCTGCTCAGGCGGTTTACCGAGGACGGCCACCAGGTCCGGGTGGTGCCCACCAGCAGCGCGCTGCGGTTCGTCGGCGAAGCGACCTGGGCCGCCCTGTCCGGGCAGCCGGTCACCACCAGCGTCTGGGACGGCGTGCACGAGGTACCGCACGTCCGGCTCGGGCAGCGGGCCGACCTCGTCTTCGTCGCGCCCGCCCCGGCCGACCTGCTGGCCCGCGCGGCCGCCGGCCGGGCCGACGACCTGCTGACCGCCACCCTGCTGACCGCACGCTGCCCGGTCGTGTTCGCGCCCGCGATGCACACCGAGATGTGGGAGCACCCGGCCACCCAGGCCAACGTGGCGACCCTGCGCGCCCGGGGCTGCGTCGTCCTGGACCCCGCGGCTGGGCGGCTCACCGGCGCCGACAGCGGGCCGGGACGGCTGCCGGAGCCCTCCGAGCTGTACCAGGCGGCGGTGCTCGTGCTGGCCCGCGGCCTCGCCGCCGCGCAGCCGGACCTGGCCGGGCGGCACGTCCTGATCTCGGCGGGCGGCACCCGGGAAGAACTCGACCCGGTGCGGTTCCTCGGCAACTGGTCGTCGGGGCGGCAGGGCTACGCGCTGGCCCGGGCCGCCGCCGCCCGGGGCGCCCGGGTCACCCTGGTCTCCGCCAACGCCGAGCTGGACGACCCGGCGGGCGTGCGGGTCGTCCGGGTGATCTCGGCCCGCGACCTGCAGGCCGCGGTCACCTCGGCCGCCGCGGACGCGGACGCGATCGTGATGGCGGCGGCAGTGGCCGACTTCCGGCCCGAGACCCGGACCGACTCGAAGATCAAGAAGGCCGGGCTGGCCCCGGAGCCGCTGCGCCTGGTGGAAAACCCCGACGTCCTGCGCGGGCTGTCGGCCCGCCGGCCCCGGCCCGGGCAGGTCATCGTCGGCTTCGCCGCGGAAACCGAGGACCTGCTGCGCAACGGCCAGGCCAAGCTGGCCGCGAAGGGCTGCGATCTGCTGGTCGTCAACCAGGTCGGCGCCGGGCTCGCGTTCGGCACCACCGACAACGAGGCGGTCGTGCTGGCCGCCGACGGTGCTGTGGCCAAGGTGCCGCGCGGGCCCAAGGAGGTGCTCGCCAACGTGGTGTGGGACCTCGTCGCGGCCCGGCTGCCCGGTTAGCCAGGTTTGCTGGCGAAGCGGCCCACTCACGGTCCGTCATCAGCCCGCCTATCCTCGTCAAGTGGCTGGGCAGCCACGGTTTCTGGTCCCGCGGCCCGGGGAGCCCGGCTAGACTTCGGCGAGGTTTCAGCCGCTTACTAGGACGGGGAGTCAGGTGGCCCGACGTCTTTTCACCTCCGAGTCGGTGACGGAGGGTCATCCGGACAAGATGGCGGATCAGATCAGCGATGCCATCCTCGACTCGATGATCAAGGATGACCCGAACAGTCACGTGGCTGTGGAGACGCTGATCACGACCGGCCAGGTGCACGTGGCCGGGGAGGTGACCACCGAGACCTACGTGGACATCCCCGGGATCATCCGCGAGAAGATCCTCGAGATCGGCTACGACTCCTCCCTCAAGGGCTACGACGGCGCGTCGTGCGGTGTGTCGGTGTCGATCGGGGCCCAGTCCCCGGACATCGCCCAGGGTGTGCTCCAGGCGTTCGAGCACCGCGAGGGTGAGGGTTCCTCCGACCTCGACCGGCAGGGGGCGGGTGACCAGGGCCTCATGTTCGGCTACGCGTGCCGGGAGACGCCGGAACTCATGCCGCTGCCGATCATGCTCGCGCACCGGCTGGCCCGGCGGCTGTCCGAGGTGCGCCGCAGCGGTGACGTGCCCTACCTGCGCCCGGACGGCAAGACGCAGGTCACGATCGAATACGACGGGGACAAGGCGGTGCGGCTGGACACCGTGGTCGTGTCCGCGCAGCACGCTCCGGACATCGACCTCAGGGAGCTGCTCACCCCGGACGTCCGGGACCTGGTGGTCACCCCCGTGCTCGACGGCCTGGACATCGACACCACGGCGTACCGGCTCCTGGTCAACCCCACCGGGCGGTTCGAGATCGGCGGCCCGATGGGCGACGCCGGCCTGACCGGCCGCAAGATCATCATCGACACGTACGGCGGGATGGCCCGGCACGGGGGCGGCGCCTTCTCCGGCAAGGACCCCTCCAAGGTGGACCGCAGCGCGGCCTACGCGATGCGCTGGGTGGCCAAGAACGTGGTGGCCTCCGGCCTGGCGGACCGCTGCGAGACCCAGGTCGCCTACGCGATCGGCAAGGCCAAGCCGGTGGGGCTGTTCGTGGAGTGCTTCGGCACGGAGCGGGTGCCGGTCGAGCAGATCCAGGAGGCTGTGCTGGAGGTCTTCGACCTGCGGCCAGCCGCGATCATCCGGGATCTCGACCTGCTCCGCCCGATCTACTCGCAGACCGCCAGCTACGGTCACTTCGGGCGCGAGGAGCCGGACTTTTCCTGGGAGCGGGCCGACCGGGCCGACAGCCTGCGGGACGCCGCGGGCCTGTAACCCGCGGCAGGCCGGCCTGGCCCGGCCTCGGGCGGGTCCCGCCTGCCCGTCCTGGACATCATCTGGGCCCGGAATCTACGCTCATGACGCTCGGTGTTCTGGCCAGGGCGGTTTCGCCCGCACGTGTGAGCGGGTGAGCCCTTGTCATCATCCACGGACCGGGCGGCATCCCCCCAGCCCGAGCCGGGCGGCCCCGCGGCGGGGTCACCGGACCTCGCCCGGCTGACGGAGGTGCCCTCCTCGCCGGGACCGCCCTCGCCAGCGCTGGCCGACCCGGCACCGATCACCACGCCTGCGGCGACCCTGGCCGCACCCCCCGGGCCTGCTCCAGGGCGGGCCGCCGCCAACTGGCCCGCCACGGCCGCGCTGGTGTGCGGCATCCTGGGCGGCGCGCTCATCACCATCCCGGCCGGACTGCTGCTGGCCGGGATGGGCTTCCGCCGGGCCCGCCAGGGCCGCCGGGGCCTGGTCCGCTGCTGGGTCGCGGTCGCGCTCACGCTCGCCTGGGCGGGAGCCGCGGGCTACCTGGCCCCCCGCCTGGTCCAGGCCGCCGACCCGGGCTGCGTGGCGTACAAGAACACCGCGCTCACCGCCTACAACCGGGTGGCCGACGATGTCAGCGACGGCCGGAGCCGGGCCCAGCTGGCCCGGGACCTGACCGCCGCCATCACCACGGTCGAGAGGGCCACGGCCGACAGCCGGAGCGCGGCGGCCGCCCAGTCGCTGGCCGCGCTGTCCGGCGCCCTGCGCACCATGCGCGCCGATGTCCGGGCCGGCCGGGACGTCCCGCGCGGGCTGCTGCTGTCCCTCAACCGCGAGACTCGCGGCGCCGACACCGCCTGCGGGACCGTGCACCTGTAGCCGTGCCCCTCTGAGCTGCTCCTTCGCGCCGCCCGGGCGCGGTGTGTCACCCCCCTCTGGTAGGACAGGACCGTGGCAGGGGCAGTGAGTCAGCAGGCGGCCACCCGGCCGGCGCGGCGGAAGGCCAGCCGGGATCCCGGGCCGGCCGCCGCGGTCCTGCCAGTCGCCCGGGTCGCGGTGGACATCCCGCTGGCCCACCTGGACCGGCCGTTCGACTACCTGGTCCCCGAGCGGCTGTCGGATCAGGCGGTCCCGGGCTGCCGGGTGCGGGTCCGTTTCGCCGGCCAGCTGGTGGATGGCTATCTGCTGGACCGGGCGGCGGTGAGCGGGCACCAGGGGCGGCTGGCCCGCCTGGAGCGGGTGGTATCACCCGAGCCCGTGCTGAGCCCGGAGATCATGACCCTGGCCCGCGAGGTCGCGGACCGCTGCGCGGGCACCCTGGCTGACGTGCTGCGCCTGGCCATCCCGCCCCGGCACGCGCGCACCGAATCGGCCGACCCGCCCCCCGTTCCCGCCGGGAGCCCGGCCGGGCCGGCCGGGCCCGGCCCGTGGGCCCGTTACCCGGGCGGTCCCGGGTTCCTCGACGCCCTGGCCGGCCGCCGCGGGCCGCGCGCCGTGTGGTCGGCACTGCCCGGCCCGGACTGGCCGGAGGAGATCGCCCGGGCGGTGGCCACCGTGGCCGCCAGCGGGCGGGGCGCCCTGGCCGTGGTCCCCGACGCCCGCGACCTCGGCCTGCTGGACGCCGCGCTCACCGCGCAGCTCGGTCCCGGCCGGCACGTCACGCTGGCCGCGGACCTGGGCCCCGCCGAACGCTACCGGCGCTGGCTGGCTGTCCGGCGGGGCGCGCAGCGGCTGGTGGCGGGCACCCGCGCCGCGATGTTCGCGCCGGTCAGCGACCTGGGACTGGTCGTTCTCTGGGATGACGGCGACGACCTGCACGCCGAGCCGCGCGCGCCCTACCCGCACGCCCGCGAGGTGCTCGCACTCCGCGCGCACCGCACCGGCGCGGCCGTCCTGATCGGGGGCTTCGCCCGGACCGCCGAGTCAACCAGCCTGGTGGCCAGCGGCTGGGCGCGGCCGCTGGTCGCGGACCGGCCCGTGGTCCGGGAGCACGCCGCCGCGGTCCGCGCCGCCGGCGGCGACGCCGAACTCGCGCGGGACGAGGCGGCCCAGACCGCGCGGCTGCCCAGCCTGGTCCTGCGCACCGCCCGCGAAGGGCTGGACAGCGGCCCGGTCCTGGTCCAGGTGCCACGCCGCGGTTATGTCGCGGCCCTGGGATGCGCCCGGTGCCGGGAGCGGGCCAGGTGCGTGGCCTGCGGAGGGCCGCTCGCCCTGGCCAGCGTCGGCGCCGCGCCCCGTTGCGGATGGTGCGGGGTGGCAGATGAGCGATGGCGGTGCTCGCAGTGCGGGCATTCCGCCGTCCGCGCCCTGGTGACCGGGGCCGGGCGCACGGCGGAGGAACTCGGCCGGGCCTTCCCCGGCGTCCCGCTGGTCACCTCGGGCGGGGCGGCGATGATCCCCACCGTGCCCGGCTCGCCGGCGCTGGTGGTGGCCACCCCCGGAGCCGAGCCCCGGGCCGGCCGCGGCTACGCGGCCGCGGTGCTCCTGGATGGCTGGATGCTGCTCGGCCGGCCCAGCCTGCGGGCTGCCGAGGAGACGCTGCGCCGCTGGATGAACGCCGCGGCGCTAGTCCGGGCCGGACCCGCGGGCGGCCGGGTGGTCGTGGTGGCCGACTCGGCCATCCCCGCGGTGCAGGCCCTGATCCGCTGGGATCCGGTCACCCACTCCGAGCGGGAACTCGCCGAGCGCACGGAGCTCCGTTTCCCGCCCGCGGTGCGGATAGCGACCCTCAGCGGGCCCCAGGACGCGGTCGGTGCGCTCGTGGCGGACGCTGAGCTGCCGCCCGGCGCGGAACTGCTCGGGCCGGTCGACGAGTCCCCGGACAGTGTTCGGATGCTGGTGCGTGTGCCCAGGTCAGAAGCGTTGATGCTGGCCGGCGCGCTGCACCGGGCGCAGGCCGGGCGGAGCGCGCGCAAAGCCCCGGGAGCCGTCCGGGTGGAACTCGACCCGGCCGAGCTGATCTGAGTTCCCCCGGGGAGGCCGTAGGGTGCTGGGGTGGCCACCTCACGACGGAACCAGCCGTCGCGGACCACGCCGGGTCCGCGCGGCGACGCGAACGGGAACGCGCAGCGCGGGACGGACACCGGCGGTCCGCCCCGGCTCCCGACGGTGCGCCTGGCGCCCCGCGAGGAGCTGGCCGCGGCGGCCCGCGTCGCCCCGTTGCTGCGGGCGGCCCGAGACGTGGCCCGGTGGGTCGGGCCGGGCCGGCCGCTGACCAAGGCCGGGCGGCTGCGCCGGGCGGATGCCCTCGCGGCCGCCACCCACCTGGAACTGATCCCGGCCGAGTTCAGCGCGGCGTGGCGGGTCGCGGCCGCCACCCGGATGCTGCGGCTCGGCCCGGGCCCGCACGGGGACACCCGGGCGGAGGCCGGGGACCGGCTCGACGTGCTCGCGGCGGGGACCGCAGACGACGTCCTGGCGGCCTGGGACGCGGCCCTCACGGTCATGCTCGAGGCCGAGGACCTGGACGGGATGGCGACCGCCCTCTACACCGTGGGCGGCCCCGTCCGGATGGACGCACTGTTCGACGCGTACCTGGCCGCGGCGGATACCCGCCGCCGGGGCGCGAGCGGCAGCGGGGCAGGACCCGCGGGTGAGCAGGCCGCGGATCCCGGGCGGCTTCAGGACGAGGGGGCGGCGCTGTCCGTTGCCCTGGAGATGCTCGCCGACCTCGGCGTGGTCGAGCTGGGCGCGGACGAGCCCGGCGTGGACGAGGACGGTGGCGCCCTGACCGTCACCCTGGCGCCGCTGGGCGTGTGGGGTGTGCACCGGCGGCTGCGCGCGCAAGGGTGGCACGTGCCGGTCACCGGCGGCCGTGCGCGCGGTGACGCCACTGCGCTGCTCGGCACGCTGGCCAACTGCGACGTGGAGGACGGCGAAGCAGAGATCGCCAGCTGGCTCGCGGGACGGACCCCCCGCCAGGCCGCGGTGGAGCTGATCAACGCGGCCAGCCATGGCTCACCCGGACTGCGCGGCGCGGGATTCGCGGTGCTCGACCGGATCGGCGCGGACGCGGTGGGCGCGGTCCGGGAAGCCCTGGCCGATCCGGTGCTGCGGGCCCACGCGGCGGTCTGGCTGCACGAGCATGGCGAGGATGCCGAGCTGGACCGGGAAGGCCGGGCCTGGCTGCTGGTCGACCTGGGCGCCGGGCTGCTCGAGGAGGCGGACCCGAAGGACGTCGTGGCCGAGCTGCTGCCCGACGTGCCCCCGGACGCGCAGGCGGAGCTGGTGGCGGGCCTGTGGCGGGTCCGCCATCCGGGAGTGACGGACCTGCTGACCGCGCTGAGCGATCATCACCCCGATCCCGGGGTGGCGCGGGCCGCGCGGAAGGCCGCGTTCAAGGCCCGCTCGGTCTCGGCCAGTTAGGGCCCCGGCAGTTCATAGACTTGGGTGGTTCACGCTCCCGGTGGCCGGTCCCGGTGAGCGCCCAGACGGAAGGATGGTGCGTCATCAGCGTCAAGCCGATCCGCATCTTCGGCGACCCGGTACTGCGCACCCCGGCCGAGCCGGTCCGCGACTTCGACGCCGAGCTGCGCAAGCTGGTCAGTGACCTCACCGACACGATGCTGGAGGCACCGGGGCTCGGGCTGGCCGCGCCGCAGATCGGGGTGGGCCTGCGGGTCTTCACCTACTTCGTGGACGACGAGCTCGGGCACCTGATCAACCCCTCGCTCGACCTGACGGCCGACACGGAGACCGACGACGAGGGCTGCCTGTCATTCCCCGGTCTCGCCTTCCCGACCGAGCGCGCGTTCGGCGCGGTCGCGAAGGGCTTCAACATGTACGGCGAGCCGGTCACTATCGAGGGCACCGGCCAGCTGGCCCGCTGCGTGCAGCATGAGACCGACCATCTCGACGGCGTGCTGTTCATCGACCGGCTCGACCCGCAGCAGCGCAAGCTGGCCAACCGGGCCATCCGCGAGGCGGAGTGGTGGGGCGAGCCGGTGCCGGAGATCCGGGCCTCGCCGCACGCGACCGGCGGACAGGCCCGCTAGGTTGCCCATGCGGCTGGTGTTCGCCGGTACCCCGCAGGCCGCCGTGCCCGCGCTCGATGCGCTGCTGAAGTCCGGGCACGAGGTGGCCGCGGTGGTGACCCGCCCTGACGCGCCCGCCGGGCGGGGGCTGCACCTGGAGCCGAGCCCGGTCGCGCGGCGCGCCGCCGAGGCCGGCATCGAAGTGCTCAGGCCTGCCCGGCCCCGGGACGCGGAATTCGTCGACCGGCTGCGCCAGATCGCCCCGGACGTTGTCCCGATCACCGCCTACGGTGCGCTCATCCCGCAGTCCGTGCTGGACATCCCCGCCCAGGGCTGGGTGAACCTGCATTTCTCGCTGCTTCCCGCGTGGCGGGGCGCGGCGCCGGTGCAGCACGCGATCCTGCACGGGGACGACATCACCGGCGCGACGACGTTCCGGCTGGTCAAGGAGCTCGACGCGGGCCCGGTCTTCGGCGTCGTCACCGAGCCGATCCGCCCCCATGACACCGCGGGGGACCTGCTCGGGAGGCTGGCGGTCTCCGGCGCGGAGCTGCTCGTGGCTACCCTCGACGGGATCGAGTCCGGGCAGCTCGAGGCCCGTCCCCAGCCCGCCGAGGGGGTCACCCTCGCCCCCAAGATCACCGCCGAGGACGCCCGGGTGCGGTGGGACCAGCCGGCCGCCGCCGTGGACCGGCAGATCCGCGCCTCTACCCCGGGTCCCGGGGCCTGGACCATGCTGGGGGACGCCCGGCTGAAGCTGTGGCCGGTCGATCCGGCTCCGGACGGCGTGGCGTCCGCCGGTTCCCTCCCCCCGGCGAGGTCCGGGTCCTGCGCTCCGGGGTCCTCGCCGGCACCGGGACCACGCCGGTCGGGCTGGGTGACGTCCAGCCGCCGGGCAAACGGCGGATGCGGGCCGTCGATTGGGCCCGCGGGCTCCGCCAGGACCCGGCGGTGCTGGGCTGACATGACCGCACCCATCCGCAGGCCGCGGACCACCCCACCAGGCGGCGGCGCTGCCCAGGGCGGCGCTTCCCGCGGGGGCACTCCCGGCGGGAACCCTTCCCGCGGTGGCGGCGCGGGCGGCGGCGCTTCGGGTGGCGGCCCGCGCGGCGGTGCTACAGGCGGCGGCCCGCGCGGCCGCGGACGCCGCGCCGATCCGGTCCGCCGGGTCGCCTACGACGTGCTCATCGCCGTCGAGCAGCGGGATGCCTACGCCAATCTGCTGCTGCCGTCGATGCTCGCCGAACGCGGGCTGGCGGGCCGCGACGCGGCGCTGGCCACCGAGCTGACCTACGGGACGCTGCGCGGCCGGGGCAGCTACGACGCGATCCTCGGCCTGTGCAGTGACCGGAAGCTCGACCGGGTTGACCCCCCGCTGCGCGAGGTGCTCCGGCTCGGCACGCACCAGCTGCTGGCCACCCGGGTACAGCCGCACGCGGCCGTCGCGACATCCGTGGACCTCGCCCGTGACCTGGCCGGCCAGCGCTCAGCCGGTTTCGTCAACGCGGTGCTCCGCAAGGTCGCCACCCGGGACCTGGAGACCTGGATGGGCGTCGCGGCCCCGCGCCGCGAGACCGATCCGCTCGGTCATCTGGCCGTCCGGTACAGCCATCCCCGGTGGATGGTGCAGGTGGTGGCAGATGCGCTGGGCGAGGACACCGCGGGTGACCTGGCCGGGACCGAGGCCGCCCTGGCAGCGGACGGGACCCGTCCCCTGGTCACCCTGTGCGTGGTGCCCGGCCTGGCTGACCCGGCCGAGCTCCTCACGGCCGGCTCCGAGCCCGCCGCCTGGTCGCCCTACGGCGCGTACCTGGCGGGCGGCGACCCGGCCGCGATCGAGGCGGTCAGCGCCCGGCGCGCGGCCGTCCAGGACGAGGCGAGCCAGCTGGCCGCCATCGCGGTCGCCCGCGCGCAGCTGAGTGGCCCCGACCGCCGGTGGCTGGACATATGCGCCGGCCCGGGCGGCAAAGCCCGGCTGCTGGCCGGCCTGGCCGCGCAGCGCGGGGCGCACCTGCTGGCCACCGATGCCCGCCCGCACCGGGCCCGGCTGGTCCGCGACGCGGTGTCGGTCACCGGCGCGGCGGCCGCCGCGGCCGCCGACGCGACCGCACCCGCCTGGCGGGCCGGGGCCTTCGACCGGGTAGTGGCCGATGTCCCGTGCTCCGGAATCGGGGCTCTGCGCCGCCGCCCGGAGGCGCGCTGGCGCCGGTCGGCCCAGGACGTGCTGGGCCTGGGCGGGCTGCAGCGCAGCCTGCTCCGCAGCGCGCTCGCCGCGGCCCGGCCCGGCGGCGTGGTCGGCTACGTCACCTGCTCGCCGCACCGCGGCGAGACCCGGGACGTGCTGGCCGACGTGCTCCGCGACCGGGACGATATCGAGGTGCTCGACGCGCCCGCCGTCCTGGCCGAGGTCCCGGACCTGCGCTGCCCGGAGCCTGATGGCCGGTACGCCCAGTTCTGGCCGCACCGGCACGGCACCGATGCGATCTTCCTGGCCCTGCTGCGCCGCCGTGAGGACCACGGACCGGGGACCCGCTAGCCCGGTGACCGCACCGGTCCGCCGCGCTGGTCACGCGGCCAGCCGCTGCATGATCAAACCCGGCGAACGCATGGGGCCAACGCACTGGCCCTGGATCAGCTGGCGCTGGTGAGCGAGCGCCCGCTTCTCTTGCGCAGCCGGGCCGAGCCGATGTCGGCCCGCTGCCCCTCGGTGTAGCCCGCCCCGTAGCCGCTCCCGGAGTAGGTCATCTGCGTGGTGCGGGTGACCGGGTAGGCGTGCTCGATGTTGTGCATGATGACTTGCCGCCGGTCGGCGAGGACCAGCGTCATCCGCTCGCCTTCCGCGGCTGCGGGGGAGGTGGCCTGAGCGGTGGCCGCCTGCTCGGCGGCGTGGACCCGGGAGACCACGGCCGAGATGAAGCCGAGCAGCCAGCTTCGACGCCACGCCCGCGGGCTGCGGCTCCAGCCGGGGACCTGGGCGGTGCCCAGGCTCTGCCACATCTGCAGCAGCAGCGACGTGTACAGCACGTCGGTGCGCTCGATGTCCGAGGCGAACCCGAAGATGTGGATGCGGGTCCCCGGATTCTGCCGGGGGAGCAGCACGCACTGGCACCGCAGCGCCGAGGCCAGGCCGCAGAGCAGGTGCGCCTGCACCCGGGCCCACGGGTTGCCGATGTCAATCTTCCGGTCGGCAGGGTGATCGGTCTCCGGGCGGCGGGCGGCGAGCAGGGCCCGGTCGATGCCGTACTTGGCCATCAGCTCGGCCGCCTTGGCCGTCAGCGCCTCCGCCTCGGCCGGGGTCACGCCGTCGGCTTCAGCCTTGGTGAGCAGCTTGCGCACGCGGTCGAGCAGGGCGGCCGCGGCCTCGGATCCCGGCCCCGGGCGCGCGGCGGAGTCCGTACTCGCTGGCTGAGGATTCACGAAAGGTGCCTCCTGTCCGGACCAGGGTATCGAAGTCAGTTTCGAACGATATCCGGACGCTGCGACATTTGCCGGGGTGCTGTCCCTGGCGCACCTTACCTGCGCCCGGCTCCCCTCCGGGCCCGGATCGCCGGCCCCGGACGGGGAAGCCCCGGTTCACGCAGTAGGTCCCCCGCGGGGATGCGCCGCCGCGTCCTACACTCAGCCCCATGGCCGTCCAGATGGCACCCAGCATCCTGTCCGCCGACTTCGCCCGGCTCGCGGATGAAGCGGCCGCGGTCACCGGTGCGGCCGACTGGCTGCACGTGGACGTCATGGACAACCACTTCGTGCCCAACCTCACGCTCGGCCTGCCAGTGGTTGAGGCCCTGCTCAAGCACGCAGGCCTGCCCATCGATTGCCACCTGATGATCGAGGAACCCGGCCGCTGGGCGCCGGCCTACGCCGAGGCGGGTGCGCGGAACGTCACGATCCATGCCGAGGCGGCCTCCTCGCCGGTCCGGACCCTCCGGATGATCAGGTCCGCCGGGTCCCGGGCCGGCCTCGCGCTCAACCCGTCCACCCCGGTCGAGCCGTACGCCGACCTGCTGCCCGAAATCGACCTGATGCTGCTGATGACCGTGGAGCCGGGGTTCGGCGGACAGCCGTTCCTGGATCTGGTCCTGCCCAAGCTGCGCCGGGCCCGCGATCTGGTGACCCGGCACGGCGGTGAGGTCTGGCTCCAGGTGGATGGCGGGGTGAGCGAGAAGACCATCGAGCGCTGCGCGGAGGCGGGCGCGGACGTCTTCGTGGCCGGCTCCGCGGTTTACGGCGCCGACGACCCGGCCGCCGCGGTCCAGGCCCTCCGGGCCCAGGCCGAGCAGGCCACCGCCCGCGCTCCCTGGCCCAGCTGACCGCCGGCCGGGTGCCACCCTCAGGGGCCCAATCCGGGGTGCTTCAGGCGGGCCGGGCCGTGACCGCTGACCGTTGACCGGCGGTCACCCATAATCAACAGAAGAACTCGCGCGCAGGCTGTCGATATCGCGGGGGGCGTTCGTCGGACTGGTGACGGACGAATCGAGGAGCTGAAGGAGATGCAGTCATGGCTGAGTACCTGATCCTCATCAACGAGGACGAGAGCAGTTACGCCACCGCCACGCCCGATGTGCTGCAGCAGGTGATGGATGCCCACAACCGTTTCGCCAAGCAGGTGGAGGAGACCGGCGGGTCGATCGTCTCGGGGCGGGCCCTGCAGCCCACCAGCACCGCCACGTCCATCCGCGACGACGTGGTCACCGATGGCCCGTTCGCCGAGACCAAGGAGGCCCTGGGCGGCTACTACCTGGTCGAGGCCCGCGACCTGGACCACGCGCTCGAGATTGCCAAGCTCTGCCCGGCGCGCTTCGGCGGCGTGGAGGTCCGGCCGATCATGGTCTTCGACGGCATGTGACCAGGTCTTCCACGAGCGGCCTTCCCGCCGAGCCCGGGCCCAGCACCGGATCGGGGGCCGGGAAGGACTGCTCCACGGCGGCTGACGCCGTGGCGGACGCGCACCGTCGTGAGTGGGCCTTCGTGCTCGCCGCAACGGCGCGCGTCGCCGGGGACCTGGACCTGGCTGAGGAGTGCGTGCAGGACGCCTACGTATCGGCGATGGAGGCCTGGTCGCGGCAGGGGGTGCCGCGTAATCCCGGTGCCTGGCTGACCACGGCGGCGCGGCACCGCGCCATCGACGTGCTCCGCCGTGACACCACCCTGCGCCGGAAGTTGCCGCTCCTGGTGGAGCCGGACGAGGCAGCGCCGCACCAGCCGGCTGACCCGGCGGGGGCGGGGGAGGGCGGCGTCATGATCCCCGACGACCGGCTGCGGCTGATCTTCACCTGCTGCCACCCGGCGCTGGCCCGGGAAGCGCAGGTCGCACTCACGCTCCGGCTGGTGTGCGGGCTGTCCACGGCCGAGATCGCGCAGGCCTTCCTGGTCTCCGAGCCGACCATGGCGGCCCGGGTGACCCGGGCCAAGAAGAAGATCTCCGGCGCCCGCATCGCGTACCGGGTGCCGGCCGCGCCGGAACTGCCGGACCGGCTGGACGCCGTGCTGACCGTGGTGCACCTGCTGTACACCACCGGCCACACCGCGCCGGGCGGAGGCCACCTGGTCCGTGACGACCTGGTGGACCGCGCGATCGGCCTGGCCCGGATGCTCCGCCTGCTGATGCCGGACGAATCCGAGGTCCGCGGCCTGCTGGCGCTGCTCCTGCTGACCGACGCCCGGCGGGCGACCCGGTGCGCACCGGACGGCCGGCTGCTGCTCCTGGAAGAACAGGACCGCTCGCAGTGGGACCGGCCCGCCATCGACGAGGGCACCGCACTGGTGCGCGCGGCGTTGCGGGGCGGCCGCCCAGGCCGGTTCGCGCTCCAGGGCGCGATCGCGGCCGTGCACGCGCAGGCCCCGACGTATCACGACACCGACTGGCGGCAGATCCTGGGACTCTACGATCTGCTCGGGCGGGCCTGGACCTCGCCCGTGGTCGCGCTCAACCGGGCCGTCGCACTGGCCATGGCCGACGGACCCGAGGCCGGCCTCGCCGCGATGGCGGAGCTGGAACGCGACGGCCGCCTGGCCGGCTACCGGTACCTGCCCGCCGCCCAGGCGGACCTGCTGCGCCGGCTCGGCCGGACCCAGGAGGCGGCACAGGCCTACCGCTGTGCCCTCGAACTCACCGCTAACCATCCCGAACGTGACTTCCTGGCCCATCGCCTGGCCGAGGTTACCGAGAGCCCGCCGGGCCGGTAACGACCTGCGGAAACCGGGAGGCGGCCTGATCATGACCGCGAGCCGCCCGCGGGCCGCCGGCAAATGTGCGGAGGGTCACGGGACGGGTGGGTTGCGGCCAGGAATACCTCCCGTGGCACACTAGTTGGTGCAGTAAAGCGTGCTCCGGGGTCGGTGAAATTCCGAGCCGGCGGTGACAGTCCGCGACCCGGCCAAGGCGCCCAGCGCCAGCGGCCGGCTGATCCGGTGAAATTCCGGGACCGACGGTTAAAGTCCGGATGGGAGGCAGCACGCGCGCGGCGGCAGCGGTAGCTGCCTGCACGCGCTTGCGCGTCCGCGCACCCCCGGAGCCCGAGTGGCCTAACGGCTCCGAGGAGAGGAACCGCGGATGTTCACCGGCATAGTGGAAGAACTCGGCGAGATCGTCGCGGTCGAGCGACTGCCCGACGCGGCCCGGCTGACAGTACGCGGCCCACGGGTCACCGCCGAGGCCTCGCACGGTGACTCCATCGCCGTGAACGGCGTCTGCCTGACCGTGACCGACTCCTCGGACAAGACCTTCACCGCCGACGTCATGGCCGAGACACTGCAGCGGACCGGGCTCGGCGGGCTCAGCCCCGGGTCCCCGGTCAACCTGGAGCGCCCCGTCGAACTCGGCGGCCGGCTCGGCGGGCACCTGGTCCAGGGCCACGCCGACGGCACCGCGGGGATTCTGTCCCGCACCCCCGGTGAGCACTGGGACGTGGTGCGCATCGCCACCCCGCCGGACCTGGCCCGGTACATCGTGCTGAAGGGCTCGGTCACCGTGGACGGGGTCAGCCTGACGGTCTCGGCCCTCGGCGGTGCCTCCAGTCCGGGCGCCACCGGCAGCACGGGCGCGCAGTCGCCGGGGCCCTGGTTCGAGGTCAGCCTCATCCCCACCACGCTGGAGATGACCACGCTCGGCCGGCTCCAGCCCGGCAGCCAGGTGAACCTCGAGGTCGATGTGATCGCCAAGTACGTGGAGAGCCTGCTGGCCAGCGGCCCGCCCGGGACGCCCGCCACGTCCCCGCCGGCGCCCGCCGGCCCAGCCAGCCAAGTCAGGAACAAGGAGCCGGGAGCCCGCTCATGAGCAGCGAAGAGACCATGCTCGACGAGGTCGCGCAGGCGGTCCAGGACATCGCGGACGGCCGCCCGGTGGTGGTCGTGGACGACGCCGACCGGGAGAACGAGGGCGACATGATCGTCGCGGCCAGCAAGATCACGGCCGACCTGATGGCGTTCATGATCCGGCACACCAGCGGCGTGATCTGCGTTCCCCTCCCCGGGTCGCACCTGGACCGGCTCCAGCTGCCGCTGATGACCCCGCACAACTCGGAGCGGATGCGGACCGCGTTCACCATCAGCGTGGACGCCCGCGACGGGGTGACCACCGGGATCTCCGCCGAGGACCGGGCGCGGACCGTGCGCACCCTGGTCGATTCGGCCACCGAGCCGTACGAGATCGTCCGGCCCGGGCACATCTTCCCGCTCCGCTACGCCGAGGGCGGCGTCCTGCGCCGGCCCGGGCACACCGAGGCCGCGGTGGACCTGGCCCGGCTGGCCGGGCTGGACCCGGCCGGGGTGCTGGCCGAGGTGGTCAACGACGACGGCACCATGGCCCGGCTCCCCCAGCTGCGGGAGTTCGCCGACGAGCATGGGCTCTCGCTGATCTCGATCGCCCAGCTCATCGACTACCGGCGGCACAGCGAGCGGATAGTGCGCCGGGTGGTGGAGACCCGGCTTCCGAACGCCTACGGCGAATGGCGCGCTCTCGGGTACCAGAACCTGGTGGACCACACCGAGCATCCGGTCCTGGTCCTCGGCGAGCTGGGCGACGGCCGGGACGTCCTGGTCCGCGCGCACTCGGAGTGCCTGACCGGGGACGTGTTCGGCTCCCGCCGGTGTGACTGCGGGGACCAGCTGGAGGCGTCGATGGCCGCGATCGCCGCCGAGGGCCGCGGCATCGTGCTGTACCTGCGCGGCCACGAGGGCCGGGGCATCGGCCTGCTGAGCAAGCTCCGGGCCTACCAGCTCCAGGACGCGGGCGCCGACACCGTGGACGCCAACCTGGAACTCGGCCTGCCCGCCGACGCGCGGGAGTACTCCGCCGGCGCCCAGATCCTCGCCGACCTGGGCGTGCGCTCGGTGCGCCTGCTGACCAACAACCCGGCCAAGGTCAGCGGGCTGTCCGGGTTCGGTATCGAGGTGACGGGCCGGATCGCGCTTCCGGTCACGCCCACCCCGGAAAACCTCCGCTACCTGACCGTCAAGCGGGACCGGCTCGGCCACCTGATCGACGGCCTGCCCACCGCCCCGAATGGCCGCCCAGCCCACGGCAGCCCAGCCGGGGAGAGCCCGATCAGCGGGAACGACTGCGGCACGGCCCTGGCCGGGACCCGGTGAGCGCCGTCCGGTACCGGCTAGCGAGCCTGGGCCGTGAGGCCCGGGCGAGCGGCCGGTGTGCGGGTTTCTGCCGGACGGCGCGAGCCTCGGGGGAGACACGGTGAGCGCCGTCCGGTGGGGGTTCTGCCGGACGGCGCGAGCCTCACAGGAGACCCGGTGAGCAGCGCCGGGCGGCCGGCCGCCGAGACCGTCGAGGCCGCCGGGCTGACCCTGGCCATCGCGGTGACCCGCTGGCACGCCGAGATCACCGACGCGCTGACCGACCGCGCCCTGGCCGCCGCCAAGGGCTGCGGCATTGACGACCCGCTGGTGATCCGGGTGCCCGGCGCGCTCGAGCTGCCCGTGGTCGCCGCCGAGCTGGCCCGCCACCATGACGCGGTAGCGTGCCTGGGCGCGGTGATCCGGGGTGGCACGCCGCACTTCGAGTACGTCTGCGACGCGGTCACCTACGGGATCGCCCGGGTCGCGCTGGACGCGGGCAAGCCAGTTGGCAACGGGGTGCTGACCTGTGACACCCTGGAGCAGGCCCGCGATCGCAGCGGGCAGGATGGCAGCCGCGAGGACAAGGGATGGGAGGCGGTCGTGGCCGCGCTCGAGACCGCGCTCGTCCTGCGCTCCCTGCGCGGGGGACCGGCCTGCGGCGGGAACCAGCAGCGACATTGACCGGGCGGCATGAGCAGCCCGGCCGGTTTTCGTTGCGGAAGAAAGGTTCTCACTGTGCTTTCCCTGGTCCTGCCCAAAGGCTCGCTGGAGCGTGCCACCCTCGACCTGTTCGACGCCGCGGACCTGACCGTCCGCCGGTCCTCTGACCGGGACTACCACGCGTCCATCGATGACCCGCGGATCGACAAGGTGCGCTTCCTGCGCCCGCAGGAGATCCCGTCCTACATCGAGCGCGGCCTGTTCGACCTCGGCATCACCGGCCGGGACTGGATCACGGAGACCGGCGCGGAGGTCGCGTCCCTGGGCGAGCTGCACTACTCCAAGGCCACGTCGCAGCCGATCCGGGTGGTCCTGGCCGTCCCGCAGAATTCGCCGTGGCAGTCCGTGACCGACCTGCCTGAAGGGGTCCGGATCTCGACCGAGCTGCCCGCGACGACCGCCCGGTACCTGGAGGCCAACGGGGTCAAGGCCATGGTCATCCCGTCCCACGGGGCCACCGAGGCCAAGGTGCCGGACATCGTGGACGCGATCGTCGACCTGACCGAGACCGGCTCGTCGTTGCGCCGCAACGGCCTGCGGATCCTCGACACGCTGCTGACCAGCTACACCGAGCTCATCGCGAACACCGACGCGTACGCGGACCCGGAGAAGCGGGCCGCGATGGATGACATCGCGCTGCTGCTCCGCGGCGCCATCCAGGCCCGCGGGCACGTCCTGCTCAAGCTCAACGTGGGCGCGGCCGAGCTGGAGGCGGTCACGGCGATGCTGCCCGCGCTGTCCTCCCCGACCATCACCACGCTGGCCCGCGGCGGGATGAACGCCGTGGAGACGGTGGTGCCCAAGCGCGGGGTGAACACGCTGATCCCGGCGCTGAAGGCGGCCGGGGCCCGGGACATCCTGGAAATCCCGATCTCCAAGATCGTCGAGTAGGCGCCAGTCAGTCGCGGCGCTGCGGCCAGGCGATCACCGGGCCGCGGGCCCGGAGGGTGACCTTTGAGCCCGGGGACAGGGCCTGGCCGCCCAGCGTCCGCACGGTCAGCGGCGGGGCCTGCGGGTCCTGCTCCGGCTGCACCGTCACCACCGCGTCGTGCCCGTGATAGCCGTAGCCGGTGATCCGGCCGGTCAGGCCGCCGGTGGCGTCGCCCCCGGCCAGGCCCGGCTCAGGGGCGCCGGGCGCGCCGGCCGCGCCGGCCATCCCGGGGGTGCCCGGAATCAGCTCCATCTGCTCCGGCCGGATCAGCACCATGGCCGGCCGGTGCCCCGGCCTGTCACTGCCGTTCCGGGCCGTCCCCGCGCCCGTCCTGTCCCCGGCCGCGTCCGGCCCCGTCACCGGGTGCACGCCGAGGAGAGTCTGCACGGACGAGCCGTTGAGGATACCCGGGATGAGGTTGGCCTCCCCGATGAAGCTGGCCATGTCCGCGTCCACCGGGCGGGAGTACAGCTCCTGCGGCGCGTCGCACTGGGCGATGCCGCCGTCGCGCAGCACCGCGACCCGGTCCGCGGTGGACAGCGCCTCGTCCTGGTCGTGGGTGACGAGGACGGTGGTGGTGCCCGACTCTTTCAGCAGCTGCTGCACGTCGGCCCGCACGCTGGCCCGCAGGTGCGCGTCCAGGGACGCGAACGGCTCGTCCAGCAGGACGACCTCGGGCTCGATGGCGAGCGCCCGGGCCAGCGCGACCCGCTGCTGCTGCCCGCCGGAAAGCTGGTGCGGGTACCGCCGGTCCAGGCCGCCCAGCCCGACCGCCTCCAGCAGTTCCGCGCCGCGCTTGCCGCGCCGCTCCCGGCCCCATTTGCGGCGGCTCAGCCCGAACGCGACGTTCGCGGCCACGGTGAGGTGCGGGAACAAGCTGCCTTCCTGCGGCACGTAACCGATCCGCCGCCGTTCGGGGGGGAGGAACACGCCCGGCCCGTCGGCCACCGCGGAGCCGATGCGCACCGTGCCCGAGTCCGCATGCTCGAACCCGGCCAGCACCCGCAGCAGGGTGGTCTTGCCGCTGCCGGACGGGCCCAGGATCGCGGTCAGCGAGCCCGCGGGCACGTCCAGGTTGAGGCCGGTCAGCACCTGGTGAGCACCGAACCTCTTGTCCAGCCCGGCGACCGCCAGCTGGGTCATGTCATCATCCTCGGGTCCGCGGCTCTGCGATCGAAGAACCGGCCGAGCACCCAGCTCGGGATGGCCGCCACGGCGATCATCACCAGGGCGAACGGGGCGGCCTGCCCGTAGGACAGGTTCGTCTCGTACACCCAGAACTGCGAGGCCAGGGTCTGCACGCCGGTCGGGATCAGGATAAGGGTCGCGGTGAGCTCGGTGATAACCGACAGGAAGACCAGGCAGAACGCGGCGACCAGGCCCGGCCCGGTCAGCCGCAGCGTGACCCGGAAGAGCACGGTGAGCCGGGGCTGGCCGAGCGACCGGGCCACCTCGTCCAGGGAGACCGGGGCGCGGGCCAGCGACGCCTTGACGCCGACCAGGGCGAGCGGGAAGAACATGATCGCGTAGGCCAGGATGAGCAGCGGCGCGGTCTGGTAGCCGAACCCGCCCAGGTAGTGCTCGGTGAAGTAGGACAGGGCCAGCGCGATGACCACGCCGGGCACGGCCAGCACCAGGTACGTGCTGCGCTCCAGGAAGCGGCGGGTCCCGCCAGGGTGCCGTACCGCGAGCAGCGCCACCGGCAGCGCCATCAGCGTGGCCAGGCTCGCGGACAGCAGCCCGTACAGCGCGGTGGTCAGCGCCGCCATCGGCATCGACACCCCGGTCAGCGAGTCCTGCCCGCGCGTGGCCATCCAGTAGATGGCGGAGCCGACCGGGACGCCGAGGGCCAGCCCGGTCAGCGCGATCAGGCCGGCCAGCGCCGGGATCCGGGCCCGGCCCAGCCGGTAGGGCGTGGACACCCGCTGGGCCAGCGCGCCGGACCGGCTGACCCGGCCGCGGCCGCGGAGTTTCCCCTCCGCCCCGAGCACGATCAGGCTGAGCAGCACCAGGACCAGGGCCAGGGCGCTGGCCGCGGGCAGGCTGAAGGCCACGTTGATCTCAGTGAAGATCGCGGTGGTGAAGGTCTGGTAGCCGACGATCTCGAAGGCCCCGTACTCGGCCAGCATCACCATCGCCACCAGCAGGCAGCCGCCCAGGATGGCTCCCCGGGCCTGGCCGAGGGTGATGCGGACGAACGTGCGCAGCCGCCCGGAACCCAGGCTGCGGGCGACCTCCTCCTGCCCGGGGTCCGCGCCGCGCAGGCTGGCCGCGACCGGCAGGTAGACCAGCGGGTACACGGCCAGGGTCATGACGATGACCGCGCCGCGGAAGCCGTGGATCCAGGTCCACAGCGACGCCCAGCCGAAGCTGACCACGAAGTCCGGGATGGCCAGCGGCACGACGACCAGCACGGCCCAGATCTTCCGGCCCGGAACGTTGGTGCGCTCGACACACCACGCGGCCGCGGTGCCGATCACCGCGCACAGGACGGTGACCGCCACGGTGAGCCGGACCGTGTTCCACAGCAGCTCCGCGGTGAGCGGGCGGAAGATCAGCCGCGCGTCCGCCGCCGCTCCGCTGCCGCTCGCCTCGACCAGCAGGAAGACGAGGGGCAGAGCCAGGACCGCCGCGATCAGCGTGGCTGAGGCGATCAGCGCCCGCGGGCGCCGCCCCCGGCGCGCCTTCTTTGCCGCAACGACAACCGGCCCGTCCGCGCCGGGTTGCCCCGGTCCCGGGCCATGGCGGTCCAGAACGGGGGACGATGTCATCGATATCCTCCAGGCCGGGGCCGTCCCGGGATCTCAGCCGGGCAGCGCCGTCCGGTCCTCACAGCAGGCCCGCCCGGCGGAGCAGGGCGATCGCCGCCGATCCGGTGCCGAGCTCGCCGAGCGTGATCGGGTTCGGCTGAAGCTGGCTGAACGGGGTTTCCGGGGCCGCGGTGGTCACGCCCGAGGCTATCGGGTACTCGTAGCTGAGTGAATGCCCGCCGATGATCTCCTGCGCGGGCTTGCTGACCAGGAAGGCCAGGAACCGCTGCGCGGCGGCCTGGTGGGTGCTGGACTTCAGCACCGCGGCGCCCGAGACGTTCAGCACGTAGCCGGGGTCGCGCGGGGCGAAGAACGCGACCTTAGAGTGCGTGGCCCCGGAGCCGATCTCGGCCCGCAGCCGGTACCAGTAGTACTGGTTGATGATGCCCACCGCGGCAGTCCCGCGGTTGACGTCGCTGGTCACGGTCTCATTGTCCGGGTAGAGATGCCCGGCCGCGTTCGCCTTCACGGCGTTGAGCCATTTCTCGGTGGCGGCGGTGCCGTGCGCGTGCAGGACCGAGGTGACGATCGGCTGGAAGTCGGTTTCCCCGGCGGCCAGGGCGATCCTGCCCTTGTACCTCGGGTCGGCGAGCTGCATGACCGAGGTGGGCAGCTGGCTTTTGCTGATCAGGCGGGGGTTGTAGATCAGCACGCTGACCCGGGCGGACACGCCCACCCAGTCGCCCTGCGGGGAGTTGTACCGGGACGGGGTGGCCGCCAGCGTGCTGCTGCGCACCGTGGACAGCATGCCCTTGCCCTGAAGGAGCTCCAGCGGCGGGGTGTTCTCGGTGTAGAACACGTCGGCCGGGGAGCGCGCACCCTCGGTCACGATCTGGTCGGCCAGCGTGGCCTCGTCGTTGCTGCGCACGCTGACCTTGATCCCGGTCTGCTTCTGGAACGCGGCGACCAGTTTCTGGGTGGTCTGCAGGTGCTGGCCGCTGTACAGCGTGATGGAGCTGCCGCTGTCAGTGGACGCCGAGCCCGACAATGCTGAGCAGCCCGTCATCGTGGCGGCCACCAGGCCCGCCACGGCCAGAGTCATCCGGGGAGCGCGCCCCCATCGCCTTGCCATCTACCAGTCGCCTTTCCTTGTCGCCGCCGGCGGCCCTGCCGTGGGGAGCGGGGATCGCCGCTGAACCGGGAACCGACGATAGCTTAGGCTAACCTAACTTGCTAGGCCGGGGTCCCGCCGGGGATGGTCTGGGCCGGTCAGGTCGCCTGAGTTTTCGTGGGCCCGGGGGTGGTGACCGGCCGGTCGTGCCCAGGGAGGGCAGGCGGTGCTCGCCGGGCCGGTTTCGCCGGGTCGGGCCCCGGTTGGCGGCCCCCGGGTGGGCCGCCGCCCTGGTTCCCGCCGGGAAGCGCCCAGGTCCGGGAGGCCGCCGGCATCGCCGTCGCCAGGACGCGCCAGGATCCCGGGCATGGCGCGGGCCGCTGGCGTGAACGTACCCTGAGGTCATGCCCCGGCGGTGCCGGCGTGGCGGTCCGCGTGCCCGCCGCCTGACCTGACGGCAGTGCCCGAGGCCGTAGTGACCAAACGTACCGAGGTGAAGCCGGTTGCGAGACATCCTGGACCCGATCACGAAGTGGTGGGATACGGGCGAAGTGTTCGGCCTGGCCACGGTGGTGCGTACGTTCCGCAGCGCGCCCCGGGAGCCCGGCGCCGCGATGGCCGTGTCCGCGGACGGCGAGGTCACGGGCAGCGTGTCGGGCGGCTGCGTGGAAGGCGCCGTCTACGAGCTGGCCCAGGAGGTTTGCCAGACCGGGGAGCCGGTGCTGGCCACCTACGGGGTTAGCGACGACGACGCGTTCTCAGTCGGGCTGACCTGCGGCGGCATCCTGCATCTGCTGGTGGAGCCGGTCAGCCGCGACCTCTACCCGGACCTCGGGGACGTGTCGGCGGCCATCGCCGCCGGGGAGCCCGTCGCGGTGGCCAGCGTGATCGAGGGTCCCGGCCGCGTCGGCGCGCGCCGGGTGATCTGGGCCGACGACAAGGTCAGCGGGACCCTGGGCAACGGTGACCGGCTCGACGCGGCCGTGGACGACGACGCGCGGGGGATGCTGGCCCAGGGCCTGACCGGCGTCCGCCGTTATGGCGCGGACGGCGAGCGGCTCGGTGACGACCTGGCCGTGTTCGTCCACTCGTTCGCGCCGCCGCCGCGGATGCTGGTGTTCGGCGCGATCGACTTCGCCGCGGCCGTGGCCCGGGCCGGGAAGTTCCTCGGCTACCAGGTGACCGTGTGCGACGCGCGGGGCATCTTCGCCACCCCGGCCCGGTTCCCCGAGGCCGACGAGGTGGTGGTCGAGTGGCCGCACCGCTTCCTGGCCCGGACCCCCGTGGACTCGCGCACGGTGATCTGCGTGCTGACCCACGATCCCAAGTTCGACGTGCCGGTGCTGGAGGTGGCGCTGCGCACCCCGGCCGCGTACATCGGCGCCATGGGCAGCCGCCGGACGCACGAGGACCGGCTCGCCCGGCTCCGCGAGGCCGGCCTGGGCGAGGAGGAACTGGCCCGGCTGCGCTCCCCGATCGGCCTGGATCTCGGGGCCCGGACGCCCGAGGAGACGGCGGTGTCCGTCGCCGCGGAGCTGATCCAGCTCCGATGGGGTGGCTCTGGCCAGCCGCTCACCTCGACCTCCGGGCGGATCCATCACTGAGCGGGCCGCCGGCGCCTCCCCGGCCGGGCCGTCCTCAGCCGGCCTGTTTCCGGCGGCGTCGTGGCCTGGCTCCTCCCTGGCCAGCTTGTCCCCGGCTGATCCTCCGCAGGATGGCCTGGTGGCCGGGGTGTTGCTGGCCGCAGGGTCGGGGTCCCGGCTCGGCCGCCCGAAGGCGCTGGTCGAGGTGGACGGGGTCCGGCTGGTGGACCGCGGTATCTGGCTGCTCCAGTCGGGCGGCGCGGCGCCGCTGGTCGTGGTGACCGGCGCCGCGCCGGTCAGCCTGCCCCCCGGCGTGATCTCCGTGTTCAACCCGGACTGGGCGAGCGGCATGGGATCCTCGCTGGCCGCCGGCCTGCGCGCGGTCCCGGACGGCTGCGCCGCGGCGGTGGTCGCCCTGGTGGACCAGCCACTGGTCGGTCCGGAGGCGGTCGCGCGGCTGATCTCCGCGTACGCCGCCGGCGCCCGGGTCGCCGTGGCCGCCTACGACGGCCAGCCCCGTAACCCGGTACTGGTCGCCCGCGAGCACTGGCCGGAGGTCATCGACCTGGCCGTAGGCGACGTGGGGGCCCGGCCGTTCCTGCGTGCGCACCAGGATCTGGTCACGCTGGTGGAGTGCGGGGACACTGGCCGCCCCGACGACGTGGACACCGCCGACGACCTGGCCCGCCTCACTCCCGGAACCCCCTGACCCCGGGTCAGGCGGACATCACTTCAATCCCCCAGGAGTGGGTCACGCTGTCGCCCGGTTCGAGCATCAGCAGGTCCACACCGGAGTTGAAGGCGTTCGGCGGGCAGGTCATCGGCTCGATGGCCACGGCCTTGCGGCGGTGGGACGGGTCGAGCGTGTCACCGGTGAACACCTGCAGCCACTCGTAGCCCGGCCCGGCCCACAGTGCTACCTCGGTCCGGGCCGCGTCGGTCCCGGCCGCCTGGGTCCCGGCCGCCTGGGTCCCCGCGCTGCTGAGCCGGGCCCAGACGCGACCGTCGTCACCGCGGGCCAGGCCGGTCAGCGCGTGGTCAAGCTGGGTGTCGCCGATCGGCCGCGGTGTGCGGAAGTCGAACTCGGTGCCGGTCACGTCCTCGGGGGCACCGATCGGGATGCCCCGCTCGCCGGACGGCTGCCACAGCCCGGCGGGGAGCGAGAGGTCGCACTCGTCCACCGCGGCCGCCCCGGTGGTCAGGTAGGGATGCGACCCGGTCCCGTACGGGGCCGCGACCGAGCCCAGGTTGCGGGCGCTGATGCTGACCTGCAGCCCATGATCGGCGTCCAGCTGGTACGACGCGTCGAGTTCCAGTGCGAACGGGTACCCCTGGTGCCCGAGCAGCACGAGCCGGAGGGTGATCTCCTCGCCGCCCTCGGGCGGGGAGCCCGGACCTCGCGTCCAGGAGGCCCAGCGGGTCAGCCCGTGGATCGCGTTCATGTTGGCCGGCTCGACTCAGGTCGAGCTGGTAGTGGCGGCCGTCGATAACGTAGTGGCCGCCGTCCACCCGGTTCGGCCAGGGGCAGAGCAGCTGGCCCGCGCCGCCCGGGGGCAGGACGTCCGGCTCGTATCCCACGATGACGGGCTGGCCCCGGTGCTCCAGCAACCGGAGGCCGGCGCCCAGCTCGGTGATGGTGGCCCGGTAGTCGCCCGCGGAGAGGTCATATTGCGTGCCGGTCCGCGGGACCTGCGCGCCGGTGATCGGAACCATGATCAGCTTCCCTGCGTATCGCCGGGCTCGTGGCATCCGGGGCGCTGGCATCCGCACCAGGGGGGCATCGGCGGGCGGGTGGCGGTCGAGTGCCGGCGGGGCTGCTTGGGGAGCGGGGGACCGTCAGCCCCGCCGGCTCTTGAACCATAGCGGCCGGGGCCGCGCATGCGGGCGAAGTTCCTCAACCCCGGTGGTAGTGCGCTCACATGCACCTTCTCGTATCGATTGGTAATCACCCGGATACTGGCAGCGGCCAATGCCAGGCAGGCGGCTTGAGGGTACCCCACCCCCACGCGGGTCCGCTGGCCACCCGGGGGGCCGGCGTGGCCGGTGGGGCGCTGACGGTAATAGACCGGTAAGGACTTGCGCGATCCGCGGCGGCTGGCCGCCGGCGGCGCATGCAACCGCCCGGGCCAGCCGGGCCGAATCTCCCGGTAATGGCATACCCCGCAGCCCCCGCAGAGAGGATCGCCGGATCGTGACTGTGCAGGTCGGTGACGTTCCCGCCGCGGCCGCCGGCGTGACCTGGCCGGGCCAGCTCATCGAGGCGGAACTGGCCGCGATGCTCGGCCGGCGCATCGCTGAGCTGGATTTCCTGGGCGCCGATATCACCCCCTTCGATCTCGTGCTCGGCCGGCTGGTTCGTGGTCCCGGCAAGCGGCTCCGCCCGGCCTTCGTCTACTGGGGATACCGGGCCGCCGGAGGCGCGCCCGCCGGGCCCGACGCCGACGCCGCCCTGCGCGTGGGCTGCGCCGTCGAGTTCCTGCATGCCTGCGCGCTGATCTGCGACGACCTGATGGACGACTCGGCGGTCCGGCGCTGGGAACCGGCCGCGCACGTCCGGCTGGCCGGCCCGGACGGCCGGCACGGCTGGCCCGGGCCACGAGCCGAGTTCGGCCGGGCGGCCGCGCTGGTCCTCGGTCTCCAGGCCTTCACCTGGGCCGACGCGGCACTGTGCGACGCCGGGCTGCGCCCCGACCGGCTCGCCGCCGTACTGCGCCTGTTCACCACGCTGCGCACCGAGGTGATCGGCGGGCAGTACCTCGACCTGGTCTACGCCCAGCGCGGCTCCGTCCCCGCCGGGACCGGGCCGGCCGGTGAGGCTGCTCCGGTCGCGGAGCAGATCAGGGCGGCCGAACGGGTCATCCGCTACAAGTCAGCCAAGTACACGGTGGAACGCCCGCTCCAGCTGGGCGCCGCGGTCGCCGGCGCGGGCGGCGAGGGCTTCCTGTCCGGCTACGGCTTGCCGCTCGGGGAGGCGTTCCAGCTGCGGGATGACGTGCTGGGCGTGTTCGGTGACCCCGAGAGCACCGGCAAGCCCGCCGGGGACGACATCCGCGAGGGCAAGCAGACCCTGCTGCTGGTACTGGGCCGGCAGATGGCCGGCCCGGCGGAGCGGCGGGTCATCGAGACGATTTCCGGCAACCCGGCCGCGACCGAGGAGGACATCACGGGCGTGCGCGCGGCGCTGGCCGGGTGCGGGGCCCTGGACGCGGTAGAGCGGCGGATCGCCACCCTGGCCGGGCAGGCCCGGGCCACGCTCGAGGCCGCGGCGGACCTCCCCGACGACGCCCGGGCTGCCCTGCTTCAGATGACGGCCCTGGCCACCCGGTGGGGCCGCTGAGATGAGCGGGCCGGTGGTCGTGATCGGCGCCGGGCTGGCCGGCCTGGCCGCCGCGATCCACGTGGCCGCCGCGGGCCGGGACGTCACCGTGGTGGAGGCATCTGACGGCCCCGGGGGTTGCTGCGGAACCGCCAGCGTCGGGCCCTACCGGTTCGACACCGGCCCCTCCGTGCTCACCATGCCCGGGGTGATCGAGGAGACCGTCGGCGCGGCCGGGGAGGACCTGGCGAGCTGGCTCCCGCTGGCCGAGCTGGATCCCTACTACCGGCTCGCCTTCCATGACGGATCACACCTGGACGTGCTGCCCGGCGCCGACCGGATGGCCGCGGAGGTGACCCGCCTGTCCGGAGCCCGGGAAGCCGAGCGTTACCTGCGCTTCCGGCACCGGCTGGAGCTGCTGCTGGAGGCGGAGTGGACACCGTTCGTGGCCCGGGACTTCCACCGGCTGCGCGACCTCGCCCAGGTCAGGGCGGCCATCAGGCTGGCCCGGCTGGGAGCGCTGCGCCGGATGACCGGGCTGGCTGAGCACTACCTGACCGACTGGCGGCTGATCCGCGCGCACACCTTCCAGGCGCTCTACGTCGGTCTCGACCCGGCCCGCGCGCCCGGCATCTACTCGATCGTCTCGACCATGGACACCGTCGGCGGCGTGCACATCCCGGCCCGCGGCGGGATGCACGCGGTGCCGCTGGCCCTCGCGGACGTGGCCGCCAAGGCCGGGGCCCAGCTCCGCTACGGCATCCCGGCCGAGAAGGTGCTGGCCACAGCGTCCGGGGTGACCGGCGTGCGGCTGGCCGACGGCGAACTGCTCCGCGCGTCCAGCGTGATCGTGGCGGGGGACCTGCCCGCCGCCCACCGTGGCCTGCTGCCGCCGGGCTCGGCGGACTGGCGCCTGCTCCGCCCGCACTTCGCGCCTTCCTGCCTGGTCGCCCACTTCGGCCTGGATCACCAGCTTCCCGGGCAGGCCCACCACACGCTGCACCTGGGGCCGGACTGGAAGGGCACCTTCGACGCGCTGACCCGGCGCGGTGACGTCCAGCCCGGCCCCGATCCCAGCCTGCTGGTCACTGCGCCCAGCCACGACCCGGACGCCGCCCCGGCGGGCCACGCCACGCTGAGCGTGCTGGAGCCGACGGCGAACCTGCTCGGCGGGCACGACTGGGCGGCTACTACACCCCGGCTGCGCGACCGCCTCCTGGCCCGGATGGGCCGGCTTGGCTATGGCGACCTGGACCAGGCTCCGGCCGGGCTGATCATGGACCCACCCCGGTGGGCGGCGCGCGGGCACAGCGCCGGCACCCCGTTCGGCCTGGATCACCGCCTCTCGCAGACCGCGTGGCTGCGGCCGCGCCGCTCGGCCCGGCGGGTTCCCGGGCTCCACTTCGCCGGGGCGGGAACCGCCCCCGGGATAGGCGTGCCCATGGTGCTGATCTCCGGCCGGCTGGCGGCCCGGGCCGTGCTGGACACCGCCCGATGACCGAGCTGAGTGAGGCCCTCCACGAGCAGCGCCGGGCGGCCACGGTGGCCGGGGCGGCGCCCCGGTCCGGCCGGGCCGGCTCGGCCTGGGCCAGCCGGGCCCCGGCGAGCCGAGCCTCACCGAGCCAGGCCTGAGCGGGCCATGCCTCACGGAG
Organism: uncultured Actinomycetes bacterium; assembly: GCA_963813975.1. Classification (GTDB taxonomy): domain Bacteria; phylum Actinomycetota; class Actinomycetes; order Streptosporangiales; family Streptosporangiaceae; genus RYN-230. Next base: position 852,927 of record CAWFAP010000006.1, read on the forward strand.
CCGGATCTCAGCGGGCCAGGTCTCAGCGGGCCGGGCCGGGCCAGACCAGGACCAGGTCAGCCCGGTCCCGGTCCCGCGCCGGCCGCCCCTGGCCCAGCCACCCTGACCGCCGCCTATGAGCGCTGCCGCCAGCTGAACCGGCAGCACGGCACCTCCTACTACCTGGCCACCCGGCTGCTGCCCGACTGGAAGCGGCCCCATGTGCACGCGCTCTACGGCTTCGCCCGGTACGCCGACGAGATCGTGGATGACCTGGGCAACGGGCTCAGCCCGGCGCAGCGTGCCCTGGCCCTCAGGGACTGGGGCGAGCGCTTCTTCGGCTACCTGCGGGCCGGCCGCTGCGATGACCCGGTGCTGGCCGCGGTGGTGCACACGGTCCGGTCGTTTAGCATCGACGAGGCCGATTTCCGCGCCTTCCTCACCTCGATGGCCATGGACCTCACGGTGACGTCCTACGCCAGCTACGACGACCTGCTCCGGTACATGGACGGGTCGGCCGCGGTGATCGGCACCATGATGCTGCCCGTGCTGGAGCCCGCCGACCCCGCGCGGGCCCGCGGGCCCGCCCGCCAGCTGGGGCTGGCCTTCCAGCTCACCAACTTCATCCGGGACGTCGGCGAGGATCTGCGCCGCGGCCGGGTCTACCTGCCCATGGCCGACCTGGACCAGTTCGGGGTCACCCCGGCGGATCTGGCCCGCCCGGAACCCACCCCCGCGGTCCGGAACCTGCTCGCCTTCGAGTGTGCCCGGGCCCGTGCCCACTACCAGGCCGCGCTGCCCGGCGTGGAACTGCTCGCACCGTCCTCACAGCCCTGCATCCGGGCGGCCCTCGAGCTCTACGGCGGGATCCTGGACGAGCTGGAGCGCCGCGATTACCAGGTCCTGCGGGGCCGGGTCCGGCTGTCCCGGCGCCGCCGGGCCGCGATCTTCGCCCGCCACCTCACCGCGGCCGCGCGCGCCGCGCGCCGCGAGCGGCAGGTTGACGTGAGGCTGCCCGGGTCGTGAGTTCCGCCGCGCCATCCCCGCCCGGGGCGGTGTTCACGGTGAGTGGCGCCGCCCGGCAGCTCGGCATCCCCGCCGCTACCCTGCGGACCTGGGAGCGCCGGCACGGCATCGGCCCGTCGGGCCGCAGCATGGGCGGGCACCGCCGGTACACGCCGGATGATCTGCTGCGGTTGCGGGCCATGCGGACCCTGGTGGAGACCGGCGTGCCCCCCGCCCAGGCCGCGGGGCTGGCCGCGCTGGCCGCCGCCGGCGGCCCGCCCGCTGGCGGCCCGCCCGCCCGTGTCCCCGCGGACGCCATGATCTCGTCTGAGATGCTGATCCGGGCCGCCATCAGCATGGACGCCCCGCTGCTGTGCTCGATGCTCGGGGACGCGTTCGCCCGGCATGGGGTGATTGCCGCCTGGCACCAGCTGGCCGTCCCCGCGCTCCGGGAACTCGGCGCCCGCGATCCCGCCGCCGCCGGGCACGTCGCGGTCGAGCACATGCTGTCCGGCTCGCTGCTCACCACCCTGCTCGCGGTCATCACGCTGGCCCCGCCCGCCCGCACGATCCACCCGGTCGTCCTGGCCTGCGCCGAGGAGGAGCAGCACGTGCTGCCGGTGTATGCGCTGCACGCAGAACTGGCCGGCCGGGGCGTGGACGTGCGGCAGCTCGGCGGCCGGGTTCCCCGGCAGGCGCTGGCCCACGCGGTCAGCACCGTCCACCCGGCCGCGGTGTTCGTCTGGTCCCAGGTGCCGGCAACCGCGCGGCCCGGCCTCCTGGACAGCCTGCCCGCCGGGCCCCGGATCGTGATCGGCGGCCCCGGCTGGCGGGACCGGCCGCCCGGTCATGCGGTCTGCCTGGCCGGCTCGCTGGACGAGGCCGCCACCGAGCTGGCCGGCTGCGCGTTCGGGCCGCCGGGATGAGCCCCACACCACCCGCACCCCGCGAGGAGGGGCCGATGCCGGGATCCGACACGCCGATCGTGCTGGACGCGATGGGTGGCGACCACGCGCCCCGCGAGCAGGTCGCCGGGGCAGTCGCGGCGGTACGCGAGCACGGTGTCCGGGTCGTCCTGGCCGGGGACGCCGCGACCCTGCGGCCGCTGCTGGACCAGCAGGGCGCGGCGGCCGACATCGGGGTCGTGCACGCGGCAGAGGTCATCCCGATGGGGGACAGCGGGGTGCGGATGCACGGCCTGCCGGGCACCAGCGCGGCAGCCGCCTGCGGTCTGGTGGCCAGCGGCCAGGCCGGCGCGCTGGTGTCCGCGGGCTCGACCGGCGGCACCGTGGCCACCGCGCTGGCCACGCTCGGCTGCGCTCCGGGGGTGCTCCGCCCGGCGATCGCGGTGCTGCTGCCGACCGCCGGCCGGGACACGGTGCTGCTGGACGCCGGGGCCACCGCCGACCCCACCCCGGAGATGCTGGCCCAGTTCGCGGTGCTCGGGTCGGGCTACGCCCGCGCGGTCCTGGGCATCAGGTCACCCTCGGTGGGCCTGCTCACGATCGGTTCCGAGCCGGGCAAGGGCAACCGGCTGGCCCGCCGGGCCCAGCCCCTGCTCTGCTCCGCACCGGTCCGGTTCACCGGCAACGTGGAAGGACGCGACATGCTGGCCGGCGCCGTGGACGTCGTGGTCACCGACGGCTTCACCGGCAACGTGGCGCTCAAGGCCATCGAGGGCAGCCTGCGGCTCGCGCTCACCGAAACCCGGGCCGCACTGACCGCCGGGCCGGCCGGCGCGGCGGCCCAGTTCGCCAACCGGGGACGGCTGCGCCGCCTGGCCGAACGGTTCGACGCCGACGCGCATGGCGGGGCGGTGCTGCTCGGCCTGGGTGGCACCGTCGTCATCGCGCACGGCTCGGCCCGGGCCCGGGCCATCACCCGGGCCTGCCTGCTGGCCCGGGACCTGGTCCGGGCCGGGATCACCGGGCAGGTTGGCCAGGCGGTCGCCGGCTCTCCCGCCAGCGCCCTGTCGTGAACCGCCCCGGCGCGACCGGCTCAGGCCAGGCCAGCCCGGCTCGGACTGGCCCAGCTCGGACCGGCCCATCGAGGACCGGCTCAGGCTGTGGCCAGCGGGTCGGCACCGTCCCAGGAGCCTGGCCGACCCGTAGGGCACGAACCGGGCGAAGCATTCCTCGGTGAACCAGCCCTCCTTGCGGGTGCGGGTGATCACCGCGGCGTGCGCGCCGCCCGTGTACGCGAAGCCGCGCAGCGCGCCGGTGTCCCGCCAGAGGCTGAACGTCGCCTGCCGGGCGACCGGCCATTCACCGACGCCCACCGCCCGCAGGCAGCCGTCCGCACCCGCCAGGGCCTGGTCCACCGCAGGCACCGCCCGGTAGAAGCGGGCCAGCCGCCGGGGCCTGATCGACGCGCGGGTCAGCACCGCCACCCGCTGGCCGGGGACCAGCGCCTGGGCGGTCATGCCCTCGAACGGGTCGCGTCCACCCCACTGGCCGTGCCCGCCCGCGTAGCCGAGCCGGACCGTCCAGGTTTCCTGGCCGGCCGACCGCCACTCAGCCGCGATGGGCGACTGGGCCAGGAAGCGGTCCAGGGCCGCCTCGTCCTCCCAGACCGCGAACATCGCCCAGCGGCGCAGGTCGGCGCTCAGGCTCATCGCGTTGCCCCGGGCCGTGCCGAGCAGCCGCCAGAACCGCAGCCCGGCCGTCCTGGCCAGCACCGGCCGGTCGAAAGCCATCCGGCTGATCGCGCGCTTGGCGTGCTCGCGCGGATATCTGGTGAGGTGAAAAGAGGCGATCATGATTGACTCCTGGGTGGCGGCCGTGGGGGGCGGCTACCTGCTGGGCTCGATTCCGGTCGCGGTGCTGGCCGGCCGGGCCCGGGGGATCGACCCGCGCCGTGTGGGGGACCAGAACCCGGGCTTCTGGAACATGAAGGACCAGCTGGGCTGGGCGGGTGCCGTCCCGGTGCTGGCCGGGGACACCCTCAAGGGCACCGCCGCCGGGCTGCTCGGGCTGCTCCTCGCCCACGGGATCCTGGGCGGGGCGCCCCGGGGCGAGACCCTGGTGTACGCGGCCGTCGCGGCGGCCATGATCGGCCACGCGTGGCCGGTTTTCGCCCGGCTGCGCGGCGGCCGCAGCGTGCTCACGTTCGCCGGCGGCTTCGCGGTGATCTGCCCGCCCGCCTTCGCCCTGGGCATCGCCCTGTGCGCCGGGGTGGCCCTGTTCACGCGCTCCTTCGCGGCGGGCGCGAGGACCGGCGTGTTCGCGGCCCCGATTCTGCAACTGATCTTCACCCCGGCCGCCGAGGTCGCGGCCACGGGCGCGCTGATGTCGCTCATCGGGGTGCGCTTCGGGATGGCCGCGCTGGCCACCCGGCACCGGCGGGGCCGCCCGCACCCAGACGCGCCGCCTGGCCACCCGCCGGCCCGGCCGACGGGGCCGCCCGGTGCCGCGGCCGGCCCGGCGGCGGAGCCGGGGGCACCGGATAGCGGCGGCCCCGCCACGACCGCACCGGCCGGATCGCCCCGCCCGTCATCCGGATGAGCGCGGCCACGTCGGCCAGCGGCGAGCAGTACAGCCCCGGCCCCGGCGACGCGTAGCTGTGGCGCAGCGGGCCGAGCAGGGACACCCGCAGCGCGAGCAGGCCGAGGTCCAGGGCGGTAGGACGGCCCGCCACCAGCCGGGCCAGCGGCAGCACCGTGGTGAGCCCGAGCACCGCCAAGTCCGCGGCCTGGGTCGCCGGGCTGGTCACGTCCGTCATGGGCAGTGACCGGCCCCATTCCCGCCACACCTCGGCCACGGACGCATGCATGTCGACATCCAGCAGGTCACGCCCGTCGAGGAACCCGATCCGCCAGCCCCGCCGGGCCAGGTCCCGGGCCAGCGCGATGTCGTCGGTCAGGTGGCCGCGGACCGGCGCGAAACCGCCCGCGGCGGCTAGCCCGGCCCGGCGGGCCAGCAGGCACTGCCCGTTGACCACCACGCGGCCCGGGCGTGGCTGGCGGGCCGGCCCGATCGGGCCGAACCGGTAGACCAGGGTGGCCAGCATGGCCGCGTGCAGGCCCTGCTCGGCGGCGCTGTCGCAGACGAACCGGGGACCGGCACTGACCAGGTCGAAAGGCCCCTGGGCCGCCGCCGTGACCAGCGCTGCGGCCAGCCCGGGCCGGGGCCGCGCATCGGCGTCCAGGGTGAGCACGTACTCACCCGACGCCACCTCGAGACCCTGCTGCAGCGCCCACTGCTTACCGACCCAGCCGGGCGGCAGGCTGCGGCCCGGGATGACCCGGGCCCCGGCCCGGGCGGCCACCGCGGCCGTGCCGTCCGTGGACTCGTCATCCACCACGATCACCTCGCTGACCCCCGGGTCGGCGCGGGCCGCGACCACGCACGGACCGATCCGGGCCGCCTCGTCCCGGGCCGGGATGACCGCCGACACCGTCGTCCCGGTGGGCAGTACCCTGGCCCGCAGCGGCGGCCGCATGCCGCGGCCGCGGGCCAGCCGGGCCAGAACCACGGCCGCGGCGGCCCCCTGGGCCGCCGTGCGCACCTTCATGATCAGATCCTTCCGGTGGCAAGGTCCTCGGTGACCAGATCCGCCACGATGCGTGACCCGATGACGACCAGCGGCAGCCCGCCGCCCGGGTGTACCGACCCGCCGACCAGGTACAGCCCGGCCAGCGGGCCGCGGTTGCCCGGACGGCGGAACGGGGCCAGCCGGCCGTTGTGCGACGTGCCGTAGATGGAGCCCAGCCAGCCGTCGTACCGGCGCTCGAAGTCGGCCGGGGTCAGCGTCTCGCTGAACAGCATCCGGTCGCGCACGCCGAGACCCGCGGCGGCCAGCTTGTCCAGCAGCAGGTCCTGGTAGTCCGCGGCGGACCGGCCCCAGCTCTGCGGACTGCTGGCCGGGACGTTGACCAGCAGCGTCAGGTTCTCGTACCCGGCCGGGGCGGTGGCCCCGTCATGGACCGCGGGGCAGCCCACGTAGATGGTCGGGTCGGCGGGCGGCCGGCGGCGGTCGAAGATGTCCGCGAACTCGGCCCGGTAGTCGCGGGAGAAGACGACGGTGTGGTGCGCAAGCCCGGGCGTCCGCCCGCGGACGGCGGCCAGCATCAGGAAGCCGGAGGACGACGGCCCGATCCGGGCGATCCGGCGGCGCAGCGGCCGGGACGGGCACAGGTCCCGGTACAGCCGGGCCGAGTCCGCGCCGCAGACCACGATGTCGGCGGGGACCCGCTCCCCGGCCACCAGCACGCCGCCCGCCCGGCCGCGGGGCGGCCAGCCGGTGGCCCGCCCGGAGGCCGGGCGGCCATCGGCCGTCAGGACCTGCGACACCGTGGCCCCGGTGTGCACGACCACGCCCAGCTCAGACAGCAGCCGGGCCAGCGCGTCCCGCAGCCGGGCCAGCCCGCCCTCCACGTACCAGGCCCCCCGGGCGTGTTCCAGGTACGGGATGCACCCGACCGCCGCGGGCGCCCGGTACGGGGAGGAGCCGGAGTAGGTCGCGTACCGGCACGCGTACTGGATCAGCCGCGGGTCGGTGAAGAACCGGTGCGCGAGCCCGGCCAGCGTCTGCCCCGGCGCGCTGGCGAACAGGTCGGACAGGCTGGCCTGGCGGCGGGCCATCCCGGCCAGGTCCAGCGGGCCGGCCAGGAACGCCCGCTCGCTCGCCGCCCAGCACCGCTCTCCCCACTCGTAGAAGCGCATCCAGGCCTGGCCCTGCCCGGGCGAGAACCGCTCCACCTCCGCGGCCATCGCGCCCGGGTCGCTGCGCGCGTCCAGCACGCTGCCGTCCGGGAAGTGATACCGGCAGACCGGGTCAACCTCGGTCAGGGTCACCATCTCGTCCAGCTTGCGGCCCGCCTCCGCGGCGAGCGCCCCGAACTGGTCCGGGAGGGTCAGCAGGGACGGGCCGAGCCCGAAGGTGAAACCGTCCCGGCGCAGCTCGGTCAGCTTGCCGCCGAGCTCGTGGCGGCGCTCGAACAGCTGGACCCGGTGTCCCCGGGCCGCCAGCCGGATCGCGGTGGCCATGCTGCCCACCCCGCCGCCGATCACCACGACATCACTCATGGGCGCTGCGTTCCTCCCGGTTGGCTGCGGGCGCGGCGCGTCCAGGCCAGCGCGGCCGGGATACCCATGCCGAGCGCCCCGGCCAGCGCGACCCCCCGGCCGTGCGGGAAGATCACCGCGAACCCCACAGTTTCCATAACGGCCATCACGGTGTAGGTGGCGAGCAGCCCGGGATGGGTTCTCGTTATCTGCCCTTGTTCGTGTGGCCCGGCCATCTGGTCCGGGCCAGCCGGGTGCGGGGCGGTGGACCGGAGGCCGGGCCCGGGCAGGCCCTCGAACACGGCCATCAGCACGGCGGACACCAGCAGCCAGCCCGCGAAGTTGCTGAGCGGCACGCCCTGGTACGGGCCGTGGTGAGCCCAGCGCCAGAACCCGTTGCCGATCATCTGCGGATCCAGGAACAGGTCCCAGGCGGTCAGCGCGACCGCGCCCGCGGCGATCCGCCCGGCGCGGCTGCGGGCCAGGGCGGCGCCGACGGCGTACGCGGGCAGCCCCATCGCGGCCCAGGCCAGCGGGACGACCAGCGGCACTGTCCCCGCGGCCGGGCGCAGCAGCCCGGTGTAGCGGTAGGCGCCGAACGGGAACCCGGTCCGCGTCCCGGTCCACTCGGCGGCCAGTCCCAGTGCGAACGCGGCGGCGGCCGCGGCTGCGGCGCGGGGCCAGCCCGGCCCGAGGGCGGTGAACGACACGCTCGCCGCGGCCAGCGCCGCGACGATCAGCGTGACGAAGATCTCCAAATGGCCGGCCCGGGAGGAGATCACCTGGGCCACGGCCATGGCCGTGAGCGCGACCCAGCCGGCCACCGCGGCCGCGCGGTACGCCGCCCGCGGCCCGGACCTGGTTTGTCCGGCGGCGTCGGGGCGGAGTTGAATAGCGGTCCTGACGCCCGGACCCGGCCCGGGATTACCGGCGGCGGCTGGTGGCATAAGTCACTTCAGGAAGGTCATGACAGACACAGTCGGTTTCAGCGTGGGAGCGGTGGCCCGCCGTCTCGGGGTGGCGCCGTCTACCTTGCGCACCTGGAACCGGCGGTACGGGATAGGCGCCCGGGAACTCAGTCCCGGGAAGCACCGGCGCTACACGGCGGAGGACATCACCCGCCTCGAGCACATGCAGAAGCTCATCCTGCGCGGTGCGGCCCCCGCCGATGCGGCCCGGGCCGCCCTGACGGGCCCGGTGACGATGGTCCCGGCCCAGGCCGAGACAGACGGCGGCGCCCCGGCCGGTGGCCCGGGGGACGGGGAGCCCGGCGGGCGGCCGACCGCGGTGCTGGTCCCCAGGGCGGCGGGGGCTGGAAGAGCGGGTGCCGGGCCCGACGGGGACGAAGGCGGGGCGGGCAGCCTTCCCGGCGAGCGGCTCCCGGCCGCCCGCCCAGGTCCGGGTCATGGCTCCGGGGGCCAGCGCCTGGCCCTGCCTGGTGCGTCGGCCGCGGCCCGCGGCCTGGCCCGCGCCATGCTGGCCCTGGACGAGAAGCGGGTCAGCGAGGCCATCCAGGTCACCCTGGCCCAGGACGGCAGCGTCCGCACCTGGCAGGAACTGCTGCTCCCGGTGCTCTCTGGGGTGGGTACCCGGTTCGAGCACACCGGGACGTGCGTCGAAGCCGAGCACCTGCTGTCGATGGCGGTCATGGCCGCGTTCTCCCGGCGCACCGCTGAGCGGCCCGGCCAGGCGCGGCACCGGGCGGTCCTGCTCGCCTCGGCCCAGGGCGAGCAGCACAGCCTGCCCCTCTACGCACTCGCGGCGGCGCTGGCCGAGCGGGGGATCGACAGCCGGATGCTCGGCTCTGACCTCCCGTACTTCGCGCTGGCGGCCGCCGTCCGGCGCACCGGCCCCGCGGTGGTCTTCCTGTGGTCCCAGGTTCCGGCGACCGGCGATCCGGCGGTGCTGCCTGACCTGTCGCCGCGCCGCCCGGGCGCCCGGCTGATCCTCGGCGGCCCGGGCTGGGCCCGGGACCGGATTCCGGCCGGGGCCCGGCTCGTCGGCTCCCTGCCCGAGGCGCTGACCGAAGTCGTGGCGGCCCTCGGCTACTGAGTTCCAGGGGGCCGGCCTCCGGCCTGCTGATCTCTCCGCCCGGCGGATAGCGGCGGCCTGATCGGGCTGCCGCGTCGGGTACCGCCGCACCGCTCCCTCCTCCGTGCGCTACCCGGGCCGGTGTCTTCCGGCCTGGTTTCTCCCCCAGCCCGGCGGGTAGCGGCGGGCCCGTTCTGGCCGCGCGAGTCTGGGCCCGGGCAACGGGTTCCCCGTTTTCCGGCTTACCTGTCTTCGGCGGCGGCAGCCTCCCCGGTTGCGCAAAGCCCGATTCTCGGCTATGAATAACTTTTGAAGCGATTTTTGCGGGCGGCAGCCGAGCCAGGACCTGGCCGGGCCGGCCGGGAAGGACGGGGGCGCGACGTGCGCGCAGACAAGATCAGGGAGATCGGCGTTCGCCTGGCCGGGGCCCACGATGACGCGTTCGGTGACTGCTACGCCGAGCTCGGGCCGCTGCTGCGGCGCTATCTCCGCGGCCGGGTCCCGGACGCGGACATCGACGACGTGGTCCAGGTGGTGTTCGTGGAGGTATGGCGCTTCCGGGGCCGCTTCGATCCGTCGCGGAGCCTGGAGGCCTGGGTGCTCACGATCGCCCGCAGGCGGGCGATCGACCACCTGCGGGCCCGGCACCGGGACACGGTGCCCCTCGAGGACGCCATGTCGATGGCCGGCCCCGACGGGCGCGACATCGCCAGCCGGATCGACCGGTCGCGGGACATGCAGATGGTCCTGGCCCGGCTGCCCGACCTGCAGCGGGAGGCGATCGAGATGGCGTACTACGCGGACCTGACCCAGCGCGAGATCGCCGAGCGGCTGGACGTGCCGCTGGGCACCATCAAGGCCCGGACCGCGCGCGGCCTGCGCCTGCTGGGCGCCCTGATGGTCTCGCCCGCCGCGATGTGATCAGTCCCGGCCTGACCGGGCGACTGCGACCCGGCGTGCGTGAGCCGGTTCAGCGGGGCGGTACGAGCGAGCCGTTGCGCACGGCCTCCGCGGCCAGCACGCCGAAAAGGTAGAAGTACGCTGCTTCCTCGTCGTCGAAGGAACGCACCTCGTGCCGGACGCCGTCGGCCGCGCTGAAGACCTCGAACCCGTCCTCGGTCCGCAGCAGGCACATCGCGCCGTCAGACTCTTGCTCCAGCGCGTAAGCCGACCGCGGGACCGCGGCCAGGTCCGCGAGCTCCGAGAAGATCGCCCGGGTCGGCACCCGCTGCTTGCGGGCGGAGCGCCGGCCGACCTTGGGGGCCTGCCGTCTGCGACCCGGCCCGGGGGCGGCGGGGGCGTCAAGGATCCCCTCCGGGCCGGCCATGCCGTTCCAGCTGGCCATGCCGTGCCCATTCGCCCCGGCGGCCGCCCCGGGAACGACGCGCTCGTTCCAGTCCCCGGGGTTGGCGGGTGACCCGTTGCGGTTCCAGCCGCCGGTGTCGGCGGGAGCGCCGCCGCCACTCCAGCCGCCCGTATCAGCGGGGGATCCGCTGCGGTTCCAGCCACCGGGGTGGGCCGGGGATCCGTTGCGGTCCCAGTTCCCGGTGCCCGGCGGAGTGCCGTTGCGGTTCCAGCCCCCTGTATCGGCGGGCGCGCCATTCCGGTTCTTCCATGCGCCGGTGTCGTCGGGAGCGCCGCCGCCGTTCCAGCCCGCGGGAGTTCCGTTGCCGTTCCAGCTCCCGCTGCCGGCCGGGGGGCCAGTACCGTTCCAGGCGCCGGCCGGGGCCAGCGCGGGTTCGCTCACGTAGCCGGCCCCGCCGTCCCGGCCGCGCGGATCCCGCCCCCCGGTGGCGGCGGGAGGCGCCGGTGGCCGCTGAGGGGAGCCGTAGGGATAGGACGGCATCGGCTGCGAGCCGTTCACCGGGGCTCGCCGGGGCAGGTTCTGTTCTGCCTTCTCCTCGGTCAGGCCGGCCACTTCGTCGCGCGGGGTCAGCAGCTCGTACACGCCCCGGTCCACCTGCCAGTAACCGAGTTCCCGGGCCCTCCGGCCGTCCTGGCCAAGATAGGCGATGTGCAGCCGGTCGCCGTGGTCATCCAGCACCAGGCACGGATCCCCATGGAAGCTGCCCACCGGACGCGACTCCCAGAGCCCGTCAACCTCCGCCCTGATCACATGCTTACGCCAGTGCCCCGGAGCCGGCTCGAAGCCCAGTTCCTCCGGCGGCGGGCACGCCGCGAACAGGACCACATCGGAACTGGACGGGCCGACTCCTACCTCGTAGGGCACCCCGCGATAGGCGGCCATAAGCCTGAAGCGCATGGCTCACAGCCCCCTCGACGGCCGCAGCCAGGACTGCCCGTCGTAGCGGGCGATGAACTCCTCCCCGCCCAGCACGATCCGGTGGATCTCCGCTCCCACCGGGACCGGTATCGGCAGCGTGTAGAACTCGGGGATGGGGCTGCGGGACAGGCTGTTCTGGCCGTCCGCGGGCGGGGACGCCAGCGAGGGATCCATCTCCAGGGCGAGCCAGCGCATGACATAGATCTCCGCGAGCTCGGCGGTGAAGTCTGAGCCCTCATAGCCAAGGTTGAGCGAATCATAGAAATTCGCGGGGCCGTGGAAGGCACAGTCCCTGGCCCGGTACACATACCCAGCAATCACCGAACGCCGCCCGGTCAGATAGGGCTCGACCAGGCGGGGCGGGATGACCTTTTGCATCGGCGTTCCCGGTTCGATGATCCTGACCATGTGCTCAGCCTCTGTCACACGCTCCCCTCCGGTCGGCCTTCGGTGCAGTTCAAAAGACTCTCATACGGCGATTTCCGCCTCAACTGCTTCGCCTGCAGTCGCGTTCCGGCCCATTTTGGCCGGTTTGCCACCTGCCTGCTGAGCTATCGGGACACCGTCACGCGTGACGCTGCGGCGGGCCCGGGACACTGTGGTCGCATCGGGCCGGGCGCCACTGCGCCACGGCGCGGCCGTCAGCGCTAGAGCTTACGGGGGATAGCGCCAGCCGTCAGGGTGTCGCCGCAGATGGCCTAGGGTTGGGACGTGCATGGGCTGACCGTGGCTGAGCCGAAATTCCCGGGAGACGACGGTGCCGCCGACCCGGCGGTGCTCACCGCGCTGACCGCGTACGCGGCAGGCCAGGGGAGTGAGCACGCCGCGCTGGCCGCGCTGGCCCAATCCCGACTGCTGGTGCCCGTGGTGGCCGTGCTGGCCGAGGCGGGCGAGCAGGGCGCCGAGAAGTCCACGGAGATGGCGCTGCCCACCCTGGTCGCCCAGGACGGCAGCCGGGCCATGCTCGCCTTCACCTGCCTCGACGCGCTCAAGCGGTGGCGCGGCGACGCACGCCCGGTCCCGGTTCCCGCGGCCAGTGCCTGGCTGGCCGGCTCCCAGGACGCCGACGCGGTGGTGATCGACGTGGCGGGCCCGGTCACCCTGGCCGTGGACGGCACCCGGCTCGCGGCGCTCGCGGCGGGCCGGCCGGTCCCGCTGCCGCACCAGGATCCCGAGGTGCTGGCCGCCCTGCAGCAGGCGCTGGCGCGTGAGCCGCTGATCGTGGCGGCCTCCCTGACCACGCCCGATCAGCACGTCACGGCGGCGGGTGCGGGGGGCCCGGGTGGGGCGTGCGACGACCCGGCCGGGGAGAGCGCCGGCGTGGCCTCGGCGTCTCCCGGGGCCGACCTGGCGCTCCAGGTCACGCTGGCCCCCGGGTGTGACCCGGCCGCGGCCGGGGCGGCGGTCCGCCGGGCGGCGGACGCCATGCTGGCCGCCACCGGTGCCCGGCTGCGGCGCGGTGTTGAGGTATCGGTGCTCCAGGCGGGCCGGACGGCTGGGCCGGCGTGAGCGACTTGCGCAGCGCCGTCTGGGGATGGACCGCCGGTAGGAGGATCGGGACATGTTTCGCTGGCTGACCGCGGGAGAGTCGCACGGGCGTGCCCTGGTGGCCATTCTCGAGGGAGTGCCCGCAGGCGTCGAGGTCAGCACGGCGGACATCACCGCCGCCCTGGCCCGCCGTCGGGCCGGGTACGGCCGTGGCGCGCGGATGAAGTTCGAGCAGGACGAGGTGGAGATCACCGGGGGAACCCGGCACGGGCGCACACTCGGGGGCCCGGTGGCCATCCGGGTGGGCAACACCGAGTGGCCGAAATGGGAGACGGTGATGTCACCTGACCCGGTCCCGGCCGAGGACCTCGAGAACCTGGCCCGCAACGCCCCGCTGACCCGGCCCCGGCCCGGCCACGCCGATCTGGCCGGGATGCAGAAGTATGGTCACGATGACGCGCGGCCCGTACTGGAGCGGGCCAGCGCCCGTGAGACCGCCGCGCGGGTCGCCCTGGGCGAGGTGGCCAGGCAGTACCTGAGCCAGGCATACGGCATCGAGGTGCTCAGCCACGTGGTCGCGCTCGGGCCGGTCAGCGTGCCCGAGGGCACCCTGCCGGAGCCCTCCGACCGGGACCGGGTCGACGGGGACCCGGTGCGGTGCCTGGATCCGGGGGCCAGCGCGGCGATGGTGGCGGAAATCGATGCGGCCCGCAAGGACGGCGATACCCTCGGTGGGGTCGTCGAGGTGGCGGCCTACGGCCTGCCGCCCGGGCTCGGCAGCCACGTGCACTGGGACCGGCGGCTCGACGGGCGTCTCGCCGCGGCGCTGATGAGCATCCAGGCCATCAAGGGTGTCGAGGTAGGCGACGGGTTCACCACGGCCCGGCGCCGTGGCTCGCAGGCCCATGACGAGATCGACCTGGCCGAGGGCGGGATCCGGCGGCGGACCAACCGGGCCGGCGGGATTGAGGGAGGCATGAGCACGGGAGAGGTACTGCGGGTGCGGGCGGCGATGAAGCCCATCTCCACGGTGCCGCGCGCGCTGGCCACGGTCAACGTGCGCACCGGCGAGCCCGCCCGGGCCATCAACCAGCGCAGCGACGTGACGGCGGTCCCGGCCGCGGGCGTGGTCGCCGAGGCCATGGTCGCCCTGGTGCTGGCCGGGACGGCGGCGGAGAAGTTCGGCGGCGACTCGGTGGCCGAGGCGCACCGCAACTGGTCCGGCTACCTGAACTCGCTGGTGATGAAGTGACCGCGCCGGAGCCCGCCACGCCAGATCACGGCCAGCCTGATCACGGCGTGCCTGATCACGGGCAGCCGGCCGCGATCATGATCGGCCCGCCCGGCGCGGGCAAGACCACGGTCGGTGCGCTGGTCGCGGGCCTGCTCGGGCTGGATTTCGCCGATACCGACACGGTCATCGAGGAGGCGGCGGGCAAGCCGGTCAGCGACATCTTCGTCCAGGAAGGCGAGGACGCGTTCCGTGCGCTCGAGCGCAGGGCCGCGGCCCACCTGATCGGCAGCCACGCCGGCGTGCTCGCGCTCGGCGGGGGCGCCATCCTCGACCCCGGCACCCGCGACCTGCTGGCCGGGCGCCGGGTCGTCTACCTGGAGACCGGGTTCGCGTCGGCGGTGCGCCGGACCGGGCTCGACGCTCCGCGGCCCCTGCTCTTCGGTAACCCGCGGGCCATGATGAAGACGCTCCTGGAGGAACGCCTCCCGCTGTACGCCGGTCTGGCCTGGATCACCGTTCCGACCGACGACCGCGAGCCGCAGGAGATCGCCGCTGAGATCGCCGCGCGGCTCGCGGCCGGCGGCGGGAACGGCCGCGGCCCGGCGGCCCCGCCGTCGTGAGCGCGACCCGGATCCCGGTCGGCGGCGAGCACCCCTACGAGGTCGTCGTCGGCACCGGCGTCCTCGGCGAACTGCCCTCACTGATCGGGAAGCACGCGACGTCCGTCATGGTCATCGCGCCCCGGGGCCTGGATGAGATCGCGTGGCCGGTCAGCCGGGCGCTCACGGACGCCGGGTACGAGGTGCATAGCGCGCAGGTCCCGTCGGGCGAAGCGGCGAAGGACATCAGCGTCGCCGCCGGACTCTGGTCGAAGCTGGCCGCCAGCCGGATCACCCGCAGCGATGCCATCGTCGGCGTGGGCGGCGGGGCGGCCACGGACCTGGCCGGCTTCGTGGCCGCCACCTGGCTGCGCGGGGTGCGGGTCGTGCTGGTGCCGACCACGCTGCTCGCGATGACCGACGCCGCGGTCGGCGGCAAGACCGCGGTGGACATCCCGGAGGGAAAGAACCTGGTCGGTGCGTTCCATCCGCCCGCCGGGGTCCTCGCCGACCTGACCGTGCTGGAATCGCTGCCGCGCGCCGAGTACGTGAGCGGCCTGGCCGAGGTGATCAAGGCCGGGTTCATCGCCGACCCGGTGATCCTCGAACTGATCGAGGCGGACCCGGCGGAGGCCGTCGTCCCGCACGGGCGGCAGGCCCGGGAGCTGGTCGAGCGGGCCGTGCGGATGAAGGCGGGCGTCGTGTCGGGGGACCTGCGCGAGGCCGGGCGCCGGGAGATCCTCAACTACGGCCACACGCTCGGCCACGCGATCGAGCGCGTCGAGGGCTACCAGATCCGGCACGGCGAGGCGGTCGCCATCGGCATGGTGTTCGCCGCCGAGGTCGCCCGGCTGGAGGGCCGCCTGGACGCCGGGATCGCGGCCCGGCACCGGAGGGTGCTCAAGGCGGTCGGGCTGCCCACGGTCTACCGCGCGGACGTCTGGCCCGACCTGCGTGAAGCCATGACAGTAGACAAGAAGGCCCGCGGCGCCCGGCTGAGGCTGGTCGTCCTCGACGGGCTCGCCCGGCCCGGCACGCTCGACGCGCCATCCGAGGACCTGCTGCGCCGGGCCTACCAGGAGGTGTGCGAACGGTGAAGCAGGTACTCGTGCTCAATGGGCCCAACCTCGCCCAGCTGGGGTCGCGGGAGCCGGAGGTGTACGGCACCCAGACGTTCGACGACCTGGTCGAGACCTGCCGGCTCACCGGGCGCACGCTCGACCTGCACGTCGAGGTCCGGCAGACCGACGACGAGGCGGAGATGATCGCCTGGGTGCAGGAGGCGGCCGCGGCCCGGATGCCCGTGGTCCTCAACCCCGCCGCGTTCACGCACTACTCCTACGCCCTGCGCGACGCGCTCGCCATGCGCACCGCGCCGCTGGTGGAAGTGCACATGACCAACCCGGCCCGGCGCGAGGAGTTCCGGCACACCTCCGTGGTGGCCGGCGTGGCGGACGGGACCGTGACCGGCTTCGGCCTGATGTCCTACCAGCTCGCACTCCAGGCCATCGCCGAGCTGGCCGCGGTCAGGGAGGCCGCCGGGGAGGACACGGTGTCCGCGGCAGCGGTCCCGGACGCCCGGCTGACCGTTGACCCCGCGCAGGCGGCCGCTACTCTCAACATCACCTGAGCCGGACGGCATCCGGCTTGGCTGCCTCGCGAAAGGCCGGAGCATGCGCATCGGGATGCATCTCAACTACGCCGGCGGTTTCACCGAGACCGTGAGCGAGCTCGCCGACTACGAGAAGGCCGGGCTGGACATCGTGTTCGTGCCCGAGGCCTACAGCTACGACGCGGTGAGCCAGCTGGGCTTCATCGCGGCCCGGACCGAGCGGCTCGAGATCGGCTCAGGGATCTTCCAGCTGTACTCCCGGACGCCCGCGCTCACCGCGATGACCGCAGCCGGGCTCGACTATGTGTCCGGCGGCCGGTTCACCCTGGGGCTCGGGGCGTCCGGGCCGCAGGTGATCGAGGGGTGGCACGGGGTGCCCTACGACGCCCCGATCGGCCGGACCCGGGAAGTGATCGAGATCTGCCGCACGGTGTGGCGCCGTGAGCGGCTGGAGTACGCGGGGAAGCATTACACCATTCCGCTGCCGCCCGAGCAGGGGACCGGGCTCGGCAAGCCGCTCAAGCTGATCAACCATCCGGTCCGGGAACGAATCCCGATCATGATCGCGGCGCTGGGCCCGAAGAACGTCGCGCTCGCCGCTGAGCTGGCCGAGGGCTGGCAGCCGATCTTCTTCTACCCGGAGAAGGCGGCCACCGCCTGGGCTGAGCCGCTCGCCGCCGGCCGGTCCCGCCGTGACCCGTCGCTGGGCCCGCTGGACGTGGTGGCGGCCGCCCCGCTGGCCATCGGCCCGGATGTCTCCGGGTACCTGGACCTGGCCCGGCCGATGTTCGCGCTGTACATCGGCGGGATGGGCCCGCACCGGGACAAGGGCCACAACTTCTACTATGAGCTCGCGGTGCGCTTCGGGTTCGAGGAGACGGCCGCGCGGATCCAGGACGAGTACCTGGCGGGCCGCAAGGCGGAGGCCGCCGCCCTGGTGCCCGCGGAACTGCTCGAGGGCACCTCGCTGATCGGGCCGGAAGGCCTGGTCGCGGAGCGGCTCGCGGCCATGAAGGAGGCCGGGGTGACCACGCTCAACGTCACCCCGCTGGCCGGCAGCCACGCCGAGCGGGTCCGGCTCATCGAGCAGGTCGGCAACCTCACCAGCTGATCCCTGGCCGCCCAGCTCCCGCCCGGCTGTGCTTCCCGCCGGCCCGCCGCCCACCCCACTTCGTGATCATGACTTAGGTGTCGCTGCAGCGACACCTAAGTCATGATCACGAACTTGGCGTGGGGGCTGTGGGGAACTTGGGGCCTGTGGGATAAACGCGGGGCTGGGCCCGGTGCTTGCGGGACCCTAGGGCCCGCAAGCACCGGGGAGTCAGACGGACCTCTGGTAGGCGCGGAAGGTCAGCACCGACAGGGCGGTGACCGCGACCGCGAGGGCGAGCAGCCCGCCACCCTGGGCGGCCACCCGGGCCCAGTCCGGGTCGGCGCTCATCGCGGCCCGTGCCGCTTCCAGCGCCCAGTTGACCGGGTTGCAGTCGGCCACGATCCGCATCCAGTGCGGCATCAGGGCCGGGGCCATGAACGCCGTGGACAGGAACGTCAGCGGCAGCAGCAGGAACACGCTGAGGCCGATGATGGTCTCCCGCTCCCGGGCCAGCATCCCGATGGTGTTGGACAGCGCGCTGAACACCACCGCGACCAGGACTGACACCACCAGCAGCACGATCAGGCCGGCCGTGCCGCCCGGGTAGTGGGCCCCGGCGGCCAGGCCCAGCCCGATGATGATCAGCGACTGGATCACGGTGCCGATCGCCTGCATGACCACCGAGGCGTTGATGATGGCCGAGCGGCGCAGCGGCAGGACCAGGAAGCGGTCCATGATGCCCCGGTCGATCTCCTCGAGCACCGTCATGCCGCTCCACATGCTGGTGGACAGCGCGCTCATCACGACCACGCCGGGCACCAGGTAGTCGAGGTAGGACGGGGCTCCGAACCCGGGCAGCTCGGCCACCTTGCGGAACAGCGACCCGAACAAGAACAGCCAGATCGCGGGCTGGATGATCTGGATGATGAGGTAGGCGGGCTGCCGGACCAGCGCCTTCAGCTGGCGCTGGGTCATCCAGGTGGTATGGGCGGCGATGGCGGTCATCGGGTTCCTCCGGAAGGGTTCTGGACGGGCTGGCCGGCGCCCGGCGCCGGTTCCTCGGCCTCGGCGAAGCGGCGCCCGGCGTAGCGCAGGTACACGTCGTCGAGCGTGGGGCGGGCGGCGGTGATCCCGTGCACCGCGATCCCGGCCCGTTCCAGCGCGATGAGCAGGGCGGGCAGGGTCGTGGCGCCGTCGTCGGCCCGGGCGCTCAGCTGGGTTCCGGTCACGGTGACCTCCCGCACTTCCGGGACCTGGTGCAGGACGGAGTCCAGCCGGGCTGGGTCCCCGGGAACGGCGAGCTCGACGAGAACCGCGTCGCCGCGCAGCCGGGCCTTCAGCTCGTCGGGGCTGCCGGCCGCGACCACCCGGCCACGCTCGACGATGGCCAGCTGGCTGGCGAGCCGGTCGGCCTCTTCCAGGTAGTGCGTGGTCAGCAGGATGGTGAGGCCCTCGCCGGCGGAGAGCCGGGCGATCTCATCCCACATGGCGGAGCGCGACTCCGGGTCCAGGCCCGCCGTGGGCTCGTCGAGGAACAGCACCTCGGGCCGGTGAATCAGCCCCATGGCCACGTCGAGCCGGCGCTGCATGCCGCCGGAGTAGGTCCGGACCATCCGGCCTGCGGCGCCGGCCAGGTCGAAGCGGTTCAGCAGCTCGTCGGCCCGCCGGCCAAGCTCGCGGCCGCGCAGGCCCTGGATGCGCCCGGACAGCAGCAGGTTCTCCCGGCCGGTGGCGGTCGGGTCGGCCCCGGACCGCTGGGCGACCACGCCGATGGCGCAGCGCACCGCGGCGGCCTGGGCGCGCACGTCCAGGCCGGCCACGCTGGCCGACCCGGAATCGGCCTGGGCCAGGGTGGTGAGGATCTTGACGGTGGTGGACTTGCCTGCCCCGTTGGGGCCCAGCAGGCCGAAGATCGTGCCCTCCTGGACCGTGAAGCTCAGCCCGTCGAGGGCGCGGACCCCCTTGGGGTAGGTCTTGACGAGATCGCGGGCCTCGATGGCCAGGGCTCGTGGGTGCGTGGCGCGGGCCGGGCCCGCGTCCTGCGCCTGGGTACTCATGCTCGTATTCCTCCGTGCAGGTCGGTTATCAGAACCGCTCCGCGAGGAACTCACCGAGTATCCTTGAGCTGCAACAACCCGATCGGATCTCGTTCCCGCGGGATCGGTTCGAGGATCGGCCCCTGGTCAGGTGTTCCCGCACCTTGCTGGGGGCCGGCTCGCGTTCTGGGTCAGTTCAGCGGCTCCTTTCCCCGCCGCGGGCTACCACCGGAGCCGGCGTCAGGTCCGGCCGCCTCCGCGTCAGGTCCGGCCGCCTCCGCATCATGTCCCGCGTCCGCGGCACGTCCCTCCGCAGGCGCGGCCTGGCCGGTCGCCTCGTACAACTCGGCCGGCAGGCCCGGGGGGAATTCCCCGGTCCGGATCCAGTCGTCCCACTCCTTCATCAGAGGGAAGGTGCCGTCCTGGAGTTCTCGCACCAGGTCACGCACCCAGCCCAGTTCAGCCTCCTGGATGGCCAGGTGGTACTCGTTCTCGAGCAGAAACAGGCGCGGTAGCCAGGGGAGCTGGGCAATCTCGGCCCGTTCCTCGGCGAGCGTCCTCTCCAGGGCCTCCACCCGCCGCTCGAGCAGGTCGCGGACCTGAGCCGGGGGGAGGACCGCGATCTCGGCCAGCGCGGCCTCGAACTGCGGATACTCCTTGACCGGCGTGCCCACCAGCTCGGTGAGCCAGTCCTCCAGCTCCGCTCGGCCCTCATCGGTGAGCCGGTACGCGGTGCGCTCGGGACGGCGGCCTTCGCGACTGGCCTCCATGGCCTCGATGAGGCCGTGCTTGGCCAGGTTGTCGACCACGGTGTAGAGGGAGCCGTAGTTCAGCTTGATGCTGCGCTCCTTGCCCTGGGAGCGCAGGGTGGCGGCCATCTCGTAGGGATGCATGGGGCGCTCGCGGAGCGAGGTCAGGACGGCGAGCGCCAGGGGGTTGGACACCCTCCGCCGCTTGCCTGCCATCACGACCGCCTACTTAATCGTCGCCGTATATTCGTAGCCGAGTATATGGACCGGCCGCGGAAGAACGCAAGCGTTATATCGCGAGTTTCTTACCAGACTGCTCCCGGGTCCACTCCGGGACTGCTCGTGGCACTGATGCCCGAGCGGTCTGCTCAGGCGGCCGGCCGGATCAGGCCGAGGAAGCGGCGCACCTCGTCCGCGTCAGTGTCCAGGGCCTGGCGGACTGCGTCGCTGACCCGTTCCAGCAGGGTGAGCGAGACCTGGTCGCCCGACACTGCCCAGGTGCCGACCGCCCGCCCGCCCGCCAGCGCGAACGAGCGGAACATGCCGCCCCGGACGATGTCCGGCTCGTGCGGGCCCAGGACCGCCGTGCGGGACTGCCAGCCGTGCAGCAGCGGGTCGAAGGGGCCCAGCAGCCGGGGCGGCGGCAGCACCGGCTCCGGCCGTGTCCCGGGCCGCGAACCCGGCCGGGCCGCATCCTCCCGGCCAGCCTCATCTGCGGGACCAGCCAGCCGGATCAGGCCGTCCTCGCCCTCGTCCAGGTCGGCCGCGATGTTCCGCAGCGCCCGGCGGGCGTCGCGCAGCGGGAGCCCGGCCCATTTCGCCAGGTCCCGCCCGGTGGCGGGGGAGTGGCCGGCCAGATAACGGCGGGCGAGCCAGCCCAGCGCGGCGTCCGGGTCCGGCGCGGCGGGCGGCGCGCCCAGCCAGTCCCGGGCCAGCACGTGGGCATGCTGCTTGCCGATCATCGGCCCGCGCACCGAGATGCCCCGCAGCGACGTCAGGTACAGCAGGAACACCAGCGCCTGCCCCTGGGTCCGGACCCCGGCGGCCTGGAGGCGCTCGGCCAGCTGGGACCGGGTCAGCGGGCCGTCACTGGTCAGGGAACGCTCGATCAGCCCGGCCGCGCGATCCGCCTCCCCGGGCGGGATGCCCTCCTGCGCGAGCCGCCGGCCGCAGCCTGTCTCCAGTTGCGGGGTGGTGAGCCGGTGCAGCGGCCAGTAGTCCTCGCTGCGCACCAGGTGCAAGGTGCCGCGGTTCAGCCAGCTGATGACGAGCGATCGGTCCACGGTGAGCGCGTGGTCGATGTCCGCCGCGGACAGTCCCTGGCTGCGCGCGCGCACAGCCAGCCTGGCCCCGCGCGGATCCTGGCCCTGGATGGCCAGCAGCCGCCCGGCGACCTCCTCGGCGCGGGCCGCGGGCGGCCCGGACAGCAACTGCGCGACCGCCCGCTCCGCGGTGATACCGGACTCCGCCGCGGTGGCGCCGGCCTGGCCCGCGGTCGCTCCGGGCCGCCCAGCAGCGGCACTGGCCTGCCCCGTGGTCACCCCCGCCGGGACGGCTGAGTTCGTCATCCCCCGATCCTGCCATCACGCACCGACGAACCCGGCCGGGGCGGGCTCGCTTCCGGACCCGGGCATCGGCGCGCGGAGGCGGCGGCGGGTGCGGAAGGATGATCACATGACCTCACCTGTCAGCCCGGTCCAGGTCCGGGTGGCGCGGGCCTCCGACGAGTCGCAACTGGTCCGGCTGGACAGGATCTCGTGGTCGCCGCAGAGCGGGTTCCCGTCGGTGATCCAGCAGGCGGGCGCGGTCTTCTTCCTGACCGAAAGCCCGCCGCAATCCTTCCTGGTCGCTGAGATCGGCGGCGTGGTGGTCGGGTACATCCGGCTCGGGTCGCCGCTGCCGCTGCCCGAGAACGCCCACGTGATCGCCGTGCTGGGCCTCGCGGTGGCGCCGGCCGCGCGGCGCAGGGGAGTGGCTTCGGCGTTGCTGGCCGCGGCGGAGGAACGGGCCCGGGCCCGCGGCGCCCGCAAGCTGAGCCTGCGGACCTTCAGCACGAACCCGGAGGCGATCCGGCTGTATACCCGGTTCGGCTTCCAGCGCGAAGGGCTGCTGCGGGGCGAGTTCCTGATCGGGGGTCAGTACGTCGACGACATCCTGCTGGCCAAGGACCTGACCGGATGACGGAGACCACCGCGAACACGTTGGTCTCGTAGACATAGCGCAGGTCATCCGCGCTCTCCTCGGACGGCTTGCGATATCCGGTGGCCACACCCGCGTTATTGACCAGCACGTCGAGGCGGCCGAACTCGCCACCGATCAGCTTCGCCGCGGCCCGGACCGAGCCCGCGTCGGTTACGTCCAGGACGACCAGGCGGATGTCGCCCTCACTGGCCAGGTCCTCGACGGCCCGGGCGCAGCGGGCCTGATCGCGCGCGCCGAGGAACACGGTCAGGCCCGCCCGGGCCAGTCCCGCGACGATGGCCTTGCCGATGCCCTTGTTGCCCCCGGTGACCAGCGCGACGGGCTGGGTCTGCTCAGATGTGGGTGACATGACAACCAAGGTAGTCACGTTGGTTGCCATGTCAGCTCGGTCGGCGGGAGGGTAGGTTCGGCCCATGGGAACCGAGCGCCTGTCGCCCGCGGAGCTCGAGGTGTGGCACGCCTGGAAGCGGTCGGCCGACCAGATCCGCCAGCGGGTGGCCCGGGATGTCGCCGCGGTGACCGGCCTGTCCGACCCTGACTACGGCGTCCTGTCCCGGCTGGCCGGCCTCGGCGGCGGCCAGCTCCGCCAGCAAGACCTCGCGGACTCGATGGGCTGGGACAAGAGCCGCCTGTCCCATCACCTGACCCGCATGCAACAGCGCGGGCTGGTCAAACGCCAGCCCTCCGACGGTGCCGTGACCGTCCACCTGACACCGGCCGGGCGCGCCGTGCTGGCCGAGGCGGTGCCAGCCCATGCGAGCGCGGTACGCCGTCACCTGCTCAGCAGGCTGACCGCTGAGCAGCAGCGGGCCATCGTCGCCCTGGCCCAGGAGGATAGCGCCAGTAATGGCGGGCGCCCCATTAACGAGGCCCAATTGTAATTCGAATACGCTTCCGAAAATTTTATTTATGTGGTATTGTTAAAGCGATCGTCGGCTATTGTCCGCGGCGTGGAAACCAGTGATCTCCCCAGCCAGACCGCCCTGACCGCCGCCGCGGCGCGGGCCGCTCACCTGATCGTCAACGGCGAGCCCGTCATCTTCGCCGACGACCTGGCCGCTGTCCTGCTCGGCGAGCAGGCCGACGAATTCATCAGCTATCACCGGGCCCACGGCACGCACCTGGTGCTGTCCTCCGCCCGGGCCCAGGTGCTCTGCCGGAGCCGGTTCACCGAGGACCGCCTGGCCGCCTGCATCCGCGACGGCACGACCCAGTACGTGATCCTGGGCGCGGGCCTCGACTCGTTCGCCTACCGCACGCAGCAGGATGTCCGGGGGCTGGCCCGCGTCTTCGAGGTCGATCACCCCGGCACCCAGCAGTGGAAACGCGATCACCTCGCGGCGGCCGGGATACCCGTGCCGGACCGGGTGAGGTTCGTGGCCATGGATTTCGAGCGCGACTCGCTGGCCGGCTCCCTCCGCCAGGCCGGGTTCGACCCGGCCCGGCCGGCCCTGGTCAGCTGGCTCGGCGTGACCATGTACCTGACCGCGGCCGCGATCAGCCAGACCCTGGCGGAGATCGGCGGGTTCGCGCCGGGCACCCAGCTCATCACCGACTACATGCTGCCCAACGACCTGCGGGACGAGGCCGGCCACACCTACGCCGGCCTGGTCGCGCCCGCGGCTGCGGAGCGCGGCGAGCCGTGGCTCACGTTCTTTGCCCCGGATGACATGTCGGCGTTGCTGGAGGGGCACGGGTTCGGTGCTGTCGAGCACGTCCGGCAGCGCGACTCGATCCCGGCCGCGCTGTGGGACCGGACCGACTCGCTCCGCCCGGCCGACCTGTCCGTCCTGGCCCGCGCGGCCATTCCGAAGCCCGTCTAAACCGTGGCCTGTCCAGGCCCCCAGGAGCGACTTTTCACGCCGAAGGTGTGCACTGTTGCGGTGTTTGGCCCAGTTCGGCGCACCATCGGCGTGAAAAGTGGCGAAAGGGGGGCCGTGCGGAGCGGGGAGCGGTGGGGCGGGTCGAGGGATACACGGAGGGGCGGCCGGAGCGGGACCGGCGGACCGGCATGGGGCCAGCAGCCGGCATGGGGCCGGCAGCCGGGGTGGGTACGGAGGCGGGTCACAGTTACAGTCGGGGACATGCCTGACCCCGAGAGGGCCCGGCGGGAGCGGCTCCGCCCGGCCCTGGCCGCGCTCGGCGCGGACGCCGCGCTGATCACCAGCCCGGCCAACGTCCGCTACCTGACCGGCCTGGCCAGCTCCAACGCGGCCCTGCTCCTGCCCGCCACGCTCCCCGGCGACGGCACCCGCCCCGCCACCCCTTCCGGCTCCGACGCCACACTCGCGACGGACTCCAGGTACGCGGGCACCGCCCTGGAGGCCAGCCCCGACCTCGAGATCCTTATCGAGCGCGCCATCGAGCCCGGCCTGGCCCGCGTTGCGGCCGGCCTGGGGATACGAAGGCTCGCGCTCGAGGCTCACGAGATGACCGTGGAGCGCTACCAGGCATTCGCCGCCCAGGTTCCCGGGACCGAGCTAGTCCCGCTCGGCCGGGCCGTTGAGGAAATACGGATGGCCAAGGACGAGCAGGAGATCGCGCGGCTCGGCCGGGCCTGCGAGATCACCTCGCGTGCGTTCGAGCAGATCGTGCCCCTGATCCGGCCCGGCGTGACCGAGCGCGAGCTGGCCATCGCGCTGGAACGGGCCATGACCGACCTGGGCGCGGACGGGCTGGCCTTCGACACCATCGTGGCCAGCGGCCCGAACGGCGCCGTCCCGCACCATGTGCCGTCCGCCCGCCCGTTCGCGGGCGGGGACATGATCACGGTCAACTGCGGCGCGCGGTACCAGGGGTACCACGCGGACATGACCCGGACGGTCGTGCTCGGCGAACCCTCCGCGTGGCAGCAAACCATCTACGCGCTGGTGGCCGCGGCCCAGGCGGCGGGGATCGAGGCGGCCGTGCCCGGCGCGGACGTCCGGGCGGTGGACGCGGCGGCCCGCGACCTGATCGCGGAGGCCGGCCACGGCGGGCATTTCCAGCACGGGCTGGGCCACGGCGTGGGCCTGGAGATCCACGAGGCTCCGATCATGGGGTACGGCAGGACAGGTACACTCGGGGACCGAGTCCCCATCACCGTCGAACCCGGGATCTACCTCCCCGGGCAAGGCGGCGTCAGGATCGAGGACACCCTGGTGGTGCGCGCTGGCACGGGGACCGCGGCACCGCAGGAGCTACTCACCACTACCACCCGGGAACTGCTCGTCCTGTAGCCGGCCATCGGCGGCGGGGCAGCGCACCCGCACGCAGGAGACACGCAGACGTGGCCACCACGAACGACCTCAAGAACGGCATGACGCTGAACATCGACGGCCAGCTCTGGAACGTCGTCGACTTCCAGCACGTCAAGCCCGGTAAGGGCGGCGCCTTCGTGCGCACCCGGCTGAAGAACATCATGTCCGGCAAGGTCGTGGACCGGACCTTCAACGCCGGCGTCAAGGTCAACGTGGCTAACGTCAACCGGCGTGAGATGCAGTACCTCTACCGTGAGGGTGACGACTTCGTCTTCATGGACACCCAGGACTACGATCAGCCGCACATCCCCCGGCAGACCGTGGGGGGCGCCGCCGACTACCTGCTCGAGGAGCAGACCGCGACGGTCGCGTTCAACGACGGCACCCCGCTGTACGTGGAACTCCCCGCCTCGGTGGAACTGGCCGTCAGGCAGACCGACCCGGGTGTGCAGGGCGACCGGTCCACGGGCGGCACCAAGCCCGCCACGCTGGAGACCGGCGCGCAGATCCAGGTGCCGCTGTTCATCACCACAGGCGAAAAAGTGAAGGTGGACACCCGCACGGGTGACTACCTCGGCCGCGCGTGACCCGGCCGCCCGTGCCTGGATGCCCCGTGCCCGGATGTCCTGTGCCTGAATCCTCCGTGCCCGGATCCCCAGCGAGCCAGTCCCGTGCCTGCCCGCAGTAAGGCCCGCAAGCGGGCCCTGGACGTCCTGTTCGAGGCGGAGGTCCGCGGTGAGCCGGTGCTGGACATGCTGGAGCAGCGCATCATCCAGGCCAGCCCTCCGGTCGGGGAGTACGCGGCGGAACTGGTCCGCGGCGTCCAGGCGCACCGCGAGCGCATCGACCAGCTCCTGGAAGAGCACGCGGAGGGCTGGACGCTGGAGCGGATGCCGATCGTGGACCGCAACGTCCTGCGCATCGGCCTCTACGAGATGTTCTGGGCGGACGACGTCCCGGACGCGGTGGCGATCAGCGAGGCGGTGCTGCTGGCCCGGGACCTGTCCACCGACGCGTCTCCCGCGTTCGTGAACGGCCTGCTGGCTCACCTATTGGAACTGAAGCCGACGCTGATCGGCTGAACGGCCAGAATTTTTTAACGTCAAATTCTTAGGGTCAAATTCTCCGCAACGAAAACCGTTACGCCGGGCTGAACTGCACCCGCAGCCCGTGCTTGCGGAGGACGGACCAGAACCACAGCACCGAGGCGCCGATCCCCGCCACGGTGCCGGCGACCGTCGCGACGGTCGAGAGCATGAGAAACGTGCTGGCCGGCTCGGTCACCATCATCACGCCCAGGCCCGCGGTGAGGAGCAGGAAGATGCCCGCCCACAGCCAGGTCGCGCCCTGGAAGAAGCGCTGCAGAGCCGGGTGGTGGGCCGGATGGCGGAGCGCCACGACCTCGGCGGCGAGCTTGGCCACGATCGGGTTGGGGCCCCGGGCCGTGCGCGCGAACAGGATGAACATGGCCGCATAGCCGAGCGGGAACTGGAGCAGGAAGATCCAGAACACGCCGGTGGCCAGGACCACGACGGTCTGCAGCGTGAGCACGATGGCCGAGATCGTCAGCAGGCTCGGTACCGACCCGCAGGCGATCTTCCGGATGACCGCGGTGAGCCAGATCGCCAGGACGCCGGCGATGAGCCCAGCGTTCCGGCCGCCGAGCCAGGCACCCAGGAAGTAGGCGGCGAGCGGAAGACCAAGGGATTCGCTCAAGCTCAACCCGGTGCAGCGAATGAGTCGCAGCGGCCGCGGGAGCTCCAAGTGCTCGACCATGGGGGAGAGCCTAGGCGGTGAGTCTCGTGAGTGAGACCCGTTTGGATATGGATGACCATTCACAGAGGTTCTGCTGAGCAAAGCTGCAAGTAAACGTATTGTTGCCGCATCCGGAGACCGGCTCGGGTATCACGTGTACCCCATGGACCGTCATGTCGGCGCTGACCTCCAGCCCGCAGAACTCCCGGCTCCATGCAGGAGCCAGGTCGCCCGATGCCGCCTCGCGAAACAGGTGGTACGCCCCGCCTGGCGGGCAGATCTGCTGCAGCGCATCCACCCCGGTGACGGCGCGCCCCCACCGCATCGCGAGGGAGGCAGGCACTGGCCTATCTACTGCCCAGCGAAGGGGCCGGTAATCGCGGAATCGGGGTGGCTGACGGGGTGATTTTTGGGCCGCCGGAAGGCGGCTTCCCGGGCCGGGGACCAGGCGGGGACGGAATCTGCGGGAAGCTGAGCGTGAAGCACGGTAACAAACTCAGAGCAGTTCTAAAGGGATCTCTCAGGTTTTACTCAGCGGCCGGCGGGCGGGCGGGACGCGATGGGGTGCGGCGGGTCTGTCCGGCGGGGTGCGGGCGGTCCGTGCGGCAGGGTGCGGGCGGTCTGTGCGGCGGCGCCGGGCGGGGTCGTGGCGAAGGCGGGGGATTGTCGTGGTCGCGCACTAGATTGGGATCCGACCGGGAGCGAGGAGGGGCCGTGGCCAGCGAGCGTCGTGGCGGAGGGCCAGAGGTGCCGCCCGGGACAGGCGCGCCGACCGGGATAGGCACGGCGCAGCGCTGGAACCGGTACGACGATGGGCGCACGGCCGTCATCCGGGAGGTGCTGCGGGCTGTCGTGACCGGGCTGGTAGCCGAGACTGGCCGGTCTCGGCTCGACATCGTGGACGCCGGGGGCGGGACCGGCGGGTCCGCGGTCCCGCTGGCCGGCCAGGGGCACACGGTGACCGTGATCGACCCGAGCCCGGATTCGCTGGCCGCCGCGCAGCGCCGGGCCGCGGAGATGAACGTGCAGTTGCGGGCCGTTCAGGGCGACGTCGGCGACCTGGCCGACGTGGTCGGGGAACAGGGTGCCGACCTGGTGCTGTGCCACAGCGTCCTGGAGTACGTGGACTCACCTGCGGCCGCCATGATCACGGTGGCCAGCGTGCTGCGGCCGGGGGGAGCGGTGAGCGTGCTGGCCGCCAGCGCGGTCGCGGCGGTCATCCACCGGGCCCTGGCCGGGCGTTTCGACGAGGCCCGGCGGCTGCTGGCCGCGGTCGGCGGCCCGGCGGGCGCGGCTGACGGCCGGTCCGGGGCCGGGTCCGGGGGTGCGGCTGACGGTCGGCCCGGGGCCAGGTCTGAGGGCCGGCCCCGGACCGGGCCGCGCCGGTTCACCCTGGCCGAGGTGACCGGCCTGATCGAAGGGGCCGGGCTGCGTCCGGGCGCCGCGCACGGGATCCGGGTTTTCGCCGACCTGGTGCCGGGTTCCTTCGCGGACGTGGACCCGGGCGCCGCCGACGCGTTGCTGGCCCTGGAGCAGGCCGCCTCCACCCACCCGGCCTTCCACGACTTCGCCGCCCAGTTCCACGTGCTCGGGTACCGATGAGCCGCGGCGGTCCGGGTCGGGGACCAGCCACCCCGGACGGGGCGGCCCCCGCGGACCGCGGGCCGGTGGCCGGGGGACAGGTGGCTGGTGAGCCGGTCGCTCGGGAACCGGTGGGCGGGGAGCCGGAGGCCGGGGGCGCGGCGGACAGCGGCTGCCGCATCCTGCACGTGGACATGGACGCCTTCTACGCCAGCGTCGAGATCCGGGACCGCCCCGAACTGGCCGGGCGGCCGGTGATCGTGGGCGCGACCGCCAGCCGTGGCGTGGTCCTCTCCGCGTCCTACGAGGCGCGGGCGTTCGGGGTGCACTCGGCCATGCCGGTGACGCGGGCCCGGCGGCTGTGCCCTCAGGCCGTGTTCATCTCGCCCCGGCACCACGTCTACGCGGCCGTGTCCAAGGAGGTCATGGAGGTCTTCCGGTCGGTCACCCCCGAGGTGGAGCCGCTCGCGCTCGACGAGGCGTTCCTCGACGTGTCCGGGGCCATCCGGCGGCTCGGGCCGCCCGCCCGGATCGGCGCGCTGATCCGGGCCACCATCGCCGAGCAGCAGGGCATCACCTGCTCGGTCGGGGTGGCCACGTCCAAGTTCATCGCCAAGCTCGCGTCCACCCGGTCGAAGCCGGACGGCCTGCTCGTCGTGCCCGCCGACGGCGTCCTGGCGTTCCTGCACCCGCTGCCGGTGGCCGCGCTGTGGGGCGTGGGGGAACAGACCGGGCAGGTGCTGGCCCGGCTCGGGCTGCGCACGGTGCGGGACATCGCGGAGATCCCGGTCGGCACCCTGCAGCGTGAGCTTGGTCCCTCGCTGGGCGCTCACCTGGCCGCGCTGGCCTGGGGACGGGACGAGCGCCCGGTGGTGAGCAGCACCCCGGAGAAGAGCATCGGCGCGGAGGAGACGTTCGCCAGCGACATCGACGACCCGGAGGTGATCCGCCGCGAACTGCTCCGCCTGTCCGGGCGGACCGCGCGCGGCCTCCGCTCGGCCGGGGCCCTGGCCCGGACCGTGGTGATCAAGCTCCGGCTGGCCAACTTCACCACGATCACCCGGTCCCGGACCCTTCCCGAGCCCACCGACGTGGCGCGCACCATCTACGCCACCGCCTGCGCCCTCTACAGTGCCGCCGCGCTGGACTCCCGCGCCCGGCTTCGCCTGGTCGGGGTGCGTACGAGCGGCCTGGTGCCCGCCTCGCGGGCCGCCACCCAACTGGCTTTCGGGGAGCGGCCGGCCGGCTGGCGAGATGCGGAACAGGCCCTGGACCGGATCAGCGGGCGGTTCGGCGCCGACACGGTCCGGCCCGCCGCCCTGGTGACCGGGCAGCAGGATGAGCCGTCTCCCCGGCTGTCAGCCGGATCACATTTTCAGCCGCCGGACGAATCGGGCCGGCGGCTGCCCGGGGAACCAGCCGGGCGCCCGCCTGCGGAATCGGCCCGGCGCCGGCCGGGGGAAGGCTGATATACTCGCCCTTACGCGGATCTAATTCGAATTTGCGTTTGACTGACGCCCGGCTCGCCGGGCTGGTAGCTGCGGCAGGCGCCAAAGGAGGTCCGGGGTGCAGGCAGGGGCCCGAACGCCTTTACCCTCCCACTACCCTTCCACCCAGAGCAGCCGGACTCGTATTCTGGAAGAAGAACCCTGGACCGTGAGATGAACTCATCGCACCCGTCCCCGCGCGCGAGGTTTCATGGGAGGCGCCGTGCCGCTGTCTGAGCACGAGCAGCGTCAGCTCGACCAGATCGAGCGTGCGCTCTATGCCGAGGATCCGAAGTTCGCGCAAGCGGTACGCGCGAAAGATCCACGGGTGCACTACAAGCGCCGCGTAGTTGAGGCGGCGATCGGCTTCCTACTCGGTGTCGGCCTCCTGCTGGCCGGCGTGATCTCCAAGCTCACCCTGATCGGCGTGGCCGGTTTCGTGGTCATGCTGGCCTGCTCGATGTGGGCCCTGTCCAGCTGGCGGCACATGTCTGGTGGCGCCGCCGGGCGGCCTGGCCCGGCGCGTGATCGCCGGGCGCGGCCGCCGGTGAGTTCTTCTCGGTCCCGGTTCATGGAACGGCTCGAGGAGCGCTGGCGCCGTCGTCAGGAGCGGGACCGGTAGGTCGCCCGGGGTCGGGTCGCCCCTGGTCGGGTCGCCCCCGTGATTAGGTCGTTCGCGCCTTGCGGTCGGCTCGCGGGCCGCGGCGGGACCAGGTGCCAGTCCGGTGCGCGGCCACGTCCATCCAGCTGAACACATCCAGCGCATGCTGCACGGCCGCGCGCACCGGCCGCAATGACGAGGGCGGCAGCAGCCGGGCCCGCCACCGTCCCATCCGGCCGGAGCTCGCGGCTACCTCGCGGCGGACCAGCCCGGTGTCGGCCCGCAACGTAGCCGAATCCGCCGGGTCCCGGGCGAACCGGGCCCGCTCCGTGGCGTGCACGATCCGGGTCAGCCCGGCCGCCGCGTCCGGGCTGAGCCGCAGGGTCCCGGTCAGCCTGGTGCCGAGGGCGCGTGGCGACTCACTCGCGGACCAGGCAATCTGGTGGTCGGTCAGGTCGTCCAGCAGCTCCAGCCACGCCGCCTGGGCCCGCCGCCGGTCGTCCGCCGCCCGAGACCAGCGCCGCCGGCGGGTGAGCGACCTGGCCAGGCGGGGCGTGACGAGCAAGATCACTATCACCACCGCGACAATCAGCCAGATGAGTCCCGAACGGCCTGCGCTGGCGCCCCCCCTGGCTCCCTGGGCGTTGAGGTGGTTGAGCTTGGCCAGTGCTCCGGGTGCTGCCGGCTTAGTGCCCGACTGCGGGGCCGTGGCGGCCGGGGTCGGCTGGGACTGGGTCCCTCCGGGCACGGCGAGCTGTGGCGGCAGGGTGTAGGC
The DNA here is from genome assembly GCA_963813975.1 of uncultured Actinomycetes bacterium. Lineage (GTDB taxonomy): Bacteria > Actinomycetota > Actinomycetes > Streptosporangiales > Streptosporangiaceae > RYN-230. The sequence continues at coordinate 884,682 of CAWFAP010000006.1, forward strand.
GGGCTGGACCGCGGTGGCCTGGCCGCCGGACCCGGAGGGGGTGGGCTCGAAGCGAAGCCAGCCAGCACCCTGGAAGTACAGCTCCGGCCACGCGTGGGCGTCGCTGGTCCGGACAGTCCAGCGACCGTGCCCGATCGGGGAGCCTTCCGTGTATCCCACCGCCACCCGGGAGGGGATATCGAGCAGCCGGGCCAGCACGGCCATGGCGAAGGCGAACTGCTGGCAGTAACCCTGCCGGTCCTTGGTCAGGAAGTTAATCAGTGCCTTGGCCGTGTTCGGCTCGCGCACGTTGAGGCTGTAGGTGAACTTGCCGGAGTTGGTGAAGTAACGCTGCAGGTCCACGGCTTCGCCGTAGAGCGTGGTCTGCCCCTGCGTGATCCGCTGGGCCAGCTTGCTCAGCGGCAGGAAGGCCGCCGGGACGTTGAGGTAGTTGTTCGCGATGCTGTTCGGGATCACCCCGGACTGCTGCAGCTGCCGCTCGCTGGGCGAGACCTCGCGGCTCGTTACCGCGTAGCTGAGGCCGGAGAGACTCTGCGCCGAGAACATGGTGAGCGTGCGCGGGTCCGTGCGCCAGTCCCCGTCCACGCTGACGCCGCGGGCCGGGTACGGCAGCGGCAGGAAGCTGGCCGTGCGCGGCCCGGTGGTCAGCCCCTTGGCCAGGGTGATCCTGGTATTAACGGCCGAGGTCCGGGTGTCCCGGCCCAGTCCCGGCGTGGCCGGCAGCTTCCCGCCGCGGACTGGCTCACCCTGGGCGGGGGCCAGCGTCCAGCTGCTGGGGCTCAGGTTGCTCAGCACGTACACCTGGAGGTACTGCGGGCTCAGATCGGTCGTCCGGTAGGTGAGCACGTGCACGGGCGTCTTCTGGCGCAGTTCGGCATTCATCTGCACCAGCGGATTGGGCAGCGTGACCAGCTCGCCGCCCCCACCGCCCCCGCCGGAGAAGAGCTTGTGATTGCGCAGCCCCGGTACGAGCAACGGGACGAAGAGGGCGATCACCACGGCCGCCACGCCGATCCGGCGGCCCGCCGCGGCGAGCTCCTTGGTGTTCGGGGTACCTCGCGGCACCACCGCGGGGTCCTGGCCGCGGTGCCACACGGTGACCAGCCGCCCCCACAGCCGCAGCCGCTCCCGGGCGTCCACGGCCAGCATGGCCAGGTAGCCGGCCATGCCCAGGACGAACACGGTCATGGCCCCGAAGACGCCCTGGTGCACGCTGGCGGTGAGGGGCACGCAGAACAGCACCAGCAACGGCAGCCCGGCCACGGCCGGCCTGTGCAGCCGCACCGCGAGCAGGTCGGTGGCCACCGCCACCACGCCGACGCCGACCACGGTCAGCAGCAGGATCCCGTGGGTGGCCGGGGCGGGCGGCGCAAACCTCGCGGTCCCGTCCAGTCCTCCCCGGCCCACCCGCCACAGGTGATACAGGGATGCCGTCGTCGGGACAAGCCGGCCGAGCGACTGCGTGCTGGAGAACAGCACGTTGAGATACAGCAGCAGGGCGGCCAGGCCGGCGGCGGCGCCGAGCACCCACGGCAGCACCCGCAGCCTGGTGAGCGCCCCGGCCATTGCGACCACGGCGACCGCCCCGGCACCCTCCCAGAACCAGAGCCAGCCTGAGACCAGCGGGTAGAGCGACAAGGAGGCGGCGATGGTGGCCACCGCCGCGGCGACGGTGAGACGCTGGCTCACCGGCCAGCTCCAGCCCGGAAGCGGCCCTGCTCGTGGCCGGGCGGGCCGAGCAGGCCGGAGGCGCGCAGCCGTTCCCAGGCCGTGGTGAGCGGGGTATCGACGCTGATCGTGGTGACCCGCCAGCCCGCCGCGCGCAAGATCCCGGCGGGGACGCCCGTCTCGTCCGCCTGGCCCTCGGCTGCGCCGGCGGCCGGCCCAGGTGGACACGGCGAGCAGCAGTGCCATCGCCGGGCCGGCGTCCCGCCGCCCTGCGGCGAGCCTGCTGGCTTCCTCCGCGGACAGCCGCCCGGCCACCACCACGAACAACCCGCCGGTGCCGCCGTGGGCGAGGTCCATGCCGCGCGCCAGGCCGGACCCGCTGGACTGCTTGATGACCGCAAGCGAGTCGAGCAGCGAATCCTCGAAGGATCCAGGCGCGGTGGCGGGCCCGGTGTCGGTGACCAGCTGCCCGTCGATCCCGCTGCGGGCCAGGTGGACGCCGATGGATGCGATGGCGCTCGCCGCGTACTCGAACGACGAGCCCGCCCCGGCACCGGTGTGCGCCCCGGCCCGAGTGTCGAGCAGCAGCACCGCGCGGTTCCGCCAGCGCTGTTCCTCCCGGCGGACCATGAGCTCGCCGTGCCGGGCGGTGGATCGCCAGTGCACCCGGCGCAGCTCATCGCCGTCCCGGTACGGGCGCGGGATGACATCGTCTTCCCCGGCCGTGTCCGCGGTCCGGGTGTAGCCGCCGCCTTCCCCGCGCCAGTTCCCGGCCAGCGGCATGCTCGGCAGGGCGATGATCGCCGGCGTCACCACCAGCGTGCTCCGCGCGGCGAACGAGCGGGTCAGCTCCACCAGGCCGAACGCATCGGCCACACGCACCTGCAGCGGTCCGATCGTGTACTTGCCCCTGGTGCCGGACTGGATGGGGTACGTCAGTTCCCGCCAGCCGCCCTGCTCGATCCGTTCCAGCACGAAGCGCGGCCGGGTGCCGAGCGAGTAGGGCAGGGAGTCCTCGGCCAGCAGCAGCCCGGTGGGCAGCCGGGAGATGTTTTCCAGCCGCAGCGAGACGACGGCGTTGTGTCCCGCGGGCACCCGCGGCGGGGTGATCCGCCGCGCTGAGCGGATCCGGTAGCGGGCCCGGCTGGTCGCCAGCGCGGCCAGCATCGGCAGCGCCACCAGGACGAGCCCGATGCTGAGCAGGGCCCGCTCGCCAAGGCCAAGCCCGAACGCCCCCGCGGCCACGCCCGCCGCGAGGAATGACTTCCCACGCGTGGTCAACCCGGCGAACAGCGCCCGCATCCTGGCCCTTCCTCCACCCCGTTGTCCTAACTTACGTCAGGAACCCGCCCGTGGTTCGAACGGCAGCGCAGCGAGATGTGCCCAGCGCTGCCCGGCCGGGCCACGGTGCGGCTCAGCGCATCCGGGGCAGCGGGGTCTGCTCGACGATGCCCGCCACCACCCGGTCCGGCAGCTGGCGCTCCACCATGGCCTCGGCGGTGGGCAGCAGGCGGTGCGCGAGGACCGGCCCGGCCAGGGCCTGAACGTCATCGGGAATCACGAAGTCGCGGCCGTCCAGCGCCGCCCGGGCCCGGCTGGCCCGGAGCAGGTGCAGCGTGGCGCGCGGGGAGGCGCCCAGGCGCAGCTCGGGGGCCGAGCGGGTGGCGGTGACCAGGCTGATGACGTACTGCTTGAGGGCCTCGGCCACGTGCACGCGGCGCACCGCGGCGATCAGGTCCCGCACATCGCTGGCCGAGGCGACCGGCTCCATCGAGTCCAGCGGCGAGCTGGAGCCGTGCAGGTCGAGCATGGCCAGCTCGGCGTCGGCGCTCGGGTAGCCCATGGAGATCCGGGCCGTGAAGCGGTCCCGCTGCGCCTCCGGCAGCGGATAGGTCCCCTCCATCTCCACCGGGTTCTGGGTGGCGACGACCATGAACGGCCGTTCCAGCGGGTAGCTGGTGCCGTCCACCGTGACCTGCCGCTCCTCCATGCATTCGAGCAGCGCCGACTGGGTCTTCGGGGACGCGCGGTTGATCTCGTCGCCGACGACGATGTTCGCGAAGACCGGCCCCGGCTTGAACTCGAACTCGCGGTGCTCCTGATTGAACGCGCTGACGCCGGTGATGTCGCTGGGCAGCAGGTCCGGCGTGAACTGGATGCGCTGCACCGCGCACTGGGTCGACCGGCCCAGCGCCTTGGCCAGCATGGTCTTCCCCACCCCGGGGACATCCTCAATCAGCACGTGCCCCTCGGCCAGCAGGACCGTCAGGGCGAGCCGGACCGCGTCCGGCTTTCCCTCGATCACCGACTCGATCGCGGTGCCGATGCGATGGGCCACCTGTACCAGGTCGTCGAGCGTTCGCTCGGCGCCGGCCCCCATGTCCAAGACCACCTGTCCTCCTTGTCAGCTGGGCCCGTGGCCGACAGCCGCGCCCGCCGCTGCACTGCCCGCGGCTGACGTGGTGATGCGTACCGACAGTACGTCCTGGACGGCCCAGAGCGCGATGCGGAGAACCGGACCTGGCTTCGCCCCCCCGGCCTTCCGCAGCTCCCCCACTTTGCTCCCCCGCCTTTGACCTGGGCCTATGGCGCGCATTTCCGATATCTGGGTCCTCGGCCACGTTGACGGTGGGGGATTGTGGAGTACAGTGGAGCGCGATGGGGCACGCTACTCCAGGGGGCGGGAGGTGAGGGCTTGTGTTCCTCGGCACTCACACGCCACGTCTCGACGAGAAGGGCCGGCTGTTCCTGCCGGCCAAGTACCGCGAGGAGCTCGCTGGAGGGCTAGTGATCACCAAGGGCCAGGAACGCTGCCTGTACGTCTTCCCGGTCGCCGAGTTCGGCCGGATCGCGGACGGCCTGCGGGCGCCCACTACCTCGAAGGCGGTCCGGGATTACAGCCGGGTGTTCTTTGCCAGTGCCTCCGACGAGACGCCTGACAAGCAGGGCCGGATCACGATCCCGCCCTCGCTGCGTGAGTACGCGGCGCTGACTCGCGACTGCGCGGTCATCGGGGCCAACACGCGCCTGGAGATCTGGGACTCCGCCGCATGGGAGTCCTACCTGGCGGAGCAGGAAGACACCTTCTCCGCAGCATCAGAGGAGGTACTGCCAGGGGTGCTGTAAGCGGCGCCGGCTTTCCGGTGCCGCGTGCTCGGCGAGGTCTCCACCCGCGCCTGGGCGACTACGTCGGCTGGCGTCACTTCCCCGGCGCCAGGAGACGTCCAGGCCCGTGCATCGCGCGGATGGGGACCTGGCCGGGCAGCACACAGGCAGGCACGCCGCCCGCCGCATCCCCAGGAGGGTGCGGCGGGGTGAAAGGGGGTCTGGATGGGCGAGTCGGCGGCCAGGCATCTGCCGGTGATGGTCGAGGAAGTCCTCGCCCTGTTCGAGCCGGCCCTGCAGCCACGCGGCGCGATCCTCGTGGACGCCACCCTGGGCCGGGCCGGTCACGCCCGCGCGTTGCTGGAAGCGCACCCGGGACTCGCGCTGATCGGCGTGGACACCGATACCCAGGCGCTGGAGGAATCGCGGCGGCTGCTGGCCCCCTACGGCGAGCGGGTGACCCTGGTGCATGCGGTCTACGACGAGATCCCCGAGCTCCTGTCGGACCGAGGTGACCAGCGCGTTCAGGGCATCCTGTTCGACCTGGGCGTCTCCTCCCCGCAGCTGGATGACCCGGCCCGCGGGTTCGCCTACTCCTACGACGCCCCGCTGGACATGCGGATGGACCAGACCAGGCCGCTGACCGCAGCGGAGGTCCTGAACACCTACCCGGCCGGGCAGCTGGCCCGGATCCTGCGCGACTACGGCGAGGAGCGGTTCGCCCGGCGGATCGCCGACGCGGTGGTGCGGGAGCGCGCCCGCGCTCCACTTTCCACCACCAGCCAGCTGGCCGAGATCGTCCGGGACTCCATTCCGGCCGCGGCCCGGCGCACCGGCGGCCATCCCGCAAAGCGGACTTTCCAGGCGCTGCGCATCGAGGTCAATGGGGAACTCGACGCGCTGCACGCCGCGTTGCCCGGCGCCCTGGATCACCTGGCCGTGGGCGGCCGCATCGTGGTGCTGGCCTACCACTCGCTGGAGGACCGGGCGGTCAAGACCGCGCTGGCGCAGGCGTCCGCCGACACCACGCCGCCCGGCCTGCCGGTGCCGCTGGAGTCCGCGCGGCCGGAGTTCAGGCTGCTGACCCGGGGAGCACAGCGGCCCTCCGCGGCGGAACTGGCCCGCAACCCGCGGGCCTCGCCCGCCCGGCTGCGGGCGGCCGAGCGGATCAGGGACGCCGCGTGACCGGCGGCACGGACCCGGCCGCTGACCGTCCCGCCTGCCGTGACGGCGTGATTAACAAGCTCCTGACCAGGCAATACAGTGCTCGGCGGGATCAGGTCAGCTGGACGGGACGTCAGCGCTTCAAGGAACAGTGCCGCAACGGGCAGGCAGCAACAGGCAGGCACGACGGGGCGGGGCAGAGTGATCCGGCCGCAAGGGGGACGCGGGAGTGAGCGTGCGTACTGACGTGGGGACGGGCGTCCGGCCACGGCCGCCCAGCGTGCGGGAGCCAGGTGCGGGGGAGCCAGGTCCGGGGGGTGACAGGGCCCGGGAGGCGGGCCACGCGCGGCCAGGGTGCCCGGGGGCAGGCCCCAGCGGGCCAGCGGGCCCGGGCCTCGGCGGGCTCGGCGTCCCCGGTGCTGCCCGGCCGGGCCCGGCCGGTCCGCCGCCATCCAGCCGGACCCGGGCCGGGCCGGCCCGCCGGGACGGGCCCTGGACGCCCAGCCGATACCACCCCGGAGCGTGCCACCGGGACCAGGCTGCCGCGCCCGGCGGGGGCCGCATCGCAGGCCGGGCCGTGGGCGGGCGCGCCGTCGGGGGCCATCGCGCGCACCCCGTTCATCGTGTTCGTGACCGCGCTGCTCGGCGGGGGCCTGATCTGCCTGCTGGTGATCAACACGATCCTCGCCACCGGCTCGTACCAGATCACCCGCCTCCAGCAGGCGCAGGCGGCCCGCGCCCAGCAGGTGGCGGTGCTCAAGCAGCAGGTCGCCCAGGACTCCGCGCCCTCGGTGATCGCGAAGCGGGCGCGGCAGCTCGGCATGACCGACCCGCCGCTGACCAGGTTCCTCAACCTCAAGACCGGGCGGATCATCCACCAGCCCGCCACCGAGCCAGGTGTTCCCGCGGTGCCGGGATACACCCCGTGAGGGACGGTCAGGGCGAGGGCCGTCCCGGCGCTCGGGGTGACGGCCGGCCACCGGGCACTGCCCGGTCCCGAAGGCCCGCGGCGACCAGGCGGTCCCGGGAGGGCGGCTCCGGCGGCCGCAGTGAGGCCGGCCATGGCCGGGGCCCGCGTCCGGGCCCCGACCGGCGGCAGGCCGGCCGTCCCGGCTCGGCGAACGGGCGGGCCGCCGGCCCGGCTGCCTCCCGCCGGGGTGATCCGGGCCGGGACCCGGGGGCAGGCGGCCCGGCCCCGGCCGGCGCGTCAGCACGTGACAGGCCAGCCCGGGGAAGTCTGGCCCCGGGCCGCAAGGCCCTGGGCCGCTCTGGGGTGGGCCGCTCTGGGGTGGGCCGCCCTGGGGTGCGCCGCCCTGGGCTGGGCCGCGACCGGCGCAGCCGCATGCCGCGCCGCGGCACCCTGACCCGGGGCAGCCCGCCCCGCCGGCTGCGCATCACCATGCTCTGCATCGGCTTCGTGCTGTCCCTGGTCGCGGGCCGGCTGGTTCAGCTGCAGGCGATGCAGGGCTCGCAGTACCAGGCCACAGCCGACCGGTACCGGCTGACCACGATCCCGGTGCCCTCCGTGCGCGGTGCCATCACCACGGCGGACGGCACCACGCTGGCCATGACCGTGCAGACCGACCTGGTCCAGGCTGACCCGCCGATGATCACCCGGGCGAAGCGGTCGCTCAGCTCGGTGGCCACCGCGCTGGCGGCCCCGCTCGGGATGAGCGCGGCGGCGATCCTGGCCAAGCTGCAGAACCCCACGTCGGCGGACTACGTGCTGCTGAAGCAGGCCGTGCCCGCGACCACCGCGTCCCGGATCAGCGCGCTCAACCTGCCGGGCATCGCGCTGACCCCCTCGTATACCCGCTCCTACCCGAACGGGCAGCTGGCCGCCAACCTGGTGGGTTTCACCAACACCACCGCCTCCGGCGTCCTGCGCGGCGAGGCCGGCGTCGAGCAGTCCTACAACTCGCTGCTGACCGGCCGGGCCGGCCAGCAGGAGGTGCAGGTCGGCACCAACCAGCAGCCGATCCCGGTGGCCGGGCAGAATGTCCGGCAGATGGTGCCGGGGGACAACATCCGGCTGAGCATCCTGTCCAGCCTCCAGTGGGAAGCCGAGCAGGCCTGCGCCCAGGAAGTCAAGAAGACCAACGCCAGCAACTGCACCGTGGTGGTCATGCAGCCCAGCACGGGCAAGATCCTGGCCATGGCGCAGACGCCCTCGTTCAACCCCGCGCATCCGGTCAGCCTGGCCGCCACCACCGACATCCCTGTCTCCAACGTCTTCGACCCGGGCAGCACCGCCAAGGTCATCACCGCCGCGGCGGCGATGGAACACGGCGGGCAGACCGCGATGAGCGCCTACACCGTGCCCGAGTCGATCAACATCGACGGCTTCAACTTCCACGACGCCGAGTACCACCCGACCGAGAAGTGGACCATCGCCGGCATCATCGCCCACTCCAGCAACGTGGGCATGGTCCAGGTGACCCAGCACGTCAGCCCGCAGACGCAATATCAGTACTTCAGGAACTTCGGCATCGGCTCGCCCAGCGTGCCCGGCCTGCCCGCGCAGAGCAACGGCATCCTCTACCCGACGTCCAAATGGTGGGGTGACGAGCGCTACACCCTGTCGTTCGGCCAGGGTGTCGCGGTCACGGCGGTCCAGATGGCCAGCGTCTACGCGACGATCGCGAACGGCGGGGTCCGGGTGGCCCCGTCGGTCGTGGCCGGCACCACCAACGGGAGCGGCCGGTTCGTGCCCGCGCCCAAGCCCGCCAGCCACCGGGTCATCCAGGCCAAGACCGCCCATCAGCTCATGGGCATCCTGCAGCAGGTGCCCTGGCTGGACGCACAGGTGGGGGAGCCCTGGGCGGAGATACCCGGGTACTCGATCGCGGCCAAGACCGGGACCGCCCAGATCGCCGACCCGAAGCGGGGCGGCTGCCTGTGCCTGTACGGGTCGAGCCTCATCGGGATCGCCCCGGCCGGGAACCCGAAGCTGGTCGTCGCGGTGAACGTGCAGAACCCGCGCAAGGGCGGCTACTTCGGCATCCAGGTCGCGGGCCCCGTCTTCTATAAGGTCATGAAGTTCGCATTGTCGACGATGAAGATCCCGCCCGATCGGGCCAAGCGTCCCAACGTCAGGCTCACGGCACCGTGATCAGAGGTACCCTCGGCCCGTGCCTGCGGCTCTCCTTCCACGCGATGTCCCGCCGCGTCCGCTGTCCGAACTCGCCATGCTGCTCGGGCTGAGCGCCGGACGCGCTGGCCCCGATCCACTGGCCGGGCCGGGCGGTCCGGTCACGGTCTCCGGCGTGACCCATGACTCACGACGGGTGCGGCCCGGTGACCTGTACGCGGCCCTGCCGGGCAGCCAGCATCACGGCGCGCACTTCTGCGACGACGCGGCCGACGCCGGGGCGGTGGCCGTGCTCACCGACCCGGACGGCAAGAGCCTGGCCCGGCACTGCGGGCTGCCGGTCTTCGTGGTCTCCGATCCGCGGGCCCGGCTGGGCGAGGTCGCGTCCTGGGTCTACGGGAACCCGTCCCGCCGGCTGGCCCTCATCGGGGTGACCGGCACCAGCGGGAAGACCAGCACTACCTACCTGCTGGAGTCCGGGCTGCGGCGGGCCGGTCACGTGACCGGGCTGCTGGGCGGGGTGGAGACCCGGGTGGCCGGGACCGCCGCGCCGAGCCAGCTCACCACGCCCGAGGCCACCGACCTGCAGGCGCTGCTGGCCGAGATGGTGCAGCGCGGCGTGACGGCGGCGGCGATGGAGGTCTCCAGCCATGCGCTGGCTCTCGGCCGGGTCGCGGGCACGACCTACGACGTCGTGGTGTTCACCAACCTGTCCCAGGATCACCTGGACTTCCATGACAGCATGGACGAGTACTTCGCGGTCAAGGCCGGCTTGTTCACCCCGGGTTTCGCCCGGATCGGCGTGGTCAACACCGACGACGAGTGGGGCCGAAAGCTCGTGCGCCGCGCGCAGATTCCGGTCACCACCATCTCCGCCGCCGGTGACCCGGGCGCCGACTGGCGCGCCGCCGACGTGCGCGGCGGTGCGGACGGGAGCACCTTCCGGGTCGTCGGCCCGGGCGGGGTGGAGGCAGACGCGTCGGTGGCGCTGCCTGGCCCGTTCAACGTCTCCAACGCGCTGGGCGCGATCGTGGCCCTGGTCGAGGCGGGCGTCAGCCTGGCGGCGGCGGTCGCCGGGGTCGCGGCCGCGCCGGGCGTGCCGGGCCGGCTGGAGCGGGTGGAATGCGGCCAGGACTTCACCGTGCTCGTGGACTACTCGCACAAACCCGGCGCGGTCGAGGCGGTGCTGCGCGCGCTGCGGCCGGTCACCCAGGGGCGGCTGTCCATCGTGCTGGGCTGCGGTGGTGACCGGGACCGGGCCAAGCGCCCGCTGATGGGCGCGGCCGCGGCCAGCCTCGCCGACCTGGCCGTACTGACTAGTGACAACCCCCGATCCGAGGACCCGCTGGCCATCCTGGCCGAGATGCTGCAGGGGGTCCTGACCGTCCCGGCCGAGCGCCGCGGGCGGGTGATCATCGAGCCGGATCGGGCCGCCGCGATCGGCCTGGCCATCGCGGCCGCGGGCAAGGGGGACATCGTGCTGGTAGCGGGCAAGGGCCACGAGCGCGGGCAGTACGCCGCGGGGCAGGTAACCCCGTTCGACGACCGGGAGGTCGCCGCCGACGCCCTCGCCGAGGTGCTGGCCGGCCGCGGCGGCCGGGACGCGGCCCGGGTCCGGCTGGCCCCGGCGCGGCCCGAGCCCCGATCCGGCCTGGCCGGCCGCGGCGGGCGGGCCCTGGAGGAGGACGCGTGATCCCGCTCTCCCTCGGAGTCATCGCCCAGCTGACCGGGGCCCAGCTCACCGGGCCCGCAGCAGGCCAGGACGCCGATCCGGACACGATGATCACCGGCCCGGTGATCATCGACTCCCGGGACGCGGCCCCGGGCGCCCTGTTCGCGGCCCTCCCCGGTACCCGGGTCGACGGGCATGAGTTCGCCCCGCAGGCCGTGGCGGCCGGGGCCGCCGCGGTGCTGGCCACCCGGCCGTGCGGGGTGCCCGCGCTGATCGTGCCCGACGTGACCGTGGCCCTGGGCCGGCTGGCCCGCGGTGTGGTGGACACCCTGCCCCGCCTCCAGATCGCGGGGATCACCGGATCGGCCGGCAAGACCACCACCAAGGACCTGGCCGCCCAGCTCATCGAGGCTCTGGGTCCCACCGTGGCGCCGCGGGCCTCCTGGAACAACGAGATCGGCCATCCGCTGACCGTCCTGCGCGCCACCGCCGAAACCCGCTACCTGGTGCTCGAGCTATCCGCCCGGGGACCCGGGCACATCGCCCACCTGTGCCAGATCGCCCCGCCCCGGTTCGGCGTGGTGCTCTGCGTGGGACACGCGCATGAGGGCGAGTTCGGCGGCATCGAGGAAGTCGCCCGGGCCAAGGGCGAACTGCCCGCCGCGCTGCCCGGGGGCGCGGGCGGCGGCGTGGCGCTGCTGAACGCCGACGATCCCCTGGTCATGGCCATGGCTGCGCGGACGGCGGCGCGGGTCGTGACGTTCGGCCGCGGCCCGGCTGACGTGCGCGCCGAGGATGTCCGGCTCGATGACCGGGGCCGGCCTGGCTTCCGGCTGGCCGGCCCGTCCGGATCCGGCCAGGTCCAGCTGCGCCTGCACGGCGAGCACAACGTGCACAACGCGCTCGCCGCCGCCGCGCTCGCCGGTGAGCTGGGCATGCCCGCGGCAGAGATCGCGCAGCGGCTATCGGAGGCGGAGGCCCGCAGCCGGTGGCGGATGGAGGTCACCGAGCGGCCGGACGGCGTCATCGTGGTCAACGACGCCTACAACGCCAACCCCGAGGCGGTCCGGGCCGCCCTGGACACGCTGGGGGTGCTGGCCCGCGGCCGCCGCTCGTTCGCGGTGCTCGGGCCGATGAGTGAGCTGGGCGCGCACTCCCGGGCGCGGCACGAGGAGATCGGCGGGTACGCCGCCCAGACGGGCCTGACCGGGCTCATCGTGGTGGGCGAGGAGGCCGGTCCCATCCTCACCGGGGCCAAGGCCGAGCCGTCCTGGGGCGGCGATCTGGTCCACGCCGCCGACGCGAGCGCCGCGCTGGACGCGCTGGGGCACCGGCTGGCCCCGGGGGACGTTGTGCTGGTCAAGGCGTCACGGTCGGCGGGCCTGGAGCGGGTCGCACTGGCCCTGACGGGGGCGGCGGCCCAGTGAGGACGATCCTGTTCTCGGCGGGAGTCTCCCTGCTGCTCTCGCTGTTCGGCACGCCGCTGGCGATCCGGATCTTCTCCCGGCGCGGCTACGGCCAGCTGATCCGGGAGGAGGGCCCGGCCGGGCACGCGACCAAGCGCGGCACCCCCACCATGGGCGGGACGGTCATCGTGATCGCGGCGGTGGTCGGCTATTTCGTCGGCAACATCTTCACCGGCCAGGAGCCGTCCGTCTCCGGCGTGCTGGTCATGTTCCTCATGGTGGGCCTGGGCGTGGTCGGCTTCCTCGACGACTTCATCAAGATCTACAAGCAGCGCAGCCTGGGCCTGCGCAGCGGCGCGAAGCTGGCCGGCCAGGGCGTGGTCGGCGCGGTGTTCGCGCTGCTCGTGGTGCAGCAGCACTTCGCCGACGGGTACGACCTGACGCCCGCCGATGCGCATCTGTCGTTCCTGCGCGATTTCGGGCCGCCGGTCGGCGTCACCGCGTTCATCCTGTGGATCGTCTTCCTGATCGCCGGCACGTCCAACGCGGTGAACCTGACCGACGGCCTGGACGGCCTGGCCACTGGCTGCGCGTGCCTCGTGCTGGCCGCCTTCGTGCTGATCGGCAACTGGCAGCTGCGCAACGACTGCACCACCTTCCTCGCCCCGCACTGCTACTCGGTGCGCGACCCGCTCGACCTCGCGGTGGTGGCGGCCTCGGTGCTCGGGGCCTGCTTCGGCTTCCTGTGGTGGAACGCGCCGCCCGCCCGGATCTTCATGGGTGATACGGGATCGCTGGCCCTCGGCGGGGTGCTGGCCGGCCTGGCCGTGTGCACCAAGACCCAGCTGCTGCTGGCCGTCCTCGGCGGCATCTTCGTGATCATCGCCCTGTCCGTGATCATCCAGGTCGGCTCGTTCAAGATGACCGGGCGCCGGGTGTTCCGGATGGCGCCGCTGCAGCACCACTTCGAGCTGAGGGGCTGGGCGGAAACCACCATTGTGATCAGATTCTGGCTCATTTCCGCCATGTTCGTCGCGCTCGGCCTGGGCATCTTTTACGTGGAATGGATGCCGAAGTAGGCTCGGCCGCGCCCGGCCCGGTCTGGCCTGGGCATGTTCTCCCCGGAGCGGATGCCTAAACAGGCGCGACACGCGCCGGATGTCCGCGGCCCGGCGGCCCCCGGCACCGAGACTTGGATAATGGTCTCTGAGGTGTCGGCGGATGCGTCCCGCCCGGCGGGCGGCGCCGGGTACGGCGACGCGGAAGGATCCAGCGGCGCCGGATCGTGGAGCGAGACGGCGCGGGATCGGGTGTCGGCCCGGCTCGCCTTCCTGGACCGGCCGCTCACCTCCTTCTACCTGGTCTTCGGCATCACCACCCTGCTCCTGGCGCTGGGCCTGGTCATGGTGCTGTCCACCTCATCCGCGTACGGCCTCATGCAGGGCATCTCGCCCTGGTCCGGCCTGCAGCACCAGCTGTTCGGGGTGCTGATCGGGCTGCCCTGCATGTGGGTGGCGGCCAAGTGCTCGCCCTCCCGGTTCCGGGCCGCCGCCTACCCGCTGATGTTCATTACCCTCCTCGGCCTGATCGTGGTCCTGGTAGTGCCGCCGCCGGCGTACAGCGGTGGCGCGGCGCGCTGGATCCAGTTTGGCGGCGTCCAGTTCCAGCCATCCGAGCTGGCTAAGTTCGCGTTCCTGCTGTGGGGCGCCGACCTGCTCGCCCGCAAGGAAAAACTCAGCCAGCTGGAGGACTGGCGGCAGCTGCTCATCCCGCTGCTGCCCGGGGTCGGCATCCTCGCCATGCTGGTGATGCTCGGCGATGACCTGGGCACCACGTTCGTCCTGCTGATCATCTTCCTGGCCCTGCTGTGGATCATCGGCACGCCGGGCCGGGTCTTCCTCGGGGTCCTGGCCATGATCGGCCTCGCGCTGCTGGTCATGGTCGTGGTCGCGCCGTACCGGCTGAAGCGGCTGACCGGCTACCTCGGCCCGGCGGGCAGCCCGGTCGGCCCGAACCAGCAGAGCATCCAGGGCAAATGGGCGGTGGGCTCGGGCGGCTGGTTCGGCGTGGGCCTGGGCGCCAGCCGGGAGAAGTGGGGCTGGGTACCGGAATCGACGACCGACTTCATCTTCGCGATCCTGGGCGAGGAGCTGGGCCTGGTCGGCACGCTGTGCGTGACGTTTCTCTACGGTGGCCTGGCCTACGCCGGGCTGCGCATCGCCCGGCGGGTGCAGGACACGTTCATGCGGCTGGCGGCCGGGGCGGCCACCGCCTGGATCGTGGTCCAGGCGCTGGTGAACATGGGTGCGGTGCTGGGCCTGCTGCCGATTACCGGGGTGCCCCTGCCGCTGGTCTCCGAGGGCCTGTCTTCCCTGCTCGTGACCATGGTGGCGCTCGGCATGCTGATGTCGTTCGCCAAGCGGGAGCCGGGCGCGAGCCAGGCCCTTGCCGAGGCTGGCCCCGGCGCGCCGCTCCGAGTCCTAAGCTGGCTGGGCCTGGCCGGCCGGCGGGAGAAGCCAGCCGCGCCCGGGCGCCGTCGGTGAGAAGGGGAGTGCCGGGCGATGAGCGTCGTACTTGCGGGCGGGGGGACCGCGGGCCACATCGAGCCCGCGCTGGCCCTCGCCGATGCGCTGCGCCGGGCTGACCCCCAGCTCAGCATCGTGTGTCTTGGGACCGAGCGCGGGCTGGAGACCAGGCTGGTGCCGTTGCGTGGCTACGACCTGGCCCTGATCCCGCCCGTCCCGCTGCCCCGCCAGCTCACCCCGCAGCTGCTCGGCGTGCCTGGGCGGCTCAGCGCGTCGGTGAGCGCCGCCGGCCGGGTACTGGATCAGGCCCGGGCGGACGTGCTCGTCGGGTTCGGCGGCTACGTGGCCACACCGGGTTACCTGGCGGCGCGGCGCCGCCACGTGCCGATCGTCGTGCACGAGGCCAACGCCCGGCCCGGCCTGGCCAACCGGATCGGCGCGCGGTTCACCACGCACGTGTTCACCGGCCAGCCCGACACCAAGCTCCCGCACGCCAGCTACATCGGGATCCCGCTGCGCCACGAGATCGCCAGCCTGGACCGCCTCGCCCTGGCGGATAAGGCCCGGGCCCACTTCGGGCTCCGGCCGGACCTGCCGGTGCTGCTGGTCACCGGCGGCTCGCAGGGCGCCCGCACGCTCAACTACGCGGTGCTGGACGCGGCCGACTCGATCCGCGCGGCGGGCATCCAGGTGCTGCACATCCTCGGGCCGCGCAGCGATATCGACGTCCGGCTGCCCATGGCCGGCCCGCCCTACATCACGCTTCCGTACGTGGACCGGATGGATCTGGCCTACGCGGCCGCCGACTTCGCGATCTGCCGCAGCGGCGCGATGACCTGCGCGGAACTCACCGCGGTCGGCCTGCCCGCGGCCTACGTGCCGCTGCCGCACGGCAACGGCGAGCAGCGGCTCAACGCGGCACCGGTCGAGGCGGCCGGCGGCGGGCTCATCATCGCCGACGCCGACCTGAGCCCGGAGTGGATCCGCTCCGACCTGCTGCCCATCCTGGTGGATGCACAGCTCGTGGCGGCCATGTCGCAGGCGGCGGCGGCGATGGGGCACCGCGACACGGACACGAGACTGGCGGCCGAGGTCCTCGGCATCGTCCGGGACCGGGCCCAGAGCCGGTCCCACGGCCGGGGCGGGGCGGGTCACGCCGGCGGTAGCCGGGCCAGTGCGAATCGGGCCGGTGCTAGCCGGGATGGGGCCACACGGGGAAGGCGCAGGGCGTGAACCAGCAGCAGAAGAGGATGGTGGGATGGGCCTGGTAACCCCGGTGGACCCGGTCCCGGTCGAGCAGCTCGGCCGGGTGCACTTCACCGGTATCGGCGGGGCGGGCATGTCCGGGATCGCCCGGATCATGCTGGCCCGGGGGATCCGCGTGTCCGGCAGCGACGCGGCCGGCTCGGCCCTCCTCGATGAGCTGTCCGTGCTCGGCGCGGACATCCGGGTCGGGCACGACCCCGCGAACCTCGCCGGGGCGGACACGCTCGTGGTGTCAACCGCCATCCGGCCGGACAATCCCGAGCTGGTGGCCGCGCGGCAGGGCGGGCTGCGGGTGCTGCACCGGGCGGCCGCGCTCGCCTCGGTGATGCTCGGCCGCCGGACGGTGGCGGTGGCCGGCACACACGGCAAGACCACCACCACCTCCATGCTGACCACCGTGCTGCGGGACTGTGGCGCAGACCCGTCCTACGTGATCGGCGGCATCCTCACCGAGACCGGTCTCGGTGCCGACGAGGGCAGCGGCGAGCTGTTCGTGGCCGAGGCCGACGAGAGCGACGGCTCGTTCCTCATGCTCTCGCCCGAGGCGGCCATCGTGACCTGCGTGGAAGCCGATCACCTGGACAACTACGCCGGCCTGGCCGAGATCGAGACCGCTTTCGGGGCATTCGCGGGGCGGATCGCCCCGGGCGGGCTGCTGGTCGCGTGCGCCGACGACCCGGGGGCCCGGGCCCTGGCCGAGGCGGCCCGGGAACTCCCGCTGGGTGTCCGGACCTACGGCGAGTCGGCGGACGCGGACTACCGGGTCGGCGCCGTGGTGCCGCGCGGCATGACGGTCGGCTTCGAGGTCACTGCCGGGCCGCCGGCGCAGGCGGCTGAGGTTGCCGCGCCGGTACAGCTGGGCGTCCCCGGCCGGCACAATGCCCTCAACGCCACCGCGGTGCTGGCGACGTGCCTGGAGCTCGGTTTCCCCGTGGCCGGGGTGACCGGCGGGCTGGCCGCCTACCGCGGGGCCCGGCGCCGCCTGGAACTCAAGGGCGAGGCCGACGGGGTGCGGGTGCTGGACAGCTACGCACACCATCCCACCGAGCTGGCCGCCGACCTCGCGGCGGCACGGGACATCGCGGAGGGGGGCCGGGTCATCGCCATCTTCCAGCCCCACCTGTTCAGCCGGACCCGCATCTTCGCGGGGGAGCTGGGCGCCGCCCTCGGCCGCGCTGACGAGGCCTTCGTGCTGGATGTCTATCCGGCCCGCGAGGATCCGGAACCTGGTGTCACCGGGGAGCTGGTCGTGGTGGCCGTGCCCGGGACCGGGGCCCATTTCATGCCGGACCGCGCGGCGGTGCCCGTCGCGGTGGCAGCTACCGCGAAGCCTGGCGACCTGGTGCTGACCATGGGCGCCGGTGACGTCACCGCGCTGGGCCAGCCGGTCCTGGACGCGCTGCGTGCCCGCGGCGGGTCGGCTGGATGACCAGTCCGGCCGGGGATGTGACGCAGCAGGGCACCGACCAGGAGGCCGGGGGTCCTGGCGGGCTGGGCGCGGACGGCGCCGGCCGGGGCGCGCCCGCGGCCCGGGCGGGCCGTACGCCCTGGCGGGCGGTCTTCTTCGCCCTGGCCGCGGTGGCCATCGTGGCCGGAGTGACCTGGGCTCTCCTTGAGTCGCGGTTCTTCGTGGTCCGCTCGGTCCAGGTGACCGGCACCCACCTGGTCACCAGGACCGAGGTCCGGTCGGCCGCGGCCATCCCGCCCGGGCTGCCGCTGATCAGGGTGAACAGTGCCGTGATCGCCCACCGGGTCGAGCAGATCCGCCAGGTCCAGTCCGCACGGGTCAGCCGGGACTGGCCGGATGGGATCACGATCGCCGTCACCGAGCGCACGCCGGCCCTGGCCGTGCCGGCCGGGACCGGTTACCAGCTCGTGGACAAGTACGGCGTCGCGGTGGAATCATCGCCCCGCCGCCCGCCCGGCCTGCCCCTCCTCCAGGTCGCGGCCGGCCCGGCCGCGGGGCCGGTGTCCGTGTCGGCGCTGCGCGGCAGCCCGGCGGTGTACGCGGCGGCGGTGGTCCTCCATGAGCTGCCGCGGTACCTCGCTCGGTCGGTGGTGACCGTGCAGGCGGCGAGCGCGTCCGAGGTGACGCTCAAGCTCACCCGCGGCATCACGGTCGTGTGGGGCGGCACCGACCGGCCGGCCGAGAAGGCCAGGGAACTCGCCCTGCTGATGCGGACGCATGCGCGCACCTACAACGTGAGCGCACCGGGGACGGCGGTGACCCGCGGGTGAATGGCGGCCAGGAATATCCGCGCAGGCCGCAACACGCCGGCCCGCTTAGCGCGTGGCTAGTTGACCCTGCCCCCCGTCCAACCCTACTGTCCGTATCAATCGCCAGGATGACATAACTGTAAATCTCAACTTGAGAGTGAGGGTTAACTTACCGGAAATCACGCAGCGTGCCCGGCCGGATCAATTGGGGGCGATTTTCGGCAGGCTGCAGAGCCAGTGGTCTCGCGGATGGTTTTCAGGAAAGGGCGCTCTCTCCGGCACTAAAAGCCGGGCGCAGAAACGCGACAGAGGCAAACGAGCGGAAAGGTCCCTCCTCGTGGCAGCACCGCAGAACTATTTGGCGGTCATCAAGGTCGTCGGTATCGGTGGGGGCGGCGTCAATGCCGTGAACCGGATGATCGAAGAGGGGCTCAAAGGCGTTGAGTTCATCGCGATCAACACCGACGCGCAGGCGCTCCTGATGAGCGATGCCGACGTCAAGCTCGACGTCGGCCGGGAACTCACCCGCGGCCTGGGCGCGGGGGCCAATCCCGAAGTCGGGGCGCGTGCGGCCGAGGATCACCGGGAGGAGATCGAGGAGGTCATCAAGGGCGCCGACATGGTCTTCGTCACCGCCGGGGAGGGCGGCGGCACCGGCACCGGCGGGGCGCCGATCGTCGCCAACGTGGCCCGGTCGCTGGGCGCGCTGACCATTGGCGTGGTCACCCGGCCGTTCGGATTCGAGGGCAAGCGCCGGGCTTCCCAGGCCGAGCTGGGCATTGAGCGGCTGCGCAACGAGGTCAACACGCTGATCGTCATACCGAACGACCGGCTCCTGTCTATCTCCGACCGGCACGTCAGCGTCCTGGATGCATTCAAGGCGGCTGACCAGGTGCTGCTCTCCGGTGTCCAGGGAATTACTGACCTGATCACCACGCCCGGCCTGATCAATCTGGACTTCGCCGACGTGAAATCGGTCATGTCCGGGGCCGGCTCGGCACTGATGGGAATCGGGTCCTCCCGCGGCGATGACCGCAGCGTCGCGGCCGCCGAGATGGCCATCTCCAGCCCGCTCCTCGAGGCCAGCATCGACGGGGCCCACGGTGTCCTCCTATCCATCCAGGGCGGCTCCGACCTGGGCCTTTTCGAGATCAACGAAGCGGCCCAGCTGGTCTCCAACTCGGCGGCACCGGAAGCCAACATCATTTTCGGCGCGGTCATCGACGACGCGCTCGGCGACGAGGTCCGGGTCACGGTCATCGCGGCCGGGTTCGACGAGGGCGGCACCCGCCGCCCCCGCCCGCCCCGGGTGACGTCCAGCTTCGCCGCGGACCCCGCCCCGGCCCCCGGGCCTGCAGCCGACACCTACCAGGCCCCGGCCGTGCCGGCCCCCCCGGTGCCCGCTGACGTCTGGGCCGCGCCCTCCGAGACGGTCAGCGACCCGGAGCCCGAGCCCGTGTCCTCCGGGAGCCCCGTCTCCTCCAGCAGTACTGAGACCGGCGGGCCGGGCCGGGCGGATTCCTCGGGGTCAGCGGACCAGGTGAGCCACGAGAACGGGATCGACCCCGTGCCCGCGCCCCGGCCGTCCGACGCTGACCCGGTCGCGGCCAGCCCCCGGCCGGACACGGCCGCAGCGGCCCGGGTCTTCGACGCGGCGACCACCCGGCGCCGCTCCGTGGTGTTCGAAGAGGATGACGAGCTCGACGTCCCCGACTTCCTCAAGTAGTGGCCGGCCGGACCTGGTGACGGGCCTGCCAGGCCAGCCGGGCCAGCAGAGCCCTGGCCGTGACCGCACCGCTGAGGTGTCCGCCTCGCTCGCCCGGGTCCGGGCCCGGATCAGTGCGGCCTGCCAGGCCGCCGGGCGGGCGGCGGAGGAGGTGACCCTGATCGCCATCACCAAGACCTTCCCGGCCAGCGATATCGGGGTGCTCAGCTCGCTGGGCGTGCGGGACGTGGGCGAGAACCGCGATCAGGAGGCCGACCTCAAGGCGGCCGCGTGCGAGGACCTGCGCGACCGGCTCACCTGGCACTTCGTCGGGCAGGTGCAGACCAACAAGGTAAACAGCGTGGTGCGCTACGCCGACGTGATCCACTCAGTCGACCGGCCCCGGCTGGTGACCGCCCTGGGCGCGGCGGCCCGCAAAGCCGGCCGCACGGTGACCTGCCTGGTCCAGGTCAGCCTGGACGACGATCCGGGCCGCGGCGGAGCCACCGCGGCGGACGTGCCGTTCATCGCGGACGCTGTGGCCGGTCAGGAAAGCCTGGAACTGGGGGGCGTCATGGCCGTGGCACCGCAGGGCGCCGACCCGCTGGCCGCGTTCCGGCGGCTGGCCGGCGTGGCCGCCCAGGTACGCGCGGCGCACCCGGAGGCCACGGTGATCTCCGCCGGGATGAGCGGTGACCTGGAGGCCGCCATCAGCGCGGGCGCGACACACGTCCGGGTCGGTACGGCGTTGCTCGGCGGCCGGCCGGGCTTCGTCAGGTAATGTCCGACGCACCGGGGCTGCATGACAGTGATGACGGAGGTCTGACCGATGGCCGGCACGATGCACAAGATGGCGGTCTACCTCGGCCTCGTCGAGGACGATCCGCGGTACGAGGACGGCTATGACTCGTATGAGGAGTACGAGGACGAGTACGGCGAGCCGGCCGAGCCTGCCGATCCGGAGGCCGACCGGCCGGCCGCCCATGGCCGCGGAGAATTCCTGATGGACCCGGCCCCGCCCGCGGCCCCGCGGGCCAGCACCCATGTGCCCGGACCGTCCCATGCCACCGATCTCGCGCGGATCACGACCTTGCACCCGCGCACGTACAATGAAGCCCGTACCATCGGAGAGCATTTCCGAGAGGGCACTCCGGTGATCATGAATCTGACGGAGATGGTCAACAGCGACGCCAAGCGGCTCGTCAACTTCGCCGCAGGCCTGATCTTCGGCCTGCACGGAAGCATCGACCGAGTGACGAACAGGGTGTTCCTGTTGTGCCCGGCCAACGTCGAGGTGACGGCGGAGGACAAGGCCCGGATAGCTGAACGAGGCTTCTTCAACCAGAGTTAGACGCTCAGGAGAACGGCACACTCGGTGGCGAGCGCGCGGCACCCGCGGTAGCCATCCCGGTGCCCGTCACGGCAGCGCCGGTGAAGGCAGGGCAGGGTTGTGGGGATTGTAAAGATCGTTCTGTTCTACGTGCTCACGATCTATTTCGTGCTTCTCATCGGGAGGCTGATCCTCAGCTGGGTCCAGGCCTTCTCGCGCCCCCCGGACCGGTGGGAGCCCAAGGGCATCGTCCTGATCCTGGCCGAACTGGTATTTACCGCTACCGACCCGCCACTGAGATTGCTAAGACGCGTCATCCCCACGGTCCGGATCGGTAGTCTGGCCTTGGACCTCAGCTTCATGGTGCTCTTCTTCGTGGTCATTTTCGCGATGCAGGCCGTGCAGCTGCTCTGATCGGGTAGCGTCCGACAGGAACACCGTTCAAGCGTGCCGAGGAGACGAGATGCCGCTGACGCCCGCGGATGTGCGAAACAAGCAGTTCAGTACCACCAGGCTCAGGCCCGGCTACGACGAGGAAGAGGTTGACGCCTTCCTCGACGAGGTTGAGGTCGAGCTCGACCGGCTGATCCAGGAGAACGAAGAACTCCGGGCGAAGCTGGCCGAGAGCCTGCGGGGGGGCAAGGTACCGATGTCCGCGCTCAGCTCGCCCCTCGCCGACCCGACTCCCGAGATGATGGCGCCCGAACCGCCGCGTCAGGAGCCGGAGCGCAGGCCAGAGCCGCCGATGATGGGCATGCCGCCGGCCGAGGACAACATGGACACGGCCGCGCGCGTGCTGGCGCTCGCGCAGCAGACCGCCGACCAGGCGATCGCCGATGCGCGCCGTGAGGCTGACGAGACGCTCGGCCGGGCACGCCGTGAGGCCGATGACATCCTGGGCAAGGCCCGCCGCCAGGCGGAGCAGATCACCAGCGATGCCAGGGCCCGCGCGGAGAGCCTGGAGCGGGACGCCCAGGAGCGGCACCGCCAGGCCATGGGCTCCCTGGTCCAGCAGCGTGAAGAGCTGGAGCGGCGGGTTGATGACCTGCGTGCCTTCGAGCGGGAGTACCGCAGCAGGCTCAAGGCGTACCTGGAAGGCCAGATGCGTGACCTGGAAGCAGGCGCGACCGACAGCGGTGCCTTCCCGGCCATGGGCAGCGGGCCCGACTCGTCCGTGTCCTCGGGCATGTCTCGCATGGAGGCCAGGAATGGCCAGCAGTCCATCGCCAGTGCCTACGCCGGCGCGCCGGAGCCGGTCTCACACGGCGGGTTCCACCCGTCGGACGGCTCGCCGCACGATCACCGGTAGCCGGTTAGCCAGCTCAGCAGCTCCACGACCCAAGCGCATTTCCCTCTCGGTTGGCAGCATGACCCGCACAGCCTGCGGAGAGCGCACGTGATCAAAGCCAGCGCTCTCCTGGTTGCCCTGGCGATGGGCCTGCTCGTGGCCAGCGTCATCGCCAGCAGCTTGCTGATGGTGTACCTATCCATCGGTGTCTGTGCGGTAGCGGCCCTGCTCCTGGCGGCCGGGGTACTTTCGCACTGGCCGGAGATATTCGGCCGGGGCGAGCCCCGGCCGGCCAGCATGCAGGAGTCCTGGTCAGCCCCGCAGGTGCAGGTCGGCACCCCGGCACTGCCCGTCACCCAGGCCACAGGCACCCAGGCCACAGGGGCCGGGCCGGGGGATCGGCGTCCCCGGCGCGAGAATGCCGGCGGCCGGCCGTCCGCTCCTCCGGTTGAGGTGGTGGTTCCCGAGCCGGAGTTCCCCGCCGCCGCGCGGGGTGACGACCTGTGGGAGCGGGTCGAGGAAGAACTCGGATCCGGGGCCAAGCGCGATACAGGCGCGCTGAGCTGGCCCGGCACCGAACTGCCGGTCCCGCCCGGAGCGGCGGGGCCGCCCGGGCAGGCCGGGTCACCCGGCACGCCGTCCGGTGGGGCCAGCGCCTGGATAGGGGGCCATGGCGCCGGCTGGCGCCCACCCGACTCCCCTGACGATGCCTGGCCACCGCCCGCGGCGGCCTTCGCCGGGTCGCCGTCCCGCCCGGAGCCTGCTCACCCCGCGGCCGCCAGTACGGAGTCCGCTGATACCGGGCGGGCCGCCGGGGCGGCGGGCCAGCCAGCCCCCGGCGCGGCGGCCGCTGTGCCCTCCCGGGACACTGAGGAGACTGCCCCCGGTTCCCCGGCGGACGAGGCGGCCGAGCCACCCCCGCCAGCTGCGACCGTGAAGGCGGACACCTGGGACCAGCGGCCCCGGTGGATCATCTCGGTCGGGGACGCCACCCCGGCGCGGCCCGTGCCGAACAGCGCCGCCCCGGTGCCCGCGGCCAGCGAACGCACCACCGACCCGGCCAGCGCCCAGGCTGCCCCGGGCGAGCCTGACCGCGGCGATCCTGCCAACGACGGGCATCAGACTGCCGGGCCTGCCACCGGCGAGCGGGGGGCTGGAGTGGCCCCCGATGGAGAACCGGAGGTCAAGATCACCGCGGTCACCGCCCTGGCCAGTCCCGAGGCGCCCCCCCAGGCCGCCGGCCAGGAACCCGCATCCCGGGAACCCGCCGCGGGCACCCCCACCGTGGACGGCCCCGCTGACCGGGAGGCGGTGGCTGAGGAACCAGCCGCGGGCAGCGTGGCCGAGCGGGAGGCGGTGGCTGAGGAACCAGCCGCGGGCAGCGTGGCCGAGCGGGAGGCCGCGGCTGAGGAACCAGCCGCGGGCAGCGTGGCCGAGCGGGAGGCCGCGGCTGGGAAACCTGCCGCCAGCGGCCCGGCCGGCCAGACTGCGCCGGGACGTGTCAACGTGACCGTGGTGCCCGGAGTGGCCCGCTACCATCGCAGCGAATGCATCCTGATCCGGTTCCTCGGCCCCGGTGATCTGGAGACCATGAGCAGGCAGGAGGCCGGGGAAGCCAAGTTCGTACCCTGCCGCGCCTGCCAGCCGGACCAGCTCGAGAGCTAGCCCGGCCCAGCCGGAATCCCCCGCCTGGGCAGGCGGGGGAGCTGGCGATCAGTGGTCAGGCCCGCGCCAGCCAGAAGGTCAGGCCCAGATCTGGCTCGGCGTGCTGGTGCGCGCCGTGTGCCGGATCCGTGTCCGCCGGCGTGGCGGGACCGAACCGGTCAGCCAGCACCTCGCTTGCGATCAGCTGCCCATGCTCGGCCAGCGCGGCGGACAGATCCGGGTCGGTGGCCTCCCAGGCCACCGTGATCCGGTCGCTCACATGCAGCCCGTCGGACTTGCGGGCGTCCTGGATGAGCCGGATGACCTCCCGGGCCAGCCCCTCGCGGCGCAGCTCCGGGGTGATGAACACCTCGATGCCGACGGTCTCGCCGCCTTCGGATGCGACCGTCCAGCCCGTCCGCGGTGTCTGGGTCACGATCACATCGTCCGGCCCGAGTGCGACCGGAGTGCCGTCCATCTCGACCGAGACCTTGCCGGCCGACCTCAGCCCGGCGGCCAGCACGGCCGGCTCGGCCGCGGTGATCGCCGCCGCAACCGCCTTGGTGCCCTTCCCGAACCGGCGGCCCAGGGTGCGGAAGTTCGGCTTCACCACATAATCGACGAGGTCTTCCCCCACCGCGGCCATCGGCTCCAGAGCGCGGACGTTCAGCTCCTGGGCGACCTCGGCGCGCAGATCCGCAGCCAGCTCCCCGAACCCGGCCGCGCTCACCACGGCGCGGGACAGGGGCTGGCGGACCGGGACCGCAGCCGCGGCGCGGGCCGACCGGCCGAGCTCCACCAGCCGCCTGGTCTGCGCCATCTGCACGGACAGCTGGGTGTCGATCAGCGCCTCATCCACGGCCGGCCAGCTGGCCAGGTGCACCGACTCCGGGTCGTCCGGACCGCGCAGCACGGCCCACACGTGATCGGCCAGGAACGGGGTGATCGGCGCCATCAGCCGGGTCAGCACGTGCAGGCACTCGTACAGGGTGGCGAACGCCGCCGACCCGTCTTGGGTGTCCGGCCCTTCCCAGAACCGCCGCCGTGACCGGCGCACATACCAGTTCGACAGGTCATCGATGAACGCGGCCAGGCGCCGTCCCGCGGCCGCGGTGTCGAAGCCCTCCATGCTCGAGGTGACTTCCTGCGTGGTGGCGTGCAGTTCGCTGAGCAGCCAGCGGTCCAGCAGCGGGCGGTCGTGGGCGGGCGGCGCGCCAGCGGCCTGCCCTGGCCCCCACGCCCGGCCCTGGGCGGCGGCCGCGTTGGCGTACAGCACGAGGAACGAGACCGTGTTCCAGTAGGTGAGCAGCACCTTCCGGACGATCTCGCCGAGCGCGGCGTCGCCGATCCGCCGGGTGGACCACGGTGAGCCGGACGCCGCGAAGAACCAGCGGATGGCGTCCGCGCCGTGCGCTTCCATCACCGGGAGCGGTTCGACCACGTTGCCTAGGTGCTTGCTCATCTTGCGGCCGAGCTCGTCCACGACGAGGCCGAGGCAGACCACGTTCTCGTAGGAGTTCCGGCCGAACACCAGGGTGCCGACGGCCATCAGCGAGTAGAACCAGCCCCGGGTCTGGTCGATCGCCTCGCAGATGAACTGGGCCGGGTACGTCCGCCGGAACTCCTCGGCGTTCTGCCCGGGCGCGCCGAGCCGGGCGAACGGCATTGACCCGGAGTCGTACCAGGCGTCGATCACTTCCGGCACCCGCCGGGCCTCCCCGCCGCATTCGGGGCAGGCCAGCGTCACCTGGTCCACGTACGGGCGGTGCGGGTCCAGCCCGGACAGGTCCCGCCCGGCCAGCTCGCTGAGCTCGGCGAGTGACCCGGCACAGGTCAGGTGTTCCTCGCCGCACTCCCAGATGGGCAGCGGGGTGCCCCAGTACCGGGTCCGGGACAGCGCCCAGTCCACGTTGTTGCGCAGCCACTCGCCGTACCGGCCGTGCTTGATGGTCGGCGGCTGCCAGTTGGTCCGCTCGTTCTCGGCCAGCATCAGGTCCTTGACCTGGGTGGTGCGGATGTACCAGGACGGAAGCGCGTAGTACAGCAGCGGCGTGTGGCAGCGCCAGCAATGCGGGTAACTGTGCTCGTACGGCTCGGCCCGGAACAGCACGCCGCGCTCGGTCAGGTCCCGGACCAGTGGCTCGTCCGCGTCCTTGAAGAACATCCCGCCGACCAGCGGGATCCATTCCTCGAACCGGCCATCCGGGCGGACTGGGTTCACCACCGGCAGGCCGTGGGCCCGGCTGGTTTCCATGTCGTCGGCGCCGAAGGCCGGCGCCAGATGGACCAGGCCGGTGCCGTCCTCGGTGGTGACGAAGCCGCCGGGCACGACCCGGTGGGCGCCCATGACCTCGACCAGGGTGAAAGGCGGCCGGTACGTGGCCCCGACGAGAGAGGCGCCCGGCACCGTGGCCACTACATGCCAGCCTTCGCTGAGGACCTTGGGGACCAGCTTCTCGGCCACCACCACGGTGTCGCCATCGCCCGGCTTGCGGGCGATCGCGTAGCTCTCATCCGGGTGAACCGCCACCGCCGTGTTGGAGACCAGCGTCCACGGCGTGGTGGTCCACACCAGCAGGTCTGCCCCGTTCAGCAGCGGGTTCGCCCCATCAGGGAGGGTGAGCAGCGGGAACCGCACGGTTACTCCCGGATCGGACACCTGCCGGTACACGTCCGGCTGGCCCATTTCATGATCCGATAGCGGGGTCTCGCAGCGCGGGCAGTACGGGCTGATCCGGAAGTCCTTGACCAGCATGCCCTTGCTGAAGATCTCCTTCAGCGACCACCACACCGACTCGATGTAGCTGGTGTCCATGGTCCGGTAGGCATGCGGCAGGTCCACCCAGTAGCCCAGCCGGACGGTCAGTTCCTCGAACGCGTCCACGTGCCGCTGCGCAGACTCGCGGCAGCGGGCGTTGAACTCCGCGATCCCGTAACTCTCGATCGCCTTCTTGCCGGACAGCCCCAGCTCCCGCTCCACGGCCACCTCGACCGGGAGCCCATGGCAGTCCCAGCCGGCCTGGCGTGGCACGTGGAACCCCTGCATGGTCTTGAAGCGGGGGAAGACGTCCTTGAACACCCGGGCCTCGATGTGATGCAGCCCGGGCATGCCATTGGTGGTCGGCGGGCCCTCGTAGAAGGTCCACAACGGCCGGCCCTCGGTGGACTTCAGGGAACGCTCGAAGAACTGCCCGTCCTGCCAGCGGGCCAGGATGTCGTGCTCCATGGCGGGCAGGTCGATGGCCGGGGGCAAGTCAGGGAAATAGCGCCGGCCGTCTGCCCGCGTGGTGTGGCCTGCGTGCGCATCGTCTGTGGGCGCCATGACTGGTGGTCCTCCTGCGGGGCGCTCGCGGGCTGGCTGTCGGCCCGGTCGCGCGGCTTCGCCGGAGGGACGAGGCGCGCCGGCGGCGGCCCCGCGGTACCACCCTCCTTGGCCGCGGCACCCCGTCCGGGGCACGCGACCCACTCCATTCATGCCTGGCGGCCGGTTCTACTGGGCTCGCGGGCCACGGCGCCTGCTAACGGCTACCCGTGCCCTGCTGCTGTTCTTCCGGCGGCTCTGGAGTGATCTGGTCCGCTGGCCTGCCCCCGGGCTCGCACCATCCCCGGGTCGCTCATGGCTGCCTGCTGCGGCAGCTGTCCCCAGCAACGCCTTGCCGACACCTTCAACGATAGCGGATCCCCCGCCCAGCAGCCGACGCCCGTTCAGGTGGCACAGTTCCTTTCAGAGGGGCAGAGTGCCGTTCAGGTGGCGCAGTGGCCCGGGCTGGGCGGAGCGAGGTCCAGGGCGGGGTTACGGTCGAAGAAGCCGGCGGGCCGCAGGGTGAACCCGGTGTACTCCACCGGCATTACCGGGAAGTCCTCCGGCAGGCAGAAATGCGTCACGCCCACCGTGTGCCACAGCGCGATGCCGGTATCGGTGACCGGCCGGTCCGCCGCGGTCCAGGCGGGCAGCCCGGCGCCGCCGGGGTGCTGATTCGGGAACTCCCCGGCGGCCCGCAGCTCGTCGTCGCGGGCGGGGGTGACCCACAGGTGCCGGGTAGCGAACGCGGCGCGGGCGGTGATCGCCGCACCCGGCTGGGCCAGCAGCGGCGCGCTGGCGTGCGTGGGCACCAGGACGTACCCGGCCGGCTCGCCGCAGGCGTTCCGCGTGCCGTGGTTGACGACCTTCCAGGTCCGGCTGCGCTCGGGCGCGGCCATCCGCTGGGCGGCGGATTCGGTCTCCAGCAGGGTCTCCTGGACGGTGAACGCGTTCCCGTGCGGGTTGCCGGGCCCGGCCGGGACGGGGACCGCGTCCACCTCGTAGACCGAGTTGGCCGGGCCGTCGAGGCACATATCCAGCCGGAAACTGAACAGATGCTGGTGGTGGGGGCCGGCCAGTTCCGGGGTCACCGGGTTGGCGTAGCTGGTCCGGGTGCCCGGCCGGACGGCCTGGGTCTGGATGATCCCGGTCAGTTTCACCTCGGCCTGGATCGTGCCGTCCAGGTAGAAGTACCAGAAGAAGCCGTATTCGTAGTTGCCGACAGTCGCAATGGACGACACGACCATGCGCCGGGAGCGGCGCGTCTGCGCCGCCTGGTTGGCCGCGTCCCGGTGCATCCACAGCACCCCGTAGTCCTCTTCGTGCAGGCAGATGGCCTGGGGCAGGGCCCGGGCCGCCCCGTCCTCGTCGACCTGCACGCCGTCCAGGTAGACGATCTCACCCAGGCACTCGCAGCCGAGTTCCAGCGGGTTGGCCATCTTGCCCAGGCCGACATCACCGGCGTCGAACGCGTTCTTCCACCAGTGGTTCATCGCGGTGGAGCCGTACGGCACGACCATCTCGGACAGGCTGGCCCGGTAGATGATCGGCCGCAGCCGCCCGTGGTCGTGATAGCCGATCTGGTGCAGGACGAGTCCCTCGATCGGGTGCAGCGAGACGCGCATCTGCCAGGGTCCCCAGCCCAGGCACCCGTCGTCCACGGTGAACCCGGGCCCGTCGGGCTGCAGGATCTGCAGCGCCGACAGCTGGCGCAGTTCACCCACACTGGCCGGGTCGTACCGCCCGGCGTCGCGGGGGACGGGCACCACGTCGCCGTCCTCGATCTCCAGCACCTCCCCGGTGTCCCGGTCCGCCACGGCGACCAGGTTCTCAACCGGCCGCGCGTACGGGTTGCTGCCGGGGCCGTCGAGCAGGTACGCCACCCCGCGCGCCAGGCGCCGCCCGGAGGCGTCGATCTCCAGCCCGAAGTTGCTGGCCGGCCAGGGATCCACCTGGACCAGGGAGAGGTCGGTAATACCGCGCCGGGCCAGCGCGGCCTGGAAGGCGGGATCGGCCTTGATCTGCTCGGCGTTCGCCATCCATTCCTCGGGCATGAGCGGCGGCTGGACGCCCGGGACCGCCACTGTCCTGATCACCGCGGCCTTGTCCAGGGAGATGGTGAGCACCCAGGTCTGCCCGGCGGGCCGCTCGTAGAGGACGCAGCGTGCCTCCCGGGGCAGCGGGCGGCCGTCCCAGGCCAGCACGTCACGCTTGGCGGGCTCGGCCAGGGCGCAGGAGACGAGCCTGCTGCCAGGACCGCTGGCGGCCAGCGCGAGCCGGCTGGCCAGCCCCGCCTCGTCCGGTGTGAGCGGGGCGAGGGGGTGGCGGACTGAGGTGCGTGGCGAGTCGGCGGTGGCCTGGGCCATCAGGGTCTCCATCCGGGGAGCCGGGGTTTCTGCTCCCTAGTATTAGGGGACATTTCCCGCGCGGCCATGCTGGCCGCCACGGCCCGGGATCAGAACCGGGCCGTCCCGGGCCCTGGGCGTCCGCGGCGGGGGGCTGGCTGTCCGTCCGGGGGAACGGGCTGGCCTGCTGGGGTCCGGGCCGGCCCCGGGCGGCCAGATGGCCGCCGGGCGCCGGAGCCGCGGATTATCGCCGGGCCGAGATGTGTTTGCAGTGCGGGGCAGGCCGATCTATCCTCCGGTGACTGCCCGCCAGTTCAAGATCGATTGGTGGCAGCTGGCATAGTGGACAAGTTGGGTCAAAGGGGGCCGGGATGACAGCAACCGCACGTTCGGGTGCCGCGGCTCTACCTGTCCGGCCTGGCGAGAAGCCGTGGACCGAGAAGGAGCTCGCCGGGGTCCGGCGGGAACTCGAGGACGAGGCCAGCGGGCTGCGCCAGGATATCTCCACCGCGGAATCCGAGGTCGCGGCCCGGCTCGGCGATGCCGTCGGTGACGCCGGCGACGACTCCGCCGACGCGGGGGCCAAGACGTTCCAGCGTGAGCACGAGCTCGCCCTGACCGAGAACGCCCGCGAGCTGCTGGCCCAGACCGAGCGGGTGCTGGCCAAGATCAAGGACGGCACCTACGGCGTCTGCGAGTCCTGCGGCCAGCCGGTCGGAAAGGCACGCCTGCAGGCGTTCCCGCGAGCCACCCTCTGCGTGGCCTGCAAGCAGCGCGAGGAACGGCGCTGAACGGCGCGGGAACGCCCGGGGACCCGGATCCCGGGGCAGGCGGCCCCGGTCCGGCAGCACGGCCGCGCCGGGTCCGCCTCCTGATCATCGTCGCCGCGGTGGTTTTCGTTGCGGATCTGGTTTCCAAGACCGTCGTGGTGGCTGCCTTGTCGCATCAGGCCCCGGTCCGGCTGCTCGGCGGCCTGCTGACGCTGCGGGAGCTGCGCAACAGCGGCGCGGCGTTCAGCATCGGCACCTCCGTCACCGTCGTGTTCACGCTGATCGCCCTCGGCGTCATCGTCGCCATCCTGCGCACCGCCCGGCGGCTGCGCAGCATTCCTTGGGCGGTCTCGCTCGGGCTGCTGCTCGGCGGGGCGGCCGGGAACCTGGGGGACCGGCTGTTCCGGTCCCCGGGCTTCCTGCGCGGGAACGTGGTGGACTGGATCGAGCTGCCGCACTGGCCGGTGTTCAACGTGGCCGACTCCTGCATCGTGTGCGGCGGCGTGCTGGCCGTGCTGCTGGCCGCCCGGGGGGTCTCCATCGACGGCACCCGGCACACGGCCGCCCCCCGCCCGGCCGGGCCCGGCGGGGGAACCGCGACCCGGACCGGCGAGGGCCCGGCCGGGGAGCCCGGCCCGCGCGAGGATCCGCCGGGGCCGCGGAGCGCCGCCCTCGACGGCCCCAGGTCCGTCCCTGACCGGCCGGCCACGCCCGGCGACGGCAGCCCGTGACCGCGGGCGACCAGCGCCGGGTGCCGGTACCCGAGGGACTGGACGGCGAGCGGGTTGACGCCGCGCTGGCCCGGATGTTCGGGTTGTCCCGGACGAGCGCCGCCGAACTGATCACCGGGGGCCAGGTGCTGATCGGGGGCCGCCCGGCGGCCAAGTCGGACCGGGTGCCCGCGGGGGAGTGGCTGGACGTCACGCTGCCCGCGCCCGTGTCCACGGCGCCGGTGCCGCGCCCCGTGCCCGGCCTGGACGTGGTGTACGAGGACAGCGACATCGTGGTGGTGGACAAGCCGCCGGGGGTGGCCGCCCACCCCACCCCCGGCTGGACCGGCCCGACCGTGCTCGAAGGCTTGCTGGGCGCAGGCCAGATCCTGGCCACGAGCGGCGCCGCTGAGCGCCAGGGCATCGTGCACCGGCTGGACGCGAACACCTCGGGGCTGATGGTGGTGGCCAAGAGCGAGCACGCCTACAGCGTGCTCAAGCAGGCGTTCCGGGACCGTGAGGTGGACAAGCGCTACCACGCCCTGGTGCAGGGCCACCCGGACCCGCTGCGCGGGACCATCGACGCCCCCACGGGCCGGCATCCGGCCGGGGACGGCCGGTTCGCGGTGGTGGCCGGCGGCCGCCCCAGCATCACCCACTACGACACGCTCGAGGCCTTCCGCGGGGCCAGCCTCGAGGAGATCATCCTGGAGACCGGGCGGACCCACCAGATCCGGGTGCACATGGCGGCGCTGCGGCACCCCTGCGCCGGGGACCGGCTGTACGGCGCCGACCCGGTGCTCGCCGCCCAGCTGGGCCTGACCCGGCAGTGGCTGCACGCGGTCCGGCTCGGCTTCGCTCACCCGGCGGACGGCCGCCGGGTCGAGTTCACCAGCCAGTACTCCCCGGACCTGGCCCACGCGCTGACCATCCTCCGCGCGGAAAGCTGACCGGACGGATGGCCGTCCGGGACATCCGCCTGTTCGGTGACCCCGTGCTGCGCGAGGTGTGCCGTCCGGTGACCGATTTCGGTCCCGGGCTGGAACGGCTGGTCAGGGACTTGATGGACACCTGCCGGCTGCCGGGCCGGGCCGGGCTCGCCGCCCCCCAGATCGGCGTGGACCTGCGGGTGTTCTCGTACAGCATCGAGGACGGCGAGGGGTACCTGATCAACCCCCGGCTCGTGTCGAGCGAGGGGCATCAGGACGGTCCGGAAGGCTGCCTGTCGATACCCGATCTCTACGCGCCCACCCCGCGGGCGGAACATGCGGTAGCCACGGGGGTAGACCTGGCCGGCCGGCCCGTCACGGTCGAGGGCACCGGGCTGCTGGCCCGCTGCCTGCAGCACGAGCTCGATCATCTGGAAGGGCACCTCTTCCTCGACCGGCTTTCGCCCGGCGAGCGGCGCCCGGCGCTGCGAGCCCTCCGCGAACGGCTGACCGGCCCGGATCCAGGCCGGCCCGGGACCTGAGCCCGGACGGGGCGGGAGGCTGAGCTGGGCCGGCGGACGGAACCGGCACGATGCCTGACCAGGCGGAGTAGCTAGCGGAGCTCGTGGAAGAGGCCGCGCAGCCGCTCGAACGCCGGCTTGGGCGAGTAGTCGTCGCGCAGCACGCCGAACTGGTGGAAAGGACCGTCGTTGGCGCTGTCCGCGTCCCGCAGGGTGAACAGCTCCCAGTGCGTGACGTTCAGCTCCTCCCGCCGCGCGTGCACGGCCCGCAGGATGGTCTCGAGCACGTCCGCCTGCCGCTCCGGGCTGCGCCCGGGGCCGGTGGGCCAGCCGTTCTCGCAGATCCTGATGGGCGTCCCGGGACCGATGCCGGCGATCGGCAGCACCTCGTCGCGGAAGCTGCGCAGCAGCCAGTCGACGGCGCCGTCGAGCTTGTCCAGGGTGAGCGGCGGCCCGAACACATCCGGGTACATGTCCAGCCCGGCGTAATCCACCGCGGCGGCGAACTATGGGCCGCCCAGCCGGGCCACGGCCGGCCAGAACGTGCCGCTGGCCGGGCTCACCTCCGGGCTGACCGCGAACCCGATGGCCGCCGTGGCGCCTGAGTCCAGTTTGGCGGCCGCCGCGGCCAGCACCCCGCGGGCCAGCGCCTCGCCGGCCCGGGGGAAGGCGCCGTCGGCGGCATCCGGGATCCCGGTCAGGTTGGCCTCCCCGGTCACCTGGACCGAGGCCAGCTGCTGCCCGTACCTGGTGACCACGTCGGCGGCGAACCCGGCCCAGCCCGCGACGTCGCCGCCGGGATCGCGGTAGCACGGCACCAGATCCCAGGGGACCGGGGCGGCCGCCAGCTCCTGCACCTGGGCCAGCGTGCCGGCCGTCGAGGCGGTCCCGGCCCAGCTCACGTACATGCGGGCCAGCAGCGGCGGGCCGTCGCCCTGGAGGTACTCCACGGCCCGCCCGATCTGATCGAAGTCATCCGGCGGCCCGGCGGCGACGCCGCCCGGGCCGCCGGCCAGGCCGAGCGGGAACAGCCCGAACGTCAGCGAGTGCGGCACGACCAGCAGGCTACGCGACGGCACCGCCCGGGGACAGGGACCTGCTGCCGCTCGCGAGGGCATGGCGGCGCACTCCCCCTTTACCCAGGCTTTGCCCGGGCGCCGGGGCCGTCTACCCTGATGTCCAGGAGGCCGTGTCAATGCTGCACGTGTCCCTCTTGGGGGAGCAGTCCATCACCGACGACGGGACCGGGACCCGGGCCCGCTCGTCCCGTGCGGTTGCCCTCATCGGCTTCCTGGCCCTCCATCCCGGCTCACCCCAGGCCCGTCAGCGGATCGCCGGCCTGCTCTGGCCGGACTCGGCCGACCCGCAGGCGCTGACCAACCTGCGACGTGAGCTGCATCAGCTGCGCCAGGTCCTGGGCGATGAGCAGTCGCTCGTCGTGACCTCCAGGGACCTGTGCTGGTGTGACACGCAGACCTGCCAGGTTGACGTGCGCACTTTCGACATCGAGCGCCAGGCGGCCCAGGCGGCCGCCGCGGCCGATGACGATGACGGAGTTCTCGCGCACGGCACCCGGGCTCTGGCCTGGTACCGGGGTGACCTGCTGCCGGGGGCCTACGAGGACTGGGTGCTGGAGGCCAGGTCAGAGCTGGAGCGCCAGTGCGTTGACCTATGCGATCTGGTCTGCGCGGCGCGCGCGCGACGGAGTGACCTGACCGGGGCGGTTAATGCCGCACGCCGCCGGATCCAGCTGCAGCCGCTTGAGGAAGCGGGCTATCGCACCCTGATGCAGCTCCAGGCGGACCTGGGCGACCGCGCCGGTGCGGTGAGCACCTACCACCATTGCGCGTCAGTCCTGGAGCGTGAGCTCGGCATTACCCCGGACCAGGCGACGCGGCAGGCGTTCGACCGTCTGATGGCCGGCCCTGACTCCGCCCCGGAGGGTGCGCGGCGGCCGCAGACCGGGCCGGCCATCGGCCGTCCCGGGATCGCCTCGGCCCGGCTCGTCGGCCGGTCCCGGGAATTCGGCGTGCTCGAAGAGCTATGGCAGCGCGCCATGGCCGGCCAGCCGGGCTTGGTCGTGGTCCGCGGGGGTGCGGGCGTGGGCAAGACACGCCTGGTGACCGAGGTCGCCGGGCTGGCACAACGGCAGGGCGCGGTCGTGGCGGGCAGCCAGTGTTTTGGGACCGCAGGACGGCTGGCGCTGGCACCGGTGGCGGACTGGCTGCGCAATCCGGCGGTGCAGGCCGCGACCGCGACCCTGGACGAGGCCTGGCGCACCGAAGTGGACCGGCTGGTGCCCTCCCGGGGGCGCGGCGAACGCGGGGCCGGCTCGCGAGCCATGGCCGACGCCTGGCAGCGCCTGCGCTTTTTCGAGGGCCTGGCCCGGGCGCTGCTGGCCGTCGGCCGTCCGTCGCTGCTGGTCCTGGACAACATGCAGTGGTGCGACGAGGAGACACTGGCCTTCCTCACGTTCTGCCTCGGGTTGGCCCCCGGTGCGCAGCTCCTGGTCGCGGCTACGCTACGCAACGACTCTCCCCGCGAGGACCCGGTCCTGACGGACTGGACGGACAGGATGCGGGCCACCGGATTGCTCACCGAGCTGGCCCTCAGCCCGTTCGAGGCGGCCGACACGGTCCGCCTGGCGGAGGCGATCGCCGGGCAGCCTCTGCCGGACGCCGATGCCTTGCTGCTCCAGGGGACCACGGGAGGCTTCCCGCTGTATGTCATCGAGGCCGCCCGCACCACCGCCGACCGGGGGGATGCCCCCCGGCCGCCGCGGGACCTCCCCGCGGTGCTGCGCAACCGGCTCCAGCAGGCTACCGTGGCCGCCCGCGACGTGGCCGGGCTGGCCGCCGCGGTCGGTACGGACTTCACGCTTGACCTGGTGACCGAGGCCAGCGACCTGGACGCCGACATCGTAGTGGGGGCGGTCAACGAACTGTGGCGCCGCCGGATCCTGCGCGAGTTCCGGGATGGCTACGACTTCTCGCACGACTTGCTGCGCGAAGCAGCCTATGACCAGATCAGCCCGCCGAACCGGTGGCTGCTGCACCGGCGCATCGCCCAGAGCCTCGAGCTGCTGCACGCGGATGACACCGACGCGGTCTCGGTTCAGCTGGCCCAGCAGTACGCGCGCGGCGGCCGTCCTGGGCGGGCGGTGACCTATTACCTGCAGGCGGCCGGCGTCGCGGCGGGGATGTTCGCCCACGCCGAGGCGATCCGGCTGGGGAAGGAGGCGTTGTCCATCGTGCGGGGTCTCCCGGCCGGGAGAAACCGGGACCGGCAGGAACTCGCGGTACTGGAAGCCGTGGCCGCACCGCTGAACGCCAGGTACGGCTACTCATCCCCGGACCTCCAGCAGGCCCTGGAGCGGTCCCTGTCCCTGGCGGAATCCATCGGCCGCCGGGACATCATGCCCACCTGCCTGGTCGCGCTGTGGAGCTCCCGGTTCGTCCAGGGCCGCATCCCCGAGGGCTACCAGGCGTCCGTCCGCGCCCTGTCCCTGGTTGATCCCGGTTCCGGGCTGAGCGGCCCGGCTCACTTCGCCGTGGGCGGGTCGGCCCTCACCCTCGGCCGGCCCGCGGAGGGCGTGCGGCACCTCGAGCTCGCCGCCAAGCTGGCCAGCGGTGCGGAGTCGCTCAGCGTCGGCACCAGGCCGGACGTGCACGCCCGGGCCTGGGCCGCGCACGCCCACTGGCTGCTCGGCCACGACGAGGACGCCCTGGCCGCCGCGGACAGCGCCCTCGCCCTGGCCCGGGCAATCGGCCACCCGTACAGCCTGGCCGTGGCCCTGGCCTATGCCAGCATCACCCATCAGATGCGCCGCGACCGGCCCGCGCTGAGGACGACCGTCGAGGAGCTGCGTGAGCTGTGCGGCCGGTACGGCTTTGCCTACTACCGGGAGTGGGTGCTCATACTCGACGGCTGGT
This sequence comes from uncultured Actinomycetes bacterium, assembly GCA_963813975.1. Taxonomy (GTDB): domain Bacteria; phylum Actinomycetota; class Actinomycetes; order Streptosporangiales; family Streptosporangiaceae; genus RYN-230. The sequence goes on from CAWFAP010000006.1 coordinate 921,271, forward strand.
CCCGCATGGACGAGTCAGGAATCGGCGTGGCCCGGCAGGGCATCAGCAACCTCAGGGCGGAGGGCGCGTTCGCCCGGATGCCCTACTGGCTGTCGCTGCTCGCTGACCTCTCGGCGTGCCACGACCAGCCGGGCGCCGCACGCGCCACCCTCGACGCCGCCCTGGCCGCCGGGACGGAACGGGAAGACCTGTGGTGGCTGCCCGAGGTGATGCGGATGCGCGCCGCCCATGACGGCGAACAGGCGGCGGTGCGGCGATTGCGCGCCGCCGCCCGGATGGCAGCGGAGCACGGCAGTGTCGCACTGCTCCGGCGCTGCGACCGTGACCTTGCCGCGCGAGGCGCCATCCCGCCGGCGGGCAGCGTTCTGCCGACTATCTGACCCGAACGCCGGCCCGCGAACGCTTCGCGAACGCTGATCACCCTAGCGTCTGGGTGTCGCCTAGCCGGGTGACGTACCCAGAGGGAGAATCGCATGACCGCCACATCCGCGCGCACCACCGCGGCACCCTACGCGGACCTGGCCGCCGCCCTGCGCGGCGACCTGATCCGGCCAGAGGATCCCGGATACGACGACGCGCGCGCCGTCTACAACGCCATGATCGACAAGCACCCGGCCGCGATCGCGCGCTGCCGCGACGTTGCCGACGTCATCGCCGGGGTGCGGTTCGCCCGCGAGCACGGCGTGGAGATCGCCGTCCGGGGCGGCGGTCACAATGCGGCCGGCCTGGGAGTGTCGGATGACGCCCTGGTCATCGACCTCTCGCTGCTGCGCAGCACCACGGTCAGCCCGGAGAACCACACCGTCCGCGCCGACGCCGGATGCACCTGGGGAGACATCGACCATGCGACGGTGGCGTTCGGCATGGCCACGCCCTCCGGCTTCCTGGCCTCCACCGGGGTGGCCGGCCTGACCCTCGGCGGCGGCATCGGCTACCTGTCCCGCCGCTTCGGCCTCACCGTCGACAACCTCCTGTCCGCCGACGTGGTCCTCGCCGACGGAACGTTCGTGACGGCCAGCGAGAGCTCGCACCCCGACCTGTTCTGGGCCCTGCGCGGCGGCGGCGGGAACTTCGGCATCGTCACCTCGTTCACGTTCCGCTGCCATGACATCGGCGAGCACGGCACGATCATCGGCGGCCCAGTGCTGTACGACATGGCCGACACCCCCGAGGTGATGCGCTGGTACCGGGAACTGCTGCCCTCGCTGCCGGAAGAGCTGAGCGGCTGGATCGGGCTGATCACCATCCCCCCGGCGCCGCCGTTCCCTGAGGAGCTCTGGGGCCGCAAGGCCTGCGCCATCGTCTGGTGCTACACCGGGTCGCACGACCGGGCCGCCGAGGTGCTCGAGCCGGTGAAGGCGTTCGGGTCACCGTTGCTGGTGGGCCTGATGGAGATGCCGTTCAGCGTGCTGCAGAGCGCATTCGACGCGCTCTACCCGGCCGGGCTGCAGTGGTACTGGCGGGCCGACTTCTTCAACGAGATCTCCGACGCCGCGATCGACGTGCACGTCAAGTACGGCGAGCGGCTGCCGACCGGCCACTCCACCATGCACATGTACCCCATCGACGGCGCCGCCAGCCGCGTGCCCGCCGACGCGACCGCGTTCGCCTACCGCGACGGCGGCTGGGCCGGCGTGATCGTGGGTGTCGACCCGGATCCGGCCAATGCGGCGGTCATCTCGCAGTGGGCCAAGGACTACTGGCAGGAACTGCACCCGACCTCAGCGGGCGGCGCGTACATCAACTTCATGATGAACGAGGGCCAGGACCGGATCAAAGCGTCCTACCGCGGCAACTACGACCGGCTCACCGAGGTCAAGCGGAGGTACGACCCGGGCAACACGTTCCACATCAACCAGAACATCGAGCCCGCCAGCGGGTCCGGCCGGTAAGCCCTGGCTAGCCGCAGGCAGGCCGGCGCGTGACGCATCGGGGGCACGTGCGGGCCGGGCCGGCGGCGGACGCAGCGATCACCGGCCCGGCCGGCTGGGAGGCAGCTGATGTCACGACCCGTGCTGTTCGTGATCGATGACGACCCCGAGGTCGTGCGCGCGCTGCATGACGATCTCAGCCGGCGGTTCGGGAAAGACTTCCGCGTGATCGGTGAGTCGTCCGCCGCCGCTGGGCTGACGACGCTGCGCCAGCTGGCCGCCGGGCACGAGCCGGTGGCGCTGCTCATCGTGGACCACCACATGCCCGGGATGTCCGGGGTCGAGTTCCTCACCTGCGCGCATGACCTGCACCCGCGGGCCAAACGGGTGCTCTTGGTGGAACGCGACTACTCATCGCGCAGCCCGGTCGTCGGGGCCATGACGCTGGCCAGGCCGACTACCACCTGAGCAAGCCCTGGATGCTCGAGCAGGATCTCTACCGTGAAATCAGCGAGTTCCTGGCCGACTGGGCCAAGGACCAGGCGGCCGGCTTCGACCTGTTCCACATCATCGGGCGGCTCCAGGACCGCAGCACGCACGACCTGCGGGAGCTGCTCACCCGCTTCAACGTGCCGTTCCACTTCCACGCCGCCGACACCGAGCCGGGCCGCCGCCTGCTTGAAGACAAAGGCCTGGACGCGTCACGCCTGCCGGTCATGATCCGCCACGATGGCTACACGATGGTCGAACCGGGGCCCGCGCAGATCATCGAATCAGTGGGCGGGAGTATCTCCAGCGACGTCGATGCCTGCGACGTCGTCATCGTCGGGGCGGGACCGGCTGGTCTCACCGCCGGCGTCTACGCCGCATCCGAGGGCCTCCGGACGGTGGTGCTCGAAGAGAGCGTGTCTGGCGGCCAGGCGGGCAGCAGCCCGATGATCCGGAACTATCCGGGGTTCCCGCACGGCATCAGCGGGCACGAGCTCACCCGCCGCGCGTGCGAGCAGGCCTGGATGTTCGGCGCCCACATGGTGTTCTCCCAGCCAGCCGCCGGCCTGGAAGGCCAGGGTGGCCACCGCGTCGTGCACCTCGCCGATGGCACGCAGATCGTGGCCCGCGCGGTCCTTGCCGCGCCGGGGATCGCCTGGCGCCGGCTCGGTGTCCGCCGCCTCGAGGAGCTGGTGGGCTCAGGTGTCTTCTACGGCTCGGCCGGCAGCGAGGCGCCAGCCATGGAAGGCCGTGACGTGCTCGTCGTGGGCGCCGGGAACTCGGGCGGCCAGGCCACCCTGCACCTCGCACGCTATGCCCGGCAGGTAACGATGCTGGTGCGCCAGGACAGCCTGGCCCTCTCGATGTCGCACTACCTGATCCGGGAGATCGAGGCCACACCCAACATCACGGTCCGCCTGCAGGCCGAGATCACCGACGGCCACGGATCCGCTCACCTCGAGGCCCTCACCGTGCACGACCGGCTGCGCGGCTGGACCGGCCAGGTCCCGGCGGACGCGCTGTTCGTGCTGATCGGCGGGGAGCCGCACACCCAGTGGCTGCCCGGCCCGATCCAGCTCGAACGGGGCTACATCCTGACCGGGCGCGACGTGGTGCGGAACGGCGGATCCGCGTCCCGGTGGCCGCTCGATCGTGCGCCCGTCCCGCTTGAGACGTCCATGCCCGGCGTTTTCGCCGCGGGAGACGCCCGCTACCGCTCGATCAAGCGAGTCGCCTCGGCGGTCGGGGACGGCGCGACGGCGGTGCGCATGGCGCAGGAGTACCTGGCGTCGCGGCACGTCCCCGGTTAGCGCTACCGCGCGGCCATGATCCCGGGTCCCTTCGGTTTTGTCCTTAATACAGCTCCGTGACCCCGGCCGGGCTTAGATGACTCTATGCGGTTCCCAGGTGACTCACAGTAAGTTTTCTGATGGCGGCCCGGGAACGCAAAACGGGATAACAGGCCATCCGGTGTGGCGGGTCGCCGCGCCTCCACGGCCTCTGTAGGCTCGAGTCCGCCGGGCCGGTGCGCCCACTGCCGCGGCAGTCTCCCGCCGGGGAATTCCGCGGCCGGGCAGGTCCTTTACCAGGCAGCACCGGCCGCTTCCCCCGGCCCTGGCTGGTGAGCGCCCGCGAGGGTTTTCGTTGCATGCCTTAAAGGAGGCGGTAGTTCGTGACGGCAGCCGTAGCGGACCACGCCGGCCACTCCGGCGGGTTTGTGCACCTTCACGTGCACACCGAGTACTCGATGCTGGACGGGGCCGCGCGGCTGAAGGACATGTTCGCCCAGTGCGAGCGCGAGGGCATGCCCGCCGTGGCCATGACCGATCACGGCAACCTCTACGGTGCCTATGATTTCTGGTCCAAGGCCACCAAGGCCGGGATCAAGCCGATCATCGGCATCGAGGCCTACGTCGCCCCGGAGCACCGCAGGCACCGCCAGCCGGTGCGCTGGGGCACGCCGGCCCAGAAGGACGACGATGTGTCCGGTGCGGGCGCGTACACGCACATGACGCTGCTCGCCGAGACCACCGAGGGCATGCACAACCTGTTCCGGCTCTCCTCCCTGGCCTCGCTGGAAGGCTATTTCCGCAAGCCGAGGATGGACCGCGAGCTCATCGCCGCGCACGCCAAGGGGATCATCGCCACGACCGGCTGCCCCAGCGGCGAGGTGCAGACCCGGCTGCGGCTCGGCCAGTACCCGCAGGCGCTGGAGGCGGCCGCCGCGTACCGGGACATCTTCGGCGCGGGCAGCTTCTTCGTCGAGATCATGGACCACGGCCTCAGCATCGAGCAGCGGGTCCGGGACGGCCTGCGGCGCATCGCGAAAGAGCTGGACCTGCCGTTCGTGGTCACCAACGACTCGCACTACACGGTCGAGGCGGACGCGAAAGCGCACGAGGTGCTGCTGTGCGTGCAGACCGGGTCCAACATGGCCGACCCCGGGCGGTTCAGGTTCGACGGTTCCGGCTACTACCTGAAGACCCCGCAGCAGATGCGGGCCGCGTTCCCCGACGAGGAATGGCAGTCCGGCTGCGACTCCACGCTGCTGATCGCCGAGCGTGCCGACGTCAAGTTCGAGTCCCGGAACCTGATGCCGCTGTTCGACGTGCCCGAGGGAGAGACCGAGGAGAGCTGGCTGCGCCAGGAAGTCTGGCGCGGGATGGACCGGCGGTACCCGGACGGGTACGACGACCAGCGCCGGCAGCAGGTCGAGTACGAGATGGGCATCATCACCCAGATGGGTTTCTGCTCGTATTTCCTGGTCGTCGCCGACTTCATCATGTGGGCCAAGCGGAACGGAGTGGGGGTCGGGCCGGGCCGCGGCTCGGCCGCAGGCTGCCTGGTGGCCTACGCCCTGGGCATCACCGACCTGGACCCGCTCAAGCACGGGCTGATCTTCGAGCGGTTCCTGAACCCCGAACGCGTGTCCATGCCCGACATCGACATCGACTTCGACGAACGCCGGCGGGGTGACGTGATCCGCTACGTCACCGAGAAGTGGGGCGACGACCGGGTCGCCCAGATCATCACCTACGGCACGATCAAGGCCAAGGCCGCGGTCAAGGACTCCGCCCGGGTGCTCGGCTTCCCCTACGCGCTCGGCGACCGGATCACCAAGGCGTTCCCGCCCGCCGTGATGGGCAAGGACATCCCGCTGTCCGGCATCTTCGACGAGAGCCACGCGCGGTACGGGGAGGCCGGCGAGATCCGCGCCCTGTACGAGGCCGAGGCCGAGGTCCGGCAGGTCATCGACACCGCGCGCGGGCTGGAGGGGCTGATCCGCCAGGCCGGCGTGCACGCCGCCGGCGTGATCATGAGCAGTGAGCCGATCATCGACCACGTCCCGGTGTGGAAACGGGAGGCCGACGGCGCGGTTATCACCCAGTTCGACTACCCGGCGTGTGAGTCGCTCGGCCTGCTCAAGATGGACTTCCTGGGCCTGCGCAACCTCACCGTGCTGGACGACGCGGTCCGCGGCGTCCAGGCCAACCGGGGCATCGAGGTGGATCTGGAATTCCTGCCGCTGGACGACAAGCCCACGTACGATCTGCTGGCGCGGGGCGACACGCTGGGCATCTTCCAGTTCGACGGCGGCCCGATGCGGGCCCTGCTGCGCAGCATGCGGCCGGACAACTTCGAGGACATCTCGGCGGTCGGCGCGCTGTACCGGCCGGGGCCGATGGGCGCCAACGCGCACAACGACTACGCCGACCGGAAGAACAATCGCAAGCCGGTGGTGGCCATCCACCCGGAGCTGGCCGAGCCGCTGGCCGAGATCCTGGGCGACACCTACGGGCTGATCGTCTACCAGGAGCAGGTCATGGCCATCGCGCAGAAGGTGGCCGGGTACAGCCTCGGCAGTGCGGACCTGCTCCGGCGGGCCATGGGCAAGAAGAAGAAGGAGATCCTGGACAAGGAGTTCGCGCCGTTTGAGGCCGGGATGAAGGCCAACGGCTATTCCGCCTCGGCCATCAAGACGCTATGGGACATCCTGGTCCCGTTCTCCGACTACGCGTTCAACAAGGCGCACAGCGCCGCCTACGGGCTCGTCTCCTACTGGACCGCGTACCTCAAGGCCAATTTCCCGGCCGAGTACATGGCCGGACTGCTCACGTCCGTATCCGGCGATAAGGACAAGAGCGCGCTTTACCTCAACGAATGCCGCCGGATGGGCATCACCGTGCTCCCCCCGGACGTCAACGCGTCGGATGCCACCTTTACCCCGGTCGGCAACGATATCCGCTTCGGCCTGGCCGCGATCCGCAACGTCGGCACCAATGTGGTGGACGCGATCGTCGAGGCGCGCACGGCCAAGGACGCCTTCACCAGCTTCGCCGACTTCCTGCGCAAGGTCCCGGTCAACGTGTGCAACAAGCGGGTCATCGAGTCGCTGGTCAAGGCCGGGGCCTTCGACTCGCTCGGGCACCCGCGCAAGGGCTTGGCCATCATCCACGAGCAGGCCATCGACACCGTCATCGACGTGAAGCGCAACGAGGCCAACGGCCAGGACTCGCTGTTCGGCGGGGACGCCGGGATCGAGGCCAGCTTCGAGGTCCCGGTACCGGACGGTGAGTGGGACAAGACCACGCTGCTGGCGTTCGAGCGCGAGATGCTCGGCCTGTACGTGTCCGACCACCCGCTGCTGGGCGTGGAGCACATCGTGGCCGCGAACACCGACTGCTCCGTGGCCGAGCTCCTCAGTTCCGCCGGGGACGAGCCCGCCGACCGCGCCGCCCGGGGCGGCCGGCCCGACGGGCAGATGGTCACGCTGGGCGGGATCCTGTCCGGCGTGCAGCGGAAGGTCACCCGGCAGGGCAACCCATGGGCGACCGCCACCCTGGAGGACCTGGAAGGCGCCATCGAGGTGCTCTTCTTCCCGGCCGCCTACCAGCAGTGCTCGCTGCTGCTGGCCGAGGACGCGATCGTGATCGTGAAAGGCCGCCTGGACCGGCGGGACGATACGCCCAAGCTGATCGCGCAGGAGGTGAGCGCGCCGGACCTGACGGCGGACCAGGGCGGCCCTTTCGTGGTGTCGATGCCGGTGCAGCGGTGCGTCGCGCCCGTGGTCAACCGGCTCCGCCAGGTGCTGTGCACCCACCCGGGGCTGTCCGAGGTACACCTGAAACTCTGCAATGGCCCGCGGGCGACGATCGTCCGGCTGGATGACAAGCTGCGGGTCAAGCCGTCACCGGCCCTGCTGGCCGACCTGAAGCAGCTGCTCGGCCCGGCCTGCGTGGGCTGAGCCTGCCGCCCGGGGTAAGCCCGGCGCCGTGTGAGCGGGCCGGGCGAGCTTCGCACCCATCCGAGCTGGGAAGACTGGACGGTAGTCCGGCCAGCGAAGGGCGCTGCAGTGATCCGCCGCATCCACTTGTCCGGCCACCATAAGGAAGGGCTGCGCACCAACCTGTGGCTGGTCCCGGCGATCGAGGTGCTGGCCGCCCTCGGCCTGTTCGCCGCCACCAACGTGGCCGACCGGGCCGCCTACCACGGCTCCTTCGTGCTGCCGTCGTGGGTGATCAGCGGTTCGGCTGACGCCGCGCGGCAGATCCTCACCACGATCGCGGCGGCCATCATCACCGTCGTGGGCGTGGTCTTCTCGATCGTGATCGTGGCGCTGACCTTGGTCTCCACCCAGTTCGGCCCCCGCATGCTGCGCACCTTCATCCGGGACCGGGGCACCCAGCTGACCCTGGGGACATTCGTCGCGACGTTCGTCTACGCGGTCCTGACCCTGGTGTCCATCGGCGGTCCGGGGCCTGGCGGGCCCTACGTGCCGCACATCGGCATCACCGTCACGCTCGCGCTCACCGTGACCGACCTGGCGGTGCTGATCTACTTCATCCACCACATCGCCACCCAGATCCAGCTGCCCGAGGTGATCGCCGGTATCTCCGTCGACCTTTCCGCGGCGATCGATGACCAGGTGGACGACGGGGCCGCCCGGCCCGGTGACCCCTCGGTCTCCGGCCTGCTGGCCAGCATGACGGGGCCCGGTGGCGTGGTCGAGGTCGCGGACAGCGGGTACCTCCAGTACGTTCACCGGCGCACCCTGCTGGGCATCGCCACGCAGGCGGGCGCGGTCATCTACCTGAGATACCGGCCGGGTCACTTCCTCGTCCAGGGCAGCCCGCTGGCCACGGTGTGGCCGGCCAGCGCGGCGGGCCAGGTAGCCGACGGGCTGACCCGGGCCCATGTCACCGGCCCGTACCGGACGCTGGCCCAGGACGTCTCGTTCGGCATCGACCAGCTGGTGGAGATCGCGATCCGCGCGCTCTCCACCGCCGTCAACGACACGTTCACGGCGCTGACCTGCATCGACTGGCTGTCTGACAGCCTGTGCAAGGTCAGCCGGCCGATGGCAGCCAGCCTGGGTGCACCGGGACCGGGCGGGCGCCGTCCGGGTGATCACCACCGAGCCGACCTACGACCGGCTGGTGCAGCGGTCGTTCGAGAAGATCCGGCAGAGTGCCCGCGGCTCGCCTGCGGTGCTGATCCGGCAGCTGGACGCGCTGGCCAGGATCATGGAACGGACCACCGCGGACGATCAGCGCCAGGTCCTGCTCGACCAGGCTGCCATGATCATCCAGGCGAGCGAGGAATCAGTGCCTGACGCGCCGGACCGGGCCGACGTGCGCCGCCAGTACCAGGCATTCCGCGCTGTCCATGCCCAGCTGGCCGGCCTGCCGCTGCCCACGCCCGGCAGCTGATCCGGCGCCCGGGGGCCCGCGCCCGGTGAACCCCCGTCAGGCGTCGCGGGACCTGAGCAGGTAGCCGGCGATGACCAGGAGCACGGCGGTCCACAGGGCGAACACGCCAAACCCTTCCCAGGGCGAGAGCACCTGATCGGCCTGCTGGTGCGCCTGGCCGATCAGCTGCCCGGCCTGGGTGGGCAGGTAGGCGTGAACGTACTTGCCGATCTTGCCGGGAATCAGCCCGGCCAGCGGGGCCAGCACCAGCACGAACGCGATAACGCCGGTGATGGCGCCCGCCGTGTGCCGGATGATCCCGCCGATGGCCAGGGCGAACAGGCCCAGCATGGCGAGATACAGGCCGCCTCCGAACACCGCCCGGGCCACCCCCGGATCGCTGAGCGAGACCGGTGCGTGGCTGTGCAGGACGGCCGCGCCGATGAAGAACGACGGAAACGTGACGATCTCCCCCACGACCAAGACCAGCAGGGCGAACACGATCGACTTGGCCGCCAGCATCGGGATGCGGCGCGGGACGGCCAGCAGGGAAGCGCGGATCATTCCGGTGGAGTATTCGCTGGACATGACGAGCACGCCAAGCACGCAGATCGTGAGCTGGCCGAATTCGAGCCCGGATCCAAGGATCGTGCTGACCGGGTCGGCCATGATCTGCGCCCGCTGGGACGGGTCGCTCTTGTTCCACTGGAGGATCGTCAGCCAGGTGAACAGGCCCGTGAAGCCGAGCGTCAGCACCACGAGCAGGATCAGCGACCAGATGGTCGAGCGGACTGACCGGATCTTCGTCCACTCCGCCAGCAGGAGCCGCCCGAAGGTAACCCCCCGGGACGGTGCGGGGAGCTCGCCGATGCCGGGCCTGGCCGCGTGGACGGGCGGGCTGGCGGAAGTCATTCGGTCCTCCCCGGCGTGCTGGCGGAAGCCGGGCCGCTGGCCGCCGGCTGCGCCGGTGGCGTGGCCTCCCCGGGAACTGAGGGCCCAGAGCCCTCCCCGGGAGCTGAGGCCCCAGAGCCCGCGGCCGGCCCGGAGCCGTGAACCCCGTATTCGAGACTGTCCGCGGTCAGCTCCATGTAGGCCTCTTCGAGTGAGGCCAGCCGCGGCGTGAGCTCGTGCAGCACGATGCGCTCGGCCGCCGCGATCTCGCCCACATGCGGCGCGTCCAGCCCGGTGACCTTGAGCGTGCCGGCCTGGCTGCCGCCTGCTTCGTCCACTTCGGCCTTGCCCCCGGCGCCGGCGACCAGGTCGGCCAGCCGCGCCGCCTGGGGTGAGCGCACCAGCACGAATTTCTCGGAACTACGCTCGATGAATTCCTGTGTGCTGCAATCCGCGATGAGCTTGCCCCGGCCAATCACGATCAGGTGATCGGCGGTGACGGCCATCTCGTTCATCAGGTGACTGGACACGAAAACGGTGCGGCCCTCACTGGCCAGCTGTTTCATCAGGTTCCTGATCCAGAGGATGCCCTCCGGGTCGAGACCGTTGACCGGCTCGTCAAGGATCAGGACCTGAGGATCGCCCAGCAGCGCCGCGGCGATGCCGACCCGCTGGCTCATGCCCAGGGAGTAGCCGCCGGTTCGCTTGCGCGCGGCCTCGGTCAGCCCGACCAGGGCCAGGACCTGATCCACCCGGGACCGGGGCAGGCCCTGGCTCTGGGCCAGGAACAGCAGGTGGTCATAGGCGCTCCGGCCCGGGTGCATGGCCCGGGCCTCGAGGAGAGCGCCGACGACGCGCAACGGCTCGGGCAGGTCGGCGTACCGCCTGCCCCCGATGGTCGCGGTGCCCGCGAGCGGGTGATCCAGGGCCAGGATCAGCCGCATCGTGGTGGACTTGCCGGCGCCATTCGGCCCGAGGAAGCCGGTGACCCGGCCCGGCTTCACGGTAAAGGACAAATGGTCAACAGCGAGTTTATCCCCGTAGCGCTTGGTGAGGTCCCGTGCCTCAATCATCTAATTCCCCTTGAGACGGCCTGACCGACTTGGTTGCGCCGTGCACCACAACCTAAGGTATCAAGCAATTGCGCGCCGCCGATTTTCCGGGCCGTGCGTCACGGCATCCGGGGTGCACTCTCCGGACAGTGGTCACGTACGCTGCTGCGAAGTATGACCGAGCCAATGCCAATCCCCGCCGCGCGTGCCGCCGCCGGACTCCGGCGCGGCGTCGTGGCCTGCCTGACGGTGGCGGCCGGGACCGCGCTGCTCGGGCTGGCTGCCGGGTTCCTCTGGGCCGTGGTGGCCCCGCGGCCGCTGCTGGTGATGAGCGGCCGCGGCGCCGCGGCCGTGATCAACGCTGAGACCGGCGCGTTCATCGCGGGAGACGGCTGGTACTGCTTCATCTGCCTGGCCGGAGGGCTGCTCAGCGGGCTGTTCGGCTATGTCATCGCGGTCCGCAGCTACGGTCCGGTGGCCATGGTCATGGTCTTGGCGAGTTCCCTGGCTGCCGCGCTGATCACGCTCTGGACCGGGGAGCATGTGGGGCTGGCCAGCTACCACCATCTGCTCGCCACCCTGCCGGCGGGAGCCAGGCTGCACGCTGCCCTGACCCTCGGAGCCCGGAGCGCCATCGCGTTCTGGCCGCTGGGGGCCGGGCTGATGGCGGGCGGCATGGAACTCGCCGCGATGCTCCGGGATCGGCAGGCCACCGCGCCAGGGTCCACCCTGGCCCCGGAGTGACGGCCAGCCCAGAATGACGGCCAGCCCGCGGTGACGGCCAGCCCGCGGTGACGGCCAGCCCGCGGTGACGGGCAGGCCACTCCCGTAGGGGGCGGCCTGGGCCAGGGCCGGTGGTGATGCCCGGCCGCGATGGCGGAATGCCCACGATGCGGACAGGCTCGGCGTCCGCCCGCACCCGCTCCGTACACTGGGCGGGTGCTTTCCAGGATCGATCTGCGCGGATCGTCAGCTGCCCAGCTGAGCAGGGAGACGCTCGCCCCGGTGCTGCCCCGGGCCGGGCTGGACGTCGAGGCTGCCATCGAGAAGGTCCGGCCGATCTGCGACGACGTGCGCCATCGGGGGACGGACGCGGTCCGCGAGTACACGCTGCGTTTCGACGGCGTGGAACTGGTCACCACCCGGGTCCCGGCCGCCGCGCTGGCCGGGGCGCTGGACGCGCTGGCCCCCGACCTGCGGGCGGCGCTGGAGGAGACCATCCGCCGGCTCCGCCTGGTCTGCCGGGCCCAGCGGCCGGCTGACGTGGTGACCAGCCTCGGCGAGGGAGCCACGGTCACCGAGCGGTACGTCGCCGTGGGCCGGGCGGGCGTCTACGTGCCAGGCGGTCTGGTCACCTATCCCTCCTCGGTGCTGATGAACGTGGTCCCGGCGCAGGTAGCCGGGGTGCCCGAGATCGCGGTGGCGTCGCCGCCCCAGGAGAACGGCCTGCCCAGCCCGGCCGTGCTGGCCGCCTGCGCACTGCTCGGCGTCGAGGAAGTCCACGCAGCCGGCGGGGCCCAGGCCATCGCCATGCTCGGGTACGGCACGGCCGACTGTGCCCCCGCGGACACGATCACCGGGCCCGGCAACATCTACGTGGCCGCCGCCAAGCGGCTGCTGCTCGGCACGGTCGGCACCGACGCCGAGGCCGGCCCCACGGAGATCGCGATCATCGCGGACGACACCGCGGATCCGGAGTTCGTCGCGGCGGACCTGATCGCCCAGGCTGAGCACGATCCGCTGGCCGCCTGCCTGCTGATTACCACGGACCCCGGCCTCGCCGACCGGGTGGACAAGGCCCTGGGGCCGCAGATCGCCGCGGCCCGGCACCGGGAGCGGGTCCAGGCGGCCCTGGCCGGCCAGTCGGCCTGCGTGCTGGTGGACGACACCGACGCGGCGCTGGCCACCTCAGATGCCTGGGCTCCGGAGCACCTGGAGATCCAGGCCCAGGACGCCGGGGCGCTGGCCCGCCGGGTCCGCAACGCGGGCGCCATCTTCGTGGGGCCCTACGCTCCGGTCTCGCTCGGCGATTACCTGGCGGGTTCGAACCATGTGCTGCCGACCGGCGGCACCGCCCGGCACACCGCGGGCCTGTCCGTGCTGACCTTCCTGCGCGCGATTCACCTGGTCGAATACGAGCAGGATGCGCTGGCCGAGGTCGCCCCGCACATCGACGCGCTCGGCGGGGCCGAGGACCTGGCCGCGCACGTCGCGGCGGTCCGGGTGCGCATCCCCAGGGCCGGGCCGTGACCGCTTCCCCGGCCGGTTCCGCCGCGGGCGGCCCGGGCGCCGGGGAAGGTTCCCGCCCCAGGTCCACATCGCTGCCGTCCTGGCTGCCGATCCGGGAAGACCTGGCCGGGCACACCGCCTACGGCGCCCCGCAGATCGACGTGCCGGTCCAGCTGAACACGAACGAGAATCCCTACCCGCCGTCCCCCGCGATGACCGAGGCCATCATGCAGTCCGTCGGGGAGGTGGCCGGGACGCTGAACCGCTACCCGGACCGGGACGCCGTGGCGCTGCGCGGTGACCTGGCCGCCTACCTCGGCCACGGGCTGGAGGCGGACCAGGTGTGGGCAGCCAACGGCTCGAACGAGATCATCCAGCAGCTGTTCCAGGCGTTCGGCGGGCAGGGCCGGAGCGCGCTGGGCTTCGAGCCGTCGTACTCCATGCACCCGCTGATCGCGCTGGCCACCGGCACCCGCTGGATCAGCGGGGCCCGGGACGCGGACTTCGGGCTCGCGCCCGATCACGCGCTGGCCGCGATCCGGGCGCACCAGCCCGACCTGGTGTTCCTCACCTCCCCGAACAACCCCACCGGCACCGCGCTGGCCCCCGCGGTGATCGAGTCGGTCTGCGCGGCGGCCCCGGGCCTGGTCGTCGTGGACGAGGCGTACGCCGAGTTCGCCCGGGACACCTCCGCGACCGCCCTCAGCTTGCTGTCCCGCTGCCGGCGGCTCGTGGTGACCCGCACCATGTCCAAGGCCTTCGCGCTGGCCGGGGCGCGGGTCGGGTACCTGGCTGCGGACCCTGCGGTACCGCAGGCGCTGCTGCTGGTCCGGCTGCCCTACCACCTGTCCGCCGTCACCCAGGCGGTGGCCCGGGCCGCGCTCTCGCTGGCCCGTGAGCCGCTCGCCACCGTGGCGGCGCTCCGCGAGCAGCGGGACGGGCTCGTCGGCTGGCTGCGCGGGCGGGGCCTGCGGGTCGCGGACTCCGACGCCAACTTCGTGTTGTTCGGCGAGTTCGGCGACCGGCACGCGATCTGGCAGGCGCTGCTGGACCGGGGCGTGCTGATCCGGGAGACCGGGCCAGCGGGCTGGCTGAGGGTCACGGCGGGGACGCCCGCCGAGATGTCCGCGTTCCGCGACGCGCTGGACGCGGTGCTGAGGCTGGGGCTGACGCCGGCCACCGAGCCGGCCGGGGAGGGCGCACGATGAACGACACCTGGAGCCGGGCCATGCAGCGGACCGGGCGCGTCGAGCGGGTCACCAAGGAGACCAGCGTGCTGGTCGAGCTGGACGTCAACGGCAGCGGCACCGGCGACATCAGCACCGGGGTGCCGTTCTTCGACCACATGCTCGGCCAGCTGGCCAAGCACGGGCTGCTCGACCTGACCGTGCGGTCCACCGGCGACATCGAGGTCGACGCGCACCACACGGTAGAGGACACCGCGCTCGCCCTCGGCCAGGCGCTGCGTGACGCACTCGGCGACAAGGCGGGCATCTGCCGCTTCGGGGACGCCGCCGTGCCGCTGGACGAGACGCTGGCCCGGGCCGCGATCGACCTGTCCGGGCGGCCTTACCTGGTGCACGCCGAGCCGGACGGCATGGCTCCGCTGATCGGCACCTATGACACGACGCTGACCAGGCACTTCTTCGAGTCCGTGACCTCCACGGCGGCCATCTGCCTGCACCTGGAGGTGGCCGGGCGCAACCCGCACCACCTGGTCGAGGCGCAGTTCAAGGCGGTGGCCCGGGCGCTGCGGGCGGCCGCGGCCCCGGACCCCCGGGCGCCCGGGATTCCCAGCACCAAGGGCGTCCTGTGACCGGACGGCCCCGCGTGGCGGTCCTGGACTACGGGTCGGGCAACATCCGGTCCGCCCAGCGGGCCCTGCAGCGGGCCGGGGCGGACACCCAGGTGACCGCTGACTTCGGCACCGCGCTCAACGCGGACGGCCTGGTGGTCCCGGGGGTCGGCGCGTTCGCGGCCTGCATGGCCGGGATCCGGGCGGTCCGCGGCGATCAGATCATCGACCGGCGGCTGGCGGGTTCCCGCCCGGTGCTCGGCATCTGCGTCGGCATGCAGGTGCTGTTCGGTGAGGGCGTCGAGCACGGCCTGCACACCGAAGGCTGCCGCCAGTGGCCCGGCATCGTGCAGCGGCTGCACGCGCCGGTGCTCCCGCACATGGGCTGGAACACGGTCGACGCCGGTGGCGGGTCCAGGCTGCTCGCCGGCCTCGATCCCGGCACGCGCTTTTATTTCGTGCACTCATATGCGGCACTGGAGCTGCCCATGCCGCCGTCACCGCGGATGACGCCGCCACTGATCAGCTGGGCGACACATGGGGAGCCGTTCATCGCGGTGGTGGAAAACGGCCCGCTGTCCGCGACGCAGTTTCACCCGGAGAAATCCGGCGACGCGGGCGCCGCGTTGCTGGCCAACTGGCTGGAGATGGTGCGATGACCCCCCGCGTTCCGGGAGCCCATGTCCCGGGAACCCGTGTTCCCGGGGACCGTGTTCCGGGGGAGGCCGGGCTGGCCCTGCTACCGGCCGTCGACGTAGCCGGCGGCAAGGCGGTCCGGCTGGTCCAGGGCGCGGCCGGGACCGAGACTGATTACGGCGAGCCGCTGCAGGCCGCGCTGGCCTGGCAGGCGGCAGGTGCGCAGTGGCTGCACCTGGTGGACCTGGACGCCGCGTTCGGCCGCGGCTCCAACGCGGAACTGCTCGCCTCGGTGGTGGGGCGGCTGGACATCGCGGTGGAACTGTCCGGGGGAATACGCGATGACGCCTCGCTGACCGCCGCGCTGGCTACCGGCTGCGCCCGGGTCAACGTGGGAACCGCGGCACTGGAGAACCCGGACTGGGTCCGGGCCGCCATCGCCGAGCACGGCGGCAAGATAGCGGTGGGGCTGGACGTGCGCGGCACCCGGCTCGCCGCCCGGGGCTGGACGCGGGAGGGCGGCGAGCTGGATGAGGCGCTGGAGCGGCTGGACGCCGACGGCTGCGCCCGGTACGTGGTCACCGACATCAAGAAGGACGGCATGCTGTCCGGGCCGAACCTGGACCTGCTGCGGCACGTGTGCGCCCGGACAGCGCGGCCGGTGATCGCCAGCGGCGGCGTGTCCAGCCTCGCCGACCTGGAGGCCATCGCCGCCCTGGTGCCCGACGGTGTCGAGGGTGCGATCGTGGGGAAGGCGCTGTACGCCGGGGCGTTCACCCTCGAGGAGGCGCTCAAGGCGGTGGCAGCGTGACCCGCCGGGTCTTCACCGGCACCGAGTGGGAGCCGGTGGTCGGGTACAGCCGGGCGGTCGCGGCCGGGGACTACGTGTTCGTGGCCGGCTGCACCTCGGTCGTGGGCGCGGAGTTCGTGCACGAGGATGACGCGTACGCGCAGACGGCCCAGGCGCTGCGGAATGTGGCGGCCGCCCTGGACCAGCTGGACCTGGGTCTCGCCGACGTGGTCAGCACCCGGATCCTCGTCACCGACATCTCCCGCTGGCAGGAGTATGGCCGGGCCCACCGCGATGCGTTCGGTGACACAATGCCCGCCGCCACCATGATCGAGATTGCCCGGCTGGTCGATCCCCGGATGCTGGTCGAGGTGGAGACCATCGCCTACCGTCCCGGGATCGGCACCTGATGCCTCCGCGAGCCCGCCCCGCCACTCCCGGCCCCGCGTCCCCAGCCCGCGCGCCCCAGGGCACGCTATGACGGTGGCGGTTCGGGTGATCCCCTGCCTGGATGTGGACGCCGGGCGGGTGGTCAAGGGGGTCAACTTCCGTGACCTGCGGGATGCGGGCGACCCGGTGGAGCTCGCCGCCGCCTACGACGCAGAAGGCGCCGACGAGCTGGTGTTCCTCGACATCACCGCGTCCAGCGGTGGCCGGGAGACGATGGTCAACGTGGTCGGGCGGACCGCGGACCAGGTGTTCATCCCGCTCACGGTGGGCGGCGGGGTGCGCAGCGTCGCGGACGTGGACCGGCTGTTGCGGGCCGGCGCGGACAAGGTGTCGCTGAACACCGCGGCCATCGCCCGCCCCGGATTGCTCGCGGAGGCCGCCCGGCGGTTCGGCTCCCAGTGCGTGGTGCTGTCCGTGGACGCTCGCCGGGTGGCTGGTGGGACCGCTGGGATCAATGTGACTGGTGAGAATGGTGGGGGTGGGGTGCCGGGCCTGGAGGGAGGGATGCCGGGCCTGGGGAGTGGAATTCCGGGCCGGGGGAGTGGGGTGCCGGGCCGGGGGAGTGGGGCGCCGGGCCTGGGCGATGGTCCGGCCGGTGAGTTCGCGCGTTTCGAGGTGACCACGCACGGGGGGCGCCGGGGCACCGGCATCGACGCGGTGCAGTGGGCGGCCCGCGGGGCGGAGCTGGGCGTCGGCGAGATCCTGCTCAACTCCATGGACGCAGACGGCACCAAGGCGGGCTTCGACCGGGAACTCATCCGCGCGGTGCGGGCGGTCGTGGACGTGCCCATCATCGCTAGCGGAGGGGCCGGCGAGCTGGCCCACTTCGCGCCGGCGGTCGGGGCGGGCGCCGATGCCGTGCTTGCAGCCAGCGTGTTCCACTTCGGCCAGCTGCGAATAGGCGAGGTCAAGGACGCGCTGCGCGACGCCGGCCACCCGGTCAGGTAGCCGGCCGCGCTGGGCCCGGCAGCGGGCGTGCGCCGGCGGCAACCGGGCGCTCAGCCCACGGGCGTGCCCAGGCCGGCCGACACGGCCGCGCCTACGATGCCGGCGTCGTTCTGCATCGCGGCGGGCACCACCGTGGCCCGCAACGAGGTCAGCAGCGGCAGGAACTTGTCCGCCTTGCGGCTGATCCCGCCGCCGATAATGACCAGGTCCGGGGCGGTCAGCGCCTCCACGTGGTGCAGGTACTCCTCCACGCGGCCGGCCCACTTGCCCCAGCTGAGGTCGTGGAGCTCTTTAGCCCGTTCCGAGGCGCGCTTCTCCGCGTCCCGGCCGCGGATCTCGATGTGGCCCAGCTCGGTGTTCGGAATCAGGACCCCGTCCCGGAACAGGGCACTGCCGATCCCGGTGCCGAACGTCAGCATCAGTACCGTGCCCTGGTGCCCGGCGCCCGCGCCGAACTTCATCTCGGCCAGGCCGGCCGCATCAGCGTCGTTAATCAGCGAGACGGGCAGGCCGGCTGCCTTGCTGAACAGGGCCCGGGTGTCCAGCCCGATCCAGGCGGGGTCCAGGTTCGCCGCGGTCATGGTCACCCCGTCCACCACGACGCCGGGAAACGCGATGCCTATGGGCCCGGTCCAGTCGAAGTTCTTCACATGCTGCGCTACCACGGCCGCGACCGCATCGGGCACGGCCGGGCGGGGCGTCTCCACCTTGACCCGCTCGGTGAGCAACGTTCCGGTAGACGTGTCCACCGGCGCGGCCTTGATTCCCGAGCCGCCGATGTCGATGCCGAGTACCTGCACTGCACAGCCCTCCGTTCGCCCGCAAATCCCCCCCGGCACGGCCCGGCCGCAGCGAGAGACCAACTCCATGGTGTGCCATCGGGCGCCCCAGTAGTACCCAGGGAGCACGGATTATGGCCCGCCCGGCCGATATTGGTGCGCGGCCGGCCGGTCGGGCGCGGTCCGGGGATCGGGTGCTGAGGCCCGTAGTCCCTGGCCCGGGATTGGGTGCCGCGGCCCCCAGGCCCCGGTCCCGGGACGGGGCGCTGCGGCCCGAAGACCGCGGCCGGGAATGGGGCGCCCGGCCCGTTGGGCCGCCGGGATTCGAGGCCGAGGCCCGCGGGTGTGGTCCGCGAATGGGGTGCCGTGGTGGCTACATTCGCCACCGGGTGCCGTTCAGCGCGCGGACCGCCGCCTCGGTGCCGTCCAGGCGGACCTGGGCCGCGGCCCGCCGGCCCGACGTCCAGAGGGCCAGTTCCCCGGGCGCGCCGGTGACGGTCACCACCGGGGTGCGCGCCTTGGCGGTGATCCGGACGCGCCCCTGGCCTGGGTCCGTGGTGATGTCGTCGCGGACCAGTTCCACCCCGACCGGGGCCTTGCGCAGGACGAACCGGGCCATGCCGAGCCGCCCCCACAGGGCCTCGGACAGCGCGGGCGCGACCTTCCGCTCCGCCCAGCCCGGGGTGCCGCGCCGGATGTCCTCGTGGTGCACGAAGAACTCGACCAGGTTGGCCCGCTCGTCCACACCCGGCAGGCCGAACATGGACAGCCGTGGCGGCCCGTTGCGGATGGCGGCGATCAGGCTGCCGAACGATTCCCGCTTGGCCAGCCCCCGCTGCACCTTCCGCGTGTATCCGGCCAGCGGGCTGATCATGATGCCAGCCCCCGCGTCCGGGCGGCGTTCCCTCAGCACCAGGTGGGCGGCCAGATCAAGGGTGGTCCAGCCGTCGCATAGCGTGGGCGCGGTCGGGCCAGTCTGCTCCAGCAGCGCGCACAGCGCCAGGCGCTCATCCCGGGCGAGAGTCATCCCGCGATGGTAGCCACCGGGCCGGCGGAGCGGAATGGCCAGGAGAAGGCCAGCCGCGCGGACCTGAGAGGATCGGGCTATGAACACGCAAGCGAGCGCGGTCACCGGCCCCCGGAGCCCCTCCGCGCTGGACCCCGAGATCGCCGCGCGGCTGAAACGGGACGCGGCCGGCCTGGTCCCGGCCGTGGCCCAGCAGTACGACACGGGCGAGGTACTGATGGTCGGCTGGATGGACGACGAGGCGCTGCACCTCACCCTGACTACCGGCCGGTGCACTTACTGGTCGCGCAGCCGCCAGGAGTACTGGGTAAAAGGTGAGACCTCGGGTCACGTGCAGCAGGTGAAAGCGGTCGCGCTCGACTGCGACGGCGACACCCTGCTGGTGAAGGTGGACCAGACCGGCGGGGCCTGCCACACCGGGGACCGGACCTGCTTCGACGCGGACCCGCTGCCGGCCCGGCTGGTGGGATGACGGGTGGCGGGATGACTGCTCCGGGTCCGGTGGCGGGGCGGCCGGGCACCCCCCGCCCGGCGGCGGGTGCCCGGCGAGAGTACCTGCTCACGCTGCTGGCCGGCGCGGTGGGCGCCGTGATCGTGCTGCTCGCGGCCCGTCAGGGCTGGGCCCGGGTGCTGACCGTCGAGCCGCATCCGCTGCCCAGGTCCGTGGTCACGGTGCGGGGCCAGGACCTGGTGCCCGCGGCCGGCGCGCTGGGACTGGCCGCGCTGGCCGGCCTGGCCGCCGTGCTGGCCACCCGCGGGCTCGCCCGCCGGGTCGTCGGCGGCCTGCTCACCGTGTTCGGCGCGGCCATCATTGCCTCCGTGAGCCTGCCGGTGACCGCTGCGCAGGTGCGCAGCGCCGCGGTGGGCGCGACCGCCGCGCAGGCCGGGTCCGTGCCGGGCGGGAGCACGGTCGGCAGCGGCACCACGCCGGGCACAGGCGGCTCCGGCGTGGGCGGCCTCACCCTGGCCAGCCACGTGCAGATGGCCGCGTTCCCGTGGCGCTGGGCCGTGCTGGCCGGCGGTCTCCTGGTGATCGGGGCCGGGCTGCTCGTCGCCTGGCGCGGCACCCGCTGGCCGGTCATGTCCAGCCGCTACGAGCAGCCGGCCAGCCCCAAGCCATCCGCCGCCGCAGACCCGGCCAGCCTCTGGGAGTCCCTGAGCCAGGGCCTTGATCCCACCGACTCCGGTACCCCCGCCGCCGGCTCGGGTACCGCCTCAGGGGGTTCCGGGACCGCACCGGGCGGTCAGGGGACTGGCCGGAACGGTGCCGCGGGTTAGGCTGGAGAGTACGTCAGCCGACGGCCAGGGAGGTGAGGGCGGTGGGCCAGGAGCGTTCCGCCTGCCCCCCCGGGGACCCGCTGAGCAGACCGGTTCCCGGCCCCGGAGAGCTGGGTCGGGCCTGACCGGGCGGCGGGCGGGCCCGGGCGCGGTCCCCGTGGGCGAGCGGGCGGCCCGCGCGCTGGTGTCCCGGATCCAGTCGCGTGGCCCCGGCGATTCCCGGGCGCGCCAGGGCGCGGCCCGGAGGGGGCCCGCATCCGGAGAGAAGCAGCCTCGCTACGATCGGGGCGCAGGAAACCCAACCCGAGGGGACATCGAAACCGCGTGAGCGTGCTCAACGAGATCCTTGACGGGGTACGGGCCGATCTCGCTGCCCGGCAGCGGGAGGTCACGCTCGACCAACTCAAGGACATGGCCGGGCGCGCGCCGTCGCCGAAGGACGCGATGGCCGTGCTCAAGGGCGAGGACGTGGCGGTCATCGCCGAGGTGAAGCGGGCCAGCCCGTCCAAGGGAGCGATGGCGGCGATCGCCGATCCTGCCGCGCTGGCCGCCGACTACGAGGCCGGCGGCGCGAGCGTGATCAGCGTGCTGACCGAGCAGCGCCGGTTCGGTGGCAGTCTCGCCGACCTGGCGGCGGTGCGGGCGGCGGTGCAGGTTCCCGTGCTGCGCAAGGACTTCGTGGTCAGCTCCTACCAGCTCTGGGAGGCGCGGGCGCACGGGGCGGACATGATCCTGCTCATCGTGGCCGCACTGGAGCAGAACGCGCTGGTCTCACTGGTGGAACGGGCCCTGTCCATCGGGCTCATCCCGCTTGTCGAGGTGCACGCGGACGAGGAACTCGAGCGTGCCCTGGAGGCCGGAGCGAAGATCATCGGGGTGAACGCGCGCGACCTGGCCACCCTGGAGGTGGACCGCACCGTGTTCGCGCGGCTCGCCCTGCAGATCCCGGACGGCGTCGTGAAGATCGCCGAGTCGGGCATCCGCGGGCCGCACGACCTGCTCGCCTACGCCGCATCCGGCGCGGACGCGGTGCTGGTGGGTGAGAGCCTGGTCACCGGCAAGGATCCGCGCTCAGCCGTGGCTGACCTGGTCACCGCCGGCTCGCACCCGGCGCTGCGGGGTGACCGCGGATGACGGAGACCAGAACCCCGGGCTCCGGGTCGGGAGAGCGCCGATGACCAGTCCCGCGACGACCCGCGGCGACCACGGGCGGCCGCCCGGCGCGGACCGGGAAGCCGGCCACTTCGGGCCCTACGGCGGCCGGTTCGCCCCCGAGGCGCTCATGTCCGCGCTGGAGGAGCTGGCGGCCGACTACGCGTCGGCCCAGGCGGACCCGGCCTTCCAGGCCGAGCTGGCCGGCCTGCTGCGTGGCTACGCGGGACGGCCGACGCTGGTGACCGAGGTGCCGCGGTTCGCGGCCCGGGCCGGGGACTGCCGGATCCTGCTCAAGCGTGAGGACATGGCGCACACCGGCTCGCACAAGATCAACAATGTGCTCGGCCAGGCCCTGCTGACCAAGCGGATGGGGAAGAAGCGGGTCATCGCGGAGACCGGGGCCGGCCAGCACGGGGTGGCCACCGCGACCGCGTGCGCGCTGCTGGGCCTGGAGTGCGTGGTCTACATGGGCGAGGAGGACACCCAGCGGCAGGCGCTGAACGTGGCCCGGATGAGGATGCTCGGCGCCGAGGTGATCCCGGTCACCAACGGCAGCCGCACCCTCAAGGACGCCATCAACGAGGCGTTCCGCGACTGGGTGACCACGGTCGAGACCAGCCACTACTGCATCGGCTCGGTGATGGGCCCCGACCCGTTCCCGACCATGGTGCGCGACTTCCAGCGGATCATCGGAGTGGAAGCCCGGGAACAGGTCCTGGCCATGGCCGGCCGTCTGCCGGACGCGGTCATCGCCTGCGTCGGCGGCGGCTCCAACGCCATCGGGGCCTTCCACGCGTTCATCCCGGACGAGTCCGTGCGGCTGATCGGCTGTGAGGCCGGCGGCGACAGCCCGGACAGCGGGCACAACGCGGCCACGCTGGTGGCCGGCTCCGCCGGGGTGATCCACGGCATGCGCACCTACCTGCTCCAGGACGCCGACGGGCAGACCCTGCCCACCCACTCGGTCTCCGCCGGCCTGGACTACCCCGGGGTCGGCCCGGAGCATTCCTGGCTGCACGACACCGGCCGGGCCAGCTACCGGGCCATCTCGGACTCCCAGGCCATGGACGCGTTCTCGCTGCTGTGCCAGACCGAGGGCATCATCCCGGCGATCGAGTCGGCGCACGCCCTGGCCGGCGCGCTCCAGCTGGGCGGTGAGCTCGACCCGGGATCCCTGCTGCTGGTCAACCTGTCCGGCCGGGGCGATAAGGATGTGGACATCGCGGCCCGGTGGTTCGGGCACCTGGACGGCCACCTCGAACACGGGGAGAGCACCGGGTGAGCACGGTCAGCGTTGCGTTCGAGAAGGCCGCCGCAGGCGGCCGGGCCGCCCTGGTCGGCTACCTGCCCGCGGGATTCCCGTCGGTGACCGGCGCCGCCGAGGCGGCAGTCGCGATCGCGCAGGCGGGCGCGGACGTGATCGAGATCGGCCTGCCGTACTCCGACCCGCTGATGGACGGCCCGGTCATCCAGGAGGCCACGCACCGCGCGCTGGCCGGTGGCACCCACGTGACCGACGTGCTGCGCACCGTCGAGACGGTGGCCGCCGCAGGTGTGCCCACGCTGGTCATGACGTACTGGAATCCGGTGGACCACTACGGTGTGGCGGCCTTCGCGCGGGACCTCGCCGCGGCCGGCGGGGCCGGGCTGATCACCCCCGACCTGCCGCCCGAGGAAGCCGGTGACTGGCTGGAGGCCGCGGACGACTGCGGCCTGGACCGGGTGTTCCTGGTCGCGCCGAGCTCGTCGGACGCGCGGATCGCGCGGATCACGGCGGACTGCCGCGGGTTCGTGTACGCCGCGTCGCTGATGGGGACCACCGGGGCCCGGGAAAGCGTCGGCGCCGCGGCCGCCGGGCTGGTCAGCCGGGTCCGCGAGGCCACGAGCCTCCCGGTCGCCGTCGGCCTCGGCGTGCGCGACGGGATCCAGGCCGCGGAAGTGGCCGGTTTCGCCGACGGGGTGATCGTCGGGTCGGCGTTCGTCCAGCGGCTGCTCGCCGCGCCGGACGCCCAGGCCGGGCTGGACTCGGTCCGCGACCTGGCCGCCGAGCTCGCCGCCGGGGTCCGCGTCCCGGCCAGCTAGGAGGGCCAGGCCAGTGAGCGCCCGGCCAGTGGGGCCGGGGCCGGCGGCGGCCTGCTGGTGGTCATGCGTGGAAGTGCCGCGGTGGGTTCCGGCCCGGGAATTCGTCGGTAGCCTGTCACCCTGGCTGTCGGAGACCCTCGAGGTGTCCTGGCCCTGGACGCGGGCATGGGTCACAATCAGCGGACCGGCGACTGGCGCGTAGGCCGCGTCTCGGTGCTGGGGATAATCGGTGCTGGGGATAAAGAGTGTCCCCGGCACGACGTGACTCCAGGTTCTGCCCCCATCGCGGCCACAGCCGCGGGTCGCCTGGCCGGCCCCGGCCCGCCCAACCCGGCCCGCCCAGCGGGCCAGGACAGGCAGCCGCTCGTCCCGGTACCGAGGAACCGGTAATGCAACCACCGGATTACCGGCAGGTGCACTAGCCTCACGTGCCGTGGCATCACCCGGCACGACGATCGCGTTCCTGCCCAGCCCGGGCCCCGGGAACTGGCATCTGGGGCTGCTGCCCGTCCGCGGCTACGCGCTGTGCATCGTGCTCGGCATCCTCGTCGCGGTCCGCGTGGCGAGCCGCCGGTACGTCCGGCTCGGCGGCCGCCCGGGCGTGATCCTCGACGTGGCCACGTGGGCTGTCCCGGCCGGGCTGATCGGCGCCCGGCTCTACAGCGTGGTCACCGACTACGAGCTGTACTTCAAGCCGGGCCGGGACTGGATCGACATCTTCCGGGTCTGGGACGGCGGGATCGGCATGCCCGGGGCGGTGGTCGCGGGCGCCCTGGGGGCCTGGCTCGGCTGCCGCCGCGCCGGGGTGAGGTTCGGGCCGGTGGCCAGGGCCGCCGCGCCGGCCGTCGCGTTCGGCCAGGCCATCGGCCGCTGGGGTAACTGGTTCAACCAGGAACTCTACGGCCGGCCGGCCAGCCTGCCCTGGGCGGTGGAGATCGACCCGGCCCACCGCGTCATCCCCTACGAGAACTACGCCACCTTCCAGCCCGCGTTCCTCTACGAATCCCTCTGGGACCTGGCCCTCGGCCTCGCGCTGATCTGGGCGGCGGGCCGCTTCCGGCTGACCGGCGACCGTGTCCTCGCGCTGTACGCGGCGGGCTACGCCACCGGCAGCTTCGCGGTCCAGTCGCTGCGCATCGACTTCGCGCATCACCTGCTCGGCCTGCGAGCCGACCAGTGGGCGATGATCGCCATCTGGATCGCCGGGGTCAGCTACCTGATCATGACGGCTGGCAAGCGGGGGCCGGACCTCATCACCAGGCCGGATTCCGCGTCATCCTCCGGACGGCCGGAGTTTGCCGGCCAGGCCGCCCGGGCACATCCGGGGGACAATCCTCGCGAAGCGGATGTTCCCAGCGAGTCAGGTGTTTCGCCAACCGCACGAAGCGGGGATGATTGCACTGGTGGCGTAATCTCCGTGTAACCTACGAGCGGATAGCTCGAGGAGCCAGCGATACCCCTGTCCCGGGGTTCATGGCAGGGCCAATGTCGTCCCGACCGCATGCGAGAACGCGAATTCGGACGAGACGACAGGAGTGTTGATGGCACCTGCCGCTTCAGTGGACGCCGGGGGGCTCTACGATCCCAGTTTTGAGCACGATGCGTGCGGCGTCGGCTTCGTGGCCGACCTGGCCGGGCTGCCCAGCCACGGCACCGTAGCCCAGGCCCTGACCGTGCTCCGTAACCTGGAGCATCGCGGCGCCCAGGGCAGCGACCCGGACACGGGCGACGGGGCCGGCATCCTGACCCAGATCCCTGACGCGTTCTTCCGCGCGGTATGCGGCTTCGAGCTTCCGGCCCCCGGTGGCTACGCCGCCGGGATGGTGTTCCTGCCCGCTGACGATCAGGCCAGCAGCGAGGCCGCCATGGTGGTGGAGCGGCTCGCCGCGGAGGAAGGCCTGACCACTCTCGGCTGGCGCGACGTCCCCCATGACCCGGAGCACTGCGGACGTGGTGCCAGGGACGTACTGCCTACGCTGCGGCAGGTTTTCGTTGCGGCGGTTGGTGAAAGCGGTATCGCGCTGGACCGCCGCGCCTACTGCCTGCGCAAGCGGGTGGAACACGAGACCGACTGCTATGTCGTCTCGCTGTCCTCGCGCACCATCGGCTACAAGGGGATGCTGACCGCCCTCCAGCTGGAGCCGTTCTACCCCGATCTGGCCGACCCGCGGTACATCTCGTCGCTGGCCCTGGTCCACTCGCGGTTTTCCACGAACACGTTCCCGTCGTGGCCGCTGGCCCACCCGTACCGCTACATCGCGCACAACGGGGAGATCAACACGGTCCGGGGAAACCGGAACTGGATGCGGGCCCGGGAGGCCATGCTGGCCAGCGACCTGTTCCCGCGGTCCGCGGACGGCCGCGGCCTGGAACGGCTGCTGCCCATCCTCGACGAGACCGGCAGCGACTCGGCCAGCTTCGACGAGTGCCTGGAACTGCTGCACCTCGGTGGCCGGTCGCTGCCGCACGCCATGCTGATGATGATCCCCGAGCCGTGGGAGAACCACGACGAGATGGATCCCGCCCGGCGCGCCTTCTACCGCTTCCACTCCACCCTGATGGAGCCGTGGGACGGCCCGGCCTGCGTGGCGTTCACTGACGGCACCGTGATCGGGGCCGTGCTCGACCGCAACGGGCTGCGCCCGGGCCGGTACTGGGTGACCCGCGACGGGCTCGTGGTGCTGGCCAGCGAGGTCGGTGTGCTCGACATCGACCCCGCCGACGTGGTCCGCAAGGGCCGCCTCCAGCCCGGCCGGGTCTTCCTGGCCGACACCGGCCGGCGGCGGATCCTGGAAGATTCGGACGTGAAGTCCGCGCTGGCCAGCGAGCATCCGTACGAGGACTGGCTGCACGCCGGCCTGCTGCACCTGGACGACCTGCCCGACCGGGCCGGGGAACTGCCCCCCGCCGCGGAGCTCACCACCCAGCAGCGGCTGTTCGGGTACACGGAGGAAGAGCTGCGGGTCCTGCTGGGCCCGATGGCCAGGGCCGGGGCCGAGCCAGTCGGCTCGATGGGCACCGACACGCCGGTCGCCGTGCTCTCCGACCGCCCGCGGCTGCTGTTCGACTACTTCTCCCAGCTGTTCGCGCAGGTCACCAACCCGCCGCTGGACGCCATCCGGGAAGAGCTGGTGACCTCGCTGGAGTCCTCCACCGGCCCGGAGGGCAACCTCTTCGAGCCGGGACCGGCGTCCTGCCGCCAGATCGTGCTGCCGTTCCCGGTCATCGGCGGCAACGAGCTCAACAAGATCATCCACATCAACGACGACGGCGACCTGCCCGGCTTCGCCTCCTACGTGGTGGACGGCCGGTACGAGGTCGCGGGTGGTGGGGCCGCGCTGCGCGGCCGGCTCGACGAGATCTGCGCCGAGGTGACGGCCGCCATCGCCGGGGGCGCACACATCATCGTGCTGTCTGACCGCGGGCGCGACTCTGCCCGCCCGGGGGGCTACCCCCGGAACCCCCCGGACGGCCGACCCGGGCCTGGCGCCGATCCCGTCGCTGCTGCTCACCGGGACCGTGCACCATCACCTGATCCGGCAGCGGACCCGGACCCGGGCCGGACTGATCGTGGAGGCCGGCGACGCCCGCGAGTGCCACCACATCGCGCTGCTCATCGGCTACGGCGCCGCCGCGGTGAACCCGTACCTGGCCCTGGAGTCCGTGCAGGACATGGCCCGCCGCGGCCTCCTGGAGGGGGTCACCGCCATGAAGGCCGCGGAGAACACGGTCAAGGCCCTGGGCAAGGGCCTGCTGAAGATCATGTCCAAGATGGGGGTCTCCACCGTCGCCTCCTACACGGGGGCGCAGATCTTCGAGGCCGTCGGGCTGGGTGAGGAGATCGTCAGCACCTGCTTTACCGGCACCACGTCCCGGCTCGGCGGCGTCGGCTTCGACGTGCTGGCCGCCGAGGCCGCGGCCCGGCACACCCGGGCCTTCCCGCCCCGGGGCGCCGAGCTGGATCACCGGCGGCTGGAGACCGGTGGTGACTACCAGTGGCGCCGCGAGGGCGAGCCGCACCTGTTCAACCCGGAGACCGTGTTCAAGCTCCAGCACGCGACCCGGAGCCGCCGCTACGAGATCTTCAAGGAGTACACGCGCCTGGTCAACGACCAGTCGGCCCGGCTCATGACGCTGCGCGGCCTGCTGCGCATCCGCGGCGTCGATGACCCCACTGACCCGCGTGGGCTGGGCGCAGCGTCGCTCCCGGCCCGCGCGCCTCGACCGCCCGATGAGAACGGTAGCCAGGACGGACTGCACCCGACCGGCCCGCACCCGATCGGACGGCCCCCGGCGGCGGCACCGCCCGCCGCCAGCCCACCCCGCCCGGCCCCGCGCGACCCGATCCCCATCGGGGAAGTCGAGCCGGTGTCGGCCATCGTGCGGCGGTTCTCCACCGGCGCGATGTCCTACGGCTCGATCTCGGCCGAGGCCCACCAGACCCTGGCCATCGCGATGAACCGGCTGGGCGGCCGGTCCAACACCGGAGAGGGCGGCGAGGACGCGGACCGCTTCGTGCCGGACGCCAACGGCGACCTGCGCCGCTCCGCGGTCAAGCAGGTGGCCAGCGGCCGGTTCGGGGTGACCAGCGAGTACCTGGTCAACGCCGACGACCTGCAGATCAAGATGGCGCAGGGGGCCAAGCCGGGGGAGGGCGGGCAGCTCCCCGGGCACAAGGTGTACCCGTGGATCGCCCGGACCCGGTACTCGACCCCCGGCGTCGGCCTGATCTCCCCGCCGCCGCACCACGACATCTACTCCATCGAGGACCTGGCCCAGCTGATCCACGACCTGAAGAACGCCAACCCGCAGGCCCGGGTGCACGTCAAGCTGGTCGCCGAGGTCGGCGTGGGCACAGTCGCGGCCGGGGTGTCCAAGGCGCACGCCGACGTGGTGCTGATCTCCGGGCACGACGGCGGCACCGGCGCCGCCCCGCTGACCAGCATCAAGCACGCGGGAGCGCCGTGGGAGCTGGGCCTGGCCGAGACCCAGCAGACCCTGCTCCGGGCGAAGCTGCGGAACCGGATCGTGGTCCAGGCCGACGGCCAGCTGAAGACCGGCCGGGACGTGATCGTCGCCGCGCTGCTCGGCGCCGAGGAGTTCGGTTTCGCGAGCGCGCCGCTGGTCGTGTCGGGCTGCATCATGATGCGGGTCTGCCACCTGGACACCTGCCCGGTCGGGGTAGCCACCCAGAACCCTGAGCTGCGCAAGCGGTTCACCGGCCAGCCGGAGTTCGTGGTCAACTTCTTCCAGTTCATCGCGGAGGAGGTGCGCGAGTACCTGGCCGCGCTGGGATTCCGCACGCTGGAGGAGGCGGTCGGCCGGACCGACCTGCTGGACAGCGAGCGGGCGGTCGGGCACTGGAAGGCGGCCGGGCTGGACCTCGCGCCGATCCTGCACATGCCCGCGCTGCCCGAGGGCACGGCCACCCGTAACACCACCGTCCAGGATCACGGCATCGCCCGGGCCCTGGACAACACGCTGATCCAGCTGGCCGAGGGGGCGCTCCAGGACGCGCAGCCGGTCACCCTCGACCTCCCGGTCCGGAACGTCAACCGGACCGTGGGGACCATGCTGGGCTATGAGGTGACCCGGCGCTGGGGGGGCAAGGGCCTGCCTGACGACACCATCGTGGTCCGGTTCCGCGGCTCGGCCGGGCAGTCCTTCGGCGCCTTCCTGCCCCGCGGGATCACGCTGCGGCTGGCCGGGGACGCCAACGACTACCTGGGCAAGGGCCTGTCCGGCGGCCGGATCATGGTGGCCCCGGACGCTGAGGCCCCGTTCGCGGCCGAGGAGCAGATCATCGCGGGCAACGTGATCGGCTACGGCGCCACCGCGGGCCAGATGTTCCTCCGCGGCGTCGTAGGCGAGCGGTTCTGCGTGCGGAACTCGGGCGCCACGGCGGTGGCCGAGGGCACCGGCGACCATGGCTGCGAGTACATGACCGGCGGGATCGTGGCCGTGCTCGGCCCGGTCGGCCGCAACTTCGCGGCCGGCATGTCCGGCGGCATCGCTTACCTGCTGGACCCGGATCCGGTGCGGGTCAATACCGACATGGCTGACCTCGAGGGCCTCGACGACGACGACGCGACCCGGCTGCGTGACCTGGTCGGGCAGCACCTGACCGAGACCGGGTCCGAGGTCGCGGCGCGGCTGCTGGCCGACTGGGACGCGGCGCTCGCCCGGTTCGGCAAGGTCATGCCCAGGGATTACAAGCGGGTCCTCGACGCCGCCCGGCTGGCCGAGCGTGAGGGCCGCGACGTCAACCAGGCCGTGATGGCCGCGGCCCACGGCTGAGGGGGGTACGGAATGGCTGACCCCAAAGGGTTCCTGACCACGCCGCGCGAGACGCCCGCCCGGCGGCCGGTGGACGTGCGGATCCGGGACTGGCGGGAGGTGTACATCGACTTCCCGCCTGTCGCGCTGGAGTCGCAGGCCGGCCGCTGCATGGACTGCGGCGTCCCGTTCTGCCACCAGGGCTGCCCGCTCGGCAACCTGATCCCGGAGTGGAACGACCTGGTCTGGCGGCATGAGTGGCGCGAGGCCGCGGAGCGGCTGCACGCGACCAACAACTTCCCCGAGTTCACCGGCCGGCTCTGCCCGGCCCCGTGCGAGAGCGCCTGCGTGCTCGGCATCAACGCCGACCCGGTGACCATCAAGCAGGTCGAAGTGGAAATAATCGACCGGGCCTGGGCCGAGGGCTGGGTCCGGCCGCTGCCTCCCAGCGCCGAGGCGGTCGCCGGGGGGCGCCGCGTGGCGGTGATCGGGTCCGGGCCGTCCGGCCTGGCCGCGGCCCAGCAGCTCACCCGGGCGGGCCACGCGGTCACCGTGTTCGAGCGGGCCGACGCCCCCGGCGGGCTGCTGCGCTACGGGATCCCCGAGTTCAAGATGGAAAAGCGCCACCTGGACCGCCGGCTGTGGCAGATGCAGGCCGAGGGCACGAAATTCCGCTGCGGCGTCACGGCGGGCCGCGACGTCACGGCCGCGCAGCTGCGCGCCGACTTCGACGCGATCGTGCTGGCCGGCGGGGCCACCGTGGCCCGCGGGCTGCCCGTCCCCGGTGCCGGCCTGCCCGGGGTGCACCAGGCCATGGAGTTCCTGCCGCTGGCCAACCGCGCGGTGGTCACGTCGCAGGCCCGGACCGGCGGGGGCCCGGTGCCCGAGCCGCCGATCAGCGCCCGCGGCAAGAACGTGGTCATCATCGGCGGCGGCGATACCGGGGCCGACTGCCTCGGCACCGCGCACCGGCAGGGCGCCGCCTCGGTCACCCAGCTCGAGATCCTGCCCCGGCCGACGGAGAACCGCCCCGACAACCAGCCGTGGCCTACCTACCCGATGATCTACCGGGTGTCCAGCGCGCACGAGGAGGGCGGGGAGCGGGTGTATGCCGTCTCCACGCAGGAGTTCGTGGGCGATGACGCCGGCCGGGTGCGCGCCCTGCGCCTCATCGAGGTGGAGATGGGCGACGGCACGTTCACCCCGGTCGAGGGGACCGAGCGTGAACTGCCCTGCGAGCTGGTGCTGCTAGCCATGGGCTTCACCGGAGCGGAGCGGGCGGGGCTGCTGACCGACCTCGGCGTCGAGTTCGACGCGCGCGGCAACGTGGCCCGGGACGGTGCGTACGCCACCTCGGTCCCCGGTGTGTTCGCGGCCGGGGACATGGGCCGCGGCCAGTCGCTGATCGTCTGGGCCATCGCCGAGGGACGCTCGGCCGCGGCGGCAGTGGACAGGTACCTGGAAGGCGACAGCCTGCTGCCCGTAGCCATCCCGCCCACCGCCCGCTCGATGGTGTGACGCCCGTCCCGGCCTGAGGGCCAGGTGGGGCGCCCCGAGCCCGGGCGCCCTGGGCCGGGGTCGAGGGCGGCGCTGATCAGGGCCGCCCGCGGTGGCGCCCATGTTGCCGTCCCGTGACGCCGGATGACTGTTCGCTGAATCTTCCGCTCAGCTCTCGGCAGCCCGGAGTGTCACGCTTACAGTGGTATAGACCAATTCGGGGTCTGGAAGGCGTTACGCATGAGCCGCCGAGCGAAGATCGTCTGCACCCTGGGGCCCGCATCCTCGAGCCCGGAGCGGCTCGCCGAGCTCGTCTCGGCCGGGATCGATGTGGCCCGGCTGAACATGAGCCACGGTACGCGGGCCGCCCACCTGGCCGCCTACGAGTGCGTCCGGGCGGCGTCCGACGCGTCCGGGCACAGCGTGGGGGTGCTCGTCGACCTGCAGGGCCCGAAGATCCGGCTGGGTACCTTCGCGGCCGGCCCGGTCCGCCTGCTGGCCGGCCAGGAGTTCACCATTACCGTGCACGAAGTGCCGGGGAACCAGCATGAAGTAGGCACGACGTACGCCGGCCTGGCCGGCGACGTGCACGCCGGGGACCGGGTGCTGGTGGACGACGGCCGGGTCGTCCTGGAGGTGCTCGCCGTGGCGGACGGCCGGGTCCGCACCCGGGTCGTCGTGGGCGGCGTGGTCTCCGACCACAAGGGCCTCAACCTGCCCGGGGTCAAGGTCAGCG
Source organism: uncultured Actinomycetes bacterium (assembly GCA_963813975.1). GTDB lineage: Bacteria > Actinomycetota > Actinomycetes > Streptosporangiales > Streptosporangiaceae > RYN-230. Next base: position 953,941 of record CAWFAP010000006.1, read on the forward strand.
TGCCCGCCCTGACCGCCAAGGACCAGGCGGACCTGCGCTGGGCGCTCGGGCTGCGAGCCGACATGATCGCGCTGTCCTTCGTGCAGGGTCCCGAGGACGCCGCCCCGGCGCGGCGCATCATGGACGAGGCCGGTGTCCGGCTCCCGCTGATCGCGAAGATCGAGAAGCCCCAGGCCATCGGGGCGCTGGCCGAGGTGATCGAGGCTTTTGACGGCGTCATGGTGGCCCGGGGTGATCTGGGTGTGGAACTTCCGCTGGAGCAGGTGCCCATGGTCCAGAAGCGGATCGTTGAGCAGACCAGGGCCCGGGCCAAGCCGGTGATCGTGGCGACCCAGATGCTGGAGTCGATGATTTCGGCGCCGCGGCCGACCCGCGCGGAGGCGTCCGACGTGGCCAACGCCGTGCTGGACGGGGCGGACGCGCTGATGCTGTCGGCGGAGACGAGCGTCGGTGAGTACCCGGTCGAGGCGGTGGCGACGATGGGCCGGATCATCAGCGAGGCGGAGCGGGAATCCGTGGCGGCCCCGGCGCTGCCCGAGGAACCGGCCAGCGTCGGCGGTGCTATCGCCCGCGCCGCGGCCGAGGTCGGCGCGGCCGTGGGGGCCAAGGCCCTGGTCGCCTTCACGATCACCGGCGAGACCGCCCGGCGGCTGGCGCGGTACCGGTCGCCGATTCCGCTGCTGGCGTTCACGCCCCAGCCGAGCACCCGCAGTCAGCTCGCGCTGAGCTGGGGCGTGGAGACGTTCATCGTGCCGCCCGCCCGGCACACCGATGCCATGGTGCGGCAGGTCGAGGAGGCCCTGCTGCACATCGGGCGGTGTGACAAAGGCGACAAGGTGGTGATCGTCGCGGGCAGCCCGCCGGGTACCCCGGGCCGCACCAACGCGCTGCGGGTGCATCGCATCGGGGACGCCGCAGCCCTGGGGGCCGGGCTCGGATGAAGGGAACGATGCAGGTGACCTGGGGTGCCCCGGGTGGGATTCGAACCCACACTGCATGGTTTTTGAGACCATGGACTCTGCCTGTTGGTCTACCGGGGCGCCGCCGCCAGACGGTGCACGGCTGGCTCGGCCGAACGTCAATCTACCTGGTACCGGTACGATCATGAGCGTGAGTCAGACCCCATTGCGCGTTTTGATCGCCGAAGACGAGGCGTTGATCCGGCTCGACCTCAAGGAGATGCTTGAGGAAGAGGGCTACTCGGTGGTCGGTGAGGCCGCCGATGGCCAGCAGGCCGTCGACCTCGCCGCCGATCTCCGGCCGGACCTGGTCATCCTCGATGTGAAGATGCCGGTCCTGGACGGGATATCGGCTGCCGAGCAGGTGGCCGCCGATCAGATCGCGCCCGTGGTCATCCTGACCGCGTTCTCCCAGCGTGAGCTCGTCGAGCGGGCCCGGGACGCCGGGGCCATGGCGTACCTCGTGAAGCCGTTCACCAAGGCGGACCTCGTGCCCGCGATCGAGATCGCGGTCAGCCGTTTCCAGGAGGTCGCGGCGCTGGCAGGCGAGGTCGGCACGCTCAAGGAGCGGCTGGAGGTGCGCAAGCTCCTCGACCGGGCCAAGGGCAAGCTGCAGACCGAGCAGGGGATGTCCGAGCCGGACGCGTTCCGCTGGATCCAGAAGACCTCCATGGACCAGCGCGTGGCCATGCGGGCCGTGGCGGAGCGGGTGCTCGAGGGAAACGTGAACGCCGGTGGCCCCGGGGACAACAGCGCGGCGGATGCTCCCGGCCCGGCAGGGACCGCCGGCGCTCGGCCTGAGTCCGGCGCCTGAGCCCGGAACCTGAGCCGCACGACGCAGCCCGGGCCGTCATCCGGGGCTGAGCCATTCAGGCGCTGACCTGCACTGCACGCTGAAATTGGGCTGCCGTCCGGCCGTGGCCGCAGATACCAGGCCGTTTCCCCAGGGTCTGCTAGGCCGTTCCCCGGGATCGAGCCCGGGGAACTTTTGGTGCCGTGTCGGCCTTCCCCGGGCCGACACGTTCTCTACTCAGCTCCCCGGGCTCTGCCCCCACGGTAGCGAGGAGTCCCCACGCCGCGCAAAGGGGCGGGCCCTCCCTGGCCGGTTTGTGATAAACGTCCGGTCACGGGCGGTTTCCCGGCCCGTATTCAGACTGGCCTGGTCATTCGCGGGCGGCCGCGACATTGCCCGGGTCGTGGCCACCCGGCGGGATCTGGTCCCGGAGCAGGCAGGTCAGCCGGGCCGAGCAGACCCGGCGGCCGCGGTCGTCACTGATCGCGATCTCGTAGGTGGCGGTCGTCCGCCCGCCACCGACCTTGGTGGCGACCCCGGTGACCACGCCCTCCGCGACCGCGCGGTGATGCGTGGCGCTGATCTCGATCCCGACCGCGAACCGTCCGGGGCCGGCCTGCAAGGCCGCGCCCAGCGACCCCAGGCTCTCGGCCAGCACGCAGGAGGCCCCCCCATGCAGCAGGCCGTAGGGCTGGATGTTGCCGGCCACCGGCATGGTGCCGGTGACCCGCTCCGCACTGGCCGCGGTCACGGTGATGCCCATCCGGCTGGGCAGGGTGCCCTCGCTGAGCCGGGCGAAGCCCTCGATGATCTGCCCTGCGCCGTCCTCGCCTGCCCGCGCCCCGCTGTCTCGATCCACGCCCGCCTCCGGAGTAGCGCCCCGGCGCCCGGCGCGCCGTAGGGGAAGCCTAGGCGGGCCCCGCCAGCCCTGTCCCCACCGAGGTCACGGAGGTCACCCGTCCCGCAGGCCCGCGGGGCTGGTGATCCGGTCCACCAGTCCTGCGCCGAGGCTGGCGGGGGGCCAGGGGCCAGTGTGACCAAAGTTGAGCTATGCGTGCTTTGGGGGTCCATACCGGACTTGCCCGGCCCCGGCAGATCAGCATCGAGTCACATAGACAGAAAAGATCGGATCTTCTCCCCCGAAACACTGGCGTTACACCCAGGTGAGCGTTAACAATGCCCCGGGGGCTGTCTGTGCCGGCCTCCGGGAAAACCCAACGAAGGGGAGTCTCCATGCGTCCGGTATTAAGAGGGAAGTTGAGCTCGTCAGGTCTGCGGGTTGGCGCGGTGGCCGCGCTGGCGCTCGCGACCGTGGGGTCGCTGGCCGCCATGCGGTCCGCCCCGGCCACCCATGCGGGCGGCGGCTGCTCGCCCACCGTGTCCAAGCAGTTCTTCGGCAAGACCATTGAGCCGTACACCGGCAAGAACACCTCGGTGTTCCGCTACACGCTGACCAACTGCAAGGGCACCCAGGTCAAGATCCTCACGTACGGCGGCATCGTGCAGTCAGTGACCACGCCGTCGCGGCGTGGCGCTGAAGCTGACGTGGTGCTGGGCTTCAAGACCCTGCAGGACTACGTGAAGTTTGACAGCCCGCCGGTGACCGCCAACGGCGGCCCGTACTTCGGCGAGACGATCGGCCGCTACGGCAACCGGATCGCCAAGGGCACGTTCAAGCTCAACGGAAAGACCTACACGCTGCCGCTCAACAACGGCGCCAACAGCCTGCACGGCGGGCTCGTCGGCTTCGGCAACCACATCTGGGCGTCCAAGGCGGTGACCGCTCCCGGCTCGGCCGGCGTGCAGCTCACGCTGGTCAGCCCCAACGGTGACGCCAGCGGTGCGCCCGGGTCCCCCGGCTGCCCCACCGGCTGCACCGGGTACCCGGCCCAGCTCACCGTGGTGGTCACCTACACGCTGAACAACCACGGTCAGCTCGGCATCCACTACAAGGCCACCAACAACGACAAGAAGCTGTCAACGGTCCTCAACCTGACCAACCACAGCTACTTCAACATGGCTGGCGAGGCTTCAGCGGCAGGCTCGGCCTACCGGCAGTTCGTCCAGATCAATGCCAACCGGTACACGCCGGTCGACACGACCCTGATCCCGCTCGGCACCGAGCCGTCGGTCAAGGGCACGCCGTTCGACTTCACCCGCCCGCACACGATTGGTTCCCGGATCGATGATGTCACCGCTCCGGACCACGCCGGGAAGTTCCATCAGCTGCTCATCGCCCAGGGTTATGACCACAACTGGGTGCTGAACAAGCAGACCAAGGTCACCACCGGGCCGGACGGGCTGAACCTGTGCGCCCGCGCCTTCGACCCGGCGAGCGGCCGGCTGCTGACCGTCTGGACTGACCAGCCGGGCGTGCAGTTCTACAGCGGCAACTTCCTCAACGGCACGCTGGTGGGCATCAGCGGCCACACCTACCGGCAGAGCGCTGGTTACACGTTCGAGACGCAGCACTTCCCGGACTCACCTAACCAGCCCAACTTCCCGTCTACCGTGCTCGGTCCCGGGAAGACCTTCACCTCAACAACGGTTTTCGCGTTCAACTCCTGATGTCCGGGCCGGCCGCCCGCGGTGCCAGCTAACGGCGCCGCAGGCAGCCCGGTTCGTCGCGGCCCGGCGGCCGCCGCCTTCCCGGTGGACGCCGGGCCGTGGCATGCCGGCCCTCCGGTGTCCGTACCAGCTACTAGACTTCCTGCGTGGCGACGAAGGCGACCCAGGCACCGCATCCGCACCCGAGCCAGCGGCGCGGCGGGAGCGGTTGCTGCTGCTCGACGGGCACTCCCTGGCGTACCGCGCGTTCTTCGCGCTGCCGCCGGAGAACTTCTCCACCACGACCGGGCAGCCCACCAACGCCGTCTACGGTTTCACCGCGATGCTCATCAACGTGCTCCGCGACGAGCAGCCGACCCACGTGGCGGTGGCCTTCGACCGCAGCGAGCCGACCTTCCGGCACGAGCAGTACGTGGAGTACAAGGCGACCCGGAGGGAAACCCCGGCTGACTTCCGCAGTCAGCTCAGCCTGATCTTCGAGGTACTCGACGCGCTCGGCATCCCCCGGCTGTCGGCGCCCGGCTATGAGGCCGACGACATCATCGCCACGCTGACCGTGGCCGCCACCGAGGCGGGCATGGATGTGCTCATCGTGAGCGGTGACCGCGACAACCTGCAGCTGGTCAACGACCACGTCACGGTGCTGATGACCCGGCGCGGCATCAGCGACATGACCCGGTTCACCCCGGAGGAGGTCGTGGCCAAGTACGGCCTGACCCCGGCGCAGTACCCGGATTTCGCCGCGCTGCGCGGCGACCCCAGCGACAACCTGCCGAGTATCCCCGGGGTGGGGGAGAAGACCGCGTCCCGGTGGGTAGCCGAGTTCGGCTCGCTGACCGAGCTGGTCGACCGGGTCGACGAGGTCAAGGGCAAGGCCGGCGACAGGCTGCGCGAGCACCTCGGCGACGTGCTGCGCAACCGGCGGCTGACCGAGCTGGCCCGGGATGTCCCGCTCGAGTCGGGCCCGGCCGACCTGCTGCCGGTGCCGTGGGACCGGGACCAGATCCACCAGCTCTTCGACACGCTCCAGTTCCGCGTCCTGCGCGACCGCCTGTACAGCACGCTCCCTAACGGAATTACCGGCCCGGCCAGTACCGCCGGCCCCGGCCCGTCCGGGCCGGCCCAGGGGTTCGAGGTCGAGGTGTCGCTGCCCGGTCCGGACGAGCTGGCCGCCTGGCTCGAGGAGCACGCCACCGGGACGGGCCGGACGGGTGTTGCGGTCCACGGCAGCTCAGGCCGCGGCACCGGGACCATGGACGGGCTGGCGCTGGCCGCCGCGGACGGGACAGGAGCGTTCGTCGACCCGGTCACGCTGACCGAGGACGACGAGCGGGCCCTCGCCGCCTGGCTGGCCGACCTGGACCAGCCCAAGGCGCTGCACGACGCCAAAGGGCCCCGGCACGCCCTGGCCGCCCGGGGCCTGGAGCTGACCGGCCTCACCACAGACACGGCGCTGGCCGCCTACCTGGCCCTGCCGGGCCAGCGGTCGTTCGACCTGGCCGACCTGGTCCTGCGGTACCTGGGCAAGGAACTCCGGGACGGCGGGACCGCGACCGGCCAGCTCACCCTGGACCTGTCCGCCGGGGAAGAGGGGGAGAACGACGGCGAGGCGGAGGCCGCGGTGGCACTGGTGCTGCGCGCCCGGGCGACCGCGGAACTGGCCGACGCTCTCGATGCCGACCTGGAGCAGCGCGGCGCGGCCCAGCTGCTCGCCGACGTGGAACTGCCCCTGGTCGACGTGCTGGCGCGGATGGAGCGGGCCGGGATCGCGGCCGACACCCATCATTTCGCCGACATGTCCGCCAGCCTGGGCGGCGAGGTGAAGGCGGCCGAGCAGGCCGCGTTCGCGATCATCGGGCACGAGTTCAACCTCGGCTCGCCGAAGCAGCTGCAGGAAGTGCTGTTCAACGAGCTGGGCCTGCCCAAGACCAAGCGGATCAAGACCGGCTACACCACGGATTCCGAGGCGCTCACCAGCCTGCTGGCGCAGACCAGCCACCCGGTGCTGGCCCACCTGCTCCGCCACCGGGACGTGGCCAGGCTCAAGAGCATCGTGGACTCGCTGATCCCGATGGCGGACGAGGACGGCCGGATCCACACCACGTACAACCAGATGATCGCGGCCACCGGGCGGCTCTCCTCGACCGACCCGAACCTGCAGAACATCCCGATCCGCACCGAGGAGGGCCGCCGGATCCGGCAGGGGTTCGTGGTCGGCAGCGGGTACGAGACGCTGCTGACCGCCGACTACAGCCAGATCGAGCTGCGCATCATGGCCGACCTGTCCGGTGACACCGCGCTGGAGGAGGCGTTCACTTCCGGCCACGACTTCCACGCCGAGACGGCCTCCCGCGTCTTCAGCGTCCCGGCCGAGGAGGTCACGGTCGAGATGCGCAGCCGGATCAAGGCGATGAACTACGGGCTGGCCTACGGCCTGTCCGCCTACGGGCTGTCCCAGCAGCTCCACATCACCCCGGACGAGGCCCGGGCCCTGATGGACGAGTACTTCGAGCAGTTCGGCGGGATCCGGGACTACCTGTACGCGGTGGTGGACGAGGCCCGCAAGGACGGCTACACCGAGACCGTCCTCGGCCGCCGGCGCTACCTGCCCGACCTGACCTCGGACAACCGGCAGCGCCGCGAGATGGCCGAGCGGATGGCCCTCAACGCCCCGATCCAGGGTTCCGCCGCCGACATCATCAAGGTGGCCATGCTCCGGGTTGACCAGGCCATCCAGGAGGAAAGCCTGCGCTCGCGGATGCTGCTGCAGGTGCACGACGAGCTGGTCTTCGAGGTCGCTCCCGGCGAGCTCGACCGGCTGCGCGACCTGGTGACGCGCACCATGCGCGGGGCGTTCGAGCTGCGCGTGCCGCTCGAGGTGTCGTTCGGCACCGGCCGCAGCTGGGCTGAGGCCGGCCACTGAGGCTGCTTGTGAGGCGGGCAGTCAGTTCCGACGGCTGTTTGATCACGAGACCCTGCGGTGCAACTCCCTCGCCAGCTCGGCGGGGAGGGGAGGCGCGGCGCGGCCGTGTCCTCGCCGAGCCGGCGATCAACCCGGCATCCGCTGCAGATGGCGTGCATACGGGGGCGGGCCAGCGGGGGTCCGGGGGCTCGGGCCCGCGGACCAAACTCAGATCGGGAGTAAAAGACAGCGGAATCGCGTTGGAAACCACAGCGTGCAGGGCTGATGCGAGCGGTAACGATCATGCGGCGATCGGGTACTCCGATTGACCGACTGGCTGAGCTCTCATATCCTGAGCGCTGCGCCGTGTTCTGGTGCAGTCCGCCGTGGCCAGCAAAGTTACGGGTGGCCGTGAGGCCCCTCCGTGGCTCGCCGGGTCGGCCAGCCAAATCCAGTGCACCCTGTAGGCCCACCTGACGGGCCCTCGGTATGGCGCGTCCACACTACTTTCCGTCCGCCGGAGCCAACCAACACATGACGAGCAGCACAGAGGCCAGCCCGACCCCCAAGGTGGCGGTCAACGACATCGGGTCGCAGGAAGCCTTCCTCGCCGCGATCGACGAGACCATCAAGTATTTCAACGACGGTGACATTGTTGAGGGCACCGTTGTCAAGGTTGACCGAGACGAGGTCTTGCTCGACATCGGCTACAAGACGGAGGGGGTCATCCCCTCCCGCGAGCTGTCGATCAAGCACGACGTTGACCCGCACGACGTGGTCAAGGTCACCGACCACATCGAGGCGCTTGTTCTCCAGAAGGAGGACAAGGAAGGCCGTCTCATCCTGTCCAAGAAGCGCGCCCAGTACGAGCGCGCCTGGGGCACGATCGAGAAGATCAAGGACGACGACGGCGTGGTCACCGGCACCGTCATCGAGGTGGTCAAGGGCGGCCTGATCCTGGACATCGGCCTGCGCGGGTTCCTGCCCGCGTCGCTGGTGGAGATGCGCCGGGTCCGCGATCTGCAGCCCTATGTGGGCCGGGAGATCGAAGCCAAGATCATCGAGCTCGACAAGAACCGGAACAACGTGGTCCTGTCCCGCCGGGCGTGGCTGGAGCAGACCCAGTCCGAGGTGCGGCAGAACTTCCTGAACACGCTGCAGCGGGGCCAGATCCGCAAGGGCGTGGTGTCGTCCATCGTCAACTTCGGCGCGTTCGTCGACCTGGGCGGCGTGGACGGCCTGGTGCACGTGTCCGAGCTGTCCTGGAAGCACATTGACCACCCGGGTGAGGTGGTCGAGGTCGGCCAGGAGGTCACGGTCGAGGTGCTGGACGTGGACATGGACCGGGAGCGGGTCTCCCTGTCGCTGAAGTCCACCCAGGAAGACCCGTGGCAGCAGTTCGCCCGGACCCACCAGATCGGCCAGGTCGTTCCGGGACGGGTGACCAAGCTGGTCCCGTTCGGTGCGTTCGTGCGGGTCGAGGAGGGCATCGAGGGCCTGGTGCACATCTCCGAGCTGGCGGACCGCCACGTGGAGATTCCCGAGCAGGTCGTGCAGGTCGGCGACGAGATCTTCGTCAAGATCATCGACATCGACCTGGACCGGCGGCGGATCAGCCTGTCGCTCAAGCAGGCCAACGAGGGCACGGCCGGCGAGGCGGTGGGCGACGACTTCGACCCGACCCTGTACGGCATGCCCGCTACCTACGATGACCAGGGCAACTACGTCTACCCCGACGGGTTCGACTCCGAGTCTGGTGAGTGGCTCGAGGGCTTCGACACCCAGCGTGAGGAGTGGGAGCGGCAGTACGCACAGGCCCGGTCCCGGTTCGAGGCGCACCGCCGCCAGATCGCCGAGGCCCGCAAGGCCGAGAGCGGCGACGGCGAGGAGGGCGGCGACACGGCCGTCAGCGCCGGCACGCACACGTCGGGCACGCCCGACCGGGACAGCAGTTCCGGTGGCGGCGCGCTGGCGTCCGACGAGGCCCTGGCCGCGCTGCGCGACAAGCTGTCCGGGGGCCAGAACTAACTCACTGGTCCCGGCACCGATCCATGATCGCTCCTGGGTTCCTGAGGCCACGGCCGCGGGCCGGGCGATCATGGATCGGTGGTCAGCATGCTTAAGGTAGGCCTGACCGGGGGCATCGGATCCGGCAAGAGCGAGGTTTCCCGCCGGCTGGCCGGCTACGGGGCGCTGATCATCGATGCGGATCTGGTGGCCCGGGAGGTAGTCGAGCCGCACACCCCTGGCCTGGCCCAGGTGATCGGCGTGTTCGGCACGGGGATCCTGGCCGCGGACGGCACCCTGGACCGGCAGCGGCTCGGCGAGGTCGTGTTCTACGACGCCGAGCTGCGCGCGAAGCTGAACGCGATCGTCCATCCTCTGGTGGGAGAGCGTATCCGCGAGCTCGAGCAGGGCGCCGACCCCGGCGCCATCGTCGTCGAGGCCATCCCGCTGATCGCCGAGAACCACCTGGCCGAATTCTTCGACATCGTCATCGTGGTGGACGTGCCGCCCCGGATCCAGGAAGACCGGCTGGCCCGGGACCGCGGCATGACCCGTGAGCAGGTTGCGGCCCGGGTCGGAGCCCAGGCCAGCCGTGAGGACCGGCTGGCCATCGCGGACATCGTGCTGGACAACTCCGGGTCCCTGGCCGAACTCGACCGCGAGGTCGGCGACCTGTGGACCGAACTCTGCCGCCGGGCGAACGCCGCGGCGGAGTCCTGAGGGGCCGCGCGCTTCTGTCAGATCCCGGAAATACAGTGGAGGCTGAGGGAGTTTAGCCACCGGTATCTAGGCACGGGGCGGAGGCAGTATTGTGCGGCCAGTAAGTGACCTGCAGCGGCGAGTTGCGCCGTTCGAGGTGGTCACGGACATGGTCCCGTCCGGTGACCAGCCGAGGGCCATCGCCGAGATGGAGCGCCGGGTGACCAGCGGCGACCGGGACACGGTGCTGCTCGGCGCCACCGGCACCGGGAAGACCGCCACCGTGGCCTGGCTGGCCGAGCGGGTACAGCGGCCGGTTCTGGTCATGCTGCCGAACAAGACGCTGGCCGCCCAGTTCGCTAACGAGCTGCGCGAGATGCTCCCGCACAACGCGATCGAGTACTTCGTCTCGTACTACGACTACTACCAGCCCGAGGCGTACATCCCCCAGACCGACACCTACATCGAGAAGGACTCGTCGATCAACGACGAGGTGGAGCGGCTGCGGCACTCGGCGACCAACTCGCTACTCACCCGCCGGGACACGATCGTGGTGTCGTCGGTCTCCTGTATCTACGGGCTGGGCACGCCCCAGGAGTACGTGGACCGGATGGTCCGGCTCCGGGTCGGTGCCACCATCGAGCGTGACGCCCTGCTCCGCCGGCTGGTCGGCATGCAGTACGCCCGCAACGATCTGTCCTTCACCCGGGGCACTTTCCGGGTCCGCGGCGACACCATCGAGATCATCCCGGTCTACGAGGAACTGGCCATCCGGATCGAGATGTTCGGTGACGAGATCGAGCGGCTGATGACGCTGCACCCGCTGACCGGCGAGGTGATGAGCGAGGACGAGGAGCTGTACATCTTCCCCGCCTCGCACTACGTGGCGGGCCCGCAGCGGATGGAGCGCGCCATCGCGGGCATCGAGGCCGAGCTGGAAGAGCGGCTGGCCGACCTGGAGAAGGCGGGCAAGCTCCTCGAGGCCCAGCGGCTGCGGATGCGCACCACCTACGACATCGAGATGCTCCGCCAGGTGGGCAGCTGCTCGGGCATCGAGAACTACTCGCGGCACATCGACGGCCGCGCGGCGGGCAGCCCGCCCAACACGCTGCTGGACTACTTCCCGGAGGACTTCCTCCTGGTCGTCGACGAGTCACACAACACCGTCCCGCAGATCGGTGCGATGTACGAGGGTGACGTGTCGCGCAAGCGGGCCCTGGTCGAGCACGGTTTCCGGCTGCCCAGCGCGATCGACAACCGCCCCCTCACCTGGGACGAGTTCACGGAGCGGATCGGCCAGACCATCTACCTGTCCGCCACCCCCGGCCCCTATGAGCTGAAGCGGGTCGCCGGTGATGTGGTTGAGCAGGTGATCCGGCCCACCGGGCTGATCGACCCCGAGGTCATCGTCAAGCCGACCAAGGGCCAGATCGACGACCTGGTGGACGAGATCAGGACGCGTGCCGAGCGGTCGGAGCGGGTGCTGGTCACCACGCTGACCAAGAAGATGGCCGAGGACCTGACCGACTACCTGCTGGAACTGGGCATCCGGGCCCGCTATCTGCACAGCGAGGTGGACACACTGCGCCGGGTGGAGCTTCTCCGGGAGCTGCGGGTCGGCGAATACGACGTGCTGGTCGGGATCAACCTGCTTCGTGAGGGCCTCGACCTGCCCGAGGTGTCGCTGGTGTCCATCCTGGACGCCGACAAGGAAGGCTTCCTGCGTTCAGGCACGTCACTGATCCAGACCATCGGCCGGGCGGCGCGGAACGTGTCCGGGCAGGTCCACATGTACGCCGACCAGATGACGCCGTCCATGCAGCGGGCCATCGACGAAACCGACCGGCGGCGGGCCAAGCAGGTCGCCTACAACACCGAGCACGGCATCGACCCCACCCCGCTGCGCAAGCGGATCGCGGACATCCTCGACCAGCTGGTCCGGGAGGACGCGGACACGGAGAAGCTGATCGGGGGGAGCGGGCGCCAGCAGAGCCGGGGCAAGACCCCGGTGCCGGGACTGTCCTCGCGGGTGCGGGCGTCGGCCAGCGGTGCGGGCGAAGGCGAAGGCGGCGGGGCCGCGCGCGGCGACCTGATCGCGCTGATCTCCCAGCTGACCGACCAGATGCACACCGCCGCTGCGGAGCTGCAGTTCGAAGTGGCCGCCCGGATCCGGGACGAGATCAGGGAACTGAAGCACGAACTGCGCGGGATGCAGGCCGCCGGCGTCTGACCTGGCCCGTTTGTGCTGGCCCGGCCGGGATGGCTGACGTCCGGCGGGCCGGGCCGCGGGGACCTCGTGAGGCCCGCGGCGGGTACTGTCCGGGCCACGGATCGTGGCGCGTTCTTACCGAGCGGAACCACTGGCGCCGCTCATACGTCCAAGTCTTTGTAGTTCAGGGCACTGAGCGGTCCAGGCCGCCGCTCAGTGCCCTGGACACACTTATTTCCGGCCCGGATTCCCGGCCCCCTGGAACGGAGAACACCATGAGTGGGCCCGTAACGCGGTCCGGCCGTCTCACCCGGCCGGCGCTGCTCGTCCTGGTGGCCGGCGTCACGATCCTGGCGGCCGGCTGCGGGAGCCAGGTCGCGACCACGTCCAGCGCGACCCAGCCCGCCAGCCCGGCCCGTACCAGCACCGCGGCCGGCGGGACCCTGTGCGCTAAGCCGGCGACGGTGACCCGGCTGATGGTCAGCCGCGCCGACGCCCTGCCGCAGAACCACCTGCACTTCGCCTTCCCGGCCAGGGTCGCCGTGTCCAGCCCCGCCTGGGCGCGGGCGGCGGCCGAGGCCATCTGCGGGCTGCCCCGCACCCGCCGCACCCCGATGAGCTGCCCGGCCGACATGGGGCTCAGCTACCGGCTCAGCTTCGCCACGGGCACCAGGCGCTTCCCGGTGGTGACCGCCGCGGCCGGCGACTGCGGCACGGTCACCGGGACCGGCCCGGCGCGCTGGACGGCCCGCTCGCCCAGGTTCTGGACCGTCCTCGCGCACGCCATGGGGATCAGCACCGCTGCCGCGCTGCACGGCACCCGCCCGGCGGGGCCGCACACCAGCCCGGCCAGGCCGCACACCAGCCCGGCCAGGCCGGGCATCGTCCCGCTCGGGTAAGACACCGGCCCAGGGGCTGGCACCGGCCACGCTGGTAGGTTCGCAGAGCCTGCTACCAGCCGGAAGGGTGAGCATGAGCTGGGTGCTATTCGATTACGGCGGCGTGATCTGCGAACCCCAGCCCGAGGCGGACCGGGCCCGGCTGGCCCGCGCCTCTGGCGGCCCGCCGGCGGACTTCGAGGCGGCCTACTGGCGGTACCGGCTGGACTACGACCGGGCCGCGCTGGACGTCACCGCCTACTGGCGGCGCGTTGCGGCGGATCTGGGCCGTTCCTACACCGACGCCGAGATCGCCGAGCTGAGCAGGCTGGACACCGCGTCCTGGCTGACCCTCCAACCCGGCACCGTGGAGCTGATCACCGGGCTGGCCGCGGCGGGCCAGCGGCTCGCGCTGCTGTCCAACGCGCCCGCCGACGTGGCCGAGGCCGTGCACAGCCTGCCGCTGGCCAGCCACTTCGAGCACCTGGTGTTCAGCTGCGCGCTCAAGTCCGCCAAGCCCGATCCGGAGTGCTTCCGGGCCACACTCGCGGTGCTGGGTGCCGAACCCGGGGAGGTCGTCTTCCTCGACGACCGGGCCGACAACGTCGCCGCGGCCGCCGCCCTGGGCATCACGAGCTTCCCGTTCACCGATGCCCCCGCCGCCCAGGCCGACCTGGCCCGGTGCGGCATCGCCCCGGCCTGAGTCCCGCGTAGGGTCGTAATCGTGTTGGTCAGCCTGGTGGCCGCGGTCGTAGCCGCCTTGTGCTATGGGATCGCGGCGGTCATGCAGGCCGTGGCGGTCCGCGCGGCGAGCCGCCGGGCTCCGGGCGGCGGGCCGCCCGGCACCGCGCTCGGCAGCGTGGATCCTGGCCTGGTCGTCCGGATGCTGCGCCAGTGGCGCTTCGTGGCCAGCCTCGGCCTGGACCTGATCGGCTTCCTGGCCCAGCTCGTGGCGCTGCGGCGGCTGCCGCTCTTCGCCGTGCAGGCGATGGTCGCCGGCAGCCTGGCCGTGACCGCGGTGCTGGCGGCCTGGCTCATCAACGTTCAACTGGCCTGGCGGGAATGGCTGGCGGTGGCCGGTGTGGTGGTCGGCGTCGGCCTGCTGGGCGCGTCGGCCGGGGCCGAGGGAGCCACGGCGGTCGGCACGCCGTTCAAGCTGGCCCTTCTCCTGGCCGTGGCGGGGGTGGGCGTGGCCGGCGTCCTGGCCTCCCGGCTCCGCCGCCCGGCCCGGACCCCCGCGCTGGGGGCCGTGGCCGGGCTGGGCTACGGCGTGGTCGCGGTGGCCGCGCGGGTGCTGCCCGGATACTCCCCGGCGGAACTGATCCGCGACCCGGCCGCGTATGCGGTCGTCGCCGGCGGCGTGGTGTCCTTCATGCTCTACGCCACTGCGCTGGACAACGGCAGCGTGACGGTGGCCACCGCCGCGGTCGTCCTGGCCGAGACCGCGCCGCCCGCCCTCATCGGCATCCTGTTCCTCGGTGACCGGACCCGGCCCGGGCTGACCGTCCTCGCGGCCGCCGCGTTCGTGGTCGCGGTGACCTGCGCCGTCCTCCTGGCCCGGTTCGGTGAGGCCGGTGAGAACTCCGGCGGCGGCCAGCGCGGCGGCCTGGCGCCGCACCAGGACGGCGAGCCGAGTACCTCGACGGTGTTCTGACGGCCCAGGCTGATCTACGGTGGAGCTGAGCAGGGCCGGCGGGGGCTCCTTGCGTGTCTGGGCATCAGGCGGCATACGAGGGCTGATATCCTGATGGTCCGTGGACCGGCGGGATTCCCGCTCACACCGACCACGGGAGCCTTCTGTTGGCTGCGGCAACGCACACATCACGGCAATCGTCGACAAGACATCTCTTCGTCACCGGGGGAGTTGCCTCAAGTCTCGGTAAGGGGCTCACCGCCTCAAGCCTGGGGCGGCTACTCAAGCTCCGTGGCCTCAACGTCACGATGCAGAAGCTTGACCCTTACCTGAACGTCGATCCCGGCACCATGAACCCGTTCCAGCACGGTGAGGTGTTCGTCACCGACGACGGGACCGAGACCGACCTGGACGTCGGCCACTACGAGCGGTTCCTCGACACGCGGTTGCGTGGCTCGGCCAACGTCACCACCGGGCAGATCTACTCCAGCGTGATCGCCAAGGAGCGCCGCGGCGACTACCTGGGCGACACCGTGCAGGTCATCCCCCACATCACGAACGAGATCAAGGCCCGCATCATCGACATGGGCGGCCCGGGCATCGACGTGGTCATCACCGAGGTGGGCGGCACCGTGGGCGACATCGAGTCGCAGCCGTTCCTGGAGGCCATCCGGCAGATCAGGCACGAGATCGGCCGGGACCGCTGCTTCTTCCTGCACGTGTCGCTGCTGCCCTACATCGGGCCGTCCGGGGAGCTGAAGACCAAGCCCACCCAGCACTCCGTGGCCGCACTGCGCAGCATCGGCATCCAGCCCGACGCGATCGTGTGCCGCAGCGACCGGCCGATCAGCGACGGGCTCAAGCGGAAGATCAGCCTCATGTGTGACGTGGACGAGGAGGCCGTGGTCTCCGCGGTCGACGCCCCGTCCATTTACGACATCCCCAAGGTGCTGCACAGCGAGGGGCTCGACGCCTACGTGGTGCGGCGGCTCGGCCTGCCGTTCCGCGATGTGGACTGGAGCGACTGGGACGACCTGCTGCGCCGGGTGCACCGGCCCGCGCACAGCGTCACGATCGCGCTGGTCGGCAAGTACGTGGACCTGCCCGACGCCTATCTGTCGCCCGCCGAGGCCCTGCGGGCGGGCGGCTTCGCCAACGACGCCCGGGTCAACATCCGGTGGGTGACCAGCGACGACTGCCAGACGCCGGAAGATGCGGCCCGGCAGCTCGCGGACGTGGACGGGGTGCTCGTTCCCGGCGGGTTCGGGGTCCGGGGCATCGAGGGGAAGCTGGGAGCGATCCGCTACGCCCGCGAGAACGGCATCCCGCTGCTGGGCCTGTGCCTCGGGCTCCAGTGCGCCGCGATCGAGGTCGCCCGGGACCTGGCCGGGCTGCCCGGGGCGAACAGCTCCGAGTTCGACCCGGACACCCCGGATCCCGTCATCGCCACCATGGCCGACCAGCAGGACGTGGTCGCGGGCGAGCGCGACATGGGCGGCACGATGCGGCTGGGCCTCTTCCCGGCCGTGCTGTCCGAGGGGTCCCTGGTGCGCGAGCTGTACGGGACGGACCTGGTGGAAGAGCGCCACCGGCACCGCTACGAGGTCAACAACGCCTACCGGCCGGTCCTGGAACAGGCCGGGCTGATCTGCTCGGGCCTGTCGCCCGACGGCCGGCTGGTCGAATTCGTGGAGATGTCCCGGGAGGCCCACCCGTTCTTCGTGGCCACCCAGGCGCATCCCGAGTTCCTGTCCCGGCCCACCCGGGCCCACCCGCTCTTCGCCGGCCTGGTCGCCGCGGCGCGGGAGCGGGCCAGGTCGCTCAGCCGTGGCGGCGCGGCCCTCGGCCACCCGGCTGCGGCCAGCGCATGAGCGAGCTGGTGCGCCTCCCGCCGCCCCGCCAGCGAGCGGGAGGCCCGGCGTGACCTGCGAGGACGCCCAGCTTCCCGCCTCGGGGCCCGAGGGCCCGGAGCCCCTGCGCGACACGCCGGAGCGCTGGCCGGTGCTCTCCTCGGACGTGCAGGCCCGCGGCCCGATCGTGACGCTGCGCAGCGACCGGGTCCAGATGCCCGATCACGACGTGGCGGACCGGCAGGTCGTGGAGCATCCCGGGG
This sequence comes from uncultured Actinomycetes bacterium, assembly GCA_963813975.1. Taxonomy (GTDB): domain Bacteria; phylum Actinomycetota; class Actinomycetes; order Streptosporangiales; family Streptosporangiaceae; genus RYN-230. Next base: position 970,702 of record CAWFAP010000006.1, read on the forward strand.
CGGTGGGAATCGTCGCCCTCGACGAGGCGGGCCGGGTCCTGATGATCCGCCAGTACCGGCATCCGGTCGCCCGCAAGCTCTGGGAGCTGCCCGCCGGCCTGCGGGACGTCAGCGGTGAGCCGCCGCAGGTCACCGCCGAGCGGGAGCTGCTGGAGGAAACCGGCTACCGGGCCCGCGACTGGCAGATCCTGATCGACTTCTACTCCTCACCGGGCATCAGCACCGAGTGGATCCGCGTCTTCCTGGCCCGGGACCTGGTTCAGGTTCCGGCCGCGCAGCGCGACTTCGCGCCCAAGCACGAGGAAACCCAGCTGCAGATCGGCTGGGTGGACCTGGACGACGCGCTGGGGGCGTTTATCGCTGGTGACCTGCACAATGGGGTCGCCGCGGTGGGTATCTTGTCCGCGTATGCCGCGCGGAGCAGCGGGTTCGCCGGCCTCAGGCCCGCGGGCGCCGCTGTCGACTGACCGGCAGCGAGTCCGCCAGGACTCTGAGTGATCAAGACTCTGAGCACCCGGCAATGGGGCCGGATGCGGAGTGACGAAGAGAGGGCTTGCAGCCATGAGGGTAGGCGTTCCCCAAGAGGTCAAGAACCATGAGTACCGGGTGGCGATCACCCCGGCCGGTGTTCATGAGCTGACCCGGGACGGCCATGAGGTATTCATCGAGCGAGACGCGGGAGCCGGGTCCTCCATCCCCGACGACGACTTCGTCGCCGCGGGCGCGGTCATCCTGCCCAGCGCCGATGACGTGTGGCAGACCGGGGACCTGATCCTCAAGGTCAAGGAGCCGGTGGCCGAGGAGTACCACCGGATGCGCAAGGGGCAGGTGCTGTTCACCTACCTGCACCTCGCCGCCTCGCGGCCCTGCACCGACGCGCTGCTGGACTCGGGTATCACCGCCATCGCCTACGAGACCGTCCAGTTGCCGGACAAGTCCCTGCCGCTGCTCGCTCCCATGTCCGAGGTCGCGGGCCGGATGGCCCCCCAGGTCGGCGCGCATCATCTGCAGCGCGACGGCGGCGGCCGGGGGGTGCTCATGGGCGGGGTGTCCGGCGTCTACGCGGCCAAGGTGGTGGTCCTCGGCGCGGGTGTCTCGGGCATGAACGCGGCGGCCATCGCCCTGGGCATGCAGGCCGAGGTCCTGCTGGTGGACAAGAACGTGGCCCGGCTGCGCTCGGCTGACGCGATCTACCAGGGGCACTGCCAGACCGTGGCGTCGAACGCCTACGAGGTCGAGCGGGCGGTGATCGACGCCGATCTGGTCATCGGCGCGGTACTCGTGCCGGGCGCGAAGGCACCCAAGCTGATCTCCGACGAGCTGGTGTCCCGGATGAAGTCCGGCTCGGTGCTGGTGGACATCGCCATCGACCAGGGCGGCTGTTTCGAGGGCTCCCGCCCGACCACGCACGCCGAGCCCACCTACCGGGTGCATGATTCGCTGTTCTACTGCGTGGCGAACATGCCCGGCGCCGTGCCGCACACCTCGACCTACGCGCTCACCAACGTCACGCTGCCGTACGTGGTGGAACTGGCCAACCGGGGCTGGCGCGACGCGCTGCGCGCCGACCCCGCCCTCGCGCTCGGGCTGCACACCCACGAGGGCAGCCTGACCTGCGAGCCGGTCGCGGATGCCCACGGCCTGCCGTCGGTGCCCGCCATCGAGGTCCTGAACTGACCACGGCCGGGCCTGCCACCGTCACCGGCGCGGTCAGCCGCTATCTCGATCACCTCACCGTGGAGCGCGGCCTGGCCGTGCACACGCTGGCGGCCTACCGGCGTGACCTGCTCCGCTACCAGGCCACGCTGGCCGCCCGCGGCCGGACGGTGATCGGCGAGGTCACCACGGACGATGTGGCGGCGTTCCTGGCCGGGCTGCGGGAGGGGGACGACGAGCATTCGCCGCTCGCGGCCAGCTCGGCAGGCCGGGCCGTGGTTGCGGTGCGCGGGCTGCACGCGTTCGCTGCGGCCGAAGGGCTCGCCGGATCTGACCCGGCCAGCGTGGTCCACCCGCCGGCCAGCCCGCGGAAGCTGCCCCGCGCGATCGGGGTGCCGGAGGTGGAGCGGCTGATCGCCGCGGCGGGCGGTGGTGACGACGGCGACGCGCTGCGCCCGCTGCGCGACCGGGCCCTGCTCGAGCTGCTGTACGGGACCGGTGCCCGGATCTCCGAGGCTGTGGGGCTCGACGTCGATGATCTCGGCTTCCTGGCCGCTGAGGAAGCCTCCGCGGGCGGGGTGGGGCAGCAGGCGCCGTCCGCCACCGTCCGGCTGGCCGGAAAGGGCGGCCGGGACCGGGTCGTGCCGGTCGGCCGGTACGCCTGCGAGGCGCTGGAGGCCTACCTGGTCCGGGCCAGGCCCACGCTGGCCACCGCCGCCCGCCGGACGTCGGCCAGCCCGGCCGTGTTCCTGAACAGCCGGGGCGGCCGGCTGACCCGGCAGGGTGCCTGGGGGGTGCTCAAGGCGGCCGCGGACCGGGCCGGCCTGGACGGGGTCTCTCCGCACACGCTGCGGCACTCCTACGCCACGCACCTGCTCGACGGCGGGGCGGACGTGCGGGTAGTCCAGGAACTGCTCGGGCACGCTTCCGTGACCACCACGCAGATCTACACCATGGTGACCGTGGACAAGCTCCGTGAGGTGTACTCGGCCGCCCATCCACGCGCCCTCGGCTAGCTGTTCTCCCAGCGTCTATTACCGGGCCTACCCGGTGCTTGCCTCAAGAGTCGCGTTAGTCAATCAACCCGAACCGCCCGCTCGGGCAGGCCCTGCGGCCTAGGCTCGTTGGCGTATTGACTAACGCTCCGGTGAGTCGGCTTGCCGGCGGCCAGGGCAGGCCCTAGAGTCCGGGTTCCAGCGGAGGTTTTGCCCAGTCCGCCGGGGAGGTGCAGCAGATGGTAGCAGGGGCGCACTTGATTCATGCTGAACCAGGCTCCATCGGGCCCACAGGCCGCCCGGTGCCGGCTTTCGCCGACCCCGAACCCCTGCTCCACCACGGCCCTGCGCGCATCGTCGCGGTGTGCAACCAGAAGGGCGGAGTGGGGAAGACCACCAGCACCATCAACCTGGGTGCGGCGCTGGCCGAGAACGGCCGCCGGGTGCTGCTGGTGGACTTCGACCCGCAGGGAGCGCTGTCTGTCGGCCTGGGCATCCAGCCACATGAGCTCGAGTACACGATCTACAACCTGCTGATGGAGCGCGGGCTCCGGGCGGCCGACGTGGTGTTCAAGACCACGGTAAACGGCATGGACCTGCTGCCCAGCAACATCGACCTGTCCGGGGCCGAGGTTCAGCTCGTGCACGAGGTGGGCCGGGAGTTCGTCCTGGGCGGGGTGCTCGAGCCGCTGCTGCCCGAGTACGACGTCGTCCTCATCGACTGCCAGCCATCGCTGGGCCTGCTCACCGTGAACGCCCTGGCCTGCGCGGCCGGGGTGCTCGTCCCGCTGGAGTGCGAGTACTTCGCCATGCGGGGGGTGGCCCTGCTGCTCGAGACCATCGACAAGGTCTCGAGCAGGCTCAACCCGCGGCTCGGCATCGACGGGCTGCTGGCCACCATGTACGACTCCCGGACCCTGCATTCCCGCGAGGTTCTCGCCGAGGTGGTCAAGGGGTTCGGCGACAAGGTGTTCCACACGGTGATCAACCGCACCGTGCGGTTCCCTGACGCCACGGTGGCCGGCGAGCCGATCACCAGCTTCGATCCCTCGTCCACGGGGGCGAGTTCCTACCGGGAACTGGCACGGGAGGTACTGGAGCGGTGGCGGCTGGCAGAACGAGCGGATCCCGTTCACGGCGGGTGAGCTTGCCGGGCGTCGCCGAGTTGCTCCGGCCGGCTACGCCGGGCCCGTACGCGGCGGGCCCGTCCACCGGGGACGGCCGCCAGGGCAGCGGGCGTGAGGCCCACTCCCAGAAGATCACGGTGTACCTGTCCGCCGCTGAGCTTCTCGACCTCGAACGAGCCCGTCTGGCGCTTCGCGGTTACGGGATCACCGTGGATCGTGGCAGGCTGGTGCGGGAGGCCATCGCCGTGCTGCTGGCCGACCTGGACGCCGAGGGCGAGGCGAGCCTGCTGGCCGGGCGATTGCGAGACACTACGTGAGGTGGCGGACTGCCGGTGATGCGTGCGGTGGCAGCTGAGCCCGGTGGTGAGGCTGCACAGGGCACCGGCCCGGGCGGGTTCGAGGTGCACCTCGACGTCTTCGAGGGCCCGTTCGACCTGCTGCTCGGCCTGATCTCCAAGCACAAGCTCGATATCACCGAGGTCGCCCTCTCGCAGGTGACGGACGAGTTCATCGCCTACATCCGGGCCCTGGCCGGCGGCTGGGACCTGGATCAGGCCAGCTACTTCCTGCTCGTGGCCGCGACACTGCTCGACCTGAAGGCCGCGCGGCTGCTGCCCAGCGGCGAGGTCGAGGACGAGGAAGACCTCGCCCTGCTGGAGGCGCGGGACCTGCTGTTCGCCCGGCTGCTCCAGTACCGCGCCTATAAGGAGGTCGCGGCGGTATTCGCGGGCCGGATGTCGGTCCAGGGCCGCCGGTTCGCCCGGCGGGTGCCGATGGAACCCGAGTTCGCCGAGATGCTCCCGGAGGTCCTGCTGGGCCTGGGACCGGTGGAGTTCGCCGCGATCGCCGCCCGGGCCCTGACGCCCCGCCCGGTGCCCGAGGTGTCCACCGAGCACCTGCACACGCCGATGACCACCGTCCGCGAGCAAGCCGACATCATGGCGGCCCAGCTCAGCCGGCTCGGCCGGGCGACGTTCCGCCGCCTGTCCGCGGATTGCGCCGGGACCTACGAGGTCGTGGCCCGGTTCCTGGCCCTGCTCGAGCTCTACCGGGAAGGCAACGTCTCGTTCGACCAGGTGACGCCGCTCGGGGAGTTGTACGTGACCTGGGTGGCCGGGGCGGAGCCTGCTGCGCAGGCCGGGCCGGGCGCCGACGCCGAGGAGGAGTACGGGTGAGCATGGACGACCGGGCAGGCCCGGCGGGCGGCGATGGTGCAGCGTTCCCGGGGGACGAGGACGTGCTCGCGGCGGCTGAGGCCAGCACGCATGATGACACGGGCCGGGAGGCGGTCCCGCTGAACGGCAGGGCCGGAGGCGAGACGGGCCCGCTGGAGAGCACAGCCGACGGCGAGCCCGGGCCAGCCGAGGGAGCAGCTGGTCCCGGACTGCGGGCCAGCCTCGAGGCGATCCTGCTCGTGGTGGACGAACCGGTCCCGGAGATCGTCATCGCGCAGGTCCTCGAGCGCCCCCGCCATGAGATCGCGGCCGCCCTGCGCGACCTGGCCGCCTCCTACGACGCCGAGGAGCGTGGCTTCGATCTGCGTGAGGTGGCGGGCGGCTGGCGTTTCTACACCCGGGCCGAGTGCGCGCCGGTGGTGGAGCGGTTCGTCCGGGACGGCCAGGAGGTGCGGCTGACCCAGGCCGCCCTGGAGACGCTGGCCGTGGTGGCCTACCGGCAGCCGGTGAACCGGGCCCGGGTGTCGGCCGTCCGCGGGGTGAACTGCGACAGCGTGCTGCGCACGCTGACCCTGCGGGGCCTGGTCGAGGAGGCGGGTACCGAGACCGAGACCGGGGCCATCCTCTACCGCACCACCGGGTACTTCCTGGAGCGGCTCGGCCTGGCCAGCCTGGAGGAACTTCCGGATCTGGCCCCGTTCCTGCCCGAGCACGTCGAAGACGTGGAGGATGCGGTCGATGAGCGCCAGGGGTAACTCTGCCCGTCCGGGGGGGCGACCCCCCGGAACCCCCCGACAGCCGCCGGCTCGGCGAGGCCACGCCTCCGGCGCGCCTCCCCTCCCCGGCGAGGCCCGTCCGGGAGGGCAACCCCCCGGAACCCCCCGACAGCCGCCTGGCCCGGGAGAGCACGACGATCGGTACGACGACGACGAGCGGGACAGCCTCATCGACGTGCCGGGGGGCGTGCGGCTGCAGAAGGTGCTCGCCGCGGCGGGCGTGGGCAGCCGCCGGCACTGCGAGGAACTGATCGGCGAGGGCCGGGTCGAGGTCGACGGCGAGACCGTGCGCCGCTACGGCGCGCGGGTGGATCCGGAGCACCAGATCATCCGGGTGGACGGGATGCGTATCCCGTCCCGCCAGGATCTGGTCTACCTCGCGCTGAACAAGCCCGCCGGGGTGCTCACCACCATGTCGGATGACCGGGGGCGGCCCACGATCGCCGACTTCCTGGAGGATTACCCGGAGCGGCTGTACCACGTGGGGCGGCTCGACTATGACACCGAGGGCCTGATGCTGCTGATGAACGACGGCGAACTGGCCCACCGGCTGGCCCACCCCAGTTACGGGGTGCTGAAGACCTACCTGGCCGACGTGCCAGCCCCGCTGCCCCGCGACGTCGGGCGGCGGCTGCTCACCGGCGTCGAACTCGACGATGGGGTGGCCACCGCGGACAAGTTCCGGGTCGTCGAGCAGGCCGGGTCCCGGGCCCTGGTGGAGCTCACCCTGCACGAGGGGCGCAAGCACATCGTGCGGCGGATGCTGGCCGAGGCCGGCCACCCGGTCAGCCGGCTGGTCCGCACGCACGTGGGGCCCGTCGCGCTCGGGTCGCAGCGCCCCGGCACCACCCGCCCGCTGACCACCCGTGAGATAGGTGAGCTGTACGCGGCCGTCGGTCTGTAACCTGGCGGGTAGCAGCGGGCCAGGAGGAAGTCCTCGGACCTGACGGCGTGAAGGAGCAGGCTGGTGGCGGTCAGGGCGATCCGTGGCGCGGTCCAGGTGGACGCGGATGAGCGGGAGGCGATCCTCGAGGGCACGACGGAACTCGTGTCCGAGGTCATGGCGCGTAACAGCCTGGTCACCGACGACGTCATCAGCGTCGTGTTCACCGCCACGCCCGATCTCACCGCCGAATTCCCGGCCCTGGCCGCGCGCAAGATCGGCTTCCAGGACGTGCCGCTGCTGTGCGGCACCGAGATCCCGGTGCCGCATGCGCTGCCCCGGGTGGTACGGCTGATGATGCACATCGAGACCAGCAAGCCGCGCTCGGCTATGCAGCACGTCTACCTGCGCGGCGCAGTGGCGCTGCGGCTGGACATCGCGCAGTGAGCTCACCGGCGGACCGCCCCCTGGCCACCGGCCCCCCCGCGCCGGCCAGCGTGATCGTGGTCGGGACCGGGCTGATCGGGACCTCAGTCGCGCTGGCGCTGCGGCCCCGGGGCGTGACGGTGTGGCTCGCCGACTCCGATCCGGCGGCGGCCCGGCTGGCTGCCGACATCGGCGCGGGCACGGTGCTTCCCGGTGACGTGCCCGCGGGACCGCCCCCGGGCGGCCCGGCCGACGTGGCCGTGCTCGCGGTGCCACCGCAGGCGGTGGCGCCGACCCTGGCCCGCGCCCAGGCGGCCGGCCTGGCCCGCTGGTACACCGACGTGGCCAGCGTGAAGACGCTGCCGGTCCGGCAGGCCCGGGCGGCCGGCTGTGACATGGCCTCGTTCGTGCCCGGGCACCCGCTGTCCGGCCGGGAGCGGTCCGGGCCGGCCGCGGCCCGCGCGGACCTGTTCCTCGGCCGCCCCTGGGTCATCTGCCCCGACCCGCCGGTCCCGGCCGCGGGCCTCGCGGCGATCGGGGCCCTGGCCAGGATCTGCGGCGCTGAGCCGGCCGAGGTGCGGGCGGCCGAGCATGACCGCTGGGTGGCGCTGGTCTCGCACGCGCCCCACGTGCTGTCCGCGGCCATGGCGGCCCGGCTTGCCGACGCCAGCGACGGGACGCTGTCCCTCGCGGGCCAGGGACTGCGCGACGTGACCCGGATCGCGGCCGGTGACACCGGGCTGTGGACCCAGATCCTGGCGGCCAACGCCGCCCCGGTCGCGGACGTGCTCGCCGCGGTGGCCGCCGACCTCGCGGCGGTGGCCGAGGCACTGGCTGACACCGCCCAGGCCACCGGCCCCGGCCCAGGAACCAGCCCAGGGACCGGCCCGGGAACCGGTACCGGCGGGGGACCGGACCTGAAGGTCCTCGCCGCCCTGCTCGAACAGGGCGGAGCCGGGGTGGCCAGGATCCCGGGCAAACGGGGCGCGCCCCCCCGGGCCGAGGCGGCCATCCAGGTCGTGATCCCCGACCGGCCCGGCGAGCTCGCGCGGCTGTTCCAGGCGGCGGGGGAGGCGGGGGTCAACATCGAGGACATCGGCATCGAGCATTCTCCCGGCCTGCCGGTGGGCGTGGCCGAGCTGACGGTCCACCCGGAGGCCGTCGGGCGGCTGACCGAGGCTCTCGCGGCCAACGGATGGCCGGTACGCCGGTAGCATCGCCCTCGTGACCGATTGTCTCATCATTGCCGTGGACGGCCCGGCGGGGTCCGGCAAATCCAGTGCCGCCCGCGGTGTCGCCCGTGGCCTCGGCCTGCGCTACCTGGACACCGGGGCGATGTACCGCGCCTTGACCTGGTGGATGCTCACCCGCGGTGTGCCGGTCGGCGACCCCGGGGCCGTGGCCAGCCACGCCCAGCAGCCGGTCATCGAGGTGAGCACGGACCCCGGCCACCCGGCCGTCAGCGTGGACGGAACCGACGCGACCGCCCAGGTCCGGACCCGGGAAGTGTCGAACGCCGTCAGCGCGGTCGCCTCCGTTCCCGAGGTACGCGCCCGCCTGGTGGCCATGCAGCAGGCCATCATCGCCCGGACCTGCGCCGGCGGTGCCGGAATCGTGGCCGAGGGCCGGGACATCGGCACCGTCGTCGCCCCGGACGCCCCGGTCAAGGTGTACCTGACCGCGAGCGAGAGCATCCGCGCCGCGCGGCGCAGCGCTGACCTGACCGCCGATCCCGCGGTCACCGTGGCCCTGACCCAGGCTGAGCAGCAGCGCCGGGACCAGGCCGACGCGGCCCAGATGGCCAAGGCCCCGGACGCCGTGCTGATCGACTCCACCGCCCTGAACCTGGACGAGGTCATCAGCGTGATCGAGGGCCTGGCCCGCGAGCGGGCCGATGCGGCGTGGTCACGATGACCGGGTACGAGACCGGCGGCCGCGGGGAGTACGGCGGCGAGGACTACTGGGCCGACGCCAGCGACCTCGTGGACAGCGGTGACATCCAGCCCGGCGTCCGGGTCCCGGTGCTCGCGGTGGTCGGCCGCCCCAACGTCGGCAAGTCCACCCTGGTCAACCGCATCCTCGGCAGCAGGCAGGCAGTGGTCCAGGACGTCCCCGGGGTGACCCGGGACCGGGTCACCTACGACGCCTCCTGGCGGGGCCGCGCGTTCACGGTCGTGGACACCGGCGGCTGGGAGCCGTTCCCGGGTGCCGAGGAAGGCCAGCAGCGCCGCGAGCTCGCCGAGCAGGTCACGGCGCAGGCCCAGGTGGCCGTGGAGGCCGCCGACGCGGTGCTGTTCGTGCTGGACGCCGTGGTCGGGGTCACCGACGCCGACGACGCCGTCGCCGCCGTGCTGCGACGGGCCGGGAAACCGGTGGTCGTTGCGGCAAACAAGGTGGACGACGCCATCGCGGAACCTGCCGCTACGGGCCTGTGGTCGCTCGGCCTGGGCGAGCCCCAGCCGGTCAGCGCGCTGCACGGGCGGGGGAGCGGGGACCTGCTGGACGCGGTGCTCGACGCGCTGCCGGAGACTCCGCAGGAGCGGATCGGGGAGACCGGGGGCCCGCGCCGGGTGGCCCTCATCGGCCGCCCCAACGTCGGCAAGTCCAGCCTGCTGAACAAGCTGGCCGGGCAGACCCGGGTGCTGGTGGACGAGGTGGCGGGGACGACCCGCGACCCCGTGGACGAGCTGATCGAGCTGGGCGGCATCACCTGGCGGTTCGTGGACACCGCGGGCATCCGGCGGCGGGCCAACCAGAACCAGGGCGCCGATTTCTACGCGGCGCTGCGCACCGCCGGCGCGCTGGAGCGGGCCGAGGTGGCCGTGGTCCTGGTGGACGCCAGCGAGCCGCTCACCGAGCAGGACCTGCGGATCATCTCGATGGTGATCGACGCCGGGCGCGCGCTGGTCATCGCCTACAACAAGTGGGACCTGGTCGACGAGGACCGGCGGGAGCAGCTGGACCGGGAGATCGACCGGCAGCTGCACACCGCGCGCTGGGCGCCGCGGGTCAATATCTCCGCGATGACCGGGCGGCACGTGGAGCGGCTGGTGCCCGCGATCAGGCAGGCCCTCGAGAGCTGGGAGACCCGGGTGCCCACCGGGCGGCTGAACGCCTGGGTGAACGAGGTGGTCGCGGCCACCCCGCCGCCGGCCCGCGGCGGCAGGCAGCCCCGGATCATGTTCGCCACGCAGGCGGGCATCCGTCCGCCGCACTTCGTGCTGTTCACCACCGGTTTCCTGGAAGCGGGCTACCGGCGGTTCCTGGAGCGGCGGCTGCGTGAGGAGTTCGGGTTCGAGGGCAGCCCGATCCGCCTGTCCCTGCGGTTGCGGGAACGGCGTACCGGTGCGGGCCAGGGCGGCGGGGCCCCGCGCCGCAGAGCCCGGGCCCGCCGGGAAGACTGACCGCCCGGGAAGGCTGACTCCGTCGCGAAACGTGAACCGGCCGCCCTCCCCCCGGGGGCCGCGCAGAGCGCTTCTGGGGAGGGCGGCCGGTGACCCACGGGCCCCTGTTTCGGGCCGGGGGTCAGCAGATGAGCCGGAACCAGACCGTGGTGCCGACCTCGTCGCGGGTGTAGCCCCATCGCTCGGCGAGCTGCTCGACCAGGAACAGCCCGTGCCCGTCGGGCTCGAACACCTCGTCCTTAACCACCGGGGTGCTGCGCGCGGAGCCGTTGTCCACGACCTCGACCCGGACCGCGCCGGGGATGCCGAGCACTACGACGGTGACCGTCCCGCCGGGCTGGCCTGACTCGCTGTGCATCACGGCGTTGGTGACGAGTTCAGAACACAGTAAAACGGCCTCGTCGGCGCAAGGATGGGCCACCCCGAGGGTCCTGGCCACGAACGCCCGCGCCTCCGCGACGTTCCGCGTCCGGCCCGCAATGGTCAGGCTGCCCACGATGACCGGCACGGGGGCGCCCGCCGCCGCAGTTCCCTGCGGCATGTCCGTAGCTGCTGTCCGCGGGCCACCGGTGCGTGATACTCCGGCGGCCGCAGAGGCGGTAGCTCCCATCCCTGATGCGCTCCCTTCCCGGGCTGCGCGTTCCCCCCCTACGCGGTCGGCGGGCCGCCGAGAAGTGTGGCGCCCCGCCGCCAGGGTCCGCGATGGTAGCCGGTCAGATACGGCGTGTCAGATCCATGATGAGGGTGGGCGTGCATCTCACGCAAGTGCGTAGCACAAATATCGCAGGCGAAATTTCAGATGAGATCTCATCCCTTTCGCAAGTCCGGTATCGTTACTTGATGTACCGGAAGAGTTCTGTCTATCCCGCCCCTGACCTGGGTCGGGATCCCACCGGACCGGCCTTCGAGGAGGCGAGATGCCCGTGTCGATCGGTCCCACGGTGCGGCGGCGGCGACTCGGCTCCGAATTAAGGCGCCTGCGCGAGGCGCACTCGTTCAAGCTCGAAGAGGCCGCGGACCGGCTGGGCCTGGCCGCGTCGACGCTGTCCCGCATCGAGACCGGCAAGGCGCCGACCCGGACCGCCTACCTCATGACGATGTTCGACATGTACGGCGTGGAGGACCCGGGCCAGCGGCAGGTCCTCGCCGAGATGGCCCGGGAAGGTCACCGCAAGGGCTGGTGGGCCGTCTACGACGATGTGCTCCCGACCGGATTCGACGTCTACGTCGGCCTGGAAGCCGAGGCGTCCGCGCTGCGGGTGTTCGAAGACCAGGTGGTCCACGGCCTGCTGCAGACGGAAGGCTACGCGCGCACCGTCATGACCTCGGTCCGCCGGTGGCAGGACACCAGGCAGATCGACCGGGCGGTAGAGCTGCGCATGGGGCGGCAGCGGGTGCTCGCCGGGTCGGACCCGGTGAGGCTGTGGTGCATCCTCAACGAGCCGGTCATCTCGAGGATGATCGGCGGCCCCGAGGTCATGCGTGAGCAGCTGGCCCGGCTCCTCGAGGCCAGCCAGCAGCCGAACGTGACGTTGCAGGTGCTGCCGTTGTCCAGTGGCGTGCACCCGGCCCTGAACGGCCCATTCTGCATTCTTGAGTTCCCCGAGCGTGGCGATCAGGACGTGGTCTACACGGAGGGCGTCGCCGGCCACGCTTATCTGGAAAGAGACGCCGAGGTGCGCTCCTGCGCGGAGGTTTTCGATCTGCTCCGCGCAGCAGCGTTGTCACCAGCCGATACAGTCAAATTCATCGAGCGAATGGCTGGCGACATCACCTGAGGAATGCTCCTACCTCCATAGAAGGGATAGTGGGATGACCCCGGAATTCACCAATGCCCGCTGGTTCAAGAGCAGCGCCTCAAGCGTCACGGGCTGTGTGGAAGTCGCGCACCTGCCCAATGGCATGGTGGCGTTGCGCGATTCCAAGGACGTCAGCAAGGCACCGCACGTGTTCAACCGCCGCGAGTGGACGGCGTTCCTGGCTGGCGTACGGAACGGCGAGTTCGACCTGCCCGTTCGCTAGCCAGCGGGCCGCCGGGCCTTCGGAGCTTATGAGTACCCGGGGGGGCGGTGGCGGCGCCCTCCTTCTCCCGGCCAGGCAAGCGCGGGGAGAAGGAGGGCTTCCGCCGCCATCTATGAGGTGGTGCCCAGGTCGGCCAGCATGGTGGTGATGAGCTGGTGTGAGTCGGCCGGGGACGCGCTCACGATGCTGAGCCGTTCCATGGCCAGCAGGTAACGTTCCACCTCGGCCCGCTTGTCGATGTAGGTGGCGCTGGTCAGCTGCTCCGCGTATACCATGTCGGGCATGTCGGCGTCGGCGAAACGCAGGATGCTGAACGAGCCCGGCGCCCCGTAGCTGACCACGGGAAACGGGGTCACCTGCAGGGTGACCCCGGATTCATGGCGGCACGCGTCGCGCAGGTGCTCCAGCTGGCCGCGGAGGACCCCGGGACCGCCGACCGGGCGGCGGAGCGCCACCTCGTCGATGATGGCCCAGAGGCGGGTACCGCCTGCCGCGAAGCGGCGCTGGCGTTCCTTGAGCAGGACGACCAGGCGTTCCGCCTCGTCGAGCGAATTGTCACCCAGGGCCAGCACCGCGGAGGCGTAGTCCTCGGTCTGCAGCAGGCCGGGCACGAACTGGGCGTCGTAGGTGCGGATCGACTGGGCTGATTCCTCCAGGCCCATGTAAGCCTGGAACCACGCGGGCAGGACGTCGTGGTAGCGATGCCACCATCCCGGCTGGTTGGCCCGGCTGGCCAGCAGCAGCATTTGCTCCCGCTCGGCTTTGTCAGCTATCCCGTACAAGCTGAGCAGGTCGGCGATGTCGATTTCCCGGACGGCATTCCGGCCGAGTTCGATACGGCTGATCTTGGATTCCGAACCCCGGATGGCGCGCGCGGCTTCCTGAGCGCTGATTCCCCGGGACTCGCGCAGACGGCGCAGCTGAGCCCCCAGGAGCAGGCGCAGGACTGTAGGGCCGCCCACTGCATCTGCCATCGACCCACTTCCTCTCCGGGAACGGCTGCCTGACAGCATGCACCCGAGTGGTCCAGGTGGGCTTCGGCATTACCGCAACGTGCCTCGCTTCTTTGCGGGGGAGAAATGCGCGGGGAGTCGCCTTTTCGCTGACCCGGCCACTGTATCGCCTGGGCCATTGGCTGGCACCCCTCCGGCGGGGCCGGCCCGGCGGCGGGCGCCGGGAACTGCCCGATAACCTGGGCACTGGCCATCTGCACGGCCTTCTGCACCAGCCATCAGCACTGGCCATCGGCACCGGCCAGCTGCACGGCCTTCTGCACCAGGCCATTAGCTCCGGGCTATCAGCACCGGGCTATCAGCACTGGCCCGTCAGCACTGGGCCAGACGGGCCCTGAGCCCTACGAAGGCAGGGTCATGCGTTATAGGTCCTTGGGTGAGAGCGGGCTGCTCGTCTCGGTGGCCGGCCTCGGCGGCAACAACTTCGGCAGCCGGCTGGACGTGCAGCAGACCCGGGCGGTGGTGGACGCGGCGATCGACGCGGGCATCACGCTGTTCGACACCGCCGACATATACGGCAACGCCGGCGGCTCGGAGGAGGTGCTCGGCGAGGTGCTCGGCGCCCGGCGTGACCAGATCGTGCTGGCCACCAAGTTCGGCAACCAGCGGGTGGACATGGGCTACGGTCCGGCGGCCGGGGCCAAGGGCGGCCGGGCCTACATCCGGCGGGCCGTCGAGCAGTCGCTGCGCCGGCTCCGCACCGACTACCTTGACCTGTACCAGCTGCACACGCCTGACCCGGTCACGCCCATCGGCGAGACCCTGCACGCGCTCAGCGAACTGGTCGCCGAGGGCAAGGTCCGCTACCTCGGCCACTCCAACTTCTCGGGCTGGCAGATCGCCGACGCCGCGCACGTGGCGCGGGAGGCCGGCACGGAGGCGTTCGTCTCGGCGCAGAACCAGTGGTCGCTCATCGAGCGCGGGGCCGAGGCCGAGGTGGTGCCCGCGGTTACGCACTTCGGCCTCGGGGTGCTGCCGTTCTACCCGCTCGCCAACGGTCTGCTCACCGGGAAGGTCCAGCGCGGCCAGGCCCCGCCGCCCGGCAGCAGGCTGGCCAGCCGGGAGGGCTACATCACCGGCCCGAGACTCGACCGGGTGGAGGCACTCGCGCGGTGGGCCGCGGAGCACGGGGTCAGCCTCCTCGACGTGGCCATCGGGGGCCTCGCGGCCCAGCCGGGCTGCGCTTCGGTCATCGCCGGGGCGACCTCGCCGGACCAGGTCAAGGCGAACGCCGCGGCGGCGGACTGGATCCCGCCGCAGGACGCGCTGGCCGAGCTGGACCAGATCGTGCCGCCGCCCGATCCCGCGTCCTGAGCCTGCGGCCAGCTCCTGCTGCCCCCGGTGGCCAGGGCGACGGGGTCAGTTCTTGCTGACCGCCTTGTCGTAGAGGTCCCGGATGGTCCGGCCGAACCGCGCCGAGTAAGAGACCGACGGCGCGTTCCCGCCCTGCTCGTAGCCGCCGATGACGCCCAGCACGGCGCCCCGGCCGGTGGCCGGGTGCACATTCGCGAGGAACGGGCCACCGCTCGTGCCGTCGGTGTAACCGCCGCAGTCGAACTCCGTCTGGCGCTTACCGAACGCCCGGGTCCGGGCGGCGCAGGTGATCGGCCGTTCCCGGCTGTCCGGGTAACCGATGACCTTGACCCGCTGCGAGGCTCCCCAGCCGGTGGCGAGGTTCTCCCCGCCGGTCTCCTCCTGGACCCGGTTGGAGTTCCCGGGCTGGCTGACGACCAGGAAGGCCACGTCGTCGTTGGGGTTCGCGGAGTTCGCCCAGGCGGCGTCCACGAACACCCGGGTGACCTTCCAGCTGCCGTAGGGCTCCTGGTGCCGGTGATACTCCGGCACGAAAGCCACCTGGCCCGGCTGCTTACCCTGCAGGCAGTGCGCCGCGGTGATGACCAGGTCCTTGACCGCGCTGTTCACCACGCTCGCCGTGCAGAAGTGCTGGCCGAGGCGGCCGCCGTTAACGGTGAACAGGGCCCCCACCGCGGGGGTGCCGTTATAGAAGTGGCCGTGCAGCAGCGCGGGAGGGACGGTCGGGGCCCCGCGGGGCAGCGCCTTGACCGCCGCGGCGAGCCGGACCGCCAGGCGCTCCGCACCGTGCGCGCTCGGTGAGGTGGCCACGATTCCCAGGGTGACCGCCGCCGTGAGACCCGCGGCCCACAGGCCGCCGGCCCCGGAGCGCCAGGCCGGACAGCCGGGCCTTTCCGGCGTACCGCCGCGCTCTTTCCCTCAACTGGGCTCCCACCTGGGCGCATACGTCACTCTGAATCACCAGGCCCCTCCACTTCATTGTGCGGGCGAGGGGCCCGGAGGGCCATAGGCGGAGCCCGGGAAGATGCTGACAAGTTGCTGTATGTTACTACGCAGAG
This sequence comes from uncultured Actinomycetes bacterium, assembly GCA_963813975.1. Taxonomy (GTDB): domain Bacteria; phylum Actinomycetota; class Actinomycetes; order Streptosporangiales; family Streptosporangiaceae; genus RYN-230. Next base: position 986,551 of record CAWFAP010000006.1, read on the forward strand.
TGACGAACGGCCGGACCGGGAGGCCGCGACCACCGCACTGCGGGGCGGCGTAGGATCGCGTCAGCTTGATTCCGCCGCGATGGCGGTTGTGTCACCCCTCTGGGACCGGGAGTGGCAGGCAATGGCAGCAGGGGTGAATAAGGGAGCCACGTGTCATGTCCGGGATGGGCTCGACCCTCCAGCTGAACAATCCCACGGTGGTGGCGGCCTTCCAGTCCGCGCTCATCCACCAGGGGATCATCGCCCTTCTCATCTTCTTCCTCCTCGCCATGCTCTGGGTCAGCGTCCGCGAGTGGGTACCCGGTCCCCGGACCTCGTTCCGGCCGCCGGCCGGGGGCCTGGCCGCCGAGCCGCGGGGCCGGCAGGTCCTCCGGATCGGGTTCGGCGTGCTGTGGATCCTGGATGGCCTGCTCCAGGCGCAGCCCGCCATGCCCCTGGGCCTGGCCAGCAACGTGACCGAGCCATCGGCGGACGGGTCACCGGGCTGGGTCCGCAGCCTGGTGGACTTCGCCGGGCAGGGGTGGTCGTATCACCCGGTCAGCGCGGCCGCCGCGGCGGTCTGGATCCAGGTCGGGATCGGTATCTGGCTGCTCACCGCCGCCCGCGGCCCCTGGTCCCGGCTCGGCGGGCTGGCCAGCGCGGGCTGGGGCTTGGTCGTGTGGGCCTTCGGCGAGGCGTTCGGCGGCATCTTCGCCCCCGGGCTGAGCTGGCTATTCGGCGCCCCGGGTGCCGCGCTCCTGTACGCCGTGGCCGGAGTGCTCATCGCGCTGACCGACCGGGCCTGGGCCGGGCCGCGGCTCGGCCGGATCGTGCTCGCCGCCACGGGCGTGTTCCTGGCCGGCATGGCGCTGCTCCAGGCGTGGCCGGGACGCGGGTTCTGGTCGGGCACCGCGGGCCCGCAGCCCGGCAACGTGGCCAGCATGGTGCAGGGCATGGCGCAGACATCCCAGCCCGGGTTCCTGGCGTCCTGGGTACGCGGGTTCGGGACCTTCGCCGCCGCGCACGGGCTCGCGGTCAACCTGGTCGTGGTGGCCGCGCTGGCCGCCACCGGCCTCGCCCTGGCCATCGGTCAGCGGGCGGTGCTGCGCCCCGCGGTCGGCGTCCTGCTGGTGCTTTGCGCAGCGGACTGGGTCCTGGTCCAGGACCTGGGCGTCTTCGGCGGGCTCGGCACGGACCCCAACAGCATGATCCCCTTCGCCCTCGTGGCCGTGGGCGGGTACCTGGCCGTGGCGCACGCGCCCGCCCCGGCCGCCGCGCCCGCCCCAGCTGATGACTCGGCCCCAGCTGATGACTCGGCCCTGCCTGGTGGCCTGGCCCCGGCTGGTGGCCCGGCGCCCGCCCCCGCGGCCGGACCGGTCGCCCCGGTCCCGGCTGCCGCGCCAGCTGGGGCGTCTGCCCCGGCTGCTGCGCCTGCCCCGGCGATCGCGCGACGGCTGGCCGCCCTCATCGGCAACGCCAGCCCGCGGACTCTGGGGGCCGTCGGCGCCCTGGGGGTGGCCATCATCGGCGTCATCCCCCTGGCGACCGCGTCCGCCAGCGCGAGCGCCTCGCCGATCCTCGCGCAGGCGCTCGACGGGTCGAGCGCGCCGCTGAACTTCAAGGCCCCCGCCTTCACGCTGGCCAACCAGCAGGGCCATACGGTCAGCCTGGCCAGCCTGCGCGGGAAGGTGGTCCTGCTGACGTTCCTCGACCCGGTGTGCACATCCGACTGCCCGCTCATCGCCCAGGAGTTCCGGCAGGCGGACCAGTTGCTCGGCGGGCAGGCCCGGCAGGTGGAACTGGTCGCGGTGGTCACCAACCCCCTCTACAACCAGCCTGAGTACACCGCCGCCTTCGACCTCCAGGAGCATATGAACACGCTGCCCAACTGGCAGTACCTGACCGGCCGCGTCGCCGCGCTCACGAAGGTCTGGCGGCAGTACGGGATCGCGGCCCAGGTCCTGCCCGCGGGCGGGATGATCGGGCACAGCGACATCGCCTATGTCATCGACCGGTCCGGCCGGACCCGCGCCGAGCTGAACTTCGATCCCGGCCCGGGCACGTCCAGTATCCAGGCGTCGTTCGCGGATGAGCTCTCCACCGCGGCCCGCCAGAACCTGGGTTCCCCGTGATCACCCGGCCGCCGCGCGGCAGAGCCGCGACCGTCCTGGTCACCGGCGTGGTAGCCGGGTGCGCTAGCGCGGTGCTGGCCGGGTGCGGCAGCACGCACGCGGCGCAGGCCGTCCCGGCTGCCCCGGGCGTCCGCCTGTCGCTGGCCACCTCGGCCGGGTACCCGGACGGTAGCTGGGCGGTGCTCGTCATGGGCGGGTCGGCCACCGAGCACAACAACTTCTGGCAGGTGTTCGTCCGCCCGGGCCGGGCCGGAGCCTGGAAACTGGCGACGCCCCTGGGCGTGGCCAGCAACGGCGGGATCGCGGTGGCGGCCGAAGGCGGCCCCACCCTGGCCGCCGCGATCCGGCCCAGCCAGGACCTGTCCTTCTCCCCGCTGGCCAGCAGCAGCGACAACGGGGCGAAGTGGGCCCAGTCGGGCCTGCTGGATGCCCGGCTCGCGGCCGGCCCGGACTCGCTGGCCGCCGCGCCCGGCGGCGGGCTGATCGCACTGACCAAGACCGGCGACATCGAGCTCAGGGCCCGTCCGGGGGCGGCCTGGACCAGGCTGGCCAGCGAGCACGCGGTGGTCGCGGCCGCGGGCCGGGGCTGCCAGCCGGGTCAGCTCACCTCCGTTGCCTACAGTCCCTCGGGTGTCCCGCTCGCTGCGGGCGGGTGCGCTCGCGCAGGACAGGCCGGGATCTTCCGGCTGGCCGGCGGCCGCTGGTCCCGCAGCGGGCCCGCGCTGCCCGCGGCGCTCGCCCGGCAGGACGTCGAGGTCCTCCAGATGGCCCCGGCGGGCCGCGGGGTCGCGGCGTTGCTGGTTGCGGGCCGCGGGCCAGCCGCTCGCCTGCTCGGGGCGTGGTCCAGCCCGGACGGCGCCTCGTGGACGCTGTCCCGGCCGTATCAGCTCGGCGCCGCGCGGCCGCAGTCGGCGTCGTTCGCCAGCGGCTCGCTCGGCGTGGTCCTATCCGGCGGCCGGGCCGTCTCCGTCAGCGGCCCCGCGACGGCCTGGCGGTCCCTGCCCGCCCTGCCCGCCCTTGCGTCGTCGGCCCCGGACGGCGGGGTCACCCTGGCCGCGGCCCCGGGCGGCGGTTTCGAGGCCCTGAGCGCCCGCGGGGGCCAGCTGTCCGTCTGGAGCCTGTCCTCCAGCGGTTCCGGGTGGAGCCGGTCGCAGGTCATCCACGTCGCCATTCCCTACGGCTCGTCCGGGTGAGTTGGGTGCTGTGAGCTACTTCGTCGACAACTGGTCCTTCGACCCGTTCCTGATCGTGGTGCTGGTCCTGGTGGCCTGGCACGAGATCGGGCTGGCCCGGCTGGCCCGGCGGTCCCGGCCCGAGCGGACCAGGCAGCGCAGGCTCCGCTCGCTCTTCTTCTACGCCGGTCTCGCGGTCCTGCTCATCGCGGTCGTATCACCCATCGACTACTGGGCCGACGACTACTTCTTCGTGCACATGCTCCAGCACCTGCTGCTCATGTTCGCCGCGCCCACGCTGGTGGTGGCCGGGGCCCCCTGGCAGCCGCTGCTCGACGGGCTGCCCGGGCGGACCGGGCGGGCCGCGACCGCCGCGGTGCTGCGGGACTCCTGGTCGCGGCCGCTCCGGGCGATCGCCGGGTTCCTGCTGCGCCCCTGGGTCTCGGTCACGCTGTTCTCCGTGGTCATGCTGGCCTGGCACGTTCCGGCGCTGTTCGACCTCGCGCAGCGGAATCAGGCTGTGCACATCTGGCTGGTGCACGGGAGCTTCTTCCTGGCCGGCGTGCTGTTCTGGCTCCAGTTCATCCCGTCGCCGCCGTTCCAGCGCCGGATGCCACTGGTCTCCCAGGCCGTCGCGCTGATCGGGACCAACCTGGTCATGTGGATGCTGGCCATGGCCCTGAGCATCTTCTCCCAGAAGTCCTGGTACTCGGGCTACAGCCACGTTCCCGGGGTCACCCTGCCGCCGTACGCGGACCAGGAGATCGGCGCGGCCATCTTGTGGGTCTGCGGTGACTTCTGGGCCATTCCCGCCCTCATCTACGTGGTCCGCCGGCTGGTGAACGAGGACGGCAGCGTCAGCGCGGCGATCGATCAGATCCTGCACCGTGGAGCTTCGGGCAGCGGCTGGGCCTCATCCAGCCGCCGGGTCCCGCCCGGTTCGACCGCGCCGACGGTGCGCCCGCCGACCGGGCCGCCGTCCTGACCGGGCCAGCCGCGGCTCAGCCGCCGTGCTTCTCCAGATAGTCCAGGTAGATCGGGCGCAGCGCGTCCGCCACCTCAGGGTCTTCGTGGCCGAAGGCGTCATCGATCATCGCTGACAGCTGGGTGACGTCGGCCGCGGTCTGGTCGGTGTGCCCGGCGACCGCCTCGCCCTCGGGGATTTCCCGCAGCAACTGCCACAGGAACCCGATATCCAGATGCCGCACGGCCCGGCGCACGGCGCGGTCGTGAAGTTCCTGGGAGGAGAGGGCCTCGAGGGCATCCCGGTCAGTCATGGGACGAACCCTACCGGGCGCCATGGCCCCGCCGGGGCACGGTCAGCGGCGCCGGGCGCCAGCGCGCCAGGAGCCAGCCGGCGGTCAGCGGCCGCCGGGCCAGCCGTGGTGCTGCCCGTCCCGGCCGCCCCCGGGCCAGCCGTGGTGCTGTCCCTCCAGCCCGCCCCCGGCCCAGCGGTGGCCGGGCCCGTCCCGCCCCGGCCAGCCCCGGCTCGACCAGTTACCGCTCCGCCAGCCCTCCAGCCCGCCGCCGGGCCATCCGCCGTGTCCGCGCCGCCCGGACTGCGTCCGGTTACCTCCGGCGCTGGTCTCCTGACCCGCGGCCGCCCCGGAACCGCTGCGGCCGCGGTGCCGCGCGTGGCCGGAATCGGTGAACGTGCACCGGACCGGCGTGGTGGTGCTGCCCGAGGCGGTGAACGCGACCACCGCGATGCTGCCCGCGGCCCGGGCCTGACCGGGCGCCGCCGCCATGACCAGGGCATCGCCGGCCGAGCGGTTCTCAGCGCTCAGCACCTGATAATGGGTGTCGCCGGGCAGGACGAGCCGCACCCGCCAGCGGCCCACCGGGGCAGAGCCGTTATTGACAATAACGATCTGTCCGTGGATGCCCTGCTCGCCGTCCCCGGTGATGGCATAGCCCACCCCGATCGCGCGGTCCGGGGAAACGGCCCGCCCGGCGGACGATGCGACCGGGGCGGGGAACGAGATCGCGAGCGGCGGGGGAGCCGTGCCGGCAGACACCGGGGCCGGGGCCGAGATCGGGATGCTGGGGGAGACCAGCCCGGAGCTCGCGGACGGACGCGGCGGCGGGGGTGCTGCGGCCTCCCGGGCCGTGGCCGGCACCGAGGGCGGCGCCGGGCTGGGCGGCGCGGAGGCGCGCTGGGGGACCGTGGGCGCGGCGGCGGTGGGTGTGCCCGGAGATCCGGTCGCGCTGGCGGGCCCGTTCCCGCCGGACTGCACCGAGGCGGGCAGCGCGGCGGCACAGGGCACCAGCCCGCATTCCTGGCGCGGGGCGGCGGAACTATCGTGAAGGGCCAGGGCCACGCCGCCGCCGGCCGCAGCGGCGACCGTGGCGGTCATGCCGGCGGCGGTGATCCAGCGGTGCCGGGCCAGGCTGCCCGCCAGCCGTCCCGGGCCCTGGGCCGGCTGCCCGGGGCGGTCAGCCACGGCAGGTCACCGGCCGGTTCCGGGCATGGTCGTTCCAGAGTGGTTTTCCCGTGACACGGTGATATCCCTACTCCTCATGCGTCCCCCTAGCCAACCCATGCCGCCGGGCTAATTTAGCAATGCCAGGACGCGTCTGATACCGAAGACACCCGTACGGACGGAGTTATCGCAAATATGGCTCGCCGCGCAGCGTGAGGGAGTGGGTTGGTGCCGCGTGATCCGTTAAGACCGGAGGCCGCCGGGCTGGCGGCGACGTTTCACGGTACGGACACGATGCTGGCCGAGCGGTGGAACGGTCATAGCTGGAACCTGCAGGCGACTCCCACCCCGTAACCCGCCTGAACCTGATCGGCGGACCCGGCCTGGCCGGAGGGGCCAAGGCCGTCTGAGCTGCACGGGAGCAGGTAACGAACCAGCCCGAACCGATCACCTAAGCGGTGACTCAACCTTCGGAGATGCCACGGAGTTAGAGGAGTAGGTGGCCCGCCTGTCACGGGAGGTGAGCGTGTCCTTCGAGGAGTTCGTGGAGGGTTGCTCGCCGCGCCTGTATAGGACCGCTTTGCTGCTGGCCGGTCAGGACCGGGCGGCGGCCGAGGATTTGCTCCAGATCGCACTGGAACGGGCCTACCGGCACTGGGCGCGGGTCTGCCGCTCGGATGACCCCGAACGGTACGTGCGGCGGATTTTGGCGAATGCGTCGCACGACTGGCGGCGGCGGTCCGGCCGGCGGCGCGAACGGGCGCTGCTCCCGGGTGATGCCGCAGTGGCCTTCGTGGATCAGACAGTTGTTGTGGCGGAACGCGATTTCCTGATGCGTGCTCTCGCGGCGTTGCCGCCACGTCAGCGGGCCGTGCTGGTCCTGCGGTATTTCAACGACCTTTCCGAGGCGGAGATCGCCGGGACGCTTGGATGCAGCGTGGGAACGGTGAAGAGCCAGGTATCGCGCGGGCTGGCCCGGCTGCGTGAGGTTGCTGAGCCAGATGCCACGGCCCGGTCAGGAGGATCTAGGGGGGTTCGCTGTCATGACTGATTTCGAGGCGCGGTTGCGAGCCGCGATGGAGTCCTCAGTCGCCGACGAACAGCCGCCGGCAAAGCTGGTTCAGCGCGTCCGTCGGCGTCACCGGCGGCATATCGCCCGAGTGGCTGCCACGGGCATCGTCGTCGTGGCCGCTGTGCTGGTAGCGGTGCCACTGGCGGGGGCGGCACCGCTGGGCGGCGGCATGACGACCCGCACCGCGACACCAGCCCCGGATGCTCATTCGCTGACCCCGAGGCCCGTTGCGCGTGGACAATATTACGGCTGTACTTCTCAGACATACGGAGATCTAGGACCACAATGGCGCCGGGAAAGCACGCAGGCGGGGCCAGTGTGGTTCATAAACAAGGGTATTAGTCCCAATTTCAGGTTCTATAACCGGAATGGGAGCCTCAGGCCGATCCCTGTCATCGTGCTGGTGCGGGACAACTCAATCGCTTGGGTGCAACCCTCGGGAGCGGGCAAACAGTATTTCCGGTTCCTCCCGGGCCTCACTAACACGAACCAGTACGCGCTGCGCGATGGCGAGGCTGAGGCAACCTTTGCTGGCTGCTCTGACGGGAACTCCATGTACGGCAGCGGCCTCACGGAATTCTACATCGGTGTCATCGTCAGGGGTCCGCGCTGTATCACTCTCGACGTGCGGACCTCAGCTACCAGGCCGCCGATCCCGGCCCGGCTGACATTTGGTAAATGCGGCAGCGGTAAGTAAGCGCCGCGGCCAGAACAGATGATCAGCCAAGCTAACGTGCCTCATTGTCACCGCAGGCGATGGTCAGTGAGGGTACAGCGCTGAACTGCGGCACGATTGGTCACACGGCGATGGGCCCGGACCGGGCGCCAACCCTCCGTCGTCAGTCGGGCCGGCCTTGCCGGTGCCCGGCTTTCCCCGGTCCGGGCTTCCGCTGGCTCAGGACTCCCTCGCGGGCATGGCCTCGTTCGGGGCGACGAGCTTGAAGTGAACGCCGGTCGGGTCGGCGGCCTCGGCCAGCCGGCCGTAGGGGGTGTCCTCCGCGGGCATGACGACCGAACCGCCCAGGCTGGTGATCTTGGCCAGGGTGGCGTCGGCGTCCTCGGTGCCGAAGTAGACCACCCAGTGGGCCGGCACGCCCTCGGGCAGGAACCCGGACCCGTCCATGATCCCGGCCAGCTGGTCCGACCCGCGCTGGGCGACGGTGTAGCGGAACTCAGGCGTGTCGCCCACGGTCTGCGTTTCCCAGCCGAACACGTCACGGTAGAACGCGATGGTGGCCTCGTAGTCCTGGGTGTACACCTCGAACCAGCCGGGGGCCCCGTCCTCGGCCACGACCCCGAAGCCCTTATGCAGGCCAGGCTGCCACAAGCCGATCGCCGCCCCGCCCGGGTCGGCGACCATCCCCATCGTGCCGAGGTCAGCCACCGGTGTGGCGGGCAGTACGACCTGGCCACCGTGGGCCGTGGCGGCCTCGATCGTCTTCTGGGCGTCGTCGGTGGCCAGGTAGACCGACCACGTGTCCGGCGCCTCCATGCCGGCTTCCTTGGGCATGGCGCCCGCGACCAGGACGCCGTCCTTGGCGAAGTTGAAGTAGCCGCCGAACTGCTCCCCGGATTCGGTGGCGGTCCAGCCGAACACCTGGCCGTAGAAGTCCCGGATGCGTTCGGGGTCGGAGGTCAGCAGGTTGACCCAGCAGGGCGCCCCAGCCGGGGCGGTGTCTCGTACGGGCATGGTCACTCCTTCGATGTGCGGGCAGTGTCACCAGCTTGGACGCCGCAGGGCGTCCGGATTCATCGGCCGTGCCTCCCCGGACGCGCTTCCCCGGCGGCGCTTCCCCAGCTGGGCTTACCGGCCGGGCGCACCGGCCGGCTGGGGCGCGGGCGGGACTGGCTGGCCCGGACGCCTGATGCGTACCCTCATAAGGGTGTACCTCCCTGCTCACTTCACCGCGCCGGAGACGGCCGATGTCGCCGCGTTCGTGGCCGCCGCGGCCGCGGCCGACCTGGTCACCTTCGACGGCGCCCAGCCCGTCGCCAGCCTCATCCCGGTCATCTGGGACCAGGAGACCGGCGAGCACGGCCGGCTTCTCGGCCATCTCGCCCTGGCCAATCCGCAGTGGCAGTCGGTGGCCCCCGGATCCAGCGCGCTGGCTATCGTGCACGGCCCGCAGGCCTACGTCTCCCCGTCCTGGTACCCGAGCACGGCCCGGCACGGCCGGACGGTGCCGACCTGGAACTATGTCACGGTGCACTTCACCGGGCCGCTGACCGTGCATCGTGACCCGGAGTGGCTGCGCGACGTGGTGACCCGGCTGACCCAGCGGCATGAGGCGAACCGGGCCGCGCCCTGGGCCGTGACCGATGCTCCGCCGGACTACATCAACGGCCAGCTCCGCGGGATCGTGGGGGTGGAGCTGACCATCGCCACGGTACAGGCGAAGCACAAGCTGAGCCAGAACCGCAGCGCGGAGGACCAGGCTGCGGTGGCCGGGGCGCTGGCCGATGAGCCTGGCCCCGGCCCCGCCGGGGTCGCCGCCCTCATGGTGCCTGAGGAGTCGTGCTAGGCCGGGGACGCCCCCCGGATCCCCCGCCTCGCCAGCGAGTTAGCCCGGGGGACAAGCCCCCAGAGCCTCCTGTGACCCGGGCCCCCGGGCCAGCAGGGGCCCTACCAGCGGTTGTGGACCTGGGCCCGGATGCGCCGGTCGTAGAGGTCCGCGATGGCCGCAAGGTCGGCATCGCTGAACGGCGGCAGCGCCGCCGCGGCCGCGTTCTGCTCGGCCTGCTCCGGATTGCGTGCGCCCGGGATCACGGTGGAGACGCCCGGCTGCTGGATCACCCAGCGCAGCGCGGCCTGGGCCGGGGTGGCATCGGCCGGGGCGAGGGCGGCGAACTCCCGGGCGGCGTCCACGCCGGAGTCGAAGTCCACGCCGGAGAACGTCTCCCCGGCGTCGAAGGCCTCGCCGTGACGGTTGAAGGTGCGGTGGTCGTCGGCGGCGAAGGACGTCTCGTGCGTATACCGGCCGGACAGTAGCCCCGAGGCGAGCGGCACGCGGGCGATGATGCCCACTCCGGCGGCGCGGGCCGCGGGCAGCACCTCATCCAGGGGCTTGCGCCGGAACGCGTTGAGGATGATCTGCACGGTCGCGGTGCCGGGCCTGGCCATCGCGGTCAGGGCCTCGGCGCAGGTCTCGACGCTTACCCCGTAGGCGGCGATGCGCTCCTCGGCAACCAGCGTGTCGAGCGCGTCGTAGACCGCGCCGGACGAGAACACCGGGGTCGGCGGGCAGTGCAACTGCACCAGGTCGAGCCGGTCCATCCCGAGGTTGGCCCGGGAGCGGTCGGTCCACGCGCGGAAGTTGTCCAGGGTGAAGAACGCGGGATCCTGTGTCGCCCGGCGGCCCATCTTGGTGGCCACCGTGAACTCCGCGCCCGGATTGCTCGCCAGGAACAGGCCGATGATCCGCTCGCTGCGCCCGTCCCCGTACACGTCGGCGGTATCCAGGAACGTGATCCCGGCCGCGGCGGCCGCCTCCAGGACGGCCAGCGCATCCTTCTCGCCTACTTCACCCCAGTCAGCTCCCAGCTGCCACGTGCCCAGACCCACGACCGAGACTGCCCTGCCTGTCCGGCCCAGAATGCGCTTCTCCATAAGGGCCGAGTGTAGTGAGCCCGCAAGATCTGCCGGCCAGCTCGCTAGGCCGGGCAACCGTCCGCGTCCGTGGGCGAGCTGGCCGCCTTGGCCAGGATCGCAGAGCTGATCGAGTCCAGCTGGCCGAGCTGCTCGGCGCTCAGCGCGTCAAACAGGACCTGCCTGACCTGCTCGACATGGCCCGGGGCGGCGCCGCTGAGTGCGGCGAAGCCCTGGTCAGTGAGCATGGCGATCTGGCCGCGGCGGTCGGTCGGGCAGTCCACCCGGCGGACCCAGCCGCGTTCCTCCAGCCGGGCCACCGCGTGCGACACGCGGCTCTTGCTGGACGAGGACGCCTCGGCGAGCTGGGTCATCCGGAGCGAACGGTCCGGCGCCTCGGACAGCCGGACCAGGATCTCGTAGTAGGCGAGCGGCATCCCGGAATCCCGCTGCAACTGGGCGTTAACAGCGGCGATGAGCCACTGCCAGGCCTCGATCGACTCCCGCCAGGTGTGCTGCTCGTCAGCGCTCAGCCAGCGCGGTCCCGGAACGTTCATGAGGACAGCATACCTGGAATAGTTGAACGCTTGACAACGCTACCGAGATCGTGATACTCGTTGAGGGTTCAAATATGAACCGCGTCACTATGAACGACAGGAGTATTCCTTATGACGGCTAGCACCGAAGCAGGCGCCATCCCCGGTTACGTCGCGGGCACCTGGGAGATCGACCCGGTTCACTCGGAGATGGGCTTCACCGCCCGGCACATGATGGTCAGCAAGGTCCGCGGCCGGTTCACGACCTTTTCCGGCGAGCTCGTCACGGGCGAGAACCTGCTGGATTCGTCCGTCACCGCCACCATCGACCTGACCTCGATCAACACCGGCAACGAGCAGCGTGACCAGCACATCCGGTCCGCCGACTTCTTCGAGGTCAACAAGTACACCACGATGACCTACCGCTCCACCGGGCTGCGGGCCGAGGGTGACCACTACATCCTGGACGGCGAGCTGACCCTCAAGGACGTCACCAAGGAGGTTCCGCTCACCGTGGAGCTCAACGGCTTCGGGCCGGACCCCTTCGGCGGCACGCGGGCCGGCTTCACCGCCACCACGGAGATCAACCGCCGCGACTTCGGCGTGAACTTCAGCGCCCCGATGGAGACGGGCGGCGTGGTCGTCAGCGACAAGATCGGCATCCAGCTCGAGATCGAGGCTGTCCTCAAGGCCTGAGGCGAGCTGCGCACGGCGGCGCGGCGCGGAGCCGGTTCCGGCCAGCCGCCCCGTGACTGAGTTACCCGCGCGGGCGGGGACGCGATATGCGTCCCCGCCCGCGCGCGTCTGGCCGGTCCTCGGCCCGGGCGTTTGGCGGACGGCCAGAATGGTAGGGCGATTACGGTATGACCGGCGCCACAGCGAAGGTGGCCCCAGTGAGGAGTGCGCGGTGAAAGCGGCTGTCTATGACCGCACGGGCCCGGCGGCCGAAGTGCTGCGGGTGGTGGACATCGAGCGTCCGGAGCCAGGTCCGGGCGAGGTCCGGGTCCGGGTGCATGCATCAGGGGTTAACCCCACCGACGTCAAGAGCCGTAGCGGAGCGACCCCGCGGCCCATCGACGGGTTCCAGATCCCGCATCAGGACGGGGCCGGGGTAATCGACGCGGTCGGCCCGGGCGGCCCGGAGGACCGGGTCGGCCAGCGGGTGTGGGTGTACCTCGCCGCGGCCGGGCGCCGCGGGGGGACCGCCGCCGGATGGACCGTTGTGCCGGAGAATCATGCGGTGCCGCTGCCGGACGGCGTCTCCATGGAACTCGGCGCCAGCCTGGGCGTGCCCGGCCTGACCGCCCACCACCTGGTATTCGCGGACGGGCCGGTCAAGGACACCACGGTCCTGGTGGCCGGCGGGGCCGGCGCGGTCGGGCATTTCTCCATTGAGTTCGCGGCCTGGGGCGGGGCGGGCCGCGTGGCCTCGACCGTCAGCGGCCCGGCCAAGGCCGAGCTGGCCCGGCAGGCCGGGGCCGGCCACGTGGTGTACTACACCGATCCCGACGCGGCCAGCCAGATCACTGGGGCGGTCGGCCCGGTGGACCGCATCGTCGAGGTGGCGCTCGGGGCGAACCTGCAGCTGGACCTGGCCATCTCCCGGCCGGGGACTGTGGTGGCCTGCTACGCGGCCGAATCCCGTGACCCGGGCCTGCCGGTCCGGGCCTGCATGACCGCCGGCATCGTGCTCCGGTTCATGCTGCTGTACACGCTGCCCCAGGCGGTCCTGGACCAGGGCGCCGCCGACATCGGCACCGCGCTGCGGGCGGGTGCGCTGACCGAGCTGCCCGAGCACAAGTTCCCGCTGGAGGAGATCGTCGCCGCGCACGAGGCCGTGGAGCAGGGGACGAGCGGCAAGGTCCTGGTCATCCCGGGCTGACCCGCCCCAGGACCGCCGCATGCCAGCGGTCAGGAAGGTGACCTACCAAACAGTGACCAGTTTGCGGGAATGGCAGGTACGGGGTCGCCGGTGGCCAGGCCGGCCGGTCCCGGGTGGTGACCCGGCGGAAGCGGGACCAGGCGACGGGGACGGTGGCCGTGACCAGGGATGAACTGCTCGCGCACTGCCTGGCCAAGCCCGGGGCCTGGGACGACGAGCCCTGGGAGGGTGACCTGGTGGCCAAGGTCGGGAGCAAGATCTTCATGTTCCTGGGCGCCGGGGCGCTGGCTGGCCAGCCCGGCCACGGTCGGGCTCAAATGCGGCGCGACCAGAGAGGCGGCCGATGAATGGCTGCTGCGGTACCCGGACGACGTGTCAGTCATGCCCTATATCGGCCGGTTTGGCTGGAACAGCCTGCGGATCGGCGGCGCGATCCCCGACGACGAGCTCCTGGAGGCGGTGGAAGCCTCCTATCAGGCGGTGCTCAGCAAGCTGCCGAAGAAGGACCGCCCTGGCTCAGCGGCGCCCGATGGCCCCGGCTAGCTCCCCGTAACCGCCGGCCGGATCGGCGCCGGGCACGGTGAGCAGCTGGATGCTCACGTGGTCAGCCCCGGCGTCGAGGTGCTCGGTGAGCCGGGTCACCACCTGGGCCGCGCCGCCGTGGGCGACCAGCGCGTCGATCAGGGCATCACTGCCGCCGCCGCTCAGGTCCGCATCCGTCCAGCCCAGGCGGCGCAGGTTGGCGGTGTAGTTGGCCAGCCCCAGGTAGGGCTGTTCCACCCGGGAACGGCCTGTCGCACGAGCCCGCTCAGGATCCGTGCTGATGACCACCTTCTGCTCTGGGGCGAGCAGCGGGCCGGGGCCGAGGATCGTGCGCGCCTGCGCGGTGTACCCGGTGGTCACCAGGTACGGATGGGCGCCTGCGGTCCGCTCGGCGGCCAGCTGCAGCACCTTCGGGCCGAGCGCGGCCAGGACCAGGCTGTCCGCCGGGACGCCGTCGCCCAGCAGGGTGTCCACGTAGCGGGCGAGCGTGTCGTAGGGCTTGGCGTAGTGCTGGGTCATCTCAGGGTGGCCGGCGCCCACGCCGAGCAGGAACCGCCCCGGGAACCGCTCCTCGACCCGCTGGAATGACGCGGCGACCAGGTGCGGCTCGTACTGCCACATGTTGATGATCCCGGTGGCCACGATGAGGGTGGTCGTTGCGGCCAGGAACTCCTCAGCCGCGGCCAGGTCCCCCCGGGCCGAGCCCAGCCAGAGAGCACCGAAGCCGAGTTCCTCGATACCCGCGGCCAGTTCCGGTGTGACCTGGCGCTCGCCGCGCCAGACGCCGAACCGCCCGAGGTGATCGCGCGCCCGCTGAGTCATCCAGTCCGCTCCCATGCCGTCGTGCCGGTACCGCGGTCAGCCGGCCAGAACGGCTTCTGGCCGGGCCGCCGCGTCAGCCGGCTGCCACCCTCAACCCCGGCAACCGGCTCCGGCTGGCCACTGTTCCCGGCGGGCGTAGTTGGGAACTGCCGTAATGGGTACCATGCGCATAGAGTAATCATTTGATTACCTAAAGGGGGGAGAGCGCTCGATTATGGGGGTGTCTCGAGCGACCTCGCAGACTGCCGCGCAGCCAGACGCCCGCACCTCACCGTCCGCACTGCTGGAGTTCGCCATCAGCCAGGCCGTGAGCCAGGAGGGCGCGGCACCCGATGCGGGCCTGCCCGAACTCCTCCGGCGCTGCGCGGCGGGCTTCGGCGGCCGGGTGGCTCTCGCGCTCCGGCTGCCCGCACCGGGAGAAGCCGCGGTGATGGCCGCCTCCCCGCCCGTGGCGGTGGATCCCGGCCTGATGGCCCGGCTGAGCGCGCTGCTGGCCGCCCACGCCAGCGTGGCCTCGGCGGGGGGCTGCATCCAGGGACGGGTGCCGGGGCCGGGGCCGGGATCAGCCAGGAACCAGGACAGGGTGCTGATCGCCGTGGCCCGGCTGCCCGGCGCTTCCACCCCCTGTGCCCTGATCCTCGTGGGCCAGCGGTCCGAATGGGCCGCGGAGTCCCAGGCCACCGCGCGGGCGCTGGCCACCGTCATCGCGGCCCGGATCCGGCGAACCGAGGACGCCAGGGAAATCGCGGAACGGCGGGCCGTTACCGACGCACTGATCAGCGCGGCACCGGACGCCGTGGTAGTGGCGGACGCCGAGCGGCAGATCGTCGCCTTCAACCCGGCCGCGGAAGAACTGTATGGCCGCCGGCGCGACGACGTGCTCGGCCAGAGCATGGGGGACCTGCTCATCCCGGAACGCAACCGGGCCAGGTTCCTGGAATCGACCGAGCGGTTCCTGCGCAGCCAGGACCCGGGGGACTTCACCGGCTCGATGCAGCTGCCCATCCTGCGTGGCGACGGCACCGAGCGGACCGTGGAGCTGACCCCACTGCCCCTCCTGGTGGCCGGCCAGGTCTACTTCTGCAACTTCGCCCGGGACCTGACCGCGCTGGAGCGGGCCAACGCGGCCCTGGCGGCGAGCGAAGCCCGGGTGCGGCTGCTGTCGGAGCTGGCCCCGGTGGGTATCGCGCGCACCGACGACGCGGGAGCGTGCGCCTACGTCAACGAGCGCTGGTGCGCGCTGAATGGCCAGCTTGCGGATGACCTCCTCGGCACCCCATGGCTGGAAGCCGTGCATCCCGGCGACGTCACGCGGGTCCGGCACGAATGGGTGCGCGCCCGGGTGGCCGGGTCGGAGCTGCGTACCGACTTCCGCCTGCGGCGCCACGCCGGCCAGCCGCTCTGGGTGCACGCCGCCGTCACCGCCGTGCCCGATCAGGCGGACCTGCCCCACGGGTTCATGGTCGCCCTCACCAACGTGACCGCCCGCAAGCGGGCCGAGCAGGAACGGGACCGGCTGCTGGCCGCCGAGCATGCCGCGGTCCGCGACCTCACCGACCAGACCGAGCGGATGAATAGCCTGCTCGCGGCGGCCATCCCGGGCGTGCTGGTGCTCGACGAGCGGAACGTGATCGTCCAGGCCAACCAGAGCCTCTGCGATCTGCTCGGCATCGAGGAGCCGCCCGACAAGCTCACCGGGGCTTCCGGGAAGGAGTTGCGCGGGGTGATCGCGCGCACGTTCGTGGACCCGCAGGAGGTGCAGGCCCAGATGGCCCGCCGCAACGCGGCGAGGCAGCGGGTCGAGGGGCTCCGGTTCGCCTGCACGGACGGCCGCATGCTGGAGTGCGACTACTGGCCGGTCTTCGCCAGCGGTCAGTACCGCGGCGGCCTGGTCCTGCTGTGGGATATGACCGAGCGCGCCGCGCGGGAGCAGGAGCGTGACCGCCGGCTGGAGGCCGAGCTGGCCTCGCGGCACGCCGCCGAGGACGCCCGGCGGCAGCTCTCCGAGCAGAACGATGAGCTGCGCGAGCTCGACGAGCTCAAGACCCGGTTCCTGGCTACCGTGTCCCACGAGCTGCGCTCGCCGCTGACGTCGATCGTGTCGTACGCCGAACTGATCAGGGACGAGGGCGGGCTGTCCCCGATGGCCGCCCGCTTCCTGGACGTCGTCTCGCGTAACGCCGAGCGGATCACCAAGCTGGTGGGCGATCTGCTGCTGCTGAGCCGGATCGAGGCCGGCATGATCCCGCTGGACCTGGCGCCGGTCTCCGTGGCCGAGGTCGTGGCCGAGGCGGTGCAGGCCGCGGCGCCGGGAGCGGCGCAGGAAGGTGTCGGGCTGGACGGTGCGGCCCCGGACGGTCCGCCGGTGCTGGCCGACCGGTCCCGCCTGGTCCAGGTAATCGACAACCTGATCGCCAACGCGGTCAAATTCACCGACGAGGGCGGGCGGGTGCGGGTGATCGCGGCGGCAGCGGGAAAGGAGTGGCGGATCGACGTCCAGGACTCCGGGATCGGCATTCCCCCCGCGGAGATCGGGCAGCTGTTCGACCGCTTCTTCCGCGCCTCCAACGCCACCAGGGCGGGCCGTCCCGGATCGGGTCTGGGCCTGTCCATCGTCAAGGAGGTCGCCGAGCTGCACGGCGGCCGGGTGGAGGTGACCAGCACCCTCGGGTCCGGCACCACGTTCCACCTGTTCCTCCCGGTCACGGTGGGCCCCCCGCCGGGCCCGGTGCTGGCCCGGGAGAGCCCACCGCCCGCGGATGGCGACCGGGGTGTGCCCGCCAGGAGTGACTACATATAGTGATCTAATCATTACTAAATGGTATCGGGGGGACAGATGGGCCTGAACGCTCAGGCGGCGGGGGTGACCTGGTGAGCAGCGCCAGCGAGCCGGAGTCACCCGGCCGGATCCTGGTGGTCGAGGACGACCCGGAGGCGGCCGCCTACGCCCTGCACGTGCTCCGCACCCGCGGCGGCTTCGAGGTCACCCACATCGCGGACCCGGTGGCCGCGCTGGGCCGCGCCCGGGCAGAACGCTGGGACCTGGTGCTGACCGACGTGGAGATGCCCGGGATGACCGGGATCGAGCTGCTGGAGGCGGTCCGGGAGATATCCCCGCAGCTGCCCGTGGCCGTGGTCACCGCGCACCCGTCGGTGGACTATGCGGTCCGGGCGCTGCGTAACAAGGCTGATGAGTTCCTGGAGAAGCCGGTCCTTCCCGACAGGCTGGTCGGCACCGTGGCCGCGCTGGTGGCCAAGGGCCGCGCGGCCCGCGAGGCCGCCCGGCAGAGCGTGCTGGCCATCGGCGCGCACCCGGACGACGTCGAGATCGGCGCGGCGGGCACGCTGGCCATGCACCGGCGGCTGGGGCACGAGGTCTCGATCCTGACCCTGAGCCGCGGCGCCCGCGGCGGCACCGAGGACACCCGGGCCGGTGAGTCCCGGAAGGCGGCGGAGGTCATCGGCGCGACGCTCTACCACGAGGACCTCCAGGACACCAGCATCCGGGAAGGCGACCCGACGATCGGCGTGATCACCCGGATCGTCCAGGCTGTGCGGCCGACCGTGATCTACACCCACTCCCTGCACGACGTGCACCAGGACCACCGGAACACGCACCGCGCGGCGCTGGTCGCCGTCCGCCAGGTGGGCCGGGTGTACTGCTTCCAGTCACCGTCGGCCACGGTGGACTTCCGGCCCACCCGCTTCGTCGCCATCGACGAGCAGCTGGACCGCAAGCTCCAGGCCATCGACGCGTTCGCCTCCCAGGTGGAGATCCGCGCCTACCTCGACCGCGACCTGATCGAGTCAACCGCGCGCTACTGGTCCCGCTACTGCGACGGGCGCTTCGCCGAGCCGTTCGAGGTGGTCCGGGAGGCGGCGGTGGCCGGGCAGCACGACCTCGCCCCGGCGAAGGGGATCGTGCGCGGTGAGAACGGGTCCGGACCCGCTGCCCCGGACCGGCGGACCGGCCTGCCCCGGCGGGACGATCAAGATCGTGCACAACATCACGAGCAGGAGCACGAGGAGGAGCACGACCGGGCACGTGAGCACGCGCGGCACCAGGCCGCGGAACTGACCAGGGGGGTAGCGGATGCCGCGACATGACCTCAGCCAGCAGATCCGGGTACTGGTCACCGGGGTGGGGGGACCCGCCGCGGTGTCCGTCATCAAATCGCTGAGCCTCGATCCCACCGTGCAGCTGCTGGCTGCGGACATGGACCCGTGGGCGGCGGGCCTGTACCTGCTGCCGCCCGACGCCCGGACCCTGATCCCGGCCGGCCTGGACCCCGACTTCGCCTCGGCCGTCCTGGCCCGCTGCGTGGCGCTGGGCGTGCATGTCCTGATCCCGACCGTGGACGCCGAGATGCGCCCGCTGGCCCAGGCCCGCGCCGAGTACGCCGCGGCCGGGATCGAGCTCATGCTGGCCCCGGAGCGGGCGCTGGGCCTGACCCTGGACAAGCTGGCCCTGGCCCGCTGCTGTGCCGGGCATGTGCGGGTACCGCGTACCGAGTGCTTCGACGAGGCGCTCGACCCGGCGTCGTGGGATTACCCGGTGGTGCTCAAGCCGCGCAGCGGGAGCGGCTCACGGGATATCTCCGTGGTGGCCTCCGCCCGGGAACTGGCCGGCCTGGAACGGTCCCCGGAGTTCATCGTCCAGGAGTACCTGCCGGGCGAGGAGTACTCGATCGACGTGCTCGCCGACACGCGCAGCCACGTGATCGCCGCCGTGCCCCGGGTGCGCGCCCGGGTGGACTCCGGGGTCTCGGTGGCCGGGCGCACCGTGCACGACCCGGAGCTGGAGCACTTCGGGGCCGCGGTGGTCAGTGCCACCGGCCTCACCTACATAGCCAACGTGCAGGCCCGCCGGGACGTGGCCGGCCGCGCGGCCCTGCTGGAGGTGAACCCGCGGGCCCCCGGGGCGCTGCCGCTGACCATGGCCAGCGGGGTGAACATGCCCAGGCTGGCCCTGGACGCGTTGCGCGGCCTCCCGGTGCCGGAGCATGTGGACTTCCGCGAGGTGGCCATGGTCCGCTTCCTCGAGGAGCGCTTCATGGACCTGAGCGAAGTGCAGAAGGTCGCCGCGTGACCGCATCCTTCCCCGGCGTGGCCCTGGACGAGGATCATCACGTCCACTCGACGTTCTCCGACGACGCGGTCAGCACCGTGGCCGACAATCTCCGCGCGGCCCAGGACCGGGGCCTGCGGGTCATCTGCCTCGCCGACCACGTCCGCCAGGGCTCGCCCTGGGTGCCGGACTTCGTGGCCGCGGTGCGCCAGCTCCGGCCCGCACCCGATATCGAGGTGCTGGCCGGGGTGGAAGCCAAGATCCTCAACGCGGAGGGGGAGCTGGACCTGCCCCCGTCCCTGCGCGGGGTGGACCGGGTGCTGATCGCGGATCACCAGTACCCCGGCGACCACGGCCCGGTCCCGCCGCAGGACATGCGGGACGCGCTGGAGCGGCGCCAGTGCTCGGCCGCCGACGTCATCGAAGGCCTCATCGCCGCCACCCTGGGCGCCCTGGAGCGGGCGGCGCTGCCGCAGCTGGCCCACCTGTTCAGCCTGCTGCCCAAGATGGGCCTGGACGAGGCGGACGTGCCCGGGCCGGTCCTGGACCATCTGGCCCAGGGCTGTTACCGGGCCGGGGCGCGGGTGGAGGTCAACGAGAAGTGGGCCTGCCCGTCCCCGCGCACGATCCGCGCCCTGGCCGCGGCCGGCGTGCCCCTGGTGGCCAGCACCGATAGCCACGACTGCGCGGCCGTCGGGCGCTACACCAGGGTCCGGGAGATCCTCGCGGCGGTGCCGGCCGCCCCCGTGCCATGAAGCCCCATGCCATGAAGCCCGGCGCCATGAAGCCCGGTGCCGTAAAGCCCGGTGCCATCAGGTGCGCGGCCCTGACCGGCGCGGTGCCCTGATGGGCGCGGTGATCGCTGTCTTCGACTGGGTCCTGGTGCTGCTCGTCATGCTCGGCGCCGTGCCCATGGTGGCCGCGAGCTACCAGTACCTGCTCGTGGCCCTGCACTTCCGGCGGAACCACTACCGGGACTGCGCCCCCTACTTCCCGCGGACCGCGATCCTGGTGCCCGCGTGGAACGAGGCCGCGGTCATCGGGGCCTCCATCGACCGGCTTATGCACCTCCACTACCCGCCGGAGTCGCTGCGGGTCTTCGTGGTGGACGACGCGAGCACGGACGACACCCCGGACGTGATCAAGGCCAAGGCGGTGACGTACCCGGGGCAGGTCATCCACCTGCGCCGCGAGAAGGGCGGCGAGGGCAAGTCACACACGCTCAACCACGGCCTGCGGGTCATCCTCGCCGACGACTGGATGCAGGCGCTGCTCATCATGGACGCCGACGTGATCTACGAGCCGGATTCGCTGCGCACGATGACCCGGCACCTGGCCGACCCGCGGGTCGGGGCCGTCACCGCGTACATCAAGGAGGGCAGCCGCCCGGGCAACTACCTGACCCGGTTCATCGGCTTCGAGTACATCACCGCCCAGGCCGCCGCCCGCCGCAGCCAGAACGTGCTCGGTGCCGTCGCGTGCCTGGCCGGCGGCGCGCAGCTGCACTCCCGGGCCAATCTCGAGGCCATCGGCGGCCGGGTCGACACCTCGTCGCTCGCCGAGGACACGTTCACGACGTTCAAGACCCAGCTGGCCGGCCGCCGGGTGGTGTTCGAGCCGCACGCGACCGTATGGGCTGAGGAGCCCGGTGACATCGGGGGGCTTTGGAAGCAGCGGCTGCGCTGGGCGCGCGGGAACGTCCAGGTCACCAAGCAGTTCAGGCGGGTGTGGTGCCGGCCCAGCCCGACCCACCGGCTAGGCAGCGTCAGCTTCTCGGTGTTCTGGTTCTGCCTGTTCCTGCTGCCTGTCTTCATGATCCTGGCGTCGTCGTCCCTGATCATCCTGTACTTCAGCAACTTCGCGATCGCCTGGGTCGTGTTTCATGTCCTGTGGATCATCAACGCCCTGACCTACGTGTTCATCACCTCGTTCGTGCTCATGATCGACTGGGTCACGGGCCGCCACGCCTGGGTCGAGGGCGTCCTGTTTCCCGGGGTGATCAGCGTGTGCATCATCATCGCGGCCTGCTTCCCCCGCCTGCTGCGGATGATCCTCTATGACGTGCTGCCCCTGACCGGCATCACGCTGACATTCGCGGAACGGCGCGCCCTGGTCCTGTTCGCCTACGCCTGGCTGGCCGGCTCGATGCTGGTCGCCTACCTGGGCAAGGTCGTGGAGCCGCGCCGCTTCGGGCGGCCGCTCTCGGCGGCGTTCATCTACATCGCCGGCTACGGGCCCCTGCTGTGCGCCTGCACGTTCGCGTCCTACATCAAGGAACTGCGGGGCGCGGAGATGACCTGGGACAAGACGGAGAAGACCGGCAAGGTGGCGATGCCGGTATGACCGGCGGGCCCCGGAGAGGGCGGCCGCGATGATGCAGGCCCTGCTCGGGCTCAAGTGGCTGCTGGTCGCGCTGGTCATGCTGGGCGCGCTGCCGCTGCTGGTGGCCAACTACCAGTTCCTGCTGGTCGGGCTGCACTTCCGCCGGCTGCATTACGCGAAGTGCGCGCCGTACCTGCCCCGGGTCGCGGTGGTCATCCCGGCCTGGAACGAGGCGGCGGTCATCGGCACCTCGGTTCAACCGGCTGATGCACCTCGACTATCCGCTCAGCGCACTGCGCATCATCGTGGTGGACGACGCCAGCACCGACGCCACCCCCGAGGTGGCCGCGGCCAAGGCCGCCGAATATCCCGGAAACGTGATCCACCTGCGTCGGGACCGGGGCGGCGAGGGCAAGGCGGCCACCCTCAACCACGGGCTGGACCTGGTCCTGGCCGACGGCTGGGCCCAGGCCATCCTGATCATCGACGCGGACGTGATCTACGAGCCTGTCTCGCTGCGCCGGATGACCCGCCACCTGGCCGATCCGGGAGTCGGCTCGGTGACTGCCTACATCAAGGAGGGCAGCCGCCCGGGTAACTACATGACCCGGTTCATCGGCTACGAGTACATCGTGGCGTCCGCGGCGGCGCGCCGCAGCCAGGAGGTGCTGGGCGCGATCGCCTGCCTGGCCGGCGGCGCCCAGCTGCACTCCCGGGAGAACCTGGAGGCTATCGGCGGCCGGGTGGACACCGGCACGCTCGCCGAGGACACGGTGACCACGTTCCAGACCCAGCTCGGCGGCCGCCGGGCCGTGTTCGAGCCGCACGCGGTGGTGTGGTCGGAGGAGCCGGGCAGCATCGGGGCGCTCTGGCGCCAGCGGCTGCGCTGGGCCCGCGGCAACATGCAGGTCACCCGCAGGTTCAAGCGGGTCTGGTTCCGGCCACAGGGAGGCAGCCGGCTGGGCAGCGTCAGCTTCGGCCTGATCTGGTTCTGCCTGCTCCTGCTGCCGGCCTTCATGGTGTGCGCGTCCGCCTCGCTGGTCACGTTGTTCTTCATCGACCGCCACCTGGCCTTTACCGCCTTCCACGTGCTGTGGCTGGTGAACGTGGTCACCTACGTGTTCATCACGTCCTTCGCCCTGCTCATCGATCCCCAGATAGCCCGCCGGACCTGGAGGGAAGCACTGCTGTTCCCGGGCGTGGTGAACGTGGTCATCCTGCTGGCCGCCATCCTGCCCGGCCCGCTGAGCCTGCTGGCCCGGACGCTGCTGCAGGCCGTGGGGGTGCCGGTGACCAGCGGCCTGATCCAGGGCGTCGAGCTGTTCATCTATGTCTGGCTGGCCGCCTGCATGGGCGTGGCCTACCTCGGCAAGGTGGCCGAGTCGCGCCGCCTCGGCTGGCTCACCGGGCCCTTGTTCGTCTACATCGGCGGTTACGGGCCGCTGCTGTGCGCGGTCACCGCCGCCGCCTACCTGAAGGAACTGCGGCACGCCGAGGCCCGCTGGGAGAAGACCGAGAAGACCGGCAAGGTGGTGGCGGCCACATGAACGGCCCGGCCCGGCAGCGGCCCCCGGCCAGCCAGCCGGAGCACCGCCCGGCCACGGCCGGCGGGCTCGCGGGACGCCCGCCGGCCGTCCCGGCCCTCCTGGCCAGGCCCGGCGAGGCGGAGCAGCGGGAATTCGACCAGGAGATCCGGGCCGCGGTCCGGTACGAGAAGGGACTGGCGGTCAAGGCCGTGATTGCGCTGGCCATCGTCGCGCTGGTGATCCTCATCCGGCTGTCCTTCCTGGGGTAAAGCGCCGGTCTGCCGGGAGTCATGTCGCGCTCATGCATGAAGGCGGGCCAGCGGGGCACTTGGGCGCCATGTCGGCCTCCACCGTCGGCCGCCGGCCCTCGCACAACGGGCGCCGCGGCCTGACCCCGCTGCTCGTGGTCACCGCCGCGGCCCTGGTCTTCACGATCCTGCTCGTCCTGGTCCGCCTGCAGTGGCGGCCACTGGAGTCCGTCGATCACGGCGCCGCGGCCCATATCAACGCGCTGATCGCCGGGCATCCCGCCCTGATCTCGCTGGTCAAGGCGGTCACCTTTCTGGGCAGCGACGGCGTGCTGTGGACGATCATCGGCGTCTCGGCGGTCTTCCTGGCCTTCCGGCGCCGCTGGCGGCTGGTCCTGTACCTGCTGGTTACCGGCGCGGGCGCGCTGGTCATGGACCCGATCCTCAAGGACCTGGTCGGCCGGCTCCGCCCGGTGGTGGCCCACCCGGTCGCGCACGGCGGCGGCAACAGCTTCCCCAGCGGGCACTCGCTCGGCTCGATCGTCTGTTACGGCGCGGTGCTGCTGGTCTTCCTGCCCGCGGCCCGGGGCCGCTGGCGGACCGCGTTCCCGGCCGTGATCGTGACGCTCGTGGCGCTGATCGGGATCAGCCGCATCCTGCTCGGCGTGCACTACCTGTCTGACGTGCTCGGCGGCTGGACACTGGGCATCACCTGGCTCGGCGTCACCGCATTCGCGTTCGAGCTGACCCGCCAGGCGGAAGGCCAGCCGGTCACTGACCCCCTGACCGAGGGACTGGAACCCGAGGCCCGCACCGATCTCGACCTAGCCCAGCCGGAGACTCCCATGAAAAGATCGTCCACCGCCCGTCCCCGTCCCCGTGCCCGTGTCGCCGCCGGAGTCGTGGTCGCCTGGGTGCTCATCCTCGGCGTCGTCGTCGGCTTCGGCGAGCTGATCCTGAGGTACAGCCACGACAAGTGGCTGGGGGACACGGCGATCCCGCGCTGGTTCGCCGCGCACCGCACGCCGTCCCTCAACCAGTGGAGTAACGACGTCAGCGTGGCCTGCGCCACGACCGGGATCCTCATCGTGGCCATCGCCGCCTGCGTGGTGTTCCTGGCCCTCACCCGGCACTGGCGGCCGGTCATCTTCCTCGCGGTCGTGATGTTCGGCGAGCTGGCGGCGTTCCTCGCCGCGGCCGCGGTGGTCAAGCGGCCCCGGCCCTACGTGCATCACCTCGACCATCACCTGCCCACCTCGGCCTACCCGTCCGGGCACGTGGCCGCCACCTGCTGCCTCTACATCGCGATCGCGATCCTGGTCATCGGGCACGCCAAGGGCTGGTGGCGGTGGCTGTTCCTGGTCCCCGCGATCGTCATGCCGGTCGCCATCGCCCTGTCCCGGATGTACCGCGGCGAGCACCACCCCACCGATGTGCTCGGCAGCCTGATCTTCACCGCGCTCTGGCTGACCGCCACGACGCTGCTGATCAAGCCGAATGAGGAACTGCCCGACCGGTCGCACCGGCCAGCCAGCGGCCGGCTCCGGTCACTGGCCGGGCGGGCGGTTTCGCGGACGCCGGACCGGGCAGGCGCACGGTAACCACCTTTAGGGAGGTGTTCCATGACCGATCCGCAGGACGCCCGACGCGTCGAGATCAAGGACGGCGATCAGACCGTGGCCGCGGCCGAGGTGTCCCAGCAGCCCGGCGGGACGACCCGCGCCTCGCTGCACGCCGCGTCCGGGCACGTCGCCCCGGGCCGCCGGGCTGACCTGGTGGATGCGGTCGTGGACCTGCCCGAGGTGCAGGAGAGCGCCCGCCTGGAGGCCACTATCCCGCTGGGTGACACCGAGACGCTTGACCGGCTGCGGGAGCGGACTGAGGACACGACCAGCCGGGCGGCCGGGTCGACCGCGCTGGTGGACGGGAACCTGCCGGGTGACAAAGACCGCCGCAACGAAGATCAGGCTGGCCAGCCCGGCCGCGACCCCGCCGGCGACCAGCCGCCGGACGGGGGCACCCCGGGAGCCTAAGCCCGCGTGACCGTCAGGATCGGCACGTCGGGGTGGAGTTACGCCCACTGGGAGCCGGAGCTGTACCCGCCCGGGCTGCCTCCCGCGGCCCGGCTGGGCCGCTACGCGGCCGCGTTCGGCACGGCCGAGCTGAACAGCAGCTTTTACCGCTGGCCCCGGCCGGAGACGTTCCGTCATTGGCGGGAGAAATTGCCCGGGGGTTTCTGCCTGTCGGTCAAGGCGCCGCGGGGCCTGACCCACGCGCGGAAACTGTACGGCCCGGAAACCTGGCTGCAGCGCATCGGCGCGGGCTGGCACGAGCTGGGCGATAAACGGGCCGTGCTGCTGGCCCAGCTCGGCCCGGCCCAGGCGCGCGATGACGCGAGGCTGGCCTATTTCCTGCAGCTGGTCCCGGAATGGATGCGGGTTGCCGTCGAGTTCCGCCATTCCAGCTGGCATTGCGAGGAGGTCTTCGCCCTGCTCGAGATGCACCGGGCCGCTTATTGCGTGATGAGCGGGGCGGACCTGCCGTGTGTGCTGCGGGCCACCACGGATTTCACCTACGTGCGGCTGCACGGTCCTGATCACCACCATCTTTATGCGGGTTCCTACAGCCCGGCCGATCTGTCCTGGTGGGCGGCCCGTTTCCGGGAATGGGACGCGGCCGGGCGCGACGTTTTCGCCTACTTCAACAACGACGGCAATGCGAATGCCGTGCGTGACGCGCGGGCCTTGCGGCGGCTCCTCGGCCAGCCGCCTGGCTGAGCGCGGCGGCCGGGAACATTAGCCGGGCCGCTAGCATTTAATATTTGTGACCCTCACCGACCTTCTCCCGTCTGACGCTGCGCCCGATGCGGTCTTCGACGCGTTCGCCGGCTGGGCCAAGGAGCAGGGCCTGGCCCTCTACCCGCACCAGGAAGAGGCCCTCATCGAGGTGGTGTCCGGGGCCAACGTGATCCTGTCCACCCCGACCGGATCCGGCAAGAGCCTGGTCGCCACCGGGGCGCACTTCGCGGCGCTGGCCGGCGGCCGCCGGTCCTTCTACACCGCGCCGATCAAGGCCCTGGTGTCGGAGAAGTTCTTCGCGCTCTGCGCCGCCTTCGGCCCTGCCAGCGTGGGCATGATGACCGGTGACGCCAGCGTCAACGCGACCGCGCCGATCATCTGCTGCACCGCCGAGGTGCTGGCCAGCATCGCGCTGCGCGATGGCGCCGACGCGGACGTCGGGCAGGTCGTGATGGACGAGTTCCACTTCTACGCCGACCCCGACCGGGGCTGGGCCTGGCAGGTGCCGATCAT
Source organism: uncultured Actinomycetes bacterium (assembly GCA_963813975.1). GTDB lineage: Bacteria > Actinomycetota > Actinomycetes > Streptosporangiales > Streptosporangiaceae > RYN-230. The sequence continues at coordinate 1,013,173 of CAWFAP010000006.1, forward strand.
CGAACTGCCGAGGGTCCAGTTCGTGCTGATGTCGGCGACCCTCGGCGACGTCACCCGGTTCGAGTCCGACCTGACCCGGCGCACCGGGCGGCCGACCGCCGTCGTCCAGTCCGCCGACCGCCCGGTCCCGCTCACCTACTCCTACGTCATCACCCCGCTGCACGAGACCCTGGAAGAGCTGCTCAGCACCCACCAGGCCCCCATCTACGTGGTCCACTTCACCCAGGCCGCGGCGCTCGAGCAGGCCCAGGCGCTGATGAGCGTCAACGTCTGCTCCCGCGCGGAGAAGGACGAGATCGCCGCGCTGATCGGCGGCTTCCGGTTCACGGCCGGGTTCGGCAAGACCCTGTCCCGGCTGGTCCGGCACGGCATCGGCGTCCATCATGCCGGGATGCTGCCCAAGTACCGCCGGCTGGTGGAGACCCTGGCCCAGGCCGGGCTGCTGAAGGTCATCTGCGGCACCGACACCCTGGGTGTGGGGATCAACGTGCCGATCCGCACGGTCCTGTTCACTGCCATGTCGAAGTACGACGGGTCCAAGACCCGGCTGCTCCAGGCCCGCGAGTTCCACCAGATCGCCGGCCGGGCCGGGCGGGCCGGATTCGACACCACTGGCCGGGTGGTCGTGCAGGCCCCCGAGCACGTGGTGGAGAACGAGCGCCTGCTGGCCAAGGCGGGCGACGACCCGAAGAAGCGGCGCAAGGTGGTCCGCAAGAAGCCGCCGGAGGGATTCATCGCCTGGGGGCAGCCCACCTTCGAGCGGCTGGTCGCCGCCGACCCCGAGCCGCTCACGTCCAGCTTCAACATCACCCACGCCATGCTGCTGAACGTGATCAGCCGGCCCGGTGACGCGTTCACCGCCCTGCGCCACCTGCTGACCGACAACCACGAGGACCGGGCCGCCCAGCGCCGTCACATCCACCAGGCCATCGCCATCTACCGGGCCCTGCTGGCCGGGGGAGTGGTGGAACAGCTGGACGAGCCGGACGCCGAAGGGCGCCGGGCGCGGCTCACGGTGGACCTGCAGTTCGACTTCGCGCTGAACCAGCCGCTGTCGCCGCTGGCCCTGGCCGCGATCGAACTCCTTGACCGCGACTCGCCCGGTTACCCGCTCGACGTGGTGTCGGCCATCGAGGCGACCCTGGACAATCCCCGGACGGTCCTGTCCGCGCAGCTGTTCAAGGCGCGCGGTGAGGCCGTCGCCCAGATGAAGGCCGATGGCATCGACTACGACACCCGGATGGACCTGCTGGACTCGGTCACCCATCCGAAGCCGCTGGCTGATCTGCTCGAGGCCGCGTACGACATGTACCGCCGGGGTCACCCCTGGGTCGCGGACTACGCCCTGGCTCCCAAGTCGGTGGTGCGCGACATGTACGAGCGGGCCATGACCTTCGTTGAGTATGTCAGCTTCTATGGCCTGTCCCGCTCGGAGGGCCTGGTGCTGCGCTACCTGGCCGACGCGTACAAGGCGCTCCGGAACACGGTCCCCGACGAGGCCAAGACCGAGGAGCTCACCGACCTCATCGAGTGGCTCGGTGAGCTGGTCCGGCAGGTCGACTCCAGCCTGCTCGACGAGTGGGAGCAGCTCCGGGACCCCTCTGGCGTGCTGGTCAGCCGGGCGGAGGCGGGGCCGCCCGCCGTCACCCGCAACGTCCGCGCGTTCCGGGTCCTGGTCCGCAACGCGCTGTTCCGCCGGGTCGAGCTGGCCGCGCTCGGCCACTACGACGAGCTCGGCGCGCTGGACGGGGAGGACGGCTGGGACGCCGGGGCGTGGGAGGCAGCGGTCGAGCCGTACTTCGACGAGCACGACGAGATCGGCACCGGGCCGGACGCCCGCGGGCCCGCCCTCCTGATCATCGACGAGGGCCCGCGGGCGTGGACGCTGCGGCAGATCTTCGACGACCCGGCCGGGGATCACGACTGGGGCATCTCCGCGCAGGTGGACCTGGCCGCCTCCGAGGAGGCCGGCCAGGCGGTGCTGCGGGTCACGGACGTGGGCCAGCTCTAGCGCCCGGCTGGTTCCAGCGCCCGGCCCAGCCTCATGGAACGTGATCACGCCCAGCCGAAGGGCGTCGGGGGCCGTCGTTCTTCGAGGCGAAGTACCGGAAGAACGTGCGCCGCCCGATCCCGGCCGCGCGGGCGATGTCCCCGGCCGTGGTTCCCTCGAAGCCCGCTGGTCGAACAGCCCGAACGCCGCCTGCCCGAACTCGGCGCGGGAGGTGATCCGCCGCCAGCCGCCGGGCATCGCACGACCCGGTCCGGGACGGCCAGATCGGGCGCAGTGACGGCGACACGCGGACGGGACCGGGATCACCGAGGATGTCGCAACGGTCCGGCATCATGGCGAGCGTCACGATCCCACCGGTCCGCCGGCCCGGCCAGCGCGGCCAGCCAGCACAAAGAGTCCACGGCGGTGCGATGCGTCTGATCCACACCTCGGACTGGCACCTGGGGCGCACGCTGCACGGCGAGAACCTGCTGCCCTATCAGGACGGCTTCCTGCGCTGGCTGCTCGACGAGGCGGTCCGCCAGCAGGCCGGGGCCGTGGTGGTGGCCGGGGACATCTACGACCGCGCGGTGCCCTCACTCGACGCGGTGCGGCTGCTCGACGCCGCCCTGCTCCGGTTCTCGCAGGCCCGCATCCCGGTGATCCTGACCAGCGGCAATCATGACTCCGCCGTCCGGCTCGGGTTCGGCGCCGGGCTCAGCCAGGCGGCCGGGATCCACCTGCGCACCTCGGTGGCGGACCTGGCCCGGCCCGTGCTGCTGGCGGACGAGCACGGCCCGGTGGCCGTCTATGGCGTCCCCTACCTGCTGCCCGACGCGGTCATGGCCGACCTCGGGGTCCAGTCCCGGACACACGAGGCGGTCCTGGCCGAGGCGACCCGGCTGATCAGGGCGGACGCCGCCGCCCGGGGCATCGGCCGCACCGTGGTCGCCGCGCACGCCTTCGTCACCGGCGGCCAGCCCGCCGAATCCGAGCGAGACATCCGGGTCGGCGGCGTCGCCGACGTGCCGGCCGCGGTGTTCGCCGGGTTCAGCTACGTGGCCCTCGGCCACCTGCACGGCGCGCAGCGGGCCGGGCCGCCGCCGGGCGCTGGCGAGGGTCCGCTGATGGAGGGCTCGGTGACCAGCCGCACCGTGATCCGGTACTCGGGCTCGCCGCTGGCCTTCTCGTTCTCCGAGAAGGATCACCGCAAGTCGGTCACGCTGGCCGAGATCGACGCCGAGGGCCGGGTGCGCACGACCGCGCTGCCCACGCCCGTGCCCCGGCCGCTGCGCGAGGTGCGCGGCACGCTGGGCACCCTCCTGAGCCGTGCCGACCACCACGAGGCGGACGCGGATCTCGCCGGCCTGGCCGGCGCCTGGGTCAAGGTGGTGCTGACCGACACCGTGCGGCCGTCCGCCCCGATGGAGCGGCTGCGCGAGAAATGGCCGCACACACTGGTCCTGGACTTCGCGCCAGAGGGCCAGCTGACCAGCTCCGACGCCGACCTGGAGCGGCTCGCCTCGGCGACCGACCCGGTCGAGATCTGCGGTCTGTTCGTCGAGTTCACCAGCGGCGGGCCGGCCGACGACACACACCGCGCGGTGCTCCGCGCGGCCGTCGAGGCGGCGCAGCACGCCGAGTCGGCCGCCTGATGCGGCTGCACAGCCTGGAACTGGCCGCGTTCGGCCCGTACGCCCGCGCGCAGCGGATCGACTTCAGCCGGCTGTCCAGCAGCGGCCTGTTCCTGCTGGAGGGACCGACCGGGTCGGGCAAGACCACGATCCTGGACGCCATCACGTTCGCCCTGTACGGCGGGCTGGCCGGGGACGAGTCCGCCGAGGACCGGCTGCGCTCGCATTTCGCCGCGCCGGACACCGAGCCGTCGGCCAGCCTGGAGTTCTCGGTGCGCGGGGTCCGGCACCGGGTGACCCGGGTCCCCGAGCACCGGCGGCCGAAGCGGCGCGGGGATGGCTTCACCACCGAGCCGTCCCACGTGCACCTGCAACGCCACGAGGGCGGCGCCTGGGTCAGCCTGTCCGCCAACAAGGCCGAGGCCGGAGACCTGGTCACCGAGCTCATCGGCCTCAACCGGGCGCAGTTCACCCAGGTCATGCTGCTGCCGCAGGGGCAGTTCGCGAAATTCCTGCAGGCCCCAGACGACGACCGGCGGGTGCTGCTCAGCAAGCTGTTCGGCACCCAGCTATACGACCGCATCACGGCCGAACTGGACCGGCGCCGCGCGGCCGCGATCCGGCAGCGCCAGGACGCCGAGGCCGCGATCGACGCGGCCACCTCCGCGGCGGCCGAGGCCGCGGGCCTGGACGCCGCGGCCCGGGCTGACCTGCTGGAGCTCCCCGGCCCGGAGCGTGCCACCCGCCTGAAGCAGGTTGCCGCCGACCTCGCAGAGGACCTGGGGGTCAGTGCGGCGGGACTGGAGGTGGCGGCGGCCGACACCACCGCCCGGCTGGCCGCCTGCGAGCGGGAGCAGCAGCAGGCCCGCCTGATGGCCAGGCTGACCGAGGCGCTGCGGCGGCTGCATGAACACGAGGCGTCCCGGCCCGGGCACGACCAGCGGGCCGCGCGGCTGGCCGCGGCCCGGCGCGCGGAACCGGTGCGGCCGCTGCTCGCCGCGCGGCACGAGGCCCAGCAGGCGGTCCACGAAGCCCGGGAGAATCTGCTCCGGCTGGTCCCCGACCCCGACGACACCATGCTCGCGGGCGGCGGCGGTCCCCAGGCCTTCGTCCGGGCCGAGGCGGCGGAGAAGGACGCCGCGTCCCTGCAGCATCTCGCCGACGCCGAAGCGGCCCTGCCCGACCGGGTCACCGCCCTGAGGGCGGTGCAGCAGGCGGTCGCGAGTTCGTCCGGACTGCTCCGCGACCTGGAAGCGGCCCGCGCGGACCTGCCCGGGCAGATCGACGCCATCGAGGATCAGCTGGCCGCGGCCCGGCTCCTGGCCGCCGGCCTGGGGGCCGCCCGCGAGCGGCAGGCCGCGCTGGGGCGGCGGGCGGCTGCCGCGGCGGACCTCGCCGGCCTGGAGCCCCTGCTCGCGGGCAAGAATGCGGCCCTCCTCGACGCGATCGACACGCACCAGGCGCTGACCGAAGCCCATCTGCGGCTGATGGCGGCCCGGCTGGACGGCATGGCCGCGGAACTGGCCGCCCAGCTCGCCGACGGGGCCGCGTGCCCGGTCTGCGGCTCCACGGCCCACCCGGCCCTGGCCGAGGCGGCCGGGGGCCTCGTGTCCGAGCAGGACCTCGCGGCGGCCGCGTCGCAGCGGGACGTGGCGGAAGCCGTGCGCGCCCAGCTGACCCGCGAACGCGAGGAGCTGGCCGCCACGGTGGCGGCCCGCGCCGCGGTGGCGGACGGCGGCACCGTGGACGGCCTGGCCGCCGAGGCTGCCGCCGTGGATGACCTGGTGGCCGACGCGGAGCGGGCCGTGGCGGACGTCAGCCGCCTCGAGGGCGGACTGGCCGGCCGCCGCGGACAGCAGCAGCGGGTGGCGGAGGAACTGCAGGACGCGGCGGCCGCGCTGGCCACGGCCCAGGCCCAGGCCGCCGCCGCCGAGGCGGAGCTGAGCCAGCTGCAGCACAAGCTGGCCGGCGCCGCCCAAGGCCACCCGTCGGTGGCTCAGCGGCAGGCAGCTCTGCGCCGGGCGGCGGAGACGAACCGCTCCCTGGCCGCGGCCCTGGACCAGCTGACGGCTGCGCTGGCCGATGAGCGGAGGGCCGGTGAGCGCGCCCAGCGCGAGGCGGCGGTCCGCGACTTCGACACGGCGGACCAGGCCAGCTCGGCGCTGCTCAGTCCGGGGGACCAGGCCGTGTTCGACGAGCAGGTGACCGGGTGGGCCACGGCGCTGGCCGCGCTGAGGGCCGCGGCGGCCGCTGACGAGCTGGCCGGCCTGGATCCCGGGCAGGCCGGCGCGGTGCACGCGGCGGCGCAGGCCGCGGCGGGCGCCCTGGCCCGCGCCCAGGAGGCCGAGCAGGAGGTGCGCGCCGCGCGCGACGCGGTGCAGGCCCGGGTTGGCCGGCTGGACCAGCGGCTGGCCGAGGTGCAGTCCGCCCAGGACGCTTTCGGCCAGCTGCAGGAGGACACCTCGGCCGTGATCCGGCTGGCCGGCCTGGCCAAGGGGATGGACGGGCATCGCCGGATGGCGCTGACCACCTACGTGCTGCGGCAGTGGTTCGGGCAGGTCGTGGCGGCGGCCAACGTGCGGCTCGGGGCGATGTCGGCGGGCCGCTACGAGCTCCGGCGCACCGACGAGAGCGGGACGAGGCGGGAGCGGACCGGGCTCACCCTCGCCGTCATCGACCGGCACACGGGTGCCGAGCGCAGCCCGCGGTCACTGTCCGGTGGCGAGACTTTCTACACCTCCCTGGCGCTGGCCCTCGGCCTGGCCGACGTGGTCAAGGCCGAGGCCGGCGGGGTGGACCTGGACACCCTGTTCATCGACGAGGGCTTCGGCACGCTCGACGCGGAGACCCTCGACCAGGTGATGGCGGTCATCGACGAGCTACGTGACCGCGGCCGCGTGGTGGGCATCGTGAGCCACGTGGCCGACCTGAAAGACCGGGTCGCCGAGCGGCTCGAAGTCCGGCGCCTGGCCGACGGCTCGTCCACCGCCCGCGTCATCGCCTGACCAGGGTTGCGGCCAGGCATTATGCTGGTCCGGACCGGCCGGGGGACCGGGAGCATCACCGGTCAGCACAGGCTTTTGCGGCGCAGAGGGCCGGGCCCAGCGTGGCCAGCACAGCGTCATCGGCACAGCGTCATCGGCACAGCGTGGTCAGCACGGAATTTCAGGCACTGGTTTTCAGCACTGGGGGACGTTGCTTGTGAAGAAGGTCGGCATCGCCGCGCTGGCGGCGGTCGTGCTCGCGTTCCTGGCGGCCGGGGCCGCCGCCGCGCTCACCACACGGACCGCCCGGAACCCGGTCGCGGCCGCGGACCGGCACCGGCTCACAGTGGCCTACAACGGGCAGGACGGCTGGGGTCACGGCACGGTCAGGCTGTCCACCGTCTACGTGGGCGGCCCGGACACGTTTGTGCGCGTTTCACACTGGTCGCACTGGACGGCCAACTCCGCGTTCGCCTGGGGCACGCTGTGGGCGGACAACTGCCAGCCGAACTGCGCGGCCGGACATTACTCCAAGTACCGCGCCGAGGTGAGCCTGTCGCGGGTGGCCGCGCACAAGGGAGTGAGCTACTTCTCCCGGATGAGGCTGCGCTACTACCACGGCAGCGCCCGGGACTACGGGTTCCGCTGGGGGGCCTACCGCGGCGCGACGATCCCGCTGTGGATCGGCGGCCCGGGCTGACCGGCCGCACCCGGCTACCCGCTTGACTGCTCGGGCTTGACCGCTCGGCATCGCTGCTCCGCATCACTGATCCGGATGGCCGCCCCGCACGACCGCGCCTCCGGATGAGGCCGCTGACGGCGCTCAAGGCTACCCCCGCCGTGCAGAACCTGCTGGCCGAGCCGGCCCCGCAGACCGGCCACCCAGACCACCGTGCACAGCCGCAACGCAGGCGCCAGCACCTGCTCCGGCCTGCCCCAGCCAACCCCAACCCCCGGGTTCCATAGCCGCTCGTAACCCCACCGCCGGTGTCTGCCCGTGCCCCACGGCGATCGGTGTCTGTCCGTCCCCCGGGTTCGGTATCTGTCCGTAAACCCGGGTGGCCGGTGACCGCCCACGACCCCGCCGTCCCGTGAACCGCCGTGCTTTGACACCTCCGTATATCCGTGTGAGTATACGGACGTACGGAGGTAAGGACATGTCAGTGCGGGATCATGATCATCCGGTCAGCGAGCCGGGCGTGGCCGCTGCCCAGGCTGGCGCCCTGTCGGTGGGCGACGCGGGCCGGCTGGCCGGGCTGCTCGGGCTGCTGGCCGACCCGGTGCGGTCGCGGATCCTGTTTGCCCTGGTCGCTGCCGGTGAGCTGTGCGTGGGTGATCTGGCCCTGGTCCTGGAGGTGACCGAGGACCAGGTGTCGTACGCGGTGAAGATGCTGCGCCTGGCCGGGCTGGTCAGCTTCCGCAAGGACGGCCGGGTCGTCTACTACCGGCTGAGCGACGGCTTCCCACATACGCTGCTAGAACACTGCCTGCGCCAGCTGCTGACCATCGCCGTGCCGGAGGCCGACGATGCGCGCGCTTGACGCGATTGGCCACGCACTCGCCGTGACCGGCTCGATGACCTGGCAGATCACCTGGTCGCTGTTGCTGGGGTTCGCGCTGTCCGCCGTGGTTCAGGCGGTGGTGCGCCGGTCCACCGTGGTCCGGCTGCTCGGCGACGACCGGCCGGTCACGCTGGCCCGGGGCACGGCGCTGGGCGCGGCCTCCTCCTCCTGCTCCTACGCCGCGGTGGCGCTGGCCCGGTCCTTGTTCCGCAAGGGCGCCAGCTTCACGGCCGCGATGGTCTTCGAGATCGCCAGCACGAACCTGGTCATCGAGCTGGGGATCATCCTCGCCCTGCTGATCTCATGGCAGTTCACGCTGGCGGAGTTCGTCGGCGGCCCGATCATGATCGTGCTGCTCGCGGTGGCCTTCCGCCTGTTCGTCCGGCAGCAGCTGATCGACGAGGCGCGCCGGCAGGCGGACCGCGGCCTGGCCGGGTCCATGGAAGGCCACGCGGCCATGGACATGAGCATCGCGGCCACCGGGAGCTTCTGGCGCCGGCTTTTCAGCCGGGAGGGTTACACCTCGGTCAGCCACATCTTCGTGATGGAGTGGGCCGCGGTGCTGCGCGACGTGGTGATCGGGCTGCTGATCGCCGGGGCGGTGGGCGCCTGGGTCCCGGACAGCTTCTGGCAGCACCTGTTCCTGACCGGCCACCCGCTGGCCGCGCGGGTCTGGGGGCCGGTCATCGGCCCGGTGATCTCGGTGCTCAGCTTCGTCTGCTCGATCGGCAACGTGCCGCTGGCGGCGGTGCTGTGGAACGGGGGAATCAGCTTCGGCGGCGTGATCTCCTTCATCTTCGCCGACCTGATCATCATCCCTATCCTGGTCATCTACCGGAAGTACTACGGCACCCGGATGATGCTGGTGCTGGCCGGCCTGTTCTACGTGACCATGGTCCTGGCCGGTTACATCGTCGAGTTCCTGTTCGGCGGGCTGGGGCTGATCCCGGCGGCCCGCACGGCGCAGGTCGGGGAGACCGGGGTGGTGTGGAACTACACCACGTACCTGAACATCGTCTTCATCATCGTGGCCGCGGCCCTGGTGGCGCGCTTCTTCCGGACGGGGGGCGGCTCCATGCTCAGGATGATGGGCGGCAGCCCCGGGACGGACGGCCACCAGCCCGGCGCCCACGCCGCCCACCAGGGGGTTGCTGACCGGTGACCCGCGGTGCATCCCATCCCGGGCGGCGGCCGGCGACTGCGGCGCCCGGGCGGGTGGCAGGCCCCGGCGGAGCACTTCCAGGAGATCGTCCAGCACGTCGTCCGGGACCTGCCCGCCCGCCGTCCAGTCCGCCCAGCGCATCCCGATGAAGTTGCCGATCCCGGTGTACATGAACGCGATGACCTCGGGGTCATAGCGCGCGTCCACGTCGCCGCTGAGCTGGGCCTGGCGGACCCCGCGGGCGTAGCCACGGGCCAGGTGCTCGTAGTACTCGCGGAACAGGCCGGGCGCCACGAACTCGGACTCCCGCACGATGCGGTCCATCCACGGGCGCTGGGACAGCATGTCGAAGAAGGCCCGGAACGAGGCCCGCTCGAGTTCCCGGTGCCCGGGCCCGGCCTGCTCGATGGCCTCCTTCAAAGCCCCTCTGAGGTCCGCGTTGAGCTGCCGGACCACCGCCGCGAAGATCTCCGCCTTCGAGCCGAAGTGCGCGTAGAAACTGCCGGTCGCCATGCCCGCCCGGGCGCAGATGTCAGCCACCGTGGTGCGCTGGTAACTTCGCTCGCCGAAGAGCCGCTCCGCGGCCCCGAGCAGCCGCTGTGCCGGCGGCTGCCCGCGGTCGTCGGGCAGCCGCCGGCTCGTCGCGACGCCCACGCCTCCTACCCCCGTCCGGGACCCATCACCAGGCCCTTACGTGCCGGGAGCCCGTGCGTATGTTAAGGCATCCCGCTGGATGGTGCCGGGGCCTGTGCCCCGCTGTAGGCCGTCACGGCGCCGGTGGGCGACGTGTCCGTGACCTGCACCGGGCCCTGCTTGACGATGGCGCCGTTCTTGATCATCCCCATGAAGGCCCCGGTGATGCCGGCGTGATCCGACGCGGAGAACGCGTAGGGCGCCACCGCTGGTCCCTGGGGCAGCCCGCCCTGGATCGCCGTGACCAGGTCCGCCCGGGTCGGGTTCTTGCCCGACTTGACCATGGCCTGGACGAAGGTGTAGGCGACCGCCTCGCCGAACAGCACGTTGCCGTCGAAGGGCAGCTTGGGCAGGTACTTGTCGTGGATCCGCTTGAACAGCGCGATCCAGCTGTTGCCGGTGTCACCGAGGGTGGGCAGGTAGCCGTCGGTGATGATGCCCTGGGTCAGCTGGTTGCCCGACACGGTGGCCCCGCCCTGCTTGGCGTAGGCCTCCAGCAGCCCGGCCAGGGTGATCGGGTCGGAGCCCACGTCGCTGACCACCAGGGTGGGGCTGAAGCCGAGCTTGAGGCTGTTCAGCCGCAGCAGCGCGGTGAAGGCCGGGACGGTGAACGACACGACCACCTTGGCCCCGGATGCTTTGAGCGCGGCCACCTGCGGGCCGACGTTGATGTTCGTCGGGTCGTAGCTCTGCCTGCTGACCACGTCCGCCTTCGGGATCACGGCGTCCAGCCCCTTGACGCCGTCCTTGCCGAACTCGTCGTCCTGGTAGAAGTAGCCGATCTTCTGCCCGGCGAAGTGCTTCTTGATGTAGGTGCCGAGGATCTTGCCCTCGCGCACGTAGTCCAGCTGCCAGCCGAAGGTCTCCGGCAAGGTGGACGGGGCGTTCCAGCACTCACAGCCGGAGGCCACGAACACGTCCGGCACCTTCGAGGAGTTGAGGTACGGCGCCACGGCCAGATGCGTCGGGGTGCCTAGCCCGTCGAAGATGGCGTACACGCTGTCCTGCAGCACCAGCTGCTTGACCACGGACACCGTGTTGGTCGGGTCGTACTTGTCGTCGAGGTACTTGTAGACGATCTTCCGTCCGTTGATCCCGCCGTGGGCGTTGACGTACTGGAAGTAGGCGTTCGACGCGGGCGCGATCTCGCTGTAGCCGGGCGCGGCCACGCCGGTCAGCGGCTGGTGGCTGCCGATGGTGATGGTGGTGGTGGTGATGCCCGGCGCGGAGGCGGTCAGGGCGCTGGCCTTGCTTCCCGACCCTGATCCGCTGCTGCCTGAGCTGCAGGCGCTGACCACCATGGCCAGGGCCGCCGCGGCGGCGATGGCGGGCAGGCCGACCCGGTGAGATCTGTTCATATCGAGCCTTCTTCCTGGTGTTCGCTGGCTGGCGAATGAAGCGGGGGACCGGGGGCGCGCCGCCAGGGCACGCCGCGCAGGGCAGGCAGGCGGCCGGCCAGGGCCGGCCAGCCGGCGCAGGGCACCCTGGATGCCTTCGGGGAAGGTGAGCATGATGACGACGAGCACCACGCCGTAGGCCGCGACCGGGATGTTGGACCCGGCCGAGCTGGACAGGCCGTGACTGCTGGCCACGTCGGTCACGTAGGTCGGGACCAGGACCAGCACGAGGCTGCCCCACACCGCGCCGGGCAGGGTGCCCAGGCCGCCCAGCACCGCCCCGGTGAGCAGGGCGATGGACAGCGTCAGCGTGAACGCCTGCGGCGAGATGATCGACGTGGTCACGGCGAGCAGCGCGCCCGCCAGCCCGGCGCAGGCCGCGCTGACCACGAAGGCCAGCACCCGGAGCCGGGCCACGTTCAGGCCCGCCAGCACGGCCGCTACTTCGTCGTCCCCGGCGGCGCGCCAGGACCGGCCGACCCGGCTGCGGGCCAGGTTGGCCAGCAGCACCAGGGCGATCAGCGCGCAGCCGCAGGTCAGCCACGCCTGCCACCGGGTGACCGGGAAGGCCGGGCCGAGGAAGCCGGGACTGGCGATCACCACGGTCAGCCCCTGGTCCCCGCCGAGCAGTCCGAACCGCAGGGCCAGCGACGGCAGGGCCACGGCAAGCATCAGGGTCGCGCCCGCCAGGTACGGCCCGCGCAGCCGGGCCGCGGCCACGCCGACGACCGCGCCCCCAGCGGCCGCGGCGGCCGCGCTGGCCACCAGGACCAGAGCCAGCGGCCAGTGCAGGTGCAGGATCAGCAGCGCGGCCGCGTACGCGCCGATGGCCATGAACGCCCCGTTGCCGAGCGAGATCTGGCCACTGAGCCCGAGCAGCACGGTGAGTCCGGCCACCGCCACCACGTAGCAGGCGACCTCGGCCATCTGGTAGTCACGGAACGGGCTCACCGTGGTGCTGATGATTAGGAGGAGCACGGCGAGCACGGCCGCCGCGGCCACGTGCCGGACCAGGGTCATCTCACACCTGCCGGGTGGCAGCCGGGGAGAACAGTCCGGACGGGCGGACCATGAGGACCACGGCCAGCGCGGCCAGCCCGAACAGGGGCACCAGGTCCGAGCCCAGGTAGCCGCCGACATAACTGAGCGCGATCCCGAGGATGAGGCCACCGGCGACCGCGCCGGCCGGGCTGTCCAGGCCGCCGATGACCGCGGCGGTGAACCCGAGCACGAAGATGGAGTCCATGCTGTTCGGGTAGAGGAAGGTGGACGGCGAGACCAGTACCCCGGCCAGCGCGCCGATCAGGCCGGCGAGCGCCCAGCCCAGGGTCAGCATGCGGCCCACCCGCACTCCGAGCAGCCGGGCCACCGGCGGGCTGAAGGCCGCCGCGCGCAGCTGCAGCCCGGCCGAGGTGTACCGGAATCCGGCCGCCAGCAGCAGCGCCGCGGCCAGCACCGCGACCGCCACGAACACGTCGTTGGCCGAGATGCCGAGCGCCGTCGACCCGATGTGCAGGCCGTTGATCGAGAACGCCGCGGGGAAGGACCGGAACTGGCCGCCGTAGATGATGCCCGCGAGCCCCTCCAGGAAGACGAGCAGCCCGATCGTGATGATGATCGCGTTGAGCGGCGGCTTGTTCTCGGCCGGCCGGACCACCAGCCGCTCGATCAGCCCGCCGAGCACCAGCCCGGCCGCCAGCGCCACGGTGAAGCCGGCCCAATACGACCCGGTGTGGTTGATGACGAGCAGCGCGATGTAGGTGGTGAACATCGCCATGCCGCCCTGGGCGTAGTTGAGGATCCGGGTCGCCCGCCAGATCAGCACCAGGGACAGGGCGATCGCGGCGTAGATCATGCCGACGCTGATCCCGCCGAGCGTGAGCTCGCCAAACTGTGCCATCGGCCGCCTCCTAGAAGCCCAGGTAGTGCTTGCGGAGCCCGACGTCGGACGCGAGCGTCGCGGCATCCGCCGCCGCGACGACCTGGCCGAGGTTGAGCACGATCCCCTGGTCGGCGATGCTCAGCGCGCCGCGCGCGTTCTGCTCGACCAGCAGCACCGTGATGCCCGTCTCGCGCAGTCCCGCGGCCAGCTCCATGACCTGGGAGACGATCTTCGGGGCCAGTCCGAGCGACGGCTCATCCAGCAGCAGCACCCTCGGCCCGGCCATCAGGGCCCGCGCGATGACGAGCATCTGGCGCTCGCCGCCGGACAGCGTGCCAGCCGCCCGGTTCCGGGCCACGGCGAGGACCGGGAACCGCTGGTAGGCCTCGGCCAGCGCGCTGGCCCGGGTGCCCCGCCCGCGCCGCCAGAGCGCGCCGAGCCGCAGGTTCTCCTGCACGGTGAGCTCCGCGATGACGCCCTGGCCCTCGGGCACGTGCGCCACCCCGGCCCGGGCCATGTCCTCGGGGCTGCGGCCGGTCACGTCCTGGCCGCCGACCAGCACCCGCCCCCCGCGGGCCCGGATCACCCCGCTGATCGTGCGCAGCAGCGTCGTCTTGCCGGCCCCGTTCGCCCCGAGCACCGCGGTGATCGTGGCCGGCCGGGCGGTGACCGACACGCTCTGCAGGGCGAGCACGCCGCCGTAGCCGGCCGCCACCTCCTCGACCGCCAGCGCGGCCGGCTCACTCACTGGAATCCTCCACCCCGAGATACGCGGTGGTGACCGCCGGGTTGGCCTGCACCTCGCCCGGCGTGCCCCGGGCGATCACGCGGCCGAAGTCGAGCACGACCACCGTGTCGCACACCGCCATCACCAGGTCCATCCGGTGCTCGACCAGCACGACCGACGTCTCCGCGGCCAGGCTGGAGATCAGCTCCCCGAGCCCGCCGAGCTCGGTCTCGGACAGCCCGCCGGCTGGCTCGTCGAGGAGCAGCAGGCGCGGCTGGCCGGCCAGCGCCCGGGCCAGCGCCACCCGTTTGCGCAGGCCGTAGGCCAGCTGTTCGGGCATGGCATCGGCCAGGTCGGCCGCGCCGACCCGGTCCAGCGCGTCCCGCGCCCGGGCCCGGAGCCTGCGCTCGTCCCGGTCACTGGCGGGCAGCCCGCCGAGCGCGGACCAGAACCCGGCGCGGGCCTGCGGCTGCGCGCCGACCATGACGTTTTCGAGTACGGACAGCCGGCGGAACAGGCCCACACCCTGGAGCGTCCTGGCGATGCCCAGCGCGGCCAGCTGGTGCGGGCGGAGCCGGCCCAGCTCGGTGCTGCCGAACCTCAGCCGGCCCTGACCGGGCCGGACGAACCCGCACAGCACGTTCAGCAGCGTGGTCTTCCCGGCCCCGTTGGGGCCGATGACCCCGGTGACCTGGCGGCCGGGGGCGGTGAAGGAGACGTCGTCCAGCGCGGTAAGGCCCCCGAAGCGCACGCTCACCCCGGCCACGTCCAGCAGGCGTCCGGGGTCCGCGTCCACCCCGGGGAGGGCCGTCCCGGGGCTGGCCCCGGCCTCGTCTGCCGCCGCCGGGCGAGGCGCCGCAGATGAATCATCATTCACCGAGAAGATCCTGCTCAGATAGGCAACACTGGCATCTGATGAATCGTGATTCACTGATTGAAGGTCACTCCGGGGGATGCCGGCAAGACCTGGAATGGCACTTGACGCCCATTCGTGACCTAACCGAGATCCAGGACGTTACGGCCCGCCGCTGATCCTGGCCGGACCACGGCCAGGACCTGGGCCGGACCTGGCCGCCGGCGGCTGGATCCTGGCTGGCCGGCCGTCGCATCCCGCGCTGAGCTGGGATATCTGTAAGCAAACCTGCATGGTCTTTACCGCGAATATTGCTGGGCCATACCGGCCAGGTACTCGCATACTGGGCAGATGAGTTCCTTAAGGGGAGGGGACGCCATCCGGCGTGCGGCCGGGCGGCTCAGGGAGACCTTGACCGTGCCTGGCCTGAGCCAGGCGATGGCGGCGTATTTCGATCCGGCCGAGGGCTTCGCGGGCATGAGCTTCTGCACCCTCGGCCAGAACCCGCCGGGCGCGGTCACCGCCGACGATCTGCTGGCCGTCTCGCTGCTGGACATCGCCTGGCGGCCGGAGGCCGTCCGGCAGCTGCTCGGCATTGAGGCTGGGCGGGTCTCCGCCATGCTCAGCACGATCCCGGCCGATGCCGATCTGTGGGCGGTCTCCGACGCGGAGGTCGACACGGTGGACCCGCTCT
The DNA here is from genome assembly GCA_963813975.1 of uncultured Actinomycetes bacterium. GTDB lineage: Bacteria > Actinomycetota > Actinomycetes > Streptosporangiales > Streptosporangiaceae > RYN-230. Next base: position 1,028,751 of record CAWFAP010000006.1, read on the forward strand.
GGGACGCCTTACTGGAAATGCCGGGCGTCGGCACCGCCACCGCGTCGAAACTGCTAGCCCGTAAGCGGCCGCGGCTCTGCCCGGCCACGGACAAGGTGGTGATCCGCGCGGCCGGCCTGCCCGGGCAGACCTGGGAGGTGCTGCGCTGCCTGCTCCAGGACCCGCGGGCGCGGGCCGAGCTGGAGGCGATGCGGCCGCCGGAGGCGGCCGGGGCCAGCGTGCTGCGCCTGCTGGACGTAGCCATCTGGATCACGCACAGCCCGGCCCGGGAGGCGCAGCGGGCCCGGCTGGCCGGCCGTGACCGCGCGGCCTGAGCCGGTTTGTCCTGAGCCTGGGCCCGTGCCGCCCGGGCCCGGGCCGGGCCGCCTCAGCCTGAGCCGTGTTGGCCGGGCCCGGGACGGTCAGCCGCCGTAGACCAGGACCAGCTTGTCCATGACCGCGTCCAGCCTCGGGTCGACCTGCTGCCGGTCGGGATCGGCGTCGTACCAGTCCACGATCTCGCGGGCGCCCTGCTCGAACGGTATGACCGCCCGGTAGCCGGGGACCACGCTGCGCAGCTTCGAGTTGTCGAAGACCAGTGAGTGCGCCTTGTCGCCGAGCAGGCTCGCGCCCCACTGCGGGTCAGCGCCGGCGATCGCGGCCGACGGCACGTGCACGATGTCGGCCGGGGCGCCGGCCGCGGCCGCCAGGGCCCTGGTGATCTGATCCCAGGTCAGCACGTCGTCGGAGGTGATGTGGAACGAGTCACCGACGGTGCGGGGGTGGCCGAGCAGGGGCACGAAACCCTGGGCGAAATCCCGGTGGTGAGTCAGCGTCCACAGCGACGTGCCGTCGCCGTGCACGATGACCGGCTTGCCCTGGCGCATCCGGCCCAGCGAAGTCCAGCCCCCGTCCAGCGGCACCATGGTCGCGTCGTAGGTGTGCGACGGGCGCACGATCGTGGCCGGGAAGCCTTCCTCCCGGTACGCCCGGACCAGCAGGTCCTCACAGGCGATCTTGTCCCGGGAGTACGCCCAGAACGGATTGCGCAGCGGTGTGGACTCCACGACCGGCAGCCGGGCGGGCGGCGTCTGGTACGCCGACGCGGAGCTGATGAACACGTACTGCCCGGCCCGGCCGCGGAACGTGTCGATGTCGGCCTGCACGTGCTCGGGGCGGAACGCGATCCAGTCCACGACCGCGTCGAACTCGCGGTGCCCCACCAGCTCGCGCACCTGGCCCGGGTCCCGGGCGTCGCCGTGCAGCACCCGCGCCGCGGCGGGCAGCGGGCGGGCCCTCGTCTGCCCCCGGGTGATGACGGACAGGTCGATGCCGCGGTCCACCGCCAGCCGGGCGCACGCCGAGCTGATCACACCAGTGCCGCCGAGGAAAAGGACCCTGAGACTGCTCACCTGCGCCAGCCTAGCCGGAGCCCGGCCGGGCAGTTTGAGAGCGGAAAATTGCGTGAGCGGGACGGTCACGGGCGCGGCCCGCGTCAGCCCAGCAGCGGGCCGCCGGACCGGGGCGGGCCGCCCGCGGTGACCGGGTCGGGCTCGGGCCCCCCCGGCTGCGGCCCCCCGCCGTGCGAGCGGGCGCCGGAGCGGCGCCAGGAAACCTCGAAGAGCGCGCCGCCGAGCGGTGACTCACCGATCCGCCAGTGCCCGCCGGTCGATCGCACGATCGAGTCAGCGATGGCCAGCCCCAGCCCGGCCCCGCCGCCCAACTCCGTGGCCCGGTGGAACCGGTCGAACAGCCGGTGCCGCTCCGCGGCCGGGATGCCCGGGCCGCTGTCTTCCACGGCCAGGCTGACCCGGTTGCCGCGAACGGTCACGCCCAGCCGCACGCTCCCGCCGGGCCCGGCGTACCGGCAGGCGTTGTCCACCAGGACCCCGGTGAGCCGGTCGATCCATTCCGGCGGCGCGCTGATCCAGGCGGCCTGCGCCGCGGGCGCGGTCACCGAGATGTCCAGCGACTGCGCGTGCGCGACCGCCTGGAAGCGGTCGGCGCACTGCCCGGCGATGGTGCACAGGTCGAGCGGTTCGGCGCCCGGCGGCGGCGGTTCCGAGTCGAACCGGGCCAGCCACAGCAGGTCCTCGACGATCCGCCGCAGGCGCTGGCTCTCACCCTCGATGCGCAGCAGCGCCGCCTGGTAGTCGGCCGGGGCCCGCGGGGCGCTCAGCGCGATGCCGATCTCCGCGCTGATCACGCTCAGCGGGGTGCGCAGCTCGTGCGAGGCGTCCGCGGTGAACTCCAGCTGGCGGCGCCGGGACTGCTCCACCGGGGAGAGGGCCCGCAGGCCGATGATCAGCGACCCGGCGAACATGGCCAGCAGCAGCACCGGGCCGACCAGCGCCTCGCCGCCGCGGAGCACGTTCATGGTGTGCTGCTGCTCGGCCAGGCTCTGCCCGGCCACCAGCCAGGTGCCGTCGTGGCGGGCCTGGTCCAGCCGGAAGGTGCTCGGGCCCAGGGGGACCGTGACCGGGCCGCCGCCCGCCGGGACCCGGCCCGCGGGCAGCGCCGGTGCGCCCGCGGTCAGCGCGATCGCGGTCTGGCCGGGCCGGGCCTGCCACAGGAACACGGGTGCCTCGTCGACGTCGTCATCGTCGTCGTGCGCTGGGCGGGCCGCCCCCGCCTGGCCGGTCCCTGCCTGGTCACCGTGCGCGCGGCCGGTGCGGGCTCCTGGCCGGGCATCCGCGGCGGTGACCAGGTGCTGGCGCAGCCGGGCGTCCACCGAGGCCACCAGCCGCGCCGAGACCGCCCGGTCCAGGATGATCACGCATCCGGCGTACACCACGCCGACGAGCAGGGTCGCGGCCAGGGCGACCCGGGCCGCGTGCCCGAACTGGGGGGGCAGCGGCACCCGGGGCCGGGGAAGACGCCAGCTCACTGGCCCAGTATCCGGTATCCGACGGCGCGCACCGACTCGATGCGGACCTGGCCGCTTGCGAGCTTGGACCGCAGCCTGGCCATGTGCACGTCGATCGTGTTGGAGCCCAGGGCATCCGCGTCGTTCTCCCAGACGTTCTGCGCGATCGACCGCCGGTCCACCACGGCGGGGGAGCGGCGCATGAGCATCTCCAGGATGCTGCGCTCCGTCGCGGTCAGCGCGGGGCGCTGCGTGCCGATCCGCACTTCCTGGGTCGCCGGGTCGTAGACCACGTCCCCGACCACGAGCTGGGGTGGCTGCGCGGCCCGGGGCCGGCGCTGCAGGGCCCGCAGCCGGGCCAGCAACTCGGCGAAGTCGAAGGGCTTGACCAGGTAGTCGTCGGCCCCCTGGTCCAGGCCGGTGACCCGGTCCCGGGGGGTGTCCCGGGCGGTCAGCATCAGGACCGGGTTGGACCGGCCGTCCCGGCGCATCCACTGCAGCACCTCGAGGCCGGAGACCCCGGGCATCCGCCAGTCGAGCACCACCACCTCGTAGTCGTATCCGCGCAGGTACTCAATGGCGCCCTGGCCGTCGGGCACCGCGTCGACGGTGTAGCCGCTCTCGCGCAGCCCGCGGCTCAGCGCCTCACGCAGGCCACGGTCGTCCTCGGCCACCAGTACGCGCATCGGGGGAGACCTGCCTCAGCGGGGCAGCCGGCGCCAGAGCGGCCGGGGCAGCAGCCGGAAGGCGGCCGCCAGCGGGGCCAGCGTGGCCGGGACCCAGAGCAGGCCGCCGGGGGACGTCCCGGCGGAGCCGGGCCGCCACGGCGGCGCCCACCGCGGCGGGAGTGGTGGCCATCGGCGCTGGTGCCATCCCCGCCGTCATCCGGCCGATCACGAAGCCCGGCCGGACCAGCAGCACGTTCACGCCGGTGCCGTGCAGTGAGTCGGCCAGGCCGCGGCCGAAGGCGTCCAGGCCGGACTTGGCCGCCCCGTAGACGAAGTTGGCTTTGCGCGGCCGGATCGCGGCGATCGAGGACAGCACGACGATGGTGCCGTGTCCCTGGATGCGCATCCGCCCGGCCGCCGCCAGCAGCGTGCTGACGTGGCCGGTGAAGTTGGTCTCGACCAGCACCCCGGCGCCGACCGGGTCACGGTCCAGGATCTGCTGTCCGGCCAGGATGCCCGCCGCAGAGATGACCAGGTCCACGTCGCCACCGGCGAAGGCCTCGTCGATGAGCGCCTGGTGGGTGTCCAGCGCGGTGGCGTTGAACGGCAGCGTGCGCACAGCGGCGCCGAGTTCCTTGCCGGCTGCCGCCATCCGCTGCTCGTCCCGGCCCGCCAGCAGCACCTCGGTGTCCGGGGAGAGGCCGAGCGCGGCCAGGATCTCCAGGCCAATCTCACTGGTCCCGCCGAGCAGCAGCACCCTGGACGGGCCGCCCGCCGCGCCGCGCTTATCCGGCATGCCGCCTCCCGCTCGGATGTCCCGCTCGATGTCGTGGTTGATGTCGTGGTTGATGTCATGCCGGGCTGCCGCAGGCCCAGCCGCCGCCCCAGATCGGAGCGGAATACCCCGGCCGGGTCGAGCCGCGACGCCGCGGCCCGCCACTGCGCCAGCCGGGGATACATCGCGGCGCAGGCGCGGCCGCCCAGCCTGCTGTCCCCGGCCAGGTATACCCGACCGCCCGCTGCGACGACCCGCAGATCGAGGTCGTCCAGCATCGGCCCGACCCGGCGGTTGCCTGCCGGCATGTCGATGGCGACCGACCAGCCGGCCATCGGGAAGGACAGGTAGCCGCCGGTTTCCGGGCCGAAACGCTTCAGCGTGCCCAGGAACGGGGCGCACCGGTGCTGGTGCGCCGCCTCCAGGATCTGCGCGATGAGGCCGTGCGCGTCGTCGGGCACGACGCACTGGTATTGCACGAAGCCGCGCGGGCCCAGCGTGCGGTTCCAGCCGCCGAACGTGTCGAGCCGGTGGAAGAAGGTGGCCAGGTCGGTGATCCCGCTGTCTTCCTGCGCGGCGCGGAAGTGCAGCCCGTTGAACTCCCGGGCCGACCAGGCGGTGAACGGGCAGACGGGCAGCGGCGGCGCCCGGTGCGCCCGGGCCGGCCGGTAGGCCAGGCCGCCGGGCTCGGCGGCTGGATCCGGGTCGGCGAGATGGTCGCCGACGGCGAGGACGCCGCGCCCGAGGGACCGGCCGGTGGCGGTGGGGTCGAGCCGCGCCACGCAGTAGCGGTCCCGGCTCTCGTCCATGGCGGTGAGCAAGCCGTCCAGATCGGCCAGCCGCCGGGTGCTGACCAGCATCTGAGCGCTGCGGATCGGCTGCAGCCGGATCGTGGCCCCGAGGATGATCCCGGTCAGGCCCATCCCGCCCACGGTGGCCCGGAACCCGTCCGGGTCGCCGTCCGGGGTCAGCTGGCGGACCTCCCCGGTCCCGTCGAGGACCTCGATCTCCTCGATCCACCGCCCCAGGCTGCCGTCGCGGCGCTGATTCTTGCCGTGCACGTCGGCGGCCACCGCGCCGCCGACCGTGAGGTGGCTGGTGCCCGGCAGGACCGGCAGCAGCAGGCCTTCGGGCACGATCCGGGTGAGCAGCTCCGTGAAGGTGGTGGACGCCGAGACCCGGACCGTGGCCGCGTCCAGGTCCAGGTCGATGCGCGGCGTGGTCACTGGGTCCAGCACGATCCCGCCCGCGTTCTGGGCCGCATCCCCGTAGCTGCGGCCCGCGCCGCGGGCCAGCACGCCGCCCTCGGGCTGGGCGGCCACCAGGGCCCGGAGCCGCCCGGCCGGCAGCGGGCCGGCCACCCGGGCGCGGGACGACGTGGTGCGTCCCCAGCCGGTCAGCAGCTGCCCGGCTTCCCGCTGGGCGACGGCGGCCACTACAGGCCGCCCGCGAACAGCGCCAGCCAGGCCACCTCGCAGCAGATCATCAGCTTGTCCCGGGCGATGAGGTCCTCGACCGGCTTGGCCGGCTCGAACGCGGTGAGCCAGTCGAACCGCAGCAGCGCCGCGGCCAGCGGCAGCGCGCTGAGCAGGTGCAGGGTGCGGGTCCAGGTGCCGTCCTGGCCGTAAGCCCACAGCAGGTAGGCGGCGATCATGACCCCGGCCGCGACACGCTGGCTCATCCGCAGCATCCCCGGCGTGTACCAGCGCATGACCGGCCGGTGGATGGCGGCCTCCGGGCCGAGCAGGGCCAGCTCGGTGTACCGCTTCGCGATGGCGACCAGCAGCGCGCCCAGGCTGCACACCACCAGGAACCAGCCGGACGGGGGAACCCGGGTCGCGGACGCGCCGCCGAGCGCGCGCAGCACGAAGCCGGCGGCCACGAAGGCCAGCTCGACCACGGGGATGTGCTTGAGCGCGAAGGTGTACATGAACGAGAAGGCCACGTAGACCCCGACCAGCACGGCCAGCGTGGGCTCCCCGAGCCACAGGCACGCCGCCTCGGCGGTCAGCAGGCCGAGGATGGCCAGCACCAGCGCGTGTGCGCGGGGGAGCCGCCCGGACGCCACGGCACGGTTCCGCTTGACCGGGTGCAGCCGGTCCCGGTCCGCGTCCACCACGTCGTTGACGAAGTACACCGCGGCCGCGGCCACGGTGAACACCACGGCGGCCACCAGCGCGTAGGCCATCCCGTCGTCCCGCCCCAGCGAGGCCGCCGCCAGCGGCGCCGCGAAGACCAGCAGGTTCTTGGGCCACTGCCGGGGCCGGGAGGTCTGCACGACGGCAGCCAGCCAGCGCACCGGGAGGGGGGACCGCGCGAGTACGGCGGAGCCGCCGGGCGGCCGGCCGGCCGCCCGCGCGCGGGTTGTCACCGCGCGTACACAGCCGTGAAGTCGCGGCTCGCCAGGCCGTAGTAGCGGTCCGGAGGCTGCAGCTGGTCCGGGAGCAGGTTGACCGGGGTCGGGTTCGCCGGATGATGCTTCGGCAGGTAGTACATATATGACATCCAGTCCGGATTGATATCCAGCTCCATCCCGGTCACAGCGCCCGCCCGTTTGAGCAGCTGGGCCAGTCCCCGCACGTTCAGCGACGGTCCGTAGACGAAGATGACCCGCCCGTCCCGGGTCATGCCGATCCCGGACCGCCACACGTAGTAACCGCCGCCGAGGGTGGCGCCCCAGCTGGTCTGGACGTTGTAGTCCACCGAGGCGGGGATCTTGCCGTGCGCCACGATCATGTGCAGGTTCTGCCGGACACCCACCACATCCGGTGTCATCCGCACGGAACCCCCCCAGTTCCCGAGGGCGATCCGCCCGTCCCGGTAGTAGACGACCGAGGCAACGCCCTTGGTAAGCACCCCGGAGGTGGCGCCGTTCAGGTAGAAGCCGCCCCCGGACGTGGAAATCTTGAAGCCCCCGTTGAAGGTGGCCAGCAACCCCAGGCGCTTGGCGGGCCTGATGTTTGGCGCAGCCTTCCAGTGACCAGGCCCCGGATCCTCTGCACCGGGGTGCAGCTGGAAACGCACCAGGTTCTGGTTCATCGACACGATGCCCGCCACGTAGGACGTGTAAACGCTGCTCGAGCGCAGGTAGGTGCCGAAGATGGCGGGGTCTCCCTTGGCCGCGCCGAGCACCCGCCACTTGCCCTCCCCGCGCAGCGGATGGGCTACCAGGGGCGTCAGCGGCGCCGGGGGCGGAAACGAGGGCTCGGCCTTGCCGTGCCCGGTGGTCTTGCGTCCGGTCACCGCTCCCGCGCTCGGGCCGGTCAGCGCGAACGACGGCTTCCCGCCGACCTGCGGCGGCTTGTACGAAACCCATTCCCCGAACGTGACCAGCGGGCCGAGGTAGTGGTCGCGGGCCCACTCCGCCAGGCGCTCCGACACCGTCCCGCCGCCGGCGTAGGTCAGGGCATGCCCCACGGACCAGCCCAGCCAGATGACAAACGCCAGAAGCAGCACCATCAGCACCTGGAACCAGCGCCGGGCACGCAGCCGGCGAAACCAGCCCCGGCGGGAACGGCGTCTCCGGGCCCGGCGCGAGCCCGGAGGGCGCGGGCCGGGCCCTCCCTGGCCCGGCGCGCCCGGACCGGGATCATCCGGGTACCCATCACCCGGGCCCGGCCTGCTGATCTCGGGGTCACGCCGGAATGAGGCCGGTCTAGGCACCCACGTTCTCCCTCCGGATGATGTTCAGATTGAGAGATACCGCAGCCAGGGAGCACGCTCTGGTCACTCTGAATTCTGGGGGCAGGACCCGCCCGAACCTGGGCCTGCGCCTCGAGCTGCGTCGGCCGTGCCTGGCGATGAGCGTTCCCGTGCGGGCTGAGCCCAAACGACAGGTCTACTCGCGAATCATGAAGACTGCGTTACGGTCACGGCGTCGGCGATGGGCACATCAGCGCCCCGGAGGGGCTCCTGCGCGGCCCGGCGGGTTGGCCAGGTGCGCGGGATCCCGCCTGTGCCACACTGGTCCTGTCGGTTGTCGAGCCGGCCGGCTGCCCGGCTGGCCCCTGCCCATATTCCGCCGCCGTCCCGGCGATCTCTCCGGGAGGACGCGCATCTCATGGAGAACCAAGCAAGCTGGCCTGACGATCAAGCCAGGACGACCGTGGTCAGCCTGCCCGGCGAGGTCAGCTACTACAGCGCTGCGCAGGTCCGCGATGAGCTGGTGGCTGCCCTCGAGCCCGGGGTCACCAGGGTCGTCCTCGACCTGACCCTGACCACGTTCTTCGACAGCGCCGGCCTCGCCGAGATCGAGAGCGGCCGCCGGCTGGCCATCGCCTACCACATCGACCTGCGGATCGTGGTGCCCCCGTCGAGCCCGCTGGCCGGCTTCTTCGCATCGAGCGGCCTGGACCGGCTGCTGGCGGTCTACCCCACCCTGCGCGGGGCGCTGACCGCGCCGCGCTCGCCCGCGGTGGACACGCGGTGGACGTTATCGCCGTCCGCCCGGGGCGCCCGGGCGTGCCATGGCGCGGCGTGGGTCTGCGGCGGCGGAGCCTGGACCCGGTCGAACTGATGCCGGACCACCCGCACCGGGACCGGCTCGCCGCGTGACTGGGCGCTGAGCAGCAGCCCGCGCACCCGCAGCCACCAGCGGACCGCCATCACCGTTCCGGCCAGCTGCACCGCCACCGCGCAGCCGAACGCCAGCCGGTACGCGGGCACGTCGCTGCGCCCGGCCACATCCAGGATCCCGCCGACCAGGAGTGAGGCCAGGATGGCAGCGCTGAACCCGCCGACGTTGACAACCCCGGACGCGGTGCCGACGGAGGTGTGCGCGTTATAGTCCCGGGCCAGGGAGAAACCGATGGTGGAGGCCGGGCCGCCCGCCGCCATCAGGGCCACCACCGCGACGATCAGCGCGTGCGGGGGCCGCCCGCCGAAGCCGCCCAGCAGGATTCCCCAGCCAGCGATGGTGACCAGGCAGACCCCGGCCGCGAACGGCACCCGGGCCGCCGGGAAGCGCCCGAAGACCAGGCCGACGGCCGGGCTGAGCGCGATCGCGGACAGCACGCAGACCAGCAGCACCGCGCTGGCCCCGGCCGGGCTGAATCCCTGGGCCACGAGGTAAGGCAGGCCCCACAGGACAGCGAACATGGTGGTCACCGACATGCAGGAGAAATGCACCCAGAAGCCCAGCCGGGTACCGGGGGTCCGCCACGTCACGTGCGCCCGGCCGCCGACCCGGCGCGCCGCCGCCAGCCAGCCGCCTTCCGGCCGGCCGCGCAGTGTCCGGCCCCGCGGCGGGTCCGCGGGCAGCAGTGCCCACACGGCCACTCCCGTGGCCAGCGAGATCAGGCCCATGCCCGCGAACGAGGGAGTCCAGCCCGCCGCGTGCAGCAGCAGCGTCAAAGGGATCGTGGCCGCCACGTTGCCGGCCATCCCGAGCATCGAGGTGACCGAGACGGCCAGCGGGAACCGCCGTGGGGCGAAGTCCTGGGCCGCGAAGCGGATGACGCTGACGAACGTGAGCGCATCACCGCAGCCCAGCACGGCCCGGGCCAGCAGCGCCGCCGGATAGGAACCGACGACCGCGAACGCCAGCTGCGCGAGGGCCATGATGCAGGCGGCCGTGATCAGCAGCCGGCGCGGGCCGAACCGGTCTACCAGCAGGCCGGTGGGCACCTGCATCACGGCGTAGACGCCCAGCTGGGCCAGGACGAACACGCTGAGCTGGCCGGGCGTGATGCGGAACCGGCTGGCCGCGTCCAGCCCGGCCACGCCCAGCGAGGTGCGGTTGAAGACCGCGCTGACGTACACGGTGACCGCGATGGCCCAGCGGCGGAACGCGGGCGTGGCGGGGACGGCTGAGAGGGCCGGGACGGCGGGCGGCAGGGCCGGGGTGGGCATGGGGATCCGGTTCAGGACGGGGCGGGATGGCTGGGCGGGATACAGGGGAGTGGGGGGCAGGGGTCGGGACTCAGGAGCGCGGAGACTCAGGGACGGCGGCCGAGGGTGCTTTCGGCGTGATCGAGGTGGGCGCCGACGGCCTTCATGACCGCGTCGGCCCGGCCCGCGCGCAGCGCGTCCCTGATGCGCTCGTGCTCGGCCAGGGTGGAGCGCATCCGGGCCGGATCGACGTGGGTGCCGGTGCCGTCCAGCAGGTTGACGGTGCCCATGCGCAGCTGCCGCTCCCGGAGCGACCGGTACAGCGAGGTGATGATCTCGTTCCCGGTCGCCGCGACGATCGCGAGATGGAAGTCGCGGTCGGCCTGCACGTACGCGGTCACGTCGTGCGCCCGCATGGCGCCGCGCATCGCCTCCAGGTGGCGGTCCAGCACCGGCTCCAGGGCCGGCGATGACTGGTGACTGAGGACCTTGCGGGCCGCGAACGTTTCGACCAGGCGCCGGGTTTCCATCACGTCGGCCATCTCGTCCACCGTGACCGGCAGTACCAGGGCCCCGCGCTTGGGCAGCAGGCGGACCAGGCCCTCGCCCTGGAGCCGGAGCAGCGCCTCGCGCACCGGGGTGCGCGAGGCGCCCACCGCGCCAGCGAGCTGTCCCTCGGACAGCAGGGCGTGCGGAGCGAACCGGCGGGCCAGGATCTCGCCCTTGACGTAGGCGTAGGCCCGGTCGGAGGCGCTCGGCGCAGCGGGCGGCCGCACCGCTGGCACCTCAGTCGTATTCATGATGTATCTATGCTACATGCATACGCGCCCGGGGCGGCCGCTCCGGCGCGGATCCGGCGCCGGCTACTGGTGGCGCTGCCTGAGCCAGTCCAGGGCGGATTGGGCGACCTCGCGCCAGCCGTGATCGATGGTGAGCGAGTGGCCCCGGTCGGGAAACTCCCGGAAGTCCGTGATGGCCGGGGACTTGTGGTACAGCTTGCGGGTCGCCGTGGTGATCGCCGCCGGGACCGTGTGGTCGCGGCCCCCGGCGATGAGCAGCAGCGGGCCGCGGCTCTTGTTACGCGTGTCCACCGCGGCCGGCGATCGCGGGGTGAAGTTAGCTACGGCGTCCTCGAACAGCGGCTTGCCCGGCGAGGGCACGGTCCAGCGGTCGAACAGCTCGGAAGACTCCTGCGCGGGCAGCGCGTTCCCGAAGCCGTAGCGGAACTGCTCTGCGGTCAGCGAGACGGCCTTCTCCCGGTTGGCGCGCTTGCGCAGGGCGATCGACGCGACCCGCAACGCCGACGGGGGCAGGTAGTACACACCCTTGACCGGGGCCGCGTCGATGGCCACGCCCGCGGCGGCCAGGTTCTGCCCGAGCAGGCGCTGCACGATGAGGCCGCCGAAGGAGTGCCCGATGACGATGGGCGGGGCGCTCAGCCCCTGGATGATCCCGGCGTAGTGGTCGACCACGTCGTTGATGCCTTTCCCGGCCACCTGTTCCGGGTGGTCCCGGGTCTCCTCCACGGTGCCGGCGTCGCCCGGCCAGCCCGGCGCGACCGGTGCGTACCCCGCCTCCTGGAAGAACTCGACCCACGGATCCCACGAGGCCGCGTGCAGCCACAAGCCGTGGACAAAGACAACGGGCGTATCTGCTGGTGCCATCTCGTGCCCTTCTGCCGACGCGGCCCGCACGCCGCGCATCCCCCCGGTAGGTACCCCGCTCAGATCCCTGATGCACCCGGCTTGCTCAGGCCACCCCGCCCGCCCTGTCCGCCCCGCCCGGGCCAGCCGCGCATGCGTGGCCGCCTCAGCCGTCGCCGAGCCGCTGCCCGCTGGCCGTGTCGAATAGGTGCAGCCGGGCGGGGTTCACGCCGGCCCGGATGACCTCCCCGGGCTGAGGGTGCAGCGGCCGGCCCGGACGATCACGTTGCTGCCGGGGCCGGCGGCCAGCTGCCCGTAGATATAGGCGTCGCCCCCGGCCTCTTCGACCACGGCGACCTTCAGGGCCAGCTCGCCGTCGCCCGCCGACACGTGCTCCGGCCTGATCCCGGCGACGACCCGCCCGTGGCCCCGGACCGCCTGCCGCTGCGCATCACCGAGCCGGAGGCTGGAGCCGTCCAGCCTGATCCCGTCCTGCTCCACGTCGGCCTCGAACAGGTTCATGGCCGGTGAGCCGATGAACGAGGCGACGAACACGTTCGCCGGCCGGTCGTACAACTCGGCCGGGGCGGCGAACTGCTGCAGCCGCCCGTCGCGCAGCACGGCCACCCGCTCGCCCATGGCCAGGGCCTCCGCCTGGTCGTGGGTGACGTACACAGTGGTCACCCGCAGCCGGTGCTGGAGCTCGATGATCTGGGCCTGGGTCTGCGCGCGCAGGCCGGCGTCCAGATTGGACAGCGGCTCGTCCATGCAGAAGACCCTGGGCTCGCGGACGATGGCCCGGCCCAGGGCCACCCGCTGGCGCTGGACTCCGGACAGGTTCCGTGGCGTGCGGTCCAGCAGCGGCTCAAGGTCGAGGAGGCGGGCGGCCTCGCGGACCCGGCGGGCGGCCTCCTCCTCGCCGATGCCCCGCATCCGCAGCGCGAAGCCCATGTTCTCGCCTACGGTCTTGCTCGGGTAGAGCGCGTAGTTCTGGAATACGATCGCGACGTCACGGTCCCGGGACGGCACGCCCGCCATGTCCTGGCCGCCGATGAGGATCGTGCCCGCATCGACCTCCTCCAGGCCGGCCAGCATCCGCAGGGCCGTGGTGGCGCCGCAGCCCGGCGGGCCGGTCATGACCACGAACTCGCCGTCGCGGATGGCCAGGGTCAGCGCGTCCACGGCGGGCTGCTCGGATCCCGGGTAGACGCGGGTCGCGTCCTCGTACCTGACCTCAGCCATGATCGTCTCCTAGTGGGGTTCGATCACCCCGCGGACCGTCCGCCCATCCCCTGCCCGCCCCGCGGCCGCTCTCACCCCAGACCCCACACATGATCATGGGGTTGGTGCCGCACGGGCGGCACCAACCCCATGATCACGGAACCCGCAGCGGAGCGGAATGCCCCCGGCTACCGGATCGCGGCGGCTGGCGTCCCGGCCAGGCGCACCGTCCGGGCTGGCTGCCCCGCTGTCCGGCTGGGGGAGAGCCACGGTGCTGCGCGGCGAGCGCGCGGGCAGCGCGAACGCCGCGCCGACGGCGGCGGCCAGGGCCACCACCGCGGATATCCGCATGCCGGTGGCCATGGCCGTGGTGAACGCGGTGTGCGCGGCGGCCGTCAGCTGGCTGCCGGCTGCGCCACCCAGGTGGCGGCCGACGATGTCCGCCGCGGCGACCGAGCTCGTGGCCAGGTGGCTCACCGGCTGCGGCAGGTGCGCCGTGGCCAGCGCGCTGGCGAGCTTGGTCCGGTACACGTTCTCGGCCAGGCTGCCGACGATCGCGATGCCCAGGGCGCCCCCCACTTCGCGGATGGTGTCATTGACCGCGCTGCCCGCACCGGCCTGGTGCGCCGGAACCGTGCTCATGATGGTGGTGCTGGCGGGCGCCATGACCAGCCCCATGCCCGCGCCCATCACGGCCACGGCCACGGCCAGCGGCGGGTAGCTGGTATGCACGCCGGCCGTGGACAGGTCGAGCAGGCCCGCGCCCATGAGCGCGATGCCGGCCGGGATGATCACCCGGCTGCCGAGTCGCGCGGCCAGCACGGTGGACACCGGCGACACCGCGGCCATGGCGATCGCGAACGGCAGCGCGCGGACCCCGGCGGACAGCGGGCTGTAGCCGTGCACCAGCTGCAGGTACTGGGTGAGCACGAACAGGCTGCCGAACAGGGTGAAGAAGATGACGGTCACCGAGGCGGCCGCGGCGGAGAAGGCGCGGACCGCGAACACCCGCAGGTCGATGAGCGGGTTCGGGATGCGCAGCTCCCACCAGGTGAACAGGCCCAGCCCGGCCAGCCCCGCGGCCGCCTCGGCCAGCGTGAACGCCCCGGTCCAGCCGCGGGTGGGGGCCTCGATAATGGCGTCCACCAGGAGGAACAGCGCGCCCGCGATCATCAGGGTGCCAGCGAAGTCGAGGCGGTGGTGGCCCGGCTCGGCGGTCTCCGGGACGGTCAGCAGCACCCCGGCCAGCGCCAGCGCCACGAGCGGGACGTTGATAAGGAACACGCTGCCCCACCAGAAGTGCGACAGCAGCAGTCCGCCCAGGGTGGGGCCGATCACGATGCCCACCCCGGCCACGGCCGACCAGGCCGCGATGGCCTGCGGGCGCTCCCGGGGCGGGAACACGGAATTCAGGATGGACAGCGTGGCCGGCATCACGAACGCTGCCCCCAGGCCCATCACCACCCGCGCCGCGATCAGCGTGCCGCCCCCGGAGGCGAACGCCGCGGCCGCGCTGCCGAGTGCGAACACGGCCAGCCCGCCGACCAGCGAGGCACGCCGCCCGTAGCGGTCGCCCAGCGCCCCGGCCGGCACCAGCAGCGCCGCGAAGCACAGCGTGTACGCGTCCGCGATCCACTGCAGTGAGCTCGTACCCGCGTGCAGCACCCGGGCCAGCGTGGGGAGAGCGGTGTTGAGGATGGTGTTGTCGATGACCACTACCAGCAGGCTCAGGCAGAGCACCAGCAGGATCTGCCGCCTTCTCGGGTGCCCCTGGGGCCACCGGTTCGCACTGGGCATCAGGCTCTCCCTATCGCTACTTACAGTCGTTGGCTTACATTCGTTCACTTACAACCGTAAGCATAGACAGATGAGTTAACAGTTGTAAAGTAGGAACCGTGAACACCGCATCAGGCCTGGTTCCGCGGGCGCCCGGCGCCCCGGCCCCGCAGGCAACCGCAGTCCCGGCGGCGAAACCCGCTCCGGCCCGGCGACGGCAGCGCAACGCCCGCGGGCAGGGAGCCAGGCTGACCGAGGACATCGTGACCGGGGCGCTCTCGCTGATCGAGCGGACCGGCTCGGACGAGGCGGTCACGCTGCGCGCGGTCGCCCGGGAGGTCGGCATCGCCGCCCCGTCGATCTACGCGCACTTCGCGGACCGCGACGCGATCGTGATGGCCGTGACGATGCGCGTTTTCGATGAGCTGGCCGGTGCGGTCACGCAGGGCTCGGCGTCAGCCGGCCGGACCCCGCCGAGCGCCTGGCTGCGGGCTGCGAGGCGTACGTCAGCTACGGACTCGCCCATCCCGCCCGCTACGGCGTCCTGTTCTCCGGCCGTCTCCAGCCGCCGGAGGAGTACTGTGCCCCGATTCCGCTCGGGCCGGACGGCCGCCCGGTGCTGGAGTTCGGTGCGGAGGCGTTCGCGCTACTCGTCCAGGCGATCGAAGCCTGCGTCGAGGGCGGGGTGTCGGACAGCACGGACGTCGTGGCCGACGCGACCGCCGTGTGGGTGGCCCTGCACGGCGCCGTCACCCTGCGCACAGCGCTGCCCGGTTACCCGTGGCCCGAGCCGGGCTCCTTCGTCCGCCATCTCGTGCTCTCGCTGGCCCGGGTCACGAGCGGCTCCCGCCGCGGCTGAACAGGCCGGCTGAACGGCGCGGCGGCACCGCCGGGCGCGCGGGGTCAGCGCCCGGTCACGCCGTCGAGAGCCTCCCGGAGCAGGTCGGCGTGCCCGTTGTGCCGCGCGTACTCGCCGATCATGTGCACGTACGTCATCCGGACCGAGAACGTGTCGCCGCCCGCGTCCAGTGTGTCCCCGAAATCAAGGCCGGCCACCGCCTCGTCGGCCTGGCGCCATTCCTCCTGAAGCCGCGCGATGTCGGCCTCGGCCTCCGCGGCCGCGGCATCGTTGAAATCGGCGTCCTTGCCCCGGGCCGGGTCGTACATGGACGGGACCGGCTGGCCGGCCGCGCGCTGGCGGAACCAGGTCCGCTCGACCTTGGCCAGGTGCCGGAGCAGCCCCAGCAGCGAAAGGTTCGAGGAGGGGATGGGCAGGCGCGCCAGCTGCTCTCCGGTCAGCCCCGCGCAGATGTTCAGCAGCGTGACCCGCTGCCAGCTCAGGTAGCCCTCGAGGATCGGCCGGTCATCACCGGTCATCGGCCCATCAACCGGGCGGGGCGTCGGTACGGTCCAGGTCATCGTTCCAGCCTGCCAGGAACGCCCACCGCGGGCGAACCAGGAGGATGGCGCTCCTCGAGAGAAATCTCTTGACAGTCCTCTCTCGAGAGATGATTATTGAGATATGCCTCTCGACGATGACGGTAACGACGGCCCGGAACACCGTCCCAACCCCCTGGATGACGTCCGCAAGTCCCTGGATGACGTCCGTAAGTCCCTGGATGACGTCCGCAAGCTCACCGACTCGCGGACGCTGCGGGCCCTGACCCACCCGGTCCGGATCGCGCTCATCGAGGCGCTCCTGCTGAACGGCGCGATGACGGCCACCGAAGTCGGCGAGCGGATCGGCGAGTCGCCTACCACCTGCTCGTTCCATCTGCGCCAGCTGGCGAAGTACGGCTTCGTGGAGGAGGCGGGCGGGGGCAAAGGCCGGTCCCGGCCGTGGCAGCTGACCTCGATCGGGATGCAGTTCGGCACGGCGCACGATGACCCGGAAACCGAGATGGCCGCCGGCGCACTGGTCCGGATGCTCCGCGAGCGCCAGTTCGCGCGGTACCAGGCCTGGCTGGGGACGAACCAGAACTTCCCGCGGGAATGGCGGGACGCGGCGGGCAGCAGCGAGAGCATCATCTACCTCACCGCGGGGGAACTGGAAGAGCTCAATCAGGAACTGCTGACCCTGGTGCTGCCCCGGTTCCGCGAGCGGCTCACCGATCCCGCCCGCCGGCCGCCGGACGCGGTGCCGGTGGAGATCCTCATGCTGGCCTACCCGATCAGCCTGCCCCCGCCCGGTGACGTCCCGCCCGATGAGGCGGCCGGCGATGATCCGGCGGGCGCCGGACCGTCTTAACCAGTGCCCGCCTCCCCGGAGGCGGACCCGAGCCCTTCCCACGCGAGGTGACTTAGCCATGCATCCGTACCTGATGGAACAGCAGATCAAGGCCCGCAACGAAAACCTGCACCGCGAACTCGCCCGCCCCCGGCGGGAGCACGTGCGGCGCCAGCCGCGGCTACGGCCGTCCCTGCGTCATGACCTGGGCTGGATGCTGGTCGGCGTGGGGCTGCGCATGGCCCTCGGCCGGTCCGGTGGACGCGGTGGCCCGGCCGCCCGCGGGGGCGCCGGCCCCGCCATCACACACGGATGACGACATCCTCGGGCTCGATGCGCATCAGATCGTCCCGGTTCCAGCTGCGGTCCAGCTCGGTCGCGAGCCGGTGCGCATGGCGGAGGCGGGCCTGGTCCAGCTCGTTGCGGACGCTGCGGGCGTTGGCGAAGCGGGGCTGGCCCATCCGGTGCGTGAGGTACTCGCTGAAGACCGCCTCGGCTTCCGCCGAGAGGTAGTAGTTCGACTGCTCCATCATCCGCCGGCCGATGTGCACGAGTTCGTCGAGTTCGTAGGCGGCAAAGTCGAGATGATGAGCGATCCGTGAGCTCATCCCGGGATTGGACCCGAAGAACTCGTCCATCCGGTCCTTGTAGCCGGCCAGGATGACGACGAGCTTGTCGCGCTCGTTCTCCATGACCTGGAGCAGGATGTCGACCACTTCCTGGCCGTAGTCCTTCGAATCCGCCGCCCGGTAGAGGTAGTACGCCTCGTCGATGAACAGCACCCCGCCCATCGCGCGGTCCAGGACCCGCTTGGTCTTCGGTGCGGTCTGCCCGATGTACTCGGCGACCAGGTCGTCCCGCATGGCGTGGACCAGATGGCCCTTTTCCAGGTAGCCGAGCCGGTGCAGAAGCTCCGCCATCCGCAAGGCAACGGTGGTCTTCCCCGTTCCGGGCGGCCCGGTGAAGCACATGTGCAGGTTGGGCCGGGGCGCGGACAGGCCGAACTTGTTCCGGGCCCGGTCGACCAGCAGAAGCGCCGCGATCTCCTGTACTTTCCGCTTCACCGGCACCAGCCCGATCAGGTCCCTGTCGAGGGCCTCGAAGACGTCGTCGATGTCGGCCGCACTCCGCTCGGCCGCGAAGGTGACAGTAGCGTCCGCCGGCAGCAGTTCGATCTCGCCGCGGTCCTTCGTGCGCCGGGCTGGCCGGCGAGGTGGCAGGGTGCGCACTGGCTCCGGGGCTTCGCTCGCCGTCACCGGGGTCGCCTTAGTGAGAGACCACACTCCATAGCACACCATCACCATCAGGATGCCGAAGATCGCAAAGCATATGACTGTGACGGCCAGCGTCAGGACGTCGTGTGCGCTCATGTACCACACCCAGGCACAACGCCGTCCTCCCCCAGGGGTCTTCACCGACGGTACCTGAGCGCCGGGCTGCCGCCCAAGTCGCAGTGCGGATGAGGCAGACGAAGGCGGCCCGTTCAGCGGGGCCCGTGTCGTGAACGTGCGGGCGGCGCCGTTCTGGCCGGCCGCCCGCCGGGGGCAGCGGCGCGTCATCACGCACGGATGAGGCCTTGACCTCAACCGCACGTGAACTTCTAGCCTTCAGGCATGGGACAAGTTGTGCAGGTGACCCGGTTCGGCGGTCCCGAGGTGCTCGCCGCTATCTCCATGCCCGACCCGGTGCCGGGTCCTGGTGAGGTGGTCATCGATGTCTCGGTGGCGGACGTCCTGTTCCTCGACGCGGTCATCCGGTCCGGGCGGGCGGCCGCCTGGTTCCCGGTCACCCCGCCCTACGTGCCTGGCAACGGGGTGGCCGGCCAGGTCAGCGCCATAGGGGAGGGTGCCGACCCGGGCTGGGTCGGGCGAGCCGTGATCGGGCGTACCGGGGCCGGCGGCGGTTCGGGCGGCTACGCGGAGCAGGTCGCGGTCCCGGCCGGCCAGCTCGTTCCGGTGCCGGCCGGCGCGGCACTGGCGGAGGCGGCCGCGGTTCTGCACGACGGGACCACCGCGCTCGGGCTCGCGGCCAGCACCGGCATCCGGCCCGGCGAGTGGGTACTGATCCTGGGGGCCGCGGGTGGCCTGGGGATTCTGCTCGGGCAGCTGGCCGCGGCCCGTGGTGCGCGGGTCATCGCGGCGGCGCGGGGCAAGGCCAAGCTGGACCTGCTGGCCGAGCTGGGCGCCGCCGTGGTGGACTACGGCGAGCCGGACTGGCTGGACCAGGTGGTCCGGGCAACGGGGGGTCCCGGGCCCGACGTGGTCTTCGACGGAGCCGGTGGCCCGCTCGGGGCCGCCGCGTTCAGCGTCATCGCCGGCGGGGGCCGGTTCTCCGCGCACGGGGCCGCGTCCGGCGGCTTCGCTCCGATCAACGCAGACGAGGCGGCCCGCCGCGGGGTCACCGTGCGGGGTATCGAGCAGGTCCAGTTCGGCCCGGGCGAGCACGGGAAGCTGGCCGGCCAGGCCCTGGCCGAGCTGGCCGCGGACCGGATCAGGCCGCTTATCGGGCAGACCTTCCCGCTCCATCAGGCCGCGGCGGCGCACACCGCCCTGGAGGACCGGTCGGCGTTGGGCAAGACTCTGCTCACCGTGGCCTGAGGCGGCTCACCGTGGCCTGAGGCGGCTCACCGTAGCCCGGGCGGCTGGTCCGTGCGCCGGGCGAGGGATCAGCGGGCGGGGCCGGAGGGCCAGGTTGGCCCAGATCCGCTGGGACACGCCCTGGATGGTGCTGATCCCGTAGTCGAATCCGGCGGTACCGGGTCCGGCGGGGTCATCGGTGGTCAGCACGGCCAGGACGTAGTCGCGGCCCTTGCCCCGGACCCAGCCGATGCTGTTGACCTGCCACGGGCACGAGTCATCCTGCTTGCCGCAGGTGGGAACGAACTTCCAGCCGTTCTTGAGGGCCACGGTCACGGCCGGATCAGGAGTGGCGTAGTCCGGGGCGGTGCACGTGGTTCCCCACGGGCCGCAGGTGATGCCCCAGCGCTGCGTGGGCTCCACGCTCTCCATCAGGTGCAGGCCGTACGCCCTCGCGTCGTGCGCCAGGGTGCGGTTGGGGTAGGCGAGCTTACGGACGATCGCGACCTGGTCGGCGGCCGTAGTCGTGGTGTTGCCCCACCCGTAGTACGTGGGTGTCTCGCAGCCGACCTTCGTGTGACGGGTCGGGATCAGCGTGTTGAACAGGGTGAGCGTGGTGCAGCCGCCGGAGAAGTAGAACAGCGAGGTCGCGGCCACGTTGTCGCTCATGGTGATCATGTTCTGCAGCAGGTACCTGATCGAGTAGGGCATGTTGTCCGGGACGGTGCCGGTCCGGGACTGGTAGCGCCACAGCCACAGGGCCATGATGTCGGCCTTCACGATGCTGGCCGTGTACTGGGTGTCGCGCCCGCCCGACAGGAGGTAGGTCCGGCCGGTGAGCTTGTTGAACAGCGCTACCTGCGCGACGCCCTTCCGGGTGCGCAGGTAGCGCGCGACCCCATGCAACGGGCTGGCCAGGCGGCTGGTACTGGCCACATCCTTCACCGGGAGCGCGGTCGGCGCCGGCAGCGTGCCTGCCTGATGCCTGGTGCCGCCGGCCGCCGGCCACCCGGCCTGGTGGCTGGTTCCGGCCGTGAGGGTGGCGGCGGCGACGCTGGGCGCCGGGCCAGGGCTCCCGCCGGCCAGCAGGCTGGCGGCGGCCAGTGCCGCCCCGCTGAGGGTCAGGAAGGAAAGCCGTACCGCACGTGAAGATCTGACTGCCTGCACCATGTCCCCCTCTGGCATCACAGGCACCGCCACTCTGCGCTGGAACGTACCAGCGACAGCACGGTGTAGCCGTGTAACTGCGATTCGTCAGCGCGTCGTAGCGGATGGCCCCGCCCTGCCCGTGCGTGCCGCCCCCCCGCCTGTCCGTGCGTGCCGGCCCCCGCCTGTCCGTGCGTGCCGCCCCCCGCCGGCGTAGGGTCGGTTCCATGGCGCTGGCCGGACGAAAAGTCCTTCTCCTCGCGGCGGACCTGTTCGAGGACATGGAGCTGCTCTACCCGCTGTACCGGCTGCGTGAGGAGGAGGTCGCGGTGACCGTGGCCGGCCTCGATGACCACCCGGTCATGGGCAAGAAGGGTCACGGCCCGGTGTTCATGGACACGGTCGTGGACCAGGTCACCGCCCGGGAGTTCGATGGGCTGGTCATCCCGGGCGGCTACGCGCCGGACAAGCTGCGCCGTTCCGCGGCCGTGCTGGGCCTGGTGCGCGATTTCGACGAGGCGGGCAAGCCGGTCGCGTTCATCTGCCACGCCGGCTGGGTGCCGATCTCCGCGAAGATCCTCAAGGGCCGCCGGGCGACGAGCGTGGCCGCGATCCGCGACGACATGGTCAACGCGGGGACCGACTGGGTGGACGAGGCCACCGTGGTGGACGGTAACCTCATCTCCGCCCGCACCCCGGATGATCTCGGACCGTGGATGAAGGCGCTGCTCCAGGCGCTAGACAGCGCCAGGTAACGGGCGGCGGCGCTCCTCACCGGCCGCGGCGCCAGCGCGGCTTGCGCTTCTCCAGGAACGCGTGCGTCCACTCGCGCGCGTCCGGCAGCTGGCTGGTCGCGGCCATCACCTCGACCGCGTAGGCGTAGGCCTTCGGCTGGTCCAGGTCGATCTGCGCGTACAGCGCCTGCTTGCCGATGCCCTTGCTCTCCGCCGAGCCCCGGGTGACGCGCTCGAGCAGATCCTGGACCGCGGAGTCGAGCCGCCCGGCCGGCACGACCTGGTTGACCAGGCCCCAGTCGAGCGCGGTCCGCGCATCGATCACGTCGCCGGACATGGCCAGCTCCATGGCCCGCTTCCGGCCGACGTTCCGGGCCACGGCCACCATGGGGGTGTGGCAGAACCAGCCGCCCCTGCCGCCGGGGGTGGCGAAGCCGGCGTCCTCACTGGCCACGGCGAGGTCGGCGCTGGCGACGAGCTGGCATCCGGCCGCCGTGGCCAGCCCGTGGACCCGCGCCACGACCGGCTGCGGCACCTGCTGCATCACCGTCATGAGCTCGGTGCAGGTGCCCAGCAGTGAGCGCATCGCCGGCAGGTCGGCCTCGGCCACCTCGGCCAGGTCGTGCCCGGCACTGAACACCGGGCCGTTGCCGGCCAGGACTATGCCGACGGCGCCGCTGTCCCCGATGTCGCGGAACGCGGCGATCAGCTCGCGCATGTGCGCCAGAGACAGCGCGTTGCGCCGCTGTGGCCGGTTCATGGTGATGGTGGCGAAGTCCCCGGACCGGTCCACCAGGATGTGCTCGAAGCCCATAGCCATCTCCTCCTGAGCGCAGCCTACGTCTGCCTCAGGCGGGGGCCCACAGGTGAGCCGCGCGGCAGCCGCTAAGCCGGGGAATCAGTTCGGCCGACGGAAATACCCACGGAATCGGGTGGTGTCGCGCGTCAGCAGGCGGTAGCGGCTCACTGCTGCGTGGGGCCAATGCAGAAGGCAGGGAGCGGCGGGGGCCGCACTCCACCCCGCCCGCGCATCCTGTGGACGAGGTGGCAGGCATGGCCGGGGTCGCTGGCCCAGCTGGCGCCCGGACCCCGGGTTGAGGTGGGCTGCCCGGCCAGCGGCACCGGTCCGCAGGGCGGTTAACTGGGTCGGGAACGGTGGTCGCAGATTCAGGGGAACAGGGAGCCATGAAGCGCAGGATTCTCGGCGGTACGGGCATGTCGGTCAGCGAGTTCGCGCTCGGCGCGATGATGTTCGGGGCTATGGGCAATACCGACCATGACGAGTCGGTTCGCATGATCCACGCGGCGCTGGATGCCGGCATCAACTTCGTCAACACGGCGGACGTCTACTCACGGGGCGAGTCGGAGGAGATCGTCGGCCGGGCCCTCACGGGCCGGCGTGACAGCGTCGTGCTCGCGACGAAGTTCGCGATGCCCATGGGTGCGGACGGCAACCAGGGCGGGGGCTCGCCCCGCTGGATCAAGCGCGCCGTGGAAGGCAGCCTCCGGCGGCTCGGCACCGACTACATCGACCTTTACCAGATGCACCGGCCGGACTACGCGACCGACATCGACGAGACCCTGGCCGCCCTCTCCGACCTCGTCCGCCAGGGCAAGGTGCGCTTCATCGGCTCCTCGACGTTCCCGGCCGAGCTGATCGTCGAGGCTCAGTGGGCCGCGGACCAGGGCGGGCACCATCGCTTCCGAACCGAGCAGCCGCGCTACTCCATCCTGACCAGGATCATCGAGGGCCACGTGCTGCCCACCGCGCAGCGCTACGGCATGGGCGTGCTGACCTACGGCCCGCTCAGCAGCGGCTGGCTGTCCGGGCGGTCCGACCCGACCCAGGGCCACCGGGTGGCTACGGCGCCGCAGGCCTTCGACCTGGCCATCCCGGCCAATCAGGTCCGGCAGGAAGCCGTCCGGCAGCTGACCAAGCTGGCCGCCGACGCGGACCTGCCGCTCACCCACCTGGCCACGGCGTTCGCCCGGTCCCATCCGGTGGTCACCTCGGTCCTGATCGGCCCCCGGACCCCGGACCAGCTGGATGATCTGCTGGCCGGTGCCGACGTCGAGCTGAGCGGGGGCGTGCTGGACCGGATCGACGAGATCGTGCCGCCGGGCACCGAGATCAACCCAGCCGACAACTACCTGGCCGCGCACCCCGCGCTGGGGGACAAGCGGCTGCGCCGCCGCTGAGCGGCCCGCGGCCCGCCACCCCGGGACGGTCAGCCGCGGACCCGGAAGTAGCCGACCGCGCCCAGGTAGGCGAGTCCGCCGACCGCGCCGATGATCGCGAAGGACATGCCGTCCT
This sequence comes from uncultured Actinomycetes bacterium, assembly GCA_963813975.1. Taxonomy (GTDB): domain Bacteria; phylum Actinomycetota; class Actinomycetes; order Streptosporangiales; family Streptosporangiaceae; genus RYN-230. The sequence goes on from CAWFAP010000006.1 coordinate 1,052,505, forward strand.
GGCCCCGCGCGACCTCGATCACGAAGCCGGCCAGCACGGCCAGGATCATGACCACCGCGGTCACGGCCGTGGCCCGCAGGTCGATGCCGGCCAGCCGCTCGTCGCGGTGGTCGAGGATGCCCCGGACCGTCTCGCTGCGCCGGCCGAGGAGCGCGATCGCCACGCTGAAGGCGACCATGATGCCCAGGCCGATCAGCCCGTTGCCCGGCTGCCCGCCGATGGAGAACGCGATGAGGTAGACGAGCCCGATGGCCACCCCGGTGGCCGGCGTAACCCAGTACATGCGGCTGGTCTTAGTTGTGGTCTGCATGGAAGATCTCCTCGACGGCGGTCCCGAAGAACCGGGCAATGGCGATGGCCAGGGGGAGAGACGGGGTGTAGCGCCCAGTCTCGATAGAGTTGATCGTCTGCCGTGAGACGGCCAGCTCGCGGGCCAGCTCGGCCTGGGCGAGTCCCTTGGCGGTGCGGCGTTCCCGGACGTCGTTCCTCACCGCTGGTTCCCCCGCACCGGGACCCGGTGGCCGCGGGCCGGCCACTGCCGGCCCCGGCGTTGTGGGCTGATGTAAAGTATGCTTGTCACATCATCAGGATCGCCTGCCCGGCCGCCTATGTCAAGCGTACTTGTCACCGCCGGGCGGGGGCGGACCCGTTAACAGCACATTGCGGACGTAACGGTTCCATGTCGGAACCTCGCGTGACCGGGCCAGGAGTGGTTAGCTGTTCAAATCGAGATCTGAGATCCTATTTCCCTGCCGATCGGGGAGTCGATGGCCGGAACGAGTGGTACGCCCGCAGCCAAGGGTGTTCCTCTGGACGAGGACGCGAAGGCGGGCGCCTCCGTCCCGGGCGTGCCCGGGTTTGGCGGTGGCCCCGAAGCGGCAGGCGCCGGGGAGACCGGCAGCGCAGGAACCGGCCCGGCCGCTCCCCTGCACAGCGGGACCGGCCTGCGGCTGTCTGGCGTGGCCCGGGTCTTCGGGCAGGTGGTCGCGGTGTCCGGGGTGGACCTGGAGGTCCCATTGCACAGCCGCATGTCCATCGTCGGGCCGAGCGGCTGCGGGAAATCGACCCTGCTCGCGCTGATCTGCGGCCTGGACGAGCCCAACGAGGGCACGATCGACGTGCTCGGCGCCACCACCTCGGCCGAACGGCTGCGCCGCTGTGCCTGGATGCCCCAGCGTGACCTGCTGCTGCCCTGGCGCGATGTGCTCGGCAACGCCGCGCTGGCCCTGGAGAATCAGGGTGTCCGCCGGCGCACCGCCCGCCAGCGGGTCGGGCACCTGGTCGAGCGGTTCGGGCTGGCCGGGTTCGAGGAGCAGCTCCCGCACCAGCTGTCCGGCGGCATGCGGCAGCGGGTGTCTTTCCTGCGCACGCTGGTGGCAGGCAAGGAGGTCCTGCTCCTCGACGAGCCGTTTGGCGCCCTGGACTCGATTACCCGTGCCGACCTGCAGGGATGGCTGCGCACCGCGCTGGATGCCGAGCCGAGGACGACGGTACTGGTCACCCACGACGTGGAGGAAGCCCTGCTGATCGGCGAGCGGGTCGTGGTCATGTCCGCCCGGCCAGGCCGGATCGTCGCCCAGTTCGACGTGCACCTGCCCCATGCCGGCAGCCGCCGTGAGCTGATCCGCCACCCGGAGTTCACCGAGCTGCGCGACGAGATCCTCTCCCTGCTGGAGGCGGTCACATGAGCACCACGGTCACGCGGCCGGAAGAATCGGCCGTCGCGGCCCCGGCCAGGTCAGGGCGGACGTCTGCGGGCATCCGCCGGGCGCTGCCCGCGGCCGGCATCCTGGTCGTGATCGCCCTGGTCTGGGAGGCGGTCAGCCACTGGTTCGGCGTCCCCGACTACGTCCTGCCCTCCCTGGACAGCATCTGGTCGACCGGGATCTCCGACTGGTCCGGCACGCTGGCCACGGCGACCTGGGTGACGACCGAGGAAGTCGTCCTGGGCTTCCTGCTGTCGATCGTGATCGCGCTGGTCATCGCGTTCGCGCTGCACAGCTCGCGCGTGGTCCGCAACGCCGTCTACCCGCTGCTGATCGGCTCCCAGGCCGTCCCGATCGTGGTGATCGCGCCCGTGATGGCCATCATCTTCGGCTACACCATCACCCCGAAGCTGATCGTGGTCACGCTGATCTGCTTCTTCCCCATCGTGGTGAACACCATCGACGGCCTGGCCTCGGTGGACCCCGAGCTGCTCCGGGTCATGCGCACCCTGGACGGCAACCGCTGGGCCACGCTGCGCCGCGTAGAGGCGCCGGCCGCGCTGCCGTCGATGTTCTCCGGGTTGCGCATTGCCGCCACCTACGCCCCGATCGGGGCGGTGTTCGGCGAGTACGCGGGCTCGCAGAACGGGCTGGGCTACGTGATGATCCAGGCCATCCCGCAGCTGCAGACCGCGCTCGTCTTCGCCGCCATCTTCATCCTCACTTTTGAGGCCATCCTGCTGTTCATCGCCGTCTCGGTACTCGAGCGGATCATCTGCCCATGGGCACGAGAAGGGAAACGGTGACTTCCATGACCGCAGTGCGGAGGGGCCGCAGGCGCGGTGCGCTGATCATCGGGGCCGCGGCCGTAATGTCGGCCGCCGTGGCGTGCGGCTCCTCGTCGCCGTCCGGCTCAACCTCCAGCGGCGGCGGTAAGGCCATGGCCAGCACCACCGTGCTGCTGGACTGGTTCCCGAACCCCGATCACATCGCGCTGTACCTGGCCCAGAAGGACGGCGACTTCGCCAAGCAGCACCTCAACGTGACGTTCCAGGCGCCGTCCAACAGCACGGACGCGCTGAAGCTGGTCAGCCTGGGGCAGGTGCCGCTGGCCATCTCCTACGAGCCGCAGACGATCGTCGCGGGCCTGAACAAGCTGAACGTCACCGCGGTCGCCGCGATGATCCCGACCTCGCTGAACTCGCTGATCATCTCGGGCAAGAGCGGGGTCAGCAGCCCGGCCGGGCTGGCCGGCAAGACGGTCGGCACCGACGGGGACCCGACCTCGGCGCAGATGCTCAAGGCGGTGCTGAAGAAGTACCACCTGTCGCTGAGCCAGATCAAGCTGGTCACGGTCAGCGAGGGCCTGGTCCCGGCCATGGAGTCCAACAAGGTCTCCGCGATCATCAGCGGATACCGCAACGTCGAGGGCATCCAGCTCGCCTCGCTGGGGCTGAACCCCAAGGTCTACCCCGTCAGCACGCAGGGCGTGCCCAACTACGACGAGCTGGTCATCGTGGCCAACAAGTCCAGGCTGGCCAGTGACCCCGCCTACCGCACGATGGTGCGCGAGTTCCTGGCCGGCCTGGCCCTGGGCGCTTCGGCCGCGCAGGCCAGCCCGGCCGCCGCGCTGGCCGCGCTAACCCCGGTGGCCAAGGGCTACAGCGCGCCCCTGCTGAAGAAGATGGTCTACGCGACCGCGCCCCTGCTGCACAACCCGGCCGGGTTCGGGGCGATGAGCGTGAGCCAGTGGCAGAGCTTCGCCAACTGGATGCACAGCGACGGGCTGATCGCCAAGCCGGTCCAGGCGTCGTCGGTGGTGAACACGTCCCTGCTGCCGAAGAGCTGACCCGGGAGGCCTGGGTCGGACCGTAAGAATTAGATAGAATCTGAGATCTCAGATCGTTCGTAGTGCGGAGCTGGCCGCCCGGTGGCAACCCCACCGGGCGGCGGCGTCCGCCGTGGAGGCGGTTATGACGAGCGCGCCCGTCGACGGCGTCGAGCATCGCCAGCTGAAGGACTCGGTCTACCTGAAGCTCCGGCAGGAGATCGTGTCGGCCAAGTTGCCGCCGGGGTACCTGCTCCGCGAGGCTGAGCTGGCCGCCCGGTTCGGGGTGAGTAAGACCCCGCTCCGCGAGGCGTTCGTGCGGCTGGAAAAGGACGGCTTCGTGGAGATCGCGCCGTACCGGAGCGCGGTCGTCGCCGGGTACAGCCGCCAGGACCTCCGCGAGATCTACGAGGTGCGGGAGCTGCTCGAGGGGCTGTGCGCGCGCGAGGCCGCGGTGAACATCGCCACCGAGGACCTGGCCGCGCTGTCCCGCATCGTCCGGGACAGCACGGCGGCGTTCGAGGCCGGGGACTCCGACCGGCTCGCGGCGCTGCTGGACGAGTTCGACGTGGTGCTCTACGCCCAGGCGAAGAACAGCCGGATCACCGCGATGCTGAACAACATCCGCGATCACGTGATCCGGATCGGCCGCCTGACCATGGCCATCCCCGGCCGGATGGGCACGTCGGTCCGTGAGCACCAGGGCATCTACGAGGCCATCGTCCAGCGGGACGGGCAGCGGGCCGAGATCCTGATGCGCCAGCACATCCTCTCAGTGATGGCCGACCAGCTGGCCAACCTCGACCCGGAATCGGTCGCGGGCCGCGCGTGAGCAGTCACCCGGACGTCCTCATCATCGGGGCCGGCGCGGCTGGCCTGTTCTGCGCGCTCGGCCTGAAGGACTCGGCCTCGGTCACCGTAGTCGAGGCCGGGCCGGACCCGGGCACGCCGCCGCCGCGCTGGCTGCTTTACGACTACCTGCTGCCCGACGAGTGCTACTACCACTACAGCGATGCGGACACCGGGCTGGACCTGCCCCAGGGCCGCGTCACCGGGGGCGGGTCCACGGTCAACTCGGCTGCCGCCCTGCGCGGGCAGCCGTGGGACTTCGACGGCTGGGGGGTGCCGGGCTGGTCCTGGCGGGAGTGCCTGGATGGCTTCCGGGCCATCGAGTCCGACCAGCAGTTCGGTGATGCGGGCTATCACGGCGCGGATGGCCCTATCCCGGTCACCCGGCTCACCCCCGGGCCGCTCGACGAGGCGCTTATCGCGCTGTGCGCCCAGCGCGGCTACCCGGCCGCCGCGGACCACAACGCGCCGGAGGCCCTCGGCATCGGCGTATGGCCGACCAACCGCCGGGACGAGGGGCGGTGGGGCACGCACGCCGGGGTGCTCCCGCTGGTCCGCCCGGCCGTGGACGTGCGCGCCGGCACCCGGGTGAGCAGGCTCCTCTTCAACGGAACCCGGTGCGTGGGGGCCGAGATTCTCGGCCCGGAGGGGCGGCAGCGCCTCTACGCCGATCGCGTGGTGGTGTGCGCGGGCGCGTTCGGGTCCCCGTTGCTGCTCATGAACTCCGGCATCGGCCCGGAGGGGATGCTGCGGCGGGCCGGGATCGAGCTGGTGTCGCCCCGGGCCGGGGTCGGCGCGAACCTCCAGGACCATCCGTGGTGCCTGCTCGACGTGGACGTGACCGACGTGGCCGCGATCGAGGCCCGGCCGGTGAGCGGCGCGCTGCTGCGCTATGAGCTGCCCGGGGACCACGTGGAGGCCGAGATCTTCCCGTGGCAGACGCGGCCCTACGTCCCGTCCGTGCCCGCCACCCAGGTCTCGTTCACCGCGGCACTGATGACGCCGCTCAGCCGGGGCCAGGTCACCCTGACCCCGTACGGCGGGGCAGACGTGCGGGTCCGCCACCTCGCGGACGAGCAGGACGCGGCCCGGATGGCGGGCATCGTGAGCACTACCGCGGAGCTCATCGACGAGCTGGCCGCGCAGGGCCTGGTCCGGCTGCCGGACGGAGCGTGGTGGCGCGAGGGTGACCCGGTGGCGGCCTCCCGCCGGATGGCGGGGACGTACAACCACCACTGCGGGACCTGCCGGATGGGTGATCCGTCCGCCCCCGGCACGGTGGTCGGCCCCGGGCTGGACGTGCTCGGCGTCTCCGGGCTGTCCGTGGCGGACTCCTCCGTCCTGCCGGTCATCCCGCGGGCCAACACCAACCTGACGTCGATGATGATCGGCCACCGGGCCGCCCAGCTCCTCCTCGCCCCCGCGACCGCCCCGGCGGGTTCGTGATCAATCCTTCGTGATCAGCCCATAGGAGCCGCGGCAGCACGGAGGGGACGGGCCGCGGGCGGGGCCGGGGCGGGGGACTCATGGTGGGCCGCTACCCCGCGCGGCTATGCCGCGCTCGGCCCGCAGGGCCGATCGGGGGGTCCGGGGGCGCTGCTAGCTGGGGCGGCCCCCGGGCCGGCAAACGCCATGTCCCAGAAGGCCAGCTCGTAGCGCGTGGAGCGGTCGAACACCCCGGCCAGGGACGTCATCAGGGCCTCGTCGGCCACGTCGGTGTGCTGGTCGAGCAGGGACGTGCTGGCCTGCACCAGCTCGTCGTAGCCGTCCCCGGCGAACATGCCGATCCAGTCGGCGTACACGGGGTCGGCGGGCATGGACGCGGCCAGGCGGGTCGCGAGCTCGCCGTAGCTCCACTGGCACGGCAGCACCGCGGCGAGCCCGGCCGGCAGCTCACGCCGCCCGGCCGTGTCGAGCAGGTGCCGGGTGTACGCATAGGTGGGCGGCGCCATCACGGCGGCGGGATCAGCCGCGGGCGGCCCGCCGAGCCGGGCCAGGAATGCGTAGTTGGCCGGCAGCTCGGTGTCCACGATCTGGCCGAGGAACCTGGTCAGCACGGTGACGGCGGCCAGATCCGGGGCCCGGCCGATGATCAGGGCGATGGCCCGGGCGTAGTCCTCGAGATACAGCACGTTCTGCTCGAAGTAGTAGCGGAACGTCTCGTGCGGCAGCGATCCCGCGCCGATCTCGGCCACCATCGGGTGGCTGACCGCCGCGGCCCAGCTGGCCGCGCCGCGCTCGCGCAGCCGGGCCGAGGCCGAGGTGCCCGTGCTCATACGACCGTGCTCATCAGGCGGCTCCTCCCCGGCCGACGGCCGAGACATGAGATATCAGACTCCCGCCTGCCTGCGCTAGTCAAGGCCCGTGCGGCTTCGGCCCTACCCGACAGGCCCGCTGGGCGGGGCGAAACAGGATGGTTACGTGGGTGCCATTGACGGGCCGGGGGTACCGATCCTAGCCTCAGATCTGAGATCTGATCTGGGAGGCATTATGGCCGACGCCGTGGACAGTCCCGACCACGCCGGGACGGGCGGGGGCGCCGGGCCGGTAACGGTCGACACGGTAGTCGCGGGCGGCTGGCTGCTCACCATGAACCCGCAGCGGGAGATGTACCGCTCCGGGGCGGTGGCCATCGACGGCGGGGTCATCGTCGGGGTTGGCCAGCGCGCGGACCTGTTCACCCGGTACACGCCCCGCCGGCTTATCGACGCACCCGACGGCGTGATTACCCCGGGCCTGGTGAACGGGCACCGCCACCTGCTGTGCTGCGCCAAGGGCGCGATGCCGGAAGGCGGCCAGACCCTCGACGCGCTGCGCCAGTTCATCTACCCGTCCTTCGCCGCCCTGACCGAGCAGGACATGTACGTGCACGCGCAGCACTCCGCCGCGGAGATGATCCGTTTCGGCACCACCCTGTTCGAGGAGCCGGGCTGCAACCACCTGGACGCCGTGCTGGAGGCGCTGGCCTCCTCCGGGATCCGGGCCCGGACCGGCCCATGGACCTGGGACCAGGCCGGCCCGGCCGGCGCCGCGGACCTGCCCGACTGGCTGCGGATGGACGCCAAGGCCGCCCTGCGCCGGCTCGCCGATGGGGTTGAGCAGGTCCGCAAGTTCGGCCATCCGCGGATCAGGGACGCGGTCACGATCGAGGGCGTGGGCACCTGCTCCGACGAGCTCAACCGGGGCGCCGCCGAGCTGGCCCGCGACGCGGAATCCCTGTTCGTGCTGCACAAGTTGACCAGCGAGCGCGAGGTCGAGCTGGAGCTGGCCACGTTCGGGCACCGCCCCGTCGAGCACATGCACGAGATCGGCGCGCTCCACGAGCGGACCCTGCTCAACCACATGACCAGCCTGGATGACCGGGACGTGGGCTTCGTGCGCGACTCCGGCGCGCGGATCTCGCAGAACCCGAGTTCGGCCCTGAAGCTGGCCAAGGGCACCACGCAGACCGGGAAGTGGCCGGAGCTGCTGGCCGCCGGGGTGCCGATGGCGCTGGGCACCGACGCCGAGAACGTCTCCAACCACCAGGACATCTGCCGCTCGATGCAGCTGGCCGCACTGCTGCCGCGCGACGCCCGGCGCGACCCCCGCGCGGTCACCGCCGAGCAGGCCGTGGAGATGGCCACGATCAGCGGGGCGACCGCGCTGTGGATGCACGAAGAGACCGGCTCGCTGGAGCCCGGCAAGCAGGCCGACCTCGTGGTGTTCGATACCGCCGACTTCGACTGGCGCCCGCTGCACAACCCGGTGGCCAACCTGGTCTACGGCGTGACCGGGCACTCGGTGGACACCGTCCTGGTCGGCGGCGACGTCCTGCTCGACCACAAGAAGCTGACCCGGGTGGACGAAGGCGAGCTGCGCGAGCAGGTCGAGCAGATCAACCGCCGCGTCCTGCGCGAGATCGGCATAGACCCAACCGCCGCCTGGCCCGTCCTCTGACCCGCCCCGCTCCCTCGGAATCTCGTGATCATGACTTAGGTGTCGTTCCAACGACACCTAAGTCATGATCACGAGCGGGGGTGGTTCACCGTGTGGGCTGGTGGGGCTGGTGGGGTCCACGGGGCTAGTGGGGAACGGAGCCACGGCCTCAGCCGGGGAGGAGGCCGAGCATGCGGGCGTAGTTGTCGCCCAGGATGCCGTCCAGCTTGGCCTGGGGGATGGGGTCGCAGCCCACCCGCTCCGTGTGAGAATTCACGGCCAGCAGCTTGGCGCGCAGCTTCACCGGGTCGTACAGGAAGCCCGGGTAGTCGGTGCCGAAGAACAGCTTCTCCAGCGGGACGAACGACGCCTCGGCGTGGACCAGGAAGCGCAGCAGCTCCTCGGTGGTCACGCTGGCGATGTGGTAACTGAGCTCGGCGTAGAAGTTCGGGTGCTTGGTCAGCATGAACATGGCCTCGTCCACCCAGGGCAGCCCGCAGTGCGCGATCGTGAGCCGCAGGTCCCGAAAGTGCCGCCCGGCCGCGTCCAGCAGCGCCGGGCGGGCGTACTCCATCCGGGCGTCGATCCGGGTCGAGCCGGCCTGGTGCACCATCACCGGGATCCCTAGTTCCTCCGCCTTGGCGAACACGGGGAACGCGGTCACCGGGTCGGCGGGGGACCAGTCCTGGTACATCGGGTAGAGCTTGAGGCCGGTCAGGCCCAGGTCCAAGACCGCGCGTTCCAGCTCCCGCACCGCCGCCGCCGGCCCGCGGTAGGCCGGGTTGACCGAGGCGTAGCCGATGAACGTGTCCGGCCGGGCCGCGGCGATCGCGGCGATGTAGTCGTTGCATTTCTCCGGGGTCGGCGGGCCCGGCACGCCGGTGATGCCGTAGGTGTCCACGGTGCCGATCAGCTCGCCGTCCAGGAACTGCGGCGACACGGCCAGGATGACGATCTTGTCGAAGCCGGGGTGGTCGCGGACCGACTCGTCCGGCCCGATGACCGGGAAGCCCTTGCGGCTGTACCCGCTGGCCTCCCACTCCTCCTCGGTGGGCGGCCGGTGCGAGGGCAGCAGGCCCAGGCTCCGGTAGATGCACAGCGAACCCTCACGCCCGTACTCGGTCGTGAACTCCGCATCCTCAGCGAGGCTCAGGATGTGCGTGTGCGCGTCGATCTGCATCAGCTGGGCCCCCAGGAGAGTCAGGTGCATGGGCGGAGCGAGCACGGGCGGACCGTTAGGACCGGATCTTCTCCAGCGTGCGCAGGAACCCCTGATTGGCCTCGGACAGGATCTGCGGCTCGTCCATGGTGAGCAGTTCCCGTCCGCGCATGAGGATCTGGCCGTCCACGATCGTGGTGTCCACCGCACTGCCGTTGGCCGAGAACACCAGGTGGGAGTAGATATGCGCCTTGTCGCCCGGCATCAGCGGGGTGAACATCGGGTTGGCCGTATCCACCAGGATCACGTCGGCTTTGTGCCCCGGGGTGAGCTGGCCGGTGTCGTGCCGCAGCGCCGCGGACCCGTTCCGGGTGGCCATCCGGACCACGGCCGGCGCTTGCATCAGGCTGGCGTCCACCCGCTGGGCCCGGTGCATCAGCGAGGCGAACTTCATGACCTCGAAGGCGTCCCGGCTGTTGTTGCACTCGGCGGCGTCGTGGCCGAGGCCCACGTTCAGCCCGGCCGCGAGCATCTCCGGGAGCCGGGCGATCCCGTTGCCGAGCTTGGCGTTCGAGCTGGGGTTGTGCGAGATCTGGGTGTGCGTCTCCCGCATCAGCGCGATCTCGGTGTCGGACAGCCACACGCAGTGCGCGGCCACGCAGTCGGCGCCGAGCAGCCCGGCGTCGTAGGCCACCTCGGTGGGCCGGCGGCCGAAACGCTCCACGGCGTTCTCCACCTCGGTCAGCGACTCGTTCAGGTGGATATGGATGCCGGTGCCCAGGTCGTCGGCCAGGGCCCGGGCGTCGCGGAGCAGCTCGGGGGAGGCCAGCGGCAGCCACTCGATCCCGACGTACACCTCGATCCGGCCATTACCCAGGCCGTGCACGGCGTTATAGGCGTCCTGGTTGTCCTGCAGCGTGTCCAGGTTGTGCTCGGGCAGCGCCACGTCGTTGGACAGCACGGCCCGGATGCCGATGTCGTGCGCGGCCCGGCCCAGGTCGGGCAGCCGGCGGTACATGTCGTTGACCGTCGTCACCCCGCACTTGATCGACTCGAGGTAGCTCGCGGCGGCGGACCAGTAGGCCGCGTCGGCGTCCAGGGTGCGGATGAACGGGTACCAGCAGGCGTCCAGGTACTCCCACAGCGGCAGGTGATCGCTGAAGCCCTTGGCGATCGCCGTGTGGTAGTGCAGGTCGACCAGGCCGGGCATGACGATCTTGCCGGACGCGTCGATGACCTGGTCGCCGTCGGCGGGCGTGCCGGGATAGGGACCCTCGCCGACCGCAGCGATCCGGTCGCCGTCCAGCACCACGTGCCCGCCGAAGTGCACCTCGTCGGCGTCGTTGATGGTCAGCACCGTGCCGCCGGTGATGATGATTGTGCTCATAGCCGCGCTCCTGGGTCAGTTCTGGTAGTCGATAGCCGCGACGACGCGCTGCAGGGCCAGGTTGGCCTGGGCCAGGACGGCCGCCTCATCCACGGTGGTGAGCTCCCGGCCGCGCATGAGGACCTTCCCGTCCACGATCGTGGTGTCCACCGCGCTGCCGTCCGCCGCGAACACCAGATGCGAGTACAGCTGGGCCGGGTCGCCGGGCAGCATCGGGGTGAACATCGCGCTGCGGGTGTCCACCAGGATCACGTCGGCCTTCTTGCCCGCGGACAGCTGGCCGGTCTCGTGGCCCAGCGCGGCCGCGCCGTTGCGGGTGGCCATCCGCACCACCGACGGCGCCTGGAGCAGGCTGGCGTCGCCCCGGGAGGCCCGGTGCACCAGCGACGCGAACTTCATCACGTCGAACAGGTCGCAGCTGTTGCTGGACTCGGCGGCGTCATGGCCGAGGCCCACGTTCAGCCCGGCCGCGAGCATCTCCGGGACCCGGGCGATCCCGTTGCCGAGCTTGGCGTTGGAGCTGGGGTTGTGCGAGATGTGCGTGCCGGTCTCGCGCATCAGCCCGATCTCATGGTCGGTGAGCCACACGCAGTGCGCGGCCACGCAGTCCGGGCCGAGCAGCCCGGCGTCGTAGGCCACCTCGGTGGGCCGGCGGCCGAAGCGGGCCCGGGAGTTCTCCACCTCGCCGAGAGACTCGTTCAGGTGCACGTGGATCCCGGTGCCTAGGTCGTCGGCCAGGGCCCGGGCGTCGCGGAGCAGTTCGGGGGAGGCCAGCGGCAGCCACTCGATGCCCACATAGACCTCGACCCGGCCGTCACCCAGGCCGTGCACCGCATCGTAGGAGTCCTGGTTGTCCTGCAGCGTGTCCAGGTTGTGCTCGGGCAGCGCCACGTCGTTAGACAGGACGGCCCGGATGCCGATCTCCTCGGCGGCCCGGGCCAGCCCGCCGAGCTGGCGGTACATGTCGTTGACCGTGGTCACGCCGCACTTGATGGACTCCAGGTAGCTGCTGCGCGCGGCCCAGTACGCGGTCTCCGGGTCGAGCGCCCGGATCGACGGATACCAGAACTGCTCCAGCGACTCCAGCAGCGGCAGGTGATCACAGAAGCCCTTGCCGATCGCCGTGTGGTAGTGCAGGTCCACCATCCCGGGCATGACGACCATGCCGGACGCGTCGATGACCTCGGCCCCCGCGGGAACCTCGCCCGCATAGGAGCCCTCGCCGACCGCGGCGATCCGGTCCCCGTCGATGACTACGTGACCCGGGAAGTGCACGGTGTCGGCGTCGTTGACGGTCAGCACGGTGCCGCCCTGGATGACGATCATGCGGGTCCTTTCCTGTTTGCCCGTGGCCGCCCGGCTGGCCGTGCGCTCGCAGGCGTCACGCCATCGCCGTCTCGGCCGCCACACAGTCCGCAAACGCTCGTATCGTGGCCATCCGGTCCGCGCCGAGCGGGAATACCGTGACGGAATCCACGCCCAGCCCGGCCAGGTCGCGCAGGTGCTGGCGCGCCTCGTCCCGGCCGCCGGCCAGCGCCATCCGCTTGACGAACTCCACGGGCAGCGCCTCCGCGGCCCGGGCCGCCTCCTGGAACTCGCCGCCGGCGTAGCTGCCGCGGACCTGGTCGATGATCTCCTGGGACAGGCCGGCCAGGCGGCAGTGCACCGGCGCGGTCTGCGGGAACCAGGCGGCGATGGTGCGGGCCGCGGCGATGGCCGCGTCCTCGTCCTCGTCGATGGCCCCGTAGGCGAACACGGTGACCGGCGGCCGCTCACTGCGGCCGGCTGCCTCGGCGCCGCGGCTGATGTGCTCGAGCGCGAACGAGATCCCGTCCGGGTGCAGCCCGGCCAGCAGGATCACCCCGTCGGCCACCCGGCCGGCGAGCTCGAGCGTGCGCGGGCCGGTCGCGGACACCCATACCGGGATGCCCATCGCCGGGGGAAAGCGGTAGTGCGCGTCGTGCAGGGCGAAGCCCGGCTCGACGGCCTCGACGGTCGCGCCGCTCCACAGCGCGCGGATCGCGCGGATGGAGGCCTCCAGCGTGGCCAGCCGGGCCGGGGTGTGGCCGAGGGACAGCAGCGGCCGGTCGCCCGCGCCGATGCCCAGGATGGTCCGGCCGCCGGAGATCTCGGCCAGGGTGGCCGCCGCCACCGCGGTGATCGCCGGGTGGCGGGTCACCGGGTTGGTGACCGCGGTGCCGATCGTCATCCGTGACGTCTGACGGGCCGCGAGCGTGAGGTAGGCCCAGCAGTTGCGGGAGTGCAGTGAGGAGTCGGTCAGCCAGAGGTTGTCGTAGCCGAGGGTCTCGATCTCCGTGACCATTTCCTCGAAGTCGGCCGGCGGGTCCACCCCTTGCAGCGTTACTCCGGTGCGCACCGTTCTCACCACTCCTGTTCGTCCAGTCGGGCGACCGTGGCCGCCAGGGCGGCCAGGCCGGTGGCCACGGGATCGGCGTCGATCCACTCCTGCTCGGTGTGGGTGCCCTCGCCGGTGGTGATGCCGAGGGTCAGGGCCGGGATCCCGCGGGGGTAGGCGGCGTTGGCGTCGGTGCTGGCGGCGGTGAGCCGGGGCGGGATCCCCGCCTCGCGCAGCACTTGTGCGGCCAGGGTAGCCAGCGGGTGAACCGGGTCCAGCTGGCCGGCCGGCCGTTCACCGATGGCGTGCACCGAGACGGCGAGCGGCACGGCCGGGCCGTCCAGCACGGCCCGGGCGGCGGCGCGCAGCGCGTCCAGCGCCGCGGAGTCGCCGCTGCGCAGGTCGACGAGGAACTCGGCCCGCTGGGCGCGCGAGTTCACCGACTCGCCGCCCTCGATCAGGCCCACGTTCACGGTGGTCTTGGGGCTGCCGGGGTGGGCCAGGCCGGCGAGCGCGGTGATCATGTGGGCCGCCTCGTGCACTGCGCTGGGCTGGCTGGCCTCCTCCCAGGCGTGGCCGCCCGGGCCGGTGACCGTGACCCGCCACCGGGTGGAACCCACGCCGGTCACGTTCACCCGGCCCAGGTAGTTGCCTTCCAGCGCGATGACCGCGCGGACCGGGCCCGGCGGGTCATCGAGCAGGGCGCGGACGCCGGCCAGGTTGCCGAGCCCCTCCTCGCCGGTGGTCGCCACGATCCACACCGGGTGCCGGAGCTGGCCGGGCAGCAGCGCGTCCAGGGCGCTGAGCGCGCAGACCGCGACCGTGTTGTCGCCCACGCCCGGTCCGGTGAGCCGCCCGCCGTGCCGGACCACCGCGTGGGTGACCTCCGGACCGAACACCGTGTCCAGGTGGGCGCACAGCAGCACTGCGGGCCGTCGCGGGTCCCCGTCCCGCAGCCGGGCCCGGACGTTGCCCGCCGCGTCGACGGCGACGCCGGGCAGCCCGTCGGCCGCCCACCAGTCGCGGACGACCTGGGCCCGCTGCTGTTCGTGCCGGGGCGGCGCCGGGATCCCGCACAGCGCGATGGTCCGGTCGAGGACCAGCCGGGCCAGCTCGCCCGTGCTTAGCTGGCCCGGGCCGGGCTGCCCCATGCTTAGCTGGCCCATGCTTAGCTGGCCCGTGCGTGGCTGCCCCGGGCCCGGCTGACCCGGGCGGGTGACGCTCATCCGGCCACGACCCCGCGGGCCATCAGGTCGCCGATCTCCGCCGCGCCCAGGCCGGCCTCGCCCAGGACCTCGGCGGTGTGCTGGCCGAGGGCGGGCGCGCCGCGCGAGTAGCCGAGGGTTCCGGCGCTGGAGGGGCGGGCGGCACCGGCGGCCTCGTCCGGGCCGGCTGCCACCGAGAGCGGCGGACGGACCGTTTGATAGCCGTGGCCGTCCGGGGTACTGGCCGCCTGGCGGATCTGGAGAGCCTCAGCCTGCGCCGAGGTCAGCGCGGCGGCGGGCGGCAGGACGGGGGAGGCGGGGATCCCGGCGCCGTCCAGGGCCTGCTGCCAGTGCCCGGTGCTCTCCCGGGTAAGGACCTGCTCGATCTCCGCGGTCAGCTCCGCGCGGTGCCGCAGCCGGTCCGCGTTGGTGGCGAAGCGCGGGTCGGCGGCCCAGTCCGGCCGTCCCAGCACGTCGCACAGCTTCAGCCAGAGCGGTTCGCTGCCCGCCCCGGCGAGCGCGAGGGAACCGTCCCGGCAGCGGAACACACCGTACGGGGCGAACTGGGGGGAGTCGTTGCCGAGCAGGCCCGGCGAGGTGCCGGTCTCCAGGATGTCCGCGGCGTAGCTGGTGAAGCAGCTCAGCGCGAACTCCAGCAGCGACGAGCTCACCGTGCGGCCGAGCCCGTCGGCCGTCCGGGCGAACAGCGCGGAGATAATGGCGGTCGCCGCGCTCATCCCGGACCCGATGTCCAGGACCGGCGTGCCAACCTTGACCGGGCCGCCCGCCTCGTTGCCGGTCACCGCCATGATCCCGCTGGCCGCCTGGAGGATCAGGTCGAACCCGCCGCGGGCCGCGTCCGGGCCCGACTGGCCGAACCCGGAGATCGAGGCGTACACCAGCCGCGGGTTGAGCGCGTGCAGCCGGTCCGGGCCGAGCCCGGCCCGCTCCAGCGACCCCGGCCGCGCGTTCTCCACGAACACGTCGCTGGCCCCGGCCAGGGTGCGGACCAGCTCGGTCCCGCCCGGCGCAGTCAGGTTGACGGCGATGCTCCGCTTGCCGGTGTTCAGCGAGGCGAACAGGCCGCTCAGGCTGCCCACCCGGACCGCGCCCTGGGCCCGGTAGGGGTCGCCGCCCGGCAGCCCTTCCACCTTGATCACGTCGGCCCCGAGCGCGTCGAGCACCATCGTGCAGTAGGCGCCGGACACGAACCGGGTCAGGTCGAGCACCCGGATCCCGGCCAGTGGTTTCTGCGCGGGCTTCACCATGGGGGAGGTTCCCGGTGCTCGCCGAACTCGGCGCGGAGCACGTCGGTGATCTCGCCCACGGTACAGCCCGCCCGGGCCGCGGCGAGGAAGGCCGGCATGGTGTTCGCGCCCGCGGTCACCGCCTCCTTGACCAGAGCCAGCGCGAGAGCGGCCGGAGCGGCCTCCCGCCCGGCCAGCCGGCTGGCCAGCCGGGCCCGCTGCTGGCCGGCCGCCTCGGAGTCGACCTCGAACAGCCGCGGCGGCCGGTCCTCGTCGCCGCCGGTGAACTGGTTGACGCCGACCTTGACCCGCTCCCCGGACGCCGTGGCCAGCTCACTGCGGTAGGCCGCCTCGGCGATCCAGCGCTGCGGCACGCCCCGCTCGAGCAGCTGCACGTACCCGCCGCCGTCATCCACCTCCTGCACCAGGGCCAGGGCCCGGTCACGCAGCTCGCTGGTCAGTGATTCCACGAAGTATGAGCCCGCCAGCGGGTCCACGGTCCTGGTCACCCCGGATTCATGGGCGATGATCTGCTGGGTGCGCAGCGCCAGCCGGACGGACTCCTCTGTGGGGATCTCCAGTGCCTCGTCGTAACCCATCACGTGGATGGACTGGGCGCCGCCCAGCACCGCGGCCAGGCACTGCAGGGTCGAGCGGACCACGTTGTTGAGCGGCTGCTGGGCGGTCAGCGTGGCCCCCGAGCAGCCGGAGAAGAAACGCAGCCGGCCGGAGTGCGGGTTGGCCGCGCCGAAGCGCTGGGTGGCGATCTCGTGCCACAGGCCGCGCGCCGCGCGCACCTTGGCCGCCTCCTCGAACAGGTCCAGCTGGCTGGAGAAGTGGAAGGAAAGCCGCGGCGCGAACGAGTCGAACGCCAGGCCGCGGGCGGTGAAGTGCTCGGCGTAGGCGATGGCCGCGGCCATGGTCAGCCCGATCTCCTGGACGGCGTCGCAGCCCGCCTCCCGGGCGTGGTAGCCGGTGATGGAGATCGGGTTGAAGCGCGGCAGCTCCCGGGCGCAGTACTCGACCACGTCGCCGGCCAGCTGAAGCGAGGGCTGCGGCGGGAACACGTACAGCTTGCGGGCCAGGAACTCCTTGAGGATGTCGTTCTGCAGCGTGCCCGCCAGCCGGGCCGGGTCCACCCCGCGCCGCTCCGCGGCCACGATGTAGAAAGCCAGGATGATCGGGGCGGTGGCGTTGATGGTGAAGTTGACCGACAGGTCTTCCAGCGGCAGGCCGTCGAACACGGCGGCCATGTCGTCCGCGGTGTCGATAGCCACCCCCACCCGGCCTACCTCGTTGCTGGCCAGCTCGTGCGAGGAGTCGTAGCCCAGCTGGGTCGGCAGGTCGAAGGCCACCGAGAGCGCGGTCTGGCCCTGGCTGAGCAGGTAGCGGAAGCGGGCGTTGGTGTCCCCGGCGGAGCCGAACCCCGCGTACTGGCGCATGGTCCAGAGCCGCTCACGGTACATCGACGCGTACGGGCCGCGGATGTACGGGGGCTCGCCTGGCTGTCCCAGCGGCGGGCCGGGTTCCTCCGGGGGCCCGTACCAGGGGTCGACCGGGATGCCCGAATCGGTGGTGATCACTGGCCGCCGCCGTCCGGGGTCCCGTGGCTGGGAGGCCTGTGATTCAGGGCCCCGTGGCTGGGGGACCCGTGGTTCAGGGTCTCGTGGTTCAGCGCCAGGACACCTGCGACGACGTCCCCGATCGGCGTGCCCACGCCGTAGACGGCGCGCACCCCCAGGCCGGTGAGGGCCGCGACGTCCTGGGCCGGGATCGTGCCCCCGACCACGAGCGGGATGTCGTCCACCCCCGCGGCCCGCTGCGCGTCGCGGATCTGGCGGGCCAGCGGGATATGCACGCCGGACAGGACCGAGATCCCGATGACATCGGCGTCCTCGGCCCGGGCCGCCGCCACGATCTGCCCGGGGGTCTGGCGCAGCCCGAGGTAGATGACCTCGGCGCCGGCGTCGCGCAGCGCCATCGCCACCACCTTGACGCCCCGGTCATGGCCATCAAGCCCCGGTTTAGCCAGCACCACGCGCATCGATCAGCCCCGGGCCAGCGCGAGCGCGGCGAAGCTGGCGTAGACCTGGGTCGCCTCGATGATGTCGGCCACGCTCAGGTGCTCGTCCGGGCAGTACACCGGCTCGCCGCCGGGCCCGAAGATGACGGTCGGCACCTTCACGCCGAAGCTGGCCGTGTCGCCCAGCCAGCCGGCCGCCTGGAGCACCGGCTCGGCCGCCCTCCGGCCGGCCCGCCTGGGGGCCCCGCCACAGGCGCCGCCGCCGCGGGCGCCTGGGCGCGGACCGCGCGGACCGCGTCGCGCATGTGCCGGACGACCTCGTCGTCCGGGCCGGCCAGGTAGCCATCCTTGACGTCGGCCAGCACGACCTCGGCCCGCAGCCGCGGATCGCGCTGCCGGGCCCGCTCCAGGCAGCGGTCCACCTCGGCCCGCACGTCGGCCACGCTGACGCCGGGCTGCGGGCGGCAGTCCACCCGGATCACGCACTCGTCGGGGATCATCGACGGGCCGCCTGGCGGCAGCCCGCCGTACACCCGGCCGGGGACCACGAACGTCTCGGGGCCGAACAGGTCGCGGACCCAGCCCTCCAGCTCCGGCGTGAACTGCGAGGCCTCCAGCTCGAGGATGGCGTGCGCGGCCAGCGCGTTGGCGTTGACGGCCAGTGGCTTGTGGCAGGTGTGCGCCGACTTGCCCAGGACCGTGACGTCGAAGTAGTAACGGCCGCGGTGGCCGAGGAAGATCTCGTTGTCGGACAGCTCGCCCAGCACCGCCATGTCGGCCGGGTAGCTGTCGAAGTAGCCGATGGAGCCGAGCTGATCGCCCATGTGGTCGGCCACCGCCGCCATCGCCACCGTGCCGGCCAGGTCCAGGCCGCTGTCCCGCAGCGCTTCGATGGCGATGATCTCGCAGGCCAGCGCGGCCTTCATGTCCATGATCCCGTGGCCGTAGATGCTGCCGTCGATCAGCGCACCCGAGAAGGGCGTGGTCGCGGTCCAGCCGTGCGACACCGGCTTGGTGTCCAGGTGCCCGGTGAGCACGACCCGGGGGCCGGTCCCGAAAGACAGCTCGCCCAGCGCGTTGGGCCGGCCGGGCAGCACCGGCTGGAGGCTGGCCGCCTCGAACCCGGACCCCGCCATCACCGACTGGAGGAACCCGGCCAGCTCGCCCTCCTCGCCGAGCACGCTCGGAATGCGGCACACCTGCTGGACCAGTTCGATGAGCCGGTGGGTGTCCACGGCCGCGGCGACGCGGGCGCTGAGCTGTTCCGGAGTCGGCACAAACATCCCCACTCGTTGGCGTGAAAATAAGATCTCAGATCTTATGCTCGGCCAAGTTTAGGCTCGGGCCGCTACCGCTGGCAAGGGGCTCAGCCTGGGCCCTTGGCCTCCTCCGCACCGCCTCCGGCGACGGGCGCCGGACCGGAGTCCAGGGCGCCCTCACGGCGTCCAGGCCGGTAACGGCGCAGAGGCTCCGGGGAGGGTAAAGATATAAGATCTTCGCCTTTGGCACCGGCCCGGGCGGCGGCGAAATGTGAAGTGTACCGAGGGCAACACCGCATTAGCCGGCCCGGGGCCGCCGGGCTCGCCGCAGCCAGGCCGAGGCCCTTGACGCCTTCCGAACTCGTGTGCTTCAGTGCAGATCTCAGATCTCATCCGAGTTTGGATGAGCCCTCTCTTCGTACGGGAGCTCGCACGTGGCCGCCCTGGAGCCCCTTGAGCAGTTCCTGCAGCGCCCGCGCGGGCTGGTGATCGCCGGGACCGAGCGCCCGGCCGCCTCCGGCCAGTGGTTCGAGGTGCAGAACCCGGCCAGCGGGGAGCATCTCGCCACCGTCGCCGATTCCGGGCCGGCGGACGTGGACGCCGCGGTCGAGGCAGCCCGGGCAGCGCTTGGCCCGTGGTCGGCCGCGGCCCCGGCCCGCCGGGCCGAGCTGCTGTGGGAACTCGGCCGCCGGATCGACGTCATGGCCGCGGAATTCGCCCGGCTGGAGGCGCTCGACAATGGCAAGCCGACCAGCGAGTCACTCGCGGTAGACGTGCCCCTGTGCGCCGGGCTGTTCCGTTACTATGCCGGCTGGGCCACCAAGATCGAGGGCGAGACCATCACCCCGGCCAGCGGCGCCGCGTTCCACGTCTACACCCGGCGCGAGCCGGTCGGAGTGGTCGCGGCGATCATCCCGTGGAACTTCCCGCTGCTGATGTGCGGCTACAAGCTGGGCCCGGCGCTGGCCGCGGGGAACACGGTGGTGCTCAAGCCGGCCGAGCAGACCCCGCTGTCCGCGCTCCGGCTGGCGCAGCTCATCGATGAGGTCGGGTTCCCGCCCGGCGTGGTCAACGTGATCCCCGGGTTCGGGCCGACGGCCGGGGCCCCGCTGGCCGCCCATCCGGATGTCGACAAGGTCACGTTCACCGGCGAGACCGGGACCGGCCAGAAGATCCTCGACGCGGCCAAGGGCAACATGAAGCGGCTCTCGCTGGAGCTGGGCGGCAAGTCGCCGAGCCTGGTCTTCGCGGACGCCGACCTCGACGCGGCCGTGGAGGGCACGTTCGGCGCGGTCTACTTCAACCAGGGGCAGTGCTGCATCGCCGGTGCCCGGGTCTACGTGCAGGACGCGGTGCACGACGAGTTCCTCGCCCGGCTGGCCGCCAAGGTCAGAGCGGTCCGGCTCGGCGACGGCCTCGACCCGCAGACGACGATGGGCCCGCTGGTCAGCGCCGAGCAGCGGGACCGGGTGCTGTCCCTCGTCCGCTCCGGCCTGGACGACGGCGCCACCGCGATGGTTGGCGGCACGCCGGTGGCCGACCCCGCCCTGGACGGCGGCTTCTACGTGACCCCGACCATCCTGACCGGGGTCACCCCGGACATGCGGGTCATGCGCGAGGAGATCTTCGGGCCGGTAGCCATGGTGTCCTCGTTCACCACCGAGGAGGAGGCGGTCGCGGCCGCGAACGACACCGCGTTCGGGCTCGCGTCGGGCGTGTGGACCCGCGACATCAAGCGCGGGCACCGGGTGGCCGCCGCCATCCGGGCGGGAGTGGTCTGGGTCAACACCTACGGATGGTTCGACGCCGCCGTGCCCTACGGCGGGTTCCGGATGAGCGGGTTCGGCAAGGAACTCGGCCGCGAGGCCCTGGATTCCTATCTGCAGACCAAGACCGTGTGGATCGATCTGTCGTGAGGAAAACATCATCCGTGGTGAGGGGATCCGTCGTGAGGGACACAGCATGACTTCGGCAGCGGCGAACGCGGCATCGGCCCCGGCCCCGGTCCGGCCAGGCTGGACCGGGCGGCTGTGGACCGAGATCACCGGCACCTACGCGGCGATCCTCGACCATCCGTTCATCCAGGGCCTGACCTCCGGGGACCTGCCGCCGGAGGCGTTCGTCTACTACCTCTCGCAGGACGACCACTACGTCCACGAGTTCGTCCGGGCGGTCGGCCTGGTCGGGGTGAAGGCACCGACGGCCGACGCGGCCCGGGTGCTCACCCGGCACGCCGCGAACGGCCTGGCCGCCGAGGCCACGCTGCACCACGCCCTGGTCACCGACCTGGGCGGCGACCCGGGCGCGCTGGCCCAGGTCCAGCCGGGCCCGACCACTCAGGCCTACGCGAGCTACGTGCTCGCCTCGGTATTCCGGGGCGGGTTCGCGGAAGGCCTGGCTGCCGTGCTGCCGTGCATCTGGATCTACGGTGAAGTGGGCCGGCACCTGCACGAGCAGGGCTCACCCAACCCGGTCTACCAGCGCTGGATCGATACCTACGCCGGCCCGGAATACGCCGGTGACGTAGCCGAGGTCCTCGAGCTGGCCGACCAGGCCGGCCGTGACCTGCCCCCGGAGCAGGAGAAGCGGGCCCGGGCTCACTTCGCGGCCGGGGCCCGCTACGAGTGGATGTTCTGGGACGCGGCCTGGCGCTGCGAGTCCTGGCCCGTCTAACCCTGATCAGCTCCACGTTCCGCCGGCCCGCACCACCGGCACCATGGGTCACATTGATCATGGACAGCGCCGACGTTTCACGCCGACCGTGCGCCTTTCCGGGCTTTTCTGCCCCTTCTGGCGCACGGTCGGCGTGAAACGTGGGCGGGAGGGGCCACCGTGACTGGGGTAGGGGCCCGGAGTGACCGGGGGGCGGACAGCCCGTTTGCGTTAGAGCCTGCTCTAACGCTTAGGGTCAGAGACGTGACGGGCTGGACCACTCGGGAGACGGCGGAGAAGTGCGGGCTCTCCCAGCACACGCTGCGTTGGTATGAACGCATCGGCCTGCTGAACCGGGTCGCCCGCACGGCCGACGGGCGCCGCCGCTACAGCGACGCCGACCTGGACTGGATCCTGCTGCTGAGCAGGCTCCGGGCCACCGGGATGCCGGTGCGCGACATGCTCCGCTACGCGGAACTGGTCCGGTCGGGGGCGGGGGAGCAGGAGCGGCTGGCGCTGCTGGAGGGCCACCGCGAGCACGTCCGCCAGGCCCTGCGCCAGCAGCAGGAGTGCCTGGAACTGCTCGACCACAAGATCGCGACGTACGAGAGCTGCGTTCTCGCAACGAGATCAGGAACAGGACAGGAGTAGCGTGCGCAACGTTTCACTGGGCGGCCTGACCGTCTCGGCCCAGGGCCTGGGCTGCATGGGCATGAGCGAGTGGTACGGCCAGACCGACTGGGACGAGTCGGTCGCGACCATCCACCGGGCACTCGACCTCGGCGTGACCTTCCTCGACACGGCCGACGCCTACGGCGCCGGGCACAACGAGGTTCTCGTGGGCCGGGCCCTGGCGGGCCGCCGCGAGGGGGTCCAGCTCGCGACCAAGTTCGGCATCGACCGCTCGGGCGGCGACGACAAGCGCGTCATCCGCGGCGAGCGCGGCTACGTCAAGCGGGCCTGCGAGTCCTCGCTGACCCGGCTGGGCGTGGACGTGATCGACCTGTACTACCTGCACCGCCCGCCACAGACTGCGGAGATCGAGGAGACCGTCGGCGCCATGGCCGAACTGGTCGCCGAGGGCAAGGTGCGCTACCTGGGCCTGTCCGAGGTGGACAGCGCGCTGCTGCGCCGGGCCTGCGCGGTGCACCCGATCGCGGCGGTGCAGAGCGAGTACTCACTGTGGGCCCGAGACCCGGAGACCACCGTCCTGGACGCGCTGCGGGAGCTGGGCGTCGGCCTGGTGCCGTACTCGCCGCTGGGCCGGGGCTTCCTGACCGGCACCGTCAACGTGGCGACCCTGGACGCCCGGGACTTCCGCACCCGCAACCCGCGCTTCACCGGCGACGCCGGGCAGGCCAACCAGGCCATCGCGGACGCGGTCCGGGGCGTGGCCGAGGCTAAGGGCGTGACCCCGGCCCAGGTAGCGCTGGCCTGGGTGTACGCGCAGCAGGAGCGGCTCGGTGTCCCGATGGCCCCGATTCCCGGCACCAAGCGGGTGAAGTGGCTGGAGCAGAACGTGAGGGCGCTCGACGTGACGCTCAGCGACAGCGAGCTGGCCGTGCTGGACCCGCTGGGCACCCAGGTCGCCGGCGCCCGCTACTGACGGGGCCGGACGCCCCGGGCGCGGGCGCGGCCGGCCCTGACCGCCGGGCGCGGACTCATGCGCCCGGCGGCTCGCCCACCCGGAGCACCAGCATGGTCAGGTCATCGAGCAGCACCCCGGCGCAGAAGTCCAGCACCAGCCGGCGCATCCCGGAGACGATGTCCGCGGGCGGCTTGCCCGCCAGCGTGGACAGGCTGTCCGTGAGGCTGCCCTCGAAGTAGGCCTGCTCCGGGCTGCGGGCGTCGGTCAGGCCGTCGGTGCAGAAGAACAGGACGTCGCCGGTGGCCAGCTCGAGCTCGTGGGTCACCGGCTCGGCGTCGGGGAAGATCCCGAGGGGCAGCCCGCCGCCCGCGAGGACCTGGGCCCGCCCGTCCGGCCGGACCAGCACCGGCCCGGGATGCCCCGCGCTGCCCAGCACCGCCTGCAGGCTGCGGCCGCTCCAGCTCAGGTGGGTGGTGCTGGCGGTGACGAAGCGGCTGCCGAATTCCTCGGCCAGCATGATCTCGTTGGCGCCGCGGAGCACTTCGGCCGGGTCGGCGCTCCAGTGCGCCAGGACCCGGATCGCGTGCCGGGCCACGGCGGTGACCGAGGCGGCATCCTCGCCCTTGCCGCACACGTCGCCGATGGCCACGCCCCAGCCAGCCGGGGTCGGGTGCACGTCGTAGAAGTCGCCGCCGACCGCCCGGCCCCGGGTCGGAGCCATGTGCGCGGACGCGATCTCCACTCCGGGCACGGCCCGCAGGACCGGCGGGATGAGGCTGGCCTGGAGCGCCTCGGCGGTCTCGGTGCGGCTGCGGAGCATCCGGCGTACCGACATGGCCAGCGCCAGCTGCTCGGCGATCTCCTCCACCAGGCCGACATCGGCCAGGCTGAAGTAACCGCGGGCCGGGTCCCGGGCCAGGGTCAGCACGCCGTGGGTCTGCTCGCTGTCCGCCAGCGGCACGCTGAGCACTGACCCAGTGCCCAGCAGGGCCAGCAGCGGCACGCCGCCGGGCCCTGCGCCGAGGATGTCGTTGTCCTCGGCGTGCGTCACCAGCAGCATGCTCCCCGTCTCGCGGACCTGCGCGGGCAGCGATCCCGGTTCCGGGTTGACCGCCGCCACGGCCTGCGTCAGCGGCCCGGACTCGTGCTTGTCCGGCCCGGTGACGAAGTGGCGCCGGAGCAGCCCGCTGCGGTCCATGTCCACGATGACCCAGGCTCCCAGGGCCTCGGACAGCAGCCGGGCGCAGCGCTGCAGGGTGACGGACTCGCTCAGCGTGACGTTCTCCAGCAGGAGCCGGCTGGCTGTCGTGGCCAGGTCGAGCCGCCGGGTCATGACCGTCACCATGGGGTCGGGCGTGGCCTGCTGCGCGGGGAGGCGGGCCGCAGGGCTGGCCGCCGTGCGCCCGGCCCCGGCCGCGGCCGCGGGCCGGGCCCGGGCCGCCACCAGCAGCCAGTCGTCCCCGCCGCGGATGCTGACCGGCCGCACGTCCAGCACGCAGCTGATCCGGCCTTTGCCGGTCAGCAGCTGGCAGTCCAGCTGCCGGCCGCCCTCGGTCCGGGCCGCCGCCGCGAGCAGCGAACGGACCGCCGGCCGGCCAGACGGTTCGACGAGCGCGCTGAACGGCTTCCCGGTCGGATAACCGCGAGCCGCGCCGAGCAGCGCGCTCGCGGCCGGGTTGGCGCGGCGCACGGTGCCGTCCTGGCCGAGCACGAACAGCGGCGTCGGCACTTCCTGGAACACCGCGTGCAGCAGGCGGCGCTCGGCGTGGACCGAGCCCGCGGCCCGCTCATCCTTGCCGGCCGCGGGCAGCTGGGCCTGGGCCGTGCCCAGCGCGTCGAGCGCGCCGTCCAGCTCGGCCAGGGCCGCATCGAGCAGCGGCCGCAGGTCCGCGCCGGGCATCGTGGCGGTCTGCCGCAGGGCCTCATGGCGGGCGCGCAGCTCCGCCACGCCGTCGCCGGGCGGCTGGTGGTCAGGGGTGTCAGGCACGGTACGGAGCCAATCTGCGCGGGTGATCAGCCACGTTAACGCCTGGCCCCGGGTGCCTCGCCGGGCCGCCCGGACCGGGGGGCCGGCCCTGAGCGGCGCGCCTGGCCAGACCGCGGGGCCGATCCGGACTCCCGGGCCTGCCCCGACTCCCGGGCCTGCCCCGGCCGGCGGGCCTGCGCGGCCCGGCCGGCCAGCTGGCCCCGGGGTGCCTGCCCGGCCGGGGGCGCCTGGCCGGCCTGGCCCGCCTGCCCGGCCTGGCCGGTCCGCCCGGCCCGGGCGCCGATGATCGTCGCGGCCACCTCCGTCGTCCGCATGTTGTTGCGCTGCGAGACCTGGCGCATCCGGTCCAGGGCCTCATCGGCGCTGCAGCCGAGCGCGTGCATCAGGATTCCCTTGGCCTGGTCAACCAGGGAGCGGGAATCCGCGGCGTCGCGCAGCTGGACCGCCGTGCGCTGCGCCTCGTCGTAATCGGAGACGGCGGCCAGGGCCGCCCCGCCGAACGCCACCAGGAGCTCGGCCAGCGGGATCTGCGCGGCGTCCATCACCCCGGGCCGCGCCGCAAACAGGGACAGGGTGAAGGAGTCCGGGGCGCCCCGGTAAGGGAGCGTGATCGAGGACCGCACGCCCAGGCTGAGGGCCGCGGCCGCGTACTCGGGCCACTGCTCGTTGGCCAGGGTGTCGTCGCAGCTGACCGGGTCGCCGCTGGCCAGCGCGTCCAGGATGGGCCCGCCCCCGGCGTGGAGCTGCACCCAGATCAGCCCGCCCAGCTCCGGGTGGCTCGACGTCACCACGGCCGGCTCACCCTCACGCCACAGCGCCACCGTGGCCGCCGAGCAGCCGTTCACCTGCTGCACCGCGAGGCCGGCCAGCCGGCGCAGCGAGCTGGGCTCGGACGACGCCGCCGTCGCCAGCAGGCTGGCCGCGCCAACCGCGAGATCCGAGCTGACCATCATCCGCCTTCCGCCAGGAGCATGCTAGTCGGCGGCGGCGGCCTCCCCGGCCGTGGCGCTGCCAGTCGTGGCGCCGTCGGCCGCGGCGCTGCCGGCCGCCGGATCGCCGCCGGCGGCCTGCTCTTCGGCCGCGATGGCCAGTTCCGCCGTGTCGTAGAGCGGCAGCCGGTCGGCCAGCCCGGTGATCCACAGGCTCTTCGTG
This sequence comes from uncultured Actinomycetes bacterium, assembly GCA_963813975.1. GTDB lineage: Bacteria > Actinomycetota > Actinomycetes > Streptosporangiales > Streptosporangiaceae > RYN-230. The sequence goes on from CAWFAP010000006.1 coordinate 1,078,821, forward strand.
TACCGGTAGCGCGCCCCGGCCAGGATCAGCGTGCCGCCCTCGGCCTTGAGCTTCTTCCAGTGACCCACGATGACGGCCAGGGCGCTGGTGTCCATGAAGTCCACCCCGGCCAGGTCCAGGATGATCCGCCTGCTCGCGGCGCGGGCCTGCTTCAGGCAGTCGTCAAAACGGCCGCTGCTCACGATGTCCAGGTCACCACGGATGGTGACGACCGTGACGCTGCCGTGCTGCTCTGCTGACAGCCAGAGCCCTTCGCGTCCTTCCACGCTGCTCCCCCTGCAAACTCAGGCTAGGACTGGGAAGGTACACCTGCGATCGTAACCCGGAGCCATGCTTCTGCACATGAGCCGCATACCTGAGATTTGCCCGGGCAGATAGCAGCCCGTGCGAGGTAGTGTTCCCTCCAGTTACGCGGCCCCGGCTGACCGGCGCAGCGGGGAAATCCGGCTCGTCCGCCCAGGCCATCCGCGGCCGCCTGCTGAAGCGCGCTAGGCGGCTGGGCATGGGGGTGGACGTGGCGGAGGCGGTGGCCGCCGGCGACGGTTTCCTGCACCGTGCTCTCATGTACCGGGGGGCGGCCGAATTCCGCGCCGCCATCGAGAGGTACGTCCGCGGCGGGCTGGCCCGGACTGAGCCCGTGCTCATCGCCACCTCACCGGGCAAGGTGAGCTGGCTCCGCCGGGAGTTCAACGGCGGGACAGCCGGGGTGGCCTTCACCGACATGACCGAAGTGGGGCGCAATCCGGCCCGGATCATCCCGGCCATCCGCACGTTCATGGACCGCCACCCCGGGCGCCGGATCCGGTGCGTCGGCGAGCCCGTCTGGGCGGACCGCTCCGCCGCCGAACTGCGAGAGGCCACGCGCTACGAGGCGCTGGTCAATACGGCGTTCTCCGGGAGCCCGGCCACCGTGGTGTGCCTGTACGACAGCGCGGAGCTGACCACCTCGGTCCTGGAGGACGCCGGCTGCACCCATCCGGCCATGTTCCGCCACGGGGAGGAGCAGGCCAGCTCCAGCTATCTCGGCTCGGACGGGCTGCCGCCCGGCTGTGACGTCCCGCTGGGCCGCCCGCCCTCCGCGGCGGAACGCCTCAGTTATCAGCGGGACCTGAGGCCGGTGCGCAGCCTGGTGACCCGGTGCGCGCGCAGTGCCCGGCTGCCGGCCCAGCGCATCACCGACCTGGTGCTGGCGGCCAGCGAGGTCGCCGCGAACACGCTGCGGCACACCAAGGCGGGCGGGACCGTCCACCTGTGGCACGACGAGGACGAGATCCTCTGCCAGATCCAGGACAGCGGTGTCATCGCCGACCCGCTGGCCGGATACCGGATGCCCGCCGAAGACCTGCCCGGCGGCAAGGGCCTGTGGCTCGTGAACCAGGTGTGCGACCTGGTCGAGCTGCGCACCAGCCCCGAAGGCACCACGATCTGCCTGCACATGAGGCTGCGGTAAGTTGCGGAGATGATAGGCCTGATTGCGGTGACCGGGGGCGGTCGTGCGGCCGCGGAACGGCTGGCCGCCGCCTGGCCCGGGCAGACCCGCAGCTATGACGGCCCGGCCCGTCAGGCGCTGGCCCGGGCCTGGGCCCAGTGCGACGGGCTGGTGTGCTTCCTCGCCGTTGGCGCCACGGTGCGGCTGATCGCCCCGCTGCTGAACAGCAAGTGGACCGACCCTGCCGTCGTCTGCGTAGACGAATCAGGGCGCCGGGCAGTCGCGGTCGTCGGGGGCCACGCGGCCGGCGCGAACGCGCTGGCCACCCGCGTCGCCGAGGTGTTCGGGGCGGACGCGGTGATCACGACGGCCACCGACGCGGTGAGCCTGCCGGGGCTCGACATGCTGGGCTGGCCGACCGAGGGCGCGATCGGCACGGTCAGCCGGGCGCTGCTCGATGGCGAGCGGGTCCAGCTCGAATCGGCGGAGACCTGGCCGCTGCCGCCGCTCCCGGCCACCGTGGGGGACACCGGGGAGTACCGGATCCTGATCAGCGACCGGGTCGCCGCGGGCGATCCGCGCACCGCGGTGCTGCGCCCGCCGTCCCTGGTGGTCGGGGTGCACGTGGCCGGGCTGGCGGCCAATTCCGAGACGGCCGCGGACGAGGTGCTGCGGCTGACGGATGCCGCGCTGGGCGAGGCCCGGGTGGCGGCGGCCAGCGTCTCCACCCTGGCCACGCTGAGCGACGACGGCGGCGCACGGCCGGGAATCGCCGCGGCTGCCCGCGAACGCGGCTGGCCGCTGGTGAGCTACCCGGCGTCCCGGCTGACCGGAGCGCGGAGCGGAGGCGGGGGCGTGGCCGCCCCCGCCCGGCTGAACGTGGCCGAGGCGGCGGCCCTGGCCGGCGCCGCGGAGCTGGTCCTGCCCGCGCGCAGATCCGGGGACGCGAGCGTGGCGGTGGCCCGGATCCGGCCCCGCGGCCGGCTCGCCCTGGTCGGTGCCGGGCCCGGCCCCCGCGACCTGCTCACCCCCCGTGCGACCAGCGAGCTGCGCCGGGCCTCGGTGATTGCCGGAAACGGCGCCGTCCTGGAACAGGTGGCCGACCTGCTCCGGTCCGGGACCCGGGTGTTTCGCGCCGACCCGGGGGAGGAGGAGGCCCGCGGCCAGGAGGCGCTGCAGCAGGCCCGGCTGGGCCACGCGGTCGCGGTCGTCTTCCCAGCCGATCCGAGCCTGCACGCGCTGGCTGGCCTGCTTGAGGAACTTGCCGGAGATGATGTCGATGTGCTGAGGGTCCCCGGCGTCGTCTCCAGCTGAGCACCGGCCCGCGCCGAGCGGCCCGCGCCGGCCGGCCGGCCAGCCGGCCCGCGGTCACCGGGTTAGTTTCCCTCGGCGTTCTGGGCGGGCGGGTCGTCGCCGACGATGATGCCGCCGCCGCGCCGCCAGCTCAGGTAGCGGTAGGACAGGTTGATCAGCGCGTTGACCCGGTTCCGCCCGCCCAGCAGCGTGACCAGGTGCAGGCCCAGCCAGGCCAGCCAGGCGATCGTGCCGCGGAACCGTATCCCGTGGTTGAGCTGGACCACTGCCGAACGGCTGCTGATCGTGGCCATGGTGCCCTTGTCGTGATAGTGGAAGGGCTCGGTGGCCTGCCCGGCTTCCAGCCGCCGGATCTGCACGGCGGCGTGCCGCCCCATCTGGATGGCGGGCTGGGCGAGCTGGGGCGTGGGCTCATTCTCCGGTCGCGCGATGTCGCCGATCGCGAAGATGCGCTCCTGTCCCTCCACCCGCAGATCCGGGCCGACCGGCACGCGGCCCCCCTTGCCCTGGGGCAGGCCCCACTTGCTGAGCTGCGGTGGGCCGGCCACCCCGGCCGCCCACGCGGTGAGGTTGCTGGGCATCTCCTGGCCGCCGGCCAGGATTATACGGTCCGCGGTGATCTCCCGGATCTCCGCGTTCAGGTGCAGGTCGACGCCGCGTTTGACGAGCTGGTCGCGGGCGTAGTCCCGGAGCGACGGATGGAAGGGGCCGAGCAGGTCGGGGGCCTGCTCCATGAGCCTGATGTGCACCCGCTCCGGATCGATCTCGGGGTAGGACGCGTGCAGGCCCAGGTTGCGCAGGTCGGCCAGCGTGCCCGCCAGTTCCACCCCGGTCGCGCTGCCGCCCACGATCGTGACGGTCACGTCCTGGTGCCCGTCCGGCTCGAGGCTCAACCGTTCCAGGCCGGCCAGGATCCGCTCGCGCATGGTGACCGCGTCGTGCAGCGTGTACAGGCCGTGACTGTATTCGGCCGCGCCGGTGATCCCGTAGAAGGCGGCTGTGACCCCGACGGCCAGGATGAGGTAGTCGTACTCCACCCGGCCGCCATCCGCGAACTCCGCCACCCGGGCCTCGGCATCTACCGCGGCCAGCTCGCCGTGCCGGAAACGGGCGCCGTACTTGTGGGCGAAGCCGCGCAGCGCGTACGCCACGTCGCTGGGGGCCAGCCCGGCCGTGGCCACCTGGTACAGCAGCGGCTGGAACGTGCTGTAAATGTGCCGGTCCGCGAGGGTGACCCGGAACCCGCCGCGGGCCAGCCTGCTCACCGTGGACAGGCCCGCGAAGCCGGCCCCGACCACGAGGACCCGTGGGCCGGTATTGGCTGATTTCACGCCCCGGCCCCTACCCACGCCGGGCGGCTGCTCACGCGATGCCCGGGAAAAGCCGCCAGGCGGCGCCGGGACGCGGGTGCGGCCGCCCGGGCCTGCGCGGAACGCTGCCGGCAGCTCATCCGGAGAACGCCGCGGCCGCGCTGGCCACGACGTCACGCAGCAGGCCGCTATGGCGGAACGCGTCCCGCTGGAACGAGGCGCCGGTGCCGCGCCGCAGCACGCCCGCGGCCAGCCCGGTCACCGTGCCGAGGTCACCCGCGTCAGCCAGCGCGTCCCTGGTGTGCTCCAGCAGCAGGTTGACCACGGCTGCTGCCTGGTCCGGCTGGCCGGTGAACGGGTCGACCAGCGGGCCGTCCAGGCCCGACCGGCTGGCCCGCCACGTCCCGAGCCGGAGCAGTTCGCCGCGCATCCGCAGCGGCTCCGCACCCTGCTGCCAGGCCCGCGCCTCGGTCTCCACCAGGGCCCGCACCAGCGCGGCGATCAGCACCGCATCCTCGTGGCGCAGGCAGACATCGGCGATGCGGACCTCGAGCGTGGGGTAGTGCTGGGACAGCCGCGCGTCGAAGTACACCATGCCGGTGTCCAGCAGCGTCCCGGTCCGCACCATCTGGTCCACGGTGGCCTGGTAGGCCTGCGCGGAGCCGAACCACTCGGTGGGTCCCGAGCACGGCCACCGGCCCCAGGCCTGGTACCGGAAGCTCGCGTAGGAACTGTCCATCCCCTGCCAGAACGGGGAGTTGGCGCTCAGCGCCAGCAGCGCGGCCAGCCAGGGCTGGATGCGGTCCAGCACCGCCACGCCCTCCTCGTCCGACCCGACCTCGACATGCACGTGGCAGCCACAGGTGAGCTGCTCCTGTGCGGTCAGCCCGAAGGCCTCGGCCATCCGCTGGTAACGCGGCTTGCCCGTGGTCTCGGGCTCGACGGGGACCGGCGAGGTGCCCAGGGCGGCGACCTGGACGCCGACCCGCCCGGCGGCCTCCGCGGCGGCGGCGCGGGCCCGGCGCAGCTCGCCCTCCAGCTCGTCCAGCGTGGTGCAGGGCCGGGTGTTGGTCTCGACCTGCTGGAGCTGGAGCTCGTAGTCCAGGTCCTGGTCCTGGTGCCCCGGGGCTGACCCCGCCCCCCGGCCGCCTGCCCCGGGGCCGCCCGCCTCCGGGCCGCCGGCCGCGTCGCCCGCCCGCAACACGGCGGCGGCGACCGCGCGGGGGCGGCCGGTTTCCGGCTCCACCAGCAGGAGCTCCTCTTCCACGCCCACGCTGCGCACGTCCATCTGACCAGCATGCCTGGTGAACCGGGAGAGTACGTCAGCGGAAACGTGGATGTAATACAGAAACGGATCATTGGAGGAGATCCCGGAAACCGTCCTGGACCACCTGGAGGGCTACCGCGGCTCCCGGCCTGTCCGGATCGGCAACAACGCTGTGCACCAGCGGCAGATCGACGCCTGCGGCGAGCTGATGGACTCGGTCTACCTCTACAACCGCGAGGTGCCGATCTCCTACGACCTGTGGATCGGGCTGTCCAAGCGGCTCAACTGGCTGGCCAAGCACTGGCAGGAGCCGGACGAGGGAGTGTGGGAGATCCGCGGCCCCCGGCAGCGCTTCACCTACTCCGCGCTGATGACCTGGGTGGCCTTCGACCGGGCGGGCCGCCTGGCCCGGGACCGGGGCCTGCCCGCGCCGGTCGAGCGCTGGCGCAAGCTGGCCGCGTCCGCGCACCGCTTCGTGCAGGACTCATGCTGGGACCGCGAACTGCAGACGTACGTGATGCACCCGGGCAGCCGGCTGCTGGACGCGTCGGTACTGGTCATGCCGCTGGTGAAGTTCGCCGGGCCGACCGACCCGCGGTTCCTGTCCACGCTGGACCGGATCGGCGCGGAACTCACCTCGGACAGCCTGGTCTACCGGTAGCGCGATCACCGGGCACGACGGCCTGGACGGCGGCGAGGGCACGTTCAACCTCTGCTCGTTCTGGTACGTCGAGGCGCTCACCCGGGCCGGGCGGGTCAGGGAAGCCCGGACGATCTTCGAGAAGATGCTCACCTACTCCAACCACCTCGGGCTGTACGGCGAGCAGATCGGCGCGTCCGGCGAGGCGCTCGGCAACTTCCCGCAGGCCTTCACCCACCTGGCCCTGATCAGTGCGGCGGTCAACCTGGACCGAGCGCTCGACCGCCGCTGAGGTGCTTTCCGTGCGCGGGCTGCGGCCCGCGCACTCGCGCTATCCGTGCGCGGCTTCCGGCCCGCGCGCCCGCGCGGCCCGCGCACGGGTTCCGGCCCGTGCGCCCGCGCTGACCCCGCCTCCCGCACGTAAAAATTCTCCGCAACGAAAACCGTCCCGCCCTGCTCAGCAGCGTCCCGCATGGCCTCCCGCGCCGGGTGTTTCGCCCCTTTCCGGGCATGCTGACCACACGGTGGCTTCCCGTTTCGGGTACTTTTGCCGACCGGGGGGCAGGTATCTGCCGAATGGGCGCTCCGTGCCGGAGGCCTGGATTCCGGCACACTGGAGGCTCGGGATGGGAATGAGGCGCGTCCGCGTCAGATCGTGGTATGCCGCCGGGGCCGGCCTGCTCGTGGCCGGTCTGCTCGCCGCGTGCACCTCAGCGGGCCAGTCGGCCCAGTCCGCGCACCGCAACAAGGACAGGACCGCGTCGGTCAAGGAGGTCATGGGCGGCCCGAACGGCCACTACGTGGTTCCCGCGGGCATCCACAAGATCAAGCATGTGATCATCATCATGCAGGAGAACCGCTCGTTCGACAGCTACTTCGGCACCTACCCCGGCGCGGACGGCATCCCCATGAAGGACGGGAAGCCCACGGTGTGCGTGCCCAGCCCGGCCGGCGGCTGCACCCGGCCCTACCACGACCTGGCGGACCGCAACGGTGGCGGCCCGCACGGCGAAGGCAACGCGGTAGCCGACGTGAACGGCGGCCAGATGAACGGGTTCATCAGGCAGCGCGACGCGGCCCGGGCGACCTGCCTGATCCCCAACGATCCCGCGTGCGCCAGCGGCCGCACCCCGGACGTGATGGGGTACCACACGGCCGCGGAGATCCCCAACTACTGGAAGTACGCCCAGAACTACGTACTCCAGGACCACATGTTCGAGCCGGTCAAGTCGTGGTCGCTGCCGGACCACCTGTACATGGTGTCGGCGTGGTCGGCCAAGTGCAAGAACCGCTCGCCGATGAGCTGCGTCAACGACATCGTCGGGCCCTACGGGGTCGACAAGTTCCAGAAGGCCGTGGACCGCGAGCTGGCCAAGGGCAAAGCCTCGATGGATCTGGCCTGGACGGACATCACCTGGCTGCTGTACGCGCACCACATCAGCTGGCGGTACTACGTACAGGCGGGCGTGCAGCCCGACTGCGACAACGACTCGGCCGAGACGTGCGCGGCGGTCAAGCAGAACGTGCAGACCCCCGGGATCTGGAATCCGCTGCCGCTGTTCGGGGACGTGCAGGCCGACCATCAGCTGCACAACATCGAGTTCGACGCGGGCCTACCTGCGTGAGGCCAAGCTGGGAACCCTGCCCGCGGTCAGCTGGATCGTCCCCTCGGGGCCGAACAGTGACCACCCGCCCGCCGGTATCCACCGGGGGCAGGCCTACGTCACGGCGCTGATCAACGCCGCGATGCGCAGCCCGGACTGGAAGTCGACCGCGGTCTTCCTGTCCTGGGACGACTGGGGCGGCTTCTACGACCACGTGGTCCCGCCGGCCGTGGACCAGAACGGCTACGGCCTGCGGGTGCCAGGGCTGGTCATCTCCCCGTATGCCCGGCGCGGCTACATCGACCACCAGACGCTCAGCAGCGACGCCTACCTGAAGTTCATTGAGGACGACTTCCTGAGTGGCGCCCGGCTCAATCCCGCGACCGACCGCCGGCCGGATCCCCGGCCCGACGTCCGCGAGATCGCGCCGGTCCTGGGCAACTTGGTCCAGGACTTCAACTTCAGCCAGGCCCCGCGCCCGCCGATACTGCTGCCCACCAACCCGCGCAGCGACTCGCCCACCATCCCGGCCTACTTCATCGGCGGGCCCGCCTGCCAGGGCTGCACCACGATCCTCTCCGGCAGCCCCGGCGCGGCCGGCCCGCAAGTGCCCCAGCAGCTCCCAACGCCCAGGTAGGACGCTGTTAGATTCAGGCAGGTGCATATCCGGAAAGCCACGGACCGGGACTGGCCGCGCATCTACCCGATCTACGCGACGATCATGGGCGAGGGCAGAACCTACCCGTTTCCTGAACGGCAGACCCTGGACGAGGGCCGCTCCTGGTGGATGGAAGAACCGCCCGGGCAGACCGTCGTCGCCGTCAGCGGCGATGGCACCATCACCGGGTCCGCGAAAATGGGACCTAACCGGCCCGGACGCGGAGCCCACATCGCCACCGCTTCGTTCATCGTCGACCCGGCCTGCCGGGGGCAGGGGATAGGCCGCGCTCTCGGTGAGTACTTCCTCGGCTGGGCACGAGCCGGACGATTCCACGGCGCCCAGTTCAATGCCGTCGTCGAGGCCAACCACCCCGCCGTCCACCTGTGGCGCTCGCTCGGATTCGGGATCATCGGCACCGTCCCCGAGGCCTTCGACCACCCCGAGCAGGGCCTCGTCGGCCTCCACATCATGTACCAGAAACTCTGACCTGGGCGCCGCTGCGCTTCCCGGGCCCGCGGGTGGCGCCGGGCGTGAGATGACCGCCGCCATGGAAGGCACGCCGGCGCCCGTCATGCTCCCCGGAGACGACCCCGGTGGCGATCGTGCTGCTCCTCGCGGTGCGCAGTGGGAATCTGCCCGCGGCCGGAAGCCTCCTGGCCGAGCCCCCGGGCTCGCTCGAGCCAGGCCTGGTGCTCGCCGACTGGCTCGGCGAGCACGGCACTACCGGCGGCTGAGCGGCTACCGGCGGCTGAGCGCCCGGGCCTGCGGCGCTAGCGGTTCTATCCAACGCAGATGACCGTCTACCACGGCGACGGTCTCAGTCACTGAGCTGGGCGTGCGGAGGAGCAAGGCGGCACCGGGACGTGCGGGGCCGGGGCGGGGATCGGGGTCGGGAGAGTCCTCGATCGACAGCCACCACAACGGGCCGCCGTCATTGAGGCGGGCGATCGCGGCATCGAAGGCGTCCAGGCGGTCCTCGGGAACGTGCATGCGGGTCGCGGAGTGGAAGACCACCCGCGGCTGGCCGGCGGGCAGCTCGGCAGCGATGCGGGGAAGCACGTCAATGGCATCACCGGCGTGGATGAGCGGCGGGTCTGCTGCCGCAAGGTCCAGGGCCGCCCGAAGCAGGGCACGTTGTCCGTGGTTCTCGGGCCAGATGAGTGCCTCGAGCCATCCACGTGCGTCCGGGTCCAGTACGTCGACCGGATCGAGGTCGACACCTTGCACGGTCGCAATCTCGGGCAGCATGTCCAGCTCTGGCCGGGGCGCTCGGCCGTACAAGTCGGCGATGAGCTGGATCGGCGAGGCCCGGTCACCGAAGCGCCGCCCGCCGACTTGATATCCGTAGTGGCCGAACCGCAGGTTGAGCCCGGCGCTCGCGCCCACCTCGATCAGGTGCACTGGTTCCGCGACGTCATGGGCGATCATGCTCAGGCCCAGGCGCAGCCCGAGGGCCCGCTGTACCTGATTGGTCTGCACAAGCCGGGTGCTGATCGTCTCGGCCAGCTCCGCCCCGAATGCCTCGCAGAATGACACGAGCGCAGGCCCGGCGTCAGCGGCCGGCCGAACCTGGGCACCGGCTATCGAGGGATAGAAGCGTGCGAGCGCATGATCCGCCCCGCCCAGCAGCAGACGGTGGACCGCGCCGAAGAACAGGAAGGTCGGGTACTGACCCGGGCGGCCTTGGGCAGCCAGGTCGAGCAGCTCATCATGAACCGCGACGGTCCGGCTCAGGGCCCGGTACAACGGCGAGGTCGTGAACTCTCCCGGGTCCTCAAAGGCGTGCCGCAATTTCTGCCGGTCCAGCATCAGCCGAGCCTAACCGGACAGCCCAGCGCTGCTTTGATGGCGCATGCTGACCGAGCTGGCCGCGACCATTCCCGCCGCGAACGGATGGTCAGGCGCAGCCCCTCAGCCAGGCTGGGGGAGCTGGTCGCGCTGCCGGCGCAGGAAGTCCCGCTCGGCCGCGCTGCCGGGGAGAGCGAGAGCGGCGTCGTAGGCGGCGGCCGCCTCGGCGGCCCGGCCCAGCCGCCGGAGCAGGTCGGCGCGGATCGCGTGGAACACGTGGTAGCCGGCCAGGCCGGGACCGCTGCCCTGGCCGGCCGCGTCACGCAGCTCGTCGACGAGGGCGAGCGCGGCGGCCGGCCCGTTAACCTCGGCCACCGCGACCGCCCGGTTCAGGGCCACTACCGGGCTCGGTGCCACGGCCAGCAGCTGGTCGTAGAGCTGGAGGATCTGCCCCCAGTCCGGGGCTGCCGTGCCCGGGCCGGCGGTATCCCCGGGCCCGGTATCACTGTGCCCGGTATCACTGTGCACTGCGTTGATGGCCGCCTGGATCTGGTACGGGCCAGGCTGGCCGCGGCGCAGGCACCGCCGAACCAGCGCCTGCCCCTCGGCGATGAGCGCGTGGTCCCAGCGGCTGCGGTCCTGGTCGGCCAGCAGGACCAGGCCGCCGTCCGGCGTGGTCCGGGCGGCCCGCCGGGACTCGGTCAGCAGCATCAGCGCGAGCAGCCCCAGCACTTCCGCCTCGTCGGGCATCAGCGTGGCCAGCAGCCGCCCGAGCCGGATCGCCTCTTCGGAGAGGCCGGGCCGGGTCAGCTGGTCACCGGTGGTCGCCGTGTGGCCCTCGTTGAAGATGAGGTACACCACGGCCAGCACGGCGGCCAGGCGGGCAGGCAGGTCGGCCTCGGCGGGCACCCGGTACGGGATCCGCGCGTCACGGATCTTGCCCTTGGCCCGGACCAGCCGCTGGGCCATGGTCGGCTCGGGCACCAGGAACGCGTGCGCGATCTCGGTGGTGGTGAGCCCGCCGAGCAGCCGGAGGGTCAGCGCGACCTGGGCCGCCTGGCTGAGCGCGGGATGGCAGCACGTGAACAGCAGCCGGAGCCGGTCATCGCGCACGGGGCCCTCCTCACCGGAGTCGATACCTGGTTCCTGGCCGGCGTGCAGCAGGACGGCCTGGGCGTGCCGGCCGGGCCGGGACGCGTCCCGGCGCAGCCGGTCGATCGCCTGATTCCGGGCGGTGGTGATGATCCAGCCGGCCGGGCTGGGCGGCAGCCCGTCCGCCGGCCAGCGCGCCGCGGCGCGGGCGAAGGCGTCCTGGACCGCGTCCTCGGCGATGTCGATGTCACCGAACACGCGGACCAGGACCGACACCGCCCGCCCGTACTCCTCACGGAACACCCGCTCGATATCCGGGCCGGGCACGGCCGCCTCAGCCTCCGTCAGTGCTCCGTACCGGCCACACCTCGCAGGGCAGCGTGGTGATCCCGGAGATCCGCCGGCCCCACTCCAGCGCGGCGTCGAGGTCGGGCACGCTGATCACGGTGAACCCGCCCAGGTGCTCCTTGCCTTCGGCGAACGGGCCATCGGTGATGACCACGTCGCCGTGCTGTGAGCGGACCACGGTGGCCGTGCTGGCCGGGTGCAGTCCCGCGGTGAAGACCCAGGCTCCGGCGGCCTGCAGGTCCTGCCTCCAAGCGGCGATCTTCTCCATCATCGGGCCCAGAACCTCGGGCGGCGGCGGGTCACCATCGGGCTGGTACATGCTGAGCAGATACTGGGGCATCGGTTCCTCCTCGGGCCGGGCCGGCGCCCGGCCGGCTTCTCACCGTCTACACGATCTGCGGGCACGGAAATCGACATGCGGCCGCCAGGGAATTTCGTTAGTAAGCGAAAATAGGAGCTTATGCGGGCGGAACGGTGGGCCGCCCGCTCCTGAGCTGGGGGTTCCCATGCGGGAAGCGCTTCGCGTCGCGGTCGCTCAGCCGCTGTGCGTGCCGTACGACGTGACCCAGAATGCGGTCGCGCACGCGGCCGCGGTGCGCGCTGCGGCCGCCCGGGTGGTGATCTTCCCCGAGCTCTCGCTGACCGGCTACGAGCTGGGCGCGCCCGCCCTGACGGCCAGCGACCCGCGGCTGTGCCCGCTGGCCGAGGCGTGCGCCGAGACCGGGTCGCTCGCGCTGGCCGGCGCGCCGGTGCCGGGCGAGGGAGGCCGCCCGCACATCGCCATGCTGGCCGTGGACGGGTCCGGGATCGGCGTGGCCTACCGCAAGCTGCGGCTGGGCGGGGCCGAGGCCGGGCGGTTCGCCCCCGGCGACAAGCCCGCCGTCCTGGAGGTGGACGGCTGGCGGCTCGGCCTGGCCATCTGCAAGGACGTCAGTGTCCCGCAGCACCAGGTGGACACCACCGCCCTCGGCGTGGACGCCTACGTGGCCGGCACGGTCATGTCGGCGGACGAGCGGGACCTGCAGGACGAGCGGGCCAGCCGGATCGCGGAGCGCTACGGGATGTGGGTCGCGATCGCCAGCTTCGCCGGGACGACCGGCGGCGGCTACACCGAGTGTGCGGGGCGGTCCGGCCTCTGGTCGGCGGACGGCGCGCTGGCCGTCCAGGCGGGCACCGAGCCCGGCGCCGTGGTGTCCGCGCTGCTCGGCTGAGCACCGAGCCCGGTCACTGTCGATCGATCCATGGTCACGGTGCGCGTCGGTAGATGGCATAGAGACTAACAAGAGATGGCAAACCGCTGACAAAGCACGGGAACGGCGGCCGAGCCTCTCGACACGCGGATTTCGGGCCGGCACGCTATGCCCGTGAACGATGTGCTGCTGGCCCTGGTGGTGCGCGATCATCGGATGGTTGCGCGCCGGATACCCCGAAGGCGTCCCCGACGTGGATTACATCCCGCTGTTCGCGCTGCTGGGCACTCAGCTAACCGACACCGAGGTCAGCGAGATCGCGGACGTGCTGGCCCGGGAGAGCGACCCGGAGTCCGCCGCGGCGATCCGCAAGTCCATCTCGGCCGTCACGCACGAGGAGCCGAACAAGTCCGACGTGGCCCGGGTCAGGGCCAGGCTGGCCGCGGGCGGCTGGCCGCTGGCCAAGCCCGAACGCAGCGCCTGAGCCTGCGGGGTTAAAGCCTGCCGCGCTAAAGCCCGCGGCTCTGGAGCCAGCGGCAGGCGCACGGTGAACGTGCTGCCGTGCTCCCCGTCGCTGCGCACGGTGATCGTGCCCTGGTGGGCGTCGACGATGGCCCGGGAGATCGTGAGCCCGAGGCCGCTGCCCGGGATCACCCGCTGGGTCGCGGCCTCGGTGCGGAAGAACCGCTCGAAGACCCGATCCCGGTCGGCGGCCTGGATGCCGATCCCGGTGTCGGCGACACTGAGCACCGCGTCGCCGCCGTCCGCGGCCAGGGTGACCTCGACCATCCCGCCTTCCGGGGTGAACTTCACCGCGTTGGAGACGAGGTTGCCGAGCAGTTGCGCGATCCGGATCGGGTCCACGGTGACGCGGGGAACAGGGGCCGCGGACAGCGTGAGGTCAACCTGCTGGCCCGCCGCCTCCGGCCGCGCCTCCTCCACCGCCTCGGCGGCCAGCCCGGCCAGGTCCGTGTCGCGGAGCTCCAGCGCCAGCCGTCCCGACTGCATCTGCGACAGGAACAGCAGATCGCCCACCAGCCGCAGCAGTCGTTCCGCGTTCCGCTCGATGACCTCAGCGAAGTGGTCGGTGTCGAGCCCGCTGGCCCGCTCGTCCCGCAGCAGCTGGATGTACCCGATGATCGAGGTCAGCGGGGTCCGCAGCTCGTGCGAGACCAGGGCCACGAACTCGTCTTTGAGCCGGTCCAGCTCGCGCAGCCGCTCGTTCTGGGCGCCCAGCTCACCGGCCTGCCGGGCCAGCCCGGCCTCCGCCCTGATCTGCGCGGTGACGTCCCGGCTGATCCCGAACGTGCCGATGATCTCGCCGCTCTCGTCGCGGAGCGGCATTTTCGTGGTGGACACCCAGACGTCCGGCCGCCCCGAGTAGGTTTCCCGTTCCACCTGTCCTACGAGCGGCTCGCCGGTGCGGATGATCTGCTGCTCGTCCGTGAAGGCCGCGGAGGCGTGCTCTTCGGTGAAGACATCGAAGTCGGTCTTCCCGATCAGATCGTCCGCGGCCCGGCCCGGGGCGACAGCCTCGATCCAGCCCTCACTGACGAACAGGAACCGGCTCATCAGGTCCTTGAAGTAGATCCGCTCCTGGGACGTGGACAGCAGGTTGCTCATGCAGATGAGCTTGAGTTCGCGCAGTGACTCGCTGCCCTGAGGCCCAGAGGGTTGCGGCGTGATCTTGGCTATGGCGGTCCCCCGACCGGTCGGCGCGTGAGTGGGCGGACCGCCGCGGCGTGTCCTGTCCGTCCCGTGCGCACCGTTTTGCGGCATGACGGCGACTGCCCCCCGCGCTCTGGTATATCCGCAGGTAGATACGGCTAAACGAGGAGGGCTTCAACCTCGCCGGCCGGGCTGTCGTCTTAGGGGTGACGCCCCGGACCAGGGACGGCGCAGACCAGGAGGCCACGTGGATAAACGGCAGGCGCGGGCGTTCGAAACGTTCGCCGCCGAATCGGGTGCTGAGCTGCTCCGCATCGCGGCGCTGCTCACCTCCGATCCGCACATCGCCGAGGATGTCTACCAGGAGACCTTGCAGCGGCTGGCGGCGCGCTGGTCGCGGGTTGACAATCCCCGGGCGTTCTGCCGGCGGGTGATGCACAACATCGTCATCGATCAGTCGCGGGCCGCCGCCCGGCGGCCGCGGGAAACCCGGCTCTTCCCCGTCACGGAGAGCACCGACCCGCGGTCCGCCGACCTCCATGACGCGGTGGAGCTACGGCCCGCGCTGCTCGCGGCGCTGGACACGCTCACCACCCAGCAGCGCGCCGTCGTCGTGCTCCGGTACTTCGACGACCGCAGCGAGGCCGACGTAGCCAAGCTCCTCGGCGTCTCGGCCGGGACGGTCAAGAGCACCGCCTCGCGCGCGATGGCCCAGCTGCGCGTGCACCCGAGGCTGACCGCCATCTTCGCCACCAGTGACAGCCAGGTTTGAGCAAGCGCAGCGTGAAAGGACCCCTGATGCCAGGAACCGATGAAGACATCCTCCGTACCCTGATGCGCCGCTGCACCGGCGACATCCACGCCCCGGCGTCGATCGCGGCCCAGGTGCTGACCCGCCAGCGCCGCCGGGACCGCCGCGGCCGGATCGTGTCCGTCGCGGCCACGACGGCCGCGCTCGGCACCGCGGCGGGGGCGGCCGCCCTCGTCCCGCGCCAGGCCCCGCACAGCCAGCCCGCCCAGGGCACGCGGCCCGCGATCACCCTGACCGCGGCGCAGCGCACCCTCTACCGGCTCAGCTCGCTCGCGGCGACCGCGCCGCAGGGCCGCGGCCGGTATGTGGTCCTGCGGGAGATGCAGGACACCTACAAGCGGACAAGCGTTATCGACAGCCTCACCGGTGACACGTGGACCTACCAGCACGGCGCGGGTGTCCCGGCGGAGCTGCCGGTGGCCCGGCACGATTCGCCGACCCAGGCCCAGTTCGCCGCGATGCCGGCGGATCCCGCCGCCCTGCGGGCCCTGCTCATTCGCCAGTACGACCAGCAGCAGAAGCGGACCGACGCGGCCATGGCGGCCCAGCTGAAGGAGAAGAACAAAATCCTCCGGGGCCGGCACCGGCCGGTTATCAGGCCGCTCAGGCTGACCGCCGACGACAAGGTCTTCGAGCAGGCCAACCTCATGCTGTGGAACCCGCTGGTCGGCCCGGAGCTGCGGGCGGCGGTGTTCAAGGTGCTCGCCGCCACGCCCGGGGTCCGGGTGAACAGCCACGCGCGGGACAGCCTCGGCCGCCCGGCCGTGGAGATCAGCTGGTTCGACCGGGTGACGAGCGTCACGCTGGCCATGTTCGAGGACCCGTCCACCACGCGCGTCCTCGAGCAGAGGGACACGAGCACGCCCGCCAGCGTCAACGGGCACAGCAGCTCTTCCGGCCGTGACCTGTACCTGTCCACCACCCGCTCCCGGACCGTCCCGCCCAACCCGTACCGCTGACCGCGGGGCGCCACCACGGCCCAGATAACGAAACCCGCAGCGTGGCTGGTCTGGCCAGCCATGCTGCGGTCTTCGTTATCTGACGATCGAGGGGTTTCCCGGGAGCCGGGTCAGGCCGGCGTGCCCACCGAGCCGGGGGCGGGCACGCCGATGGGGCTGGGGTAGGGGACGACCTGGGCGCACGCCCGGGCGATCGGGGTGAGCGCCCCGGCCAGCTCGGTGACGGCGGCCTGGCCGAGCCGGGCCCAGGGGCGCCCCGCGGCCTGGTCGGTGGTGCTCTCCATGGCGGTGTGAGCGGCGCGGCCCGCCGAGGTGAGCTCGCCGTCCGGGCCGAGCCAGCCCCGGCCGGCCAGCCGCGCCCGCGCGCCGTCCCACTGCTCATCGGTCCAGCCCCGGATGGGCTGCAGGTCCTCCCGCCGCATGTCCAGGCCGCAGCGCAGCACCAGGACCTCACACCCGTCGATGTCTGCGGTGGCTACCGCCGCGAAGTGCCCGTCGCCGCGGTGCTCGCGCAGCAGAGTGGCCGCCTGCCAGAGACGGCCGATAGGGTCCCCGGGCGGCGGCAGCGCCGCGTTCGCCGCCGCCAGGACCCGGCCGGCGCAGTCGAGTTCGCCGGCGGCCCGGCCGAGCAGGTCCGCGGCGGCCGTCACTTCCGAGTCCAGCCCGGTCAGCAGGGGGCGCAGCGCGCTGACCGCCCCGGCCAGGCGGGCCCGCAGCGCCTCGGCGGGGGAGATCAGCTCCCAGACTCCGGGCATGGCCCGGGCGACCATGGCGGGGGAGAAGTTGAAGAACGAGGCCCCGACGACCGCTGCGTCCGCCGGGCCCAGCGGGGCGGCCCGGCCCGCGAAGTACCCTCGCCAGAACCCGCGCAGGCCCGCGTCCTCGAACGCCGAGCGGGCCTCGGGGGCGAAGTAGGTCACCGCGTGGACCGGTTCGAACAGGGTCCACATCGAGCGGGTCACGGCGGGGTCAGTCACAGTCACGTCACTGTATCCGTTGATCCGCGGGAATTCCCGGCCGCCGCCGGGTGGTGTACTCGCGGCCAGCCGCAAGCGGCTGGTACCCGGGGTGTGGTGAGGCGGGTGGTGAGGGCCTCGTGAGGCCTGTGGTGGCGCTGGCGCCTGTGGCAGAATTCAACGCCCGGGCTGGCCAACCGTAGGCGGGGTGAGCGGAATCGCTGTGAGCGGCGGGATGCAGGAGATCGTCCTCGAACGGGCGCCTCGCCCTGCGCGGTGCGGGATCGGCCGTGCTGTCGCGCTGGGATGGCAGATGGCGCAGCTCTTTCACTCACCGGTCCACCGCGGCCCGGCCAGCGACCCGGTACGAGACGATCACCTGCCAGGACGTTCTGAATTTCCGGGCGCCAGCCAATCGACATGGCTGGGCGAGCAGATCCAGTCGCAAATGGAACACCTGCTGGCCAGGCCGCCGCAGGTACTGATGGAGGCCATGTCCGATGTGCGCGCGGCCCTGACGGATCCCGACCGCCGCCGGGACGCCACCTTAGACGCCATTTTCACCCTGCATTGCCGTCTGCTGGAAGCACTGACCGTCTCGGACTTCTTGCTGGGCAAGGCCTATGGCCTGGGCCGGGCGATCGCGGAGACGACCCTTCTCCCGGCCAACGCGATCACGGACGAGCACCGAGCGGACCAGTTCCGCAGCATGCTCGAGGCCGGGCGGTTGATCACGATCAAGGACTGGCTGGCGGACCTGAAGACGCTCCTGCCCGACCACACGGCGTACGCGGTGAGCCGGAGCCTGCATGACTGGCAGCAGTGGGCTGAACAGGCTTCCGCCACCACCGACTGGGCGGCGGCGCGGACCGCGATCCGGGTTCAGGGCAGGCTCTGGCGCGAACTCCTCACCGGCGAGAAGGCGGCCCGCGACATCCTCTCCCTCTCCGATTACCTGGCCGCGGGACGGCGGGGAACGGTTGAGGTCCTCTGGCGCTTCTGGTGGGTCATCGCCGTGGCCGCGATCCTGACCGGCGCCGTCATTTACGCGGGCTCGTCGCTCCACGACGTCCCGGCCCTGGTCCGGGTGGTGGGCAGCATCGCATGGCTGGTCGGGGCGGCCGGCCTGTTCGCGAAGGGAACCGGTACCGTGCTCGGCCAGGGCCTCACCCGGGCCGAGGGATGGCTATGGCAGACGGAGCTGGACGGCTCGGTCGCGCTGGCCGCGACCTGCCTGCCCCCGGGCGCGAAAAAGTCCCGGGCTGGCGGTGCCTCGATGGGACGTCTGGTTCCCGGCGCGAGCCGGGCTACGCTGCAGCGCCGCGATCAGCTGCGGCGTGAGGCGGAAGAGGACCCGCCACGCTGACCGGCGCGGATGCTCGCTGAGCCGGCCGCGGGATGTATCTGTGGCTGAGGGGGCGCCTCCTTCGGTAAGGGGGCAGCCGGCCTCGCCATCTGAAGGAGGAGGCAGCCGAATGGCCATTGCCGAGCGAATCATTAGCTACGCCGCCTGGGTAGCCCAGACGAACTACCTGAAGTACACCCGGGTGATAAACCTCAAGCTCGAATCCGGCACGACTGTATACATCGGGTTTCCGGAAATCCGTCCTGATGACTGGCTGCAGTTCCCGCCGGGCGCCATCAATATCTTCATGACCCGTGATCAATACGATGACGTGTATCACATCCTGCAGACCGAGCGCCCGGCCTTCTGCACCGCTCTGGACCTGTTCGGCGGGCAGGTTGGCGCCGTGCACACCCAGCTCGACCTCAGCATCGGCGAGCCCACCGGTGAGGGATACCAGGATCAGAGCCTGGAAGCACTCGTCGTACGGGCCCAGAAGCACCTCGCGGAAAATGCGCCGGGCTGACCGGAGCGGTGCCATCGCGGGGCGAGGGCTCGCCAGGGCACGCGGGGTCAGGCGGATAAATGAGTGGCCCCGGCCGGAGCAGGATCGCTAGCGTGAGCCGGTGGTGACCGAGAAGCCGGTGGTTAGCGGGAAGACAGGCGGGCGCGCGATGAGGCCGGCGCTTCGGCTCCGGCCGCCCGGGCCGGGAGACGAGGAAGAGTTCCGGGCGGCGTGCCGGACGATGGTGCCGGACGGATTCACATTCGGCCTGGACCTCGAGCCGGGCATGGCGTGGGGCATGTACCTGAAAACACTGGGCGAGCAGCGGGCCGGGGTCAACCTGCCCGCTGACCGGGTTCCCGCGGCGTTCGTGGTCGCCGATGTCGCGGGGGAGATCGTCGGGCGGGCGTCTATCCGGTACACACTCAACGATTTCCTCGCGCGGCAAGGCGGCCACATCGGTTACTGCGTCCTTCCCGCCCATCGCCGGCGCGGCTACGCCACCGAGATACTGCGGCAGAGCCTGGTCATCGCCCGGGCCAACGGCGTCGGCCGGGCCCTCGTGATCTGCGACGACGACAACGCCGGTTCCAGGTCAGTCATCGAGGCATGCGGCGGCCAGCTGGAGTCCATCGCCGAGATGGCCCCAGGAGCCCCCCGGATACGCCGGTACTGGATCGACTGAACTTCCCGGGCGACGGTGCCCAGCGCTAAGCCGCTGCCTGCACGCCCCAGATCACCCAGGTTGACGGCCGGTCAGCTCCTGACCAAGGGGCGTGTCACCTCTGGCCAGGCCGACCGACCGCATGGCCTTGCGGTAGGCGACCGCCACCGCGTCGAACTTCAGGTGCAGTTCCGCGGCCAGGTCGAACGGCACCCGCTCGGGGCGCTGTGACTCGACGACCCGCTGGTCCTGGCCGAAGATCGTGTCCTCGAACTCCTGGATGACCTCCGCGGGCTGGCCGAGGTTGTAGTTGCGCCCGATGACGACGTACCCGGCGCAGCGGTCAGCCGCCAGGGGCTGGGAGGCGAAAAAGTAGACCATGGCGCGGTCCCCGCCCCAGCCCAGGCGCAGCGCGATCGTGTAGGGCAGGTGCAGCTCGTAGCGGCTGCGCCGCTCCGGCGGGCCGGCTTGCTCGTTCCCGAAGACCGGGAAGTCGTCGGTGTTGGGTGCCTCCGGCCGGACGAGCGAGTAGTGCAGCACGTGTCCCTCGGTGCGGACCTCGTGGCGGGGCACCACCGGCCGGTCCGGATCGCCCAGCAATCCAGGGTGGACCCAGGGGAAGTGCCCGAAGTCCGTGAAGTTCTCTACCTGGCGGGCGGCATCGCAGGCCCAGCGGTACGGCCCGGCCGTCACCACATCCCAGTCCCCGTCCTCCAGTTCGGGCACGGCGGGAAGTGGCCAGCGCGGCTCTTCCAGGGCCACCCACACCAGGCCGTAGCGTTCCTGGCAGGCGAACGCGCCGATCCGCGCCTTGGCCGGCACCTGCGCCGGGTTCTCCAGCTGCGGGATGGCCACGCAGCGCCCATCCGCCCGGTACCGCCAGCCGTGGTAGGCGCAGACGAGCTCATCTCCGGTGATCCAGCCGAGCGACAGCGCCGTGCCGCGGTGCACGCACAGATCTGAGTTGGCCCGGGGGCGGCCGTCCGCGCCGCGCCATACCACCAGGGGCTCACCGAGCAGGTCGGCGTGAACCGGCCGGTCCGTGAGGTCGCGGCTGAACCCGACCGGATGCCAGCACGCTCGCAACGCCCGCCCGTCAGCAAAAGCCGCAGGCCCGGTCACCGTGTCACGTCCCGCACGTCGCCCTCCCTCGGTCATCCTGCCCCGGCGGCTGGCACGACGACGGCCGCAGCGCCCGCAGATCGTCGATGAATCGGGCGGCGTCGATGGTGCCGACCCCGGTAACCAGGTTGTACCCGGGCCCGGCCCGGTACCCGCGGACGGTGACGGCCTTGCGGCCCTGCCTGAAGCTGACCGTGTTGCTGCCCTGGGTGACGGCGACGATACCGGGTGCGTGGGCCTGCTCCAGCCGGTAGAGCTCCGGATTGAGCAGGCCGAGCCGGGTGTGCATGGACTGGTCGGCGATCGCGACGATGCCCGCGAAGTACGGCGTGGCCACGCTGGTTCCGGCCGCCGGTTTCCAGGTCCCCGGAGTCCCGGTGAAGGATTCGAAGGTGAGGCTCGCGCCCCTGAACGAGGCACTGAGCGCCACATCCGGGATGCCGCGGCGATCCCCGACGACCGCCCGCACGGGGGCCTGATAGGAGGGCCGGCCGAAGACCGCCGACACGCCGCCGCTGCTGGCCCAGGGCAGCGCCCCGGCGTACCTGCCCACGACGGCACTCCCGCTCTCGTTCCAGGCGGAGTCGGGGGAAACCCGGCGGCCTCCGTGGGTCAGGCGCAGTGTGGTGCCGCCGACGGCGGTGACAAGGGGGTCGGAGGCCGGCCAGTTGACGACCCGCTGCGTGCGGAACGTGCCGCCGGTCTTCGTGGGCCCGGTGACCCCGAAGTCGTTCGTGGCGGCCAGCACCGTGACGTGGTGCCGGCGAGCGCTCAGGTAGGCGGAACGCAGCTTCAGCAGGGCGGGCGGGCTTGGGAAGTTCTGCTCGGGGATCCCGAAACTCTGGCTGATGACGTCACCCAGGTGGTGCGCGATCACGTAGTTCTCCGCGGCCACGAACTGGGGGAAGCCCCCGCCGCTCAGCGTCTCGGCTGCGGGCGTCTCGACCAGCAGGATGCTGGCTCCGGGTGCGATGGCGTGCGCGGCCTCCACGTCGGTGGTGGTCTCAGCGGCCGAGTCCACCATGTCCGGGTTGTGCCGGTCGAAGGGCGGCACCTGGCCGGCCGGCTGCAGGACCCGCAAAGCGGGCGGCCCGGGCAGCCGGAACGCGCTGTCGAAGACCCGCAGGTCATGGCGGATCGTCGGGGACCCGAAGGAGTCCACGATGACGATCGTGCGCCCCTGGCCGTCCAGGCCCTGGGCGTACAGGGGGGCCAGGTCATAGGCCCGCCCGATCTGCTGCGGCGAGTAGCAGGCCAGGCCGTAACTCCGCTGGCACCAGGTGGAGGTGGGCGGCGCGGGGGCTGGGGCCCGGGTGGCGGCGGTGGGCGGGGCTGAGGCTGAGGCCGATACTGATGCGGTTGGTGTGGCTGATGTGGTGTGCGGAGCGGTCGTGAGCTGGCGGGCCGGGAAGCCAGCTGGGTCGCCGAGGGTGCTGCCGTCACCTGCCGTGGCGACCAGGCCGACGACGCAGCCCGCCGCGACGGTCAGGATGACGATCCCGTCCCGGGGGCGGGTCCTTACCTTCTGCGGGAGGTGTACCAGCTGGCGCAGGTGTGCCGTCTGCGGCAGGTGCAGCTTGGGCGGCAGGCGGCGTGCCAGTGCCCAGGTCCGCGGCAGGTGACGCGGGATGCCGCAGGCCCGCGGCAGGTGACGTGCGAGGGTGCGGGCCGGCCACAGGCGACGGGCGAGCATACGGGCCAGGCCTGGCACTCTGTGCCGGAGGGACGGCAGCGGGCGGAGCACGGCCAAACTCTGCCAGACCACCCCGTCCGGCTTATCCGTTTTCGTCCGTTTCAACCTGGGTCCGCGGGATAGGTTTCAGGGAACCGGACCGACGCCTCGCGGGCCCGGGACGAGCGCTGCGCGGTCTAACGCCGCGCGGCTCATGTTCGCACGTCGAGCCCCAGGCGTCACAGAAGTGCGCCTGGGGGCGCGCCGTGGCGTAAATCACCCGGGCTGACCTGCCGATCTTTGCCAATGATGAGATCGGCGCAGATCAGAGCCCCTATTCCCGGTAGACCCGACGAGGCCGAGCCCTTCCTGAAATGTGCCAACGGCACTACTTCTGTTTGGCGTTGCCCAAAATCCGGGTTAGCGTGGCCGACGCATCGTCCGCCGATCACTGAATGGAGTCGAGATGACTACGGGAAGTAAGCACGTAGTCGTCGGCCAGTAGATCGGGCGGCCCCGGCCAAGCGTGTTGCAGCACGCGGCCGGGGCCTTTGCATGGCAACGAACCTCGGAGGTAACAAAGCCATGGCTTTTCTCAGTATCGCAGCTAGCGGGGCCGCGAAGACCATGATCGCGGTCACAGTTTCGCTGCATCCAGGCGCCCATCACGGCAGCCAGCACGTCACCGTGCACACTGGCGACTCGCTCAGCTCGATCAGCCAGCGTGAGTACGGCAGCTCGGCCAGCTGGCCCGCCCTGTGGTGGGCCAACCGGCACAGCATCCACAACCCGTCCGTGATCCAGGCTGGACAGCGGCTCCAGCTGCCCAACTCACACAAGGTCAAGCCGTGGCTGGCCAGCGCCGCGCTCGCGGCGATCCCGGCCCCGGCCCCCGCGCCAGCCCCCGTGGCGGTGCCCGCCGCGGCGCCGTCCAGCCCGGCCGCGGTCCCCAGCACTGCGCCCGTGCAGCAGTCCACGGCCAGCTACAGCGGCGCTTCGGGCAGCTTCCAGAGCTGCGTGATCCAGGCCGAGAGCGGCGGGAGCGCCTCGGCCGTCAACGCGTCCAGCGGCGCCGGCGGCCTCTACGGCTTCCTGCCGTCCACCTGGCAGGGCCTCGGATACTCCGGGCTGCCGCAGAACGCGTCGGTCGCCCAGCAGAACGCGGCGTTCGCCAAGCAGTACGCGCAGTCCGGCAGTGCCGCGTGGTCTGCCTACGACGGCTGCTGATCCATCCCCAGGTGAGCCCCGGCCCGGACGGGCCGGGGCTCACTGCTTCGCTCCAGTGGCGGGACCGGCGAGATCGTGGTGACGGTCGGCCTGGTTCTACACCGGGCCACGATGATCAGGCCGCCAGCACTTGCCGGTGCGGCGGCAGCGCTGACGCAGGCTTCCGCCGCCGGACCGAATTTCACGATCGCCCGTGGCCCCCGGGGCCAGGTGGCCGCCGCGTAGCGGCTAGCCAGCACGTGCTGCAGGGCAATGCCGCGTTCGCGCTGGCGGGCGCGTCCGGGATGGATCACGCCAGCAGCCAGGTGGCGGCCAGCTCCAGGACCTCCGAGCGGCTGCGGGCTCCGTGATCCGCGGCCATGAAGTGGTTGCCGATCAGCAGGGAGAAGGCGAGCATGGACCGGGCCTCTATCTCGTCTTCGCTGGAGCAGAACGCGCCGAACAGTTCGCGCAGGTAGTCCATCCGCCGGTTGTTGACCTGGCGGAGGCGCCTGGCCACGGCCGGGTCGTGCCGCGACCAGTTGCGCACGGCGAGGTCGATCGGCAGCAGGTGCGCGCTGAACGTGAGCGCGCCGGCCCGGCGCAATCTGGCCCGGGCGTCACCGCCGTGACGCTCGACACGTTCGATCACCTCGTCGGTGGCCGCCCGCTCCCAGGTGTCGAGCATCTCCGTGAGGAGCGCGTCGCGGTCCTCGAAGTGCCAGTAGAAGCCGCCGCGAGTGATGCCGAGCGATTTCGCGAGCGGCTCGATCCGCACGGCATCCGGGCCGCGGGCGGCCAGCATTCCCAGAGCCTCCTCGATCCACCTGCCGCGCGGGGTGCGGGTCGGTGCGGCCATCGGGGTGTCCTTCCGCTCCGGGTCCGGCTTTGACCCGGTCACTGGCGACGTTACGATTGATCCATACACTACTGTATGGATGGAGGCCCGGATGCGGCTTGCGGACACAGAGCACACCTTCAGGCCATGGCGGATCCACGAGCTCACCCGCGATTTCCGGCTCGAGGACGTGTGGGCGGTGCCGGTGGCGGGTGGCCGGGACGATTTCCCGCGGCTCGTAGCCCAGCTGACCGCCGCGGATCCATCGCGGGGCTCATCCCGCGTGTCCCGTACGGTCTGGACGGCTCGCTCGGCAATCGGCGATCTGCTCAGCTGGGACAGCCCGGGGGCCGGGCTCGGCTCCCGGGTGACGGCCCTCCGCGAACGGCTGCCGGCCGACCTGCGCAGCACCCCCGGCCCGGACTTCGCCGCGCTCCCGTTCAGTTCGCTGTATCTCCTCGGCGATGAGTTCGCTGCGGAGATCGCTAACCACACGGTGCACGGGGTGATGCACCTCGGGTGGGTTCCGGACGGGAAGGGTGTCTACCGGGGCCAGCTGGCCGTGCTCGTGAAGCCGAATGGGTGGCTCGGTGCCGGGTACCTGGCCGCGATAAGACCGTTTCGGCATCTGATTGTGTACCCGCGGATGATGCGGGATGTGGCACGGCGGTGGCGGGATGACGCCGCGGCACCCGCCGCATCTGGCGCCCCGGGGACTGTCATGGCTGCCGCTACGCGCGAACCGCACGCCGGTCCCGCGGGCCAGGCGCGCCAGATCGAGTTGCCCCCCGCCGCGCGAGCGCTCAGCAGGCTTTCCCGGGTCGACTACGAAGACGCGTTTTTCATCAGCACCGGCCCGGGCCCGGACCGCACGGGTGAGCAGTGGGCCCGGGCGGTCCTGGAGGCCGCGCCGCAGAAGGTGCGAGGCCGGTTGCTGCGCGGGTGGTGCATGCTCGGCCTGCGGCTCGGGTCACCCTGGTCGCCCGGCCGCATCCTTGGCTGGCAGATCCGGCGCCGCTCCCCGGATTTCGTCCTGCTCACGGCCGGCTCGCGCATCGGGATGCCGGCCGAGCTCCTCTTCAAGCGCGAACGGCACGGACTGCTGTTCGCCACCTTCGTGCAGCAGCGCAATCCCGTGGCCCGCGCCCTCTGGTCCCGGGTCGTGCCCGCCCACGAGCGGACCGTGAGGTCCTTGCTCGCGCAGGCCGCCCGCCGGGAAATGTAGCGGCCCGGCACGTACGTGTCCTGCAGGTCCAGGGTCCATGGCGCGCAGCGGCCGTGCCCGGAGGCCCGGGCCTGCTGACCGGCAGCCAATGAGACCTTTACTTAGCCTGCCCGCTCCGGCGTTTCCTCTCGCCATCCGGTGGCGAAAATCAGAACATTGCTGAGTGGCGGGGGGATCAGCGCAATGGTGACTCAAGACACCGGGAAGGGCGCGGTGTCCGCCCGGGCGGGGATGCGTCGGCCGGGGCTGGATGGCCTCCGGGCCCTCGCCGTGCTCGCCGTTATCGCCTTTCACGAGCGGCTGAGCGCGTTCCCGGGCGGCTTCCTCGGCGTCGATGTCTTCTTCGTGCTGAGCGGGTACTTGATCACCGATCTGCTGGCCGCCCAGTGGGACCGGGTGGGTCACCTGGACCTGCGCGGATTCTGGGCCCGGCGGGTCCGCCGGCTGCTGCCCGCCCTGGCTGTCCTCCTGGTCGTGGTGACGGCAGCAACCGCGATCATCGAGCCTGACCAGCTCACTGCGCTGCGGAAGGCCCTGATTGCGGCGGTCACCTACTCGAGCAACTGGTGGCAGGCGCTGGCGCACCGGTCCTACTTCGCGCAGTTCGGGCCGCCACCGCCCCTGCAGCATCTGTGGTCGCTGGCCATCGAGGAGCAGTTCTACCTGGTGTGGCCCCTGATCCTGATCCTGGTCCTGATCACCTGTGAAAGCCGGCGGATCCGGGCTGGCATCGCCTGGCTTCTGGCCGTGCTGTCTGCGGTGGTCATGGCCGTCATCTACGTGCCCGGCGCTGATCCGTCGCGGGTGTATTACGGCACCGACACGCACGCGTCCGCACTGCTCATCGGTTCCGCGCTCGCGCTGAGCTGGCCACTGCGCCGGCTGCAGGGCCTGCCACGGGAGAAGACGCAGGCCATGGACGCGCTGGGGCTGGCCGGCATCACGCTCCTCGGCTGGGCGATGGGTCATTACTCCGGGACTGACAGCGCGCTCTACCCGGCCGGCATGCTGATCGCGGCTCTGGCTGCTGGCGGCGTGGTGCTGGCCGCGGCCAGCACCGGCGTCATGAGCTGGCTGCTGGGCTGGGCGCCACTGCGCTGGCTGGGCGTCCGGTCTTACGGGGTCTACCTGTGGCACTGGCCGGTTATTGCCCTGACCACTGTGGCCCTCGGGCCACAGCGCAGCGGCGCATGGATCTGGTTGGCCGAGGCCTTAATCGCGGTCGGGCTGGCCGCAGCGTCCTGGCGCTGGATCGAGGAGCCGATCATCCGTGACGGGTTCCGGGCCACGGTCCGCGCCCGGTGGCGCATGGTGACCGGGTCGGTGACTGCCGCGCACCAATCACCCGTGCGGGCCCTCCCGGTTATCCTGCTGGCCGCTGCGCTGGCGGTCGCCTGCACCGCTGGTTACGGGGTAGTGAACGCCCACTCCTCCTCGGGACTGGCCCAGCAGGTTCGCCGGGGACTCGTGATCAGCCAGCGGGACCGGGCCATACTGGCCACCCCCAGCCCCACCCCGGCCCGGGGCGCCCGGCACCGTCCACGGTCCGGTAACCACCGGGCGCCGCACCGGCGGCACCGGGACCAGGCTCCGGCCGTTCGGGCCCGGGCGGCTGGCCGTCAGGTATTCGCCGTCGGTGACTCAGTCATGCTCGCTTCCGCCACCCAGCTCCAGAGGGCCCTCCCCGGCATCGCTCTCGACGCACAGGTCAGCCGCCAGGTCAGCACCGGCGTGACGGTCGTCCAGCAGCTGGCTGCTTCCGGCCAGCTGCGCCCCGTGGTGGTTTTCGCGCTCGGCACCAACGGCACGTTCAGCCTGGGGGAAATGCGCCAGCTGATCGCCGCGATCGGCCGGCACCGCAAGCTGGTGCTGGTGAGCACGTATGAGGCCAGGCCATGGGAGTCCGGGAACAATCAGCTGATCACCGCCGCGGCCCGCCGCCACCGCAACGTGATCCTGGCCAACTGGTACACGACCATCGAGCACCGCACCAACCTGTTGTGGTCCGACGAGGTGCATCCGCAGCCACCTGGCGCCCGGCTCTACGCCCATATGGTTGCCGCGGCCGTGGGTGCCGCTCTGGCTCCGCCGGGCGGAGGGCACTAATCCGGATTACCGCTCATCGCCACGGTGAAAGTCTCGTCGACGACCAGCGCCGGCCGGATGGGACCGGCTTCGTCGTCATGGCCGATCCCGAAGGCAACGAGTTCTGCGTCGAGCGCAGCGCCGCGGAACGGGCCGGGGCCTGAATCGGGCGGCGGTGCCCGGGCTAATCGGTTTCCGGCGAGCCCGCCACCTCGCGCTGGATCCAGCGGAAGATCACGTCCACGACGTAGGCGCGTTCCCCGGGGCTCAGCTCCCGCCCTTTGGGGATCTCGTGCCAGCGCTGGAGACAGGTCCGGCAGCAGGTGGCGGTGGCGTGCTGGGCGACAAACACGGGGTGGCCGCGGTAGGGGGTCTGCTTGCCGTCGTTGTACGGCTCGGCCGGGGCGAGCCGCTTGGCGATGAGGTCGTCGGCGTGCCGCCGGATCGTGGCCGGGGCGTTCAGCTGGGCCGTGGCCCGATCGCGGCCGCGCAAGTGGAACTTCGCGCGGAACGGATGCCGCGCGATCGTGTCGAGTCTCTGGTCGAGTGAGTCAGGCATCGAAGGTTCCATGAGCGTCCCGGCAAGGATATGACGGGCCCGGCCGGGGCCGGCGGAGGTGCATACCTGGCGCGCAACGCGGCCGCGCTGGCCGTAGGCCCGCGCCTGGAGCGCATCAGGCGACACACGTGTGGGCGGGACAGCATCGTGGCGGCTGGCTGGCGGTCATGAGCGGCTGACGGTGAGGAGCTTGCGTGGCTGAGATCCGGGTCCAGGCCCGGTCGGCGGCTCCCGTGCAGACCGTCTGGTCTGTGCTTGCCGCGCAGGGTGGCATGCGGGCGTGGGCGCCGATCCGCAAGGTCGCGTTGGAGCGGGAAGGTGACCCGCCGCCCGATGGGGTCGGGGCGATCCGCGTTTCTCCCGGCCGCCGTTCACGATCCGCGAAGAGATTACGGACGTGGACGTGCCCGTGCGGCTGGCCTACCGGATGCTGTCGGGCCTGCCTGTGCCTGACTATGCGGGGGAGACGACCCTGAGCGACCGGGATGGGGCCACCGACATCGTCTGGAAGGTCACGATGACCACCCGGTTCCCGGGCATGACCTTCATGGTGCGAAGGGTGGTTCACGCTCTGGTTGATGGCCTGGTCACCGAATCCCAGCGAATCGCCGGGCCGGAAAGCCGGCCCTGAGCCACGCTGGGCAGTTACCCAGCTGGGTCGGCGCGGATTTCGGGTTCACCGCTGGTCACAGGCTGGCGGGCAGGCCGAAAGCGGGGAACATCGAGGGCTGCTCGAAAGCGGCGATGTCGGTCAGGCGGCCGTGTTCGAGCCGCAGTACGCCGAGCACGAATGGAGAGAAGGCGGTCTCGCCGGGACGGCGGACGTACCCGGCCGCGCCCGGCTGCCGGTTGGCCATGATTGGCAGCAGCCGCCACTGGCCGAGGGCATTCATGCCCCCCCGGAGCGCGTCGCCCACCTCCTGCTGGCCGTGCCATTCTCCAACCCCGGGGGGAGATGGCCAGCCGCACGTCGTGGCGCAGCACGGCGATCAGCGCCTCG
The DNA here is from genome assembly GCA_963813975.1 of uncultured Actinomycetes bacterium. Taxonomy (GTDB): domain Bacteria; phylum Actinomycetota; class Actinomycetes; order Streptosporangiales; family Streptosporangiaceae; genus RYN-230. The sequence continues at coordinate 1,108,079 of CAWFAP010000006.1, forward strand.
GGGTCGGCTTGCTCGTGGGCGGCAATGAAGCGCTGCAGCAGGCGGCCTGCCCGGAATCGGGTCCGGCGGCCGGCGGCCGGCGGCCAAATGGAGATCCATCTCGTGCAGGTCCTGCTCGGCGGAGGGCGACGTCTGTTCGACTCGCTTGGCCCCGGCCACATCGAACTCGAATTGGTCCGGCGACTGGAGGCGCGGGACGTGACGCATCTCCGATACCGAGTACGTCACGTATGACGGACCCGGCCGCCCCGGCCCCGGGCTGACAGCCCGCGAAAACCCGGGGGCGTCCCCGGGTATGGTCCCCTATCCTCTGGGTGTGGCACGCGATGAACGCGGAGTAACCCCGCAGAGCGAGGACTTCTCCGCCTGGTACAACGAGGTCGTCTTCAAGGCCGAGCTGGTGGAGCGCGGCCCGGTCCGGGGCACGATGGTGATCCGCCCCTACGGGTACCGGATGTGGGAGCTGCTGCAGGGCGACATCGACCGGCGGATCAAGGAGACCGGTCATGTCAACGCCTACTTCCCGCTGCTGATCCCGGAAAGCTACCTGCAGCGCGAGGCCGAGCACGTCGAGGGTTTCGCGCCCGAGCTGGCGGTCGTCACCCACGCCGGCGGCAAGGAGCTTGAGGAGCCGCTGATCATCCGGCCCACCTCGGAGACGATCATCGGCGAGATGATGGCCAAGTGGATCAGCTCGCACCGGGATCTGCCGTTGCTGCTCAACCAGTGGGCGAACGTGGTCCGCTGGGAGCTGCGGCCGCGGATGTTCTTGCGCACGACTGAGTTCCTGTGGCAGGAGGGTCACACCGCGCATGCCGATGAGGCGGACGCGATGCGGGAGACCCGGCTCGCACTCGACCTCTACGAGCAGGTGTCCAGGGACGTGGCCGCCATGCCGGTGATCGCGGGCGAGAAGACGGCAGGCGAGCGGTTCCCCGGCGCCCGGCGGACCTACACGGTCGAGGCGATGATGCGCGACGGGCGGGCGCTTCAGTCCGGCACGTCGCACTACATGGGCACGAACTTCGCCCGGGCCTTCAATATCCAGTACGCGGCGGAGAGCGGCGAGCTGGAGCTGTGTCACACCACCTCGTGGGGCATGAGCGCGCGCATGATCGGCGGAGTGATCATGACACACGGGGACGACAAGGGCCTCATCCTGCCGCCGCTGCTCGCCCCCTATCAGGTGGTGATCGTCCCGATCGGCCGCGGCGAGCAGGCCGACCAGGTGCTGCCGCCCGCCCGGGAACTGGGAGCCCGGCTGCATCACGCCGGCATCCGCACGCACGTGGACGACCGGCTGCAGCTCTCTCCGGGGTTCAAGTTCAACGACTGGGAGATGCGTGGCGTCCCGATCCGGCTGGAACTCGGGCCGCGGGACCTGGCGGCGGGCACGGCGCTGATGGCCACCCGGCTCGGCACCGAGAAGACGCCGGTCTCGCTGGAATCCGCCCCGGCCCGGCTGAACGTCGAGCTGACCGCCTTTCAGGACCTGCTGCTGCGGCGGGCGACCGAGTTCCGCGATCAGCGGACCATCACGGTGGACACCTGGGACGAGTTCGTGGCAGCGGTCGCGACCGGCTGGGCCCGGGCGTTCCACTGCGGCCAGCCCGAGTGCGAGGACGACATCAAGGCCGTCACTTCCGCCACGCCGCGGGTCATCCCCACCGACGGCGAGCCGGAGCAGGGGACCTGCATCCGGTGCGGTCAGCCGTCCGCCTACGGCAAACGGCTCATCTTCGGCCGGGCCTACTAGCCGGGCCTACGCGCCGGGCCGGTAGCGCGGACGATCGAACTTCGTGGCCGGCACCATCTTCGCGTAGCGATCCCGGTCGAGTCTGCGGTTACGGCGAGCCAGCCTCCAGTGCCTGTACCCTCGCTACCGGCACGGACGCCGGCGAATGCGGCCTGACCTGTGGTTGAGATCTCGGCAGTTCGCCGCGTCCCTGGCCGGCCAGGGATAGCCAGGTGCCCCGGCGGCTGGCTGGCCCACGACCCGGCCTGCGCAGGAAGAACCTCACCGTCAGGCCGGTTACCAGGCTGCGGCGTGAGCAGCAGAATGAGACCGTGCGCAGTCATCCGCTCTTCCTCGGGCCAGCCCTGGTGGCCACCATGGCCTGCGTGAGCCTTGCGGGCTGCACCACGACCACGATGCCCAGCGCTGCCCCTCCCGCGGCGCATTCACCCTCATTGCCCCCGGCCAGCCCCCCGCGGCCCACCGCGCGGCCCGGCAGCGCCGCCAACCCGCTGCTGCTGTCCTGCAGCGAGGAGTCGTTCACACAACCTCCTGTGCCGCAGCAGCCGCAGCCGGGTGACCTGGTCATCGGGCCGCTGCTCATCGTCAACGGGAAGCGGCTCGCCACCACCAGCCCGGCTGGCTACGGGGACCACGGGTCCTACAAGATCCCCATCATCGTGACCATGGGATCAACGGTGACGGTCACCATCGCCGCCCCGGCCCGCGGCCACGTCATGATCGACAATCCCTACACTCATTTGCGGGGCGTCAGCGATGTGGTCGCCGCCACCTACCATTCGTGCTCCCACATCGCAGGCTTTTTCGCGCAGGGCTTCGCCTTCAGCCATGGCCAGACCCGTGGCTGCGTACCGCTCGACGTGAGAATCGGCCTCCAGCCACCGGTGCGTCATGTCATGCTGTCGCTGTTCGCAGGATCCTGCTTGCCCTAACCGAGACACCCCGGCAGGTGGCTGGACGAGATGCTGAACCGGATCCGTCGGCGCTACCGCATTCCCAGCTCAGGTGAGGGATCCCGGTCAGCCTGACCCAATTTATGACGGTCTGGTGACGGGATGGGATCGGAATCCCGCCGGGGGAAGCAGGCTCCTACGATCGGCGTGCCGGGTCCCCTCTGATCGACGTCCGGGCCTTTCACCCGGTTCAACGTCCTAGCGGAATACTCCGCCAGTTCCTAGCGCCCGCTGAGCAGCTATCCGGATGAGGATTCCCTGAAGGGAGAGCAGCATTGCGTGGGCATGCGCGCTGGAAACGGCTCACGGACGGCACGAGCAGGTTGCGTGGCTTGCTCATGGCGGCCCGGCCGCCCGCCCGTCGCCACTGGCTGTTCATGATCGTGTTCTGCGCCGGGCTGTCGCTGCGGATTCTGACTCAGGTCGCCTATGGCCCGGCGCTGGTCTACATCGACTCGTACCGGTACCTGCACGGCGACTCAAGCCTGGATCCTCTTGGTTACCTGGTCTTGTTGTGGCCATTGCAGCACGCTGGCGGGCTGGCTGCGGTCGCGGCGGCCCAGCACATCCTGGGCCTGGGAATGGCTTTGTCGCTCTATTCGCTCCTGCTCCGCCGCGGCATGTGGCGCTGGGCGGCCGCGCTTGCTACCGCGCCGGTGCTCCTGGATGGCTATCAGCTGCAGGCGGAGCAGACGATCATGCCGGATGTGCTGTTCGAGGCGCTCATCGTGGCGGGTCTCATGCTGTTGCTATGGCGCCGCAGCCCGGGTGCCTGGCAGGTGGGCTTGGCTGCCGTGGCCCTGGGCGTGGCCGTTGACGTCCGCCAGGTCGGTCAAGTCCTGATCATCCCCGCCCTGGCCTTCCTGCTATTCCGCGCCGTACGGAGGCAGCGGCTGGCCGAGAGCGCGCTGTTCACGGTCGGCTTCACGATCCCGGTGCTGATGTACATGATGGTTCAGTTCGCGGTGTCGGGTCATTTCACATTTACCCAGCGAGATTCGTATGCCTTCTACGGGCGTGCGGCCGCGGCGGCCGATTGCGCCACGCTCAGGCTGTCACCAGACGAGCGAAGACTGTGCCCGTCATCGCAGGTGGTGGCCACATTGGGCATCGATGGCCTGGTCGGCGATCCCGCAGGTCCGCTGCTGAGCTACCAGCCGCCGCCGGGCATGACGATCGCGGCCATGGCAGACCGTTTCGAGCTCGCGGTCGTTATGCAGCAGCCGATGGCCGTGGCAAGCGCCATCCACCGCGATTTCATCAAATTGTTCGCCCTCACCAGGAACACCGCTCCCGGAGATATGCCAGTTAGCCGCTGGCAATTCCAGACCATCTATCCCACTTACCCCCCCTTGATCACCTTGCGCTATGTCGCCTCGATCAGCCCAGGCGGGGGCCAGCCATCGGTCACGAGACCGCTGGCCGAAGCGCTCCGCGATTACCAGCTTCACGGCGGGTACACACCGGGGCCCCTGCTTGCGGTCGCCGCGCTGGCGGGCCTGGCTGGGAGCTGCATGCTCGGCTTCCTCCGAAAAGAGCGCACGGCCACCGCAACTGCCTGCCTGCTCACCACCGCCATGGCCATCATCCTCCTGCTCGCATCGGACACCTACGAATTCTCGTGGCGCTACCAGCTCCCAGCCCTCGTCTTGCTGCCTCCAGCAGGCATCCTCGGGGCTGCCGCCATCGCCGCCGCCCTGCGCGGTGCTGCGTCGCAGCAGGCCGCAGCACCAGGGCCGAACGACCCGCACCGCGCGGCGGGACAGCGGGCTAACCTCGTGAGCGCTCGTTCAAGGACGCGCAGACCTGGATGGTCTGCACTGCATCATCTGCGTCACCGGCAGGCGCGGGATCAGGAGTTCGAATCTCCTTAGCTCTGCTGCTCGGATAGAAATTCGGACAGGCCGAACAGCGACTACGGCAGCGACGTACGCAACGCGGGCACCTGGGCCTGCCGTTTAACCCGCCCGGCTGGCGTCCCGGGTTTGCGGATCTTGGCTCTGCTGTGCTAGGGCGAGTCTCAGTCCGGGGAACAGAAGGTGACCTCGGGGTTGCGTGGTGACGGCTGGTCCAGCAGGGCTGGTGGCCTGCTGCGCAGGTGCTGGTCGAAAAACGCCCGGACGTAGGCGCGGGTGATGGCCAGGGACCGGGATCCGGGGAGGCCGGCGCCGATGTCGATGCCGATCTGATCGGCCAGTAGCGCGAGGTCGGTGAATGAGGCATGCACGGTGCCGGCAACCAGGAGCCACCGCTTCCAGCCGGTCAGGTGTTTCCAGTCGCGCTCCCAGGTGGTCACCGCGCCTCCGCTTCCCGGGGTGTACGAGGACTGCTTGCCCAGGAAGAGAAACGGCCGTGACAGGCCAGGGTCCGGGATCGGGGCGACAGTGGCGCCGTCCATGTCGATGCCGGCGCGGATGCGGGGGTCGGCCAGCATGGCGGGGATGGCGGCTGCGCCGCCGGCGGAGTGGCCGGCCATCGCCATCCGCGACGGGTCGATCAGCCCGGCGCCCGGCCATGCCCGGCGTGCACCGGTCAGCTCGTCGAGCACGAAGGAGACATCCGCCGCCCGGCCTGCCGCCACCCTTTCCCAGAAGCCCCTGCCCCGCCGGGGTGCCTCACAGGCCAGACAGGTGGTGACCCGCCCGTCGGGAAAGGCCGTGGCGAAGCTCTCGTACGTGTGATCAATTCCGGCCACGACATAGCCGTGGCTGGCCAGGTCCTCGGCCAGCACGGTGAGCGTGCTGCGGGAATTGGTGAAGCCAGGCGAGAGCACCACGGCGGGGAGGGCGCACTGACGCCCCGCCGGTGTGGCATCGCTGACCGCATTGGTCCGGACCGTGCTCAGCGCGTCCTGCGGGCCGCCGGTGAGACCCCTGCTGCTGAGCTGGAGCCTGGACTCCGCTGGCGCCATGTACGGGGCTCGCCGCCCGTCCGAGGGTGCCGCCGGATACCACAGTGAGACCATCAGCTCCCGTGCACTCACCCCCGCGGCCCACGGATCGGGACGGGAGACGTCTGTCAGGCACAAGGACGTGGTACCGACCGGGCACGGACCGGTCGGCTCAGGCAGGTACGGCGTGCGCCCCTCCCCGGCCGGCGCGTCAACGGCGTCTGCGGAAGTTCCCATGCCGCCAATCATCACCGCGCCCGGGACCAGCCCCTACGACTGACTCCTGGCGGGCGATGGCACACAACGGCCCGAGCTGATGAGAGCGCTCAACTCACTCAAGCCGGAATTGTCTCATATCCGGGGTGATCGGCCGCGCTGAGCTGGGCAGGATGCCTGGAGTGGCTCCGCGTGGACTTGGGGCCGGACGGCGCCACCGTACCCAGCCCCAAGGTGACGGCCGCACGGGAAGAAGGTGCCCAGAATGGGCGATGACAACAAGAGCCACCACGAGTACGAGCGCGTCGTGGTCAGCGGTGCAGGCGCAACGGCCCGGGAGATCCGCATCTACGGCAGCGGGGGCCGACTGATTCTTGAGGGCTGGCAGGTTGCCGACGATGACGGTCAGACTGCCTGGATCAGCGACGCCGGAGCCATAGCCGTCTTCGGCCAGCCACTGTATCCCGGCGAGACGACGGAGGCCGGTCCGCTCTGGATCTTCGACAACTTTGGCGAGGTCAAAGAGATGGGCTCCTGCTCACCACCGTTCATGGCTGAGGTCGCCAAGGCCCTCGGCGAGCGGTACGAGCCCGCTTAGGCCGAACCGAGGCATCCAAGGTGTACGTGCCCGTAGCGATCATCGAGATCGCCCGCGGCTCGGCGTTCGGCCTCCCCCGTTCGCCGAACGGGTGTTCGTGGACGGGCTGCAGCACGCCCTGTGGGCCGGCATCGCGGGCTTCTTCTACCGGCCGGGGCACGAACTACCGGCGGCAGAGGATACCGGTGCGGGCCCTGGGCATCGTGGTGCCCACCGTGCTGCACGGGCTGAGTGACTGGATCCTCACCTGGCCGTACGCCCGGGCGGAATGGGTGCGGATCGGGATCCAGGCGTTCTCGCTGTTCCTGTTCCTCGGCTACACAGCGTCCGGCACCGCGATCGAGCGGCAGGTGCGGCACACGCCGATCTTCCCGCGGTGAGTCGCTGCCGCTGGAGACCTCCCGGCAGAAGCACGCGGCACCGGGCGGCTAACCGTTCGCTGAGCCGTGGACCGCGGTCCAGGAGGCAGGATTATCACGCTTTGCATCTGCTGGTGGAGTTGCAGGGCAACCGGGCCGGCCTGCGGCGCTGACGCCGCTATCGGTGGATGGGATGATCGCGGCGGCGTCGAGGATGTTGCTGGCTGATTTGTGTGCGGGGAGCGTGGTGGGGTCCTGCCGCGGGCGCGGTCGCCAAGCCAGCAGTGACGGGCCGGGTGATCGCCGCGTGGCCGTCGTTCGCGCTCATCGCGGCCTAGGAGTTTGCTGATGCGCCAGGTCTGCCGAAGCGCTGCAGCCAGCGGCAAGGCTCAGCGGGGAAAGCCCGATCGGGGATTTTCCGCCGGGGAAGGTCGCGACGGGGAAGCGCAACGTCCGCAGCCTCATCTTTCTCGGTCGAGCCCGCACAGCGACTCGCTGATGCCGTGGCCGGGGAGCTTGGTGGTGGCGGCGCCGCGCCAGGCGGCGGCGAGCTGGTCGTCGCTGGCGCCAGCGCGGAGCGGGGTGCGCTGGTCGGTCTCGGTGGTGGCGAACAGGCAGTTGCGGATCTGCCCGTCAGCGGTCAGCCGGCCCGGTCGCATGTTCCGCAGAACGGCCGGGTGACCGAGCCGATCACACCGACGCGGCCGGGGCCGCCATCGACCAGGAATGTCTCGGCGGGGGGCTGATCCCCGGCCGTCCGGGGCGTCGGGGGTCAGGGAGAACTCGGCAGACAGGCGGGCGAGGATCTCGCCGGCGGTGACCATGTCGGTGCGCCGCCAGCCGTGCTGGGCGTCCAGAGGCATCTGCTCGCTAAAGCGGAGTCGATAGCTGCGGTCCAGGCAGAACCGGAGCAGGCCGGGCGCCTCGTGGTCGGGGACAGGGTGTCGAGGGACACGTTCAGCCGGTCCAGCCCAGCGGTGGCCAACGGGGCGGCGAGCCGGGCGAACCCGACGCCGTTGTGGTGAGCGAGATCTCGGGCCGCGGGCCCAGGGCCGCCGCGGCGGCGACGAGGCCGGACAGGCCGCGGCGCGGCAGCGGCTCACCGCCGGTGAACCGGACCTCGGTAACGCCCAGCCGTTGCACGGCGACTGAGATCAGGCGCGACACCTCGCCGTCGGTGAGCAGCGCGGGGGTGGGCAGCCAGTCCAGGCCCTCGGCGGGCATGCAGTGGAGCACCGCAGGTTGCACCGGTCAGTGACCGATGCCCGCAGGTTCGTGGCGATCCGCCCGAACGAGTCCGCTAGCACGACGTCGCACCTCAGTCCCGGTTCGCCTCGTGATCTTCCACAGTATGCGCGTGGCCGTTAGCCGCCGGCCATGGCGCCGATGATGAGGTAGGGCTCGGTGCCAGCGGCGACTGGGCCGGGCAGCGGGGTGTCGGGTGGTTCGTGGGACAGGTCCTGTTCGCAGGCGAAGAACCGGATGAACGCCCGCCGTGGCCCGCTGTCGTGGCCGCGGATGGTGCCGCGCAGCATCGGGTAACGGCTCTCCAGCGCGTCCAGGACCGTCCGCTGGGTGACCGGGTTCGCGACGTCCAGGCGGACTTCGCCGTCGATACGGGCCAGGGCGCGCAGGTGGGAGGGGAGGACGACGCGGATCATGGCAACGTCTGGACCTCGACGGACAGGACCGCCGGGAGGTCCCGGACGATTGGCGCCCAGCTGTCGCCGGAGTCGGCCGAGGCGTAGACCTGGCCACCGGTGGTGCCGAAGTACACGCCGCACTCGTCCATGGAGTCGACGGCCATGGCGTCGCGGAGCACGTTGACGTAGCAGTTCTCCTGGGGGAGGCCCTGGGTGAGCGGCTCCCAGTCGTCGCCGCCAGTGCGGCTGCGGTAGACGCGCAGCTTCCCCTCGGGCGGGAAGTGCTGCGCGTCGCTGGTGATCGGGACCACGTAAACCGTGTCGGGCTCGTGGGCGTGGACGTCGATCGGGAACCCGAAGTCGGTCGGCAGGTTCCCGCTGACCTCCCGCCAGGACTCCCCGGCGTTGTCGGTGCGCATGACGTCCCAGTGCTTTTGCATGAACAGCACACCCGGCCGGGACGGATGCATCGCAAGCCGGTGCACGCAGTGCCCGACCTCAGCGTCCGGGTCGGGGATGCCCTCGGATTGCAGGCCCTGGTTGATCGGCCGCCAGGTCTGGCCGTCGTCGTCGGACCGGAACGCGCCCGCCGCCGAGATCGCGGCGAACATCCGCCCCGGCGCGGAGGAGTCGAGCAGGATCGTGTGCAGGCACATCCCGCCCGCGCCCGGCTGCCACGACGGCCCCGACTCGTGACCGCGCAGCGCGGGCATCTCCTGCCAGTTCTGCCCGCCGTCGCGGGAGCGGAACAGCCCGGCGTCCTCCACCCCGGCCCAGACCGTGTCCGGGTCATCCAGCGACGGCTCCAGGTGCCATACCCGCTCGAACTCCCACGGGTGCGGTGTCCCGTCGTACCACTGGTGCGTCCCGGGTGTCCCGTCGTAGGCGAACTGGTTTCCGGCCGGCGCCCACGTCTGGCCGCCGTCGTCGGATCGCTGGATCACCTGTCCGGACCAGCCGCTGCACTGCGAGGCATACAGCCGGTCCGGGTCAGCCGGTGACCCCTTGACGTGGTAGACCTCCCAGCCCGCGAAATGCGGGCCGCTAACCTCCCACCGGTCCCGCCCGCCATCGGAGGTCAGGACAAAGGCGCCCTTACGCGTGCCCGCCAGTACCCGTACGCCCGTCATCACTGCTCCCGTCTGCACCGCCAGGCGCGGCCGCGCCTGGACCCCAGCTAGCCATGAGACCATCCGCCTGATCTGGCCACAGCCGGTACACAGAAGATGTCACAGCCCGCTGACGTTCTGACGGCGAACACATCGCAGACTCATCGCGGTGAGCGCAGGAAATCGTCCTACGGCTGGTACGGCGGGGCTATACCCCAGCCCCAGTGGGGAACGGGAGCCCGCTGCACGACTTCGGCGCCGGGCTGCGAGTTGTGCATGGCCAGCCGGGTTCCCCACTCCAGGTAGCCGACCAGGGCCGCGCGGAACTCCGGGTCGTCGGGAAGGCCCGCGTCGTCGGCCGCCAGGCTCATCAGCGACGCGAACCGGAATCGCTGCTCGGCCGTGATGGCGAGGTTGCGGTGGTGAGCGAGCATGGCCGGGTACCCGCCGAGCCGCTCCGTGTAGTCGGCGGGGCCGCCGAATACCTCGCACCACCAGGTCGTCACGTGCTCCCGGTGTTCTGCGCTGACCCCGCCGGGGAAGAACGGGCTGAGCAGGTCGTCACGCTCCACGCGGTCGTAGAAGCAGTCGATCAGTCGGGCGATGGCCGGACGGCCCTTCACCCAGTCGTATAGCGTCGGTGGCTCACTCATCGCAGGAATGTAACACTGTAATCATTCATCGGCAGGCCTGCGGGCGCCGTCGGCCCGGCAGCGCATCGCCGGGTTGCTCTGGCCGGAATCGACCGGTGCGCAGGCGCTGACCACCCTGACCGGGCGAACGCCCTGCGAACGCCCCGGGTCCTAGCTTCGGGCTGTCCTGACCGTCAGGGCGGCGAATCTGGAGGGGGCCCATATGACTGCCACATCGGCCGGCCTGGCCACCGGGGTTTACCAGCAGCTGACCGGCGGGCAGCGCGGGAACTACCCCCGGCTGGCCGAGGTCATAGAGCTGCGACCCGGACAGCTCCTTCCACATCAACCAGAACATCCAGCCCGCCGCGCTACCGGGTGAGGGGCAGAGGATGTCACCGCCCGTCCTGTTCGTCCTCGACGACGACGCCAGGGTCATGCGCGCGCTTCGCGGCGACCTCAGCCGTCGATTCAGCCAGGACTTCCAGGTTCTGGGCGAGTCGTCGGCGCCGCGGGGCTGGCGACGCTGCGCCAGTTGGCCGGGCACAGCGAGCCCGTCGCGCTGCTGATCGTCGACCACGACATGCCTGAGATGCCCGGGCTGGAGTTCCTGGCCCGCGCCCACGAGTTGCACCCGCTAGCCAAACGAGTGCTCCTGGTGGAACGCGACTACTCGGCGCGCAGCCCGGTGGTCCAGGCCATGACGCTAGGCCAGGCCGACTATTACCTGAGCAAGCCGTGGATGCTGGAGCCGGACCTGTACCGGGGCGTCAGCGAGTTCCTGGCCGAGTGGGCCAGGGACCAGGAAGCCGTCTTTGACCTGTTCCATGTCATCGGCGGGCTCCAGGACCGTGGCACGAACGAACTGCGCGAACTGCTCATCCGCTTCAACGTGCCATTCCGCTTCACCGCCGCCGACAGCCAGCCGGGACGCCGCCTGCTCCTGGACAAGGACCTGGACCCGGCGCGGCTGCAGGTCATGATCCGGCATGACGGCTACACGATGGTGGAGCCGACGCCGGCCCGGATCGTCGAGGCGGTCGGCGGGACCACCGACGCCGGCATCAGCCAGTGTGATGTCGCCATCGTCGGGGCCGGCCCGGCCGGCCTCGCGGCCGCTGTCTACGCCGCGTCCGAGGGCCTGCAGACAGTGGTGCTGGAGGAGACGGTCTCCGGCGGCCAGGCGGGAAGCAGCCCGATGATCCGGAACTACCCAGGCTTCGCGCACGGCATCAGCGGGCACGACCTCACGCGCCGGGCCTGCGAGCAGGCCTGGATGTTCGGGGCGCACATGGTGTTCTCCCAGCCCATCGCCGGCCTGAGCTGCCGCGGCCGCGACCGGGTCGTTCACCTGGCCGACGGGCAGGACATCACGGCCCGGGTGGTGATCGTCGCGACGGGCATCGCGTGGCGCTGCCTCGGCGTGCCGCGTGTGGAAGCGCTGGTCGGCGCGGGCGTGTTCTACGGCGCGGCCGGCAGCGAGACGCTGGCCATGGCGAGCCGCGACGTGTTCGTCGTCGGGGCGGGCAACTCAGCCGGGCAGGCTGCGCTGCACCTGGCCCGGCACGCCCGGCACGTGACCCTCATAGTGCGCCGGGACAACCTGCCGCACTCCATGTCGGACTACCTGATCAAGGAGATCGAGGCCACCCCCGGTCATCACCGTGCGGCTGGAGACCGAGGTCATCGACGCTCACGGTGGCGAGCGGCTGGACGGCCTGACGCTGCGCGACAAGCGGAGCGGCCAGGCGGAACGGGTTCCGGCGGATGCGCTGTTCGTGCTGATCGGCGGCGAGCCCTGCACCCAGTGGCTCCCGAAAGCGGTTCAGCTCGAAGGCGACTACATCCTGACCGGGCGGGACATTGACCGGGACGGCGCCCATCCGTCCCGGTGGCCGCTCGGCCGGGCGCCGCTGCCGCTCGAGACCTCCGTCCCTGGCGTCTTCGCGGCCGGCGACGTCCGGTACCGGTCGATCAAACGGGTCGCCTCCGCGGTCGGCGACGGCGCGACGGCGGTGCGCATCGCGCATGAGTATCTCGCCGCCGAGCCGGGCCAGGCGGAAACTGCCTACCGGTGAGGGGTCGGAACTGCGGCCGCGTCAGCCAGGCCGCTGTTCACCGTGGTGGCCCGCCTGAGCGCGCGCCTGGCCGTGGTGGCTGCGGCCCGGACCGACCACCGGCGGAGCCCCGGCGCCGGCCGGACCAGGGATGAGAGGATGGCAGGCATGAGCCCTGTTTCGCGCGGATTCCACCGCAGGCGGCAGGACCCGGCGCAGGCCGCGGGCCGGGTTCCGCCCGGCCAGTACGTGACCAAGGACTTCCCGGTCCTGTCGGCCGGCCCGACTCCGCACACGGCCCTGGACCGCTGGAGCTTCTCCGTCGGCCGCGGCGGCCAGCAGAAGACGTGGAGCTGGGCCGAGTTCCGCACCTTGCCGAGCGAGGACGTAACCGTCGACATCCACTGCGTCACCAAGTGGTCCAAGCTGGATACGGTCTGGCAGGGCGTGTCGGTGGACACGCTGCTGGACCTGGCCGGGCACGATGGCCCGTTCGCGATGGCCCACTGCGACGGGGGCTACACCACCAACGTGCCGGTGGCCGACCTCACCGGTGGCAAGGCGTGGGTGGCCTACGCCTACGACGGCCAGCCGCTGGAGCGCGAGCACGGCGGCCCGGCCCGGCTGCTGGTCCCGCACCTGTATTTCTGGAAGAGCGCCAAGTGGGTCCGCAGCCTGGAGCTGCGCGATTCGAACGACCCCGGCTTCTGGGAGAACTACGGCTACCACATCTACGGAGACCCATGGCGGGAACAGCGCTACGCAGGCGACTGACCTGGCAGGTCGCCAAGGTCAGCGCGGTCACGACCGAGACCGCATCGGTGCGGACGATCAGGCTCGACGTGCCGGACTGGCCCGGCCACCAGGCCGGCCAGCACCTGGACATCCGGCTGACCGACGAGGACGGGTACGTGGCCGAGCGGTCCTACTCGATCGCCTCGGCGCCGGGCGAGCCCGTCGCGATCACCGTGGAGCGCCTGGATGACGGGGAAGTCTCGCCGTACCTCACCGACGAGCTCCGGGCCGGGGACGACCTGGAGCTGCGCGGGCCGATCGGCGGCTACTTCATCTGGGAGCCTGATGACGGCGGCCCGCTCCTGCTGCTGGCCGGCGGCTCGGGGGTGGTGCCACTGCGGTCCATCCTTCGGCACCGCGACCGCACCGGCAGCACCGTCCCGGTCCGGCTGCTCTATTCGTCCCGGACGCTGAACGACGTGATCTACCAGGCTGAGCTCGACCAGCCCGCCCGCGGCGTCGAGGTCATCGAGACGCTGACCCGCCACCAGCCGCCCGGCTGGGCTGGTTACGTGCGCCGCGTCGACGCGGCCCTGCTGGATGATGTGGTGTGGCCGGCCGCTGAGATGCCGCTGGCCTATGTCTGCGGCCCGACCAGCTTCGTCGAGACGGTGTCCCAGGCCCTGGTGCAGTCCGGCTATCCGCCGGAGCGGGTGAAGACCGAGCGGTTCGGCGCAACGGGAGGAACCTGATGGAAGCACTCGACGGGAACGCCATTGGCGGCCTGCTGCTCGAGGTCTTCGGCACCGAGATGACCGCCGCCCCCACTGTCTGCGGAAACTGCGGCGATGCCCGACCGGTCGCCGAGCTCGCGGTGTACCTGCGGGCGCCGGGCACGATCGTCCGGTGCCGGACCTGCGACAACGTGCTCATGGCCGTCGTCACGGTCCACGACCGTATGTGCGTGGACCTGCAGGGCCTGGCTGTCCTCGGCTAACACCCGCGCCGCCCCGCAGAGTCAGCCCGCAGAGTTCTTCAGGTCGCAGTAGCTAGTAGCTGAACGTAGTCGCGGCTTCGCTGCCGATCCATTGCCATAGCGGCATCGTGCCGTCGAGCTCGGCGTTCGGGATCAGGTCGTTCTTGTCGAGGCCTTTGGCGTCGAAGCAGATTGGGCAGACCAGGTAGGTGCCGCCGGCCGCAGCGTAGCGTTTGGCCAGGTCCTGGAGCGGGGGCACCCGGCGCACGCCACTCCCTGGAGCACGCCGTCGAGCGCGAGGCGCACGGCTTCCTTGGTCATGAACATCAGTGTCGGCCGATGTTGCGCTATGAGCTCTTGACGGTTAGGAGACCGCGGAACTTCTGCACGTCGGACGTGGCAACGTCTACCACCTAATCCGCACAGGCCAGCTGCGCAACATCAAGATCGGGAAGCTGCGGAGAATTCCCCGGGCGCGGATCACAGAACTTGTCGCACGGCCAGAATCCGAGAGCGCATGAGCCAAGCTTTGTGGGAACCGCGGGGGCGCTCACCCGAAGGCCACCTGTTCGCTGCCGCTCTGTCGGGATGTGACATTCGCCACTCCTCGCGAACGTCACGTGCCGCAGAATGCCTCCAAAACCTGCGGTCAACGTGCGTCAAAAGATCTTGAGGCCACTTCGCCGACCCGTAAAGTGACCTCTGACCTGCTAAACAATGGCGGGACGGCCGGATTTGAACCGGCGACCCCTTGACCCCAGGACGTGGGATTAGGCGTTTCCGCCGGTCAGCCCGGTCGTGGTAGGGGAGCGGTCGGTGTACCGACATGCGGGTTGTCCGGCCGGATGCGTTACGTGTGGTTCCCAAGTGGTCCCCAGCCCGCAACGGCTAAATTAGTTGCACGGAGGTCGATGAAGGTCACTGAGGCAAGTCAGAGGCGTGATTCGGCCGAAGAGAGTCAGGCGTAAGTCGATGTGGTTGCTGCACTTTGCTGCTGCACTGCCCATCCGTTTGACCTTGGAAACTTGACAAGTCAAGAGTGTGAACCCTCCTTTTAGTCGCGTTTCATCTGTCTGCCAAACCGCTGAGGATCGGGAATGTTCACGATGGTTGCTACACGCGGCAGCTAGAGTCACGTTTGTTGGAAGGGCTCGCCTCAGCCGCCATCTTCTTGGGTACTTGCCTTTCAAGGATTAAGTGGCGTCAATAGACTCGTTAGTCTAGTTCGCCGTCCAGAATATTATACTCAGTATTCGCGAAAGCCTCTTCGTACAAGGCATGGCAAGCAATCGCGGCATCCTCGGCAAAGTATCTCCGAAGGTATGGAGATGTCAAGAAATTTGCTTGCAACTTTTGTCGCAATTGGTACACTACCCGAACGCTATTATTCTCTATTCTTGCGTCTATCAAGATATTATAGCCTTCCGAGAAACTGCCGTAAAGTGTAGACGACACAAGATCTACCAATGGGTTAGCTGAAGGAGTAGGCCATTTATCCTGAGACGATAGCTGATAGGTTTTGCGTGGCATATCAACCGCAAAAGTGGCGGGATCGGTATCTAGGTGCAGCGCCATCGCGATCTCAAAATTGAAGACGTTCGACTTGGCAAATATATCGAAGCGGCGATTCTTATCATCGAAAAGGGAGTAATAGCAGAATGAAGTCGTCTTCTTCTCAGCGCGGCGCTCCATGCGGACGAATAGAGGAGTATCGGAGGTTGAACCGACGAGGTTGGACTCTAGTTTGTCTCCCACCGTGTGATATAGGAACCGAGCGGTCATGGCATCGATACGTTCGGTACGCGCCCAACTGCTACCGAGCAAGCCGATGGAAAGAGCCAGCGCTGGAAGCGAGATAACTAGCAGGCTGCCGCCAGCGCTACGCAGTGCGTTGTTAAGGTTCGGAACGATGAGGAAAGTAAAGCCCAATGCTACACCGAGGGCTAGGAGACCCAACGTGGCCCACACGGCCCATCTCGGTAGTGCGAGAAGGTTATCACTCAGCGGTGATGACGAATCTTTTTGATCCACAGTGTCCCCTAAATATCTACATGAAGTAGGGTCCCTGGAATGTGAAGAGCTGGGATAAAGGGACCCACCCACCTGAAGCATGATATCTGACTATATGTTAAATAAGCAGGCCCGCGAGCCCGGACCACGACCCGCTGCTTAGAAGGTGCCGCCCAGGTATCCGGGAGGTCCTTCACCTGGGCAGGCGGCTTCTGGCGCTCTCCTGCGGCCCAATGCTTTCTGGTCCCGTTGGTGTCGGGCTCAGGTGTCAGTGGGCGTGTCTTACCGGCTGTGTGAGTGACGTGGCCTGACGATGGGCCGCAGGCAATGCTGTTCGCGGAAGACACAGCATATGGCCTTCGTTTACCGCTTCTTCCCTTTTTCCCCGTAGCCATTTTCTGATTCGCGTAACCGCTTCCTTGGTATCGATTGCATCTTCCGTTTGGGTCGGGCTCGGGCTGTGGCTTCTTTTCTTTATCTGGAATAGCCTCAGATGAGGCAATTCTTTCGGGGGAACATCTTGGCCTAGGCCCCAGCTGTGGTTTCCTTGGCTGAAGCGCGTCGTTTTCCTCGCCACTAGGCTTACCGGAGGTGGCATTTTCTTCTTCCTGTCTTTGCCAATGTCTGGGCTGCTACCAGTGGGTCGGGTGTAATCGCCGTATTCTCCGATTTGCATGTCGTTACAAGCGCAAGCCCTATAAGAAAGGCCGCCCGTCCTATTAGCCGCGTGAGGCGACGACGTCGGGCCTTGGTGGCATATCGTTCTAGGTCATCCAGCCATGTAGGAAGAGTGGTCGTACTATTGTTGACGCGTTTGAAAATTGACATAGCTTCCTTCCTTCTCTGAGGAAGCGTCTTCCTTCTCTGAGGAAGCGTGTTTCGCGTGGCCCTGAAGTCTTGAAGCCAACCCAAAACGAGCCGGCACATCCCCCACGTCCTAGCCTGCTATTGACTCTTACTTTGCCATAAGCTAGCCCTCGCTTGAAGAGCTTGCAGCTTCAGCGGACTAGATGATCACGCTAGCGCCGTCACATCAGGGCGGATCTAGCTGGACTTGAACCGCCGACCTCATCCTTATCAGTTGATCCACCGTGGTGTCCTAGTGTCATCCGCCTGAGATTCCAGACATTAATATCTATGCTGTTGGTATGTCGCTTCCTGTTGCGCCACTGGCGCTGTCGGGCGAGGACCAGGCTGAGCTTGAGCGGCTGGCGCATTGCGGGGACCGCCGCCTGGAGGAGCGCGCCAGAGTCGTGCTGGCCTGCGCGGCCTCGGCCGACGGGAATTCCGGGGTGGCTGCTGAGCTGGGGCTTTCCGTTGAGACGGTGCGGAAGTGGCGCTCCAGGTTCACCAAGTCCGGGTCGGCAGGGCTCGCGGACGCCCCGCGCCCCGGCCGGCGGAAGGCAGGCCTCGTGCTCACGGACGCCGAGCGGGACCAGCTGGCCCGGTGGGCCCGGCGGGGGAAGACGTCGCAGGTCCTGGCGCTGCGGGCGAAGATCGTGCTGGCTTGCGCGCAGGACAGGGAGAACAAGGCCGTCGCCGCTGAGCTGCGGACCAGCGAGCACAACGTGGCCCGCTGGCGGGGCCGGTTCGTCCGCCAGCGGCTGGACGGGCTGCACGACGAGAAGCGCCCCGGCCGGCCGCCCTCGATCCTGCTGGACAAGGTCGAGGAGGTCGTCACCGCCACCCTGGAGGAGATCCCGCGGGACGCCACCCACTGGTCACGGGCATCGATGGCCCGGCGCAGCGGCCTGTCGGAGTCCACGGTGGGCCGGATCTGGCGCAAGTTCGACCTCAAGCCGCACCTGCTCGACGGGTTCAAGCTGTCGACGGACCCGCTGTTCGTGGAGAAGGTCGTCGACGTCGTCGGCCTCTACCACAACCCGCCAGAGAAGGCCGTAGTGCTCTGTGTGGACGAGAAGTCCCAGGTCCAGGCCCTGGACCGGTCCCAGCCGGTCCTCCCGATGATGCCCGGCATGCCCGAGCGCCGTACCCACGACTACGCCCGCCACGGCGTGACCAGCCTGTTCGCCGCCTTCAACATCGAAGACGGCACCGTGATCAGCGAGCTGCACCGCCGCCACCGCCACCAGGAATTCCTGAAGTTCCTCAAGCGGATCGACAAGAACGTCCCGGCCGGCCTGGACGTCCACCTGGTCTGCGACAACTACGGCACCCACAAAACCCCGGTCATCCAGGACTGGCTGGGCAAGCACCCCCGCTTCCACGTCCACTTCACCCCGACCGGGTCATCGTGGATCAACCAGGTAGAACGCTGGTTCGGCTACCTCACGGACAAGAAGATCCGCCGCGGCGTCCACAAGTCCGTCCAGGCCCTGGAAGCCGACATCCGCGACTGGATCGAGCACTGGAACCAGAACCCCCGCCCCTTCGCCTGGACGAAGACCGCCGAGGAGATCCTCAACTCCCTGGCCGAATATTTGTCGAAGATTTCAGGCGGAGCACACTAGTGGCCGAGCCGAGGTTGGAGCGGGTGCCGGGTCGGGCTCGGACCGGCACGCGACATGCCTGGCTGTTGTCATGTGGTGTTGTCAGCCTCTGAGCGGCGCGGGATCAGGGGCCGGAGTCCAGACTTAGCCAGCCACTATGAAGCTGGCCGAGTACGGCGAGGCTGTGATGCCGCTGGCCCTGCGCGGGCTGGAACTCAAGACGCTCGATCCCTACTTGGCCGGGTGGCGGAAGCGGGTCATCCCGGCGCTCGGGCATCTTCCCGTGCGGATGATCACAAATGGTGCGGTTGACCGGACCGTACACGCCTGGATTGCTGATGAGTGCTCGCGCTCCACGGTCAGAACAGCATTGCTGCCCTGACGCGGATCATGGAACAAGCGCTGCGTGATGGGATCATCGACCGCAACCCGGCGCGTGTGACCGGCTGGCAGCGCGAATACCAGCGCGCCGAAGATGAGCTTGACGATCCTCGCTCGCTCGCGCTGGCAGATTGGGAGGCGCTAGAGCGCCTGGCCGCCGCGCTCGTGGCCCGCTCGTACGGGCACTACCAAGGCTGGGGCGACGCCGTGGCAGCCGCTGCGTGCACTGCGGCGCGTATCAGGGGGAGATCTCCGGTGTCCGGAAGAAAGACATTGACCGGGAGAGATGGCTCTGGACTGTGCGTCGGCAGACCACCCCGGGCCCTGGTGGCCTCATCGACAAAGGCACCAAAGGGAAGCGGGCCCGCACGGTTCCGCTGATTGTGGAGATCCGGCCGCTATTTGCCGCACGGCTCGATAAGGCGGCCGGCGATGATGCGCGTCTGTTCACCGGCCCTCGCGGTGGCCGGATCTCAACGGCGGTGCTGAGGGACGCGACCCACTGGGATGAAGTCGTCACCCGGCTCGGCTACGAGCACCTGGTGCGGCATGACCTGCGGCACACCGGGCTCACGTGGATGGCTGATGCCGGCGTCCCGGTGCACGTCCTGCGGAAGATCGCCGGGCATGGCGCGCTGACCACCACCCAGCGGTATCTGCATCCGGACCAGCGGTTCCATCACCGACGCTGGCGAAGCCCTGACCGCCCATCTGAGCGTCCGCCGGTCCCCAAGTGGTCCCCAGCTGCGGGTCGTCTAGGCTGCCGTGCGCTCTCACGCCTTAATGACAAAAGGCCCGCTGACCTGGGCGGAGTGCCCTGATCAACGGACCTTGCCAGCTGGTCGGGACGGCCGGATTTGAACCGGCGACCCCTTGACCCCCAGGCACGAATCGGGTGTCTGGCCCGGTCTGAGGGACTCGGGCGGGGAGCCGCCCCCTGCAGATTCGCCCCGCAGGGTCGCGGCGAGTCCGGGGGAGTCTGAGGGCAGTGGCTCCCGTAATTGGCTCCCTGGATTCCTTGACCATCCGTCATAGACGCCGGTTTCGCCGGGTTTCCGGTCCGCCGCTGGCTCCCGTACGGTTCTCTCCGGTGGCTCCCCGGGGCGGGAGAGGGTTCCTCATGCCGATCAGGATCGGCGACGGCAGGGATATCGACGGCCGGATCGTCGCGACCGCCACCGAGCGGGCTGGCGGCTGGTGGGAGGTTACCTACTGGCGCGGTTCTTCGACCGGGACCAGGCCATCACCGCGCTGACGGTCACCGGGCCGCTGGAGAGCGGGCGCGGCAGGAACACCCCGGTCGTGACAGCGCTCCGGCAGGACCCTGCTTACCGGGCCTCCTGATCAGGTTCACCATCACGTTCGCCGTGGCCAGGGTCGCCGAGCATGGAATAGAAGGCCTTGGCCCGGTCCACGTCGGAGACCGGGATGACGACTACCTCGAGGCGGGTGTCTATGGTCCGGTCATACCCGGCTCGGAAGGAAATCCGAACACCGCGAGCAGGCCGGGATTTCCGAACGACGTAACCTGGCTGATCCCGCGGTCGGTCACGGTCAGCACGCAGACGCCGTAGGGCTGCAGCTGCCCGTCAGCGTCCCGCGCGTACACCGCCGCGGCGGGCTGGCCGTTGGCGCCGGTGGCCAGCATCCGCCAGTCGCCGGCGCCGCCGAGGACGCGGTCGCGCAGGAACGGGATGCAGGCAGGGCGGCCCGAGAACCAGGACCGCAGCGGCGTCGCCTCCAGGATGACGTCCTCGACCAGCAGCCGCTCGAGGGCAGCGGCGTCGGCGTTCTCGAACGCGGCGATGTACTCATCCAACAGGGCCCGCGCCTGCGGTATGTCCGGCTCGGTGATCTGATCAGCTGCGGGGGCTACTTCCTCCAGCCGGGCCCGGGCCCGCTGCAGCGCGCTCTTCACTGACGCCGTCGTCGTGTCGAGCATGACCGCGACCTGCGCGGCGGGAAACTCGAGCACGTCGCGCAGGACGAGCACGGCGCGCTGCCGGGGCGGCAGATACTGCAGGCTTGCGATGAGTGCCAGCCGCAGGCTCTCGCGGGCGGTGACGATGACCGCCGGGTCGGCCGCCTCCGGGATCGCCAGCGCGTCCGGGACCGGGTCGAGCCACGCGACGTCTGGTCCGGCGTCCTCGGGCCATACCGCCGGATCCGGCTCCGCGTCGTATAGTCCCGACGGCAGCACCCGGCGATCGCGACGGGACAGCGCCGTGAGGCATGCATTGGTAGCGATCTGGTACAGCCACGTGCGTACCGAGGACCGGCCCTCGAAGCTGCCGTACGAGCGCCAGGCGCGCAGGTAGGTCTCCTGGACCAGGTCCTCGGTGTCCGCGACCGAGCCGAGCATCCGATAGCAGTGCGCGAACAGCTCGCGCCGGAACGGCTCCGTGTCCCGGCCGAACGCCGCGCTATCCGGCATCAGTCACACCGGCCGCGCCGAGGTAGGCGGCGAGCTGGTCCGCGGGCCCAGCCCCGGCCGACGCGGGCGCGACGGGCCCGAACGGGGCCTCCCCGTCCGGCCCGCGGAAACCGTCGGTGATCGCCAGCCGTGCCGAGGCGAGCAGCTCGGTCGCCAGCTCGGGGTCCAGGTCGCCCGGGTAGCCGATAGCGCGGGCCAGGTCCCAGCCGTGAGCGAACTGATCCAGGGCCGCCATGCTCCGCACGGCAGCGCCCGGGAACTCGCCGAACGGCAGCCGGATCATCCGGCCGAGCACGCCATCGGCCTCGAACGCCGCCGCCGCCATCCGGGCGCTCTCCTCGTAGGCGGCGACGAAATCACCGGCCGTGTAGTCCACGTCGGTGGGCTCGCTAGTGCCGCTGACGACACCGGCCCACCAGCGGGCCGTGTCGGTGAAGTGGTTGATCAGCGCGCGAACGTCCCAGGATGCGCACGGCGTGGGTGCATCCAGGTCGCCGGGCTGCACTTTCTGAAGGACTGCCAGGGTGCTGCTCAGGGCTCTATCCAGTTCGGTCACGTGCGTGCTCCTGATTCTCTCGCCTGCAAAGGCCGTCAATCAGGTAGACCTGGCCGCCCGGCGAAAGGAATCGGTACCGTTCGATCAGGTCTCGGTGATGATCTTGACGGGCTGGCCCGTAACGGGGACCACGCAGCGGTACCTGCACCCCGACCATGGGGCCATCGCCGATGCCGGCGAAGCGCTGCGCGCCTACCTGAATGCCCGATGAGAGAGGCCGTGGTCCCAAAATGGTCCCAAGGCTGTTCGGAAATCCGTCGGGACGGCCGGATTTGAACCGGCGACCCATGTCCACGACGCAGCGCTACCTCCATGCTCTTCCCGATGCGGATGACACCGCACTTGACGCCTTCAGCAAGATCCGTAACCGCAGCAAGGGGCAGCCCGCGTGATCCATGTCCAGGGAGACGGGAGCAGAGCAGGCAGCTAGCACGAAGACGTCGGTACCGGCTCGCCCTGGCCGATGCTGGCAGGCCCGATTCCTGCAGACGTGATCCAGGTCAGCGGCCGGGTAAGTGGATCGGGGGGGTGCTGCGTTTAAGAAGCGTGAGCCAGGAACAACAGGAGTTCGCAGAGTTTTACGCGGCCAGCAGGGATGCGTGCCTGCGGGCGGTAATCGCCGGACTGGTGACGCCGCGCAGGCCGAAGACATGGTCGCCGAGGCTTTCGCTCGGGCATGGGCATCCTGGGCCAAGGTCCGCCGGTACTCCGCACCGCGAGGATGGGTCGTGCGCGCCGCGCTGAACACCGGCGTCTCGTGGTGGCGGCCCCGTCGGCGCGAGATCCCGCTCGCCAGCCACGACGCCGCCGCGCTCGCCGAGCCGGCGGAGGGGCTGGACGCCGCTGTCCTGGCCGCGCTGCGGCGGCTGCGGCCTGCCAGCGCGAGGTTATCGCGCTGCGAGTGTTCCTGGACCTGGACACCAGGGCCACCGCCCAAGTTCTCGGGATCGCCCCCGGCACAGTCACCGCGCACCTGTCCCGCGCGGCGACAGCGCTGCGCCGCGAGCCAGCCCTGCACAGCCTGGTCACTCCTTCCCGCGCCCTTACCGCCCACGACGGAGGTCAGCAGTGAATGACATCGATGACGTGCTGCTCCAGGCACGCAACGCCCTCTCCGGGGCCCGCATGGAGACTCCGGTGGAGGCCATCCTGGCCAAAGGCCGGTCCCGGCGGCACCGCAGGCGGCTGGTTCAGTTGTCGGCTGCGGGCGTCGCCGCCAGCGGGTGCCTGGCCCTGGGCCTGGCCGCGGTCGTCGGCTCCGGAAGCTCCGCCCCGGTACCGGGGACGATCCGCACCGCGGCGTTCACCCTCGCCCGCAACGCCAACGGCACGGCGTCGCTGAAGCTGAACCAGGATCAGACGTTCGACCCCACCGCTCTCCAGCAGGCCCTTGCCCGCGACGGCATCCCCGCCCTGGTCCAGACCGACATTTTCTGCATATCCACTCCCGCGCCGCCCAGCGGCGGGGTCGTGTCCGTCCAGCTCCCCGACGGCAGCCCGGTACCCGTAACCGGTCGCAAGTCGCCGGTCCCGCCGGATGCTCTGACCGTGATCAATCCCGCCGCCATGCCCGCCGGGACCGAACTGAGCTTCACCTACGTCAACCACGACCGCGTTCTCACCGGGGGCCTCATCTACACAGCTGCACACACCTGCAGCTCGACCCCCCCGGCAGGCTCGCCACCGGCAGAATAGCCCCACAGTCACTCCACCTGGCCCGGCCCTTAGGGGCCGGGCCAAGCCAGGAAACCGAGCGGGCCGGGTGCGAAGCGCATGTCGAGAGGCTGGAAGCCGCGCAGGTCACCGTCCCGAGCGAGCGAGCAGGATATACGTATCCATGGGTTATCTCCGGACGGTGGCCGTCGCCCGCCTGCATGAGGCGATCGACGTGACCGCACGGAGCCGCGGCGGAGGCGGCCTCAACGTTATCTTCGGTGCAGCCCGTGAACTGCGGCGGTGGCGGCAAGAGCCTGCAGTCCAGGACGTCTACGAGCGCATCATGACCCTGATGGCGGCGTAAAGGGGGGCACTGGTGGCCAGCGGGCTCGGCGAGGCCAAGCGGGCGATCCGCAATCAGGTCTGGGACCGCCTGTAGCGCGGGGGTGTCGTCGGCCCTGGAGTACGTGGCTACATCCCCGCGTTCGAGGGAGCCATCGCCGCGGCGGACCGGCTCGCTCAGCTCCCCGCATGGCAGGCGGCTCAGGTTGTCAAAGCGGTCCCGGACCGGGCGCAGCAGCCCGTGCGGGAACGGGTGCTGCGGGACGGCAAGCTGCTGTATATGGCCGTCCCAAGACTGGCGGACGCCCTGCCCTTCTACGTGCTGGACCCAGCCCGGCTGGGAGTGCCGCCCGCCGAGGCGGCATCGCGGGAAGGCGCTGAGCGCGCCGCGCAGAAGGTCAGCGTGGGCGAGATGCGGCCGATCCAGCTGGTGGTCTGCGGCAGCGTCGCGGTGAACCGGGCCGGGGCCAGGCTCGGCAAAGGCGCAGGCTATTCCGACATCGAGGTCGCGCTGATCCGGTGCCAGTGCCGACGTCGAGCACGTCGGTGCCGGGACTGGCGGCGATGATCCGGTCCGCCAAAGCGGCGGGATAGGGCGGCCGGGTGC
The DNA here is from genome assembly GCA_963813975.1 of uncultured Actinomycetes bacterium. Taxonomy (GTDB): domain Bacteria; phylum Actinomycetota; class Actinomycetes; order Streptosporangiales; family Streptosporangiaceae; genus RYN-230. Next base: position 1,132,439 of record CAWFAP010000006.1, read on the forward strand.
GGTCGTAGCGTGCAGCGTCCACGCCGAACGACTCGGCGAACTGCCGGTGGTGATGCGGCGGGGGCCCGGGCGGACGCGCTGGATCCGGCGGTGCGGTGGTCATGCCGCCACCGTACCGGCGCCCCCCGCGGTCAGCGCGCGGTGGTCTTCTTCCCCCCGCCGCGTGAGGCGGTCAGAGGACCCGCACCAGAGTGGGCCGCCACTTGACCGGCGCTCTAGGCATGAGTGCGGAGAGTCCAGCGCGGGCCATCCTTCCGATAGGCGCCGAACGAGCCGTGGAAGATCAGTGTCAGGAGTGGCACTTGCGCCATCACGCAGTGACGCGCGCAGCGCGCTCTTGATGGTGATCTTGCGCGGTTCAATGCTGGATCGCCGGGAGGATGGCAGGTCTTGCAGGGTGCGCGCCAGGCGGGCTGTCCGGTTTCCGGGTGCCCGGCGGCTCCCGTATGGCTCCGCAGTGGCTCCCCGGGGCGGGAGAGGGTTTCTCATGCCGATCAGGATCGGTGACGGCATCATGCGCATGGAGATCGCCGGCAAGGTCGTCGCGACGGCCACCGAGCGACCCGGCGGCTGGTGGGGGTGACCTATTGGCCGCGGTTCTTCGACCGCAATCTGGCGATCACCGTGCTGACGGTCACCGAGCTCCTGGAGAGCGGGCGCGACAGCAACGAGCCAGTTGTGGCGGCGCTCCGGCAGGAGCTGCTAAACGGGCCTGCTGGTCAGGCTCACCATCAAGCTCGCCGTGGCCGGGGTTGCGGGGGCGTACGGCCTTGATCAGTTTTGCCGCAGTCCTCAGGCCCGAAGGGATCCGGCCCGACTTGAAGGTTCGCTAGTAACGTGTTGCGTTAATAACGTGCTGCGTTACTATTGAGGGTGTGCTGCGATCCTTCAAGGACCGGGACACCGAGGCCATCTGGCACCGGCAGCGTCCCGCAGGCTGGACGGCCTACTCAGCGCGTTGCGTGGCGCAAACTGGCCATGCTCGATGCTGCGGAGGTGTTAGCCGACTGCGCGTGCCGCCGGGCAACCGGCTGGAGAAGCTGGCGCGGGGACAGGGCTGGGCAGTACAGCATCCGGATAACCGGCAGTGGCGGATCTGCTTCTTCTGGTCGGATGCTGGACCGGAGGACGTGGAGATCGTTGACTACCACTAGGAGGACTCGATGGTGACCGACACGATCATGCCGCCGGTACACCCGGCGAGATCCTGCTGACCGAGTTCCTGGAGCCGCTCGGCGTGAGCGAGTACCAGCTGGCCAAGGCGGTGGACGTGCCAGCCCGGCGCATCAACGAGATCGTCCATGGACAGCGCCGCATCAGCGCCGACACGGCGCTGCGGCTCGCCCGCTACTTCGGTACCTCGGAGCGATTCTGGATGAACCTGCAGGCCCGCTACGACCTTGAGATCGAGAAAGACCGCCTGGGGACGACGCTTGATGAGATACAGCCTCTCAGGGCCGCAAGCTGATGCGCCTAGGCTAGCCGCCAGCCGAAACTGGCGACCGCTTGACCCCCAGGCTATGGACTAGGCGTTTCCGCTGATCAGTCCGGTCACGGCGGGGGAGTGGTAGGTGTGCCGACATGCTGGTTGTCCGGTCGGGTTCTTGCCGTGTGGTCCCCAAGTGGTCCCCAGGGTGGCGCGATCGCTTGCATGCCATATCCAGCCAAGCTGTCCAGGACACTGGCTGACCTCGCGAAGTATCTCTGCCGCGTCCGTAGTGGGGCGCCAAGCTCTAAGCCCGTTGGTGTCGGGTCCGGGTGTCAGCTGGTGCGACCTACGACCTTGGATGACCATCCATTCGTATGCAGTGCTCCTGTTGCCTCGGCAGATCGTTCTGCGGATGATGCGCCAAGAGCGTCCGGGACAAGACGAGCGTAGGCACACTAGAGACATGAACGCTAACGAACCTGACGTACGACGCCGTAACGGGATCCTTCGCTCCTTGCAAGATCTGGCCGCATCATCCGCGTGTCGTTTATGTGCTTGTCACGGTTTTGGCTCTGGTTGTTAGTGTCGCCCTAATCTGGCCGATAACTGATTTGATTGCGGCCCACGACGTAGGGTTGATCGCTGGAGCACAGCGTGCATCCACCTGCAGACTGCTCGGGAAGCTGTAAGAACTCAATTACTGACGTTAGGTGCTGGCGTATTTGCTGTCGGAGCTCTGGTGTTTACTGCACGTAACTTCACTGTATCACGTCGGACATTTATCCTTACCGAGCAAGGGCAGGTGACCGACCGCTATACCAAGGCGATAGAACAGCTTGGTTCGACAAACTAGACGTTCGTATCGGCGGTATCTATGCGCTAGAGCGTGTAGCCCGTGACTCCAAAAGAGATCACCCGACCATAATCGAGGTTCTCTCCGCATTGATTCGCGAACATTCGCGCGAGAATGTGCGGGGGGTGACACCAACATTGAGCGAGAAATGCGTCCTGACGTGGCAGCAGCTCTCACGGTAATTGCTCGGCGGAACCACCTAAATGATCGTGAAATCATCAACCTTAACGATGCCGACCTTCCCAACGCCATGCTCAAGCGGGTTAACCTCAGCGGTGGAGATTTTGTCGGCACACGTTTCACCAACAGTGATCTTACGATGGCAGATTTTCGGGGAGCTAATCTTGCCGTCGCCAAGCTGATTGCTGTATCCCTCACACGCGCATGCCTTATTGGTACCGATTTGCGATGGGCGAATCTGGCGCAAGCAGATCTCAGCGGCACGGACTTGACCGACGCTCGTCTTCAGGGCGCGGATCTTGGTGAGTCTGGCCTTGAAGGTGCGAACCTTACGCGCGCCGACTTCACCCGCACGGACCTCACGAAGGCGGACCTCACGGATGCCGTTCTCGCGGGCGCGGTCTTCACTGCCGCGGACCTCACGAGCGTGCGCTGGCCGCTGAATGCCATGGTTCCGGAGGGATGGCATCGCGAGATTGAATCCGGCCTTCGATGCCGGGTTCCTACCGATCCAGAGCCGTCTGGAGATTCATCACCTCTCTGATTCGATTCCCATGAGTAGCCATCCTTTCGATAGGCGCCGATCGAGCCGGGGAAGATCAGTGTCAAGAGTGGCGCTTGCGCCATCCGGAGGACGCGCCGTAGGCGCGCTCTTGACGGTGATCTTGCGCGGTTCAATGCTGGATCGCCGGGAGGATGGCAGCCTGTTTGCGCGGCGCGCGGTTGCGCTGGCTCGTGGCGACCTCCAGCTGCGCGGCCGGTGCGGGGGCTGGGGCGCGCCGACGCCGCCGTGGCCCGAAGGGCCTAAGTGCGGCACGAGGCGCCCCAGCGCATGACCGTCCTCGGGTTAACCGCGGCCCCTGCTTGGCTGGAACTGCGCCGCGCTTGTGCCAGCACAACTTCACGTGCCGCTGATCTAACGCCAGCTGACGGCCGGTTCCGGCGCGCTTGCGCGCCCTTGATGACAGTGAAGAAAGTACTCACCGATTGCGGCACAGTGGCACAGCGGCGCATCGCCAAGTGCTGGGTGCAGAGTTCACCACCGAGGGCATGGGTCATCCCGAGTCGCTCCGACACCGCCAAGTACTCGCTCCCGGCCGCGAACACGGGGTTAGTCACGCCGGACGAAGGTTCCCCATCCGCGTACCGACTCCACGAGGCCGTCATCGCGTAGCGCGTCTACGGCCTTGCGGGCGGTAGTCCGGCCCACTTCATACTGCTCGGCAAGGCTGGTCAGGCTGGGCAGCGGCCCACCCGGCGGGAACTCACCCGACTCAATGCGCCGGCGCAGGTCATCGGCCACCCGGCGCCACGGCGGCACTGCACTGCGCGCCATGCCGGCACGGTACCCACTACGTGATCTTGCTATCCCACAAAGAGGGCGCACTGTGCGCACTGTGCGCGGTAGGCGTAGTGTGCTGCTTGATGGCAAAGCGGGCGCGGCCGGTGATGAGAGCCACCGGGCCGCGCCCTGACCACCTAGCTAGGAGGTGGCTGGGATGGATTCTCGCAGTGCGCCTAAGTCAGGCGATTAACCGCCCGGGAGGCTGCGCGCGGCACGCTCAGCCAGTGCTTGCTGGATCTGGGGATCATCGCGGAGCGGCTGGATGATCAGGGCACCGCGCCGCTCCCGCAGCTGGCCCGCCAGCTTGACGTGCTGGCTGATGAGGTCAGGCAGGCGGGGGAGTGGCTGGGGCGGGCGGCAGGTGGTGATCAAGCGTGAGCGCCTACGAGGGAGACGCAGCGGCGATCGGGAAGCTGATCTGGAACTGGGGCGAGGGGTACGTCATCAGCTACGCCAACGGCCTATACCACGCCGAGCGCCGGGACAACGGAGCCCAGGTCCACGCGCCCGACCCGGAGCAACTCGGCCGCGAGATCCAGGCGGACTACGCCGCACGGCCGGTGCCCCGGGAGCTTCGAGTCTGGCCGATGCCCTAGCAGCGGGCATTGGTGCTGTGACCCGCGGCCCCGGCCAGGCCGTCCCCTGGCCGGGGCCGCGCCATGCCCGACCCCGGAGGGACACGGACCTTGGCCGTCGTCGGCCTGACGGGCCTGATGGTGAGATCGGCAGGCCGTTTCGCTGATGATCAGATTTGAGCGAAGCGGTCTTGAAGCCGTTCCTCGGTCCGGGCTGCTGCGTCAGAGGTATGGCCCTGGGCGGCACCGAACCAGGCAGGCGACCAGGCCCGGTTCTTCCCGGCGCGGAGGCGAGGCCACAGAGCGCCGAGGGCAGCTGGGACCTCTTCCTCGGGTAGGTCCTGGATCAGCTGGCGCAGTTCCTCGCGCTCGGCGCTCATGGGGTCAGCGTACGCGTGCAGCCGTGGCCCAGGGGACAGGTTAGAAAGGCAGTACGGGATGGCAGTCTCCGGCTATATGCGTCACTGCCGATCAATAAGCGTCAGGCTAAATCGCGGTGAACTTGTATGAACGCCTGCGGACTCCTTCTGGTCCCTTCTCGCCGACCCCGGGAAAGCAGGACCGTTGGCACGATCCTCGGCGCATGCGGTCTCCCATCTCGGGCATCTTTGCTTGTCAGGGTGCCCTCCGACTGCTGAGAGGCAGGCAGGCTTGAGTCTCAGATGGCGTCGGTGAAGCTGCCGCTGCATTACAGGAAGCAAGATATTCGCTGTCGGCACGTTAATGGTAGACCGGGCGCGGTCTCGGGCTCATAATGGCTGTCATGCCAACAGCGGAAAGAGCGCAATAAATGGCATCGGTTGGCGGTGGGAAACATCGCCCGACAGCGGATGGCACGGGGCGGGCGGCAGCGATGGAGGACGGCATGACGGGGACGCGGAGCGGAGCGCAACGGACGAGAGCGCGGTCGCGGCGGCGGTCCCGGCAGCCGGTCCGGCGGGTGCGCAGCGTGCGGTTCGGGCTCACCGAGGAGGAGTACGGCGAGGTCGGTGAGGCCGCCGCGCAAGCCGGGATGGCCAAGGGCGCCTACGCGGCCCACGCGACCTTGGCGGCGGCGCGGGGGCTGATGAACCCGGCCGATGCGCCGTTCCGGCAGGCGCTCACCGAGCTGATCCGGGCGGCCGGGCTGGTCCGGCGGATCGGGGTCAACCTGAACCAGGCGGTGGCGAAGCTGAACGCGACCGGGCAGCGGTCGGGGGACCTGCTGCCGTACGCGGCGGAGTGCGCGCGGCGGGCGGAACGGCTGGACGCGGCGGCCGAGGCGGTGCGGAGGCGTCTGCGGTGATCGGGAAGGTGCTCCGCGGCCAGCGGCCCGCAGGACTGATCCGGTACCTGTACGGGCCGGGCCGCCGCGAGGAGCACCGGGACCCGCACCTGGTCGCCGGATGGCGGGACCCGGCTGAGCTGGAGCCACCGCTTCGCCCGGATGGCCGCCGGGACTTCCGGCGGCTCACCGGATTGCTCACCCAGCCGCACGCCGCCCTCGGGCCGCGCGGGTTCGACCGGCCGGTGTGGCATTGCGTGGTCCGGGCCGCGCCGGGGGACCGGATGCTGTCCGACGCCGAGTGGGGGCACCTGGCCCGGGACATCATGGACCGCACCGGGCTCGCGCCGCACGGCCAGGACGACGAGGCGGTCCGGTGGATCGCGGTCCGGCACGCCCCGGATCACATCCACATCGTCGGGACGCTGGCCCGCCAGGACGGGGCACGGCCACAGTTCTGGAACGACTACTACCGGGTCCGCGAGGCCTGCCAGGCCGCCGAGGAACGGTACGGGCTGCGGCGCACCGCCCCGGCCGACCGCACCGCGGGCCGCCGCCGACCCGCGCGGAGCAGGAGAAGGCCCGCCGCCAGGGACGCCCCGAGGCGCCCCGGATCACGCTCCGGCGGGCGGTCAGCCACCGCGGCGGCCGGGGCAGGCAGCGAGGAAGAGTTCTTCGCCCGCCTCCGCGAGGCGGGCGTGCTGGTCCGCGCCCGGTACAGCACCCGGAACCCGGGCCAGGTCACCGGCTACGCCGTCGCCCTGGCCGGCGACACCGCCCGGGCCGGGGGACCGGTGTGGTTCGGCGGCGGGAAGCTCGCGGCCGACCTGAGCCTGCCCAAGCTCCGCGCCCGCTGGGACGGCGCCAGCGCGCCAGCCCGGCCGCGCGCCCAGTTCACCGCGGAGGAGCGGAACGCGATCTGGGAGCACGCGGCCCGCACGGCGCACGACGCCCGGGAGCGGATCCGGCGGTGCGCCGCCGACCGATCCGGCGGCCGCCGCCGACGCGGCCTGGGCGGCGTCGGACACGCTGCACGCGGCGGCCGCCGTGCTGGGCAGCCGGGTGATCCGGCAGGCGGCCGACTCCTACGCCCGCGCCGCCCGGGTGCCTTACGCGCGGATACCCCGCCGCACCCCGGCGGGCACTGGCCTGCGCCAGGCCGCCCGGCTGCTGTCCCGCGCCACGCTCACCGGCCAGCTCCCGGCGCTCGCCCAGGCCCAGCTGGTCACCCAGCTCGCCGCGCTCGTGGACGCCGTGACCGAGCTGCGCCAGGCGCAGCGGCACGCCGCGCAGGCCGCCGCCGCGCGCCGGGCCGCCGAGCACCTGCACGCCGAGCGACGGCGGCTCACCCGGCGCACCGAGAGCCGCGCCACCCGGTCGGCGCGGCTGGCCGCCGAGGACTTCCCGGTCACCCCCTGGGCCGCGGTCCGCGCGCGAACGGCGCGCAGCAGCCCGCCTGGACCGGGCCGAGAGCATCACGCGGCCCCACGCCGCCCCGGCCGCGCGGCCCCACCCGGTGACCACGCCACGCCAGCGGCCACCCGCACGAGGCCAGCAACAGAGCAGGAGAGAAGAGGCGAGATGACGTGCAGGCCTACACGGTCGAGCAGGTAGCGGAGATGCTGCACATCGGGCGGGACAAGGTCTACTGCCTGCTCCGCACCGGCCAGCTGCGCAGCATGAAGATCGGCAAGCTGCGCCGGATCACCGACCGGCACCTGGCCGAGTTCGTCGCCTCGCTCGAAACCCCGCCCAGCCACCGCGACGGCCACCACAGCGTCGGCACGGCGCGGTAGGACGAAACCAAGGCACCGCCAACAAGGAAGGAGGACAGCGGATGAAAATGATCATCGGGAAGTACGAGGCCACCATCTACCCGGAAGGAGACGGCTAGACCGGCGCGATCAGCCTCGGCTTCGACGCCGCCGGCAAGCGCCAGCGGGTCAAGCGCAAGGGCCGGACCAAGGCTCAGGTCAAGGACAAGCTCCGCGAAGTCGTGGAGGATTTAGAGGCCGGGGTCACCGCGGCTGAGGGCTACACGGTCGCCGACGCCATCAGCGACTTCCTGGACCAGGGCATGAAGGGCAAGTCCGCAGAGACGGTCGGCAACTACCGCTCGCTCGCCGACAACCACGTGATCCCCTACCTCGGCGCGGCCAAGCTCAAGAAGCTGACCGCCGACGAACTGGACACGTGGATGGACGACCGGGCGGAGGAACTCTCCACCCGGACACTCCGGCTGGTCCACCAGATCCTGGAACGGGCCATCCGGCACGCCCAGGCCCGCGACAAGGTCCGCCGCAACGTGGCCAGCCTGATCATCGTGCCCGAGGGCCAGGAAGGCCGCCCATCCAAGGCCATGACCCTGGACCAGGCGATCCAGTTGCTGGACCAGGTAGGGCCAGGGCGGCGAGCACCGGCTCGCCGCCTACGTGGTCGTGTCCCTGCTGGCCGGGGTCCGGACCGAAGAGGCAAGAGCGCTCCGATGGTCTGAGGTGGACCTGGAAGCAGGGCACGGTGGCCGTCTACCGATCCGTGCGGGCCAAGGGAGACACCAAGACCCGCAAGAGCCGCCGCCTCCTCAAGCTCCCCAAAAGGGCAGTGGAATCGCTCAGGGAGCACCGCAAGCGGCAAGCCGCCGAACGGCTCCAGGCGGGTACGAAATGGCAGGACCACGACCTGGTCTTCTGCCGCCAGGACGGCGCTCCGCTGGACCGCTGGCAGGTCCGCCGCGAGTTCGCCGTCATCACCAAGGCCGCAGGCCTTGGAGAGCAGTGGGCACCACGCGAGCTACGGCACTCGTTCGTGTCCATCCTCAGCGCCCACGGCGTCCGCATCGAGGACATCAGCGACCTGGTCGGCCACAGCGGCACAACGGTCACCGAGTCCGTCTACCGGCACGAGATCCGGCCCGCGCTCACCACCGGCGCCACGGCCATGAACAAGATCCTCAGCAAGAAGCGGGCCAGATCGGCGTAGCCCGTCACCAAGCGTCACGAAGAAACACCAACATGGGTGGCTCCCCGTCTGGCTCCCGAAGATCGAAAAGGGGTCCCGGACCAAGATCCGAAACCCCTCCTGACCTGCTAAGCAATGGTCGGGACGGCCGGATTTGAACCGGCGACCCCTTGACCCCCAGTCAAGTGCGCTGCCAAACTGCGCCACGTCCCGTTGCCACGCAGCAGCCTACAGGACATCCAGCCTGGCTTCACACGTCCGCGGCGCCTGTCCCGCAAGGCTGACCAGATCCCTGGGGACGCCCGGCTGTGGCCCGGCGCCGCGCGTATCTGGCCGACTTTTCACGCCGAACGTGCGCCCGAATCGGGCAAATTACCTCGCCGGGCGCACGTTCGGCGTGAAAAGTGCGGCGACCTCAGGGATATGTGAGATGTGACTGGTGAGGCCCGGCGAGCTGGCCCCGGCCGTCCCGGCCGTCCCCGGCCGTCCGGCCGCCCCCGGCCCACCTGGCCGCCGCCCGGACGTCCCCGGCAGCGCCGCGCCCGCCGGGGCCCCCTAGCGGCCACCCAGCAGTTAGAGCTTGAGGGGCTTGATGGGGGCGGCGACCAGGGACGGGTCGTTGCGCCAGTCCACCCCGGGCACGTCCACGTACAGCTCGATCTCGTTCCCGTCCGGGTCGGTGATGTACAGGCTGTGGGTGATCGTGTGGTCGCTGGCCCCGACCACGTTGACCCCGTTAGCCTCCAGCGCCGCCAACGCCCCGCGGAGCTCGTCGTCGCTGTCGCCGACCTTCAGGCCGAAGTGGTAAAGCCCCACCCGCCGCCCGGGCGGGAGGTTAGCGGCATCCTCGCCGACCTCGATGAGCAGCAACTCGTGGTGGGTCCGCCCGGACGGCGCGGAGAACGCCGCGGCGCGGAAGGGGAGCGGGTCGTCCCCGGGGCCGCCGATGATCTGGCGCCAGCCGAGCACGTCCCGGTAGAACGACGCGGAGCGGTCGAGGTTGTGAACGTAGAGGACGAGATGTCCGAGTTCCTTGACTTCCATAGCGGCGCTCCACGAGAAGGAAGGGGCTGAATGCCGGGGCACATGCTGTGCCAGCGTGCAGGGATTTCCGCCCCTGCGTCCAGCACGTTGACCTCAACCGGCAGCCATCCCGCTGTATGCCCCCCGCCGCCACCCCGCTAAACGCCTGCACAAACAAGAAGCCCGGCTGCCCTCCGCCGCCTGAGGCAGGCGGAGGGCAGCCAGGCCTCTCACCGCTGCGTGCTTACGCCACCTTGATGCGCTTGTGCACGTGGTGATAGCGATTGTGGAAGATGTGTGCGCGGATCCGGCCGTTCAGGTAGATCCCGAACCAGTTGCTGTGGATGTAGTTGCCGTGGATCCACACCTTGATGGAGGACGAGGCACCGACCAGGATGCCGGTGGTGCGCTTGTCCGGGTGGGCCGTGACCGGCGGGGCCAGCCCGATCGTGTCGCCGACGAGGTTGTTCTTCCCGATGTCGTTGCCCACGATCTGGTTGCCGCTCATGCGCTGCCCCGGCACGTGCGAGTGGATCGTCACCCCGGCCAGGCCGTTGCCGTAGATCACGTTGTGCGCCACGTCGTTGCCGGACACCCGCTCGCCCTTGACCTCGGTGGCGATGACCACGCCCGCCCCCGGAGCCTTCCGGCTGAGGCCGTTGAAGGTGAGCAGGTTATGCGCGACGTAGTTGCCCCACACCCCGCTGGTGGAGTGGCCGGCGATGATGACCCCGCAACCGGCGGGGTTACGCCGGGCGGTGTTCCAGGTGACGGCGTCGAAGTGGGTCGGGCCCAGGTCGTCGGCGATCAGGAAGCCGCCGCCCTTGTTGAACTCCGACATGTTGTGCGTGGCCAGCGAGTCGGACGTGCCGTTGAAGTCCACGCCCACGTCGCCGTTGTGCATGAGCCGGTTGTGCGAGACCAGGACCCGGGTACTGCGGGCGACCAGGATCGCGTCGAACCCGGCGTTGACCACGGTAAACCCGCTGACCTCGACGTTCCGGGCACCGAAGACCACCACGCCGCTGCCCCCCGGCAGCTTCTTGCTGATCGGCTTCTGGCCCTTGGCGTCGATGGTGGCGCCGTGGCGGCCGATTAGCGCGAGCGATTTGGTCACCACGGCCTGCACCTTGTACGTGCCGCCGCAGACGATCACCCGGCCGCCCCTCGGGGCGGCCGCGATGGCCTCGTTGATGTGGCGGTACCGGGCCGTGGCGCACGAGCGGTCCGGGGCCCCGCGATGGCCGTGCTTGGACACGTAGACCGTGGACGACCCGGCGTCCGCCGCACTGGCCCCCACGAGTGTGAAGGCGGTCGCACCGACGGCCACGAGACCGGCGAGCAGTCTTGAGACTTGCCTCATCCTTTGATCCCCCCTGAGGACTACCTACCGTAGATAGTCGATTACGCGCTGTAGCGTAACCCTCACGAGAGCGGTTACCGGGGAACCCGCGCCGAACGGGCACTTAGCGCGAGGATTCTTCGTTGCGTTACTGGGGTAGGCCCCGCGTAACCCCGCGACGGCCCTCGACCAGACGGAGCACACGGATGATGGCACGGGGACCGGCCCGGGAGGGTGGGCCGGGTGATCCTCGGGCAGTGCGGATGAATTACGACCCGCAGACGGCACCGCTGCCCTATGGCACCACGTCGGGGGACCCGTACCGCAACTACCCGGACGACGGTCCCTACCCAGAGGACGATCCTTACCCGGATTACGCGGACCACGGGGATTACGCCGACCACGGCGATTACGCCGGCCACGGCGGGGATGACCGGGATTACCCCGACGACGCCTATCTGCCCGGCCGGCCGAACCGCCGGCGCCGCCGCTGGCGGGTGCTGCGCTGGTTTCTCGGCTTCGCGCTGGCCCTGGTCATGCTGGCCGTGGTCGCGTTCGGTGTGCTGTTCGCGCTCACCCCGTCGGTGAGCAACGCCCCGGCTCTGGCCCGGGCCATCGACAAGGCGCACCACGCCGCCTACCCGGGACCGCCGATGTCGGGCCTGTTCGCGGAGTCCCTGGTGGCGACCGAGGATCACCGCTTCTACTCCGAGCCCGGGGTGGACATCTACGCGATCGCCCGGGTCGCCGCCTCCCAGCTCACCAGCCACGGCGACCAGGGCGGTGCGACCCTCTACCAGCAGCTGGCCAAGATGCTGTACACGCCCGGCCAGGGCGGCTTCAGCGTCGAGGTCAAGCAGGTCATGCTGGGCATCAAGCTCGACCTGACCTACAGCAAGGCGGCCGTGCTCCGGATGTACGCCGACGTCGCGTACTTCGGGCACGGCTACTACGGCCTGGCCCAGGCCAGCTGCGGGTACTTCCGCACCATCCCGGCGGGACTCACCCTGCCGGAGGCGGCCACGCTGGCCGGGCTGGTCCAGGGGCCCTCCGCGGACGACCCGATCGCGCACTATGCGCGCGGCCGGGCCCGTGAGGCCCACGTGCTGGGCCGGCTGGTTGCCACTGGCAAAATCACCCAGGCCCAATCCACGGCCGCCTACGCGCAGCGCCTTCCGCTCGTCGGCGGCAGCGGCACCGGCTGCACCAGCCCCCGCTAACCCAAAATTCTCCGCAACGAACCCCGCGCCCGGCCCGGTCCGCCCGCCCAGGGCAGACGAGGCCGGGGCAGAAGGCGGTGCCCGGCCGGGAGGGTGAGGGCGGCTTGAAAAGCAGGCGCTTCACGCCGTACGTGCCGAACCGCGTTAGCTGCGCTGCTTCGCGGCGGCGTGCCGGGGACCGCTGCGGCGGCCGCCGTTGCTGTCGGGGTGCCGGCCGCCGTTGCTGTCGGCGCGGCGGCCGTAATCCGCGCCCTCACGGCTGAAGTTCTCGGTCCGGTCGTAATTCCGCGGGCCGCCGTAGTTCTCAGACTCGCCGTAGCTCCCGGCCTCGTCGTAGTCCTCAGCCCCGCGGCCGTACAGGACGGCCTCTTCGTCCAGGCCGATCGCGACCGCCCCGGCCACGCCTGCCTCCGGGAACCCGGGGGCCGGGGCCACCGGGTGATGGCCAGTGGCCGCCGCGCCGCCCGTGGGCTCCTGGGTCCGCCACACCCACTTGCGGTAGGACCAGAAGCGGAACAGCGTGCCCAGCCCGATGCCGGTCAGGTTGGCGAGGTTGTACCAGACCTTGCCCTGCAGGCCGGCGCCGTCCACGACGATCGCGACGCAGGCCAGCTGGATCAGCAGGCCGATCGCGTTGAACACGAAGAACATGAGGGTTTCGCGGCCCATCCCGACCCGCTCACGGTGCCGGAAGGCCCAGTAGCGGTTGCCCAGGAAGGTCACCACGGTGGCCGCGATCGTCGCCGCGATGACGGCCTTGTACTTGCCCACGCCCGCGTCGAAGTGCAGGATGTCGGCGCCGCCGAGGCTCACGATGAAGCCGGCCAGGCCCACCACGCCGAACTTGGCTGCCTCATGGATCAGCACGCGGAACCGCTCATACAGCCGCAGAGCGAAACTCACCTGGCCGTCTTCCTCTCACCAGTGCAGCGGGGGGCGGGTCCTGCGGGGCTATGAATTGCTGCTTGTGACAGTACCGGCACGGTCAGGCCGGCGTGGCCACTGGGCCATCATTACGAGGTCAAGAAGCGGGAAATTAACTCACTCGGAATTATTTCGCCCCCCGGGTAGTCTCGCATGAGTGCCTGTGACCACCGCTCTTATCCGTGCTCGCAGCCTCACGAAGCGGTTCGGGAACTTCACGGCGGTGGACGGCGTCAACTTCGAGCTGAACCGCGGCGAGGCGTTCGGCTTCCTCGGCCCCAATGGCGCGGGCAAATCCTCCACGATGCGGATGATCGGCTGCGTGTCGCCGCCCACCTCGGGGGACCTCACGATCTTCGGCCTGGACCCGGTGGCCGATGGCCCGGCGATCCGGGCCCGGCTCGGCGTGGTGCCCCAGGAGGACTCGCTGGACGTGGAGCTCACCGTGCGGGAAAATCTCCTCGTCTACGGTCGGTACTTCGGGCTGCCCCGGCCGGTCATCCGGGAACGGAGCGACCGGCTGCTGGAGTTCGTCCAGCTCGCCGACCGCCAGGACGACCGGGTGGAGCCGCTGTCCGGCGGGCTGAAGCGCCGGCTGACCATCGCCCGCTCACTGATCAACGAGCCGGAGATCCTGCTTCTCGACGAGCCGACCACCGGCCTCGACCCGCAGGCCCGGCACGTGGTCTGGGACCGGCTGTTCCGGCTCAAGCAGCAGGGGGTAACCCTGGTGCTGACCACGCACTATATGGACGAGGCCGAGCAGCTGTGCGACCGCCTGGTGGTCATGGACGGGGGCCGGATCGCCGCCGAGGGCTCGCCCCGGGAGCTGATCGAGCGGTACTCGACCCCCGAGGTGCTCGAGCTCCGATTCGACCCCGGAGTCCACGACAACGCCGCGGAGAAGCTTGCCGCTGTGCCCGCGCAGCGCCGTGAGGTCCTGGCCGACCGGGTGCTGCTCTACGTCGCCGACGGTGACGCCGCACTGGCCGCGGTACGGGGGCTCGGCCTGGACCCGCTCACCTCACTGGTCCGGCGCAGCACGCTGGAAGACGTGTTCCTGCGGCTGACCGGCCGCCGGCTGGAGGACTGATGGCGGCCCCGGCCCAGCCCCGCGGGCCGGCCGCCGGTCTGGCCTGGTCGGCCCGGCCTGACCCGGTGCCCGCCTGGAACTTCGCGGTGCGGCAGCTGCGGTTCTGGCTGACCGACTACCGGCGGACCTGGCGCGGCTCGATCATCTCCACAGTGCTGAACCCGCTGCTGTACCTGGGGGCCATGGGGCTCGGCCTGGGCGCACTGGTGGACAAGCACGGGACGGCCTCCCTGGGCCGGGTCAGCTACCTGATCTTCCTCGCGCCCGGCCTCCTGGCCGCGAGCGCGATGGGCACCGGGGTGGGGGAGTCCACCTACCCGGTCTTCGGCTCGGTCAAGTGGAACAAGACCTACCAGGCCGCGGTGTCCTCCCCGCTCCGACCGGCCGACCTGTTCCACGGGCACCTGCTGTTCGTCGCGCTGAAGCTGACCATGACCTCGGCCGTGTTCCTGGCCGTGGCGACCATGTTCGGCGCGATCATTTCGCCGCTGGCCATCTTCGCCCTGCCGGTCGCGGTGCTCACCGGCCTGGCCTTCACGGCGCCGATCGAGGCGTGGACCGTGACCCGGACCAAGGACACCTCGCTGGCCGTGGTGTACCGCTTCGGCCTGATCCCGCTGTTCCTGTTCTCCGGGACGTTCTTCCCGGTCACCCAGCTGCCCGTGTGGATCAGGCCCATCGCCTACCTGACCCCGTTGTGGCACGGCGTGGCGCTGTGCCGGGACCTGTGCCTGGGCCTTGCCACCCTGCCCTCGGCGCTCCTGCACGTCGGCTACCTGCTGGTCGTCCTGGGAGCCGGCATCATCGCCGGGGACCGGAGCTACACCAGGCGGCTGTATGTCTAGCGGCCCCGTGCCCGGAGTGCGGGGGCTGCCGCTGCGGGTCCTGCCCGGCCGCGGGCCGCTGAGCCGGGCCCGGCGGTCGGTGGGCGGCCGGGGCAGCCTGTTCCTGGTCGAGCGGCACGCGCTGGTGTACCGGCATACCTGGCTGGTGTTCGTCTCCGGGGTGGCCGAGCCGCTGTTCTACCTGCTGTCCATCGGCGTGGGCCTGGGCCCGCTGGTCGGCCCGGTGCAGGGCATCAGCTACGCGGCCTTCGTGGCGCCCGCCCTGCTGGCCAGCGCCTCCATGAACGGGGCCCTGTTCGACTCCACCTTCAACGTGTTCTTCCGGCTCAAATACGAGAAGCTCTACGACGCCGCGCTGGCCACGCCCATGCGGGCCGGGGACGTGGCCCTCGGGGAGATCACGTGGGCGCTGCTGCGCGGCGCCCTGTACGCGGTGGCGTTCTTGGCCGTGATGGCGGCGATGGGCCTGATCCACTCGTGGTGGGCGCTGGCCGATCTGCCCGCGGCCGTGCTCACCGGGTTCGCCTTCGCCGCGGCGGGCATGGCCTGCACCACGTACATGCGGACCTGGCAGGACTTCGAGTTCGTCATGCTGGCGACCTTGCCAATGTTCCTGTTCTCGACCACGTTCTACCCGCTCGGCGTGTATCCCGGGCCGCTGCAGCTCGTCGTGCGGTGCACACCGCTGTACCAGAGCGTGGCCATGCTGCGCGACCTGACCCTGGGCCGGATCAAGCCGGAACTGATCGGGCATACCGCCTATCTGGCCATCATGGGCGTGATCGGCCTGCTCGTGGCGGGCCGCCGGATCGGCAAGCTGCTGCTGCGCTAGGGCGTGAGCCCGCAGGTCATGAGCCTGCTGCGTCCCCGCCGGCCAGGCGTAAAGCTTTCCGCCGGTCCGGGCCGGGCGGGTTACCCTGAGCAGAGGCCGCGGGGAGCCCAGGCGGACCCACTCGACCTAGGACGGCATGATCACGACCGGTGGCAACCCTGCGGATCCGGTGCCCCGTGCCGAGGGGCAGGATAACGCTGCTGGTGCGCATGGGGCATCCGGTACCTATGGGGCGACCGAGACAGTTGTGACTATGGGTACCCCTGGGGTGCGTGATACCGCAGTGGCCGGCCGCGCGTCACCGGGCCGCACGTCACCGGGCCCGGCATCACTAGGCCACGCATCGCCAGGCCGCACGCCCGGCCGGCCCGACTGGGTCCCGTGGCTGATCGCGCTGGCCGCGTTCGCGGCGTACACCACGATCTCGCTGTTCCGTTACTTCCATCTCGCCCCGGGCTCCTGGGACCTGGGTATCTTCACTGAGTACGTCCGGCAGCTGGCCCACCTGCGCGCCCCGGTGGTGAACATCCACGGGCCCGGCTTCAACCTGCTCGGCGACCACTTCCAGCCGATCGTCGGCCTGATCGTCCCGGTCTTCCTGCTGTTTCCGAGCGCGGCCACCCTGCTCGTGGTCCAGGCCCTGCTGACCGCCGTCTCCATCATCCCGGTGAGCCGGGCGGCCGCGGCCCGGCTCGGCACCGGCGCGGGGCGGATGATCGGCGCCGCGTACGGGTTCTCCTGGGGCCTCCAGCAGATGATCGACTTCGACTTCCACGAGATCGCGTTCGCGGTCCCGCTGCTGGCCTGCTCGCTGTCCGCGCTGCTGCGGGGCAAGGTCCGGGCCGCGGTGATGTGGGCGCTGCCCCTGGTGTTCGTGAAGGAAGACCAGGGTTTCACGGTCGCGGCCATCGGCGTGCTCATCGTGGCCATGAGCCTGTCCCGGGCCCGCGGCGAGGCAGGGGACCAGGCCGCGCTGCGCTGGGGTGCGCTGCTGACCATCTGGGGACTCTCCTGGTCGTTCCTGGCCATCGCGGTGATCATCCCGCACTTCAACCCGCTGCATCAGTACCCCTACTGGACGGACGGCGGCGTGCTGAGCCCCGGGGGGGCGCATCCCTCACCGTCCTCGGTGCTCGCCCAGTTCGCCCACTCGCCCGTGCCGAAGCTGCGGACCACGGTGCTCATCGTGCTGCCGGTGGCGTTCCTCGCGCTGGGGTCGCCGCTCGCCCTGGTGGCGGTGCCGGGCCTGGCCCTGCGGTTCGGGTCCACGAATAGCGCCTACTGGGGAGCGGGGTATCACTACAACGCCACGGTGATGCCCATCGTGTTCATCGCGGCGATCGGCACGCTGGCCCGGATCCGTGCGTACCGGGACCGGCCCGCCGGTGCGCGCGGCCAACCCCGGCTCTCGTCCTGGCTTGATCCGGCGGCCACGCGGGCCGTCCCGGCGCTCATGCTGGGAATCGCGGCCGTGACCGCCTGGACGTTCCCGCTCGGCGACCTGTGGCAGGCCCGGACCTACCAGATCAGCCCGCACGTCCGGGCGGAGGACGCCGCCCTGGCCCGGGTGCCCGGCGGCACCACCGTGGAGGCCACTTTGACCATGCTGGCCCCGCTGGCCGCCCGCGATGACACCTACTGGATCGGCATCGCCGGGAACCCGGCGCCGCGCTACGTCGTGTTCGACGAGCTGGACAGCGGCTGGAATCCGCCGCCCGCCGTCCCGCTCACGTTCGTCGAGCAGCGTCACCCCGGCATCACCTACCGGCAGGTCTACGAGAACAACCTTGTCTATGTGTTCCGCCGGGTCGGCCAGGCCAGCCCATAGGCGGCGTACCCGTCAGTAGGTAGAGTCATCTGCGGACCGGTCAGGAGGCTCTATGGACTTCGGCTATGACGTCCGCACGGAGGAGTTCAGGAAACGCCTCCTCGCGTTCATGGACGAGTGCGTCTATCCGGCGGAGCCGGTGTTCGCGGCACAGGTGCGGGACAACGAGCAGGCAGGACGAGCCTGGGAGCGCCCCGGGGTGATCGGGGAGCTGAAGCAGGAGGCCCGCAGCCGGGGCCTGTGGAACCTGTTCCTGGCCCATCACCCGGAGGGCGCCGGGCTCACCAACCTCCAGTACGCGCCGCTGGCGGAGATCACCGGGCGCAGCCCGGCGATCGCCCCCGAGGCACTCAACTGCGCCGCCCCGGACACCGGGAACATGGAGCTGCTGGCCGAATTCGGCTCACCCGGGCAGCAGGAACGCTGGCTCCGGCCGCTGCTGGAGGGGACGATCCGGTCCGCCTTCTGCATGACCGAGCCGGACGTCGCGTCCTCGGATGCGACGAACATCACAACCCGGATCGAGCGCGACGGGGACGAGTACGTCCTCAACGGCCGGAAGTGGTGGTCGTCCGGCGCGATGAACCCGGGCTGCGAGATCTTCATCGTGATGGGCCGGACCGCCTGGGAGGGGGACCGGCACCGCCAGCAGTCCATGATCCTCGTGCCCCGGGACACCCCGGGGGTCACGGTGCGGCGCGGGCTCAGCCTGTTCGGGTACAACGACGCTCCGCACGGCGGCCACGCCGAGGTGGTGTTCGACGGCGCCCGGGTGCCCGCGGCCAACCTGATCGCGGGCGAGGGTGACGGCTTCACGATTGCCCAGGCCCGGCTGGGCCCGGGCCGGATCCACCACTGCATGCGGCTGATCGGCTCCGCTGAGCGGGCCCTGGAGCTGCTCTGCCGCCGGGTCACCGACCGGGTCGCGTTCGGCCAGCCCCTGGCCGACCAGGGGGTGATCCAGGAGTGGATCGCCGAGGCGCGGGTGCGGATCGAGCAGGCCCGGCTGCTGGTGCTGAAGACCGCCTGGCTGATGGACACGGTGGGCAACAAGGGCGCGCACAGCGAGATCCAGGCCATCAAGATCATCACCCCGGCCATGGCCGAATGGGTGATCGACAAGGCGATCACGGCGCACGGCGCGGCCGGGGTCAGCCAGGACTTCCCGCTCGCCTACCTGTGGGCGAACGCCCGGACCCTCCGCTTCGCCGACGGGCCCGACGAGGTGCACAAACGCTCGCTCGCCCGCCGGGAACTGCGCCCCTACCGGGTCGCCCGCGAATCCTCCGGCTGAGCCGGGGGAACGCCTGCCACTGTCACCGATGACACCAGCAAGGAGAAAATGATCATGCCTCAGGATGAGCAGCGAGTGGCCATCGTTACGGGCGCGGCCCGTGGCATCGGGGCCGCCACGGCCCGCCGCCTGGCCTCGGACGGGCTGGCGGTGGCCGTGCTCGACCTGGACGCGGACGCCTGCAAGGCGACGGTGGAGGCCATCGCCTCGGCCGGCGGGCGGGCCCTCGCGGTCGGCGCCGACGTAAGCCAGTCCGACCAGGTGCAGACGGCCGTGGACACCGTGGCCGCTGGGCTCGGGCCGCCCGCGGTCCTGGTCAACAACGCCGGCGTGATCCGGGACAACCTGCTGTTCAAGATGAGCGAGGACGACTGGGACACGGTCCTGGGCGTGCACCTGCGCGGCGCCTTCCTGATGACCAAGGCGGCGCAGAAGTACATGGTGGAGACCCGCTTCGGCCGCATCGTGAACCTGTCGTCGAGCTCGGCGCTGGGCAACCGGGGGCAGGCCAACTACTCTGCGGCCAAGGCCGGCATGCAGGGCCTGACCAAGACGTTCGCCATCGAGCTCGGACCGTTCGGTATCACCGCGAACGCGGTCGCCCCGGGGTTCATCGTCACCGACATGACCGCCTCGACCGCGGCCCGGGTCGGCATGGGCTTCGAGGACTTCCAGGCCGCCGCGGCGGGCCAGATCCCGGTCCGCCGGGTCGGCCAGGTGGACGACGTCGCGCACACCATCTCGTTCCTGGCCAGCGAGGGCGCCGGGTTCGTGTCCGGCCAGGTGATCTACGTGGCGGGCGGACCGCTGTGCTGAGCGCCGGCGGCGGGCCGGCCAGCACCGGCCAAACCGGGCCCGTCAGCGCGGACGGGCTCCGCGAGCGGGTCCGCGACTTCCTGGCCGGCCACGACCCCGCGCGGATACCCCGGCTGGAGTTCCTGGGCGCCCGGTTCGACGCCGGCCTGGCCGCGGTGCACTACCCGGAAGGCCTCGGCGGGCTCGGCCTGCCCCGGGCCCTGCAGGGCGTGGTCGAGGCCGAGTTCGCCGCGGCCGGCGCGCCGGGCAACCAGCCGGAGCGCATCGGCATCGGGCTGGGCATGGCCGCGCCGACCATCCTCACCTTCGGCACCGAAGAGCAGAAGGCCCGCTGGATCCGGCCGCTGTGGACCGGCGAGGAGGTCTGGTGCCAGCTGTTCAGCGAGCCCGGGGCCGGGTCCGACCTGGCCGGGCTGGCCACCCGGGCGGTCCGCGAGGATGAGCCCCCCGCCGCTGACGGGGCCGCGAATGGGACCGCCCCGGACGGGGACGGCGCACCCGATGCCGCCCGCTGGGTGGTGAACGGCCAGAAGGTCTGGACATCCATGGCCCACCAGGCCCGCTGGGGCCTGCTCCTGGCCCGGACCGACCCGGACGTGCCCAAGCACGCCGGCCTGACCTACTTCGCCTGCGACATGACCGGCGAGGGGGTGGAGGTCCGGCCGCTGCGCCAGCTCACCGGCGAGGCCGAGTTCAACGAGGTCTTCCTGACCAGCGCGGTGATCCCGGACGGCGACCGGATCGGCGGGGTCGGCGAGGGCTGGCGGGTGGCCCAGGGCACGCTGATGAACGAGCGGGTCTCCATCGGCGGCACCGCGGTGCCCCGGGAAGGCGGGATGATCGGCTCCGCGGCCCGGTCCTGGCGCGAGCACCCCGAGCAGCGCACCCCCGGCCTGCACGACCGGATGCTCCGGCTGTGGGCCGACGCCGAGGTGGCCAGGCTGGCCTCGGAACGGCTCCGCCAGCAGCTGGCCGTGGGTCACCCGGGCCCGGAGGGCTCGGCCGCCAAGCTGGTGTTCGCCCGGCTGAACCAGGACATCACCGCGCTCGAAGTCGAGATGGCCGGGGCGGACGGGCTCCGCTACGGGGACTGGACCATGCGCAGGCCGGAGAGTGTCAGCTTCTACGGCCGTGACCCCGGGTACCGCTACCTGCGGGCCCGCGGTAACTCCATCGAGGGCGGCACCTCGGAGATCCTGCGCAACATCATCGCCGAGCGGGTCCTGGGCCTGCCGGCCGAGCCACGCACGGACACCCGTGTGCCCTGGAAGGACCTGCCCCGGTGAGCGCCGTCCGGCGGGAGCTTTCCCGGGCGGAGCGAACAACTAAGGAGACTCCGTGAGCACCTCCACGCAGCCCGCGGCCGCCCGTGACGACCCCGCCCACGGCAACGCCGCTCACGATGTCGCCGCCCAGCCTGACCGGGGCCTGCCCGACCTGCTCTACGGCGAGGCGGAAGAGGAACTCCGGGCCGCCGTCCGGGACCTGCTCCAGGAGCGGGCCGGCTGGCCCGCGGTGCTGGCCCGGACCGAGACCGGCGAGCCGTACGACACCAGCCTGTGGCGGGTGCTCGCCGCCGAGGTCGGCTGCGCCGGCCTGCTGATCCCGGAAAGCCACGGGGGTGCCGGCGCCAGCTACCGTGAGGCGGCGGTCGTCGCCGAAGAGGCCGGCCGGGCCGTGGCCCCCGTCCCGTTCCTGGGCAGCGCGGTGGTCGCGACGGCCGCGGTGCTGGCGGCCGGTGACGGCGAGCTGCTGTCCGGGCTGGCCGAGGCCACCGTGACCGCGGCGCTGGCCGTCCCGTTCGCCAGCAAGCCCAGGGCCGGCCAGCGGGACACGAGCCCGGCCGCGGCCGTGCGGGTCGCGCCCCCGCAGCCCGGCGACGCCGCGGGCCAGTCCCGGCTGACCGGGATAGTCACCGGGGTCGCCGACGCGCTGCCCGCGTCCGTGCTGCTCGTCCCCGCCGACGGTGTGCCCGCCGGGCTGTACGCGGTGGACGCCGCCGCGCCGGGGCTGACCATCACCCCGGTGGTCTCGCTGGACCAGACCCGCCCGCTGGCTGACCTGACCCTGGACAACGTCCCCGCCCGGCCGCTGGCCGCCGGCGAGGACGCGGAACGGGCGGTCGCCGCCGCGGTGGCCGCGGGGGCCGCGATGCTGGCCGCCGAGCAGCTCGGGGTGGCTGAGCGCTGCCTGGAGATGACCGTCGCCTACCTGAAGGAGCGGTACCAGTTCGCCCGCCCGGTCGGCTCGTTCCAGGCGCTCAAGCACCGCGCCGCGGACCTGTGGGTGGCCATCACCCAGGCCCGGGCCGCGTCCCGGTACGCCGCCGCGTGCCTGGCCGACGGTGACGCGGACGCGCCGGTCGCGGTGGCCCTGGCCAAGGCGGCCTGCGGGGACGCCGCCACCCTGGCCGCGCGGGAATGCGTGCAGCTGCACGGGGGGATCGGCTTCACCTGGGAGCACCCCGCGCACCTGTACCTGAAGCGGGCCACGAGCTCGTCGATCGGGTTCGGCACCCCGGACTGGCATCGCGCCGCCCTGGCCGCCCTGGCCGGGCTGCCTCCGGCCCCGGCCGGCCCCCGGTGAAGTCCGTCGCAGGCGCCGGGGTGGTGATCACCGGCGCCGGCAGCGGCATCGGCGCCGCGCTGGCCCGGCGGTTCGCCGCCGACGGCGCCCGGGTGGTGGTCAACGACATCGACGCGGACGCCGCGCGGGAGGTCGCCAAGTCCTGCGGCGGGGAGGCGCTGCCCGGGGATGCGGCCAGCGAGGCGGGCGTGGCCGGGCTGATCAGCGGCGCGGCCGGCCTGCTGGATGGCATCGACCTGTTCTGTGCCAACGCCGGGATCGCCCGGCCGGGCGGTGCGGACGCCGCCGAGCCAGACTGGGACGCCTCCTGGCAGGTCAACGTCATGGCGCACGTGCGGGCGGCCCGGCTGCTGACCGGCCCGTGGCTGGAGCGGGGCCGCGGTCACCTGATCTGCACGGTGTCGGCGGCCGGGCTGCTGACCATGCTCGGCTCGGCCCCGTACTCGGTGACCAAGCACGCCGCGCTGGCCTTCGCGGAATGGATGTCGGCCACGTACGCCCACCGCGGCATCACCGTGCAGGCCCTGTGCCCGCAGGGCGTGCGGACGCCGCTGTACGAATCCTCCGGCCCCATCGGGCATGCGCTGATGGACGCGTCCGCGATCACCCCGGACGCGGTGGCGGACGCGGTCATCGAGGGCATCGCCGACGGCCGGTTCCTGATCCTGCCGCATCCCGAGGTGTCGCTCATGTACTCGCGCCGGGCCGCCGATCCTGACCGCTGGCTGAACGGGATGAACCGGCTCCAGCAGCAGGTTGAAACGCTTCCTGATCAGTAACCCACCCGCATGTCCGGTTTGCGGCATGCTGTCGGCATGAAGCCGGCTGCCACGGGGATGCTGCACCACCTCGAGCTCTGGGTACCGGACCTGAGCCGGGCCGAGCACACCTGGGGATGGCTGCTGGATGCGCTCGGTTACGAGCTGTATCAGCAGTGGCCCGAAGGGCTGAGCTGGCGGTGCGGTGATCTCTATATCGTGCTCGAGCAGTCACCTGCGCGCAGCGCGTTCCGGCACGACCGGCACCGGCCCGGCCTCAACCACCTGGCCTTCCACGTGTCCGACCGCGCCACCCTGGACCGGATGGTGGGGGAGGCGCTGCTGCACGGCTGGCGGCTGCTGTTCGCGGACCGGCACCCCTACGCCGGGGGCGAGCAGCATTACGCCGCCTACCTGGAGGACCGCGACGGGTACGAGGTCGAGCTGGTGGCCCCGCCGCCGCGGCACGGGGCCGGGCCCGGGGAGAGCACGCAGCGCGGCGAAGCGGCCGAAGGCGCGCACCGCGCCGGGCCCGGCGACGAGGCGTACCGCGCGGATCCCGCCGAGTACGCGTACCCCCCGGGACCGGACGATCCCGCGGCGGGCTGGATCAGCTGACTAGGCCGGTGCGGTGGCCACGAGCCCGCGGAGCGGATGTCACGGGTGGGTGTCCCAATGGTGGCGCAGCGCCGCGGTGAGTTCGGCGGCCCGTTCGTCGGGGAAGAACAGGCGGGCGCCGTCGATCTCGACGACGCCGGTGGCGCCGGGGATGGTGTCGCGCAGCCAGTAGGCCCACTTGCGGCGGAAGACATTGTCGCCGGTCCCCCAGACGATGAGGGTCGGGACGTGCAGGCGGGCCAAGGCGGGTTCGACCGCCAGCAGGTCGCGGGGGTGCAGGGACGTGAACAAGCGCTGGTACTGGCGGGCCGACTCCGCGGTGGCGAACAGCGGTTCCACCCAGGCACGCACCACGTCCTCGGGCAGGTTGGCGACGTCCTGATAGCCGCCGCCATAGACGCGCTTGCGGGCCCGCGGGATGTCGCGTGCCAGCCAGCGTCCGAGGCGGGCGAACAAGCCCATCCGGGCGAACAGGACCGCGGGCAGCAGCGCCTTCGGGGGGAGGTTGGTGTGTGCCTCGCAGTTGGTCAGGGTCAGGGTGTGCAGCCGCTCGGGATTCCCGGCCGCGAACACCTGGGCGATCGCGCCGCCGGTGTCGTTCGCGACGAGGTCGACGTCGGTCAGCTCGAGCGCGTCGCAGAAGTCGGCGACGAAGCGGGCCAGGGCCGGCAGCGAGAAGTCCTGGCCGGCGGCCGCGGGCGTGTGCCCGTGCAGCGGCAGGTCGACGGCGATGCAGCGGCGCTGGCCGTCGAGCTGGGCGATCACGTGCCGCCACAGATAGCTGCTGGTGCCCACGCCGTGGACGAACAGCGCCGCGCGGCCCGGGCTGCCGGTGTCGATGTAGCTGGCGGAACCTGACCGGGTATGCACCTGGCTGCGGTGGCTGTCGAGGCGTTCCAGCACGGTGGGCATGAGATTCTCCCCTCGTGGGCCACCGCCGGAGTAGAGTGACCCTAAAGACCGACCGGCGGTCTAACTCTTACAGACCGACGGTCGGTCTGTCAATTGTGCCGGGGAGGCAGATGAACAAGAACGTCGAACGCGGCCAGGCCACCCGGGCGCATCTGGTCGACGTCGCAACGCGGCTGTTCGCTGCGCACGGCTACGACGGCACATCGATCGAGGCGGTACTAGCCGGCTCGGGAGTCAGCCGCGGCTCGCTCTACCACCACTTCCGGGGCAAGGACGCGTTGTTCTGGGCCGTCCTGGAGGAGGTCGCCGCCCGGGTCGGCCAGCAATTGGCGGACGCGACGCGGGATGCGCCAGACCCGGTCGCCGCGCTGCGGGCCGAGTGCCTCGCGTGGATCCGGCTGGCCGGCGACCCGGTCGTCCAGCAGATCGCGCTGATCGACGCGCCGGCGGTACTGGGCTGGCAGCGGTGGCGGGAACTGGACGAACAGAACAGCCTGGGGCCAATCAGGGCCGCCCTCACGTACGCCGCCGAGGCCGGCGGCATCGAGCAACGTCACGTGAACACGTTCGCTCACATCGTGCTGGCCGCCGTCAATGAGGTAGCCCTGATGATCGCGCGCGCTGCCGACCCGGCTGCCGCGCTCAGCGCCGGTGAGAGCGCGGTCGCCGAGTTCTTGGACCGCCTGCTGGGGGATCTGGTGACACCAGAACTCCCAGGCAGGTGACCGTTCGCGGGCACCGCACGGGCAGGCACGCCTAGTTGGCTGGGCTAGATGACCTGGGCGGGACGGATCGCGCCCCGCCCAGGTCGCGCGGCCAGCCCGGCCCTCCCGGGCGGGCCGCAGCTTCGGTACCCGCCGGTCAGGCCACCGTGACCGTGGCGTGCAGCCGCAGGTCCCGTGAGGACCGGCCGACGGCGATGACGAACTCACCGGACGGCGAGGTCCACCGGGCCGCCTGCTCGTCGTAGCGGGCGAACATCCGGGCCGGCACCATCAGCCTGACCTGCGCGGTCTCGCCGGGGGCCGCGACCGCGGAGGCGAACGCGCCGAGCACCCGCACCGGCCGCCCGTCCGCCGCGGGGCCCGCCACGTAGGCCTGGACCACCTCGCGTCCGGGACGGTAACCGGTGTTGCGCACCGTGACCCCGATGACCAGATCGGCGCCGGCGGCCAGGCCCGGCGGGCCGGCCGCCAGCGACTCATAGGACCAGCTGGTGTAGCCCAGTCCGTGGCCGAACGGGAACAGCGGCGTGGTCCCGGCCGCGTCGTAGCCCCGGTACCCGACCAGCAGTCCCTCGTCGTAGCCCAGCCGCCCGTCGTCGGGCACGGCCCGCAGCACCGGGCAGTCCGCCTCGCGGGCCGGCAGGGTCACCGGGAGCCGCCCGCCCGGCTCAGCCCGGCCGAGCAGGACGTCGGCCAGGGCCTCGCCCATGGCCTGGCCGGGCAGCCAGGCGTACAGCACCGCGGCGACCCGGCCCGCCCAGGGCATGAGCACCGGCATGCCGGCGTTCACCACCACCACGGTGCGGGGATTGACCGCGCTCACCCGCTGGATGAGCTCGTCCTGCCGGCCGGGCAGCCGCAGCGTCTCCCGGTCAAATCCCTCGCTCTCGGTCGTCTCGGCCGACCCGACCACGAGCACGGCCGCGTCGGCGGCGGCCGCCGCCTCGACCGCCTCCTCCAGCGCCGCGTCCTCATCGGGAGAGGCCACGATGCCGAGCCGCACGGCCAGCGGGCCCTCGGCGTCCGCCGACGGCCGGAAGTCCAGCCGCACCACCGCCTTCTGCCCGGCGGCCAGCCACACCGTGCCCATGACCTGGCCCGGCCGGGTCATGGTCTCGACCGGGTCCGCGGGGACCGGGGTTTCCTCATCGGCGATCAGCTTGCCGTCCACGGCCAGCACCAGCCGTCCCACCCCGGCGGCGCCGACCGTGTGCGGGCCGGTGCGCTCGGCGCGGAACGTGGCCGCCACCGTGACGGTGCCGCGTTCGCCCCAGCCGATGCCGGGTGGCAGCCCGTCTTCGCCCCACCAGGCGAACACGGTGGACCGACGGTGCTCGGAGCCGAGCAGGGCGCCGTCACCGTCGCGGTATTCCACCCGGACCCCCGGGTCACCCGACAACGGGTCCCGCACCGTCCGCGGCGGCGGTTCGGGGACCATCTCCCAGGTCTGGCAGCCGGAGGTCACGGTCACCTCCGCCTGCCCGGCCAGGGCCTCACGGAGCGCGCCGGCCGGGGTGGACAGGCCGCCCGGGATGACTGCCGCGCTGCCGCCGCCCTGGATGACCGGGTGCACCGCGTTGGGCCCGACCACGGCCACGGTCCGGATCGCGGCCGGGTCGAGGGGGAGTACCTGGTCCTGGTTCCGCAGCAGGACCAGGGACGCGGCGGCGGCCCGGCGCAGCAGGGCGGGCCGGACCGGGGCCGGGTCGGCCCCGGCCGGGCCGGGCGCCATCGTCTCGTCCAGCCCCGCCCCGCCCAGCCCCGCCCCGCCCAGCCCCGCGCCGTCCGGGAGCAGGCCGCCGAGTCCCGGACTGCCCAGGTCAGGCCCGGAGAGCGCCCCGACCTGGCGGGCCAGCCGGAGCAGCCGCAGCACCTTGTCGTCGATCACTTCCTCGGCGACTGCGCCGCTGGCGACCGCGTTGACCAGGGCCGCTCCCCAGGGCCCCCGCGGCCCCGGCATGGCCAGGTCCAGCCCGGCCTGGGCGGTGGGCACCGCGCGGCGGGCGGCGCTCCAGTCCGACACCACCACGCCGGTAAAGCCCCACTCACCCTTCAGGACCCCGCGCAGCAGGCCGTCGTGCTCGGTCATCAGCGCGCCGTTAACCGAGTTGTAGGCGGCCATCACCATCAGCGCGCCGGCCTCCCGGACGCACGCCTCGAACGGCACCAGATACAGCTCGCGCAGCACCGTCTCGGCGATCCGCGCGTCATAGGTCCACCGCTCGGTCTCGGAGTCGTTGCCCAGGTAGTGCTTGACCGCCGCGCCCACCCCGGCCGACTGGAGCCCGGCCACGTAGGCGACGGCGATCCGGGCGGCCAGCACCGGGTCCTCGGAGAAGCACTCGAACCCCCGGCCGCCGAGCGGGGTCCGCATGAGGTTGATCGTCGGGGCCAGCACGACATCGATGCCCTTGCCCCGCGCCTCGGCGCCCAGGGCCGAGGCGAGCTCGCGAACGAGCTCGCTGTCCCAGGTGGCGCCGAGGGCGGACGGGCAGGGCAGGCTGGCCGAGGGATTCCGGTCATCCTTGGTGACGCCACGGACCCCGGCCGGGCCGTCCGACATGATGATCGGCCGGAGCCCGAGGGTGTCGTCGCCGTAGGTGCGCCAGCTGTCCGCTCCGGTCAGCAGGCGCACCTTCGCCTCGACGGGGAGCGCAGCCACCCGGCTGCGCTCCTCCGCCGTCTGCGTGGAAATTGTCATCGAGTTCCTTGCGTCGCGTCCTGAGCGGTCAGGACTTCGGCGTGAGGTGCAGGATGGTGTCTTCGATGTACGGCGTGTTGGGAGCCGGGTTCATGTACGGGTTACTGGACGTGGGCCACCCGGTGTAGTTCCGGGACGAGACCTCCGCCCAGGCCCCGCCGTTGAGCAGCGGCACCACCGGAACCTGGGTGGTCATGATGTTCTCCAGCTTCATGATCGCCGCCTTCTGGGTGGCAGCGTCCCCGGAGCCGGCGAACTGCTGCAGCGCGGCTTGTGCCTGCGGGTCGGAGTACCGCCCGAAGTCACCCGCCGCCGGCTTGCCGATCGGCGCGGCCAGCGAACTGTCCAGCCAGCTGTCGTAGATGAAGTACGGGTTCGGGCCCTGGTTGCTCCAGTGCAGGGTGGCGTCGAACGTGCCGTTCGCGACGTTGCCGGCCCACACGGTCGGGTTGCCGATGCCGTCTACGGAGGTGTCGAAGCCGAGCGCGTTCAGCTGGTGCGAGATGATCTGGTCGTCGGTGTAGTAGTCGCTGTACGGGACCGGGTCCTGGATGGCGAACTTGATCGTCTTGCCGCCCTTGGCCCACTTGCTGCCCGACTTGGTGTAGCCGTCGGCCTTGAGGATCGAGGCCACCTTGGCCGGGTCGCCCGTGGCCGGGAGGTTGTTGGCCAGCGAGGAGTCCAGGAACGACTGGTGATTGGGGAGCAGCAGCCCGCTGGTCGACGTGACCGGCGGCTCGTACCCGGTCTCGCCCTGGACGTTCAGCTGCGACCGGTTGATCCCGTAGCTGATCGCCTGGCGCACGGCCGGGTCGTTCAGCGGGGCCTTCGTGGTGTTCAGGTACATGCTCACCACGTTGTTGGCGCTGAAGTACGGCTGGCTGTTCAGCCAGGTGTGGTTCTCCGGGCTCTTGGCCAGGAAGTTCGACTTGATGCTGGCGATGTAGTTGCCCGCGAAGTCGATCTGGCCCTGGGACACCGGCGGAACCAGGTTGGCGTTGGTGTTGTAGGCCGGGAAGTCGATCTCCGGCACGTGCACCTTGGACTTCTGCCAGTAGAACGGGTTCTGCTTCAGCGTGAAGCCCTGCGGCGAGAAGCGGTCCAGCATGAACGGCCCGGTGCCGACCGGCTTGGCGTCCGCGTACGTGGCGGGGTCACCCACCGACGACCAGGCGTGCTGCGGCACCATGTAGACCTGCCCGATCAGGAACAGGTTGGCGTACTGCGAATTCTTGAAGTTGAGCACGGCCGAGGTCGCGCTGGGTGCGCTGGCGCTGGTCACCACGGGAGCGCCGTTGGTGTTCAGCTTCGGGTTGTCCTTGAGCATGTTGAACGTGAAGGCCACGTCCGCGGCGCTGAACGGCTTGCCGTCGTTCCACTTCACGCCCGTGCGGATGGTCAGCGTGAGCGTCTTGCCGCCATTCGAGAAACTGTCCCCGGTAGCCAGCATGGGAATGGGGGCCGCGGCCGAGTTGAGCGTGTTGAAGATGAACAGCGGCTCGTTGTAGAGCGCGACCGCGTTCGTCAGGTAGCCCGTCGACGTGAGCGAGAACGGGTTGAACGTGTCGGTCATGGGCGAGAGCGGCGTGCTCTCGACGACCAGGGTCTTCCCGGTGGCCGCGGTCTTGCTGCCACCGGATGAATTGCTGCTGCTGCTGCCGCACGCCGCCACGCCCATGCTCAGGGCGCTGGCCACGGCCAGGGTTGCTAGGACCTTGTGCCTCATTGCTTAAACTCCGTTATGCCCGGCCGGCTCATCGCCGGCTTGTTGTGAGCGACCGTGTCGGGGTCTGTTATCGGTGGGGCGGGGGCGGGTCGGCCGGGTCGAGGTGTCGCCTGCCCGTTCCGCCTGTTGCCGGTGGTGTGCACGGTGTGCCGTGCACGGTCTGCCGCGCGCCGGGTCAGACGCGCATTCGCGGCGGTGCCGTCCGTTAGGCGGTATCCCGGTTCATCACGACTCCTCCCCTCCGGTTGCGGGACTGGGTGGTGGTGGGCCCGGATCCTCACCGGGCCGCGGCGTGTCCAGACCGTTGGGCCGGCCGATTCCGCCGGACGGTTCCGTTGCGGTGCTGAGAGACCGTCGCTGCGCGGCGGTCAGACCGGAGACATGCAGCCAGCATGCGCTGGCGTGCCGGTCGGCGACCTGGCTGCCGGGCGGGGTCTGCGACGCGCAGACCGCCATGGCGTGCGGGCAGCGAGGGTGGAAGCGGCAGCCGGCCGGCGGGTTCACCAGGCCCGGCGGGGACCCGCGGCCCTGCAGCGAGAGCGGCCCGGGCCGGTCCGGGTCCGGGGCCGCGCTGAGGAGCAGCTGGGTGTACGGATGGGCCGGCTCGTCGGTCAGCGTGACGGCGGGGCCGGACTCGACGACCTGCCCCGCGTACATGACCATGACCACGTCGGCCAGGTAGCGGGCCGAGGCGATGTCGTGGGTGATGTACAAGATCCCGAGCTTGTCGCGTTCCCGCAGGTCGCCGAGGAGGTTGAGGACGCCGAGCCGGATCGAGACGTCGAGCATGGACACCGGCTCGTCGGCCAGCAGCACCCGGGGCCGGACGGCTAGCGCGCGGGCGATTGCCACCCGCTGCCGCTGGCCGCCGGACAGCTCGTGCGGGTACTTGCGCAGGAACTGCTCGGCCGGGGTGAGCGAGACCCGCTCCAGCAGCCCCAGCATCGCCGCGTCCAGGTCCGCGCCCTGGCCGCCGAGCCCGTGGATCTGCAGTGGCCGGGCCAGGTGATAGCGCACGTCGTGCACGGGGTTCAGGGACGAGAACGGGTCCTGCAGCACGAGCTGGACATCGCGGGCATACTCCCGGCGGCCGTGGCCCGACGCCGGCACCGGGGAGCCGTCGAGCAGCAGTTCCCCGGCCGTGGGCGTAATCAGCCGGGCGAGCAGCCGGGCCAGCGTGGACTTGCCGGAGCCGCTCTCGCCGACGACCGCGGTAATCCCGGATTCCGGCAGGGAGAGGGAGACGTCCTCGACGGCGTGCACCACGGGCGCCTCAACGCGCGGGCCGCGGGCCCCGGCCAGCCTGGCCCGGCCCCGCCGCTTGGCGTGATGCACGGCGAAGTGCTTGGTCAGCCCGCGCGCTTCGAGTAGCGGCGCGCCGGTGCCAGGGGCGGCGGGAGCGGTGGCGGTCTCGGTCATGACTGGCTCCCCGGGTCCGGTGCGGCGATGCTGGGCGCGAGCTGGCCGGCGGGCGTGCCTGGGACGGGCGCGCCGGGCACTTGGGTGCCGGGCGCGGGGGTACCGGGGGCGGGCCGGGGCGTAGCGTCCGGCTCGGGCTGGCCCAGCTCGGCGGGCACCGGCCGGGTGCCGTCCTGCAGCCAGCAGGAGGCCAGGCGGTCGCCGGCCGAGGCGGCGGGCTGCCCCAGCGGAGGGGACTGCTCGCGGCAGATGTCCATGGCGTAGGGGCAGCGCGGGTGGAACACGCAGCCGACCGGGAGCATCCGCAGGTCCGGGGGGGAGCCGGGGATGCCGGTCATGTAGCGGCGCGGGCCGTGCAGGGCCGGGAACGAGTTCAGCAGCCCCAGCGTGTATGGATGCCGGGGGGCGCGGAAGAGCTCGTCCGCGGCGGCCCGCTCGACCAGGCGGCCCGCGTACATCACCGCGATGGAATCCGCGATCTCGGCCAGCAGCGACAGGTCGTGGGTGATGAACAGCACCGCGAAGCCCAGCCGCTCGCGCAGCGCGGTCAGCTCCTCGAGGATCTCCCGCTGGGTCACCACGTCCAGCGCGGTGGTGGGCTCGTCGAGGATCACCACCTGGGGTTCCAGCGCCAGCGCCATGGCGATCATGACGCGCTGCCGCATCCCGCCGGACAGTTCGTGCGGATAGCTGCCGAGCCGGTCCGAGGTGATGCCCACCATGGCGAGCAGTTCGGCGGCGCGGCCGCGGCGGGCGGCGGCGTCCATGCCGGCCACGTGGGCCTGCAGCACGTCGGTGAGCTGGGCGCCGATGGACAGCACCGGGTTCAGCGCGTTCATCGCGGACTGGAGCACCACCGCGATCTGCGACCAGCGCAGCTGGCGCAGCTCGGCCTCGCCGGTGTCCAGCAGGTCCACGGGCCGGCCCGGCTCGGCATGGTAGAGCACCTCGCCGCCGGTGATCATCCCGGGCGCGCGGAGCAGCCGGATCGCCGCGTAGGCCAGCGTGGACTTGCCACTGCCGCTCTCCCCGGCCAGGCCGAGGACTTCGCCGCGGCGGAGTACCAGGTCGGCGTCCACGACCGCGTGCACGGCGCCCGGCCCGGCCCCGTAGTCCACCCGCAGGCCGCGGATCTCCAGCAGTGGTTGGCCGGTCATGAGGTCTGCTCCTGCGTCCGGTTGGTGACGGCGGGGCTGGCCGCGCCGGGGCAGCTGGCGGCGGCTGTGCTGGGGGCGCCTGTGCTGGGGGCGCCTGTGCTGGGGGCGCCTGTGCTGGCGGCAGCTGCGCTGGCGGCGGCGCCGGGCGCGGGGCGGGTGCGGACCACGGGGGTCAGGCCCAGCTCGAAGCGCCGGGGCAGGCCCTGGCCGCCCGACTTGCGGGCCCGGCGCCGGGTCACGCCGGCCGCGCGCAGCCGGGGGTTGATGAACTCGTCGATGCCGAAGTTGAGCAGGGCCAGCGAGGTTCCGAGAAAGGCCACGGCCAGCCCGGGCGGGATGTACCACCACCAGTAACCGCTGATCTCGGCGTCGGAGTTCTGCGCCTCGAACAGCATCGAGCCCCAGCTCCAGTGCTCGGGGTTGATCAGTCCCAGGAAGGCGAGCGCGGTGTAGGTGCCCACCCCGTAGAGCACGGTGAACAGGAATGAGGACGCCACGATGGGCAGCAGGTTGGGCAGGATCTCGTGCGAGATCACCCGCCAGCTGCGCTCGCCGATGATGCGGGCCGAATCCACGTAGTCGCGGGATCGGAGCGACAGGGTCTGGGCGCGCAGTACGCGCGCCCCCCACGCCCAGCCGGTGACCGCGATGATCAGGCCGATCAGCACGTCGTTGGTGGCGCCGGAGGGGGACAGGAAGCCGAAGATCACGATGAGCAGCGGCAGCGCCGGCATGACCAGGAAGAAGTTGGCCAGCATGGACAGGAGCTCGTCTGTCCACTGCCCGTGCAGGTAACCGGCGCAGACCCCGATCACTACCGACAGGACCGTGGCCGCTATGCCGGCCAGGAACGCGACCAGGATCGTGCTCCGGCCGCCCGCCAGCAGCTGCGAGAACACGTCCTGCTGGGTCTGGGTGGTGCCGAGCCAGTGCGCGGCGGACGGCGGTTGCGGCACGCCGTTGGTGGTGGACGAGCTGGCCGACGGGTTGTACGGGGCCACGATGGGACCGACGATGGCCACGATCAGGAAGGCGGCCAGCATGGCCAGCCCGGCGATGATCTTGGGGGAGCGGGGCAGCTGGATCCGGCGGCCCCGGATCGGGGCGGTGACCGGGGGCGGCAGGGACCCGACGCCGGGTTCGTCGCCGGGACCGGACCCGCCGACGCCCAGGCCGCCGAGGCCGGTGCCGCCCAGGTCTGTGCCAGTGCCGATAGACATCGCTCAGGCCTCCTGGCGGGTACGGGGGTCGAGGAACACGTACACGGAGTCGGCGGCCAGGTTCGCGAGCAGCACGGCGAACGTGATGATCAGGAAGATGCCCTGGAGCAGCGGGTAGTCGCGGCCGGCCACCGCCTGGAGCATGATCCAGCCCAGGCCGGGATAGCTGAACACGATCTCGGTGAGCAGCGCCCCGGAGACCACGAACCCGATGGCCAGCGAGAATCCAGACACGCTGGGCAGGATCGCGTTGCGGGCCGCATACCAGACCACCCGGCGCTTAGCCAGGCCCTTGGCCTGGGCCACCAGGACGTAGTCCTCGTCCATGGTGGTCACCATCA
Source organism: uncultured Actinomycetes bacterium (assembly GCA_963813975.1). Classification (GTDB taxonomy): domain Bacteria; phylum Actinomycetota; class Actinomycetes; order Streptosporangiales; family Streptosporangiaceae; genus RYN-230. Next base: position 1,166,423 of record CAWFAP010000006.1, read on the forward strand.
CGTTCCGCATGCCGACGATCCACCCGGCGGCGGAGCAGAGCACGATCGTGGCCGCGGGCAGGATCGCGTGGTCCAGCACGTCCCCGATGTAGGCCGCGTTCAGCCCGGGGAAGTCCAGCTGGTTGTAGGCCCGGCCGGTGGGGAACCAGCCCAGCCGGGTCGCGAACACGTCCAGGGCGATGAAGGCCACGAAGAAGTACGGCGCGGCCTGGAAGAACGTGGTGGCCGGCAGCAGGTTGTCCAGCCAGGTGCCGCGCCGCCAGGCGACGAGGACGCCCAGCACCGTGCCCAGCACGAAGCTGATCACCGTGGCCACGCCGACCAGGCCGATCGTCCACGGCAGCGCGCCGCGGATCACGCTGGTCACGCTGGACGGGTAGTAGCTGGTGGACACGCCCAGGTTGCCGTGCACCAGGTGCACCCAGAACGTCATGTACTGCCCCCACAACCCCTGCGGGCTATTCAGGCCGTACTGCAGCTCGAGGGAGTGGATGGTGCCCGGGGTGACGTTGCCCATGAGGTGGGACAGCACCGCCTCCACCGGGTTTCCCGGCATCAGCCGCGGGATGAAGAACGTCACGGTGACGGCCAGGATCGCGGTGACGATATAGAACAGCAGCCTGCGGGCGATGACGCGCACGCCGTCTCCTCTCAGCCCACCCGCCACCGGGGCGTGGCGGGGTCGGGGTGGCAGCCGCAGCTCTCGCGGGGGACCAGCCGGGTAGGCAGGACGATGTTGCGCGGGGCATGCCCGGCATCGTTGATCATGGAATAGAGCACCTCGAAGGCGGTCGCGCCGAGCTCCTGGATGGGCTGGCGCACGGTGGTGAGCTGGGGCCGGAGATGGCGGGCGACCGGGATGTCGTCGAAGCCGGTCACCGCGACATCCCCGGGCACGTCCAGCCCGTGCTGCATCAGCGCGTACACGACCCCCAGCGCGGTCTGGTCGTTGGCGCAGGCGATGGCGCGCGGGAGCTCGGCGCCCCGGGCGAGCATCCGGTCGATGACCCGGGCGCCGCCGGCCGCGCAGTAGTTCCCCTGCCAGTGAGCCCCGCCGGTGAACGTGCCGCCCGCGGCCTCCACCTCGGCGCTGAACGCGGCCTGCCGGGCCAGGTTGTCCGGGCTGTCCGGGTGACCGCCGAGGTAGGCCAGGGTGCGGTAGCCGTGCACCCGGACCAGATGGCGGGCCAGCTCCCGCATGGTGCCCTGGTTGTCGCCGCCGACGTTCGAGGTGGTCGGCGTGGCCACGCCCGCCAGGGTCACCACGGGGACCTGCCGCGACAGCCGCTCCAGCTGCTCGGAGTCGAGCACCTGGTCGTGCAGGATCAGGCCGTCACTCTTGCGGGCCAGCGCGAAGACCCGGCGGGTGTGATCGTGGTCGTCCACGTCCACCGAGCTGACCAGCAGGTTGTAGTCGCGGTTCTGGGCCGCCAGCTCGATACCCCGGTTGATCAGGTCCGGGAACTGGAGGCTCTCCTCCTCGTCCTGGAAGATGTCGTCGCCGAGGGGCTCGGTGGGCGGCGGCCGCCGGATCACCACGCCGATGATCTCCTTGAGCCGGGCACTGAGCGCCCGCGCGGCCCCGTCCGGAATGAATCCCAGCTCGGCGACGGCCTGGAGGACCCGTTCCCGGGTCTCGGCCATGGGGTTGCCGCGGCCATTGAGTACTCGCGAGACCGAGGCGATCGACACCCCGGCGGCGGCGGCCACGTCGTAGATGGTCGGCGGGGGGACCGGGCCACCGCGCCGCTCGCCCAGCGGGGCAGTGCCGGTCTGGGTGCCGGCTGTCCCGGTGGCCTGAACCTGCTCGTGGGGAGCGCCGTCACCCAGCATGGCTCCGGTCTGGCCGGCGCGCGCCACGTCGCCGCGGCCGGCGGGCTCTCCCGCCGGGTCGGCCGCGCCGAACGCGGCGCTGACCGTTTCGCGACTGTCCACCGGAGCGCTCCCTTGCGGTCCTGGGTCGCTGCCCGGGACCCGGGGGACCGGGCCTGGCAGCGACGGCTCACTCCTTGGTAAGCGCTTACCCATCCCGCCTTAAAAAAGCGGCCGATTCAAGAGCCGCTGACTTGGCCGGGCGGGGTAAGCGCTTACCAAACGAGACAAGGTGAGAGTAATTCGCCCCCGTATCCGACTCAACCCCCCTGCTCCACTGTTACGGGAACGTGACGGAAGCGGTAACCCCGGTCCGCCGCCGCCGGGCCGGCGGCCGGCCGGGCCGGCGGCCCGCTAGCCTCCTGCGCCCCATCGCCCGTCCGGGCCGGCGGCCCTGGCCCCCATGGCCCCGCGGCCACCGCTCCTGGTGCCCCCTTGGCCCGCTCCCCGGCAGCCGCTAGGGCCCCAGCCGGCGACATATCACGCCGAACGTGCTCCCAAAACGGGCGAAAACGCCCCGCCGGGCGCACCGGCGGCGTGAAAAGTGACGGGGGACGCAACAGGACCCGGGGCGGGGGCTGGTGGTTGCTGTCTGTCGCGGCCCCGACCGCGCACCGCGGGTTGTGTACCTTCCGCCGGGTTACATCGCCTGAATCCTGCAAGGCCCGGCTCATGATCCTGCCCCTACCGATCCGGGCCGTCACCGCGGCGGCGGATCACCCACCTCAGGGCGCCTTCCGGGGGGACGTGAACAGTCGGGGCCGGTCCGGGCGGGTGTGGCCAGTCGGGAATCAAGTGACTGACGAGACCCGATCCCCGCGCCGAACGACCGCCAGGACCCGGCCGGAGGTCTCACTCGCTGCGCCGCCCGCCGAACCGTGCCCGCGCCTGACCGCCGCGCACGCATCACCGGCGCCCGCCCACGCCCAGTCAAACCCGGCCAAAGCCCCAGCGCCGGAGCCTCTGTCATCCGTGTGACCTGCACGAACGCGGTCCATTCAACGTCGCCGCCACTCCAGCCCCGCATCCGTGCCCTGCGGCGGCCGGTCCGGGGCACGCCATCCATCCGGCGCACGCGGACGGGCCCGGCGCCCATTTCGGCCCACTCGCCCAGGGTCACTAAGGACGATTGTGAAACAGGCCCGAAACACGATGTCCCGGAGATCCAGGTCCGTTGTCCACGGCGTAACAGTTGGGAAACGTAGGCGAAACCCGCTCATGGGAAATATGAAGCGTTCTAGACGGACACTGAAGTGGCCGGCCGGATTTAGCTAGTCCGGGGGGATGCCCCCGGGATCACGCTGCGGTGATAGCGCGGGAGGGGTTCCAGCAGCCGCCATGGCCTGATGGGACCACAACCGGAACCCCCCGGCATGCACTTCCAGGGTAGCCCCATGGAGGCGGAGAGTAGTGGTTCCCTACGCAAGCTGGCTGTCATCTGGAGATAACGCTTGGCAGATGACAGCCGCAACACTGGTCGGCCTCATGAGCATCCCTGCCCTGGCCGTCTTGTACGGCGGCTTGGTGCAGAAGAAATGGGCCGTGAACACCATGATGATGGTGTTCTGCACGTTCTGCCTGGTACTAATCACCTGGGTCCTGTGGGCGTACAAGATGGGCTTCGGTTCGCCCTGGATTGGCGGCAGCCTCCACTTGCTGGGCAAGCCGGGGGCGTCGCTGGGCACGGGCGCATTGGAAGCGCAAGGCAATATCCCCTTGCTCAGCGCCGGGCATGCCTCACTTCAGGATCCCGCAGTCCTCGGTGTTCTACTTCCAGTTCGTGTTTGCGGCGATCACCCCGATCCTGTTCATCGGCAGCGTGCTCGGCCGGATCAAGTTCAAGGTCTGGCTGATCTTCGTACCGCTGTGGATCACGTTCGCCTACGCGGTCAACGCGTTCCTGCTCTGGGGCGGCGGCTTCTGGGCCGGCAAGGGTGCCCTGGACTTCAGTGGTGGCTACGTCATCCACCTCGCCGCGGGTGTGTCCGGCTTCGTAGCGGCGTGGGTCATCGGGCCGCGGCTGCAGCGCGACCGCGAGCACGCGGTCCCGAACAACCTGATGTTCGTCGCGGTCGGCGCCGGCCTCCTGTGGCTCGGCTGGAACGGCTTCAACGGCGGTGACCCGTACTTCGCGGGTGCGGACGCCGCGGCGGCCATCGTCAACACCAACCTGGCCACGGCCGTTGCCATGATGACCTGGATCATCTTCGACATGGTCGGCGGCCCGGAGAAGAAGCCGACCTTCCTCGGCGGCCTCAACGGCATGATCTGTGGCCTGGTGGGCATCACGCCCGCCGCTGGCTACGTGAACGGCTTCGGCGCGATCATCATCGGCCTGGTCTGCTCGGCCATCGTCTGGTTCGCGTGGAACTACCTCAGCAAGGTCCCGCCGTTCAACAAGGTCGATGACGCGCTGGGGGTCGTCTACACGCACGGCATCGCCGGGCTCTTCGGAGGCCTCCTGGTCGGCTTGCTCGCCGATCCCAAGATGATCGTGTACTTCGGCCTCGGCAAGAACCCGGTCAACATCTCGGGTAGCGGCCTGTTCTACGGGCACGCACACCAGTTGCTGGTCCAGCTGGGCGCCGCGGTCACGATCATCATCTGGGACGGCCTGGTCACGTTCCTCCTGCTCAAGGGCATCGGACTGTTCATGAAGCTGCGGATGTCCGACGAAGAACTGGAGATCGGCGACGTCGCGGTCCACGGCGAGGAGGCGTACCCATCGGAGGGGCTCCACCTCACGGGGGTGGGCGCCGCCCGGGCTGCCGAACTGGCTGCGGAGAGCCAGGTGTCCATGAAGGCGGAGGTGTCACCACCCTCCGAAACCTGACCGGCCGCGCACGTCAGCGCACCTTCAGCCCGGCGGCCCTCCCGCTAGCCCAGCGCCCGCGCGAGGGCCGCCGGCTTTTAAAGGCCCGCAACGAAAACCGCTTTCCCGCCCATGCCTCGGGGGAGCGCCGCGACCCGGGTCGCCCACCGGCGGCGTTCTTACCCGTCGCCCGTGGGCGAGGGGTGGCCGCCGATCCGCGCCGCGATCCCATCGAGCAGGCAGTCCAGCCCGAACTCGAACCGCGAGTCCCGGGTCTCCGCCGCATCCGGGTCATATCCCGCGCTCATCAGCTCCGAGAGGTGCGGGTACCGTCCGGTGGCGCGGACCCGCTCGGTGAACTCGCCGATGACCTTCTCCCGCTCAGCCTCGGTCAGCTCCGCGAGTGTCTGCTCCATGTAGGTCTCGCTGTTGTGCTCCTGCACCTCACGCAGCACGGCGCCCATGACGTAGGTGCCGACCGTGGTGGAGATGTCGATGGCCAGGCGCATGTCCAGGCCTAGCCCGTCGAAGTAGCCCAGCATCCGCTCGACGTTGCGCAGCGACTTGGGGCCGACCGGGGGCCGCCCTCCGATGAAGTCCATCATCCACGGGTGCTCGTGCAGGCTGCCGCGCATGGCCCGGGCGACGTCCTGGACGTCGCGGCGCCAGTCCCCGGACGGCTCGGGAGTCTCCCGGTTGCCCTGGACCGCGTCCAGCATCAGGTCCAGCAGTTCTTCCTTGGACACGACGTGCCAGTACAGCGACATGGTCCCGGCGTTCAGCTCACGGGCGATCCGGCGCATGGTCACCGCGTCGGCGCCCTCATCGTCCGCCACCCTGATCGCCGCCGCCACGATCTCGTCCCGGGACAGGGCCGCAGCACGCCGGGGCGGGTGCCGCTGGCCCCGCCGCTCATCCTCGCGCAGGTGCACCCGGAGGCGCTCGGCCCGCCGGTCCCGGGGGCGCGCGGCCAGGAACGGGACCCACAGGTCCTCGTCTTCCGTACCCACCACGCCTCCTTGCCGGCCTGCTGCCGATGAATGTACCGGCCCGGGCTACTCCGTTGCCGTCTCGTACAACGTACTGCTATCGTACGGCGTACGATCTGGTACAGCGTACGAGAAGCGCGATGGCCCAGCGGCCTAGCGGACCGGAGCGCGGGTGCCGCGGCCGGCGCGAAGTCACGGACGGCTCGGACATCACGGTGGCGTGGATGTCACCCAGCAGCGCGGACGTCACGACGGCGTGGGTGGCGTGGATGTCACCCGGCGGCGCGGATGTCACGGGCGCGCGAAGTCAGGGGCGGCTCGGATGTCACCCGGCGGTCCGGCGTCATGGGCGCCGCGAAGTCACGGACGGCATGCGGCCTGCGGCCCCGGCCCGGCAGATCAGAGCAAGGAGGAGTGAGATGGCAGATATCCCCGCCATCGTGGCGGAGGGACTGGCCAAGAGGTTCGGCGCGACCCAGGCGCTGGACGGTATCGACCTGTCCGTGCCGGCCGGCGGCATCCTGGGGGTGCTCGGCCCTAACGGGGCGGGCAAGACCACCGTGGTCCGGATACTGGCCACGCTGCTGCGCCCGGATGCGGGACAGGCCCGGATCCTCGGCGCCGACGTGGTCACCCAGCCTGGCGAGGTGCGCAGGCGCATCGGCCTGACCGGGCAGTACGCCGCGCTGGACGAGTATCTGACCGGGCGGGCCAACCTCATCATGATCGGCCGGCTGGCCCGGCTCGGCCGCGGCCAGGCCCGCCAGCGGGCGGACGAGCTGCTGGAACGCTTCGACCTCACCGGCGCGGCCGGGCGGGCGGTCAAGACCTACTCCGGCGGGATGCGCCGCCGCCTGGACCTGGCCGCCAGCCTCATCGGCCTGCCCGAGGTGCTGTTCCTGGACGAGCCGACCACCGGGCTGGATCCCCGGAGCCGGTCGGTCATGTGGGAGATCATCCGCGACCTCGCCGGGGCGGGCACCACGCTCCTGCTCACCACCCAGTACCTGGACGAGGCCGATCAGCTGGCGGACCAGATCGCGGTCATCGACGCGGGCCGGGTGATCGCGGCCGGCTCGCCGGACGCGCTCAAGGCCAGGATCGGGGACGACCGGCTGACGCTGGTGCTGGCCCCGGAGGCCGATCTGGCCGCAGCGGCCGCGGTGGTCACGCTGTACGCCGCCGGACCAGTGACCACGGTCCAGGCCGGCCCCGCTGGCGGTCCCCGGATCAGTGCCCAGGTCACCGGCCGGGACGGGATCACCACCGAGATCGTCCGGTCGCTGGACGCGGTCGGTGTCGCGGTCACCAGCGTGACCCTGCACCGGCCCTCCCTGGACGACGTGTTCCTCACCCTCACCGGCAGCCGGGCCGGCGGTGGCCTGCCCGCCACGGATTCCGCCCCGGCCGAACTCATCGGAGGTGCCGTATGACGGCCAGCACCCTGCCCGCCACCACGGGCGGGCGGCCCGCACTGCCCGCCAGCCCGTCCCGCGGCGCGCTGCGCTGGTGGGTCAATGACGTCCTGATCCTGACCCAGCGCAGCCTGGCCCGGATCGTCCGGGAACCCGAGACGCTGATGGACGTCACCATCCAGCCGATCGTGTTCGTGCTGCTGTTCGCGTATGTGTTCGGCAGCGCGATAGTGCTCCCTGGAGGCGGCAGCTACCACGAGTACCTGATCGGCGGCATGCTCGGCATGGGACTGGCCGGCACCGCCCCGGGCACCGCCGTGGCCCTGGTCACGGACATGAGCACCGGGCTGATCGACCGCTTCCGGTCGCTGCCGATGTCACGGGCCGCGGTGCTGGCGGGGCGGACCCTCGCGGACCTGCTGACCCAGGCCCTCGGCGGGCTGGTGGTGGCCGCGGTGGGGCTGGCCATCGGCTGGCGGGTGCATACCGGCATCGCCGACGCCCTGGCCGCGTTCGGCCTGGCCCTGCTGTTCGGCTACGCGTTCACCTGGGCCGGTGCCTGCCTGGGCATGGTCCTGCGCAGCCCGGAAGCGGCCCAGCAGCTCGGGTTCATCCTGTTCCTGCCGCTCACGTTCGTCTCCAACGCGTTCGTGCCGACCCAGGGCATGCCCGGCTGGCTGCAGGCGATCGCGGACTGGAACCCGCTCAGCGCGCTGGCCGCCGCGTGCCGCCACCTGTTCGGTAACCCGGACCCGGCGGCCAGCCTCCAGGTCTGGCCGATGCAGCATCCGGGGCTCACCGTGGTCCTGTGGTCGGCCGCCCTGATCGCGGTGTTCGCCCCCCTCGCCGTCCACCTCTACCGCCGCAAGTCCCTCACGTGAGCTTCTTCGGCCAGGCAGGGCTCAGGTGGGGGACGAGTCACCATGCGCAGGGGAGTGCAGACGGCCGGCCTGAGCCGGGCCGCCGGGGTTCCGGGGCTCCGGGGCCCGGGCTCCGGGGCCCCGGGGCTCCGGGGCTCTGGGGCTCCGGGATAAATCAGCGGAAGGCTTCTTCCAGCCACCAGGCGCCACGGGCTGAGGTGACCTTGGCGTCGACCAGCATCGGGCCTTCCCGTGGGCCGTCGAGCCAGGCCTGCACCGGGCCCAGGTCGGCGAGGCTGCGCACGGTCACGCCGTTGCAGCCGAACCCGCGGCCGATTTCGGCCAGGTCGGCCGCGGGAAACCGGACGGTGTCCAGCGGATGCCCGTCCGGCCCGAAGTGGTGTACCTCAGCCCCGTACGCTTCGTCGTCGTAGACCACGATCAGCATCGCCAGCCCGAGCCGGACCACGGTTTCCAGCTCGCTGGCGGACATCAGCGCCCCGCCGTCACCGAGCGCGGCCACGGTCAGCCGGTCGGGCCGGGCGATCGCGGCCCCGATCGCCGACGGCAGGCCCAGCCCGATGGACTGGTAGGCCTGGGTGAAGCAGAAGGCGTCCGCGTCGGGCACCGCGAGATACATGCTCGGGTAGCCCATGAAGTTGCCCGAGTCCACGCTGACCGTGCGCTGCACCGGGAGCATGTCGTCCAGCGCGATGCTCAGCGTGCGCGGGTCGATCAGGCCGTTTCCGGTCTCGTCGGCGTACGGCACGTCACGCCACCGCACCTCCCGGGCGATCCGCTCGCGGACCTCGTCAGTGCGGTAGCCCCGCCCGCTGCCGAAGCGGTCACCCAGGGCGGCCAGCGCGGCGCGGGCCGTCTCGGCCACGTCGCCGAGCACGCCCAGCTGCACCGGCCGGTGCGCGCCGATGACCGCCGGGTCGTCGTCCACCTGGACCACGGTGGTCTCCGGGCCGATCAGGGTGCCGTGCCGCATCGTCCACATGTTGAGTGAGCAGCCCCAGCCGACGATCAGGTCGGCCGCCTTGATCAGCTCGGCGGTGAGCGGGGAGGCGAAGCCGCCGCTCACGTCGAGGTCCCACGGGCTGCCGCGGAACAGGCCCCGGGCGGCGGCCGAGGTCGCCAGCAGCGCGCCGCTGGCCTCCGCGAGCTGTTCCAGCTCCGGTCCGGCCCGTGCGACCCGGGCCCCGCGGCCAGCCACGAACACCGGCTGCTTGGCCAGCGCCAGCTGCCCGGCCAGGGCATCCGCCGCGTCCCCGGCGGGCGCGACCGGCCCGAGCACGGGGCCGGCCGGCGGCGGCTGCTTGTCGCAGTCCGCGGCCTGCACGTCGAGGGGCATGGCCAGGATCACCGTGCGGCGCTGCGCGGCCGCCGTGTGGTAGGCCCGCGCGGTGTCGGCGGCGGCCGAGGCGGGGGAGTGCAGCCGCTCGGGGACGGCGCCCACCGCCGAGGCCAGGGCGGCCACGTCGATGCGGAAGTTGGACCGGACCGCCGCGGCCGCCACGTCAGCCGCGAGTACCAGCAGCGGGGTACGGCTCTTGGCGGCCTCGGTGATGCCGGTGACCGCGTTGGTCAGCCCGGGGCCCTGGTGGACGCTGAGCAGCCCCGTCCGTCCCGCCGTGCGGGCCCAGCCGTCGGCCATGCACGCCGCCCCGCCCTCGTGCCGGGCGGCGACGTACCGGGCGCCCTGGCTGATCAGGGCGTTGGTGACGTGGAAGTTGCCGCTTCCGACCACGCCGAACACGGTGTCCGCGCCCAGCCCGGCCAGCGTCGCGGCGACGGCCTCAGTGACCCGCATGAGCTCAGCCTTGCCCGGCCGGCCGCGTCACGGCGCGCCCGGCGGGCTGTTCGACAAGGGCGATGGCCCGGCAGGGGCTGCCCGATCCGCCGGTGATCGGCAGCGGACTGGCGATGACCACCGCGCCGTGGGGTGGCAGCAGGCTCAGGTTCTGCAGCTGGGTCAGCCCGTACTTGCCCGCGCCCAGCAGCGACGCGTGGCACGGGAACGGCGGGTCGAACGAGTGCGCCGCGCCCGCGTCGGTGCCGACCGTTTCCACGCCCAGCCCGATGATCGACTCGCTGGCGGCCAGCCACTGCGCGCAGGGCACCGAGATGCCCGGGGTGTGCGGCCCGGTCTCGTTGGCGTTGAGAAAGTCTCCCTGGCTGGCTGACCTCGCATCCCACCCGGTCCGGTACAGCAGCCAGCCGCCCTCGGGCAGCGGGCCGTGCTCGGCCTCCCAGCGCTGGACGTGCTCGATCTCGAGCAGGAAGTCGGGGTCGGCGGCCGCCTGGGCAGTGAAGTCGAGCACCGCCGCCGGGGCGATCAGCCGGTCCACCGGGACCTGGGAGACATCCGCACCGTCCTGGCCGGTGACCCAGTGCACGGGTGCGTCGAAGTGGGTGCCAGTGTGCTCGCCGGTGCTGATGTCGTTCCAGTACCAGGCGGGGCCGCGGTCGTCGTAGCGGCTGATCTCGTGGAGGGCGAACGTGGCCGTGTTGCCGAACGGCTCGGGCAGCCTGATCACCGGCGTGGTGTCGTTGAGCGGCGCGGTCAGGTCGATGACCCGGATGCCGCCGTCCTGGATCGCGGTGGTCAGGTCAGTGAGAAGAGACATGGCGGGGGCTCCTGTCTTCGGTGCTGGCCGGCGGGGGGCGGCTGGCATGCCGCCGCGGCAAAATAAACGCCGCGGCCGGATGCCGGCCGCCTCCGCCTGAGGGATCACGTCCGGACCGCGTTGCCGTTCTACACCAGCCGGGCAGGGACCGGAGCGCCCAGGAGTCATGTTATAGTCATAACATGGCGGAGAAAAAGGCAGTGCTGAACGTGACTGTCGATGAGTCGCTGGCCGAGGAAGTGCGGCGGGCGGCCAAGCTGGAGCACACCACGATCTCCAGCGTGGTCGAGCGGGCCCTGCGCGAGCAGCTGTCCTGGGAACTCAAGCGCCTTGAGGGCATCCGCGCCATCGATGCGTACTACCAGGAGCATGGCTACCCGACGCCGGAGGAACGTGCTGCGGCGGAAGCGCGGGTGGCCGAGGAGCACAGGCTGATGGAGGAGGCCAGAGCGTACAACGCAGCGCATGGCAACGAATTTGATCTCCAGCGCTGGATGGCCTCGTGAAGTACGTATACGACAGTGGGGCACTGACAGCGATCGAGCGCAGCCGTGACTCCACTCAGGTCACCAGTCATGAAGAAAGACTGGCCGCCAGGGACCAGATCATCGTGCCGGCTCCAGTGGCCGCGCAGGTCGTTCGGCGCCCGGCTCGCCAAGCCCGCTTAATGCTCACGTTGCGGAGCTGTCAGGTCATCCCCTTCAGGGATGCTGACGTGTCCCCGGTGGGAGAGCTGCTGGCCAGATCAGGCACCGCTGATGTGGTGGACGGTTTTGTCGCTCTGACAGCGGCGCTCGAACGTGCCGTCGTCATCACTTCTGACCCGGACGATATTGGCCTGCTGCTGGACACGATGGGGCTGAGCCTGCCGGTACTTAAACCCTGATAGTCAGAGGGTGGCTACGGCGGGGATGACCTTGCTGCCGATGACCTCGAGCGGGGTGATGTCCCAGACGTTGGCGCACGCGCCGATCGCGGCGTCGAAGCCCATCTCGGCCAGCCCGCCCAGCTGGTCCACTACCTGGGACGCCTTCTCGCCCTTCTCGCCGACGTCGTAGATGAAGTAGACGGTCTTCTCGATCTCGTTGTAGTCCCGGCCCACGGCCTCGCAGTGGCCTCGCAGCACGTCCAGCTTCCTGGCCAGCTCCGGGCCCGGGAACAGGTTGCAGGCCTGGGCGTACTGGGCCACCAGGCGGAGGGTCTTCTTCTCGCCCGAGCCGCCGATCAGGATGGGCGGGTGCGGCTTGGTCAGCGGCAGCGGTGAGTTCAGCGGCCGCTCCAGCTGGTAGTGCCGGCCGTGGAAGGGGCGCTCGTCGCCACGGAACATCTGCAGGCAGATCTGCAGGGTCTCCTCCAGCCGCTCGAACCGCTCGGCGATCGCCGGGAACGGGATGCCGAGCCCGCCGGATTCCTCCTCGTTCCACGCCGCGCCGATGCCAAGCCAGGCGCGGCCGCCGGACAGCACGTCAAGCGTGGTGATGATCTTCGCGAGGATTCCGGGGTAGCGGTAGGTCACGCCGGTGACCAGCGTCAGCAGCCTGGCCCGCGACGTGTTCGCGGCCAGGTAGCCGAGCGTGGTGTACGCCTCGAGCATCTCGTGGTCGGCCGGGCCGATTCCCTGGATCTGGAAGAAGTGATCCATCACGGCCAGGAAGTCGAAGCCGGCGTCGTCCGCGGTGCGGGCGACCGTGGCGAGGTTCGCGCCGAGCCGGGGCGGGCCGTCCGGGGTGGTGAAGTCTGGGATCTGCAGGCCGAGTTTCACGCGGCTGCCTCTCTTCGCGCGTCTGTTTCCAGGACCAGACTCTTTCACACCCGCGGGCCCGCCACGCGAGCGCGTAACCCATCAGCGCGGTGCGTTGTGCGCGCGCGGGCGCAAGAACGCACCGCCCCTATGAAATGGGCGGGCCGGCGGCGGGGGCGCCGGAGGGCCGTTGGTGACGGTGAGTGCCGGGCTGGGACGCCGTGGTGAGCGGCCCCGGGGCGGCTGGCCTGGCGTGCCGCCACCTCCGTGGCATCGCGCAGAATGGGGGCATGACTGGACCCGTTGTGAAGGCGCTGACCCTGGTGACCGAGGACGGGATCCCCATCGACGCCGTGCACCTCCCCGGCCCCAGCGACCTGGGGTTCGTTATTGCCCATGGTTTCACCCTGTCCTGGCAGCACGGCGCGGTCTGGAAGGTGGCCAGCAGGCTGCGCCAGGCGGGCGGGGTGGTGTCGTTCGACTTCCGCGGCCACGGCCGGTCCGGCGGTCTGTCCACGGTGGGGGACCGGGAGATCAAGGACCTGGACGTGGCGGTCGCGTACGCGCGGGAGCTGGGCTACCGCCGGATCGCGGCGGTGGGGTTCTCCATGGGCGCCTCGGTGGTGATGCGGTACGCGGGGCTGGTCGGCGGCCTGGACGCGGCCGTGTCGGTCAGCGGGCCGGGGCACTGGTACTTCCGCGGCACCAAGCCGATGCGCCGGGTGCACTTCGCGGTGGAGCGCCGGGTGGGCCGGGCCATCACCCGGACCTGGCTGAAGACCCGGATCAGCCCCTCCGGGTGGAACCCAGTGCCGCTCCCGCCCGACGAAGCCGCGGCGATGATCTCGCCCATCCCGCTGCTCGTGGTCCACGGCGACCAGGACCTGTACTTCCCGCCCGACCACGGGCAGCGGCTGTACGACGCGGCGCGCGAGCCCAAGGAGCTGTGGATCGAGCCCGGCTTCGGGCACGCGGAGTCAGGCGCTGACGGGCCGCTGCTGGACCGGATCGCCGGATGGGTGCGGGAGCGCGCGCTAGTCCCGGAGACTGTCCCCGGACTCGGGGTCGAAGAAGTGCAGTGAGTCCAGGTCCACGCGCAGCCGGGCCCGCTCCCCCTCGCGGATCGTGGTCCTCGGGTCCAGCCGGGCGATGATCGCCGGGATCTGCGGGACTTCCTCGATCTCGGCCGCGTCCGGCTCGCTGTCCCCGATGGTCACCGCCGCCACCTGGAGCGGCGGCACCCCCACCGTGCAGTGCGCGTTCACCTCCGCGCCGAGTTCCTCGCGCAGCTCGACCGATACCTCGAGCACCGACTCGGGCGGCGCGTCTGGCCCCAGGGCGGCGTCCTCCAGGTGCTCCGGGCGGATCCCGGTGACGACCTTGCGGCCCAGGTACTTCTCCAGGGCCGGGTGCTGGCGGATCACCCCGGCGGGCACCCGGAGTCGGTGCGGGCCGAAGATGACCTCCGGGCCGTCCGCGCCGGGTTCCAGCGTCGCCTCGACCAGGTTCATCGCGGGCGAGCCGATGAACCCGGCCACGAACAGGTTGGCGGGCCGCTGGTAGAGCTCCTGCGGCGCGGCGACCTGCTGGAGCACGCCGTGCCGGATGACCGCCACCCGGCTGCCCAGCGTCATGGCCTCGGTCTGGTCGTGGGTCACGTAGATCGTGGTCACCCCGAGCGAACGCTGCAGCTTGGCGATCTCGGCGCGCATCTGCACCCGGAGCTTGGCGTCCAGGTTGGACAGCGGCTCGTCCATGAGGAACGCACGGGGCTGGCGGACGATGGCCCGCCCCATCGCCACCCGCTGCCGCTGCCCGCCGGACAGCTGCCGGGGCTTGCGGCCCAGCAGCTCCTCCAGTTCCAGGATGCGCGCGGCCTCGTCCACCCGGCGGCGGATCTCCTGCTTGGGGGTCTTGCGGTACTTCAGGCTGAACGCCATGTTGTCCCGCACGGTCAGGTGCGGGTACAGCGCGTAACTCTGAAACACCATCGCAATGTCCCGGTCCCGCGGCTCCATGTCGTTGACCGGCTGGCCGTCGACGAGGATGGTGCCCTCGGTGATTTCCTCCAGGCCCGCCACCATGCGCAGCGCCGTGGTCTTGCCGCACCCGGACGGGCCGACCAGCACCATGAGCTCGCCGTCCGCGATGGACAGGTCCAGCGACCGGACCGCGGTGGTCCCGTCCTGGTAGCGCTTGGTGATGCCCTCGAGCACGATCCTCGACACTGATGTCTCCCTATCCGCCGAATTGGCCCGCGGGCTGGCCCCGGACGCCCTCGACCCGGGTGTGCAGCACGTGCCCGGCCAGCGGTTCAGCGTCCCGTTGCGCCTCGGTCATGTTCTCCCAGGCCGTGGTGACGAACAGCTCGCCGAGATCCGGGCCGCCGAACGCGGGGCAGGACGGCTGGGAGACCGGCACCCTCAGCTCGGCCAGCAGCGAACCGTCCGGCGCGTACCGGCGCACCGCGCCGCCGCCCCAGAACGCCACCCACAGGCAGCCGCCGGAGTCCACCACCAGGCCGTCCGGGATGCCCTGCGATGGCGGCGGCTGGACCAGATCCCGCGGCGCGCCCAGCGTGCCGGCCGCCAGATCGCACGGGAAGGACCGGATCCGCGGCCGCGGCTCAGCGGAGTCGATGTAGTAGAACGTGCCGCCGTCCGGGCTCCAGCCCAGCCCGTTGGACTCCGTCACCCCGTTCAGCACCACGGCGATCTCACCGGACGGGTCGAGCCGGTAGAGCGCGCCCGCGCCGGCCCGCCGGTCCCCCGCCACCGTGCCCGCCCAGAACCGGCCCACCGGGTCGCACGCCCCGTCGTTGAACCGGACGTCGGCCAGCATGCCGGGCGGCCGCCACGGCCCGCCGTCCGGCTGCCCGTCCACGCCGACCAGCCGGAACCCGTCCGCCGCGGCCAGCACGTACCCCCCGCCGGCCCGCGGTGCGGCCGCGCCGACCGCCACCCCGGCGGTGTGGAACACCGAGTCGCTCACCCCCGGCCGGTACCGGTGCAGGTGCCCGGCCAGGATGTCCACCCACATCAGGCTGCCGGTGGCGACGTCCCAGAACGGCCGCTCACCCAGCTCCGCCCGCGCCGATACAGCCACATCCCACGACACGTTCATTTGCCCATCCCCAGAGTGAGTCCCCGCACCAGGTAGCGCTGGAAGATCAGGTACACCACGATGGCAGGTACCGCGCTGATGAACGACCCGGCCATCAGCACCGGGATGCTGGACGTCCGCCCGGCCGACAGCGCGGCCAGCCCCACAGTGATCGTCCGCTGCTGCGGGTTCTGCAGGAACAGCAGACCGACCAGCAGGTCGTCCCAGATCTGGATGAACTGCAGCACGGTCACGGTGGCGATGGCCGGCCAGGACAGCGGCAGCGCGATGCGCAGGAACGTGCGCTCGTACCCGAGGCCGTCCATCACCGCCGCCTCGATGAGGTCGTCGGAGATACCCCGGTAGTAGGTGGCCATCAGGAACGTGGCGAACGGCGTGCCCAGCGCGACGTAGACCAGGATCGCGCCGAGGTAGGTGTTGATCAGCCCGAGCTTCCCGAGGTTCACGTACTCCGGGATGATGATCGACTGCAGCGGCACCATCAGCGCGGCCACCACGGCCAGGAACACCGTGCCGCTGCCCCGGTAGCGGAGCTTGGCGAACGCGAACCCGGCCGTGGTGGACACGGCCAGGATGAGCAGGATCGACGCCAGGCAGATCAGGGTGGAGTTCAGCAGCTCCCGGCCGACCGGCAGCTCGCGCAGCAGCTGGCTCCAGCTCACCGCGGAGTGCCCGTGCTGCTGCTCGAACTGCGGCTGGGTGCGGAACGCGTTGTTGAGCATGTACCAGAACGGGTAGAGCATGACGACCGCGATGCCCGTCATGATCAGGAAGATCATGCCGACCCGGCTGCGCCGCCGGGCCCGCAGCGCGCGCTTGGCCGGCGGGGGCCCGGACGCCGTGCCCGCCGGGACCGGGGGGAATCAGCCGCCGCCATCTACCAGCCCTCCCCGTCCTCGGAGCGGATGAGCCTGAGCTGCACCAGCCCGACCACGATCATGATCACGAACAGGATGATCCCGTACAGCGCGCCGGTGCCGAACTGGCCCAGCGAGAACGCCGACTGGTAGACGAAGAACTCCAGCGTGGTGGTGCCGAACCCGGGGCCGCCGTTCGTCATCACGAAGATCAGGCTGAACAGCGCCGAGAACGCGCTGATCACCGTGATCACGAACGAGAACTGCACGAAACGCTTGAGCAGCGGCAGCGTGACCCGGAAGAAGATCTGCCGCCGGGTCAGCCCGTCCACCCGGGCCGCCTCCAGCAGCGTCGGGTCCAGGGTGGCCATGCCGGTCAGGAAGATGATCGTGTTGGTACCGAGCATGGACCAGATGAACGTGATGGCCAGGGCGATCAGCGCGCTGCGCTGGCCGGCCAGCATGTCGGTCTGGAAGGTGCCCAGGCCGACCGCGCCGAGGAACTTGTTCATCAGCCCGTTCAGCGCGAAGAACTGGACCGCGACCATGCCGATGACCACCCAGGACACCGCGGTGGGCAGGAAGTACACGGAGCGGAAGAACCGCCAGCCGCGGACGTGCTCGTTCAGCAGGGCGGCGATGGCGAGCGGGATGCCGATCGCGAACGGGATCGACAGCAGCAGCAGCCCGTTGTTCTGCAGGACCCGCCAGAAGACCGGGTCGCTGAGCGCGGTGGAGTAGGTGCTCGGCCCGATCCACTGGGCGGTGAGGCCGTTCCAGTTCGTCATCGAGTAGTAGATGGCCTGCCCGATCGGGATGCCGAGCAGGGCCACCACCACGATCACCGCGGGCAGCGACAGCAGGATGCCCGCCCGCCGACGGCGCCGGGCCAGCCGGCTCCGGCGCGGCCGGGCGGGCTGGCCCGGGGGAGTGCCCCGGGCCAGCCCCGGCGTCGCTTCCGAGACGCTCACCAGCGCATCACGGGTAGCTGGTCCCCCTCTGCGTGGTCGGCAGCTGGCCGAACGTGGTCTGCATGTTGGCCAGCGCGGACTTCGGCGAGATGCTGCCGTTGAGCACCGACGGGAGCACCTTGCTGCCCGTGTTCACCACGTTGGGCTGCACGACGTTGTCCAGCATCGGATAGGCGGTCAGGTGACCCTGGCTGACGAAGTTCAGCATCTGCTGGTTCACCGGGTTGGACGTGGACGTCCCGTTGATGGCGGGGATCAGCCCGGCGGCGTTGACGATCTTCGCGGCCTGGCTGGTCGTCATGAACTCCAGGAACTGCAGGGCCTGGGCGGAGTGCTGGGTGTAGTTCGTCATGGACAGGCCATCACCCGCGAAGTCCACCACGCCCTTGATCGGGCTGTCGGAGAACGGCGGCACGAACGCGGCCACCTTCGAGCCGAGCGCGGCGGTGAATTTCTGGGTGTCCCAGGTGCCGTCCACCATCATCGCGGCCTTGCCGGTCTCGAAGTCGCCCAGGTTGTTGGTCTTGGTCAGCACGTCACCGTTGGTGCACCCGTTGCTCTTCAGCTTGGCCCAGCTGGCCAGCTGGGCCTGGTTCGCAGCTGAGGTCCACGGGATCTGCCCGCTGTACAGCTGCTGCCAGCTCGTGACGGGGTGCGCACCGATCATCATGTAGCTCATGTCGTACCAGGGGTAGAACTCAGCGCCCAGCGGCTGCCCGCCGTTCCCGTAGGTCAGCGGCATGTAGCCGGCGGCCTTGAGCTTCTTGCACGCCGCGAACAGCGAGGTCCAGTCGGTCGGGACCGAGCTGACCCCGGCCTTGGCGAACGCCGCCTTGTTGTAGAACCCGATGTAGAACTGGTTCTCCAGGGGGATCACGTACGGGCCGTTGGCCGCGTTGAACTGGTCGGACGTCCACCTGAGTGCGTTCGGGTTGATCCGGGCCAGTTCAGCGGCCGGGATCTTGCCCTTCAGGTTGGTCAGGAAGTCCTTGTACTGGAGGGTGAACAGCCCGGTCCACATGACGGCCAGGTCCGGGCCGGTCTTGGACACCGCGGCCGCCTGGAGCAGGGCGAAGTAGTTGTCCGCGGGCTGGCTGACCACGTTGACGGTCACGTTCTTGTGCAGGCCCTCGAACGCCTTGGCCAGGTTCTTCAGCGCGGTCGCGTTCTGCTCGGTTCCATAGTTTTCCCAGATGGTGAGGGTGACCGGGCCCGACGTCGAGCCGCTGCTCCCTCCGCCGCTGCTGCACGCGGCGGCCAGCAGGGCCGCCGCCGCCGTGGCGGCCAACACTTTCCAGTGCCTCACGGCTGTCTCCTTTCATTTGTGCCTCGATATCTCGGTGTCACCGCGTGGCCCGGTGGCGAAGGCCTGTCCGTTCAGGACCGCCCGACGACGGGTTCCACGAACCGGCGGTGTTCCTTCGTCGGGGCCCGCAGGAAGTCCAGGTCGCAACCCTCGGGTGCCTGCAGCACGTGGTCGCGGTAGAGCGTGGGCCAGCCACGCAGGTGGGGGGAGGGCGGGGGGGACCAGGCGGCCCGGCGCCGGGCCAGCTCGGCGTCGGGCACGTCCAGCGTGAGCGACCCGGCCGCGACGTCCACCGCCACCGGGTCCCCGTCGGCGACCAGCGCCAGCGGCCCGCCGGTGGCGGCCTCCGGTGCGGCGTGCAGGAACACCGTGCCGAAGCTGGTGCCGCTCATCCGGGCGTCGGTGACCCGGACCATGTCGGTGACCCCGCCGGTGACCAGCTTGGCCGGGATCGGGATCATGCCCCACTCCGGCATCCCGGGCACTCCGACCGGGCCGCAGCCGGCCAGCACCAGCACGCTGTCCGGGGTCACGCCGAGCGCGGGATCCTCGACCCGGCGGCGCATCTCCTCGTAGCCGTGGAAAACCAGGGCGGGCCCGCGGTGGCGGAGCAGCGCCGGGGTGGCGGCCGAGGTCTTGATCACCGCACCGTCAGGCGCCAGGGACCCGCGGACCACGGCAAAGGCCCCTTCTTTCCCCAACGAAACCCCGGCCGGGCGGATCGCCCCGGAGGCGGGGGGAGCGGCGCTGGCGATCTCGCCGATCGTGGCGCCGGTGACGGTGACCGCACCGGTGTCCAGCCGGCCGCCCAGTTCCCGCAACAGCGCCGGGACCCCGCCCGCCCGGTCCAGGTCGGGCAGGAGCCCGGCGCCGGACGGTTCCACGTCGGCCAGCACGGGGATGCCCTGGCCGAGGCGGCCCAGGTCGTCGAGGGGCAGCGGGATGCCAGCCCGCCCGGCGATCGCGGCCAGGTGGATGATCGCGTTGGTGGACCCGCCGACCGCGTGCAGCATCCGGATGGCGTTGGCGAATGCGGCGGGGGTGAGGATGGCCGACGGCCGCCGGTCCTCCCGGACGGCCTCGACGGCGCAGCGGCCGGCCGCCGCGGCCGCGGCCCGGCCCCGCGGGAAGCCGGCCGGGATCGTGGCCGAGCCGGGGATCATCAGCCCGAGCGTCTCGGCCAGGATGGCCATGGTCGAGGCGGTCCCCATCGTGTTGCAGGTCCCGGTGCCGCAGGCCAGGCAGCGTTCGAGTTCCCGCCAGCCCGCGTCGTCCAGGCGGCCGGCCCGCCGCTCGTCCCAGAGCCGCCACAGGTCGCTGCCGGTCCCGATGCGCCGGCCCCGGAACATGGCCGGTTCCCGCGAGCCGCTGGTGACCAGCAGCATCGGGAGGTCCGCGCTGACCGCGCCCATGATCGCGCCGGGCACGGTCTTGTCGCAGCCGGCCAGCAGCACGATCCCGTCCAGCGGGTAGCTCCGGATGATCTCCTCGATCTCGATCGAGAGCAGGTTCCGGTAGAGCATCGCGCTCGGCTTCATCAGGTCCTCGCCGAGCGGGATCGAGCCGAACTCGACCGGCACCCCGCCGGCCTCCCGGATCCCGGCCCGGACCGCACCAGCCAGTTCCCGCAGCGGGAGGTTGCACGGGTTGAGGTCGCTGGCCGAGTTGGCGATGCCGATGACCGGGCGGCCGCCGTCCGCGCTGACCTCGAGGCCCGCGGAGGCCAGCGCGACCCGGTTGGCCAGCGCCACCTCATCGTCCCCGCGCAGCCAGGCGTCGCTGCGGAGTGCCGTGGCGTCGCGCTGGCCAGGATTGCGGCACGGCGCGGCAGCGTCGCGCCTGGGCGGCACCGCGCGGCGCCGTGGCGTCGCGCTGGGCGGCACCGCGCGGCGCCGTGGCGTCGCGCTGGGCGGCACTGAGAGGACGGGGCGTCACGGCGCGGGCTCCGGGATGCCGAGGCCCGGCGCCCCCGGCCCGGACTGGGTCAGCTCCAGGCCGGCCCGGTCCACCCACTCCATCGCCACCCGGGCCCGGTGCACCTTTTCCCGGGCGATGGCCACGGCCTCGCTGGCCAGGTGCAGTCCGCTGGGATACAGCGGCCGGGAGTTGCGCAGGCCGAATTTCACGTACATGGGCGAGGCCACCGCGACCAGCTCGGCGGCTTCGTGCCCGCGGACCACGCCGCCCATCGAGCTGGGTGCCTCCACGTACAGGTCGATGGGGAGCGTGGTGGCCGCGCGCAGCTCGGCGAGCAGGCCGAGGGTCATGTCCGAGGGCACGTTGACCGTGTCCGCCCCCAGCCGCTCCAGCTGGGCCACGCTGAGCGGGTTGCCCGGCGCGAGCATGGCTGAGACCTTCCACACCACCGAGTCCGGGATCTCGCCATCCTTCTGCATCCCGGCCAGCAGCTCCAGCAGGCCAGTGTCGGCGACCAGGAAGCCGCGGATGCCGCAGTCCACGCCGCGCAGCACGTCGTCGACCGCGTACCGCAGCTGCCGCGACCCGCGGATCAGCCCGCCCCGCGAGGGCCCCTCGTCGGACTGGGCCAGGCTGCCGATGTCCCACTCCTCGCGCGGGCCCACGAAGAGCGAGATCTCCAGACCGTGGTCGGCACCGAGCGCGGCCATCTCGGCCAGCTCCTGCTCGGACAGCAGCATCGCCCCGCTGCCCTGCGACACGCGGTTGATAGTGACGCCCTCGGCCGCAGCCTGCTCCACGACGGCCCGCAGCACGGCCGGGCCCTCCACGCTGGGGATCTCGATCCGGAAGTCGGCCCCGTCCGGGAAGCGGGCCGTGCTGCGCTGCGGCGCGGCCTCCATCGCGATGCCGCGCCGGGTCAGCGCCGCGACCCCGGTCGCCGGGGCAGTAGTCTCCTGACCGAGGGTTTCCTGGCTCCCCAGGGTCATCACGCCACCTCCAGGACCGCCGGGCGCGGCGGTACCAGCTCGTCGTCCTCGGCCGGCCAGCCCGGCCCCGGGCTCCGCGGATCAGTGCTCCGCGGCCCTGTGGTCCGCGGCCCTGTGGTCCGCGGCCCTGTGGTCCGCGGATCTGTGGTTCGCGGATCCACGGTGTGCGGATCAGTGCTTGGCGGGTCCGCGGTGTGCGGCCCCGTGGTTCGCGGCTCCAGGCCGGCTGGGACGGCAGTGACCCGTTCCAGCCCGGCGGGTGACACCAGGTAGGTGTCCTCGGCCTTGGCCCCGCCCGGCAGGCTGGGGTTCCAGGCCACCGCCTGGCCCGCCGCGACCGGGGTGGCGTACCAGCGGGAGCCCCGCTGCGACGGGGCGATCTCGAACTCCCGCTGTGCGTACCCGATCGGCCCGCCCTGGTAGTGACCGGCCCAGCCGCCCGGGGCGCCCTCCCGGGCATAAGCCTGGTCCAGCGCGGTGAGCACGTCGCCGTAGCGATTCGGCGGCACGCACGCGGCCAGCGTGTCGCGTTCGATCCGCAGCACCCGCGCCCGCAGCGCGGTGAACTCCGGCGGGGGCGGCCCGGCGGAGGCGAACCGGGTGGCGGCGGCGTGCAGGCCGCCGCGCCGCGCGACCACGACCGCCATCGCGAGCTCGCGCACCGGGGCACCCACCGCCATCGGGTGCCGGAATCGCCGGACGCGGTCGTCTCCGCCGACGATCAGCACCGGGGCGTCCCCGCCGCGTGACTCCAGCAGCTCGGCCACGCGGCCCTGGATATCGAGGTCCCGCTCACCCGGCCGCCAGGACACCAGCGACTCCTGCAGCGCGGCCGCCGCGTCCGCCCCCAGCTCCCGCAGGTCCTCCTGTTCGGCCGGGGAGAGGGTGAGCCTCAGGTCGATCAGCTCCTCAGTGGCGTCCACCCGGAACGCGGGGTGCCCGTCGGCGGCCAGGCGGCCCGTATCCGCGCCGGCGATGTCCTGCGCAGCGCGGACGAACGCGTCCGGGGCGTACCAGGGCACCGCGACCAGCTCGGCGAACCCGTGCCGGTGCGGCTGGTACTCCTCCCGCACCCGGTCGGCTTCCACCTCGGTGGTCACCAGCGCCGCCCCGGTATGGGTGGCGACCACCCAGACGAGGTCGGACTGGGCGGTCCGATCCACCGGCGGGGCCACGGCCCCGGTCGCCCAGGCCACGCTGCCCGGGCCAGTGAGCACGACCCCGGCCACGTCCTCGCGGCCAGCCAGCCAGCTCTCCAGGCGCTCCCGCGCGGCATCCGCGCGGACTACGCTCCGGGGCGAGTGTTCGGCTATACCGAACAACGTTTTGTGATGTAGAATCACCCGATCATGGAATCATCCACATATGTCCATGTCAAGGCGTTTTGAGGGTCGTTACGGTAACAGATAACGTTCTGTGATACCGAACGTTTTGCACTACCGAACAATGGTGTGAGGAAGTGAGCAGGTGACAACCGAGCTGGACGGCGCGGGGGCCGGCCGCTACACGGTCAAGAGCGTGGCCCGGGCGCTGCGGCTGGTCGGCATCGTGGCGGATGGCCCGGCCGAGGGCCAGACGCTGAGCGAGCTGGCGGCGGCAGTGGGCATCTCCAAGAGCAGCACGCTGGCGTTGGCCCGGACCCTGGAGGCGGCCGGGTTCCTGCGCGAGACCCGCCCTGGCCCGCGGTACACGCTGGGCACCGCGCTGATCCGGCTGGGCGACATCGTGGGCCGCCAGCTCCCGCTGGGTGATCTGTGCCGCCCGCTGCTCGATGAGCTGTCCGAGACCACCAAGATGACCACGCGGATCGCGGTGGCCGAGGTCGGCTACCCGGTCTTCATCGCCCGGGTGGACGGGCCGGGCAGCGTGCGGTTCTATACCCCGCTGGGGCAGCGCGAAGTGCCCTACGCGTCGGCGGCCGGGAAGGCCATCCTGTGCACGATGACCGAACCGGAGGTCCGGCGGGTCTGCGCGGAGGCCGGGATCGGGAACGCCCCGCGTACCGCGCACACCATCACCGACATCGGCACCCTGCTGGAGAACCTGGCCGGGGCCCGGCGGCTCGGCTTCGCGGTCGACGACGAGGAGGACGCCGAGGGCGTGTTCTGCGCCGGCGCGGCGTTCTTCGGCCACGACGGCAGCTGTGCGGGCGCGGTCAGCGTGACCGGCATCAAGGGAGACCTGCCCGCATGGCGGGTGGATGAGCTCGGCCGGACCGTGCGCAGCTACGCCGACAAGGTATCGGCCCTGCTCGGCGGGGCCCCCTACACCGCCCCCGGGGGAGCGTGATGCCCGGGGCGCCGGAGGGGCCGCAAACCCTGTTCCAGGGGGCGGCCGCGCCCCCCGCCCACCGGCCGGCCACGTCACCCGCCCGCGCGCTGGTCGTGTCCTCACCCGGGGCGGTATCGCTGGAGCGGCAGGACCGTCCGGTGCCCGGCCCGGGCGAGGTGCTGATCCAGCCCGCCGCCGTGGGGCTGTGCGGCACCGACCTGGACATCCTGGCCGGCCGGATCGATCCCGCGTACGTCCGCTACCCGCTGGTGCTCGGCCACGAATGGAGCGGGACTGTCCTGGCGGGCGGGAATGGCTCATTGGCGCCCGGCACCCGCGTCGTGGCCGAGGGCATCGTGCCGTGCGGTCACTGCGGGCCCTGCCGGGCCGGCCAGACCAATCTGTGCGAGACCTACGACGAGATGGGGTTCACCCGGGACGGGGCCGCGGCGGGGTACGCGGTGGTCGGCGAGACCCTGGTGCACCCCCTGGCCGGCCCAGCCAGCATGGCCGACGGGGCGCTGGTGGAGCCGGCCTCGGTCGTCTACCGGGGCCTGTCCAGCATCACGGTGAAGCCGGGCCGCCGGGCCCTGGTGGTCGGGGACGGTACCGTGGCCCTGCTCGCGGTGGCGCTGCTCGGCCTGTGGTCCCCGGCCGAGATCGTGATGCTGGGCCGCCGCCCCGCGCAGGCGGCCCTGGCTGCGACCGCGGGCGCGGCCCGGTTCGAGACCGATCCGGGCCCGGCCGGCGGCGGTTACGACCTGGTCGTGGAGGCGGCCGGGACCACCGGCGCGGTCCTCACCGCGCTGGCCGCGGCCCGGCGGGGCGGGACCGTGCTGCTGCTCGGCCTGCCCCCGCACGGGGCCACCGCGGCCGTCCCCGTGGATGACCTGGTCAACAACGACCTCACGATCCGGGCGAGTTTCGGCTACACCTCGGACGCCTGGCGGGACGTGGTCAGGCTGCTGAACGCGGGCCGGCTCGGGCTGGGCTTCCTGGTCACGCACCGCTTCCCGCTCGGGGAGTGGGAAGCGGCCCTGGACACCCTGCGCAGCCAGGACACCGGCGTCCCCCGCGGCAAAGTCCTCCTCACCCTCCCGGACTGACCGGCGGCGGCTCCCGAGGCCGCCTGTGTCCGTTGATCACGTAGATCTGCGGGCCGACGGGGCGGGGCGGGCGGGGCTGGAAGGGCCGGTCGGGCTGGTGGGAGAGGTGGTGACGCGGGTGCGGAGGGCGGCGCCGATCAGGATGGCGAGCAGGGCCAGGCCGCCGAGCAGAAACGCGTTCCCGGTGAGCAGCTCGACACCGTGCCAGTGATATTCGGCGAACCAGGGCTGGTCACCGTGCCGGTAGTAGACCTCCGGATCGGTGTTCGGCGGCTGCCAGAGCAGGCCGAGCGAGAACTGGCCCAGGTCGTGCGGCTCACCCCACAGGCGGCCCGGCCATGCGCCGTACACGACCAGCAGCCCCGCGGCCAGGGCCCAGAACCCCGCGGCCGGCCAGTGCCGGGCCCGGCGCCAGGGCAGCCCGGCGGTCGCTGCCGCACCCGGCGGCTCGATCCCAGCCACTTCCGCTTTGTCGGCACCATGAGTCACGCCGGCCAGGCCGGCCACCACCGGGGCGCGCATGGCCCGGACTGCGTAGGCGGCCGCAGCCGCCACCCCGGGGACGATCCACACCCAGTGGTGGTCCCAGCTGACGGGGGAGACCAGCAGCCCGGTCAGCGCGCAGGCCAGCACCCCGGGCAGCGGGTGGCCGGCCCGGTCGAGCAGGGCCGCGCAGGCCAGCCCGGCCGCCGCGGTGACCAGCGCCACGGCCATCCACACCGGCCCGGCGCCGGCCACGCTACCCGCCAGCCGGGTCAGCAGGGCCCGCAGCGACTGGTTACCCTCCCAGCCGACGAAGCCGGTCCGGCCGCCGTTGAAGAACAGGCCGTCCAGCCACCACCGGCCCGAGTCGGCGGGCGCGACCACGAACCCGGCGGCGACGGTGGCGGCGAACGCCGCGCAGGCCACCGCAGCCGCCCGGAACTTCCTGGTCAGCAGCAGATACGGGATGAAAATGAGCGGCACCAGCTTGATTCCGGCGGCCACGCCGACGCCCGCGCCCTTCCACCACCGGCTGGCCCCGGACCGGCCCAGATCCGGCTGGCAGGGCTCCGGCTGGCCCAGGTCCCAGATGATCAGCGCCATCAGGACCAGGTTCACCTGGCCGAGATAGATGGTGCGCAGCACCGGCTCGGTCCAGAACACCGCGGCCGCGGCCAGCAGCGTCGCGCCCAGCCGGGTCAGGCCACGGCGGTAGCCGAGCCAGCCGATCGTGAACCACAGCGTGGCGAGCAGCGCGCCGATGTTGACCACGACGCTGATCGCGGGCAGCACCCGCCACGGGATGAAGGAGACGAGCGCGAACACCACCGCGGCGAACGGCGTATAGGTGAACTTCAGGTGCAGGTTCTGGTAGCCGCGCCAGCCGTACAGCGGCGCGGCCAGGTGCGGGTCGTACAGGGGCCGGACGTGGCGCACGATGAGCCCGCCCGACTGGTATACGCCCAGGTTGACCGGATCCAGCGTCCAGTGGTAGGGGTGGCCGGCCTGGTAGGCGAGGTAGCTGCCGAGGATCACCGCGAACGCGATGATGCCCGCCACCGCCACCCTGGCCCGCACATTCCCTCCACTGACCCGTCACGTGGGTGGGGCCGAGATTACCCACTTTCGCCGGGCCGCAGCCGCCTCCGGCCGGCGGCACCCCCGGGCTTTACCAGCTCGTGGACAGCGGCATTCCTTCGCTGTAGCCGGCCGCGCTCTGCACCCCGACGGTCGCACGCTGATGCAGCTCATCCAGGTCGGAGGCGCCAGCGTAGGTGCAGGCGCTGCGCAGCCCGGCCGTGATCCCGTCGATCAGGTCTTCTACCCCGGGCCGCTGCGGGTCCAGGAACATCCGCGCGGTGGAGATGCCCTCCTCGAACAGCGCCTTGCGGGCCCGGTCGAACGACGAGTCAGCCGCGCTGCGCAGCCGCACCGCCCGGGCCGACGCCATGCCGAAGCTCTCCTTGTACAGGCGGCCGTCCGGGTCGCGGAACACGTCGCCCGGCGACTCATAGGTGCCCGCGAACCAGGACCCGATCATCACGTTGGATGCCCCGGCGGCCAGCGCGAGCGCCACGTCCCGGGGGTGGCGGACCCCGCCGTCCGCCCAGACGTGCGCACCCAGCTTCCGGGCCTGCGCCGCGCACTCCAGGACCGCGCTGAACTGGGGCCGGCCGACCCCGGTCATCATCCGGGTGGTGCACATCGCGCCGGGGCCCACCCCGACCTTGACGATGTCCGCGCCTGCCGCGACCAGGTCGGCGACACCCGCCGCGGTGACCACGTTCCCGGCGGCGACCGGCACGTCGGGGCCGACCCCGCGAACCGCCCGCAGCGCGCTGATCATCTTCTCCTGGTGGCCGTGCGCGGTGTCCACCACCAGCACGTCCACCCCGGCGTCGAGCAGCAGCTTGGCCTTGGCCGCCACGTCGCCGTTGATACCCAGGGCGGCCCCGATCCGCAGCCGTCCGCCCGTGTCGGTGGCCGGGTCATACAGGGTGGCGCGGAGCGCGCCGGTCCGGGTCAGGATGCCCACGCAGCGGCCCTCGGTGTCTACCACCGGGGCCAGCCGGTGCCGCCCGTCGTGCAGCAGGGTGAACGCCCGCTGCGGGTGGGTGCCCGCGGGGAGGGTGAGCAGCTCGGTGGACATCACGTCGCGCAGCTGGGTGAACCGGTCCACGCCGGTGCAGTCCGACTCGGTCACGACGCCCACCGGGCGCCCGTCCTCGACCACGATGACGCCGCCATGCGCCCGCTTGGGCAGCAGGCCCAGCGCCTGGCCGGTGGTGTCACCGGGGCCCAGCGTGATCGGCG
This sequence comes from uncultured Actinomycetes bacterium, assembly GCA_963813975.1. GTDB lineage: Bacteria > Actinomycetota > Actinomycetes > Streptosporangiales > Streptosporangiaceae > RYN-230. The sequence goes on from CAWFAP010000006.1 coordinate 1,194,081, forward strand.
TGTCGTGCACCAGGTCACGGCTCTTCACCCAGGCCACCACGTCGGCGACCACATCGGCCGGGATGTCCTGGGGCAGGATGGCCAGGCCCCCGCGCCGGGCCGCGGTCTCGGCCATCCGGCGGCCGGACACGGCGGTCATGTTGGCCACCACGACCGGGATCGTGGTACCGCTGCCGTCGTGGGTCGCGAGGTTCACGTCGAGCCGGGACTCCACCGCCGACCGGCCGGGGACGAGGAATACGTCGCTGTAGGTCAGGTCATGGGCCGGGACGTTCTCGGTAAGGAATCGCACCCTTCGATTCTGCCCGCTGGCAGGCTATGCCCGTCCCCGCGCGCCAGCCGCTGGCCGGTTACGCCCATTCCCGCGCCTCAGCCGCCGACGGGAGTGCCCGGCCCGGGATCGCCGCCGGCCGCGTCCCATTCGTCGCGGGACAGCATCGCCTCTTCCAGGTCCAGATGGTGCAGGACCTCATCGAGCACCTCATCGTCGATCTGGCGCTCGTCGCGCAGCCGGATGAACGCGGCCCGCTCGGCGGTGGTCATCTCGCGGCGCAGCCGCCGGAAGGCGGCCGACGGGGTGAGCCCGCCCTCGTCGTCGGACCGGCTTTCCGGCAGCCGCTCCCACGCCCCCGCCTGCCGGTACTCGGCCAGCCGGCGCAGCCGGTCCACTACCTCGGGGGGCGCGCCGGCGGGGTCCTGGGCGGCTAGCTCGTCCAGCCGCCGCAGTCCCGCCTCGGAGGCGGCCTCCTGGGCGCGGGCCTGGGCCACCGCGTCAGCCCGCTCCTCGTCCGGCCCGGCCCGGACCCCGAGCCAGTGGATCAGCCACGGCAGCGTGAGGCCCTGCACCAGCAGCGTGCCGAGCACCGTGGTGAACGTCAGGAAGACCAGCAGGTTGCGCTGGGGCACATCAGCCGGCAGCGCGGCCGCAGCAGCCAGCGAGATAACCCCGCGCAGGCCAGCCCAGGACAGCACGAACGTGGCCCGCCAGGGGGGCGCCGGATCTTGCGCCCGGACCCGGGGGACCAGCCACCGGGGCAGGTAGATGGACGGGAAGACCCAGACAATCCGGGCCAGGATGACTGCGCTGAGCACGACGGCGGCCTCAGCTGCCAGCCGGGCCGGGTTCTGGGTGCCCAGGCCCTGCAGCACAGGCCGCAGCTGGAGGCCGATCAGCGCGAAAGCCACGGACTCCAGCACGAACGTGGCCACCCGCCACAGGGCCATGTCCTGCAGCCGGGTGGCGAAGTGTGCCTGGCCGCCGTGGTGGCCGAGGTACAGGCCCGTCACCACGACGGCCAGGACCCCGGACACGTGCAGCGAGTCGGCGGCCAGGTAGGCGGCGAACGGGGTGAGCAGCGACAGCGCGCTCTCCACCAGCGGGTCGCGTATCCGCATCCGGAGCCGGTGGATCAGGACGCCGAGCACCAGGCCGACGGCGACCCCGCCCGCGCTGATGACGATCAGGCTGCCCACCGCGCTCAGCGGGGACGGTGTGGCCACGGTCGTGGCCGCCGCGCTCACCGCGACCGCGTACAGGGTGAGCGCGGTGCCGTCGTTGAGCATGCTCTCGCCGGTGATGACGGTCAGCAGCCGCCTCGGCAGGTGCAGCCGGCGGCCGATGCTGGCCGTGGTGACCGCGTCGGTCGGCGCGAGGATCGCGCCCAGCGTGATCGCGGCGGCCAGCGGCAGCCCGGGCACGTCGAGCCGGGCCGCGCCGCCGACCGCCAGCGCGGTGAACAGCACCAGGCCGACCGAGAGCAGGGCGAGGGTCCGCACGTTGTCGCGCAGGTTCAGGTACGAGCTTTCCAGCGCCGTGGCGTACACGAGGGGCGGCAGCACCGCGAACAGGACCAGGTTGGGGCTGAGCCGGAACTCCGGCACCCCGGGGATGTAGGACGCGGCGATGCCGGCCAGCACCAGCAGGATGGGCGCGGCCACGCCGCGCCGGCGGGCCAGGGCGGCGATGGCGCAGGAACCGACGATGAGCAGCAGCAGCGCCAGCGCCTGCGTCGCCGTCATGGCGGCGTGATCAGGAGTAGTGGAAGGCCGCGAAGATTATTGCGGTCAGCCGGTCCACCATCTCGCCCCTGGGCAGCCGGACCTCGACCGTGAGCAGGTAGTTGATCCGCTCGATCATCATGAGCAGGGCCAGCGCGGTGAGCTCGGCGTGCCCGGCCGGGGTCTCATGCCCGGCGGCGTCGGCGGCGGCCGTCATGCCCTGGGTGATGGCCTCAGACAGCTTGAACATCACCTGCAGCCCGTCACCCCAGACCTCCTCGCCGACGATCTCGGCCTGGCTGAGGATCCGGATCACTGACGCGTGGGCAGCGTAGGTATCGCAGAAGGCGTTCACCCAGCGGCGCAGCGCGGCCTGGCCGGCCTCGTTCCGGGTGACGACCGGGAACTCGTCGGTGAGTGCGGCCATGTCCACGAGCGCGTCGGACAGCAGCGCCTTGAACAGGTCTTCCTTGTTGGCGAAGTACAGGTAGAAGGTGCCGTGCGAGATCTTGGCCCGGCGCACCACGTCGTCGACCCGGACGGCCTGGAAGCCGCGTTCGTCGAACTCGGCCAGGCCTGCGTCGAGCAGCTTCTGCACCGTCTGGCGGCCTTGTGCTCGCAGCTCACGGTCCTGGGCGGGCGCCCCCCCGCCCAGCGAGGGCCGCCGGGCACGAGCGGCGCCGGCCCGCAGTCTGGCCGGCCCACCGCTATGGGTGTTTGGTGGCTTTCCAGCGTTTCCTTCTGGCACGGATCCCCTTGGAGCAGTGCCGGGGTAGGCTTCCCGACTCATGTTCGGAGGGTAGCCTGCCCCGGATCAGTTCGCTGCATTCCCCCACCGCAAGAAGTCTCCCGGGTCCGGTCCCCGGCCATATCCCCAGATCAGGGTGGCTAGGAACCCAGAACCTGTTCCAGGTAGGGGTTGCCGAACCGGCGGGCCGGGTCGAACTGGTCTCGCAGCGCGACGAAATCCTCGAACCGGGGATAGGCCTTACGCAGGTAGGCCGCGTCCCGGGTGTGCAGCTTGCCCCAGTGCGGGCGCCCGCCCAGTCCGGTCATCACCGCCTCGACTTCCCGGAAATACTCCTCGTGCGGCGTGGTGTGGAAGACGTGGATGGCGACGTAGGCAGTGCTCCGGCCGTACGCGGTGGACAGCCAGGCATCGTCGCCGGGGGCGATCCGGACCTCGATCGGGAAGCTGATCCGCCAGTCGTGCCGGGCGAACAGGCCACGGATCGCGGTCAGCGCCGCGGCCAGGTGCTCGCGCGGGATCGCGTACTCCTGCTCCTTGAAACGCACCCGCCGCGGGCTGGTGAACACCCGGTAGGCGGCGTCGGTGTAGGTGCGGGCGCTCAGTGCCTTGCCGGCGATCCCGTTGATGGCCGGGATGACGGCGGGGTAGCGCTGACCAAGCCGGCAGGTGGCACCGAACAGGGTGTTGGAGAGGAACTCGTCGTCGAGCTGATGGCGCCACCGGGACAGCGGCCGGGCCGGGCCGTCGCTCCGGTTGTTCCGCTTGGTGAGGCAGCCGTCCGTATGGGGGAACCAGTAGAACTCGAAATGCTCGTTGCCGCTGGACAGCTCGTCCAGCCGGGCGATGACCTCGGGCCAGCCCATCGGCTCCTCACGCGCGGTGAGCAGGAAGGCCGGGACCACCCGGAAGGTCACCGCGGTCAGCACGCCGAGCGCTCCCAGGCCGATCCGGGCCGCGTGGAACAGTTCCGCCTGGTGGCCCGCGGAGCAGGACACGGTGCTGCCGTCGGCCAGCACCATGTCGAGCGCCGTCACCTGCGCGGCGATGCCGCCCAGGTCCCGGCCGGTGCCGTGGGTGCCGGTCTGGATCGCCCCGGCGACCGTCTGCTCCTGGATGTCCCCCATGTTCGCCAGGGCCAGCCCGCGGGCGTGCAGGTGCTCGTTGAGGTCCCAGAGCAGGCAGCCGGCCTCCACCGTGACCTCCCCGGCCGCCTCGTCCACGGTCCGGACGCCCCGCAGCCCGCCCGGGCTCAGCAGCACCCCCGTGGTCACCGCCACCGGGGTGAAGGAGTGACCCGATCCCGTCATCCGCACGGTCAGCCCGTCCTGGGCGGCCAGCGTGACCGCCTCGGCGACCTCTCCGGCGGAGCGGGGCATGATCACCCGCAGTGGCGCGGCGGCCTGGTTGCCCGCCCAGTTCTGCCAGCGGTGCGTGGCGAGGACCATGCCCGGACCCTATCCGAGTGGCGCCCGGCCCCGGCCGGGTGGTTCGCGGTCACCAGGGGCGGTGGGCCACGGGGGGCCTGGCGAGGCAGCTGGGCCCGGAGAGGCAGAGGAGTCAGGGGAGCCGGGCGAGCCAGCGGGGCCCGGAGAGCCGGGGGAGCCGGGCGAGCCAGATCAGAAACCCCATAAGTTATCTCTTACCGCAAAGCCGTAGTCGTATAGCTTTTTCCGGCTCCGGGGGCGGCTGGTCTTCAGCCGGCCCCTGCGTGGCTTATAGGGTTATGGACGCGATGAGACGCCTGCCACGGCGCACAGCGCCGTCCACTGCCGTCCGGAAGCCCGCGGCGCGGCGGGTCCTGGCGTCCAGTGGGGCGGTCGTCCTCCTGCTGGCCGGCACGACCGCCATGCGCCCCGCGCCTCCCGGGGCCGACCCGGCCGTGACGGCGTCCCCCAGCCCGTCTGCGGCCGCGACGCCCAGGGCCACCACCAGCAGCGGCGTCCGCACCATCGTCTCGCCGGACCTGCTCGTGATCGAGCCATCCGGCCTGTCCGCACGGCAGCTGGCCCGGGTGTCCGCCGCGGCCGGGGTGCGGCAGGTGGTGACCGCGGACGGGGCCGCGATCAAGCTCAACGGCCACCGGGTGAACCTCCTCGGCGTGAACCCGGCCCAGTTCCGGTCCTGGACCCCGCTGGCCACCGCGACAGATCAGCGCCTGTGGACGGCGCTGGGCCAGGGCCGCTTCGTGACCTCGGACCGGCTGGCCGGGCGGCGCAATCTGCACCCGGGCACGAAATACCTGATCAGCGGGGCCGGCCAGGAGCAGCTGACGTTCGGCGGGTCGGCGCCGCTGGGCATCAGGGGCATCGACGGGCTGGTCAGCAACCAGTCCTCGGCCCGGCTTGGCCTGGTGCCCGGCGTGCTGGCCCTGGTCAGCGCGCCCGGGGCCGGCATGACCAGGCTCATGAAGGCGGTGCGCGCCATCGCCGGCCGGTCCGCCACCCTGGTCAGCCTGCGCCCGGCCCAGCAACGGCTCCCGGTGGACAAGTCCCCGGGCAGCAACCGTCCCTCGACCTACCTGCAGCTGTTCCAGGCGTCCGCGGCCCGGTACTGCCCCGGCATGTCCTGGACGGTGCTGGCTGCCATCGGGCAGATCGAGAGCGGTGACGGGAGCAACATGGGCCCGTCCAGCGCCGGGGCGCTCGGCCCCATGCAGTTCCTGCCCTCGACCTGGCGGGAGTGGGGAATCACGGCGTTCGGCGAGTCCGGGCCGCCGAACATCATGGACCCGTTCGACGCGGTCCCGGCGGCCGCCCGGCTGCTGTGCGCGGCCGGGGCGGGATCGGCCCGGGGCCTGTTCGGGGCCGTCTTCGCTTACAACCACGCCACCTGGTACGTCAACGAGGTGCTGGCGCTGGCCCAGCAGTACGCCCGCGACTACGGCTGAGCAGGACCCGGCGGGCCCCAGGGCCAGCGGCAGGAGCGGCCCAGGGCCGCGAGCGTCCGCGGCCGCCGGCCCCGTCCGCGCCCCCGGCCCGCCCAGCGGCGCCTAGCCAGGGGCACACGCCTGGTTGGATGGAGGCATGGCGGACTATGACGCGTTCCTCCTGGTGTCCTTCGGCGGCCCGGAGGGCCCGGATGAGGTCATGCCGTTCCTGCAGAACGTGACGCGCGGCCGCGGAATCCCCCCGGAGCGGCTGGAGGCGGTGGCCGCTCACTACGACGCGGTGGGCGGGGTCAGCCCGATCAACCAGCAGTGCCGGGACCTGATCGCGGAGATCGGCAAGGATTTCGCCGCGGCCGGGGTGGACCTGCCGATCTACTGGGGCAACCGGAACTGGGATCCCTACCTGTCCACGACCGTGGCCGAGATGGCCGGAGCCGGTGTCCGGCGCGCGCTGGCCTTCGTCACCTCGGCCTACGGGTCGTACTCCAGCTGCCGGCAGTACCTGGACGACATCGAGCGGGCCCGGGCCGAGGCCGGTCCCGGCGCTCCCCGGATCGACAAAATCCGGCACTTCTTCAGCCATCCCGGCTTCACCGAGCCGTTCGCGGACGCGACCCAGCGGGCCATCGACTCGCTGCCGGCCAGGATCCGGGCGGACGTCCCCCTGGTATTCACGGCGCACAGCGTGCCGGAGGCCATGGCCGCCGCCAGCGGGCCGCCACCCGGGGGCCGTTACCCGGCCCAGCTGGCTGAGGCCGCCGGGCTCATCGCGGACCGGGTCAACGCGGCGGCGGAACCAGCCGGCGGCGGCCGTGGCGGGCATCCCTGGCGGCTGGTCTACCAGAGCCGCAGCGGGCCGCCCTCGCAGCCGTGGCTGGGCCCGGACGTGTGCGACTACCTCGGGGAACTCGCCCGGGACGGGGCGCCGGGCGCGGTCCTGGTCCCGGTCGGGTTCATCACCGACCACATGGAAGTCGTGCACGACCTGGACGTCGAGGCGGCCGAGGTGGCCCAGCGGCTCGGGCTCCCGGTGGCCCGGGCGGCCACCCCGGGACCGGACCCGCGCTTCGTGTCGATGATCACGGCGCTGGTCCGCGAGCGGCTGGACAGCCGGCTCGCCCCGGCCGCGCTGGGCTCGCCGGGCTGTGGCTCCGGCGACTGCTGCCGCCCGGCCGCCCCGGCGGCGTCATGAGCGGGGCCTCATGAGCGGCGCCGCGGCCAGCCCGCCGGATCCCGGGTCCCTGCTCGCCCTGGCCCAGTCGGCCGCCGGGGCGGCGGCCGGCATGCTGGCCGCCTGCCGCCCGGCCGGCCCGCAGGGCCGCCCGGAGGTGGCCAGCACCAAGTCCAGCCCGACCGACGTGGTCACCGAGATGGACCGCGCGGCCGAGGCGATGATCGCGGAGCGGATCCGCGCCGAACGGCCGGGCGACGCCATCCTGGGGGAGGAAAGCGGCGAATCCGGTCACGGCCGGGTCCGCTGGATCGTTGACCCGCTGGACGGCACGGTCAACTACCTCTACGGCCTGGCGGACTGGGCGGTGAGCATCGCGGCCGAGGTGGACGGCACGGTTGTCGCCGGGGTGGTAGCGGTCCCAAGGCACCGCGAGGTATTCACCGCCGTCGCCGGGCAGGGCAGCTGGCTGCACCCGGACGGGGCGCCGGCCGTCCCGCTACGGTGCAACGACGGGGTTCCGTTGCGGAAAGCGCTGGTCTCCACCGGGTTCGGGTACGCCCAGGCCCGGCGGATGGTGCAGGGCGAGGTCGTGGCCGTCGTGCTGCCGCAGGTCCGTGACATCCGCCGGGGCGGATCCTGCGCGGTAGATCTCTGCTCCGTCGCCGCCGGCCGGGTCGACGCCTACTACGAGCGGGGCGTCAACTACTGGGACTGGGCCGCGGGCGGCCTGATCGCGGCCGAGGCGGGCGCCCGGGTGGGCGGGCTGGACGGCCGGCCACCCAGCCCGGAACTCACCATCGCGGCCGGGCCCGGTCTGTTCCGTGAGCTTCACGACCTGCTCCGCGGCCTCGATCCCGAGCGGGACGCCGAGGAAGCCGGCCCGGCGGACTGAGGAGCGCAGGCCTGGCCAGCGGCCGGGACGGCTGGGCTGGGGGGCGGGTCAGGAGCGGGTCTTGCTGAGCACCCCGGCCGGGCTGGGGGCGTCGCTGCGGCGGAACCTGAACCGGAGCGCCGAATTGCCCTTCGGGCTGAGCAGCACCACGCCGCTGTCGCAGCTCTGCTGGCCCTTGGTGATGCCCTGCTCCAGCGTGAAGGTGCCGGCCAGCACCGAGACCAGCAGCAGCTGGCCGGAGCAGCCGAGTTGCGGGTAGGAGATGGTTCCGGCTGAGCGGCCCGCGGCCAGGCTGATCCGGACCGTCACCGCGAGCGCCGGCTGGGTCTGCCGGACCGTGCCAGCCCAGGTGCCCGCCAGGTCCGCCGGGATCGTGGGGGTCGCCGTGGGTGCGGCGGACGACGTGTGCGCCGACGCCGTGGTGTGATCCGCCGCGACCGGGGTGGCGGTGGTGGCCGGGGTGTTGCGGCGCGTGGCGATCAGGATGGCCGCCACCACGATGATCCCGATGCAGGCCACGCAGGCCGCGGTCCAGGCGACCCGGCGGGACCGGGATGCGATGGAGGTCTCAGCCTCGCCGGCGGCGTCCGGGCTGACCCGGCCGCGGCCCGCGGCCCGGGCCCGCCTGGTGCCCTCGGCGAGGAGCCCGGCCGCCGGGTCGTTCTGGCCGAGCAGCGCGGTGACCAGCGTCCGGGCCGGCGGGCGGCTGGCCGGGTCCGGGGACAGGCAGGCGCCTACCGTGTTCCGCAGCGGCTCGGGCAGGCTGGCCACATCCGGCCGGCCCGCGGCGAACAGGATTGTCTGGGCCCAGGCGAGCAGGTCCGCGGACGGGGTCGCCGGACCGTAGGGCGGCGTGATGCTGAAGTGGACGACCCGCGGTCCTTCCGCGCCGAGCACCACGTGATCGGGCCCGAAATTGCCGTGCACCAGCCCGGCCTGGTGGATGGAGGTGAGCCCGGTGGCCGCGCCGATGGCGAGCGCGGCCAGCACCGGGCCCTCCAGGGGACCCTCGGCCGCGACGGTCTCGGCCAGGGACGGGCCTTCGATGAACTCGCTGACCAGGAAGGGCTGATCACCGTCGAACCCGGCGTCCAGGATCCGCGCGGCGCAGAACGGTGCGACCCTCCGGGCCACCGTGGCCTCGGCGGTGAAGCGGTCCCGGGAGGCCGAGTTGGGAACTGCCGTCCGGGCCAGCAGGGTGACCGCGACCGGGGTCCCGTCCGGAAGACGGGACAGGAAGATCCCGGCCGAATTCGGGTCGGCCAGGCCGTCTGCGATCCGGCCGGACAGCCGGTAACGGCCGACCCGCCGGAGATCATCGGGCCGCAGTGGCGTGACGAGGGGCATGCGGCGGCTCCGCTGATCCTGCGGGGTGGGAGATCAGTTTCGTACGATACGCACTCTTCTGTGCTTGGCGTGCACAGATCCGGGGAAGTTACCGACGCAAGCACGTGTTGGGAGCTTTGCGCCCGAGCCTCGTCGCTGCGGATCGGGCGCCCAGGTCGGTGAAGACACGGACACGACGCGCTATAGCCCGTACCCTCCGTGTGCGCGGCCGGCGGACGTGACAGAATTCCCCGCCGGAATCGGGCACAAATCACGGCCTGTCGAGCGTTACATCCGCGCGACGAGGCGCATAACGAAGGAGGGGGTGGAGTACCCAGATGGCAACTGACTATGACAGCCCGCGTAAGACAGACGACGAGCTCACGGAAGACAGCCTGCAGGAGTTGCAGGCGCGCCGGATGGACAAGTCTTCCAGCACGATCGACATCGACCCAGATGATGTCGCAGAGTCGCTGGAACTGCCTGGAGCGGATCTGTCCAACGAGGAACTGTCGTTCCGAGTCATTCCGCGGCAGGCGGACGAGTTCACCTGCTCGCGGTGCTTCCTGGTGCATCACCGGAGTCAACTGGCTGACGATCGCAACGGCCAGCCGATCTGCCGTGAGTGCGCGGCCTGAGGATTTCAGGCCGCCCACTCGGGCGGGCTAGTGAATGTGCAGGGCATGAGCACGGCATAGAGGCGCAGGGGTGCGGCGCGCCCGCCCGGCTGACCGCCGGGGCGGTGGCGCCGCAGGCAGGCTCTCCTGTCCACCGGCACTGACGGTAGGACGACGGGCAGGCATGGAGTGGGGGATTGGCGGCGGCCGTGGGGCGCCGCTGGCCTTAGCTGATCACAGCAAAGCCTGGGCTCGGCTATCGCTTGAGCCACAATTTTGTACTCCCGGGAGGCGGTTCTCCCGCAGGGGTGCCGCATGGCCAGCGAGGAGCGTCCGGTGAGCGGTTCGCCGCCATGAGGCTGCGCGTCCTCGCGTCCGTGGCCGGAATGCTCGCCCTGGCCGCGTGCGGTTCCCCGGCGCCGGTCAGCGGGCCGAAAGTCCCCGCGTCCAGCCCGGCGGCGCCGCTGGCCAGCGAGCCTGGCACCGCCGGCCCATCGCCGGGCGGGACGCCAGCGGGCCAGGCGGCCAGTTTGCCGCCGCCCGCCCATACAGTCATCGTGGTTCTGGAGAATCACGGCTACGGCGAGGTCATCGGCAGCCCGCAGGCGCCGTACCTTAACGGGCTTGCGCGCCGGGGAGCCCTGTTCACCGATTCGCGGGCGGTCACCCACCCCAGCGAGCCGAACTACCTGGCCCTGTTCTCCGGCAGAACACAGGGCGTCACCGATGACAGCTGCCCGCACCAGTTCTCCGGGCCGAGCCTGGGATCCGAGCTGATCGCCGCGGGCAAGACCTTCACCGGCTACTCCGAGGGTCTCCCCGCCGCCGGGTCGGGGGTGTGCGTGAGCGGGGAGTACGCCCGCAAGCATGTGCCCTGGGCCAACTTCCGCACCGTGCCCGCCGCTGACAGCCAGCCGTGGGCCAGCTTCCCGGCGGGCGACTACCCGCGGCTGCCGACGGTGTCGTTGGTCATCCCGGACCTATGCCATGACATGCACGACTGCCCGGTGGCCACCGGGGACGCCTGGTTCCGGGCCCACCTCAGCGGCTACGCGGCCTGGGCCATGACCCACCACAGCCTGCTCGTCGTCACCTGGGACGAGAACGACGGCAGCCCCGGCAACCAGATCCCGACGATCGTCGCGGGCCAGCCGGTCCGCCCCGGGCGGTACGGCCAGCCGATCACGCACTACAGCGTGCTGCGGACCCTGGAAGCCCTGTACCGGCTGCCGCCCCTGGGTCACGCGGGCACCGCCAGCCCGGTTCGCGGCATCTGGAAATAGGATGCCGCGCATGGCAGCAGACCTGATATTCACCGGCGGGCGCATCTACACCGTGCAACCCGACGGGCGCCGGATGGTCCCGGCGACGGCCCGCGGAGAGGCGGCCAGCAGCGAGGACACCACCGCCGGGGCAGGCATCGGGACCAAGGACGGGCCGCCCGCGACCGCGGTGGCGGTGCAGGGCGGCCGGATCGTCGCGGTTGGCACCGACGACGAGATCCGCGGCCTGGCCGACAGCCAAGCGGAGACGGTGTCCCTTGATGGCCGGCCCTTGCTGCCGGGGTTCCAGGACGCGCACGTGCACCCGGCCTTCGCCGGGATCACCATGCTGCGCTGCGACCTGGACGGCGCGGAGGACCTGCCGGGCGCGCTGGACCGGATCCGGGCCTACGCCCGGGCTCAGCCGGACCGGGAATGGATCGACGGCAGCGGCTGGCGGATGGAGTGGTTTCCCGGCGGCAACCCCTCCCGTGAGGTGCTGGACAGCGTGCTCCCGGACCGGCCGGCCTACCTGACCAACCGGGACGGGCACGGCGCCTGGGTCAACTCCCGGGCGCTGGAGCTGGCCGGCCTGACCGCCGCCACCCCGGACCCGGCGGACGGGCGGATCGAGCGGCGCGCGGACGGTGCGCCGCAAGGCACCCTGCACGAGGGCGCGGCGCTGCTGGTCGGCCGGCTCGTGCCCGGCCCCACCTTCGCCGAGCAGCTCCGCGGGCTGCTGCTGGCCCAGGAGCACCTGCACGCGCTGGGCATCACCGCCTGGCAGGACGCCATCGTGGGCGAGTACCTCGGGTTCCCGGACCCGATGCCCGCCTACCTGGCTGCCGCGACGGACGGGACGCTCACCGCCCGGGTCGCCGGCGCGCTCTGGTGGGACCGCGGCCGGGGCGGCGAGCAGCTCACCGACCTGCTCGACCGGCGGGAGGCAGGCCAGGCGGGCCGGTTCCGGGCCGGCATGGTCAAGATCATGCAGGACGGGGTGGCAGAGAACTTCACCGCGGGGATGATCGATCCCTACCTCGACGGCTGCGGCTGCCAGACCGGCAATAGCGGGCTGTCCTATGTCGATCCCACGGACCTGGCCGAGCAGGTGACCCGCCTCGACGCGGCCGGCTTCGGGGTGCACGTGCACGCCATCGGGGACCGGGCGGTACGCGAGGCGCTGGACGCTTTCGCGGCCGCCCGGGCCAGCAATGTGGTCAGCGCAGGCCGGCATCACATCGCGCACCTGCAGGTGCTGCACCCCGACGACATCCCGCGCTTCGCGCAGCTCAGCGTGACCGCGAACATGCAGGCGCTGTGGGCCGCCCACGAGCCGCAGATGGACGACCTGACCATCCCGTTCCTGGGCCCGGAGCGGGCGGCCCGGCAGTACCCGTTCGGTGCCCTGCTGCGCGCCGGCGCCCGGCTGGCCGCGGGCAGCGACTGGGCGGTGAGCAGCGCCAACCCGCTGGAGGGGATCCATGTCGCGGTGAACCGCACGCTGCCACCCGAAGATGGGGAGCCCGCCGGGAAGCCGCTGCTGCCCGGCCAGGCCCTCAGCCTGGCCGAGGCGCTGGCCGCGTACACCGCGGGCTCGGCGTACGTGAACCAGCTCGACGAGACCGGCGCGGTCGCCCCCGGATACCTGGCTGACCTGGTCGTCCTGGACCGCGACCCGTTCGCGGGGCCCCCGGCGGAGATCGCGGCGGCCACCGTCGCGCTGACCTACGTCGAGGGGCAGCAGGTGTACGCGGCACCGACTGCGTAATGTCGTAATCGCTGACGTCGAAGAGAGCGGAGGAGTCCTGCCGTGCAGATGACCACGCTGGGCCGGGGCGGGCCTGAAGTTTCCCGCGCCGGGCTCGGCCTGATGGGCATGTCCGGGATCTACGGCGCGGCCGACGACGAGGAGAGCCTGGCCACCGTCCGGGCCGCGCTCGACGCCGGGATCACCCTGCTGGACACCGGCGATTTCTACGGGATGGGGCATAACGAGCTGCTGCTGTCCCGGGTCCTGCGGGAGGTGCCCCGGGACAGCGTGTTCGTCCAGGTGAAGTTCGGCGGCCAGCGCGACCCGTCCGGCCGGTTCATCGGGCACGACGCCAGCCCGGCCGGGGTCAAGAACTACCTGTCCTACTCGCTGACCCGCCTCGGCACTGACTACATCGACCTGTACCAGCCCGCCCGGCTCGACCCGCACGTTCCGATCGAGGACACGGTCGGCGCGATCACGGAGATGATCGAGGCCGGCTACGTGCGGCACCTGGGCCTGTCCGAGGTGGGCGTGGACACCATCCGGCGGGCCCACGCCGTCCACCCGGTCCGCGAGCTGCAGATCGAGTACTCCCTGATGAGCCGGGGCATCGAGGCGGAGATCCTGCCCGTGGTCCGGGAACTCGGGATCAGCGTGACCGCGTACGGCATCCTGTCCCGCGGGTTGCTGAACCGGGACACGGCCCGGCTGGCCGAGGGTGACCCCCGGGCCCGGTTCCCCCGGTTCCAGGGCGCGAACCTGGAGCGCAACCTCGAGTTGCTGGACGCCCTGGAGAAGATCGCGGGGGAGCGCGGGGTGAGCACCGCGCAGCTCGCCATCGCCTGGGTGGCCGCCCAGGGTGACGACATCATCCCGCTGATCGGCACCAAGCGGCGGGACCGGCTGGCCGAGGCGCTGGCCGCGCTGGACCTGCGGCTCACCCCGGACGAGCGGCACGCCCTCGAGGCCGCCGTCCCCGCCGGGCAGGTGGCCGGCACCCGCTACGACGCCGCCCAGATGGGCGCACTGGACAGCGAGCGCTAGGCCGCGCCGCAGGGTGCGGCCAGATGGGCCAAGGCCGCGCGCCGTCAGGCGTGGCCAGGGGCACAGAGGCACGCGCCGTGACGTGCAGCCGGCGGCACGGCATCCCAAACGGCTTTCCCGGCCGGGCTCCGGCCGGGAAAGCCTCCGGGGCGCGGGGCGGGTCACGGAGAGCGGGGCGCCCGCCGGCGGGGGGTTCGTTGCGGGCGGTGAGAAAGCTCAGCCACGGGCGTGCAGCAGGATGCTGCGGTGCAGGTCCCGCGCGTAGCGCAGGGCCATGGCCAGGGCCACGATCGCGCCGCTCAGGTAGAAGCCCGCACCGGCGGCAGTCCCCAGGCCGGAGCGCAGGCCCAGCACCGTGCTGTCGATCGAGAGCCCGGCCAGCGCCAGGCCGGCCACGCCGAACAGGGTCATCGCGACCGTGGGCGTGAAGCTCTCCGGCAGCAGGTCCCGGGACCGGCGGCGGGCCAGGTGGTACGTGGCCAGTGCGGCCAGGCCGAGGACCCCGGCGGCCAGCCGGAGGGTGACCGCGTCGCTGCTGTTCTCCAGCATGGCCGCCTGGGCGCAGCTCTGCGCGTGCGGCCACAGGGCGAGCCAGTGCTGGCAACTGGCGGCCGGGTAGCTGGCCGCCCCCGGCGCGCCGCCCACGAACGGGCGGCCGAAGGCCGCGTTCATCACCCACGCGATCACGCCGCTGGCCCCCGCCGCCACCAGCCCGACCGCGCCCAGCCGCCAGGCCGCCATGATCACGTCCCGGAGCACCGCGACCGTGGGCAGGCGGCGCAGCCTGGCGTCGTGCGCCCGGACCACGGCCCGCACCGACCCGAAACTGGACACCGCGTGCTCCTGCGCCTCGCGCTCGGTAAGCCCCCCGGCCAGCCCCTCGGCCACTGACTCACGCAGGTGATCCTCGGCCTCGGCGAGAACCCGGCGGGCCGCCCGGGGCCGGGTGCGCAGGGCCACGTAGAGCTGATCCAGGTACTGCTCGACCAGGTCGCCGCCGGGAGCGCTCATGCCGACCACCCCAGCACGGCCTGGATGCCCCGGCTGAAGTGCCGGTACTCGGTCTGCTCGGCAGCCAGCGCGGCCGCGCCCGGGGCGGTCAGCGCGTAGACCCGGCGCCGCCGGCCGTCGGCCGTGGCCCAGGAACTGCTCAGCAGCCCCGCGTCCTCGAGCCGGTGCAGCGCCGGGTAGACGGTGCCTTCCGGCAGGTCGAACGTGCCTTCACTGCGGCGGCGCAGCTCCGAGATGACCGAGTAGCCGTGCGCCGGCCCGGCGGTCAGCACGGACAGCAGGAGCAGGTCCAGGTGTCCCTTGAGGCGTTCCCTATTCATGCCTCGGAACTCTATGCCTAGTGGTACTAGGCGTCAAGGCGCCCCGGGGGACGCTAGCTGCCCCGATAGGCCCGGGTCAGCTCGCGGAGCCTGGCGTGCGCGCCCTGCATGGGATCGGCCGCGGGCAGGTACTGCTTGGGCATCTTGACCACACTGGTGTAGTTGGGGTCGCACACGTTGGCCAGCGGGGCCTCGATCGCCTGCGTGGCCAGCTGGTAGGCGTCCAGCTGGTCCAGCCCGTAGTCGGCGGCCATCCACTGCACGAGGTCCAGCGCGGCGATCCGGAACGCGTCCTCCAGCGGCCGCGCGGAGCCCGCGGACATCAGGTGGGTATCGGACTCCAGCCGCGGCCAGGCGCACGGGCTGCCCTTGATCAGGTCGACCGCGAGCACCGTATTCATCGCGCACTCCACCGCGACCCCGCAGGTCTCGCCCTCGCCCTGGCGGGCGTGCCCGTCGCCCAGCGAGAACAGGGCCCCCTCGACGTTCACCCCCAGGTAGCAGGTGACCCCGGCGCGCATCTCCGGGGTGTCCATGTTGCCGCCGAACGTGTCCGGCACCAGGGCGCTGCGGACCTCCAGGTTGGCCGGGGCGACACCGACGGTCCCGTGCATCGGCTCGATCGGCAGGTCCGCGGTGAAGTCGCCGCGGCGGGCGGTGAACCGGCACAGGCCCTTGGCCGTGTCGAACTGCCACAGCCACACCAGCTCGGGGAGCGGGTCGTGCAGCAGCGCGGTGGCGTGGGTGGCGCTCAGCGCGCCGAACAGCGGCACGGTGGTGGACGCGCCCCAGTCCCGGGCGGGCTCGATCGAGATGAAGTGCACGGCCAGCGTGTCGCCCGGCTCGGCGCCCTCGATCCAGAAGGGGCCGGTCTGCGGGTTGAGGTAGGGGAACTCGCAGACCTCCGAGACCAGGTCGGACTCGCTGCGCACCCGGCCGGCGAAGCAGTCCTCGGTGAACACCTCGAGCACGGCGGGCGGGCGGACCCGGGCCACCGGCGCGGCACCGCCGAACGTCCACGCGTACTGGTCCGCCGACGGCCGGAAGGTGATCACCTGCGGGTCACTCATGCGGGCAGCTCCTCCACCGGGTCCAGGTGCACCAGGCCGACCTCGACCACCCGGCGCGGGTCATGCCGGTACAGGTAGACAAGGTAGATCAGGCCCACGACCATCCAGCCGGCCACCCCGGGGCCCATGTAGGAGTACGGCGGGGACAGCGGGGCCACGAACGAGAACACCTTGATCCCCGCGGCGGTGAGCCAGGCCGGGACGAACGTCGCGATCCCCAGCACCGGGATGACCACGTGCAGCAGCGGGTTGAACCGGCGGGTGCCGCGGGCGGAAGGCCGGGCGAAGTAGCCGATGCAGGCCGCGTTCATCACGATGTAGATCGCGGCCAGCACGATGACCAGGGCGGTCGCCACCATCACGAACGCGGTGACCGGGTCGTAGCTCAGCCCGAGACCGAGGGTCACCGCGACGGTGATGACGAAGCCGGTGACGATGGCCACGGCCGGGGAGTGGTGCTTCGGGTGCACCTGGGCCAGGAACCGTGGGAACGCGCCGATCCGGCCCATGGCGTAGGCGGTCCGGCTGGAGACGTTCACCCCGGCGTTGGCGTTGGCGATGGTGGAGTTCACGATGGCCAGGAAGACGAAGAACCAGAACAGCCCGTAGAGCGACCGGGCCATGCCCTCCCAGGACGCGGCGCCGGTGCCGGTGGTGAAGTTGACGAACTTCGCCGGGCCGTACGCGACGTCCACGGCGTAGGTCGTGAAGACGTACAGCGCCCCGATCAGCAGGGTGGCCAGCAGCACCGCCCGCGGGATCGTCCGCCGCGGGTTCCGGGCCTCCTCGGCCAGCGGCGCGGCCCCCTCGAACCCGCCGAAGGCCAGGATCGTGTACACCGAGCCGCCGATCACCCCGGCGAGGCCGCGGAAGCCGGACGGCGTGTATTTCGTGGTGAACACGCTCAGGGTGTTGTGGCTGCCCGCGTGGACGATGAAGAACACCGCCAGGACCAGGAACACGGCGATCTCGAACAGGCCGAGGACCGTGCCGAGCCGGGCCGAGGTGCGGATGCCGTAGAAGCCGGCCGCGAGCACGATCACCGCCCCGGCCAGCGCCCACGGCCACCACAGGCTCGCCGGGTATCCGCGGAACTCGGCGTTGAGGGTGGCGGCGGTGGTGAAGCCGAGCTGGAGCAGGACCAGCGGCGGGATCAGGAACCCGACCAGCACATAGCCCCAGGCGACCAGGAAGCCGATCGCCGGGTGCAGGCCGCGGGCGGCGTAGGTGGCCAGCGACCCGGCAGATGGCATCTCCCGGGCCAGCAGGCCGATGCTCACCGCGCAGAACAAGCACGCCACCAGGGCGAAGATCACGGCGAGCGGGAGCGATCCCCCGGCGAACGCGACCCCGGCCGGGATCGAGGCGGCGATGGCCGCGCCGGGGGCCATGTCCGTGATGCTCTGGAACAGGACCTCGCGCAGCCCGATGGCGTTCCGGCGGAGACCCAGTACCGAGGAGGCAGATTCCCGGACCGTCATGACGACCTCCGCTGATCTTGGTACCGATCCAGCGATGGTCTCACGGCGCGCCGCCGCCTGATAGGCCCAAACGGGGCCCGGACCAGCCCCGGGTCAGGCCGGGTCGCGGTGCCCGTTGCGGCTGTAGGCCCCCGGGATGCCCTGCCGGGGGAGTGACACCTCGGCGGTCACGTCCGCGGCCAGCCGGACGCTGTCCCCGTTGACCAGGCGGACCTCGGTACCGGGGAGCACCCGGTCCCCGTTGACGAACGTCCCGTTGGTGGAGTGCTCGTCGCGGATCGTGGCCTGGCCGGTGTCGCTGACGGTCACCGTGGCGTGCCGCCGCGAGACGTTGTCGTAGCTGGCGAAGGCCGCGGCGACCAGCGACTCCTCCGGGTCACGGCCCAGCACCAGCGAGGTGCCCGCGGGAACCTCCACGTTGCCGGTGGGAAAGACCAGGCGCAGCACCACGGGCGAGATGATGCCCGCCCGGGGCGGCAGCGGCTCGCGGCACACCTCGCAGAACACGGCCGCGGGCTCCCGGATGGCCGCGCCGCAGTGCGGGCACGAGGATCCGGCGGCCGGGGCCGCCGCACCCTCACGTTTCGCGTACTGCTGCATGACCGTCGGTGAGGCAGGCTCATCGGCCGTCTTGTTCCTGGGCAGGTTGGCGCCGCAGGTGAAGCAGATGAGATCGTCCCGCTGGACCTCAGCGGCACAGGCAGGACAGGTCAGGGTCGCCATGTCGTCCTCCGGGACGGCGGCAGGAAACGTGTTCACGAGAGCCTAACGTCCGCGGGACGGCTCGGGTGCCCGGCCAGGTGCGCCCCGCCCAGTAACATCGCGGTCATGCGGCGTCACCAGCCGGTGAGGGGCACCCATGATCAGTTATGCGCTCAGCGATGAGCACGAGGAACTCCGCCAGACCGTCACCGCCTTCGCCCGTGAGGTGGTGCGGCCGGTGATCGGGGGCTACTACGAGCGCGGGGAGTTCCCCTACGACGTGGTCGCCCGGATGGCCAAGCTCGGCCTGTTCGGGCTGCCGTTCCCGGCGGAGTTCGGCGGCATGGACGGCGACCTGTTCGCGCTCGGCCTGGCCCTGGAGGAACTGGCCCGGGTGGACTCCTCGGTGGCCATCACCCTCGAGGCCGCGGTGGCCCTCGGAGCCATGCCTATCTACCGGTTCGGCACCGAGGCCCAGCGCCGCCGCTGGCTGCCGGACCTGTGCTCCGGCGAGCGGCTGGCCGCGTTCGGCCTGACCGAGGCGGGCGGCGGATCCGATATCCCCGGGGGGATGCGGACCACCGCGCGGCTGGAGACGGCGGACAGTGCGGCGGGAACGGGAACCCCGGCCGCGGCCGGGGAGTGGGTCATCGACGGGACCAAGTCGTTCATCACCAACTCCGGCACCGCGATCACCTCGCTGGTGACGGTTCTGGCCATCACCGGGGGCGGTCCCGGCGGGCCCCGCGAGATCTCGGCCATCGTGGTACCGGCCGGCACTCCCGGGCTGACCGTGGGCCCGGAATACTCGAAGGTCGGCTGGTGCGCCTCGGACACCAGGGAGCTGGCACTCGCCTCGTGCCGGGTCCCCGGGGATCATCTGCTCGGCCCGCGCGGCCGCGGCTACGCCCAGTTCCTGGAGATCCTGGACGAGGGCCGGATCGCCATCGCCGCGCTCGCGGTCGGCCTGGCCCAGGGCTGCGTGGACGAATGCCTGCGTTACACCGGGGAGCGGGCGGCGTTCGGCCACCGGCTCGGCCATTACCAGGCGATCCGGTTCAAGCTCGCCGACATGGAGGCACGCACCCACAGCGCCCGGCTGGCCTGGTACGACGCCGCGGCCCGGCTGGTGGCCGGTGAGCCGGTCAAGCGGCAGGCGGCCATGGCCAAGCTCCTGGCCTCCAACGCGGCCATGGACAACGCGCGGGACGCCACCCAGATCTTCGGCGGCTACGGGTTCATGAACGAGTTCCCGGTCGGCCGGTTCTACCGCGACGCCAAGGTGCTCGAGATCGGGGAAGGCACCTCCGAAGTGCAGCGGATGATCATCGCACGGGAACTCGGGGTCCCGGACTAGCGGCCGGCCGGGCCTCGTTAAGGCCGAAAGCCCGGGCGCAAATAACCGCCGTACGCAGGCGGATGGGGCGGCTGTGGCGCGAATCGGGTATCCCGGCCGCGCCGATCCCTGTTTCCACCCGGAATGGCCGTCCTGGCACCGGCGGCAGCACGCGGGCCCGCTGCCCCGCGGAGGTGCCTCCAGCGCCGCCCAGGGTGGCGCCCGGGGCTGGTGAGGGCGGCTGGCCGCCGCGGAGACTCCCGACCCGGGATCAGTCCGTACGGCCCGTACCTGGGTACTCTTAGCGCTCTTCGCACATACCCGGCTTAGTTAGTACAGAACGAGCCACGGCCGAAGCGGCGGAGAAGTACCCTACTGACGTCAAGCGATCCGGCAAACATCACGCTAGAGCAGCGCTTTCCTGGCATAAGGTATTGATCACTGCCGATGGTGAGACGTTAGGGTTAGCCCTTGGCCGCGCCCGCGCGCGGGGCTCGCAGAATCGTCACCCGGGAAGGGGTGCGTCATGTCAGTTCCGCCGCAAGTACCGCGGGCCTGCTGGCTCGCCACACGAGCCTGGTGAGAGGTGCAGAGGCTGTGCGGTCCCGCAGCAAGATGACCGGTAACGGGCTGGCTGGCGATCCAGGGTCAGTCGAGCCGTCTGCCGAAGCCGGCCCGGCGGCCCGAGCCCCCGCGGACCTCGACGCCCGGGAAGACGGTGCCGAGACCGGGGGGCCAGGCCAGGCCAGGCGCCCGGGCGGCAGCTCCCGCCGTGCGCTGAAGAACTGGCGGGTGCGTTCCCGTCTTGTCCTCCTCATCGCCATCCCCACGCTGACCGCGGTGGTGCTGGGCGGCACCGGGATCCTGTCCTACGCCCGCAGCGCCACCGCTGACGGGCGGGTCCAGCAGCTTGCCACGCTCAGCTCGAACGTCACGGTGCTGGCCCAGCACCTCGAGGACGAGCGGGACCAGACGGTCCGGTATATCGCGCTCGGGACCCAGGGCGGCCGCGGCTCCGGCACTCACGCCGTCGCCGAGCTGCAGGTGGTGACCCAGCTGCAGAAGCTGACCGACCAGACCACCAGCGCGGTGCGGCGCGAGCTGAGCCAGATCAACGGGTCGTTCTCGGCACAAACCCAGCAGGAGGCGGCGACAGGCCTCACCGCGCTGCAGAACCTGAAGCAGCTGCGGAGCGCGGCGACCGGGACGAAGCTGCCGGCCCTGGTCGTGGTGCAGAAGTACACCACGATCATCCAGCAGCTGCTCGGGCTCATCGACGTGACCGGCCAGGGCGCCAGTGACGCCACGCTCGGCCAGGCCATCCGGGTCCTCGGCCTCGTATCCAGGATGAAGGAAGAGGCCTCCCAGCAGCGGGCCATCCTCACCGAGGGCCTGCAGACCACCCATCTCACCCCGAACGAGCTGACCGCGCTGAACTCGGCACTCGCCCAGCAGCAGAGCAACCTGGCCTCGTTCAACACCGCGGCCAGCATCGCGCAGCGCCAGCTGTGGAACAACAGCGTGTCCTCCTCCTTCGTCTTCCAGGCCAACGCCGAGGAAACCCAGGCGATCACCACGCAGGCGCAGACGGGCAATCTGCAGAACGACAACATCAGCGTGGACGACTGGTACGGCGCCATGTCGAACGAGATCGACGCGCAGATGGGCTCGGTCGAGCAGTCCCTGTCCGCCCAGATCAGCTCGCGCGCGGCGGCGCTGCACAAGTCGGCCCTGACCGCGGCCATCGCGGTCGGCGCGGCCGTCCTGCTCGTGCTCGCCCTCTCCCTGTTCCTGACCGTGATCATCGGGCGCTCGATGGTCCGCCCGCTGCGGCGGCTGCGCGCGGGCGCCCTGGAAGTGGCCGGCGTGCGGCTGCCGGAGATGGTCCGCCGGATGAGCGAGGCCGACGGCGGCGGATCTTTCGAGGTCGCCCCCATCGACGTGGACTCCTCCGACGAGATCGGTGAAGTCGCGCGGGCATTCGACCAGGTCCACCGGGAAGCGCTCCGACTGGCCGCGAACGAGGCCGCGCTGCGCGGGAACGTCAACGCCATGTTCGTCAACCTGTCCCGGCGCAGCCAATCCCTGGTCGAACGCCAGATCCGGCTGATCGACGATCTCGAGCAGGGGGAGCAGGACCCGGAGCGGCTGTCCAACCTGTTCCAGATGGACCACCTGGCCACCCGTATGCGCCGCAACTCCGAGAACCTGCTGGTGCTCGCCGGCCATGAGGTATCCCGGCGCTGGAACCAGCCGGTGGCCCTGGTGGACGTGCTCCGGGCGGCGGTCTCCGAGATCGAGCAGTACGAGCGGGTCTCGATGAACGTGCAGCCCGGCATCTCCGTCCGGGGGCAGGCCGTCAACGACGTCGTCCACTTGGTCGCCGAGCTGGTGGAGAACGCCACCTCGTTCTCGTCTGCGGAGACGCCGGTGGCCGTGTCCGGGCACCTCCTGAACAGCGGGGGAGTCCTGCTCGACATCAGTGACCAGGGCGTCGGCATGGGAGCCGAGGAAATGGCCCACGCCAACTGGCGGCTGGACAACCCGCCTGTGGTAGACGTGGCCGTCTCCCGGCGCATGGGCCTGTTCGTGGTCGCCCGGCTGGCCGCCCGGCACGGCATCCGGGTGCGGTTGCGCCCGGCGACGACCGGCGGCCTGGCCGCCCTGGTCTGGCTCCCCGATGAGACCGTGACCCACGAGGGCAACGGCTCCCCGACCGGGCTCCGCCGCTTCGAGCGCAACGGGTCGGGCAACGGGGATCCCCTGGAGGCCCTGGCCGGCAACGGAACGGCCGGCGGCGGGGAGTGGGGCCCGCGCCGCGGCCGCACCGCCGCCGAGGATGCGGTGAACGCGGCCCGCGCGCCGCGCTTCACCCCGCTGAATGCCGAGAACGGTGACTCGGCTGCTACGGCCGGGTTCCCCGCGGTGACGCCGGCCTGGGATGATCCGGCTCCCGCGTCGTCCCCGTCGTCCGGGCCGGCCTGGGACGATTCCCCGTCCACGCCTGACACCCCGTCCTGGGAGAACCCGCCGGGCAAGTCCTCTCGCCCGTCCTGGGATGACCCGCCGCTGGGCACGCCGGCCACGACCGCGCCGCCGCCCGCGGCGAGCACCGGCCCGATACCCGCGGTGCCCGGCAACGGCGCGCCGCCGCTGTTCGGCACGTCACTGAGCGGTGACGGCGCCAGCCAGCCGCCTCGCCTGCCGACCCGGCCGGTGCGGAACCTGGGCAGCAGTGACGGGGGCCAGGCCCGGCGGGAAGTCGTGGTGCCACCGGCCGACCCGGCCGGCCAGGGCAACCGGCTGCCTATCTTTGAATCGGTGGAATCAGACTGGTTCCGCCGTGGTCGGCACAGCGCCGACCGGCCGAACTCTGGTGCTACCGCACCGGACAGCAACAACACGGGCGCCTGGACCGCCTCGGCCGCGGACGAGGGATGGCGGGCCGCCGAGGCGGTCAGCAAGCCAGCGTCGGGCGGGGTCACCCTATCCGGCCTCCCGAAGCGCGTCCCCCAGGCGAACCTGGTGCCCGGGACCGTGGGTGCGAACGCCGAGCCGGCGGAGCCCACTCCGGTTCGCTCGGCTGCGGTGACCAGGGATCGTTTCGCGAGTTTCCAGCGGGGCGTTCGCGAAGCGCGTGCCGCCGTTAACAGCGACGATGATGCTGGCGGTGAGGGAGACGATGTGACATGAGGGGTCGAGCGGGATTGCGGTACGTGCTGGTGCTTATGGTGGGGTCGCCGAGAGAGGAGGGTTCGTGAGTCCGCTAACCCGTCCGGTCCAGGACCTGAACTGGCTGATCACGAACTTCGTGGAGAGGGTCCCGGCCGTCGCGCATGCCATCGTGGTGTCGTCTGACGGGCTGCCCCTGGCTTACTCGAACGGCTTCCCGGCGGACCGGGTCGATCAGCTGGCCGCCGTGACGTCCGGCCTGACCAGCTTGACGCAGGGCGCTTCCCGGGTCTTCGAAGGCGGCTCGGTGACTCAGACGGTCGTGGAAATGCAGCGCGGCCTGCTGCTGGTGATGGCGATCAGCGACGGATCGAGCCTGGCCGTGCTCGCGTCCGCCGATTGCGACATGGGCCTGGTGGCCTACGAGATGGCGCTCCTCGTTGAGCGGGTGGGACGGGCCCTCACGCCGGATATGCGCGGGGCTCTGCGGTCAGAGGATGGCAGATAGTGACAGGAGAGACCGTTGTCCGGCCCAGGCCTGGATGACTGGCCGCCGACAGGTGGCCAACCAGGCACCGGGTCCGGCGGAGGAAAGCGTTCACGTGGGGCTGAACCCGCTGGGAGCGGGCTGGTCCGGCCGTATGCGGTGACCGGGGGCAGGACCAAGCCCCGGTATCAGCTCCAGATCGAGGCAATGGTGGCTGCGTCTCACTACGAGGCCCGCGATCTTTCGAGCCTCAGCCCGGAATGCCAGGCCATTCTCGGGTTCTGCCGTGACTGGCGCTCGGTGGCGGAGATATCCGCCGTGCTCAGGATGCCCCTGGGCGTGGCTCGTGTCCTGGTCGCTGATATGGCGGTGGAAGGGCTGGTCAGGGTTCACCAGCTGGACCATGCACATGGCCGCCCAGATCTCAACCTGCTCGAAAGGGTGCTCAGTGGACTTCGCAAGCTCTAGTCCCGTGCGGGGCACGGCTGGGGATACCGCCGCCATGACGTCGGTCAAGATCGTCGTGGCGGGTGGTTTCGGCGTCGGCAAGACCACCTTCGTCGGATCGGTATCAGAGATCACCCCGCTGACCACCGAGGCGGTCATGACCTCGGCCAGTGCCGGGGTTGACGACCTGTCCGCCGTCCCCGACAAGACGACCACCACGGTGGCCATGGACTTCGGCCGGGTGACGCTGGACGCCGGGCTGATCCTGTACCTGTTCGGCACGCCCGGGCAGCACCGGTTCTGGTTCATGTGGGATGACCTGATCCAGGGCGCGATCGGCGCGGTGGTCCTGGTGGACACCCGCCGGCTAGCCGACTCCTTCCCCGCCGTCGACTACTTCGAGACGGCAGGCCTGCCGTTCATCGTGGCGATCAACGGATTCCACGGCGAGTTCCCGCACGGTGTGCAGGACGTCGCCGAGGCCCTGTCGGTCAGCCCGAACGTCCCGGTCGTCCAGTGTGACGCCCGGGGCCGGAAGTCCACCAAGGCGGCGCTTATCGCCCTGGTGGAGCACGCCATGGCCATGCAGCTCAGCCCCAGGTAAGGCGGCCGTCTCAGCGCGCCCGCCGCGCACGTGCCCCTGCGGAGCCGGGTGGACGCTGACGACCCCTGTACCTGCGGCTGCGGTAAGGTTCTGGCGGTGCCGGGGCGGTAGCTCAGCCGGTCAGAGCAGCGGACTCATAATCCGTCGGTCGTGGGTTCGAGCCCCACCCGCCCCACTCCTGGAACATCGGTACCCCTCCATCGGTCCCTATCTGCGGAGTTGCTGTCCGCGGGGGATACCGATCGGACTTGCCACGCGGATGAGCGGGGGCAGCCGCCATGGCGGCTACTGATGTATAATGTGGTGTATGAAGCGGACCAATATCTATCTGGACGAAGGCCAGTCTGCCGCTCTAGAGCGGATCGCGCGCACGCAGGGCATCTCGCGTGCTGAGCTGATCCGGCAACTCATTGATCGGAGTGTCGGCGCGTCGGGGGCGGCGGACCTGGACGCGGACCTGGACGCCATCCGGGACTCCTTTGGCATAGCTCGCGACGAGGACATCTCTTTCGGCCGCGGGTCTGACGAGCGCTCGCGGCACCTGGACCGCATGGCTGAGCTGTGATCCTGGTCGACAGCGACGTCCTCATCGCGAACCTGCGCGGCATTCCTGCCGCGCAGGACTGGCTGCTGGCAGCACGCCGGGATACCGGCCCATTGGCGGTGAGCGCAGTCAGCCTGACCGAAGTCGCCGGCGGCATGAGATCTGCCGAGCGGAGGCAGGTCAGCCGCTTGCTGTCCAGCATGCGCGCGTTCCCGGTGACCGAGCGAGTCGCATGGCGCGCTGCGGAGTTCATGCGCGAGCACCGGCGCTCGCATCAGGGAATCGGGCTCGGAGATTACCTGATCGCGGCCACAGCGGACGCGGAAGGACTGGATCTCGCGACCCTCAACGTGCGCCATTTCCCGATGGTCAAAGATCTCCAGGCCCCATTCCGGGTCTGACTCTCGGCCTGACCCAGGTGATGCGGGTTGTCCCCGGAGCGGCTACGCCAAGCCACCCGGCGGGCCACG
Source organism: uncultured Actinomycetes bacterium (assembly GCA_963813975.1). Classification (GTDB taxonomy): domain Bacteria; phylum Actinomycetota; class Actinomycetes; order Streptosporangiales; family Streptosporangiaceae; genus RYN-230. The sequence continues at coordinate 1,219,932 of CAWFAP010000006.1, forward strand.
AGTTGCCCGCTCCGCCGAGAATTGACGGGCGCCTGCCCGGCTGCTGCGAGCCGCTCTGCGAGCTGCGTGCGACCTGATGCCGGAGCGGGTCATCGCGTCGGCTTCCGAGCCGGTGGTCTGCGCAGACGTACCCACAGCGGGTGGCCTTCGACCAGCACGTCGCGGTTCGCATGCGGGTACGTTTGGCCCACAGAGAGCCCGTACCCCTTGCGATGGCCCTCGTCCTGCTCGACGACGCTGTCCACCGCGGGTGTACGTCGATGAAGCAGGTGCTCAATGATGCCCGGCGACGGGCGCTGCCCCGGCCGAAACCGTCACGGGGCTGCGTATCCGCATGGGTCAGCGGATCTGCCGTATCTGCCCATCGCCAGTTCCCCAGGCTTCGTCAGCCGTCCATATGTCGGCGCCCAGTCGGTTGCCGAGCGCCATGCACAGCCGGTCGGCCAGGGAGAGTCCTTCCCCCCGGACCCATTTCTGGGCCGCCCATTCGGCATCGGTGATCGTCACAGATTCGACCTGTACCCCATAGCTGACCAGCAGCGACCTGGAGAGGTCCCAATTTCGGCCATGCGCGCGGATCTTCTGGGCGACCTCCGACCAGTTAGCGGCGCCACAGGCACCGCCATCGCGAAGCGCTTCCTCGACGCGTGCTGCGCCATCCTCGCCCTGCAGGAAGCTGAGGAGCGCAGATGCATCGAAGACGTTCACGCCGCGTCTTCGGTGGTGGCCGATACGCGGCGCTCGGCGAGGAGCTCACCCACCAAGTCCAAGCCGGTGAGATCTGCCCGCACGCGCTCCTGAAGTTGCGGGCGGGTCAGAAGCACGAGCCCTCCCGGTGTCTCCAGCAGGATGAGCACCGTTCCCTCCGCAAGCCCGGCCCGCTCTCTCAAGTCGGCCGGTATGACCAGTCGCCCGCGGTCACCCATCGCTACCTGATACGTCCCACTCATGACAGTACGGTACCACTTGCATGAATCATGTGGTACAGCAACTTCTTGGGATGGCATCACAGGGCAGCCGCACTATGCTTCCTTGCATTGGGGAGGCGTCGGTGACGGCAAGGCCGGGAGACGACAGGGCAGCAGCTGCGGCTGGCCGCGGCCGCCTCCGGGCGTCTCATGCCGACCGCGAGCACGTGCTCCGCGTGCTGAAGGCCGCGTTCGTCCAGGGTCTGCTGACCAAGGACGAGTTTGACCAGCGGGTGGGCCAGGCGTTCGCCTCGCTGACATATGCGGGACTGGACGCGGTCACGGCCGACCTCCCCGCCGGGCTGATCGGAGCCCAGCCGCTACGGAAGCCCGTCCGGGCGCAGGCCCCGCACCCGGAGAACAAGGTAGTTAATTCATTCGCCTCCGCATCGTTTGCGGTAATCGCCCTGGCGGCCGTTTTGCTCACCGGTAATTTTGGTTTGTTCTTCACGGTCGCGGCCGTCATGTTCGGGGTCTTCCTCGTAGCGGAAGGCCGGATGGTCTACTCATCGCATAAGAAGCGCCGGTAGGCAGCAATACGTTACCTCGCCTGATCGCTGACAGGCCCCGGCGATCCTGGCGCCGCTCAGCGGTAGCCTGCCCCCTTAGTAGCGGACATCGCTCTGCACCAGTGGTGGATACACGGCGGACGTTTCACCGTCAACGGTGGTCGCCCGCGAACTGCAGCATCGCCCGCAGCGCCGCGCATCGGGGCCGGGTGTCCAGGGCGGAAACCGTCACCTCATCGGCCGGGTCCTGGCCGGAAGACGGCGCCGCTTAGCCAGGGGCGAGGGTGGTGACCGTGCCCGCGCTGCCCTTGAACTTCAGTGCGCCGTCGGCCGAATCCACGTACAGGACACCACCGTGGGCCGGCGTGGCCGGCTCGGCCTGGGGCGTGAGGGCCAGCAACCCGTCCAGGTTCAGCTGGCCGTCGTTGTCCGGCGACGGCACCACGGTTTCCACGCCGGTCAGGCCGTTGTTTTCCAGATCCAGGGTGGCCGCGCCGTTCGCTTCCGGAGCGATCGAGATGATCGGGCTACTCGTCCCAGTCGTGACCGCGAGCCCGGTGCGCGTGGTCCCGCTGGCGTCCGCGTAGTTCAGCTTGACGAACGTGCCCGCGCCGCCGCGGGCGAGCAGTTCGAGATTGCCGCTGACCAGGGACGTGATGAAGGCCAGGTTGTCGATCGACTGGCCGTTGCCGGCCAGCTGGTTAACCAGGTGCGCGCTGGCGATGCCGCCGTCCGGCTGAAAGTGGGTAGTCACGAAACGTAGCGTAGCAGCCACGATTTGACGTATCCGGCTACTCGGGTGACGGCTGATTCCAGAGGTCACGCAGAAGCCAGGCCGCGGCCTTCGGCTGCCGGTCCCGGGTGAAGACTCCCTTGTGGTTGCCGCCCGGCCGGTGCACCGCCTGTTCGGTGGCGAAGTCGGCGAAGTTCCACACGTGCTCGCCGATCACCTCGGGGATCCGCCGGAACACCCGCGCGGACATGGCGATCAGTGCCGTCTGGTAGTCCTCGGACCACATCACGGGCGGCAGGGCGTGCAGCCCGGCGAGGGCGTCAGCCCCGAACTCGGTGACCACGATCGGCTTGCCCTGCCGGGCCCAGGCCCGCAGCTCGGCCTCCAGGTCCGCCTCGGCCGACTCCAGGTCACCGGGGCCGGCGTACCAGCCGTAATAGCGGTTCACGCAGATCAGGTCGAACAGGTCGGTGACCACGTCGGCGCCAGGCGGTGCGGTCGCGACGTTGGCGAAGCAGACCGGGCGGCCCGGGTCCAGCTCCCGCGCGGCGGCGGCCAGCGGCGCGAAGTAGTCGCGGGCGGCCGCCTCGGCGGTATCCGGCTCGTTCGCGATTGACCAGGCGATCACGCTGGGATGGTTGCGGTCCCGGGCGATCAGCTCCCGGATGGCGGCCAGATGCGCGGCGGCGGCCTCCTCCCCGATGAGCCCGGGGCCGAAGGTCCGCGCCCCGGGATCGCCCATGTTTCCCAGGCTCAGGTGCAGGCCGACGGCGGGGGTCTCGTCGATCACCAGCAGGCCCTGCCGGTCGGCGTAGTCGAGGACCTCCTCAGCGTACGGATAGTGCGAGGTCCGGAACGAGTTGGCCCCGATCCAGCGGAGCAGCGCGAAGTCGCGCACCATCCGTGCGTCATCATGGCCCTTGCCGTGCAGCACGCCGTCCTCGTGCATGCCGAAGCCGCGCAGCCGGACCGGCTCCCCGTTGAGCAGCAGCCGGGCCCCGTCCACCCGGACGGTCCTGATGCCCACCGGCAGCGAGTACTCATCGTCGCCGTGCCGCGCGTCCAGGCGGTACAGGTGCGGGTCGCCGGGGCTCCACGGCCGGGCCTGGGGCACGGCCAGGACACCATCCGGGCCGGTGCCCTCGGCCACGACGGCCCCGGCCGCGTCCCGGAGCAGCACCGACGTGGGTCCGGCCCCGGTCACGTCGAGATGGTAGGTCACCTGGCCCGCCACGGTCCCCGGGTCGTACGCGGTGCTCAGCGTCAGGTCAGCGATGAAGCTGCGCGGGGTGGAGTACAGCCACACCGAGCGGTGCAGCCCCGCGTAGTTGAAGAAGTCGTGGAAGTACCGCAGCCTCGTGCGTCCCCCCGCGGTGCGGGACGCCACGCCGGGCGGGATGGTGGCCATGCTGAGCTCGCTGCCGACCCGTATCGTCACCCGCAGCAGCTCGCCGCCGCGGACCAGGTCGGTCACCTCGGCCTCGAACGGGGTGTACCCGCCGGCGTGCTCAGCGATCTGGGTGTCCCCGGCCCAGACCGTGCCGTGATGGGTGGCCGCGTCGCAGCGCAGCACGATGCGCCGGTCCTGCCATGTCGCGGGGACCCGGACGTCGCGCTGGTACCACACGTCGCCCACATGCTCGCGTTCCGCCGCCTCGGTCACCAGGTCGTTGTAGCTGGCCGGGACGGCCATCTCCCGCGCGCCCGGCAGCGGCTCCCGCCACCAGCGGCCGGCCGTGCCCTCGCCGCCGGTGTCGAACCGGAACCGCCACAGCCCGTCGAGGCGGCGGCAGTCCCGGCTGCGGCTGTCCCTTGGTGCCAGCATCGCCAGCCCGGCTCCTTCCGGTAGACGGCGCCTTAAAGGCTAGAGCCTGCCGCGGCCAGCGGTCCGGCCGGAGGGTCCCGTTCGGTCAGGCCAGGATGAGGAACATCTTCTCCATCTGCTCCTCGGTCATCGGGGCGTCACCGTCCCCGGCGGCCAGGCACTGGCGCATGCCGCTGGCCACGATCTTGAAGCCGGCCCGGTCCACTGCCCGGGCCACCGCGGCGAGCTGCGTGACTACCTCGTCGCACTCCCGCCCGGACTCGATCATGGAAATAACCCCGGCCAGCTGGCCCTGGGCACGGCGGAGCCGGTTGATCACCTGGCCCACGGCCTCGTCGTCGATCTTCATCGGCTGCCTCCCTGGTTCGCCCAAGGATACCCCAGAGGGTATATAGAGAGCTCACGGCTTGGAGGCATCCCGAGAGGCTGGGTTCACATCATCGCCCCGTAGCTGCCAAGCTTTTGCCAGCCGAATCTCCTCCGAGCCAGTACGCAACTCGTCGTCGAATCCGGAGTAGCTGCCTTGAGCACCCCGTCTGAGCAGTCGCCGGACCGCCGCCCGGCCAGCACCCCGGCGGCCGGCACCGTGAACGACGATCCCGGAGCCGAGGCCAGTGCTGCCGAGAGGGTTGTCTTCTTCTCCGACGCCGTGCTCGCGATCGCGATCACGCTGCTCGCGCTGGCTCTCCCGGTGCCGCGGGGCACGGACAGCACCACCAACGGCCAGCTCCTGGACATGCTGGGTAAACACTGGTCCGCGTACTTTGCTTTCCTGATCAGCTTCGTGGTCATCGGGAACCACTGGGCAGTGCACCGCCGCATCTTCCGGTACGCGCGCAGGCTGAACCGCCGGGTCACCTCGGTGAACATGCTCTGGCTCCTGATGATGATCCTGACCCCGTTCGCGACCCGGATCCTGTCAGGCAACGGTGGCTTCGGCGTCCGCTTCACGCTCTATGCCCTGGTCCAGGCGATCGCGGCGGCCTGCCTCTTTGTGATGAGCCGCGAGCTCAGCCGCGGGGACCTGCTGCGCCCGGACGCCCCCGCATCGGCCCGCCATCCGGATTACGTGGCCAGCCTCGCCATCGTCGCCATGTTCCTGGTGTCTATCCCCGTGGCCTTCGTTACGGCCTGGGCGTTCTCGCTGTGGGTGGCGGTTCCCCTGCTGACCCGGCTGGTGCGGCGGCGGCTCCTGGGAAACGGCACGGCCCGCCACGAGTGATCCTGGCCCACGACCGGCCGCATGGCCGGGTAGTTACAGGGTTCGGGCCGCTCTGGCGGCTGGGCATCACGCCCCGGCGGCCGGTGAGCAGCGGCCGGGTCCAGGTACGGCATGATGGCTGGCATGCCGGGGGAGTACCGCCTCTACCACGAGCTGGCGGACTGGTGGCCGCTGATCTCACCGCCCGGGGAGTACGCGGCGGAGGCCGCCTACCTGGCGGAGCTGTTCACCTCGGCGGCCATCGACGTCCGCGAGGTGCTGGATCTGGGCAGCGGCGGCGGCCATGTCGCGGTGCACCTGAAGGACCGGCTGGACCTGACCCTGGTCAACCGGTCGGCCGGGATGCTGGCCGTGTCGCAGCGGCTCAACCCGGAATGCGCGCACCGGCAGGCAGACATGCGCACGATACGGATGGGCCGGATGTTCGACGCCGTCCTGGTGCATGACGCGGTCGACTACGTGACCGACGCGGAGGATCTGCGGCAGGTCATCGCGACCGCGTTCGCGCACTGCCGGCCGGGAGGGATGGCCGTCTTCGTGCCGGACTACACCGCCGAGACATTCCTGGCCGGCACGGGCGGTGGCGGCAGCGCCGACGCGGATGGCCGGCAGGGCAGCTTCTGCGAGTGGACCTGGGACCCGGATCCGGCGGACGACTGGATCCGGGTGGAGTACGAGTTCACGCTGCGGGCGGCGGACGGCTCGGTCCAGGTCGTGCGCGAGGCCCACCGGCTCGGCGCCTTCCGGCGTGGTCTGTGGCTCCGGCTGCTGGCCGAGGCGGGATTCGAGCCTGAGGCACGCTTCGCCGACGTGGCCCAGGACGGGGCGGCCCCGGGCGAGGGGATGCCCGCGCACCTGTTCATCGGCCGCCGCCCGCAGTGAGAGCAGTTGCCCCTACGGGGCCGGCCAGTGGGTGCCGTCGTGTCCGACGCTAGACCTTGGCCGCCACGCCCTCGTAGGTGTAGCCCATGGCCCGCGGCCGGTGGAAGTAGTAGTTCTCCAGCCGGGTCACCCGGAACCCCGCGTCGGCCACCAGGTCCGCGATCTGCCGGTCCAGGTGACAGCCGCCAACCAGCCGCCGGTGCAGCGGGGTGAGCCTGCGCTGCGCGCGGGCCACCCGCGCCTCGGGGGACAGCCCGTGCTCCACGAAGTGGAAGGCGCCCCCGGGCCGCAGGACCCGGTAAGCCTCGGTGAGCGCCCGGCCCGGGTCCGGGATCGTGCACAGCGTCCAGGTGCTGAGCACGAAGTCGGCGCTGGCCTCGGTCACCGGCAGCGCCTGGGCGTCGGTGCCGATGAACTCGACCGGCACCGCGTGGGCGGCGATCCGCGTAGCGGCCAGACGCTGGCCCACGGTGGCCGGGTCCACCGCCAGGACCCGGGTTACCCCGGCGGGGTAGTGCGGGACGTTCAGCCCGGACCCGAAGCCGATCTCGAGCACCACGCCGGTCATCCCGCCGGCGACCCGGGCGCGCACCTGGCGGACGTCCGCACCGCGCATCCACAGGTCAAGGGCGCGAGGCAGCACCTGATCCTCGTAGACACCCACCCCGCAAGTCTGTCACGCGTGCGGTGGCGGGGTCCCCGGGTGAGGTGTTCGTTGCGGAAAAAGGGGCGGGAGCGGATCGCCGCAGCCGCCGGCCTGCCGTGCGCGCGGCGGCGGGGGGCGGAGATGATGAGACCGTGACAAAGGTGACCATGACGGCCGCGCGGCTGTTCCAGGTGGATGCGTTCGCGCCAGGTCCGTTCGAGGGGAATTCCGCGGCGGTCCTGGTGCTGGAGCACGAACCAGATGACGAGTTTGGCCCCGCGATCGGGGCCGAGCTCAACCAGCCCGCGACCGCCGTGGTCTGGCCGGCGGGCGAGCCCGGGCGGTACGGGCTGCGCTGGTTCACCGCCACTGGCGAGCTGGAGCTGTGCGGGCACGGGACGCTGGCGGCAGCCCGGGTGCTGCTCGATGACGGGCATCCGGTGGGCGACCGGATCCAGTTCGACACCCGCTCCGGCCCGCTGGAAGCCCAGTCCGCCGGCGAGTGGATCCAGCTGCGTTTCCCGAATCTGGCCCCGGAGCCACTGGCCGACGGCGGGCTCGCCGACGCGGTGCGGGCCGCGCTCTCGGTCCCGGTGACGGCGATTCTCCGCAACGACCTGGATGTGATGGCCGTGCTGGACTCGCCGCCCGCCGTCCGCGGCCTCCAGCCCGACCTGGGGACGCTGCGGGAACTGCCGTTCCGCGGGCTGATCGTCACCGCGGAGCGCGAGGACTTCGCCGGGGAGGCCGACATCGTCGCGGACGACACGGCCGACTTCGTGTCCCGTTTCTTCCACGTGGCCGACGGGTCCGAGGACCAGGTGACGGGCTCCGCGCATTGCGCGCTGGGCCCGTACTGGATCGCGCGGCTGGGCCGCCAGCCGCTGACCGGCCGGCAGCTGTCCGCCCGCGGCGGGCTGGTCCGGGTGGCCCTGGACGGGGACAACGTGTTGCTGGGCGGCGAGGCGCTGGTCGTGGCCGAGGGCGTCTGGCGGCTGCCGGTCGCGAACAAGCTGATCTTGTAGCGGCCGTCCGGGCCCGTGGCATGCGCTGGCGGGTCGGCGGGCCGGACCCCGATCTGGTCGGCCCGCCGGCCCGCAAGCCTGGGCGGGAGCCGGGGCCGCCTTGGCTCCGCCGCCCCGGATCCAGCCACGTCACGCCGGGGGTCAGCCGAGCTGGCCGACGCGGCGGATCGTCTCATCAGCGGAATCCCCGCCCGTCAGGGCCAGGTCGTCGGTTATGGCCCCGTCTCGGAGCCGGATCAGCCGGTCACAGCTCGCCGCGATCTGCGGGTCGTGCGTGGCGAGGAGTACCGTCATCCCGCTGCTGCGCCGCAGCCGCCCCAGCAGATCCAGGATTTCCCGCCCGTTCCGGGAATCCAGGTTGCCGGTCGGCTCGTCTGCGAGCAGCACTTTCGGGGTGTTGACCAGCGCCCGGGCGATGGCTACGCGCTGCTGCTCACCACCGGACATCCGGGCCGGCAGCGACTCTTCCCGCCCGGCCAGGCCTACGGCGGCCAGCAACTCCCGGCCCCGGTCCCGCTTGTCCCAGCCGGTCCGGTAGGGAAGTACCGGCGCGATCACGTTGTCCAGCGCGGTAAGGGCCGGAAGGAGGTTGTAACGCTGAAACACGAAGCCCGCACCCCGCCGGTAGGCGGCCAGCGCGGAGCCGCGGAGTGTGGTCACGGTGGTCCCGTCCACCACTACCGTGCCGCTGTCAGGCCGCTCGATCGCGCCGATGATGTGCAGCAACGTCGACTTTCCCGACCCCGATGCGCCGGTCAGGGCGACGAACTCGCCGGCCCCGACCCTGAGCGTGACGTCATCGGCAGCGCAAACCTGCCGGGCGTCGCCTATCCCGTAGCGCTTGCAGATTCCGTTCAGCTGGACGGTGCCGCTCACGGCTGGCTGGTCAGGCATTGCTCACTCCTCGGCAAGAAGCTGCGCGGTGGGCAGGCGGCGCAGCAGTTGCGCCGGCAGGATGGCGGCGCAGGTGGTCACTGCGGCTGCGGCCAGGACACTGGCCAGGGCGGCCAGCAAGAGCCGCAACGGAACCTGTCCGGTGAACTCCGCCGTGGCGGCCAGGCCCGCGGCGGCGCCGGTGACCGACCCGGCCACGCCGATCAGCAGTGCCTCACCGATGACCAGGCGGCCGAGGGCGGACTCCGGCCACCCGAGCGCTCGGAGCGTGGCGAGCTCGGCGGATCGCTCGCGGATGCCCAGCGCGACAACGTCGGCCACGGCCACCACCCCGAGGGCCACGGTGGCGACCACAGCCACGTAATCGACGGCCCGGACCTGGACGGCTACCGCGTCACCGAGCAGCGAGCCGACCACGACCCCGCGGAACGCCAGCGTCACCCCGGTGACGAGGGTCAGTGCGGCCACCCCGACCGCCAGGCTGAGGGCGCCGACGACCGAGCGGCCTGGCGTACGCAGGACGTTCACCAGGGCCAGGCTGCCCAGGCCGGCCGGGTGGCGGCCGCGGCGGACGGCCAGGACCGGAGGGCGGACGGATGCGACCGGGTCAGCGCGGGCGGCGAGCCAGGCCGGCCCGGTACCGGCCGCGACGGCCAGGACCACCGCGGCAGGCACGGCCAGGGCGGCGCGGCCGGGCGACGCGTGCAGGCGGAGCGCGGCGGAGATGGGCAGGGACGCCAGGCCGCCGAGGATGCCCGCAGTCAGCCCGATCAGTGCCAGCTCGCCCAGTGCCACGGTGAACAGCCGGGCCCGGGTCCAGCCCAGGCTGGCGAGCACCCCGAGTTCCTGCCGCCTGCCGCGGACCGCAGCGGTCGCCGAGTTGGCCACGAACAGCGCGCAGACGACGAGGATGAGCACGAACAGCAGGACACTCTTCCTATCGACAGCGGCGAGGATGGCTACCGCGACGCCCTTCTTGACCCAGCCCTCGTGCAGCGTCAGGGCGGGCTGCCCGTACCGGCCCGCGGGCAGCGTCACGGTCGTGGGGGCGGGTGACGACCCGGTGACGATGTTGACGTCCAGCCCGGTGCGGACCGCGATCTGCTGGGCCACCTCCTTGATCCGCTCCAGCGAGACCGGGTTCGGGCCGGTGACGTCGGCCACCCGGACCCGGATCACGCTGATCGGGTCGCTGGCGTGCAGGTTGCCACCGAACACGGAGCTGTTCTGCAGCGTGGGAAGGGCAGCGAGCGTGGTAATGAGCTGGACTGGCTGGCTCACGTATCCACCGAGGTTCAGGTCCGGCTGGAGGTCAGCGCCGTGCAGGGCGCTGGTGCTGGCCGTGCCGACCGGGGCCGCCGCAGTCGGGTGATAGGGCCCCAGCGGCACCCCGGACAGCCGGTCGAGGTCAGAGATCCGGCCCGGGTCAAACACGCCGACTGCTCGCGGGACCGGGGCCGGGTCCACGTTGCCCGTCACGCTGAGGTTGGTCATCTTGTGCTCGCTCACCGCCCGGTAGGAGGTCGCGGCGTTGTCCATCGGCGGCCCGTGCGCGCCGGGCAGCTGCATGGACCACACCGAAGCCGGGCTGGTTGCCCGGTTGGCCACCAGGCGGCCCGCACTATCCCGGTGGTACCGGGTCGGCCCCACGCTCCAGTAGCCGCCCAGGCCCTGGCTGAAGTGCCGGTGCCCGGTACCGGTCATCTCGGCCAGCAGCTGCTGGTAGGCCTGGGCCGCGGTGACCCGGACCGCGCTCACCGGCTGACCGGCGGCGGTGGAGTCCCGGCGCAGGGCGGCCGGGTCGAGCCGCGGCGGGCCGGCCGGCCGGGCCAGCCGCTCCACCTGGGTCACCGCGTACTCGCCGACCCCGCTCCGCGCCGCGGCCAGCACCGGGAACGTGGTGAACGCAAGACTGCCCGGTCCTGACGTCATCGCGGGCCCGGCTTTCTCACCGAGGTAGCGGCCGGAGGTGACCGCCCGGTTCAGGCCGTCCAGCTTCGCCTCGGCGGCCGGGTCGACGGCCGCGATCAGCATGGGGAAGCTCCAGTACATCGCGAATCCTGGGTGCTGGGCGGTGAGGCCTTCCCAGGACCCTCCGCCGGACATCCCGGTAACCCGCGACCAGCACCACAGGCTGGCCTGCTTGGCGGGGCCGAACGGCGGTTCGGTCGTCCGCAGCGGGTAGCCGTCACACGTTCTCGCCTCGGCCCCGGACGGCAGCCGCTCGAGGACCGCTGCCCCGGTCTGCTGCTGCCGGATCGGGTTGCTGGTGAGGTACACGTACGACGGCGGCTGCCGGATGCGCATGCGGCCCGCCTCGCTCACCCACGTCGTGCTCAGCCGGTAGAGCTGCCGCCCCGGGCCCGCCGCAGCCCTCGCCGGCAACCGGGCGGTGACCGGAACGATCGGCATGCCGTAGCCCACCATGGCGATCGGCGCCGCCACCGAGACTCCCGGGAGCTGCGCGATCTCGTGGTACTGCCGCAGGCTGATGCCGCCATAGATGCCGGACAGGAAGTTCGGCTGGACGGTGCCCGTGCTGCTCTCCAGCTGCGTCCTGGACCTCTCCGGGCGGACCAGGATGTCGTAAGCGGCCCGGAAGTGCGCGGTCACCGTGCCGACCGTCCGCAGCTGCGAGGTGCGGGCGCTCGCGGTCAGCACGCAGAAGGCGGTCACCGCGACCAGCATCCCCAGCAGCAGGGCCGCTGACCGGGCAGCCCGGTAGCGCAGCTGCGACCAGGCCAGCCTGCTCACTGTGATCGACCTCCCGGGCCGTGCCCGCCGTTGCCGGGTCATCCCGAGTATGTGATGCGCTCGCCGCCGCTACCTAGTGGCTATCCAACAGTGCAACCGGACTGTTACCTAGCTACTAGGTAATAAGGGTTCCGTTCGGGTTCGGCGAGGCGGGAGACTGAGATCATGGCCCTTCATCACGCCGTTCTGGCCCTGCTGGCGGTCAAGCCTGCCCATGGCTACGAGCTCAAGAGCAGCTTCGACGAGGCGGTCGGGGACCAGTGGGGCGGGCTGAACATCGGGCACCTCTATCAGTTGCTGGACCGGCTGAGCCGGGACGGCCTGATCGAGTCGGAGCGCCAGCCCCAGCCGGTGAAGCCGGACCGGCTAGTGCACCGGCTCACCCCGGCCGGCCGGGAGGAACTGGAGCGCTGGCTGGCCGCCCCGAGCCCGCGGGCCCGGGGCTACCGGGACGATTTCTTCCTCAAGGTCATGGCCGCGGCGCAGATTGGCGACGCGGAGGCGCTGCACCAGGTGCTCTCGAGGCAGCGCGCGCACCTGCTCCGGGAGCTGCACAGCCTGGCTGATGCCCGGACAGGCCTGGCTGCGGGCCGTTCGCAGGCCGGCCCGTCCCCGGTCGTGGATCTCCTGCTCACCGCGGCCGAGCTGCATGCCCGCGCGGATCTCGGCGTCGTCAACGCGGCGGAGCAGGGTCTGCGCCCGGAGGTGCTGGCAGCGCTGCACGTGTCCGGGGGCGGCCCGGAGGCCGGCGACGGCTTCGCGGAAGACGGCGGCGTGGCCGCCGACGCCGGCGGCCTCCTGGGTGACGGGTGACATCAGCGCCCCTGATGTGAACGCCCGTGATCAGCTACCGGGTAGCCGCGGGCGGAGCCGCGCAGCCCGCGGTCGTCCACCCCGGCGCCAGCCAGCCGCGGCCGGGTGGGGAGGGCCGTCGAGTCATCACGACTCTTTCCGTTGCCGATGAGCGGGTAATCAACTATTTCCGCCTGAACGGCGACCTTTGAGGTCAGTTTTCCGCACTCCAGATCCCCAGGTCAACGGGCTTCCCGCACCCGCGGCCCACGGTGCTGACCAGGGCAGATACTGACAACTGGGCGAGCCGTCAGCGCCACGCGGCGTGATGGTGTTCAATGGTCGGTGGTTGTCGTCGAAGTTCGTGAGCGTGTCGGCGCCGGTTAATCCGTTAGCCGGAGCCGTGGATCACAGAGTGCCCCGCCGTTGAAGGGCAGACTGTCGCAGCAACCCGGGAGACACGTCCGTGGATCCCGATAATCGTTCCCGTAGGAGAAGAGCACGTGGCTCAGGGCACCGTGAAGTGGTTCAACGCTGACAAGGGCTATGGTTTCATCGCCCCTGATGACGGCACCGCCGACGTCTTCGTACACCACACCGCAATCCAGACCGACGGTTTCCGCAGCCTGCAGGAGAACCAGCGCGTCGAGTTCACCGCAGGGCAGGGCCCGAAGGGTCCGCAGGCTGAGCAGGTCCGCCCGGTCTGACCGGACCCGGTTGCTCAGGCGGCCAGACCGCCTACGGCCGGCATTCTGCAAGTGCGCGGGCAGTCCCGACCGGGGCTGCCCGCGCACTTTTTGCTTTCCTTTACCCTAACGGCGCCGTGGCTGGCCCGGGCCGGCCCGTGCGGGCGCCTATAAGGGCAGGCCGAAGAACCCGGCACTCCGGCAAACCAGGAATTAGCTAGATAAAAAGTTTGACAAAACTTCCGGCCGTACACCACACTTCCGGCCGTACACCACGACATCCGCAGAGCCGAGGCCGGCGAAGAAGAGCCGGTGAATTTCGCGGGAGTTCTTAGTTCCACGGCTGGCCGGTCAGTTCACCCAGCCACCCGGCCTGGTTCGCCCCGGCAGGGCCGTCTCGTGCTGAGCCTCCGCGTACCGGCGCCCGGGGCTCAGCGCGTCCCCCTGATTAAGCGGCGCTTGCGCGGACGGCCGGAGTCGGTCAGGTGGTCGGGCCGCAGCCCGAAGAACAGGGCCAGCATGACCAGCAGGTCGAGGATCGCGATCAGGCCCCCGATGTAGGGCCCGGGACCGCCCAGCGAGGCCAGGTACCCGCAGAAGGCGAGGACCACGATCATGGCGCTCAGCGCCCGTGGCCGCCCGCTCTGCGCCAGCCGTTCCGGCACCTCGTACGGCGCGCGCTGCACGTAGTTGCTGGTCGCTGCCTTCTCCTGGGCGATCTTGAGCCACAGGTCGTACAGTTCGGGCGCCTTGTCGCGAAGCATGATCGCCTGCTCCGCCGGGGGCGTGTCCTGGTCGGTATCCGGGCGGTGGTCCATCTTGTCACCGATCCGTTCGTACACCTGGCTGGCGATCTGGTCGATGTCCAGCGGGGGAGCGGTGCCGTCGGGTGGAGCGGTGGCGCCCGGGCCGGCCGCCCGGCCCGCGGACGGGGCCGGGGCCGCCGGCTGAGCCGCCGCCGTGCCGTCCGGTGGATGGGTCAGCGAGGCCTGGGGCGGACTGGCCGGCCCAGGCGATGGGGGAACCGGGTCAGGCGAGGCCGGCCGGGCCGCGCTGGGCGGCGCGGCGGGCGCGTCCGGCGGCTCGGCCAGGCCAGGGCCGGCTGCCCCGCCAGGATTCGGAGCGGTGCCTGGGTGCGCCACCCCGAAGCCGGGCAGCGGGGCACGCGGGTGACGCGGAGTCCGCGGGGCAGGCGGGCCCGGCGTCCCGGGCGGCGGCGTCCCGGGCGGCGGCTGCTCGGGCGTGCTGCCCAGGCCGGGCCCCGGATCGGGCGGGCGGCCGGACTCGGCGGTGCCGTCATCGTCAGTCACGCGGAAACGTCCACGCCATTCGTCCGGGTACCGCGCATGACCGCCTCAGAATGCGCGTCCTCGATTGTTTTCGCGGCGAGCTGGAACGGGCCCTCAGGGGGAACATTCCCGGGTTCCGGCATCTCGGCGCGGAGCGCCCGGTAGATGACAGCGCCGGTGATATCGAAAAGCGTGGCGGCGCCAAAGGCAAATGCGCGGATCCGGCCCGCTGACCTGTCCGTTGGCATAAGCGGTACTTTCCCGCTTAGGCGCGGCACAAAACTGTTGCCCAGTTCGGCCGTATCGCCCGGCATTACCACGATAAAGAGGCAATTAGCCGGAAATATGCGGGCGTGCTGTCCGGCGGGCGGTCCGCGGTGGCGCGCGGCTCAGTCCGTGATAGCGCGCTGCGCCAGGACACGGGCCGGCGTCACCCGGACGACCAGCTCGCCGGGGACCCCGTTACGGGCCCCGTACTCCGCCGCGCGGTCCGCTCCCACGTACCGCGCGGCCAGCCTGGTCGCGACGTCGAGCAGTTCGGCCGGGTCGTCGCCGAGCCCGGCGGTGCCCTCGATGAGCACGAACGAGAACGGCGGGACCGGGTCGTCCACGGAGATCGTCACCCGCCCGTCCCGGCGCAGGTTCCGCCCGGCCACCGTGTCCGCGGCCGTGGTGAGGATGACCTGGAAGTCGCTGGGCATGCCGGACAGCAGGAACCACACCGGCTTGACGTGCGGGCGCCCGTCGGCCCGCACCGTCGCCAGATGCGCGGTCCGGGTTCCTTCCATCAGGAAGTCCCAGGTCTCCGCGGCCGTCATCACGGGCATGACCACCCCTTGTCCGGACGGCGCGGCTTCCCGGGCCCGCGCGGGTCTGGCCAGGCTATGCCCGCCCGCTCACCCGAGCCTGGCCGGCCGCGCGGGCTGCGGAGCCGGGCTGGCCCGGCCCGATCGCGGGGCAGGTCAGCAGTGGGCCAGGCTCGCGTCTGGCCCGGTACGGCTGGCCGGCGACGCGGCCGTGACGGCCGGGCGGGTGGCCGGGCGGGCCGGCCGGTTCCGGGCCCGGTACATCCAGGCGGTGGCGTGCCGAACGCCGCTGCGCGCCGGTATCCCGGTGAGCACCACCTGGTGACCCTCGACGTCGGTGATCCGCACCCGGAACGGCGCGCCCGCGCCCCGTGTCCCGCCGGACCCGGGCCGTGCGGGGCGCAGCGGCCCGGCCCAGTAGCCGTCGGTGTTAGGGACCAGGCGCTGCCACCGGCCGCCAGGCCGGCTGGCGGCGACTGACGACAGCCGGTTGCCGTGGTTGATGACCTGGACGGCCAGGTCTCCCGGCCGCGCGGCCGGGGCGATCCGCACGGCCAGCGGGCCCCGCAGCGGCGGGTCCACCGCGGGCTGGTAGCTCACCGCGACCGTGCCGGCCCTCGGGGCGGCGATCCGGCCGAAGGCCGCCCGGCTCAGATCGACCGTGCCTGCGGCGCAGTCCGTGCACACGTCCACAACCTCGGCCCGCACCGCGCCACCCGGCCCGTGGACATCCACATAGCTGCCGCAGGCCCGGCCGGACGCGTAGCCGCGCGGCGGCAGGCTGGCGTACCACCCCCCGGCCGGGAACGGGCCCAGCCCGCAGCTGCCCGCCGCCTGGCCGGGGTCGTAGAACACGGCGTGGCCCTCGATCGTGGGCCCGGCCAGCGCGGCACGGGCGGCCAGCGGGCTGGTCATGGAGCCGCCCCCCGCGGTGCCGGCCGCACTGTCCTGGTCCGCGGCAGCCGCGGCCCCGCCCCCGGCAGCCCCGGACCCGTCCGCGCGCGGCCGAACCGGGCAGCCGCTTCCCGTCAACTTCACCGCAACGAAGACCACGACGATGACAGTGACGACGCAGGTGGCCAGCCAGATGTGGTTGCCGTTCCGGGGCTGCCCCGGTCCCGGGCGGCGGTCGCCGGCGTGAGCTAAGCGCATGCCACCAGCTTGCCCAGCGAAGCTGTCCAGTTACGTTAAGTAATGAAACAGTTATGTGCCCGGCAGGCCGGGAACTGGGCTGGCGGCACCTCAGCCGCCTTGCTGGCGGTGCGGTAACGACCCCGGCGGGCGGGCCAGGTCCGGGTCGGCAACATCCGGCGGCGCCAGCCTGGGGACGTCCGGAGCGGCGCTGGCCAGTCCGGGCCCCACCAGGCCGGACCCGCCCGGGCCCGGCCCGGCCGGGCCGGAACTGACGGGACCGTTGCTGTTGCTGTCCGGGCCAGCGCTGACGGGACCGGTGCCGGCCGGGCCGGGAGCGCCCGGCTCGGCGCTGGCCCGGGCCGGCCGGATCTCCGGCTCCGCGGCGGGCCGCCGGGGGCGGCGCGGCTCGCGGTCACGATGCAGCAGGTGCTCGCCTGGCCCGTGGTACTGGCGCAGGCCCGTGAGCGCCGGTGACCTGGCCACCAGGATCACCCCGAGGAGCAGCGCGAGCAGCCCGGCCACCTGGAGCGCGATGAGCAGGGGCGAGGCGGGGACCTTCTCACGGAAAGCGACCACGCCGAGCGCGATCCCGGCCACCGGCTCCGCGGCCGTGATCCCGGGCAGCGAGGCGTGCAGCGGGGCCGAGTTGAACGCGCTCTGCATCAGCAACACGGCGATGAAGCCCACCGCGATCAGGGAGTAGGCCGGCCAGCTGGACAGCAGATCGGTCAGCTCGTGCACGCTGCCCAGGGATCGTACGGTGACCCGGGTCAGCGCGTCCTGGGCGCCCAGCACCAGCCCGGCGGCCGTCCCGGTCAGCAGGCCGCGCATGTCACCCCGGCGGCGCCGTCCGGCAATGGCGAAGGCGGCGGCCGCGGCGGCGATGGCCGCCCCCGCGTACGGCCAGTACGCGGGCGAGCCGACTGAGTCCTGCACCGAGGTCACGGACCGGGCGACGGACAGGGCGCTCACCCCGGCCAGCAGGATCACGGCCCCGACCAGTTCGCGGGCCCGGACCCGCTGGCCGGAGATCCGCCCGGCGATGACCAGCGCGACCAGCAGGTTGGTGGCCAGCAGCGGCTCGGAGAGGGCCAGGACCATATGGCCTATGACCAGGCCGGACAGCAGCATTCCCGCGATCATCAAGCCCAGGCCGGCCAGCCAGCGCCGCTGCCGCAGCAGGTCGGCCACCAGCCGCACGCGCAGGTAGTCGGACTGCGGCACGCGCTGCGCCGCGTCCTGCTGCAGTACGAAACCGGCGCCCAGCAATACCGCAGCTATGGCGCCGATGAAGTACCACACAGGCCGCGGACTACCCCCGTCAGCCGGACATCATCCGAAGATCCGGCCACAATTTGGCCACATCACCGGCCCGCTCTCCGGCGGGCCCGGCGCAGAGCTGGTGAGCGGCTTCACGTGCAGACCCCTTCAGCGGCCTAAACGTGCCGGCAGGCCGGGTCGTTCCCCGGCTGGATCAGATCCGCGACCAGGCCTCGGTCAGCACGCTGCGCAGGATCTGCTCCATCTCGGTGAAGTGCTCCGGGCCACACGTCAGCGGCGGCGCCAGCTGGATCACCGGGTCGCCGCGGTCGTCGGCGCGGCAGATCAGGCCGGCGTCGAACAGGGCCTGGGACAGGAAGCCGCGGAGCAGCCGCTCGGACTCGTCGTCGCTGAACGTCTCCCGGGTGGCCTTGTCCTTGACCAGCTCGATGCCGTAGAAGTAGCCGTCGCCCCGCACGTCGCCGACGATCGGCAGATCGTGCAGCGTCTCCAGGGTGGCGCGGAACGTGGCCTCGTTGGCCCGCACGTTGCCGAGCAGGTCCTCCTGCTCGAAGACGTCGAGGTTGGCCAGCGCCACCGCGGAGGAGACCGGGTGGCCGGCGAACGTCACCCCGTGCAGGAAGGTGGCCGTCCCGGTGCTGAACGGCTCCATCAGCCGGTCG
Source organism: uncultured Actinomycetes bacterium (assembly GCA_963813975.1). Taxonomy (GTDB): domain Bacteria; phylum Actinomycetota; class Actinomycetes; order Streptosporangiales; family Streptosporangiaceae; genus RYN-230. Next base: position 1,238,040 of record CAWFAP010000006.1, read on the forward strand.
CTGACCATCATGCCGCCGAGCGGTGCGTAGCCGGAGGTGACGCCCTTGGCGAACGTGATGATGTCGGGCTGATAGTCGTAGCGCTGCGAGCCGAAGTAGTAGCCGAGTCGGCCGAATGCGCAGATGACCTCGTCGGAGACGAGGATCACGCCGTAGCGGTCGCAGATCTCGCGGACCCGGGCGAAGTAGCCGGGCGGCGGCGGGAAGCACCCGCCCGAGTTCTGCACCGGCTCCAGGAACACCGCGGCGACCGATTCGGGGCCCTCGCGCAGGATCGCGCGCTCGATCTCATCGGCCGCCCAGCGGCCGAACCCGGCGAGGTCATCGGCCACGAAGCCGGGCGCGCGGTAGAAGTTGGTGTTCGGCACCCGGACCCCGCCGGGCGGGAGCGGCTCGAACGGCTCCTTGATCGGGGGCAGGCCGGTGATGGCCAGCGCACCCATGGACGTGCCGTGGTAGGCGATGTCGCGGCTGAGCACCTTGTACCGGCCTGGCTCACCGACGGCCTTGAAGTACTGCTTGGCCAGCTTCCAGGCCGACTCGACCGCCTCGGAGCCGCTGGTGGTGAAGAACACCCGGTTCAGGTCGCCGGGGGCCAGGGTGGCGAGCCGCTCGGCGAGCTCGATAGCCCGCGGGTGGGCGTACGACCAGAGCGGGAAGTAGGCCAGCTCGCTGCCCTGCTGCGCGCCCGCCTCGGCGACCTCCTTGCGGCCGTGCCCGATCTGGCTCACGAACAGGCCGGCCAGCCCGTCCAGGTAGCGCTTGCCCTTCTGGTCGTACACGTACTGCCCGGAGCCGCGCACGATCACCGGGACCTCGCCGTCCGCGTAGGCGGACATCCGGGTGAAGTGCAGCCACAGGTGGCGCCGCGCGGCCGCCTGCATGGCCAGGACGGCAGGGTCCCCCGAGCCGGGAGCGCCGTCGGATGCTGCGGCCGGGCCAAGCGGGTCGGACGGAGCGTGGTCCGCGGCGTGGCCTGGGTCGTGTGGCGTGGTCATCTGGTCCCCCAGCCGTAGGTCTGCTTACGGAGCTTCAGGTACACGAAGGTCTCGGTACTGGTCACGCTGGGCACCCCGCGCACCCGGCTCAGGATCTCCAGAAGGTGGCTGTCGTCCTCGCAGACCACCTCGACCAGCAGGTCGAAGGACCCCGAGGTGATCACCACGTAGTCGATCTCATCCATGACCGCCAGGTGGTCGGCGACCTGCTCCAGGTCGCCGCCGCACTTGATGCCGATCATGGTCTGGCGGCTGAAGCCGAGCATCAGCGGATCGGTGACCGCGACGATCTGCATGATCCCCGCCTCCACCAGCCGCTGCACCCGCTGCCGGACCGCGGCCTCGGACAGCCCGACCGCCTTGCCGATGGCGGCGTAGGACCGGCGGCCGTCCTCCTGAAGCTGCTCGATAATCTGCTTGGAGAGGTGGTCGAGCGCCGTGCCCGCGGAGCCGCGGACGGCGGAACGGCCGTTGCGGCTGGCCGGGCCGGGCTCCCCGCCCAGTCCGCCCGGGATCGCGGGCGTCGCCGGGGTGTGCGCCATGCGGTCCTCCTTCGCAAGCACATGGTGTCACGCTCGGCCCGCTTGTCAACTGATTTCGTTGCTATGCATGGTATATGCAACGGATTCACTTGTTCGCGAAACGTTTTTCTGCGAGTGTCGGATCCAGGCGGTTACTGGAGAGGCCGAGCGCGCCGGCGCCGTGGCCAGGAACCTCGTCCCGAGGAGGCGGACCTTGACAGCGACCGTGCAGCCTGGGGCCAGCGTGGCGGAGCTGAAGAACTTCGTGAACGGCGAGTACGTGACGGCCGCGGCGGGCCGCACCAGCGAGGTCGTCGACCCCAGCACCGGCGAGGCGTACGCGCTCGCGCCGGTGTCCGGGCCGGAGGATGTGGACGCGGCGCTGCGCAGCGCCGAGGCGGCCCGCGAGACCTGGCGCGACGCGACGCCGGCGCAGCGCAGCCTGGCCCTGCTCAAGATCGCCGACGCGGTCGAGGAGCGGGCCGCCGACCTGGTGGAAGCCGAATGCCGGAACACCGGGAAGCCGGTCGCGCTGACCATGGCCGAGGAGCTTCCCCCGTGCGTCGACGAGGTCCGGTTCTTCGCCGGTGCCGCCCGCATCCTGCAGGGCACCGCGGCGGGCGAGTACATGGCCGGGCACACCTCGATGGTCCGGCGTGAGCCGGTGGGCGTCTGCGCCCAGGTGACGCCCTGGAACTACCCGCTGATGATGGCCATCTGGAAGATCGCGCCCGCCCTCGCCGCCGGCAACACCGTGGTGCTCAAGCCCTCGGACACCACCCCCGTATCCACGCTGATGCTGGCCGAGATCGCCGCCGCGTTCCTGCCGCCCGGGGTCCTCAATGTGGTCTGCGGCGACGCTGGCACCGGCCAGGCCCTGGTTAGCCACGACATCCCGCAGATGGTGTCGATCACCGGGTCGGTCCGGGCCGGCATCCAGGTGGCTCAGGCCGCGGCGGCCGGGCTCAAGCGGGTCCACCTCGAACTGGGCGGGAAAGCGCCGGTGGTGGTCTTCGACGACGCGGACGTGGCGCAGGCCGCGGCGGGCATCGCCGGGGCCGCCTACTACAACGCGGGCCAGGACTGCACCGCGGCGACGAGGGTGCTGGCCGGCCCGCGGATCGCCGCCGACCTGACCGGCGCCCTCGCCGAGCAGGCCCGGGGCACCAAGGTCGGCGGGCTGGACGTGCCCGACGCCGACTTCGGCCCGCTGAACAACCCGGCGCAGCTGGCCCGGGTCGAGGGCTTCCTGCGCCGCGGCCCGGCCCACGCGGAGCTGGTCACCGGCGGTCACCGGGTGGGGGAGCGCGGCTACTGCTTCGAGCCCACCGTGGTCAGCGGGCTGCGCCAGGACGACGAGATGATCCAGGAAGAGATCTTCGGCCCGGTGATCACCGTGCAGCAGTTCAGCGACGAGGACGAGGCGCTCCGCTGGGCCAACGGGGTCAAGTACGGGCTGGCCGCGAGCGTGTGGACCCGGGATCATGGGCGGGCGATGCGGCTGGCGCGCCTGCTCGATTTCGGAGCCGTGTGGATCAACACGCATATCCCGTTCGCCTCCGAGATGCCGCACGGCGGATTCAAGCATTCCGGGTACGGCAAGGACCTGTCGATGTACGGGTTCGAGGACTACACCCGGATCAAGCACGTGATGAGCTACTTGGGTGATTGAGCCCCCTGTTACGGGCCTGTAAACCGAATCAGTTGCGATCGGGATTCGTGACGACTGATTCGGTTGATTTTGAATTACCCGTCTGCTTAGATCGGGACCACTTGCCGCAAAGGTGCCGTTTGACCTGATATGCGGCCGGCTGACTTGGCCGGAGTGCGTCGCCGCGCACCGTCAGGCAGGAAGCGCTGGGAACGGGATCTACCCAGGGACCCGAGACGAGGGATTTGCTCCTGACATGACCGACACTGACGCGTCCGCGCAGGAGGTGCCGGCGGCCGGCCCCGCCGGGCCGGCCGGCGCGCGCACCGTGCCCGCCATCGGGCTCGACGGGGTGGCCAAGGAATTCCACTCCCGGGCCGAGACGGTCACCGCCGTGCGCGGCATCGACCTGGCCATCCGGGCGGGTGAGTTCTTCTCCATGCTCGGTCCCTCCGGATGCGGCAAGACCACCACGATGCGGATGATCGCGGGCTTCGAGGAGCCCACCCGGGGCTCCGTGCGGCTGGACGGGCGCGACGTCACCGCGGTCCCGCCGAACAAGCGTGACGTGAACATGGTGTTCCAGTCCTATGCGCTGTTCCCGCACATGAGCGTGTTCGAGAACGTGGCGTTCGGGCTGCGGCGCAAGAGCGTGCCCAAGGACCAGATCACCCGCCAGGTGGGCGAGATGCTGGAGATCGTCGACCTCACCGGCCGCGAGCAGCGCCGGCCCCGGGAGCTGTCCGGCGGCCAGCAGCAGCGCGTCGCGCTGGCCCGGGCGCTGGTCAACCACCCCAAGGCCCTGCTGCTCGACGAGCCGCTCGGTGCCCTGGACCTCAAGCTCCGGCAGGCCATGCAGGTCGAGCTCAAGCGCATCCAGCGGGAGGTCGGCATCACGTTCGTGTACGTGACGCACGACCAGAACGAGGCCCTCACCATGTCGGACCGCATCGCGGTGATGAACGACGGCGTGATCGAGCAGCTGGGGTCGCCGCGGGAGATATATGAGCACCCGGCGACCCGGTTCGTGGCCGGCTTCATCGGCACGTCCAACCTCCTCACGGGGACGCTGGCGCGGGTGACGGATGACCAGGGGATCATCGAGGTGAGCCCGGACGAGCGGATCGTCGTCCCGGCCGTCGGCCGGGACGGGCTGCGTGCGGGCCAGGAGATCGAGCTCACCGTGCGGCCGGAGAAGATCGAGCTCGTCACCGGGCCGGGCCCGGCCGGTGGCTGCGCGGTGCGCGGCACCGTGACCGAGGTGGTGTACCTGGGCACTTCCACCAATTTCTCGGTTCACACCACGACCGGGGCGGACGTCGTCGTCTTCCGGCAGAACTCGGCCTCAGCGAGCGCCCCGGTCGGCCGGGGCGACGAGGTCTGGCTGACCTGGGATCCCCAGCACTCTTACCCGATTGGCTAACCGCCCGCGCCCGGCGGTGCACCCGCTCGGCCGGCCAGCGCGCGGTGCTGGACAGGAGGTTCCGATGGACCAGCATGGCAGTGACCCCGGCCGAGCGGCCGGTCCCGACCCGTCCCTCTGGCGCGGCCTGACCCAGCCCCGCCTCTCGCAGCAGGGCCCGTCCCCGCACGCGCTGTCCCGGCGGCAGCTGCTGCGGTCGGCCGGCGCCGGTGCAGGCGCGCTCGGCATCGGCGCGTTCCTGGCCGCCTGCGGGGTCAAGGGCGCCACCACCACGAGCAGCGGGTCCACCCCGGCCGGGGGGTCGGCACCGCCGCCTGGTGGGGGAAGCAGAAGCTGCACCACACGGTGAACTTCGCCAACTGGCCGTATTACCTGGACGTGCTGAAAGGCAAGCACCCCTCCCTGGAGTACTTCACCAAGCAGACCGGGATACAAGTCAACTACACCGAGCCGATCAGCGATAACAATGCCTTCTACGCCAAGATCCGGCCGTCACTGACCGCCAAGCAGCCGACCGGCTACGACATCATCGTGATGACCAACAACAGCCCGCCGCTCGGCTACCTGATGAACTTCGGCTGGCTGATCCCGCTGGACCGCAGCATGATGACCAACTTCGACAAGTACGCGGGCCCGCTGATCAAGAACCCGTCCTGGGACCGGGGCAACAAGTACACGATGGCCTGGCAGTCCGGCTGGACCGCGATCGGCTACAACTCGGCCCAGATCAAGGACCCCGGCACCAGCGTGGGCATCCTGTTCGACAAGAAGTACTCGGGCAAGATCGGGATGATGTCCGACCCCCAGGAGCTGGGCAGCGTCGGGCTGCTGGCCATCGGGGTCGAGCCGGCCACCTCGACCGAGTCCGACTGGGCCAAGGCGGCCAAGAAGCTCCAGCAGCAGAAGAGTGACGGGCTGGTCCGCGCCTACTACGACCAGAGCTACATCAACCACCTGAAGAATGGCGACATCCTCGTCTCGCAGGCCTGGTCCGGCGACATCTTCCAGGCCGACCTGAACAGCAAGTACCGCGACCTGAAGCTGCTGGTCCCCAGCGAGGGCGGGATGCTCTGGACGGACAACATGTGCATCCCGATGTACGCCCAGAATCCCAAGGACGCCATGACGCTGATGGACTTCTACTACAACCCGCAGGTCCAGGCGGTCGTGGAGTACTACAACGACTACATCTGCCCGGTTCCGGGCGCCAAGGGCGTGCTCCAGTCGCCGAGCGGCTGGTCCCAGCAGACGCTGACCGCGATGAAGCCGGAGATCGGCCTGCCCACGGCCACCACGGCCGGCGCGCCGACCGTGTTCCCGACCGCGCAGTACATCAAGAACTCGCGCAATTACTACGTGTACAAGAGCCAGGAAGAGCTGACCGCGTGGAACAACCTGTTCTTGCCGATCACCCAGGGGGCGTAACTGCCCGCCGCCCCCGGCCCAGGCTCGGCAAGGCGCTCGCGCCGTACCTGCTGAGCCTGCCGGCCGGGCTGTGGCTGCTGGCGCTGTTCCTGATCCCGCTGGTCGTGATGCTGTCGCTGTCGCTGCAGTCGTGCAACACGGCCACCGGGGCCTGCGTGATGACCTGGCACTGGGGCGAGTTCGGGCAGCAGCTCAGCCTGTACCACGCCCAGTTCGTCACCAGCTTCTACTTCGCGGGCGCGGCGACCATCCTCGACCTGATCGTGTCGTTCCCCATCGCCTACTGGATCGCGTTCCACGGCGGCAGCAAGAAGAACTTCTTCCTCCTCATGCTGCTGGTGCCGTTCTTCGTCTCGTTCGTGATCCGGACCGTGGTCTGGGAATTCATCCTCTCCGACCAGGGCATCATCCTGGGCACCCTGAAGAACGCCCACCTGGTGCCGCAGAACTTCCACGTGCTGGCCACCGGGTACGCGGTGGTGGCCGGGCTGGCCTACAACTACCTGCCGTTCACCGCGCTGCCGCTGTACGTGGCCATCGAGCGGATCGACAAGCGGGTGCTCGACGCGGCGTACGACCTGTACGCCACCCGGCGGCAGGCCTTCCTCCGGGTGATCCTGCCGCTCACCGTGCCCGGGCTGTTCGCCGCGTTCCTGCTCACGTTCGTGCCCGCCCTCGGCGACTACGTGAACCAGCAGGTTCTCGGCGGCACCAGCAACACGATGATCGGCACCGTGATCCAGAACGCGTTCCTGGTCAACCTGGACTACGCGGGCGGCTCGGCGCTGTCCGCGGTGCTGCTGGCCATCGCGCTGGTCGGCATCTTCGCCTACGCCCGCCTGCTGGGCTCGCGGACCATCGAGGACTACATATGAGCGCGGTGGTGACGGCGCCCGCCGGGGCGGAGACGGGGCAGGCCCGGCGGGGGGCCCCGCGGCGGCGCCGGTGGACCCGGTTCGTGCTGCCCGCCTACTCCTGGCTGATCATCGCCTACCTGGTCTTCCCGATCGCGGTGATGATCCTTTACAGCTTCAACAAGGTCACCACCGGCCTGCCCCAGGTCAGCTTCGCCTGGAACGGGTTCACCACCCAGTGGTACCAGCAGTGGAAGGACATCCCGCAGCTCACCAGCTCGTTCTGGCTGTCGATCCGCCTGGCTCTGGTGGCCACGATCGTGGCCACCACGCTGGGCACCCTGCTCGCCCTGGCCCTGGTCCGCTACCAGCGGCCGCAGCTGCGCGGCAAGGGCTTCCTGGAGCAGGTGATGTTCCTGAACATCGCCGCACCGGAGATCGTGATGGGCGCGTCGCTGCTCGGCCTGTTCGTCACCATCAACGTGGCCCGGGGGTTCTTCACGCTGCTCCTGGCCCACGTGGCCTTCAGCATCGCCTACGTCGCGATCACCGTCCGGGCCCGGATGGCCGGGTTCGACCGGTCGCTCGAGGAGGCCGCCCAGGACCTGGGCGCGAACGCGTGGGTCACGTTCCGGAAGATCACCCTGCCGCTGATCATGCCGGGCGTCATGGCCGGCGCGCTGATGGCCTTCGCCCTGTCCATCGACGACTTCGTCACGTCCAACTTCGTCAGCGGAGCTGCGGTGCCGTTCCCGGTGTGGGTCTACGGGGCCACCCGCGTCGGCATCCCGCCGCAGGTCTTCGTGTTCGGCAGCGCCATCTTCGCGGTCGGTATCCTGTGCGCGCTGGCCAGCATCGTGGTAGCCAGAAGGCAGACATGACCTGGCGGTGAGCGATGACTGACGAGGAACGTCCCGAAGATCTGGTGCTGGCGCGCGGGATGACCAGGCCTCGTCGGCGCGACGTGCTGGGCCTCGGTGGCCTGGCCGCGGCCGGGCTCGCCCTGGCCGCGTGCAGTGGCGGCGGGACCCGCCCGCCGCACCCCGTGCGCGCGCAGAACACGGTGGCCAGCTTCTGGGCGGCCCAGAAGCGGCACGGGCGGGTGGACTTCGCCAACTGGCCGCTCTACATCGACACTGGTCACAAGACGCTGCAGGAGTTCACCGCCACCACGGGCATCACGGTCAGCTACGCCGAGGTCATCCAGAGCGCTCCTTCCTGGGTCGGCAAGGCGAGCCCGATCATCCGGGCCGGGGAATCGATCGGCTACGACCTCATGGTGGTCACCAACGGGTTCTGGTTCTCCCAGATGCTCACCGGCAGCGAGCTGATCCCGCTGGACCAGAGCATGCTGCCGAACTTCCGCAAGTACGCGTCGGCCAAGTTCCAGCACCGCTCATTCGACCCCGGAAACACCTACAGCGTCCCGTGGGCGTCTGGCACCACCGGCATCGCGTGGAACCCCAAGTTCATCCAGACTCCGGTGACCAGCCTCAAGGACCTGTGGAACCCGGCCTACAAGGGCCGGGTCGGGATGATGGACAATATCCAGGACCTGGGCAACTTCGGCCTGCTCAAGCTGGGCATCAACCCGGAGACGTCCACCGCGCGCGACTGGCAGGCCGCGGCCAGGACACTGACCCAGCAGCGCGACACGGGGCTGGTCCGCGGCTACTACGGCCAGTCCTACATCGACGAGCTGACCAGCGGGAACACCTGGATTTCGATGGCCTGGTCCGGGGACATCTTCCAGCAGAACCTCAGCTCCGGGGCCGGCCTGAAGTTCGTGATCCCGGACGAGGGCGGCACGCTGTGGACCGACAACATGATGATCCCCCGGTACGCTCAGAACCCGGTGGACGCGATGATGCTGATGGACTGGTACTACCGGCCGGAGATCGCCGCCCAGCTCACCGAGTCCATCAACTACATCAGCGCCGTCCCCGCCGCCCAGCGGATCATCGGCCGGGACGCGGGCCAGGCCACCGGCACCACCCGGCAACTCCTGCATGAGGTCGCCACCAGCGAGCTGGTCTGGCCCACCCCCGCGGACTACAAGCGGCTGCACAACTACCCCGACGTGAGCGGCAAGCTGCAGACCGCCTTCGAGTCGGCCTTCAACCCGCTGATCCGCGGGTGAGGGCCGTCGCTGGCGTGACTGCGCTGCCCGGCGAGGCTGCGCTCCGGGACGCCCGGCCGGCCTGCTTCTGGCTGGACCGCCCGGACGCCCCGGAGCCTGCCGCGCCGCTGCGCGGGCCCACCACCGCCGACCTGGCCGTGGTGGGCGCAGGATTCACCGGGCTGTGGACCGCGCTGCTGGCCAAGGAGCGGGACCCGTCCGCCGACGTGGTGCTGGTGGAGGGCCGGACGGCCGGCTGGGCCGCGTCCGGCCGCAACGGCGGCTTCTGCTCGGCCAGCCTCACCCACGGCCTGGCCAACGGGCTGGAGCGGTTCGGGCCGGAGATGCCCGTGCTGGACCGGCTCGGCCGGCAGAACCTGGACGAGATCGGGGCCACCGTGGCCCGCCACGGGATCGACTGCGACTTCGAGCGCACCGGCGAGCTGGCCGTCGCGACCCAGCCCTGGCACCTCCCTGACCTGTGGGATCACGCCGCCGCCGCGCGCCGGCTCGCCGCCGCGTCGGGCGCGCCCGGCGAGCCCCCGGAGCTGCTCGACGCGGAGGCGGTGCGGGCTGAGATCGCCTCACCGGCTTACTACGGCGGCGTGTGGGACCGTGACGGCTGCGCCATGGTGGACCCGGCCCGGCTGGCCTGGGGGCTGCGCCGGGCCTGCCTGGACGCGGGCGTCCGGATCTTCGAGCAGACCCCCGTCGGCGCGATCCAGCCCGAAGGCCCGGGCCTGCGGCTGTCCACTCCGCACGGGAGCGTCCGCGCGCCGCGCGCCGCCCTGGGCACCGGCGCCTATGCTCCGCTGCTGCGCCGCCTGCGGAGGTACCTGGTGCCGGTGTACGACTACGCGATGATGACCGAGCCGCTGTCCGCCGCCCAGCGGGCCAGTATCGGCTGGCCGCACCGGCAGGGCGTCGGCGACATGGGCAACCAGTTCCACTACTACCGGCTCACCGGGGACGGCCGGATCCTGTGGGGCGGGTACGACGCGGTGTATTACAACGGCGGCCTGATCACCGCCGGCCAGGATCAGCGGCCCGTGACGTTCGCCCGGCTGGCCGGGCAGTTCTTCGAAACCTTCCCGCAGCTGGAAGGGCTCCGCTTCACGCACACCTGGGGCGGCGTGGTCGACACCTGCGCGCGGTTCTGCGTGTTCTTCGGGACCGCCCACCGCGGGCGGCTGGCCTACGCGGCCGGGTACACCGGGCTGGGTGTCGGCGCCTCTCGGTTCGGCGGCAACGTGCTGCTCGACCTGCTCAGCGGGCAGCAGACCGAGCGGACCGCGCTGGGCATGGTGCGGGGCAAGCCGGTCCCGTTCCCGCCCGAGCCGCTGCGCTCCGCGGTCATCCAGCTGACCCGCGCCTCACTTGCCCGCGCTGACCGGCACGAGGGTCGCCGGGACCTGTGGCTGCGCACCCTGGACCGGCTGGGACTGGGCTTTGATTCCTGATTCAGGCGGACACGGTAGGGTCTATCGCTGCAGGATGGAACCGGGGCATGCTGCGAAAGGCGGCTGTGATGGCAAGTGAATGGCTCGGAGCGCCTCTTCCGCCTGACGACGGCGAGCAGGTCGAGTTCGACACCAGCGTGGCGCACATCGCCCGGGTGTATGACTACTGGCTGGGCGGCAAGGACAATTTCGAGGCCGACCGGCAGGCCGGCGAGGAAGCGCTCGCGGCCTACCCCGACCTGGTCTCCTCAGTGCGGGCCAACCGGGCGTTCCTGGCCCGCGGCGTGCGCTTCCTGGCCGCGGGCGCGGGGATCCGCCAGTTCCTCGACATCGGCACCGGCATTCCCAGCGCGAACAACACGCACGAGGTGGCCCAGTCTGTCGCGCCGGAGAGCCGCGTCGTCTACGTGGACAACGACCCCATCGTGCTGGCGCACGCCCGGGCCCTGCTGGTCGGCGGCCCCGAGGGCGCGACCGATTATCTCGACGCTGACCTGCGGGATACCGAGAAGATCCTCGAGCACGCCCGCAGGCTGCTCGACTTCTCCCAGCCGGTCGCGGTCATGCTGGTCGCGGTGCTGCACCTGATCGGGCCCGAGGACCACCCGTTCAGCATCGTGAGCCAGCTGATGGATGCGGTGCCGCCGGGCAGCTACCTCCTGCTCTCGCACGTGGCCTCGGACATCGAGCCCGAGAAGATGGCCGAGATGGGCAAGCGGCTCAACCGGCTCCTGGCCCAGAAGGGCACCTACCGCAGCGAGGCCGAGGTGACCGAGTTCTTCACCGGGCTCGACCTGCTCGAGCCCGGGGTGGTCCCGGTGCAGCACTGGCGGCAGGACTCCGAGGTCGAGGGCTCACGGAAAGCCGCGATGTGGGGCGGGGTCGCGCGCAAGAACGGCTGACCGGCGCCGCGCCGGCGGGCCCGGCCGTGGGAATGCCCCGTTGACCGCGCAGTGACCGCCTCGTAGAGTCATGTCATATATGAGATGCCATATGCGAGCGGCAGCGCGGACGGGCGGACCCTCCCGGTGAGCACCGCCATGGTCCCGCCGGCCCGCAGTTTCCTTAACGGGACGACCGGGGCCACCCCCTCGCGCTCCGAGGCGGTCCTGGACGCCATCAAGCACGCGATCCTGGCCGGTGAGCTGCGTCCCGGGCAAGGCCTGGTGGAGACGGAACTGGCCCAGATGCTCGGCGTGTCCAAGACCCCGGTCCGCGAGGCGCTGAAGACCCTGGCGGGCGCGGGCCTGGTCACGATGAGCCCGTACCGGGGGGCGGCCGTCCGGGCCATCGACCCGGCGAGCGCGGCGGCCATCTACGACCTGCGGCTGCTGCTGGAGCCCGAGGCGGTCCGCCGCGCGGTACAGGCCCATGCGGTACAGGCCCATCCGGGGCAGGCTGATGACCTGCGGGCTGACGGGACGCGGGCCGGACCGGACGGCGGTCCGTGGGCGACCGCGCAGACGGCCCTGGCCGCCTCCGGCGCCGCGGCCGATCAGGTCCAGCGCAGCCTGGCCAACCGCGAGTTCCACCGGGCCCTGTACCAGGCGTGCGGCAACGGCCTGCTCGTGAAGACCCTCGACGACCTGCGCGATCAGACCGCGCTGGTCTCCGCCCTGTCCTGGGAGCAGGTCCCATCGTGGCGGCAGGAGGCGGCCGAGCACCAGGCCATCCTGGCCGCGGCGCGGGCCGGTGCGGCCGCCGACGCGGCGGACCTGCTCCGCGCGCACATCGCCGGATTCGCGGCCCGGCATCTCGCCGCCTCCCCGTTCTCAGCACCCCCGCTTCCCGCCCCCGATTTCTCAGGCCTGGCCCCTGCCACCGAATGGAGCACCGATGCGCATTGAGCCCGCCGTCACCGACGAGTTCCTGGAGATCCTGGCCACCGTGGCCGCCGTCCCCGTGACGCCATTCGGCCCGGACGGCGCCCCCGACTGGGACTGCCACGCGCGGCTGATCTACCGCCTCGTCGAGAATGGGATCACCCTGGTCACCCCCAACGGCAACACCGGGGAGTTCTACACGCTGACGGCCGAGGAGACCCGGGCCGCGACCGAGTCCGCCATCCGCGCCGTCCGGGGGCGCGCGGAGGTGCTGGTCGGCGTCGGCCATGACATTCCCACCGCGATCGGTTCCGCGAGCCACGCCCGCGCGGCCGGAGCCCGCATGATCATGGTCCACCAGCCGGTCAGCCCGTACCTGTCGGCCGACGGCTGGGTCGACTACCACGTGGCCATCGCCGAGGCCGTGCCCGACATGGGCGTGGTGCTCTACATCCGCGACCCGAGGATCGGCGGCCGGCACATCCGCCGGCTCGGCAAGCACTGCCCGAACGTCGTGGGGGTCAAGTACGGGGTCCGCGACATGGTGGGGTTCGCCGGAGTGGCCCGGGACGCCGGGCTGGCCCGGTTCACCTGGCTGGCCGGGCTGGCCGAGCTGACCGCGCCGGGCTGCTGGGCCTACGGGGCGCGCGGCTTCACCTCCGGGCTGGCCAACGTCGCACCCCGCCTTTCGGTCGGCATGCTGCAGGCACTGCAGGCCGGGGATCACCCGGGGGCGCTGCGGCTGTGGGCCGAGTCCCGCGCCTTCGAGGAACTGCGGGCCGCGGATTCGTCCGCGGACAACGTGAGCGTGGTCAAGGAGGCCCTGGCCCAGCTGGGGCTGGCCCGCCGGGACGTCCGCCCGCCGAGCCGCGTGCTGCCGGACGAGATACGCGGTGAGATCGGCAAGATCCTGGCCGGCTGGGGCCTGGAGGCCCAGGACGGCGACGAGTGAGCACCTCTCACCCGGGCGGCCCGCCCCCCGTCAGGGACCCGGAGAAGCTGCGCAGTCACGGCTGGTTCGGCGGGGGCGGGATGCGGGCGTTCAGCCACGGCAGCCGGATGCGCCAGCTCGGCGCCAGCCCCGGGGACTACGAGGGCAAGCCGGTCATCGCCATCGTCAACACCTGGTCTGAGCTGAACCCCTGCCACATGCACCTGCGGGACCGGGCCGAGCAGGTCAAGCGGGGCATCTGGGAGGCGGGCGGCTTCCCGGCCGAATTCGGGGTGGCCAGCCTGTCGGAGACGTTCCAGAAGCCGACCCCGATGCTGTACCGGAACCTGCTGGCCATGGACACCGAGGAACTGCTGCGGTCCTACCCGGCCGACGGTGCGGTGCTGATGGGCGGCTGCGACAAGACCACGCCGGCACTGATCATGGGCGCCGCTAGCGCCGGGATCCCGGCCATCTACCTGCCTGCTGGGCCGATGCTCCGCGGCAACTACCGCGGCACCACCCTGGGCAGCGGCACCGACCTGTGGAAGTACTGGGACGACAAGCGGGCCGGGGTGATCGGCGACTGCGAGCTGGCCGACCTGGCCTCCGGCATCGCCCGCTCGCCCGGCCACTGCATGACGATGGGCACCGCCTCCACCATGACCTCGGCGGCCGAGGCGCTGGGCATGACGCTGCCCGGGGCGGCGTCCATCCCGGCCGTCGACTCCGCGCACTACCGGATGGCCACCGCGACCGGACGCCGGATCGTGGACATGGCCTGGGAGCACCTGACCCCGGGCCGGATCCTCACCGCCGAGGCGTTTCAGGACGCGGTGGCCACCGTGCTGGCCCTCGGCGGCTCCACCAACGCCGTGATTCATCTCATCGCGATGGCGGGCCGCTGCGGGGTTCCGCTCAGCCTGGACGACTTCGACGAGATCGCGCGCCGGGTCCCGGTCCTGGCCAACATCCGGCCGGGCGGGAAGTACCTGATGGAGGACTTCTATTACGCCGGGGGGCTGCCCGCGCTGCTGGCCCGGCTGGCCGAGGTTCCCGGGGCGCTGCACCCGGGCCGGATCACGGTCACCGGCCGGCCGCTGGCTGAGCAGCTGGCCGGGGCCCAGGTCTACAACGACGACGTCATCCGTGACCCGGGTACCGCGCTGTCCGCCGAGGCCGGCCTGGCCGTCCTGCGCGGGAACCTGGCGCCCGACGGTGCGGTCATCAAGCACATCGCGGCCGAGCCTGCGCTGCTCAAGCACACCGGCCCGGCGGTCGTGTTCGACAGTTACCGGGAAATGCAGCGGCAGATCAACGACCCCGCCCTGGGCGTGACCGCGGATTCCGTTCTCGTGCTGCGCAACGCGGGCCCGCAGGGCGGCCCGGGCATGCCCGAGTACGGGATGCTGCCCATCCCGGACTACCTGCTGGCCCAGGGCGTGCGGGACATGGTCCGGATCTCCGACGCACGGATGAGCGGGACCAGCTACGGGGCCTGCGTGCTGCACGTCGCCCCCGAGTCCTACGTGGGCGGCCCGCTGGCGCTGGTCCGCACCGGCGACCTGATCACGCTGGACGTGGGGGAGCGGTCGCTGCGGCTGGAGGTGGACGACGCCGGGCTGAGCCGGCGCCGCGCCGCCTGGCAGCCGCCACCCCGCCGATTCGAGCGTGGCTACGGCGCGCTGTACAGCGAGAACGTCACCCAGGCCGACCAGGGCTGCGACTTCGGGTTCCTGGCCCGCCCGGGCCGTAACCCCGAGCCCGACCCGCGCTGACGGCCGGCCCCGGTGCGCCAGACCGGCTGTGCCCCGTACCCGGATGCGCGAAACTAGGAGCTGACCCGTACGCAGGAAGCTAGCCATGCCTGATCTGGAATCCCGCCCGGCCGAGTGGCTGCTCATGCCCAATGGCCGTATCCGGCGCGTGGTGACCGTGGGCGCCGAGCTAGTCGCCTACGACGCGTGGCTCCGGGCCCAGATCCGGAAGTGCGCCTGCGGTGCCCCGGCGATCCGGGAGACCTGCGGCTCACCTGCGTGTATCGCCGGACTGTGGGCCAGTGAGCGAACCAAGGACAGCTAGCTGTTCTGCCCGGGGGACCGGCCGCGTAAGGTTGACAGCCGTGCCGATCATCCTCATCACCGGCGGGTCCGGCCGCATCGGGTCCATGCTGCGCCAGCGGCTGGCCCGGCCCGGCCGGATCCTGCGCCTGCTGGACATCAGCCCCCCGGCCTCGCCCGGCCCGGACGAGGAGGTGATTGTCGCGTCGGTCACCGACATGGCCGCGATGACCGAGGCCTGCGCCGGGGCGGATGCCCTGATCCACCTGGGCGGCGTGTCCGGCGAGGGCCCCTGGGACAAGATCATCGAGATCAACATCCACGGCACGTACACCGTGTTCGAGGCGGCCCGCCGGGCCGGAGTGCCCCGGGTGATCTTCGCCTCGTCCAACCACGCCGTCGGGTTCACCCCGCCCTCCGCGTTCCCCGCCCCCGACTACACGTTCCCCGCGCCGGACACCTACTACGGGGTGTCCAAGGTGACGGGGGAGGCGCTGGCGTCGATGTACCACCACCGCTACGGCCTGGACGCGGTCTGCCTGCGCATCCTGTCCTGCTTCGAGCGGCCCACGACGACGCGCATGCTGTCCACCTGGCTGTCCCCGGACGACGCCGGGCGGCTGTTCGAGGCGTGCCTGACCGCGGAGCGGCCCGGTTTCCGGGTGGCCTTCGGCGTATCGGCCAACACCCGCGGCGGCTGGGTCAGCCTGGGCGAGGCCCGGGCCCTGGGCTACGAGCCCCGGGACGATGCGGAGGATTACGCGGCCGAGGTCATCGCGGCCCACGGGGCACCAGATCCGGACGATCCGGTGTTCGCCTATCTGGGTGGCGAGTTCACCCGCCCCGGCTACGACGCGGAGCGCCTGAAGTAACCGCAAAGGACGGATGGTTCATGATCCAGGGATATGACCCGCGGACCGGCAAGCCGGCCGGGGAGCCGGTCGCCGAGACCACCGACAGCGCCGTGGACGCGATCGCTGAGGCGGCGGCCGCGGCCCGGCCCGGCTGGGAGGCCATGGGCCCGGCAGGCCGGGCGGCGGCCCTGAGAGCGGCGGCCGGGGCGCTGGACGCCCAGGCCGGTGAGCTGGCCGCGCTCGCGGACACCGAGACCGCGCTGGGCGGTACCCGGCTGACCGGCGAGGTGGCCCGCACCACGGGGCAGCTGCGGATGTTCGCTGACGTCCTCGCGGACGGCGGCTACCTGGACGTGATCACCAGCCCGCCGGCCCAGGGCGTGCCCGGGCTGCGCCGGATGGTCCGGCCCGTAGGCCCGGTCGCGGTCTTCTCGGCGTCGAACTTCCCGTTCGCGTTCTCGGTAGCGGGCGGCGACACCGCGTCCGCGCTGGCGGCGGGTTCCCCGGTAGTGGTCAAGGCCCATGAGGGCCACCCGCAGACCTCGGTCGCGACCGCCCGCATCGTGACCGACGCGCTGGCCGGCGCCGGGGCGCCGGAGGGCACGTTCGCGGTGATCTACGGCGTCCGCGCCGGGGTCAGGCTGCTGCGTCACCCGGCGATCACCGCGGCCGGTTTCACCGGGTCGGCCCGGGGCGGCCTCGCGCTGCAGCAGATCTGCGCCGGGCGGGACATCCCGATCCCGTTCTACGGCGAGCTGGGCTCGGTCAACCCGGCCGTGGTGCTGCCAGGTGCGGCCGCGGGCCGCGCGGCCGAGACCGCCACCGGCTACGCCGGGTCGCTCACCCTCGGCGCCGGGCAGTTCTGCACCAACCCCGGGCTGCTGTTCATTCCCGACGACGAGGGCCTGCGCGCGGCCATCGCCGGCGCGGTCGGGGGCAGCACGGGCGCCCCGATGCTGTCCGAGCGGATCCACACCTCGTACGACGAGGCGGCCGCTGCCCTGGCCGGGCACCCCGCCGTCACCCCCCTGGCCAGCGGCCAGCCTGGTGAGGGCCCGTGGGCGGCGACCCCGCAGGTGTTCCTGACCAGCCTGGCGGCGTTCGCGGCCGGGCTGCCGGACCTGGCCGGGGAGCGGTTCGGGCCGGCCGGTCTCGTGATCACGTATCCGTCGGTGGACGATCTGCTCCCGGTACTGGCCCGCCTCGGCGGCAACCTGGCTGGCAGCGTCCATGCCGACCCGGAGTCGGCCGCCGACCGGAGCGCCGCGGCGCCGGTGGCGGACGTGTTCAGCCGCACCGTGGGCCGGGTGATCTGGAACGGCTGGCCCACCGGCGTGGCCGTGACGTGGGCCCAGCACCACGGCGGGCCATTCCCCGCCACCACCAGCCCGCACTACACGTCGGTCGGCGCTACCGCGATCCGACGCTGGCTGGTCCCGGTCACCTACCAGGACTTCCCGGACGACCTGCTGCCCGGGCCGCTGCGCGGCTAGCCGGGGCCGGGCCACGTGGGATCGGGGACGGGAGCACAGTCGCGTCCCGGGCGGATCGGGGCGTACCTGTATCCCTGGGATGTGGACGGCGACCCGGCGGCCGCGGACCGCCTCGCCGGGCTCGGGCTGACCGGGGTCACGCTGGCCGCCGCCTACCACGCGGTGCGGGCCGTGACTCCCTTCCACCCGCGGCACCGCATCGTCACCCGGGACGCCGCCGTGTACTACCGGCCGGATCCCGCCCGCTGGGACGGCCAGCAGCTGTGGCCCGCGGACGCAGATCCAGGCCTGGCGGGCTCGTTCGAGCGGGCCGCCGCCGCGCTGCGGGCGGCAGGCATCGGCGTCAGTGCCTGGGTGGTTGTCACGCACAACTCCCGGCTCGCCGGTACGGGGGAGTGCGCGGTCCGCAACGCGTTCGGTGACGTGTATCCCTGGGCGCTATGCGCCGGCTCAGCCCCCGTGCGCGAGTACGCGGCGACCCTGGCCGCGGAGGTCGCGGCCCTCGCCGGGGTGGACGCGATCGAGCTGGAGGCGTGCGGCTGGTACGGGTTCGAGCACGGCAGCGCGCATGACAAGACCGGCGACGCGGCGGGCCCGGCGGGGGGCGCCGGCGACTGGCTCCTGTCCCTGTGCTTCTGCGCATCGTGCCGGGAGGCGTTCCGGTCAGCGGGCGCGGACCCGGCCACACTCGCGGCCCAGGTCCGCGCGGCCGCCGACGGCGCCGCCGCGCTGCCCGGTGACGCGGCGGCCGTACTCGACCAGGCCCGGGCCGCCGCTTCCGGGCGGCTGCTCACCGAGGTACTCACCGCGGTCCGCGCGGCGGCCCCCGGCCAGCCCGTCCTGGTGCACTCCGCGCCCGATCCGCGCGCCGTGGGCGCGAACCCCGGCTATGACCCGGCCCGGCTGTGCGGCCCGGGCGGCGCGGACGGTGTGGTGCTGGCCTGCGGGAACCCCGCTGCCGCACCTGACCTGGTCACCCGGACCGCGGCCGCCGCGCCGCCGGGTACCCGGATCGCCGCCGTGCTGCAGGCCGTGGCCGGCCTGGGTGGCCACCCGGAGACCCTGCCCGCCCAGGCCGCGGCGGTCAGCGCCGCCGGCGCCACCGAACTGCGCCTCTACCACGCCGGCCTCGCCGCCCCCGCCGATCTGCCCGCCATCGCCGCCCTCTGCCGGATGGCAGCTAGTGAGACGGGCTACCCGGCCCGGTAGGCCCGGTGCTGGAACAGCTGATACCGCAGCCACGCGACGTTGTGCTCGTCGTAATGGTGCTTGCAGTTCTCGCAGATGCTGCCGTGTCCCTCGAATCGGGAGCAGGTGCATTTGGTGCACGACCCCGTTCCAGCCCGCGCTGGCCTGCGTTCGGTCCCGATAGCCATGGCGCCGCGATTCCCCTCTCCCGAATGGCCTGAGCGGAGCGGCCTCGTGCGCCGGCCTGCCCAGGTGATTCTCTGAGTGGACGGCCAGCCTGCCGCGGCGGTTGTCAGGAATAGACGCGGACTTACCGGAGCGTAAGGGCCGTCTATCCCGGATCGGTCACGGCGTCCGGGGGCTGAGGCGCCCGGTGCGCGACCAGCAGCGCGACATGCAGCGAGGTGCGTGACTCGGCCGAGTCGAGGCTGACCCCGAGCACCCGCTCGATATGGCGCAGGCGCTCGTAGAGGGTGGGCCGGGCCAGATGAGCCCGGCTGGCGGCTTCCGCCTTGTTTCCCCCGGCCGCCAGGTAGGCGGCCAGCACGCTGATCAGGTCGGTGCCGTGCGCGGCGTCGTACTCGCGCAGCGGGCCCAGCTCCCGGTCCACGAACGTGGCCAGCCGGGCGTCCCCGCCGAGCAGCGAGAGCAGGCCGCGCAGCCGCAGGTCGGCCTGCCGGTAGAAGGGCCGCCCGTCAAGGGCCCGCGGGGACTCCGCGGCCGCGTCCGCGACCTGCCGCGCCTCCAGCAGTGAGCGACGGACCTCCCGCACGGTGCGGGCCGGCGTGCCCACCCCGATCACCGGCTCCCCGCTGGGCATGCCGTACGGGCGCCGGGCGCGGCGGGCCAGCGCCCGCCCGGCCGCGGCGCACACCCCGGCCAGCACCTGCTCCGGGTCGGCCCCGGCGCCGGCTGACAGCAGCGCGCCGGCCCGCACGTCATCCAGCGAGCCGACCAGCGCGGGTATCCGCTCGGTGCGGCAGGCGTCCGCGAACGCCTCGGCCAGGTCCAGCACCCGGGCCTGGGCCAGCAGCCCCGCCCCGCCGTGGGGTGACCGGATCACGGCGGTGATCAGCTGCCGGCCGGTGACCGGCACGCCCAGCGCCCGGCACTGGGCGGCCATCTCGTCCGGGTCGGCGTCCGGCTGGGCCAGCAGGATGCTGATCAGGGTCCGGTGGGCCTGCCGTTCGAGGCTCTCCTGCTGGCGGGCCAGCAGCCGGCCGAGCGCGAGCGTGGTGGCCGCGCGTTCCACCAGCGCGGTATCCACCGGGGCGGGCGGGCCGTCGCAGACCAGGATGACCCGGCCCCAGTCCTCGCCGCGCGCCCCCACGGTCGTGACCAGCCAGCCGGGACCCCGGTGATAGGCGGTGCGCGGCGCCGCCGGCACGGCCGCGGAGCGGGTCCCGAAGTGCGCCAGCAGGGTGGCCGGGTCGGTCCCGGCCGGCTCGCAGGCCAGCACGTGATGCGACAGGTCTTCCAGGATCAGCGGCCGGCCGGCCAGCAGCGCGGCCTCCCGGAGGATGTCGGCGGGTCCGGCGCCGGCCACGGCCAGGTCGGTGAACACCTCGTGCAGCCGGGCCGAGGCCCGCAGCTGCTCCATCTGGTCGTCGATGATCAGGGCGTGCACGGCCTCGGTGATCTCGATGAACGGGACCTCGCGGGTGAACACGATCAGGGGCAGCCCGCGGTCCTGGGCGGCCGCGATGAGCGCGGGGGGCAGCCCGCCGGTGTACTTGCGGCCGAGCTCGACCGCGAGTGCGCTCACGCCCACGTCGGCCAGCCCGGTCACGTAGGCGCCGAGTAGCGGCTCCTCGTCTGGCAGGGCTATCCCGGTGGTGAGCACCAGTTCGCCGCCGCGCAGCAGCCGGGCGGCGTCGGCGAACTCGATCGCGTGCACCCAGCGGACCGGCGCGTCGAGCCCGCCGGGGGCCGCCACCACCTGAGGGTGCCCGCGCCGCACCGGGTCCAGCCGGAGAATCTCCGCGACCGTCGGCATCCGCCGCCTCCCTCCGCCACCGCTCGCGCGACTCTTCACGCCCGTCGTTCGCCGAAAACGGTCATATCGCCCGGATGTGCGCACCTTCGGCGTGAGAAGCCGGCCAGGCCGAAGCCACCAGCGTACGAGTGGTTGGTCACAGTGTCAGAACTGGGGGTTATCCGTGACACAGTGTCGGGACGGGGAGCGGGATGCATCGGCCAGACTGGGTTCATGTCGGAACTCCACGAGCGGCACCGCCGCGTCATCCCGGGCTGGCTCGGGCTCTACTACTCCGAGCCGCTGGAACTCACCAGCGGCAGCGGCAGCCGCGTCACCGACGCCTCCGGCCGCACCTACCTGGACTTCTTCTGCGGGATCCTGACCAACATGCTGGGCTACGACGTGCCCGAGGTCCGCACGGCCGTCCAGCGCCAGCTGGACACCGGCGTGGTGCACACGTCCACCCTCTACCTGATCCGCAATCAGGTGGAGCTGGCCGAGAAGCTGGCCCGGCTGTCGGGCATCGAGAACGCCAAGGTGTTCTTCACCAACTCCGGGACCGAGGCGAACGAGACCGCGCTGATGCTGGCCACCGCCGCCCGCCGGTCCAACCAGGTCCTCGCGCTGCGCAACAGCTACCACGGCCGGTCCTTCGGGGCGGTCGCCATCACCGGCAACGGGGCGTGGAAGAGCTCGCCGCTGGCCCCGTTCGCCGTGCACTACCTGCACGGCACGGACCGCCAGCTGCCCGCCTTCGCCGGGATGGACGACGCTGAGTACCGCGCCGCCTGCGTCCAGGACCTGCGGCACGTGCTGGCCACTGCGACCGCCGGGGACGTGGCCTGCCTGATCGCCGAGCCGGTCCAGGGCGTCGGCGGGTTCACCATGCCGCCGGACGGGCTGCTCGGCGAGTACGCCGCGGTGCTCCGGGAGCGCGGGGCGCTGCTCATCTCCGACGAGGTGCAGACGGCGTGGGGCCGCACCGGGGAGAACTTCTGGGGCATCGGCGCGCACGGCGTGACTCCCGACATCATCACGTTCGCCAAGGGCCTGGGCAACGGGCTGGCCATCGGCGGCGTGATCGCCCGCGGCGACCTGATGGACGGGCTGCCCGGCAACGGCATCTCCACGTTCGGCGGCAACCCGCTGTCCACCGCCGCCGCCAACGCCACCCTCGACTACGTCGTCTCCCACGACCTGCAGCGGAACGCCGCCGAGCTCGGCGGCATGCTCATCAGCGGGCTGCGCGAGGCGGCCGGGCCGCTGGCCGCGGTCGGCGAGGTCCGCGGCAAGGGCCTGATGTTCGCCATCGACCTGGTCAACCCGGCGACCGGCGAGCCGAGCCCGGCGCTGGCCGCCCGGATGCTGGAGGAGACCCGGGAGCGCGGCCTGCTGATCGGCAAGGGCGGCCTGTACGGGCACACGCTCCGGATGGCCCCGCCGATGAACCTGACCGAGGCCGAGGCCAAGGAAGGCCTGGGCATCCTGGCCGACGCGCTGCGCGCCGTCAGCGAGGAGGCCAGCCGATGACGGGGAAGCACATCACCCACTGGATCGGCGGGCAGCCCTGGGAGGGCGCCGCCGAGCGGCACGGTGACATCTACGACCCGGCCACCGGCCAGGTGTCCGGGACCGTCGATTTCGCGTCGGCGGCGGTCACCGGCGACGCGGTCGCCGCGGCGGCCAAGGCCTTCCCCGGCTGGCGGGCCGCCTCGCTGGCCAGGCGGACCAGTGTGCTGTTCGCGTTCCGGGAACTGCTGGCCGCCCGCACCGACGAGTTGGCCGCGCTGATCAGCGCCGAGCACGGCAAAGTGGCCGGGGACGCGGCCGGCGAGGTGGCCCGCGGGCTCGAGGTGGTGGAGTTCGCCTGCGGGATCCCTCACCTGCTCAAGGGTGGTTTTTCTGAAAACGTTTCTACCGGTGTCGATGCCTACTCGATCCGCCAGCCGCTCGGCGTGGTGGCCGGTATCACCCCGTTCAACTTCCCGGCCATGGTGCCGATGTGGATGTTCCCCGTCGCCATCGCCTGCGGCAACGCCTTCGTGCTCAAGCCCTCGGAGAAGGACCCCTCGGCGTCGCTGCTGCTGGCCCGGCTGTGGGCCGAGGCGGGCCTGCCCGAGGGCGTGTTCAACGTCGTCCAGGGCGACAAGGAAGCGGTCAACGCACTGCTGGGCCACCCCGACGTGCGCGCGGTGAGCTTCGTCGGTTCGACCCCGATCGCACGCTACGTCTACGAGACCGGGACCCGGGCGGGCAAGCGCGTCCAGGCGCTGGGCGGGGCCAAGAACCACATGGTCGTGCTGCCGGACGCGGACCTCGACCTGGCCGCGGACGCCGCGGTCTCGGCCGGGTTCGGGTCCGCGGGCGAGCGGTGCATGGCCGTGTCCGTGCTGGTCGCGGTGGGCCCGGTAGGTGACGAGCTGGTCGCCAAGATCACTGAGCGGGTGGCGCGGCTGCGGGTCGGGCCGGGCACCGACGAGCGCTCGGAGATGGGCCCGCTGGTGACCGGCGCGCACCGGGACAAGGTCGCCTCGTACCTGGACTCCGGGGTCCGTGAGGGCGCGACGCTCGCTGTGGACGGCCGGGTGCACCCGGTCATCGGCGGCAGCGAGGGCGGGTTCTGGCTCGGGCCCAGCGTGCTCGACCATGTCACCCCGTCGATGGGCTGCTACACCGACGAGATCTTCGGCCCGGTGCTGTCCGTGGTCCGCGCCTCGACCTACGCGGAGGCGGTCCAGATGGTCAGCGAGAACCCGTACGGCAACGGCACCGCGATCTTCACCAACGACGGGGGAGCGGCCCGGCGGTTCGTGTTCGACGTCGAGGCCGGCATGGTGGGAGTGAACGTGCCGATCCCGGTGCCGATGGCCTACTACTCGTTCGGGGGCTGGAAGGCTTCGCTGTTTGGCGACACCCACGTCCACGGGACCGAGGGCGTGCACTTCTACACCCGGGGCAAGGCGGTCACGTCGCGCTGGCTGGATCCCAGTCACGGCGGGATCAGCCTGGGATTCCCGGTTAATAAGTAGACCCGCCGTGCGGGTGCGAAACCACCCGCCCAGCGGCCGCGAAACCACCCGCCCCGCTGGCCGGGATGCCAGGCGCATGTCTCGCGGCCGGGGGGTACTTCCAGGGCATGCCTGTTCTCGTGGGGACCTCAGGGTGGCAGTACCGCGATTGGCGCGGGGGGCTGTACCCGGAGGGGGTGGCCCAGCGGCGGTGGCTGGAGCACTACGCCACGCAGTACATGACCGTGGAAAATAACGGCACGTTCTATCGGTTGCCGTCGCGGCAAACGTTCGAGGGATGGCGGGAGAGGACGCCGGACGACTTCGTGATGGCGGTGAAGGCCAGCCGGTACCTCACCCACGTCAGGAAGCTGCGTGATCCGGAGGAGCCGGTGGCTCGGCTGCTCGGGGCGGCGGCTGGTCTCGGGCCTAAATTGGGGCCGATCCTGGTTCAGCTGCCGCCTACCTTCCAGGCGGAGCCTGTCCTGCTTGACGCGTGCCTGAAGGAATTCCGGGCGGCGTGGCCCGCGGTCCGGGGCGATGGGCCTGAGGTGCTGCGCATCGTGGTCGAGCCGCGGCACGAGACCTGGTGGACGGATGAGGTCCGGCGGATCCTGGCCGGTCACGACGCCGCGCTCTGCTGGGCGGACCGGCTCGGGCGCCCGGTGGCGCCACTATGGCGGACGGCCAGCTGGGGGTTCCTGCGCTTTCACGAGGGCGCCGCCGACCCGTGGCCCCGCTACGGTGAGGACGCTCTCCAGTCCTGGGTGGACCGGATCAAGGAGGCGCACCTGTCCCGGGCTGACGTCTACGTCTACTTCAACAACGACCCGGGCGGGGCCGCCGTGGTCAACTCGGCCGAGTTCGCCACGCTGGCCAGGCAGGCCGGCCTGATCCCCACCCGCACCCCCCAGGTCGGCGAGATTCCATTAACCCCGCCCATCCCCACCTGGTAGCCACCCGATCGGCTCACCCGGGCGCGCGCTGACGCGCTGACGCGCTGACGCGCGGACGGGGTGACCCGCCCGCGCCGCTCAACCGCCAGCCGGCGCCCCTGGCGCGGCCGTCCGGGATCAGCCGGCGACGTCGCTGAACACCGGGTAGTAGCCGCCCGACTGGCCGGCCGCTGTGGGGTGGTACGACTCGGAGACGTCCAGGAAGTTCACCGAGTGCAGCCAGCTGCTGGAATCGCAGATTTCGTGGCCGGTGAACGCCGTGCGCATCTCCCCGAACGCATCGCCGTGCCGGGCCGCGGCCGCCTGGATCTGGCTGTCCAGCTGGTCCGCGCCCTGGTTGAGGTTGGTCCGGTCGGTGGTGCTCAGGCCGATGCAGGACGAGGAGCGCGACAGGTCGTAGAGCTCCGGGTAGTCGAGGACGACGACCCGGGCGTTGGGGGCATCGGCGCGGATGGCGTTCAGCACCGAGTCGAGTTCGCCCGGCAGCTGCGTGGCGGTGAGGCCCTCCGCGTGGTGCACGGCGCTGACGCAGCTGCTCGTGGGCAGCAGCACGCAGCTCTCCATCACCGAGGTGAAGCCGACGTCGTTGCCGCCGACCGTGATCGACACCAGCGTGGTGGCGGCGCTGAGGGCGGACAGCTGGGAGCTCAGCACGGTCGCGGCGGTCGCCCCGGCGCAGGCCTCGGACACGTACGAGGCGGGCTGGTTCGCCGCGTCCCAGAGGGCCGGGTAGGCGTTGGTGCTCTGGTCACAGGACCCGCTGGAGCCGATGTAGCTCCCGGCGCCGAGGCCAGAGGAGTAGGAATCGCCGAGCGCCACATAGTGCACGGCGGACTGGGCCCTGGACTGGGCGCTCGCCTGGGCCGGGACCAGGATGGCCGGAACCAGGACGGCCAGCGCCGCCGCGGCGGTTGCGGCGGCGAAGGCGGAGACGGCGGAACGAGGGCAGGGGGCTCGACGGGGCACAGGTCCTCCTTGACAGCGCCGTGGTGATCTACTCACCAGTAACCCTGGGCTGACGGCCCGTCAAGGAATGGTCATATAGCGATCAAGCCACCAGGCCGGGGCCTGGTGGCTTGAAGCGTCCCGGAGCCGGGGTCAGAGCGTGGCGAAGGCGTCCTCCATGATGGACAGGCCCTCTTCGAGCAGCTGCTCCCCGATCACCAGCGGGGGCAGGAAGCGCAGCACGTTCCCGAACGTCCCGCAGGTCAGCACGACCAGGCCCGCGGCGTGGCAGGCCCGGGCCACCTGCCCCGCGGTGTCCGAGGCCGGCTCGAGCGTCCCCGGGCGGACCAGCTCGATGGCGATCATCGCGCCGCGGCCGCGCACGTCGCCGATGACCGGATAGGCCTCGGCCAGCTTGTGCAGCCGGGGAAGCATGATCTCGCCGATCCGGCGGGCCCGGCCGGGCAGGTCCTCGGCCGCCATGGTCTCGATGGCCCCCAGGGCCGCCGCGCAGGCCACCGGGTTCCCGCCGTAGGTGCCGCCGAGGCCGCCCACGTGGACCGAGTCCATGATCTCCGCCCGCCCCGTGACCCCGGCCAGCGGAAGCCCTCCCGCGATCCCCTTGGCTGTGGTGACCAGGTCAGGCACGACGCCTTCGTGGTCGCAGGCGAACCAGTCGCCGGTCCGGCAGAACCCGCTCTGGATTTCGTCCGCGATGAGCAGGATGCCGTGCTCCCGGCAGAACTCGGCCAGCCCGGGCAGGAAGCCGTCCGGTGGCACGATGAAGCCACCCTCGCCCTGGATCGGCTCGATGAGCACCGCGGCCACGTTGTCCTCGCCCACCTGGGTGTGGATGAGCCCGGTGATCACGTCGAGCGCGTCCGCGGCGCACGCCTCCGGGCCGCCCGGCCAGCGCAGCGGGTAGGCCATCGGCATCCGGTAGACCTCCCCGGCGAACGGCCCGAACTTGTCCTTGTACGGCATGTTCTTCGCGGTCAGCGCCATGGTCAGGTTGGTCCGGCCGTGGTAGGCGTGGTCGAACGCGACGATCGCGGGCCGGCCGGTGGCGTGCCGGGCGATCTTGACCGCGTTCTCGACCGCTTCGGCCCCCGAGTTGAGCAGCGCCGACCTCTTGTCATGGTCACCGGGGGTCCGCCGGCCGAGCTCCTCGCAGACCGCCACGTACTCCTCGTACGGGGTGACCATGAAGCAGGTGTGGGTGAACCGCTCGGCCTGCTCGCGGATCCCGGCCGTGACGCGGGGCGCGCTGTTGCCGACCGACGTCACCGCGATCCCCGAGCCGAAGTCGATCAAGGAGTTGCCGTCAACGTCGATGAGGACGCCGCCGCCCGCGGCGCTGATGAATACCGGGAGGACATGGCTGACCCCGCGGGCCACGCTGGCCTCGCGGCGGGCCAGCAGCTCGCGTGAGCAAGGGCCGGGGATCTCGGTGACGAGGCGGCGCACCTGGGCCAGTCCAGGTCCGCCCGGGAGAGGCGATTGCACGGTCATACAACTGACGATAGGCCACGAAGGCCCCGCTGTGGGCAGCGGATTTTCCGCGCGGGCAGGATCAGCCGCCGGAGGTCAGCGACCGGCAGGCTCAGCCGGCGGGCGGGATGGACGTCACGGTGGCGAACGCGTGCCCGGAGCGGTCGAGCAGCGTGAGCCGGGTCAGCGTGGTGCCGGGCGGCAGGGCCAGGCCCAGGTAGCTGCGGCCCCCCACGGTGACCGGGGTGATCCGGTCGGTCGTCCCGTTGGACAGGGCCGCCGTCACGGTAGCGGCCCGCGGGCTGACCAGGCCGCCGTAGCCCGCCAGGCGGGGCTGCGCCGCGAAGACCAGGGGACGCAGCGCGGCCGTGGCCGGCGGCAGCCCGATCGGCTGGCAGGCGGTGCCGCTGGTATAGCTGCCGGCGCCGAACGAGGACCCGGCGAAGCACTCACCCGCGGCGCCCAGGGTCACCGTGATCCGCCAGCGCCCGGCGCCTGACTGTCCCGAGCCGATCGTGCCGGACGCCGTATCCGGCGGCGTGGCGCCCAGGTGCTCCCACACCCCGGGTACCAGTCGCAGCGGGGGCTGCCCGGTGACGGAGCCGGCGGAGTCGCCCGTGCCGCCGAACATGCTGGCGGGCGGCGTCTCCCGGGCGGTGGACGCGAACTGGCCGCCCGAGTAGGCAGTGATCTGGGCCACCCCGGACACCGGGTACGCGAAGCCCGCCAGGTGCAGTTGCTGGCCACACGCACGCAGCGGCACAGGATGGACGGTCAGCGTGGTTCCGTCACGGAAAATCGCGGTGAGGTGGGTCACGGCGGGGGAGACCTGCAGGGCCGCATAGCCGGCGCCCAGGTGACCAGGCGCGTTGTTGAGGAACGCGCTGCTGGTGATGCCGTTGGTCAGGCTCGCCAGGGTGGAGAGCAGGTCGCCATCGGTGCCGTTGAGCATGACCGCGGGCAGGCAGCCGGATCCGCGGCCGGAGACGTTGCGCAGCGAGAGCTGCCAGGCTGCGCCGCCGGCGGTGCCCGCGGCGAACACGCTTCCGCCCGCCGGCCGGGCTGAATTCAGCGCCCCGGCCGGCGGCGGGGTCCGGACCGGGCCCGGGCTGCTGGCCGGCGCCCCGGTCCGGGCCGCCGCCGGGCGGGCGGCCGGGCTGCCGGGCTGGACGGACAGCACGATGGCGACGGCGGCCGCCCCGGCCATCAGCCCGGACGCGGCGGCGGCCCAGCGCCGGGCCCGGATCGCCCGGCCACGGTGCAGCACCGTGCCCACCGGCACGGGCGGCGCCGTCAGCGTGTCGAGGTCCTCGTGCAGCCGCTGGCTGAGGACCTGCTCGTCGAGGATGCTCACTGGTGCCGTGCTCCGTTCCCCCGTGCCCCGGTCTTGCGGGCGCTCGCTTCGCGGTTCGCCGGGGACCGTCATGCCGCTCCCCGCCCGGTCATGCCGTCAGCCAGCGCGGCGCTGCCGCGCAACTTGGCCAGCGCGCGCGAGGCCTGGCTCCGCACCGTGCCCTCGGTGCAGCCGAGCGCCGCGGCCACCTGGGCGTCGCTGAGGTCCTCCCAGTACCGGAGCACCACGATGGCCCGCTGCCGGCCCGGCAGCTCACGCAGCGCGGACAGCAGCAGCGAGCGCTGGCCGATCAGGTCGGAAGGATCCGCGACCACCATGTCCGGCAGCTCGCCCGGCTCCCGGGCGTGCTCGGTGATCCGGCGCCGGCGGAACCGGCGGTTGCTCGTGTTGACCAGGATGCGGCGCACGTAGGCGTCCGGGTCATCGGCCCGGCGTACCCGCCACCAGGCGGCGTAGGCGCTGGCCAGGGCGGCCTGGGTCACGTCCTCGGCCACCCACCGGTCCCCGGTCAGGCCGTAGGCCAGCCGCACCAGGCTGGCCCAGCGAGCGGCCATGAACTGGCCGAACTCTTCCTGCCGGGTCGTCTCTACCGCATCCGTCGTCGCATCCAGAATGGTCGCCTCCCGAGTCACATCACATACGAGCACCGATCGCCTACGCAGCGTTGCATCACTGGACCAGGTTTTCCCGGAATCTGGCCGGGGGCGCCGGCCACTAGGGTGGGCCGGGCAGGCAGCCCGATGACTCGCGCACTCTCCAGGAGCAGGCCGTGCACACTTCCCAGGGGCTCTTCGACGGGGTGTTCGGCCGTGGTGGCGTGGACACCTCCGACCAGGCCTGGCTTCAGGCGATGCTGGACACCGAGGCCGCCCTGGCCCGGGCGCTCGAGCAGGCCGGGATGGCCGCGCCGGGAGCGGGCGCGGCGGTCACCGAGGCGGCCCGGGCCGAAGCGTTCGATCCCGCGGAACTGGGGCGGCAAGCCGCGCTGACCGGCAACCCCGTGCCCGCGCTGGTCCGGGAGCTGACCCGCAGGCTCCCCTCGGGTCCCGCGGGCGCGGTGCACCAGGGCGCGACCAGCCAGGACATCATCGACACCGCGGCCATGCTGCTCGCCCGGCAGGCGCTGGGGGTCATCTCGGACGACCTGGCCGCGGCGGCCACCACGGCAGCCCGCCTGGCGGCGGCACACCGGGACACCATCATGATCGGCCGGACCCTGCTCCAGCAGGCCGTGCCGGTCACCTTCGGCCTCGTGGCCGCGGGCTGGCTGACCGGGGTGGACGAGGCCGCGGCCGCGCTGGACCGCGTCGCGGCCAGCCGTCTCGCGGTCCAGTTCGGCGGGGCCGCGGGCACGCTGTCCGCGCTCCGGGACCGCGGGCCCGAGGTGGCGGCGCTGCTGGCCGCGGAGCTGGGGCTGCACGCGCCCACGCTGCCGTGGCACACCGACCGGCTGCGGATCACGGAGATCGCCGGCGCCTGCGCGGGCGCCGCCGGAGTGCTCAGCAAGATCGCCCGGGACGTCACCCTGCTCGCCCAGTCGGAGGTCGGCGAGGTCACCGAGGACGGCGGAGGCGGCGGGCGCGGCGGGTCGTCCGCCATGCCGCACAAGCGCAACCCGGTCGCCGCGATCGCGGTCCTCGGCTGCACGCGGCAGGTTCCCGGGCTGGTCGCCACGCTGGCCGCCGCGGCGGAGCAGGAACACCAGCGGGCCGCCGGGGCCTGGCACGCGGAATGGGAGCCGCTGTCCGGCCTGCTCCGGCTCACCGGCTCGGCCGCGTCCTGGGCCGCGGACCTGCTCGGCGGCCTGGAGCCCGATCCGGGCCGGATGCGGCGCAACCTCGACGTGGCCGGCGGGTTCCCGATGGCCGAGCACGTCGCGGCGCTGCTCACCCCCGCGCTGGGCCGCACCGCCGCTCATGACCTGCTGGCCGAGGCCAGTGCCGCGGCCGAAGCGGAGGGCCGGACGCTCGGTGACGCGCTGCTCGGCCGCCTGGACGCCGGCCGGCTCGCCGAGGCCGGGGTCACCCCGGAGCAGATCACCGCCGCCCTGGACCCGGCCGGGTACCTGGGAGCGGCCGCGGAGTTCGTGGACGCGGCCCTGATCGCGCACACCCAGGCCACCGGCTAGGCCGCCAGGCTGGGGGCAATCCGGCCAGCGCGCCCCCGCCGGGAGCCGCTGGCCACAGGGCCGTGAGCCGGGAGCCGCCCGGTAGGCCCGGCCGCCCGGGTGCGTGCCGGGGGGCCGGGAGTGGGTAACCTTCCTGGCCGACCGCAGCGCCCGCTGCACCGAGTCATGAACCGGACCGTGAAAGGCGGAACCATGGACGATGCTGAGCGCGCCGCGCAGGGGATGACGGTCCGCCGTGAGGTCCTGGGGGACGAGCATGTCAACCGCGCGATCGCGGGGACCACGCCGCTGACCGCGCCGTTCCAGGACTTCATCACCCGCTACGCGTGGGGCGACATCTGGTCCCGGCCAGCGCTGTCCCGCGCCGAGCGGAGCATGATCACCCTCACCGCGCTCGTCGTGCTCCGCCAGGAAGAGGAGCTGGCCATGCACCTGCGCGCCGCGCTGCGCAACGGCCTGACCCCCGACCAGATCGGCGAGGTGTTGCTGCACACCGCCGTGTACGCCGGGATTCCGGCCGCGAACCGCGCGTTCGCCATCGCCCGGGAAGTGCTGGCGGAAGCGGGCGCACCGGGCACCATGCCCGGGCCGCCCGTGCCGTAATGTCCGTATGACGAACGGCTGTACTTATCGCGACCACCTGGTCATTATGGTGTCGGGTAAGCGCGGGTGACCGCTGCAGGGGCGTTCGCTGGACTGGTGTTGGCGGTACAGGTGTTTTGCTGTACTGGTGCTTGCTGTGCTGGGCAGGAGGATATGGCGGAGATCGTTTCACTGGCCGATGCCGTCGCACGGGCCGTGCACGACGGGGATTCGGTCGCGATGGAAGGGTTCACCCACCTCATCCCGTTCGCGGCCGGGCGTGAGGTGATCCGGCAGCGCCGGCGTGACCTGACCCTCATCCGGATGACCCCGGATGTGATCTATGACCAGCTCATCGGGGCGGGCTGCGCCAGCCGGCTCATCTTCTCCTGGGGCGGCAACCCGGGAGTGGGCTCGCTGCACCGGTTCCGCGACGCCGTCGAGCATGGCTGGCCGGGACCGCTCCAGCTGGAGGAACACAGCCACGCGGGGATGGCGAACCGCTACGTGGCGGGCGCCTCGGGCGTGCCGTTCGCCATCTTGCGCGGCTACAGCGGCACCGGCCTCGAAAGCCTGCCCGGCCTGGACGGCCAGCCCGCTATCCGGTCGGTCACCTGCCCGTTCACCGGAGAGCGGCTGACGGCCGTGGCCGCGCTGAACCCGGACGTGGCGATCGTCCACGCGCAGCGCGCCGACCGGGCCGGGAACGTGCAGCTGTGGGGAATCACGGGGGTGCAGAAGGAAGCCGTGCTCAGCGCCCGGCGGTCGATCGTCACGGTCGAGGAGATCGTGGACGAGCTGCCGCCCGAGCCGGGGGCGATCGTGCTGCCCTCCTGGGTGGTCGGCTACGTGGCCACGGCGCCCGGCGGGTCGCATCCCTCCTACGCGCTGGGGTACTCGGCCCGGGACAACGACTACTACCAGGCCTGGGACGCGATCAGCCGGGACCGGGACCGGTTCCAGCGCTGGCTCGCCGAGGAGGTGTACGGCGAGGCCGGGTCCCTGGCCAGCGCCCGCGCCGGCGAGGGAGGATGAGCGGCATGAACGCCACCGGGGCTCCCGCATCGGCGATCAAGGACCCGGCCGGCTTCACGGCCGACGAGATGATGACGGCCTGCGCGGCCCGCGCCCTGCGCGACGGCATGACCTGCTTCGTGGGCATCGGGCTGCCCAGCGCCGCGGCCAACCTGGCCCGGGCCACGCACGCCCCGAACCTCGTGCTCATCTACGAGTCGGGCACGATCGGGGCCAAGCCGGGCCGGCTGCCGCTGTCGATCGGTGACGGGATCCTCGCCGAGACCGCCGACGCGGTGGTGAGTGTGCCGGAGATCTTCAACTACTGGCTCCAGCCCGGCCGCATCGGGATCGGTTTCCTCGGCGCGGCCCAGATCGACCGGTTCGGGAACATCAACACGACCGTCGTCGGCCCCGACTACGCCGAGCCCGCGGTCCGGCTGCCCGGCGCAGGGGGTGCCCCGGAGATCGCCGCGTCGTGCCGCGAGGTGATCGTCGTGGTCCGGCAGAGCCGCCGGTCGTTCGTGGACCGGGTCGACTTCGTGACCTCGGTCGGGTTCGGCGACGGGGCCGGGGCCCGGGAGCGCCTGGGACTGGCCGGCGCGGGCCCGCGCAAGGTCATCACCGACCTGGGCATCCTCGAGCCGGACCCGGTGACGTGCGAGCTCACGCTGACCGGGCTCTACCCCGGCGTGACGGTGGCGGACACGGCGGCCAAGACCGGCTGGGAACTCGCGGTATCGGATTCACTGGAGGTGCTCGAGCCGCCCACGGCGGCCGAGCTCACCGCCCTGCGCGACCTGCACGGCCGTGCCGATGAGGCGGGCAAACCGAGCTAGAAGGAGCAGCAGCCCGATGACCACCCACCCGCCATCCCCGCCCGCCGGGCTGGTACTGCCCTCCTACGAGCGGCCCAGCGGGCTGCACCCGCCGCTGGACTCGCCGGGCTACCGGTCCACCGCGCTGCGGGCGCCCTCCCAGCCGCCGCTGATGATCGCGCAGCGGCTGACCGAGATCACCGGCCCGGCGCTGGGTGAAGGGCGGGTCGCGCCGGCCGACGCGGACCTGACCACCCAGCACGCGGGCGAGCCGCTGGGGGAACGGATCATCGTGACCGGGCTGGTGCTGGACAGCGACGGGCGGCCGATCCCGGACACGCTGGTGGAGGTCTGGCAGGCCAACGCGGCCGGCCGCTACCAGCACACGGTGGACAATCATCCGGCCCCGCTGGACCCGAACTTCTCCGGCGTGGGCCGGTGCGTGACCGACTCCGAGGGCCGGTACCGGTTCGTGACCATCAAGCCGGGTGCCTATCCTTGGCGCAATCACCCCAACGCCTGGCGGCCCGCGCACATCCACTTTTCCCTCTTCGGGCGGGCGTTCACGCAGCGCCTGGTGACGCAGATGTACTTCCCCGACGATCCGCTCTTCGAATACGACCCGATCTTCAACTCGATCCCGGACCCGAAGGCCCGGCAGCGGCTGATCTCGCGGTTCGACATCAACCTCACCGAGCCGGACTGGGCGCTCGGTTACGAATGGGACATCGTGCTCCGGGGCAGCGCCGGAACCGTGTTCGAGGAGCAGCCCGCGGCTGGCAAGCTGGGGGCACGGCGGTGACCGGGCTGCCGCTGACTCCCTCGCAGACCGTCGGGCCGTACCTGACCATCGGGCTGCCGTGGCCCGATGGCCCGACCGTCGTGCCCGACGACACCCCCGGGGCCATCACGATCACCGGGCGGCTGGTGGACGGTGAGGGTGCGCCGATCCCCGACGGCCTGATCGAGACGTGGCAGGCCGATCCGGACGGCCGCTTCGATCATCCCGACGACCCGCGCGGCGCGCCGGGCCACGGAACCGCGTTCCGCGGCTTCGGCCGCTGCCCGACCGGGCCGGACGGCAGCTACCGCATCGTCACGCTCCGGCCCGGTGCGCTGCCCAGCCCGGACGGCGGACGGGAGGCCCCGCACCTGGACGTGTCGGTGTTCGCCCGCGGCCTCCTGGACCGGGTGGTGACGCGCATCTACTTCCCCGACGAAGTAGAAGCGAACGCCGACGACCCGGTGCTGTCCGCCATCACCGACCCCGCCCGGCGGGACACCCTCATCGCCGCTGCGGACTCCGGCGACAAGTCCCGGTTCCAGTTCACCATCCGCCTGCAAGGCGAGCACGAGACCGTTTTCTTCGATGTCTGACCCCCAGGCCGTCCCGGCGGCGGGGGAGGCCAGCCCGGCGACGGGAACGGCCTCGCGGGAAACGCCGGACGCCCGCCAGCCGGTGCAGCTGGCGGCGTCGCTGGACGGGCCGCGGGACGCGCCGGTCCTGGTCCTCGGCAACTCCCTCGGGAGCACCCGGGAACTGTGGGAGCCCCAACTCCCGGCCCTGGGGAAACACTTCCGGCTGCTCCGCTATGAGCACCGCGGGCACGGCGGCTCGCCGGCCCCCCCGGGGCCGTACACCATCGCCGGGCTGGGCGCGGACGTGCTCCGCCTGCTCGACGACTTCGGGGTGGAGCACGCGTCGTACTGTGGCGTATCGCTGGGCGGGATGCTCGGGATGTGGCTGGCCGCGAACGCACCCGAGCGGATCGATGTCCTCGGGCTGTGCTGCACGAGCGCCAGGTTCCCGGACACTGATCTCTGGGTCCAGCGTGCGGCGGCCGTGCGGGCCAGCGGCCTGCCGCCCATGTCCGCCCAGGTGGTCAGCCGCTGGTTTACGCCGGCCTTCGCCGCGCGGTTCCCGTCGGTGCCGGCCGGCTTCGTCGCCACCCTGGACGGCGTCGACCCGGAAGGGTACGCGGGCTGCTGCGACGCGATCGCGGGCATGGACCTGCGGCCCGCCCTGGCCGGGATCACCGCCCCCACGCTGGTGATCTCCGGCGCGGAAGACCCGTCGACCCCGCCGTGGCACGGGGCCGTGATCGCCCGGGGGATCGCGGGATCCCGGCTCGCCGTCATCCGGGGCGCCGCGCACCTGGCCAGCGTGTCCGCACCGGCCGAGGTGACCGCGGCGCTCAGCGCCCATCTGCTCGCGATGGCGCCATCGGCCAGGGAGTAATGCGTAGAGGCCCCCGGGGCTGAAGGCCCAGGGCCCGCTGGAGCCCAGCGCCTAAAGGGAACCCCGGGCCGCCACCCATTCCACCGGCTGGCCGGTGACCGCCGCGATGCGGTCGTAGTCCGCGTCGTAGTGCAGGACCGTGGCGCCGTGCTGCTCGGCCGTCGCGGCGATGATCAGGTCAGGAAGCCGGAAGTTGCGGTGCTGGCTGCGCTCCGCAAGCATCCGGTGCACCTCCATGGCCCGGTTCATCGCCGTGGCCGTCACGTCCATCCAGCACTGCCCGTGCAGGGCCGTCCACAGCACCTCGTACGCCCCGGGGTCCGGGGCGTTGTTGAGGTACTCCAGCGCGGTCATCTGGCCGACGGCCAGCCGCCCCTCGGTGAGCAGTCCAGCGAACCTGGCCCGCGCCTCAGGGTCCCGGGCCTGCGCCACGTACGCCGAAGTGTCGGCGAGAAAGACCGGCCGGCCATCAGCCACCGGACCCGGTACCCGGCTCGGCGGCCTTCGCCTTCAGGGCTTGGGCGTGCAGCGCGGCGTTGATCGTCGCCACCTTGGTGTCCGTGCCCAGTACCACGCGGGCTGCCTCCAGCCATGCGTCGTTAACGTCCACCGTGATGTGCTGGCGCGGCGAAGAGGGACGCATCAGGCTCGTGGACTGACGAGGCCGCCCCCGCGGTCAGCGGGTGGGCCGGAGGTGGGGGAGCACCGGGCGGATGATCGCGTCCGCCCCGCGGATGGGGCGGCTGCCGAGCAGCACCCGGGTCAGGTCGTGCCGGGTGTCCAGCAGCTCGTCGAGGGCCAGGTTCAGATGCCGGGCGCTGACCCGCAGCGGCGCCGCGTGATCCGGCGCGGCACCGTGGCCCGTGGCCGGTGCGGAGCCATGGGCCTGGAGCGGGGCCGCGCAGGTGGCCGGGCCCGCGCCGTTGACCGGTGCGGAGCCATGGGTTTGGAACGGCGCGGCCCCGCTGGCCTGGGCGGTACCGCTGACCTGGGCGGGGCCGTTGGCCGGGGCGGAAGGAGCCCTGCTGGCCGGAGCCAGCGCGCCGGCCCGGGCTGCCCGGCTGTCCGCCGCGTACACGGCCGCCCGCCGTAGCAGCTCCCGGATGAAGGAGGCGTTCACTCCGTCGGTGCGGGCGACCACGGCGGCCGTGCCGGGCCGGCTGAGCCGCAGGCTGCCCTGGTACAGCCGGAGCAGGCGGCGCCGGGCCGCCGCGTCTGGAAGCGGGAGCCGCGCTGTGTGATCGATCTGGCCCGGACGCGCCGCGAGGGAGTCCTCGAGCAGATCAGCCCGGTTCGTGGTGAGCAGGAAGGTCACGTCGGCATCGTCGCCGACCCCTTCCATCTCGCTGAGCAGCCGCAGCAGCGACGGGTGCAGTGGGGCGTGCGCGCCGCGTGGCCTGGCGGCCAGTTCGACGTCCTCCACCACGACCACCGAGGGCTGCAGGGCGCGGGCGATCGCACACGCCTCGCTGATGAACCGCAGTGCGGCGCCCGAGATCATGATCACCGTGACGTTCGGCAGCTGGCCGATCAGGTAGCGGACGGTGTGCGTCTTGCCGGTCCCAGGCGGCCCGTGCAGCAGCACACCCCGCCTGAGACTCTGGCCGCTCGCGCTGAGCTGATCGGAGTGCCGGGCGACACCGAGGACGTGGCGCTCGATGCCGTCCAGCAGATCCGGCGGCAGGATCACCGTGGGCCGGCCGAGCCGCGGGCGGTCCAGGAATCCGAGCACGCTCCCGCTGGCCGGCCCGCGGTCGTCCACGCCGAACGAGATCATCCGCCCGCGGTACACGTTGTGCGTCGTGGCCAGGGCGCGGATCTGGTCCAGGATCTCCCCGGCCGCGGCGTGATCCGCCGCGGTGATCTGCACGCTGACGGGCTCGCGCGGGCCGTCGTCCCGCGGGCCGCGCAGCAGCACGGCCGAACGCTGGCCCGCCTGCTCCACCAGGTAGAGACCACAGGTCACGCACGCGCGGGTGATCCCGCCCGGCCCGGTCGGCCGGGCGGCGGTGGTGACGCTGCCGATCCCCGGAACCCGGGCCGGCGAGCGCAGGCTATCCCCGGCGGTGAGGTCGGCCAGGTCGACCGGGCCGGGGCGGACAGCGGTCAGGCCGAGCAGCTCGTGCCGGCGGCCGGGGCCCGCGAGCCACGCGTCCACGGCGACCTGGACGTTGACCTGGTCGAACGCGGGCCACGACGCGGTGACCACCGGCCATCCCGCGGCTTGCGGGCCGAGGTGGGTGGCCAGGGCCCGCTGGACCGGAGCATCCTGGACCCGCGCCGCCGTGACGGCGAGGCTCAGGAGCCGGCCGGCCAGCCGGGGCACGTCAGCAAGCTCCGGCCGGGGGCCCAGGATCGCCGTGGGCCAGGGCCGGATAGCCAGAAGTCCCCTGGGTATTCCCGGAATCCCCACGGGAGCAGCATAGACAGGGGCAGCCTGGATTATTGGGGCAACAGCGAGCGTGCCCCGGATTCGATGGACGCCTCGGACAGCAGTACGGCCTGGGCGGCGTCACCGAGCGGGATGAAGCTGTCCTCGCTGTTAACGCGGGTGATCTTCCCGGTGAATCCGGCGTCGACCAGTGAGGTGATGATGGCCTCGGATACCCCGCCGGTGCGCCTGGTCTCGTCGGCCACCAGGACGCGCCCGGTGGCCGAGGCCTCGCGCAGGATGTCCTCTTCCGGCAGCGGCGCGATCCAGCGCAGGTCCAGCACCCGGCAGCCGATCCCGTCGGCGGTCAGCCGGGCTGCGGCCCGCAGGCTCATCCGCAGCCCGTTGCCGAACGTGATGATGGTGAGGTCGCGCCCGTTGCCGTAGCAGCGGGCGCTGCCGACCGGGACGTACCCGGCCGGCCACAGGCCCGGCGGATCGTACCGGGCCAGCCAGCCCCCGTCGCCGGCCTGGTGCAGGTCCCTGACGTGGTAGAGAGCGATCGGCTCGAGGAAGACGCAGACGCGACCGTCCGCCTCCGCCGCCGCAAGACAGGTCCGGAGCATGGCGGCGGCGTCGTCGGGGCGGGCCGGGCAGGCGACGATCAGGCCGGGGATATCCCGGAGGCTGGCCAGTGCGTTGTCGTTGTGAAAATGGCCGCCGAATCCTTCCTGATAGGCGAGCGAGGCGATCCGCAGCACCAGCGGATTGCGGTACTGGGCCTGGGAGAAAAAGGACAGGGTCGCAGCCTCACCGCGTATCTGATCGGCGGCGTTGTGCAGGTAGGCCAGGTACTGGATCTCCGGGACCGGGAGCAGCCCGGCCAGGCCCGCTCCCAGCGCCAGGCCGAGGATGGACTGCTCGTCGAGCAGGGTGTCGAACACCCGCGCGGCCCCGAAGCGCTGCGCCAGACCGCGGGTGACGCCGTACACGCCGCCCTTGCGGGCCACATCCTCGCCGAAGACCAGCATGCCCGGCCGCGCGGCCAGGGCGTCGGCCAGCGCCGCGTTGATGGACTGCGCCAGCGTGAGCCCGCCGGCCTCTTCGGGCCGCCGCCCGTCGAACGCCTCGTCCCGGCGCGCCGGCTCGGCGGCCAGGCAGGCCCGGGCCCAGACCCGCTCGGGATGATGCGGCGCCAGGGGTGCCATCACCTGGCTGGCGGTGGCCAGGCGCGGGCTCCCGGCCACCTCGGCGGCGAGGCCGAGGACCCGGGCCCGCGATTCCTCATAGCGTGCGGACACCCCGGCCGGGGTCAGGATGCCCGCGGTCACCAGCAGCCGGGCCGTGCCGATCAGCGGGTCGGCGGCCAGGTCCGCGGCGGCCGCGGCCGTCCCGCGGTAGCTGCTTTCCACGTCCGAGCCCGCATGCCCGCCGAACCGAACCACAGCCAGGTGCAGGAACGCGGGGGAGCGGCGCTCCCGGACCCAGGCCGAGGCGGCCAGGGCCGCGTCGTACACCGCGGCCAGATCAGACCCGTCAGCGTGGAAATAGCCGAAGCCCGGCACGGACCCGGCCGCGGCCCGGACCCAGCCGGGCGGCGTCCGCACGCTGATGCCGATCCCGTTGTCCTCGATCACCAGGAGCAGCGGCAGCGGCAGATGCTGGAAGGCACAGTAGGCGGCGGCGTTCACCGCCCCGGCCGCGGTGGAGTGGTTCAGGGACGCATCGCCGAGGCTGGCCGCCACGATGGCATCCGCGGGCCATTCCGCGGGCCGGCCGAGCCGGGCCGCCCGGTCCAGGGCGAAGGCCAGGCCGAGGGCGCGGGGCAGGTGCGAGGCGATGGTCGACGTCTGCGGGATGGCGTGCAGCTGCTGGTGGCCGAACACCTTGTGGCGCCCGCCCGCGATGGGCTCGTCCGTCGCCGCGGCCAGCCCGAGCAGGACATCCCGGATCCCGTCCCGGGGAGGCGTGGCCTGCTGGCAGCGGGCCAGGTAGAAGGCACCGGAGCGGTAGTGCAGCAGGGCGGGGTCGGTGAGCCGCAGCGCGGCGGCGACGCCGGCGTTGCCCTCGTGCCCGGATGACCCGATCGTGTAGTACCCGGCACCCTGGGCCCGCAGCCAGCGCGCGGCCAGATCCAGGTGGCGGCTGGCCAGCTGCGCGTCGAAGAGATCCAGGCAGCGCTGGCCGGCCAGGGCGGAACCGGCCCGGATGGGGCCCGGCCCGGCGGGACGCGCCCCCGGGCCATGGGGGAGATGGCCGTCCAGCGTGGCGACCACCTCGCCGAAGTGGCGCTCGACCGGGTCTCGTTCCGCCTGCGCTCGTTCCGCCTGACCAGGGCTCATTCCCCTACCGTAGAGCGGCTTGCTCTACCGTAGGTGCGGCACCGTTGCCGACATTGGAGGAGGCCCTGATGCTGCCCTGGTCCGCCGAGCTGGCCGGCCGGATCGACGAGCACGTGATCACCAGCGAGCTGCTGCGCGGCAACCCGCTGGGTGATCCGTACGAGCGACCGCTGTGGGTCTACGTCCCGCCCGGCTACGACGACGACCCGGCCCGGCGGTACCCGGCCGTGTACGTGATCCAGGGCTACACCGGGCACCTGGCCATGTGGCGGAACCGCGCGCCGTACCGGCAGCCGTTCCCCGAGACGGCCGACGCGGTCTTCGCGTCCGGGCAGGCCCCCGCGGCCCTGGTGGTCTACGTGGACGCCTGGACCGGGTACGGCGGCAGCCAGTTCGTGGACTCCCCGGGCACCGGCCGGTACCACTCCTACCTGTGCGAGGAGGTGGTGCCCTGGGTGGACGCGCACTACCGGACGGCACCAGCGGCGGCGCACCGGGCGATCACCGGCAAGTCCAGCGGGGGGTTCGGCGCGATGATCACCCCGATGCTGCGGCCCGACCTCTTCGGGGCGCTGGCCACGCACGCCGGGGACTCGCTCTACGAGCTCAGCTACATCCCCGAGTTCGGCAAGTCCGCGCGCCATCTCCGCGACTACGACGGGGATATCTGGCGGTGGTGGGACGACTTCCGGTCCCGGGTCTCCTTCACCAAGGAGGCCGATCATGACCTGCTGATGCTGCTGGGC
Organism: uncultured Actinomycetes bacterium; assembly: GCA_963813975.1. Taxonomy (GTDB): domain Bacteria; phylum Actinomycetota; class Actinomycetes; order Streptosporangiales; family Streptosporangiaceae; genus RYN-230. The sequence goes on from CAWFAP010000006.1 coordinate 1,278,812, forward strand.
GTGTCGGCCTGCTTCTCCGCGACCCCGGACGGCCGGGTGGAGCTGCCGTTCGAGCCGCGGACCGGCAGGCTCCGGCCGGACGTGTGGCAGCGCTGGCTGGACTGGGACCCGGTCCGGATGGTGCCGCGCTACGCGGAGGAGCTCCGCGGGCTGCGCGGCATCTGGATCGACGCCGGGACCCACGACGAGTGGTTCCTCGATGTGGGCGCGCAGGCGTTCCGTGCGGCGCTGGGGGACGCCGGGGTGCCGGACGAGATGATCCACTTCGAGCTATTCGAGGGCACGCACATGAGCATCGACTACCGCTATCCGCTCTCGCTGGCCTGGCTGGCCTCACGCATCGCGGTCTAGGAGGCCACTGAATGAAGGGGCCGCCCTGATGGCGCAGCACCCGCTCCGGGCCGCGCGCCGGCGCGAACACGGCCAGACGGCGGGTGATCAAGGCTGACGATCGTCCCGGTCAGCACCCGCGGCAGCGGCGCGATCACGTGCCGCGGCTCGACCGAGCCGGCGGCCGCCTCGGCCAGGAACGGCTGATAGGTCATGGACCCGCGCGGGTCCACCACGGTCACCGTGGCCTCGCCCCGCCACAGCAGCCGCTCCAGCCGCCGCGCCGTGTGCATCCCGACGTAACCGCCACCCGCGATCAAGATCTCCATGACGAGTTCCTCCCGTACCGCTCACCCGGTATGACTCGTGCACGCGGCCGGGCGCCAGGTCATGTGACGTGCGGCACTTCGGGGAACTGGCGGGCTCAGCGTGCGGGGTGTCCGCGCTCCGGCGACGCGGGAAGGCGCGCTGGTACCGCAGGGCGGCGAGGCCGAACATCAGGCCGCCGGCGGCGAAGAGCACATCGGTCGCCGTACCCGCGAACGACATCCAGGCCGACGGATGCGCGGTGCCCAACACCTGCGCGGTCGTCATCCCGCTGAGCCCCCGGGAGAACCCGATCGCGCGCGCCACGTCATCGCCGACACCCGCGATCCCGCGTGCGCCGAGCAGCGCGCACCCGGTCCAGGCCGCCCACAGCAGCATCCACCGGGGGACCCGGCGCCCCCAGGGCTGCGCGAGCGCCAGCGGCAGCGGGATCCCGACGGCCCACATCACGACCATGATCGCGGTGATCCCGTTCATGAGAATCCGTGCGGCACCGTGGTAGTGATGATGCGGGAATGGGAGGCCCGTGACGGCCCAGACGACGTGCCAGGCCAGGAAGGCCAGCACCCAGCCGAACGCCGCGTAGGCCGCCCGCCGGCTGACGCCGGCGTCGGTGCGGATCGTGCGGACGGGTGCGGTTGCGGTAATCATGTCCCCAGCGTGCGGCACCGCCCCGGTCGCACGCGTCGGAGCCCGGTGTCGTCGGCGTCCACCAACGGGATGACTTCCTACCGGGCCGGACGATACCGTGGTCGTACGCGAAGATCACCGTGCACCCGGTCCCGCAGGCCGAGCTTGGCCAGGATGCGCCCGACGTGCGTCTTCACCGTGGCCTCGGACAGGTACAGACGCCGCGCGATCTCCGATTGGCATCACCCTGCGCGATCTCCACCAGCACCTCGCGCTCGCGCCCGGTGAGCACCGCGACGGCCCCGTCGTCGGTCGCGCGCGGTTCGGCAGCGGCCAGATGATCCAGCATCCGTCGCGTCGTGGACGGCCCAATCACCGCGTCGCCGGAGTGCACCGCCCGGATCGCCGCGATCACGTCGGCCGCCGACGCGTCCTTCAGCAGGGAACCCGCTCGCGCCGGCGCGCAACGCTGCGTAGGCGCATTCGTCTACTAGCCAGACGCGTCAGGGGTCCGCCCGCGGGCGCGCTGCGGCCCAGGTGGCGCGCTGCGCCGGGGCCGGACGGCCGAGCCAATTTCGGATTACGACTTTATTACCGCATCGGCCGGCCGTTTCCGGGGGAACGAGGGCGCGCGATAGGACGGGCTCGGGTTAAATGTCCGCCCCCTCCTCATGAGCGGAGAGACACGATGCGTTACCGCAGATGGGCGCCGGCGGTCCTCGCCATTCCTGCCCTGCTGCTGGCCGCGTGCGGCAGCAGCACCTCACCCAGCACCGCCAGCGGCACCAGGTCCGCCTCGGCCATGTCCCCCTCGTCCATGCCCACCAAGTCCAGCTCGATGGGCGGTTCCGGGATGAGCTCGTCCGGCACGGCGGCGCTGGAGAAGATCAAGACGAGCATCGGGCCGGTGCTGGCCGACGCCAAGGGCTTCACCCTGTACTGGGACGCCAAGGACACCCACATGACCTCGGCCTGCACGGGCTCCTGTGCGACGGCCTGGCCCCCCGTCACCGGGAAGCCCGCGGTGGCGATGGGCGCGCGGCTGGTCGGCAAGTTCGGCACAATCACCCGGGGCAACGGCGTGCTGCAGGCCACCTACAAGGGGCACCCGCTGTACACCTACGCCGGCGACAGTGCGCCGGGCCAGGTCAAGGGCAATGGGCTCGGCGGCATCTGGCATGCGCTCCGGGTGACTTCGATCGGTGCCGTCTCGCCGGGCATGGTGATGTCCTCCAGCTCACCCACCCCGTCCGCGTCCAAGTCGAGCGGCGGCTACGGAGGCGGCGGCGGGTACTGAGCCCGCCGCACCGAGCCCCTTGGCCCGGCCGGCCCCGGGTGCCCGCCCCGGCGCCGGAGGGTCCCGGGCCGGGCGGTCCCAGGACCGGAGCTACGCGGTCTCGCCGAAAAGATCGTTATTGACGCGGGAGAGGTGCGTGCGCATGGCCTCGGTGGCGCGGTCGCTGTCCCGGGCCCGCAGCGCGGCGACGAGTCCGGAGTGATCAGCCTGGTACCTTTCGCGGCGCTCCCGTGACGCGCTGCGCCGCTTGAGGTCGCCCCAGGAGTGGCCGTGCCGGGCGGTCTCGATCACCGCATACAGCTGCCCGAGCAGGGGGCTGTGGCTGGCCGCCATGATCGTGCGGTGCAGCGCCAGATCCCAGTTCTCGAACTCGTCGTAGCCGGCCGCCCGGTCCCCGCCGGCCAGGCAGCGGTCCATCTCCCGGAAATCACTGGCCGTCGCCCAGGCCACGACCAGCGGCATCGCGAGCGGCTCCAGCAGCCGCCGGATGGTCATGACGTCGGCCGGCGCGAAGCTGGTGGGCGCCTCCCCGGCCTGGCCCGCGAGCTGGGCGGCGCCGTACGCACCCGGGCCGGGCCCGCGCGGGCCCGCGCCCCGCGCGCCCGGACGCGCGGCGTGCCCGCCCGCACCGGCCTGCTCCGCAGCCGGGAACCGCCCGTCCTCGGCCAGCCCGGCGATGCCGTCCGGGGTGGCTACGGCCAGCCCGGGGCCGCCATTGCCGGCCGGCGCCCGCTGCGCCGGGTCGTGCCGCAGGAAGGTGCCCCGCCCGACCTCGCGGGAGATGTGCCCCTGCGCCTCAAGCACGGCCAGCGCGTGCCGGATCGACGTGCGGGTCGCGCCCATGTCCGCCGCGAGCTTGCGCTCGGTGGGCAGCCGGGAACCCGGCCCCAGGCCGGCCTGGGCCGACTCCTCCAGGATCAGCTCGGCCAGCCGGTACCTCAGGTCGGCTGGCATCGAGGTCCTGGCCTCTGCTGCGTTCTGCATCCCCGTCGTTCTCTCCACCCTGCCGCCCGGGCCGCCTGCCCTCGGCTGCGCGGCCGCGCCGTGCTGTCGCGGGAGGCCCGGCCGACCTAGTCAACCAATGCTACCAATCGATACCAGAATGTGACCCCTGCCGGGCGTTAATTTCTACTTAACCCTATTGACCTGTTTGCGAAACGCGACCTATGCTCCAACCAATCCGAATGTATACAACCAATCTAGCATTTGCAACCAATGAGAGCGGCCCGAGGGCCTGGCCCGATGACCGCCCCAGCCATCGTCTGCGAAGGAGAACCGGCACGTGAGGCTCGCCACCATTGCCACCCCGGAGGGGCTGCGCTTGCATGTCCGGGGCCGTTCCGGCTACGTCAACGTCGCTGAGGCCACGGGTGATCCGCGGTTCGCCTCGCTGCACCACGTCTTGGAGGCGGGCCTCCCGGCCATGGACGTGATCCGGGCGCTCACCGACGCGGACGGGCGTGAGGTGGCCGACGCGGACTTCGGCCCGGCCGTGCCGGCCCCGCCCCGCATCCTCTGCCTCGGGCTGAACTACAGCGAGCACGCCCTGGAGGGCGGCCGTGAGGTTCCCACCTGGCCCGACGCGTTCGTGCGGGGCGCGGACAGCGTCCTGGGCCCCTACGCCGACCTGGTCAAGCCGGCCCTGACCGAACGGTTCGACTACGAGGCCGAACTCGGCATCGTGATCGGCGCCGGGGGCCGGTACATCACCGCCGACAAGGCCCTGGATGCCATCGCGGGCTACGTGGCCCTCAACGACGCGTCCGCCCGCGACTGGCAGCGCGCCGCCAGCCAGTGGACGGCCGGCAAGAACTTCGAGGGCAGCATGCCCCTCGGCCCCGAAGTGGTGACCACCGACGAGCTGGACGTCTCCGACCTGGCCATCAGCTCCACGCTGAACGGGCAGGTCATGCAGTCGGCCCGGACGTCGCTGATGCTCGTCGACGTGCCCAGCGCCGTCGAGTTCTTCTCCTCGTTCACCCGGCTGATGCCCGGCGACGTCATCGCCACCGGCACGCCGGGCGGCGTCGGCTTTGCCCGGACGCCGCCGGTCTGGATGCATCCGGGGGATGTCATCGAGATCTCCGTCGAAGGACTCGGCACCATCCGCAACCGGGTGGTCGCCGAGGAAGACGCGCCGCAGGACTGGCGCTGGCGCCCCGGCGCCCCGCTCAAGACCGGCTTCTGACCAAACGTCACTCCACCCAGGTACGGAGGGGGACAATGAAGTTCACGACCCTCAGGCGCGTGGCCGCAGCCACCGGGAACGGCAGCCTCACGGCTGCGGGTGCCCGGCACGGACGGCCGATGCGCGCCGGAGCCATACTGGCCGCCGGCTCCCTGGCCGTCGGCCTGGCTGCCTGCGGCAGCAGTTCCAGCGGCGGCAGCTCATCCGGCGGCAGCTCCGGCGGCGCGTCCGGCGGCAAGCTCACCGTGGCCGACGTCGCGCCGTTCAGCGGCGTGGACGCCGCCCTGGGCCCGACATACCTGGCGTCCTGCTACGGCGCAACTACGGCCATCAACAAGGCCGGCGGGGTGCTCGGTCACACGCTGACCTGCAAGAGCGTGGACACCCGCGGTGACCCGGCGGACGCGGTCCCGGCGGTCAACCAGATGTTCGCATCCACGCCCAGCCTGGCCCTGGTCATCGGCTGCACATCGGACGAGGCCGCCTCGGTCGCGCCGGTCATCAACGCGCACAAGATGGCCATGTTCTGCATGACCGGGCAGTCCGAATTCAGCAACGTCAGCTATCCGTACTTCTACCGGCTGGTCCCTCCCGACCTGGAGGAGTCCTACGCCATGGTCGCCATCGCCCAGCAGTTGCACTACAAGCGGGTCGCCCTGGCGTTCGGCAACGACATCGGCTCGCAGACCTTCATCCAGCCCGCGGTCAGCGCGCTGAAGAAGGCCGGCATCACCCTGGCGACCAACCAGACGCTGGATCTCAAGGCCACCACGTTCCGCAGTGAGGCCGAGGCGATCGTCCATTCCCACCCCGACGCGATCATGACCGAGGCCCTGGGGGCCGCGGATCCCACCCTCTTCTCTGAGATCAAGCAGCTCAACGGCGGCAAGATGATCCCGGTGATCGGCACGTCCGCGGCCATCTCCCCGGCGTTCTTCAAGTCCTCGGCGGCCGCGGTCGGCGCCTCGGCCTTCGTGTCCGGCTTCCACGCTGACAACCTGGTCGTGGAGTCCAGCGGGCCTGCTTACCAGGCCTTCTCCAAGGCGCTGCTGTCCCAGCAGGGCAAGGTGCCGGGGGCCACCGGTAACTTCACCACCTACCTGAGCGCCCCGGGCGGTGTTCATCTCTACGACGGGATCAACCTGGCCGCGCTGGCCATGATCATGTCGAAGAGCACCTCGCCGAGCGTCTACGGCCCGGACATCGTCAAGATCGGTAACGGGGTGGCCGGCGCGACGGTCTGCTACTCGTTCGCCCAGTGCGTCACGTCGCTCAAGGCCGGGAAGGCGATCCGGTATGAAGGACCGGGCGGTCCGACGAACTTCGACAGCCACCACGACTCGACCGGCATCTTCCAGGTCGACACCTACACCCCCTCTGGCCAGGTGAAGGTGACCGGCAACCTGACCGCCGCCCAGCTGAGGGCGCTGGCCGGATGATCGCAGGAACCATGCGCCCCGCCGCCCAGGCTCTCACCACCCCCCGGGGGAGCCTGGGCGGCCGGGGATATGGGAACGCCGCAGGGACGGGTGGCTCGTGACCATCTTGCTTTCCGCGATCGGCTTCGGGCTGGTCACCGCCTCGGTGCTGGCCATCGCGTCGGTCGGCTTCACCCTCCAGTTCGGCGTTACCGATGTGCTCAACCTGGCGTTCGGCGCCATCATGATCGCCGGGGCGTTCGTGGCCTACGTGGTGAACCAGGCCGGCCTGTCGGTCTGGATCGGCCTGGTGGTGGCCGTGATCGTGTGCTCGCTCGGCTCGGTGGTACTCAACTCCGGCGTGTACACGCCGTTCCAGCGGCGCGGCACATCGCCCATCACGATGGTGATCGTGTCGCTCGGGATCACCCTCATCATCGAGTTCGGCGTCCAGGCCGTGGCGGGCGGGACCGCGGTTTCCTACACGATGAACCAGGGCCCGACGCTGCACGCGGGCGGCCTGATCCTCAGCGTGGTCCAGATCGTCGTCATCGCGCTGAGCCTGGTGGTCATGATCGGCGTCCACGGGCTGCTGCGCTACAGCCGGCTGGGCAAGGCCATGCGGGCCACGGCGGCCAACAAGTCGCTGGCGCGTAACTGCGGCATCCGGACCGACCGGGTCATCACCATCACCTGGGCGCTGACCGGCGCGCTGTGCGGGCTGGCCGGCGTGGTGTTCGCGATGGACTCGGGCAGCTTCGACGCCACCGCGACCGACCTGTTCCTGGTCCTGATCCTGGCCGCCGTCTTCCTGGGCGGGCCCGGCCAGGCCTACGGGGCCATGCTCGGCGCCGTGATCATCGGGCTGGCCACCGAGATCAGCGCGGCCTACATCACGGCCGACTACAAATACGTTGTCGCATTCGTGGCGCTGCTCATCGTGCTCGGGGTGCGCCCGACCGGGCTTCTCGGCGCGCGGACATGAGTCAGGCGGGGAGCCGTATGAGGGTCAGGCTGGGAGCCGGATGAACGCCTTCTATCTCATCAACCTGCTGGTCTACGCGGCCGTGGACGCCATGGCCTGCCTGGGCCTCAGCCAGCAGTTCGGGGTGGCGGGCGTCACCAACTTCGGCTTCATCATCTTCCAGGCCGCGGGCGGGTACGCCGCGGCGATCCTGGCCCTGCCGCGCTCCTCCGCCAACGGCGGGTTCCAGTCCTACATCGGCGGGTGGAACCTGCCGTTCCCGCTGCCGTGGATCGGCGCGGCGGTGGTCGGCGGCCTGATCGCGGTGCCGTTCACGTTCCTGGTGGGCCGCAGGCTGCGCGGTGACTTCGCCGCGGTCGGGCTCCTGGTGACCGCGGTCCTGCTGAACCTGCTCGTCACCAACTACCGGCCGCTGCTTAACGGCGACGCGGGCCTGTCGCTCATCCCCACGCCGCTGCGCGGGATCAACGTGTTCAGCGTGCAGTCGGCCGGCTACCAGTGGGTGTTCACCGCGGCGGCCGTCGTCCTGGCCGTGGGGGTCTACCTGCTCGTCCGCCGGATCACAGGCTCTCCGTATGGCCGCAGCCTGCGCGCCATGCGTGACAACGACGTGGTGGCGGACTCCCTCGGCAAGAACCTGCTCTCGCTGCGCACCGCGATGCTGGTGACCGGGGGCGCCATCGCCGGGCTGAGCGGCGGCATCCTGGTCACCTACATCACGACCTGGTCCCCGGCCGCGTGGGGCTACGCGGAGACCGTGGTGCTGTTCGCGGCGGTGATCATCGGGGGCGCCGGCAACCACCGCGGGGCGATCCTCGGGGCCATCCTGGTCCCGGTGGGGTTCGAGGAGATCACCCGCTTCATCCCCACGTCGAACAACCTGCCGCCGAACCTGATCCCCTCGCTGCAGTGGGTCGCGATCGGCCTGCTCATCGTGATCTTCCTGTGGCTGCGGCCGCAGGGCATCCTCCCGGAGCGCAAGCGCGTGATCCGCCTGCCCGGGCTGGCAGCCTCGCCCCGGGCCCAGAACGGCCGGCCGGCCATGCCCCCGCCCCGGAACCAGGCCGGCGGCCCGGCCGGGCTGACAGTCCAGGATGGCGGCCCGGCCGGGCCGGCGCCCCGGGCAGGTTCCACTGACGTGATGCTCGAAACGGTCGGCGTGGTCCGCGAGTTCGGCGGGGTGCGGGCGGTGGACGGGGTGTCGTTCCAGGTCCGGAAGGGCACCCTGACCGGGCTGATCGGGCCGAACGGGGCCGGGAAGTCCACGTTGCTGGCCATGCTGGCCGGGACCCTGCCGGTGACGTCCGGCACCATCGTGTACGAGGGCCGCGACATCACCGGGGTGCCGGCCTTCCGGCGGGCCCGGCTGGGGCTGGTCCGGACCTTCCAGCTGGCCAGCGAGTTCAAGCGGCTGACCGTGATGGAAAACCTGCTATCCGCGGTCCCCGGCAACCGGGGGGACACCTTCCGGGGATCCCTGCTCGGGAAGCGGTACTGGCAGGCTGATGAGACGGCGGCGATCGCCCGGGCGGAAGCCATCCTGCAGCGCTTCGGCCTGGAGCAGTTCGCCAACCACTACGCCGGCGATCTGAGCGGCGGCCAGCGCAGGCTGGTCGAGATCATGCGGGCGCTGATGGCCGAGCCGGCCACGCTGCTCCTCGATGAGCCGATGGCCGGCGTGCACCCCAACCTGGCCCGGCGCATCGGGAACGAGCTGGTGGCGCTCTGCGAGGAGGGGATGACGATCCTCATGGTGGAGCACGAACTGGCCATCATGGACGAGTTCTGCGATCCGGTCGTGGTGATGGCCGAGGGCGCGGTACTGGCCGAGGGAACGATGGAGCAGCTGCGGGGGCGCAGCGAGGTCGTGGAGGCCTACCTTGTCGGCTGAGCTAGCCCTGAACGGCCTCCCGCTGCGGGCTGAGAAAGTGACCGCCGGCTACGGCGGCGACCCGGTGATCCGGGACATCACGCTGAGCGTGGACCCGGGTGAGGTGGTCTCCCTGGTCGGCCCCAACGGGTCGGGTAAGAGCACACTGCTCAAGAGCCTGGCCGGCGTCGTGCGGGTGTCGTCCGGCATGGTGAAGGTGGGTGACCGCGACCTCACCAATTCAGCACCGGAGGACATCGCCCGGGCGGCCGTCGGCTACGTGCCCCAGGTGGACGACGTGTTCAGCCCGCTCAGCGTCAAGGAGAACCTCGAGATGGGCGGCTACCTGCTGCCCCGGCCGCAGGTGGCGGAGCGCGTCGAGCGGGTGCTGGCCATCTTCCCCCGGCTGGGCGGCATGCTCGGCCGCAGCGCCGGGAAGCTCAGCGGCGGCGAGCGCAAGATGCTGGCCATGGGCCGGGTGCTCATGCTCGACCCGGGCCTGTTCCTGCTCGACGAGCCGACCGCTAACCTCGCCCCGATGGTCGCCACCGCGCTGCTCACCGAGCACGTCCGCCAGCTGGCCGAGAGCGGGGCGGCGGTGCTCATCGTCGAGCAGCGGGCCAAGGCGGTGCTGGCCATCTCCGAGCGCTCCTACGTGCTCGGCGGCGGTGAGGTGCGGATGAAGGGAACCCCGGCCGAGCTGTCCGGCCGCCCTGATTTCGTGGAATCCTTCCTGGGCGGCCGCGGGGCCGCGGCGGCCCCGTCCGGTGACGCCTGACGAGGTCAGGCCGCCGGGATCAGGCTGACGGGCCGCGGCTGAGGTGACCAGGCCCTTCGCCGTGATGCCAGCCGCGCGGGCCCCAGCCGCAGGTTACTGCCGCGCGCCGCCGCCTCGGCGTAGCATCGATTGACATGGCGGATCATGGCGGCACGGCCGAGGCGGACACCGGCGGTGCGCCTGCGGAGGGGCCCGCCGCGCGGTACCTGCAAGTGCAGACGACCACTGACTCCCGGGCCGAGGCTGTCGAGCTGGGCCGCGACGCGGTGCAGGCCCGGCTGGCGGCCTGCGCCCAGGTGACCGGGCCGGTGCTGAGCAGCTACTGGTGGGAAGGCGATCTCGAGCGGGCCGAGGAGTGGATGCTGCTGCTGAAGCTGCCGGCCGCGCGCTACCAGGAGCTCGCGGACTTCCTGGCCCGGCGGCACAGCTACGACGAGCCCGAGATCGTCGCGACGCCGATCGTGGCGGGATCCGCGGCTTACCTGAGCTGGATGGAGGAAGTAACTCAGCCGCAGTGACGGTGGGGAAGGGCTGGCGTGCACACGGCCGGCCCTGGCCACAGGCGGCCTGGTCCCGGGCGGCCGGACCACGGGCCCGCCTGGCCACGGGCACCCGACGGCTCAGCGCGCCGGGACCGGCGGCGCGTTCCACATCAGCACGACCGCCTGGCCGTGCTCGCTGCCCAGGGTGGACAGCGTCCCCGTGTCCAGCCGCAGCAGGCGGCCGTCGGCCGGCGGCAGCCCGAGCCACCGGGCGGCCAGGATCCGCAGGAAGTGCGCATGGGACACGAGCACCACGTCCCCGTCGGCCACCAGCGGCCGGACCCGGGCCAGCACCGCGTCGGCGCGCGCCCCGACCTGCTCCACCGCTTCCCCAGGGTGACCGGCGTCACCGGGGATCACCCCGTCCCGCCATAGATACCAGCCGGGACGCTGCTCCCTGATCTGCGGCGTGGTCATGCCCTCATAGCCGCCGTAGTCCCACTCCCGCAGATCCGGGTCGGGCGTGGCGTTCAGCCCGGCCAGCTCTGCGGTCCGCACCGCACGCTGGGCCGGGCTGCTGAACACGGCCCGGATGGGCAGGCCAGCCAGCGCCGGGACCAGCGACTTGGCGGCCGTCTCGCCCTCCGGCGTCAGCGGAATGTCCGTCCGCCCGGTGTGCCGCCCGGACTTGCTCCACTCGGTCTGGCCATGCCGGAGCAGGATCAGTTCTCCCATGGGCCCCATCTTCGCTGACCCGGCCACGGACCGGGCACCCGCCGCCCGATCCGGCGGCCCCGGCCCGATCTGGTGGGCGCCGTCTCATCCATCGCCCCGCCACCCAATCCGGGACCCGCGAGAAAGGCCAGTTGACCCGGCTGTCTTTCACATGTAAGTTTTTCCTGACAGGTGAAAGAACGGGGACCAGGGAGTGACACTCACCAGTGACGAGCTGCTTACCGTGCTCAGCGCGGTGGCGAACCCGCACCGGATGCGGATCGTCGCCGAGCTGCGGGACGGCCGGGTGCACGTCAGCGAGCTGGCCCGGCGGCTCGGCATGTCCCGGCCGCTGCTGTACATGCACCTGGACAAGCTGGAGAAGGCGGGCCTGGTGGCCGGGCAGCTCGAGCTGTCGGAGGACGGCAAGGCCATGAAGTACTTCGAGCTGGCCCCGTTCGACCTGCACCTCAACGCGGAAACGATCTTCTCGGCCCTGCGTGATGGCAGCGGCGCGGAAGGGGACGATGTGGACACCCAAGAGACCGACCCGGAAGGACACCTGAGATGACCGCGATGCATGTGGCCGCGCTGACCAGCAGCGCGGAAGCAGGGATCCTCATCGGACTGGGCATCCCGTTCTGCATCTGCGCGGCGGCCGCCATCATCGTCTGGGCCTACTTCCGGCTGCAGGCACACCGCGCCGACGCGGTGGCGATGGCCGAGTACCGCAAGCTGGCCGAGGAGGCCGTGGCCAACCAGCAGGAGCTGCGGACCGAGCTGGCCAAGCTGGCTGAGCACGTCCAGGCGGTCGAGCAGCTGATGCGGGACGTGGGATGAGCACTCACGACGGCGGCCCGCCCGGCCCGCACGGGGGCCAGGCCGGCCGGGCGGCCCGGCCCCGGCTCAGGCTCTACCGTGACCCGCTGCGGCTGGCCGTGTCCGGCAGCCCCTGGCGCGCCGCCGCCTTCCTGGCCACGTACGTCTTCGTTGCAGGCTGGCTGCTGTTCGCGATTGCCTTCACCGCGACGGTGACCGCCACCGTCTTCATGATCACGCTGGCCGGGATCCCGCTGCTGGTCGCGGCGTCCGGAGTGCTGCGCGGCTGCGCCAGCGCCGAGCGCGCCCGGTTGCGGCAGGTGCTGGCCGGGCCGGTCCGGGGCGGTTACCGCCCGGTGACCCGGCCGGGCATCATGGCGCAGGTCAGGACCCGCTGGGGGGACCGGTCCACCTGGCGTGACCTGGCTTATCTCATCGGGCTCTGGCCGCCGTTGCTGGCCCTGGACCTGACCGTGCTCAGCGTCTGGCTGACGCTGCTCGCCGGGGTGACCCTGCCCGCCTGGTACTGGGCGCCCCGCGGCAACGCCGGGATGGGCTACGTCAACGGCGCGCCGGTGCACGGCGTGGCGCTGGGCTATTTCCCGCACGGCGCGAACGGTCCCGGCGGCTGGGGTCTGTACGTGGACACGCTGCCCAGGGCGCTGCTGGCCGCGGCCGTGTTCCTGGTCGCGTTCCTGCTGTTCAACTACGTGCTGGTGCTCACGGCCCGCGCTCATGCCCGCATCGCGGGCGCCCTGCTGCGCGCGCCCGCCGACCCGCTCGCCCCGGCGAAGGAGGTGCTCACCCGCCCGGGCCCGCTGGGCCCGCTGCACGCGGCCCGCTAAGACCGCCAGGTAACACCAGCCAGGTAAGACCGGCCGGGTAACGCAGCGCCCCCGCCCACGAGGGATCAGCTCGCAAGCGGGGGCTCACAGACTCACGCACCATCCTCGAGAGAAGGCCTTTTGATGCGCCAGCTGTCTAGTTCAGTATTGCCGGAAACCGGATCGCACCGCGAGCAACCCCGCCGGCCCCGGGCCCCGGTCGTCGAGCGGGTCGCGGGCTGGAGCACCCGGCACCGCAAGACCGCCGTCTTCGGCTGGCTTTTCCTGGTCGCGGCGGTATTCCTGGCCGGGCACCTGCTGCCCGCCACGAACGTGCCAGCCTACGACGCCGGCCAGTCAGGCCAGGCCCAGCAGACCCTGCAGCGACTCGGAGTGGTCACCCCGCCGCAGGAGAACGTGCTGATCCAGAGCCGGGGGACCGGCCGGCCCGGGGCGGACCCGCAGATGCGCCAGGCCGTCCGGCAGGTGGCCGCCGCGCTGTCCGCCCTCCCGCACTCCGCCCGGGACATCCGCTCACCCCTCGGTCCCGGCCACGCTGGGCTCGTGGCCGGGGATGGCCGCAGTGCTCTGGTCACCTTCCACGTCCCCGGAAATGCCCGCAACGAGGACCAGGCCGTCGCGGCTGCCCAGCGCGCGGTGGCCGGCATCCAGGCTCGTCATCCCGGGCTGCGGATCCAGGAGGCGGGTGACGCGAGCTACGGGCAGGCCATCAACTCAGTGCTGGCCCGGGGCTTCCGGAGCGCCGAGGCGACCTCGGTGCCCATCACGCTCGTCCTGCTGCTGCTGGTGTTCGGCGCCCTCGTCGCGGCGGGCATCCCGCTGCTGCTGGCGCTCACATCGGTTGTCACCGCGCTGTCCCTGCTGACGATCTTGAGCCGGTGGGTGCCGGTCGGGTCGAGCACCTCCGAGGTGGTGCTGATCATCGGGATGGCGGTAGGAGTCGATTACTCGCTGTTCTACCTGCGCCGCGAGCGGGAGGAGCGCACCGCGGGGCATTCCACCGCCGAGGCCCTTCGGATCGCCGCGGGCACCTCCGGGCGCGCGATCGTGGTGTCGGGTCTGACGGTCATGATCGCGCTGGCCGGGTTGTTCCTTACCGGCTACGACGTGTTCACCGGCGTCGCGTTCGGCACGATCGCCGTGGTCGGCGTGGCCGTGCTCGGCTCACTGACCGTGGTGCCCGCGCTGCTGTCCTGGCTGGGAGTGAGGGCGGACCGGGGCCGGGTCCCGTTCCTCGGCCGCAGGCGGACCGCGGCGCGCCCGTCGCGGGCGTGGGCCGCCCTGGTGCGCCGGGTAGCACGGCATCCCGTCGTGTGGGGCAGCGCGGCCGCGATCGCGCTGCTGGCCCTGGCCGCGCCGGCCGCCGGCATGCGGCTCGGCAGCCCGGCGGTGGACCTGCCGGCTAGTTCCCCGGTCCTCAAGACGATGGACAGGATCTCCGCCGCGTTCCCGCAGACCCCGTCCCCCGCGGAGGTGGTCGTGACCGGCAGGCATCTCACCGGCCCGGCGATGCAGGACGCGATCATCGCGCTGAAAGGCCGGGCATCCGCGGATGGCCCGGACGGCCCGATCCGCGAGCCGATCACCGCCACCCCCGTAGCGGGCGGCCGGGCCCTGATCGTCAACGTCCCGCTGGCCGGAAACGGCACCAGTTCCGTGTCGGACCAGGCCCTGCTGACCCTCCGCAACCGGGTCCTGCCGGGCACGCTGGGCAGGGTGAGCGGGATCAGTTATGCCGTGACGGGGAACACGGCAGGCAACCACGACGACATGACGGCGCTGCATTCCCGCACCGTGGTGGTGTTCGCCTTCGTGGTCGTGCTCGCGTTCCTGCTGCTCCTGGGGGCATTCCGCTCGGTCGCCATCCCGCTGATCTCGATCGCGCTGAACCTGCTCTCGGTGGGCGCGGCGTACGGGCTGATCACGCTGATCTTCCAGGATGGCCGGCTGGAGGGGCTTCTCGGCTACACGTCCTTCGGCGGGATCATCCCGTGGATCCCGCTGTTCATGTTCGTGCTCCTGTTCGGGCTCAGCATGGACTATCACGTGTTCATCCTGAGCCGGATCCGGGAGCTGCATGGGCGCGGGGCCAGTACCAGGGACGCGGTTGTGGGCGGCATCTCGAGCAGTGCCGGCGTGGTGACGAGCGCGGCTCTCATCATGGTGGCCGTGTTCTCGGTCCTGGCCACGCTGCCCATCGTCGATACCAAGACGCTCGGCGTGGGACTGGCCGCGGCGGTGCTGATCGACGCCACCGTGGTGCGCGGCATCCTGCTGCCCGCCTCCCTGGCCATGCTCGGTGAGCGCAGCTGGTACCTGCCGCGCTGGCTGGGCTGGCTGCCGGGCGGAGCGCGGGCGGACGGAGGAGCCCGGGCGGGCGGCGGAGCATCCGCCGGTGCCGTGGCGCCGGCTTCCCTGGGCCCCATCCCGCCGATCACCCGAGAGGACGGATCATGTCCCGTGCGATGAACTCTGCCCCTCCCGCTCCGGCGGCGGGTCCGGCTCGGGCGGCCCGGCCGGAGCCGGACCCCGGCCCCGCCGCCGCACTGCACGGCGTGAGCAAGGTGTACCGCATGGGCCGCAGCACCGTCACCGCGCTGCGGGGCGTCAACGCCGTCTTCCCACGCGGCTCCTTCACTGCGGTGATGGGTGCGTCCGGATCGGGCAAGACCACGCTGCTGCAGTGCGCGGCCGGGCTGGACCGGCCCACTTCGGGCCAGGTCATCCTGGCTGGGCAGGACCTGGGCCCGCTGCGCGAAGCTCAGGTCACCCGGTTGCGGCGGGACCGGGCCGGGTTCGTCTTCCAGTCGTTCAACCTTGTCCCGTCGCTGTCCGTGGAGCTGAACGTGGCCCTGCCCGCCCGGCTGGCCGGGCGGCGCTGCCGGCGGCAGGAGATCCGCGACGCCCTGGGCGTGGTGGGCCTGGCCGGCCGGGCCGGCGCCCGCCCGTCGGAGCTGTCCGGCGGCCAGCAGCAGCGGGTGGCCATCGCCCGGGCGCTGATCACCGGCCCGGAGGTAATCTTCGCCGACGAGCCGACCGGTGCGCTGGACGCGGGCACCGGCCAGCAGGTGCTGGGCCTGCTGCGCGGGCTGGTGGACACCGGCGGGCGGACCGTCATCATGGTCACGCACGATCCGGTGGCGGCGTCCTGCGCCGACCGGGTGATCTTCATCGCCGACGGTCAGGTCCATGGCGAGCTGCACCATCCGGCGCCGCGCGAGATCGCCCAGCGCCTTACTGACCTGGAGATCCAGGCGGCGCGGCCATGATCGCGCTGGCCTGGCACACCGCCCGGGTCCGGGCGGCCAGCCTGGCGGGCAGCTTCCTGGCCCTCGCCCTGGGCGTGGCGCTGCTGGCCGCCATGGCTCTCACCCTGGCCGCCACGATCGGCGCGCCCGCCCGGGTGACCTGGTTCGCCCGGGCCAGCGTGGTCGTCGCGGGGGACAACACGGTCGCCATCCCCTCCGGGGAAGCCGGCCAGGGCCCGCAGACCCTCCGCACAGCCGGGGCGCGCGCGGTGCCGCCTGCCCTGGCCCGGCCGCTGTCCGCGCTGGGGGCGCGGACCGTAGCCGACTACGCCGGCTACGCGGCCGCGCCCGGGGCACCGGGCCGCAGCGTCCACCCGTGGCCGGCGGCGGCGCTGCACGCCTACTCCTGGGTGTCCGGCGGCCCGCCGCACCAGCCCGGGCAGCTGGTGGTCTCCGCACCTACCCGGCTCACCACGGGGGACCGGGTAGTCGTGGCGACCTCTCTCGGGCCGCGCGCGTTCACCGTCAGCGGCGTGCTGCGCAGTCCGGCGGCACCCGCCTTCTACGCCGCCAGCGCGGTGGCCAAGCGGCTGGCCGGCGGCCGGATCGACGCGATCGCGCTGACCGTGCGGCCCGGCTACCCGGCAGCGCGGCTGACCGCCCGGGTCCGCGCCGCCGTGCGCGGCGCGCCCGTCCGGGTGCTGACCGGGAACAGCCGGGCCGCCGCCCAGCCGGGCCCGGATCCCGTCCTGATCCAGCAGGCGGTCGCCCTGCTCGGGACGGCCAGCGGGGTGGCCGGGTTCGTGTCCGTGTTCGTGGTGGCGGGCACGTTCGGCTACTCGGTGAGCATCCGCCGCCGGGAATTCGGGCTGCTGCGCAGCGCGGGCGCGACCCCCCGCCAGGTCCGCAGGCTGGTGCGGGGGGAGGCGCTGGTGGTAGCGGTGCCCGCAGCCCTGGCGGGGTGCGCCGCGGCGGTCCTGCTAGCCAGCCGGGCGGACCGGTGGCTGGTCCAGGCGGGCTACCTGCCGCTCGGCTTCACCGCGCGCTTCATCTGGTGGCCGGTGGCGGCGGCGTTCGGGGCCGGGATCGCGGTCGCGCTGGCCGGTGCCGGGCTGGCCGCCCGCCGGGCGGGCCGGGTGCGCCCGGCCGAGGCGCTGCGCGAGGCGGCCGGAGGGCGCCGGGCCATGCCGCTGCTGCGGTGGGCGGCCGCGCTGGCCGCCCTGGCCGGGTCGGTCCCGGTGCTGGCCGCGCTCGTCGCTGTCCATTCCGCGGACGCCGCCGCGCTGCTGCTCCCGGCCGCGCTGCTGCTGGTCCTGGGCGGCGCGCTGCTGACCCCCGCCGTGGCCCCGCCGCTGCTCCGGCTGGCCGGGTGGCCGCTGGCGGCGCGGTACGGCCCGGCCGGGCCGCTGGCCGCCCGCAGCGCCGCCGCCAGCGGCCGGCGCACGGCCGCGATCGCCGCGCCGGTCCTGCTCACGATCGGCATCGCCGGCGCGATGCTGGCCGGGACGGCCACCCTCACCCACGCGCAGCAGGCCGCGGCCGGAGCCCGGATCGCGGCCCCGGTCATGATCCGGCCGTCCGGCCCGGCGGGGCTCGCCAGCGCGACCGTGGCCGCGGTCCGCTCGGCGCCGGGGGTGGCCGCCGCGGCCGCGGTCACGGCCGCGCCGGTCTACGTGAAGGCCGCTGGTGACCCGGAGCAATGGGACGGGCTCTACCTGGACGGCCCGTCCTCCGCGCGCCTCCTGCGGTACCCGCTGGCCGCGGGCAGCCTGGCCGCCCTGACCGGGTCCGGGACCGTGGCCGTCCCCGCCGGGACGTGGCGGCTCGGCCAGATCGCCACGGTGTGGCTGACGGACTCCGCGCGCGTGCGGCTGCGCGTGGTGGCCGTGCTGGCCCGCCGGATCGACCTGGAGCAGGCCGTGCTGCTGCCCTGGGGGCTCCGCACCGCGCACCTGGCGGCGCCGCTGGCCACCGCCGTCTACCTGCGGATGACGCCGGGGGCCGGGCTGGCCGGGGTGCGCGCCGCAGCCCGGGCGGGCGGTGGCCGGGTCACGGCCACCCGCGGGCTGGTCGCCGCCGCCGAGGCACAGTCCAGCCGGGCGACCACCCGGGCGCTGATCGCGGTGCTCGGCCTGGCCCTGGCCTACACCGTGATCGCCATCGCCAACACGCTGGTCATCGCCACCGCGGGGAGGCGCGCCGAGCTGGCCGCGCTGCGGCTGGTCGGCGCGACGCGGGGACAGGTGCTCCGGCTGGCCGGCACCGAGGCGGCCATCGTCGCGGCGCTGGGCACCGGCCTCGCCACGGTGGTCACTGCGGTCACGCTCGCGGCGGTCCGCCGCGGGCTGGGCGGCGTGGCCCCGGCGGTGCGGATGGTGGTTCCGTGGACCCCGCTGGCCGCGCTCGCGTTGGTGTGCCTGGTCGTCGCGGTGCTGGGCAGCGTGCTGACCGCGGCGGCCGCGCTGCGCGCCCCGGGGAAGACCCTGGCCGCGGCGGCCGCCGGTTAGCCCGCCGGGACGCGGGACCGGCGGGGTCGGCCCGGATCCGGGAGCGGCGGGGCGGCCCGGGATCCGGGACCGGCTAGCCCGGCTGGGCCGGCTCGCGGGCGGTGTCCGGCCGCCCGGGCAGTGAGGCCGCCAGGTCGGCCAGGGCCCGGGCGGTGGGCAGCGACGTGTCCACCGCCTGGGCCCGGGGTGTCTCCTCACCACGGAGCACCGCCCCGATGTGCCGGATGGCCGGGGCGAAGGACAGGTCGCGCGGGGCGGCGGCGGCGCTGCGGGGCTCCGACCGGCCCGCGATCACCTGGAATAGGTCGGCCGGACCGGGATGGAACGGGTTAGTGATCCTGATCTGCCCGCCGGTGCCGTCCAGCGTGGAGAACGTGTCGAGCTGGCCGGCCATCCCGCAGGACAGCTGCAGCCGCTTGCCGCCCGGGTAGCCGAGCACCCCCCAGGTGTCCACGTCCACCCCCTGCCCGCCCCAGGTGGCCTGGGCCCACGCGGTCTCGTGCTCCGCGCCGAAGAACTCCTGGGCCAGCCGGACCGGGTAGCACCCGACGTCGTTGAGCGCTCCGCCCTGCAGGTCCGGCGAGTACCGGATGTTGGCCGGGTTGCTCAGCGCGAAGTGGAAACAGGACCTGATCTCGATCAGCTCGCCGATCGCGCCGCCGGCGACCAGATCCCTGATCCGCTGCATCTGGGCGTGGAACGGGAAGACGAACGCCTCCCAGAGCAGTGTGCCGGTCTGCCGCGCTACCTCCAGCACCCGCTCGGTGTCAGCGGGGGTGCCGCACAGCGGTTTCTCGCACAGCACCGGCTTCCCGGCGCGCAGCGCGCGGATGGTCCACTCGGCGTGCAGGGCGTTGGGCAGCGGGAGGTACAGCGCGTCGATCTCCGGGTCCTCGATCAGCGCCTGGTAACCGTGTACCGCCCGCTCCACGCCGTGGTCCCGGGCCCACTTCCCGGCCCGCTCCGCGTCCCAGCCGGCCACCGCGGCCGCCACGTCGCCGGCCTGCCGGAGCCCGGGCAGGAACGAGGCCCGCGCGATGTTGGCCGTGCCGATGATCCCCCAGCGCACCCGTCCGTCCGGTGTCATCAGCTGCCCTGCTCTCCGTCCAGCGGCTCCGCGTCCAGCGGCAGGCTGACCCAGCGCCGTTCGTGATGCGACATCTCCACCGCGTTGATCACCTCCTGGACCCACAGCCCGTCCGTGAAGCTGCCCTCATTGCCGGGGATCTCGCCGAGCACCTCGCTGGCGAAGTTCGCGGTCAGGTTGGCGTAGTACAGGGTCCGCCACGATTCGCGCGGACTGCCGCCCGGCGGATAGTACCCGGCCGGCACCTCGATCTCCCGGAACTCCACGTCGTCGGGCTGGGCGGTCTTGAGCGTCTCGCAGATGCCGAACTCCTCGACCAGGCGCGCGATCGCGGCGCCCTCGCTGCCGTACACCCGGACCTCGATGCCCGGGTAGTTGCCGACAGTGACGAAGCTGCTCTGCACGGAGCACAGCGCCCCGCTGGCGAACTCGCCGATGAAGATGTCCGCGTCGTCGATGTTGACCCGGTCCATCAGCCCGGTCTCGGCGACCAGCCGCTCGGGGATGAAGTTGCGCAGCACGCCGACCACCGAGATCAGGTCGGACTCCATCAGCCAGTGGCCGATGTCGATCACCGGGGCGCCGTAGCCTTCCAGCGACGCCACCCGGATCGGGCCGCCGCCCCCGCGCTCCCGGTTGCGCAGCGGGACCTGCGGGCTGAGCCACTGGGAATTCTGCTCGTGGCGTTGTAGATGAACGGCGTGCCCAGGTCCCCGCGGCTGATCATGTCCTGGGCCGCCTATCAGGCCCGCCTGTGCAGCCCACACCTATCCGGTCCACCCGCAGTCTCCCCCGCATCTGAGCCCCAGGTACCACCGCGGCCTCTCTGCCACCGCACTACCAGTCACCTTGGTGATGGTCCGCAACGACTTTCCCGTGCGCCGTGCCCTCGGGCGGGTCATTTGCCCGGTTCTGGCGCACCGCGCGCGGGACATGCCGGCGGGAGGGCCCCGGCGGATTCTGGCCTGGTGGCTTCCTGAACGTTTGCTGTGACGTTCCGCATAATCACTGGACGCTGACGTCAGTGTCATAAAAGTCTGGCATGCTGAACGAGATCCATGACGCCCGCGTCAGTTAAGCCTGCCGCGCGGCTCAGCCCCGACTGATCCCCGCGAGGCCCGATGCGCGACACGCTCAACGCTGCCCTGCCCGCTGGGCGGACGCCGCTGCCGGAACTGGATCACCCGGGGCCCCTGCCGCCGGCGCCGCGCCGCCCCCGGGCCCCGATGGTCGAGCGGATCGCCTGCTGGAGCGCGCGGCACCGGATCGCGGTGATCGTGGGGTGGCTGGTGCTGGCCGGGACCGCGCTGCTCGCCGGGCAGCTGCTGGGCACGCAGAGCCAGCCGCAGTACGACCCGGGCCAGGCCGGCCAGGCTGAGCAGATGCTGCACCAGCTCAACGTGGTCAGCCCGCCCCAGGAATCCGTCCTCATCCAGGCCCGCGGCAGCTCACCGGGAGACACCTACGCGCACAGCGCGCAATTGCGCGGCACGGTCGCCGACGTGGTCCGGGCGCTCGGCCGGCTGCCCGGGACGGCCCGGGACGTCCGGTCCCCGCTCAGTCCCGGCGGCCGGTCCCTGATCTCGGCCGACGGCCGGACCGCGCTGGTCACGTTCAGCGTGGCGGGCCCGCACGCCAGCGCGGACGCCACGGTCGCCAGGGTCCAGGCCGCAGTAGCCCGGGTCCAGGCTGCCCACCCCGGCCTGACTGTGGCCGAGGCGGGGGACGCGAGCACCGACCGGGCCGCGAACGCGATGATGGGCAAGGACTTTCACAAGGCCGAGCTCACCTCGGTGCCGATCACGCTGATCCTGCTGCTGGCGGTGTTCGGCGCGCTGATCGCGGCGGGCATCCCGGTGCTGCTGGCCGGCAGCGCGGTGATGGTCGCGGTCTCGCTGCTTGCGGTACCCAGCCGGTGGCTGCCCATCGGGTCCAGCACCTCCGAGGTGGTGCTGATCATCGGCATGGCGGTCGGCGTCGACTACTCCCTGTTCTACCTGCGGCGAGAGCGCGAGGAACGCGCGGCGGGCGCGTCCTTCCCGGCCGCCCTGGCCACGGCGGCGCACACCTCCGGCCGGGCCATCCTGATCTCCGGGCTGACCGTGATGGTCTCGCTGGCCGGGCTGCTGCTAACCGGGATCGACCTGTTTACCGGGATCGCCGTCGGGACCATCATGGTGGTCGGCGTGGCCGTCATCGGCTCGCTGACGCTCCTTCCCGCCCTGTTGTCGCTGCTCGGGCCCTGGGCCGACCGCGGCCGGATCCCCTTCCTCGGCCGGCACCGGACCCAGGCCCGGCCGTCTCGCCTGTGGGCCGCGCTCGTGCGCACAGTGGTGCGCCGGCCGCTGCTGTGGGGCGGGGCCGCCGCGCTGACCCTGCTCGCGCTGGCTGCCCCCGCGCTTGGCATGCGCACCGGCACCCCGGTCATCGACCTGCCGGCCAAGCTCCCGGTGGTGCAGACCCTCAATCAGATCCAGCGCGCCTTCCCTGGCCGGCCCGCCCCCGCGCAGGTCGTGGTGATGGGCGGCGATGTGTCGGGGCCGCGCATGCGCGCCGCCGTGGGGTCGCTGCAGGCCCGGGCGTCGGCCCACGGGGTCATCCACCGGCCGGTCACGGCCCAGGTGGTCG
Source organism: uncultured Actinomycetes bacterium (assembly GCA_963813975.1). Classification (GTDB taxonomy): domain Bacteria; phylum Actinomycetota; class Actinomycetes; order Streptosporangiales; family Streptosporangiaceae; genus RYN-230. The sequence continues at coordinate 1,300,965 of CAWFAP010000006.1, forward strand.
GCCAGGGCCGCGGGCTGGTGATCTCCGTTCCGCTGGCCGGCGATGGCACCGACTCGGTGTCCCGCCACGCCCTGCTCGACCTGCGCAACCAGATCCTGCCCGCCACGGTCGGGACCGTGCCCGGGGCCAGCTACGCGGTGACCGGGAACACGGCCGGCGGCAACGACTTCGAGGCGGCGCTGCACTCACGCACGCCGATCGTGTTCGCCGTGGTGGCGGGCCTGGCCCTGCTCCTGCTCATGGTGGCGTTCCGATCGCTGGCCATCCCGCTGATCTCGATCGGGCTGAATCTGCTCTCGGTGGGCGCGGCGTACGGCCTGATCACGCTGATCTTCCAGGACGGGCACCTGCAAGGACCGCTGGGCTTCACCTCGTTCGGCGGGATCATCCCGTGGGTCCCGCTGTTCATGTTCGTGTTCCTGTTCGGGCTGAGCATGGACTACCACGTGTTCATCCTGAGCCGGATCCGCGAGCTGCGGGCCCGGGGCAGAACTCACGAGGAGGCCGTGGTCGGCGGGGTGTCCGCGTGTTCCGGCGTGGTGACCAGCGCCGCGGTCATCATGGTCGCGGTCTTCTCGATCTTCGCCACGCTGTCCCTCATCGAGCTGAAGATGATCGGCGTCGGCCTGGCGTCCGCAGTCCTGATCGACGCGACAATCGTGCGCGGCATCCTGGTCCCAGCCGCGCTGGCCCTGCTGGGCGAGCGCAGCTGGTTCTTCCCGCGCTGGCTGGAGTGGCTGCCGGGCCAGCGGCTCGAGCCGACTGGAGCGGCCCCGCTGGCCAGCGCGCCCGCGGCCCCGGCGGCCCGGCCGGTGCGGCCCGTGACGGCGCTCCCGCAGCGAGAGCCGGAGGTACGCTTGGCCGGTGAGCGAACCGGGTCCCGGGAGGGCGCGGCCTGACGACCCCCCGTCGCCTCCGGCCCCGGCTTTAGCGTCAGCCTCCGGCCCGCCTCAGGCAGCCACGTCCGGGCCTCCCGCCGTCCCCGGGGCCAGGTCAGACCCGGATTCCGCCGGGCCCGCGGTCGTGGAGCCCGGGCCGAGCCCGGAGCTGGGCGTTGCCGGTTCCGCCGGGCCGGTGGTCGTGGAGCCCGAGCCGAGCCCGGAGCCGGGTCTAGCCGATTCCGTGGCGCCCGCGGCCCCGGAGCCCGGGCCCGGCCCGGAGCTGGCCCTGGCGGACTCCGCGGGTTCCGGGACTCCGGTTCCCGTTGTCCCGCTGATCCCAGAGCTCATACCAGTTCCATCGCCTGCTCCGGCACCCGACCTCCCTCAGCCGTCCGCCGGCGGACGGGGACGCCGCGCCGGGCTGCTGATGGCCCTCACGGCGCTGGCCGGAGTGTGCTGCCTGGTGATGGCGGTGCTGGCGGGGCGCGCGGCCGTGGCCGGTCAGACCCGTCCGCCGACCCGGGCGGAGCGGGCTGCGGCCGTCGCGGCCGCGGTGGCCGGCCGGTGGCGATCCTGGCCCGCGGGCCGCATCTTCCCGGCCGGCCTCGGTTACACCACGACGCTGCGCGACCGCGAGACGGCGCACCGGGTGGGCATCTCGCCCGACTACCGCTGCGCGGCCGCGCTGGACAGCGGGCTGGCCCGCCTGGCCCGCCGGGACGGCTGCCGGGCCGGGATCAGGGCCAGCTACGTCGACGAGCTGGACGGCGTCATTTACACCACGGGCGTGCTGGCGTTCCCCGACCGGGCCCGGGCCGCCGCGTTCACCCGCGGCCTGCGGGCGGGCCGCCCGCCGTCCGCGATGCTCCGCGCCCTGGCGCTGCCCGGGACGGCCAGCGCGCGGTTCACCGCCGCGGCCCGCCAGACGGCCACCTCCCGGCAGGACGGTCCCTACGTGCTGCTCACCGTGGCCGGGTACGCGGACGGGCGCCCGGCCGCGGCTACCGGCGAGTTCGACGCCACGGCGTTCAGCGCGTCCGGGCAGCTGGCCCGCGAGATCCTCACCCTGCTGAACCGGCCCGCCGTGGTCAACTGTGCCCGCCGGTCGTGGTCGTGCTGAGCCGGCCGGTCCGGGTGCACGCCACGCTGGCCGCCCTGGCCATGGCGGTGCTGCCGTGGCTGGGCGGCCACCCGGGTACCGAGGTCCCGGCCGGCGGGTCGCGGCCCGGTCCGGCCCCGGGAGCCGGGGCCCCGGTCCGCGCGGCCGAGCAGGCGCAGCTCAAGGCCGTCAACGCCCCAGCCGCCTGGCGGGTGAGTGAGGGCCGCGGGGTGATCGTCGGCGTCCTGGACACGGGAGTAGACCCGGGTGCGGCCGACCTGTCCGGGTCGGTCCGCAGCGGGCCGGACTACACCCTGGGCGCGGACCCGGCCGGGTATCAGCCGCCGCACCTGCACGGGACGTTCATCGCCTCGCTCATCGCCGGGCACGGCAGCGGGCCAGGCCGGGCCGGCGGGATGATCGGCGTCGCGCCCGCCGCCCGGCTGCTCTCCGTCCGGGTCATCCTCGACGACCAGGAACCCGGCATCGGCCCGTACAACACCGACCCCCGGTTTGCCGATGCGATCGGCCGGGGTATCCGGTACGCGGCCAGCCATGGCGCCGGGGTCATCAACATGTCCCTGGGGTCCGTGGAGCCCAGCCGGGCCATGCAGGCGGCCCTGGCCTATGCGGTGTCCCGGGGGGTCGTGGTGGTGGCGTCGGCCGGGAACAGCGGTGCCCAGGGTCCCGCGTACACGCCGTACTCCTATCCGGCGTCGTTCGCCGGCGTCGTGTCCGTGGCGGCGATGAACGACGCCGGCGCGCGGGCCCCGTTCTCCGACCGCAACTCGTCCGTCGTGCTGTCCGCGCCCGGCGTCGCCGTCATCGGGGCCGGACCGGCCGGAACCTATCTGCAGGCCAGCGGGACCAGCCCGGCGTCGGCCTTCGTGGCCGGGGTCGCGGCCCTGGTCCGGTCGGCATACCCGGGGCTCTCCCCGGCGGAGGTGGAGCAGGCGATGGTCAGCTCGGCGGCCCGGCAGCCGGGCGGCCGGGTACAGCCCCGGCACTGGATTCGGGGAGGTGGATGCGGCCGCGGCGCTGCGGGCCGCGGGCCGGCTCGCCCGGGACACGCCCATGGCCGGGCTGGCCGCGGGCCGGCACTTCGGCGGGGCCGCACCAGGGCCGATCCAGGTCACCCACCGCGATGAGACGCGGATCGCCACGCTAGGCGGTCTCGGGGTGGCCGGCGCGGCCGGGTTCCTGGCCGCACTGGCCGTGTTCGCGGTGCTCACCCTCCGCCGCCTGCGCGGGCGGCGCCGTCCGGCTGGCCCGGGCCCGGCTGGCTAAGGCCCCGCCGGCTAGCGAGCATGGTCAGCGGGAGGTGCGTGATCTGACGCGGCCCAGGCAAATGCCGCGGCTGGCGGTGGCGGACGTTGCCCTTAAGCCCGCCTGTCCGGTGAGAGACGTCCGGTGGGCCCGGCCGAGCGCCTGGATGACGAGCCCGGCGACCAGGGCAGGTTCCTCGTTGGGGGTGAAGTAGCTGGCGCCGGGGATGGTGATCAGATTCATCTGGGAGCACCCTTCGAGGATGTGCCGTTCCCGGTCGGTGATCCCGCCGTCACCCCGTTCGCCGTGGACCACCCAGGCTGGCACGCCGGCCTGGCCTAGCCGAGGAGCGACGGACCGGTGGCGGTCCAGGTAGTGCAGGTAACTGTGAATGGGCCGCCGCGTCACGTGCGGATCGTTCGTGCGGAGGGCTGTGGCGAGCTCATCCCGGCGCTCAGGGGCAGCGGGCTTCCCTTCAGCGCGGCACCGATGATCGCCAGCATGGCGGCGAACGGCAGATACCCCAGCACGGCGGCGAGCCGGTCGAGAACGCGGATGAACGTCGACTCATCCCGGCGCGAGAAACTGGGCGCCAGCAGCACCAGCGGTCCGCAGAACGCGCCCGAGGCGGCCATCTCGAGTGCGACGTTGGCGCCCATGCTGTGTCCCACCACCACGGCCAGCCCGGGTCAGCAGCACATCTGGCCGCCAGCCGCGCGTAGTTCTCCACGCTGACGTCCTCAGGCGCGGGGTGCCGCCGTTTCCGGGCAGCGTCACCGCGATCAGGTGGACACCCGCCAGGCTCGGCTCAGCCATCGGTTCCTGGTATTGCGCCGCGGTGCACATCCCCCGGGCAGCAGCAGCACCGTAGCCTCGGCGTCCGCCGGGCCCGATTCCCGGCGGTCCCAGCCGGCCCACTCGGCGTTCATGACCGGCACAAGATCAGCAAACCGCCTGAGATGGAACTGGGCAGGGTAAACGGCCGGGCAGGACCCGGGCTGGCTAAGGCAGGGTCAGGATCTCGTAGCCGGTGCCGGTGACCAGCAGCGTGTGCTCGAACTGCGCGGTGCGCTTGTGGTCCTTGGTGACCGCGGTCCAGCCGTCGTCCCAGACGTCGTAGGCGATCATGCCGAGGGTCAGCATGGGCTCGATCGTGAACGTCATGCCCTCTTCCATCAGCACATTGACCGCGGGATCGTCGAAGTGCGGCACGATCAGGCCGGAATGGAACGTGGTGCCGATGCCATGGCCGGTGAAGTCACGGACCACCCCGTAGCCGAACCGGCGGGCGTACGACTCGATCACCCGGCCGACGGCGTTCAGCGGGCGCCCCGGGGCGACGGCCCGGATGCCCCGCATCATGGCCTCGTGGGTGCGCTCCACCAGCAGCCGCGACTCCTCGTCCGCCTCTCCGGCCAGGAAGGTCGCGTTAGTGTCGCCGTGCACGCCGTTGAGGTACGCGGTGATGTCCACGTTGACGATGTCGCCGTCCGCGATGACCGTATCGTCCGGGATGCCGTGGCAGATGACCTCGTTCAGCGAGGTGCAGAGTGACTTGGGATAGCCGCGGTAGCCCAGGGTGCTGGGGTAGGCGCCGTGATCGACGAGGAACTCGTGCCCGACCCGGTCCAGCTCGTCCGTGGTGACCCCGGGCGCCACATGCCGGCCCACCTCGTCGAGCGCCTGCGCGGCCAGCCGCCCGGCCACGCGCATCCGCTGGATCGTCTCGGCGTCCTTGACGTCGGGCTCGCCGGTCCGCGGGTACTTGCGGCCGACGTACTCCGGCCGCGCGATGCTGGCCGGCACCTGCCGTTGCGGAGAAATCCGGCCGGGATGGAGCAAGGTCGCCATGGTCTGGAAGTCTAGTGCGCATGGACGAAGACCAGAGCTGGTGGTACTGCCTGACGCACCGGACCGTGGAGCACGGCCCGGGCTGCCCGAACAAGGAACGCCTGGGCCCGTACGCCACCCAGGAAGAAGCGGCCCGCGCGCTGGACACGGTCCGGCGGCGCAACGAGGACTGGGACAAGGCCGACGAGGATTGACCGTTAGCGGGCAACGGTGATCACCCTCCCGGCAGGTATCGTGGGGTCTGCGACGATGCCGGAAGGGGCGCACGGTGGCGGATGACCGCGCGGGTGGCGACCTTCCGACGGCTGCCCAGGCCCGGATGAAGGAGATCCGCAGCAGCGGGACCTGGGGATCAGCGCTCAGCGCCGATGAGTTCGCGGCGATCCGGGCCGTCGGTTTCGAGCCCGTCGGCCAGGTGCTCGGGGCTGCTGTCTACAACATCGGCTTCTCGGGCGGGTACAACTGCCCGGGGGCGTGGTCGGGGTTCGGCTCGTACGCGCAGGCCTACCGCAGTGTGACCCAGGTGTCCGGGCGGGGCGGCTACGGCTCCTTCGGCCCGCTCACCCAGGCCATGTACGACGCGCGGCACCTGGCCATCAGCCGGATGGTCACCGAGTGCGCTGAGCTGGGCGGGCATGGCATTGTCGGGGTCGCCCTGACCATTGGCTCGTTCCCGGCGGGCGGGATGGAGTTCAAGGCGATCGGCACCGCGGTCCGTGCGGCGGGATCGCCGCCGCTGCCCACACCGTTCAGCTCCGACGTGACCGGGCAGGACTTCGCCAAGCTGATCTCGTCGGGCTGGGTGCCGGCCGGGCTGGCGCTGGGCATCTCGGTGGGGGCCCGGCATGATGACTGGCTGACCGTGGGCCAGACCCGCTGGGGCGCGGGCAACGCCGAGGTGGTCGGCTACACCGAGCTGGTGAACGACACCCGCCACGACGCCCGCCAGCAGCTCGAGAAGGACGTGCGCCGGCTCGGCGGGGAAGGCGTCGTGGTCCGGCGGATGGACATGCGGGTCCACGAGCGCGAGTGCCCGATCCAGGAGCACGGTAAAGATCACATCGTGGAGGCGACGATCGTGGGCACCGCAGTGGTCCGCTTCGCCTCGGTGGCCAAGCCACCACCACCGCTGGCGATCCTGTCGCTCGACCCGCAGCGCCGCCAGGCGGCCCGGGTACGGCTGGGACCGTGACGGGCAGTATCCGGCTGGACTGGCAGTATGAGCAGTATGAGCAGTATGAGGGGAAGCGATGACCGACCAGCAGAGCAGTGAGCTGACCGATAAGCAGAGCACCGAGCTGAGGGTCGAGGGAGTCCCGCAGGACGCCCTGCGCCGTCTGGCCGAGCTCCGCCCGGGACGCCCAGGTGGCCTCTTCACCTCTGACCTGTCGGTGAACGAGTTCCTGCTGGTCCGTGAGGCGGGGTTCCGCCCGCTGGGCCTGGTGCTGGGCAGCTCGATTTACCACGTGGGCCTGCAGGTCGGCCGCTGGGGCAAGAACCAGGAACTCGATGTCCTCTCCCAGGCCATGTATCACGCCCGGGAGCTGGCCATGACCCGGATGGAAGCCGAGTCGGACGCGCTCGGCGCGGACGGCATCGTCGGGGTCCGGCTGGACGTGGAGATGAAGGAGTTCGGCAACGACATCGCCGAGTTCATCGCGGTGGGCACCGCGGTCAAGGCCGAGCCGGGGGCAGGTGGCGGGGGCGTCACGGACTGGCGCAACAACAAGCGGCAGCCGTTCACCTCGGACCTGTCCGGCCAGGACTTCTGGACGCTGATCCGGGCCGGCTACGCGCCGCTCGGCATGGTGATGGGCTCGTGCGTCTACCACATCGCCCACCAGCGTATCGGCGGGAAGATCGGCAACATCGGCCGGAACGTGGAACTGGAGCAGTTTACCCAGGCCTTGTATGACGCGCGCGAGCTGGCCATGACCCGCATGCAGTCCGAAGCGGAGGAGCTGCACGCCGAGGGCATCGTCGGGGTGCAGTTGCGCCAGCACAGCCACACGTGGGGTTCGCACACCACGGAGTTCTTCGCCATCGGCACGGCGGTCCGGCCGCTGCGTGAGGACCACGTCATTGAGCGCCCCACCATGGTCCTCAGCCTCGACGGCTAACCCGCCCGGCCCGCGCTCCGGTCAGGGGCGGAAGGCTGAGGGAGTGGCCGCGCGGCCGGCCGCGGCCTGGTCCAGGAAGCCGTATGTGCCCTGTTCCTGCAGCTCGCGGGCGGCGGTCACGACCGCGCCCAGGGCGACGTTGGAGAACGCCGAGCCCACCGAGATGCGGCGCACGCCCGCCGCGGCCAGCTCGGGCACGGAGGGGGCGCCCGCCAGGGTGAGCACGTTCACCGGCCGGTCCACCGCGCTGACCACGTCACGGATGTCGGCCAGGCTGGTCAGCCCGGGCGCGTACAGCACGTCCGCGCCCGCTTCCTGGTAGGCCTGCAGCCGGCGGATCGTGTCGGCCAGGTCCGGCCGGCCGTGCAGGTAGTTCTCGGCGCGGGCGGTGAGTACCAGCGGCCCCGGGGCCGCCTTGGCCGCTGCCGCCGCCGCGGCCACCCGCTCGCGGGCCAGCCCCAGGTCGTAGATGGGCTCGTCGGGCCGCCGGGTGAAGTCCTCGACTGAGCAGCCGGCCAGCCCCACCGCGGCGGCGAGCCCGATGGTCTCGGCCACCCCGGCCGGCTCGTCCGCGAAGGCGTTCTCCAGGTCGGCCGAGACCGGCAGGGTGGTCGCCGCGGCGATGGCGGCCGCGTGCCCGAGCGCTTCGTCCCGGGTCACCGCCCCGTCCAGGCGCCCCAGCGTGGCCGCGAACCCGCCGCTCGTGGTGGCCAGCGCGGCGAAGCCCAGCGAGGCGAGCAGCCGCGCCGATCCCACATCCCACGGATTCGGGAGCAGCAGCGGGCGGGGGCCCTCATGGAGGGCACGGAAGACCCGCGCCCGCTCGGCCTGGTTCTGGACTGCGTCATCCGCCGGGATCGTCATCCCGACACTCTAAGGGGCCATCGGGACGGCCGCCGATCGATTTAGGCGGCACTGCCCGGGTGCTCGCGGGCGTGGGGCGCCGCGGTCAGCAGCGCGGCCAGGTCCGCCGCCTGGTCGCGGATCTCCGGGATCGCGGTCGTCTCGTAGTGGACGCCGCGCAGCGTCGGGCCGAGCGTGAACAGGCTGGCGCTGGGTGTGCCCGCGGCGTCGAGCAGGGCGCCGCCGGGGCTGGCGTCCAGGCCGAGCCGCAGCGGGTCCGGACGGGCCATCCCCTGGCCGAGCAGGTCCCGCAGCAGCGGATCGGACGTCCGGGTGAGGTCGGAGCCCGGCCCGGTCGCGTTGATCAGCCAGCCCGCGGCCAGTTCGGTGACGGACCCGTCCTGGTCTACCCGGATGCGCAGCCGCTCCGGCCGCTGCCCGGTCGGCACTGGGCCCGTGGTGGGCGGCCCCGCGGTGAATGGACCAGTGGTGAATGGACCAGTGGTGAATGGACCAGTGGTGAATGGACCAGTGGTGAGTGAGCCGGAGTCCGGCGGGCGATCCGGGATCTCGGTGATCCCGGTGACCCGGCCGCGCAGCACGGACAGCCGGCCGGTACAGCGCAGCTCAGTGAGACGCCGGGCGGTCGAGGGCGGCATCCGGTGCCGGTGCACCTCCCAGTAGCGGGCCACATGCCCCACGAAAAGCCGCTTGTCCCGGTCGGAAAGCCGCCGCCACAGGCTGGGCACGTGCGGCCGTACCGCGTTGACCACGTCCTGCCAGTGGTTGGGCCGGCTGGCCATAGCCGACCGGACCTGCCAGACGAGCTCCGGCAGCCGGACCGGGCCCGTGTCCGCGAGGGCCGGCAGCCAGATCGCGTCGGCCGGGCCGCCGCTGCCGCGGTGCACCTGGGGGAGCATCCCGTGGCGCGACACCGCGTGGACCGTGGTCCGCGGATCGCCGGTCACCGCCGTGGCCACGTCCAGCATGGTCAGCCCGGTACCCAGGATGACGACCGGACGGCCGTCCTGGACCGCGTCCAGCGCGCCGGGGGCCCAGGGATTCGTGATGCACCAGGGGCTGTCCGGGAACGGGACGGGCGGCGACGGCGGCCGGTTGCCGGTGGCCAGGATCGCGAGGTCGGCCTCGAGCGTGGCGCCGTCGGCCAGCAGCACGCGCATCGGCCGGCCTGCCGCCCCCGGCCGGATGGCCAGGACCTCCGAGGTGACCGGGCTGAGCCGGGACAGCGGCGCGGCCCGGTGCTGCGCGTCGGCCAGCGTGTCCTGGAGATAGCGGCCGAACGCCTGCCTGGGCAGGAACTCCAGGCCCCCGAGCCCGGCTGCGGAGGCCCAGCGGAGCAGGTGGTCCGGATCCCCGGCCACGCCGCTCATCCGGGCCGTGAGCGCGTTCAGGAAATGCGCCGGGTTGGACGTCGAGTAGGCCTCACCCAGCCCGTGCCGGCCCAGCCGGTCGATCAGCGCGATGCGCAGCGGGTACTGCCGGGCCGCGGCCGCCCGGAGCAGGTGGATGGCGGCCAGCGTGCCGCTGGCCCCCCCGCCGATGATCGCGATCACCGGCCCGCGTCCCGGGGCCAGGCCGGGTCCGGGCAGGCTGTGCGGGCTAGCGGTCATCAGGGGTCCCGGGCTCCGGGCGGGTGAACCGGCCCCGGTGGTGCAGCAGCGGTGGCTCGCCGGAGCCGAGGATGGCGTGCTCGACCCGGCCCACCACGAGCTCGTGATCGCCGACGGTCAGCAGAGCGTGAGTGGCGCAGATCAGGTGCGTGGTCGCCCCGGACAGCAGGGGGAGATCCCCGGGTCCCGGGTCCCACTGGGTCTCCGTCCCGAACCGCTCTGCCCCCTTACGGGCGAACCTGGCCGCCACCGCCTCCTGGCCGTAATCCATCAGGTTCACCGCGAAGTGCTCTGCCGCGCGGACCGCGGGCCAGTTGGAGGACCCGTGGCCGATGTAGAAGGACACCAGCGGCGGGTCCAGGCTGGCCGAGCTGAACGACGTCACGGTCAGGCCGGCCGGGCCGCGCAGGGTCACGATGGCCACGCCCGCGGGATGCCGGGACAGGGCCTGGCGGAAGACCTCGGCGTCGACGATGGGCAGGGCCCCGGGGCCAGCGTAGGCGGGCACAGCAGAGCCGGGAGCAGAAGAGCCGGGCCCGGCGGGAGGGGGCACAGCGGGGGCGGACAGGGAGCGGAGGGCGGCGGGTGGGGGAGGAGTCACAGGACCTGCCTTCGGCTAGCGGCCGCTGCCGTGACGGCCAGGCAGCGGGGGATTCGGTGGTCCGCGGGCTGGTGCGGCCCGCGGACCCGTGGTCAGGCGACTGGTTCCGGCACGCCGCGGGGCCGGGTCGGGGTGAACTGGCTGCCCGGCCGGGGGAGCCCGTAGTGCTCCCGCAGGGTCTGGCCGGTGTACTCGGTGCGGAACAGCCCGCGCCGGCGGAAAACCGGGATCACGTGGTCGGCGAAGGCGCGGAGGCCGGAGGGCAGCGCGGCGGGCATCACGTTGAAGCCGTCGGCGGCGCCCCGGTCGAACCAGTCCTGGATGGTGTCAGCGACCTGCTCCGGGGTGCCGGTGAAGGTGCGGTGCCCGCGACCGCCACCCAGGCGGCCGATCAGCTGGCGGACGGTGAGGTTCTCCCGCCGGGCCAGGCCGGTGATCAGCTGCGCGCGGCTCTGCGCCCCCTCGACCAGCGGGCGGCCGAACACCTCGGCGGGCAAGGGGCGGTCCAGGTCCAGCACGCCCGGGGGCACCTCCAGCGTCCTGGCCAGCTGGGCGAGCCCGTACGCCGGGATGATCAGTTCTTCCAGCTCGTCGCTGAGCGCGTGCGCTTCCGCCTCGGTCGAGCCGATCACCGGCACGATGCCGGGCAGGATCTTCAGCTGCCCGGGGTCCCGGCCCAGCCCGCGGGCCCGCCGCTTCATGTCCGCGTAGAACTCCTGGCCGTCGGCCAGGGTCTGCTGCGCAGTGAAGATCGCCTCGGCGTAGCGGGCCGCGAAATCCCGGCCGTCCTGTGACGATCCGGCCTGGACCAGGAGCGGGCGGCCCTGCGGGGACCGGGGCACGTTGAGCGGGCCGCGGACCCGGACGTAGCGGCCCTCATAGTCCACCTGGTGGATCCGGGTCACGTCGGCGTAGATGCCGCCCGGCTTGTCACCCAGTTCGGCGCCGTCCTCCCAGCTGTCCCAGAGCCGGCTGGACACGTCCACGAACTCGGCGGCCCGGGCGTAGCGCTCCCGATGGCCGGGCCGGTCATCCAGGCCGAAGTTCTGTGCGGACGCGGTGTCGGCCGTGGTCACGATGTTCCAACCGGCCCGGCCGCCGCTGACGTGGTCCAGGGAGGCGAACCGCCGGGCCAGGTTGTACGGCTCGTTGTACGTGGTTGACGCGGTGGCGATGAGCCCGATGTGGCTGGTCGCCGCGGCCAGCGCGGTGAGCAGGATGGTCGGTTCCAGCGCGCCGGCCGGGCGGAACTCCGGGTTGGCGCGCACCGCGGGCCCGTCGGCCAGGAACAGCGAGTCGAACGTCGCCCCCTCGGCGATCTGGGCCAGGTCACGCCAGTGGCCGAGGTCGGTGTTGGCGAACGGGTTGCTCTCCGGCAGCCGCCACGCGGCCTCGTGGTGCCCGGAACTCATCAGGAACGCGTTGAAATGCAGCTGCCGCTGAGGGCTGCTCATGGCCGCGGCCTCCTTCGGGGTTGTCCGGCGCGGCGGTGCCGCTCAGGTGGCCAGCACCGTGGCCGGGGACCGGCCGGGGGCGGTTGTCGTTGCGGACTCGGGGGCTGGCCCGTCGGGCGCGGCCAGTGCGGCGCAGCGGCCGAGCGCCGCGGCTACCCGGGCCGCCCACGAATCCAGCACCGGGCCGGGCTCGGCCAGGTCCGGTTCGAGGAAGGCCAGGCTGGGTGCGGGGGTGGAGGCGCCCAGCTCCAGCAGCAGCGGCCGCAGGTGCAGGTTGACCGCGAGCGCGTGGTTCGGTACCCGCATGACCAGCATCGGCAGGGCGATGACCGGGGACAGCGCCTGGTAGTCCAGGCGGTCGAGGAAGACCTTCAGCAGCCCGGTGTAGGTGCCCTTGTAGGTGGGGCTGGCCACGAGCAGCAGATCCGCCTGCCTGACCTGCTCCAGCGCGTCCTCGACCGCGGGCGACGGCTCGTCCAGCAGCAGCCGCCTGGCCAGCCCGGACAGGTCGATGACCTGATGGCCGCCGGGCAGCGCGGCGGCGCGGCTGACCGCCTCCGCGGCCAGCCGCGCGATCTGCAGGGTCCTGGATTGCGGCCTGGGGTTGGCGGCCAGTACGACGAAGCTCAACAGTCCTCCTTGAGGGCGATCACGGTCATCTGCTCGCGTGCGGTTCCTTCCGGATGTGAGCGGGCCTCCTAGGCACTGGCCCGCAGGCGCGTCCGGCCCGAGTTGCCCGCGGCCGACTCACGCCGGCGGATCTCGGGCAGGACACCCTCGCCGAACCAGTAGGCCTCCTCCAGGTGCGGGTAGCCGGACAGGATGAACTCGCTGATGCCGAGGGAGGCGTACTCCTCGATGAGGTCGGCGACCTTCTCGTGGCTGCCCACCAGGGCGGTACCGGCCCCGCCGCGGACCAGCCCGACGCCCGCCCACAGGTTCGGGTAGATCTCCAGGTCCTGGGCGGAGCCGCCGTGGCGGTAGGCGGCGTGCAGGGCACGCATCCGGTCCTGGCCGACCGACTCGCTGGCCCCGAGGATCCGCTGGGCCGTGGTGATCTCCGCGGGGTCCAGGAAGTCGAGCAGCCGGCTGGCCTCGGCCCACGCGTCCGCCTCGGTGTCCCGGGTGATCACGTGCAGGCGGATGCCGAAGCGCAGCGTGCGGCCCTGGGCCGCGGCCAGCTCCCGGATCCAGGTCAGCTTCTCCGCCACCTGCGCGGGGGGCTCGCCCCAGGTCAGGTAGACATCCGCAGAGGAGGCCGCCACGATACCGGCCGCGGGCGAGGAACCGCCGAAGTAGACACCCGGTACCGGCTCGGGCGGGCGCAGCACGGTGGCCCCTTCCACCTGGTAATGCTCGCCGCGGAAGTCGAACGGCTCGCCGGTCCACGCGCCCCGGACGATGGCCAGGAACTCCTGGGACCGGGCGTACCGCTCGTCGTGCGACAGGTAGTCACCGAACCGCCGCTGCTCGTCGGCCTGGCCCCCGGTCACCACGTTGAGCAGCAGCCGGCCACCGGACAGCCGCTGGTAGGTGGCGGCCATCTGGGCGGCCAGGGTGGGGGAGGTCAGCCCGGGCCGGAACGCGACCAGGAACTTAAGGCGGCTGGTCTCCCGGGTCAGCGCGGCGGTGACCAGCCACGCGTCCTCGCACCAGGTCCCGGTCGGGGTCAGGACGGCCTCGAAGCCCAGCTGCTCGGCCGAGCGGGCCACCTGGGCCAGGTACTCGATGTCCGGCTGCCGCTCCTGCGACGCCGCACCCCGGATGTGCGGCGCGTCGGGCGGCCCGGCCGGGCTGCCCGGTGCCCCGGCCGGGGGCAGGCTGTGCCCCCGGCCCATGATCGACCGGCCGTCACCGGTGGTGGGCAGGAACCAGTGGAACGTCAGCGTCATGAAGCACCTCCGACCGTGTCGTTGAAGCTGGAGTCCGAGAAGTTCTTGAAGTCCACGTGGCCCGGGATGAGGCCGGCGGTGGTAAACGCGTTGGACACCGACTGCTCGGCACTGACCACCGCCGGGGTGATCTGGACCGGGGTCCGCACGTCGTCCCTGGTCGCCTTGAGCATGACGCTGGCCGGCAGCCCGGTGGCCTTGGCCCACACCGAGGCCCAGACCGACTGGTGCGAGCCGGCCCACACGTAGGCCTGGTTGAGCAGCTTGAGGTAGTCGCGGACCGCGGCGGCCTTGGCCGGGTCGGCCAGCGCGGCGCGGGACGCCACCGCGAACGAGTACGGGGCGCCGTAGCCGGCCCCGTTGACCAGGATCCGCGCGTGGGACTGGGCCACGACCTGCTCGATGTAGGGCGACCAGATGTCCCAGGCGTCCACGTGGCCGGACGTCAGCGCGGCCAGGCCATCCGCGGGCTGAAGGTAGTCCAGGCTGACGTCATGGACCGACAGCCTCGCCCTGTTGAGCACGGTCAGCAGGTGGTAATCGGCGGAGCTGCCCTGTGCGACCGCGATCTTCTTGCCCTTGAGCTGCGCGACCGAATGGATCGGCGAGTTGGCCGGCACGACGATCGCGGAGGCGCCCGGGCCGGCCGTGACCGCGCCGACGATGGCCACCTTCTCCCCGCCAGCGGCCGCGAACACCGGCGGGGCGTCGCCCACGCTGCCGATATCGACCGCGCCGGAGCCCATGGCCTGGAGCATCGGCGGCCCGGAGGTGAAGTCGGACCATTCGACCTTGAACGGCAGCTTGCTGAGCAGGCCGGCCGCGGTGAGCAGGGACTGGGAGCCGGACCCAGCCTGGTCGCCGACGTGCAGGACGACGCTGGACACGTTGGCGGTCTTGGCGCTCGCGGTCGAGGACGACGCCGAGGTGCTGCTGGTCCCGGACGAGGAGCAGCCCGCGGCGATGAGGGCGAGAAGGGCCGCGGCCGCGGCGGCCGGGAGTCCCCGGCGCCGCCGCACCGCGGAGACAGGGCCGGCTGAGACAGGGCCGGCTGAGACAGGGCCGACTGAGACAGGGCGCGCCGGGCCCGGGCGGGGCTGCATACGGGTGAAGAATTTGCTGATCATGATCATCCTTCCGTGACGACGCCGAGCTCGACCAGCAGTCGGGTTCTCAGGGCGGCGAGTTCCGGGTGGTCGCGCTCTCGCGGGCGGGGAACCTCGATGCGCTCGCTCACCGCGATCTGGCCGCCGGCCAGCACGAGCACCCGGTCCGCGAGGGAGAGGGCCTCATCCACGTCGTGCGTGACCAGCAGCACCGCGGGCTGGTGATGCACCCACAGCCGGAGGACCAGACGGTGCATGGTGATCGTGGTGAGCGCGTCCAGCGCGCTGAACGGCTCGTCCAGCAGAAGCAGGCTGGGCTCGCGGACCAGCGCCCGGGCCAGGGCCGCCCGCTGAGCCTCGCCACCGGACAGGGTCAGCGGCCAGGCGCTGGCCCGGGCACCCAGGCCGACCTCCTCCAGCGCCTCCAGGGCCACGGCCTTGGCGTCGCCGGCGCGCAACCCGAGGCCCACGTTGGCCCAGACCCGGCGCCAGGGCAGCAGCCGCGGTTCCTGGAAGGCCACCGCCGCGGTTCCGGCCACGCCCAGGTCGCCGGTGACCCCGCGGTCCAGGCCGGCCAGCGCGCGGAGCAGAGTGGACTTCCCGCTGCCGCTGCGGCCGATCAGCGCCACGAACTCGCCCGGGGCGATGTCCAGGTCCAGCTCGTCCAGCACGCGCCGGCCCGCGAACTCCCGGGTCAGCCCCCGGACCCAGGCTGCGGGAGGGGGAGCGGTGGCCGCCGGGGGCGCGCCCGCGCTCAGTGATCCAGCAGACCGTGGCGCCATGCCAGCGACCTCCTTTCCAGCAGCCGGACCAGGGCGTCGGTGAGCAGGCCCAGGACGCAGTACACGAGCAGCGCCACGAAGATCACGCTGTTGTTCAGGAAGGTCTGGCCCTGGTTGATGATGTAGCCGAGCCCGGCGTTGGCGTTGATCTGCTCCGCGACCACCAGGGCCAGCCAGGCGATGCCGAGGCTCTGCCGGACGCCGACGAGGATCTGCGGCAGCGCGCCCGGCAGGATGATGTGCCGGATCGTCTCGCCGCGGCGCAGCCCCAGCGACTGGCCGGCCTCGGCGAGCTTGGCGTCCACGTTCCGGATGCCGGAGAACGTGTTCAGGTACAGGGGGATCGAGGCGCCCAGCGCGATCAGCAGGATCTTGGGCAGCTGGCCGATGCCGAACCAGACGATGAACACCGGGATCAGCCCGAACAGCGGCAGCGTCCGGAGCATCTGCATCAGCGGGTCCACCGAGTTCTCGCCGAGCCTGCTCAGCCCGGCGATCACGCCGAGCACCAGGCCCGCCGCCCCGCCGACCGCGAAGCCGATCGCCACCCGCTCCAGCGACACCAGCATGGCGCCCTGCAGCGTGCCGTACGCGGCGTTGCTCGTCGTGATCAGCGTGACCGCGGTGTGGAACACGGTGCTGGGCGGGGGAAGCTTCTGCGGGGAAATCAGCCCCGACATGCTCACCAGCTGCCAACCGACGAGGACTACCAGCGGGCTGATGATCCGGAACCAGGTCCGGTTGCGGCGCCGCGCGGCTGGCTTCCCGCGCAGCGTGCTGGGCGCGCCGGGGGCCGATGCGCCCAGGCCGGCGGGGACCACGCTCAAGTGCGGCGCGGCGGCCACGCCGTGCGGGCCGCCCGGGCCGGGTGCGGTGCTCACTTCCGTCCCGGCTTCGTCGGTGCTGCTCCGCGCCCGGGCGGGGGTGGTGCCCCGGGCCAGGCCGGTGGGGAGCAGTCCGGTGGGTGTGTTTCCAGGCATAGACAGACCTCGCTCGTGACGGCTGGAGTGCCGCCGGCCGCGCACCGGGGCGGCTGGACCCTCGGGCGGCCGGCTGGTCCGGACGGGTTACGCCTGCTCGGCGGTGAGCAGGACGGCAGGCCGGGCGCACCGCCCGGACGTGCCTGCGCGGATGGACAGGGCGGCGCGGGACCAGTAGTGGGTTGCAGCCATGACCCCATGGTGAAAGCCAGATCCCTATAATGTCAATAGGGAAAATCGAGATGAGCAGAAACGCGCTGTGCACGGCGTTCCCGGAGTGGCCGGGGCGGGTCAGCGGGGCGAGTGGCCGGGCGAGTGACCGGGGCTCAGAATGGGCCGGGGCAGTCAGGCGCCGGGGCGGCCGGGTGCGGGACCACTCACGGTGTCGAGCACCTGGCTGAGCCACTGCCGGAGGCCGCGGCGGGTCAGCCCGGCCGGCTCCCCGGCCACCGAGCTGACCAGATGCTGCGCGCCGTCGAACGACACCGGGGCCGTCCCGGGTATGACCGTCAGCGCTTCGTGAGCCAGCTGCTCCAGCTCCGGGTCACCCTGGTCGAGGGCGAGCACCGTGGCGCGTTTGCGGGCGTCACTGACCCGCTCGAGCAGCGGGGCGGGAGCCAGCCCGGCGCTCACGACCAGCACCGTCTCGCCGCGCTCAGCCCGCTCCAGCCGGCGCATGCCGACCCGCAGGTGCGGTGGGGCGTCCGCCGGCGGCGCCCAGCGGATCAGGGTGGGGGAGAGCCCGGGCGCGTCCGACAGCCGGCTCTCCTCGTCCAGGTGGGCGGCGAGGTGCCACGGCTCGTCCCCCGGCGTCCCGACCACCAGCAGCCCGCCGGGGGTCCGGGGCCGGCGCAGGACCCGGGCGAACACGGCGGTGCGCTCCAGCCACCCGCTCGGGGCGAGCAAGGCCCGCAGCTCAGCCACCTGTCCCGCGTCCATTGGCCCATCGTGTCACGGTGCTGCGGGGTCTGGCAGGATCAGGACATGGCCGCGGGAGAAGGATCTACCACTGTGAACAAACATGTCGCCCGGATGATTGTGGGCGTCCTGGGGGGCACCGGCGATCAGGGCCGCGGTCTGGCCAGCCGGCTAGGCGCTGCGGGCAACCCGGTGCTCATCGGCTCGCGAAGCGCGGAGCGCGCCCAGGCCGCCGCGGCGGAACTGGGCGGCGGGATCCGCGGGATGGCGAATGCCGACGCGGCGCGCCAGGCCGACATCATCATCGTGGCCGTGCCCTACCAAGGCCACCGGGACCTGCTCGCTTCCCTGGCCGGGCCCCTGGCGGGCAAGATCGTGATCGACTGCGTCAACCCGGTGGGGTTCGACCACCGCGGGGCCTACCCCCTCCCGGTCCCCGAGGGCAGCGCCGCACAGCAGGCGGCCGAGGTCCTCCCGGACAGCCGCGTGGTGGGCGCGTTCCACCATGTGTCCGCGGTCGTGCTGCTGGACCCCGAGATCGAGACCGTCGATCTCGACGTCATGGTGCTGGGCGAGGACCGCGAGGCTACCGACCTCGTGCAGGCGCTGGCGGCGCGTATCCCCGGGGTCCGCGGGGTGTACGCCGGGCGGCTGCGCAACTGCGGCCAGGTCGAGGCGCTGACCTGCAACCTGGTCTCGATCAACCGCCGCTACAAGGCCCACGCGGGCCTGCGGGTCACCGACATCTGAGTCCGCCCGGCGCGGCACCTTTTTCCGCAACGAAGACCGCACCCGCTTTCCGCAACGAAGACCGCACCCGCCCCGGGCCGCCCGCCCGGCCGGCGGGACCCGGGCCGGCGCCCGGACGACACGCCAGGCTGGGCACGCCAGGCCGGGCACGCCAGGCCGGGCACGCCGACCCTAGCGTCAATCCAAGGTTGACGATCGCGGCGGCGTCAACTTAGCATTGACACATGACGTCCTCTCCGGTTCCCCTCGACACACTGATCACCTTCGTCAAGGCCCAGCACCCCGCCGGGTCACCGCTGGACAACCTCTCCGACGCGGTCACCGTGTCGGCCGGGCTCACTGAGCAGGCCGACTCGCTGATCGGTCACTTCGTGGACCGGGCCCGGCGCTCGGGCGCGTCCTGGAGCCAGATCGGCGCCAGCATGGGGGTCACCAAGCAGGCGGCCCAGCAGCGCTTCGTCCCGCGGGGCCCGGCTGTGGGCCCGGTGACTTTCGGTGACTACTCCCGGTTCACCCTGCGGGCCCGCAGCGCGCTGACCGCGGCGGAGGACTGGGCGCGGGAGGCGGGAGTGCCCGGGATCGGGAGCGATCACCTGGTGCTCGGCCTGCTGGCTGAGCCAGAGGGACTGGCCGTCAAGGCCATCGCCACGCTGGGTGTTTCCCGGGAGCAACTGGAGGCGGCCTTCGCGCCCCCCGGAGTGGCCGAGCCCGGGGTGGACCGGGCCGGAAGGCCGCTGCAGGACGAGGAAGCAGCAGCGGCCCGCCGGGTGCCGCTGGGCCCCGCCGCCACCGCGGCGCTGCAGGGAGCGCTGCGCGCGGCCCTGGACATGGGCCACAACTATATCGGGACGGAGCACATCCTGCTGGGGCTGCTGGAACAGGGCGACGCCACCGCGGATACGCTGGCCCGCCTGGGCATCACCGCCGCCGGCGCGAAGCAGCAGATCGCGACGGAGCTGGCCGCGATCACGGTCAGCCGGGCCGGCTCAGGCGCCTAGCAGCCGGTTCAAGCGCCCAGCAGCTGGATACGGGGCCGGAACCGGGAGAAGGCCCGCTCGAAGCGCACCTGCTTCTCCGTGACCAGCGTGACGTAGCAGGTCCGCCCGGCGGGTGCCGCGATCTCGTACTGCAGCGCGGTGACCGAGGCCGTGCCCACGCTCATCTGGTTGTAGACGAGCACCGCCGGGTGGCCGTCCACCGTGGTCTGGCCGAGCTGGGCGTTGCTGGAGTTGATGGCCGCGAACTCCTGCTCGGCCAGCGTGTTCAGGCCGGTCAGCGCGTTGGTGCCCGCCGGAAGACCCGCCGCCGCACAGCTCAGCGACAGGACGGCCCGGTCGCCGGACGAGCCGGGGTCGGCCAGCGTCACCGAGCCGGGGCTGGCCCAGCCCGGCACGACCGCGTTCAGCACGGACGGCTTGAGCCGGCCGAGGCCGACCGCGTCCAGCGCGCCGGGGCGGTCCGCCGGCGCCACCGTGACCCAGCGGTCGGGGACCGCCATCCGCAGGCCCTGGACCGGGCCGCCGGCCCACTTCTGCCCGGCCGGGAGCGAGGAGGCTGCGGCCAGGGGCTTGCTGACCGCGGCGTACATGGCCTGCTCCGCCTGGGTGGAGCGGCTTCCGCTGGAGCACCCGGTGATGGCCAGGACGAGGGCCGCAGCAGACACCGGTACCAGGAGCAAGGCTGATATGCGCCTCATCCGTGATCCTCCGGGGATACCGCGGAGACCCCCGGGGAATTCCGCGCACCAAGCTGGCGGCTGAAGTATAAGTCGCGGCACGGATATATATGCCTCAATGCGGCATTCGCTGCCCGGCGCGCCGGGCCCCGGCCGGACCGGCCGGGGCCTCAGCGGCCGGGCGGATACTTCCGGGCTGACGGCGGGTCACCGGTAGGAGTACTCCTCGGACGGGAACTGCCCGCCGGTCACCTCCTCCGCGAACGACTGCGCGGCCCGGCCGAGCACGCCGGCCACGTCCGCGTAGCGCTTGACGAACTTCGGGCTCCGCGGGGACAGGCCGGCCATGTCCTGCCAGACGAGCACCTGCGCGTCGCAGTCCGGGCCGGCGCCGATGCCGATGGTCGGGATCGAGACCGCGCCGGTGACCCGCGCGGCGAGTTCCGCGGGCACGCACTCCAGCACTACCGCGAACGCGCCTGCCGCCTCGAGGGCCTTCGCGTCCTGCAGCAGCTGCTCGCCGTCCTCGCCCCGGCCCTGGACCCGGTAGCCGCCGAACACGTTGACCGACTGAGGGGTGAGCCCGAGGTGCCCCATGACCGGGATGCCGGCCGCGACCAGCTCCTCGGCCTGCGGGACGACCCGGCGGCCGCCCTCCAGCTTCACGGCGTGCGCGCCGGCCTCCTTCAGGAACCTGATCCCGGCCGCGAGTGCGGCCCCGGGCGACGCCTGGTAAGAGCCGAACGGGAGGTCGGCGACGATCAGGGCCCGGCTGGTGCCGCGGACCACCGCCGCGGTCAGCGGGATGAGCTCGTCCAGCGTGACCGGGATCGTCGTGTCGTGCCCGAAGACGACCATCGCGGCCGAGTCGCCGACGAGGAGCACCGGGATGCCCGCCTCGTCGAAGACGTGCGCGGTCAGCGCGTCATACGCGGTGAGCATGGGCCACTTCTCGCCGCGGGCCTTGGCCTTGGCCAGGTCGCTGACGGTCACCCGGCGGGTGGCGCGGCCGCCGTAGAGGGGCTCTGGGGTTCTGGCCGCCGCCGCGCCCGTGCGGGCCGGAACTGGGCTTGCGGGGATTCGGCCGGCGGGGGCTGGCGCACTGGTCCGCGTCTGGGTAGCGGCCGTGCCCGTGCCCCCAGGGAAGTCATTCATCCTGGGTTCCTCCAGTCTCGTGGCGCCGTTGCGGCGTCCCCGGACGGTTCGATCATGACATGCGCGGAGCGCTGGAGATAGCCCCGGTACGGCGGGATTTCACGCCCGCCGCGGACGCCGGCCGCCGGGGCGCTCCGGGTTTCGCCGGGGCTGAACGCCCGGGAAAAATCGCTGGGGCCCGGGAATCTTTTTCGATACGGTCTAGTTCCGTATCGATAGCTTCCCCGGTGCGGTGCCCTGCCGCCGGGACCGGTTCCCGGCGGGGCGGGTTGCCCGCCGGACCGTTCGCTCGCAACTGGGTAACGCCGCCAACCGCGACGGCCTTCCCCTGACCAGAAGGACGTTATGGATCACCGCAACACACGACCCGCCGCGGGCCAGCCCGCTGCGGGCCAGTCGGCCGCCTCGGCTGCACTCAGCCGGGCCGCCGACGCCGCCGCCGACCGTATCCACCGCCGCCGGTGGGCCATCCTCGGCGTACTGGTCATCAGCCTCATCGCCATCGTGCTGGACAACACGGTGCTGAACGTCGCGCTTAAGACCATCGCCGAGCCCAAGCCCGCGGGCCTGGGCGCCAGCCAGGGCCAGCTCGAGTGGGGCATCAACTCCTACACGCTGGTGTTCGCCGGCCTGCTGTTCACCTTCGGGGTGATCGGCGACCGGATCGGGCGCAAGAAGATGCTGATGTTCGGCATGGCCGCGTTCGGCCTGTTCTCACTGCTGACCGCGTACTCACGCAACCCGGATCAGCTGATCTTCGCGCGGGCCGCCATGGGCCTCGGCGCGGCGGCCGTCATGCCGCAGACGCTGTCCATCATCTCCAACGTCTTCGACCCGGGTGAGCGCGCCAAGGCCATCGGCATCTGGGCCACCGCCGTCGGTATCGGCGTGGCGATCGGCCCGATCGTGGGCGGGCTGCTGCTGGCCCACTTCTGGTGGGGCTCGGTCTTCCTGATCAACGTCCCGCTCACCGCGGCGGGCGTGCTGGCCATCCTGCTGCTCGTCCCGGAGTCGCGGAACCCCAACCCGGGCCGCATCGACTACCTGGGCGTGGTCATGTCCATCGTCGGCCTGGTGCTCGTGGTGTACGGCATCATCCAGGGCGGCGAGAAGGGCTCCTGGATCCACTGGGACGTGCTCGGCATCACAGTCGCCGGTCTCGCGGTGCTGGCCCTGTTCGGCTGGTATGAGACCCGGCTCACCCACCCGTCGCTGGACGTGAAGCTGTTCCGCGACCCGCGGCTGTCCTCCGCGGTCGCCGCGCTCGGCCTGGTCTTTTTCGGCATGATGGGCGCGCTGTTCTTCCTCAGCTTCTACCTGCAGAGCGTTCGCGGTTACAGCCCGCTGTACGCGGGCGTGCTGACGCTGCCGTTCGCGGCGGGCCAGATGCTGCTGGCACCGCGCAGTTCCCGGCTGGTCAGGCGGTACGGCACCAAGGCGGTCGCCGCGACCGGGTTGATCACCGTGGCGGTCGCGCTGGGCGGCTACCTCCTGCTCGGGGTGAGCACGCCCATCTGGGTGCTGGCCGTCATCTTCTTCGTGCAGGGCGCGGGCATGGGCGCCGTGATGCCCCCGGCCACCGAGGCCGTCATGTCCGTCGTCCCCCGGGAGCGGGCCGGCTCGGGCTCGGCCCTGACGAACACCGCCCGCCAGGTCGCAGGGGCCCTGGGCGTCGCGGTGCTGGGCTCCATCCTGGCCCAGGTCTACCGTGGCCAGCTCAGCCCGCACCTGACCGCCCTGCCCGCTTCCGCCCAGAACGCCGCAACGGGATCTATCGCGGCGACTCAGGCCGTGGCTGGCCGGCTGGGTCACGCGGGACTGCGTCTCGACCAGTTCGGTGACGCCGCCTTCGTGCACGCGATGCATGTCACCACGGCCATCTCCGCGGTGATCACGCTGGCCGGCGCGCTGGTCGTGCTGATCTGGATGCCGGGCCGCTCAGCGGCCCAGAGCCGGACCGCGCAGGCTGCGGTGGCCGCACCGGACGTGGCCCCCGAGGAGGTCCCGGCGGGTGTCGCCGCCGAGGCTGGGGTGGAAAGCTAGGACCATGGCCGCATCACATGCCAACAGCGTCGTTGAGCAGACCGCGGGAGCCGGGCCCGGCCGCCCGGCTCCCGCGGGCCGGCCGCGCCGTCCCGGGCGCCCGCGCAGCGAGCAGGCCGACCGCGCCATCATCGACGCGGCGCTCTGCGTATTCGCGGAGCACGGCGTCGAGGGGCTGTGCATCGAGAAAGTGGCGGCCAAGGCCGGCGTGGGCAAGGCCACCATCTACCGGCGCTGGCCGGGCAAGGAAGACCTGCTGCTGGACGCCCTGGCCGCGCTGAAGACCCCGATGCCGGAGCCGGGCGGCGAGTCGGTCCGCGGCGATCTGCTCGCGCTGATGCAGGCCATGGCGGCCGACTACGCCGACCCGCGCCGGGCCCGGGAGTTCGCGCTGCTGCTCGGCGAGGGTGCGAAGTTCCCCCGGCTCATGGCCAGGTACACCGAGACCGTGGTGGAGCCGCGCCGGGACGTCATCCGGTCGGTGCTGCGCCGCGGGGTCGCGACCGGGGAACTGCGGCCGGACATCGACCTCGAGGTGACGCTGTTCATGCTGACCGGCGCGGTGCTGGCCCGGGGCAAGCACCAGCCCGAGGGGATCTCGGCTGACTACGCCCAGCGCGTGGTGGACGAGCTTCTCGCGGGACTCACCCCCCGCTGACCACTCCTGTCTCCCAGTACCGGGCGGCCGGGAAGGCCGTCGCGGGGGAGTGGGAGACTGAGGGGTATGCAACGCCGGTTCCGCCAGGTCAACGTGTTCACCGAAACGCCCCTCGGGGGCAATCCGGTCGCCGTCGTCCTCGACTCCGGCGGGCTGGGCACCCGAGAAATGCAGCGCTTCGCCAACTGGACCAACCTGTCCGAGACCACGTTCGTGCTCCCGCCATCCAGCGAGCAGGCGGACTACCAGGTCCGGATCTTCACTCCCAGCCGGGAGCTGCCCTTCGCGGGCCACCCGACCCTCGGCACCTGCCACGCGTGGCTGGAAGCCGGCGGCAAGCCGGCCCTCCCAGAGGTATTCGTCCAGGAATGCGGGGCGGGCCTGGTCGAGATCCGCCAGGTGCCGGCCGGCCTGGCGTTCGCCGCGCCGCCGCTGGTCCGGTCGGGGCCGGTGGAGGAGCCGGTCGCGGAGCACATCGCTGAGATCCTCGGCACCAGCCGGGCCGGCCTCACCGACCTGGCCTGGGCCGACAACGGGCCGGGCTGGGTGGCCGTGCTGCTGCCCACCCCGGAAGACGTGCTCGCGCTGCGGCCCGGCGCCGTGGACATGGACATCGGGGTAGTGGCCTGCTACCCGGCTGGCTCGCCCGACGCCATCGAGGTCCGGGCCTTCTTCCGCAGCGGCGACGCGACGATCGAGGACCCGGTGACCGGCAGCCTGAACGCCTCACTGGCCCAGTGGCTGCTCGACACCGGGCGGGTCAGCGCGCCGTACGTGGCGCGCCAGGGCACCGCGCTCGGCCGGTCAGGGCGGGTGCACATCTTCCGCGAGGCCGACGGCCAGATCTGGGTCGGCGGTGGCACCGTCACCTGCGTGTCGGGGAACGCGGAACTGTAGGGGTAGGAGGGCCCGGTCCCGGGCATCCATCTCGTGGCACGCCAGACCTCTCGGCAGGAGGGTTCGCAGACCGTGGAGCTATCGCAGGAGTCGGCCGAGCTGCTGCGTACCGAGGCGCCCGGGTACGCGGCGGCGGCGCTGGCCAACATCAGGCACGAGTTCCCGGCGGCCATGCAGCACACGATGACCGCGCCCGGCGATTTCCCCTACCGGCCCCGCGCACGCACGCCGGTGTTCTACGGCAGCTTCGACTGGCACTCCTCGGTGCAGATGCACTGGACCCTGCTGCGGCTGCTGCGCACCGCGCCCGGCGCGGTACCGGTGACCGAGATCCGCTCCGCGCTCGGCGCCCAGTTCACCCCGGTCGCGCTGGCGGCCGAGGCTGAGTTCGTGGGCAGCGCCGACGCGCGGGCCGAGCGCCCGCAGGGCTGGGGATGGGCGCTCGCCCTCGTGCACGAGATAGTGACCTGGGACAGTCCCGACGCCCGCAAGTGGGCAGATGCCATGGCCCCGCTGGCCGGGGCCCTGGCCTCCGGGTTCCTCGACTGGCTGCCCCGGCAGTCCTACCCCGTCCGTTACGGCACGGAGCAGGGCAGCGCCTTCGGTCTCTCCCTGGCCTGGCCCTTCGCCGAGGCGCGGGCCAGAGCGGGCGACCTGGCGCTGCGCGACGCGATCGCGGCCCGGGCTCTCGCGTGGTTCAGCGCGGACAGCATGTACCCCGGCGACTGGGAGCCGTCCGGGGACGACTGCGTCTCGCCGGCCCTGACCGAGGCGGAGCTGATGGGCCGGGTCCTGCCCCCGGCCGAGTTCGCCGACTGGCTGGCCATGTTCCTGCCCGGGCTCGAGTGGGGCCGCCCGGCCACCCTGTTCACCCCCGCGGTGGCCGGGGAGGCCGGCGATCCCGCCGGGGGCGGGGGCGACGACCAGGGCAGCCGGCTGCACGGCCTGAACGCGACCCGGGCGTGGTGCTGGCGGCAGATCGCCAGCGCCCTGCCGCCCGGTGATCCGCGGGCCGAGCCCGCGGTGGCGGCGGCCCGGCAGCACGCCAAGGCGGTGCTGCCCTACGTGCTCGGCGGTGACTACCAGCTGGAGCACTGGCTGGCCGGCTACGCGGTGCTCATGCTGAGCTGACCACGGGCGCATCCTCCAGCTGGCCCCGGAGGAACGGCGGGCGGGAACGGCGGGCGGCCCGGCGGCGCCGCGCCGGGGCGGCGGCGGGTGATCAGGCGGGCCGGCGGCCCGGGCGGGGTTCCCGCCAGCGGTTCGTGATCGGCAGGCGCCGGTCGCGGCCGAAATTGCGCGGCGTGATCTTCGGGCCCGGCGGGTACTGGCGCCGCTTGTACTCGGCCCGGTCCACCAGCTGGATGACCCGGTCCACCAGGTCCGGGTCGTGGCCGGCCGCGACCAGCTCGGCCGCCCCCATGTCCTTCTCCACGTAGTCGTCCAGCACCGCGTCGAGCACGGCGTAGTCGGGCAGCGAATCGGTGTCGAGCTGCCCCGGGGCCAGCTCCGCGCTGGGCGGCTTGGTGATGGAATTCTCCGGGATGGGCGGGGTCTCGCCGCGCTCCACTGCCTGCGCGTTGCGCCACCGGGCCAGCTCCCAGACCAGCGTCTTGAGCACGTCCTTGATCGGGCCGAAGCCGCCGGCCGAGTCGCCGTACAGGGTGGAGTAGCCGGTCGCGATCTCGCTCTTGTTGCCGGTGGTCAGGACCAGGTGCCCGTCGGCGTTGCTCAGGCCCATCAGGATCACGCCGCGGATCCGGGACTGAAGGTTCTCCGCGGCCAGTCCCCCGAGGTGCAGCTCGGCCTGGAACGCCTCGACCATCGGGGCGATCGGGACCGTCCTTGCGTGCAGGCCCTGGCGCTTGGCCAGGTCCTCCGCGTCGCTCACCGAGTGCTCCGAGGAGTAGCCGCTGGGCATCAGCACCACGTGCACCTGGTCCGGGCCGAGCGCGTCGGCCGCGATCGTGGCCACCAGCGCGGAATCGATGCCGCCGGACAGGCCCAGGATGACCGAGCGGAAGCCGTTCTTGCGCACGTAGTCGCGCAGCCCGGTAACCAGGGCGGAGTAGACCTCGGCCCGGGGGGCCAGCCGCGGGCTGATGGCCGGCTCCGGAAGCGGCGGTCCGGACGTGGCGGCCCCCACGGCCCCCGCGGATCCCGGCGGCCCCGCGGGCCTTGCGGGCAGGGTCACCCGGTGGATGCTCATCACGGTGCCGTCGCTGGCCTCGGCGGGGGTGTCGGCCGGCGGGTCGCTGTCCGGGACCGGCCGGGCCGGGGGCAGGTCAAGGTCGGCGACCAGCAGCGTCTCCCCGAACTGGGATCCCCGGGTGATCAGGCCGCCCTCGGCGTCCACGATGATCGAATCCCCGTCGAAGACCAGCTCGTCCTGGCCGCCCATCATGTTCACGTACGCCAGGGCCGCGCCCGCCTCGCGGGCCCGCCGGGCGCACAGTTCCAGCCGGGCCTGGTCCTTGCCCCGCTCGTACGGGGACGCGTTCGGCACCACCAGCAGCCCCGCGCCCGCCTGCCGGGTCACCGCGACCGGGCCGCCGTCCTGCCACAGGTCCTCGCAGATGGCGATGGCCACGTCCACCGCGCCCCCGCCCGCAGATCCGGCGCCCACCGGGACCCGGACCACGGGCAGCCGGTTGCCGGGCACGAAGTAGCGGTACTCGTCGAACACCCCGTAGTTCGGCAGGTGATGCTTGGCCGTGGTCACCGCGACCGTCCCGCCGTGCAGCAGCGCGGCCGCGTTCTGGGCCGAGCTGACCGGCTCGCCGGCCCGCGGTGTCCCGCCGGCCCGGCGGCCCAGGTAACCGGTGACGACGGCGATGCCGCCGAGCCCGTCCGCGTCCAGTTGCCGCGCCGTCGACTCCAGCGTGGCCATCGAGGCCCGCACGAACGAGTCCCGCAGCGCCAGGTCCTCGACCGGGTACCCGGTCAGCATCATTTCCGGGAACACGACGAGGTCGGCGCCGGCGTCCGCGGCGCGGCGGGTCCACTCCGCCACCGTGGCGGCGTTTCCCGCCAGGTCGCCGACGGTCGAGTTCACCTGGGCAAGAGCGATCCGCAGCCTGGTCACGCTTTCACTCTAATCGGGCGACCCGCCCGGCCCGGCCGGCCGGTGAGGTCAGGCTTGTCCATGTTCAGCGGGTAGACTCGCCGCAGGTTTGTAACGCCCCGGTAACACGGTCGCGAGAGACTGTCGGCCCGGGCGGGCTCGGTCAGCCGATATGCTGTGCTGCCCGCCATCCACGCAGGTGTACGCCGCTGACCAGCAAGGACAGGCCCTCATGGACAGGCAGGAAGAATTCGTCCTCCGCACCCTGGAGGAACGGGACATCCGTTTTGTCCGGCTGTGGTTCACCGACGTCCTCGGCTACCTGAAGTCGGTGGCGGTGGCCCCCGCCGAGCTTGAGGGAGCGTTCGCCGAGGGCATCGGGTTCGACGGCTCGGCGATCGAGGGATTCGCCCGTGTCTACGAGGCGGACATGATCGCCAAGCCCGACGCGTCCACGTTCCAGCTGCTGCCCTGGCGCGGCGAGGCCTCCGGAGTGGGCCGGATGTTCTGCGACATCCGGATGCCCGACGGCTCGCCCTCCTACGCGGATCCCCGGTATGTGCTGAAGCGCGCGCTCGGCCACGCCGCCGAGCTTGGCTTCACCTTCTACACCCATCCCGAGGTGGAGTTCTTCCTGCTGAAGGAGCGGCCCGGGCCCGGCGTCAAGCCGGAGCCGATCGACACGGGCGGCTACTTCGACCACACCCCGCACGGCGTCGCGCACGACTTCCGGCACGAGTCCATCCAGATGCTGGAGAGCATGGGCATCTCGGTGGAGTTCAGCCATCACGAGGGGGCGCCGGGCCAGCAGGAGATCGACCTGCGTTACGCGGACGCCCTGACTACCGCCGACAACATCATGTCGTTCCGGCTTGTCATGAAAGAAGTCGCGCTCCAGCAGGGCGTTTACGCGTCGTTTATGCCTAAGCCATTCACCGAGTACCCGGGCTCCGGCATGCATACGCACATGTCGCTGTTTGAGGGCGACCGGAACGTCTTTTATGAGCCGGGTTCGGAATTCCAGCTGTCCAAGCTCGGCCGGATGTTCATCGCCGGGGTGCTGCGGCACGCGGCGGAGATCACCGCGGTGTGCAACCAGTGGGTCAACTCGTATAAACGCCTGTGGGGAGCGGCGGAAAGCGCGGCCGGCGCCGGCGGCGAGGCCCCGGCCTACATTTGCTGGGGCCACAACAACCGGTCGGCCCTGGTGCGGATTCCGATGTACAAGCCGCACAAGGGAAATGCCACCCGGGTCGAGTTCCGCTCGGTAGACTCAGCCTGTAACCCCTACCTTGCGTTCGCGGTGATCCTGGAAGCCGGCCTGAAGGGCATCGAGGCCGGTTACGAGTTGCCGCCCGGCGCGGAGGATGACGTATGGGCGCTCACCTCGGCCGAGCGGCGGGCACTGGGCATCTCGCCGCTGCCGCAGAGCCTGGATGAGGCGATCACGGTGATGCAGGACAGCGAGCTGGTGGCCCAGGCGCTCGGTGAGCACGTGTTTGACTTCTTCCTGCGCAACAAGCGCGCCGAGTGGCGCGAGTACCGGCACCAGGTCACCCAGTTTGAGCTGGACCGTTACTTGCCCGTGCTATGACTATGTGAGCCAGGGCTGTGGCGTCGGGCAGTGCTGAGGCATCGGGCAAGGCTGGGGTGGGCGGCGGGACCAGAGATCGGGGTCAGGGCACAGTGTTCTGGGTGGGCGTACTCGGACCATTACTGGTTCGCAGCGACGGCGAGCCCGTGCCTGTCCCCGCCCCGAAGCAACGCGTGATCCTGGCGGCCCTGGCCCTTCGCGCGGGCCAGGTCGCCTCGTACGACGAGCTGGCCGAGATCGTCTGGGACGGCGCGCCGCCATCCGGGGCCCGGGTGGCCATCCGCAACTACGTGAAGCGATTGCGGCAGATTCTCGGCCCGGTAGCCGGGCGCCGCATCATCACCCGTGATCCGGGCTACGCCCTCGAGGCGGAGCCGGATGAGGTCGACGCGCTGCGCTTCACCGCGCTGTGCGGCCAGGGCGGCGAAGCCATCCGCGGTGACACGTCCCCCGGCCCCGGGGCGTGGGAGCTCCTCGGCGAGGCGATCGGCCTGTGGCGCGGGAACCCGCTCGTGGATGTGCCCTCCAACGTGCTCATCACGGCCGAGGTGCCCCGACTGGACGCGCTGCGGATGCAGGCCCAGGAGTGGCGGATGGACGCCGGGCTCGCCCGCGGGCTGCACGCGGAGCTGGTCGGCGAGCTGACCCAGCTGGCGCACGATCACCCCTGGCGTGAGCGGTTCCACGCCCAGCTGATGCTGGCGCTGTACCGCTGCGGCCGGCAGGCCGAGGCGCTGGCCGCCTACCAGCGCACCCGGCGGATGCTCGTGGATGAACTGGGCGTCGAACCGGGCCGGGAACTGCGCGACCTGCAGGCCGGTATCCTCGACGCCGACCCCGACCTGGCCGCGCCGGGTCCCGCGCTGGCCAGGTTCCTGACCGCCCCGCCCGCACCGGAGCCGGTCCCGCCCGCAACCCGTGTCCCGCCCGGGCAGGCGCCGGGCGGCGCGGCGCAGGCCCCGGCCACCCTGCAGGGCCGCACCCCGGCCGGCCGCGCCCCCGGCGGCAGTGTGCGCGCTCGCCACGCCGCCGGTGCGCCGGCCCGTCCCGCGCCGGGCGGCGCCGTCGCAGGCAGCGGAGCACCGGGCAGCGGAGCACCGGGCGCCGGGCCGCGGGCCGCGGGCGCGGGCACCGGCCGCGCCCAGCCTCCCGCCGGGGCGGCCGCCGCGGAGGGCAAGGCGACGGTGGGAGCCGGCCCGTCGCGTCCCGCGCGGCCCGGAACCGCGGCCGGGCGGGCCGCCGTGGTGCCCCGCCAGCTGCCCGCCGGGGTGGCGCACTTCGCGGGACGCATCGCCGAGCTGGCCGAGCTGCAGACCTGGCAGCATGAGGCGGCCTCCGCCGATGGGGCCGCCAAAGTCCTGGTCATCGGGGGCACCGCCGGGGCCGGCAAGACCGCCCTCGCGGTGCACTGGGCGCAGCAGAGTGCCGGGGAGTTCCCCGACGGCCAGCTGTACGTGAACCTGCGCGGGTTTGACCCGTCCGGCACCCCGGTCGCCCCGGGCGACGCGCTGCGCTGGTTCCTCGGTGCGTTCGGGATCACCGAGGAGCAGATGCCCGACAGCGTCGAGGAGCAGTCCGCCCTGTACCGGAGCGTGCTGGCTGGCAAGCGGGTCCTGGTCATCCTGGACAACGCACGCGACGCCGCCCAGGTCCGACCACTGCTGCCGGGCAGCCGGTCCTGCCTGGCCCTGGTGACCAGCCGGGCGCGGCTGCCCGGGCTGGCCGCGACGGAAGGCGCCCGGCTGGTCC
Organism: uncultured Actinomycetes bacterium; assembly: GCA_963813975.1. Classification (GTDB taxonomy): domain Bacteria; phylum Actinomycetota; class Actinomycetes; order Streptosporangiales; family Streptosporangiaceae; genus RYN-230. The sequence continues at coordinate 1,331,974 of CAWFAP010000006.1, forward strand.
CCCTCGACGTGCTGACCGCTGACGAGGCTCATGAGCTGCTGGCCAGCCGGCTGGGGGAGCGGGCCCGCGCGGAAGCGGACGCGGCCCAGCAGCTGACCGAGGCATGTTCCCGGCTGCCGCTGGCGCTGAGCATCGTGGCCGCGCGGGTGGCGGCCCGGCCGTACCTGCCGCTCGCCGACCTGGCCCGGGAGCTGGCCGACGCCCAGGGGCGGCTGGAGGCGCTGGACGCCGGGGATCCGGTGGCCAGCATCCGGGCCGTGTTCTCCTGGTCCTGCGAGCAGCTCAGCGGGCCGGCGGCGCAGATGTTCCGGCTGCTGGGGCTGCATGCGGGACCGGACGTGACGATCGCGGCGGCCGCGAGCCTGGCCAGGGTGGGCCGGGGCCGGCGGCCGCGGCCGTCGCAGAACTGGCCGATGCCCACCTGATCGCGGAGCACGCGCCGGGGCGGTATGCGTTCCATGACCTGCTCCGCGCGTACGCGGCGTACCTGGCCCGGACCACCGACAGTGACGCGGAGCGCCGCGCGGCCGTGCAGCGGGTGCTCGATTACTACCTGCACACCGCCTCGGCCGGCAGCCGGGTGCTCAACCCGGTCCGCCCGCTCATCACCCTGGAGCCGCCGCAGCCCGGGGTCGTCCCGGAGCTTCTCAGCTACGCCAGTGAGACGCTGGCCTGGTTCGAAGCCGAGCGTCACGTGCTGATCGCGGCCATCGCCCAGGCCAGTGACGGCGGCTTCGACCAGCACGCGTGGCAGCTGCCGTGGGCGGCGTGGCTGTTCTTCGACCGCGCGGGTTACTGGCACGACCAGGTCGCCATCCAGCGCACCGCCGTGGACGCCGCCGGGCGGCTGGGCGACCAGGCCCGGCAGGCCCATGCCTACCGGGATCTCGGGGCTGCCGTGGGCCGTCTGGGCCAGCTCACCGAGGCCCGCGACTACTGCCGCCGGGCCCTCGAACTGCACCGGCAGGTCGGCGACCGGCTCGGCGAGGCCCGTGCGCACAACGAGATCGCCATGCTGGCCGAGCAGCAGGGCCGGATCGCCGAAGCGCTGGGTCATGCTCAGCTGGCCCTGAACCTGTACCGCCAGGAGGGGCACGAACAGGGCCTGGCCAAGATGCTCAACGGCGTCGGCTGGATGCACGCGCAGCTCGGGGACTACGAGCTGGCGCTGGAGTTCTGCGAGCAGGCGCTGGGCATGTACCAGGGGCGCGGCGACCCGCTGAACGAGGCGGCGACCTGGGACAGCATGGGGTACGTCCTGATGCACCTGGGTCGTCTGGATGAGGCCATCGGCTGCCTGCGCACCGCGCTGAACATCATCTACGGACTCCGGACCGGGTACTACGAGACCACCATGCTGGTTCATCTCGGCGATGCGTATCACGCCACCGGTGATGAGGGCCTGGCCCGCCAGTCGTGGCAGGACGCCCTGGCCATCCTGGAAGGCCTGAATCACTCCGATGCCGATCAGGTCCGGGCCCGGTTGCAGGGCGTGGGGCCCCCGGGAGCCGGCGTCCCCGCCGCCTCGGCCGAGGCCGCCCTGGGCAGCCGGCTACGTGCTGACCAGGCCGTTGGCGCCTGACATACCGTCGCTAAACCGCGCTACCGGGACGTTACCGGCCGGTCGCATACTTTAAGAGTGCACCTACCCCCCCCGGTGCACCCCCCTGCCGGGGCCGTCTCCGGACGGCCCCGGCGCCGGACCTCCGGCTTCCACTCAGAAGCCGGGGGGTCCCCGGCCCCCTCCCCTTTCCTTCCCGGACCGCAGGGCCCACTGATCGCGTTCACCGCCCCTGAGCGCCCGATCCGTGCCCTCCAGGTGCCGCTCTTCCCGTGCTGCCCCGGCCGGGGGCAGCCAGCGCGGCACGCGGCCGTTACGGTGCAGGAGTGAGTGCGCGCCGAAGAACAACACCGGCCGGGGAACTGGCCCGGATGGGATTCGCTGACGCGGCCCGGGCGGAACGGCTGCTCAGCGAGGATCTGGCCCTCGATCCCGAGGGGGCCGACGCTGACCTGCTGGCCTCGCTGGCCGCCGCCGCCGACCCCGACCTGGCCCTGGTCACGCTGGCCCGGATGCCGCTCAGCGGTGCCCTGCCCGCCGCGCTGCGCGCCGATGCCGGGCTGCGGAGCCGGCTCACCGCGGTGCTCGGCGCGAGCGCCGCGCTCGGCGACCACCTGGCCCGCCACCCAGAGGACTGGCAGGTGCTGAGCGGCCCGGACGCGCTGCGCGGCCCGGGGGCGGCGGAGCTGCGCGCGGATCTGCTGATGGCGGTCGGCGCCAAGCCCGACGATCCTGAGCCGGTCGCCGACCCGGCCGGCGCGCAGGACGGGAACCCGGCTGCCGCGCCAGTCACACCACTGGCCGCCGCCTACCGGCGGCGGCTCCTGCACCTGGCCGCCCGGGACCTGACCGGCGCCGTCACCGTGGACGAGACCGCGGCCGAGCTGGCCGACCTCGCCGCCGCGGCCCTGGAGGCGGCGCTGGCCATCGCCCGGTCCCAGCTGCCCCCCGGCTCGGCCCCGGCCCGGCTGGCCGTGATCGCCATGGGTAAGTGCGGCGGCCGCGAGCTCAACTACGCCAGCGATGTAGACGTGATCTTCGTCGCCGCACCCGCCGGGCACGCGGAACCCCCCGCGCCCGGCCCGGGCCCCGCGCCCGGCCCGGGCCCCGCGGACGCCGAGACAGCCGCGCTGCGCACCGCAACCCAGCTGGCCGCGGGCTTGATCCGGACCTGCTCGCAGAGCACCGCCGAGGGTGCCCTGTTCCCCGTGGACCCCAACCTCCGCCCGGAAGGCCGCGACGGCCCGCTGGTCCGCACCCTGGCCAGTCACGTCGCGTACTACCAGCGCTGGGCCAAGACGTGGGAGTTCCAGGCCCTGCTCAAGGCCCGCCCGGTGGCCGGCGACCGTGAACTGGGCCAGGCCTACCTCGACGCGCTCCGCCCCATGATCTGGCAGGCCTCCCGGCGGCCCAACTTCGTCGCGGACGTGCAGGCCATGCGGCGCCGCGTGATCGGCAACCTGGCCCCCGGCGAGGCCCCCCGCCAGCTCAAGCTGGGCCCCGGCGGCCTGCGTGACATCGAGTTCGCGGTCCAGCTGCTCCAGCTGGTGCACGGCCGCACCGACGAGTCGCTGCGCGAGACGGGCACACTGCCCGCGCTGGCGGAGCTGGCCCGGGGCGGCTACGTGGGCCGGGAGGACGCGGCCAGCATGGCCTCCGCCTACCGGTTCCTGCGCACCGTCGAGCACCTGCTCCAGCTGCGCCAGCTGCGCCGCACCCACACCCTGCCCGAGGACCCGGCCGCGCTGCGCCGCCTGGGCCGGGCACTGCGCCGGGCCCGGACCCGCAGCGGCGCGGCGGCCACGGCCCCGCCATCCCGGGCTGACCCGGCTGCCGAGCTGATGGCCCAGTGGCGGCAGCACGCCCGCGAGGCCCGCCGCCTGCACGAGAAGCTGTTCTACCGGCCGCTGCTGGACGCGGTGGCCCGGCTCCCGACCGACGCGGTGCGGCTCACCCGGGAAGAGGCCCGGGCCCGGCTGGAGGCCCTGGGCTACGCCGACCCGGCCGGGGCGCTGCGTCACATCGAGGCGCTCACCTCGGGAGTGTCCCGCCGGGCGTCGATCCAGCGCACGCTGCTCCCGGTGATGCTGGAGTGGTTCGCCGACGCCGCCCAGCCGGACGCCGGTCTGCTGGCCTTCCGCCAGGTCAGCGACGCGCTCGGGGACTCGCCGTGGTATCTGCGGCTGCTCCGGGACGACACGAACGTGGCCCGCCGGATGGCCCGGCTGCTGGCATCCAGCCGGTACGCGACGGACCTGCTGATGCGCGCGCCCGAGACCGTGGCCCTGCTGGGTTCGGATGAGCAGCTCGCACCGCGCCCGGCGACCGCGCTGCACACCGAGACCACCGCGGTGGTGAGCAGGCACGCCAGCGCCGACGAGGCCGCGCAGGCGGTCCGGGCGCTGCGCCGCCGTGAGCTGCTCCGCACCGCCGCCGCCGACCTGCTCGGGGTGACCACGGTGGAGGAGACCGAAGAGGCGCTGACCGTGATCACGGCCGTCACCATCGGCGGCGCGCTGGCGGCCGCGATTAGCCAGTTCGAGCGGGAGTCCGGCCCGCTGCCCACCCGGATCACCGTGGTGGGCATGGGGCGGTTCGGCGGCCGGGAGACCGGCTACGGCAGTGACGCCGACGTGATGTTCGTCCATGACCCGCTGCCGGGCGTGGACGACCAGGTGGCGTCGCGCGCCGCCCACGCGGTCGCCGAGGAGATGCGCCGGCTGCTCGCCCAGCCCGCGCCCGACCCGCCGCTGGTCGTCGACCCGGGGCTGCGCCCCGAGGGCCGCCAGGGTCCGCTGGTGCGCACGCTCGCCTCGTACCGCGCGTACTACGGCCGCTGGTCGCTGGCCTGGGAGGCGCAGGCGCTGCTGCGCGCCGACCCGGCGGCCGGCGACCGGGAGCTGGGGGAGCGGTTCCGGGCCCTGGCCGACGAGTTCCGGTACCCGCCCGGCGGGATCAGCGCCGCGTCGGTCCTGGAGATCAGGCGGCTCAAGGCGCGGATGGAAGCGGAACGGATGCCCCGCGGCACCGATCCAGCCATGCACCTGAAGCTCGGCCCGGGCGGGCTGTCCGACGTGGAGTGGGTGGTCCAGCTGCTCCAGCTGACCCACGCCCGCGAGGTGCCCGCGCTGCGCACCACGCGCACCCTGACCGCGCTGGCCGCCGCCCAGGAGGCGGGCCTGATCGGCCGGGACGACGCGGCCGCGCTGGCCGCGTCGTGGCGGCTGGCCACCCGGATCCGCAACGCGGTGGTGCTGCTCCGCGGCCGGTCCTCCGACATGCTCCCTTCGAAGCAGGCCGAGCTGGCCGCGGTGGCCCGGATCCTCGGCTACCCCCCGGACGCCAGCCAGGACCTGGTCGAGGACTACCGGCGCACCGCGCGCCGGGCCCGGGCCGTGATGGAGCGCCTGTTCTACGGCTGACCCGGCCGCCCCGGTCCGGGCCTGGGCGGGGGCTGGCGCCCGTCAGGCGCGGCCGTTGGCCCGCAGCCCGGCCAGCGTGCCCACGGTCATCGCGCCGCGCCACTCCGCCGCGGCCACCGGGGACCAGGCCAGCCAGTTGAACGTCCAGCCGCCGTCATCCTGCTGTGCGCGGGCCAGGTGGTCCAGGTGCGCGCCGATCACGGCGGGCTCGAACAGGCCGCGGGCCAGCGACCCGGGCCGCGGCGCGAAGTCCAGCGGGGTGTGGATCTCCCCCGGGGCCCCGGGATCCAGCGTCACCACGTCCGGGCTGGTGATCAGCGGCGCGAGCTGGTCGATGGCCTTGACCGCCCGGTCGCGGTCGGGCACGTGATCCAGGAAGTGAGCCGCGGCGCGGAGGTCGTACGGGCCGGCCGCGTCCAGCTCACCAAGCCGGGACCACAGCAGCGTGGTGGCCCGGTCCAGCCACGGATGCCGGACCCCGCGCCCGTGCAGCGTGCCGGCCACCAGCCCGGTGGTGATCAGCGACGCCCGGCCGCCGTCGTCCGGCACCAGCCAGGGCGCATGCGGCCATCCGGCAATATTTTCCGCAACGAAGACCGCGCCCCCCTCGCCGGGTGCGTTGGCCTCGAGCCATTCGAGGGCCCCGCGGACCAGGTCGTCGTCCCAGGCGTCCGCCTCGTCGAGGGTTTCCAGGGCGAACTGGATGGCCAGCGGCTGGCTGTCCGGGCACCGGCCGTCGGGCTCGAGAGCGTGGCCGAACCCCCCGTCCGGGTTGCGGTAGGCGGCGACCGCGTCCCGCACGTACTCAGCCCGCCCGCCCGTGAACAGCCGCTCGAACCGGCGCCGCTCCAGCACCCGCCCGCTGGCCGCCAGGAACTGCCCGGCCGCCTCGATGTCGATGTCAGATGAGGTCATGCCGCCCATCCTGCCGCCCGGCCGGCCGGCCGTCTTGAATGAATCGGCCACGCGCGCGTGAGGGAGGGACCCGGCGCGTGCCAGACTTGGGGGGTGGACTGGTCGCCGGGGTACCGCGAGTACGCGCCCCCGGCTGAGCTGGCTCACGCCTTGTCCTGCGTGTGGGTGTCGGTGACCCCGGCCGCGGGCACGGCGCTCACCCTGGTCCTGCCCGACGCGTGCACCGACCTCATCTGGCGCGGCGGCGCCGGGGTGTCCCTGGCCGGCCCGGACACGGGGCCGCTGCTGGTCTGCTCGCCGCCGGGTTCGGTGCTCGCCGGGGTCCGGTTCCGGCCGGGAGCGGGTGGCCCGGCCTTGGGCCTGCCGCTCAGCGCCCTGCTCGATCAGCAGCTGGGGCCGGGCGACCTGCGCACCGGGCTGCCCGGTGGGCGGGGCGCGACCCTGGTCACCCAGGTGCACGGCGGTCTGTCGGCCGGCGAGGCCCTGGGCCTGGCTGGTCCGGCTGGCGGGCGGGATGGTGTCCGGTGCGCCGCCCGACTCCCTGGTCGCGGCGGCCGGCCGGCACCTGGCCCGCCCGGGCGCCCGGGTCGGGCCGGTGGCCCGGGACCTGGGGATCAGTGAGCGGCAGCTGCACCGGCGGTGCGTGGCCGCGGTCGGCTACGGCCCGGTGCTGCTGCGCCGCGTGCTGCGCTTCCGGCGCTTCGTGTCCCGGATCGACGCGGGCGGGGCCGCCGGCGATCTGGCCGCGCTGGCCGCCGGGGCGGGGTACGCGGACCAGGCGCACCTGACCCGGGAGAGCCGGGAACTGGCGGGCCTGACCCCGGCCGCCCTGGCCCGGGCCCGGCGTGGGCCGGCCCCCGGATAACCGGCGTACCCAGCGAACAGGAGAGCAGATGGAGATGAAGCCAGCGTCGTCCCGGGTGAGCTCGGCCGGCCCGGCGGACTGGTTCACCGGGCCGGTCTGGATGGATGAGCTCGCGGCCCTACCCGGGACCGCCGTCCGCGCGCTGCGGGTGACGTTCTCGCCGGGGGCCCGGACGGCGTGGCACGCCCACCCCGGCGGCCAGGTGCTGCACGTCGTGGACGGCGTCGGCCGGGTGCAGTCGGCCGGAGGCCCGGTCCGGCAGCTGCGGGAGGGTGACACGGTCGTCGCCGGGCCGGGTGAGCGGCACTGGCACGGCGCCGCGCCCGATCAGCTGATGTCCCATGTCGCGATCTCCGGGGGCGATCCCGCCACCGGCGGCCAGACCGTGTGGGCGGAGCACGTCAGCGACGAGGACTACCGGGCTGACCCGGAGCCTCTGGAGGGCTGAGCGGCAGGCTGGCCCGGGGCGCCCGGGCGGGCGGGATCAGTGGCCGGCGTCCGGAGGGCCCACGTCGGCGAGGGCGGCCCTCAGCCGGTCCTCCTGCTGCACGGACAGGTCCGAGCGCATGAGCTCCATCGCGTGCCCCTCGAAGGCCTGGGCGACCGTGTCGGTCGCGGCGTCGGCGCTCAGCAGCACCAGCGCCGAGGTCCCCGGCGTCATGTCCCCCTTCACTGAATCGAGCATGGAGCTGTCGATGCCGGTCTTGGTGAGCTTCTTGGCGAAGGAGTAGACCATGCTGCCCTCCTCGGTCACGTGCTCCTGTGCCTGGGGCGCCGTGGCGTAGTGCGGCCACCGGATCACGGTGACGTCCTGCACGTCGATGAGGTCCTGCGCGTCGAGTTGCTTGAGCCGGAGGACGGCTGCATCGGCTCCTTCAGTGCCGCTGAACGGCCAGGCCGTGATTGACATCGATAGGCTCCTTCCCCCGGGCCGGCCGGTTCCGGCCGGACCCTCTGCCGAGGGGATAGGCACCCTATCCACGGGGAGTCGCCACGCGGATGCGCGCCGGCGGCAGCGTGCCCGGACCCGGTTCCCGGTCAGCGGGCCGGGCCCCCCGCGGCCACGCACCTTGACCACGTTGATCCCCCTGGTCCGGTTTCGTTCCCCCGGGGGCCGGGCGCACACCACCCGGCTGGGTTGACCTGCAGGAACGAGGCTGCGGTCCGTGGCCTCAGTCCCGGGGGGCCAGCGGTTCAGCCCGTGTGGTGCCCGTGGCCCGGCGCCTGCGGATCCGCCCGCGTGACGGCAGGGGGGGCGGGGCGGCCGGGCTGGCCAGCGAGGCGAGGAGAACCATCTTCTCGGCGCTGCTGGTGCCGGGCCCGGCGTGGTAGATGACCAGCATCTGGCCTCCGGCCCCGCCGATGGCGAGCTTCTCCCGGCTGAGCGTGAGCTCCCCGACCTGGGGGTGGTCGACGCGGGTGGGCATGCCCTCGCGCGCCTGGACGTCGTGCCGGGCCCAGAGCTGCCGGAAGCGCTCGCTGGACAGCGACAGCTCGCCGACGAGTTCGACGAAACGCGGGTCGTCGGTGTCCGTGCCGACGGATTCGCGGAAGCCGGCCACCAGCCGGCCGGTGGCCTGATGCCAGTCCGGGTACAGCGCCTGCTCGGCGGGATCGAGGAACACGTCGCGGAGCCGGTTCCGGCCGGCCTGCAGGTTGGGCGACAGGACACGGGCGAGAGTGTTCGCGGCGAGCACGTCGAAATAGCGGCCCTCGACGAACGCGGGCAGGCCCAGGACGTCGAGCAACTGCCGGATCCCGGCGGGCACGGTCTCCCGCCGGGGACGCCGCCGGCGGTGGCGGGGCCGGGGCGCGGCCGGGCTGAGCAGGTAGTCGGTGCCGGCCTGGTCGAGGTGGAGCACGCGGGCCAGGGCCTCGAGGACCTGGGCCGAGGGGTTACGGTCGCGGCCCTGCTCGAGGCGCAGGTAGTAGTCGGAGCTGATCCCGGCGAGGATGGCGACCTCTTCGCGGCGGAGCCCGGCGACCCGCCGCACCCCGGTGACGGGCAGGCCGACGCTGTCGGGCTGGATAAGCTCGCGGCGGGCCCGGAGGTAGTCGCCGAGCATGTTCTCGTTCACATCACTCACGGTAACGGCGGCCGACGCCTACTGCCTGTCCCGGCCACTCCCAGGATCACCGGGGCCCCGCTGACCGGGCTTCGCCGGGCCAAGGGTGGGGTTGTCACTGGTAACACTCCCGGGCCGGCCGCATCATCCGGGACCGGCCCGGCATCCAGGACAAGGAGACAGAGTTCTCATGGCATCGAGCACACTTCCCGGCGGAACGTTCACCCTGGCCGGGGATCTGACGGTTACCCGGATGGGGTACGGCGCGATGCAGCTGGCCGGCCCGGCACGTATTCGGGCCCCCAGCCGACCGCGGCGCGGCCGTGGCCGTGCTGCGCGAGGCGGTCGCGCTGGGCATCACGCACATCGACACCAGCGACTTCTACGGCCCGCACGTCACCAACGAGATCATCCGCGAAGCCCTGCACCCCTACCCGGGCGAGCTGCACATCGTGACCAAGGTCGGGGCGTTGCGGAACGCGGAGGGCGGCTGGCCCCAGGCGCGGGCTCCCGAGCAGTTGCGCCAGGCCGTGCACGACAACCTGGACCATCTCGGACTCGACGCACTCGACGTGGTCAACCTGCGCGCCGGAGGACTCGACAGCCCTGCTCCTGGCTCGATCGCCGAGCCGTTCACTGTGCTCGCACAGCTACAGCAAGAAGGGCTGATCAGGCACCTCGGGCTCAGCACCGTGGACGCCGAGCAGATCGCCGAGGCCCAGTCCATCGCGCCGGTCGTGTGCGTGCAGAACTTCTACAACGTCGCCAACCGTCGCGACGACAAGCTGATCGACTCGCTCGCCGGGCAGGGCATCGCCTATGTGCCGTACTTCCCGCTCGGTGGCTTCTCCCCGCTGCAATCCGGCGAGCTGCATTCGGTGGCTGCCCGTCTCGGCGCCGCCCCGATGGCCGTCGCGCTGGCGTGGCTGCTGCGGCGCTCCCCGAACATCCTGCTCATCCCCGGGACCTCCTCGGTCGCGCACCTGCGCGAGAACGCCGCCGGGGCGGCGCTGACCCTGTCCGGGGATGACCTCGCCGAGCTGGACCGCATCGCCGCCTGAACGCCGGACGCCAGCCCCGGGCCGGGCCCGGCGCCGCCGGTCAGGTCGAGCGGACGGGACCCGGCTCGGTGGCCCGCAGCACGCTGGTGATGCGGTCGGCGGCGCGGGCCACGTCGCCGGCCGCGCGATGCGGGTGGCCCACGGCCACCAGTACCAGCAGCGGGCCGGGCCGTCCCCGGCGACCAGGATGCGGTCGTTGAGGGCGGCTGCCCCCGGATCCGGATTCTGCACGAACAGGCTGGCTGGCCGGCCGGGCGGCTCGAGCAGGCGGGTGATCCAGCGCCCGCCGGACAGTTCCTGGCGGAGGGCTTCCGGATGCGCGGCCGGGACGCCAGCGTGCGCGCAGGACATGGGAGGCTCCTGGTTTTCGTTTGCGGGAATTTGAGGTTTCCAGAGCGGCTGGTCAAGGCGGCGCGGCAGCCCCGGATCGTGCTCCAGGTCGTGCCATCCGGGGTGGGCGCGCACGCGGGACTGGATGGACACTTCGTGCTGGCCAGCTTGATGGGCCGCCCGACGTCGTGTACCTGAACAACACGCTGGCCGGGCGTGTTGTCGAGCGTCCCGGCGACGTCGCCCGGGTGGCGTTGCTGTACGACATACTGAAGGCCGAGGCGCTGTCCCCGCGCGCCTCGGCCGAGCTGGCGAGGAAGGCGATCGAGAGATGGACCTGACCGGCGCCCCGTGGCGCAAGTCCTCCTACAGCGGAGGCAACGGCGGCGCGTGCGTGGAGGTCGCGGTCGTGCCCGGCTCCAAGGAGGGCAGCGACTACGTCATCACCATGCGCGACTCCAAGGACCCCGACGGGCCGGTGCTGACCTTCACCCCGGACGAATGGCGCGCGTTCACCCTCGGCGTCCAGGACGGCGAGTTCGACGTGGACGAGGAAAACGCCCAGGACAGTGCCGGGGGCTGACCGCGCGGGCGAGTTAACGGTCCGCCCCGCCGGGCTTCGATTACCTGCGGCCCGTCCTGGCCATCCCGGCCCGCTAAGGCGCGGCGGAGGCCGCCTGGGGTGCAGGCGGCCGGGGCTCGCCGACGGCCGGGGGATCCGGGGTGCCGGCCGCCGCGGGTTTCGGGGTGAACCGGGCCGAGAGGACGTAGGCCACCACGACGGCCACGATCACCAGCGGCATGACCGCCAGGCCGTCCGACGCCAGCAGCAGGGAGGCGAGCAGGACCGAGGTCAGCGGGAGCCTCAGCATCACGACAGACATCGCGCCGATGCCCATGGCTACGCCCGCGACCAGCGGCAGCCCCGGCAGGTGCGACAGCGCGACGCCGCCCACCCCGCCGAGGAACAGGGCCGGGAACGTCGGACCGCCGCGGAAACTGCTCAGCGAGATTCCGTAAGCGAGTCCCTTGCAGGCCATGAGCAGCAGCAGCGCACCGACCGTGTAGCTGGCGCTGTGGTCGATGAACGGCCCCAGCTGGTCCTGCCCCGAGAACAGCACTTCGGCGGAGCCTTTCCCGGTCGCGGCGGCGAACGCGATGGCCAGGCCCGCGACGGCCAGGCCCACGAGCGGGGTGATCAGCAAGATGCGCCGCTCCACGTGCGGCCGCAGGAACAGGCCCAGCCAGCGGATGGCGCTGCCCAGCGGAACCGCCAGCACGCCGATGGCCAGTGCCCAGCCGAACTCGGCGGCCGTCGGTGACCCGACGTGCGGCAGGCCGGGGATGGCCAGCGAGAACGTGCCCAGCCCCGTCCACGCATCGAGGCCGATAAACACGAGGGAACCGACGCCGGCCGCCAGCAGGCCGGGGATCAGCACGAGCTCCATCATGGTCCCGCCCAGCCCGGTAGCCTCCATCAGGAGGAAGGCTCCGGTCAGCGGTGAGCCGAGCAGGGTAGCGATGGCGGCGAAGCTGCCCGCCGCCGCGACCACGGTCTGGGTGCGAGCCGGGGCGTCCCGTTTCGCGAGCCGCACGGCGACGACCCCGAGCCCGCCGCCCAGGGCGACCAGGGGGCCCTCGGGACCGAGCACCACGCCCAGGCTCAGGGTCGCGAAGGCGGCGAGCACGATGCCGGGAAGCTCGATGGGGCTGGCTGGACCGCCGCCCATCTTGAACCCGTCGGCGGGGGAGTGGCCGCCGGTCCCGGGCAGGTACTTCAGGGTGAGGGCGACGAGCACCCCCGCCACGGCCAGCGGCAGCAGGGGCCACCACAGCGGCTCGGCGTGGAAGCCCAGGCTTTTGGGCAGGTCGGTGAAGACCCAGCCCTGCATCTTGCTGACCAGCGCGAGGAAGAAGTAGGCGGCCGCCGAGACCGGCGCACCGATAATCGCCGCGAGCACCAGCAAGGCGATATAGCTCCGGGACCGTAGCAGCGCCAGCGGATCGGATGGCATCGTCACTGCACGTCCTCCTGAACTGGTAGATCGCTGGTCATGTGACGAGCAGGTACAGGCTCTTGCCGGCCAGCCAGAAACCCAGCAGCAGGGAAACCACGATGATCACCTGGTCCTGATGGGTGTCCAGCCAGTTGCGAAGGTTCTTCATGAGGGCCTCGGCAGCGACGGGCCGGAAGGCCGCGGACAGCTCCAGGTACAGGAAGCTCGAGGTGGCCAGCACGCAGAACAGCAGCAGCGTCAGGTAGTCCGCGACGCCGGAGAGCTTGGCCGCGGTGACCGTCGCCGCGCCGGCCGCGACGAGGGTCCAGGGCTGGAGGAAGGCGGCCAGCCCGGCCGCGGCCCACACCGACAGCCCGTCCAGCTGGGCCATCCAGGCCGGAGGCTTGCGAGGGCGGCCCATGCGCTGCCGCTGCCGGACGGCGTACAAGATCAGCACGATCCCCAGCGCCAGCTTGACGGCCAGAACGGCGGTCGAGGGTGCCGTGCTCGACCGGGGCGGCTTGCCCCCGGTGAGCAGGACCACGGCGGCGATCACCACGACCAGGCAGGCCAGCCAGCCCAGGATGAATGCCAGGCCCTTCCGGGTGCCCTTCTCGGCGCTCAGAATCAGCAGGAACGCGATCAGCGGGAAGGGCTCAAGGGTGATGCCCAGGCCGATGAGGACAAGGTCAAGTACCATCTGGACCAGCTCTCCTCATCGATGGCACCCCTGGACCGACCATGCCCGCCCACCGGGGCATCTGCCTCACCCTTGCGGGGTGACGCGTCTGAGTGCGGGCCGCCCGCCGCCCGGCGAGGGACCGTGGGACGCCCACCCGGTTGGCCGGCCAGCTATGGGACGTCTACGGGCCCGATCGCCGCCACGTCTGACGATCCCAGGCCGGGCCGTTCGCGCGCCCGCCAGATGATCCGCTGGAGGCGCAGGGCTGCTGCGCCCACCACGATCAGCAGTACCACGTTGAGGAGGAGCTGGAATGCCGCCCCCCGGGCCTCACTCCAGCTGGAATAGGCGAGCGACAAACCTACGTCGGCGGCCGCGGGGATAGTCGTGACCGAGATGAAAACGCCGATGAGGGCGCTGGCCCGGGCCTCGGTCAGCGACACGACACCGACTATCCCGGCTAGTACGGCGACAACCACCGAGAACAGGTTCGGATTGTTGATCAGATCGGAGACCGGCCGGACGCCGAGCGCGTACAGCCCCGGCGTGTGCCCGGACCAGCGGATCGCCAGGCTGAAAAGCAGGGTGACGACCATGGTGGCTGCGAATCCGGCCAGCAGGGCGAGGAGGCCGCGCAGGACCGGACGCCGGGCCCGCTTGTCTATGCCGAGGGCGACACCCATGATCGCGTTGTATTCCGGCCCGACGACCATGGCCCCGACAATCAGGATCTGCGAGTTGGTCAGTATGCCGACCGCGCCGATCAGCCCCGCGATAGCCAGCAGGATGTAGAAACTGGGGGCGTACACGGCGTCTGAGCGGATCCTGGCCTCGACCAGTTCCCAGACCGGCGCCAGGTCTCGCTGCACCACAAAATGCTTTGAGGCAGGTGCCGGCTGCTCGCCGAGAGTGGCATCTACGTACTCGACGGCGACAGCGCTGCCAGTGCCGTCCTGGAAGGTCTTCAGCTGGCGGAGTACGGAGTTAGCGGACCCGGGCCTCACGTCGAACTGCACGGCGTCGCCGCCTGGGTGCCGGGCCGCGCCGGGCAGTACCACCAGGCTCGAGACGCCGGGGTCAGAGCCGAGCGCCTCGAGCAGGCCGTCCGTCCGGTCGGGCGCGCTGACGAGGCGCACGTGAAAATTCATGGTCTCAACCCGTCGATGGTCTGGGCCCCAGGCGCTGGCCCCAGGGTCACAATCGTGTCACCGGCCTCTGGCGCCGGCGTGCTGGTCTGCGTGACGGCCGCCAGCTGACCGTCCGCGCGCACGAGGAACAGGAGGTCGTGCCCGGCGGGGAGCGCGCCGGCGGCGGGCTGCGCGACGATCCGGGCGCCGTCGTGATACCGGCCGCTGAACGCCCCCCTGGTCAGGCCCGCACCGAAGAGGATCTCCCCGCTCGTGTAGGGAGCGACGACCCCGTGACTGCGCCGTGGCGCTGCCAGCCGGTACACGCGGCCCTCGACGTTGCCGGTCAGCAGCACCGAGGCGAGCGCGTTGAAGTCGTCCTCGCCCGTGAGCAGGAGCACGGCCGTGATCTCCTCCAGCCGCGCGCCCCGGCCCGTGGCGGCCGCGAGCAGCTCACCGGGCGCCAGCTCGAGCCCGGCCTGCCCGATCTGCTCACGCTGCTGATCCAGGCCGGCCCACATCAGCACCTGCAGGCCCGCGGATCGCAGCGCCCGGCCGAGGTCGATGACCCAGAGGTCACCGCCGACCAGCAGCGGGCGGGTGCGGGCCGGGCGCGTCACGTGCAATCGCCGGGCTACCGGCGCTGCGGTCAGGCCGTACAGGGTCACCGTCATCACGATCACGAGGAACGTGACCGGCAGGATCTTGGCGGCGCCGCCGATGCCCTGGGCCGCCAGGCCCGCCGTGAACGTGGAAGCGGTGGCGGCCGCGACGATCCCACGCGGGGCCATCCAGCCGATGAACGCGCGCTCACCCTTCCCCAGGTCCGTCCGGAGCGTGGACGCGAACGCGGCGAGGGGCCGGGCCGCGACGACCAGCACGGCGGTCAGGCCGAGCGTGGGCAGCACCAGATGGCGCAGCGACTGCGGGGTAACGGTCGCGGAGATGGAAATGAACAACACGCCGATGATCAGCTGTACCAGCGTCTCGAAGAACGGCTGGCGCGCCGGGAGGTCGAAGCCCCGCTGATTGGCCAGGGCGAGTCCCATGAAAATGGCCGCGATGAGCCCGGTATCGGCCCGGGCAACGTCGCACCCGGCCGCCACGCCGATCACCGCGGCGAGCTGTGCCGTGGTGCCGAGCAGTTCACCGAGGCGGAGCTTGCGCAGCAGCAGCCAGAGCAGCGCGGTACCGACGACCCCGCCGGCCAGGCCGACCAGCACGCTGATCGTAAACTGCCCAAGCTGGCTGCCCGGCCCCTTGCGGGTGCTCGCGATGACGGCATGGAAGACCAGCGCGCCAAGTATCCCGCCGACCGGGTCGATTAGTGACCCTTCCCAGATCAGGACCTGCTGCAGGCGTTCTGACGGCCGGACGAAACGCAGCAGCGGGCCCACGACCGTCGGTCCCGACACGACGAGGATGATGCCGAGCATCACCGCCGCGCCGCGCGACATGCCGAGCAGCGGCGCCGCGACCGATGCGGCCAGCACCCAGGTGATCAGCACGCCCAGGATGATCAGGCGGATCACTACCCGGCGGACGTGGCCCGTGAGCTTCCGCAGGTCGAGGCCGAGGCCCGCGTCGTAAAGGATGACCGCCACGGACAGGGACACCAGCGGCTCGAACGCGGGCCCCAGCAGCCGCTCGGGGTTGACGTCGGTCGTCAGGGCGCCCGCGATGAAACCGGCCGGCAGCAGCACGATGAGCGCGGGGACGCGCAGCCTGCTGGCCAGTATCTGGGAGCCGACCGCGAGCACGAGAATGAGGCCGACGCCGATCAGGATCTGGTTAGTGGTCACGCCAGCCCCCGATAGCGGCTGGTTCCCCTTTTTTTCGCCCGCCGTTTACCGTGCGGTGGCCGGCGTTCAATGGAGGCAGTAGTCACGTTTACCTTCACCTGGGCCCAGGGTTACTTGGAGGTAATATCCAGCCAGCGGTCAGGTTCATCGGTGATGCTTCAGATGGCTCCACCCGGCGCCGGTGCCGGTCAGGCCCGCCCGGGAGGTGCCCAAGAGCGCCCCGCCGGCTGGCCTTCCCCCGAGGCCATGCGGCCGCCGGGGCGCCCGAGAGCGCCCCGTCGGCTGCGCCTTTCCCCCGGAGGCCCACCCCGGCCGGCGGGGCGCCCTCACCAGGCCGCCCCCGGCCCTGGCTCCGGGATGCGCCCCTACCCGAAGGTGGCAGCGCGGTTGATTTCCGGCTCGGACTTGATGAGCAGGGACACGGCCTCGATCAGGGCCAGGTGGGTGAACGCCTGCGGGAAGTTGCCCATGTGCTCGCCGGTGCTGGTGTCGATCTCCTCGGCGTACAGCTGCAGCGGCCCGGCGAACGATAGCAACTTCTGGCACAGGGCATGGGCGCGCTCGGTTTCGCCGATCATGGCCAGCGTGGTCACCAGCCAGAAGGAGCAGATGGTGAAGGTTCCTTCTTTCCCCTCGAATCCGGTGTCGGTTCCGTCGACCTTGTAGCGCAGGACCAGGCCGTCCTCGGTCAGTTCGTCAGCGATGGCGATCACGGTGGCCCTGATGCGCTTGTCGTCAGGGGGCAGGAATCCCATGATGGGCAGGAGCAGGAGCGAGGCGTCGAGGCCGTCGGTCTCATAGTGCTGGCGGAACACCCCTCGCTTGGAGAGGCCCTTGTCCAGGATCTCGGCCCTGATCTCGTCGGCGCCGGCCCGCCAGCGCTTGGCCCGTTCGCTGTCGCCGCGTTCCTCGGCCAGATCGGCGCCGCGGGAGGCTGCCACCCAGCACATCATCTTGGACGCCGTAAAGTGCTTAGGGTCGCCGCGGACCTCCCAGATGCCCTGGTCGGGCTCGCGCCAGTGCTTCAGGGCGTCCTCGACGAAGGTAGCGAGCCCTTCCCAGACGGCCGTGACGATCTGGCCAGCACCGGAGTGGAACTGGACGTCAAGGGCGTCGAGGATCATTCCCCAGACGTCGTGCTGCTGCTGGTTCCAGGCCCCGTTGCCGAACCGGACCGGGCGGGCGCCACGGTAGCCAGACAAGTGGTCGAGGCTGTGCTCGGTCAGGTCCCGTTCCCCGCCGATGCCGTACATGATCTGGAGCTCGGGGCGGTGGTTCAGGTCGCCCCCGGTAACCGCCTCGAGGATGAAGCCCCAGTATTCGATCGCCTCCCAGTCGAACCCGAGCCGGTACAACGAGCGGAGCATGAACGCCGAGTCCCTGATCCAGGTGAAGCGGTAGTCCCAGTTGCGGGCCCCGCCCCACGTTTCGGGCAGCGAGGTCGTCGAGGCGGCCATGATGGCGCCGGTGGGAGCGTAGCTGAGCCCCTTCAGGGTCAGCGCGCTGCGGTCGAGGTAGGTCTTCCATGGATGGTCGGGGATGTTGGCTGAGCTCAGCCAGTCGCGCCAGAAATCGACTGTGCAGTTCAGCGTGCGCTGCGCCTCGTCCAGGTCAGCCGGCGCGTGCCCGTCCCCCCAGGACAGCGCGACGAAGGCCGACTGGCCCGCGGTCAGCGACGTCCGGCCGTAACAGCGGGCCCCCAGCACGCCGAGCGGGATGCTGCCCGCCAGGTCGAGGTGCACCTGCCCCTCGCCGGGGTTGATGCTCATCGCGTCGTAGCCGTCGCCCTGATAGTTCCACCGGCCAGGCGTCCGCCCGTAGTCGAACTGCGGATCGCAGTTCACCATCACCTCGACCCGCCCGCTGATGCAGGTAGCGATCCGGACCAGCGCGCCGACGGCGCCGAAGTCAGCCGGCGCCCGGTGGTAGTCCGGCCGCCGCCCCTTCTGCTGGACCGGGCCCATGGCCAGGAAGTCCTGGACGACCAGCCATCCGGACGGGGTCTGCCAGGTCGTCTCCAGCACCATCGTCCCCGGCACGTACCTGCGGTGCTGCGGGACGTGCGTATTGCCGGGACCGAACCGGAACAGCCCGGCCGACCGGTCCACCAGCGCGCCGAAGACACTCGGCGAATCAGGCCGAGGCAGGCACAGCCACTCGACCGTCCCATCGGGGGCGACCAGGCAGCTCTGCTCGCAATTCGACAGGAACCCGTAATCGGCAATCGGCGGGAATGTGCTCATCGGTGAGTCACCTTTCGCGGTCAGGACGGGAATAGCCGGCCATTCAGGCCATCCGGCTTAGCAGGTGCTCGCCGACGCGGATCGCGTTGGCCATGGCGGTGAGCGCCGGGTTCACGGCCCCGATGCTCGGGAAAAAGCTGGTGTCCACGACGTAGAGGTTGTTGACCTCGTGCGCCTGGCAGTTGACGTCGAGCACGGACGTGGCCGGATCGGTGCCGAACCGGCACGTGCCCGACTGGTGGGCCACCCCGGCCACCGGCACGTCCATGCTGGCGTAGAAGTTCTTGCTCAGGACGTGATGGGCGGCGATCCCGATGTGGTTGAGCACCTTCTTGAGCTCGTGGTAAAGCCCGTCCGCCTCGCTGTCGTTTGTCTGCTGGTACGCGAGGTGGATGCGCCCGTCCCGGTCGACGGTGACCCGGTTGTCCGGTTTGGGGACGTCCTCGGTCGTCAGCCAGAAGTTGACGGCATGCCGGGCGACTTCTTCCAGGCTCCACCGCGGGGCCAGCTTGGTGAGCTTGGGTTCCTCGCCCTTCATGGCCATCGCGTTGGACTTCCCGAGCATCTGGATGTTGCCCAGCGGCCACTCACGGCCGTCGCCTGCGAGGTAGAAGTCGTTCAGCCCGAGCGTCTTCTGGAACACCGTGTCGTTGCGCTCCTTGTCGAGCGCCACGATGGCCTTGCTGTTGTGGTACATGTAGTTGCGGCCGACCTGGTCCGACCCGTTGGCCAGCCCGCCCGGATGCTGGTCGGAGGCGGACCGGAGCAGGATCTTGGCGCTGTTCGCCGCGCCGGCCGAGATCACCACGATGTCGCCCTCGTAGAACTCCTGGCTGCCGTCGCGGCTGACGTGAACGCGGGTGACCGCCCGGCCGGACGCGTCCGTATCGAGGCGCTCCACCTCCGCGTTCACCAGCAACGTCACGTTCGGCTGGTCGAGCAACGGCCGCACCGCGATGATGTCAGCGTCTGACTTGGCGTGGACCAGGCACGGGTAGCCGTCACACGTGGCGCAGCGGATGCACGCGCTGAGCGGCCGGTCGGCCTCATTGAGCAGGATGCCGACCGGCGCGTGGAACGGGTGGTAGCCGCCCCCCGCCAGCGCGTCGGAGATCTGCTGGACCCGGGGCTCGTGCGAGACCGCCGGCCAGGGGTACTCCTTCGAGCAGTGCCCCTCCGTGGGATCCTCGCCATGGGTGCCGTGGACCTGGTACAGCCACTCGGCCTTCGTGTACCACGGCTCGAAATCGTCGTAACTCAGCGGCCAGGCCGGCGAGGGCCCGTCGGCATGCTTGATCTCGCCGAAATCCTCAGGGCGAAGCCGGTACAGCGCGGCCCCGTACAGCTTGGTCGCCCCGCCGACGTAGTAATGCACCTGCGGCTGGAACGGCTGGCCGTCGGCGTCGAACCACGTATCTGGCGAGATGTACCGCCCGTCCACGAACACCGGGCCGGGATCCCAGTTCTCAGTCTCCCGCGGTAGGAAATTGCCCCGCTCGAGCAGCAGTATTCGTTTGCCCGACGGGGCCAGGGTGTGGGCCAGCGTCCCGCCGCCCGCACCGCTGCCCACGATGATTACGTCATAGTGTTCGGCCACAACACCGAATGTGGCGGGTGGGGACGTGCGTCGCATCACACCTTCCGGGTGACTGTGCGGAAAGTCAGCCTGTCGCCGGAGTGGCCCGGGTGACTGGTGCCTGCGGGATAATCCCCCGAACCGGGTGAAAGAAATTCACGCCGTCACCAGCCGTTAACGTCCTGGCCGCCGAATGCTCATCTTCCGGACCGCCGCCTGGCCTAATACGGCTCCGTCCGCGCTGCGGTAGTGCCGCCGGAGGTGTAACCACCCCCGGCGGGGGATGCCCGGTTGTCTCCGGGAGGCCACAGTAACTATCAACCACTAACCTCCGGGACGGTGCCATGTCTATTAGCACGCAGCAGGGCAGCAGCTGGCCAGAGCTCAGAACTGGCCCGATCATCACGGGTGCCGCGCTCGTCGGGGCCGGTGCCCTGATTGCCCTGGTCGGCCTGGCGGTCGGCGGCACGCATCTGTTCGCGGCCACCCGGCGGTGGGTTCAGGCGATGGAAGTGCCGCCCAGCGAGCAGGCCAGGATCAAGTGGGCGCAGGCCAGGAGCGCCGCGGCCGCGGGCACCGCCGCCTGGCACAGCGGAACCTCGGCCCGCCCGGGCGCGGGGGGGTGACCTGCGCGCTGCCCGGCGGCGTCACCGGGCGGCAGCCGTTCTGAGCCGATTCGGACCGGGGGAGTAGATGGCGAACGTTGATCTCGCGCGCTGGCAGTTCGCGTTTGTGACGATCAATCATTTCTTTTTCGTGCCGGTCACGATCGGGCTGGCGTTCCTGACCGCCTTGCTGCAGACCGCCTGGTTCCGCAGCAAGCGGGAGGAGTATCTGCGGCTGACCCGGTTCTTCGGTGTCCTGCTGGTCATCAACGTCGCGATCGGCGTGGTAACCGGCCTGGTCCAGGAGTTCCAGTTCGGGATGAACTGGTCGGCCTACTCCCGGCTGGTCGGCAACGTCTTCGGCGCCCCGCTGGCCATGGAGGGGCTGGCCGCGTTTTTCCTGGAGTCCACGTTCCTCGGCCTGTGGCTGTTCGGCTGGGACCGGCTGTCCCGGCGGGTGCACCTGCTGACGATCTGGCTGGTGGCGCTGGGCAGCGTCTTGTCGGCGGCGTTCATCATGGCGGCCAACTCCTGGATGCAGCACCCGGTTGGCTACAAGATGGTGAACGGCAAGCCCCAGCTGAACGACATCTGGGCGGTGATGACCAACCAGGTGTTCGTCTGGGGATATTCGAAGGTCCTGCTGGCGTCGCTGGTGACCGGCGCCGCGGTGATGCTGGCCGTGTCCGCCTGGCAGCTGCGGCACGGCGGGGCCCAGGAGGTATTTGCCCGGTCGGCCCGGCTCGCGCTCATCGTCCTGGTTCCGGCCATCCTGTTCACCATGCTGGTCGGCGATGAGCTCGGGGTGATCGAGGCCAAGTACCAGCCGATGAAGATCGCGGCGGCCGAGGCGCAGTGGACCACCTGCCAGCCCTGCTCGTTCTCGCTGATCCAGATCGGCGGCGGCAACAACGACCACACGCCGACCCAGATCCTGGCCGTCCCGCACCTGCTCTCGCTGCTGGCCACTAACCACTGGAACGGCAAGGTGATCGGCCTGGACCCGCTGCAATCGCAGTACTCCAGCAAGTACGGGCCTGGCTACTACGTGCCGGACGTTTTCATCCAGTACTGGGCCATGCGGGTAATGGCGTACGCGGGGGTCCTGGTTTTCCTGCTGGGAGCGTACGGGCTGTGGCTGGTCCGGCGCGAGAAATTGGTGACGTCCCGGCGGTTCCTGTGGGTGGCGATCTGGGCCGCGGTGCTGCCTTTCCTGCTGAACACGGCGGGCTGGCTGCTGACCGAGAGCGGCCGGCAGCCGTGGATCGTGCAAGGCATCATGCTGACGAAGAACGGGATCTCATCGTCGGTCAGTTCCACGTCCATCGTGATCAGCCTGGTGATTTTCGTCCTGCTGTACGGCGTGCTGGCGACGGTCGATTTCATGCTGATGCTGAAGTACTCCCGCCAGCAGCTCCCGCCCGCACGCGAAGAGGCCGAGCGGGACGCGCCCGTGCCCGCCGTCCAGTACTGAGGTCTCGATGAAACTCGTGCCGTTCTGGTTCATCGTCATCACGGTCCTGTGGACGGGCTTCTTCGTCCTGGAAGGCTTCGACTTCGGGGTCGGCATGCTGCACAGCCTGGTCGGCCGGGATGAGGCCGGCCGTCGTGCGGCCATGAACACGATCGGGCCGCTGTGGGACGGCAACGAGGTCTGGCTGATCGTGGCCGCCGCCGCGATGTTCGCCGCGTTTCCCGGCTGGTACGCCACGGCGTTCTCGGGCTTCTACCTGCTGATGGTGCTCCTGCTGGCCGCGCTGATCGTCCGCGGCGTGTCCTTCGAGTACCGGGGCAAGCGCGACGCGGTGCGCTGGCTCCGCACCTGGGATGCCTTGCTGACCGCCGGCAGCCTGCTGGCCCCGTTCCTGATCGGCGTGGTCCTGGGCGACATGCTGGCTGGGCTGCCCATCAACTCCCATCAGGAATACACCGGGTCGTTCTGGAATCTGCTGCAGCCCTACGCCCTGTTCACCGGGGTCACCCTGGTGCTGATCTGCCTGCTGCACGGCGCGACGTTCCTGGCCCTGAAGACCACGGACGACATGCGGGTGCGGTCCGCGCGCCTGGCCCGCCAGGTGGCGCCGGTGACCGCCGCCGCCGTGGTGGCCTTCGCGATCTGGACGCACGTGACGTCCCGCAGCACCTTTTTTCTCAACCCGGTCGAGCTGCTCGCCGTGCTGGCCGTCCTGGCCGCGGTGTGGCTGATCTACGACCATCGCGAGGGCTTCGCCTTCGCCGCGACCACGGTCACGATAGCGGCCAGCATCGTGGCCTTGTTCACCGGCTTGTATCCCAACCTGATGGTCTCCAGCACCAGTGCGTCGGACAACCTCACCATCCACAACGCAGCGTCCGGAGCGTACTCGCTCAAGGTGATGACGGTCGTCGTCGTCATTTTCCTGCCGGTCGTCCTGGCCTATCAGACCTGGACCTACTACGTATTCCGGCGGCGCGTCAGCAAGCAGGAATTTCAGCCCTCACCGCAGCGGAGCGCGCTACTGGGGGCATCTCGCCCGGGACCCGCGCACCCCGATGGGGCGGCCCCGCCTGCGGGACCGGGAAAGTGACCGAGCCGACCATGACACGCAGGGAGCGGACATGACCACTAACACAGTTGACGCACTGGTGATCTTCGGGGCCACCGGTGACCTGGCCAAGATCGAGACGTTCCCGGCGCTGGTCGGCCTGGTTGACCGGGGCGTGCTCAACGTCCCGGTCATCGGGGTGGCGAAAAGCGGCTGGGGGCTCGCGCAGTTCCGCGACTACGCGGAGGCCTCGCTGCGGCTCAACCACATGGACCCGAAGACTCCGGCCGCGCAGAAGATGCTCGGGCTGCTGCGCTACGTCGACGGCGACCTCGACGACGAGGCCACCTACAAGGCGATGTCGGACCAAATCGGCGCCGGCACCCGGGTCTTGTTCTACCTGGAGGTGCCGCCCCCGCTGTTCGGCCGCATCGCGCAGGGCATCGCCACGGCCGGCCGGGCCAAGGACGCGCGGGTCATGGTGGAGAAGCCATTCGGTACCGACCTGGCCAGCTCGCGGCAGCTCAACGACACCATGCACCAGTACTTCAGTGAAGACGCGATCTTCCGGGTCGACGACTGGCTGGCCTTTGACCCGGTGGAGAACGTGCTCTTCGTCCGGTTCGCTAACTCGGTGATCGAGCCGCTGCTCAACCGGAATTACGTGGAGAGCATCCAGATCACCATGGCCGAAGCGTTCGACGTGGCCGACCGCGGCCGGTTCTACGACCGGACCGGGGCCATGCGGGACGTGGTGCAGAACCATATGCTCCAGGTGCTGGCGACCGTGCTGGCCGACCCGCCGGACGGGACGGGCCTGGGATCCTGGCGGGACGCGAAGTCGCGGGTGATCTCGTCGCTGCGGCCGCTGACCCCTGAAGACGTCGTGCGGGGCCAGTACGAGGGCTATCACGAGGTGGACGGGGTCGATCCGAAGTCGACAACGGAGAGCTACGTCGCGCTCCGGCTCGCCGCTGATACCTGGCGGTGGGAGGACGTTCCGATCCTGATCCGGGCGGCCAAGTGCATGCCGGTCACCGCCACCGAGGTGGACATCCGCTTCAAGAAGCCCCCGCATGACGTGTTCGGTATCGACCCGTTCACGGTCCGGAACTCGCTGCGGTTCCGGGTCTGGCCGGAGACGGCGGTGAGCCTGACCCTGGCGGGCAAGAAGCCGGGCGGCGGGCTGGAGCCGCTGCCGGAAAACCTGGCCTTCGCCGGGGAGCCGGGCGCGGACATGCGTCCCTACGACCGGCTCATCGGCGCGGCCCTGGACGACGACCGCTGGCTGTTCGCCCGGCAGGACACGGTGGAAGCCGCGTGGCGGGTCGTCGACCCGGTCCTGGACGACGTCACGCCGGTACATCCCTACGCCCGGGGCAGCTGGGGCCCCAAGGAAGCGGACCGGCTGCTGCCGGCCCGGGAGACCTGGCATGACCCGGCCGGCTGAGCGAGCGGACCGGCCGGCTTAGCGAGGAGCAGCAATGACAGACCAACCGGTCACAACGACAGGCCGGCCGGGTAAGCGCCAGGTGGTCATCGTGGGCGGCGGCTTCGCCGGCCTGTTCGCGGCCCGCGCGCTGAGGCGCAGCGACGTCTGGGTGACGATGATCGACCGGGCCCAGCACCATGTGTTCGCGCCGCTGCTCTACCAGTGCGCGACCGGCATCCTGTCCGAGGGGAAGATCGCCACCCCGCTGCGCGACCTGCTCAAAAAGCATAAGAACGTCAACTGCGTTATGGCTGAGGTCACCGATTTCGATGTCGCAGGCCGCCGGGTGATCGCCCGGAGGGTCGGTGGCGACCGCCTGGAGTTCGGCTACGACGAGCTCGTGGTGGCGGCCGGAGTCCGCCAGTCCTATTTCGGCCATGACGAGTTCGCCCGCTGGGCCCCGGGCATGAAGACGATTTCTGACGCGCTGGCCATCCGCCGCCGGGTGTACGGTGCCTTTGAGATGGCCCAGACGGCGGCGACCCCAGAGGAACGCCGCGCCTGGCTGACGTTCGTCCTGGTGGGAGCCGGCCCGACCGGTGTCGAGCTGGCCGGCCAGCTCCGGGAGGTGGCCACCATTACGCTCCGCGCCGAGTTCCGGACTATCGACCCGGAGGATGCGCGGGTCCTCCTCTTCGACGGCGGCCAGGCTCCGCTAGCCGTGTTCGGCCCGAAACTGTCGCAGAAAGCGGCTAGCAGCCTGGACAAGCTGGGTGTCGAGCAGCACATGGGCTCGATCGTCACCCACGTCGACCAGGGCGGGGTGCTCGTCCGTGACCACGCTGGCCAGGAGACCCGCTACGACGCCAACACGGTCCTGTGGACGGCCGGGGTGGAGGCGCCCCCGGTCGCGGCTGCGCTGGCCGCCGCCACTGGGGCCCGCACCGACCGGTCCGGGCGCATCGTGGTCGAGAAGGACCTGACCATCTCCGGCCATCCCGAGATCTCCGTCCTCGGCGACATGATGAGCCTCGGGAAGCTCCCGGGGGTCGCCGAGGTGGCGATGCAGTCCGGCCTGTACACCGGCCACCGGCTGCGGCGCCGGGCCGCGGGAAACGTGGCCGAGAAGCCGTTCCGTTACCACGATCTCGGCTCAGCGGCGTACATCTCGCGCGGCCGGGCCGTGGTTTCCGCCGGGCCGCTGCAGGTGGGCGGGTTCCTCGGCTGGGTCATCTGGCTGTTCATCCACATCGCGTTCCTGACCGGTTACCGCAACCGCGTCGGTGCCCTGCTCACCTGGTGGCTCGCCTTCGCCCGCAACCTGCGCCGCGAGCGGACCTTCACCACCCAGCAACTCGAGACGCGGGACGTCTACACGTCTCCGCTGGGCATGACAGGGTCGGAGTCAGGCGCTCACACTTCCGCGGCCCCCGGCGGGGCCGGCGGCGACGGAAAGGCGGCCCACCCGTGACCATAGGCGGAAGCATCGCGCTCATGGTGATCGGCGCAATCCTGCGATTCGCCATCACCTGGAAGCCCGACAACGTCGATCTCCAGACCATCGGCCTGATCCTCCTGATCGCGGGGGCGGCGGGCCTGATCATCTCCCTGGTGTTCCTGGCCCGGCGGCGTAGCCAGCCGCCGGCCGAGGTGTACGAGGAGCGCCGCTACACCGATCCGCCGACCGTCTGACCGGGCGCAGGTGGCGGCGGGGCCGGGGCCGGGGAACTGCCGTTCCGGCTGGCCTCCGCCTCGCGGGCCAGGAAACGCAGCCGGGCGGCTCGCGCGTCCCAGGCATAAACCACGCAGCTGCCGGCGATGAGATCGTGCAGCGCGCGGTGCTCGCGCTGCACCAGGATGCCCAGGAAGCCCAGGCCCAGGCAGAGGAAGCTGAGCGGGAACGCGAGCGAGCGCACCACGCCGCGCCACGGGTCCAGTGCCGCGCCATCGGCGCGTACCACCCGCACGCCGAGCACTGCCATGCCGAAAGTCCGGCCGCTGGCCGCCCACGAATAGCCGAAGTAGAAGAACTCCCAGGCCACGAAGATGATGGCGACGGCGATGTTAGCCCGCGTCCAGTGCACCGAATGGCCGGTCACGACCTGAACCACCAGTGAGGCGGCGGCAAGTCCCAGCGCGAACAGGCCCGCGCTGACGGCGGCGTCGATGATGAAGGCCACGAACCGGGAAACCGAGCCTGCATAGTGCCCCTGCGAAGTCACCCGGTCCTGACCATGGCGGGCGGTGCTCATGGCTGAGCCTGGCCGGGCAGCAACGGCGGCTGGGCATGGTCAGCCGGCGAGGCCGGGGGAACCGGGACCGCCGGCGATGTGGGTCCGCGGTCCTTGCGCCGGAGGGCACGCTGCGTCCAGCGGTCGATGAACTGGTCCATTCCCACCGCCTGGCTGCGGGCCGAGTCCAGCGCCTCGGCCGCCACCCCGCCCGATGAGCGGGCGATCACGGCGCCGAGATCGGTCTGCTCCACCAGCCCGTCTATGTCGAGGCGCTGCACCAGATCATTGACGTCAACCCGGGCCAGCAGGGCGCCCACGTCGGTCCGGGCCAGCAGGGCGTTCAACGTCCACCCTGCTGAGCAGGGCATTCACGTCCACATGAGCCAGGAGGGCATTCAGGTCCAGCCGGAGCGCCAGCGCGTTCACGTCCAGGACCTCGAGCACCAGCTCGACCACGCGTTCCGCGACGCGCTGGGCCAGAGCCTCGGCCGGGTCAGTCAGGCGCTTGCCAGCGATGCGTAGTCGATCGCGCGGGTCCACGACTCCGAGTATTGGCCACGCCAGCAGCATGAAAATCATCCCCGGCGGGTGACGCCGGGGCCGGCCGCGGCGATCGGCCGCGGCCGGAGCCCGCTCGTCAGCCACCGGCCAGGCCGTAGATGCCGTTGCCGATCATGATTGCCCCGCCTGCGATCAGCACCGCGACGAGAATCTTGTTCCCGTTCGCCCGCAGCCAGCCGTTGAACGCCGTCAGGCGGCGTGTGGTCACGCCGGGTGCGACCAGGTGCAGCAGCAGGGGCAGCCACACGAAAGCCGCGTTGATGATCACGACGAGGATGATGGCCACGGTGGTGGATTCGATGCTCGCGTTGGCGGTGGCGATCACCTGGAGAGCAGCGATGAAGGTAATGCCCGGCGCGAACAGCAGCAGGCCGACGGCGAACGCGCTGGCCGGGGCGGGATTGGCGATCATCCTCGAGATGAGCCCCTGCTTCTGGTTCTCCGCATCGGGCAGCCTGGGCTTGCGCCGGGCCAGGACGGCGCCCGCCGTGAGCAGCAGCACGCCGAGCCCGAGGCGCAGGCCGTAGCGGGGGGTGTGCGCACTGCGATGGCTCAGGCCGGTGTTCCGCAGAATCACGATCACTACCAGGCCCATGACCAGGCTCATCACGATCGCGCCGGCCAGGTAGAGGGTTCCCACCAGCCTCGGCCGGGCTGAGCCGAGGTAGACGGCGGCCACCAGGAGTGCGGTGGGGGATATCGCGGCCAGCAGCGCGAGCCCGGCCGCTTGCAGGATCACTGGGTCCGCCTACCTTCGCCGGGACGTCAGCACGTGCCTCCGGGGGTCCGGCACCGCCGATCTCATGGGTGGGCCGCTGTCGCAGGCTGAGCGGGTGGCCGGCTGCCGATGAGCTCGATCAGCCCGAGAACGACCAGCAGCAGGACGGCGATCACGATAACGACGACGGCCGTCGGCCTGCCCCAGAACACGAAGAGCAGCGCCGCCAGGGCCACGGCCGAGATCCGGAGCCCCAGGCGGTGCGCGTACGTCCACGTCCCCACGGGGCCGGTCCGCACGCCCGCATGCTCGCCGCTGCGCCGAACCCAGCCGAGGCCCGACGCGAAGGCGTTCCGGGTCCTGACCGCGCTGGCCGAGGGGCCGGTCAGGAACGCGCCAGCGGCGATGACCAGGCCCGCGACCAGGATCGTGCGCAGCCCTTGCCTGATGAACCGGACGAGGGTGTCGAACAGGGTGGCGGCCGCGTCGGCGGGCAGCACGTTGCTCGGCACGCTGCTCAGGTAGATACTGCGGAAGACCAGCAGCCCGGCACCGAGCACCAGCATCGACGCGGCCAGGCCGAGACCCGCCCCGATCAGGGCGCGGCGGTGGCTGCGGGCCACGTACACCCCGATGGCCAGGAGCAGCACGGCCACGATCGGCAGCACGATCTTGAGATCGTTGATGAGCCGGTATCCGGACTGCGCCTTGACCAGGTACTTGGCTGAGAACAGGCTCAGCGTCGGGTTGATGGCCGGAAGCTTGCTGACGAGCGTGAAGCCGCGCTTGACCAGGTCCTGCTTGACGACGTTGATGAACGGGCCGAGGCTGAGGACGACCTGGCCGTTGCTGACGCTGACCGAGCTGCCGCCCTGCCCGGAGAGCGCCTTGACCAGTTGCCCGTGGACAGCGGTGTTGGCCTGGACCCAGACCTGGGCGAACTGCGGGCTCGTCACTATCTTGTGGACCTGGCCGTGAATGAATCCGGTCACCGCGCTGCTGATCGACGGACCGAAACTCTGCAGCAGCGCCCCGACGCGTGGCAGTCCGTGGCTGGTCAGGAGGCTGGCCGCCTGGCCGGTGTAGGCCGTCACGTTGAGGTGGGTAGTGATCTCGGCCGTGATCTTGTCAGTGAGCGCATTCTGGACGGCCGGATCGTGGACGAGTGGCTCCACGTTGGCCACGTAACGACTGGTGTCCGAGACCTGGTTGGCAGCCCAGACTCCCAGCAGCGAGAGCGGGGCGAGCAGGCAGCCAACCACGATCAGGACTATGGCGACCGGAGCCCGCCAGCCGAGGTGGCGCCGGCGCGCCGGTGCGCCGTGGCCGTTGGCCTGGGCGCGCAGGCGCTCCAGTTCGGCGCGCTCATCCTGGCTCAGGCCTGAGCCTGCCTCAGCAGGTCCCGCCGCCGCGCGGCCCGCGTCAGACATCTCATGACCCCCTGGCTGATCGCTCCGGTGCTCCCGCCAACGACGGTCACCGCGCCGGCTCATCGCCCGGCTCGCTCACGGTCTCCCGTGCGGGCGCTGGCCCGCCTCCCCCCGCAGGGGTGAGTCAGGGCGCCACTTCCGGCCCGCCGGACCCAGCGCAGACAGTGGACACGAGACCTTTTCGGCCGTGAAACACCATGCGATAGTTGGTCATAGGACTCGGCGGCTGCCCCGGACCCAGCCAGCGTCGGGAATCGCTACCCGGGGGATGCACTATGGGCCATGTAGGTGGTGCGCGGAGTGACTGACGCTCCTGTTGTGCAGGACGTGAGCGTCGTTCCCCCGTACCCCGGGCCGGGGCTGCCGCCGCCTGGACGCAGCCGCCGATGATCCTCAATCCGCCGCTCGAAACGAAGCTCCAGGCCCCCCGGGTCCGGAAGGAATGGATCGAGCGCGGGGATCTGGTCGACTACCTCGCTGCGGTTCCCTCCATGCTGGTGCTGGTCAACGCCCCCGCGGGCTTCGGCAAGACCACTCTGGTGGCGCAATGGGCCGCGAGCCGCGCGGCCGGCCGCCCGTTCGCCTGGATCTCACTCGAGCCCGATGACAACGATCCGGGCCGGCTGTGGTGGCATGTCACCAGCGCACTGCAGCGCTCCTGCCCCGGGTTCAAGACTGCGGCGGTCATCGCCGCCTTCCGCGCCCAGAACCCGGATTTCACCGGGACGGTGCTCCCTCTGCTGCTCAACGAGCTAGCCCGTTTGCCGGAACCGGTCGTCCTGGTGCTGGATGACTATCACTTCATCAGGGACCGCGACTGCCAGGATCAGGTCGCCTTCGCGGTGCAGCACCTGCCGCCGCCCGTCCAGGTGGTGCTGATCACGCGGGCGGACCCGGCCCTGCCGCTGGCCCGCCTGCGGGCGACCGGGGACATGGCCGAGATCCGGGCGGATGAGCTGCGTTTCGCGCCCCACGAGGTGGCGGAGCTCGTCACCGCGGTCGCCGGAGTCGAGCTCACCCGGGACGATCTGGCTGATCTGACCGACCGGACCGAAGGCTGGCCCGCCGGGGTCTATCTCGCCGCTCTCTCGCTGCACGGGCACCCCTCTCCGAGCGCCTTCGTCCGCCAGTTCACCGGCGACAGCCGGTTCATCGTCGACTTCCTGGTCGAGGAGGTCCTGGGCAGGCAGCCCGCCGACGTCCGGCAGTTCCTCGCCCGGACCTCCATTCTGAGCCGCTTCTGCGCGCCGCTCTGCGAGGCCGTGGACGGGTCGGCCGGCGCTGGGACCATCCTCGACCTGCTCGAGCGGGAAAACCTATTCGTCGTGCCGCTCGATGACACCCGCCAGTGGTTCCGCTACCACCATCTTTTCGCCCAGGTGCTCCGCAGCGAGCTGGCGCGCTCCGAACCGGGCATCGTGCCCGCGCTGCATGAGCGCGCGAGCGCCTGGTTTCTGCGGTCCGGCCTGGCCGATGAGGCGATCAGCCACGCTCACGCCGCCCGTGACGCGGCCGGGGTCATCAACCTCATCGCCTGGCACTGGTACGCCTACACTGCATCCGGCCAGGTGGCGACGGTCCGTCGCTGGCTGAGCACTCTGGGTGACGAGATGATCGGCGCCAACCCCGTGGCAGCGCACTGCGCGGCCTGGACGGCCGCGCTGTCCGGAGACCGGGAATCGCTGCGGCGCTGGCTGCCCATCGTCAAGTCGGCCGAGCATGACGGGCCCCTGCCGGACGGCTTCCGCTCGCTGCAGTCGTCGGCGGCCCTGCTGGAGGCCACCTTCGGGTTCGACGGTCTCGGGCCTATGCGCGATGCGGCCGTCGAGGCCGTCAGGCTGGAGCCGGTCCCGGGGTCGCCGTGGCATGCGCTGGCCCGGGCGGCGTACGCGACCGCCCTGTACTGGTGCGGTGAGCCGGCTGCGGCCGCCGGGCAGGCGCAGCTGGCCCTGTCCAGCCCGTCGTCGATCGGGCTGATCCGCATGCTGGCCTATGCCACCTGGTCACTGACGGAAGCCGACGAAGGAAATCCCGACCAGGCCGGGAGACTCGCCCATGCGGCGCGCGAAATCGTGGCCGACCTGGGCCCCGGGTTCGGCGACGCACCACAGAGCTCGCTGGCTTACACGGCCAGCGGCGCGGTGGCCGCCCAGCGCGGGCGGCTCCCCGAGGCACGCCGGGAATTCGAGCGCGCGCTCGAAATCCGCCGCAGGCACCCCGGGATCAGCCCGTGGGCCACGGTGGAGATCCTGCTCAGGCTCGCGCCCGTGCTGCTCGAGACCGGCGACCAGGCCACAGCGGCCGGCCTCCTCGCCGAGGCCAGGCAGGTGCTGAGCGCGCTGCCGGACGGTGCAGACGCTCAGCTCGCCCGGCTGGACCTGATCGAACGCCTGCTCCCCGGGCACCTGCCCAGCGTGACGCCGCGCCGGCCGCTCACCGAGCGTGAGGAGACGGTGCTGCGGATGCTCGGCGGAACCATGTCGCTGCGCGAGATCGGCCGGGAACTCTACGTCTCGCCGAACACGGTCAAGACCCACATCCGCTCTATCTACCGGAAGCTCGGCGTATCCACCCGTAGCGACGCCATCGCCGCGGGCCGGGACATCGACGTCACGTAGCGAGCGCCCTGGCCGTTACAGGTGGTTGAACCCGGCCGACTCTTCCTTGGACATCGGCACCGTGACCGGATGCTTCCCGAAGTGGGCCACGGCCTTCCGGAAGTCCTCCAGGAGCAGGGAGGCCAGGTCCTGGCTCACGCCCAGGCGGACCAGGATGCGCTGGACGGGTATGTCGGAAGCGGCGCCGGTGAGGGTGTAGGCCGGCACCTGCCATCCCTGGGTGCGCAGCCGGTCGGCCAGGTCGAACAGGGTGTAGCCGGGCTCCTCTCCTTCGCGGATGCGCCAGGTGACGGTCGGGATTCCGGTGGCGGGGGCGCTGTCACACAACAGCTCGAAGGGGCCCAGCTTGACGATCTCGGCGGCCAGGTACTGGCCAGTCACATAGGACGCCTCGTGAATGCGCTGGTAGCCCTGGTACCCGAGCCGCAGGAAGTTGTAGTACTGGGCGATGACCTGGCCGGCCGGGCGGGAGAAGTTGATCTGGAAGACCGGCATGTCGCCGCCCAGGTAGTTGACGTGGAACACGAGGTCCTCGGGAAGTTCCGCGCGATCCCGCCAGACAACCCAGCCGACGCCCACGGGAGCCAGCCCGAATTTGTGCCCGGACGTGCTGATCGACTTGACCCGGGGGAGGCGGAAGTCGAACAGCACATCCGGCGCGCAGAACGGCGCGAGGAAGGCGCCGCTGGCCCCGTCCACGTGAATGTCGATGTCCAGGCCGGTCTCAGCCTGAAGCTGGTCGAGGGCCTCGGCCATGGCCGCCACATCCTCGTAGGCGCCGGTATAGGTCACGCCGAATGTGGGCACGACCATGATCGTGTTCTCGTCCACCCGCTCGAGCATCGTGGCGGGGTCCATGGCGTAGCTGCCATGCGCCATCGGGACCTCGCGCATTTCGATGTCCCAGTAACGCGCGAACTTGTGCCAGACCACCTGGACGGGGCCGCACACCATGTTCGGCCGGTCCGCCGGCTTGCCTTCGGCTCGCCGCTTCGCCCGCCAGCGCCACTTGGCCGCCATGCCCGCCAGCATGCACGCCTCCGAGGAACCGATGGCCGAGGCACCCACGGTGTTGGCTGCCTCGGGTGCATGCCACAGGTCGGCCAGCATGTGCACGCAGCGGGCCTCGATCTCGGCGGTCTGCGGGTACTCGTCCTTGTCGATCATGTTCTTGTTGACCGAGAGCGCCATCAGGGCGAGCGACTCCGGCTCCGCCCAGGTCTGGCAGAACGTGGCCAGGTTCTGGCGGGCGTTACCGTCGAGCATCACCTCGTCCGACACGAGCTGGTACACGTCCCTGGGCAGCGTCTCCTCCCGGGGGAACCGGTACTTCGGCACGGGCCTGGTCAGGTCGTGCCCGGCGAACACGCAGTCCTCCATCTGCTCGCGGACGCTGTCGCGCTCGTGCAATGGCATCGTCGGCATCTCCTTGATCGGGCGCACCCGCGGGCTGCCCGCAGGGCTGGCCGCGGCCACGCACAGCCAGCCTTGTCGGGGGCCAGGGCGGACGGACTGGGTCCCATGCTGGCGGCCGGCCGCCCGCAGCAGCATCACCCGGTATGGAGGATTTGGGCGGCTCCGCGACGATTTGCGGCACCGCCAGCCGCGCGGGGGACGGCGGCCTCCGCACGCTGCGGCCCCGGGCGGGCCGGCGGCAGCCTGCTGCGCCTGGCCGCGGCCCGGTTCAGTTCCCAAACTCACCGGAGCAGGCTAGTTTGCCCGGGCGTTACCCCGGGCACGCCGACTGCTGAGTAGTTACAGATGGTGCGCGTAGTGACAAGCAGGACATGAGACCCTGCCCCCGGGGGGACTGAGTTGAGCACATATGCCCGCGGTCACGGCGGCGTCCGTGGCTGACCGGTTGCATGCCGTCCACGCGCGGGTCTCCGCCCGCCATAACCGCGGACTGCGCGGAGCGTGCAGGTATCCGGGGAGCCGCCGATGATGGGCGAGGCTGAACGCCTCGCCTTCCCGGCCGTCGCCCCGGCAGAACTGGTCAGGCCAGCGGTGGCCCTGGCCTCGCGGCAGCGCAGGTTCGGCCCGCCGATCGAGGCGAAACTGCGCAGCCCCACGGCGCGCCGGGAATGGGTTCCGCGGCCGGAACTCGTCGGGTACCTGGCTGGCGTGACCGCGAAACTGCTGCTGGTCGACGCGCCCGCGGGCTTCGGGAAGACCACCCTCGTCGCCCAGTGGCGTTTGAGCGAGGCCGAGAGCCGCCCGTTCGCCTGGGTCTCGCTCGACTCCGGGGACAACGATCCGGGCCGGCTGTGGTGGCATGTGGTGTCCGCGCTCGACCGGGCCTGCCCGGGGTTCGACGCCGGTAACATCCTGGGCGCCCTCCAGGCTCAGGCTCCCGATTTCGCAGCAACGTTCCTTCCGCTTCTGGTCAACGAGCTGGCCGCACTGCCGGAGCCGGTGGTCCTGGTGCTGGACGACTGCGACATGATCAAGGAAGGCAGCTGCTACGACCAGCTGGCGTTTTTGCTGCTCCACCTGCCGTCCGCGGTCCAGCTCGTGCTGAGTACCCGGGTGAGCCCCCCGCTGCCGCTGGCCCGGCTGCGGGGTACCGGGGACATGGTTGAGTTCCGCGCGGGCGAGCTGCGCTTCGGGTCCGCTCACGCGGCTGAGCTGGTGGCCAGGGCCGCCGGTGTCGAGCTCAGCGAGCCTGATCTGGCCGAACTCGTGGACCGGACCGAAGGCTGGCCCGCGGGACTCTACCTCGCGGCCCTCTCGCTGCGAGGGCACCCGTCGCCGGGCGGCTTCATCCGCCAGTTCACTGGTGACAACCGGTTCGTGCTCGATTTCCTGACCGAGGAGGTGTTCAGCCGCCAGCCAGCCGAAATCCAGCAGTTCCTCGCCCGGACGGCTGTTCTCGGCCGGTTCTGCGCGCCCCTGTGCGACGCGGTGACCGGTTCGGGTAATTCGTCCAGGATCATCGGCACGCTCGAGCGGGAGAACCTCTTCGTTGTACCGCTTGATGACTCACGGCAGTGGTTCCGCTACCACCATCTCTTCGCCCAGGCACTCCGGCGTGAACTGGACAGGACCGAGCCGGATATCGTGCCCGCCTTGCACGGGCGTGCGAGCGGCTGGCACCGCCACTGCGGGTCGGCACGCGACGCGATCAGTCACGCGCGTGCTGCCGGTGACGTCACCGGGGTCATCAACCTGATCGCCGGGAACTGGCACGCCCTGGCTGATTCCGGCCAGGCAGCGACCGTTCAGGGCTGGGTAGCCGCACTGGGTGACAGCACGATCAGCGCTCATCCGCTGGCGGCGCACTGTGCTGCGTGGGTCGCGGCCCTGGCGGGCGACCGGGATTCGCTGCGGCGCTGGCTGCCGGTCGTCGAGGCGGCCGGCCGCGACGACGTGCTGCCGGACGGCATCCGGTCGCTGCGGTCGTCGGCGGCCCTGCTCCGGGGCACCTTCGGATTCGGGGGCCTCGGCCCCATGTGCGAGGCGGCCGCCCGGGCCGTCACCCTGGAAACCGACCCGGCGTCGCCATGGCACGCCCTGGCGCGCTCCTCCTACGCGGCCGCGCTGTACTGGTCCGGGGAACTTGATGCCGCCGCCGCGCA
Source organism: uncultured Actinomycetes bacterium (assembly GCA_963813975.1). GTDB lineage: Bacteria > Actinomycetota > Actinomycetes > Streptosporangiales > Streptosporangiaceae > RYN-230. The sequence continues at coordinate 1,367,322 of CAWFAP010000006.1, forward strand.
GGCGAGGGCGGCATCGTCCGGCATGGGTTCGAGCGCGCTTATCCGCATGGCGGGCCTCACGATCCTGTCCTTGATCGCGGTCGATCAGGGACAGCTGGATGAGGCCGAGGAGTGGGCCCGCACGGCCCGGGATATCGTGACCGCCGCGGATAGCGGGCTGGGCGGCGCACCGCAGAGTTCCCTCGCCTTCGTGGCCGCCGGGGCGGTTTCTGCCGGGCGCGGCCGGCTTGCCGAGGCGCGTGAGGAGCTCGAGCGTGCGCTCCAGATGCGGCGCGCGCATCCCGGGATCAGCTCGTGGCCCACGCTGGAGGTCCTGCTCAGGCTGGCGCCGGTGCTGCTCGAGACCGGCGGGCGGTCGCGAGCCGTGACGCTTGTCACTGAAGCCCGGCTCTTGCTGGCCTCCTCGCCGGATGGCGCCGGGGTTCAGCTCGCCCGGCTAGGCGAGGTCGAGCGGCGCCTCGCCGCGCAGGTGCAGGGGATGCCGGTGATCGATCCACTCACCGACCGTGAGGTGACAGTGCTGCGGCTGCTGGGCGGATCGATGTCGATGCGTGAAATCGCGCAGGAGCTTTACCTCTCGCAGAACACGGTCAAGACCTACACCAGGGCCATCTACCGGAAGCTGGGTGTCTCCACCCGGCACGATGCCGTCAATACCTCCCAAAACACCTCCGGTGGATGAGGGCATCCCGGGCGGGAGGCGGTGTGGTCGTAGGCAGACCGGGGGATCGCCAATGGGCCACGCACACCCGCACGCAGCCGCGGCGGCGGTCATCACTGCCTGGATTACCGGTAGTGAATTGTGGTTGGCGACATGATGCTGTGGCCGCGCCCGCGCCGGCGCCGTGACCGGGCCCTGACCCCCGGGCCCGCCCGCCGGAGCCAGGCAATTCAGCGGGTACGCCGGTCGAGGATGTTCGGCTGGGACGGCAATCCGCTGCGGCGGCGCATTGACCGCCTCGAGGGGACCATGGTCGCCACGCTGATCGTGGTCTTCCTGGTCGCCGCACCAGCACTGACGGGGATGGCGGGTCACTGGGCCCGCAACGCGGGCCTGCGGCAGCAGCACGCAGAACTGGCGTGGCGCCTGGTGCCGGCCACGGTGGACCGCGGCGCAGCCGCACGGCAGGGTGATCCGCAGTGGCCAGCGGAAACCGTCTGGACGATGGCGCGCTGGACAGCGCCGGACGGCCGGCCGCGGCAGGGCTGGATCCCGGTCAGGCCGGGGACTAGCCCGGGCAGCGGCACACGGGTGTGGGTCAGCCGCTCAGGCACACCGACCGGGCTACCGTTGCGACGGGCGCAGGCTGACGAATGGATGGCGGTCTGCGAGGTGGTGACGGTGCCCGGGTTGCTCTTCGTGTTCCTTCTCGCCGGCCGCGCCGGGCAATGGATGCTCCGCCGGCGCAGGCTCGGCGGCTGGGACGAGGCGTGGCAGGCCGTGGGACCGCAGTGGACGCGGCATGGCTGACGCCATCCGGCGAGCTGCACCGCCCGGTGAGGCATGAGCTGCGCCGCGCAGCAGACCGCACCGGGAACTGCCCCGCGTCCCCCGGGAGGGGTGAAGCCCATCGCCCGGCAATCACCGATCCTGACGAGGTAGACGGTCGATGCCATGCTGCCCCGCCCGCCCTGGACCCGGCGGCAGCGCGATGATCCCGCGGAACGGCGGACAGCCATTTAGCGTGCCCCTCATCCGCGTCGCGCGGGCAACGCCCTGACCGCACTGCATTAATCGCAGTGAAAGCGTGGGGAAGGAAAAGTTGATGACTAGCGAATTGTGGGGTCTTTCCGGTGGCGGAGTGGCCGCCAAGACCCCGCGGCAGCCGGCAGCGGCAGCCGGCCAGCCCCGCCGGGCAGGGACGCGGCCGCACATGGCCGTGGTCATCGTCGGGCTGGGTATGGCCGCCCGTCTGGCGCGGGATCCCCGTTCCTATGAGGCCGCGATCGTGGCGGTGATCGCGGTCGCGGCGGTGGCAGGCATGGGACGGGCTAGCCGGGCCAACTCGTTCGCGCGGCTGGCGGCCTGGGACAAACGGCGGAACCCAAACCATTAATCCGGTTCCGGGGACTTTCGATTGGGGCGGTGCGGACAGCGGTAACCACCCGTGGTGGGTGATGCCGGTGATCGGCCGCCAGCCAATACTGAGCCTGCCCTGGCCATTGTGCAGTGTGGCGGGGTCCTAAAGGATGCAGCTGCTGCAAAGGAGCACGAATGCCGATCGCCGCTGCGAGTTCGTCGTACCCGCTGCTGAACGCGTTCTGGACGATGTTCGAATTCTTCCTGTGGGTGATCTGGATCTGGGTCCTGATCATGGTCTTCCTCGACATCTTCCGCAGCCGTGATCTGTCTGGTGTGGCCAAGGCCCTGTGGTTCGTCTTCGTGCTGATCATCCCGTTGTTCGGCGTCCTGGCTTACCTGATCGCGCGGGGCGGCTCAATGCACGAGCGGTCAGCGCGGTGGACCCGGGCGCAGGACGAGGAATTCCGTGCCGACACTCAGGCGGGGCCGCCGGAGGCACCGGCCAGTGCCGCCGATCAGCTGTCCACGCTGGCCGACCTTCGCGACCGCGGTGTCATCTCAGCCGGGGAGTTCGAACGGGAGAAGGCAAAGGTCCTGGCCTGATCCGGCGATGCGCACCTAGCCGCACGGGCAGCACGCCGCTTACGCCTCAGGCGGGCATGCCGGGGACGCGGACAGGCGGTGGTCGAGCAGGCCGGCCACGGCCAGGCCGGTGCTGGCGCCGATCAGGGAGCCGATGACGGTGTCGCCGGGGTAGTGCACCCCGGTGTGCACCCGCGAATACGCCACCGCGGCAGCCAGGAACCCGGCACCCAGTGCGGACCACGGCCGGTCCCGGCTGATCGCGGTGGCGAACGCGAACGCCGACGCGGAATGGCCGGAGGGGAACGAGGTGGAGCCAGGCATCCGGACCTGCCTTATCCCGGGCACACCGGCGCCGGTCCGGTCCGGGCGGGCCCGGTGGCCGAGCGGTTTGATGGCCACGTTCACCAGCGCCGAGGTGGCCCCGATAGCCAGCGTGCCGCGGACCGCGGCCCGCCGCCCGGCCGGGCCGCCCGTCAGGGCCAGTACCGCGGCCATGGTCAGCCAGATCCGGGACTTGTCGGCGGCCCGGGACAGCCGCCGCAGCGGCCCGTCCAGCGCCGGGGTGGGGGTGGCGGCGATCGCGTCGTATACGGCCCGGTCAACCGCCGCGATCTGTTGGCCCGCGTCCCGTGTGGTCACGCGCGTATGCTACACGCAGGCAGAAATCACCACCGGGAGCTACCCCGGGTCCCTGTGGGTCAGGGCACGTGCCGGGGGGATCGTGTGACGGGTCATGAAACGTCTCGCCCGACCGTGGGCGAGCGGGTATCCGCGGTGGCCGCATTGCTGGCCCTGGTCGCCGCCGCGGCTCTCGCCCTGCTGGGCATCGTGGTGCACCTCCTGGCCATCCTGGTCGTCACCCTCGGGCTGCTGATCTCGGTGACGGGCTGCTGGTACGCGGTGTCCCGGCGCGGCCTGATCCGGATGGTCTCGCTGCTGGTCGTGCTGGCCGCGCTGGGCGGGGCCATCGCCGGCCTGGTCTTCGCGCACATCCGGTGGCCGCTGCTGCTCCTGATCGCCGTGCTGGCCGGCGTGTCGGTGGTGGCCGCGCGGCACGCATTGCGGCGTACCGACCGGGCTCTGCGGTCGGACGCGGCCGGGCTGACCCGGCCCGGTCCGCCGGCTCATCCGGTGCTGATCATGAACCCGAGATCCGGTGGCGGGAAAGTGGAGCGGTTCGGGCTCGTCATCGAGTGCCGGAAGCGGGGGATCGAGCCGGTCCTCCTGGAGCCCGGTGACGACCTGCGGGAGCTGGCTGAGGCCGCGGTCCGCCGGGGCGCGGACGTGCTCGGCATGGCGGGCGGCGACGGCTCGCAGGCGCTGGTCGCCTCGGTCGCGGCCCGGGCCGGCCTGGACTACATCTGCGTGCCGGCCGGCACGCGCAACCATTTCGCCCTCGACCTGGGACTGGACCGGGCCGACGTGGTGGGGGCGCTGGACGCCTATGACGACGGGCTGCAACGGTACATCGACCTGGCCGAGGTGAACGGCCGGACGTTCGTAAACAACGCCTCCCTCGGGCTCTACGCCTCGGTGGTCCAGGCCCCGGAGTACCGGGACGCGAAGCTGCGGACCGCCGCGGCCGTGCTGCCCGACCTGCTCGGCCCGGACGCCCGGCCGCCCGATCTGTGCTTCACGGGGCCGGACGGAGCGGAGCGCAGCACCGCCCACCTCGTCCTGGTCTCCAACAACCCCTACCATCTGGTGCCGACCGGCGGGGGACTGGGCACCCGGGAGCGGATGGACCGCGGCCTGCTGGGCCTGGTGACGGTGACGATCACCGACGCGGTCCAGGCCAGCCGGTTTCTGGCGCTGGAGGCCGCCGGGCAGCCGCGCCGCTTCGGCGGCTGGGCGGAATGGACCGCGCCCCGCTTCGAGATCCGCTCTGATTCCCCGGTACCGGTCGGCGTGGACGGTGAGGCGCTGGTCCTCGACCCGCCGCTGGTCTTCACGACCAGGCCCGCGGCGCTGCGGGTCCGGCTGCCCCGCCGGTCGCTGCGGCGCTCGCCCGCGGCCCGGACCGTGCAGGTGCTCTCCGCGTCAACCGTGGCCGGGCTGGCCCGGGTGGCGGCCGGGATCACCCCAGGCTGAGCCGGGCCCGGATCGGCAGGTGATCGGAGCCGGCCGGCTCCAGCACTTCCGCCTCCGACGCGCTGACCGCGCCGCGGAGCAGCATGTGGTCGAGCTGGATCAGCGGCCGGCCGGCCGGGAAGGTCCGGCCGCGCACCACGGAGCGGTAGCCCACGGCGGCCAGCGTGGCCGGGCGGGGCATGTTCAGGTCGCCCACGATGACCGTCGGCACGGATGAGCCTGCGGCCAGCCGGCGCACCAGCAGGGCGAGCTGGACCGGGCTGCTGTAGCGGTGCGTGAGATGGGTGTTCACCACGCGCAGCGCGCCCCTGCCCGGGGCGGCCAGCGTGAGCACCTGCGCTGCGCGGCCGATCCGGTCACCTGGCGCCCGGCCGAGCTCGATCTCGTGGTAGCCGATGGCGGGGAGCATGGTCAGCACGGCCAGCCCCCAGGTGCCCGGCCCCTCGTCCGTCCCGACCCCGAGGCGGGCCCGGCTGGTGTGCCGGGCGAGCCCGCGGTGGCGTACCCCGGCGCCGAGCGCGGCGGCCGCGTCGGTCACGACGTCCGGCTGCGCCTCGGGGCGCCAGGCTTCCTGCAGGGCGATGACGTCCGCCTTGAGCCGGTGGCACGCCTCCGCCACGTCGAACGGCTCACCGCGGCTGGTCATGCCTGCGTGCAGGTTCAGGCTGGCGAGCGTGATCGGGCTGGCCTGGTTCTTCCCGGATAGCTCCTCGGTCACCGTTCCATCCTGCCCGGTCCCGGCCGGTGCCGGGGCCGCCGGGAAACGCGGGAGGCCACCCCCTGCCGCCGCGGTGGCGGCGGGACGGTGGCCTCCCGGCCGAGCTGTGACGGGTCAGACGTCGTAATACATGGCGAACTCGTGCGGCGACGGGCGCAGCCGCACCGGGTCGAGCTCGTTGGTCCTCTTGTACTCGATCCAGGTCTCGATGAGGTCCGGGGTGAACACGCCTCCCTCGAGCAGGTAGTCGTGGTCCTCTTCGAGGGTGTTGAGTACCGCCTCCAGCGAGCCCGGAACCTGCGGGATCGCCGCGGCCTCGTCCGGTGGCAGCTCGTACAGGTCCTTGTCCACCGGCTCGTGCGGCTCGATCTTGTTCTTGATGCCGTCGATACCGGCCATCAGCATGGCGGAGAAGGCCAGGTACGGGTTGGCGGACGGGTCAGGCACCCGGAACTCCAGGCGCTTGGCCTTCGGGTTCGAGCCGGTGATCGGGATGCGCACGCACGCCGACCGGTTGCGCTGCGAGTAGACCAGGTTGACCGGTGCCTCGTAGCCGGGGACCAGGCGGTGGTAGGAGTTCACCGTCGGGTTGGTGAACGCGAGCAGCGACGGCGCGTGCTTGAGCAGGCCGCCGACGTAGTACCGGCCGGTGTCGGACAGGCCCGCGTAGCCCACCTCGTCGTAGAAGAGCGGCGAGCCGTCCTTCCAGATGCTCTGGTGGCAGTGCATGCCGGAGCCGTTGTCACCGAAGATCGGCTTGGGCATGAACGTGGCGGTCTTGCCCGCCGCCCGCGCCACGCTCTTCACCACGTACTTGTAGAGCATCAGGTTGTCGGCCTGCTTGAGCAGCGGGCCGAACAGGATGTCGATCTCCGCCTGGCCCGCCGTGCCGACCTCGTGATGCTGCATTTCCACGGTGAGGCCGACCTCGATCAGCTTGCGGACCATCTCCGAGCGCAGGTCGGTGTAGTGGTCGATCGGCGGGACCGGGAAGTACCCGCCCTTGTACGGGGGCTTGGAACCGAGGTTCCCGCCCTCCTCCTCACGCCCGGTGTTCCAGGCGCCCTCAACCGAGTCGATGTAGTAGTAGCCAGCGTTAGCCCCGGTGTCGTAGCGCACCGAGTCGAAGATGTAGAACTCGGCCTCCGGCCCGAAGAACGCGGTGTCCCCGATCCCGGTGCCCTTGAGGAACGTCTCGGCCTTGCGGGCGATGTTCCGGGGGTCCCGGGTGTACGGCTCACCGGTCAGCGGATCGTGCACGAAGAACGTGATGTTCAGAGTCGGGTGCTGCCGGAACGGGTCCATCACGGCACTGGTCGGGTCGGGCATGAGGAGCATGTCCGACTCGTGGATCTGCTGGAATCCACGGATCGACGAGCCATCGAACATGCGGCCCTCGGTGAAAACCTTGTCGTCGAACGTCTCGGTCGGAACCGTGAAGTGCTGGACGGTACCCGGCAGGTCACAGAACCGCACGTCGACGAACTCAACCTTGTTATCGCCGATGAACTTCAGTACCTCGTCGGCGTTGTTGAACATCAACCCTCCCTGAACGGAGCTGGCACCGCGTTAGCTGGCACGTGTTGCCTCCCTGGGCTGCCGCAGCTGAAGGCCGCGGGAGGGCGGCCGGGCAGAGCTGGCCGCATGGGGGTCTGCCTGCGGCAGGAACGTATCGGACGTTAGTTCCCGGCGATTTCCCGGCCGTGTCTCTAGTGTTTCACACGTGTTACGCCTGGCTTCCCGGTGACGCTCGTGGGCAGGTGAAAGTCCCGGCGTGGCCTGCGATCGGGCCCTCGCCCGCCGCTGGCCTGGGCGAGGGTACCGTTAAGGGGTGACGGAACGACGCTGGGCCGGGGTGCTGCTGCCGACCCGCAGCCCCGGAGACCCGGAGAAGTACCCGGGAGAGAAGTTCGGCCTCCCCGAGCACGGCCCCCGGTCGGTCGCGGGCATGGGGCGCCGCCTGCTCGCCCTGCTGATCGACTGGCTGGCGAGCATGGTGGTGGCGCTGGCGATCTTCCACTCGGCCGGCTGGACGCTGGTGGTGTTCTCGGCCGAGGTCTACCTGCTCACCGCGCTGACCGGGTTCACCCTGGGCAAGCGGCTGCTGGGCCTGCGGGTGGCCCGGCTGGACGGCAGGCCGGTGGGGTTCCTGTGGTCGCTCGTCCGCACGGTCCTGCTGATCACCGTGATCCCGCCGCTGGTCACCGACCGGGACCTGCGCGGGCTGCACGACCGCGCGGCCAACACGATCGTCATCCGCTCCTAGCGGGTGCGGGGCCGTGGCGGCCGGGGCATCCGCCCCGACTTCGGCATCGGCCCCTTCGGGGCCTGGAGCGACTGCGGCAGGGCCTTGAGCCGGTAGTTGAGCTCGGTCACGTCGGCGCCCTTCAGGTTGCGGGGCAGCCGCATGATCTTCCGCTGCAGCTTCCGGATCGGCACCTGGCCCTCGTCGTTGCCGACCTGGAAGTCGTAGATCGGCGTCTCGTAGGCGACCCGGGAGATCCGCTTCTTCTCGGCCGCGAGCAAGCTGGGCAGCCGGGTCGGCGACCCCTCGCCGACCAGCACCACCCCGGGCTTGCCGACGGCCCGGTGCACGACGTCCATGTTCCGGTTGGCCGACACGGCCGGGGTGACAGTCCAGCCGCCGCGCATGCTCTGCAGGATCGCCGCGGCCGCACCGGGCTGCCCCTCGACCACCGAGTACTGCGCCGACTGAGCGAACCGCCCGAACATGATCATCGCGGCGCCCAGGCCGGCCGCCACGCCCAGCGGGACCAGCACGCCGGCCAGGCCGGTGAGCAGCCCGACGATCACGAAGACGGCGATGATCCCGACCGCGGTCAGCGCGATGATCGGGAGCGCCCTGGGGTTCTGCTCGCGGATTATGCCCGCGACCATCCGGATCTGCTTGATGCGGCCCGGAGAGCCCGAATCCGGGCCGCCCTTCCGGTTCGCCGCGCTGTTCGCCATGGAGGGCAGGATACGAGTCAGCGGGCCTGGGGGGAAACTGCGGTGTCCGCCGACCGCGCCCGGAGTGTCATCGCGTCACGGTACAGGCGTCCCGCACGGTAAGACGAGCGCACCAGCGGCCCCGACATGACCCCGGAGAATCCCATCTCGCTGGCCTCGGCGCCGAGTCGCTCGAACTCCTCGGGCGGCACCCAGCGCTCCACCGGGTGATGCAGCGGTGACGGCCGCAGGTACTGGGTGATGGTGAGCAGTTCGCAGCCCGCCGCCCGCAGGTCGGCCATGGCCGCGGTGATCTCGTGTGGTTCCTCGCCCAGGCCCAGGATCAGGTTGGACTTGGTCACCAGCCCGGCCTGCCGGGCCAGCGTGATGACCCGCAGCGACCGCTCGTAGCGGAACCCGGGCCTGATCCGCTTGAAGATCCGCGGGACGGTCTCGATGTTGTGCGCCAGCACTTCAGGCCGGGCGCCGAACACCTCGGCCAGCCGGTCGCCGGCCGCGTTGAAGTCAGGGATCAGCAGTTCCACCCCGCAGCCGGGCACCGCGGCGTGGATCTCCCGGGCGGTCTGCGCGTACAGCCACGCGCCGCCGTCCGCCAGGTCATCACGGGCCACCCCGGTCACGGTGGCGTAGCGCAGGCCCATCGTGGCCACCGACTCCGCGACCCGGCGCGGCTCGTCGGTGTCCAGCGGCTGCGGCTTGCCCGTGGCGATCTGGCAGAAGTCGCAGCGCCTGGTGCACTGATCGCCGCCGATCAGGAAGGTGGCCTCGCGGTCTTCCCAGCACTCAAAGATGTTCGGGCAGCCGGCCTCCTGGCAGACCGTGTGCAGGCCTTCCCGGCTGACCAGGTTTTTCAGCGCCGTGTATTCCGGGCCGGTCCGCAGCCGGGTCTTGATCCACGGCGGCTTTCTCTCGATAGGGGTCTGGCTGTTGCGTGCTTCCAGGCGAAGCAGCCTGCGTCCTTCCGGTGCGAGTACCACGGTTTCAGACTACGTCCCGGGCGGATGCGCCGGTACGCCGCAGCCTGGTGTAGCGGGCCCAGCCCAGCGCGCCGGCCACGATCCCGCCGGTGCCCGCGATGACCAGCACCACGCGCGGGTTGAGCGGGGCCAGCAGGCCGCCGGCCGCGGCCATGCCCACGGACGCCGCGCCGAACAGCATGCCGGAGTACAGGGCGAACACCCGCCCCGAGATGGCCGCCGGGACGCGGTGGTTCAGGAAACTGCGGGTGGCCACGACCTCGACGCCGTTGGCCAGGCCGCCGATCCCGTAGGCCGCCGCGGCCTGCCAGAGTGTGAGCGCGCCGCCGGCCAGCGCCACCCCGGTGCCCGCGATGATCGTGCCGGCCAGGGTGGCCAGGGCCAGGCGGTGGCGGCGCAGCCAGCCGCCGGCCAGCGTGCCGCCGAGCATGCCCGCGGTCCAGGCGGCGACGAGCACCGAGTAGCCCGAGGGACCCGCCTTGAGCACGCCCTCGGCGAAGGCCACCTCGGCCACGCTGGCCATGTTGCCGAAGGCCACCATGACCGCGACCACCAGGACCAGCAGGCCAGCCTCGCGGTCGGAACGCAGGAAGCGCAGCCCGGCGCTGACCTGCCGGCCAACGCGCTCGGCGGGGGTGTCCCGGGGTGCCGGGCCGCCGGCGAGGCCCGCGGGCCCCCCGGCCAGGGGCAGGGCACGCAGCCCGATCGCACCCAGGCCGTACACCGCGGCGACCGCGCCCAGGGCCAGGCCGGTGCCGCCGGCCGCGGTCAGCACCCCGGCCAGCAGCGGGCCCACGGTGAACCCGCCCCAGGTAGCTGCCTGCAGGTAGCCGTTGGCCCGGATGACCCCGGACCGGCCGGCCAGTTGCGGGACGATGGCGCCCAGCCCGGGCTGAAGCAGCGCCGCGCACACGCCGAAGCCGAGGGACAGCCCGAGGATGGCCCCGGTACCGGTCAGCCGGGTCAGGGCGAGGGCCACCACGGTCTCCGCGGCCGCCGCGGCGATCAGCACCGGACGCGGTGACAGCCGGTCCAGCAGCATGCCCGCGACCGGGGCCAGGGCCGTGATCGGCACGGTCACCGCCAGGAAGACCGACGCCACCGCCCACGAGGCGTGCGACGTCTGGTACACCCGGCTGGCCAGGGCGACCATGGCCAGCCCGTCCCCAGCGGAGATGAGGATCTGCAGGAGGACCGCCAGGCCCAGCGCGTAGCGCGGGACGGTGCGGCCCAGGTCCTGCGGCGCGGGCCCCGCCGGCGCGGCGGGGACAGAGGGGGCCTGCGACCCTGCGGCCGGGGACACCGGGGTCAGCTCAGCGGAGGACGCGGCCGCGTCAGCGACCTGCGGGACGGACATCGGGGAGACTCCTAGGACGAGGGCAGGCTAAGGCTCAAGCGCGCTGGAGCGAGGCCGCTGGTCCTAAGACATGCCATCCAGGCTACCAGGACAGGCCCGGTGGCCTGGATATTTAAATCCGGCGCCACCCACCCCCGCCGGCGGCTGGATACTCACCGCCGGCAGCTGGCCACCCGGCGCCGGCGGCCGGCCGCCAGTTCCCGGGCACTCGATGTGACGTGGGGTGCCGTCGTCGGGGAGCATGGACGCATGCCAACGCAGTTCGATCCCCCATCGGGGACACGTGATTTCCTGGCCGCGGAGGTCGAGAAGCGCGAGCGGGCCTTCGCGGTGATCCGCTCGGTGTTCTCCCGCTACGGCTTCGAGCCGCTGCAGACCCCGGCCTTCGAGCGCCTCGACGTGCTGCTGGGCAAGTACGGGGAAGAGGGCGACAAGCTCATCTTCAAGATCTTGCGGCGCGGCGAGCACGAGGCCTCCGGCGAGGCGGACCTCGCGTTGCGCTACGACATGACGGTCCCGCTGGCCAGGGTCGCCGCCGCGTACGGGAGCCAGCTGCCCACGCCGTACAAGCGGTATGCGATGGGCCCGGTATGGCGGGCGGACCGGCCGGGGCGGGGCCGGTTCCGCGAGTTCGTGCAGTGCGACCTGGACACTCTCGGCACAACCTCGGTGCTGGCTGACGCGGAAGTGATCTGCGCGGTGCACGACACGCTGGCCGGGCTGGGCGTCCCGGACTTCCGGATCCTGCTCAACTCCCGGCACGTGCTGGCCGGCCTGCTGGAGGCGTTCGGCGTGCCTGGCCAGCTGGGCCCGGGGGTCCTGATCACGCTGGACAAGCTGGACAAGCTGTCTCCCCCGGAGGTGACGGCCGAGCTGACCGAGCGGGGCCTGGCCAGCGGTACCGCGGCCGACCTGGTCTCCGCCATGACCGCCCCGGATGCGGACGGACGGATCCGGGCCGCGCTGAAGCCGGGTGAGGAGGGCGCGGCCGGGCTGGATGAGGTCAACGACGTGCTCAGGCTGGTCAGGGCGCAGATCCCGGCTGGCCGTATCGAGTTCACCCCGCGCATGGTCCGCGGGCTGAGCTACTACACCGGCCCGATCTGGGAAGTCGTGGCGGACGGGGTGCCCGGATCCATCTCCTCGGGCGGCCGCTACGACCACCTGATCGAGCAGCTGGGCGGCCCCGGCGTGCCGGGCACCGGCGGGTCGCTGGGCATCGAGCGGATCCTCCTGCTGCAGCCCGAGGGGGACCCCGCGGGCCGGACCGGGCGGCTGGACGTGGCCGTCACCATCCTGGGGGAGGAGTTCGCGGCCCGCGCGTTCGCGTTCGCCGCGGACGCGCGCCGGGCAGGCCTGCGCTCCAGCGTGTACATGGGCTCGTCGGGGAAGCTGGGCCGCCAGCTCAAGTGGGCCAGTGACCAGGGCGCGCGCTGGGCACTGATCTACGGCCGGCAGGAGGAAGAAGCCCGGGTGGTGACCGTGCGGGACATGGACAGCGGCGCGCAGGCGGTGGTGCCGGCCGGTGAGCTGGCGGGCTACTTCGCCGGGCAGGCCGCGGGGCCGGCCCCGGAGGCGGTTGGCTAAGCACCACCTACCCGGGCTGGCCCGCGGGCCGCCCCGAGCACTCCCCGGGCAGATCGGCGGCCCGGCCCTGACCCCGGGCAGATCCGCGGCCGGCCCAGAGCACCCTCCGGGCCCGCGTGCCTCCCCGGCCAGCCGGCTCCCGGCGAACTCCCAGCGAAAGCAGAGCGCCGGGGTGGGAAGCAATCCGGCCCGCGGGGTAGTTACGGGCTAAGGAGGTGCGTCGGTGATAGATGTGGACGAGCTTCGCCGGATGAGCCCCGGCGAGCGTGCCGAACTCGCGTGCGCCCTCGCGGCCCTGGACGGTTCTCCGCCCGAGGACCCCGCCCCCAGCCCCGGTGAGCCAGTGCAGCGCGGACCGCGCACGGAATCGGACCTGGCCGGGGACCCGCGCAGCCGGGCCATCGCGCTCGTCGCCATCATCGGCTGCTGCCTCGCGCTAGCCGCCTGGATCGGCGTGCTCGCCGTCACACTGCCCCGTTCCTACCGCTCGGGCGGCTGGCGGGGAGCCTGGGTCGGATTCGACCTGGGGCTGCTCGCCACTTTCGCGGTTACCGCCTGGGCCGGCTGGCGGCACCGCCAGCTGGTGATCGCCTGCCTGGTGGTGCTGGCCACCCTGCTGTGCTGCGACGCGTGGTTCGACGTGACCCTGGACGTGCGCACCAGCGATTTCCTGGCCAGCCTGCTGATGGCGCTGTGCATAGAGCTGCCGCTGGCCGTGCTGGCCGTCATCGGTGCCCGCCGCCTGATGCGCATGAACATCCGGGTGACGGGCCGCACGGGACGGGTGCCGCCGCTGTGGAAGATCCCGCTGTACGGCCTGGAATCCCGCGGCTTCCGGACCCTCATCCCGGCCGGGCCATGCCCCCCGGTGCCGCCCGGCGAGCCCGGCCGGGAGACTGTGCCCGCCGGATCGGCGCTGTCCGCCCGGGGCGCCCCGGAGTAACGAACCTGGATGTGCCCTACAGGCCGCCGCGCCGTGCCCTACATGCCGCCGCGCCGTGCCCCGCGGGCCGCCGCGGGGCAGAACCGCGCGGGTTCACCGGCCCGCGCCGGTACTCTGCTCTCCGCTAATTTCGCTGCCCGCGCCGTGCCGCCGGGCGGAGGATGGCAGGCATGCCTCATTTCACTTCCTACGACGGCGCGAAGCTGGCCTACCACCGGGCCGGGTCCGGCCCCCCGCTCGTCTGCCTGCCCGGAGGCCCGGGCTCCCCGCCCAGCTACGTCGGTGACCTGGGCGGGCTGGGGCGTTCCCGCGAGCTGATCCTGCCGGACACCCGGGGGACCGGGGCCAGCGAGGTGCCTGCCGACCCGGCGGCCTACCGCTGTGACCGCATCGCCCAGGACGTGGAGGCGCTGCGGGCTGAGTTGGGCCTGGAGCGGATGGACCTGCTCGGGCACTCCGCGGGCGGGAACGTAGCCCTGCTGTATGCGGCGGCGCACCCGGAGCGGATCGGTCACCTGATCCTGCTCACTCCCGGCGTGCGCGCACTGGGGCTCACGTTCAGCGACGAGGAGCAGCACGCCGCCATGCGGCGGCGCTCGGCGGAGCCCTGGTTCGAGGCGGCCTGGGCCGCCGGGGAGGCCGCGGACCAGGGCGACGACTCGGCTGAGACCGTGCTTGGCTACCAGCCCTTCCTCTACGGCCGGTGGGACGACGCAGCCAGGGCCCACGCCCGGGCCGGGCTGGGCGACGGCCGGGCCGCGCCGGTGCGGGCCGGCTTCTACGCCGAGGGAGCGTTCGACCCGCCCGCGACCCGGGCCGCGCTGGCCACCCTCACCGCCCCCGTCCTGGTGTACGCGGGTGAGCTCGATGCCGTGGCTCCTCCGGAGCTGCTGGCCCAGGCGGCCGGGCTCTTCCCGGGCTGGGAACTCACCGTCCAGCCGGGCGCCGGCCACTTCCCGTGGCTGGATGACCCGGCCGCGCTCTCGGCTGCGCTCACCGCGTTCCTCGCCGCGCCGTCCCCCCGGCCCGCCTAGCCAGCCAGCGGACGCGGACGGCGGGCGCTAGGCCGCGGAGCCGGCTGGCTGCAGTTCGGCGGTGAGCGCAGCGGCCAGCCCGGGGTAGGTGAATCCGAAACCGGCCTCGCGCAGTACCCGGGGCCTGACCCGGGCACTGGTCATCAGATCGCTGGTCACGCCGCCGAGCGCCATCGACAGCACCGGGGACGGGACGCTCAGCAGCGCCGGACGGTGCAGCGCGCCCGCCAGCGCAGCGGTGAAGGTGGCGTTGGTCTCCGGGTCCGGGGCGGTCAGGTTGACCGGCCCGGAGATCTCCTCGCGCTCAAGCAGGACGCGGGCGGCCCGGATCCAGTCGGCCAGGGCCACCCAGCTCATGTACTGCGTGCCCGCGCCGAGCCGGGCGCCCAGGCCCAGCCGGAACAGCGGCAGCAGCTTAGCCAGTACGCCGCCGTGGCGGGACAGCACGATGCCGGTGCGCAGGGTGGCGACCCGGATCCCGGCCTGCCGGGCCGGGGCGGCGGCGGCCTCCCAGTCCCTGACCACGCCGGCCAGGAACCCCGCCCCCGCCGGGGCCGACTCGTCCACATCCCGGCCGCCGGTGTCGCCGTACCAGCCGACAGCGGAGCCGGAGAGCAGGACCGCCGGCGGCTGGTCCATGGCCGCCAGGAACTCAGTCAGCGCCCGGGTGCCCTGCACCCGGCTGGACCGGATCTCCTCCTTGTAGGAGTCGGTCCAGCGGTGGTCGGCGACTCCCGCGCCGGCCAGGTGCACCACCGCGTTGGTCCCGTCGAGGGCGCCCGGCTTCAGGCTGCCCCTGGGGGTCAGCGGGTCCCAGGCGATCTCGCTGCGCGACGCCGGGGACCGGCGTACCAGCGCGACCACTTGGTCCCCGCTCTCGCGCAGCGAGGCGGTCAGGGCGCTGCCGATCAGCCCTGACGCCCCGGTCACCGCGACCTTCATGGCTGCCCCCGTCTGCTCGCCCGTCTGGCCCAGCGGGCCCGTCGTGTGAGTCTTCGTTGGTTGCGGGGCCGGCGGACGCCTCAGCCAGTGCTTGGTCAATCCGGTTGCTTAAGCCAGCCCGGTGCTCCAGGCCAGCCCGGTGCCTGCACCAGTCCGGCGCCTAAAGCCCCAGTTCCGCCTCGAAGGCCCCTTCCTCCAGGCGGGCCTTCACGGTGCCCAGGAAGCGCGCCGCGTCGGCCCCGTCCACCAGCCGGTGGTCGTAGCTCAGCGCCAGGTACACCATGGACCGCACGGCGATCACCTCGCCGAGTGCCGGGTCCTGGACCACCACGGGGCGGCGCACGACCGTGCCCGTCCCGAGGATGCCGACCTGGGGCTGGTTGATGATGGGCGTGTCGAACAGCGCGCCGCGGCTGCCCGTGTTGGTCAGCGTGAACGTGCCGCCGGCCAGGTCGTCCGGGCTGACCTGCCCGCCGCGGGTCCGGGAGGCGAGGTCGGCGATCTTGCGCGCCAGGCCGCCCACGTTGAGGTCACCGGCGTTGCGGATGACCGGGACCATCAGCCCCTTCTCGGTGTCCACCGCGATGCCCAGGTGCTCGGCGTCGTGGTAGGTGACCTGGTTCCCGTCGGGCTCGATGCTGGCGTTGAGCCGCGGGTGCACCTTCAGCGCCTCGACCGCGGCCAGCGCGAAGAACGGGAGGAAGGTGAGCTTGACTCCCTCGCGGGCCTCGAAGTCGGCCTTGGCCCGCTCGCGGAGCCTGGCGATCGCGGTCACGTCAACCTCGACCACCGTGGTCAGCTGGGCCGACGTCTGCAGGGACTCGACCATCCGGCGGGCGATCAGCTGCCGGGCCCGCGACATCCGCTCGGTCGTGCCGCGCAGGTGCGACGGCTCGATCGCGGGCCGCGACGGGCTGCCCTGGGCTGGCCCGCCCTGCGCCTGCCCAGGCGCCGCGGGCTGCCCCGGGTCGGCCGCAGCCTGCCCGTCGGCCGCGGCGGACTGCTGCGCAGCCGCGATCGCCTCACGGCGGACCCGGGCCGCGTTCGACCACGTCCTGCTTGCGGATCCGGCCGCCGACCCCCGTCCCGCTGACGGTGGCCAGGTCCACGCCATGCTCGGCGGCCAGCTTGCGGACCAGCGGGGTGACGTACGGGCCATCCGCCGTGCCGAGCGGTGAGGAGGCCCGGGCCGGGCCGCTGCCACCCGGCGCGCCTGGCTGGGGCGGGGCCGGTGGCGGGGGAGCCTGAGGTGCAGGGGACTGCTGGGCGGCGGGCGGCGGGGGAGCGGGTGCCTGGGCCGGGGAAGGCACGGCCGGCTGGGCCCGCTGCCAGATGTCGTTCGCCGACCCCGCGTCCGGGGCGGCCGCGGCCGGCTGCTCCTGCGAGGGACTGTCCGGCTGCTCCTGCGGAGGGCTGTCCGGCTGCTCCTGCGGGGGGCTGTCCGGCTGCCCCGGGTCCGGCGGCGCGGCCTGCGGCTGCTCGGCCGCCTGCGGCGGCTGCGCGTCGCTGGGGGCAGCCGGGGGCTCGTACGCGGCCGGCTGCTGGTAGCTGGCGGCAGGCTCATCGCCGCCACCCTGGTACCCGCCGGAGGACGGGTAGGGATACCCCGGCTCGGCCGGGCTGTCGGCCGGGGGCTGCTGGTCCTGCTCCTGGCCGGCTTCCTGGTCACCGCCGCCGGGCGTCTCGGCGGCGGCCGGGCCGGCCTGGCCGTCGGCCCCGCCCTCCGCGGCCGGGGCGGCGGCCTCGGCGCCGTTCTCGTCGATGACCGCGAGCTCGGCACCGACCTCGACCGTCTCGTCCTCGGCGACGGTGATCCCGCGCAGGACCCCGGCCACCGGCGACGGTATCTCGGTGTCGACCTTGTCTGTGGAGACCTCGAGCAGCGGCTCGTCCGCCTCCACGCGCTCGCCCTCCTTCTTCAGCCAGCGCGTGACGGTGCCCTCGGTAACGCTCTCACCGAGCTGGGGCATGGATACGGAGACCGACATGGCTTCCCGTGACTCCTTCGTTGTTCGACGCTCACAGCTGCGGCTGTGCTGGGGGGCGTGGCCCGGCTGCGGGCTACGCGTGCATGTGCAGGGGCTTGCCGGCGAGCGCGAGGTGCGCCTCGCCGATCAGCTCTGACTGGGTGGGGTGCGGGTGGATGAGCTGGGCCACGTCATACGGCAGCGCCTCCCAGTTGTAGATCAGCTGGCCTTCGGCGATCAGCTCACCGACCCGGGCGCCGACCAGGTGAATGCCCAGCACCGGCCCGGGTGTCCCGTCCGGCCCGCCGGTGGCCGCCGCGATCACCTTCGCCGCGCCCTGGGTCTGCAGGATCACGCTCTTGCCGTTGCCGCCGATCGGGTAGACCAGCTCGGTGACCTCGATGCCGCGCTCGGCGGCCATCGCCGACGTGATGCCCACCGACGCGACCTCGGGGTCACTGTAGGTGACCCGCGGCACGCCGTCGTAGTCGATCGGCGTCACCTTCAGGCCGGCCAGCCGCTCCGCGACCAGGATGCCCTCGGCGAACCCGGCGTGGGCCAGCTGAGGGCCGGGGATCAGGTCGCCGACCGCGGAGATCGTGGGCACGTTGGTGCGGCAGTACTCGTCCACTGTCACGTACCCGCGCTCCACCGCCACGCCCGCCGCGTCGTAGCCGAGGCCGGCCGACACCGGCCCGCGGCCCACGGCGACGAGGAGCAGGTCAGTGTCCAGGGTCTTGCCGCCGGCCAGGCTCACCGTCACGCCGCCGCTGCCGTTGTCCTTGACTCCCTCGAAGCGGGTGCCGAGCTCGTACCCGATGCCACGGCGGCGGAACGCCCGCTCCAGCAGCTTGGAGCTGGCCTCGTCCTCCAGCGGCACCAGGTGCGGGAGCATCTCGACGATGGTGACCTCGGCCCCGAACGAGCGCCACACGCTGGCGAACTCCACCCCGATCACCCCGCCGCCGAGGATGACGGCCGATCGCGGCACCCGGTCCAGCCGGAGCGCGTGGTCACTGTTGATGACCCGCTCGCCGTCGATCTCCAGCCCGGGCAGGCTCTTCGCCTCGGACCCGGTGGCCAGCACGACGTGCGCGCCCTCGTAGACCGTGTCACCCACCCGCACCTGGGTCGGCGAGACCAGCGTGCCGTCGCCGTAGACCATCTCGATCTTCCGGCTGGCCAGGGTGCTCTGCAGGCCCTTCCAGAGCCGGTCCACGACCTTGTCCTTATAGGCGTGGACGCCGGGCATGTCGATCCCCTCGAAGGTGGACCGGACCCCGAACGCCTCGCCCTCCCGGGCCTGGTCGGCGACTTCCGCGGCGTGCAGCAGCGCCTTGGTGGGAATGCATCCCCGATGCAGGCAGGTCCCCCCGACCTTGTCCTTCTCGATCAGCGCCACGCGCTTGCCGAGTTCGGCCGCGCGCAGCGCGCACGCGTACCCGCCGCTGCCGCCACCGAGGATGACGATGTCGTAGGAACCGTTGCTGTCCGCCACAGATGTGCTCCTTGCTCCGATCAGTTGTTCCCGACCGCCTAACATCTAGTCCTGGCTAGAGCCTTCCCTCCGCGGCGTCCAGCGCTATCTGCACGAGAGCCCTGGTCGCCGCGCCCGTCCCGCCCTTCGGGGTATACCCGTGCGGCGGCCCGTCATTGAAGGACGGCCCGGCGATGTCCAGATGCGCCCAGCGCACCCCGTCCGGCACGAACTCCCGCAGGAACAGGCCCGCGACGAGCATCCCGCCGCTGCGGTCCGCAGCCACGTTAGCCAGGTCGGCGACGGTCGAGTCCAGGCCCTTGCGCAGTTCCCCGGGCAGCGGCATCGGCCACATGGCCTCACCGGCCCGGTCCGCCGCGGCGACCACTGCGTCGCGCAGCCCGTCGTCGTTGGCCATCACCGCGGAGATCCGGGTGCCGAGCGCCACGACCTGGGCGCCGGTCAGCGTGGCCACGTCCACCACCACGTCGGGGGAGTCTTCCGCGGAGCGGGCCAGCGCGTCAGCGAGCACCAGCCGGCCCTCGGCGTCGGTGTTGAGTACCTCGACGGTCTTGCCGCCGTACATGGTGAGCACGTCCGAGGGGCGCTGCGCGGTCCCGCTCGGCATGTTCTCCGCGATCGGCAGGTAGCCGATGACCCGTACGGCCGGGGCCAGCGCGGCGATGGCCTGCATCGCGCCAACGATCGCGGCCGCACCCCCCATGTCCGACTTCATGGTCTCCATGGACTTCGGCGGCTTCAGTGACAGCCCGCCGGAGTCGAACGTGATGCCCTTGCCGATGAACACCACCGTCGTGTCCGCCTGCTCCGGCGCGTACTCCAGGCGCACCAGCCGCGGCGGGTGCACCGACCCCTGGCCGACGCCGACGATGCCGCCGTAGCCGCCGCGCTCGAGCGCCTTCTCGTCCAGTACCTCGGCCTGCAGCCCGGCCGCGGCGGCCACCCGCTGAGCCTCGTCCGCCAGCGTCTCGGGGAACAGGTCCGAGGGGGCGGTATTGACCAGGTCGCGGGCCAGCGACACCGCCTCGGCCAAGGTCTGGGCGCGGAGGCGGATGCCGTCCGCGTCGTCAGCTGAGGTCAGCACAGTGATCGCGGCGGGCTGCCGGCTGTCCTGGCGGTACCGGGTGAACGCGTAGCCGCCTAGCAGCGCGCCGACCGCGACCGCCTCGGCCGCGGCCGGGTCGCCGGCGGGCAGGGCGAGCGCGATCCTGAGGTCGGCTGGGCCGCCGTTGGCCGCGGCGCGGCGCGATGCGGTCAGCGTCCTGACGGCGGCGCCCGCCGCCCGGCGCAGTGTCTCCGGGGCGAAGGAGCCGCCACTGTCCGGGCCCAGGCCGACCGCGGCGATCACCGGGGCGGTGATCACCCCGCCGCCCGGCAGCCGGGTGACTTCCTCGGCCTGGCCAGTCACGCCCAGGGTGGCCAGGGTTGCGGCCAGGCTGCCGCCCAGCGCCTTATCGAGGTCGGTGGCGCCTGGAGCCAGAACGGGTCCGTCCTGCCCCTTGATCACTCCGATGACGACAGCGTCTGCGTCGATCGAGGTGGGCGCGCTAGTAGTAATAGTGAGCGTCGTGGTCACGGCTCTGATGCTAGTCCCTGCCCGGGCAGCACGATCACGCGTCGCGCAGGGTCGGGGCCTGGCGAGCGGCAGCTGTGACGAAGATCGCGGCGGGCGCCACGGCTAAGGCTCGGCCGGCGCCCGCGCGGGGGCGGCGCTGGAGCCGCCACGGGGGCCGCCGCTGGCTGGACGCTGGCGGAGCCGGCGCCGCGGGCCCGGCGCTGAACAGGTGGCAGCCGCGCGGGTCCAGGCGCAGCCCGACGTTGGCGCCGCGATCCGCCCGGATATCGGAGAACACGCTGGTCAGCCGGCCGTGCCCGGGGATATCGATGGCGTGCTCGTAGCCGCGCCCCCGGAACGCGACGTCGGCGACCGTGCCCGTGACGTGGTGCTCGCCGGTGTGGCTGACGACCAGCTGGACCCCGGTCGGCCGGATCATCAGCAGCGCGGCCGCCTTGCCGAGGGGCAGGCTCGGTCCCCGGGCGTGGAACGGCCTCGCCTGGGCCGGGCCGGCCAGTTCGACCTCGACGGTGCCGTCGGCGGCCGCTCCGCGGACCTGGACTGCCAGCTCGCCGGACAGGCCGGTGAACCGCGCCACGAACGGCGTCGCGGGCTGGGTGTAGATCCCCTCCGGGGTGCCCTGCTGGACCAGCCGCCCGCGTTCCAGGATCCCACCCGGTCGGCCAGCGCGAACGCCTCGGCCTGATCGTGGGTGATGTACACCGTGGTCGCCCCGGCCTCGCGGACCAGCGCCGAGATCTCCAGCCGCATCCGCTCCCGCAGGTCGGGCGTCGAGGTTGGACAACGGCTCGTCGCACAGGATCAGGCCGGTGTCGGCGACCAGGGCCCGGGCCGGCGCCACCCGCTGCTGCTCGCCGCCCGACAGCTCGTTGGGGTAGCGCTGGCCGAGGGCGCCGAGGCCGACCCCGGTCCAGCATCGCCGCCGCCCGTTCGCGGGCCCGGGGCCGGGCCAGCTTGCGGCGACGCAGCGCGAACGCCACGTTGTCATGGACGTACAGATAGTGGCCTGCACGTTAAGCGTGTAGTACAGGCCGGATCTAACAGCTGTCACTTCTAAGATCTTACGACTGTTAGGCTGGTGGGGTTGACTCAGGGATGGGGTCTGCGGGTATGCAGGAAGGCCCGGCGGGTAGGTGACACCGCGCGCCGGTGAGGCCGGAGCCGTGCTGACAGGAGGTGGACAGTGGACAGCAGGTACCGCCCCGGGCGGTCAGTGCCCTTCTTCCTCCTCGGCGTACACGCGCGCCGCGTAGTCGTCCAGCGACTGCTGGCAGGTCTCGAGGGACTTCTCCGCCTCCGGGCGGCCGGTGGCGCCGAAGGCGTCCCGCGCACGCACCCGCGCGAACCAGGTACGCAGCTTGACCAGGTCGACCTCGTTCTCCTCGAGTTCGGCGTAGGTGAAGTGGTGGGCCACGTACTCCTTCTTCACCTGGCCCAGGAAGTCCTCGCAGCGGTCGACGATCTCCTCGTACTCGTCGTTCCGCGCCGCCTGGAACGACGCCCGCACCTCCTGCTCACCCGCGAGCACGCGGCAGGACAGCAGCGCCGCCGTGCCTTCCATGTCGAGGATCTGGCTGCGCAGCTTGCGCAGCGCCCGTTCATTGCCGACGCTGGCGGGCAGCGCGGCGGCGGAGTTCTGCAGGTAGATGGCGCCCAGGCTCTTCAGCCGCCGCCATACCGCCGACCGCAGGCGGCTCGGCTCGGACGGCACCCGGTAGATCAGGACCAGCCACCCTTCGTCGGGCGCGCGGTCGGCGTCAGCCATGCCCTCATTCTTTCAGAGATCGGCAATCACTCCTGGGCCTGACAATCCTGGGCCTGACAATCCTGGGCCTGATAACCCTAGGCCTGATGACGTCGCGCCGTCCCGGACGGCGTCCCTGGAGGTTCCGTGAATGCCGCTGCCCTGTTCCTCACCGTCTTCCTGGCCTGTGCCGTCGAGGCGGTGGAGGCGCTCACCATCATTCTCGCGGCCGGCCTGACCCGCGACTGGCGCTCCACGTGGCAGGGCATGGCCGCCGCCCTCGCCGTCCTGGCCGTCGTGGTCGCCGCGGTCGGCCCCGCCCTGACCCTTTTCCCGCTGGGTGTGCTCCGACTGGTGGTGGGCGGCCTGCTGGCCGTGTTCGGGATCATGTGGTTGCGCAAGGCCATCCTGCGCGCGTCCGGGTACAAGGGCCTGCACGACGAGGCGGGCATCTACGAGCGGCAGGTCGCGGCGGCCCGCGCGGCCGAGACGGGCGGCCGGCACGGCGTCCGCGACTGGTACGCGTTCACCCTGTCCTTCAAGGGCGTGCTGCTCGAGGGCCTGGAGGTCGTGTTCATCGCGATCACGTTCGGTGACAACCAGGGGAACCTGGGCCTCGCCGCGCTGGCCGCGGCCACGGCCGTGCTGGTGATCGCCGGGGTGGGGATCGCCGCCCGGGCCCCGCTGGCGCGCGTGCCGGAGAACACGATGAAGTTCGCGGTCGGCGTGATGCTCACCTCGTTCGGCACTTTCTGGGGAGCCGAGGGCGCCGGGGTGCACTGGCCCGGCAATGACGCGGCCCTGCTGGTCATCATCCCGGCCATCGCGGTGGTCTGCCTCGCCTACACGGCCCTGCTGCGCCGGGCCCGGGCCGCCACCCCCGCGGATGTCCCGCCGCCGGCGGCCCCGGCCGGCGCCACCGGGCCGGCCCGGCCGCGCCACCCAGTCCGCCACCACCCAGTCCGCCACCACCGGGCCTGCCACGCCGCCGGCGCTCGCTCACCTCCGAGGAGATGCCCCGATGAGCCGCTGGCTCCGCTCGTTCGGCGCGTTCTGGTACGACTTCGTCATCGGGGACGACTGGCGCGGGGCCGCGGTCGTCGTCTTCGCGCTGGCCCTGACCGCGCTGCTGGTCCACGCGGCGGGCGTGAACGCCTGGTGGCTGCTTCCGGCTGGCGTGATCGTCGCGCTCGGCTGGTCGCTGCGCCACGCCATCAAGGAAAGCTGAGCCGGGCCTTACCCGGCCGGGGAAGCAGGCCGGCCGCACCCGTCATCCGGACGGGGACAGCCGAAGGTGATCCGGTAGTCACACCGGCCCTTGCAGGCGAACGTGCTGGTCGCGTCGCCGTCCGCGTACGGATGAGCGGACGGTAATGGCCGTGGCCTCGTCCCGCTCACTGCCGCCGGGGCCCGCCGCCTATTCAGCCTCCACGTCCACGTTTCCCGGCCCGGGCATTCCGCGAGCAATGGTCACACCGGCGGCGCTACCGCCAGGCCGCCGCCCCCAAGTCCCACTACGCCCGCCGGACGGAAACGCCGCGGCGCTGTGCCAAGCCTCCGGTCCTGCCGGTTCCGGTGCCGCTCGCGGGTGTCCTCGGTAGCCGTACAATCACCGCGGCAGCCTCCAAGGAGCAGAAGCCGCAGATGAGGATCGGGATCTCCGGGACGCACGGGACCGGGAAGACGACACTGGCCGAGGCGTTGTGCGCGCACCTGCCCGGCCACGTGACAGCGGACGAACCGTACTACCTGCTTGAGGAAGAAGGGTATGAGTTCGGGTTCCCGCCGTCGCTTGAGGATTACCGGGCACTGCTGGCACGCTCGGTGCGGAGCCTGAACTCGCCGCCGCTGCTGCCCATGGTCATCTTCGACCGGACGCCGCTGGACTACCTCGCATACATGGACGCGGCCGGTGCGGACCCTGTGGACGAAGCCGGCGCCGCAGCGCTCCGCCCCGCTCTCGCGAGCCTCGATCTGCAGGTCATCACACTGATCACGCCGGAGACAGAACAGGTTCTGCCGACTGCGGAGATGCCCGGGCTCCGCTCACAGATGAATGACGCGCTGCTGGAACTCGTCTACAACGACCCGCTGAACGCCTGGGGAGACGTCCCGGTGCTGGAGCTGAACGGGCCCCTCGACGGCCGGCTGAGACGCAGTCCTCGCCGCGCTAGACCAATCCCGAATAACGTGAAGGTAACGTTTCGATCTTGAAACGCCCGGCTGGCCGTGTAGGTCAGGACCAGCTCAGCTGCTGCCCAACAGAGGCGGCAGTACGTGGCGCAGTTGGTCACGATCACCAGGGAGGGGCCTCGCCTGCTGCACATCCCGGGTGCTGGCCGAGACCGCCTCCTCCAACTGGGCCAGCCAGGCCAGGTGACCCTCCACCGCCTGACGGCCTTCCGCAGTGAGCCGGAACCACGTGCGCGGCCGCCGGCCGACCGCGCCCTTGCGGACTTCCACGTACCCGGCGTCTTCGAGCACGCGGGACTGTTTCGACAGCACCGAGTCGCTGATCCCGGCCGCATCACGCAGTGCGGCGAACTCGACCCAGTCCGCGCCAGCCGCCAGCAGCCCGCAGATCGACAACCGGGTGATCGGGTGAATGAGCGGGTCCGGCCGGGCGGTCACGCCGCCCCTCCGGCTCGCAGTTCCTGGCGGATCCCTCGCAGCTGGGCCTGCAGGAGCGCCACCTCCGCCACGACCCCGAGGGCCGCGACTACGATCCCGGCCACGAGCAGGCCGCGGCGGATCAGCCAGAACTCGGTCTCGCTGGCGGCGAGAAACACCACGAACACCGCGATCCGCGCGGGACGGCCCGAGGCGGGATAGCGGAGGTTCCGGAAGCCCACCTTTATGCCGGTGGCCCGGGTCAGGCCCCGCCCCAGCAGGCATGCCACCGCCACTGCGGCGACAATGATGGGCCAGATGGGAATCCCCCGGGGAAGATACCGCGAGCTGAAGGGGCCCGCGAAGACCACTGCCCACACGATGGCGGAACCGGACAGGTACCACCACGGCGGCCGCATCTGGTCCGCCAGCCGGCTCCGCTGCACCCGCAGCAGCTCCAGCGCTGCCGGGTCTCTTGCCACATCGCGCATTCAGGCTCCTTTAGCATGTACTTTCCATTAAGAAAGTACATGCCAGCCTCGCGTGCGGCAAGCCTGCCCGGCCAGCCGCCACGCGAGCCGACTGTGACGCGGCGGGGGCCTCAGGTGACGCCTGGCGGACTGGCACCCTCCGCGTCACCAACCAATGGCTCAGGGAGACGGGCGGCCGGGCTGTTCCGGCGCGTGCTCCGCGCAGCCGGGACCGGGCGTCGTGCGGGACGGGGCAGGCGATGGTGCGGGCCGCCCAGGGACCACCTTGTTCCGTCTCTGTTCCGTCCGAGCCTGGAAGAGCGGGTGGGCCGGGTTCCGGGCGGCGGCTACCCAGATGGTCTGGGTGACCGGTTGACGAACGTGGCCCGGTAGGCCCCGGCCGCCGCGGCGGCGCGGGCGGGCGCGCCGGCGGGGGAGGCGGCGGCCGGGGAGACAGGGGCCGGGGCGGTAGCGGAAGGGACGGCGGAGGGCGTGGCCGTGACCGGGCTCACCGCGGCGGCCCGCCTGTCCGCCGCCGGAGCGCTGCCCGGCTGCGCCGTGCCGCCGGCCTGCGCCCGGTGCGCGGACGCGGCGTGGCCCGGTACGCCCACCCCGGCGCTGGCCGGTCGGCCCGGGGCCGAGCACGCCGTGACCAGCGCCACGGCCGGCCCCGCGTCCGCGACCAGCGTGGCAATCCGCAGCAACCGCCCCATCGACCTGACCGCCATCACGGGGCCCGTCCTCCTCGCGCAGGATGTGCTGGGGCGAGCGCCGGCTGTGCGCCTTGCCCGGGGCGACGCCCCCGGCCACGCGCAGATAACGAAAACCGCCCCGCCACCCAGGATCCGCGCGACTGCGCCGCCGCCGTTCACCCGCCTCGCGCACCCGGCAGCCTCGAAACTCCCGCCCCCGCCCGCCGCGGCGCGGGATCATGCGGCTGCGGGTTTCTGTTATCCGGCCCCGGTTTGCGGCGTCTCCCCTGAGGGCGGAGTCCGTCCGTCCGCCCGCCCACCGACGAGGGGGAGGTGCCATGCACACGCCGCACAGCGGGCCAGGGGTGCAGACGGTGATCGCCGCCCAGGCCGGGGACAGCGAGGCGCTCGACAGCCTGCTGTCCAGCTACCTGCCGCTCATCTACAACATCGTCGGCCGCGGACTTAGCGGCCACGCCGACGTGGACGATGTGGTGCAGGAAACCATGCTCCGGGCCGTGCGGGGCCTGGGCGATCTGCGCGATCCCGCCGCGTTCCGGTCCTGGCTGGTCGCGGTGGCCATCCGGCAGATGCGTGATCACTACCGGGCCCGGCAGGCTGTGCCCGCCGCCGACCTGTCCGACGAGGTGGCCGACCCCGAGGCCGACTTCGTGGAGCTGACCATCCTGCGGCTCGGCCTGTCCAGCCAGCGTGAGGAAACCGCGCAGGCCACCCGCTGGCTCGACGCCGGTGACCGTGAGCTGCTCGCACTGTGGTGGCTGGAGGCCGCCGGCGAGCTGGACCGCAGCGAGCTCGTCGCGGCGCTCGGGCTGCCGGCGACCCACGTCGCGGTGCGCATCGGCCGGATGAAGGAGCAGCTCACCATCTGCCGGGTGGTGGTCCGGGTGCTGCGCGCAGAACCGCTCTGCCCGGGCCTGGAGTTCACCACGGCGGACTGGGACGGCGTGCCCAGCCCGCTGTGGCGCAAGCGGATCGCGCGGCATATCCGCGCGTGCCCGCGTTGCGGAGGGCAGGAGGCCGGGCTGATCCCGGCCGAGCGGCTGCTGGCCGGGCTGACCCTCGTCCCGCTGCCCGCCGGCTGGGCCTCCCGGGCCGCCGCCGTCCGCATGGTCGGCACGGCCCGTGAGCTCAGCGGCCCCCACCCGTCCGGTGCGCGCACGGCCAGGCTTCACTCCGCGGGCCGCGGCCACCGGGTGCTCGGCCACCGGGTGCTCGGCCGGGGCGGCCACCGGGTGTTCGGCCACCGGGGACCGGGCCGCCGGGGACTGGGACAGGCCGCGGGCCATACCCGCCACCCGGGGGTCCTGGCCAAGGCGGGCGGGACGGTGCAGGCCAAGCTGGTGGCCGCCACGGTCGCGGCCAGCTGCGTGGTGGCCGGCGGGGTCGCCGTGGTCCACCTGCACGGGGCCCGCCCGGCCGCGGCCACCCACCCGGTGCTGGGCCCCCCGGCGGCCCGGTCCCCGGCGCTGCCCACACCGCTCACCCGGGCTGTGGCCCGGCCGTCCCCCAAGCCGGCCCGTCACCCCCACCCGCCCCGCAAGCCCGCGGCGCCCCCTCCGCCCAGCAACGCCAAGAAGGGGGTGGCCGCCTGGGCGTTCACCGGGGCCGGCCAGGCGCTGGCCCAGTCCGGGGCGTCCTGGTATTACACCTGGTCCGCCACGCCTGCGGGAGGGATCACCAGCCCACGAGCGGTTCGTTTCGTGCCTTTGATCTGGGGCGCGGCGAACGTGAACGCCGGCACTCTCAGCCAGGTGCGCGGCGAGGGGCCGGACCTGCTCAGCTTCAACGAGCCGGACATGAGCGGCCAGGCGAACATGACCCCGGCCCAGGCCCTCAGCCTGTGGCCGCGGCTGATGGCCACCGGGCTCAAGCTGGGCAGCCCCGCGGTCGCCACCGGCGGCGCCACCCCCGGCGGCTGGCTGGACCAGTTCATGTCCGGCGCCGCGGCCCGTGGCTACCGGGTCAACTTCGTCACGCTGCACTGGTACGGAGCTGACTTTGCTACCGGTCCCGCGGTCAGCCAGCTGGAGAGCTACCTGCGGGCCGTGCACGCCCGCTACCACAAGCCCATCTGGCTCACCGAGTTCGCCCTGGCCAATTTCGGCGCCTCCCCGCAGACTCCCGGCCGGCGGCAGCAGGCCGCGTTCCTCACCGCGGCGACGGCGATGCTGCAGCGGCTGAGCTACGTGCGGCGGTACGCGTGGTTCGGGCTGGAGGCCACGCCGAGCGACGGCAGCATGGGCCTGTTCCACAGCGGGCCGGCGGCCACCACGGTCGGCCGCGCCTTCGAGGCGGCCGGCTGACCGGTCAGCCCAGCCCGCCCGCGCGGACCAGTCCCGTCTCGTAGGCGAACACCACGGCCTGAACCCGGTCGCGCAGTCCCAGCTTGGCCAGCACCCGGCCCACGTGCGTCTTCACGGTGGCTTCCGACACGAACAGCCGCTGGGCGATCTCGGCGTTGGACAGGCCCTGCGCCACGTGGGCCAGCACCTCGCGCTCCCGGCTGGTCAGCATGTCCAGCCCCGGCGGCGCGGGGGAGTCCTGCGCCGGGAACAGCGGCGCGAACCGGTCGATCAGCCGGCGGGTGGTCGAGGGCGCGACGACCGCGTCCCCGGAGTGCACCGCCCGGATCGCGAACAGCAGTTCCTCCGGCGGGACGTCCTTGAGCAGGAAGCCGCTGGCTCCGGCCTTCAATGCGGCGTAGGCGTACTCGTCCAGGTCGAACGTGGTGAGCATCAGCACGCGGGGCCGGTCGCCGGCCGCGCAGATCTGCCGGGTTGCCTGGATGCCGTCCAGCCGCGGCATCCGCACGTCCATCACCACCACGTCGGCGGGCCGGGACTGGAGCAGCTGGGTCGCCTCCAGGCCGTCCCCGGCCTCCCCGACCACGCACATGTCGTCCTGGGCGTCGAGCACCATGCGGAACCCGGTCCGCACCAGTTCCTGGTCATCGACCAGCAGGATTGTGATGCCCGGTTTGCTCTGCCCGTCCGGGGCGGTCATGCCGCACCGGCCTGCTGGGGCGGGCCGGGAGAGCCGGCCTGGCCAGGCGGGGCAGCGTCGTCGTCGGCCGGGACCGCGCCGCGGACGACCGGGAGCCGGGCGGTGACCTGGTACCCGCCGCCGGGGAGCGGGCCAGTGCGCAGGGTGCCGTTGTAGAGCGCCACCCGCTCACGCATGCCGGTCAGCCCGTGACCGGCGCCGTCCGCCACCGTCGCGCCGCGGCCGTCGTCGGTGATCTGGAGCATCAGCACGTCCTCGCAGTAGCGGAGCAGGACCCGGGCCCTCGCCCGGGGGCCGCCGTGCTTGCGGGTGTTGGTCAGCGACTCCTGGATGATCCGGTAAGCCGCCAGCGCCAGCCCGCCGGGCAGCGGTCCGGGGATGCCCTGCACGGTGAAGGACACGTCCAGCCCGCTGGCCCGGGTCTGCCCGAGCAGCTCGCCGAGCTGGCCGATGCCGGGCAGCGGTACCACGCCTGTCGTGTCGTCGTCGCTGCGCAGCACGCCGAGCATGCGGCGCATCTCGGCCAGGGCCTGCCGTCCGGTGCTCGCGATCGCGCCGAGCGCCTGCCGGGCCCGTTCCGGCGAGCTGTCCAGGGCGTAGGTCGCCCCGTCGGCCTGCACCACCATGACGCTGACGTTGTGCGCGATGACGTCGTGCAGTTCTCGGGCGATCCTGGCCCGCTCGGCAGCCGCGGCGATCTGGGCCTGCGCGTCGCGTTCCCGTTCCAGCCGGGCCGCACGGTCCTCCAGCGAGCTGTAGTAAGCCCGCCGGTAACGCACCGAGTCGCCGAGCACCCACGCGATCAGCGAGGATCCCGCGAACCCGATGAAGGCGATCATGACCCAGTGGGCCAGGCTGAGCTGCGACGACGGTGCCCACCGGGCCACCGCGGCCACCGACCCGGCCAGGCAGACAGCCAGCCCGGCCATGGAGTCCCGGCGCCGGCCGTACGCGGCCAGCGTGTAGAGCAGCACCAAGATGACCAGGTCGATCGAGTTGACCTGGATGTCGAGCAGGACCTGGACGGCGCCTACCGTGATCCCGATCGCGAAGGCGGCCACCGGGTGGTCACGGCGGAAGATCAGCGGGATGACCAGCACCAGGGCGACCAGGACGAGGTCGTACCGGCGGACGGCGAGGGCGGACGCCAGGCCGAGGATGCCGAAGGCAGCGGCGAGCACGCCGTCCACCAGCCGGGGATGACGGCGCAGCCAGAGGTAGAAGACGGCCACCGCTCAAGGGTACGGGCGTGTCCGCCAGCGGGGCATCATCCTGCGGGAGGGCCCGGGGTCAGTCCCGGGGGTGAGCCGCCCGGCCGGGCCGCGCCAGGTGCGCGGGCCCAGCCCAGCCGGACTTGCCTTCCCCCCTTGCCCCCTTTGCCCGGGGCGGGCACGGGATACCGGCCTGCCGGAGTCCCCCCGGAGAGTCCAGGATGACGCGGCTAAGCGAATCCTTCGTGCACCCCAACCCATACCGTGACCTCCCACGGCACGGACCCGCCTGCCCAAGGGCAGGCTCCCCGGCGAGCCGCATCCGTGCTCGCCCCGGGCTGGGTCATAGCTAACCGTGTCGGGACAGAGTCCGCTATCCCCGGACTCCGGGATCCGGGTTGCGCCCCGCCGGGCTCTAGAATGCGCGTCACGAGACGGGTCGCGGCCGCGCGGGCCGGGCTCGCTCACGTGATCCGAGGAACCGGGCAGGCAGGAGCCGATGGCGGTCGGGCAGGCCACATCCCCGGCGGCGCGCGTCAGCACGCCGTCCGGGCTGGTGGTCGGCATCCCCGAAGGCGGGCGCCTGGTCTTCGGCCGGGACCCGGACGCCGACCTCACCATCGCGGCCGGCCGGGGACTGTCCCGCCGGGCCGGGGTGATCACCGCGGTAGGGGACGGCGTCTGGATCGCCAACATCAGCCGGACGCACGCGCTGTACACCGAAGGCGACGGGTACCGCATCAGGCTGCCCCGGATGGAGGACAACGGCGAGCCGTCCGGCGGCTGGTTCCTGCGGGCCGGGATGACCCTGGTCGGCTCCCGGGCCATGCTCGACGAAGGCCAGCCGCTGTGCGTGATGGTCACCGGGCAGGCCGGCGGGTGGGACTCCTCGCCGGAGGGCACGCGGGTGTGGCAGGACGGCGACGCCACCCTGCTCCCGCTGTACCTGGACCCGATGACGAAGATCTTCCTCGTGGCGCTCATGTGGTGCCGTCCCTGGCTGCTCGACCCGGCCGGGACGACCCCACTGCCGCGCACCCCCGAGATCGCCAAGGCGGCGCTGGAGGTGACCGGCGCCTACCACGAGCTGGAGCGCTTCGACACCGACCCGGCGTTCCGGGACCGCCTCTCGGCCCGGGTGGCCGAGCACATCAAGGTGCTCCGCCGCAAGATCACCGACCGCGGCCTGGTCCGCGCGGACACCAGGCTCTCCGACGAGGTGGTCGTCCGGGTGCTCATCGAGCACGGCATCATCACCGCGGCGGACCTCGGGCGGCTGAACGACCCGGCGTGGTGCTCCCGCCAGGAGGACCTGTGGTGGACCCAGGCGCCCTGAGGGCCGCGGCTGAGCTCCGAGGCCGACGGCCGGGGCCCGGAGGGCGACGGCCGGCCCGGGCCTGAGGGTGACGGGGGCCCGCGGCCAGACGGCCGGGGACCGCCCGCGGGCGGTGGCTGCGGATAGACCTGGAACGTCGTGGTCGCAGCGGCGCCAGTGCCGGCTGCGGAACCATCGTTGCCTCCCCGGGTCCCCTACTGGCCCGGCTGACTATCATGCCGAGTCAGCGGGAGTCTGTGCCCGGTTGCTGACCCTGTGCCGGAAATGGCACCGAACGGATAGCCTGGGGCCGCATGGATGCGGCGGGGGGTGCCATTTGCGGTTTCGGCGGCATATTGTCACGGTTATGACCGAGTGGCTGGTCTACCGCGACCAGGGCCATGCGGGCCGGGCCGCCCCCCGGGACCCGCGGCCCGCGTTGGGTCCGGGGCGGCAGTCCCGGCCCCGGGCTGAATGGGGCGATCGCGCCCCGGCCGGCGTCGTCGCAGGGTGAGCAGCGTGCGCGGGGCCCGCAAAGCCTCACTACGACGTTTGATGGCCCGTTCTGTGAGCTCTGGTCCGCGGGCAGTGCAGGATGGAGTCATGAGGGATACCCGAACCACAGCTGTCGGGCTCCGGTCAGCGATCGAGCGAAGCGGTTACTACCCCGGCCTCGTGGCGGACGCCGTTTTCTCCGCCTTGGGCGCGGAGGCCGTCGTGTCGTACGTGGTGCAGTCCGACGCGCTGTTCGATCCGGCCATGGAGGTCCGCCGCCACATGACCGTGCTGGTGCTGACTCCGTCCCGGCTGGTCTATTCCCATACCGATGAGAACCCGGCGGACGATGAGCCAGGCGCCCGTCCGCAGGCCGAGACCAGCACCGAGGCGGTGCGGTTCTCGCGCATCTCGTCCGTGGCCGTGACCCGGGTGGTCCCCGACCCGGCCTCCTACGTGCCGGGCGTCACGATGCCGACCGAGGTGGTCCTCACCATCGGCTGGAACGTCCTGTCGCACGTCGAGCTGGAGCCGGCCCACTGCGGTGACGAGAACTGCGAGGCCGACCACGGCTACACCGGCACCATCACCGCGGACGACCTGACCATGCGGGTGAGCGAGGCCGCCGATGGTGAGGAGGCCGTGCGGCAGGTGCTCGACTTCGCGGTCGCGCTGACCGAGGCGACCACCCACCCCGGCCACTGACGGGCGACAGCATGACCGCTGAGCCGATGACCTCGGCCACCGTGCCCGATTACGGCGAGGGAACCCTGCCCGACCTGGCTACCTCGCTGCTCGCCTCGCTCGGCGTGGACGATGCGCCGAACCCGCTCGGGCTGGTCGCCGCCCGCCGGGCCTGCCTGCTGATCGTGGACGGCCTGGGCTGGGAACTGCTCCGCGCGCACCAGGCCGCGGCCCCGTTCCTGTCCGAGCTCACCAACAGCGGGCGCGCGCTCACCGCGGGCTTCCCCGCCACCACCGTGACCAGCCTCACCTCGCTGGGTACCGGCCTGCCGCCGGGGCGCCACGGGATGCTCGGCTACCAGATCGCCGTGCCCGGCCGGGACCGGCTGCTCAACGGGCTGCGCTGGGATGAGCAGGTGGACCCGGTCAGCTGGCAGCCTGCCCCCACGATCTACCAGCGCGCGGCGGCCGCCGACATCGCCGCCTACCGGGTGGCCGCCCGAGGGCTGGAGAAGACCGGCTTCTCGCTGGCGGCCATGCGCGGCGCGACGTACCGCCCCGCGGACACCCTCGGCGCGCTCGTAGCCCAGGCCTCCTGGGCGCTGGCCGCCTCGGACCGTGCCCTGGTCACCGTCTACCACGCGGACCTCGACGGCACCGGCCACGTGTTCGGATCGCAGTCCGAGGCCTGGTCGTACCAGCTCGCGCACGTCGACAAGCTGGCCGAGCAGCTGGCCAGCTCGCTTCCATCCCGCACGGCGCTGTACGTCACCGCCGACCACGGGATGGTGGACGCGGGACCGGACGACCGGATCGACGTGGATCTGGTCCCGGGACTGCGGGAAGGTGTCGCCCTGCTCGGCGGCGAGCCACGCGCCCGGCACGTCTACGCCGTCCCGGGCGCCGCGTCCGACGTGCTGGCCACCTGGCAGGCTGTGCTGGGCAGCCGGGCCTGGGTAGCATCCCGCGACGAGGCCATCGAGGCGGGCTGGTTCGGCCCGGTCGACGAGCGGTACGTCGCGCGGATCGGCGACGTGGTGGCCGCGCCCGTCGGCTCCTGGGCGCTTGTCGCGACCAAGGCCGAGCCGCTGGAGTCCTCCCTGGCCGGGATGCACGGCTCACTGACCCCCAGCGACCAGTTCGTCCCGCTACTGAGCGTCACCACTATCTGATCACGATGGCGATTGCGGCCGGCCAGAACGGGAGCCTGCCCGGTCCGGTATGGCCAGCCAGGCTGAGTTATCCACAATGACGCGCTGGGGAATCCAAGCGCCGGCGCGAGTTCATCCACAGGGCCGGGGTCATTTATCCACAGAACGATCCCGGCCTGAAGTCCGATCGGGGCAGGATCAGGGTGTTAACGCCCAGTACGGGCGGAAGGGATGTATCGGTGGATTCAACCCTCGATGCCGCAGCGCTCGCGAGCGCGCTGGCCACCGGCCCGGCGCCGGTCCTGCTGGATGTCCGGTGGCGGCTCGGCGGGCCGCCCGGGATCGAGCGCTACCGCGAAGGTCACCTGCCCGGCGCGCAATTCGTGGACCTGGACCGCGATCTGGCGGGCCCACCCGGGGCCGGGGGGCGCCACCCCCGGCCGGACACGGACGCCTTCCAGGCGGCGATGCGCCGGGCCGGGGTCAGCGACGAGCGGCCGGTGGTGGTCTACGACGAGAACGACTCGACCGCGGCCGCCCGGGCCTGGTGGCTGCTGCGCTACTTCGGGCACCCGCAGGTGCGGGTCCTGGACGGCGGATACCAGACCTGGCTCGCTGCGGACCAGCCCATCGAGACCGGGCCCGCCCCGGCCCCGGCGGCCGGTACCTTCACCGCCCGGCCGGGTCACCTGCCGCTGCTCGACGCGGACGGAGCGGCCCGGATGGCCCGCGACGGCGTGCTGCTGGACGCCCGGGCGGCGGAACGCTACCGGGGCGAGGTGGAACCGGCCGACCCGGTCGCCGGGCACATCCCGTCCGCGGTGAGCGCGCCCACCACCGGGAACGTCGGCCCGGAGGGGCGGTTCCTGGACCCGGGGGCGTTGCGGGCCCGGTTCACCGAGCTGGGGGCCGGGGCCGGCGGCCCGGACGGGCCCGTCACGACCGGGGTGTATTGCGGCTCGGGCGTGACCGCGGCGCACGAGGTCCTCGCGCTGACGATTGCGGGCATCCCGGCGGCGCTCTACCTCGGCTCCTGGTCCGACTGGATCACCGACCCGGCCCGGCCCATCGCCACCGGCCCCGCCTGACCCTCAGGCGCCCGGGCCGGCGGGCCCGGCTCCCAGCAGGGTGCCGAGCTGGCGGATCACGTGACCGCGCCAGCCTCCGCCCAGGATGCCCATGACCATGCGCTGGCCCGGGTCGGTGTCATCGAAGCCGTCGTGCGTGATCAGCAGCCGGGTACCGGCGCCCTCAGGGACCAGCGACCAGCAGACGACCGTGTCGAGCTTCCCGGCCCGCCAGGAGAACCGCAGGAGCCGGGGCGGCTCCAGGTCGAGCACCTCGCAGTGCACGATCCCGTCGAACCCGTGCTGGGGGACCGGCTCGGTGCGGAACGTGAACGTGTGGCCGGTCACCGGCTTGAAGTCGTTCGGCATCAGCCAGCGGGCCAGCAGGGCCGGGTCGGTCAGGGCCTGCCACACCCGCCCGGGTGGCTGGGCCAGGAACTGATCCACCTCAATGGACGCCATCAGCTGTCCTCCTCCAGGAGCTCGCGGAGCAGCCGGGCGTGCCGCAGCCAGAACTGCTCGTAGTGGCCCGCCCAGTCCGCTACCGCACGCAGCGGGCGGGCGTCCAGCCGGTAGTGCCGCTCCCGGCCGACCCGTTCCTCGGCGACCAGGCCCGCGTCCCGTAGCACCCGCAGATGCTGGGACACAGCCGGGCGGCTCATCTCGAACGGGGCCGCCAGGTCGTGCACGGACCGTGCGCCGCCGGCGAGCACGTCCAGGAGGGCGCGGCGGACCGGGCTCGCGATGGCGTCAAAGACGTCGGGGCCGGCCACGGCCAGCCTCAGCCGCCCGCCGGAGCGGCGGTGGTGGCCTGCAGGACGAGGCCGTTGCCGTCCGGGTCGTCGAAGGTCACGAACCGGCCCCAGGGCGCCTCCTGGATGCCGGCGTCAATGACCACGCCGCGGGTCCGCAGCGCCGTCACGTCGCCGTCCAGGTCGTCGGTCTCCAGCACGGTGCCCTTGACCGCCCCGGCCGGCATGGTCGGAAACCAGGTCACCAGCGTGATCGAGGTCCCCGACCCCGGCGGCCGGACCTGCACCCAGCGCTGGCCCGGGCCCATCGCGGTGTCCGCGACGAGCTCGAAGCCCAGGGTGTCCACGTAGAAGTCCCGGGCCCGGTCCTGGTCGGTGACGGGCAGCGAGAACAGCTGAACTTGGGAAATGGTCATGCTACGATAATAGGTAAGAAATCTCTTACCGGTAACCCCGATCCGCGGATTCGTGCCCCGGACCGGCCGGCGACGGCCGGCGCGGGCCCCCGCCCCTGCCGGGCCGCCCGGGCCTGCGGTCCGCCGTACCGTCGGCCCTCACCGGGCGGCCCGGCGCGGGCCGCGGCCGAGCAGATGCTGTGATTCGGGGATGGAGGGCTTGGTGGCAAGACGGGGAGGTTAGGGGGCCAGATCGTGGGGGGCGGTCAGGAGGAACCAGGTGAGGGCGCCCGTGATCAGCGCAGGCGTGGCGGGCTGGATGCCGTCCACGGTCACCGCGACGGCGGCCACCGCGGCGGCGATCAGGACCCGGAGAGCCAGGAGGGCCGGGCGGCCCCGGCGGATCCGGGACAGCAGCCGCGCTCCGCCGAGCCGCGCCCGCCACGTGGCGGGTGGGCGGAGGGCCCGCAGGGTGGCCGCCGGGCCACCACCGCCGGGGCCGGCCGGCCCGGGGCCCGCCGGCCCGGGGCCCGCCGGTGCGGCAGCCGGTGAAGGGGCCGTGCTGGTGTCGGGGCCGGACCGGGGCGGCCCGGCGGCCGGGCCCGGGAGAGGGACAGGCCGGGCCCGCCGGGGGCCGGGGGAGGACGCCAGGTCGGCGAGGGCCTCGCCCCGCCCCGACCTAGTCCGCAGCACCGTGTACGCCGCGGCCGCCATCGCGAACCGGCCGGGGTCGCCGCCGTCGGCCCGGTCCGGGTGGGTCGCGGTGGCGACCCGGCGCCAGGCCGACCGGACGTCGTCGTCGGACAGGCCGGCCCGGGCCGGGAGCCCGAGGGCGGTAAACGGGTCGGCGCCGCCGGGCAGGCCCATCACGGCTCCTCGCCGAACGCCTCGTCGAGCAGCGCGCTGACGTCAGCCGACCGCCCCGCGCCAGCCGCGCCAGCCGCGCCCGCCGCCGTGTCCGCCCCGGCCGGGGCCGCCGGGCCCGCGCTGGCCGGGGCGGCGCCCGCCGCAGGCACGTCCGCCCGCTCCCCGGGCCGGGCGCCGGCGCCGGGCGCGGCGGCCCCGGCCGGGCCGGCCAGCTCCGCCGGCCCGGCCACCAGCCGTTTCACCTGCACGTAGGTCACCCCGCCGCGGTAGATGTAGGCGGCCTGGCCGACGTCCAGCCCGCGGATGATCTCAGGGTCCACGACCGGAGTCCCCTCGGCGCGGGACAGTCCCTCGTGTGCCCACAACGGCACGCCCAGCAGCCTGCGGGCGGTGTCCACTACCCGCCTCGCCCCGGCCAGGGCCGCGACCGGCTCCGGATGCGGGGTGCGCAGCAGCCA
The DNA here is from genome assembly GCA_963813975.1 of uncultured Actinomycetes bacterium. Lineage (GTDB taxonomy): Bacteria > Actinomycetota > Actinomycetes > Streptosporangiales > Streptosporangiaceae > RYN-230. The sequence continues at coordinate 1,404,525 of CAWFAP010000006.1, forward strand.
GATGCCGCCGTCCGCGGTGGTCGCCACCCGGTACCGTTCGTCCTCGTCGGCGGCCAGCCCCGGCCACGACTGGGCCGAGACCTGGACGGCCAGGCCCAGCGAGCGGGCCCGCTCGTACAGCTGCCAGATGGGCAGCCGGCGGGACACGGCGCTGAACTCGTCCACCGCGAGCAGGATGTCCCGGCGGCCGCCCGCCCCGCCCGGGGAGCGGTCATCTGCCCGGTCCGGGGAACTCCCGGCCGCGAACCAGGCGAGCAGGTCAACCAGCGCGCGGGCCTGGGCCTCGGCCACGGCGATCTCGGCGGTCCCTTCCAGGATGCAGTACCAGGCGTCCGCGTCCCCGAAGCCGCCCGGGCCGTCCAGCCCGCCGCCCAGCCGGCGCATCAGGGCCCGGTACCGCAGCGCCACGTCGCTGACGTGCCCGGCCGAGGAACGCAGCAGTCCGGCGGAACCACCGTCCGGTGCGCCCGCGTACGCCAGGGCCAGCCAGTTCGCGTCCAGCCGGCGAAGAAAGTCGGCCGTGCTGGCCGGCGGGCCGCACGGGGCCTCCACCGCCAGCCGGACGATCTCCTCCAGCACATCGGCGTAGTACGCGGCGCCCCCGGTCCCGGACTCGACCATGTCCGCCAGCGTGCTGACCAGCTGCCGGGGCGGCAGCGTCCACAGCGACAGGCTGGCCTCGTCGGGCCAGATCGCGGTGGACGCCGCGCCCGCGCCGCGCAGCACCCGCCGGGCCCGGTCGGCGATCCGCCGTGAGTCGGCCCCGCCCTTGCAGTCCAGCACGACGAGCAGCGGGCGCGGTCCCCGGCCCGCCGCGTGCAGCTCCATCCCGCGGGTCATGAACCCGGCCCACAGCCGCAAAAGGAGGGTGGTCTTCCCGGTCCCCGTGGTGCCCAGCACCACCTGGTGCGAGCGGAGCCGGGGGTACGGGATGACGGCCAGCGGCCGGGCCGGCTGCCGCACCACCCTGATCGTGGCCCCGGCCACCACGCTGCCGTCTCGGGCCAGCAGCGGCACCGAGCCCGGCGCCGCGATCCGGGCCCGGGCGGTGCGTACCTGGTGCCGCCACTGCCGCCGGTCGAACGTGGCCGGGGCGCTGGGCCCGAGCCCGCCGCTGCCCGTCTCCATCGAGTAGATCCGCCACGACCAGGCCAGGCCGCCGGCCACCAGGCCGAGCGGGATGGCCAGCGGCGCCACGCCCACCGCGGCCTTCACGTAGCCGCCCGCCGCCGCCTCGTGTGCCAGGGCCAGCCAGGCCAGATACGGTGCGGCGGCGACCCTCGGCCAGGGCTGGCCGTCCGCGGCCATGGCGGCCAGCCAGGCCGCCAGCATCGGCAGGCACCAGGCCGCGGCCCGGTACAACTGGCGCGGCGGCCAGCCCAGGAACCAGGCCAGCGCCGCCGCGTAGGCCGCGACCAGCACGACCGGTGCGGCCACAATCAGGACGGCAAGGAAAACCGCCACCCGCAGCAGCCGCCAGAGCATCCTGGCCAGGCCGCGGAGCATGAGGAACCCCACGTAGCGGCGGATCATGGCGCTGCCTTCCTGTCCCGGGGCGGGGCGGCACTGTTCCGCGGCGGGTGGGCCGAGGGCCGGGTGCGGGCGGAACGGGACGACGCCGGCTGGGGCGACGCGAGCCGGGCGGCGGGCCCCGGCGGGCCAGCGGCCAGCCCGGCGCCCGGGGGCAGGCCGCGGATCTCGACCCGCAGGGCCAGGGTGCCCGGCAGGGCATCACGGGCCCGTGCGACGGTCGGCCGGGCCGCGGCGGAGCACAGGTACAGCACCCGCGCGTGCCGCGGCGGATGTCCCAGGACCCGGACCTCCACGGCCGGGCAGCCGTAGTCCCCGGTCCGGGTGAGGATCTCGGTCATGATCGCCGCGGTGCGGCGCACCGTCTTGCGGGTGAGTTCCGCCTCGATGGCCCAGCATTCGCCGGCCCACGGCGGGGCCGCGTCTGCCGCGTCACCCACGGGAGGCCCGCCTGGGTCGGGCCAGTGCACCTCGCCGTCGGGGAGGTGCTCGCGGAGCGGCACCCGGCTGCCCATCCGGGCCCGCAGGCGGCGCTCGCTGCGCCAGTACGCCCCCGCGGCCGAGTACCCGGGAACGGACTCCAGCGCGATCCGCACCGCGGTCACCGCGCGCAGGTGCGCCAGCCGGGACAGCGCGGGGGGCGTCGGCCGGTAGGGACGCCCGCAGGCGAGAAGCCCGCCCCGGGTCAGCCAGACCCAGGGTCGGCCCGGCCCCAGCCGGGCCGAGTCGGCGTAACCCTGCTCGCGCCAGCGCGCCGCGAGGGTCCGCGCCCGGACCTCGCTGACCGCCAGGTGGACGGCTAACTGGTCCAATTGCACGCCATACATCTCGGCGGTAAATAACAGCCCGGCGACGTCCCGCTCGCTCACCCGCCCACTACATCATGCCGGCGCGCCATACCGTTAGGGCCTACCTGGGCGGTTTAGGCATCGGCGTCCGGCCGACAATATTAGCCAAAGGCGCCCCTGCCCTGGTGCTTTCGTCCGCGGTGGGGCAGAATTTTCGCGGGAGCATGAATCTCGCTCACCACAGGCAGCCCGGCTGTTCGGGTTTGCCGGGGGGGCGGGTACGCATAAGCTGTTCGCTGATATCCGGATCACCGCTGGCGCGGGGCCTGAGGTCGTTGGGGAAGACGCACCTCGGTCGCTCGCAGGGAGGTCTGGTGTCAGTTCATGGCGTGCTGCAGGTCCATTCCGCGCCCCCGGCGCTGTGCCCGCATATCGAATGGGCGGTCGCCGGGGTCCTTGGCGTGCCTGTCGATCTGGCCTGGGTGGGTCAGCCGGCCGCGCCCGGAGCGCTGCGCGGGGAGCTCAACTGGCAGGCCCGGCCCGGCATGGCCGGCTCGATCACGTCGGCGCTGGCCGGATGGAACCGGCTGCGCTTCGAGGTGACTGAGGAGGCCAGCCCGGGCTGCGACGCGGTCCGGTACAGCTATACCCCGGCGCTGGGCATCTTCTCGGCGTCCACCGGGGCCAACGGGGACATCATGATCCCGGAGAACCGGCTGCTCGCCGCCATGACTGTGGCCGCCGCGTCCCAGTCCGGTGTCCAGGTGGCCGCCACGACCACGCTCGAGCAGGAACTCGACCGGCTGCTGGGGCGGCCGTGGGACGCGGAGCTCGAGCCGTTCCGGTGCGCGGCGGAGGGCGCACCGGTGCGCTGGCTGCACGCCACCGGCTGAGCCCCGGGCCGGGCTGGACCGGACCCTAGCCGGGCCGCCCGGTCACGCCTACGATTGAGCCGGGAATCCGCTGGCCCGCACGTAGCGGCGCCGCATCCACAGCCGCGGGAGCCGGGCATGCACCGCGGGGAAGTCGGCCGATAGTCCCGTGGAGGAACGGTGAACATCGAGGTCAACGTGCCTGACGAGTGGACCCCCGGACGGACCCTGGCCATCCAGCAGCTGCTGCAGCACGCTGTGCTCAGCGGCTGGCCGCTCATCACCTGCCTGAGCCCGGATGCGACCGCCGAGCAGATCGAGGAGATCGACCACCAGATCAGGGCGCTCGTCCAGGACTCTGGCCTGGCCGCGTGACGCCCGGGGCCGCGGAGCGGGGCGCACCGGCCCGGGTACTCCTGGACTGCGATCCGGGGATCGACGACGCGCTTGCGATCGTATTCGGCTGCGGCCATCCCGGCCTGGACCTGGCCGGGCTGACCACGGTCAGCGGGAACGTCAACCTGGACACGGTGACCGGCAACGCGCTCAGCGTGCTGGAACTGGCCGGCCGCCCGGACGTGCCCGTCGTGCCGGGCAGCGCCCGCCCGCTGCTGCGGGCCACGCTGGACGCCCGGGACGTGCACGGCGAGGGCGGGCTGGGCGCGGCGCGGCTGCCCGCCGCGCAGGCCGGCCCGGCCCGCGGCCACGCGGTGGACTACCTGATCGACACGATCGGCGCGGCCCCCGGCGAGATCACCCTGATTGCGACCGGGCCGCTGACCAACATCGCGCTCGCGGTCCGGCGCGAGCCCCGCCTGGCCGGCTGGGTCCGCGACTTCGTCATCATGGGCGGGTCGGCGGGGCGGGGCAACGTCACCCCGGCCGCCGAGTTCAACATCGCCGCGGATCCCGAGGCCGCCGCGATCGTGTTCGAGGCCGGGTGGCAGGTCACCATGGTCGGCCTGGACGTGACCCTGCAGGCCCGGGCCGGCCCGGACGTGCAGGACCGGATGCGCCAGCTGGGCCGGCTCGGCGCCGACCTGCTGCTGCCCGGCCTGCTCGGCTACCGGGGGGAACACGCCCAGGCCGCGGGCGGTCCCCCGGTGCACGACGTGTGCGCGCTGGCCCTGGTCGCCGAGCCCGGCCTGTTCGGGTGCGACCCGGCCCGGGTGGACGTGGAGACCGCCGGCCGGTGGACGTCCGGGATGACCGTCACCGACTTCACCGCCGATCCCGCCGCCCGCAACGCGCTGGTCGCGATGACCGTGGACGTGCCGGCGTTCTGGGACCTGGTCCTGGACGCCTACACGAGGATCCCCGCCGCCGTCCCGGCCGCCTGACCGGCCGCCCTCATCCCCCAAGCCCACTGGGATGAGGAACTTGGATCCTTTAAGGCCCACGTCGAGCGGAGGGGACGAGCATGAGCGACGGGGAACGGGCGGCGCCGGACACGGCGGGTTCGGTGTCGTGCCGCGTGGAGGTCGGCGTCGGCCCCGGCACGGCGTTCTCGGTGTTTACCGAGGAGCTGGACCTGTGGTGGGTGCGGGGACCGATCAACCATCATGCTGCGGGGCGGGTACTCGCTATGCGCTGCGAGCCAGGTGTAGGGGCCGGCTGCTCGAGGTGTACGACGGCCGCACGGGCGACGCCCTGGAACTCGCCCGGATCACGGTGTGGGAGCCAGGCCAGCGGCTGGCCTGGCGCAGCTCCATCGACGACGTCGAGACGGAGGTCCGCTTCAGCGCCGCCGGAATGGCCACGGTCGTCGAAGTCACCGCGCGGGTAGTCGCTGGCGGGCGCGATCACGGCGGGACCGTGTGGGTACGGGTCGTGCCGGACTGGTTCGGGGCGTGGTGCGCCCGGCGGGATCAGGAACCCCGGACGGTACGAGACATCGCCCGGCTGGCCCTGGCCGTCTCCTACGCCAGGCCCGCGGCCGCGTTCCGCTGGCTGGCCGACACGTTCGGGTTCGAGTCGCCCGGTCCGGCACGGCATGGCGACGATCCGGTTCCGGAGTACACCTGGATGGAGTTCCGGCTCGGGGACAGCTCTCTCATGATCTTCAAGAGTGACCACGATCCGGTCGCTGTGCCCACGCACGTGCCGTGGGTGTACGTTGACGACGTTGAACAGCACTTCCGCCGGGCCGAAGCCGCCGGCGCCACCATCATCGAGGCCCTGGCCAGCCCGTGGGGTCTGCCGATGTACACCGCCGCCGACCCGGAGGGCAACCACTGGACCTTCGCCCAGGCGAGGCCCACCATGCGCTGACGGCGGCTGGGCGCAGGCCCCTCCGGCCCGATCGCCCGATGGGCGCCCGGGTCAGGTCAGCAGCCCCCTATGGAGCGCGCCCCGGAGGCTCGGCGTGCAGCGCGCCAGTGGCTGGCCACGGGCGCCCGCCGCGAGCTCAGTTGGCCTCGACGGTCACCACGATATTGCCGCGGGTAGCGTTGGAGTACGGGCAGACCCGGTGCGCGGCCTCGGCCAGCCGCAGCGTGGTATTCACGTCCACCCCGGGGATGGACACCTTGAGCGCGACGGCCAGGCCGTACCCGCCGCCGCCAATCGTGCCGATGCTGACATCGGCCTCGACCAGTGAGTCCTCGGTCCCGACCCCCTCGCGGCGGCCGGCCACCCCCAGCGCGCTCTGGAAGCAGGCCGCGTACCCGGCAGCGAACAGCTGCTCGGGGTTGGTGGCCTCGCCGGGGCCGCCCATCTCCTTCGGCGGCTTGAGGTGCACGTCGAGCAGGCCGTCATCGGTGACGGCGTGACCGGCCCGGCCCCCGGTCGCGGTGGCCCTGGCCGTGTAGAGGGGCTTGACGAGGGCAGTCGGCCCAGCTGGAGCTGACACGGTTCCTCCCGATGTCCGGGCGCGCCGCCCGGGAGACGGTACGCCGCCTCCTGGGCCAACAGCCGCCCGGCGGGTCCTCATTCCGCCCGGGCCGGGCTAGGCCGGCTTGACCGCCGAGCGCCGCCCGAGCAGCACCCGGAACCCGAACGCCAGGGCGTACAGCACGCCCACCAGGATCAGCAGGAACCGGTAACCAGTGATCAGGGCCAGGTACTCCAGGGCCCCGCCGACCATGGCCCCGAGCAGGTTGGCCGCGAAGGCGGTGGTGGTGGTCTCCACGTCGCTGAACCGCTGCGCGAAGATCAGGTTCGCGATGAACACCGGAGCGAAGGCCAGCGCCCCGCCGGCCAGGAACCGGGCTGCGATCGGCAGGGTGAGCAGGTCGTCCTGCGGGATCAGCCAGGTCAGCACCAGGCTGGCGATCAGCGCGGCGTAGAGCACCACCGGTGGCGGCAGCTTCACGTGCCGGGCGGTTTCCACCGCCAGGTACACCGCGACCAGGATGGCCACCGTGACCAGCGCGTTGACCAGCCAGGTACTGCCGAACAGCAGCGCGAACTGGACGATGTTCTTGGTCTCCAGCAGAAGGAACGCCGCGCCCATGAAGGCCAGGTCGATGTACCCGCCCATCTTGCGGAACGAGCGACTGCCGAAGAGCCAGACGGCGATGAGCGAGGCGGCCAGGATCAGCGCCAGCATCCACACGTAGCTCGAGGGAATGGTGTTCTTCAGCAGGTACGGGAACGGGTGGTCATCGGTGGCCGGGGCGACCTGGGCACCGTGCCACGCCGTGGTGCAGTTCGGCACGGTCTCCCCGGCCGGCTTGTCGGTCAGCACGGCCAGCCGTCGGCCGCCCAGCGGCGGTCCCACCTGCGAGCAGGGCGCCTGCCCGAATGCGTCCAGCATCGTGGTCGCGTAGCGGTTGTACAGGTGGTTCGAGTAGTAGTTGTACATGGACATGGTGCCGCCGGGGGCCAGGTGCGCCCGGGCGGACTTGACCGACTGCAGGGTGAGCAGGTAGCTCTCCAACCGCAGGTTGGACTGCCCGTTGACCGCGGTCAGCGAGTCGGGCAGGGCGAACAGGATCAGGTTGTAGTGCTGCTTGGTGTTCTGCAGGAAGGCCCGGCCGTCAGTGTTATGCGTGGTCACCCGGGGGCTGTCGTACGGGTGATTCGGGTGCTCGCTCCGGCCGAGCTTGATCAGGACCGGGTCGATCTCCACCGCGTCCACGTGCTGCGCGCCCTCAGAGAGCGCCACCGCGACGTCGTTACCCGTGCCGGCGCCGACGATCAGGACGTTCTTCAGCGACGAGCGCGTCACGTGCTGGTATGGGTAAAAGTAGAATTTCTTCTGCTGGTGGAGCACGGCCAGCGAGCGGGCCGCCTGATACGGGATGTTGTTCGCGGACACGTACAGCGCGGGGTGCGCCTTGCCACTGAGCTGGGCCGAGATCTTGTAGTACGGGGACCACTGCTGGTGCGGAACCGCCGACTCGACGGCCAGCATGGCTACCACGACCACGGCCGCCGCGTACTGCCACCACCGGGCTGACCGTCCCAGCAGCAGGACCAGGCCGCCTGCCGCGATCACGCCCCAGGCCACCGGGGGCAGTTCCAGGAAGGACAGCAGGGTGAAGGCCGCAGTGCCTACGATGCTGCCGAGTATGTCCAGCCGGTAGGCCTTGAGCGGCTCGAACGTCACGAACAGCCGGGCCACGGCCTGGCCGAATCCGGCCATCACCGCCGTGCTCAGCACGAAGATCACGGCCAGGCTGACCGGCCGGGGGAGCGCCCTCGTCCCGAACAAGCCGTGATACGGGTCCGGCCCGGACAGGGTGGCCAGGATGACGGGGAAGGCAAGCACGAACGCCACCAGCAGGACCAGCGCCAGGGGCGCCCAGCGGACGAAGTCCCGGCTGGACCTGGCGTTCAGGAACCCGATGCCGATGCCGAGGAAGCTGGCCAGCAGCACGAAGTTAGTGGCGTTGGTGACGTAGACGTTGTTGGCGGCCGTCCAGCGGATCAGGGCCAGCTCGGCGAACAGCATGAGGAAGCTGGCGAAGGCCAGCTGTGTCCGTTTATCCAGCCACCAGCGGCTGGCGCCGGCGTCGCGCTCAGTCCTCCCGGAGGCGGTCCCTTCTCCGGCGGCGGTGCCGGTCGCCGCGCGCGGGCGTGCCGTTCGCGGCGGCGGTGCCGTTCCCGGATGCGGCGCCGTTCGCGGCGCCGGCGGTATCGCTGGTCGCGCCCCCGGGCACCGGTGCCGCGTCGGGGGTTTCGGTCTGCTCGGCTACGCTTTCAGGGCGCTCATCAAGGGGCATAGGTCGTCGATCGTACGTGGGGCTCCGCGCCCTAGCGAGGTGATCGGGGAGATTTTCCCACCCAATTCGTTACTAATTACGGGCGCTGGCACGGCTTTGACTTTACTGTGCGCTGACTCCCGTCCGGCCGGGCGGGGCCGGCCCTGGAAGGACGGCGGCGAACTCACCGTCCAGCCAGGCGGAGAACAGCGCCGCGGCCTCGGCCTCGGCCCGGCCGCCGGCCTCCTGCCAGCCCTGGCGGAGTGCTCCGGCCTGGTCCGGGTCGAGCGGCGGCTGGGTGGCGCGCAGCCAGCCCTGGGTGATCGGCTCGGTGGCCTCGGGATGGAACTGCAGGCCCAGGTGCGGCCCGGCCGCGTAGGCCTGCACCGAGGCGCCCCCGGTGGCCAGTTCCCGGGTCCCGGGCGGCAGGTCGAAGCCGTCCCGGTGCCATTCCAGCCACGGGCCGGCGGCCAGGCCCGGGTGCGGGCTGGCCAGCCGCACCCAGCCAATCTCGGGCCGGGGCAGCCGGTACACCCGCGCGCCCAGCGCGCGGGCCAGCACCTGGCCACCGAAGCAGATGCCGAGCAGCGGGACCCCGTCCGCCAGGGCCTGCCGCACCAGGGACAGCTCGCCGCTCAGCCAGGGGACGGTGTCGTCGAACGCGGTCTGCTCCGAGCCGAGCACCACGACCCCGGCGCAGCCCGGCAGCCGGGCCGGCAGCCGGTCCCCGCCGCCCAGGTGGATCGTGCTCAGGGTCAGCCCGCGGGCCCGCGCCCACGGGTCAAGCAGGCCGGCTGGTGCGTCGAGCTCGTGCTCGATCACCAGCAGGCGCCCGTCTTCGGCCCCACCGTGAGCTGGCATGCCGCTGATCTCCCGGACCACGGGCGGTCAGAGCGGGATGTTGCTGTGGTGGCCGCGGACCTGGGGGGCGGCCGCGATGGCCCGGGCGATGGCCTCCCGCGTGGCGGCGGGCTCGATGACCTCGTCGATCACGCCCAGGGTGCGGGCGCGCTCCAGGCCGCCGGATTCCCGCTCGTGCTCCCCGGCCAGCCGGGCCTCGGCTTCCTGGAGCTGGTCCGGGGGTACGTCGGCGAGGGTGCGCCGGTGCAGGATGCGCACGGCGGCCACCGCGCCCATCACCGCCACCTCCGCGCCGGGCCACGCGAACACCCGGGTCGCGCCCAGGGCCCGGCTGTTCATCGCGATGTAGGCCCCGCCGTAGGACTTGCGGGTGATCAGCGTCACCCGCGGGACCGTCGCCTCCGCGAACGCGTGCAGCAGCTTGGCGCCGCGGCGCACCACCCCGTCCCACTCCTGGCCGACACCGGGCAGGTAGCCGGGCACGTCCACGACCACGACCAGCGGCACCCCGAACGCGTCACACATGCGGACGAACCGGGCCGCCTTCTCTGCCGACGTGGCGTCCAGGCAGCCGCCGAGCCGCAGCGGGTTGTTGGCCACGATGCCGACAGTGCGGCCAGCCAGGCGGCCGAGCATGGTGACCACGTTCGGCGCCCACCGTGGGTGCAGTTCGATCCCGGGCGAGTCAAGCAGCCCGGCAAGCAGCGGGTGCACGTCGTAGGCGCGGCGCACCGACTCGGGCAGCAGCAGGTCCAGCTCGGCGCCCTCCTGCCGGGACACCAGGTCCACGTCCACCGCGGCTTGCTCACCGAGCAGCAGCGCCAGCCGCCGGGCCTGGCTGAGCGCGTCCGCGTCGGTGGCCGCCACCAGGTGCACCACACCGGAGCGGCGGCTGTGCGGCTCGGGGCCGCCCAGCCGGGCCATGTCCACGTCCTCGCCGGTCACGCTGCGGACCACGTCCGGGCCGGTGACGAAGATCCGGGCGTGATCGGACAGGATCACGATGTCGGTCAGCGCGGGCCCGTAGGCGGCCCCGCCGGCGGCCGCGCCGAGCACCACGGAGATCTGCGGGATCTTGCCGGAGGCCCGGGTCATGGCGGCGAACACGGTGCCCACCGCGTGCAGGCTCTCCGCGCCCTCGCGCAGCCGGGCACCGCCGGAGTGCCACAGCCCGATCACCGGGACGTCCCGGACGAGGGCCTCGTCGTAGGCGGTCACGATCGCGGCGCAGCCCTCGCGGCCCAGGGCCCCGCCCTGGACCCTCGGGTCGCTGGCGAACGCGACCGCGGTCATCCCGTCGATGGTCCCGGTGGCCGCGACCGCGCCGCTCTTGTCGTGCGGGGTGAGCAGGCGGACCGAGCCCGGGTCGAACAGTGCTTCGAGCCTGATCTCGGGGTCGCGCGAGATGTGCGGGCCCAGGGCGGCGGCGGGAGGGGGGAGGAGGCGGCGCTGCTGCCCTGGTTGGTGAGTTCCTGATCCGAACCAGTCGAGGTGGGGCCAGCAATGACCGTCACGGGATGTCTCCTTGCGGTAGGCGGGAGAACACGGCGGGAGGGCGGGCTAGGGGATGGGCCTAGGCCGCCGTGAAGGCGAGCGCCACGTTGGCGCCGCCGAACCCGAAGGAGTTGTTCAGCGCGGCCATCGGGGCGCTGGTGTGGGGAGCCAGCTTCCGCGGTTCGGTCGCGATGTCGATCCCGGCCTCGTCGTCAGGGTCGTCCAGGTTGATGGTGGGCGGCGCCACGTGCTCCCGCAGCGCCAGGATGGTGGCCACCGACTCGACCGCGCCGGCCCCGCCGAGCAGGTGCCCGGTCATGGACTTGGTGGCCGACACCACGACCCCGCCGGCCGCGTCACCGAGAGCCCGGGCAATCGACTGGCCCTCGACCACGTCGCCGACGGGGGTGGACGTGGCGTGTGCGTTGACGTGGACGAACTGCTCCGGCGCCAGGCCGGAGTCGGTCAGCGCCCGCTGCATGGCCTTCACCAGGCCCGTGCCTCCCGGCTCGGGCTGGGCGATATGGTGCGCGTCCGAGGAGTAGCCGAAGCCGGCCGCGACCGCGTGCACGGTGGCGCCCCGCCGGGCCGCATGCTCGGCCGACTCCACCACGACCATGCCGGCGCCCTCGCCGAGCAGGAAGCCGTCCCGGCCCTTGTCGAACGGCCGGGACGCGCGCTCCGGCTCGTCGTTGCGGGTAGACAGCGCCCGCATGGCGGCGAACGCCGCGACGTTCAGCGGGATGATCGCGGCCTCGGTCCCGCCGGCCAGCACCACGTCGGCCCGCCCGGCCCGGATCATGTCGATCGCGTAGCCGATGGCCTCGGCGCCGGACGCGCACGCGCTCACCGTCGTGTGCACCTCGGCGCGGGCGTTCAGCTCGATGGCGATCCACCCGGCTGAGCCGTTCGGCATCAGCATGGGGACCGTGTACGGGGACAGCCGCTGCCACCCCTTGTCGTTCATCGTGTCGTAGGCGGCGATGGTCGAGGCCACCCCGCCGATCCCGCTGGAGACCACGACGGCGAGCCGGTCCGGGTCCACCTCAGGCGAGCCCGCGTGGTCCCACGCCTCCCGCGCGGCCACGATGGCCAGCTGCTCGCAGCGGTCCAGCCGCCGGGCCTGGACCCGGTCGAGCACCGTCGCCGGGTCGACCGCGGCCGGGGCCGCGATCTGCACCGGAAGCGGCACCGGGGCCCAGTCGGCGGGGAGCTTGCGCGCCCCGCTCCGACCGGCCAGCAGCGATTCCCAGGTTGAGGCCACGTCCCCGCCCAGCGGCGTGGTCGCGCCCAGCCCGGTGACGACGACGGTTGGTTGATCTGCCCGCACTGTGAATCGCTCCTCTTGCGTACGTGGCGCGCCTGGCTCGCGGATGGCGAGAGCGCGCCGGATGGCATCCCGTGACGGGCCGCCCCAGCTCAGGCCGAGACTTCGGCGTTCTGCACGTAGGTGACGACGTCCTGCACGGTCTTGAGGTTCTTGAGCTGGTCGTCCGGGATCTCCACCCCGAACTTGTCCTGGGCCGCCACCGCGATCTCGACCATGGACAGCGAGTCGATGTCGAGGTCGTCGACGAAGCTCTTGTCCGGGGTGACCTGGTCCGCGGGGACGCCGGCGACCTCATCGACGATCTCGCCGAGGCCGGTGAGGATCTCCTGCTCAGTCATGGCCATATGTCCGTGTTCTCCTTCGCGTGATGGTGTGGTCGGCCCCGGGCGTGCGCCCGGGGCCACGGCGCGGTCAGGGTACCGTGATCACCTGGGCCGCATAGCTGATGCCTGCCCCGAAGCCGAGCAGCAGGACCGGGGATCCGGAGCCCACCTCGCCGCGCTCGATCATCGCCGACAGGGCGAGCGGGATGGATGCCGACGACGTGTTGCCGGAATGGATGATGTCGGTGGCCACCAGCGCCTGGGGGGCGCCGAGCTTCCTCGCGATGGCCTCGATGATGCGCAGGTTGGCCTGGTGCGGGACGAACGCGGCCAGCTCTGCCGGAGCCACCCCGGCCCGCTCGCAGGCCTTCAGGGCGATGGGGTGCAGGGCCGTGGTGGCCCAGCGGAACACCGCCTGACCCTCCTGGACGATGAACGACCGGCGGTCCTTGATGAAAATCTTGTCCGCCATGCCGCCATCGCTACCCCAGACCACGGGCCCGATGCCTGGGCCGGTGCTGGCATCGGCGTCATCGGCTGGGCCCACCACCGCCGCCCCCGCGCCGTCGGCGAAGATGATGCAGGTCGAGCGGTCGGTCCAGTCGATCCACTGGGACAGCTTCTCGGCCCCGATGACCAGCACGTGCCGGGCGGTGCCCGCCCGCACGGCGTCGCTGGCCGTGGCCAGCGCGTAGCAGAACCCGGCGCAGGCGGCGTTGAGGTCGAACGCGCCGGGGGCGACGATGCCCAGCCGGGTCGCGACCGTGGCCGCCGTGTTGGGGATGGGGGCCTCGGGCGTGCAGGTGGCCACGATGACCAGGTCGATGTCGGCGGGGGACAGGCCGCTGCCCGCCAGCGCCTTGCCGCCCGCGGCCACGGCCATGTCGGCCAGCGACTCATCGGGACCGGCGATCCGCCGGCTGGCGATGCCGACCCGGCTGCGGATCCACTCGTCACTGGTCTCGACCTGCTGGGCAATCTCGTCGTTGGTGACCACCCGGACCGGCTGGTAGCCGCCGAACGCCAGGATCCGCGCACCGGCCGTTCCGTCGGTGACTCGCATCAAACGTGGTTCCTTCCCGTGCCGTTCGGTGTCTCGTGGGGGATCTGCTACCCGGGACGGCGGGCTTTACCGGCCTGTCCGGGCGGCATCGGGCTGGAGGCGGACCAGCGGCTGGCCCGCGCTGACCGGATCGCCGTCCTCAACGAGCCACTCGAGCACCGTGGCCGTGAACGGCGGGGTGATCACGTGCCGTCCGCCGCGCTGCTCGACGTGCCCGATCTCCGCGCCGGGGGACAGCGCCGCCCCCACCGTGGGGGCCGCGCCGACCGTGCCGTGGCGGAACGTGCCGGCCAGCGGCGCGACCAGCAGGCGCCACTCCGGGGCCGGCCCGCCGTCGTCGTAGGGGTCGAGCGCGCCGTGCTCGGCGATGAGCGCGGTCGCGGCGGTGAGGTCGTCCGGGGTCTTCAGCGCGGCCAGCGCCACGCCGGGCATGGCCCGGCGGGCCAGCCCGGTTAGCGTGCCGGCCGGGGGCAGCTCGATAAACGCGCCCGCTTCCAGCTCGGTCATGGTCCGCATGACCAGGTTCCACCGCACCGGCGCGCTGACCTGGGTCACGATCCGCTCCAGCCAATCCGCGCCGGTCCGCACCGCGGCCCCGTCCCGGTTGGACAGCAGCGGCAGCACCGGGTCGCTGGCCGTGACCGTGGCGGCCGCCTCGCGGAGCGCGTCCACGGCCGGGGCCATGTGCCGGGTGTGGAACGCCCCGGCCACCTCGAGCGGGCGCAGCCGGGCCCGGGCGGGCGGGTCGGCGGCGAACGCGGCCAGCTGCTCCAGCGTCCCGGCCGCGACGACCTGCCCGGCGCCGTTGATGTTCGCGGGGGTGAGGCCGTGCGCCTCGATGGAACCGAGGACCTCGGCCTCGTCGCCGCCGAGCACGGCCGTCATCCCGGTGGCCTCGATGGCCGCGGCCTTCGCCATGGCCTGGCCCCGGACCTGGACCAGGCGCATCGCGTCCTCGGCGCTGAGCACCCCGGCCACGACACCGGCGCCCAGTTCGCCGACGCTGTGCCCGGATGCCGCACCGGTGTGCACCCGGGCCTGGTCGAGGCCGCCGAACAGCGCCTCCGCCGCCGCGATGGCCGCCGCGACCAGGAGCGGCTGGGCGACCGCCGTGTCCCGGATTTCCTCGGCACTGCCGGTTGTCCCGTACTTGATCAGGTCCACCCCGGCCAGCTCGGACCAGGCGCCGAGATGCTCGGCGAAACCGGGGATTTCCAGCCAGGGGGAGAGGAAGCCAGGGGCCTGAGCACCCTGGCCCGGAGCGGCAATAACGAGCATCCTCTTACCCTGCACTGTAGAAGTCCGCTACATGGGTCACAAAGAGCACGAAGTTTGCCCTAGAGACTATGTAGGATTCCTCCAACCTATGTGCGATTGTGCGCCAGCCGGCCCAGGGTGATGCCGATCCAGAGGGTGAAACCGGCCCGACCGTCCGACGGAATCAGCCCGGTGAGCTCGCTGGCCCGCCGCAACCGGTAACGCACGGTGTTTGGATGAACAAACAGCATCCGGTGGGTGGCCTCCAGCGAGGACCCCTGCTCCAGGTAGGTGGTGACCGTGTCGAGCAGGGCAGTGCCGCCGTGCCGCAGCGGCTCGTACACGTCCCGGATGAGCTGGGCCCGGGCGCCCTCGTCCCCGTCCAGCGCCCGTTCCGGCAGCAGGTCATCGGCCGGCACCGGGCGCGGCGAATCCGGCCACCCCGGGGCGGCGCGCAGCCCGGCCAGCGCCGAGGCGGCCGAGCGGGTGGCCGCCTGCAGATCGGCCACGACGGGACCGACCACCACCGGGCCGGGCCCGAACCGCCCGGCGATCTGGCCCGCCGCGCGCAGCGGGTCATCGGTACCGCCCAGCACCACCACGAGCCGGGTCCCGTGCACCCCCGCCAGCAGGTCCAGCCGGGACCGCCGGACGATCGTGCGGAGTTCCTCGATGAGGCCCTCGGGCTCGGAGTCGTCGGCGTGGCCGACGACCACCGCCACCGGTGAGTGTGACCAGTTCAGCGCGGAGGCCCAGGATTGCAGCCCCTCGCCTATCTCGCCGCGCACCAGCGAGTCCACGACCAGGGCCTCCAGCCGGGCGTCCCAGGCGCCGCGGGCCTCCGCGGTCCGCGCGTAGACCTGGGCGGCCCCGAAGGCCACCTCGCGGGTGTAGCGGAGCACCGCCTCGCGCAGTTCCGCCTCGCCGCCCGGGGCCGCCAGCTCATCGACCCGGGCCTCGACCACGTCGATGATGATCCGCACCATCTCCACGGCCTGCTGCAGGCTGACCGCCCGGGCGAGCTCGCGGGGCGCGGTGCCGAACACCTCCACGGCCACCGAGGGTCGGCCGCGCTCGGGATGCTTGACCCAGTCCACGAACGCGGCGATGCCGGCCTGGGCGACCAGGCCGATCCAGGACCGGTTCTCCGCCGACATGGAGCGGAACCAGGACAGCCGCTGCTCCATCGACGCCATGGCGGCCGTGCCGAGCGAGCCCATGGCCCGTTCCAGCCGCTGCACCGTCTCGGCCCGGACCCGGCCGGGCGGTGCCGCGCCGTTTCCCCCGGTCACCCGATCGGCTGCCGTCATGCTCTCAGGGTGCCACGGCCGGCCGCACCGGATGGGATCGACGCCGTCTCTGGCCGGCACGGCGGCGGCCCACTCCGGCCTGGAAGCCGGGCGCAGCCATGGGAAGATCGTCCTGCTGCCGTAACCGGTAAGGCGCGGCAGGCCGGCAGGCGTGGAGGAGGTGTCGCCGTGGTGCAGGTCCGGGCGCTGCTGTTCGACGTGTTCGGCACGGTGGTGGACTGGCGCAGCGGCGTCATCCGGGACGTGACGGCGCTGGCCGGGCAGCACGGGGCGGACATCGACGCGGCCTCGCTCGCGGACCGCTGGCGGGCGGCGTACCGCCCGGCCATGAACCAGGTCCGGACGGGGGAGCTGCCCTGGACCAACCTGGACGGCCTGCACCGCCGCACGCTGGACGGGCTGCTCGCCGGAACCGGGCTGGACGGCCTGGACGAGGCCGGCCGGGCCTGGCTCACCACCTGCTGGCACCGGCTGGACCCCTGGCCCGATGCGGTGGCCGGCCTGGAGCGGCTCAAGCAGCGTTACATCATTTCGGCTTTCTCTAACGGGAACGTCGCGCTGCTGGTCGACATGGCCAGATGGGGCGGGCTGCCGTGGGACTTCGTGGCCAGCGCCGAGCTGTTCCGGCACTACAAGCCCGACCCGCAGACCTACCTGGGTGCCGCGGGGCTGCTGAGCCTGGCCCCGGCCGAGGTGATGGTGGTCGCCGCGCACAACGACGACCTCATGGCCGCGGCCGACCTGGGCCTGGCCACCGCGTTCGTGCCCCGGCCCGGTGATCTCGGCCCGAACCACCAGGCTAACCAGGAGCCAGCCCGGCCCTATACCTGCGTGGCCGCCGACTTCGGTGACCTCGCGGGCCAACTCGGCGCGTGAGGCCTTGCCGCAGGCGGATGGCCGCCCGGGCGGCACGCCCGGCCGGCCGGTCCGCGCCGCCCGGGGACGGGCGGGCCGGTCAGTTGACGGGGAACGGCCGCAGCTCCATGGCCCCGCGCCGGGCCAGCGGATGCTTGGACGCCACCTCGATGGCCTCGTCCAGGTCGGCGCACTCGAGGATGTCGTAGCCGGCCATGAACTCCTTGGCCTCCACGAACGGGCCGTCCGTGAGCAGGACCTCGCCCTGGCGTACGCGCACGGTGGTGGCGTCCTCGACCGGCAGCGGGTGGCCCTCCTGGCGCACGCCGCGGCCGTCCATCTCGCTGACCCAGGTATCGATGTCGTAGCCGCCGGGCTTGTCCTCTTCCCCATCTGCCGGGATGGATGGGTCCACGCAGACGAGCATCATGTACTTCACGGTTCCTCCTGATGTAGCGGGGTGCGGTTGCGGCGGGCTGTCAGCCGGCCGCCCGGGGGACAGCATCCGCCCCGGGTGGCGGCCGGGTCGCTGGTCGCGGCGGGCCCGGCGCAGCCTGCGGTGCTCGCGCCGCGCCGCCGCGGCCCGCCCGCTTCTCGCGGCGGCCCGCAGCCGGTCGTCTTCCAGTGCGCTCATGAACTGGTAGGGGATGTACATGACTGGCTCCTCATGATCATGGCCGGCCCCGGCCTGCTGATGGTCGGCTCGCCCTCACTACGAATGGCCCCGGGCCAGATCGACACCCGCGCCGCACTGATTTCCTGGGGTAAATTCCGGTGGGTGAGCGGACCGGAAGACGGTCCCGCGGTGGATCGAGGTGAGGCCGGCCTGGGTGAGACAGCGGAGGCGGTCGACGCCGCGGTGGCCGGGGCGTTCCGCGAGGAGTGGGGCCGGATCGTGGCCATCCTGATCGGGATGACCGGAGACTGGGACCTGGCCGAGGAATGTGCCCAGGACGCGTTCACCCAGGCGGTGCGCAGCTGGGGGCGCGACGGCATCCCGCCCCGTCCGGGTGCGTGGCTCACCACCACAGCCCGGCACCGGGCCATCGACGTGCTGCGCCGCCGGGCGACGGAGACCGCCAGGCTGCAGGAGACGGCGGTACTCCAGCGCGCGGCGATGCCGTCAGACCCGGGCCTGGCCGCGGCGGCTGAGAGCGGGATCACCGACGACCGGCTGCGCCTGATCTACACCTGCTGCCATCCGGCCCTGACCCTGGAGGCCCGGGTCGCGCTGACGCTGCGTACCCTGACCGGCCTGGGCACGGCCGAGATCGCGCGGGCGTTCCTCGTCCCGGAGCCGACCATGGCCCAGCGGCTGGTCCGGGCCAAGCACAAGATCCGCAATGCCGGCATCCCCTACCGGGTGCCGCCCGCTCACCTGCTGCCGGAGCGGACCTCGGGCGTGCTCGGTGTCCTCTACCTGCTATTCAACGAGGGCTACAGCGCCACGACGGGCCTGGACCTGCTCCGCCCCGACCTGTGCGCCGAGGGCATCCGCCTGGCCC
This sequence comes from uncultured Actinomycetes bacterium, assembly GCA_963813975.1. Lineage (GTDB taxonomy): Bacteria > Actinomycetota > Actinomycetes > Streptosporangiales > Streptosporangiaceae > RYN-230. Next base: position 1,422,860 of record CAWFAP010000006.1, read on the forward strand.
GGCTCCTGGCCGGGCTGATGCCGGGTGAACCGGAGGTCCTCGGCCTGCTCGCGCTGATGCTTCTGCACGACGCCCGGCGCCCGGCGCGGCTCGACGAGGCCGGGGACCTGATCACGCTGGAAGCCCAGGACCGCTCCCGCTGGAATGCCGCCGAGATCGGCGAAGGGCGCACCCTGCTGGACACGGCCCGGCACCAATCGGCACTGAGCCGCGGCCGGTCCGGCCCCTACCAGCTGCAGGCGGCGATCGCCGCCTGCCACGTCACGGCCGCCGACGCCGCTGCGACGGACTGGCCCGCGATCGCCCGGCTCTACGGGCAGCTGGCCCAGCTCGTGCCGTCCCCCGTGGTCGAGCTCAACCGCGCGATCGCGGTGGGGATGGCCGAAGGGCCGGCCGCGGGCCTGGCGCTGGTGGACGCGCTGGCCGCGGCCGGGCAGCTGGCCAGCTACCACCTGCTGCCGGCCACCCGGGCCGACCTGCTCCGCCGCCTCGGCCGGAGGACCGAGGCGGCGGATGCGTACCGGCAGGCGCTGGCGCTGGCCGGGACCGAGGCCGAGCGCCGCTACCTGGCCCGGCGCCTGACCGAGGTCACCGCGACGGCCTGACTACCGGCCGGGGCAGGGCAGGCAGACGGGTGGCCGGCCTTCCGCGGAAGGCCGGCCACCCGTTCTTCCGCCCGTGGAGAGCCGTCCGGCCCGGTGGCGCTAACCCCCGGTCGGGGTAGGCGCCGGGGTCGGGGTGGCTGTGCCGGGCGGCGTGGCGGCCACGGTCGGCGTGGCGGTCGCCGTGGCGTTGCCGGCGGGCGTGGCCGTGGCGGTCGGCGTGACCGTGGCGGTCGGCGTGACCGTCGCGGTCGGCGTGACCGTCGCGGTCGCGCTAGGCGTGGCCGTGGCCGCCACCCCGCCGGGCAGCGTGCCGATCGCGAGCCGGCTGAAGCTGGCTGCGATGGCCACGCCGTTGCCGTCGAGGGTCAGGTTGACCGGGTCGGGCGCGTTGAGCAGCGCACCGCAACCGAGGTTGCCCCACGAGCCGGACAGCCGGGCGGCCAGGAACGTGAACAGGTTGCTGCCGGTATCCGGGACGGGGCTGGCAAACGCGCTGAACTGCTTCTTGGCCCGCGCGGTGCGCGCCATGCCGACCCGCATCATGTTCTCGCAGTAATTCGCGGGGGTGTCCGCGGCCTGCCCGCCTCCTACCAGTGGCTGGCCCACGCCAATCCGGAAGATGTTCGTCTTCATCACGCTCTGCTGGCCGTCGACCAGCGTCATCGGGTCGTTCAGCGGGACGAGTGCGACCGGGGCCGCCTGGTCGGCCGCGGCCATCAGCTCATCGGTGATCTGGGAGCCAGAGTGGTTAGTGGCGGCCGTCCTGTCCCAGAACTGGTACGACTTGCAGCCGAGGGCCGGGTCCATGAACTTGTTGACCAGGGCGTTGTCGCTGCCGTTGTTGATCTGGGTCGCGCCGGCCAGGCCGGCCTGATTGGCCGCGGAGTCCTGCGCGGTCTGCCCGCTCGGCGTGAGCAGGTACGTGCTGACCACGTTGTCGCTCTGGTCCTGGTCCACCACGTCGAATCCGCGCACGGTCGGGCAGGCCTGGCCGTCCGAGCCCGTGCCCAGGGCCGGGATCCTCAGCCTGCCCCGCGCGATGTCGCGGTGGGCGGCCCGGTAGAACGCCGGGCTGTTGCAGAATGCGACCTGGCTGAACAGGTTCTGGCCGAGGCCGTTGTAGCAGTTCCCCTGCTGCAGCGAGTTCCCGGTCCCGGTCAGCAGCAGGTTGGTCCCGTTGAAGCCGAACATGATGCCGACCACGTCCCCGGGACGGACCCTGGGCACGAGCGGGGCCGCCGCCGGGGTGGTTCCCTGGGTAATGACCAGCGGGTTGTAGACCCGGATCCGTCCCGTGGCCGGGGTGATGATGTCGGCCTCGACGTATGCCTGCAGGTCCGGGTTGGACATCGCGCAGCCGTCGCCCAGGATGTAGGGGGTGGCCAGGCCCCGCGCGCTGAGCGGGCGGGCTGGCACCTGGAGGGTGCAGTTCGTGGAGTCCGCCGCCTCCGCCGGCGTCTGGCCGAGGGTCACTCCGGCCCCGGCCGCCGACCCGGTCGCCACGGGGAAGCGGTGGTGATGGATCCGCTGGCCCTGGGCCGAGAGGTGCAGCTGTGACTGGGGAGCGTTCGAGTGGTTCGCGGCGATCACCCCGACCGCGATTCCCGAGGCCAGCGGGATCGCGATAAGGGTCGCAATAAGCGCCGGCCGAACCCTGGATGTACGCCGCCATGCCGGACCGCGGCTGAAATGCATTCGCCCGACCTCCGTGTCCACTCCGAATGCCCGGTCAGTTCCCCGAGCTCCCGGACGGTCACGGTAGACCCTCTCGTGACCAAAATGTGGCCAAACGGCAGAGGTCAGTTCTTACCGAAGTATTACGTGGTAGAAGAACGGCGTACTGTCAGCCGGGCCGCCTATCCATGATCACCAGTAACCGGCCCCGGGCCGGATGGTGCACCCTGGCCTGCGGATCCCTTGATCACATAGATCCAGGCGTGCGAACGGGGCCCGGACGCCGCAGCGCCCGGGCCCCGTTCCCGACGACCAGATCCGGTAGTTTCCGCCGGCCCGGATCAGCCGGCGGGCGGGCGGATCAGCTGTCCTTGGCCAGCGCCGTGCTGACCGGAATGTCGAGCCCGTACTTCTCGATGGCCTGGCTGAGAGCTTCGGGCTTCACCTCGCCGCGCCGGGCCAGCTGGCTGAGCACGGACAGGGTGATGGACTCCGCGTCCACGTGGAAGAACCGGCGCGCGGCCGCCCGGGTGTCGGAGAAGCCGTACCCGTCGGTGCCCAGCGAGCTGTACGGCCCTGGGACCCACCGGGCGATCTGGTCCGGCACCGCGCGGATCCAGTCGCTGACCGCCACCACCGGGCCGGGTGCCCCGTCGAGCACCTGGGTGACGTAGGGCACCTGGGGCTCGGCGTCAGGGTGGAGCATGTTCCACTCCTCGCAGCACAGCGCATTACGGCGGAGCTGCGTCCACGAGGTGGCCGACCACACGTCGGCGCCCACCCCCCAGTCCTCGGCGAGCAGCCGCTGGGCCTCCAGGGCCCAGCGCATCGCCACCCCGGACGCCAGGATCTGGGCCCGGGGCCGCTCCGCGGCGTCGCCGTCCTGGACCTCAGCGTGGGCGGCGGGCGCGTAACGGTACAGCCCGCGCAGCACACCCTGCTCCAGCGCGGCGCTGCCGCCCGGGTAACCGGCGGGCTCGGCCGGCTGGACATAGGGCTCGTTGTAGACGGTCAGGTAGTAGAAGATGTCCTCGCCGTCCGGGTGGCCCTCGGTCGGTCCGTACATCCGGCGCAGCCCGTCCTTGACGATGTAGCCCAGCTCATAGCCCCAGGCCGCGTCGTAGGCCACGCAGGCCGGGCTGACCGAGGCCAGCAGCACGGAGTGCCCGTCGTTGTGCTGCAGGCCCTCGCCGGTCAGCGTGGTGCGCCCGGCCGTGGCGCCCAGCAGGAACCCGCGGCCCAGCTGGTCGCCCAGCGCCCACATCTCGTCCCCGGTCCGCTGCCAGCCGAACATCGAGTAGAAGACGTAGACCGGGATCATCGGCGCCCCGTGGGTGGCGTAGGACGTGCCGGCGGCCATCACCGAGCCCATCGCGCCGGCCTCGCTGATGCCCTCGTGCAGGATCTGGCCGCGTTCGGACTCCTTGTAAGACAGCAGCAGGGCCCGGTCCACGGCCTCGTAGGTCTGGCCGTGCGGGGAGTAGATCTTCGCCGTCGGGAAGAGCGAGTCCATGCCGAACGTGCGCGCCTCATCCGGGATGATCGGCACGAACCGTGAGCCGATCTCCGGGTCCTTCATCAGGTCCTTGAGCAGCCGGACGAAGGCCATCGTGGTGGCCACCGGCTGCTTGCCGGAGCCGCGCTTCATCTCGGCGTAGACCGGGTCGCCGGGCAGCTTGAGCGGCTTGCCGCGGACCACCCGCTTGGGCAGGTAGCCGCCGAGCGCCGCCCGCCGCTCCTGCATGTACTGGATCTCCTCGGACTCCGCGCCCGGGTGGTAGTACGGCGGGAGCTGCGCCTCCAGCGCCGCGTCCGGGATCGGCAGGTAGAGCCGGTCGCGGAACTCCTTGAGCTCGGCCACCGTGAGCTTCTTCATCTGGTGGGTGGCGTTGCGGGCCTCGAAGTCCGGGCCGAGGGTCCAGCCCTTGATCGTGTGCGCGAGGATCACCGTGGGCTGGCCCACGTGCTCCTGCGCCGCCTTGAACGCCGCGTAGACCTTGCGGTAGTCGTGGCCGCCGCGGGACAGGTTGCGTACCTCGTCGTCGGACAGGTGCTCGACCATCGTGCGCAGCCGCGGGTCGGTGCCGAAGAAGTGCTCCCGGGTGTAGGAGCCCGGCTCCACCGAGTAGGTCTGGAACTGGCCGTCCGGGGTGTTGTTCATCTTGTTGACCAGGACCCCGTCCACGTCCTTGGCCAGCAGCGGGTCCCAGTCCCGGCCCCAGATCACCTTGATCACGTTCCAGCCCGCGCCGCGGAAGAACGCCTCGAGCTCCTGGATGATCTTCCCGTTGCCGCGCACCGGGCCGTCCAGCCGCTGCAGGTTGCAGTTGATCACGAACGTGAGGTTGTCGAGTTCCTCGCGGGCGGCCAGGCCGATCGCGCCCAGGGCCTCCGGCTCGTCCATCTCGCCGTCACCCAGGAAGGCCCAGACGTGCGAGCGGCTGGTGTCCTTGATCTCGCGGGCCAGCAGGTACTGGTTGAACCGGGCCTGGTAGATGGCGTTGATCGGGCCGAGGCCCATGGACACGGTGGGGAACTCCCAGAAGTCCGGCATCAGCCGCGGGTGCGGGTAGGACGGCAGCCCGCCGCCCGGGTGGGATAGTTCCTGGCGGAAGCCATCCAGCTGATGCTGGCTGAGCCGGCCCTCGAGGAACGCCCGGGCGTAGATGCCCGGCGCCGCGTGCCCCTGGAAGAAGACCTGGTCCCCGGACTCGCCGTGGTCCTTGCCGCGGAAGAAGTGGTTGAAGCCCACCTCGTACAGGCTGGCGGCCGAGGCGTAGGTGGCGATGTGCCCGCCCACGCCGAGTCCGGGCCGGTTGGCCCGGGACACCATGACCGCCGCGTTCCACCGGATGTAGGCCCGGATCCGCCGCTCGACATATTCGTCGCCGGGGAACCAGGGCTCGCGCTCGGGCGGGATCGTGTTGATGAAGTCCGTGCTGCGCAGGCCGGGCACCCCGACGTTCTGCTCGCGGGCCCGCTCCAGCAGGCGCAGCATCACGTACCTGGCCCGGGACCGCCCCCGGGACCGCACCACGCTGTCGAAGGATTCGACCCAGTCCCTGGTCTCATCGGGGTCAATATCAGGCAGCTGCGTGGGCAGCCCGTCGCTGATGATCGAGAAACGCTGGCGTCCGGCAGCCACGGGATGTCCTCGCCTTCCGGAGGTCGGGCGGCTGTTCGCCGCCATGTCCGCAGAGCTGGGCGGCGGGTGGCCGCCCGGGATGGGCGTGAGTTGTCCAGACCAATTCTGGTCCTTGTGCCCCGGAAACGCACCCGGCTACCTGGGGGTAACAGCACCCGGCGGTCCCGGCCCATGCGGGGGGCGTGGCGCCGGCAGTGACATCCGGCCCTACTCCCGGCCGCCGCCCGGTGCCAGTCTGGGTACACGGTGAGCGTAGGCACGCTCCGATGCAGTCCTAGCGTATGCGCCTGGCCGCACCCGGAGCGAATGGGCACGAGGAGGTGCTGGTATGCACGCATCGATCGGTGACCGGCTGCATGTGCACGGCAACGCCGTGGGCCAGCCGGACCGGACCGGGGAGATCGTGGAGGTACACGGCGCGGCCGGCGCCCCGCCGTACCTGGTCCGATTCGAGGACGGGCACACGGGGCTGTGCTTCCCCGGCCCGGACGCCGTCATCGAGCCCGGCAAGGTCCGCGCCCGGCCGTCCCGGCCGGCTCCGAAGACCGGGGCACCGGCCGCCGGGAGGGCCGGGGGCCGGAAGAAGTAGCACCACCCGGAAGGACCGCCCCGCCCCCGGGGGCCCGGCCCCGGCCGGGATCGCGGGGCCGCTCTCACCGGCCGCGGGCCGGGGCACGGCCGGCCGGGGCCCGGGTTGCGTGGGCGAGGCCGGCCAGGAACAGTCGTTGGGTATGGAAACTGCGATTGTGCGGATACGGACCGGCTCCAAGCCGGCTGTGCGCGATATCAGCGGGGAATGCTCGGAGTTCGCGGCGAGCGCGTCACAGGGCGGGGACGGGCTGCTGCACGTGTTCGTGCCGCACGCGACCGCCGGCCTGGCCCTGATGGAGCTGGGCTCGGGCAGTGACACGGATCTGCTGGCCGCCCTGGACGAGCTGCTGCCCGCCGATGACCGCTGGAGGCACGCCCACGGATCGCGCGGGCACGGCCGCTCCCACGTGATGCCCGCGCTGATCGCCCCGTTCCTCGTGGTGCCGGTCCTGGGCGGGCGCCCGGCGCTGGGCACGTGGCAGTCAATCGCCCTAATCGATCTGAACGTGGATAATCCGGACAGGCAGATAAGACTTTCCTTCCTCGCGTAGCGGTCGCCGGAGGCGGGGAAGATCAAACTGTGACATGGTTTTCGCTTTCAGGGCCCATTTGGCACTTGCGCGGGCGCGCGACCCAGTGTGAACTGTCCCAGCAAGTGGTGCCTACGCGGCCAGCGCGGCGCAAGGCGCGAAACTGCGGCGGCACGTCGTGGTGGGCCGGCGCGTATGCGGGGCCGCGGGAAGGGATAAGAGGAGGACGTCAGTGAGCGCGACCGCGCGCCAGGCGCAGGATCAGCCGGGCCTGGCCGAGCGGCTCGGCATCAAGCCGGGTCAGGTGGTGCAGGAACTCGGGTACGACGACGACTGCGACGAGCAGTTGCGGGATGAGATCGCCGATCTGAAGGACGTTGAGCTGGTCGATGAGGACTACGAAGACGTCGTCAACGTGGTCCTGCTCTGGTGGCGGGACGGGGACGGGGATCTCTTCGACGCGTTGGCGGATGCGCTGACCCCGTTGGCCGATGGTGGTTACATCTGGCTGCTCACGCCCAAGGCCGGGCGGCCAGGGCACGTGGAGCCGAGCGACATCGGCGAGGCCGCGCCAACGGCTGGCCTGTCCCAGACCTCGAGCGTGAGTGCGGCGCGAGACTGGCTCGGTACCCGGCTGGTCGCGCCGAAGGCCCGTAAGTGAGCTGCGTCTGCATGCGGGCGAGGCGCCTCCGGCGTCCCAGGTGAGCTAACCAGGCCACTGAGCTAAAGACCGCTGATCAGGCGGCAGGCCGCGCCGGGCGCGGTACCCAGGGGGGTCCTCATCCAGCACGACGAACGCCGCCGGGTCCACCCGGCCGGCCAGGCCACTCCCGATCCTGGGGTTGGCGTCCTGTCACGGTCCGCGCGGATGGCAGACTGAGTCTGTCTCCAGCGGAAAGGAACCCCCCATGTCGGTTGAGGTTGGCGAGCAGGCTCCCGATTTCGAGCTCAAGGACCAGCACGGGAGCCCGGTGCGGCTGTCCAGCTTCCAGGGCACCAAGAACGTGGTGCTCGTGTTCTACCCGCTTGCGTTCAGCGGGGTGTGCAGTGGTGAGCTGTGCGCGCTGCGCGACGACTTCCCCGAGGTCACCCGGGACGACGTCGAGCTGCTCACAGTCTCGGTCGACTCCACGTTTGTCCTGCGCACCTGGGCGGACCGGGATAACTTCAGCTTCAGCCTGCTGTCTGACTTCTGGCCGCACGGCGAGGTCGCAAAGCTTTACGGAGTATTTGACGGGGACAAGGGCGTGGCCACGCGGGGAACGTTCATCATTGATAAAGCCGGAGTCGTCCGGTGGAAAGTAGTGAACCCCATTCCCCAGGCGCGTGACATCGCCGAGTACAAGAAGGTGCTCGCCGACCTGAGCTGACGCGGTGACCGCGTCCGCCGGAGGTGAGCCAGCCACCGGAGAGGATCGAAGCAGCCAAGGATGCCCTGCTATCGATGTGGCGTGCGGCAAACCGACCCGAGCCGCGGGCAGAGCCCGTGGAAGCGCGGGGTAATCCAGCACAGCCAGATTCTTATCTGCCCCGGGTGCCAGGACGCGCCCGACTGGACGGCCAACCTGGACCGGTGCTCCCGGTGCTCTAGCGTGCACCTGGTCAAACGGCTGGGTGAGGTCGAGTGCCGGGACTGCGGCACGATCATTCCGCCGGAGCCTTCTCGCGAGACGGACTTGGCCGGGACGCTGGACCTGGAGCCGGGCGGGGCTGGGCTGGCTGGTCCGGGCGCGGCTGGCGCGGGCCCGGCTGGTTCGGGCCCGGCTGGTTCCGAGGATGCGGGCCGGGGGCCTGACCTTTCCGAGGAGGTCGCCCGGGCCCTGGACCGGGTGCTGGGCCGGAGCCTGGTCAGCCAGAGCATCCAGCGCGCGCCCGATCCGGGGGTCAAAGCAGGCTCGGGTTCGCGGGCCGGTGCTGGTACGGCTGGGTCCCGTCCAGGGGCCTCGGGTGCGGCCGGGTCAGGCGCGGCAGGGCCGGGGGCGGGGAAGGCGGGGCGGCATCGGCCGTCCCGGCCCGAGGCCGGACAGCACGCGACGGCTCATCCTGGAGCGGAGCGCCACCGCGCGGCCCAGCCGGGTAAGGCCGGAGCTGATGCGGCCGGCCTGGATGCGACCAGGCCGGGTGCGTTCGCTGGGTAGGCGAGCCGGGCGCGGGGTCGGGGCGCGGAGGTGAGGAGGCCAGCCGGGCCGTGAACGATGCGGCGGTCGTGGGCCGGGTGCTCCGCGAGTATCACGCCCGCGGAATCGATCCCGCGGCGCTTCGCCGGGTCGGCGGGGCCGTCCAGAGCGGCATCGTGACCTACCTGATCAATCCGGACGGGGCAGGGCCGTGGGTGGTGCGAACCTGCCGGGTGGACGCGCCGGTGCCCATCCATGTCAGCGGTTCCCCGGTGACCATGCAGGACTGGCTGATGTCCAGGGCCAGCACCCTGGACTGCCTGGAGGCGACTGGCTACCCGGCCCCCCGGGTGGTCCGGACCCGGTCCGGCGATCCGGTTGGGATGGACGGCATGTGGCTGACGCTGGCCACCACGTTCGTGAAGGGGCCTTTGCTCCGGCCCACGCTGGCCCAGTTGCGGATGCTGGGGGCCGCGCTGGGCCGGTTGCATGCCCTTGACGTGGCGGCCGCGGGCGCGGGGCTAGGCGACGGCGTGGTGAGCGGGGCAGGGCGCGCGTCGTGGTACCCGGAGGAGGCCATCCCGGCCACCCTGGGCCGGCTCGACGCGGTCGCGGCGCTGGTCCCGGACGACTGGCAGCCCCTGTACGCGCAGTTTCGCCGCACGGCCCAGGCTGTGCAGCACAGTCTCGGCGCGCTGCCCAGAGGAGTGGTGCAGGGGGACGCGTGGCCGGGCAACGCCGTGCAGAGCGGGCCGGACACGGTCACCCTCATCGACTGGGAGACCAGCGGCCTGGGCCTGCCCGTGCTCGACCTGGGAAACTGCCTGATAGAGAGCCTGCTCGACGCGGTGCCGTCTGCTGGGGCGCCATCGTCCGCTGGGGGGCAGTCGTCTGCGGCCGGGCCGGCGGCGCGGCTGGTCGAGCCCGACGAGGACCGGGTCGCGGCAGTCGCCGCGGGATACGTGTCGCGGCGGCCGCTGAGTGCTGCCGAGCGGGCCCTGCTTCCCGAGGCGGTCCGGTTCGGGGCGTGCTACGCCGGGGCTGTTCACCTGTATGAGGCCCTGGCCGAAGGGGTCTCCGGGACGTCGATGGACGCGCGGCTGGCACGGTTGCGGAACCGGGTGGCCGTGAGCGAGGCCGTGGCCCGCCTGGCTGCCCCTCATGTTGCGGGCGGTCCGGAAACGGTACGCTGAGGCCGGTCGCCTGCTGGTAGTGGGCGCGGGCGCATAGCTCAGTGGTAGAGCACTCGCCTTACAAGCGAGGGGCCGGTGGTTCGAACCCACCTGCGCCCACGGATTTTCCCAAGTCGGTGCCCAGGCTCTGACGGGCCGAGGTGGGTGAAACGCCATGTCAACTACTGACAGGCATACAGCTGAAGCCCTGTGCGCTCAGTGGATGCCCCGCAAGAAGACCACATGTGCGCGCACGCCGGGCCACAGTGGGTCGTGCATGACAGCCGAGAACATGGCGCGCCGCAGAGCCTACCGTCAGAGTCACCCGCACCCCGAGTCGCCGGAGTCCCGCAAGAAATCCAACCGGAAGTACCGGATCTCTAGTTACGGGCTGAGTCAGGAGCAATTCGCCCGCTTGCTCGATGCGCAGCAGCACACTTGCGGCATGTGCCACAAGCCGTTTGAGGGGGGGCAGCTCATCCACGTGGACCATGATCATGCGTGCTGCTGGAGAAAGAACGATCCTGCGGAGAGTGCATCCAAGGACTCCTGTGCCATACCTGCAACATCGCGCTAGGCCACATCGAACGCCGATACGCGATGGCTCGCGCTTACTTGGACAGCCCTCCCGTTCGACTCCTCGACGCCGCCTAGAGATCAACAGGAAGGCCCTGCGACGAGATTGCCGCAGCCTGTCTCGATCAGAGCGGCGGGATTGGTTGCACGAGCCGGCCCGGAGTGTCCAGATGCCGGGCCAGTGTCCGGCGGTGCAGTGCACCCGCCACGGCTCGAGTGGTATGTGGTGGCTGGGCCAGGGCCTTGATAGTCAGCAGCCATGGCGGCAGGCCTGATGCCCGGGCGCGGCGCCGGACGAGATCTACTAACCCGCCCCGCCGGAATCTGGCCGGTCTCGTGGCCGTACCCTCACACGGGGCGGGGTCCGCCTCACCCACCCATCGTGGGTGATGACAGCCGCGACGGTGCCCCGGATGATCGGGGTCGTGGCCTCACCGTCCCCCCAGCGCTTCGACGTCGTGGTCATCGGCGCAGGACCGGCCGGCGTCGTGGCCGCGCTTCGCGCCGCCCGCCTCGGTGCCACGACCGCGCTGATCACCCATGATCAGTTCGGCGGAATGGCCGCGAACGACGGGCCCGTGCCGGTTCGGACGCTCGCCCATGCGGCGCGGCTGATGCGCGAGGCCAGGCAACTTCCTCTCTATGGGATCGCGGGGGGCGAGCCCTCGCTCGACTACCCTCGGCTGCTGGCCCGGGTACGTGACGTGACCGAAGATGTGCGCCGGCACACGTTGCTGCGCAACGATCTCGAGCGGGCCGGGGTGACCATCTACGAGCAGGCCGGACTGGCCCGGTTCGCCGACGCCCACACCGTGGAAAGCGACGGCGCGCCGCGGCTTGAAGCAGGCAAGGTCATCATCTGCAGCGGAGGAACACCGCGGCCGCTGGCGGTCCCGGGCTTCGAATTGACCGCTACGCACAGCGATGCATGGGACCTTTCCTCGGTGCCCCCGTCGCTGATCGTGATCGGCGGTGGCGCAACAGGCGTGCAGGTAGCGTCGATCTTCAACGCGTTCGGCACGAACGTCCATCTCGTCGAGATCGCTCCACGCATCCTGATGAGCGAGGACCACGAGGTCTCCGAAGCTGTCCGTGCCGCGCTGGCCGCGACCGGCGTCGAGGTCCTCGAGAACGCCGGGACTATTGACCGCTTCGAGCGCTGTGCGACTGGCGTGCGGCTCATCCGTTCAGCCGACGATGGCCGGCGGAGCGTCAACGCCACGGTGGCGGTGGTCGCGGCGGGATGGGCCGCCGCCACCGCCGGGCTGAATCTCGGCCAGGCCGGCGTGCAGTCGGACCGGCGCGGGTACGTCCAGGTGGACAGGTACCTGCGTACCAGCGCGCCGCACGTTTTCGCCGCGGGCGACGTCACCGGGCGCGCGATGGTCGTGCACGAGGCGGTCCGCGAGGGACTGGTGGCCGCGACCAACGCCGTTCTCGGGCCGACCACGGTCGTCCCGCCAGGGGTGAGCCCGATCGGCAGCTTCACCGATCCCGAGTACGCCTCGGCCGGGCTGACCGAGGCGGCCGCCCGCCAGACCCGTGACGTGGCTACGGCAACGGTTCCCTTCGACTCGCTCCCGCGACCGATCATCGATGGCCGCCCGACCGGGTTCTGCAAGCTGATCATCGACCGCGAGCGTCATACAATCCTGGGTTGCCACGTCGTGGGGGAACGCGCAGTCGAGCTCGCACAGCTGGCCGCGACCGCGATGGCCGCCGAGATGGCCGTCGAGCAACTCGCGCTGGTCCCGTTCTCGTTCCCCACATACGCGAACGCCCTGGGTCGTGCGGCGGTTGTCGCCGCGATCGAACTCGATCACACCGGAATGTGGGCGGTTGAGCATCTCGTAACGCCAGACGAGATCGGCGTGACCTGAGCTCGTGACGCCCTTACCGAGAGGACGTCCTGACCTCGCCGCTGATAGTCCTCGTTTGCGGAGGTCCCGCAACGAGAGCTACTGAGAACGCCTACCGTGGCGGATGCACGGCCGGTACGACTACGGGAGGACGGGCCTATGTCACATGTACGGCGCTTCGACCATGTCGGCCTCACGGTCGCGGATCTCGATGTCGTGACCGCCTTCTTCGTGGCGCTGGGCCTGGAGGTCGAGGGCAGGACGTTCGTCGAGGGCGAGTTCTTGGACACGGTCTGCGGCATTCCCGGCTCCCGCACCGAGATCGTCATGCTGAAGCCGCCCGACGATGGCACCCGCCTGGAGCTCTCGAGCTTCGTGCGACCCGACTCCGTGCCGGGCTCACCGGCCGCCATGGCCAACGAGCTGGGATTGCGCAACGTGGCCTTCGAGGTCAGCGACCTGCAGGCGGCTGTCGATTGGGCCGCTGCCGAGGGCTACGGACTGGTCGGTGGCATCGGCGAGTACGAGGGCGCCTGGCGGATGGCCTACGTCCGGGGGCCGGAAGGGATCATCGTTTCGCTGGCCGAGCGCATCGGCTGAGCCTCGCAACGCCAGCATCTGGCCGCTGCGAGCGCTACGGTACTGGCAGCAGACCAGACCCGGGGGAATAGATGACGGGCACCGTGGAACAGATCAGCCGCCTCCTGCACGAGGCAGGCGAGACTCACCACAGCGTCTTCCGGATAGTGGACGGGGCCGACGACGACTGGGCCAGCTGGTATGCGGACTGGCTCATCAAGCTCTCCGAGCTGCCCGCCCTACTGGGAGTCAAGCCCGTCCGCAGCGAACTGGTCTACCTGCTCGTCTCCCTGGACAAGGAATACACCGCCGGATCGCTGGACCAGCCCTGGGAGGACTACTACGCCCCAAGGGTGCTCGGTCACTTTAACTCGCCAGACCATTAGGCGCGCCGGGGCAGAGTCATCCGACGCCCGGCCGGAACGCTTTCTCATGCCGCGTGGTGCGGTGGTGTGCGGCTGCCGTCAGCGCGCCGGACGGTTGCGGGATGATTCTGATCGAGGGGCGCGTTGACCAAAGAGGACACGACATATCGTGTTGCTGGGGTAGGCGTGGGCCGTTGACAGGCTCCGGGCCTTGCGAGAGGTGAGCGTGATGACTGGTTGGTACGCAGAGCGGACGCCGGGCAGGTCGGCCAAGGCCATGATCGCCGTGACGCTGCTCGGGCTGTTGCTGGTGGCAGCCGTGCCGGTGGCCCTGCTGGCCGCAGTGATCATGATGATGCTGGGATACGTCGCCGGCGGGCTCGCGCTGTTCGGCGGCTCGGTCCTCGCCGCCGCCATCGCTGTCGCGCTCGCGGGCATGAACGGGATGCGGCACCTGCGCAAGCTGCTCTCCGGGGACAGCTTCCGCGTCGTGCGGCTGGACGGCAGCCAGTACACCGACGTCGCCGAGCCAGAGGGCAGGCACTCCACCAGCCTTGTGCAACTGGACCGCAGCGAGTACACCGAAATCCGCTGACCTGGCCCTCTCCCCTTATTGCTGTATTTCGGGCCGGATATCCGGCAGCGGATTCGGCTGGTGGCGCAGCGGTGAACTGACCCGGTTTCCGGCGGCCATTGGTGCGGGCCGCTGGCGTGCCGCCGGCAGAGATCGCCGGTAGTGCGGTTCAGTCTGGGGGGAGGACCGGCCGTCAGGTCGAATGATCGAAAACACGCTCCTCAAGCCCTTCCCGTCGCACTCATCCGAGCAGGTGGCGTGAGTTCGCGGGGTCGCCATTCGCGGGCGCGGCCGTGATGCTCGCGATGATCGTCGTGGGGCGGGCGGGCGGTGGTAGACCACTGTCATGAGTTACGGCAGGCTCCCCCTCGATGAGCAACTGGCTAGCTTGCGGGTGCTTCTGACGCGCAACTCCACGCTGGTCGAGATGCTCACCAGGGCAGCGACGCTCGCTCTTCCGGACTGGTACCTCGTCGCAGGGTGCCTCTATCAGACGGTGTGGAACGTCGTCACCGGCCAGCCGCCCGAGTCGGGCATCCTGGACTACGACCTGGCCTATTTCGACAGCTCGGACCAGTCCTGGCACGCCGAGGACGAGGTCATCCAGGAAGGCTGCCGGGTCTTCGGTGACCTCCCCGCCCCGGTCCAGATCCGCAATCAGGCGCGCGTGCACCTGTGGTACGAGCAAAAATTCGGGATCCCCTGCCCGCCACACGACTCTGCCGAGGCGGCGATCGACACATTCGAGGCGACCACTGCCTGCCTTGGCCTGCGTCTTGAGCCCGGCGGCCACTGGCGCGTCTACGCCCCGCACGGGCTTGCCGACGTGTTTAACCTCGTCGCCCGCCCCAACCCGGTGCTGGCACCCCGCCACGTCTACCAGGCCAAGACCACCCGGTGGCGGCAGCAATGGCCATCTCTGACGGTGCTGCCCTGGCCAGCACACGCCGACGGCACCGCAACCTCATGAAAGGCTCTCCGGCAGGTCCCAGGAGGCCCACACACAACGTCTTTCTATGCCGCCGCCCGCGAGCTGCTGCTCAATTAACGGGTCGTTCCCCTTCCGGACGCAGCCATCGAGCCTGACACGCCACTCGAAGGCGTCGCAGACCAGCGGGCTGCTGACCAGATCCTGGATCGACTTGGAGCAGCAAGCTCGCTGTACCAATGTGGAGTACGGGTTCGGCCAAGGCGGACTGGTCAGGATGATCGAGTTCTAGCCACCCTGGGCGCGGTAGCCCTAGCTCAACCGGATCGAGGCCGGGGCTCGACGGGACGATCAAGCGGTGGCGGCGTAGGCAAAGCGCAACTCCGAGAAAGCGGCCCCGAATCTCGCTACACGAAGCGGCCCCGCTGGCGCTACAGCGGCTCCGCAGCATCGGAGCCACCCGCATCTGTAGCAGGAGGGCGCGCCGGCCCGCAGTCCAGGGTCCCCGGGCGGCGTTAGTATGACGGTGGTCGTGCTTGCGCCCCTCTCCAGGTATCTGGCGAGCACGATCCCTACGGCCAGGGCGCCTCACCGGAGGAACGCCATGGCACAAACACTTCTCGCGGCGGCCGCATCATCGTGGGCAGTCCTGATGGGCATCGCCCCGCTACTGCAGATCCGCCGCATGCTCCGTCACCGGTCTTCACGCGAAGTGTCCGTCGGCTATTTCACGATCCTGCTGATCGGATTCCTGCTGTGGATCGCCTACGGAGCGGCGGCTCGAATCCCAGCGCTGGTAATCCCTAACATCGTCGCCGTGCTCGTGGGGGCAGCCGTCATCATCGTCGCGCTCCGGCTGCGCCGTCGGCCAGCCAGCAGGTCATCACCGCCGGATGATCCCCGGGCACAGGGCTGACGAGCGGATCCGGTCCCAGGGCTCACTCATTCACCGCCGGCCGGCCGAACCACCGTCACCGATGAGCAGAGCGCATCTGGCGTTCCGATGACTTCAGAGCAACCGGGCTGTCCTGCGTGGTGCCAATGCTCGGCGTTCGCGAGCGCCGGTTGGGCTTGCCGGGCGCCGGGCGGGCTCGCTCGTGAATCGGCTGCCGTTACCGCCTGGTGTCCTGGCCTGCTCGCGTCCGGTGGCGATGGCGGAATCGGCAGGGTGTGTTCCGGGCAACGGCCAGCGTACCAGGCCGGGCCTGCGAGGCTCGGCTGCTCCGCCGGCCCTGCGGAAGGTCACCAGTGGCCCGGGCGAGCGGCCACGCAGCTGGCTGCTGGCGCATCGAGCCGGCGCAGTCAGTCAACGGCCAGGAGCGGGTGAGTCCCCGTCGGGCCAGGCCAGCCGGGACAGGGCCGTCGCGTTGCCGGAAGCGATTTTAGAGCGGTCTGGGGGTCGGGGATGGCGTCGAGGAACCGCCCGGCCGCCGCCGCGCCGCGCCGGGCGGGCGGTGGGCGGGGTAACCGGCGGAGGACAGCCCCCGGTCGGCGCTGGTGAAGTCGAGGCGTGGCTAGATCGGGTAAGTGCCGATTCCATCCCTGGTGGTGATCCACTGGATTTCGGTGAAGTCCGCCATGGAGGCGGGGCCGGACCTGCCCCACCCGCTGTCCTTGACTCCGCCGAGCGGCAGTTGTGGCTCGTCGGCGATGGTCTGGTCGTTGACGTGCACGACGCCGGCGTCGATGCGCCGGGCGAGCGCGAAGCCGCGCTGGTTGTCGCTGGTGATGAGCCCGGCGCTGAGTCCGTACCGGGTGGAGTTCGCGATCGCCACCGCCTCTTCGGCGTTGTCCACCGGCTGGGCGACAAGCACCGGGCCGAAGGTCTCCTCGGAATGGATGCGGGCGCCGGCCGGAACGCTGGCCAGGATCGTGGGACGGTAGCACGGCCCGTCCGTGTCCCCGCCTGCGAGCACCTCGGCCCCGGCGGCCACAGCCTCCTCGACTTCCCGGGCTACCCGGTCACGCGCGGCCGGTGTGATCAGCGGGCCGATCACAGTCCCGGCGGCCGCGGGGTCACCGACCATCAGTGACCCGGCTCGCGCGACGAGCCGGCCGATGAAGCTGTCGTAGACCGGCCGCTCGATGAGCACCTTGCGGGCGTTCATGCAGATCTGCCCGGAGTGGAAGAACGCGGCGAAGGTGGCGGCCTCGACGGCGTAGTCCAGGTCAGCGTCGGCGAGCACGATTAGCGGGTTGTAGCCGCCGAGTTCCAGTACGCAGCGCTTGAGGTGGCGGCAGGCCCGCTCCGCGAGCATCCGGCCGGTGGCCGAGGACCCGGTGAAGTTGATGCACCGCACCTCGGAACGGTCGAAGAACTCATCCGCGATCGGCGCCGCCTCGCCGGGCGCGTGCGTGACCACATTGACCACCCCGGCCGGGAATCCGGCCTCGGCCATGATCTCCGCCACCAGCAGCCCGGCCGACACCGGCGATTCCTCCGATGGCTTGAGTACCACCGTGTTGCCGAACGCCACCGGGTTGACCACTGTGCGCCACGCCAGTACGTGAGCCCCGTTCCACGGCGAGATGCCGGCCACCACACCGAGCGGCTTGCGCAACGCCAGGGCGAACGTGCCGGGGGAGTCGGAGCGGATGACCTCTCCGACGGGCAGGTACCCCCAGTTGGCGGCCTGGCGCAGCAGCCGGGTCGCGGTCAGTACCTGAAAGCCGGCGAAGGCACCCGCGCAGCCGGTCTCGGCCGCCAGCAGCGCAGTGATCTCCGCCTGCCGCTGCTCCACGATGTCGGCAGCCCGCAGGAACATGGCCTGCTTGTCCGCGGGCGGCAGCTCGGCCCA
Source organism: uncultured Actinomycetes bacterium (assembly GCA_963813975.1). Taxonomy (GTDB): domain Bacteria; phylum Actinomycetota; class Actinomycetes; order Streptosporangiales; family Streptosporangiaceae; genus RYN-230. Next base: position 1,440,373 of record CAWFAP010000006.1, read on the forward strand.
GCCCGGGAAGGCTGCGGCTGCCGCGTCGACCGCGCGGGCCGCGTCCGCCCTGGTTCCTGCTGGGACGCGGGCCATGACGGTGCCACGGTAGGGGTCGAGATCGTCGAACCGGTTGTCCGAGCTGACCCATTCACCGCCGATGTACTGCTGGTACTCACGCACCAATCCTCCAGCCTCATATCTGCCCCAGCCCGCGATGACTGGCCGGCACCGGGCGGACCGCGCCTGCGCAAACTGCGACAGGGTTACACGGCCTCGCCCAGGAAGAGCATCTCGGAATACCCACAGGCCGTCTGGCCAGGTGCGAGCATGCAAGCCCAGCGGGCAAGCCAGGTCCCGATTTTGTAGTGGCAATGAGACTACGCGGCGAAGGCGGGCACAAGAGGAAGCTGAAAGGGTGCCCCGGGAACGCGTCCGTCCAGGGCAGCGGCGTCTTCCGGGCCGGTTAACCCCGGTTAACCCTGGGATCTCCCGCTGGACCGGCCGCTCCGAAAACGGTCGGCTGAGCGGATGGCCAAGCGCTCGAATCTCCTGGTGCCGTCAACGGTGTAGAGAAGCCGGGACTGCCCGCCCGTCACGCCCAGTATCTCGGTGCTGTGCCTATGCCACGGAGGCCAGCACCGCGCGTGCTTCTTGGTCCAGGGCGAGACTTGCGACGGCCATGTTCTCTTCGAGGTGCCGCACGGAGGATGTGCCGGGGATCAGGAGCACCTCTGGCCGGAGGTCAAGCAGCCAGGATAGGGCCACCTGAGCTGGGTGCGGCCCAGGCGCGCCGCGGTATCTGTTACCTGCGGGCTGGCAAGTACCGGATTGCTGGTGGCGAACCCTGAGCCAAGCGGGAAGAACGGCACGAAGGCGATGCCGCGGGCATGGCACGCCTCGAGCACGGGCCTGGAGCGCCGGTCCGCCAGGTTCATCTGATTCTGCACGCAGGCGATGTCGGTTTCGGTGAGCGCGTGCAGGTGGTGGTCGCGGGAGACATTGCTGAGGCCGACGCCGCCGATCAGCCCGTCGTCGCGCGCTTTCACCATGGCGCGAGCTGGTCATCGAACCGCTGGTCAGGCCGGCCGTCGTCCATCAGGCGCAAGTTGACCACGGCCAGGTGACCGACGGCCAGGCTGCGCAGGTTGTCCTCTATGCCCTGCCGGAGCTGCCCCGGCAGGGCATACCGCAGCACTCCGCCTGATGCGTCCCGGCGCGCGCCTAGCTTGCTGACCAGGGCAAGATCCTCTGGATAGGGACACAGCGCCGTCCGGATGAGCTCATTGGCGACATCGGGACCGTAGAACTGGGCGGTGTCAATGTGATCGACGCCGAGCTCGGCCGCGCGGCGCAGGACCGCAATGGCCTGATCGCGGTCCCGCGGCGGACCGAACACTCCCGGGCCGGTCAGCTGCATCGCCCCGAAGCCGATGCGGGATACGGTTGCCGACCCCAGAGCGTGACGCTGCCTGTTGTGCTGGGTGGATGCTGGTTCCATGCAGCCAGGGTCGGACCAGGACAGGTGAACCCGCATCGCCAGGATCTGGTGACCGCGCACTAACGCCTGCTGCCCCCGGACACCAGCTGCAGCTCACGGGTGCGCGCTCGCCCGCCGCCCCTCCTGTGCCGCCGAGGCGCGATGCTGGGCCTGGGGCTTGGTGTAAATGCTGCCGCCGCTCAGGCGCCGTAGGCGGGCACAATCGCACCGCTGACCGGCGCCGCGGCGTCGCTCACGAGGTAGACAATGATGTCGGCGACCGCCTCCGGGGTGACCGCGTGCGCCAGCAGGTCCGGCATGAGGTACGGACGGGTCTTGGCCGTGTCGAGCAGCTGCGGGGCGACGGCGTTCACCCGGATCCCGAGCGGGCGCAGTTCCAGGTCGAGCACCCGGGTGAGGTGAACCAGGGCCGCCTTGCTGACGGCATAGGTGGCCATCCCTGCGGCCGGCTCCAGGCCCGGGCGGGCGGCAACATGCACGAGGGAACCCGAACCGCGTTCCCGCAGGTACGGGACCACCGCCTGGGTCAGCCACAGGGCCGGGCCCACGTTGACGTCGATCATGAGCCGCAGGTCGTCGGGCGTTGCGGTGAGCGCGTCGCCCAGGTGGTACATGCCGATGGTGTTCACCAGCACCTCCGGCGGGCCGACCTCGGCGGCGATCCGGTCGACGACGCTCCGGGCCGCGGCGGGGTCGGTCGGGTCGGCTGACTGGCGCCAGATGCCGTCCGGCAGCTCCTTCAGCCCTTCCTCGCTCCGGTCAACCCCAGCCACTGTGAACCCGGCGGCCGCCAGCTTCTCCACCGTCGTGCGGCCGAGCTCACCTCCCGCGCCGGCCACGATCGCCACACGCTCGCTACTCATGCCGCCACCTCCGTGGAAACGACGCCGAAGACGGATGTCATGGGTGCTCCTTCCGGTCGTGAACGGACCTGGTCGTTCCAGGGCGGGTTCAGGTTCACCGGCGGGAAGGTGAGAAGTCGTCACCGGATTCCGGTGATCTGCCTGGGTTAGGCTGACCGGGTGCCCGGTGGGGATGGCGCTGGGGTTCGGTGGATTTGTGTCAGACCGGTTCGCGCGGCCACAGTGCTGCCAGTTGCGCGGGGCTGATGTTGCCGCCGCTGCAGACGATCGCGACCTTCCGGCCCGCGAACCGCTGGGGGGCGTCCAGCACCGCCGCCAGGGCGGCCGCGCCGGCCGGCTCGACGAGGTTGCGCGTCTTCTCGATCATCGCCCGCGTCGCGGCCTTCAGCGCATCCTCGGCGACCAAGACGAAGTCGCCCAGTCAGATCGCGCAGGATCCGCTGCGGCAGTTCGAACGCGGTCCTGGTGGCCAGCCCTTCCGCGAACGTGCTGGTGGTGTCCTCGATGAGCGTCGCGATGAGTGGTGGCTCGTTCCCGGAGTGGATGTACCGGTAACCATGCTCGGTGGCCTGCTTCTCGCAATGCTCGCGGGCCTCGTCGAAGTCACGGCCGTAATAGACCACCTCGGCGCCCAGGGCCCGCATGGACTCGACCTTCACCGGGTTGGCCTGCTCGGGCATGCAGATCACCGCTCGCACGCCGAACAAGTCCGCTGACTCGGCATGCGCACACGTCCAGGCGATCCTCGACAACGACGTCGCATCGCTTTCCCCGCGGCTGGCAATGCTGGTTGCCGGAGCGACTGCGCTGCTCGACGATGGGACGAACGACCCGTTCGAACGTGCGCTCGCCGTTCCGGATGCGACGCGCTGGCCGTTCGACCTTGCCCGGGTCCACCTGACGTACGGCGAACGCCTACGCCGGGGCCGGGCCACGAGTGACGCCCGCCAGCACCTCAGTGCCGCGCACGAGATCTTCAGCCAGCTCGGCGCTGCGCCGTGGATCGCACGAGCCAGCACCGAACTGCGCGCGACCGGTCAGCCAGTCCCGCACGACCAGCGCCCGGACCCGGTCACGCTAACCCCGCAGCAGCGAGAGCTCGCGACACTCGCGGCAGCTGGCCTAACGAACAAGCAGATCGGCGAGCGGCTGCACCTGTCACACCGCACGGTCGGCACACATCTGTACCAGATCTTCCCGAAACTCGGCGTCACTTCGAGGGCGGCTCTACGCGACGCACTGTCCAGCAGCGAAGATCGAGGACCTGTAGCGCTCACGGCCACAGCCTGCGGAGCACTTGCAATGCGCTGCGTGGCACGCCGGTATCCGGCGAGCCGGGCGGAGCAGCCCAAGGCCGGGGCAAGCCGGGCCTGCTGACGCTGTAGTCTCCTGCGCAAAGGGAGCAATGTGCTGGAGGATGAGAATGGGCGGGGTGACGTCACCGGGCAGCGATCCGGCTCAGCCCGCTGCCGCTCGGATCTATGACTATCTCCTGGGCGGCAAAGACAACTATGCGGTGGACCGGGCGGCTGCCGACCGGGTGCTTGCTATTGCCCCTGATCAGCGGCGGCTCGCCCGGGCTAACCGGGCGTTCGCAATCCGGGCGGTCCGCGCGCTAGGCGCCGCCGGTCTGAGGCAGTTCATCGACCTGGGGACTGGCTTCCCTACTTCTCCGAGCGTTCATGAGACAGCTCGCCATTCCGATCCGTCGGCCCGCGCCGTGTATGTCGATTATGATCCGATCGTGCATGTGCACAATGCCGCGCTGCTGGCCAGTGATGATCGGGTGGTTTCGGTTCAGGCTGACATCCGTCAGCCGGAGGTGATCCTGGATCATCCGGACGTAGCGCGGTTGATCGATTTCAGCGAGCCGGTCGCCGTGCTCTGCGTGGCGGTCTTGCACTTGGTGCCGGATGCCGAGGATCCGCGGGGAATTGTCGCTCAGTTCCGTGACCGCATGTGCGCGGGCAGCTGTCTCGTGCTGTCCCAATTCGCCAGCGACAGCGATCCGGAAGCGATGGCCGAGCTGCGCGCGGTAGCGGCGGGCACGGCAGTAGAGACGTATTTCCGGCCCAGGAGCCAGATCCAGCAGTTTTTCACCGGATTTGACCTTCTGGAGCCTGGCCTGACTGATGTCCAGGAGTGGCGGCAGGATTCGATCACGGCTCCTACCCGGCTGAAGATCGTGGGGGCAGTCGGCCGGAAGCCGTGATGCCGGAACAGCTGAGTGTCCCGGGCACTGGTCCTGAACGAGTATGGATTCAGCTATCTGTCGTAGTCGAGCGACTAGCGGCCACGCGAGTGTCCCCAGACTGGGCTGGGCGGCCTTCGCCGTAGATCAGCTGTGTGTAGACCACCGGCGGCGGGGAGTTTGCCCGCCGGGACGTCGAGGCGAGCGCGGCGGCTCCGACTGGGTGGTGGGATCGTTTCTGACCGCACCTCCGAGGGAGTTCCGATGTCCGATACCACCACCGGGTCCGCTCGCGTGGTCAATGTCGCCGCTGGGGTTGAGAACACCGGTCGGACAGCGCCCGTCCGTGACGGCCGCCACCGGGCGCTTGCGGTCCTCATCGGCAAGTGGATCAACGAAGGCCACACGATCGAGACCGCGGGGACCCCGTCCGTTCCGATCCTCACCAGCGATGTCTACGAGTGGGCGCCCGGCGGGTTCTTCGTCGTGCACTCGGCCTTCGGGAAGATCGGCGAAACGGCCGTCGGCGGCGTCGAGATCATCGGCGTTGACGGCGAGGCGTACCGCTCCACGTTCTACGACAGCTTCGGCAACGTCCACCGCTCACGGCTCGAGATCGAGGGCGACGTGATCAGGTGGACCGGAGACCGGACACGCTGCACCGTAACGGTGACCGGCGACGGCATGACCCAGGTCGCCCGCCACGAGGCCAGCGCCGACGGCGTGAACTGGACCGCATCGATGGACGTGACGCTGCGCAAGGTCGCCTGAACCGGCACCGGCCGGGCCTGCGCAGCCAGATCTGGGCGGCGCGCCGCCTTAACCTCGGCGAGCGTGCGGGCGGGGGGCCGTTAAGGGTAGCGGGCGTCATGAGTGGTGGTGAGGTGTCCGGTGGCGATGTCGTACACGTGGCCGGAGACGCTCACCTCCGGCGGCAGCGAGGGTGAGGTGAGCAGGCGCCCGACATCGTCGCGGACGGTGGTGTGCGGATCGGCAACGGCGGAGGCTGCGAGGGCTGCCTCGGGGAGGCCGGTCGCCTCGGCGGCCCGGCGCCGGAAGCCGGGGTCGGCGAGGAAGCCCGTTCCGCATTGAGTGTGATGGATGACCGCGACCTCGAAGAGCGTGTCAGGCGCGCCTTCGCCGCCGAACAGCTGCCCGGCCAGGAAGGCGAGGTAGGCGATGTCGTCGATGACGGCCTGGGTGACGCGTCCTCCGGCATTGCGGATGACGGGAGCGTCTCCGAGCTGGAGCCCGAGGACAATCGCGGGGTCAACCCGGTGGTCGAGGCAGGTGACGATGAGCACCTGCCGGGCGGGTATGCCGAGTGCGGCGGGGGTGTAGGTACGGGCGAACTGCTCGTTTCGCTCGAGCAGGGGGGTCATTCTGGTCATGGTGGTTTCCTTCTCGCTCCGGTGTTACCGGCTGGCGCTGGCCGGGGTACCCACGCCGTGGCGTTCGGCGATGCCGCGGATGGCCGCGGCGAGGAGATCCGGGTGCTCGCTGGTGGTCAGGTGGCCGCCGGGGAAAGCCAGGATCTCGGCCTGCGGCACGCGCTCGCGGGCGGCCTGGATCTGCCGGTGCTCATAGGGGTCCTGATCGCTGCCGCCGACATAGAGGGCGACCGTGCCGCCGAGGTCGCGGGCGATCGAGGCGAGGTCCCAGCGCCGCGCCTGGCGGCGGTGCTCGGCGGTGAACCCCGCGGCACGGTGGAGGAACGCGGCCCCGTCGCGCCGGGTGATCGCCGACCGCAGCTCGGCAAGCTCGGCCGGGGCGGGATGGTAGCCGCGGGAGTACAACCGCGCCTGCAGGATCGTGGCGTCGAACACGCGCGGTGAGCGCTGCGCCCGCCGCATCCCGAGCGCGCCCAGCGGCGTGCGCAGCACCGGCGTGGTCCGCCACGGGTGCGTGTGCGCGTCAGCGAACAGGCCGCCGTTCACCATGAACGCGGCCGTGATCGCCGGCGTGGCCATGGTTCCCTCCAGCTGGCGGCGGAGCAGCTCGAGCAGCGCCAGCGAGGTGTAGTCGAACGTGACGACGACGGTGCGGCGCACGCCGTGGTGCCGCCACAGCGCCTGGACCAGGTCGGCGCGCTCGACGGTTGAGTACCGGTAGTCCCGGGGCTTATCTGAGTCACCTTGCCCGACAGGCTCGACGTACAGCCGCGGGTGCAGGCCGCCGCCGAGCATCCGGTTGACCCGGGCCCAGCCATAGGAGCCGTCCGGGAAACCCGGCAGCATCGTGAGCCACACCGTGTCCTCATCCGCATCCTGCTCCGCGGCAACGACGCGCTCGAAGACCCGGAGGCCATCCGAGATCGCGGCGGCCTCCTCACCGGTCAGCACGCGCGCGGATTCCGGGTCGTACGGGATCCGCTGTCCGCCCGCGAACCACTCCGCCGCCGTCACCATCGGTGACCCTGCCGTACTATTCCCGCCCATCGGTGGCCTCCCTCGCAACAAGTGGACGCTGTCCACTATAACCGTGCCAGTGGACGCTGTCCACTTTGTTATCCTGTCGGCGTGACGGCCAGCCAGTCAGCAGCGGAGAGCCACGAGGCGGAGCCCCGGCGGCGGCCGCGAGGCGCCGTCCGCGAGGGCCTCGTCGCCGCCGGGGTAGAGCTGGCCCGGACCGGTGGCCCGGACGCCGTGGTGCTCCGGGAAGCGACCCGGATGGTGGGCGTTGCGCCCAACGCCGCCTACCGGCACTTCGCAGACCGTGATGAGCTCCTCGCCGCGGTCTGCACGGCAGCCATGCGCGAGCTCGCCGCTCGCATGGCCGCCGGTGTGGCCCGGGTGCGCGGCAAGCACGGCGATCCCGCCGCGGCCCGCCGCCGGCTGCAGGCGATCGGCACGGCGTACCTGGAGTTCGCCCGCGAGGAACCGGGCCTGTTCGCGACCGCGTTCGCGCTACCGCAACAGCACGCCTACGACGCTGCGGACGGCGGGACCGGGCAGGAGCGCACGCCCCTGGGTCATCTGCGCACCGCGCTCGACGAAATGGTCAACGCCGGCGCGCTCCAGCGGCGGCGCCGCGACGGCATCGAATTCCCCATCTGGTCCGCGGTGCACGGCCTGGCGGTACTCGTCGGGCAAGGGCCCCTGCGCGACGTTCCCGATGCCACCCGCCAGCACCTCGAGGAGCTCACCTTCTCCTTCATCGACGACAGCATGGCCTGAGCTGGCACAGCCTCGTGGTCGCATTCGCGCTCAGCCTGTCCTGGGCCTGCACCACTCCCGGCCTGCGGCTTCGCGCGCTCTATGGGGACCCGCATGTCCCTCCGGGCTGGGCTCCGGTTTCCTGCGGCTTACCCGCCGCCGCTGGCCCGCTGTTGACGCCGTCTCGTGACGAGGAGTACGAACGTACAGGTCCTGATTTCTCATCCGAGCGGACTTGCGCTGAGGTGGCCATGCGTCGTCGTTTAACTCGAATATCTGCGCTGTCGGTCCTGGCCGCGGTGGTCCTGGCGGTGCCGTCGGTGGCTAATGCGACCGCTGCCCCGACCGCCACAGTGGGCGGGAAGCACCCGGTGGCGGTCGGCACGGGCGGGGCGGCGGCATCCATGGATCTGGATGCCAGCCGGGCGGGCATCACAATGCTCAAGCACGGTGGCAACGCTATTGACGCCGCCGTGGCAGTGGCGAGCACGCTGGGTGTGACGATCCCGTTCGTGGCAGGACCTGGCGGCGGCGGGTTCATGGTGATCTATCTGGCGCGCACCCACCAGGTTGTGACCATCAACGGCCGTGAGACCTGCCCGCAGGCCTGCACGCCAACGATGTTCACCGACCGCCAGACCGGCCAGCCGCTGAACTACGACTACGCATCCGGCCAGCCGCTGGCCACCGGGGTGCCATCCATGGTGGCCACCTGGGCCGCGGCGGTCCGCCGCTACGGCCGCCAGAGCCTGCGCGCCGACCTGCAGCCGGCCATCGGGGTCGCGGGGAGGGGATTCCGGGTCAACTCCGACTTCCGCCAGCTGACCGAGTCCGCACTGCCGCTGCTGCGGGCCTACCCGGCCAGCCGTAAGCTGCTGCTGACCAGGTCCGGCAACCCGCTGCCGGTCGGCACCCTGCTGCGCAATCCCGATCTGGGCCGGACCTACCGGCTGCTGGCCCAGTACGGGCCGTCCTACCTGTACGACGGGCCCATCGGCCAGGCCATCGTCCGTGCCGACGACCATCCGGTGCTGACGCGCGGCACCAGCCTGGTCAAGCTGCGCGGCATCATGAAGATGAGCGACCTGCGCAGTTACTCGCCTCAGGCGCAGGCGCCCACCCGCGTCCGCTACCGCGGGCTCGATATCTACAGCATGCCCCCGCCATCGAGCAGCGGGACCACTGTGGGCGAGGCCCTGAACATCCTGCGCGGCTGGAATCTGTCGGCCGAGACGCGGTCCACGGCGTTGTTCCACTACCTGGAGGCGTCGCGGCTGGCCTACGCCGACCGGAACGCCTACGTCGGCGACCCCCGCTACGTCAGCGTCCCGATGCGCGGGCTGCTCAGCCCGGCGTTCGCCGCGACCCGGCGCTGCCTGGTCCACGACAAGGCGCTCGTCTCTCCCGTCGCGCCTGGCAAGCCCTCCCCGCCTTACCACGACTGCACCGGCACGGGTACGTCCCGCCCGGCGGCTTCCGCCGGTCGCGAGGGCCTCCACACCAACAACATCGTCACGGCCGACAAGTGGGGCAACATCGTCGCCTACACCAACACCATCAACTTCTTCGGCGGCAGCGGCGAGACCGTGCCCGGCTACGGCTTCCTGCTCAACAACGAGATGACCGACTTCGACTTCGCCTCGTCAGCGCCGGGGGCCTACGACCCGAACCTGCCCGCCGGCGGGAAGATCCCGCGCTCCAGCATGGGCCCGGTCATCGCGCTGCAGCACGGGCACCCGGTCTTCACGGTGGGCGCGGCGGGCGGCGCAACGATCATCACCACGATCCTGCAGACGATCCTGAACCACCTCGACTTCGGCATGACGCTGCCCGCTGCTCTCGCCGCCCCGCGGGTGAGCCAGGCGAACTCGCCCACCTCGCTAGCCGAGCCCGCGTTCTACTCCAGCGCCATACGCCGGGAACTGACCCGCATGTTCGGCGAGCAGTTCACCGTGGCCACCGGCCCGATTTTGCCGCTCGACCAGTACCCGGGAGACGCGACCGGGCTTCAGGTTCTCGGGCCCGGGTTGTACCAGGCCGTGGCCGAGCCAGTCCGTCTCGGCGGTGGCAGCGCCCTGGTCGTCAATCCCGGCCGGAACCGGAACAGGAGGTGAGGCCGTCGGTCGTGGCTGCGGTGCGGAGCATTGGCCGATGGCGCCATGCTCTGTCCCGCCTGAGTCCGTCCGCCATCGTGGTGTGACGAGCGACGAACCCGCTCCGGCGAGTCCGGCCGGGAGGCCGCGCTCAAGGGCCGACGGTCCATCCGGCCCTGGCCGGTCTCCTGGCCGTTGGCGAAAAGTCGCACGTCGCCGCCGGTACCAGGCTGGCTTAGAACGGCGCCGGGATGTAGTGCAGGGGCAGGTCCGGCTGCACGTAGCCGTGGGCCGGCTGCCGCTTGGGCAGTGTGACGTCCCGCGGGGGAAGCGGCTTGTAGGGGACCTGGCTGAGCAGGTGGCTGATGATGTTGAGCCGGCCGCGCCTCTTGTTGTCGGTGTGCGCGATGTACCAGGGCGCCCACGCGGTGTCAGTCGCGGCGAACATCGCGTCCCTGGCCCTGGAGTAGTCGTACCAGTGGCGGTAGGACTTCAGGTCCATATCCGAGAGCTTCCAGATCTTCCGCGGGTCGTTCATGCGGCTCTTGAGGCGCCGGGTTTGCTCGTCGGCGCTGACCTCGAGCCAGTACTTCAGCAGCAGGATCCCGTCATCGGCCATGGCCTTCTCGACCTCCGGGACCAGCCCGAGGAACCGCTCGGTTTCCGCGGGCGTGCAAAAGCCCATCACCGGTTCAACGCCGGCCCGGTTGTACCAGCTGCGGTCGAAGATCACCACCTCCCCGGCGGCCGGGAAGTGGGGGAGGTACCGCTGGATGTACATTTGCGACTTCTCGCGCCCGGTCGGGGCGGGCAGGGCAATGACCCGGAACACGCGCGGGCTGACCCGCTCGGTGATCCGCTTGATCGTGCCTCCCTTCCCGGCGGTGTCCCGGCCCTCGAACACGACACAGATCTTGGCTCCCGATGCCTTGACCCACTGCTGCATGGCCACCAGTTCGCCATGCAGGAGCTTCATCTCCCGCTCGTATTCCTTGCGCTTCATCTTCGGAGGCGGGCCAGCCCCGGCCTCGAGCCGCGCGGCGCCCGGCGGCGCCTGATCCTCCGGGACGCGCTGCTGGTGCTTGTGCTTCTTGGCCATATCGCTTACCTCCGGCTAGCCAGGGCGGCAGGGCTGACGGCTGGCCCTTGGGGAGTCATCCCGCCACCATTACCGGTTCCGGCACCTGGGCCCCCACCCGGTACGGGTGATGCCGGACCCGCCCGGACGGGCGAAATTACCATTACGGCACATGACCATGCCTGTTGGGGGTGTCCGTGGTTCATCGGGTGCCCGGGCTTGAGGTGATCTCGTCCTACCGCCGGCGGTGGCTGCTGAAGGACGTCATTGCCGGGGTTGTGCTCACCACCCTGCTGGTCCCGCAGGGCATGGCCTATGCGGAACTGGCGGGCCTGCCGCCGATCACGGGTTTGTACACGTCCATCTTGTGCCTGCTCGGCTATGCGGCGTTCGGCCCGTCGCGGATCCTGGTGCTGGGCCCGGATTCGTCGCTGGGGCCGATGATCGCCGCGACGATCCTGCCGCTGATGGCCGCCAAAGGCGACGCCAAGCGCGCGGTCGCCCTGGCGTCGATCCTGGCGATCATGGTCGCGGTGATCATGATCCTGGCGGCGGTGGCGAAGCTCGGCTTCATCGCCGACCTGATCTCCAAGCCAACCATGATCGGCTACATGAACGGCCTGGCGCTGACCATCCTGATCGGGCAGCTGCCGAAGCTGCTCGGGTTCAAGGTCGAGGCTGACGGCCTGATCGGTGAGATCGCCGGGTTCGCCAAGGGCCTGGCGAAAGGTGACGCGGTTCCGGCCTCGGCCGCGGTCGGGCTCGCGGGAATCGCGGTGATCCTGGTGCTGCAGCGCTGGCTGCCGAAGGTCCCGGCCGTGCTGATAGCAGTCGTGCTGGCCATTGCGGCGGCCACCGTCTTCCACCTGGCCGATCACGGCGTCAGCCTGGTCGGGGTGCTCCCCAAGGGTTTCCCGCCGTTCACCATCCCGTCCGTCCGGCTGTCCGATCTCGGGCCCCTGTTCGCGGGGGCACTGGGGATCGCCCTGATCTCCCTGGCCGACACGATCTCCACGGCGTCGGCGTTCGCGGCGCGCACCGGGCAGGAAGTCCGCGGCAACGGCGAGATGATCGGCATCGGCGCGGCGAACCTGGCCGCGGGCCTCTTCCAGGGGTTCCCGGTCAGCACCAGCGGGTCCCGGACGGCGGTGGCGGAACGGTCCGGTGCGAAGACACAGCTGACGGGGGTCACCGGGGCGGTCCTGATCGTCCTCATGATCGTGCTGGTCCCGGGCTTGTTCCGGAACCTGCCCCAGCCCGCCCTGGCCGCGGTGGTGATCACGGCCTCACTGTCCCTGGCCGACGTACCCGCCACGGTGCGGCTGTGGCGGCAGCGCAAGGCCGAGTTCCTGTTGTCGATCACGGCCTTCCTCGGAGTCGCCCTGCTTGGCGTGCTCCCCGGGATCGCGATCGCGGTCGCCCTGTCCATCCTCAACGTCTTCCGCCGGGCGTGGTGGCCCTACGCCACCACGCTCGGGCGCGTGGCCGGGGTGGAGGGCTACCACGACATCCAGTCCTATCCCGATGCCGAGCACCTGCCTGGCCTGGTGATGTACCGGTTCGACGGCCCCCTGTTCTTCGCCAACGCCAAGACGTTCCGCGACGAGGTCCGACGGCTGGCCCAGGAGGAGCCAAAACCCTCATGGATCCTCATCGCGGCGGAACCCGTGACCGATGTGGACACCACCGCCTCCGATGTGCTGACCGAACTCGACGAGGCGCTGAACGACGAGGGCATCAGCCTGGTCTTCGCCGAACTCAAGGATCCGGTACGGCGCAAGATCGAACGCTACGGGCTGACCCGCACCATCGACCCGCACCACTTCTTCCCGACCATCGCCGCCGCCATCGCCGCATTCCGCGCGGAAACCGGGCGCCCACTGGACCGCCGACGGCCGGTCCGCCGACGACCAGGCGGCACCGGGCCAGACAGCCGCCCATGGCGTCCCGCCGCCCGACGTTCCCGCGGCACCACCCGCCCGCTAGTGGTGACGGCTGCTGTGAGCACCCGGACCCGAGGCAGGACCCGATGAGCACTTCCGACCTGGCCATCGTGGCGGCCATCATTTTCCTCTGGGGATCGCTGTCCGCGCGGCTGGAGCGGTACGACGTGACCGCACCGATCATCTTCGTGCTCGCGGGCCTGCTGCTGACTCACGGCCCGCTGGCCACGCTGGGCTTCGCGCCTTCCCGTGAGCTGGTCAAGGCGCTGGCGGAGATCACCCTGGTTCTGGTGCTGTTCTCGGACGCGTCCCGGGTCAGGTTGCGGGACCTGCGAACCGACCTGGGCCTGTGCCTCCGGCTGCTGGGGATCGGGCTGCCGCTGACCATCGGCTTGGGGATCTTGCTCGCGCTCGCGCTGTTCAACGGCATGAGTATCTGGCTCGTCCTCCTGGTGGGCGCGGCCCTCGCACCGACGGACGCCGCCCTGGGTGCGGGCGTGATGGTGAACCCAGCGGTCCCGGCGCGGATTCGCCGGCTGCTCAACGTCGAGAGCGGGCTCAACGACGGGATTGCCACGCCGGTCGTCCTGGTCGCCATCGCAGGAGCCGCGATCGCCGAGCACGCGGCCAGCATCGGTCCAGGCGCGGCAGTGGCCGAGCTCGCGCTGGGCGTGCTCGTCGGCGCGTTCATCGGCGGCGCGGGCGGCCTGGCCGTGAACGTGGCGCGCCGCCGCGGATGGGCCGCGGGCGGTTTCGCTGGCTCCGCCGTGCTGGCCTTGGCGATCTGCGCCTATGCCTGTGCTCTGGCGCTGCACGGGAATGGCTTCATCGCCGCATTCGTGGGCGGCCTGGCCTACGGCGCCACCAGCGGGAAGCGCGGCGAGCGGCTGGTGCCCTATGTCGAGGAGACGGGTGCCCTGGTGTCACTGCTGGTCTGGCTGGCGTTCGGCGCTATCGCGGTCCTGCCAGCCTTCGAGAACCTGACCTGGCAGGCGGCCCTGTACGCGGTGCTCAGCCTGACCGTCATCCGGATGGTGCCGGTGGCGCTGGCGCTGGCGGGCAGCCGGCTCGGCCGTGCGGCGGTTGCCTTTGTGGGCTGGTTCGGGCCTCGCGGCCTGGCGTCGGTGGTATTCGCCTTGCTGGCGCTGGAAGATATAGGCCAGACGGCCGAGCCCGCGATCACCGTGATTGCCTTCACCATATTGCTCAGCGTGGTCGCGCACGGCCTGACCGCCAACCCGCTCGCACACCGCTACGGGCCACGTTTCGCCGTTACCGCACGGGAACCTGATGAGGGCGATGCGCACCCGCTGCCCGCCCGCAGGCTCATCCGTCGTGCTTCTTGACCAGCCACGGGGCCGGCGTCGAGCGGGCTGCCCCGGGTCGCCAAGATACGTCGCTGCTGGTTAGGTCGGCAGGGCTGGGCGGCATCATCGGCCATCACGGTCGTCGCCATTACTTCTGCGCCGCAGCCTGCGTGCCGATGATGACGTATCCGGACGGAATGACAGAGGAGGCTGGGCATGGGCTTCTTCGGGCGCTTGAGCGCGCGGGTGAACCGGATCATCGCCTGGGCGGATCGTGTGCAGCGACGGCATGGTGTGCTCGGCTTCCCTTATGCCGTGATCAAGAAGTACGGAGATGATGATGGCGGGCGCGAGGCTGCCCTCATCACGTATTACGGTTTCCTCAGCATCTTCCCGTTGCTGCTGCTCGGCGTGGCCGTCCTATCGCGGGTGCTGGCTGATAACCCGGAATTGCGGCAGCGTCTGATCACCGCGATCGTCCCGACGGCGCTGCGATCCACGGTAGAGAATGCGGTAACCACTCTGCCGACGTCGACCGTCCCGTTCATCGTCGGCCTGATCGGCTTGCTGTTCTCCGGAACCGGTGTCGTGTTCTCCGCGTACCAGACGCTGAACCATGTCGCCGCCGTCCCGAGGCGCCTCCGGGCCGGATTTGCGTCCCGCTACGTTCGGGTGTTCGTGATGCTGGCTGCGCTGCTGCTGGGGGCATTGGCGGTCGGGGCGCTCACTGTGGTGGTCACGGCGCTGCCCGGCCTGCCGGGACTGGAACGCGCTGCGGCGGCACTCGGGTCGGCTGTGATCATCTTCGCCGTCTTGCTGCTTGGCGCCAGGCTGCTGCTAGCGCGACCGGCGCCGGTCCGGGCCCTCTGGCCGGCCGCCGTCCTGGGCGCGGCGGCGGTGACCCTGGTGCTCAATCTGGGCCCACCATTGCTGGCCAGGCTGGTGAGCAAGGCCGGGCCCGTCTACGGGAGCTTCGCAACCGTGGCCGGCATATTTGCCCTGCTCTACCTGGTCAACCAGGCGCTGGTCTACGCGGCCGAGGTTGCAGCCGTTCGGCATGCCCGCCTGTGGCCACGAGCCCTGGACGTGAACCGGCCCACGGCAGCCGACGCCCGCGCGATGGCACTCCTGGCCCGCGAGCAAGAACGCATCCCGGCGGCCCGGGTCGCCTTCCGCCTGGTTTCCCGCGACTCATCCTCAGCCGGGAACGAGTCGCCGGGACCAGGCGCTCAGGGATCGATCCGGCCCTAGCAGCCCGGACCGGCATTCGATCAGTGCCGGGCGCCCGCTTCTGCTCACTTCTGACCTGGGCTGGCCGACGAGCCGCAGGCCGGGGGAGCGGTTGCGGCCATCCTTACCAGCCCGGGCCGCTGGTTGGAATCCAGTTACGCCCACCGCGGCTGCCGGCGCGGGGCTGTCGGTTACCGTTCAGCGGCCTTGTCCAGGACCGGCTTCACGTCGAGTACCGGCGTCTTGTCCAGCGCCTCCAGGGGGCGGACCCGTATCCGCAACCCGTCTGTCGCGACGACCTGGACCCGGTGTAGCCCGATGGGATTGGGGCGGTCGGGGGAACGAGTGCTGAAGACTCCCAGCGGCGGCCGCGCGGGATCGTCACGCGGCCGGGTGGCCAGCACATCACGGGCGGCCCGGTCAAGCCAGGTGAGCACGATGATCTCGGTTCCGGCCTCAAGGTCGCGTATTCCTTCGGCGTACCCGGGCTCGAAGACCAGCCAGGCATCCGGCGCGCCCTCGTTCCCCTGCCGCGGCGCCTGCCCCCGGTCTGTCAGCGGCGACTCAACCCATCCAACCGGCACCACCTGATAGGCCCCCATATTCACCATCCCTCCGGCCGCGCGTGCATGGCCTTGGTCTACGAGCCGGACGCAGGCGCTGCCGTGGCGCCCGGGCTGGCTGGCCATCACAGTGCTGGCTATTGCTCTGGGACCTCGTACCCGGCCGGGCGGCCTTCGAGGATCATGCGATAGTCACACCTCGACTACCGACCCTACTTGCGGCTGTCAGGCCTCCAAGGGTGAGAGGCAGGCTTCCCCGGCAGCATCGCGCGAAGATGGCGGCGCCTGCACGGCCTAGCACCCTGGGTTCCCGGGTCCGCGGCTCCGACCTGCTCTTGACGGGTATGCGGGCACCCGGATAATGTCAGCAATCGATTGCAGAATGCCACTGTGCTTGCGGCGGTCTGTATCGCTTCCTCTTTCAGGCCTTTCTATCTGTTGGAGTCTTGATGACCTCAGTCACGTCCAGCGCGGCGACGGCGGGCCTTACCGGGCGTGAGGTGTGGGGTGCGTTCATCGGCGGTGCGTTCGTCGAGGCTGGGGACGCCGACACGTTCGCGGTCATGGAGCCGGCCACGGGACGGCAGATCGCGCGGGTCGTCAGCGGCGGCGCTGACCTGGTGGACCGGGCGGTGGCCGAGGCGCGGCGTGCCTACGGGCCCTGGCGTGACATGTCCCCCCGGGAGCGGGGCCGGCTGCTGCGGCTGGTCGCCGCGAAGATCCGCGCGCATGTGGAGGAGCTGGCGGAACTCGAGGCCCGCGAGGTGGGCAAGCCCCGCCGTGACGCCCTGCGCTTCGACCTGTCCTACTGCCACGCCGGCTATGACTACTACGCCGGGCTCGCTGACACGCTGCATGGCGAGATCGTCGACCAGGGCCCCATCGAGGCCAGGGTAATTTACGAACCCTACGGCGTGGTCGCCGCGATCCTGCCGTTCAACTGGCCGCCGATCCATTTCACGAAGAAATGCGCCCCGGCGCTGGCGGCGGGCAACACCGTCGTCGTCAAGCCTGGCGAGCAGGCGCCGCTCACCGTGCTGCGGCTGGTGGAACTGGCGAACGAGGTGCTGCCGCCGGGTGTCCTGAATGCTGTTCCCGGTGTTGGAGCCGGGCCGGCCCTGACGGCCCATCCCAAGGTGGAGCGCATCACGTTCACCGGGGCGACGGTGACCGGGCAGCGGGTGCTGAAGAGCGCTGCCGAGAACGTGACCTACGCGACGATGGAACTGGGCGGCAAGAACGCCGTGATGGTCCTGGCGGACGCCGACCTGGACGCTGCCGTCGATGTCGCGCTGGAGGGGATGTTCTACAACCAGGGCGAAGCCTGCACGTCGACCGCCCGCATCCTGGTCCATGACTCGATCCATGATGACTTCCTGGACCGTTTCGCCCGCGCGGCCGGGCGGCTGGTGGTCGGGGACGGCCTGGACCCGGCTACCGACATCGGGGCGATGGTCGACGCGGCTCAGCGCGACAAGGTGCTGGCCTACCTGCAGACCGGCCTGGACGAGGGCGCCCGGCTGGTCACCCAGGGCAAGCTGCCGGGCGACGAGCGCCTCAAGGACGGCTACTGGGTCGCGCCGGTGGTCCTGGCGGATGTCACGCCGGGTATGACACTCGCGCAGGAAGAGATCTTCGGCCCCATCGCGTGCGTGATGCGCTTCTCCACCGAGGATCAGGCCATCGAGATCTGCAACGGCACCGCGTACGGGCTGACCGCGGCCATCTGCACGACTGACGTGGCGCGGGCGGGCCAGATCGCGCAGCGGCTGGAGGCCGGCATGGTGTTCGTCAACAACTACATGCGCCGCGCGTTCCTCGGCTCACCATTCGGGGGCGTTAAAGGCAGCGGTTTCGGCCGTGAGAACGCGGTGGAGACACTGCACGAGTTCGTCCGCTCGAAGAACATCCGGTTCCCATCCGGGCGCGGCCAGATACCGGTCTGGCCACCCAAGGATTGATCAGCCGGGCTGGGCGGTGATGAGCCGGAGCGACCCGGTGAATTCCGGCTGCGTCCTGAGTGTCCCGTAGCGGCGATCCCACGCGCCTGAGTCAAGGTCGGCGTGCAGCCGGGCGACGCCACGCTCTGTGGCTGCTTCCTCCACGAAACCCCACGCGGACTGGGACTGGCGCACGGCGGGATCCAGGAATCGCTCGGGACGCGCGAAGTACGCCTCGGTAAAACCATCAACGCAGTCGGCCGGCACCGGGACGGGAGTGACCGTGCTGGTGCCGCCGAGGACATCCCTGATGTGCTGGATCGCCGGGTAGCGCTGCCGCTCGGCCGTGATCAGCTCAGGCACGTAGTCGGCCAGCCAGAGTAGATCGAGGGCATCGCCGTCAAAGGTCAGCACGACGACCGGCCCCCGGCTGACCCGGCGCAGTTCCCGAAGCCCCTGGTCGGTATCGGCCCACTGATGCACCGTGACCAGGGCCATCGCGGCGTCAAAGGTGGCATCGGCGAACGGCAGGTGCTCGGCGGTGGCGTTGATCGCCGGCCCCAGGTGCGCCGGCCGCTGCGAGCGCATCGACGCGGACGGCTCGACGGCGGTAACGTCACGGTCCCCGGGTTCGTAGGAGCCTGCTCCGGCGCCGACGTTGAGGACGCTCCGTGCCTGGCCGAGCGCGGCGTGGACCAGGGCGGCGATGCGCGGATCAGTACGGCGCTGCACGGCGTAGCCGCCGCCTCCTGCGTCGTAGTCGAAGTCGCCAGCGGTACGAGCGTTCATCGTCTTGC
This sequence comes from uncultured Actinomycetes bacterium, assembly GCA_963813975.1. Classification (GTDB taxonomy): domain Bacteria; phylum Actinomycetota; class Actinomycetes; order Streptosporangiales; family Streptosporangiaceae; genus RYN-230. The sequence goes on from CAWFAP010000006.1 coordinate 1,459,013, forward strand.
GTTCCGATTCCCGTGTCGTGGCCTGGCCCAGGCAGGTTACGGCAGACCGCATGCGGACGCTGGTGGCGGCGGTCTGCACCCCCTGGCGCGACGATAGCCCCTGGATCGGAGTGGGACGCAAGTCGGCCTGGTCCTGGGGGAGCTGTGGGAGGCGGCCGCGCTGCCCACCCAGCCGTGGGGGCATCTCCTCCCTACCGCCGAGGCGGGGCGTGAGTCGATCGCCCAGCGCCTGCCGCTCGGGGTCGTCGGCGTCATCAGCCCGTGGAACTTGCCGCAGATCCTGTCGGTTCGCGCAGTCGCCCCGGCGCTGGCTCTCGGCAATGCGGTCCTCCTCAAGCCCGATGTCCATACGGCCGGGGAAGAGATCCGCCGCTGGGCAGCGGCCGGCCCGGCCAGGCCGGTGGCATTGGAGATGCCCTGTTCTCCCTCCAGTGCGGGAGACCCGGCCGGCGCCGGGTCTCCCGCACTGGCATGCGGGCCGAGCGGTCAGCGCACGGTGAACTGGCCGTGCAGGCCGCCCACGGAACTGTCGCCGACGTAGACGTCGAAGCCGCCAGGTTCGACGGCGAACTGTCCCTGGTTGTTGTAGAAGCCAAGGCTGGCCGGCCCCAGCTTGAAGGTGACGGTCCGTTTCTGCCCGGGCTGGAGGGTGACCCGCTGGAATCCGTCGAGCCTGCGGACGGGCTGCAAGATGCTCGTGCCCGACTCGTGAATATAGAGCTGGGCCACGTCATCGCCGGCCTTGGTGCCCGTGTTGGTGATATCCGCGGTAACCGTCAGGGTGCCGTGGGCCGGAATGCTGCCCGACGACAGGTGCAGGTTCGACAGGGTGAAGGTGGTGTACGACAGGCCGTATCCGAACGGGTACTGCGGCGTGTTGAGCACGTCGAGGTACTTGGACGTGTACTTGTTGTTCGGATCGTAGGGCCTGCCGGTCGGCAGTTCGTTGTAGGAGATCGGTATCTGCCCGACGTTGCGGGGGAAGCTCATCGGCAGCTTCCCGCCCGGGTTCACCTTGCCGAACAGCACGTCCGCGACCGCGTTGCCGCCCTCGGTGCCGGGGAACCACGATTCGAGCAGCGCCGGCGCGTGGTCGGCGAGCCAGCTGATGGTCAGCGGCCGGCCGTTCATCAGGACCACGACGTACGGCTTGCCGGTCGCCGCGACCGCCTGCACCAGCGCGAGCTGCCGGCCGGGCAGGCTGATGTCGCTGCGGGAGGACGCCTCACCGGAGTCGGCCGCCGGCTCGCCGACCACGACCACGGTCACCGCCGATGCGTTGGCCGCGTCGACCGCCGCGCCGAACCCAGCGGTCGACGTGCAGGAAGTGTCGCAGCCCTGCGCGTAGTTCACGGTCGCGCCCGGCACCGCCGCCTTGATGCCATCCAGCACCGAGACCACCTTGCCCTGGCCGATGTTGTACCCGATCGGCACGTCCGGCCCGAGCTGGTCGGCGGGATCGTTGGCGAGCGGCCCGACGACCGCCACCGACGACGCGCCGGCGCTCAGCGGCAGCGCATTGTTCTTGTTGTTGAGCAGCACCATCGAGCGGGCCGCCATGGCGCGCGCCGCGGCCAGGTGTGCGGGCGTGAGCTCTGCAGTCTGCACGCGGGTGGGGTCGGTAAGCGGATGATCGAACATGCCGGCCAGGAACTTCAGCGTCAGTACGTGGCGCACGTCGTTGTTGATCGTGGCCATGCTGACCTGGCCGCTGCGCACCAGGCCGGGCCCGAAGGCCGGGTAGGTGGCGAACTGGCTCGGGACCTGGACCCCCATCTCGATGTCCACTCCCGCGGTCAGCGCGAGCCGCGCGGCGTCGGCACCATTCGTGGCGAAACCGAAGTCGATAAGTTCCTGGATCGCCTGGTAGTCGCTCACCACCGTGCCGGTGAATCCCCACTCCTTGCGCAGGATCGTCCTCAGCAGGTACGGGTTCGCGCTGGCCGGCACCCCATTGAGCGAGTTGAACGCGCTCATCACAGACGCCGCGCCCGCATCCACGGCCGCCTTGTACGGCGGCAGGTAGTCGTTGCGCAGCTGCTGCTCTGACATGTCGACCGTGTTGTACTCACGGCCGGCCACCGGCGCGCCGTACGCGGCGAAGTGCTTCACGGTCGCGGCCATCTTATCCGGCGCGCTGAAGTCACTGCCCTGGTAGCCACGAACCTTTGCCGCCGCTATCGCTGAACCCAGGAACGGGTCCTCCCCGGCTCCCTCGACGACGCGTCCCCAGCGGGGGTCCCGGCTGATGTCGACCATGGGGTTGAAGGTCCACTTGATCCCGTCCGCGGTGGCCTCGGCCGCCGAGACCGACTCATCGTTCCGTACTGCGGCCGGATCCCAGGAGCTCGCCTCGGCGATCGGCACCGGGAAGATCGTCTTGTACCCGTGGATCACATCCAGGGAGAAGATGACCGGGATGTGCAGCCGCGACTGCAGGGCCGCCTTCTGCACCTGGTTGATGTTGGCCACGCCCACCAGGTCGAGCACCGAGCCGACCTGGCCGTTACGCACCTCGTCGAGCAGCGTCTGCCCTGGCGTCCCGTTCGGGCCGGTCGGCCCGGACATCTCCAGCTGCCCGAACTTCTCAGCCAGCGTCATCTTCCCGATCAGGGCGTTCACTTTCCCGGAGATCGCAGCGAGCCGCTGCTGGACCGCGCCAGGCGCTGCCCCGCCGGCCGGTTTCGCCGGGCTCGCCCCGGCGGCCGGCACCCCGACCAGGAGCGCGGCCGCAGCCAGCGGAGCCACCAGCAAACCTGCGCGCGGGCGAACCAGCCGCCCTAATGAGTACCCCATTGTGCCCATCCTCTCCACCTAGGAGACGGGCCGGCTGCGCCCCACGTCCGCAGCCGGATTCCCGCCTGCTGAAACGATCATGAAGTCTTCCACGTCTCGCGCGGCCTGAGAAGAGCCGGGAGATAACGAACAACCGCATAAGCCGGCCATGGCACCGATGGCCAGTGAGGACCTCTCACCGGATCGGCGTGGGTCCCGGCCGGGAGGCAGGCGCGGGCCGCCCAGGTCCCGGGTCCCGCGCGAAGTCCCGCTGGAGGGCGCTTACATGTTCCGGACGGCACGCGCAGGCGACTCAACGCAGTCGGCGACGAAGCGCAGGAAGCCGCCGGCCGTTCCGCCGTCGCAGACCCGGTGATCGAATGCGAGCGTGAGCTGAGTCATCTGCCGCGCCGCGATCTGGCCCTCGACGACCCACGGGCGCTGGATGATCCGGCCGATCCCCAGGATTGCCACCTCGGGGTGATTGATGATGGCCGCCGAGCCATCCACGCCGAACACGCCGTAATTGTTGATCGTGAACGTCCCTCCGGTCAGCTCACCCGGACCGAGCTTGCCGTCCCGGGCGCGCTGGGTGCGCTCCGCCATCATCATGGAGAGCTGCTCAAGTGTGCATGCCTGCGCGTCGGGCACGACCGGCACCATGAGGCCCCGGTCCGTCTGAGCCGCGAAACCCAGATGGACCGCAGGGCCCAGTACTATCTCGTCGCCCTCGATCCGGGCGTTGAGTTCGGGATAGCGGCGCAATCCCAGGATGGTGTACCTGGACAACATCGCCAGAAGGCTGATCTTCGGCGCGGACTCGTCCGCATTCAGCGTCGTGCGGAGCCTGATGAGTTCGGTGGCGTCAACATCGACCCATACCGTCGCCTCCGGGATCTCCCGCCGTGACTGGCTGAGCTTGTCCGCGACCGCTTTGCGCAAACCCCGGATCGGGATCCTCGCGATGCCGCTGGGCCCGGCTGCGGGGACGTTGACCGGCCCGGGCTTCGGGCTGATGTCCGGCGCCGCTGATGGGGTCGCGCCACTATGAGCGTCAATGGCCAGGTCGACGTCGTGGCGGGTGATCAGGCCGTCCCGGCCCGATCCCCGAATTGCCGTGACGTCCAGGCCGGCTTCCCGGGCCAGCCGCCTGACCAGCGGTGAGACGACGGCCGCCCGGCCGCCGGACGAGGGTGACGGACCGGCGCGCGCTTCGCCAGGGCTGGCCGCGGTGCGCCCAGCGGCCGCCGGTGAGGACCCTGCCGGTGATCCGCGTGCGCGGCGGCGCTGGCGGTCACCCGAAGTGCCATAGCCGATGAGGACCTTCCCGCTCTCGCCGTCATCGCGGGCGGCAGATTCCGGCGTGGCGACGCCCGGCTCCGCGAACGGCGCTCCGGGATACCCCGTGCCCATGCCCGGGGGTGGTGAGGTGTCGCGTCCGGTATCTGCCCCGGCGACCGTGATCAGTGGTGCCCCGACGGCCAGCACGTCGCCGGGCTCGCCATGCAGGGCGGTGACCCGGCCGGCGAATGGGACCGGCACCTCGACCACGGCTTTGGCCGTTTCCACCTCGACGACGGTCTGGTCGACGGCGACGACATCGCCGGGCTGGACCCGCCAGGTGACGATCTCGGCTTCGGTGAGGCCCTCGCCGAGATCCGGCAGCATGAACGCGGGCATCTATCCGCCCGCGTTCATCGTGCTCGTCTCGCACCATTGGAGGCGATCGATCGCGTCCAGGATACGGTCAAGACTGGGCAGATGATGCTGTTCCAGGTGCGGCGGGGGATAGGGGATGTCGAGCCCCGTGACCCGCAGGATCGGGGCTTCGAGGTAGTGGAAGCACTGCTCGGACAGCCGCGCGGCCACCTCGGCGCCGTACCCGCAGAACCGGCTGGCCTCGTGCACCACGACGGCCCGGCCGGTACGCCGCACCGAGGCGGTGACCGTCTCGTCGTCGAAGGGTGACAGGCTTCTCAGGTCGATGACCTCGACGCTGCGGCCATTTTCCTGGGCCTCTTCGGCGGCGTCCATGGCGGTGCGCACCGTCCCGCCGTAGGTGATGAGCGTGACATCAGTGCCCGGCCGGCGCACGGCGGCCCGGTCGATCCCCGAGGTGGTGTGGTCCAGGATCGCGGCCTCCTTCGACCAGTAGCGGCGCTTGGGCTCGAGGAAGATGACGGGATCGGGGCAGTCGATGGCCTGCCGTAGCAGTGCGTAGGCGTCGCCGGGGGTGGCCGGGGTGACGACCCGCAGGCCCGCGGTATGGGTGTAGTAGACCTCGGACGAGTCGCAGTGGTGCTCTACCCCGCCGATGCCGCCGCCGTAGGGGACCCGGATGACGATGGGCAGGGACACGCGTCCCCGGGTCCGGTTGCGGAGCTTGGCCAGCTGGCTGGTGATCTGCTCGAACGCGGGGTAGGCGAACGCGTCGAATTGCATCTCGACCACGGGGCGCAGGCCGTTCATGGCCATCCCGATGGCCGTGCCGACGATCCCGGACTCGGCTAGCGGGGTGTCGAACACCCGGGCCTCACCGAACGTGGCGGCCAGCCCGTCGGTCACCCGGAACACCCCGCCGAGGGTCGCGACGTCCTCGCCGAAGACCAGGACAGTGTCGTCATCGCGCAGCGCGTCGGCCAGCGCCCGGTTCAGGGCGGCGGCCATGGTCACGCGCGACGTCCCAGCCAGCGTCCTGGTGTCACGCTCAGCGAGCGCCGTCATCGCCCCTCCCCGGTCTGGTCCGTAAGTTCCTCCAGTTCGGACGCCAGTTGTTGCTGCTGTCTGCGCAGCGCGGCTGTGGGCTCGGCGTAGACGTACCGGAACAGGTCGGCCGGGTCGAGAGCCGTGTCGATATTCATCCGCTGCCGCAGGTCCTCGGCCTGCGCCTCGGCCTCGGTGTCCAGGGCGGACAGGGCAGCGCCATTCAGCAGCCCCCGGTCGAGGAGATACTGCCTGATCCGCGTGACCGGGTCGCGGGCGAGCCATTTCTGCGCCTCGCCCTCGGGCCGGTAGCGGGTGGCGTCGTCGGCGTTGGTGTGGGCTTCGACGCGGTAGGTGATCGCCTCGATGAGGGCCGGCCCGCCACCGTCGGCCGCGGACTCGACTGACTGGCGCACGGCCGCGTACACCGCGGCCGGGTCGTTGCCGTCCACGAGCATGCCTGGGATCCCGTAGCCGATTCCCTTGTGGGCCAGGGACGGGGCGGCGGTCTGCTTGGCTACGGGGACGCTGATGGCGTAGCCGTTGTTCTGGACGAAGAACACGACCGGCGAGTTCCATACCGCGGCGAAGTTGAGCGCCGTGTGGGTGTCGCCCTCGCTGGTCGCGCCGTCGCCCAGCATGACCAGGGCGACGGTGTCGTCGCCCTTGAGCCGGGCTGCGTGGGCGACCCCGACGGCATGCGGGGCGTTGGTGGCCAGGGGCGTGCACTGGGGGGCGACCCGCTGGGCGTACGGGTCGTACCCGCAGTGCCAGTCCCCTCGCAGGAGGGTCAGCACCTCGACCGGGTCGACGCCACGGGCCACCACCGCCATCGAGTCGCGGTAGGTAGGGAACAGCCAGTCCTGCGGGCGCAGTGCGGCCACCGCACCGATCTCACCCGCTTCCTGGCCCCGTGCCGAGGGATACACCGCGAGCCGGCCCTGCTTGGTCAGCGCCGTGGCCTGGGTGTCGAACCGCCGGCCCAGCACCATCTGCCGGTGCAACGCGACAAGGACCTCGTCGCCCGGCATGTCCAGGCCGCTGGAGCGGACACGCTGGCCGTCGCGGCCCAGCAGCGTCAGGGGGGCCTTGGTCGGCAGCAGCCGCCGCCGCTTCGCCCGGCCGGGGACTGCGCCTGTCACGGACGCCACGACTCTCCCATCAGGGACGATGGCTAGTAAGGCAACTGTGCGTCCTCATGGTGCCGAACGTCTAGTACCTGACTGAGATCCTGGACATAGCCGCGAATCGTACGAGTAACGGTAGACGGACGGCTCTGGAAATCTGCTGTAACGGATTCCTGCTGGACAGATGGCGGGTCATCGGGCCGATGGCGAACGTCGAAGAGCACGTCAGGCCCTTGATGCAAAAGGCGCGTTGATCTCCATAATTTGCCTTGCGGCTTCTTGCATCTCGGGCAGGGCCAGTTCGGTGAGTTGTGACGTCATCCGGTTGCTGGGCCCCGGCCAGGTCACTCGCCCCCGGCGCCAGCGGGTCGGCCCGGCGGTGCAGGCTGATCGTCTCCCCGGTGAGATCGCGGATCCGGGTCAGCGCACTAGCCAGAAGTGCGACCTCGTCATGACGATCGGCGACGTGGTCGTTACCGCCCCGTCGCAGCTGTCGTTTTATCCCGGGGCGCAGGTCAGGTCGGAACAATGGCCTCGAGGTCGTCGATGCTGCCCGACATGAGGGTGCGCAGATGCCGCGTGAGGTACTCGGCAGGCCAGTCCCACCAAGCCAGCGCGAGCAGGCGGGTGATGTCGGGCTCGGTGTACCGGGAGCGGATGAGCCTGGCGCGCGTTCGCGCCCCGCATCGCCAGATGGCGCGAGGCCGGGCAGCTCACGATGATGGCCTGGGACTGCTATGAACTGGGCCAGGTGCAGCGCGCCCAGGGCCGCCTGGACGCGGCCGTGCGGACCTGCCAGCAAGCGCTCGAAATCACCGCGCGCCGGACTGGCCGCCTGCGCCGGCGGCTGGCCCGGCGCATGCGGGCCTGGGTGAGGTGGCCTACCAGCGCAACGAGCTCGACACCGCGCTCCGGCATGTCACCGCGGGCATCACGCTTTGCCGCCAGTTCGTCTACACCCCGCCGCTGGCGTCCGCCCTGGTGACGCTGGCCTGGATCAGGCAGGCCCGCGGTGATCACGCCGGCGCGCGTGCGGCGATAGGTGACGCAGGGCGGATTGCGCAGGGCCCGGTGGCCCTCCTCAATCCTGTCCCGGCCCAGCGGGCGCGGCTGCTGCTAGCCCAGGGTGACGTGGCTGGAGCCGCCCGCTGGACGGATGAGCTGGGCCTCGCCGTCGGCGACGAGCCTGACTACCCCAGGGAGCCCGGGCATCTGGTGCTGGCCAGGGTCCTGTTCGCCGACGGGCAGCCTGGCCAGGCTGCAGCGCGCGCTTGACGCTGGACCCGCCGTGCCGAATCCTCCGCGGAGGACCGCGGCGGGGCTGCCGGGCATGGTCGAGCCACTGACCAGGCGCGAGCTGGAGGTGCTCGGGATGCTCGCGGCGGGCAAATCGAATCAGGCCATCGCAGGAGGGCTCGTGGTCACCCTCGACACCGTCAAGAAGCACGTCAGTCACCTGCTGGACAAGCTTGGCGCGGCCAACCGCACCGAGGCTGTCGCCCGGGCCCGGGAGCTCGGCCTTATCCCCTGAGCGCCGCCCACAGCCAGTGCGAGCGGCGATTTAGGGCCACCAGCACGGGCTGACGATTCCCGGCATCCTAGAATTGCCGTATTACTCCGAGATGGGGGCCTGATCCTGGAACCGGTTGTGCTGCTGGTCGACGACTCGCGGACGCGTGGCCGCGTCGAGCTGGAGTTGCGCAAGCGGTACGGAACTGACTATCAGGTCATCACGGCCGGGTCCGCAGCGGAAGCGCTCGGCATTCTCGGCGGGCTCCGCGACGACCGGCGCCTGGTCAGTCTCGTGCTGGCTGATCAGTGGCTGCCGGGAGCGACCGGGGCCGAGCTGCTGGCCCGGGTCCGGCAGCTCCACCCGGCCGTCAGAAGGGCCCTGCTCATCGGCTGGGGCGATCAGGCGAGCATGGAGGCGGTCGTTCAGGCGACTGTCCTCGGTGACCTGGACGCTTACGTGGTCAAGCCCGGAACGCCGCCGGACGAGCACTTCCACCGGTGCGTCACCGAGCAGCTCGAAGAGTGGGGCCGATCGAACCTGCCCGGGGCCGAGGTGGTGCGCGTGGTGGGCGAGGCGTGGGCCGCGCGGTCGCATGAGCTCCGGGAACTGCTGGGGCGCAACGGCGTCCCGTTCGGCTTCTATCCGGCCGGCACCCCGGAGGGGCAGCGCCTGCTGGAGGAGGCCGGGACAGCGGGGATGGCCATGCCGGCGGTAGTGATGTTCGATGGCCGGGTCCTCGTGGACCCGTCGAATGCGGAGGTTGCCGCGGCGCTCGGCGTGCAGACCAAGCTCGGCGGCCGCTACGACGTGACTGTCATCGGGGCCGGGCCAGCGGGCCTGGCGGCGGCCGTGTATGGCGCGTCGGAAGGCCTGTCCACGGTCGTCCTGGAGCCCGAAGCGATCGGCGGCCAGGCGGGCGCCAGCTCGCTGATCCGCAACTACCTGGGCTTCCCGTCCGGTGTGAGCGGTGGGGACCTGGCCGTGCGGGCCTACACCCAGGCGTGGAGCTTCGGCGCGGAGTACGTGTACGGCAACCCCGCCGCTGGCCTGCGGCCTGAAGGCTCAGAGCTGGTGGTTACCGTGACTGACGGGAGCGAGGTCCGCAGCCGGGCGGTGGTCGTCGCCACCGGCATGGCCTACCGCCGCCTTGGCGTCCCCGGGCTCGACGCGCTGACCGGGGCCGGCGTGTTCTACGGCGCCGCTGCCTCGGAGGCCAAGGCCATGAAGGACAGACAGGTCTACGTGGTCGGTGGCGCCAACTCCGCCGGGCAGGCCGCCGTCCACCTGGCCAGGTACGCCGGTCAGGTGACCGTGCTGGTCCGGGGACGCTCGCTGGCGGGCAGCATGTCTGAATACCTCATCCGGGAGATCGAAGCGGCCCCCAACATCGCTGTCCGCCACAGGGTCGCAGTGACCGACGGCGCCGGACAGAGCCGCCTGGAGAGCCTGACCCTCACCGATCTGGACTCCGGTGCGGCCGAAACCGCCGAAGCCGCGGCCCTGTTCGTGCTTATCGGGGCCGAGCCGCGCACCCAGTGGCTGCCGGCCACCGTGCGGCGCGACCAGTCGGGATTCGTGATCACCGGCACCGACCTTCTCGAGGGCGGGCAGCCGAATGGGCAGTGGCCGCTGCGGCGCCTGCCACTGTTCCTGGAATCCAGCCTGCCCGGGGTCTTCGCGGCCGGCGACGTCCGGCACGGGTCAGTGAAACGCGTCGCCTCGGCTGTCGGTGAGGGCTCTACCGCAATCCGCCTGGTCCACGATCACCTGCGCGGCGCGTGACGATGCGCCCTTGAGGACGCGGGATATTCCTCACGGTGAGGCGCAGCGCCTCGACTGGGCTCGAGCGGGACGACCCCCGGCCCGGCGTGGCTGCCGGCCCGGGGGTCGCCATGACGGTCAGGGTGTGATGCGCAGGATCTGGCCTTGCCCGGCGCCGAAGCCGAAGCCCTGGTTGGAGACGTAGAACGCCCCGTCGGGGCCGACCGTCATGCCGGTCGGGAAGGTCAGGCCCGAGACGATGGTCTTGGCGGGACCGTGGGCCATGACGCGCACGATCGCCCCGGTCCCCGGGGTCGGGCCGCCAGCGGCCGTACTCATCTCCAGCGCGTACAGCGTGCCGTGGCGGAAGGCGAGGCCCAGAACCTTCTCCACCCCGGTCGCACGGACCTTCAGCGTGCGGTGGCCCGTGAGTCGCCACACGTGCTCGTCACCCGCGCGGTCGCCGGGATCGAACACGCCCAGGTTGGCGATGTACGTCGCACCGTGGTGGACCAGCGCCGTGGGGACGACGTGCCCCTGGCTCGCCGAGATGTCGATCACGCGGCTGATCCGGCCGTTCTGGGTCACCCGGTCGAGCTCCCCGTGGTTGGAGTCCATCGGGTACAGGACGCGGCCGACGGCGATCATGCTGTACCAGGTGCCGTCCGGCTCGAAGTCGGCCGGATCGGGGTGCGCGACCGGATGCGCCCTCTGGAACGCGCTCAGGTTGGCGATCAGCCTCCACGTGCCATGGCGGCCGACCTTAATGACGCCGTTCGGGACACTGGGCACGCCATGTGAGCACCCGGCCCCCGACAGCAGCGCGTAAAGCCGGTGGCCGATGAAAGCCACGCTCGACACCCCGCTGACCAGGCTCCCGGAGGCTGCGGTGGTCTGGGTCGAGGGCAGGGCGCTTACTACTGTGGTGACCACGCCGGCCGGGCTGATTTTCGCGATGCGCCCACCGCGCACCCGGCTGTGGGTGCTTCCGGTGTAAGGGGCGGTCGCGCCGTGGGCCTGGGGGCACTGCCCGACCGTCGAGTGGGCGCCGCCCAGACCACCCTCGGCGACATACAGGTTCCCGCGAGGGCCGAACGTCAGTCCGCGCGGATTGTTCAGGCCCGTCGCGAAAACCGAGACAACCGGCGAGGCGTGCCGTGCGTGCAGGTGGCGTGCCGAGGCCTGGGCGCTTCCCGCGACTCCGGCGAAACCGACGAGTGCGATGGCGAGTGGCGCCATCAAGAACCGTCTCATCTTGCCCCCCTTTCACAAGGGATCGTGCGGTGAATGTCCGGGGGGCGAGTGGGGACGGTACACCCGAGAGGGTCATGCACGCAATGAATAGGCCGGGTAAGCTCAAAGATCCATCCAAATTGCCTGCTCAGCGGCTTAGTAAACGTTCCGACGGCCGGCCGGCCGTACGGCGGGTGGCCGGTGAGCCCAACCCCCCGCCGGGCGCGGCCGGACCCGCAGGCGCATCGCGTGCCGCCGAGCTCGTGACGGCGCGCGGAAACCTGCCGTTTCGGCTGATCTGCACCTGCCCAAAACAAGATCAGAACGATAGCCTGATCCGGTTATCCAGCCCTGTCCGCCGATGCGGAGCAACCCAACGAGCCGTGGCACCAGGTGGGTCCGGGGGGTGCGAATGCCCGGAAGGGACAGGCGGGGAGCGCCTTCGGCGAAGGGGGATCAGGTGAACCTGACCCGTGTGGGTGGGCTGGGCGTGGCTGCGGCCGCGGGCCTGGCAATGATCGCAGCAATGCTCGGGCCGACGGTGGCGCGGGCATCTGCTTCGGGGGGCAGTCCGTCTCCGGCAGTGACGCGCTACGCCGGCACACCGGGGGTTGCCCGGCTCGTGCCCAGGCACAAGCCGGCCGCCGGAGCGTCATCGACGCGGCGGGTGCTCCCGAGAGGGCCTCGCCGGCTGCCTTCTGGCCACTTCTCGGCGGCGGAGGCGGTGCCCGGCGCGTCGGCGCTGGCGCCAGCGGCCGCGGCGGCGACGGCCACGAGTTCGGCCCGGGTCAACTTCAACGGCGTCAGCAGCCGGGACAGCCAGGTCACCAACTTTGAGCAAATGTTCGAACCGCCGGACCAGGGGCTGTGCCAGGGCAACGGCTTCGTGCTCGAGCCGGTCAACTCCGCGTACCGCATCTACAGCACGACCGGGAAGTCGCTGCGCGGGCCCTTCAACATCAACGACCTGTTCAACGTGGGCGCCAAGGAATTCACCAGTGATCCGCGCTGCTGGTTCGACTCCCGCACCCAGACCTGGTTCGCGACCATCCTGTTCCTGAATGATGCGTCCACCGCGTCATCCCTGCTCATCGCCGTCCGGCACAACTCTGACCCGCGCGGTCTGTGGAATGAGTACTCGATCGACACGACGGACCCGACCGGGAATGGCTGCCCGTGCTTCGGTGACCAGCCGAGGATCGGGATCGACCAGACCAACCTGTACGTCACCGCGGACGAGTTCTCGATCCTCGGGCCGCAGTTCAACGGCGCGGAGATGTGGGCGATCGACAAATCCGACCTGGTTAACGGCGTCGCGAGCCCGCACGTGGCGAACTTCCCCCACCTGACGACCGACACCGTGGCGCCCCAGCCCGCCCTGTCCACGGGGCGGCCGGACGCCGAGTACTTGCTCAGCTCGCTGGACCCCAGCGGCAGCGGGGACCACCGCATCGGTGTCTGGGCCGTGACCAACCGGAACCAGGTTGGCCTGGGTGGTATGCCGACGCTGTCCAGCGTCATCATCAACTCCGAGGGGTACGCTGTCCCGCCGCCGGCTCCGCAAAAGGGTGCCAAGAGCAAGCTGGACTCCGGCGACGACCGGATGCAGTCGACCCAATTCGTCGGCGGCACAGTCTGGGGTGAGCTGACCACGGCCGTGCGGCCGGCGGGTGACAGCTCGGCACGCGCAGGCGGCGCCTGGTTCCAGGTGAAGCCGAGGCTCGGCTCGGCCGGGATCGCTGGCGCGTCGATCGTCCGCCAGGGCTACATCGACGCGGCCGGCAAGTACGAGATATATCCGGCGGTGCAGCCGGACGCGGCCGGGAACGCGGCGGTCATCTTCACCCAGACCAGCAGCGCGCGGTTCCCGGGGGCCGCCTATGCCACCCTGAAGGCCGGCGGCCGCAACTTCGGCCGGCGGTCGTGGCGGCCGCGGGTGCCGGGCCGTACAACCGGGCCGCGTCGAACCCGCCGCGCTGGGGTGATTACTCGTTCGCGGTCCCGGACGACGCATCGGACTCCGCGTGGCTCGCCACCGAGTATGTCCCGCCCAAGTCGAGCCAGACCACGACCAGGATCCGGAACTGGGGGACGCGCGTGATCAAGGTCCCGCTCGGCTGACGGTCAGTGAGTCCCCGGGACCGGTCCCGGGGACTCACTGACGGCTCCTGGATGAGCAGGCTGAGGCAGGCCGCCGACGACTCTGGGCCTGCACGCGGCGACGGCCGCGAGGCTGCACCATCAGAGCCGGTACTGGCGGCTCCGCGTCAGCGAATACCGCTATCGCAGTTGATGTTCACGCGGACGGGCGCTGGTGATGTGACCGCGACGAGGACGTGAGGACAGCGCGGGATGGCCTGCCTCGTGACGGCGACCAGCACATAACGGCCCTTCCCGAGCCTGAGGGAGTAGTGACCGTCGTCGCCGCGGGTGCGGGTGCTCGCGGTCACCCCGGCGGGCAGCGACCGGGCCTCGACACGGACCTCACCCAGCGCGCGCGGCTGGCACAGGCGGCTTGGCCGCTCGACCGGGCATCCCGGGCTGGCCTCGACCACGCCGGAGATAAGCGCGGTTGGGCCGGACGGCTGAGCCGGGTGCGTTCCAGCCGGGCGCACGCCGCATGAAGCGCTCACCAGGACAAGGGCGGCTGCGGTCAGCAACCACCGGGCCGGCGGGCCAGGCCATCGCGTGATGGTCGTCACGGCAGGTTGGACGGTTCGCCGGGGCGATCGGTTCCCCGCCGTGGCGGCCGGGGTCGTCCTCGCGGCGGCTGCACCGGCGGCCCCAAGCACAGCGGAGGATCTCCGTCATCCCGGCCTGGTGCTCATGGGAAGCGGTGGGCGGCTCAGCGACCATCCTGGACCAGCAGCGCGCCCCCGGCGATCGGTCCCGGTTAGCCGAAGGTGAACGCGTAGGCCTGGACCCCCGGGGCGAGGAATGTGATCTCGACGGTGTGGTCACTGATGGGACCGTGCTGCCGGATGAGCTGGTACAGCCGCTGTTCGGTGACGGCGCCGTCGCCTTGGCCGTCAACGTCGGTTCCGTGGGCCGCGCCCGGCGGCTGTCCGTCGATGGTCACGCGGAACCGGATAGCGGTCCCTGGCGCTGGTGGTCCCATAACGAGGTGCAGGTCGCGGGCGTGGAAGCGGTAGGCGATCTGCCCGTTGGCGGTGTTCAGCGCCGTGGCCTGTTCCTCCACAGTCCAGTCACCTGACAGGGCCCAGTGGTTGAGCCTCATGTCCGCGGGGACGGTGTAGCGGTGGGGCTGGCCCGGCCGGGCGCCGCCGGGCGGCGCGAAGTTCTCGGTGCGCTCGTAGCCGGTGTAGTTTTCTGGTGATTTCAGGGTGGCCCAGTCTGCGGCGGCCTCAATACCAGCGGCGTCGACGGAAACAAGTTCATGACTGATGCCGCTGAAGCCGGCCTCGGCCAGTAGTTGCTGGATGACCATTTCCGACCGCTGATACTCGCCTTCGCCGAAGTAGTGATGCCGGATACGTCCCTGCGCATCGGCGAAGTAGAGGGCCGGCCAGTAGTGGTTCCCGAAGGCACGCCATATCGCATAGTCGTTGTCGATCGCGACCGGGTAACCGACCCGCATGTCCTGCACCGCACGGCGGACGTTATCCGCATCCTTCTCGAACGGGAACTCGGGTGTATGGACTCCGACCACCACCAGCCCCTGGTCCGCGTATTTCCCGGCCCAGGCGCGGACATAAGGAAGTGAGCGTATCCAGTTGATGCAGGTATAGGTCCAAAAGTCGGCCAGGACTACTCTCCCGCGCAAGCCGGGCTCGGTCAGCGGCTCCGAGTTGAGCCACCCGGTCGCGCCGCCGAAAGAGGGCAGGCCACCCTCGATAGGCAGCCGGAGCGAGGTCGTGTGCAGCCCGGCCGGCGCGGGCCAGTGTGCGTTCATGGCTATGCCTTCCCCGTGACTGAGTGCGCATTGACTGACGCGGGGAACTGGAATCCGGGCGGACGCCAGGCCGCCGGGGAAGCCCGTGGCCATGACGGCTCCCATTCCCGATTCCGATCCTCGCACCGGCCCAGGGGTGCCGCAATACCTCCGCGAGTGAGCCCCGGCTGCCCGCACGGCCGATACGCCGACCCCGCCCTTCACCGGGCGCCCGGCGGCCGCCGTCATCAGAGCATGGCCACTGCGCGCGTGCCTACTGCGTCACCAGAGGTACGGGATCAGCCGCCACCGCGGCTCCGGGCATGGGCGGTTCAGCAGTGATGCCAGGCCGCACGGGGGCGCTGTCCGGCGGGCCGTGGACGGTGGCCGGGACCTGCCCTCGCAGGGGGACGCACTACCCTTGGTCCCTGGTCAGCGCGGCCTTTCCGCTGACGCCGTGCCCGGGGCGAGGAGCCGGGCAGGAAGACAAAAGGTACCGGTTCCACCTGATCATCCCCGCGAGCCCGCGGGGGAGGCGAGTGCGCTGGGGAGAAGGAAACCGGACATGACCGAGCGCGTTGCGGGGCAGCCGCCGACCGCCGAGCGCCTGCTGGCGGTGCGCACGCCCATGGAGATCGAATTCGCCCCCAGCGGATCCCGGTTCGCGTTCACCCTGCACGCGGTGGTTTCCGACCGCGGGGTAACCAGCCGAGCGACCTGTGGATCGCCGAGGGGGAGGCTGACCCGCTTCGGCTCACCGAGGGCCCCTCGGCCGACACCCATCCCATCTGGTCACCGGACGGCTCGCACCTGGCTTACATCTCGGACCGCGCCATGGCCGGCCACACCTCCCCTACACGATGGTGCCGGGGGAGGAGCCGGCCCTCGTGGCGAGCTTCCCGGGATCGGCCGAGCAGCTGGTCTGGTCGGACGACGGTCACCGTTTGCTGGTCGTGGCCGCCGATCCGGGCTCGTACTCCCGGGAAGTGTCCGGGACATTTGTCACTGGCGGCGCGTCGGAACTCGAGCGGGGAATCCGGCGTTCGAGCGGTGCGTGGCGCCGCCTGCTCATGGTCGATCTGACGACGGGTGACGTTACCGAGGTGGGACCCCCCGGATGGAGCGTGTGGGAGGTCGGCTGGGACGGTATGGGCGCCACGGCCGTCGCTCTCGTCGCGGAGAACCCGGCCGGCAACGGCTGGTACCGCTCGAAGCTCGCCCGCCTCGATCTCCAGGCCCGCACCGCGGACATCCTGTACGAGCCCCGGTGGCAGCTTGAGGGGCTCGCCCTGTCGCCGGATGGACGGCACGCCTCGGTGATCGAGGGCTACTCCAGCGACCCCGGCCTGCTCAACGGCAGCGTCCTGATCGCCGACCTCTCGAACGGCTCCGTGTCCGACCCTTGGCCGGGACTCGAGACGGTCGGCGTCGCAGCCTGGTGCGATGAGGAGTCGCTCGCCTACGGGCGGATGCACGGGACCGGCACCGCCTGGGGGCGGATCCGGCTCGACGGCGGGCGCGACGAAGCCTGGGCCGGCGAGGAGTACATCGGCGCCGATGTCTGCAAGCCGCAGGTGGCCGTCACGGACGGCGGCGCCGTCGTGATGACGACCCACGAGGCGCACGGCGTGCCGCCGGAGCTCGCCCGGTTCGACCCCGGCAGCGGCAGCTGGGTCCGTCTCACCGCGTTCAACGACGAGATCACTGACGGGGTCGAGTTCCCCGATGTGCGTACCATCCGCTGGGCCTCGGCCGATGGTCTCGAGATCGAGGGGCGGCTGCTGACCCCGGCGGGTGCGACCGGCCCCTTCCCGATGCTCGTTCTCGTGCACGGGGGGCCGACGTGGTGCTGGAACGCTGTGTTCTCCGACTCGGAACCGAACGCGGTCCTGCTTGCCGCGGCCGGTTACGCCGTCCTGCTGCCGAACCCGCGAGGGAGCACCGGCCGGGGCCACGCGTTCGCCCAGGCTGTCATCGGCGACTGCGGGGGAAAGGACTTCGGGGGACATCATGTCGGGCGTCGACCGGTGTATCGCCGAGGGGGTCGCCGACCCCGGCCGGCTCGGCATCTCGGGTCTGTCATACGGCGGTTTCATGTCCGGATGGGCCGTCACCCACACCGACCGGTTCAGGCAGCCGTCGCGTTCTCGGTCGTCGCGAACAACGAGTCGTTCTTCCTCACATCGGAGGTGGCCGGCTATGCCGAGATGATCCTCGACGGCGACTGGTCTGCCCCGGCAGGCCAGTTCCGCGACCGCTCACCGGTCTTCCATGCCCACCGGTGCTCGACGCCGACGCTGGTGATCCAGGGCCAGATGGACCGCTGCACACCGGTGGGGCAGGGGGAGGAACTCTTCGGCGCGATCGCGCTCACCGGCACCGAGTGCGAGCTCGTCGTTTATCCGCGGGAGGGCCACGTGCCGGTCGAGCGCGCGCATCTGCTCGACGCGCTCCAGCGAACCCAGGCGTGGTTCGACCGGCATCTGATGACCGGAGGCGTGGCCACATGAGACCTGGCTTCGGCGCGGATGCGGCTTGCTTGCTGTTACTTGGCCGGATCCCGGCGTAGGGTGCGCCGCGATCTCGACGTGATTCCGGGAGGCAGGCATGGCCAGCGAGGAATACTCCGATGGACGTACCGATGTTCCCGGCGGAGTCAGCGGCCCGGCCGAGCGGGTGGTTGTCGTCGGTGCGGGGATCGCCGGCCTGACCGTGGCGAACGCCCTGACGCATGCCGGGGTTGAGTGCGTGGTCCTTGAGGGCCGGGGCCGGACCGGCGGCCGATTGCACACCATCGACCTCGGGGGTTCGCCGGTCGATCTGGGCGGGTCGTGGATCCATCACCCCCTGGGGAATCCGTTGCGGGCTTTCGCAGCTCAAATCGGCCTGTCCTGCCGGAGCGGGGACCTGCTGCCCGAACTAGCTGGCTATGACTGCGGCGAGGGGCGGCGCCTGTCGGACGCGGAGGTTCAGGCCCATCTGGACCTGCTCTACGAGGCGTTTCCCGAGGCGGTGGCTACCCATCTTCGTCACGAGCTCGGCGCCGGCGCGAACGCTGCCGAAGCCGCAGAAGCGTTCGTCGCCGGCGCCGGTCTCCCCACCGAGCCGGCCAGGCGTGCGCGCCAAGGCTTGCGTGCGGTGATCGAGGCAGGTGCCTCGGATGCCGCGGAAAACGAGTCACTGCGCTGGATGTGGAATGAGATCGAGTATGGCGGTAACTATTTCGGGGACCTGCCCGGCGGCGGCTACCGGAGTCTGGTCGGCGCCATGGCCGCCGGCATCAACGTGCAGCTGGGCCGCGAGGTGACCGAGATCGCCGTGTCCCCCGGGGGCGTGACCGTGCTCGGCGCCGACGGCGCCAGCGAAGCGGGGTCACACGCCGTGGTTACGGTACCGCTGGGCGTTCTCAAGCAGGACAGGCCGAGGTTCTCCCCGGCACTGCCCCCCGGCCGGGCGGCTGCGATCGATCGCCTGGGTTTCGGCCACTTCGAGAAGGTGGCGGTACGGTTCGGCGAGCCGTTCTGGCGCGCTGACGGTTTGCCCCACATGATGCTGTTTCCCCGTGCCGCCGACGCGCCGGCGGTATGGGTAATCGGGCAGGATGCATTTGACCTGGGCCCGACGCTGGTGTTCCTGCTCTTCCATAGCGCAGCCAACCGCGCGTTCAAGACGTCCCCCGACCACGCCGTCGAGTGGGTCCTGCGCATGCTCGCCGAGGCGACCGGCCGCCCGTGTCCGGCACCCATCGCCGTCGCGACCACATCATGGGCTCATGATCCCTACAGTGCGGGCGCTTACAGCCATATCCCGCCCGGTGCTGAGCCTGCCGACCTCGATCTACTCGGCGAACCCGTCAATGGGCGGCTCCTGTTCGCGGGAGAGCACACCCAAAGTGCCCGGATGGGATACGCCGACGGCGCGATGACCAGCGGCATCCGCGAAGCCAAGCGCCTTCTGCGCCAGCCGAGCGTCAGACTCGGCCCGGCCGGGGACATTTCACCGGCCACCGCGGGACGGGAATTATCCCCATGAGCGCATCGTCGGCGCCGATGGGAAGGCGGGGCCGTCCGTGAGCGGGTCTGACCACCAGGTCAGCGCTGGCGTGCGGGCGCGCCACCGCCGCCCCCCGCGAGAGCGTGGTGGCCGGCGGCCGCGCATCCTTCCGGGGGATGCGCGGCCGCCCGGTCCGCCATGCTCGGCTTTCCGCCCAGCGGAGTCCGGGGACTCCCGGCAGCTATGCCGGCCGCGGGAACCAGGCATCATGGCGGTGATGGGCTCGGCACCGTCCTGGTGACCTGACCGAAAGGGACGACCATGGCAGGCATCACGGCAGATGACGGAGTCCAGCTCGGGCCCGCGGCAAAGAACCTGGGGCGCCGCCGCGCCGCCGGGATATACGGCGCCATCATCACCGCGGCCATCTTTGACACCGCGGGAGGCCACCTGCCCACCGGTGCACTGGTGGTCTCGGTCGTGGTCACGCTGCTGGTGTACTGGCTCGCCGAGCAGTACGCCGAGCTTCTGGGTGAGCAGGCCGAAGGCGGCCACCTGCCCAGCTGGGCATCCATCCGGGCAGCGCTGGCCGCGACCTGGCCGATGGTCAGCGCGTCCTATGCGCCGCTGCTCGTCCTCCTGCTGGCGCGGCTGGCCGGGGCCTCGCCCCTCGTCGCCGCCAACGTCGGGCTGGCCGCTGCGATCGTGCTGCTCACGATCCACGGATGGTCAGCCGGCCGGGCAGCCCAGCTGCGCGGCTGGCAGCTCCTTGTCGCCACGTCGATTGCGGCCGCACTGGGGCTGCTGATGATCGCGCTCAAGGACCTGGTCCTGATCCACCTGCACTAGGTTCGGCAGCCCAGGCCCGGCCCGCCCTACCACCTCGCCTTGACCGGCCAGGCGTAGCGGTTGACAGCTAGTCTGTGCGCAGATAATCTGTGCGAAGATCAATCGAGCTGGAGGAATCATGTGGGCGTACGAGCACAGCCTGGAAACCGCGGCGGCCCCGGACGCGGTGTGGCGTCACTGGTCTGACCTGGCGGCGTGGCCGCAGTGGAACGACGGCATCGAGAAGATCACCGTCGATGGCCCGTTCGCCGCCGGCACGACATTTACGATGACCCCGCCCGGGGAGGAGCCCATCGCGATGCGCCTGGCCGAGATCGTGCCGGGGGAGCTGTTCACCGACGAGATGGACGGCGGTGACTTTCTCGTGCGCACCGTGCACCGGGTGGAGCCGGCGGCGGGCGGCCGGACCCGGATCATTTACCGGACGGAGATCACCGGCCCGGCGGCCGGCCAGGCCGGACCGCAGCTCGGCCCGGCGATCACGGCCGACTTCCCCCAGGTTCTCGCCGCGCTGGCCAAGCTCGCGGAAGGCTAGACCGTGCCGCTTGACCCCGACGACAGCCCGGGCTTCCTGCTGTGGCATGTCACGCTGCGCTGGCAGCGTGACATCGCCGCGGCGCTAGCCCCGCTGAACCTGACCCATGTGCAGTTCGTGCTGCTCGCCACTACCTGGTGGCTGAACTCGCGGGGCGAGGATCCCAACCAGCTCAGCCTGGCCAGGCAGGCCGGCACCGACGTGAAAATGACCTCACAGGTGCTGCGGAAGCTGGAAACCAAGGGCCTGCTCCGCCGCGAGACCGACGCCGCCGACACCCGGGCGAAGAGGCTGCGGGTTACCGGCCGCGGCGCCGACCTGGCTGCCCAGGCCCTCACCGCCGTCGAAGCGGCCGACGCAGCCTTCTTCCAGGCCACGCCCGACCCCGCCGGCCTCCTGGCGATGCTCCGCCCGCTGGCCCACCGCACCGGCCGGCCGCCCCGCTGACCCATGACCGCGGGCGGCCCCGTGGCCCGCGAGATCCGCCGGGAGATCAGGACAGCGTCCGGGGCCGCTGGAGGGCGCCGATGGCTGCATCCGCCGCTGCCCCGGGCGCGTGCACGGGCGCTATCCGCTCGGCCCAGCTGAACCAGTACCACCAGTCATCGGCGGTGCGCCCGGGCGCCGCGATGATGTCAGTGCCATACGCGTGGTCGTCGTGCGGATCCTGCACGAACAGCGACGCGACCCGGCCAGCCGGCGCGCTGATGTAGGCGGTCCAGCCGCGGGCGCGTATCTGCGCCGCGAGCACGTCCAGGTACGCGATCCCGTCCCGCACCGGGTCCTGCTCGTCGCTGGGCAGCAGGGGGATCTCGTACTCCAGGGTGCTGGCCTCGCGGCGGACCAGGCTGGCGCGCATGGTCCGCAGCAGTCCGGCCACCGCCTCGTTCTCGGCCGCGACCAGGGCGGTGAAACGGTGGATGCCCTCCTGGCGGGCACGATCCGAGAGCTGGCCCAGCAATTCGGTGCCCAGTCCCCGGCCCTGCCAGGCGTCGACGACCGTGACGGCGATGTCAGCGGCGCAGGCGTCGCCGGCCTGCCGGATGTAGCGGGCGATTCCCACCCCGCGCCCATCGCGGCGAAGCGCGCCGAGCGCCTCATGGTCATGGTGGTCAACGTCGGTGAAGTACCGCAGTTCCGCTGGCGACAGCTCCTTCTTCGGCGTCAGGAACCGCATCCAGCGGGACGTGGCACTCAGCCGGGCGAAGCCGTCCGCCAGGAGCGGGGCGTCAGCGCCGTGGACCTGCCGGATGAGCACCTGTGACCCGTCGCGCAGCATGACCCGGCGGCCCGGCCGCGGCCGGGCCGGCCTGGCCCGGCGGGCGTCATCCCCCTCGGCCAGCCGGGTGCCAGGCCGCTCCCGGACCGGGGCGGCACTGATGTGAGGGTTGATCATTTTGGTTGCTCCTCGGATCCCGGCCCGTTAGCGGCCACCCCGGCGAGGTCTGGATGCGCCGCGGAGGGCGGCAGGCCGACTTCCACCGACAGCTCGTAGATCTCCTGGGTGGGATGCCCGGCCTTGTCGTGCACCCGGCGTACCGCCTCTTTCGACGGCCCGGACGACAGGCAGAACACCGTGCCTGACTCGGGGTCGAGCCACGCGTGCTCGAAATGCACGCCCTCAGCCGTCTCGACTGCCCCATCGCGCTCCCAGGCGTCGCGCAGCTGGGGTTCGGTCACGCCGACGAATCCGTTATGGACGTCCATGAACTTGGCCACGTCAGGCTCCTCACAGTCACCGATCTGGATGACTTCAGCCTCGGCCCGCGAAGCCCTGCGATTCATCGGTCAGTTGCCCTAACCAGCGGCGAAGGGGTACTTACTTCTAGGGGGAGGTGGCTTTGTGCCGGTTCGGGGCGTGATCCAGTCACCCGTTCTGGTCGGCCGGGACGCTTTCCTCACCCTCATGGAGGACCGCCTGGCCGACGCGGCGGCGGGCGCTGGCCGGGTGCTGCTCGTGGCGGGCGAAGCGGGTATCGGCAAGACCAGGCTGCTCGGCTCCATCACGAGGCGCGCCCAGGCCAGCAGCTTCGGCGTCGCCCGCGCCGCGGCATTTCCCGGTGACGTGCAGTCGCTCGGCGGCCTGCTGCTCGACCTGGCCAGCGATCTGACGTCTGCCTCCGACCCGGTCCTGAGCGATCTGGGGCGGAGCCTCACCTCGCGGATTCGTGCTATCCCGGCTGACGATGGGGACGCGCACCACCGGCGCCGCCTGCTGGTGCAGGACCTCACCGACCTGCTCGTCACCGCCGACCCCGGCACCCCGGTGCTGATCATCCTGGAAGACCTCCACTGGGCCGACGAGCTCAGCCTCGATGTGCTGGGCCACCTGGCCGGCCGGATCGAGACCCGGCCGGTGCTGATCGCGGGCGCATACCGCAGCGACGAGCTCTACCCCAGCGTGCCCCTGCGTGACCTGCGGGCCCGGCTGCTGGCCCAGCGGCTGGCCGAGGAGGTCCGGCTGCCGCGCCTGGGCCTGGACCAGACCGCGACCATGACCAGCGCCACCCTCGGCCGGCCGGTCCCGGCGCAGCTGGTGACCGCGATCCACCGGCGCACCGACGGCATCCCGCTGCACGTCGAGGAATTCCTGGCCGCCATCGACGAGAACAGCCTGACCGCTCAGCCTGGGGCGGCGGTGCAGGCCGCGGCGGTGCCGGACACGCTGAGCGACGCCGTGCTGAGCCGGGCCCGCCGCCTGGCCGCCCCGACCCGCGCCGTGGCGTCGGCGGCCGCCGTCATCGGACGTTCCTTCGACTTCGACCTGCTGACCGCGGTCACCGAGGCAGGCCCGGATCACGTGGCGGGCGCGCTGCGTGAGCTGCAGGAGGCGTACTTCGTCCTGCCGGGCGCCGATGCGGTCACCTCCGATTTCCGGCACGCGCTGATCCGCGACACCCTGTACGCCGACACCGGCCTGCCCCTGCGGCGCCGCCTGCACGAACGGGTGGCGGTGGCCGCCGCCGGACGGGGCTACCGCGGCGCCTTCATCTCGGCCCACTTCGAGCAGGCCGGGTGCCCCGGGCCGGCCTACGAGTACGCCGTCATCGCCGCCCGCGAGGCCAGTGAGATATCGGCCCACGGCGAGGCGCTCGAGCTGTGCCGCCGGGCGGTGCGCAACCTGCCCGCGGGGCTCCCGATGCTGGATCAGGCCCGGCTGTTCACCGCGCTCGGTGACGAGGCCGCGGCGACCGACGACAACCTGGCGGCGGCCGAGGCGTACCAGACGGCCCACGAGCTGACCGCGACGGCTGGTGATGTGCGGGCGGCCACCGCGCTCGTGCCCCGCATGGCCGCGGTCGCGCACCTGCTCGGCGCGGGCCTCGATGCCCGGATCGGCACCCTGCAGGCGGCGCTGGACAGCCTGGACGCAGTGGCCGGGGCGGATCGTGAGCGGGCCCGGCTGCACTCCGCCATGGCGGCTGCCTACCTGGTGGACGACCGCCTTGACGAGGCCATAACCCACGGGGAACGCGGCCGCGCGGAGAGCCAGCGGATCGGGGATGACGAGGCTGCTCTCAACGCCGCCACAACGGTCGGATCGGCACTGGTCTTCGCCGGCCGGATGGATGAAGGGTGGCAGCTGCTCGAAGAGGCCATAGCCGGGGCCGGGGAGACGGCCCAGGAAGCGGAGGCGGCCCGCGGATACCGCATGGTCGGGTCGTCCGCGTCAGAGCTGATGGAATACGACCGCGCCGAAAGCTGGCTCATCGAGGGCGTTGCATACGCGGAGAAGGCCGAGCTCTGGAATCACCGGCACTACATGGCGTCGCACCTCGCGCGTGTCCAGTGGGCGACTGGCCAGTGGGATGCGGCCGCGCGGACGGCGGAGGGAGCCCTGGCCGATGGGCGCGGGGGCATCACCACCCGGATCACCGCGCAGTACGTTCTCGGCTACCTGGCGATGGGCCGCGGTGACTGGGGCGCCGCCGGCGGCCTGCTCCGGGAGGCGCTCACCGCGGGGGAGAGCATGGCCGAGCTGCAGCGGCTGTCGCCGCCGTTGTGGGGGCTGGCCGAGGCCGCGCGGTGCCGCGGCGACCACGGCACGGCGATCGCCCTGTGCGAGCGCGGGTATCAGGCCTCGGCCGAGGTCATGGACGCCGCGTCCCTGTTCCCGTACCTGCTCACCGGCGTACGGGCGCACCTGGCCCGCGGGGCCGTCGAGGCTGCTGAGGAGTGGTCCGCCCGGGTCGGCGCCGTGCTGGAGGCGCGGGCCATCCCGGGGACGCTGCCCGCCATCGGCCACGGCCAGGGCCTGATCCGGCTCGCCCGCGGTGACATTCCCGCGGCGCGCCAGGCGCTGGAGCTGGCGCGGGACTCATGGCGGGCGCGGCGCCGGTTCTGGGAGGGCACCTGGGCTCTGCTCGACCTGGCGGCGGCCGCCGCCCGGGCCCGGCGCCGTGGCGAAGCGGCCATGCTCCTGGAGGAGGCCCGCACCATCGCCGCGCCGGCCGGGGCCCGCACTCTCGCCGATGACGCTGAGCGGCTCAGCCGCTCGTTCGAGCCCGGGCACCAGGCCGAGCCGTGGCATCCGCTCAGCGAACGTGAATACGAGGTCGCCCAGCTGGTGGCGACCGGCCTGACCAACCGGCAGATCGCGGAGCAACTGGTGCTGGCCCCGAAGACGATCTCAGCCCACATCACGCACATCCTCACGAAACTGGGGGCCGGCCGCCGCGCGGAGATCGCCGCGTGGGTCACGACCGTCAGCCGTGACGCCCCGCCCTGAACTGGCCCCTGGCGGCCGTGCTCGGTAACAGCCCCGGAGGTGACGTCGCGGGCTTCGACCGTGTATGGATCGTGGTGCTCATCACTGCGAACGCTCCGCGAACGATGCGGGGTCCTAAATTTCCTGATGCATGGCCCGCAGGACAGCGAATCTCGAAGGGGGCCGCATGATTATCACTGCGGCGGACATGGCTCCGGTGACTGGGAGCCTCGACCACGCGCAGGTGCAGGCGTCTTACGGCAACGGCGTGGGCCCGCACGACTGCCCCAGCGTCGTGTGCCTGCACGCCAGCGCCAGTTCGGGTCGCCAATGGCGGCCGCTCGAGACCAGGCTGGCCGGCCGTTATCGGGTGTCCGCCCCGGATCTCTACGGCGCAGGGGGCAGTCCGCCCTGGCGGGGTGGGGCAAGCCTGTCCCTCGCCGATGAGGTGGCCGGGCTGGAGCCCGTTTTCGCGGCTGCGGGCGAGTCGTTTCATCTGGTCGGGCATTCCTACGGCGGCGCCGTCGCCGCACACGCCGCCCTGGCCCGCCCCGATCGCGTCCGGTCCCTGGTGCTCATCGAACCGGTGCTGTTCGGGCTGCTGCTGGCCGAGGATCCGGGCCAGCAGGCGGCGAGGGAGATCAGCCGGCTGCGCGATGACACCAGCGCCGCCGCGGCGTGCGGGGAGCTGGACCGGGCGGGGGAGCGGTTCACCGACTACTGGATGGGCCCGGGTGCCTGGGCGGCCATGCCCCCGCCCCGGCGGGCCGCGGTGGCCCGGGCGATGCCCGGCGTGCGCAGTGAGTGGTCCGCCTTGCTCAGCGACACGACCCCGCTCTCGGCGTACTCGTCGCTCAGGATCCCCACCCTCTACCTGATGGGCAGCCAGTCTCCGGGGCCCGCCCGCGAGGTCGCGAGGTTGCTCATCAGCACGTTGGCCGACGTGACGACGGTCGAGGTGGACGGGGCCGGCCACATGGCACCGATCACGCATCCCGGCCTGGTCGGCGCGGCCATCGAGGCGCATATGGCCCGGGCCGGGTGACTTGGTGGCGTCCGTAGACAGGCGCTGAGCCGGCCTTCTGCGCCAGGTCCGGGCACTCTCGCCTTCATCGTGTATCAGGCCCGCTCTGGCCCCCTCTTCACAACCGGGCACTCCCCTCGTCGGGGGGAACGCCGTGGATGCCCGGGGGGGAACCAGCATGAGCGTGCGCAGGGCAGCGATGGGCGGGGTCATGGCTGCGGCGCCGGCGGCCGGGGCGACAGCCCCTCCGGCGGCGTCACCGGCCGGGGATGGGCCGGCGGATGCGGTACCCCAGCGGGCTGCTGGCCAGGGCAAGACCCGGACCAGGGCCGGGTGGTGGCCGGCGTGGCGGTCGCGGTTCGGGCTCGCCGAGTTGTGCGGCACCATCGCGGCGGCCGCCGGATTCGCCGCTGGGTACCTGGCCGCCGGGTCACTGCTGGCCGCCGCCGGGCTGGCCACCCTGGGCGAGGCCATCGGGTTTTACGGGTGTATCGGGATGAAGACGGCCAGCGCGGCCTGCCAGGCCACGGCCCACCTGGTTGGGTGGCGCAGGCTGGCCGCGGGGACGTGGCACGCGGTAACCGAGCACCTGGCATCATGCGCGGCCGCTGAAGCCCTGGACGGCTTCCTGGTCCGCCCCAGCTGCCTGGTCGGTGCCGGGTGGCTGCTGCGGCCATTGCCGGCCGGGGTAGTGCTTGGGTTCGCGGTGGGGAAGGCCGTTGCTGACGTTGCCTGGTATGGCGTGGAAGCCTCCGCCCGGCGGGGCGTGACCTGGTCCGCCGCCGCCGCGCCCCCAGCGGCCCGGTCCCGCCCCGGGCAGGGTGCCGGACCGGGCCGCGCGGCCGGTTGTGCCGGGCGGGCGGCCCGGCCTGTGGGCGGGTTCAGGTGGTGGGGGCGTGGATTTTGCGGGTGGCCCGGGCGTGGTCGAGCAGGAGGGTGACGGCGGCGGCGGCCAGGGCGGCCGCCAGCGCGATCAGGGCGATCTGCCAGCCGGGCATGCCGCCGCCGGTGATGACCACGGGCGGGGGTGGGGGTGCGATGCCGCTGCCTTCGCCGGGTGGCGGGACCTGCATCGCGAAGGCGGCGGGGGTGATGGCCAGGGCCAGCACGGCACCGGCCAGCGTGGCTGCGGCGGCGAGGATACGGCGGAGGTGATTCATGATGCCCTCCCGTGGGCGGTGGCAGGTCAGGGGTACGAGCTGGCACAGGTGCCAGCGGGCCGGACCAGCCTGGCGTGGTCGTTGCCTGGTGCGGCTGGCCGTGGCCGGTGATGGGTTGTGTCCCTGCAACAGGACCGTGCGGTGAGTGGAATGGCCTTGGGATCGGCTTGGAACCGCGGCTTGGAATCGTGGTGGACTCCCGGCGGGCCTGGTGGTCCAATGGTCAGGAGCCGCTGGCCCGGGCGGCTGGGGAAATAACCGGGCGGGGTGGGCGATGGCTGCTGATGTGGTGGCCGCTGGGGCGGGGTCCGCGGAGTTCGGCATTCTGGGGCCGCTGGAGGTCTCGCGGTCGGGGTGCGTAGTGGCGCTGGGCGGTCCGCGGCAGCGGGCGGTGCTGGCGTCGCTGCTGCTGGAGGCCAACCGGGTCGTCTCGATGGACCGGCTGGCGGAGGACATCTGGGGCGGGGACCCACCCGAGGGATGGGTCACGACCGTGCAGACCTACGTGTTTCACCTGCGCCGGGCGCTGGATCCGGACCGGGCCCGGGGCGCCGGGGGGGACATCCTGGTCACCCGGGGCCGCGGTTACCTGCTGCGGGTGGGCCGTGAGCAGCTGGATGCGGCCCGGTTCCAGGACGGGTTCACGGCCGGGCGGGCGGCGCTGGAAGCGGGCCGGTACGCGGAAGCCGCCACGACGCTGCGCACGGTGCTGGAGCTGTGGCGCAGCGGCGTGCTGGCCGACCTGGCCGACTATGCGTTCACCCGGCCCGAGGCCGCGCACCTGGAGGAGCTGCGGCTGGCTGCGATCGAGGCCCGGATCGATGCGGACCTGGCGCTTGGCCGGCACGACGCGATCACCGGCGAGCTGGAGCAGCTGGCGGCCGAATATCCCCTGCGGGAGCGGCTGCATGGCCAGCTCATGCTGGCGCTGTATCGCTGCGGCCGGCAGGCGGAGGCCCTCGCCGCCTACCGGCGGGTCCGCGGCCTGCTCGCCGCCGAGCTCGGCATCGACCCTGGGGAACCGCTGCGCCACCTGCACGGCGCCGTTCTCGCCCACGACCCCGCGCTCGACTGGACCGGGCACCGCGAGACAGCGGCCGGAGTCCACCCCGCCGCCCCCGGCCCCCCGGCCCCTTCCCCGGCTCCGCCCCGGCCTGGCCTGGCGCCGGCCCCGGGCCGCCCCGTGCCGGGCTGGGCGCAGCGGCGCGCCCGCCAGCTGCTGGTCGCCGGCCTGGCGCTCGCGGTCCTGCTGGCCGCGGGCATAGTCGCGGTGGCCCGGATGCGGACCGGCGGGTCAGCGGGCCTGCCGGGCAATTCGGTGGGCATGATCGACGCCAGCGGTGGGCGGGTCGGTGCCGCGGTGAGCGTGGGCAGCCCGGCTGGCCTGGTTTACGGCGACGGCTCGGTGTGGGTCGTGAACGGCACCGAAGGCACGGTGTCCCGGATCAATTCGGCGACTCATGCCGTGATCGAGCAGGTCCCGGTCGGCTCCGCGCCGAGCGCGGTGGCCATCACCGGTGAGAACGTGTGGGTCACCAACAGCGGTGACGGAACCGTGTCCCAGATCAACGCGGCGTCCAACACCGTGGTGCAGACGACCCCGGTCGGCAACGTCCCCGTCGCCATCGCCAGCGGGCCAAGCGGCGTCTGGGTGACCAACAGCGGCGACGACACCGTGAACCGGATAAATCCCTTGACCGGCAAGGTGACCAGAACGGTCCAGGTCGGCGGGCATCCAGACGGCATCGCGGTCGGACCAGACGCTGTCTGGGTCGCCAATGGTGAGGACGGCACCGTTACCCGGATCGACCCGGTCACCGGCCAGCCGGGCGGCCCGCTGCCAGTCGGTTCCGGCCCGGCGGGCATCGCGGTCACCCCGGCAGCGGTCTGGGTCACCAACTCGCTGGACCAGACCGTCATGAAGATCAACCCGGCCACGGGCACAGTCTCCGACATCGTCGGCGTCGGTGACGGGCCGGGCGCCATCGTCGCGGCCAAGAACGCCCTATGGGTCAGCGACGAGTTCGACGCCACCCTCGACCGCATCGACCCGCGAACCGGCGAGGTCACCAGGAACGTCTTCGTCGGCAGCTCGCCACGAGGCCTGGCCGCCACCCCCTCCGGCGTGTGGGTCGCGGCGCGGGCCTTCGCGGCGGCCAGCCACCGCGGCGGCACCCTGACCGTCGTGAGCCAGGACCTGCCTGACCGTGACCCGGTGCTAGCGTACGATCCTGAAGGGATTGCGGCACTCGCCACCGTCTACGACGGCCTGGTCGCCCTGCGCCGATCAGGTGGCGCGGCCGGGCTCACGCTGGTCCCCGACCTGGCCTGGACACTGCCGCGCCCGGCGGGCGGCGGCACTACCTACACGTTCACGCTCCGCCCGGGAATCCGTTACTCGAACGGCACGCCCGTCCGGGCGTCCGACTTCCGCCGCGGCATCCAGCGCCAGCTCCACTTTGGCGCGTATCCGCCCTACTACGAAGGCATCCTCGGCGGGCAAACGTGCCAGCAGCAGCCGCGGCGCTGTGACCTGTCCGCCGGGATCATCACCGACGACTCGGCGGGCACGGTCACCTTTCACCTGGGTAACGCCGACCCCGACTTCCTCTACAAACTCGCGCTGCTCCTCGCCGTGCCGGCCCCGCCCGGCGCCCCGGACCAAGCCATCTACGGGGCACCGTTCCTACCCGGCACCGGCCCCTACAAGATCTCGCAATACCGACCTAACGCGTCGGTGACCCTGGTCCGCAACCCATACTTCCGCCAGTGGTCATACGCCGCCCAGCCGGCCGGTTACCCGAATGTCATCCGCTACGACCGAGTGGTCGGTCCAGCCAAACAGGAATCGGCGGTTATCGCCGGCCGGGCCGACCTGACCGCCGTCTACACCAACAACGGTCAGTCTCTCGCGACCCGCTACCCGGCCCGCGTGCACACCACCCTGAAGTTGGGGACTGAATACTTGCACCTCAACACCCGACAGCCGCCGTTTACCAGCCTCAAGGCCCGTCAAGCCGTCAGCTACGCCATCGACCGTGGCCGGATCCTCCAGCTCAGAAACCTCGCCCCGGGCGAGGCCGCGGTGACCTGCCAGATTCTCCCAGCCGACTTCCCCGGCCACCACAGCTACTGCCCCTACACCACCGGCACCAAAGACGGGATCTGGCACAGCCCGGACATGGCCAAAGCCCGGCGCCTGGCCAAGGATTCCCACACCACGAACGTGCCGGTGACCGTGTGGATCCTCAAGGACTTCGCGAGCCGGGGTCTGGGCTCCTACTTCGTCCAGGTGCTCAAAGACCTCGGATACCGGGCCCAGCAGCGCACAGTGCCCGGTCGCCGGTTCTTCCCGGCGGTCAGCAACTTCCACAGCAAGGTTCAGGCGGGTTTCAACGCCTGGGGCGCCGACTTCCCCACCGCATCGGAATTCTTCCTCCCGGTCCTGAGCTGCCGCTCGTATTACCAAGACCACAACGCTTCCAACACGTCCAACTATGCCGGGTTCTGCGACCCGCACGCCGACCAGCTGGCCAGCCAGGCGCAGGCGGTGCAGCTCACCGACCCGGCCGCCGCGCGAAGGCTGTGGGCCCAGGTGGATCGCATCGTCACCGACCAGGCGCCATGGGTCCCGATCCTCAGCCGAGGATCCACCGTATTCGTCTCCGCCCGGACCGGGAACTACCAGGAATCCCCCATCTACGGGCCCCTGCTTGACCAGATGTGGGTCCGGTAGAGCGCGTCGTCACCTGGCGCGGATTCGCCTGCCGGGTAAGGTCACCCGCGAGGCGACATCGACCGGCGGGAGCCAATGATGCGACAGGCAGTGTCCACGGACTCGGCTCCGGCCGCTCTTGGTCCTTACAGCCAGGCGATCATCGCCGGCGGATTCGTGTTCTGCTCGGGGACGGCCGGCATCGACCCGGCCACCGGTGCTGTCGCGGAAGGCATCGAGGCGCAGGCGGAACAAGCCCTGCGCAATCTCGAGGCGATCCTGGCTGCCGCCGGGGCGTCCCTCGCGACCCTGGTCAAGACCACGATCTTTTACCAGAACGTCAACGACTTCGCCGCGATCAACGCGGTGTACGCCCGCTACATGCCCGAGCCCCCGCCGGCCCGGTCCGCGCCTGCCAACGTCAACCTGCCGCGTGGCCTGCTCATCTCCATCGACGCCATCGCAGTCCTTCCGGCGGCCACGGCGTGACGCCACCTCATCTCCTGGTGAGCCGGGTGAGCCGGGTGACGGCGGCATGGTGGATGGCGGTGTTCTCCCCGGCCGTGGCGTCGATGACAGCGGAACGCCGTAGCCCACCGCGGTCTTGACCAGGGCCACCGCCCCGCTGACGTTCTCCTGGGCCGGCTGGGAGCGGAAAAGGTTCGCGAAGCCGGTCACGTAGTCGATCAGGACGATCGCGGTGTTGCCGGTCAGGCCGGCTGGTCGCTGTCCGCTTCCCGGCTCGGGCCCTGGTCCGGAGCGGGTGAGCGCCACCGGCGGGCGCTCACGCCCCGGACCGCGGTGATGGCCGCCGCGATCCAGGGGAGCAGGTGCTCGCCGTCGCGAACCATCAGGATGCTGTGCCGCGCGGTGCTGACCCCGGCAATGGGAATCCGGGCCACCGGCATGCCGGTGCCGGCGGGGGTCCGCTGCGGGGCGATAGTGACCCCCCAGCCGATCCCGACCAGGCCGACCGCGGTGCCGATGTCGTCCACCGAGGCGGCCAGCTCAGGCTGGAAGCCGGCGGAGACACACATGGCCATGACGAGGCGCCCCAGGGTGCTGGCCGGGCAGACTATCCAGGCTTCGCTGCGCAGGTCGGGCATGGTGCACTGGTCCGCCTCGGCCAGC
The DNA here is from genome assembly GCA_963813975.1 of uncultured Actinomycetes bacterium. GTDB lineage: Bacteria > Actinomycetota > Actinomycetes > Streptosporangiales > Streptosporangiaceae > RYN-230. Next base: position 1,491,132 of record CAWFAP010000006.1, read on the forward strand.
CGGTGCCCGGCCGGCACGCACAGCCGGAGGGCGTCGTGGCCGAGGTCCCACTCGCGCAGCCCGGACCGCGGGCGGGGCTGCGGGGCGCCGAACCGGGAGACGATCGCCATGTCGAACTGGTCGCGCAGCAGCGCGTCGGCGCTGGTCTCGTCGGTGGCCGCGATGAGCCGGATCTCGAGCTTCGGGAACTGCCGCCGCACCTCCATCAGCGCGTGGCTCATGATCTGCGGCCCTTCCCGGAACGGGACGCCGACCCGGAGCAGCCCGGTGACCGCCTGGTCATCCCGGCCCAGCGTCGCTTCCGCAGCGCGCAGCTCGACCAGGATCCGCTCGGTGTGCTCCAGCAGGATCCGGCCGGCCGGGGTCAGCGTGATCCGGTTGCCGCGCCGGTCAACCAGGGCCGTGCCCGCCTCGGTTTCCAGCGTCGACAGCTGCTGGGATACGGCCGACCGGGTGTAGCGCAGCGCCCGGCCGGCGGCCGCGATCGAGCCTTCGGCGGCCACCGCTCGCAGCATCAGCAGCTTGCGGACATCGAGCATGCGTCACATCCATTAACGCCATGTGTCGTCGATAGTAACTCCAGATTACTTGTGGCCGGTATGGTCGGGTTGCTGTAGTGAGTGCCATGCGAGCGGCTCTGAGCGAGGTCCAGCGGATACCGACGTCCGGTGCCCGGGCCGTGGCCGCGTTCACGGTGGCGGGCCGGCAGCTGCTGGCCATCCCGCAGCTGGCCCGGGACATGCCCGGCAGCCCGCCCGGGATGAACGGCGGAGACAGCGACACCGACCTGCTGCTGCTCCAGTCCGCGGGCGGGCGCTACGAGCCCTGGTCCACGCTGCCCGCCCCGGGCGGCGAGGACGCGGAGTTCTTCACCATCGGCGGCCGCTCGTTTCTCGCCGTGGCCAGCATCAGGACCGGCTCCGGCCCGTATGAGCTCGCGGCCGAGTCACAGATCTTCACCTGGGACCGGGACCGGTTCGTGCTGTTCCAGGCCGTGGCCACGTTCGCGGCCAAGCAGTGGAGGCACTGGAACATCGGCGAGCGGCATTTCCTCGGGCTGGCGCAGGGCGTCGTCCGGCCGGGGGACGAAGATCGCAACCGCGATTCGGTCGTCTACGAGTGGGACGGCTCGTCGTTCGCGCCGCAGCAGCAGATCCCGTCCCGCTGGGCCTACAACTGGCACCCGTTCTGGATCGGGGACGAGTTCTTCGTCGCGCACGCCGACCACGCCGGAGAAAGCGTGCTCTACCGCTGGGACGGTACTGCGCTGCGGCCGCACCAGGCGCTGGCTGCGGAGGGCGGCCGCGCGTTCACGACGTTCGATGACGGCGGGACCACTTACCTCGTGGCCGCCTGCATCTCGGCCCCCACCACGGTGATGCGCTGGGACGGTGACCGGTTCGCCCGCATCCAGATGCTCGACGGCCTCGGTGGGCGGGAGCTCGCGATCGTGCGCGCGGGCGGCCACCTCCTGGTCATCCGGATCAACTTCATCCTCGGCACGCCGGCTGACCCCCGCCCGGTCCTCCACTCGCAGATCTACGCCTGGGACGGTGCGGCGCTGAGGGTCGTCGCCGAGTTCCCGACGTGCGGCGGCACGGATGTCGCCGTGCTCCACCCGGCCGGGGGTGGCATCGGGCTGGTCGTGTCCAACTCGCTGACCCCGCAGCTGTGCTTCGCCGCTGAGACGGTCCACTATTCCCTGTCCCTCCCCACCCCGCTGAGCCGCTGATGCCCCCGTTCGAGAGTGCCGAGCTGGTCGAGCTGTTCACGGCGTATACCGCCGGGCCCGGCAGCATCGGCGCGCACCTCGCCGAGACCGTCGTCCGGGCCACCGCCCGCGACCCGCTGCTGGTGGCCACCGGCACCGACCTCGCCCTGTTCCCGGGAGGCGGCTCGGATCCGGCCATCGAGCCCTACCGGCTGTCCACCCGGGGATTCAAGGAACTGGCCGCGGTCTCGCATCTCGGCCCGGCGCTGGCCACCCTGGCCCGGATGCGCGAGGCCGATCCGGCCGGCTGCTGGCAGGGTGACGCCGGGCGCCTGCTCGAGGCGTGCAAGGCGGCGCGGGCCGCCAGTTCGGCGGACCTGTGGCGGGACCGCATCGCCGTGCGGGCGTTCGCCGGCCGGGAGGGGGCCATCGCCGCCATGGTCGATTACAGCTGCCGGCTGACCGAGCGCCGCCTGGAGCGGGCCCTGGACGACCCCTCCTCCCTGACCATGGCCGCGGTGCGGCGGGGTTACCTCGACGGCCCGGTCGCCGACCTCCCGGTGCCCTTCAACCGGGTCATGATCGCGACCTTCTTCCTCACGGGCCTGGACATCGCGCACCGCTTCATCACCTGGTTCGACGAGCTGGACATCGCCTGGGAGCGGGCGATGGTCATCATCGCCGGGCGGGCCGGGCGGCCGACCGCGGGCGTCACCGAGGAATCGAACAGCGTCGCCGGCATCGTGCGCGCCGCCTCGCGCGGGAGGATGGCCGCCGGCCGCCTGTTCATCGCGCCGCACGCCCCGGTCTTCCCGGCCTTCGACGGCACCGGCCTGCCCGGTGCCGCCTCACTGAAAGCCGCCTCGCTCGAAGCCGGATACCGGCAGCTGTGGGCCTCGCTGCGGGCGACGTCCGACCTTGGCCGCCAGATGTTCGAGGGCTACCCCCGCTTCGAGGCACGTCCCGCCGGGCGCCCCCGCGTCCAGCCGGGCTCGGCTAGCGTGCCGGAGAAACCCGCCATCGCCGGTCCGGATGACTGGTTCGCGCTGACCACGAGATTGCGCGTCGTCATGGAAGACCCCAGCCAGCTGCTGTCCGGCGCCGTCACGGACTACGCCAGCAGCCAGCTCATCGCCACGGCCAACGATCCATCCGCCGTCGTCGTCCCCGGGCTCGACGGGGAGCGCTATCCGCACACTAATGGGGAGCCGCAATGAGTGAACGAAGACGTCACCCGCGATCCATCCGGTATCTCGCCGCCGCCTCCATCACCGCGCTCGCGGCCACGGCCTGCTCGTCGTCGGCATCGACGGCCGGGAAGGTCTCGTCCGGCCCGATCACGATCGGCATGTCACTGCCGATGACCGGGCCGGTCGCCGACGTATCCAAGTCGGGGCTGGAGGGCTACCAGCTCTGGTCGTCACAGCTGAACGCGGCGGGGGGGCTGCTCGGTCACCAGCTCAAGCTGGACGTGCTCGACAACGGCTTCGACCCCAACCAGACCGCCACCGACTACACCCGGCTGATCAGCCAGGACAAGGTGAACCTGCTGCTCGGCACGTTCTCCTCGCTCCTCAACGCGCCGGCCTCGGCCATCGCCGCCCGGCAGGGAATGCTGTACGTGGAGCCGTCCGGCGGGGCCGCGACCCTGTTCACCCGCGGCTTCACCAACCTGTTCTTCGCCCAGCCCGGCACGACCACCTCCGAGCCCGACCGGTTCGTGGCCTGGATCGCGTCGCTGCCGGCCAGCCAGCGCCCGGCCACCGCCGCGTACGTCACCCAGGATGATCCGAGCGCCAGCCCGGCGGTGGCGGTGTTCAAGAGCCGGCTCCGGGCCCTCGGCATCAAGACCGTCTATGACCAGACTTACGAACCGAGTACGACGAACTTCGACGCCATCGCGTCCTCGGTCGCGCACGCCCGGCCGCAGCTGGTCATCCAGGGCGCGGTCGCCGACGACGGCGCGGCGTTTGTCCGGTCGCTGGAGAAGCTGAAGTTCAGTCCCAGGATGCTGTTCCAGACCAACGCCCCGGCCGACGCCGCCTACCCGGGCGCGATCGGCCGGGCGAACGCCGAGGGTGTGTTCACCGCGGAGGCGTGGAGCCCGCAGGCGAAATACCCGGGCAACGCTGCGTTCGTGGCCGCGTACACGAAGAAGTTCGGCAGCCCGCCCACCGAGGACGCGGCCAACTCCTACACGGCGGGCCAGGTCCTGGCCGCGGCGGTCCGGGCGGTCGGGCGCATCGACCAGAAGGCGCTGGCCGCGTGGCTGCACACGCACACGGTGAGCACCATCGTGGGGCCGCTGAAGTGGAACTCGGCCGGTGACCCGGAAGGCAGCCTGCTGCTCGCGCAGTGGCAGGGAGGGAAGCTGCAGATCGTCGCGCCCAAGTCGGCCGCCACCACCAGCCACATCGTGACTGTCAAGCCGGCCTGGGCCAGCTGATGACCGAGCTGACCCAGACGCTGATCTTCGGCGTGCTGGCCGGCAGCGTCTACGCGCTGATGGCCACCGGGCTGACGCTGACCTTTGGCGTGATGAAGATCGTCAACATGGCGCAGGGCGCGTTCCTGGTCCTGTCGGCCTACCTCTGCTACGGGCTCTGGTCCCGATTCGGGATCGACCCGCTGCTGGGTGGGTTCATCGTGACCATCCCCATGGCCATCCTCGGCGTCGCGCTGTACCGGCTGGTGATCGAGCGGGTGCAGCGGATCGACCCGGGCCTGACCATCGTCGCGACGTTCGCGCTCGCCCTGGTCGCCGAGGCCTGCATCGCACTGGTCTGGGGCCCCAACCCGACCGCAAGCACGCCGGCGTACTTCAACCAGGCGTTCCGGCTCGGCTCCCTGGTCGTGCCGCAGGCCCAGTTCTACGCCTGCCTGCTCGCGGTGGGGGTCACGGTCGCGCTGCAGGCCCTTGTCCGGCGCAGCTGGCTGGGGCACGCGATCACGGCGGCGTCCGAGAACCCGGAAGGCGCCCGCCTCGTCGGCGTCCGGCCCGCCCGCGTCGGAGCGTGGATCTTCGCGATCGCCACGGCCACCAGCGCGTTCGGCGGTGCGGCACTCAGCTTCCTCTACCAGTTCACCCCGGACTCCCAGGACATCTGGATCGGGCTGACGCTGAGCGTGGTCATCCTGGGCGGCCTGGGCAGCATCCCCGGCGCGTTCGCGGCCGGGCTGCTGCTCGGCGTGGCCGAAGCGGTCACCTCGACCTACATCTCGGTGCGCTGGTCGGCCGCGGTGCCCACGCTCCTCATCCTGGTCGTGCTGCTGATCCGGCCGCAGGGGCTGTTCACCCGGTCGGCCCGGCCGGACGCGGCCACGTGACCACCACCGCCGCGCGGCGCGCGGTCATCGCCCTGGCCGTGGTCATCCTGGCCGTCTTCCCGCTCGTCTCGGGCAACCTGTACCTGCAGAACCTGCTCATCATGACGTTCCTGCTGGCCATCGGGGCCAGCGGGTGGAACATCATGGGCGGCTACGCCGGCTACATCTCCCTCGGCAACAGCGTCTTCATCGGGCTCGGCGCGTACACGACCGGCATCCTGGCCGTCCGGGCGCACCTCTCGCCCTTCGCCGGCTGCCTGGCCGGCGGCCTGGTCTGTGCGATGGCCGCCGCCACCCTGAGCCTGGTCACCCGGCGCACCCGCGGCATGTACTTCGTCATTGTCACGTTCGCCGCGCTGCAACTGCTCGGCATCGTCGCGACCACCTGGTCCGGGCTGACCGGCGGCAGCCAGGGCCTGGCCCTGCCGCTCCCCACGTGGAGCCTGTCCTATCAGAACTGGCCGTTCTACTACCCGCTGCTCGGCCTGCTGGTCCTGACCGTCACCGTGTCCGCCGTGGTGCGCCGGAGCAAGCTCGGCCTCGGCCTGTTCGCGATCAGCGACGACGAGGACAAGGCAGCCGGGCTGGGCGTGCGGACCGACATCTACAAGATGATCGCGTTCGTGTTCGGCGGGACGTTCGTCGGCATCGCCGGCGGCCTGTACGCCTACTACGTGTCGTTCCTGAGCGTGGCCGCCGTTTTCGACATCGTGACCAGCGTGCTGATCGTGCTGGCCGCCCTGCTGGGCGGGCGCGGCACCCTGTGGGGCCCGGTGCTGGGCGCCTTCATCCTCGAGCCGCTGGCCAACTTCACCAGCACCGGCCTGGGCGGCGCCGACGCCGGGGCGATCCGGCTGCTGCTGTTCGGCGGCCTGCTCGGCGCGGTGGTGCTGTTCCTGCCGCGCGGCGTGCTGCCCACCGTGGCCCGCGCCTGGGCGCGGGCCCGGGCCGGCCGGGCCCCCGCCCCCGCGCCCGCCGCAACGCCGCCGGCCGCCACGGAGGCAGCACGCGCCGCACCGCCCGGCGCCAGTACCGGCCCGGCGGCCCTGACCCGGGACCGCCGGGCCCCCGCCGCCGGGGACGCGCTGCAGGCCCGCGGGCTGGTGAAGACATTCGGCGGCTTGCGCGCGGTAGACGGGGTCAACCTGACCGTGACGGCCGCCCGCATCACCGGGCTCCTCGGCCCCAACGGCTCGGGCAAGACCACCCTGTTCAACCTCATCGACGGCACGGCCGGCGCGTCGTCCGGCCAGGTCATCCTGGATGGCCGGCCCCTCGGCCACCGGGGCCGCGCCGCCCGGGCGCACGCCGGGCTGGCCCGGACCTACCAGCTCCCGCGGCTGTTCCCGAGCCTGACCGTCGCCGAGAACGTCGCGGCCGCCCAGCCGCGGTTCTCCTTCCGCCGGCTCTGGCGGCCCCGGGTGTCCGCCGACGAGCGGGCCCGGGCGATCGACGTCCTGAGCGGGCTGGGGCTGGACGGCTACGCGGACAGCAACCCGGCCGAGCTCAGCTACGGCCAGCGCAAGCTGATCGAGCTGGCCCAGGTGCTGTGGCTCGATCCGGTCCTGCTCATGCTGGACGAGCCCGCCGCCGGGATCAGCCCCGCGCTGGCCCATCGGCTGGCGGGCATGGTCCGGTCGCTGCAGCGCCGCGGCGTCGCCATCCTGCTGGTCGAGCACGACCTCGCCTTCCTGGCCAGCCTCTGCGAACACGTCTACGTGATGGCCAACGGGAAGATCATCGCGAGCGGGACCGTGGCCGAGGTGAGCGGCGACCGTGCCGTGGTCAACGCCTACCTCGGTGACCAGGTCGCGCTCGCCGCCGCGGAGCGTACGGCATGATCAAGATCAGCGGGCTGTGGGCCGGGTACGGCGGGCTGGACATCCTGCGCGGTGTCAACCTGGACGTCGCGGAGGGCCAGATCACCTGCATCGTCGGCCCCAACGGGGCAGGCAAGTCCACGGTGCTGAAGACGATGACCGGGATCCTCCCGCCCAGCCGCGGGTCCGTCCTCATCGGCGGGGCCGACCTGACCGGGCAGCCGCCCGAGGTCATCCTGCGCGCCGGCGTGGCCTGCGTCCCGCAACGGCACGGGCTGTTCGCGCGGCTCAGCGTCCGGCAGAACGTGCTCATGGGCGCGTATGTGATCCGCCGCCGCCGCGCGCAGATCGAGGCGCGCTACGAGCGGCTCGCGGAGATGTTCCCGCTGCTGGCCGACCGTCCCGGCGTCAGCGCGGGCACCCTGTCTGGCGGCCAGCGCCGCATGGTCGAGTTCGCCCGCGCGCTGATGCTCGAACCACGGGTCGTCCTGCTCGACGAGCCGACCCTGGGTCTCGACCCGCGCACGGTGGCCCTCGTCTCCGCCAGCATCACCGCGATGACGCAGACCGGGGTGACCGTGCTCATGGTCGAGCAGAACGTCCGGGTCGGGCTGTCGCTGGCCCAGCACGCGACAGTACTGAGCGCGGGCACGGTCGCACTGGCCGGCCCCGCGGACAAGATCGCCAATCACCCAGGCCTGATGGACACCTTCTTCGGTGCCGGGAGACAGCCCGCGCGAACGCCCGGGGACCAGCGGCACTGACCGGGACCGTTTTAGGGAGAGGAAAAGTCATGCTGGATCCGCAGGCCGCGGCCGGCGGCCGGAACCCGTTCCTCGACCGCCTGCGCGACGGGGAGCTGACGCTGATGCTCGGCATCCGCAGCAGCCGGACCGCCGATGTCGTGCGTATCGCGCACGAGGCCGGCTACCACGCGGTGATGATCGATCTCGAGCACTCGACCATGCCGCTCGATGTCGCCGCCCAGCTGTCCGCGACGGCCGGCGATCTCGGCCTGACGCCGTTCGTCCGCCTGCCGGAGCGTGAGTACGGCGCGATCGGGCGGCTGCTCGACGGCGGGGCGCAGGGCATCATCGCGCCGCGGATCGACACCGCCGGCCAGGCACTGGCGGTCAGCCAGGCGTGCCGGTTCGCCCCGCGCGGCCAGCGCTCGCAGCTCGCCACGGTGCCGCAGCTCGGCATGCGGCCGACCCCCGCGGCCACGCTCAACCCGGTGCTGGACCGGGCGACGATCGTGCAGATCCTGATCGAGACGCCGGTGGGTGTGGCCAGCGCCGACGCGATCGCGCAGCTCGACGGCGTGGACATGCTGGCCATCGGGGCCAACGACCTGACTGCGGAGCTGGGGGTGCCGGGCCGCTACGACGACCCGCGGGTCCGGGACGCGGTGGCCACGACCGCGCAGGCCTGCCAGCGGCACGGGAAGCTGCTGATGGTCGGCGGCATCGCCGACCTGGACATCCTGGAGGACCTGACGGCCCTCGGCGTGTGCCCGCTCCAGCTGGCCGGGACCGACACTGAGCTGCTGTTCACCGGCGCCGCCGCGCGCGCCGGGAAGTTCCGCGAATGGCGCAGCGCCCATGCCGGGGCCGCGCCGGCCGGGGGAGCGGGCCGATGACGCAGATCCTGCAGACCACGCCGATGCGGCCGGCCGAGACGAACACCCGGCCGCGCTTCACGATGCCGCCCGGCGCCTGCGACACCCACTTTCACGCGTTCGAGCCGGGCTTCCCGCACGTCCCCGACCCGTTGTACACGTTCCCGGACGGCACGCTCGAGCAGTACCTGCGCATGGCCGGGGTGCTCGGGATCGAGCGGATGGTGCTGGTCCAGCCCACCTTCTACGGGACCGACAACCGCCTGCTGGCCGAGGTGCTCCGCCGCCTCGGCCCGCGGGCCCGCGGTGTCATCCGGATCGAGGAGGACACCAGCGACGCCGAACTAGACCGCTATCACGACCTCGGCGTCCGGGCCATCCGGCTCGACCTGTTCGCCCGGCGATCATGGCCCACCGCGGACATCATCAGCTACGTGCGCCGGATGGCCGCGCGGGCCACCCCGCGCGGCTGGCACATCCAGTTCTACACACCCGGCACGATCGTGCGTGACCTGCTGCCGTTCCTGGCCGGCCTGGAAGACCCCTTCGTCATCGACCACATGGGTTACATGCTGGAGGCGGACGGGCTGACCCCGGCCGACTTCAGCCGGCTGCTCGGCGTGCTGGGCCAGGGCAGCTGCTGGATCAAGCTGTCCGGGCCGTACCGGATCGCCAAATCCAGGCCGCTCAGCTCCGTCGGGCCGCTGGGCCGCGCGCTGGTGTCCACCCGGGCCGACCGGCTGATCTGGGGCTCGGACTGGCCGCACCTGCCCGACGGTCAGCGGGACACCGGCGAGCTGCTGAACCTGCTGGCCGACTGGGCACCGGACGAAGCCGACCGGCAGCGCATCCTGGTCGAGGCCCCGGACCGCCTGTTCTTCTCTGGCTGATCAGGCTGTCCGCCCGCAACGAAAACCAGATGCCATGAGTCCAGTAACTCACGCACAGTGCAGACGAATGGCCGGCGAAGAGCGTAGCTTGGCGTCATGACATCCAGCTCCGCCGGCCAGGAGGACCCGGCCGGGCCCGCTCCGGTCCTCGACGACGTCGACCGAGCCATCGTGGCGGAACTGTGCGAGGACGGCCGCATCTCCATGCGGGCGCTGGCGGCCAGGCTGCATATTTCCCGCGCCGGGGCCTACACGCGGGTGCAGCGGCTCGAGGAGGCGGGGGTGATCACCGGGTACACGGCCCAGATCGATCCGCAGCGCTACGGGTACGGCCTGTCGGCCTACATCCACCTGAAGATCGCCCAGCCCGCCTGGAAACAGCTGCGGACCAGGCTGATGACCATCGCGGAGGTTGAGCACGCGGCGCTGGTCTCCGGGGACAGCGACATCGTGCTGCTGGTCCGGACCCGGGACATCGCGGCGCTGCGGGACCTGGTCCTGAACTCCTTCCAGAACATGCCCGAGGTGCTGTCCACCCAGACGGTGCTGATCTTCGATGACCTGCGCAATACGCGGCACAACCGCGGCCTGGCACGCTGCCCCGGTTCCGGGCCATGAACACCGCCCTGCCGCGCGTCGTCGCGGGCACCGGCGGCTGACGGCAGGAGGGGCCTGGGTTTCCGTCAGCGGGGCCGGTGGTCGACGATGCGGCGCATTTTGCCCATGGATCTCTCGATGGAATCCGGCTCCAGGACGCTGACGGAGACGGTGACGCCGATGGTGTTCTTGATCATCGTCGTCAGCTGGGCGCCGGCTTGCGCCGTGTCGCTGCCGGTGATGCCGGGGCGGCGCTCGACGTGGACGGCAAGCTGGTCCATCCGGCCGTCCCGGGTCAGGTGCAGCTGGAAGTGCGGCGACAGCACGGGGATGCGCATGATGAGCTCCTCGACCTGGGTCGGGAACAGGTTGACCCCGCGCAGGATGATCATGTCGTCGGTACGGCCGGTGACCTTCTGCATGCGCCGCATGGGGCGCGCGGTGCCGGGCATCAGGCGGGTGAGGTCACGGGTGCGGTAGCGGACGACCGGCATGGCCTGCTTGGTCAGCGACGTGAAGACGAGCTCTCCCTCCTCTCCGTCGGGCAGCGTCTCCCCGGTGAGCGGGTCGATCACCTCGGGGTAGAAGTGGTCTTCCCAGATGTGCAGGCCGTCCTTGGTCTCGACGCACTCTTGCGCGACGCCCGGGCCCATCACCTCGGACAGGCCGTAGATGTCCGTGGCGTCGATGCCGAGCCGGATCTCCATCTCGCGGCGCATCTCGTTCGTCCACGGCTCGGCGCCGAAGATGCCGAACCGCAGCGAGGACTCCGCGGGGTCGAGGCCCTGGCGCTGCATCTCGTCGACGATCGCGAGCATGTAGGACGGGGTGACCATGATGATGTCCGGCCGGAAGTCCCGGATCAGGGTGACCTGCCGCTCGGTCATCCCGCCGGACACCGGCACCACCGTGCAGCCGAGCTTCTCCGCGCCGTAGTGCGCCCCGAGCCCGCCAGTGAACAGCCCGTAGCCGTAGGCGTTGTGCAGCAGGTGGCCGGGGCGCCCGCCGGCCGCCCGGATCGAGCGGGCCATCACGCTGGCCCACACGTCGATATCGTCGCGGGTGTACCCGACCACGGTGGCGCGGCCGGTGGTGCCCGACGAGGCATGGATCCTGACCACCTGGTCACGCGGCACCGCGAACATGCCGAACGGGTAGTTCTCGCGCAGGTCAGCCTTGCTGGTGAGCGGGTACCAGGCCAGGTCAGCCAGGTCCTTGCAGTCGTCCGGGTGCACGCCGGCCGCGTCAAAGGCGGCGCGGTAGTGCGGCACGCTGGTATAGGCGTGGCGGAGCGACCACTGGAGCCGCTCGAGCTGCAGGGCCTGCAATTCATCAGCGGACGCCCGCTCGATCGGGTCGAGGTCTTCCGGCCGCGGCGCGAGATCCTGCATCGGAGGCTCCTCGGGCTAGGCGTCGTAGTCAACGGTTATCTTGTCGGACGCGGGGAGCGCCTGGCAGGTGAGCGCGTAGCCCGCGTCAACCTCGTCCTGTTCCAGCGCGTAGTTGCGGCGCATGGTGACCTGGCCATCGACGACCAGCGCGCGGCAGGTGCCGCACACGCCGCCCTTGCAGGCGAACGGCAGGTCGGGACGGATCCGCTGGGCCGCGTCGAGGATGGGGGTGCCCGGGGGCACGGTCGCCGTGCTGCTGCGGCCGTCCATCAGGACGGTCACCTCGGCGCCGGGACCCGCGGGCATCTCCTCGTGGCGGACCTGGGCGGGGGGATCGTCCTCGACGTAGAACAGCTCACGGTGGATGCGGTCACGGGGGACGCCGAGTGCGGTGAGGACCTCGATCGCGCCGGTGACCATGCCGAGGGGACCGCACAGCCACCAGTGGTCCACGGCCGGGACAGCGACGGTGGCCGGCAGCAGCGAGCGCAGCTTGCCCGGGTCGAGCCGGCCATGGAACAGCTCCACTTCCTGCGGCTCGCGGCTCAGCACGTGGACCAGGCACACCCGCGCCGGGTAGGCGTCCTTGAGGTCGGCGAGCTCTTCGGTGAACATCACCGAGTCGCTGCGCCGGTTCCCGTAGATCAGCGTGACCGCCGAGCCGGGGTGCGCGGCGAGCACGGATCCAGCGATGGACAGCACGGGCGTGATACCGCTGCCCGCGGCGATCAGCACGTGATGCCCAGGGCGGGACAGGTCCGGCGTGAACGTCCCGGACGGCGCCTGGACGTCGACGACGTCACCGGGCCGCACCTCGTGGACCAGCCAGCTGGACACCGCGCCCCCGGCCACTTCCCGCACGCCGATCCGGGGCGCCTGACCCTGGGGCGCGCAGATGGAGTAGGAACGCCGCTGCGCGCCCCGGCGGACGGTGAGGGACTGCCCCGGAGCGAACCTGAACCGGTCCGCCACGCCGGGCGGCACGCCGAAGGTCAGCGCGGCGGAATCGCCGGTCAGCGGGTCCACGCGGAGCACGGTGAGCGGGTGAAAGTCGGTCCGCGATGCGGCCTGCGGGCGGGCCATCAGAATTCCTTCACGTATTCAAACGGTTCGCGGCAGGCGTGGCAGCGCATCAGCGCCTTGCACGCAGTCGCACCGAACGCCGCCGTCTGCACGGTGTCGGGCGAACCGCACTGGGGGCACGGCACCCGGTCACGGGGCGCCGTGGTGAGGTTCAGCGGGACCGGGCCGCGGGGCGCCGGGTCCGGGCCCGCCGGGCGGGGCGGCGCGATACCGGCCGCCTGCAGCTTCCGGCGTCCCTCCGGGGTGATCCAGTCGCTGCTCCAGGCCGGGGCGATCTGGGTGCGGACGGTGGCGCCGGCGAAGCCGGCCTGGGTGAGCCGGTGCTCCAGGTCGCGGGCGATCTCCCGCAGGGCCGGGCAGCCGGAGTACGTCGGGGTGATGGTCACCACGATGTGACCGTGCTCGGCGGCGACGTCACGCAGGATGCCGAGGTCCGCCAGGGTGAGCATGGGCAGTTCCGGATCGGCGACGGTCGCGGCGATCTCGCGGGCCGCCGCCAGCCCGGTCACCCCGGTCACCACGTCGCGCCCGGATCGGCGCGGGCCACGCTCTGCAGTTCGGCCAGCACGTACCCGAAGGCCTCGGTGTGCACCCCGTCGCGCCCGGATTTACCGGCGACCTGTGCCATGGGCGCAGTGTCCGGGCGGTCCAGGGTGGCGGCGGCCAGCACGGCGGCGAGAACGCTGTCGAACCCAGCCCGGAGCCGGGCCGGGTCGGCCGCGACCCCGGGCAGGTCGCCGACGACGGTGTCGGTGCGGAACAGTTCCTCCACGAATGGCCACAGGGTGCCCAGTGCGGCCTGCATTCTGGTGTGGGACAGGTCGGTGCCGTCGCCCAGCCGGATCACCCACTGCGCGGCATAGTCCCGGTGGTAGGCGAGTTCCTTGGCGCCCTTCGCCGCGATAGCGGCGAGCACCGGGTCCGCGGAGCCGCTCAGCTGGCCGAAGAGGGCCAGCCTCCAGGTGGAGAAGATCAGCAGCCGGCCGGCCAGCTGCGCGAAGTCGGCGTCCGGGTGCTCGGCGAGGCGCACGTTGCGGAATTCGTGTTCCGGCCGGAAGAAGGCGAGCTGATCCTCGCCGCGGCCCTGGCCCTCAGCCCGGCCCGCGCGGGCCAGCAGCATGCGCGCCTGGCCCAGCAGGTCCAGGGCGATATTGGCCACCGCCGTCTCCTCCTCCAGTTCCGGCAGCCGGGTCATCCACTGCTGCAGCCGGTGGGAGTAGATCAGCGCGTCGTCGCCGAGCATCAGGCAGTACGTGGCCAGCGCGGCCGCGCTGACACCGTCCGGCACCGACGTGTCGATGCCTTCCAGCGGGTCGGTGAAGCCGGTGCCGAAGGCCCAGCGGTGATCGCCGGTCTCGTCGGCGAGGGCCTGGTAAGCGGTGAATTCGTCGTCCGTCATCGGTGTCGGGTCCGCCCTACATGTGCGGGACGTCGTCGGGGATGTCGTAGAACGTGGGATGCCGGTAGACCTTGTCGCCCGACGGCGCGAAGAACGGGTCCTTCTCGTCCGGGCTCGAGGCGGTGATGTCGGCCGCCGCGACGACCCAGATGCTGACGCCCTCGTTGCGGCGCGTGTACAGGTCCCGCGCGTGGTGCAGCGCCATCTGCGGGTCGGCCGCGTGCAGCGAGCCCACGTGCACGTGGTTGAGGCCCCGCTTGCCGCGCAGGAACACCTCATACAGCGGCCACTCCGAGCGCACCGGCGCGTCGTCCATCAGGTGGTGTCCTTATCCTCGGCGGCCTGCTTGGCCGCGTGGGCAGCCGCGGCCTCGCGCACCCACGCTCCGTCGTCGTGCGCGGCCTTGCGCTGCGCCACCCGCTGCGCGTTGCACGGGCCGTTGCCCTTGACCACCGCGGTGAACTCGGCCCAGTCCACGGCCCCGAAGTCGTAGTGGCCGCGTTCGCTGTTCCAGCCCAGGTCCGGGTCGGGCAGGGTGACGCCGAGTTTCCCGGCCTGCGGCACGGTCATGTCCACGAAACGCTGCCGCAGCTCGTCGTTGGTGTGCCGCTTGATGCCCCAGGCCATCGACTGGGCCGTGTTCGGCGACTGCTCGTCGGGTGGCCCGAACATCATCAGCGAGGGCCACCAGAACCGGTTGGTCGCGTCCTGGACCATCGCGCGCTGCGCTGCGGAGCCGCGCATCATCGTCATCAGCAGCTCATATCCCTGCCGCTGGTGGAAGGACTCCTCCTTGCAGATGCGCACCATCGCGCGGGCGTAGGGCCCGTAGGAGGAGCGGCACAGCGGCACCTGATTGCAGATGGCGGCCCCGTCGACCAGCCACCCGATCACCCCGACGTCCGCATACGTGAGCGTCGGATAGTTGAAGATGGAAGAGTACTTCTGCCGCCCGCTGACCAGCCTGGCGGTGAGGTCGGCCCGGTCGGCGCCGAGGGTCTCGGCGGCCGAGTAGAGGTACATGCCGTGGCCGGCCTCGTCCTGCACCTTGGCGATCAGGACCGCCTTGCGGCGAAGCGACGGGGCACGCGTGATCCAGTTGCCCTCGGGCTGCATGCCGATGATCTCCGAGTGCGCGTGCTGGGCGATCTGGCGGATCATCGTCGCCCGGTAGTGGTCGGGCATCCAGTCCCGGGGCTCGATCCGGCGGTCACGCTCGATCGTCTCGTCGAAGTGGGCTTCGAGTCCGGCCGCCCGGCCGTTGGCGACGGCGGTCACCGGTCCCACTCCTTCGCGACCATGGTGAGCACGTCGTAGGTCGCCGCCACCGAGCCATCCTGCCTGGTGACCTCGGCATCCCAGCGCACCTCACCGAAGTCGCCGTCGCGGGGGCTGATCTGCTTGCAGGTCAGCGTCACGGTCAGCTCGTCGCCAGGGTAGACCGGGGTGAGGAAGCGCAGGTTGTCCAGGCCGTAATTCGCGAGCACCGGGCCCGGGTCCGGCTGGACGAACAGTCCGGCGGCGAAGGACAGCACCAGGTAGCCGTGGGCGACGCGGCCGTCGAAGAACGGGTTGGCCGCCGCGGCCTGCTCGTCCATGTGCGCGTAGAACGTGTCCCCGGTGAACTCGGCGAAATGCTCGACGTCCTCCAGCGTCACGACCCGCGGGCCGCCGGTGACCGTGTCTCCGGTCCGCAGTTCGGCCAGCGACTTGGTGAACGGGTGAGCGCCCTCAGCGCCGCGCGGAGCGCCCTTGACCCAGCGCCCGGTCACGGCGCCGAGCATGCGCGGGCTGGCCTGCACCGCGGTGCGCTGCATGTGGTGCAGCACGCCCCGGACGCCGCCCATCTCCTCGCCGCCGCCGGCCCGGCCCGGGCCGCCGTGGACGAGCATGGGCAGCGGTGAGCCATGACCGGTCGATTCCTCGGCGTCGTCCTGGTCGAGCACGAGCAGCCGGCCGTGCCACGGTGCGAGGCCGAGGACCACGTCGCGCGCGAAGCCGGCGTCGCCGGTGACGACGGATCCGGCCAGGCTGCCGCGGCCGCGGGCGGCCAGCCCGATCACCTCATCGGTGCCGGTGTAGCCCATGACGGTGCTCACCGGCCCGAAGGCCTCGATCTCGTGCGGCTCGGCCCGGGTGGCGTCGTCGCAGCGCACCAGCAGCGGCGAGATGAACGCTCCCTGGTCCGCGTCCGCGCCCGTGACCTGGACATGCTCCGGGTCACCGAAGACCAGCTGCCCCGCCGACTCGAGCGCCTTCAGGGACCGGCGGACCTCTTCGCGCTGCTCCAGGCTGGCCAGCGCGCCCATCCGCACCGCTTCATCGGCAGGATTTCCAATAACGATCTTTTCCAGCCGGGCCCGCGCCGCATCGATGACCGCGTCCAGCTGCGAGGCGGGCACGAAGGCCCGGCGGATCGCCGTGCATTTCTGCCCGGCCTTCACCGTCATCTCGGTGACGAGCTGCCTGACGTACAGGTCGAACTCGGGGGTGCCTGGTGTGGCGTCCGGGCCGAGGAGCGAGCAGTTGAGCGAGTCCGCCTCGGCGTTGAAACGCACCGAGCGGGCGGCCACGTTCGGATGCGCCCGCAGTCGCCGTGCGGTCGAGGCGGACCCGGTGAAGCCCAGCAGGTCCTGCTCGCCGAGGTGGTCCAGCAGGTCACCCGCGCTGCCGCAGACGAGCTGCAAGGCACCTTCGGGCAGGATCCCGGACCCGATGATCAGCTCGACCAGGCGCGCGGTCAGGTAGGCGGTCTGCGACGCGGGCTTGATCAGGGTCGGGACACCTGCGATGAGCGCCGGGGCCAGCTTCTCCAGCGGCCCCCACACCGGGAAGTTGAAGGCATTGATCTGCACGGCCACGCCGTGGAGAGGAGTGAGGATGTGCTGGCCGACGAACTGGCCGCCCCGGCCGAGCGGCTCAACCGCCCCTTCGGGGTAGACGGTGTCGTTGGGCAGTTCCCGCCGGGCCTTGCTCGCGTAGCCGAGCAGCACGCCGATGCCGCCGTCGATGTCGAACTTCGAGTCACCGAGTGTCGCGCCGGTCCGGGCGGAGAGCGCGTACAGCTCCTCGCGGTGCTCGCGGAGCATCGACCCGGCCGCCTTGGCCAGGGCCGCCCGCTCGTGGAAGGTCAGCGCACGCAGGGCCGGGCCGCCTACCTGGCGGCCGTGATCCAGCGCGGCGCCCATGTCGATGCCTGCCGAGGAAATACGCGCGACTTCGTCCCCGGTCACCGCGTCGAGGACCGGCCGCCCGTCCGCGGGTGCGGTCCACTGTCCGCTCACGTAGCTGCGCAGCACCGGCATGCGGGGCCCTCCCTCGGAATTACCGACCGAACATTCAGTATGTTATTCTACGGGCATGGGCCCTGGCCACCCCCACCCCCCGGCCGATGACACCGTGCCGGTCTCCGTCACCCATGCTGGTGCGGTCGCCACGATCACGATGGGCACCCCGGCGCTCACGGCGGCCGCTAAGCAGGCCCTGCTGGATGCTCTTCTCCGGCTCGCGGATGACGACAGCGTGCGGGCGATCGTCCTGACCGGCACCGGGCGCGTGTTCTGCGCCGGGCAGGATCTCACCGAGCATGCGGCCGCGCTGGGCGAGGATCCGGCCACCGCCTTCGGCACTCTCGCTGAGCACTACACCCCGATTATCACCGCGCTCGCGTCTGCGCCCAAGCCCGTGGTGGCGGCGATCAACGGCACCTGCGCGGGCGCCGGGATGTCCCTGGCACTCGCCTGTGACCTGCGCCTATGTTCCGACATCGCCAAATTCTCCGCCGCCTTCACCGGCATCGGCCTGGCGCCCGATTCCGGGCTATCGCTGACCCTGGCCCGGGCAGCCGGCAGTGCCCGGGCCAGCGAGCTCATCCTGCTCAACGAGCCGTTCAGCGCCGCGGACGCCCTGAGCTGGGGCCTGGTGGGGCGCCTCGTCCCCGCGGCGGAGCTGGCCGCCGAGGCCGCCACGGTCGCCGGGCGCCTGGCTTCCGGGCCCACGCTGGCCTACGCCGTCGCCAAGCAGGCCCTCGCCCGGGCGTGGGGGCGTCCGCTGGCGGACGTCCTCGCCGGCGAGCAGGAGGACCAGCAGCGGCTCGGCCTGACCGAGGACCACCGCGACGCCGTCGCGGCCTTTCTCAGCAAGCAGCGTCCCGTCTTCCGGGGGCGCTGACGTGGCGTCCCGCGGCAGCGCCACCCCTCCGCCGCCCCCGGCGTGCGACCCGGCCAGATATCGTTACCGGACGTCCGGTAGCTAATTCGGGAGGCGATCGCGGTGCCGCAAGTGCCCAGCGTCGAGGCGATGATGGCGAGGGACGAGGCGTCGCACGGCCTGGGCATCGAGCTGGTCGACCACGCTGAAGGGCGGGCCGTGACCCGCATGACCGTCCGTCCCGACATGCTGAACGGGCACGCGGTGGCCCACGGTGGCCTGATCTTCACGCTGGCGGACACGGCCTTTGCCTGCGCGTGCAACAGCTACGGGCCGGTGACGGTCGCCGCGGCGGCCGAGATCGTGTTCGTCGCCCCCGCGCACGCCGGCGACGTTCTCACCAGCGAGGCCCTCGTGCGAACCCGCTTCGGCCGGGCGGGGCTGTACGACGTCACCGTCCGCCGCGACGGCGCCGTGATCGCCGAATTCCGCGGGCGCAGCCACCAGCTGGCCCAGCCGGTTGCGGGACCGGCTGAGTAGGCGGCCGGGCGTGGTCCGGGGAGGGGCATCGTGATCTCGCCGTCACTACCGCGTACGGATCGCCCGGCGGACGCACCGCGGCGCGGCCGCCCCGGTCATGACCTGGAGTCCGTGCTCGCGGCGGCCGTCGAGATCTTCAACGAACGCGGCTACGACGGCACGAGCATGAGAGACCTCTCGGCCCGGCTGGGTATCGCGAAGTCGGCGATCTATCACCATGTGACCGGCAAGGAGGAGTTGCTCAGGCTGGCCCTGGACCGGGCGCTGACCGGGCTCTCGGCCGTGGCGGACCAGGCCCGCGCTCTCGACGCCCCGGCGATAGAGCGCCTGGAGTACCTGGTCCGTGGCAGCGTCGGCGTGCTGGAAGCCGAGTTGCCCTACGTCACCCTGCTCCTGCGGGTGCGCGGCAATACCAAGGTCGAGCGGGCCGCGCTGGACCGGCGGCGCGCCTTCGACCGGTTCGTGGCCGAGCTGGTCCGGGAGGCCCAGCGCGATGATGACATCGACCCGGGCCGTGACGCACTCATCACGGCCCGCCTGCTATTCGGGCTGGTCAACTCGATCGTCGAGTGGTACCGGCCGACGCGGCGCGCGGCCACGCGACCGCTCGCGGACGCGGTCTGCGCCATGGCCTTCGACGGCCTGCGCGTGCGGCCCGGCTAGCCGCGCCGGCTCGGGCACCCCAGGCGCCCCGGCCGGGTGACCTGAGCGCGGACAGCGGACGATGTGGTCTGGAGGGGGAGTCGCGGATGAGTTCGTGGAGGTCAGCCTCGAGCAAGGGAGCACACGTGGATCAGCTCAGCCTCGGAGTGGTATCGCGGTCAGAGAAGGAGAATGAGCGGCGGCTCCCGATCCATCCGCTGCATGTCCAGCGGATCGATGCCGGGCTCGGGGAGCGCGTTTATCTCGAGCGCGGCTATGGCGAGCGGTTTGGCGTGCCCGATGAGCAGCTGGCATCGTGCGTGGCCGGGTTCCGCACGCGCGAGGAACTCCTCACGGAATGCGATGTCGTCCTGCTGCCCAAGCCGCAGCCCCAGGATCTCGCGATGATGGGGGACGGGCAGGTCCTGTGGGGCTGGCCGCACTGTGTCCAGGACGAGGAGATCACCCAGCTGAGCATCGAGCGGCGGCTGACCCTGATCGCCTTTGAGGCGATGAACTACTGGAAGGCTGACGGCTCGTTCGGCCTGCATGTCTTTCACAAGAACAACGAACTGGCCGGCTACTGCTCGGTGCTGCATGCCCTGGGGCTCATCGGGACGACCGGTGAATATGGCCGCCGGCTCCGGGCGGCCGTCATCAGTTTCGGGGCTACCGGCCGGGGCGCGGTAACGGCGCTCAGCGCGTACGGCGTGAACGACGTCAACGTCCTGACCCACCGTGACATCAACGCCGTCGGTTCCCAGATCAACTCGGCGCACATGGTGCACTTCGAGCAGGACGCCGGCGACCCCAGCCGCTGCTACATGCGGCGCGGGAACAGCCGGGTACCGCTGGCGGCCTTTCTCGCCGAGCACGACATCGTGGTCAACTGCGTGCTCCAGGACACCGACGCGCCGCTGATGTTCGTCACCAGTGGCGAGCTGGACTCCTTCGCGCGCGGCAGCCTCATCGTGGACGTGTCCTGCGACGAGGGCATGGGCTTCGGCTGGGCGCGGCCCACCACCTTCGCCGAGCCCATGGTCACGGTCGGCAATAACGTCTCCTATTACGCCGTGGATCACAGTCCATCGCACCTGTGGAACTCCGCCACCTGGGAGATAAGCGAGGCCCTGCTCCCGTACCTGCGCCCGGTGCTGTCCGGCCCCCCGGCGTGGGACGCGAACGAGACGATCCGGCGGGCCATCGAAATCCGCGGCGGGGTCATCCGCAATCCGCGCATCCTGTCCTTCCAGCACCGTTCACCGGACTACCCGCACCCACCGCTGGGCCTTCACGATCACCGCAGGCAGGCAGGTGCGAAATGAGCGCGTTCTCTGATGCCGAGCTGACCTACCTGGCCAAGGGCCTGCTCGGTCGGCTCGCCACCATCGACGGCGCCGGGATGCCGCACGTCGTTCCCCTCGGCTGGCGCTACCACCCCGGGCTGGACGTGATCGACATAGGCGGCCGGGACTTCGCCCGGTCCCGGAAGTTCCGCAACGCGCAGCACAACCCGAACGTCGCCCTGGTGGTCGATGACGTGCTGCCACCGTGGCGGCCCCGATGCGTGATGATCCGCGCCCGGGCTGAGGCTCTCGCCGATGCGACCGGGGCGGACGGCCAGCCGACCGGGCCCATCATCCGGCTGCATCCCACGGAAGTGATCAGCTGGGGGATGGAGTTCGCCGGGGAGTAGTGCGCGCGGGGCCCAGGCCCGGCCCGGCCGGCTCCCGGTCGCCCTCCGGTTCCCCTCGCCGCGATACTGAGTGCGTGGGAACCCCGCTATCGGCTCTGGCGCAGTACTTCGACCACTGGTACGCCGGCATGGCCGAGTCGCCTGTGAAAGATGAGATCCAGCAGCGTCACCTGGGCCTGCCGCCCGGCCTGCTGTCGACCAGCCTGCTCAGCTGGGTGGGGATAGCCGAGGTCACCGAGGCGCTGGGCCTGTCTCCCGGTGCCATCCTGCTGGATCTCGCGTGCGGCCGCGGGGGCTACGGCCTGGAGATCGCCGCCCGCACGGATGCCCGGCTGGTCGGGGTCAACTTCTCCGCCGAGGCGATACATCAGGCCCGCCAGCAGGCGCGGCGGCTCGGCCGCACCGCGGCGTTTCATGTCGCCGACCTCGCCGCGCCCGGGCTGGGCACCGGCTCGGCCGGCGCGGTGCTCTGTGTGGATGCCATCCAGTTCGCTCCGCGGCCAGACGCCGCCTACCGCGAACTGCGCCGGGTCCTCGCGCCCGGCGGACAGGCCGTCCTGACCTGCTGGGAAGCCGTGAACCCAGATGACGAACGGGTGCCGGACCGGCTGCGCCGGGTCAACCTGCGTACCGGGCTGGCCGCAGCGGGCTTTGGCGCTGTCCAGGTCCGGGAACGATCCGGCTGGCGGGCGGCTGAGCGATCGATGTGGGAAGAAGCCGCCGCCCTGGATCCCGGCGATGACCCTGCGCTGCAGTCCTTCCACGACGAAGGCGTGCGCTCCCTGGGCACCTTCACCCTGCTACGCCGGGTCATGGCCACAGCGACCGCCTGACCAGGCCCGCCGCCCGGCACCGCGGCGGACAGGTGCCCTACTACGACGCCCTGCCCAAGCACGTCGTGTCCGCCACCTTGGATCGGGTGCAGTGGAACAACTCAGTTCTGCTCCAACGGCCGGCGCCTTTTCGCCGACGGGACCACCCCGCTGCTCGCAGGCTCATCGGCACGAAGACCACCAGCCGTGGGGTCGTCGTCCACATCTACCAGCCGTCAGGCAAGCCGGAATACGGCCCGGCCGCCACCGAGCACGACGGTGACGCCGTCAAGGACTCCGTGAGCCGGTCAGCCGCGACGTAGGCGGCCTCCGGCGGGACAGTCCCGGACCAGCGGCATCCGCGTCACCCGGAACCGCCCCTGTCGCCGGCTGGTCACCGGCGCTCGCCTAGCCGGTCACTGACTGGTACACAAGCTGGCGCAACTGCGGGCGGACCGGGTAGGCGCTGGACGGAAGAAGCTGGGTAAAGAACGAGACGGTCAGCTCTTCAGCCGGGTCGATCCAGAACGTCGTGCTGGCCGCGCCGCCCCACGACAGCTCACCCGCGGAACACAGCACCTTGCCTGGCCCCGGGTCGAGCACGACGGCCAGGCCCAGGCCGAAACCGACCCCGCGGAACGGGGATTCGGCGTACAGCGGCCTGCCGAACGTCTCCAGGTCCGCGCCGCCAGGCAGGTGGTTGCGGGTCATGTAACTGACCGTGCGCGGACTCAGCAGCCGCGTGCCGTCCAGTTCCCCGGCCGGGCTTTCTGCGCGGTGCAGCAGCATCTGGGTGAACCGGTGGTAGTCCGCAGCGGTCGAGACCAGGCCGCCTCCTCCGCCGAGCATCACCGGCGCGTGCCGGGCGGCGTCGCCCAGGGCATCGAGCCTGACCGCGGTGCCGCCGCTGCCCGGCGTGTACAGGGCGGCCAGCCGGGGCAGCTGAGCGTCCCCGGCGTAAAAGCCGGTGTCGGTCATGCCGAGCGGGCGCAGGATCCTCGCGGCCAGGAACTCGTCGAGGCGCTGCCCGGAGACGACCTCGATCACCCGGCCGAGGACGTCGGTGGCTACCGAGTAGTTCCACTCCGTGCCGGGCTGGAAGAGCAGCGGGATACCCGCCCAGACGTCGCAGGCCTGCGCCAGGTCCGCGCCCGGGGGCGAGGACCATTCGAACCCGCCGGCCCGGTACAGGGCGTCAACCGGATGGATCCGGTGGAACCCGTAGGTAAGGCCGGCGGTATGGGTGAGCAGGTGCCAGATCCGCACCGGCTCGGTGGCGGGGACCGTGACCTGCCGCTGGTCCGAGCCGCCGGCGTACACCCTGACGCCGGCGAAGGAAGGGATGAACGAGCTGACCGGGTCGGTGAGTTCGAACCCGCCCTCTTCATACAGCATCATCGCCGCCACCGAGGTGATCGGCTTGGTCATCGAGTAGATCCGCCAGACCGTGTCCGTCCCGGCCGGCAGCCCGGCCTCGACGTCGCGGGACCCGTAGCTCGACACGTACGCCAGGCGGCCGTACCTGCTCACCGTGATCAGCCAGCCGGGCAGCCGGCCGTCGTCCACAAAGCGAGCGAAGTGCCGGCCGATCCGCTGCAGCCGGCCCGGATCCAGGCCTACCTCGTCCGGTTCGGCCTCGGTCTTGAGCTCGCTCATGATCACCCTTCCTGAGCATCCGGCCCACGGTAAAGAGTGCCTCATTGCGCGCTCTAGCCGCCAGAGCCGATCGCGTCCCTTGCTCACCGAGGAGCTCGCGGGCCCACTCATCCGGGCGCCGGTGACCGCGCCGGGAGACGGTCGCCGACGATATTGCTTCGGCGCTGGCGGTGCCGACCAGCTAGCTTGGCGTCGTTCCTGCGATCGGGGCCTTTTCCGGCTCCAGCGGACGGTCTGCGGCCGCGAGCTTCCTGGCGATCCCTTCGACCAGACGATGCAATTCGGGGTTCTGGTCGGGATGCCATCCGGTCGCGAGGCGCTCGATTCCTGCCTCGCGTGCATCATTGAGCCGGCCGACGGCCTGCTGGCCCGCGGGGGTGAGCGCCAGGACGGCTGCGTCCTGCGCGCCGTCCGGGCCCGCGGGGCTAGTTCCGTCCGAGACGGTGACGTACGTGGCCGCCGTGAGCTCGGTCAAGCGGTTTCCGAGATCGGCGCTGGTGGTGCCGAGCAGGCGAGCGAGCTTGGCCTTCGCGATCGGGCCGTGGTCGCCGATGCGGTAGAGCAGCCAGGCGCCGCGCGGACTCACCTCCACATGGGCTGCATCCGCGAGGCCCTGGTATACCCGCGCCCGGTTCTCCCGGCTGAGGAGGGTGATCAGCGCGCGCTCCATCTCCTGTGAGGAAGTGCGCGTGGCGGGCACGGACGTGGGAGCGGTGCTGTCAGCTGGGTCAACCGCTCGCGCGGTGTCTCTCAGCGGCACCTCCTTGAGCAGGAAGGTCAGGCAGAACGCCACCGCCCCGATCGGCGTCGCGAACAAGAACACCGAGTGCAGCGCCTCGGCGTACCCGGTGATGTAGGCGGAACGGATGGCGGCAGGAAGGTGGTCGAGCACGGCCGGGCTGGCGCCCGAGGATGCGCTGATCCCGTGGGGGAGCGGCACCCCGTGCAGGGCCCTGCGCAGGTCCCCGACCAGCTGGTTGGAGAAGACGGCGCCGAAGACGGCGGTGCCGAACGAACCGCCGATGGAGCGGAAGAAGGTGGCGCCCGAGGTGGCGGCCCCGAGATCCTTGTAGTCGACGGCGTTTTGCACCGCGATGACCAGCACCTGTATCGACGCGCCGAGGCCCACGCCGAGGATGAAGAGGTACAGCGATACGAGCCAGAAGCTCGTGGTGGCGCCCATCCGCGACAGCAGGTAGAGCCCGACGGTCATCACCGCCGTGCCCATCACCGGGAAGATCTTGTACCTGCCCCATCTGCTCACGAGCTGGCCGGTGCCGATGGAGGTAATCAGCAGCCCGAGCATCATCGGCAACAGCCTCAGCCCGGACAGGGTCGGCGAGATCCCCCTGACGACCTGCATGTACTGCGGCAGGTAGGCGAGCGCGCCGAACATGGCGAATCCGACGGCGAAGCCGATCACGCTGGTGGAGGTGAAGACCCGGTTGGTGAACAGGTGCAGCGGCAGGACGGGCTCGGCGGCGCGGCGTTCCGCGACGACGAAGCCAGCGGTGAAGACCACCGCGAGCACTCCCAGGAAGATGATGGGGAACGAGCCCCAGGGGTAGGTCACGCCGCCAAGTGAGGTGAGCAGCACCAGGCAGGTCGCTGCCGCGCCGATGAGCACGGTGCCCGCGTAGTCGATGACGTGGCGCGACTTGGTCAGCCGGCTGGGCAGCACCGCGGCGGTCACCACCAGGGCGAGGATGCCGATCGGCAGGTTGATGTAGAAGACCCACCGCCAGGAGAGGTTGTCCACGAAGAAGCCGCCGATCAGCGGTCCGAGGACGCTGGCGACGCCGAAGGTGGCACCGAAGATCCCCTGGTAGCGACCACGTTGCCGGGGTGAGACGATGTCACCGACAATGGTTTGCGCGCCTACGATCAGGCCGCCGCCGCCGAGTCCCTGGACGGCCCGGAAGGCGATCAGCTCGATCATCGAGTGCGCGAATCCGGACAATGCGGAGCCGATCAGGAAGATGACGATCGCGGCCTGGAAGAACGTCTTCCGGCCGTACATGTCGCCGAGCTTCCCCCACAGCGGCGTGGAGACCGTCGAGGCGAGCAGGTAAGCCGTGACCACCCAGGACAGATGTGACAGTCCATGCAGGTCGCCCGCGATCGTCGGCAAGGCCGTCGCGACGATCGTCTGATCCAGCGCGGCCAGCAGCATCCCCAGCAGCAGGGCCCCGATGATCAGCAGCACCCGCCGCTGGTCCATGGCCTGCGGCGGCCCGTCCGGCGCCTTGTCCACTTCCAGGCTCGTCATGCCTCGCCCACCCGCTTCCCTGACACCCCGTCGTGCCATTGCCATCTGCGTCCCTGGCCACCGTCATGGCCGGGCGATCCAGCGGACATGCCTGATTTCTTCCCCTGGTGGCCGGGCCGACCCCCCCTTGGCCAGCCTCGCTCTCAGGGCGCCTGCCGCCCGTCAGGGCAGGGGTGACGCGGTGCGCGGGTCGTGCCGCGAGATCTGGTGGCCCGCAGGGTCAGGCGGGCCGGGAGGCGGGCGCGAATCCCGTCGCGGTGAGGTGACTGATCACGAGCCTGGCGCAGCCAGCAGGATCCTCCAGCCAGGGGCCATGCCCGCCCGGGACCTCGTGAAGCGTGGCCCCGGGAATCCTGGCGATGGCGGGACGGGCTTGTGCCGGGCTGAGGAACGGGTCGCCCGTGCCGAGGCAGAACATGGTGGGTGCGGTGATCTGGCCGAGCTCGCCGTCGGTCATGACGCTGTCCGCCCGGGGCCGCCGGAAGCCGTCGATCGCATGCATGAGCGAGGCGACGGTCCTGGCGTTGCCCGTGCGGCGGGCGGCCAGGCGGAGCACGTCGAGCAGGTCGTCAGGGGCGGCTGCGGCGGCGGCGGGGCTGAGTCCGCTGCGGAGCAGCCGCCGGTAGACCGGCCGTGGCGAAGGGGTGCGCAGCACCGCCTGGCCGAGCACCGGGACGGTGAGCAGTGACAGCGGCATCCGGACGGTCGCACCGGGAAGGGCGACCGCGGGTTCGCCGATGACCACCAGCGAGGTGATCCGTCCCGGCCGGGCCGCCGCGTACCACAGCGCGAGCATCCCGCCCAGTGAGTGGCCCACGACGGGGGCGGTGGCCAGGCCGAGTGTGCCGAAGAGGTCGTCCATGAGGGTCAGGCTGCGGTCGCGGACGGCGCCGGGCCGGTAGGCGGCCGGACCGGACAGGCCGTGGCCCGGCAGTTCGACGAGGAGGGTGCGGTAGCCGGTCAGATCGGCGAGCCAGGGTGCCCACACGGCCGCGGCGAAGCTCACCCCGTGCAGCATGACCAGTGGCGGCCCCATCCCGGTGCTGAGGACC
This sequence comes from uncultured Actinomycetes bacterium, assembly GCA_963813975.1. Classification (GTDB taxonomy): domain Bacteria; phylum Actinomycetota; class Actinomycetes; order Streptosporangiales; family Streptosporangiaceae; genus RYN-230. The sequence goes on from CAWFAP010000006.1 coordinate 1,517,784, forward strand.
CGCAGGCGCACCCTGGCCGAGTCCAGGTGGAGGAAGGACTCTTCGGGCTGCAGGCCACTGCGGGCGAACAGCCGGGACTCGGCCTCCCGGATCCTATGGTCGGATGTCATTTTTCCCGCCTCCGGGTGCCCGCCATGTGCCGTGGCGGCCAGCGTGATCACGATGCTCCGAGTGCCGCCAGCCAGGTGCTCACCCGGGTGACAGCCCCCGGGCCTGAGGATTCAACGAGGTCGGCGATGGTGGTGGCAGCCAGCTCCTGCCGCCAGGCGTTTTCGGCCCGGTGCATCACCTGGGCTATGCCGCAGGGCGTGCGGCAGGCGGCCCCGGTGAGCGGGACCGGCCCGCGCTGGCGGATTTCCGTGCACTGGAACAGCGGGCCTGGCCCCTCCACGGCCTCGGTGACGTCGGCGACGGTGATTCCCTCCGGCGGGCGGGCCAGCCGGAACCCGCCCCGCGGGCCGCTGGCGGCCGTGAGCAGGCCCGCCCGTACCAGCGTCTTGAGCAGCTTGGCGAGGTAGGCCTCGGGCAGGCCGTAGAACTCGGCCAGGCGCCGGGCCGGCAGCGCGTCACCGTCCCGGGCCAGGGTCAGCAGCCAGGTGCAGTGCAGGGCCCACTCCACCCCTTCGGGCAGTTTCATAATCATGGATATTACATATCTATGATGACTTCGTCAATGTACCGGGACCATCCCCGCGGCCACCTCGCGGGTCCGCTGACGAGGACTTCCTACGTGCCAGCCAGCCACGGATAGCGCGCGGTGTCCTTGGCCGCGTAGTCGGGGTCGAGATAGATGAAGCAGCGCTGGATCTTCCAGTCGCGGATCTCGAAGACATCGCACCAGCGGCCCGCTGCCCACTCGGGCACGCCAGCCCGCCACGGGCCGTCCTGATGCTCGCCATGGCTGGTGCCCTCGCAGACGACGGTGTCGCTGCCGGAGAAGATCCAGTTGAAGTGCGAGTAATGGTGGGTGATCGATTTGAGGGTCGTCCCAACGTCCGAGAAGAGCTGGCCGATTTCCTCCTTGCCATTGGCCAGTCCCCACTTGGGGAAGTACACCTGCGCGTCATCCGCGAACAGGTCCAGGATGCTTCCGCCAGTTGAGGTCACGCCAGCATTGTCGAACGCCTTGAGGTACTCGGTGACGACCGACTTCCGCTGCTCGTCGGTCATGGTTTCGTGGGTCAGCGCCATTGCCGGACTCTCCGCTCCTTCGCAGGTGATGTCATCCTGCCACTGCCCCGCCGAGTTCACAGTTCGCCGGCTCCCGATCGCGGCCAGCCGGGATTGCCCCGCGCCGTCGATGGCCAGCGAGACCGTCATGGCTCAGGCGTGGGCGCTCGCGGCCCACGCCGTGGCGCTGACCTCGACCGGGCCCGCGGGCAGGTGACGCCGGCACTGGTCACGCAGCGCGGACCGGCGGTCCGGCGGGAGGGACGCCACATAAGCCCCGGCCGGGCCGACACCGAGCGTGAACGGCTCCCACCACTGCTCGAAATTCGCGTAATGGACCTGGACGGTCAGCGTGGTGACCTGCGCCCCGCCGAGCCCGGCCTGGGCGAAGAGGCGGGCCAGATGACCTTCGCGGACACCCGCCAGGTCTGATTCGTCGTCGGCGGCCGGATCCAGATCGCGGACCGCGGACCAGAACGCGGCCAGCGGGCCGCGGGCACCCGCGTGATCCCACACGCACGCGCAGACCACCCCGCCGGGCTGGGTGACCCGGGCCATCTCCCGCAGGCCCAGCACAGGATCAGCCATGAAATGAACGACCAGCTGCGCCATCGCGGTGTCGAAGGTGTCATCGGGGAACGGCAGCTGCTCGGCCGGGCCCTGCCGAACGTCCACGCCGGGCAGCCGCGCCCGGACCGCGGCCGCAAACGACGCTGAGGGTTCCACCGCACTCACCACGGCCGCCCGGTTCACGAGCTCAGCCGTGAGCGCACCGGGCCCGCAGCCCACATCCAGCACCCGCTGTCCCGCGCGGATCCCGGGCAGGTCAGCGAACCGTATCGCCAGGGGCTCCGAGTACCGGCCCATGAACCGCATGTAGGCATCCGCACTGACATTGAAGATCACCAGGCCAACCTACCCAGTGGCGCACCAGCGCGAAATGGGCCGCCCTGCCGCCCGCCTCCGGCAGCCGCCCAGCCGGTGCGGCCCGGATGAGTGCTGCCCCCGGCTCCCTGAGCTCGGCTGTCACAACCGGGAAGAGCATCTCGTCCTAGAAAAGGGAGGCCACAGCGAAGGAGGGCACAGTGAGCAGCGACCTTGGGGCGGTCAGGGACGCCGGGACGATTCTGCTGACCACGTACAAACGTGACGGGACCGGGGTCGAGACGCCGGTGAGTATTGCCTTCGAGGGCGACCGCGCGTTCTTCCGCTCCTATGACAAGGCATGGAAGACGAAGCGGCTGCGCAACAACCCCCACGTCCAGGTCGCGGCCTCGACCCTGCGGGGCACGCGCACAGGCCCGCTCGTCCAGGCTCGCGCGACACTGCTGGCGGGCGAGCAGGCCCGCATCGCGGCCAAGGCCCTGGCGCGTCGCCACCGGCTGCTGCAGGCGATGCTCGTCCCGCTGGCCCATCGCCTCATGCGGTACCAGACCCTGCACTATGAGCTCCGGCCCGATCACGGGTGAACGGGGCCCGCGCGCGGTGGCCGCATGACGGGACCTGGAGCTTCCGTGGTCATGGCGGATCGCGCTGGGCCTGCTGGCAGGTCACGAGGAAGGGTGCCGGTGCCGGTGGGCGGCCTGGTTGAAAGCGTTGGTTGTCTGGCTGGCGCGCTGCACTCCGGCCGGTGCGGCGTTGGCCGGCATCTCTGGTTCGCCGAGCGTGCGGAGGTGCTTACGGACCTCGTCGGCTTGGTCGATGAAGTCGCGGTAGTACGGGGGGACCTGCTCTTCCTCGACGGCCTTCCGCGCCGCGGGGGCCGCCGGTGCAGCAGCAGCAGCGGGAGCGGCAGGCACGTGGGCCGACAGGTCGGGCAGGTCGGTGCGCGCGACGTCGCGTGTCGCGGCTTCGTGGAACCGCGGGGCCCAGGCATCGCGGCGGGTCAGGGGGGCCGCTCGGGGAGCGAAGAGCGCGCGGAGGGTAGCGGGGACACTCGCATGGTCGTGTACCTGGTGGATGAGTGTGCCGGGCTCGATGAGCGGTGACACGATCACGGCGGGTACCCGTGGGCCGAGCATGGTGAAACCGAAACGGCGCACCTGGCGGTGCGAGATCGCATGCAGGATCCTGGTGAGCGTGCTCCGGCCGCCGCCGGGCGCGGGGACCCCGGTCGGCGGCGGCACATGGTCGTACAGTCCTCCATGCTCGTCGTACGTGATGAGCAGCAGGGTCCGCGCGAACAGCTGCGGGTTCGCCCGCAGCGCCTCGTAGATGGTCGCGATCAGCCCTTCGCCCCGCGCGAAGTCGGTGCCAGTGGACGGATCGAACGTGTCATAAGCAGCGTTGGACACGAGGTTGTTCTCGGGATGCTGGCTGGTGCTGACGTCGGGGCTGCCGCCGAAGGCGGGATCGTGGTCGGGCGTGTGCAGCGGCGGCCGGTGGTTGGGCTCGATGAACGAGTAGCTGGGCAGGTCCCCGGCGGCGGCGTGCTCCGCAAAGCGCGCGGTGGGATACCACTTCGCGTGCCGGGCGGGGGTGTCCCACAAGGCGGGGAACGCCCAGGCCTGTGGCGTGTCGTCGTGGTAGATGTGCCAGGTTGCATCGTTGTCTTCGAGCAGCTCGAAGATGGTGGGATTGCTGTAGGGCCTGATCTCGATGTCGGTCTCGCCGTCCGAGGTCGCGGCGTGCATGTAGTTGCGGTTGGGCCACGTTTCCCCGGGCACCGAGCAGAACCACCGGTCGCACACCGCGAACTGAAGGGCCAGCTCACTCAGCACCGGCACCTGGCCGGGATCCTGGCACAGCATTGCTAAGGGACCCCGCCCCGCCGCCGTCGCGGTCGCCACCTGCTTGCGTTGCAGCCACCAGTTCAGCAGCGGGCCGAGCAGGCCACCCATCCGGGCCGGCGCCAGCCCGCGCGCCTTGCGTTCATAGCTGTTCACGAATCCGCGGTTGGTGGCGTGCCGCCTCCGGCCACGGCCCGCCAGCGCCAGCTGTTCCATGACTGCGTCATGCGAGTGATCGGGACCGAACGGCAGGACCTTCTTCGCTCCCGGTGAAGCCGCCACCGGCTTCCCGCCGTCCCAGCCGGGGTTGTCGTGCGGGCCACCGCGCAGCAGGCCGTCAAAGGCGGGATCCGGATGATCGAGAAACCCGAGCATATGGTCGAACGAGCGATTCTCCAGGCACAGCACAACAACATGCTCAATCGGCACCCTGCATACCCCCCAGAACCAGACGGAAAGCGACGCCGCCCGCCAAAACGGCAGCCGGCGCACCTGCGCTCACGCAACTGCGGCTATGGCAGCCAACTAGGTGCCGTGCCAGGCGTCAAGAGGCGGGCCGCCCGGCCGGGCCGCATGGCTAGCCGGCCTGAAGGGGACCGGCGCTGTGCGGGATGTTCAGGTGTGGCCTGGGGCGCGCTGCGCGCGGATCTGGCTTTCGCGGTCTTCGAATCCTGCTGAGCGGTAGACGCGGATGGCGTCTTCGTCGGGGTCAGCGACGATGACCAGGGTGCGGGCGCCGAGATCATTGATGGCGTACTGGCCAGCGTGAAATACCAGCGTCCCGGCCAGTCCCCGGCGGCGGGCCGCCGGATGGGTCCCGACGTCCTGATAGCGGGCGATCCCGTCGGTCCCGGAAATCATGCCCAGCTGGGAGACCAGCTCACCGTCCAGGAACGCGCCGAACCACGCTCCGTGGCCGCCTTCGGCGAGACGGCGGCGGGCGCGGTTCCTGGCGCTGGTGAATGCCGGGCTGGCGGCGAACCCGTCCTCGGCGTCACACAGCTCCTGCAGCGTCGCCGACTGCTGCCAGTCGCTGTCTCCGGCCAGCTGCCGGATGGACGCGGCCCGGTTCGCGCGCGGCGGCTCGCGGACCGCCTGGGCGGTCAGGACGGTGTCCCGCTGGACCTCCAGCCCGGCCGCGGCCAAGCCGGCCAGGTCAGTCCCGTCATCGCTGGTGATATCCAAGCCGAGGGCCACGTGGGCCGCGGCCGGGAACTCGGCGGTGAACAGTGACAGCCAGCGGGCCGCCTCCCCGTGGGCCGCCTGCGGCGGCAGCAGCAGGAAGTTACCCCACCAGAACTGGGGATTCGCCGGAGTGCGGATGGCCAGATAGCCGGGATGATCGGTGACCTCGCTGCCTTCGAGCGCCCGGAGCATCACGTCAGTCCGGAATCCCAGCGAGGCAATCTTCACATCAGGAAACGTAACAAAGGCCAGCTGCCAGCGCAGCCCGCTCGTCTCCGGGACGCACTCACGTCCCGCACTGCGGGGTTCCCGTGGTGAGCAGTCGCTGGACCTGCTGAGGCGGCCCGAGGGTGGTGGGCGTGGCGGGCGGGCGCAGGTATTCATTGCCCGCCGGCCAGCGCGCGACATGCTGGGCATTGCTTGCGGCGTCATGCCCGATGTACGCGACGTCAGCAATGCTTACGGCGAACAGCGTGAACTGGCCCGGGACGGGTTTCCAGCCGAGGCTGGCGGCGACGGCCGCGGCGTATTGCCGCTGGACTTCACCGGCGGGCTCGATCCGCACGGTGCCACGGATCATGATCTCGCCGGGGGGTGCCCGGTCGGTGATGATGCTGTGCAGCAAGATCCGCGGATCGCGCTGCAGGTCGCGGGCCTTGGCCGAGGCAGGCATCATCGACAGCCACAGCTGCCCGTCCATCAGCAGCGGCTCCGCACCGCTGATCCGCGCCGACCCATCCCGTCTGGTCGTGCCCACGAGCAGGACACCCGGCCTGATCAGGAGGTCGTGCGCGACAACGCCAAGGGCAGGCTGGCAGGCGGCAAACTCAGACCATCTCATGACTCCTCGGTACTCCGCGGCACCGACAATCCGCCAGGTCCGTCACTACCAGCCAGGCCGGCGGCGACGCCCCGCCGCCCGGATACCCCGCGGCAGCTCAGGCGTCATCGGGCCTCGGCTGCTGCCCGGTGGCTGAGGACGCGGATGGCGGCGGCGACCTGGCGCGGTGAGGCAATCATCGTGAGGTGCCGGCCCGGAACGATAATCGGATGCGGGGCCCCGATCGTGGCCGCGACCTCGGCCGGTGCTGCCTTGCTGTACTGCGGATCGTCAGAACCGAACACCACGCTCTTAGGTAGCGGGCTGCTGCGCAGCCTGCCGAGCTGGGCGCTGGTGAGGCTCGGGATGCCTGTCCGCAGGGTCAACCACAGGGCACTCTCGGCCCCGGGCTGTTGCAGCGGGCGGCGCCACACCTCGACGCCGGCGCGGCTGAGCGGGGGGCACAGCGGGCCGCACTGCGAGCCGTAGATGGTGCGGATCGCCCAGTCCAGGCCGAGTCCGAGACGGAACAGCGTGGTCCGGTAGGGGCCGGGGATCAGGTACGGCGCGAACCACGGGATGGCCAGGGGCCTGGCGTCGCCGTCCAGGAACATGAGGCCGGCGATGCGCGGCCCGCCGTCCAGGGCCGCGAGGCCGGCGACCGCCGCCCCGCTGGAATGGCCGACCACGATAGGAGCGTTGCGGCCGGTCAGGCCCATGGCCCGGATGAAGGCCAGGATCTGCGCGGCGTCATGCGCGACCGTGAACGGGGGGCTGGCCTGGCTGTAGCCGGTCCCCGTCAGGTCAAGCGCAAACACCCGGTGGTCGGTTCCCAGTTGCGCGCCGAGCGCGGCGAAGGTATCGGCGGTCTCGAATGCGCCGGGCACCAGCACGACGGGCCGGCCTGTCGTGCCCCACGCCCGGTATCGGGTCTGGATGTTCCCGGCCCGGGCGAACGTCAGGCCTGCCGGGCGGCTCGCGTAGCCGCTGGTCGCCGCGTTGTAGATCAGGCTTACGGCCGTCAGCGCCGCCACGGCGGCCGCGAGCCACAGGAGCAGCCGCCGCACCACGCGGAGGGCCCGGCGGTCCCGGCTGGGCGGCCCCTGCGTGCTGCCGGCGGGCACGCCGGGGACGGTGCCGTCCAGAGGGATCAGGGTCCGGTGGTGCGGAGGTCGCCGGAGTGCCCGGCGTCCGGGCGGCCGATGGCGCGGGCGGGCGGGCCGGGCCGGGCCGGTGTCTGAGTCTCCCCCTCAACGTCGCCCTCGGCGAGGTAGCTCATCCCGGGCGTGGATGGGGGCTCCAGCGTGGTCATCGCACCCTTCAGTCCCCGGGCCGGCGGGCCTGGTTCGCTTCGCGGAGGACCGCCCAGGCGTCCGCCACCGGACCCACGTGCCCGAGCTTGTCGGGGTTGAGCACCGAGCGGATGGTCTGGATCCGACCGTCGAGTACGTCAAGGGTCCAGGTATTGAGGACCTTGCCGTCCCGGTCCCGGAAGATCGCTCCGGGCTGGCCGTTCACCTCGTGTGGCTCCAGCGTCACGTCGATCCGGACCATCGGCTGGATGAGCGCGGCGAGCACCCGGGCCACATTATCGGCACCGATGATGCCCCTGGCCCACTGCGGGGCCTTGCCGCCACCGTCACCGATCATCTGAACGTCGGCCGCGAGCAGCTCTTGCAGGCCGCCGACGTCCCCTTCAGCGAAGGCGTCGAAGAACCGCCCGGCGAGTTCCTCGCGCTCCCTGCGGTCGGCCTCGAACCGGGGCCGCCCGGCGTCCATATGGCGGCGCGCCCGCAGCGCGAGCTGGCGGCACGCCGCCTCCGACCGGCCCACTGCCGATGCGACCTCGGGGAAGGTGAAGCCGAACACTTCCCGCAGGACGAAGACGGCCCGCTCGAGCGGGGTCAGCCGCTCGAGCAGCAGCAGGGCCGCCATCGATACCGAGTCGGCCAGCTCCGCCGACCGCTCGGGGTCCTCATAGGGGTCGGTGAGCAGCGGCTCGGGGAACCATGGCCCGGTGTACTCCTCGCGCCGGACGCGGGCCGAGCGCAGCACGTCGATCGAGATCCGGGTGACCACGGCCGACAGGAACGCCTTGGCCGACCTGGGCTGGGTCGGGGACGCGTCGTAGCGCAGCCAGGTTTCCTGGACCGCGTCCTCGGCCTCGGTCACGCTGCCCAGGATGCGGTAGGCGATCGAGAACAGCAGCGGCCGCAGTTCCTCGAATTCCCCGGCCCGGGTCATGCGAGTTCTTCCTTGAAGCCTTGGCGCCACGACGGGTAGCGCAGCTGCCAGCCGAGCTCCCGCTTGGCCTTGGCGTTGCAGAAGCCGCGGCCCTCGGTCATCATCAGCACCGCCACATCCCCGGCCAGCAGCCGGGCCAGCCACGCGGGGATCCGCATCGGCGGCTTCGCCCCGGCGCACTGCGCCAGATAAGGCAGCCACGCGCTCGCCGGGGCCGGCTCGTCGTCGACGATGTTGAACACGCCCTTCGCGTGCTGCTCCACGGCCATGACGGTCGCGCTCGCCGCGTCGTCGACATGCACCCACGAGCAGTAGCCGGTGCCGCCCCCGACCAGCGGGAACAGCCGCTTGCGCACGAGCTTGACCTGATCGTCGGTGGCGCCCGGCCCGTAGAGCCCGCCGTAGCGCAGGACGGCGCCGTCCGCCTTGGCGACCACGTCCTCGAGGTGGCGGATCGCCTCCATCCCCGCGTGCGCCGCGGTCCCCGTCATCAGGTCCAGCGGGTCCTCCTCGGTCTTGACCCATCCGCCCTGCCGGATCCCGTTCCAGTTGGCGTAACCCTGCGCGACGAAGTGGGAGACGCCGGTCGCCTCGGCCGCCGCCAGCAGGTGGTCCGTCCCCTCGGTGCGCAGCCGGTTCGTGCCGCCGAACCACCGGTCAAAGTGCTTCAGATCGGGCTTGCCGGCGTGCGCCACGGAAATGGCGGTCATCTGGTTCACGATCGTGTCCGGCCGGGCGGCCGCCACCGCCTCACCGACCGACATCGCATCCAGCCCGTCCATCACGACCCCATCGGCGCCCAGCTCCGCCAGCAAGCCCAGCCTGGCCGCGCTCGTGGTCGTCGCCGTCACCTGGTGGCCCCGGGCCACGAGCTGCGGCACCAGCCGCCGCCCGAGGACCCCGCTCCCGCCAGCCACGAACACCCGCATGACCATCACCTTCCCGTACTCAGAGTCTGTCCCTGAAACCCGAGACGAGACAGCCCGGCCGTCAGTGACATGGGAAGGAAGACAGTTCGGAGAAGATCGCCGGCCGCTGCTGGCCGATACGCCCGGTCAGCCGTCCCCGGTGCCGGCCGGGGCTGTGCCGGCCGGGAAGGAGCCCTCAGGTCAGACGGCCGGGCTGGCGTCCGCCTCCCGCAGCTGGCGGGCGACTTCGGGGGCGAGGCCGGCCAGGCTGGCCGTGCCGAGCTCGCCGTTCTTGACCTGGAGCGTCTTCAGGAACCGCTGCTGGCCCATGGTGAGGCCGATGAAATAGCCGAGCTCGACGAGTTCGGGCTCGGAAAAGTGCTCGTGCAGCTCCGCCCAGAGGTCGTCGTCGGCGCTGCCGGGATCCCAGGCGATCGCCTCGGCCCAGCGGAGTGCCGCGCGCTCGCGATCGTCATAGCGATCGGACTTGCGGAAGTCGATGAGGTCGTCGTAGTCGTCCTCGGTGGCACCGTGCGCGGCCGCGAGGTGCGATCGCTGGCCGGCGCAGTACCCGCACTCCATGGACTTCGCGACGTAGACCCGCGCCAGTTCCTTGATCCGGTGGTCGAGGACGCCTTCGCGGAACACCTGCTGCCAGGAAGCTGCGAAGGTCCGCAGGACAGCGGGGACGTGCGCCCGGATGGCCTGGCTCTCGATCCGCGGAGTGCCGTAGGTCCGGGACTCCTCAAGGAGCGCCGCGAGTTGCGGATCGGTAACCGTGCTCGGGTCAACGTAACTGATACGAGGCATCTGATCTCCTGGCAATCGATTGCCATTAATACTGCTCGGCATGTTCCGGGTATGTCAAGGTACTGCGGATGATGGTGGCAATCGATCGCCACGATCAGTATCCTCTGCTCATGGCAGACCGCCCGACCATCCGGGATGTCGCGGAGCTGGCCGGGGTGCACCCCGGCACCGCCTCGCGGGCGCTCGACCCGCGCCTCGAAGGCCGGATCTCGGCTCCCACCGCGGAGCGGGTCCGGGTGGCGGCCAGGCGCCTCGGCTATGTGGCCGACCCGGTCGCCCGGCAGTTGCGGGTACGGCGCAGTGCAGTGATCGGCGTCATCGTCCCGGACCTGGCCAACCCCGTCTTTCCGCCGGTCGTCCAGGGGATCGAGGACGCGCTGGCCGAGGCCGGGTATGTCGCGCTCGTCGCGAACACGGGCAACGACCCCGGCCGGGAACGTGACCGCATCACTGCCCTCCAGGGACGCCGGTGCGACGGTTACATCGTGGCCTCGGCCACCCTCGACGGAACCACGATCACCCGGCTCACGGCCGCGGCCGAGCCGGTCATCCTGGTCAACCGTGAGACCGGTGACCCAGGACTGCCGGCTGTCGGTAGTGACGACCGGGCGGGCGTCCAGGCCGCCATGGCCCACCTGGCCGGCCTGGGCCACCGGGCTATCGCCCACCTCACCGGCCCGCCCAACCTGTCGATCGTGCAGACCCGGGCCGAAGCATTCCGCGCCTCCGCGGAACGGCTGGGGCTCGACCCGGGCCTGCTGGTGCTGCGCCACTGCCCGGCGCTGACCGCTTCCGGCGCCCAGGAGGCTGCGCTGGCCATGCTGGCTGGGAACCCGGCGATCACGGCCATCCTGGCCGGCAACGACCTGATGGCCCTGGGATGTTACGCCGCCGCCCAGCAGGCGGGCCGCCCCTGCCCGGCCAGCCTGTCTATCGTCGGCTACAACGACATGCCGTTCGTGGAGTGGTGGCGCCCCGCACTGACCACCGTCCGCATCCCGCAATACGACATCGGCCAGGAAGCAGCCCGCCTCCTGCTCGAGCAGCTCGGCACCGGGGGACACGGCCCCGCTAAGCAGATCCTGCTGCCCACCTCGCTGACCATCAGATCGTCCACCGGCCCGCCGCCTGCGTAATCCGGACTGGTAAACGCGCTATGCCCGCCCGCCCGGCTGCCTCCGCCTGCGCGGCCGTCCCCGGCCGCGGCTAGCCGCGGTGGCTGGGCACGAGCAGGTTGATGCGGTCTCCAGGGCTGAGAATGAGCTCCGGGCCGGGATTTCCCAGCCGCCTGTCGTGGGCCACAGAAACCGGGATCCAGCCGGCGGGCCAGGTCAGGGAACCGAGTGCCCGGCCGGTGTCATCTGGCCGGGCTGCGTACCGCCTCGAGGAGGCCGTCGAAGTCCTCGCCACACGGCCCGCACGCGGCCAGATGTGCCGCGATGCCCGGGTAGCGTTCCGCCGCCGAGGCGTCGGCGGCGGCGAGTTCGGCGTATACGTGCAGCAGGTCCATCGCCTCGGCACATCCGACATCGCGCGGGTCGGTCCGCAGGAAGCGGTCGAGAGCGGTCCAGCCGTTCATGAGTGCCTCGAAGTCTGATCGTTCAGGTACCCCTTAGCGGCCAGGGCGGCCCGCAGCTTACGTCGCGCGTCGAACATTGTCTTGTAGATTACGTTCCGGGTAGTGCCGAGCTCGGTGACCAGGGTGTCCATGGGCACGCCGTTGAGCACGAGCGCGACGAAGACCTGCCGCTGCCGCGGGGTGAGGTGCTCATCCACCGCGCGGCGCACCTCGCCGGCCAGCTCCCGCCGCTCTGTTTCCCGGGCGGGATCGAGGCCGAACCGGTCGGGCAGCCGCTCCCAGTCCTCCGCATCCATCGGGACAGCCGGGTTGCTCCAGAAATGCCGCCCGATTTTGGCCGATACCTCGAAGATGACGAACTTGTAAGCCCAGGTCGTAAACTTGCTCTCGCCCCGGAACTGGCCAAGCTTGACGACGATGGCCAGGAGGGCATCGGCCGCGGCCTGATATGCGAGGTCATCGAGCTCAGGGCCGGTGATACGGAGCTGGCCGGCGCGTCGCCGCAACTCGCCCCCGGCGATCCGCAGCAGCAGGTCGTGCAGGCGGGTCAGGGCCGCCTCCCGTTGCGGCCCAGAGCCGGTGAGCGCCCGGACCCACTGCTCGGAGTCGGGATCGAATCGCGGCGCCGGGGAGATCCCGCCGACGGTGGGATCAGCGGACGCCATGATCTCATCCTACGGAAGCGCGGTCCTTGAGGCCCGGGAGCGGCTCGGCGGCGTGGGTCAGATCGTCGCGCTGCCGCTCGCTGGCGGGCCACGACTGCGAGACGGCGGCCCAGGGTTGCCCGGGCCCGCCCGTCCGGGCGGGCCCGGGGCACCAGGCTGGATGGGCCTAGATGCTGGCAATCCCGGCGGGGGAGCCCCCGGCGGGCAGTGGTGTCGGTGAGTGGGGCAGCTCGGTGAGGGTGCCACCGTGGACGGCGAAGACCGACAGGATGTGGTTGCCGCTGCCATTTACCGACAGCGTCCTGCCGTCCGGGGACAGGCGGGCGTCGGTGTCAGCGCCCCCGCCGCTGATGGGCGTGCTGCCGATCAGGGACAGTGAGCCGCCCGGGTTGATGGCGTAGCTGGAGATGTTCCCCGAACCGGTGTTGACCGTGAACAGGTACCGGCCGTTGTGGCTGATCTCCACCCAGCACGGCGCGGTCTGCCCGTCGGCAAACGGCGAGGCTCCGATGGGGGTGAGGCGGCCGAGGAAGCCGTCGCGGTAGGCGGACACGGTGCCCAGGCCAGCGCCGTTGTGCGCGTTGCTGACGAACAGCTGCGCGGGGTGGGCGGGGGAGAACTCCGCGCCGAGCTGGCCGAGCCCCTGCCCGGTGAACGGGGAACCCTTGGCGGCGAGCAGATGGCCACCGGGCAGCACCACGAAGCTGTCGATCTGCGAGGTAGCGGTCCGGGTGCCGATGAGGTGGTTGCCGGCTGCGCTGAAGAACACGTCGCCCAGGCCGGCGGCATCAGGGACCGCGACCGTCGAGCCGGGGATCGAGGTGAGGTGACCCCCGAAGCCCAGCCGGAAGCCGGCGTAACCGCTGCCGCCAGCGCCGGAGTTGGCCACGTAGACCAGGCCAAGACGGGAGACCGCGACGCTCACTGGCTGCACGCCGCCCGACGACACCGGCTGCCCGACGAGCACCGGCACGCCGCCCCTGGTGACGCGCAGGACCGAGACCTGGTTGCTGCCGGCGTCCACAGCGAGCAGGTACCGGCCGTCCGGAGTGGCCTGGATCGCACCCTGGGACGCCAGGCCGGCGCCCGTGCCCGCGCCGCCCGCGGCAAACGGAGATCCCGGAAGCGGGGTGACCGAGCCGTCGGCGTGACGGGCGAACCCGTCGATGGTGTTGGCGGTGGTGGTGTTGCCGTCGATGTACGTGTAACCCACCACGGGTGAAGCCGTGCTGGCGCTGGCCGCAGTGGCCGTACCGAGCAGGCCGATCGTGACCGCCAGCACGCTACCGCCTGCTGCCAGCCATTTGCGCTTGCCCACGTTCCGCTCCTTCGGTGAGGGTGGACCGGCGGTGATCCGCCGATCCACCCCATGAGCGCCGCGTGGCAGCAGGCTTCTTACCGCAGCTCAGTGTCGCGTCACCGATCCGTAAGATCCGAGGTCAGCGGGTTCCGCCGCCCCGCAGGCGCCGCGCCGGGCCGGGTGCGCATGACTTCGGCTCCCGCCCAGGCAGACGTTCCCCCCTCACAAGGTGTCGTGTTCCGTCGCCGCGGTCTCGAGCCCGGCGGCCTCGGCCTCGGCTACGCGGGTCTCCGCCGCGACATCGAGGGACCTGGTGAAGAGGTAGTAAAGGACTCCCGCCACCGGCAGCCCGATGAAGAACGAGATATCCGCGCCGCCGAGGGCCTTGGCGGCGGGACCTTCGTACAGGGTTCCTACGTTGAAGAAGGGCACCATGGTCCCGAAGCCGATGAGGTAGGCAAGGATGCCCCGCCAGCCCCACCGGCCGTACATCCCGTCGGGCTTGAAGATCTCCGCGATCGCGTAATGACCTCGGCGGACGATGTAGTAGTTGACCAGGTTCACGGCGGTCCAGGGGATGAACAGGTACAGGATCAGCAGCAGGAAGTTGTTGAAGTTGCCCAGGAAGTTCTGCGTCGCCGCGAGCGCGCCGATGACCGACAGGGCCGCGGTGAACCCGATGGTGATGACCCGCAGGGTGACCGTCGGCCTGACCTTCCTGAATGAGTCGGCCGCGCTGATGAGCGTCAGGGAGCCGCCGTACATGTTGAGCGCGGTGACCGAGACCAGGCCGAGTGTGGCGAGGATCAGCACCACGGAGCCGAAGCCGTCGAAGACGTGGTTGCCCACCTTCTCGAGTTCGGCGATGCCGGTGCCATCGAAGCTCTTGCCTGCCCAGGCGGCCAGGACGGCGCCAACGATCATCATCCAGGCGCCGCCGATCGCCGACCCCCAGTAGGTCCAGTAGAACGTCTTGCGCACGGTCACGTCGGGCCGCATATAGCGCGAGTAGTCCGAGACGTAGATGGCCCAGCTGATCTGGTAGCCCGCCACCACGCCGAACTGCCCGAGGAACGGGCTGGCCTGGAAGCGGCCGACGTCGAAGGTGCCGGGGGGATAGTGGATGAAGAACAGCGTGATCGTGAAAATGCCGAAGATGACGATCATGAGGTAGGTCAGCCACTGCTCGGCTCGGTGGATCAGGTCGTACCCCACGAGCGCGACGACAAAGGCTGCGACCGTCACGATGACCACCCACAGCTTGGTGGGGCCGTGCGCGGTGGTGCTCATCGCCTCGCCACCAAGAATGGTGTTGAAGACGTTGAAGCCGGCGTACTGCACGTAGGCGAACAGCCAGACCAGCAGGGCCCCGACGTAGCCGAACTGCGGGCGGGACTGGATCATCTGCGGCAGGCCAAGCTGCGGGCCCTGCGCCGAGTGGAACGCCATGAACAACGTGCCCACCAGGACGCCGACCACGATGGCCAGCACCGACCAGAAGAGCGACGCTCCTTCGCTGATGCTGATCAGCCCCACGGCCAGCGTGGCGATCTGCGCGTTCGACATGAACCACAACGGGCCCAGGTGCCAGATCTTGCCGTGCCGTTCGCTCAGCGGTACGTAGTCGATCGACCGGACCTCAAGGCCGCCCAGACGTGGCTGCGTAGTTGTCATGCGTAGACTTTGGCGCGACTTAGCCCGGAAAGGAAGCATTTCCGGCCCGGCGGCGATCGCAGCATGATCGCTGACGGTGACGCAGGCGGGGACACCCAGGATGTGCCCTCGCTGCCCGGCCGCCCCGCAGGTTCATCCGGGCAGTGCGCCGGCGCCTGTGCCGCCGCAATCTCCTGGAGGGTCTTCCTAGTCGGTGGTTACTGGTTCGCCGGGCGTGTCCCCGGGCGCACCTGAGACGTTGCCCCGCAGCCGGTCGAGTATCCGCTCGAACTCCGTGAGTTCCTCCGGGGCGAAGCCGGCCCGGAGCCGGTCGTTGAACGTGAAGGCCGCCTTGCGCATCCGGAGGAACGCCTCCTCACCCGCGTGGGTCAGCTCGACCAGGTGCACCCGGCGGTTCTGTGGGTCCCGCCGCCGGGTGATGAGGCCGCCGGCGTCCATCACGTTGAGGTGGTGGGTGAGCGTGGCCTCCTTGATCCCGACCGCGTCGGCGAGTTCTCGCTGGCTGGCCCGCGGCCGGGTCTTCAGGGAAATCAGCACCAGCCAGATCGGCCCCGAGCCGCCCGCTCCGGCCAGTGCGTCGTCGAATGCCCTGGTGATCTCTTTGGTCGCGCGGGCCAGATGGAGGCCGAGGGGCGGGCTGGCGGGCGGGCCGGGAGGGGGCTCCGGCCCGCTCTCCGGCGGGCCGCCGGGCAGGTCGCTCAGCTGCTCCCGCGCACCGGCGGGATGGCTCTCTGGCACTGGCACGCGAGGAGCTTATCACATCCTTAGGCATCTTAACCTTTGACATCGAAAGATTAGCGATCTATGGTTTAGCGGAAGACCGAAGACGGCGGACGATGGACCGCAACGATCCAGGGTGACCATCGTCCGCGACCTGCGCATGAGCTACCGGCACGTGATTGCCGTGGCTCTACCACCTGGCCTAAGGAGCTGGAATCATGAGCACGCCTAGCTACGCCGCGGGCGCGGCACCCGAGCCCGCCGCCAGCGGCGGCCGGCCGATGCAGGGGCGCGTCGCCCTCATCGCCGGCGCCAGCAAGGGAATCGGTGCGGCCACCGGGGAGGCGTTCGCCGATGCCGGAGCCGCTGTTGTCCTCGCCGCCCGCGACATCGCCGCCCTTGAGTCGGTCGCGCAGAAGATCAGGGACCGCGGGGGCCGGGCGACCGCGATCCGCGCCGATGTATCGGACGCCGGCTCGGTGAGCGCCCTCGTTGAGTCCACCCTGGACACCTACGGCCGGCTCGACGCCGCGTTCAACAACGCGACCGACGGCCCGATGCCCGCACCCCTGGCCGAAATCGAGCCGGGGGAGTTCGACCGGGGGATCGCCACGAATATCCGGGGCACATTCCTCGGCATGAAGTACCAGATCGGCGCCATGCTCCAGTCCGGAGGCGGCACGATCGTGAACATGGCCTCGCTGGCCGGCGTCATCGGCGTGGCGGGCCTGGGCGCCTATGTCGCGGGCAAGGCCGGGATCATCGGCCTGACCAAAGTCGCGGCCCTTGACTACGCCGACCGCGGCATCCGGGTCAACGTCGTCGCGCCCGGCACCATCCTGACCCATCACCTGGAGGCCGCCGGTCCCGAGGCCCAGCGGCACGCAGCCCTCGCCGCGCCCATGCGCAGGATAGGAAGCCCGTCCGAAGTTGCCCAGCTCGTGATCTGGCTATCCTCGCCGGCTTCCTCGTTCATCACCGGGGCCGTGATCCCCATCGATGGCGGGCAGTCCGCCGGTCTCAAACCACCGCAGATGTACCGCCAGGGACAGCCAATGCCGGCGGACGCGAAATGATCCGAGGTTCCCGCTTCCGTGCGTCGGTAGCCGGGAATGGAGACTTTCTATGACTGGAGCAGACTGTGGACGAGGCAGTGCGTGGCTACATTGACGGCATCCCGTCCGGGCATCGCCCGTTGTTCGACCGGCTGCACGGCCTGATCCTTGCTGCCTACCCGGACGCAGCTGTCGTGCTCTCGTACAAGATGCCCACGTACAAGGTCGGCAGCGGCCGCCTCCACGTCGGGGCCTGGAAACACGGTGTATCGATCTACGGGTGGAAGAAGGGGGGTGACGCCGGCTTCACCACCCGCCACCCCGAGCTCAAAACGAGCACGGGAACCATCCGGCTGCGCCCCGACGACGCGGCCGCCCTCCCCGACCAGGAGCTCCTTGACCTGGTGCGCGCGGCCCTCGGCCCCCAGCCGGGAGCCCGGCCGGCGAGCTGACCCGGCTAATCGCCCACGGACGGGCACCGCTCTGGCGGATCGGCGGCCGTGCGGGGAAGCTAAGCAGGTGACGACGTTCGTGATCCGCGATGCGGTGGCCGCCGATATGGGTGCGCTGGGCGACGTATTCCGCCGGGCGTCGCTGTCCAACGAGGGTGATCGCACGAACCTGCTCGCCCATCCCGGTGTTCTGGAACTGCCGGATCTCGCGGCGCGGCAGGGACGCATGCGGGCCGCAGTTGCTGACGGCACCATCGTCGGCTTTGCTACCTGGCTCAGCGCCGGGGATGCACTGGAGATTGAGGATCTGTTCGTCGATCCTGAGTGGATGAGGCAGGGGATTGGGCGGTCGCTGGTGCTGGATCTGTTCGCGATTGCACGTGGTCGTGGAGTCCGCCGGGTTGTGGTGACCGCGAACCAGCACGCGCTTGGCTTCTATGCCAAGGCCGGCTTCGCCGTTGACCACACCGTGGAGACCAGATTCGGCCCGGCCCCACGGATGCACCTAACGCTCTGAGCGGCAGGACGAGGGCGGCATCAGCCACCGCCGCGCGCGGCAGCGAGAGTCACTGGCCAGGCGGCGGCTAGGATCGCGGCGTGATAAACGGCATCCATGCGATCGTCTTCTCACCTGACGCCGCGAAGGTCCGTGAGTTCTTCCAGGACGTGCTCCGCCTGCCGTCCGCTGACGCGGGCGGAGGATGGCTGATTTTCGCTCTCCCCCCGGCCGAGCTTGCGGTACATCCCGCCGAGGGAGACGGGCGTCATGAGCTGTACCTGATGTGTGACGACATTCACGCCACGCTCGCCGAGTTGCGCGGCAGGGGAGCCGAGGTGGCCCGGGATGTCACCGATCAGGGGTGGGGTCTGGTAGCCGCGATCCGATTGCCAGATGGCTCAGAGTTCCCCATCTATGAGCCCCGGCACCCCTCACCCCTGCGCCCTTGACCGGCCAGCCGCCCCGTACCCTGTGGCCCATGACCCCGCAGCCGCTCGCGCGCCACCTGCTGCGGGCCCGCGACCTGGCCGACGCCCGTTATGCCGAGCCGCTGACCGTCGCCGACATGGCCCGGGCCGCCGGGCTGTCGCAGGCCTACTTCAGCCGGGAGTTCAAGCGGGCCTTCGGCGAGTCGCCGCACCAGTACCTGCTGACCCGGCGGCTCGAGCGGGCGGCCACCCTGCTCCGGGTGACCGACTGGTCCGTGGCCGAGGTGTGCTTCGCCGTCGGCGCCGGCAGCGTCGGGTCCTTCACGGCCAGCTTCGGCCGGATCTTCGGCCGATCGCCCATGGCCTACCGAGGCTCGTGGCCGCCGGCCGGGCGTTTCGTCCGGATTCCGCGCTGCGTGGCCATGGCCTACGCCCGGCCGCAGAACCGCACGTTTCGAGAAGACGCGGGGACAGCCAGTTCGTAGGGTTCTTCCGATGACACTTTCGCATCCGAGGAGGACTCATGATCAAGGTCGCCAATGTCCAGTTCTGGGTCCACGATCAGGACGAGGCACTTCGCTTCTACACCAAGACGCTCGGCTGGGAAGTGCGGGCCGACGTCACCATGGGGGAGTGGAACTTCCGCTGGCTGGCGGTCGGGCCGAGCGGGCAGGACAACGTGGGGCTCGTGCTCATGCCGATCCCGGGCCCTCCCATGCTCGACCCCGACGGCAGCGCGGCGCTCGCCGACCTGGTGGCCAAGGGCGCCGGCGGGACCCTGTTTCTCGAGACGGACGACTGCCAGGCGAGTTACGACGAGCTGTCCGGCCGCGGCGTCGTCTTCAACGACCCGCCGACCGTCCAGCCGTACGGCATCGACACCTCGTTCCGCGACCCGTCGGGCAACAACATCCGCCTGACCCAGGTGCTGGAGTTCGACCCGGCCCGCGGCACCGCCCCCTAGATAACCCGCCCGCCCGGTCATCGGCAGACTGGGCGCGGCGCGGGCGCCCCGGGGGCGGTCAGCCGCCGCGGCTGGCCCCAACGGTCAGCTGCGGCTGACGTCTTCCGCGCGGGCCTGGGTGGTGGTGCCTCGTTCCGCGAGACCACGCCGCCTACCGCGCGCGGAGGAAGTCGAGCACCCGCCGGATCAGGAGAGCGGTGGCGTCCGGGTCGTATGACGGCAGTGAGCTGTCGGCGAAATAGTGCTGGTCGCCGGGGTAGAGGAACAGTTCCGCGTCCTTGGCCTGCTCGACGAGCTCCCGGGCGGCGTCAAGGTCACCCTCGCCGGCGAAGATCGGGTCGTTGTCCATCCCATGGACCTGCACGGGCACACCATCGGGCCAGGCGGAGCCGAACTCCGAGACCGGGACGCACGAGTAGAAGAGCAGCGCCCCCCGCGCACCCGGCCGCGTCTGCGCCAGCATCTGGGCCGGGAGCACGCCCAGCGAGAAGCCGGCGTATACCAGGTCGGTGGGCAGTCCCCCGACGGCCTGGACCCCGCGCCCGATCACCCCGCCGGGGAAGCCGATCTCCTCGGCCTGGCGCATCCCCTCGTCAATGGTGCTGAAGGTGCGCCCCTCGAACAGGTCAGGCGTGTGCACGGTATGGCCGGCGCGGCGCAGTTCGCCGGCGAAGGCGGCAACGCCGGGAGTCAGTCCCTGCGCGTGGTGGAAGATCACTACCTCGGCCATCTCCGCGCTCCGTTTCCGTGATGTGAGCCGGCGGTGTCCCGGCTGCCTCTATCGTCGCCTGGACTTGCGCGAGGTGCGCCCGGATACCGCGGTCACAGCCGAGTCCGCCTGGCGGAGGAGTCGGGCTGGCCGGGCTGATGCGTCACGGCGTTCAGCGGCCAGGGCCAGGCGATGTATAACCAGCCGGGCAATCGGCAGTGCGATGGCCAGCAGCAGCCAGGTTCGCAGCCTGCCGAAAAGAAAAACGAACATGCTCAGCGTCCTTCCATCCAGCCGGGCAGCCGAACCGGCCGCCCGGTGTGTCATCCGCGGGACCCGTGCGCGCGTCCGGCCGGCCGGGCGTAACGCGCAGGCGGTAACCTGCGCAGGCAGTGGCCCCGCGGGGCCAGTAGCCCGCGTGGTGGCAGCGCTACCCGCGGCGCGGCACTCTACTCCATGCGTCGGCGAGGCTGGCCGCGGCGGGACACGAGCTCATCGCTCCGGGACCCGAATGGCGCAGCGCCCGGCGGATGACGGCGCGTGTAATTTGGTGTTAGTATCACTTACATGAAAGCTGGGCCGCGCCGCCCCTATCGGATGGGCTCCCGTGCCCAGGCGGCGGCGGCGACGGGCGAGCGAATTCTCGACGCGGCCGTCGAGACCTTCTGGGAGCTGCCCACGGACAGGGTCTCCCTGGATGAGGTCGCGCGCCGGGCCGGTGTTTCCGTTCAGACGGTGATCCGCCGCTTTGGCGGCCGGGAGGGGCTGATGGCCGCGGCTGCGGCCCGGGAGTCTGAGCGGGTCCGCCGCCAGCGTGCGGAGGCACCGGTCGGTGATGTAGACGCCGCCGTCCATGTCCTGGTCGAACACTACGAGCAGATGGGGGAGGCGGTCGTGAAGATGCTCGCCGAGGAAGGACGTACCCCCGCGCTGTCGGCGATCGCCAACGCAGGCCGTGCGCTCCACCGGGACTGGTGCGCGAGGGTTTTCGCGGCCGCGCTCGACGGCCGGAGCGGTACCGACCGGCAGCGGCGGCTGGCTCAGCTCACCGCGGTCTGCGACGTCTACACCTGGAAGCTGCTGCGCCTGGATGCGGGCCTGAGCCGCCGCCAGACCGAGATCGCCCTGGCCGAGCTGCTCAACCCGATGCTGGAAGGATCCTGATGGCCCGTATCCTCGCCTACACCTCGCCGGCGCGCGGGCACCTGTACCCGCTCACTGCGATCCTCGACGAGCTGGCGGGCCGCGGTCACGACATCGCGGTGCGGACGCTGGCCGGCGAGGTTGCGCTGATGCACGCGCGCGGGTTCGCGGCGGCGGCCATCAGCGAACCGGTAGAGGCCGTCACGCTGCAGGACTGGCGCGGCCGCAACCCACGGCACGCACTGGAGCTCGCGGTTCGCGGGTTCGCCGCCCGGGCCGAGCATGACGCCGCCGATCTGCACCAGGCCATCGACGAAGAGCAGCCGGATGCCGTCGTCGTCGACGTGAACAGCTGGGGGGCGCTGGCGGTAGCCGAGCGGTGGGGCGGCCCGTGGGCCGCCTTGTGCCCCTACCCGCTGGCCCTGCGGTCGGCCGGCGTACCGCCCTTCGGCCCGGGCCTGGCCCCCGCCCGCGGGCCACTCGGCCGCATCCGTGACCGGCTGCTGGGCCCACTGGTCCTGGGCACGGTGGAGAAGGTAATGCTGCCGCCGCTCAACAACGTCCGCGCCGGGATGGCCCTGCCTTCCCTGCGCCACGCCGACGAGCTCTTCCGCGCGCCGCCACTGACCTTGTACCTGACCGCCGAGCCCTTCGAATATCCGCGCGGCGACTGGCCCGACTCGGTCGTCATGGTCGGGCCCTGCGCCTGGGAGCCGCCCGCGGACCCTCCGGACTGGCTGTCTCGCATCGAGGAGCCCATCGTGCTGGTCACGACGTCGTCGGAATTCCAGGATGACGGTCGGCTCGTGAGCGCCGCACTGCAGGCACTTGCCGGCGAACCGGTGCACGTCATAGCCACCCTGCCCGCCGGTGACCTGGCTGGATACGACGTACCGGCCAACGCGCACATCGCCCGCTTCGTGCCGCACCGTCCCGTACTCCAGCGGGCGGTCTGCGCCGTCACCCACGGCGGCATGGGCGCGACCCAGAAAGCACTCGCCCGCGGAGTGCCGGTCTGCGCCGTGCCGTTCGGGCGCGACCAGCTCGAAGTCGCCCGCCGAGTCGAGGTCGCCGGGGCCGGTACCCGGCTGCCCGCGAGCCGGCTACGCCCCGACCGCCTGCTCGCGAAAACGCGGGAGGCCATCACCCGGGCAGCCGGCGCCCAGCGGGTCGCGGCCGGATTCGCCGCCGCCGGAGGCCCGGCCGCCGCGGCCGCCGCGGTCGAAAACCGGTTGCTTGGCATCCAGCAAGGCCATGCCCATGCTCCGGCGGGCAAACCGCGGCGATAAGCAACCCGGCTCGCCATACCTGCTCCAGGCCGCGGTGCCCTGAAGCGCGGGGGGAATAGTTCCCAGAATTCTGGGAGGGTGATCCGGCGTACCTTCCGTGATGCTTGCCGCAAGGAAAGGAGCCAACATGTTCGCACGAACGTCAACATGGTCGGGATCACCCGAGGCACTGCAGAAGTGGGCCGGCAACGCAGCCGATCAGGTTATGGGCTTTGTGCAAAGCCTGCCCGGGAACGCCGGCGTGATGTTCCTGATCGACCACGACAGCGGCACGGCTCTGACGCTGACCCTGTGGGACAGCCAGGACGCGGCCCAGGCCACCGATCGATTCGCCGAGCAGAGCCGCGCGGCGACGGTCGCCGCGACCGGGACGGAACTGGCCGCGCGCGGCAGTTACGAGGTCGTGGCCAGCAGTTAGACTCGGCAGCAGGGGAGGGGAGAGCGTCATGCTCACCGGACCGACGCTTGACAATCTCGCGGCCGCCGTCGCCCGGGCCTGCCGGTCGGGGCTTGACCCCGACGCGCTCCGGGCCGAGGTCCTGCCGCGGGTGCGGAAGGCCATCCCGATCGATGCGCTGTGGTGGGCCGCCGCGGACCCCGCCACGCTTCTGTTTACCCGTTCCTACCGTGAGGAACTGCCGGAGGAATCCGGGCCCTATTTTGTCGAGAATGAATTCCTGCGCCAGGACGTCAACAAGTGGACCGATCTGGCGCACGATCCGGCGGGCGTGCGGACGCTGATGCAGGCCACGGATGGCCGCCCGGCGAGAAGCGATCGTTACCGGGACATTTTCGCGCCGCTCGGGCTGCAAGACGAACTCCGCGCGGTATTGCGGGTCCGGGGCGTCTGCTGGGGCTATATCTGCCTGCACCGCGAAGCGGCCTCGGCCAGGTTTTCCGCTGCGGAGGCCCGCTTCGTGCAGCAGCTCGCCCCGCACATCGCCGAGGGCATCCGGATGGGCTTGCTCCGGCAGGCCTGTGATCTTCAGTCCCCAACGGACGGCCCTGGCCTGGTCCTCCTCGCCGCCGATGGCGCGGTCGCCGGGATGAACGAGGCCGCGGAACGGTGGCTCGGGGAACTCGGCGGCCATCCGGACGGGTCGGATCTTCCCATCGAGATCTCGGCGCTGGCCACGAGGCTGCGGCACCTTGAAGATCTGGCACCTGCGCTGCCGCGGCTGCGGGTCCGCACGAGCAGTGGCCGGTGGGCCGTGCTGCACGCCTCATGGCTGACTCCTCACGCTGCGGACACGATCGCCGTCATCGTCGAGGAGGCTGCGCCCGCCGAGGTCGCACCGCTGATCATGACCGCCTACGGGCTGACCGGCCGGGAGCAGACGATCGTGGCGCTCGTCTGCCAGGGCCTGCCGACCCGGCAGATCGCCAGCCAGCTGCACCTGACCACCGACACGGTGCAGGATCATCTCAAGTCCGTGTTCGACAGGACCGGTGTGCACAGCCGCGGCGAGCTCGTCGCCACCGTCCTGCAACGGGACTACCTGCCCCACGCGATCGCCGGTGACCCGCTCAACCGGTCAGGCGGCTTCACCGTCGGCCGGCCGTCCTCACATCAGGCCCCGGGCGCCTAACTTCACCAGCGCAGGCTGGGCCGCCGGGTCTAGGCCAGCCGGACGCGATCGCCGCAGCGGACCGGACCGCCGGTGATCACGCCGGCATAGACCCCGACGTTCATCTGATGGTGCTGCGCGGCGGTCCGCAGGATGCCGGGGTCCTTCGGCAGGTCTCCCTGCGGCAGGGTGGTCATGACGCAGCGGCCGCAGGCGCCGGTGACCTTCAGGCGGACCTGATCGCCGATGGCCACCGTGTGGCCGATCCAGTCGTCCTCGACGAAACCCTGATCGTGCGGGCCGGTGGATACGACGATGTTCGGCCGGAACCGGCTGGCCTCGAAGCGTCCCTGCGGATACAGCGCGCGGAGACGATCGAGAGTCGCCGTGGTCAGCAGGTGCACGAGGGCGAGGTCGAAGAACGTCCCGGGCGGCAGATCGAAGTCGGTCACGGTATCCCTGAAGTCCAGGCCGTCCATGTCCGGCCAGTACTCCTCGGCCGTCGCGCCTGGCTCGCCGGCCTGCCCTGCCTCCGCGAAGGCGACCTCGCGGCCGAGCGCACCGGACAGGATCTGCGGCAGGTCAGGCTGGCCGCTGGTCACCGCAGTTCCGTCGGGCAGGGTCAGGCGGACGGCGGGCAGGTCCGATCCCGGCTGCGGCGGCTCGACGTACGCGGCGCTGAAGTCGAAGAAGTTGCCCCATTTACGGGGATTCTTCGCGCCCGCGACCTTGCCCGTCGAACGGTCCACCACTGCGAACTGGCGATCTCCCCGCAGGCCGCGCTCGGTGATCTCAGCATCGTTGAGCTCTTCTCCGAGCATCGATTTCACTGGGTAACGCCACAGCGCCCCGACAGGTCCGCCTCCGCCGCGGGAAAAGGCTGAATCCGGCGGATCGGCTTGCATGGCGGCCCCCAGGCCAGCCGCCCAATCGAAGCACCCAGAAGGGCGGCCGGAGCCAGCAATCATCGCTGACGGACGGGGGCCGGTCAAGGCTGGGTCGCCTGCCGTGACGGGGCGTCCCCGCAGTGGCGGGAGGCCGGGTGCGGAGTGTGCCGGGTTCACCACCGCCGTACTGGGCTCAGGGCTCCAGCCCAGCCCAGGACCATCGCGGAATGGTCATACGGGCGGGAACCTCGTCAGCAGACGCGTGGTAGCGCGACATGGTCGTCGTCGTGGCCCAGGCGAAGTAGTCGTGCAGCACCTGCCGGAGCGGCCCGGCTTCCAGGCTGGCGTCTTGCATCGCCTGGTCAAAACAATCGATCGCCCGGCGGTCCATCTCCTCGTGCGGGCCGTTGCCGCTGTGGATCCGCACCACCGAGGTCTCGTCTCCGTAGGTGCCGGAGTAGGTCGCGGGGCCACCGAGGGCCTCGGCCCAGTAGGCGGCGAGGCGCTCGCTGTGCTGGGGATGGAATCCGTGGCTGAACGCGTGGCTGACTATCTCGTCGGCCATCACCCGGCAGTGCCAGGCCTCAGCCAGGCGGAGCAGGCCCTCACTGCCACCCGCGGCCTCGTAAACGCTCTGCATGCCCCCAGGATGCCAGCCCCCCGCGAGACCAGAGTTTCCGGCTACGTCACCGGGCACGAGGTTAGCCCGGCCAGTAGGAAGCGGGCGGCTCCAGCGCGCAGAACTCGTTGCCGTCTGGGTCGGCCAGGACGTGCCAGCGCCATCCGGCCTCGGCGACCGGTTCCTTCGTGAGAACCCGGGCGCCAAGGCTGGTGAGCCTGCGCGACTCCGGCTCAAGGTCGCGCGTGCGCAAGTCGAGATGAACCCGGTTCTTAACGTGCTTGCGCTCGGGAACCCGCTGCAGAAGGATCTCGGCGCCCGGGCCATTTCCCGGCCGCAGGCTCTGGTAACGCCCGGTGGCGACGCCGTCCTGGACGTACCCCAGTACACCGGTCCAGAATTCTGCTGAGCGGTCCAGCTGGGAGCAGTCGATCACGACCGCCAGTTCACCCCGCAGGTACGGATGTGGCTCACGGCGCATGACCTGATTCTGTACCCGGCGGGACCCGGCGGACTCAGCCTGTCCCGCCGCCGCGGGCGGCTGCCCGCCCGGTCACCGGGAGCAGGCTCGGCCAGCACCACCGGCGCTGAGGCACTCGCACGCCCCGGGCTGAAAGGGGAGTGTCATGCTCGATTCGAGTACCGTGGTCGCCTTCGTGGCGTTCAACCGACCTGCGGCGGTCCCGGTTGTTCTACGAACAGACCCTGGGCCTGACCGCCGCCGGGCAATCAGACTTCGCCTGCGTGTTTGATGCGCACGGCACCATGCTCCGGGTGACTGCGGTGCCGGAGGTCGCCCCGGCCGCTTACACCGTCCTGGGCTGGTCCGTCACCGACATCGCTGCCACGGTCGGGGAACTCGCCGGCCAGGGGGTCGTATTCACCCGGTATGACGGCATGGAACAAGACGAGATCGGAGTCTGGACCACGCCCGGCGGTGACAAAGTCGCATGGTTCACCGATCCCGACGGCAACGTCCTGTCGCTCACCCAGTTCGTCATGAGGTGATGATGCTGCCGGATGGCTTTCAGGCAGCGATGCCCTTAGGGCTCGGCGAAGACAACGAGGTAGTCATCAAGGTCGCGGATCCAGATCTCGCGACGCCCGGAATTGGGATTGACGTGGACGCCGGTGACGATGCGCGCACCCGCGGCGCGGATGCGGCGGACGGTCGCGTCGAACTCAGCCGCTTCGAACCAGAGAGCGACGCCGTTACCCACTGGCTGGCTGGGATCCCCGATCGTGCCGTGATGATGCCCGGTCTCCAGCCGGTGCAGTTGCATGATGAGCTGCCCATCGACGAGCAACTGCTCATATTCCGCGCCGCCGTGGCCGCTGGAGGCGGCCAGCACCCGCTGGTACCACTCGCTTGCTTTCCCGACATCCGCGACGGCGATCATCGGTTGCGGCCGCATGGACGGGACAGTTTCCTCGGTCATGGACCGAGGCTAGGCGTGACGCCCGCCGGCTGGCTTGCACAATTCGGACCAGGTGCCGGGTCATACAGCCGCAGCCTGCGTGTCCGTGCCCTGCGTCTCGTGTTGCAGGGCCGCGTTGCCATCAGGCCGCCCGTCGCCCATGTCGAACTCCGCCGCCCGGTTCCGACTGGCCAGTGAGCGGGGCCGCCGGGGCCCCGGTTTTACCGGCAGGAGCCGTCATCATGACCACCGAAACCCGCCGCACCGATGCCGTCCTCACCGCGGGCACCCGGGCCACCTCCCGGCTCGCAGCGCTTCCAGTGCCGGTAGCTGGCGCCGCCGCCGCCGTGGCTGGAGCGCTCGTGCTGTACGCCTACGGGGCGCTGGCCCGGGCACTGTCGGTGCCGATGCGGGCCGGCGAACCAGGCGCCAGCCATGCCCAGGCGATCACGCCTTTCAGCTTCGCCTCCGGCGTCGTCTTCTGCACCATCGTGGGCACCATCCTGGCCATGATCCTGGCCGCCCGGGCCGCTCACCCTGCGCGGACCTTCCTGCGCACTGCGCTGGTCCTGGTGGCGGTCTCACTGGTCTTCCCGCTGGCCGCCAGCCATACCGGTGAGGCGACCCGCCTCACCCTGGCGCTGGCTCACCTGATCGCCGCAGCCGTCGTCATCCCGCTCATCACCCTGCGACTGGCCCGGGTCCAGGACCGCCGCCGCGGTAGTGATGCGTGATCACCGCCCAGGGCCGACGCTGACTCAGTCGCCGCCCGGCCCGTTCCCTCCGTGGCCTCCGTCGTTCCCGGTGTGGTCCCGGCCGTGGTGGCGACGGTGGCCCGGCGGCGCGGCGGCCGCCGTCACCGTGACGATGCTCCCTGCGGCCACGTGTCCGCTGGGCTGCACGGCCAGAACGGTGCCAGGCGGCTGGCCGCCGGTGACAGACCGCAGCACCCGGGGACGCAAGCCCAGATCAGCCAGATGCTCGCGCACGGCCACGGCCGGACGGCCGAGGAGGGCGGCGGCGTTGACGTGCACTGCCGCCGGGCCCGGCGGGGTGGCCCCCGGCGACGCCGGATAGGTGGCGGCCACGGGCGGTTGCGGCGGGCCGCTGACCATGCTGGCCAGTAGCCACCCGGTCGCGGCCAGCAGTACCGCGGCCAGCACCGCGATCCATCCGCCCCGCCGCGGCCACCGCCCCGCCGTCCGCCTTCCCGGCGGCCCGGCCGAGGGGTAAGCCCCGCCGGCGAACGGTGCCGTCCATGATCCGCCCAGGGGCGAGCCGTCCTGTGGCCAGCCGTCCTGCCGCCAGCCGTCCGCCGGAGCGTAAGGCCCGTCCAGCATCCCGGTCACCGGAGCGCTCGGATCGAGCAGGACGGCCGTATGCCGATCCGGGCGCCCTGGCGACCGGGTATCAGGCCGGCCGGGCCGGGCGTCGGGCCCCCGCCATGGGGCGGCAACGGGTCCGCCGCTCATCGCGTCACGCAACTGGGCCGCCCGCGTGGCGACCTCTCCGGCACTGCCTGGCCGGTCCCCCGGGTCTTTGGCGGTCAGCGCGGTGACCAGCGCGGTCACAACGGGCGGCACGGCCGGGGGGAGGGGCGGCAGCGGCTGGAACCGGCTCGCACCCGCGATCTCCATCGGGGTGCCCTGGAACGGTGGTGTCCCGGTCAGGCATTCGTAGGCCACGATGCCGAGGGAGTACAGGTCACTGGCGGGGGTGGCGGGCTCACCGGCGGTCCGCTCAGGGGCCAGGTAGGCGGGCGTGCCCACGAGCGTGCCGGCCTGGGTGATGGGCGCGGCTCCCGCGGCGTGGGCGATCCCGAAATCGGTGATCTTCACCAGGCCGTCCCGGCCCATCAGCAGGTTGGCTGGTTTGACGTCGCGGTGGACCAGGCCGGCCGCGTGCGCGGCTGCCAGGCCCGCGGCTACCTGGGCGGCCACGTCCAGCGCGGCCGCGGGATCCAGCGGGCCGCCGGCGAGCACGCCCGCCAGCGACGGGCCGTCCACCAGCTCGAGCACCAGATAGGGCGGTCCTGCCGGGGCGGTCTCGCCGTAGTCGTAGACCTGCGCGATGCCCGGGTGGGTCAGCGACCCGGCATGCCGGGCCTCGGCGCGGAACCTGGCCAGCGTCCGCGGATGGCCCGCGTACCCCTCCTGGAGCAGTTTCACCGCCACCGGCCGGCCCAGCACCAGATCCTCGGCCCGCCACACCTCACCCACGGCCCCGGCGGCGATCCGGCTCTGCAGCCGGTAACGGCCTGCGAGCAGCGACCCA
Organism: uncultured Actinomycetes bacterium; assembly: GCA_963813975.1. Classification (GTDB taxonomy): domain Bacteria; phylum Actinomycetota; class Actinomycetes; order Streptosporangiales; family Streptosporangiaceae; genus RYN-230. The sequence continues at coordinate 1,546,893 of CAWFAP010000006.1, forward strand.
GGGGTAGGCATGACGGCCCTCACGTTACCCCGCCGCCGGCCAGCCGCGGCCCGGTAGAGCCGCGCACCGGGGCCGGATTCTGGGCCGGGCCCGCCAGGGCAGCGGGCCCGGCCCGGGGAAGAGGCCTTCCAGCCCGAAGAACGGCAGCCCGGCCGGATCCGTTACTGGCCCGTGCGCGCGATAGCGGTGCGTCCGCGGGTGCGGGGTCCATCTGGCCTATCGCCTGAGGATGGCTGGCGGGTTTGCCCGCCGGGTGGCGGGCCGGCCCATGGCTGGCGTGGATGACCCGTTGGTGGCCCGGGTGACTCGGATGGCCGCCTGGTGGGTGGCTCGGATGACTAGGGTGGGCGGCCGGCTTGCTGGCGCCTGCGCCGGGTGGGGTGTGAGAGGACGATGCGGACGGCTTCCCGCCATGGTGGCCGCCCCGATGGCCAGGCGGCATCTTTCCGGGATGGGCGGCCGCCCCGCAGTAGGCCTTCACCTGGGCTGCCCCGCCTGATGCGGCCACCAGGTTGCGGAACGCCGCCGCCTTCTCCCGGCCGTTGCCGTTCGCCCGGGCCTGCGCGTACGCGTGGCACAGGCCACGCGCGCCCGGGATAGCCGGAGCCGGACCGGAGGAAGTGACTGGCTGCCCGGGGGGCCGGGCCAGGTGCGGCGCGGGGGCCCCCAGGACATGGTGCGCAAAACCCTGCACGGGGGTTGGCAGCACGCCCGCGTACGCTGCGGCGGTCAGGCCGCCCGCGGCCAGGGCAGCGGCCACGGTGCTGGCCGTGGCGAGCTTGACGCTGAGCGCGGATGCGAGCAGGCGCATGCGCCCGTGGCCTGAGTCGCGGGCCCCCGCGCCCCGTGTGGGCCGGGCCCCCGGGCGCCGGGCGCGGGCGGGCCGGGTGAGCCCTCCCCGGTAGGCCGCCCGGGCGTCCGCCTCGCCAGCAACCTCGCGGGCGGATGGCGGCACAGTGAGCGCAGCGATGGCCTCCGCCAGCGGGCGCAGCCCCCTCTCGGCGTCCGCTGGCGGAAGGTCCCCGGCGAGCAGCAACTCGTAGGCAGGGTCCCCGATCACCGGCACACCGCCTGCTGCTGAATTCGGGAGGTTCGGCATATCACCGTCCCAACCGCCGGGGCCGTTCATGGCGTTACATCCGTCATCGTCAGGCTCTGGGAAAGCCGCCGCAGGCCCCGGTGGGCCGCCACGCGCACCGCTCCCGGGCTCCGGCCCACGATCCGGGCGACGGTCTCGGTGTCCAGGCCAGCTACCACCCGCAGCAGGATCACCTCCGCCTGATGCGGCGGAAGGGTTGCCACCGCGGCGAGCGTGGCCTCGGTGGCCAGGTTCTCGATGGCCTGCCCGGCCGCGTCGGGGCTTTGTGGTTCCAGGTCACGCGGCAGCTCCGCGAGCTGTGCTACCGGGTGACGGGCCCGGCGGCGCCGCTCATCGAGAGCCCGCCTGCGCGCGATCGTGAACAGCCACGCACGCCAGGCCCGCTCGTCCCCGCGGAAACCGGCCAGGCCCCGCACCACCTGAACCCAGGTCTCTCCCGCGACGTCTTCCGCTGCGCCCGCCGTGGCGACCCGGAGGTAACGCAGCAAGGCCGGGTGGCCATCGCGCCACAGCACCGCGAACGCATCCTCGCTGCCGTTTTGCGCTGCGGCGAGGACGCCCGGGAAGTCTTCGCCGATCACACAGGCGAGTATCGGTATCAAAAGGGGAGTTCGCAGGAGATCCGGCCAGCTCAGGACGATTCGCTCGGGAAGGTAACGGCTGGGGAGCCCGCGGCGGTCTTCTTTCCGTGGGAGGTCGGGCGACCAATGGTGGTGTCATGCAGAGAGCGCGGTGGACGACGATGCCGAACGGCGCCGGGGCGGCAGTGGCCGGTAGGGCCTGGCCCGCGGCCAGCCCCGGCGCCGAGTGCGCCAGGGCCACTGGCACCGCGCCCAGGACTCCCGGCCGTCCCCGCGACGCGACTCTTGACACCGCGATCCTCCGGGCCGCGGAACGCCAGCTCGCCGAGCGCGGTTACGCCGGGATGTCAATGGAGGGGGTGGCGGCCGCAGCCGGGACCACGGCGCCGAGCCTGCGCCGCAGGTTCCGCGACAAGCTCGAGCTTGCTACGGCCGCGATCAACGCCATGAGCGCCGTTCCGCTACCCCTGGCGACCGGCGATCCGCGCGCCGACGCCCTGGCCATCCTGGAGAAGCTGCGGCTCCACCTGGCCAGGAGGGACGGGATGGCCATGGTGGGCACCCTCCTCGCCGAGGAATCCCGCCATCCGGAACTCCTCGATCGATTCCGCCAGCGGATCGATGAACCAGCCAGGGAACGGCTGCAGCAGGCCCTGGCCCAGGGCGTGCAGGCCGGCCAGCTCCCGCCAGATCTTGACCCTCCCACTGCAGTCAGCCTGCTCATCGGCTCGCTCTACGCGTGTTACCTGGGCTCGAGGCGGATTCCTGGCGACTGGGCGGAGCGCGCCCTCGGCGTCATCTGGCCACCGGCAGCTCGTCCCGGCGACGGCTCGCACTGACCGGGACGATGAGCCACGGCAAGCGCCGGCCTGGTGCGTGGCGCGGCCCGGATCTTCGACGGAGGCTCGGACGTTCAGACGGCCGTCTTGATGCAGCAGGGCCTGCTGATGGTGCGGGCGGTAGGCCACGGCGCGGTCCTGGTCACCCTCGCGTCGCTGACTGCGAGGTCGGCCATGTGGCGTACGAGATGGAGTTGCCCGGCGAGCAGGAGGCATGCCCTGAACCCCGCCCGTCGCGCCGGGGCGGCGGCTGGGCCAGCCTGAGGATGGGCCAGTCAGGCCGGCGTTCCAACCGCCTGCTGCCTCCCATATCCCGGCAACGTAACCGGCAGCCGGACCCGGCCGAAGGGACCATCGCCCTAGGTGCCGTCGCCCAAGGTCCCAGCGCATCCCGCCAGCCGTAATCCCGGCTCGCCGTGCTGGCCGCTCATCCGGCGGAGCTGCCCCGGAACCGGGGCGGGGCAGCGCCCCGCCCCATGCTCCATGCCCCGCCTCCGAGGCGCCCTTCCTCCAGCTCACCGGCGGGCCGCTGGCGGTACCCGGATAGCAGGATGGGCGCGGCGTCCTGCCCGTGGTCCCGGGCCCGGCACGGCGCGCGGAAGGAGCAGGCGCCGCACTTCCCGCCGGACGGATCCGGATACACGTCGAGGTCCGGGCGGATCATCTGGGCGACGTCGAGACCCAGCCGGCGGCCGGCCCCGGCGACTTCCGCCGGGCTGCGGCGCAGCCAGGTCCGGCGGAACCCGTCTCCGGTGCGCTGCTCGATCGGCTCGAGACGCTCAGGCTCCCGCGCGCGGGCGTACATCCGCCGGTGCTGCGGGAATCGACCGGCCTCCGCCGCTGGGCTCATGCTGCCGGACGGCGGGCGGTGCGGCCGCCCGGGGACGCGGCCAGCGCCAGCGCCGGGCCGTCCTCGCGCCGCCGCTGGCGGGCGCCCCGGCCGGATGCGGCGGGCGCTGCAGCTCGTTGTAGATGATCCCGGTGATGGCCATCCCGAGGTAGAACTGCTCCCAGGCCCAGCAGGCCGTTAGTGTCTCCTCATCCTCGGCCAGCTGCTCGGTCGGCGGCCAGGTTCCGTCGACCACGCGAGGCCGCACGATCCAGTAGGCGTCGTGCTGGTCCACCGCCATCAGGTCGATCCGCCCGCCGTACCTGACCGCCTCCCCGGCCGCGGTGACCAGGCCGTCCGACGGCGAGGCGGGATCGAGGACCTGCACCTCGTAGTCCGCCTCGATCAGCACGGGGGCGAACTGGTTAACCGAGGGCGCCCACGCGAAGTAACGGGTCAGCAGGCTCTGGGCCACGCCGAGCTGGCCCCGCCACCAGCGGGGATCGGCGTGCTCTCCGCTTTGCTCCTGCTGCCGGGCCAGGGCCCGCTCGAGCCCCTGGGCGACGAGCGGCAGGCGGACGCCGCGATCCCAGTCCCACATCCCCGGGTAGTAGTAGACGGCCAGCGCGCCGCGGAACGCACGGTCCAGGCCGCTATTCGCGGGCGGCCGCGCCGCTTCGAGGTTCTGGCGCGGGCCTGCCGTGAAGTCCCACTGACGGCGGCCCCGCCTGAACGACGTGCGGTCGGCCGCGGTAACGACGTACGACATGCCTGGCTCCTGGCCGCGTGGCTCTTCATGCCCACGGTGACTCCGCGGCGCGGCCTGCGCAAGCCGGAGTCACCGCAGCTGGCCGGGCTGCCCTGAGGTCGTCGAAGAGCTGCTGGTCGACCGCTGGCACCCGGGGACGGTCCGCGTAAGAGAACCAGGCGAGCTCGTCGATCTCGCTGCTGGGGGCCAGGGTCCCGGCGTAGTCGCCGGTGTAGCAGCTCATGCGGACGACCGGCCCGTCCGGGTGGCCGCCGGCCTGACCTGCCTCGTAGGTGCCCACGTGCCGCACGGTGTCCGGCCGGAGCGTGACCGTCAGTTCCTCGGTGATCTCGCGCAGCAGGACCTGCAGGTCGCTTTCCGTACCCTCCCGCTTTCCGCCGGGAATGTAGAAGATGCTCTTCCCGCGGGGCCGGGCGCAGAGGATCCTGCCGTTCTCCACCCGCACCCACGCCACCGTGTCGATGAGGACTGGTGCCATCCCTCGTCAGGCGGCCTGCTCGGCCTGCAGCTTCCGGACCACCTCGAGTGCGTCGCCGACGTGCTGGCCGATGTTGGTCATGGAGTTGAACACGTGGCGGACCGTGCCCTGGCGGTCGATCACGTACGTCACCCGGCCGGGGAGCAGGCCGAGGACCGCCGGAACCCCGTAGAGCTTGCGGACCCGGCCGCCTTGATCGCTGAGCAGCTCGAACGGGAGCTGGTGCTTGCCGGCGAAGGCGGCGTGCTTGCCGACCGAGTCAGAGCTGACCCCGATCACCTCGGCGCCGGCGTCGGCGAACACCTCATGGCTGTCGCGGAAGGCGCACGCCTCGGCGGTACAGCCGCGGGTGTCGTCCCGGGGGTAGAAATACAGGACGACAACCCGCTCGCCGAGCTGGTCCTGCAGCCGGACCTGCTCACCGGACTGCGCCGGGAGAGTGAAGTCAGGGGCCTTGTCGCCGACCTGGATGCCCTGTGCCATGCCCGCCAGCCTCCCTGTGGGCCCGCGAACCGCGGGCTGCTCCTCCAGCGTAGCCGGGTTCACTCGAGCGGCTGCCGGGCCATGGCCGCCGGTTGCCGGCCGGCGAACAGCCAGCCGCCGATCGACGCGGCCAGCGGGAGCCCGGCCAGGACCAGGATGAGGTCCACCGTCGGCACGTGGCTGACCGTGGTGGCCAGGCTGCTGCGGTACCAGGCGATCGCGGCCAGGTAGGCGATGGCCGTACCGGTGACGGCGCCGAGCAGGCCGAGCCCGCCTGCCGTGGCTGCGGTGATGGTCCGCCGGGTCGTGGCACTGGCCCCGGTCGCGGCGAGCGTCCGCAGGTCGCTGCCAGTTTCGCTGCGGATCAGGCCGACGGTCATGGCCAGCACGCCGAGGGCGAGGAGCAGGCCCACGGCGGTCGCCCCGTTGAGGATCTGCGACAGCGATACCTCACCGGACTTGGTCTCGATGATGGCGCCCGCGGCCGCGGCGAGCTGCCGCGCACTGCTGATCTGGCCGGCGGTCAGCGGCTGCGCGGCCTGGATCAGCCAGCCGGAGGTGACCTCATGCAGCCCGAGGGCGCGCACCGCCCGGAGGGTGATGACCGTGTTCGGCGCCGACGTGCCCGGCGGCAGGCCGATGACGGTCTCGATCAACGGGCTGGCGATGCAACTGCTGGCGGGGCAGGGATCCTGGCCCGGGCCCGGACCCGGAAGGCGGCTGGGCGGGACGACCAGCTGCATCCGTGGCTCGGCGGCCAGCCCGGGGCGCATGGTCAGCACGTCGGCGTCCGCGGTGACCTGGCTGGGCCTGATCCCGAAGGAGCGCAGCAGCGCCGGGGTCGCCACGTACAGCGGCCCCGAGTAATTGTTGGTCTGCGTGCCCGCCTGGTTGAGTGTCGCCCGGACCGGGCCCGGATAGGCGGCGATATGCGCTCCGGGCTGGGCCGCCGAGTACAGGGTGAGGACGCTCCGGCTGGCCAGCGCGGTGGTGACCCGGGCGACCAGGGCCTGCTCCTGGCCGTGGCTCAGCGGGCGGGGGTGCGCGGCGCCCGGAAAGGCCGGCCGGACCGGGCCGGCCGCCGGCGGCCGGCGGGTACAGGATGAGCTGGCTGGTGGTCAGGTTGGGCCCGGTGTAGTCGAGGACGTTGGCGTAGCGCGCGGTGGCGAGGATGCAGATGAGCATGGCGATCACGACGGCGAAGGTGATCGCCGAGAGGGCGGCCGCGGACCGGGCGCGGTAGCGGGCGAGGTCGCGCAGGGCGAGGCGCACCGCTACCGGCGCGTGGCGGCCCAGGGCCGCCAGGCCCGTGATGCAGAACGGGGCGAGCAGCAGGCCGCCGCAGGTCGTGGCCACCAGGCCGCCGAGGGTCTCCAGCGTGGAGGCCCCGCCGTTGTGGCCCCACCCGCCGGCCAGGACCAGCAGGCCCGGGCCGATCAGCAGCAAGACGATCCCGGGCACGGCGGAGCGGTGCGCCGCCTTGGGCGGCTCCGGGCGGCCAGCCAGAGCGGCGTGCGGGGAGATCCGGGCGACCGCGCGCGCGGGCCGGCTGGCCGCGGCGAGGGCGGTCACGACGGCGAGGATCACGCCGGACGCGATCAGCCACCACGGCAGGTGCAGCGGGGCGATCTGATGGCCCGCGCTGGTCTCGAGGTACGGCCGGTAGGCGAACCAGGCCGCGAACCCGGCCGCGGCGCCGGCCAGCGTGCCGGCGAGGCCGGCGATGGCCCCGTTCGCGGTCATCACGAGCCGCACGTGGCGGTCGGCTGCGCCGAGCGAGCCGAGCATGCCCAGCGCGCGCAGCCTGCGCTGGGCCAGCACCGTGAAGCCGGCCACGGCGACCAGGCCGATGAAGATCAGTCCCAGCACGGCCAGGGCCAGCACGATGATCGCCGGGCCGATGCCACCGGACGTCGGAGCGGGGGTCTGGACGCTGGCGCCGGCCGGGAAGCGGTATCCCGCCGCGGCCTGCGCGGAGGCGTCGAACAGGATCGTGACCTGGGCCGGGGCGCTGACCTGTCCCGGGGCGACCAGGGCGAACTGGTCGAGCAGGTGGCTGGGGTTCTCGACGATGCCGGTCACCTGGCGGGCGTGGCCGCCCTGGTGCCAGATACCGCCCGCCCGCACGTTGTAGAGCGTCGCCACCTGGCTGGTCAGGGCGACCTGACCCGGCCCGGCCGGGTAGTGCCCGGAGACCAGGGCCAGGGTGGGCTGCCCGTAGGGACCGCGTGGATCCTGGGCCCGCAGCTGGACCTGGCTGGCCGAGCCGGTCACCAGGTCCTGGTTCTCGATCACGTCCGCCGGCCCGAACCGCTGCCAGATGGCCGCGACATCCGCGGCCAGGTGCGGATCCGTCCCGGGGATGACGGCGAGGTGATTCGCGGTCCCGAACGTAGCCGTGTTAGGCGGCGCGGGCGTGTTGCTGGCCACCGCCCCGCCGAAGATCGTTCCCGCGACGGCCACGGTGATCAGGCTGAGGATCAGCAGTTGCTGGTGCCACTCGCGGCGAAACAGCCGCCACGCCCAGTGGATCACCGCGCGCCGGGCCGGGGCGCCCCCGTCGGCGGTGCCGGCCTGGTGCGCCGGGCGCTCGCGCAGCCCCGCGGCGCTCATCGGCCTGGCTCCATGGCGAGCCGCGCCTGCGGTCCGGCCGGCGCCCCGGCGTCGGTGACCTGGCCGTCCCGCACCAGCAGCATCCGGTCCGCCCAGGAGGCCAGCTGCGCGTCATGGGTGACCAGCACGGCGGCCACCCCTCGGGTGCAGGCGTCGCGGATCAGCTGCATCACCGCCTCGCCGTTGGCCGAGTCGAGCGCCCCCGACGGCTCGTCGGCCAGCAGCAGGCGGCGCTCCCCGGCCACCGCGCGGGCGATCGCCACCCGCTGCCGCTCGCCGCCGGACAACTGATCGGGGAAGCTGGACGCCCGGGCCGCCAGCCCGAGACCTTCCAGTGCCCGGATCCCCGCGGCGCGGGCCTTCCGGGCGGGAACGCCATCGAGTTCCAGCGGCAGCGCGACGTTCTCGGCCGCGGTGAGCCCGGGCAGCAAGTTGAAGTCCTGGAAGACGTACCCGATCGTCCGGCGGCGCAGCCTGGCCTGCGCCCCCCGTGACATGGCCGACAGCGGGGCGCCCTCGATGAGCACCTCACCACTGGTCGGTTGCTCCAGGCTGCCCGCGATCGTCAGCAGCGTGGACTTTCCGGACCCACTCGGGCCCATCACCGCCACCATCGCGCCGGCCTCGACCGTCAGGCTGGCGTCACGCAAGGCGTGCACCTCGGCCGGGCCTGCGCCGTAGGTCTTTGACACCCGCTGCAGCTCGAGCACGCTCATCGCCGCACCTCGCGGCGGGGCAGGCCGGTGACCTTCTCGCTCATGACATTCCTTCCGGGTCCGTTCGGTGTCCCTGAAGGCCGGAATCCACCAGCCCAGCGGTTACGCTAGGTGAGCACCCGCGGGCGGGGATATATGGCTGAACGGTGCTTTCAGGTGCACCTAGGTACACCCCCTATGGGGGGTGCAGCGTCACTGCGGGCCCGGCTGCGCACCCGGCACACTTGACCCACAGGCAGGCGGCGAAGGAGATCAGACTGTGGACGGCGGAACAGGAACCCCGGCGCGGGTCCCGCGGCGGGGGCGCTGGTCGTGGATCGGCGCGGGCCCCCTTGCCGCTGCCCGGGGCGCGGGCCTGTGCGGGCTGGCCCTGGCCGGTCTCGTCCTGCTGCTGGCGCTGCTGCTGCCCCTGTTCCTGGCCGGCCTGGGGATCGGGCTGCTGGTGAACGGCCCCGCGCACTGGCCCGCCACGGAGGGAGTCGCCGTCCGGGCCGCCCCGTTCGCCGGGCTGGTGATCAGCCTGCTGCTGATCCCCACCCTGCTGCTGGCCGTCCGCGGGCTCGCCGTGGCGACCCGGAACCTCTCGGCGGACTGGTGCGCGGTGCCGATCACCGACCCCTACCTGAACCCGCCCGCGGACGGACGGGGCGGCTACCGCGAGCGGCTGCGCTGGCTGGCCGACCCGGCCAGCAGGCGGGACGCGCAGTGGCTGGTAGTGAACACCTTCGGCGGCTGGATCCTCGCCGCCGTGCCGGCCGGGCTGATGCTCTACGGCCTGCTCTGCCTCCTGGGTGGTAACCGGGGACATCCCGTGGTGGCCACGCCGCCGGCTTTCCCTGGCAGCGAGCCGCCGATGCTGCTCTTGCTGGGCGTCGCGCTCATCGCGCTGGGCCTGTGGGCCGGCCCGCGGCTGCTGCACGGGTACGGGCTGCTGGCCCGCTCGCTGCTGGGCCCGACCGGGCAGGCCGCGCTGGCGCTGCGGGTCGCCCATCTGGCGCAGACCCGGGCCGACACTATCGACACGGGCGCGGCGGAGATGCGCCGCATCGAGCGGGACCTGCACGACGGCGCCCAGGCCCGGCTGGTGGCGATGGGGATGACGCTGGATGCCGCGGATCAGATGCTGGGGGACAACCCGGCCGCGGCGCGGGCGCTGCTCGCCGAGGCCCGCGAGTCTTCCGCGAAAGCGCTGGCCGAGCTGCGCGCCCTGGTGCGCGGCGTCCACCCGCCGGTGCTCGCCGACCGCGGTCTGGCCGAGGCGGTCCGGGGGCTGGCCCTGGACCTGCCGCTCCGCATCCACTTCGCCAGCGAGCTGGCGGCCCGGCCCCCCGCGCCGATCGAGTCCGCTGCCTACTTCGCGGTCAGCGAGCTGCTCACCAACGTGTCCAAGCATGCCCACGCCCGCCAGGCCTGGGTTGACCTGCGGCACCAGGACGGGATGCTGCGGCTGGGGGTCAGCGACGACGGGTGCGGCGGCGCCGACCCGGCGCGCGGCACCGGCCTGGCCGGCATCGAGCGCCGGCTGGCCGCCTTTGATGGCGTGCTCGCGCTGTCCAGCCCGCCGGGCGGGCCCACCGTGGTGAACATGGAGATCCCGTGCGCGCTGTCATCGCCGAAGACCTCTTCCTGCTGAGGGACGGCCTGACCCGGCTCCTTGAGGCGCACGGCATGCAGGTCTCGGCAGCCGTGGACAACGGCACCGCCCTCCTCGCCGCGGTCACCGCCGATCAGCCGGACATCGCGATCGTCAACGTCCGGCTGCCCCCGACGTTCACCGACGAAGGACTCAAGGCCGCGCTGGCCGCCCGGCGTGAGGTTCCCGGCCTGCCCGTGCTGGTGCTTTCCCAGTACGTGGAGCAGATCTACGCCCGCGAGCTGCTCGCCAGCGGCTCCGGTGGCATCGGCTACCTGCTGAAGGACCGGGTGCTGGACGGTGCCCAGTTCGCTGACGCGGTACGCCGGGTCGCCGGCGGGGGGACGGCGATGGACCCGGAGGTGATCGCCCGGCTCGTGGACCGCAGCTCCGCGGACGGGGCGCTGGCCACGCTGAGCCCGCGCGAGCGCGAGGTGCTCGGGCTGATGGCCGAGGGGCGCTCCAACGCCGCCATCGCCCAGCGGCTGTTCATCACCGAGCGGGCGGTCGCCAAGCACACCGCCTCCATTTTCCTCCGGCTGGACCTGCAGCCCTCCGACGACGACAACCGGCGGGTGCTCGCCGTCCTCGCGTTCCTCGGCCGCTGACCATGCCGGATGGCCGCTGAGCCGGCCGGGGATGTGAAGCCAGCCCGGCCGGCCTCCCAGACGACCACCACCAGGGCTGGTCGCAGGGCCAGCCGGGCCGCTGCCCCGCGCACGGCTGGTCGGACGCGGCCGTTCCTCCGGAGCCGATCCTGACGGGCCTGGGTGCTTCACCCCCGCGCGGTCTCCGCGGTCAGCCGGCCGCGCTCACCCCCTTTCCGCCCCGGCTTCTACCCTGGGTTCGTGGTGCAGAATGTGCGCGCGTGGACGCGCTGCCATCCGTGGCCGGGGCCCCGGCCCCGGGCGGAGCACGCCTCCAGCAGGCGCTGAACAGGCTGGTGTCCATGCCCTCCGGGCCGCCCGGGGTCGTTGTGATCGTCCAGCACGGTGGCCGCCGCGCCGTGTACCAGGCGGGCACCGCGAGCCTGGCCCGTCCCAGGCCGCTGTCCTCCCGTGACCACGAGCGGCTCGCCAGCTTCGCGAAGGCCTTCAACGGAGCCGTCGCGCTCAGCCTCGTCAGCCGCGGAAGACTCCGGCTCACGGAAAGAGCCTATGACCTGGGCGGCAAGGTAATCATCAGGGCGGGTGCAAGGGTGCCGTCCAGGCGCGTACCGCACGCTGGTACCGCGGTTCCGGCTGCGGGACCACTGGCGGCCGGCGGCAGAAGGGCGCCTGTTATGCGGATGGACAGTTCAGGGCTGATGTGGCGCAAGTCCAGCCACAGCACGAACGGCAATTGCGTGGAGATCGCCTGGCGCCAGGGCGCGCAAGACATCAATGTCCTGGTGCGTGACTCGAAGTTCCCCGGCCGTGACCCCCTGGTATTCACCCCGGGGGAGTGGGCCGCGTTCCTGGAGCGGGTGAAGACCGGGGACTTCGATGTCCTGGCCACCCCCGCGGTCGCCTGAGGTTCGCGGAGGCCTCAGCCAGGAGGGGACCTCAGCCAGGCGGGGACCTCAGCCAGGAGGCGGCCGGGTCAGGCCCGGTGGATGCGCATCCAGGACCACCCGCAGGGTGATGTCGAGTTCGAGTGCGGCCTTCAGTGAGCTGAGCAGGAAGGTGAAGCCGCCGGTGGAGTCGGCCACTTGCCTGGCCTGGGGGTCAGCGTCCCCGCTGAACCCCGTCTCGGTGATACGCAGATACGTCGTGTCATGCTCATACGGAACGAACTGAAATTGGACCGTGCGGGATGCGCGGGGTTATAGCCGTCCCCAGGAGAACCGGATGCACCGGTCGGGCTGAACCTCCCTGACCCGCACCTGCCCTGAGGCGCCGTACATCTCCCATTCCAGGTGAGTTCGGCGCCTTCCACCATTCTCCCGGTGCTCCTGGTGTACCAGAACCTCGTCGTGATCGACGGGTCGGCCAGGGCCTCGAACACGTCGTGCGGCGGCCTCCGGATGAGCAGTCCTACACCCACCGAAGGTGGGCGGGTGAGCTGCGGCGTGACTGTGGTGCCTCCTTCTGCCTGGCGGGCGCACGGGCGCCGGGATCAGGAGGTGATCGCGGTCAAGCGCCGGCGGGGCGGGGGTCGTTGCGGGCCATCTGGGCGGCGCGCAGCCCGGCGTGCATCTCCCATGGCGCGCGGGGCAGTACGTGGCCGGTCTCGAGCAGGGACTTCAGGTTGGCGCACACGGCGGCCCATCCGGCCGAGACCGCCTCCAGGGCCTCGTCGCCGGCCAGGTTCTCGTGCGTCACCGTGAGCCGGACGATCTCGTGGTAGGGCTCGATGTCGAACGTCACCGTCGAGGGACCGCCTGCCGGAGGGGCGCCGGGGGCGTCGAAAGTCATCGTGAGGCGCCGGGGCGGCGCGGCCTCGATCACCGTGCCCCTCACATCGGCGGTGCCGGAGCCATCGACGCGCCGGTGTTCCCAGGACGACCCGGCCTGCCAGTCGGACACATTGCTGTGCCCCCAGTACTCGGCGGTCAGGTCCGGATCGGTCAGTGCTTCCCACACCCGCTCCGGTGAGCTTTCGATGTAGGTGACGTACACATATCTCGGCGGCCCGGCCATGCTGTCCTCCTCGGCCCGGTGCTTAATGGCGCTGAGCGCCCGCATCCGGGACTGCTCGAATTTCTCGATCCAGCGTTCCTGGATGCTCCAGAGAGGGACGGGGTTGAGGTAGTGCAGCTTTTCCCGGCCCCTGCGCACGGTGGTGATGAGGTTCGCGGCCTCGAGCACCCCGAGATGCTGGGTCGCTGACTGCCGCGCCATCTCAAGCGGCCCGCACAGCTGTCCCAGCGTCTGGCCGTTGCGGTCGTTCAGCCGGTCCAGCAGGGCCCGCCGCGTCGGATCGGCCAGGGCCCTGAACACGGCATCCTCATCACCCACCCGGCAATTATGCAGGTATATACCTGCATGCGTCCAAGCCAGGCCGTCCCGGCATGACGCTCAGGGCGAGTCCCTGACGTGGGTGAATGGCTGAACCGTGTATCCTCACGCCGAGCGGTAACGGAACACCAGGGGTGGGGAAATGGCGACGCAGACTACTGTCACGATGACTTGCGACCTTTGTGGTGGCACGAAGGACACGCGGACCCGGTCGATCAGCATCGACGGGCAGACGCTGGAGATCGACCTGTGCGCGAAGGACGGCCGGGGCCTGGACAAGGTCGCCCAGCAGTTCATCCCGCACGCCAGGAAGGTAAGGCGGCTTCCCGCCGCAGGCCGGAGGACGGCCAGCACCCGCCAGCACAGCGCCAGTGTCCGGGACTGGGCCAAGACGCAGGGCCTCGTCGTGAGCGACCGCGGGCGTATCCCGGCGGACGTGGAGCGCAGGTACGACGCGGCGCACTGAGACACGGCGTCCTGAGACGCCGCGTACTGAGACACGGCGCGCTGAACCGTAACGCGCAATTTGCGCCGCGCCGCGGGCATTGCACCCGTCCGTGACAGACTGGCTGTTCCTGACCTGGGGCTTGGTCCCGCGGCCACGCCCGCATCACGCTCGCGTGACCCCGGGCCGGTACCGGTGGCGGGAGGAGCGGTCACGACGGCGGGGGAGCGCGCGATGAGCGGTGCGGGCGGATCCCCCCGCCTCGCGTCGATCCACATCTATCCGCTCAAGGCCGGGCGGGCGGTGGATCTGACCGAGTCCGTGGTGGAGCCGTGCGGGCTGGCCGGCGACCGCCGGTGGCTGGTGGTCGACAGCGCCGGCCGGTTCGTCAGCCAGCGCGAGGAACCGGCCTTGGCCCGGGTCACCGCGGAGTATCCCGCGGCCGGAACGGGCCACGCCGCGGGGGGACGGCGCTGGCCGGCCGATGTCATCACACTGTCGGCTGCCGGGTACCCGCCGCTGAAGGTTCCCGCGCCGTGCGAGGCCGGCGGGGCCGAGATGGTTTTCGTCGCGGTCTGGAAGTCCAGGCTCTGGGCCGCCGCAGCCGGGAAGGAAGCGGACGGCTGGCTATCGGGTTTCCTGGGCCGCCCCGTGCGCCTGGTCTACCTGGACGATCCGGCCCGCCGGGGGGTGGATCAGGACTTCGGGGCCCCGGGTGACCGGGTGAGCTTCGCCGATGGCTACCCGCTGCTGCTCACCAGCGCCGGCTCGCTGGAGGCGCTCGGCCGCTGGCTCACGGAGGACGGCCATCCGGCCGTGCCGATGAACCGGTTCCGGCCGAACGTGGTCGTCGCGGGCGCGCCCCCGTGGGCCGAGGACCGCTGGCGCCGGATCAGGATCGGCAGCGTGACTTTCCGGGTGGCCAAGCCGTGCGGTCGCTGCCAGGTCACCACGATCGACCAGGCGACGGCGGAGCGCGGCCGGCAGCCCCTCGCCATGCTCGGGCGGCGGCGCCGGTTCGGCCAGCAACTGGTCTTCGGGCAGAACCTGATCCCGGACACCCCAGGCTCCATCCGGGTCGGTGACCCGGTCGAGGTCATGGAGGAGTCCGGGCGTGATCCCGCACCGCGCAAACGGCGTCGCGCACCGCTCGTGACTATTTTTAACTAACGGCGCCGGAAGCGTCACCGTCACGAAACTTCCGTGACTGCAGTAGGAACACGAAAGGCGTTGCCCGGGTGTTCTTCGCACCATGGCAAATGACCTCATGCGTGGATTCCGCAACCTATCGTCGGCCTTGCCGTCGTTATCCGGGACAGCGACCCGAACCAGCTCATGATCGTCCAGGCCCAGTAGACTCACCGCCCATGACTGAGCGGGACGAGCAGGGTTTTCCGGAACCGCCGCTTGCGGGTGACGAGACCGCGACCCTGCTGGGTTCCCTGGATCGCCAGCGCGCGACCCTGGCGTGGAAGTGCGGGGGTCTGGACGCGGCTGGCCTGTCGGTGACGGTCGGCGCCTCGTCGGTGACCCTGGGCGGGCTGCTCAAGCACCTGGCTCTCGTTGAGGCCGTCCAGTTCTCAGTGAAGCTGCTCGGGCGGAGCCCCGGACCCCCGTGGGACGCGGTGGACTGGGACGCCGACCCTGACTGGGAGTGGCGCACGGCGGCGGAGGACTCTCCTGAGCAGCTCATGGAGCTCTGGCAGGACGCGGTGGCCCGGTCCCGCGGCCTGGTCGCGGGGGCTCTGGCCGACGGCGGGCTCGGCCGGCTGGGCACCGGGGTCGCCAACGCCCGGGGCGAGTCACCCAGCCTGCGGCGGATCCTCATCGACATGATCGAGGAGTACGCACGGCACGTCGGCCACGCCGACCTCATCCGGGAGTCGGTGGACGGCCTCACCGGCGAGGACCCGCCGCGCTGACGGTTCGCCCTCGCCGCGATCCCGGGGCCGCTCCCCGCGGAAGCGCGTCACGCCCCGGCTCCGGCTGGCGTTACTGAGGAGCGGCACAGTGGGCACGGGAATGCCGCCGGGTGCGGGGGCCTTGGACTGGTCATGGATGTCGTAGCTGAGCCGCTCCCGCTGGCGGTGCTGGACTTCGTCGGGATCGAGTTCGGCGAAGAGGCCAGCGCGTCTATCGCCGGCGCCGTGGGGATCGCGCGGGCGGTCGAGGAGGCCGGTTACCGCCGGTACTGGGTCTCTGAGCACCACAACATGACGAGCCTCGCGTGTAGCGCGCCCGAGCTGCTGACTGCGCACATCGGGGCGCACACCTCGCGGATCCGGGTCGGCGCCGCGGGCATCATGCTGCCCAACCACGCCCCGCTCAAGGTCGCGGAGTCGTTCCGCACCCTGCTGGCCATGTACCCCGGGCGGATCGACCTCGCGCTGGGGCGGGCCCCGGGCACCGACCCGCTGACCGCGCACGTGCTGCGCCGGGGAATGGTCACCGACCCGGCCGCCGAGTTTCCCGGGCAGGTGGCAGAGCTGCTGGCGTTCCTGGGTGACGGTTTTCCCGCTGGCCACCCCTACGCACCGCTGGTGGCCGCGCCCGTCATGCAGGAGCGGCCGGAATTGTTCGTGCTGGGATCCAGTCCGTACGGTCCGCAGTTCGCTGCGGTCAACGGGCTTAGCGCCGCTTTCGCTCATCACATGAGCCCGGACCTGGCGTTCGAGGCGCTGCGCGGCTACCGGCGTGACTTCACGCCGCGGGCGGAGGGCGCGGCGCCGTACTCGGCGATGTCGGTGCTGGCCTTCGCCAGCGACGACGACGAGGCCATCCTCGACTTCGAGGCGGCGTGGACACTGACCATCCAGAATATCCGCCGCGGGATCCGCGAGCCGCTCCGGCCGGAGCAGGTCCGCGACTTCGCCCGCTCGCAGGAGTTCAGGTCCAGCCGGCGCGACGACGGCCGGATGGTGACCGGCGAGCCCAAGGCCGTCGCCGGGCGGCTCCTGGAGATGAGGCAGCTCGCCCAGGCCGACGAGATCGTGGTCGTTACCCCGAGCCTGGACCGGGAACGCCGCACCGGCAGCTACGTGGCCCTGGCGGACGCCTGGCGCAGCGCCGCCTGAACCGGGCCCGGGCTCGGTGCGCCTTAACTGCGGCCCGCCGTGGCAACTTCCCGGGCCTGCGTTTCGGTCAGGATCCGGGCGATCCCGACGGACGTCCAGTTCGAGCTCTCCTCGAGTTCGTCACGGAGCACCGCGGCCTGGTACTCGATGGCTACCGGTCCGATGGCCACCAGGTCCGACTGCTCATTCTTCATGATCAGCATGAAGTTCATGGGGCACGCTGCCTTCCGCGTCTTCCGGCGCCGGGGCGGCTGGATGCCATGGCTGCCGACGATCACGGCTCATGCTAGGGCGGCCCGGGGATCTAGTTCTTCACGCCGAGGAACAGGTAGCGGTTGAGGCTGAAAAAGTACCCGGGCCCGAGGCCGGTCAGGTCGCTGGCCCAGGACCTGAGGTCGCCGGCGGTCATATCGCTGTGCCCGGGGACGAACGCGGCGACGAACTCGATCAGCCCGGCGCTGTAGGTGTCCGGGTCGTACCCGACGTTCAGCAACGGGATGGCCGCGCGGTCCGTTACCGAGAAGCCAGCGTCTCCGAGCAGCCCGGTGAGCCGCCCCGGCAGGTGGGGATCGGCCAGATGGCCGTCCCAGGCGCTGAGCACGCGGCGCATCCGGCCGGGGTCGGCGGACCGCCAGACGACCGAGTCCCAGTCAGTGTCGAGCACGAGCAGCCTGCCACCCGGGCGCAGGACCCGCCAGGCCTCGGCCAGCGCGGCGGGCACGTCCGGGACGTACTCGTACACCTGAGTCGCGGTAACCACGTCGAATGAGGCCCCGGCGCACGGCAGGGCGGTCGCCTCGCCCGGCCTGAACTCGACCGGGGCCGAGCCAGCCGGGCGTGGCCGGGCGCCAGCGATGGACCGCATGGCCTGGCTCGGGTCGACGCCGGTGACCGACCCATCCGGTCCGACCTCGCCGCTCATGTCGCAGGCCAGGAAGCCGGGCCCGGAGCCGATGTCGAGCACGTCCTCACCGGGCTTCAGGTCGAGCGCGGCGAGGACGATCCGGCGCTGCCCGGCAACGTCCGGTGTGCGGTAGGTCGCCTCGACCCGCCGGGAGGTGGCCTCGTCGAAGGGCATGGCCGGGCTCATCAGGACTCCCTCTGGTACGCCAGACCGCGGCCGCCGGCCGGGGTGTGTCACGAGCACCATACGTGGCGGGGTTCCGGGCGGCCGCCTGGCCTCATGCCGCGGGCCCGGGGCACCCGTAACGCCGCCTACTAGCGGTACGTATAGTACTGACTACGCAAAGTACTCGAATTGCTGAACGAGGGCGGGGCTCGGCGTAGGGGGGCGCGTCGCGGTGTTGGCTCAAGAGCCGGAGATGGGGGCGCGGCCCCTGTCCCGCGAGGACCTGAGCATCCTCGCGCTGGAGGACGAGACTGTAGCCGGGCACACCTGCAAAGTCATCGTGCTGGACGGCCCGCTGGCCGTCGATGCGCTGCGGGCCTCGATCGCGGCGCGCCTGCACCGCGCCCCCCGGCTGTCCCTGCGGCTGGGTGAGATCGATGGCGCGCCGTGGTGGGTGCCGGACGCGCAGGTCGACGTGACCGCCCACGTGGTGGAAGCATCCCCGGGCCGGGCTCTCGACGAGGCCGGGTTCCGGGCCACGGTGGCGGCGATCTTCGCCCAGCACCTGGACCGCTCCCGGCCGCTGTGGCGGATCGACGTGATCCCGCGGCTGGCCGGCGGCGGCAGCGCGCTGATCTGGCGCATCCATCACGCCCTGGCGGACGGCATGACCGCCATGGGCATGGCGGGTGCGGTGCTGTGGGACGAGGAGCCCGCCGCCGGGCCGCCCGCCGGCGGCGCGCGGGCCCGGGCACGGGCGGCGGGTGCGACGCGGCATCCTGCGCGTCGTCGGCTGGCCACGCTGCGGGCGGCTGCGCGGGAGGTGCCGCAGCCATGGCTGCGGTCGCCGTTCGACGGGCACATCGACGCCCGGCGGGCGGTGGCCTTCACCACGGCCCGGCTGGACGAGCTGCACCGCGTGGCCGCCGCGACCGGCGGGGCTACCGTCAACGACGCGGTGCTGACCGTGGTGGCCGGCGGATTGCGGCGCTGGATCGAGGCCCATCACGGCCGCCTCGGCGCGGTCCGGGTGAAGGTGCCGGTCAGCCTGCACGCGCCGCCACCGTCCGGGCCGCCACCGTCCGGGCCGCCACCGTCCGGGGCAGCACCGTCCGGGGCAGCACCGTCCGGGGCAGCACCGTCCGGGCCAGCGGTGCCGGGAGCAGTGTCAGACGGAGCAGCGCCATCCGGGTCAGCGGCGTCCGGGCAGGACGGCAGCCAGCCCGGCAACCGCGATTCGTTCTTCTGCCTCGACCTGCCGCTCGGATCAGCCGACCCGCTGGAGCGGCTGGACGCCATCCGGCAGGCCACCCTGGTCCGCAAGCAGGCGCACGATGCCCAGCACCTCGACGCGATCATGCAGCGGCTCGCGCACACACCGCGGCTCAGCCACTTCGCGCAGCATGTCCTGGCTCATCCCCGCTCCTTCGCGCTGAACGTCTCCAACGTCCCCGGGCCCCGCCGGCCGGTCCGCGTGCTCGGCATCCCCGTCCGGTCGCTGTACTCGCTCGCGGAGATCGGCGAGCACCACGCGCTGCGCGTCGCGGTGGTGTCCCTGGCCGGCACCCTGAACCTCGGGCTGGTCGCGGACCCGACCCTGCTCGCCGACGTCGACCTCCTGGCCGCCGACATGCAGGCCGAAGCCGCGGCGCTGATCGACTGCCTGCCGCACGGCTGACCGGCATCACCAGCGCGGACGACGCGCCGGGCGGCTCCCGGGCCCGGCTAGGGTGATCTTGTGAAGCCGTTCCTGCTGCTGGCGACCCGCCCCGAGGATGCCGCTGCGGATAACGAGTACGAGCTGTTCCTCCGGTTCGGCGGGCTCGGCGAGCGCGACCTGCGCCGTGTCCGGCTCGAGCAGCGGGCCCTGGGCCGCATCGACCTGCGGGACTGGTCGGGCGTCCTGCTCGGGGGCGGCCCGTTCAACTCCAGTGACCCGGAGACCTCGAAATCCGCAGTCCAGCGGCGGGTCGAGGCGGATCTGCGCGGGCTGCTCGACCGGGTGATCGCCGAGGACTTCCCGTTCCTCGGCGCCTGCTACGGCATCGGGGCCCTCGGCAGCCATCAGGGAGCCGTGGTCGACCGCCGGTACGCCGAGCCGGTCGGGACCGCCGCGATCATGCTCACTCCGGAGGGCCAGCGCGACCCGCTGACGCGCGGGCTGCCCGCCACGTTCGACGCGTTCACTGGGCACAAGGAGGCGATCAGCCAGCTCCCGCGGCACGCCGTCCTGCTGGCCAGTTCCGCCCGCTGCCCGGTCCAGGCGTTCCGGATCGGCGCCAGGGTCTACGCCACCCAGTTCCATCCCGAGCTCGACGCGGCCGGCCTGGTGACCCGGATCGACGTGTACAAGCACGCCGGGTACTTCCCGCCCGCGCAGGCCGATGAACTCAAGGCGCTGGCCTACCGCAGCAGCGTCGTCCACCCGGCCGAGGTGCTGTGCGGGTTCGTCCAGCGCTACGCCCGGAACGGCGCGGCCGCGCCGCCGCCCGGGGCGAGCGTAGCGCCTCAGCGCGAGCCCGCGCATCCCCGCCAGCCCTGACGCCCGCCGCGCCGGCTGCCCGGCGCGGCATCCGCGCCAGCGGCGCGGGGCTGGTCGCGGTGGCCTGCGTGGCGGCGGTTATGAGCTCGTGCGGGACGGGGCGCGCGCTGCACCCCCTGAACATCGGTGTGCGCAGAGGATCATCCGCCCGCATCAGCCGCCTGGATGCCGGTCACTTGTCCGGGTCCTGCGCTGTAGGCTCCTCGTCGGCCGGGGCGTCGATGACAGGCACCGGGTCCAGGCCGATCCTCTCGGCGATCCGGGTGAGCAGCACGTCCTGGGCGGCCAGGTGACCCTGCACGTGCGCCACCTCATGAAGGGTCGCGCTCGCGTCGTGGAATGTCGCCTCAGCACGCTTATCGGCCGCGGCCGCCTGCACGTTCTGGCCTACCATGATGACCGACAGCAGCACCAGTTGCAGGAAGGTCTGCGCCGCCCAGGAGACGATGGCGGCCGGGCCGGACCGGATCGCAGCGGGCAGGCTGATCAGGTCGAACAATGCGAAGGCGTAAGCGCACCACATACTGCCCACGACCTTGGTGACCAGAAGCGCGACCTTCGTGTTGAAGCGGTTTACCGCCGAGCCCCGGGGCAGCAGATCAGCCACTTTGACGGGGCTATCGGCGAGCCGTGAGGCAATCCGCGGATGTCGGATGTGCTGATAAATCGTCACGACGAGATCTCCCCTTTGCGGGCGGAGCGTTTCCGGGAGGGCGGAAACTCCGCCAGGGTAATCGCCCAGCTCACGCGGATGGCCGGGCTAAAGCGAAATGCCGGCCAACCGCTAGTCAACCGTCAGTCAAACTGGGCATTGCGCCGGATACCCGGGCTGCCGCCCGCCGGGCGCGGCGGGCCGGGACGGAGGGGAGCAGCGCATGACGGACTTGTGTGCGACCGACGCGGTCACGCTGGCGGGGATGCTGCGCCGCCGCGAGGTCTCCGCCCGCGATGTGATCGCGGCCCACGTGCAGCGGATCGAGGCGGTGGACGGCATGGTCAACGCGGTGGTGACCCGGACGTTCGAGGCGGCCCTGGACCACGCCGCACGCGCCGACGAGGCGCTGGCCCGGGGAGCCGAGCCAGGCCCGCTGCACGGCCTGCCGGTCGCCCACAAGGACCTTCACGACACGGCGGGCGTGCGCACCACCTACGGCTCGGTGCTGTTCGCCGATCATGTGCCGGATCATGACGCGCTGGTGGTGCACCGGATGGCCCAGGCCGGGGCGATCAGCCTGGGCAAGACCAACACGCCGGAGTTCGGCGCGGGCTCGCACACGGTGAACCCGGTGTTCGGCGCCACCCGCAACCCGTACGACCTGACCCGGAGCGCAGGCGGCAGCAGCGGTGGCGCGGCGGCAGCCCTGGCCGCGCGGATGATCAGCCTGGCCGACGGCAGCGACCTCGGCGGCTCGTTGCGGAATCCGGCGGGTTTCTGCAACGTGGTCGGGCTGCGGCCCTCGCCCGGCCGGGTGCCATCCTGGCCGGTCACCGACGTTGCGGACGTGCTCGGCGTGGAGGGACCGATGGGGCGCACGGTCGCCGACGTGGCGCTCCTGCTGTCCGTGCTGTCCGGTCCCGACCCCCGGGTGCCGCTGGCCCTGGATACGCCCGCCCCGCGGGTCCGGCCCGACCAGGTCGCGGGCCTGCTGGCCCGGGACCTGCGGGGAGTCAGGGTCGCGTGGAGCACCGACCTCGGCCTGCCGGTCGAGCGGGCGGTCCGGGAGGTGCTGGCGCCGGCCCGGCGGGTGCTCGCCGGCCTGGGCTGTGAGGTGACCGACGCGGCACCGGACCTCTCCGGCGCCGACGAGGTGTTCCGGACCCGCCGCGCGTTCCGGTTCGCGACCTCCTTCGGGCCGCTGCTGCGCGAGCACGGCAGCCGGCTGGGCCCCAACGTGACCTGGAACACCGAACGCGGCCTGGAGCTGAGTGTGGCCGACCTGAGCCGCGCCACCGTGCTGCACGCCGAGCTGGCCGGCCGGATGAGCGCGTTTTTCGAGTCCGCCGAGGTGCTGGCCTGCCCGGTCACCCAGGTCGTCCCGTTCGACGTGACCCTGGACTGGGTGCATGACATCGACGGCGAGCCGCAGCGTACGTACCTGGACTGGATGGCGTCGGCCTACCTGATCTCGGTCACCGGGCTCCCGGCGATCTCCGTGCCCGCCGGGTTCACCCCCGACGGCCTGCCCGTGGGGCTGCAGCTGGTCGGCCGGCGCCGGGGGGACTGGCCGCTGCTCCAGGTCGCGCATGCTTTCGAGGCCGCCACCGGGCACGGCCGGGCCATCCCGCCCGTGCTTGGGTGACCGGTGCTGCGCTAACGGCGCTTACCGGCTCCTGCCCGACAAGGTGACCGCGAGCCAGCCCGCCGCACCGGCCAGGGGCAGCTCGACCAGGACCGCCTCGGCGACCGCCAGCCTGTGATCGAGGCCCGGCGCGGACGTGCACACGTCGAACCACGCGTCCGTGAGCAGCAGCGCGCCACCGGCCGCGGCCGTCAGGCAGGCGCGGGAGTCGCCCCGGGCCAGCAGCGCCGCGGTGGCCAGCGCGGCCATCGCCTCCGCGCCGTCCAGGCCGGTCCAGGCCAGCGACCAGTGCTGGGCCTGGGCGGTCCGGGGCAGCGTCGCGCTGAGCACCACGCACCACGGCACCAGGAACCCGCCGACCGCCAGGGCAGCCAGCCGGGCCCGCCGGAGCAGCCTGGGGGAGGGGCCGGCGCCGCGGGGACCGGCGCCGCGGGGACCGGCGGCCCGGGGGCTGCCCGCCCGGGGGCTGCCCGCCCGGGGGCGGCCGGGCCGGGGGCGGCCGGGCGGGGCCGGCCGCCGGGGGACTGGCCGCCCCGGGAGCGGCGCTGGGGATCGTCATGACCGGTTCACTGCGGCGGAGTGGCGTGCGTGTCGGCATGCCCTCACCGTAGAGTTGCAGAGAAAATTATGCAAACAAAATTCTGCAAAATTCTCTCTGCAATAGTGGTACGCTGCGCCCATGGCGATGACTCCGCGGCGGGTGGTCGGCGACGCCAAGCGCTGGAAGGCCATGTCGCATCCGCTGCGCCGGGAGATGCTGGCGCATCTCGATGAGCACGGGCCCGCGACGTCCACCACGATCGCGGCGGTCCTGGGCGAGAACACCGGGACGACCAGCTACCACCTGCGGGTGCTCGCTGACGCCGGCATCATCGAGGAGGTGCCGGAGCGCGCGAACGGGCGGGAGCGCTGGTGGCGCACGTTCCCCGTGGACATGCGGGAGCCCGACTACGACAGCCTCAGCCCCCAGGACCGGGCCGCCCTGGACGAATGGCGTGCCGGGCAGATCCCCGGGGAGCTCGAGCTGGTCAACCGCTTCATCCGCGACGTCCGCCAGCACGGCAAGTGGGCCAAGGCCTCCCGGGCCGGCGGTTTCTACACCGTCGAGGACCTGGAAGCACTGCACGACGAGTACGTGGCGCTGCTCAGCAGGTACGGGCACTCGGCGCAGGACGCCCCGGCCGGAGCGCGGCCCATGCAGCTTCGGATGTTCTACATCCCCGACGAGCCCGCCCGAGTGGAGCCTGCCAGTGACGGGCCGGCCAGTGACGAGCCGAGGTAACCCCATCCAGGGACTGGCGTCCGGTGAGCTCGCGCCCGGGGGAGGCGAATCCCCCGGGCGCGCGCCCGGGCCGCCGGCGTAGCGGCCGCTACTCCCAGCGCGGGTGCCCGGGGCCGGCCGCGGGTAACCGCCGGGACCGCCCCGGGACATGCGGTGCCGGAATCTCCGGGTGAACACGAACGCGGCCAGCCCGGTCACCAGCCAGAACACCAGGAACAGCTTGAAGGCCGCGAACAGGACCCAGCCTCCGGGCCCCGGGGCCAGCAGCGCGAACAGCAGGACGAGCAGCAGCACCGGGGCGAATCGCGGGCCCCGGCGGCGGGCGGGCCACGGCCTTCCGGCCGGCTGGAGGCCTGGTACCCCCTGGGGCATCAGGACCGGATCCGGCAGGTCCGTCATGACGCGGCGGAGGTCCCCGAGAGTCTTCGCGTGGAGTGCGGCCGAGGTCCGCTCGTCCAGTTCCTCGGACGTGAGCCGGCCCTCGGCGTAGTGGTCGCGCAGCCGGCCGGTCACCCGTTCCCGGTCGGCGTCAGAAACACGGATGCTGTCATCCATGGCTGGTCCCCTTGCCTTTCTTCTCGTTGCCTGCTGGTCTGAACGTCCGCCCGGTGCCCTCGCCTCGGGCCGGTGCTTACTCCTCGTCGCCCTCGTCAGGGTCGTCGCTGGCCAGGATCTGGTACATCTGCCGCCGGGTCCGCTCCAGCAACTGCTCGGCCGCGCGGATCTGCTCCGGCGTGCCCGCATGGGCCAGCTGCACGATGCTGCCACCGAGCCGGGCCGCCTGCGCGAACAGGCCGGGCATCTCGCCGGGCTCGTCCTGCGCCATCGCCTCCCAGGCCGGGCGGGCCGTCTCCGGGTTCTCCTCGATATGGTGGCGCCCGGCCTCGGTCAGGCTGAACGTGCGGCGCCCGCCGGACTCCTCCGCGGCGATCAGGCCCTCGTCCGCGAGCAGCTGCAAGGCCGGGTAGACCGCGCCCGGGCTGGGCCGCCAGCCACCGCCGCTGCGCTCCTCAACCTCGGACATGATCTGGTAGCCGTTCCGGGGACCTTCGCGCAGCAGGGCCAGGATGGCGGCGCGGACGTCGCCGCGGCTCGCTTTCGGGCCACGCGGCGGCTCAGGCGGGCCGGGCCACCAGCCTCGCGGGCCCCCGACACCGCCCGGCGCCCCGCCGGGGCCGCCCGCCCAGCCCGGGCCTGGCCACCCGAAGCCGCGTTCCCATGGCCCGCCCCGCCGGGCCCACGGCCCGCCCCGCCGCCCCTGGCGCTCCCGGCCCTGGCTTTCCTGCCCCCCGGGGCCGGACATCCCGTGCATGGCATCCCGGGCCTGGCCGGCCATGGTCTCGGCGGCCTTGAAGAGGCCGCGCAGGTAAGGAGTGAAGTCTCCGCTCGCACACGATGCCGCACTCATCAGGGCCTCCCAGTGATCCACTCGCGATACGATCCCGATATATCGTCAGCTTAGGTCGCCTTCGCACGGATGGCAAACGCCCGTCCCGGCCCACCCGGGGCCGTGTAGGGCGCCCGTCCACGGGCAGGGGGCCTGGGTGAGGGAAGCCGTCTCGACTTGAGACGAGTAGCTAAGAAACTTGACTCATTCCAGATATGTCGGCATGGTTGGGGACAGTCATGGTTCTGGCAGCGATCGACCCGGAGGGCGAGATGTCCCGGGCCCTGCGCACGGCCGGGCTGCGGGTCACGATGCCGCGGCTGGCCATGCTGACCTGGCTGGCCGGGCACCCGCACTCCACTGCGGACGCGATTGGGGCGGGCGTGCGGGAACGGTTCGGCACGGTGTCGACGCAGGCCGTCTACGACATGCTCGCGGCGTGCGCCGCCGCGGGACTGCTGCGGCGGATCGAGCCTTCGGGTCATCCGGCCCGGTTCGAGTGCCGGGCCGGCGACAACCATCACCACGTCGTGTGCCGCCGGTGTGCTCGCACTGAGGATGTCGATGGCGTGATCGGAGTCCAGTCGTGCCTGACCCTGGCCGAGGACATGGGCTTCGCGGTGGACGAGGCGGAAGTGGTGTTCTGGGGCGTGTGCCCCGCCTGCAAGGCAGCTGAGAGCTCCGCTGACGGAGTGCAGCGTGACGAGGAGGTATGGCAGTGACTGAGAATCGGTTCGTACCCACGACCAACGACGCGGGCATCCCGGTCGAGAGCGACGAGTTCTCGCTGACCGTGGGCCCGGAGGGCCCTGTCCTGCTGCAAGATCATTACCTGATCGAGCAGATGGCGAACTTCAACCGCGAGCGGATCCCGGAGCGGCAGCCCCACGCCAAGGGCGGCGGCGCGTTCGGCCACTTCGAGGTGACCGGCGACGTCAGCGCCTACACCAAGGCCGCGGTGTTCCAGCCCGGCACCCGGACGGACACGCTGATCCGGTTCTCCACCGTGGCGGGGGAGCGGGGCAGCCCCGATACCTGGCGTGACCCGCGGGGCTTCGCGCTGAAGTTCTACACGTCCGAGGGCAACTACGACATGGTCGGGAACAACACCCCGGTCTTCTTCGTGCGCGACCCGATGAAGTTCCAGCATTTCATCCGCTCCCAGAAGCGCCGCGCGGACAACAACCTGCGCGATCACGACATGCAGTGGGACTTCTGGACCCTGTCGCCGGAGTCGGCGCACCAGGTGACCTGGCTGATGGGTGACCGCGGCATCCCGCGGAGCTGGCGGCACATGAACGGGTACAGCTCGCACACCTACCTGTGGATCAATGCCGCGGGCGAGAAGTTCTGGGTCAAGTACCACTTCAAGACCGACCAGGGCATCGAGTTCTTCACCCAGGACGAGGGCGACCAGATGGCGTCGGCCGACACCGACTACCACCAGCGTGACCTGTACGACCATATCGAGGGCGGGGAGTACCCGAGCTGGACGCTGAAGATGCAGATCATGCCGTTCGACGAGGCCACGACCTACCGGTTCAACCCGTTCGACCTGACCAAGGTGTGGCCGCACGCCGACTACCCGCTGATCGAGGTCGGCCGGCTGACCCTCGACCGGAACGTGACCGACTACCACACCGAGATCGAGCAGGCCGCGTTCGAGCCGAACAACCTGGTCCCCGGCATCGCGCTCAGCCCGGACAAGATGCTGCTGGCCCGGGGCTTCTCCTACTCCGACGCGCACCGCGCCCGGCTGGGCGTGAACTACAAGCAGATCCCGGTGAACTCGCCCAAGGTCCCGGCGCACGCCTACAGCAAGGACGGCGCGATGCGCGTCGTCAACGTCTCCGATCCGGTGTACGCGCCGAACTCCAAGGGCGGCCCGCGGGCCGACAGTGAGCACTACAAGCCGGCCAGCTGGTACGCGGACGGGGAGATCATGCGGTCCGCCTACGTCTCGCACGAGCAGGACGACGACTTCGGCCAGGCGGGCACCATGGTCCGCGAGGTCCTCGACGACGCGGCTCGCGAGCGGCTGGTCACCAACATCGTCGGCCACCTGCTTAACGGGGTGACCGAGCCGGTCCTGCAGCGCGCCTTCGAGTACTGGAGCAACGTGGACAAGGACCTCGGCAGCAAGATCGAGGCCGGCGTCCGCGCCAAGGCCAGCGAGAAGGACCCCAAGGCGGCCGAGCAGGCTAACCCGGCCCGGGCGGGCATGCAGGCCAAGGCCTAAACGGCCGGCCCAGGCCCGCACCACGCAGCAGGCGGGATTCCCTGGCCCGGGCGACCAAGCATGGTGGCCCGGGCCCAGGGATCCGGCCTGCTTCGCTGTGGCCATTCCTTTTCCGCAACGGAAACCGTCCCCCGCCGATCCCCCCGCCCGGGAACCCCGGGTCCGCGCCCCGCAAATCCGTGGACCGGGGCGGCGGGGGCGTCCGGACGGTTCCGTTAGGGGAAAGCTGGTGCGAGCATCGAAGCCGAAGGAGAGGTGGCGATGGACGAGGCGACGTTCGGTGAAGTCCGCGACGCGGTGCGGCGATTCGTGCGGGAGAAAGTGCTGCCCCGCGAGGACGAGATCGAGGAGACCGACGCGATCCCCGGGGATCTCCGCGCGGCGGCCGCGGAGCTCGGCCTGTTCGGGTACGCGCTGCCCGCCGAGTTCGGCGGATCCGGGGTCAGCATGGCCCAGGATGTGCGCCTGGCCTTCGAGTTCGGCTACGCGACTCCCGCGTTCCGGTCCATGTTCGGCACCAACAACGGCATCGCCGGGCAGGTCATCGCGAAGTTCGGGTCGGACGCGCAGAAGAAGGCGTTCCTGCCCGCGCTGGCGGCCGGGGAGATGGTCGCGTCGTTCGCGCTCACCGAGCCCGAGGCCGGGTCCAGCCCGGCCGGCCTGCGGACGTCCGCCCGCCGCGACGGCGACGGCTGGGTGCTGTCCGGCACCAAGCGGTTCATCACCAACGCGCCACTGGCCGACCTGTTCGTCGTCTTCGCAAGAACCGATCCCGCCGCCGAGGCGGGCCGCGGGATCTCGGTGTTCGCGGTTGACGCCGCGAGCCCGGGACTGACCGTAGGGCCCCGTGATCACAAGATGGGCCAGCGCGGCGCGTGGACCGCCGAGGTGATCTTCGAGGATGCCCGCGTTCCCCTGGACCGCCTGGTCGGCGAGGAGGGCCGCGGCTACCGCAGCGCGATGACCGTCCTGGCCCGCGGCCGTCTGCACATCGCGGCAGTGTGCGTCGGCACCGCGCAGCGGATCCTGGACGAGTCCGTCGCCCACGCCGCGACCAGCAAGCAGGGCGGCCAGCTCATCGGGAGTTACCAGCTGGTCCAGGCGATGCTGGCCGACTCCTATGCCGAGATCGAGGCAGGCCGGTCCCTGGTGCTGTCCACCGCCGACGGCTACGACGCCGGGCGCAATGTGGCCGCTGGCCCCTCCGCCGCCAAGCTGTACTGCAGCGAGATGGTGTCCCGGGTCGCCGACCGCGGGGTGCAGGTCCACGGCGGCCTCGGCTACATGAGCTCGACCGTGGTGGAACGGCTGTACCGCGACTCCCGGCTGTACCGGCTCTACGAGGGGACCAGCGAGATCCAGAAGCTGATCATCGCCCGCGAGCTGCTCGCGGCCGCGCTGTCTCGCTGAACTCCGGCCCGCTGAACTCCGGCCGGCTGAATTCCGGCCCGCTGAATTCCGGCCGGCTGAATTCCGGTCCGCTGAATTCGGCCGCTGGATTCTGGCCCGCTGAATTCGGCCGCTGGATTCTGGCCCGCTGAATTCCGCGCGGTAGGGCTGGCTCCCGGGCAGGTCTCGTGCTAGCCCCCGCGCCCTCCGCGCCGGGCCGGGGCACAATCGCACATGAGATCCGGTGCGCGTTGAGGGCGGGGGAGCAGGATGCGGGCGGTGTGGCTGCACCGGCGCGTCGGCGGGCTGGTCAGCGCCCGGACCACCGCGGGAGTGGTCGCGCTCCGCATCACCGGGCAGGTCGTGCTGTCCCCGGAGATCACCAACGAGCAGGTGGAGCTCGGGTCCGGCGGGGTCATGACGCTGGCCGGTGCGGGCACCCTGAGCCGGATGCCCATCCCGGTCAACGTGTACCTTGTCCGGCTGCGGCACCCGGGTGCCCCGGCCGCGGCGGTCGGCTTCGTGGGCCGGCAGGTCCGGGCCAGCGTGGCCTGGCAGGCGACCGCCATCGCCGGAGCCGGCCTGATTGCGGGCCTGCCGCTTGGCGTGGCCGCCGGGCGCTGGGCCTGGACGGCGCTGGCCCAGGCGTTCGCGATCGAGCCGGTGCCGATCATCTCCCCGGGGCTGCTCCTCGCCGTTCCCGCTGTCCTGGTGCTGGCCAACGCGGTTGCGGCGATCCCCGCGCGAACCGCGG
This sequence comes from uncultured Actinomycetes bacterium, assembly GCA_963813975.1. Lineage (GTDB taxonomy): Bacteria > Actinomycetota > Actinomycetes > Streptosporangiales > Streptosporangiaceae > RYN-230. The sequence continues at coordinate 1,576,353 of CAWFAP010000006.1, forward strand.
CGCGGACCCAGCCCGGCGTGGTGCTCAGGGCCGAATAGCGGTTCCCAGCCCGCCCGGCGGGCGGGGCCGGCTGGCCCAGGACCCCAGCCTGGACACGGGGCCGTTCGGCGGCCGCACCCGCGCGGCGGCCGCACCCGCCCGGCCGCCGTCCGCCGCGCCCCGCCGTCCACCGTCCGCCAGCAGCATTGATCACGGTTCCCCCGGCCCTTCACGCTCAGCGTGCTGCTGGCCGGGTGATTTGTCCGGGTTCTGACGCATCATGCGCGTGATAAGTCGCTCGCGCGCCAGGCGGACGGCGTACGGTCGTGTCGCTCTGCGCGTGGCGGGCAGGACTCGGAGCACACACCTTTTGAGGGAGGTCGGCATGGCGCGCGACCCCAAATCCGATAACGAGCCCGAGCCGGACGCCGGCGTATTTGGCTCGGAGCCCGGTGGCACCGACGAACTCGGTCCCGAGCCGGGTGGGACGGATGTCCTTGGCCCCGAGGAAGGCGGGACCGACGAACTCGGCCCCGAGGAAGGAGGTACCGACGAGCTTGGCCCGGAGGAGGGCGGCACGGACTCGCTGCGCCCGCCGGGCCGCTGAGTGATAAGCCTGGGCAGCAAGCCTCTTAGTCCGCGCTCGTCCCGGGAGATCTGAGGCCCTCGTAGGAGGCGGCGCGGAGAATCCCGTCGGGTGACCGCTCGGCGTAGCTGACCTCGATGACCAGCCTGGGTTCGACCCAGGTCACGTCCCGGGCCTGGGCGGGCGGAACGGGGCCGCTGAACGGCGGGGTGTCCCGCCGCAGCGGAGCCAGCAACCGCTCCAGCCCCTGCAGCACCGGCTGGGTGAAGCCGGTGCCCACCCGGCCCGCGTACGTGGGGCCGCCTCTTTCGGGGATCCCGACCAGCAGCGAGCCGATCTGCCCCGCCCGGTGGCCCCGCCCGGGGCTGATGCCGCCCACGACGACGTCCAGAACCCGCCGGTTCTTGATCTTCAGCCAGGCCGGGGAGCGGCGCCCGGGCTGGTAGGGGGAGTCCAGCCGCTTGGTCACGATGCCCTCTAGCCCGTCGCGGATGCTCACCGCGCGCACGGCCTGCCCGCCTCCGGGAAACGACGGTGTGACGTGCACGTGCTGGCCTCCCAGGGACTGCGCCTCCAGGGTCGCTCGCCGCCGCGCGTAGGGCTCGCTGATCAGCGGCTCCCCGTCCAGGTACATGATGTCGAACACCAGGTACGTCACCGGGACCGAGGCCACCAGCCGCGGCGCCGGCGCGACGACGTGCATCCGTCGCTGCAGGGCCGCGAAGCTCGGGCGGCCGCCGGTGAACGCGGCGATCTCCCCGTCCAGGATCATGTCCCTGGTGCCGGCCTGGCGGGCCAGTTCCGCCAGTTCCGGGTAGGCCCGGATCATGTCCCGGTCATTGCGCGAGAGCAGCCGCAGCCGCCCGGCAGACACGTACGCCACCGCGCGCACACCGTCCCACTTGAACTCCGCGGCCCAGGCAGACTCCGGTTCCGGGATGTCCGTCACGGCCACTGCCAGCATCGGCGGTATCCGTGGCAGGAACCCCGCGCCGCCCGCTGATTCCGCCATGAGCCCCCCGTCGCGCGGCACCGCGGTGCCTGCTGGGGAGCGCCATGCCTGCTGGGGGACTGAAGGGCTACCTACCCGGCCTGCCGGTCAGGACACCGGGGAAGGAGAGCGGCGAACGGGGGGACGGTCAGAGGCGGGGCCGGGCGGAGTCCTTACCGCTGACCGGGCGGCCGGTGTCGCCCGGCCCGCGCGTGATCAGGGCCACGGCCAGGAGGGCGGCCAGGGGGGCGACCAGAGCGATGAACTCCGAGGAGGACAGGTTGCCCAGGGCGTCGAGCGCCCCGGCGAACCCGACGATCAGGACGGCCACCGCGACCAGGCCCCAGCCGTGCAGGAACAGCCGCAGCGTGAACGGCGGCGCGGGCTCGGTCACCTCCGGGACGGCGGTGATGGTCTTCATGCCGCGGGTTTCCGTCATGCCCTCGCGCACCCGCACCGTGAGCATCAGGGTGCCCGGCTGGTCCGCGACCAGGAGCAGTTCGTCGGGATGGGACGGATCAGGCGCCTGCGCCACCGAGCCGCCGCCCGCGGCCCAGGACATCACCTTCCGGCTACCTTCCGGCTGGACGCGGTAGCGGGCCTGCTCGCCGGTGACCACGGTGTCCGGCCCGTCGATGACCACGGGTGGGGCCAGGCCGGTGGTGACCGGGCGGCCGGCCTCCGGTGCCGCGGCCTCGGGCTCCGTGCCGCCCCCGCCCGCACGCCCCCCGTTCCCATTTCCATTCCCGTGCCTGTTGCCGTTCAGGGCGTGTGCGGACGGGGTGGCCTCGGGGGTGACCAGGAACTGCCTGCGGGCCAGGTGCTCGGCCAGCCGTATCTGGTGGACATGCACGCTCCAGGCCATCAGCACCACGGCTGCGGCGAGGCCGGCCGCCCCCAGCCCGAGCAGCCCGGCGACCACGGGATGACCGGCATCAGCCAGCACAGCGGTGAGCATGTCATCTCCCCCAGCCCGAATGTCTTTCCTGCTTCACGAAGGTATTCAAACATAAAATCGAATCAGCAGGAAGCCTGGGGCGGATTCTCCCCGGTCAGCCTGCGCACCGCCGGTGGCGCGCCCTGGTCAGGAGGGGTGCCAGTCTCCGTGACGAGATGGGCAATTCAGCCTCCGCCGCGGGATTCTCCTTCAGCAACTGCCGGATGATGCCGTTACGCGCGGCCGGCCACGCGCCGGTGGTCATCGCGGCGGCCACGGCCAATCCGCCCTCCGCGGCCCGGGCGGACAGGCCGTCATCGGCAAACATCGTGGTTCTCCCTCCCGTTCGGGTTAACCAGGAAGGCGGCGCGGCGCAGCTGGGCAGGCACACGCCGGGATGAATGGCACAAGCCGGAAACTTCGGGGCGAACATGACTCCCAGCATTGCACGAGGCGAATGCACGTGCAGACACACGTTCGTATGCAATACGCGAACGAGGGTGACAGTTTGCTTACCGGCCGCGTCATTCGCATCCGCCGTGCCGCCGTCGATTCCGGGCTGAGGGAGGACGGTGGCCGCCCAGCGGTGGGTTCAGGCCTACCCTGGGTGTGGGTACGGCCCTATCGCGCGCTGCCCGGACAGCGGGTGACGATGGCAGGCATGAGCTTCTTCGACGATGTTCCGCCCGTGCCGCCGGAGCCCCCGCGGCCGCATCATCCGTGGGAGCCGCCGGAGGCGGAGTTTCCTGGCGTGGTCGCGTTCAGCACGCTGATCCTCGGGCGGGCCGAGCGCACCGCCGTGGCCATCACGGGACTCTCGGCCTACTCGGCCGGGTTCGAGATCTTCGTCACCGCCCGGTTCCGCCCCAGCGCGGAGGCTGGCTCCGGTGTCGCGGACCGGATGCCCGGCGGCCCCGAGCGCGGCGCGGCCCGCCGGTCCTTCCGCCTCGGGCTGCAGCTTGCCGACGGCACCAAGGTCATCGGCCAGCATGGCGGCCCGGGGCCGGATCGGGACGCTGAGCCGGCCGGTCCCATACTGCGCACGTTCCTCGGCGGCGGTAGCCCTCGTTCCAGCTTCTGGCGCTGGTGGGCATGGCCGCTGCCGCCCCCCGGGCCGCTGGAGTTCGTCTGCGAATGGCCGGACTCCGGCATCCCCGAGACGCGGGCCGGCCTCGACGGGCAGCTGATCCTCGACGCGGCCGCCCGCAGTATCCGGCTCTGGCCTGAGGACGACGGCTGACGGCGCCCCTCCCAGCGCGGCGCTGGCCAACCGCCACGTGCCGATCGAGCCGGTCACGCTCGCCTGGCCCGTCCCGCCGCCTGAGCACCGGTCCCGCGGGGCAGGGGCTAGACGACCAGAGCCACATCGTCCGGGCACAGCAGGCTGGCCAGCCGCAGCAGCGTGAAGTCGCCCAGCGCCGGACCGAGCACGCCTACGCCGAACCGCTGGCCGCTGGCGCGGTGACGGACGGGGAGGACCAGTTCCGGGCGGCAGGCCAGGCTGGCCGGGGCGGTAAACCGGAAGGCGCCGGCGCGGAACGCGAGGAGCTCGTCCGGGCCGGCCGTGCGCAACGGCGGGAGGCCGGTCATGACCGGCAGCACGGTGATCGAGTCGGGTGCCAGGAGCGCGTCCAGACGCGGTGCGTACCTGCGCCAGGCGCCGTCGTCGTCCTGCCGCTGGGGATCGTCAGCGCGGCTAAGAACTTCCGCGCGCTGGATGCGGACGCGCACGTCGTCGGCCAGGAACTGGCGGTTCCCGGTCAGCCATTCTCCGTGGGCGCGCCAGACCTCCCGGCCCTGCACCCGGGCGAACAGGGCGGCCACCTCATCGTTGATGAACGGGCGGAGCGAGCGCTCCGACACCCCGCAGCCCAGGACGCCCGCGATCGCCGATGCAGTCGCCTGGACCGCTTCGGACAACTCGGGGCTGACCCTGGGCAGGTCCCCGGCGGGCACGTGCACGACGCTGGCCGCAGACGGGGAGCGGGCCGCTGCGCAGGACGCCAGGACCTGCAGCGCCGGGCCCAGCCACACGGCGCTGCGCGCCAGGACGCCGACCACGTCGAACGAGGGGGCCAGCGGCAGGACTCCGCGGGCGCTGACCAGGGCGTGACTCGGCCGGAAGCCGAAGAGCCCGCACGACGCGGCGGGAACCCGGATCGAGCCGGCGGTATCGGTACCCAGGCCGATATCGGCCAGCCCGGCCGCCACCGCCGCGGCCGGCCCGGATGACGATCCGCCCGTGAACCGGTCTGGATACTGCGAATTCACCGGCGCGGTGCCCTCACCCGCGTTCCCGATCAGTGAGTACGCGAGCTGATCCAGCTTGGCCAGGCCCGCCACGGACGCGCCCGCGGCCAGCAGCGACGCGATGGCGGGCGCCGTCTCCTGGCTGGCGGAATGGGTGGCGCGCCACCGCGGGTGGCCGAACGAGGACGTATGACCGGCCACGCCGATCATGTCCTTGACCGCGACCGTAACGCCGTCCAGTGGCCCCGGCCCGGTCGCCGGCAGGCCCATCGTGCCGGGCACCCAGCAGTGGGCGGGCGATGCGTCCCCCTCAGCGGAGATGGTGGACCTCCTGGAGCCCGTACACCGGGGTGGGGAGCCCAGCCTGCCGGGCCTTCAGCTGCAAGGCCAGGTAGAGCGAGTAGTGGCGGGACTGGTGCAGGTTGCCGCCGTGGAACCACAGGCCGTTCTGCTGGGTGGGCTTCCACATGTTGCGCTGCTCACCCTCCCACGGGCCGGGGTCCTTGGTGGTGTCCGAGCCCAGGCCCCAGCACTTGCCGACTTTGTCCGCCACTTCCTGGGAGATCAGCTCGGCCGCCCAGCCGTTCATCGACTGATACCCGGTGGCGTACACGACCAGGTCGGCGGGCAGCTTGGTGCCATCCTCCAGCACCACCGCGTCCTCGGTCAGGTGATCAACCTGGCCTCGGGTCAGCGCCACGTCCCCGTTGGCGACCAGGTCGGCGGCGCCGACATCGATGTAGTAGCCGGAGCCGCGGCGGAGGTACTTCATGAACAGGCCGGACCCGTCGTCGCCCCAGTCATGGTCGAACCCGGCCGCCTCGAGACGGTCGTAGAACTCCTGGTCCCGTTCGCGCATCTGGTCATAGAGAGGGATCTGGAACCGGTGCATGATCCGGTACGGGATCGACGCGAACACCAGGTCCGCCTGGTCGGTCGTCATCCCGGACGCCACGGCCTCCTCGGAGTACAACGCGCTCAGCCCGATGTCCATCAGCGTGGCCGAGCGGACGATGTGCGTGGACGAGCGCTGCACCATGGTGACGTCCGCACCGTTCTCCCACAGCGCACCGCAGATGTCGAAAGCCGAGTTGTTCGAGCCGATGACCACGCACCGCTTCCCCCGGTAGCGGCCCGGGCCCGGGTGGGCCGAGGAATGATGCTGATCGCCCCGGAAGGTGTCCATGCCCGGGAAGGCGGGGACGTTGGGCCGCCCCGACATCCCGGTGGCCAGCACGAGCTGCGCTGGGCGGAGCACGAGCGGCTCGCCGTCCCGCTCGGCGTATACCAGCCACGCGCCGGCCTCCTCGTCGTAGGCGGCGCTCATGGCCTCGGTATCAGGCCAGTAGTTGAGTTCCATGATGTTCGTGTACGACTCGAGCCAGTCGGCGATCTTGTCTTTGGGGGAGAACACCGGCCAGTTGTCGGGGAACTTCAGGTACGGCATGTGGTCATACCAGACCGGGTCGTGCAGGCACAGCGACTTGTAGCGGCTGCGCCACTGGTCACCCGGCCGGCCGTGCTTGTCGATGATGATCGTGGGCACGCGGAGCTGGCGGAGCCGCGCGCCGAGACCGATGCCGGCCTGGCCGCCACCGACGATCAGCACATAGGGCTGCTCGGTGACGCCTAGTTCGGATGCTTCGTGCTCGCGGTCTTCCAGCCACGTGGTCCGGGCCGGGTTCGCGCCGTGCTCGACGCCCTTCGGCCGGCTCGGCCCGTGGCGCTCCTCGTGGCCTTTGAGCTCGTCGAGGGTGGTCAGCAGCGTCCAGCACAGGCCCTCGCGCAGCCGCAGGTGCCCGCGGCCGCGGCCCGTGGCGGTCTCGAAGTCAACCCACGCCTCGGTCACGCCGCCCGCGTCGGCTGGCTCCTCCCCGCCGGTGATGGCCCAGCTGCCCGGCTGCACCGAGGGCAGCGTCTCAGCCAGCATCGCGCTGATCGCGTCCCGGCCCTCGAGCGTCTTGATGTTCCAGGTGAACGCCACGAGGTCACGCCAGAAGCAGTCCTCGGTGAACAGGGCCGCGGCGGCCGCAGGATCGCCTGCGGTCAGCGCGCCGCCGAACGCGGACAGCCAGGCCGTGACCCCGGCCGCGACCTCGCTGGACGGCAGGGTTGCAGTCATCGGTGACCTCCCGCGGCGATGTGGGGGTGAGGCCTGCGCTGTCCCCAGCCTTACCCCGCACCGGGATCGTCATCCGCATCGCCCCGCAGGCGTGACCGCTCCCGGGCATCCGATCCAGCGGGCGCTGGTGGAGCCGCGGCCGACCTAACGGTCGGTGATCCAGCTGCCGTGGAACCCGAGCGGGACTCGGGCGGGCAGATGGACGCGGGCGACGGGTTCGCCGGTGAAGTCCCGGGCGGCCAGGATGACCAGGTCCGCCGCGCCGCGCTCGGGGTTGTGCACGAAGGCCATGACGTAGCCGTCGTCCTCGTCGGCGGCGGGGCCGGCGGGCGCGAATACGGCCTCGCCCGCGGTGGCGTCCCGGCCGAACTCGTGCACCTCGGTGGTGCCCTGGGCCAGGTCATGCTTGAGCAGGGCGTTGGCGAAAGCCTGGTCGGCGAAGTCGCCGCTCAGGGACATGGTTCCCCGGCTGACGTCGCCGATCACCGCGCTGTAGCCGTAGCGGTGCGGCCGGGAGATGACCCGCTCGTCCACGCGCGGGAACTCCTGGAAGCGATCATCGAGGCGCTGCTGGGCAACCTTCCCGGCCCCCGGGTCCACAATCCAGCGGTCCAGGGCCAGCGGCCCGCGGCCGTCCAGGGTGGAGACGTCGTAGGGGCCCTGGTACCGGCACAAGTCGATGACCACCCGGCCGTCGTCTTCGTCGTAGGCGTTGAGGGTGTGGAAGACCCAGCACGGGTCGACCTCAAACCAGCGGATGTCCCCGGGGCTGCCGTCGCGGGGAAGCAGGCCGACCCGGGCCTGGTGATCGGGGTTCCAGGTGTACGGCAGCTTCTTCCCGGCGGACACCGCGTCCATGCTGAAGGTGACCGGCAGGTCGAACAGCACCACGTAGCGGCCGGTAAGGGCGAAGTCGTGCATCATCGGCCCGTCGGCGACGGGGATGTTGGTGGCTGACGTCACCCGGCCGGCCGAGCTCACGACCACGTGCTGGACGTGGTCCCAGGCCCAGTAGTACGCGATCGCGTGCAGGTTCCCGGTCAGCGGGTCGGCCTTGGTGTGCGCGGCGAAACCACCGGGCAGCGTCCCGCCGAAGTCGCACGGGCCGACGGTGTCCAGCTCGTCAGTGAGCTCATACGGCAGCGGCCCGGATTCCACCGTGGCCAGGGTGCGCCCAGCGCTGGCGATCACGTGCGTGTTGGCCGCGAAATCGCCCCCGTCGTGCACCGGCCCGGCGGGCCACGTCTCGCCGCGGGCCCCGGCGACGGCCCGGGAACGGACCCACCGGTTGCGGTACCACTCGGCCCGCCCGTCGCGCAGCCGGACCCCGTGCACCATTCCCTCGCCCAGGAACCAGTGGTAGCCGGGATCCTCCAGCCCCATCGGGTTGGGCCCGTTGCGCAGGTACCGGCCGTCCAGCCCGGCTGGCACCTGACCGGTCACCGGCAGGTCGAAGGCCGTGATCTCCTCGGTCACCGGCGCGAACGGGCCTTCCAGGAAGCGATTCGTGTCTGCCATGGCCGAGTACCCCTCCGCTGAGCCTGCGGAGCATCTACCCGGATTTGCGGGTACCCAAAGGTCGGGAACCCGGGGACGGCCGGCCGCCGTCCTCTATACCCCGGGCACCACCTAGACCGCGGGCACCACCGGCGCCCCAGGCGCGGCTATGGGCAACGACGCCGGGCAGGCTCCAGCGCTTCACTAGCCGCAGCCGCCTGACGGCCGAACCGGCCTAGCGTCCGCCCAGCCGGGGGGCCGGCGTGGGATGCTGGCCGGCATGGCAGCAGCTTCACCGGCGTCACCGGCGGGGTTCCAGGTAGCGCGGCCCCCTTACTGGTTCCCGCTCGCGCTCTTCGGTGTGGTCGTCGGGCTGTCGGTGCCGCTGTATGCACTGCAGCTGACCACGGCGCCCATGGCCAGCGGCTGGGTGGCCTACGCGCCGCTGACCCGGACGGTGTTCTGGTCATCGGCGCATAGCAGCTTCTCCGCCTTGCTGTACCCAGACGGCGGGCCGCTGGGAATCGCCGAGGGCTGGTACTGGGCGGCGGCGCTCGCGGGCGTGTTCCTGGTGACGGCCGTATGGTACCGGCGGGCTGACCGCCGTACCGGCAGCGGGGGCCCGGGCTTGGGTTACCTGATCACGGGGCTCGGGCTGACCGCGGCGGTCACCGCCGTGCCCCTGGTGGTGATGCCGCAGGTCTCGCTCCCCGCCTGGCTCTGGCTGAGCAGCCAGTGGGACAGCGGCACGTTCGCTTTGCTGATCATCGCCGTCGGGCTGTGGATACTGGCCCGCCGGGCCCGCAGCCGCCTCCTCGCGATCGTCGCGCTGGCCTACACAGCGGCCGCCCTCATGGTGGACTGGCCGGCCCTGCGGAGTGCCCCGTCAGCGCTCATCGTGACCGGTGGTGATCCTCTGCGGACCCTGGCGGACATCGACTTGCAGTCGCACTTCCGGGCCGCTGCAGTACTGCCCGCCCTGGTGCTGCTGGTGGCGGCAGCCGCGTCCTTCCTGCTACCGGGGCGGCTCAGTGGCGAGCCCCGGACCGGCTGAGCCGACGGCGGGGCGGGTACTGGTTCCCGCTGGTGATTCACCGCCGTGAACCGCGGATGCGGCGTCGATGAGTTCGCCGGCACACGCCCGTCTAACGTGTGATGAGCACGCCAGCCTGACCCGGAAATGATGGAGTTGATGACAGTGGGCGCGATCAAGGTGCATGAGTTCATCACCCTGGACGGTGTTTACGAGAACCCGTCCTGGACGTTCGAGTTCGGCTTCGACCCCAAGATGGGGGAGGCTCTCGCCGCGATCACCGGCTCGTGCCAGGCGATCCTGCTGGGACGCCGGACGTTCGAGATGTTCGCCCCGGCCTGGTCCACCCGGACCGCCGAGGAGGACCCGGGCGCGCCGTTCTTCAATGAGACGCCCAAGTACGTCGTCTCCGGCTCGCCGAAGACCGCGGACTGGAGCAACTCCTCCATCCTCGGTCCGTACAGCGCCGACACCATCCTCGATCTCAAGGGCAAGATCGACGGCGACATCTACGTCAGCGGCAGCGGCACACTGGTCCGGGCGATGCTCGCCGACGGCCTGGTGGACGAGCTGCACCTGTTCGTCTATCCGGTGGCGCGCGGCACTGGCCAGCGGCTGTTCGCTGACAGCGACCACACCACGAAATTCAGCCTGGCCGGATCCGAGGCTTACAGCAACGCAGTCGTCCATCTCAACTACGGCCCCGCCGGCCCAGACGCTGCGTGAGCGGAGCGCCCGGACCCGGAGACCCGGGCGCGGCCCGCCCGGCGCGGTGCCGGGATTCTGTGCCGAACACACCGGGTCAGAATGATGTCAGGCGAGTTACGCTGATGTGCAGGCAACAGGGGGGTGTGCCTTGTGCGCAGATTCGCCATCGTTCTAGCCGCCGCCGCGGGGCTGCTAGCGCTCAGCGTCCCGGCCGCACAGGCAGGAACGGGCGGCCAGCCGCCGCCATCAGGAGTTGTATCGGCAACACCCGCCAGCAACACGCCTCAACTGCCCCCCTCGTCCAGTCCCACGCAGCAGATCCGCCAGATCGTCCAGTGCGGCGGCACGATGTACGCGGTGGGCACCTTCAGCTCCATCAAGCAGGGCAGCAAGAGTTACTCCCGCACTGACCTGGTCAGCTTCAGCGCCAGCAGCCCCTACACGGTCACGTCCTGGGCTCCCGTGGTGGTGGGCAGCACCCAGACCAACGAGGACGGCGCAGACGCGATCAATTCCATTGCGTTCAGCGGCGGCAACTGCGCGGACGCCTATATCGGCGGGAACTTCACGAAGGTCAGCGGGACCAGCGTGACCAACATCGCCGAGGTCAGCACCACTACCGGCAACGTGGTGACCGGGTTCGCGCACGCTGCCAACGGCACTGTGGATACCCTGGCCGCCGCCGGGGGGCATCTCCTGGCGGGCGGCAGCTTCACGTCCATCAACGGCGCCGGCATCCCGCGTATGGTCAGCCTGAGCCCGTCGAACGGCCTGAGCGACGGGTTCCTGAACCTGTCCATCGCAGGCAGTCACGTCTTTAACCAGCAGCTCAGCCACGGCGGGACGCTCGACCTCGTCGAGGGCGACGTCAGCTCGGCGGGGGGCGTCACGCGCCACCAGATGTTCATGCTGAACGTTGGCGGTTCCAAGGCCAGCGTGACGGGCTGGACGTCGCCGACGCTCAGCATTGCCTGCAGTCCCCAGACGTTCTGGGCCCGCGGGGGGGCCTGGTCGCCGGACGACTCGACCGTGTACGCGGCCACCACGGGCTACAAAGAGCCGGGCGTCAGCGGGTCCGGGCCGCGCCCGGCCGGCAGCCCGTGTGATGTGGCCATGGCCTTCCCGGCGACCCAGGCATCGGTGAGCCCGAAGTGGATCAACCAGACCGGCTGTGACTCGCTGTACGCGGCCGCGGCCGACAGCCAGGGCGCGTACTTCGGCGGTCACGAGCGCTGGTCCATGAACCCCAACGCGTGTGACTCGCTGGGGGCCGGCGGGTATAACGCGCCGGGCATCGAGGGGCTGAACCCGGCGAACGGGGCGCTGTTCGTCAATCCATCGGGTTCCGCGGGGTACTACAGCCGGGCCCGTGGCCTGGGCGCCGACGGCATGCTGGTCACCAGCGCCGGGCTATGGATTGCCAGCGACAACCTCGATGGCAGTGACAAGTGCGGCGGCGTGAGCGGGCACGCCGGCATCTGCCTCCTGCCCTACCGTTAGAGTCCCGGCGGCGAAACTTTCCCGGCTCCGCGACCGGAACCGTCCCGGCGGGCGTCCGGAAAGCGTCGTAGCCCCGGGCATCGTGGACGGTGATAGCCGTGGAGGGAACAGCAGATGATTGGCGAATTGACGTCGGTGGTACTGGACTGCCGTGACCCGCATGCCCTGGCGCATTTCTACTCCGAGCTCCTGGGATGGCCGGTCGTCCGGGTGGACGGAGACTGGGTCGATATCAGTGATGGCCTGGGCAGGCGGCTGAGCTTCCAGCACGCTCCCGACCACCAGCCACCGCGGTGGCCCGACCCGGGCTTCCCGCAGCAGGTGCACCTCGACATCAAAGTCCAGGAAATCCACGAGGCCGAGGCCAAGATCCTGGCCCTCGGGGCGACCCGGCTGCCCAGCACCGAAGCGGGCTTCCGTGTGTACGCCGACCCGGCGGGCCACCCTTTCTGCCTCGAATGGTCGTAACGCCACGGCCCGGCGTGGGGCGGATGGTCCGGGTCCCGGCCAGACCCGGCTCCACTACGTGGCGGTGGCGGCGGCCCCGCCGATGGCCCCCGGGGCGGATGGCGCTCCGGCCCGGCCCGTCCTAGGAGGCGGGCTGGCCGGGCCGGGACGGCGGGGAGGGCGGAGACGGGCGCCCGCCGATGAAGTTCACCCAGTCGTTCTGGACCGGCGCCCACCGGCGGTCGAAGTCGGCGGCCCGGCGCGTGGCCCGTTCCAGCCGCTCGCCGTGATACCAGTGCCGGGCCCAGATCGAGGCCGGGCGCGCCAGCCGCACCGCGCCGGCCCAGGCGACGGGCGGCACGAACAGGCCGAACAGCGCGCAGCGGTATTTGCCCTTCAGCGCGCAGATCACGGTGAACACGCCATCGATCAGGAGGAGGACGGTCGCGCTCAGCCGGAGCGAGCGCTCGATCGTGCTGGCGCCCTGGACGCCGAACGGGCTGAAGCCGACCAGGGCCAGGCCGAGGCAGGCGGCCGTCAGCGTCACCGCCTCGACCGAGAGCTGGCCCTCGCCGCTCCAGTAGACGTCCTGCAGGTGCAGGATCAGCGCGAACTCGTCCAGGACCAGGGACATGCCGATACCGACGGCCACGCCGGCGAACGACAGCCAGCCCAGCGAGCCGGGCCCGCCGATGGCGGTGAGCGCGCCGACGATCAGCAGGACCAGGCCGGGCACCGCGTGGTGGACATGCGTCCCGGAGGCCGTGATCCGATTCCGGAACGGGCCCCGGCCGTCGCGGATCAGCCGGGTGATCGTGCGGGTGGACACAAAGGTCAGGACGAAAGCCAGAAAGCACAGACCGAGCGGCAGTTTCCCGGCCTCAATAACGTCGCGATGCCACCACGAGCCCATGCCCCCGATGTTCGCAGAGTCATGAGGTCTGCGGTCCAGGGCACGCCCGTTAAGCCCATCCGGGATATCGGGACCGCATCCAGCCGTCCATGAGTCCGGCCGGGGATGAAGGGAACACCGCGGAAGATCCCCGGGACACACCGTTACGCGGGTGGCCGCGCCGGATGCGCCCGTGAACCGGGGCGGTTCGTCGCCGTGTCCGGAACCGGAGGGCATCACAGGGCACGACCAGGCCGGGGACGAGCATGGCTGAGCAGCAGGTGGTGGACTGGACGGGTTCGGACCGGCCCGGGCTGCGGGCCGGAGCGGCGCCGGAAATGGCGGTACGGGTGGTGGGGGCGCTCCTGGCGCTCGCCGTCGCGGCCGTGCACGTGGCCGATCAGGGCGGGATCATGAGCTTTGCCTCGCCGGGATGGGTCGGCCGGAGCTACCGGCTCATCGAGGCGGGTGCCGTGCTCACCGCGGCGGCGTTGCTCCTCCCGTGGTCGGCCTGGCTCGGGTGGGCGGCCGCCCTGCTGCTCGGCACGGGACCGATCATCGCCTATGTCGCGTCCCGCTCGGTGGGACTCCCGGGTGATCGCGGTGACGTGGGGAACTGGGGCTACTGGGTCGGCACCGTGTCGCTGGTCGTCGAGGCGGCACTGATCGTGCTGGGTATCACGATGCTGATGGCCTACCGGCAGCGCGCCGGGCAGCGGCTGGTCGTCGGCCGCCTGGGCCTGCTCCGATAGCCAGCCCCGCGCGCGGGTAGCGCCCGCCTGCGCCCGACGGGTTCCCCCGGCCAGGCGTCCCGCGTGCCAGAATCTCAAGGCGTGACGACTAACCCGGTCAGCCGCCGCGCCACCGCCCGGGATGTAGCCGGGCGGGCCGGATGCTCCGCCTCCACCGTGTCCCTCGTGTTCACCGGCAAGGACACGGGGCGGGTCAGCCCGCAGCTGCGCAGCCTCATCTTCGCGGCCGCCGCGGACCTCGGCTACCGGGTCAACTCCACGGCCAGTGCCCTGGCCCGGGGGCAGCTCGAATCGGTTGGCTTCGTCGGCCCGGACCCCACGAACCCGTTCTTCTCCATGGTCCTGGAAGGGCTGACCCGGCGCCTGGACCGCGCGTTCTCGCTCACGGTGCTGATGCCGGAGGGCGGCGAGGACTACAACCTCAGCACCGTGCAGCGGGCCCTGGCCGGCAACCTGGCCGGGCTCATCCTGGCCACCCCGGGGACGGAGTTCCTCGAGAGCTTCGTGCCCACGTGCCCGACCGTGATCCTCGACGCGGGCGGGGCGGCGGGGGCACTGCCCAGTGTCGATCTCGACCTGAGCCGCGCGGTCCGCGAGTTGTCCGGGTACCTGGCCTGGCTGGGTCACGACCGGGTGGCCTACGTCGGGGTCAGCCGGGAGAAGAAGGTCTCCCTGCAGTACCGCCGGGAGGAATTGCAGGCCGGGCTGCTCGAGCACGGATCCGGCCTGGCCGTGGACGACCTGGTGCTCGAGGGCATGACGATCGACGACGCCTTCGAGGGATTCCGGCGCATCTGGTCGGCCTGGTCGGAGGCGGGCGTGACCGCCGTGGTGTGCGGGGACGACCTGCACGCTTACGGGGTGCTGCGCGCCGCCCGGTCGCTGGGCCTGGACATCCCAGGGGACCTGTCCCTGGTGGGCTTCAACGACCTGCCCTACTCCGAGCTGACCGCGCCCGCGCTGAGCACCGTGAACCTCTTCGCGACCCGGCTCGGCACCGAGGCGGCGGCGCTGCTAGGCACGTACATCCGGACCGGGCGCGCGCCGCGCAGCAAGGTCCTGCCCAGCGCCCTCGTCGTCCGGGAGTCCACCGGTCCCGTTCGCCGCCGCGGGCCGCGGGCCGGATCCTGACCGGAGCCGGCCCGACCGGCCGTAGAGGTCCAGGAATGACGTGGCCACCAGTTCGTCGATGAAACGCGGCACCGGTACCACCGTGTGCCCGTCGCCGAGCGACCCGGCCGCGATGGCTTCCAGGCCGCGGGCCTGCAGGGCGAACCCGAGGTCCATGGACTCGATGGAATTGCCCAGCGGGCGCGGGCCCGCCAGGTTGGCCATATGCCCGCGGGTCAGCAGGTGGAATCGCCGGCCGTCGCCGAGGCGGAACGTCTCGATCCCGTCCGCCGCGGCGTACCGCTCCGCCACCGCCGCGTCGCCGGACAGGTCATCCACGGCGATTTCCCGGGGGAAGTGACCAGCGTTCATCAGGACCGCGCCGTCCTTCAGCAGTCCCAGGTCGGCCGCCGTGATCACCGACTCGGCCCCGGTGACGGTGATCACCACATCCGCGGTGCGCAGGGCCTCCTCGCGGCTGGGGACGGCGAAGCCGTCGAGGCTGGCTTCCAGCCTCGTGACCGGGTCGATCTCGACCACCGCGACCGAGGCATAGGCGTTGCGGAAGTTGGCCGCCACGCCCTTCCCGCACGCGCCGTAGCCGAACACCGCAACCTGCCGGCCGTTGGTCATCTGGTTGGTGATCCGCAGGTACGACTCGAGCACGCTCTGCCCGACCGCGTGCCGGTTCTCCGCGAACTGCTTGATCGGGCTGTCGTTGATGACCAGGACCGGGACGCCCAGCCGGGCCGCCAGCGGCCGCAGCCGCATCCGGCCCGAGGTGGTCTCCTCGGTCCCGCCCAGGAGCTCCGGGTAGGGGTCGGCCAGGTACCGCACGAACAGGTCGCCGCCGTTGTCCAGCAACAGGTGCGGCCGGGCGGCGATCACCTGCCGCAGGTCCTCCTCGTGCACAGCCTCGTTCGTGGTGGCTGCGCCGAACACCTCGACACCCCGCACGCGGAGATACTCGACCGCGTCGGCCTGGGTGCTGGACAGGTTCCCGGTCGAGACCACCCGCGCCCCGCCCTGGACGAGCGTCAGCAGCAGGGCCACGGTCTTCGGTTCCAGGTGGATCCCGGTGCCGATGGTCAGGCCCTCGAACGGCCGGCTCCGGGTGAACTCCGCCGCGATCGAGCCGAGCAGCCGGCAGCCGCTGCGTACCCACTCGATCCGTGACGTCCCCGTACTGCGGTCGGCCCCGGCCATGTCCCCGGTCACCGGAACCGCGCGCCGCTGGCCGTCACCGGCGGGGTCACCGGGAGCGGCGGCGGCGGGGGAGTGCCAGCCCCGCCCAGCCGCTGGCGCAGCCAGCCGTCGCCATACCAGGAGGATTCGTGCTGGACCAGGCCGCGGGCCACGTGGAAAATGTCCACCGCGCGGAGGAACAGCTCCGTGCCGGCCGCCGGCGTCCCGTCCAGCGGCGCCCCGATCACGCTGGACTGAGCCCACTCGACCACGGCCGTGGGCCCGCTCACCACCAGCCGGATGGGCTCGAAGGAGATCCCCGGCAGGGCGGCGAAGTACATCTCCAGGTAGGGACGGATCTCGTCGTGCCCGCGGAACGCCCGCGCGAGCGTGATGTCCTCCAGGATCCCGTCCGGCGCCCACCAGCTCATGACGCCGTCGAGGTCGCCGGTCGCGGCCTCGCCGAAGATGCCCTCGATGACGCCCTCGGTATCCAGCATGAAAACTCCCGTGTGCTCCGTCGGATCAGGCTGCCGCCGGCCCGGCCCCTCCGGCCGGGCGCGCCTCACTCGGGCGGGATCTCCCGGAAGGCCAGGCTGAGGTCGATGCCCTGGCGCCGCCGGATCGCACCGGAGAGGTAGTAGAGCGCCACCCCGGCCGGGAACATGCCGATGCTCACCCAGAACATCACGGGACTGGCCTGGACGTTGACCCCCGACGACGGGTCGCGGGCGAAGTTGATCGCGATGAGCAGCGCGCCGAGCGCGCCGAGCAGGGCGATGATCGTCAGCCTGGGCAGGCGGCCCAGGTACCCGGCGATGGGCGAGGTCTTGTACAGGTCCCGCTGCTTCCAGGGGATGAGCGACGCGGCCAGGCAGCCGATGCCGAGCGTGATGACCTGCCCGAACGCACCGACCACCACGGTGAACACGCTGGTGTAGGCCCAGAACCAGGAGATGACCGCGGACACCGCGGTGACCACGATCACCGCCACGTAGGGAGAGTTGGTCCGGCCCGAGACGCGGGACAGGGCGTCCGGCGCGACCCGGTCCATCGACCAGCCGAGAATGCATCGCGTCATGATCAGCAGCGACATGGGCACCGTCGGGATCAGCCAGGACCCGAACCCGATCAGGATCAGCACCCCCAGCACGATGTTGCCGGACGAGCCGGCGGCCACTTCCATGTACGTGGGCGCGCCGCCCAGGCCGAGCTTCGCGGGGTCAGCCGCGGCGATGGAGCCGAGGAAGCCGGAGCCGAGCTGGCCGAGGCTCAGCGCCAGCAGGATCAGCGAGCCGGCCACCCCGACCAGCGCGGTGACCGGGCCGGCCAGCAGCTGCACCCGGCGCCCGGACCGGACCTCCCCGGCGAAGTAGGCCGAGCCCAGGTAGTACGGCAGCGAGAACGACGGCCAGGTAATGGCGAGGACGGTCGCGGCCAGGGAGAACGGGACCAGCGAGAAGCCGTTGGCCTTGGCCGAGGCGGCCGCCACCGCGGTGGCATGCTTCACGCCGCTGGCCCCCTGGATGTAGTGATCGAAGTTCGCGTGCAGGGTCCCGGTGGCGTGCATCAGCAGGCCGGCCGCGAAGGCCAGCAGCCCGATCAGGCTGAGCGGCAGCGTGTACCGGAAGATCTTCAGGATCGAGCGGGTGCTGCGGGCCACGAACAGCGCCCCGAAGCCGAGCACGAAGGTCTCGCTCACGATGAAGATGGACAGGGGCTGGAGCAGGGTGTTGGCGAAGTTGATCAGCCCGGCGCTGCCCGCGTACACCCCGATCAGGCGGGACAGCGGGGCCAGGCACCAGAGGCAGAAGTAGTAGCCGGCCGAGGTCAGGAACACGACCTGGAAAGCGACCAGGACGAAGTTGGCCGCGAATCCCACGGCCGGGTGCAGCAGGCGGCTGATGAACACGTAGTCCCCGCCGCTGCGCCGCATGATCGAGCTGGCCACCGCGTACGTGATCAGGATCGGCAGCGCGGCGGCCGCGCCGATGAGCAGGGTGAGGTACAGGTTGGCTCCGCCGTAGAACGGCAGCACGATGCTCAGCAGGAACGAGACCATGATCGGGAAGGTGGCGACGTAGACGTTCACCAGCGACGCGTCGGTGGTGGAGGCGGCCCGGACCAGGCCGGAGGATTTGCGGGCGAATAGCTTCTCGCTGGCGGGCGAGCCTTGAGTGGTGGCCATGAGGGGCTCCTGCCGTGGGGGTCAGCCAGCGACGAGCTGGCAGCGCTTGACTTTGCCGGGCCGGACCTCGATCAGCGCGCCGAGCAGAGAGCCCTGGTCGTATTCGCTGCCAGGGTTCACGACGAGCGTCCGGCCGTTCTTCGCCTGCCCGCGGCCCTCGTGAATGTGGCCGTGCAGGCTCAGCAGCGGCTGATAGGCGGCGATGGAGTCGGCGACAGCGGTGGAGCCGACCGGGATCATGTCCGGCTGCCCGCCCTCCAGCTGGATCTGGAGGGAGTCGTCCAGCCTGGGCGCGAAGTCCAGGCCGCAGTCGTAGGGCGGGACATGAATGTTGAAGATGGTCCGCGACGGGTCGGCGGATTCGTGCACCACGGTCAGCTTCTCGGCCAGCACGTCTTCGGTGCACTCACGATTGGTGTGCCAGGGGGTGACGTTGCTCCAGCCCAGCGAGACCAGGCTGAAGCCGTCGAGGTCGAGCAGGCCGTCCGGGGCGTAGCTGACCGGGCCATGCTCGAGATACGGGATCATGGCGGCGAAGTCGTCGTTGCCGAGCCCGATCAGCAGCCGGATCCCGGTGCCGCCGAGGCGGTCCGCGGCCAGCGCCACCCATTCCTCGGTGCGTTCCAGGATGAGCCGGCGCAGGGTCTGCTCGACGAGTTCCTGGTCCGCGGCGAGCTGCTCGACGAACTCCGGGTCGGTCCGCAGGGTGTATGCCCCGAGTTCGGCGACCCGGCGCTCGAAGTCGGTGATCTCCTGCGCGGTCTCGAAGGTGAAGTCCGCGCCGTTGTAGTGGGCCCGGGACATCCCGCCCCGGGCGACGACCGGGATGAGCTGCTTGCCGGCCAGGTCCCCGCCCATGATCAGCAGGTCGGCGCCATAGAACTTGCCCGCGTTGACCAGCTTGCGGAAGCACTTCACTGACCCGTGGATATCCGAGACGAAAAATATCCTCAACGGTCCTCCCGCTGTGGTCAGCCGCCACGGCCAGGCGGTCCGCGGGCTGGTGCCGCCAGCCGCCGTACCAGTGACGGTAATGGCCGCGCTCCCGGCACGTCAAGCGCTTGACGATCGGGATTGCCGGGTTGGCGGAAGCCGGGCCGGATGTGCCACCGTCGGGGCAGGGAATCCGTGCGGCCCGCCCGGGCCGGCGAAGGCGAGTCCCCGGAAGGCCAGGGCTTCAACGGTGATCAGCTTCTACGACACCTCCACACTGCCGACGCAGGACATGCTCGACGCGATTGCCCGCGCGCCGCTGGGCGATGATGTCTACGGCCTGGATCCGACCGTGAACGAGCTCGAGGCGGTCGCGGCCGGCCTGATGGGCAAGGAGGCGGCCGTCCTGATGCCCAGTGGGACGATGGCGAACCTCGCGGCCGTGCTGTCCTGGACCCATCCAGGCGACGAGGTCGTCGTCGAGGCCGGAGCCCATCTGCTCTACTACGAAGCGGGCGGGATCAGCGGGGTGGCGGGCTGCGTCCCGCTCGGAGTGCCGGGAGACCGGGGCGTGCTGCGTGCCGAGGAGGTCGAACGGCATCTGCGCGGGCCGGACATGCACTATCCGGTGACCAGGCTGCTGTGCGTGGAGAACACCCACAACCGGGCGGGCGGCACGATTACCCCGGTCGCGGTGATGAAGGAACTGCGCGAGCTGTGCGACGCACACCAGCTCGCGCTGCACGTGGACGGGGCGCGGATCTTCAACGCGGCCGTGGCCCTGGACATCCCGGCCGCCGAGCTCGTGGCCGACGCTGACTCGGTGTTCTTCGCCCTCAGCAAAGGGCTGTCCGCGCCGGTCGGCGCGGTTCTGGCCGGGTCCGCCGAGTTCGCGGGCCGGGCCCGGCGAGCCCGCAAGATGCTCGGCGGGGGTATGCGGCAGGCCGGGATCATCGCCGCCGCCGGCCTGGTCGCGTTGCGGTCCGGGATCAGCCGTCTCCGCGAGGACCACGAGCAGGCCCGGAGCCTGGCCGCCAAGCTGGCCCCACTCCCGGGGCTGGCGGTCAGCCCGGCCGAGACGAACTTCGTCATGATCGACACAGCGGGCTGGGGCATCGAGGCCGGCAGGCTGGCCGCGGAGCTGGAGGCCCGCGGTATCGCCGCGTCGTCCCGGCCACCCTCCACGGTGCGGTTCGTCACGCACCGGCTGATCGGCGACGCCGAGACGGACGCTCTGGTGGCGGCGCTGCGGGAGATCGGCGGCCGGTGAGGCCGCCCGCGGCGGCAGTAACGCCACCGGCCCGGCCGCGGCGGCGGTGACGGGGCCACAGCCCCGCCGGCATCTGTCTCGCCGCACAGCAGAACGGCGCCTGGCCTGCGTGTAATGCGTGGGACCAGGGCGGAGGCGGGATGACGTTCGAGGAGTTCGCGGCGGCCCGGCTGCCGGCCGTGCTGAGGTTCGCCGCCGTGCTCACGGGCGACCGCAGCCTCGCTGAGGACGTGGTGCAGGAGGTGCTGATCCGCGCGAGCGGGCGCTGGGAGGCCATCGCCGGCCTGGACCGGCCGGAAGCGTACGTCCGGAAGATGATCGTCAACGAGTACCTGTCCTGGCGGCGCCGGTCGTGGCGCCTGGTGCCGTCCGGGGCCGGCACCGACGTGGACGACCGGCTCGCGCCGGATCCCGCTGCCGGGCACGCCGAGCGCGAGGCCATCCTGGCCCAACTGGTCCGGCTGCCCGTGCGGCAGCGGGCCGTCCTCGTACTCCGGTACTACGAAGGGCTCTCTGACTCCGAGATCGCGGACGCCTTCGGCTGCGCTCCCGGCACGGTGCGCGGCTACGCCTCACGGGCGCTTGCCGTGCTGCGGGTGGAGATGGCTGGTCCAGGACGGCCAGTACCGCACGTGACCAGGGAGGGGCGATGATGCGGGACGGGAGCCCGGGGCCGGTGCGGACCGAGGACGATCTGCGCCAGGCCCTGGCCACGCTGGAGCGGCACGCGCCGGACGTGGAGGACGTGCTCAGCGCGGTGCGCCGCGCCTCCGGCCCGGCGGGCTCCGGCCGTTTCTCCTGCCGGCGGCCACCGGTAGTGAATCAGTGGGGGGCCCGGCCTCGGCTGGCGCTCCTCCTGACCGCCATGGCAGCGGCCGCGGGGCTGCTGATCACTCTCCTGCCGGGCTCCGGCTCGCCGGGTTCCAGCGGCTCACCCGGCCCGGCGGGACTGCCCACGGCGGGCTTCCTGGGGCGGGCCATGCTGACCGCGTTCAATGCGGCCCGGGATGACATCGAGTACAGCACGGAAGTCGGTATCACCAAGGGCGTCACCGTGGACGTGTACCGGGATTGGTCCTGGCCCGCCCAGCCTGTCCCGGGGCAGCTGCAGTACGACCGCACGCTCTTCCTCGAGCGGACGCCCAAATCCCCGGCCGTGAATCTGGCCGAGGATAGCAAGGTCAGCTTCATTACCCCGCGGCCCGGAGTGACGACCGTCCAGGGCCAGATCACCATGGTCTGTTACACCGGGCCAGGACAGAAGGGGTGCGGCTCCGGCCAGACGAACACTCCGGCCGGAGCCTGGTCCCGGATCAGCGGGAGAGTCCCGGCCGGCACCGACATTAGCGCGGGCGGCATGCTCAGCCCGGCTTCGCTCGCCCGGAGGATCGCCGCGGGCCAGTGGCGGATCGTGCGCCGCACTCGGCTGGAAGGCCAGCCCGCCATCGAGCTGAGCGAGACCAGCCACGGCCGCGACGTCATCGAGCCGCTGCCCACTCTGCTGTGGGTGAACGCCCGGACCCATCTGCCTATCCGGATGGTCAACGGAGTCGGCTCGACCAGCGTGACCAGGGATGAGTGGGCCTACCTGCCCTCCACCGCGGCCAATTTGAAGCTCCTCGACGTGCACATCCCCCCCGGTTACCCGCGTTACTTCCCGAAGCGCTAAGTTCTTCGGCTGGCGCGGGATGGCAGCCGGCCGCGAGGGCCCGGGATGGGAGTCAGCATGGATCTTGAACTGCGCGGTCACCGCGCGCTGATCACCGGCGGGAGCAGGGGCATCGGGTTCGCGGTCGCCGAGGCGCTGGCGGCCGAGGGAGCGGCGGTCGGCCTCGTGGCCCGCGACGCCGGGGGCCTGGCCAAGGCGGCCAGCCGGCTGGCTGACCGGGGTGTGCCCGTCGCGACCACCGCCGCGGACGTCACGGACACCGGCGCGCTCAATCGCGCGGTGGACGAGATCGCGGCCGCGCTGGGCGGTCTCGACCTCCTCGTCGCCAACGCAGGCGGCACCGTCGGCAGCGGCAACCTGACCAGCGCCGGACCGGGCGACTTCACCGCGACCTTCGCGCTCAACGCCGGGCATGCCGCTGAGCTGATCCGCGCGGGCCTGCCCCATTTGCGCGAGGCCGGCGGGGGGTCCGTCGTGATCGTCTCCTCGATCACCGGCCTGCGTCCCGCGCCGCGCACCGCCTACGCGACGGCTAAGGCGGCCGAGATCCAGCTCGCGGCGACGGCCGCCCAGGAACTGGCGCGCTACCGCATCCGGGTGAACGCGGTCAGCCCGGGTTCCATCATGTTTCCGGGCGGGTCCTGGGAGACGTTCCAGAAGGAGAATCCGCGGGACTTCGCCGCCTTCCTGGCCACCCAGTTCCCGTTCGGACGGCTGGGTGACCTGCCCGAGGTCGCGGACGTGATCGCGTTCCTGCTGTCCCCGCGGGCCTCGTGGGTAACGGGCTCGAACGTCGTGGTCGATGGTGGCCAGCGCTACCCGAGCGCCCGCCGGTTCGACTGAGCACCTAGGCACCACCCGCACGGCCTGCACGGTGCATGACGTGCAGCAGGTACTCCTCCCGGTGCAGCGGGCCCCGGCCCGACCGTGGCCGCACCGGGACCGGGTCCCTGGCCAGCCGGTAGTAGCCGAAGGTGGCGTCGAGCACGCCCTCACCGCGGGTCAGGGCCGGCAATTGCTGGGCCAGCTCGTGCACCTGGGCAGCTGGGATGTCGCCGGTTACCGTGAGCTGCGCGCCCGCAGAAGCGGGCGGGTCCGGGGCGGCTCTCAGCCGGGCCAGGGCCGGCAGCACCGACCCGGCCGTGTCGGCCGGCGCCTCCAGCTGAAAGCGGTGTACCGGCTCATAGACCCGGGTGCGGGCCTGCCGCAGGGCGCTGATCAGGACGAGCGGGGTCAGGCTGCGGAAGTCCCCGGCCGAGCTCGACCACTTACTCCAGCCGAACGGCGGCGGCGGGGTGAACCCGGAGTGCGTGAGGGTAACCGTGCAGTCGGTGACCGGCCAGCCGTGGAGTCCCTCCTGCAGCGTCTGGCGGACCGTCTCCTCGACGGCCCTGAGGAACGCCACGGGCAGCGCCCCGCGCTCGATCCCCAGCCGGAACGCCACGCCCGACCCGGCCGCGGCCGGAACGATCCGCAGCCCGACCGTGGCCCGGAACGGATTGGTTTCCTCGCTCATGGATTCGGCGGCCGCGCCGGCCCTGGCCGGGCGCTCGATGCAGATCGTCGTCGTCTCACGGAACCCGGCGCCGACGCCGAAGTCCGCGGCCAGCGTGGCCTGGATGACCTCCTTCTGCACCTCGCCGTAGAGGGAGACGAGCATCTCCTGGCGTACGTCGTCCTGGCGCACGTTGATCAGCGGATCCTGCTCGGCCAGCTGGCCGAGCGCGGCCCGCAGCGCCCCGCGGTCGGCCGGGCGGTCGGGCACGACCACGGTTTCCAGGGTGGGCGGGGCGAAGGACGCGCCCGGGGGAGCGGCACGTGCGGTGCCGAGGGTGTCGCCGGTCCGGATGGCACCGAGCCCCCACAGCTGGGCGATCTGCCCGGCGCTGACGCAGGCCCGGGGAGTTGCCGGGCCGCGTTCGAACACGCTGACTGCCGTGACCCGTCCCTCCCGGTCCGGGCCGAACCGGAGCCGGTCCCGGATGCGCACGGTGCCCGAGAACATCCGGGCGTAGGCGATCTTCTCCCCGGCCGGCCCTCGCTCGACCTTGAAGACGGTGCCCGAGACCGGGGCGCCCGCGTCGCCGCCGGCGGCCGGGAGCAGTTCCTGCAGCCCGGCGACCAGCGCATCTACCCCGGCGCCCGTGATGGCCGAACCGCAGAACACCGGGTGGACGCGGCCGGCCCGGGCATGGCCGGCCAGCCCGGCCCGCAACCGGCCGTAGGAAATCGCCGTGTCATCGTCCAGGTAGGCGGCCAGGAACTCGTCGTCATGGTCGGCGACCACATCGGCCAGCCGGGCGGTGAAGGCCGCATCGCCCTCGCCGTAGCTGACGAAGTCAGCGCGCCGGGTACCCAGGTCCCGCACCGACCCCATCGGGAGGATGCCGGGGGTCAGCTTCTCGCGGATCTCCGCCAGCACCGGGTCACTGCGGGCCCCGCCGCGGTCGATCTTGTTCACGAAGATGAGCGTCGGGAGGGCCAGCCGCCGGAGGGCGCGCATGAGCACGCGGGTCTGGGCCTGCACCCCCTCGACTGCGGAGATCACCAGCACGGCGCCGTCCAGCACGGCCAGCGTCCGTTCCACCTCCGCGATGAAATCCGGGTGGCCGGGCGTGTCGATCAGGTTGACGGTGAGATCGTCCACGGCGAACGACACGACCGCGGACTTGATCGTGATCCCGCGCTGCCGTTCGAGCGTCAGGGTGTCGGTCTGGGTGCTGCCGTCATCGACGCGGCCTATCGTGCCGATGACCCCGGCGGCGTACAGCAGCCGCTCGGTCAGGCTGGTCTTACCGGCGTCTACATGCGCCACGATCCCCAGGTTCAGCGTGCTCACTAAGCGTCATGTCCTTCGTGCAGTCAATGGTTCCCTTCTGGCTGGACATGAACGCTGCGCGCATGATGCTCTCCGGGTGCCTCGGTGGTCTCCGGTGAGTTCAGCAGACCTGTGACCTCGAAGGCAACTGCTTTACCTGGCGGCCGCCTCGTGCCGGGGGCGTCCCCGTCCCGGCCGCCGCGCGCGGGGCTAGCGGGAGGCGCGGGCCAGCAGGCCGGCGATGAGTACCTCGAGCACCTCGCGCATGGTGGGGGTGAAGTCGGTCCGCATGACGGCCAGCGCCGGATCGGCCTCGTAGGCCGCGAGCACGGCCGCCGACGGCTGGGCGTGCGCCCACAATGCGCCCGCCACCAGGACCGCGCCGGCGGCGAGCCGTTCCGTGTCGTGGTCCCCCAGCTCACCCAGGTAGCCGTGGATGAGCCGGGCCAGCCGCGTCACGTCGCCCAGCGCCGCCCGCTTGTAGGTTAGGGCGACCTCGGGGGAGACGTTCCGCTCCAGCACCGCGGCCTGCGCGCTGAACAGGTCACACAGCACCGGCCGGGCCGCCAGTGACGCGGCCAGCGCGCCGGCCAGCTGGTCACCCCGCTCCGCCGCGGGTGCGGCGGCGTCGACCGCGCCGTCCAGGGCCGTCCCGAGCCCGGTCAGCCATTCCTGCCACGCCGAGTCCAGCAGCTCCAGCAGCACGGCCTCACGGGATTCGAAGTAGCGCAGCACGTTGGACTTGGCCAGGCCCACCCGCCGGCTGAGCTCGTTGAGCGTCACCTGCGCGACCGGCATCTCGGCCAGCATCGCCGCGGCGGCGTCGAGGATCGCCCGGCGGCGCGCCTCCCGCTGCTCCTCACTGCGCGCACGCTGGAAGGTGGTCACGGGCACACTTTACAGACCAGCGGTCCCTTGTGTACAGACCATCGGTCTGATAGATTCACGGAATAACAGACCGATGGTCTGTCAGAGTCTGGAAGGAACGCCACCATGGACACGGTCCCGGATCAGTCGGGCAGGCGCGTCGTCGTCACCGGCGCCAACAGCGGCACCGGCAAGGAGGCCGCCCGGCGGCTGGCCGAGGCAGGCGCGCACGTCATCATGGCCGTCCGCACGGTAGCCAAGGGCGAGCAGGCCCGGGCCGACATCCTGGCCCGCCATCCGCACGCCCAGCTTGAGGTCCGCCGCATCGACCTGGCCGACCTGGCGTCGGTCCGGGAGTTCAGCGACGGCCTGCTCGCCGACGGCACCCCGGTCGACACGCTCATCAACAACGCGGGCGTCATGGCGCCACCGGCCCGGATGACCACCGCCGACGGCTTCGAGCTCCAGTTCGGCAGCAACTTCCTGGGCCCGTTCGCGCTGACCGTCCGGCTGCTGCCGCTGGTCCTCGCCGCGCCGGCACCGCGGGTGGTCACGATGAGCAGCGGCACCGCGAACTTCGGCCGGATCCACTTCGCCGACCTGCAATGGGAACGCCGTTACAGCGCGAACTTCTCCTACGCCCAGTCCAAGCTGGCGGACCTGATGATGACCCTGCATCTCGCCGCCGTCGCGGTCGAGCGCGACTGGACCCTGATGAGCGTCGCGGCGCACCCCGGGTACACCCGCACGAACCTGCAGACGGCCGGGGCCAGCCTGGGCCGCGACAAGCCGAAGCGGACCCTGTTCAACGGCGTGCCCTTCCTCCCGTCGCAGGACGTCGGGCCCGGCACGGAGCCGTTGCTGTACGCGGCGACCAGCCCGTCCGCCGTGTCCGGCGGGTACTACGGCCCGGGCGGGGCTTTCGGGCTGGTTGGCCCGACCACCTTCGTCCGGCCGCCCCGCCGGGCCCGCGACACGGCGGCCGCGGCCCGGCTCTGGACCGAGGCCGAGCGGCTGACCGGAGCGCACCTGCCCGCCGGGACCGTCCGCGCCTGACCGGGAAGGCTGCGGCATGAGCCGCGTGGCGGTGCTTGTAAACGGGCACCCCGGCGGGTAGCACGCAGATATGAGCACCGAAGGCCGGGCACCAGAATCGAGGACCGCGTCCGCAGCCGGATTGCCCGCACCGCGGACGGCCTCGGCACCGGGGGCTGCGCCGGCGTCAGAGCCTGCGCGGGCGCCGGGGGCCGCGCAGGCCCCGGAGGCGGTCTCCGCGCCCACGGCCCCGCCGGGCACTGAGCAGCCACGACGGTACCGTCCCAAGCTCCGCTACGAGCTCATCGGCTGCGGTCTGCACGGCCACGAGCTGCTCGGCACCGACGCGGCCGAGCTCCGCTCCGGCGATCACCTCTTCGCCCGGGATTCGGGCGGTCTGCGCTGGTACCGCTGCCTGCGCTGCGACTCCTGGGTGGTGCTGAGGCCTCCCGGCCGGCCTGCCCGGCGGTACCCGCCGTCCCGGGAGGAGGTCACCCTCCCGCTGCGCGGTCGGCCGCTCCGCGATCGCTATGTCCTCCGGCTGATCGCCATCGACCGGGGGCTGCATTTCCTGGTCCTGTCCGCACTCGCCGCCGCCGTGTTCCTGTTCGCCGGCAACAAGGCCGCGCTGAACGCGGACTTCACCCGCATCCTGAGCGACCTTCAGGGCGGCGTCGGCGGCCCGATGGCCAGCAGCCGCCACGGTGTCGTGCACGATCTGCAGAGGCTGTTCGCGATCAGCATCAGGAACCTCTACCTGGTGGGGACCGCCATTGCCGCGTACGCGGTCCTGGAGGGAGTCGAGGCGATCGGGCTGTGGCGGGGCCGCCGCTGGGCCGAGTACCTGACGTTCGTGGCGACGGTCGTGTTCGTTCCCTACGAGATTTACGAGCTGACCAAGAGCGTGACCGCGCTGAAGGTCGTCGCCCTCATCATCAACCTGGCCATCGTGGCTTACCTGCTGTTCTCCAAGCGGCTGTTCGGGCTGCGCGGCGGCGGACGGGCTGAGCGGGCTGATTACGACGCGGACGTCGGGTGGCCGGCCATCGAGCGCGCCACCCCCGAGCCGTTCCCGGCTGGCCCGTCTGCGGCTTACGGCCCCACGGCACCGGGCGGGACGACGGCGCCGGGTGCCCCTGCGGCACCGGGCGGGGCGGCGGGCGCGTCCTCCACGTCGATGTAGAGTTCCCGGCCTCCGGGCAGCAGCACGCCCAGCGAGTACGAGGTGATTCCCTCCAGGATCTCGGTCTGGCCGAGGATCTCGATGTCAACGACGTCGGGATGGCTGATGAGGAGGCGGCACAGCAGGCTGCCCGCGTGATCGGGGCCTGCGTCATCGAACAGGGCCGCCTCGGGCTTGCAGGCGTCATCCGGAGATGTCATGCCACCACCGCGGGCGGGTTGTGGCCGTGAGCGTGCTCCGTCGTGCGGCGCCGAATCGGACAAGCTCCACCGGCCAGGATGAAACTGCGTAGGCGAACACAATTCCTAAGGTAACTCGGCGTGAACGCAAGACCCCGGAATGAGGCCCTGGAGCCGTACGGCGTGTCATATCCCGGGTGATAAAGCCGCCAATGTCCGGACGCCCCGTGACTCCCCGTTGCCAGCATCCGGGTGTCCCGCCGGGCGTCCCGGCCGGGGGCCGGGACGGACGTCCCGCATCGCTGCTCTCGCCGCATGCCACTGCGGCTGGCCCGCGCGCACGGGCCAGCCCGAGGGCGGCCAGAGCGACGGCGATCGGCATGGCCGGCGGCCACGGGGCTGGTAGTTCGGGCGGCTGAGGCCCCAGCTGCCAGTCTCCCCCTCCAGCCAGCGGCCATCCGGATAAGTCAGCAGGGGCGGCGGCATCATCCCGGGCAGTGTCGTACCGGATCGCGGAGCCGTGCATCATGGGCGGGTGCCATTGTTCTCTTTCGAGGGCCGCGCGCCCACCGTGAGCCCTGAGGCCTGGATCGCCCCGACCGCCACCCTGGTGGGCGACGTGCGAGTCGAGGCGGAGGCGTCCATCTGGTACGGGGCCGTGCTGCGGGCCGACTTCGGGCCCATCCTGGTGCGGCGCGGCGCCAACGTCCAGGACGGCTCGGTGCTGCACGGCGGCGGCGACCCGGTCACCGAGGTCGGCGAGGGGGTCACCATCGGGCATCTCTGCGTGGTCCACGGCGCGGTGGTGCACACCGAGGCGCTGGTCGGCAACGGCGCCACGGTGCTGGATGGTGCCGTCGTGGGACCGCGCGCTCTCGTCGCGGCCGGCGCCACGGTGCCTCCCGGAATGGAGATCCCGGAGGGGATGCTCGCGGTCGGCGTCCCCGCCCGGGTGGCCGGGCCGGTGACCGGGGGAGCGGCGCAGTGGGTGGCGGGCAATCCCCGGATCTACCGGGAACTCGCGCAGCGGCACGCCGCGGGCGTGCTCCCCGTCCCCGGGCCCGGCCACTAGCAGCGCGTAGCTACCAGTGCCGCTGGGCAGGCACCGCCATGCTGTCGTCATCCCCGGTCCCGGTCTTGCGGACGATGGTGAGCCCGTCGACGGCCGCGACCGGCTCGGTGGGCACGAAGTCGCGGGCGGCGCCCGTGCTGGGCGCGGCCTGCTTGGCGCGGTGGTGCGCCCGGGCCTCGCGGTAGTCAGGAGCGGCGTGCCGGTGCCGGAGGGTCATCCACAGCGGGATACCGACGATGGCCAGCACGATCAGCAGGGCGATGGGCCAGGTGGCGATGATGACGCCGGTCATGGTTCCACCTCACTTCCTAGCCGGCCCCGGTCGGCCAGCTCGGGCTGGTTACCGCTCAACCCTGCCCCCTCGGGCGCGGATAAACGTGCTAGCCGCGCTCCCAGGGAGCGTCCTCGCCCATCTTCTTGTAGTACTTGGCGAGATGACTTTTTACCCGGTCTATGTCCTTTGCGGGCAGGTCGACGCCGCCTCGCGAGCCCTGCATCACGTTTCCCGCGGCCATGATGCCCCGCGGCACGGCGCGGACCTGGCCCTGGATGACGTCCGCGATCAGGAGTTTATAGGCGGTGAAATTGTCTTTGTTGTCGCTGTCGTACCAGACGTGCGCATCCCGGTATTTCGCGTTCGGCTCGTCCTCGGCGCCGGCCCACGCCCGGACCCGCTTTTCCGCCGCGCCGCCGTCCCATTCCCGGTCGCGATCGGCGAGCGGGTAATCCTGGAAGGCTGAGACAGCCATGACGTCTCCTCTCTCGCTGCGAGCAGTGATGCTCCTGCGTTTCTGCCCGTCACGAGCGGGCTAAACGGTCCCGGGCTAAGGAGAAGCCGGGGCGACGCGGTAGTGGTAGCCGTGGTGGTCGGTGAAGCCGATCCGGCGGTACAGCGTGCGGGCGGCCGCATTGCCGTCCTCGACCTGAAGGTACAGCTGCCCGGTGCGGTGCGCGCCGGCCTGCGCGGCGAGGGCGGCCGTCACGGCGCGGGCCAGTCCCCGGCGCCGGTGGGCCGGGTCGACCTCGATGGCGGTCAGGCCCGCCCAGCCAGCCGCTGCGGCCAACCGGCCGATCGCGATCGCCTGATCGCCGTCGCGGATCGAGGCGAACGCCTGCCACGGGGCGGAGGTGAGCACCCGGAGGGCGATGGGCGGCAGCTTCTCCTGCCCGCGATAGTGGTACCGGGCCAGCCACGCCTGGTCAGGCCGGGCCGCCACCTCAACCCGCACCGGCGGCACGGCCCCCCGGGCGGCCAGTATCCGGTCCGTCCGGGCGGTCATCACGGTGGCGGCGCCGGACCGTACCGCCCAGCCGCGCTCCGCGAGGAATCGGTCGAGCGCGACCGCATGCGGCCGGGCCGTCGGGTACGGAACGGCGATCATGGCGGGAAGGTGGCGGGCCCGGTACCAGTCGCGCACCGCCTCCGCCGCGCCGCCCGGCGGCAGTCCCGGGTCACCAGTGGCCAGGGCGCTGTTCGCCCGCCCGGTGAAGCCGCCTGCGGCCCGCAGCAGCCAGTCACCCAGCCGTTCTTCTTCCGGTGCCCGCCAGCCACGCGCCGCGCGCTGCTCAAGGTCGCGCATCGTGATAGCCACGGACGCCAGCGTGCCATGGCGTCGCGGTGAGCGGATCGGCCGCCGGGTGGCCGGAGCTGATGACCGGAATCGATGAAGCCGCCCGTCCGGATCCTGCTGGAGAGCTATGGCCGCCGGCCGGCGCGAGCATGTTCCGTGCGTGAGGTCCCGGCGGGGCCGCGGTCAGTTAGTACGGTAATGCCGGAATTAATAAGAGAGTGACCCCTCTTATTGCGCAATAAGTCAGCCGGCGAGTGTTCTTTACTGCCACCGGTCAGTCAGCTGGCCACGGTATTGTGTAATTCATGTTAAGCCTCCTCGGTCGGCGTTCCCCCACCCGTGCGGCCGGACGGAACAATCCGTTAATCCGGTATGCCGGAAATGGCGTGAGGCTCGATTACTGCCGCGAACTTGTCCCGCTTGGCCTGGACCAGGTCCGGGGCCTGGGCCGCAGCCGGTCCCTCGACGCGAGCAGCATCCGTAACATCCTCACTGGTGCGGATAAGCCCGATCCTCCCCAGTTGATAGACCCGCGTGGCGTGGTGATCTGCGGTGCCTGGATACGTGGTGAGCTCAACCTGGACGGCGTTAGCGCCGCTATCGGGCTGCGTTTTACCGGATGCCGCTTCGAGAAACCCCTGAGCCTGGCCGACGCCCGGCTGCCGTGGCTTTTCCTGGACACCTGCGTGCTGCCTGCCGTGACGGCGAACCGGGCCCGTGTTGACACGCTCAGCATCCGTGGCTGCGAACTCGACGGCCACCGTCCCGACGGCCTGATCCAGCTGGCCGGGGCCCAGGTGACCAGCGAACTCAGGCTGGACGGCACCGCCCTGGTCAACCGCTCCGGACCGGCCCTCACCGCGCCCGGACTGTCCGTCGGCGGCGGCGGCACCTGCGTCGGCGCGTTCCTGGACGGCCTCGACGCCGCGGGCCACTCGGCCGGCGCGGCGGCCGTCCAGCTGTCTGGGGCGCGGGTCAGCGGCAACCTCATGCTGCGTGGCGCGCGGCTGGCCAACCGCAGCGGGCCGGCGCTGGCCGCCGACGGCCTCGTCGTCCAGGGGGACTTCTTCCTGGCCCGGGACGCCTCATCGGGCCGGGACTTCTGGGCGTCCGGCGGCGGCTGGCAGGGCACCGTGCTGCTGCGCGGCGCCACTGTCTCCGGGCAGCTCTCGCTGGAACGCGCGAAGGTCAGGTCCGGTCCGGGTGAGGCCGGGACCGGCCCGGCTGAGCCTGCTCAGCCCGGCGGCACGGGCCCGGCCGCCGGCCGTGCTGCGTGGGCCGGGGATGACCCGCCGCCTCACCGGCGCCGGTCGGTGGGCGCGGTCTGCCTGTCGGGCAGCACGATCGGGGGCAACCTGGTGCTGCGGCACGCTCAGCTGGCCGCCGGCACGATGTCCGCGCTGATGGGCGAGAACCTGATCGTCAAGGGCCACGCCGGCGCGTGCGAGAGCCGTCACGAGGGGCTGACCGCGACCGGTTCGGGCCCGCTGGGCGCCATCTGCCTGGCCGGGGCGTCGGTCACCGGGCAGCTTTCCCTGCGCGGGACAACCCTGGTCAACGAGTCCGGGCCGGCCCTGCTGGCTGACCTGGTCACGATCGGGGACGGGGCCCGGCTGGATCAGGACTTCAGCGCCGAGGGGGAAGGAGAGGCCGGTGCCGTCCGCCTTCCCGAAGCCACCATCGGTGGCGATCTGCTGCTCAACGGCGCCCGGCTGACGAATCACACCGGGCCTGCCCTGCTGGCCGATGGCCTCACCGTGCACAGTGACCTGGTGCTCGACGCGGACGTCGCGTCGGGCCGGCGGTTCGAGGCGGCGGGTGCGGGCCGCCGGGCGGCCGTCCTGATCCGCGGGGGCACCATCAGCGGCCGGCTGTCCCTGGAAGGCGCGCACGTCCGGCGGGGGCACGCCCCCGGCAGTCAGCCCGGGCAGCGGGTCCGCGACGAGATCGAGCAGCACAGCCCCGCCGGGCTTACCGCGATCACGACCATCCTGCGGGGGTGCGACTGCGAGCCGGCCGACGGGAACGGATCGCTGGGCGCGGTGTGCCTGAGCAACACGACGGTCGGCGGCCGCCTGGCGATGCGCAACGCGTTCTTGTGCAACGACACCGGCCCGGCGCTCATGGCGGACTACCTGATCGTGAAGAACGACGCGGCCGGGTGCGAGGAAGCCCGCAACGGGCTTACCGCCATCGGGGCCGGGCCCGCCGGCGCGGTCTGCCTGACCGCGGCCACCATCAACGGGCATCTGTCGCTGAGCGGATCGACGCTGGCCAACGCCACCGGCCCGGCCCTGGTCGCGGACTTCGCCCAGATCCAGGGCGAGGTGCTGCTGGACCAGGGTTTCGTGGCGGTCGGCACCGGCCCGGACGGCGCGGTCAGCTTCACCGACGCCAGCGTCGGCCGGGAACTCCGCTGCGCGGGGCGCTTCGTCAGCCCGGCCAGCGAGCCACCGGACGGTACCCTCCAGGAGGGCCGCCGCGCGGACGGCGCAGCCCGCGCGGTGGCCCTCAACCTGACCCGCACCAAGGCCGGCACCCTCCAGCTTGGTGACCAGCACCACGGGTTCCGGCTCGACGGCCTGCTGGAACTGGACGGGCTCAGCTACACCGGCCTGCCCGGCCTGGGCGACCTGGACCGCCTGGGCCCGCGGCCGCCTGGCGGACGGGGATCTTCCCGCCGGGCCGGCCGCGCGCCCGGTCCGCATGCGGCTCACGTCGAGCAGTGGCTCTGGTGGCTGCGTGAATGCTCGGCCGAGTACCGGGCCCAGCCGTATGAGGCGCTCGCCGCGGCGTACGGGGGAGCCGGGTACGACGACCTGGCCCGCCGGATCCTCGTCGCCCAGCGGGACGACGTGCGTGATCGTGGTTCACTCAGCCCCGTGCGCAGGCTCGGCCAGCACTGCGCGAAGTGGCTGATCGGCTACGGCTACCACTGCTTCTACGCGTTCCTGTGGCTGGCCGGGCTGTTCACCGTCACGGCGCTGATCGCCGTGTTCTGGCTCGGGCCAGATAAGTACATCGTGGCGGAGCCGGCCGCCGGGACGCCGGCCACGGCGGCGGCCACCGGGGCGGCCACCGCCAGCCCGCCCGGCTCTGCCGCTGCGCCGGCGGCGGCCACTCCTTCCGCGGCCGCTCCGGCGCCAGCCACCCCGGCGGCCACGGCGTCGGCCCCGGTGACCCCGGCGGCCTCGGCCAGCCCGCCCGCCAGTCCGCCCGCCTCGCCGGCCGCGCCGGCGTCGGCGTCACCCGCCCCGCAGTCCCCGGCCCCGGCCAGGCCTGCCGCCTCCACCGCGGCGAGGGAGTGCTCCAATCCGGCCCGGATCGGCTACGCGATTGAGCTCGCCTTCCCGGTCATCAACCTGAACAGCAGCTCGGCGGCCCAGTGCGACGTTCCGGCCAGCGGGGCCGCGGCCGGCGTGGTGGTGTTCGGCTGGCTGGTCCGCGCGGCGGCCGCCGCCCTGCTGGCCCTGTACACCCTCGGACTGGCCGGGGTCACCCGCAGTCCGCCGGGCGGACGCTGACCACCCGTCAGCCGCACCTCGCCAGCGGCGGCTGACCACCTGACCACCTGGCTACCGCACCCGCCGCCGAGGCTGACCACCCGGCTACCGCACCCGCCGCGGAGGTCAGCCGCCCGGCGGGTGCGGTACGCCCGGCCCAGCGTAGGGTCGGGTGCCGTGTCCAACCGTGAGCTGGTGGTCCTCGGCACGGCAAGCCAGGCGCCGACGCGTGCCCGCAACCACAACGGCTACCTGCTGCGCTGGGACACCGAGGGACTGCTGTTCGACCCGGGGGAGGGGACCCAGCGGCAGATGCTGTTCGCCGGGGTGACGGCGAGCCAGATCACGCGGATCTGCATCACCCACTTCCACGGCGACCACTGCCTCGGCCTGCCGGGAGTGCTGCAGCGGATGTCCCTGGACCGGGTGCCGCACATGGTCGATGCGTACTACCCGGGACAGAACCAGGCGGTGTTCGACCGGCTCCGCCACGCGGCGCTGTTCCGTGACGTGCTCAACCTCCGCGAGCGTCCCATCGGGCAGGCCGGCCCTCCGGACCCGGTGACCACGGTGGCCAGCACCCCGGCGTTCCGGCTCGAGGCCCGGCCGCTCTCGCACAGCGCACCCACCGTCGGGTACCGGCTCGAGGAACCCCACGGGCGGCGGATGCTGCCGGACCGCCTGGCCGAGCTGGGCATCGCCGGGCCGGACATCGGCCGGCTCCAGCACGAGGGGAGCCTGTTCGCGGACGGCCGCCTGGTCACGCTCGAGGAAATGAGCGAGCCGAGACGCGGCCAGCGCTTCGCGTTCATCATGGACACCCGGCTGTGCGACGCGGCGTTCGCCCTGGCCGACCAGGCCGACATGCTGGTCTGCGAGTCCACGTTCGCGGAGACCGAGGCCGCGCTGGCCCGGGAGTACGGGCACCTGACCGCCGGCCAGGCCGGCCGCATCGCGGCCCAGGCGGGCGCCCGGCTCCTGGTGCTCACGCACTTCTCCCAGCGCTACGACCGGGAGGACGGGCAGCGGCTGGCCGGCGAGGCGGCCAGCGCGTTCGGCGGCGAGGTCGTGCTGGCCCGTGACCTGGCCCGCATCCCCGTCCCCGCGCGCGGTAGCTGACCGGCGCCTCAGCTGACCGGCTTGGCGCCGGAGTTGTCGGTCTCCTTTTCCGCGTGGCCGCCGAACTCGCTGCGCAGGGCCGAGAGCAGCTTGTGGCTGAACTCGCCGAGGCCGCGCGACTCGAACCGCTCGATTAGCGCGGCGGTGATGACCGGTGCGGGCACGCCCTCGTCGATGGACGCGATCACGGTCCACCGGCCCTCACCGGAGTCCGAGACGTGCCCGCCGAAGTTGTCCAGCTTGGGGGACCGGGCGAGCGCATCCGCGGTCAGGTCCATCAGCCAGGAACTGACGACTGACCCGCGCCGCCACACCTCGGCCACCTCGGCGACGTCGATGTCGTACTGGTAGTACTCCGGCTCGCGCAGCGGCGTGGTCTCCGCGTCCGCGGACTGCATCTCTGCCTTGCCCACATTGGCGTGCTTGATGATGGACAGCCCCTCGGCGATCGCGGCCATCATGCCGTACTCGATCCCGTTGTGGACCATCTTGACGAAGTGCCCCGAGCCGCTGGGCCCGCAGTGCAGGTACCCGTCCTGGGCGGTCCCGGTCCCGGTCCGGGTCCGGGTCCGGCTCGGGGTGGGATCCGCGGTTCCGGCGCCCGGGGCGATGCTGCGGAAGATCGGGTCCAGGTGCTCGACCGGCCCGTCCTCGCCGCCGATCATCAGGCAGAAGCCCCGCTCCAGGCCGAAGATCCCGCCGGACGTGCCGACGTCCACGTAGTGCAGCTGCTTCGGCTGGAGCTGCTTCGCCCGGTCGATGTCGTCCCGGTAGTAGGTGTTGCCGCCGTCGATCACGATGTCACCCGGCTCGAGCAGCTGGGCGAGCTGCTCGAGGACCGGTCCGGTGACCGCGGCGGGCAGCATCAGCCAGGTCGCCCGGGGCTTCTCCAGCTTGGCGACGAACTCCTCCAGGGTGGCCGCGCCGCTGGCGCCTTCACCCTCGAGCTGCTTGACGTGGTCCGGGGTGTGGTCGTAGGCGACGACGCGGTGGCCGTCGCGCATCAGCCGCCGGGACAGGTTCGCGCCCATCCGGCCCAGCCCGATCATGCCCAGCTGCATCGGCTTATCGGTCGTCATGTCTGTTCTCCGCTCTTACTGGCGCTTCAGCTGCCGGTAGCGCTTGATCAGGGTGTTGGTCGAGGAATCGTGGCTGAGCTCAGGCTCGTCCCCGCTCTCCAGCTCGGGCAGGATCTGCAGGGCCAGCACCTTGCCCAGCTCCACGCCCCACTGGTCGAAGGAATCGATGTTCCAGATCGTGCCCTGGGTGAACACGCTGTGCTCGTACAGGGCGACGAGCGTGCCGAGCAGCCGGGGGGTGAGCTTCTCGGCCAGCAGCACGTTGGTCGGCCGGTTCCCGGGCATGACCCGGTGTGGCGCCACATCCCGCGGGGTTCCCTCGGCCAGCACCTCGTCCTGGGTCTTGCCGAACGCCAGCGCCTGGGCCTGCGCGAACACGTTCGAGGTCAGGATGTCGTGGTGGTCGCGCAGCGGGTTGAGGGTCTTGCCGAAGCCGAGCAGGTCGAGCGGGATGAGCTTGGTGCCCTGGTGGATCAGCTGGTAGAAGCTGTGCTGCCCGTTGGTGCCGGGCTCGCCCCAGAAGACCGCGCCGGTCTGGTAGTCCACTCCGGCGCCCTCCAGCGTGACGCTCTTGCCGTTGGATTCCATCGTCAGCTGCTGCAGGTAGGCGGGGAACCGCTTCAGGTACTGCTCGTAGGGCATCACGCCATAGGTCTGCGCGTCGAAGAAGTCGCCGTACCAGACCGCGAGCAGTCCCATCAGCACCGGAAGATTTGAGGTAAGGGGGGCGGTCTTGAAGTGCTCGTCCATCGCGTGGAAACCGGCCAGCATCTCGCTGAACTGCTGCGGCCCGATCGCCACCATGGTGGACAGGCCGATGGCGGAGTCCATCGAGTACCGGCCGCCGACCCAGTCCCAGAACCCGAACATGTTCACCGGGTCGATGCCGAACGCCTTGACCCGCTCCTCGTTGGTCGAGACCGCGACGAAGTGCCTGGCCACCGCGTCCTCGCGGCCAAGCTTGCTCACCACCCAGTCCCGGGCGGAATGGGCGTTGGTCAGCGTCTCCAGCGTGCTGAACGTCTTGGAGGAGATGACGAACAGCGTCTCGTCGGCGGCCAGATCCCGGGTCGCCTCCACGAAGTCGGTCGAGTCCACGTTGGACACGAAACGGAACGTCAGGTCGCGCTGGGTGTAGTGGCGCAGCGCCTCGTAGGCCATGACCGGGCCGAGATCCGAACCGCCGATGCCGACGTTGACGATGTTCCGGATCGGCTTGCCCGTGTAGCCCTTCCACTCCCCGGAGCGGATCCGGTCCGCGAACTCGGCCATCCGGTCCAGCACCTCGTGGACCTGGGCGACCACGTCCACCCCGCCGACCACCAGCGAGGTGCCCTTCGGCGTCCGCAGGGCGACGTGCAGCACGGCCCGGTGCTCCGACACGTTGATCAGCTCACCGCGCATCATGGCGTCGCGGCGCTCCTCCACCTGGGATTCCCGGGCCAGCTGGATGAGCAGGGCCAGGGTCTCGTCCGTCACCCGGTTCTTGGAGTAGTCGAGATACAGCCCAACGGCCTCAGCGGCCAGCCGCTCCCCGCGCCCGGGGTCCTCCGCGAACAGCTCCCGCAGGTGCCGCCCGCCGATCTCGTGGTGGTGCTGTTCCAGGGCCTTCCAGGCCGGGCGCTGGCGAAGGGGAGTGGTCGGCATCTGCTCAGTCCTCCAGTAGTCACCGAGTCAGCGGCGGGAGCGGCCAGGGGCCGCAGGGATCAACGTAGCCTGCTGCCGCGGGCCGGGGCGCGCCGCACCGGGGGCACGGCGGGGACCGGTGCACCGGCCAGGAAGTCCAGCATGATCGCGTTGCACAGGCCCGGCTTCTCCCGGAGCAGGAAATGGGAGGTTCCGGGCACGATGGCGAGCTCGGCGTCTGGTATCCCGTTGTACAGGGCCACGGTGTCGTCCAGGGAAACAGCGTCCTCGTCGCCGGCCATCAGCAGCGTGCGGCTGCTGACGCCGCCGAGATCCGCCTGGGCCAGCGCGGGCGCCCCGGTCAGCATGGTCACGATCTTGCTGGCCACGACCGGGAAGTGTGCTTCCCCGTCGGGCGAGACCTCCCCGTAGCCCGGCCCGAGAAACCTGACCAGCTCATCCAGGCCGGGCCAGGGCGAGTCCGGGTCCCGCGGCCGGGGCGGCCGGATGCTCGCGCTGACCAGGATCAGCCGCTGGACCAGGCCGGGGTGGTGCAGCGCGACCCGCAGCGCGGTGCAGGCGCCCATGCTGTGCCCGGCCAGGTGCGCCGGGCCGCCCACCACGCTGGTCAGGAAGGCCACGGTGTCCTGCATGAGCAGGTCTTGTGTGAACGGCCCGGGCACGTCAGGGGTATGCCCGTGCCCCCGGGCGTCCGGGGTGTAGACGCGGAACCGCTCGGCGAGCGCGGGCACGGCCCGGGAGAAGAACCGTGCGTCGGCCAGCCCGCCGTGCAGCAGGACCAGCGGCTCACCCGAGCCGTGCTCGGCCCACCACAGCGCCGCGCCGGCCTGCCCGGGCCGTCCGGCGTGGCCCGGCGCCCCATTCTCGCGTCCAGGTATCCCCATGACCCTTCAGACCACGGGGCGCGCCCGAACTCACCGGCCCGGTCAGCGAACGTGCCCGGCCGCGGCCGCGGATCTCATTCTTCGAGCGCGCCGGGGTTGGCGGGGACGTCCACGGAATGCTGCTGGAGGGCCTCCAGCGGGACGACCTCCAGGGCCCGCTCGTGGGTCGAGGCGAGCACCACCGGCGACGCCGCCCCGTCCTGATGGGCTCGCAGCCAGTTCGCCGCGGTCACGCACCAGCGGTCCCCGGGGACCAGGCCGGGAAAGCGGTACTCCGGCACGGGGGTGCTCAGGTCATTGCCGATACGGCGCTGATGCTCCAGGAACTCGGCGGTCACCACCGCGCAGATCGTGTGGCTGCCCCGGTCCTCCGGCCCCGTGTTGCAGCACCCGTCGCGGTAGAACCCCGTGACCGGGTCGTCGCCACACGGCTCCAGCTCCCCACCGAACACGTTGCGGTCGACCATCTCAGCAGTATCGCTCACCAGCGGGCGGCCCGGAACGGCCCCGCGGCCGGGGCCGGCCGGGCCGCGGCCGGTGCGGCGGGGGCCGGGGCGGCTACTGGCTCCCGGATCCGGCCTGCACCACGCTGACGGTCAGGATCCGGACCGGCTTGGCGCAGGTCTGCGAGGAGTACCGCAGATACGCCGGCGTGGTCTGGTTCGGCGGGTAGATCTGCAGGTAGTCCGCGGTGACCAGGTGGCACCTGGCGGCGGGGACATTGACCGCGTGCACGATCTGGAGCACCGCGCTGGCGGCCGTCCCGGGGGCGAGCGTGACCAGTTTCGGCGGGGTGGCATGACTCTCGGCGGCGGCCAGGCCGATCTGCCTGACGGGTTTTCCGCTCCCGAGGGACACGCCGGGGTAGCCGTACAGCGTGCAGGGGGAGTGAGAGATATTCGTGAAGTCGATGACCTGGAACGTGCTGCCCGCGGCGCCCTGGGCCAGCCCCAGCTTCAGGCCGAGTGAACGCGCCGGGCAGGCCGCCGCGCCCGCCGCGGCCGGGCTGGCCGCGGCCGGCGCCGGGGTACCCGGGGTGGAGGCGGCGCTGCTGGCCGACGCGGCGGGGGTGGTCCTGACGGTGATCGTCTTGGTGGGCGCGGCCGCGGGGCTGCCGCTGCTCCCGCATCCGGCGGCGAGTGCCGCGACGCAGGTGAGCGCTGCCCCGGCGAGCATTCGCCGGAGCGTGGGTGTAGCTGAGGTCATCGAAGGTTCTTTCTGCCCAGGCGGCTCCGTGAGCCGTGTGACTGGTATGACGCCCGGTGGACCCGGCCGGTTGGCGCGTTCCCCCCGGGTAACGTCACAGCTGTGTGCTTGCTCATCGCGCTGTTCGGGACCGTGCCTGGCGGGCCGCTGCTGATCGCGGCGAACCGGGACGAGCTGTATCAGCGGCCGGCTGACCCGGTCACCGTGCTCCGCGGCGGGTCGCCGCGGATCCTGGGCGGCCGGGATGAGCTGGCCGGCGGGACCTGGCTGGCGGTCAACGAGCACGGGGTGGTGGCCGGCCTGACCAACCAGCCGGCCACGGCCCGGGACCCGGCCAGACGATCCCGGGGTGAACTGCCGCTGGCCTTCGCTGGCTACCCGGACGCGAAGACGGCCGTGACCGAGGTGTGCGCCCGGCTCGATCCCGCTGCCTACAACCCCTGCTGGATGCTGGTGGGTGACCGTCACGCGCTCTTCTCGGTGGACCTGAGCGGCGGGCCCCGGGCCCGGGCGGAAGAACTCCCGCCGGGGAGCTACGTGCTGGAGAACGCGCCGCTGCGGCAGCCGTCGGCCAAGCAGCGGCGGGTGGCCGGCCTGGTCTCGTCGCTGGAGAACGCGGCGCAAGCGCAGGCGCGTGGCGATGCCGCCGATGCCGCGCGGGTCGAAGCCGGGCTGGCCGGGGTGCTCCGGGATCATCAGCCCGCCGCCGGGCCGCAGCCCGCGGGGCCCGGCCGCCCGGCCCGGCCAGCCGAGCTGTCGGCCGCCTGCGTGCACACTGAGCGCTACGGCACCCGCTCGGCCATGATCGTCAGCGTGGGCGCGGCCGGCGTGCCCCGGGTGAGCGTCGCCGCGGGACCGCCGTGCGTGACACCGCTGCTGGACGTGACTGGGATGTGGGCCTCGCCGGCAGGCCAGCCGGCTGATTTGGGCTGATTGCTAGTATCCGGAGCATGCGGACAAGGGGGCGGCGTGGCTAACTACCTGATCGCGGGAGCCCTGTTCGTCTTTATCGTGGTCGTGCTCGTGACCCTGAGACGGAACGACCGCAACCGCAATCGCAAGCCGGGTGACTGAGCAGCATCCCCGCACCGCCCGCGCCAGCGACTACCCGGCCATCGCAGCGGCGGTCGATGACTGGTGGGGGCGCCCGGTCGTGGGCTCGCTGCCCCGCCTGTTCCTGGACCACTTCCACCGCACAAGCCTGGTCGTCGAGGGTCCGGGCGGGCTGCTGGCCTTCCTGGTCGGCATCTTGTCGCCGTCCGACCCGCGGCAGGCCTACATCCACTTCGCCGGTGTGGCCCCGCAGGCCCGGCGCCAGGGGCTGGCCCAGCTGCTGTACGCGGAGTTCTTCGCGCTGGCCCGGGCCGACGGCCGGACGGTGGTCTCGGCGGTCACCGCCCCGGTCAACACCGGCTCCATCGTCTTCCACCGCACGATGGGTTTCTCCGTCACCGGGCCCATCGCCGACTACGACGGCCCCGGCCGCGATCTCGTCCACTTCGAGCGCGCGCTCTAGCGGCCCGCCGCTCCGGGCCCGGCCCCGGGCCGCGCTGTCCCCGTCCGGGCGCCCGCGGGCAGTGCCTATCCGATAACGGCTTTTTCGGACCTGGAGTGCCTGTTCAGGCTGTATGTGCCTGATTGGGCGTTTCTCTTGGGTAGTCTCGGCCGAATGTACTCTCGTGTCCGGTTCTCGCGCTGGCGCCGCAAACTGAGCGGGACGCGGGGCGGGGCCGCGGCCGCCGTCGCGCTCGCGGCTGTCCTGGCCGTGCTCCTCGGCTTCGGGACGGCAGGTGCCTTCACATCGCCGGGCCCGGGCGCCCGTGCTTCCGCGGCGGCCGCGGCCGGCGCCCCCGATGCCGGTCCCTCCGCGCCGGCCGGGACTGCAGCCTGGCCCGGGATCCCGGCCGCCCGCCGCCTCGGACCCGGCCGCCGCCACCTCGGGCACTTCCGCGTCAGGCCACCCCCGGCGGGCCGCGGC
The DNA here is from genome assembly GCA_963813975.1 of uncultured Actinomycetes bacterium. GTDB lineage: Bacteria > Actinomycetota > Actinomycetes > Streptosporangiales > Streptosporangiaceae > RYN-230. The sequence goes on from CAWFAP010000006.1 coordinate 1,618,543, forward strand.
CGGGCGGGGAACCGCCAAGCCGGCGGGCACGGCCCACCGCACCAGCAGGCCGGGGGCGTCCGCCCCCTCCGCCAGCCACGCCGCCGCGCACCGGGCCGCTCCCGCGCCGGCCGGGGCCAGTGCGCCCGGCACGTCCTGCCGCTCGGTGGCTCATATTGGCGACTCGACCTCGGTGGGCCTGGTCTCGCCGCTCGACCTGCCGGATCCGGCTCAGCGCCTCGCGGCCCAGTACCGGGACATCGGGGTCGGGCACAGCTGGATCGACGCCTCGGGCGGGCGCTCGATGGCGGAGGAGATGCCGGGCCAGATCAACGGCTACAACGCGGCCCGGAACATGGCCAGCCGCGGGTTCCAGGGCTGCTGGGTGGTCGCGCTCGGCACTAACGACACCGCGAACGTGTCGGCCGGCTCGAGCGTCGGCCGGATGGCCCGCATCCAGGAGCTGATGTCGGTCGCGAACGGGGCTCCGGTGATGTGGGTCAACGTGAAGACCCTCGACCCGTCCGGTCCCTGGTCCGAGGCGAACATGCAGGTCTGGAACGACACGCTGCGGCAAGCCTGCCACCAGTACCCGAACCTGCGGATCTTCGACTGGGCCTCGGCGGCCCAGGATGGCTGGTTCATCTCGGACGGGATCCACTACACCTCGGCGGGGTACGCGGTCCGGGCCCGCCTGATCGCCGGTGCGCTGGCCCGGGCCTTCCCCCGGTCCGGGGCCAGTACCAGCTGCGTCATCCGCTGACCACCCCGACGCCGGCCGTCCCCTGACCGTCCGCCCCTAGCCGCGCGGACCGTGCCCGGGCCGCGCGCCCGGCCACGCTAGCCGCCGGGCCGTCCTTTAAAGCCACCGTTCCGGGGTTATCTGAGCCAATGACCGGACATTATGCATCGCCCGTTGAGGGTGATAGTCAAGTCCTTTGTAACTACTACGTGTAATCAGAGCGTGGCGCTGGGTAGTGCATTTTCTGCCGCGCACAAGCACGACCTTGCCGGACGGGGAGAGCCGGACAGGGCGGTTCGCGGCACGGGGGGAAAACCATGCCGGAACCAGTCCGCTCCGGTCAGCGCTACATGCCCGGACTCGATGGGCTGCGCGCGCTGGCCGTGCTCGCCGTCATCGCCTATCACGAGCAGTTCGGCTGGGCGCCCGGGGGCCTGCTGGGCGTAGGCGTCTTCTTCACGCTCAGCGGTTACCTCATCACCGACCTGCTGCTCGGGCAGTGGGCCCGCTCGGGCGGGCTGAACCTGGGCGACTTCTGGCTCCGGCGGGCCCGGCGGCTGCTCCCGGCCCTGTTCGTGATGCTGGCCGTGGTGACCGCGTGGGTCACCGTGGTGAGCCCGTCCCGGCTGGCCAGCCTGCGAGGGGCCGTGGCGGGCGCCGCGACGTACTCCAGCAACTGGTACTACATCTACACGCACAACTCCTACTTCGCGAGGTTCGCGCCGCCCGGCCCGTTCGATCACCTCTGGTCCCTGGCCGTGGAAGAGCAGTTTTACCTGGTCTGGCCCTGGCTGCTGCTGGCGGGGGTGTTTTTCCTGCGTGGCCGCCGGCCCACCGCGGTGCGCTGGCTGGCGCTGCCCACCGTGCTGCTGGCCGCGGGGTCGGCCGTGGGGATGCTCATGCTCTACCACCCCGGCTACGACCCGACCAGGATCTACGAGGGCTCCGACACCCGCGCCTGCGGCCTCCTGATCGGGGCGGCCCTGGCCATGGTCTGGCCCAGCCGCCGCACCGCCCGGACCGCACTGTGGACTCGGGTCACGCTGGACGGGGCCGGGTTCGCCGGGCTGGCCGTGGTCGGCCTGATGATCTGGCGGGTGGGCCAGTACTCGGCGTTCACCTACCAGGGCGGGCTGGTGCTGCTCTCGGTGGCCACGGCCGGGGTGGTGGCCGCGGCCGCGTGCCCCGGCAGCCTGGTCGGCGCGGTCCTGGGCTGGAAGCCGCTGCGGTGGATCGGTGTCCGTTCCTACGGCATCTATCTGTGGCATTACCCGGTGATCATCCTGACGTCCCCGGCCAATTCCGCCGAGAATCTGCCCCGGGCCGCGCTGCAGGTGGGTGCGAGCATCGGGATTGCCGCGCTGTCGTGGCGTTTCGTTGAGGAGCCAATCCGCCGGGGTGCGCTGGAGCGGGCCTGGAAGCGGATGCGGTCGCGGACCGCCTGGCAGGCCCAGTCGACCGGGGTCAGCAGCTGGGCCGCGGTCACCGGCGGGGCCATGGTGGTCGCCCTGGCCTGCGCCGGGCTGAGCGGTGCGGTGCGAACACCCAGCGCGAGCAACGCGGCCACCGGCACCCTGGCGGCCGGGAGCGTCCTGCCGCCGCCCGGCGGCGCGGGCCAGGGCGGCGGCTCGGGCGCCGCTGGCTCCAGTTCCGCCGGCTCCAGCGGCTCGGGCGGCTCGGGCTCCGCCACGGGCGGGGCGGGCGCGCCGAAGCAGGGTGCCCAGGCGGCCGGAGCGGCATCCTCCGGCAGCGCGGCCACCCCGGCGGCCTCGCTGCGGACCTCCTGCCACGCGGTCACGCACATCGGTGACTCCACCTCTGAGGGCCTGGTCTCGCCGGAGTACCTGCCCAACCCGGCCAAGCGGATCGCCGCGCAGTACCACGACGTCGGGGTGGGCAGCGTCCAGTGGGACATCTCCGGGGCCCGGTCCGTGGTGGAGGTCTTGCCGGGCCAGGTCAACGGCTACGACGCGGCCCAGTCGATTTACCGGGGCGGGTTCCGCGGCTGCTGGGTGATCGCGCTCGGCACCAACGACACCGCGGACGTGGCTGTGGGTTCCAACGCGGGCCTGATGGCCCGGATCCAGCGGATGATGGTGGCCGCGCACGGGCAGCCGGTGATGTGGATCAATCTCCGGTCCCTGCTGGCCGGCGGCCCCTACTCCGAGGGCAACATGCTGACCTGGGACAACACGCTGGTCAAAGCCTGCGCCAAGTACCCGAACATGCGGGTCTTCAACTGGGCGGCCCTGGCCAAGACCAAGTGGTACATCTCCGACGGCATCCACTTCACCTCGGCCGGGTACGCGGCCCGCGCCCGGCTGATCGCCCAGGCCCTGGCCCGGGCGTTCCCGAAGACCGGCCCGAGCAGCGGGTGCCTCGTCAGCTAGCCCCGGCCCGCCAGCCCGGGCAGCTAGCCCGGACCAGTGATCCCCCCAGCCAAGCCCGCCCGCGGGCCGGTGCAGAACGAACTGCGGCGGCCCGCGGGCGGTTCCATGCCCGGGCCCCGGGACGACACGGGTTCCGGCGCCGGCCCCGACCGGTACCCGGATCCCGGGCTCAGACCCAGGCTCAGACCCGGGCCGTGTCCTTGCGGAACCGCCAGATGGCGCCCCCGCCGAAGATGGCCAGCCAGGCCACGGCGTTGACTGCCCAGGCCCACTGGACGCCGACACCGAGCAGCGGCGCGTGCACGAGCTGGTTGAGCCCGTAGAGCGGGGTGTACTCGGCGATGTCCTGGTAGATCTGCGGGAACTGGTTCAGCGGGATGAACAGGCCGCCCGCGAAGGACAGCAGGGCCAGGCCGAGCCCCAGGAACTGCATGACGTTCTCGGTGGGCAGCAGGTAGCCCATGAACAGGCCGAAGGCGGCGAAGACCAGGGAGCCGATCCAGACGCTGGCCGCGCTGACGATCCACAGGTACATCGGCATCGAGGGCTTGCCCGTCAGCCCGCCCACGGCGAAGACCACGACGACTGAAGCGAGACCGAGGACCATCGCGGTGAGCATCTTGATCACGATGTACGCCACCGGGGACAGGGGGGTCAGCCGGAGCTGGCGACTCCAGCCCGCGGCCCGTTCGATCGAGACCATGGCCCCGCCGCTGGTGGTGGCGAGGACTGCCCCGTACAGCGCCATGCTGATCATGACGAACGCGGACACGTTGCCATGGCTGCCCGGGCCAGCGGACTGGTTGGCGTACGCGCTGTTCAGGCCGAAGGCCAGGAAGAACACGACTGGGAAGATCACCGCGAAGATGACCGTGCGCCGGTTGCGCAGCAAGCGGCGTATCTCCAGCCTGAGCACGGTCAGGTTGAATCCGCCCAGGGCCCGGCGCCTCCCTGGTGAGCGCGGCCGGTGCCGGAACTGACTGGGTGGTCATCGTGATCCTCCGGTGGTGTCGCTGTCATCACTGGTCAGGGCGATGAACGCGTCCTCCAGGCCGCGGGTGTTGATCTCCAGGTCCCGGGCCGGGGTGCTGGTCAGCAGGTACCTGGCCACCGCGTCGCTGTCGGTCGAGTGGATCAGCACGGTGTCGCCGCGCACCTCGACGCTGTCCGCGCCGGGGATCGCGCTCAGCCGGGCCTGGTCGGGGTCGGCCAGCGTGGCCCGGACCGTGCGGCCCGCCGCCATCGCCTTGACCTCCGACGAGGTGCCGTCCGCGACGATCTGGCCGTGCCGCAGGAGGATGATCCGGTCGGCGTAGGCGTCCGCTTCCTCCAGGTAGTGCGTGGCGAACAGGACCGTCCGCCCCCGGGCCGTGTCCTGCCGGATCGCCCCCCAGAAGCCGCGCCGGCCCTCGACGTCCATCCCGGTGGTCGGCTCGTCCAGGATCAGCAGTTCCGGGTCGGACAGCAGGGCCATGGCGAAGCGCAGCCGCTGCTGCTCACCGCCGGAGCACTTGCCGACCCGGCGGTCGGCTATGCCGCTGATGCCGGCCCGCGCCAGCGCCTCGTCGACCGGCCTCGGCCGCACGAACAGGCTCGCGGTGTACTCCGCGGTCTCCCGCACGGTGAACTCTTTGAGCAGGCCGCCGGTCTGCATGACCGCGGAGACGAGGCCGCGCGAGATGGCCTGCCGCGGCTGCATCCCGAACACTTCCGCCGTGCCCGCAGTGGGCTGGGACAGCCCCAGGATGATATCGATGGTCGAGGTCTTCCCCGCCCCGTTGGGCCCGAGGAACGCGACGATCTCACCGGGCGAGATGTCCAGGTCGATGTCCTTCACCGCCTGGACCGAGCCGAAATTCTTGCTGACCCCGCGCAGGGCGACTGCGGCCGGCGGGCTCCCCCCGGCCGGCTGGCGCCCCCGTTCGTCCGCCATGTTCGTTACTGTCATGCGGCCATCGTGGCACCGGCGCCGGCGGCCCCCAAGAGTTCGGTGTCACGACGCGCCCATGACAACTGTCATGGGGCCGCCGCCGCGCGGGCGGTCGGCCTATCGTGAGGGGACCGGCGCCCCGCCTGGGCGCGCCGGGGCACGGGCGGGAGGGGCCGGGGGATGCCGTTCGACGGGTGGCCGGAAGAAGCCCTGGAGTTTTACGAGGGCCTCGCGGCCGACAACTCCAAGGCCTACTGGACCGCGCACAAGGCCGTCTACGAGGACGCGGTGCTCCGCCCCATGACCGAGCTGCTCGAGGACCTGGCCGCCGAATTCGGCGAGGCCAAGATCTTCCGTCCCTACCGGGACGTCCGGTTCAGCGCGGACAAGTCCCCGTACAAGACGCACATCGGCGCCGTGATCGGCACCGGCTACGTCCAGCTGTCCGCCGAGGGGCTCGCCACCGGGGACGGGATGTACGGCATGTCACCCAGCCAGCTCGACCGCTACCGGCGGGCGGTCGTGAGCGACCTGCCCGGCCCCGAGCTTGAGCAGATCATCGACGGGATCGGCCAGCGCGGTATCGGCGTCTCCGGGCGTGACGCGCTGAAGACGGCACCCCGCGGCTATCCGGCGGACCACCCGCGGATCGCGCTGCTGCGTTACAAGGGGGTCGTGGCCTGGCACCAGTGGCCGGTCGAGCCCTGGCTGGAGACCCACGCGGCGCGGGACCGGGTGGCCGGCTTCCTGCGCACCACCCGCCCGCTGAGCAGGTGGCTGGAGAAGCACGTGGGGCCGCCCGCCGCGGACGAGACCCGGTAGCCGGGCCCGGTAACCAGCCGGCCCCGGAATGACATCGGGGGCGGCGGGGGTTACCCCTGGTGAGCCGGAGCGGCCCGCTCGGCGATGAGACGCGCACGATGTGCGCCCCCGGGCCGCGCAGAGCCTGGGTGTTACCGCGCCCGGGCCGCCGGCCGGGCGCGACGAAGCGGCCACGAGGCAGCTGACCGGACACGCCAGACCCGAGAGGAACCCACCTGTGGCTACCGACATGCCCACGCACACCGGGCGCCGGATCGCCCTGATCGCACACGACAACAAGAAGCAGGACATGCTCGAGTGGGCGGACTACAACCTGCCCCTGCTCGGCCGCCACCAGCTCTTCGCGACCGCCACCACCGGGCGCCTGCTGCAGGACCAGCTCGGGCTGCCGGTCACCTGCTTCCGCAGCGGGCCGTTCGGTGGCGACCAGCAGATCGGCGCCCGCATCGCCGAGGGCGAGATCGACCTGCTGGTCTTCTTCTGGGATCCGCTTGAGCCGCACCCGCACGACCCCGACGTCAAGGCGCTGCTCCGGGTGGCGGTCGTGTGCAACATCCCGGTCGCGTGCAACCGGGCGACTGCGGACTTCATGATCTCCTCGCCGCTGATGGACCGTACCCACCAGGCGTGGGATCCCTCACCCGCCCGGTCCCTCCCGGACCGGCCCCTCGCGGGCGAGCCGCTGGCGGACGTGGCCCGGATCGCCTAGCCCCGCCGCCCGCCCCTAATCCCCGGTCACCCCGTCGATCTGCTCGCGGAGGATGTCGGCGTGCCCGTTGTGCCGGGCGTACTCCTCGATCATGTGCACATAGACCCAGCGCAGGTCCATCGTGGTGCCGCGCCGGTGGTGCACGAACGTCTCGTCCAGGGACCGGCCGGCGGCCACCGCCCGGGCCAGCTCACATTCCCGGGTAAAGGCGGCGAGATCGGCCTCGGCGCCGTCCGCCCGGGCGAGGTCGAAGTCCCCGTCCGGGTACTCGTCGCTGCAGTACAGGTAGTCCAGCGCGGCGTCGCCCGCGAAGCGCACCCGGAACCAGGCCTGCTCCACCTCGGCCATGTGCCGGACCAGTCCCAGCAGGGACAGTGCCGACGGCGGCACGGCCCGGCGGGCGAGTTGCTCGGAGGTCAGGCCCTGGCATTTCATCAGGAGCGTGCTGCGGTGGAAGTCCAGCCAGCCATCCAGCGCCTCGCGCTCAGCGGCGAGGTTGGGTGGATCGGTGCGGGTCACCTCAGGCGCGGTCCATGTCATCCGGCACATCCTGCTACCCCCTAGGCCCTTCCGCAACGACATTCCGCCCCCGCCGCGCCGCTGTGGGCCGGCCGCGCGATCACCAGGCCACCGCGGGCCCTCCGTTACCCTGCCAGGGTGGCGGAACTGGCGGATTGGGACGTCGCGGTGGTGGGCGCGGGACCAGCCGGCCTCACGGCCGCCCTGGCCGCGGCGGCGGCCGGCGCCCGGACGGTCGTGATCGAGCGGGCCGAGCACCCCCGGTACAAGACGTGCGGCGGCGGCCTGATCGGGACGTCGCTCGCGGCCGCGGCCCGGCACATGCAGGTGCCCGCCCGGGATCGTATCCATGCCATCACCGCCAGCCTGAACGGGCGGCGTGAGTTCACCCGGCGGGACGACGCACCGCTCCTGGCCATGGTGTCCCGGGAGGAGTTCGACGACGCGCTGCGTGAAGCCGCGGCCGGCGCCGGCGTGACGCTGCACCAGCGGGCCACAGTACGCGGCATCAGCGAAGAGGGCGGGCTGGCCTGCGCCCGGCTGGCCGACGGCACGAGCGTCCGGGCCCGGGTGCTGATCGGCGCCGACGGGTCGTCGGGAGTCAGCACCCGGTATGTGGGCGTGCGGTTCCAGCAGGTCGATCTCGGCCTGGAGCTGGAGATCCCGGTCCCGGCGCCGGTCGCGGCCCAGTGGCGGGAGCGGGTGATGCTGGACTGGGGGCCGATGCCCGGCTCGTACGGCTGGGTGTTCCCCAAGGGGGACCTGCTCACCGTGGGCGTCATCGCGGCCCGCGGCCAGGGCGACGGGACCCGGCGTTACCTGCGCGAATTCACCGGCCGGCTGGGGCTGGCCGGCTACCCCGCGGCCCGGGACTCGGGGCACCTCACCCACTGCCGCGCGGACGGCTCACCGCTGCGCCGGGGCCGGGTGCTGGTCGCCGGCGATGCCGCGGGCCTGCTCGAGCCATGGACCCGGGAAGGGATCAGCTTCGCGCTCCGGTCCGGGACGCTGGCCGGGGCGGCCGCCGCCGACGCGGCGGCCGCCCCGGATCCCGTGCGCCTGGACCAGGCGCTGGACGCCTACCCGGCCGCGGTCGGGCAGGCGCTGGTGCCCGAGATGGACGCCGGGCGCCGCCTGCTGACCGCGTTCAGCCGGCACCCGGGGGCGTTCCATACCGGCCTCGCGTCGCCGAAAGGCTGGCATGCCTTTGCCCGGTTCTGCCGCAGCGAGCTGCCGTTCGCGGCCCTGGTCGAGCGCAAGCCGGTCGGCATGGTGCTGTCCCTGATGTCCCGTTTCTGAGGGCCGCGGTTAATACCAGCCGTACCGCAGCTCGTGATGCCACGCGTTCCACGGGTCGCCATAACGGGCCCGGATGTACCCCATGCCCCAGATGATCTGGGTACGCGCGCTTGTCCGCCAGTTAGCCCCGGCCGCTGCCATCTTGTCCCCGGGCACGGCCTGCGGAATGCCGTAGGCGCCCGAGCTGTGATTGTAGGCGAAACGGTTCCAGCCGCTCTCGCGCATCCAGAGCAGGTTCAGGTAGTGGAATTGCCAGCTGCTCCAGCTGTAAGCGGGCATCAGCGAGCCGGCGATCTGCCACGGCGAGCCGTGCAGCCGGCCGTGGTGCTTCCTGGCCCGGTGCTTCCTCGCGTGGTGATGCTTCACCCGGTGATGGTGTTTGTGGTGCTTGTGATGTTTCGGGTGATGCTTGTGGTGCCGGGGCTGCGGGTGCTTCTGGACTGCCCCGTACGCGGCCAGGGCGATGGTGCCTGACCCGCCCGTGCTGCCCCTGCTGCCCGTGTCCAGGCTGGTCCCGAGGGTGCCGATACCGGCGTCAGCAATGCTGCTGGCCTGGGCCTGATGGCTGGCCATGAGCGCGGCGGCCAGGCCGGACTGCCCTGCTCCGCGGCCGTCATGGCCGGTGTCGTTGGATGATGCCCCGAGGTAGCCGGCCAGTGCGATGGCCGAGCCGGTCAGCACCAGGGCGGTCTTGGCTGGTACCTGATTGAAAGTTCTCTTCGGTGCCAAAGGGAGCCTTCGGTCGGGCGCGTCACGGCGCGCTCGTCTTCCGCCCCTGGGCACATGGCAGCCACGAGAAAAGAGTGGCCACGGTGGCGGCGGATGTGACGCAGGTTCAGGGCGTCAGTGTCGCCTGGGGCGACCATCACGCACGCGGGGCGCCTGAATATCTGGCCCCGGGCACCCGGAAGGCTTTGTGCCTGGGCAGAGTGAGAGCTGCTAAGCCATGAGCCAGGCTGGCCAGGCCAGCCTTATCGCGAATATCGCGGTCACCCCCTGTGCGCGTATTCACTGTCCCCGGAGGCTGGCCGGCGCGGATAAAAATGAGGCTTTCCGAACGCCGACTTCCCCCAAGTATTCTCGATCTTTATGAGTAGCCATTTAAAGCAAGTGGTAAACACGGGCCACTTACTTATGTCACCGTCACCTATAGGCAACCCCTTAGCGGAAGGCTGATTAAACTGCCTTTAACGCTATGAACCGCCCATTGCGCTGGCGTTCCGGCAGCCCGGCCGGGCCGGCCCAGCCCGCGATGAGGGCACCGGGTGCTGAGGCCCGTCCGGGGCCGCAGCACCAGGCCGGCCGGGCTGGCTGCCCGGCCCGGGCGGCAGGTACTGCCCAGTAAGGTCGTCGTGTGCCTGAGCCTCCCCGTGTGACGGCCGGTTCCCTCCCGGTCCGGCCGGCACCGGCCGATCTGGAGGCGGCCCGGGACGCCACCATTTCCGATGTCCTCGCCAGCGGGCTGCGGGTCGTGTTCGCGGGCATCAACCCGGGCCTGTACTCGGCCGCGACCGGCCATCATTTCGCCCGTCCCGGTAACCGCTTCTGGCCGGCCCTGCACCGGTCCGGGTTCACCCCCCGCCAGTTCCGGCCGGACGAGCAGGACCAGCTCCTGTCCCTGGGGCTCGGGATCACCAACGTGGCCCGCCGGGCCACGGCCCGGGCCGCCGAGCTGACCCCGGCGGAGTTGCGCGAAGGTGCCCTGGAGCTGCAGGAGAAGATGGCGCGGCTCCGCCCGCGGTGGCTCGCGGTCCTCGGTGTCACCGTGTACCGGACCGCCTTCGGCCATCCGGGCGCGGTCGTAGGCCCGCAGGCCGCGGCCCTCGGCCCGACCCGCCTGTGGGTTCTGCCCAACCCCAGCGGCCTTAATGCGCACTGGACTCCTGCCGCCCTGGCCGCGGAGTTTGCCCGGCTTCGGGCCCTGGCCGGCGGGCCGCCCGGTGGCTAGCGCAGCGGTCAGGCACTGGTTCTCACCGGACGGCTGACTAGACTCACGGTGATCAACCCCGACCGCGGCCACGGCCGCTCACCTGCAGGGGGCAACGATGACTGTCCGGCCGGACTTTGGGTCCGAATACGGCGACGAGGAGCAGAAGCGGTTCGAGGAGCACGACGTCCCCGGACCCACTGAGGCCGAGGAAGAGCGGGAGGTCCAGGAGCGCGAGCGCCAGGACGAAGAGGTCGAGTTCATCGATGCGGAGAGCAACGAGGCGCACGCGGCGGACCAGGTCTGCGAGCGGTGCGGGCAGGTCATCACCGCCCTGCAGGACGTCCGGCGGCGGCCGGACGGCCAGTGGGTCCACGAGGAGTGCCCCGTGGTCCCGCAGGTCCCGCAGGCCTGAGTCACCTGCAGGCCTGAGTCACCCGCAGGCCTGAGTCACCCGCAGGCCCTAGCGGCTCCCGGGGTCTGAGCGCGCCAGCCCTGCGGCTGAGGCCCGCTCCGGGGCCGTCAGCGGCGCAGCCAGATGGCCTCCCACTGTGACCACTGGCCCCGCGCGGGGTTTCCGGTGCGTCTGTGCCGGACGCTGTGCCAGCCGCATACTCCGCGTCCCGGGCCGCGGCTGCCCCGGCGGCCGGCGGCATCACGGCCCCCGGCGACGGGGGCCGGCCGGGGCTGCGCGGCTGCCCGGGACGGGGCCGCGGGCGTCCCATCCCGGGGTGTTCACCCGGAGCGACACTAGGTCGGAGGCATCGGCGCCGCACTGGCGGCAGACCAGCGCCTGGTCCAGTTCGTGATCGCCGTGCATGATCGTGGCCGGTGGCTCGTCCGAGACCCAGCGGTCACCCCACGCGACCAGGGACCGGAGCACCGGAGCGAGATCCCGGCCCGCCGGCGTGAGGTGATACTCCGCGCGCGGCGGCGAGCTCTGGTACTCGCGGCGCTCCAGGATCCCGGCCTCGACCAGGCTGTGCAGCCGGGCCGCCAGCCGGTCGCGCGGTGCGCCGGTGTTCCGCGCGATCTCGTTGAACCGGCGGTTGCCGAAGGAGATCTCCCGGATCGCCAGCAGCGCCCACTTTTCGCCGATCAGGTCGAGGGTCCGGGCGATGGAGCAGGGGCGGCCGGGGAGTTCCGGCTGCGCCAGACGCCCCGGACCAGGTGTTCCGGGTACGGATGCGGTCCTAGACATGCTCCAAGGTTGCCATATCAAACTGACCATCGCTACCCTCCTGTCATGACAGTTGGAATCCCAAACCGTCAGCCGTCCGGGCGACCCGGCACGGGACCGCCGTCCGGGCGGGCCGGCGGGGGCCCCAAGGCCGTGTTCACCGTGGTGGTCGCCGCGATCTTCATGTCCAACCTGGACCTGTTCATCGTGAACGTGGCGCTGCCCAGCATCGGGCGGGATTTCGGCGGCAGCTCGCTGGCCGGGCTGTCCTGGGTGCTGAACGCCTACGCGATCGTGTTCGCGGCCCTGCTGGTGCCCGCGGGCCGCCTGGGGGACCGGACCGGGCAGCGCCGGGTGTTCCTGGCCGGGATCGCCATCTTCACGGTCGCGTCGGCGGCGTGTGCCGCCGCACCGGATCTGGCCGTCCTGGTCGCGGCGCGGGTGGTGCAGGCCGCCGGTGCAGCGGCGCTGATCCCGACCTCGCTCGCGCTGCTGCTGGCGGCCACCCCGCCGGACAAGCGGTCCGGGCGGGTCCGGGCCTGGGCCGCGGTCGGCGGCGTCTCGGCGGCCCTGGGCCCGGTGGCCGGCGGGCTGCTGGTCCAGCTGGACTGGCGGTGGGTGTTCCTGGTCAACCTGCCGATCGGGGCGGCCGCGCTGGTGGCCGGGGCCCGGGTGCTGCCGCACCCCCCGGCCCGGGACAGTGAGCCGCTCCCCGACCTGCTGGGCGTGGTCCTGCTCACCGCCGGCGTCGCCGGGCTGACCGGCGGGCTGGTGGAGGGCCCGTCCTGGGGCTGGTCCTCGGCCGGGGTCATCGCCCTGCTGGCCGGGGCGGCGGTGTCGATCGCCTGGTTCCTGTGGCGCTGCTCGCACCACGAGCGGCCCCTGGTCGAACTGCACCTGCTGCGCATCCCGGTCTTCCGGTCGGCCAGCGCCGCGGTCTTCGTGTTCAGCATCGGGTTCGCCGCGATGCTGCTGTCCAACGTGCTGTGGTGCCAGACGGTCTGGCACTATTCGGCGCTGCGTACCGGCCTGGCCATCGCCCCCGGGCCGGCCATGGTCCCGGCCCTCGCGGTGGGAGCGGGCCCGCTGGCCCGCCGGATCGGCCCGGCCCCGGTCGCGGCGGCCGGCAACCTGATGTTCGCGGCCGGGCTGCTGTGGCGGGTCTTCACGGTCAGTGTCATCCCGCACTACGCCGTGGACATGCTGCCCAGCATGCTGCTGACCGGGATGGGCGTCGGCCTTACGCTGCCCACGCTGATCAGCGCGAGCACCACCGCGCTGCCGGCCGCCCGGTTCGGCACCGGGTCCGCGCTGGTGAACATGGCCCGTCAGGTCGCCTCCGCGCTCGGCGTGGCCGTGCTCGTCACCCTCATCGGGGTCCCGGCCACGGCGGCCGCAGCGGTCGTCGCGTTCCGGCACGTGTGGCTGGTCACGGCCGGAGCCGCCGTGCTGGCCGCGACCGCCGCCGCCTTCGTCCGCCGCCCGCCCGCCGTATCGGCCCCTGCATCCCCCTCAGCCACACCAGCCTCGTCAGCGCGCGGATCCACCTCGTCAGCGAGCGGATCGGTCCCGTCAGCGCGCCCGGCCTCGTCCTGACTGAAGGGCCGTCGCCCTGGGCTTTCGGCTGCGACAGTGGGGCCCCACATATCACGCCAGACGTGCGCTCTGCCGGGTGATGTGCCCGGATCAGGCGCCATCAGCGTGAAACGTCGGCCGGAGGGACCAGTGTGACAGGAGCTGCGAGATCCGGCGGAGAGCGGCCGGGCCCACGGTGACCCGCGGACCGCACGGCGCGGCCAGGAGGAACTAAGGCCTTCGCCGCCTGCCCGGACCAGCTGGCCGGGCGTGGGTGGCCCTTCGCCCCGTGGGGATGGACCGGGAGCCCGGGTCCGACGGTCAGGCCGTTAGGAGGGCGTTAAGGTCCCGTGTGGCCGCGTTAAGGCAGCGTGAAGATCGGCTCCGGGCGGCCTCGCGCGCGGTGAACTGGACTGGATGGACCGCAACCGTTCGCCCCGCGGGCTGGCGGCGCACTATGCCCTGCCCGCCGGCTTCACCGCGCTGCTGGTGACCGGCGCGCTCGCGGCCGGGCTGGGTGGCCGGCTGCCAGCGACCGGAGTGCTCATCCTGGCCGCCGCGGTGGTCCTGGCCATCTCCACGGTGTCCGAGCCACTGGCCGCGCCGGTGCTCGGGGTGATCGGCTGGCTGACGGTGGCGGGCTTCTCCCACCCGCCGTACGCCCAGCTGCGGATGACCGGCCCGGTCGCCGCGCGGGCCGCGGTGACCATGGCCGTGTGCGTCCTGGCCGGGGCCGGCGTAGGCCTGATGCTGCGCGGGCTGGCGTCGTCGTTCAGACTAGGGATTGTGCGCGTGCGCGGCGAGCGGCCCGGGGGCCGCGATGCGGGCCGGGCCGGGATCACCGGCCCGCCGGGCGACACCATGCGGACCGGCCTGCGGGGCCGGAGGCAGGTCGCCGGGATCCTGCTGGTGGCCGGCCTGCCGCTGCTCACCGTGCTGCTGGCCGTGCTGCGCCCGCACCTGGATCTCGCCAACGACCTGCTGGTCTACCTGGTGGCCGTGGTCGCGGTGGCGGTCGTGGGCGGCTTCTGGCCGGCCGTGCTCGCTGCGATCACCGCGAGCCTGCTGCTCAACTGGTACTTCACCGTCCCGCTGCACACGCTGACGATCGCCGAGCCCCGCAACATGCTGGCGCTGCTGCTGTTCGTCACCGTCGCCGTGACGGTCAGCAGCGTCGTCCACCTCGCCGCGCGCCGGCAGGTGCTGGCGGCCCGCAGCGCCGGCGAGGCCGCGTCGCTGCTGGAACTGGCCCAGACCGTGCTCGGCGGGGCCGACACGCCCACCGCGGTGCTGGACCACCTGACCAGCACCTGGGGCGGCCGGGCCGAGCTGGCCGAGCGGGTCCGGGATCAGTGGGTGAGCGTCGCGGTCAGCGGGTCCGCGCCCCCGGCGGCGGTGGCCACCCGGGTCCCGGTCAGTGACACGGTGGCCCTGCTCGTGGCCGGGCAGTCCCGCCCGATCACGTCCCGGCTGCTGGACGGGTTCGCGGCCCAGGCGGGCGCGGCGCTGGACCGGGACCGGCTGCGCACCCAGGCGGCCCAGGCCGAGGCGCTGGCCGAGGGGAACCGAATGCGCACCGCGCTGCTCGCCGCGGTCAGCCATGACCTGCGTACCCCGCTGGCCTCGATCAAGGCCAGCGTGAGCACGCTGCGGCAGACCGACGTGGAGTGGACCGCGGCCGATGAGGCGGCGCTGCTCGCAGCCATCGAGGACGGGGCGGACCGGCTCGACGCGCTGATCGGCAACCTGCTCGACATGAGCCGGCTGGCCACCGGGTCGCTGCAGCCGTTCCTGCGGCCCACCTCGGTTGAGGAGGTCGCGCCGGCCGCCCTGCTGGGGCTGGCCCCGGCCAGCGGCGTGCGGATCGCCATGCCCGACGACCTGCCGCTGGTCCGCACCGACCCGGTGCTGCTGGAACGCGTGCTGGCCAACCTGTTCTCCAACGCGCTGGCCCACTCCCCGTCCGGGCAGCCGCCTGAGCTGCGGGCCGCCCCGGACGGCGGCAGCGTGCGGCTGGAGGTGTGCGATCACGGCCCGGGCGTCCCGGACCAGTGCAAGGTGCGCATGTTCGAGCCGTTCGAACGGCTGGGCGACCGCGCGACCGGCAACGGCGTCGGCCTCGGGCTGGCCGTGGCCAAGGGCTTCCTGGGGGCCATGGGCGGCACGATCCGCGCGACCGATACGCCGGGCGGCGGGCTGACGGTCCAGGTCAGCCTGCCGGCGGCGGCAGCAGCCACGGCCGAGCCGGCCGCGCCGCCGGTCCAGTGAGCACCGAGCAGTGACCGCCCGGCCGCACGGGCGCGACGTGACCAGGATCCTGGTCATCGACGACGAGGAACCGATCCTCCGTGCCCTGCGGATCAACCTCACCGCCCGCAGATACGAGGTCACGACCGCGGCGGACGGCGTGTCCGGGCTGGCCGCGATGGCCCGGGACCGCCCGGACGTGCTGATCCTCGACCTCGGGCTGCCCGACATGGACGGCACCGAGGTGATCAGGGGCGTACGTGGCTGGACGTCCACGCCGATCATCGTGCTGTCGGCCTGGGGCCAGGAAGTCCAGAAGGTGGCCGCGCTGGACGCCGGCGCGGACGACTACGTGACCAAGCCGTTCGGGATGAACGAGCTGCTCGCCCGGCTCCGCGCGGCGGTCCGCCGGGCGACGCCCGCGCCCGATGAGCCGGTCCGGGTCACTCCCGATTTCACCGTGGACCTGGCGGCGAAACGCGTGATCCGGGGTGACGGCGACGTGCGGCTGACCCCGACCGAGTGGTCGCTGCTGGAAATTCTCGTCCGCAACGAAAACCGGCTCGTCACCCAGAGGCAGCTCCTGCGGGAGGTGTGGGGGCCGCAGTACCAGACCGAGGCGAACTACCTTCGGGTCCACGTGGCTCACCTGCGGCGCAAGCTCGAACCCGATCCGTCCCGGCCCCGTTATCTGCTCACCGAGCCGGGCATGGGATACCGGTTCCAGGGTTAGCCCGGGGGGCACCCGCCGGCTGGCTGCAGCTCACTCGGGGCCGGCCTGGAGCTGGTAGCTGGGGTTGTAGATGGTCCGCTCGTCCTTGACCTGCGCGACCCGCCCGTGGACCGTGATCCGCCGCCCGGGCCGGATCCCCGGGATATCCCGGCGTCCCAGCCAGACCAGGGTGAGGCTGCCGGTGCCGTCCCACAGGTCCGCCTCCATCGTGAGGCTGGTGCCCCGCGGGCGGAGCGTGACCGTGCGCAGCGTGCCCGCCACGTCCACGTAGTCGTGGGCGGCGGTGTCGGCGATCGGGGTCGCCCCCTCGTCGCGGCACTCGGCCGCGAGGTCGGCGGCGTGCAGCGCGTCGCGGTCGGCGGTCAGCTTCACCAGCGGCGGCATCGCGTCCGCACCCCCGGGCAGCGGGGTGACGTCCACCGCGGTCGGCAGCGGGACGCCGGCCGGGTAGCGGTGGGCCGCGGACTTCAGCTGGTAGGGCACGCTGGCCACCACGACGCCGGGCAGCAGCAGCAGCCGGGACTTCAGCCGCAGCGCGCTGTGGTTATGCAGCAGCTGCTCCCACCAGTGCCCGAGCACGTATTCGGGGATGTACACGGTGACGATGTCGCGGGGGCTCTCCCGGCGCAGCCGCTTGACGTACCCGACCACCGGCCGGGTGATCTCCCGGTACGGCGAGGCCACCACGGTGAGGGGGACCGGGATGTTGGCCCGTTCCCAGTCCTCCTTCAGCCGGAGCGTCTCGCCCTCATCCACGTCCACCGTGACCGCCTCGAGGTGGCTCGGCTGGGTGGCCCGCGCGTACGACACGGCCCGCAGGGTCGGCAGGTGCAGCTTGGACACCAGGACGATGGTGCGGTTGCGGGCTGGCAGGGTGATGGTGAGATCCTCCGGCGGGGTCAGCTCGACAGCGACGTTGTCGTAGTGCTTGTGGATGGCGCGCATGGTGAGCCAGATGATCGGCATGGCCACCACGACGATCCAGGCCCCGCTGGCGAACTTGCTGATCAGCACGATGACCAGGACCACCGCGGTGAAGCAGGCGCCGATCGTGTTGATCGTCCGGGACCGGACCATGCGCCGCCGGACGCCCTTGTCCGTCTGGTCGCGCAGCAGCCGGTTCCAGTGCCGGATCATCCCGGTCTGGCTGCACACGAACGACACGAACACGCCGATGATGTAGAGCTGGATCAGCCGGGTGGGGGAGGCCTGGAACACCACGATCAGCAGGATCGCGAAGCCGGACAGCAGCAGGATCCCGTTGCTGTAGGCCAGCCGGTCGCCGCGGTTGCGCAGCTGGCGGGGCATGTTCCCGTCCCGGGACAGGATCGACGCCAGCACGGGGAACCCATTGAAGGCGGTGTTCGCGGCCAGCACCAGGATCAGCGCGGTGAACAGCTGCAGCACGTAGAACAGCGGCGAGGTATCGCCGAAGACCGCCCGGCCGACCTGGGCGATGACCGTGCGCTGGGTGGCACCGGACGGCGCGCCGATCAGGTCCTGGGACGGCGCGTAGTGCACGTGGCTGGCCAGGGCCAGCGCCGTGACGCCGGCGAACATCGACACCGCGATCACGCCGAGCAGGGCCAGCGTGGTGGCGGCGTTCTTGCTCTTCGGCTTGCGGAAGGCCGGGACCCCGTTGCTGATCGCCTCGACCCCGGTGAGCGCCGTGCAGCCGGAGGAGAACGCGCGCAGCAGCAGGAAGATCAGGGCGACCCCGGTGTACTCACGGGTGGTCTTGATCCGGTAGGCCGCGCTGTCGGACTGCAGGTGGTGGCCGAGCCCCAGCCGGGTCAGGCCCCAGATAATCATCAGCGCCACCACGCCGATGAAGCAGTAGGTCGGGATCGCGAACGCGGTGCCCGACTCCCGGACGCCGCGCAGGTTCATCACCGCGATGACCGCCACCACCAGCACGGCGATGAGCGTCACGCGGGAGTCCAGCACGGGGAAGGCCGAGGCCAGGTTGGCCACCCCCGCGGAGACCGACACGGCCACGGTCAGCGTGTAGTCGACCATCAGCGCGCTGGCCACCACCAGGCCCACCGGGGGCCCCAGGTTCGTGGTGGCCACCTCGTAGTCACCGCCGCCGGAGGGGTAGGCGTGCACGTTCTGCCGGTACGAGGCGACCACGACCAGCATGAGCACGCCCACCGCGAGCGCGATATACGGGGTGTAGCTGAAGAACGCCAGGCCACCGACCGACAAGACGATCAGGATCTCCTCGGTCGCATAGGCGACGGAGGACAGCGCGTCGCTGGCGAACACGGGCAACGCGATCCGCTTGGGCAGCAGGGTATGACCGAGTCGGTCACTGCGTACCGGACGTCCCAGCAGCAGGCGCTTGACGACCCCAAACATCATGGCCACGCCGCGATGGTAAGCCGGCGCCAGGGTGTGCGCTAGCCAGCGGGGTGTCCCGTTAGTTACCGAATGGGATGTTGTGCCCGGTGATGTGGACCAGGACGCCCTGGGAGGTGAGCGTGATGTTCTGCAGCGTCATGCCCATGGGCAGGTTGGGCAGCGGGATCGAGAAGTCGCCCAGCCCGCCCAGCAGCTGGGTCGGGATGGCGCCCGCCGAGATGAGCTTGACATGGATCTTGTTGCCCGTCCGGGTCACCCGCGCCACCCCGCTGCCGGTGAACAGGCCCGCCACGCTCGCGGTGATCTTCGCCTCGTTCTTGCCGGCCTTGGAGATCTTCAGGTCGGCGACGCCGGCGGCGCTGGATCCGGCCTTGGCCAGGCTGCCGAAGGTGATCAGCCCCGTGCCGTCGATGCTGGCGACCGTCCCGCTCTTGAAGCCGGATGTGAGCTTGATGTCCTTCATCGTCGCGTTGATGTTGTCGATGGTCACCGGCCCGGCCTTCTCGCCGGTGGCGGTGATGTGGACCTCCTTGAAGTCGCGGGCGGCGACCTGGGTGAGGAACGGGAAGCCCTGGATCGCCACGTTCGGCTTGGAACTGAAGCCCTGCTTCTGGATCTGGGTGGCGAACTGGTTGTCGGCGAAGTGGACGGCCACTCGGTCAGCGACCACGAACAGACCAGCCAGCACCACCAGGACGATGATCAGGATCAGCGGCCAGCGGCGCCGCCGCCGCCGGGGGGTGCGGCTGTAGCGGCCCTCGGGCTCGTTGTAGAAACCGCCGTGTCCGCCGTCGTTTCCGTGCTGGATTGGCAGGCGCTGCGTCGGGTAATCGCTCACGGAAGCCGCCAGGTGCTCGTGTCCCGGCCGGGTGCCAGGCAGCGTTGCGCAAATGTTATGACATGGCCGCTCAGGGCGCATGGGCTGACAACGCCGCGGCAAGCCGGCGATGGTCCGCCTGTCACAGTATCTGCCCTGGTCATAAGCGGCTCATCCAGATCTCTGGGAATTGAATTGTCCAAGCTGGGACACATTTACGGCCTCCAATTGGTGGGAGACCGAATTCGTGACCAGCGCGGTGCGGCCCCCGGGTTCCACGGCGAACTCGCGCGGCAGGACCCCGGCTCCGATCACGCCGACCAGGGCCGGGCGGTCGGCCAGGGCCGCGTCGGCGTCGATCACCCCGAGGCTGGCCAGGCGGGCCTGGTGCAGGCCGGAGTTGGCGACCAGGATCCGGCGGCCGCCTGCCAGGGCGGTCAGCCCGATCGGCGCCGACCCGACCCGGACCTTCGCGATCAGTGCCCGGTCCGGCTCGCTGCGCAGCCGCACGGCCGAGAAGGCCAGCAGCGCGTTGCTGGCCCGGGCGGTCACCCACACGGTCGCCCCCCCAGACGTGGTGATCACCCGGCCGGGGTCGCAGCCCGCTGAGGCCGTGGCCCGCACCGACCCGGCCGGATCCGACTCGGCCCGCCGGACGTCAATCACGCTCAGCGTGCCCTGGCCGGCCCGCGGGTCCCGCTTCTGGGTGGTCACGTACAGCCACTGGCCGTTGCGGGCCATGGTGACCCCGATCGGGTTGACCCCGAGGTGCACGTCCCCGACGAAACCGGAGTCGCGCAGCCCGCTGGCCAGCGCGGCGGCCAGGTTGAACACCGCCAGGGTCCCGCTGTCCTGCAGCGTGACGAACGCGAACCGGCCGTCCAGGGACAGGGCCACCTCGACCGCCCCGGCCCCGCCCGGGCTGGCCAGGGTGCCCACCACGCTGCCGGCCCGGCCGTGCTCCGCGCGGTCCGCCCTGACGACCACGGCCCCGCTGCCGGAAGCGGCCAGCAGGTAGCGCCCATCGGGGGTGAGGGCCTCGCCGTGCACCGGCGCGGGCACGCTGACCCGGTGAGCCAGGGCCGGGGCCAGCCCGGTGCCCACCCGCAGCACATCGATCGAGCGGCCCACGCCCGTGGACACGAATGACCAGCGCCCGTTATCGGTCAGCGTGACGGCGAACGGCATCCCGGTCAGCGTGACGAACTGGGGGTGAATGCCGGCCAGCCGGGGCGCGGTGGACGACGCCGTGACACAGCCGGGCGGGGTCAGCGCGACGGCGGCCGCCCGGGGCCGGTGGGTAACGGCCAGCGCGGTGCCGCCCAGGCCCAGGATGACCAGGGCGACCAGCGCGGCCACCATGCGGGAGCGCCACCAGGGCCGGGACTGGCCGGCGGTCGGAGTCCCAGGCTGGCCGCCGCCCGGCATCGGTCCGCTGACCGCGGGGGGCCCGGTGGCGGAAAGAGGCCCGGTGGCGGCGAGGGGCCCGGTGTCTGACCCCCGGGGGAAAGAGGCGTCTGTGGGCGGGCCGGGGAAGAAGGGGACTTCTGTCGCCGGGCCCGCGGGGACGGGGGCGTCCGTGGGCGGCCCGGACGACGTGTCCTGCGGCGCTAAGGCCGGCTGGGCCCGGCCGGAGACGGCCGGGTCGGTGGCCGGCCCGGCGCGGCCCTCGTCGTAGGCGGCGCCGTAGATCAGCGCGGTCCCCAGCTCGCCGGCCGGGCCCGGCTCTGCGGGCCTGGTGGCTGCGGGGCCGGTGCCCGCGGGGCCGGTGGCTGCGGGGCCCGGGAGGCAGGCGGCGCGCAGCGCCTCCGCGAAGTCGAGGCAGCGTGGGTAACGGTCGGCGGGCGACTTGGCCATGGCTTTCCGCATGACCTGATCCACTGCGGGCGGGAGGTCGGGCCGGCGGCTGGTCAGCCGCGGCGGCGCCTCGGACAGCTGCGCCCACAGCAGCGCCAGGTGCTGGTCACGGCGGAACGGCGGGGCCCCGGAGAGCATCTCGAACGCAGCGCAGGCCAGCGAGTACAGATCGCCCCGGCCGTCCACCGGCCGGTTCTCGATCTGCTCGGGGGCGATGTAGTCGAGTGTGCCGACCAGCTGGCCGGTCACGGTGAGGCCCAGGCCGGCCACGGCCTGCTTGCTCAGCCCGAAATCGGACAGGTACACATGCTCGGCCCGGCCCCCTGCGGGCGCCGGGTCGAGCAGCATGTTGGCGGGTTTGACATCCCGGTGCACCAGGCCCCGGCCGTGCGCCGCGTCCAGGGCAGCGGCCACCTGGGACACGATGCCAACGGCCCGCCGGGCGCCCAGCGGCCCCCCGGAGTCGAGGAGCGTGCGCACGTCGGCGCCGGACACGTAGCGCATGGCGATGAACAGCACGCCGTCGGCCTCACCCGCGCCGAAGACCGGGATGATGTTCGGGTGATCCACCGCGGCGGCGGCCCGGGACTCGCGGATGAACCGCTGCTGGAACTGCTCGTTCCCGGCGAGCACCGGATCGAGGATCTTGAGCGCGACCCGCCGGTCCAGCTGGAGGTCGTGCGCGCGGTAGACGACGGCCATCCCGCCCCGGCCGATCTGCTCATCGAGCCGGTACCCGGCCACCCGCGCGCCAGCCGGGATTGAGCCACCTGGCCAGGGGGCCTCGTCACTCACCACGCCTCCAGCGCTTGCCTGCTCGCTCTGCACCGACCGCGCGTCCCCGGGTGCGCGCCTTGCATTCTGCTCGTTAACGAGGCATTAGCGCTGAAAGATTTGAGTTTCGGGCATTCCAGACATATAACCACCTCCAGAACTGGGCAAAGCCGGTGGAATCCCCTCAGACTGGATGCCAGGAGCGGCTATATTACCTTGCGTTGAATCGCCATAGACTAGGCCAATGAACGAGCGTCTCGTGTCGCCGCCGGCCGCCCCGGTGCTTGTGGTGAAGACCCAGGGATCCGACCAGACGCTGCGCGCTGGCTCCCAGTACCGGGTCGGCCGTGATCCCCAGTCCGACATCGTGATCAACGACTCCCGGGTCTCCTGGCGGCACGCCGTGCTGTGGGTCAACCGCGACGCGTGGGTCCTCGAGGACGCCGGGAGCACCAACGGGACCTTCCTCGGCACCCGGCGCATCGGCAAGGTGCAGATCAGCCAGAACTGCATCCTGCGGCTCGGTCATCCCGAGGACGGGCCGGTGATGATGTGCTCGGTGAACCAGGGCGGCGCCGGGAAAACCGCCCTGAGCACCGGGATGAGCAGCGTGGACCGCCGTCCCACCTCAGTGATGCGCGCGCCCACCCGGCTGCTGCGCATCGGCCGGGACCCGGGCAACGATCTGGTGATCCCCGACCTCAGCGTGTCCCGGGAGCATGCCGAACTGCGCAACCTCGGTGACGGCCGGTACGAGATCGCCGATCTGGGCAGCCATAACGGCACGTTCGTGAACGGCCAGCGGATCACCAGGGCCACTACCGTCACCGAGCAGGACCTGATCGGCATCGGACGCGCTACCTTCCGCCTGTTCGGTGAGGAACTCCGCGAGTTCATCGACGAAGGCGATGTCTCGCTCGTCGCCCAGGACCTCACGGTGCGCCTGTCCAGCGGCAAGGTCCTGCTGGACCACGTGAGCTTCCCGATCCCGGAGAGATCCCTGGTGGGGGTCATCGGCCCGAGCGGCGCCGGCAAGTCAACCCTGCTCGGCGCGCTGACCGGCATGCGCCCCGCGACCGAGGGCACCGTCCTGTACGACAACCGTGACCTGTACACGCACTACGCGGAGCTACGGCACAGGATCGGCCTGGTACCGCAGGACAACATCTTGCATGCCCAGCTTAAGCCGAAGCGGGCGCTTCGTTACGCCGCCGAGCTGCGGTTTCCCGGCGACACCTCCCGGTCGGAGCGTGACCGCCGGGTGGACGAGGTCATCGACGAGCTCGCGCTCACGGCGCACTGCGGGACCCGGACCGGGGCCATGTCCGGCGGTCAGCAGAAGCGGGTCAACGTGGCGCTCGAGCTGCTGACCAAGCCGTCCCTGCTGTTCCTGGACGAGCCCACCTCCGGCCTCGACCCTGGGCTGGACAAGTCCGTGATGGAGCTGATGAGCGGGCTGGCCAAGGACGGCCGGACCGTGATCATCGTCACGCACAGCGTGGCCAACCTGGGGGTGTGCGACCGCCTGCTCGTTCTGGTCCCGGGTGGCCGGGTGGCCTTCTATGGCCCGCCCGCCGAGGGCCTCCGCTACTTCGGGAAGACGGAGTGGGCCGAGGTGTTCCAGGCCTTCGACGCCGAGCCGGACCGGGACTGGGCCGGGGACTTCAAACGGTCGCCGTACTACGCCGAGCACGTGGCGGGCGGGCTGGCCCAGCAGGTCCCCGAGGGAGCGCGTGAGTCGCCGGGCCGCCCGCCCGCGCCACGCGGCCCGATCGCCCAGATCTCCACCCTGTGCCGGCGCTACCTGGCCGTCATCGCTTCCGACCGCAGCTACCTGGCGGTGCTGGCGATCATGCCTATCGTGATCGGGCTGCTGCTGCGGGCGGTGCCGTCTCCGGAAGGCCTGGCTGGACGGCCAGGAACCAACGGCGACGCCGAATCCCTGCTCCTGGTCCTGATCATCGGGGCCTGCTTCATCGGGGCGGCCAACTCGGTCCGCGAGCTCGTCAAGGAACGATCCATCTACGCCCGAGAACGGGCCGCCGGGCTGTCGTCCGGCACCTACCTGTTCTCCAAAATCATCGTGCTGGGGGTCATCAGCGGGATTCAGGCGCTGCTGCTCGTGCTCCTGGGCCTGATCGGGCGGGAAATGCCCGCCGACGGCTCCCTGCTGACGTCGCTGCCGCTGGTGGAGATAGCCCTCGCGATCGTGCTGCTGTCGCTGGCCTCGATGGCGCTGGGTCTGCTGGTCTCCTCCTTCGTGAGCACATCCGAGAAGGCCATGCCGCTGCTGGTCATGCTGGCCATCGCACAGGTCATCCTGTCCGGCGGAGTACTGCCCCTCAACGGCAAGATCGGGCTGAACCAGCTGTCCTGGATCGCCCCGTCCCGCTGGGGTTTCGCGGCCACCGCCTCCACCGTCAAGCTGAATGTGATCGCGCCCCCGGTCAGCGGGCTCCCCGACCCGGTCTGGGACCACAAACCGGCCATCTGGCTGATGGACATGGGGCTCATGGTGCTGCTCGCGCTGGTGTTCACCCTCATCGCCTGGCGTCGCCTGGTCGGCCTCAGCCCGGGCCGCAAGCGGCGCTGATCAGGTCCCGCGCCGCCACGGCTCCGGGCCTGGGTGAAACGATCGTGACGTGACCACACCCAAGCGGACACCGCGGCCACGACGCCCGCCCGCCCGGGGTGAGCCAGCCCGTGCGCAGCCGGCCCCTGGTGAGGCGGTCGATGGTGGTGCGCCGGCCCACGGTGAGCTGGCCCGCCCCCAGGAGGGCGGCCCTGCGGGAACTGGGCTGGCGGGTGCTGATTCCGCGGATGGTGGGCCCGCGGGTGGTGGGCCCGCGGGTCCTGGGACGGTGCCCGCGGCCGGGGTGGTCGTGGAGGACGATCTGGCGCGCCGGATCCGCCGCCCGGGCGACCTGCTGCGGTGTGCGGCCGCGTTCATCGGGATCGCCCTGCTGGTCGCGGCCGGCCTGCTGGCCAAGGCCACCACGTCCGGCGTGGAAACCGACGTGGTGGGGGCGAGCCGCCGGCTGCCGGGCGAGGTGCTGTCGACGCTCCGGGTCATCGCCATCCTGGTCCTGGTGCTGCTGCCGGTGGCGCTGGCCATCCGGCAGATCGTCCGCCGCCAGGCCCGGCGGCTGGCCGAGGCGGTGGCCACCGGCGTCGCGACGGCCGTCGTGGTCGGCCTGGCCGGTCTCGCGCTGCGCACCGGCCTCGGCGACCAGCTCTACCGTGCGATCGCCATGTCGTCGCCGGGTGCGCGCCATTTTGCGCTGCTCGACGGGTACCTGGCCGGCCTGGTCGCCTACACCACCATCATCGACCTGAGCGCACGGCCGCGCTGGCGCAACGCCCTGTGGCTGACTCTGGGCGTGTACGCGGTGGCGAGCCTGGCCACGCTGCGCACCACCGTCCTCTCGGTGCTCATCACGCTCCTGCTGGGCCGGGCGATCGGTCTGGCGGTGCGCTACGCCGCGGGTTCCATGTCGCAGCGGCCCAGCGGCGAGGCGATCGCCGCCGCGCTCGCCCAGGCCGGCCTGGCCCTGACCCAGCTGCGCCGGGTGGACGCGACGGGCGTGGCCTCACGGCGGTATGGGGCGGTGAGCGGTGACGGGAGACGGCTCGACGTGCGCGTGTTCGACCGTGACCAGCAGGCCGCGGGCGCGCTGTACCGCGTGTACCGGCTGGTCCGGCTGCGCGGGCCGGTCTCCAGGCGGGCGCCGCTGACCACGGACCGCGCGGCCGAGCGCGCGGCGCTGCTCACGTATGCCGTGGAGGACGCCGGGGTACCTACGCCACAGCTGCGCGCCCTGGTGCGGGCCGGCCCGGAAGCCCTCGTCCTGGCGACCGAGGAGCCCCACGGGACGGCCCTGGCCCACCTCGGCGGGACGCTGACCGAAGCCCAGCTGGAGTTGGTGTGGGACGCCGTGCTCCGGCTCCATGCGCACCGGGTCGCGCACCGGTCGCTGACCGCCGACCGGATCCTCATCGACGGCGCGGGGCAGGTCATCCTGCTCGATCCGGCCAGCGGCGATGTGGCCGCCAGCGACCTGCAGCTCCGGCTGGACCTGTCCCAGCTGCTCGCCGAGCTCGCCGCGCTGGTCGGGCCGGACCGGGCCGCGGACCTGGCGCTACGCAAGCTCGGGTCGGCGGAGCTGGTGACCCTGGTCCCGCTCCTGCAGCCAGTGGTGCTGGCCCGGTCCACGCGGTCCACGATGCGCCGGGACAAGGACGTGCTGCCCGCGCTCCGCAAGCGGCTCCTGGCTACCGCTCCCGATGACGCACCTGAGGTACCGCCGGTTCAGCTGGAGCGCGTCCGGCTCCGCACCCTGGTCACGCTGGTGGCCACGGTCCTCGCGGGCTACCTGCTGATCGTCCAGCTCGGGCGGGTCAACTTCGCGACCCTGCTCAGCCAGGCCAACCCGCTGTGGATGCTGGTGGCCCTGGGCCTATCGGCCCTGACCTACGTGGCCGCGGCGTTGTCGCTGTCCGGGTTCGTGCCGGAACGGCTGAACTTCATCCGGACCATGCTGGCCCAGGTGGCCGGCTCGTTCGTCACCCTGGTGACGCCCGCCGCGGTGGGTGGCGCCGCGCTCAACGTCCGCTACCTGCAGCGCAACAAGGTGCCCCCGGCTGTGGCGGCGGCCAGTGTCGGGGTCGTCCAGGTGGTGGCGTTCGTCCTGCACATCGTTCTCCTGGTCATCTTCGTGGCCATCACCGGCGCGCGGAGCCATTCGCTGCGGCCCCCGACCTGGGTCTACTTCGTCATCGCCGGGCTCGTCGTGGCGGCGCTCGCGGTCGCGGCCGTGCCGCGGGGCCGCCGGCTGCTCCGGGCCCGGCTCGCGCCGGCGCTCGGGCAGGTCCTGCCCCGGCTGCTCGAGGTGCTCCAGCAGCCGCGGAAACTGGCCGAGGGCATCGGCGGCGCGCTCATGCTCACCGCCTGCTACATCCTGTGCCTGGACGCCTGCGTGCGCGCGTTCGGCGGGTCGCTCGCGCTCACCAGCGCCGCGGTGGTGTACCTGACCGGGAGCGCCCTGGGCTCGTTGGTACCCACCCCCGGCGGGCTCGGCGCGGTCGAGGCCGCGCTGGCGGCCGGACTGACGGCGACGGGGATGCCGGCGGCCACCGCGGTCAGTGCGGTGCTGCTGTTCCGGCTGCTCACGTTCTGGCTGCCGGTCCCGGCCGGCTGGGCTGCCTTCTCCTACCTTCGCCGGAGGCAGGCCCTCTGAGGCCGGCAGGTGCCGTTCGGCGGATGGTCACGGGACCTTAGCCTCTCGCGCCGCGCCGACCCTGATGGCTCACTGAGGACATGTTCGCGAGGCACGAGGTCACGCTGAGCATGAGCTTTGCCCAGGCCCGCGCCCGGCTGGCCGTGCTCGGCCACGGCGGATGGCTGCGCGGCCCATCGGAGCGGGCCTATGCGCAGGGGCTGGACGGGCTGATCGGGCGGGCGCCGTTCAGCGCGGCGCTTGGTGCCTCCAGGCTGGTCCGGGTCCAGCTGCTGGAGCCGGTGCCGCGCGACGACACCGTCGTGCTCCCGCTGCGCTGGGAGGCTACCGGGGTGGCCGGGCGGCTGTTCCCGGTGCTGGACGCCGACCTGGTGCTCACCCCGGGGGGCGGGGAGCGGAGCACGCTGGAGCTGACCGGCGCGTACCGGCTGCCACTGGGCAGCGAGCATGGAGTGCCCGACCAGGCGCTGCTGAAGCGGGCGGCGGCCGTGACGGTCCGGTCCCTGCTGTCCCAGGTCGCGGACTCGATGGCCGCGGGGGAGGGAGACGCGGGGGAGGGAGACGCGGGCCTGGCGTCCGCCTGACGCGGGTCTGACGTCTGCGGGGGAGCCGGGGAGGGCCGCCGGCCGGCCGCGGGCCGGCGGGCCCCGGGCCTCGGCCTGACGCGGGTCTGACCCTGGGTCGAGCCCCATCCCGACCTGGAGGGCGTCCCCGGCCTGACCTGCGGGCGGACTCCAGGAGGGCCAGCCGATGATGAAGCGCCGGCCCGGCTTCCCTAGGATCGCTCACCATGACGGGGCTGCTCGCCGCACTGCGGGGATTGCTCCACCGCGCCGGGATATCACTGAGCATCCTGCTGGTCGCGGTGGTGGCGGTGGCGGCCGTGAGCATCGGGCCCGCCTACTACGCAGCGGCCCAGTCCTCCGTGGTCCAGGACACCGTGGGGACGGCGTCCGCGTCAGGCCGCGGCCTGGAGATCGCCCAGTCCGGCCCGGTGGGCGCGGTCAGCACGCTCGCCGTCCTGTCCCAGGGCTTGCTCGCCCGGTATCTCGGCGGGCCGGCCACGCTGCGGCGGCTCTTCGGGCCGCCCGTGACGGCCGCGGAGACCACGGTGCAGGCCGGTGGCCAGACGGTCCCGCTGGTCTACCGCTCCGGCGTGTGCGCGCACCTGCGCTTCACCTCCGGCCACTGCCCGGGCGCCTCCCGCCAGGTGGCCGTGAGCACATCCCTGGCCTTCCTGCTGCACTGGCACACCGGGCAGCGGATCGCCGTGCCGACCTGGGGGCACCTGGTCATCACCGGCGAGTACCAGGTCACCCTGAGTGCCGCCGGGACCCGGTACTGGTTCGACGCGGGCACCCGGTATTTCCCGTACGAGGCGGCGTACGGCCCCCGCCAGTCCGGCACCCCGTACGACGCGATGTTCACCCCCCTGGCCACGCTGGCCGCCGTTCCCGGCACCGTGCAGGGCACCGACTACGCTGACTTCGCCCTGCTCCCGGCGCATCTGACGGGGCCCGACGTGGCGCGGGTGCAGACCGCGGTTACCGGGCTGACACTGAACCGGGAGCTGACCGACCAGGGCGCGACCACGACCACGACCCTGCCGGCCACTCTCGGCACGGTCCGGGCCAGCTGGCGGGCGATCGAGGTACCCGTCGTGCTGATCACCGCCCAGCTGCTCCTGCTGGCCTGGCTGCTGCTGTTCCTGATCGTCGCGGACGCCGCCGAGGCCCGGGGCCCCGAGGTGGCGCTGGCCAAGATGCGTGGTCGCGGCCGGTGGCGGACCCTCACGTTCAGCCTGGGCGAGCCGGTGATCCTGCTCGGCGTGGCGCTGCCGGTCGGCGTGCTGGCCGGCTGGGCGATCACCACCGGGCTCGGGCACATCCTGCTCCGTCCCGGCACCCCGGTCGGGCTGCCCGCGACGTCCTGGCTGGCGGCCGCGGTGGCCACGGCCGGCGGCCTGGCCGCGGTGGTGGCCGCGGCGCGGCGGACGCTGAGCCGGTCGGTAGTCGAGCAGTGGCAGCGGGCCAGCCGGGGCGCGGCGCAGCGCGGCTGGGTGCTGGATGCCATCCTCATCACCGCGGCCGTGGCCGGCCTCATCGAGCTTCGGGTCAGCGGCCAGATCGGCTCGGCCCGCCGGGGAGTGCTCGGCCTGCTGCTGCCCGGCCTGCTCGGCATCGCGGTCGCCGTGGCCGCGTCCCGCCTGCTGATCGTCGCCTGCCAGGCCGGGTTCCGGCCCACCCAGCGCAGCGGCCGGATCGGGCCGTTCCTCGCCCTCCGGCACGTGGCCCGCAGGCCCGGCGGGATGCGCACCACGATTGTGCTCGCCACCGCGTTCGCCCTGGCCGGATTCGCGGCCGGGATCTGGTCGGTCAGCGTGGCCAACATCAGGGCCGTGGCGGACGCGCGGATCGGCGCGGCCACGGTGCTCTCGGTCACCCCGCCCGCCGGTCACGGCCTGGCCTCGATCGTGAACCGGATCGACCCGGCCGGCCGGCAGGCCACGGCCGTGGAGGAGTACACCAACCTGTCCGGCACCGGGGCCGGACAGACCCTGCTGGCGGTCAACCCGCAGCGGTTCGCCCGGATCGCGGCCTGGCGGCCGGGCTGGGCCGCGGGCCGGCCGCTCCACTCGCTCACCGCCGCGCTGGACCCGCCCGCGCCGCCGCCGGTCGTGCTGCGCGGGAGCCAGGTGCGGGTCAGCTTCGCCGCCCGGGGAGTCAAGCCCGCGGGCGGCACCCTCATGCTCGACGTGTACGAGCAGGGGGTCAGCGCGGTCGGGCAGACCCCGGTGTACCTCGGCCCCGTGGCCGGCTCACGGACCGCCACCGCGGCGCTGACCGGCTGTCCGTGCCTGCTGGCCAACCTGACGATTTCCGCGCCCGCGCCGTCGGGTCCCGTGATCAGCCCGGTCACGGTCACCGGATTGGTGACCGTGACCAGTATCGACGTCCGGTCCGGCCACGGCCGGTGGACGCCGGCCGGCGCCGGGCTGACCACGCCGGGCCGGTGGCGGCCCGGAGGCCCCGGAGCCCAGTCCGGCAGCACCCTGCGCCCGGGTCCCGGGGGCCTGGACTGGTCCTTCAAGTCCCGGCCGGGGGGAACTCCCAGCGCAGTCCCGGCGGACCGGCCGGACCCGCTGCCGGCCATGGTGGCGCGCGGCGTGGCGCCCAGCGGTACCAGCGTGTTCCAGGCTGATGGGCTGGACGGCAGCCCGCTGATCGTCCGCGCGACCTCGACCGCCTCAGCCATCCCGGGCGCGCCGACCAACGGCATCGTCGTCAACCGCACCTACGCGGAACGCGCCGCGGGCGGCACGCCCGCCTACGCCAGCCAGCACGTGTGGCTGGCCCCCGGGGCGTCGCTGGCCCGGGTGCGTGCCGCGCTGCGTGCGGCCGGGGTGCGGATCAGCGGCGTGATGACCGCCGGCTCCGCGCGGGCGCAGCTGATCCGGCAGGGCCCAGCGCTGGCCACGGTGCTGTTCCTGGCCGATGCGGCCGCCGCGGCGGCACTGGCCGCGGGCGCCGCCATCAGCGGCCTGTACACGTCGGGCCGGCGGCGGCGGCACGAGTACGCCGCGCTCCTCGCGAGCCGCGTCCCGCGCCGTTCGATCCGCGCGTCGCTGCTGGCTGAGCAGGCCATCGTGCTGGGCTTCGGTGTCGTCATCGGGCTGGCCGCCGGCCTCGCGGCCACGCTGCTGGCGGTCCGCAGCGTCCCCGAGTTCATCAGCCAGCCGCAAGCCCCGCCGCTGGACTACCTGCCGCCCATCGCCGAGCTGGGGCCGCTGGTCGGGGTGGCGCTGATCGTGCTGGTACTGGCGGCAGTGACCGCCAGTGTCCTGCTGGTTCGCTCGGTCCAGCCGGATCTGCTGCGGGAGACCGAACCGTGACCCAGCCCGAGCCGGGCGGCTCCCGGCCGTCAGCGCCCGAGTTTCCGGCCCGACCGCATTCAGCCGCCCCGGCTGCCGCGGGCCAGCCGTTCGCGGTGCGCTGTGACAACCTGGTGCACGTCTACGGGACTCTCGGCTCCGAAGTGGCCGCGCTGCGCGGGGTGGACCTGACCGTCCGCCCGAGGGAGATGGTCGCGCTGCTCGGGCCGTCCGGGGCCGGGAAGACCACCCTGCTCTGGCACCTGGCCGGGCTGCTGCGGCCGACCGCGGGCCGGGTCGAGATCAACGGACGGCGGCTCACCGAGCTCGGGCCCGGTGCGCTGGCCCGGTTCCGGCTGAGCGAAGTGGGCCTGCTGCTGCAGAACCCGGGCCGCAACCTGCTGCCCTACCAGAGCGCCCTGGGCAACCTGATGTTCGCCCAGGCGCCGGCCCGGCGGAGCGCGGCGGCCCGCCGCAGGCGGGCCGCCGAACTGCTGGACCGGGTCGGCCTGGCCGGCGCGGCGCGACGCCGGGCAGGCCGGCTGTCCGGGGGCGAGCAGCAGCGGCTGGCCCTCGCAGTCGCGCTGGCCAACGAGCCCGGCCTGCTGCTCGCCGACGAGCCGACCACCCAGCTCGACCCGGTGTCAGCCGGCTCGGTGATCGAGCTGATCCGGGACGCCAACACCAGCCTGGGCACGACGGTGGTCGCGGTAACCCACGACCCGGCCGTGGCGGCCGCGCTCGGCCGCACCATCACGATCCGGGACGGCCGGGTTGGCGCCGAGGGCCTGGACGGGCAGGAGTACGTGGTGGTGGGCCGGGACGGGACGCTGCAGCTGCCGGCTGAGCTCTCTGACCTTTTCCCGCCCGGGTCGCTGGCCCGGGCGGAGCGGCACGAGCACGGCGTGTTCCTGCACCGGGTGGATCCCCCCGGCCCGGAGGACCCCGGTGACCAGGCGGGCCTTCCCGGCCCGGGGGCGGGCCGGTGAGCATCCTCGAGGCCCGGGAGCTGCGCTACGTGATCGGCGGCCGGCTGCTGCTGGATGGCTTCACCCTCACTGTCGGCCCGGGGGAGCGGGTGGCCGTGATCGGGCCCTCCGGCTCGGGCAAGACGAGCCTGCTCGCGCTGCTGGCCGGCCTGGCCGCGCCCGCGGCGGGCCAGGTGCTCCTGGACGGGGCCCCGGTCGTCCCGGGCCAGGTGCCGCCGGGCGTGGCGACCGTGCTCCAGGGCCACGGGCTGGTGTCGCTGCTCACCGCCACGGAGAACATCGAGATCGCGCTGTTCGCCACGGGCATGCCGCCGGCTGAGGCCGAGGTGGCGGCCCGGGAGGCGCTGGCCTCCCTGGGCCTGGCCGAGCACGCCGGGCAGCTGGCGGACGAGCTGTCCGGCGGCCAGCAGCAGCGGGTGGCGGTCGCGCGGGCCCTGGCCACCGGGCCCGCGGTGCTCATCGCCGATGAGCCCACCGCGGAGCAGGACAGCGCCTCACGGGAGCTGGTCCTCAGCCGGATGCTGGGCCTGGCGGATGCCGGGAAATCCCTGGTCCTGGCCACTCACGACCCGGAAGTCGCGCAGCGCTGCGACCGTGTCGTGGACCTCGGCGACCTGCGTGCGGACCCCCTCGGGCGCTCCGGTTTGCCCATCGGATGACCGGCTAAATACCAGAGCTTTACCATTCAATGGTTTCTTGTTTACTGTCGTGCATCGTATTTTCACGGCAACCCCAGCAGGGTGCTGAGTCCAGGCCACGACATGGCCCGCCCAGCATCCCCGCCCCAGCTATCCGCAGGAGGAGCTACATGTTACGGAGATGGTGCATCCCGCTCGCTGGCCTGGGAATCGTGCTCGGGTCGGTGGCGGCGGCCGGGACGGCCTCCGCAGCACCAGCCGCACAGCACGCAGCCACTCACATGATCAGGCCCGCCGCGCACCTCGTCCGCCCGGCCGGCCACGGCACCAGGCCCAGAGTCGCGCACGGCGGCCCGGCGAACGCGGCTTCGAGCACCAACTGGTCCGGGTACGCGGCGGCCAGCGGCACCTACAAGAGCGTGTCCGCGACCTGGACCGAGCCGACCGGCACGTGCAGCGGCTCGGCGAAGTATTCCAGCTTCTGGGTCGGCCTCGACGGGTACAACAGCACCACCGTCGAGCAGACCGGCAGTGAGGTGGACTGCTCCGGCAGCACGCCCCAGTACTACTCGTGGTACGAGATGTACCCGGCCTACCCGGTCAACTTCAGTAACCCGGTGAGCCCCGGGGACAAGTTCTTCGGGTCGGTCACCTTCAACGGTGGGAGCAGCTACACGCTGGTTCTCAGGGACACCACGAAGGGGTGGAGCCACACGGTTAACAAGTCGCTCTCGGGCGCGGCCAACTCCTCCGCCGAGGTAATCGCGGAAGCACCGTGCTGCACGGCCAGCGGCGGCATCCTGCCCCTGGCCCACTTCAGCCCGGTTACCTTCAGCAGCGCCACGGTGAACGGCTCGGCGATCGGGACCTTCAGCCCGACGCAGATCACCATGGTGGACAGCGCCGGCCGGGCCAAGGACTCGGTCTCCTCCCTCAGCGGGGGTAACAGCTTCAAGGTCACCTGGCTGAGAGCCAACTGACCAGCTGACCGGAACGGCCCCGGCGACGACGGCGTTGCCGGGGCTGATCCATGCCCCGCGGGAGCACGCCTCCGGCGCGTCTCCCCTCCCTGCCGAGGCCAGGCCCCGGCGCACGGTGCCGCCGCCGCGGGGGCCAGAATTCAGCCAGGGTGAGGGGAAGGAGAAACCGTGAGTGCTGGGATCCGCCGCATCGTGCCGCTCACGCTGGGCTGGGAGGACCTGCCGCGGTCCGTGTCCGTGGAGGGCGCGTCTGATCAGCAGCTGCTGCGCGAGCCGGTGCCCGGGGTGCTGCTCCTGTGCGACGGCGGGTGGCTGCTGCTGGACACCGGCTTCAACGCCGCGCTGATCACCGACCCGGCGCTGCGCGCCAGGTTCCACGGGGATCCGCTAGTCCAGCCGGTGCTGCCGGGCCCGGGAGAGCCGCTGCCCGAAGCGCTGGCCGCAGCCGGCGTGGACCTGGCCGGCATCCACGCGGTCGCCGTCAGCCACCTGCACTACGACCACGCCGGGGGGCTCAAGCACTTCGCCGGCCGGGTGCCCGTGCACATCCAGCGGGCCGAGCTGGACTACGGCATGTCCAGCCCGCCCGGGCCCGAACAGAACGGCATCTTCCGGGTGGACTTCGACGATCCGCGGATCGACTGGCGGGCCGCCGAGGGTGACGCGGAGATCGCGCCCGGTGTGACCGCCGTGCTCACCGCCGGGCACACTCCCGGCCACCAGAGCTTCGTGGTCCGGATAGACCGCTCAGCCGGCGGCGGGGGGTTCGTCTTCGCCTTCGACGCGGCCGACCTGACCGAGAACATCGAGCGGGAGGTCGCCGTCGGCGGGCGAATCGGGGCCTCGCCGGAGCAGAGCGTGGCCCAGATCCGCAAGCTCAAGCGGATCGCCGCGGAGCGCGGCTACCGGCTGGTCCCCGGGCACGACCCGGACGCCTGGCCCGCGCTCACCGCGGAACTGGCCAGGCCCGGGCAGGCCCAGGTGACCTGGCCGGCCCGGGTGCGCCCTCTCACGAGGTCCCGTGACCGGTGCTGCGGTGTCAGCCCTCGGGGTCGATGCCGTTCACGGCGGGGACCCGTACTGTCCGGTGACCGGGTTTCCCGCTGAGGATGACCTGGCGGAGGGAGACGTTGTTGCTGGTGTCGCTCTCATGCAGGACCTTGAGCGGGTTGGCGGCCACCTGGATGTAGTAGGTGCCGTTCGGCAGGTGGGTGATGTTGAACGACTGCCCGGCGACCGACTGGAAGTAGGTATCGCCCCAGCCAACCGGCATCATTTCCTGCACCCACAGGGCGGTCGTGGAGCCGCACTGAAATCCGAGGTAGGACGGCTGCCATACCGCGTTGGGCTCCAGCAGGTCGACCGGGTCGGTCGGAGCGATGCAGAAGCCCACCTTGTGGCTCCGCACGGCGGGCTGCCGAGCGGAATTGAGCAGCTGGTACTGGGCGAACTGCTCGAAGTGCCAGTGATTATGGCCCTTCTTCGAGTCGAATCCCATAGTCCCGGCGCGAAGCCGGCCGATGATATGCCCGTTCTGCCAGAAATACTGATAGGCCTTCATGATCGGTGAGCCGTGGGACCGGAAGCCCTGGACATCCAGCGGGGCGTTCCCCACCCATACGGTGGCGCCGAAGTCGAGCTGGTCGGACGCCGGTTGCGTCTTCGTCTTCTTGATATGGGCGACCGAGATGCCCCAGGATGGGAGAGGGACCAGATCCGGCAGCGTGCTGGCCGGCGGGTTCGCCACAGTGGCGACGTCCGGCGCGGACCGCAGCGGGCGGCTCTGCGGGCGATGCGCGGCCCTCGCGGCCCTCACGGCCTGCCCGCAGCACCCCGATGACTTCACCACCTTCACCTTGACGCTCGCCGAGGCATCAGCGGGTGAGATGTTCAGCAGTTGCGCGTAGGTGGGCATGATGGTCTCGGTGACCGTGTACCGCCCGAGCGCCAGCTTCATGCCCTGGCCGCCCTGCGCGGCCGGGTCGACGGCCCAGCCCTTGGCCACACCCCAGATCAGCGACTTCGGGAACGGATCGCCCACGCACTGCTGCGGGTACGGGGAGGTGGGCGGGCTGTTGGGGGAAGCCCGTTCCGGGTTGTAATCGTTCGGGCAGAACTGCAGGCGGCTCGACGCCACCACCTTGCCGCGGGAATTCGCGACGGTCATGCGGACGAAGTCCGGCAGGCCGGTCGGAACCTTGGCCAGGAGACTGGCCGGCCAGGGGATCCGCTGGGTGCCGCCGCCGGGCAGATGGATGACCTGGGTGAGGGACAGCGGCGTCGAGTAGTCCGGCCGCTGCACGTCGAGCTCGAGCGGCGAACCGAGCGAGGCTACCCAGATGCCAGGATCCAGGTACACCTGCTTGCCGTACCTGCCGACGGTGATGTTCTTCTGCGCCACGATCATCTTGACCCGCGGCCCCGTGGCCGGGGCGGCCCCCGCGGCGGCCACCGGCCCGCATACTGCTGCTGCCGCTAAACTCGCCGCCGCTATCGTGGCCCACCGCGCACGCCAGCCAGTCCGTTTCATGGGCACCTCCACGGTTTCCCCCGTCCCGTTTCTGGCCGGGACGCCAGCCAATTCCCCCCAGAAACGGTACTGCCGTTAGGCGGGAAAGGCCATGACCGACTTTTCGTGCCCAGATACCCGGCGAAAAGGTTGCACGGATACTCGTTACTATTACATAACGATTATTCCGGAGCGGCAGGCTCGCTTAATAGCCGGCGTGTTCCTCGCCCAGGTCGAGCCTGCGGGCCAGGATCACGGCGTCCCGGGCGGTAGCCGTCACCGCGGCGCCCGGGCGGGCCAGCGGCAGCACGGCCAGGCCGTGGTGGACCGTGGCCGGCGGTCGCGGCCGTGAGGCGTCCACGAGCAGCACGGATCCCACCGCGCCCGCCCCGTCCAGGACCGCACTGCTGCGGTCAGTCTGCGGCGCGCCGACGGTGATCTCACCCCGGTAGGCCGGCGCCCCGGCCAGGCTGATGTCCAGCCGGCTCACGCACCGCCCGGATGTCTCCCCGTGGCGGCCGAGCACGAGTTCCTCCCGCCAGCGCAGGGCGGCCCCGGCGGCCAGGTCGATCTGCGCGCCGGCCCGGTGGTCACAGCCGGCCGCCGCCACCGTGGGTTGCGGGGCGTAGTCCAGGCGGCCGCCCGGGCCGATCCGGGCGCTGATCCGCAGCGCGGACGGGCCACCGTGCGGCCCCGGCAGCAAGAGCACCCCTGCCGCTGAGCGGAGCACCAGGCGTGAGCCGGGTCCCACGTCGATGTCGAGCGCCAGGTCGTCCCCGCCGAGCGGCCCGGCGGCCGTCCCGACCAGGTACACACCGAGCGGGGTCTCGCGCAGCGCGAGCGGCCCGTCCGAGCGCAGCACCGTGACCCGGGTCCGCCCGGCGGCGTCCGCCCGGGTGGCCACCGCCGCCCGGGCTGCCAGCCTGCTCGCCAGGACGGGGCTGCTCATGCCACCACCCGCGACCGACCGCGGCCCGGACCCAGTCGCTGACCTCAGGTGCGTCCGGGGATCCGGGACCAGCATGGTCCAGCGGGCGCCTGCTCCGGGCGCAGCCCGGGCACGATCCGGCGGCCGCCCAGCGGGACCAGCGACACCTCGCGGGTCACGCCGGGCTCGAAGCGGATCGCGGTCCCGGCGGGCACGTCCAGGCGGCGGCCCCACGCCGCCTCCCGGTCAAACTCCAGGGCCGGGTTCGCGGCCGCGAAGTGATAGTGCGACCCGACCTGGACCGGCCGGTCCCGGGTGTTGGTGACGGTGAGGGTGGCCCGGCCGCGGCCCGGGTTGAGCGGGACCGGCACCTCGCCCGGGACGATCTCGCCCGGGATCACGGGATGGGCCGGTGCACGGTGACCAGTTTCGTGCCGTCCGGGAAGGTCGCCTCGACCTGGACAGAATCCAGCATCTCCGGGATCCGTCCATGACGTCGTCCGCGCTCAGGACGTGACGTCCCGCCTCCATCAGGTCCGCGACACTGCGCCCGTCCCGCGCCCCCTCCAGCACGTATGCCGCGATGACCGCGGTCGCCTCGGGATAGTTCAGCCGCAGCCCGCGCCCGCGGCGCTCGCGGGCCAGCCCGGCGGCCACGTGCAGCAGCAGTCGCTCCTGCTCATGAGGGGAGATGAGCACGCTGCGAACGCTACTTGCTGTCCCCAGGGCGCTGAAGGGGGGTGAACTCCGTTAACGCAGATTTAACGATGCCCGTCCCGGCCTTAACGGGCGCACCACCGGGCCGCCCCGGGCTGGCCTGGCCGCCAGGCAACGAATCTCTATCAAACCGTCCGCCGCCGTTCGGCTGGGCGGATGAGCGGGAACCATGGACCAAGGGAAAGTAAAGTACCCCGGGTAATCAGTGTGGCCAGAGAAATGACAGAGAACTGGCTTCGGCACGCGTGGGCAGGGGGCCGCGGTGGCTGACGAGACCCCGGCGTTTGGCGGGTTCGGCGTAGGATCCCGCCTGGCCGGGTACCGGCTCGATGAGCAGATCGGCCGGGGCGGCATGGCCGTGGTCTACCGCGCCTGGGACAGCCGTCTCGATCGCCCGGTCGCGATCAAGGTCTTGTCGCCCGAACTGGCCCGGGACGAGGCGTTCCGGCAGCGGTTCATCCGGGAATCACGCACGGCGGCCGCCGTGGACCACCCCAACATCATCCCGATCTTCGAAGCGGGCGAGGCCAACGGGGTGCTGTTCATCGCGATGCGCTTCGTGCAGGGACCGAACGTGCAGGCGCTCGTCGAAAGCGGGGGGCCGCTGTCCGTCGCCCGGGCCTGCCACATCATCACCCAGGTCGCCGCGGCCCTGGAAGCGGCTCATTCGCACGGCCTGGTGCACCGGGACGTCAAGCCGGGCAACATCCTGCTCGATGCCGCGGGCGGGGGAGACTATCCCGGCCACGCGTACCTCTGCGACTTCGGCCTGAGCAAGAGGGCCCTGTCGGTCAGTGCGCTGACCTCCACCGGCCAGTTCCTGGGCACCCTGGACTACATCGCGCCCGAGCAGATCGAGGCCCGGGCGGTGGACGGGCGCACGGACGAGTACGCGCTGGCCTGTTCCGCGTTCACCATGCTCACCGGCCAGCCGCCGTTCGTCAGGGATGAGTCGGTCGCGGTCATGTGGGCCCAGATCTCTGCCACGCCGCCCGAGATCACCAGCCGCCGCCCCGACCTGCCCGCGGCCCTCGACGAGGTGATCGCGAAGGCCCTGGCCAAGATCCCCACGGACCGGTACGCCACCTGCCCGGAGTTTGCGCTCGCGCTGCGCCACGCCTGCGGGCTCGACTCCTCCGGGACGGACCCGGGACATGATGCCGCTTTCCCGGACCCGCCGCCCCGCGAGGCCACGCGGGTCGTCCCCGGACTACCCGCGGATCCGGGGCGGGCCGCTGCGGGCGGCACCTCCGCCGGGTCCGGGCCGGGCGCCGAGCCAGGACCCGCGGCCGGCCAGCCTCCCGCTGACGTCCCGGCTGAGACCGGTCCCGCCACCCAGCTAGCCGGGCCCGTCTCCGCCGAGTCGCCCCCGGATGAGACCCCCCGGCATGAGACCCCGCCGGGTGAGCCCGCGCCGTGGGAATCCCTGTACCGGGACCCCGGGCCCGGGGAGGCGGACCCTCACGCGGCCGCCGCGGCCGGACCCCCGGTGCCGGCCGACGCGACCCAGGATGTTCCACCCGTCGGCTCGGGTTACCCCGCCCCGCCGCCTGGGCCGACGCCCGGCTTCAGCCGGCGGACTCCGCCACCGCCGCCCGCCCCGGCCCGCCGGCGCCGGGGCCTGTGGGCGCTCGTCGGGGTGGCCGCCGTCGTGATCCTCGTGGCGGTCGTGGTCTTCGTGGCGAAGCCCTTCTCGTCGGGCGACAAGCCCGTCGGGTCGTCCCAGGCGCTGCCGCCGCTGACCGCGCCCGGCTGTATAACCCAGGCGGCCCGATCGTCGCAGCTCAGCCACGTCACGAGTCACATGGCCCCCACCCGCGGGCACCCGTTCGACGTGGCGGTCACCCCCGGCTTCGCGTTCGTGTCCGGCGCGGGCACCGGCCTCACCGTGATGAACACCCAGAAGTCCGTCCCGGTCGGGATGTGGGACAGCGCCCCGCTGGACCAAGCCCAGGGGGAGGCGCTGACCCCGGACGGGCACTTCCTGGTAGTCACCGGCGGCAGCGGGATCACCGTGTTCCGGGTCAGCGACCTCGAGCAGGGGGCCGGGGCCAGAGCGCTGGGGTCGCTGGTCAGCCCGGGCCAGGCGCACGCGGAGGACGTGGCCATCACCCCCAACGGGCACTTCGCCTTCGTCACATTCCAGAACAGTGCCAGCGTTGGGGTGTTCGACCTGCAGCGCGCGCTCTCCTCTGGCTTCGGGTCCGGCGATGTCGTGGGCCTCATCCCGGTGGGCCCCCAGCCGATCGGGATCGCGATACCCCCCGACGGCCAGCACGCCTACGTGGCCAGCTTGGCCTCCGCGTCCGGGGCCGGGGCCGGGGTGCTCAGCGTCATCGATGTGCCCCGGGCGGAGCACCATCCTGGCGTCTCCAGTGTGGTCAAGAAGGTGCCAGCCGGGTGCAAGCCCAACCGGATCGCCTTCTCGGCCAGCGGCCGCAACCTGTGGGTGACCGCGGCTGGCTCCAACGCCCTGCTCGGGTTCTCGACCGCCAAGCTGGCGAGCGATCCCGGGCACGCACTCTTCGCCCGCGTCGCCGTGGGCCAGTCACCACTGGGGCTGGCCGTCGTCAGCCACGGAACCCGCATCGTGGTCGCCGACTCCAACAAGGCGCCCCAGCCGGGGTCTATGCCTAACCTCGCGGTGGTCAGTGTGAGCAAAGCGCTGGCCCGTAAGCCGGCCTTGCTCGGCTACGTCCCGTCCGGTTTGCAGCCCCGGCAATTCGCGCTGAGCAGCGGCACCCTGCTCGTCGCCAACACCAATTCGGCTCAGGTTCAGGCCATACGGGTGGACAGCCTGCCCTGACCTCCGGATTAGGCTGGCCCGCATGCCGAACGAGCCGCGCGGAACCCGTGTCCTGGCCGCTCCGGACGGCCGGCGGCTCGACGTCCTCGTCGCCAGCCCGGAGGACGGGCTGCCCCTGCTGTTCCACAACGGCACCCCCGGTGGCCTGGTGACGTCCCCGGCCATGTCCGCCGCGGCGGCAGCGCGGGGGCTACGCACCGTGCTGTACGCCCGCCCCGGCTACGGCGGGTCCACCGGGCAGCCGGGCCGCCGGATCGCGGACGCGGCGGCGGACGTCACGGCGGTGCTCGACGGGCTGGGGGCCCGCCAGTTCGTCACCGTCGGCTGGTCCGGCGGCGGCCCGCACGCGCTGGCCTGTGCGGCGCTGCTGCCGGACCGGTGCCTGGCCGCGGCCTCGCTGGCCGGCGTGGCGCCGCGCCAGGCGGGCGGGCTGGACTGGATGGCCGGGATGGGCCCGGAGAACGTCACCGAGTTCACGGCGGCCGGGCAGGGCGAGGCGGCGCTCACCGCATTCCTCGAGGAGGCTTCGGCCGGACTCGGGCAGGTCACCAGCCAGCAGGTGGCGGAGGAACTCGGCGGGCTGGTCTCCGCCGCGGACCGGGCCGTGGTCACCGCGGAGTTCGCGGACTACCTGGCCGAGTCGTTCCGGGCCGCGCTGCGGGCCGGCATCGCCGGCTGGCGGGACGACGACATCGCGTTCGTCAGCGACTGGGGTTTCCCGGTGGAGCAGGCCGGCGCGGTCCCGGTCGCTGTCTGGCAGGGGGACGAGGACCGGATGGTCCCGTTCGGTCACGGAGCCTGGCTCGCCGCGCGCATCCCTCGAGCACGGGCCCACCTGACCCGCGGCGAGGGCCATCTGACCCTCGCCGCGCGGTCGTTCGGTGCCGTGCTGGACGACCTGCTGGATCTCGCGGGCCAGCCTCCGGCCGGCTCCCGGGCCGTAGCCGGATCCGGCTGAACCAGCCGGGCAGGCGGGCACCGGCCAGGCGGCGCAGCCCGGCGGGCAGGGCTCAGGCCGGCCTCGGTCACGCGACCCGGTCGGGCGGACGTTCATCCGGGCGCCGTTCAGGCCGAGCGGGCGGATCGCCGCGCCTAGTGGACGACGCGGCGGTCCTGTTCCGGCCCGGAGTGCCTGCGTCCCGGTATGGCCGCTGCAGCCGTGGCGTGCTCGCGGGCGGAAGCCAGTCCCGGCGCAGACCTCCGCGCCGCCTCCGTGCTGATCCGGCCGCGCCGTTCCCGGGCCCGGAAATGCGCCCGGGCCCCGGAGGAGCCGGGGTGGCGCCCGGGACGCTTGGAGGTCAGCCGCATCGGGATGCCGACGATGACCAGGAAGGCCAGGACTAGCAGGGGGATGTTGAGCCAGACCAGGCCAGTCACCGGACCTCCGTAGCGTTTCTCCGGCAGCGGCGCTGGCGGTTCATGACAACGACGATCCCGCCGCGCGCTCTGCCCAGCGCCGGCGGACCTTCTGAGCCCGCTATGAATGCCCCAGGTGCCGCTGAGCGACCCGCGCCGGAGCCGATCAGGAGTGCAACGCCAGGCCCTTGCAGACCTTGTCCACCGCGTTCCGCGGCCCGTACACCGCGACCCCGGCCAGGTGCAGGTCCTCCGCGGCCACGGCCTGGACCACGGCCCGGTTGGCCTCGTCGTGGCTGGTCGCGAACATGTCCTCGGTGTAGATCGCGATAGGCATCTCCCGGGCGACCGCCCGTCCGCGAACCGTGCCCAGGCCCGGCCCGTCCGCCACGTAGACCAGCACCGGCTGGCGGAACATCTCCAGGTAGCGGTTTCCCGAGCCGTCCTCGTAGGGCTTTCCGATGGTCTCCTCGCAACCGGCCGCCACCGCGCTGGCCAGGAACGCCGTCACGTTCAGCCGCTGCCAGGCCGCCAGGTCCCCGCGCACCACAATTGCGATCTTGGTATCAAAGCGCATCTCCCCACCTTCGCCCACCGGCCCCGCCCAGTCTTGAACGCCAGTGCGCCCGTGCCCATGATCCCCGGGCAAGAACTGCCACATAGCGCCTTCCGTGACCGTGATCCTGGGAGCCGCCATACCCGGGAGGACCGACAAACGGGGCAGGGATATGCACAGCCGGATCCGATCGGCCCGGCTGTCCACAGCATCGCGGCCCGGTCGCCGGGCCGTCGCGAGCCGTCCACGCTTGAGTCATGACCAACCAGCGCACCGGCCTTTCCGCTGAGTTACTCGACCTCCAGCACGGCGTGATATCTCGCCGGCAGGCCTTGGAGTCCGGCCTGAGCCAGGACGCCATCCGGGTGCGGCTTCGTAACGGCCGGTGGCAGCAACTTGCCGTCGGGGTCTACACGACCTTCAGCGGCGAACCGCCTCGTCCCGCCCAGATCTGGGCGGCGCTGCTCGCTGCGGGGCCGGGTGCGGTCATCAGCCATCACACCGCGGCCGAGCTCTACCGGTTCGGCCGTCGCGTGGTTCCCGCCATCCATGTGACCGTTCCGGGAGAGCGCCAGGTGCGCCGCAGGTTCAGGGCCGTCTCCCCGGCCGGGCTCGTCCGGGACGCCGGGGGGACGCCAGGCTGGGGCGTGCCGCCGCTGATCGTGCACCGGTCGGAGCGGATCGGGCGAGCCCGTCACCCAGTCCTTCTGCCCCCGCGCACCCGGATCGAGGAGACGGTGCTCGACCTGACCCAGTGCGCGACCACGTTCGATGAGGCGTACCACTGGCTCAGCCAGGCGTGCGGCGGCCGGCTCTGCACCAGCGGCATGATCCGCAGTGCACTGGAGCTCCGGAAGAAGGTGCGGTACCGGGCCGAGTTGGAAGCCGCACTCGCCGCCGTCGCGGACGGTGCGCTGTCTCCGTTGGAGTACCGCTATGTGCACGGAGTCGAGCGCCCGCACGGGCTGCCCACCGCTCGGCGCCAGGCACCGGTGATCCTCCGCGGGCAGCGCCGCTACCTGGACAACCTGTACCAGGATTACCTCCTCGCCGTGGAACTCGACGGAATCGCCGCGCACCCGGTGGGCGAGCGCTCGCGCGACAATCGCCGGGACAACTCGCTGGCCCGCCTGGGGATACAGACCCTCCGCTATGGCTGGTCCGACGTGACCGGCCAGCGCTGCGGCGTGGCCGCTGATATCGCCGCCGTCCTGGTCCAGCGGGGCTGGCCCGGCCCGGTCCGCCGCTGTTCCCCCGACTGCCCGGCCACGCCTTCATGATCACGGTCAGTTTGGGGCGCTATGTGGCCGATCTTGACCGTGATCATGAAGGCTCGGGATGGTCGGGGGGGCGGGATACTGGGGGGGTGAGCGGGGACTGGTCGAGGTACTGGCGGTCGGCGGATGAGCCGCTGGAAGCCATGCATGCTCACTTCCGGGAGCACGTGTACCCCCGCCACAGTCACGACACCTACTCCTTCGGCGTCACGGAGTCCGGCGCGCAGTCCTTCACCTGCCGGGGGGCCGCGCACACCAGCGCGGCTGGGATGGTC
Source organism: uncultured Actinomycetes bacterium (assembly GCA_963813975.1). Taxonomy (GTDB): domain Bacteria; phylum Actinomycetota; class Actinomycetes; order Streptosporangiales; family Streptosporangiaceae; genus RYN-230. The sequence goes on from CAWFAP010000006.1 coordinate 1,662,546, forward strand.
ATGGCCTTCAACCCCGACGATCCGCACGACGGCCGCCCCACCACCGGCCAGGGGTTCAGTTACCGGATGATCCACGTCGGCCCGGGACTGGTGGCGGAGGTGCTGGCGGACATCGGCGGCCGCCTGTCCGGGAGGCCGCTGTTCCCTGCCCCGGTCCTGTCGGACCCCGGGCTGGCCGCGGCGCTGCGGCGGCTGCACCACTCGCTGACCGGGGCCGCCACCCCGCTGGAACGCGGTGAACGGCTCACGGTAGCGCTGGGCCGGGCGGCCCGGGCAGCGACAGGGTGGCCATCGGGCCCGGGCCGGGTCAGTGCGGCCGATACCCTGCGCATCGCCCGGCGGGTCCGAGACTTGCTGGACGGAAACCACGCCGCCCCGGTGTCCGGCGATGACCTGGCCGCCGCCGCGGGATGCAGCCGCTACGCGGCGTACCGGGCCTTCCAGTCCGTGGCCGGGCTGGCGCCCGGCGAGTACCAGCGCCAGCTGCGGCTGCGTGCGGCCCGGCAGGCGCTGGCCCAGGGCACGCCGGCCGGTCAGGCCGCGGCGGACGCGGGGTTCGCTGACCAGGCTCACCTGACCCGCTGGTTTCGCCGTTGCTACGGCATCACCCCCGCCGCCTACGCCCGGGCCGCCCGTGGTTTCCATGATCACGGTCAAGTTCAGCCACATCACGCCCCATATTGACCGTGATCATGAAGAGGGTGGCCGGGCCACCCATGCGGCGGGCGGGGCTGGGACTACGAACTCGTGGGGTGGGCGAGGTCGTAGACGGTGACACCGCCAACGCTCTGCTTGGTGAAGTGCGATCCCACCCAGGAGGTGATCTGGGTCGCGGCTCCGGAGCCGCCGCCGAACGTGTGGCCGTTCGCGCCGATGAAGTAGTGCACCTCGTGCGCGGCGACCATCTGCTTGAACTGGGCCAGGGTGGGCGTCTGGTCGGTGCCGTTGAACCCGCCGATGGCCATGATCGGCTCGCCGCTGGCCAGCTGGAACGGGGCCGCGCTCTCCGCACCCACCGTGGCCGCGGCCCAGCGATAGCCGGAGACGCCGCTGGTCAGCAGCTTCGTGACGCCGCTGGAGACCTGGGTGCTCCCGCCCAGGCCGCCACCGATGCCTCCGCCCCGGCCGCCGGGGAACTGCCCCGGCGGCCCGGAGGTGCTGCCCGGGGCACGCCCGGCCGTGCTCCCCGGCGGCCGGCCGGACGTCCCGCCCGGAACCCCGGAGGAACCGGGAGCCCCGGCCCCGGGCTGGCCCGCGCCGCCCGCGGCCGCGCCGGCCGACGCCGGGCCACCCTGCGTGGTGCCGGCCGGACGACCGCCGAACGCTCCACCGGGGCCACCGACGGAGACGATGGACGGGCCGGCGCTGGGCAGCGCGCCGGTGTGCGAGGTGGCCGCCGTGTCGAGGCTGTAGGCGAGCGGCCCGGCCAGGCTGGCCACCAGCGCCAGCGGCGCCACCGACAGCAGCGCGGCCCGGCCAGGGAGCCACCGCTCGGCGATCAGCACCACGGCCGCGGCCAGTCCGCAGACCAGGATCAGGGGCCGCAGCCAGGGTAGCCAGCCGGACGAGCGGCCGAGCAGCACATAGGCCCAGCCCGCCGTCACGACCAGGGCCCCGGCCAGCACGGCGCGGGCGGCGAGCGGCCGCCCGGCGACCATGCTGCGCCGGGCCCGCCACAGGGTGACCGCGCCGACGCCGGCCAGCGCACCGATCGCGGGGGCCAGCGCGACCGTGTAATACGGGTGGATGATGCCGCTCATGTAGCTGAACACCAGCCCGGTGACGATCAGCCAGCCGCCCCACAGCAGCGCCGCGGCCCGGACCCGGTCGGTCCGCTGCCGCCGCCAGGACAGCCACACCAGGGCGGCCAGCGCGATCAGCGTGGCGGGCAGCAGCCAGCTGATCTGGCTGCCCATGTCGCTAGCGAACAGCCGGGTCAGGCCGGCGGAGCCACCGAACGCGCCGCCTCCGCCGGGCCCGCCGCCGCGGTGAAGGCCCACCGAGCCGGTCTCGTTGCCGGTCAGCCGGCCCAGCCCGTTGTAGCCCAGGGCCAGCTGCAGCAGGCTGTTGTTCGTCGAGCCGCCGACGTACGGCCGGTCCGCGGCCGGGGTGAACTGCACGATCGCCACCCACCAGCCCGCCGCGGCGAGGAGGGCCGCCCCGCCGGCCAGCACCTGCCAGATGCGCCGGCCCAGCCTCGGCGGCCCGGCCACCAGGTAGACCAGGGCGAACGCGGGGAGCACCAGGAACGCCTGGAGCATCTTGGTCAGGAAGCCGAACCCGAGCAGCGCGCCGGCGAGCACGATCCACCGGGTCCGGCCGGACTCGACGGCCCGGACCATCGCATACGCGGCCACGGTCATCAGCAGCACCAGCAGTGCGTCCGGGTTGTTGAACCGGAACATCAGCGTGGCCACCGGGGTGATGGCCAGCACCGCGGCGGCGATGAGCCCGGCCGCAGGCCCGGACCAGCGCCGGACCGCGGCGTACAGCACCGCCACCGACGCGACGCCCTCGGCGGCCTGGGGCAGCAGCATGCTCCAGTAGTTCAGGCCGAACATCCGGGCGGACAGTTCCATGACCCACAGCGAGGCCGGGGTCTTGTCCACGGTGATGAAGCCCGACGCGTCGAAGGAGCCGAAGAAGAACGCTTTCCAGCTCGCGGTGCCGGCCTGCACGGCGGCCGAGTAGAAGTCGTTTGCCCAGCCGTTGCGGCTCAGCCCGGCCGCGTACAGCACGGCGGTCAGCGCCAGCACCGCAAGCAGGGCCGGGCGGGCCCAGCGCGGATCGGCCGCGGGGCCGCGCAGCAGCCGGGGAGCCGGCCCGGGCGGGAGTGGCCGGCCTCAGCGGCCTGGCGCGGGCCGGTGGTGAGGGCGCTCATCGGTCGGTTCCTTCCGGGTGAATCAGCGCGGCCTGGGTCAGTCGCGGGTGGCGGAACACCCAGGAGCGGTAGAGGCAGAAGCGCAGGGCGGTGGCCACCAGGTTGGCGATCAGCAGCACGGTGACCTCGGCGGCGCGGCCCGGACGGGCGCCGGCCAGGTGCAGCCCGGCCAGCGCCCCCGAGGTCAGCAGCAAGCCCGCCCCGAAGGCCAGGAGCCCGCGGGCCTGGTGCCGGGCCGCCCCGGGGGTGCCCCGGATGCCGAACGTGTAGCGCCGGTTCAGCCAGGTGTTGCCGAGGGCGGTGGCCAGCAGGCTCAGCGCGTTCGCCGCCTGGGCGGGCATGATCCCGCGCAGCGCGAGGTACAGCAGCAGGTAGGCGAGCGTGCTCGCCACCCCGATGAGCACGAACCGGGCCAGCTGGCGGGGGAGTTCCGGGGCCCCGGTCGGTACCAGTGACGGGCTGCGCAGCACCGGCACCCGGATGCTGCCACGGCTCAGACCCCAGCCGACCCGGACGATCCCGCGCAGGTCGCCGAGCGCGGTCGCGAGCACGTCCACCCGGGAATCGGTGTTGTCGATCCAGTCCACCGGCACCTCGTGGATACGCAGCCCGGCGCGCTGGGCCAGGACCAGCAGTTCGGTGTCGAAGAACCAGCCGGTGTCCCGGGTCAGCGGCAGCAGGGCCTGGGCCCGATCGCTCCTGATCGCCTTGAAGCCGCACTGCGCATCGGAGAAGCGCACGCCCAGTGTGGCCCGCAGCAGCAGGTTGTAGCAGCGTGAGATCGCCTCACGGCGCGGGCTGCGGACCACCCGGGCGCCCCGGGCGAGCCGGGTCCCGATGGCCACGTCACTGTGCCCGGACAGCAACGGCGCCACGAGCGGCAGCAGCGCGTTCAGGTCCGTCGACAAGTTCGACATCCATGTAGGCGACGACCTCGGCGCGGCTGGCCGACCACCGGGCCCGCAGCGCCCGGCCCCGGCCGGGCTGGGCCTGCCGGACGGCCCGCACCTCGCTGAACGCCCGCTCCAGGTCCACGGCGACCGGCCAGGTCCCGTCGGTACTGCCGTTGTCGGCGATGGTCACCTGGGCGCAGAACGGGAAGCGCGTGCGCAGGTAGGTGATGAGGCGCCGGATGCTCGGCGCGAGATCGTGCTCCTCGTTCCGGACCGGCACGACGATCTCAACCCGTGGGGTGGCTGTGGCGTCTGGGGCCCATGGGTCGCCAGGGCCGCAGAGGTGTTGCGGGGATGTCATGCTCCCACAGTGGTGGCCACGGCTGGATCGCGACTGCAGCCGGTCTCTGCCGCGGCTATGAGCCCGGACTGCGCGTGATTTAGTCGTCCAGCCGGGGCAGCGTGATGACGAACCGGGTCCGGCCGGGCTTGCTCTCCAGCCGCACCCGGCCGCCGTGCGCGGTGGTGACGGCGTCCACGATGGCCAGGCCCAGGCCGGTGCTGGCGGCCCCGCCGGCGCCCCGGGCCCGGGACGAGTCGCCGCGGACGAACCGCTCGAACAGCGTGGGCTGGAGCTCGGGAGGGATGCCGGGCCCGTCGTCGGTCACGCTCAGCTCGACGGTGCCGGGCGCCTCACCGGCGGCCAGCGCCACGGTTACGACCGTGTCCTTGGGGGTGTGCTTGGCCGCGTTGCTCATCAGGTTGGCCAGCACCTGGTGCAGCCGGTGCTCGTCGCCGCGGACGGTGACCGGCTCGCCGGGCAGCTCGAGGACCCAGCGGTGGCTGCTGGCGGCGACCCGGGCGTCGCTGGTGGCGTCGATGGCCAGCCGGGTCAGGTCCACCGGCTCCTGGGCCAGCGGGCGGCCCGCGTCGAGCTGGGCCAGCAGCAGCAGCTCGTCGACCAGCACGCTCATCCGCTCGGATTCCGATCCGACCCGCTGCAGGGCGTGCTCGATGTCTACCGGCACCGGGCCGGGGTGCCGTAGCGCCAGCTCGGCGTAGCCGCGGATGGCGGCCAGCGGGGTGCGCAGCTCGTGGCTGGCGTCGGCGGCGAAGCGGCGCAGCCGGGCTTCGCTGGCCGCCCGGCGGCCCAGGGCCGACTCGACGTGGCCGAGCATCCGGTTGAACGCCACGGCGACCTGGCCGACCTCGGTCCGCGGGCTGGCGTCCGGGACCCGGTCCGGCAGCGTGACCTCGCCGCTGGCCAGGGGGAGCTCGGTGACGCGGGTGGCGGTGGCCGCGACCCGGCGCAGCGGGCGCAGCGACAGCCGGACGAACCCCGTCCCGAGCAGGCCGGTCAGGATCAGCGTCGCGGAGAACACGATAGCCTCGGTTACCTCCACGTCCTCGAGGATGTTCTGCGCCGGGCCCAGCGGCAGTCCGGTGATCACTGTGGTGCCGTCCTTGGCCGGGGAAGCCATCAGCTGGTATGGGCCAAGCGAGGAGAATGAGACGGCCTTCGGCTGCGTGGCCCCCCTGAGCGTCTTGAGGGCAGTCAGATCAGCGTGGGTCAGACGGCAGCGGCCGTTGGCCACGGTCGGATAGAACACCTTGCCGCCATCGAGGGCCGCGCTGAACGTCTGGCCGCCCTGCTGATCCCCGCACCCCTGCGGGGCGCCCGGCACGTTGTCGTTGTCGTGGTCGCTGTCGCTCGCTGGCTGCGGGCCCTGGCCTCGGCCGTTCCCGCCAGCGCTGTGGTCGGCGTCCGGCGCGGCTTCGAGGCAGTTGCTGTAGCGGCTGCTGGCCGCGCCGAGCTGCTGGTCGAGCTGGCTCATCAGGCCGTGCCGCAGCCCGACGTAGGTAGCCAGCCCGATGGCGGCACAGGCCACGGCCAGCAGGGCCAGCAGCCCGGCGACCAGACGGCCACGCAGGGTCCGGCGGCCCAGCCACCGATGGAATGCGGTCGGCCGCTTTCCGGGCCCGCCCTCCGCGCCGCCGGTCAGGACACGGCCCGGTTCCTGGCCAGCCCTGTCGCCGGCCTCGCTCACCGGTACATCCTCAGCCCGCGGGCTTGAGCACGTACCCGACACCGCGGACGGTGTGGATCAGCGGCTCACGGTTCGCGTCGATCTTCTTGCGCAGGTAGCTGATGTACAGCTCCACGACGTGGGCCTGACCGCCGAAGTCGTAGTTCCAGACCCGGTCCAGGATCTGGGCCTTGGAGAGCACCCGCCGCGGGTTGCGCATCAGGAACCGCAGCAGCTCGAACTCGGTCGCGGTCAGGTCGATCAGCTCGTCACCGCGGCGTACTTCCCGCGCGTCCTCGTCCATGGTCAGGTCGCCGACCACCAGCTGGGTCTCGCCGCGGGCCCGGGACAGGCCCGCCCGGCGCAGCAGGCCGCGCAGCCGGGCCAGTACCTCCTCGAGGCTGAACGGCTTGGTGACGTAGTCATCACCACCGGCGGTGATCCCGGCCACCCGGTCATCCACCGCGTCCTTGGCCGTCAGGAACAGCACGCACACGTGCGGGGACTCCTGCCGCACCCGGCGGAGCACCTCCAGCCCGTCGAAGTCCGGCAGCATGATGTCGAGGACCACGGCGTCCGGCCGGAACTCCCGCGCCGCCCGCACCGCGGACGCGCCGTCGCCCGCGGTCATGATCTCCCAGCCCTCGTAACGCAGCACGCTGGCCAGCAACTCAGCCAGACTCGGCTCGTCGTCCACCACCAGCACCCGGATCGGGCTGCCGTCCAGCCGCCTGATCGGGGCCGCCTGGCCGGTGCTGCCCGGCTGGGCGGCCTGGGCCGGGGCAGCGGGGTGCGCGTCACTCATCATTGTCCCAGTATGCGCACGGTATCTAGGGAGTAATTCTACGTTCCCTCTGAGTTCGCTCTCAGGATGCGGGCAGCAGCCTGAGAGCCAGCGTAGGGCAGTCGGTCACGGCCCGGCGGACATGCCGGTCCAGCGAGCGCGGCACCGGCCCGCGGGCGACGATCGGGTAACCCCACTCATCCAGCGTGATCAGCTCGGGCAGCAGCTCCGCGCATAGCCCGTGGCCAGAGCAGGCGGTCGGGTCGACCCGCAGTTCTTTCTTCACCTCAGCTCCAGTCCGCCGCGCCGAGCGCGGTGTCCGCGGGCAGCGGCAGGAACGGCTCCCGGGCCGGGTCCACGCACCGCCCGGCTGAGTGATTCCGGATCTCCTCCCGGAAGACATGCAGGGCGCTGCGGACGAACCGGGTGGTCCCGTCCGGGTGGTGGCAGGCGCCCCGGCCCTCGACCAGCCCCGCCCAGCGGATCATGTCCGTGACCGCGCGCGGGTCCGGCCGGGGGCTGGCCACCTCGTCCAGGGCGGCCGCGATGCGGGGCAGGCCGTTGAAGCACGGCCCGCACTGCCCGGCCGATTCGAGCGCGAGGTAGCGGGCCACCCGCGCGGTCTCCGCGATCCCGCACCGGCCGGCCGGCAGGGCCACCAGGACTCCCGCGCCCACGAACGCCCCGGCGGGCTGGAGGTCCTCGTTGCTCAGCGTCATGCGGGCCGCGTCCGCGGCCGGCACCCAGGCCCCGTGATAGCCGCCGCTGAGCACCGCCTGGGCGCCGTCGAGCTGGAGCAGGTCACGCAGGGGCGTGCCCAGCCCGGTCTCGACCACGTCCCGGCGGCCATCCGCCTGGTGCAGCGTGCACAGCATGCTGCCCGGCTCGACCGGCGTGCCCACCGCCCGGAACCAGGCCGGCCCGTACCGGGCGATCAGGGCCATGTGGGCCAGGGTCTCCACGTTGTGGACCAGCGTCGGCCGGCCCACCACCCCCCGCTCGAACACCCGCGGCGGCTTGAACCGCGGCATGGCGGGCTGGCCACTGATCCGGCTGGCCAGCGCGGACTCCTCGCCGGCCAGGAAGCGCGGCGGCGCGTCGAGGATCTCCACCGGGGCCCCGTCGATCCCGGCCGCGGCGCGTTCCGCGACCGCGGCCCGCAGCCGCTCCTGGAGGCGGGCGTTGCGGTGCACGTAGAGTGCGACGGCCCGCGAGCCCACCGCCTCGGCGGCCAGCTGGAGTCCGTCCAGGACGAGATGCGGCGAGATCCACAGCAGCGACTTGTCCTTGTCACTGGCGGGCTCGCCCTCGGCGCCGTTGCCGATGACCACCGGCCGGGTCCCGGCCTCGGCGACGGCCTGGAGCTTGCGGTGCACGGGGAAGGCAGCGCCGCCCCGGCCGGTGAGCCCGGCCGCCTTCAGCACCGGGATGAGCTTTCCGGGGTGCCCGGAGTAGGGCGGAGCCGCGTAGCGGGACCGGTGGGTGTGCAGGTCGACCGGGACCGCCACGTGCACCGGCAGCAGCCTGGGCAGGTCGCCGCAGGCCGGTCCCGTGCGGCCCGGCTGGCTGTCCGGCGGCCCGGGAGAGGGGGCGGAGTACGGCACGGTGGTGCCATAGGTCATCGCGTATCGGCTTTCGTGAGTGGGTCAGCGGACGTTCTCGGAGCTCGCCGGCGTGCCCCGCCGCGGGGGGGACCGGGCGCCTGGGGACCGCCGCGCGGGGACATCATGGCCAGGGTGGCGGCCGCGCGTTCCTCGCGCGGGGTCTCCCGCCCGGCGTGGGTGATCCGCCAGATCACCGCGGCGGCCACGGCCAGGGTGCAGGCGATCGTCATGTAGAGCAGGACGCCGCGCTGCAGGTCGGTGCTGCTGAACAGGCTGTGCGCGAGGGCGGTGCCCCAGGCCACGTAGCTGAGCCAGTGCAGCGACCGCCAGAGCCGGCGGCTCATCCGGGCCCGGGCCAGGCTGGTCAGGATCAGCGCCAGCACCACGTCGACCGAGATCGCTCCCAGCCCCAGCCAGAGGGGCTTGTAGGCCGACGAGAGCGGGATCACGATCGCGACGATCCGGATCGTGACGTACGGATCGATGACCGCCGTGATGACGTGGATGGCCACGAACGCCACGCTGAGCAGCGACAGGTTGCGGTGCAGCCCGGTGACCACGAACCGGGGGAGGCCGGGCAGCCGTCCCTGGCGGTTAACCAGCACGCCCAGCAGGACGACCCCGGTCAGCAGCAGCAGGCTCACCACTCCGGTGGCTCGGCTCGCATACCAGAGCGCGGTGCTCTGGGTGATTCCGCTCATCGGTGCCTCTCCGGCGGTGTCCGTGAGCGCGGGGATGCCCGGCCGGCCCGGGTGGTGATCACGCTCTGGAACCAGGATCACCGGCCGGGCGCAGGCGCCCCTATGGCGCGCCTCTCAATTTCCTCTGAGCGTCCGGGCCCGCCCGATCGGCCCCCGCCCGGGGAGGCTGGAGGCGCGGTTCGGTATACATATGAATGCGAACGTCGCCGAGGCCCGGCCATCCCCGCCGGGCCCCCCGTTGAGCAGGCAGGGTTGAGCGGGCACAGTTGATCAGGCCGGGGCGCGGGACGCGCCGCCGTGCCGGTGGAGGCCGCATGACCGGACAGCCTGCGCGGCCCGCCCGGCGCGCAGGCCGGTCACGGCTGGGCGCGCATTGGTTCCGCACCCGCCGGATCGTCGGGGGTGTCCTGGTGGATGCCGGGCCGCTGCGGCGGCACCGGAACTTCAGGCGGCTGTGGGGCGGCCAGCTGGTGTCACAGGTGGGCAGCCAGCTCACCATCGTGGCCGTCTCATACCAGACGTACCGGCTGACCGGGTCCACGGTCATGGTCGGGCTGGTCAGCCTGGGCCAGCTGATACCCCTGCTGGCCGGGTCGCTGATCGGCGGCCCGCTGGTGGACGCCTGGGACCGGCGCCGGGTCATGCTGTTCACCCAGTTCATGCTGGCGGCCGGGAGCGCGGGCCTGACCGCCAACGCGCTGATCGTCCATCCGCAGGTGTGGCCGCTGTTCGTCTGCACGGCCGAGGCCGCGGCATTCCAGGGCCTGGACTGGTCGGCCCGCCGGGCTTCGCTGTGGCGGCTGGTGCCGCCCGGGGACCTTCCCGCCGCGATCGCCGTCCAGTCCGCCGCGAACCAGTTCACCTCGGTGGCCGGGCCGGCCGCGGCCGGCCTGCTGATCGCGCACGCCGGGTTCGGCCTGGTGTACGGGCTCGACCTGGCCTCGTTCGGGGTGGCCCTGGTCAGCGTGCTGCTGCTGCCCGCGCTGCCCCCCGACCGCGGCGGCCAGCCCCCCAGCTTCGCCTCGCTGATCGGAGGGATCAAGTACCTGCGGTCCAGCCAGCCGCTGGCCGGCATCTTCGTGATCGACCTGGGCGCCATGGTGTTCGGCCTGCCCCGGGCGGTGTTCCCGGCCCTGGCCACCACCCTGTACGGCGGGGGCGCCGCCACGGTGGGGTATCTCAACGCCGCTCCCGGCCTTGGCGCGCTGGCCGGGTCGCTGGTCACCGGGCGGGTGAGCCGGGTGCACCGGCCGGGACGCGCGGTAGCGGTCTGCGTGGTCGCGTGGGGCATCGCGATCACCGCGTTCGGCCTGGTGCCCTGGCTGCCGGCCGCGCTGGCGCTACTGGCCGCGGCGGGCGCCGCGGACGTGGTGTCGGCGGTGTTCCGCATGATGATCGTGCAGCAGGTGACCCCGGACGGGATGCAGGGCCGGGTGAACAGCCTGATCTACGCCGGCATCCAGGGCGGCCCGCGGCTCGGTGACGCCGAGGCGGGCGCGGCCGCGGCTCTGGGCGGGCCGCAGTTCGCCGCCTGGTCCGGTGGGGTGCTCAGCGTCCTGACCGCCGTGGTGACGTGCTGGCTGCTGCCGGGGATGTGGCGCTATGACTCGCGGGCGGCCAGCCCGCCGGGGGAGGGCCCGCCGGCGGCGGGGCAGGGCGCCCAGGGGCAGCCCGAGCCGGATCCGGTCACCTGAGCGGGCCCGGCGGCGGATCCCCGGGCCGGGGCTGCGCAGGGCCGGCCGCCGGGCGGAGCCTGGCTGGAGCAGAGAAGGTCAGGTCAGGAACCGCCGGACGTGGTCTGCGGCGGCGCGGTGGTCGCGGCGGGCATCGGCACCGGGGCGGTGGCCGCCGCGCCGCCCGGGCTGGTCCCCCGGGCGCGATGACGATGGTGGTGGTGTTTCGCAGTCTTGGTCCCGTTCGCCGGCGCGCCGCTCGCGGGGCTGCTGCTGGCGGTCGGGGAGGGGGCCGGCCCGCTGGCGGTGCGGGAACTCGCCCCGGCGTGGGACGACCCGGGCAGGATGATGGCCACGGCGCCCGCCGTGACCACGCCCGCGATACTCACCGTGGCGGTGACCGTGCGCAGGTGGCCCTGGCTCCGCTGCCGCTGGAGCACGGCGGCGCGCAGGTCGGGCCGGCGGTGGTTCATGAAGGTCCCTGGCGCTCAGCGGGTCTCGGCGGGCCATCCGCCAACGGTCCGGACAGTACCCGCCGTATCGACCAGGCGGGCCGGCAAGCCGAGGTTTGAGAGCCAATCCAGAGCCTGGGGGCCGCGGATGATCGCGGCGGTGCTGGCCGTGTTGGCGTCCACGCAGGTCGCCGCGGCCACGGATACGGTGCGCCAGTGCACCGGGGCGGGGAGGCCGGTGCGCGGGTCCAGGATGTGGTGCAGCATGTAGCCGCCGCGACGCCAGCGCCGGGCCGTGGTGCTCGATGTGGCCAGCCCGCCTTCCTGGATGGCCACCACCGCGGCCGGCCCCGGCGGCGGGTCCTCCGGCCGGCCGGTGGCGTCCTGGACCCGGATCCGCCAGCCGCCCTCGGGGGGCGGCCCGGAGACCGCGATGTCGCCGCCCAGGCCCACGAGCACGCCGCAGCCCAGCGCCCCGGCCAGCCGCGTGGCGGAGCGGTCCGCGGCCCACGCCTTGGCCGTGGCACCGAGATCCAGGTGCACGCCCGGGGGCAGGGTCAGCTGCCCTGACCCTTCGTCGAACCCGACCTGGCGCCAGCCGGGCACCGCGCGGACCGTCAGCCGGACCGGGGGGCCCGTGTCGGGCAGCAGCGCGAAGTCACGGTCGTAACCGAGGGCCGACATCGCATCGGCCACGGTGGGGTCCACGTCCCCGTCGGTCAGCCGGGCCGAGCGCAGCGCCACCGCGATCGCCTGCCCGAGCAGCGGGCTCACCTCGGCCGTGCTCACGCCGGCCTGCCCGGCAATCGCGCCGAGCCGCATTAGCTCGGAGTCGGGCCGGAACCGGCTGCACGCCCGGTCCACCGCGTCCAGGTCCGCTTCGAGCAGGCGGCGGCCTTCGGCCAGCTGGCCCGGCTCGGTGACCAGCAGCCAGACCTGGGTGCCCAGGGCCAGCCAGTCCGCGGCCACGGGGGACTCCGGCTCCTCCCGTGGATCCGTGGCCGGCCGGCCTGCGTCCGGCGTGCCTGGGTCTGGCATGTCCGGGCCGGATGAGGCGGTGCCCTGGGCGGCGGGGCCGGGCGGGGGCATCATGAGCCGCCGGAGGTGGCACTGGCCGAGCCGGAACTGGATGAGGGCGCCGAGGCGGACGACCGGATCGATCCCGACGAGGAGCTGCTCGTCCCCGCCGACGAGCTGCGGCTTCGGGACGACGAGCCGCTCGTGCCCGAGCCTCCGGCGGTTGCATGCGACGAGGAGGAGCCCGCGGTGGACTTGGCCGGCGTGCTGGCCGTGGAGCCGGGGAGGGTAAAGGCCAGCCCGCCCGCCACGGCCAGGCCCAGGACGCCGGTTCCGGCGGTCACGGCGCGGAGCCGGCTGCGAGCCCGCTCCCGGTTCACCACGGCCGTCACGGTGCGAGGGTCCCTGCGGTTCATCATGTCTCCTTCCCGGAAACTAACCCCCCCAACTTCCCGCAACGGCCTGTGGCCGGGGTTTCCGCTCCCTCTGCGGCAGCTCTGAATTCCGGCTCACCCGCGCTGGCCCTCGTGGGTGTTTCGCCACGCTGAACAGCCAGCCCATGGAGTCGCCGCCGCTGCGAACGCTGGTGCGGTCCCGGCTCGGCCGTCCCGGCGCGCCGCAGGTGCTGCTGGAGTTCGGCCGGGCCCGCACGGCTGCGGCCACCGCCCGGCGCCCTGTCGAGGACCTGATCCTCTAGGCCGTGCCGGGCTGGCCGGCTGCGCTGGCCTCTCCCCGAGGACCCGCGCCCGCTCATACGTGCTCGGGCTGGCCCGTGATTGAGCTACTCCGTGCCCAGGACCCGGGCCAGTTTCGAAGGGGACCGGGACAGCCTGGCCCCCGCCGCGGTCAGCCCGGCCTCCGCCGCGTCCAGCACCTTCCGGGTCCCGGACTTCAGCTCGACCTCAACCTCCCGCCAGGCGTCCTGCTGCCGCCAGCGCCCGGGGTCCGCTGGGTCGGGCCGCGACCCGGTGACCTGGTCGTCGGCCACCTCGGCGAGGACCTCCCCGGCCTTGTCCCGCAGCCGGTGCACCGTGCGGCGGGTCTCCAGCCGCGCGACCGGCCGGAGCGGCGCGCCGCCCGACCACGCGGCGACCCGGGCGGCGACCTCGTCAGGGACAGGCTGCCCCGGCGCGCCCAGCGGAAAATGCAGCTCACGCCGGGACTCCCCGCCGGCCGGGAGCTTGATGTGCCAGCCCGCGTCGTCGCCGCCGGTCCGGCGGCGCAGCGTGATGTGCGAGCCGATCAGCCGCAGGTCGCCGGTGTCGTAGTAGGTCGCGGCCAGGTGCTGGACATCGGGCGCGCTCATGCTGACGGCGCCCCCCGGCCCCGCCAGGTCCGGGAGAACGAACCCGGCGTCCACGTCATACTTGCGCTCGGTCTCGATCTGCTCCTGCTCACCAGTGGCCATGATCTGAGGCTACGAGGCCCCGTGTTGCCGCGGGAACCGGCGGGGGCCACAAGCCGGCCGAGCCGAATTCTCCCCTGTGACGGCAAACGCGCAGCCAGCGATGTTGCCGGGCCGCGTGTTTGCCCGGTGATTCCGAGATCACAATGCCAAACTGCGTGGTGACGTTTTGTATGCGGGGCAGCGCCGGCGGGAGTCGGGACCGGGCTGGCGGGTAACGGGGGAACGCGCAATGGGTCTCATCACGGATGTGCACGACGTGGTCGAAGGGTACGAAGCGGTCGCCCTTCCGCTGCTGCAAGAGGAGCCGTCGGGAACGCACGGCCTGGACGGGGCGGTGCTCCGCCGGCGCAGCGCCCGCCCGACCAAGCGGGCGGTGATCTACCTGCACTGCATGAGCGACTCGTTCGTGCCGGCCGACCTGGCCAGCTGGTACACGGAACGGGGGTTCCACTTCTACGTCGCCGACCTGCGGCGGCTGGGGGATCCGGGCCGCCCCGCCGCCGAGAACCACGCTGAGGAACTGGGAGAATACCTCGCCTGCCTGGACACGGCCGTGCAGCACGTGCGGGAAACGGACGGCATCGAGACCGTGGTCCTGTGCGCGCACGCCACCGGGGCGATCATCGCCGCGCTCTGGTGCCACGCCCGGCGGGATAGCCAGGCCGTGGACGCGCTCGTCCTGGCCAGCCCGTCGCTGCGGGCCGGCTCGTGGCTCACCCGGACGGTGGGCCGCCGGGTCACCGTGCCCAGCCGACGTTCCCCGCCGCTGCTCACGGTGGCCCGCCGCCGGGTCCGGCGCGGCCTGGACATTAGCTGCCCGGTCCTGGTGCTCTGCCCGTCCGCGGACTGGGATGCGCCAGGTGGCACCGGCGGGCTGTTCGCCCGGCCGGTCGCGGGCGGCCAGGCCACGATCAGGCTCGGCGCGCACGTGACCTGGCTCAGGCTCGAAGGGGCCCAGCCCGGGCAGGCGCTGCCCGGCGGGGCGGCGGCCCGCAAGCGCGTGTTCGATGAACTCGCGCGCTGGCTGAGCGCCTACCTGTCCGGCCAGATCCGCGATCAGCTGCTTTAGCGCTGCTGGCCTGGGCCCGCGGTTGGCCCGCTGTCCTGGGGCCGCCGTCGCGGGCGGCCCGATCCCGGGGGGCGGGCGCCGCCGGTGTGGGGCGGCCTGCCCGGGGCGCCGGCAGCGGTGAGGGAGCGGGGTGGTGGTTTTCGTTGCGGAGGAATGTCAGCTGACGGACACGGTGACGCTCGGGTAGCCGCTCGCCCCGTTGGGTTCGGGTGGCTCCTGCACCGGCGTCTGCGTGTAGCCCGTCGCGTCGGTGGCCCGCGCCTCGATCAGGTGGGTGCCGCGCGCCGCGTCCCAGTCCCAGACCCACTGGCGCCAGGTGTCGATCCCGGGCACCGAGGCCAGCCGGGCCTGGTGCCATGGCCCGCGGTCCACCCGCACGTGCACCGCGTCGATCCCCTTGTGCTGGGCCCAGGCCACCCCGGCCACCTGCGTCCGGCCCGCGGACACCGAGCCGCCCGGCACGTCGATGCGCGACTCCGTCTTGATCGGTGCCTGCTGTGACCAGCCGCGCTGCGCCCAGTAGGCGAGCTCGCCGCGGAAGGTGGTCACCTTGATGTCGGTGACCCACTTGGTGGCGGACACGTAGCCGTACAGGCCGGGGGTCACCATCCGCGCCGGGAAGCCGTGCGCGACCGGCAGCGGCGCGCCGTTCATGGCCACCGCGAGCAGCGCATCCCGGCCGTCCATGATCGTGGCCAGCGGCGTGCCGGAGGTGAAGCCGTCGACCGAGGTGCACAGCAGCTGCTCGGCGCCGGCCCGGGGCCGCGCTTCCCGCAGCAGGCTGGCCAGGCTGGCGCCGAGCCACTTGGCGTTCCCGATGTACGGGCCGGCGACCGGGTTCGAGACGCAGCACAAGGTGATGTAGTCCTCGATCAGGGGGCGCTTCAGCAGCTCATGGAAGTCGAGGGTGATCTCGCGCTCCACCATCCCGTGAATGCGCAGCTGCCAGGACTGCGGTGCCACCTGGGGGACGAGCAGCGCGGTGTCCACCCGGTAGAAGGAGGAGTTCGGGGTGATGAACGAGCTCAGGCCCTTGATCCCGAGATCCACGCCGCTGGGCAGCGGCGGCACCGGGTGAACGGCCTTCGGGAACCGGATGTGGGCCAGGGCGGTGGACACGCTGGAGCGCTCTGAGAGGGCCCGGCCGCCCAGGGTGCCGACACCCCCGGCCGCGAGAGCCACCACGCCGGCGGTCAGGAAGCTGCGGCGGCCAGGCTGCCAGGGGGCCGGGCGCTGGTCGTCCGTCGTCGGCGGGCCGCTGCGGCCCCGGGAGACGGGCCGAGGCGGCCCGGCTGCCTGCCCGGCGGGGCCCGGGGCCGGGACAGGGGAATCGGCTCCGGCCGGGTCGGCGGGCACGGTGAAGTCGGGTGGCGGGGTGACGCCCCGGGGCCGCGCCGCCCGCGGGGCAGCCACCTGGCCCGTGCTGGGGGAAACGGCCCCGCGCGGGGCCCGGCCCCCGGCCGCGCGGACCAGCAGCGACAGCGCGTACGCCCCGGCCAGGGCGCCGATCAGGGTGGGCAGCACGTCCACCAGTGCCGCGTCCGGCCGGGTCAGCGCGGCGGCCAGGCCGATGACCGCGAAGATGGCGAGCCCGATGTAGCCGTTGCGCAGGTTCCGCATCGCGGCAATGCCGATGGCCGCGGAGAACACCGCGAGGACCACCAGGATGCCGATGATCAGCGCAGTCTTGTCGTGCGAGCCGAACGCCGAGATGGCAAAATTCTTGACGGCGGCCGGGGTGCGGTCGATGGCGGCGCTGCCGACGGCCGCGACAGGCGACCCCTGTGGCCGGCCAATCCCGGCAACCAGCTGGCTCACCCCGAGCGCGACCCAGGCCATCAGCAGGCCTACAAGAACCCCACGCCACGCCGCGGGCGAGTCAGAATGATCTCTCACAAGGTCTATTCGTAGCCGACGGCGATGCGGATTGCCGCGGATCAGCCCCGACGGCCAAGCCACCGGGGTTCCGGCGACGAATAAAGGACATGCGGATGACCGACAGCCAGCCGTGGCCCCCGGCCGGAGGCCAGGGCGCGGGCGGGCCCGGGGCAGGGGAGCCAGGCCCCGGGGGGAAGGCTGGCGGCCGTGATCCCGGCGAGCTGGGCGCGCTGCTCGGCCAGGTGGCCCGCGGTGACGAGGCCGCGTTCGGGGCGGTCTACACGCGGGTCGCGGCCCACGTGTTCGGCGTCGCGCGCAGCGTGGTGCGTGATCCGGCCCAGGCCGAGGAGGTCGCCCAGGAAGTCCTGCTGGAAGTGTGGCGGGACGCGGCGCGTTTCGACGCGAGCCGGGGCACCGCGATGGCCTGGGTGATGACCCTTGCTCACCGGCGGTCCGTGGACCGGGTCCGGTCCGAGCAGGCCTCGTCCAACCGTGAGCAGCGCGCGGCCCGGGCCGACGTCTCCTACGACGTGGTGACGGAGACCGTCGCCGCGCGGCTCGACGCCGAGCGGGTCCGCCGCTGCCTCGGCTCGCTCACCCCGCTGCAGCAGGAGTCGATCACGCTCGCGTACTACCGGGGCTGCACCTACCGGGAGGTTGCCGGGGTGCTGAAGGTGCCGGTGGGGACGGTTAAGACGCGGATGCGCGACGGCCTGATCCGGCTCCGCGATTGCCTGGGGGTGGACTAGGTGGTGACCAGGTTCGGGTTCCGCCGCACCGACCCGCACACGCTGGCGGGCGCCTACGCCCTCGACGCCCTGGGCGAAGCCGACCGGGCGCGTTTCGAGCGGCATCTCGGCGGCTGCCCCTCCTGCGCCCAGGAAGTCCTGGGGCTGCGGGAGGCCACCGCCCGGCTGGCGGACACGCTGGCCAGCGAGCCGCCCGACGGGATGCGCGAGCAGGTGATGGCCGCCGCAGCCCGGACCCGGCAGAACCCGCCCGCGATCCCGCCGGCCCGGGCCGCGTGGCCCGGCCGGTCCGGGTGGCCGGCCCCGGCCGCGGGGCGGGGGCGGCGGTGGGGGATCGCGGCCGCCTGCGGGGTGCTGGCCCTCGCGCTGGTGCTCGGCGGTTTCGCCTGGCGCACCGAGCAGCAGCTCAACCAGATGCGGGCCCGCAGCCGCGCCCTCGCCACGGTGCTGAACGCGCCCGACGCCAGCATGATGACGGTGACAGCCACCACCCGGGGGACCGCGACGATCGTCATGTCACACCGGGCCCGGGCACTCGTCTTCACGGCCGCCCGGCTGCCCGCGTTGGCGTCTTCTCAGCGTTATGAGCTGTGGCTGATGGATCACGCCGGGGCGCACGCGGCGGGCATGCTGCCCGAGCCGCATGCCGGGATGACCCCCCCGGTCATCGTGTCCGGGCTCCGGTCGGGCGATAAGTTCGCGGTGTCGGCCGAGCCCGCCGCCGGGAGCAGCAGCCCCACGTCGCGGATGATCCTGAAACTCGCCCTGCCCTCGTGATCGCTCCCGCCGCCGGGACTGCGGCGGGCCGTTTCCGCTGGGGTCAGCGGCAGGCTAACGTGGGGACCCGTGAAAGCATCTCCCGAGGCGCAGCAGCGGCTGCTTGAGTTGGCCGATCTCGACGCCGAGCTGAACCGCCTGGATCACCGGCGGCGCACGCTCCCCGAGATCGAGGAAGCCGATCGGATCGAGGCCCGGGATCGCGAGCTGCACGACGAGATAGTCGCCCGGGAAGCCGAGGAGAAGGATCTCGCCCGCGAGCAGAGTAAGGCCGAGGCGGACGTCGATCAGGTCCGGACCAGGGTGGACCGGGACCGCAAGCGCCTCGACGGCGGCCAGGTCTCCTCGGCCCGGGAGCTGGAGAACCTCCAGTCGGAGATCGCCTCGCTGGTGCGCAGGCAGTCGGACCTCGAAGAAATCGTCCTCGACGTGATGGAGCGCCGCGAAACCACGCAGAGCCGCCGGGACTCCCTGGCCGGCGAGCGGTCCGGGCTGGCCGGGCAGCTCCAGGACGTCGTCGCCCGCCGGGACGCCGCGCTGGCCGGGATCGCCGAGGAGGCGGGCAAGGCGCGCGGCGAGCGGGCGGAGGTCGTGGCCAAGGAGCCCGCCGACCTGATGGCGCTGTACGAGAAGCTGCGGGAACAGCACGGGGTGGGTGCGGCGGCCCTGCGCGGCGGCCGCTGCCAGGGCTGTCATCTCTCGCTGAACACCGTCGACCTGAACCGGATCCGGGCCGCCGACCCGGACGAGGTGCTGCGCTGCGAGGAGTGCCGGCGGATCCTGGTCCGGATTCCCGAGTCCGGGTTGTGACGGGCCGCCCCGGTGGCTGGTAAGCAGGTGGCAGGCAAGCTGGTCGTCGAGGCGGATGGCGGCTCACGGGGTAATCCCGGGCCGGCCGGGTATGGCGCCGTGGTCCGGGACGCCGATTCGGGGACGGTGCTCGCCGAGCGTTCCGAGAGCCTGGGCACCACGACCAACAACGTCGCCGAGTACTCCGGGCTCATCGCCGGGCTGGAGACCGCCGCGGACCTGGCTCCCGGCGCCGATGTCCACGTGAAGATGGACTCCAAGCTTGTGGTGGAGCAGATGTCCGGACGCTGGAAGATCAAGCACCCGGCGCTGCAGCCTCTCGCGTCCCGGGCCAGTGCGGCGGCCCGCCGCCTCGGCCGGGTCACGTACGAGTGGGTGCCGCGGGCCCGGAACACCCACGCGGACCGGCTGGCCAACCAGGCCATGGACGAGGCGAGGAACGGCGGCGGGGAGAGTGGTGCCGGGCGGCCCGGCCCGGCCCGGGCCGGGGGTTCGCTCCCCGACCCCCCGGGCCCGCGCCCCGCGCCGCGGCCGGCCCCGGGGTGGACGGCGGCGCAGAGCGAGCCCACCACCACCGTGCTGCTGCGGCACGGTGAGACCCCGCTGTCGGCCGAGCGCCGGTTCGCCGGGCGGGGGGACATCCCGCTCACCGAGACCGGCCGGCTCCAGGCCAAGGCGGCGGCGCAGCGCCTCGCGGCGGCCCGCGGCGGCGTCGGCCTGATCGTGACCTCCCCGCTGCAGCGGGCCCGGCTGACCGCGGAGGCGGTGGCCGGCGCGACCGGGGCCCCGGTGCAGGTGGACGAGGGCTGGATCGAGGCGGACTTCGGTGAGTGGGAAGGACTGAGCTACGCCGAGGCCATGGAGGCCTGGCCCGACGAGGTGACCGCCTGGATGAAGGACACCTCCGTGGCGCCGCCCGGGGGAGAGAGCTTCTCCGCTGCCGGCCGCCGGGTGCTGGCCGCGCTCGACCGGTTGCTGGCCCGCGCCGGGCCCGGCCGGGTCGTGGTGGTCAGCCACGTCACCCCGATGAAGACCGTGCTCCGGCACGCGTTGCTGGCCCCGCCCCTGGCGCTGCGCCGCATGCACCTGGACGTGGCGTGCCTGTGCGAGGTCAACTGGTACGCCGACGGGCCGGCGGTGGTCCGGTCGTTCAATGACACCGGGCATCTTCAGTCACGGGACTAGCCGGGCCACCCTATGCTGGGGGAACGGCGGGCGAGCCGGCCGGACGGCCGCGCCGGGGCTTCTGGTCCCGGTGAGGAAGGTCCGGGCTCCGCAGGGCATGGTGGTCGGTAACGCCGACCCGGGGTGACCCGCGGGAAAGTGCCACAGAAAACAGACCGCCCGGGCATGGGACTTGCCTCCGGTGCCCGGGTAAGGGTGAAACGGTGGTGTAAGAGACCACCAGCGCCGCAGGTGACTGCGGCGGCTTGGTAAACCCCACCTGGAGCAAGGTCAGAAGGGACCCCGGCTTGCGCCGGGGGACTGCGCGAGCGTTTGAGGGCGGCCCGCCCGATGCTCGCGGGTAGACCGCATGAGGCTGTCAGCAATGGCAGCCCTAGATGGATGGCCGTCGGCCCGCTTCGGCGGGCGCACAGAACCCGGCCTACAGGCTGGCTCGCCCGCCGCCTGACGGCCGCGCCCTCGGCGCTGGCCCGGGCTTCCTCGATGCCGACCCCATCCACAGGGGCTGATCGGGGCACGTCTGTGGGCGAATCTGTGGATGACCTGTGCATATGCGCCGCGGATCTGTGCGCAGCGTGGGGATAACGCTGTGGGCTTCCCGGACGCCGAACCTCTGGCACGGCCGCTACCTGGGCAGAGACCCTCCACACCCTGTGCATAGAGGGAAATGGAAATGTGTCCACAGCGATCGCTGCATCAATGCATAAGATGAGCCGAAAGTTTATCAGAAGTTTATTTGAATGTGATCCGCTGGGAGAACGGTTGGGGATTGAGGACGTCCAGGGATTAGGCTGGCCGTCAGGGGGACGGGTAGCCAAGGGGGATGCAGTGGTCATGAGACCGGACGCGCACAGCAGGGAAGCCCAGGCTTACCTGGGGACATGTTCCGACTCCCT
Organism: uncultured Actinomycetes bacterium; assembly: GCA_963813975.1. Taxonomy (GTDB): domain Bacteria; phylum Actinomycetota; class Actinomycetes; order Streptosporangiales; family Streptosporangiaceae; genus RYN-230. Next base: position 1,683,350 of record CAWFAP010000006.1, read on the forward strand.
CCGTCCTGGCCGTTAACCGGCTTCCCGCGGCAGCGGTTTACTGGATGGTCTGCCCCTTTTGTTCCATCACTCTCGTCGTTTCAAAAAATGGCAGTGCTGGATCTCATTGTGGCCCCATGAACTGCTTAATACCGCCTTCCCCGGCAGCGTCCGCCACCGGTGGACTGTCCTGGGAAGCGCCGCATCAGACTGCCCGACAGCGGTTCAAACAGTCGTACAGCAGCCACAGGTGCTGCATCGGAGGTGTGCGCCATGAAGACCAACGTCAGGAACGAGGACGCGATCGCCCAGGCCATGGGCTGGCTCGACGAGTTGCGTGAGGAGGTCCGCGCTGAGCCGGTATTCGAGACGGCCGGCGAACCGGCCACTGCCGGTGGGCCGCCGGCGAGCGGCACCGCCCGGCCGCCGGACCCGGTCAGCGACGGGCCTGAGATGCGCGAGAGCTTTGAGGTCATCGAGACGGCGCCGATCGGCGATGCCCTGCGCATTCCTATCGCATGGTGCGAGATGGATTCGTGCATATCGCACTATGGGCATCCCGCGGCGCTGGGGGAGGCTGACATCCGCGCCCGCGCGATTGCAGCGGGATGGCGGGTCGATGCGCTCATCCGGCTGGCTTGCCCTCAATGCCAGCGCAGCGTGCCCTGGTTCCGGACTACCCACCCGATCGTGCGGTGGGACCGGGACCGGGCTGTCCGCGCGGCCACCCGGATGACCGCAGCCGTCCGCGACGATGCCGCCGGCGGCGCCAGGCACCGGGCCGGCAGAGGCGTGATCCCGGCCGCCGGGGCGGCGCTCGTCCCTGTGCCGGCGCAGGGACGGCACCGGGAATACCCGGAAGACTCCGGCTGTGCAGGCTGAGCAACACGATCGGATCCAGCCGCGGGTCACGACAGCACAGGCCGCACGGCTGGTTGGCCGCGCGGCCAGCGACTGGCTGACACCTGCTGTGGAGATCGCCGCCCTGGTGAGCGGTGAGCTGGCGCTACGCCCGGATCATCCCAGCATGCGCTGGGCCTGCCTCCGGCGGATTGGCCCGCCCGCACCCGGCGGGCAGGTCAGCCGGGTTCGCCGAGCGCGGGACTTCACGGCCAGCACCTTGCACGAGTGGGGTGTGGCCGAACGCTGCGATGACATCGCGATTGTCGTGTCGGAGCTGGTGACCAACGCGCTGCAGCACGCGCCGCCAGATCCCAGCAGCACCCGCACCGGGTGGCCGATCCAGCTCGGCTTGCTTCATCCCGGGCGCCGAGTCATGTGCGCCGTCGCCGACGCCAGCAAGGCGGTCCCGGTTCCCAAGGAGCCTGACTTCTTCGACGAAACCGGCCGCGGACTGCACGTCATCGCCGCGCTCAGCGACCAGTGGGGCTACACCACCTCGGGCGACATGGGGAAGGTCATCTGGGCGCTGTTCTCCACATGATGGCGGGCGGACATGGGACACGACCGCAGCCTCGCTGGCGTGGTGACCGGCGGGCTGCGGTCGTGCGAATACTGGCGGTGCGATACGTGCCAGCACGCTTGCTGTCATGAGTGCGCGGGCTTGGGCGCGCTGGCGCGCCGGCTGATGTGCAGTGCCAGGAGGGTGAGCGCCGAGGCAACCAGGGCGCTGCCGACGGCGATCACCACTATCTGCCAGCCAGGGGTACCCCCGGCTGCGACCACGGGAATCACCGGCGGGGGTACGGCCGGGCCGGCGCCGCCGGTGCCGGCCGGAGGGACATTCATGGCCAGGGCGGCGGGCGCTCCAGCCAGGAAGACCACGATCCCCGTCACAAGGCTCACGGCGAACCAGCGCATGCGCGAGATAGCAGTTCTCGTCCGGCCGCTGCCGGCGAGGCCAGCTTCTGCGCCAGGCGGCCCCGGGGCTCCGGGGCCGGGTGGGCGGATCATTACTTCGTTCATGATCGCCTTACCGGGAAGGCCCTGTCGGGGTCTGGTCTTGATCGGCATGGCGCGGACTCCCTTTCTGCCTGGTGATCCGGCTGGGAAGCCTTGCGCTGCCCGGCCGGTGCGGTAAACCACCGCCCTCACCAGGAACTTTAGGGAGGATGGGGTAACGGCACATGACCAGTACTGATCAATGTCGCCGCGTTGCCGCCCTAGTTGATTCTGGTCATACTCGAGGCCGCGGCACAGAAGTACGCTGATGAGATGCCGGAATGGGCACGTCCCTCCTTTCCCATGCGATGGAGCAACCCGGGTCAGCAGCCGCCGTTCGTAGGCCGCCGGGACGATCTTGCCGTCCTCGAGGGCTCCTGGACGGCAGCGGCCGCGGGCGCAGGCCGCGCCCTGTTCGTCGGCGGCGAGCCCGGAGCAGGGAAATCACGGTTGGTCGCTGAGGCAGCACACACCCTGTATGGCAAGCAGGCGACGGTGCTTCTTGGTTCCTGTGTGGCCGAGCTGGGCGCACCATATGAACCTTTCGACGAACCGGTCCGCGCGTTGTGGCCCGCTATTCACCAGGGCCAGATTCCGCTTGAGGACTGGGGAGAGTCTGGGGACAGGCCGCTGGCCGAGCTGCTCTCCACCGTCGCTGGGCGAAGGGATGCCGAGCGTGCAGCAGCAGGGCCGGGGCATCGAGGCGAACTCTATGAGGCCGTGGTGGCAGCATTTTGCGGTGCGGCGGCCCGGGCACCCGTGGTCCTGGTGCTTGAAGACCTTCAGTGGGCCGGACCCACGGCGGTCCAGCTGCTGCGGTACCTGGTGGAGCGCACCACTGAGTCGCGGATCCTCGTCCTGGCCACCTACCGCACATCCGCGCCGGACCGTTCCAGGTTGCTCGGCGAGGCCATCGCGGACGTGCACCGGCTGGACGGCGTTTCCCGGTTGGACCTCTCGCCACTCACCACGGACGACATCGCACAGTACCTGTCGTGCCAGGTCCCGGGTTCGGATCACCAGGTGCGAAGGGCGGCGGCCCTGCTCCGCGAGCAGACCGGCGGCAACCCCTTCTTCCTACGGGAACTGTGGCGTGACCTCGACGGGCGCGGGGGGCTTGCCGTCCTTCGCCCCGGCGCTTTCGCCGCCCCGGAATCGGTCAAGGACGCGCTCGAGCATCGGCTGAGTATGCTCGCCACGGAGCATCAGGAGACAATTGAGCTCGCGGCCGTGATTGGTGAGAAATTCGATTCCGCCGAACTGCTGGCAGCTTCGCCGTATACAGCGGATACGGTACTCACGGCCATCGACGTGGGAGTAGGTCTGGGCCTCGTCGAGCAAGCCGCCGGCGCTGATGGCCGTTTTCAGTTTCTGCACACCATCGCGCGGCAAGTGCTCTTGGACCGCCTATCCCCCTCACAGCTGACGAGGCAGCACGTCCGGATCGCAGAGGAACTTGAAACTAACTTCCCGGCCGCGGAGCGGCGAGTGCAGCGGCTGGCCCACCACTACGCCAGCGCCCGCGCCCTGGGTTATGTCGATCAAGCTGTCCGGTATCTGGTCGAAGCCGCGAGGATGGCCGATCGTAGCCTGGCTCACGAGGATGCAGCCCGTCTTTACCAGCGCGCTGCATCGACCACCACGCTCCCGCAGCAGCGTGACGATCTACGATTGCAGGCCGCCCGTTGCTACCTGCTCGCGGCAGAATTTGTCCGCGCTCGCGAGCTCAATGAAGAAGTGATCGCTGCGGGCGACCCGAGGCACCGGCTCCGGGCGGCGATCGGCTACGAGAACGCATCGTTTCGCCCTGGACTCGCTGGCCACCGTGCGGTCCAGGTGCTGACGGAAGGGATTCGGGCTATCCCGCACGATCCCATGGACGTGCTGTACGTCCATGGGATCGCCAGTCTGGGTCGGGCCGTTGGCTTCACCGGTGCCCCGGAGCAAGCCCGGGCGCTCGGCAACGATGCCATCGCCATGGCCCGCGGCCTTGGCCAACCGGACCTGCTCGCCGACACGCTCGAGACGACCCTGTTTCACCCGTACCGGCCCGCCGACATGGCTGAGCGGCTGGTCAGAGCCGATGAGCTAACTCAGCTAGCTGGCCAGTCGGGCGATTCCGAGCATCTCGGGGCGGCCGCCTACTTCCGTGGCGTCGCCAGTTACACCAGCGGGGATGTCGCTGGCATGGATGCCAGTGAGGCCGATCTGGCGAAAGCCTCACGAGAGCTCGGCGACGATTACTGGGACTACTTCATCGGCTGCATTCGTTATGCTCGTCAATTCGCCGAGGGTAATCTCGACGCGGCATCGCTCACCTGCTCGCGCCTTGTCGAGGTCGGAAGCTCATTCGGGACGGATGACACCGAAGGTCCATACGGCGTGCAGATGTACATGGTGCAACGTGAGGCAGGGCACCTCGGTGCGGTGCGGCCGTTTATCACCGGCGAAGAGTCACCCACCCAGAAATGGGCGCCCGGCCTGCTCGCACTCTACACCGAGCTGGGTTTGGCACCGCACGCACAGCGGCTCTTGCAGTGGCTGCTCGTGCGGTACACCGCTGACGATTGCAACTCGGCTGACTGGCCGATCCGGCTCGCGTTCATGGTGGAGGCGGCCACCTGGCTTGAGGACAAATCGGCGGCCCGCCGCCTGCGACCGCTTATGGCCGAGTACTCCGGTCTCAACTTGCTCGGTGGATCGTTCATTGCGGTGTTCGGAAGTGCCGAGCGGTATCTCGGCCGGCTCGACTCCTTGCTGGGCAGCGGATCACCCGAAGATCGCTTCGCCGCAGCCTTGGATCTTGACGTGCGTACCGAGGCGCCGTTGCATCAAGCGGAGACTCTGGCTGCTCAGGTCGCGCATCTCCGGCGCGCCGGGAAGGACACGGTGAGGACGCGCCAACTGACTGAGCAGGCCATGTCTATCGCCGAGCCACGCGGTCTGCGCCGGATTGTCGGCATGCTCGAGTCCCATGACGTAGAACAGCATCGCGCGCACGCCCGTCCCGACAGGCTGACCACCCGGGAAATTGATGTGCTGCGGCTACTCGGCGCTGGGGCGAGCAACCGGGAAATCGCTGAACAATTGGTCATCAGTGAGAACACCGCGGCTAACCATGTCCGGAACATCCTGGTAAAGATCGACGCGGGCAACCGGACCCAGGCAGCCATCTACGCGTCCACGCACGGGTTGCTCTAGCCCCCGGCCGGGAGCTTGGGCCACTAGACGGGATTCAATGACCCGTCACTGTGTACCTTCCCGCTCACCTCAATCACCACGTCAGCAGGGATGCCAGCACGGACCGCGGCTCGCCGGATCGCCTCTACAGACGGGGCCTCATACAGGCAGTACGTCTTTCGCCGGTCCACCGACAAGAACGAGTACAACCACCGAACTCCCTCCTCGTCATTGATCAGGTTGATTTCTCTGGCGCCCTCGGCGGTGGGATCGAAAGCCTCCGCGTAACTGCGCTCGATCACGAAGATTGTCATGGTTTTCTTCTTCCTCGAAGTTTGTTTCAGCGCACTCCTGGATGTTCTTCCCGCCGCGGGCGTCGACCGGAATCGGGATTGCTGGCTGGCCTGAACGTACTCAGATCAGCAGGCAGAGCACTCAGATTCTGCTAAACGCTCTGCTCAGCGTAGGGCCGGAGGTCATGAATGCGACATCGATTTACGGTCCGGGGTAACTCACGTGGCTGGCGGGGCAGCAGATGAGGGTGATCGGTCCTGTCCACTCGCAGCGTTCCGGTCAGTGGCGGCCGCAGGCTTCACCGGCACACACCGGAAGGACGGGCCTCGTGGTGATCGACTATGACCGAGCATCCGCCGAGAGCACCGATGAGTTGAAGCGCGATGGCAGGTCTTACCGGTCATGAAGGCATCGGCCCGGACGCCAAGCGGCGGCCGTCCAGGGAAGGAACCAGCCCCGTGAGCGACCACGAGTACCAGCCTGTTGCCGTATCGCGGCGGATCTGCGCTCCAGCCCGCGAGATCTTCCAGGTCCTCGCGAACCCTGTGCGGCACCTGGAGCTTGATGGTTCAGGGATGCTGCGGGGGGCGGTGACCACCACGATGATCTCGGGCGTCGGGGACGTCTTCGTGATCAAGATGTACTACTCGGAGCTAGGCGACTATGAGATGAACAACCACGTCGTCGAGTACGAACCGGACCGCCGTATCAGCTGGGAGCCGGAGGCTGGACGCGGGCATCGAGACGCTGCCCCGTCCAGTCAGGCCGAGGCTCGCTGGGGGCACCGGTGGACCTATCAGCTCACCCCCGACGGCCAGGATGCGACCATCGTGACCGAGATCTATGACTGTTCACGCGCGCCAGAAGAGGAGCGCCTGGGCATGGACAACGGAAACTCGTGGGTCGAGAGCATGACCAGGACGCTGGAGCGACTTGACACGCTCTGCACCGGGCAGGCGGGTCAGGCGGGGTAATCGTGGTCCGCTCACCTGCCCGCCAGGTACTGCCCTACGCTCATCGGCAACAGCAGCAACCCGGGTAGCGGCCGCCCGCGTCCAGGGACAGAAGACGCGGGTCAGCCACTCGTCCAGGGCCGGAGTTTCTCGGGGTTGCGCACTACCCAGATGTGCCTGATCCGGCCACCTGCGACGTCGAACGCGAACACCGTCACGGTGACGCCGTCTTGCTGGGCCACCAGCCCGGGCTGGCCGTTGACCGCGCGTTCCAGGAACGTCATATTGCTGGGCGTCCGGTTGGCGATTTCGACCCAGGCGCGCGCGATCTGCTCGCCACCTTCGATGGGGCGCAGGAAGGTAGTGGCGAGGCCGCCACCGTCGGCGACGGCCGTGGCATCGGGGTCGAGCAGGCCGATGAGGGCGTCGATGTCCTTCGCTTCCCATGCCTGCTTGAAGGCCCGGACGACACCGGCCTGCCGGGCTGCCGGGCCCGCGGGAGGCTGCGAGGCGCGGATACGGCGGCGGGCTGAGGAGGCCAGCTGGCGGCACGTGCCCGGCGTCCGGCCGGTGACCTCGGCCACCTCGGCGAAGGGGTAGCCGAAGACATCGTGGAGGATGAGCGCGACGCGCTCGGCCGGGGTCAGCGATTCCAGCACAACGAGGAAGGCCATGCTGACCGACTCGTCGAGGGTGACCCGGTCGGCTGGGTCGGTGGTGGTGCCGCTAGGCCGTCCGGTGATCCACTCCGTGCGTTCGGGCAGCGGCTCGGGGATCCATTCGCCTACATAGCGCTCCCGCCGGACCCGCGCGGAGCCAAGGAGGTTGAGGCAGATGCGGCTGGTGACCGTGGTCAGCCAGGCGCCCAGGTTCTCGATGGCTTGCTGCTGCTGCCGGGACAGGGCGTACCAGCGGGCGTAGGTCTCCTGCACGGCATCCTCGGCCTCGGCCAGGGAGCCCAGCAGCCGGTAGGCGAGATTGATCAGCCGGCGCCGTTCGCTCATGGCCGCGTTCAGGCCCGGGTCAGGCCGGCCGTCTCCTCGCCGCGATCGGGTGGTCATGGTGCCAGCTGCTCCCTTGGTCGCATCTGCCCTCACCATTTCGACAAGACAGCGGACCGGAATGTGAGGATGGCGCGCCACTTCACATTCCCGCGGGTTGCGTTGTCGAACGAGTCAGACGAACACATCATCCGGCCCGCCACGACCAGCCCAGGAGGCACCATGACCACCCCGATTCCGGCCACACGGTTCGCCGACCGGGCGCCCGCCCAACGCCTGGAGCAGGCGGCCGCTGCGCTGAGGTCACACGGTTTCACCGCCGAGATCCTCGGCAACGCCGCCGCCGCCCGTATCCGCGTCAAAGACCTGATACCCGAGGGCGCCAGCGTGCTCACCGGCGCCAGCGAGACCCTCCGCCTGTCCGGCATCGACACCGATATCAACACCAGCGGGCGCTACCAGGCCATCAAGCCGCAGACCCTGGCCATGGACCGCGTCACCGCAGCCGACGACATCCGGCGGCTGCGCGCCGCCCCCGACGTTGTCGTGGGCAGCGTCCACGCGGTCACCGAAACCGGCTCTCTCGTGGCCGCCTCGGGCACCGGGAGCCAGCTGCCCGCCTACGCCGGCGGCGCCGCCCGCGCGATCTGGATCGTCGGGGCGCAGAAGCTGGTACCCGACCTGCCCGCCGCGCTGCGCCGCGTCGAAGACCACTGCCTCCCGCTGGAAAGCGCCCGCACCCAGACAGCCTACGGGTCCCCCAGCGCCATCAACCGCCTGCTCGTCCTCAACGCAGAACTCCACCCCGGGCGCGGCACCGTCCTGCTGCTCCGCGAAGCCATCGGCTTCTAAGGGACCGCAACCTAGCGGACGAGTCACCGCCCGAAGACCCGGCCTGGTCAAAGGTCAGCGTCCCCCAAACGCGCCGGCTGCTGGGCCGGGCGGGCACGCCGGTGAGCACCGCCGCCCGCCAGATCTGCTTCGGCTGGTCCCGCTGGCGAAAACACCGGGCCCGAGCCCGCTACCACACCTTCCGGGCACACCTTCCGGGCACACCTCCGGGCGTGCCCGGGAGGAACCATGATCAAGTCACAAACCGGGACTGTGGTCCAGCGCAGAGTCAGGTGCCGGGGATGAGCTCTGGTGCGCCTGCTGGGGCAGCCTGACCCGGGCCGGTGCGGTGAGGTAGAAGCCGGCCACCAGCCAGGAGAGGGCGAAAGCCCAGACGGAAGCGACTTCTCCGATGTAGAGCCGAGTCAATTGCCAGACGCCCGCGCCCGCGAATGCCCATGCTCCGGCGGCCAGGATAATCAGCATGCACGCCATGTGGATCCAGAAGAGGGACGGCCGGCGGAACCTGCTTGCCTTGGGCTGACCCGGGTTCGTCAGCCGTCCGGTCCTGGGCAGCACCTCGCTGGTCGCGAAGAGGAAACTCATGACGGCCAGGAAGACGATGAACACGATCGCGCAGGCCGCATGTATCACGGCCGTGTGCTGCTCACCGAGGGTCTGCTCGACGAAGGAGCACCCGGCCGGCTCCGGAGTGCTGCCGCAGGCGGGCGCGCCCGGCAGGAGACCCGCCCGCATGGTGGGGAAGAAGACAACCCCGAGAACCGCGACGCCCGCGACCAGGCTGGCCCAGAAATCCAAGGTACCGAACTCGCCAGCCATGTACGTTGCGAGCAGGAAGCCGATGACGCACAAGCCGCCTACGAAGATGTCCTGCATCGACGTGTGGTAGTACTCGCTGAGCGACCCCCGGACATGGACGCCTCCTCTCAGGAAGAACGTCTCTCCGATAATGAAGACGAACGGCAGCGCCAGGCCCAGGAATCCGACCACGAGACGGCTGACCCGATAAGAACGGGTGTACGCCGCGTCTCTTCTGTCGTCCGGGTAACTGCTGTGCGTGTTCACCGCAGCCAGAAAATCGGCGATTCTTTCACCCAGCTCGGCCATGACCTTTCTCCATCTCCCCCGGACGCTGACCCTCCAGACGCCCTTCCTGCTTCTCCCTTCATGGAGTGAGGGAGCGGCGATCTGATACATCCGGACTGGATGTCCTCGTGTGCCGTCCCCGGCCTGGTCAGCAACGCCTGTAGCGAGGTGGCCCCGGCGGGGGGTGGCTTGCGCCGAGGTCGCCGGGAGGTCAGATGCCAGCTCTGCCCGGCGGGACATCGGCAGACGTGGGGCAGTCCCGGGGAGGAGGTCGTTCCTGTGGCGCTGGTCCGGCGCTCAGAGCAGGTCACGGAACTCGCTGAGGTCGGTGGCGAGCGTGGCGCGCCGTCACTTTCCGCGTTTGCCTAAACTCCCTGAGCGACCGCACGCCGTAGGGTGGCTCACCATGACGAAGGTCCCAGGAGGCTCGCCCGGTGGACGCGAACACCAGGTTATCGAGTTGCGGCTCACGGATCCCCGCGAGATGTTCGAGATATCCAGCACGGACCTGTTCTCGGAGTACCGCAACTTCCTGACCGGGGTGGACTTCTGCCTCAGCGAACTGCGCGGTCGTGCATCCACGCGCCCGGTCAGGCTGGAGATCAGCCTGCCGCCTCAGGCGATTGACGATGGGGTGGCCGAGCGGGTAGCCCGGACGTTGCGCCGGTACTGCGATCACCGGATCCGCTACAACCGCCGGGAAGGCCAGGCCCAGCGGGTCGGGGGGGTCGCCGCATTGCGGATCGGAATCCCCGTCTCCGCTCTGGGACTTGTGGTGGCTGCGGAGGCAACCAGGATCCGGCCCACTGGTGGTGCCGGCAATCTCATCACCGACCATCTGGGGTGGGTGCTGGCCTGGATCGGCCTCTGGTTCCCTCTTGATCAGTTTCTGTTCAACCCGCTGGCCTACCGGCGCGAAAGCCGCGTGCTGCGCCTGCTCGCCGGCGCCGACGTCAACGTGCGCCCCTACCGGATCGGCGCTGACACGGAAGAGCGGTGAATCCCGCGGGAGAAATCCAGTGCCTCGCCTGGGCGGCGGTGCCCTGCCCCCTCCGTGTGGCACCAGGCCGCGCCAGCCGCTTGACCCTGACACGGTGTGAGGCTGTCGGGTAGGAGGCGTCATGTTCACCATCGGAGACTTCGCGAGGCACGGCCAGGTGTCGGTACGCATGCTGCGCCACTACGACGCCACCGGGCTGCTCCGCCCCGCGCGGGTCAACCCGGCCAGCGGCTACCGGTTCTACAAGGCCGGCCAGCTCGCCCGGCTCAACCGCATCATCGCGCTGAAGGACCTCGGTTTCACCCTCGAACAGGTGCGCGCCATGCTGGATCAGCAGATCAGCGCCGAGCAACTTCGCGGGATGCTGAAGCTGCGCCAGGCCGAGCTGCAATCCCAGATCGCCGCCGACACGTCCCGGCTGTCGCAGGTCGAGGCGAGGCTCCGGATCATCGAAATGGAAGGCGCCATGCCAGCCGACGACATCCAGGTCAAGCGGGTCCCGGCGGCCCGCGTCGCGCAACTCACCGCGACCGCGGCCAGCCTAGAGCCCGCGTCCATCACCCCGGTCATCCAGCCGTTGTACGAAGAGCTGGGCCGCCGGCTCGGCCAGGCCGGGCTGGTCCCCGCCGGCCCGGCGATTGCCTGCTACGAGGATGCTCCCGACAGCGACGGGGTGCTCGTCCACGCCACCCTGCCCGTTCACGCCGACCCCGCCAGCGGCCCCGACTTCCAGGTCGTCAACCTGCCCGGGATCAGCCAGGCGGCCACGATCGTGCACCGCGGGTCCATGGACAACGTCATGGCCACCATCCAGACGCTGGCCCAGTGGATCGGTAACAACGGCTACCGCGCCGTCGGATACCCCCGCGAGGTGTACCTCGAATGCCCCGAAGACCGGGATAAGTGGGTCACCGAACTCCAGGAGCCGATCACCCCCGGCTGAGCAAGCGCACCCAATCCGGGCGTACGAACGGTCCTCATCTCAGTCCGGCCAGGTCAGGGGCCACTGAATGCTAATGCCGCGGCTCAGGGCATCCGCACACAGGCGACGGCAGTGGTCACACGGTGTGGAAGTGATAGCCCTCGCGCAGGAGCCGGGGCAGGACAATGCTCAGGGCCTCCACCGTCTGGGCGCGGTTGCCGCCTCCGTCGTGCTCCAGGATGATCGATCCGGGACGGGTGTTGTGCATGATGTTGCGGACAATGCTCCGGACCCCCGGCCGCGCCCAGTCGCGTGGGTCAACTGACCAGTCCATCGGCATCATTCGCATGCGTTCACACTGCCTGATCACGGTGGCCGACCAGGCTCCATAGGGGGCGCGGAACAGCTGGGGGTGCACGCCGGTCGCCGAATGGATGGCATGACTGGTCCAGGCGAGCTCGGTGTGGATCCTATGGACCGGCCTGTGCACCAGGTTGGAGTGGGTCCAGGTGTGATTGGCGATATGGTGGCCGTCCTCTGCGACGGCCCGGGCCAGATGCGGGTACGCGGCCACGTGGAGGCCGACCATGGAGAACGTCGCGGTTACCCGGTACTGATGCAGCAGCCGCAGTACCTGCGGGGTGTACACCGGATCAGGACCGTCGTCGATGGTCAGCGCGATCGCCCTGGAATCGTCGTGAATGTAGTAAAGCGGGCGGTCCACCGGGTAGGCCGGCCGGTGATGGGCGACCGGATGACGGCGGGTGATTAGGTCACGGCGGGCAATCAGGTCACGGTGCGCTGGCTTCTGAAACGCACTCACCTCGCGATGAGGGGGCAAATGAGTGCCGGGCCCGGAAAGCAGGCGAGAGGCGACGATGCTGCTCAGCGTGATACCGCCGACGGACAGGAGCAGCCGCCGGCGGCGGGCCGCGAAAATAGCGGCCGAATCACGGTCATAATCCGGGAGATTCCCCACGGGCGCCCCCCGTTGCGTTTGTGCCTCATTACGGCAAGTACGGCCACAGAAATCACGTCTAAGCCATCTAGGGCATCATGCCGGAATTAACCGGTAAGACAAAGCAAATCCGATGGTGTGTCGCGCGCGCCAAAGCGCATAGGTTGTGAGCGCGCTGGCCGGGGCCAGCCGCCGTGACGGGTTGGCCCAGCGTGCTCCGCGTCACGCCAGTTCGGGGTAAAATGTCCAGGTGCTGGAGTTGTTTCACCCGGCTGTTCGAAGTTGGTTCGCCACCCGCTTCCCGGCTGGCCCGACGGAGCCTCAGGCCGAGGGCTGGCGGGAGATCGCGGCCGGGCGCCACACGCTGATCGCCGCGCCGACCGGATCCGGGAAGACGCTGGCCGCGTTCCTGGTGTGCATCGACCGGATCTACCGGGCGCACGAGGCCAGGTGCGAGGCGCTCGGGGCGGGCGCCCAGATGCCCGGGGCGGACCCTCAGGCGGCCGAGGCAGGCTCCCCGGCGGGGCTTCACGCGGGCGCCGATCGCGCCGCCGCGCCGCAGGTGGTGTACGTGTCGCCGCTCAAGGCGCTGGCCGTTGACATCTGGCAGAACCTCGAGGCGCCGCTGGCTGAGATCGCTAAGACAGCCGAGGCGATGGGCCTGCCGGCCCCGGGCATCCGGGTCGCGGTGCGGACCGGGGACACGGCGGCCGCCGAGCGCGCCGCGATGCTCAAGAACCCGCCGGACTTCCTGATCACCACGCCCGAATCGCTGTACCTGCTGGTGACGGCGGAGCGGACCCGCGCCATGCTGGCGCCGGTCCGCACGGTCATCGTGGACGAGATCCACGCCGTCGCGGGCAACAAGCGGGGCTCCCATCTGGCTCTGACCCTGGAGCGGCTGGAGCACCTGGCCGAGCAGCCGGTGCAGCGGATCGGCCTGTCCGCGACCCAGCGCCCCATCGGGATCGTCGCCCGGCTGCTGGTGGGCGCGGGCGCGGGCCGGTCCGCGCCGGACGGGTCACCGCGGTGTGCGATCGTGGACGTGGGCCACCGCCGCGAGCTCGACCTGGCTCTGGAGCTGCCGGGCGATGAGCTGGGCGCCGTCGCCTCGGCCGGGCAGATGGCGGAGATCCTGGACCTGATCGCCGGGCATGTGGTCGGGCACCGGACCACACTGGTGTTCGTCAACACCCGGCGGATGGCCGAGCGGATCGCCCATCAGCTGGGCGAGAGACTCGGCGACGGGCAGGTGGCTGCGCATCACGGCAGCCTGTCCAAGGACCGGCGCCAGCGGGTGGAGTCACGGCTGCGCAGCGGTGACCTGCGGGCCCTGGTCGCGACCGCGTCGCTGGAGCTGGGCATCGACATCGGGCCGGTGGAGCTGGTCTGCCAGATCGGCTCGCCGCGCAGCTTCAGCACGTTCCTGCAGCGGGTGGGCCGGTCCAACCACACCCGCGGGGGGATACCGGCCGGGCGGCTGTACCCGACCACCCGGGACGAGCTGGTGGAGTCGGCGGCGCTGCTGCGCGGTGTGCACTCCGGCCGGCTCGATGCGCTGCTGATTCCCGACTGCCCGCTGGACATCCTGGCCCAGCAGATGGTGGCGGAGTGCGCGGCGGAGGACTGGGCCGAGGACGACCTGCTGGCCCTGGTCCGGCGGGCCGCCCCGTTCGCGGGCCTGTCCGCGGAGGATTTCGGCGAGGTCGCCGAGCTGCTGTCGGAGGGAATCCGGACCGGCCGCGGCCGCCGCGCAGCCTACCTGCACCGGGACCGGGTCACGGGGCGGCTGGCCGGCCGGCGGGGAGCCCGGCTGGCCGCGCTCACCTCGGGCGGCGCGATTCCGGAGCAGGGGGACTACCGGGTGCTGGCCGAGCCAGACGGCGCTCTGGTCGGGACGGTAAACGAGGACTGGGCGATCGAGTCCATGGCGGGCGACGTGTTCCTGCTCGGCACCACCTCGTGGCGGATCCGCCGGGTCGAGCCCGGTGTGGTGCGGGTCGTCAACGCGCAGGGCGCCCCGCCGTCGGTGCCGTTCTGGCTGGGCGAGGCGCCCGGCCGCACGGTGGAGCTGTCCGACGAGGTCTGTGCCCTCCGCAAGGCGGTCGCCGGGCGGCTCGGTTCCGGCGGCGCGGCGGAGGCCACGGCCTGGCTGCGGGAGGAATGCGGGATCGGCCAGGACGCCGCGGAGGTCATCACCGCCTACCTGAGCACGGCCCTGGCGCAGCTCGGGCTGCTTCCGGACATGGACACCATCGTCCTGGAGCGGTTCTTCGACGACAGCGGCGGGATGCAGCTGGTCGGGCACGCGCCGTTCGGGGCCCGGCTCAACCGGGCGCTCGGGCTCGCGCTGCGCAAGCGGTTCTGTGTCACGTTCGACTTCGAGCTGCAGGCGGCGGCCAGCGACGACGCAATCTTGCTATCCCTGGGGCCGCAGCACAGCTTCCCGCTGGAACGGGTGCCAAAGTTCCTGGCCTCCAGGACCGTGGAGGGCGTGGTCCGGCAGGCCGTCCTCACCTCCCCGATGTTCGCGGCCCGGTGGCGGTGGAACCTGAACCTGTCCCTGGCGGTGCTGCGGATGCGGGGCGGGAAGAAGAACCCGCCGGCGATCCAGCGGATGGAAGCGGATGACCTGATGGCCGCGGTCTTCCCGACCCTGGCCGCCTGCCAGGAGAACGTCGCGCCCGGCCCGCTGGAGATCCCCGATCATGTCCTGGTCCGCCAGACGCTCGAGGACTGCCTGCACGAGGCCATGGACATCGACGGCCTCACCGAGCTGGTCGCCGGGATCGAGTCAGGCCGGGTCACCGTCGTGGTCCGGGACACCACCGAGCCGTCCGTTCTGGCCCACGAGATCCTGAACGGGCGGCCGTTCACCTTCCTCGACGACGCCCCGCTGGAGGAACGCCGCAGCCGCTCCATTCCGCTCCGCCGCGGCCTGCCGGTGGAACCGCACGAGCTGGGCCGGCTCGACCCCGCCGCGATCGAGCGGGTCGCCAGCCAGGTGCGCCCCGACCCGCGGAGCCCCGACGAGCTGCACGACCTGCTCATGACGCTGACGGCGCTGCGCCCGGACGAGGAGTGGCAGCCGTGGTTCGAGGAGCTGACCCGTGGCCGCCGCGCGGTCAGTGTGCACGGGCCGGCCGGGGTGCTGTGGAGCGCGGTGGAACGCCGTCCCGCCATCGAGGCCCTGTTCCCGGACGCCGCGGTCGTGCCCGATCACCCGTGCCCGGTCCCGGCTGCACCGCCCGATCCGGACGAGGCCGCGGCCGGCATGCTCCGCGGTCACCTGGACTGCCGCGGTCCCTCGACGGTCATGGACCTGGCCCAGGCCACCGGCCTGCCGCCCGCCGTCATCGACATCGCCCTGGTCCGGCTGGAGGAGGAGGGCTTCGCCATCCGCGGCCGGTTCTCCCAGCCCGGGGGAGAAGAGGAGTTCTGCTCCCGGCGGCTGCTGGCCCGGATCCACTCCTACACCCGGCAGCGGCAGCGCCGCGAAATCGAGCCGGTCACCGCGCGCGACTTCGTCCGTTTCCTGCTGCGCTGGCAGCACGTGGTGCCGGGCACCCGGGGCGAAGGGCGGCTCGGCGTGCTCAGCGTCATCGAGCAGCTCCAGGGCTACGAGCTGGCCGCGGGTGCGTGGGAGAACCCCATCCTGGCCACGCGCGTGGAGGGTTACCGGCGCGAGTGGCTGGATGAGGCGTGCCTGTCGGGCCAGGTCATCTGGGGGCGGCTGTCGGTACGCGACAGCGAGCCCGACCCGGCCCCGAAGCGCAGCGGGCTGGTCCCGTCCCGCGCCACCCCCATCACCCTGGCCATCCGCGACGATCTGCCCTGGCTGCTCCGCGCCGCGCGAGGAGACCTGGCGCCGGCCGAGCCCGGGCCCGGCCGGACCCAGGACGTGATCGACGCCCTCCGCCAGCGCGGCGCGCTGTTCCGGCCCGACCTCGCCACGGTCACCGGCCGCCTGCCGAGCGAGGTGGAGGAGGCGTTGTGGGACGGTGTGGCCCGCGGGCTGGTCACCGCCGACGGCTTCCGGGCGGTCCGGTCACTGCTGCAGCGGTCATCGCACGCGGGCCCGCGGTCCCGGCCGTCCGGGCTCCGCGGGCTGCGGCAGGGCCGGTCCCGGACCGGCGCCGGATCGGCGGGGCGCTGGTCCCTGCTGCCCAGCCCGTCCGCCGCCGCTGACCCGGACGAGCTCGCCGAGGCGGTGGCCGAGCAGCTGATCGTCCGCTGGGGCGTGGTCTTCCACGACCTGCTGGCCCGGGAGAACCTCGCGGTGCCCTGGCGCGAGATCTTGTGGGCCCTGCGGCGGATGGAGGCCCGGGGGACCATCCGCGGCGGCCGGTTCGTGGCCGGGTTCAGCGGCGAGCAATTCGCGCATCCCGGCGCGATCGACGTGCTGCGCACGGTCCGCAAGCAGCGTCCCACCGGCGAGCCCGTCCAGATCTCCGCCGCCGACCCGCTGAACCTCACCAGCATCGTGCTGCCCGGGCCGCGGATCCCGGCGATCCCGTCCAACTCCGTCACCTACGTGGACGGCGCCGTCGCGTCAGCCAGCACCCCCGGGGCCGCCCGGACCGCGTCCTAGCCGCGTCGCTCAGGCGGAAGCACTGGTCCGGCGAAAGCGCCGGTCATATGAACGCACTGGTCAGACGAAAGCGCTGAGACCGGTGATGGCCCGCCCGACGACCAGAGTGTTGATCTCGCGGGTGCCCTCGTAGGAGTAGATCGCCTCGGCGTCGGCCACGAACCGGCCGACCTGGTTCTCCAGCAGGATGCCGTTGCCACCGAGCAGTTCGCGGGCGTAACCGACGGTTTCCCGCATCCGCACCGTGCAGAACACCTTGGCCAGCGCCGAGTGCTCGTCGGCCGCCGTGCCCGCCGCCTGCAGCTGGGCCAGCCGGGCGCACAGGCACGCCGAGGCGGTGATGTTGGCCAGCATCTTCACGAGCAGGTCCTGGACGAGCTGGAAGCCCGCGATCGGCTTGCCGAACTGCTCCCGGTCCTTCGCATACGCGAGGGCGTGCTCGTACGCCCCGCGAGCGCAGCCCACGGCCTGCCAGGCCACCCCCGCGCGGGTCAGCCGCAGCACCTTGGCGGTCTCCCGGAACGACGCCGCCTTCTGCAGGCGGTTCTCCTCGGGGACCCGGACCCCGTCCAGCGTGATGTGGGCGTTCTGCACGACCCGCAGCGCGATCTTGTCGTGCATCTTCATGGCCGAGAACCCTGGTGTTCCCTGCTCCACCACGAAGCCCTTGACCTGGCCATCCTCCGTGTCACGGGCCCAGATCACGATGTAATCCGCGAACGTCGCGTTGCCGATCCACTTCTTCTGGCCGTCGAGGACCCACCCGGCGCCGTCGCGCCGCGCCGTGGTGGTAAGCCCGCCCGCGACCCCGGAGCCGACGTCGGGCTCGGTCAGCCCGAAGGCCCCGATCTTCTCCATCCGGGCCATCTCCGGCAGCCACCGCTGCTTCTGCTCCTCCGAACCGCACAGGTAGATCGAGCCCATCGCCAGGCCGCTGTGCACGCCCATGAACGTGGAGATCGACGGGTCGGTCCGGGCCAGCTCCATCGCGATCATCCCGTCCAGCAGCGGGCCGCCACCCGGGCAGCCGTACCCGTTGTAGGCCGTGCCGGCTATGCCCAGGCCCGCAAAGGCCGGGATCAGGTCGTACGGGAACTCCTCGCGGGTCCAGTAGTGGTTGATGACCGGCTCGATCTCCTTGGTCATGAACCGCCGGGTGCGGTGGAGCGCGTCCCGGCCCTGGTCGTCCAGCAACTGTTCGAGACCATAGAAGTCAGCCTCAACGGCGTGGTCCATGAGTCCTCCTTGGGGATGCGGGACGCGCTAGCCTGCCCGCTCACTACCCGCGGCCCGGCCGTTGTCACCACGGTGGACGGCTGCGCCTGACGGTGCGCCGGCGGCCAGGAACCGGCCGATCACCGGCGCGATCTCGGCGGCCTCGGTGACCAGGCCCAGGTGGCCGCCGTGGAACACATGCAGCTGGGCGCGGGGGATCAGCGAGTGCATCAGCCGGGCGTTGGCCAGCGGGATCAGCGGGTCATCGTCGCCGGACACGATGAGGGTCGGCTGGCGGATCAGCGGCAGGAACGGCAGGCTCGTCCAGCCCGCCCCGGCGGCGAGCTGGTAGAGGTACCCCCGCGTGGAGCCGACCCGGCTCCCCGCGTGCATCAGCGCGCTGACCCGGTCCGGCTCGGTGCGCGCCGAGCCGCCGTAGAGGCCGGCGGCGACCTCCCGCATGTAGCCCGGGTCCCGGTAGCGGCGGGGGGTGACCATCCGGGCCAGCACCGCCGGCCGGGCTGGCACCATCAGCGCGCCAGTCGCCGTGCTGACCAGCACCAGACGGCGGCAGCGTCCCCGCTGCAGGACGGCGAAGTGCTGGGCGACCGCCCCGCCCCAGGAGATGCCGAGCACGTCGGCCTCGCGGTAGCCGAGCGCGGGCAGCAGGCGCGCCATCAGGCGGCACAGGCCGGTGAAGCGGTAGGGTCGGGCAGGCAGCGGTGAACCGCCCACCCCGGGAACGTCAAAGCGGATGACGTCGAGCGCGGGATCCAGCTCGTCGACCAGCGGCTGCAGCAACTCCAGGCTGGCCCCGATGCCGTTGACCAGCAGCAGGGGCACCCCGGCGCCGGTCCCGGGCCGGACGGTGACGCGCAGCGGCTGGCCATCGATCACGATGCTGCGCATCGCCGGAGGCCCCGTGCCGCTCGCGGCGCCGCGCCGGAAGCTGATCGCCATCGGCCGCTACCGGTCCAGGACGTACAGGCCCGGTGCGGCGTCCAGAGGCGGGAACTGGGCGCTGCCCAGCCCGTCCGGCGCGTCCTTCTCCCCGCCGCTGCGTTGTGCGAGCCACAACGAATAGTCCGGCCACCAGCTGCCCGGAACGGTCGCGGCGCTGTTCTGCCAGTCCCGGGGGTCGGGCGGGTGGGTGGCCGACACCTGGAACCGGGACTTCGGGTTCCCGGGCGGGTTGACCATGGACGCGATGTGCCCGCTGCTGGACAGCGCGAACCGGATGTCGCCCCCGAGCAGCTGGGTGGTCCGGTAGCAGGCCTGCCACGGGCACAGGTGATCGGCGATACCAGCGATCACGTAAGTGTCCACGTCCACCCGGGACAGGTTGACGGGCGTGCCGAGCATCGTCGCGGTATCCGGCTTGGCCAGCGCCCGGTCCAGGACGAGCTCGATGAAGTCGCGGTGCAGTGCGGCCGGCATCCGGGTGGTGTCGGCGTTCCAGTACAGGATGTCGAACGCCGGCGGGGCCTGGCCCTGCAGGTAGTTGTTGACCCAGTAGTTCCAGATCAGGTCGCCCGGCCGCAGCCAGGCGAACACCTCCGCCAGCGACCGGCCGTCCAGGTAGCCCCGGGCCTGCGAGGCCGACACCGCGAGCGCCGCCGTTCTCTCATCGACCAGCGCGGCCACCGTGCCCTCGCGGGTCTGGTCGAGCACGGTCACCCCGAGGTACAGCGAGGCGAGCTGGTCCAGCCGGCCGGTGCCGCTGAGGTAGGCGGCCACCATGGAGGACACGATGCCGCCCGAGCAGAGCGCGAAGATGCTGGCCTTCTCCGTCCCGCAGAGGGACCGGGCGGTGTCCAGCGCGCCCGCCACGGCCTGGCCGTAGGCGTCGAGGCCCCACTCCCGGTGCCGGGCATCGGGATTGCGCCACGAGACGGCGAACACCTGATGGCCCTGCGACACCAGGTACTCGGCCAGGCTGCGCCCGGGCGACAAGTCCGTTATATAGAACTTGTTGATCATCGGGGGCACGATGACCAGCGGGAACCGGTGCACGCGCGGGGTGGCCGGCTCGTACTGGATCAGCTCGCACATCTCGCTGCGCTGCACCACCACGCCGGGGGTGACGGCCAGGTCGCGGCCGACCTCGAACGCGTCCGGCGACACCATGGCCGGGATCCGGGGGGCGGCGGACAGATCGGAGGCCAGCGCGCGGACCCCGCGCGCCGCACTCAGGCCGCCCGTGTCGATGAGAGACTTCCACGCCACCGGGCTGATCAGCGGATTGTTGCTGGGCGCAGCCGCGTCGACCAGGTTGCGCACGATGAACCCGGCGCGCTCGGCGTCACGCCAGCCCAGCGCCGCATCGGCGAGCAGCGCCTCGGCCGCGGCCGATCCGGCCAGGTACAGCTGCACGATCCGTTTGAGGAAAGGATTCTGGGTCCAGGCCTGGTCCGCGAACCGCCGGTCCCGGGCCGCGGGAGCCAGGGCGGAGCGCCCGGCCGTGATCCGGCCCAGCTCGGTGCCCAGCGCCGCCGCCCGCCGGGCCACGGACCGGGGCTGGCGGGCCAGGCGCAGGCCCAGCCGGAGCACGGAACCGTCGGGCTGGAACCGGCGCAGCACCCCGAGGGCCGCGTCCGACAGCAGCAGATCCAGCGCGGGCACGCCCTCGGCCGCGTCGGCGAAGCTGTCGCTCGGTGCCCCGGCGGCATCCTCAGCGGTGCGGCGGCCCGCCTCGGCCGGGCTCACGAACTCTCCGTCATGGCTGGGCTGTCCTCGGCGGGCGGCCGCACCTCACGGCGCAGGATCTTGCCGGTCGGCCCCTTGGGCAGCTGGTTGACCAGCCAGACCCGCCGCGGGTACTTGTAGGCGGCGACCCGGTCCCGGGCGAACGCCTTCAGCTCCTCAGGGGTGGCGCTGGCGCCGGGCTTGAGGGCCACGGCGGCGCCGACCTCCTCACCGAGCGAATCGTGCGGGATCCCGACCACCGCCACCTCGGCCACGGCCGGGTGCTCGTACAGCGCCTCCTCGATCTCCCGGGGGTAGACGTTGTAGCCGCCCCGGATGACCAGTTCCTTCTTCCGGTCGACGATGAAGAAGTAGCCGTCCTCGTCCACCCGGGCCAGGTCGCCCGAGCGGAACCAGCCGTCCGGGATCGCCGCCTCGGTTGCTTCCGGGTTGGCCCAGTAGCCCTTCATGACGTTGTGCCCCTGGATGGCGACCTCGCCGACCTCCCCGGGCGGCACCTCGGCCCCGGAGTCATCGACCAGGCGCATCCGGACGCCGGCGACCGGGATGCCGACCGAGCCCGGCTTGCGGGGGCGGTCGGGATGGTTGAACGACGCCACCGGGGACGTCTCGGACAGCCCGTAGCCCTCCAGGATCGTGCAGCCGAACGCGTCCTCGAAGCTGCGCAGGATCTCGACCGGAAGCGCGGCCCCGCCCGACACGCACAACCGGAGCGAGGACACGTCGGCGCTGGCCCGGGACGGGTGGTGCAGCAGGGCGGCGTACATGGTCGGAACGCCCTCGAAGATGGTCACCTTCTGCTGGGCGATCATCTCCAGCGCCGCGCCCGGGTCGAACCGGGGGAGCAGGGCCAGGGAGGCGCCGCCGATGACCGCCGCGTTCAGGCCGCAGGTCAGGCCGAAGCAGTGGAACAGTGGCAGGCACCCCATGACCACGTCGCCCGGGCCCGTGGCCAGCAGCGTCGTCGCAGTCACCTCGGCGTTCCGGTACAGGTTCGCGTGGGTCAGCTGGGCGCCCTTCGGGAGCCCCGTCGTTCCCGAGGTGTACAGGATGACGGCATCGTCGTCGTCGGCCCGCTCGGCCCAGCTCCCGATCGGCGGCCGGTCGCCCAGCAGGGTCTGCGCGTCGGGCTCTGTGACCCGGATGACCTGGATGCCCAGGTCGGCTGCTCCTTTGGCGGCCTCGTCAGCCGCCGCGTCCCAGGCGAGGATGACCGACGCCCCTGAGTCACCCAGGTAGTGCGCGACTTCGCGGCTCTTCAGCAGCGGGTTCATCGGGACGACCACGGCCCCTGCGGCCAGGGCGCCGTAGAAGAACAGCGGGAACGCCAGCACGTTCGGCATCATGAGCGCGACCCGGTCACCGGTCCCGACCCCGGCCTCGCGCAGGAGGGCCGCGGCCTGCCCGCTGGCCCGCGCGAGCTCCGCGTAGGTCAGCCCCCGGCCGCCCTGCCGCACGGCCGGCCGCTCGGCCTGCCCGTGCTGTGCTGCCTGCGCCTGCACGATCCCGGCCAGGTTGCTCATCGCCGGCTCCTCTCCCTTGAGACCGGCGCCACGCTTCTGGCCTCATCCCATGCTGCGCGCGGCGGCACTGTCAATAGAAGGATGGCGCCGGCCCGGGCCGCCACCCGCGACCCCGGGATCAGGGCGTCCTCACCCATTGCGGGTGGGCCGGTAGACCCCGGCCGCTGCGACGATCAGACCGATCAGTGAGGACGTGGTCATGCCCGAGCGGGACCGAGCAGGCCGGGAGGGCGGTATCGGCCCTCTCATGACCTTCGCTGACCATGTCCGCCCGGACGGGGCGGTGGCTCGGTGGGGTTCCCGCCGGCACCGCAAGCACCTGAAGGGCGCAGCCGTCGGCTCGACGTGGTGGGCACCCAGGGCCCGCGGGTGGTGGATCGCGGTCCTGTTCGCGGTGGGGTCGCTGGTGTTCGCCCTGGGGGCGGTCCCCGGGTTCGCCAGCGCCGTGGGGGCGCGCTGGGATGCCGTGACTTTCTTCGTCGGCTCGCTGTTCTTCACCGCGGCCGGGTTCCTGGCCTACCGCGAAGCCGTGGATGCTGGCCCGCAGGCACCAGGCGCCGCCCGGCGGCGCTTCTTCGTCTTCCAGCCCCGCAGGATCGACTGGTGGGCGACCGCGGTGCAACTGGCCGGGAC
This sequence comes from uncultured Actinomycetes bacterium, assembly GCA_963813975.1. Classification (GTDB taxonomy): domain Bacteria; phylum Actinomycetota; class Actinomycetes; order Streptosporangiales; family Streptosporangiaceae; genus RYN-230. Next base: position 1,706,145 of record CAWFAP010000006.1, read on the forward strand.
GCTCTACTTCAACGTCAGCACCGGGAACGCCGTGCGGACGGACCTGACCGCGCAGGCCGCGCACCAGCACGTGTGGCGGCCGGATGCCGTCGGCTCGGTCTGCTTCCTGGTGGCCAGTGCGCTGGCCTGGTTCGAGGTCTGCCATGGCTGGACCGCGTGGCGCCCGCGATCCTGGGCGTGGTGGATCACCCTGGCGAACCTGATCGGGTCCGTCGCGTTCGGCGTATCCGCCGTCGCCGGCTACATCAACCCGGCGACCGGCCAGCTGCACAACGCCGAGCGCTCGAACCTGGGCACCTTGATCGGAGCGGCGTGCTTCTTCGCCGGTGCGCTGCTGCTGCTGCCCGAGCGCACCGAGGAACGCAACCACTCATTCGGGACGCCCAGCGGCAGCATCCCGGCGCCTGAAGGCCGCTCCCGGGCACGACCTTCGTGACGGCCCAGCGGTTCTCCGGGTGGCCGCTGTCAGTCCCGGTGGGCCAGGATGGGCGCATGAGTGTGATCCGGTTCACGACGCAACTGCAGCCCCGCGGCCCCGCCGCCGCCGTGGTCCTCGACGATGACCAGGTCGCGCAGGTGGGTGAGGGGGCCAAGCGGTTCCCTGTGGTCGCGACCGTCAATGGTTACACCTGGCGGACCAGCGTGGCCCGCATGAAGGGCGAATTCCTGGTCGGCCTGAGCCGGGAGGTCCGCCAGAATGCGGGCGCCGAGGCGGGCGACGAGGTCGAAGTGGCTCTCGAACTTGACGAGGCTCCCCGCGAGGTCGAGGTGCCGGAGGCGCTCGCGGCGGCCCTGGCCGCCGACCCGGAGGCCAGCGCCTCGTTCGAGCGGATGGCCTTCACCCACCGCAAGGAATACGCCCGCTGGGTCACCGAAGCGAAGAAGGAAGAGACCCGGGAGCGGCGCGTGCAGCAGGCGGTCGAGATGATCCGGACAGGCCAGACCCGCAGCTGACGTATCCAGGCTGAGAGCGAAAGGCACGTCAGTGCCCCCTCCTGGACCGGGCCGGTGACGAGATCGCCTTCGCGGATTCCCCGAACCCGGAGGACGTTCCGGCAGCGGGGCTGATCAGGTCTGGAGTTCGCGGAGAATGCGGGCGAGATGGGCACGATCGGCCGGGCTGAGCCGGCCAAAGAACCGTTCGGCCTCGGTCCCGCGGGCCGCGCGGATCGCACGGAGAACGTCGGTGCCCGGGCCGGTCAGCCCGGCGAGGGTGGCGCGCCGGTCGCTGGGATCGGGGCGCCGCTCGACCAGGCCCCGGGTTTCGAGCGCGTCCACCACCTCGGTAGCCGAGCGGGGCGCGATATGCAGATGATCTGACAGGTCCGACAGGCGCATGGCCCCGTGATGGTTCAGCACCCGCAGGGCCCGGAAGTGTGACGGGTTGATGTCCCAGGGAGCCAGGGTCTCCAGGGAGGTCTCGCGCAGCCGGCGCCCGACCGACCGGAAGGCATCCGCCAGATTCTCCTCACCGCCGGCCTCGTCCTCGCCGGGCTGGCCGGCCGTCTCGTCACTGCTGGTACCCGGCCGGGCCTCCGCGTCGTTGCTCCTGATCACGGGAATAGCCTACCAGCGGTTACCGTTGTAGCCTCATATTGAGGTTACCTCAGCAATGTGCTAGCCTCAGCATCGTACTTAAGTCCCGGGCTCCGCCTGCCGCGTGAGCCTCCCCCCGGCAGAATCGAGCAAGCACTTGGCGTCCCCACAGACGAACCCCCCGAGCACAAGCCCACCAACCACCGACGCGCAGACGGCCGGCCGGCAGAACGGCGGCCCCGGCCGGGGCCGCGGAGCACGAACGGTCACGGCCGCCGAGAAGGCACAGGCCCGCGAGGTGTCGCTGCGCCGTATCGGCCAGCTCTTCAAGCCCTACACCTGGCAGCTGGCTATCGTCACCGCCATCATCGTCGCGTCCTCCATCGTGAGCGTGGCCTCACCGTTCCTGCTCCGCGCGGTCATCGACACCGCCCTCCCGGACCGGAACGTGCGGCTGCTGGTCCTGCTGGTGGCCGGCATGGTCGGCATCGCGGCCCTCACCTCCGCCTTCGGCGTGATCCAGACCTTTATCAGCACCAAGGTCGGCCAGCAGGTCATGCACGGGCTGCGCACCGGCGTCTTCGGCCACCTGCAGCGGCAATCGGTCGCCTTCTTCACCCGGACCCGGACCGGCGAGGTCCAGTCCCGCATCACCAACGACATCGGCGGCATGGAATCCGTGGTCACCTCGACCGCGACGTCCGTGGCCGCCAACCTCACCACCGCGGTCGCCACCGCGGTCGCCATGGCCGCCCTGTCCTGGCAGCTGTCCCTCATCTCGCTGGTTGTCATGCCGCCCGCGATCTACCTGAGCCGCAGGGTCGCCCGGATGCGCCGGGCCATCACCACCGAGCAGCAGCGTGAGCTGGCCAACCTCAACGTCACCGTCGAGGAAGGATTGTCGATCAACGGCGTCCAGCTGGCCAAGACGATGGGCACCGGGCCGTCTCTCGTCGAGCGGTTCACCGCCTCCTCGGCCCGCCTGATCGACCTGGAGCTGCGTTCCCAGCTGGCCGGACGCTGGCGGATGGCCACGATGAGCATCATCTTCGCCGCCATCCCGGCCGTCATCTACCTGGCCGCCGGCCTGCCTGTCACCGCGGGCGCGATGACCATCGGCACCCTGGTCGCGTTCACCACCCTGCAGACCAGCCTCTTCCGCCCGCTGACCGGGCTGCTCAACACCGGCGTGTCCGTGGTCAGCTCGCTGGCCCTGTTCGCGCGGATCTTCGAGTACCTCGACCTGCCGGTCGAGGTGGACGACCCGGTCCACCCGGTCGAGATCGTCCCCGAGGTGATCACCGGGCACGTCCGGCTCGACAGCGTCAGTTTCACCTACCCCGGCTCCGACCGGCCCGCCGTGGCCGGCATCGACCTGGACGTCCCGGCCGGCACCACGCTGGCCCTGGTCGGCGAGACCGGCTCGGGGAAGACCACGCTGGCCTCGCTGGTCGCGCGGCTGTACGACCCCGCCAGCGGCACGGTGAGCATCGACGGCATCGACATCCGCGACATGAAGCTCACCGACCTCGCCGCGGTCGTGGGCGTGGTCAGCCAGGAGACCTACCTGCTGCACACCACGGTGCGGGAGAACCTGCGCTACGCCAAGCCCGACGCGACCGACGCGGAGATCGAGGACGCGGCCCGGGCCGCGCAGATCCACGACCTGATCGCCGGGCTGCCCGACGGCTACGACACGATGGTCGGTTCCCGCGGGCACCGTTTTTCCGGTGGTGAGAAGCAGCGTCTGGCCATCGCCCGGACCCTGCTGCGTGACCCGCGCGTGCTCGTGCTGGACGAGGCCACCAGCGCCCTGGACACCGAGACCGAGCGCGCCGTCCAGTACGCGTTCGACAACCTGGCCATTGGCCGCACGACGATCACCATCGCGCACCGCCTTTCGACCGTGCGCGACGCTGACCAGATCGTGGTCCTGGACCATGGGCACGTGATCGAATCCGGCACGCACGCCAGCCTGCTGGCGGACAACGGCCGCTACGCCGGCCTCGCCGCCTGAGCGCGGGACGGCCTGAGCCCGGGGGCGGCCGGCGGACCCAGCCATCAGGCCGGGTCCGCCGCCTGTTCTGCTGCCCTCCGGCTAGCGGATCAGCGGCCCGCCAGACCCGGCAGGACCTTCGTGTGCTCGATCTGGACGGCCTGCAGGGCCTGCGGGTTCAGGCCGAGCAGGCGGAGGATCGACGGGGCGATCTGGGTGGTCCCGACCGGCGAGCCCACCGTCTGACCGCCCCGCAGGCCGGGTGCATCCACCAGGATCGGCACGTTACGGTCCTGGAAGCCGGCGCCGCCATGCTCGGCGATCTTGGCCTGCTTGCCGGTGTATACCACGCCGTGCTGGACGACCCCGGAGACGTCGGGGTGCCGGGCGTCACTGTTCGGCACGCCGAAGAAGGCCGCCGACTGGGCACCCGCGTAGACCTTGGTCAGGCCCGACGCCGGTACCGTCACCGGGTTGCCGCCGATGTTGTTGCCGGCCGCGCTGTGGGTCAGCAGGTAGTGCTTGACGAAGTCCGCGGCGGCCTGCGAGCGATCGCTCAGCCACCACAGCATGGCGTCGTCGTCGGTGGAGAAGATGACCAGGGCGCCTGCCCCGGGGTGCGCCGCGGTCCAGGCCGCGTTGACCGCGGCGATGATCGGGGCGTCCGGGACCCGCTTCAGGGCGTTGGGGTCGGTCGGGGACTGGCCGTGCTTGGCCGAGATGATGATGGCCGTGCTGTCCGCCAGGCCCTGCGCCTTGATCTCGGAGACCATGTCGCTGACCTTGGTGTTGATATAGTTCAGGGCCCGCACGAGCAGCGGGCCGGGGACCTTCCCGCCGGGCAGGTAGCCGCCAGTCAGGCCGTCGGAGGTCGGCAGCTTCTGGGCGGTGGAGACCGTCTGGAAGTTCATGCCGAAGATGGCCGGCACGCCGACGTGACTGGTGCGGCTGTGGTTGTAGCCGTCGATCTCGTTCAGGATGGCCTGGACCTTGTAGCTGTCGTACTGCATGGTCGCGGCGTTGTCGGTGGTCCAGTCGTTACCAGCCGGGTACCCGAGGGCGTTGCTGTTGATCTCCGGGGTGAAGTAGTCCTGGACGCCGTTCCCGGACGGCCCGGACAGCGTGAGATAGGCCGGGTGCTTGTCCGACCAGGCCGTCCGGAGACCGGCCTGCCGCGCGACGTTGAAGATCGTGTTGACCTTGAGGTACCGGTTCGGGTAGATCGGCTTGCAGGTCTTGGGGTTGACCGGCAGTTTCGCGGGGTCGATCACCTGCCGCGGATTCGACGTCATCTGCAGGATGCTGCCCGGCAGCCCGGTCAGTCCCTGCCCAGCGTCCAGCGAGGTCGGGTCGATGTCGATCGCCTCGTGGTAGGCGACCTCCGTCCCGGGGGCGGCCCCGGAGCACGTCGTGGTCCCGGGCGGGAAGAGGGTGCGGTTATAGGTGTCGTCGTAGTAGATGCCGGTGACACCCGGGTCGCCGCCGGTCGCCTGGGCGACCATCCCCGGGGATGAGTCCGAGATAACCGGGGTCCGCGCGTTGCTGTAATTGACGCCGTGGCGGACCAGGGACGCCACCGCCGAGCCGGGATAGTGCTTCAGGTACCAGGAAAGATCCTGCTGGTGCAGCCCGTCAACCGACAGCAGCAGCACGTGCTTGACCTCGCTCCGTGGATGACCGGCCGCGTCGCCGCGGATGGTGGCCGCGGACGCCGAGGCCAGCGCGGTGCCGGCCACCAGCGCCGTGGCCCCGGCCGTGGCGGCGACCGCTCTCAAACGCCTGACTCGCATGAGCCCTCCCGATTACGCACAATCACCCGCCCATTCGGGTGATTGCTCCTGGCTACCGGAGCCAAGCGTCGCCCCGGCAACGCGCAAGCGAACGGGCCGTGACCGCAATCAGGCAGGCGCATGCGCTAGATCCCGGCCGCCTGCCCCGCCATGCTGGCCGGGGGGGTGCCTGTCGGCGGGCGGGGTAGCCTCGTGGATAGCTGCGCTGCTGCGAACGCTGACGCCGGCCCGGAGGCCGGCTCGGCGGCGGAACCGGCGTGGTCCTGCCCCCACCATCGACGAGGAGTGGACCGGCATGACCCTCTTCCAGCGGGCTCACGACATAGTTTCGGCGAAAACAAACAAGGCGCTCGACGCCGCCGAAAAGCCTGACGAGATGCTCGATTTGTCGTACGAGCAGATGCTTGACCAGATCACCCAGGTCCGGCGGGGACTGGTCGCCATAGCCGCGTCGCGCAAGCAGATCGAGCTGCAGGAGCAGCAGCTCCAGCACTCCGTGGACCACCTCCAGGATCAGGCGAAGGAGGCGCTCGCGCAGGGCCGGGAGGATCTGGCGCGGGAGGCGCTGTCCCGGAAGGCGGCGGCCCAGGCCCAGATCGACGCGATGGAGCCCCAGCATGATCAGCTCAGCCAGGAGGAAGAGAAGCTCGGGCACACCCTCGACGCGCTGCAGAAGAGGGTGAACACCTTCCGGACGCAGAAGGAAGTGCTCAAGGCGCAGTACACCGCGGCCCAGGCCGAGACTTCGGTCGGCGAGAGCGCAGCGGGGATCTCCCAGACCTTCGGTGACTCCGGGGCGGAACTCCAGCGCACCCAGGACAAGATCGCCCAGATGCAGGCCCGCGCGGGCGCCGTCGATGAGCTGCTCGCCTCGGGAGTGCTCGAAGACGTCGGGGGTGACACCGACGAGATCCAGAAGGAACTCGACGAGGCCGGGACCGCCGCCGGGGTGGACAAGGAGCTGGCCGCGCTCAAAGCCGAGATCGGGCCCGGCGGCGACGGGTCAGCGGCGCCGCGGGAGATCACCGGGAGCTGAGGTGTTCAGCCCCGGCCCGGAGCGCCGACCCAGACGGTCTTGACGTTGCAGAACTCGCGGATCCCCTGGTACGAGAGCTCCCGCCCGTGGCCGGAATTCCTGACCCCGCCGAACGGCAGCTCCGGGTACGAGGTCACGTTGCCGTTGATGAACACCATCCCGGCGGCGAGATTGCGGATGAAGCGGTCCTGCTCGCCCTCGTCGTTGGTCCACGCGTTGGCGCCGAGCCCGAACTCCGTGCCGTTGGCGAGCTCGATGGCCTCGTCAATGTCCGCCACCCGGTAGAGGGTGGCCACCGGCCCGAACACCTCCTCGGCATGCACGCGCATGGCCGGGGTGATGCTGGCCAGCACGGTCGGCGGGTAGTAGAAGCCCGGCCCTTCCGGCGCGGCGCCCCCGCACAGGGCCCTCGCGCCCTTGGACACCGCGTCGGCGACCAGCTTCTCGACGTCGTCGCGCTGCTGCTCGGAGGACAGCGGGCCCACGTCGGTACCGTCCAGCATCGGGTCACCGACCCTTTTGGCGGACATCTGCTCCACGAACAGCCGCTCGAACTCGTCGTACACCGCGTCGTGCACGATGAACCGCTTGGCCGCGATGCAGGACTGGCCGTTGTTGATGCAGCGTGCGAAGGCGGCCACCTGGGCCGCGGCCGCCAGGTCGGTGGAGGGCATCACGATGAACGGGTCACTGCCGCCCAGCTCAAGCACGACCTTCTTGACCTCGCTGCCCGCGATCGACGCCACCGACTGCCCGGCCGGTCCCGACCCGGTCAGGGTGGCCGCCACCACCCGGTCGTCGCGCAGGATCCGCTCGACCCGTGCGGAGCCGATCAGCAGCGTCTGGAACGTCCCGGCCGGGAAGCCGGCCCGGGCGAACAGGTCCTGCATGAACAGGGCGGTCTGCGGCACGTTCGAGGCGTGCTTGAGCAGCCCCACGTTCCCCGCCATCAGGGCGGGCGCGGCGAAGCGCATGGCCTGCCAGAGCGGGAAGTTCCAGGGCATGATGGCCAGCACCGGCCCGAGGGGCTGGTACTTCACGTAGGCGCGCTCGGCCCCGACGGCCCGGGAGTCGGCGGCCTCGTCGGTCAGGAACCCGGAGGCATGCGTGGCGTAGTACCGGCAGGCCGCGGCGCACTTGGCCACCTCCTGCCGGGCCGCCGCCAGCGTCTTGCCCATCTCGGTGGTCATCATCGCCGCGATCTGGTCCTGCTCCTCGTCGAGGATGCCAGCCGCCTGGCGCATCCACCCGGCCCTCGCGTCGAAGCTGGTCAGCCGGTAGCTCGCGTGGGCCGCCGCCGCGGCGGCCAGGCACCGCTCGACGTCGTCCCCGCTCATCTCGTCGTAGGTCTTGACGGTCTCCCCCGTCGCGGGGTTGACGGTCGCGATAGCCATGGTGTGTCGTCCCCTCTTCCGCCCGGCGCCCGGCCACGGCAGCTCCGCCCAGGGCCGGCCCGGGGTTCACCCCGACCCTGCCCGCGCCGCGCCGGCCCACACCTGGCGGGCTGCGGCCCGGCCCAGGACTACATCGCGATGACCTGGCCGCCCTGGACGCGGAGTTCCCGCCGCCCCTTCACCCGCAGCCGCCCGGGATGCTCTGACGGCCACATTTCCCCAACGGTCTGCCCGGCGCACCCACCAGCGGCTCGGGACTACGGGATCAGGCGATGCCAGCCGGCATGGGGGCGGTGATCCCCGGGCAGCTCGACGTCCATATCGAGCCACTCGTTGTGGCTCACCGCCTCGGACAGCGTGGCGAAGACGGCCGGGCGTACTCGAGCACCTGGCTATCCCGCGCAGCAGGCCTGGCCCGGTACTGTCGGCGGAATGAGCGCTCCTCTACCGCGGATACTGGCTGAGAGCAACCGGGTCGAGGCGTTCAGCGACGGCGTTCTGGCGATCGCCATCACCCTTCTGGTGCTCGATCTGCACACGGGGGACCGTCCGGGTCAGGTCGGGTCGGACCTGCTGGCGCAGTGGCCCACCTACCTGGCCTACGTGGCGTCGTTCATCTACATCGGCGTCGTGTGGGTCAACCACCACGCCCTGTTCACCCGGATCGCCAGCGTCAATGCTGGCCTGCTGTGGTGCAACCTGGCGCTGCTGCTGGCCGCGTCAGTGCTGCCGTTCCCGACCGCAGAACTCGCCTTCACGATGCAGCACGGCACTCATGGCGACAAGGTCAGCGCACTCCTGCTGTACGCGGTGGTCAGCGCGGCCATGGCCGCGACCTGGCTGGTCATGTTCGTCTACCTGCACCGGCATCCCGGCCTGCTGCGTCCCGGCGTCACCGTGGCCTTCTTCCGGAGCGAGCGGCTCCGTGCCATGGCCGGGATCTTCGCCGCCTTCGTCCCGGTGCTCGTCGGGCTGGTAGCCCCGGTGGCGGCGCTGGGTTTCATCGTGGCCATGCCGGTCTTCTACGCCGTCACGGCCGAAGGCCTGAAGAGCCGCCAGATCGCCGGCCCTGATTCGCAGCCAGGATGATCCGTGCCGCGCGGGGGGTCAGCGAGGCTGGGGGCCGGTCCGGCTCAACGGCCGCCGGGGTCCGGGTCCGGCGCCGGTCCTGATTGTCCCGGGCGGCGGGGTCAGCGGGCTGCCAGCAGTACGGGCATCCCGGACCGAACGCGCTGTGCAGGTGCGCGCAGTCCACGAGCTGGGCGGTCATCACTGGGGCGTACCACCTCGGAATTCCCGGCGCGTGAGCCAGTGCGGCCTGGGCGCCTGCGGTGCTTGGCGTCCCCAGTGTCGCCCGGCCCGTCTGGCTTGCCTGGGAAGCCCAGGTCAGCGTGCGTGTCGGGGGCTAGCGGCCGATTTACAGGAACTGTCCGGTCGTATCGTTGCCCCGATCGCCGTGCCACACCACGGCCACGACCTCACGGGGATCGATCACCGTCCATCCCGTCTCGCGTTCCAGCCGGATCAGGCCGTCCGGGCGGGCCTCCACACCGGTCAGCGGCTTGTCCTCGGCCGTCGGGAAGGCGACCTGCCCGATCCTGCTGACGAGCATGGACATGGATCCTGACTTGCCGATGAGGGGCTTGAGCAGATTGCGCATCGTGTCGCCGGTCATGACGTGACACCTCCAGCTGTCGCTATGGGCAGCATGCCCGCGGTCGAGCGGGACGCGCACGGATTGTCGGGTCGCCCGCTGCCCCGCTGAGCTCTTCTAGCATCCCCTTGATCTTGAAGGGCGGTCACAGGGGACGGGATGCTGAAGCGGCGGACGTGGGCGGTGCACACGGCGGTCCTGGCGGCGGCCCTGCTGACGGGCGCGTCGGGCCTGGCCGGCGCCAGCGCGGCCCCGGCGGGCCGCGGAGCCGCGTCGGCGTCCGCCGTCATGTCGCCGGTCGGCACGGCGCCGGGGATTCCCCCGGGAGCCAGGGTCACCGGCCCGGCGGCCCGTTCAGCCACGCTCCGCATCACGGTGGCGCTGCGCCCTGCTGATCCCCGTGGCCTCGGCCGGCTGGCCGCCGAGGTCTCCGCTCCCGGGTCAGCCCGGTTCCGCCACTTCCTGCGCCCGCGCCGGATCCAGGCCCGGTTCGGCCCGCCGCGGGCGGCCGCCGCCGCCGTCCGGGCCTGGCTCCGCAGCTATCACCTCGCCGCCAGCCCGGCCCTGGGTGATGGCCTGCTGCTGCCCGCCGCCGGGCCGGTGGCCCGGATCGAGGCGGCATTCCGGACCGCGATCGTCCGGGTGCGGCTCGCCGATGGCCGGACGGCGCTGCTCAACCGGCGGGCCCCGGAGGTGCCCGCCTCCCTGCGTCACTGGGTGTCCGCCGTCATCGGCCTCGACAACGTGCACCTGCCCGGGACCGACCTGGCCCCGGGCCGGGTGCCAGGCCCCCGGGCCTGCCGCGCGGCCCGCACCACCCGGCACGTGTACACCGCGGCCTGGCTGGCACGCGCCTACCGCTTCAACCCGCTCTACCGCCGGCACGACTTCGGGCAGCACGTCACCGTGGCGCTGTTCGAGCTGGCCGACTACGCCAGCCGGGATATCAGGGCATTCGGCCGCTGCTACCGGGTCCATCCCGCCCTCCGCCGCGTTCGGGTGAACGGGGGAACTACTGTCACGGCATCGGGAGACGGCACACTGGAGGTCACCGCGGACATCGAGGTCGTGGCGGCCATGGCGCCGCGGGCCAGGATCCTCGCCTACGAGGCGCCCTTGTCGGGCGGTGACCAGTCCATCGTGGATACCTACGGCGCCATCGCCCAGCAGGACCGCGCCCAGGTGGTGAGCAGTTCCTGGGGTGGCTGCGAGCCGCTGGCCGGAGCGGCCGTCGTCCGCGTCGAGGCCCAGCTCTTCCAGGAGATGGCCCTGCAGGGCCAGTCGGTGATGGCGGCCGCCGGGGATTCCGGCTCCGAGGGCTGCCTGCCCGACGTGAGGGAAGTGCCGGCCCGCATCGCCTACAGCCTGCAGGTCGGCAACCCGGCCAGCCAGCCCTTTGTCACGGCGGTGGGCGGCACCAGCATCACCCGTTACGGCTCGCCCCCGGTCCAGTCGGCCTGGAACCAGACCCCGGCGGGGATGGGGTTCCCGGCCCCGTTCAACGGGCGGCATGGCCGCCCGGGCAAGTACCCGGGCAACCTGGCCGGCAGCGGCGGCATCTCCCGGATGTGGTGGATGCCGTCCTGGCAGGCCGGGTCCGTCCGCCCCGGGCCCCGCAGCGGGGCCCGCTGCGGGGCCCCGCGCGGGACCGGCTGCCGCCAGGTTCCCGACGTCTCGGCGCTGGCCGCGATCGGTACCCGCGGGACTCGCGGGTACGTCATCTACGGCACGGCCGGGGCGTTCAAGGGCAAAGGCTGGCTGACCGTCGGGGGAACCAGCCTGGCCACCCCGCTGTGGGCAGCGCTGACCGCCCTGGCCGACCAGCAGGCGGCCGCCCACCGCCTCGGCCTGCTGTCCCCGGGCCTCTACCGCATCGCGCGGCGGGACCCGCGGGCTCTCACCGATGTGGTGGCCGGGAACAACGACTACCTCGCCGCGCACGGCCGCCACGCCCACCACACGTGCCGGTCCGGCGGCCGGCGGAGACGGCCGTGCTACCCGGCCACCCGCGGTTATGACATGGCCACCGGGCTGGGTTCCCCGCAGGCCGGATACCTGGTCACCGACCTGCTCCGGGAATCCCCGGGACCCGCCCGCCGGTGACGCGCCGCGAATTGGTCTAGACAGGTGGACGGGGCCGGGTGGCAGACTGCCAGCATGACCGGACCGGACCCTAAGGGAGACCTCCTCGGTTACCTGCAGGCCGGCCGCGAGGCCATGCTGTGGAAACTCGAAGGGCTCTCGGAATATGACGTGCGGCGCCCGCTCACTCCCACCGGCACCAACCTCCTGGGACTGGTCAAGCACCTGGCCGGCGTGGAGCTGGGCTATTTCGGTGAGACCTTTGGCCAGCCGTCCGGCGAGCCGATGCCCTGGCTGGCTGAAGACGCGGAGCCCAACGATGACATGTGGGCGACCGCCGGGGAGTCGCGTGACCAGATCATCGCCCTGTACCACCGGGCGTGGCTGCACGCGGACACCACCATCGACCTGCTGCCGCTCGACGCCATCGGCCACGTGCCCTGGTGGCCCGCGGACCGCAGCGAGGTGACGCTGCACCGGATCATGGCCCACGTGACCGCCGAGACCCACCGGCACGCCGGCCACGCCGACATCGTCCGGGAACTGATCGACGGGACGGTAGGACGCCGGCCGGGCAACCCCAACATGGCACCCGGCGACCCGTCCTGGTGGGAGGGCTACCGGAGCCAGCTCGAGCAGGCGGCCCGGGACGCCGGCCGCTGAATCCGCCCCCTTGGCCCGAGGAGCCGCGATGCGGAAGATCATCTCGATGATGTCGGTGTCGCTGGACGGCTTCATCGAGGGCCCGAACCGCGAGCTCGGCTGGCACATGATCAGCGACGAGCTGGCCGCGCACTTCAGCGAGCAGCTCGGCGCGATGGGCGGCTTCCTGGACGGGCGCGTCACCTGGGAGCTCATGGCCGCCTACTGGCCCACTGCCGACGCCGATCCCGCGGCCCCCCGCGGCCGTGGCGGAGTTCGCCCGCATCTGGCGGGACATGCCCAAGATCGTTTACTCCCGGACGCTGGCCCAGGCGGGCTGGAACACCACGGTGGTGCGCGAGGTGGTGCCCGGGGAGGTCATGCAGCTCAAGGCCCAGCCGGGCCGGGACCTGGTGCTCGGCGGGGCCGACCTGGGCGCGGCGTTCCGGCGGCTCGACCTGATCGATGAATACTGGATCTACGTTCACCCGATCCTGATCGGCACGGGCAAGCCGATGTTCCGGCCCTCCGACCGCATGACCGGCCTGCGCCTCGCGGCCACCCGCATCTTCGGCAACGGCGTCGTGCTGCTCGACTACCAGCGCACCGGCGCCGCGGCACCGGAGGCCGCGGCCACATCCCGGTAGCGCACCCGGCACGGGCTCTGCGGCCACTTCGTCTTCTGGCCCGGGATGGGCTGCGGGTCCGGGTCGATCAGCTCGAGCTGGTAGCGCTGGAGCAGCAGGGTGATGATGACCTTCATCTCCAGGTAGGCGAAATGCACGCCCAGGCACCGGTGGATCCCTCCGCCGAAGCCGATGAGGTCCCGCATGCCGCGCGGATCCTCGAGGAAACGGTCCGGCCGGTACTCGTCCGGCTCCGGATAGCGCCCGGGCAGCCGGTGAGCGACAGCGGGGGAGAGCAGGATCATCGCCCCCTCGCCGACCTGGTAGCCGTCCACCTCGAAGGGCTGATCAGCGGTCCGGGCCAGGATGTACGCCACCGGGTGCAGGCGCTCGGTCTCATGTACCGCCCGGTCCAGCAGGCGCAACCCGTTGATCTCCCTGATGCTCGCGGGCGGGGCACCGCCGAGTACCTCCCGCTGCTCCGCGCGGACCCTGTCCAGCTCCCGGGGATGGCGCAGCAGGTCGATGAGGGCCCAGCTCACGTGGCCCGTGGTCGTCTCGTGGCCCGCCCAGATGATCATCAGGATCAGGTTGATACGCACCAGGTCGGGGACGTGCCCGCCGTCGCTGTAGGCGGCGTCGCAGATGGTCTGCAGGAAGTCCGGCGGGACGGCCGGCCTGCGGCGGCGCTCGTCGATGAGCTCCTGCAGCCGGACGCGCAGGCGGTCGCGGGACCGTTTGCTGCGCAGCAGATGCGGCAGCGGCAGCCAGCCGGGGAGCACCGGGTCCATGCCGGCCGAGAAGCGGCGGAACTCGGCGAAGAACCCGGTGATCCGCTCGCTGATGTCGGGTCCCAGGAACGCATGCGCGGCGATGTGCATGACCAGCGGGCCCAGTTCCCGGACCAGGTCGAACTCGCCGCCGTCGCCGAGGCGGTCCATCAGCTGCCGGGTCTCCGCCGCCATCACGCCGACGTAGCTGTCGAGCTGGCGGCCCTGGAAGCGGGGGAGTACCAGCGCCCGCTGCCGCTGGTACTCAGCCGGGCCGCCGAAAAAGTAGAAGCCCTGGTCGAACATGCGGACGAAGTACGGGTAGGCCTTCCTGATCGACAGCGGCCCGTCCGTCTCGGCGAAGAAGAACCGGTGATACTCCGGCCCGAGCATGGTGACGACCTGCCGCCCGGCCAGGCTGAACGTGAACACCGGCCCGTGTTCCCGGTGGCCACGCTCGATGACGTCGAGCGGGACGCGCATGAATTCCGCGATATGGCCCAGGACCGGCAGCCCGCCCGACACCCGCGGCGGGCAAGCCGGCGCCTGACCCGGCCATGATTCCGTGCGGACCACGGCGGCCTCACCTTCATGTATCGCCCCCCTAGCTGCCCTCAGCAGTGTCCATCGTGCGCGGGCCCGGGGCCAGATGCAGCCGGGTCAGGCTGGTGCTGCCCGTGGTCACCAGGAAGCTTCCCTTCCCGGCAGGACCCGCGGTCGGCACGGCTGCGTCAACACCGCCGTTTGACCGTTCCGGGTCTGGCCGGGCACGATCATCGCTGTGGACGCGGAGCGCCGGAAGGGAGCTGGTCGGGCGTGAGCATTCTGGGCACCCGGGTTCTGCGGACGGAGGATCCGGGCTTCCTGACCACCGGCGGGGTCTACACCGACGACGTGGTCGACGAGCGGCTGGCCGGCGCGGTCCACGTGTTCTTCGTCCGCTCCCCGATCGCGCATGCCCGGATCACCTCGGTGGATGTCAGCGCGGCCCTGGACTCTCCCGGCGTCATCGCCGCATTCACCGGAGCCGACCTCGCTGACCTGCCCCCGCTCGCCCCGCCGATGCCGGACCTGGTCGACGGGCGGATGGCCCAGCCGCTGCTCGCCCGGGACGTGGTGCGCTACGTCGGCGAGCCGGTGGCCATCGTCGTCACCGAGGACCCGTACCAGGGTGAGGACGCGGCCGAGCTGGTGAGCGCCGACTATGACCCGCTCCCCGCCGTGGTGGACCTGGCCGCGGCGGCGGACAGCCCGCCCAGCCTGCTGTTCCCCGAGGTCGGCACGAACGTGACCGCCACCTTCGGCGACGCGTCCGCGCTCCAGGCGGACCTGTTCGACGGGTGTGAGGTGGTGGTCAGCCGGACCATCGTCAACCAGCGGGTGGCGCCCGCCCCGATGGAGACCCGGGCGGCCGCCGCCACGTGGGGCAACGACGGCCGGCTCACGGCCTGGATCCCGAACCAGGGCGCGCAGGGCACCCGCGGCGCCCTGGCGGCGATGCTGGCCATCGAGCCGTCCAGCCTGCGGATCATCACCCCGGATGTGGGCGGCGCGTTCGGCGCCAAATTCGGCGCGGACCCTGAGCACGCGGTGGTCTGCTGGGTGGCCCGGCAGCTGGGCCGGCCCGCGCGCTGGGCCGAAACGCGGAACGAGAATCTGGTCGCGATGACGCACGGCCGGGCGCAGCGCCAGACGATCACCATCGGGGGCAGCCGGGACGGGACCGTGACCGCGTACCGGCTGGAGATCCTCCAGGATTCCGGGGCCTACCCCCGGTTCGGCGCGTTCCTGCCCGCCCTCACGATCCTGATGGCCCCCGGGCCGTACGCCATCAGCCGGGCCGAGGCCGTGGCCCGCTCGGTGGTCACGAACACCACCCCGGTCGGCGCGTATCGAGGCGCGGGCCTGCCCGAGGCCACGGCAGCGGTGGAGCGGGCCATCGACCTGTTCGCCGCCGAGATCGGCCGGGATCCTGCCGAGGTACGGCGGGCGAACCTGCTGGCCAAGTTCACCGAGCCGCACCGGACCTCGTTCGGCGCCCTCTACGACAGCGGCGACTACGTGACCGCGCTGGACGCCGCCCTGGACGCGGCCGGCTACCCGGGCCTGCGGGAGGAGCAGGCCAGGCGCCGCGCCGCCGGTGACGTGACCCAGCTCGGCATCGGCCTGGCCAGCTACGTGGAGATCACGGGGGGAGGCGGGGAGGCGGGCGCGCCCCAGGAGAACGCCAGCGTCGAGGTGCATCCCGACGGCAGCGCGACGGTCCTCACCGGGACCTCCCCGCACGGGCAGGGCCACGCCACCGTATGGGCGATGCTGGCCAGCGAGGAGCTGGGTATCCCGGTCAACCGGATCACGGTGAAGTGGGGCGATACCGACCTCATCCCGGAGGGAGGCGGCACCGGCGGCTCACGCAGCCTGCAGCAGGGCGGGGTGGCGGTGCAGCAGGCGTCGCGGGAGCTGCTCGACGTGGCCCGGGAGCGGGCCGCCGCGATGCTCGAGGCCAGCCCCGCTGACCTGATCTTCGAGCCGGAGCGCAGTGCGTTCGAGGTGGCGGGCGACCCCGAGGCGGCGGTACCACTGGCCAGTCTGGCCGCGGAGGAGCGGCTGGTCGTGCGCACGGTATTCATCGCGCCGGGCGCGACGTTCCCCTTCGGCACGCACGTGGCCGTGGTGGATGTGGACACCGAGACCGGCAAGGTGACGCTGCGCCGGGTGGTGACCGTGGACGACGCGGGCACGGTGATCAACCCGCTGCTGGCCGAGGGCCAGCGGCACGGTGGCATCGCCCAAGGCGCCGCGCAGGCGTTCCTGGAAGAGGTCATCTACGACGCGGCCGGCAACCCGCTGACCGCGAGCTTCGCCGACTACCCGTTCCTGTCGGCCACCGAGGTGCCCAGTTTCGAGCTCGCCGACATGGCCACGCCGACCAGCTACAACCCGCTCGGGGTGAAGGGCATCGGGGAGGCCGGGACGATCGGCGCCACGCCCGCGGTCCAGAACGCGATCATTGACGCGCTCGCGCACCTCGGGGTGCGGCACATCGACATGCCCGCCACCCCGCAACGGGTCTGGCAGGCCCTCCAGCACGTACCTGCCGGGAAGGACGCGTAGATGCAGATCGAGCTCATGGTGAACGGGGCGCCGCGCTCCGACGACGTGGAACCCCGCCTGCTGCTGGTGCACTACCTGCGGCAGCGCTGCGGGCTCCGGGCTGCGAACGTCGGCTGTGACACGACGTCCTGCGGCGCCTGCACCGTGCTGGCCAACGGCCGCTCGGTGAAGTCCTGCACGATGCTCGCCGTGCAGGCGGCCGGGCAGGAGATCACCACCGCGGAAGGCCTCGCCGCCGGCGGCGAGCTGCACCCGGTGCAGCAGGCGTTCCGCCAGGAGCACGGGCTGCAGTGCGGGTTCTGTACCCCGGGCATGGTGATGGCGGCCGCGGGGCTGCTGGCGGAGAATCCGCACCCGACCGAGGCCGAGGTGCGGGAGGGGCTGGAGGGCAACTTCTGCCGGTGCACCGGCTATCACAACATCGTGCGGGCCGTGCTGTCCGCGGCCGAGTCGATGAGCGCATGATCCCCGCGCCGTTCGAGTACGAGGCGGCCGAATCCGCCGGGCACGCCCTGGATCTGCTGGCCCGCCACGGCGAGGACGCGAAGCTGATGGCCGGCGGGCACTCGTTGCTGCCGATGATGAAGCTGCGGCTGGCCTTCCCCTCCGTCGTGATCGACATCGGCCGGGTCGCCGAGCTGGCTGGCATCCGGGCCGACGGCGGCGACCTGGTGATCGGCGCCACCACCTGCCACGCTGACGTCGCCGCCTCCGGGCTGGTCCGGTCGCAGGCCCCGCTGCTGGCCCACGCCGCGGCGCAGGTCGGTGACCCGCAGATCCGGCACCGGGGCACGATCGGCGGCTCCCTCGCGCACGCCGACCCAGCGGCCGACCTGCCGATGGCGCTGGTCGCGCTGGGCGGCTCCGTGGAGATCTCCGGCCCCGGCGGCCGCCGCACGGCCGGTGCGGACGACTTCTTCGCCGGGTTCTTCGAGACCAGCCTGGAACCCGGCGAGCTGCTCACCGCGGTCCGGGTGCCGCGCCGTCCCGGCCCGGACTGGGGATACCAGAAGTTCGTCCGGCGGGCCAACGACTGGGCCATCGTCGGGGTCGCGGCGGCCGGCGGCCGGATTGCCCTGGCCAACATGGGTCCGGTCCCGGTCCGGGCCACGGCGGCGGAGCAGGCGCTCGCCGGTGGCGCCAGCGCCGCGGACGCGGCCGCGCTGGCCGCCGAGGGCACCGACCCGGCCGAGGACATCCACGCCGACCGCGCCTACCGCCAGCACCTGGCCCGCGTCCTGACCCGCCGCGCCCTGGAGCACCAGCGAGGGTAAGGATCAGCCGGCCTGGCTGCGAGCCCGGCCACCGTGCCGGGCCAGCGGACGGGTGGCGTGCCCGCCCCGGCGGTGCGGCGGCCCGCCCGGTGAGCTCTGGTGTGCCGCACGCCATAGCGGCTCCGGGAACAGCAGGGAACGGGCCGACGTCATACATGATGTGAGCGCGCAGACCGATATGACCCAGGATGCCCGCCCGGCGAACCTGGTCCTCGTCGAGCAGTCCGGAGCGAAGCACGAGATCCCGCAGCTGTCTTCCGGCGAGGGAATGGCCGGGGCGGAGCAGGCTATGCACGACCCCGGGCTGCATTTGCGGGAAGTCAAGGTGATCAGCGAGCACAAGGCCATCGCCCGCTGGAAGGCCTCCGAGCTCGGCTGGCGCCGGGTGGCCTGACCGCTGGCCCTTCCGCCCGCCCGCACGCTGGGTGCGGCGCGGGTCCGGCGCCGCGGGCTCAGCGCGGCGCGTGCGGCCGCCAGATGCGGTACAGATCGGCCAGCGGGTAGTCCGTGTCGGCCGGTGGCGTGTTCCAGAGCCGGGTCCGGCGGTGTTCTGCGCGGAAGCGCGGCCAGCCTGGGTCCCCGGTCGCGGCGAACGAGGTCCTTGACGCCCGGATCGCCCGGGACAGCCCGAAGCCCGGGGGCGGCGGGGTGCCGGGCAGCCGCGCCGCCGCGCCGCGTACCGGGAACCGGGGTTACCGAAGACAAGCGGCACGTCCGCGCCGTGACCGGCACCGGCGGCCGGGGCATCCCAGGTCAGGTCCTACAGCCAGGTCCGGCCGCCCGCCGCGGCGTGCGCCTCGGCCACGTGGCCGGCATCCGCACCAGGGCGTCCGACATCATCTCCGTGAACACGCCGGCGCCGCCGCGGCCCGGACGGGCGGCGCGTCCTGCACGGCCAGGACGGCTTCAGGCGGCAGCCCGGCATGCTGGAGGAGCCGAATTTCCACAGCCCCCCTAGAGCCACACCATCACCGGCAGCCCGCGGACGAGACCCAGGTCAGTCTTCACCACCAGTCACGCCGGGACCTTAGCAAACCCCCTCCCGGAGGCCTCGTTCCCGGGAGGGACGCCGCATGTCCCGTCCACGCACCGGGGTGTGTGATGATGAAAGCAGGGCCGTGGGCATTCCGAACGCCGACAGTCACGCTGGCGCCGTCCGCGGACCCGGTGACCCGGCACATCTGTGCCAGGGATGGGATGGCCGATATGTTCGGCTTCAGGATCATCCGCCAGTACGAGCAAGGTGTCGTGTTCCGCTTCGGGCAGGCACTCCCCGGTGTGCGCAAGCCGGGCCTCACCTGGATCAACCCGTTCACCATGCGGCTTACCAAGGTCAACATGCAGATCGCGGTGGCTTCCGTGCCCGCGCAGGAAACCATCACCCGGGACAACGTCACGCTGAAGGTGGACGCGGTCGTCTACTACCGGGTGGTCGACCCGCTCAAGGCCATCATCAACGTGCAGAACTACCACTTCGCCGTGTCGCAGGTCGCCCAGACCTCGCTGCGGTCGGTCACCGGGCGCAGCAATATGGACCAGCTGCTGTCCGAACGGGAGCAGGTCAACGCCGAGCTCAAGGACGTCATCGACGCCCCGACCGAGGGTCCCTGGGGCGTCCGCGTGGAGCGCGTGGAGGTCAAGGACATCTCCCTGCCCGAATCCATGAAGCGCTCGATGTCCCGGCAGGCTGAAGCCGAGCGGGAGCGCCGCGCGCGGATCATCGCCGCGGACGGGGAGTACCAGGCGTCCAAGAAGCTGGCCCAGGCGGCCACCGTCATGGCGGCCGATCCCGCCGCGTTGCAGTTGCGGCTGCTGCAGACCGTCGTCGAGGTCGCGGCGGAGAAGAACAGCACCCTTGTCATGCCGTTCCCGGTGGAGCTGCTGCGCTTCTTCGACCGCGCCGCCCTGGCTACCACCAGCCCTGAGCCGGCGTCCACCGCCGCCGACGATGCCGCCGGGCCGGGCGGTCCCACCCGCGCTGCCCGCCGCCACCGCCCCCAGCACCCAGGCCGCCGGTGTGGCTCAGGCCGTACCGCTGAACGGCTCGTCGAAGGCGGACACCGCCGGCTGACGCCCAGGGCCGCGCGCTCAGGTATGCCGCTCCAGGCGGTATACCTGGGCGCCGTCGGCCTGGTAGGCGAACCGGAATCCGGCGGCCCGGAGGTAGTGCAGGATCACCGGGGTGTGCGACCACACGATCGCCCAGCCGACGTCCATCCGGCGTGCGTCAAGGCGGGCCGCTTCCAGCCACGCCGGGTCAGCCTTGCTGGCCAGCAGGTCGCGGTAGACCACCCCGGGCTCCCGCTGGGCGTTGAGCAGATCCGCGTAGAACGGGTGCCGTTTGACCGCGGCCAGGACCGACTCGGGCAGCCGGGAGATATAGGCCACCACCCGCGGATGGCCATCGGCGACCGCCTGCACCTCGGCCTCGGGATTGAACGCTGCTCCCTGCAACGGCAGCGGCACGGCGCTGCGCACGCCGAGCGGGACATCCACGACGATCGACCCGGAATGGTCGGCCGCGATCGGGCGGTCCAGGGCGGGCAGGGCCGTCGGGATGGTGGCGGTGTACTGCGGGATCTGGCCGACGCCGACGCTGCCCGCTTCCAGGATGCCGAGCGCGAGGACGGCGACCAGGGCCGGCCGGGCGTGATAACGCAGCCAGTTCACCCCGGCGGCCGCCAGCAGCGCGGCCGCCAGCAGCCCCAGTTCGGTGATCCGGTTGGCTTCGCGGAAGGACGACAGCAGCGGGTTCCGGACCATCCAGGTGTACGGCATGATCGCCGACAGCCGCTCGCCGTGCGAGATCAGGGCGAGCGGCACGTAGCGGTGACTGCCGATGATGATCCCGGTGCCCAGGGCCAGCCAGGTCGCGGCCAGCCAGAACAGGGCGAGCAGCCGGGCACTGCGGCGCCGCCACCACACCGCCAGGCCGAGCAGGGCCAGCGCGGTCAGGACCACGCCGTAGGCCGTGAGCGTGGCGCTGTGCGGGCCCGAGTTGTAGTAGTACGCGGCCACGCTCTTCAGCCCGAACGCGCCGGCCCGCGGCGAGGGAGCGAAGATCTGCTGCAGGGCAGCCCCGGAGCTACGGTAGTCAGCCGCGAGTGCGCTCTGCGATACCGACGCGTCGCCGGCCATCGCCTGCTGGGCCATGGTGATGAGTTGCGGACTCGCGATGACGGCGGTCACGGCTGCGGCCACGCCGGCCAGGCGCAGCTTGACCCGGGCCGGGACCCCGCCGCGGGCCGCCCGGCGGACCAGCCAGGGCAGCAGGGCCGCGACCGCCACGGCCCCGGTCATGATCGACGATTCCAGGTCGGTGAGCAGCACGGTGCCCAGCACGACGCCCAGGATCACCGCCTGCCGCCAGCCCGGGCGCCGCCCGAGCCGCACGGCGGCCTCCAGCGCCATGGGCATGAAGATCGCGCCCAGCGCCAGCTGGATCTCGAACCAGGCGTTCCACGTCATCATCGTGGACAGGCCGTAGAACGCGCCCCCGGCGATCGCCCCGGTCTGCGAGGGCACCCACAGGCGGGCCGCCCGGTACATCGTGTAGCACATCAGGCCGGGCGCGGCCGCCGACAGCAGGTTGTAGCTGAAACTGGGGCCGAACGCCAGCGTGACCGGCGTCATCAGCACGCCGGGCAGCGGCATCAGCACATGAAATCCCAGCGGGACCCCCACCGGCGCGGCCAGGTAGTGGGTGAACCAGGGGTTGCTGAGGTGCAGCACCGAGCGCGCGACCCACCAGTAGTCCCACACGAACAAGCCGGCGTCCCGGCCGGTCGGCAGGACATGGCCGGTCAGGTACGCGGCCCGGGTCCAGTTCACCGCGATCCCCGCGGCCAGGAAGGCGACCAGGACCGCCACATGCACGCCTACCGGGCGCGCGGCTGACCCGGGCCGCAACGGCCACGTTCCCGCCCTGGCGGCGGAATCCTCCCGGTCAGCGGACGCGATACCCCCAGCCCTCAACGCGCCGGCCCGCCTCGTCCACCGGACCCGGCGCACACCCCGGTCATGATCGCTGGCTGGGGCAGCCTCCGCCCAGGAAATCGCATATCTAAGAGATGCACGGAACGCTTCAAACGTTGCCCAAGAGCATTCAAAGAAAGGGTCTGCTTTCCGCTGGAGCGGCCCGGTGCCTCGGTCCCGGGCCGATGGATAGCGTGCTGACCTGGTCTTTCCCTCTGCCGTCGCACCCCTTCCCGTGCCCCGGCCACCGGCCCGGACGGTCAGCCGCCCCCCGGACCCGGCGGTGGCCGCCGCCCGCCGCCCGGCCGCACCAGAGTGCCACCTGAGTACCGTGACGCGCACCCGGGACGGCGGACCCGGGCGGGAGGCACCGCGATCCTGGCCGCGCCTCCCGGGAGCCCGCGATCGGCCGCCCGCCCCGGGGCCCGTGCGGGCCACGCCGGGCTCAGCGCGCTGGCGGGCGGGCGAGATGGAACCCGACCCGGTACACGAGCGTGTCGTCGGCGATCGGGCCCGCGTGGGCGGCCCGCCGGCGCAGTGACTCCCGGTCTGCTTCGCCGGACCGGCGGATATCGGCCCCGGTGATGGAGGCGAAGGGCACCAGTTCCACGGAGTCGACCACGATCTGCGCGGGACCGACCGGGTACCGGCCGCCTTCTTTGACCTTGGGACGGCGCCACAACCGGAACGACACGGTGATGTCACCCGACATCACCCCATCGCGCAGCTCCCGGCTGAACTCCACCAGCCGATGCTACGGCGGCCCGGGGCTGGCCACCTGACGCGGCCGGGCCGGTTCCCCTGCTGGCGCAGCCGGGTGGCCGGCAGGCCCGGCCGGCCGGGCCCCGGCCCGGCCGCCTTACGCCCGCTGCGAAAACGCTTCGGGGGCCAGGCCGGGGCCAGGTACGGTGAGCTGGCCCGGGCCCGGCAGCGGGTCACGAACGCAGCCACGGAGGCGACGGCGATGGGTGGTCCGGTCATCACCAGCGGGGGAGTACGCGAGCGGGGCTCCAGGCCCCTGCTGCGCACGATGATCGGCGACCGGCTGCGCCGGACCCGGAAGGGACAGGGCCGGACCCTGTCCGACGTGTCCCGGTCCGCCCGGGTTTCGGTGCCGTACCTGTCCGAGGTCGAGCGCGGGCGCAAGGAAGCCTCCTCCGAGGTCCTGGCCGCGATCTGCGATGCGCTCTATATCGACCTGTCCGACCTGCTGGCCGGGGTGGCGCACGATCTCGCTGGCGGCCGTTCCCGCGGCGGTGTCGTCATCCGGCTGGACTCGGCAGGCGGCGGCCGGGCCCCGTCGCCGCTGCGCGCCCCGGGCGACGCCCAGTGCCTGCTGGCCGCCTGAGCGCCAGCGTCCAGCGGCCCTCCTGAGCAACCGGCCCTCTGAGCACCGGCCCTCTGAGCACCAGCCGGGTGATTCCCGGCCGGCGCTCAGAGGCGGTCAGGCCGCCTGATCGGCCTCGCGGCTGGTGATGACCTCGTCGGCCAGGCCGTAGGCGACGGCCTCCCGGGCGCTGAACGTCTTGTTCCGGTCGGTGTCGATCCTGATCTTCTCCACCGGGTGGCCGGTGTGCCGGCTGAGGATCTCCTCGACGTCACGCCGGGTCCTGGCCACCTCCTTGGCCTGGACGGCCAGGTCGGGGAGGGCTCCCTGGGCCTGGCTCGACGGCTGGTGCAGCAGCACCTTCGCGTGCCGGAGCACGGCCCGCCGTCCCGGCGCGCCCGCGGCGAGCAGCACCGCCGCCGCTGAGGACGCCTGGCCCATGCAGATGGTCGCGACGTCCGGGCGGATGTACTGCATGGTGTCGTAGATCGCGGTCAGGGCGCTGTATGAGCCGCCGGGGGAGTTGATGTAGAGACTTATCTCGAGGTCCGGGCTGGCCGCCTCGAGATGAAGCAGCTGGGCCATGATCACGTTGGCCACCCCGTCGTCGATCTCGGTGCCGAGGAAGACGATGCGCTCCGACAGCAGCCGCGAGTAGATATCAAACGCCCGTTCGCCGGCCGGGGTCCGCTCCACCACGGTGGGGATCGTGTACTGGCCCATGCTCACAGACCTGCCTTCCGGCCGGCGACGGCTGGCCGCACGTCATCGAGGCGTTCCACGATGTGATCGACGATCCCGTAGTCCCGCGCTTCCCCGGCGCTGAACCAGCGGTCACGCAGGCTGTCATGCTCGACCCGCTCCAGCGGCTGCCCGGTGTGCTGCGAGATCAGCCTGAGCATGGTGGCCCCGGTCCGCCCGAGCTGCTCGGCGTAGATCTCTATGTCAGCCGCGGTGCCGCCGAAACCGGCCGAGCCCTGGTGCATCAGCACCTGGGCGTGCGGCAGGCTGAACCGCTTGCCCTGGGCCCCGGCGCACAGCAGGAACTGGGCCATGCTCCCGGCCAGTCCCATCGCCAGCGTGCTGACGTCGTTGGGGATCAGCCGCATCGTGTCGTAGATGGCCAGGCCCGCGCTGACGGAGCCGCCAGGTGAGTTGATGTACAGGCTGATGTCACTGCGCGGGTCCTCCGCGGACAGCAGCAGCAGCTGAGCGCACAGCCGGTTGGCCACCTGGTCATCGACCTCGGTGCCCAGCAGGATGATGCGCTGGAACATCAGCCGGCTGACCAGCTGCTCATCCAGGGCCACGGTGGGCGGCGGTGCTTCGGCAACGGCAAGCTTCATGATCTCCCTGCTCTCGTCTGGGCCCGGGAGATCCCGGGCTCACCATCCACCATGGGCCGCCCGGCGCGGCCCAGCCACCGCAATCTGCTGCCAGCAGAGGTGCTCTGCTGGCAGCAGAGCTGGGCAGGGCAGGCATTCGTTGGCAGGATGAAACGACGGGGCCCCGCGCGGGCCGGGGCTGGTAGGGGGGACAGATGAGCGGACCGGACGCCGGGCCCGCCGGCTGAGGGCCCGCCAGCGCCGGGCTCACCGCTGCCGGGCTCACCGGCGCGGGGCTCGTCGTGCGCGACGTAACCGTCCGGGCCGTGGTAGTCCCGTTCCGCAGGCCCCTGGCCACCAAGGTGGGTCACTTCGCCCGCTGGCCGTTGCTGCTTATCGATGTGACCACCGAGCAGGGCATCACCGGCCGCTCCTACCTGGCGCCGTACCTGGCCAGCGCAGCGGCCGGGCTGCGCACCATCGTGCACGAGCTGGGGGAGGGCCTGCGGGGCCAGCTGGCCGCGCCCGGCCAGGTCTTCACCGCGGCCCGGGGCTGGTTCGCGCTGGCCGGTTACCAGGGCCTGGCCGTGGCCGCGGTGGCTGGCCTGGACATCGCACTGTGGGATGCGCTGGCCCAGGCGGCCCAGCTGC
This sequence comes from uncultured Actinomycetes bacterium, assembly GCA_963813975.1. GTDB lineage: Bacteria > Actinomycetota > Actinomycetes > Streptosporangiales > Streptosporangiaceae > RYN-230. Next base: position 1,731,337 of record CAWFAP010000006.1, read on the forward strand.
CCCTGGCCCGGCTCCTGGGCGGCACCCTCGAGCCGGTCCCCGCCTACAACAGCAACGGCCTGGGGCTCATCGCGCCCGGCGCCGTCGCCGACGAGGCGCTCGAGCTGCTCGCCGAGGGCGGCTTCACCGCGCTGAAGGTCCGGGTGGGGCGAGACCGCGCCGCCGACGACCTCGAGGCGGTCCGGCGGGTCCGCGCCGCGGTCGGCGACGAGGTCACCCTGGTTGCCGACTACAACCAGGGGCTCGCCCTGGGGGAGGCGCTGGAGCGTTGCCGCGCGCTCGACACCGAGGGCCTGACCTGGATCGAGGAACCGCTCCGCTACGACGACCTGGACGGTCACGCCAGGATCGCGCGTGACATCACCACCCCCGTCATGCTGGGGGAGAACTTCTACGGCCCGGGGGCTATGCACGAGGCCATCCGGGCCCAGGCGTGCGACCTGGTCATGCCGGACCTGATGCGGATCGGCGGGGTGACCGGCTGGCTGCAGGCCGCCGCCGTCGCCAACGTGGCCGGCCTGCCCATGTCCTCCCACCTGTACCCGGAGGTCAGCGGGCACCTGATGCGGGTCACGCCGACCCGGCACTGGCTGGAGTGGCAGGACTGGGCCGACCCGGTGCTGGCCCGCCCGTTCGAGGTCCGCGACGGGACCCTGGTCGTGCCTGAGGTCCCCGGCAACGGACTGGAATGGGACGAGGATGCCGTCACCCATTACCAGTCTTCAAACTGACCGGCCCGGCCGGGTGGCCTACCCCGGGAGCCGTGCGAACGCGCGGACGGGGATGGTGCCGAATCCCTCGATGCGCAGCGGCGCGGCGGTGAACCAGGAGCCGGCCGGAGGCAGCTGCCCGAGGCCGGTCAGGTGCTCGACCACGGGAATCCCGGCCGCGAGCAGCAGGGAATGAGCGGGCCGCCGCCCGTCGGCGACGTTATCGATGTTGACCGCGTCGATGCCCACCAGGGCCGGGTCGTGCTCGGCCAGCCAGGCGGCCCCGGTCTCGGTGAGGAAGTGCGCGTCCTTGGCGTAGGCCGGCGAGCCGAACCTGGTGTCGTCGCCGGTGTGCAGCAGCACGGCGGCGCCGCGGACATCGAGCGCGGCCAGGGCGCCGACGCCGATGCCGCGCTGCGGCGCCCCGGTTATCCGGACCACTACCGCGGGCAGGCCGGCGGTCCGCTCCAGCGGGATGGCCGCCAGGTCAGCCCCGCCGGCGTAGCGGTGATAAGGCGAGTCGAGATAGGTCCCGGTGTTGCCGACCAGGCTGATCCGGCCGATCGCGAACTCGGTGCCCGGGGAGTAGTGGCTGCGCGAGTCCTCCCGGGTCAGGTGCGGGGTGAGCTCCGGGCCGGGCAGCCCGGGATAGGTGATCATTCCGGCCCGGATCACGTGGCTGAGCTCGACCAGTGTCCCGCTCCGGGGCGCCGGGCCGCCGGTGTGGTCCGATGGGCCACCCCGGGTGCCCTTGTGGGGCTCGGCGAAGATCTCGACGTTGCTAAGCTCGACGGACTCCGTCATCAGCAGGCCGAGTGAGGCCACGAACAGGGCGGCGATCTCCGCCTCGCCGGCGCTGGCGGACGGCACGTCCACCCGGAAGCCCTGCGCGGTCAGGCCACCGCCGTTCGCGAACGTGACGGTGGCGTCGAACGATGCCCGGTACTCAGTCATGGGGACTCCGCGGTTTCGTTGCGGAAACAATGGTCCGGAAAGGGTACGGGGGCGGGGCGCGCGCGCCATCGCCGCCACGACCACCCTGGTCACCCGCGGCCCGGCCAGGTCCTCGACGTCCGCCGCGGACAGGCCCATCGACTCCCAGCGGGTGTACTCCAGCGCCGCGGCGTCCCGGTCTGCCTCGCGGGCGGTCTCCCTAGGACTCGAAACCGCAGTCCTCCGCGGGCCTGGCCGCCGCGATGATCCGGCTGGGGTCCACCCCAGCTGGCCCCGGGTTGTCGATGATCCCGAACTTCACCGCATCCTCGCCTGACGTCGATGCGGCCTGGCCGCGGGGACGGCCCCGGCCGTGTGATGCAACCTAGCGTCCGTACCGCGGTACGTGGCCAGCCGGCGGGCGGATCGTCACGGCAGATCCCGGGCCCCGGGAGCAGCGGAGACGGCGCGTGAAACCGCACGCGCGACCGCCACGACGGCGGGCCGGACGGCGGCCTGCTCCAGCCGCTCCGACCGGGTGACGACGGACAGCGCGGCCACGGTCCCGTGCCACTGATCGGTGATCGGGCAGGCTACCGACGTCATCGGCTCGGGATGGCGCCGCGACGCCACGGCCACCCCGTCCCGTCGGATCGCGGCCAGCTGGGCCCGCAGGTCGCGGCCGGACACCGTGATGTGCTCGGGCTCCAGGGTCAGGTCACCGGCCAGGATCTCGTCCTGGACGGGCGGGGGCGCGTGGGCCAGCAGGACGAGCCCGACGCCGGTGGAGTGCAGCGGCATCCGGCCTCCCACCCGGTAGAGCACCCGGCCCGCGCCGTGCGCGGACAGCCGCTCGATCAGGATGGCCTCGGGCCCGTCGCGCACGGCCAGGAGCACGTGCTGGCCGGTGGCCTGGTGCAGGTCCTCCAGGTAGGGCAGCGCGGTGGCGCGCAGCCCGTGCCCGCGCGGCGCCAGCGACGCGATCTCCAGCAGCCGCAGGCCGATCACGTAGCGGCCGTCCGCAGTGCGCTCCAGGGCCCCCCACTCGGTGAGTTTGCGGGCCAGGCGCAGGGTGGTGGGCTTGGGCAGGGCGGCCCGGACGCTGAGCGACGTCAGGGACAGCGAGCGGTGCGCCGGGCCGAAAGCCCCGAGCATCCGGAAGGCCCGGTCCAGGACCGGCTCGCCGTGGGCCGGGCGCCGCCCGCGGACCTGGGGATGGCCAGCCATGCCTCCTCCTCCCGCTTGTGCCAATCAATGAAACCACCCATGTACAGCCGGGCCGGTCGTGACCGACCATGCATCTCGTGATGATGCCGGGCAGCGCACGTGGCCGGGAGACGCCGGTTCTGGTGGCCGGCGGCGGGCCGGCGGGGCTCGCGGCCGCCGCGGAACTGGCCAGCCGCGGCCTTCCCTGCGTCGTCATCGAGCCACGGGCCCAGGTGTCGCACCGCCGGCCCCGGGCCAAGACCACCAGCGTGCGCACCATGGAGCACCTGCGCCGCTGGGGGATCGCGGGCACGCTGCGCGCCGCCGCGCCGCTGCCAGTCGCCTGGTCGCAGCGGGTGACGTTCTGCGAATCGCTGTCCGGTCGGCGCATTACCGACTTCGAGGGGGCGTTCGGGCTGGTGACCGGCCGGGACGAGCGGTTCGCCGAGGCGGGGCAGCAGGTCCCGCAGCCGGTCGTGGAAGAGGTGCTCCGCGCCCACGTCGAGGCGCAGCCCGGCGTCGATCTGCGCCTGGGGCACGCCGTGACCGGCCTGGCGCAGCGGGACGAGGGGGTCACGGTCGCGGTGCGTGACGCCGGCGGCCGCGCTTATGAGGTCGCCGCCCGCTACGTGATCGGCTGCGATGGCGCGGCCGGCGTGGTCCGGGAGCAGATCGGCGCGCGCTGGGCCGGGCACTCCGACCCGCGGCCCAACTTCAACGTGGTGTTCCGCGCCCCGTCGCTGGACACCGCCCTCGGCCCGGCCGTGCAGTACTGGGTGCTCGGCGCGCCCGTCCCGGGGCTTATCGGCCGCCTGGATCTGGACGGGATATGGTGGGCGATCCTGCCCGGGATCGACGCCGCCTACGGCGCCGCGCACGTCGGCGAGCTGATCAGTGGCCTGGTGGGCCGCCCCGTGGAGCACGAGCTGCTGGCGTCGGACCCGTGGACGGCCCGGATGCTGGTCGCGGACCGGTTCGGGGACCGGAGGGTTTTCCTGGCCGGGGAGAGCGCGCACGTGAACCCGCCGTGGGGTGGTCACGGGTTCAACGCGTCGGTGGGCGACGCGGTCAACGTGGCGTGGAAGATCGCGGCCGTCGAGCAGGGCTGGGCGCCCCCGGCCCTGCTGGCCAGCTATGAGCCGGAGCGCCGGGGCGTCATCGAGCAGACCGTGGCCAGCGCGGCGTCCAACATGCGCGCCCTGGCCCCCGACCTGGCCCGCGATGAGCAGGCCATCCAGGCCGCGAAACGGTCCGAGTTCCACAGTCTCGGGCTGGTACTCGGCTACTCCTACGCGGGCTCGCCCGTCATCCAGCCAGGCACGGGGGCGGCCCGCGGGCCAGAGAGCGGAAATGGCCCGGCCGCAGATGTGAGCAGCTACACGCCGGATGCCGGGCCGGGCGCGCGGCTCCCGCACGCGTGGCTGCCCGGCGGGGCGTCGCTGTATGACCGGCTGGGGGCGGGCTTCACGTTGCTCGGGCCGGCGGGGGTGGCGGACCCGGGGGTGGAGGCGCTGTGGGACCGGGCGCGCCGCCGGGGCATCCCGTTCGCGGTGCTCCGGTCGCCGCCGGGCTACCCGTGGGGCCGGGAGTTCCTGCTCGTCCGGCCCGACCAGCACATCGCCTGGCGGGCGCGCGAGGCCGCGGAGATCGACCTGGATCTCGTCACCGGCCATCTGAGCCGCCCGGCGCCCAAGCAGACGGAGGAGACGGTGTGAGCGGCAGGGAACCAGCGGCGGCGAAGACGGCCTTGATGAACGTGCGCGTGTTCGACGGCCACGGATTGCGGTCGCCCGGGACGGTGGTCATCGAGGGGGACCGGATCGGCACCGATCCTTCGGGCGCCGAGGTCATCGACGGGGCCGGCGGCGTGCTGCTGCCGGGGCTCATCGACGCGCACGTCCACGTGCGCGACCAGGACACCCTGCGGCGGCTGTGCGGTTTCGGGGTGACCACCGTGCTCGACATGGCCAGCGGCCCGCCCGCCCTGGTGGACTCGCTGCGCGCGGTTCCCGGGCTGACCGGGCTGCTCAGCGCGGGCACGCCGGCCATCGCGCCCGGCAGTCTCCACGCCCGCTTTCCCGTCATCGGCGAGCGCGGCCTGGTCAAGCGCGCGGGTGAGGCGGAGCAGTTCGTGGCCGACCGGGTCGCCGAGGGCTCGGACTACATCAAGATCATCGTCGGCAGCCCGGGCGCCGACCACGACCAGGCCACGGTGGACGCACTGGTCGCCGCCGCGCATGAGCACGGGAAGCAGGCCGTGGCGCACGCGTCGTCCTCCGCCGCGGTGGCGAAGGCGCAGCAGGCCGGGGTGGACGTGCTCACCCATGTGCCGCTGGACCGGGCCCTGGACGAGGCCGGCGCGGCGCAGATGACCGCCGGCGGCCGGATCCTCATCCCCACGCTGACCATGATGGAGACCCTCGTCGCCCGGCTCGGCCGCCCGGGCGGCGGGTACGCCGCGGCGCGGGACAGCGTGGCGGCGGCGTACCAGGCCGGCGTGCCAGTCCTGGCCGGCACCGACGCCAACGCGGACGCTGGCAGCCCGGCCGCCGTCAGCCACGGCGACAGCCTGCACCACGAGCTGGAGCTGCTCGTGGACGCCGGGCTGAGCAGCCTGGACGCGCTGCGGGCCGCGACGTCCCGGCCCGCGCGGTACTTCGGGCTGGGAGACCGGGGGGCGGTCGAGCCGGGGCGCCGGGCCGACCTGGTGCTCATCGGCGGCGATCCGCTTCAGGACATCCGGGCCACCAGGTCGATCCGCCGTGTCTGGTGCGGCGGGACCGAGCGTGTTCCACTGACTCAGGGATGAGGAGGTTTATGAGCCTGCACGGACTGCTGTCGGTCACCATCGGCGTGCCGAATGCCGGCGAGACCGGCGCCTACTACGCCGACTTCGGGCTTACTCCCGAGGGCGACGGCTGGTACAGCACGACGGATGCGGGCCGCCAGCTGCGGATCGTTCCCGCTCCGACGCGGCGGCTGGTCGAGATGCGGGTTGGCGTGGATGACCCGGAGGACCTCGCACGCGCCGCGGACCGCCTGGAGCGCCTCGGCGTGCCCGCGAGCCTGAGCGGGATGAGCCTGCTGGCGGAGGAGCCGGTGACCGGGACCCGGGTCTTCCTGGACGTCGCCCCGCGCATCCAGCAGAAGCCGGCCGCCGCGGAGCTGTACAACGGGCCCGGCCGGCCGGAGCGGCCGGACCGGCGGGCCCCGGGCTTCTTCCGGGCGGGCCAGGTGCGTCCCCGCAAGCTCGGCCACGCCGTCCTGGGCAGCACCAACCACGTCCGCTCGATGTCGTTCTTCACCGATGGCCTCGGGTTCAAGATCAGCGACCGGATAACCGGGGTGGGCGCGTTCATGCGCTGCTCGACTGACCATCACAACGTGCTGGTGCTGGCCGCGCCGGTCAACTTCCTGCACCACACCTCCTGGCAGGTGGACGACGTCGACGACGTCGGCCGGGGTGCGTTCACGATGCTCGAGGGGCGGCCGGAGCGGCACGTCTGGGGCCTCGGACGGCACTACGCGGGGTCCAACTTCTTCTGGTATCTCAAGGATCCGGCGGGCAACTTCTCGGAGTACTACTCGGACATGGACTGCATCGTGGACGACCAGCTGTGGACCCCGGAAGACCTCGAGGGTGCGCGCGGCCTGTTCGCCTGGGGACCGCCGCCGCCCCCGTCCTTCCTCCACCCCGAGGACCTCGCGGCCATGATGACCGGCGCCCACGCCCCCCGCTGACCGGGCCAGTACCCGGCGGCTGAGGGGCAGCGGCAGCGAAGTGTTCTGCTGTCGCGTGGTATCGCCCCGCCGGTCCTCGTGGACCGCGGCCTGCGCGAGGCGATCACCGCCCTGAACGCGCGGTCCACCACGCCGGTTGAGCTCGATGCCGGGCCGCTGGACCCCGGCTGGACGCTGCCGCCGAGACGGGGAGATCGAGCTGATCGCCCGCCTGCGGTAGGTGCGGTCATGGCCACGGGCTGGATGCTCAGGTACCGACGGCTTCGTAGAGGGCTGGGTGCGGCCGGTAATCGCGAGGCCCGCGGCGGCCTGGCGAAACCCCGGGCTCTGCATGGCCGCCATGAAGTCCTCGGCCGTCCGCCAGCGGGCGATGCAGGACGGTACCGACATAGCCTGGCTGCGACTCCAGGTAGTCACGCGCCCTTTCCCGGGGCTCTGACGAAATACCTGGTGTCCGGGGTGGGCACCTCGAACGAGTTGATCAAGATCACCGGCCCGGCCACGAGTCCCCCGTCCCTGTGGCCCCCGTCACCTGGTGAACCTAACCCCGCTCTTCAGGCGGGGGTGCATCGTTACGCTTCATCCGTGACCACTACCGGGCCGCCGCGACGGTGGGCCCGCGGGCTGCTGCGCTGCGGCGTGGCCGCGGGCCCGGTCTTCGTCGCGGTATTCCTGGCCGAGGGTGCCGTCCGGGACGGCTACCGGCCGCTCCGTCACCCGGTCAGCTCGCTTGCGCTCGGGCCGCGCGGCTGGATCCAGGCCGGGAGTTTCGTCGTGACCGGGGCGTTGGTCCTGGCCGCCGCCGCAGGGCTGGCGCTGGATAGTGATCTCGCCGCCGGGAGCCGGGCCGCACCGGTCCTGATCGGCGCGGCGGGCGCGGGGCTCATCGGCTCGGCCGTTTTCACAACCGATCCGGTCAGTGGCTACCCGCCGGGAACCCCGGACGCGCTCGCTGAGCGCAGCCGGGCCGGCGTAGCTCACGATCTGGCCGCCATCCCCGTATTCGTCGGCCTGCCCGCTGCCGCGCTCGCCTGGAGCTGGCGGTCCTGGCGGGCAGGCCAGCGTGGATTCGCGCTCTACAGCGCGAGCACGGCCGGCACCATGCTGACTACGTCGGCGCTGGCCTCCGCGGCCTTCGGCCAATCACCCCGGCTTGTCAATCTCGGCGGGCTGCTCCAGCGCGCCAGCATCATCACCGGCTTCGCCTGGCTCAGCGCCCGGTCCGCCCGAGCGCTAATGGAGGGCTGGCACGGCGGACGGTCGTGATCTGGTCGCGGGCGAGCTGACTGCCGGCGCCCGGGCGCGCGGGGTTCGTCGCCTATCCCGACGCCTGGCCATGATGGCCGGTATGGAGAGGAGAGCAGATGGGTCCGCGGGAATTGGCTGAGGCCTACCTGGACGCGCTCGGCCGCGCTGATCTGGCCACGATGCTGAGCCTGTTCAGCGACGGCGCGCTGGTCCACTCCCCGCTCTACGGTCCCGTCCCGGCCAGCGAGTTCTTCCCGGCCTTGTTCGGCGATACGGCGGAGTCGAGGCTGACCCTCCGCGGAGTGACTCAGGGTGAGGATGCAGGCGGAACGCCGCTGGTCAGCATCTGGTTCCACTTCGATTGGCGGCTGCCCAGCGGCCGGCGTGCGCCCTTTGACGTGGTTAACGTGCTGGAGCTCGCTCCCGATGGCCGCATCCGGACCCTGCGGATCGTCTACGACACCGCGGACGTCCGGCCCATCTTCGAGCAGGAAACCGGGCGATGCTCCTGGCGGGCAGGACACCCAGCCAGTCAGTAACTTTCGTGCTCAATGGAATCTGCCGGACTCCGCAGTCGGCGCTCGTCCTCACGGCCCCGCCGGACGCCGAGGGCTACGAGAAGTTGCCGCTGCTGGCCGTGCTGGATCAGGAGTGCTCTGCGAAGGCCCGGCGCAGCCCGCCGTCCATCCCCGGATCAGCGGCCGTTGCCCGCTGCGCGCCCGTGCGCCCGGACGGGGAGGCGGACCCTCAGCACCGTGCTCCCCGGCTGGGAGTCGATGGTGATGAGGCCGCCGTGACGTTCCACGACGGTGCGCCGCGCGATGTCGAGGCCCAGGCCCGTGCCCTTGCCTGTGTCCTTGGTCGTGTAGAAGGCGTCGAACGCGCGGGATGCTACCTGCGGCGGCATGCCCGGGCCGGTGTCGCCGATCTCGACGATGATGTCGTCCTGCTCGGCCCGGGTCGCCAGCCGGAGCGTCCCCGAGCCGTTCATCGCGTCAAGCGCGTTGTCGATGAGGTTGGTCCACACCTGGTTAAGCTCGCCGGGGTAAGCGCCGATGCGGGGGATGCTGGCGCTGAAGTCACGCACGACCGTAATACCGGCGGGGAGCTTGTGCCCGAGCATCATCAGGGCGCTCTCGATCCCGTCGGTCACGTCGATCTGCTGCATCGAGGCCCGGTCCATCTGAGAGTAGGACTTGATGGCCGCGACGAGCTCGGAGATGCGCCGGGTGGACTCCTTCATCTCCGACAGCAGGGCGGCGATGGACAGCGTGCTGGCCACCCACTCCAGGCCCGGTTCCAGCGCCGGTCCGGTCAGCGCCACCTCCGCCCGCTCACACCAGGCGAGGTCGATCCCGGCGGCGGCGAGTGGCGGTGCGATGGACCAGTCGCGAGCGACGCCCCGGCGGCTCAGCCAGGAGGATAGGGCATCCTCCTGGTCGGCCAGGGCCAGCGGGCTCTGGGCCACGGTCTGCGGCCCGATTTCGCGCCGGAGCGCGTCGAGGGCGGTGAACTGCTGGGGTGAGATCTCGTCGTTTGCCAGGCGGGTCAGGGAGGACAGCAGCGTCTGGCAGGCGTCGTCGAGCGCGTCGACGGCTCGGGAGGCGGCCGCCGCCGGGTTATTGACCTCGTGGGCGAAGCCGGCGGCGAGCGTGCCGAGGGTGACCAGGGACTCGCGCTGCCGGGCTGTCGCCTCGATGGACCGGGCGGTGCTGTACAGCCCCTGGATGAGGTGCTTGCCGAACGGGAACCAGGAGTTGACCTTGTCGCGCAGCACGTCGGCGGGCACCCGGAGCAGCCGCCCGGCGGCCGCTCCCCGGCCGGTCGCGAGGTAGACGCCATGCTCATCCCAGGCGCGGAACCCGCCGGCCCAGCGGCCCGGCACGTCCATTCTCCCCACCACGGTGTCCTCCATGCCAATGTGACGCAGGAGGTCGATCGCGCCGTCGATGAGGACCCACCAGAAGTCCGCAGGCTCACCCTCCAGGAACAGATCGGCGCCGGGCTCGATCCGAACCTCGGAGCCGCCCCCGGCCAGTTCCGCGAGCTGGCTGTCGGCCAGGCCGTTGAAAAGGCTGATCGCGCGAAGGTCGCCGGCGCGCATCACGCCGGAACCGGATTGCTCATGAGATCAGCCTTCGGGCGGCCTCGCGCCTGCCCGGGGGAGAGGCTGGAGGGATGGGAGGGACGTCAGGAACACTATAGCCGCGTGCCTGTGACCTGGGCAGACTGCTGGCGCCTCTGCCCGTCAGGCCCAGTGGGCACACTCCCGGCCCCACCTGGCTCCGCAGGCATATGCGACGATCCTGCCGCCCGCTGCTGGCAGGCTGGGCGTCGTGAGCGGTGGTGACGTGCGCTACGGGGTCTACCTGCCCCCATTCGGCCCGTTCGGGGACCCGGCGGCGCTGGTTGACCTGGCGGTGCGCGCTGAAGCCGCCGGCTGGGACGGCGTGTTTGTCTGGGACCACCTGGTTTCCGGGACGATGCCTGTCGCTGACCCGTGGACCACGCTGGCCGCCATCGCCCAGGTCACCACCCGTGTGCTGCTTGGCCCGATGGTTACGCCGCTGGCCCGGCGCCGTCCCTGGGTGGTCGCCCGGCACGCGTTGACCGTCAGCCGGCTCTCCGGCGGCCGGCTCATCCTCGGAGCCGGGCTGGGTTCGGATGAGTCCGGCGACTTCAGCCGGTTCGGCGAGCCGGGCCGCGCGCGGGCCCGCTCAGCCATGCTCGACGAGGGGATCGAGATCCTCCGGGCGCTGTGGTCCGGCGAGTCCTGCCACCACGACGGCGCGCATTACCAGGTCACGCTCGAGCCTTCTGCGCCCGAGCCGTACCCCATCCCCATCTGGGCCGCCAGCACGGCGGCCCATCCGCGGGTCATCCGCCGCGCCGCCGCCTGCGAGGGAATCTTCCCCAACCCGCCGGGCCTCGCCCTCGCCCCCGATCAGCTGGCTGGCATCCTCGCCGCGCTGCACCGCGCGGGGGTCCCCGCCGGGCGCGTCTTCGACGTCGCGGTGGCTGGCAACGCCAGCCCGGCATGGCAGGAACCGGCCACCGTGGACCTGCGCGGGCTCGCCCAGGCGGGCATGACCTGGTGGATGGAATCTCTCATCCACTTCGACCCGCTGGAACTGTCCCTGGAGATTGTCGACGCCGGTCCGCCGCGCATATGAATCACCGGGATGGAGCCAGCGCATCCCGCAGCTCGCGGCGAGGATGGTCGGGGGAATTGAAGTGGCGTGAGCGCCTGCTCCGGGAGGACTGGCGCCAGGCTCGCTGACCGTCGCCTGGCCGCCAGGGACATTCCGGCCGCCGGGCAGTCGTGCCCGGGCCGGCTTCGCCCACCGTTAGGGTGCGGGCATGCGGTTCTCAGGCTGGCCCATTGAAGCCGTGGAGTTCTTCAGGGGACTCCAGGCCGACAACACCAAGGCCTACTGGAGCGCGCACAAGGAACGGTACGAGACGTCGGTCCGCGATCCCATGGCCGGGCTGCTCACCGGTCTGAGCGGGGAGTTCGGTCCCTGGCGGATCTCACGGCCATACCGGGACGTGCGATTCCGCGCCGACAAGTCGCCGTACAAGACCGAGATCTACGCGACGTTTGACCGCGGCGGGTACGTGAACCTCAGCGCGGACGGGCTTACGGCCGCGCTCGGCTACTTCATGATGAGTGCCGCTCAGCTGGAGCGCTACCGCCGTGCGGTTGATGACGATGCTGAGGGCGTCCAACTGGCCGAGGTGGTGGAGCGGCTCAGGGCAGAAGGGCTCGAAGTCGCTGGCGGCGGGCAGGCTCTCAAGACGGCTCCACGCGGGTACCCGGCCGGTCATCCCCGGATCGAACTGCTCCGCTATAAGGGCCTGATCTGCTGGCGGCACTGGCCGGTGGAGCCGTGGTTGCACACCGCACGGGCCAGCGACAAGGTAGCAGGGTTCCTGCGCACCGCGGCACCGCTAAGCCAATGGCTCGATCGCCAGGTCGGGCCCGACCCTTAAGCTCCCGAGCGTTCTGCCTGGATGCGTTGCAGGGTGCGCCGGCCCATCCGGCTCATGGCCAGGTTGCTCTCGGCGTAGTACCAGACGGCCCCCATAGCCTGCTCGAAGGCCCACGCCTGGCCGCGCTCCCACTCGAGGTCATCACACCCGAGATCCTCGCGGAAAGCCTGCCGGGGACCGGTCTCGAGCAGGTGCCAGGCAGCCACCAGATCCAGCGCCGGGTCAGCCGGTCCCAGGCCGCCGACATCGATGACCCCGGCCAGGCGCCCGCCTGATACCAGTACATTGCCGGGAATCAGGTCACCGTGGCTGATCACGTCCCCGCTTGCGGTACGCGGCAACCCGCCCAGGGCGTCCCACATCCGCCGAAGCAGCGGCTCGTCCAGAAGATGGCCGCTGCGGGTAAGGCAGGTCTGCATCCACGCATCATGGGATCGCAGGTCGCCTCCCCGGCCCGACCCGCTGAACGTCCGGCCACCCGTACCGATCGCGCGCACACCGCCGATGAACTCGGCCAGGTCATGTGCGAACGCAACGGACCCGCCGGGGTCCTCCTCGGTGGCGGTTATCCCGGGCAGCCAGGTCTGCACCAGCCACGGAAGCGGGTAGCCCGCTCCGGGCTCACCCAGGGCCACCGGCTCAGGCGTGGGGAACCGCGTGCGCCCGGCCAGTTCGCGAGCCGCATCCGCCTCGGACTCCAGGTGCCGCCGCACCGCCGCAGCGTCGCCGGCTTCCAGAGCGAACCGGGCCGCGAGGTGGCTGCCAATGCGGAAGATGGCGTTGACGGTCCCCTGAGAATCCACTGCCCTGATGGCCAGGCTCCGCCACCGGGGGAACTGCTCATGGACGAGGTCACGCACTGTCCCGAGCGGCACCGTCAGCTGGTCGGCGTGCATGTCCACCCCGGCAGCGTCCCGCGTGCCGATCTCTCGCTGCAACAGGCTTCGGTCGGCCCGGGAAGGTCGCGGTTTGACCTTGAGTGCACTCCAGCCTTTAGCGTGGCCGTCACGGAGAGCCGGGTGGGCGACGTCCTGGCCGTGCCGAATGCCGAAAGGAACCCGTTTGAAGACCGTCGAACTCGGCGCCACCGGGGAGAAGATCAGCCAGCTGGCCCTCGGCTGCATGGGCATGGGAACGCTGGCGGACGATGAGACCTCGTTCGCGCTGCTGGACCGCTACGCCGCCGATGGCGGCACGTTCCTCGACACCGCCGACTGCTACGCCTGGTGGTGGGCCAAGGGCACCCCGGGCGGCCAGAGCGAGGAGCTGATCGGGCGCTGGCTCGCCCGCGGTGGCCGCCGCGGCCGGACGTTCATCGCCACCAAGGGCACCGGCAGGATCCAGGATCTGGACGCGGTCTGGCCCGCCGGGTCAGACGTTGCCGACTGGGAGGCGGGACGCTTCGTGGGGGCCGCTGCCGGGACTCTCCGTACCTCCCTGGAGGGCAGCCTGCGCCGGCTCGGCGTCAACCACATCGACCTCTACTACGTGCACGTTAACGACCGCTCAACCCCGCTGCAGGAGACGCTCCAGACGCTCGCGGACTTCGTGCGGGAGGGGAAGGTCCGTTACCTGGGCTGGTCCAACGTGCGCACCTGGCGGCTGGAGCGCATCCGCGGCCTGTGCGCGGCGAACGGCTGGCCACAGCCGGTGGCCCTGCAGCAGCAGCACACGTACCTCCAGCGCCGGGCTGGGCTGCACGAACGGTCAATCGTGGATGACGAGCAGCTCGACTACCTGCGCGAGCGTCCGGACCTGAGCCTGGTCGCCTACTCCCCGCTGCTCAAGGGCCTGTACGACGCGCCGGCCGCGGAGCGGCCGGGACACCCAGGAATGGGACCGTACGCCGGTGACGCGGCCGCTCGCCGCCTGGCCGTGGTGGACGCCATCGCGGCCGAAACCGGCCATCTGCCCGGCCAGGTGGTGCTGGCCTGGATGGCGGCGCAACGCTCGCCCCGGGTGATCCCGCTGATCGGGACGACCAGGGTCACGCGCTCCCGGGAAGCTGCGCTGGCCCTGGATCTGGAACTCAGCGGGGAGCAGCTCGCAGCGTTGGACGCCGCCTGATCGGCCTGGGTTAAGCCCCGGACGGTGGCGCGGTGCCCGCGGAGCGTGTCACTCGCTTTTCGCCCGCGATCGAGCCGTCACGACCGGGTCCAGCGGCCGCGGTGGACGACTTCGTCGAACGGCCGGCGTTTTGGAGTCGTGATAGGCCTCAGCGGCCGGCCAGCGGGATAGCCGAGTGAGAGGAGCAGGGCCCAGTCACGGTCCCCGGGGAAGCCCAGCAGCTCCCGGGCCAGCTCGATGTCGGCCACGCCCGCGTGGCAGCTGCCGATTCCGAGGTCGGCGGCGGCCAGCGTCATCGCCATCGTCGCCTGGCCAAGGTCGAACTGGGCCCGGTGGAATTCGTTGTCGGCCGGTGGTCCGATGATCACGATCGTCGCTGCCGACTGGGCCACGTGCCCGGCGCCCCGCCAGACCTTCGCCAGCTCGCGGAGCTGGTCAGGCTGGGTGACGGCAATGAAGTTCCACGGCTGCCAGTTCTGGGAGGACGGGGACCGGCGTCCTGCTTCGAGAATCTGGTCCAGGTCGGCCGCCGCGATCGGACGGTCGGCGAAAGAACGGACGTTCCGGCGTGAGGTGATCGCCGCCCAGGTCTGCATGACTCTCCCAACGCAGGAACGTGCTTCCACGCCACGTCCTGGCCATGCCCGGGCCGGGCGGGTCGTCGGTCATGCCCGCGACGCTACGCCGCCCGGCCGCGCCAGCGCGCACGCTGCCGAGAACCCCTGCGCCTCGAGGCCGAGAGCGAAGTTCGTGCGCGCAGCCTGGTTCGCTAGCGTGGCCCACTCGGTGCTCGACTATCGCCGGCGCCCTGGCCTGCTCGAGCAGCCGGGCGCAGAGCCCGTCGGTCACCGTCGGCGCCGGCGTCATCGCCACCGCGTCCTTCGTTCCTGGATACGCGCGCACGGGAGAGGTCAGTCATGACGATCAGGCGGATCAGCTCTGGCCCGGGGCTGCCAGGAGGTTTCCCGTTCAGCCTGGCCAGCGAGGGTGGTGGCGTGTTGTGCATCAGCGGCATGCCCGCACTCGACCCGGACGGGAACTTCTCGCCGGGAACGTTCGAGGAAGAGGCCGATCGTGCCTGGGCCAGCGTCATCGCTATCGCCGCCGCGGCCGGGTACTCACCGGACGAGTTTCTCTACGTGCAGGCGCTCCTCGGTGACATCGGCAACTACGGCGACATCAACAACTGGTGGCGGCGGCAGTTCCCCGACCCAGCCCAGGCCCCGGCCCGGATGACGTTCCAAGCCGGGGCGCTGCCTTTCGGGGCGAAGATCGAGCTGCAGGCCGTCGCGGCCCGCGGGCGCTGAACCGGGTCTACCGCCGCCGCCGGCCGGCCGGCTGTGGCAACAGTGGCAATGGATGGCCTTCCGCCTGCCCGGCGTGGCCCGCTACGAGCGTGCCTCGTGGTCCAGGCGTCCGTCGGCCAGGTACCAGCCCACCCATGCGAACGGAAACAGCAGGCCGCTCAGGAGGGCAAGACGCCAGCGCTGCCCCCGGTGCCGGGCACCAACCGCCGTAAGCCCGCCGAGGACAAGCCACACGATCACCAGTCCAGCGGCGGTGTATGCGGTGCCCATGCCGTCAGTGTCCCTGCGCGGGCTGTTCCGCGCAACGCGGGCCGCGCCGGTAACACGCTGCTGGCCTGGTCGTCCTGGTGAACCGCTGCCTGCCGGTGATGTCCCGGCCGGTAGATTTGGCCGGTGATCCCGGTCAGCTTTCATGACTTCTTCGGGGGCTGCGCCACGATCGCTGGCGCGCTCATCGGGCTACTGTTCGTCGCTATCTCGGTGGCCCCGGGAAACTGACCGGCCGGAGCGCTGACACTGACCATCAGGTGAAGGCGGGCGCGGCCTTCTCCGCTCTGGTCAATACCCTGGTGATGGCACTGGTGGCTCTGCTTCCCGGGGCCAGCTTCAGCACCACGGTCCTCGCCCTGGCCGCGGCCGGCCTTTCCTCGACTGCCGGGCTGGTCATCCTGCTGTGGCGCGAGCATGGGAAACGGTTCCGCCCAGACGCGGTCCTCATGCTCGTTGCCCTGCTCGTCCTGTACGGCCTGCAGCTAGCCAACGGCCTGGAACTGGGCAATTCTCCCCGCAACCTGAGCCTGATCAGCAACCAGGGAGGCCTGATCATAGGCTTCTTCGTGTTCGCCATCGCCCGGGCCTGGGCGATCGTCGGCGCGCAAGACTCCCGCCTCCTGTCCACCGTGGCCGGGATGGCCCGCCAGCCCGGCGGCGAGGCCAGCACGAACACGGAAACCGGCCCGGCGAAGCCCGCCGTCCCGGCGAGCGGGCCGGAGGCTTAGGGAACGGCAGGATGTCTTTCATGCAGTGTCTGGAGTTGCAGCCGGGGCGGTCGTGGTCCAGCATCTGACGTGTGCCAGCGGCCGGGAGTGCGATGTTCTCCAGTGCAGAGATGCGGCGGCGCCGCGAGGCTTTCGGCCGTGAGCTGGAGCGCAGCGGCGTATCCTACGCGCTCGTTCACGGCGCGAACCGCTCAGGGAGCGCGGTTTCCTGGCTAACCGGGTGGCCGGTGACCCGGGAGGCGCTTCTGGTGGTGGCGCCGGACGAGGAACAGGACGTGCTCCTGGTCTCGTTCTTCAATCACGTTCCGCAGGCCCGGCGCCTTTCCGCCACGCGCGTCGAATACGCCGGCCCGCGGGCGGTGGCGACGGCGCTGGACCTGATGGCCGCGGGAGGCAGGCTGCCCGGCCGGGTTGGCCTGGTGGGGGCGCTGCCGTTTGACCAGTACCGGCTCCTGGCGGGGGACATACCTGAGGTGGTGGACCTCAGCGCCGCCTACACCGGGCTGCGCCTGGTGAAGTCCGCGGAGGAGGTGGCGGCCCTTCGGCGCGGGGCAGCCCTCACGGATACGGCCGTCGCGGCGCTCGCGGGCGCCCTGCGCCCTGGCACCACCGACTACGAGGTCGTCGCCCGGGCCCAGCAGGCTTACACCGCGCTAGGCGGCCTGCACCACATCTGCTACCTCGGCATCACCGCCATGGATGAGCCGGCGGTGAGCGTTCCGGCTCAGTGGCCGACCGGGCAGGTGATCCGGGATCGCGACGTCGTCACGTGCGAAGTCAGCGCCGCCGCCGCGCCGGAGTACGCCGGCCAGGTCCTGCGTACGTTCACGGTCGGGGCGCCGCCGACGGTCTTGTACGCCGAACTCCACGCCGTCGCGGCGGCCGCGTTCGACGCCATCGCGCAGAAGCTGGTTCCGGGCACCCGGGCCCGCGACCTGGCGGCCGCCGGGGCCGTGATCGGGCAGGCAGGCTTCACGGGGATCGACGACCTGGTGCACGGCTTCGGCGGTGGCTACCTCTCGCCCGTCGTGCCGGCCCCGGCCGGCCGATCCCCACCCCCGACTTCGTGCTGGCCGCCGGGATGACCGTGGTCGTGCAGCCCAACGTCGTGGCCCGGGACCAGCCCGCCGGCGTGCAGACCGGGGAACTGCTCCTCGTCACCGACCAGGGACCCCAGCGGCTGCACAGCTTCCCCCGGGGCCTCCAGCAGGCGGTGACCACAGTCAGAACACGTGGCCCAGCAGGTCCACGTCGCCGTCAGGCCAGGCCTGCCGCCCGGTGGCCTTCACCATCAGCGCCTCAGTGTCCTGGGCTGTGGCCAGCCCCAGCGTGGCGTGGTCGTGGATCTTCACCCAGGAACAGGGGTTCCCGGCGCGTGACCAGCCGTGGCGGGTGTAGAGGCGGTCGTCGTCGGCGAAAAGGATGACGAAGTCGATCCCGCAGGCCCGCGCGAGTTCGGTCACGTCCGCCAGCAGGCCGCCGGCCAGGCCGCGGGACCGCTCTCCGGTGCTCACGCACAGGTCAGAGACGCCGAATGTCCTCAGGACCGTGCTGCCGACCCGGATCACCCGCAGTTCCACGCCCATCTGGGCCGTCAGCGCTCCGCCGGTCACCACGAGATAGCGGAAATGGGGCGGAAGCTTGAAGTAGGTCCGGCTGGGATATCCCGGGAAGGACGCCTGCAATAGTGCCTGCAGCTGCCGCCTGAGATCCCCGCTGATCTCGTGTTCCGCGACACGCCGGATCGTGGTCGCCGCGCTGGCGCCTGGCTCCTCGCTCACGACGTGGACTCTACCGATTTCCTGGCCAGCGATGCCGCGCGTACGGGAGGGCGATGCCCCACCGGCCAGCCCAGCCCGGAGGCCCGGCTGATCCTGGGCCCACAGTGGCCGGGGTAATCGGTAATACCTGGAATTGCCCCGGGATGCAGTAGCCAACGTCACTGCCCTGGTAACCCTCGACAAGACCGACCTCGGTGGCCAGACTGGCCACTGGCCTGATTAGCTCAGGGACAACGCCGGGCGCGGACTGCGTCGTGTCCCCGGCCTGTACGAACCTGGAACCAGAGCATGATCGCGGCGCCTGGTGCACCGGGCGGCATGACCACAGCGGAGGCGTCTGGTGTCCCTATGTGAGAGAGCACTTCCTCTTCTTTGCGCACACAGTGCGCTGCCGGGGGGGATGCACGGGAACAGCCTGGTCATGCGCAGCCCGGGTCCGCCGGTGATCCGCGCACCGTCTCCGCCGGGCGCCAGCCGGGACCGCGTCGATGAGGTATGACCCCGGGACTGCCGAGCGGATACGGCGATTGCTGTCCGGGCGCGAGGACGTGCTGGAAAAGAACATGGTGGGCGGCCTGTCGTTCGTGGTCAGCGGCCACATGTGCTGCGGCGTCACCGGGACTTCGCTGATGGTCAGGGTAGGCGCGGAAGACCGCGAGCAGGCGCTCGCCGAGCCGCATGTGCGGCCGATGCAGTTCGCCGGCCGGGCTCTGTCCGGCTTTGTCTGTGTCGATCCGGCGGGCTTCGCGGCGGATGATGAACTCGCCGGGTGGGTGCGGCGGGGACTCCATTTCGTCGCCGGGCTCCCGCCAGGGGCGCCCCGCCCGCGCGGGTTATCACCGGCTTAGCGGCGCGGCCGGTCGGGGGGACGGCGGGGGTGGGTCTTGAGCAGCGCGAGCGCGGCGATCAGGGCGAACGTGACGACGTTGGCGGCGAACACCGCCGGCTGCTCGGCGAGCAGCCCGTACGCCAGCCAGCCGAGGACCCCGGCGGCGAAGATCGCCAGGTAGGTGTAGGAGATGTCGTCCGCGCGCCCGCGGCGCCAGGTTCGCAGCAGCTGGGGGAGCCAGGCGCAGGTGGTGAGCAAGCCGGACAGGAGTCCCAGCGTAATGATCATGGCGGCGCCGGGGGGAGCGCGGTACTGGCCCGGACCATCAGCCGGGTCGGGTGCAGGAGCGTGGTGGCGCTGCCGGGGGAGATGAGCCGCCGGGCGCAATCCTGGCCCTGCTGGTACAGGTCCTGGCGGACGGTGGTCAGCGGGGGCCCGGCCCGGCCCGACTCCTCGATGTCGTCGAAGCCCGTCACCGACAGGTCACGGGGGACGTCCAGGCCCAGCTCGCGGGCTGCTTGCAGCACGCCGAGCGCCAGCACGTCGGTGCTGGCGAGCACTGCGGTGGGGCGTTCCGGGCCGGGCAGGCTGAGCAGGGCGCGTCCCGCGGCGCGGCCGTCGGCGACGCTATGGCCAGGCTGCTCCCACACCCGCACGGACCCCGGCGGCAAGCCGGCCTCCGCCGCGGCGCCCTGGTAGCCCAGCAGCCGCAGGCGGAAGACCTCATAACGGGCGCTGGCCACCCTGGCCTCGCTGACCCAGCCGGTGTACCCGTCGGAATGCAGGCGCCAGGTCACGACGCCGAGCGTCCGGTGGCCCAGGTCGATGAGATGGCGGGCGGCGCTCGCGGCGGCCGCCACGTTATCGACCGTGACGCAGTCCGCCCCGGCCGTGCTGGGCCCGCCTGACACCACCGTGGGCAGCCTGCGGCGCAGCGCCACGGCCAGGGCCGGATCATCGTCGGCGGGCGAGCTGGCGATCAGCCCATCGACCGCGGCGTCACGGACCAGCCGCTCCGCGGTCTCCGCAGCCGCGGGGATGAGCTGGAGCGCCAGGCCCGCCGCGGCCGTGGCGGCGGTCACCCCGTGCAGGAACGAGACGGTGCCGGGATCCCCGAACGCGTACGGCAGCGCCTCGGTGAGCAGCACCCCGAGGACATCGCTGCGGCCCCTTTTCAGCGCCCGCCCGGCCGCGCTCGGGCCGCCGTAACCGAGTTCTTCTGCCATCGCCAGCACCCGCTGGCGCAGTTCCGCCGATAGCTGGTCGGGGTGGTTGTAGGCGTTGGACACCGTCATCCGGCTCACGCCGCACCGGGCCGCCACCTCAGCCAGCGTCACCCGCGGCCGTTCCCGTACCTCGCCGCTCACAGGGTTACTTTATCGATAAAGACTGGATCGGTAAAGCCGTTAGGGAGAGTTAGTCAGCACGGGACGCGCACCGGCGGCGGAGTCTGGGTTCGTACGGCCTGGTTCTCGTCATGGGGCCAGAGCGTGCTCGAGTTTGGCGAGGAGGCCGGCCAGGGCTGATCGCTTGGCGGCGGTCAGCGAGCTGATCAGGTCCGCTTCGTGCTCGAGCACCGAGCGCATGGTGCTTTCGATGAGGGCGTGGCCGGGCGCGACACCGGCGAGGGAAACCTTCCACCGGCCCGGCCCGCTCGGCGCGGGCCGGGCGCTGGGAGACAGCGCCGGCGGTGATCAGGGGTCTCACCGGGCAGCGGCGGGCTGCGCTCATCGGCAGGACGCGCAACGGCCGGGCCGGGCAGCCCGGTGACATCGCTGAGACCGCCTCCTTCGCCGCGTCCGAGGGTGCGCATCACATCCCATCAGCAGCCAGGCCCGGCACGTCAACGGGGGCGCTCACGCCACCCGATGAGACCGGCCAGATCAGGCCGGCCCGCCGCGCAGCCGGAGGCCTGTCGGAGGGGGACGGCAGGATGGGGGGGTGGGCAGCAGTGATAGCGAAGGGTGGGAGGGAGATGATCGGGCGGTCCGCCTGATCCGCTCCGATCCGGGCCTCCCGGTCGACACCTCGCGGTGGCCGGCCACGGTCCCGGCGGTGGAACAACTGCTGTGCGAGGGCCTGGAACTGCCCGCGGGGCTGACCGTGCTGGTGGGCGAGAACGGTTCCGGGAAGTCAACCGTGGTCGAGATGCTGGCCAGGGCGTGCGGGCTCAACCCGCAGGGCGGCTCGGCAGCGGGCCAGCTGTTCCGCGTCAGGGACAGCGAGCCGAGGGCGGACGCGCCCCTGATCGTCGAGCGCGGCCCGCTCCGGCCCCGGTGGTCCTACTTCCTCCGCGCCGACACCATGCACAGCCTGTACACCTACCTCGAGGAGAATCCGGGGGCCCGCCGGGAGCAATTCCATGAGCTGAGCCACGGGGAGGGCTTCCTGCAGATACTGCGGACCAGGGTGAACCAGCCGGGCTTCTACCTGATGGACGAGCCCGACGCGCCGCTGTCGTTCACAGCCTGCCTGGGGCTGGCCGGCCTGCTTCACGACCTGGCCGCTGAAGGGTCCCAGGCGGTAGTCGCCACCCACTCGCCCATCCTGGCCGCCGTGCCCGGTGCGGCCATCTGGGAACTGGGGGACTGGGGGATCCGCACCTCCCGGTGGGAAGACCTCCACCTCGTCAGCGCCTGGCGGGAGTTCCTGGCCGACCCGGCCTTGTACTTCCGGCACCTGCTCAGCGACTGACCGGGGCCACGAATGCCCGCCGGGCGGCGGGACCTGGATATGGCTACCCGGCTCAGGCCTGGTCTAGCGTGGCAGCCATGGATGATGCGTCTGTCCGGGTTTCGGATGCCGAGCGGGAGCAGGCGGTGGTCGTGCTCCGCGAGCATCTGCTCGCGGGCTGCCTGACGCTGGATGAATTCTCCGAGCGGGTCGAGGCGGCTCTCCGGGCCCGTGTCGGCGCAGACCTGATGCGTGTCCAGGACGACCTGCCTGCGGTCTCCCCGGCCGTCACCCGCCCGCGCCGCAGGCCGGCGCGGTTCACCGCGGCCCTGCTCGGTCATGTCGCGCGGCGCGGGCGGTTCCGGCTGCGCGGGTGGACCCTCGCCGCCAGCGCGGTGGGCGACCTGGATCTGGACCTGCGCGAGGCGACCATCGACGAGCCGCGGACCGCCGTGACCCTCCTCGTCGCCTTCGGGAACGCGGATATCTATGTGCCGGAAGGCGTGAGTGTCGACGTCAGCGGCCTCACCCTCTTCGGTCACCGCCGCGAGTGGGGCCGCGACACTGGCCGCGCGGACGCCCCCGCCGTGCACGTCCGCGTGCTCGGCTGTTTCGGGACCGTCGATGTCTGGCGGGTGCCGCACGACATGCGCGGCGGCTACGGTGAGATCTTCCGCCAGCTCGAGGAGCGCCAGCGGGAGCTACCCGGCTGACGTGCGCGGGGTTCCGGTCGGCGGCGTGACGGCCTGGATCAGGGACCGGTCGAGGTCGGCGAGCGTGGCCGCACCGCACAAAGCCATCGAGGTCCGCAACTCGTCGGCGAGGATATCGATGGCGTACCGGACTCCGGCCTCCCCGGCCGCCGCCAGCCCGTACAGATGGGCCCGCCCGACCAGGACGGCCCGGGCGCCGAGCGCCAGCGCGGTGACGATGTCGCTGCCCCGGCGGATCCCCGAGTCGAACAGCACCTCGACCCGGTCACCGACGGCGTCGGCGATGCCCGGCAGGGCATCGAGGGCCGCAGGAACGTGATCCATCTGCCGGCCGCCGTGGTTGGAGACGATGACGGCGTCCACTCCCTCATCGGCGGCCCGGCGGGCGTCGCCGGGGCTCAGCACGCCCTTCAGGGCGATGGGGCCGTCCCACTCCTGGCGGATCCAGTCCAGATCCGCCCAGTCCACAGTGCCGTCGAACATCTGCGAGAGGCGCTGCCGGGAGGTCGGCCCGTTCATCGACAGGTTCGGGAATCCGAGGGCCGGCGACGTCAGGAAGTGCCAGGCCCAGGCCGGGTGACAGGCGCCGTTGACGACCGTGCGCAGCGTGAGCTCCGGGTTGGGCAGGACGATGCCGTGCCGCAGTTCGCGTTCCCGTTTCGACCGCACGGCGGTGTCGGCCGTCAGCAGCAGGGCCCGGTAGCCGGCCGCCCGGGCCTGCGTGACCAGCTTCCTGGCCGCGGAGCGGTCGCCCCAGAGGTAGAGCTGGAACCAGAGCGCGCTGCCCCCGGCGGCCTCGGCGATCGCCTCGAGCGGCTGGGTGGCGAGCGTGGACACCCCGTAGGGCAGCCCGGCGTGCCTCGCGGCCCGGGCCGCCGCCAGCTCACCATCGTGGTGGAACATCCGCGGGGAGCCGATGGGCGAGAGGGCGAGTGGCAGCGGCATCCGCGTGCCCAGGACCGTCGTGCCCGTGTCCGGCTCGCTTACGCCCCGGAGCACCCGGGGGACCAGTTCCACCTCGCCGAACGCCTCGCGGTTACGGCGCAGTGTCCACTCGTCCTCGCCGCCGCCCTCGAGATAGCCGAGGGCGGCGGCGGGCAGGCGCCGGCGGGCCAGGCGACGGAGGTCGCCGATGCTGTGACAGCGGGCCAGGGCCGGCACGCCATACGGAGCCTCCCCGCGGCCGATACGGATCAGTTCACGAAGTTCGGACCGGTTCATGAGTCAGGATCCTCCCGGGGCGCGGTCACCGGGTGCCGATCGCCGTCACCACGGCCATCACGAAAGTGGCCAGGGCCCCCAGCCCGTGCCCGAATGGGATGACTGCCGCCGGGTACACCCGGGGCTTGCGGGCTGGGCTGGTCCCGTCGGCGGGCAGGCTGGCGATCACCTCGTCGATGAGCCGGGCGGCCAGGGCCTCGTCGGTGAGCGCGCGGGCCAGCGTCGCGTCCGTGAGCCGGCCGCGGACGGCGTCGTGGAGGGGCGGCGGGAACAGGACCGCGCTTTGCGAACCGCGCGCGCGGCGGCCCGGCCCAGGGTCCGCCGGCTGCCCGGGCCCGCCCGGCGCCGGGGCCACCTCGCCACCCGGCCGCGGATACGGGGTCCACAGCGTCACCGTGCAGATGCCCAGCCCGATCGCCGGCGTCAGCAGCGCCACGGCGACCCAGGCCAGCGGGCCCGAGCCGGTGGCCATGAAGGCGGCCCAGACCACCAGCCCGCCCAGGGCCAGGCTGAAGTGCCCGTACAGGACCCGGGGGGACAGCCCGTCCCGGACGGAGCGCTGCCGGCGCAGGGCACCGTGGGCCACCAGCGACCGGAGCATGTACGCTCCGATCCCCGCGGTGAAAGTCCAGCTCAGGAGCGCGGCGAGGCCCAGGGCGCCGTTGTGCGCCGAGGGGGCCGCAGTAGGCACGGTGGCCACCCGCCAATCTGCCCTGAACTCCCGGTCAGACCCGGTCAGACCGGGTGGCCCGGCGGCCCAGGAGCACGAACGTGAAGAGCCCGGCGGCGAGCACCAGGAAAGCCGAGAGCAGGAGCGCGGCATGCAATCCTGCGTAAAACGCACTGTACGCCGCGTGGATGACCTCCTGCACTAGCGCGCCCTGGCCCGCCCCGGCGGCGCCACCCGCGCCGCTGGTGTTCCCGTTGGAGGGGACACCGCCGGTTTCGACGGCGTGGATGACGATCGACTGGAAGTTCGCCGGGATGCCCAGGTGCTGCAGCCTGCTGGTCAGGCTGGACCGCAGTTGCGCGTTGACCAGCGCGCCCAGGATCGCCACGCCGGTCACCGCCCCGATCTCCCGGCTGGTGTTGGTGGCCGAAGCGGCCATGCCGGACCGGGCTGGCGGCACGGCGGACAGGGCCGCCGAGGTGATCGGGACCACGGTGGCGCCGATGCCCACGCCGGTCAGCGCGAGGGCCGCGGCGAGCGGCAGATAAGAGGGGTGCGGGCTGAGCGTGACCGTGGTGAGCAGCAGCCCGGCCCCGAACATCAGGCACCCGATGAAGATCGACCAGCGCGGCCTGGCCGGGTCGGTCCACCGCCCGGCGAGCAGGGCGGCGGCGATCATCAGCACGGTCATCGGCAGGAAGACCAGCGCGATCTGGTACCCGGTGTCGCCGACCACCTCCTCGAGGTACAGGGCGGTGAAGAAGAAGACGGCGAACGTCGCGAAGTAGGCGCAGAACGCCACCACATTGGCGGTGAGGAACCTCGGCATCCGCAGGAACCGCAGGTCCAGCAGAGGATGAGCAGCCCGGCTCTCCCACCAGAAGAACGCTGCCGCGGCCACGGCGCTCAGGCCGAGCAGGGCGAGCACGCTGGGGGAGCCGAAACCGGTGTCCTCCCCGCCGATCACGCCGAAGACCAGCGCGGTCAGGGCCGCGGCGCCCAGGACCGTGCCGGCGATATCCACCCGGTGCGCGTCCGGGTCGGAGTTCTCGGGCAGCACGATCAGCCCGGCCACCAGGGCCGCCAGCCCGAAGGCCAGATTGAACCAGAAGATCGCGCGCCAGTTCCACACGCCGATCAGCGCGCCCCCGATGACCGGGCCCACCGCGAGGGCCAACCCGGACACGGCCGCCCAGACGCCGACCGCCCGGGTCCGGGTGCGCTCCTCGGTGTACAGGTGCCGCAGCATGGATAGCGTTCCGGGCTCGCTGGCCGCCGCGCCGAATCCCATGACGGCCCGCCCGGCGATGACCAGGCCGATGTTCGGGGCCACCGCGGCCATCACGGAACCCGCGCAGAAAATGCCGACCCCGATCAGCATCACCCGCTTACGGCCGAACTCGTCACCGACCATGCCGAACGCCAGCATGGCGCCCGCGAACGTGAGCGCGTACGCGCTCACCACCCACTGCAGCGCGCTGACCCCCGCGTGCAGGTCGGCCTGCACGCTGCCGAGCGCCACGCTGACAATCGTGTTGTCGAGGAACGTCAGGAACAGCACCACGGTCAGCACGGCCAGGGCGAGGCCGCGGCTGCCGTGGAGCGGCGCAGGGGCCCGCTCGGCGGGCGCGCCTACCGAGCGGACCACGTGCCTAGCCCGCGGACTTGCAAGCCGCCGGCAGCCCGGACGTCTTGCCGTTGTTTTCCACGGTCAGCAGGCCGCAGAAGCTGGCCAGCCCGACCTTCCAGACACCGCCCTGCTTGACGGCGACCCCGCTCTGGTTGGACAGCACGGGCTGACCAGCGAGCAGGATGGAATAGGTCACCTTGGCCTGCGTGGCCGAGACCAGCGTCACCCTGGTGACCTTCGCGGTGGCGGACGAGGCGAGGCCTGAGCCCGCCTGGGACCTGATGACGGATGCGAACGTCTGCCCGTTCTGGAGGAGGCTGACCCGCTTGGCGACGGGGGTCTTCGGGTTGAAGAACGCCTCCCAGTTCGCCTTGATCGCGGCCGCGGCGCCGGAATTGCTCACCGGGCTGGCCGAGGTGGCCGGGGCGGACGGGGATGATGCCGAGCTCGGGCTCGAACTGGCACCTGAGCTGGAGCTATTGCCGCTACTCGAGCAGGCTGCGATGCCCGCGGCGAGTGCGCAGACCAGCAGAATCTGCTGGACAACTCTACGAGCTACCATTCAGCTAGTTTCCAACTTCTGGCCGCCGGCCGCGACTTAGCAGACCCTGGTCCATGACACCAGAGTCAGGCTGGCGGTCAGCCGGACAGCGCGCTGCCCTCGGCCGCTTCCGTCTCTGCCCGGTCGGGCAGACCCCGGACCAGCCCGATCAGCATGACCGCGATGACGGCGCCGATGGTGTCCCCCAGGCCGTACACCCACCAGCCGGAGAAGTTGACGCCGACGATGTCGGGACCGAGCGTGCGGGCCGGATTCATCGACGATCCGCTGACCGGGCTGGCGAACAGGCCGAGCAGGGCGACCGTGGCGCCGACCGCGATCGCTGCGTTGTGGCCGATGCTGCGGTGCCCGGTCGCGGTGTTGAGGATCACGCTCACCAGGGTCGCGGTGAGCACGATCTCCATCACGAACGCCCGCCAGTCCCCGCCCGGCCGGGCAATCGGGTAGTTACCGCCGGCATCGACGTGGCCGAACATGACCTGGAGAACCAGTGCGGCCGCGATGGCGCCGGCGAACTGCGCCGCCCAGTAGGGAATCACCCAGCCCAGCGGGAACACCCGGCGGCCCAGGAAGGCCAGGGTCACCGCGGGGTTGATATGCAGCCCGGACAGCGGTCCCCAGGCGTAGATCAGCGCCATGACCAGCGCCCCCGGCGCGATCACGGCCGCGGCCCGGGTGACGGGGTGCCCGCCTGCGTAGTGGTTGATCACCCCTGCCCCGGCGGCCACGGTCACCAGCAGAAATGTGCCAGCGAACTCGACGATCACCCGGATCCACAGCGGCCGCGAGCGGAGCGTGTCCTCCTCGAAGCGGATGAGGTAGCGGCGCCGCATTTCGGCGGCATGCTGCTCATCCTGAGCATGGTCCTCGCCCGGCATCCGCTCAACGCCTCCCAGCATGGGACTGTGTTCACAAGCTGGGCCCCTGCGGTCCTGGCTGGCGTCATCCGCAGGGGATGATGTGGGAGAACGACCGCGGCCGCTGTTCCCGGCCGCGCGTGCTGACCCCGGACAAGAGCCGGAGAGGAGACGAAAACGGACGCCAGTGGCCCCGGGAGCCCGGGCCCGCCCGCACCGGCCGGGCCGGGCAACCAGCCCGACGCCCGGTTCACCTTCGCGAACGAGCGGACGTTCCTGGCCTGGATCCGGACGGCCCTGGCCCTGGTGGCCGCGGGACTGGCCATCGTCCAGCTGCTGCCGCCGTTCCACGGGATCCGCTGGGGACGGCACGCTATCGGGATCCCGCTGATCGTGCTCGGCGCGGTCGTGGCCGTGTGCAGCTACCTCGAGTGGAACACCAACCAGCGGGCGCTGCGCCGGGGCGAGCCGCCGCGCCGTTCCCGGCTGCCCGAGCTGCTGGCCGTCGTTGTCGCGCTGGTCGCCCTGGCCGCCGCCATCCTGGCCCTGATTTCCGGCTAGGGACGCGATGAGCCGGGACAGGGCGGGGGGGAACGGTGATCCCGGGCTGGTCCGGGCCCGGACCAGCCTGGCCTGGACCCGCACCGCTCTCTCGTTCGCGGCGATCGGCGGGATCATCCTCAGGCGTGACCTGCCCGCCGGGTTCGTGGTGCTGGCCCTGAGCGGCCTGGTCTGGGTGGTGGGCCGGCTGACCGCGATGCCCGGGCAGGTGCGGGCCCGGCCGGGCCGCCTCCTGGTGATCGCCATCGCGGTCACCGCGGTGGCGCTCGTGGCGCTGATCCTGGCCCTGTTCGGGGCGCCAACAGGCGGCCTGCGGCTCTGAAGGCCCGGGTTCTGGGGGCCTCGGGTTCAGGGGTGGCCCGGGGCGCTCAGGGACTCAGGGGTGGCTGGCGGTCAGCGCGGTCAGCACGGCCAGCACCAGCGTGGCGGTGGCCGTGAACCCGTGCAGGAGGACCAGCCGCAGCGGGAAGCCTCCCCGGGCCGGGTGGCCGCCGCGCCGGGCGGCCAGCTGGTTGCGGGTCAGCCAGCTGAGCCCGGCGGCGATCGCGGCCACCAGGATCCCGAACGAGGCCCAGGCCAGCGGCGTGTAGCGGGTGCCCACGAAGATGAACCAGACGCCCAGGCCGATCAGCCCGAGCAGCGGGTGGCTGAACTCGAGCAGCGGGTGCTCGCCGGGCGTGGCGTGCACCTTGACCCGGGGGATGGGTGGCAGCTCGGCCGGACCGGCCGTGGACGGGTCCGGATCGGCCGCGGGCTGGGCAGAACCGGCCGCGGGCACCGTCACCGGCGGGACCGGGAACGGGACGGGCTGCTGCCCGGCCGCGTTCCGCTGGGTGGCGGCGGCACGCTTGGCCGCGCTGCCCGCCACGAGCAGGACCAGGCCTGCGGCAGCGGTCAGTACCCACAGCACCAGGGCCGCGATCGCCAACGGGTCTCCCTCCGCGCCGCCGGGTTCACCGGCGGAACTGCCTGGACCGCCAGGACCGCTCCTCAGGCTAGCGAACGCCGGCGGATGCGCCGCCCCGCCCCGGGCCGGCCTCGCCCAGTACCCTCGCCGCCGCGGCCCGGATGAGCACCACCGCCCAGGTGCGGAACGGCTTCCAGGGCTCGGCCAGGGCGCGGAACCCGGCTTCTGCCGGGGGCTCGTCCAGCTGGTACAGCCGGGCGGCCAGGTCCAGCACCCGGGGCTCGCGGACCGGGAGCACATCGGTAAAACCGGTGCCGCGGACCACGATGAGCGAGCTGTAGAACGGGCCGATGCCATCGAGCGCCTGAAGCTCGGTCACGGCCCGCTCGGGCCCCAGGTCCAGCAGCCGGCCCGCGTCAAGCCTGCCGTCCAGGGCCGCCCGTGCCACCCCGTGCAGCCGCGGCATCCGGTCCGCCGGGATGCCCGGGAACGCGTTGACGGCCAGCAACTGGCCCGGGGTGGGCAGCGCGGCCAGTTCCTCGCCGGCCAGGTCGAAGACCGAGCCGTGCGCGCGGGCCAGCCGGTCACGCACCTGCATCATCTGCCGGGCTGGCCGTCGCGAGCTGATCACGGACCAGACGGCGGCCTCGTACGGCGAGTAGAACAGCGGCGGCCGCAGCCCGGGCGCCGCCGCCTGGAGCCGCCCGATGACCGGGTCACGCTCCCCGATGCGGCCGAACTCCCGGCCGTCGTGATCGAGCGACAGCACCCGCGCGACCTGGGACTGCATCCGGGCCCGGTCGGCGCCGGAGGGTCCGTAGACCACGGCGTGCACCGCGCCCGTCTCGTCCTGCCGGACTTCCGCCGCCACCTGCTCCTGGTATCCGTCGAGACAGAAGGCCAGGCGCATGACCCCGTCCCAGTCCCCGCCCGCCCGCTGGCCGAACCCGAACGTGGCCGCCTCCGCGAGCGAGAACGGTCCGTCCGGCGTGATGGTGAATGATCCGAGCTTCATGCCGCCCATGCTCCCAGCCTGGTCTGACACTCGCTTGCAGCGATGGCCAAGCGCCGGCCTACGTGGGAGCGGCGTCTCGGGCGGCGACCAGGACCGTGGCGCCGTGCTCCTCGGACCTGGCCACCCGGGCGGTCAGCCCGGCCAAGGTCACCGCCCTGGTGGCCGCGGCCACCTGGCGCTCGCTGATCTCGGACAGCAGGTGGCCGCCCGGCATCAGCCACTCGGCCGCGCCGGCCGCGACCCGGCGCAGCACGCCCAGGCCATCGGGCCCCCCGTCCAGGGCCACCCGCGCCTCGTGGTCGCGGGCTTCCGGGGGAAGCAGGCCGACCTCGCCGCTGGGCACGTAAGGCACGTTGGCGAGCAGGAGGTCCACCCGGCCGCGCAACGTGGCGGGCAGGGCCCCGAACAGGTCGCCTTCGAAGACCCGGCCGCCCGCCGCCGCGAGGTTGCGCCGGGCGCAGCGCACCGCGGCCGGGTCGATGTCGGCGGCGTATACCTCGGCCCGGTCCACGGCGGCGGCCAGCGCGGCGCCCAGGGCGCCCGAGCCGCAGCACAGGTCCACCACCACGGCACCCGGCCGGGCCAGCGTGATGGCCTGGCCGGCCAGGCACTCGGTGCGCCGCCGGGGGACGAACACGGCGGGATCCACGGCGATCCGCAGGCCGCAGAACTCCGCCCAGCCCAGCACGTGCTCGAGCGGCTGGCCGGCCGCCCGCCGGTCCACCAGGCCGGCCAGGCCGGCAGGCGTCCGGGCGGCGGAGATGAGCAGATCCGCCTCCTCCTCGGCGTAGACGCAGCCGGCCGCGCGGAGCCGCGCGGCGATCGCGTCTCGGGAGTGAGGTGAGGCGGGGCGTGGAGTGGGATCACCTGACATGGGTGCCGGTCACCATACCCCGCCGGTGCGCCGGCCGGGCGACCCGGCCGGCCGCGGCGGGAGACGCACGCTGCCGGTCGATGCCGTGCCCGGCCTCGGCGGTGCACTCTACCCGGTGACGTTCATCCTGCTGCGGGTGATCACCAGCGTGTGCTACCAGCGGGCCGGGAACGGGTCGGGGAGGCCAGGATCAGATGCCGCGGCGCAGCAGCAGGATGATGAGCACGATGATCACGATGACCACGATGGTGCCTATTCCGATGTACACCGGAGTGGCTCCTCTCAGTCGGTACTGCCTGCCCAGCCAGGCTGGCTGAACGCGCCTTGGCTACCCGGGGGATGGGGCCCAAAACGCGGTGCTATCCCGCCGTGACCCGGCCGGTGAGCGTCCGCCGCTGGGGCTGCCTGACGTCTGCGCAGATCAGCGCGGCAGCACGTGGGGGTTCAGGATGCCGGCCGGGTCGAGCGCGCCGCGGATCCGGGCGAACAATTCCCGCTCGGCCGCGGACCGGGCCAGCGGGAGCCAGCGGGCTTTCAGCGCGCCGATGCCGTGCTCGGCGGAGATCGAGCCGCCCAGCGACGCCACGAACGAGAACACCGCGTCCTCGTGCCGTCCGTCCGGCGGGGCCACCGGGACGATGTTGACGTGCACGTTCCCGTCGGCCACGTGTCCGAAGATGATCACCGTGGCGCCCGGGTCAGCGCCGGTCACCACCCCCGCCACCCCCCCAGCCAGCCCGGCCCAGTGCGCGGCGGGCACCGACACGTCCAGCTTGAGCGGCACGCCGAGGAAGCCGGCCGCTTCCGGATGGCGCTCCCGGTAGGCCCACAGCCGGGCCCGGTCCGCCGCCGACTGCGCCACCGCCGCAGGATGATCCCCGGCCACGGCGGCCAGCTCGTCCAGCGCGCCCGGGCCGTCCGCCTCGAGCAGGAGATACGCCGGCGCGGGGACCGGCAGCGGCGGGGTCAGGCCGGCCCGGCTGACCAGCAGATCCAGCCCGGCAGCGGTGAAGAACTCGGCCGAGAGCAGCCCCCGGACCCCGGCGGCGGCCGCCCGCGCCGCCGCATGGACCTCGCCCAGGCTGGACAACCCGCACAGCACGGTAACGAGGTCCCGGGCCCGGGGGACCAGCCGCAGCCGGGCCTGGGTGATGACCGCGAGGGTGCCCTCCGACCCGGCCAGCAGCGACGGGTAGTCGTACCCGGTGTTGTCCTTGACCAGGCCGGACAGGTGGGACACGACGGTGCCGTCGGCCAGCACCGCCTCGAGGCCGCGCAGCTGGGCCCGCATCGGGCCGTACCGCAGCACCCGCAGCCCGCCCGCGTTGGTGGCCACCGCGCCGCCCACCGTGGCGCTGTCCCGGCTGGCGATCAGCACCCCGAGGTCCAGAGCGGGCGCGCCCGCGGCGACCTGGCTGAGGGTCACCCCGGCCCCCGCGGTGACCTGCGCCGCCTCCAGGTCAGGCGGCCCGAGCCGGTCCAGCCGGGCCAGGCTGAGGACGACCTCCCCGTGGAGCGGGACGCCCCCGCCGACCAGGCCGGTGTTGCCGCCCTGCGGAACCACCGGTACGCCCGAGCCGGAGCACAGCGCCAGCACCCCGGCCACCTGCGCGGTGTCGCGCGGCCGCACGACGGCGGGCGGGTCACCACGGAAGCGGCCGGTCCAGTCCACCGCGTAGCCTGCGGCGGCGTCACCGGTCAGCACGTGCGGGGCGCCTACCACCGCGGCGAGGTCGCGGAGCAGGGCCTGCGGCAGGGCGCGGGACACCGGGGTTACCCGGCAGAGCAGGCGTGCATGGCCCGGGCGAACGCGTCGCCCCGGTCCCGGTAGTCGCGGAACTGGCCGAAGCTCGGCGCGGCCGGGGAGAGCAGCACCACGCCGTCGGGGCGGGCCCAGGCGAAGCCCCGCTGCACGGCCGTGTCCAGGTCCGGGCAGGCCACCACCTCGGCCTGGCCAGGGTGCGCGGCCTCGATCGCGGCCGCAATACGCGGGCCGCTGTCCGGCACGGTCAGCACGAGCGTGGGCGCGGGATGGTCCGCTAGCCCGGCGGCCAGCGGTGCGTAGTCGATCCCGCGGTCCTGGCCGCCCACGATGAGGGCCACCCGGCGGCCCGGGAACGCGTCCAGCGCGGCCAGTGTGGGCAGCACATTGGTGGACAGGCTGTCGTCCACGAACGTGACGCCGGCCACCGTGCCGATAGCCTGCAGCCTGCTGCTGAGCGGCTGGAACCCGGCTGCGGCCTCCCGCAGCGCGGCGTCCTCACCCGCCTGCGGCACGCCCAGGGCGCGCAGGCAGGCCCGGGCGATCAGGGCGTTGCGCCGGCTGTGCGCGCCCAGCAGGCCGAGCGGGCCCATCCAGTCCGCGTCCGGGTCGTCGCCGGCGTGGATCCACTCCACCCGCGGCCCGAGCAGCGCCACCCGGTCGCGGAGCAGGGCACTGTCGCCGTTGGCCACGGTCAGGTCCGCGCCCGGCTGGGAGCACGCGGACAGCTTGTCCCGGTAGTAGTTCTCCACCCCCTGATGCCAGGGCAGGTGGTCGGGGTGCAGCGACGTCACCGCGACGACCGGCGGAGAGCAGCCCAGGTCGGTGGCCTGGTAACTGGAGGTCTCGATCACCCAGTAGTCGTAGCCTCGGCCGGCCGGGGCTGGGTCCCACGGCGGCTGGCCGATGTTCCCGCCGACCATGCACCGGTAGCCCCACTGGGTAAGCAAGTGACCGGTGATAGCCGTGGTGCTGCTCTTGCCTTTGGTCCCGGTGATGCACAGTACCCGGTCCCGGGGAGCCTCCTGGAGCCACAGGCCCAGGCCGCCTACGACCGGGATGCCGCGCGCCTCCAGCTGGCGCAGGTCGTCGCGGTACCGGCTGATGCCGGGCGACTTGATCACGACCCCGCAGGCGGCCAGGGCAGCCAGGCCGCCGCCGGAGGTGGCGAGCACCGGATGCCCGTCCACCCCGCCGGCCGGCGGATGGTCATCGACCAGCACGGGCTGGCGGCCGAGGGAGGCGAGGGCACGGAGGTTGGCCAGGCCTTCCACGCCGAGACCCCACACGCCGACCTGGCCGCTGGCCAGCCCGCCACCCTGCCCGTCTCCCCGCTGGCCGCCATGAGGGCCGGCGCGCAGGTCAGACCAGGAGATCGTCGGGCGCATAGGTATCCGGGACGAAGTGGCGGCCGAGCGGGCGGAGCAGGTCCGCGGGGGTGGACAGCTGCGGCAGCCCGTCCAGCTCCGCGGCCAGCACCTGGAGCAGCTTGGTGCCGGCCCGGTCGGGCCGCTGTGCGGCGAGCAGCGCCGCGGCCCGGCATTCACCGACCTCCCCCACGCACTCGAACGGCTTGCTCG
Organism: uncultured Actinomycetes bacterium; assembly: GCA_963813975.1. Lineage (GTDB taxonomy): Bacteria > Actinomycetota > Actinomycetes > Streptosporangiales > Streptosporangiaceae > RYN-230. Next base: position 1,765,175 of record CAWFAP010000006.1, read on the forward strand.
TAGGGGTGGTGCCGAGCAGCGACCGGAACTTGTCGGCCAGTGAGCCATCGTCGCCCGGGCCGGCCGGGCTGGTATCGGCCATGTCGCTGTCAGCCAGCGGCTCGTGGCCACCGAAGATCCGCTCCAGGTCTGCGGCGGGCAGGAACGGCGCCAGGATCAGGTCGATGAAGCAGCATTTGTCGCACCGGCCGCACCAGTGGTCGAGCCGGCGCGATTTGTCGATGTGAAACGCGCGGTTACAGCTGCGGAACGTGTCGTGGTACTGGGTCAGCCCGGCGAACCGCCGGGCCACCCACAGCTCGCTGAATGGGCGCAGCGCGGAGAAGTAGGCGAAATCCGGGCCGAGCGACCCGGCCAGCACGCCGCGGAACGCCGCTTCGAACGTCCCGCTCTTGGAGTACTGGTGATTGACCGGCGAGCCATTCACCTCCAGGGTCGGGATGGACGCGGACCATTCGTTCGACATGACCACGGCGTCCCGGCCGTCGAGCGCCGCGGCCAGGACGGCGATGGCCGAGATGATGCCGGTCACCGGAACGTGGCCGTTGAGGAATCCCAGGTCCCGGGAGCGCAGCAGCTGCGGGTCAATCTCGCGCTCCGCCCGGAGGATCGGCAGCCCGGTGACCGCGGCGGGCTGCTCGATCGCGTCGAACCGGTCCCCGGGCCGGCTCACGATGAACAGCGCGGGCTCGGCGCGCTCGCGGATCATCTCGGCGGTGACGATCGAGTCGATGCCGCCGCCGAACGGCACCAGGGGCCGGCCCGGCCCCGCGGGCGGAGCCGCGGGAGGCGGGCTGCCGGGGCGGGACGGGCCCTCGATGCGCAGCCCGGACAGGTCCAGGCCGTTGCGATAACCGAATTCGGCCAGGCCGTCGAGGTAGAACGAGCGCAGGAACTCCCGCTCAGGGTCGGTGACCGCTGTGTCGCCCAGGTCGATGACCGGGGGTGCGGCCGTCTTGTAGTAGGACACGCCGGCCAGCAGGAACACCAGCCGTGCCGCCTGCCGCGCCTCCTCGCGGTCCCAGCGGCCGGGTTCGGCGGGCACGGTGACCAGCTCGCGGAAGCGGTAATCACCCACGGAGTACTGGCAGGTCAGCAGCCCACGAGCCGGGTCGATCTGATACCCCTCGTACCTAAACGGCGGGGTGCTCACGTGTCCTCCCTGGGCCTCAGCCGGGCGACGGCGGCGAACCGGCCGCAGGGGCGGGCCGCCCGGTCGCTGAAGAACAACTCCGGGCCCTGGCCGTTCATGCCCTTGCTGTCCGGGATCCGGCTGGAGGTGCTCACGCCGCTGCCGTGGATCTGGGCGTCCGGCACCCCGGATTCGCGGATCACCCGCCGGTTGGCTGCGGGCAGGTCAAAGAGCCACCGTCCGGATCCGTCCGGGCGCATGATCCCGCCGGTGTTCCCGCCGAAGAACCGCTCCGCCGCCGCAGCGACCTCGGGACCGACCTGATAGCGGTCCGCCGCGACGGCCGGGCCGATCGCCGCCCGGATCCGCTCCGGGCGGGCGCCCAGGGCCTGCATCGCGTGCAGCGCGGTGCCGGTCACGCCGGCCACCGTTCCCCGCCAGCCCGCGTGGACGCAGGCCAGCACGCCGGCCTGCGGGTCGGTCAGGATGATCGGCACGCAGTCGGCGACGAGGATGGCCAACACGGTGCCCGGGTCGATGGTTACGAGGGCGTCGGTGGACGCGACGGCATCGTCCAGGCGGAATGCGCCCCGGCCCCGGTCAGCCCCGGACACGACCGCGACCCGGCGGCCGTGGGCCTGGTTGCAGAAGACGAAGTCGCCCAGGTCGGCACCGAGCGCGGCCCCCACCCTGCGCCGGTTCACCAGCACGTCGGCGGGAGTGTCGCCGACGTGGAGGCCCAGGTTGAGGGTGGCGTAGGAGCCGGCCGAGACGCCGCCATGCCGCGTCGTCACGAACGCGTCCACGCCCAGGGCGTCGAGCGACGGCCAGGCCAGCACGTTCAGGCTTCCCTGCCGGCGAACGCCGGCCGTGGTCGATGTTGGCGCTGTCACCACGCGGCAACAGTACACGTGGCCAGGCCCACCCCGGGCGAGCTCGCCCGGGGTTCGCGGGGAGCGGGGACGGCAACCACGGCGGGGTTCGCGGGGAGCAGGGACCGCAACCACAGGCGATTGGCGGGAGATCCGGGGGAGTCGTCCCCCGCGGACTGGCACTAGTACAGTTCGCCGCATGCGGCCTGAGGCGATGTAACCGCGTGCGCGCGGCTGTGGTGGTCAATCCCACGAAACATCATGATGGCGGCCGATTCCGGGCCGAGGTCTGCGAGGCCATGGCCGCGCACGGCTGGAGCGAGCCGCTGTGGCTCGAGACCACCCCCGAGGAGACCGGCCGGGGACTGGCCGAGGCCGCAGTGGCCGAGCACGTAGATGTCGTCATGGCCAGCGGCGGGGACGGGACCGTCACCGCGTGCGCGGAGGGGGTCGCGGGCAGCGGTGTTCCGCTGGCCGTGCTGCCCGCCGGGACCGGCAATCTGCTGGCCCGCAACCTCGGCCTCCCGCTGGCCCTGGACGAGGCCCTGGCCGTCGCGCTGGACGGCCGGGACCGGCGGCTCGACGTGGGCAGCGCCAACGGGCACCCGTTCGTGGCCATGGCCGGGATCGGCTTCGACGCGATGCTGCTGGACAGCACCAGCGAGCCGCTCAAGAAACGGCTGGGCTGGGTGGCCTATTCGCTGTCCGCGCTGCGTCATCTGCGGGCCCGCCCGGCGCGCGCCACGCTGCACGCCGACGGCGGCCGGGTGCTGCGCCGCCGGGCGAGCGGGATCATCGTCGGCAACGTGGGCGCGCTGCAAGGCGGCGTTGCGCTGCTGCCGGGCGCGGAGCCAGACGACGGGCTGCTTGATCTCATGGTGCTGACCGCCTGGGGATGGTCCGGCTGGCTGGCCCTCGTGGTGGACGTGTTCCTGCGGCGCACCCGGACCGGCCGGGTTGCCCACAGCGTGTTCCGCGAGCTCCGGGTCCAGCTCGACCGGCCGCAGCTGTGGGAGCTCGACGGTGAGGTCATGGGCACCACCCGTGAGCTGGTGGTCGCGGTGCAGCCGGGCCGGCTCCTGGTCCGGGTGCCCCGCTAGTCCGCTTTGCTGCCCGCCGTCCTGGCGCGCCCCGCACCCTTGCCGGCCTGCGCGTCTTCCCGAAGAAAAACCTCGACTTTGCCCTGCGTTGGGACACGGCGGGTGCTGCAGTGAATGGGCCGCGATCGCCTGGGTAGAGAGGGGCGGGCTGCCGCGCTGAGACCGCGCCAGCCAGCAGCACCGCAGGCAAGGCGGTCGTCAATCAAAGGTGGCGTGAACGTGTGGAACCGGCTCGAGCAGCGTGAGCTGAGGCGGGTCTCCCGCCGTATCCCTGACTACGGCGCCGGGCAGCTCCCGGCGCCCGGCCAGCCGGCTGGTACCGACCTGCTGCCGCAGATCAAGCACATCGTCGTCCTGATGATGGAGAACCACTCCTACGACAACTACCTGGGTATGCTGCGCGGTCGGGGCGAGGGGTTCCCGCTCGGCCCGGACGGCCAGCCGGAGGTGTCCAACACCGGGCTGCACGGCGAGACGGTCCCCGCGCACCACCTGCCCAGCACGGTCCAGCTGCCCGAGACACCGTCGCAGAGCTGGCACGCCGCTTACCTGCAGTGGGATGACGGCAAGCTCGACGGGTTCGTCAGCGCCACCCAGCAGCTGATGCCCGACAAGGAGCCTACCCCGGCCATGGGGTACTGGACCGAGGACGACCTGCCCTTCTACCACGGGCTGGCCCGGACGTTCCCGCTGGCGGACCGCTGGTTTTCCTCCTGCCTGGGGCCCACGTTCCCCAACCGCAGGTTCCTGATCTCCGGGACCGCTCACGGGCTCATCGACGACCTGCCGATGAACATGGCCGACTACCCGGAGCACGGGACCATCTTTGACTTGCTCAGCCAGCACGACATCTCATGGGTGAACTACCACCCGCTCGTCGGGGGTAAGACCGGCCTGCGCTCGGCGCTGCGGCACCGGCGCCGGATGCTCAGGCGCCGGCTGCGCTCACTCCGGGCGCTGAACCCGTCCTCCCTTGCCCAGCTGGGCAAGGATATGCAGTTCACCGCGGACATCTACCCGCTCGGCATCGCCCGGTACATGCAGCACGTACGCGGCACCGGGCAGTTCTTCACCGACGCCGACGAGGGCACACTGCCCGCGTTCAGCCTCGTGGACCCCGACTTCAAGGCCTACTCCGAGGAGAACCCGCAGGACGTCAAGAAGGGCGAGAGCTTCGCCTCCGAGGTCATCAAGCGGGTCACGCACGGCAAGGGGTGGGCCAGCACCCTGCTGATCTGGCTCTACGACGAGCACGGCGGCTACTACGACCATGTGCCTCCGCCGGCCGCCGTCGAGCCGGACGACGTTCCGGGCCGCAGCGTGCTCAGCCGCGCGACCTGGCAGCACGCGGTGCTCCGGGTGCTGGCCCCGGATTACGTGAAGAAGGCCCAGCTGATGGACGGCGGGCCGAAGCGCTACGACCGCTACGGCTTCCGCGTCCCGGCGGTCGTGGTCTCCCCGTACGCCCGCCCTGACTACGTGAGCTCGCAAACCTTCGATCACACCTCCGTGCTCAAGCTGGTCGAGGAGAAGTGGAACTTGCCTCCGTTGACCGCGCGGGACGCGGCCGCGGTCTCGCCGCTCGACGCCCTCGATTTCGACCATCCGCCCGCGTTCGCCGAGCCCCCGGAACTGCCCGAGCCCGCCCTGCGCTGGGGCTCGTGGCCGGCCGAGGTCTGAGCCGCGGGAGGACGAGTCCAATGGCTGTGAACATGCAGGACGTCAGCTCGGCCATGACCGAGCTCGGCAAGCTGCGGTTCGGGGAAATGAAGGTGGAGGACGCGATGCATGAGATCGTCCGGTCCACCCACGCCATCTTCGACGTGGATGGGGCCGGCCTGATGCTCGCGGACGCCGATCATCATCTGCGGAATGTCGCGGTGTCCGACGACCGGATGGCCCACCTGGAGGAGCTGCAGATCCGGCACCGGGAGGGGCCGTGTGTCGCCGCGTTCGAGGACAAGGAGCTCATCGGGGCCGAAGACCTGACCGAGGAGGCACGCTGGCCCCTGTTCAGCGCCGCGGCCGTGGAGCGCGGCGTGCGGGCCGTGCTGGCCAGCCCGCTGCCCTACAACCAGGACGCGGTGGGGGTGGTGGCCGTCCTGTCTGAGGACCGGCACCCCTGGTCGGCCGAGGGCGAGCTGGCCCTGCTGGCCTTCACCGACCTGGCCGCGCTGATGATCGCCAGCATGATGCAGGGCCAGGAGCAGTCTGAGCTGGCCGCGCAGCTGCAGTCCGCGCTGAACTCGCGGGCCGTCATCGAGCAGGCGAAAGGCGTGCTGATCGGCCAGCAAGGGCTGTCCGCGCACGAGGCGTACGAGAAGCTCCGTGCGCAAGCCAGGTCGCAGCGCCGCAAGCTTGCCGCGGTCTCTGCGGATGTCGTCCGGAATGCGGCAGGCCGGCGATGAAGATTTGCACGCGGCCACGATTGCGGCATACTGGAATAGCCGTCGCGAAACCGCCGAGACTCCCGCGGTTGTCCGGAACGCCGGCGCTCGTCATCGATCGGCTCCGCTATTGCGTCGGGGTCGCTCCACCTGGCAGCGCCCGGCTGGAAGCCCAGAGCTATTCGCTCTCATCGGATAACACCCCATAGGAGATCTCATGATTATTCTCGGTATCATCCTGCTTCTGATCGGCTTCATCGCCAAGATCGCGATCCTGTGGACCATCGGGATCATCGTCCTGGTCGTCGGCCTGATCCTGCTGCTGCTCGGCTCGCTCGGCCACGCCGTGGGCGGGCGCCGCCATTACTTCTAACGGCAGTGCTGGCCCTGCCGCGCCGCGCGGCGCGGCAGGGACCCGGCGGCTGACGGCAGCGCCGGGCCGTGCCCGCCATGGGCGCACCGCAGACGGCTCCAGCCACTCACCCGGGTGGCTGGAGCCGTTGTTCATTTCACTCGGGCCAGGTGATGGCGTACCCGGTGGGCCTCTGACAGGTTGGCAGCAACTGCGCTGCCCGCCGGGCAGGGCCGGCGGAAGGGGATGGCGTGGGCACCGAGCGGGAGCAGGGCAGCGGGCCAGGGAGCGCTGAACCAGGCGGGCTGGCCGGGGGATCGGGCGCGGAGCACGAGCGGGTGGCCAGCCTGGGGCACCTGGAGGACGGATTGCGCCAGGCGGGCGACTGGTACCGGTGGGGCCCCTACGTCAGCGAGCGGCAGTGGGGGACAGTGCGTGAGGACTACAGCCCCGACGGCGAGGCCTGGGACTACTTCCCCCACGACCACGCGCGGTCGCGCGCCTACCGGTGGGGCGAAGACGCCCTGGCCGGCTTCTGTGACATCGAGCAGCGCCTCTGCCTGGGCCTGGCGCTGTGGAATGGCCAGGACCCGATCCTGAAGGAACGGCCTTTCGGCCTGACCGGGCCACAGGGCAACCACGGCGAGGACGTCAAGGAATACTGGTGGTACCTGGACGCGACCCCCACCCACTCATGGAACCGCTGGCGTTACCACTATCCCCAGTGCGCCTATCCCTACGAGGACCTTATCGAGCAGAACGCGGCCCGCGGCCGGCTCCAGCCCGAATACGAGCTGATAGACACGGGGGCTTTCGATTCCTCGCGTTACTGGATTACCGAGGTGCATTACGCCAAGGCGGCCCCGGATGACCTGCTGATGCAGATCTCGGTGACGAATGCGGGGCCCGAGGAGGCGACCCTGCACGTCCTGCCCACCGCGTGGTTCCGGAACACCTGGTCCTGGGACCACGGCGCGCCGCGCCCCCGCCTGGCGGCCTCGGCGGACGGCACGGTCACGATCGGGCACCCGTTCCTGGGCGAGCTGGAACTCACGGCCGGGCCTGGCCCCGGCGGCGCCCCGCCCGTCCCGCTGTTCTGCGAGAACGAGACCAACACCCAGCGGCTGTACCGGACGGCGTGCGCCACCCCGTACCCGAAAGACGGCATCGGCGACCACGTCATCAGCGGGGCGCCGACGGTCAACCCGGACCGGGCCGGCACCAAGTGCGCGTTCTGGTACCAGCTGACCGTTCCGCCCGGCCAGACCGCGGAGCTGCGGCTGCGGCTGCGGCCCGCGGGTGCCCTCCCCGGCCCGGACCCGATGGGTGCCGGGTTCGAGCAGGTGGTGACCGACCGCCGGGCGGAGGCCGATGAGTTCTATGCCGGGCTGACCCCGGCCGGGGCCAGCCCGGACGAGGCCCTGGTGATGCGGCAGGCCTTCGCCGGGGTGCTGTGGAGCAAACAGCTGTACTACTACGACGTGGCCCGCTGGCTGGACGGTGACCCGGCCCAGCCCCCGCCGCCGCCCCAGCGTCATGAGGGCCGGAACAGCCGGTGGCGGAACTTCAACGCGTTCGACATCATGTCCATGCCGGACAAGTGGGAGTACCCCTGGTTCGCGGCGTGGGACCTGGCCTTCCACTGCGTGGCGCTGGCCCACGTGGACCCGGCGTTCGCCAAGTACCAGCTGATCCTGCTGTGCCGGGAGTGGTTCCAGCACCCGAACGGGGCGCTCCCCGCGTACGAGTGGGACTTCTCCGACGTCAACCCGCCGGTCCAGGCCTGGGCCGCGCTCGAGGTGTTCGCCATCGACGGCGGCCGCGACATCGAGTTCCTCAGCCGGGTCTTCGACAAGCTCCTGGTCAACTTCACCTGGTGGGTCAACCTGGAGGACCCCAACGGTAACGACTTGTTCGAGGGCGGTTTCCTCGGCCTGGACAACATCGGCCCGCTGGACCGCTCGCACCTGCCGGTCGGCGGCATCCTGGAGCAGTCCGACGCCACCGGGTGGATGGGCTTCTACGCGATCGCGCTCTGCGCCATGGCCGCCATCCTGAACCGCTCCGGGCAGCGGCCCGCCACCGACCTGGTGCTGAAGTTCGTCGAGCACTTCGCGGCCATCCGCGAGGCACTGGATACCCAGGGCCTGTGGCACGAAGTGGACGGGCTGTTCTACGACCGGCTGGTGCTGCCGTCCGGGACGGCGGTCCCGGTGCAGACCCGGTCCATGGTCGGCATCATCCCGGCCCTGGCGGCGGGGGTCATCGACGAGGCGGATCTTGACCGCGCGCTGACCCTGGGCAAGAACTTCGCCGGCTTCCTGGACCGGGAAGGACTGGCCGACCCGGGGAAGCTCCGCGAGCTTGGCCTGCTCCGCGGCGAGCCTGGCGAGCAGCGGCTGCTGCTCAGCCTGGCCGGCCCGGCCCGGCTGGAACGGCTGCTGACCCGCCTGTTCGACGAGTCCGAGTTCCTCTCGCCGCACGGGCTGCGGGCCCTGTCCGCCTACCACCGCGAGTACCCGTACGAGATCGACGTGGAGGGGGTCCGGGCCACCATCGACTACGAGCCTGCCGAGTCCACCACGGCCATGTTCGGCGGGAACTCCAACTGGCGCGGCCCGGTCTGGTTCCCGCTGAACTACCTGGTGATCAGCTCCCTGGAGCGGTACCACCGGTTCTTCGGTGACGAGGTGACCCTGGAGTACCCGACCGGGTCCGGGCAGCGGCTGCCCCTGGACGCGATCGCGCGGGACCTGCAGGACCGGCTCATCTCGATCTTCACCCGGGGCCCGGACGGCCGCCGGCCGTGTTTCGGCGGCACCCGGCTGCTCCAGGAAGACCCGGCCTGGCACGACAACCTGGTCTTCAGCGAGTACTTCCACGGCGACAACGGCGCAGCGATCGGCGCCGCGCACCAGACCGGCTGGACCGCGCTGATCGCGGACGTGATCCGCCGCCGCCACGGGAACGTCCAGACCGTCGGCGACATCCTGCGGCTCTACGGCCCGCGGGACCAGCGGTGACCGGCCCCGCGGCGGAAGGGCCCGCGGCGGAAGGGCCCGCGGCGGAAAGCGGGGCCACGGGCCCCGCGGGAGCCGCCCCGGCCAGTGCGCTGCCCGGCACCCCGTTCCCGCTGGGTGCGACCATCCGCCGCGACGGCACCAACTTCGCGGTGGCCTCCGGCGTGGCCGACCGCGTCGACCTTTGCCTGTTCGACGAGGCCGGCGCCGAGACCACGCGGGTTTCGTTGCGGGATTTTGACGCGGGAGTATGGCACGGCTTCCTGCCAGGTATCGGCGCCGGCCAGGCCTACGGGTACCGGGTCACCGGCCGCTACGACCCCTCCCGCGGGCTGCGCTGCAATCCGGCGAAGCTGCTCCTCGACCCGTACGCGCGGGCGCTGCACGGCACGGCCACCCCCGGGCCGGAGATTCTCGGCTACGCCGCCCCCGGCAGCGACACGCCGTCGGCCGCGGACTCCGCCGCCCGGATGCCGCGCAGCCTGGTCGCTGCCGAGGCCTTCGAGTGGACTGACGACGACCGCCCGGCGTACCGCTACGAGGACACGATCCTCTACGAGGCACACGTCAAGGGCCTCACCATGCGGCACCCGGACGTACCGCCGCCCCTGCGTGGCACCTACGCCGGCCTGGCCTGCGACGTGGTGATCGGCTACCTGCTCGACCTGGGCGTGACCACCGTCGAACTGCTCCCGGTGCACGAGAGCGTTCCCGAGTCCTTCCTGGTCGAGCGGGGCCTGACCAACTACTGGGGCTACAACACGATCGGGTACCTGGCTCCGCACCAGGCGTACTCGGCGGCGGTGCGGGCGGGCCACCCCGGCGGCCAGGTCGCCGAGTTCAAGGCCATGGTGAACGCGCTGCACCGGGCGGGCCTCGAGGTGGTCCTCGACGTGGTGTTCAATCACACCGCGGAAGGCAACCATCTCGGCCCGACGCTGTGCTTCCGCGGCCTGGACAACCCGGCCTACTACCGGCTGGATGACCGGGACGCGCGCCTCTACTTCGACACGACCGGGACCGGGAACTCGCTCAATACCGGCGACCCGGTCACGCTCAGGCTGATCATGGACTCGCTGCGCTACTGGATCACGCAGATGCACGTGGACGGGTTCCGCTTCGACCTGGCCACCACGCTGGGCCGCCAGGACGGGAGCTTCGCCCAGGTATCCGCGTTCTTCGACCTGGTCGCGCAGGACCCGGTGGTGTCCCAGGTCAAGCTGATCGCCGAGCCGTGGGACGTGGGCCAGATGGACAGCTATGACCTCGGCCGCTTCCCGCCGTTGTGGCGGGAGTGGAATGGCCGGTACCGCGACAGCATGCGGGACTTCTGGCGCAGCCACCCGGTGGGCCTGTCCGAGTTCGCGACCCGGTTCTGCGGCTCCGCCGACCTGTACGCGGGGGCCCGCCGCCGGCCGACGGCGTCGGTGAACGTGATCACCGTGCACGACGGGTTCACCCTGCGCGACCTGGTCTCCTACGACGACAAGCACAACGAGGCCAACGGGGAGTCCAATCGTGACGGGACCACGGACAACCGGTCCTGGAACTGCGGCGCGGAGGGCCCCACGGCTGACGCGGGCATCCTCGCGCTGCGGGCCCGGCAGTCCCGGGCCATGCTGACCACCCTGTTGCTGTCTTTCGGCGTGCCGCTGCTGCTCGGCGGCGACGAGATCGGCCGGACCCAGCTCGGCAACAACAACGCGTACTGCCAGGACAACGAGCTCACCTGGTTCGACTGGGCGGGGGCCGACCACGACCTGCTCGACTACACCAAGCGGATCATCGCGCTGCGCAAGGCGCACCCGGTGTTCCGCCGGCGGCGTTTCCTGGCCGGTACCGAAGCGGCCGAACTGCGCTGGTTCACGCCCGCGGGCGGCCGTATGAGCGCAGCCGAATGGGCCGACGGCAGCGCGCTGGCCATCGCGCTCTATCTCGACGGCTCGGCCGGCCCGGACCGGGCCGCGGACGGCACGCCGCTGCTCGACGACGACTTCCTGGTGCTGGTGAACGCCTGGTGGGAGCCGCTCGACTTCGTCCTTCCCGACACGCGGCCGCAGGCCGGATGGCAGGCCGAACTGGACACGTTCGGCCCGGACGGGGTGGGCGCGGGCACGCTGGCCGGACCGGCCGTGGCCGGCCGATCCGGCGACAAGCTCACCGTCGGCCCCCGCTCGGTCGTGGTACTGCGCAGTCCCCGCCCGGGCGACAGGACGGGCTAGCCCCCGCCCCATGCTGTCCGGGGCGCAGGAGCGCGGGACTGACGCCCGGCCCAGCCGGCTGCTTCCGCAGGGGGACGGCCGGGATCACACCGCGGCCGGCGGCCAAGCCCGCGCGGCCGCGGCTGGCAGGCGGCCAGGTCAGCCGCTGCCGGTCAGCGAGCGCGGGCGGATACCGGGGGAGGGACCTGGACGGCGATCTCACCACCCAGCCGGGCCCCGGTCAGCAGCTCCAGGTCATCGCCGCTCCAGAACCGGCCCGGGTCGTACCAACGCGGCTCGCGCCGGTCGGACAGCAGGCCCATGGCCTGGTAGGTGGCCGCCACGACCTCCGCGCAGTACGCAGTCTCCAGCGCCCGGTCCGGGCCCGGCGGGTCCTCAGCCGGGCCGCCGGCCGGGACATGGGCACGATGACGCACCCGGGAAAGCGGGGGCAGCCGGCCGAGGAGCCACCGGCTGGCGAGGCGGGCCGCGGCGGGGAACGGGGTGCCGTCCAGCCGGGCGATGGCCCGCAGCAGTGCATCCTCCATCCCGGGCAGTGGCGGATGCTGCAGCTGGCGCAGCCACGCGTCCTGGTGGTAGCGGCCCGTCCAGACTCCGACCGCAGCCCGCAGGTCGTGCAGCTGGACGCCGCGCTGCCGGGTCCCCGACCAGAGATCCTCCAGTGAGCGGCCCAGTTCCGCGTGCCACATCAGCGGCGGCAGGTCCTCGATCACCACGGACATGCCGACGTGGTTCACGGGGCTGTTCGTCCCCACCCGGATAGCCCGGTCGGCCAGCGTGTGACCGCGGAACAGCCAGATGTCGCCGGTCCGGGTTTGGTCCAGGGCCTCGTCCAGAGTGATGCGCGCAATAGTCGGCACTGTCGTAGCCTAGGCAGGTGCGCTGGTGGAAAGTAGCGGGATTGGCAGGCCTGGCGGGCGTGGCCGCCACCGGTGTGGTGATCGCACGGGCCGAGCGGCGGCGCCGCGAGTACACGCCCGAGGAGGTCAGGGAGCGGCTGCACGCCCGGCTGGCGGAGCCGGAGCCCGAGGCGCCCTCCGCAGGCTGAGATCAGGCCCCGTACTCGTACAGGCACAGCCAGGAAACGCTCACCCGCCACTCCCGGACCAGCCGGAACGGCAGTCCCTGGAGTTCGGTGGGCCGTCCGGGCCGCGGCACGTCGCTCTCGATAACCCAGACCCGGCGCACCCCGGTCAGCCTGCTGCGCACGACCTGGGCTCGCGCGTCCGTGCCTGCGATGGTGTCCGACCGGGCGGCCGGCTCGCCCAGCATGACGTCACGCAGCCGGGCGAGACCGTAGGGGTAGGCAGCGGCGAACGACCGCGACCCGGCGCCCTGCGGGTAGATCACAGCATCCCCGGCGCGCGAGTACCGGGCCACGATCTGGTCCAGGCCGCGGATGTTGTCGGCGTGCCCGGCCGGCCCCCGCTCACCCAGCTGGAACGGCAGGCTGAGGAGCACGATCAGGACCAGCCCGGTGGCCGCGGTCACCCGTCCCGCCGCGGCCAGGCCGGTGCCGATCAGCAGGGCGGCGGCGGGCATGCAGAACACGATGTAGCGGAACGTGTAGGCGGGCTGGACCTGCGACATGGCGAACAAGATCAGCGGCGGCAGGGCGAGCCAGGGCAGGCACAGGGCCGGCAGCCGCACCGGCCAGTCGGTCCCGAGCCGGTGGCCCAGCACCGCCTGCGCCAGGCCGGTCCCGATCAGCACCAGGACGGTCAGGATCAGCCCGGCCGGACCGACGAGCCGCCCGGTGGCCAGCGCGGCCGCGATTCCCGGTGGCCGCAGCCACCCGACCTGGGCCCGCTGCGCCCAGGCCGCCATGATCAGCGGCAGCAGCGCCAGGCAGGCGGTGGTGACGGCCAGGAGCCACCGGCGGCCCGCGGCCTGCCGGCGGTACTGGCCCCGCCCGGCCGCCAGGGTCGCGGCGTGGGCCGGGATAAGCAGCAGGCCGAACACGTTAGCCAGGCCGACGGCCACGAGGCTCGCCCCGTACAGGCATGCCCAACGCCGGCGGCCGTCGTCCCCGGCCAGCCGGACCAGGAAGTAGCTGGCCGCCGCGCTGGCCGCAGTCTCCATCGCGAACGGCCTCGCGTCCTGCGCGAACCAGCTGACCGCGGGCAGGGCCGCGAAGGTGAGCCCGGCGGCCAGCCCGGCCCGGCGGGACACCAGCCGCCTGCCGGTCACGGTGATCAGGGCCGCGGCCGCGGCCATGGCCAGGGCCGAGGGCAGCCGCAAGACCAGCTCGCCGTGCCCGGCCAGCCGCACCCCGGGCCACATCAGCACGTAGTAGGCACCGTGCACCGCATCCACGCGGCCGAGCATGGCGATCAGGTCGGTGAAGGAGCGCTGGGTGGCGGCCTGCGTCGCGCCCTCGTCCCGCCAGAAGGACGGCACCTGGATCTTCCACAGGGTGATCGCGAGGGTGACTAGCGCCGCGCATGCCGGAGGCCAGGACAGTAGCACGGTCCGCCGCCAGGACCGCCAGTGAGGCGATCCTGCGGTGGACTGGAAGGGCCGGCCGGGACGGAGCCGCGGCCGGGGGTGCGGCGACCACGGGTACCGCTAAGGCTGTAGTTGCAGGCTGACCCACGGTAAGCACCGTAGGGCGGGGTGCCTGGGCGTTGCCAGGATATTGATGGGGTCTTTGCGCAATCCTGGCCTGGTGACGACGCGAACCCCCTGCCTGGTGCTGGCGTCCAGTTCTCCGGCCCGCCGCCGGCTCCTCCGCGACGCCGGATTCGTCCCCGTCATCGATGTCAGCGGGGTGGATGAGACCATCGACGCTGCCATTGGCACGGCCAGTGCCGTGTGCACGCTGGCCGAGCGCAAGGCGTCGGCGGTCGCCGGGCGGCACCCGGGTGACCTGGTGCTGGGCTGCGATTCCCTGCTCGATCTGGATGGTGCCGCGCTGGGCAAACCCGCATCTCCCGAGGCGGCCATGGCGCTGTGGTGCCGGATGTCGGGCCGGGAGGGCACGCTGCACACTGGCCATTGCCTGATCGACACGCGCTCCGGCCGGCGCACCATCGCAGCCGCCAGCACGCTGGTGCGCTTCGGCACGCCGGGAGAGCAGGAGATCGCGGCCTACGTGGCCACCGGTGAGCCGGGCCGGATGGCCGGTGCGTTCAGCATCGACGGCTTCGGCGCCCCGTTCGTCGAGGGCATCGACGGGGACTGGGGCACTGTGGTAGGCCTGTCACTGCCGTTGCTGCGCCGGATGCTGGCCGGCGCCGGGGTGTCCGTCGCGGACTTGTGGCCCCGCCCGGCCGGCCCGCTGGTCCGGGAACTCACCGGCGAGGACCGGGACTGGCTGGCGCAGGTCGTCACCGCCGCCTGGGGGCTGCCGATCGTCAGCCTGTCGGGGGTGCACGACGTGTTGCGGCTGCCCGGCCTGGTGGCGGAGGACGGACCGGGGGGCGCGCGGCTGGGCGTGCTGACCTACCGGCTGCAGGCCGGGGCCGGGGGAGCGGGCTGGCCGGGGCTCGAGGTCGTCACCCTGAACAGCCTGACCCAAGGCCGCGGGGCCGGTACGGCCCTGCTGGCCGAAGCCCGCCAGCGGGCCCGGCAGGCGGGCCAGCGCCTGTGGCTGAGCACCGGGAACGACAATGTTCACGCGATCGGCTTCTACCAGCGCCGCGGCATGGACCTGGTGGCGCTGCACCGGGATTTCGCCGATGAGGTCAGACGGATCAAGCCGTGGCTGCGGGGGGAGCCTGCCGGCGAGATCACCTTCCGGCACGCGATCGAGCTGGAATTTCCCGCTGCCGGTGCTCAGTGACCCCTGTTCACCGGGAGGACGAATCGCCGCCCGCTTGGGATCACCGGGAAGACAGCACCTCGGCGATCTTCGCTGCCGCCGCCGAGGGATCCTCCGCGTCATGCAGCAGTTCGCCCCAGGACCAGCGGTAGTACCAGCGGAGACGACCCATGCCGTCAGTGCCGGGGGTGCAGTCGATGCTTTCCGCGAGCATGGTCGCCCCCGGGATGAAGATGTGCAACGCAGCGGGGTACGTGGTCTTCACTGACGCGTGCAGCCCTTTGGTATCCAGGGCCGTGGCCAGCCGGTGCAGATGATAACTGCGCGCGTGATCCCGGGTTCCGTCCAGCATCTCCCCTGCCTAGCGTCGGTCGGCACATTGTCGCGGCGCGCGGGGTGGGTTTGTCAACCCTGACGAGAGTGATAGCCGCTGTACCCGTCAGGACCGTATGGGTCATCAGTCTGCCCGCTCCGGTAGCGGCTGTCATCCCGGCTTGTCGCCGGCGGGGTGCCGGGGTAGCTCGCGTGGCCGGGCTGGCTGCCGTAGTCAGGCGCAGCCGGGTAACCGGGGTCAGGCTGGTATGGGTAGGCACTCGCGGGCGGCTGCGGCGGGGACGCCGCGGGCGGCGCCGAGTACCAGGTGGTGCCCGGCTCCGACCGGCCGCCGGCCGGCGGCTGCGGGCCGCTGGCCGGATAGCCTCCCGGGCCGGAGCCGTACGGGTCGGAGTAGGACGCCGTCGGGCCGGTGGTGTACCCGGGGTAGCTGTTACCGCTGGCCGGCGGCTGGCCCTGGTGGTAGGGGGATGGGGGCGCGGCGGGCGGTGCGGTCCGCGCCGGGGCCGGCGGCGTGGCCGCGGCCGGCGGGGTCGTGTCCACGTAGCTGCCGTACGGGTTGCCGAGGCCCGACTGGGCCGAGGGCGACTCGGACGCGGCACCACGGTCACCGCCCCACCCCGGGGTGGCGGCCGCCGGCTGGGCCGGATAACCACTGCTGGCCGGCGGCCCGGACGGGCCCCGGGCGGGCTGCGCAGGCGGGGCCGGGCGGGCCGCCGTGCTGCGGCGGCGGCCCGGGCTGGTGCGCGGGGCACCCGGGTCGGTCCGTGCCGCCCCCGGGTCGGTGCGGTCAGACAGGCTGGCCGGATACCCGTGCCTGCCGGCGGACGCCGGATAGTCCCGGCTCCCGCCTGACCCACCCGGATAGGCCCCATATCCGCCGGCCGGCTCGGGATAGCCGTCTCGGGGCAGGCCGGGGTAGCTGTCGCGCCCGCGGCCCGGTCCGGGATAACCGTCCCGCCCGTCGGCGGGATAGCCGCCGGGGGAGGTGGAGTAGCCGGCCGGATAGGCGTCTGCCGCACCGGGGTAGCCGCCAGAGGGCGGGGCCGGGTGCGCGCCTGGGTTGCGCTGTGGGCTCCGGTAGGACCGGCTGTCTTCCGCCGAGGCCGCGCCACGTGCGAAGGACGGGCTGGTCAGCGGGTCCTCGCCAGTCCGGGACCGCCCGGCCGGGGGCCGGGGGGCCTGGGCACGGGGATCCTGGGCACGGGGATCCTGGGCACGGGGATCCTGGGCACGGGGATCCTGGGCACGGGCCGGCGGTTCGCTGGCGCTGCCGGGGCTGGCCAGGCGGGCCATAGCCGGGTCGGTTTCGGGGGCGGCGGGCATGAACGGTGCCGGGCCGGACGGCGCCGGGTCGGCCGCGGGCTGGCGGCGGTTCCTGACCGGCAGCTGCTCGGTGGCCTGGGCCGCGGCGGCTCCAGGCCGGCTGGCCAGGCCAGGACGACCCGGGTCGGTGTCCCGGTCGTCTGGCCGCCTGGGTACGCCCTGACGGGTGCCCGTCCTCGCGGGGCGGTCGGCGGGCTGGCCGCGGCCGGGAGCCTCCGGGCCGGCATCCTGCGCCCGCTGGGGCCGGGACGCGGCGCGCCCGGACGCCGGGAGCTGCGCGCCGGACCGGGCCGGCTTCCCCGCCGGGGCGGGGACACTTGGCTGCGCGCTGCGGGCCGTCGTCGCGAGGGGCTTGTCGGCGGACAGCTCGGCCCAGTACTGCTCATCGGAGAGCTTGTCCCACTCCGTGCTCGGCCAGTCGTCGTCATCGTCGTCGTGCCGGCCGCGGGACGACTTGCCGCGCCCCTTGCCCTGGTTCCTTCGCGCGGCCTTGGCCTCGGTCTCCGGGATCTCGTCGCGTACCCGGGGGAAGACGTCAGAATCCGCCAGGTCCGGGTCGGCGTCCAGGCGCGTGGTCGCGAAGTCGGCGGCGGAGGGCCCGGTGTCGTAGAGAGCGGGCCCGGGGCCGGTATCCGTGGCCACGCCACCCCGCCGGGGTGGCGTGGCGGCCCGGGCGCCGGCCGGCGCCGCAGACTCCGGCGCATCCTGGTAGCGGGCACCCCGGCGGGCGGCCGGGATGCGCTCGGTGCGCTGCTCATCATGGCCGCGGGCGGAACGATCGCCGTAGCCTCGCGGTGATGGCTCGTAGCCACGAGACTGGTCGAACCCGGCGGCCTCGTAACCCCGGCCCGGCCCGCCGTAGCCGCGCGGTTCGCCGGCGGGCCGCCGGGACAGCGCGGCTCCGCGGGCCGGCTTCCGGGCCACGCGCGGGTCGGTGCTCTGGCGGGTGTCGCGGCCGCGGAAACGGTCCCGGACGGATTCCCGTCCGCCTGGCTCGTCATCATCACCGCGACGCCGCGTCACGAGGAAAACCGCGACGAGGACCGCGATGATAACGGCGACGAGGCCGATCACGAGCAGAAGCATTGCACCACCCAACAAGCCATGGCCGTATGGGCGGCGCCAGCGAGGCCAACGCGGCCATCACGCGGGCCTTCCCCTGTATCGCTAGCGCCTCGAATCCATCCAAGGCTGAGCTACTGATCAGTCAGTCTGGCGGACCGTATGGGCGGTGTCATGCGTTTAGGGATTTTTTTGCCAAGTCCGTTTACCCATCGCGATCAGGCGATTACGGACTGGCGGTTGTCTGCAGCCTGCCCCGTGCGATGGCTGCTTGGGCGATTGCGCCCCAGGCGGTTTTCATGGCCACGCCCTCGCGCAGAGACAAGGACCTACTAAGGGCGTAGACGGTAAACCGGTAGGTGTGCCGGCCATTCACCGGGCAGGGCGCATCATATCGGTCGGTTCCTTTACTGTTGTCCGCCTGCCGCGCGCCGGGCGGAACCTGCCCGGCCTGGATCCCGGTTGTCTGTGATCCGATATCAAACACGATCCAGTAGATGTAGGGCCGGATCGGCGCCGAGGCGTCATCGACGAGAAGGGCCAGGGATTTCGTGCCCTGCGGGGCGCCGGACCAGTGCAGCGAGGGGCTCTGCCTGGACCCGTCGCAGGTGTAGGCCGCCGGGAACTGGTGCTGGTTGAAGACCTGGCTGGTCACGGTCATCTGGTTCGGGACGTCCGCCGGGATGGTCTTCGCGCCGCCGACCAGGCCGCAGCCGCTGACCAGGCTGAGCACGATCAGCGCGGCGGCCCCGGCCCGGCCGGGGCGCCAGGCCTGGCGGCCAGCTCCCCGGTCCCCACGACTCTGCGGTGCACGGCTCACGCTGGCTGATCGTACGCGGTCCGGCCCCCTGCGGGGGCCAGGAGCCACCGGACCCGCAGGTATCGTGCCGGGGCCGGGCAGGCGCCGGGGCAGGCCGTCTCGACCTGGCCCCGGCATTCACCGCACAAAGGCTCGCCGCCGGGCTCCGGTTCGGGTGTTCGCGGACCGGGCCGGGCCTGCTTTGTGTGCGGATCGTGAACAGCGGCCAAATCGGTGCCAGGGGCGGCCCGGCGCCGCTGCCTGCAGTGGGGCGGCACAGAAGATTACCCTTGGTGACTCCGGTCTATTACCAGGAGATTACTAATCGCCTCCGGCGCTGTCCCGCCACGTCGCGGGGTGAGCGCGACTCTCCGGCCTCGCGGATCACGGGAAAATAAACCGGGGGAATCAGCGGCCCGGCCGTAAACCCGCCGAAGCTGGGCCGGGTTACGGCCGGAAAGGTGCCCAGCCGCGACAGCCTAAAGCCGGGCGGCTACATTACTCCGGCTGGCGCGAGGTGCCGAACATGATTTCATCCCAGGACGGCACGGACGAGCGCCTGGACCGGCCTCCGGCGGCCTTCCGGGCCCGGCCGCGCTGCGGCACGGCCGTTTCCTGGCTGCCTGCTTCGGGTGCGGCCTCCGCCAGTTCGGCCGCCGGGCGCGCTTCGGGGGTGCGCGCCGGGCGGGTCTCAGCCGCGCGCGCAGCATGCGTCCCGGTCACCCGGGCCGACTGCGCCTCAGCGGCGCGCGCCGCGTGGGCCTCGGCCGTGCGCGCTTCGGCGGCCCGCGCCTCCGCGGCCCGTGCCTCGGCCGCGCGCGCCGCGGCCACCGCGGGGTCGGGGGCGGGGGGCGCCTCGGGCCGGCGTTCCCTGGGCGCGGGCGGTGGTGCCGCCGCCGCCAGCCGGGAGCCAATGGGCGTGACCGTCGCCCTGGCCGGGGCCGGGGGACCGGGCGCCAGCCCGGCCAGATCGGCTTCGGGCAGCGAGAGCCGGGCTGCGTCGTCGTCGGCGGGGGAGACGTGACGGCGCCGCGGGTCGAACACCCACTCCGCCATCAGCGGCCGCCCACCGATCGTGAACATCAGCTGGACCTGCCAGATGTTGTCGCCCCGCTTGCGCGAGTCCCACTGTGCTTCCTCGGCGGGCACGCCAAGCGCCGCCAGGCGCTCGGCGACGATGTCACCGAGGCGGGGCCCGGGACCGGAGTCCCCGGGCTGCCGGATGGAAGCACCCTGCGCCTCCTGGGCGCGGTACGCCCGCTCGGCCAGCACCGGGCCCTCGAAGCGGCGAACCCGCTCGATGGGCACGCCCGCGGCGTCAGCGATCTCCTCCGCGGTCTCTCCGGCACGGATCCGGTCCTGGATCTCCTTGGGTCGCAAGGGACTCTCCACTTCGATCTCGTACTGAGCAAGCCGGGAGAACTGCCCGCGTGCGACGATCCGCAGCCGGTCGTCAATCGGCAGCGAAAAGCGCCCGCCGCGTCCCGGTACCGCGAGTACGGCATAGCTGCCGTCCTCGCTCACCGCGACGATGCGCAGTTCCTGCATCGGCGTCCCTTCTGCGCCAGCCGGCGAGGCCGGCGGGCGTGATGCCGCGCGAGGGCATTAGCTCGGACTTCCCCCGGGGACGAGTCTGTCTGCCGCAAGCCCTCCTGGCCAGTACCGGGCCGGCATGTCCCGCAGATCACCGCACACTATTCGTGGCCAGGCGGGCGGGTGGCCGGAACGCCGATAGTCCGCACAGCGCCTGAAGCACGCCCGCTGCCGCTGGTATGCCCGGATTCCGAAGCGGCTGGCACCGGGCCATAAGGGGCCGCTGGGTGGCCGGGCCGCCGCCCAAGGTGCCCCCGGACGGGAGCCTTGGGGGGCCTGCCGGCGGGTCTACCTTCGGCATCACGGCGGGATCCTTTATCTCTAGTTTATCAATCGGTATACTTGAGTTCATGCCTCCACTCCTCGGAACAGCAGTGCACTCAGCTGACCTCGCTGACGCGGTCTCCCGGCTCCGGCGGGCTATGCGGCGCGCCGCGCGGGCCGCTGACCCTGGGTCCGGGCTGTCCGTGGCCCAGCTGGAGATGCTGTCCTGCATGGCGGAGAATCCCGGGTCGCGCCCGGGACAGCTGGCCCGGCTGCTCCGGCTCGCGCCAAGCTCGGTGGCCACGCTGTCGAACTCGCTGCGCCAGGCCGGACTCGTGATCCGGACCGGTGGTGAAGGGGACCGGCGCACCGCCAGCCTGGATCTCACTCCGGCTGGCGAGGCGGCGGTGCTGCGGTGGAAGAGCCTCAACGAGCGGCTGCTCAGCCTGGCGCTCAGGGATCTGCCGCCCGACAGCCGCGTCACGCTGCTCGAGGCGCTCCCCGCGCTCGCCGACCTGGCGGGCGCGGTCGATGCACTGGCGGATGACCCCTCAGCCGCCGATGCACTGGCGGATGACCCCTCGGCCGCCGACACGCTGGCCGACGAGACCTCCCTGTCCTAGATCATCCCGGCCTCGCCTGGCTCAGCGCGGCCTTTCCGGTTCCCGGGGATCTGCGGCCGGGCTCGCGGCCCATCCGGGACGGCCACCAGTTCCACCAGTTCCACCGGCTCACCCGGGCCGCCGGCCGGCCGCGTTGGGCAGCGCCATTCAGGCGCCTGTGCCCATTCCTGGCCAGCCACGCCGCTAAACCATTCCTGGGCGACTGGGCGCTTGGGCGGCTGCGCCGTCCAAGCTCTTAGCCCGCGCGGGCGGCCCGGAGCCCGGCCGGGGCCGCGCGGCCGGGGGTGGTGGCCGGGGACGCCATCTGGCCGGGCTTCCAGGCCTCCGGCCAGGGCGGCTGGGGATGATGGGGCAGGTGGGAATAGCCGTCCGGCCTGCTGGTCAGGGGGCACTCAAGTAGAGTTTTGCGCCGGGATGCGCATAAGACCGGTTGCCGAGAGGTGGTGATCACGTGCTGAGGCATTTGATTGGAGTAGCGTTCGCGATCGCCCTGGCCGCGGCGGTCTTCTTCGGCGGCGGCTGGGGAGTGGCGCACATGACCAGCCTCTCGTCCCAGAACATCAGCCTGACCAGCATCAGCGGCCTGAGCGCACTCGGGATCCTGCTGCTGGCCGGGTTGTTCCTCGGCATTCTCATGGTGGCGCCGGTCTCGCCGCTGAGCACCGCCCTGCCCGGAGCGGTCATGCTGGCCTGGACCGGGCTGCTCGGGCTGAACGCCCAGCTCGCGGTCAGGATGATCCCGCTGCGTGACACCGGGTACGGTGCGGGATTCCACGCCATGCTCGTGAGCGGCGTGCTGGTCCTGCTGGGCACGCTCATGATCTGCCCGGTGTTCGTCCCGTCCCGGTGGCGGCGCGCGGGCGGCGACGATGCCGGGAGCACCGGCAGTGACGACGAGGTGCCCGGCCGCCCCGCGCAGACCCGCCTGCTTTCCTAATGGCTGTCGCGGTTACCGTGCCGGGCGCCAGCCCGGGCGGGCCAGGCGGCGGTGCCTGACCCGCCCGGGCGGCTCGGGTCTCGCGGCCTCCGGGCCATGCGCCCGGGGGCGGGAACTCAGTGGGCCGCGGAGAACTGCTCGCTCTCGGTGGACCCGTGCAGTGCGGTCGTGGACGCCTGCGGGCTGATGGCGGACGTGACCAGGTCGAAGTACCCGGTGCCGACCTCCCGCTGATGCCGGGTGGCCGTGTAGCCGCGCGACTCCGCGGCGAACTCCGCATCCTGCACCCGCACGTACGCCGGCATGCCCTCGGCCGCGTAGCCCTGCGCCAGGTCGAACATCGAGTAGTTCAGGGCGTGGAAGCCGGCCAGCGTGATGAACTGGAACCGGTAGCCCATCTGGCCCAGCTCGCGCTGGAATTTCCCGATCGTGCCGTCATCGAGGTGCCGGTGCCAGTTGAACGACGGCGAGCAGTTGTAGGCCAGCATCTGGTCCGGGTAGCTGGCCTTGATCGCCTCGGCGAACTCCCGGGCTTCGTCCAGGTCGGGGGTGGACGTCTCCATCCAGAGCAGGTCCGCGTACGGGGCGTAGGCCCGGCCCCGGGCCACGCAGGCGGCCATCCCGTTGCGCACCAGGTAGAAGCCCTCGGCCGTCCGCTCGCCGGTGATGAAGGGCTGGTCGCGCTCGTCCACGTCGCTGGTGATCAGGGTGGCAGCGTGCGCATCGGTGCGGGCGATGACCAGGGTGCTCACGTCGGCGACGTCCGCCGCCAGCCGCGCGGCATTGAGTGTCCGGATGTGCTGTGAGGTAGGGATGAGCACCTTCCCGCCGAGGTGCCCGCACTTCTTCTCGGAGGCCAGCTGGTCCTCCCAGTGCACGCCCGCGGCCCCCGCCGCGATCATCGACTTCATCAGCTCGAAGGCATTCAGCACGCCGCCGAAGCCCGCTTCCGCGTCGGCCACGATCGGCGCGAGCCAGTACTGGCTGTCCGTGCCGTCGGACTCGGCCCAGGTGATCTGGTCGGCGCGGAGCAGAGCGTTGTTGATCCGGCGGACCGCCTGGGGAACCGAGTTGACCGGGTACAGGCTCTGGTCCGGGTAGGTCTCGGCGGCCAGGTTCGCGTCCGCCGCGACCTGCCAGCCGGACAGGTAGATGGCCTGGAGGCCGGCCCGGACCTGCTGAACAGCCTGATTCCCGGTGACCGCGCCCAGGGCGGCGATGTAGTCCTCCTCGTGCAGCAAGCTCCACAGCCGCTGGGCCCCAAGCCGGGCCAGGGTGCGTTCCTCCTGGACGGATCCGCGCAGCCGGATGACGTCGTCGGCCGAGTACGCTCGCTCGGTGCCGCGCCAGCGCGGATCCGTGGCCCACTGCTGGGCCAGGCCCGCGGCCTGCTGCTGCGGCCCGCTGACGGGGCGCTTCCCGGCCTGCCCGTTGCTGGTGCCGTTCGCTGCGCCCTCGAGGCGACTCTCGTTCATTAGGTCCTCCCGACGTTCCGCCGTCCCCCTGGGTGGTTACTCCCGAGCCTGCGGCCCCCACCGGGCAAAAGCTAGAGCGAACCTCCTGAAGAATACTCAGATTTCATCTAAGATGAAGATGTGACAGAGTTCTTGGAGAAAGAACTGCCAGGATTTCCAGCAAGTGGTCTAGACCTGGCGACGTTCGGACAGCGGCTCCGGCACCTGCGCCGGGCCCGCGGGTACACGCTGGCCGAGCTCGGCACCCGGGTGGGCCGGGCGCCCTCGGCGCTGTCCCTCTTGGAGAACGGCCGCCGCGAGCCGAAGCTGTCCCTGATCGACGCGCTGGCCAGGGCGCTGTCGGTGCCAGCCGAGGAACTGCTGCGGCACCAGCCGCCGAGCCGCCGGGCCCAGCTGGAGATCGCGGTGGAAGAGGCGCAGCGCGACCCGCTGTACGCCGACCTGGGGCTGCCGCATCTGAAGGTCGGCGCCCGGGTCCCGAATGACGTCCTCGAGCACGTGGTCGCGCTGTACGCGGAACTGCGCAGGCAGCGCACGCGGCCGACGGCCACCCCCGAGGAAGCGCGGGTGGCCAACGCGGGGCTGCGGGACGCGATGCGTGAGCGGGGTAACTACTTCGCCGAGATCGAGCACGCGGCGGCGGACGCGCTGGAGTCCGTCAGCTACCGGGGTGGCGCACTGTCCCAGGGCGCGCTGCTGGCTATCGTCGGCCACCACGGTTTCTCGGTCAGGTATGCGCAGGACCTCCCGCGGTCTGTCCGGTCGGTCACCGACCTGCGCCACCGGCGGATCTACCTGAAGCAGGAATCCATGGGCATGCACACGCCCCGCACGATCCTGCTGCAGACGCTCGGCCATTTCGTGCTCGGGCACGAGGCACCGCGCGACTTCGCGGACTTCCTCCGCCAGCGGGTGGAGGCGAACTATTTCGCGGCGGCCGTGCTGGTGCCGGAACAGTCAGCCTCGCGCTTCCTGCTCGAGGCCAGGGAAGCCCGGGACCTGTCCGTCGAGGACCTGCGGGATGTGTTCTCGGTGTCCTACGAGATGGCAGCGCACCGGTTCACCAATCTCGCCACCCATCACCTCGGCCTGACCTGTCACTTCGTCAAGAACGACGAGAGCGGCATCATTTACAAGGCCTACGAGAACGACGGTCTGGTCCTGCCCGCGGACGCCACCGGGGCGATCGAGGGGCAGCGGATGTGCCGCAAGTGGTCCGGGCGCCAGGTGTTCGGGTCGGCGGACCGCTACTCCCCGTACTACCAGTACTCGGACACGCCGGCCGGGACCTTCTGGTGCATGGCGCACGTGGACCCCGGCGCGGAGCGGGGCTCCGCGATCACCGTCGGCACCGGCTACGAGAACTCGCGGTGGTTCCGGGGCCGGGACACGACCCAGCGGATGGTGTCGCGCTGCCCGGGCGGGGACTGCTGCCAGCGGCCGCCGGCCAGCCTGGCCACCCGCTGGGAGGGGATGGCCTGGCCGTCGGCGCGGGCGCACTCGCACATCCTGTCCGCCCTGCCGACCGGGAGTTTCCCAGGAGTGGACGAGTCCGACGTGTACGAATTCCTGGACCGCCACGACAGCCAGTAACACGGGCCCGCCGCGGAGCCGCGGTGCCGCCGGGACCCGGGGCGGCGGGTACGGGCTAGGGCCGTGGCCGCAATGGGCCTAGAGGTTACTTTCTGGTAACTTAAGCGTGCTACTCTTCGGTAACATAGGAGCCCGTGCCGGATCCCCGAGGAGCATGATGACCACTGAACCCGATGCCCCCGGTGCATTCTCCCTCGAGCCCGGGCCCGACCTGCGTGGCATGCGCGACTGGGTGCACGGATTCGCCGCGGACGTGATCAGGCCGGCCGCGGCCGAGTGGGATGAGCGGGAAGAGACGCCCTGGCCCATCCTGGAGGAAGCCGCCAAGATCGGCCTGTACTCGCTCGACTTCTTCTCCGCCCAGTGGCTCGAGCCCAGCGGGCTGGGTATCCCGGTCGCCTTCGAGGAGCTTTTCTGGGGTGACGCGGGTATCGGGCTCTCACTGGTCGGCAGCACGCTGGCCGCCGTCGCCGTAGTCGGCAACGGCACCCCCGAGCAGATCGGGGAGTGGCTCCCGGAGATGTTCGGCGGCCCGGGCTCGGTAAAGCTGGGCGCGTTCTGCGCGTCCGAACCGGAGGCGGGCAGCGACGTGGGCGCGATCAGGACCCGCGCCGAGTACCGCGAGGCCAGCGGCGAATGGATCCTCAACGGAACCAAGTCGTGGGCCACCAACGGCGGCATCGCCGACGTCCACGTGGTCGTGGCCTCGGTGGACTCCTCGCTTGGCACCAGGGGCCAGGCCAGCTTCGTGGTCCCGCCGGGCACCCCCGGGCTCAGCCAGGGCCAGAAGTTCCGCAAGCACGGGGTCCGGGCCTCGCACACCGCCGAGGTGGTGCTGGACGGCGTCCGGGTCCCCGGCCGCTGCCTGGTCGGCGGCAAGGACCGGCTGGACGGGAGGCTGGCGCGGGTACGGTCCGGGGAGCGGGGCGGCGAGCAGGCGGCGATGAAGACGTTCGAGGCCTCGAGGCCGAGCGTGGCGGCCATGGCGGTCGGCATCAGCCGGGCCGCGGTGGAGTTCGCCCGGGACTACGCCACCCAGCGGCTCGCGTTCGGCCGCCCGATCGGCCAGAACCAGGCGGTCGGCTTCATGCTGGCCGACATGCAGGCCGCGGTGGACGCGGCCCGCCTGCTGACCTGGCGGGCGGCCTGGATGGCACGGCAGGGCATGGCCCTGGACGGTGCCGAGGGATCGATGTCCAAGCTGGTCGCGAGCGAGACCGCGGTGCGGGTGACGGAGCAGGCCATCCAGATCCTCGGCGGCAACGGCTACAGCCGGGACTTCCCGGTGGAGCGCTGGCACCGGGACGCGAAGATCTTCACCATCTTCGAGGGCACCTCCGAGATCCAGCGGATGATCATCGGCCGGGCCGTGACCGGCCTGGACGTCCGCTAGGCCTGGCCGGACCCGGAACCGCGGCTTACCGCACGGGACTACCGCCCGGGGCTCCCCAGCACGGGCCACTGGATAGCAGAGCCGGGAGCGGCCGACCACCGCACCCTGGACACGGCGACCCCGGCAGGCATCTGGAAGGCCAGTGCCCCCGTCGTGCTGGCCCCCGGGGCGACCTTGATCAGGCCGCGCCGCAAGTCGCTGTACCCGGGGATGGCGCCGGCGCCGGGCGTGTAGGCCTTCCCGTCGGAACCGACAATGACGGCGGCCCGCGCCGCCTTGAGGTTCCGGGGGCTGCCGCGGACCGCCTTGACCGTGAAGATGACGCCTACCAGCCGCATCCCGTGCCTGGCGGCCACGGGCCGGGCCGCGGCCTGGACCGGGTCCATGACCAGGTCGAGCCGAATCTGATAGGTGTGGCCGCGCCCGTCGCTGGCATTGAAGGAGGCTCCGACCCCCGTCGTCGGGGAGCGCAGGGCTGACGGCCTCACCTGGGCCTGGCCGCCGCTGGAACCGGACGGCGCGGACGACCCGCCGCCACCGGCGGTGGCGACCAGGATCACGACGATGATCATGATCACGCCGAGGATACCGAGCACCGTGTTGCGCACCCAGTGGCTCGGCTTCTGCGGATGCGGGCGCTGCGGACCGGGAGGTCCGCCGGGGCCCTGCGGGTAACCGTCCTGAGGCGGGTGGCCCGGCATCGGCGGGGGTGGTACCGAGAGCCCCTGGTCACTCATTGAAATCCTCCCATCGCTGTTAGTAATTACCCTACGCACACGCTGTGGCCGTGTCTGGCGACTGCGGAGTTCCGGCCAGGTGATGCCTGCACGGGGGTGCCCATACGCTGGGGACGGTGACCGGCCTGATCGAGCACATCCTCAGTCTCAGCGGATGGCTGGCGCTGCTGATCGTCTTCGCGGTCCCGGCCCTCGAGTCCTCGGTGTTCCTCGGTTTCGTTTTCCCGGGGGAGACTGCGCTGATCCTCGGCGGGGTGCTCGCCTCCTACGGGCGGGTCGCCCTGTGGCAGGTCCTGGTCGCGGGAATCTCCGGGGCGATCATCGGCGACTCGGCCGGTTACCTGGTGGGCCGCGACTTCGGCCGCCGCATACTCGCGAGCCGGCCGGGGCGCCGCCTGGTCAAGCCGGAGCGGATCCAGCGAGCCGAGGAGTACCTGGCCAGACGCGGTGGCCTGGCGGTCTTCTTCGGCCGTTTCACCGCCGCTCTGCGGGCCCTGGTCCCCGGCCTGGCCGGGGTGGCGCGGATGCCGTACCGGGTTTTCCTGCCCTTCAACGTGGCCGGCGGGGCGATCTGGGGCACGATCATGGTCCTGCTCGGCTACCTGGCCGGAGCGAGCTGGAAGCGGGTCGCGGGCTACGCCACCCAGGTCGGCATCGCCCTGTTCGCGATCGTGGTGCTCGCGCTCATCATCGGGCACCTGGTACGCAGGGCCCGTGACCCGCAGTCCTGGACCGGACGGCAGGTGGCCAGGCTGGCCAGCAGCCGGCTGGTCTCCTGGCTGCAGCGCCGCTTCCCGCGCCAGCTGGGTTGGCTCGCCGCCCGCTTCCGGCGGGGCGATCCGCTTGGCTTCGCGCTCACCATCGCCGTCCTGACCTTCGGTGCGTGTGCCTGGTCCTTCGGAACGCTGACCTACAGCGTGCTGAACCACATCCACAGCACCCGGCTCGATCCGCACGTGCTGGCGTTCTTCGTCAGCCACCGCACGGCGTGGCTCACCACTGTGGCCCGGGTGGTGACCTGGCTCGGGTCCGGCTTCGTGCTCTGGCCGGTGGTGATCGGCTCAGCGCTGGTGCTGTGGCGGTGGCGCCGGGCGTGGCTGCCTGCGGTACTCCCGGCCCTGTCGCTCGCCGGGGACTGGGGCTGGTCGATACTGACCAAGGCCCTGGTCGCGCGGCCCCGGCCGCCGGCCGGGGACTGGCTGGGCACGTTCCACGGCTGGTCGTATCCCTCCGAGCATGCGGCCCAGGCTCTCGGCGCGTGGGGGATGCTGGGGCTCATGGTGATGGCCGGCCGCTCGTTCCGGCCCCGCGCCCTGCTCATGACCGGCGCATTCCTGGTCGCGCTCGTCGTCGGCCTGTCCAGGCTTTATCTGGCCGCGCACTGGATGACCGATGTCCTGGCCGGCTGGGCGCTCGCGGGAGCGTGGGGGGGCCTGCTCATCATCCCCTACCTGGTCACCCAGCGGCGGCCGCTACCGGATGGAGCCGGCCGTCAGACCGCCGACCACGCGCCGCTCGATCAGGGCGAACAGGATGAGCACCGGGATGGTGGCCACCAGGGAGGCACCGAACAAGTGCTGCCAGTCCACCGTGTACTGGCCGATGAACGAGTCCAGCCGGACAGTCAGCGGGATGGTGGAGTTGCTGGTGGTGAGGGTCAGCGCCGCGATGAACTCGTTCCAGGCCGCGATGAAGGTGAAAATTAGCTCCGTGACCAGGCCGGGCGCCGCCAGCGGCAGCGTGACCCGGAGCAGCGCCCCATCCGGCCGCTGTCGTCCACCATCGCCGCCGCCTCGATCCCGGCCGGGATCGAGGCGAAGTAGGCGTTCATGATCAAGGCCGCGAACGCCATGTGGAACCCCGCGTTTACCAGGAGCAGTGCCCACACCGTGTCGATCAGCTGGAAGCCGAGGAACTCCTGGTAGATGCCGACGATCAGCGCGCTCGGCTGGAAGCATCTGGGTAGTCAGGACGAGCAGCAGGAATGCGCCCTGGCCGCGGAACCGGTGCCGGGCCGTGTAGTACGCCGCGGGCAGCGCGACCAGGGTCACCAGGATCGTCGCGCCGCCGGCCCCTCGAGGCTGATCCGCAGGCTGGAGGTGATGCCGAAGCCCGAGCCCCACATGCCGGTCAGGTTCGACCAGGCCCAGTGGTGCGGCAGGTAGTAGGCGTAGTGGCAGGCTGGATGGCGCTGACCTGCCCAGCGGCAGCCGCATGCCCGGCGGGCCGTCACCACAAGGCCGGCCGCGCGGCTCGCCCGGCAGGCGGGTACGCGAGCCTGGCTGGCAGGCCGCCGGGCCGGGCGTGAGCCGCCGGATCGGCCGGGAGGCCGGCGCGCCGGCGGCTGGCACGGTACGCAAACTTGACCGGGGCCGTGGGCCGGTCCGGGCGCGTATCGCCCGGCCGGCGGCCCGGCTCTGCTGAACTGGCCGGAAATGGCCCGCGAAGCCCCTGCTGACCAGTAAATTCGTGGTGGCCAGCGGTGATGGCGGATGGTAGGCCGCTGCTGGGCCGCTTGATATGGGTTGTCGCGAGTGCTGGCTTTGACGGGATACGGGCAATATGGAGTGTTGCATCCGGCATTGCCCGGCATGTTCATCCGGTAACATCTGGTGGCGGTCGCGAGCGGCCGCTTCGCGCACGCTGAGCCCGCCGGGAATAACGGTTCCGGCCCCTGCCCAGAACGCAGCTCAGCGCGTTTCACAATTCCAGTGCGGTTCATCACTTGCAGTGCGGTCATGGGGCGGCGCTGTGTGCAGGTTGCTGTGGGATCAGGCAAGCAGGGCTGAGGGAGCAAACCAGCAGTGAGCGGAACGATGGCGAGGCCAGCGGCAGGCGGGCCGCCCGGCGAATCGCGCAGAGATGCGGCGGCCACCGATGAGGGACGCCGGAAAGGCTGGCTGACCCCGATCAGCGCGGCCATCGGTGCCTGCACCCTGCTGGCCGTGGTGCTGCGGCTGTTTCTGCTCAGCCGCCCCGGTTACCTGCTGGGGGTCACCGAATACGACGACGGGCCCTACTTCGGCAGCGCCGTCAACCTGATCCACGGCTACCTGCCATACCGCTCATTCGTCCTGGTGCAGCCGCCCGGGATCACCCTGCTGATGGTGCCGTCCGCGCTGCTGTCCAAGGTCACCGGCACGGCCACGGCGATGGCCACCGGCCGGATCCTGACCACACTGGCCAGCGCGGCCGGCGTGGTCCTGCTGGGCCTGCTGCTCCGGCACCGCGGCCTGCTCACCGTCATCGTGGGCTGCGGGATCGTCGCCGTCTACCCGGACAGCGTCTCCACCGCCCGCACCATCCTGGTCGAGCCGTGGCTGGTGCTGTTCTGCCTGCTCGGAGCCCTGGCCCTGTTTGACAGGGACCGGCTGACCAGCAGCCGGAAGCGCCTGTTCTGGGGCGGCATCGCGTTCGGTTTCGCGGGCTGCGTCGAGGTGTGGGCGATCTTCCCGGTCATCGTGCTGGTGGTCATGCTGCTCCCGCAGATCAGGCGGGCCGCCGTCTACGTCGGCGGGGTCGCGGTCGGTTTCCTGGTCCCGACGCTCCCGTTCGCGGCCCTGGCGCCCAAGCGCTTCTACCAGAGCCTGTACGTGGCCCAGGTCGCCCCGCGGGCCGGCTCGACCCGGGTCCCGCTGCCCGCCCGGCTGAGCCACATGCTCGGTATCAGCAACCTTCATCTGCCCGCCCACCCGCGCGTGCTGATCCTGACGGCCACGGCGGTGCTCGTCATCGTGGTGGCCGCGATGATCGCCGTCGCGTGGCGGGTGCTGCGCCAGGCGCCGCCCCCGCTGGACTGGTTCGCGCTGGCCTCCACCGGCGTGATCGTGGTGATGTTCATGTGGCCGGACCAGTTCCACTATCACTTCGCCGCGTTCCTGGCGCCGTTCTTCGCCATGTCGATCGCGCTGCCGCTGTCCCGCCTGCTCGAGGCCCTCGGCCACGGCGCCAGCTGGCTGCCCGCCACAGGCGGGCGGCAGCTGTGGAAGCCGGCCGCAGTGGTGGCCGGCCTGGCCATCCTGGTGCTGGCCATGGTCCAGGGCAGCTATGAATCGCATCTCGAGCTGCGTCTGGCCCGGGTGGCCCCTGCGGTGGAGAAGATCATCCCCAAGGGCGCGTGCGTCGCCACCGACCAGGTGTCCTACCTGCTCATGGCCAACCGGTTCAGCCCCGCCCAGTCGAACTGCCCGCACATGCTGGACGGGCTCGGCAGCGACCTCGGCTTCGCCAACGGGCTGAAGCCGTCCACCGGCGCGGGCAACGACCCGACCGTGCAGGCGATGTGGCAGGACGAGTTCACCCGCGCCCAGTTCGTCTGGCTGTCGTACAACGCCTACCGCCGGGTGGCCTGGTACCCGGAGCTGCGGGCTTACTTCAAGGCCAACTTCGTTCAGGTCGTCAAGCACGGCTGGCACGACACGCTGTACGCACGCAAGGGCGCGCACACCGGCTGACCCCCGGCCAGCGCCGGCCCGGGCCAGGTCAGCGCTGGGGCGGGTAGCCCGTGTAGTTCTCGGCCAGTGACGCTGCCGCCGCCCGCGAGGCGGTGACGTAGCGGAGCTGGGCCAGCTGGAGCTCGGCGTCCATCGGGTCTGCCCTGGGCGCGGTGTGCAGC
The DNA here is from genome assembly GCA_963813975.1 of uncultured Actinomycetes bacterium. Classification (GTDB taxonomy): domain Bacteria; phylum Actinomycetota; class Actinomycetes; order Streptosporangiales; family Streptosporangiaceae; genus RYN-230. Next base: position 1,796,773 of record CAWFAP010000006.1, read on the forward strand.
ATCGTGGTCATCCACCACGAAAAGTGGGTCCGCCGCCAGACCCGCTCCAGGCAGTCATCCGAATAGGCGTCGGCCCGGCGGGCGTCGCCGCGCAGCAGCTCGTCCAGGGCGCAGGCCAGCACCGCAACGTCCCCGAGAGCCAGGTTGAGTCCCTTGGCGCCGGTGGGCGGCACGATGTGCGCCGCGTCCCCGGCCAGGAACAGCCGCCCATGCCGCATCGGCGCGCTGACGAAGCTGCGCATGGGGGTGATGCCCTTGTCCAGGATCGGGCCTTCCTTGAGCTCCCAGCCGGGCACGGCGAACCGCCGCTGCAGCTCGGCCCAGATCCGGTCGCCGGGCCAGGCACTGATCTCCTCGTCCGGGGCGACCTGCAGGTAGAGCCGGCTGACCAGCGGGCTGCGCAGGCTGTGCAGGGCGAATCCGTCCGGGTGATGGGCGTAGATCAGCTCATCGGTGGATGGCGGGACGTCGGCCAGGATGCCCAGCCAGGCGTACGGGTACTCGCGTTCCCAGACGGTCATCAGGCCCGCCGGGACCGCCGGCCGGCAGATCCCGTGGAAGCCGTCGCAGCCCGCGATCGCGGCGCAGGTGACCTCATGCGCGGTCCCGTCCGCGCTGGTGTAGCGGAGCACCGGGTGAGCGGTGTCCAGGTCGTCCACCTCGGTGCCGGTCACGTCGAACTCAAGCTGGCCGCCCGCCGCCAGCCGGGCCTCGATGAGGTCCTTCACCACCTCGGTCTGGGCGTAGACGGTGACGGTCCGCCCGGTCAGCTCGCGGAAGTCGATGTGGTGCCGCTCGCCAGCGAACTGGAGGTAGATCCCGCCGTGCTCCAGGCCCTCGCGGTCCAGGCGCCGGGCCAGGCCGGCCTCCCGGAGCAGCGTGACGCTGCCGTCCTCCAGCACGCCGGCCCGCTGCCGGGCCTCGCAGTGCGCGCGGCTCCGGTCTTCGACCAGCACGGAGTCGATCCCACGCAGCGCCAGCAGATGAGACAGCAGCAGGCCGGCCCCGCCCCGACGATTCCGACCTGGGTGCGCGTGCGCGCGGGTGCGGCGGGCATCTAGAACGGGTAGGGCGCGATCTCGCTGCGCATCGTCACCCAGCGGGTATCGGTGAACGCGTCGAGGTTGGCGGTACCGCCGAACCGCGCGCCGGTGCCCGACGCGCCGATGCCGCCGAAGGGCGTGTTCGGGGCGTCGTCCACGGTCTGGTCGTTGATGTGCACGATGCCGGTCGGGATCTTCCGGGCCAGGTCCAGGCCGCGCAGCACGTCCTTGGTGAGGATGCCCAGGGACAGCCCGTACTCGGTGTCCGCGGCGAGCTTGGCCGCCTCGTCGGCGGTGGAGAACCGGATGACCGGGGCCACGGGCCCGAACACCTCGCTGGCGTAGGCGGGCATGGCGGGCGCGATCTCGGCCAGCACGGTGGGCTGGTAGAACAGCCCCTCGTAGGTGCCGCCCGCGGCCAGCCGGGCGCCCGCGTCCACGCTGGCGGTGACCAGCCCGTGAATCTTGTCGCGCTGCCGCTCGTCGATGACGGGGCCCAGCGCGACCTGGCCGCTGGCCGGGTCCCCGACCGGCAGATGGCTGGCCTTGCCCGCCAGCGCCGCCACGTAGTCGTCATAGACCGAGTCCTGGACCAGGTGCCGGCCGGTGGTCATGCAGATCTGGCCCTGGTGCAGGAACGAGCCCCACGCCCCGGCCGCCGCGGCCGCGTCCAGGTCGGCGTCGTCCAGCACGATCAGCGCGGAGTTGCCGCCCAGTTCCAGGTGGACCCGCTTGAGATGCTGGCCGGCCAGCGCACCCACGTGGCGGCCCACCGCGGTGGACCCGGTGAATGAGATCACCCGCACCAGCGGGTCGGTGATCAGGGTTTCCCCGGCGTCCGGGCCGCCTGGCAGCACGTGCAGCACGCCCTCGGGCAGCCCGGCTTCCTCGAAGACCCGGGCCAGCACCACGCCGCCGCACACCGCGGTGCGGGGGTCGGGCTTGAGCACTACGGCGTTGCCGAGGGCAAGCGCCGGGGCCACCGACCGGATGGCCAGGATCTGCGGGAAGTTGAACGGGGAGATGACCCCGACTACCCCGACCGGGACACGCTCGGCCCAGCTGAGGTGGGGTGACTCGGTTGGCAGCAACTCGCCGTAGGGACGTGACGGCAGGGTGGCGGCCTCATAGACCTCCTCGGTGGCCACGTGCGTCTCGAACTGGGCCGCGGGCGGGATCTTGCCGCTCTCGCGGATGCTCCAGCCCTCGATCTCCTCGGCGTGCGCCTTCCAGATGTCCCCGGCCCGGCGCAGGATGGCAGACCGCTCGGTGTGCGGGAGCGCCGCCCAGGCCGGCTGGGCCGCCGCGGCGGCCGTGGCGGCGGCGGAGATGTCGGCGGGGGAGGCGATGCCGACCCGGCCGAGTTCCGTCCCGGTGGCTGGCTCAGTAACGGGGGCCTCACCCCCGGACACCACGGTCCAGCCGCTGCTGAATGCCTTGCCGCGCCACGTCGCCTCATCGAGAAATGTCACGGGCACTCCTTGGTCACCGATGACGGGGGAGCCGGAAAGGGAGCGATTCCGCCAGGTGGATGGGTGTGCGCTTTACGCACACCAGTTCTATCATCGAACATTGTGAATCTAGGGGATGACGCCTCCCAGTGTCAACGAGGCCGCCGGGGATGCCTTTCCGGGGTCCCGGCAGCTTCTTTCCGGGAGCCCGGAACCCGGAATACGGTAAACGACCGCTCTGCGGAATGCGCTGTACGACGCTGGTCGCCCGTGCTACCTCTGTCCCATGAGCGACTACGTGCCAGCAGGGCCAGCGGGCGGCGCGGACGATGACGCGGTCAGCGCGGTCATCGAGCATGCCAACGCCAGCCAGGTTTCCCTCGTCCGGTTCCTGTACGCCGACCACGGCGGGATCATCCGCGGTAAGGCCGCGTCGTCAGCCATGCTGCCGTCCCGGCTGCGGACCGGGATCGGGCACACGGTGGCGATGATGGCCATGTCCATGCTGGATTCCCTGCAGCCGGTGGACGGGATGGGCCCGGTCGGCGAGGTCCGCATCCTGCCCGACCCATCCACGTTCGTGGCCCTGCCGTACGCGCCCGGAGCGGGCGCGATGCTGGCCGACCTGGTCCACCCCGGCGGTGAGCCCTGGGACGGCTGCTCACGCACCTTCCTCAAGCAGGCCATCGCGGACATGGCCGCCGAGGGATACGCGGTCCATGCGTCGTTCGAGCCCGAGTTCACGCTGGGCCGCCGGGAGACCCCTCCGGGCGGCGGCCCGGACCGGCTCGTCCCGGTGGACGACAGCCTCTGCTACTCCTCGACCGGGTTCGCCCTGGCCCACGACTTCACCATGGATCTGCTGGCCGCGCTGCAGGAGCAGGGGCTGCAGGTCGAGAGCTACTACCCCGAACTCGGCCACGGCCAGCAGGAGATGACGATCCGGCACGCCCCCGCGCTGCGCGCGGCCGATAACCACGTGCTGTACCGGGAGACCGTCCGCGGTGTCGCGTTCCGCCGCGGGCTGTGGGCCAGCCTGGCCCCCAAGCCCGTGCCGGGCCAGGCCGGCAACGGGACCCACCTGCATGTGTCGCTGACCGACCTCGGGCCCGACGGGCTGCCGGGGGAGCACCAGGTGTTCTACGACCCGGATGATGAGTACCAGCTGTCCGCCAGCGGCTATCACTTCATCGGCGGGCTGCTCGCTCACCTGCCCGCGCTGGTCGCGCTCACCTGCGCCAGCGTCAACTCCTACCGCCGCCTGGCCCCGCAGATGTGGAGCAGTGCCTTCACCGTGTACGGCATGGACAACCGGGAGGCCGCGGTGCGCATCTGCTCGCCGATGCTCGGCGACGCGGCGGCCACGGTGAACCTGGAACTCAAGCCGTCGGATTCGAGCGCCAACCCGTACCTGGCCCTGGGGGCGGTGATCCAGGCCGGCCTGGACGGCATCCGGCGCAAGCTGGACCCCGGCGACGCCGTGAACGTCGATCCGGTCACCCTCAGCGAGGCCGAACGGGAGGCCAGGGGGGTGCGCCGGCTGCCGGACTCCCTCAGGGCGGCGCTCGAGGCACTGGCCGCCGACGACCTGCTGATGGAGGCGCTGGGGCCGCTGCGCCGCCAGGCCTACCTGGCGGTGAAGCGCTCCGAGGTCGCCGATTTCGCCGAAGGCGACGCGGCCTGGGAGTGCTTCCAGCACTTCACGAAGATCTGACCCGCGCCTGGCCGTCTCGCGGGCCGGCCTGGTCAGCTCCTTGACGGCGCCAGCTCCACGTACGCCGCGGTCAGCCCGGTACGTCTGCTGGCCCGCCGGGCGAACTGCCTTACTGTCCCCTGTCCGCCCGATCTGACCGGCATCCGGGGCCCGGCGGCCCGGCCGTCACGCCGGCGGGGACTGGCCAGACCGGGCCCGCTCGGCGATCATGACGTCATGCCTGCCCTGGCCTGCACCCCGCCCCGGAGCACCCATGGCTGACCGGTTTCCCGCCGTGTCCGGCCTGCTGGGGCCGGGGGTCGGCGCGCTCGCCCTGGTAGATCACCACGCCCACCCGGCGCTCGCCGCCGAGACCGGGGCGGCCGAGTTCGAGCAGCTGATCACCGAGTCGGACCGGCCGCTGCCCGCTGGGCTGACCCAGTTCGACTCCCAGCTGGGCGTGGCGATCCGGCGCTGGTGCGCGCCGGTCCTGGACCTCGAGCCGTTCGCCGCTCCCGATGACTACCTGGCCCGGCGGTCAGCCCTGGGCCCGGCCGAGGTCACCCGCCGCCTGCTGCGGGCCACCGGGACCGCGCATTTCCTGCTCGACACTGGCTATGTCCGGCCCGGGTTGCTCGACCTGCCCGGGATGCGGGAGGCGGCCGGTGCCCGGGCCGACGAGGTTGTTCGCCTGGAGTGCGTGGCGGAGCAGGCGGTGCTGGACGGTGATGGCAGCGCGGAAGGGTTCGCGGCCCGCTTCGCGGCGGCGCTGGCCCGCCAGGCCGCTCCGGCGGTGGGCCTGAAGAGCATCGTCGGCTACCGCTACGGCCTCGACTTCGACCCGGAGCCGCCCGCCGCGGCGGAGGTGACCGCGGCGGCGGGCGGCTGGCTGCGCCGGATCGAGGCCACCGGCCGGGTACGGGTCGAGGACCCGGTGCTGCTGCGCTACCTGCTGTGGACCGGGCTCGGGCTGGGGCTGCCGCTGCAGCTGCACACCGGCTTCGGGGACCCGGACGCGGATCTGCGCCGCTGCGACCCGCTCCTCCTGCGTGGCTTCCTGCAGCGCACCGAGCCCGCCGGCGTCCCGGTCATGCTGCTGCACTGTTACCCCTACCACCGGGGCGCCGGCTATCTGGCCCAGGCGTTCCCGCACGTCTACCTGGACGTCGGGCTGGCCATCAACTATGCGGGGGCGCGGGCCGCCGCCGTGGTCGCCGAGTCCCTGGAGCTAGCCCCGTTCGGCAAGCTGCTGTTCTCCTCCGACGCCTGGGGACCGCCGGAACTGCATTACCTGGGCGCCCTGCTCTGGCGCCGCGCCACCGCCCGGGTGCTCGGGGAATGGGTAGCTGACGGTGACTGGAGCCAGGCCGACGCGCTGCGGGTCGCGGAGATGGTCGGGGCGGGCAACGCCCGCCGCGTGTACCGCCTCTAGCCCGGCGGCTGCACCTTCAGCCCGGAGGTCCTATGACGGCCAGCCCCGCCACCGCCAGCCCGGCCATCGTCAGCCTCCTCACGGGCCACCATGCCACCGCCGGCTGCACGTCCAGCGCCGCCCTGCTCGAAGCCGCTCCGTGCCCTACCTGGCCAGCTCGGCCAGTTCCTTCCTGACCGGCGCGGCGCTGTCGGCGGACGGCGGCATGCGCATCTGATCGGCCCAGGACTTCTGATTGCACAGTGAAATCGATTGTGCCGGAGACGTGAAGTACGTCACAGCCTCCAAGGCGTGATGTCATGCTAAGCCCGACATTTCGCCGGGCAGCGGGGGGCAGGCTCCCTCGGGGGACGGGGTCAGATGGTGCACGTCAGCAACTTCACATACGGCCTGGTCACACCTGTGCTCGGCTACGTGATGTCGAGCCTCGGCTGTTTCCTGGGCCTGCGCTGTACCACGCGGGCTCGCGCCTCGCTCGGCGCGCAGCGTGCCCGCTGGCTGCTGCTGGCCGCGGTATCCGTCGCGACTACCGGGATCTGGGTGATGCACTTCGTCGCCATGCTCGGGTTCACTATCCCCGGCCAGGCCATCACGTACAGCGTGCCCGTCACCATCCTGTCCATGCTGATCGCGGTGGTGGTGGTAGGCATCGGGTTGCTCATTGTCGGGTTCGGCAGCTCAGGCTGGCGGACGCTGCTGCTGGGCGGCCTGGTCATCGGGTTCGGCGTGGCGAGCATGCACTACATCGGGATGGCCGCCATGCGGATGCCGGACACGGTCCGGTATGACAAGGCACTGGTCGTTCTCTCGGTGGTCATCGCGGCGGTGGCCGGGACAGCCGCGCTGTGGGCCGCACTCCGGCTGGCCACCGTGTGGTCCACCCTCGTCGCGTCGCTGATCATGGGCGTGGCGGTGAGCGGGATGCACTACACCGGCATGGCCGCCATGCACGTGTACCGCACTCAGGACCCCGGGATGCTGGCCAGCATGTCGGGTGGCGTCAGCGCCCAGGTATTCCTGCTCCCCCTCATCGTCGGGATCAGCCTGCTCGCGTTCGCCCTGACCGTGGTCATTTCCCTCTCGCCGACCGAGGCGGAGATGCGCGAGGACGCGGCACTCATGGCCCACCTGTCTGTCCCGCCGCTGGACCGGCCCGTGGGGGCACAGCGGTCCGCCCGGCCCGGCGAGGAACCTGGCGATCCCGATGCCGGACGCTGGTTCCGGCCGGGTCACTAGAACCGCGTCTCAGCCCGCCGGAGGGTGCGCTCGAGGACATGCGGACATCTATTCCGCCGCGGCCGCCGCGGCCCTATCGGTGGCTGCGAGGGGAGGCTCGCGCAGGTCCGCGCGGGCCGCCCGGCGCGGTCAGCGTGCGCGGGTGCCGGTGTAGCCCGGGCCGGGATCCCGCTGAGACACATCTGATCCCCGGTCAACGATACTGCTAAGTCTCATAATACTCAGAGTGTGATAAACGTCACTCTATGTGCGCATTACGAATAGACGGCACAGTCTCACTATGCCTGCTCGGATAGGGGTGGAATGGCCGCATGCCCGGCTGATGGTCCCGGGGCAGGGGAGGAGTCCAGGAAGAGTGGTACACATCAACCATTTCACCTACGGTCCGTTAACGCCGGTCCTGGGCTTCGTCATGTCGAGCCTGGGATGTTTCCTGGGCTTGCGCTGCACGACCCGGGCCCGTGCGTCGCAGGGGGCTACCCGGGTGCGGTGGCTGCTGCTGGCCACGGTGTCGATCGCCACGACTGGTATCTGGGTCATGCATTTCGTGGCCATGCTGGGATTCACCATTCCGGGCCAGACGATCACGTACAGCGTGCCGATCACGGTGCTGTCGATGCTGATCGCGGTGATCGTGGCGGGCATTGGGCTGCTCATCGTGGGGTTCGGCACCTCAGGCGGCCGGACTTTGCTGGTCGGCGGCCTGATCATCGGGTTCGGGGTGGCGAGCATGCACTACATCGGCATGGCCGCGATGAAGATGCCGGATACCGTCCGGTACAACAACGCCGTGGTCGTGCTGTCGGTGGTCATCGCGGTGGTGGCCGGCACGGCCGCGCTGTGGGCCGCGCTGCGGCTGACCACCGTGTGGTCCACGCTGGCGGCGTCGCTGATCATGGGTGTCGCCGTGAGCGGGATGCACTACACCGGCATCGTCGCCATGCACGTCTACGGGACCCAGGACCCCGGGATGCTGGCCACGATGTCCGGCGGGGTCAGCGCGCAGGCGTTCCTGCTGCCCCTGATCATCGGGATCAGCATCCTCGCGTTCGTTCTCACCGTGATCATCTCGCTGTCGCCTACCGAGGCGGAGATGCGCGAAGACGCCGCCCTCATGGCCCACCTGTCCGTCCCGCCGCGGGAACGGCCGGTCGGGGCGCACCGGCCCGCCCGGCCGGACGAGGAGCCCGGCGATGCCCAGGCCGGGCGCTGGTTCCGGCCGGGACACTAGTCCCGGGCAGGCCTTCCTGGCGCTGATAGCCCACCGGGTCCCCGGCGTTGGGCGCTGGTTCCGGCCCGGGTCCCCAGCCAGGCGGGAGTGATTAGTCTGCTGGCGTGCCTGCCCTGAAGCTCCTCGTCCTGAGCGCCCGCGACGTGCACGAACTGCTGCCCTACGGGGAGTGCGCCGGCCTGGTCGCCGGCGCGCTCGCCGCCCTGGCCCGTGGTGAGGTCTACCAGCCGCTGCGGACCATGATCCAGCCACCCTCGCCGGTTGGCTCGCCACCGGCGGGGCTGATGGCGCTGATGCCGTCGTTCCGGTCCAGTGGAGGCGCCACCCCCGGCCAGGACGCCGCGTACAGCCTCAAGGCGATCTGCGTCTTCCCCGGAAACCCGGGGCTCGGCAAGGACGCGCACCAGGGTGTCGTGCTGCTGTCCAGCCCAGAGACCGGAGAGCCGCAGGCGCTGATCAACGCGTCAGCGCTGACCGAGATCCGCACCGCCGCGGCCTCGGTGGTAGCCACCCGCCTGCTGGCCCGGGCCGACGCCGCCCGGCTGGCCATCATCGGCACCGGGGTCCAGGCCCGCGCCCACGCGCTCGCCCTGGCCCAGGACTACGCGGCCCGCGGCCGGCCACTGGCCGGGATCCGGATCGCCGGGCGCACCCCGGGCCGCGCGGCGCAGCTGGCGGGGGAGCTCACCGTTGCGGCGGGGGTGCCCGTGCGGGCCGCAGAGTCGGTGGCCGAGGCCGTGACCGGCGCCGACATCGTGGTGACCGCGACCTCGTCCGCCACCCCCGTGATCGAGCGGGCCTGGCTGGCGGACGGTACGCACATTAACGCGGTGGGTGCGTGCCTGCCCACCACAAGGGAACTCGATTCCGCCACCATGGCGGCCGCCGCGGTTTTCGCCGACAGCCGGGAGTCGGCGCTGGCCGAATCGGGTGACGTGCGGCTGGCGCTCGCCGAGCACTCCATCCCACCTGTGCATATCCGTGCGGAAATCGGGGAATTGCTCACCGGGACGGGGCCTATGCCGGGCCGGCCCGGCGACCGGGACATCACGGTGTTCGAGTCGCTGGGGCTGGCGGTCGAGGACCTGGCGGCGGCCCAGGGGGTATATCGGAAGGCCGCCAGGCTCGGGGCCGGGACCTGGGTGGATTTCTGAGCCCAGGCCGGCGGGCGGGCAGGCCGCGGGCTGGATTCCTGGCCCGCCGGCCGGCGGGTCGTCGGGGCGGGCGGTGCCGCACGTCAGGGGACGCGGCGCCGCAGATGCGAGTGCCCTGAGTCCGGGTCAGCCAGCTGAACGGGGGACGTCTGGTGACAACGGTGATCGCCGTGATCGCCGCCTTGCTCGCGGCGTTCTGTTTCGCTGTGGCCGCGCTCGTGCAGCAGACCGTGGCCCGGGCGGCCGGGGCGGATGAGGTCATGCACCCGCGGCTGCTGCTGGACCTGGCCCGCAGGCCCCGCTGGCTGGCCGGGATCGGCCTGGACGTGCTGGCGTTCTTCACCCTGGCCCTCGCCCTGGCGTTCGGGCCGCTGGCCCTGGTCCAGCCGCTGGCCTCGCTCGACGTGCTGTTCGCGCTGCCGCTCATCGCCCGGCGCCAGGGGCGCCGGCTGACCCTGCAGGACCGGGCCGGCGTGGTGACCGTGGCGGGCGGGATCGTGATCTTCCTGAGCGTGGCCCCGCCCAGCGGCGGGGTGAAGGCACCCAGCCTGGCCGCATGGGCTCCGGTGTTCCTCGCGGCCGGGGCGCTCAGCGCGGTGACGGCCGTGGCCGGGCTGCGGGTCACGGGGAAAGCCCGGGTCATCTGGCTGGCCGTGGCCGCGGGCTCGGTCTTCGGGGTGCTGGCCGCGCTGACTAAGGCCACTGTGGATGTGGTGGCCACCCGCGGGGTGGGGGCCCTGGGCACCTGGGAACCGTGGGCCCTGCTGCTGTGCGGGGTCACGGGGGCGCTGCTCGGGCAGAGCGCGTACAGCGCCGGGGCGCTGTCCCTCAGCCTGCCGGTGCTCGACACGCTGGCGCCGATCGTAGCCGTGGTCATCGCCGCGACCGTGTTCGACGAGCAGCTCGCCTCCTCGGCCTGGCAACTGGGCCTGCAGTTGTTCGGCGGCGCCCTGGCGGTGGCCGGCATCTGGGTGCTCAGCCGCTCGGCGATCGTGGCGGCCGAGACCACGAGCGGCCGGGAGCGCGCGCTGGCCCGGATGGGGGCCGTGGCGTTACAGGGCGAGTGATTACGCATACCGGGCGGCACCGCGTAAGAATGACTCATGAGCAAGCAGTCGAAGCCGCCGCCTCCGGGGGACAAGCCGACGCCCACGGCCCCCCCGCCTCCGCCGGGCTGGCGGCACTGGCTGTGGCCGGCCGCGCTGATAGCGGCCCTGGTGCTCTTCTTGTTCCTGCCCCGGTTCGGCGGGGTGACCTCGGTCAACCTGAGCTACTCGACGTTCGTCAGCGACGTCCAGGCGCACAAGGTCAAGACGTTCACGCTGGAGAACAGCACCGGATCGACCGCTCCGGCGACCGGCACCTTGCACGACGGCAAGAACTACACCACGGTCATCCCGCTCCCGTTCGCCGGCACCCCGCTGGCCACCACGCTGGAAAAGGCGGGGGTGCAGGTCAACGCGGATGCCCCGGGCACGGGGCTCGGCACCCAGCTGCTTTACTGGATCATCCTGCTGGCTCCGTTCCTCCTCGTGTTCTGGCTGATCCGGCGGATGGCCCGGGCCGGCGGTGCGGCCGGCCCGCTGGGCGGGATCATGGGAGTGGGCCGGGCCCGGGCCAAGGTTTTCGACGCCGAGCGGCCGCAGACCAAGTTCTCCGACGTGGCCGGCTACGAATCCGCGAAACGGGAGATCAGCGAGATTGTCAACTTCCTGAAGCATCCGGAGCGCTACCGCCGCCTGGGCGCGGTGGCCCCCCGCGGCGTGCTCATGGTCGGCCCGCCCGGCACCGGCAAGACGCTCATGGCCCGGGCCGTAGCGGGCGAGGCCGAGGTGCCGTTCATCTCCGTTACCGGGTCCAGCTTCGTGGAGCTGTTCGTGGGCGTGGGCGCGGCCCGGGTCCGTGACCTGTTCGCCGAGGCCCGCAAGCGGGCGCCCTGCATCATCTTCGTGGACGAGATCGACGCGATCGGCCAGCGCCGTGCGAGCGGCGGCGCGTACGTGTCCAACGACGAGCGGGAGCAGACGCTCAACCAGCTGCTGGCCGAGATGGACGGCTTCGACACCACCCAGGGCATCGTGGTGCTCGGGGCCACCAACCGGCCCGAGGTCCTGGACCCGGCCCTGCTGCGGCCGGGCCGGTTTGATCGCCAGATCACCATCCCGCTGCCGAACCTCACGGAGCGGGCCGCCATCCTCGCCGTGCACTGCCAGGGCAAGAACCTGGCGCCCGACGTGGACCTCAGCGTGGTGTCCCGGGGCACGCCCGGCTTCTCCGGCGCGGACCTGGCCAACCTCGTCAACGAGGCGGCCATCTTTGCGGTCCGGGCCGGCCGGGACCAGATCACGATGGCCGACTTCAACGACGCCCGCGAGCGCATCCTGCTCGGCAGCCGGGCCGACTCGAACCTGCTGCTGCCCGAGGAGAAACGGGCCGTGGCCATCCACGAGTCCGGGCACGCCCTGGTCGCGGCGCTGTCCCCGCACGCTGACCCGGTGGCCAAGGTCACCATCCTGCCCGCCGGGCAGGCGCTGGGGGTGACCGAGCAGCTGCCGCTCGTCGAGCACCACCTCTACGGGGAGGACTACCTGAACGAGTCGTTGGCCGTGCGGCTGGGCGGGCGCGCAGCCGAGCTGGTCGTGCTGGGCCAGGGCTCCACCGGCGCCGCGAACGACCTGGCCTCGGCCACCGACCTGGCCACCAAGATGGTCCGCGAGTTCGGCCTGTCCAGCAAGCTGGGGCCGGTGGGCTACCCGGAAGGCGGCTCGGTTTTCCTGGGCGGCGGAGGTCCCGGGGTGTCCAGCCGGCCGTACGCGGAATCCACCCAGGCCATGATCGATGCCGAGGTCTCGCGGCTGCTCCGCGAGGCGGAACAGCGCGCGGTCACGCTCATCCGCACGCATCAGGATGACCTCGGCCGGCTGTCCGACCTGCTGGTGGACCGGGAGACCGTGGACGGCGCGGAGGTGTACCGGCTGCTCGGCCTGCCCGTGCCGGAACACGTGCCCGAGGGCCGGGAGATCGCGCCCGGCCGGGCCGCCGCGTCCCACGCCCCCACCCCCGTGCCTGGCGGAGGCGTGCCCAGCAGCGACGGGGTCCACAGCCATAGCGCGCCCAGCGCGCCGGCGGACCAGTCCCCGCGCGACCCGCAGGGGTGAGTGTGGCGCCGGGCCGGCCGACCGGATAGGCTCCCGCACATGCGCTCCAGCAACGCCCCCCGCCAGTGGTGGCGCCGCCGTTAGGCGGTTGCTGGTTTCGCGTGTTCAGACACCCAGAAGCGACCGTCCGGTAACGGCGGTCGCTTCGTGCGTTCGCCTGGCGCCGGCGGAATGCCCCAGACGAAAGCAGGCGACCAGGTGGATCCGCAGCGAGTCCAGCGGACGGAATTCGTCACCGCCGGTGGCGTCCACGTCACCCGCACCGCCGAGCCGTTCAGCCCGGCGGTGCTGGCCGGGCTCACCCAGAGCGTGGACGAGCGGCGCGGCGGGGTGCTCAGCTCCGGGATGGAGTACCCGGGCCGGTACAGCCGCTGGCACCTGGCCTATGTCGACCCGTGCGCGGAGATCGTGGCCCGCGGCCGCCGGATCGCGGTCCGGGCCCTGAACCCCAGGGGCGACGTACTGCTGCCGGTACTCGGCGAGGCGCTGCTCCGGGCCGGCCAGCCCCGTCCCCCGGGATGGCCGCGCCCGGCGCGCGCGAGATCGAGGTGATGATCCCCGAGCCGGCGGGGCTGGTCGCGGAGGAAGACCGGAGCCGACGCCCGACCGTGTTCACCGCGCTGCGCGAGGTCATCGCCGCGTTCGCGGGTGACGATCCCCATCTCGGCCTGTACGGGTCATTCGGCTACGACCTGGCCTTCCAGTTCGAGCCGGTCCGGCTCCGCCGCGACCGCCCGGAGAGCCAGCGTGACCTGGTCCTGCACCTCCCGGACGAGTTGTACGCGCTGGACCGCAAGCGCGAATCGGCGATGGTCTACCGCTACGAGTTCTCGGTCGGGGGGGCCAGCACCGCCGGGCTGCCCCGGCAGACGGCGCCGGCGCCGGTCCGGGTGACCGGCCATGCCCGCGGTTCCGTTGCGGAGAGCAGTGCTGGCCCCGGGCCAGACGGGACCTTCCAGGCGCGGCCGGAACCGGGCGCGTTCGCGGAGGTCGTGCGGCAGGCCAAGGAGCGCTTCGCGCGCGGCGACCTGTTCGAGGTGGTGCCCAGCCACGTGTTCCGCGGCCGGTGCGACTCCCCGGCCACCTTCTACGAGACGCTCCGGCAGGTAAATCCGGCTCCGTATGAGTTCTTCTTCAACCTCGGGGAAGGTGAGAGCCTGGTCGGCGCCTCGCCGGAGATGTATGTGCGGGTCAGCGGGGACCGGGTTGAGACGTGCCCGATCTCCGGCACGATCCGGCGGGGTGCTGACCCCCTGGGGGACGCCGAGAATATCCGGACCCTGCTCAACTCGGCCAAAGAAGAGTCCGAGCTGACCATGTGTACCGACGTGGACCGTAACGACAAGTCGCGGGTCTGCGTACCGGGCAGCGTGACCGTCATCGGCCGCCGCCAGATCGAGATGTACAGCCGCCTGATCCACACCGTGGACCACATCGAGGGACGGCTGCGGCCCGGCCTGGACGCGCTGGACGCGTTCCTGTCGCACATGTGGGCGGTCACCGTGACCGGGGCACCCAAGAGCTGGGCCATGCAGTTCATCGAGGACCACGAGGACGCCCCGCGCTGCTGGTACGGCGGCGCGGTGGGCGTGATCGGTTTTGACGGCAGCATGAACACCGGCCTCACGCTGCGCACCGCTCACATCCGGCACGGCGTGGCGGCCGTCCGGGCCGGCGCGACGCTCCTGTTCGAGTGCGACCCGGAGGCCGAGGAGCAGGAAACCCACCTGAAGTCGCGGGCCCTGCTGGAGACGCTCGCCCAGGCCCAGGCGGTCATCCGGGCCGGGGACACCGGGGAGCCGGCCGATCGGGCGCGCCCGGCCCGCGCGGCAGCCCAGGCGCCCGGACCGGATGCGGCCGGGCGGCCCGGCCAGGGCCTGAGGATCCTGCTGGTCGATCACCAGGACTCGTTCGTGCACACGCTGGCCAGTTACTTCCGGCAGGAGGGCGCCGAGGTGATGACGCTGCGGGCCGGGTTCCCGCCGGCCGCGCTCGACGACTACCGGCCCGACCTGGTGGTGCTGTCGCCCGGCCCCGGGCAGCCGTCCGATTTCGGCTGCGACGCCCTGCTCGGCGAGCTGGACGCGCGGGGGCTGCCGGTGTTCGGCGTCTGCCTCGGGCTGCAGGCCATGGTGGAGCACGCGGGGGGTGAGCTCGGCCTGCTCGCCGAGCCCGCGCACGGCAAGCCGGGCCGGGTCCTGCGCACCAGCGAGGAGCCTGGCGGGCTGCTGGACGGGCTGCCCGGGGAGTTCACGGCGGGCCGGTACCACTCCCTGCACGCCGTGCCCGGGCAGGTGAAGGGGGGGTTCGGGGTGACCGCGGTCACCCCCGATGGGGTGGTCATGGCCATCGAGGACGGGCAGGCGGGCCGGTGGGGGGTGCAGTTCCACCCGGAGTCGATCCTGTCCGCCCCGGGCCGGGCGGGCCACCAGGTCATCGCCAACCTGCTCCAGCTCTGCCGTACCCGGGCCCCGGCTACCCGGGCCCCGGCCACCAGTGCCCCGGCCAGCAGCGCTCCGGCGGCCCCGGCCGCCGCGGGCCGGCCGCCGGCATGACGCCCGCCCCGCTGCCCTCCGCCCCCCTGCCCAAGGCCGAACTCCACCTGCACATCGAGGGCACCCTCGAACCGGACCTGGCCTTCCGGCTGGCGGAGCGCAACGGCGTGAGGCTGCCCTACGCCGGCCCCGCGGAGCTGGCCGCCGCGTACGCCTTCACCTCGCTCCGGTCATTCCTCGACCTGTACTACGCGACCATGGCGGTGCTCCGCCGGGCGGAGGACTTCGCGGACCTGGCCCAGGCGTACCTGGCCCGCGCCGCGGCGCAGGGGGTCCGGCACGCGGAGATTTTCTTCGACCCGCAGGCCCACCTGGCCCGCGGCGTCCCGCTGGCCGACGTGATGCGCGGGCTCGGCGAGGGGCTGGCCGCCGGCGGTCGGCTCGGCGTCTCCACCGGGCTGATCGCCTGCTTCCTGCGGGACTCCGGCCCGGCCAGCGCCCTGGACTGCCTGCACGAGCTGCTGGACTACCGCGGCCAGATCATCGGCGTGGGACTCGACTCCGCGGAGACCGGCTACCCGCCGGAACCGTTCGCTGACGTGTTCGCCGCCGCCGCCCGGGAGGGGCTGCACCGGGTGGCGCACGCCGGTGAGGAAGGCCCTCCGGGCTACATCTGGCAGGCTCTCGACGTGCTCGGCGCGGAGCGGATCGATCACGGTGTGCGCTGCCTGGAGGATCCCGTCCTGGTGCGCCGCCTGGCGGCCGACCAGGTGCCGCTCACCGTCTGCCCGCTGTCCAACCTGCGGTTGCGGGTCGCCCGGTCCTGGGCGGACGTGCCGGTCCGGGCGATGCTGGACGCTGGCCTCCTGGTCACCATCAATTCCGACGACCCCGCCTATTTCGGCGGGTACGTGGACGACAACTTCCAGGCACTGGCCCGGGAACTGGGGCTGGGCGACGACACCCTGCGCCAGCTGGCGGCGAACTCGTTCCGCGCCTCGTTCCTGGCCCCCGGGCCGGATCCCGCGGCGCCCGAGCCGCAGGCCCGGGCGGGAACATCCGCCCGGGACCCTGGCTAGCCTGCGTGCTGCGCTTCCTGGTCCGCGGCCATCCGGCTGAGATACCGCCGCTCGGGCACGCTGGTGGCCCGCCGCGCTGCGTCCCGGTAGGCCGCCGCGGCCGGGCCGTGCTGGCCCGCCAGGCCGAGCAGGTGCGCGCGGGTGGCGAGCAGCCGGTGATAGCCGGCCATCCGCCGGTCGGACTCCAGCTCGGCCAGCGCGTCGAGCCCGGCGGCCGGGCCGCGCACCCGGGCCAGGGCGACCACACGGCTCAGGCTGCTCACCGGGTTCGGTGCGACCCGGTCCAGCAGGTCGTACAGGGCCAGGATCTGCGGCCAGTCGGTCGCGTCCACGTCCGCCGCCTCGTCGTGCACGGCAGCGATCGCGGCCTGCAGCTGGTACGCACCGACGGCCTGCCCGCCCGCGGCCAGCGTCCCGGTGATCAGCTCCACCCCCTCGGCGATGAGGGCCCGGTCCCAGCGGCCGCGCACCTGCTCGGCGAGCGGCACCAGCTCGCCGTCTGCGCTGGTCCGCGCGGGACGCCGGGCCTCGGTCAGCAGCATCAGCGCGAGCAGCCCGGCCACCTCGCCATCCCCGGGCAGCAGCCGGCGCAGCCAGCGGGCCAGCCGGATTGCCTCGGCGGACAGGTCCGGCCTGGTCAGCTCGGCGCCCAGGGCGGCCGTGTATCCCTCGTTGAAGATCAGGTAGAGCACGTGCAGGACCGCGCGGAGCCGGTCGCCGCGCTCCGCCTCGCTGGCCGGTACCGTCAGCGGCACCTCGCTGGCCTTGATGGCCTGCTTGGCCCGGCTGATCCGCTGCGCCATGGTGGCCTCGGGGACCAGGAACGCCGCCGCGATCTGCGCGGTGGTCAGCCCGCCCACCGCGCGCAGGGTCAGTGCGATCTGGCTGGGCGCGGACAGGGCCGGGTGACAGCAGCCGAAGAGCAGGGCCAGCGAGTCGTCCCGGTCCTGGCCCGGGTCCGCGTCGGCGGCCGGGCTGAGCAGCTCGGACTGCGGGGTCGCCACCGCGACCTGGTCCTCCCGCCGGCGCCGGGACTGCTCGCTGCGCGCCGCGTCCATCAGCCGGCGGGCCGCCACCGTGATCAGCCAGCCCCGCGGGTTGTCCGGCGTCCCCTCCCGCGGCCATTGCAGGGAAGCGGCCAGCAGCGCCTCCTGGGTCGCGTCCTCGCAGAGGTCGAAGTGCCCGAACCTGTGCAGCAGCGCCCCGAGGACCTGCGGCGACAGCTCGCGCAGCAGGTCCCCGGGGTTGCGGTCCGCGGTCATCAGGGCTCCTGGCTGAACGCGGTCAGGGGTTCGTGGGCGACTCGTGCAGGATCGGCCAGACCTCGGTCGGCTCCTGGTCGGCCCACGGCATGTCCGCCGCGATCTGCTCGGCCCGCTCGGCGTTCTCGCAGTCCACCAGGTAGAAGCTGGCGATGTACTCCTTGGTCTCTAGGTACGGCCCGTCGGTGACCGCGGGCGCACCATCCTGGCGCCGGACCAGCTTCGCGTTCACCACGTCGGCCAGCCCGTAGGCGCCGATCAGCTCGCCGGTGCCGGCGTACTTGTTGTTGAACGCCTCCTGCTTGGCGATGGCCGCGGGCCAATCGTCGGCGAGGATCGAGTCCCACTTCTCCTGGCTGCCGTAGATCAGCATCAGGTATTTCATCCTGGACATCCTTCCGGTCCGCGCACCCGCTGGCGCGCTCACATCGGTCAGTCGGAGCCGCCGTCACGTCCTCTACATCGCCGTCCCCACTGTTCCCATCCTGGCGGGGGGCTGCCCCGGTGTCGGCCCGCACCGCTAAGGTGCGGAGCCATGAGAAGTGTCGAGCCCGAGGTGTTCCTCGTCGCGCAGCCCGCCATCGACTACGACCAGCTTGCCGCGTATCTGCGTGAGGTGGGCGGCGAGCAGTGGCTGGAGCGGCTCGACCGGGGCGACCTGCCCTCGGGTGAGAAGGCCAGCGACGCGCAGAACCTGGCCGAGTTCGCGGGCAAGATGTGCTACCGCGCCTGGGAGCCCGGGCTGAACCCGAACGTCCGGCGGGTCCGCAACGACCACGAGGCCTACCTGCAGAACATCCTCAAGCAGGCGCACGGGTCGGTGCTGGAGCACGCCAGTTTCACGTTCGTGCTGCACAACGTGAGCCGGGTGTTCTGCTATGACGACGAGACCGAGGTGCTGACCGCTGAGGGCTGGAAACCATGGCCGAAGGTGGACGGAACCGAGGTCTTCGGGACGCTGAACCCGGTCAGCCACGACCTTGAATACCAGAAGGCAACTGAGGTCTTCCACGCGGACTATGCCGGACCGATGTACCGGGTCCGGTCCGAGCAGGTCGATCTGCTGGTGACGCCCAATCACAGGATGTGGATCCGGGGATTTGACCCGCAACGGGCTAAGCGGGGAGAGCAGGAGTTCGCGGTGGAGACGGCTGCGGACATCCTGCACAAGAGGGTTCAATATCAGAAGCACGCGCGCTGGATAGGCTGCTCGCCTGATACCGTATCGATCCGGCCGGCTCACCGGACTTACCAGCGCCTGGACCGGGACAAGCCGGCGACACGCTTTTATCCAGGTATGTCATTTCCCATTGAGCCTTTTGCCAGGTTCCTTGGCTATTACCTTGCCGAAGGCAGCACCAACGGTAACGTGATCAGCCTGGCTCAGAATCGCGGTCACGTTCTGGACAGGATGGCCGACACGATACGCGCTCTCGGGCTGCCTGCCTATCTGCCCGTGAGCGGCGGCGGCTGCATTCGCACGCGATGTCTGCCACTCCGCGATTTCCTCGCCGCACTCGGTCATTCGCACGACAAGCGCGTGCCTGCCATGGTCGGCGACTGGGCTCCCCGTCTCATCAGGATTTTCCTCGAAGCGATGATTGAGGGCGACGGCCCGGCCCATCGCATGTTCAACCATCGAGTTATCTGCACATCATCCCGTGAGATGGCGGACGATCTGCAAGTGCTGGCGATCAAAGCGGGCTGGTCCGCGAACGTGCGGATCGACGACCGTACGGGCCTCCAGCGCACCATGGCGAACGGCCAGCACTTCCCTAACCTGCGGCCATGCTACGTGGTTTCCCTCCTCTCGTGCCGCCTGACGCCACGGGTCAATCACGCCCGCAGGTCCGCCGTGAGGAGCCGGTACCGGAATGAGGAAGGCTATAACGACGGCATCGAGCACTACGAGGGCCGTATTCATTGTGTCCGGGTCCCCAATGGTCTGCTGTTCGTCAGGCGCAACGGAAAACCCGTGGTCTCCGGGAACACTCATGAACTTGTGCGGCACCGTCCCGGGACTGCGGTCTCGCAGGAGTCCCTGCGCTTCGTCCGGCTGGACGAGATCCCGTTCTGGTTCCCGGACTGGGCCCGGGAGGACCCGGAGCTGCTGAAGCGGGCCACCGCGCTGCTCGGCCAGATGGAGCAGTTCCAGCGCTGGATGGCGGAGCATTTCCGGCTGGACGACGACGGAGTGCCGTTCCACGAGAAGAAGGAGAAGACCTCGTTCATGCGGCGGCTCGCACCGGACGGGGTAGCCACCGGCATCGTCTGGACGGCCAACATCCGGACGCTGCGGCACACGATCGAGGCCCGCACCGATCCGGGGGCCGAGGAGGAGATCCGGCTCGTGTTCGGCAAGATCGCCGAGATCATGCGGGCCGAGGCGCCCGCCCTGTTCGCCGACTACGAGGTGCAGGATGGGGCCTGGGTGCCGAAATGGCGGAAGGTGTGAGCGGCGGAAGGCCTGGCCAGCGGCAGGCGTGACCGGCACCCGGTCTGGGTGGCGTCCGGCCGGGCGCGCTCAGGTGGGCGGTCGCGCGGCG
This sequence comes from uncultured Actinomycetes bacterium, assembly GCA_963813975.1. Taxonomy (GTDB): domain Bacteria; phylum Actinomycetota; class Actinomycetes; order Streptosporangiales; family Streptosporangiaceae; genus RYN-230. Next base: position 1,816,553 of record CAWFAP010000006.1, read on the forward strand.
GCCTCGCCGGGCGGGTCGCAGTACAGGTGCTCGTCTGAGGCCCGGTGGGCCAGCACCCGCAGGGTGGCCCGGACCATGCCGGGGGGCCCGCTCACGAACACGTCGCAGTCCTGCCAGCTGGCCTGCTGACGCACCAGGGTATGCAGCAGGCCGTGCCGCCCGCGGGCGCCTGGGTCATCGGACAGGGCGGTGATCACTTCCAGCTGCGCGCACTCGGACTGAAGCCGGGCCAGCCCGGGCAGGTCGTAGAGGCCCGGCCGGCGCCGCGCACCAACGAAGAGGCGGATCCGGCGGGCGGCCCGGCGGCCCGGCTGGGCGGCCAGGCCTTCGATGATCGCCTTGATCGGCGCGAAGCCGGTGCCCCCCGCGATGCACAGGATGTCCCGGGCCGAGCTGTGGTCCGCGACCATGGTGCCGCGTGCGGGCCCGAGCAGGACCGTGTCGCCCGCCCGCGTGTCCTGGACCAGGCTCGTGCTGACCTGCCCGCCGGGAATGGCGCGGATATGCAGGTCCAGCGTCCCGTCGGCCCGGGGTGCGTTGGCGATGGAGTAGTTCCGCCAGACCCGTGGCCACCGGACGACCTGGGCGCTCAGGTATTGGCCGGGCTGGTAAGGAAGTGGCTCGCCGGGGCGCAGGGTGAGCACGGCCAGATCGCGGCAGCGCCGCTCGTGGCGGATCACCTCCGCGACCCACCACGGGGGCTCGCCGGCCGCGTCCTGCGCCGCCGCGGCCATCACCGAGCAGATGTGACTGATCGCGGTGTGCCAGGCGGCCGCGGTTTCCTGGTCCCAGGATGGCCCGTTGAGCAGGCGCAGCGCGGCGGCCAGCGTCTCGCCGAAGACCTGGTAGTGCTGTTCCTGGACGCCGTACTTCCGGTGGTCCCGGCCCAGCTGGGCCAGGTACTCGTGCAGCGACTGCGGATGGTCCATGCTCCAGGCACACCGGGCTAGCGCGGTGCTGAGCGCCCTCCGCTGCCCGTCCATGGCCAACGGGAACATGGCGCGCAGTTCCGGGTTGGCCGTAAATAGAAGGCTATAGAAATACGCCATCTCCCGGTCGGCGGCCGGCCCGGCGTCCGCGAGCGTTTGTTTCAGGATTGTGTAATCCGGCGTCGCCGGCCGGTAACCGAATTCGGGACATTCTTTTTCCGGCCCGGGACGGGGGGTCACCGGTGGGGTGCGCGGGCCGTCGGCGTCGTGTCCCGGGGCCGGGTGGTCGGCGGGCTGGTGTCCGGCGTTTCGCGGCTGAGCAGGAAGTATGCCTGGAAAGTCCGCCGCAGGGTGGGCCGCGTCCGCCGGAGGGCGGGCCGGGCCCGCCGCGGTGAGGTCGCGCCGGCCTGGGCCGGTTATGCCCGCAGCGGGGTTGTGCGCCGGTTCCTCCTCGGGAATGCCCCGGCCCGGTGTAATCGCCACGCCCTGAATTGTGGCATCAGCGCATGCTATCGACAAGTCATTCCGGGTAAGCCCGGATCGGCCCGGGGGCCGCCGCTTAATTGGCGCGCCCATCTACTAATTTACGTAGTTAAGAACAAAAATGTCCGGCGGGACGGGCGGCGCCCCCGGGCGATGCCGCCGGGCGCCGCGGCCGCCCCCGCCGGTCCGGTTGGTACCGGCTGGCCGGGCGCTGGGCCGGCGCGGGCCAGTCCTACGATGATGCGATGACGTCAGCCGGGTACCTCCGCTTTCCGCATATTCACGGTGACCTGCTCGCGTTCGTGGCCGAGGACGACGTGTGGCTGGCGCCGCTGGATGGCGGGCGAGCGTGGCGGCTGTCCGCGGACCGGGCCGAGGCCGCGACCCCCCGGTTTTCCGGCGACGGGCACTGGGTGGCCTGGACCAGCTGGCGCGACGGCCCGGCCGAGGTCTACCTGGCCGGGGTGGACGGGGAGCGGGCCCGGCGGCTTACCTACTGGAGCGACCAGGCCGCCAGGGTCTGCGGCTGGACCCGGGACGGCGAGGTGCTCGCGCTGAGCGCAAGCGGCCAGGCCTTCGAGCGGCAGGGCTGGGCGTACACGGTCCCGGTGGACGGCGGCACGCCCCAGCGGCTGCCGTTCGGCCCGGTCGCGGACGTGGCCCTGGAGCAGACCGCACGGGCGCTGCTGAACGGCAGCTGGGGACGTGACCCCGCGTTCTGGAAGCGGTACCGGGGCGGCACTGCGGGCCGGCTGTGGACCTCGGCCGCCGGGGCGCCATTCCAGCGCATCCTGGCCACCCTGACCGGCCAGCTCTCCAGCCCCATGCTGGTCGGTCACCGGCTGGCGTTCCTGTCCGACCACGAGGGCACGGGCAACGTGTACTCGTGCCGGCTGGACGGCTCGGACCTCCTCCGGCACACCGACCACGACGGCGGGTACGCCCGCCAGGCCGGCACGGACGGCACCCGGGTGATCTATCAGTGCCGGGGCGAGCTGTGGCTGCTGGACAGCCTCGCGCCCGACAGCGAGCCCCGGCCGCTGAGCATCAGGCTCGGCTCGGCGTCCACCACGCTGGCCCCGCGCCTGCTCTCAGCCGCGGATCACCTGGGCGACCTGTCCTGCGACTACACCGGCCTGGCCAGCGTTATCGAGGTCCGGGGCACGGTGCACTGGCTCACCCACCGCGACGGCCCGGCCCGGGCGCTGGCCGTGGACCCGGACGTGCGGGCCCGGATGCCCCGGGTGCTGGGCCGCGATGGCCAGGTCGTGTGGGTCAGCGACGCCGGCGGCGTGGACGGCCTCGAAGTCGGCCCGGCTGAGGGCCCGGAGGTGTCCGCGGCCGGGGCCACGGGAGCGGCCGGGGCTCCGGGAGAGGACCCGGCCGCCGGCACCACGCGCCGGCTCGCCGAGGGGGAGCTTGGGCTGGTCAACGAGCTCGCCGCTGCCCCGGACGGGTCCACGGCCGCGGTGGCCACCCGGGACGGGCGGCTGCTGGTGGTGGGCGTCGCCTCCGGCGCGGTGCGGCAGCTGGCCCAGTCCCCGGACGGGGCCATGTCCGGGCTGGCGTACTCGCCGGACTCGGCCTGGCTGGCCTGGTCGCACCCGGGCCGGCAGCCGCTCAGCCGGATCCGGCTGGCCCGGCTGGCCGGCGACGAGATCGCGGACGTCACTGACGGCCGCTTCGTCGACTCCGAGCCGGTATTCACCGCGGACGGGAAGTACCTGGCCTTCCTGTCCGCGCGCATCTTCGACCCGGTGTACGACGCGCACTTCTTCGACCTCTCGTTCCCGTTCGGGTCGCGGCCGTACCTGGTGCCCCTGGCCGCGGACACGCCGTCGCCGTTCGCGCCGCTGCCGCAGGGACGGCCCGTGGGGAACGGGCCGGACAAGAACGGGGAGAAGGGCGAGGACAAGGACGGGGACAGAGCCGGGGCCGATGGCGGGCCCCAGGCCGGCGAGGACGCGGACGGCGAGATCGTGGCCCGGGACAGCCCCGCCGAGGGCCAGCCGGACGGTGACGACGACGCGCCGCCGCCCGTGCGGGTGGACGTGGAGGGCCTGCCCACCCGGGTCGTCAGCCTGCCGGTGGCCGAGTCGCGCTACGCGTCGCTGCGCGCGGTGACCGGCGGCTTCGCCTGGCTCAAGGAACCCGTCATCGGGGTGCTCGGCGAGGGCGCCTCGGTGCCGGACGCTAAGCGGCCGCGGTCCGCGCTGGAGCGTTTCGACCTGGGCCGCCGGAAGACCGCGGAGCTGGTCAGCGGGCTGGACTGGTTCGACGTCAGCGGCGACGGTGAGTGGCTGGTGGTCCGCGACGGCAGCGAGCTGCGGGTGGTCCCCTCCCAGCGGAAGGCGGACCCGGATGGGGCGGACAGCGTCCAGGTCGACCTGTCCCGGGCCCGGTTCATGGCTGACCCGGTGGCGCTCTGGCACCACTCGTTCAGCGAGGTCGGCCGGTTCATGCAGCACGACTTCTGGGTCCCCGACATGGCCGGGGTGGACTGGCCTGGCGTCCTGGAGTCCTACCGGCCGGTCCTCGACCGGATCGGCACCGCCTCCGAATTCGCCGACCTGCTCTGGGAGGTCGTCGGCGAGCTGGGTACCTCGCACGCCTACATCCGGCCCCGGGGCGCCCCGGGCAGCGGCGGCAAGGGCCAGGTGGGCCTGCTCGGCGCGGACCTGTCCCGGACCCCGGATGGGCGCTGGCGGATCGACCGCGTCCTGCCCGGCGAGTCCTCCGACCCGCGGGCGCGCGCCCCGCTGGCTGCCCCGGGTGTCACGGTCCAGCCGGGCGACATGCTGGTGTCGGTGGACGGCCGGCCGGTGGACCCTGATCTCGGGCCAGGGCCGCTGCTGGTCGGGACCGCGGGCCGTCCGGTGGAGCTCACCGTGGCGCGGGACGGTGCTCTGCCGCGGCGGTTCGCGGTGACCCCGCTGGCCAGTGACCGGCGGCTGCGGTACCAGGACTGGGTGGCGGGGAAGCGGCAGCGGGTCCGCGAGCTGACCGGCGGCCGCGCCGGGTACCTGCATATCCCGGACATGATGGGGGAGGGCTGGGCTCACTTCCACCGGGATCTGCGGGTGGAGATGGCCCAGGAGGCGCTGGTCGTGGACGTCCGGTCCAACCGGGGCGGGCACGTGTCCGAGCTGGTGATCGAGAAGCTGGCCCGGCGGATCATCGGCTGGGACATCCCGCGCTGGATGGCCCAGTCCACCTACCCGCGGGACGCGCCACGCGGGCCGATCGTGGCGCTGGCCGACGAGAACGCCGGCTCCGACGGCGACATCGTGACCGCCGCCATCCGCATCCTCGGCCTCGGCCCGGTGGTGGGCGCCCGGACCTGGGGCGGGGTGATCGGCATTAACGAGCCGTTCGTCCTGGTGGACGGCACCGCGATGACGGTGCCCCGCTACGCCATCTGGCTTGAGGGCTTCGGCTGGGAACTGGAGAACCACGGCGTGGACCCCGACGTCGAGGTGCTCATCTCCCCCCAGGACTGGGCCGAGGGCCGGGACGTGCAGCTGGAGACCGCGGTGCGGCTGGCCATGGAAGCGGTGGAGTCCCGGCCGCCGGCCGGGCCGCCGGACGTCTCCGACCGCCCGTCCAAGGCGAGGCCGCCGCTGCCGCCCCGTCCGCAGCGCTAACCCGGGGCCGTAACCCGCCGCCCCGGCCCGCGGCCGGGCACCTGCGTGACCCGGCCGCGGAGGGTGGTGATCCCGGTACGCGCGGAGCATGATGAGGGTGGGCAGCACGGGGCGCTGGACCTGCCCTCCGCCTGGATGCTGACGTGGCGAAAGAGCGTGAGTCTCATGCCGGCTGACGTGCAGTTCCAGCTGAAGGCCCAGTACCCCGCGAACCTGGACCGCTGCCGGCGGTGCGGATACCCGCGCATCCTGCACGGGGACGACGGGGCCTGCGGCCTCTCATTCTCCTGGGGCAGCCGGGCCCTGGCCCTGCTCGTCACGGTCGGCGGGCTGCTCGCCGGGCTGGGCGGCGCGGCCTGGCTGCTGGCCACCGCGCCCGCGATCAACGCCGCCTCGGTGCTGGCCTTCGCCGGCCTGGTCGTCCTGATCCTCGCCGCCTCCGCCCTGGCCCTGGCCCGCCGCGGCTGACGCGCGGGCCTGCTGTTCAGGAAGGTGGGACCGGGTCGGCGTAACCGTGGGAGTACGCGTAGCGCATGGCCTGCACGCGGTCCCGCGATCCTGTCTTGGCGAAGATCCGGTTGACGTGCGTCTTCACCGTCGCCTCGCTGACGTACAGGGCCCGGGCGATCTCCCGGTTGGACGCGCCGGCCGCGATGAGGCGGAGCACCTCGGCCTCGCGCGGAGTGAGATCACCCTGGCCAGGTGACCCGCCGGGCAGGCCGGATACCCGGGCCGGACCCGGAGAACCGGGCGACCCGGCCGCGCGGGCCGCGGCCGATAGCAGCCGCTGCTGAACACCGGGATCAAGCACCGCCTGGCCGGCCGCGGCGGCGAGTACCGCACGCCCGATCTCCGCCCGGGTCGCGTCCTTGGTCAGGTATCCGAGGGCCCCGGCCTGCAGCGCGCCGATGATCGAGTCATCGTCGGCGTACGTGGTGAGCACGACGACGCGTGTGCCCGGGTGGTCGGCGGTGATGCGGCGCGTGGCGCTTACGCCGTCGCTGCCGGGCATGTTCAGGTCCATGAGCGCGACCTGGGGCCTCACCTCCGCAACGAGCTCGACCGCGGCATTCCCGTCCGCCGCCTGGCCGGCCACGACGATGCCGGGCAGCGTGCCGAGCAGCAGGACGAGACCCTCGCGCACCGCGGACTGGTCGTCTGCGACGATCACGCTCACCGGCCCGGCCGGGTCCTCGGCACTCACGCCGGGATCCTCAGGCAAAGCCGCCATTCCCCGGCGGCCGGCCCGGCGACCAGCGTGCCCCCGCTCAGTGCGGCGCGTTCCCGCAGGCCGGTCAGCCCGTACTGGGCGCCGGTGGCGGCGAGCGGCCCGCCAGCCGTCGCCTTCACCACGGGGTTGGCCACCCGTACCACGATCTCCGCCGCCGTGAACTCAAGGTTCAGCCTGACCGGCTGTCCGGGCGCGTGCTTGCGGGCGTTGGTCAGCGCCTCCTGCGCGGTCCGGTAAGCAGCCAGGGCTGCCTCGGCCAGGACTGGCCTCGGCGCGCCCGTGACCGTGAAGTCGATCGCCGCGTCACTGTCGGTGCGGTACTCCTGGGCCAGGGCCGACATCTGATCGGCCAGCGGGTCCGCGTCATCCCGCAGGGCCATGATCGCGCGCCGCGCGTCCGCCAGGCCCTCCCGGGTGAACGCTCCGGCGCGGCCGATGCACTCGATCGCCTTGGCCAGCTCCGGGCTTCCGGTCGGCAGGGTGCCCAGCAGCCCCTCGGCGGCCTGCAAGTTCACCGACACCGCCGCGAGAGAATGAGCGAGCACATCGTGAATTTCCCGGGCGATCCTGGCCCGCTCGGCGAGTGCGGCGGCCTGGGTCTCGGCTTCCCGGGCCCGGTGGGTCTCCGCGAGCATCCGCTCGGCCTGCTCGGCCCGGAGCAGGAAGGCGTGGCGGGACAGGCCGAACGCCCACAAGCCGATGAACGTGAGCGGGTAGCCCAGCAGCGTCTCGGTCGGCGCCCCGGTCGCCAGGGCGGCGGCCAGGAACGCGGCCACCGTCCCGGCGGTGATGGCCAGCGACGTTTCCGGATCCAGGCGGACGCCCGCGGTGGACGTGACCACGCAGCCGACGGCGATAGCCGTGCTCAGCGGGGACAGCCCCGCGAGGACGCCGCCGGCCACTCCCGCCACGGCCAGCGCCGCGATCGTGACCCGCGGCCGGCGCCGGGCGAGCAGCCAGACGACCCAGCTGACCGTGGCTACGCCGAGGCTGATCGCGACACCGATCCCGTCGGCGCCGGATCCCGGGTGCGGCTCGGCCAGCGGCACCGTGATGAGCACCACGACCAGGACCAGGATGCGGACGGCATCCAGCACCGGCGGCACGTCCGTGATGCTGGTGTCGGCCGCGGGACCCAGCCTCGCGGTGCGGATGCGAAGCACGTTTTCAAACGTATCCGGCCAGCCCGCCGGCGGTAGCCGGCATCCGGGTTGACCCTGGGTGGACGTGACCGTCTCCACCCGGTCTCCACCCGGGACCGGCGGAAACGTGCACCCGGTCTGGACCCGGCATCAAGCCGCAGGCCGACGCGAGCGGAGGGCTCCTGTTCCTAGCGTGTCCGGGGTAAGCGCACCGCACCGAAATACCCGGCAAGGAGTTCCCGTGGACGCCAGTGTCTTGATCCCCAACCTCGTCATCCTCTTCATGGTGCTGATCTCGGATCTGGGCCACCGCAAGGTCACCCGGCTGCGGCTGCTCCGGCCGTTCATCGCCGCGGCCGTCATCATCCCCTTCTTCTTCAAGGGGGTCGCCACATCCGGAAACGGCCTGGTGCTGGAGGTCGCCGCGACGGCGGCGGGCCTGGCCCTGGGCGTGCTGGCCGCCGCGCTGATGCGCGTCTTCCGCGACAGGCAGACGGGCCGCGCCATGACCTGGGCTGGCCTGCCGTACGCGCTGATCTGGATGGCCGTCGTGGGCGGCCGCATCTACTTCGCCTACGGCGCGACCCACGTGTTCGGCGCCCAGCTCGGGCGCTGGATGCTGACCAACCAGATCACAGTGAATGCTCTTACCGACGGCCTGATCTTCCTGTCCGTGGCGATGCTGCTGGCCCGCACCGCAACCCTGGCCGCCCGGGCCCGCCGCGTCAGCGCGCGAGGGGCAGCCCAGCCGGCCGTCCCGGTGACCGTCCACCAGTGAGCATGGCCCCTTCGCGATCAGGCGACTGGTGTTCCCAGGACGATCCGGGGCGGCACCAGTCGCCTGTTCACATTCAGGCGGTCTCCATCAAGAGCGCGCGTTACAGGGGGCTGGTGTAGCTGCCCAGCCAATGGAGCTGGAGCCAGAGGAGGGCGGCGTTCCAGGCGCCGCTGACTTCCAGGATGCCGACCAGGACCAGCAGGCCCCCGCCGATCCGCGCGATGAGCCGGGCGTGCTGCCGGGCGAACTGGAACGCGGTCATGCCCCGCTGGAAAGCCAGGGCCACGATGATGAACGGGATGCCCAGCCCGAGGCCGTAGACGAACGCGAGCACCGCACCGCGCACCGCCGTCCCCGAGGTAAGAGCCAGCGACAGCACGGCGGACAGGGTGGGGCCGACGCACGGGGTCCAGCTCACCGCGAACAGCACCCCGAGCAGCGGGGCACCGACCAGGCCGGCCCGCGGGCGAATGGAGGGCCGGGCGATCCGGCCCGTGATCGGGAAGCGGTCGAACACCCCGGCGAACAGCAGCCCGAGGACGATCGTGACCGCGCCCAGGATCTGGGTCACCCCGGCCTCATGCCTCTTCAGCACCAGGCCGAGGCCACCGAAGGCCAGGCCCTCGGTGGCGAACACGAGCGAGAAGCCGAGCACGAACAGGGTGGTACCGAGCAGGGTCCGTCCCCGGGTGGGACGGTTCCAGGATCTGCGGCCGGCCGCGGCCGGGTGGCTGGTGGTACCTGGGCTGGCCGGGGTCCGGCTGGCCGTGCCCGGGGCCGGCGGAGCTCCGCCGGCCGCGCCATCCACGGCCACGCTGGTCCCGTCGGGCGCCACGGCCACCCGCCCGGCCGCGGCCGCGTCGGCCCGCTGTGCGTCCGTCCCGCTCATGCCGGTCACGTAGGACAGGTAGCCGGGGACCAGCGGCAGGACACAGGGCGACAGGAACGTGAGCGCGCCGGCCGCTGCCGCGATCGGCGCGGCCAGGATCAGCGGCCCGGCCTGGACCAGGTGCTCGATCCCCATCGGACGCCTCCTGTTCGCGCCCAAACTACCGGTTCGCTGCTGGCTCCCGTCCGGTGGCCGGCCAGCGGCGTGGCCATTGCCCGGCGGACCTCCTGGCTCTACTGTTCGGGTGAGTTCGGCTGTTGGTTTGCGGAGAAGTGTGTGCGATCGCGTCCGGTCGTGCACATCCACGGCAGGCCGCCAGCCTGCGAACTCATCCCTGCGGGGCGGTGCGCGCCCCGCCACCCTGCGCAGAACGGAGATCGTCATGGACGATGTGTCCCGCCGGGGCATCTCCCGTCTGGCTGGCCGCCACTTCTTCACGACGCTGCGCGGCCGGTTAAGCCGCCGTGTCGCGCTGACCGCCGCCCCCGCCCTGCTGGTCGTGCCGCTGATGGCCGGCCTGTCCGGCTCGGCGGTGTCGCCGCAGTCGGGCCAGCCGGGCGCGCCAAGTGCCGTCCCCGCCGTCAACTGGGCGCTGTCCGGTCAGGCCAGTGCCACGTCCACGGAGCCGGGTAATCCGGCGTCCAGCGCCATCGACGGCGACGGCGGTAGCGACTGGTGCACCGGGTCGTGGACCGGGAGCCTGGTGGTCGATCTGGGCCAGGTTCGCGCGCTCAGCGACCTGGGCATCACGCTGGACGCCAGCAGCCCGTCGGCCAGCGCGACGATCAAGGTCGCGACTCAGCCGGGCAACTGGCAGGCCGTGCCGGCCGCCCGTAACGTCGCGCTGGACCCGGGCAACCCGATGTACGTGCCGCTGACCCGGGGAACCCAGGCGCGGTACGCCCAGCTCACCGTGTTCAGCGGGACCGGCGCGGACGTCTGCGTGGGGGAGCTGCGGGCCTACGGGCCCGACCCCGCGGCGGCGGGCATGTACCTCGGCGCTGACCTGTCGTTCACCCCGCAGGAACTCGCCGCCGGGGCGCAGTTCACCTACCACGGGCGGCAGCAGAGCCCGGTCACGATCATGAGGGAGAACGGCGCCAACTACGTCCGGATGCGGCTGTGGGTGAATCCACCTGCGGGCTATAACGATCTGTCCGTTGACCTGGCGCTGGCCCGGCAGGTGCGCGCGGCGGGAATGAGAATCTACCTGGACATCATGTACTCCGACTTCTGGGCCGACCCGCAGCACCAGGACATCCCGGCCGCGTGGCAGGGCCGGAACCTGGCCCAGCTCACCTCGACGGTGCAGTCCTACACCCGGCAGGTGATCGGCGCGTTCGCGAAGCAGGGCACGCCGGTGGACATGGTGTCGATCGGGAACGAGATCCGCAATGGCATCCTGTGGCCGGCCGGCCAGGTGAACGACCCGGCCGTCCCGGCGGACTACGGCAACCTGGCCACGCTGCTCAAGGCGGGCGTGGCCGGGGCCCGGGCCGCCAACCCGCCGGGCCACCAGCTGCTGATCATGATGCATTACGACCAGGGCGGCAACAGTGCGCTCAGCCAGGCGTTCTTCCAGAACCTGGTGTCCGAGGGCGTGCCGTTCGACGTGATCGGGCTGTCTTACTACCCGTTCTTCCACGGCACCCTCTCGCAGATGAAGGCGAACGTGGACGCGCTGGCGGCCCAGTTCCACAAGAAGATCGTGATCGCCGAGACCCAGTATCCGTGGACGCTGGCCAACGGCAACAGCCCGATCGGGGACAGCACCGGCAACTTCGTGTGGGAGCCCAGCCAGCTCTCCGGCGGGTACGCGGCCAGTCCCGGCGGCCAGCTGTCGTTCGTGACCGACGAGGTGTCGATCCTGGCCCAGGTCCCGGACGGGCTGGGGGGCGGGCTGTTCTACTGGGCGCCGGACTGGATCCCCGGCGTGCCGTGGGAGCCCGGAGCCGGTATCGGCACCCCGAACGCCAACCTCACGCTGTTCAACTCCCAGGGCGTGGCCCTGCCGTCGGCCGGGATCTTCCGGAACCCGGCCGCCGTGTGCCAGAGCTATGACCCCTGGGACGTGCCCTGCGTCATAGGTGGCTGAATTGGCCCGGGGGCCGGCCCCCGGGCCCCCGCCATCCGCGCCCTCGGCCGGAACCCGCCTGCGGCGGGCCCGGCCCTGGCCGCTGATACGCGGTGGCTTGCGCCCTAAGTACAGTCCGGCCCTCAGCTGGACTCCGCGCGATCAGCGTCCGGGCGGGCCAGATGCCGGCGGCGGGGCGCTGAGCCGGAACAGGTTGATCACCTGGCAGAGCAGGGCCACGGCGGTGAGCAGGCCCATGGTCAGCGACGCGCTGTCCTGCCCGTTATTCACGAACGCCGCGCCGCTGCCGGCCGCGCCGAGCACGGCGAGCAGGCTGACCACCGAGATCACTGCGAAGAACCCGGCCCGGTCCACCACGGCCCGGACGACCAGGACGATCGAGCCGAGCAGCAGGAGCAGGCCCAGCGCCGCGTGCACCGCCAGCGCGGCCGGGCCGTTGGCCATGGCCCGTCCGATCGCAGCGAGCACGCCGCCGCCCTGGTCACGGGCGGGCACGGTGACATACAGGCTCACCCAGAGCCCCAGCGCGTACTGGACCAGCAGGGCGGCTGACAGGCCCAGGCTGGACCGGCGGACGGCCTCATCGCCGCCCGCCCGGGCGCGGCCCTCGGGACGCCGGCCTACCGGGATTCCGGACGTGCCTGCGGTCTCGCGCACCGTGATCCACCACTTCCGCCGACTTGATGATTTCAGAATTACATCATTGTCTAGCAGAGATAATTACATGCCGCAAGTGTTTTGCATGGTGATAGTATTGCCTGGTGGAAGAGACCAGGCGGGACTCCGCGCCTGCGGCCGCGGAGCAGCGGAATCCGGCCAGCCGCCCGGGCGGGGAGCCAGGGGGGCAGCCGGGCGCCGCCGCCCCGGTCATTCCGGAGGATCACCTGTCCTTCCTGCTCGTCCAGCTCGGGTTGCACGGGGCGCGGAGGTTCGGCGAGCGGCTGGCCCCGCTGGGCCTGGAGCAGCGGCACGCCGGGATGCTGATCCGGCTGGCCGCGAACCAGGGCCGGTCCCAGCAGGCCATCGCCGAGATGATCGGGGTGAACGCGACCCGGATGGTCTTCCTGGTGGACGAACTGGAAAAGCTCGGCCTGGTCGAGCGCAGGCGCAACCCTGCCGACCGCCGTTCCCATGCGCTCTACCTGACCGACCAGGGCCGGGCCACGGTCGGCCAGGTCCGGGCGATCGCCGCCGAGCACGAGGCCGAGTTCGGCGCCGGGCTGACCGAGGCGCAGCGGGGCGAGCTGGTCAGCCTGCTCCGTGTGGTGGCACAAGAGCAGGGGCTGCACCCCCGGGGGATGCCCGGCGTTCCTCCCGACTCGCCGCGGCTGCCCTGCTGACCCCGGCCGCCCGGCCCGCAGGCCTGGCTTATCCCGGGGCAGGTGCTCTGGCCGTGGCCGCGGAACAGCGTGCCGCCCTTGCCGGTGAACCGGTCGGCCGCGACCTTGCCGTCCCCGTTGCCGGTCGCTCCTTCCCTGATCAGCTGGGCGACCGGGCCCCAGTCCGGATGCATCTGCGAGCTCCCGGCCAGGCCCGGGATCCGGCGCCCCCCGGCCAGCAGGCCCGCGGTGCGGATCAGCACCGTGGACGGGACGCAGCCCCGGTAGGGGCAGTGGCCGCCGGCCCGCCTGGCCGCCGCGCCGGCCAGCGACAGGCCGGCCACGGCGAGCCGCTCAGCGGCATCATCGCCCCCGGGACCCATGCCCAGCAGGACGACCGTCCAGCTCGTGACTCATCCCGCCTCCCCAGGGGAGCGTCGGTGGGGGGTCTTAGGGTATGACTGGTGGAATTGCAGCGGCGGAGACCTGGTTTCCTACTACGTGCCTGGCCCAACCGACACGGACGGGGTAATCGATGACCTCTGAGCGCGGCAACGATGCCTACTCGCCTGGCCCACCCCTCACCGAACGTGAGGCGGAGGCCCAGGCGCACGGGATCGCCTTCAAGACCGGCCCGCCCGGGCAGGTCGGGGTAGAGCTGGAATGGCTGGTCTGTGACGGCCGCGACCCTGCTCTGCCCGTGGACCAGCGGCGAGTGGCCGCAGCCCTCGCCCGCCTGGATGAGCCCGGAGCGCTCCCCGGCCGGGGCCGGCTGACTACCGAGCCCGGGGGCCAGGTCGAGCTAAGCTCCGCGCCCGCATCCGGCCTGGGTGGCTGCGTCGCCGCGGCTCGCAGCGACCTCGCGGCCGTCCGCCAGGCCATCACCCCCGCGGGGCTGAGCCTCGCCGGACATGGCCTCGATCCTCTCAGACCCCCGCGCCGCGTCCTGGACCTGCCGCGTTACGCGGCCATGGAAGAGTTCTTCGACCGCAGTGGTCCCTGGGGCCGGGTCATGATGTGCAGCACCGCCTCCGTCCAGGTATGCGTGGACGCCGGGCAGGAGCAGGGCGGGCCTGCCGGATTCCGGTGGCGCTGGCACCTGCTGCACGGACTCGGCCCGGTACTCGTGGCGTCGTTCGCCAACTCCCCGTTCCAGGACGGCCGCGTGTCCGGCTGGAAGTCAACCCGGCAGGCGGTGTGGTCCCGGCTCGATCCCAGCCGGACCCGGGCCCCGGAGGAGGTCGAACCGGGCGCGGCGGACCGCGGCACGGCCTGGCCCGAAGACACCGATCCCCGGGAGGCCTGGGTGAGCTACGTGCTCGACGCCCAGGTCATGCTGCTGCGTGATCCCGGCTCCCGCCGCTGGACCGCGCCATCCGGCCTCACGTTCCGCGACTGGGTGCGCGGCGCGTTCGGGTCCCGGCCCACGGCCGACGACCTCACATATCACATGTCCACCCTGTTCCCGCCGGTCCGGCCGCGCGGGCACCTGGAGCTCCGGGTGATCGACGCCCAGCCGGGCGACGGCTGGATCGTGCCGACCGCGTTGGTCTCCGCGCTGGTCGACGACCCGGTCGCGGCGCAGGCGGCGATGGCCGCGGTGGAGCCGCTGCAGAAGGAGGGCCGCCCCGGCGACCTGCTGCTGCGCGCGGCCCGCTTCGGCCAGGACGACCCGCAGCTGGCCACGGCCAGCCGGGAATGCTTCGCCGCGGCCGACGCGGCGCTGGGGCGTCTCGGCGCCCCGGGCGCGATCCGGAACGCGGTCGCTGAGTTCGCCGACCGATACGTGCTGCGCGGCCGCTGCCCCGCGGACGACCGGCTGGACGAGGCCCGCGCCGCGCTCAGCTTCCCGCACGACCCCCGCGACCCCGACGCATGTCTGGAGGAATCCCCATGACCCCCACCCCTGCCACGCCCGCCCCGCGCCCGCAGGACGGCGCCCCGGTGGCTGGCGGCCCGGTGGCTGGCGGCAAAGTGAGCGAACTGCGGGAACTGATCGCCGGGAACCTGCTCACGGCCCGGGAGCGCACGCGGCTGCTCACCGAGTCCGTGGACGACACCGACCTGGTGCGCCAGCATTCGCCGCTGATGTCGCCGCTGGTCTGGGACCTGGCCCACATCGCCAACCAGGAAGAACTGTGGCTGCTGCGCAACGTGGGCGGCCGGGAGCCGATGCGCCCGGAGATCGACCCGCTCTACGACGCCTTCGAGCACCCGCGGGCTGAGCGCCCCACGCTGCCGCTGCTGCCGCCCGCCGAGGCGCGCGCGTACGCCCGTGAGGTCCGCGGCCGGGTGATGGACCTGCTGGAGTCGGCCAAGTTCGCCGGGGCTCCGCTGGTCACCGACGGGTTCGCGTACGGCATGGTGGCCCAGCACGAGCAGCAGCACGACGAGACCATGCTGATCACCCATCAGCTGCGCCGGGGTGCGGCGGCGCTCACCGCTGCGCCGCCCGGGCCGCCGCCGGCGGACGCCCTGAACCTGGCGCCCGAGGTACTCGTGGCGGCCTGCCCGTTCACCATGGGCACCTCCACCGAGCCGTGGGCCCTGGACAACGAGCGGCCCGCGCACCAGGTCGAGGTGCCGTCCTTCTACCTCGACACCACGCCGGTCACCAACGCCGCCTACCAGGAGTTCCTCGCCGACGGCGGGTACGGCCAGCCGCGCTGGTGGACAGCAGAAGGCTGGGCGCACCGGCAGCGGGCCGGCCTGGCCGCGCCGCACTACTGGCGCCGCGACGGGGCGGTCTGGATCCGCGACCGGTTCGGGATCACCGAGCCCGTCCCCCCGGCCGAGCCGGTGCTGCACGTGTCCTGGTACGAGGCGGATGCCTACGCCCGCTGGGCCGGGCGCCGCCTCCCCACCGAGACGGAGTGGGAGAAGGCGGCCCGGTTCGACCCGGCCACCGGGCGGTCCCGCCGCTTCCCGTGGGGCGACGAGGACCCGTCCGCCGACCGTGCCAACCTCGGCCAGCAGTACCTCCAGCCGGCCCCCGCGGGCAGCTACCCCGCGGGTGCCGCCCCGAGCGGCGCGCGGCAGCTGATCGGGGACGTATGGGAGTGGACCAGCAGCGACTTCCTGCCCTACCCCGGCTTCCGCGCATGGCCGTACCGCGAGTACTCAGACGTCTTCTTCGGCCCCGAGTACAAGGTGATGCGCGGCGGCTCATTCGCCGTGGGGCCGGTGGCCTGCCGCGGCACGTTCCGGAACTGGGACTACCCGGTCCGGCGCCAGATCTTCGCCGGCTTCCGGACCGCCCGGGACGCGGATCCCGCGACGGCGCCGGGCCGCCGCGGTCATCCAGGCGGGGAGTGACGCCCCGGATGTGCCGCCATCTGGCCTACCTGGGGCCGCAGGCCAGCCTGCGGTCGGTGCTCACCGACCCGCCATA
This sequence comes from uncultured Actinomycetes bacterium, assembly GCA_963813975.1. GTDB lineage: Bacteria > Actinomycetota > Actinomycetes > Streptosporangiales > Streptosporangiaceae > RYN-230. Next base: position 1,832,454 of record CAWFAP010000006.1, read on the forward strand.
CGGCCTGCTCCGCCAGGCGTGGGCGCCACGCCAGCAGAGACACGGGACGGTCAACGCGGACGGGTTCGGGATGGGCTGGTACGCCGATGGTGATCCTGTCCCCGCCCGTTACCGGCGCGCGGTGCCTATGTGGGGCGATGCGTCCTTCGCCGACCTGGCCCGGGTGATCAGGACCCGGGCCCTCCTGGCCGCGGTCCGCTCCGCCACGGACGGCACCGCCCAGGGCGAGGCCGCCGCCGCACCCTACGCCGCCGGACCGTGGCTGTTCAGCCACAACGGCAGGCTCGACGGCTGGCCCGGCTCAACCGCCGGGCTGGCCGCCACCCTGCCCGCCACGGACCTGCTCGCCCTGGAGGCGCGCACCGACTCCGCCCTGGCCTGGGCGCTCGTGCACCGGCGGCTGCGGGATGGGGAGAGCCCCGCCGACGCCCTGGCCAGCACAGTCGGCGACCTCGACGCGGCCGGGATCACCGGCCGGTTTAACTTCCTGCTCACCGACGGGACGACGATCGCCGCCACGGCCGTCGGCGACACGCTGTGCTACCGCAGCAGGCCAGGCCAGGTCGTGGTGGCCTCCGAACCCTTCGATGACGAGCCGGGCTGGCAGACCGTGCCGGACCGCACGGTGCTGGTCGCCCGGCCCGGCGTGGTGGACGCCGGCCCGCTCAAGCCCGCTGACTGATACCCGCACACCGGCTGACACCCGCGTACCCAAGCCAACGACGGAACTGGCCAACGACGGGCCAGGGGAAAGGGACGGGACCATGAACCAGTTGCATGTCGAGAGGTGCCTGCCAGACGGATTCCTGGCCGCCGCGCTGCGTGCGGACGCTGAGGCGGGCCTCACCGCGGAGCCGAAGACTCTCCCGCCCAAGTGGTTCTATGACGAGCGGGGCAGCGAGCTCTTCGAGAAGATCACCCTGCTGCCGGAGTACTACCCGACCCGGACCGAACGGTCCATCCTGGCCGCCGCTGCTCCCGCGATCGCGGCGGCGAGTCGCGCCAGCGCCCTGGTCGAGCTGGGTTCCGGCTCGTCGGAGAAGACCCGGCTGCTGCTCGACGCGCTGCGTGACGCCGGCTCCCTGCGCAGCTACGTGCCCGTGGACGTGAGCGAGAGCGCGCTCGTCGGCGCCGCGCATCGTGTCCTGGCCAGCTACCCGGGACTCACTGTGGACGCGGTGGTCTCGGACTTTGAGGCCCGGCTGGGCCTGCCCGCCCCCGACGGGCCACGCCTGGTCGCCTTCCTGGGCAGCACTATTGGCAACCTGCTCCCGCCGGAGCGGGCCGCGTTCCTGGCCCGGCTGCGGGCGGGCCTGCGCGAGGGTGACACCCTGCTGCTCGGCACCGACCTGGTCAAGGACCCCGCGGTGCTGCTGGCCGCCTACGACGACGCCGCCGGGGTGACCGCCGCATTCAACAAGAACGTGCTGGCCGTGCTCAATGCCGAGCTGGGCGCGGACTTCGACCCGGACGCGTTCGACCACATGGCCGTCTGGGACCCGCAGGCCGAATGGATCGAGATGCGGCTGCGCTCTGCCGAGGACCAGGCGGTGCACCTGCCCGGCATCGGGCTGACCGTGCGGTTCGCGGCGGGCGAGCAGCTGCGCACTGAGGTGTCGGCCAAGTTCCGGCGGGACGGAGCCGCGGCGGAACTCGCCGCCGCGGGGTTCGCGATGCGGTCCTGGTGGGCCGACGAGCAGGACCGGTTCGCGCTGTCCCTGTCGGTCCCGGCCTGACCGTCCCGGCCGGCCGCACCGCTCTGCCGCGGCCCCCGGCCGCGCCTTCTCCGGCCGCCCCGGCGAAATAGCACTAATGCGCAGTTGGGGAAGATCACGTGGTCGGTGCCCTTCGCGGTATGGTTCACGCCAGGAATCTTGTCCGCGCGGGGTATTCGGATTCGAGGCGGCAGACATCACCATGGGGAAATGGAATCCGGCGGCCCGCCGTGACCTTCGTGGCGGGAGCGGCTGATGCTCACGGTTCCGTCCGCGGGCAGTGCGGACGTGTGGTGGCTCGACATCACCTCGGTCAACGTGGGCCGCGCCGAGCTGGCCGAGCTCAGCCTGGAGGAGCACAAGCGGGCCGCGGCGTTCGCGTTCCGCGCTGACCGGCGCCGGTACACCGCCGCGCACGTGATGCTGCGCCGGGTCCTGTCCGGTTACCTGGACATCCCGCCGTCCAGCCTGCTCTTCCACCGTGAGCCGTGCCCCCGGTGCCGGAAGCCGACCGGCCGCCCGGCCCTCGAGCGGCGTTACAACCTTCACTTCTCCCTCGCGCACAGCGGCGACGCGGTGCTGATCGCCGTGGCCGCCCAGCAGGTAGGCGTAGATGTGGAGCAGCAGCCGGCCAGCTGCGTGTGCTCGATGTCCGCGGACATGAACGCAGCCGACGCGGAGTGGGGCCGGTCGCTCAGCGAGGCCGGGCGGCACGAGCTGGTCATCCGGTGGTGGGTCAGGTCCGAGGCGGTGCTCAAATGCACCGGGGAGGGCATCGGCCACGAGGTCGGCGAGTTCCCGGTCCTCGGGCGGCCCGGAGCCCCGTCCGGCCTGGCCGAGCCGGGCGGCCCGGATCAGCTGATCCCCGCCACCCCCGTGCACGGCTGCTCGCTGATCTCGCTTCCGGCGCCCGCTGGCTACCAGGCCGCGCTGGCACTGGCCGGGAATGCCCCGGCTATCCGGCTCAGTGTCCAGGCGCCATGGGCCCCCGCGGCGCGCCCGGTCAGCCGGGGTGCCCCGGTCCGCTGAGCCTGCGCCACCAGTCCCCTTCCGTCCCGCCTGATCCTGGCCGTCCCCATTCGGCGGACGGCGCCGCGCCGGTCCGGCCAGGGTGGCGTCCGTCCGGCCAGGCCCGGACGTCAATGACGGGAGGATTGAGGTGGCGGCGGCTTATGACCCCGCCCAATGGCACGATTTCGGCACGTCCTTCGCCGCTGCGGCGGGTGCCTGGCTGGGCCTGGCCGTCGTGGCCATCTCCTTCAACCGTGACCCGATCCTGAAGCTGTGGGGCGCTGCCCGGCCGGCGATCGATGCGCACCAGCGTCGGTGGCCTGTGCCGGCTGGCCGCGGCGATGACGGCCGCGACCACGTCAGGGCTGATCAACCGCCGGGTTCTGCTCGTGGAGATCAGGCGCTGACCGGCGGTATCCGCGGCCGGTGAGTGCGCGATACGGATAGCTGTGCGCTGCCCGGGTAATCTCCGGAGAGGCCCTCAGATATGGGCAGAGCCAGACGGCCGGGCACAGAGCGCCGGGCGCAGGCGGCCGGGCAGAGGACAGGGTGGCAGACATGACGGCAGTGTTCGCGGTAGACGCGTGCCGGACCCCGGTAGGCAAGATCAAGGGCGCGCTGGCGTCAGTCCGGCCCGACCACCTGACCGCCGAGGTGATCAAGGCCCTGCTGGCCCGTAACGAGTGGCTCGACCCGGCCCGGATCGACGACGTGTACTGGGGCGCGGCCAACCAGGCAGGCGAGGACAACCGGAACGTGGCCCGGATGGGCGTGCTGCTGGCCGGCCTCCCCGTCGAGGTGCCTGGCGCGACCGTCAACCGGCTCTGCGGCTCCGGCATGGAAGCCATCGCCAGCGCGGCGCGGGCGATCGCGGCGGGGGAGGCCGACATCATGCTGGCCGGCGGGGCCGAGTCGATGACCAGGGCACCGTTCGTGCTACCCCGGGCCAGCGAGCCGTTCCCCCGCGAGGCGGGGATGGCCGACACGCGGCTCGGCTGGCGTCTGGTCAGCCCGCTGATGCAGGAGCTGTACCCGCCGATCACCCTGGGGGAGACGGCGGAGAACGTGGCCGAGCGGTACGGGGTGAGCCGGGAACGCCAGGACGAGTTCGCGCTGCGCAGCCACCAGCGGGCCGGGCAGGCCCGGGACGCGGGCCGGTTCGGCGAGGAGATCGTGCCGGTGCCGACCCAGTCCGGGGCGGTCAGCCAGGATGAGGGCATCCGGCCCGGGCTGACCCTGGAGGACCTTACGGCCAGGCGGCCCGCGTTCCGCAAGGACGGCACCGTGACCGGCGGCAACTCCTCACCGCTGAACGATGGCGCGGCGGGTGTGCTGCTGGTCTCGGAGCGGGTACTGGCCGGCGGAGTGACCCCGCTGGCCCGGTACGAGGGCACCGCGGCGGCCGGGGTCCACCCCGACTACATGGGCATCGGGCCGGTCCCGGCCATGGGCAAGGTCCTCGGCCGGGCCGGCTGGGACGTAGGCAGCCTGGACCTGATCGAGCTCAATGAGGCGTTCGCGGCCCAGGCCGTGGCCGTCGCCGACGAGCTCAAGCTGGACCCGGAGCGGGTCAACGTGAACGGCGGCGCGATCGCCATCGGGCACCCGCTGGGCTGCTCGGGCGCCCGGATTACCACGACGCTGCTGCACGAGCTCCGGCGCCGCGGCGGGTCCCGGGGCGCGGCCGCCATGTGCATCGGGGTCGGGCAGGGCATCGCCACCCTCTGGCGGGCGGCCTGACCGCGCCGGCGCCATGGGCCAGCACCACCGGGCCAGTACTGAGGTACGGTCACCCAAATCACCCAAGTCACGTGGCGTGACGCATCAATGGCCACGTGTGATACCCGGATAAGGGCCTTGGCCGGGAATCTAAGAACGTACAGGGCCAGCAGCCCGGCGCGGCGCGAGCACCGGGCGCCGCGGGGCGGGAACGCCCCGAAAGCAGACCAGCCCGCGGGCCCGGCATAACCGCGGGCCCGCGGGCTGGCCTTCAAGGCGGCGGAGCCTGCCTGGGCCCCTACCGCGGGATGCTTAGACCGCCTGCTCGGCGAGGGTGAAGGCGACCGTTCCTTCCTCGTCCACCTGCGCGTCCAGCGCCTTGTCGTCCAGCGCCATCGCGGCACCGGGCTCCAGGAAGACGCGGGCTCCCTCGGTCTCGATTACCTGATCCCCCTGGATCGGGCTGTCCGCCAGTGTGACCTGGAAGGCCGGCCCGCCCTCGTCCTGCGACATGATGCGCAGGCCGGTGTCATCGGGCAGTTCCGGCTGCGAGGTGAGGTTACGGATGGCCGTCACGGCACTGTCGGTCAGTGTGAGCATGAGCTGCTCCTCTGTTCCATCGGGCATGTGCAGTTGGGGCCCCACTACCCCGTCTCGGCAGGCTCACTCCCTGCGGCGCCAGCTATCGGGCCGGGCCGTCGGGACCCGGTCGAGAATCCGGTGCCAGCCCCGACACCTGGCTGAAGGCGCTACCGTGGCGCCGTCTGACCAGGGAGGATGAACCGATGCGATTCATGCTGTTGCAGAACTATGGGCCCGTGGAGTCGGACTGCCCGCCGATGACGGAGTGGTCACCCGCGGACATCAAGGCGCACATCGAGTTCCAGCAGGTACTCAACCGTGAGCTCCTCGAGCTGGGCGAGCTGGTGGACGCCCAGGGGCTGGCCGGCCCCGAGCAGGCCCAGCGAGTCGTGGCGGACGGGACGGGTGCGCCAGTGATCACCGACGGGCCGTTCCCCGAGTCCAAGGAGCTGCTGGCCGGGTACCGGCTGGTAGACGTGGATACGGCCGCACGGGCCATAGAGATCGCCGCGCGGGCCTCGGCCGCGCCGGGCCCGGGCGGGGCGCCGATCCGCCAGCCCATCGAGGTCCGGCAGGTGCTCAGCGCGCCCGACCCGGAGCTCTGACCAGGGTCATGACCACCGGCGCCACCGCCACCGAGGGCCTGCTGCGCGAGCTGGCGCCGCGGGCCCTCGGGGCTCTGGCACGCCGGTCCGGGGACTTCGCCGCCGCCGAGGACGCGGTCCAGGAGGCGCTGCTGGCCGCGGCCACCCGGTGGCCCGCGGACGGGACGCCGGACAATCCGCTCGGCTGGCTGATCCGGGTGGCCGCGCGCCGGCTGACCGACGAATACCGCAGCGAGGAGGCCCGGCGCCGCCGGGAGGTGCTGGCCGCCTCATGGTCACTGACGGCCCCGGCCGGCCCGGTGCCGGGCCAGGATGACGCCGCCCGGGACGACACGCTGATCCTCATGTTCATGTGCTGCCACCCGTCGCTCACCCCGGGCTCAGCCATCCCGCTCACGCTGCGCGCGGTGGGCGGACTGACCACCCGGGAGATCGCCGCCGCGTTCCTGGTGCCGGAGCCGACCATGGCCCAGCGGATCAGCCGGGCCAAAGCCACCCTGAAAGCCTCCGGCGAGCCGTTCACGCTGCCGCCGCCGGACCAGCGGGCCACGCGGCTCCGGCCCGTGTTGCACGTCCTGTACCTGCTGTTCAACGAGGGGTACGCGAGCAGCGGCGGCTCCGACCTGGCCCGCAGCGACCTGTCCGGCGAGGCCATCCGGCTGGCCCGGGGGCTGCACGCCAGCCTGCCCGCCGACCCGGAGGTGACCGGCCTGCTGGCGCTGATGCTGCTCACCGACGCCCGGCGGCCCGCCCGGACCGGCCCCGGCGGCGAGCTGATCCCGCTGGCCGAACAGGAACGGGGCCGGTGGGACCGGGCGCTCATCACCGAGGGGACAGCGCTGATCACCGGTTCGCTGCGGCAGGGCCAGCCGGGGGAGTACCAGCTGCAGGCCGCGATCAGCGCGGTGCACGACCAGGCGCCCAGCCACGCCGGGACGGACTGGGCCCAGATCCAGGCCCTCTATGAGGCGCTGGAACGGATGACGGCCAACCCGATGGTGAGCCTCAACCGGGCGGTGGCCCAGGCCATGGTGGCTGGCCCGGCGGCCGGCCTGGCCCTGCTGGACGGGGTCCGCGGCCGGCTCGGCGGCCATCACCGCTTCCACGCCGTGCGCGGCCACCTGCTCGAGATGGACGGCGACCGCCCCGCGGCCGCCGCCGAGTTCCGGGCCGCCGCCGCGGGTACCGCGAACCTGCGCGAGCAGCACTACCTGACGGCCAAGGCGGCCAGCCTGGCGGCGAGCCGCACGGGCGGCGCCGGGTAGGGTCGGCCACGGGTGTGCACCACGAACAAGGGGGCCCGCGGCGTGGTCGGAAACAGCAGCGCACCGGACGCTGCGGCGGAAGGGGAGCGGCCCGGCCCTGACGTCACCGACGCGGCCACGCCCGCCCTGAAGGCTGGCGTCCCGGCCCGCGAGCCGGATCCGGGCCGGCTGCCGGACCGGATCTGGACCATCCCGAACGCGCTCAGCATCGCGCGGCTGCTAGGCGTCCCGGTGTTCCTGTGGCTGGTGCTCGGCCCGCACGCGGACGGCTGGGCCGTCGTCCTGCTGTTCGCCGCGGCCGCGTCGGACTGGCTGGACGGGAAGCTGGCCCGGGCCCTGCACCAGGAGAGCCGGCTCGGGCAGGTGCTCGACCCCACCGCGGACCGGCTTTACATCGGCGTCATGCTCATCGGGCTGGCCATCCGGGGCATCATCCCGTGGTGGCTGGTGGGCGTGCTGGTCGGCCGGGAACTGGTCCTCGCCGTCGCCCTGCTCCGGCTGCGGGCCCGCGGCTGGGAGCCGCTCCAGGTCAGTTTCGTGGGCAAGGCCGCCACGTTGTGCCTGTTCTACGCGTTCCCGCTGCTCTTGCTGGGCGCGTACTCCGGGGACGCCGCGCTGGTGGCCAAGGTGGTCGGCTGGGCCTTCGTGGCCTGGGGTACCGCGCTGTACTGGGCCGCGGCCGGGGTGTACCTGGTGCAGGTCTGGCGGCTCACCTCCGGCCCGGGTGGACCTGATCCAGACGGCGAGGTGGCCGAACCGGGACAACCGGATGGCTAAGCAGATAGTGGCGTTGGCCGGCTGCGAGCCGCCCGTCATGATGGAAGGACCCCGCCGATCCGCAGGCCGGCCCGGGCGCGGGGAGAAAGGGAAGCTGGCCCGGACGATGGTAAAGGAGGCCCGCCACCGGTGAAGGCCGTCGTGATGGCCGGCGGAGAGGGCACGCGACTGCGCCCGATGACCGCGAACCAGCCCAAGCCGCTGCTGCCCGTGTGCAACAAGCCGATCATGGAACACGTGCTGCGGCTGCTGAAGCGGCACGGATTCGATGAGACGGTGGTCACCGTCCAGTTCCTGGCCTCGCTGGTGCGCAACTACTTCGGCGACGGCGAGGACGTCGGAATGAGCCTCCAGTACGCGACGGAGGAGGCCCCGCTCGGCACGGCGGGCAGCGTGAAGAACGCCGAGGACGCGCTGCGCGACGAGCCGTTCCTGGTGATCTCGGGGGACGCGCTGACCGACATCGACCTGACCGCCATGGTCCGCGCGCACAAGGAAAACGGTGCCCTGGTCACCGTGGGGCTTACCCGGGTGCCCAACCCGCTGGAGTTCGGCATCATCATCGTGGGCGAGGACGGCCGGATCCAGCGGTTCCTGGAGAAGCCGACCTGGGGGCAGGTGTTCTCGGACACGGTCAACACCGGGATCTACGTGATGGAGCCCGAGGTGCTCGCCGAGGTAGCTCCCGGCGAGTCCGTGGACTGGTCCGGTGACGTGTTCCCTGCCCTGCTCAAGCGGGGGGCGCCCCTGTTCGGGTGGATCGCCGACGGTTACTGGGAAGACGTCGGCACGCACGAGAGCTACCTCAAGGCCCAGGCCGACGTGCTGTCCGGCCGGGTGGAAGCCGAGATCGACGGGTTCGAGGTGTCGCCTGGGGTCTGGGTGGCCGAGGGTGCCGAGGTCGACCCGGACGCCCTGCTGTCCGGGCCAATCTGCATCGGGGACTACGCCAAGGTCGAGGCGGGCGCGGAACTGCGCGAGTTCACCGTGCTGGGCAGCAACGTGGTGGTCAAGGAGGGCGCGTTCCTGCACCGCGCCGTCGTGCACAACAACGTGTACGTGGGCCAGGGCGTCACCCTGCGCGGCTGCGTCATCGGCAAGAACACCGACGTGATGCCGTCCGCGCGGATCGAGGAAGGCGCGGTGGTCGGCGATGAGTGCGTGATCGAGCCGGAGGCCTACCTCTCCGCGGGCGTCAAGGTCTACCCGTTCAAGACCATTGAGGCGGGCGCGGTGGTGAACACCAGCGTCATCTGGGAATCCCGCGGCCAGCGCACCCTGTTCGGCCCGCGCGGTGTGTCCGGCCTGGTCAACGTCGAGATCACGCCCGAGCTGTGCGTGCGGCTGACCAGCGCCTACGCGACCACGCTGAAGAAGGGGTCCATGGTCACCACGTCGCGGGACGTGTCCCGCGCCGCACGGGCGCTCAAGCGGGCCGTGCAGTGCGCGCTGAACGCCAGCGCGATCAACGTGGTGGACCTGGAGGCGCAGCCGCTGCCGGTGGCCCGGTTCCAGACCGCGCGGAGCGTGTGCAGCGGGGGCGTCGCGCTGCGCACCACCTCCGGGGACCCGCAGTCGATCGACATCGTGTTCCTGGACGAGCGGGGCGCCGAACTGTCCCAGGCGGCCGCGCGCAAGCTGGAACGGGTCTTCTCGCGCCAGGAGTACCGGCGGGCCTTCCCCGGCGAGATCGCCGAGCTCACCTACCCGTCCCGGGTGGTCGAGTCCTACACGCAGGAACTGGCCCGCAGCGTCAACCTCACCGGCGTCCGCGAGGCGGGGCTGAAGGTCGTCGTCGACTGCGCCGGCGGCACGGTGTCGCTGGTGCTGCCCAGCCTGCTCGGCCGGCTCGGCGTGGAGGCGCTCACCGTCAACAACCGGCTCGACGAGGCCACCCCCACGCAGAGCCTGGCCCAGGTCCGTGCGGGCATGCAGCGGCTGTCTGAGCTGGTCGCCTCGTCCCGCGCCGCCTTCGGGGTGCGGTTCGACCAGGTCGGCGAGCGGATCATGCTGGTGGACGACAAGGGTGCGATGATCAGCGACGACCGGACGCTGCTGGTCGCGCTGGACCTCATCGCGGCCGAGCGGCGCTCCGGCCGGGTCGCGCTGCCGGTGACCACCACCCGGGTGGCCGAGCAGGTCTGCCGGTTCCACGGCGTGCACGTGGACTGGACGCCCACCTCGCTGCACGGTCTCACCGAGGCCACCGCGGGCGACGACGTCATCTTCGGCGGCGATGGCCGCGGCGGGTATGTGGTGCCGGAGTTCAGCCGGACCCTGGACGGCATCGCGGCGTTCGCCCGGCTGCTCGGCCTGGTCGCCCGGACCCGCCTGTCGCTCAGCCAGATCGACGCCCGGATTCCCACGGCGCACCTGCTCCGCCGCTCCATGCCCACGCCGTGGGCGGCCAAGGGCAGTGTGATGCGCACTGTCGTCGAGGCGGCCGGCGACCGGATCGTGGACACCACCGACGGGGTGCGGATCGTGGAACCGGACGGCGGCTGGGTCCTGGTGCTGCCCGACCCCGCGGACGCGGTCACCCACCTGTGGGCAGAAAGCGCCGACGCCGACACCGCCCAGGCCCTGCTGGACGAGTGGGCCGCCGTCGCGGAGCGCCCGGGCCGCTGAGCGGGCTGCTGTAGCGGAGCGCTGCGGGCTGCCGTAGCGGAGCGCTCCGGGCCACCGAGCGGGCCCTGGACGGCCGCCGCGGAAGGATCTGGCAATTAGCCGGTCACCGACCGGTCATGGCGTTAAGCTGGCCAGCTCAGTGTCCAGCGAGGGCATCGCCACCCATGAGACAATCCACCTCATCGGAGCGTGCACGAGTCGTGCGTCGGAGGTGCGGCCAGGATGTGGCGGAGGCGCCGCGAAAGCGGCCCGGGCTCGCCCGGCGGGGCGGACTCGTCCCCCGGGCGGCCCTCCCCAGGTCAGGGACGGCGCCAGGGGTGGTGGGCACGATTCACGCTCGGGGGGCGACGCGCGTGGCGCATGGACCGGCCGGGCGCGGCCCAGGTAGCGTGGACTGCGTCCGGCGAGCACGCTAGATCCGAGCACGCACCGTCCGAGCACCGGGAACGGGCCAGGTCCGACGCGATCCCCGCCCCGAGCCCATGGCCAGCAGAGGAGAGGCTGGGCCACGACATGCCGAGCATCTACTGCACACGCTGCGGTCAGGCCAATCCTGACGACGCGCGTTTTTGCCTGCATTGCGGGACGATGCTGGCGCGAGGGGGGACCGAGCGCCCCGGCGAAACCACATCGACCATCTCGCTCGGCGGTGACCTGGCCGAGGCCGATTACGACGAGTACACCGACCAGGCCGCCCCGGAGGATTCGCTGCCCCCGGGTACCGCATTGCTCGTAGTCAGGCGGGGCCCGAACGCGGGCAGCCGGTTCCTCCTCGACCACGACATCACCACGGCCGGGCGGCACCGGGACAGCGACATCTTCCTCGACGACGTCACGGTCTCGCGCCGGCACGCCGAGTTCTACCGCCATGGCGACCGTTTCACCGTGCGCGACGTCGGCAGCCTCAACGGCACCTACGTCAACCAGGAGCGGATCGAGGAGGCGCCGCTGACCGGCGGCGACGAGGTCCAGATCGGCAAGTTCCGGCTGGTGTTCCTGACCGGGCGGCGGCCCCAGTACGAGCGCGGCGGCGGGGGCGCCCAGGTAGGGGCATGAACGCTCAGCCTGCCCGGGCTTCTTTCGGCATCGGTGAGGTGCTTGCCCAGCTTCGGGGCGAGTTCCCCGATGTCAGCGTGTCCAAGATCCGGTTCCTGGAGTCCGAGGGTCTCATCCAGCCCGCCCGCTCGCCGTCCCGGTACCGGCGGTTCAGCCCGGCCGACGTGGACCGGCTGCGGTACATCCTGACCGCCCAGCGCGACGAGTACCTCCCGCTGCGGGTGATCAAGGACCGGCTGGCTGCTGCCGAGGATGGCCCGGAGGAGGATCCCGAGGGCCCGGCGCACCGGCGCGGGCGCCGCGCCGCTGAGCCGCCGGGAACTGCTCGAGGCGGCCGGGATCGACGAGGGCTTCCTGGCCGAACTGGAAGACTTCGGCCTGGTCCGGCCCTCGGGACGGCAGTACGGGCCGGAGGCCCTGGACGCCGCCCGGATCATCGTGGCGCTCGGCCGGTACGGGGTCCAGGCCCGGCACCTGCGCGCCGTCCGGGCCGCGGTGGAGCGCGAGACCTCCCTGATCGAGCAGGTGGTGGCCCCCACGCTGCGGCAGCGCAGCGCCGGGCTCGCGGGAGCGGGCCGGGCAGACCGCCCAGGAAATCGCGGCCCTGTCGCTCCAGCTGCACGCGTCCCTGATGGGCAGCGCCCTGGCCGACGCCGGCCTGCAGACGGACGGGCTGGCCGAGGCAGCCCGGACGGCCTGGGCCAGTGAGTCCGCTGAGGCCGCCCAGACCGAAGTCAGGCTGGGGGGTGCGGGGTATGACGAAGCAGGATTCGCCGGGCCGGCCGCGGCCAGGTCCGGCGCGTGAGCTGGGCCCGGCGGCCGCCGGGCCCAGGTACGGGCGGGCCAGGTCCGCGGCGTGAGCGGGCCCGGCCGCAATTGGGTCCGGGATGTCAGCGGGCCCGGCGGGAGTCGGGTCCGGGCATGAGCGGGCCAGGTCCGGGGGGTGAGCAGGCCCGGCGCGACCCCGATTCGAGCCGCCTGCCACCGGGCCGCCCAGGCCGGCTGCCACAGCGCTTTCCTGCAGCACGGGTGTACGTTGGCAAGGGAGTGCCCACCGCAGGGCCCATGCATGAGCCAGCGCGTCAGGCGCGTGTGAGGACGGAGCCGCCGTGAGGAAGATGGAGGTCGTCGGCGTCCGGGTCGAGATGCCCACGAACCAGCCCATCGTCCTGCTGAAGGAGACGCAGGGAGACCGATACCTGCCAATCTGGATCGGGCCGGTCGAGGCAACCGCGATCGCTTTCGCCCAGCAGGGCATGGTGCCGGCGCGCCCGCTCACTCACGACCTGTTCCGGGACGTGCTGGAGGCGCTCGAGGTCCAGCTGCAGACGGTGAACATCACGGCGCTGCGGGACGGCATCTTCTTCGCGGACCTGATCTTCTCGAACGGGAAGGAAGTCAGCGCCAGGCCGTCGGATTCCATCGCCCTCGCGCTGCGCACCGGCGCGGCCATCTACGCCAGCGAGGAAGTCCTCGACGAGGCGGGCGTGGCCATCCCGGACGAGCAGGAAGACGAGGTCGAGAAGTTTCGTGAGTTCCTCGACACGATCACCCCGGAGGACTTCGGCCGCGCGACATGACGGCCCCAGGACGCCGGGGAGGCAGGCGCATGACGGCCCGGGAGGCGGCCCTGGCCGAGCCCGGCGGCGACGCGCCGCCGGCGATCGTTGACGCACCCCGCGCTCGCGGCCTACCGTGCGAGACGAGTACCCAGGGTGGCGATCTCCCGGGTGGAGGCAGGCGTGGCGGTAACCAAAGGTAACAGTGATTCACCGGGAGTCCGCGGTGCGGCGATCCAGCAGGCTGGGCAGCAGGGACTGCTGTTCGGCGACGACGTCGCCGCCCGGCCGGAGGGAATCGGCTACCGCGGTCCCACCGCGTGCTCTGCCGCCGGGATCACCTACCGCCAGCTCGATTACTGGGCCCGGACCGGGCTGGTCGAGCCCAGCGTGCGGGCCGCCCAGGGGTCAGGCTCGGCGCGGTTGTACAGCTTCCGGGACATTCTCGTGCTCAAGGTGGTCAAGCGGCTGCTGGACACCGGGATCTCGCTCCAGCAGATCCGGGCCGCCGTGGCCCACCTGCACAACCGCGGTACCGACGACCTGGCCAAGGTCACCCTGATGAGCGACGGCGTGTCCGTGTACGAGTGCACCTCCTCTGACGAGGTGGTGGACCTCCTGCAGGGCGGGCAGGGCGTGTTCGGTATCGCCCTCGGCCGGATCTGGCAGGAAGTCGACGGGACCCTGGCCGAACTGCCTGCCGAGCAGGCGGAGGAGCCTGCGGACGGCACGGCGGAGACCGCCGGGGACAGCCGGCACGCGGACGAGCTGTCCCGGCGGCGGGCCCGCCGGACCGGCTGACCCCACCGGCCGGCCCCGCCGGGCGGGGGTAGATTTGCCCGTGCCAGTGGCGATCTCGGTCCGGGACCTGCGTAAGGCCTATGGCGTGCTGCGGGCGGTCGACGGGTGACCTTCGATGTCCGCCAGGGCGAGTTCTTCGGCATCCTCGGGCCGAACGGCGCGGGCAAGACCACCACGCTGGAGATCATCGAGGGACTCCGCCAGCTGGACGGCGGCCAGGTCAGCCTGCTTGGCCAGGCACCGTGGCCGCGTAACCCGGCGCTGCTGCCCAGGATCGGAGTCCAGCTCCAGGCGTCGGCGTTCTTCGAGCGGCTCACCGCCCGCGAGCAGCTGCGCACGTTCGCGGCCCTGTACCAGGTGCCGGCGGCCCGGGCCGACGACATGCTGGAAGTCGTCGGCCTCAGCGACATGGCGGGCACCCGCACCGAAAAACTCTCCGGCGGCCAGGCCCAGCGGCTGCCCATCGCCTGTGCCCTGGTCCACGACCCGGAAATCGTGTTCCTCGACGAGCCCACCGGGGCGCTGGACCCGCAGGCCCGGCGCAATCTGTGGGACCTGCTGCGGGCCGCCAGCGCCGAGGGCCGGACCGTGGTGCTCACCACGCACCACATGGACGAGGCGGAAACGCTCTGCCAGCGAGTCGCGATCATGGATCACGGCAGCATCCTGCGGATCGGCCCGCCCGCCGCGCTGATCCGCTCGGCCGGGCAGGAGGTGCGCATCGCCGCGGAATCGGGTCAGCTGCCCCTGGCCGACGCGCGGGCCCTGGTGACTGCCGCGGACCCGGACGGCCAGGTTGATGACGACGGGGTGACCCTGAGCATCATGACCACCCGGCCCGCGCCGGTGCTCACCGCGCTGGCCGGCCGGGGGGCGCTGGCCGGGCTGGAGGTCAAGGGCGCGACCCTGGAAGACGTCTTCCTCCAGCTGACCGGACGGGCGTACCGGGCATGAGCGGCCCGGCGGGGTGGCCCGGCCGGGGGCATCGCCTCCGGTCCTTCCGCGCCTTGTCCCGGGCTATGTTCCTCGGCTACGTCCGGGATCGCGCGGCGCTGGTCTTCTCGGTCCTCATCCCGGTCCTCTTCCTGGTCCTGCTCGGTTCCATCTACAAGAACCCGAGCACGCCGCGGATCAGCGTGCTGGAGGTGGGGCGGGTCAGCCTGCTCGACCAGGCGCGCGCGGCGGCCCCCCGGCAGCTGTCCGCGGTGATGGCCATCACCCGGGAGGGCAGCCTGGCGGGTGCGCTGCAGAAGGTGCGGGCGGGCACCGACGATGCCGCCGTGCAGGAACGCGGGGGCCAGCTGATCGTGCACGACTCGGTCGCCGACCCGGCCAGGTCCGCGGAGGTGGCCGCGGTGTTCACGTCGGTCGTGCAGCAGGCCAACCTGGCCGTCAGCGGGCGGGCCCCCGCTACCGGCTCGCTGTCCATCAGGTCGAGGACAAGTCCCTCAAGGCCATCCAGTACGTGGCTCCCGGGCTCCTCGGCTGGGCGATCGCGTCCGGTGCCGCGTTCGGCGCGGCTACCACGCTGGTCGGCTGGCGGCAGGACAAGCTGCTGCGCCGGCTCCGCCTGGCGCCGGTCAGCACCGCCGCGGTGGTGACCGCGCGCATCGGGATCAGCGTGGCCATCGGCATCGTGCAGCTGTTCGTGTTCCTGGCCATCGCCACCACCCCGTACTTCGGGCTCCGGCTGACCGCCTCCTGGTGGATGGCGATCCCGGTAGTGATCTGCGGCACCCTGGCCTTCATGGCCATCGGGCTGCTGGTCGGGGCGCTGGCCCGGACCCAGCAGGCCGCCAGTTCCATCGCCAACCTGATCATCTTGCCCATGGCCTTCCTCGCCGGTGCGTTCGTGCCGCTCGACTTCGCGCCCGGCTGGATGCGCCAGGTCTCGTACGTGCTGCCGCTGCGCTATCTCGTGACCGGTACCCAGGACGTGATGGCCCGCGGACTGGGGCCGGCGTCGGCCCTGCCTGCCATCGGCATCCTGCTGGCCTTCACTGTCGTGCTCACGGTGATCGCGGCCCGCCTGTTCCGCTGGGAGGAGATCTGACCGCACGCCGGGCTGCCCGCAGCCCGGGCCGGCGGGTCCGCGGGCCTTGGCCCGCCGGGCCGCCCGGGCTCGGGTAAGCTCGGTACCGCTGATCACACCGTCCGGGAGAGACTCCGCGCAGCCAGCGCGGGGCGCCGAAGGGGCAACCTCCCCGGAACCTCTCAGGCACCCAGGACCGGACGGGACAGGCATCTCTGGAGTTCATGCGGCAACCGGCGTGCCGCGCTCGCCCGGCGGCGTGCTGCCACCGGCCGGGCGGCGACAGAGGGGGAGGACCAGGTAGGCACGGGCGTGCCTGGCGGCTCCCTCTGGAGGCTCCCATGACAGATGAAGCACGGGCGTATGAAACACCGGCGTTCGAGGCGCTGAAGTCTGAGTCATTGCAGTCTGGAGCGCTGGCGTCTGAGTCACTGGCCTTCGAATCGCGTCACATCGGGTCGCCCCCCGCCGAGCAGGAACGGATGCTCGGGATGACCGGCCACGCCTCGCTCGACGAGCTGACCCAGGCGGCCCTGCCCCCCGGCATCGGCGACCCGAGGCCGCTGGACCTGCCACCGGCGCTGTCCGAGGCGGAGGCGCTCGCTGAGCTGCGCCGCCTGGCCGGCCGCAACACCGTAGCGCGGTCCATGATCGGGCTGGGCTACTACGGCACGCACACCCCGGCGGTCATCCGCCGCAACGTCCTGGAGAACCCAGCCTGGTACACGGCCTACACCCCGTACCAGCCGGAGATCTCGCAGGGCCGGCTGGAGGCCCTGCTCACCTTCCAGACCCTCGTCGAGGACCTGACCGGGCTGCCCGTCGCGGGAGCGTCCCTGCTGGATGAGGCGACCGCGGCCGCCGAGGCCATGACGCTGGCCCGGCGGGCGGCCCGGCGCGGCCGGATCTTCCTGGCCGACGCGGACTGCCTGCCGCAGACCCTCGCCGTGCTGGCCACCCGGGCCGAGCCGCTCGGCATTGAGCTGGTGGTCGCCGAGATCACCCCGGAGGTGATCGCGGCCCAGCCCGAGGGCGAGCTGTTCGGGATCCTGCTGCAGTACCCGGGGACCAGCGGGGAGATCCGGGACCTGCGCCCGGTCATCGGCGCCGCGCACGGACGGGGCGCGCTGGCCGCGGCCGCCGCCGACCTGCTGGCCCTGACCCTGCTGATGCCGCCCGGCGAGCTGGGGGCCGACATCGCGGTGGGCAGCACCCAGCGGTTCGGCGTGCCGATGGGCTATGGCGGCCCGCACGCCGCATACATCGCGACCCGGGACGACCTGCGCCGGCAGCTGCCCGGCCGGCTGGTCGGCGTGTCCCTGGACGCGGACGGGCGACCCGCCTACCGGCTGGCGCTGCAGGCCCGCGAGCAGCACATCCGCCGGGAAAAGGCGACCAGTAACATCTGCACCGCCCAGGTGCTGCTGGCCGTGATGGCCGCGATGTACGCGGTGTACCACGGTCCCGGCGGGCTGGCCGCCATCGCGGCCCGCGTGCACGGCCGCGCGGCCCGGCTGGCCGCCACGCTGCGCGGCAGCGGCCTGGACGCGCCGGCCGGAGGGTTCTTCGACACGATCCGGGTGCGCCTGCCCGGCGGGGCCGGGGCGGCCGTGGACCGGGCCCGGGAGGCGGGCTACAACCTGCTCCTGGCCGACGCCGACACCGTCGGCATCGCCTGCGATGAGACCACCACGGACGACGACCTGCTGGCGGTGGCCCGGGTGCTGGCGGCCGGGCAGGACGGGGCCCCGGTCCCGGACCGGCTCGCCGGCTCCGGCCCGGTGCTGCCCGCCGGGCTGGCCCGCACCTCGGGGTACCTCGCCCACCCGGTTTTCCACGAGCACCGCAGCGAGACAGCCATGCTGCGCTACCTCCGCCGGCTCGCCGACTTCGACATCGCGCTGGACCGCTCGATGATCCCGCTCGGCTCCTGCACCATGAAGCTGAACGCGGCGGCCGAGATGGAGGCGGTGACCTGGCCCGAGTTCGCCGACCTGCACCCGTTCGCGCCGGCCCGGCAGGCCGCCGGGTACGCGGAGCTGATCAGCGACCTGGAACGATGGCTGGCCGAGATCACCGGGTACGACGCGGTGTCCGTCCAGCCGAACGCCGGGTCGCAGGGCGAGCTGGCGGGCCTGCTGGCCATCCGGGGCTACCACAGCTCGCGCGGCGACGCCGGCCGGGACATCTGCCTGATCCCCGAGTCGGCCCACGGGACCAACGCGGCCAGCGCGGTGCTCGCGGGCCTGCGGGTCGTGGTGGTCAAGTGCGGCGCCGATGGGGCGATCGACCTCACGGACCTGCACGCCAAGCTGGAGGACCGGGGCGGGCAGATCGCGGCAATCATGCTGACGTACCCGTCCACCAACGGGGTGTTCGAGGAGACCATCACCCAGGTCTGCGAGGCGGTGCATGCGGCGGGCGGCCAGGTCTACGTGGACGGCGCGAACCTGAACGCCCTGGTCGGCCTAGCCCGGCCGGGCTGGTTCGGCGCGGACGTGTCGCACCTGAACCTGCACAAGACGTTCTGCATCCCGCACGGCGGCGGCGGTCCCGGTGTGGGCCCGGTCGCGGCCCGCGCGCACCTGGCCCCGTTCCTGCCGCAGAGGGCAAGCCAGGCGTCAGCCGGCGGCCACCAGGTAGCCGCGGCGCCGTACGGGTCGGCGGGGATCCTGCCGATCTCCTGGGCGTACATCCGGATGATGGGACCGGGCGGGCTGCGCCGGGCCACCGAGGTGGCCATCCTGACCGCCAACTACGTCGCCACACGGCTGGCCCCGCACTACCCGGTGCTGTACACCGGGCGCGGCGGCCTGGTCGCGCACGAGTGCATCCTGGACCTCCGTCCCCTCACCCGGGAGACCGGGGTGACCGTCGAGGACGTGGCCAAGCGCCTGATCGACTACGGATTCCACGCACCGACCATGTCGTTCCCGGTGGCGGGCACGCTCATGATCGAGCCCACCGAGAGTGAGGACCTCGCCGAGCTGGACCGGTTCTGCGACGCCATGATCGCGATCCGGCGCGAGATCGGGATGGTCGCCTCCGGCGAGTACGACAGCCAGGACAACCCGCTGCGCAACGCCCCGCACACCGCGTCCATGCTGCTCGAGGCCGACTGGAAGCACCCGTACGAGCGGGCCGGGGCGGCCTACCCGCTGCCCGGTGACCGGCGGGCCAAGTACTGGCCGCCGGTCCGCCGCATCGACCAGGCTTACGGCGACCGTAACCTGGTCTGCGCCTGCCCGCCGGCCGAGGCGTTCGCGGAATGACGGGACCACGCGGAGGTGACGCGGGCGGCTCTATAGCCCAGGCGGCGTAGGCGCTACGCTGCCGCCAGGACACCGGCAGGAAAGGCTCAGGATGGCTAACTCGTCCCAGTCGTTCATCGTCGGCCTGGACAACGGCGGCACCATGAACAACGCCACGGTGCTGGGCCCGTCGGGCCAGTTCCTGGTGGAGCACATGCTGGAGCGGCCGAGCCGGGTCCGCGAGGGACCGGACCTGGCCATCGAGTCGCTGGCCGCCTCCTTCGACCAGGTGCTGGACGTGACCGGCGTGGACCGGGCGGCGGTGACCGCGGTCGGGCTGGACACCCCCGGGCCCGCCAGCGGTGACGGGGTCCTGTCCTCCAAGGGCGCCACCAACTTCGGCCATCCCGGCTGGGGCGGGTTCAACATCCGCGCCGCCCTGGAGGAGCGCCTCAGCCTCCCCGTGGTGTACACCAACGACGCCAACGCGGCCACGCTGTACGCGCACTACGCGCGGTTCGGCGACGACGCGCCGCACCACTCGTCGGTGGCAGTCATCGTCGGCACCGGGCTGGGCGGCGGCCTGGTCGAGGCGGGCCACGTGGTGAGCGGGGTGGCCGGCATGGCCGGCGAACTCGGCCACGTCCAGATCCCGCTGGAGGGGCTGCTGGAAGACGGCCAGCCGGTGCCGGTCTGCAATTGCGGGCTGCGCGGCGACGTGGAGAGCTTCGCGTCGCTGTCCGGGATCGAGCAGAACCTGCTGCCCTTCTGGCTGAGCCGGTACGAGGGGCACGGGCTGGCTGACGTCCAGCCGATGTCCCGGGCGGCCAAGCTGGTCCGGGGCTACGGTGAGGCCGGCGACCCGATGGCGCTGAGCATATTCGGGCAGCAGGCGGCGGCGCTCGGCCGGCTCTTCTCGATCGCCGCCATGTTCACCGACCCGGGCACCTATTTCGTCGGCGGCGGTGTGGTCGAGGCTGATCCCGCATTCAGCGAATGGTTCCTGGGCCGCATCCGGGAACACACCACGCTCCGCGCCGAGCAGGCCAAGCTCGTCGATTTCCTCCTCGTCCCCGACCTGGACCGGGCCGGCGCGCGGGGCGCGGCGCTCGCCGCACGCTCAGCCGTGGGCGACCGCGCATAGAGTTACGGGGTGGCAGATCCGCAGTCCTACCGGCCAGCGCCGGGGTCCATCCCCGAGTCGCCGGGCGTGTACCGGTTCCGGGATGCACACGGCCGGGTCATCTACGTCGGAAAGGCGAAGAATCTCCGGCAGCGGCTGAATTCCTATTTCGCGGATTTCGCCAGCCTGCATCCGCGGACCCAGACCATGGTGCGCACCGCGGCCAAGGTCGACTGGACGGTGGTGGCCACCGAGGTCGAGGCGCTCCAGCTCGAATACTCCTGGATCAAGGAGTTCGATCCCCGGTTCAACGTCCGGTACCGCGACGACAAGAGCTATCCGTACCTGGCCGTCACGATGGGTGAGGACTTCCCCCGGGTCATGGTGATGCGCGGCGCCAAGCGGCGCGGGGTTCGTTATTTCGGGCCTTATTCGCACGCCTGGGCGATCCGGGAAACGGTTGACGCGCTGCTGCGGGTGTTCCCGGTCCGGACCTGCTCGGCCGGGGTATTCAAGCGGGCCGGCCAGATCGGGCGGCCCTGCCTGCTCGGCTACATCGGCAAATGCTCGGCCCCGTGCGTGGGCCGGGTCAGTGAGGCCGAGCACCGGCTGCTCGCCGAGGAATTCTGCGACTTCATGGCCGGGCAGACCGACCGGTTCATCCGCCGCCTCGAAGCCGAGATGCGCGAGGCCGCCCGGGCCGAGGAGTACGAGCGGGCCGCGCGGCTGCGTGACGACATCAAGGCGCTGCAGCGCGCGCTGGAAAAGCAGACGGTGGTCCTGGGTGACGGCACCGACTGCGACGTCATCGCGCTCGCCGAGGACCAGCTGGAAGCGGCGGTCCAGGTCTTCTACGTGCGGGGCGGCCGGGTGCGCGGGCAGCGCGGCTGGGTGGTGGACAAGGTCGAGGACGTGAGCACGGGGGAACTGGTCGAGCAGTTCCTGGGCCAGGTCTACAGTGACGACGCGGTGGCCGGCCCGGCGCCGGGCTCGGAACTCGAGGAGAGCCCCGGGGCGACCATGGGGCAGCGGGGCAACGCCCGGCCGGCCCGGCGGTCCGCGGCCATCCCGCGCGAGGTGCTGGTGCCGGAACTCCCGCCGGACGCGGCGGCCCTGGAAGAGTGGCTGGCGGGCCGCCGGGGCGGGCCGGTCAGGCTCCGGGTGCCGCTGCGCGGGCACAAGAAGGCGCTGCTGGAGACCGTGGGCCGTAACGCCGCCGAGTCGCTGGCGCTGCACAAGACCCGGCGGGCCAGCGACCTGACCACCCGCAGCCGGGCCCTGCACGAGATCCAGGAGGCGCTGGGGCTGGACGAGGCCCCGCTGCGCATCGAGTGCTACGACGTCTCCAACCTGCAGGGCACGCACGTGGTCGCGTCCATGGTCGTGTTCGAGGACGGCCTGGCCCGCAAGAGCGAGTACCGGCGGTTCAGCATCCGGGGCCTCGACGGGACCGACGACGTCGCCGCCATCCACGAGGTGATCCTGCGCCGGTTCCGCCGCTACCTGGACGAGCGGGAGGCGACCGGCGAGCTCGACGCGCTCGGCGACCCGGAGGCCTCCGCCGAGGCGGCCCTGGCCTCCGCCGAGGCCGCCCGGCAGCGCAAGTTCGCCTACCCGCCCAACCTGGTGGTGATCGACGGCGGCCCGGCCCAGGTCGCCGCGGCCGCGCGGGCGCTGGAAGAGCTCGGCATCGAGGACGTGGCGGCCTGCGGGCTGGCCAAGCGGCTGGAGGAGGTCTGGCTGCCGGGTGAGGACTCACCAGTGATCCTGCCCCGGACGAGCGAGGGCCTGTACCTGCTGCAGCGGGTCCGTGACGAGGCGCACCGCTTCGCCATCACGTACCACCGGGCAAAACGGTCAAAGGCCCTCGCGGTCAGCGAGCTTGACTCGGTCCCGGGACTAGGCCCGGCGCGGCGGGCTACGCTGCTACGGCACTTCGGCTCGGTGCGCAGGCTCGCCAGCGCCACCGAGCCCGAGATCGCCGGGCTGCCCGGCATCGGGCCGCGGGTCGCGGGCGCGGTGCTCGCCGCACTGCGGCCGGAGCCGCCCGCGGGGGAACCGCAGGCGGGCGGGCCGCCGGCGGGCGGGCCGCCGACGGGGCAACCGGGGAACGGCGCGGAGAATGGCACTGACAACGGGGAGCGGAACGGCCATTGAACGGGGACGAAGAGCGGGGTGACGCCGCGGGCCCGGACATCGTGATCATCACGGGGATGTCCGGCGCGGGACGCAGCACGGCGGCCAAGTCCCTGGAGGACCTGGACTGGTTCGTGGCCGACAACCTGCCGCCCGGCCTGCTGCCCACCATGATCGAGCTGGGCCGCCGGGCGATGGGCGCGGTGCCGCGGATCGCGGCCGTGATGGACGTGCGGAGCCGGGCGTTCACCACCGACCTGCAGTCGGCCATCGGGGAGCTGGCCGCCCGGGGCGGCCGGCCGCGGGTCGTGTTCCTGGAGGCCAGCGACGACACCCTGGTCCGCCGGTTCGAGAGCGTCCGCCGTCCGCACCCGCTGCAGGAAGACGGCCGGGTGGTGGAGGGCATCGCCGCGGAGCGGGAACTGCTCCGCGGCGTCCGCGAAGAAGCCGACCTGGTCATCGACACGTCCGGGCTGAACGTGCACGAGCTGCGGGCCCGGATGCACGACGCGTTCAGCGCCGACGCCCCGGCCACCCTGCGGGTCAACGTGGTGTCCTTCGGCTTCAAGTACGGGCTGCCGGTCGACGCGGACATCGTGGCCGACTGCCGGTTCCTGCCCAACCCCCGCTGGGTTCCCGACCTGGCCCCGCTGACCGGGCAGGACGAGCGGGTCCGGGACTACGTGCTGAGCCGCCCGGGGGCCGCGGAATTCCTGGACTCCTACCTGGCCGCGCTGCGCGTGGTGCTGGTCGGCTACGAGCGTGAGGGCAAGCGCTTCGTCACGCTGGCGATCGGCTGCACGGGAGGCAAGCACCGGAGCGTGGCGGTCGCCGAGCAGATCGCCAGCCAGCTGAGCAGCAAAGGGCCGGCCGTCCAGGTCGTCCACCGGGATCTGGGGCGCGAATGACGGCTGGCCCGGCTGACCCCGGCCCCTCCAGCTCCAGCCCGGCCGACGTGGACCTGGTCGCCTCCGTCCGGCCGCTGAACCCCAAGGTGGCGGCGCTCGGCGGCGGCCACGGCCTGTCCTCCTCGCTGTCGGCGCTGCGCCGGGTGACCCGCCAGCTGAGCGCGATCGTGACCGTGGCCGACGACGGGGGCTCCAGCGGCAGGCTGCGGCGCCAGTACGGTGTCCTGCCGCCCGGGGACCTGCGGATGGCGCTCGCGGCGCTGTGCGGCGACGACGCCTGGGGCACCACGTGGAGCCGGGTCGTCCAGCACCGCTTCACCGGGGAGGCCGAGCTCGGCGGGCACGCGGTGGGCAATATGCTGATCGTGGCGCTGTGGGAACTGCTCGGCGACACCGTGCAGGGCCTGGACTGGGTGGGCCGGCTGCTCGGCGCGTACGGCCGGGTGCTGCCCATGGCGTCGGTCCCGCTCGACCTGGTGGCGGAGGTGGAGGGGCTCGATCCGGACCGCCCGCTCGCGCTGAGCACCGTGCGCGGGCAGGTCGCCTGCGCGTCCACCACGGGCCGGGTCCGGTCGGTGTCGCTGATCCCGGAGGATCCGCCCGCCTGCCCCGAGGCGGTCACCGCGATCCTGGACGCCGACTGGGTGGTCCTCGGGCCAGGGTCGTGGTTCACCAGCGTGCTACCCCACCTGATGGTCCCGGAACTGGCGCAGGCGCTGGTCAGCACGCCAGCCCGGCGGATCGTGGCGCTGAATCTGGTCGCGCAGCCCGGCGAGACGGAGGGATTCTCCCCGCAGACTCACCTGGAAGTGCTGGCTGATCACGCGCCACAGCTGAAAATTGACATCGTGCTCGCCGACCGGGGGGCCGCGGGGGGCGCGGCCGCCGAACTGGAGAAGGCGGCGGGCGTGCTGGGCGGCAGGCTGGTCCTGGCCGACCTGGCGATGCGCGATGGCACACCGCGCCACGACCCGCGTCAGCTGGCCGGGGCGTTCGCAGAGATTTTCGAGGGGGAGTGATGCCGATGGCAATGACCGGTCTGGTCAAAGACGAGCTCAGCCGGGTGACGGTGCTCAAGCCATGCTGCCGCAAGGCGGAAGTGTCCGCGCTGCTGCGGTTCGCCGGGGGACTGCACCTGGCCAGCGGGCGCATCGTGGTGGAGGCCGAACTGGACACCGGCGTGGCCGCGCGGCGGCTGCGCAAGGACATCGCCGAGGTGTTCGGCCATTCCTCGGACCTGATCGTGCTGGCCCCGAGCGGCCTGCGCAAGGGCAACCGGTACGTGGTGCGGGTCCGCAAGGACGGGGACAGCCTGGCCCGGCAGACGGGCCTGGTGGACAACTACGGCCGGCCGGTCCGCGGGCTGCCGCGGCAGGTCGTGTCGGGCACCACCTGCGACTGCGAGGCCGCGTGGCGCGGCGCGTTCCTGGCCCATGGCTCCCTCACCGGGCCGGGCCGCTCGATGTCCCTGGAGATCACCTGCCCGGGCCCGGAAGCCGCGCTGGCCCTGGTCGGCGCGGCCCGGCGGCTGAAGATCCACGCCAAGGCCCGTGAGGTGCGCGGGGTGGACCGGGTCGTGGTCCGGGACGGCGATGCGATCAGCGCGCTGCTGACCCGGCTCGGCGCCCACGACAGCGTGCTGGCCTGGGAGGAGCGGCGGATGCGCCGCGAGGTCCGCGCCACCGCCAACCGGCTGGCCAACTTCGACGACGCCAACCTGCGGCGCAGCGCCCGGGCCGCGGTCGCGGCGGGCGCCCGGGTCGAGCGGGCGCTGGAGATCCTCGGCACCGAGGCGCCCGAGCACCTGACCGTGGCGGGCCGGCTGCGCATCGAGCACCGGCAGGCCAGCCTGGAGGAACTGGGCCAGCTGGCCAGCCCGCCGCTGACCAAGGACGCGATCGCCGGGCGCATCCGACGGCTGCTGGCCATGGCCGACAAGCGGGCCCGGGACCTCGGGGTCCCCGATACCGAATCCAGCCTGACCCCGGAGATGATGACTCAGTAGGGCCCCCCGCGACCCGGGCCACGGGCCCGGCCGACCCAGTCACGCTGGGTAAGTCCGGCCTGCCCGGGCGGCCGCGGGCGGGCCCGGGCGGCCGCCGCTGTCCGATAGGGTCGGAGCCGGAAAAGCAGGAGCAGCGCTGGGTGCACAACCGGCGCGCATGAGCCGGGACGAGAGCTAGGGACGAGGAGACGCGCAGCCGTGACTATCCGCGTGGGCATCAACGGATTCGGCCGCATCGGGCGGAACTACTGGCGAGCCGTGAACGCCGCAGCGGCCGCGGGGCAGGGGAGCGCCGGGACTATCGAGATCGTCGCGGCGAACGACCTGACCGACACCGCCACCCTGGCGCACCTGCTGAAGTACGACACGGTGCTGGGCACCCTGGCGCAGGACGTCAGCGTGGACGGCGACGCGATCAGGGCGGGCGACAAGAAGATCACTGTCCTCGCCGAGCGGGATCCGGCCGCGCTGCCCTGGCGGGATCTCGGGGTGGACGTGGTGATCGAGTCCACCGGGCGGTTCACCAAGGCCGCGGACGCGGGCAAGCACCTCGAGGCCGGCGCGAAGAAGGTGATCATCTCGGCGCCCGCGTCCGGCGAGGACCTCACCGTGGTGATGGGCGTCAACGACGGCGCCTACGACCCGGCCAGCCACCACATCATCTCGAACGCCTCGTGCACCACGAACTGCGTGGCCCCGATGGCCAAGGTGCTGCAGGACAGCTTCGGCGTCGTCAAGGGCCTGATGACCACCATCCACGCGTACACCAATGACCAGGTGATCCTGGACTTCCCGCACAAGGACCTGCGCCGGGCCCGGGCCGCCGCGCAGAACATCATCCCGACCAGCAGCGGCGCGGCCAAGGCCACGGCGCTGGTGCTGCCCGAGCTGAAGGGCAAGTTCGACGGGATGGCCATGCGGGTCCCGGTGGTGGACGGGTCCGTGACCGACCTGGTCGTGCAGCTGACCCGGGAGGTCACCAAGGACGAGGTGAACGCCGCGTTCAAGGCGGCCGCCGAGGGCACCCTCAAGGGGTACCTGCACTACACCGCGGACCCGATCGTGTCCTCGGACATCGTGGGCACGCCGTGGTCGTGCACCTTTGACTCGTCGCTCACGATGAGCTTCGGCGACCAGGTCAAGGTGATCGGCTGGTACGACAACGAGTGGGGCTACTCCAACCGTCTCGCAGACCTCAGCGCGCTCGTGGGCGCCCGGCTCTGATGAAGCGGATCGACGACCTCGACGTGGCCGGGCAGGTTGTCCTGCTCCGGGCCGACCTGAATGTGCCGCTGGACGGCGGCACGATCACCGACGACGGCCGGATCCGGGCCAGCCTGCCCACCATCGCGGCGCTGACCGGCCGGGGCGCGCGGGTGCTGATCTGCGCTCATCTGGGCCGGCCCAAGGGGGAGGGGTACGCGGCCCGGGCCGCGGGCGGCCCGTCGCTGCGCCCGGTCGCCGCCCGGCTCAGCGAGCTGCTCGGCCAGCCCGTCCCGCTGGCCGGGGACGCGGCCGGGGAGTCGGCCGCGGCCCTGGCGGCGGGGCTGGGCGACGGTGACGTCGGCCTGCTGGAGAACGTCCGGTTCGAGCCGGCCGAGACGAGCAAGATCGACGCCGAGCGGACCGGGCTCGCCGCCCGGCTCGCCGCGCTGGCCACCCGCTACGTCGGCGATGGCTTCGGTGCCCTGCACCGCAAGCACGCCAGCGTGTACGACGTGCCCGCACTGCTCCCGCACGCCGCCGGGGACCTGGTCATCGCCGAGATCGCCGTGCTCCGCCAGCTCACCTCCGACCCGCCGCGGCCGTACGTGGTGGTGCTTGGCGGGGCCAAGCCGTCGGACAAGCTCGCGGTCATCGGCAACCTGCTCGGCCGGGCCGACCGGCTGATCATCTGCGGGGGCATGTCGTACACGTTCCTTGCGGCCCAGGGTTACGAGGTGGGCAAGTCCCTGCTGGAGGCCGACCAGATCCCGCAGGTCACGGAGGTGCTGGCCGAGGCGGCCCGGCGGGGGGTGGAAGTCGTCCTGCCCGTGGACCTGGTGGCGGCCGACCGGTTCGCCCCGGACGCGGATCACCGCGTGGTGCCGGTCGGCGATTTCCCCGCTGATCGTGAGAGTCTCGACATGGGCCCCGCGACCCGGGCCCTGTTCGCCCAGAAGCTGTCCGACGCGAAGACCGTGTTCTGGAACGGCCCGGCGGGCGTGTTCGAGTTCTCGGCCTTTTCCGCGGGCACGCTGGCCCTCGCCGAGGCGATCAGCCGGGTCAGCGGGCTGACCGTGGTCGGCGGCGGCGACTCCGCGGCGGCCGTCCGCCAGCTGGGCTTCCCCGCGGACGCGTTCACGCACATCTCCACGGGCGGCGGGGCGAGCCTGGAGTACCTGGAGGGCCGGCCCCTGCCGGGGCTCAGCGCGCTCGGGGCGGACGGATGACCGGCGGCTCCCCTGGCCGCCCCGGGCCTGGCCGTAAGCCCCTCATCGCCGGCAACTGGAAGATGCACAACACGCATTTCGAGGGACTGGCGCTGGTCCAGAAGCTGGCGTTCACGCTCACCGGCGCCGATTACGACGCCGCCGATGTGGTGGTACTGCCGCCGTTCACCGCGCTGCGCAGCGTGCAGACTCTGGTGGCGGGGGACAAGCTGCGGATCGGCTACGGGGCCCAGGACCTGTCACCGCACGACAAGGGCGCCTACACCGGGGACGTGTCCGGGCCGATGCTGGCCAAGCTGGGCTGCACCTACGTGCTGGCCGGGCACTCCGAGCGCCGCCAGTACCACGGCGAGGACGACGCGCTGGTCAACGCCAAGGTGAAGGCGGCGCTCCGCGCCGAGCTGACCCCCATCCTGTGCGTTGGCGAGCACCTGGACGTCCGGCGGGCCGGGGAGCAGCTCAGCCACACCATCGGCCAGCTGGACGGGGCCCTGGCCGGCCTCTCGGCCGAGCAGGTGGCGGGGCTTGTGGTGGCGTACGAGCCCATCTGGGCCATCGGCACCGGCGAGGTGGCGTCACCCGCGGACGCGCATGAGGTGTGCCGGGCAATTCGCGGCCGGGTTTCGGAGGGTCACGGCGCCGAAGTGGCCGCAAGTATGCGTATCCTGTATGGCGGGTCGGTGAAAGCCGACAACATCGCTGCGATAATGACGCAGCCTGACATTGACGGTGCGCTGGTCGGCGGCGCGAGCCTGGATGCCGGTCAGTTCGCCGCGATATGCCGGTATCGCAAACTAGCAGTCGATGCCTGACCCGCGGCGAGCGTCCAGCGCAGCACTGGCTGGGGCGCCGCTGTTCCAGGGCAGGCAGGTCACGGCAGGTATCCGGAGGGACGAGACAGGGCAGTGGTAATCGCAATCTCGGTCGTCCTCATCATCACCAGCCTGCTGATGATGTTGCTGGTGCTGCTGCACAAAGGCAAGGGCGGCGGCCTGTCGGACCTATTCGGTGGCGGGGTCTCCTCTACGCTGGGATCATCGTCCGTAGTTGAGCGGAACCTGGACCGCCTCACGATTTTCACTGGCATCATCTGGTTCCTGTGCATCGTCGGGCTGGATCTGCTGCTGAACCACTGATGCGGGCGCCCGGGGGTCGCCGGGCGGGCCAAGAGCGGACGTAGCAAGGGGTGAGCTGTGAGTAGTGGCAACGCGATCAGAGGAAGCCGGGTAGGCGCCGGCCCGATGGGCGAGGCGGAGCGCGGTGAGGCGGCGCCCCGGATCAGGGTCTCCTTCTGGTGCTCGAACAAGCACGAGACCCGGCCTAGCTTCGCGTGCGATGCCGCGGTGCCCGAGACCTGGGACTGCCCCCGCTGCGGCTACCCGGCCGGGCGCGATGAGCACAACCCTCCCGGGCCGCCGCACAGCGAGCCCTACAAGACCCACCTGGCGTACGTCAAAGAGCGCCGCACGGACACCGACGGCGCCGCGATCCTCCGCGAGGCGCTGGACCGGCTGCGCAAGAACGCCTGAGCGTTAATCCCCACCCTGGCCCGGCTGCGGCCCGCCTGCTTACCGCGAGCGGGGCCGCGCCGGGCTTTGGTGTCCCCGGCGCCATGCGCGCCGAACGCGGACGCCATGCGCCCGCCGGGCGCGGCCGGCCGGATCAACGCGCCCTCCGGATGCTTTTCTTTGACACTATATTTGCCACCCTCAGCCGTTTATCGGGAACCGCTATTACCGACTTTCCTGTTCACTATTAAGAAACAGGCTGGACATTAGCTCGTATCCGGCTGGGCGGGCGCGGGCCGCCGTCCCGCCGGAAGGATCGTGCGCGGTGCGGGCGGTCAAGCCTGGCCAACTGTCGCCACCGGAGCGTGCCAGATAAACGAGCAGGACAGCAGCCGGGACACCCTCGTACCGTCCCTCCTGCCGCCAGTATCACCCGCCCACCCGGCCGCCACCCAGGCCGGACGGCGGCCCGGGGCGCCGCCGTCCGGGGCCCGGCGTACCCGGCTGCTGGGCTGGTTTTCGGCGCTGTCCATCGCGCTCGCGATCGCCGTCTTCATCGGGATCTCACTGGCCGGGCCGGGGGCCGCGGTCGTCAGCACCCCGCGGCCCGCGGCCGGGCCGCCCTGGTGGTTCTCGTGGCCGTTGCCGGTCACCGTGGTGACGACCCTGCTCTGGGCCGCGTCGGTGCTCGGGGCGGCCGGGGTCGCGGCCGGCCTGGTGGCGGTGCGCCGCGGCGCCCGCCCGCCCATCCGGCTGCTGCTCATGGCGGCGTTCATCGTCACCGCCGTGCTGGCCGTGCTGCCCGCGGCCGGATCGTCCGACCCGCTCGATTACGCCGCGTACGGCCGGATGGTGGTGACCGGCCATAACCCCTACCAGATGACCCCCAGGCAGTTGCGCCTGGCCGACGATCCGGTCGGCGAGACCGTGCCGCACTCCTGGCAGGGAAGCCATTCCGACTATGGGCCGCTGGCCAGCCTGGAGCAGGCCACGGCGGCGGAGCTCGGCGGCGACTCCGCCGGGCGGATCGTCCTCTGGCTGAAGCTGTGGAACGCGCTGGCGTTCGGCCTGGCGATCATCGCTATCGACCGGGTGCTGCGCGCCGACCCGGCCCGGCGGGCCCGGGCCCACCTGCTCTGGTCGCTGAACCCGCTGCTGCTCTGGGGACTGGTCGCGTCGGGGCACCTGGACACCGTGGCCGCCGCCTGCGGCCTGCTCGGCCTGCTGCTGGTGAAGCCGTGGCGGGACGGGGAACCACGCCCCGGCCAGTTCCTGGCCGCGGGCGCCCTGACCGGGGCGGCCGCTGACCTGAAGATCACCTACGCGCTGTTCGGGCTGGGCCTGGCCTGGGCCTGCCGCCGGTCCCTGCGTGCCCTGCTCGCCACCGTATCGGGGGCGCTGGCGATCCTGGTGCCCTCCTACCTGTGGTTCGGCCGCCGGCCCCTGTCCGTGCTCGCGAACCACCGCGACGCAACCACCGACAATCTCTACCGGCTGTTCGCGCGCTCGTTCCTGCGCCCGTCGCTGGCCGAGGTTGACCTGGTGATCGTGCCAGTCGTCATCATCGTGGCGGTCCTGCTGCTATGGCGGCTGCCGGACCGTCTCCCGGAGCTGCCCACGGTGATGCCGGCCTTCGCGCTGAGCCTGGCCTGGATGCTGGCCTGGCCCTATCAGCGGCCCTGGTACGACGCGGCCGCGGTATGCCTGCTCGTGCTGTACCCGGCGTCCCGGCTGGACTGGGTCATTCTGGGGCAGCTGGCCGTGGGCACCTTCGAGTTCATGCCTGGCATGCCTACCTTCCCGCCCAAGCACTCCTGGCTCGCGACCGCGCTCGACGTGCAGACCAGCCTGGTCATGCCGCTGGCCCGGCTGGCCGCGCTGCTGGCCGCCGTGACGCTGTGCCTGACCGGGGCCTGGTACGCCCGGGATCGCGGGCCGGCCCCGGCCAGCTCGCCCGGGGATGATCAGTGCGCGAACGACTGCCGCCTCTCCGCCGGGGCCAGCGGCACGTGGCTGCGCGGGTGCGCGGCCAGTATCCGCACGTGCCGTTGCAGATCGCTGAGCAGCAGGTCGGCGAGGTCCTTGCTGAACCCGTTACGCACCACCACCCGGAGCACCGAGACGTGTTCCAGGTTGGCCGGGAACGTGTACGCGGGGACCAGCCAGCCCCGGGTCCGCAGCCGCTCGGACAGGTCGAACACCGTGAAGCCTGCGGACTCGTCACGGATCCGGAACGCGAAGACGGGCAGGTCGCTGCCGTCTGACAGCAGCTCAAACGGCTCCATCCGGGCGATCTGGCCCGACAGGTGCATGGCCACGTCCTGGCAGGCCTGCTGGACCCGCTGGTAGCCGTGGAAGCCCAGGCGCAGGAAGTTGTAGTACTGGGCGGCGACATTGGCCCCGGACCGGGAGAAGTTCAGCGCGAACGTGGGCATTTCCCCGCCCAGGTAGTTGACCCGGAAGACCAGGTCCCCGGGCAGCGCGTCGGGGGCGCGCCAGACCACCCAGCCCACCCCCGGGTACACCAGCCCGTACTTGTGACCCGAGGCGTTGATCGAGGCCACCCGGGGGAGCCGGAAGTCCCAGATCAGATCGGGCTGGATGAACGGGGCCACGAAGCCGCCCGACGCGGCGTCCACGTGAATCGGGACGTCAGGGCCACCGCCGGCCGCGAGCCGGTCGAGTGCGGCGCTGATCTCCGCGACCGGCTCGTAGCTGCCGTCCATGGTGGAGCCCAGGATCGCGACCACCCCGATGGTGTTCTCGTCGCACTGCGCGGCGGCTTGCGGGCCGCGCAGGTGCAGCCGGTCCGCCTCCATCGGCACCAGCCGTGGTTCCACCTCCCAGTAGCGGCAGAACTTCTCCCAGCAGACCTGGACGTTCGTGCCCATCACCAGGTTGGGCCGGCCGGTGCCGGCACCGGCCGCCCGGCGGCGTGCGCGCCAGCGCCACAGCAGCGCCATTCCCCCGAGCATGCAGGCCTCGCTGGATCCGGTGGTGGAGCAGCCGGTCGCCGACCCGTGATGAGGTGCGTGCCACAGGTCGGCCAGGATGTTCACGCACCGCGACTCCAGCTCAGCGGTCTGCGGGTACTCGTCCTTGTCGATCATGTTCTTGCTGAGGCACTCGGTCATCAGCTGCTCAGCCTGGGGCTCCATCCAGGTAGTCACGAACGTGGCCAGATTGAGCCGGGCGTTGCCGTCCAGGGTGAGCTCGTCCCGCACCGCCTGGAGCGCCGTATCGGGGAGCAGACCGTGCTCGGCCAGCCGGTGCCGGGGCACCGAGAAGTGCAGCTCGCGGACGTAGAGGGGGTTGATCTCGACCTCGTCCTCCTGCTCGACTTGCCTGTGCAGTGACATGCGGCTCCCTCGTCGCCAGATCATGGCCTCCGGGCCCAGCGGCTGACGACAGGTTATTCCCTGCGCCGCCCGGGCGCCTGAAGGCCCGCCGGCGCGGCAGTCCGGCGGCGCCGCACCCCCCGGCGCGTGACTGACCTGCCCCGTTAACCGGCCCGGCGGCGCAGCGACCCCGGACTGGCAGGCAGGATGGGGGCATGCACCTTCCGGTTAACCCGCCGGTCGCGCCGATGCTGGCCCGCCCGGTACCGCAGATACCCGAGGGCCCGTTCAGCTTCGAGCCCAAGTGGGACGGTTTCCGCTCGATCGTCTTCCTCGACCAGGGCGAGGTGGAAATAGGCAGCCGTAACGAGCGCCCGATGACCCGGTATTTCCCGGAGGTCGCGGAGGCCCTGACCGCGAATCTGCCACCCCGGTGCGTGGTGGACGGGGAGATCGTGATCCCCGATGCCTCCGGCCGGCGGCTGGATTTCGAGGCCCTGCTGCAGCGGATCCACCCCGCGGCCAGCCGTGTCGCCCTCCTCGCCGAGCAGACCCCGGCGCACTTCGTGGCGTTCGACCTGCTCGCGCTGGACGACGCTGATCTGTGCGAGCAGCCGTTCGAGCAGCGCCGGGCCGCACTGGAGCAGGCCCTGGCCCGGGCCCGCTCACCGGTGCACCTGACCCCGGCGACCACGGACCGCGACCTGGCCGGCCAGTGGTTCCAGCAGTTCGAGGGGGCCGGGCTGGACGGGCTGATCGCCAAGCCGCTGGACGGGACGTACCAGCCGGACAAGCGGGTCATGTTCAAGATCAAGCATGAGCGGACCGCGGACTGCGTCGTCGCCGGGTACCGGCCGCATAAGAGCAGCCCGGAGGCGGTCGGCTCGCTGCTCCTCGGCCTGTACACCGACGCCGGGGACCTGGCCAGCGTGGGCGTGGTCGGCGCGTTCCCGATGGCCCGCCGCCGCGAGCTGTTCGGGGAGCTGCAGCCCCTGGTGACTACGTTCGAGGGTCATCCGTGGCGCTGGGGCGGCGGGGACGAGGCCGCCGCGGGGGGCGCCCCGGCCGCGCGCAATCCCCGGTCCTCGGAGACGAGCCGCTGGAACGCGGGGAAGGACCTGTCCTTCGTGCCGCTGCGGCCGGAACGGGTGGCCGAGGTCCGCTACGACCACATGGAGGGCCGCCGGTTCCGGCACACCACCCAGTTCGTCCGCTGGCGCCCGGACCGGGACCCCCGCTCGTGCACCTACGACCAGCTGGAAGAGCCGGTCAAGTACGACCTGGCGGGGATCCTCGGCACCGCGGCCGGCTAGCGGTCCCCAGCGGGCCGTGACCTAGGCCCGCGCCCGCGCGTAGCGGCACAGCAGGTAGTCCCCATCGGCCAGCACGTGCGCCAGCGCCAGGCGGCGGGGACCGGCGGGCACGGGGCCACCCGGGACGGGGGGCGCGCCCTGGATGATCCGGCCGGCCGCCCCGCCGGCCAGGACCGGGCTGATGGTCACGCACAGCTCGTCGATGAGACCGGCCGCGGCGAGCTGGCCCAGCAGGTGCGGGCCGCCCTCGGCGAGGATCTCCCGGTACCCCCGGCTGGCCAGCACGCTGACCGCGGCCGCGGCGTTCACCTCGTGCTCACCACCGATGATGACGTCCGCGTGCCGGGCCACTTCCGCCCGCCGGGCCGCGGGCGCGGATTCCGCGGTGATCACGATGGTGCGGGCGCCGTCCGGGGCCTCCGCCAGCAGCGGGCCCGCCGGGTCCAGGTCCAGCCGGCCGCTCAGGACCGCGATGGGCGGCGTGTCCGGGCGTCCTGCGCGCAGCGCCGCCCAGCGCGCCGCCACCCGGGCCGGACGGTACGCCTCGGCGCGGGCGGTGCCCGCGCCGACCAGGATCACCCCGGCCAGCGCCCGGAGCAGGCCGAAGACCTCACGATCAGCCGGGCCGCCCAGGCCGCCGGACAGGCCGTCCACCGCCGCGGCCCCGTCGGCGCTCTCGACCATGTTGGCCCGGACCCAGGGCCGTCCCGCGGCGGCGTCCGGGTAGGCGTAGAGCCTGGCCAGGTCCGGCGGCCCGTCAGCGGCCGGGCCGGGATAGATCAGCCGCACGGGGTCAGCCGCCACGGTCTCAGCCGCATGGGCGGCTCACCCGGAGATGGCGGGCTCGCCAGTCTGGCGCAGCACCATCATGGAGCGGCCCGCCAGCATCACCATCGAGCCGGCCGCGTGCTCACGGGGTTCCACCTGGGCCGCGACCGCCGCCTCCGATCCGGGCAGGGCCGGGTGCGGCAGCCCGTTACCCGAGATCGCGGTGGCGGGCGGGCCGCCATCGGCGGAGCTCCCGGCGCCGGTGTCCAGCACCACCTCCCAGCTGTGCCCGAAATCCTCGGCGGGCAGGGTGAACCGGGCCGGCTGGCTGTCCGCGCTGAACAGCAGCAGGAACGTTTCATCCCGGACCCGCTCGCCGCGGGGGTCCGGCTCGGTGATGGCGTCACCGTTCAGGAACACGCCCATCGCCTTCGCGTAGCCCGTCTTCCAGTCGGCGTCGGTCATCTCCCGGCCGGACGGGGTGAACCAGGCGATGTCCCCGGGGCGGCCCGTGGCGCCGTCCGCGGGGCCGGTGAAGAACCGGCGCCGGCGGAACACCGGGTGGTTGCGCCGCAGTTCGGCGACCCCCCGGGCGAACTCCAGCAGGCTGCCCTCATCCCCGGCCATCGTCCAGTCCACCCAGGACGTCTCGTTGTCCTGGCAGTAAGCGTTGTTGTTGCCACGCTGGGTCCGGCCGAGCTCGTCGCCGGCGAGCAGCATCGGGACACCTTGCGAGCACAGCAGCGTGGCCAGGAAGTTCAGCCGCTGCCGGGCCCGCAGCTCGCGCACCGCCGGGTCGCTGGTCGGGCCCTCGGCACCGCAGTTCCACGAGCGGTTGTCGTTGGTGCCGTCCGAGCCGTCCTCGCCGTTCGCGTCGTTGTGCTTGCGGTTGTAGGACACCAGGTCGGTCAGGGTGAACCCGTCGTGGCAGGTGACGAAGTTGACCGAGGCGACCGGCCGGCGGCCGCTGGTCTCGTACAGGTCGCTTGACCCGGTCAGCCGGGAGGCGAACTCCGCCAGCGTGTACGGCTGGCCGCGCCAGAAGTCCCGGACCGTGTCGCGGTACTTCCCGTTCCACTCGCTCCACAGGGGCGGGAAGTTGCCCACCTGGTATCCGCCCTCACCCACGTCCCAGGGTTCGGCGATGAGCTTGACCTGGGACACCACCGGATCCTGCTGCACCAGGTCGAAGAAGGCCGACAGCCGGTCCACGTCGTGCAGTTCCCGGGCCAGTGCGGACGCGAGGTCGAACCGGAACCCGTCCACGTGCATTTCCAGGATCCAGTACCGCAGCGAGTCCAGGATCAGCTGGAGCGCGTGCGGGTGCCGGACGTTCAGGCTGTTCCCGCAGCCCGTGTAGTCCACGTAGTAGCGCGGGTCGTCGTCGCGGAGCCGGTAGTAAGCGGCGTTGTCGATGCCGCGGAAGGACAGCGTCGGACCCCGGTGATCCGACTCGGCGGTGTGGTTGTACACGACATCGAGGATTACCTCGATGCCGGCCGCATGCAGCGCCTTGACCATGGCCTTGAACTCGCCGACCTGGCCGCCGCGCTGCTGCGAGGACGAGTATCCCTTGTGCGGGGCGAGGAACCCGATCGTGTTGTAACCCCAGTAGTTGGTCAGCCCGCGGGCCTGCAGGTTGTGCTCGGGCACGAACTGGTGCACCGGCATCAGCTCGACCGCGGTGACGCCCAGCCGGGACAGATGCTCGATGACTGACGGGTGGGCCAGCCCCGCGTAGGTGCCGCGCTGGTCGGCCGGCACGTCCGGATGGCGCAGGGTCAGGCCGCGGACGTGCGCCTCGTAGATCACCGTCTCGTGATACGGGGTCCGCGGGGCCCGGTCGTCCCCCCAGTCGAAGAACGGGTTGATGACCACGTTCGCCGGCATGTACGGCGCACTGTCCACGGTGTTGATCGCGGACGGGTCAGAGAACCGGTAGCTGAACACCGCCTCGTTCCAGCGCACCTCGCCGTTGATGGCCTTGCCGTAGGGGTCGAGCAGCAGCTTCGCCGGGTTGCAGCGGTGCCCGCGGGCCGGGTCGTAGGGGCCGTGGACCCGGTACCCGTACCGCTGGCCCGGGGCTACATCAGGCAGGTAGCCGTGCCAGACGAACGCGTCGACCTCGGTCAGCGGGATGCGCGTCTCATGGTGGGCCGGCTCGTCGCCGTTGAGCAGGCACAGTTCAACCTGATCGGCAGCCTCGGAGAACAACGCGAAGTTCGTTCCCGTGCCATCCCACGTTGCTCCGAGCGGATAGGGAGCTCCTGGCCAAACGCGCACCAGCCGACCCTACCTGTGTACCGGCGTCGCCCGGCCCAGGACGTCGCCGGCGGCCAGTCCGTCCGGGAGTGTCCCGAACGGGACCCCGGGCCCCGATAGCGTCCCCGGGCCGAGGCGGGAGGCGCAGAACGCGTCCGCGACCGGGGCCGGGGCGTGCCGGACCAGAAGGGCTGCCTGCAGGGCGACGGTAATCGCCCCGGCCAGGCGGCGGGCCGCGAACTGAGCCTCGGGGCCGACCCGGGTGGCCAGTTCGCGCAGCGCACGGTTCAGCGCGCTGACCGCCGCGTCCAGCCGCGGGTCCGCGCCGGCGGCGCGGTCCAGCTCGGCCGCCAGGGCGTCAGCCGCCCCCTGCTGGCGCGCCACGGCGCGGAGCAGGTCCAGGGCGGTCACGTTGCCGGAGCCCTCCCAGATCGAGTTCAGCGGCGCCTCGCGGTACAGCCGGGGCATCCCGGACTCCTCTACGTAGCCGTTGCCGCCCAGGCACTCCAGCGCCTCGGCCGCGTGCAGCGGTGCGCGCTTGCAGATCCAGTGCTTGGCGGCGGGCAGGGCGACCCGGAGCAGGGCCGCTTCCGCGGCGTCGCCGCGGGCGGCCCGGTCGGCCGCGCCCGCCAGCCGCAGCGCCAGCGTGGTCGCGGCCTCGGATTCCAGCACAAGGTCGGCCAGGACGCAGGCCATCAGCGGCTGGGAGATCAGGCTCGCGCCGAAGGCACGCCGGTGCGTGGCGTAGTGCACGGCGGTGACGCAGCCCAGCCGCATCCCCGCCGCGCTGCCCAGCACGCAGTCCAGCCGGGTGGCGCTGACCATCTCGATGATGGTCGGCACGCCGCGCCCGGCCTCGCCGACCTGCCAGGCCAGCGCGGCATCGAACTCCACCTCGGCGGAGGCGTTCGACCGGTTGCCGAGCTTGTCCTTGAGCCGCTGGAGCTGGACGGCGTTGCGGGTCCCGTCGGGCAGCACCCGGGGGAGCAGGAAGCAGGTCAGCCCGGCCGGGGCCTGGGCCAGGACCAGGAACAGGTCGCTCATGGGCGCGGAGCAGAACCACTTGTGCCCGGTGAGCAGGTGGGCGCCGGGCCCGGCGCTCGCCACCGGCTCCGCCCGGGTGGTGTTTGCGCGCACATCCGAGCCGCCCTGCTTCTCGGTCATGGCCATGCCGGCCAGCAGGGCCGCCTTGCCCTCCGGCGGGCGCAGCCCGGGATCATAATCGCGGGCGGTGAGCAGCGCCGCGAACCGGCGGGCCAGTTCCGGGGCCTGGCGCAGCGGCGGGACGGCCGCGTAGGTCATCGAGACCGGGCAGCCGTGCCCCGCCTCGGCCTGCGACCAGACGAAGAACTTAGCGGCCCGGGCGACGTGCGCGCCGGGGGAGGGATCCGCCCACGGTGCCGCGTGCAGCCCGTGGCCGACCGCGGTGCCCAGCAGGACGTGCCAGGACGGATGGAACTCGACCTCGTCGATCCGGTGGCCCCGTGCGTCGTGGGTGCGCAGCACCGGCGGATGCTCGTTGGCCAGCCGGGCGTGTTCCTGGGTCTGCCGCGCGCCGGCCAGCTCGCCCAGCTCGTGCAGGCTGGCCTCGGCCCAGCCGGCGCCTTCCCGGGCGGCCGCCGCCAGCAGGGCCGGATCGTCGGCGACGTCGTAGCCAGCCAGTGGCGGGACCTGGTTGAGCACATCGTGGGTGAGATGCGGCCCGGCGGCGGTGTGCCCGGTGGTGGCCGGCAAAGACGTCATGATGTGACACTACTGTGCTTGCTACCGGGCGGAAACCCGCTGCGATCGGGCACTTTACCGTACCGAAACCCGCAAGCCTTCTCGCTGGCCGGGGGCGTCACCGTGTTCCAGCCCGCCCGCGGCGGCCTGCTGGTAGCGGTCGAGCAGCACGTCCGCCACGTCGTCCGCTGCCCCGAGCGGGGCCGAGACCACGACGGCCCCCGCGGCCAGGGACGTCGCCCGGATCCGGTCGGCGAACAGGCCGGGGGCGAGCAGGTAGGTGGCGACCACGACGCGGCGCGCTCCGCCGTGCAGCAGGTCCGCCACGGCCTCGGCGGGGGCGGGCGAGGCGGCCGACGCGTACGCGGGCCGTACCGCGAGCCAGCCGCGGGCGGCCTGCCAGCCGGACGCGATCCGGGCGACGGCCGCGTTGGCGGCCGGATGGCTCGACCCGGCGGAGGCGAGCACGACCGCCGTCCGGCCCGGGTCGTGGCCAGGATCCTGGCCGGCCTCGGCGAGACGCCGTTCCAGCGCGCGCACCAGGCCGGGGTGCGGGCCCAGCGGCTCCCCGTAGCGGATCCGGAGCCCGGGCAGGCCGGCCGTGGCCTCGGCGAGCAGCCCGGGTATGTCGGTCCCGCTGTGGTACGCCGCCGTGAGCAGCAACGGGAGTACGATCACATCACGCTGGCCGCCGTGCTGGCCGGAGAGCGCGGTGAGCACCTGCAGCGGGGCAGGCGGCGCATGGCCGAGGAAGGCCCCGCGGGCCTCGAGCCCGGCCAGCCCGTGCGAGCTGGCCCGGGCCCGGGCCACCGCGAGCAGGTCCGCGATGATCGCCCCGGCCCGCGGGTCCCTGCTGCCGTGCGCGATCGCGACCAGAGACGGGGTCAGGAGGTGTGGATGCCGCATTCGGTCTTGCCCGTCCCCGTCCACCGGCCGCTGCGCGGATCCGACCCGGGGGCGACCTTCATCGTGCAGGTGGCGCACCCGATGGAGGGGTACCCGTCGTATACGAGCGGGTTCACCAGCACGCCCTTCTCGGCGATGTAGGCGTCCACCTGGTCCTGGGTCCAGGCCACAAGGGGGTTGACCTTCACCATCTGCCGCCGGGCGTCCCACTGGACGGCCTTGGTGTCGCTCCGGGCGTTGGTCTCCTCCCGGCGCACGCCGGTAATCCACGCGTCGTACGGGTCGAGCGCACGCTCTAGCGGCACGACCTTGCGGAAGTAGCAGCAGAGGTCGGGGTTCCGCCCGTAGAGCCGGGGCCCGAGCTCGGCGTCCTGCTCGGCCACGGTCCGGGACGGGGTCACGTTGATGACGTTGACCGGATAGACGGCGGACACGGCGTCCCTGGTGCCGATGGTCTCAGGGAAGTGGTACCCGGTGTCCAGGAAGATGACATCCAGCCCGCTCTTGACCTGCGAGGCGAGATGGATGATCACCGCGTCCGTCATGGACGACGTGATGCAGATACGGGACCCGAACGTGTCCACCGCCCAGCGGATGATCTCTTCCGCGGGCGCGTCGGCGAGTTCCTCAGCCGCCTGGGCTGCGAGCCTCTCCATACGGATTGGTTCCTCCCGAGCTTCAGGATCGGAAACTTCACGGACTGCCTGACCTGGGTGGGCGCGCTTCGTCACGCTGGTA
This sequence comes from uncultured Actinomycetes bacterium, assembly GCA_963813975.1. Classification (GTDB taxonomy): domain Bacteria; phylum Actinomycetota; class Actinomycetes; order Streptosporangiales; family Streptosporangiaceae; genus RYN-230. The sequence goes on from CAWFAP010000006.1 coordinate 1,872,614, forward strand.
CTCACAGGATCACTCCCGTTCCAATGAATCGTAGCTGGAAGGACCTAATGCAGCTACGACAGCGCCAGCCGCCGTCCTGTTCCTGTGGTTCCAGGTCTTCATCGCCACAATAGGGGCAGTAGTAGGGAATCGCGCGCTCTGTCGCAGATGCGTGGAATGTCATGCGAAGTCCTCCTCGCTGGCCCGGCCGGCCCAGGCGGCGAAGGTCTCGTCCGCCCCCCGGCCCTGCTGGAAGCGCCGCAGGACGCGCTCCAGGTAGTCGGGCAGATCCTCCGCAGTGGTCTTGAGCCCCCTGACCTTGCGGCCGAAGCCGGAGCTCTCGCCGTCACCGCCGGCCAGGGTGCCGCCCAGGTGGATCTGGAATCCTTCGGTCTGCCGCCCGTCGGGCCCGATGACCAGCGACCCCTTGAGCCCGATGTCGGCCGTCTGGATCCTGGCGCACGAGTTCGGGCAGCCGTTTACGTTGATCGTCACCGGCTCGGTGAAGCCGGGCAGGCGGCGCTCGAGCTCGGCGATGGCCTGGGTAGCCCGCGCCTTGGTCTCCACGATCGCCAGCTTGCAGAACTCGATGCCGGTGCAGGCCATCGTGTGCCGCCGGAACACGCTCGGCGTGGCGGGCAGATCCGCCGCGTCGAGTTCCGCGGTCAGCCCGGCCACGCTCTCCTCGGGCACGTCGAGGATGACCATCTTCTGCTCGGTGGTGGTCCGGACCCGCCCGCTGCCGTACCGGGCGGACAGGTCGGCGACCCGGCCCAGGGAACTGCCCGACATCCGGCCGACCCGGGGCGCGAAGCCCACGTAGAACCGCCCGTCCCGCTGCCGGTGCACGCCGACGTGGTCACGCCGGCCGCCAGCGGGCGGCGGCGGGGAAGATCCGTCCGGGAGCGCGTAGCCCAGGTACTCCTTCTCCAGTACCTCCCGGAACTTCTCCGGGCCCCAGTCGGCGATGAGGAACTTCAGCCGGGCCCGGTGGCGCAGCCGGCGGTAGCCGTAGTCACGGAACACCGAGGTGACCGCGGCCCAGACCTCGGCGACCTGCTCGGGCTGGATAAACGCACCGAGGCGCTTGGCGATCATGGGGTTGGTGGACAGCCCGCCGCCGACCCACAGGTCGTAGCCGGGCTCGCCGTCCGGGCCCATCACGCCGACGAAGGCCACGTCGTTGATCTCATGGACGGTGCACTGCGCGGTACACCCGCTCATGACCGACTTGTACTTGCGCGGCAGGTTGGAGAAGGCGGGGTCGCCCACGTAGCGCTCGGTGACCTCGTCGATCTGGGGCGTGGCGTCGATCACCTCGTCCGCGTCGATCCCGGCCAGCGGGCAGCCCAGCACCACCCGGGGCGTGTCGCCGCAGGCTTCCGTCGTGGACAGGCCGACGGCCTCGAGGGCCGTCCAGATCGCCGGGACGTCCTCGATCCTGATCCAGTGCAGCTGCACGTTCTGCCGGTCGGTGAGATCGGCGGTGTCCCGGCCGTACCGGGTGGAGATGTCGGCGATCGTGCGCAGCTGGTCGTTGCTCAGCTGGCCGCCGTCGATGCGGATGCGCAGCATGAAGTAGCGGTCATCGAGCTCCTCGGGCTCGAGGGTGGCGGTCTTCCCGCCGTCGATGCCCGGCCGGCGCTGCGTGTACAGGCCGAACCAGCGGAACCGTCCCCGGAGGTCGGCGGGATCGATGGAGTCGAAACCCTGCCTGGAGTAGACGTCGATGATCCGCTGGCGGACGTTGAGCCCGTCGTCGTTCTTCTTGTTTTCCTCGTTCTTGTTCAGCGGCTCGCGGTATCCGAGCGCCCACTGGCCTTGGCCACGGTGACGGTGGGCTGACGGCATCTGGCGCGTCCCTTCTTGTCCTGCTCGGTCGGGCCCGCTGCTGCGGGTCTGGCTGGGGCGGGACGCGTGACGCGACGGGCAGCCTGAGTCGGCTGCGCCGGCCATCCTGCTGACCTGGGCGGTTTAGCTGATTCGCGATTCAGCTCGCGGGAGGCAGGCCGCCAGGGCTGCAGGGTACCGGCCGCGGCACACGCCCACAATCGGGGCAGTGGTCAGCGGCCGTGCCGACACGCAGCGCTGCGCACCCGGAGCAGGTCGACATGCCTGCGGGCGACGAGAAGGGGATCGGCAGCGCTCACCATACGAGGATCACACGAAAGAGCGCGACATGTCGAGATAACTTCGCGTTCCGAAGTAAATCGGTGTCCCGGCCGCCCGGCGGCCGGGGCGCTCAGGGTGCCCACGTCTGGTGCCAACCCCGGGCCATCCGCACCTATTCCACCCGGCGGCAATCCGGTCACCGCCAGCCCGGTCAACCCTGCCGCACCCAGCTGAGCGAGCGGGAGCCCCGTGGTGGCTTCGGCAACGCCGAGAGGGGGAGATGCTGGCAATCGCACCAGGTGCCTCCCGGGCAGTCCTCATGGTGCTGGCGGCGGCAGGACAGGCAGACCATGGACATAGTGTGGCCGGCCGCGGCAAATGCCGCGGCCGGCCAGTGCTCAGTGTTACCTGTGGTCCCCGGTCAGGGGTAACCTGATCAGGATGAGCCGATCAGGCCGCGTTCGCGCGGCGCATCCGGCGGCGGCGCTCCGAAGCGCGCTCGTCCTCGTTCAGGCCGCCCCAGGTGCCGTACTTCTCCGGCCTCGAGATGGCGTAATCCAGGCACTCGGTGCGCACCGGGCAGCTGGCGCACAGCGCCTTGGCCTTCCGCTCCCGGATGTCCCGCTCCGGCTGCCGTTCGCCGTCCGGGCCGAAGAAGAGCACGACATCCGTGCCGCGGCACGCGGCGGCATCTTGCCAGCCCCAGTTCGGCCGGGGAGGCAGGGTGACCTGCCGCCGTACCTCAGACATGACTAGATCTCCTCAACAAGCTCTGTGTGTGTTCCGCGTCCAGCCGACCCTCTGATTCCGTCGGACATCTGGTTCGCCCTGTGCGGCATTTGCCCCGTCGTAGGTATGCAACGCACTGCATCACCTGCGTGTTCCCGGGAGCCGGGCAGCCCCATGGCGCCCGTGACCGCCACGGGAGTAGCTAGAGGAGCAACCCTGCCGGATGAGCAGCGGCAACTAGGGTGCCACCCGCCCTGACGAAACCAGTCCTGTCCAGCGGACCGATGATCAATGATGCCATCCGCGGGGCCGGTTCCGCAGGCCGGATGGCGAATCCGCGGCAGAGATGTTGGGCCCGCCCGCGCTGGACGTCCCTGGAGGGGCATACCCCCAGCATGGAGGCGGTACCGGCCGGCCGGCCCCTAGCATAGTGCCGAGTTAATTGGACAAACCCGTGAGTTCAGCGCCACCATGGGCTGCATGTCAGCGTCGGACGCAGCCCCGTTGCCCCGGCTCGGCGAGGTGTTCTTCGACGTACGAGGCAACTCCCGCAGCATGCGGCTGAGCTGGTACGCGGACACGGGCGTGGCGGTCTTCAGCATCTGGCAGGGCGGCACCTGCACCGGCACTTTCCGGCTCCCCATGGACGACCTGGCCCGGATGATCGAGGCGCTCCGCCGCGGGCCCCAGGGCCACCGGGACGCACCGGGCGAGGCGGGCCGTGAGGTGCCGCCGGGCCAGGCCGCGAACGGCACCCCCCCGGTGGGCCGTGGCCACGATGAGGGCCAGGCCACGATGGCCATGCGGATGCCTGCCGAATCCGGTGCGCCGCCAGGCCAGCGCCCGGATGGGCCGCGCCCGGCGCCGGGGTACCCGGCCAGCGCGCGGGGTGACTACGGGAGCGGGCCGGGCCGCACCTACCGCGGGGGATCCGGCGGCTACCCCATCGATCCGCTCGACCCGGCGTATCCGGTCCCCGAGGCCCGGTACCCGGAAGAGCCGTCCACCGGGGCGTACCGCCGCCCGCCCCAGGAGTACGGCCCGGGCTATCCGGCGGACCCGGGGTACCAGGAGGGCCCGGCCTCCGGCGGCTACCCGCGGGGCGGGGCGGCCGGCTATCCCGAGCCGCCGGCCACTGGCGACTACCGCAGTAGCCAGTCCGGCAGCCACCGGCGCGACGCGGGCGATCTTCCCAGTGATCCCCGCCGGGCCCGGTACCCGGGCGAACCGGCCGCCCCGGAGTACCGCGGCGAGGACGAGCACGGCGGGTTCCCCGACCCCGGATACCCGGACGGGCCGGGCACCGGCGACTACCGCGCCGGCCAGTCCGGCAGCCACCGCCGTCCCGCCGGCGGGTATCCGGATGACCCCTCTTTCCACCCCTATTCCGGCCAGCCAGACATTGCGGATTATCCCGGCGAAGCGCCTGCCGGCGACTCCGGGGCATATCCAGCCGGGCCGGATTATGGCGAGGGTGACGAGTGGGATGACACCGCCGACCACAACCTCGAGGGCTACGAGAGTGAGCCCGAGGAATCCTTCCCCTATGGGCGCCCGCCCGGTAATCATGACCCCCGGGAACGGGGACGCTATCCCGGTCGTCATTGACGGTTAGCCGCCCCGGCCCCGGGGCGTGCCTCTCTCCGCCGGGCGCGGCCCGGCATCGCCATCCCGAATGGCTGCCTCCCAGTTGCTGGTCTGCCCGGGTTTGGGCGTCGTTATGGTTGGGCCGCCCGTGGCGGGATATATTTGCCACCAGAGGAAGGGGGGCCTCAAGTGGCACAGAAGGTTTCCGTCACTTTTGCCTGTGACTACGACCAGAAACTGATTCCTGAGGGCCAGCATCACGCGCGCCGGTTCAGCCTGGATGGCCGGGACTATGAGATCGACCTGTGCGCCAAGCACAGCCAAAAGTTTGACGATGTGGTCGGCCGTTACGCGGAGCGCGCGCGCCGGGCGTCCGCACGGCCCGGCCGGACCAAGCGCCGGACGACGGCTCATCGGCAGCACAGTGCCGCCATACGGAGCTGGGCCAAGCAAAGCGGAATAGAGGTCAGCGATCGCGGGCGCATCCCGGCCGATGTCGTGGCCAGGTACGAGGCGAAGCACCACTGAGCCGGGGCGTCATGGCGACCCGTACGGCGGCCCGCCGTACGGCGGGCCGCCATGGCAGGCCTGGCTGGCTCGCGGGCCGGTATGAGTTCCGCGGGGGCCCGCTCTGATTCCCCGGGCGGAGGCCGGGCGATAGGCCCCACCGCGCCGCGAGTACCCGGGGAACCGGGGCGACGCACGGGCCGTTCTCCATCTCGAGGCGCGTAGGTAATGCCGGCCTCGGTCACCAGCCCGCCGCCCAGGGCCCCGGATTTGAGCCGGATATAGTCCCTGGCTAAGGGCGGGGGCAGGAGCAGTATCCGGCCCGCGAATATGTTCGGCAGGGACTGCTGCCCGGCGATGCCGAGCAGGATCGTGGTGAGTGCCCCTCCCACCAGGAGTGGCCCCGATCGGGACCTTCATCAGCCCCGCGCCGAGGACGAGGATGGTCACTCCGCCGATGAGCAGGATGGCGTAGCGCACTACTGCGGCGTGGGCCGAGCCAACGACCGGCCCCTGGACCGGCCTGGCCTTTCCGGCCAGGCCGAGCACGGCCCACCGTGCCGAAGACCAAGCACGCTGCGATGCGTCCCGCGGCCACTATCCTGGCGCCGTAATGGCCGGTCCAGTCCCTGAAACCCATGCCGGGCATTAGTGCCGCCCATGCCCGGCGATGATGGCCAGCACCGCCGCGATGATGGCCCGCCCCGGCTGCGGGTGCGCTTTGCCCCTGGCCGCGTGCTGGTTCACCCTGGCCGCGTACTTGGCCAGGCCGAGTTGCCGTGTCCCGGGCAGATCCACGCGCACCCCGGGCCTGGACCGGGAAACGCATGATCCCGGGGGGCCGCCTTCGGCTCCCCGGGATCAGCTCACTCGGGTGCCCGGTGACTCAGTGCCGGCCGGCTCTGGTCCGGCCGGCCCTGGGCCGGCTGGGTCTGGGCCTGCTCAGATGCGCGGGCCCATCAGCGGCCGGCCGACGGGCGCCCTGAGGCGGCCGCCCATCCCGTTAGCCACGCCCGCTGCCGAGGCGTACCAGGCGCATAGCGCAGTGAGAATGCCCACGTACCCGCCGAACTTGACGGTGCCGCTGCTGCCGGTGAAGTTGCCGATGAACAGGATGATCTCGGTGAGCTCCAGGGTGAGGAACACCGCGAACACCGCCACGTTCACCTGCGTGCTCCACAGCAGCATGTAGGTGTTGAAGATGGCGAAGGCCAGCAGGATCCAGCCGACGTCCTTGCTGAACTGGCCCGCCAGCAGGGGGTGGGCAAGGAGATTGCTCCCCACGAGCACGAAATAAAGGCCGAGGCCGATCCAGAAGCCACCGTAGGAGGAGAAGGCCGTCGCCCCGAACACATTCCGGTTGCGGAACTCCCACATCCCGGCCAGCAGCTGGCCCAGACCGCCATACGCGAACGCGTAACCGAGCCAGGCCAGACCGCTGGCCGACGTCATCCAGCCGGCGTTGAACGCGGACAACAGGAAGGTGGTCAGGGCGAACGCAGCCAATCCCAGCGGCGCGGGGTCAGCTATCCCCGACGCCATGGTGGCCGCAGGAGCTGCAGGCAGGTCATCGTTGACGCTCAAGTGATTCCTCCTGATGAGGCGGTGCACTGCCCGGCCGCGGGCAGGTGACCCGGATGGCCGGGGCGGCGCGTGGGTTGAGTGAAGGTCCCGGCGGCGCTACTCGGCAGGCTTGCGTGCCCGGCGCCTGGGCCGCGTCGGGAGTCCCCTGAACGGGACAGAAAACCCGGGTAGAACGGACCATGTGGAACCCTCTTCCGTCTTCACAAGCGGCTCAGCAGAACCACAGGGAAGATCTGCCCTGAGCGTAACGCCGGATTCCTGCTTGGGGGAGACCCAGGTTTTTGCTTACGCTGGCGCGACCGTGCCGTTGGTTTGGCTGCGCGCCAATACCCCGCTCAACCCGGTGCGGGTGGCCAGAACGTAGATCCGGTCTTGCGGGGCGATCACGTAATCCGGGCGCGGTGACCAGTCGACGCCATTGGCCGCCGCGCGCTGGACCGCGATGACCCGTACCTCACCGTCGCGGTGCACGCGCTGGACCGGCTGCCCGGCCAGCTCAGATCCGGCCCCGACCCTGACGTCCGCGATGAGCAGTACATGCCGCCCAACCGGGATGGTGCGCAGCACCTGGTGCTCCAGCATGGCGGCGGCGAACGCGGGGGCCGCGAGAGAGGGGACGCTCCGGGAGATGGCGTTGCCGACGGTCTTCTGCACCCGTTCGGCGAGATCGTCGTCGGACAGCCTCAGGACCAGGCGCACGTCGGCGGCCAGGGCCCGGGCGTGCAGCGCCGTCTCCAGATTCACGATGTCACTGTTGGTCACCGACACCAGGGCCTGGCTGGTGCGGACGCCCGCGGCCCGCAGCGTTTCCTCGCGGTGGGTCTCGCCAATCACCACGCGCAGCCCGAGCTGGCGCGCCAGCGCGATGCCGGCCGCGTTCTCGTCCCGGTCCACGCACACTACGTCCACGCCCAGGTCATGCAGCTGGCCGGCGATCCTGGTGCCGACGTTGCCCAGCCCGGCCACGATGACATGACCGCTCAGCGGCCGCTCCTTGCTGCGCACTGAGCCGGTGAGCCGGGCCCCGACCACTGCCGCGGTCACCACCGGGAGGAAGGCCATCCCGTCGAAGGTGAGCATGAACTGGGCGACTTTCTCCGGCCCGCTCAGCTGCGGGTCGGTGACCGCCGCGCCCGCGGCGTCGAGGAGGGTCAGGTACAGCGCGTCGCCCGGGGAGAAGCCACCCGCGGTGGCCAGCAGCACGAAGCCGGCCACCAGCACGCCGAACAGGGCCAGGAAGACCAGCCCCAGCCTGTACCCGAAGAGCATCCTGGGCAGGTCGGCGGCGGCCCGCAGGGGGCGGCGGCGCTGCCTGGTCAGCGGATTGCGCGGGGTGCCATCGGCCACGGCCAGCACCAGGTCGGCTGGCTCCTGGCCGGGCGGGAGCAGCCGGGGGCGGCCGGGCGGCCCGGTGGTGGCCAGTCCGCAGATGAGGTGAGCGGCGTCGGCCTCGCCCTGGCGCGCCACGAACAGGGTGCGCCCCGCGAGGCGGACATGGCTGGGGGCCGGCTCACCGAGCGCGGCGGCCACGAACGACGGCGCAGCCATCGACGAGCTGGACAGCACCGCGCAATCCGGGAAAAAACTGCGCATCCGCTCGCCCAGCCCGGTGTTGAAGATCCGCATCACCAGCCTGAGCCCCGGACTGACATCCTGGGCCCGGAGCGCGGCGTGGAAGTTGGTCAGGTCGTCCCGGCCCATCAGGGCGATCGCCCGGGCGGACGGGGCCCCCGCGACCGCAAAGGCGCTGCCGTCCAGCTCCGGCCGTTCGATGACCCGGACACCCGGAAGCCGGGCGATCCGCGGCCCGTGACCGCGCGCCCGGGAGCTGAGCAGCACCGTTACCCGCTCGTGATAATTGATGGTGAGTTCCTCGACGATCCGGAAGGCCAGCGCGTCATCCCCGCACACGATCAGGTGGTTCCGGTCCTGGGTGAGTCGGCGGGGGACCGGGGGCACGGCGAGATCTAACCATAACCGGGCAGAACTTGACTACGGGGTCAGCGATGCGGGGCCCGCAGCCCCCGGGTGGCCGCCCGGATCCAGGGCACCGCCGGCTATCCGGCCACCCGGCTGGGGTCCGATGCGACCGGTCCGGGGTATCCTCCGGATGAAAGGGGCGAATGACGGACAGGGTCTCGGGGAGGTCCGGAAATGACGGATGACGGCGGTATCCGCGCCTCGGACGCCGACCGGGAGCACATCGTCGAGATCTTGCGCGAGGCCTACAGCACCGGGCGCCTGACCCTGGACGAGTTCGACGAGCGGACCACGCTCGCATTCGCCGCCAAAACCTGGGGCGGCCTCCGCGATCTCACCCGTGACCTGCCTCAGCAGGCCCGGCTGGCGATTCCCCAGCCCGAACCCCAGATCAAGCCGGCCAGGGACAAGCCGCTGCCGGTCTCAGCACCCCCGCCGCGGCGGCGGCTCAGCCCGATGCTGCCCATTCTCGTCATCTGGCTCGGCATCGCGCTCACCGCCCGGGAGCCGTACGCCTTCATCCCGGTGCTGGTCATCCTGTTCATGCTGCTCCGGCTGGCCACCCGGCCGCCCCGGAGCCAGCGGCCCGGGCCGGACCAGCGGCCTGGTGACCACGACCGGGGACCCGGCGACGGGGCCGCCCGGCCCCCCGACTGAGGCCGGGCCGCCCCGTCTGAGGGAGCTCAGGTGTGGTGGCCCAGGGTGAGGCCGCTCAGGGTGAGGCGATCCGGCTCAGCTGGGGCGGGAGCTGGCTGGCCGCGCTGCGGTCGAGCAGGAACAGCGTGCGCTGCTGGCCGCGCGCACCCGCGGCCGGGACCTGCACGGGCCCGGCGCCGGACAGCGCCAGGCGGACCGCCCCCGCCTTCTCCGGCCCGGCCGCGAGTACCCATACCTCGCGGGCCCGCCGGATAGCGGACAGCGTCATGGTGATCCGGGTGGGCGGCGGCTTGGGTGCGCCGCGGACCGCGACGACCGGCCGCTCGTCGTACAGCGCCGGCAGGCCGGGGAAGAGTGAGGCCACGTGCCCTTCCGGCCCGATGCCGAGCATCAGCACGTCGAAGGCGGGCACCGGGCCGTGGTCCTGCGGCTGCGCGGCCCGCCGGAGTTCAGCCGCATACCGCTCGGCCGCCGCCTCCGGGTCGTTGCCGTCCGGGCCGTCAGTGCCTGGCATCCGGTGAACCCGGGCCGGGTCCGCGTCGACCAGGCTGAGCAGGGCGCGGTCGGCCTGCGCCTCGTTGCGCTCGGGATCGCCGGAGGGCAGGAAGCGCTCGTCACCCCACCAGATGTCCAGCCGCCGCCAGTCCACCGCGCCGAGAGCCGGCGCGGCCGCCAGCTCGGCCAGCACCGCGGTGCCGATCCCGCCGCCGGTCAGCACCAGGTCCGCCCGGCCTGAGCTCGCCTGCGCGTCCACCAGCCTGGTCACCAGCCGGGCGGCCGCCGCCTTGGCCAGCAGGCTGGCGTCGTGGTGCACGAGCACCTCGGGCGTACTCACCGCGCGTTGTCTTTGCGGGCCGCGTCCGCATTCACGGTGGCCCGCTTGCGGCTGCTGCCGCCGTTGCGCTTGACCTCGGCCGGTGCCGGGACGAAGGGGGCGATGGTCTCCGCGTACACCTCGTCCGGGTCCAGCCGGCGCAGTTCCTCGGACAGCAGTTCCGCGGTGTCCCGGCGGTGCAGAGCCACCCTGCGCTCCGGCTCACCGGGCCGCCTCAGCATCGCCACCCGGCCATCTGGGCGGGTCAGCGTCATCTCCCCGTCGCTCGTGTCGAAGACGACCGCGGTGACCCCCGGCCCGCCGGACACCCGGTTCTCGAACAGGGCCCCGAGACGGACCGACAGCCAGGAGGCGATCAGCTCCGCGCTGGGGTTGCCCCGCTCGGCCTCCACCCGGCCACCCTGGATGGTGCCGTGCGGCTGATCCAGGGTCGCGGCCAGCAGCGAACGCCAGGGCGTCGCCCGGGTCCAGCTCAGGTCGGTATCCCCGGGCTTGTAGTGCGAGGCCAGGCTGGCCAGGCAGTCGTGCGGCATGGCGGCCGCGGCGGCGTCGGTGATCCGGCGCTGCGCGAGCGTGCCGAGCGCGCTGCGAGCAGGGATCTCCGGGGGAGTCCCGGGCCACCAGGTCACTACCGGGGTATCCGGCATCAGCAGCGGGGTGACCACCGAGTCGGCGTGCTCACCCAGCGCGCCGTACATCCGCAGCAGGACGACCTCACCGGGCCCGGACTCACCGACCCGGATCTCCGCGTCGAGCCGGGACTCCGCCTCGGGCCGCCGGGTGATGACCGCCAGCACCCGCATCGGGTGCTCGCGGGCCGCTTCGCTGGCTGACCGGACAGCGTCGTACTGCGCCGCCTCGTCCGTCACGATGACCAGCGTCAGCACCATCCCGCTGGCGGGACCGCCGAGCCGCTGCCGGGCCTGCCGGATCGCCTCGTGGATCCGGTCGGTGGTCGTCTCGGCCAGGTCGATCATCATCGGAGGCAGTCCTTTCCGCCCGCGCCATCGCGGCACGCTGTCGTGGCGGCCGCGGCTCCGTCCCGGTGCGCTGCCGCGCGTGGGGCCGCAGCGCTCAAAGCCGTCTCCAGGCCCGTCCGTCGCGGGCCATCATCGCATCCGCAGAGGGCGGGCCGGCCGAGCCGGCCGGATAGGGTTCCGGCCGGCCGTGCTCCGCCCAGAACTCCTCGATGGGGTCGAGGGCCATCCAGGACAGCTCCACCTCACGGTGCCGGGGGAACAGCGGCGGGTCGCCGATCAGGACGTCGAGCAGCAGCCGCTCGTACGCCTCCGGGCTGCTCTCGGTGAACGACTCGCCATAGGCGAAGTCCATGTTCACGTCGCGCACTTCCATGGCTGAGCCAGGGACCTTGGATCCGAACCTGACCGTGACGCCCTCATCGGGCTGGACCCGGATGACCAGGGCATTCTGCCCGAGTTCTTCGGTGTCGGTGGCCGCGAACGGCAGGTGCGGGGCGCGCTGGAACAGCAGCGCGATCTCGGACATCCGGCGGGGCAGCCGCTTCCCGGTCCGCAGGTAGAACGGGACGCCCGCCCAGCGCCTGGTCTCCACGCCGAGCTTCACCGCGGCGTAGGTCTCGGTGCGCGAGTCCGCGGCGATTCCCTCTTCCTCGAGGTAGCCCCCGACCGGGATACCGCCCTGCCAGCCGGCGGTGTACTGCCCGCGGGCGGTCTCCAGGGCCAGGTCCTCCGGCAGCCGGATCGCGGACAGGACCTTCTCCTTCTCCGCCCGCAGCGAGTCCGCGTCGAACGAGACGGGCTCCTCCATGGCGGTCAGCGCCACCAGCTGCATCAGGTGATTCTGGATCACGTCCCGGGCCGCGCCGATGCCGTCGTAGTACCCGGCCCGGCCGCCGATGCCGATGTCCTCGGCCATGGTGATCTGGACGTGGTCCACGTAGCCGCGGTTCCAGATCGGCTCGTACAGCGTGTTGGCGAAGCGCAGCGCCAGGATGTTCTGGACGGTCTCCTTGCCCAGGTAGTGGTCGATGCGGAACACCGAGTGCGGCGGGAACACGGCGCTGAGCGTCTCGTTCAGCTCCCGGGCACTGGCCAGGTCGTGACCGAACGGCTTCTCGATTACCACCCGGCGCCAGGGCCGTGGCTGCCCGGACGGCGGCTGCGGCGGCGTGGACAGCCCGGACCGCTTCAGCTGCCTGACCACCACGGGGAAGAACTTCGGCGGGACCGACAGGTAGAACGCGTAGTTCCCGCCGGTGCCGCGCTCGCGGTCCAGCTGGCTCACGCAGTCCGCGAGCTTGTCGAACGCCTCGTCGTCGGTGAATTCGCCGGACACGAACCTGATGCCCTCGGACACCTGCTGCCAGACGGTGTCCCGGAACGGGGTCCGGGCGTGCTCTTTCACCGCCTGGTAGGTGACCTGCGCGAAGTCCTCGTCCTCCCAGTCACGGCGGGCGAAGCCGACCAGCGAGAACCCCGGCGGGAGCAGCCCGCGATTGGCCAGGTCGTAGATGGCCGGCATGAGCTTCTTGCGGGCCAGGTCCCCGGTGACCCCGAAGATGACGAGCACGCAGGGACCGGCCACCCGCGGGATCCGCCGGTCCCGCGGGTCCCGCAACGGGTTGGCCGCCGCGCCGGCGACGACCGGCATCAGCCGGGCCGGCTGGGCCAGCGCCTCCTGTTCCTCCTGACTGATGTGCCCGCCAGCAGGCCGCGTCGCGGCAGGCTCGTTCCCGGCCGTCTGGGTGCGGGCCGTGGTCGCCGAATCAGTCATCACTGCGCTCCGTCTGTTGTTCCCAGGCGGCCCCAGCGGTCAACGCTTGCCCACCGCGGCCATATTCGACTCGATCGTGCCGAGGAATTCCTTCCAGGAGGCGGCGAACTTCTCCACGCCTTCCTCCTCGATCACGTTGACCACGTCGTCGTAGCCGATGCCCAGCGTGGCCAGGTCGGCGAACACCTGGCGGGACTGGTCGTAGGTGCCGCGGATCGTGTCCCCGCGCAGCTGGGCGTGGTCCGCGGTGGCGCGCAGCGTCGATTCCGGCATCGTGTTCACCGTGTCCGGGGCGACCAGTTCGACCACGTATATGGTGTCGTCGTAGGCGGGGTCCTTGGCGCTGGTGGACGCCCACAGCGGCCGCTGCACCCTGGCCCCGGCCTCGCGCAGGGCCTGCCACCGCGGGGTCGAGATCCGCTGCTCATACAGCTCGTAGGCGAGCCGGGCGTTGGCGATCGCGGCCTTGCCGCGCAGTGCGGCCGCCTCGGGAGTGCCGACCTTGTCGAGCCTGCGGTCCACCTCAGTGTCTACCCGGCTGACGAAGAAGGACGCCACCGAGCCCAGGGTGGAGATGTCCCGGCCCGCGGCCAGCGCCTGCTCCAGGCCGGCCATGAACGCGTCGATGACCTGGCCGTACCGCTCCAGGGAGAAGATCAGCGTGACGTTCACGCTGATTCCCTCGGCCAGGGCCGCGGTGATCGCGGGCAGGCCCTCGACGGTCGCCGGGATCTTGATGAGCAGGTTGGGCCGGTCCACCAACCACCACAGCGCCCGGGCCTCGGCGATCGTCTTCGCGGTGTCCTTCGCGATCCGGGGGTCCACCTCGATGGACACCCGGCCGTCCACGCCGTCCGTGATGTCGTACACCGGCCGGAACACGTCGCAGCCCCAGCGGATGTCGTAGGCGGCGATCGCCCGGGCCGCCTCCTCGAGCTGCACGCCCCGGGTCGCCAGATCCTTGAGCTGCTCATCGTAGGCGTCGCCGTGGGCCACCGCGCTGGCGAAGATCGTCGGGTTGGAGGTCACGCCGGTGACGGCCCAGTCGCGGATCAGCTCGGCCAGGTTGCCGGTCCTCAGCCGCTCCCGGCTGATGTCATCGAGCCAGATGGATACGCCGGCCCGGTCAGCTCGCGCAGGACCGGGTGGGACGGCTGTGGGATTTGCTGGGAGGTCATGAATCCTCGCTTCTCGCGTTCGCGTCCGCTGCGGCGCCCAGCCGGGTCAGGCTGGCTCGGGCGGCTGCTGCCACATGCTCCGCGGTGAACCCGAACTCCTCGTACAGCTTCATGTAGGAAGCGGATGCCCCGAAGTGCTCCAGGCTGACGCACTCACCGACGTCGCCGGTGAACACGTGCCACGGCTGGGCCACGCCGGCCTCCACGCTGACGCGCGCCCGGATGTGCGGGGGCAGTACTTCCTCCTGATAGGAAGCATCCTGCCCGGTGAACCATTCCACGCACGGCATGGAAACCACCCGGGTCGGGATGCCCTCATCCTGGAGAATGTCCCGTGCTGCGAGCGCGATCTGCAGTTCGCTGCCCGTCGCCATCAGGATCACCGTCGGCTCACCGCCCGCCCCTTCGGCGAGGATGTACCCGCCACGGGCCACCCCATCCGCGCTGGCCAGCCCTTTACCCTCCGAACGGTCCAGAACCGGCAGGTTCTGCCGGCTCAGGCACAGCCCGGCCGGCCGGCCGGGCTGCTCCAGCACGGTCCGCCAGGCCACGCTGGTCTCGTTCGCGTCGCCGGGCCGGACCACGTCGAGCCCGGGGATGGCGCGCAGCGCGGCCAGGTGCTCGACCGGCTGGTGGGTCGGCCCGTCCTCGCCGAGCCCGATCGAGTCGTGGGTCCACACGTAGGTCACCGGCAGCCCCATCAGCGCGGCCAGCCGGACAGAAGGCCGCATGTAATCGCTGAAGACCAGGAACGTGCCGCCGTAGGGCCGGGTCAGGCCGTCCAGCACGATGCCGTTCAGGATCCCGCCCATCGCGTGTTCCCGGATGCCGAAGTGCAGGGTGCGGCCGTACACGTTGCCGGGGAACATCTCGGTCTGGTGCTCGGCCGGGATAAACGACGGCTCGCCCTTCATCGTGGTGTTGTTGCTCCCCGCCAGATCGGCCGACCCGCCCCATAGTTCGGGCAGCACCGGGGCCAGGGCGTTCAGTACCCCTTCCGACGCCTTGCGGGTTGCCATGCCCTTCGGGTCCGGGGGGAAGGCGGGCAGCGCCTTGGCCCACCCGTCCGGCAGCCGCCGGGCACGGAGGCGTTCCAGCAGGGCGGCCCGCTCCGGGTTGGCGCGGGCCCATGCGTTGAAGGCCTCGTCCCACTCGGCGTGCAGGCGCTTGCCCCGCTCAGCCACCTTCCTGGCGTGCTCGACCAGTGCTTCCTCGGCCGGGAACGTCACCGCCGGGTCGAAGCCGAGGACTTCCTTGGTTGCGGCGACTTCGTCCTCGCCGAGGGCGGCGCCGTGCGCTGCGCCGGTGTTCTGGGCGTGCGGGGCCGGCCAGGCGATGACCGTCCGCAGCGCGATGAGGGAAGGCTTGTCGGTACGGGCCCGGGCTTGCTGCAGCGCCTGGTACAGCCCGGCCGGGTCCTCGTGGTAGCCGCTGGGCCGGCGCCAGTCCAGCCGCTGCACATGCCAGCCGTACGCCTCGTAGCGGGCGGCGACGTCCTCGGACTTGGCGATGTCCGTGTTGTCCTCGATGGAGATCCGGTTGTCGTCGTAGAGCACGACGAGGTTGCCCAGGTCCTGGTGGGCGGCCAGCGAGGACACCTCGTGGCTGATGCCCTCCTCGATATCGCCGTCCGACACGAACACGTAGACGTGATGGTCGAACGGGCTGTCCCCGGGAGGTGCGTCCGGGTCGAGCAGGCCCCGCTCGCGGCGGGCGGCCATGGCCATGCCGACCGCGTTGGCCAGCCCCTGGCCGAGCGGGCCGGTCGTGGTCTCCACGCCCGGGGTGAGGCCGTGCTCCGGGTGCCCCGGGGTCAGGCTGCCCCACTCCCGGTAGCGCTTCAGGTCGTCCAGGGCCAGCCCGTACCCGGACAGGTAGAGCTCGAGGTACAGGGTCATGCTGGAATGGCCGCACGACAGCACGAATCGGTCCCGGCCCAGCCAGTTCGGATCGGCGGGGTCATGCCGGAGCACACTCTGGTACAGGAGGTAGGCGGCGGGGGCCAGGCTCATCGCCGTCCCCGGGTGGCCCGAACCCGCTTTCTGCACCGAGTCCATGGCCAGGACCCGGATCAGGTCGACGGCGCGCTGGTCGGCCTCGGTCCACTCCAGGGTGGCGGAGCCTGCCGCCTGGGCGTCTGGTGCCCCGGTATTCGATGCACTGCTCACGCGGGATCAGGGCTCCTCTCGTGGACTGCGCCTGGCCGCCCCTAGGCCGGGCAATCGAAACCCTATCCCCAGTTTGGCCTCCTTCCCGGACCGCCCCCGCGGTGCCGGGCACCGTGGCGTGACGGCCGTGCTCACGGCCACGGGATTATCGCGGTGCTTCCCGGTACGCTCCCTGCCATGGCGACCCCGATGCCCGGCTTCGACCCGCGGGCCGTGATCGAGGGCCGGCCCGCGGGCAGGCCCCGGATCGGGCTGATCCTGGGCATCATCGGCGCCATCTTCTGCGGGATCGTGGTCCTCGGCACGGACGCCCTGCAGAGCGTGGACGCCGCCGGGCACAGCGTCGCGCCGTTTCTGATCGCCCTGCCATTCGCCCTGCTCCCGGTGCCGTTCCTGGTCGGCTGTGTGCTGCTGCTCGACCGGCTGGAACCGGAGCCGCGGGCCAACCTGGTGCTGGCCTTCGCCTGGGGGGCCGGGGTCGCGGCGCTGCTCGCCGCGGTGATCAACACCGCGGGCCTGGTCTTCGTGACCCAGCCGGCTCTGGGCCGCAGCACGGGGGAGTACGTGTCGGCCACGTTCGGGGCGCCGGTGGTGGAGGAGAGCCTCAAGGGGCTCATCCTGATCATCCTGCTCTGGCGCCGCCGCCAGGAACTGGACGGCCCCACGGACGGCATCATCTACGCGGCGATGGTGGGCCTCGGCTTCGCCATGATGGAGAACATCGGGTACTACATCGGCGCCCTGGTCCGCCCCGAGGTCGGCGGGGTCAAGCTGCTCGGTGCGACGTTCGTGCTGCGCGGCGTGCTCTCCCCGCTCGCGCACCCCATCTTCACCTCCATGACCGGCCTCGGGGTGGCGTACGCAGCGACCCACCGGCACGCGCGGTGGGCGGTGCCGCTGGGGCTCCTGGGCGCGATGACGCTGCACGGGCTGTGGAACGGGCTGACCGCATTCGGCCTGCACGGGCTGGGCATCGCGTACGCGATCCTGGCCTGCGTGCTGGGCATCCTGGCCGGGGTGATCGTCGCGGACCGGCGCCGGATCGTGCGCCTGATCTGGCGGTTCCTGCCCGGGTACGAGGCTATCGGCGTGGTCACCGAGGCCGATCTGCGGATGCTGAGCACGCTGCGGGAGCGGCGGGCCGCCCGGCGGTGGGCCCGGCAGACCGGCGGCCGCGCCGCGGCCCGGGCCATGGAGGACTACCAGCTGGCCGCCACCGAGCTGGCCCTGGTCCACCTGCGGGCCCAGCGCCAGATCATCTCCCCGGACCAGTTCGAGCAGCGGCGGCAGGACCTGCTTCGGCTGATGGCCATGGCCCGCAGCGCGTTCTTCCGGAATCAGCCCGAGCCGCCCCAGCCCCCCTGGGCGCCGCCGGGCGCGTCAGGTTTCGGCCGGCACCGTCAGGGTCCGGCCCACGCGCCCTAGCCCGGCGGCGGGTGGCACCGGTCCGCGGTCACGGGTGGCGAACATCAGCCGCAGCGCGGTGATCCAGATCAGCACCGACCCGCTGACGTGGACCCAGACCAGCCCGGCCGGGAGGCCGCTGAAGTACTGGGTGTAGCCGATCACGCCCTGGAGCCCGACCAGGCCGAGCAGCAGCCAGCCCAGCCTGCGCACCCGCCGTGGCGCGCCGGTCAGCTGCAGGCACACCCCCAGGACGGCTACCAGGGTGCCCAGCATCCAGCCGATGTCCGCGTGAAGCTGGGTCACTCCCTCCAGCGGGAGGTGAAAGCGCGGCACGTAGGCCGGGCCGCCGCCGGCGTGCGGGACGAACGTCGAACCGGCCAGCGGCCCGGTGCCGGTGACCACGGTGCCCGCCGCGAGCATCAGCGCCACCACGGGCACGAGAGCCACGGAGAGCACCCGCAGGTCCGCCCGGACCAGCCTGGTCGCGGGCCCGTCACCCTCGGCGCAGCGCGACCAGAGCATCACCGCCAGGGCCAGGATGGTGCTGGACAGCAGGAAGTGGATCGAGACGGCGGCCGGGCTGAGATTGGTCAGGACCACGATCCCGCCCAGCACCGCCTGGGCCACGACGCCGAGCGGCTGGGCGGCGGCCAGCCACACCAGGCCCCGCCGCCGGGTCCCGGCCGGGCGGAAGCGCCAGGCCGTGACCACGACGAGCACGGCGACGACCATGAGCGCGAACGTCAGCATCCGGTTGGTGAACTCGATATAGGTATGCAGGATCGGGTCACCGCTGGTGCGGGCCGCCACCAGGCTGCTGGAGGTGCAGGCCGGCCAGTCGGGGCAGCCGAGGCCGGACGCGCTCAGGCGGACCGCCGCGCCGGTCATGATGATCCCGGCGTTCGCCACCACCCCGGCCAGCGCGACCCGGCGCATCGAGGCCGGGGTGGGGAACAGGAACGGGGCGGCCCAGGACCAGGCGCCGCGCCGGGCGACGGCGCCCGGGGGAACTGGCCCGGTGGGGTCCGGGCTGAGATCGGCTGGCACGGACCCATCGTAGAAGCGCGATGTCGGGTGTGCACCCAGCGGCCTGTTACTTGACCGACAGGGCGGCGCCCGCGGAGGCTACCGTGACGCAGCCGATGGCGGCCCACTCCGCGAGGCTGAGGCTCTGGCCGAGCATGACCAGTCCCACCAGCGCGGCGACCGCGGGCTCCACGCTCATCCAGATGCCGAACACCTTGGCCGGGATCCGGCGCAGGGCCTCCAGCTCCAGCGAGTACGGGATGATCGAGGACAGCAGCCCGATGGCCACCCCGGTGCCCAGCACCCCCGGCCGCAGCAGGGAGCGGCCGCCGGCCAGCAGGCCCGCCGGGGTCACGGCCAGCGCGGCGACGCCCATGGCCACGGTCAGCCCGGACGCCCCGGGGAACCGCCGGCCGGTGGCCGCGCTGAGCAGGATGTAGATGGCCCAGGAAACCGCCGCGGCCAGCGCGAACAGGAGCCCGGCGAGGTCGGGCCCGGCCAGCCCGTGTCCGGCCAGGGCGGGGCCGGCCCCGGGGCCGCCGGCCGCGGGTGCCCCGCCGCCTTCCTGGCTGAGCAGCGCGACCCCGGCGCCCGCCAGCGCCACCCAGGCCAGGTCGAGGACACGCCGCGAGGCGGCCACCGCCACCGCGAGCGGCCCGAGGAACTCCACCGTCACCGCGACGCCCAGCGGGATGCGGGTGAACGCCTGGTAGATGGAATAGTTCATGACGGCCAGCGTGATCCCGAAGGCCACCACCACAGCCGCATCCGACCAGGCCCGCCGCCGGACCAGCCCGGTGATCTCCCGGCGCAGCCCCCGCGCCCCCAGCACCGCGAGCAGCAGCGCCGCCGCCCACAGCCGCAGCCCGGTCACCGCGGCCGGGGGTATCTGGGTGAACAGCCGGGCCGCCAGGCCTGCCCCGACTTGCACGCAGACCACGCCGGCCAGCACGAGCACCGCCGGCGGCGTGGCCCCCAGTGCGGCCTCCGCCCGGGCCTGGGTCACGGCGCCGCTACTCCCAGCGGAACACCCGCGCGGTCACGCCGATCGCGGCGGCGGCCCAGACCAGCAGCACGACGAGGTCCCGCACCGGCAGCCCGCCCGCGTGCTGCAGAACTGAGTGCAGCCCGTCGGACAGCGCCCCGGACGGCAGCAGCCGCAGCACAGGCTGGGCGCCGGCCGGGAACTTGCTGAGCGGGAAGATCACCCCGCCGACGCCGAGGAGCACCAGGTAGATGAGGTTGGCCGCGGCCAGCGTGGCCTCCGCCCGCAGGGTACCCGCCAGCAGCAGGGCCAGCCCGCTGAACGCGGCGGTCCCTGCCAGCAGCAGCAGCACCACCCAGGCCGCGGCGGCCGGGCGAGCGTCCGGGCGCCAGCCCAGGGCCAGGCCCACCGCAATCAGCACCACCGCCTGGGCCAGCTCGACGATGAGCACGGCGGCGGTCTTCGCGGCGATCAGGCCGTCCCGTCCGAGCGGGGTGGAACCGAGCCGCTTGAGCACGCCGTATCGCCGCTCGAAACCGGTCGCGATGGCCTGGCTGGTGAAGGCGGTGGACATGACCGCGAGGGCCAGGATGCCCGGGACGAGGAAGTCGATCCGGGGCCCGGCGCCGGTCTTGATCAGCGGCTCCAGGCTGAACCCGGCCAGCAGGGCCACCGGGATGATCAGGGTGAGCAGCAGCTGCTCGCCGTTGCGGACCAGGATGCGCAGTTCCAGCCCGGCCTGCGCAGCGATCATCCGGGTCCGCGGGGCGCTCCCGGGGTCCGGGGCGGGCCATCCGGCGGGCGGGCCAGCCCGCACTGTCGCCTGGGCCCCGCCGGGCAGCGAATCGCGGGGGCCGGGGGCTCCGGGGGTAGTCCCCCGGGAAGGCGGAGCGGGGGGTCGTCCTCCCGGGCTGGCACCGCCGCTCACGCGCGCAGCTCCCGCCCGGTCAGCTCGAGGAACACATCCTCCAGGGTGCGGCTCTCGATGCGCAGGTCCTGGGCGAGCACCCCGTGCTCGGCGCACCAGGCCGTCACCGCCGCGAGGAGCTGCGGGTCCACGCGGTCGTGCACCTCCACGATGTAGTGGCCGGCCGGGGATTCCTTGGCCGCACTGCCCGCGGGCAGCGCGGAGATCAGCCCGTCGGTGTCCAGCCCCGGCTCGGCCCGGAACCGCAGCTGCCCGGCGGTGCCGGTCAGATCGGCCGGCGTCCCCTCGGCCACCAGCTGCCCGTGGTCCACCACCGCGACCTGGTCGGCCAGCCGCTGGGCCTCATCCATGTTGTGAGTGGTCAGGATGACCGCCGCGCCGGCCGCGCGCAGGCCGCTGATCAGCTCCCAGGTGGCCAGCCGGGCCTGCGGGTCCAGGCCCGCGGTGGGCTCGTCCAGGAACACCAGCTCCGGGCGGCCGATCACCGCGGCAGCCAGGGCGAGCCGCTGCTGCTGGCCGCCGGACATCCGCCGGAACGGGGTGCGCAGGCTGCCGCTGAGGCCGAGCCGGTCCAGCAGCATGGCCGGGTCGAGCGGATGCGCGTAGAACGCGGCCACCACGCGCAGGTACTCGGCAGGCCGCGCGGCCGGGGGGATCCCGCCGGATTGCAGCATCACGCCCACCTGCGGGCGCAGTTGCCGCGCGTCGCGCACCGGGTCGAGGCCGAGCACCCGGACCACGCCATCATCGGGCCGGCGGTAGCCTTCGCAGATCTCGATCGTGGTGGTCTTCCCCGCCCCGTTCGGGCCGAGGATGGCGGTCACGGCGGCCCGGCCGGCCCGCAGCGAGAGCCCGTTCACCGCGGTCACCCGGCCATAACTCTTGACCAGGCTGGTGATCTCGACTGCGAGTCCGGTACTCACGCACGCGAGTCTAGAGGCTTGCCCCGGTCGGGCTTCCCGGTCACCCGGTCGCTGGCGGCGAGGATCAGGGCTTCGAAGAGCCGTAGATCGTCCCCGGCCTCCGGGTGCCACTGCACCGCGAGCAGGAACCCGGTCCCGCCGCCGGCCGCGGGGTCAGGCTCGACCGCCTCGATGGTCCCGTCGTCCGCCCACGCGGTGGCGACGAGCCCCTGGCCGAGCTGGCCGATGGCCTGATGATGCGAGGTGGGCACGGCCGCGCGCACCTGGCCGTCCGGGTCCGGCGGCCCGAGGATCCCGCCGAGCACGCTGCTGGCCACGATCCGCACCTGATGCGTGCTGTATGTTCCGGCCACCGAACCATGACCGAGGTGGCCCACCTCGTCGGGCAGGTGCTGGCGGAGCGTGCCGCCCCGGGACACGTTGAGGATCTGCAGCCCCCGGCAGATCGCCAGGACCGGCACCCCGGCCGCCAGGGCCGCGGCCAGCAGGGCGCGCTCGGCCCGGTCCCGGCCGGGATACACGCGGTCGGTGAGCGGGTGGGGCGCGGCGCCGTAGGCGGCCGGGTCGATGTCACCGCCCCCGGACAGCACCAGCGCGTCGAGCCGGCGGACCGCTTCCTCGATCCCGGGCAGCGGGGGCAGCAGGACCGGGACGCCCCCGGCCGCGGCCACCGCCTCCGGGTAGCTGATCGGCAGCAGCGCCGCGGGCCGTTCCCACGGCCCCCAGCGGGCGGGCTCACCGTAGGTGCTGATGCCGACGTGCGGAGTCATGGCGCGGGAACTCACAGCGCCAGCCAGTGTCCGCGGGACCCAGGAAAGCCTGCACCGACCGCTCGCCCGGGCCTGACGGCCCAGGCTCGTTGGCCGGTCTGGGTCACGCTCACAGGGGCGTCACGTACGCCCCGGTGATCCCGCCGTCCACCAGGAAGTTGGACGCGGTGATGAACGACGCGTCGTCGCTGGCCAGGAACGCGACCGCGGCGGCGATCTCCCCAGCCTCGGCGAACCGGCCCATCGGCACGTGCACCAGCCGCCGCGCGGCCCGCTCCGGGTCCTTCGCGAACAGCTCCCGCAGCAGCGGAGTATTCACCGGGCCCGGGGACAGCGCGTTGACCCGGATGCCATCCCGGGCGAACTGCACGCCGAGTTCCCGGCTCATGGCCAGCACCCCGCCCTTGGACGCGGTGTAGGAAATCTGCGACGTGGCCGCGCCCAGCGTGGCCACGAACGACGCGGTGTTGATCACCGACCCGCCCGGCCCGCCCGCCGCGACCTGCCGCTGCATGTGCGGGATCACGTACTTGCAGCACAGGTAGACCGAGGTCAGGTTGACTTCCTGGACGCGGCGCCAGGCGTCGAGCCCGGTAGTCAGGATGGAATCGTCGTCCGGTGGCGAGATACCGGCGTTATTGAACGCAACGTGCACCGCCCCGTAGACGTTCACCACCTGCTGGTACATCTCGCGGACCGCGTCCTCATCGGTCACGTCGGCCTGCACGAACAAGCCGCCGGCCTCCTCGGCGGCCCGCTTGCCGGCCACCTCATCCACGTCGACGGCGACCACGGTGGCTCCCTCGGCGGCCAGCCGGCGCGTGCTGGCCAGCCCGATGCCGCTGCCCGCGCCGGTGATCACGGCGATTCGGTCCTGCAGGCGCTGCATGTACGTGCCCCGTCCTTCCTGTCCCTGTGCTCGCTAGTCCGTCGCGATGAACACGTTCTTGACCTCGGTGAACGCGTCCAGCGCGTCGGGCCCGAGCTCGCGGCCCAGGCCGGACTGCTTGAACCCGCCGAACGGGGTCCAGTAGCGGACCGAGGCGTGCGAGTTGACCGACAGGTTGCCGGTCTCCACCGCCCGGGCGACCCGCAGCGCCCGCCCGAGGTTCTCGGTCCAGATGGACCCGGACAGCCCGTACGGCGTGCGGTTCGCGACGGCGATGGCCTCCGCCTCATCCTCGACCGGGACGACGGCCACCACCGGGCCGAACACTTCCTCGGTGAACGCGGGGTCGTCCACGGCGACCGGGGCGAGCACCGTGGGCGGGAACCAGAAGCCGGGCCCGGCCGGGGTGCTGCCCCGGAACGCCACCGGGGCCTGGTCCGGGACGTACGAGGCGACCCGGGCCCGGTGCTCGGCCGAGATCAGCGGGCCCATCTCGGTCGCGGGCTCCCTGGGGTCACCCACCGCGACGCCCTTGACCGCCGGTTCCAGCAGCTCCATGAACCGGTCGAACACGCTGCGCTGGACGAGGATCCGGGACCGGGCGCAGCAGTCCTGCCCGGCGTTGTCGAACACGGCGTACGGCGCGGTGGCCGCGGCCCGTTCCAGGTCGGCGTCGGCGAACACGATGTTGGCGCTCTTGCCGCCCAGCTCCAGCGTGAGCCGCTTCACCTGCCGCGCGCAGCCGGCCATGATGTGGCTGCCGACCTCCGTGGACCCGGTGAAGACGATCTTGCGTACGGCCTCGTGGTCAACCAGGCGCTGGCCCACCACGGATCCTTTCCCGGGCAGCACCTGGAACACGCCCTCGGGCAGCCCGGCCTCCAGGGCCAGCTCGCCGATCCGGATCGCGGTGAGCGGGGTCCGTTCCGCCGGCTTGGCGATCACCGGGTTCCCGGCGGCCAGGGCGGGCGCCAGGCCCCAGCCCAGGATCGGCATGGGGAAGTTCCACGGGACGATCAGCCCCACGAGGCCGACCGGCTCCTTGAACGTGACGTCCAGGCCGCCGGGCACCGGGATCTGCTGGCCGGTGAGGCGTTCCGGGGCGGCGGAGTAGTAGCGCAGCACGTCCCGGACGTTGCCCGCCTCCCAGCGGGCCTGGCCGACGGGGTGACCGGAGCAGGCCACCTCCAGCTCGGCGAGTTCCTCCAGGTGGGTATCCACCACCTCGGCGAAACGGCGCAGCAGCGCGGCCCGGTCCCCCGGGCCCACCGCCCGCCAGGCGGCCTGCGCGGCGGCCGCCCGCGCGATGGCCTCATCAGCCTGCTCCACCGAGCACGACGGCACCGCGGCCACGGTCTCCTCGGTGGCCGGGTTCACAACGGTGAACGTGGACATGCCTGTTTCCCCGTCTCCTCGCGTCCGGTCCGGGCCCGGGCTACATCCGCTCGAAGCCCCGGTGCAGTTCCCAGTCCGTGACCGCGGCGTCGAACGCCGCGATCTCCACCCGGGCCGCGTTGGCGTAGTGCTCCACCACGTCGCTGCCGAAGGCCTCGCGGGCTAGCTCACTCTTCAGCCACAGGTCCAGCGCGTCGCGGAGGGTCGAGGGCACCCGGCTGCCCTCGGCGGTGTACGCGTTCCCCTCGAACGCCTCCTCTAGCGGGAGTTCCCGGTCCACCCCGTGCAACCCGGCGGCGATCATGGCCGCGACGGCCAGGTAGGGGTTCACGTCGCCGCCCGGGACGCGGTTCTCCACCCTGAGCCCGGCGCCGTGGCCGACCAGGCGCATGGCGCAGGTCCGGTTGTCCACGCCCCACCGGACCGCGGTCGGCGCGAAGCTGCCCGGCACGTAGCGCTTGTAGGAGTTGATGTTCGGCGCGTGCCACAGCAGCAGCTCGGGCAGCACCGCGAGCTGGCCCGCGATGAAGTGCTCGCCGAACGCGGACAGCCCGTGCGGGCCGCTTCCCGCCATCACCGGGGTCCCGTCGTCCTCTCGGACCGACAGGTGAATGTGGCAGGAGTTGCCTTCCCGGCTGTTCGGCTTGGCCATGAACGTGATGCTCATGCCGTCCGCGTCGGCGATCTCCTTGGACCCGGTCTTGTAGATCGAGTGGTTGTCACACGTGGTCACGGCCTCGGCGTAGCGGAAGGCGATCTCGTGCTGGCCCAGGTTGCACTCGCCCTTGGCCGACTCCACCTGCAGGCCCGCCTCGGCCATCCCGTTGCGGAGCTTGCGCAGCAGCGGCTCGATCCGCGCGGTGCCCAGGATCGAGTAATCGACGTTGTAGGAGTTGGCCGGGATGAGGTGGCGGTAGTCGGCGGCCTGCGCAGCCGCGTAGGAGTCGTTGTAGACCACGAACTCCAGCTCGGTGCCGGCCATGGCCTGCAGGCCCCGCCCGGCCAGCCGGTCGGTCTGGGCCTTCAGGATCTGCCTCGGCGAGGCCACCACGGGTGTCCCGTCGTGCCAGGTCAGGTCGGCGATGACCATCGCGGTGGCTTCCTGCCAGGGCACCCGGCGCAGCGTGCCCATGTCGGGCGCCATCACGAAGTCGCCGTACCCGGTCTGCCAGGACGACATCGCGTACCCATCGACGGTGTTCATCTCCACGTCCACCGCGAGCAGGTAGTTGCATCCCTCGATGACGCTGCCCACCACGTCGTCAAGGAAGAACTCCGCGGCGAGCCGCTTGCCCTGCAGCCGGCCCTGCATGTCGGTGAAGGCGACCACCACCGTGTCGATGTTGCCCTCGCTCACCTCCACGCGGAGCTGTTCCAGGGTGAGCATTCCGCGCCGGCGGGTATGCGGGGTGGCACCGCGCTGCTTCTCCATGGGCCTCCAGTCCGACGGTCGGTCTGCCTACGTTGCTACCCGGTCCGATTTGATCCAGTCCGCCCGGGCGGCAGGACCCACCCGGCCCGGCGGTGACGGATAGGGCGGCGCCGGGTACGCCGCAGCGTCAGCCGGCCAGTTCCTGCTCGATCGCGGCCAGTTCCTCCGGCGTCCCCTGGACCCGCGGGCCGGTGAACCAGTTCCGCGCGGAGGCCAGCCAGTAGATGCCCGCGAAGCCGATCACCGCCACGACGGCGAACACCGCGTAGTTGAACGTGGTCCAGGTGATCGGGCCGACCTGCGGCAGCATGAACAGGATCGTGATGATCACCACCCAGGTCACCGCGACGATCCCGACCGGCTTGCTCCACCGGCCCAGGTGCCAGGGGCCACGCTGGAAATTGTCGCCCTGGCGCAGCCGCAGGAAGGTCGGTATCACATAGGCGATGTAGAGGCCGATGACCGCGATGGAGGTGACCGCCGCGTAGGCGGTGGCGTTCCACAGGTACGGCAGCCCGAGGATGAGGGCGCCGGCCGCGGCCAGCCAGATGGCGTTGGTGGGCGTGCGGGTGCGCTTGTTGACCCGGTGCCAGATCGCGGAGCCGGGCAGGGCGCCGTCCCGGGAGAACGCGTAGATCATCCGGGAGTTGGCGGTGACCGAGGACATCCCGCAGAACAGCTGGGCGCCGATCACCACCAGCAGCAGGAACTTGGCCCAGGCCGACCCGGCGGCGTCGATGAAGATCTGCGCGGGCGGCACCCCGATGGCCGTGGTGCGCGTCGCCTCGTAGTGCTGGATGGCAAAGGTGATCCCGATCAGCAGCACCCAGCCCGCGATCAGCGAGACCAGGATCGACATCACGATGCCGCGCGGGCCGCTGCGGGCGGCGCTGTGCGTCTCCTCGGTCATGTGCGCGGAAGCGTCGTAGCCGGTGAACGTGTACTGGGCGAGCAGCAGGCCGATCAGCACGATGTAGATCGGGGCGATATGCAGCCCGGTGTCGTTGACGAAGTGCCCGAACACGAAGCTGGCCGACTGGTGATGCGACGGCACGAAGACGAGTACCGCGACGATGAGCAGCACGCCAGTGATGTGCCACCACACGCTGATGTCGTTCAGCATCGCGACCAGCCGGATGCCGAACTGGTTCAGCAGGCCGTGCACCAGCAGCACGATCGCGTAGATCAGGATCGTCACCGAGTGCGCGGTGCTCCAGCCCCAGACCAGTGCGCCGAACGCGTTAATGAAGAACGCCGCGCCGAAGTCGATGCCCGCGGTCACCGCGACCTGGCCGAGGAAGTTGAACCAGCCGGTGAACCAGGACCAGGCGGGACCGTGCCGGGGCGCCAGCTTGGCCGACCAGTAGTACAGGCCTCCCGCGGTCGGGAAACTGGAGCAGACCTCGGCCATGGCCAGCCCGACGAACAGGGTCATGACGCCGACGAACAGCCAGCCCCAGACGATGATGGCCGGGCCGCCGGTGGTCATGCCGAACCCGTACAGGGTGAGGCAGCCGGACAGGATCGAGATGATCGTGAACGAGACGGCGAAGTTGGAGAACCCAGACATCCGCCGCCGCAATTCCTGCGCGTAGCCCATCTGGTGCAGGCCCTGTTCGTCCTCGCTGAGCGGTGCCGCTTGCTCGTTGACCGCCATGACTGCTCCTGAATGCTGATGGGCCCGTTCGGGCCTGCTACCTGGGCTTAGGTGGACCGGGGAACCATAGAGGCCGGGAGCGGAGCGGACGCTGATCTGTCCCGGAGGAGCGAATGGTTTAATATCAGACCATTGATGGATAGCGAGCGGCCGATGTCAAGACCCGGGACCGGATTTCCGCGCCGTACCAGCCGGTTTTCCCGGCCCAGCGGTGCATCCGGCGGCCCCGCCGCTTCCGGCGCCCCGGGCCCAGCTGGCGCCCCGGCGGTACCCAGCAAATCCGCCACCAGCCCCGGGCGCACGTCAGCCGACGGCCTGGACACGCCGGTGGCCGGGGTTGACCTGGCCGCCGTGTTCGGTCCCGTCCGGTCGCAGAACGCGTTCGAGGAGACGGTCGAGCGGCTGCTGGCCGTCATCAAGCTGGGCGTGGTCGGCCCCGGTGAGCGCTTCCCCGCCGAGCGGGAGCTCGCGGCCCTGCTCGGCGTCAGCCGGATCACGCTCCGCGAGGCCATCGGGGACCTGCGGGACGCGGGGTACGTGGAGTCGCGGCGCGGCCGGTTCGGGGGCACGTTCGTCACCTACACCCCGCCCGCGCCGAGCCGCGTCGAGCTGCGGCGGATCGCGGTGGAAGACGCCGACAAGATCAACGACGCGCTTACCTTCCGGATGGCCGTGGAGACCGGGGCGGCCCAGATCCTGGCCCAGCTGCGCGGCGGGGCCGGCGAAGCCTGCGGGCTGGCTGCGGAGCGGGTCCATGACGTGCTCCTGGCCCGGCTCGCCGCGGTGAACCAGGCCTGTCCCGGGGACTACCGGCGGATGGACACGCTGTTCCACCTGTCCCTCGCGGAGCTCACCGGGTCGAGCCTCCTCGCGGCGGCCTGCGCGGACGCCCGCGTCCGCCTCAACGACCTGCTCAACGCGATCCCGGTGCTGCAACGCAACATCGACCACACCGCGGCCCAGCACACCGCGATCGTGGAGGCGATCCTGGCCGGGGACACCCGGCGGGTCCAGCAGGCGGTGGCCGAGCACCTGGACGGCACCGCCGCGCTGCTCCGCGGCTTCCTCGAGTGAACCGCAGGCGTGGCGCGGTGGATGAGCGGCGGCGACGATGGCTGATCGCAGTCCTCCGACCGCGTCGCTTCGTGCGCCCGCCAGTGACGGGTGATCCGTGAGCCCGGCGGCCCGGACGGGAACGTGCCGGGGGAGGCGGGCGAAAGCCGCCGAGATGGCCAACGAGACGTGGCACCCGCTGCTCATGCGGGCGCTGACCAGCATCCCCGACGTCAGGGCCGGTGACTCTGTCTGGTGGCACTGCGACATGATTCACAGTGGTGCCCCCGCAACCGCCGGTACGCGGCCAGTGTCCGGGAGGCGTTCCGCACCGGGTCCAGCCCCGGCGATTTCCCCGAAGCGCACTACGAGCGCGCCTGGGCCGGCCGGTTCGCGGCCAGCGACCTCAACGCCACCGGGCGGCGCGGGCGTGGCCTTGACTGGCCGGGCCGCCGGCTGGCCAGCCGCTGGCTGGCCGGCCCGGCGGCGGCTGGCCGGGCGGCGTGACCGGCTGGCTCAGCCGCGCTGGCCCACGTACTCCGCGAACACCACGACGCTGCCGGGATACTGCCCGGTGCGTGCCTCGCCAAGGCAGCTCTTCCGGACGGGAATCAGGCTGGCGGCCGGAACGCTGACACCGATGCCCTTCCTCCCTCGCCGGCAGGCGTCCGGGCCCTCCGGGGCCGGGGCATCCGGGCCCTCCCGGGCCGGGCATCCGCGGGCCACCCGCAGACCCCGGGTGGGCGTCCCGGGACCCTGCTCTGGACCGGCTCCCCGATCTTCGGGGGGCGGATTGCGGGCGCGGAAGCATTTACGGCACAATGATGTTGTGAAAAGAGTGGGACTCGACGGTACGGGACTGGGCACCCAGGGCGGTGCCGGGCTTCGTGCTGCCCCGGCCCCCCCCGACCCTCCTGCTCCGGGCCCCCTCGCTCTGGCTCATCCTGCCCCAGCCCATGTGGCCTCACCTCACCCGGCCCAGCCCGGGTCCGAGCGTGGCACCCGGGCCAGGATCGCCCGGCTCATCCTGGAGAACGGCCCGGTCACCGCGGCCGGCCTGAGTACCAGGCTGAACCTCACACCCGCGGCCGTCCGGCGGCACCTGGACAATCTGCTCGCCGACGGGATGATCGAGACCCGCACCGCCCGCCGCCCGGCCAGCCGGGGACGGGGCCGTCCGGCCAAGCTGTTCGCGATCACCGACGTCGGCCGGAGCGCGTTTGAGCACGCCTACGACGACCTGGCCACCAGTGCGCTGCGCTTCCTGGCCGAGGTGGCCGGCCCGGACGCGGTCGCCGATTTCGCCCGCCGTCAGGTCGCTGACCTGGAACGGCGGTACGGCCCGGTGGTCCGGGGAGCTGCCGAGCGCGACCGGGTCACGGCCCTGGCCGAGGCACTGTCCGGGGACGGCTACGCGGCCTCGGCGAGCGGCGCCCCCTGCCCCACCAGCACCGGCAAAGTCCTCAGTATCAGCAAAGACCCCGGCACCAGCCCAGGCGCCGGTACCAGTACACCCCCCGGTAGCAGCACAGGACCTGGCACCGGCGCCGGCCGGGGAGAGCAGCTCTGCCAGCATCATTGCCCGGTGGCGCACGTGGCTGCCGAGTTCCCGCAGCTGTGCGAGGCGGAGACGGAGGCGTTCGCCCGGCTCCTCGGCACCCCCGTGCAGCGGCTGGCCACCATCGCGCACGGCGATGGGATCTGCACCACGCACATCACCGCGCCAACGCTCCGCAGCACCCGCAGCACTCCATAACCGCACCGCAAATCGGAGGCATCTCCGTATGACCACAACCGTTCATCCCGAACTCGAGGGCCTCGACCGATACAAGTTCGGCTGGGCTGACTCGGACGTGGCTGGCACGGGCGCCCGCCGGGGCCTGTCCGAAGAGGTTGTCCGTGACATCTCGGCCAAGAAGAACGAGCCCGAGTGGATGCTGGACCTGCGGTTGAAGGGCCTGAAGCTGTTCGACCGCAAGCCCATGCCGAACTGGGGCGCCGACCTGTCCGGCATCGACTTCGAGAACATCAAGTACTTCGTCCGGTCTACCGAGAAGCAGGCGGCGACCTGGGACGACCTGCCTGCCGACATCAAGAACACCTACGACAAGCTGGGCATCCCCGAGGCCGAGAAGCAGCGGCTGATCGGCGGGGTCGCGGCCCAGTACGAGTCCGAGGTGGTCTACCACAAGATCCGTGAGGACCTGGAAGAGAAGGGTGTCATCTTCAAGGACACCGACACGGCAATGCGCGAGCACCCGGAGCTGTTCCAGGAGTACTTCGCCACGGTCATCCCGCCGGGCGACAACAAGTTCGCCGCGCTGAACACGGCCGTGTGGTCCGGCGGCAGCTTTATCTACGTGCCGAAGGGCGTGCACGTGGAGATCCCGCTGCAGGCCTACTTCCGGATCAACACCGAGAACATGGGCCAGTTCGAGCGGACGCTGATCATCGTGGACGAGGGTGCCTACGTGCACTACGTCGAGGGCTGCACCGCGCCGATCTACAAGTCGGACTCGCTGCACTCCGCCGTGGTCGAGATCATCGTCAAGGCCGGGGCCCGCTGCCGCTACACCACGATCCAGAACTGGTCCGCCAACGTCTACAACCTGGTCACCAAGCGCGCCGTGGCCAGCGCCGGGGCGACCATGGAGTGGATCGACGGGAACCTCGGTTCCAAGGTCACGATGAAGTACCCGGCTGTCTACCTGATGGGCGAGCACGCCCGGGGCGAGACCCTGTCCGTGGCGTTCGCCGGCGAGGGCCAGCACCAGGACGCGGGGGCCAAGATGGTCCACTGCGCCCCGAACACCTCGTCCAACATCGTGTCCAAGTCGGTGGCCCGCGGCGGCGGCCGGACCTCCTACCGCGGCCTGGTCCAGGTCCAGGAGGGTGCCGGGCACTCCAGGTCCACCGTGAAGTGCGACGCGCTGCTGGTGGACTCGGTCAGCCGGTCGGACACCTACCCGTACGTGGACGTCCGCGAGGACGACGTCGAGATGGGCCACGAGGCCAGCGTCTCCAAGATCTCCGAGGATCAGCTGTTCTACCTGATGAGCCGCGGGATGACGGAAGACGAGGCGGCGGCGACCATCGTCCGCGGCTTCATCGAGCCCATCGCCCGCGAACTGCCGATGGAGTACGCGCTCGAGCTGAACCGGCTGATCGAGCTCCAGATGGAGGGGGCGGTCGGCTGATGGCAGGGCTTCAAGGGGCGGTGGAGTCCGCCGCCCCGGTGTCAAGGCTGCACGAGCACCACTCGGCGGACCTGGCTGACTTCCCGGTGCCGACCGGGCGCGAGGAGGAGTGGCGGTTCACGCCGCTCCGCCGCCTGCGCGGTATCCAGGGCGATCAGCCGCTGGAGGCCGGGAAGGTGACGGTCGAGGCGGACACCGCACCAGGGGTCACCGCTGAGCGCCTGGCCCGGGGGGACACCCGGTACGGGACCACGTTCATGCCGGCCGACCGGGTCAGCGCGCGGGCGTTCGCGTCGTTCGACGAGGGCATGGTGATCACCGTGCCGCCGGACACCGACGTCAGCGAGCCGACCGTGGTGTCAGTGCGGGGCGAGGACGCGGGTGGCGCCGCGTTCGGGCACACGCTCATCGAAGTGGGGCGGCACGCCCGGGCCGTCGTGGTGCTCGATCACGCCGGATCCGCCACCTATGCGGACAACGTCGAGTTCGTGCTGGGTGACGGGGCCTCGCTGTCGGTGGTGACCGTGCAGGACTGGGCCGCCGATGCCGTTCACCTGAGCCAGCACCAGGCGCGGGTGGGCCGGGACGCGACGTTCCAGCACACCGTGGTCAGCCTGGGCGGCGGGGTGGTCCGGCTGGCCCCCTCGGTCAGCTACGCCGGTCCCGGCGGGGCGGCCGAACTGCTCGGCCTGTACTTCGCCGACCCGGGCCAGCACCTGGAACACCGCCTGTTCGTGGACCACAATCAGCCGCACTGCCGCAGCCGCGTCGACTACAAGGGCGCCTTGCAGGGCGACAGCGCGCACACGGTGTGGATCGGCGACGTGCTGATCCGGCCCGAGGCGGTCGCGACCGACACCTACGAGCGGAACCGGAACCTCCTGCTCACCGAGGGGGCCCGGGCCGACTCCGTGCCGAACCTGGAGATCCTGACCGGCGAGGTGGTCGGCGCGGGCCACGCCAGCACCAGCGGGCGGCTGGAAGACGAGCACCTGTTCTACCTGATGGCCCGCGGCATCCCGCTGGACGAGGCGCGCCGCCTGGTGATCCGCGGCTTCTTCGGCCAGCTGATCGCCAAGATCGAGGTCCCCGAGCTACGCGAGCGGATCACGGCCGCGATCGAGAACGAGCTGGCCAGGCTGCCCGGACTGCGGGACTGGCCAGCACAGGGTTCGCCAGGACAGGGGTCCCCGGCATGAGCGAGACCAGCACCTACGTCCGGGTCTGCGCGCTGGCCGACCTGCCCGAGCAGGGGGCCATCGGCGTGGAGGTCGGCGACGTCCCGGTCGCCGTGGTCCAGGTGGGCGGCGAGGTGTTCGCGCTGCGCGACGTCTGCTCCCATGAGGAAGTGCCGCTGTCCGAGGGGGACGTGTACAACCACACCGTGGAGTGCTGGCTGCACGGTTCCTGCTTCGACCTGCGGACCGGCGCGTCCACCGGCCCCCCGGCGACCAAGCCCGTCCCGACGTACCCGGTGAAGGTCGAGGGCGGCGACGTGTATGTCGCCGTCCCGGCCACGCCCGGCCTCTGAAACCACCAAACATGAGCTGGAGATTGAGATAGCGATGGCCACTCTGGAAATCCGCGACCTGCACGTCAGCGTGGTGGATGCGGCCGATCAGAGCCGTGAGATCCTGCGCGGCGTCAACCTGACCGTGAAAGACGGCGAGATCCACGCCATCATGGGCCCGAACGGCTCAGGCAAGTCCACGCTGGCCTACGCGATCGCCGGGCACCCCAAGTACCGGGTCACCCAGGGCAGCGTGACCCTGGACGGCGAGGACGTGCTGTCCATGAGCGTGGACGCGCGGGCCCGGGCCGGGCTGTTCCTGGCCATGCAGTACCCGGTGGAAGTGCCCGGGGTGACCGTGTCCAACTTCCTGCGCACCGCGGTCACCGCCGTCCGCGGCGAGGCGCCGAAGCTCCGCGTGTTCCTCAAGGAGATGCGCGAGGCCATGGCCGCCCTGTCCATCGAGCCCCAGTTCGCCGAGCGCAACCTGAACGAGGGCTTCTCCGGCGGGGAGAAGAAGCGGCACGAGATCCTGCAGCTCGAGCTGCTCAACCCGAAGTTCGCCATCCTCGACGAGACCGACTCCGGGCTGGACATCGACGCGCTCCGCGTGGTGTCCGAGGGGGTCAACCGGTTCAGCGCCCAGCCCGGGCACGGAGTCCTGCTGATCACCCACTACACCCGGATCCTGCGGTACGTCACGCCGGACTTCGTGCACGTGTTCGTGGGCGGCCGGATCGTCGACGAGGGCGGCCCCGAGCTGGCCGAGACCCTGGAGGCCGAAGGCTACGAGAAGTGGATCAAGGCCGCCGCGGGAGCCGCCGCATGACCCTGGACGTGGCGCGGATCCGCAAGGATTTCCCGATCCTGGACCGGACGGTCCGGGACGGGCAGCCGCTGATCTACCTGGACAGCGCCAACACGTCACAGAAGCCGCGCCAGGTCATCGAGCGGCTGGACGAGTTCTACGAGCGGCACAACGCCAACATCCACCGGGCCAGCCACCAGCTCGGCGAGGAGGCCACCGCCGCATACGAGGGGGCCAGGCTCAAGGCGGCCGGCTTCATCGGCGCCCGGGACGAGACCGAGGTGGTGTTCACCAAGAACATCTCCGAGGGCATCAACCTCGTGGCCTACGCGATGGGCAACGCAACCGCGGGCCAGTCCGGCGGCTCGGGCTCCGGCCGGTTCCGCCTGGGTCCCGGGGACGAGATCGTCATCACCGAGATGGAACACCACTCCAACATCGTCCCGTGGCAGCTGCTGTGCGAGCGCACCGGCGCCACGCTGCGGTGGTTCGGGGTGACCGACGACGGCCAGCTCGACCTGGCCCAGGCCGGCGACCTGATCACGGAGCGGACCAAGCTGGTGGCCCTGGCCCACCAGTCCAACGTGCTCGGCACCATCAACCCGGTCCGCGAGATCGCCGACGCCGCGCACGCGGCCGGCGCGCTGGTGCTGGTGGACGCGGCCCAGTCCGTCCCGCACATGCCGGTCGGCGTGCAGGAGCTGGGCGCCGACTTCCTGGGCTTCACCAGCCACAAGATGTGCGGCCCGACCGGCATCGGTGTCCTGTGGGGCCGCCGCGAGCTGCTCGAGGAGATGCCCCCGTTCCTCGGCGGCGGCGAGATGATCGAGAGCGTCTGGATGGATCACTCGACGTTCGCCCCGCCGCCGCACAAGTTCGAGGCCGGGACCATGCCGATCGCCGAGGCGGCCGGGCTGGACGCGGCCATGGACTACCTCACCGACGTGGGACTGGACGCGGTCCGGGCGCACGAGCGGGACCTGATCGGCTACGCGCTGGACGCCCTGGGCACCGTGCCGGGCCTGCGGGTCCTCGGGCCGGCGGACCCGGCGATCCGCGGCGCGGCGATCTCGTTCACGCTGGAGGACGTGCACCCGCACGACATCAGCCAGGTGCTCGACGAGCATGGCGTGGCCGTCCGCGCCGGCCACCACTGCGCCTGGCCGCTGCACCGCCGGTACGGCATCCAGGCCAGCACCCGGGCCTCGTTCTACCTGTACAACACGTCCGCGGAGGTCGACGCCCTGGTCAGCGGGATCAGGCAGGCCCAGCAGTTCTTCGGTGGTGACTGATGCGGCTGGAGTCCCTGTACCAGGAAGTCATCCTGGACCACTACCGGCACCCGCACCACAAGGGCCTGCGGGAGCCGTACGACGCCGAGGTGCACCACGTCAACCCGCTGTGCGGGGATGAGGTGACGCTGCGGGTAACGCTCAAGGACGCGACCGGTGAGCCGGTCGTGGCCGACGTGTCCTACGACGCCCTGGGCTGCTCCATCAGCCAGGCCAGCGCGTCGGTGATGAGCGAGCTGATCATCGGCAAGACGGTGTCCGAGGCGATGGGCCTGGCCGACGAGTTCCTCCGCCTCATGCAGTCCAAGGGCCAGCTGGAGCCGGACGAGGAAATCCTCGGCGACGGTGTGGCGTTTGCCGGAGTAGCGAAGTACCCAGCCCGGATCAAGTGCGCCCTGCTCGGCTGGATGGCCTGGAAGGACGCGACCGCGCAAGCGCTGGAGGAGCAGAAATGACAGACGACACTGGTACCAGCGGTCCCCTGCTGGAGATCACTGAGGAGACCGAGGACCTGGTCGAGGCCCTCCGTGACGTGGTCGACCCCGAGCTGGGCGTGAACGTGGTCGACCTCGGCCTGATCTACGGGGTCACGCTGGAAGACGACAAGTCCCTGACCATCGACATGACGCTGACCAGCGCGGCCTGCCCGCTCACCGACGTGATCGAGGACCAGGCCCGGTCGGCTCTCGATGGGCTGGTGACCGACTTCCGGATCAACTGGGTCTGGCTTCCGCCGTGGGGCCCGGAAAAGATCACTGACGACGGCCGCGAGCAGCTCCGCGCACTCGGCTTCAACGTCTGAGCCCGCCAGCCCTGCTCCCGCAGTTTCCCCCGACTCTCAACCTTTGCTTGAGGGTCGGCGCCCGCCGGGCTGGCCCCGGATCAGCGTGGTGGATTGTGCCCCGCCGGCGGGGCAGAACCCGCCACGATCATGGGCGTGGCGGCCGTCGGCCAGTTCGGCGGCGCCCTGCCCGGC
Source organism: uncultured Actinomycetes bacterium (assembly GCA_963813975.1). GTDB lineage: Bacteria > Actinomycetota > Actinomycetes > Streptosporangiales > Streptosporangiaceae > RYN-230. The sequence goes on from CAWFAP010000006.1 coordinate 1,908,932, forward strand.
TGGTCGTTAGCGCTTTGCCTAACTGGTACGGGAATACCCTCAACCGTATGCTCAGTGAACCCGCCGCCTCAGCGCCGCGCTGGATCGACGTGGCTCCAGAGCGCTTCCCGGGCTGGATCGCCTCCTTCGGCGGCCGGCATGGTGCGGTCCGGGTCGTGGATGAGCCGGGGGATGCCGTGGTGTTCCGGGCGGCGGACGGGGCGGTGGCCCGCGCCCACGCCCCGTTCCCGCCCGTGCCCGGGCGGGGCGGAACCCAGGATCCGGACGAGGTGGCCCGGGTGATCGCGGCCCACGCCGCCGCCGACCGTGCCGTGGGTGTGCTGCTGGTCCGGCTCGGGGGCTACGCGGCGGGGGTGTTTACCGGCACGCCGCCGCGGCTGGCCGCCTCCAAGGTCGGGTCCCGGCTGGTGCACGGGCGCAGCGCGGCCGGAGGGCAGTCACAGCAGCGCTTCGCCCGGCGCCGGGAGAAGCAGGCCGCCGAGGCGCTGGGCGCGGCAGCCGACACCGCGGCCGGGGTGTTCGGGCGCTACGGGCGGCCGCTGGACGCGCTGGTGCTGGGCGGGGACCGGCGCGCGGTGGCCGGGCTGCGCGACGACCCGCGGCTGCGCGGTTACTTCGGCCTCGCGGTGGAACGGTTCCTCACCACGCCGGATCCCCGGCTGGCCGTGCTGCGCGAGACCCCCACGATGTTCCGCGCGATCCGCATCCAGCTGACCGAGCCTGGCCGAGCTCACGGAGGGCCGGCCGCAGTTCGTGCGCAGCCCGCCAGCTGAACCGCCTCCGCGATCCGCGCTGGCCTGGTAGCCGCTGAACATCCGGCCCGGCCGCGCGGACCGCGGAGGCACCCCCTCTCCCGGATGGCGCACTCGGGCATATCTGTCTCCCAGATGCCGCGTCCGCGGGTGGCCACATAGACCTTCGAGCCGTCCGGGCTCGGCGCCAGCTAGACCGCGGCACCGCGGGGCGGTTCCCCGAGGCGGCCGGGTCGGGCTCGCCGAGTGGTGCCCCCATCGAGCTCCCTTTCTCAGGGCGCGGCACAATGGTGCGGCCGCGCTTCAGGTGTCCGAAGACCTCCCGGCGCATCAAATGCGGTAGGCGTGCCGCACGGAAGCAAGAATGCCGACCTCGGGCGCTGCCCGCCCCGGTTATGGCGTATCCCGGAGCGGGCGGGTAGTGGCGTGCTCACAGTTCTTCGGCCCGCCGCCAGATTCGTCCCCCGGTCCATGGCCGGGGGTCCATCCATCGGGAATTACATTTCTTTTAAGCCTGTAATTGAAATTGCCTGCGCTTTACCAGCGCGGCGTCGCCCGGCCAGGCCGGGCCGCCCGCATCCCGGGCCGCCGGCCCGCCCGGCGGGGCGAGGAGCACACGCGGCCTGCTGGATGCCCGTTGACAGCCGGGAAGACGCCTGGTTTGCTCCGTGATACTGCGGATGTTCCATCCTGCCGCACACGGTTACACGGCTTCGCCTGGCGTCATTGGGTTCGGATCGGGCGGGACGGCTGGCCACGCTGGCCCGTTCCCTTTTCAACGGAGGCTACGGGATGAAAGCGGAAACGCGGATCAGGCGCTCGCTGGCATTAGGCGCGGTGGCGGCGGCCTCCCTGGCCTTGGTGGCAGGCGCCGCCAGGGTGCCCGTGGCGCAGGCGCGGGTGGCTGCCATTGGCGGCCCCTCGTCCCGCCCGGTAAATGTCTGGATCACCACAGCTAATGGCCAGCAGAAGCTGAGTCAGCAGGCTCCGGTGGCGTTCAGCGCCAAACCCCCCGCCAACGTGACCGTAACGGTTGATCCCACCCGCACCTTCCAGGCCATGACCGGTTTCGGTGGCTCGATCACGGACTCATCCGCGGCGGTGCTGTACACGCTGTCGCCGGCCGCGCGGCAGGCCGCGATGCACCTGCTGTTCGACCCGGTGACGGGCGACGGGCTGGACTTCCTCCGCCAGCCGATCGGCGCGTCTGACTTCACCGCAACCCCGGCCTACACCTACGACGACCTGCCGCCCGGCCGGACCGATTACGCCCAGCGCCACTTCTCCATCGCCCACGACGAGGCGCAGATCCTGCCCCTGCTGCGCGAGGCCGAGCGAATCAATCCCAAGCTGACCATCATGGCCACCCCGTGGAGTCCCCCGGCCTGGATGAAGACCACCGACTCGCTCATCGGGGGCCGGCTGATCGACGACCCGAGGATTTACTTCTCCTACGCTTTGTATCTCCTGAAGTTCGTGCAGGCTTACCGCGCCCAGGGCGTGACCGTCGGCGCCCTCACCGTGCAGAACGAGCCGCAGAACCGGGCCCCGGCCGGGTACCCGGGCACGGACCTGCCGGCTGTCCAGGAAGAGAAGGTCATCGAGGACCTGGGCCCGATGCTGCGCGCCGCCGGGCTCCGCACCAAGATCCTCGCCTATGACCACAACTGGTCCGAGCACCCCAACGACATCGCATCGACCCCGCCGGACGAGACCTCCGACATCAACCACTACCCCCAGGAAGTGCTCTCGTCCCCGGCGGCCAGATGGGTCTCCGGCGTCTCCTACCACTGCTACTACGGCGACCCCAGCGCCATGACCGCGCTGCACCAGCAGTTCCCGGGCGTCGGCATCTACGAGACCGAGTGCTCGGGAAGCCAGTCGGCCGATCCGGCGAGCACGTTCTCAGACACGCTCAAGTGGCACGCCCGCAACCTCGAGGTCGGCTCGACCCGGAACTGGGCCCAGACGGTCGTCAACTGGAACGTCGCCCTCGACCCCAGCGGCGGCCCGCATACCGGCGGGTGCGGTACCTGCACCGGCATCCTCACCGTCGGCCCTGGCGACACCGTGACGCCCGACGCCGAGTATTACGCCCTGGGGCACCTCAGCCGGTTCGTCCGGCCCGGGGCGGTGCGGATAGCCAGCACCTCCTTCGGCACCACGGGCTGGAATGGCCAGATCATGGATGTGGCCTTCGTGAACCCCGACGGGTCAACCGTCCTGGTCGCCCACAACGAGAACGACAGCCCGCAGAGCTTCTCGGTCAGCGAGAACGGGCAGAGCTTCAATTACGCCCTGCCCGGCGACTCTCTCGCCACCTTCGTCTGGGCCAGGCCGCCCGGGCCGCCGTCGCCGGTCCGGGCGCTGAGCCCGTCCGGCTGGCAGGCGACAGCGGTGCCTGCCGGGCCGGCCGATCCGTGCTGCACCGGTGATGTGGCCGGCAGCGCCGTAGACGATGACGCCACCACGAGGTACTCCACCGGCACGTCCCAGGCTCCTGGCCAATACCTCCAGATGGACCTGGGCCTGCCCGAGCCCCTGGTGAGACTCGTCCTGGATACCGGCGTGAGCGTCGGCGACTATCCGGCCGGGTACTCGGTCACCGTCAGCCTGAACGGCACGGACTGGAGTATCCCGGTGGCGGCCGGTGCCGGATCGGGCCAGATCACCACGATCGGCCTGGACGGCAGGCCAGTCCGCTATGTACGCGTCACGCTGACCGCCTCCAGCGGCAGCTGGTGGAGCGTCGCCGACGTACGGGCGTACGTCCAGGCCCGGTCCCGGTAAACGGGGCCGTGACGGCCGGGGTGGCCCGAGCCGCAGGTGCTGGCCGGCCCGCGTTCGCCGATCGCCGCGGCCCGGGCCCCGTTCACCGGCGCCAGCACCGCCTGCGCCCGGGCATGGCCGCCCGGGCGCCAGGTACCCTGGGATGCGGGCCGCGGCCGTGCCGCTTCTGCCCCCGATTCTCGTTTGGAGTGGTACCTGATGATCGCCGCGACCGGCCTGGAGTTGCGCGCGGGCGCGCAGCTGCTGCTGGCTGACGCGAGCTTCCAGATCGCCCCGGGTGACAAGATCGGCCTGGTCGGCCGGAACGGGGCGGGCAAGACCACCCTGGCCAGGGTGCTCGCGGGTGAGGGTGCCCCGGCGGCCGGCAGCGTGCGGCGCGGTTCGAGCATCGGCTACCTGCCGCAGGACACGCGGTCCGGTGACCTGGAGGGCCTGGCCCTGGACCGGGTGCTGTCCGGCCGCGGGCTGGACGAGCTGCGCGCGGCCATGCGGACCGCCGAAGAGCAGATGTCCGACGGGCAGCCCGCCCGCCGTGACGCCGCGGTCCGCCGCTACGGCCAGCTGGAAGAACGGCTTGCCCTGCTCGGCGGCTACGCCGCGGAGGCCGAGGCCTCGTCGATCGCCTCCAGCCTGGGGCTGCCGGACCGCGTGCTGGCCCAGCCGCTGGCCACCCTGTCCGGCGGGCAGCGGCGCCGGGTGGAGTTGGCCCGGATCCTGTTCGCGGACGCGCAGACCCTGCTGCTGGACGAGCCGACCAACCACCTGGACGCCGACTCGGTCTCCTGGCTCCGCGATCACCTGAAGGCGTTCCGCGGCGGCCTCGTGGTCATCAGTCACGACACCGGGCTGCTGGAGGCGGTGGTCAACAAGGTCTTCCACCTCGACGCGGACACCACCACCCTCGAGGCGTACAACGTCGGCTGGCAGGTCTACCTGAAGCAGCGCGAGACGGACGCGCGGCGGCGGCGCCGCGAGCACGCCAACGCGTCCCGGGAGGCGGCGGCCCTGCAGGCCCAGGCGGACAAGATGCGGGCCAAGGCGACCAAGGCCAGGGCGGCCCAGAGCATGCAGAAGCGTGCGGAACGGCTGCTCGCCGGGGTCGCCGCCGAGCGGGCCCCGCAGCGGGTGGCGCGGCTGCGGTTCCCCGACCCGGCGCCCTGCGGGCGCGTGCCCCTGACGGCGGCGGACCTGTCCAAGTCCTACGGCTCGCTGGAGGTCTTCACCGACGTCGACGTGGCGGTGGACCGGGGGGCGCGGATCGTGGTGCTCGGCCTGAACGGGGCAGGCAAGACCACCTTGCTCCGGCTGCTGTCCGGCATCGAGAAGCCGGATACCGGGGAGGTCGTCCCGGGGCACGGGCTTCGGCTCGGCTACTACGCCCAGGAGCACGAGACCCTGGACACCGGGCGCACCGTGCTGGAGAACATGCGCACCGCCGCGCCGCACCTGCTCGACGCCGAGCAGCGGCGCATCCTCGGCTCGTTCCTGTTCTCCGGCGACACGGTGGATAAGCCGGCTGGCGTGCTCTCCGGCGGGGAGAAGACCCGGCTCGCGCTGGCCCTTCTGGTCGTCTCGGGCGCCAACGTGCTGCTGCTGGATGAGCCGACCAACAACCTCGACCCGGCCAGCCGGGAGGAGATCCTCGGCGCCCTGCGCCGCTACCAGGGGGCAATCGTCCTGGTCACGCACGATGAGGGCGCGGTTGAGGCGCTCGCGCCGGAGAAGGTCATCCTGCTCCCCGACGGCGTGGAGGATACCTGGAATGAGGGCCTCGCCGACCTGGTGGCCCTGGCGTGACGGTCAACCCGGGACTGCGCGAAAAACTAGTGATCACTTACCTGGATGTGGGTAGCCGATCCCGCCGCGATGAGTGATCATGAGGGAGACGTAACGCAGCGGTCACTTCAGTTCACGGGAGGTACGCGTGACCGAGACCCTCAAGAAAGGCACCAGGGTCACCGGTGCCGACCGCACCAAGCTGGCGTCGGATCTGAAGAAGAGGTACGACGCGGGGGAGAGCATCCGGTCGCTGGCCGCCGCCACCGGCAGGTCGTACGGGTTCGTGCACCGCATCCTCTCCGAGAACGGGGTCTCGCTGCGTGGCCGCGGTGGCGCGACGCGCGGCAAGGCGCGGGCGAAGCACTGAGGAGCACATGACCGCCGGGCGGCCCGATTTGGCGCGCGCCGGACTTCGATTGGATGTCGGTGCGCCGGCCCCCGGGGCGGCCACGATCACGCTCGACCGGAGCCAGCGGCGCAACGCGATGACGCCCGGCATGTGGCACGGGCTGGCCGCGATCGGGCGGGCGCTCCCGCCTGAGGTGCGGGTCGTGGTGGTGCAGGGCGCGGGCCCCTCATTTTCCGCCGGGATAGACCTGCGCCTGTTCACGCCGGAGGGCATCCCCGGCGAGAGCCTGGTTGGCGCGCAGGATCCCGGCTTCGAGGAATGGATCGCCTCCGTCCAGGCCGGCTTCACCTGGCTCCGGGATCCGGCCATCGTGTCGGTGGCCGCCGTGCGCGGGCACGCGATCGGGGCCGGATTCCAGCTCGCACTGTCCTGCGATCTGCGGGTGCTGGCCGACGACGCCCAGCTGTGCATGAAGGAGCCCACGCTCGGCCTCGTCCCCGACCTGACGGGCACCAAAGTTCTCGCCGACCTGGTCGGCGTACCGCGAGCGCTGGAACTGTGCCTGACCGGGCGCACCGCTGGCGCCGCTGAGGCGTATGAGCTGCGGCTGGCCGAGCTGGTGGTGCCGGGCGCCGAGCTGGAGGCCGCCGTGGGTGACCTGGTGGCGGCGCTGCTCGCGGTGGAGCCCGCGGTGGCCCGGGCCACGAAGGAACTGCTTCAGCAGGCCCCGGGCCATACCCTGGAGGAGCAGTCCGCCGCGGAACGACGGGCTCAGGCCGCGCTCCAGCGCTCCCGCCTCGAGGCCCGCTCCTGAGGTCCCTCGTTCGCCCTTAGCGGAGGCGGGAAGATCCGCGGCGCCGAGGAGGTTGCCCCGCTCATGTACGGGTCCAGCTGGCACGCCATGCGATCGTTCTACCGGGACTCCGAGGTCACCCGGCAGCGGGTGAAACCGGGCACAGTCCGCAGGATCGTCTCGTACGCGCGGCCCTACCGCTGGGAACTCGCGCTGTTCCTGGGCATGAACGCGCTCGCCGCGGTGGCAGTGGTCGCGGTGCCGCTGCTGCTGAAGACCCTCATCGACCAGGGCATCCTGGCCCGGAACACCGGCGTCGTCGTCGCGGTCGCCGCGGTCGTGGCGGGTCTCGCGCTGGCCAGCGCGGTACTGTCCTTCGCCCAGCGCTGGTACTCCGCCCGGATCGGCGAGGGGCTGATCTACGACCTGCGCACCGAGGTATTCGGGCACGTGCAGAGGCAGCCGATCGCTTTCTTTACCCGGGCCCAGACGGGATCCTTGGTCAGCCGCCTGAACAGTGACGTGATAGGCGCTCAGCAGGCGATCACCTCGACCCTCTCATCGATCGTGTCCAACGTGCTGACCCTGATCCTGGTGCTTATCGCGATGGTCAGCCTGTCGTGGCTGGTGACGGTGATCACGCTGGTGATGATCCCGGCATTCGTGATCCCGGCCCGGCTGGTCGCACGGCGGCTGCAGCGGCTGACCCGGGAATCGATGCAGCTCGACGCGGCGATGGGTTCCACGATGACCGAGCGGTTCAACGTGGCCGGCGCGATGCTGGTCAAGCTGTTCGGGAAGCCGGAACAGGAGACCGAGGTGTTCGCGGGGCGCGCCGCCCGGGTCCGCGACATCGGCGTCGTCACCGCCATGTACGGCGGGACCCTGTTCATCGCGCTGACCCTGCTCGCCTCGATGGCGACCGCCGTGGTCTACGGGGTGGGCGGGACCCTGGTCATCCACCACGCCTTTCAGCTCGGCACGCTGGTCGCCCTGACCGCGCTGCTGGCCCGGCTCTACGGCCCGATCACCGCGCTGTCCAATGTGCAGGTGGACGTGATGACCGCGCTGGTCAGCTTCGACCGGGTCTTCGAGGTCCTGGACCTGACGCCGCTGATCCAGGAAAAGCCCGGCGCGGTCCCGCTGCGGGCCAGCACCCCGGCCGGGGACGGCCATCCGGGCTCCGCCCCGGCGGTCGACTTCCGCCACGTCTCGTTCCACTACCCGGCGGCGAGCGAGGTGTCGCTGGCCTCGCTCGAGTCGATCGCGCTGCCCGCGCCCGAGCGGGCTGGCCGTGCCCAGCCGGTGCTGCGCGGCGTGACCTTCCAGGCCTGGCCCGGGCAGCTGACCGCGCTGGTCGGGCCGTCCGGCGCGGGCAAGACCACGATTACCCACCTGGTGTCCAGGCTGTATGACCCGGATCAGGGCGCGGTGCTCATCGGCGGGCAGGACCTGCGCGACGTGACCCTGGACTCCCTGCACGAGGTCGTAGGCGTGGTGACGCAGGACGCGCACATGTTCCACGACACGATCCGGGCCAACCTCAGCTACGCGCGGCCCGAGGCCACCGAGGCGGACCTCGTCGCGGCGTGCCAGGCGGCGCAGATCTGGGAGCTCATCTCCGCGCTGCCCGACGGCCTGGACACGGTCGTGGGAGACCGGGGCTACCGGCTGTCCGGCGGGGAGAAGCAGCGGCTGGCCATCGCGCGGCTGCTCCTCAAGGCCCCGTCCGTGGTGGTGCTGGACGAGGCGACGGCGCACCTGGACTCTGAGTCCGAGGTGGCGGTGCAGGCCGCGCTGAAGACCGCGCTGACCGGCCGGACCTCGCTGGTCATCGCGCACCGGCTGTCCACGATCCGGGAAGCGGACCAGATCCTGGTCATCGACGAGGGGCAGGTCCGGGAGCGCGGGACGCATGAGGCCCTGCTCGCGGCGGGCGGCCTGTACGCGGAGCTGTACCACACGCAGTTCGCCGGCCAGGAGCCTGCGGCCACGCCGCTGACCTGACCCCGCGGCCGCGCGGCTCAGATGACGCGGAGCGCGCCGCCGTTGACCGGGAGCATCGTCCCGGTCAGGTAGCTGGCCGCGGGGGACAGGATGAACGCGGCGGCCCGGCCGAACTCGGCGGGCTCGCCGACGCGGCGCAGCGGGATGCGGTCCGCCAGCTCCTCCGGGGCCGGGCCGAGCTCGCGCAGACGGTCGGTCGCGATCCAGCCGGGCAGCAGCCCGTTCACCCGGATTCCCCGTGGCCCCAGCTCGTCGGCCAGGGTCTTGGCGTACCCGGCCAGGCCGGGCCGCAGCGCGTTGGAGAGGGCCAGCCCGGGGATCGGCACCCGCACGGACGAGGACAGCACGAACGCGATGGCCCCGCCCTCGGGAAGCCCGGTCGCCAGCGCGCGGCTCAGCCGCACCGCCCCCAGGAAGACGCTGCCGAACGCGGCCAGCCAGGCCTCGTCGGGGATGTCCGTGGCGGAGCCGGCGGGCGGGCCGCCCACGCTGATCAGCGCACCGTCCAGCCGGCCGAACTCCTCCCGGGCTGCGCTGATCAGCCGGCCCGGGGTGGCGGGGTCAGCGTTGTCGGCGGCCAGCCCCACCGCGCGCCCGGGGCCGAGGGTCCCGGCCGCCTGGGCCGCGGCCGCGGCCTCGCGGCCGCTCACCACCACCCGGGCTCCCTCGGCCACCAGAGCCTGGGCGGTGGCGTAGCCGAGCCCGCGGCTGCCGCCGGTCACCAGGAAGACCCGTTCCCGCAGTCCCAGATCCACGTCTGCCCCTCCGTTTGCCCGGCTCTGAGCGTGCCGTTCAGGCGCCGTAGCCGACCCGGCGCAGTTCCTCGCCGGCGATGGCCTCGATCTCGGCGGCCTGCGACGGGACCAGCAGGCGCCGCCAGGAACCCGGCTCGGCCGCCGCCGAATGGCCCGGCGCGGCCGGTTCCAGCATGTGCACCGGGGTGGACAGGAAGTCTGAGACGGCAGCGGCCGCGTCCGCAGGCTGGCGGATCACGTCCTCGTACCGGAAGGTGATCATCTGGCCGGCGGACAGCTGGCCGCGCAGCCGGGCCATCTGGCGCACCGTGCCCCGCCAGCGCATCGCGCACTTGGCGGTCATGGACAGGCCGGGCCAGGCGGCCTGGTCAGCCTCGGTTTCCAGGCCCAGCAGCGGGTGCGGGAACTCGGCGTGGACGTCCACGAACCCCGGCCGGAACCAGGCGAGCACGGCCGGATCGGCCAGCATCCCGGCCACCGCGTCCCGGCCATCCCGGATGATCTGCAGGATCCGCGCGTCCGGGAACGCGTCGAGCAGCGCCTCGGCGCAGTACATCAGGTCGGGGCTGGCGTCCCCGTAGCGGATAACGTCCGGCTGGCTCACGCACGGCCCGACACCACCCAGGCGTCCGGCCTCGCGGCACTGCTGGGTGCAGCCCAGGCAGCAGTCCGCGGTGACCTGCCAGGCCTGGGCGAACGCGTCCCGCAGCACGGTCGCCGCGGCCTCGGGCTTCCCGCGGGAAATCGACGGCCGCCGGGCGAAGGCCTGCACCACCGGCATGACCCAGCGCTGGCCCAGCGTGAAGTGGAAGCCGGCCGACCGCTTCAGCGACCGGGCCAGCAGGTCGATGCCGGAGCACGGGGCCCCGATGACGAACACCGGCTGGCGGACCTTCCGCCCGTTGACGACCAGGATGTGCGGGCGCGGCCCCGGGGGCGCCGGGCCGGGGGAAACGTCGCCCGGATCCGGGTAGTCACCCGGATCGGCGGCGGGGCGAGGGGCCGTGGTCACCGTTCGCCGTGCCGCTGGACGGCCGGGGCGGCCGCGCCCGGCGTCCGGCAGTGCGCGCCGGCGTGCCGGTCCAGGTTCAGCGCGGCCTGGATCAGGGGGACGTGGCTGAAGGCCTGCGGCGTGTTGCCCACCTGCCTCCCGTAGCGGGGGTCGTATTCCTCGCTGAGCAGCCCCAGGTCGTTACGCAGGCTCAGCAGCCGCTCGAACAGCTCCGTGGCCTCGTCGTCCTGCCCGATCATGTGCAGCGCGTTGGCGAGCCAGAAGCTGCAGGCCAGGAACGCGCCCTCACTGCCGGGCAGCCCATCGGGGCTGGCCTCGGGCACCCCGGCCGGGCTGATCTGGTCCGGGTCGGTCTCTTGCAGCTGGTACCGGCGTACCAGCCCGTCGATCATCAGCTCGCGCTGCACCGCCCGCACCGTGGACACGACCCGGGGGTCATCCGGCGGCAGGAACCCCACCTCCGGGATCAGCAGGACGGCCGCGTCGAGCTGGGACGAGCCGTAGTACTGCATGAACGCGCCGCGCTCCGGGTCGTATCCCTTCTGGCAGACCTCATGGTGAATCTCGTCCCGGATGGCCTGCCACCGCTCGCCCGGGCCGCTCATGCCGCCTTCGACCGCCCTGACCGCGCGGTCGAAGGCCACCCAGGCCATCACCTTGGAGTGCACGAAGTGGCGCCGCGGCCCGCGAACCTCCCAGATACCCTCGTCCGGCTCGGCCCAGTGCTTCTCCAGGAAGGTGAGCAGGGCACGCTGCAGCGACCAGGCGTGCCGGTCACTCGCGATGCCGGAGGCATGGCCGAGTGAGAGCGCGTCGATGACTTCCCCGTACACGTCGAGCTGGCGCTGGTTCACCGCCGCGTTCCCGATCCTCACCGGCGCGGAACTCTCGTAGCCGGGCAGCCAGTCCGCCTCCCACTCGGCCAGCCTGCGCTCGCCGGCCACCCCGTACATGATCTGCACGTCCCGGGGGTCACCGGCCACGGCCCGGGCCAGCCAGGCGCGCCAGGCGAGCGCCTCGTCGGTGTATCCGGTGCGCAGCAGGGCCTCGAGGGTGATGGTGGCGTCCCGCAGCCAGCAGTAGCGGTAGTCCCAGTTCCGCACGCCGCCGAGATCCTCCGGCAGCGACGTCGTGGCCGCGGCCACGATGCCCCCGGTGGGCTCGAAGGTCAGCGCCTTCAGCGTGATCAGGGAACGGACCACCGATTCGCGGTAGGTGCCCTGGTAGGTGCAGCGGGACACCCACTCCGCCCAGAACTTCTGGGTGCCCGCCTCGGCGCGGAGCGGGTCGAGGCGTTCCGGGCCATCCTCGTGCGAGGGCACCCAGGTCAGCACGAACGGGACGCGCTCGCCGGCCAGGACGGTGAAGGTGGCCTCGTGCGCCAGGCCCCGGCCGGTCAGCGTGATCGGCGTGGCCAACCACAGCGCGTCGGGGCCGGCGATGCCCAGCAGGCAGCCCTCCATGCGCCTCATCCAGGGCACCACCTGGCCGTAACCGAAGCGGATCCGGAGCACGCAGGACATGTCGACCGACCCGGTCAGGCCTTCCACGATGCGGACCAGGGCGAGCGGCTTCCCGTCCCGGGGTGGCATGAAGTCGGTGACCCGGACGACGCCGGTGGGCGTGTGCCAGTCCGTCTCCAGGATCAGGGTCTCACCCCGGTAGCGCCGGGTGACCGTGATGTCCTGGCCCACGGTCACGGGGGCGCCCGGCCGGCGGGCCGGGCCGGTGCTGGCCTCCGCTGGGCCGCCCAGCGGTTGCGGGCCGTTTACCTGGTCCACGGCCGCGGCGGCGGCCGGGGCGATACTCCAGTGCCCGTGCTGGTCGTCGCCGAGCAGGGCCGCGAAGCAGGCGGGGGAGTCGAAGCGGGGCACGCACAGCCAGTCCACCGAGCCATCCCGGCTGATCAGGGCCGCCGACCGCATGTCACCGATGAGCGCATAATCCTCGATCATGCCGGGCATCGGTACCTCCAGGTAGGAGCCGCCTCCCCGGCGGCGCGACGAGCGGCGGGAATGGTGGCCGACCCGCGCATGGTTCCTCCTGCCCGTACCGTACCCGGATCCCCTCGGCCTGCGCTGGCCGTGACCGATCGTAAGCTGTGCACCGTGCATCTACGCGTCGCGGCCCTGACGATCGCGGGCTCCCTGCTGGTCACCGCCGGGGCGGGCGGCTGCGCCAAGTTCAACGCCGCGCTCGGCAAGCAGGAGGCGGTCGTCCAGTTCAAGAACGGGACCACCACCACCGCCCGGCTGAAGGTCCGGGCCGCCTGTTCCCACATCCCTGAGGCCCGGCCGGAAGCACTGCCGACCACTCACCTGGCCTCAGACAACCTGTATGACGTGATCTACCGGGTGGACAGCGCCAGCAACGCGCAGCTCGCCCGGCTTGAGTCGTGCCTGCAAAAATACCCGTCGGTGCTCGGCGTCGACATCCAAACCCCCGGGGGCAGCTGAGCCGGCCGGGGCCCGTCCGGGTGATCGAGTTCAGCGATGAGACCCGGCCAGCGGCCGGCCCGTGCGCCCAGAAGCCTGGCGCACGACCTAGCTTAACTGAGAGCAACTTTATCGTCACCTAGCGTATCAAATGCGCCGCCAGGCCCCGTCCGGCCGGATCAGCCCGTCAGCACCACGGGCTGCGGCGTGGGCGGATTTGCACCCCCCGCCGGTGGGTATGGTTTAATCGGCCTTGCCTATCAAACCGATCGACATACTAACCTGATCGAGAAACTTACCTGATTGACAAGGTGGTCCTTAGATGAGACGAGTGGTACTTGCGGCCGGAGCCGCAGCCGTCACAGCCCTCGCAGTCGGGTGCGGGTCGTCCTCGGCCTCCTCTGGCTCGGGAAGCAGCGGCGGGGGCAGCAGCAGCCAGCACGTGACGCTCCGGCTGGGTTTCCTGGCCAACATCACCCATGCGCCGGCCCTCGTCGGGCTGAACAAGGGCTTCTTCACCAAGAATCTCGGCAGCGGGGTCACGCTCAAGACGTCGGTCTTCAGCTCCGGCACGGAGGAGACCACCGCGCTGCTGGCCGGCCAGCTGGACGCGGCCTACGTCGGCCCCAACCCGGCCATCAACGCCTGGCAGAAGTCCAGCGGCAAGGCCATCAAGATCATCTCCGGGGCGGCGTCCGGCGGCGCGGCCCTCGTGGTCAAGCCGAGTATCACCAGCGCCAGCCAGCTGAAGGGCCAGAAGGTGGCCACGCCGTCGCTGGGCAACACCCAGGACGTGGCGCTGCGGTACTGGCTCAAGCAGCACGGCCTGACCACCACGCAGACCGGCGGCGGGGATGTCGCCGTCACGCCGATCAAGCCGAACTCGAACGCGGTGCTGGAGTTCAAGTCGGGCCAGATCGCCGGGGGCTGGGAGCCGGCTCCGTACGACGCCGAGATGGTCGCGGATGGCGGCAAGATGCTGGTGAACGAGGCCAGCCTGTGGCCGGCCGGCAAGTTCGTGACGACCAACCTCGTGGTCACCCAGTCGTTCCTGAAGGCGCACGCCAGTGTGGTGAGCAACCTGCTCAAGGGGCAGGTCGCGGCGAACGACTACATCAACAAGAACACCTCGGCGGCCGAGACAGCCGCGAACGCCGAGCTGACCACGCTGCTGGGCAAGGGCCTGAAGTCCTCCGCGCTCGCCGCGTCGTTCAAGGAGATCACCTTCACCGACGACCCCATCGCTTCCTCACTCGCCACCGACGCCAAGCACGCCCAGGCGGTGGGGCTGCTCCAGCCGGTCACGCTGAACGGCATCTATGACCTAGGCCCGCTCAACGCCGTTCTGAAAGCCAACGGAGAAGCACAGGTGAGCCCATGAGCATTGATTCACGCGGAGCTACGCCCCCGGGAGTGATCCCGGGGGCGTCAGCCCGCTCGCAGGCAGCGACCGGAGCGCCCATGACCACTGATTCCGGGCTGGACGAGACCAAGGCCGGGACGGCCATCCGGATCGACGAGGTGTCCAAGACCTTCGGCCGGGGCGACACCGCGCTGGTGGCCCTGGACCGGGTGTCACTGTCCGTCGCCCCGGGGGAGTTCGTCTGCCTGATCGGCGCGTCCGGGTGCGGCAAGAGCACGCTGCTGTCCCTGGTCGCCGGCCTGGACGTGCCCACCTCGGGGGAGCTGTCCACCGGCGGGCGCCGGGTCGCGCTGATGTTCCAGGAGTCGGCGCTGTTCCCGTGGCTGACCGCGGCGAAGAACGTGGAAATGCCGTTGCGCGCCAGCGGGGTGCCGAGGGGGAACGCCGGGAGCGGGTGGCCGAGCTGCTCGACCTGGTCCAGCTGAGCGCGTTCGGCGACAAGCGCCCGCACGAGCTGTCCGGCGGGATGCGGCAGCGCGTCGCGCTGGCCCGGGCCCTGGCCCAGGACGCGGACGTGCTGCTGATGGACGAGCCCTTCGGCGCGCTGGACGCGATGACCCGGGATCTGCTGCACGAGGTCCTCGAGGGCATCTGGCGGCGCCGCCAGCTCAGCATCCTGTTCGTTACCCATGAGGTCCGCGAGGCGGTCCGGCTGGGCGACCGGGTGGTGCTGCTGAGTAGCCGTCCAGGCCGGGTGATCGGCGAATTCCCGGTGGACTTCGGGCGCCCGCGCGGGATGGATTCCGCGGACACCGTGGGCCTCGCGATCAAGATCAAGGACCGGCTGCGTGAGGAGATCGTCCGCCATGGCCATTGAGACCCCGCAAGAGCCGGCCGCGGCCCTGGCCGGCCTGGACCAGCTGGAGCTGGCCCCGCCGCAGCAGGCCAGGCGGCACATCCTGGCCAAGTCGTGGGCGGCGGTCTGGCCCAAGCTGCTGGCCCTGGTCCTCGCCCTGGCCATCTGGCAGCTGGTCTACCTCAGCGGCTTCAAGAGCGGGATCCTGCCCGGCCCGGCGGCGACCCTGCCCGACCTGTGGCACCAGCTGCACACCGCCCAGTTGTGGACGGCGCTCGGGACCACCCTGCGCCGCGCGGTCATCGGGTTCGCGCTGGCCCTGGTCATCGGCACGGTGGTGGGTGCCCTGGTCTCCAGGATCAAGCCGCTGCGGGCCGCGGTCGGCTCGCTGATCACCGCGCTGCAGACGCTGCCCTCGATCGTGTGGGTCCCGTTCGCGATCATCCTGTTCGGCGCGACCACGCAGGCCATCCTCTTCGTCATCGTGATGACCGCGGCACCCGCGATCGCTAACGGCCTTATCGCGGGAGCCGACTTCCTGCCGCCGCTCCTGCTGCGGGCAGGCAAGACCATGGGGCTGCGCCGCCTGTCGCTCTACCGGCACGTGATCATGCCCGCGACCCTGCCCGCGTTCGTGGGCGGGCTCAAGCAGGGCTGGGCCTTCGGCTGGCACGGGCTGATCGCCGGCGAGGTCGTGGTCATCATCCTCGGCCAGCCCTCGCTCGGCGTGCTGCTCAGCAACGACCAGGACCAGGCGGCCATGGCCTCGGCGATCTCGATCATCATCGTGATCCTGGCCATCGGCATCGCGGTGGACCTGCTGTTCAACGTGGTCAACGGGCGGATCCGGCGCCGCTGGGGCGTGGCGGACAACTCGTCCGGCGCCTGATACGCGGTGATCCCCGGCGGCAGGCCTGGCCGCCGGGGATCACCCGGCCAGGTGCTCCGCCGCCCGGCCCTGATTCCCCGGCCCCGGCTCGGGTTTCACGGGCTCCGGACGGCCAGCGTTTCCCTGACCAGCCGCTGGGCGCCGCTGTAGACGTTCATCGACGTGCCGCGCAGGAAGCCGACCAGGGTCATGCCCGACTCCTCGGCGAGTTCGGCGGCCAGTGAGGACGGGGCGGATACGGCGGCCAGCATGGGCAGGCCGGCCATCAGGGCCTTCTGGGTGAGCTCGAACGACGCGCGGCCACTCACCAGCAGCACGCACCCGGCCAGCGGCAGCCGGCCGGCCTGAAAGGCCCAGCCGATCACCTTGTCCACCGCGTTGTGCCGCCCCACATCCTCCCGCAGCACCAGCAGGTCCCCGGCGGCGGTAAAGATGCCGGCCGCGTGCAGGCCGCCGGTGCTGGCGAACACCCGCTGGGCCTCGCGCAGCCGGTCCGGCATGGCGGCCAGCGCGGCGGGCGCCACCACGACCTGATCGGCCGAGACGTCGTACCGGGCCCGGACCCGGATCGCGTCAATGCTCTCCTTGCCGCATACCCCGCACGCGCTGGTCGTGATGAAGTTGCGGCGAAGCTGCTCGGCAGGCAGCACCGTCCCCGGGGCCAGGCTCACGTCGGCCACGTTGTCGTCGCACATCCTGATCTGGGACAGGTCGGCCGCAGAGCCGATCACGCCCTCGGTGGCCAGGAAGCCGGCCGCCAGGTCGATGTCATGCCCGGGGGTGCGCATGGTCACCGCCAGGGGCTGCCCGCCGACCCGGATCTCCAGTGGCTCCTCCACCGCCAGCAGGTCCGCGCGGGGATCCGCGGCGGCCTGCTCCGCGGCGCCCTGATGACCTGGCCCGGCCGGGACGGTCACCCGCAGCACCCGGCGTCGTGCTGTCCTCGAGGTCATTGACCGCCTCCCGCGACGTGGCCCCCACCCGAGCCTACGACGGACCGGGCCAGGCTGGCGGACACAGCCGCCCGGGAAGGGCCTGCGCTGGCGGGGACGCGTATCAGCGGAGGATGAGCGTGCTCGCCGCGGCCGGGACCAGTTCCCCGATCACCGGGGCGCCCGGGATCTCCCCGGCGATCAGCAGGCCGCCCGACGTCTGCGCGTCCGCGAGGAGCAGCAGGTCCTCCTCGCTGAGGCGGCCGGCGTCGGTGTGCGGGATGACCCAGTCGAGGTTACGGCGGCTTCCGCCCGGCACGTACCCCGCCGCCGCGGCGGCCCGGGCCCCCTCGATCAGCGGCACCGCGGCGTGATCCAGCACGGCCGACACCCCGCTCGCCCGGGCCAGCTTGAACAGGTGGCCGAGCAGCCCGAACCCGGTCACATCGGTGGCGCAGCGCACCCCGGCGGCGAGCGCGGCCCGGCTGGCCCCGGCGTTGAGCGTGGTCATCACGCCGATCGCGTGCGCGAAGACCTCGCCGGTCGCCTTGTGCCGGGAGTTGAGCACCCCGCTGCCGATCGGCTTGGTCAGGCTGATCGGCAGCCCGGCCTGGCCGGCGTCGATGCGCAGCAGCGCGTCCGGGTCGGCCAGCCCGGTCACGGCCATGCCGTACTTGGGTTCCGGATCGTCGATGCTGTGCCCGCCGGCCAGCAGGCAGCCCGCGTGCCGGGCCGCGTCCAGCCCGCCGCGCAGTACCTCACCGGCCAGCTCGAAGGGAAGCCTGGCCCGCGGCCAGCCGAGCAGGTTGAGCGCGACCAGCGGGGTGCCCCCGACCGCGTACACGTCCGAGAGCGCGTTCGTGCCGGCGATCCGGCCGAAGGTGTAGGCGTCGTCCACCACCGGGCCGAAGAAGTCGGCGGTGGTCACCACCGCCTGGCCGTCACTGATCCGCACGACCGCCGCGTCGTCGCCGTGCTCCACCCCGATGAGCAGCTCCGCGTCGATCCGCTGCACGGCCGGCTGGCCCGGGGGCACCGGGGCGGCCAGCATCTGCGCGACCACCTGTTCCAGTTCACCAGGCGGGATCTTGCAGGCGCACCCGCCGCCGGATGCGTACTGGGTCAGCCGGATATCAGCGGAGACGGTCATGCGTTGCACTCTAATCCGGCACCATCTTGCGGCGGGCGCGGGGACGTGGTGGCATTCGGTGAAAGCCGGGCCCGACAGGCGGAGGTGAGCGGTGACGACGGAGGTTCTCCGGCAGCGGGCGGAGATCGAGGAATCGATCCGGGGCCAGACAGTGTGTGATCAGCTCCGGCGGACCGCGGAGCAGTTCCCCGGCTACCCGGCCCTGTCGCAGCGCAGCCGCGCGGACCGCCCGGAGGAGCCTGGCCCGGACGGGGCAGCCGCGGGCCCGGCGGGCTGGCCGACCCTGACCTGGGCCCAGGCCCGGCAGCAGGCGCTGGAGCTGGCGGCGGGCTTCATCGCGCTCGGCCTGGCCCCCGGCGAGCGCGTCGCGATCATGATGCCCAACCGGGCCGAGCACGTGCTGGCGGACTCCGGCGCCGTCCACGCGGGCGGGGTCCCGGTGACCTTCTACGCCACCCTGGCCGCCGAGCAGATCGCCTTCGTCGCCGGTGACTGCGCGGCCCGGATCGCCGTGCTGGACGGCCCGGACCAGCTGGCCCGCTGGCAGCCGGTGCTGTCGAAGCTGCCCGCCCTGAGCAGGATCATCGTCCGGGATGCCAGCGCGTGCCCGGCAGGGGAGCAGTACCTGACCTGGGACGACTTCGCCGCGCTGGGCCGGGAGCGGCTGGCTGCCGCCCCGGGGCTGGTGGACGCGCGGCTGGCCAGGATCGCCCCGGAGGATCCGGTCACCCTGCTGTACACGTCCGGGACCACCGGCAACCCCAAGGGCGTGCTGCTCACCCACCACTGCATCCTGTACGAGGTCGAGGCGGCGAGGCGGGGCGGCAACGTCACCCAGCACGTCCGCTGGGTGTCCTACCTGCCCCTGGCGCACATCGCGGAGCGGATGTTCAGTATCTACCTGCCGGTCAGCACGGCCGGGCACGTGCATTTCTGCCCGGACGTGCAGGAGCTCGTGAAGACCGTTGGGGAAGTGCGTCCTACCGCCTTCTTCGGCGTGCCGCGGGTATGGGAGAAGATCAAGGCCGGGATCCAGGCCCTGCTGGCCGCCGAGGGTGACCCGGACCGCCGGGCCGCGGTGGGGCAGGCCATGGACGTCGGCCGCCGGTACGTGGAGAGCACCCAGTACGGCCGGACCACGCCGCACGAGCTGGCCGAGGCGTTCCGCCGGGCCGACGAGCAGGTGCTGGCCCCGATCCGCGGGCTCCTGGGCCTGGGCGAGGCGTCCGTGGTGTCCAGCGCCGCGGCCCCGCTGCCCCCCGAGGTGGGCAACTTCTTCGCCGGGCTGGGCCTGAGGATCCTGGACATCTACGGGATGACCGAGACCACCGGCGCGTTCACGTCCAACACCGTGACGGAGTTCCGGCTCGGGACCGTCGGACGGGCGTTCGCGGGCGCCGAGATCAGGATCGCCGGGGACGGCGAGATCCTCACCCGCAGCCCGCTCAACACCCCGGGCTACCTGAACCGGCCCGACCTCACCGCCGAGCTGATCGACGCAGACGGCTGGCTGCACACCGGCGACATCGGCCGCCTGGACGACGACGGTTTCCTGTCCGTGGTGGACCGCAAGAAGGAGCTCATCATCACCGCGGGCGGAGAGAACGTGCCGCCCGCCGTGATCGAGAACCTGCTGGTGGCGCACCCGCTGATCGGCCAGGCGCTGGCCTACGGGGACCGCCGGCCGTACCTGATCGCGCTGCTGACACTCGACGCCGAGGTCGCGCCGGCCTGGGCGAAGGCCCGGGGCATCGAGGCAGGCTCGCTGGCGGCCCTGGCCCAGAACCCGGTGGTGCTCGCCGAGATCGAGCAGGCCGTCACCGCGGCCAACCAGCATCTGGCCCGGGTGCAGCACGTCAAGCGCTGGCGGCTGCTGCCGGTCGAGTGGACCGCGGAGAGCGAGGAACTCACGCCGACGCTGAAGCTCAAGCGGCGCGTGGTGCACGCCAAGTACTCCGACGACATCGACACCCTGTACACGGGATAAGGTCTGCACCGGAGGCGTCTGGGTGCCTGGTGGCCCTCCCGGTCTTCAAAACCGGTGGACGGCGCTCCGCGTCGCCGGCGGGTTCGATTCCCGTCCGCCTCCGCCACCTCTTCTAGGGTCTGGCGCCCTGAGTGCTGCCGCAGTAGGCTCCTCCACGGCATTCGGTAATTGTTCTGTCAAGCCGGGGCCTTTCAATCATTACGGGGGAAATCAATGCGCTACCGCGTCATGCTTGCTGTCCTTCTCGGGTCCGCCACACTCGTGTTCCCATTCGCGGCGGACGCGCAGGCGGCAACCACGAGTCAGATACAGTTCCGCCTAGTTCAGTACAATTCACCCGGAAAGGACACCGGCAGCAACGGCAGCCTGGACGCCGAGTACGTCACCCTCAAGAACACCGGCCCGACCAGCCGTGATCTCACTGGCTGGACGGTGGAGGACCTGGCGGGTCACGTCTACACGTTCGGCCGCTTCACGCTGGGGGCAGGCCGAAAAGTCGTCATCCACACCGGCAAGGGGACCAACACGTCAACCGACCGTTACTGGGGCCGCGGCTGGTATGTGTGGAACAACACCGGTGACAAGGCCAAGCTGCACACTTCCTCGGGAACCTGGAAGGACTCATGCTCCTGGGGTAATGGCCCTGGCTCCCTGTATTGCTGACCTCACGTAATGGCGGGTCTGCGCACCGCGTCGCAGGCCCGCCCACTCGTCAGCACCACGTCGTTCGATCACTGGGCCGGCCAGCCGGCCGGGCTCCGCGAATGCGCCCGGGTCATGGCCCCGGGTGGGCACCTGGTCCTCGTCAACCAGTTCTCGCCGCTGTGCCTGCCCACCCTCATCGGCCGCCGGCGGGGTAAGGCCCGGACCCGCCGCCGGGCCACCCGGCTGCTGACCGGTGCCGGTTTCCGGTCACCGCAATGGCATGCCTTGTATGCCGTCATAATCGGGGCGGTAACGGCGTCGAACTGACGGTCCCGTCCCCGGGCTGCGCCGTATTCGCCGTCACCACATCCGTGGAGGTCGCTCATGCCGGCAGTCACCGGGAACACCGCCCGCGCTCTCAGTGAGCAGGCCGCCGCGCGGCTGGCCGCGCTCGACCCGCTGCTGCCCGCCCCGGCCATTCCCGCGGGGTGCGGTGCGGAACTGGCCGTCAGCGGGCCGGACGGCTCGATCGTGGCGGTGGGCACCTGCGAGCACTGGGCCGGGGCTCCGGGGTCGCTGGAGCTGACCTGGGGGGCGGCCCGCCGGTTCCAGCTCACCCCGCAGATCGCCGGGCCGGACGTGCCCGCGGCCCTGGACGGGCTGCTGGCCCGGTGGCGCGACCATCTGGCCGCCGTGCCCGGGGCGGCGGAGGAGGACACCGCGGTCGTGATCACCTGGCCGGCCCGGGACGTCGATGGGCCCCTGGCCCTGCTGCGGCATGGGCTGGCCCCGCGCGCGGTGATCGCGGCCCGCGCCGCCGGGCGGCGAGCCGCGACCGGGGCGCCGGCTGAGCCCGGCGTGCGGATCCGCCAGGCGGGCCCGGCGGACCTGGACGAAGTCGTCCGCCTCGGCCTGGAGACGGTCCGCTACGACGCTCACTTCGGGACCGTGATCGAGCGGCCGGAGACGCCTGCCGCGCTGCGCCACGAGGTCGCCCAGGTGCTGGCCGCTCCCGACCCGTGGGTGTGGCTGGCCGGGCGGGACGGGGACCCGTTCGGCCTGCTCTACGCGGAACGGCCGGAGTTCGCGGGCTGGATCGCCCCGATGGTGCGGGCGGCGCCGGTGGCCTACCTCGAGCTGATGGACGTGCTGCCCGGAGAGCGGGGCACGGGGATCGCCGCCGCGCTGGTCGGGCAGTTGCACCGGGCCGCGGACGAATCCGGGGTGGCGGTCACGCTGCTGCACTACGAGCAGGTCAATCCGCTGTCCGGCCCGTTCTGGAGCCAGCAGGGGTACCGGCCGCTGTGGACCTCCTGGGAGGCCAGGCCGGCCAGCACCCTCCGCTAGCGCGCCTGGTGCCTAGTGCCGCGGGGAGTCGCTCTCCCGCTGCATCCGGAAGAACGGCGACTGCAGGATGAACCGGGCCGAGAACATCAGCAGCACGCCGGCGATGACGATGCCGACCAGCGACCAGATCCAGGGTGCGGGCGCGGACTGCAGCGACTTGACCAGGATCCAGCCCAGGAAGCCGGCCGCGCCGAGCGGCAGCAGGCCCAGGATCAGCGCATCCCACGCGCTGCTGAACACGCGGCGCCGGTAGTACACCATGGTGGCCAGCGCGGTCAGGATGTAAAAGATCGAGAACAGCAGCCCGGTCACCGCGATCACGTTGGAGAACGCGGTCTGCACCGAAGTGGCCAGGTAGTACACGGTGCTGAGCCCGATGATAAGCAGGCCTACGATGATGCTGGCGGCGACCGGGGTGGCGTACCGGCGGGACACGTTGGCCAGGAATTCCGGCAGTGCCCGGTAGCTGGCCATCCCGTACACGATCCGGGCGCTGAGCACGATGCCGGTGCCCGTGGTGGCGATCACCGACAACGCGATGGACAGGGCCATCGCCTTGGCCCAGAAGCCGCCGCCGAGGGCCTGGGCCACGGTGACGAGCGCGGTGCCGTTCTGCGATGCGGCCTGGAGCCTGCCCGGCGAGACCACGCCCTGGAAGCCGAGCTGGGAGACCGTGTAGATGATGGCCAGCAGGCCGACGGCCAGGATGGCGGCCTTACCGGGGTTGGTCCGCCGGTGCTTGACCTCCTCGTTGACGTACAGGGTGCCGTCCCAACCGCCGTAGACGAACACCGCGGTGAGGAAGCCGGCCACCGCGCTGCCCTTACCGTTGACTCCGGACAGGCTGAACCAGCCCTTGGTGATCTGGACGGTGCCGTGGTGGTGGCCGAGCACGAACACCAGGCCGGCCACGGCCAGCCCGATCAGGATGAGGTACTCGACCAGGGCCATGCTGACCTGGGCCCGTGCGGTGATCTTGATGCCGACGACGGCGATGATCAGCATGATGAGGCCGACGGTCGCGCCGATGGCGATGTACTCCCCGGTGCTGGTGGAGCTGGAGCCGAACACGGCCAGGACCGACGGGCCGAGCAGGAGGACCTCGGCCACGGTCCCGATGATGTACGCGGCGATCATCAGCCAGCCGGTCAGGAAGCCGAGGTACGGATTGATGGCCCGGCCGACCCATTCGAAGGACGCACCGCAGTTCGCGTTCCACATGTTCAGCCGGCGGTAGGCGTTGGCGATGATCAGCATGGGGATCGCGGTGAGGATCAGGATCGGGCCGCTGCCGTAGGCGGTCGCCGCGGCCAGGGCGGCCAGCGACAGCCCCACCGTGGCCGCGGGCGCGGACGAGGCCATGCCGATGACCGTGTCCTGGGCGACGCCGATGGCGTTGGGCTCAAGGCGGGCGGCGGGCTGGGGCGGGATTCCCACGATCGCTGCGGCGGGTCGGTCCGTCATCAGGCTTCCTCTCGCGCTGGCCCGGAGGCCTCAGATACTCCGCGCCGGCGCGGAAGGCTTCCCCGCCCATTGCCCGGCCATCGCGCGATCATAACGAGCATTACCGGCATGGGGGATATATCCCGGTCAGTAATATGCGGGACTTTCCCGGGGGGTAACGGTTTACTTAATGGGCCATTCCGCATCGGGGGACAGACAGGGACAATCCACGCAATCCGGAGTCTTCGCGGGGCGAGCCCTGGAGGCTCCCGTCAGAGCCGCGCCTCAGGCGGGCGGCGGGATCCGCCTACCGGCTCATAGGCGGGATGTCCCCCGGCAAAGGTAGTGTTGAGCGCGTGTCGCAGATGTCCGGGGACGCGGGGCAGTGGCGGGATCTTCCCCCCGCACCTCCACCCCATGGATCGTTCCTGGCCTGGTACCAGGGCTGCCGCTGTGGCCCCTGTGAGGCAAGCGGCCAGGGGTTCTTGCGCGAGCTGTCCCGGCGCAGCGCGCAGCGGCGGGACGGTGACGAGCCTTATATGGTCCGGCTGAGCGCTGACCAGCGGGCCCATCTGGAGCCCGCCGTCCGGGACCGGAACTGCCCGCTGTGCGGGGCGCTGCGTTATCACCGGTGCCGTGACCCGCACTTTCCGCTGCACTTCAGCGCCACTCATCCGGAGCGCAAGTCAGCCTGACGGGCGCGGTACTTTCCGGTATTCGCGGAGCTGGCCTTCCAGCGCGGTCAGGCTCGGGGCCCAGAGATCGTCTAATCCGCTGGCACCGTGGCGGCGGGCCGTGAAACCAGTTCCCTTGCCGGGGCCCACGGGGCGGATCGACCACAGCGGCCATCGCGTCCGGGCCGCGGCCAACTCGGCGGCGGGCGTCATGCTCATGCGTCCCCCCTGCTCGTCACTTCCTTAACGAAAAGGCTCCGCGGGCCGGTTCTCATTCCCGCCCCGGGCCACGGAATTGCCGCGGCCCCTACGGCCAGGGCGGCTCACGCGCGGGCGGGGCCTGGTGCGGCGGCGAAGGCCCGGAGGAAAGCGGCGGGCCCGGGCCGCGAGACTGGCTCGCGGCCCGGGCCCTCCGGGCTGAGTGGGTGGCGGGGGACGCCGCCCGGTGCGGTGCGGTGCGGTGTGGCGGGGTGGTTACGGCTGGCTTCCAGGGCTGGCGGGGGCCCGGGTCGCGGTCTCCTCACCGGCCGGAGTCTCGTCATCCCGCCCCACCGCGGTCCGCTCGCCCGCCGGGCGCCCGAACACGCTGCGCTCACCCGCTGGCCGCTCGTAGACGACGGGGTCCGTGGCCGGGTCGGCCGGCTCGGTGACCGGCTCCTCCTCCTCGGCTGCGCGCTCACTGAGCCGCGCGTCCCTGACCCCGACCACGGTCAGCCGCCCGATCGCCAGGGCAGCCAGGAACACGATGATCACGCCCAGCCCGGTGAAGTAGCTGAGCTCGACGAGCGCCCGGGTCAGGGTGCTGCCGATGGGGGCGCCGAGAGCCACGGTGCCATGGGCGTTCCATACCGGGCTGAGCACCCGGCCCACCGCGAACCAGGCGCCGGCCACCGCGGCCAGCCAGGCGCCGAACATGGCCACCGGCCGGACCCGGCTGGCCAGCAGGATGAAGCCGCCGAGCACGGTGGCGGCGCCGGGCAGGATCTCCAGCCACAGCCGTCCCGAGGTGTAGGTCCAGGCGGTGCCCGGCGTATAGGCGAAGTGGAAGTAGGGCCCGACGAACGCAATCAAGCCGCCCCACAGGCCGAGCACGACAAGAAGAGCGCCGCTCAAAGCGCCCCGGCTCCGGGGAACGCGCAGCATCCCGGCCATTTCGATCACTCCCTCAAACAGTCCAGCTGGGGTTTTGGTCCCGCGCCGCGCAACTACCCGAGCCGCCGGCCTTTATGCGGTACGCCGCCCGGGGTCCGTAATCGCACCAGATAGGGTTCGCCCGTGGAATCAGGCCCGGTGCACCCAGGCGTGGCGCCGGCCCGCGGGGCATCTCCCGGGGACCGCGGCTAGATGCAGGTCATCGCCACCGCCGGGCACGTCAACCACGGGAAGTCCACGCTCGTCCGGGTGCTGACCGGGATGGAGCCGGACCGCTGGGCCGAGGAGCGCCGCCGGGGCCTGACCATCGACCTGGGCTTCGCCTGGATGACGCTGCCCAGCGGGGAGCAGGTCGCGTTCGTGGACGTGCCCGGACACGAGCGGTTCGTGCCCAACATGCTGGCCGGGGTGGGCGCCGTGCCCGCCGTCCTGTTCACCGTGGCGGCCGACGGGGGGTGGATGCCGCAGTCGGAGGAGCACCTGGCCGCGGTGGACGCGCTCGGCATCACCCACGGCCTGCTCGCGGTCACCCGCTCCGACCTGGCCGACCCGGCGGACGCCCGCCGCCAGGCGCTGGCCAGGCTCGCCGCGACCAGCCTCGGTGAGGTCGAGGCGGTCGCGGTCAGCGCCCGCACCGGCCTGGGACTGCCCGCGCTCCGGGACGCCCTGGACCGGCTGGCCGCCCGCCTGCCGCGGCCGGACCCGGCTGCCCCGGTCCGGCTGTGGGTGGACCGCGCGTTCCGGATCAAGGGCAGCGGCACGGTCGTAACCGGGACCCTGCCCGCCGGCACCATCCGCGCCAAGCAGGAACTGCTGCTCACGCCGACCATGGATGCGGTACGGGTACGCGGCATCGAAACGCTCAAGGAGCCGGCCAGCCAGGTGAGCGGGGTGGCGCGGGTGGCGCTGAACCTGCGCGGTGCGGAGCGGGTGACCCCGGTGCGCGGCATGGCGCTGATCGAGCCGGGCCGGTGGACGCTGGCCGCCACGCTGGATGTGCGGCTTGCAGCGGCCGGGGACCGCCCGCCGCGGGAGCTCACCGTGCACGCGGGGTCGGCGCGGACGTCCGCGCGGCTGCGCTCGCTGGGCGGGCTGATCGCCCGGCTCACGCTGGACGAGCCGCTGCCGCTGCACGTAGGGGACCGGCTGCTGCTCCGTGACCCGGGGTCGGCAGCGGCAGCCTTCGCCCGGGCGGGCGCCGGCTCCGGCCGGGCCACCACGGCCGGGCGGCCCAGCCCGGCGTGGCCGCCGCTGGTCGGCGCCACCGTCCTGGACGTGGCGCCCCCCGCGTTCCGGGGCCGGGGCGCGGCGGCCGCGGCGGGCCGGGAACTTGCCGTCTGGCCGGCCGTGCCCGCCGCGGCCGACCTGCTGCGGCGGCACGGGCTGCTGCGGGCGGCTGACCTGAGGGCCATGGGGGTGGCCGGGCTGCCTGCCCCGGCCGGAGGTGACTGGCTGGCCGACCCGGGCCACTGGGCGGAACTGGGCCGGCGCCTCCGGGAGAGCGTCGCGGCGCACGCGGCCCGGGAACCGCTCGCGCCCGGCCTGCCGGTGGAGGCGGCCCGGGCCGGGCTGGGCCTGCCCGCCCGTCAGCTGGTCGAGCGGCTGGCCGCGCCGCCGCTGGTGATGCGGTCCGGGTACCTCGTGCTGGAGGGTGACGGTCGCAGCGGGCGCGGCCCGGCCCTGCCGGACCGGGTGCTCACCGCGGTGCGGCTGCTCCGCGAGGATCTGGCCGGGCAGCCGTTCGCCGCGCCTGAGGCGGCCCGGCTGCGCGAGCTCGGGCTGGACAGCCGGGCACTGGCCGCGGCGGCCCGGGCAGGGCTGCTGCTGCGGGTGTCTGATCAGGTCGTCCTGGCGCCGGGCGCGGACCAGGACGCCGCCCGGATCCTGGCCGGCCTGGCCGGCCCGTTCACCGCGGCCGAGGCCCGCCAGGTGCTGCACACCACCCGGCGGGTGGTGATCCCGCTGCTGGAGTACCTGGACCGCTCCGGCCTTACCCGGAGGCAGTCCGATGACCGGCGCACGGTCACCGGGCCACGGTAAGCGGGGCGCGGTAAACCAGGCCCGGTGACCGGGGCACGCTGGGTGCGCGGTCCTGGCGGTACCAGGACCGGCGGGGTCAGCGGCCGGGGAGACCCCGGCCCGCGAACCGCTCACTGCTCCAGGCGGCCGCCTCGGCGGGCGGCTCATCGGAGCTGATCCAGCGGACCAGCGCCTGGGCTGTCACCGGGGCGAGCAGGATCCCGGTCCGGTAGTGCCCGGAGGTCAGCCACGCGTTGCCGAGACCGCGGATCCGGTCGATGACCGGCAGCCCATCGGGATGCCGGGGCCGGAAGCAGCACCAGGTGTAGTCGGCGCGCAGCCCCTGCAGCTGCGGGAGCGTGGCGTACAGGCCCGCCAGGATGCTGTCGATGATCTCCTGCCGGACCACCGGGCTCTCGTCGCCCATGTCGAACGTGCCGCCGACGAGCAGCCGCCCGTCTTCCAGCTGGGTGGCGACTGGGGCCACGATGCCGGGCAGCCGCAGCGGCGTCGGCTCGGTGACGAGCAGGTGCCCTTTGACCCGCTCCCAGGGCACGTCGATGTCCAGGCCGTCCAGCACCGGCGGCAGCCCGGTGGCGAAGATCACCGCGCCCGGCTGCACCCGGCCGGCGGTCGTCTCCACGCTCACGACCCGGTCACCGCGGACCGTGACGCCGGTAGCGGCGACCCCGGTGGCCACCGCGGGCAGCGTGGCGGACAGCCGGGCCAGTGAGCGCAGCGGGTTGACCCGGCCCTGGTGGTGGATCAGCGCGCCCGCCATGGGCAGCGCGAGCCCGGGGATCAGCTGGGCCACGTACTCGGGATCCAGCCACTCCACCGCGGGTGACTGGTGCGGGGCCAGGGCGCCCGGGTCGGGGGACAGGCCGATCCAGTCCACGTCCACCAGCCCGACGCCGCCCGGTGAGGTTTCTTCCAGCTCGGCCCACTGGTCCAGGCTGGCCCGGGCCAGGTCCACGAACGGCTCCGGGTCGCTCCATTCGTGGATCTCGGGGGTCAGCAGCCCCGCAGCGCCCCCGGTAGCCCCGGCGCCCAGGTGGCCAGCCTCGATGAGCAGCACCGAGCCGAGGCCCGCCTGATGGCAGGCGGCCGCGGTGGCCACGCCCGCGATCCCCCCGCCGACAATGAGCAGATCAGGGCGCGGCTCCGGGATGGCACCCGCGCCGCGGACGAGCTCAGCGCGCTCGGCGGCGTTGAGCTGATCAAGCCAGATAGCAGTCTCCACGAGCACGACCTTATCGCTGCCTCCCCGGACGAGGGCGAACTCCTATTTTAGCCACCTGATAGACAGGCAATCGCGTTCCGCCTGGTGTGGATTCGAAATGGAGAGGCCCGGCGGATTCACGGGCGGCCGGGGCGGGCAGCAGGGACCGGCACCTCGGTCTCCTGGGCGGACAGCGTCCCGCGGCCGGCCGCGCCTCCGATATCCAGATCCACGTCGTTTAGCGCGGCCACCTCGCGGTAGCGGTCAGGACGGTAGAGCTTGCGCAGCGCGCGGACGCTGACGGCCTGCTGGTTGCGGTCATGATCCGAGAATGAGCCGGGCCGGGCCGGCCGCGCGCCGCCCGGCTGGCCCGGTCGTGGTCAGCCGATCGGTGGACCCGCGGGGTGCCACGTAAGCTGAGTGACCATGGGGCATAACGCCCCGCACATGAAGGGTGGTGAGGTCCCGTTCCCGCCGATGCCCGTGCGCTCGCCGACTCCTACCGGCGTGTAGCGACCGACCTGCGGATATCCCTCACCGACCGGTGCAACCTGCGGTGCTCGTACTGCATGCCGCCGGAGGGCCTGGAATGGCTGCCCAACCCGGCGCTGCTGACCGACGACGAGGTGGTCCGGCTGGTTCGGATCGGGGTGCAGCAGCTGGGCATCACCGAGATCCGGTTCACCGGGGGCGAGCCGCTGCTGCGCCGGGGCCTGCCGGGCATCGTCGCCCGCACCGCGGACCTGCGGCCCCGGCCGGAGATCTCGATGACCAGCAACGGGATCGGGCTGACCCGCCTGGCCGGCCCGCTCCGCGCCGCGGGCCTGGACCGGATCAACGTCTCGCTGGACACGCTCAATCCGGAGACCTTCCGCCAGCTGTCCCGCCGGAACCGGCTCGACGACGTGCTGGCCGGGCTGGCCGCGGCGGAGGCGGCCGGGCTGCAGCCGGTCAAGGTCAACGCGGTGCTGATGCGCGGCCTCAACGACGATGAGGCCCCCAAGTTGCTCCAGTACTGCCTGGAACGCGGGTACGAGCTGCGGTTCATCGAGCAGATGCCGCTGGATGCGCAGCACGGCTGGCGGCGCGACAACATGGTGACTGCCGACGAGATTCTCGACGCGCTGACCACGCATTTCACGCTGACCGCGGTCGACCCCGGCGAGCGCGGCTCGGCCCCGGCGGAGGCGTTCCTGGTGGACGGCGGCCCGGCGCGGGTTGGCGTGATCGGCTCGGTCACCCGCCCGTTCTGCGGAACGTGCGACCGCGTCCGGCTGACCGCCGACGGCCAGATCCGCAACTGCCTGTTCGCGCGGGACGAGAGCAACCTGCGTGACCCCCTGCGCCACGGGGCCAGCGACGACGAGCTGGCCGGAATCTGGCTGCGGGCGGTCGCGGCCAAGCTGCCCGGGCACGGCATCAACGACCCGGGGTTCCTGCAGCCCGCCCGGCCGATGTCCGCGATCGGCGGCTGACCGGGAGGGCCGGTGCCGGCTCACGCGCACGCGTTCGACGCGGTCGTCCTGGCGGGCGGCCGCGGTACGCGGCTGGGCGGGACGGACAAGCCCGCGCTGGTCGTCGGGGCCCGGACCCTGCTCGGCTCGGTGGTCTCGGCCGTGACCGCGGCCGGGGCGGCCAGGGTCGTCGTGGTCGGCCCGGAGCGCCCGGCCGCGCTCAGCCCCGGAACCAGCGGCCCCGGATCCGGCGGCCCCCTCCCGGGCGGGGGAACGCGGCTCAGCTACGCCCGGGAGGAGCCGCCGGGCGGCGGGCCGGTCGCCGCGCTGCGCTGCGGGCTGGGTGAGGTGTCCGCGACCGCCGTCGTCCTGGCCGCGGCCGACCTCCCGTTCCTGGGACCGGCCCACGTCACCCGGCTGCTCGCGAGCCTGCCCGGCCCGGCCGGGCCCGGCGTGGTGCTGCTGGACGCGTCCGGCCGTCCGCAGTGGCTGGTCAGCTCCTGGCCCACCGCGGTCCTGCGCGGCGCCCTGGACGGGTACCGGGGCAGCTCGCTGCGCGGGCTGCTCGGCCCGCTGGATCCGGTGCTGCTCCCCGACGAGACGGCGGCAGGCGAGCCGCCCCCCTGGCTGGACTGTGACACCATCGACGATCTCCGCCGGGCCCGGGGCTGGGCCGCCCGGGCCGGCAGCGAACAGGAGGCAACCCGGTGAGCACGCTGGATGAGTGGGCCGACGCGGCCTGCCGCGAGCTCGGCCTGGATCCGGTGTCCCTGGATGTGAAGGTGGTCCTCGATCTGGCCCGGGACGTCGCGCACGGCGTGGCCCGCCCGGCCGCGCCGCTGACCGCCTACCTGCTGGGCGTCGCCGTGGGACAGGGACGGCCGCTGGCCGGGTCGGCGGCGCGGATCAGCCAGCTGGCCGCGCAGTGGGCCCCGGCCGGGGACGGGACAACCGGGGACAGGCCCGCGTCCCGCGAGTGACCCATCGATCTGGTCGATGAATCGTCGAGTCCTTTGGCATTGGCGCTAATGGGTCCGGACTCCTTACCGTGGAGAAGTACGCCGCTCACCGTGGAGGAGTATCCGCGACTCGCAGGAGGTGACCGATGCCACTCGCCACCGCACTCGCTCCCGTCCCGGCCCCGGGAACAGCCGGCGGCCTGGCCCCGGCGCCGGCCACCGGGTCGGCGGCCCGGTGCCCGGCCGGCCTCCTCACGGCCCTGCGCCGCGCCGTGCGGCAGCGCGGCGACTGGGACCAGACTTCCCGGCGCGTGACGCGGGCCCTCGGCCGTCACCTGCCCGGCCCGGGGATCCTCACCACCGCCGAGCGGGAGGGTGACCCGGCCGGGTACCAGTCCCACCTGATGCACGCCGAGCCGGACGGTTCGTTCTCGGTGGTCGCCCTGGTCTGGCGGCCCGGCCAGATCACCCCCATTCATGACCACGTCACCTGGTGCGTCACCGGGGTGCTGCAGGGGGCTGAGTACGAAGAGCTTTTCGCCCTGCGCGAGGGCGGGACCGTGCTGGAGGAAGTGGGCACGAACGCCGGCGTCCCCGGTGACGTGTCCGGTTTCGCGCCGCCCGGCGATATCCACCGGGTCCGCAACCGCGGCACCGAGGTCGCGATCTCGCTGCACGTGTACGGCGCGGACATCTCCCGCCTGGGATCCAGTGTCCGGCGGATCTACGACCTGCCCGTGCGCATCGGCCCGGGCCGCGGCTAGGACGTCAGCCGTCCGAGCCCCGCGGTATCCCGAAGGTGGCCAGCAGGTCTTCGTGGAACTGGATCCACAGGATGTGACAGGAATCCCGGTCGGGGCCGTCAACCCAGGCGCGGTGCCCCTGATCCACCTGGCCCAGCGCCGCCGCGTACCGGCCGGCGTAGCCGTCGAAGCGGGCCAGGGCGCCGGTGAGCTGCGTGCACAGGAGCCGGAAGGGCGCGCCCACGGACGCCAGCGTCTGGAGCACCCGTTCGTCCCAGGGCCAGTCGGTGTGATCGTTGACCGCCATGGGTCGAGCCGGGTCGGCCGTATCTGCCAGTCAGTGCAGGCGGCGCCGAAGCGCTGGTTGAGGGGCACGAACGTGGCGTGCGCTCGTGCGATGGTGTCCCGGGCCCCGGCCCGGCCGAGTTCCGCGGCCAGCCGGCGCTCGTTCTCGGCCCGCCCGGCGTCGGTCAGGGACCAGCCCCGGTCGCTGGCAAAGCTCAGGTGGCGAACCCAGCCCTGGCCTCGAAGTCCAGCAGCGCGTCCTGGACCGTGTCCGGGGCGAGCTCGTAGCACATGTCGTTGTCAACGGAATGTTGATCCTCGCCTGCCGGTGCGGCAGCGCGGAGGGGTGCCGCGGGAAGGCTTCGGCTGCAAAACTTGCTCTCCGATGCATATCGATATATCTTTGAGCTATCCAGTAAGGCCGAAGAGCTCCTGGGAGTCCAGTCAGAGCCCGGCCACGAACGCAAGGAAGTGACACACGATGCGACACATCGAAGCCTGGGGAGGCCCAGGAGACGAGCAAGAATTCTGGGAACACCGGCACGGACCGCGGCGGCGCGGGCCGCGCGGGCCCGGCGGGCCGGGCGGCCGGGGCCGGGGGATGCGCGAGTCGATGCCCGGCCCGGGACCGGACTTCGGGCCGTGGTTCGGCGGCCCGAGGATGCGCGGCCCGCGGGTCAAGCGGGGCGACGTGCGGGCCGCCGCGCTGGCGCTGCTGGCGGACGGGCCGCGCAACGGCTACCAGATCATCCAGGAGATCAGCGAGCGCAGCGGGGGCGTGTGGAAGCCCAGCCCCGGCTCCGTATATCCAGCGCTTCAGCAGCTGGAGGATGAGGGCCTGATCGCGGCCACGACGGGCGAAGGCGGCCGCCGGGCATTCGAGCTCACCGAGGAGGGCCGCAGCTACGTGGCGGCGCACCCGGACGAGCTCCAGGCGCCCTGGGACGTGGTGGCCAACTCGGTCGGCGGTGACGCGATCGAGATGCGCCGGCTGTTCGGCACCGTCGCGATGGCGGCGACGCAGGTGGTCCGGGTGGGTACCAACGCCCAGGTCGCTCAGGCGCAGCAGATCCTCACCGACGCGCGCCGGAAGCTGTACCAGATCCTGGCCTCCGACGAGAGCGAGCAGGCCGACGACGAGCAGGCCCCGGGCGGCGGCCAGCCCGCCGAGTAGGCAATCCAGGGCCTGGCCGCGGTGAGTACGCGAGGCCCATCGCGGCTAGGCTCTGCATGGACCAGCAGGAGGCGCGAGAGTGGCAACACAGGCAGGCCCGGGCGCGGACGGGGCCGGGGCCCCGGCTCCAGCGCAGGCGGGGGCAGGCGTGCAGCTAGAGACCCGGCCCCCCGCAGTGGTGGTCGCCGGGCTGACCAAGAGCTACGGGGACATCGAGGCGGTGCGCGGCATCGACTTCGAGGTCGCGGCGGGGGAGACGTTCGGCTTCCTGGGGCCCAACGGGGCCGGGAAGTCCACCACCATCAAGATCCTGTGCACGCTGGCCCGGCCGACCGCCGGGCGGGCCAGCGTGGCCGGCCACGACGTGGTCAGCGAGCGGGACGCAGTGCGCCGCAACATCGGGCTGGTGTTCCAGGACACCACGCTGGACCACTACCTGACCGGGGCGCAGAACCTCCGGTTCCACGCGGAGCTGTACGCGGTCCCGTCCGCGGCGGTGGAGCCGCGGATGAAGCAGGTGCTCGACATGGTCGGGCTGTGGGATCGTCGGGACAGCCTGGTCAGCACGTACTCGGGCGGCATGCAGCGGCGGCTGGAGATCGCCCGCGGTCTGCTGCACGCGCCGCATGTACTGTTCCTGGACGAGCCGACCGTGGGCCTGGACCCGCAGACCCGCTCGTCGATATGGGAGTACATCAACGACCTGAAGACCCGGGAAGACATCACGATCTTCCTGACCACGCACTACATGGACGAGGCCGAGCACTGCGACCGGATCGCCATCATCGACCACGGGAAGATCGTCGCGATCGACACGCCGGAGGCGCTCAAGGCGAGCGTGGGCAAAGACCGGGTTCAGATCCAGACGGCCGACGACGACGCCGCGATCAAGGAACTGGCTGACATGTTCGGCCTCGAGGCGGCCATCCACGAGGGCGCGGTCACGTTCTCGGTGGAGTCAGGAGAGGAGTTCGTGCCGCAGCTGTTCGCGCGGCTCGGGGTGCCCATCCGCTCGGTCAGCGTGTCCCGGCCATCCCTGGACGACGTGTTCATGTCCTACACCGGGACCACCATCCGGGACGCCGAGGCGTCCGGCACGGACCACATGCGGGCGATGGCGGCCCGCATCCGAGGAAGGCGATGAGCATGGCAACCCAGACCGCCCAGCCGGGCGGGATCACGGCCCGGGACGAGGGCCTGGCCACCCAGATCCGGGTCGCCGTGCCGGAGCGGAGCCTGCGCTCCGACCTGCGGGCCGTGAGCATCGTGTGGCGCCGCGAGATGATCAGGTTCCGCCGGGACCGGCTCCGCGCGGTCACGTCGCTCATCCAGCCGCTGCTGTTCCTGCTGGTGCTGGGCACCGGCCTGTCCTCGCTGGCGGGCAAGAGCATGCCGCCCGGGGTGAACTTCCGCACGTTCATCTTCCCCGGCGTGCTGGCCATGTCGGTCCTGTTCACGGCGGTGTTCTCGGCCGCGTCGATCGTCTGGGACCGGGAGTTCGGCTTCCTGCGGGAGATGCTGGTCGCGCCGGTCAGCCGGTCCGCGATCGTGATCGGCAAGACGCTGGGTGGCGCGACGATCGCCACCTTCCAGGGCGTCATCATGCTGGCCCTGGCCGGGCTGGCCGGGGTGCCCTACAACGCGGAGCTGTTCCTGATCCTGATCGGCGAGCTGCTGCTGCTGTCGTTCACGATCACCGCGTTCGGGGTGATGATGGCGGCGCGGATCACCCAGTTCCAGGCGTTCATGGCGCTGACCCAGATGCTGGTCATGCCGCTGTTCTTCCTGTCCGGGGCCCTGTACCCGCTGTCCGGGCTGCCGGGCTGGCTGAGCGTGCTGACCCGGATCGACCCGCTGACGTACGTGGTCGGCCCGATGCGCCACGCGGTGTTCTCGCACCTGAGCCTTAACCCGGCGGCGCTGGCGCACCTGTCGCCCGGGATCACCTGGGCCGGCTGGGTGGTGCCGATATGGCTGTCGCTCACGATCGTCGCGGTCATGGGCCTGGGCATGCTGACCATCGCCATCGTGGAGTTCAGCAAAACCGAGTAGCCGCGCTGAGCACACCACCCGCCGCCCCGGCGGCCCGCCCGGGCGGCAGCCATTTCCCCGGATCATGGACCGGGCCCTGAATCCCCGGGCCGGCGTGTCACTAACCCTCTAAGTCGTGAAGTCAACTCGGCGGCGGAGTCCCGCCCGCGAGAAGGCGCAAAGGTTTGCGCCGCCACCCCCGCAACCGATTGCCGCGAGCGCCAGGGAGCGGGTGGTTGCGCAGCAGGTCCGCATGGCGTGCGCGCGCGAAGCAACGGTTTACAGGGTTGACGGCCGTGCGCAGGGGATTGCGCGCGAAGCGCGCCTCCGGGGCCCCGGAGGGCCGTCCCCCGGGAAGATACCGGGAGCTGTTGGCGAAGGCCGCCGGGCATGAAGCGACGCCGGGTGGCTACGGGGGCAAACCACCCGGCGTCGCATTCATCGGCGTTCCGACGGGGGCCCGGAACGCCGGCAGGTGCTCCGACGGGGGACCAGAGCACCGCTATGCATGTTACACCGAAACCCCCCCTTGTGCGTCAAGACCGGATTAGAAGCAGATCTGCTCACGCACACGCGTGTTGCCTCGCCGTTCAGCCGTTTCCCGGCTGCTTTTCAGTCCCTGTTTCCTGGCTAAACGGGTGGGGCCGCTGCGGCCGGGGTGACGGCCCTTCGGGGGCGGGCCTCCCAGCAGGCCACCCCGCTGCGTCCGGGGGGATGTAGCGTTCCGGCAACCGTGGCTCGTAGGCCCGGAAACCAGTGGTGCTAGCGGGCTCGCGGCCTCCGTTGGCGATCACTACCGCGAAATAGGGGATGGTGATAGCACCTACTGCCGGAATCGCCGCCCACCAGCCCGCGCCCGCGGCGAACAGGGCAATCGTGGCGGCAAAACAAGCGACCCGGATTCCCATCATGATCAGGTAGCGGCGCGTCCGCGAGGCAATGTCGGCGGACAGAGGCGGCTGTGCCTCGGTGACGAGGTACGCCTGGTGTCGGCGGCTCCCGCTGCTGGTTTTCACACCTCCAACGTACGTCCGCGCGGGGCGGCAGGCCAATGCGGGATCGCCGCGCGGGTGAGCGGGTCAGCCAGCCGGGGCCACGCCGGCACCGGCCAGGGTCCCGAGGCCCGGCAGCGCGGCCACCGAGGAGGCTCCGGCCAGCGCCATCACGTGGGCCAGGCCCTCGGTCAGGCCCTCCAGCCACGCCCGCACGCCCTCCGCCCCGCCGCAGGCCAGCGCCCACAGCACCGGACGGCCCACGAAGACGAGGGGTGCGCCCAGGGCGAGCCCGGCGAGCACGTTCTCGGGGCTGCGCACGCCGCCGTCCACGAGCACCGGCCGCCCGGCCGCGGCGGCCTGCACGGCCGGGAACGCCAGCGCCGTGGGCAGGGCCTGATCGAGTTGCCGGCCGCCGTGGTTGGACACGATGACGGCGGC
Organism: uncultured Actinomycetes bacterium; assembly: GCA_963813975.1. Classification (GTDB taxonomy): domain Bacteria; phylum Actinomycetota; class Actinomycetes; order Streptosporangiales; family Streptosporangiaceae; genus RYN-230. Next base: position 1,945,362 of record CAWFAP010000006.1, read on the forward strand.
GGCCCCCGCGGCCAGGCAGGCGGCCGCGTCGTCGGCGCGCAGCACTCCCTTGACCACCACGGGCAGGCTGCCGCTGATCTCGCCCAGCCAGCCGATGTCGGCCAGGCTGGCCGGCGCGATCCGGGCCCGGGACAGGTCGTCCAGGGGCCCGAGGTTGTCCTCGTAGTCCCGTTCGCTGATCACGCCGCCGCCCGGCACCAGGGCCCGGCGCCCGACCACCGGGGTGTCGGCGGTGAGGACCAGGGCCTGCGCGCCGGCGGCCGCGGCCCGCCGGACCAGCCCCGCGGTGAGCTCCCGCGCCCGCATCATGTACACCTGGAACCACCAGCTCCCGGCGGCGTCCGCGACCACCGCGGCGACCTCTTCGAGCCTTCGTGAGCTGCGGGAGGAGAGCACGAACAGGGCCCCGGCCCGGGCAGCGCCCGCGGCGGTCGCGGCTTCCCCGTCGGGATGGGCGAGCCGGTGGTAGGCGGTGGGTGCCACCGCGACCGGGGTGCGCAGAGCCAGGTTCAGCGGAGCGGCCAGCCGCACGCTGGTCCGGACGGCCGAGACATCGCGCAGCACCCGGGGCAGGAACCGGACCTGGCGCCAGGCTTCCGCGTTCGCGCGGAGAGTCACCTCGCCACCGGAACCGCCGGCGTAGTAGTCATAGACCTCAGGGCGAAGGAGCTCTCGGGCCTGCCGCTCGAGCTCGGACACGTCATCCATCACACCCGAACACCCTGCCGGAACGCCGGGTGGGACGCCAGTCCCGCGGGCGGGACCACTTCCCTGTGGAGGGGCTATGACTGAACGTACCTATCGCGTCACCGAGATCGTCGGCACGTCGCCGGACGGCATCGAGCCGGCCATCCGCAACGCGGTGCACCGGGCCGGGCAGACGCTGCGGCACCTGGACTGGTTCGAGGTCACCCAGGTGCGCGGGCAGATCACCGACGGCGAGGTGGCCCACTTCCAGGTCGGCCTGAAGGTGGGTTTCCGCCTCGAGGACAGTGACTAGTCCGGGCGGGGGCGACCCCCTCGACGTCCCGCCATCCGCGGCCCCGGCCCGGGACCCGCCTGCGGCGGGCCCGGCCCCGGCCCGCAGGTGCGCGCGGTCTGAGGCCGTAGGTATGGCGGGCGGGCCTTAACTCGCCTGGCTGACCGAGGACATGTTGAAGCCCTCGACCCGGACCGGGGGCATCGCGCACCGGGTGAAGTAGTCGCCCCACTCACGGGGCAGCGCGGGCACGGTCGCGCCGACCTCGGTCAGCCGGCCGAGCATGCCAACCGGGCTCTCGTTGAAGCGGAAGTTGCTGACCGCCCCGCTGACCTCGCCGTTTTCCACCAGGTAGATGCCGTCCCGGGTGAGCCCGGTCAGCAGCAGGGTCTGGGGGTCCACCTCGCGGATGTACCAGAGGCAGGTGAGCAGCAGTCCCCGCTGGGTGCGGGCCACCATGTCCTCCAGGGTAGCCGCCGAGCCCGGCGGGCCGGCCAGGGCGAGGTTGTCGATGCCGGGGGTGACGGGCAGCCCGGACAGCTCGGCCGTGTGCCGGGTCTGGATCAGCGCGGCCAGCTCGCCGTCGCGGACCCAGTCGGTGCGCCCCAGCCCCAGCCCGTTGTCGAACACGGACGCGTCGCGGCGCGACGCGTGCGCGAAGACGAACGGGGAGGAGGCCAGCCCGGGCATGGCCGGGTCGCTGAACAGGGTCAGCGGGAGGCTGGACAGCCGCTCACCGACCCGGGTCCCGCCTCCTGGCCCGCTGAACACGCTGCGCCCGTCCAGCGCGTCCTTGGCCCCGGCCGACCAGTACATGTAGACCAGCAGGTCGGCCACGGCGGCCGGGGGAAGCAGCGTCTCGTACCGTCCCGGCGGCACGTCGATCTTGCGCTGGGCCCAGTCCAGCCGCTGCTCCAGCCCGGCGTCCAGCGAGGCGACGTCCACATCGGTGAAGTCCCGGGTGCCGCAGCCGGCCCAGGCCGAGCGGGCCAGGTCCGCGGACTTCGCGTTGAGCTCGACCTTGCCGGACGGCTGATCGTGGCGCAGCCGCAGGCCGGTCGAACGTGCCGAGGAACGCGCCGTTCAGCGAGTGCTCGGCGTACCCGTAGAGCTTGCGCGCGCTGCCCTGCGCGGCCTCGAACGCGCCGCCCAGATCCGCGGCGAACCCGCTGAACACCCCGATCTCGGTACTCGCCACCGGATCGTCCCAGTGCGCCGCGCCCGAGATCTTCCGGACTGCGTCGTCGTCCGGCCCCAGCAGCGGCCCGGAGTCTTCGGCCGGGGAGCCGTCGGCGGCGGCCTGCTCGGCCGCCCGGACCACGTCCTCCACCTGATCGTCGCGGACTCCGGCCCGCGACACCACGCCCACGCAGGCGCCTGCCGGGCGGCGGCTGATGGCGATCACGGTCAGCTGGCGCGACCGCGAGACCCCGTTGGTGGTCAGGGTGTTGCCCGCCCAGCGCAGGTTCGCGGTGGAGCTCTCGTCGGCGATCACGATGCAGTCGTCGGCCCGGGCCGCGGCCAGGGCCCGCTCGACCATGTCCTGGGGCCTGGTGCTCTGCGCCACGGTGGTTCCTGATCTGCTCGTTGCTGGGCTGATGCTTCCCGAATTGCCGTCGTGCGGGCTCATGCCCCCTCCTCCGCGGTGTTGAGCACCCGGACCCCGCGCATGAGCGCCGCAGGGCAGCCGTGGCTGACCGGGGCCACCTGCCCAGGCTGGCCCTTCCCGCAGTTGAACGCGCCGCCGAGCACGTACGTCTGCGGGCCGCCCACGGCTTCCATGGAGTTCCAGAAATCGGTCGTGGTGGCCTGGTAGGCCACGTCGCGCAGCTGGCCGTCCAGCCGGCCGTTGGTGATCTTGTAGAACCGCTGCCCGGTGAACTGGAAGTTGTACCGCTGCATGTCGATGGACCAGCTCTTGTCGCCCTCGATGTAGATCCCGTTGCTCACCCCGGCGATGAGCTCGTCGGTGCCCGGGCCATCCTGGGCCGGCTGGAGCGAGACGTTGGCCATCCGCTGGATCGGCATGTGGCCGGGGGAGTCAGCGAACGCGCAGCCGTTCGACCGGCCGAACCCGGTCAGCTGGGCGATGCGCCGGTCGAGCTGGTAGCCGCTCAGCACGCCCCCCGAGATCAGGTCCCAGGACTGGGCCGCGACACCCTCGTCGTCGTAGGCCACCGTGGACAGGCCGTGCGGCACGGTCCGGTCGCCGGTGACCCGCATGGCCGGCGACCCGTACTGCAGGCTGCCCAGCTTGTCGAGGGACGCGAACGACGTCCCGGCGTAGGCGGCCTCGTAGCCCAGGACCCGGTCGAGCTCGGTGGCGTGCCCGATCGACTCATGGATCACCAGCCACAGGTTGGACGGGTGGATGACCAGGTCGTACCGGCCCGCCCGGACCGCCGGGGCGGCCAGCTTCTCGGCCAGCAGCTCCGGCAGCCGGGCCAGCTCGGCATCGAAGTCCCAGCCGGTGCCGGTCAGGTACTCATACCCCCGGCCGGCTGGCGGGGCCAGCGTGCGCATGGTCTCGAACCGGCCGCTGGGTTCCACCGCGACCGCGGTGAGCACCGGATGCATCCGCACCCGCTGCTGGAGGGCGGTGGTCGCGCCGTCGGCGTAGAACTTGCACTCCCGGACCTGGACCAGCGAGGTGTCAACGTGGTCGATCACCGGGCTGGCCAGCAGCCGTCCGCTCCAGTCGGACAGCAGGGCCAGCTTGTCGCCGACGCTGACGCTGAACGGGTCCTGCTCATAGGCGGACACCCAGCTCACGTCGCCGTACCCCGGCTCGGGGGCCAGCTCGATGCGCTCGGTGTTCATCGCGGCGGCGACCCTGGCCACGTCGATCGCTTCTTCGGCCGCCCGCGCCGCCGCCTGCGGGGTCAGGTCCACCGCCGCGGCAAACCCCCAGGTGCCGTTCAGCACCACCCGCACGGCCAGGCCGAGCTCGTCCGCATCCATCAGCGTCTCGAGGTGGCCGTCAGACAGCCCGATCTCCTGGCCCCTGATGCGCTCGGCGCGGAAATCGGCGTGCTCCGCGCCGAGTTCCCGGGCGCGCTGCAGCGCCGCGCCGGCGAACTCGCGCAGCGGCAGGCCGGCGAACTCCGGATCGATGGGATGCCCGGTCCCCGGTTCCCCGCCGCCGGTTCGCGTGCCTGCCGCAGTGCTTGGCTCCATGCCTGGTCCTGTGCCCTTGTCCTGTGCCTGTCCGATGGATGGTCCCGGGCCCGGGCCCGTGATGCCGGGTGGGCCGGGATGTGTACTGTGCTCCTCCAGTGGCAACCTATCCCACGCCCTGTGGCCCAGCCGGGTACGCTCACCGGGGCCGCGGGAGTGGATTTGATGATCATGGAAGAAGGCGCGCCGATGAGCCGATCCGTCCTCGTCACCGGCGGGAACCGGGGCATCGGCCTGGCCATCGCCCGCCGCCTGGCGGCGGGCGGGGACCAGGTCACGGTGACGTCCCGGTCGGGCGAGGCCGTGGCCGGGCTGTCCACCGTGGCCTGCGACGTCCGGGACGCGGCCGCGGTCGACGAGGCCTTCGCCGCGGTGGAGGCCGGCCAGGGGCCGGTGGAGGTCCTGGTCGCCAACGCGGGCATCACCCACGACCAGCTGCTCGCGCTGATGAAAGAGGACGACTTCACCGACGTGATCGACACCAACCTGACCGGCGCCTACCGGGTGGCCAGGCGGGCGGTGCGCGGGATGATGCGGCTGCGCCGCGGCCGCATGGTGTTCATCTCGTCGGTGGTCGGCCTGCTCGGCTCGGGCGGCCAGGCGAACTACGCGGCCTCCAAGGCCGGGCTGGTCGGCCTGGCCCGCTCGCTGGCCCGGGAACTCGGCAGCCGGAACATCACCGCCAACGTGGTGGCCCCGGGTTTCGTGGACACTGACATGACCGGCGCGCTGCCCGATGACCGGAAGGCTGCCATCCTCGGCCAGGTGCCGCTCGGCCGCCTCGCCACCGCGGAGGAGGTCGCCGCGACGGTAGCGTTCCTGGCCGGGCCGGATGCGGCCTACATCACCGGGGCGGTCATCCCGGTCGACGGCGGGCTCGGCATGGGCCACTAGGGAAGGACAGCGATGGGAATCCTGGACGGCAAGCGGATCCTGGTGACGGGGGTGCTCACCGACGCCTCGATCGCGTTCCACGTGGCGCGGATCGCCCAGCAGGAAGGCGCCCGGCTGGTGCTGACCGGGTACGGCCGCCTCACCCTGGTGGAACGCATCGCCAAGCGGCTGCCCGACCCGCCGCCCGTCATCGAGCTGGACGTCGCCGACGACGGGCATCTCGGCTCGCTGGCGGAACGGGTCAGCGGGCACCTGGACGGGCTGGACGGCGTCGTCCACGCGATCGGATTCGCGCCGCAGGCCGCGCTCGGCGGCAACTTCCTGGAGACGGAATGGGCGGACGTGGCCACCGCGCTGCAGGTGTCCACCTACTCACTCAAGGCGCTCGCGGTGGCGGCGCTCCCGCTGATGCCGGGCGGAGGCTCCGTGGTCGGCCTGGACTTCGACGCCGCGCAGGCCTGGCCCGGGTACGACTGGATGGGGGTGGCCAAGGCCGGCCTGGAGTCGTGCGCCCGGTACCTGGCCCGTGACCTGGGCCCACGGGGTGTCCGGGTCAACCTGGTGTCGGCAGGCCCGCTGCGGACCATGGCGGCCAAGAGCATCCCGGGGTTCGACGGTCTCACGGACCTGTGGGACAGCCGGGCCCCGCTCGGCTGGGACGTCAACGACGCGGGGCCGGCCGCGCGGGCCTGCGTCGCCCTGCTGTCCGACTGGTTCCCCGCGACCACGGGCGAGATCGTGCATTGCGACGGCGGCGTCCATGCGGTCGGCGCCTGAGCCCAGGCCGCCCGCCGCGGGTCCCAGGCAGCTGGTCCTCACGCTGTCCTGCCCGGACCGGCCCGGCATCGTGCACGCGGTGGCCGCGTATCTGCACGGCACGGGCAGCAATATCCTGGACAGCCAGCAGTTCGCGGACCTGACCATGAACCGCTTCTTCATGCGGGTGCACGTCGAGACGCTCGGCGAGGCCCCGGCGGACGTCCCGGCCCTGCGGGCCGGGTTCGGGCCCATCGCGGGCGAGTTCGGCATGGACTGGGACCTGCACGACCTGGCCACCCGGCCGCGCGTCCTGATCATGGTGTCCAGGGAGGGCCACTGCCTCAACGACCTGCTGTACCGCAGGGAGGCGGAGTCGCTGGCGATCGACGTGCCGCTGGTGGTCGGGAACCACCCCGACCTGGCCCGGCTCGCGGCCGGGCACGGGGTGCCGTTCGAGCACGTGCCGGTCGGCCCGGATCCCGCGGACCGGGCCGAGGCCGAGGGGCGGCTGACCGACCTGGTCGCCGCCCACCGCATCGACTTGGTGGTGCTGGCCCGCTACATGCGGATCCTGTCCCCGGAGGTCTGTGCGAAGCTGGCCGGCCGGATCATCAACATTCACCACTCGTTCCTGCCCAGCTTCCGCGGCGCCCGGCCGTACCAGCAGGCCTACGAGTACGGCGTGAAGGTGATCGGGGCGACCGCGCACTATGTCACCCCCGAACTGGACGAGGGCCCGGTCATTGAGCAGGAGGTGGCCCGGGTGGAGCACAATGCCTCCCCGCCTCAGCTGGCCGCCATCGGGCGGGACGCGGAGCGGGTCGCGCTGGCCCGGGCAGTGCGCTGGCACGCAGAGCACCGGATCCTGCTGCACGGCCGCCGCACGGTGATTTTCAAATAACGGCTTTATCCGGGGAGCCGCCCGGGCCGGGTCTACATGCCGGCGAGGAGCCCGGCCAGCCGGGTCACCCGCGGCGGCTCGCCGACCGTGGACACCGCGTGGGACAGCGCGGGACCGGCCCCGTGAATCACGGACAGGTGACGCTGTGCCCGGGTCAGCGCGGTGTAGACCAGCGGCCGGGACAGCATCCCCGCTGCCTCGGGGGGGAACACCGCGACTACCGCAGGCCATTCGGAGCCCTGGGCCCGGTGCACGGTCAGCGCCCAGCCATGCCGCAGGTCGCTGAGGAATTTGTCCGGCACGCACACGGGGGCAGCGGGGAAGGCCACCTGCAGGCCGCCGTCGCCGCGGCCCAGGACCGTGCCGACCTCGCCGTTGCTGAATCCCGCGTCGGCGTGGTTGGCCACCGAGACCACGCGGTCACCCGGATCGAACCCGCCGTGCGTGCCCGGCCCGGGATTGAGCCGCTCCTTGAGGGCCAGATTCAGCGTGATGGTCCCGGCGGGTCCCTTGTGCACCGGGGTGATCACCTGGATGTCCGCCGCCGGGATCCCCAGGGCCCGCGGGATGGAGTCGGTGACGAGCTGCATCACCCGGTGCGCGGCCTCTGCGCTGCTGCGCGCGGCCAGCACCACCACTTCCCGGTCCGGCGAGTCCACCGGGGGCAGCGTGCCGCCCCGGACCGCGGTGGCCAGCCGGGCGATAACACCGCCGTCGCGCTGGCGGTACAGCCGGGTCAGCTCGGTGACCGGCACGGTCCCGGCGTCGATGATGTCCCCGAGTACCCGGCCCGGCCCGATCGAGGGCAGCTGCGCCGGGTCACCGACGAGCAGCAGCCTGGCCCCGTCCGGGGCCGCCTCGACCAGGGCGGTCGCCAGCTCAGCGTCGAGCATGGACGCCTCGTCCACCACGATCAGGTCCGCGTCCAGCGGCCATTCCTCGTTTCGGGTGAAGACCCACGCTGCCCCGCCCGCGCTCCCCGGATGGCCGGCCTCCGGTGGCGGCCCGCCGGCCCCCGTCACGTCGCCGGCCCGGGCCCCGGTGCCCTGCGCCCCGAGCAGCCGGTGCACCGTCGTGGCCGGCGCGCCGGTGAGTTCCTCCAGCCGTTTCGCGGCCCGTCCCGTCGGGGCGGCCAGGGCCACGGTCAGACCCCGGCCGGCGGCCATGGCCACCACCGCCGCCACGGTCCGGCTCTTGCCGGTGCCCGGGCCGCCAGTGAGGACGGATACCCCGTGCTCGGCCACCGCCTGCACCGCCGCCTGCTGGGCCGGGTCCAGGTCCGCGGCCGGGCCAGGGTCTGCCGCCGGGCCAGGGTCTGCCGCCGGCGCCGCGTCGTCTGCGGCATCAGGATCTGCGGTGCCGAGCGGCTCGGCCAGGGCGGCCAGCCGCTGCAACCCCTCCGCGAGCGTCTCCTCGGCCATGGCGTAGCGGGCCAGCGCCAGCAGGACCCCGGCCGCGGCCTGCTCCCCGTCCTCGCCGTTGCCCAGCCCCTCCTCGTCCGGGAGCTCGCCGTCGTCCGGGTCCGCATCCTCCCCGGGATCCGCCTCGAACGGCAGCACGCCGCCCTCGTCCACCGCCGCGGCGATGGCGGCCGCCGGATCCTCGACGCGGAACCTGGCCAGGGCGGTGGCGATCACCCCGGCTGGCACCGCGGTGTGCCCGTCCCGCGCCGCCCGGGCCAGCAGGTAGCTGACCAGCGCCCGGCCGCGCCGGGGATCCTGCGGGCTGGCCTGCTCGTGCAGCAGCTTCCGCGCGAACCAGTCCGCCTGGTCCGGCCGGATCTGGGGGAGCACCAGCAGCCGCCAGGGGTCCTGGCGGAGCTGGTCCGGGGCCGTACGGCCCAGCATGGCCACGGCAGGACCGGCGAACCGGGCCGGCACCTGGCAGGCCGCGAGCAACTGTGCGGTCTCATAGCAGGGCTGGGCGTCCCGGAACGCGGCGGCCAGCCATTCGGCGCGCTCACCGCTCATTCCCTCGATGAGCTCCAGGCGGTCCGCGCTGACCAGCTCGGGGCCGGTTATGCCCGCGCCCGCCAGCTGGCCAGCCAGCTTCCGCCCCAGTCCTGGCCACAGGCCAGCGGAGCAGAACTCGCCGAACACGTCGGGAAGATCGTCAGGCACCGGCGTGCCGCCCACCTCTGTTGCCACGGACATTGGGAGCCAGCCTAGCCGCGGGTACCGACACTGGCCGGCAGCGAAACGGGACCCGTTTCGCGATACCTGCGGCGTGGGTCTTATGGCTTGTGCCCGGGGCTGGCCTCGCTGATACTCGGGACCATGGAAGGGAACCCGGGCGGCACCGCGCCTGCGGACCGTCCTGATCCGCCCCGCTACCGAGGGCGGCCCGCGGATCGCGTCCGCGCCTCTGATGCTGACCGCGAGGCGGTGATCAGCCAGCTCCGTGAGCGGTACGCGGAGGGGCGGCTCACCCATGACACGCTGGAACACCGCCTCGGAGCAGCACTGCAGGCCCGCTACCAGCATGATCTTGAAGATGTGGTGGCCGATCTGCCGCCCCGGCGACGGCTCAGCGACGCCGTGCAGGCCTGCTGGCAGCGAGGCCGGGACACGCTCACCGGCCTGATGGCGGGCGGTTCGCAGCCGGCCCCGGCCCGGGTGCTCGCCTTCCCGTCTGGCGGGCAGAGCCGTTTCACCATCGGCCGGGACGCGGGCTGCGACATGGTGCTGCCCGACCCGACCATTTCCCGCTGGCACGCCGGGCTCAGGCGTGAGGCCACCGGATGGATGCTGGATGACCTCGGCTCGACCAACGGCACCCGGCTGAACGGCTGGCGGGTCCGGGCGTGGGTGCCGGTGCGGGACGGCGACCTGGTCAGCTTCGGCGCGGTCACCTACATGTTCGGGCGGCCCGGGGCCGGCCGCGGGCTGTCCCAGGCGGGCGGCGGGACCAGCCGGTGATCAACTGGTAGCGGCCCGCGAGCCGCTGGCACTGCCGTTTTTCCGCCAGCGCCACCGACCCTTTAGAGTCATGGCGTGACATTGGTTTTGCTGGTGCGGCATGGGCTGACGGCGGGGACCGGGACGGTTCTCACCGGCCGGACGCCGGGTATCCCGCTGGACGACCGTGGCCGGGCCCAGGCCGGGGCGCTGGCGGCCCGGCTGGCTGACGTACCCCTGGATGCGATCATCACCAGCCCGCTGGACCGATGCCGGGAGACCGCTGAGGTGATCGCCGCCGCGCGGGACGGTTCGGCGCCCGCGATCCAGGAGGACGTGCAGTTCGCCGAGGTCAAATACGGCGACTGGACAGGACAGCCGCTCAAAAAGCTGGCCAAGGAACCGCTGTGGCGGGTGGTGCAGGCCCATCCCAGCGCGGTGCGCTTCCCGGGAAAGGACGCGGAGTCCATGCCCGAGGTGCAGCACCGCGCGGTGAATGCGGTGCGGGAGTGGAACACCAGGCTCGGGAAGGACGCTGTCTACCTGATCTGCTCCCATGGGGACGTCATCAAGGCGGTCATCGCGGACAGCCTCGGCTTGCACCTGGACTTGAGCCAGCGGATCCAGGTCGATCCCTGCTCGCTGAGCATCATCCGGTACACCCCGCTTCGGCCTTTCCTGGTACGAATGAATGACACTGGCCGCACGGCCGCCGGGCTGGCCAGGCCCCACGATGCGGGGGCGGAGGGGGCGAAGGCGGCGGCAAACGGCGCAGCGCCGCAGCAGGCGGCCGCTGAGGCGGCGTCCCGGCCCCCGTTCGGGGAGGGCGATGCGGCCATCGGCGGGGGAGCGGGAGGATAAGGATCATGCCCGTCTACTCCTATGACCCGCCGGACCGATTCGTGGCCGGCACCGTCGGCCAACCCGGGGAGCGCACCTTCTACCTCCAGGCCACTGCCAGCGGGCGGGTGACGAGCGTGGCCCTGGAGAAATTCCAGGTCAGCCTGCTCGCCGAGCGGCTCGAGGAACTGCTCGACGAGGTGCTGCGGCGGACCGGCGGCCTTACCTCCGTTCCGGCTGCCACTCCCTCCGACCTCACCGACGACGAGCCACTCGACCTGCCGCTGATGGAGGACTTCCGGGTCGGCGCGATCGCCCTGGCGTGGGACGGCGAAGACGAACGGGTGGTCATCGAGGCCCAGGAGGAGTCCGAGACCCCGGTCGAGCCGCTGGCTGAGGACATCCCCGAGACCGGGCCGGGAGTTCTCCGGGTCCGCCTCACCGCAGCCTCGGCGCGGGCATTTTCCCAGCGTGCGCTGCGCATCCTGGGCCAGGGCCGACCTCCCTGCCCGCTGTGCGGCCTGCCGCTCGACACCGAGGGGCACATCTGCCCGCGCCAGAATGGCCACCGGGCCGCCAATGGCTGAAAAGCCACCTGCACGCCGGCTGTCCCGGCCACGCCCCCTGCGCCAGCCCAAGCAGTCCCCGGATGACCACGCGGCCGCGCTCGAGCTGCTCCGCGAGGGTGAACTAGAGGTCGAAGGGCGCCTGATCGTCGCCTCCAACGCCACCCTGTATTGCACGATCCGCCGCGGTTCTGCCGAATCGGCCTGCGTGTACAAGCCGATCGCGGGCGAGCGGCCGTTGTGGGATTTCCCACATGGGACGCTGGCCGGCCGCGAGGTGGCCGCGTACGCGGTGTCCCGGGCCGCGGGCTGGGATCTGGTCCCCCCGACCGTGTACCGGGACGGGCCGTTCGGGCCGGGCATGTGCCAGCTGTGGATCGACGCCGACGCCGACGTGGACCTGGTGGCCTTGTCCCGCCGCTCGGATCACCAGATGCTCCGGGACATGGCCGTGTTCGACGCCGTGGTCAACAATGCCGACCGCAAGATCGGCCACCTGCTGCCGGTCAGCGCGGAACGGCTCTACGGGTGTGACCATGGTGTGTGCTTCGGTGAGGAATACAAGCTGCGGACCGTGCTCTGGCAGTGGCGGGGCCGGAAGCTGCCCGCGCGGGACATCGAGGCGCTAGTCCGGCTGGAGGGCGAACTGGCGAGCGGCCCGCTCGCCGAGGAACTGCGCCAGCGCCTGACCGCGCGCGAGGTCCAGGCCACTCAGCAGCGGGTCGAACTGCTGCTCGAAGAGCGCGTTCACCCCTACCCACCGGAAGACTGGCCGGCGGTCCCCTGGCCGCCCTATTGATCCGGGGGGGCGACCCCCGGGACCCCCCGCCATCTGCAGGCTCGGTGGGAACACGCCTCCGGCCCGCCCCGCCTCGCCCGCAGATCAGCCGTGGTTCAGGTCCCCGGCATGGTCCCCGGCCGTGGCTGGGGTCGCCGGTATTTTTCCGGCTGCGGATGAGGTCGCCTGTATCTACAGGAGTGGCTGGGAAAGTCCCCGGGCGCTACCGGCCGGGTTCGCCGGGGTGGCGGCGGCGGCGGAGGTAGCGCTCGAATTCGCGGGCGATCGCGTCCCCGCTCGCTTCGGGCAGGTCGGTGGCGTCCTTGGCCTCCTCGAGGGTCCGGACGTAGTCCGCGACCTCGGTGTCCTGTTCGGCCAGCTCGTCGACCCCGTGTTCCCAGGCCCGGGCCTCCTGGGGCAGGTCGCCCAGCGGCAGTGACACGTCCAGGACGTCCTCGACTCCCCGGAGCAAGGCCAGCGTGGCCTTGGGGCTGGGTGGCTGGGCCACGTAGTGCGGCACCGAGGCCCACAGCGACACGGTCGCGATGCCTGCCTGCGCGCAGGCGTGCTGGAGAACCCCGACGATCCCGGTGGGGCCCTTGTATTCCACGGGCTCGACGTGCAGCTCGCTGGCCAGCGCCGGATCCGACGCCGCAGCGGCCACCGGCACCGGGCGGGTGTGCGGGGAATCCGCGAGGAGCGCCCCCAGCAGCACCACCGTCTGGGCGCCGAGGTCGGTGAAGGACCGGACCAGCTCATCGCTGAAGCCCCGCCACCGCATGTTGGGCTCGATCCCGTGGACCAGCACGATGTCCCGGCCCAGGCCCTCCGGGGTGGCCACCGACAGCCGCGTGGTCGGCCAGACCAGCCGCTCCGTGCGGCCCTCGGAGACCTCCATCACCGGCCGGGTCACCTGGAAGTCGTAGTAGTCCTCCGGGTCAATCGCACCGATCTGGGTGGCGTCCCAGGTCAGGCCCAGATGATCAACCACTCCGCTGGCGGCTTCCCCTGCGTCGTTCCACCCCTCGAAGGCAGCGATGATTGCTGGCGAGGAGAGCGCTCGGTCGCCGTTCAGCTCGATCACCCACCACCTCCTTCGGGGGCCGCGGCTCACCCGGATGACTCCAGGTTACGTGTACCTCGATGACCACCGCGTGACCCGGGGGTCGGTGCCGCCGGTCTCGGCTCAGCCGCCCCCTGGACGCGTCGCCCTAGAATAAGGGCCCTATGACGAACACTGCCCGCCCGGCCCCAGCGGCCCGGCCGGATCTGGGTGCCGTCCTCGGGAATCGCGTGGTGGTGGCCGACGGGGCCATGGGGACAATGCTCCAGGCCAGCGACGCCACGCTGGAGGATTTCGACGGTCATGAGGGATGCAACGAAATCCTCAACGTGACCCGGCCAGACATCGTCCGGGCGGTCCACGAGGGATACCTCGAGGCCGGGGTGGACTGCGTCACCACCAACACGTTCGGGGCAAACCTCAGCAACCTGGGAGAATACGGGCTTTCCGCGCGAGTGCGGGAACTGTCCGAGGCCGGAGCCAGGATCGCCCGCCAGGCGGCTGACCACTGGTCCACATCAGAACACCCGCGCTGGGTGCTCGGCTCCATGGGGCCGGGGACCAAGCTGCCGACCCTCGGCCACACCAGGTTCGCTGACCTGCGCGATGCCTACCAGCTCGGCGCGGCCGGGCTGGTCAGCGGCGGGGCCGACGCGATCATCATCGAGACCAGCCAGGACCTGCTCCAGGCCAAGGCCGCGATCATCGGCACGCGGCGCGCGATGACCGCCGCGGGCGCCGAGCTCCCGCTCATCGCCCAGGTGACGATCGAGACCACCGGCGCCATGCTGCTGGGCAGCGAGATCGGCGCCGCGCTCACCGCCCTCGAGCCGCTGGGCATCACCCTGATCGGGCTGAACTGCGCCACCGGGCCTGGTGAGATGAGTGAGCACCTCCGCTACCTGGCCGCGCACTCACGTATCCCCCTGTCCTGCATGCCCAACGCGGGGCTGCCCGTACTCACCGCCGACGGCGCCCGGTACCCGCTGAGCCCGGCCCAGCTGGCCGAGGCGCACGCCAGGTTCACCGAGCAGTTCGGCCTGGCCCTGGTCGGCGGCTGCTGCGGCACCACACCCGAGCACCTGGCCGCCGTGGTGGACCGCCTGCGAGGGCGGCCGGTGGTGCCGCGCCGGCCCCGGGCCGAGCCGGGGGTGGCCTCGCTCTACCAGCATGTCCCGTTCCGGCAGGACACGTCGTTCCTGGCCATCGGCGAGCGGACCAACGCCAACGGCTCGAAGGCGTTCCGCGATGCCCTCATCGAGGGCCGCTGGGACGACTGCGTGGAGATCGCCCGGGCGCAGACCCGGGACGGGGCGCACCTGCTCGACCTGTGCGTGGATTACGTGGGCCGGGACGGCCCGGCGGACATGACCGAGGTCGCCGGCAGGCTGGCGACCGCGGCCACGCTGCCCCTGGTAATCGACTCCACCGAGCCTGAGGTGATCCAGACCGGGCTGGAGTTGCTGGCCGGCCGGGCGGTGGTCAACTCGGTCAACTACGAGGACGGCGACGGGCCTGACTCGCGGCTGGCGAAGGTCATGCCCCTGGTCACGGAGCATGGCGCGGCGGTGATCGCGCTGACCATCGACGAGCAGGGCCAGGCCCGGACCGCCGAGTGGAAGCTCGCGGTGGCCACCCGGCTGATCGGGGACCTGACCGGGAACTGGGGGATGCGCCTCTGCGACATCATCGTGGACTGCCTCACGTTCCCGATCGCCACCGGCCAGGAGGAGACCCGGCGGGATGCGATCGAGACGATCGAGGCCATCCGCCAGCTCAAGCAGCGCTACCCGGAAGTCCAGACCACGCTGGGCGTTTCGAACGTGTCGTTCGGGCTGAACCCGGCTGCGCGCGCGGTGCTGAACTCGGTGTTCCTCGACGAGTGCGTGCGGGCCGGGCTGGACTCCGCCATCGTGCACGCCTCGCGGATCATGCCGATCGCCCGGATCCCCGATGAACAGCTGCAGGTCGCGCTGGACCTCGTCTACGACCGCAGGCGGGAAGGCTACGACCCGCTGTCCCGGCTGCTGGAGCTGTTCGAGGGCGTGGACGCGGCCGCGGTCAAGGCCAGCCGGGCCGCGGAACTCGCGGGCCTGCCGCTCTGGGAACGCCTCAAGCGGCGGATCATTGACGGGGAGCGCATCGGCCTCGAGGCCGACCTGGACGAGGCGGTGGCCCAGCGGCCCGCCCTGGAGATCGTCAACGACGTCCTGCTGGACGGGATGAGGACGGTCGGCGAGCTGTTCGGAACCGGGCAGATGCAGCTGCCCTTCGTGCTGCAGTCGGCCGAGGTCATGAAGCTCGCCGTCGGCTACCTCGAACCGCACATGGAACGATCCGATGAGGCGGGCAAGGGCCGGATCGTGCTGGCCACGGTCAAGGGCGATGTGCACGACATCGGGAAGAACCTGGTCAACATCATCCTGACCAACAACGGCTACGACGTGGTCAACATCGGCATCAAGCAGCCGGTGTCGGCCATCGTGGACGCGGCGACCGAGCACGACGCGGACGTCGTGGGCATGTCCGGGCTGCTGGTCAAGTCCACCGTGGTGATGCGGGACAACCTGGCCGAGCTGAACACCCGGGACCTGGCCCGCCGGTGGCCGGTTCTGCTCGGCGGGGCCGCGCTCACCCGCGCCTACGTGGAACAGGACCTGGCCAGCTTGTTCGACGGCGAGGTGCGGTACGCCCGCGACGCCTTCGAGGGGCTCCGCCTGATGGACGCGTTCATGGCCGTCAAGCGGGGCGAGGCCGGGGCCCAGCTGCCGTCCATGCGCGAGCGCCGGGTCCGCAGTGGGGCGCGGCTCCAGGTCACCGAGCCGGACGCGATGCCCGCCCGGTCGGACGTGGCCACCGACAGCCCGGTGCCCGCCCCGCCCTTCTTCGGCGACCGGATCGTCAAGGGCATCCCGCTGGCTGCGTACGCGGCGTTCCTGGACGAGCGGGCCACGTTCATGGGCCAGTGGGGCCTGAAGCCGGGGCGCGGCCCGGACGGCCCGTCCTACGCGGAGCTCGTCGAGACGGAAGGGCGGCCACGGCTGCGGATGTGGCTGGACCGGGTGCAGAGCGAGGGGCTGCTCCAGGCCGGGGTGGTCTACGGCTACTTCAGGGCCGTCGGTGACGGCGACGACCTGGTCGTCACCGGCGGCGACGGAACAGAGCGGGAGCGGTTCACGTTCCCGCGGCAGCGCCACGACCGGCACCTGTGCCTGGCCGACTTCTTCCGCCCGGCGGATTCCGGCGAGACCGACGTGGTCGGCTTCCAGCTGGTCACCGTGGGACCGGCGATCAGCAAGGCCACCGCGGAGCTCTTCGCCAAGAATGCCTACCGCGAGTATCTGGAGCTGCACGGGCTGTCCGTCCAGCTGACCGAAGCCCTCGCGGAGTACTGGCACGGCCGGATCCGGGAGGAGACCGGCCTCGCCGGGTACGACCCGGCCGACCTGGACGGCATCCTGAAGGTCGGCTACCGCGGCTGCCGGTACTCGTTCGGCTACCCGGCCTGCCCGGACCTGGAAGACCGGGCCAAGGTAATGCGCCTGCTGCGGCCCGGGCGGATCGGGGTCGCCCTGTCCGAGGAGTTCCAGCTGGAGCCCGAGCAGTCCACCGACGCCCTGATCACGTTCCACCCCGAGGCAAGGTACTTTGCCGCATGACCCGGGGGGCTGACCGCGATCCCGCGGCGCGGGACGGCTCGGTGGCCTCCGCGCCCGCCCCGGACGGCAACCCGGAGGACGAGAGCGGCACCCTGCAGGCGGTCATGTTCGACATGGACGGCCTGCTGGTGGACTCCGAGCCGCTGTGGTATGAGGCCGAGGCCGTGATCATGGACCGGATGGGAAGCCCCTGGGGCCCCGCCGACCAGCAGCACCTCATCGGCGGCTCGCTTACCCGGTCAACCGCGTACATGCAGCGCAAGGCCGCCCAGCCGGTGCCGCGGGAGGTCATCGCCCAGTGGCTCGTCCAGGGCATGGCGGACCTGGTCCGGGCCCGCGGCGTGCAGGTGATGCCGGGAGCGCGCGAGCTGCTCGCCGAGATCGCGGCGGCCGGCCTGCCGCACGCCCTGGTCACCTCGGCCGAGCCGGAGATCATGGCGGCCGCCCTGGACTCGATCGGGGTACGGTTCCCGGTCACGGTCTGCGCCGCCGACGTGGTCCGGGGCAAGCCGGATCCCGAGCCGTACCTGCGGGCGGCCGCGCTGCTCGGGGTGCCGCCGGCGCGAAGCGTCGCGCTGGAGGACTCGCCCACCGGCATCACGTCCGCGCACGCCGCCGGCTGCACCGTGGTCGCCGTCCCCAGCGTGCCGCCGCCGCCCGGGCTCGCCCGGCTGACCGTCCCGTCGCTGCGCATGGTCGATCTGGCCACCCTGCGGGAGGCCGCCGCGGGGCGGACGCATGGCGACCCATGACGGTGCCGTTGTGATTCGGTCACAATCCAGGCACGACACCGCGTTATCGCTGGCGCGGACCAGGCAAAACGGGAGATCCTCCCGGTAGGAGCCTTGGTGACCGGCTTCCGCACGGCGTTATGCCGCGACGGCCGGGTAATTTCCCGTCACGAGCAATAGGGGGCGCCGCCTGATGGCAGCACCGCTTGACGTGCCTGTCTCCGGCGACGTTGCTCCGGAGAGCGTGCTCGCCGGAGTCAGCGGTAAGGCCATCGAGGGCCGCTCGCTCGGGCAGATCGCCTGGATGCGGCTGCGCCGGGACAAGGTGGCCATGACCGGCGGTGCCATCGTCGTCTTGCTCATCCTGGTCGCCATCTTCGGGCCGTACCTGGTGCAGAGCCCGCTCATTTATCACGAGAACCTGATCAACCCGACGTTCAGCCGCCCGAATGGGCCGCTCGGCGGGATCAGCCTCGCCCATCCCCTCGGGGTCGAGCCGATCACCGGGCGCGACCTGCTGGCGCGGGTGGTCAATGGCGCGCGGGTGTCGCTGATAATCGCGTTCCTGGCGACCGGGCTGGCGGTGGGCATCGGCGTGGTGATGGGCGTCATCGCCGGGTACTTCGGCGGCTGGGTGGACGCGGTGATCGCCCGGTCCATGGACGTCTTCCTCGCCTTCCCGCTGCTGGTGTTCGCGATCGCGCTGGTCGGCGTCATCCCGTCGTCGGCGTTCGGGCTCAACGGCAACTCGCTGCGGATCGCCCTGCTGGTCTTCGTGATCGGCTTCTTCGCGTGGCCTTACATGGGCCGGATCATCCGCGGCCAGACCCTGTCGCTGCGCGAGCGGGAATTCGTGGACGCCGCGCGCAGCATCGGCGCACGGGGGCCGTACATCCTGTTCCGCGAACTGCTGCCCAACCTGGTCGGCCCCATCCTCGTGTACTCCACGCTGCTGATCCCGACCAACATCCTGTTCGAGGCGGCCCTGTCCTACCTGGGCGTAGGTATCATCCCGCCCACGCCCAGCTGGGGAGGCATGATCTCGGACGCCGTCAACAACGGGGACTACTCGATCGATCCGATGTTTATGATCATTCCCGGCCTGGCCATCTTCATCACGGTGATGGCCTTCAACCTGTTCGGTGACGGGCTGCGCGATGCGCTCGACCCGAGAAGCAGCCGGTAGCCGGTGCACCCGATTTCGCACAACGAATCACGACAGGAGGCGTTTCATCCCATGAGGAGACGCAGGACCATTGGGCTGGCCGCATTTGGGGCGGCCGCTGCGCTGGCGCTGGCCGCGTGCGGCGGCGGCAGCAGCGGCGGCGGCAGCGGCGGCAGCGGGGGCAGCGGTTCGTCCTCGAACGCCGCGTTCAATGCGGGGATCACCAAAGTGGTCAACCCGTCGACGCAAACGGGCGGGACGCTCACCTACGACTGGCGGAGTGCGCCCGACTCCTTCGACCCGGGCAACACGTACTACGCGGCAGTGTGGGATTTCGCCCGGCTCTACTCGCAGGCGCTGATGACCTACAAGGCCTGCCCGGGCGCCTGCGGCAAGACGCTCGTCCCGGCCCTGGCGACCGCCCCTGGCGTGGTCAGCGACAAGGGACTGACCTGGACCTACCACATCAGGTCGGGCGTCAAGTTCGAGGACGGGACCACGGTCACCTCGCAGGACGTCAAGTACGCGGTGGAGCGCACCTTCGACCGGTCGGTGCTGCCCAACGGGCCGAGCTACTTCGCGGTGCTGCTCGGCGGCAACGCGGCTAAGTACCCAGGGCCGTACAAGGACCGGTCCAAGAACCTGATGGGCCTGACCGCAGTCACCACGCCAAACGCGACGACGGTCGTGTTCCACCTGGCCCATCCGTTCTCGGACTTCAACTACGTGGTCACGATCCCGCAATCAGCCCCGGTGCCGCCAAGCAAGGACACCGGCACCAAATACCAGCTGCACCCCATGTCCACGGGGCCGTACAAGTTCCAGAGCTACCAGATAAACAAGCAGGCGGTCCTGGTCAAGAACCCGCAGTGGAACGCTGCGGAGGACCCCACCGTCAAGCAGCTCGCCAGCAAAGTCGTCGTCAACATGAACATGAACCCGAACGACGTCGACAACCGGCTGATCGCTGGTGACGCCCAGATTGACTTCGCGGGCACCGGCGTGCAGGCGGCGGCGCGGGCCAAGATCCTCTCCAACCCCACCCTCAAGGCCAACTCCGACGACCCGATCACCGGGTTCGGATGGTTCTTCTACATCGACTCGAAGGTTGCGCCGTTCACCAACGTCGCCTGCAGGCGGGCCATCGAGTACGCGGCCAACCACACGACGCTGCAGAATGCCTACGGCGGCCCGGTGGCTGGTGGCGCGATCGGGAGCACCGTCATGCCGCCGACCGTTACCGGCTACCAGAAGTTCGACATGTATGAGGCGACCACGAAGACGAATGGCGACCCGGCCAAGGCCAAGCAGGAGCTCAAGGCCTGTGGGCACGCGAGCGGCTTCTCGACCGGGATTGCCTACCGGAGCGACCGGCCGACCGAGACGCAGGGCGCGCAGGCCCTGCAGCAGGCCCTGTCCCAGGTCGGGATCAAGGCCACGCTGCACGGCTACCCGACCTCGACCTACTACACCAACTTCGCTGGTGTCCCGAAGTACATGAGCTCGCACAACATCGGGATCGCCTTCGGCGGCTGGGGTGCTGACTGGCCCGACGGGTACGGCTTCCTCGATGAGCTCGTCAACGGGAACGCCATCGTGCCGGCCGGCAACACCAACATTGGGCTGCTCAACGACCCGGTGGTCAACAACCTGTTCACCAAGGCGGCCGGCCTCAACGACGCGGCTCAGCGGAACGCGATCTGGGGGCAGATCGACCGCCAGGTGATGAAGGATGCGGTCATCGTGCCGATCGTGTACGCGAAGGCGCTGATCTACCGGCCGACGTCGCTCACGAATGTCTATTTCGACCAGGCCTACCAGCTCAACAACTTCGCCGTGGAGGGCGTGAAGCCCTGAGCGGTGGTCCGGCCTGACCGAGTCCGCAGCGAGCGAGGAGAGAGGGTGAGGGTGCCGGTGCCCGGCGGGGTTATCCCGGCCGGGCACCGGCCCGCACAGTGGTCACTTTTATCATCCGGCGCCTGATCGCCACGGTGTTCCTGCTTCTCGTAGTCAGCTTGATCACCTTCGCGATCTTCTTCCTGATACCGAGGCTGGCTGGGCAGAGCTCCTACCAGCTGGCCGCGCAGTACGTCGGCCGCAATCCGACCCAGGCGGCCGTCCTGCAGGTGGAACAGAAGCTCGGCTTGAACTCGCCGTTGTGGCTGCAGTACGGCCGGTTCGTCAAGGGCATCGTGGTCGGTGCGCATTACAACAGCGGCCCGAGCACCACCTACTGCCCGCCGCCGTGCTTCGGGTACTCGTTCAAGTCCCAGCAGCCGGTGTGGCCGCAGATGGTCAGCGACATCCCGGTGACACTGTCCCTCGCGATCGGCGCGTCCATCCTGTGGCTGGTCGGCGGCGTCGCGATCGGCGTGCTCTCGGCGCTGCGCCGGGGCAGCCTGTTCGACCGGTTCTCGATGGGCATCGCGCTGGCCGGGGTGTCGCTGCCGATCTTCTTCACCGGGCTGATCGCCCTCGAACTGTTCAGCTACAAGTGGCCGCTGTTCCCCAACGTGCAGTACGTGCCCTTCACCACCAACCCGCTGCTGTGGGCGCGCAATCTCGTGCTGCCCTGGATCGTCCTGGCCTTCCTGTATGCCGCGCTCTACGCCCGGCTGACCCGGGCGGGCATGCTGGAGACGATGAGCGAGGACTACATCCGCACTGCGCGGGCCAAGGGCCTGCGTGAGCGGAAAGTGATCTTCAAGCACGGGCTCCGGGCCGCGCTGACCCCGATCGTGACCATCTTCGGCATGGACCTCGGCCTGCTGCTCGGCGGCGCAATCATCACCGAGGTGACCTTCTCCCTGCACGGGCTGGGCCTGTTCACGGTGGAGGCGGTCAATAACCAGGATCTGCCGGAGATCCTGGGCGTCACCTTGCTGGCCGCGTTCTTTATCGTGCTGGCCAACCTGGTGGTGGACGTGCTGTACGCGGTGGTCGACCCGAGGGTGAGGCACTGATGCCGGAACCACTGCTCGAGGTCGCGGACCTGCGCATTCACTTCCCGACCAACGACGGCCTGGTCAAGGCCGTGGACGGGCTCTCGTTCGGTCTCGAGCGGGGCCGCACGCTGGGCATCGTCGGTGAGTCCGGCTCCGGGAAGAGCGTCACCAGCCTGGGCATCCTGGGCCTGCACCACGGCGGCAATGCCCAGATCAGCGGGCATATCAAGCTGGATGGCGAGGAACTGGTCGGCGCGACCCCGTCCCGGGTGCGCGAACTGCGCGGCAGCAAGATGGCGATGATCTTCCAGGACCCGCTGTCAGCGCTGCACCCGTACTACACCGTTGGTGCCCAGATCGCCGAGGCGTACCTGGTCCACAATCAGGTCGGCAAGAAGGTCGCCCGCAAGCATGCGGTCGACATGCTCGCCCGGGTCGGCATCCCGCAGCCCGCCACCCGGGTGGACGACTACCCGCACCAGTTCTCCGGCGGCATGCGACAGCGCGCGATGATCGCGATGGCGCTGAGCTGCGACCCGGAATTGCTGATCGCCGACGAGCCGACCACGGCGTTGGATGTCACGGTGCAGGCGCAGATCCTGGACCTGATCTGGGATCTGCAGCAGGAGTACCACTCGGCGGTCATCATCATCACCCACGACCTCGGAGTTGTTGCCGAACTGTCTGATGACATCCTGGTCATGTACGCGGGCCGGATGGCGGAGTACGGCAGCGCTGAGGATACGTTCGACCAGCCTGGGCACCCGTATACCTGGGGCTTGCTCGCGTCCATGCCGCGGATCGACGAAGCCCGCCTGGAACGTCTCGTCCCTATCAAGGGCACCCCGCCCAGCCTGATCAACGTCCCGTCCGGCTGCGCGTTCCATCCCCGGTGCCGGTATGCCGGGTTCACCGACGGGCGGAGCCAGACCGAGGTGCCAGAGCTGCGTGAGGTGAGCCCTGCGCACCTGGCGGCCTGCCACCTGACCGGCGACCAGCGCCGGAAGTTCCGGACCGAGCTGGTTCTCGAGGAGACTGAGGCGTCCACCGCCCGGATGACGCAGGGAGAAGCGTGAGCACCCCAGTCAGCACAGCCGGGACCGCGGGCGCGATTGGCGGCGCCGGCGACGCGCTGCTCGAGGTGACCGGCCTGACCAAGCACTTCCCCGTAACCAGGGGGATCATCTTCCGGCAGAAGGTCGGCGCGGTGCAGGCCGTGGATCAGGTCAACTTCTCGGTGGCCCCGGGGCAGACCCTCGGCCTAGTCGGGGAGTCCGGCTGCGGTAAGACCACGACCGGGCGGCTGCTCACCCGGCTGCTGGAACCGACCGGCGGCCGGATCATGTTCGAGGGCCGGGACATCACGCACCTGTCCATGGGGAAGATGCGCCCGCTGCGCCGGGACATCCAGATGATCTTCCAGGATCCGTACTCGTCCCTGAACCCGCGTCACACCGTCGGCGGGATCGTCGGCGCGCCGCTGCGGCTGCAGAAGGTGAAGTCGGAGAAAGGCATCAAGGCCACCGTCCAGGAGCTGCTGGAGCTGGTCGGGCTCAATCCGGAGCACTACAACCGCTACCCGCACGAGTTCTCCGGCGGCCAGCGCCAGCGCATCGGGATCGCGCGCACCCTGGCGCTGCGGCCCAAGCTGATCGTCGCCGACGAGCCAGTGTCGGCGCTGGACGTGTCGATCCAGGCCCAGGTGATCAACCTGCTGGAGGACCTGCAGAACGAACTCGGCCTGACCTACGTGGTGATCGCGCACGACCTGTCGGTGGTGCGGCACATCAGCAATCACGTGGCGGTCATGTACCTGGGCAAGATCGTCGAGCTCGCCGGCCGCGACCAGCTTTACGCGGCGCCCCGGCACCCCTACACGGTCGCCCTGATGTCGGCGGTACCGGTCCCGGCGCCGGTGCGCGTCGATGGCCGCAGACAGCGCCGGGAGCACATCCGACTGACCGGCGACGTGCCCAGCCCGCTGAACCCGCCCCCGGCCTGCCGGTTCCACACCCGGTGCTGGAAAGCGCAGGAGGTGTGCCGCACCCAGGAGCCGCCACTCACCGAGTTGGTCCCGGGACACCAGGTGGCCTGTCACTTCCCGGAGAACACCGGGGAGTAGATCCCCAGGTTCGCCGGGCGGCGTTCGCCGCCGCGGGGGGAGTCCTGGCGGTGGGTCACAGGCCGGGCATCCTGTTCCGTGAGCTGCCGCCCAACCCGGCGGCGCGGATCGTGGTGTACTCGTCGATCGAAGCGATGTACATGCACGGCAGGAGGCGCTCCACCGCATGAGGAGACCCAGGACCATCGGGCTGGCCGCGTTTGGGGCGGCCGCCGCGCTCGCGCTGGCCGCCTGTAGCGGCGGTAGCGGAGGTGGTTCTGGGTCATCATCGTCGGCTGGCTACAACGCTTCGCTCACGAAGGTGGTCAGCCATTCCGGCCACAAGGGCGGGACCCTCACCTTCGGTGACAGCGGCACGCCAGACTCGGCTGATCCGGGTAACACCTACTACCCGTTCATGTGGGACCTCACCAGGCTCTACACAATGCCGCTGATGACCTATAAGTCCTGCCCCGGGCAGTGCGGGCTGCAGGTCGTCCCCGACCTGGCCACCAGCCCGGGCATCGTGACCGACAATGGCCTGACGTGGACCTACCACATCCAGCGGGGCGTCAAGTTCGAGGACGGGACCACGGTCACCTCACGGGACGTCAAGTACGCGGTGGAGCGCACCTTCGACCGGTCGGTGCTGCCCAACGGCCCGAGCTATTTCCAGGTGCTGCTGGACGGGAACGCGGCCACGTATCCCGGTCCCTACCAGAACCGGTCCAAGAACCTCATGGGCCTGACCGCGGTGCAGACCCCGGACGCGACCACCATCGTGTTCCACCTGGCCCACCCATTCGCCGACTTCAACTACGTGGCCGCGATCCCCCAGACCGCCCCGGTGCCGCCGAAGAAGGACACGGGCCCGAGCTACCAGCTGCACCCGATGTCCACCGGGCCGTACAAGTTCCAGAGCTACCAGCTCAACAAGCAGCTCACGATGGTGCCGAACCAATTCTGGAAGGCATCCACCGACCCGAACGCCCGGCAGCTGGTCAGCAAGGTCGTTATCAACTGGAACATGAACGCGAACGTCCTCGACAACCGGCTGCTCGCGGGCGACCTGGACGTGGACGTGGCGGGTACCGGCGTGCAGGCGCCGGCGCGGGCCAGGATCTTGTCCTCGGCGGCACTTAAGGCCTCATCTGATGACCCGATCAGCGGGTACCTCCGGTTCGCCTACCTCAACACGGTGGTGACGCCGATGAACAATGTGCACTGCAGGATGGCCGTCGAGTACGCGGCCAGCAAGACCAGCCAGCAGGCCGCCTACGGCGGTCCGGTCGCCGGAGGCCAGATCGCCAGCACGGTGGCGCCGCCGAACGTCATCGGGCAGAAACACTTCGACTACTACGAGGCCACCACCAAGCCTGGCGGCGACGTGGCCAAGGCCAGGGCGCAGCTCAGGCTGTGCGGGCGGCCTCACGGGTTCAGCACCGGAATCGCCTACCGCAGCGACCGGCCCAAGGAAGTGCAGGCGGCGCACTCACTCCACGCCTCACTAAGCCACGCCGGGATCAAGCTGTCGCTGCACGGTTACCCGTCCGGCACCTACCTCAGCAAGTTCGCGGGCGCGCCGGTGTTCGTGCACCACCACCACCTCGGGATCCTGATGGGCAGCTGGGCGCCTGACTGGCCTGGGGGTTACGGGTTCTTCGACCTGATCACGGGTGGCGACACGATCAGCCCGGCCGGGAACACCAACGTCGCGGAGCTCAGCGACCCGAGGGTCAACGGCCTGCTGACCAAGATGGCCAGCACGAACGATGCCACCACGCGGAACTCCTACACGGCCCAGATCGACCGGCGGGTGATGAAGGACGCCGCGATCCTGCCCGAGGTGTACGCCAAGTCGCTGCTGTACCGCAGCCCGAACCTGACCAACGTCTACGTCCAGTCCTACTACGGCATGTACAACTACGCTGTGCTGGGCCTGAAGTAGCCAGCCGGATCCCAGAGCCGGTGAGCCAGGCCGCAGGAGCCACCGCAGGCCGCGGGCCAGCCGCAGGGGATAGCAAACGCCGATTGGCGCCCGCCCGGCGCAACCCTGGCTGAGCCCCCCGGGCCGGGCCGGCACGAACGCCGCACTCCCACCGGTGTGCGACGATGGGGTAAGGAACGCTGCCGAGGGGAGCGGTCATGTCATACAGCCAGTTCGCATGGCTCCCGCTGTGCGGGGGACTCACGCTCCTGGGGCTGATCGCCAGCTGGGTGGTCTGGCGGCGGCGCGGGGCGGCCGCGGGATTGCGCTGGGCGGCCTGGTCGCTGCTGCCCATGGCCGCATACCTGACGCACGCGGTCAAGATGCTGTGGCAGATCGGCTCCGCGATCGGAAACTTCGCGGCCTCGTTCATCTTCTCCCCCCAGGTGTGGTCCGGCGTGGCCCTGACGGGCCTCGCGATCGTGCTGTTCGTGGTCTCGGGCACGATGCGGCGCGGCCGGAGCCGGAAAGCCGGCGCCCCGGGAGCGGACGGCCCGCCCGGGAAGACCAGCCAGCCCGCGACTGCCCCGACCAAGGCCCTCAAGCCCGCCAAGAGCAAGGCCCCGGCGGCTGATGACGACCTCGGCGACGTCGCCGACATCCTGCGGCGGCACGGTATCCACTGACCGCGCCCCGGAGGCGCTGAGCCCTCCCGGCCGTCGCGGACCGCGGCTGGCGCGCCGCCTGGATCAGAGGTCGTCGCCGACCAGGACCGGGCCGGCGGCCGCCATCTCGCCGGAAGCGGCGGACGGCAGTTCTTCCTCCTGGGGCAGGGCGGGCGGCGTGCCGCCGAAGGCCGGGCAGAGGGCCTTGTGCGCGCACCAGTCGCACAGCCGGCCCGGCCGGGGCCGCCAGTCCCGCGACTGCCGGGCCCGCTCGATGGCCTGCCACAGGGCCTCGATCTTCCGCTCGGTGGCCCGCAGGTCGGCCTCGTCGGGCTCGTAGCGGATGATCTCCCCATTCCCCAGGTACATGAGCTGGAGCAGGCGGGGCAGGCGGCCCTCCGCACGCCACACCACCAGGGCGTAGAACTTCATCTGGAACAGCGCCCGGGCCTCGAACTCCGCCGGCGGGGCGCTCCCGGTCTTGTAGTCCACGATCCTGGTCGCACCGCCGGGGGCGATGTCCAGGCGGTCGATGTAGCCGCGCAGCCGCAGCCCCGAGGCGAGCTCGGCTTCCACGCACAGCTCACGGTGGGCCGGCTCGAGCCGCCGCGGGTCCTCCAGGGTGAAATAGCGGTCCAGCATGATCCCGGCCTCCTGGACCCAGGCGGCCTGGTCTGTCTCCGCCGCGAACAGGCTGCCCAGCTCCGGTGTCCCGGTGACCAGGCGATTCCACTCGGGGTCCAGCAGCGACCTGGCCACTTCCGGTGTCCGCTCGCGGGCAGGCCGGTCGAACAGGTGCTCCAGGACCGCGTGGACCAGCGTGCCGCGGGCCGCGGCGGGACTGGGCGGCTCAGGTAGCCGGTCGATCACCCGGAACCGGTACAGCAGCGGGCAGGTCATGAAGTCGCCCGCCCGGGACGGGGACAACGACCGCCGCCGGTCGGCGGGCTGCGTACCGCCCGCATCGTCCCCGGCCGCGCCCGGCCGGGCCGTGTCATCCCCGGCCGCGGGCCGCCCAGTCGCATCGCTCCCGGCCGTATCGCTTCCGGCCGCATCCCGTCCGGCCGCGGCGTCCTGGACCGTGTACTTCGCGGCCACGTCCTTCCCGGACGGGCCAGGGTCGGGCGGGGCGAGGAGAGGCACAGCATCGTCGGCCATGCCAGGCAGAGTAGGGGAAGCCTCCGACAGTTGCGGGCTTTGCCGCCTGTTTCACGTCCCCGGGCCGCAGCGGCGCGCCGGGCGCGTCTCAAGGGGTCGCCCAGCACGTAGCATCAACCTGTGGCAGGCACACCACCCGCACGGCCCTCGCCGCAGGGGTCGGGACCCGGAGTGAGGATCGCGCGGCCCTTCGGGATACCCGTGTACATCTCGCCGTACTGGTTCCTGATCGCCGGCTTGTTCGTCTTCCTGTACGGGAACAGCGCGGCGCTGGCCGGCTCGAGCGGGGTGCGGTACGTGGTGGCCGCCGCGTTCGTGGTGCTGCTGTACGTGTCCGTCCTGATCCACGAGCTGAGCCATTCCCTGGTCGCCCGCGGGTTCGGACTGCCGGTCCGGCGGATCCTGCTCTACCCGCTGGGCGGGTTCTCCGAGATCGAGCAGGAGCCTCCCACACCGGGCCGCGAATTCCTGGTCTCCGCGGCCGGCCCCCTGCTCTCCCTGATCCTGGCCGGGCTCGGGTACGTGGTCCTGCTGGTCACCCACCTGAGCGGACTGCCCGGCCTGCTCATCCAGCAGCTGGTCTGGGCCAACCTCCTGGTCGGCCTGTTCAACCTGCTGCCCGGCCTGCCGCTGGACGGCGGCCGGATGCTCCGGGCCGGGGTCTGGAAGGCGACCGGCAGGCCGGGCACGGCGACCATCGTCGCGGCCTGGGCGGGCCGGGTACTCGCGGTAGCCGTGCTGGTGGTGCCGGTGGCTCTGATCGTCTCAGCGGGTCAGCAGGTCCAGATCTTCGACGTGGTCTGGTTCGGCGTCATCGCCGCCTTTATGTGGGTCGGCGCGGGCCAGTCGCTGCGGGTGACCCGGGTCCGCGAGCGGCTGCCCGGCCTGCAGGCCCGGACGCTGCGCCGGCGGGCTATCCCGATCCCGGCCAGCCTGCCGCTGGCCGAGGCCATCCGGCGCGCGGACGCCGCCGGGGCCCGCGCGCTGGTGATCGTCGATCACGAGGACAAGCCCATCGCCATCGTGAACGAGAACGCGGTCACGGCCACCCCGCCGCAGCGCAGGCCGTGGATCGACGCCGGATCACTGGCCCGGACCATCGACAGCGGCCTCATCCTGCCCGCCGACCTGTCCGGGATGGCGCTGCTCGAGGCGGTCCGCCGTTCACCGGCCACCGAGTACCTGCTGGTTGAGCCCTCGGGGCAGGTCTATGGAGTGCTGTCGGCCAGTGATCTCGACCACGCCTTCGCCGGCGTCTAGCTCCCCGGGCCGCCACCGTCCCGGGCGTCGTCCAGGCTCCCCGGGCCGCCACCCGTCCAGACGCCGTCCGGGTGCCGGCGGCCGCCCTTCCAGGCGCCATCTCGCGTGACGGGCCACGCCACGCCACCTCGGCTGGGGCCACGGCACGCCGCGGCACGGCTACATTGGCGGGCGTGATTCGTCAGCGCCGCGGCCCGTTCGCCCCCGGGGACCAGGTACAGCTCACCGACCCCAAGGGCCGCAAGCACCTCGTGGTCCTCGCGGAGGGACGGACGTTCCACACCCACCGCGGCGGGCTGGCCCACGACGACCTGATCGGCGCCCCGGAGGGCACGGTGGTGAAGTCCTCCGGCGGCACCCCGTACGTGGCGCTCCGGCCGTTGCTGGCCGACTTCACGCTGTCCATGACCCGCGGCGCCGCCGTCGTGTACCCGAAGGACGCGGCGCAGATCATCGCGCTGGCCGATATCTTCCCGGGTGCGCGGGTGCTGGAGGCGGGAGCGGGTTCGGGTGCCCTGTCCTGCTGGCTGCTGCGCAGCGTGGGGGAGGACGGGCTGCTGGTTTCGTACGAGCGGCGCGCCGATTTCGCCGCCATCGCGCGGGACAACGTGGAGCGCTTCTTCGGCGGGCCGCATCCCGCCTGGCAGTTGCGGATCGGCGACCTCATGGAGGTCACCGGCGGTTGGGCGGAGGATGCCGCCCTGGCGGCCCCAGAGGTCACCGGCGGGCTGGCGCAGGATGCCGCCCCCGGCGGGCCGGCGGACGCGGCTGCCCCCGAAGGCGGCACCGGGCTGGCGGAAGCAGCGGCCCCCCAGGCCGTAGGCGGACCCGCGGTGGATACCGCCCCGGCCGCCCCCGACGTCATCAGTGCGCCATCCGGCCCGGCCGGGCCTGCGGGTAGTTTCGACCGGGTGGTACTGGACATGCTGGCGCCATGGGAGTTCGCACGCGTGGCGTCTGACGCGCTCATCCCCGGTGGGGTGCTGTGCTGCTACGTCGCGACCGTGACCCAGCTTTCCCGGACTGTGGAGTCGATCCGGGAGCAGTCCAGCTTTGACGAGCCCGCCGCCTGGGAGTCGCTTGTCCGCGGCTGGCACGCGGAGGGGCTGGCGGTGCGGCCGGAGCACCGGATGGTGGGCCATACGGGATTTCTCATTACGGCCCGGCGGCTCGCCCAGGGAATCTCCGCTCCGCCGCGCAGGCGCAGGCCCGCGAAGGGTTCCCGGGAGGAGTCTGATCAGTGAGAATGTCAGCGGCAGGCGGCTCGAGGTTACGCCAGCGCCTCGGATAGGTAGGGTCTAAGTGAAGTCTGCTCTCGGAAGGGGGTGGGGGCGTGGCCACTCGGGATGAAGGATCGCGCACCGCGCGCGAAGACCAGGTTCAGGGCCTCACCACGCAGATCTCCTTTCTCGAGGAGGAGGTGGCAGTGCTGAGGCGGAGGCTGGCTGACTCGCCCCGGCATGTCCGGCTTCTCGAGGAGCGACTGCGTGAGACCGAAGCCAGCCTGGCTTCGGTCACCGGCCAGAATGAGCGTCTGGCCGATACCCTCCGCGAGGCGCGCGACCAGATCGTGGCGCTCAAGGAGGAAGTTGACCGGCTCGCGCAGCCGCCATCAGGGTTCGGCGTGTTCCTGGAGGCCTGCGAGGACGGCACCGCGGACGTGTTCACCGGCGGCCGGAAGATGCGCGTCAGCGTCAGCCCGGCGGTCGAGCTGGAAAAGCTGCGGCCGGGCCAGGAGGTGGTGCTGAACGAGGCCCTCAACGTCGTGATCGCCCAGGGGTACGAGACCGTGGGCGAGGTCGTCATGCTCAAGGAACTCCTTGAGGGCGGCGACCGGGCGCTGGTGATCTCGCACGCGGACGAGGAGCGGGTGGTCCGGCTGGCCGAGCCGCTGCTCGACTCGGTGCTGCGCGCGGGCGACTCGCTGCTGCTCGAGCCGCGTTCCGGCTACGTGTACGAGCGCATCCCCAAGGCCGAGGTCGAGGAGCTCATCCTCGAGGAAGTGCCGGACATCACCTACTCCGACATCGGCGGCCTCGGCTCCCAGATCGTCCAGATCAGGGACGCAGTGGAGCTGCCGTACCTGCATGCGGACCTGTTCCGTGAGCACCAGCTGCGGCCGCCCAAGGGCGTGCTGCTGTACGGGCCGCCAGGATGTGGCAAGACACTGATCGCCAAGGCGGTCGCCAACTCCCTCGCCAAGCAGGTCGCGGCCCGGACGGCGGCGCAGCGGGCGGAAAGCGGCGAGGAGGCGGAGCCGCAGTCGAAGGGCCAGGCCAAGGACGCGAGGGAAGGCAAGGAAGGCAAGAGCTTCTTCCTCAACATCAAGGGCCCGGAGCTGCTGAACAAGTACGTCGGCGAGACCGAGCGGCACATCAGGCTGGTGTTCCAGCGGGCCCGCGAGAAGGCCAGCGAGGGCATGCCGGTCATCGTGTTCTTCGACGAGATGGACTCGATCTTCCGGACCCGCGGTTCGGGCGTCTCCAGCGACGTGGAGAACACCATCGTCCCGCAGCTGCTCAGCGAGATCGATGGCGTTGAAGGCCTGGAGAACGTCATCGTGATCGGGGCCTCCAACCGGGAGGACATGATCGACCCGGCCATCCTGCGGCCCGGCCGGCTCGACGTGAAGATCAAGATCGAGCGGCCCGACGCCGAGGCGGCGAAGGACATCTTCTCCAAGTACGTGCTGACCGGGCTGCCGCTGCACCCGGACGACCTGGCCGAGCACGGTTCCTCCCGCGAGGCCACGGTGGACGCCATGATCCAGCGGGTCGTGGAGCGCATGTACAGCGAGACCGAGGAGAACCGGTTCCTGGAGGTCACCTACGCCAACGGGGACAAGGAGGTCCTGTACTTCAAGGACTTCAACTCCGGCGCGATGATCGAGAACATCGTGGCGCGGGCCAAGAAGATGGCCATCAAGGAGTTCCTCGACACGGGCCAGAAGGGCATGCGCGTCGCGCACCTGCTGACCGCCTGCGTGGACGAGTTCAGTGAG
Source organism: uncultured Actinomycetes bacterium (assembly GCA_963813975.1). Taxonomy (GTDB): domain Bacteria; phylum Actinomycetota; class Actinomycetes; order Streptosporangiales; family Streptosporangiaceae; genus RYN-230. Next base: position 1,976,828 of record CAWFAP010000006.1, read on the forward strand.
AATGAGGACCTGCCGAACACGACCAACCCGGACGACTGGGCCCGCATCTCCGGCAAGAAGGGCGAGCGGATCGTGTACATCAGGACCCTGGTTTCCGGGAAGCAGGGCACCGAGGCCGGGCGCTCCATCGACACGGTGGCCAATACTGGGCAGTACCTCTGACCTGGGCAGGCATAGTGGCGTGTTCCCCGGCTGGCCGGCCCGTCACCGATATGGTGCCGGGAGCATGCGGCGGGTCACCCGTCCCGTGCCTGGCCGGCCGGCACTAGGCTGCCTGATATGAGCGTGCGGCGGGTCATGGGAACCGAGACCGAGTTCGGCATCTCGGTTCCCGGTCAGCCTGGGGCTAATGCCATGGTCACTTCGTCCCAGGTCGTCAACGCCTACCAGGCGGCCACCTCGGCCCGCGCCCGGCGGGCGAGGTGGGACTTCGAGGAGGAGAACCCGCTGCGGGACGCGCGCGGGTTCGACCTGGCCCGGGAGTCCGCGGACGCCACCCAGCTGACCGACGAGGACCTCGGCCTGGCCAACGTGATACTGACCAACGGGGCCCGGCTGTACGTGGATCACGCGCACCCGGAGTACTCCGCGCCGGAGTGCACCAACCCGCTCTCGGCGGTCATCTGGGACAAGGCAGGGGAGCGGGTCATGGCGGAGGCGGCGGCCAGGGCCGCCACCGTGCCGGGCAGCGCGCCGATCCAGCTGTACAAGAACAACACCGACAACAAGGGCGCCTCCTACGGCTGCCACGAGAACTACCTGATGCGCCGGGCGACGCCGTTCGCGGACATCGTCCGCCACCTCACCCCGTTCTTCGTGTCCAGGCAGGTGGTGTGCGGCGCCGGGCGGGTCGGCCTGGGCGCGGACGGCCGCGAGGACGGCTTCCAGATCAGCCAGCGCGCCGACTTCTTCGAAGTCGAGGTAGGCCTGGAAACCACGCTGAAGCGGCCCATCATCAACACGCGGGATGAGCCGCACGCGGATCCGGAAAAATTCCGCCGGCTGCACGTGATCATCGGCGACGCCAACATGAGCGAGGTCAGCACCTACCTCAAGCTCGGCACCACGGCGCTGGTGCTGGCCATGATCGAGGACAAGTTCCTCGGCGGTGACCTGTCGGTCGACTCACCGGTGGCCGAGCTCCGGGCCATCTCGCACGACCCCACCTGCCGCCATCAGGTCACCTTGCGTGATGGCCGGAAGATGACCGGGGTCCAGCTGCAGATGGAGTACCTGGAGCTGGCCCGCAAGTACACCGAGGACAAGTTCGGCTCCGATGTCGATGACATGACCTCGGACGTGCTGGACCGCTGGGAATCCCTGCTTACCAGGCTGGCCGAGGACCCGATGCAGGCGTCCCGCGAGCTGGACTGGGTGGCCAAGCTCGAGCTGCTCGAGGGTTACCGGACGCGGGAAGGGCTGGCCTGGGGGCACCCCAAGCTTCAGCTGGTGGACCTGCAGTATTCCGATGTCCGGCCCAACCGCGGTCTGTACAACCGGCTCGCCGCGCGGGGCAGGATGGTCCGCCTCGTGCCGGAGGAGGACGTGACCCGGGCCATCGAGTCCCCGCCGGAAGACACCCGGGCCTACTTCCGCGGCCGGTGCCTGCAGCAGTACCCCGAGTCGGTCGCCGCCGCCTCCTGGGATTCGGTGATCTTCGACATACCGGGCCGCGAGTCGCTCCAGCGGGTGCCGACCCTCGAACCCCTCCGCGGGACCAAGGCCCATGTAGGCGGCCTTCTCGACCGCTGCCGGACCGCGGCCGAGCTGGTGGCCGCGCTCACCGGCAAGGACTGACCGCCCCCGCCGCGGCCCGTCTCCGGGACCGGCCACGACTGCCCCCGGGACCGGCTCTTCTGAGCCCTGGACGGAGCCGCGGCCGCAGGGGCATATTGAGCCGCCTGATCCCGATGCCCGATTTCAGGGTTGGACAGGCCGTCGGCAGGCGAGGATACGGTTAAGCCGAGGACGACCCTGTAGCACGGAGGTTTCGGCATGGCGACAAAGGACACTGGCGGTCAGCGGCAGACCTCGAAGCGCACCGAGGACACCGAGGAGGCGGAGCCGCAGGCCTCGGGCGACGTCAAGGAACGCCAGGAGAAGCTGGCCGACGACGTAGACGCGATCCTCGACGAAATCGACGAGGTGCTCGAGGAGAACGCCGAGGAGTTCGTCCGGTCTTACGTGCAGAAGGGCGGCCAGTGACGGCTGCCCCCCACGGGGCGCACCCGGGCACCGGCCCCGCCGGGTTCGCCCTGGGCTGACAAGCCTCCTGCGCGGCCGGTGCCGGGCCGCAGTAGGGTCAAGGTCAGGTAAGCAGGCGCGGACTAACCGGGAGGACTAGGCGTGGGTTCTGGCTTCTTTGCCGGAAAGTTCATTGCGGCGTGCATGGACGCTGGCACATCGTCGTTTGCCGACCTGGTCGCCGCGTGCGCACCAGACATGCTCCCCGGTGCCGGGGCCGCGGAGGCCGCCCGGCTGGGCGGGGCCACCTCCGGCGACAGCGGAGAGGGGGCCGCGCCGCCCCTGCGGCACGGGACCACGATCGTGGCCGCCCGTTTCGCGGACGGCGTGGTCATGGCCGGGGACCGGCGATCGACCGCAGGCAACATGATCGCGCAGCGGGACATCGAGAAGGTGTTCCGCAGCGACGACTTCTCCGCCGTTGGTATCGCGGGCGTGGCCGGGATCGGGATCGAGCTGGTCCGGCTGTTCCAGCTCGAACTGGAGCACTACGAGAAGCTCGAGGGCCGGACGCTGTCCCTCGAGGGCAAGGCGAACCGGCTGGCCGCGTTCGTCCGCGGCAACATGGGCGCGGCCATGCAGGGGCTGGTGGTCGTCCCGCTGTTCGCCGGCTACGACGAGGACGCCGGCCGGGGCCGGATCTTCAGCTACGACGTGGCCGGCGGGCGGTACGAGGAACGTCCCTACAGCGCCATCGGGTCGGGGTCGATATTCGCCAAGGGATCGCTGAAGAAGCTCTACACCGAGGGCATGTCCGACCGGGCTGTGGTCATGGCCCTGATGCAGGCCCTGTACGACGCGGCCGACGACGACTCGGCGACCGGCGGCCCGGATCTGGCCCGGCAGATCTACCCGGTGGTAGCGATGATCACCGCCGACGGGTACCGCCGCCTGTCGGACGCGGAAGCGGGCGAATACGCCCGGGCCGTCGTTGAAGAGCGGATGAGGGAGCCCTCGGGCCCGGTCGCCGCCCTGAACCCGCCGCCCGGCTAAGCGGGAGCGCGTTCCGCCTGACCAGCCGCCATTCCGAGTAACGCCGTTACGAGTAGGGGTAAAGCTGCGGTGAGTATGCCGTTCTACGTCTCGCCTGAACAGGCGATGAAGGACAAGGCGGATTACGCCCGGAAGGGCATCGCCCGTGGCCGCAGCGGGGTGGTGATCCAGTACGACGGGGGCATCCTGTTCGTGGCGCCGAACCCGTCCAGCGCCCTGCACAAGATCAGCGAGATCTACGACCGCATCGCGTTCGCCGCGGTCGGCCGGTACAACGAGTTCGAGAACCTGCGCAAGGCCGGGGTCAGGTACGCGGACTACACCGGGTACCAGTACGACCGAAGCGACGTCACCGCCCGCGGCCTGGCCAACTGGTACGCGCAGATCCTCGGCCAGTTCTTCACCGAGAGCAACAAGCCCTTCGAGGTTGAACTCGTGGTGGCTGAGGTCGGCGGGTCGCCGGCCGAGGACCAGATCTACCGGATCACGTTCGACGGCTCGGTGGCCGAGGAGCACGGCTTCGTCGCCATGGGCGGCCAGGCTGACCAGGTGGCGGCCGTGCTCAAGGACCACTACGAGGATGGCCTGCCGCTGGTCCGGGCGCTGGGCGCCGCCATCGCGGGCCTGGCGGGCCAGGGCGGCCAGGCCAACGGCAACGGCAACAGCGCCGAGCTGAGCGCCAGCCAGCTGGAAGTGGGCATCCTGGCCCGGGACCGGGCGCACCGGACATTCCGCCGGCTGACCGGGGCGCGGCTTGAGGTGCTGCTGGCCGAGGCGGCCGGCAGCGACACTGCGGCCCCGGCCACGCCGGAGGCGGACGAGCCGCAGCCCGGTGAGGCGGCCAGCCCTGACGACGGCGTGACCCCCTAAGGTCCTGGCCCCGCCCCCGCGCGGCCCGGACGGGCGTGAGCCCCGTCAGCACCAATCCGTCAGCACTGGTCCGACAGCACCAGTCCGTCAGGACTGCCCCACCCGGGCTGGTGTGTCACCTCGATCACAGGGACCCGCTCTTGACAGCCACACCGGACATCCGTTGAATCGTGCTGGGCATCGTGCTAACGATTGCAGGGCGCCGACGTGAGGAGGCCGCTGCCGGCTACTCCTCCCCCGCCCGGGAGCGCCTGCCCCCGCGCCGGGACGCCGGGAGGCGGAACCGGCGGCTAGCGTCCGGGCACGGGATCCCCTGTAATGTCGTGGATGGGCGCAGCAAGACCTTGGAGGACGAGTGACCGGCACCATGGCGGACCTGGCAGCCACGACGGGAATCGATGTGCCCACCGGGCTGCTGATCGGCGGGCAGTGGACCAAGGGCCGAGACGGCGGCCTGATCGGCGTGACCGACCCGGCCACCGAGGAGACCATCGCGGAGGTGGCCGACGCCACCGCCGAGGACACGCTCGACGCGGTCAGCGCCGCCTCGGCCGCGCTGCCGGGCTGGGCCGCGACCGCGCCGCGCGAGCGGGCCGAGTGCCTGCGCCGCGCCTGGTCGCTGATGATTGCGAAGTCGGACTCCCTGGCCCGGCTCATGGTCCTGGAGAACGGCAAGGCGCTGCCGGACGCACGGGCCGAGGTGACCTACGCCGCCGAGTTCTTCCGCTGGTACGCCGAGGAGGCGGTCCGGGTGGAGGGCTCGGTGCTCACCGCCCCCTCCGGTGCCAACCGGATTCTTGTCACGCGGCAGCCGGTGGGCGTCAGCGTGCTGATCACCCCCTGGAACTTCCCGGCCGCGATGGCCACCCGGAAGATCGGGCCCGCGCTGGCCGCCGGGTGCACGGTAGTGCTCAAGCCCGCCAAGGAGACGCCGCTGACCGCGCTCGCGGTCGCGGAGATCCTGCAGCAGGCGGGCGTGCCGGACGGCGTGGTCAACGTGGTGACCACGTCCTCGGCCAGCCGGTTCAGCGAAACCGTGCTGGCTGACCCCCGGGTCCGCAAGCTGTCCTTCACCGGGTCCACCGAGGTCGGCCGGATCCTGCTGAAGGCCGCGGCCAACAGCGTGATCAACTGCTCCATGGAACTGGGCGGGAACGCGCCCTTCCTGATCTTCGAGGACGCCGACATCAGCGCGGCCCTGGACGGCGCGTTCCTGGCCAAGATGCGCAACGGCGGGGAGGCGTGCACCGCCGCCAACCGGTTCTACGTGCACGAGGCGGTCGCGGACGAGTTCACCGCGGCGTTCGCGGCCCGGCTCGAGGCGCTCAAGGTCGGCCCCGGGCTGGACGAGGGCACCGAGCTGGGCCCGCTGGTCAACGAGGACACCCGGTCCAAGGTGGCCAGCCTGGTGGACGAGGCCGCGAGTGCGGGCAGCCGCGTGGTCACCGGCGGCTCCGCCCCGGACCGCCGCGGCTATTTCTACGCGCCCACGGTGCTGGACAACGTTCCGCCCGGCGCGGGCATCCTCGACGAGGAGATCTTCGGCCCGGTCGCCCCGGTCGTCCGGTTCAGCTCCGAGTCCGACGCCGTCTCCTGGGCCAACAACACCGAATACGGCCTGGTCTCCTACGTCTACACCCGGGACCTGCGCCGCTCGCTCCGGGTGGCCGAGGCCCTGGAGGCCGGGATGATCGGCATCAACCGTGGCGTGGTGTCCGACCCGGCGGCCCCGTTCGGCGGGGTCAAGCAGTCCGGGATCGGCCGTGAGGGGGGTCACGACGGGTTGCTCGAGTTCACCGAGACCAAGTACATCGCCGTCGACTGGTGACGCGGCGCGTGCCGAGCGGGGCCGCCCCCGCGACACGCTCGCAGAGCCACCCCACCTGGCGCAGGCCAACCCGGCCGTGCCGTAGGGTCTGGTGAGCGACCATGGACAGACGAATCTTCGGGCTTGAGAACGAATACGGGGTCACCTGCACCTTCCGCGGCAGCCGGCGGCTGTCCCCGGACGAGGTAGCCAGGTACCTCTTCCGCCGCGTGGTTTCCTGGGGCCGGAGCAGCAACGTGTTCCTGCGCAACGGCGCGCGGCTCTACCTCGACGTAGGCAGCCACCCCGAGTACGCCACCCCCGAGTGCGACAACATCCTCGACCTGGTCGTGCACGACAAGGCGGGCGAGCGGATCCTCGAAGGCCTGCTGGTGGACGCGGACCGGCGGCTGCGTGAAGAAGGCATCGCCGGCGACATCTACCTGTTCAAGAACAACACCGACTCGGCGGGCAACTCCTACGGCTGCCACGAGAACTACCTCGTCGGCCGGCACGGCGAGTTCGGCCGGCTGGCCGACATCCTGATCCCGTTCCTGGTCACCCGGCAGGTGATCTGCGGCGCGGGCAAGGTGCTGCAGACCCCGCGCGGCGCGGTGTACTGCGTCAGCCAGCGCGCCGAGCACATCTGGGAGGGCGTGTCCTCGGCCACTACCCGGTCCCGGCCGATCATCAACACCCGGGACGAGCCGCATGCGGACGCCGAACGGTTCCGGCGGCTGCACGTGATCGTCGGCGACTCGAACATGAGCGAGACGACGATGCTGCTCAAGGTGGGTGCGACCGACCTGGTGCTGCGCATGGTCGAGGCGGGCACCGTGATGCGGGACCTGACCCTGGAGAACCCGATCCGGGCCATCCGGGACGTGAGCCACGACATGACCGGCCGCCGCAAGGTCCGGCTGGCCAACGGGCGGGAAGCCAGCGCGCTGGACATCCAGCGTGAGTACCTGGCCAAGGCCAAGGACTTCACCGACCGGCGGGGGGCCGACGCGATCACCCAGCGGGTGCTGGACCTATGGGAGCGCACCCTGCACGCGGTGGACACCGGCAACTTCGGCCTGGTTGACCGGGAGATCGACTGGATCACCAAGTACCAGCTGATCGAGCGGTACCGCGGCAAGCACGACCTGCCGCTGTCCTCGCCCCGGGTGGCCCAGCTCGACCTGGCCTACCACGACGTGCACCGCGGCCGCGGCCTGTATTACCTGCTGCAGCGGCGCGGGGCGGTGGCCCGGACCGCGCGGGACATCGACATCTTCGAGGCCAAGTCGGTCCCGCCGCAGACCACCCGGGCCCGGCTGCGCGGTGAGTTCATCCGCCGCGCCCAGGAGCGCCGCCGCGACTTCACCGTGGACTGGGTCCACCTCAAGCTCAACGACCAGGCCCAGCGCACCGTCCTGTGCAAGGACCCGTTCCGGGCCGTCGATGAGCGGGTGGAGAAGCTCATCGCGGGGATGTAGCTGGGCGGGCCCTGAGCGGCCGAAGCTCAATGCCGGGATGCAGCTGGGCGGCCCGTCGGTAAGCGGCCGAAGCTCATCGCTGGGATGCAGCCTCCCGCCCGCCGCAGGCGGCCCCGCGGGGCCGTGGTCCCGCTTTCTTCTCCGCAACGGGCCTGCACCTGGTCCCTGCCTCGGGCCGCTAGCTGTGAATTTGCTGAAAATCACGGGGGAGCACCTTTTCCGGCCATGTCCTGCACCGAAGGCCGTTCTGCGTTCTGGCTGCGTGCCCGTTCCTAGCGGATTGGTCCAGATAACGTAATGGTCCGGCCGCGAAACCTGCGCACTGTGGTTCGTTGATGCCGGTAGGCTGGCGTCGCTTCAACGTCGGAGATGACAAGGTTCCCTTTTTATGCGACGCATTGCCGCCCTGCTGTCCGTGCCCCTGCTGGCTGTCCTGGCCCTGGCCGGATGCGGATCGTCCACGTCCTCGTCCAGCCCCAGCGTCTCGGTGAGCGGGACGTTCGGCAAGGATCCGCACGTCAACATCCCGAAGCAGACCGCCGGGAAAACGCTGGTGACCAAGACGCTGGTCCAGGGCAGCGGCCCGGCGCTGACCAAGAGCGACGCCTTCGTCGGGAACTACGCCGTCTACATCTGGAGCGGCAAGGCCAACAAGCTGGCCGAGAGCACGTTCAAGACCAAGAGCCCGGCGCTGTTCAGCGGGCAGCTGCTGCCCGGGCTCCAGACGGCGCTACAGGGCAAGAAGATGGGCAGCCGGGTGCTGGCCGTCATCCCGCCGGCCCAGGGCTACGGCAAGTCCGGTAATTCCCAGGCCGGGGTGACCGCGAACGACACGCTGGTGTTCGTGGTGGACATGATCAAGGAGTTCCCGGACACCGCGTCTGCCTCGGGCAGCAACGTGTCCAGCGGCGGCGGCTCCCTGCCCAGCGTCAGCGCCAAGTCGGGCGCGGCGCCGACCATCACGATCCCGAAGTCCGCCAAGGCCCCGTCGAAGCTGGTGGCCAAGACCCTGATCAAGGGGACCGGCCCGGCGGTGGCCGCCGGGCAGACCGTGATCACCCAGTACGTGGGCGAGATCTACCGGACCGGCAAGGTCTTCGACTCGTCGTGGTCCCGGGGCGCACCGTTCGGGTTCACGATCGGCGCCACGCCGAGCCAGGTCATCTCCGGCTGGGACAAGGGCCTGATCGGGCAGACCGTGGGCAGCCGGGTCATGCTGGTCGTCCCGCCGGCCGACGGTTACGGGAAGACCGGCAGTTCGCAGGCCGGGATCAAGGGCACGGACACGCTGGTGTTCGTGGTCGACATCCTCGGCGCGGTCTGACTTCCGGGGCGGGCGGGCCGCGGGCCCGCCCGCTCTCAGCTAGCCCTCCGTGCCGGAGAAGCGTTCGACCACGTCACTCAGGACCAGGCTGGCGCCGATGCCCAGCAGCCAGCTGTCCTTAGCCAGCGGGATGCCCTGCCGGGTCGGCCGCAGGCTGCCCTCCTGGCGCATGCCGGGGATCTTGATGTAGAGGCCGAGCAGTCCGCCTGAGAACCCGGTCAGGAGCAGGCCCGCCACCCCGGACGGCACCACCGGCAGCAGCAGGGCGGTCCCCACCGCGACCTCGCCCACGCCGAGCAGCTTGGCGAAGTCCTGCGGCTTCATCGAGCCCAGGAAGGGATACGCTCCCGTCGCCATCTGGTGCAGCCCGGAGGCAGTCTGCTCATCGGCTGAGAGCTTGCTCAGGCCGGAGTTAAGGATGAAGGCGCCCGCGCTGACGCGGGCCGGCATATCGCGGATGAAGGACGCGAGTCGCATGCAGGCTCCCTACTGGTCCGGGTACCGGATTCGCCCGGCGCCTCGCGCCTTATTCTCCTGCCGCCTCCGGGCTGGCCGGCCTGGGGGTACCCGGGCCAGTGCCTACTGCGGTCCCGGGCCGCCCAGCGGGCGGGCCAGCAGCGCGGCCGCGTGCCGCCCGGCCGCGGCCGCGGCCAGGAAGTACGCCAGATCGTCCGCCAGGCCGCGGCCCATGGTGGACAGCGGTACCGGACAGCCGCGCAGCACCTCGGCCAGGCCGTCAGTGCTCACGCTGACCAGCGTGTGCCGCCCGGCCAGCGCGGCGGCCTGGGCCGCCACCCGGACGCCGAACGCCCCGGGCAGCCCGGGCACGACCACGTCGGCCCGGGCCAGCGCGACCCGGCCGTACGAGGTGAGGCTGTGGTGAGACACCCCGTGGTGACGCTCCCGCGGGTCAGCCTCGCTGATCCGCAGCGACGCGACCGGGCGGCCGCCGAGCACGGCGGCCGCGTTCACTGCCTCGCCGCAGGCGACCCCCGAGAAGCCCCACCGGGTCCCGGTGCCCAGATTGCCCGGTCCCTGGGCCACCACGGCGACGTCGGCGCCGAGCACGTGCCGGGCGGCCAGCAGCCCGGTGTGCAGCGTGACCGCCTCGAGGTCACCGCCGAAGGACTGGCCCACGGTCACCGTCCCGCGCAGCCAGCCTGCCTCCCGCAGCCCGGCGCAGCTGCGGGAGAACCACGCGGGCAGCGCGCCGCCATCGAGCATCACGTAGACCGCGACGGGCGGGGCGCCGGCCGGCCGCGCGGCGCGCAGCGCCGCCAGCACGGCCGGCAGCGCCGAATGCAGGTCGGCGACCACGACCGGCATCCCGCCGAGGTCGTCTGCGTCGCGCAGCACGTCGTGGTGCGGCGAGCCCTGCTCATCGGCGCCGAGCACGGTGGCCTGCATCGGCGTGTAGCGCGCCTTGACCAGGTGCCCGGGGCCAGCCGGGTCGTCCGGGAGCCGGTCGGGCACCGCCACCACGAGCGCGTAGCCGCCGGTGCCCAGGCCGAGGGCGAGCGCGCTGGTGTTCAGCAGCAGCCGGTCACCGGGCTCAGGACGGCCGGTCAGCTCTGGGTAGGCGAGCGCCCGGATGGTGCCCTCGCTGGTGGTTACGTCCAGTTCGACCGCGCCATGCCATTCGCGCCGCACCGCCAAAACCACGCCACTGCGCCACCTGATCACTCCCGCAGGGTAGCGTCAGGTACCGGCCGGGCACATGATGACGGGGCGGGGTGGATCCGGCCCGGCGACCCGGATGCCGGGGCCGCCCAGCAGGCGGGCTGCGCGTGCGGGCTCGGCTAGTTTGGGCTCCATGGCGTGCGCCTCGTGGTGAAAGCCCGGTGGTGAAAGCCCGGTGGTGAAAGCCCCGTGGTGAAAGCAGGGGAGCGGCGAGGAACAGGAATGTCACGACGGAAGACCGAGCGCCTCTTGGGCCTGGTGGTCTGCCTGCTGTCCAGCCCGCGGTACCTGACCGCGGTGCAGATCCGCGCGGCCGTGCCCGGCTACCCAGAGTCCTTCGAGGCGTTCAAGCGGATGTTCGAGCGGGACAAGGAAGAGCTCCGGGAACTGGGCATCCCGCTGGAGACGGGCTTCAATTCGGCGGGCGACGACGAGGCGGGCTACCGCATCCCGCGGCAGGCCTACGTGCTGCCGGAGATCCGGCTGGAGCCGGACGAGGCCGCGGTGCTGTCCCTGGCCGCCCGGGTATGGCGGCAGGCCGAGCTGGCCGGGGCGGCGGCGGGGGCCCTGCTCAAGCTGCGCGCGGCCGGGGTGGAGGCCGAGGAGACCGCCCAGCCTGGCATCGAGCCGCGGCTGCTGGCCGGCGAGGCGGCGTTCGGCCCGCTGTGGGAGGGCGTGCGGGACCGGCGGCCGGTCACGTTCGCCTACCGTGCGGTGGGCCGGAGCGAAGCCCAGCAGCGTCACCTCCAGCCGTGGGGGGTGGTGAACCGGCACGGCCGCTGGTACGTCGCCGGCTATGACACCGACCGGGACGCGGTCCGCGTGTTCCGGCTCAGCCGCATCGATGGCGACGTCGGGTTCAGCGGCCCCGCGGGATCGGTGATCGTGCCGGAGGGCACCGACGTCCGGGAAACCGTCCGCGAGTGGGACATCCACCCGCCGGCGCAGCGGACCGCGGTCCTGCTGGTCCGGCCGGGCGCCGGGCAGGGTATCCGCCGGCACGCCACCCCGCTCCTGGACAGCGCGGGCCTGGACAGCGCGGGCCCGGGCAGCGCGGGCCTGGACAGCGCAGGCCGAGATATAACGGGCGGATGGGACACGATCAGCGTCCCGTTCTCGGACGTGGGCTGGTTCGCCGAGCACCTCGCGTCGTTCGGCACCGATGTGGTCGCCCTTGAGCCCGCCGACCTCCGGGAGGCCGTCATCACCCAGCTGAAGGGAGCGCTGGCGTGAGCGCCCCGGGTAGCCAACCGCCGCGCGGCAGCGCGGGGACCAGCACCGCCCGGCTCCAGCGGCTGCTGGCCCTGGTGCCGTACGTGGTCAGCCGCAAGGTGGTCGGGCTGGCCGAGACCGCCGCGGCGTTCGGGGTCAGCGAGCGCGACCTCGTGGACGACCTCAACCTGCTGTGGTGCGTGGAGCTCCGCTCACCCGATCCTTACTGCCCGATCGACTTGTCCTACGAAGGCGGCGAGATTGTCGTCAGCCAGGCCGAGTCGATGGACCGGCCGCTGCGCCTGGCCGTGGATGAGGCCAGCGCGCTGCTCGTGGCGCTGCGGATGCTGGCCGAGATCGGCCAGGTCGCCTCGATGCCGGGCCTGGACGAGGGGCAGGCGCTGAACCGCACCATCGCCAAGCTGGAAGCGGCAGCGGGGGAGGCCGCCGCGCCGAGCACCCAGGTGGCCATCCAGGTCGACAAGATCGCGCAGCAGGCGGTCCTGGACCAGCTCCGGGACGCCCTGACCCGGCGGCGCCGGGTGCACATGTCCTATTACGTCCCGGGGCGGGACGAGGCCACCGAGCGGGATGTGGACCCGATGCGCCTGCTCATCGTGGAGGGCCGCACCTACCTGGAAGGGTGGTGCCGGCGGGCGGAAGCCGTCCGGCTGTTCCGCCTCGACCGGGTACTGGGCCTGGGCGTGCTGGACGTGGCGGCCGAGGTGCCCGCTGATGCCGAGCCGAAGGACGTGGATCAGGGACTGTTCCGGCCGTCCGCGGAGGACCTCAACGTGATCATCGAGCTTGCCCCGCTCGGCCGCTGGGTGGCGGAGTATTACCCCTGCGACAGCATCGAGGAACTCGGCGACGGGCGCCTGCGGGTCGCGCTGCGCACCCCGGACCCCGGCTGGGTGCGGCGGCTGGCGCTGCGGCTGGGGGAAAACGGCCGGATCGTGGCCCCCGCCAGCCTCGCGGCCCAGGTCAGGGAGGATGCGTCGGCCGCGCTAGCGCAGTACGCTTGAGCGGAAGGACTGGCACAAACCGGGCGTGCCGCCCGGAGAGGGAGAGTGCGTGTTCGCGGCTAGCCCGATCGTTACCGGGCCGCCAGCACGCCTTTGCCTGAGCGCGTAATGAAGATATCGAGTGTAGGCTCGGCCCATAGCTACCCAGGCGCGGGGACATTCCCCCGGTGAAGAGGCGGAAATGATTGGCGACCTGTTCGACAGTCCGTGGAAGATCCTCATCGTCGCCGTGGTGCTGATTGTGCTCTTCGGCTCGAAGAAGCTGCCCGACGCGGCGCGGTCCCTCGGCAAGTCGATGCGCATCCTGAAGACCGAGGTGTCAGACCTGCACCATGACGAGAAGGCCGAGACGGAGAAGCCCGCGCCGGCTATCACGGCCCAGCCGACCCAGCAGCACGTCGACCAGCTCCAGGAGCAGATCCGGGACCTGCAGGCCAAGACGTCGGCGGCTGAGGCGGCCAAGGTCAGCGGCGCCCCGATCACCGAGACGCAGCGCACCCAGGCCGGCTGAGCCGGCTGCGTTCGTAACCCGCGATGGCAAAGCTGGGTGACACCGTCAAGGGCGCGCGTGTCCTGAGTGCACGCGTCCGGGCGGCGGAAGCGGCGGATCCGGAAGGCCGGATGTCGCTGATCGAGCACATCCGCGAGCTGCGGAACCGGCTGGTCAAGATCTGCCTCGCCCTGCTCGTCGGGACGGGCATCGGGCTGGTCCCGGCCGTCTTTAACCGGGCGTGGAACTTCGTCGAGCACCCGTTCTGCGCGGCCACGATCAATCACATGAGCGGCTGTCGCCGCATCGGTGACCAGCTGGTCCTGCAAGGCGTGTTCGACCCGTTCATGCTCCATGTGGAGATCGCGTTCTTCTTCGGGCTGATCGTGACCAGCCCCATCTGGCTCTACCAGCTGTGGGCGTTCGTGGCGCCCGGTCTCTACCGCCGCGAGAAGCGGTGGACCTACGTGTTTGTCGGCACGGCGGTGCCGCTGTTCCTCATCGGTGCGGGCATGGCCTACTTCGCCATGAGCCGCGGCCTGAAATACCTGCTGAATCTGGCCCCTGGCCACGTCCTCGTGCTGCCGCAGGTGTCCACCTATCTCAGCTACTTCACGGCGATGCTGCTCGGGTTCGGGCTCGCCTTCGAGTTGCCGCTGCTGCTGCTCATGCTCAACGTGGTCGGGGTGCTCAGGCACGAGTTCTTCCGGAAATGGCGCCGGTTGATGATCTTCGGCGTGTTCCTGTTCGCCGGCATCGCCTCACCCAGCCCGGACCCGGTGACCATGCTGCTGCTGGCCGTCCCCTGCCTGGTGCTCGTGGAGGTGGCGGAGGTCATCATCTGGGCGAACGACAGGCGCCGGGGCCGCCGGGAGTCGCTGTACGAGGGCCTGGCCGACGACGAAGTGGCCCCGCTGGACGACACTGATCCGGTTGACTCCGACTACCGCTGAGCCCTGACCGCTGAGGCCTTAGCGTCGCCGGCCGGCGCGTTCGCCTAGGCTGGGTGGTATGTCTACGCCTGCCAGCCCGGCGCAGCGCTATGCCGCTTTCCGGCAGCGGAGCGAGGACGGGGCCGAGTTCGCCACCTTCCAGGGGCTGTACGGCTTCGCGTTCGACGACTTCCAGCGCCGCGCCTGCCAGGCCCTGGCCGGCGGGCACGGCGTCCTCGTCGCGGCGCCGACCGGCTCCGGAAAGACCGTTATCGGCGAATTTGCCGTGCACCTGGCCCTGGCCGAGGGCCGCAAGTGCTTCTACACCACGCCGATCAAGGCGCTGTCCAACCAGAAGTACAACGACCTGGCCCGGCGCTACGGAGCCGGCCAGGTGGGGCTGCTCACCGGGGACAACAGCATCAACGGCGAGGCGCCGGTGGTCGTGATGACCACCGAGGTGCTGCGCAACATGCTCTACGCCGGCTCGCCCACGCTGGCCGGCCTGGCCTACGTCGTCCTGGACGAGGTGCACTACCTGGCCGACCGCTTCCGCGGCGCGGTCTGGGAAGAAGTGATCATCCACCTGCCGGAGTCGGTCCGGGTGGTCGCGCTGTCCGCGACGGTGAGCAACGCCGAGGAGTTCGGCGACTGGCTGGCCCAGGTCCGCGGCGGCACCACGGTGATCGTGGACGAGCACCGGCCGGTCCCGCTGTGGCAGCACATGCTGGCCAGCGGCCGGCTCTACGACCTGTTCCTCGAGTCGGGTCCCGGACGCCCCTCCCGGGGCGGCCGCGGGGCGCCCGACGGGGCGGCCGGGGATCCCGGCCCGGATGACCAGCGCCGGGCCCAGGTGAACCCGGAACTGCTGCGGCTGGCCCGGCGGGAGGACTGGGCGGCACGGAAGGCCCCGTCCCGGCCGGCCCGGGGCGGCCACCGGCCGGTGCGCTTCCGGCCGCCACGCCGGCCGGAGGTCATCGACCGCCTGGACCGCGCGGGGCTGCTCCCGGCGATCACCTTCATCTTCAGCCGGGCGGGCTGCGAGGCCGCGGTCCGCCAGTGCCTGGACGCCGGGGTCCGGCTCACCACGCCCGACGAGGTGGCCGTGATCACCGAGATCGCCGAGCGGCGCACCGGGGACATCCCCGAGGCGGACCTGCCCGTGCTCGGCTACGCCGAATGGCTCACCGGCCTGCAGCGCGGCGTCGCCGCCCACCACGCCGGGATGCTGCCCACGTTCAAGGAAGTGGTCGAGGAACTCTTCGAGGCGGGCCTGGTCCGCGCGGTCTTCGCTACCGAGACGCTGGCCCTGGGCATCAACATGCCTGCCCGCACGGTGGTCGTCGAACGGCTGGACAAGTGGAACGGCGAGACCCACGCGGACCTGACCCCGGGGGAGTACACGCAGCTCACCGGCCGGGCTGGCCGCCGGGGCATCGACGTGGAGGGACACGCCGTGGTGCTCTGGCAGCCGGGCGTGGACCCGCTGGCGGTGGCCGGGCTGGCCGGCACCCGCACCTACCCCCTCAACTCCAGCTTCCGGCCCTCCTACAACATGGCCGTGAACCTGGTCGGCCAGGCCGGCCTGGACAAGGCCACCGCGCTGCTGGAGTCGTCGTTCGCCCAGTTCCAGGCGGACCAGGCGGTGGTCGGCATCGCGCGCCAGGCCCGCCGCAGCCGGGCGGCGCTGGCCGAACTCGGCCCATCCTGCGACCTCGGGGACTACGGCGAGTACCACGCGCTGCGCGAGGAACTGGCCGACCGGGAGGCGGATGCCTCCCGGGAGCGCTCGGCGGACCGCTGGGCGGCGGCCCGGCAGTCGCTGGAGCAGCTGCGCCGCGGAGACATCATCCTGGTCCCCGGGGGCCGCCGGGCCGGGCTCGCGGTCGTCCTGGACCCTGGCCTGACCAGCCCCCACTCCCGGCACCAGGACCATCAGGCGGACCAGCATGGCCCTGGCCGCCGCGGCTCAGACCGGCGGACCGCGGATCGCGGCAGCACCCGCGGCGCCGGCCAGCGGGGCACGGGCCCGCGCGGCGCCAGCCACGGCCGGGTGGCCGCGCCCCCGGGCGTGAACGACCCGCTGCCCCTGGTGCTCACGGCCAACCGGCAGGTCAAGCGGCTCTCGCAGGCCGACTTCCCGGTGCCGGTCACCCCGATTGACCGGCTGCGCATCCCGAACAGCTTCAGCGCCCGCTCGCCGCAGCACCGCCGGGACCTGGCCTCGACCATGCGCAACAAGGTGGCCGGGCGGGACCTCGGGCGCCATCCCCGGCGGGCCGGGTCAGGCCCGGAGGCGGGGCGGCCGCCGCGCGGCGGGACAGACGGGATCACCCGGCTGCGGCGTGAGCTGCGCGAGCATCCCTGCCACCGCTGCCCTGACCGCGATGTGCACGCCCGGCAGGCGGAGCAGCGGGCCCGGCTGGAGCGGGAGGTGGCCAGCCTGGAAGGCCGCGTGGCGGCCCGTTCCCATGTGATCGCCCGGACGTTCGACCGCGTCTGCTCCGTCCTGGATCACCTGGGCTACCTGGACGAGGGCACGGTCACCCCGGACGGGAGCCGGCTCGCTGACCTGTACACCGAGCTCGACCTGCTGGCCGCCGAATGCCTGCGGCGCGGGCTGTGGGAGGGGCTGGACCCGGCCGAGCTGGCCGCCTGCGTGTCCGTGCTGACGTTCGAATCCCGGCAGGCGGACGAGGACGCCGCACCGCGGATGCCGGGCGGCCCGGTCCGCGACGTGGTGACCTCGATGCTCTCGGTGTGGGGCGAGCTGGACGAGGCGGAAAAGGACCACCAGCTGTCCTTCCTGCGCGAGCCCGAGCTGGGTTTCGCGTGGGCCGCGCACGCCTGGGCCCGGGGCAAGCCGCTGGAGACCGTGCTCCGGTCGGACCTCACCCCCGGTGATTTCGTCCGTGCGGTCAAGCAGCTGATGGACCTGCTCGGCCAGATCGCGGTCGCGGCCGGGGCCGGTTCCGCGCTGGCCGCCACCGCGCACGAGGCGGTCGCGGCGCTGCGCCACGGCGTGGTCGCGTACACCTCGGTGAGCTGACCCGCGTCCCGCGGAGGTTCAGCGGGCGGCCCGGTCCGGCGCACCGGACCCAGTAAGCTCCGGGGCATGGCTGACGTGGCGGACTTTGCCCGGCTGGCAGGCCGGGAGCACGGGCTGAGCGTGGTGTCCACCCTGCGCGCGGACCAGACGATCCAGGCCACCGTGGTCAACTCCGGGGTGCTGGATCATCCGGTCCGCGGGGTCCCGGTGATCGGCTTCACCACCCGCGGGAATTCCCGCAAGCTGGCCAACCTGCGGGTCCGGCCCCGGCCGGCCGTGACCGCGCGGTCCGGCTGGGAGTGGGTCACCGCCGAGGGCCACGCGGAGCTGGCCGGGCCGGATGACCCGCTCGACGGGCTTGGCCAGGACGGCCTGCGGCTGCTGCTGCGCGCGGTGTTCGTCGCGGCGGGCGGCAGCCACGACGACTGGGCCACCTACGACCGGGTGATGGCCGAGGAGCGGCGCGCGGCGGTGCTGGTCACCCCGGAGCGGGTTTACTCCAACCGGTGAGGTGGCGGCCCGCCACCGTCTCCCGGCCGGCCCGGGCCATCTGGCGCGGGTCCATCTGGCCCGGGCCTACCTGGTCCGGGCCTACCCGGTCCGGGCCTATGCGGCGGCTCGGGCCCGCCGCGTGGCGGCGGGGGCGGCAGAGGGCTGTCCGGGGCGGGCCCGGGCCAGACCAGCAGGACCGGGCAGGCCGCGTGGTCCACCACGAACCGGGCCGCCTTGCCCAGGCTCCTGGGCCCCGCCTCGCCGCCCTGGCGGGCCAGGATGAGCAGATCCGCGTCCCGGGCCGCCTGCACCACCTCGCGCTCGGGACGGCCGCGCCGGCGCAGCTGCCCGGCAGGCCGGCCCAGCCGGGCGACCGCGGCCTCCAGCACCTCGGTGGCGGCCGCCTCGGTCATGGCCTCCAGCTGCGCGCCCGGCCCGGCCCCGGGCCGCCCCAGCAGCGCGGTGAACGCGCCCCGCGCCGCGTCCACCGCCCCCATGTCCGTGACGTGCAGTAACGTCACGTCATCGGCGGCCGCCCGGGCCAGTGCCCCGTCCACGCACGCCATCCAGCCTTCTTCGGTCACCCACACGAGCACGGTCATGAGGCTAGTCTCGTGCCCCGATATCCGGTTGCGCGGCGCAACGGGGAACGGTAACGCTGGACCGCATGAACGTAAGCGGCGTCCAGGTCCGGCGGGCGCACCCGGACGAGTGGGCCACGGTCCGTGATGTGCGGCTGGCGGCGCTGGCCGACGCCCCGGACGCGTTCGCCTCGACCCTCAGCCGGGAGCTGGTCCGGACCGAGCCGCAGTGGCGGTCCCGGATCCGGGCCTGGCCCTGGTTCCTGGCCTGGCGCGCCGGGGTGCCGTCCGGGCTGGTCGCGGCCGTGCCCGATCAGCCCGCCAGCGAGCCGCCCGCGATCGGCCGGCGCGGCTGGCATCTCGTCTCCATGTGGGTCAGCCCGCCGGCCCGCGGCCGCGGTGTGGCCGACCTGCTGGTCAGGGCGGTCCTGGATCACGCCGAGACAGTCGGGGCACCCCGGGTGACCCTGTGGGTGGCCCTGGGCAACGCCCGCGCCCGGACGTTCTACGCGCGGATGGGCTTCACCCCCACTGGCCGGCAGCAGGTCTACCCCCGGGACGGGGTCACCGCCCTGGACGAGGAGGAACTCGCCCGGCCGGTCAGATCTGCAGCACCGCCCAGAGCGTCACGGTGACCAGGACCAGCCCGGCGGGCACGGTAAGCAGCCCCAGCCGGGTGAACTCACCCAGGTCCGTGGGGTGGTCGCGGTCCGCCAGCAGGCGCCGCCACAGCAGCGTGGCCAGCGAGCCCGCGTAGCTCAGGTTCGGTCCGACGTCCACCCCGATCAGCACGGCCAGCACCGGGCCGGGGCCGCCCAGCAGCCCGCGCCCGGCCAGCACGGACAGCAGCACCAGCACCGCCGGCACGTTGTTCACCACGTTCGCGAGCAGGGCCGCCAGCCCGGCCAGGGCCAGCAGGGACGGCAGCGACGTCCCGGCCGGGATCACCCGGGCCAGTACGGCCCCCAGCCCGTTGTGCACCACCGCCTCGACCACGATGCCCAGGCCTAGCACGAACAGCAGGAACGGGATGCTCAGCGCGTGCGCCAGGTCCGCCGGCGGGTCGTGGCCGCGGATCAGGCTCCGGGCGGCCAGCACCATCGCCCCCGCGCCGGCCGCCCAGGCCGGGTTCAGCCCGGTCAGCGAGGTGAGAACGAACCCGGCCAGCGTGGCCAGCACGGTGATCAGCGCGAAACGCGGGATGCGGGGCAGGGGCCGGTCCGCCGCGCGGGCCGTGGCCGGCCCGGCGGCGGCCAGGTCCCCGGCGAAGAACCAGCGGAAGGCCGCGTACTCCACGGCGATCGCCACCAGCCAGGGCGCCCCCATCAGCGCGCCGAAGTGGATCAGGGTCAGCCCGGCCACCGAGAATGCCAGCAGATTCGTCAGGTTGGACACCGGCAGCAGCAGCGACGCCGAGTTGGCCAGGTGGGTGCACGCGTACACGTGGGGCTTGGGCCGGATCCGGAGCCGGGTGGCGGTGTCGTGCACCACGGGCGTCAGCAGCACCACCGTGGTGTCCAGGTTGAGGACCGCGGTGGTAGCCGAGGCCAGGCCGAACACGCCGCCCAGCAGCCGCACCGGTGAGCCCCGGCTGGCCCGGGCGAGCCGGGCGCCGGCCGCCGCGAACAGTCCTTCCTGCTGGCAGACGTACCCGACCACCAGGATCGCGCCGAGGAAGGCCAGCACCGGCAGCAGGCGGCTGGCCTCGGTCCGGGCCTGGCGCCACGGCAGCGCGCCGGTCACGATCACCGCCGCCGCGGCCGGGACCGCAACGGCCGCCTCCGGCAGCCATCTCGGCCGGGTGATCGCGGTGGCCAGCACCACCGCGAGCAGCACACAGGAGAGCGCCTCGGCGGCAGGCCCGTGCACCAGCCCGGTCGCTTGTGTGGCGGACAGTGGCCCGTCCCTTCCCTTCGGCTGGCCTGACTCGCCGCGGGTGGGTCCACGATGGCGGCCAGGCCTGGCAGGATAGCCGGGTGCGACCGCTGATGCTGCTGGACACCGCCTCGCTGTACTACCGCGCCTTCTACGGGGTGCCGGACACGCTGACCGCCCCGGACGGGACCCCGGTCAACGCGGTCCGCGGGCTGCTGGACATGATCGCCCGGCTGGTCCGGGCCCGCTCGCCCGGGGCCCTGATCGCCTGCATGGACGCGGACTGGCGGCCGGCCTTCCGGGTCGCCGCGATCTCGTCCTACAAGGCGCACCGGGCCCGCGCCGACGGCACCGAGGAAGCGCCGCCCGCGCTCACCGCGCAGATCCCGGTGATCGAGGAGGTGCTGGAGGCCCTGGGCCTGGCCACGGCGGCCGCGCGGGGATACGAGGCGGACGACGTGATCGGCACGCTGACCGCCCGGGCCACCGGCCCGGTCGAGATCGTCACCGGGGACCGCGACCTGTTCCAGCTCGTGGATGACCAGCGGCCGGTCCGGGTCATCTACACGGTGCGCGGCCTGACCAAGCTGGATGTGGTGGACGAGGCCGCGGTGACCGAGCGCTACGGGATCCCCGGCCGGGCCTACGCCGACTTCGCCGTGCTGCGCGGCGATCCGAGCGACGGCCTGCCCGGCGTGCCGGGCGTGGGCGACAAGACCGCGGCCGCGCTCGTGCGGGCATTCGGCGGGATCGGGCCCATCCTCGACGCGCTGGACCGGGGGCATGGCGGCTTTCCCACGGGCAGCCGCCCGAAACTGGCCGCGGCCCGGGATTACCTCACGGCTGCCATCCCGGTGGTGCGGGTGGCCGGCGACGCGCCGGTGCCCGAGGTGACCGGGCGGCTGCCGGTCAGTGACGCCGACCCGGACCGGCTGGCCGCGCTGGACGCCCGCTGGGGCCTGGGCTCCTCGCTGCGCCGGGCCGCGTCAACGCTCGGCGGCTAGGGCCCGGCCTGCGGGGTGCCCAGCGGCCCGGGCGCGCCCTGCGGGGCACGCTCTGGCGGGCTAGAGGACGCGCAGCGCCACCAGGCAGGTGTCGTCTTCGGAGTCGGTCGAGCCGAGCGCGTCCAGCACCGACGTGATCAGCCGCTCGGGGTCGCCGATGCCCGCTGCGGCCGCGGCCAGGGTGGCCAGCCCCTCATCCAGGGGCCGGTCCCGGCGCTCCACCAGGCCGTCGCTGTAGAGGAGCAGGACGTCCCCGGCCTCCAGGGTCACGGTCATCGCGTCGTACCCGTCCCGCCCCGCGCCAAGCAGGATCCCGGCTGGCTGCCCCAGGGGCCGGGCGGTGGGGCCGCGGACCAGCAGCGGCGGCGGGTGACCGGCCTGGGCCCAGGTGAGCCGGCGGCTGGGCGGGTCGAAGTACCCGGCCACCACCGAGGCGGTGTGTTCCGGGGCCACGTGATGCACCAGGTCGTTGAGCCAGCCCACCAGGCGCTCCGGCGGCGCGCCGGTAATGGCCAGCCCGGCGAGCGCACCGCGCAGCCGGGCCATGCCCGCCGCGGCGTCCAGGCCGTGGCCGGCCACGTCGCCGATGGCGAGCAGAACATCCCCCGGGGGCATCTCGGCCGTGATGTACCAGTCGCCGCCGACCCGGCTGTCCGCGGACGCGGGCAGGTAGCGGACCACCGCGCGCAGGCCGGGCAGGTCGAACGGGGTCTCGTGCAACGGCAGGATGGCGCGCTGCAGCTCCAGCGTGACGTGGCGTTCTTGCAGTAATGCCGCGGCCAGCGCGGTCGGGTCACCGGGGGCCCGCTCACTGTTGCGCGGGCGGAGCGTGAACGGGCCGGACGCGGCCGCGAACGCTGACCGGGCGGCTTCACGGCTGAGCCCAGCCGCTGCGCCTGGCTCGAGAGGAGCCGGGGAACTAACGATCTCTGGAGTCATCGCCGTTCAAATCGTGAGCTGAGGTACACCAAGAGTGAGGCATGAGGGGCACTCCTGTCTAGATAGGGACAGGCTGCCGCCCGGACCGGGCGGTGGTGCACCGTCAACGGCAACGAACACCCCGTGGTTAGATGGCCCCCATGCAGACCTGGCATGCATTTCCCCCGGATGGACCAGGCGGTTTCCGTGGGTAGCGCGCACGCCGTCGCCGCCTTGACGCAACTATATCCAGCGGAGCGGCTGCGGCAGGCGGCGGACGCCGCCGGGGCGGCCGGACTCGGCGCGCTGCTGCTCACCCCGGGCCCGGACCTGCGCTACGTGACCGGCTACGACGCCCAGCAGCTGGAGCGGCTCACCTGCCTCGCGCTGCCCGCAAACGGGGACCCCTTCCTGGTCGTGCCACGGCTCGAGCTGCCTGCCGCGCAGGCCTCGCCCGCCGCGGGCTTCGGCCTGGAGATGATTCCCTGGGACGAGACGGACGACCCGTATGCGCTGGTCGGGGGCCGGCTTGGCCAGGTCTCCTCGGTGGGCCTGGCGGACCGGATGTGGGCCATGATGGTGCTCCGCTTCCGCGCGGCGCTGCCCGCGGCCCGGCAGGGCCTGGCCAGCGCCGCCCTGCGCGGGATGCGATCGCGCAAGAGCGCCGCCGAGGTAGCCGCGCTCCGCGAGGCCGGGGCGGCCATCGACCGGGTGCACGCCGCAGTGCCGGGCTGGCTGCGGCCGGGCCGGACCGAGCTGGAGGTCGCGGCGGACGTCGCCGCCGCGATCAGCGAGGAAGGCCACGTGCGGGCCGATTTCGTGATCGTCGCGTCGGGGCCGAACGCGGCCAGCCCGCACCACGAGCCGTCCGGCCGGGTGCTCCAGCCCGGCGACGCGGTGGTGGTGGACATCGGCGGCACCATGCCCAGCGGGTACTGCTCCGACTGCACCCGCGTCTACGCGATCGGCGGCCCGCCCGGGGAGTTCCTGCGCTACTACGAGGTGCTGCGGGACGCCCAGGAGGCGGCGTGCGCGGCGGTGCGGCCCGGCATCACTGCCGAGGCCGTCGACGCCGCCGCCCGCGTGCCGATCACCGAGGCGGGATACGGGCCCGAGTTCGTGCACCGGACCGGGCACGGGATCGGGCTGGAGACCCACGAGGACCCGTACATCGTGGCGGGCAACGCCGAGCCGCTGGAGCCCGGCATGGCCTTTTCCGTCGAGCCCGGAATCTACCCGGGCCCGCACGGGGCCAGGATCGAGGACATCGTCGTCTGCACCGAGCAGGGCTATGAACGGCTGAACCACGTCACCCGCGAGCTGGTCGTGGTCGACAGCTGACTCCCGGGGTTACTGGCCCGGTGGGCTCAGCCCCTCGGCCGGCCCTACGCGTTCGCCGCCTCGCCCGTGGCGACTACCTCGGCCGCTGCCGGGTGCCCGATCGACAGCGCGCTCACCGGGTCGAAGAACTGCAGGTTCGACGTGTCCACGGCCAGCTCGACCGGCTGCCCGGAGCGGACGTGGCTGCGGGCCGCCACCCGGGCGGTCCACAGGGACTTGCCCTCGGCCATCACCACCGCGGCCTCCTCATCGTCCGCGTCGCCGGTGATCTCGCTGATGCTCTCGTGCTTGACCGGCGGAGCGTCCACGGAGAAGATCACGTGGATCTCGCTGCCGAGCTCCTCGGTGACGTTGGCCCGCACGGACATCCGGGCCCAGCCGGAGTCGGCCAGCTCCGCGTCCTCGAAGTCCGACGGGCGGACGCCCAGGATCACCTCGCGGCCGAAGTAGCTGTCCAGGCCGGGCTTGGCGTCGAGCAGGCTGGCGGGCAGCGGCAGCCGGTGCCCGGCGAAGGTGACCGCCGGGCCGTCGTCGCGGACCAGCTGGGCGTCGACGATGTTCATCGCGGGCGAGCCGATGAAGCCGGCCACGAACAGGTTCACCGGGGAGTCGAACAGGGTCTGCGGCGTGTCCACCTGCTGCAGCCGGCCGTCCCGGAGCACGCAGACGCGGTGCCCGAGCGTCATGGCCTCGACCTGGTCGTGGGTCACATACACCGTGGTGACACCGAGGCGCTCGTGCAGCTGGGTCAGGGAGGCCCGCATCGACACCCGGAGCTTGGCGTCCAGGTTGGACAGCGGCTCGTCCATGAGGAACGCCTGCGGCTCCCGGACGATGGCGCGGCCCATGGCGACCCGCTGGCGCTGGCCGCCGGACAGCGCGGCCGGCTTGCGCTTGAGATACTGCTCCAGGCCGAGCATCTTGGCTACCTCGGTCACCCGGCGCTTGATCTCGTCCTTGGGGGTCTTCCGCTGCTGGAGCCCGAAGGCCAGGTTCTGCTCGACGGTCATGTGCGGGTAGAGCGCGTAGTTCTGGAAGACCATCGCGATGTCGCGGTCCTTGGGCGGCAGGTCGTTCACCACCCGGCCACCGATGGTGATCGTGCCGGAGCTGATCTCCTCCAGGCCGGCGATTGACCGCAGCGCGGTGGTCTTCCCGCAGCCAGACGGCCCGACCAGGACCATGAACTCGCCGTCCTTGATCTCAAGGTTCAGGTCGTCCACCCCCTTGACCCCGCCTGGGTAGACCTTGTTCACCTGGTCCAGGGAGATTTCGGCCATCGGCGTGCTCCATCGGTCTCGGGGGCACCGCTCCGCTGCGGTACCGCACCAGGGGCCCGTGACCCAGGGGCCGCAGTGAACGCGGTTCCGCCTGTCGCCTGGTTTCCCTTCTGCGGCGCAGCGTATCCGGCTTACCCGGCCGGGTTAAGACCGGCGTCACATGCTGTTACCTGAGCGTAAAGCCCGTTATCAGGCCGTTACGATCAAAGAGGCGCAGGTGGCCGGAGGCGGAATACCGTAACGGGGTGGAAGACATCGACCGCCAGATCGTCTCGCTGCTGTGCCGCGATGGCCGGATCAGCTTCACGGAGTTGTCCCGGCAGACCGGGCTCTCGGTCTCAGCAACGCACCAGCGGGTGCGCCGGCTGGAACGGCGCGGGGTGATCAAGGGGTATGCCGCGATGGTCGACCCCGCCGGGGCAGGCCTGCCGCTGACCGCGTTCATCTCCATCAAGCCGTTCGACCCGGCGGCCCCGGACGACGCCCCGGAACGGCTCGCCCACCTGCCCGCCATCGAGGCCTGCCATAGCGTGGCGGGCGACGAGAACTACATCCTCAAGGTCCGGGTGGCCTCCCCGCTGGCCCTGGAAGACCTGCTGCAGCAGATCCGGGCCTGCGCGGGGGTATCGACGCGGACCACGATCGTGCTCAGCACCCCGTACGAGAACCGCGCCCCGGACCTGGAGCACTCCGGGCAGGGCAGCACGGGGCCCGACAACGGTGAGCCCGAGGGATCCGCGCTGGACGGCGCCCATCCGGGGGGCGCCCACGAGGCTCACCCGGACCGTGCTCACCTGGGGAGCACGGAGGCCGGCTGATTACCCGCTGGAGGGTGCGGCCCCGCTGCGCAGCCCGTCGAGCATGACGGTGAGCAGCCGCTGGGCCTGGTCGGAGTGGGCGGATGGGTACTCGCAGGCGACCGAGATCGCGTGCGACATCTTCAGCAGGTCCGTGACGTCCACATCGGGCCGTATCTCGCCAGCCTGCTGAGCCTGGGCCAGCAGCGGGACCACGGCCTCCCGGACCATCGCGCTGCAGGAGCTGATCACCTCCGCGTTCTTGCCGCCCAGGGACGACATCATGGAGATGGTCAGGTTCCGCTTGGTCGAGGCGAACGCGACCAGCGCCTCCAGCCAGCGGGCCAGCGCCTCGCTGGCCGAGCCGTCCCCGGCCGCGCTCTCGTATTCCCGGGCCCGGGCGCACAGCGCCTCGACCTGGCTGCGGTAGACGGCTTCGACCAGCGCCTGGCGGGTCGGGAAATGCCGGTACAGGGTACCGATCCCGACCCCGGCCCGGCGGGCTATCTCGTCGAGGGATGCGTCGTCGGCCCCGTGCTCGGCGAACGCCGCCAGGGCAGCCTCGGTCAGCCGCTGCCGGTTGCGCCGCGCATCGGCCCGCATCGCCCCCGGAGGGGGGCTGGTCGCGCTCATCCGAACCACTCTGCCTTACCCGGCCCTGCCGTCAGGCCGTAAATCAGCTTGCTAAGCGGAGTCTTCCTCCGTATAGTAATCGGAGTCGGGCTCCGTATAACCCGCAGACTACCTCTGATCATCCCAGGACTCCACTTCCAGGAGACAACTGTGCCTTCGTCCTCATCCGCATCGCCAGCGGTGGCGCTGCGCCGCCCGGGCGCCTCCCGCACCCGCGGCCATCCCAGCCTGGCCTTGGCTATCATGCTCTCGGCACAGCTCATGATCATCCTCGATATGACCGTGGTGAACATCGCGCTGCCGCACATCCAGTCCGGCCTGCACTTCTCCGCGGCCAGCCTGTCCTGGGTCCTGAACGCGTATACGCTCACGTTCGGCGGCCTGCTCCTGCTCGGCGGCCGGCCGGCGACATCCTCGGCCGGCGCCGGATGTTCCTGGCCGGGATCGCCCTGTTCACCGTGGCGTCCCTGGCCGGCGGCCTGGCCACCACCGCCTGGTGGCTGCTCACGGCCCGCGCCCTGCAGGGGGTTGGCGGCGCCCTGGCCTCGCCCGCGGTGCTGGCCCTGGTCGTGGGGAGCTTCCCCGAGGGCCGCGAGCGGACCCGGGCGCTCGGCATCTACTCGGCCGTGGCCATGGGCGGCGCCTCGCTCGGCCTGGTCCTCGGCGGCGTGATCACTGAATGGGCGTCCTGGCGCTGGGTGCTGTTCATCAACGTGCCGGTCGGGATCGCCGTGCTCGCGGTGACCCCCAGGTTCATCGCCGAGTCGCCGCGCCAGCCCGGACGGTTCGACCTGACCGGGGCGGTCACCTCCATCGCCGGGATGACCGCGCTCGTCTACGCGTTCATCCGGGCCGCGTCCGCGGGCTGGAGTGACCGCCTCACGCTGGCCGCCTTCGCGGTGGCCGTGGTCATGCTCGGCGCCTTCCTGGTCACCGAATCCCGGGCCCGCCAGCCGATCACGCCGCTGCGGCTGTTCGCCAGCCGGGTCCGGTCCGGCTCCTACCTGGCCGGCTCCTGCTGGTCGCCGGGATGTTCGGGATGTTCTTTTTCCTGACCCAGTTCGTCCAGGACATCCTGGGGTTCAGCCCGCTCGCCGCCGGCTTTGCGTTCCTGCCCATGACCCTCACCGTCTTCGGGGTGTCCCGGGCGGCGCCCCGGCTGCTGCCCAGGTTCGGGCCCACCCGGCTCATGGTGGCGGGCATGCTGCCGGTGATCGGCGGGATGGCGTGGCTGGCCCAGGTCTCCACGCAGAGCACCTACCTGGGAGACGTCCTCGGGCCGATGCTGCTCATCGGCGCCGGGATGGGCCTCGTGTTCGTCCCGCTCACCATGGTGTCGCTGGCCGGGGTGGCGCCCGCGGACTCCGGTGCGGCCTCCAGCATGGTGAACGTCATGCAGCAGGTCGGCGGCTCACTCGGGCTGGCCATCCTGGTCACGGTGTTCGGCACCGCCTACCGGGGCGCAGCCCGGCACCTGGCCCCCGGGGTGAGCCACGCGGGTGCCGCGCATCAGCTGCTCGTCCATGGCATGTCCGCCGCCTTCACGGTGGCCGCCATCTTCGACGTGTGCGTGCTGCTGGTGATCCTCCTGACCAGCCGGCCCAGGCCCGCTCAGCAGGCCGGGAACCGGCCGGCCCCGGCGGAAAGCCAGGCGGTCAGCACGCCACGGTGACCGGGCGCACCGGCAGTCCCGCCGGGAGGGCCGTGCCCGCGGGCACGATCGCGGCGGTGCCGCCGTACCGCTGGGCCGCGTCGGGCAGGGTGTGCCGGCGCGGCCACGACCGTGGCGCCCTGAAGCAGGGCCAGGTCGAGAAGGACCGTGTACTCGCGGGCACAGCCGTCCGGCGGCGCGGCCAGCACCACGTCGCGGGCGGTCACCGGCGCGGGAGCGGCCAGCTGGCTGAGCTCGGCGACGAGCTGGGCGTGGGTTACCGGGGTCGCCCGCAGGCCGCCGCCCGGCCGGGTGACGTACGGCACCAGGCCCAGGTCCTCCGGACCTGCGCACACCGGCGGCTGGAGCCCGCGGGACAGCAGCGACCAGAACGGCACGGTGCCCGGCGCCTCGTCGAAGGAGACGACCTGCCGCACCCACGAGCCGTCCGCCGCGCTCAGCGCGGCGGGCACCAGCGGGTCCGCGGTCACGAGCAGCCGGGCGCCACAGTCGGTGAGCTGCTCAGCCATCATGGCTATCGTGCTGGCCGCGCCGATCGGAGACGGCACCCCACCGGCCGCCCTGATTGCGTGCACGGCCAGCACGTAGCTCACCGCGTCGGGGACGTAGACCCCGACGACGTCCCGGGCGCGCAGCCCGCGCCAGGCCAGCCCGGCCGCTGCGGTCTGCAGGATCACGGCCAGATCCCCGTGGCTGAGTGTCCCCCCCGGCCACGCGGCTGGCCCGCCCACCAGGGCGGGATGCTCTCCGCGGGCCGACGACACGCCCACCAGCCGCTGGGTCACGGTCGTGTGAGGGGCTGGCATGTCCGTCACCGTCATACGTGCCCTTCTCCCCAGGCTCCTCCGGCCATCCCCCTCCTGACGGCCGGAGGAGCCTTGGCTCTGCGTCCGGCAGTCCCGATAAGCCTTGCGCGGGCCCCCATGCCGCACGGGACTTACCGGAACTCTGCTGATGACCCTACGTATGTACGGGTGGGGTCCACATGCGCCGAACTATGCAGTGCCGTGTGTATTTCGTGGCTGCGGGCCCGGCGGATGGGTATGTAGGACGAATTTTTCAGGCGTCCGGCCCGGGCTGCCGCGCGACCCACGCCGCGATCTGCGCGCGGGAGCTGAAACCCAGCTTGATCAGCATGTTGGCCACGTGCCGGGCCACCGTGGCCTGGCTGATCACCAGCTCGTCGGCGATGGCCCGGTTGCTCAGGCCGCGGGCGATCAGCGCGGCGATCTCGCGCTCCCGCGGGGTCAGCGTAGAGGGCACCACGCTCCCGGCGGCCTGGCCGGCCGTGCCTGGGCCCGGGACCGGCTGGCCCGGGGCCGGATCCGGATCCGGATCCCGGCTGGGGCAGCCAGCCAATGACGGGCGCGGCGCCGTTACCCGAGGGCGCCCCGGCGGGCGGCACGCCGATCGCGTACCGGACCGCCTCGTCTGCGCCCATCGCCCGGCCCTCGTCCAGCAGGGCGGCCGCGCGCAGCTCGCCCAGGGAGCGGCGGGCCGGGCCGAGCACGTCCTCAAGCCGCGCGCCGGCCCCGGCCGACGGCGGGTGGCCGGCCGCGGAGCGCAGCTCGAGCCCGGCCCCGGCCAGCTTGGCCGCGCGCACCACGTCCCCGGCCTGGGCCTCCAGGGCCGCGAAGGCCTCCAGCCCGCGGGCGACCGGCAGGCGCTGGCCGGTGGCCAGGCTCAGGGCCAGGCTCTCGGTCAGGCTGGCCCGGCACAGGCCGAGGTCACCCTGGATGAGTGCCACCGAGGCGATCCCCGCCAGGCACCGGGCGATCTCCGGCCGGGCGTCGATCTCCTGGTACAGGCTCAGCGCTCCCTGGTAGTGGCTGATCGCGGCCTGGTAATCGCCGCGGGCCCGGGCGGCCCGGCCCAGCCCCACACGGACCTGGGCCACCCCCCACCCGTTGTTGTCCCGGAGCACGTCCAGGGCCATCTCGTAGGTCTTCTGGGCTTCGCGCAGGCTGCCCAGCCGGACCATGCCGGCCGCCTTGATGCTCAGCGCCAGCCCTTCCTCCCAGTCGTTGCCGAGCTTGTGGGCGGTGTCCACCGCCTCGTCGATCCGCGCCACCGCCTCGGCCAGGTTGCCCGCCCGCAGGCTGGCCACGGCGAGCAGCCGGAGCGCGCCCGCCTGGTTGGCGTCACCCGCTTCCCGGCACAGCTCCAGGCCCTCGGCGGCACAGCGTTCCGCGGTGGGGTAGTCCTGCTGCTCGAAGGCCAGGTCGCCGCGGAACACCAGGGCCGGCCCGCGCACCCCGGGCGGCAGGCCTGCGGCGCTGACCAGGAACCGGTCGAACCACTCCGCGCCCTCGGTCACGTCCCCGTGCGTCACCCACGGGTTGCGCATCGCCCCGCACATGCGCAGCCCCTCGGCGGTGTCGCCCTGGCGCAGCGACGTGGCCAGCGCGAGCCGGTAGTTGGGCAGGTCCACGGTGATCGCCCGGTACAGGGCGACGCGCTCCGGCCAGGACGGCGCGCCCCGGACGAACGCCTGGGACACGACGTACTCCCCGTAGTGCAGCAGGTAGTCGCGGTGCCGGCGCCGGAGCGCGTCCTCCTCACCGGAAGCGGTGAGCCTGCTGGCCGCGTACTCCTTGATGGTGTCCAGCAGCCGGTAGCGGGATTCCCCGCGCAGCTCGTGGTCGAAGGTGACCAGCGACTTGTCGATCAGCGCGGACATCAGGTCGAGCACGGTACTGGCCGGGATCTGCTCGTCGGCGCAGATGTGCTCGGCCATGTCCAGGTTCCAGCCCGCGAACACCGACAGCCGGCGCAGCAGGATCTGCTCTGGCTCGCTGAGCAGCTCATAACTCCAGTCCACGGCGGCCCTCAGGGTCTGCTGGCGCGGCGGGGCGGTCCGGTCGCCGGAGGCCAGCAGCCGGAAACGGTCATCGAGACGGCTGGCGATCTGCTCCACGGACAGCGCGCGGACCCGGGCCGCGGCCAGCTCGATGGCCAGCGGCATGCCGTCCAGGGTCAGGCACAGCCGCGCCACGGCCGCGGCGTTGTCGCGGCCCAGCGCGAACCCGGACCGGGCCGCTGAGGCCCGCTCGGCGAACAGCTGCAGGGCCTCGTGCCGGGCCAGATCGGTCAGGGACTCCGGGTCGAACCCGGCCGGCACGGACAGCGGTGGAACCCGCCAGACAGTCTCGCCGCGCACCCGCAGCGGCTCGCGGCTAGTCGCGATCACCCGCAGTGACGGGCAGCTGGCCAGGAGCTGCTGCACCAGCTCCGCGCACGCATCGACGATGTGCTCGCAGGTGTCCAGGATGACCAGCAGCCGGCGGGCCCGCAGCGCCTCGGCCAGGGTCGCCAACAGGGGCCGGTCCTGCTCCTCGCGGATCCCGAAGGTGGCCGCGACCCGCCGCGGCAGGAGGTCCGCGTCGGCCGTGTCGGCCAGCTCCACCAGCCAGGCACCGTCGGGGAATTCTGGGACAAGGTCGCAGGCCAGGCGGACGGCGAGGCGTGTCTTGCCGATGCCGCCCGGGCCGCACAGGGTGAGGGCGCGGACATCACTGACCAGGAGCGCGAGTTCGCTGAGATCGCGCTCTCGGCCTATGAAGCTGTTCGGCTCCGCAGGAAGGTTGCCCGGGGCAGGGGGAGCGGCGGAAGTCATGGCATCCAGGACCGTCGGTTGATGGCGGGGGCCAGTCCTACGGAGTGTGTTCCTTTATTCACAGATAATAACGGGAACGCTGCTGGTGTAACGAAGTCGTCCGAAATACATCAGTTTGACCATTGTCCACCACTGCGTGCCGCGCCGGGTAGTAGTCGGTACCTGGACATGATAACGGAGAGTTACTTCCTTTCCGGGGGAGACGGAAAAACCTCGCGTCCAGGGATGGACCGCCGCCCAGCTGCCGTACGGCGAGATCAGCTGCGCCTCCCCGCGGACCGGCGACGCGGCCCGGTTGGCCAGCCGCACGGCCAGTTCCCCGGCCGCCCCGGGCCGGACCCGGACCGACGGCGTGAGCACGGTGACCCCTAGTTCCGCGGTGACGGCCCGCAGATCAGCCTCCAGCGCGGGCAGCAGGGCGTCGGACGGCAGGTCGAGCGCGGGCGCAGGCGGCTCGCCCAGCATCACGGCGGTCACATCCTCGAAGACCTGGCCGAGCTGGTCGCGGATCCGGGCGGCCAGGAAGTAGTGCCCGGCCGCGCCGGCCGCGTCCCGCACGGCCAGGTCCCAGTGCGCGTGCCCGAGCGCGGGCAGGTCGTAGCGCAGCGGGCCGGCCGGCGTGGCCGCCAGCCCGGCCGGGACGTCGAGGTCCACGGCACCGGCGGCCGGCTCCGGACCGCAGGCCACGGTGAGGCGCACCGTCGCCTCGCCCGGGCCGGCGGCCGCCCGGGGGAGTGCGATCCGGCGGGGTGACAGGTGCACCGCGACCGGGAGATTGCCGGCCGGGGCCGGCCCCTTGCCGTGCAGCCAGTACCGGGTGAAGACGGGCTGCGCGGGCTCGGGGGACAGGGAGGATCCGGCGGGCACGGCGGCCTGCGGGACGGCGGTCTGCGACGCTGCGGTCTCCTGGGCCCCGGCGGCCCCGGGGGGACCAGGCGGACCGGGCCAGGATTCCGCCGGGACGGCTGGCACGGACAAGCCCACCGTGACCGTCCCGGCGGGCGGCACCGTCACCTCGGCCCGGCCGGCCCGCACCGGCAGCGCGGCCGCGGCGGCCGCGCCTAGCCCCGCGCGCCCGGCCGCGGCGCCGTCCGGGTCTTCCGCTCCGGCGTCTCCGGCCGCCGTGTCTCCGGCCGCAGCGTCCTCGACCAGGCTGATGGGCCGCGCCGCGGCGATCCCGGTGAACAGGCTCAGCCGGGTCGTGCTCCCGGACCGGCCGCTGAGGTCGCGCAGCCGGGCCGTGACCCCGTCCTCCCGCCTGGGCGGCCCGGCCCGGCCGGCCGCGAGCGGGTTCCCGTGCGGCTTCAGGGCCGCCACCATCAGCGGCAGGTCCGCGGCGCAGAGGCTGGCCGCCCCCGGGTGCGGGCCCGGGTGCAGGCCGGTCTCGCAGGCCAGCAGGTCATGGTTGTAGTCCTGGCCGGCCTCGCCGAAACCCGCGTCCCGCCAGTCCCCGGGGCCGGCGGCCAGCGCGTACTCGAACGTGTGGCTCCAGTGCTGCCAGGCGAAGCTGCTCCCGTCTGGCGCGGTCCGCGGGTCGCCGTCGATCCACACCCCGGAGGGCCACGCGCTGCACGAGCGCATCAGCGCGATGTGCAGGGTGCCGTCCGGCGAGACCAGGCTGCCCGGCGTACCCCGGTTCAGCAGCGCCAGCGAGCGCGGTGCGAGCGCGGGCTCGTGCTCCGGCCCAGCGCCCGCGCCGGGCAGCGCGGTGACCTCGATCACCGAGTCGGCCAGGTCGGCGGTGACCGCGGCCGCCGCCGCGGCCAGGTCCGGGCCGGCCACCACGAGCACCGGCAGGTCGCGAAGCCCGCGGACGTCGGCCCCGGGCGCGAACGCCGCCGCGCGGGACTGCGCGGCCGGGATCCACAGCCGGGCCTGGGCGCCGTCGGCCAGCAGGCGGCTGAGTTCACGGGCCGCGCCGGGCCCGGCCGCGCCGAGGAACCGGGCGGTCCACGGGTTCTGCTCCGGCCCGCCCACCGCGATCCGCACGTCAGGCAGGTTGGAATCCAGGTCGATGGAGCCGTAACGCGGCCCGTCCGGCCACGAGCACGTGGCCGTGACCCCCTGCCCCGCGAGGGCCGCGACCAGGTCACGGAGGGCCGCGGACAGGCCGTTGCGGAAAAAGGAGGGGCCGGGCGGGGCCGGGGCAGCCGGGAGGATCACCTCAGCCACCCCCAGCGCGGCCTCCTGCCGGGCGCCGCCCGGCTCGCGCCAGCCGGCCCGCGCGGTGGAGCCCAGCCCGAACCACTCGTGGGCCGGGTTGTCCAGCGTGAACGGGTACTCGGCGACGTCCGCCCCGGCGCTGCCGAACGAGCGGCCCACCACCGCGGTGGCGCCCTGGTAGATGGGCAGGCCGCCGGGGACGTCCGCGGGGAAGCGCACCCGCAGCAGCCGGTCCTGCCCGATCGAGCCGTCCACGTGGGTGCGGAACTCGATCCGTTCCGCCCCGTCCCACAGCAGCGTCTCCTGGGTGACCCGCAGGTCGCCCAGGCTCAGCTCGGCGACCAGCCGGGCTCCCAGGGGGCAGCGCTGCACGGTGACCTTGGCGCTGGCCGTGCCCGAGCTGGTGCCGCGCCCCTTGGGGGACAGCAGCCACGGGCCCTCGCCCCAGCGCGGGTGGGAGGCGTATTCCTCCTGCAGGAGCAGCTCGTTGCCGCCGGGCTGGCCGCCGCGCCGGAGCAGCCCAGCGCCGGTCCGCTTGTTGACGATGCGGGTGAGCGTGCCGCCGCGGGCCGGGTCCGCCTCGACCAGGAACCTCTCGTTCTCGATCACCGTGCCGGGCTGCGGCTCCCAGCCATCCGGGGCCGGCGCGGCCCTGGGCGCCGGGGTGACCCAGTAGGTCCGGTAGCCCAGCGCGGGCACGTCCGCGGCGCGGAAGGTGAGCGTCACCACGGCGAGCGTGCCGTCCGGGTGGCGCTGGTCCGCTTCGGCCAGGAACGGGACCGCACCGCCGGCGTGATCACCCAGAGCTATCCAGCCGGGACCGGGGGCGGTGAACTCCAGGCCGGCGCGGACCAGGCCGGACCGGGCCCAGGACAGCGTGTTGAACACGGTGAGGGCCCGCCCGCCGGCCTGCACGGCCGGGCGGCCGGGCGGCCTGGCTTCCGCCCGGGCGGCCGGGCGGCCGGGCGGCCGGGTGTCGGCCAGGCCCGCCAGGTAGGCCGCCGCGTCACGGCGGGCGTCGTCACCGCGCTGCCAGGCCTCCCGCCACCCGCCGAGCAGGTCCAGGTAGACCTGGTCCGACTCGGTCCCGGTGATCGCGTCGTGATGCGCGCCGAAGACCAGCTGGCGCCAGGCCTTGTCCAGCGATTCCGCCGGGTAGTGCGCTCCGGCCAGCCAGGCCAGGGTGGCCAGCCGCTCGGCCTCGCCGACCGCGATCTCCGCCGCGCGCTGGCCCTGCTTGGTGTCGATGTAGGACACGTCCTTGCCCGGGTACACCGGGTTCATGTCCCGGGTTTGCGGCACCAGCCAGACGCCGCGCTGGGTGGCGTCCCCGCGCACCGCGGCGAAAAACTCGCGGGGGAGCGCGGTCACGAACCGCGGCCAGGCATACCTCGCGTTCCAGTCCCGGTGGATCGAGGTCACCCAGCGGCTCGGGATGACGTGATCGGCCCCGACCGGCAGCAGCACGTTCCGGGTCGCGGCGACGGGGGCGAGCGTGCGGAACTGGCCCAGCGCGTCCTGTTCCGCCGCGGCCAGGTCGGCGGCCCCGTGGGTGCCCCAGCCGGCGCCGTAGTGGTTGGGCATGTAGCTGGTCAGCAGGCCCTGCCCGTCGGGGGAGACCCACTCGAACTCGCTGCGCATCTGCATCCGGGTGTTGTCCCCGACGGTGCGCAGCGGCCCCCACTGGTGGTAAGGCCCCCGGGCCCAGGACGACTCGGCCAGCCCGGCCGCGGCCATCAGCCCGGGGTAACCCGGGTCATGGCCGAACGCGTCCAGCATCCACGCCGTGCGCGGGTCGCCCCCGGCCACGTGGCGCTGGTAGGCCAGGCCGTAGACGGCATTCCGGATCGTTGACTCGGCCCCGGTCAGGTTGGTGTTGGGCTCGTTGTAGTTGCCGCCCACGATCTCGACCCGGCCCTCGGCGAGGAACCGGCGCAGGTCGGCCCGGTCCTCCGGATGGGTGTCCAGGTAGGGCTTGAGGTAGTCGATCTCGGCCAGGACGAACTTGTAGTCCGGGTCCCGCCGGGCCTCGTCCAGGTGCGCCGCCACGAGCTCGAACGCGGTGCGCACCTCGGGCAGGCTGCCGTCCTCGCCGGGCAGCAGCAGCCGGGACTCGGTGAAGTCCGCCTGGGTGTCCCACCACACCGGGTCGTAGTGGAAATGGCTGACCATCCACATGGTCCAGCCGGTCTCGGCCACCCTGATCTCCGCCGCCCGCTCCGCCCGGCTTCCCGTGGTCCCGGGCAGCGGGGGGCTCCCGGCCGGCGGCAGGCCCTCGGCGATCGCGGTGACCTGGCGCGGGCTGCCCGGCGCGGCGGGCGCGGCAATGTCCACGCCCACCTCGGCCACCTGCTCCGCCCCGGGGGGTCCCGGGTCCAGGCGCACCGGGACCGGCGTGCTCACCCCGGGCCCCTCGACCCGGACCGTGACCGGCGCGCTGCCCGGGCCGGGCTGCGGCGGGCGGTCGTCCAGCACCGTGACCCGGACGATCTGCAGCGGGTGCCCTGCGGTGCCGCAGAATAGGTCCGTGCCGGCCACGCTGGTGATACGCATGGCACCATCGTGACACGCACGCGGCGGCCCGGCGCGGGGCCGGATGGGCGGCGCCTGGTAGCGCGGCGGTAACCCGGCGGGCGCGGGAGCAGGCAATCGTCTGCATTGGTGGATACCATTCAGGTCTGACGCTCGCCAGCGTGCGGGTACCCGGGTGTGTCCCGGGCCGTCGGCCAGCGCGGGCGCAGGACAGACAGCGCACGCCCACCGGGCGCGCGCACAGCGGAAGCGGGGTGGCTGCCAGTGGCTGATCCGCCGGTGACCTTGAAGGATGTCGCCGCGCGGGCGCGTGTGCACCCGGCCACCGCGTCCCGGGCCCTGAACCCGGAGACCCGGCTGCTGGTGCGGGAGGACACCGCCCAGCGGGTGCTCGAGGCGGCGGCCGCTCTCGGGTACCGCCCGAACACCGTGGCCCGCAGCCTGCGCACCCGCCGCTCGCACAGCGTCGGGGTGCTCATCCCGGACCTCAACAACCCGCTGTTCCCGCCGATCGTGCGCGGCATCGAGGACCGTCTCGCGGCCGCGGGCTACGTGGCGCTGATCGGGAACACTGACGGGGACGCCGACCGGGAGCGGATGCTGTTCGAGCAGATGCGCGCCCGGCACGTGGACGGCCTGGTGCTGGCCACCGTGCACCTGGGCGACCCGCTGCTCGCCGAGTCCGCCCGCGCGGACCTGCCGGTGGTGCTGATGAACCGGCTGGCCCACGACTACAGCCTGCCGTCGGTCTCGGTGGACAACGAGCGCGGCGTGCGGATGGCCGTGGCCCACCTGGCCGGGCTCGGGCACACCCGCATCGCGCACATCGCCGGACCGCAGGAGGTCTCGACGGGCCTGGCCCGGTACCGGGGCTTCATCGCCGCCATGGAGGCGCACGGCCTGGCCGCCGATCCCGACCTGATCGTGACCGCGAAATCGTTCTCTATCGACGAGGGCATGCGCTGCGCCCAGCTGCTGATGGAGCGCGATGCGAGCTGCACCGCGGTGGCGGCGGGCAACGACATGCTGGCCATCGGCTGCTACGCGGCTCTGGACGAGGCCGGCCTGGCCTGCCCGGCGGACCTGTCCGTGGTCGGGTTCAACGACATGCCCTTCATCGACCGGCTGCGGCCGCCGCTGACCACGATCCGCTTCCCGCACTACCAGGTGGGCACCGAGGCAGCCCAGCTGCTGCTGGAACGGATCGCCGGGCACACCGGGCCGGTCAAGGTCCTGTTCCTGGCCCCCGAGCTGGTGGTGCGCGGCTCGACCGGGCCGCCAGCCGTGACGGGCACCCGGCCCGGCAGCGCGCCAGGCCGTGCGGTCCCGCCCTCCGGCCCGGGCCGCTGAGCCTGCCAGGTCCGGCCGGCGCCGTCCCGGGCGCGGGGGAGTCCGCTGCGTCCGGGAATTCTTCGGTATCGAACTGATCATGTCTGTTGACACGGGCCTGACCTGTGCGCCAGGCTTCGTGCAAACGATTGTTAATGCAGGGGGTGACCTGATGGCAGGGCACGGTAACGGACTCCGGCTGGGATGGCTGGGCACCGGGCGGATGGGCTTCAACCTGGTCCGGCGCCTGCTCGAGGCCGGCTGTGACGTTGCCGTCTACAACCGAACCCGGGCCAAGGCCGAGCCGCTCGCCGCGCTGGGAGCCAAGATCGTCAGCTCGCCGGCCGGGCTCAGCGGGCGGGACATCGTCTTTGCCACGGTGGGCACGCCCCAGGACCTGATCGACGCGGTCCTCGGTGAGGACGGCCTGGCCACGGGGGAGTCGGTGCCCGCCATCCTGGTGGACTGCTCGACGATCTCGGCGGACGTCTCGATGCAGATCCGGGAGCAGCTCGCGGCCCGGGGCACCGAGCTGCTGGCCGCTCCGGTGATGGGCAATCCCAAGGTAGCGAGCGTCGGGAAACTCACGCTCGCGGTGTCCGGGCCGCAGGGTGCTTTCGACACCGCCCGGCCGTATCTGGACCTGCTCGGTGCCGGAGCGACATATGTCGGGGACGGCGAACTCGCCCGGACGGTAAAGCTTTGCCATAACTTGTTCCTCGGCGTCGTCAGCCAGTCTCTCGCGGAAGTGACGATCCTGGCCCAGAAGAGTGGCGTGAGCCGGACTGCGTTCCTGACCTGCCTTAATAAAAGTGTGATGGGTTCGCAGTTCACTCGTTATAAATCACCGGCTTTCGCGAACCTGGACTTTCATCCGACGTTTACCGCGTCCCTGCTGCGCAAGGACTTTGACCTCGGCCTGGCTGCGGCCAGGGAGCACGAGGTCCCCATGCCGGTCGCGTCCCTCGTGCACCAGATCGTGCAGACGCTTATTGGGCATGGTTACGGAGAGCAGGATTTCGCGGCCCTAGTCAAGCTGGAAGCGGAGTCGTCCGGCCTTCAGCTGGAGAGCGAAAACTCTGACATCTCGGACGGACTGGAGCAAGCCGACGCGAACGGGGGCAATGCAGTACCGTGAGCCATTGTCCCCCGGCCAGCTCACAATGCAGCCATCCGAGCCCCCCGCGGACGCGCCTCATAGCACGGGCTGCAGCTGGCTTTACCCACAGGAGATTCCTGATCTGGAAGGAGGACCGGATGAAACCTCACCGCACCCGGTTCTTGTCTCTAACCGCCGTCGCAGCGACGGCGGCCATGGTCCTCGCTGCGTGCAGTAGTAGCAGCGGGGGCGGCTCATCCAGCAATGGCGGCGGCAGCAAGTCGCCGATCCTGATCGGCACGTCGCTGTCGCTGACTGGTGACTTCTCCGCGGATGGGAAGGCTTTCCAGCGCGGCTACCAGCTCTGGGCCAGCGACCTGAACAGCCACGGCGGCCTGCTCGGCCGCCAGGTCAAGATGGTGTTCCTGAATGACTCCAGCGACCCGACCACGGTGGCGACCAACTACACCAAGCTCATCGCCCAGCAGCACGTGTCCCTGGTTTTCGGGCCATTCTCGACGCTGCTCACCGTGCCCGCCGCGAAAGTGGCGGCCCGGTACGCCTACGCGTTCCCCGAGGGTGCGGGCGGCGGTCCCTCGGTTTACCAGCTCAACCTGCCTAACGTGGTGAACCCCAGCCCGCCGATCGCGGACCAGCTCGTGCCCTTCGCCCAGTGGGTGGCCGCGCTGCCCGCCAGCGAGCGGCCGAAGACGGCCGCGTACCCGCAGGTGAACGACCCGTTCGCGGACCCGATGACGCAGACCGCGGAGTCGATCCTGTCGAAGGCCGGCGTGAAGACGGTCTACTCCAAGATCTACCCGGCGGAGAACCCGGACTTCAAGGCGGGCGCCGACGCGGTGGCCGCGACCGGGGCCCAGATGGTCGTGCTCGGCGCGGTGGACGTGCCCACGTCGGCGGCGTTCATCCAGGCCTTCCAGCAGCAGCACTACAACCCGAAGATCTTCGCCGCTACCTCCGGCCCGGACCAGGGATCCGCTTTCACCAGCGCGATCGGCGGGACCGGCAAGGCCACCGGGATCATGGTCCCTGGCGGCTGGTATGGCGGGATCAAGAACCCGCTGAGCCAGGCGATGGTCAAGTCGTACATCGCCAAGTACGGCGGCACCGCCTCGGACATCAACGCGGATGTGGCGGAGGCTTACTCGGTCGGCGAGATCACGGCGGCCGCGGTCACCGCGACCAAGAGTGTGGACAACAAGAAGATCATCGCCTACTGGCACAGCGGCGTCACGATGCAGACCGTGCAGGGACCGGTGAAGTTCAACAGCTCGGGCGCGAACACGGTTGCGCAGAAGTTCATCTTCCAGTGGCAGAAGGGCGGCAACTTCGCCCAGGTGCTGCCGAGCGGTGCGAGCGGGTCGGTGGCCATCATCAACCCGAAGCCCAACTGGTAGAGCTGAGCACGTCAGAGGGATTGGAATTCAGCCAGCCAATGCGGTGCGCGGAGCGGCACGGGCTACCGGGCCTGGGATCGGGGCAAAGCGGGTTTTCCCCGGCCAGTAAAGGCATACGGTGCCAGTGCGCTCCGCGCACCGGGGCACAACGGGTGCCTCGGCGCGGTCGCAGGAAAGGAGAAGCCTGATGAGGCGCCCCCACCGCGCCCGGTTCGTGCCGCTCACCGCCGCTAGCGCGGTAATCGCGCTGGCCGTCGCCGCCTGCAGCACTACCAGTGCCAGCACCACCTCCAGCACCAGCTCGGCCAAGCCGATCACGGTCGGTATCTCGCTCCCGCTCACCGGCTCCTTCGCCGCGGACGGCCAGGCCACCCAGAACGGCTACAAGCTCTGGGCCAGTGACGTGAACACCAACGGCGGGCTGCTCGGCCGCCCGGTCCGGCTGAAGATCATGGACGACAAGAGCAACGAGAAGCTGGTTACCAGCCAGTACACCCAGCTGATCACGCAGGATCACGTGAACCTGACGCTGGCACCGTTCTCCACGCTGCTCACCAGTGACGCCCTGCCGCCGACCGCTAAATATGGCTACGCGCTGCCGGCCGGCTCGGCTACCGGCGGCCTGGTGTTCGGGGTTGTTCCCGGCAGCCACACGTATCACAATCTGTTCAGCGTCAGCGTGCCCGTGGCCGTGGACATGGTGCCGTTCGCCACCTGGGTGACCCACTCGCTCCCAGCCAACCTGAAGCAGAGCGCCGCATATCCCCAGGTGGACGACCCGTTTGCCGACCCGCCCGTGCAAGCGACCCAGGCCACGCTGGAGCATGCCGGCGTCCATACCGTGTACAGCAACTCGGCGCATCCTGCCGACCCGGCCAAGCCCGCGCAAATCAAGGCGGCCGCGGTCGCTGTGGCCAACAAGACGCCGCAGATCGTGGTCATCGGCTCGGTCAACCTGCCCACCTTGCTGATCTTCGTCCACACGTTCCAGGCCATGCATTACACGCCCAAGGTCATGATCGCCGCGTCCGGACCGGACCAGGGCCAGGCGTTCCTCAACACGCTCAACCCGGCCAACGCCCAGGGCATCATGGTCCCGGACGCCTGGTCCGGGACGACGCAGAACGCGCTGAGCCACGTCATGGTGCAGGACTACATCGCCAAGTTCGGCGGCACATCCTCCGACATCAACGCCGACGTCGCGGAGGCGTACTCAGCCGGCGAGGTCCTGGCCGACGCGGTCACCGGGACGCACAGCCTGGACAACGCCAAGATCATCAGCTACCTGCACACCCTGCACACGTCGCTGCAGACCGTGCAGGGGCCGGTGAAGTTCACGCAGATCGGCGCGAACCACGCGCAGACAGGCTTCATCTACCAGTGGCAGAACGGCCAGTTCGTCCAGGTGCTGGGCGCCGCCAAGAATCCAGCCCGGGCTCTGGCGCCGAAGCCGCAGTGGGGCCAGAGCGGCTGACCCTAGCGGGCCCGCCGGGTACGCGGCCCGCCTCCACCACCAGTGAGCAGGATGAAGGGCATGAAGCGGAGATGGGACGTCAACTCAGCGAGGCGATCGTCGACGGCATCCTGGGCGGCAGTGTCTACGCCCTGATGGCGGTCGGGCTGACGCTGATCTTCGGGGTGCTGGACATCATCAACATCGCCCAGGGGATCCTGGTCGTGCTGGGTGGCTACCTCAGCTACGTGCTCTCCGTCCACCTGCACCTCGACCTGTTCGTGGGCCTGCTGGTGACCGTCCCGGCGATGTTCATCGTCGGGGTCGCGATCCAGTGGGCCTTCATCAGGCCGCTGCGCGGCCGGGAACGGACCTCGATGTCCCTGCTCGCGACCTACGCGGTGGCGATCATCATCGAGGGAATCCTGTACATCATCTTCGGCTCGAACTACGTCAACCTGAACGCCTCGTACACCACGTCGGGGCCGAAGATATTCGGGTTCTACCTGAACTACATCTACATCTACGGGTTCCTGATGGCCCTGGTGCTCGTCGTCGGTATCTACTACACCCTGTACCGGACCCAGTTCGGCCGGACCATCCGGGCGACCATGCAGGATCACACCGCGGCCCGGATCGTGGGCATCAACGTGAACCGGGTCCAGGCGCTCACGTTCGGGATCGGGGTGGCCGTCACCGCCGCGGGCGGGATGGTCTTCGGCGCCACCGGGGGCGGCTTCAACCCGAACACCGGGTATGACCTGATTTCCCGGCTGCTCGCGATCGTCATCCTCGGTGGCCTGGGCAGTATCGCCGGGGCCATGGTCGCGGCCATCTTCATGATCACGCTCGAGGGAGTGGTGACCGTGCTGTGGTCACCCAGCTGGTCAGTGGTGGTCTTCTACGGCGCCCTCGTGGTCGTGCTGGCCTTCCGCCCGCAGGGCCTGCTCGGCCGCAAGGCGGCGAGGGCCCAGTGAACGGGAGCCCAGCTAGTGGGGACACAGCGAATCGGGACACGGTGAGTGAGGGAACTATGAGTCAGGGCACTGTGAACGCGGGCCCGACCCAGGCAGACGGCACGGTCCGAGAGCCGGCGGGACGGGACCGCCGGGCCACGGCGATCCGGCTGGGACTCCTCGGGGTCCTGCTGGTGATCGCGGCGATCTTCCCGCTGGTCATCACCAACGCGCTGTACACCCAGTTCGCCGTGGACACCATGATCTACGTGGGCGCCGTGGCGGCCTGGAACCTGTTCTCCGGCTACACCGGCTACATCGCGCTCGGCCATGCGGTGTTCTTCGGCACCGGCGCCTACACC
This sequence comes from uncultured Actinomycetes bacterium, assembly GCA_963813975.1. Classification (GTDB taxonomy): domain Bacteria; phylum Actinomycetota; class Actinomycetes; order Streptosporangiales; family Streptosporangiaceae; genus RYN-230. The sequence goes on from CAWFAP010000006.1 coordinate 2,019,453, forward strand.
GTGGGCCTGCTGACCAAGCAGTGGAAGCTGCCCGGCGGGGATATCTTCCTGCTCCTGCCGGTGGGCGGGCTGGTAGCCGCGCTGGTCGCGGTCCCGCTCGGGCTGATCGCGCTGCGGGTCCGGCGGCACACGTTCGTCGTGATCACCATCGCGTTCTTCTTCATCTTCCAGCTGATGGCGTTCAACCTCAGCTTCACCGGCGGCAACCAGGGCCTGAGCTCACCCTTCTTCCTGTGGTCCGCGACCGACTACAACAACCCCTTCTACTACGTCGGCCTGATCATCGCGGTGGGCACCATCACGCTGTCCTGGCTGATCCGGAACTCCCGGTTCGGTCTCCAGCTGCTGGCCATCCGGGACGACGAGGACCGGGCCCGCGGCCTGGGCGTGCGGACCATGAAGGTGAAGCTCACCGCGTTCGTCATCTCGGGCGGGATCACCGGCATGATCGGCGGCCTGTGGTGGTTCTTCATCGGCCAGGCGCTCCCCGAGACCGCCTTCAACCCCATCTTCGACCTGACTGTCGCGCTGATGGCCTTCCTGGGCGGGTTCGGCACCCTGGCCGGCCCGGTGCTCGGGGCGCTGATCCTCGAGCCGCTCCAGCAGTGGATCGGGATCACCTTCACCAACGGCTACGTCAGCGACATCGTCCTCGGCGTGCTCTTCCTGGCCGTCATCCTGTTCCTGCCGCGCGGGATCGTGCCGACCGGCGCCGAATTCGTCACCAAATGGCGGGTCGCGCAGGCCCGCCGGCGCGAGCCAGCCCCGGGCGGATCAGCCCCGCCGGGCAGTCCCGCGGCGGCCAGAACCGGCGCGCCGTCCGCTGGCTCGTCAAGCACGGGCACGTCAAGCACGGGCACGCCCAGCACGGGAGGTGTGCGATGACCGCGCTGCTGCGCACCGACGCGGTGTCCAAGTCCTTCGGCGGTGTCCAGGCCCTGGACGGGGCCACGATCGAGGTGGACGAGGGCAGCATCGCCGGGCTTATCGGGCCGAACGGCTCGGGCAAGACGACGCTGTTCAACGTGATCACCGGCTACGAGACGGTGGACCATGGCGACGTCTACCTGGGTGACCAGCGGATCACCAACGCGGCGCCCGACAAGGTGTTCTCGGCCGGGATCGGCCGGACGTTCCAGCTGACCCGGGTGTTCTCCCGGCTCACGGTCATGGAGAACATGATCGTGGCGGCGCAGCACGCGGAGAAGGGCCAGGGGCGGCTGCGTAACCCGCTGGCCCGGGCCGGAGGCCCGGCCACCCGGCGCAAGGCCATGGAGCTGCTGGAGTTCACCGGCATCATCGGGCACGCCGGCGCGCTCGCCGAGACCCTGTCCTACGGCCAGCGGAAGCTGCTGGAGCTGTCCTACGTGCTCATGGCGGACCCGGCCATCGTGTTGCTCGACGAGCCCGCCGGCGGGGTGAACCTGACCCTGATCACGACCATCGCCGACCGGATCCGCGAGCTGAACCGGCAGGGCACCACGTTCCTCATCGTGGAGCACAACATGGATTTCGTGATGGGACTGTGCGACAAGGTCACGGTCCTGGACTACGGCACGGCGGTCGTGAGCGGCCCGCCGGACGTCGTCCGTACCGATCCCCGGGTACTCGACGCCTACCTTGGCACTGCGGAGGATGACGATGACATCGCGGTCGGCTGAGCCTGTGACCACCGGCGCCCCCGCCCTCGAGATCCGGGACGTGGTGGCTGGCTACGGCGGTGGCGACGTCCTGCACGGCGTGACCATGCAGGTCTACGAGGGCGGCATCACCTGCGTCGTGGGGCCCAACGGTGCCGGCAAGTCAACCCTGCTCGGCACCATCAGCGGGCTGCTGAACCCGCGGCTCGGCCAGGTCAGCCTGCGCGGTGAGCGGCTGTCCGGGAAGTCTCCCCGCCAGGTCCTGGACATGGGCGTGGTGCTGGTGCCGCAGAACCACAGCCTGTTCCGCGAGATGACGGTGCGCGAGAACATCGTGCTCGGCGGCTACATCCTGCGCCAGCGCGGGCTCGCCGACCGCAGGCTGGACTCGGTGCTGGAGATGTTTCCCCAGGTTACCGACTGGCTGCCCAAGAAGGCCGGCAGCCTGTCCGGCGGCCAGCAGCGCCTGGTGGAGTTCGCCCGGTGCCTGATGCTCGACCCGAGCCTGGTCATATTGGACGAGCCGTCCATGGGCCTGTCGCCCAAGGTGCTGAAGTCGGTGTTCGACGCGGTCCGGATGATGCACAAGCAGGGCAAGACCATCTTGCTGGTGGAGCAGAACGCGCGGGCCGGGCTCCGGCTGTCCACGCACGGGGTGGTCCTGGAGAACGGGCGGGTCCGGCTGGCCGGCTCGGGTCACGAGGTCCTGCACCACCCGGAGATCGGCGCCCTGTACCTGGGCGGGGCCGTGACCGCCCCGCCCGGCTCCGGGACGCCCGCCACAGACGCCCCGGCCGCAGTGCCGGACACCGGGGCCGCCGCGCCAGATGCCGGGGTCGCCGCGCCAGATGCCGGGGTCGCCGGGAGTGAATCGGCGGCGAACGGCACCGCACCCCGTTGATCATCGACTCGCACTGCCACGTCATCGTCCCGGAGATGACGGCGCGCAGCGTGCCCGAGGCCTGGCGGCCGTCGCTGCGCACCGAGGACGGCCACCGCCTGGTCGGGTTCCGCGGCCGCGAACTGACCTCGGCGGTCGGCGAGTTCAGCGACGTCGCGGTGATGCTCGGCGACGCCGCCACCACCGGGATTGACCACCTGCTGCTGTCCCCGTGGATCAACCTGGTCCCGGTGGACGCCGGGCCGGACGAGGCCCGGCTGGTCTGCCAGGTGCAGAACGAGGCGCTGGCCCGGCTGGTGGCTGCTCACCCGGGGCGGCTCAGCGCGCTGGGGGCGGTCCCGGTGCAGGACCCGGGCCTGGCCGGGAAGGAACTGGCGGACCTGATGACCGTGCCGGGCCTGCACGGCGTGGAGATCCCGTCCAGCGTGGGCGGCCGCTACCTCGGCGACGACTTCCTCCTGCCGTTCTGGGAGGCGGCCGCGGAGTCCGGTGCGCTGGTGTTCATCCACCCCTCCACCCGGGGCTTCGGGATCCCGGCCCTGGACGGCTACTACCTGTGGAACTCGGTCGGCAACCCGCTGGAGACCGCGATCACCGCGGCGCACATCGCCGTGGCGGGGGTGCTGGAGCGATTCCCGGGGCTGCGGATCCTGCTCGCGCACGGCGGCGGCGCGCTGCCGGTGCTGCGCGGGCGGCTGCGCCGCGCCCACGGCATCCGGGCCGAGGCCGCGGCGCGCCTCCGCCAGGGCCCCGACCAGTCGCTGCGCCGGTTCCACTACGACACGGTCACCCACGACGCGGGCCTGCTGGCCGACCTGGTCCAGTACGCCGGCCCGGGGCAGGTGCTGCTCGGCTCGGACCGGCCCTTCGACATGGGCACTGACCATCCCGTCGACGAGGTGCGCGCGCTGGGGCTGGGCGCCGGCGAAGATCTCATCCTGGGCGGGAACGCCGGGCGCCTGCTGGGCCTGGCCCGTGACTGAGCCCGGGCGTGAGCCGGGTGCGGGAAAGCCCGGCGGGACAGGCACCTCGACGGGCTGCAGGTCTTCAGGTACGGTCAAGCCCGTCCGCTTCGCGCCGGCCTCAGAACCCACCCGGAGGACAGGCATGGACTACACCAAGGCCGAGGCCAAGCAGGCGGCCCGCGAGACCTTCTCCGGGCTGTGGGCCGCGACCACCACGCCGTTCGACAGCAGCGGGGCGCTGGACGCTGACGCGCTGCGCCGCGACCTGGACCGGCTGACCGGCAGCCTGGGGGTCGACGGCATCTTCTGCGGCGGGGTGATGGGCGAGTTCTGGTCGCTGGCCGGAAGCGAGCGGCGTCGCCTGGTCGAGATCACGGTGGACAGCACGCGGGGCAGGTGCCCGGTGATCGCGCATACCGGCCACACGTCGGCGCGCCAGGCCCTGGAGCTGACCCGGCACGCGCAGAAGGCCGGAGCCGACTTCGCGGTGCTGATCAACCCCTACTACCCGCCCGCCTCGGATGAGGGCCTGTACCAGTGGTTCGAGACCGTCTGCGCGGGCGTGGACATCGGTGTCTGGCTGTTCGATACGGCCTTCTCGGGCGTGTCCCTGTCGCTGGAGCTGATCGAGCGGCTGGCCGCGATCGAGAACATCTGCGGGATCAAGGTCGGCCGCGACCACGCCCGCTACCTGGAGGTACTGGACCGGGTCGGCGGCCAGATCCTGGTCTGCGAGCCCAACGAGGGCACCTGGCTGGAGAACATCCGCGATCACGGCCAGCGGGTCTTCATGTCCTCGGCCGCGCCCTACCTGTACCAGACGCCCCAGTGGCGGCCGATGCGCGACTACACCGCGCTCGCGCTCAGCGGTGATGTCACCGCCGCGGCCCAGCTGGCGGCGACCCTCGACCCGGTGCGGGCGCTGGCGGCGAAGTGGCTGCACGGCAAGACCCGGCGGTTCGACACCATCGCCTCCATCAAGGCGTGGGCCGGCCTGGTCGGGATGTCCGGCGGGCCAGTCCGGCCGCCGCTGCTCCCGCACACCCGGGCCGAGCTGAACGAGCTCGAGGCCGACCTGGACGCGGTGGGGCTGCTGCCCGGGACCGGGCCCTCACGCCGGGTCACCAGCAACGGTCACCGCCCGACCGTCGCCTGACGGGGCACTCATGATCGCGGCCGGGTCGTGGCCGAGATCCTGCAGCAGCACCACCGCGGCGTTCCGGCCGGGGGCCCCGGTGATGGACCCGCCGGGGTGCGTGGTCCCGCCGGTCTGGTAGAGCCCCGGGATCGGCATCCGGTGCGAGGCCCACCCCGGGGCCGGGCGCAGCGCCCCGCTGAAGGCCGGGCCGCGGTTGCCGCCGTGGAATGCGCCGTGGATCATGTGCGGGTTGAGTTCCTCGATGTCGGCGGGGGACTTGACCAGGCTGGCCAGGATCACGTCGTCGGTGAAGCCCGGCGCGACCCGGCGCAGCCGCTCCAGCGTCCGGCGGGAGTGCTCGTGCTTGACCGTCTCCCAGCCGCCCGCATCCTCCGGCAGCTCGTAGACCTGCGGGCTGAGCAGTTTCACGGTGTGCTGGCCGGACGGCGCACGGCCCGGATCCACCAGGGTGGGGGTAGCCACCAGCAGCCACGCCGGCTCGGGCATGAACCGCCCGGCGCGCAGGTCGGCGCCCATCTGGATGACGTCCTCGGGCCAGCCTGCCAGGCCCGCCGACACGGCGGTCCGCGGGCCGTCCGGGGTCAGGAATTCCGGCGGCGCGGTCGTGGCGTAGTACGTGGCGAACCCGGGCACGCCCACGTCGTAGGTGTCGATCCCGTAGTGGAATTCCTCGGGCCAGGAGTCCGCCGGGGCCATGTCCCGCAGGTGCTTGACGTGGATCGTGGAAACCACCGCGGTGCCGGCCCGGTACCGCGTGCCGTCCTCGGTCTCCACCCCGGCGCAGCGGCCGTCCTCCAGCAGCAGCCGGGTTACCCGCTGATCGCAGATCACGGTGCCGCCGTGGTCGGCCAGGTAGCCGGTGAGCGCGGCGGTCAGCTGCCCAGACCCCCCGATCGGGATGGACCAGCTGCGCTGCTGGCGGCCGAACGTCTGGGCGTAGGGCAGCACCCCGGAGCCGGGCTCGTCGGCGGGCTGGAAGACCTGGAACGCCATCCACAGCAAGAACGCCTGGATGTGCCGGCTCTCGAACTCGTGCCGCACCACCTGCACCGCGGACAGCTGCCGCCGCCGGGCCCAGATCTTCCCCTGGGGATGATCGGCGAGCCTCTGCTCCAGCGACGGCCCGAACCCCACCGGGGTGAACTGGGCCTGGCTGAAGATGTGCTTGACCTGGTCGTACTCGTCGAGCAGGCGGAGGTAGGCGGCCGCGTCGGCCTTGGAGAACCGGGCCACCTCCTCGGCCGTCTGGTCCCGGTCCAGCCACATGGTGAACTGCTCGCCGTCCGGGAACGCGACGTGCTCCACCGGGTCGGGCTCCGCGTACCGCAGGCCGTAGTGGGCGGTCAGGCCGAGCTCATCCTGGCTCAGCGCGGGGTTGACCCGGATCATCGTGTGGCCGGTGGCGCAGGTGTCGATGCCGAACCCGGGCAGCAGCAGTTCTTCGGTGGCGGCCCCGCCGCCGGGAATGGGCCGGGCGTCCAGGACCAGGCACCGGTAGCCGGCCTTGGCCAGGTAGCACGCGGTCAGCAGGCTGTTGTGCCCGGCTCCCGCCACCACGATGTCGGCGTCGTAGGTCATCCTCGGCCCTGCCTTTCTCAAACGGCCTGCCCGCGCGGCTGCCTCCGCACGCGCCTCGCGGCGGCCGGCTTGTCTGCAAACCATTGCATACGGCTGTGATCCTGACATCTTGAGCGGCCCGGCGGCAAGGGGGTGGGTTTGCTTTGTGTCTCCGGGACCCCCGCCCACCCCCCCCGTCCCCTTCCCTGAGCCTCGGCCGGAGCCCCTGGTGCTCCGGTTCTGATCTCACTCCCGCGGGGTGACGCACCGCGGCCTGCGGCATACCGTCCGGGAAAGATCAAGGAGGCATTCATGGCGCATCCGGACACCCTGTATGTGCTGGCAGCGGCCTATGACGAGCCGGCCGACGCCGTCGAAGACTACGAGGCCGTCAAGGCGCTGTACTACGCGGTGAAGACGTCGCATGACTTCGACGCCGCCGTCATCGCCAAGGACGACGCGGGCAAGGTCAGCATCGTCAAGAAGCACGAGCAGCCGACCCGGCACGGCGCCGCCGTGGGACTCGGCTGGGGCCTGGCCGCTGGTGTCGCCGCGGCCCTGTTCCCGCCGGTCGGCATCCTGGGCGCGCTCGCGCTCGGCGCGGGCGGTGGCGCCGCGATCGGGGCCGTGACCGGCCACGCCAGCGGCGGCATGAGCCGGTCCGACCTCAAGGAGCTGGGCGAGACGCTCGACGCGGGCACAGCCGGGCTCATCGTGGTCTACGAGGCCAACCTGGCCGAGCAGGTGACAGCCAACATCAAGGCGGCCAGCAAGCTGATCTCCAAGGCGACCGACATGGCCGCCGACCAGCTCGCGGCGGACATGAAGCAGGCGGACCAGGCCGTCGCGGCCGGCGGCTGACCGCCGGGTCCGGGCTGTGGGATGGCTAGGCCCGGTCGAAGGTGAGGACGGCCTGCAGTTCGTGCCGGCGCCGCGCGGCCAGGTCCGTGAGGAGTGCGGGTGCGTCCGCGAAGGGGACCACGGCCGTCACCAGATGCTCCCGGATCGCCGCGCCCTCCGCCCGCAGGAGGTCGATGGTCTCAGCGGAGAGCCGCTCGCGGTCCCAGGCCGGGGCCAGGCCCCGCGGCACCCGGCCGATCTGGGCGCACCGTATCCCCAGCCCGTTGTGGTGGAACTCCGCACCGAGCCTCAGCTCGGCAGCTCCCTCCTGATAGAAGGCCAGATCGATGACGGTTGCCTGCGGGCGGGCTACCCGCAGCGCCAGGTGCAGGGCGGCGGCCTGCCCGCGGCACTGGAACACCACGTCCGCCCCCCGGTCGCCCGGGGCGTGCCGCCATCGAGTCTTCAGGATAGCGGCCACGTCCCCCGGTCCTTTCGGATCAAGCGACTCCAGGCCCAGGGCGTGCGCCAAGGCGCGGCGCTGCGGAGTTGGGTCGAGCAGGACCACGGAAGCGGCGCCGTGCCGGCGGCTCAGCAAAGCCGTCAGCAGGGCCACCACCCCGGCGCCGATCACCACGACCCGCCTGCCGCGCACGCCGTCGCCGAGCGAGCGCACGCCGGGCCCGTGCCCGTCCGCGGCAGCGTGCAGCAGCCCGTTGGCACAGATTGGCCCCATGTGCGCGACGTAGATGCCGAGCAGGGGATCCAGATCCGCTGGCAGCGGGATCACCCGGTCTGCGATTGGGTCGCCGACATACCCGGTGCGGTGACCGTAGGTCATCGCCACGGTGTCACCCACCCCGACCACGGGCGTCCGGGACTCCGAGACCGTGCCCACCTCCATGTATCCCAGCCGCGTGATCGGATAGCCGGCGTCCGGATCGCCAGGCATGAAGAGGCCGAGGCCCGCGTCCCAGCGCTCGGCCAAGAACGGGTTCGTGCCCTTCACGTAGCTCAATTCGGTGCCGGCCGAGATCCCGCTGAACCGCGTCGTTACCCGGAACGCGCCCGCTAGCACCGGTGTGCGCGGCTCCTCGCGCACCGTGACCCGGCCGGGGCCCTCCACCACAATGGTGCGATCGGCCTGCTCGCCGGGGCGGTGGCGCCGGCTCCGGCGGCCCGGGCTTCAGTCATCGGCCGTCCCGGGTGCCCGCTGCACTGCCGGTACCAGCCACCCCGGCCGCCGGGCCGCCCGCCAGTCGCACGAGCTGGCCCGTGGCCGCCGATGCGGCCAGCGCGCACGCCAGCCGGTGCGTCCGCAGCGCCTCGGAGTACGGCACCCGCACGTCATCCCCGATGCCGCGCACTGCGTCGATGAAGGCCCGGTCCACCGCGACCCGGGCGGCTGCGGGATCCGCGGCCAGGACGTCCTGGACCGGATCCGCGCCGCCTTCCCGGATCACCAGCCCGTCCTCGCCCACCGACAGCCACAGCCCATCAGCGACCACTTCCAGGCCGGCGCGCTGTTTCCAGCCGAGCAGGCACGTGGTGCTCAGCGTGCCCACAGCACCGCCGCGGAACCGCAGCACCGCGCTGGTAGCGCCGTCAACGTCGGCGCCCGGCACACTGGGTGGCGGCCGTCCGTCCCCCATCGCTACGACCTCATCCACCTCACCGGCGAAGAGCCGGGCGAGATCCAGCACGTGCGCAGCCTGCTCGACCACCGGGCCGCCCGATTGCTCCCGGACCGGCCACCATCCAACCGGCGGAACCTTGTCCAGCCACGTGCCGGCGACCAGCCGCACGGGCCGCCCGTGGAGCACGCGCTGGGCGCGTTCCACCACCTCCAGGTAACGCCAGTGGTGACCTACGGCGGTCAGCACCCCCGCCGCGGCGGCCTGGGCGTCCACTCGCTCGGCCGTTTCTGCCGTCAGCCCGAGTGGCTTTTCGACGAAGAGCGACACTCCCGCCGACAGGATCGCGGTCTCAGGTGCCCCGTGCGCGAACGGCGGCACGCAGACGTACGCCGCGTCCAGGCCGGCCGACAGCATCTCGGCGGCGCTCGGGAATGAACGGCAGCCCACGTCGCTGGCCAGCCCGGTCGCCGCCTCCGGGATCACGTCGGTGATTCCGGCGAGGTGCACATCCGGGAAGCTGCTGAGCACCTGCGCGTGACGGCGGGCCACGTTCCCGGCGCCGATCAGCCCCACCCGGCAGATGTCCATTGGGCCCCGCTTTCTCTCCGTATGCACACTGCTCTATTTCCGGGACGTTATGCCCCTGGCTTCACGGGAAGTGCGATGACCCAGATCGCCGGCTAAGCGGCGAGCTGGCCGGAAGGATCATCATGCGCCACACAGGCATGTCACCAATCGTCGAGGCGTGGGCGACGTGCCGGTCCAGCAACGCGCTGAGCTGGCCGCCAGACCGGCTGCTGCAGACCAAGGGGCAGGCCACGGTGAGCGTCGTCATCCCCGCCCGGAACGAGGCAGCCACCGTCGGGACCATCGTGAGAGCGATCCGGGCCGGCCTGGTCCAGTCGGTTCCCCTGGTGGACGAGATCATCGTGGTCGACTCGCGATCCGTGGACGGGACCGCGGCCGAAGCCCGGGCCGCCGGCGCGTCCGTCGTGTCCCAGGACGACGTCACCGCGGTCCTGCCGCCGATGCACGGCAAGGGCGGCGCGATGTGGGCCGGGCTGGCCACGGCGTCAGGTGACATCGTCGCGTTCGTCGATGCCGACGTCAACCCCTTCGACCCGCGCTTCGTCAGCGGGCTCCTGGGACCGCTGCTGACCGACCCGTCCATCGCCTTCGTCAAAGGTTTCTACCATCGCCCGCTGATGTCCGGAGGATACTCCGAGCCGGACGGCGGCGGCCGCGTCACGGAACTCGTCGCCCGGCCCCTGCTCAACCTCTTCTGGCCCGAACTTGCCGGCTTCGTGCAGCCGCTGGCCGGGGAAGCCGCAGGCCGCCGGGAGGTCCTGGAGCAGGTGCCGTTCGTGTCGGGCTACGGCGTCGAGATCGCCATGCTGGTGGACCTGCTCGATCTGGCCGGCCTTGATGGGCTCGCCCAGGTGGACCTGGGGGAGCGCGTTCACCGCAACCAGAACACCGAGGCGCTCGGCCGGATGGCCGCCCAGATCCAGCTCACCGTCTGGTCGCGGCTCGTGCGGCAGGGGAGAGCAGACGACAGTGTCCCGCTACCGGGCGTGCTGACCCAGTTCCGGCGCGGGGGAGACCAGGCGCTGCCCAACCTGGGCCGCGAGATCGTCATCGCCGACGTCGGCATCGACGAGCGACCGCCGCTGCTCGACGCAGGGCTCCCGCGGGCAGCACCCCGGACGGCCGCTCGATGACCACGGTGCTGATGAACGCCGGCCCGTGGCTCCCAGTCCCGCCCGACGGATACGGCGGTATTGAGAATGTGATCGCCGCTCTCGTCCCGGAACTGCGTAGCCTGGGGATCCGCGCGGTGCTGGCCACGGTGGCCCGGAGCACCCTGGCCGCGGACGAGCGCCTGACGCCGTTCCCGGACGGCCAGTTTCAAGCGCTGCAGCGCCCGTACAACCAGGTGTCGGGGGTGGCCCACGCGCACCTGAACGCCGTGGTGCGCGCGCTGCGCGACCGGGACGACATCGACCTGGTGCATGACCATGTGGAGGTCGTGGGACTGTCGGTGCTGTCGGCCGCGGTGCTGGCCCCTGCCGCCCCTCCGGTGCTGCACACCCTGCACTGGGACCTGCGCAAGCACGCCGACTTCTACTCCGGTCTCGATGCCGGGCCCCGGGTACGGGTCAACGGCGTCTCCGCGTCGCAGCTGCACCGTGCCCCGGAGGCCCTGCGCCGGCACTCGCTCGGACACGTCCACCTGGCCACGCCGCTCGCCGTAGACGCGCACCGGCGACCAGCGGTACAGAAGACGGGCCATGGCGTCGTGATGGGCCGGATCACTCCGGGCAAGGGCCAGCATCTGGCCGCCCGCGTGGCCCATGAGTGCGGTTTCGACCTGATCCTCGCCGGCCCGGTCGGGCCTTACCGGCAGCCCGCGGAGCTGGCGGCGGCAAGCGATGCCGCAGCCGTCAACCCGGACGTCCGCTACTGGGAGGACGAGGTGCGGCCTCTGGTAGACGGCGTCCGGGTGCGCTGGATCGGGACCGTGTCAGGTCAGGAGCGGAACACGCTGGTGGCGTCCGCCCGGGTCTCCCTGTTTCCGCTGCAGTGGGAAGAACCCGGGGGAACGGCGGTGGTCGAGACACTGGCGCTGGGCACTCCGGCGGTCGGGCTGGCCCGCGGGTGCCTGCCGGAACTCGTTGAGCACGGGCGAACCGGGTGGCTGGCCACGTCGCCAGACGACCTGGCGGCGTTCGTTCAGACAGCAGGGCGGATCGACCCGCGAGAATGCCGAGAGCAAGCCGCCCGCAGATTCACGCCCGCCGTGATGGCGACGCGATACGCCGAGCTGTACCAGCAAGTGATCTCCGGAAGCCGGCGGCAGTACAGACACCGATCCGTTCGATTCAGGATTTACTCACGCTGCGCCCGAACCGGTCACCAGCGTGTCGGCAGTCCCGGCGACGCCAGAAGAGTTATGAGCTGCGCCGCCCGGCGCAGCCGCTGTCCGCCACCGAACCGAACGGCGGCGCCAGCGCGCGGGCCGGCGAGCCGGAATCAGTGCTCGTGGTCGTACTTGAACGAGAGCTGAAGCTTGGTGCGGTAAGTTATCGCGCCAGCCTCGTCCAGGTGAATGTCCTGCTTGACGACCTCAGCCACCCGAAGATCCCGAATTGCTCCGGCCGCAGCCTGATTGCCTCGGCCGCCTCTTCCCATGAAGTGCCGCTTGTACCGATGATTTCGGTCACCCTGTACACGCTCATAATGCTCTCCCTTGATGACCCGGCGGCATCACGCCGGTTGCGGGGGGTCGCGGAGGAGGTTCTATCCCTACCGGCAGCATGCGGGTTCGAGGGTGAGTCCGGTCTGGGCGAGGAATCCGTCGATGAGCGCGGGCCGGTACTGGATGCGCTTGAGCCGGTTCCTGACGATGGCAGTGAGCTGGTCGATGTCGGTGGCGGCGAGGTTGCCCAGGCCGTTGTTCATGTTCGCCCAGGCGCGCTCGACGGGTTGAGGTCAGGGGCGTGGGCGGGCAGCCGCGCCGGATCCGGCGAGGTGTTCTTGGTCATACTGGCGCTGTGATCCTGGTCCTGCGTACCAGCCTCGTGGCCACGCTGGCGACGGGAGTCCTCGCGGTAGGGGGTTGCTTCTCATCCCCCTACCGCCCGTCCGGTTCCACGTTCCCCGGCGTCCTGCACGGGGTGAGCGCCACCTCGGCCACCGATGCCTGGGCGGTCGGGGTTAACGCCCCCCCGGGCGGCCGCGGCGGCACGCTGATCTTGCACTGGAACGGCACCGCCTGATCCCGGATGTCCAGCCCCCGCCCGGGCTCCGCTCCGCCCTGCTGGGCGTGAGCGCCACCTCGGCCACCAGCGCCTGGGCGGTCGGGTTCACTCCACGCCAGCCGGCGCCCGCACACTGATCGTGCACTGGAACGGCACGGCCTGGTCCCGGGTGGCCAGCCCCGGCCCCAGCGGCAGCGCAGGCCGCCTGGGCGTGAGCGCCACCTCACCGGCCAGCGCCTGGGCGGTCGAGGGCACCTACATCTCCCCGGCCCGTGAGCACGTGCTGATCTTGCGCTGGAACGGCACGGCCTGGTCCCGGGTGGCCAGCCCCAGCCCGAGTTCCACCGTGGGCCCGCTGTTCAGCGTGAGCGCCACCTCACCGGCCAGCGCCTGGGCGGTGGGGGCAGATTTCGCTTCAACCGGCCACGGGGACCTGATCTTGCATTGGAACGGCGCCGCCTGGTCCCGGGTGTTCAGGCCCACCCCGCCCGGGCGCCCTAGTTTCCTGGGCGTGACCGCCACCTCGGCCACCAGCGCCTGGGCGGTCGGGTTTTACTCCACCCCGGCCGGCCAGCCCCGCACGCTGATCATGCACTGGAACGGCACAAGCTGGTCACCGTCGTAGAACGCCGGTGGCGTGGGGCGTGCCCCACCGGCCGTGCCGTTGTTACAGAGGTTGAAGGTCAGGGTCTGTTGTCTAGGGCGGTTCGGGTTCCAGGGTGAGTCCGGTCTGGGCGAGGAAGCTGTCGATGAGGGCGGGCCGGTACTGGATGGTCTTGAGCCGGCTCCTGACGATGGCGGCGAGCTGGTCCACGTCACGGGCGGCGAGGTTGCCCAGGCGGCGTAGTCGGCTTCGGACATCGAGCGGCGCTCGCCTTTACGGCCGTGGTGCAGGCGCATCCGGTAGAGCAGGCAGCTGCGCGCGCCAGGCCGCAGGCACACCAGGCCCGCCACCGACACCCGCCCCGATCCCTTGCCGGACACCCGGACCACGGGCGTGTGTCCGCGGCGGGCCCAGGTGCGGGCTTTCGGCGGGCGCAGGCTCTGGCCGGCCTCGTCCTCAAAGCAGATCCACGCCCCGGTCACCGCCGCTAGCCTCGCACCTTCGCCCAGGTCACCGGCCGCCACGCCGTGATCGCGTCCTCGTCGCGCTCCACAGCCCGGTGCACCGGGACCTGCGGGGTGAACCCGAGGCGGTGCGGTAAGTACGAGGTGCCGCGCAGCGTGTACCGGACGTGGAAGAACCGGCCGATCAGCATCGTGACCCGGGCCAGGGTCCACCGCTGGTCCTCGCTCCAGCCCCAGGCCACCGGGCGGCCGTCCAGCGCCGCGCGCAGCTTCGCCAGCTACGCTGGCGACAGGCGGCACACCGCCCCGCCCGGCCCGCGTGACGTCAGCGCGGCTCCGCCCCCGGACCGCCAGCGCCGCCGCCACTGATGCGCAGACTTCGTGCTGACCCGCAACCGCCGCGCCGCCTCCACCGGGCTGACATCCTGCTCAAACATTCTCGCGGCTTCAAGCCGCACTATCTCCCGGCGAACCCGTCCCTGAGCGGACAGGCCGCCACTATCCGGGTATCTCATACATCCCGGCATAGATCATCTGCCGTTCGGGATCACGCAGGCGCGCCGTCCATGATCAGGACAGTCCCAGACCCAAGCCTTTCAACTTCTGTAGCCGGTACAGCGGTCACCCTGACCGACGGCCTAGATCGAGAGCCTGGTCAATGCTTCGCGGCACTCTTGGCCTTTTTGCCCTTGTGCGTAACCTTGTGGGCATCTTTCTTGGTCTTGCCCTTGGCCGACTTGGCCTTACTCTTAGCCTTCTTGATCGCACCCATTTGCGGCTCCTTTGTCCGGTGGCTTTCCATCTTCCACGCCGGATCCAGCTCAAACCTTCTGGTTGTCCCCCGCCAGCCTCTTCTTGGTGCTGGCTGGTCGCGGCTCTGCCGGGTGCAGAGCTGGCCCGGGCCGCCGCGCCATCCCCTGATGGCGGGACTGCCGGTGTCCAGCCAGGGGGCGAATCACGTGCCCTGCGACTAGCCCCGCGCCACGGCGGTTCAACCGGCGAGCACGTGGGCAGCCGCGGGAATCAGGCACGCCAGGAACTTGCCAGTCCCAGTGCCCGCCTGACGGCCGGCCCTGAGCGCCCGCCGCTGTCTCCCGTGCGCTTGCGGCGCCGCATCCCGCGTTCTACGTTTCGCCCATGCATAGCGTGGATCCCACGACCGAGCAGATGATCCGGTCGGTGCTGGCGTACGCGGAGAACCGGCTGCGGCTGGACCCAGTCCCGCTGGATGAGGGCTCACGCGACCCGGCCGAACTCGATGCCGCGCTGCGCGGCCTGCTTGGTGACGAGCCGCACAACCCGGACCAGGTGCTGGGCGTGTACTCCTCGGTGATCGCCCCGGCCGTGCTCTCCGCGGACAGCCCGCGGTTCCTTGGCTTCATCCCGGCCGCGCCGACCAAGGCCTCGCTCCTGTTCGACATGCTCATCTCGTGCGCCTCCATCCAGGGCATCTCCTGGCTGGAGGCGGCCGGCGCGATCCACGCGGAGAATCTTGTGCTGCGCCTCATCGCCGGCCGCGCCGGGCTGCCTGACTCCGCGGGCGGGTGCTTCGTCTCCGGAGGCTCCGCGGGGAACCTGTCCGCCCTGCTCGTCGCGCGTGAGATGGCCAAGCGGAAGGCCGGGGATGCGGGGCGGGGCCGCCGGTTCCGGGCCGCGGTCAGCACCGACGCCCACTCCTCGATCGTCAGCACGCTGCGGATCCTGGAGATGGATCCGCTGACGGTGCCCACCGGCGATCACCGGCTCACCGGCGCGGCGCTCCGCGCGGCGATCGAGGCCGACCGTGACCCGTCCTCGCTGGCCGTGGTGGTGGCCACCGCCGGGACGACCAACGCGGGCATCATCGATGACCTGGCCGGCGCCGCCGCCGTCGCCCGCGAGCACGGCCTGTGGTTCCACGTCAACGGCGCGTACGGGGGTGCGGGGCTGTTCGCGCCGAGCGTCCGGCGCGCCTATGACGGGATCGAGCACGCCGATTCTTTCGTCGTCAACCCGCACAAGTGGCTGTTCTCGCCCTTCGACTGCGCGGCGCTCCTGTACCGCGACCCGGCGGCCGCCCGGTCGGTGCACAGGCAGGATGCAGGCTACCTCGACGTGATCCACGACGACCCGGCGGAATGGAATCCAGCCGACTACGCCTACCACCTGACCCGGCGGGCACGGGGCCTGCCGCTGTGGTTCTCGCTGTCCGTGCACGGGGTCAGCGCGTACAGCGCCGCCATCGAGACGGCGATCGCCCTGGCCCGGCAGACCGCCGCGGAGATCAGGAACCGTGGCTACCTGGAGCTGATCCGCGAGCCTGAGCTCGGCGTCGTTCTCTTCCGCCGCCGCGGCTGGGCCGCGCCGCAGTATGCGCGGTGGGCCGACGGCCTGCTACACGACCAGGTGGCCTTCATCCCGCCGTCGGCGTGGGAGGGCGAGACCGTCGCCAGGTTCGCCTTCCTGCACCCGCACACCCCGATGGACCTGGTACGGCAGATCCTCGACCAGATGAAATGAGCGCCGGCCGTGGCGGCGACGCCGGGTTCAGCGCCCGGTAGAGGCGAGGACGCCGTCGAGGGTTTGCAGCAGAAGGTCGGCGTGCTCGCGCTGGAAGACGAGCGGGGGCCGGATCTTCAGCACGTTCCCGGCCGGCCCGGTCGCGCCGAGCAGGACCCCCCGTTCGCGCATCGCCTCGGCCACCGCGCGGGCCTGATCTGCCGCGGGCGCCAGCGTCTCACGGTCTTCGACGAGCTCGACGCCGAGCAGCAGGCCCTCGCCCCGCACATCCCCGATGAGAGCGTGGCAGTCAGCGAGTTTCGCCAGGCCTTCCCGGAGGTAGGAACCGACCTCAGCCGCGCTTGTGACCAGGTTCTCCTCCTCGATGACGGCAAGCACTGCGAGCGCGGCGGCGCAAGCTACCGGGTTGCCACCGAACGTGCTGAACAATTCGGTCTCCTCCGCAACCGCCCCCAGCACCTCGGACCGGGCCACCAGGGCAGCGACCGGGAAGCCGTTGCCCATCGGCTTCCCCATCACCACGATGTCGGGCTCGATCCCGGAGGCCGTGAAGCTCCACAGGCTGTTCCCAGACCGGCCGTGACCGGCTTGTACCTCGTCGGCTACCAGCAGGCCCCCCAGCGTCTGCACCCGCTGGGCAGCGTCCCTCAGGTAGCTGGCGGGCGGGGCCAGGACGCCGTCGGCGGTAAAGGCCGGGTCAATGTACATGGCGGCCAGGCCGCGGCCGCCGAGGTCGCGGGCCGCGCCGTCGATATGGGCGGCGTACCGCCCGGCCCACCCCTCCTCTCCCCGCCGGTAGGCGCCGCGGTACCCATCGGGCGCGGGGACCGTGGCGACGTGGGCCGGGTGCTCGCCCCTGGCCCACACCTCGGGGGAGAGGGCGTGGGTGGCTTCGGTCAGCCCGTGATAGGCGCAGCCGGAAACGATCGCGCCGGCCCGGCCGGTGGCAGCCCGGGCGACCCGCCAGGCGAGGTCGTTGGCCTCGCTGCCGGAGTTCACCATGAGGACGGCGTCCAGCCCGGGAGGCAGGGTAGCTGTGAGCCGTTCGGCGAGCTCGACGATCGCCTCGTGCAGATACCGGCTGTGGGTTGCCAGAAGCCGCTGCTGTTCCGCCACCGCCCGCACCACCCGGGGATGGCTGTGGCCGACAACGGGCACGTTGTTGTAGCAGTCGAGATACCGCCGGTCCTCGGGGTCGAACAGCCAGGCCCCCTCGCCGCGGACGAGGTGTACCGGGTGCTCGTAGAACAACGGTGACCGGGGCAGCGCGCGCCGGCGGCGCTCCAGGAGATTGCTGGTGGCCGACCGCCGGTAGGGCAGGCCCCGGCAGGCTTCGCGGAAACGTCCCGCGACAGCGTCCATC
Source organism: uncultured Actinomycetes bacterium (assembly GCA_963813975.1). Classification (GTDB taxonomy): domain Bacteria; phylum Actinomycetota; class Actinomycetes; order Streptosporangiales; family Streptosporangiaceae; genus RYN-230. The sequence continues at coordinate 2,036,843 of CAWFAP010000006.1, forward strand.
CCCATGGCCTCGATACTGTCCAGGAAGGCACAGGCCCCGGGCTCACCGCCCGCACCATAGGCGGAGTTGCCCGGGTAGAGCGGACGGCGCCAGGCGGTAACCGCGATCTCGGTGGCCAGCCTGGCCGCCACCAGATCCGCGAGCAGCCCGGACTCCTCATCCTCCAGCGGCGTCACCGAGGCGTAGCCGCCGATCATCGCCTCGGCCGCCTCGACCGCGTCATCGCGGCCGTGCAGCACATCGGCGATGGCGACGGCCAGGTCACAGACCAGGGCGGCATGCGTCATGTCCCCGAAATCCACGATCCCGCTGACCCGCAGATCATCGCCGAGCAGCACGTTGCCCAGGCTCAGGTCGCCATGGATCACCTGGCCGCGCAGCCCGGGCAATACGGGAGCGACCCGGGCCTCGAACCGGTCCAGGACCCGCTCCACCTGAGCCTTGCGCGTGCTGTCGGTGAGATGGCTGAGCAGTGGCCGGAGCCTGGGCGCGTGCGTGAGGTCCCACAGGATCTCGTAGTCGGCCGCAGGATGGAAAAACCCCCGCAGCGCCCGCCCCAGCCGGGCAGTGACCTGCCCGAACGACCAGATTGCCTGGGTGGTGAGCGCCGATGCCGGCGTCTCCTGCCCGGGGAGGAAAGTGAACAACCGCGCCAGATAAGCCCGGCTGTCGGTCCCCGGAACCTCGACCCAGGGTTCCCCCGCCGGGCTCGGCAGAGTGCGCATCACCGGCAGGCCCGGATCCACCCGCTCGATGTGACGCAGAGCAGCGGTCTGCATGTCCACGATCGGCCGGCCATCTGCGGGATTAGAGATCTTGAACAGGAAGCGCCGCCCGTCCGCCCCGTCGGCCCGGAAGTTCTGGTCCCGCTCGGCCGAGAGAGGACTGAGGGACGCCTTCAGGCCGAAATGGTCCTGGAGGATCCGCCGGGCTGCCTCCACGTCGAAGGCAGGTGGCGTGCTTACCAGGGGGTCAGGACGATTCTCCATAGGCCCGAAGGCTATCCCGCGATCCAGGCCGGCCCGGGCTTTAAGATCGGGGAATGCCCATCCCGGCCGCGTTCGACCTCTCCGGCCATGTCGCGGTGGTCACCGGGGCGGGCAGCCCCGACGGCATCGGTTTCGCTACCGCCAGGCTTCTCGCTGAACTCGGTGCCGCCGTCATGATCAGCGCCACCAGTGCCCGGATCGGGGAAAGGGCCAGCGAACTGCGCAAGGCGGGCTTCGACGCGGCTGGGGTGGCGGGGGACCTCACCGAGGAGGACATGGCGTCACGGCTTGTGTCGGCCACGCTCCGGCGGTGGGGGCGGCTGGACATTCTGGTCAACAACGCCGGCATGATCTCCACGACTAACCCGGTCGTCGACGAGGGAACGGTGGGTTCCATGAGCCTCCCGTTGTGGCAGGCATCGCTCGCCCGCAACCTGACCACGGCTTTCCTGGTCACCAAGGCGGCCCTGCCCGCCATGACTGACCGCGGCTGGGGGCGGGTCATCATGGTGGCCAGCGTGACCGGGCCAGTGATGGCGATGCGCGCGGACGCCGCCTACGCTGCGGCCAAGGCCGGCATGGTCGGCCTCACCCGGGCGGCCGCGATCGATGCCGCCGGGCAGGGCATCACCGTCAACGCTGTGGCCCCGGGCTGGATCGCGACCGGGTCGCAAACCCCGCAGGAACACGAGGAAGGGCTGAGCACGCCCATCGGCCGCAGTGCCTCGCCCGGCGAGGTTGCCGCCGCTGTCGCCTGGCTGGCCACCCCGGGCGCGTCCTACGTAACCGGGCAGTGCCTGGTCGTAGACGGCGGCAACTCCATCGCCGAGCAGCGCGCCGCACCTCCCCGGTGACCTGCCCGGTCCAGGCTCTGGTGGCGGGCGCCTGACTCGCAGCGGGACCGGGACGTGTGGTTACGCGCCGTTCATCAGGTCGTTGAACCGTGCGGTCACTCCCACCTCGTCCGGCCGCTGTGCATCGCGTCGCACCCGGGCGCGCTCCACGTACACCTCCACCTCGTCGGTGGCCAGGATCTCCATCGTCTCGGCCAGGTAGTCCGCCAGGGGCATCGCGCGGGGATCGGTCAGGTTGATGTCCATCAGCGCCGTCCGCGTGTACGGCGGCGCGATCTCGAGGACGGTCACCGGCGAATCCCGCAGGCGGTGGCGCAAGGACAGCGTGTAGGAGTGCAGTGCGGCCTTGGTCGCCGAGTAGAGAGTCGATGAGGCCAGCGGCGCATAGCCGAGCATCGACGAGACGTTGATGATGGTCGCCGAAGGCTGCTGGCGCAGATGAGTGATGAGCGCGGAGTTCAGCCGCACGGGCCCGAGCAGGTTGGTGGCGACGATGGACGTCAGCAACTGGTCATCGAGCGGCTCGCTGGGGTTATCACCGAACATGATCCCGGCGTTGTTGATAACGACATTCAGGTCTGGATGCTCCGCGATCACCCGGGGCACGACGCTCGCGATGCTGACCGCATCGGCCACATCCAGCTCCACGGCCTGCATGCCGGGGTTAGCCGCCGTGACCTGGCCCAGGATCGAGGGCCGCCGGCCGGCGATGATGACCCGGTTGCCCCGTTGGTGCAGTTCCTCGGCCAGGCCGCGCCCGATGCCGGAGCCCCCGCCGGTGATCAGGACCGTGTTGCCGCTGAGCTTCACCGCTCTGCCTTCCGCAGGAAGGCATCGCGCTGGTGGCGCACGTAGGTCTCGAAGGTCGTCGGCGGGCGTCCGAGCAGCCACGTGAGCACGTTGGGGTTGCCGATGAAGTCGTGGCTGCTGTAGCGCGCGCTGATCGCACGCAAGACGCTGATCTGGTGCGTGACCTGCTGCGGATCCGCATCGCCGACCCAGGCCCTGAGGTAGGTGTCGGCATCGATCTCCCGGACTTCGACCGGCCGGCCCAGCACGCGCGAGATGATGTCGCCCAGCTCGTGTGCCGTGTAGCGGCCGGGTGCCACCAGTTCGTAGGTGGCACCGGCATGACGCTCGCTGTCGGTCAGCGTCATGCACGCCACATCGGTCACGTCACCCAGATCCACCAGTGACTGACGGCGCTCAAGCGACCATGACAACTCAAAGACGCCCTGCTCGAATACGGGCCGGAGCTTCAGGGGCAGCATGTAATTCGCCGGCTGAAGGATCGTGAACTCCAAGCCCGATGAGAGCAAGTGCTCCTCGATATCGCGCTTGATCTCGTGCTGCACCAGATCCGTCGTGATCGCATGCAGCACCGAGCTGAGCACCAGATGGGTCACACCCTCGGCCCGGGCCGCGTCAACCACGGCCAGACCCATGGAGCGTTCGCGTGGGTGGACGGTCGGCCCGACGTGGTACACCTTCTCCGCGCCCCGGATGGCCCGGGCCAGCACCGCCGGCTCGCTGATGTCGCCTACTACGACCTCATGCACGCCCAGGGCACGCAGGTGCCCGGCAGAAGCGTGCGTCCGGACGCAGGCCCGGACCCGCTGCCCGGCCGCGAGCAGCTTCGGGACCAGCAGCTTGCCCTGATTGCCATGGGCGGCAGTGACCAGGATCATGTCGGTCCATTCGGCTCGTGGTCTCAACGGCGTGGCTCACCCAGAAGGGCTCAGCGTCCGGGCCATGGCGGGGCTACCTCACCCGGCAGCCACCGATCCACACGCCGCGGATGTTCCGGGTAGCGGAAATGTCCCGGGTGGGGTCGCCCTCGACCAGCACGAGGTCCGCACGATGTCCCGGCGCGATGACGCCCCGGTCCGTCAGGCCGAAGGTGGCCGCCGCGAGGGACGTCGCCCCGCGCAGTGCCTCGGCCGGTGTCAGCCCGGCATCCACCAGGCGCTCCAGCTCCTCGTGCAGCGACTCGCCGTGCGCGACCTGGCACGGAGCCGCGAGGTCGTCGTTGGAGTCGGTGCCAGCCAGGATCACTGCCCCGGCCCGGTGAAACGTGGCAACAGTTGACTTCGCGTGCCGGTAGTTCAGCCGGACTGCTGGCACGAACGGTGCCAGCACCCGCATGGCGAACTTCCCGCCGATGGCGTGAACCACGCCCTGCATCATCGTCAGGGTCGGGATGATGACGACCCGTCGCCCGGCGAGCAGCGCCTCGATATCCGGGCCCAGGTCACTGGTCAGGGCCGTGTGGGTGACGACGTCCGCCCCCGCGCGCACCGCCGTCATCATCGTGTCGGCGCTCACCACATGAGCGACCGCCGTCAGCCCGGCTTTGTGTGCCCCATCGACCAGCGCCGCAACCGTCTCCGCGCCCAGCGCCCTGGTGCCGGGGATCTTGGGGTCCTCGACCAGGATCTTGATGTAGTCCGAGCCCTCGGCCACCCGCTCGGCCACGAATCGCGCCGCATCATCGGGCCCGGTGACGGTAGTCGAGACGGCGAATCCCATCTTCCGGACGAACACGGAATTCGGCGCACTCGCCGGATTGCCCGCGCTCTTCAGGGTCGGATGGCCGTGGCCCTTCTTCAGCGTCGCGAGGTTGGCGAGATCCTTGTTGCCCATGTCGAGCACGGTGGTGACGCCCCACGAAGCCAGCACCTCGAGCTGTGACACCGTGCCCACATGCACGTGCGTGTCGATCAGCCCCGGGAGCAAGGTGCCCCCGCCGCCGTCGGCAACGTCGGCATCAGGTGCAACGTCCGCCGGCATGCCGGCCGAGATCATGGCGTCCTCGATCACGAGGGTGGCTGGCTCGCCCAGCCGCTCTCCGTCAAAAACACGGACGTTCGTAATAGCTGTTGCGGCGCTCACAATGACCCTCGCAGGTGCGGTGCTACAGGGCGGGATCCGGTCTCCCCGTGTGCCGGGCGTAAGCCGAGCGCACCGCGGGAACGAGTTTCCCGGCTGCCGCCAGGTCGGCGCGGTCGGCACGGAGCTTGAGGATGTTGCCGGCGCGCAGGCCGGGCGGGACATCGTGGCCCCGGGCCGCGATGAGGGCATGGAAATGCGGGTAGTTCTCGCCGAAAACCAGCTGGTAGGTTGCTGGCGCTCCGGTGACGTCGGTGACGGCGGCCACGAGATCTCGCGCCCGGCGGCCGTATGACGACAGCTCCTCGTCGTCGAGTCCGGTGATCCGCTCGGCGTGCCGGCGCGCCCGCAGGATGAACCAGCCGGGAACGTCGTAGCCGGGCACGACCTCGGCCGCCCAGAGCGGGTCGCGGAACACGACAGAGGTCGCGTCAGCGCCCTCCATGGTGCACAGCAGGCACTCGTCCATGCTCAGCCGAAGACCTCGACCGTGGCGGTGGCCGGGATGTCGTCGCGTACCCGGGCGGTGTCGTTGATGTCGCGCCAGATCTCGTACCCGTTCTCCCGGCAGATCTTGCCGTCCCGGCACTGGAACGCGTGCAGCAGGCGCACGCTCACGGTCGTCCCGGGCGGGAACGGGCAGTTGGCGAAGCCGTCCCCGGTGATGGTCCATTCGAAGATGCTGTCGTCGAACACCCATTCCTCGGTCGCGAACCGGTACAGGTTGGTGATCTTGTGGATGTTCATCGACCCGAAAATTTTGAGATATTCGGCCTTGACGTCCGCGACGTTGCGGTGGACCAGGCCGCGGGCCGGCACCTCCCAGACGATGTCGTCGGTATAGACCGAGACCGCCTTGTCGATGGTCTCCGGGGTCTCATTGTGGAAGTGCACCTCAACGGCGGCGAGGTTGCTGGCGATGAGCTCCTCGCGCGTGCGCTCCGCTTGCGATGTCACGGTTACCTCCCGGTCGTGGCCTGCGCCGAGGCTACTCGATATATGTGATAACAGCAATGCTGGGGGCTACCGGACCCGCACGTCGAGACCGGCGCTCACGGTGCTGTCGGCGCTGATGCCGTGGCGGGCGTACACCTGCCCGAGACCGCCGGACTGGCCGAAACGCGACACGCCGAGATGGCTAGCCCGCACGCGCGGAATCCCGGCGAGGAACGCCAGCGTGTGCGGGCGGCCGTCGAGCACTGTGACCAGCGGGGCCGCCCGGTCCGCCGGGAACACGGCATCGACGATCCAGCTGCCGCCGCTCCCGTGTCCGGCCCGGGCCTACGCCGCCTCGAACACCAGGCCCGGGCTGGTCACGCAGATGACGTCCGCCGCCGAGGGCCAGGCGGTGCGCCGCGCGCCCCGATGCCGACCGAGCCGGTCGAGTAGCCAACCGGATCGGGATCCTTGGACCGGCTCGGATAGCTCTGCAGGCCACCGAAGGACCGCCGGGTCGTCAGGTATTTCTCGTCGAGGTCGCTGAGCAGGTAGTTGCGGGCATGCAGGCCAGGCGAGGCGTGCGGCTTGACCGACACGCGGTCGGCCGGGGTCAGGAACTAAAACCAGAGCGCGGTCATGATCGTCGCCATGGACGCGCTGGACGCCTGGTGCCCACCGACCTTCAGCCTGGTCGGATTGGGCCACGCCTGGTTCGCCTGGTCGGCAATCGCGGTGGACAGCCACAGCACCCGGCGTTCCACTTGGTGCAGCAGCGCGGTCCGGTCGTGGTTCCGGACTGCGGCAGTTGCATCGCCAGCTCCAGGGAAAGAGCTGTTATCATATATCACGATGGCGGCGAGCTGGCCCCCACTGCGGCGTCATGCATACGAAATACTGGCGCCGGTATATTGATTTCGGTTCGTGGGCAGATGGAGAGCGAGGCGACTGGTGGAATCGACTGCGGATACGGTTGTCCGCCCCATCGAATCGCGGTCCGTTGCTGACCAGGTCATGACCGAACTGCGCCGGTCCATCCTGTCGGGAGCGCTGGAGCCGGGTCGTGAGTTTTCGCTGCGCGAGCTCGCTGAGATGCTCCGGGTGAGCATCATTCCGGTACGCGAGGCACTGCGGAGCCTGGAGAATCAGGGCCTGGTGCAGATGCGGCCCGGCCGGAGCGCCGTAGTGGCGCCACTCGATCTGGATGAGCTGCAGGGCATCTACCGGCTGCGTCGCCGGCTGGAGCCGGAGATCGCGCAGCGGTCGTGCCGGCTGCTCCCCGATGCCGAGCTGGATCGGCTGCACCGGGAGGCCGCGGAGTTCGGTGACGAGCACCGGACGATGAACGAGATCTACGACTCTCATCACACCTTCCATCTCGCGTTGCTGGCGCCGGCCGCGACCGGCTGGGACATCCGGATTCTCACCACATTGTGGCGGGCCTCGGAACGCTACGTCCGGATCGGCTGGGGCATGCTCGATCCGGATCCGCACGAGCACGACCGGCGCAAGCAGCATCACCAGGAACTGGTCGAGGCGTTCCGTCAGCGGGACCCGGAGATCGCGTCGGGCGCGCTGCTGCAGCACCTGACCCGCAACGAGCAGACCGCGCTGCTCGCTCTCGGCCCCAACCGCGGCTCACTCACTCCGGTCGGCTGACGCTCCCCGGACCCTGTCGACGAGGTCGCCGGCGGAGTCCGGCTCGTGGTCGCCGGTCCACGCCACGTAGTTATCCGGGCGGACGAGAACGAGCGCCGGCCCGGGCAGCGCCCGATCGCCGAGATCAAGCACCTTCAGTGGCACGCCGCTGGCGCGCGCCGCGGCCGTGATCGCATCAGCCGGGAGACCGCGCCGCGTGGTCAGGAGCGTGAAACCCTCACCCAGCTCGTCATACAGCGACCTGCCGCTGCCGAGCCACACGTGCGGAAGCAGCGCTCCCGCGGCCGGCGCGCCCGCATCCGCGGCGGCCGGCTTGCCCGTCGCGGTGTCGCCGCCGGCGATGACCGGCGACGGCGCGACCCGGACATCCAGGATCAGGTCGAGAGAGTGGAACTCAGCCCGCTTGGTCGCCTGGATCCGGGCGCCCGCAGCGCGCCGGGCCGCCTCTCCCGCCGCGCCGTCCCCCTCGAGGCCGGCAGCGACCAGTTCGGGTGAGGTCACTCCCATGTTCACGGTGGCCTCGCGGATCACCCGCTCCTGAATCGGCCGGCGCTCGATCTCATAACTGTCCAGCAGCCCGGGTCCCGCCCAGCCGTCCAGCGTGGCGGCGATCTTCCAGCCCAGGTCCACCGCGTCACCGAGTCCGGTGTTGAGCCCATGCCCACCGAACGGCGGGTTCAGGTGAGCCGCGTCCCCGGCCAGGAAGACCCGGCCCCGGCGCATCCGGTCGGCGATCTGCATTCGCGCTGTCCAGGGATCGGTGGACAGCACGGTCGCGCCGGCTGGCACCCCGGCCGCCGCGTCGATGATCCGCCCGGCCTCGCGTTCGCTGGTGTCGTGATCGACGCCGAACGCGATGATCCACCAGGTATCCGCCGGATCGAGCGGGCCCACCAGCGCGGGCGCGTCGGGATTGATGATCCAGTAGTGGACGGCGGGGCCGTGCCGGACGTGGTCCCACAAGCCGGGCGCCCGGAAGACCATCCCGAAGTTCGGCCGGAGAGCGTGATCGCCGATGTACGCGGCACCGATGCCCTCCCGGACTGTGCTGCGCGGACCATCGCATCCGATCAGGTAGGAGCCCGCGACCACCGTGCGCTGACCGGCCCCGGTGGCGACGGTGACCCGGACCCCGCCGGGATCCTGCTCGACGTCCACGACCCTGGCTCCGGTCGCCAGCGTGCACCCGGGGAGCTCACGCACCACCTCCCGCAGTAGTTCCTCCAGGACGTACTGCGGTGCCTGCTGGCCGAGTTCCGGGAAGCGGTCGCCGTCGTGCACCAGGCCCAGTACCCCGGTGAACCGCGACAGTTCCCGCCCGGCGAGCGATGTGCAGAACACGACGTCCTGCGACCACGAGGGCGTCAAGGGCGCAAGCTCGCGCAGCCGGTCAGCAATGCCCCACCGGCGCAGATGCTCCATCGACCGCACGTTGATCGTCTTGCAGCGGGGGCGCGCGTGGGACACCGTCGTGCGCGGCTCAATGACCAGGCACCGGATGCCCCGGCCGCCCAGCTCGATGGCGGCGGCCAGGCCGACCGGACCGCCGCCCGCCACGATGACCTGCGTCAACGCGGGCAGCCCGGCCGCCACGCCCGGCGCGCCGGACGACATCAGCTGGCCGCGCTCTGCCGTCCCCACAGCTCGCACTCCCCGACGAAGGCGAGCTGGCGCAGGTGCAGGGCATGCCCCAGGATGTGGTGGTCGATGCTGTGCCCGGTGGAGCGGGCGATGCTCGCTTCCACGAACGGGGCGGCGGTCAGCAACTTGGCGAACTGCTCGACATTCGCCGGCGTGCTGTCCCACAGCGCATCGAACTCGGCGAGCTCGTTGTGAACCGGGACGCGGATGCGCGGCGCGACACCTGGCAGGTGCTCGTCCGGCCAGTTCGGCGCCTGGATCAGCTCGCGGACCGGAACCGGTGCGTACGACGCGTGCGCATGCTCGATTCCCTCCGCGGTGCGGGTGATCTCCGGCCCGAACATCACCTGATCCCGCTGGTCATACGGCAGGTCAACCGTCGCATCCGGCGGAAGTGACGCGAGTGCCTGGGCCGGGCCGCCGGCCCGGATGACGGCACCCATGCCGGTGACCGACGCCCCGAGCAGGCGGAAGTCGGTGTCGGCCGCGGCGATCATTGCGGCGATCATGCCGCCGATGGAGTGACCGACGAGGACGACTCCGTCGGCGGCACAGCCCGCGGCCGCCTGCGCGATCGCCGCGGCCAGCAGCTGAGCGTGCCGGTCAAACGTGTTGTCGTCCGGCTCGAGCGCCGGACTGGCGCCGTAGCCGGGCCGGTCGAAGCTCAGCACGGAATAGCCCAGGCCGGCGGCGAGATCCATGAACGATCCGTGACGCGAGCCTGCGACATCGAAATACCGCGCGTTGTAGGTCCCGCCGTGCAGGGCGGCGATGAGCGGCCTGCCCGGAGACGACGGCGGGCCGGCTGTCAGGGCCGAGATCGTCTGCCCGCCCACCGCGAACTCGATAGTGCCGCGCTCCTTCGCCATGGCTATCTCCTTGAGGGGTGAATGAACGGGGCGACGAAATGGTGGCGCATCTCCCCGATGCCGTCGGCCCAGGTCACCAGCTCGTCGCCGATCTGCAGCAGGAGCGGCGGCTTGCGGGCCCAGCCGATACCGCTCGGCGTACCAGTGAAGATCAGATCACCCGGCAGCAGTGGCAGCACCCCCGAGAGGAACTCCACCAGCTGAGGGATCGGGAAGATCATGTCGCCGGTGCGGCCATGCTGCATCTTCTGGCCGTTCACCAGGCAGCCGAGCGCGATATCGCCGGGATCGGGGAACTCGTCGGCCGTCACGAGCGCCGGGCCGATCGGTGCGAAGCCCGTGAACGACTTGCCCATGCTGAACTGCTGCGGCGGCGGGCCGGCGGTCTGCAACTCGCGTTCGGACAGATCCTGGCCCGCGGTCAGGCCGGCAATGTAGTCCCAGGCCCGCTCGGCGCGCACCCCCTCGGCCCGGCGACCGATGACAGCGACGAGCTCAGCCTCGAAATCGACCGACCCGGCCGGCCGTGCGATCGCACCGTGCGGACCGGTGACAGCGGCCGGGAACTTCGTGAACACCATGGGCCGTTCCGGCAGCGCCAGCCCAGCCTCCTCAGCATGATCGCGGTAGTTGAGCCCGATCCCGAACACTTGTGGCGGGCGCGGAACGGGCGGCCCCAGCCGATCCCGTTCGATCTCGAAAGCCGCCGGCCCGTCGTAGGCCCGGGCCCAGCCGGAAAAGGCGTCCCACAACTCGTAGACCGGCTGGACGGCAGCCGGGAACCGGCCGCCGCTGGCCGTCTCGACGTCAACCCCGCCCTCTGGTCCCACGCCCAGCGTGAGCCGCCCCGCGACGTTATAGATGCGCACGTCTCGTTCCTCTGTCCCGGACACCGGTCATTCTCGACCGCACGTGAAGCCGTCAGCGCCGGCCTGCCAGTCACCCTAGCTGATATATGTGATAACAGGCAATCACTGGATCCTGAGCCGCCCGGAGGGCCACCGGGTGCGGCGGCCGGGTGCGGCGACAGGGTGCGGCGGCCGGGCGCCGGACTGGGAGGCACCGATCATGCTCACGTCCCGTGACGGGGCCATGGACGCCGGGCCGGGCGGTTCGGTTTACCGGCGGCCCGCCCGGCTGGGCGCTAGCTCCGCTGCCCGCCAGGACCAGCGGGGTCAGCCAGGGCGCGCAGGGCGGGGCCGGCGAGCCGGTTCACCGTCCAGTCATCCTTTTCCACCGCGCCGAGCGAGATGTAGAAGGTCCGGGCCGGGGTGTTCCAGTCCAGGACCGACCACTCCAGCCGGGGATAGCCGCGGGCCACGCAGATCCGGGCCAGCTCGGCCAGCAGGGCCCGGCCCAGACCGGACCGGCGCTGGTCCGGCCGCACATAGAGATCCTCGAGGTAGATGCCGTGCTGGCCGGTCCAGGTGGAGAAGCTCAGGAACCACAGCGCGAAGCCCACGACCTCCCCCTCGTGGTCAGCCACGTGGGCGAACACGGCGGGCTGGTCGCCCAGCAGGGCGCGGCGCAGGTCCTCCTCGGTCGCAGTCACCTCGGCCAGCGCCTTCTCGTACTCGGCCAGGTCGCGGATGAGCCGGTGGATGGCCGGGATGTCGGCCGGACTGGCGGCCCGGATCATGCGCGCATCCCCGCGCCGCCCGGTGCGGCTGCGGCGGGCTGGCCGTCGCCGGCCGGGTGGGCGCCATCCGGGGGAGCGGCGGGCGGCGCCGGGTCGGCCTGCACCGTGACCGGGAAGCGGTACCGGAGCCGGAAGCGGTCGGCCGCGATGACGATCTCCCCGGTCTCCACGGTCCGCTCATCCGCTCGGTGCGACCGCTCGATGAGCAGCACCGGGGAGCCGGCCGGGATGCCCAGCACGGCGGCCTCGGCCGAGAGAGCCGGCCGGACCGAGATCTCCTCTACGACCTGGTCCACGCCGATGCCGATCGACTGCATGCGCTCCGTCACCCCCCGGCCCGCGAACGTGCCCTGTTCCGGGAAGGGCACCGGGGTCTGGGCGGTGGTGGCGGCCGGCTCGTAGCTCGTGGCCAGCTGCACCGGAGAGCCGTCCGCGCTCATCAGGTACCTGGTGCGGGTCACCAGCTGGTCGCCGTCGGGGAGCCGGAGCCGCCGGGCCACGTGGGCCGGCGCGGGCACGCGCTCGGACTGGTACTCCCAGGACAGCCGGGGAGCATGCCCGGCGGACCCCGTATCGGCCCGGTCGTCCGCCTCCAGAGGCGCGCCGTCCAGCCCGAACGGCGAGCCGGGGAAGTGCACCCGGTCATGCTCCAGGGGCGCGGCCACGGGCAGCCTGCGGACGTAGGATCCCGACCCGGCCCGGGCCTCGATGAGCCCCTCGGCCGCCAGGACCTGCAGGGCGTGCTTAGCCGCGGTCTCCCCGACGCCGTACCGGGCGATGATCCCGTTGCGTGACGGGACCCGGGCGCCGGGCGCGAGCGCCCCGCCCCGGATCTGGTCGCGGAGATCCTCCAGCACGCGAAGGTACACCGGGTCGTTTGAGGCGCCCATCAGACTTTGATCTTCCTGACGACAGTGCCCGGCCAGGCCGGCCGAGCCGCCATTGTGGCTCACCGGCCCCTCAAGCTGTGACCCTATACGGATCCTGTGACCATAGCTTTGCCGGGCCAGACGGCGGGACGCTACTTCTTGCGGGCGACGGTGAGGCCGTCACCCACCGAGAGCATCGCGAGCTCCACCCGGTCGTCGGCCAGTGCGTGCTCGTTGAAGTCACTGATCGCCCGGGCGTCCGGGTCGGGATCGTCGTCGAAGATCCGGCCGTGCAGGAATGTGTTGTCCACCAGGATTATCCCGCCCGCGCGGGTGCGCGGCACGATCTCGTCCCAGTAGACGGCGTAGCCGGTCTTGTCCGCGTCGATGAACGCGAGGTCCAGCGACGCGTCCGCGGGCAGCGACCGGAGCGTGTCGGCGCCCGGCCCGAGCCGGAGCTCGATCCGGTCGGCCAGGCCCGCCTTCTGCCAGTACTCGCGGGCCAGGGAGGTCCAGTCCGCGTTGACGTCGCAGCACAGCAGGCTCCCGCCCGGGGCCAGGCCGCGGGCCAGGCAGATCGAGGAGTACCCGGTGAACGTGCCGACCTCGACGGCCCGGCGGGGCGCGATGAGCTGGCTCAGCAGCGTCATGAATGCGCCCTGTTCGGGACCGATCTGGAGGACCGTCCAGTCGGGGAACCGCCGGGCCGTCTCCTTCCTCAGCCCGTCCAGGACCGCATCCGGGGGAGTGGAGTGCGCGATGACATAGTCGAGAATCTGGGGATTGACATGCTCGGTTCCGGTAGCCACGCGCTCAACCGTAACCGGTTGGGGCAGGCTAGGAGCATGCGGGAGAGCGACGCGGAACTCACCGGACTCCAGGCCCTGCTGGACACCTCGCTGGCGCAGGCCACCGGGCACCTGAGGTCCATCGTCCGGCCGGGACGGACCCTGACCGCCGCCGAGCTGGTCCGGGTCATCGCGGGCATGTGCACGCTGGCTGTCAGCAGCGTGACCGCGGCCGGCGAGCCACGGGTCAGCGGCGCGGACGGTCACTTCCTGCACGGGTGCTGGGTCTTCACCACCGCCCGTTCCTCGGCCAAGGCGAGGCACTTCGCGGCGCGTCCCTCGGTCAGCCTGGCCCACCTGCGCGGTGACGATCTGGGCGTGTTCACCCACGGCCGGGTGGAGGAGCTGAATCCCGTCACGGCGCCGCCGGACCCGCAGTGGCCCGGCATCCTGGACCATCTCACGCAGCATTACGGCAGTTCCCCGCTGAGCTGGGGAGACGTGGTGGGCTACCGGGTCCGGCCGCACTGGATAGTTGCCTATGCCGCGGACCCGGCGGCGCAGCTGGCCCAGGCGGGCTGAGCGGCCGGGTCCGCGCCCGCCACCTGGGCCGCGTGGCGCTCCCCGCGGACTGCACGTCCGTAATCGCCAGCCGGATGGTGGCCCCGTGCCGTCGCGGTACGCTCGGGCGCATGGCGTTGCGTTTCTACATCCCGAGCCCGCCAGTGAACGGGTTTCACGTCGGCCCGGCCTACATTCATTTCTACGGGCTGATGTACGTGATCGGGATCATCCTGGCGATCCTCATCACCCAGCGCCGCTGGAAGGCGGCGGGCGGCGACGCCGGGCTGGTCGGGGATGTCGCGCTGTGGGCCGTCCCGGCCGGCATCGTCGGGGGCCGGATCTACTTCGACCTGACCACCCCGAAGTACATCCCGCATCACTGGTACGGGGTCTTCGCCGTCTGGGACGGCGGGCTGGGCATCTGGGGTGGCATCGCGCTGGCCGCGGTCGTGGGAGCCTGGCGGGTCCGCCGGTCCGGGGCCAGTGTCACGCTGTTCATGAACGCCGTGGCCCCGGCGCTGCTGGTGGCGCAGGCCGTCGGGCGGGTGGGCAACTACTTCAACCAGGAACTCTTCGGCGGCCCGACCACCCTGCCCTGGGCCCTGCATATCTCGCAGTCGTTCCGGCCCGCCGGGTACACGCAGTACGCGACGTTCCACCCGACCTTCCTCTACGAGTTCCTTTTCGACCTGCTCTGGGCCGCGGTCCTGGTCTGGCTGGGGCATCACCGGAACATCAGGCCGCCGGGCCTGTTCGCGCTGTATGTCGCGGGTTACTCAGCCTTCCGCATTGTCGAGGAGGCGCTCCGGGTCGACCCGTCCGAGCACTTCCTCGGGCTGCGGCTGAACATGTACGTGGCCAGCGTGCTGACCGTCGCTGGCATCCTCTGGTTCGCCTACTCGCAGCGGCGTGGCCGGCCAGCTGAGGAATTGCCGGCCCGGCGGCCGGATAGCGAGGACGCGGGCAGTGCCGGGCCAGCCGGCGGCACGGGCGAGCCCGGCGCGGGCCAGCCCGGCCCGGCGGAGCCGGGCTCAGCGGAGCCCGGTCCGGCGCAATCGGCGAGCCCGGCGGAGTCCAGTCCGGCCGGGCGCGCTACCGACACCGCCTAGCGCCTGCCACCGGGCGAGTCGCTACTTGGTTCGATAATTCTGCGAATCTTGGCGCGTCTATCGAACTTACGTTTGATCATTCTGTCATGCTTGATCCTGAGACCTCATCCGCAGTTCTACCGATGTGCAGGAGGCAACCCCAGTGGGCCAGAAGACGGTCAGGTTCAGCGACCTCAGCGGCGAGCTGATCACCAGGGACGACACGCTCGCCCGCATCGTGATCCACGAGCACCCCGAGCTCGGCGACAGCCCGGTGGAGATCGAGGCGATGGCCGACGAGGCCGCCGCGGTCGAGAAGGGGGCGCTCCGGGTGGCCGTGGTTGACCTCTACTTCCCGGGCGAGGACGAGCCGCGCCGGGTGGCCATGGAGGCGGCCGCGTTCGACGAGCTGGCCACCGACAAGCCGATGAGCGAGCTGCTGCTGACGGCCCGGCCCGCCCGGGCGGCCCGGCGGGCCAAGGCGGCCGCGCCGCGCGGCATCAACTACGACACGCTGGAGCACGCTGGCGAACCGCACAAGGGGCGGATCACCGATGCCGAGCGGGAGCTGGTCCGGGACCATATGGACGCGATCAACGAGCGCCTCGCCGCGCAGGGGCAGCGGACCATCGACGCGTCGGACCCCGAGCACGTGGCCCGGTACGGCCTCACGGGCCTGGCCGCGGCCCATGCCGCCCAAGGGGACTAGCCCGCCTCGGCCCAGCAGACGGGTCTCATTCCGCACCTACCTTCCGCGGGTCCATAACAGCGGGAGCGAGCCTGGGCGGCTGACGTCGTCTCATATGCTGGACGCATTATGATCGGCATGTGAGCTCGTCAGCACACCCCGGCGCCGCCGGGCCGTCCGGTAACGCTCATCCGGGCGGCCGGCGCTGGGTGGCTCTGGCCGCGGGCCTGTTCGCGATGACCGCGGGCTGCACCTTCCAGTACGGACTGGCCTACCTGATCCCCGCTTTCCGGGCGGAGGGCCTGTCCCTGGAGCAGGCCGGCATCCTGGTCGCCTGTCCCACCGTCGGCCTGCTGCTCACCCTGGTGGCCTGGGGGGCGGCCGCCGACCGCTGGGGGGAGCGGCTGGTGCTCAGCGTGGGCCTGGCGCTGGCCGGGTCGGTGCTGCTGGCCGCGTCCACCGTGCACGGGACCGCCGCGCTCGGCGCCTGCCTGGCGGTGGCGGGGGCCGCCGGGGCGTCGGTCTACGCCGCGAGCGGGCGGCTCATCCTGGGCTGGTTCCCCGCACGCCAGCGGGGCCTGGCCATGGGCATCCGGCAGAGCGCACAGCCGCTGGGCGTGGCCGTGGCCGCACTAGCGCTGCCCTCGATCGGCGCGCACGGCCGCCCCGCCGCGCTCACGTTCCTGGGTACGTTCTGCCTGGCCGCCGCGGCCCTGGTCGTGGCGGCCGTGCGGGATCCGGTGCGGCCGCCGGCCCTCGGGCAGACGCAGGGCGGCGGCTCGCCGTACCGGCGGGGTCGCGGCCGCAGAGGCCCGAACCGGACCAGCCCGAATCCGGCTGGCCGGAATCCGGCGAGCCCGCATCCGGCCAGCACGGTGCTGTGGCGGATTCACGCGGCCAGCGCGTTGCTCGTCGTCCCGCAGTTCGCGGTGGCCACGTTCGCCCTGGTGTTCCTGGTGGACGCGCACGGGCTGGAGCCCGTCACGGCCGGTCGGCTGCTCGCCATCGCCCAGGCGTGCGGAGCCTTCTCCCGGCTCGGCGCGGGCGTGTGGTCCGACCGGGTAGGCAGCCGGATGCGCCCCATGAGGGTGCTCGCGGTGGCCACCGCGCTGATCCTCGCCGTGCTGGCGGCCGGGGCCGCTGTCCGCGCTCCCTGGGCGGTTGCCGCGCTGTTCGCCGCCATCATCATCTCGGCCAGCACCAACGGGCTGGCCTTCACGGCGGTGGCCGAGCACGCCGGGCCGTCGTGGGCCGGACGGGCGCTCGGCATCCAGAACACCGGCCAGAACGCGTTCGGGGCGGTCACGCCGCCGGTCCTGGCCGCGGTGATCGGCGCCGTGGGGTACCCCGCCGCGTTCGGGATCGTCACGCTGTTCCCCCTGGCCGCCACGGTTCTGGTGCCTGTAGGCGGGGAACGCCGGGCCGCCGTACTGGCCGCCCGGGCCGCGGCCGGGGACGTCCCGGCTGGGCGTTGATCCTGCCCGCGCCCGCGGTGCATCATGGCCTCCTGGGCCAGGCGGCCCGGCAGAACGGAACACGGTGCGGTGGCCATGATGAGGATGACACCTGGCGGAGTCCCGGTCTGGGCCGTTGACCCCGGCGACAACACCGCCGCCGACGTCCTGGAGCTGACCGGCGGCGTGGGCGTGACGTCTCGATCGAGGCCGTCGGCTACCCCGGGATCCTGCTGACCGCGGCGTCGCTGGTCCGGCCGGGCGGCACCATCGCCAACATCGGCGTGCACAGCATCCCGGTCACGCTGCCCATGCAGGAGATGTGGATCCAGAACGTCACCGCGACCATGGGCCTGGTCAACGTGGTGCCCATCCCGACCCTGCTGAAGATGATAGCCAGCGGCCGCAACCCCGGCGAAGAAGATGGGCACCCACTCTTTCACCTTCGCCCAGATGGACGATGCGTACGACGTGCTCAAGAACGCCGCCGAGAACTCCGCCCTCAAGGTGGTGATCACTCCCGCCTGATCCCGGCCTGCCACAAATCCTTTGTCAGTTTTGGTTGCTGTAACGACCAAAACTGACGAACGATCTTGACTTTGCCTGCTGCGCCACCCCGGCGCTGAGCTCCGCGGCCGGCTCCTCCGCGACCGCCGGACCCTGCGCGCGCGCCCGGCCTGGCAGCAGCAGGGTCAGGGCGGCCGCGGCCAGTACGACCATGGCGTCGATGGCCATGGCCAGGACCATGGCCGAGACCGAACTCGCCCGGCTCGGCCCCAGCCGGGCGTAGAACACCGCCCCGATGATCGCGACCCCGCTGGCCACGCCGAACTGCTGGGTGGTCGTGAGTATCCCGGCGGCCGCGCCGGCCCGCTCCGGCGGTACGCGGGCCAGCGCCGTCCCGATCAGTGACGGCAGCGCCATGCCCTGGCCCAGGCCGATCACCGCGGTCGCCGGGGCAAGATCCCAGCCCGTTAGGTGGCTTCCGTAACGGAGGCCGGTGAGCACCAAGCCGATCGTGCCGAGCACGTCCAGCCCCGCGCCGATGGTGATTGACCACGGCCCGAACCGGGCCGCCATCCGCGGCCCGAGGATCGACATCGTGGTGAAGGTGAGGGCCAGCGGCCCGGCCTCCAGGCCCGCGCGCAGCGGCGACTGGCCCAGGCCGGCCTGGAGCAGCAGCGTCAGCACGAACATGAAGCTGCCGAAGAAGAACAGCAGCGCGAAGTTCAGGAAGGCCCCGGCCGAGAAGCCCCGGTCGGGGAACAGCGGCAGGTCGAGCAGCGGCTCGCCGTCCCGGCGGGTGAGCCGGCGCTCCCAGGCCAGCGTGAGCGCGAATACCGGCAGGCAGGCCGTGAGGCAGATCCACGTCCAGGCGGGCCAGCTCTCGTCGTGGCCCAGCGTCAGGGGCACCAGCGCCAGGGCCACCGAGCCCGAGACGCCGGCCGCGCCGAGTGGGTCCAGCCGCGGCCGGCGGTGACTGCGTGCGTGCGGGACCACGATCGCCGCGGCGATCAGCGTGGCCGCGCCCACTGGCACGTTCACCAGGAAGATGGCCCGCCAGCCCAGGCCGAGTACGTTTGCCTGCAGTAGCAGGCCGCCGAGGATCTGACCCGAGACGAAGGCCAGCCCCATGGTGACGCCGAACCAGGCCAGCGCCCGGCTCCGCTCCGCCACCGGGAACGTCGCCGTGATCAGCGCCAGCACTTGCGGCACCATGGCGGCGCCGGTGAGGCCCTGGAGCAGGCGGGCGCCGACGAGTTCGGCCGGGGACTGGGCGAGGCCGCACAGCAGGGAGGCGACGGCGAAGCTGGCCACGCCGATCATGAACAGCCGCCGGTAGCCCAGCAGGTCGCCCAGCCGCCCGCCGGTCACCATGCCGCTGGCGTACATGAACGCGTACCCGCCCACGATCAGCTGCAGCGCCGCGTCGCTCACGTGCAGGTCGCGCTGCAGCGACAGCGCAGCCACGTTCACCACCCAGATGTCGAAGCCCGCCATGAACATGGCCAGCAGTACCACCGGCAGCATCAGCCAGCGGCGCGAGCCAGGCGGCGATGCGGTATCCATCACGACACTCCCTCAGCAGTTCGGTGGTTTCTGACGGCCACTTCGGCCGGCCCCGGAATTGGCCCCCGCCCCGGCGGACAAGATCGGCCAGCATGGTCGCATCCAGCCGCGCCGGTCATGCCCCTGAACGCCAGGCGCCGCGATGCCGCTGAAGATGCCGGGTGCACGCATTTGCCGGAGCGTTCTGGCGGGCGGCGCGAGCACGGGCCCGGCCGGAAAGGATCTGGCCGGCCCCGTGCTTCGTAGCCTCGTGTGAGGACGCTGCCCGGTCAGGCGGGTGCGGCGGCGAGGGCCCTGACGTCCCGGGTGGTTAGTGGCTTGCCCGCGATTCCCCAGTCACCGCTGCGGACTTCCTCGACCACGACCCAGGTGACCTGGCGCATGCTCTCGCCTTCGATGGCGACCATCGCGTCGGTGAGTTCCTCGACGATCCGGCGCTTCTGCTCGGGGGTAAACACGTCCTCGATGAGCTTGACGTTGATGAGCGGCATTTTTCTCCTTGGCTGGTCGGGCTGCATGATCTGCGGTTGACGCTAGCCTCGTGCCTCTATTAGAGGCAATGAATTCCTGTTAAGATCCATTAGTGGAACTAATATCTCATGTGCGGCGGCTCCAGGTGCTGGACAGCATCGCGGCCTGCGGTTCCTTCTCCGGCGCCGCCGATGCGCTCCAGATGACGCAGTCGGCGGTGAGCCAGCACGTCGCGACCCTGGAACGGGCGATGGACCTGCCGCTGATCGAACGCGGAACGCGCCCGGTCCAGCTGACCGACGCCGGATTCGCCCTAGTGCGGCACGCACGCGCGCTGATCGCCCGGATCGACAATGCCGAGCAGGAACTCGGCGAGATAACCGGCCGGCGACACGGCAGGCTACGCTTCGGCAGCTTCCCGACCGCGCTGGCCACGTTCGTCCCCGCGGCGCTCGTCCGGTTCCAGCAGCAGCACGCCGACGTGTCGCTCACCGTAATCGATGATCACCTGCAGCGCCTGCTGCCCAGGCTCGAAGACGGCGAGCTCGACCTGGCCATCATCTATGATCACCCGGCACTTCCCGAGGTCAGCTCACGCCACCACGACCGCGTTCACTTGCTCGATGACGCCTTCCAGGTCGTGCTCCCGCGGGGCCACCGGCTGGCGCGCAGCGGCCACGCCGTCTCCCTCACTGACCTGGCCGACCAGACCTGGGTCGGCGGCGGCCCGGCCAGCGCCTGGTTCCGTATCGTCCGGCACACCTGCCGGGCCGCCGGGTTCGACCCGCGCGTGGCCCTGACTACCGACGACAACGTGGCCGTCCAGGCGTTCGCGGCGGCCGGCCTGGGCGTCGCGGTCATCCCGGGCCTGGCCATCGCGCACGCCTTGCCGCACGTCGAGGTCCGGCCCATCCGCGGTCTCGCGCCGGTGCGCCGCATCTGGGCGGCGCGGCCGCGCGATCCGTTCTGCCCGGCCGCGGCCCGCGCCATGATCGCCACCCTGCAGCTCACGATCACGTCCGGCGGCGCCGTCCGCCGGCCGGAGCGGCAGGGCTGACCCGGGGCCGCCTCAGCTCGCGGTCATGGCCGGATGCCCGGCAGCACCTTCGACGCGATCAGGTCAACCTGGCGCCCCTCCGCGCCGAGCGGCCAGAAATGCACCCGGTCGCACCCCGCCTCGGCGAATCCGGACAGCAGCTCAGCGCACATCCCGGCGGGCCCCACGCACACCCTCCCGCGCAGCGTCGCGGGATCACGCTTGAGCAGCGGCGCCAGACGATCGGTAATGACCCGGTCGGCCTCGGCGCGATTCTCGGTTATCCACGTCCACATCGTGACCAGCGCGTGCGGGAAGCCGCCAGTCGGCCTGCCCGCCGCCGCCAGCTCCTCCCGCAGCAGCGCGCGGGCCGCGGCGAAGCCAGCCGGGGTGATGTTGTACGCCGACGCCAGCCACCCGTCGCCCAGCCGCGCCACGCGGCGCAGCCCGGCGGCCGACCCCCAGCTCCCGACCCACAGCGGAACCGCCCCGGCGGGCCGCGGCACCGGCAGCAACCGCGCCGCCGGGACCGCGAAATGCCTGCCGCCGGCGGGTGGCTCGGCCCCGCCCAGCAAGGCCCTCAGCACGGTCACGGCTTCATCGAAACGCTGCCACCTGGACTCAAAGCCGGCACCGAACGCGTCATAGTCGCTCCTCGACGAGCCGGCCCCCACACCGGCGACCACCCGGCCACCAGACAAGACGTCCAGCGTGGCCACCGCCTTGGCCAGCGGCACCGGCCCGCGGAGCGCTGCCAGCGACACCGTGGTTGCCAGCGTCATCGGCCCCGACCGCTCCGCCACCGCAGCCAGAGCGGTAAGCCCGTCAAGCCACGGCGCGCCGAACAGGAAGTGATCATTTACCGAGACCGCCGCGAACCCGTTCGCGCGCGCCGCGTCAACCGTGTCCGCGAGCCGCCGCAGTGACAACCCCTCACCAGCGAACTCCGTCTGCGGCAAGTGCACACCAGCCTCCATGCCATCCAATGCTCCCACGGCGAGCTCTCCCGGCTATCAGCACAGATCGCCCGGTACCGCGCCCGCCGCAGGCGACGCTCTCATGCCTAGTGTCATGCGCCTGGGTAACGGTGGACGGGGTCCGGATCGGCGCGGGGGAGAAGGTCCTGCTGTTCCTCGCGGCCGCGAACCAGGATCCGCGGCGCTGGGACGATCCCACCGCTTCGATCTGCGCCGCCGCGCCCACGGCCACGTCGCGTTCGGCTTCGGCATCCATGCCTGCATCGGCGCGGCCATGGCCAGGCTGGAGGGCGAGGTGCTGCTGAAGGCGCTGGCCCGCCGGGTCGGCCGGCTGGACCTGGCCGGGAAGCCACGCCGCCGGCTGAACAACAGCTCAGCGGGTCCGCCGCGCTGCCGCTTCGGCTCTCCCCGGCCGAGCCCGGTGCGCCCGGGGTGGGCGCCGCGGGGTAGCGCCGTCTTAGCGCGCCGCGGCCGGCTCGGGCGACTCGGCCGCTGCCTCCCGGGTCCGGTCGCGCCACCACTGCTGGCCCCGCTCGGGCAGCAGGTGGATCGGGTCGTAATAGGGGTACTCGCGGTTCAGCGCGAGGGGGTCAGCGGCTTCGACCGCGGTCCGGTAGTTCTTCGTCCAGTAGGAGATGCCGAGCTCGGTGTCGTACCGGGAGACCTGGTGCACCCAGCGCTTACCGACGTAGGGCACATCGCAGACCACCCGGGGCGTCGCGAACCCGGGCAGGTAGCCCATGATCTGGTGCTGGAGATCCTGGGCCTGGGCCAGTGACACCCGCCAGTGCTCGCTGCCGGGGATCATGTCGCACATGTAGAAGTAGTACGGCATGATGTGCGCCTCATCGAGGAGCGCGAAGCAGAGGTCGAGCAGCGCGTCCGCGCTGTCGTTGACCCCGTGCAGCAGGACGCCCTGGTTGCGCACGTCACGGATGCCGGTGTCCAGCATGGCCTGCGTGGCCCGGGCCACCAGCGGGGTGACCGACTGCGCCGCGTTCACGTGGGTGTGGATCGCGATGCTGGCCCCGCGTTCCCGGGCCTTGGCCGCCAGCCGCTCCATACCCGCCCGGACCTGGTCGGAGAGCCAGTGCTGGGGCAGCCCCATCAGGGCCTTGCTGGCCAGCCGGATGTCGCGGATGTTGTCGATGTCGAGCAGCGCGCTGACGAAGCTCTCCAGCCGCGGCCAGGGCAGGTTGGCCACGTCGCCGCCGGACACGACCACATCGCGTACCCCGGGGGTGGCCCGCAGGTAGTCGAGCATGGCCGTCAGCCGGTCCGCGGGCGGCAGCCCGAACTTGTGCTTGCCGGTGCTCGCGGTCGGGTTGCCGACCAGGTCCATCCGGGTGCAGTGGCCGCAATACTGCGGGCAGGTGGGCAGCACCTCGGCCAGCACCTTGGTCGGGTACCGGTGGGTGAGCCCCTCCACCGCCCACATCTCCGCCTCGTGCAGCGAGTCCCGCGACGCGTAGGGATGCGAGGGCCAGTCGGTCCGCCGGTCGCTGAAGACCGGGATCATGTACCGGCGCACCGGGTCGGCGTAGAAGGCCGCGGTGAAGCCCGGCTCGCCCGGGGCCACCGCGGGGGCCATGGTGTTCAGCATCTGCGGCGGCACCAGCATCGACATGGTGGCCCGTTCCCGCTGGTCGCGCTCCAGGTCGGCGAGGAACGAGTCCTCCAGGCCCGGGCCGGCCGCCTCGCGCAGCTGGCGCAGGTTCTTCACGCAGTGGGCACGCTGCCACTGCACCGATTCCCACTCCTCGGTGGTCACTTGCGACCAGCCCGGGAACCGCCGCCAGTCTGGCTCGGTGAGCCCGGACCGGCGGTACGCGTACGGCTGGCTGACCAAGGCCGATCACCTTCCCGTTCTCATCCGTCCCGTTTTCAGCGGTGCCTGCTTGAAGGATAGCC
This sequence comes from uncultured Actinomycetes bacterium, assembly GCA_963813975.1. GTDB lineage: Bacteria > Actinomycetota > Actinomycetes > Streptosporangiales > Streptosporangiaceae > RYN-230. Next base: position 2,060,235 of record CAWFAP010000006.1, read on the forward strand.
TTCCATCTGCACTAAGAACAGAAGAAGATAGTGTGGGAGGACTCTCACACAGGAAGACTTACTGTTACCCATGGAGCATCCGTTGATCCAGGATCCGCCCCGCATGGAGCGCGGGCCGGGGTCGGCCCTCGGCCTGCACCGGGTGCTGGAACCGGCCGGGGTGCTGCCGCAGGCGGCCTGGCGGCTGGACGCCGACCCGGCGATCTGGCCGGACGAGGTCCGGGTCGCGGTCGAGCGGCTGAACCTGGATGCGGCCTCCTACCGGCAGCTCCGCGAATCCACCGGCGGCTCGGCCGCCGCCATGCGGAGCGCCGTGCTGGACATCATCGCCGGGCGCGGGAAGATGCAGAACCCGGTCACCGGGTCCGGCGGGATGCTCACCGGACTGGTGGACGAGGCGGGCCCGGCGTCCCCGCTCGGGCTGGCGGCCGGGGACCGGATCGCCACGCTGGTCTCGCTCAGCCTGACCCCGCTGGCCGTGATCGACGGGCTGGCTCGCTGGGACGGCCAGTCCGAGCAGGTGCCGTGCGCCGGGCACGCGATCCTGTTCGGCCGGTCCATCGCCGCGGTGCTGCCCGCGGACCTGCCGCCCGCCCTCGCCCTCGCCGTCCTGGACGTGTGTGGCGCGCCCGCCCTGACCGAGCGGGTGGTGCGAGCCGAACTGGCCCGTTCTGACCGGGACAGCGGCGGGCCAGCCCGCGGGACGGGCCCGGTCGTGGCCATCCTCGGCGCCGGCGGCAAGAGCGGCTCCCTGTCCGCGGCGGCCGCCCGCCGGGCTGGCGCGGGCCCGATCATCGGGGTGGTCCCGGCCGAGGCCGAGGCGGCCGCGGTCCGCCAGGCCGGCCTCGCGGACCACGTGGTGATCGCGGACGCCCGCGACCCGGTAGCGCTGGCCGGCGCCGTCCGGTCGGCAGGCGGCCCGGCCGCCGTGACCGTGGTGTGCGTGGACGTGCCCGGCTGCGAGGGCGGCGCGGTCCTGGCCACCGCGCCAGGCGGCACGGTGATCTTCTTCTCGATGGCCACCTCATTCAGCGCGGCCGCGCTGGGCGCCGAGGGCGTGGCCGCCGACGTGACCATGCTGATCGGTAACGGGTATGTGCCAGGTCATGCGGAAACCGCCCTGGACCTCATCCGGTCCGAGCCCGGGGTCCGGGCGCTGTTCGAGGCCCGGCTGACCGAGCCCGGATGAGCCGGCCACGGTCGTGAGAGCCAGGCCAGAGACAGTGCAGTCAGGGACAGTGGGATCAGAGGCAGTGCGGTCAGCAACAGCCCACTCAGAGAGGGCCCGATAGAGGAGGTTCTGCGGGTGGAATCGAGGCTCCGGCTGGACCCCGCGATGGTGGCGGAGGCCCGTGAACTGGCCCGGGTCGCCGGGCAGCCGATCGTGGATCTGGCCACCCGGCATACGACCGTGTCGGTGGAACGCGCGGTGCTCCGGCTGGCCGGGCTGGAGGGCGCGGACGCGGACGGCATGCCGTGGGTCAACCGGCTGGCCGACAGCGTCCGTGAGAGCACCGGGCTGGAGCACGGTGTGGCCCTCCCGGTGTGGGACGCGCTGCTCGGCGGCGGGTACCCCACTCTGCGCGCGCTGGCCGCCGACGCCGCGTCCGGGACGGTGAAGTTCCGGCTGCCGGAGGGCGCCGATGCCGCGGCCGCCCGGGCCGCGGCGCGGGCCGCGCTCACCCAGGGCTTCACGCTGATCGACCAGCGGCGCGCCGAGCGGTCCGCGATGATCAAGGCCACCGCCGAGCCGGCCGAAGCCGTGGATCTACCTGATCGTGGCCACCGGCGACATCTACGAGGACATTCCCCAGGCCCAGGCCGCGGCCCGGGAAGGTGCGGACATCGTCGCGGTGATCCGGTCCACCGGGCAGTCCCTGCTGGACTATGTGCCGGAGGGGGCGACCCGGGAGGGCTACGCGGGGACCTACGCCACCCAGGAGAACTTCCGGCTGATGCGGGCCGCGCTGGACGACGTCTCCCGGGAGCTGGGCCGGTACGTGCGGCTGACCAACTACGCCTCCGGGCTGTGCATGCCAGAGATCGCCGCGCTGGCCGGACTCGAGCGGCTGGACATGATGCTGAACGACTGCATGTACGGGATCATCTTCCGGGACATCAACCCGCAGCGGACGTTCATCGACCAGCGGTTCGCCCGGCAGATCCACGCCCGGGCCGGGATCATCATCAACACGGGCGAGGACAACTACCTGACCACCGCCGACGCGGTGGACGCCGCGCACACCGTGGTGGTCAGCCAGCTGATGAACGAGTTCTTCGGCAAGGAAGCGGGGCTGGCCGACGGGCAGCTGGGCCTGGGCCACGCGTTCGAGATCAACCCGGAGGTGCCCGACTCGTTCGTCCTCGAGCTGGCCCACGCCCAGCTGGTCCGCGAGCTGTTCCCGGACGCGCCGCTGAAGTACATGCCGCCGACCAAGCACATGACCGGCAACGTGTTCGCCGGCTACCTGCTGGACGCGTTCTTCAACCTGGCCGGGGTCATGACGGACCAGTCCATCCTGCTGATCGGGATGATGACCGAGGGCATCCACACCCCGTTCCTGTCCGACCGCGACCTGGCCCTGGAAAATGCCCGCTACGTGGCCCGCGCCGCCGCCCGGCTGGGCGAGAACTTCCGGCCACCGCCCGGCGGGTTCGTGGAGCAGCGCGCCCAGCAGGTCCTCGGCGAGGCCGTGGACCTGCTCCGGCGGATCAGCCGGGACGGGCTGCTGAACGCGATCGCGGACGGAACGTTCGGCGTCACCCGGCGCCCCGCCGACGGCGGCCGCGGCCTGGCCGGTGTCATCCCGCGCGCTCCCGGTTACTACAACCCCGCGAGTGAGTTCCTCGAGAGCGGCCCGCCCGGGGGGCTGCGGGGGGGCGCCCCCCCGGGCCAGCCGAGCAACCTCGCGAGCGAGTTGTCCGAGGGCGGGCCACATGATCCGGAGGGACAGTCATGACCGGGCCGGTTATCCGTCCCTACGGGGACACCACGGGTGACGGGCAGGTGCAGGTCTCCTTCACCCTGCCGGTCCCGTTCGGGAATGAAGACGAGCGCGCGCTGGCCGAAGGCGCGGCGCTCCAGCTGGCCGGCAAGATGGGCCTGGACCCGGCCATGGTGGTGCATGCCAAGGGCATGGGCCCCGACTTCACCTACTTCATCGTGTACGGCCGCACCGGGCACCTGGTGGACCTGTCCGCGGTGACCGTCATCCCGCGTGAGTTCCCGGTGCTCTCCCCGGCCGAGATCAACCTGCGGCTGCGCAGCAGCCTGGGCCGCAAGCTGGTCGTGCTCGGCGCCTGCATCGGCACCGACGCGCACACGGTGGGCATCGACGCCATCCTCAACGTGAAGGGGCATGCGGGGGAGAAGGGCCTGGAGTACTACCGGGAGATCCGGGTGGTCAACCTCGGTGCGCAGGTGGACGTGGCTGACCTGGTCGCCCGGGCGCAGGCCGAGCGGGCCGACGCGGTCCTGGTCAGCCAGGTGGTCACCCAGCGGGAGGCTCATCTGGCCGGGGCGCGAGAGCTCTCAGCCGCGTTCCGCGCCTCCTACGCCGGCGGCGGCCCGCTGCTGGTCGTCGGGGGCCCCCGGTTCGACCCGGCCATGGCCGGCGACCTCGGTGTGGACAAGATCTTCGGCCGCGGCACCACGCCCCGCGAGGTGGCCAGCTACCTGGTGCACGTGCTGGCGCCAGAGCCCGTCCCGGCTGGTGCCGCGTGACCGGCCAGCCCCCCGCTGACCAGCACCGCGGGCTGACTGTCACCCACCGCCGTTACGTGCCGGCCAGCCACGCCCACTACGGCGGGAACCTGGTCGACGGCGCGTACGTGCTCGGCCTGTTCGGGGACGTGGCCACCGAGGCCGCCATCCGGATGAACGGGGACGAGGGCCTGTTCGCGTCCTACTCCGATGTGCAGTTCCGGGAGCCGGTGCTGGCCGGCGACGTGATCGAGGCGACCGCGACCGTCGTGCGCACCGGGCGCCGCAGCCGCGAACTGGCCTTCGAGGCCCGCGTGGTGTGCCGGGCCGACCCGGCCCGCGGGCCGTCCGCCGCCCGGGTGCTCGACCAGCCACTGGTGGTCGTGACGGCCACCGGCACCGTCGTCGTCCCCTGACCTGGGCCAGCGCGGGGGGCAGGAAGTTCGTTGCGGAGAACCGGCACTTCCCGCCCCCCATAGCGCGGCGGGCTACTCTTCCTTGCCGAAGGACTGGATCTCGGCCTTCTCCGTCTCGGTGAGTTCCCTCGGCACGTCATCCCGCGCCACCTTGGCCGACTGCACCTCGTGCCGGATCTCATCCACGATCTCGGGGTTGGCCAGCGTCGTGACGTCCCCGGTGTCCGTGAAGTTGGACACCGCGGCGATCACCCGGCGCATGATCTTCCCGGACCGGGTCTTCGGCATGTCCGGGACGATCCAGACGTTCTTCGGCCGGGCGATCTTGCCGATCTCCGTCTCGACCGACCGGGTGACCTTGTCGACCATCTCCTGGCTGGCCTCGCAGCCCGGCTTCAGTGACACGTACACCTCGACCGCGCGACCGCGGATGTCGTCGATGACCGGGACCGCGGCGGCCTCGGCGACCTCGGGCACGGTCAGCGCGGCCGACTCGATCTCCTTGGTGCCGAGCCGGTGCCCGGCCACGTTGATGACGTCGTCCACCCGGCCCAGGATCCGGTAGTAGCTGTCCGGGGCGCGGACAGCGCCGTCACCGGCGAAGTACGGCCAGTCGTGCCAGTCCTTGCTGCCGGTGTCCTTGTTGTACTTCTCGTAGTAGACCGAGATGAACCGTTCCGGCTGGCCCCAGATGGTCTGCATGATGCCGGGCCACGGGTTGCGGATGCAGATGTTGCCCGCCTTGCCGTCCGGGACCTCCTCGCCGTTCTCGTCGTAGATGGCCGGGTAGATGCCGATCACCGCGGGACCGCAGCTGCCCGGCTTCATCGGCTTGAGCGCGGGCAGCGAGCTGCCCAGGAAGCCGCCGGTCTCGGTCTGCCACCAGGTGTCCACGATGACGGCCTCGTCCTTGCCGACGGCCTTGTAGTACCAGCGCCATACCTCGGGCTCGATCGGCTCGCCGACCGTGGTCATGTGCTTGAAGTGGTAGTTGTACTTGGCCGGCTCGTCGGGGCCGACCTTGCGCAGCATCCGGATGGCGGTGGGCGAGGTGTGGAAGATGTTCACCCCGAGCCGCTCGGCGATCCGCCACGGACGGCCCGCGTCCGGGTAGTTGGGCGTGCCCTCGTAGATCACGGAGGTCGTGCCGAGCGAGAGCGGCCCGTACACGATGTAGGAGTGCCCGGTGATCCACCCGATGTCAGCCATGCACCAGTACGTGTCCTCGGGATGGATGTCCTCGTAGTACCTGGACGTCCCGGTCACGTAGGACAGGTACCCGCCGGTGCTGTGCTGTGCTCCCTTGGGCCGCCCCGTGGTGCCGCTGGTGTACATCAGGAACAGTGGCGCCTCGGACGGCATCGAGACCGGGTCCACGATCTGGCCGCGGTACGGCGTGATCACCTCGTCCACGAAGAAGTCGCGGTCGGCCACCATCGGCGTCTGGGACGCGTACTCGCCCGCGTGCCGCCGCCAGACCAGGACCTTGTCCACGTCCTGGCCCTGCTTGGCCGCCTCGGCCACCGCCTCGTCCGCCTTGACCTTGTGGTCCACGAGCGTGCCGCTGCGGTAGTACCCGTCCATCGTGATCAGGACCCGGCTGCCGGAGTCGGCGATCCTGGTCCCGCACGCGTTGCCGCTGAAGCCGCCGAACACCTGGGAGTGCACCACGCCCAGCCGGGCACAGGCCAGCATGACCACCGGCAGCTCGGGCACCATCGGCATGTGCAGCGTGACCCGGTCGCCCGCCTTCAGCCCGGCGAAGTCGCGCAGCAGCGCGGCGAACTCGTTCACCCGGTGGTAGAGGTCCCGGTAGGTGATGGCGACCGGCTCGGTGGACTCCGGCTCCGGCACCCAGATGAGCGCGGCCTTGTTCGCCTTGTCCGCCAGGTGCCGGTCCACGCAGTTGTAGGAGGCGTTCAGGCGGCCGCCGGTAAACCACTTCCAGAATGGCGGATTGCTGGCGTCCAGGACCGTGTCCCACTTCTTGTCCCAGCTCAGCATCTCGGCGTACTCGACGAAGCAGTCCGGGAAGTTCTTCTCGTCGAAACGGTCGAAGATCGCCGGGTCGGCCGCGTTGGCCTGCTCGACGAAGGACTCGGGCGGGTAGATGTACTCTTCCTCGCGCCAGTGCACCGCAATCTGCGACTCAGAAACCGGGTCCTGCTGACTCTCCGTCATCTGCTGGTCCTCCCATGAATGGATGATCTTTAGGCGTTCAGGCCGGGAGACCGCTCAGGGCGCCCTGGCCGTCCCGGGACACGAGGGCAGGGCACGGGCTGGCTGACCGCGGGGGTTCAGGGCAGTGGGGGCCAGGCGGGCCCGCATGGTTCCCGTCGGATACCGCCGGATCATCCTCCCTGCCCGGCTGGCTGGCTGGGCCGGGCTTCGCCGGCTGGCTGGCTGGGCCGGGCTTCGCCTGCGGCCAGCCGGGCCGCGGAGGCCAGCCAGCAGCGTGCCGCCGGGGCCGTCGCGGTTTCCGCCGCCGCCCCCTGGCCGGACCGCCCGCTGACCACGGTGTCATGACGCCCTCACGCGCTGGGGAAACCGTTTCATGCTATCGCCAGGCGCGCGGCGGAACCAGGGCCCCGGCTGCGGCCGCAGAGCCGGTTGACATCGGGCGTGGCCACGGTAAGTTGCTGCGCACAGTCCAGCACTTGGCTAGCCGTCGGGGTGAGCTGGCCGTCCGGGCCAGGCTGCGTGCGGGCCGGTTGACCGGCCCTGATGCCAGGCGCAGCGCGCCAGGGCGTGCCCGGTAGCCCGCTGGGCCGGGGGGTTGGAAACGGGAAGGGCCTGGGCGCCCAGTAGACAACGGAGAACGAGCTCGCCGCCGGCGGGACGGTCTGCGGTCCGAAGGGTTGCCCGGGCCCTCTTCCCTCACCTGGCCGGGTGAGCCCCGCACCGGGCCCACCCGGGCCCGCGAGGCTGCCCCCGGGTGGCCGCGGCGCCTTGCCGCCTGCGCACCGTCAACATTGGTGCAAATTTGGCTATGCCCAGAGGAGCACGGACGCCGATGACGCCGCGTAACGGTAATCTGCATGGATCACGGGCCCGAGAGGCCGCGACCCCACGCGGCAGTCAGGGGAAGGCAGGAGAGGTTGGCTGGCAACAACGAAGCCGGGACTCCAGTTGGCCGGGTCGCCGTCATCATGCCTACGTACAACGAGCGTGAGAACCTGGAGACCATGGCCACCCGGGTCAGGTCCGCGGTTCCTGACGCCGATCTGCTGGTGGTCGACGACAACAGCCCGGACGGCACCGGCGAGCTGGCGGACAAGCTGGCGGCCGAGGACTCCCACGTCCGGGTCCTGCACCGGCCCGGCAAGGGCGGCCTCGGCGCGGCGTACCTGGCCGGGTTCGGCTGGGCCCTGGAGCAGGACTACGGCGCGGTCGTCGAGATGGACGCGGACGGCTCGCACCAGCCCGAGCAGCTGCCGATCCTGCTGGACGCGCTCCGCCAGGCCGATCTCGTGCTCGGCTCCCGGTGGGTGCCGGGCGGCCGGGTGCTCAACTGGCCGAAGTCGCGGGAGGTGCTGTCCCGGGGGGCGAACATCTATGCGCGGCTGATGCTGGGCATCCCGCTCAAGGACGCCACCGGCGGGTACCGGGTCTACCGGGCCGCCACACTGCGGGCCATCCGGCTGGGCGAGATCGAGTCGCAGGGCTACTGCTTCCAGGTCGACCTGGCCCTGCGCGCGCTGAAGGCGGGCCTGCGGGTGGTCGAGGTGCCGATCACGTTCGTCGAGCGGATACACGGCTCCAGCAAGATGAGTAAATCCATCATGGTGGAGGCGTTCTGGCTGATCGGGCGCTGGGGGCTGGCCTCGCGGTGGGCGGCGCTGCGCGGGAGCCGCGCCACCGCGCGCTGAGCCGCCGGAGCGCGTGCGCCCGCGGCCCCGGCCGCCGCTGGCCCGTCCAGACCGCACCAACGGTCTGTCCGTGGCGGCCCACCAGCCCCGGGCCACCGGCCGGGCCGGTACAGCATAAACGGCCCGGGCGGACCCGGGCCGTCAGCCTGCGTGCTCAGGCGCTCTTACGATGCCTCGTGTTGTGCTTGCGCGGGGTTTCCTCGCCACGCTGGCTCCTGATCAGGGCCAGCCGTTCCGCGAGCACTTCTTCCAGGTCGGCGATGGACCGGCGCTCACGCAGCATGTCCCAGTGGCTCCGCGGCGGCTTGGCCTTCCGTGGCGCGGACAGGTCCCCGGTGGCGGTGAACGCGGTCACCCCGCACACCCGGCACTCCCAGGTAGCCGGAACCTCAGCCTCGGCGGCGAACGGGACGGTAAAGTGGTGACCCTTGGGGCAATCGAAAGCTATCTCCTGGCGGGGTGCCAGGTCGGTGTTACGGTCGTTCTCGTAGCTCGTTGCCCCGAGCCGCGTGCCGCGAAGTGCGCGTTCGGCCATTAGTCACTGCCTCCCAGGCGCTCAGCCTTGTGAATTAGTTAACGCCGAGTTCCCGGTCAAGATTCCCGCTGTGCCCGATTCCAACCCCCCTGGCGCACCCGGACCCCTCGGTGCCGGCCCGGTCACCGAGAGTCCTGGCGCGTCACCTGCGCGCGAGCGTGGCCTATCTCACCCGGCCACGCGGGGATGCCACTCGCCGCGGCTGATCAGCACGTCCCGCAGCGCCACGGTCTCATCGGTCATGATGCCGTCCACGCCGGTATCCAGCAGGGTCCGCATCAGCGCGGTGGAGTTGACGGTCCAGGCGTGCACGTGCAGGCCCAGGGCGTGCGCCCGGTTCACGAACGCGTGCGTAGCGACCTGGGCCGGCACCTGGGCACACCGCACGCCGGTCCGGGCCAGGCGCTCGGCCAGGGCCAGATGGGCCGCCCGCCGGCTGTCCTGCCGTGCCCCGCGGCCCGGGTCGCCGGCCCGCGGGCCCAGCCGCCCCTGCCCAGGCCCGCTCCGGCCGATCCGGCCCGCCCCGGCCCGGCCCGGCCGGCTGAGCTCCTGTGGCCGGCGCGGGCCGCCGAACCGGACCACGGCCGTGCCGATCGGGGAAGCGGCCATGCAGACCTGGCGGTCGAGCACCCGCCGCGCGGCACGCAGCCTGCTCGCCGAGAACGAGGTCACGCAGACCCGGTCCCAGGCCCCGGTCCGGCGCAGCACGGCGGCGAGCGGCTCCACCGCGGGCGCGTCCTTCAGGTCGATGTTGAACCGCACGTCCGGCCAGGCGCCCAGCAGGTCTTCCAGCAGCGGAATCGGCTCTGTGCCGCCGATCCGCGCGGCGGCCACGTCCCGGTGGTTCATCCTGGCGATCCGGCCGGGGCGGCCGGTTACCCGGGCCAGCGTCCGGTCGTGGAACGCGATCAGCGTCCCGTCCAGCGTCGCCTGGACGTCCGTCTCCAAGTAGCGGTAGCCGAGCCCCACGGCGTGCTCGAAAGCCCGCCACGAGTTCTCCGGCGCGTGCGCCGCCCCCCCGCGGTGGGCGAACGCCACCGGCCTGGGGTGGTCGAGGAATGCGGTCGGCATGTATGCGAGTATGCGCTACCAGCCGGAGCAGCCTGTAAACGGAGCATGTCCAGCCGCTGAAACGCCTGCCGCGCCAGGGTTTCTCATCCGCCCTGGTCAGCGCCGCCCGGAGGGCCGGCGGCCCACTCCCGCCGCCGGGCCTCGGCCAGGGCGATGCCAGCCGCGGCGGACACGTTCAGGGATCCGACCCGGCCGACCAGGGGGATGTAGGCGACCGCGTCGGCGGCCGCCAGCAGCGCGGGGGAGCAGCCGTGGTCCTCGTTGCCGAGCACCAGGCAGACATCGCCGTGCAGCGGTGCCTCATGCAGCGGGTACGCCCCCGCCGCCTGCTCGATCGCGACCACCCGGAACCCTGCGGCACCGGCCGCCTTGGCCGCGGCCGCCGGGTCCGGTTCACGTTCCCAGCTGAGTAGCCGCTGGGTGCCCAGGGCGGTCTTGGCCGCGGAGGGATGGTCGAGCGCGGCCGAGTTCCCGCACAGCCAGATGTGCTCGGCGCCGAAGGCGGCCGCCGACCGCACGATCATCCCGACGTTGAAGGGCTGGGTCACCGAGTCGAGCAGCAGGGCCACCCGGGCCCCGGTGGCCCGGCGCCAGGAGCGGTTCAGCCGCTTCACGTCCGTGGGGCGCAACTGCTTGTACTGGGCCGCCCCCTCAGGCTGCCCCGGCCCGGGCGGCTGGGCGGCCCCGCTCACCGGGCCGCCACCTGCAGCACGCGGTAGCCGCTGCGGGACGCGATCCGGCTGGCCGGCCACCCCTCGGCCTGCAGCCAGCGCTGCAGCGAGTCCGCGCCCAGGTTCCGCTGGACCACCAGGTAGGCCTGGCCGCCGGGGGCCAGGCGGCCCAGCCAGGTGGCCAGCATCTCGTGCAGCGCCTGCTTGCCCACCCGGATTGGCGGATTGGACCAGATCGCGGCGAACTGGCCGGGCAGGCCCGGGGCCTGCGGGGTGACGCAGCGCACGTTGCCCCGGCCGGCCCGGGCCGCGTTGGCCGCGCACAGGTCCAGCGCGCGCTCGTTGACGTCCACCGCCCAGACCGTGGCCTCCGGCGCCCGGGCCGCCATGGCCAGCGCCACGGGGCCGTATCCGGTGCCGAGGTCGAGCAGGTCGCCGCGGGCCGGGGGAGGCGGCACGGTCTCCAGCAGCACCCGGGTCCCCGGGTCCAGCCGGCCTCCGGAGAACACCCCGGCGTCGGTGACGCACTCGAAGTGCAGGTCGGGGAGGACGACCTGGACCAGGCCCGGACGGTGCCCGGCCGCCGGGCTGGCGGTGAAGTAATGCTGGCTCACCGTGTCCTGGCCCTTCCTGTCCTGGCCCGCGCGCTGTTCCGGGCCCGCCTGCTCCGCCAACCCGCGACGGCCTAGCGTGAGGGGGGCGCTGGCGACGAGGGCGGCGCGGGCAGCGGGCCCGGCACCGGGGCGTGGTCCTCCCGGGCCAGGGCCGGCGCGATGTAGCGGCGGCTGACCCAGCGCTCGACCACGAAGGTCAGCACGGGGATGGTGCCGGCCAGCAGCAGGAGCACGGTGGGCCCGATCGCCAGCCGCAGCCGCCGGGCCAGCAGGTACGCGAAGATCAGGTAGATGATGTACAGCAGTCCGTGCAGCGTGCCGACGGGGTTCACCACGGACGTGTTGTTGTCGATCACCTGCAGCGGGATGCCGACGAAGCACAAGATGATCAGCACCACGCCGGTCACGTAGGCCATCACCCGGTAGCGGAGCACGGCTGCGCGCACCGGCCTGCCTCCTCAAAATTTGTCCGGGCCCGCTCAGCGGAGCCCGTGCCACTTGCCGTGCCTGCCCGCCTCGGCGGTGAGCCGGGCCAGGTAGGCGTTGTAGGCGGCCAGTTCCTCGTCGTCCTCATCCCCGGCGGCGCTGGCGTCCCCGGTGCCGGGGGCGGCCGCGGCCGCCCCGTCGCGCCCGGCGGGCAGCGTCACGCTGTCCAGCCCCTCGGCGCGGGCCGGCGGCCGGAACTCGTCCTTGATCGTCTTGGCCCAGAAGACGATCGCGAAGCCGGCGAAAATAGGCCACTCGAACGTGTACGCCCAGCTCAGAGCGTTCCCTGAGACAGCCCGGCGGTACTGCCAGTAGCCCAGGGCCAGCATGCCCAGGACTGTCAGGACCATCAGCGCATGCCAGCCCAGCCACTTGGGCCGGAACAAGAACCGCCAGCTCGGGGCCGGGGTGTCGCTGGACATGCCAAGAAGTCTAGCCGCGCCCCCCGCGCCCGGCCGCCAGCAGGCGGCGCTCGCCGGGGGTTGCCGGGCGCGCTCGTTCGCCGGCGGGGGGAGGCGCGCCGCAGGCGTGTCCTCGCCGAGCCGGGGATTAGCCCGGCTGCGGCCAGACGACGTGCGCACGGGAGCGGGCAAGCAGCGGTTGCGGGGCCCGGGCCCCGGGCCAGCAGAACCCCGACACGCTATCCCGCGAGTCAATGCGGGGACATCCTGGCAGGTCAGTGATAATCGGTCCCATGTCCTTGACGGATCTACTGTGGCCCGGGCGGATCGGGCTGGCGGGACGCCTGCCGGCCCGCCTGGAAGATCTGCACGGCCCCGAACGGGGTGTCATCGTCCTGCCACGCCACCTGTCCTGGCCGGGGATGCGGGAATTCGACGTGACCGACGACCGGCTCCGGCGCAGCATGTACGGGATCGTGCTGACCCAGGGCCGCCGTAACGACCTGGCCCGCTTCGTCAACCCGCGGCTGCTGATGCAGGACTGGCCGATGCTGCGCTCCTCGCTGGACCCGAAGCTCCGGCGCTGGTGTGAGCGGCGGCTGGCGCTGCGCGGGATGGCCGCCCAGACGGCCCCGCCGGGGGCGGCCCCGCCGGAGCCGGCGGCCGGGGGCGCGAACACGGGCCCGGGGTGGCCAGAATAGGACCGCGGGACAGCGTCGCAGCCGGGCGGGCTGGCCTGCACGCCCCCACCTGACCGCCCGGCGGGCGCCGGAGGCCCCCGTGACCGCAGGCCTGGACCTGGACGCACTGACCGCCATCGACGTGCACGTGCACGCGGAGGTCTCCAGCCAGGGCAGCGGGTCGCTGCCCGGCGAGCTGGAAGACGCGTCCAACGCCTATTTCAGGATCGCTGACACCCGGCGGCCGACGCTCGGTGAGATCGCCACCTACTACCGCGAGCGCCGGATGGCCTGCGTGGTGTTCACGGTGGACGCCGAGGCCGCGAGCGGGCAGCCGCCGGTGCCCAACGAGGAGGTGGCGGAGGCGGCCGCCGAACACCCGGATGTGATCATCCCGTTCGCCTCCATCGACCCGGCGCGGGGCCGGGCCGGCGCCCGGCAGGCGCGCCGCCTGGTCACCGCGCACGGCATCCGGGGCTTCAAGTTCCACCCCAGCGTGCAGGCGTTCTTCCCGAACGACCGGTCCGCGTACCCCCTCTATGAGGTGATCGAGGAACTCGGCGTGCCCGCGGTCTTCCACACCGGGCAGACCGGCATCGGGGCGGGCGCCCCGGGAGGCGGCGGCATCCGGCTCAAGTACTCCGACCCGATGCTGATCGACGACGTGGCCGCGGACTTTCCCGGGCTGACGATCATCCTGGCCCACCCCTCGTTCCCGTGGCAGGACGAGGCGCTGGCCGTGGCCACCCACAAGCCCGGCGTGCACATCGACCTGTCCGGCTGGTCCCCGAAGTACTTCCCGCCTCAGCTGGTGCACTACGCCAACTCGCTGCTGCAGGACAAGGTGATGTTCGGCTCGGACTACCCGATGCTGACCCCGGACCGGTGGCTGGCCGACTTTGAGGAACTGCCGGTCAAGCCCGCGGTCCGGGAGAAGATCCTCAAGCTCAACGCGGCCCGGCTGCTCGGGCTGTCCGCCGGCTGAGAGGGGCAGGCTGTGCTCAACGAGGGCGTTGGGTCGTGGACCGCCCGCCGGGCCCGCAAGACCCCGGACGCGCGGGCGATCCTGCATGCGGGCCGCACGCTCAGCTACGCCGGGCTGCACGACCGGGTGACCCGGCTGGCCCGGGGGCTGCGCGGGCTCGGCGCGGGCCCGGGGGCCCGGGTGGCGTACCTCGGCCCCAATCACCCGGCCTTCCTGGAAACCATGTTCGCGACCTGGTCCGCCGGGGCGGTCTTCGTCCCGCTGAACATGCGGCTGGCCGGCCCGGAACTCGCCGGCCAGCTCGGCGACTGCGGGGCGGCGCTGCTGGTCTACGCCCCGGAGCAGGCGGCGGTGGTGGCAGGCATCCGCGGCCAGGCCCGGCTCGGCCACCTCGTCGCGGTGGGCGCCGGCCGCGGGGGATCACGACTACGAGAGCCTGCTGGCCGGCCCGAACCCGGAGCCGGCCGACGTGCCGGTCAGCCTGGATGACCCCAGCCTGATCATGTACACGTCGGGCACGACGGGCTGGGCCAAGGGCGCGACGCTGACCCACGGCAACATCACCTGGAACGCGATCAACGTGGTGGTGGACGCCGACTTCCGGGCGGACGAGGTGGCCCTGGCAGTTGCCCCCCTGTTCCACACCGCGGCGCTGAACATGCTGTGCCTGCCCACCATGCTCAAGGGGGGCACGGTGCTGATCGAGCCGGCCTTCGACCCGGACCGGGTCCTGGAGCTGATCGCCCGGTACCGGGTGACCTCGATGTTCGGTGTCCCGGCCATCTACGACGCGATGGCCGCGGCACCGGGCTGGGCCGCCGCGGACACGTCCAGCCTGCGCATGCTGCTCTGCGGTGGCGCCCCGGTGCCGGACGCCACCATCCGCCGCTACACCGACCGGGGGCTGACCTTCATCCAGGGGTACGGGATGACCGAGACCGCGCCGGGGGCGCTGCTGCTGGACGCGGAGCACTCCCTGGCCAAGGCCGGCTCGGCGGGAGTGCCGCACTTCTTCACCGATGTCCGGGTGGCCGGCCCGGACGGGACCGAGGCCGGGCCGGGCGAGCGGGGCGAGATCCTGGTGGCCGGCCCGAACGTGATGCGGGGCTACTGGGACCGGCCGGAGGCGACCGCCGCGGTCCTGGCGGACGGCTGGCTGCACTCCGGCGACGTGGGCACCGCGGACGAGGACGGCTACGTGTCCGTGGTGGACCGCATCAAGGACGTGATCATTTCCGGCGGGGAGAACATCTACCCGGCCGAGGTGGAGAACGCCCTGCTCAGCCACCCCGCGGTGGCCGACTGCGGGGTGATCGGCGTCCCGGACAGCCGGTGGGGCGAGGTTGGCCGGGCCGTGGTCGTGCTCCGCCCGGGCGAGAGTGCGTCGGAAGCGGACATCCTGGGCTTCCTCGGCGGCCGCCTGGCCCGGTACAAAATTCCCCGATCCGTGCAGTTCGCCAGCGGCTTGCCGCGCACCGCCACTGGCAAGATCCTGAAGAAGCAGCTCCGCGAGACCCATGGAGGAACCACCGCATGAGCACCGTCGTGAACGGCCTGGAGGAGATCACCGCGCTGGCGGGTGCCGATCTGGGGCGCACCGGCTGGATGGAGGTGACCCAGGACCGGGTCAACCGGTTCGCGGACGCGACCAGCGACCACCAGTGGATCCACGTGGACACGGCCCGGGCGGCGGCCGGGCCATTCGGCGGCACGATCGCGCACGGCTATCTCACGCTGTCCATGATCATCCCGCTGTTCGCCGAGCTGCTCGAGGTCACCGGGGTCAGCATGGGCATCAACTACGGGCTGAACAAGGTCCGTTTCCCGGCGCCGGTGCCGGTTGGCGCGAAGATCAGGTTGGCCGGGACCGTCGCCGCGGTGGAATCCGTCGGCGACGGCCAGGCTGTGCAGGTGACCGCCGACGTCACCGTCGAGGTGGACGGGGGCGGGAAGCCCGCCTGCGTGGCCCAGGCGATCTACCGGTACTACGCCTGAGCCGTCTCGCTGCGCCGGGCCGGGCGGGAACGGGTGTCCGGGGCTAGGGCCCGGGATTGGCTCCGGCGGGGCCGCGACGGCCCATGGCCTGCCAGTCAGCGTCCCAGGCGGCCAGGCGCCGGGCATCGAGCAGCCGGCGGCTGAGGAAGCCGGCGCAGAGCAGGAGCATTCCCCAGCAGGGCACGGCCATGGCCGCGGTGACATCGGCCTGGAACACCGCCTGGAAGGACGACATGGGCGTGTGGGTCAGCTGGCCGGCGCGGCCGGTCCAGACCGTGAGGGTGGTTCCGGCGCGGGTGCCCGCGGGTACTGAGATCCGCCCGGTACGCACCGGCTGACCGGGCGCCTGCCACCGGACCGGCACGGCCACCGAGTAGCTGTACGACTGGGGCGCGTCGGCGAGCAGCTGGGCCGGGACCGGCCGCCAGCCCGCGCGCTCCGCGGCCGTGGCCGTGAAGGCGGTGCTGACGGCCAGGTGCCAGACCCCCAGGGCGATCAGCGGGGCGCCGGCCAGGAAGGCCACGATCAGCCCGGCGACGATCCCGGCCTCGGCCCGGTCCGAGGCACGGCGCAGCGGGTTGTGGTCGGGCCACAACCCGCGCACGACCGTGGCGACTCGTGTCATCCCCTGACATTGCCCGGTATCCGGCCCCGCCCGCATCCCCTGTTCGGGGTGATTTGCGGGCGGGGCCGGCGGAGGGGCTTATCCCGTGCGCAGCAGGGCCTACTCAGCGGTACGCCCACGACCACTTCTGGTTCGCGCCGCCGTTGCAGGTCCAGAGCTCCAGCGGGGTGCCCGGTGCGGTGCTGCCGCCCGTCACGTCCAGGCACAGCCCGGATTGCTGGCCGACGACCGTCCCGTTGCCCTGCACCGTCCACTTCTGGTTCGCGCCGCCGTTGCAGGGCCACAGCTCGACCTTGGTCCCGGGCGCCGTCTGGTTGTTGTAGGCATCCAGGCATTCGGTGGCGCCCATGGTGCGCAGCTCGCCGGCTGAGGTGGGCGAAACCTCCTGGTTTATCCCGCCGTTGCACGGCCAGATCTGCTCCGCGGTGCCCGGGAAGAACACGTAGGGCCCGGGGGCACCGTTGCCGCGGCTGTCCAGGCACTGGCCCGACTGCCCGCTGACCAGCTCACCTGTCCCGCCGGTCCCGGAGGCAGGCGCGGCCGAGACCAGGGTGACCCCGCCCGGGGCGACGGTCGTGGCGAGGGTGCCGCTCACGCTGCCGAGGGAGGCGCCGCTCCACAGGCTGGTGACGTTCACGGCTCCGCTGAGCCCGAGCTGGGCCAGCGGCACGCTGAAGCTGTGGCTGGCCGAGGCGTCGGTGTTGAACACGCCGATGTACCAGGCGCCGTTCTGCTGGCGCTTGGCGAAGACCTGCTCGCTGCCGCTGCTGATGACCCGGGCGGCGGGGATGCCGTCCTGGTCCACCCCGGTCACGGCGCTGTTCTCCAGCAGGGACAGGTCACCGGAGTCCAGTGCGGTCAGGTCGGTGCCCAGGATCAGCGGCGCGCTGGCCAGCGACCACAACGACAGCTGGGCCTGCCGTTCCGCCGCGGTCAGCCCGTCGTTGCTGCCGTTCCCGACCTCGATCGAGTCGTAGTCGTTCCAGCCGCCGGGGCCGCCGTACGGCTGCCAGTTCGCCGCGGCGCCGAACCGGCTGGAGACATTGCCCCAGTCGGTCAGCGGGTAGCTGCTGCCGCCCGAGCCGCAGTAGCACTCGATGTCGCCGGTGGTGCGCCAGCCGTTGGCCAGCGACGACCAGGTGGTGGCGTCGGAGATGGCCAGGCTGTTGGACAGCTCCAGGGCCATCGGGCGGCCGGCCTGCCGCAGCGCGGCCGACCAGGCCTGCACGTCAGGCAGGTCAAACGAGCCGACCCCGTCGAGCTTGACGTAGTCCACGCCCCAGGACGCGAACTCGTCGGCCCAGGAGTTGATGAACGCCTGCGCACCCGGCTTGCTGTAGTCGATGCCGGTCATGCCGCCGCAGTTGTAGTTGTTCTCGCCGACCGTGGTGGCGATCTGGGCCGCCGTGTCGGAGGTGCCCTGGATCGGAGTGTTCTGCGCGACCGCCTGCTTGGAGATGCCCGGCGTCACGTACAGGCCGAACTTCAGGCCCAGGCTGTGCACGTAGTTCGCGACGGCCTGGATGCCGTTGACCGAGCCGCTGGCCGGGAACTTCGCTGCGTCGGTCACCCAGCGGCCGTACTGATCCACGTTCGGGCCCGGGCTGCCGGGGCACTGGTACCAGAAGTCATCCAGGTTGACGTAGTCGTAGCCGTGCGCGCTGAGCCCGCTGGACTTCAGGGCGCTGGCCTCGGCCTCGATCTTGGCTGCGGTCGGGTGGCTGCGCAGGAAGCTCCAGCTGCTCCAGCCCATCAGCGGCGCCCTGACGGCCAGCCCGTTGTCCTCGGCTAACGCCCGCGGCGCCGCCGACGCCGCCAGCCCTGCGGTGATGGCGAGTGCGGCCGCCGCGGCGGCCCATCGTGATCGCATCGGTCCTCCATCCAGGCAGGAACGCCCGGCGCGCATCTGTGCCACCGCACCACGTCGCGCGGCGGCGTCCTCCGCCCGGTGCCGCCGGTGCGCTCGACCCGACCATCCGCCTTAATACCAAACATGTCAACACACATAACGACACGATCACCCAAAGGCTGGCGGCCGCGTCACGGGGCGCCCCAAGCGGAGCACCGGGCGGCGGGATAACGGACGGACGGGCGGGTTTCACCGGCTTGTGGGACTGTGGTCACGACCGGGTGGCCTGCCTGCGTTTCGCTGTGAACGGCCATCCAGGTGGCGGGCCGGCGAAATGAGGGGCCATGAGGTCGATGAGGAAGATCCGGGCACGCTGGTACGCGGCCGCCGGCGGCATGCTCGCCGCGGTGGCGCTGGCCGCCACGCAGGGCACCGCCGGGGCCGCCGCGTCCAGCCTGGCGCACGGCCGGGCCGGGGGGCACGGGCCCCGCTGGAGCGGGAACCTGATCGCGGACGGGAACGCCGGGGCGGGCTACTGCACCCGGGACTGGAACGCGGCCACGACCATCCCCGGCTGGACCGTCCGCACCGGCAGCCCCAACGTCATGTGCTACGCCACCCGCCAGATCCGCCGCCCGGCCGGAGCCGCCGGGCCGGGGTTCTTCAGCTCCGGCCCGTACGGCGACTCGGCCATGACGCAGACGGCCCGGCTGGCCCGGCGGGCCGCGGCGGCCGGATCCCTGTCCTACCGGCTGTCGGGCTGGCTCGGCGGATGGAAGACCGAGCCCGGGTACGTCACGGTGTCGCTCACCTTCCTCGGGCGGTCCGGCCACCAGGCCGGCACCCCGGTCACCCTGCGCACGGTGAGCCGGGCCGACCGGCACGGCCGGAGCGGTTTCCTGCGCCGCGCGGCGACGGGGGCGGTGCCCGCGGAGACGGCGTCGATGCGGGTCACGGTGCGTTTCCGGGACAGCTCCACCCCGCCCGGCGGGGAGCCCGAGCCATCCGGCCCGGGCGGCGGCATGCTCGATAGCCTTTCTCTCAAACTGTCGGTTCCGGTGCCTGCGGCCCGGCTGGCGCCCATCAGGGCGGCCGTGCCGCACTACGCCCACGTCTTCATGATCATGATGGAGAACACCAACGGCGGAGCCGTGCTGTCGGGCCGCAGCCACATGCCGTTCTTCCACCGCCTGATGGCCCAGGGCGCCACGCTGGCCAACGACCACGGCGTGTACCACCCCAGCGACGAGAACTACCTGGCCGTCGCGGGCGGCGACACCTACGCCCACGGCGCCATCTACTGGCCGGACATCAACGACCCGAACCGCAACCTCGCCGACGAGCTCGAGGCCAGGTCGCAGACCTGGAAGGCGTACGAGCAGGGGATGGGCTACCGGTGCAACGACCGGGCGTCGACCGAATTCACCTACGACAAGTACTACTACCCCGACGACGCGCCGTTCATCAACTACACCGACGTCAGCGGCAGCCGGGCCCGGTGCAAGGCGCACCTGGTCAACGCGAGGCAGCTGGGCCCGGACCTGGCCAGCGCGGCCACCACGCCGGACTTCTCCTGGATCGCGGCCGACGACTACTACGACGGTGAGGCGGCCGGCCAGGGTAATGCCCGCAGCCGCGCGGTCCAGGATGGCTGGCTGAAGCGGACCATCATCCCGATCCTCACCTCGCCCGCCTGGCGGACGCAGAAATCGCTGCTCATTGTCACCTGGGACGAGGCCGGCATCACGGCCCGCACGGCCGAGCCGGGTAACCGAGTCGCGGCCGTGCTGCTGGGGTCGCAGGGCTCGGTCCGGGCCGGTTACGTCAGCCCGGTCCGGTACGACCACTACTCGGCCGCCCGGACCCTCGAGGAAGCCCTGGGCGTCGCGCCGTTCACCGCGAACGACGCGTACGCCACGCCGTTCAACGACGTGTTCACCAGGCGGCCCTGGTGAGCCACGAGCTCTGGTGAGCCACGGGCCCGCCCCGCCCGGACCCCGTACCGCCCGCCTGACCCGAACCATCTACAGTCTTCGGCATGCGATTTGCCACGATCCGGACTCCGGACGGAACCACGGCCGCGCGGCTGGACGGGGATGTGCTGGTGCCGCTGGCCGCGGCCGATGTCGGCGCGCTGCTGGCCCGAGGCGAGGGCCCGGTGGCCGCGGAGCGGCCCGGGACCGACCCGGTGCCGGCCAGCGAGGCCAGCTTCGCCCCGCTCATCCCGCAGCCGTCCAAGGTGCTGTGCGTGGGCCTGAACTACCGCGCCCACATCCTGGAGACCGGGCGGGACCTGCCGGAATACCCGACCCTGTTCGCCAAGTTCGCGCAGACCCTGCTCGGCGCCGGTGACGACCTGGTGCTGCCCGCGGTGAGCGACCGGGTCAACTGGGAGGTCGAGCTGGGCGTGGTCATCGGCCGGCCGATCTACCGGGCCAGCCCGGACGAGGCAGCGGCGGCCATCGCGGGGTACACGGTCACCAACGACGTGAGCATGCGGGACTGGCAGAACCGCACGCTGCAGTGGCTGCAGGGCAAGATGTTCGAGCGGAGCACCCCGGTCGGCCCGTACCTGGTCACCGGGGACGAGGTCGGCAACGCCGCCGACCTGGAGGTCCGCTGTGAGGTGGACGGGGCCGTGATGCAGCAGTCCCGCACCTCAGACCTGCTGTTCGGCCCGGCCGAGATCGCGGCCTACGCCAGCCAGGTCATCACGCTGCTGCCAGGAGACCTGCTGCTCACCGGCACGCCGGGCGGGGTAGGGAACGCGCGGAAGCCGCCTGTCTACCTCCAGCCCGGCCAGACGCTGCGCACCGTCATCGAGGGTGTCGGCGAGTGCGTCAACCGGTGCGTGCCGGACAAGGCCTGACCGGGCCGCAGGCCGGGACCATCAGGCAGCACGGCCAGACCGGGCCGGGCCGCCGCTCCCGCGGCCGCCCCGAGTGTGTCAGGGTTACTGCATGCGCAAGTACGTGATCATGGGCGTGCCCGGCAGCGGTAAGAGCTCGCAGGCGTCGTGGCTGGCCCGGGACCTCGATCTGGTCCACATCAGCGTGGGTGACATCTTCCGCTCGAACGTGCAGCAGCACACCAAGATGGGCGCGGATGTGCGGCGGATCATGGCCGCCGGTGAGCTGGTCGGCGACGACCTGGCCGAGAAGGTGACCGCGCAGCGGCTCGCTGAGCACGACTGGAACTACGGCTTCATCATCGACGGGTTCCCGCGCAACGCCCGGCAGGCGGAGTTCTTCCTGGAAAGCTACGACATCGACGCCGTGATCCACCTCGACCTGCCCGACGCCGAGGTCCGCCGCCGGGTCCTGGCCCGCCGCCTGTGCTCGGGATGCGGCATGGACTACAACCTGATCCAGGGCCGCCCCCGGGAAGAGGGCAAGTGTGACGTGTGCGGCGGCACGCTGGTGACCCGCGAGGACGACACCGAGGAAGCGCTCGTGGTCCGGCTGAACGACTATCACGAGAAGACCGACCCGGTGCTCGCCATCTTCGCGCGCAAGGAATACGTCGTGCATATCGACGCCACCCAGGACAAGGACGAGGTCCAGAGGGCCATCCGGGAGGCGCTGGGACTGCCGGCCTCCAAGCCGGAGCCCGCTTCCAGGCCGGAACCCGCCGCCCAGCCGTGAGCCCGGGGGGAACGCCCGGGCCCGGATGCGCCGCCGGGGGGGTCCCGTGCGGGTCGTGATCGCCCCCGACTCGTTCAAGGGCAGCATCAGCGCGGCCGCGGCGGCGGCCGCGCTGGCCGGCGGGTGGCGCACCGTCCGGTCCCGTGACGAGCTGGTCTGCGTGCCGCTGGCGGACGGCGGCGAGGGCACCCTGGACGTGCTCGCCGCGGCGGTGAGCGGGGCCCGCTGGCACCAGGAGCGGGTCACCGGCCCCGCGGGCCGGCCGGTGGACAGCGCGTGGCTGGAGCTGCCCAGCGGCATCGCGGCCGTGGAACTCGCCCGGGCCAGCGGGCTGCCGCTGCTGGCCCGGCCTGACCCGCTGGGCGCGCAGACGACCGGGCTCGGCGAGGTGATCGGCCACGCGCTGGACCGCGGGGCCCGTGAGGTGCTGATCGCGCTCGGCGGCTCGGCGTCCACCGACGGCGGGACCGGCGCGCTGGCGGCGCTCGGCGCCCGGTTCCTCGACGCCTCCGGTGCGCCGTTGCCGCCTGGGGGCGGGGCCCTGCGGGGCCTGGCCGCAGTGGACCTGGCCGGCCTGCGGCCGGCCCCGGCCGGCGGGGTCGGCTGCCTGTCGGACGTGCACGCCCCCCTGCTCGGCCCGGCGGGGGCGGCGGCCGTGTTCGGCCCCCAGAAAGGCGCGGGCGCGGTCCAGGTGCGCCAGCTCGAGGACGGCCTGGCCCGGCTGGCCGGCTGCCTGGGCGGTGATCCCGGCGCCCCGGGCGCCGGGGCGGCCGGCGGCACCGGGTACGGGTTCGCCGCCGCCTGGGGAGCGAAGATCGGCCCGGGGGCAGCGCAGCTCAGCCGGCTGGCCGGGCTGGACCAGGCGCTGGCCGGGGCGTCCCTGGTGATCACCGGTGAAGGCCGCTACGACGACACCTCTGGAACCGGGAAGGTCGTCGGCACGGTGTTCGCCGCCGCGGCGGCCGCCGGGGTGCCCGCCGCCCTGGTGGCCGGGCAGATCGCGGCCAGCCCGCCGCCTGCCGTGTCCTGGGCCGTGGGCCTGGCCGATCTGGCCGGCGGCCCGGCCCCGGCGCTGGCTGACCCTGGGCGCTGGCTCCGGCAGGCCGGCCGGGAACTCGCCGCGCAGGCCGCCCGCTGACGGCAGCGGCTGACCGGCCGGGCGCTGACCTGGCGGGCCGGGCCGGGGCGGTGGCGGGCCGGGCGGAACAGCGGGGAGCCTGCCAACTACCCTGGTCCGCGTGCGGGACATCGCGGTGTTCAGCGGCAGCGCCCATCCGGAGCTGGCCGCCGAGATCTGCGCAGACCTGGGTGAGCCACTCCGCCCGGTGCGGCTGCGCCGCTTCGCCAACGACTGCCTGGAGGTGCAGCTCCAGTCCAACTGCCGGGAACGTGACGTGTTCCTCATCCAGCCGCTCTGCCCCCCGGTCCAGGAGCACCTGGTCGAGCTGCTGCTCATGCTGGACGCGGCCCGGGGCGCCTCGGCGGCCCGCGTCACCGCGGTCATCCCGCACTACGCGTACGCGCGGTCCGACAAGAAAGACATGCCCCGCGTGGCGATCGGCGGCCGAATGGTCGCGGACCTGCTGGTCACCGCGGGCGCTGACCGGGTACTGACGATGACCCTGCATTCCCCGCAGGTGCACGGCTTCTTCTCGGTGCCGGTCGATCACCTGCACGCGCTGCGCGAGCTGGCCAGCCACTTCCGCGGCCAGGACCTGTCGAACACGGTGGTGGTCTCGCCCGACCTGGGCAACGCCAAGCAGGCCGCGGCCTTCGCGCGCCGGCTCGGGCTGCCGGTCGCGTTCGGCGCGAAGCAGCGGATCAGCGACCGGGAAGTCACGATCGCGTCCATCATCGGCGACGTCACCGGGCGGGACGTGATCGTGCTGGACGACGAGATCGCGCGGGGGAGCACGATCCTCGAACTGCTGGACCGGCTGCGGGAGCGCGACGCGCGGTCAGTCCGGGTCGCCTGCACGCACGGCCTGTTCGCCGGGGACTCGCTGAAGCGGATTGAGTCGGCACCCGAGGTGACCGAGGTGGTGACCACCAACACGGTGCCGATCCCCAGCCATCTCCTCGGCGGGAAGCTCGAGGTCATCTCGCTGGCCCCGGCGCTGGCCGAGGCCATCCGCCGGATCCACGAGGGTGAGTCCGTCAGCGTCCTGTTCGGCCCGGACTGACCCCCGGCTCCACGGTCTGGAGGCCGGTCATCCGCCCTGGCCGGGCTGGGCGTCCAGGTGCCCGCCGGTAGCGAGGCCGTGACCACCCGTACCCGCGATGGGCTGCGGCAGGCCGGCACGCTGGTTGCCCCCGGACAAGCCTCCGGGTGTCCCGCCATTTTTTTACGTGCTGGCTGATGCTGGCGGGCATAACGGCCCGGGAGAGGGAAGAATCCGCGGGGAGATTTTTTTTCTCCCACCGCGGTCTGTCACGTAGGACCGGCTACCCGCGCACGTTATTTCGCTGCTCGCTGGGGACCCGGTTATGAGCATCATCGCGCGGGTCATTCCCGGCCGGCTGCAGGAACGTTAGATAATGCTGATCCGCGCGGGGAGCGCCGGGCAACGCCCCACCGGCGCAACCTGCGTTCCCCGGGCGGTCCGGCCGTGAGCAGGCGGACTGGGCCGGTCCAGCCCGCACGCGGGCGGGTACCTCGCCTGGCACCGGATCATAGTGGTCACGGCCGCGGACGGCGGCGCGGCCGGCCCCGGTCCCCAGGCCAGCGACCGCCCAGGCCAGCCTGCTTTCGTACCCGTCACCTCTCCGCTGAGCGGGCCGTCCATGCACCCGTCCGGCGGGCGCCTGACGACGCGCCCCTGGCCTTGGGGCACGGTGGCCAGCCCGGCGTGGCCGCAGGCCAGTGCTGGCACTGGCCTGCCCAGCCCGATGCAACCCCGCTGCCATTGTGCCGGGAGTTAGCCCGTATTTGGGTCGGGATTTTACGGCACATCCCGGGCCATACTAGCCGATGTTCCCGTGGTGCCGGTGCGGGAAAATACGGTTATGGCATGAATTCCCTATACGCGGAACCCGGGAAGGGCTAAAATATGGCAGACCGCTCCGGACCCTGGCCGCTGCACCCGCTAAATATCCGCGGCTGGATGCAGGGCCCGGTTTTTCGTGCACGGAAACGATGCCGGCAAGACGCCGCTAACCGAGGGACGGTGAGAACTCGAGGGAGGATTCTTCTCCCGCTGCGATCTGCCTAAGCATGACCGGACTACCGCGTGCGTCATCTCGCAACTGGCTAAAGGAGTCGGTTATGGGCATCATCGCCTGGATTGTTCTCGGCCTGGTCGCAGGCTTGCTCGCCAACATGCTGGTCCCTGGCAGGAGATCACAGGGTCTTATCCTCACCTGCCTCATCGGCATCGCGGGGGCACTGCTCGGCGGCTGGCTAGCCACCAAGCTGTTCCACATCCACAGCCTGCACGGATTCTTCAATGTCTCCACCTGGATCACCGCGATCATCGGCGCAGCGATCCTGCTGCTCGCGTTCCACCTGATCACCGGGCGGCGGTCCTCCAGCCGGTCTGGCCGGTCTGGCCGGTCCCGCCGGTACGCACGTCGCTAAGGCACGCCGGAGCCGGCCCGGGCGGGGTGCGTGCGTGAGGACGGCGTCCTCGTACTGCTTACCCGGGCCGGCTTCCGCGGGCCCGGCACCGGGCACATCTACCGTGCTCTGTTCGCGCTGGACAGCCGAGTCGTCGTCGGGCCGGCCACGGGCAAGCCGCCGGATGTGACGCGCCGGGCCGTGGCGGATCAGCTGCCCGGTGCCAGGTCGCGGTAGCGAGCCTCGATCAGGCAGTACAGCCCATAGCAGAGCAGGCCGGATGCGAGCAGGGCCAGCAGCCAAGCCCCGCCAGCGGAGCCGGCCACCGAACGGAAGATCGCGTCCAGCCCTTTCGCCTGTTTCGCGCTGGACAGTACCGCGGCCTTGAGCACGAAGACACCGACCAGCACGACAACGACGGCCCGCGCGACGCAGCCACATCCGCCCAGCGCCCTAGTAAGCATGGCCAGCGCGCGGGGCATGTGCTCTGCGGTGAACCGCTCCCGGAAGCTCAGACGAACCGACCGGCGGCCGATCTCCAGCCCAGCCGCCACGGCCAGGACACCGGCCAGGATCAGGAGCGCCCGGCCCCATCCCGTTCGCAGCAAGACCGCGGTCACGTCCGTGTCCTGCCGCTGCTCCGACAGCGCTGTCTGCGGCGGAGGAGTTCCGGCCAGGAGCCGGGCGGTGCTCAGGCAGAAGACCAGGTACAGCAAACAGCCCCACAACGACACCGCACGCTGACGCCACCGGCCCATCGCGCCCGCCGCGCGTGAAGGCCGGAACACGGCTTCGATCAGCTGGGTGAGCGCGTACGCGCCGAGCCCAGCGACGAGCACGACCAGCGAGACACGCCCCCACGCAGGAGCGACGGCCTCCTGCACGGCCCCGGCGGCGCTCGCGGGCGCGGCCGTCCCCCGGTGCGCGGCAAGCGCCAGGCGCAGGCCAAGGGAACCGACGAGGACATAAACCGTGCCACGGCACACCAGACCCAGCCGGGACACCGCGCGCAGCCACACGCCCGACGCGCCCCGCGCCAGAGATGCGCCAGCGGCGTCCAGCCTCGTCCCGGCTGTCCTGCCTCGCCCATGGGTGCTCTTCAACGGGCGCCTCACTTCTGCTCAACAGTACGCGCGTTCCGCCGGGCCAGTGAGGTGCCGCGCAGCGCGATACCGCTGCCGATGACCCACACCCCACCAGCACCAGCCTGGCCTGCCGCGTGGATAGCAGGCCCGGTACAGACCCGGTCGCGACCGTGCGGATGACCACGGTGAGCCAGATGGCCACGAGCCCTGCGGCCAGGCTGGCGCTTCCGGTCAGCTCAGCTCGATGGCCCGGGTGACCTGCTCGGTGCTCAGCGGGAGGTCCCGGACCCGGACGCCCACCGCGTCCGCCACCGCGTTGCCGATCGCGCCCGCGACCGGGCCCTGGGCCAGCTCCCCGGCGCCGGTCTCCGGCTCGCCGGGCGCGGCCACGATCCGCACGGCTACCTCCGGCACCTCCGTGAACCGCAGGATCGGGTAGCTCTCCCAGGTCACCGACGTGATCCGGGTCCGGTCGAAGCGGACCCGCTCGCGCAGCGCCCAGCTCGCGCTCTGGATCGCCCCGCCCTCGACCTGGTTCGTCACGCCGTCGGGGTTGATCACCCGGCCCACGTCCACGGCCAGCCACAGCCGGCGCAGGCTGATGCTGGTGTCCGCGGCCACCTCCGCCACTGCCGCGCAGTACCCGGCGACGCCTTTGTAGCGGGCGAAGGCCAGCCCGAACCCGGTGCCGTCGCCCGCCCCGCGGGGGTGCGCCGCCCAGCCGGACATGGCGGCGGCCTCCTCGATGACCCGCCGGGCCCGCGGGTCGCTCAGGTGCGCAAACCGGAACTCGACCGGGTCCGCGCCCGCCACCTGGGCCAGCTCGTCCATGAACGACTCGATCGCGAACACGTTGAGGAACGCGCCCAGGGAGCGCAGCGACGACGTCCGCAGCGGCATGGTGAGCAGCCGGTGCCGGGTCACCCCGAGATCGGGGATGTCGTAGGCGGGAACCGCGTTCCGGGTGGCGCCCATCGCCCCGCTGGGCACCCCGTCCTGGGCGGCGCTGATCGGCGTGCCCCCGGCGACGTGGGACAGCGCGAGCAGCCGTGGCTCGCCGCCGATGCCCGGACGGCCCACGAAGCCGTTGCTCCACACGTCCTGCCGCCAGGTCCGGATCCGGCCGCCAGCGTCCAGGCCCGCCGACACGCGGGCCAGCATGGCGGACCCGAGAGGGCCCCAGCTGAGCTCGTCCGGGCGGGTCCACAGCACGCGGACCGGCCGGCCGGGAACCGCCCGGGCCAGCAGTACCGCGTCCGTGGCCGCGTCGTCGGACGCGTTGTGCCCGTAGACCCCGGCCCCTTCCACGTACCGCACGGTCACCTGGGCGGGATCCAGGCCCAGCCCGGTGGCCAGCGCGCCGCGCAGCGGGAACACGCCCTGGCTGTGCGTCCACACGCTGACCTGATTCCCGTCCCAGCGGGCGATCGCGCAACTGGGAGCCATTGAGCCGTGCGCGATGAACGGCCGGGTGTACTCGGCGGCGCAGGTGCGGTCCACGGCCGCGGCCGCCGCCGCGTCGTGGCGCTGCACGACCGGCTGGTCCTCAGTCGGCTGGGACAGCAGGAAGCCCCTGAGGTCGTCCTCGTCCGGCAGCGACTCCCGCACGGTCCACCGGGCCCCCTTGGCCAGCCGCTCCGCAGCGGTCACCGCGTCCCGGTCGGACTCGGCGATCACGCCCAGGAACGAGCCGTCGCGGACCTGCACGACGACCCCGGCGGGCAGGTCCGCGCCGCCCACGCCGTCCAGCGTGGCCACCGGGGCGGGGGGCCGGATCACCCGGCCGAACAGCATGCCCGGCAGCACCAGGTCGTGCAGGAAAAGGGGCCGCCCGGTCGCCTTGTCCGGCAGGTCGATCCGGGGCGCGCTGCGGCCGGCGACCGACCACTCCGCCGGGGACTTGGCCGCCGCGGTGAGCTGCGCGGCCCGGTCGAGCAGGGCGGTCTCGTCCAGCGACCAGTAGTTCAGCCCGTTCTGGCCGCCCCCGGCACCGGAAGCCCCGCGGACGGCCGCCCCGCGCTCGACCGCCAGCCCGCTCGCGTCCACCCCGAGCTTCTCGGCCGCCTCGGCCAGGAGCGCCGCGCGGACCTGCGCGCAGACCTGGCGCAGCGCCCCGCCGCAGTCCTGGATGGACCGGCTGCCCGAGGTCACGCCCTCGTTCGGGCTGCTGCTGGTGCTCACCGCGGCCACCCGGACCTGGTCCAGCCCGACGTCGAGTTCCTCGGCCGCGATCTGGGCCAGCGCCGTCCACACGCCCTGGCCGTACTCGACCTTCCCGGGCCGGATCGTGACGGTGCCGTCCACGCTGAAGTCCAGCCACTCGCCCAGCCGCGGGTTGGCGGCCAGGCTCGGCGAGGGTTCGGGGGAACCGCTCAACGGGCCTCCTCCGGCCGCGTTCCCGCGCCCGGGGCGACGGTGCGCCCCGCCGGCGTGCCGCCGGCCGGCCCATTCCGGGCCGCCGCGCGGAGCACGGCCCTGACGAGCCGCTGATGCGAGCCGCACCGGCACAGGTTGCCGTCCAGCGCCGAGCGCACCTCGGCCTCGGCCGGCGCGGGGTTGGCACGGAGCAGGGCCACCGCGCTCATGATCATCCCTGAGGTGCAGTAACCGCACTGGGCGGCCTGCTCGTCCACGACCGCCTGCTGCACCGGGTGCATGGTGCCGTCGTACAGCAGCCCCTCCACCGTGGTGATGTCCTGGCCCTCGGCCGCCCAGGCCGGGAAGTCGCAGGACGACCGGGCCCGGCCGCCGACGAGCACGAAGCAGGCGCCGCACAGCCCGACCCCGCAGCCGAATCTGGGCCCGGACAACCCCAGGTCCTGCCGCAGTACGTCGAGGAGCGGCGCGTCCGGCTCGCACTGGATCACCCGCTCCGTGCCGTTAACCGTCGCCCGGATATTGACTGTGCCCATGGGCAGAGAGTATGCATTCGTTTGCAGGATGGTGCCAGAGCGAGGGAGGCAATCTATGGATGAACGGGTGGCGATGGCGATCTCGCACTGGTCACCGCGGTTCACCACCAACGGTGTGACCGCCGGGGACTTCGAGAGGATCACCGGCGGCCTGGAGCGGTGGACGGACTGGTGCGCGGCCTGGAGCGAGGTGGCCGCCGAGCACGAGCAGCTCGGCCGGGACGCACTGGCCGCGGGCCGGGAGATATCCGCCGGCGCGCACCTGTCCCAGGCCGCGGTGTACTACCACTTCGCCAAGTTCCTGTTCGTCAACGACCTGGACCAGATGCGGACCGCGCACCTGGCCGGCGTGCGCTGCCTCACCGACGCGCTGCCCTTCCTGGACCCGCCGGGACGGCGGATCGAGATCCCGTTCGACGGGGCGCACATGGTGGGCGTGCTCCGGGAACCCGCCGGGGACGGCCCGCACCCGATGGTGATCATGATCCCGGGGCTCGACTCCGCCAAGGAGGAGTTCCGCAGCACCGA
Source organism: uncultured Actinomycetes bacterium (assembly GCA_963813975.1). Lineage (GTDB taxonomy): Bacteria > Actinomycetota > Actinomycetes > Streptosporangiales > Streptosporangiaceae > RYN-230. Next base: position 2,089,860 of record CAWFAP010000006.1, read on the forward strand.
GGAGCTGTTCCTGGCCCGCGGCCTGGCCACGTTCAGCGTGGACGGTCCCGGGCAGGGCGAGGCCGAGTACGACCTGGCCATCCGGGGCGACTGGGAGGTCCCCGGTGCGGCCATCATCGACCGGCTGAGCGCCGAGCCGGCCCTGGATGAGGACCGGATCGCGGTCTGGGGTGTGAGCCTCGGCGGGTACTACGCGCCGCGGGTGGCCAGCGGGGATGACCGGGTGCGGGCCTGCGTGGCCCTGGCGGGCCCCTACGACTTCGCCGATCAGTGGGACAGCCGGCCCATCCTCACCCGGGAGGCGTTCCGGATCAGGTCCAAGATGCCGGACATGGACCGGGCCCGGGCCGTGGCCGGCCAGCTCAGCCTCGAGGGCCGGGCGGGGCTCATCCGCTGCCCGCTGCTGGTCGTGATGGGCAAGCTGGACCGGCTGATCCCGTGGGCCCACGCGGCCCGGCTGGCCGAGGAGGCCAGCGGCCCCGCCGAGCTGCTGCTGCTGGAAAAGGGCAACCACGGCTGCGCCAACCTGGCACCGTTCCACCGCTACCTGACCGCCGACTGGGTCGCCGAGAGACTCGGCGCCCCGACCCGCCGGGCCGCCGTGACCACCGCGTGAGCGGCCGGGCAGCGGCCCGTGATCGGCCCAGCATGACGTCGGTCCTCCCGGCCACCGGCTCCGCCACCGGGCTGCGCCTGGTCGCCCATCACGATCTGGGCGGCCACGGCGACGGGATGCAGGTGCTGCGCGAGGGTGACGCGCTGTACGTCGGGCACACGGGCACCTCGGGCATGGGCACGTCGATCCTGGACGTGTCCGAGCCGGCCCGGCCGGTGCTGGTCACCCAGTGGCCAGCGCCGGCCCGTTCACATACGCATAAGGTGCAGGTCGCCGATGGGCTGCTGCTGGTCAACCACGAGAAATTCCCCTACCGCGCGGTCATGAGCGAGCCGGTCTCGGCCGGCCTGGCGGTGTACCGGACCAGCGACCCGCTGCACCCGGAGCAGATCGCGTTCTGGCCGAGCGGCGGCCGCGGGGTGCACCGGGTGGTGTGGACCGGCGGCCGGTACGCGCACCTGTCCGCCACCCCGGATGGCTTCAGCGACCGGATCTGGGTCGTCCTCGACCTGTCCGACCCCGGGCACCCGGTGCAGGCCGCCCGGTGGTGGTGGCCCGGGCAGCGGGAGGATGAGACCGCGTCGTGGCCGGAAGGGCAGCGCTACGCGGCGCACCACGCGCTGCTAGCCGGGGACCGCGGCTACCTCGGCTACGATGACGCCGGCCTGGTGGTGCTGGACGTCTCCGACATGACCCGGCCGCGCCAGGCCGGGCACCTGTCCTGGGCGGGCGGCGGCTCCACGCACACGTGCCTGCCGCTGCCCGGCCGGGAGCTGGTGGCAGTGACGGACGAGCAGGTCCACGACGGCCCCCGCGCGCCACAGCGCGCCATCCGGGTCCTCGACATCAGCGGGGGGCAGCCGCGGGTCCTGGCGCTCTGCCCGCCACCCGGCCCGGAGTACGACGAGCTCCCGATGCGCTTCGGGGCGCACAACCTGCATGAGAACCGGCCCGGCTCCTACCGCAGCGAGCGGCTCATCTTCGCCACCTACTTCAGCGCCGGGGTCCGGGTCTACGACCTCGCCGACCCGGCCCATCCGGCGGAGATCGCGCACTGGGTCCCCGAACCGCCCCCGGGCCAGCCGGTCCCGCAGATCAACGACCTGTTCGTGGAGGAGTCCGGGCTGATCTGGGCCACCGACCGGATCGGCGGCGGCCTCTACGCGTTGGCCGCCGAACCCGCCCTGGCCGCCCTGATGGAGGAGGCTCGCGCATGACACAGCACCAGCCCGCCGCGTCCACCACCCTGGCCCCCTTAGCGCGCCGGCGCTTTCCTGGGCGGAGCCACCTGCGCGCCGCGTTAGCGTACGTGGTCAGCGTGGCGGGCGGCGCGGCCGTCTGGCAGGTGCTCGGCTCCCATTCCGGCAGCGAGGTCTTTGTCTCGCTGACCGCCACCCTGTCCCGGCTCGGCCAGATGATCTCCGACGGCAGCCTGCCGGGTGCGCTTGGCGCGTCCTTCTCGGTGTATGCGGCCGGGGTCGCGCTGGCCATCGTGACCGGCGGTGTGGGCGGTCTGCTCCTCGCCCGGCGGGCGCTACTCCGGCTGGCCCTTGAGCCCTACCTCGTCGCCCTGTACGCGGCCCCGATGGTGGCGCTCATCCCGTTCCTGCTCGCGCTGATGGGCTTCGGCTTCTGGCCCAAGGTCATCGTGGTCTGGCTGTTCGCGTACTTCCCGGTGCAATTCGCGACGCAGCGGGGCGCCCAGAGCATCGCGCCTGAGCTGATCGACGTGGCCCGGTCGTTCCGCACCCGCGAGCGCGATATCTGGCGGCACGTGGTGATCCCGTACACCCTGCCGTACCTGATGACCGGCGTGCGGCAGGCGCTGGCCCGAGGGCTGGTCGGGATGATCGCGGCCGAGTTCTTCCTCAGCGCGGGCGGCCTGGGCAGCCTGCTGATCACCGAGTCCGAGCGGTTCGACACCGCCGGAATTCTCGCCGTCACGCTCGTCATCACGCTGACGGGGGTGGCGCTGATGGGCCTCGGCCGGCTGGCGGAGGCCCGCTTCGCCCGCTGGCGGGTGCAGCCATGAACATCCCCGTCCGCCCGCCTGCCGCCACCGCGGGTCCGCCCGCCGCCCGCGGGCTGCGCGCCGGCCAGCCCCGGCCGCGCACGCCGGCCGGTGACCCGCAGCGCAGGTACCGCCCGCGCACGGTGCTGGCCGTCCGGCTGTTCGCCGGGGTGATGATCCTGGCCATCTGGCAGTTCGGCGCGATGAGCTTCGCACCCGGCTACATCCCGCGGCCCAGCCGGACAGTCGGCCAGATCCCGGCCGTGCTCAGCGACCAGCAGTTCCTGTCCGGCATGGCCTCCACACTGCTGGCCGTGCTGGAGGGACTGGTCATCGCCGCGGTCATCGGGACCGCCGTCGGGCTGGTCATGGGCCGGCTGCGGGACGTCGACCGGGTGCTGCGGCTGTACGTGAACAGCTTCTACGCCATGCCCATCGTCGCCCTGGTCCCGCTGCTGACCGTGTGGTTCGGCTACACGCCGAACGTCCGGCTGGCGATCATCATCATCGAGGCCATCCTGCCGATCATCTTCAGCGTCACCGAGGGCGTCCGCAACGCGTCGGCTGGCACCGGCAGCTATGAGGACGTGGCCCGGACGTTCCGCGCGCCGTGGTGGCGGGTGTGGACCGGGGTGGCGCTGCCCGCGGCCCTGCCCTACCTGCTCGGCGGCCTGGACCTGGCCATCGGCCGGGCGCTGATCGGCGCGGTGGTGGCGGAGTTCATCGCCGGGCTGAACGGCATCGGCTTTTACATCTTGTCCAACGTGCGCTCCTTCCACCAGGACGCCGCGGTAGTCGCGGTCTGCGTGCTGATCGTGTTCGCCCTGGTGCTGCGGGCGCTGATCAACCTCGCGGTGCGCCGCGGCCTGCCCTGGTACCGGGCAGCGTGAGAGGAGAGCAGCCGGGATGGGGCCCACAGCACACACCATGATCCGCGTCGACCAACTGACCAAGCGGTATGCAGAGCGGACCGTCCTGCAGGACGTGTCGTTCGACGTCGCAGCGGGCGAGATCGTGTCCGTGGTCGGGCCGTCGGGCTGCGGCAAGACCACCCTGCTGCGCAGCATCGCCGGGCTGGCCCCGCCGAGCAGCGGCAGCGTGTCCGTCGCGGGCCGGGAAGTGACCGAGCCGCCGGAGGGCGTGGCCGTGGTCTTCCAGCACTTTGGCCTGTTCCCGTGGAAGACCGTGTTCGGGAACGTGGCGTACGGCCTGCTCGTCTCGGGCATGCCGCGCAAGGACGCCGAGCCCCGGGTCCGGCAGCTGATCAGCCTGGTCGGCCTGGAGGGGTTCGAGAAGTCCTACCCGTATCAGCTGTCCGGCGGCATGCAGCAGCGGACCGGCCTGGCCCGCGCCCTGGCGATCGAGCCGAAGGTCCTGATCATGGACGAGCCGTTCGCCTCACTCGACGCGCAGACACGCGACCTGCTCCAGCTCGAACTGCTGCGGATCTGGGAGCAGCGGCCAGCGGCCATGGTCTTCGTCACCCACTCGATCGACGAGGCGGTGCTGATGGGGGACCGGATCGTGGTCCTGGGTGGCCGGCCCGGCCACGTGCAGGACGTCGTGGAGGTCGGCATCGGCCGACCCCGGGGCCGCGGCGTCCTGGACAGCGAGCGCTTCCGGGTGGTGCGCGATCACGTGTGGAGCACCGTCATGCAGAGCCCGGCCGGCCCGGACCGGCCCGAGGGCGCGCAGTCTCCCGCTGGTGACCCTCACCAGGCGGGTTCCCGGAAGGAGCAGGGCTGAGATGAGACCAGTATTAGCCGCAACGAAAACCGCCGCGGCGCTGACCGCGCTGTCGGCCGCCGTGTGCGCGCTGGCCGCCTGCGGCGGCGGTTCCGCCGGCAGCACGGGGAACTCCTCCTTGCCGACCATCACGCTGGGCTCGCCGGGCGTGCCGCCGGTGATCTCAGGGCTGCTGCCGTACATCACGCAGAAGGAGGGCTTCTATAAGAAGTACAAGGTCAACGTGATCATCCGCAGCTTCCAGACCGGCACCGACGCGACGCGCGCCGTGGCCACCGGGCAGATCGACACGGCAATCATGCCTCCCGCCCAGCTGATGGAGCTGGCGTTCGACCGGCGTGCCGCTGGTCGGGATCCAGGGCCAGGAGGTGCCCGACTGGCTGGTCGCCTCCACCAACCCGGCCGTGACGTCCTGCACCCAGCTCAAGGGACAGGGGGTCAGCGTGGATGCGGTCGGCGGCATCCGCTACGTGGCGCTCAACTCCATGCTGAAATCGTGCGGGCTGTCGGCGCAGCAGATCAAGCCACTGGTGTTCCCGGGCAACAACGCCCCGCAGGGCATGATCGCCGGGCAGATCAAGGTGGGCGTGCTGCACCTGAACGAGCTGATCGACGTGAACACCCAATTGCACAAGCAGGTCACCGTGGTCATGCGGGCCTCGCAGGTGTCACCGAACAACATGTACGAGATGTACGGGGTAAGGAAGCCCACGCTGGCCGCGAAGCACACCGCGTTCGTGCGCATGGTGGCCGCGCAGATCGCCGCACTGAAATGGATGACCAACCCGGCCAACCTGGACAAGGCCGCGCAGCTGGGCACCGTGGTGGGTGATTCTCAGCCGGTCATGAAGCAGGCCCTGCAGCAGTACTTCCGGATGGGGTTCTGGACGGTGAACGGCTCCGGCATGCCCGAGGCCAACATCAACCACATGATCGCGGTGCAGATCGCCGTGGGGAACCTCAAGCAGTCCACCGCCCCGACCTACGCCCAGATCGTGGACCAGGGCGTCTACCAGCAGGCCGCCAAGCTCGCCTCCTGACGGGGGCGGCCTCCGCGGCCGCGGGCGGTCCTGGGTGCAGCGCACCGGCGGGCAGGTGCCCGGCCAGGGCGCGCAGCCCCAGGACCGCCAGCCCGGCGGCGGCCCCGACGAGCAGCCAGGGCAGCCAGACCGCCACCGGGAACAGCGCCACGACCGCGGGCGCCAGGACGCCGGGCACGGTAAAGGCGTACTGGAACGCGGCCAGGTACCGGCCGCGCGCCGCGGCGGGCGCGACGGCTTCGGCCAGCGCGTTGACCCGGGCCTGGAACAGCAGCCCCGCTGCCGCCATGACCACGGTGGCGGCCAGCATCTCCGCGGGCCGCCAGCCGGCCGGCACGGCCAGGGCGGCCAGGCTGCCCGCGCACCAGGCCACGTACAGCGCGGCCCCCAGCGCCATCGCCGTGGTACGCCGCAGGCGGCGGGTGAACCACAGGGCGGCGGTGGCGCCCGCTGGTCAGCCCGGTCGCCACGGCCAGCACCGCGCCAGGCAGCCAGGGCGGGGCCCGCAGGTCCTCCAGCAGGTAAACGGAGATGCCGCTGAGGAAGAAGTCCGACGGCAGCGCGACCAGGCCGGTGATCACGATCAGGGCCAGGAATGGCCGGTCAGACCAGAGCCGGGCCGGGGCGCCCCCGGCCGCGGCGCGCCGCGGCGGGCCGGGGGTGCGCACCAGCAGGGCCAGCAGCAGCGCGCACACCGCGAAGCTCCCGGCGTCCACGGCCACGGCGATCCGGTAGGCGGCCGCGCCCGCCAGGCTGAGCAGGCCCGCGGCGGCCAGCCCGCCCGCGCCGAAGCACGCCGAGCGGACCATCGCGGCCACCGCGAACGGCCGGTCCTTCGGGCCGTCTCCCGCGACGTCCGAGATCAGGGCGAACAGGGAGCTGTAGAACAGCTGCTGGCCGGCCGCGAGCAGCACCGCGGCGGCGGCCACCGCCGCCACGCCCCGGGCGGCGAGGTACGTGACCCCCCCAGCGCCTGCAGCAGCTCGGCGGCGACCACGACCCGCCGGGGCCCGACTCGGTCGCCCAGGTGGCCCGCCAGCGGCGGCACGGCCAGGCCGGCCACGGTCCCGGCCGCGACTACCATCCCGGCCACGGTCAGCGGCAGCCCCACGTCCCGGGTCACATACAGCAGGGCCACCGGCAGGAACAGCCCCGATCCGGCGTTGTCGACGCCGAGCGCGCCCAGTAACGCGGTCCGGCTGCTCACCATGCCCACCACTCTGCCCGACCGGCCCGGCGCACGCCGGCGACCGGCACCACCGGCGCCCGGGGGATAACCCTGGGATAACCCCCGGCCGGGAAGACGGGCGGTAGCCGGATTCCGCCTGGGCGCCCCGGTTCCTAGCGTGATTTCCCGAGGGCACGCGCACCGCGCGCCGGACGGGAGGCGGATTCGATGATCGAGGTGCAGGAGCTGACCAAACGGTACGGCCCGGCGGTGGCGGTGGACCGGCTGTCGTTCACCGTGCGGCCGGGCACCGTGACCGGGTTCCTCGGCCCGAACGGGTCCGGGAAGTCCACCACGCTACGGATGATCATGGGGCTGGATGCCGCGGACTCCAGGCAGGCCCGCATCGGGGGGCCGGGCCTACCGTGAGCTGCGCTGGCCGCTGCGTGAGGTCGGCGCGCTGCTGGAGGCCAGGAGCTTTCACCCGGGCCGCAGCGCCCGGGCCCACCTGGCCGCACTGGCGGCCAGCAACCGCATCTGCTGTCCTTGATGGCCGAGGGCCGGTCCAACGCGGCGATCGCCGCCGCGCTCGTCGTGTCTCCTGGCGCGGTCGAGAAGCACGTGGCCGGCATCTTCGCCCGGCTCGGCCTGCCTCCCAAAGATAGCGACAACTGGCGGGTACTGGCCGTCCTGCGCTTCCTCGGCGCCTGAGCCCGCGGCCTGTCCCGGCCAGGATCCGCGACCGGATCAGTAACCGGCATCCCGTCGGAAAAAGGACTTTCGGCCCTGGCCAGCCCCGGCGCCGGCGCGCACCGTGAGGTGGTGTCCGGACCGGGGCGTGCGCAGCGGCAGCGACCGCCAGAACGCGCTCTTCATGCGGTCCCCAGGTCCCCGGTGCTGCGTCCCGACCCCGACCTGCCCATCGAATCCAAGCTGCACGCGCCCGACGTGCGGGCCGAATGGGTACCGCGGCCCGCGCTGCTCCGCCAGCTGGCCCACGCGGCGCCGGCCAAGCTCGTCCTGGTCAACGCGCCCCCCGGCTTCGGCAAGACCACCCTGGTGGCGCAGTGGCGGGCCAGCGCGATCGAGCACCGGCGGTTCGCGTGGCTGTCACTCGACCCGGGCGACGACGATCCCGGCCGGCTGTGGTGGCATATCGTGTCCGCCCTGGAGCGAGCCTGCCCAGAGCTCGAAGGCCAGGACATCCGGCGGGCGCTCCGGGCCCACGCCCCGGACTTCACCCACGCGGTGATCCCGAAACTGGCCGGCTGGCTGGCCGGCCTCACCGAACCCGTCGTCCTGGTGCTGGACGATTTCCATGTCATCCGGGAACGGGACTGCCACGAGCAGGTGGCCTCCCTCCTGCCGCACTGCCCGCCGTCAGTGCTCATCGTGCTCATCACCCGGTCGGCCCCCCGGCTGCCGCTCGCGCGGCTGCGGGCCACCGGCGACATGGTCGAGATCAGGACGCGCGAGCTATGCTTCACCCGCCCGGAGGCGGCCGCGCTGGTCCAGGCCGTATCCGGCATCGAACTGGCCCCGGCCGGCCTGGCCGATCTCGTCGAGCGCACCGAAGGATGGCCCGCCGGCCTCTACCTCGCGGCGCTCTCGCTGCGCGGCCATCCCTCGCCCGGCGCCTTCGTCCAGCAGTTCAGCGGCACCAACCGGTTCGTCACCGATTTCCTGGCCGAGGAGGTGCTCAGCCGCCAGCCCGCCGTGATCCGGCAGTTCCTGGCGCGGACCTCTATCCTCGGCCGGTTCTGCGCTCCGCTGTGCGATGCCGTGCTGGGGTCAGGCCAGGCGGCCGAGATCATCGATGTCCTCGAGCGGGAGAATCTGTTCGTCGTCCCGCTGGACGAGACCCGGGAGTGGTTCCGCTACCACCACCTGCTCGCGCAGGTGCTCACCAGCGAGCTGGCCCACGCCGAGCCCGGCATCGTGCCCGCGCTGCACCGGCGGGCCAGCGCCTGGTATCTGGCCTCGGGCCGGGTGGACGAGGCGATCGGTCATGCCCTGGCCGCCGGTGACGTGGCTGAGGCCGTGGACCTCATGGCGCGGCACTGGTACGCATACGTGAGCGCGGGCCGGATAGGAACGGTCCGGGCGTGGCTGCGCTCGTTCCCGGACCAGCAGATCACCGCGCACCCGATCGCCGCGCACTGCGCGGCCTGGGCCGCGGCCCTGTCCGGCGAGCCGGAGCAGATGCAACGCTGGCTCCTGGTCCTCGAGGCGGCCCAGGACGCCGGGCCAACGCCGGACGGGCTGGTCTCGCTGGAGTCCTCCGCCGCGCTGCTGCGCGGTGTCTACGGGTCCGAGGGCCTGCCCGTGATGCGCGAGTCCGCGCGCCGGGCCGCCGAACTGGAAACCGACCCGGGATCGCCGTGGAACACCCTGGCCGCGGCGGCCTATGGCTTCAGCCTCTACCTGTCCGGGGACCTTCAGTCCGCCGAGGCGGCGCTCGGGGCGGCCGTGCGCAGCGAATGGTCGGGCACCCTCCTCGGCATCCTGGCCTATTCCACCCTGTCCCTGATCGCGGTTGAGCGGGGCGACATCGCCCGGGCGGACGAACTGGCCCGGGCCGCCCGCAGCCTGGCCATCCAGGACGGCATGAACGAGGTACCGCACGGATCACTGGCCCACACCGCGACGGGCGCGGTCCGGGCCGCGCAGGGGCGGCCCGGTGAGGCACGCACCGAATTCGAGCACGCCATCCGGACCCGGCGCAGCACTCCCGGGATGAGTCCCTGGGCCACGCTGGAGGCCCTGCTCGGCCTGGCCCAGGTCCACCTGGGCCAGGGCGAGATGACCCGCGCCGGGGAACTCCTCGGTGACGCGCAGCAGATCCTGGCCGCGTTCCCGGACGGGGTGGAGGCCCTCCAGGGCCGGCTGGACGGCCTCAGGCGGCAGCTCGGGGTCCCGCACGCGGCGGCCCCGGGGGGCAGCGCGCTCACCGGACGGGAGGTAGCCGTCCTGCACTTGCTGCGCGGCACGCTATCCCTGCGTGAGATCGGGCTGGAGCTGTACGTATCACCGAACACGGTCAAGACCCACGCGCAGGCCATCTACCGCAAGCTCGGCGTGTCCACCCGGCATGACGCCGTGGCGCGCGCGCATGAGAGCGGGGTGCTGTGACCGCCGGGTGACCCGGCCGGCTCGCCACCCGGCGGGAATCTAGACCAGGTGCAGCTGCCGGGCCCGCCGGACGGCCTCTCTCCGGTGGTCGGCCGACAGCTTGCGGTAGATGCTCTTGAGGTGGGTCTTGACCGTGTTCACCGAGATGTACATCTCGGCGGCGATCTCAGCGGTGCTCATCATGTCGGACACGTGCTGGATCACTTCGCGTTCACGCTGGCTGAGCTGCTCGACGATCAGCGGTGGCGCATCACCAGGCAGCGCAGCCAGCACCTGGCTGGGACCGATCACCGCGGGCTTGAGCAGGAACTGGTACGCCCGGGCCAGGCGGGGATCCTGCCGGAGCACCGGCCGGATCCAGGCCCGCTGCATGATGAAAGGCAGCCGCAGCTGCTCGGCGCTGCCGAGCCGCAGCGCGTGCTCGAAGCACCGGTAGCCCCGCTCGCGATCATCGGCCCGGTAGCTCAGCCTGGCCTCGACGAGCCACGACTCCACCCGGTCGTAATCCGGGGCCTCGGCGGCGCCCCCGCCCGGCGCCCCCAGGGCGCGCCTGGCCGCCTGCGGGTTCCCCGCGGCCAGCCAGGTCTGCGCCAGCGCCACCGCCGCATCGAGATGGGTTCGCGGAGCGGCGCCCTCCGCCGCGGCCACCGCCGCCTGGATGGCACCGTCGGCGGCGCACGCGCTCGCCTCGAGGAGGGCCATCCGGTGGTCGAGCCAGGCGGGAAGCGACCCGCCCGCCCGGGCCCGGCCGAGCATCCCCCGGGCCGGCCGGGTGTGACCCTCAGCGAGCGCGTAGCGCACCGCCAGCGAACGGGCCAGGGCTCCCATCAGCGGATCCGGCCGGAGCCGCAGGGTGTCTTCCGCCAGCTTGAGCTGGGCGTGCGCCTCCCTGAGCTCGCCCCGGTCCAGATGCACGCACGCCAGGGCGATCATGGCCTCAGGGCCGGGGCAATGGCCGCCGAGCGCTTCTTCGGCCAGCCCGCCGGCGCGGGTCAGGCGCCCGCGCAAAGCCTCCGTGAGCGCGAGATTCCCGAGGCAGCGGGCCCGCTCCATGGTGCGGTCAGGTAGCGCGGCCTCACTGGCCGCCCGGAGGGTCTCGGCCGCCTGGTCGAAGTCGCCGGCCCAGAGTTCGGCCACGCCCCGGCCGGACAGCACCTCCATCCGGATCCCGGGATGGCGGGCGAGCCGCGCCTCGGGGATTCCGCCGAGCAACTCGCCCGCCCGGGCCGCGGCGCCCGCCGCCGCGGCGTGATCCCCGGTGCGGCGGGCGAGGGCGGCGCGGACCAGTTCCGTCGCCAGCCGGGCCGGGACGTCCTCGCCCGCGGGCCGGTGCTCCAGGATGGCGTCGGCAGCGCGGAGCGCAGCGCCATCAGGCTGGCCATCGGTGCGGGCCAGTTCCAGGGCGGTGGCTACGAGCAGGGTCTCTGGCTCTGCCCCGGGCGGCATGTGCCGGAACTTGTCCGTCAGGGGCTGCTCCCCCCGCGGCTCGATGAGCTGGCCGATGGCGAGTTCCTCCACGACAATCCGGGCCGCGAGCTGCCAGTCACCCGAGTCGGCGGCGTGGCGGACCGCCTCACCGAGTGATCCGTTGCGCCAGTACCATTCGGCAGCCCGCCGGTGCAGGTCCCGGCCCTGCGCCGGGTACTCGCGCCGGAGCTTCAGGCGCAGGACCGAGCCGAACAGGGCGTGATAGCGGTAACAGCCGCGCCCGACGGGCCGCACGAACGCGTTCGTGCGGGCGAGTTCCGGCAGTGTGCTCGCGGCATCCCCGTCGTCGGTAAGCGCGTCGGCGATACCGGCGCTGACCTGGGTCAGGATACTGGTACGCAGGAGGAGGTCCCGGACCGGCGCGGGCTGGGCATCGAGAACCTCTTCCACCAGGTAGCCGGTGATAGAGCTGTCCTCGGCCGCGAATTCCTTGACGAATTGCGCCGGGTCGGGGTGCCCCTCGAGCGAGATCGCGGCCAGGCGCAGGCCGGCCGCCCACCCCTCAGCCCGCCGGGTCAGGGACTCAATGGCCGCATCCGGCAGGGTGATGTCATGCTGGGCCAGCAGCAGTGCGGATTCGGCGGCGCTGAAGGCCAGATCCCCAGCCCGGATCTCGGCGAGTTCTCCGGCCAGCCGGTAGCGGTGCAGGGGAAGGAGCGGGTCCATCCGTGACGCGGCGATCAGGCGCAGGCCGGGCGCGGCATTCCTCAGGACATAGGCCAGGCCATCCAGGGCGGCTGGCGCGGTGAGCAGCTGAAGATCGTCGAGGACGAGGGTCACCGGCGGGTCCTGCCCGGCCAGGTCGGACGCGAGCCGCAGCAGGAAACCATGGTCAACGTCGTTCCCGCTGGTCATGACCGGGGGGAGGGGGTCAACCTGGACACCGGCGGCCCGCAGGGCGGCCGTCACGTAGGACCAGAACACCCGCGGCCGGTTGTCGTACTCGTCCACCGTCATCCAGGCGCGCGGGCCGGGGCTGTCCGCGCTAGCCGCCCAGAGCGCCATGACCATCGTCTTGCCCGCCCCGGGCGGACCAGTGACCATGGTCAGCGGGGCACGGGTGCTCTCGGCCATGATGGTCGCGATCCGCAGGCGGGGCACGGCCCAGTCCGGCAGGCCCGGTGCGGTGATCTTGGATATGAGGACGGGATCGGCCTCCCCGGCAGGCGCTCCACCCGGGCGGGTCACGGTGTCCTCGGCGGGACTGGTGACCATCGGTAACACCCTCCTCGTGACGCGCAGTCCCGGCCGGCCGCCAGCCTTTCCCGGGAAAACGCGCGCGCGTCGAGCCCGATCTGGGGCCATCCGGCTCCCGTCCCTCCCACGGTCCGTCCTGTCCGGGTGATTTGTCATCACCCCGCCCGGATCTCACCTGGGTGACTCACCCGGTTGGAGTGGGGCGCTGCGAGCCCGGGAGCCGCAATGTGGTTACTGGAAATGCCTACGCAGACGGATTGCCACACTCGGCTCACACACACAGGGAGCAGCGGTGACACCCTCCTACTACGAGATCCGGATAGTGGGTGTCCTCCCGCCCGAAGCCCTGCTGGACTTCGAGCGGCTGACCGCGTCCGTGGAACCGGTGGAGACCGTCCTGCACGGCCCGCTGCCCGACGCGGCGGCCGTGCACGGCCTCCTGGCCCGGCTCGAGGAGTTCGGGGTCGAGGTCCTCGAGATGCGGCGGCTGCACGACCGGGGGGCCGACGGCGCGGAGGGCCAGGCATCAGCGGACGGCTGAGCACAGCCAGCACCGCCTGCCGGGCGGTTCGCACCATCCGCCGCGGGTGATACCGGAAGGCCGGGCCGGTGCCAGTGTGGACCGCAGGACCGCCCCGCGGGATCAGGTCCCCCCGAGCGCAGGAAAGGACCCTGGTCATGAACATGCCCGCTAAGGCGGCGGTCGATGACGCCACCAGTGACGCACTGGCGAATCTGGCCCTGGGTGATCCGGAACTCCTGGGTGAGGGACTGGAGCTGCGCCAGAAAATGCAGGAGAGAAGCGGCCTGGATCCGCGCACCTTCGCCCTGGTCAAGATCGCCGCGCTCATTTCCCTCGATGCCCCTCCAGCCTCATATCTGTGGCAGGTCGGGAACGCGATCGACGCCGGCGCCACGCCGGAAGAACTGGTGGGAGTCCTGCGCGCCGTCGCGCCGCAGGTCGGCCTGCCCAGGGTCGTGGCCGCGGCCCCCGAGCTGATGGTGGCCCTCGGCCTGGCCCTGCCCGCCGGGCCCGCCGACACGGTCTAGCGCATCCCCGCCCCGGACGGCCGGATCGGGAACCCACGCAAGAGGAGTGCACAGTGAGCGAGCCGTTCAAGGGCACGATCAACGTCAACATCCGTGACTCGGTCCCGGACTGGTCCCCTTTCGAGCCGCCCAAAGCCCCGGACGGGGCGCCGAACGTCGTCTACATCGTGCTGGACGACGTTGGTTTCTCGGCGATGTCCTGCTATGGCGGCCCGATCGAGACGCCGAATATCGACCGGATCGCGGGCGACGGGATCCGCTACACGCAGTGGCATACCACGGCGCTGTGCTCGCCGACCCGGTCGTGCCTGCTGACCGGGCGCAACCACACGCGCAACTCGATGGCCTGCATCACCGAGGCGGCGGTCGGGTTCCCCAACGCCAGCGGGACCATCCCGCCGGAAAACGGCATGCTGCCGGAGATCCTGGCTGAACGGGGCTGGAACACCTACATGGTCGGCAAGTGGCACCTGTGCCCGACCGTGGAGATGAATGTCGCGTCCACGCGGCGGAACTGGCCCTCAGGCCGGGGGTTCGAGCGCTGGTACGGCTTCCTGGGCGCCGAGACCAACCAGTGGTATCCGGACCTGGTCTACGACAATCACCCGGTGGACCAGCCGAAGTCTCCGGCCGAGGGGTACCACCTCACCGAAGACCTGACCGACAAGGCGATCGAGTTCGTCACCGACTCGAAGGTGATCGCGCCGGACAAGCCCTTCTTCCTCTACTACGCCCTCGGCGCGGCGCATGCGCCACACCATGTGTCCAAGGAATGGGCCGACAAGTTCAAGGGCCGCTTCGACATGGGCTACGAGGCGATGCGGGAGCAGACCCTGGCCCGGCAGAAGGAGATGGGCATCGTCCCGGCGGATACCGGGCTACCGCCGGTCAACCCGCTCGGCACGCCGGAAACCCGCCAGGGTCCCGACGGCCAGCCCTTCCCGCCGCTCGACTTCACCAGGTCATGGGACTCACTGCCTGCTGAGGAAAAGCGGCTGTTCGCGCGGATGGCCGAGGTATATGCGGGGTTCCTGGCCCACGCCGACCATCACATCGGCCGGCTGCTGGACTACCTGGAAGAGTCCGGGCAGCGCGAGAACACGATGGTGATCGTCGTCTCCGACAACGGCGCCAGCGGCGAGGGCGGCCCGGACGGGTCCGTCAACGAGATGAAGTTCGCGAACGGCATCCCCGACGACATGAAGTCGAACCTGGCCATGCTCGACGAGCTCGGCGGGACCAGGACCTACAACCACTACCCCAACGGCTGGGCCATGGCCTTCAACACGCCGTTCAAGATGTGGAAGCGGTACGAGTTCAACGGCGGCACCGCCGACCCCTGCATCATCTCCTGGCCCGCGGCCACCGCCGACGGGGGCGCGGGCCAGGGTGAGCTGCGCCACCAGTACCACCACGCCATCGACATCATGCCGACCATCCTGGACACCCTGGGCGTCCAGGCCCCGGCCACGATCAAGGGCCACGTGCAGAGCCGGATCGACGGGGTGAGCATGCGCTACAGCGCCAGCGACCCGTCCGCACCGTCGGCCCGCCAGACGCAGTTCTTCTCCATGCTCGGCTCGCGGGGTATCTGGCACGACGGCTGGAAAGCGGTCACCACGCACCCGACCCTGAGCGGCTGGAGCCACTTCAACGACGACACGTGGGAGCTGTACCACACCGATACCGATCGCGCCGAGCTGCATGACCTGGCGGCCGAGCATCCGGAGAAGGTCCGAGAGCTGGTCAACCTGTGGTACGCCGAGGCCGGTGACAACGCCGCGTTCCCGCTCGACGACCGGTCGGCGCTGGAGATCATCATGACGCCGCGGCCGCAGCTGGCGTCGCCGCGTGAGCGGTACACCTACTTCCCCGACACCGCGGAGGTGCCCGAGGCGCAGGCGGTGAACGTGCGCAACCGGTCCTATTCGATCGGCGCGCTGGTCGATATCCCCGGCCCGGGCGCGCAGGGCGTGCTGTTCGCCCACGGATCGCGCTTCGGCGGGCATGCCCTGTACGTCAAGGCCGCCCGGCTGCACTACGTGTACAACTTCGTCGGGCTGATGGAGCAGAAGATCGACGGGACGCAGGACATCCCGGCGGGCCAGGACCTGATCCTCTCGGCTTCCTTCGACAAGGACGGCGAGGACCCGCCAGGCGTCTCCACCGGGATCCTGTCCCTGTACCACGGGGACATGAAGGTCGGCGAAGGCCGGATCAGGACCCAGCCCGGGATGTTCAGCCTGGCCGGGGAAGGACTGTGCGTCGGCCGCGACAGCGGCGAGCCGGTGACGGCCGACTACCCGGGTCCGCACCCACATGCCTTCACCGGAGGCACGATCAAGCGTGTCGCGGTGGACGTCAGCGGCAATCCCTATGTTGACCTGGAGCGCGAGGCCCAGGCCATGCTGGCCCGCGAGTAGGGGAGACTGCGATCACCGAGCAGGCCACGCCTATCCAAGGCGGCCCCAGCCAGGCCGCCGCGGAGCGCCCGCACGTGCTGACCGTGCCGGGCGCTCCGCCGGCCTTCCATGTGATGGCCAAGCCCACCGGGGCGGTGTGCAACCTGGACTGCGAGTACTGCTTCTTCCTGTCCAAGGAGATGCTGTACCCCGGCAGCAAGTTCCGGATGGCCGCCGGGCTGCAGGAGACTTATATCCGCCAGCTCATGGAGGCGCACGCGCGGGTGCCGGAGGTCGTCGTGGCCTGGCAGGGCGGTGAGCCGACCCTGATGGGCCTGGACTTCTTCCGCCGGTCGGTGGAGCTGGAGCGCAAGTACGCGCGGCCGGGCCAGCGGATCCTTAACACCATCCAGACCAACGGCACCCTGCTCGACGACGAGTGGGGCGAATTCCTGAAGCAGCACGAGTTCCTGGTCGGCATCTCGGTCGACGGCCCGCCGGAAATGCACGACGCGTACCGGGTCGACAAGGGCGGCAAGCCCACATTCGGCCGGGTGATGCGCGGCCTGGACGTGCTCAAGCGCCACGGGGTCGACTGGAACGTGCTCACCACGGTGCACGCGGTCAACGGCGGCCACGGCCGCCAGGTGTACACGTTCCTGCGCGACGAGCTGGGCGCCACGTTCATCCAGTACATCCCGATCGTCGAGCGGGCGACCGAGCAGACCCTGCCGATCGCCGACGCCGGCTGGGGCGGGGGAG
This sequence comes from uncultured Actinomycetes bacterium, assembly GCA_963813975.1. Lineage (GTDB taxonomy): Bacteria > Actinomycetota > Actinomycetes > Streptosporangiales > Streptosporangiaceae > RYN-230. Next base: position 2,106,472 of record CAWFAP010000006.1, read on the forward strand.
TCAAGGGCCGCCCGCTCTACACCCAGGACGGGGACCTGGTCACGCACCGCTCGGTCGGGGCCGGCCAGTACGGCCGGTTCCTCATCGACGTGTTCGAGGAGTGGGTCCGCCGCGACATCGGCACCGTCTATGTGCAGATGTTCGATAGCACCCTGGCCAGCTTCTACGGCGAACCCGGCGGGATGTGCGTGCACGCCAGGACCTGCGGGCAGCAGCTCGCTCTCGAGCACACCGGCGACCTGTACTCCTGCGACCACTACGTCGAGCCCGGCTACCTGCTGGGCAACATCGCCGACAAGCACATGCTGGAACTGGTCGCCTTGCCCGCCCAGCGCCAGTTCGGGCAGGACAAGCACGACACCCTGACCCGGTACTGCCTGGACTGCGACGTCCGGTTCGCGTGCAACGGAGGCTGCCCCAAGGACCGGTTCGCCACCTCACCCTACGGCGAGCCCGGCCAGCACTACCTGTGCCCCGGCTACAAGGACTTCTTCCACCACGTCCGCCAGCCGATGGAGGCGATGGCCCGGTTGCTCCGCGCGGACCAGGCCCCCTCCGAGCTCATGGCGGCGTACGCGAGACAGGACTCCCAGCTCGGCCGCAACGACCCCTGCCCCTGCGGCGGCGGCCGCAAGTGGAAACGCTGCCACGGGGCCGGGCCGGCGCCGGCCCGCTAAGGCAGGCGTTCAGCCTTCCGGCCCGCCAGCAGCACATCCGCGCTCAGGGCCAGGATCCAGGCCGGGAACAGCAGTTCCACCCAGGCGGAGATGCCGACGCCGACCAGGAGCACCAGCGCGGTGACGAGCCCCGCGACGGTGAGCCACCGGGACACGATCGCGGTGCGCCGCGCGATGGTCACGGCGGTGAGCGTGAACACCGCCGCCATCCGCATCGCGTAGACGTTCAGCAGGATCGACGTGACGTTGCGGCCCAGCGCCAGGGTGCCGGCGCCCGCCGGGGCGGACGATATCCCCGCGATGAGCCCGCCGCCGACCGCCGCGGCCACGAACATCATGGCCACGAACAGGAGGCCGCTGCCCAGGAACACGGTCGCGAAGAAGCGGTCCTCGCGCTCGCCGATCCGGTCCCGGAGCACCCCGATGAACCACAGGAACGCGATCCCGGCGAACGGGACGAGGTTCAGCGCGACCGCCACCGCCGTGCGCCGCCCCGAGTCGGTGAGCCATGTCCCGGTATCCCCGGGATGAGCCGGCACCGAGATGTCGAGCAGCACGAGAGCCGAGATCAGCAGCACGGAGAAGATGATCCCGGCGACCGCGGCCGCCCGGGGCGTGCGCAGCGGGCTCCCGGGCTGCAGCGCAGCCTGACTCGCTACTTCCACGGCTGAACCCTAGGCGGGCCCGGGCAGGCCGCCACCACCCCGGACGGGTGAGCCCCGTACGGCCGCCCGCACGGGATTATCTGGGTTGATCCCGTGGCATATCTCCCCAGATCTGCCCCCGGTACCGCGGAGGGCGGCACAGTGCGGCACGACATCCGCTCGCCCCTGGCCGCCGTCGGCCGCTGGGCACGCACTATAGGCCCGGAACGGGCGCACCTGCGCGCGGACATCGTGGCCGGGCTGCCCCGCGCCATCAGCAGCGTCCCGGACGGGATGGCCGCGGCGGTCCTGGCGGGCGTCAACCCGGTGCAGGGACTGTATGCGGGGTTCACCGGGCCCATCGCGGGCGGGCTCAGCTCCCACACCCGGCTCATGGTCATCACCACGACGTCGGCGGCCGCCCTGGCCGCGGGCTCGGCGCTGCAGGGCGTGGCCCCGGCCCAGCGTCCTGGCGCCATCGCGCTGCTGGTGATCCTGGTCGGCGCGGCACTGGTCGCCGCCGGCCTGGTCCGCCTGGGCCGTTACACCCGGTTCGTCTCGTACTCCGTGATGACCGGCTTCCTCACCGGGATCTCGGTCAACATCATCTGCGGTCAGATCGCCGATCTGACCGGCACCCCGGCCGAGGGATCTTTCCCCCTGGCGAAAGCGTTCGACGTGCTCAGCCATCCCGGCCGGATCAACCTAGCCTCGCTTCTCACCGGGCTGGGTGCGCTGGCCATCCTGGCCCTGCTGGCCCGCACCCGCGTGGCCGTCGTGAGCTCACTGTTTGCCCTGGTGATCCCGACCATCGTCGTTGTTCTCGCCGGCGCGGAAAGCGTCGCCCGGGTGGGGGACCAGGGCGGCATCCCGAAGGGCATCCCGCTCCCGCACCTGCCCGACTTCCGGCTCTTCTCGTTCAGCCTGGTGACCGGCGCCCTGGCGGTTGCGGCTATCGTCCTCGTCCAGGGGGCCGGTGTCGCCGAGGCCGCGCCGAACCCCGGCGATGCCCGGCCCAATCCGGACCAGGACATCATCGCGCAGGGGGCAGGCAACCTGGCGTCAGGCTTCTTCCGGGGCATCCCGGTGGGCGGCTCGGTCGGCCAGACCGCGCTCAACGTGTCGGTCGGTGCCCGGACCCGGTGGGCGGCGGTCTGGTCCGGCATCTGGCTGCTGGTCATCCTCGCCCTGTTCTCCGGGCTGGTGGCCAAGATCGCGGTGCCCACGCTCGGGGCGATACTCATCTTCGCGGCCATCGGCTCGTTCCAGCCCGGGGAGATCAGGAGCATCCTGCGTACCGGGCGCGGCTCGCAGATCGCGGTCATCACCACCTTCGGGGCCACGTTGTTCCTGCCGGTCGCCGCCGCGGTCGGCATCGGGGTGGCCCTGTCGCTGCTGCTGCAGCTGAACCAGGAGGCGATGGACCTGGCCGTGGTCGAGCTCATCCCGCTCGAGCACGGCCGTTTCGAGGAGCGCCCGGCCCCGCCCGCCCTGGCCAGCTATCACGTGACGACCCTCGACGTGTACGGCAGCCTGATGTACGCCGGCGCGCGCACCCTGCAAGCTCGCCTGCCTGATCCCGCCGGAACGCGATCTCCGGCGGTCGTGCTGCGGCTGCGCAGGCGCACCTCGCTCGGGGCGACGTTCGTCAAGGTGGTGGCCGACTACGCCGACCGCCTGGCGGAGGTCGACGGCCGCCTGTACCTCAGCGGCCTCGACCCGAGCCTCACCGACCGGCTCCGCCGGACCGGGCACCTCGATGGGCCGGTGCGCACGTTCGAGGCCACCCCGGTCGTTGGTGAATCGACCAGGGCGGCCTCGAGCGATGCCGAGGCGTGGCTCGTCACGCGGCACAACGGCGGCGGATGAGCCTGCGCCCGGAGGGCGCTCCTACCGCCTGCGGGAAACCCGCCGGGCGGTGCGCCGTGACGTGCGCCGGGCTACTCTGCGGCCACCGAACATGTCTGCCTCCAGGGTTCTCGTGCGGGTCGAAAACTACGCTCAGCCTGCTGCGCCGGAGGTCTCCAGGGCGTGCAGTTCCTTCGCTTCCTCCGCCGTGACCAGCCCGATCTCCACCAGGTCGAGCGGGCTGATGAAGCCGTCGCTGAGGCGGAAGCCCCCGGCGCGGGCGATCGCGTCGCGCAGCGGCACCGCCCAGTGATGCTCCAGCAGGAGAAGCGCGGCCGCGGAGCCGTTCGGGATGTCCTCGAGGATGTCCCAGCCTTCCTGCTCGGTGAACACGTTCACGCCGCCGTCGGCCTCGGCCTGCTCGGCGCCGGCGACCGCACCGGCCTCCATGCCTTCCTCACCCTCGATGCCGAGGCCGATCAGGGCACCGATCTTGCTGCCGAGCTCGATCGCCTGGTCCTGGGACAGGTTGCTGAGGTGCTCGATTTCGAGTTCGCCCTGCTCGTCCTTGTAAACGGCCAGCGAGTCGATCACCCGGACCATGTCGCTCTCGCGGAGTCGTTCGAGTTCGGCGATGATCTCGCCGTGGAAGTCGGGTTGCGTGAATCCCAACACAATGAGCTGTACCGGCCCGATGGCCATGAAACTCCGCCTCTCCTCAGTGATCGGCTTCCCCATCCGGGGCGGGGGTACGTCACCCGGCCCACTACCGGAGCATCTGCCCTGACCGGCGGCCGCGCATCACCCCTGGGGAGGGATAGAGGAGGCGGAGGCGGCGGGCGGCCGTCCACGGCAGAGTCACCCGCACCCCCGCCATACGGGCGAGCTACACGGGGCCAGCCCGGCGCCGCCCGCTATACGGCGAGGCGCTTGCTGGGCAGGAGCGCGCCGATGAGCCACAGGATCGGGATGAAAAAACCGAACAGGCCCAGGACCCAGTGGCCCTTACGGAAGGTGACCACGCACACCGTGAACAGCAGGGCGAAATACAAGATGCCCAGCGTAAACGTGAAAAACCAGTCCAGCCCTGACATGCGAACCACATCCAATCGTTGACCTGAAGCGGGACCGGGACCCCCCCGGCGCCCGGCCCGTTAGCCGGGCGCAGGCCCCGCCTGAGGGGCGGGGCCTGCGCCGGGAGGCGTGCCGCCGGCCGGGCCTGGGCCAGCGGCCGCCGGACTGCTCGGTGAGGGATTACGCGTCGCCCTTGCCGTGCAGGGCGTCCTGGAGCTGCTGCTCGCCTTCCTTGGACAGTGAGGTCTTCAGGACGGTGCCGCCGTACTTGCTCATGGCCTCGACGGCCTTGTCCGGCGTGACCTTCTCGACCATCAGGAACAGCGCCGAGGTGCCGGGCGTGAGCATGCCACGGACCTGGTCCTGGAACGCCTGGTCGATGCCGGACTTCGTGATCTTGCCCATCAGCGCGCCGAACCCCGCCCCGAGGGCGATGCCGATGACCGGGACGAAGAACAGCATGCCGAACAGCAGTCCCCAGAACATGCCCCAGCTCGCGCCCGCGCCGACGGGGTGGTGGCTGGTGTGGACGTGGTACTTGCCCTCGTTGTCGCGCACGATCACCGCGATCGCGTCAGGCTCGATGATGAGGTCGTGGGCCAGCCGCCGGGCCTCTTCGGCGGCTGCCTCGGCGGTCGCCTCGTCCGGATATCCGATCGCAATCAGGTCAGACATGACGTTTCATATTCCCTTCTGCCGTGATTGCGGCCAGTTCATCAGCCAGCCCGGGCCCGCGCGCCACCCGTTACGGGTGAGCCCCGGGCGGCGCTGCCGTGACGGCAGAAGGCAGGGTCCCGTGGTCGGGGTCCTGTGTGGTCAGGGCCCGTGGTCAGGGCAGGGTGAGGATGCGCGGGCCGGCGTCGGTGATGGCCACGCTGTGCTCCATGTGCGCGGCCCGGCTGCCGTCGGTGGTACACAGCGCCCAGCCGTCCGGGGCGACCCGGAACGCGTCGCCGCCCCCGGCCATCAGCATGGGCTCGATGGCCAGCGCCAGGCCGGGCCGCAGCCGGAAACCCCGGCCGGGCCGGCCCTCGTTGGGGACGTGCGGGTCCTCGTGCATCTGGCGGCCAATGCCGTGCCCGCCGAACCCCGACGGGATGCCGTACCGCCCCGAGCGGCTCACGCTTCCTATCGCGTGCGAGATGTCGCCGATCCGCGCCCCGGCCACCGCCGCGGCGATCCCGGCCGCGAGGGCCTTCTCCGCGGTCTCGATGAGCAGCAGGTCCGCCGGGCGCGGCGTGCCCACGATGAAGCTGGTCGCGGCGTCCCCAGTCCAGCCGTTCAGGGTCGCGCCGCAGTCGATGCTGACCAGGTCGCCGTCCCGGAGTACGTAGTCGTCCGGGATGCCGTGCACGATCGCGTCGTTCACCGACGCGCAGATCACCGCGGGAAACGGCGTCGGCGCGAACGAGGGGTGGTAGTTCAGGAACGGCGAGGTGGCGCCGGCCTGGCGGATCACCGAGTGCGCCGCCTTGTCGAGCTCGATCAGGCTGACGCCGACCGCGGCCGTCTCCCGGGCCGCCGCCAGGCACCGGGCGACCACCCGACCGGCTTCGCGCATCGCGTCGAGCGCCTCATCGTTCTTGATCTCCACCATGTCCTGCCGTGCTCCTCCGAGTCTCATCCGCCGTTTCGCTGGGGCCATCCCGGCCGGCGCGGCGGGCGGCCGTTCCACGCAGCGGTCTTCGTTGCGGAGAAATAAGGCCAGCCCCAGCCGCGCAGTGCCGGTGAGCTAATCCTCAGCCCGGCCACCGAGGTGGTGCGCGAGGAACCGCTCGGCCGCCGCGTAGAACCGCAGCCGGTTCTCCGGCTTGGCGAACCCGTGTCCCTCATCAGCAAACAGCAGGTACTCGTGGTCGATTCCCGCCTTCTCCAGGGCCGCGACGATCTGCTCCGACTCGGCCTGCTTCACCCTCGGGTCGTTGGCGCCCTGCGCGATGAGCAGCGGGATCCGGATGTCGGCGGCCCGCGACAGCGGGGAGCGTGACCAGAGGAAATCGGCGTCCTGGCCCGGATCACCGACCCGGTTGTGGAATTGCGCGATCATCGGGGCCCAGTACGGCGGGATGGTCTCGATCAGCGTCTTCAGGTTGGACGGCCCGACGATGTCCACCGCGCAGCGGAACAGTTCCGGGGTGAACGCCGCGCCGGCCAGCGACGCGTAGCCGCCGTAGGATCCGCCGTAGATCGCCACCCGGTCCGGATCCGCCCAGTGCTGGCTGACCGGGGCCCGGCCGCTCACGTAGGCGACCGCGTCCGACAGGTCGTCCTGCATCCGGCCGCCCCACTCGCGGTCGCCGGCGTTCACGAACCCCTTGCCGTACCCGGTCGAGCCGCGGAAGTTGACCTGCACGCAGAGGTACCCGCGGTTGGCCAGCCACTGCGCCTCCGGGTCGAATCCCCACGCGTCCCGGGCCCACGGCCCGCCGTGCACGTTCAGCACGGTGGGCAGGTTTTCGCGATCGGCACCCGGCGGAAACGTGGCGTACCCGTGGATGGTCAGCCCGTCCCGGGCGGTGAACGAGAACGGTTCCATCGGCGCAAGTTCGTAGCGGGCCAGTTCCGGGCGGCTGTCGAGCAGGAACTCAGCCGTCCGGGCCCGCCGGTCGTAGCTGAAGTAGGAGACCGGGCCGGCGTCGGTGTTGAACGCCACCAGCCACGTCTCGTCCGCGTCGTCGTGGTCGCTGAACGACGGATCGCCGGGGTGCAGCGCGCGGATCGCAGCCAGGTCGGGCTCGATGGCCGGGTCGAGCACCTGGTACTCCATCCGGTCCTTGAGGAAGGAGACGACCTGCGGCTCGCGGGTATCCGGGTGCAGCCGGATCCCGGCCACATCGGCCTGCGGGTCCTCCGCCAGCACCTGCTCCGCGCCGGTAGCCAGGTCGATCCGGACCAGCCGGCCGGTGTCCGCGCCGACCGAGCTGATGGCCAGCAGCGACTGGCCGTCCTCGCTGAACGCGACCGGGCCGCTGGTCAGCGCGTCCTCGGCGGAGATAGTCAGCAGCGGCCGCCAGTCATCCCCGGCTCCGTCGCGGATCATCACGATCATGCCGCCGTCGGGCTGCGGCGCGATCCCGGACCGGATGACCAGCTCAGCGTCGGCGACCCAGCCGATGAAACCGGGGTTCTCGACCTCCTTGACCAGCTCGCCGGTGGTCAGGTTGAGCCGGTACACGTCGTGCAGCTGCGGGTTGTCACGGTTCAGCCCGACCAGGATCTCGGTCGGGAACTTCTTGTCCCCGGCGATCAGCTCGGTCTGCACGCTGCCGAACGGCGTCAGGTCCCGCCGCTGCATTGTCTCCAAGTCGACATCGTGCAGGCGCCAGTTCTCATCCCCGCCGGTGTCCTGCAGGTACAGCAGGTGCTGACCGTCGTGCGCCCAGGCGAACATGCGGATGCCGCGGTCGGTGTCGTCGGTGATCACCCGGGCCGCGGACCAGTCCACGCCGTCGCCGCCGATCGGGGCGATCCAGACGTTCAGCACCCCCTCATGCGGGGCGATCCAGGCCAGCCGGGTTCCGTCGGGGGACAGATGCGGACTAACGCGTTCCGGGTTCCCGAACAGAACCCGCCGCGGGATGAGTTCAGCCATGGGCCCATGCCTACCATGGGTGCCGCGGTCGGCAGTACCATCGCGGGCGTGCTGAGACGTCCGCTGGCCCGTGCGGTAAGAAGGCGCCCGTGAGCGCGTCCTCGTGAGCGCGGGCGATCTCGTTATCCGGTCCGGGCACGTGGTGACCATGGACCCGGAACTGGGAGATCTCCCCGACGGAGACGTCCTGGTCGCCGGCGGGCGCATCGCCGCGGTCGGGACCGGCCTGGACGCGCCCGGCGCCCAGGAGATCGACGCCCGGGGGATGATCGTCGCGCCGGGGCTCGTGGACACCCACTGGCACATGTGGAACACGCTGCTGCGCAGCATGTCCGGGGGGATGCCGGGGGAGGAGGACGGCCCGGCCGGGTACTTCCCGGTGACGGCCCGCCTCGGCCGCGCGTTCACCGACGACGACATCTACCAGGGCACGCTGCTGGCCTGCGCCGAGGCCATCAGCTCGGGTATCACCACCGTGCACGACTGGTGCCACAACGTCCGCAGCCCCGCGCACGCGGAGGCGGGACTGCGCGCGCTGGCCGGCTCGGGGCTGCGGGCCCGGTTTTCGTACGGGTATGCAGCCGGACAACCCAACGACCAGGCGATGGACACCGACGGGCTGCGCGTGCTGCACCGGGACTGGGACGGTGCGGGAGGCGCCTCAGACGATGCGGGGGGCGCGCCGGGGCGGCTGACGCTCGGCATGGCCTGGCGCGGGACCGGGGGTAGCAACCCGGCGATGCGCGTGGCGCCGGAGATCTACCGGCGGGAGATCGCGGCCGGCCGTGAGCTGGGCCTGCCCGTCACCGTGCACGCCTCCGGCCCGCCGACCGCGGCCGGGCAGATCGCCGCGCTGGCCGCCGCCGGCCTGCTCGGGCCGGACCTGCAGGTGGTTCACGCCAACTGCGCGACCCCGGCGGAGATCGGCCAGCTCGCCGAGGCCGGGTGTGCGGTGGCCCTGTCACCGTTCAGCGAGCTGCTGATCGGCTACGGCCTGCCCAAGACGGCCGATCTCCTCGCGGCCGGGATCCGCGTCGGCTTGTCCGTGGACACGACCGCGCTGACCGGCAACGCCGACATGTTCGCGATCATGAAACTGACGCAGGGGCTGATGAACGGCACGGCCCAGCAGGAGTTCGCGTGCACCGCCCGGCAGGCGCTGGCCCTCGGCACCATCGGGGGGGCCCGGTCGCTGGGCCTGGACGGGGTGACCGGGTCACTCACGCCAGGCAAGCGGGCCGACCTCATCCTGGTCGCCACCCGGCACCCGAACCTGGGCGTGCTGACTGACCCGGCCGGGTTGCTGGTCGGCGCGGCCCAGCCCGGCAACGTGGACACGGTGCTGGCCGACGGCCAGATCCTCAAGCGCGGCGGGGCCCTGGTCACCCTGGACAGCGACCGGATCAGCGCGCAGGCCCGCGAGGCGCTGGCCGGGGTCCGCGCCCGCGCCTGAACCCACGAGGAGTGCTGCCCCCGGGTCCCGTGCGGCCGCGGTGCCGGGAGGCCGGGGGCGACGTATCCCGCGCACGGTGTGCGGCAAATCAGGTCCAACGCCCGCCCCCGGTGCATCCCGCACGGGAAAGCGGTCCGGCCCGGCTCAGCGGGGGCGCCTGGCCGGGACACGGGTGCCCGGGGAGAGGGCCGGGACCGATCGCAGCGCCACGAGCATGAGCAGGCACGCGCCCGCGAGCACCGCCCCGAACCAGCGCACCGACGCGCTCAGCCCCAGCAGCGTGGCGAGCAGGCCCACGCCCACGGTGACCAGGCCGCTGCCCGCGTACGTCACCACATAGAACATGGCCACGGTCCCGGCCCGGGCGCCGGGCGGGGCGATCTCGTTGATCCGCCGGATTCCGCCCATGAACGCGAGCCCCTGCCCGGCGCCGGCCACTGCCATCGCCGCGAACAGCACGGCCACGCTGCCGGCCAGCCCGGCGGCGATGAGCCCGAGCAGCCCGCCGGCCAGACCGATCAGCCCGGCGGCCTGGGCCCGGGCCGGATCCCAGGACCGGCAGACAGCCTGCGCGAGCGCCGCGACGAGCAGCAGCGAGCCGGCCGCGGCCCCGTCCACCAGCAGGTTGCGGCCGCCCAGTGCCGTCGCCGCGTACGAGGGGACCAGGGCCAGCACCACGTACGCCACCGCCCAGGCCAGCAGGCTCACCACCGCAGGGGGCAGGAACGGGGCGCGGAGCCGGGCGGGCAGGCTCGGCCAGCGGGGCTGCCACCGCTGGCCCGTCACGCCCAGCGAGCCGGGCAGCATGGCCACCGCCGCCACCGCCGGGACCAGCAAGACGATCTCCACCAGGTAGCTGAGGGCCCGCGGGGCCGGGGCGTACTGCGCGAGCGCCCCGGCCAGCACGGGGCCGAACCCGCAGGCCGCGGTGGTGGCCGTCGCGGCCAGGAACGACGCGCGGGCCCGGCGCCCGCGCGGCTCGGTTAGCACCAGCCCGGCGGTGAGCGCCCCGGAGCAGGTGCCCACGGCCAGCCCCTGGACCGCCCGGCCCGCGAACAGCCAGCCTGGCCCGGACGCCGCGGCCAGCAGGGCCGAGCCGCAGGCCGCCGCGGCCAGCCCGGCGAGCAGCACCGGCCGGTAGCCCGCGGTGTCGCTGAGCGGGCCGCAGATCAGCAGGGCCACCACGACCGCCGCCGCGTAGACCGCCACCAGCAGGGTCACCTCCAGCGGGGACAGGCCGAACGCGCGCTCGTACCCGGCGTAGAGCGGGGTGGCCAGGTTGGTGCCGGTCAGCAGGACGGCCAGGGCGTAGCCGAGCCCGGCGAAGCGCAGGCGGCTGGGCCGGCCGCGGGGGTGGCCGTCAGCGGGCGGTGGCACGGGTGAGGGTCTCCGGCGCCGGGCGGGTATACGGGATAACGGAGGGGAGTGACGGAATGGGTTCACTAAGGGCGCTGTGGCGGGATGGCGGGATGACGAGACGGTGATGCCTCACGTCAAACGTCCCGGCCGGGCCGAGATCCGGGAAGCCGCGTTGAGCAGCGCCGCCCTGGGCCTCGCCTGCCTGGCCACCTTCTGGCTGGCCAGCAGCGTCCTGACCCGCCTCTACCTGGTACCGCCGGCGGACCATGTGCTGGGCGGCCTGTGGGCCGTCATCGCGACGATCTTCGTGTTCCGTGACAGCTACACGCGGAGCAGGACCGCCGCGGTGTCCCGGATGGCGGCCACCTCGGTGAGTTTCGTGCTCTGCCTGATCTACCTGATCCTCCTGCCCTTTCACCTCTGGGCCCTGGCCCTCCTGATCGCGCTCAGCGTCCTGGTCACCACGCTGGCCGGCCGGCCCGGCGACTCGATCACCGCCGCGATCTCCACCACGGTGGTGATGGCCCTGGCTGCCGTCAGCCCGGATGACGCCTGGGAACAGCCTATTTTCCGGTTCGCCGACACCCTCGTCGGCGTCGTGGTCGGCGTCGCGGCCGTGTCGGTCACCCTGCTCGTGATCCCTCATCCGGGCGGCTCGGAGAGCACATAACGGATCCCGTAGGCCTGGTACCCGGCCCGCTCGAACGCGGCGGCCATCGGCAGGTTGGTGGTGTCAGTCGTGGCGGCGATGCGCGGCTCGCCCCGGCCGGCGTGGAACCGGGTGGTCTCCGCGACTAGGTCGTTGATGTAGCCCTGGCCACGCAGCCCGGGCACCACGCCCAGGTAGCCCACCACCGCGCCGTCGGTGTTGCGGTTGGGCAGGATCATCCCGGCCAGCCGGCCGTCGGCGGCGGTGTAGGCCAGCCGCCACCAGTCCCGGTTACCCGGCATGGACCGGTAGATCCGCATGTCCTCACGGGCCTGGCGGTCTGGGCCCAGCATGGCGACCTCACGCCGGGTGATCACGTCCAGGCTGCCCACGGCTATCCGGCGGAACACGTCCAGGAACACGTCGTCGTCCGGCTCGGGCCGCAAGGCCAGGCGGCCGCTGGGCCGGGGGAGTCCCGCGTCAGGGGTCCACTCGAAGCGGATCCGCTCCAGCTCGCCAGTCAGTCCCGCGCGGGCAGCCGCGTCCCGGCGCCAGGCCAGGGCGGCCACGACAGCCGGGTCTGACCGCCAGCCGACCGGCAGGGTGATCTCGTACCGCGGCGCGATCTCACCGCCCGGCGGGCGCAGCGCGTGCTGCCCGGCGGCGATCAGCTCGGCGGCCAGGGCCGCGCGGTCGGTGAGGGACTCGTCGGCGGACACGCAGTCCAGCGCGAGGGGATAGGCGGAGTCGCCGAACCCCCACCAGATCGCGCGGGCCAGGATGCGGCCGGCGTCCTCCGCGATCCAGGTCCATTCCGGCCGGTACTGGTGACGGGCCAGCTCGTCGCGGTAGCGGCCGGCCGGGATCAGGCCAGCGGCCCGGTGGCCAGGCCGGCGAGGACCCGGCTGAGGTCGGCTTCTGTGGTGGGGCGGATGCGCACACTGCCTCCGGTCGGGGTCTGGAGGCGCGCCCGGGCCTGGCAGGCAGGTGGCCAGCAGCCGGGTGCTGACCGGGGGACTCCGGCTGGACGGTCAGCGGGCGGGGGCGGGATGACCCGGAAGCGCCCTCGGAAGACTAGCCATGCGGGTGCCTGCCTGGATACGTCCGGCCGCCTCTCCCGGCCGCGTGCCGCGCCCCGGCGGACACACTAGGCTCGCCCTGCTCACCGGTCAACGGGATTATGTTCCGCCCCGGAACACCGCAGTTCTGCCGTCCGCCACGTCTGCTCCGCCGCCAGCCTAAGGGGATGCCATGGCCAGCCGGTTCCTGTACCTGGTCCGGCACGGCGAGGCCGCAGAGGGGGGCGGGCTGAGCGACGCGGGGGAAGAACAGGCCCGGCGTACCGGCGAGCGGCTGAAGAACCTGCCGGTAGAGCGGATCCATCACAGCCCGCTGCCGCGGACCGTGCAGACGGCCCGCCTGATCTCGGCGTGGCTGCCCGGCGTGCCGGTGGCCGAGTCGGCCCTCGTCGGCGACTACATCCCGGCTGATCTGGATCCCGCCGGGCTGCCGCCGTCCCACGCCCGGCTGGTCAGCACCTGCACGGTTACGGAACGTAACGAGGGGGCGGCGCTGGCCGCCGCGGCGGTCGCGCGGTTCGCGGGGCCGCCGGGGGAGAGCCCGGGATCGCCGGGGGAGAGCCCGGGGCCGGGCGCGGCCGCCGACGTCCACGAACTGATCGTCACGCACAACTTCCTGATCGGCTGGTTCGTGCGGCACGCGCTGCAGGCACCGGACTCGCGCTGGATCGGCCTGAACCAGCAGAACTGCGCGCTGACGGTGATCTTGTACCGGCCCGGCCTGCCGCCGTCGCTGGTCAGCTTCAATGACGCCGCGCACCTGCCGGACCGGCTCCGCTGGACTGGTTTCCCCGCTCAGCTCCGCCCCGTGTGCGGCTGACTGCGTGCAGCCCTCCCGGCCAGCCCTGGGTCAGCCCGGGCTGGACCTGCCGTCCGGCTTTCCGCTCCGGCCGCGACGGCCAGCGCAACCCACGCGCCGGACGCCGTGCCCAGCGTGTCGCGGAAACCGCCCACCCGGGCATGAGCTCGAAGCTGACCACCGGTTCCGAGACCGGCCGGGCCGGCGGCTGATCGCGCTACTCGCCGGTGAGCCCGTCCAGCGATTCCCGGATGAGATCAGCGTGGCCGTTGTGCCGCGCGTACTCCTCGATCATGTGGACCAGGATCCACCGCAGGCTGGGTGCCCGGCCGTCGGGCCACGCTCGCCGGGCCGGGCGCTCCAGGCCCCCGTCGGCCAGCGCCTCCGCGACCCGTGTCTGAGACCGGGCCACGGTGTCCTGCCACAGCCCATGAATCTGCCCGGGGGTGTCCCCGGCGGCCGAGTGCCAGTCCCAGTCCGGGTCGGCGTCCCAGTCCACGCTGCTCCACGGGGGCTCGGGATCCCGCCCGTGCAGCACCTCCGAGAACCACCACTCCTCGACGTAGGCCAGGTGCTTGAGCATCCCGCCCAGGGTGATGCTCGACGCAGCGATCGTCGCGGACAGGCCAGCCGCGTCCAGGCCCGCGCACTTCCACGTCAGGGTCGCGCGCTGGAAGTCCAGGAAGCCCAGGAGGGTGGCGGTCTCGCCGGCCGTGATGGGAGGTTCCGGGCGGCCCTGCTCATCCACGTCAGTCATCAGCCACCGTACCGGCCGAAGCGACGCGGCATGCCCGCGCGGCGGTAGGCCACCCAGCCACCACGGCCCGGGCCTGCCTGCAGGGCGCCACCAGCAGGCAGGTCGGCGGGGTCGACACCCACGCCGTGCAGGGTGCGCGTGACCGCCTGCGCGGCGTCGAGCAGATCGTCAAGGGCACGGCCAAGATGCGCTCCGGTGACGGCGGTGAGCACCGGGTCGTCGTGCAGGGACTCCAGTACGGCCCGCCGGATCAGCTCCTTGAGAAACGACGCCGTGGTGCCCTCAGTGCGCTCGACGGCGAGTTCCACGTCCTCCCCGGTGAGCTCGAGAGGGACGTTCTGGCCGTAGAGCGTCAGCAGGCGCTTGCGGGCCGGGGCGTCCGGCAGGGCGATCTCGACGGCGACGTCAACCCGTCCTGGCCGCGCGGCCAGGGCGGGCTCGAGCAGGTCGGCGCGGTTGGTGGTCAGCAGGAACAGCAGGTCGGCGTCCGGGGCCGCCCCGTCCATGGCGTCGAGCAGGTCGAACAGGACCGGGCTCGACGACGGGCCGAGCGAGCGCTCCTCGGCGACCAGGTCGACGTCCTCGAGCACGACGACGGCGGGCAGCAGGGCGCGGGCCAGGTCGGTGACCGCGCCTACTGCGACCAGGGAGCGGCCGGTCAGGACCAGGCGCGTGTAGCCGTTCATCTGGCCCAGCAGGTAGCGCGTGGTGTGCGTTTTGCCGGTGCCGGGCGGCCCGTACAGCAGCAGGCCGCGCTTGAGGTGCTGCCCGGCGGCCAGCAGCGCGTCCCGGTGGCTGGCGACCCCCAGGGCATGCCGCTCGATCCGGCCCAGGACGCTGGCGGGCAGCACCACCGCGTCGCGCCCGACGCCGGGCGGCTCGGCGAAGCTGAGGATGACACCGCCCATCGGGTTGAGCGATACCTCCAGCAGGTGGCCGCGGTAGACGTTAAGTTCGGCGCGCAGCCGGTCCAGCTCGGCGAGCAGGCTCTGGGCCAGCTCGACCGGCAGTCCCGCGATCTCGATCTGCAGCGCCGGATTGTTGTCGTTCGGGGCCTGGATCATCACCACATAGCGGCCGTGCTGGTCGGCGACCAGCAGGAGAGCCAGGCGCAGGCACGCCAGGGTCGTCCCTGGCCCGTTCGGCAGGTCGGCCAGCGCGGGTGCCGTGAGCCGCAACGGTGGCAGCGACTCGCCCGCGACCAGCTGCTGCAGGCTCAGGCCGCCGTAGTGCGGCGGCAGGGCGATGCCGCGCACCTCCACCGTCCGCCCCGCGGCCGCTGACCAGGCGTTCACGGCGGTCTGCAGATTGACGTGCTCGAACGGGGCGAGCTCACGCGTGACCACCGACTGGTGCGCGCCATGAGCCTCGAGGAAGCCGCGCACCAGCGCGGAGACCTCGTTCTCGTCCCCGGTCGCGGTATGGATCCACTCCAGGAAACTGCGGAAGGCCGCCGCGAACTCGCGGGCCTGATGGTCTGGCGCCTGCTCGGCCACGGCCTCGACCTCCAGCTTCGACGGCCGCGCTGGCGGCCAGGATACGTAGCCGAGCGTATGTGGCGGACGCGCCCGGGCAACTGCTTTTTGCCCGCTGCCTCTGGGTGGGCCTGGCGCTGGCGGATCACGCTGCCGATCTGGCGGAAGTAGCCCTCAATGCCGCCTGGGATAGTGATCAGGAGCAGCCGGGCGGCTTCTCCTGGCCTAGAACCGGTGCGGGCGGCCGCGGGGCAGGAACACGAAAAGACGCCATCAGGCCGGATCGCCCGCCACGCCCGCGCCAGGAGGGATGACGTAGCCGGCCGGGAAGTCGGTCATGGGTACATCATCGCCATCATCCGGCGGTGAGGGCTTTCAGCTCGTCGAGCGACTCCCGGACGTGCTGCGGCAGGGTTCGCTGGCTGGCCTGGTCGGCCCAGCGCTCAAACGCCACTTTGAAAACGGCGATCGTGAGCTCGGCCGTGAGGCTCGCCGCTGGGTCTGCGGCACCGCGCTGGCGCAGCGCACCGGCGAGCGCCGTGGAGAGCGAGGCGAGCTTGATCAGCTCGCGTTCCCGGAGTTCGGCGTTCGCGTTGATGACGGCCTGGCGCTGGCGCGCGAGTTCCCGTCGTTCCTGGAGGACAGTCCCGGCGGCCTCGAGCCCCGCGGCGGCCGCGTCGAGGGGCGCCAGGCCATCAGGCGCCCGGGTGACCGCGCTGACCAGGAGGTCCTCCAGCGCGGACCCGCCCGCGAACAGCACCTCGCGCTTGTCGTCGAAGTGCCGGAAGAACGTCCGCTCCGTGAGCCCGGCCCGCGTGGCGATCTCCGCCACCGTGGTCTGCTCGAAGCCGCGCTCGATGTAGAGCTCCAGGGCCGCCTGCTCGAGCCGGCCGCGCGCGTTCGGCTCCCATCGGCTCATCTCCCAATCGTACGTGATGGCAGCGGCTGACATGGGGGTGCTATGCTGATGACAGCAACTGACATCGACCGCCCCTGCGCACGTCCCGTGCCGGGGACGGCCGACCACCTGGAGGTTTCTCATGCGCGTTTTCGTCACCGGCGCGTCCGGCTGGATCGGCTCTGCCGTCGTACCCGAGCTCATCGACGCGGGCCATGAGGTCACCGGGCTGGCCCGCTCGGATGCCTCGGCCGCTGCTCTGACTGCGGCCGGGGCGCAGGCGCACCGCGGCACCCTGGATGACCTCGACAGCCTGCGCAGTGCGGCGGCCGCGTCGGACGGCGTGATCCACCTCGCCTTCAAGCACGACATCGCCTTCTCGGGGGACTTCCAGGGCGCTGCCGATGCGGATCGCCGCGCGGTGGAGACATTCGGCGAGGCGCTGGCCGGTTCTGGCCGGCCGTTCCTCATCGCCTCCGGGACCCTCGGGGTCGCCGCCGGGCGGATGGCGACCGAACGGGACGGGCACGACGCCGACCCGGCCCTGGCCACCTGGGGTGCCGGTCCGCAGACCCGGCAGGCCACTGCCGAGCTGGCGCTCTCCCTCGCTTCCCGCGGGGTCCGCTCATCGGTCGTGCGGCTCCCTCCGACGAATCACGGCGAAGGAGATAACGGCTTCATGGCGACCCTGGTCGGCATCGCCCGCGGCAAGGGCGTCTCCGGCTACATCGGCGACGGGTCCAACCGCTGGCCCGCCGTGCACCGGCTCGATTCCGCGCACCTCTTCCGCCTGGCGCTCGAGCAGGCCCCGGCCGGATCGACGCTGCACGCGGTCGCCGACGAGGGCGTGCCGATCCGTGACGTCGCCGAGGTGATCGGGCGCCACCTGGACGTGCCGGTGGTCTCGGTTCCCCCCGGCCAGGCAGGCGAGCACTTCAGCTGGCTGGGAGGCTTTATCGGCGCCGACAGCCCGGCGTCGAGCGCGCTGACCCGTGAGCTGCTGGGGTGGCAGCCGGCGCAGCCCGGGCTTATCGAGGACCTCGACAAGGGCCACTACTTCCACAGCCCAGCCGCATGACCAGGCCCGGCACCCGGGACGGGACACCGGTCCCGTCCCGGGTGCCGGCGTGGTCAAGCCGGCCGGGCCCGCCGGGCGGCCTGCGGGATCGCGGCCGGGTTCGGTGCCGGGCCACGGTCGTGCTCACCCTGCTGCGCACGGTGGCCCGTTCATGGCGTGGGCTGCTTATGCGGAGCGGGAGAGCCGGGTGAGCGAGAGCACGAAGATCGAGGACAGCAGCCAGCCAAGCAGCGTAGCGGCGTTGAGCCACCACTGCATGAACGGTCCGTCAGGGGCGTTCGGGTCGGGGTACCAGGTCGCGCGCTGATCCAGTGACACCAGCGGGATCACCGTATCGATGGCGTACAGGACCGGGCTGAAGCAGCGCACCTGCCCGTCGCCGCAGGCGTCGGCCAGATGCACGCGGGCAGCACGCGGATCCTGGACCGCGGTCGCGCTCTCCGCCTGCAACCGCCCCTGAGTGGTGTACACATCGCCGGCGCCGTTCGCGGCCCGCAACGTCGCCCGGCTGGCCGGTACCTCCAGGGAGAAGGTGACGAGGACGAGCAGGACGGCGAGCAGCCAGAGCACGCGTCCGGGGCGGTACCCGTAGGCGACGCTCGCCCCGAAGATGGCATCGAGGCCGCGGCGCAGCGCGGATCCCCGGCCACTGATGAGGTGGCGGGCCTGGGTGCGCCGGGCGACCAGGATCGTTTCCGCCTCGCTGGTGTAGCCGTGCTGGCGGAACACGCGGGCCGCCTGCTCGTAGGGACCGGCATCATGCACCGCCTGCCGGGCCAGCCAGTCAGATCTGGCGACGTGATCCCAGGCCCGCCCGGGGCCGTCGCCGCGAGGCTGCTCGAACCGGTCGTAGCTGAACCCGGTGATGGTGAACCGGGGTGGCCAGGTGAGCGGGTCATCGGCCAGGAAGGTGGTGCTGGCATCGGTGAAGTCCACACTCGGCATGACCGAGACCCAGGCCAGGTCCATGCCACCGCGGATGCTGGCCGAGATGGCCTCGATCGCGTGGCCCTGCTCGTTACGCTCAAATGGTCCGGGGCAGGTGAACGAGCTGCCGGTACATTCGAGGCGCCCCTCGATCGCGGCGCGGGTGAGCGAGACCAGGCCTACCGACCGGAAGTTCCCGGCCAGGATCACCGAGCCTTTCACCGTGGCCTGGTGCAAGGTGAGCGCGAACCCACCCGGATTGTCCAGCTGCGCGCCGGCCGCTATGACGCTGCCCAGCGTGGCGTAGCTGAACCGCAGCCGCCCGCCGGTGGCCTGGAGGTTTTGCAACTCGACGTCACCGTCGACGGTGACTCCCCGCGCCGCGACCAGGGATCGCCGTTCAGGCCCGCTGAGCCTGGCCGCCTGCAGCGTGAGGTTCCCGTGGATGCGCGCACCAGTCACCCGTACCGCACCCTGGACGGTGATGCCTTTGTGCAGCACGAGGGAGGACCGCAGCTCGGCATGGGTCAGGTCCAGTGCCGTCCGTCCGGCCGCGCGCAGGGAGCAGGCGCTGCCGATCGACAGGCTGGTCAGATCGCTCATCGAGAGTTCCAGGCCGCCGGTGACCTGGCACTCGCCTTCCAGGGCCATCTCGGCGCCGACCGACAGGCGGGTGGCACACAGTGCGGTGCCCGCCACCCGGGATCTGGCGTAGCCGCGCTCGGCATGTCCCGTCCTGGCCTCTTCCAGCGTCGCGTTGCGCAGGATGAACTGCCCGGAGATCCGGGTACTGCCCATATCGATGCGCCCCCGGATGACCGGCCGGCCGCCAGCCGGGTCATCGATGATGAACACGTTGCCGCCGATGACCGCGTCACCCAGGTCCAGCGCAGGCCCGGTGGAGTGCTCGATCCGCCCGCCGGTCATATCGAGCGACCCGTCGATCCGCACGCCGAGCAGCCGCACCTCGCCGAAGGCAGTGAAGTGGTGCAGCAGCCCGATCGTCGCCCCGACATGCATCCGGTCCGCCTGGATGGCCCGTTCCCCGTCAGCGCGGATGACCGTGTCCCGGCAGAGCAGCCGCCCGCCGATGTCCGACTCGCACAGCCAGATCGCCGATCGCCGGGTGGCGCTGGCACTGGTCTTCAGCGCGCCGCTAACCGTGGACCGGGACAAGTCGAGGTCCCGACGGACCCGCAGCCCGTTGCCGAGCAGTCCCGGCAGCGGCACGCACCCGGTCAGCGCGAGTTCATGCAGCCGGGCGCCATCAGCCGCCAGGGGCGAGTCGAATTCGCAGCTCTCGAACCGGAGCGGGAATGGCACCTCCACCCCGGCCAGATCCAGTTGGCCGACTACCCGGGCATTCTCCAGCCTGATGCCCCGCGGATCGATCTGGCCGGCCAGTTCCAGGCAGCACCGGCGCAGCACGCCTGCGTCCACCGGCCGGCGGGCAGCACCGTCGGAGCAATCCAGCACCCGTCCTGCCCGGCCCGCCTCCAGGAGCTCAGTTTCACTGACCTTTTCCATGGCAGGCTCCCCACACCCGGCAGCGGCCTCGAACATATCAATTGCCAGCCAGCCGCGGCAGGCGCCAGCTGTCGCCGGGTTCCGGCCGCTTCCGAGAGCCAGGGCCGGTGCGCCACCGACGCTGCGCGGGTCACCGCCCCGCCGGGATGACCTCGCCGGGAGGGCGAAGCGGTGCGGTGGCCCGGCACAGGAAAGATGGCCGCGGGGCGCTCCTGGGTTCGCGCCGTGTCATCGAGGGCCTCGACCGGACCGGCTCTCCTGCCCGCCGCAAAAGGTGATGCCGGGAGAACGCTCATACGGGCGATAATGGGCGGCGTGGACGCCAGCGACTACGTCATTGCGGCGGCCCAGGCTGCGGGGCCGTGTCCTCCAGGCGACGAGACGGCATGGGGCCGCCGGGTGCACGGCCTGACCGTGGACCTGTACCTGATCGCCCAGCAGGCCAGGCAGGACATTGAGCGGCTGGAGTCAGCACGGACCTTCATCGCGTTCCTGGAGAAGGTCGAGGTCGAGGAATCGAGCCGCCGCGGGCTGGTCACGCTGCGCCTGCCGTCGGGAGAGAGCGAGCCGATCCGCACCGAGCACGCGGACACCGACCGCGGACGGGCGCTGATCGAGCGGGCCCGTACCCTGGAAGGACGGTGGGTGCTGGTCTACCGCTACAACGAGCAAAAGTCGGGGCAGCGGAACCAGTCGGTCCGGATGTTGGCCCACCTGATGGATCTCGGCGCCCAGGCGGCCGTGCCCAACGCCACGGCGAAGAAGATGGTGCTGCAGGAGGCGGGCGGCGATGTGGCGCGTGCGCAGGAGGCGTGGATGACCGCAGGGCTGCCGGGGGCCGGTCCGATCGACGCCGGTCAGCTGGAGCAGGCCCGCGCAGCAGTGCGGCAAGCCGGGTAACAGCGGGATACAGGCGCCACCCTCGTGTCCTTCGCGCCCAAATGGTGATAACAGCAAGAAGCGCACGTATCGATCAGCTTGCCCCGCCCGTTACTGCGAAGATCAAGGGTCCGGGCCGGACCGGCATGATTCGACTCGAACCAAACCGGTCCGGCCCGGACCACACAACGCAGCAAGAGACGAGGCAACCCTGGGCAGAGGAACGCATCTTGCTGTTATCAGGACGAACGGCTATTGTTCGGGCATATGGCAGCCAGGAGAGCCCGCGACGCCCTTGACGGCTTCATCCGTCACCTGGCGGACCGCCGGTTCACTGCCACCACCCAGCGGATCCGCAGGCACTTCCTCGAGGAGTACCTGCACCATGCCCAGCAGGCCGCCGGAACCGTCGAGATCACGATCGCCGAGCTCCTGGAGCCCGCGCGGGCCGACGCATGGCTCGCCGATGCAGCCGCCGGCAGGACCCGCACCCGCAACACCCTCCGCGGCCGCGATGCCGCCGCCTACCGGAACTCGATGCGTGTCCGCATCGACTCCTACAACTCCTTCGCCGAATTCCTCGGCCGGCCGGGCCGCCGTGAGCGCCAGCAGCCCGCCCGCGGCTACCGCCTCACCCCTTCCGATACCGAGCGCCTTCTCCACGACTTGGCTGTACGCAGGCCCATCCATGCGAACGCCGCGACATGCCTGCGCACCGCCGCCCTCGCTGCACTCGTCGCAGACACCGACCGGTCTGTCCCCGAGCTCGCCCGCCTCAATGTCAGGGCCCTGCATCTGGACGGAGAGGCAGGGGTCGAGCTCACCGACGGCTCTTGCCCGCTCGGCGGCCCGACGGTGCAGATCCTCACCCGGTGGCTGGGCGCCCGGGCGGCGATCATCGCGGAACTCGAGGGCAGCGACCCTGGCTACCTGTGGATCCCCACCAAGCCCGGGCGGCCCCGGGGCGGCCGGGAGCCCGTCAAGCCCGGCCTTACACCAGCGGCTGTCCGGACCCTGCACGCCGCCCACCGCACCCTGGTCAGCCAGGTGCTCGGCAGCCCCCTTCGTCCTGGCGCCCTCCGCGCGTCAGGCCCCTCACCTTCTTGATCCAGCCAGCGGCGGCGGGGGAGTACCGGCGCCCCCCCGGCCATGCCGGGGAACTGAGCCGGCCAGCCGGAGCCATCGGCGGGGACCTGCCCGCGCGATGACATAGGCACGATCCCAACGGCCGCCCTTCGGCAGCATCGCCCACTGACCTGCGGTACGCAGGATGCCTGCGGCGGTGGGGGAGTGGTCTGTCTCATCACCGGCCAGCGACGCCGGCACCCGGGCACGCGACGGCGGGGATGCCGTCGCGCGTGGTGAAACAGGTGATCAGACCGGTCAGGAATCAAGAAGCTCGGGTTACGGGGCCGCAGCTAGCGTGATCGCTATGGACATCATCATCCACGCGGGCTTCCTCCCGCACGACGACCCGGACGCCTGCGTGGCCTTCTACCGCGACACCCTCGCCTTCGAGGTCTGCGATGACGTTGGATACGGCGGGGGGCACTGGATGACAGCCGGCCGTGCCGACCGGCCCGGCACGTCGATTCCCGGGCTTCCCGTTCGTCTTTAGGCTCGACAAGACCCACCGGGTCGATGTGACCCATGACGTCAGGAGTGACCATGACCGGCTCTTCCACCCAGGGAATCAAGACCGTGCTGTGTCCCGTCTCCGATCTGGCGGCAGCCAAGGCGGTATACACCGCCCTGCTTGGCGGACCGCCACAGCACGACGCGTCGTACTATGTCGGCTTCGAGGCCGCGGGCCAGCACATCGGGCTGGTGCCGGCCAGCGGAGCGCCGGGTATGACCTCACCGGTGCCGTACTGGCAGGTGCCCGACATCGAGGCGAAGCTGGCTGAGGTGACCGCCGCGGGTGCCACCGTGAAGGAGCCTCCGCGCGATGTCGGTGGCGGCCGCCTGGTGGCCACCGTCACCGACCCCGACGGCAACGTCCTCGGGCTGCTTGAGGACCAGTGAGTGCTGACCCCCGCTCCCGCGCCCAGCGTCGCAGCGACACCGAGCATCGGCTCACCCACGACGTCGATGTCTGGGTGGCGAGCGCCTCGGCGGACGGCGCGCCGTATCTGGTGCCGCTGTCCTTCGACTGGGACGGTGAGGCGCTGCTGGTGGCCACGCCAGCGGACAGCCCGACCGGCAGGAACCTGGCTGCCACCCGGGCCGTCCGGCTGGGGCTGGGCCACACCCGCGACGTGTCTATGATCGAGGGCGAAGTCGAGGTCCTCGAGATCGACGTGCTGCCGCAGGACCGGGGTGACCGGTTCGCCGCGCGCACCGGCTTCGACCCGCGCGCGCCGGCCACGCCGTACCGCTGGTTCTGCATCTCCCCGCGCCGCATCCAGGCCTGGCGCGAGGTGAACGAGCTGCCCGGCCGCGAGCTGATGCGCGACGGCAGCTGGCTGGCCTGACGCCCCGGCCGGGCGTGTCGCGCCGCCGGGGCTCAGAGGCTCCACGGGCCGAAGCGACGGAGACCGCGAAGGCGGCCCCGCCAAACAGATGGAGACACGATGAGCATGGCCACGAGGACGGACACGCTGTCGCCTGCGCTGCACGTTGGCGACAGCCACGATCTGATCCGCGTGCACGGCACGCGGGTGAACAACCTCAAGGACGTCAGCGTCGAGATCCCGAAGCGCCGGCTGACGGTGTTCACCGGCGTGTCCGGCTCAGGCAAGAGCTCGCTGGTGTTCGGCACGATCGCCGCGGAGTCGCAGCGGCTGATCAACGAGACTTACAGCGCCTTCGTCCAGGGCTTCATGCCGACGCTGGCGCGGCCCGAGGTCGATGTGCTCGAAGGGCTGACGACCGCGATCATCGTCGACCAGGAGCGGATGGGTTCCGACGCCCGCTCCACGGTCGGCACCGCCACCGACGCCAACGCGATGCTGCGCATCCTCTTCAGCCGGCTCGGGCAGCCGCACATCGGATCGCCCAAGGCGTTCTCGTTCAATGTCGCCTCGATCAGCGGAGCGGGCGCGGTCACGCTCGAGCGCGGCGGGAAGACCGTGAAGGAGCGGCGCAGCTTCAGCATCACCGGCGGCATGTGCTCGCGGTGCGAGGGCCGGGGCTCGGTCACCGACTTCGACCTGTCGCAGCTGTATGACGACAGCAAGTCGCTCAACGAGGGTGCACTCACGATCCCCGGCTACAGCATGGACGGCTGGTACGGCCGCATCTTCAGTGGCTGCGGCTTCTTCGACCCGGACAAGCCGATCCGCAGGTTCACCAAGAAGGAGCTCCACGACCTGCTCCGCAAGGAGCCGACCAAAATCAAGGTCGACAACATCAACCTGACGTACGAGGGCCTGATCCCGAAGATCCAGAAGTCGATGCTGTCCAAGGACGTCGACGCGCTGCAGCCGCACATCCGCGCCTTCGTGGAGCGGGCGGTCACCTTCACGACCTGCCCCGACTGCGGCGGCACCCGGCTCAGCGAGGCGGCACGGTCGTCGAAGATCGAGGGGATCAACATCGCCGACGCCTGCGCGATGCAGATCAGCGACCTCGCTGAATGGGTGCGGCGTCTGGACGAGCCGTCCGCCGGGCCGCTGCTGGTGTCGCTGCAGCAGACCCTCGACTCGTTCGTCGGGATCGGGCTCGGCTACCTCAGCCTCGACCGCTCGTCCGGCACGCTGTCAGGCGGTGAGGCGCAGCGCACCAAGATGATCCGCCATCTCGGGTCCTCGCTCACCGATGTCACCTATGTCTTCGACGAGCCGACGATCGGGCTGCATCCCCACGACATCCAGCGGATGAACGACCTGCTGCTGCAGCTGCGCGACAAGGGCAACACCGTGCTGGTCGTGGAGCACAAGCCGGAGGCGATCGCGATCGCCGAGCACGTCGTTGACCTCGGCCCCGGCGCCGGCGCCGAAGGTGGCGAGGTGGTATTCGAGGGCACGGTCGAGGGGCTGCGGGCCAGCGACACGCTCACCGGGCGGCACCTGGACGACCGCGCCTCATTGAAGCCGTCGGTGCGGGCGCCGTCGGGAGTGCTGGAGGTGCGCGGGGCGAGCACCCACAACCTGCAGGACGTCGATGTCGATATACCGCTCGGCGTACTGGTGGTGGTGACCGGCGTGGCCGGGTCGGGGAAGAGCTCGCTGATCCGCGGCTCGGTGTCGGGCCGGGACGGGGTGGTGTCGGTCGACCAGGCAGCGATCAAGGGCTCGCGGCGCAGCAACCCGGCGACGTACACCGGATTGCTCGACCCGATCCGCAAGGCGTTCGCGAAAGCCAACGGCGTGAAGCCGGCGCTGTTCAGCGCCAACTCCGAGGGCGCCTGCCCCAACTGCAACGGCGCCGGCGTCATCTACACCGACCTGGCGATGATGGCCGGCGTCACCTCGATCTGCGAGGAGTGCGAGGGGAAGCGGTTCCAGGCGGCGGTGCTGGACTACCACCTCGGCGGCCGCGACATCAGCGAAGTGCTCGCGATGTCGGTGATCGAGGCCCAGGAGTTCTTCGGTGCCGGCGAGGCGCGCACGCCGGCCGCGCACGCCATCCTCGGCCGGCTCGCCGACGTCGGGCTCGGCTACCTCAGCCTCGGCCAGCCGCTGACCACGCTGTCCGGGGGGGAGCGGCAGCGGCTCAAGCTGGCCACCCGCATGGCCGAGAAGGGCGGCGTCTACATCCTCGACGAGCCGACCGCCGGCCTCCATCTCGCGGACGTCGAGCAGCTGCTCGGCTTGCTCGACCGCCTCGTCGGCACCGGCAAGTCGGTCATCGTCATCGAGCACCACCAGGCGGTCATGGCACACGCTGACTGGATCATCGACCTCGGCCCGGGCGCCGGCCACGACGGCGGCCGGATCGTCTTCGAGGGCGCACCCGCCGACCTCGTCGCCGCCCGCTCCACCCTCACCGGCGAGCACCTCGCGGCCTACGTCGGCGCCTGACCGAGGCCCACGCGCACACGTGAGACGAGATGCGTGCGGAGCCCAGGCCGGTCACGGCGGGGAAGGCGGCGCGGGCGACGGCTGCGCCTTCATTTGCCTGCGCCTGCACCGGCCGGCCGGTGAGCGGGTTCTCCGGCCTCCGGGAACCCGCGGGCGGTCCGATCCATGCCTGCCCGGGCTCGCCAGAGCGTGCTACGAGGGCAGCTTAAAGCGTAACTTCACGCCCGTCGGACAGCAGTGCAAACTCACGCACGTGGCAGGATGTCCCACCGCCGCCGCCTGAGCCATCCAGGTCACACCAGGCCCTGAGACTCACCACAGCTACTGGACGAGCGTTCATGATTACCTTCCGGCATGATCACTGAGAGTCGGCATTTTCCATGAGACGGGTGTTCAGCCCACCAGATGCCGTAAGGGGGCTGAGGCGCGCAGCCCGGAGGCGGCGCGCTGGGATGCTGACGACAGGCGAGGCGTGATGAGCAGTGCCTATCCTGGGCCCATGAGGCAGGCATTTGACGGGGCACTGTCGCCTACTCCGCATTATTACGAGATCGAGGGCCGGGCCGCCGAGATCGCGCGGGCTCACGGGAGTCAGATCGGCGGCGCGGAGCACCTGTTCCTGGGGATGCTCCATGACGGCGGGTGGCCTGTGAACGTGATTGGGCGATTCCTATATCGGTGTGAAGCATGCGTTCCTGGCGATGATCCGCACGCGGGAGACGGTCCCGGTGCGCGCACTCGCGGGCCTGGCTGATCTTGACGCGCTTGAGGCCGCCGTCCTGGAGGCTAAGAACGCCCCGGCGGGCAGCCCTCCCGACGGCGCGGTGTTCCTGCCGGAAGGCCAGGAGATGGACGGCCCGCTGCGGAGGGCGATCATCGACGCGCTGCCTGAGGGCACCACGTTCGGCTTCAACAGTGGCACAGACGAGCGCACCTGGATGCCCGTAACCGGCCCCGGCGGCAAAAGCACCCCTTTCTCACCCGTAAGGTGCTGAACCTGGCTCTGGCCAGCCTGAACTGCCCCACGCTTGACAGCTAGAACTCAGCCGGCAGCCGCAGCCCACGCGGTCCGCGCCAATAGGGAATTAGTTGTCTGCCGAACATTGGGCGGGGTTCCGGTGCTCGTTCGCGGTGGCAACGTATTGAGCTAGGTGCGGCTGAAGCGGTCGCGTGGCGCTCGATGGTGGCGGGGGAGTACCCGGGCGCTTCCGCGATGACAGCCCCCGGGGCCAATGTGGTCAGTTCGGCCGGAATGCCAGGGCCATCAAGTGGGTCGGTAAAGCGCGATGTTGACCGAGCCGAGCCCGATCCTCCATGCCGGCTATGCCGAAGCACGCGAGATCGAGTTGGCCCGCATGTATCTGGCCGCCGTCGCGGCGTCCTGCACAGAGCAAGGACGACCTAGCCCAGCAGAAAGGGATGGAACCGTGAGTTACTCAGACGCGATCGTGGCGCAGGCGAAGCTGTGGGTCGGCTACCGCGAGGGTCCCGGCAATCAGAACATGTTCTCCGCAGGGCTCGGGCTGCCGCCGGAGGCCTGGTGCCAGGACTTCGTGCAGTTCATTTCGGCGTCGGCCGGCTACAAGCAGCCGCACACTACCTCGGCGGTGGTCTCCATCGGCGACTGGGCCCGCCAGCAGGGCCTGTTCATCGTCTCGACCAAGGCCACGCCCGGCTGCCAGATCCTGTACGACTTCAGCAACGGGGACGGCAAGGAGCCGGTCAACCCGATGAAGACCCACACCGGGATCTACATCGGGGGAGGCCAGACCATCGAGGGCAACACCGGGATGCCCGAGGGCGTTCACCAGAAGAATGTCACGCTCGGAGCCATCGACATCTGGGGGGCGATTAACTGGCCGAAGTACTGGGACGCGCACCCCGAGCCGTTCTCGATATCCGTGAGCCGGTTTCCCAGGTACCCGGTCCTGCAGCAGCACAGCAGGGAGGACGACCGGGTCATGGGACTGCAGCACGCCCTGAACTCCGTGCTCGGCATCAAGCTGGATGTGGACGGGGGATTCGGCCCGAACACCGCCGGCGCCTGCCGCCAGTTCCAGCGGGCCAGCCGCATCCCGGTCACCGGGATCGCCGACCGGGCCACCTGGGCCAGCCTGGACATCGCCCTGGACAAGCTGAGGAAGTAACGCCGGGAAACCGCGTGCGCGGGCCATGGCCGTCCGGCCATGGCCTTACTTCACTCCCGGCTCCAAGCACCTGCTTCCAGCATCCGGCAAGTTCACCCCATCGCCGGGGATCCACCGGCAGTCTCCGGCCCTCGTAGATTTCCCCCGGCCGCCCTGTCTCACCGAAGATGAGGCAGCTGCATCAGCTTTCCGGACGCGGTTCCGTGATCACGTCTTCCAGGACCCGGGCATTGGGGAAGTCGCGGAAGAGCACAACCTGGCCCTCCCGGATGCGGTAGATCTGGATGGACGTCGTCACGAACGACCGGCCCGTCGTGGTCAGGGTTCCCTTCGTCCGCAGTTCCTCGATCACGACCTCCGGGTCCTGGGTCTGGTAGAACTCTGCCACCTCGAAGTCCTCCAGTCGCACCGGCGACGCCATGACGTGGCGCGAGTACTCGCGAATCGCCTCCCGGCCCTCCAGGCGCGAAGGCGCGCCTGGAGGCGCGAAGGGCGACTCGATCACCCCGTCGGGCGCGAACAGGTCGGCGTAGCCGTCGATATCCCCGCTCAGGAGCAGGCGGCGGCGCTGGGCCAGGACATCGGCGGGCGTGACGGATGGCATGCGGCCTTCCCTTCGTTCAGGCGATTTCATTCAACATACGTTGGTTGAACAACCGTAGAACGGATCGGCCGCCTGGTCAACGCCCGTAGAATGAACCAATGACCACTCCCACGCCCAATTCGCGGGCCGAGCAGCGCCTTCGCACCGAAGCGCGCATCCTCGACGCCGCGACCCAGGCCTTCTTCGCCGCCGGGTACGAGCGAACCACCATCCGGGGCGTGGCCTCGGCCGCAGGCGTGGACGCGGGCCTGGTCATGCACTATTTCCGGTCCAAGCAGGAGCTATTCCGGCGAGTGATCGACGCCGCCCCCGTCCCCGAGGTCAGCGCAGCGCCCGGGCAGGCGGCCGAGCAGATCCTCGCCACTCTCGCCGCTCGGCTGGCGAACGAGCCCGTGGCATCGCTGAGCGTCTTGCGCTCGATGCTGACCAATCCCGAGGCTGCCAGCGCCATGAGCGAGGCCATGGCCCGCTACCAGACGCAGATCGCCCAGGCCATCCCCGCCAGCGACGCGAGCCTGCGGGCCGCGATCATCAGCGCCATCATCCTCGGTGTCACGGTCTCCCGGCACCTCATCAAATCCGACGAGCTCGCCACTGCCGACCCGGCACACGTCATCAGCCTCCTGCGTCCCGGCATGATCTCGCTAGCAGCCCAGCCCCCGTTCCGGCCGGGAGTTCCTGCGTCTACTGCAACTCCCACCTGAAGCGCCGATAATGAGCATTATGTTAAGTACTAGCCTGCGTATTGCATCAGATGAATCACTGCCACTGGGTCGACTCCACTGTCTTAGCAGCAGCGACGAAACCGGCCAACACCGTCATGGACCGGCTGCGCGACCTGGGCGTCAACCTCCCCGGCGCCCGCAACCGAGCCATCGGTGAGCTCGTCCTCGAATGCCCGCCCTCGCTCGTCGCCGAGGTCCTCGGCTACAGCACGCGGGTGGCGTTCCTCCACGCGAGCAAGGCTGCTGAGCCGTGGGCCCGCTATGCCGGCCGATCCGTCAGGTCGCCCTGAGCGTCCCGAAAGACGATTCCCTAACGGCCACGGGATCCTTGGGTGGCCCGAGCCCGCGCCGATCCGAGGTCGGGTATTCAGCGCCTGGTCTCGTACCTGGTCAGGAGCACGCCGTCGGGAAACGTCCGGGTCTCCACCAGGTTCAGGTTCACCCAGTTGTCCAGGGCCGTGAAGAACGGCGTGCCGCCGCCCACCAGGACCGGGTGGGTGACGATCGCGTACTCGTCGATCAGCCCGGCCCGCATGGCCGCCGCGGCGAGGGTGGCGCCGCCGACGTCCATGGGACCACCATCCTCAGTCTTGAGCCGGGTGATCTCGGTGACAGCGTCGCCGGTGACCAGGCGGGCGTTCCAGTCGACCGCGCTGGCCGTCGAGGAGAACACCACCTTCGGCATGTCCCGCCAGCGGCGGGCGAACTCGATCTGCGCCGGTGTGGCGCCAGGCTGCTGGTCGGCGGTCGGCCAGTGGGAGCTCATCGTCTCCCACAGTTTGCGCCCGTACAGCGCCAGGCCCGTCGCCCCCACCCGGTCGGACCACCACTGGAACAGCTCGTCACTCGGCACGCTCCAGCCGAGGTCGTCGCCGGGCGCGGCGATGTAGCCGTCCAGGCTCAGGTTCATGCTAAAGGTCAGTTTCCGCATGGCGTCAGCCTCCCGTGAGTCGGTATTCGGCGTACAGACCAACACGGCGCGGAAAATTCATCGGTCAGACCACACCGAGGGCCGGTTGACCACCGCGCCAAGCGGATGCTGCGTACGGAAGGGAAGCGGTTGCGGGAACCCTAGGGGGACGCCGCAGATCGGCTCGCCGGGCCCGCGTCGTGGCGTCCCGCAAGAGCCGTCCGGGTCTATGTCCGGGACGGGTGCCCCTTGCGACCACACACCCGGCCGCTCGGCCTGCCCATTGACACCCTTGATTGGGGGTCAATACGTCGGGTCTTGATACGCAGGCTGTCCAGTAATGCTCGGCGACTACCTGCCGCGCAGTGCTCCTGTCCGCGCACCTCCACTCACAAGCACCCCCGTTTCTTCGTCTCCGGCCAGGCCTAACGCGATCGACCGGGCGAGTTCCGGCACCACGATGTCCTACAGTCAGTTGTCAATCGATCAAGTCCGGAGGCAGTACGCGTGGCGTTCACGAGTGACGACCGATTTGCGATTGCCGACCTCATCGCGATGCACGGTCACCTCTTTGACGAGGGTGAACTTGATCGCCTGGACGAGCTGTTCACGCCCCAGGTCGTCTACGACGTCAGCGACTTCGGTCAAGAGCCCATGCGAGGAGTCGCTGCGATCCGTGAAGCCGCGCTCTCCCTAGGTGACGGCAATCCAGTCGCGCACCACGTCACCAATGTCGTGGTCACGCCGGTCGACGAAGACACAGCCAGTGTTCGCTCGAAGGGCCTCGGCGTCACCAGGGCCGGATCCGTCGGCAGCGTCACCTATCTGGACACCGTCGAACGCACCCCGGCCGGTTGGCGTATCAGCCATCGCCGGGTGGAAGCCCGTCGCGCGCCGCTCAATGGGGCGATGGCGAGACGGCCTCAGTAGGCGAGCTGGCGTTGTTGGTCCCGCGACACAGCGCCCCCCGCCGTGCAGCTCACGACAGGACGCTCCCCCGCCGGTGCCGGTCCTGCCTTGGGTGTCCGAGCCGCCGGTCACACGGGGACGCACTCGATGATCACGTAACGTTCCGTGATGGCGTGCACCGCAGTGACCTGGAGACCGGCGTCGGCGGCGAGGGCTGAGTAGTCGTCGATAGTGCGCTCGCGGCCACCGGCCAGGACGAGCATGCGCAGGTTCATCTCCGCGAACGCGGCGGGGTCGCCGCCCGGGGTGCCGTGCGATTCGATCACCAGCACCCGGCCGGTGCGGCCCGCCGCTTCAGCGCAGCGGCGCAGGATCACGGCCGCCGCGGCGTCGTCCCAATCATGGATGACGCGGCTGAGCAGGTAGGCGTCCGCGCCCGCGGGCAGCGGGTCGAAGAAGCTCTGGCCGACGACCTCGCACCGGCCGTCCAGACCGAGCCCGGCCAGGTACTGCCGGGCGCGGGCCGCGGTTTCCGGCAGGTCGGCCACCGTGCCGCGCAGCCGCGGGTTACGTCGCAGCACCTCGGCGATGAGGGTCCCGGTCCCGCCGCCGATGTCGGCCACGTGCCGCACCGTCGTCCAGTCGTAGCCGTCCGCCACCGCGGCGTTCCCGGCGTCCACCGCCATGGTCGCGTCGAAGGAGGCGCTGATCGCAGGGTTGGCGTCCAGGTAGGCCCAGAACGGCTGGCCGAAAACCTGCTCCCAGGCCGGCTCCCCGGTGCGCACGGTGTGCGCCAGGCCGGTGAACGCCAGATCCATCCGGCCGCCGAAACCATCCAGATCCAGCCACACCGCACCCGGCTGGCCGGTGCGCAGCAGCGCCGCGGTCTGGTTGGCCGCGAACTGTCCCGGGCGCGGCTCGGTGAACACCCCGTGCTGCACCAGGTGGCGCAGCACGCGGGCCAGAGCCTCCGGGTCGGCCCCGGCACGTTGGGCCAAGTCGCCGAGGGCAGCCCCCTCGCCGGTGCCATCGTCGGGCATGAAGTCCGCAAGCTGCAGCGTCGCGGCGACCCGAAGCGCCATCGGGGTCACCAGGTCCATCAGCGGCCCCAGCGCCTGCCACGCCTCCGTCACGGCCTGGCCCGTTCCCGCGTCCGGGCCTGACCGATCGCTGCCGCCCGCTGGTGTCTGGTCGCCCGAGGTCATCGGCATCCCTCCCTAATCCCGATTGTCTCTCGATCTGGGCCAGCGCCTTGGACAAATCAGAACCGTCGCCGTCTCACGGCCCCGGTGCGAGGGGCGCATGTGTCTGGCCAGAACCAGGACATCGGCTCTCGGAGTCGGACTCTGGCTGTTTGCGCGGCGCTCACCAGGCCACGCGGCCTAGGCGGTCAATGAAGATCCCGGTCGGCCCGTCGGCGTCGATCATCGCGAGTTTGACAATCGAGTCGGTGCCCTCGGTGACCGTCAGCTCGCCGGTGTGATGGTTCATGTCGGTGGCGGCGAATTTGCGATTTGCGACTTCCCCGGGGGTGGCGAGGTTGAATTTGATCTTCGGGAGCGCCTGGGCGTACCGGACGGTGATCATGTTCAGCGCCGCTTTCGACGAGCTGTAGGCGAGCTCGTGGATTTTCGAGAAGGGCTGCTCTGGATCGGTCACCACCGTGAAGGAACTGCCCCCGCTGGACACCATCACCACCCGCGGATGGTCCGCCTCCTGCAGCAAGGGAAGGAACGCGTGCGTGACCCTGATCGGTCCGTACACGTTGGTGTCGTAGACAGGATGAATTTCGTCAACCGTCGCGTCGGCAGGCGCAATACCCTTTCCTGGCGCCCCGGCGTTGTTGATCAGCACGTCCAGCCGGTCGGTGTGCTCCCGGACGAGCCGTACGGCGTCAGTCACCGACTCGTCCGAGGTCACGTCCAGCGGGATCATGACCACGTCCGCGCCACCGTCAGTCAGCTTGTCGGCAGCTGCCCGTCCTCGACCTTCATCACGCGAGCCGAGAAAGATCGTCCAGCCCTGTTCTCCGAGCCGCCGGGCCGCCTCAAAACCAAGTCCCTTGTTGCCTCCGGTGATCAGCACCGAGGCCTGTTCCGAGTTCGTCATGCCCCCTAAGACGGCACGCCCAGCTCGACTGTGACACGGTGTGGGCGACCTCACAACCGGGAGCCCGTTGCGGGCTGGTGCCGCACGGAGAGTAGTCGTGGATAGCTAACTGCCACGATCCGTGCGGTTGGATTGACGCGGCCTCGGGGCCCTGGTCTGGACCGGCGAGCAGATCGCCCGCTGGCCCGCGCGCACCTACCGTTGCAGTATCAGGCCGACCTGGTGATGAGCTCGTCGGTGACCCACTGTGCGACGTTGTCGAGGTAGGGCGTCGGCAGTCCGAGGACGATGTGCCGGAAGCCGGCGTCGATCGCTTGGCCGATCGCATCCTGGGTGATGCTGGGCTGGTCGTAGGAGACCGGCAGGTGGATCGAGCGGGTCACCGAGGCGGGGTCGCGGCCGATCTCGGCGCAGTAGCGGTCCAGCAGCGCGCTGCGGGTGATCACGTCGTCCATGTCGCCGCCGGGGATATTCCACAGATCGGCGTGCTCGGCGGCCACGCGCAGCACGGCCGCCGAGCGCCCGCCGATGAGGATCGGCGGGTAGGGGCGCTGGACGGGTTTGGGGTTGCAGAACGCCCCGGTGAGCTGGATGTAGCTGCCCTCGAAGTCGAACGGTTCGGTCTCGGTCCACAACCGCCGGATCACGGTGCAGGCTTCGGCCAGGCTCCCCACGGAATGACCGAAGTCATGGTAGGGCAGGCCGTTTGCCTCATACTCGCGCCGGGCCCACGGGATGTCGGGCCGCGAGCCTGCGCCGATGCCGAAGTCGAGCCGTCCGCTGGAGACGATGTCGACAGTCGCGGCGATCTTGGCCAGCATCGCGGGCGGCCGGAAGCGGTTGCTGGTCACGAGCAGGCCGAGGCGCAGTCGCTGGGTCTGCGCGGCGAGGGCCGAGAGCAAGGTCCAGCCTTCGAAGATCGGTCCGCCCGGGTCACCGCCGATCGGCATGAGGTGATCGAACAGCCACGCATGCTCGATCTGCGGGATGGTGTCCGCCTCGCGCCAGATCCGCAGGATGTCGTGGTAGTCAACCTGTTGCGGGGCGGTCGCGATCCCGAAACGGGGCCGGGGTGTGTGCGGCATGGGTCCGTTCGTCCTTCCAATAAGGGTGGGATACGGCGTCTAGGGGTGGGATACGGCGTCACTGCGCCGGGTCAAGCTTGTTTTGGGTCCGCCTGGTCTGGCATCATGAACAAACGGATCGTTGTTCCGGTAACTAGCATACGGAACGCGGTTCCGTATGCCAAGTGGAGGGACGGAGGCGGCGGCGCGGTGGCCGGCATCGACAGCGGATCTGGATCGTCAGGCCCGCGGAAGCGGGCCGACGCCCGGCGCAACGAGAAGGCGCTGCTGGACGCGGCCGCCGCGGCTTTCATCACTTCCGGCGTCAACGTGGCCGTGCGCGACATCGCGGCCCGGGCCGGCGTGGGCCTGGGCACGATCTACCGCCACTTCCCGACGCGGGCCGATCTCATCGTCGCCGTCTACCGGCACCAGGTCGAGGCGTGCGCTGAGGCCGGTCCGGCGCTGCTGGCGAATAGCAGCACACCGCACGCCGCCCTGGCGCGCTGGATCAACCTGTTCGTTGACTTCCTGGTCACCAAGCATGGCCTCGCCGAGGCGCTGCAGTCCGACGATGGCGCCTTCAAGACCCTGCACGCCTATTTCCTCGACCGCCTCGTCCCCGTATGCGCCCGGCTGCTCGACGCCGCCGCCGAAGCAGGCGAGATTCTCCCCGGCATGGACGCCTTCGAGCTGATGCTTGGCGTCGGCAATC
Source organism: uncultured Actinomycetes bacterium (assembly GCA_963813975.1). GTDB lineage: Bacteria > Actinomycetota > Actinomycetes > Streptosporangiales > Streptosporangiaceae > RYN-230. The sequence continues at coordinate 2,141,334 of CAWFAP010000006.1, forward strand.
TCTGTATCGGCGCGGACAACAATCCCCGTTACGATGCGCGCCGCATGGCCGGACTCGTCATCGCGGGACTGCGCCTCCACTAGCGGGAATCAACCGCTGGTTCCTCATGACGCGGCCGGCCGGAATCCGGCTCAGGCCGGGGATGTAGTCGCGCGCAACCTGCACAAAAGGAACTGCGTTCCGGATGCTGCGGGGGTAGTGACTACCTCGTCGGCCTCGGTCATCCACATCCTCTCCCGGAGGGTCATCTGGGAGATCCGCCAGGACCGGCCGAAGTGACCCGACCGCGCGCGGCGGCTCAGGTGTCGCTGATCACGATCGGCGCCGGTCACATCTTCGACGTCCGAGGTGTCTCCCCAGTGACCGCATGAACCCGAGTGAGAGGAACACGATGCGGATGTTCGTAGCCGGAGCCAGTGGGGATACCAGTAGTCCTGACGAAGGATCCAACGGATATGGGCTGACCTGCGGTTAGGCGGTAACTACCTCCGGGAGGTGGATCACTTCCGCTACGTTCTGCCATGCTTCTCGCCAGGTAGCTGATCTGTAGGTTGGCTTCGACGTACCTGGCGGCAATGTCATGTGCGGTCTCAGATCGCGGTCTGTTCGTCGTGCTCGCGGAGCATGCGCATGACGGTGGCCGGGGAGGGGTGCTGGCCTTTCTTCTTGCCGGTGGCGATGACGAGGCGGGCGGCGATGTCGCGCAGGCTCAGCTCCTGCCCGCGCAGGTGCAGCGCCAGGGCGAGCATCGCCTCATCGGTGACGGCCGCGCCTCCGATCGATTTGCCCCGGGCGCGGGCCGACTCGTGGCCCTCCAGGGTGCGGTCGCGGATATACTCGCGATCCATTCCCGACAGCGCGGCGAGCAGGGTGAACACCACGCTGGACGGGTCGTGCGAGCCGTGCAGCGCGCCAGTGAGGAACTCCAGCCCGATACCGGCGGAGCGCACTGCCTGGCGAGCACCGCGAGCTCGATGCCGCGGCCGAGCCGCTTGTGCTCGCACCACGAGCGTGACCTCGACTCCGGACGCGCGCAGCTCCCGGGCGAGGGCGACGGCACTGACAGGACGGCCGGTGATGAAGGGCGCGCTTCGGCGCAGGAGCGAGCCTGCGCGGTGTTGCCGCCGCTCTACGATTGGGCTGTGACCGTGCCCGAGCCCGCCGCGCACTGGCTCGGCGGCGTCGAGCGCTGGACCCGGGCGCACGGCTGGGCGAGCGACGCGCTGGCGGCGTTCGCGCTCGTCGCGGTCCTCGGCGGGCTCTCGATCAGCGGGGCGCAGGGGCTGCACTGGTCACTCGTGTGGGTGATCGTGCTGGTCGTGACGTTTGCCGTGCTGCATCTGACGGTCGCGTTCCGGCGCCGCTGGCCAGAGTTCGCCTACGCGGTGGCGAGCGTGGCACTGCTGGTGATCGCGCTCGCGCCGGACGGGCAGGTGTCCCATCCCGTCGCCGGCGGGTCGGCTCGCGTCCCTGCGCTGTTTTTGCCGTCCAGCCTGGTGTTCCTGGTCGTCCTGTTCAGCGTGGCGGCCCGCGCGAGCACCGCCCGCAGTCGCGCCGCGCTGGTGATCGCGCTCGCGGGTGTGGGTATCGCCACCGGCACGGCTGCCGATGCGTTGCGCCGGTTTACCGCGGGCGGCTGGCTGATTACGTTCTACCTCGGTGTCGGGTTCGGCCTCATCGTGCTGATGACGTGGAACCTGGGCCGGCTCGCCCTGGTGCGCCGGCAGCGCGCGGCTACCGAGCGCGCCGAGGCGGCCCGGCTCGCCGTGCTCGAGGAGCGGGCTCGCATCGCGCGGGAGATGCACGACATCGTGGCGCATTCGCTGGCGGTGATCGCCCGGCAGGCCGAGGGAGGCGCGTTCGTGGCCGGCCAGGATCCGCGCGCGGCCGGCCGGGTGCTGCAGACCATCGCCGACACCAGCCGCGCCGCGCTCGCGGACATGCGCGGGCTGCTGGGCGTGCTGCGCGATCCGGGCAGCGGATCAGGCGGCGAGCCGGGCTGGAGCTCTAAAGCAGAGCCCGTCGCCGGGCCGCAACCCGGGCTGGCCGATCTGCCGCGCCTGGTCGCTGGCGTGCGCGACACCGGCGTCGGCGCCGAGCTCACCGAGTCCGGCGCGCCGTTCGCCATCGGCGCTGCCGCCGAGCTCGCCGTCTACCGGCTCGCGCAGGAGGGGCTGACCAACGCGGTCAAGCACGCCGGGCCGCGGGCGCACGTCGCCGTGGCGCTGCGGTGGGAGCCGCAGGAGCTGACGGTCGAGGTCGTCGACGATGGTGGCGGATCGATCCCGGCGCCTCCGGTTCCCGGCGCCGGCGCCGGACTGCAGGGGTTGCGTGACCGGATCGCGGCCGTAGGCGGCACGTTCAGCGCGACACCACGCGAGCTGGGCTTTCACGTCCGCGCCAGCTTCCCGCGCGCGGCGGGTCCGGCATGACGATCCGGGTGGCGCTGGTCGATGACCAGGAGCTGGTGCGTACCGGGCTGGCCATGGTCATTGACGCGTGCGAGGACATGCGCGTGGTGGCGCAGGCCGGCGACGGCGCGCAGGCGCTCGCGATGCTAGCGGCGACGCACGCCGACGTGGTGCTGATGGATGTCCAGATGCCGAAGATGAACGGCGTGGACGCGACGGCGGCGCTGACCGCCCGCGGCGAGGCCCCGAAGGTGATCGTGCTGACTACCTTCGACCTGGACGCCTACGCCTACGCCGCGCTGCGGGCCGGAGCCAGCGGCTTCCTGCTCAAAGACGCCTCGGCCGCCGAGGTGATCGCGGCGATCCGCAGCGTCCACTCCGGCGACGCGGTGATCGCCCCGTCGACCACCCGGCGGATGCTCGATCACCTCTCCCGCGGGGCGCCCCGCCCGCGAGACGACCATGCGGTCGCCGCGCTCACCGACCGCGAGCGCGAGGTGCTGGTCGAGATCGCGCAGGGGTACGCCAACCCCGAGATCGCCCGGCGGCTCTACCTGTCCGAGGCAACCGTCAAGACGCACGTGGGACGCATCTTGGCCAAGCTCGGGCTGCGCGACCGCGTCCACGTCGTGATCTTCGCCTACGACCACGGCCTGGTCCGCCCCGGGTAAGGATCAGACCGTGGTCGGACCCCGGCCAGCCCCCGCTCCGACGCGATCGGCAGCCCCGGCGACCACGCTGGGAGCCATGACCAGACTCCTCGTCCGCCCGGCCGCCGCCAGCCGCCGGACCCGCGTTGCCCGCTCGCGGCTGTCCACCCGCAACCTCGGCTACCTCGGTCTGGGCTGGGCGCTGGCCTACGCCCCCGTTCACGTCTACTGGGCGCTCGGCGGGCTCAGCACACCGATCGGGATCACCGGCCATCAGCCGGGATTCCGCGCTGCCAACTGGGGTGCGTGCGTCGTCATCGCGGGCGCCGCGCTGACCTGCCTGACGCTGACCCAGCGGTGGGGGGCGGCGCTGCCGGCCGGCCTGCGGCGCGGGACGGCATGGGTGGGCGGCGTGTTCGGCCTCGCACACTGGGCGCTGTACACGACGTACTGCGCGCTGCGGGTGGCGGGCGCGGTCGGCTATCCGGGCGATGGCGACCTGACCGGGCAGCAGATGCGCAACTTCGACTGGGCCAACCTGGGCTACTTCGAGCTCTGGTTCGGCGTCATGGCCGTGCTGCTGATCGCGTGCGCGCGACGGAACAAGGCGCTGGAAGTGCCTCGCCGCGGCGCCGTAGCGGATCGCCGGGCCACCTGGCCGGCCCGGTTCGGCACCGGGCTGAGCCTGACGGGCATCGCGGTCGTCGTGTGGGGCGTGTTCACCTTCCATCCGTGGGTGTTCGCGGGCTGGGGACCCGCCGTACTGGCCGCCGGCCTGGCGATCTTGGTCCTCGGCAACCGCACGTCTGCCAGTCGCGAAGGGAGCGACCGATGAGACACCGCGCCGCCTCGCTGCCGCGTGGGCGATCGCGTTCGCCGCTGCGCGGACCCGCATCAAAGACCTGATACCCCCGGGCGCCAGCGTGTTCACCGGGGCCAGCGAGACCCTGCGCCTGTCCGGCATCAACACCAGCGGCCGGTACCAGGCCGTCAGGCCACGCGTGCGGGCCATGGACCGGCGGCGGATCTTTTCCTGGCTGCACCTCGACGACGGTGCCGCAGCGACCGTGGCCGCCCTCGAGCACTCCGGGCCGGCGATCTACAACATCGTCGACGACGAGCCCGCCCCGGTACACGGCTGGCTCCCGGTGCTCGCGAACGCGCTGTGCGCCCAGGCGCCGCGCCACGTGCCGGCCTGGCTGGCCCGCCTCGTCGCCGGCCGTGCAGCCGTCGTCATGGGCACCCAGGTACGCGGCGCCTCCAACGCCATGGCCCAGCGAACTCGGCTGGACCCTCCGGTACCCCAGCTGGCGGCTGGGTTTCCCGGCCACCTACTCGGCGATCACAGTCGCCGACGGGCCCGCGCCCGGCCAGGGCCCCGGGCCGGCCCGGGGCGGGCGACTGGGCTGAGCTCAGGGTCGAGGATGCGTCATGGCGGGGGGCTACCGCGCGGCCCGCTCCCCCGCCGGGGCCGGCAGGCCCAGCTGGGCGGCCAGCCAGGGCGCGGTGACACTGCCCGGATCCCGCGCGACGTCCCGCGGTGTGCCCTGGGCGACGATACGGCCCCCGTCCGGTCCTCCCCCCGGTCCCATGTCGATGAGGTAGTCGGCCGTGGCGAGCAGGTCGAGATCATGGTCGATGACGATGATGGTGGCCCCGGCATCCAGCAGCCGGCCGAAGACACCGACGAGTATGCCCACGTCGAGCGGGTGCAGTCCCGTCGAGGGCTCGTCGAAGACGTACAGCACGCCGCGCTGGCTGCTGCGCAGGCGGGAGGCGATCCGCAGCCGCTGGGCCTCGCCGCCGGACAGGGATGGCGTGGGCTCGCCCAGCCGCAGGTAACCCAGGCCCACCTCGTCGACGGGCCGCAGCGCCGCGGCGATCGGCGCCTGCTCCGCGAACCGGCCCAGCGCGTCATGCACGGTCAGGCCGAGAACATCAGAGACGGTAAAGCCGTCGACGCGGACGTCCAGCGTCGCGTCGTTGAACCGGGCGCCGTGACAGGTGGGGCACTCGACGTTGATGTCGGGCAGGTACTGCACGTCGAGATCGATGCCGCCGAGGCCCCGGCAGGTCGGGCACTGGCCCTCGCGGGTGTTGAACGAGAAGTGACCGGGCTTCCACTTCCGGCGCCGGGCGGCGGGCGAGCCGGCGTACAGGCGGCGGATGGCGTCGAAGGCCCCGGAATAGGTTGCCGGCGTCGATCGGGCGTTCTGCCCGATGGGTGAGGCGTCGATCTGGACGACCTGGCGGATGCCGCCCGGATCGAGGGTGCGGACATGACGGGGCAGCGGCAATTCACTGAGCAGCGCTTGGGCCGCGGGGACCAGGCTGTCCAGGACCAGGGCGGTCTTCCCGGCCCCAGACGGCCCGGCCACCGCGGTAAGGCGGTGCAGCGGGAAGGCGGCGGTGACCCCATGCAGGTTGTACAGGTCACCGACCCCGATCCTGATCTGGCTGCGGGGGCCGGGCAGCGCGGCATGATTCCGCCGCACGGTGGCCGTGCCCGCCAGGAACGGGCCGATGATGGAGCGCGGGTCGGCGGTCAGCTGTCCCGGAGTGCCCTCGGCGATAATGGTCCCGCCGTGCGCCCCAGCGGCCGGGCCGAGCTCGATGATCCAGTCCGCGGCAGTGATGAGATCCCGCTCGTGTTCTACGACGACAACGGAATTGCCGTTCGCGGCCAGGGCAGCGATCGTCTGGCGCAGCCCCTCGACATTGCTCGGGTGCAGCCCCACGGATGGCTCGTCGAGCACGTAGAGCATGCCGGTGGTGCTGGCGCGCACCGTGGAGGTCAGCTCGATGCGCTGCCGCTCCCCCGCCGACAGGGTCGCGCCGGGCCGGTCCAGCTGCAGATAGCCGAGCCCGACGTCCAGCAGCGGTGCGAGCCCGTTGTCCAGCTCGCCGAGCAGGCCTGCGGTGAGGGGGGCCAGTTCGTCCGGCAGCCCGCCGGGCAGGCCGGCCGCGAACGTCCTGAGCTCGTCCAGCCTGAGCGCGCTGATCTCGGCGAGGTTCCGGCCGCCCAGCAGCGATTGCAGCGCCTCCGGGCGCAGCCTTGACCCGTGGCAGACCGAGCAGGTCCGGGTGATCACGAAACGCCGCACCTGGGCCCGGGTGCGCTCGTTGTCGCTGCGCAGCGCCCGTTCGACGGCGGAGATGGCGTTCTCGTATCTCACGTTGAGATGGACCATCCGCCCCGACCGCCCCGAGGGAAAGGCGACCCGCTGCTCGGCCTGCTCACCGTGCAGCACGATGTCGCGTTCCCGCGGGGTGAGCGACCGGTACGGGACGTCGGTCCGGACCCCGAGTTCCGCGGCGGCGTAGCGGTAGAGCCGCCGGGCGCCCAGGTTCCACGGCAGGACCGCACCGTCGTCAATGCTCTTGTCCGGGTCGGACACGAGGGTGCCGGCGTCGACCTCGGTCCGCACCCCCAGGCCGTTGCAGGCAGGGCACGCGCCGTAGGAGTTGAAGGAGAAGGACTCGGCGCTGGGAGCCTCGAAGTGCGCGCCGCACACGGGACACACGATCTCCATGTCCTGCGTTGCGACCGATGGCCCGATGCGGTGGCCGTTCGGGCACAGATGCGAGCCCAGCCGCGACATCATCAGGCGCAGGATGTTGAGGACCTCGGTCATGGTCCCGACCGTGCTGCGCGGACCGGGCACCGGCGGGCGCTGGCGGAGCGCCAGCGCGGGCGGCAGGTGGTCGATCCGGTCCACAGCCGGGCGCTGGGCCTGGGTCAGCCGCCGGCGGCTGTAGGTGCTGAGGGCCTCCAGGAAGCGGTGCATGCCCTCGGCGTAGAGGGTGCCGATGGCCAGCGAGGTTTTCCCGGATCCGGATACGCCGACGACGGCGACGGTCCGCCACAGCGGAACGTCCACGTCCAGGTCCCGCAGGTTGTTGTGCCGGGCGCCGCGTACCTGGATGGCGTGGGGCAGGCTGCCGGGGACGGGCAGCGCCGCCGCGGCCCGGGGGGCCGGGGCCCGCGCGGCCGGGGAACGCCCGTCGCCCCGCCCGTCCAGCGCACTCTCATCACGGCCCATCGTCCAATTAGAACCTTGGCCTGCCGCGCGGAGGGCACCGGGGCGGAGCGGGGCCCGAAGGGTGCGGCTGAGGAGGGGCGGCGGCCGCACGGGGCCGATTCCCTGCTCAGCCAGGCAGGGCCGTGCGGACCATTCGGCGGATGGCGTCCACGTCAACGTCCTCGCCGATGGCCGCCTCGTCGGGCATGTCCTTGATCACATCCTGGACGTTGAGCAAGGTGCGGAACAGGCGCGGCAGCACGGCGCGGCCGAGCAAGTCCTGAGCGAGCACGGCGCCTGCCGCGCGGTCCATCGCGTAGTGCTCGACGAGGTACGCGGTCAGCCGTTCGAAGGTCGTGGCGAATATGGCGTCGAAGTAGGCGTTCGAGCTGCCCGGCAGCCGCTCGGCCTCGGCGATGCTGCGCCGGCAGGTTCGCAGCTGCGGTTCCCACACCAGCAGCTGCAGGAACCGCCCGCAGAACAGGGTCACGGCCTCCGCCGGGTCGTCGGCGTACGCGCCGGGGGTCTTCAAACGGCCCAGGTAGAGCTCCCTGATGAAGTCGAGCACCGCGAGAAACAGCTTGTCCTTGCTTTCGAAGTGCACGTACAGCGATCGCTTCGAAGTCTCAGCCCGCGCGGCGACGGAATCCATCGACGCTCGTTCGTAACCGGTCTCGAGAAAGACGTCCTTGGCGGCCAGCAGGATGTGCTCGCGCAGCTGCTCGCCACGCCGCTGTTCACCCCGCCGTGGCTCGCCTTGTCGGCTCATCGGTTTGCATCCCCAAAAGTAGACGGTACGGTTGAGTTTACTTAGACCGGTCACCCCCGCCCAACTTAACTCTGCTGGAGAACAGTCATGATCGTCATTACCGCGCCCACAGGCAACATCGGGCGCCAGGTCCTCGGCAACGTCCTCGCCGCTGGCCGGCCGGTCCGCGTCATCGTGCGTGACCCGGCCAGGCTGCCCGCCGGCATCCGGGACCGGGTCGAGGTCGTCGAGGGTACGCACCGTGACCCGCAGGTCGTCGGCCGTGCCTTCAAGGGCGCCGACGCCGTGTTCTGGCTAGTGCCGCCCGACCCTCACGCCGCCAGCGTCGGCGAGGCCTACGTCGGGTTCACCCGCCCGGCCGCGGAAGCCATCCGCAGCCAGGACATCGGGCGCGTCGTGGACATCACCGCCCTGGGCCGCGGCACGGGCGTGGCGGACCACGCCGGGCTCGTGACCGCCTCGCTGGCCATGGACGACCTGATCGCCAGCACCGGCGCCGCGTTCCGCGCGCTGGCCATGCCCTCGTTCATGGACAACCTGCTTCACCAGGCACACGTGATCAAGGACCAGGGCATGTACGTCAACCCCATCTCCGCTGACCTCAAACTGCCCACGGTCGCCATCCGCGACATCGCTGCCGTCGCCGCCCGGCTGCTACTCGACGACACCTGGACCGGGCAGGACAGCGTGCCCGTCCTCGGCCCCGGGGACTTGTCCAATACCGACATGGCCGCGATCATCTCCGAGGTACTCGGCACGACCGTGCGGTTCCAGCGGGTCCCCGGCCAGGCCTACAAGGACCAGTTCACGGGCTTCGGCATGTCCGACGCCATGGCCCAGGGCATGCTCGACATGATGATCGCCAAGGATCACGGCCTGGACAGCGGGGTCAGCCGCACACCACAGAACGCGATCGACACCCCGACCACGTTCCGGCAGTGGTGTGAAGACACCCTCAGGCCCGCCGTACTCGGGGCCTGAGGCCTGCACCACGGACGGGCCGGGCCCGCCCGGCCCGTCACTGGCGCTTCAGCTGGCTCCCCACCCGTATGCAGAACTGCGCACTGAGCAGGTCCGGGGCCGCCCTCTTAGCCGAGGCGCTCATCGGCTGGGCCACGCTCAGCCGCGGGACCCACTCCCCCGCCCTCCTCAGCCGCGGTTGAGCCCGGGGAGGCAGGAGATTCCGCATGCGCGACCGCAGCTGTCTGCGCGTTCGCGCGCCGGTGCCCGAAATCGATCAGGGCGATGATTCCGACCAGCACTCTCCCCAGGACGGTGAAGAGAACGGTCAGCCAGTAAAACAGTTCCCGGCGTCGGGTGTAAATGCTGTGAACATCCAGGGTCTTCTCGGTCACGTACCAGGCAACGAAGACGGCGGCCTGCAGTCCCAGGAGCAGCAGCGTGGACGCGCGTATAGCGGCATTCCGAGATCCGTGTTCAGGACGTCCGCCGACATCGTCCCGAAGATACTTACCGCTGTCACCGGGGTGACCATGAAAGTCTCTTGGTGCGTGACTGAGCGCCTGGGGTGTCAGGAACTCAGCCGCCGTTACCAGCATCAGGCTGTGACCTGCATGCCCGGCCACTGTCTCATCCCGGCCTAGTCGCCGTGCGAACCATTAGCTTTCGCATTTCCGCCGTGATCACGCCCGGCCCGGGACGCGTTTGCCCCGGGAACACGGAAAATCCTTCCCCGGAGGGAACGCGGACTTCCCGGCCGTCCCCGTCCGAGGGGTGACAGGCGGCCCGGGCTGCGGGCCGCCGGCCACCACAGCCAGCCGGAACTTGACGCAACCAGATGGTTGCTATAGCTTGTATCGCAACTAGCCGGTTGCTACCCGCGGAGGATTCTCTGATGCCCATCCCGGATCGCATCGAGCGCACCACCGAGCTCACGCAGCACCCGGAGCGGGTGCGGGAGGTGCGGCGCAGCGCAGGGCGCAAGGAGCGGGCCGCACTGGCCGGCTATCTCGATGCCCCGGCCTGACCCGGAGACCGCCGCAGAGGCAGTCTTCGCCGCCCTCGCCGAGCCGACCCGGCGCAGCATCCTCAGCTCCCTCGCGGCCCGGCGACGGCGACCGGCCTGGCCGGCCTGCTGCCCCTCTCGCGGCAGGCGATCACCAAGCACCTCGAGCTGCTCGCCGCCTCGGGCCTCGTACTCGCCGAGCCAGGCGAGCGCCGCCGATCCGCTACCGGGCCAACGCGGCGCCGATGGCAGTGACCCAGTCCTACCTCGCGGCGCTGGCCCGGGACTGGGACAGCGGCCTGGCCCGGCTGCAGCGCTCGCTGGACGTGCTGGCTCCCGGGCCCGGCACCGCCGCCCCGGACCCGGCCGAATGATCTGACCCGGACTCGATGGATGGAGGAGCTGATGAAGCTTCTGAAGGTTGTGCAGGACAGCGGGCCGCTGGCGACCCGGGCCGGGACGTGGGCGCCGACGGCAGCGGCGCTGACGGCGACGCTGGGGCTCGCCGCCGCATCCTGGGTGGTGGCGATCCGGCAGATGAGCGGGATGGACATGGGCGTGGCGACCCGCCTCGGCTCGTTCGCATTCTTTGCCGCCCTGTGGGTGTGGATGATGGCGGCGATGATGCTGCCAGGCGCGGCTCCGGCGGTCCTGAGACGCGCTCACGCCAGCGGCGGTGTCCGCGCCGTGCCGCTTTTCGTCGCGTCGTACCTGGCCGTCTGGGTCCTCGTGGGTGCGGCCGTGTATGCGCTATACCGGCCGCACGGGTATGTCGCCGCCGGCGCGGTGGTGATCGCGGCCGGTGCCTATGAGCTGACGCCGGTCAAGCGGTACTTCCGCCGGCGCTGCCTCGAGAGTGTCCGCACCGGGTACGCGTTCGGGCTCTACTGCGTCGGCTCGAGCATCGGGCTGATGCTGCTGCTGGCCGCGCTCAGCATCATGAGCATCGCCTGGATGGCCGTGATCGCCGTCCTCGCCGGCGCCCAGAAGCTGCTGCCCGCGAAAGCCGCCCTCGATGTGCCGCTGGCGGTGGCGATCGCCGGGCTCGGAATCCTGATCATCATCGAGCCCTCGTCGGTGCCCGGGCTCACGCCGCCGATGTGACACGTCATCGGTGGCCTGAGCCAGGCCACGCCACGCATGCCACAGTCACGCCCGCGGCAGTCACGCCACGCGGCAGTCACGACAACAGGGAGGTCAACCATGACCGAGCACAAGACCGGAACACGGGAAGAGTGGCTTGCGGCCCGGCTGGAGCTGCTGGAGGCCGAGAAGGCCCTGACGCGGCGCAGCGACGAGCTGGCGCGGCGGCGGCAGGAGCTGCCCTGGGTCCGGATCGACAAGGAGTACCGCTTCGAGACCAGCGAGGGAACAGCGTCGCTCGCTGATCTCTTCGCGGGCCGCTCGCAACTGCTCATCTACCACTTCATGTTCGGCGCCGACTACACGGCCGGGTGCCCGTCCTGCTCGGCGATCGCGGACGGTTTCGACGGCTCCGTCGTCCACCTCGCGAATCACGACGTCACGCTCTGCGCGGTGTCGCGGGCCCCGCTCGCGAAGCTGCAGGCGTACAAGCGGCGGATGGGCTGGGGCTTCCCCTGGGCATCATCGTCCGGCACCGACTTCAGCCTCGACTTCCAGGCGGCGATCACCAGGGAGCAGTGGGAGTCGGGAGCCGTCGAGTACAACTTCCGCCCGATGGACTTCCGCCCGCCAGCCGGTGAGGACAGTGCCGGGCTCGACGAGTTCGCCTCGGGCATCGTCGGAACGGACTGGGCGACGTACCGGCGGGAAGGACCCGGCGTGAGCGCGTTCGCGCTCCAGGATGGCGCCGTGTACCACACCTACTCGGCGTATGAACGGGGGCTGGACGGCCTCTGGGGGATGTACCAGTGGCTCGACCGCGCGCCACTGGGCCGCAACGAGAACGGCTTCTGGTGGCGGCGCCACGACGAGTACGGCGGCCACTGACCGGACCGTGGGCACCCCGCCACCGCGGGGTGCCCACGGCGGCATCACCGCGGGCACCCCGGGCCGGCGTTCACGGCAGCTTCTGCAGCCCGGCGGCGGTGAGCAGGTACCCAGGGGCCGTGTCCGCGGGGTCGGCCCGCACCAGGTCCACGAAGGCGGACCCGGCCATCCCGGGAGTCCACACGTCCCCGAGCTGCTTGCGGAACGCCTCCTCGGTCTGGCCGCCGCGGGCCGCGTACGCGCGGATCCCCTGCCTGCCCACGTCCCCGGCCGGGCTCATCGTGGGCATCACGGCCGTGACGGTGATGCCCAGCCCGGCTCGGCGCGACTCATCCTGCGCGTAGGCCGCGATGAACCGCTGGGTGGCCTTAGATCCGGCGTATCCCCCGCTGGCCGGCGATCCGTTGATGGCAGCCCCGCTGCTGATCACGACCACTCTGCTGCCGGGCGGCAGCGGCTGGAGCAGAGCCTCGCGCAGCCAGGTGAACGCGATCTTGACGTCGGCATGCCAGTTGGCGGAGAACGTCTCCCACGTCTGGTGCTGGAGCGGGCGCATCACCGGGCTGGTCCCGGCAACCAGGATGAGAACCCCGGGCCGGTACTGGTCCAGCAGCCTCCACGCGACGGTGGGGTCGGCCGCATCCGCGACCTCGGTCCTGATGGCCGGGCTGGTGGTGGCCAGCTCGGCCAGGGCCGGCCCGGTCCGGGCGACCGCGACCACCGGAGCGCCAGCCTCGGCGAACGCGCGGGCGATCCCTCGCCCCAGGCCCCGGCTACCGCCCACGACGAGAGTGGTCCTGGCCGCCAGGCCACTGATATTTGCTGCCGTGCCCACGGTTTCAGGGGAATTCACGTCAATCTCCATTCTCTTCGGCGCCAGGGCCACCGCCGGCCATGTGGTTTGGCTCTCCCACATGAGTGCGGCGGTGGCCGTCCTGGTGCTTATGACGTGACGGGCTCGGCTGCGACGAACGCCGCCTGCTGGCGCTCGAGCGCCTTGGCCGCGCCGTTGCGCCAGCTCTCGGCCAGGGATTGGGACAGGGGGTCCGGGAAGATTTCTTCCTCGCCGTTCTCCACTCCGTCGAAAATGGCCCGCGCCACGGATTCCGGGGAGGCCTTCGGTATGTCGAGGCCCCGGTTCATGTCGGTGTCGGTGGGGCCGGTCATGACGGCGTGAACCCGGACGCCCCGCCCGGCCAGGAGAGCGCGCTGCGACTGGGACAGGGAGAACGCCGCGGCCTTGGAGACCGAGTACGCCGGGATGATCGGCAGGGCCGCCCAGGCCGTGACCGACAGGACATTGACGATGGCGCCGCGGGACGCGGTCAGCTGCGGCAGGAAGGCCTGGGTCACGCCGTACGTGCCGAAGAGGTTGACGGCGAGCTGCTGTTCGAGCGCCGCACGATCGCTCAGGTCGTCGTACAGCGCCAGGCCGGCGTTGTTGATGAGGATGTCGAGGGAGCCGACTGTCCCGGCCGCAGCCTGGATGTGCGCCGCATTGGTCACGTCCAGGGTCACGGGCGTGACGCGCCCGTCGGGGTGAGTCAGGGGCTGGCGTGTCCCGGCGTACACCCGCTGCGCGCCTCTCCTCAGGGCTTCCTCAACCAGCGCCTGCCCGATGCCGCGATTGGCCCCGGTGACCAGGACTGTCCGCTGTTCGATGGTCATTACATCCTCCTGGTGAATACCGGCCGTCCGCCTGCTGCGGATAGCCCGGCCGGGACCATCCGCCGTGAACTCCGTAATGGCCGCGGAGATGAGTGCATCTACCGCTGTTCACGAAGAATGATCTGGGTCCCGGCGCCCGGATCGTCCGGGCCGTCGGTTTAGGCAGACCCCGGGATACCGGGAAAATGGGTGTCCGCCGGCCGCCCAATTCAGCGCTCGCCTGGTGTCTATACGGGGACGGCGGCTCTGTGCGGGAAAGAGGTGACGCGGGCGCTGGGGGTAGCGGCAGCCGACCTGGTCACCAGGCCGGCTGCGAGCAGGCCGCAGCCATCTCCCTGGCCTTCGTCACCGCGCTGCAGGTCCGGCCCGCCCGAGAGGTCGCCGGGCCACGGGCGACGTGTTCGCTCCCCGCCTGATCGTCAGGTCCCCGGGTGCGCCCCCCCGGTTACCGGGGTTCGTAGGCCAGGTTGGGCCGCAGCCAGCGCTCGACCTCCGCCAGCTCGTGGCCGCGGCGGTGCGCGTAGTCCCGGACCTGGTCCTGGCCGATGCGGCCCACGGTGAAGTACCGCGACGACGGGTGGGCGAAGATCAGCCCGCTGACGCTCGCCGCGGGCACCATGGCGAACGATTCGGTCAGTGAAATCCCGAGCCGCCCGGCGCCGAGCAGCCCGAACAGCTCCCGCTTCAGGCTGTGGTCGGGGCTGGCCGGGTACCCGAGCGCGGGGCGGATGCCGCGGAACCGTTCCGCGTGCAGGTCCTCGAGGGCCGGCTCGGCGTCCGGCTCGAACCAGTCCCGCCGCGCCTGCAGGTGAATGTGCTCCGCGAACGCCTCGGCGAGGCGGTCCGCGAGGGCTTTCACCATGATGGCCCGGTAGTCGTCCTGCCTGTCCTCCCACGACGCGGCGAGCGTCTCGGCGCCCTGGATCGTCACCGCGAAGCCGCCCAGGTGATCGCCGTCCGGGGCGATGTAGTCGGCCAGGGACCGGTTGGCGCGGCCCTCCGGTTTCACCGTCTGCTGGCGGAGCATGGGGAAGCGCACGGGTTCCCGCCCGGCGCCGGCCACGATGTCGTCGCCTTCGGCGTGAGCGGGCCAGAAACCGTAGCCGCCCCGGGCCTGGAGGGAGCCGGCCGCGATGATCTCATCCAGCAGCGCGTTGGCGTCGTCGTAGAGTTCGCGGGCCACCGGCTGGTCCAGGATGCCCGGGTACTTGCCCTTGAGCTCCCACGCCAGGAACAGGAACTGCCAGTCGATCAGCGCACGCAGGTCCTTGATCTCCGGGGTGACGGTGCGGGCGCCGGTGAAGGCGGGCACCGGCAGGTCGCCGAAGGCGACCTCTTCCCGGTTGGCCCGCGCTTCCCCGAGGGTCAGCAGCCGCCGGTGCCGCTGGCCCGCGTGCTGCTCGCGGAGCCGTTCCTGCTCGGAGCGGTTGGCGGTGGCGAATTCGCTGGCGCGCCCGGGAGCCAGCAGGCTGGACATGACGCCGGCCACGCGGGAGGCGTCGAGGACGTGGATCACGGGGCCGTCATAGGCGGGGGCGATCCGCACGGCGGTGTGCTGGCGCGAGGTCGTCGCCCCCCCGATGAGCAGCGGGACGGCAAGCCCGCGGCGTTTCATCTCGGCGGCGGCCGCGACCATCTCGTCGAGAGAGGGGGTGATCAGGCCGGACAGCCCGACCGCGTCCGCGCCCTCGGCGGCGGCCGTGTCCAGGATCCTGGCGGCCGGGACCATCACCCCCAGGTCGATGACCCGGTAGTTGTTGCAGCCCAGCACCACGCCCACGATGTTCTTGCCGATGTCGTGCACGTCGCCCTTGACGGTGGCCAGCACGATGGTCCCCTGGCCGCGCTGGTCGGCGGCGCGCCCGTCCAGCCGGGCCTGCTCCTTCTCGGCTTCCATGAACGGCTCGAGGTAGGCGACGGACCGTTTCATCGCCCGTGCGCTCTTCACCACCTGCGGCAGGAACATCTTCCCGGCGCCGAACAGGTCGCCCACGGTCTTCATGCCGTCCATCAGCGGGCCCTCGATCACGTCGAGGGGACGCTCGTGGGCGAGCCGGGCCTCCTCCGTATCGGCCTCGATGAAGTCGACGATGCCGTGCACGAGCGCATGCCGCAGCCGCTCCGCCACGGGCGCGTCCCGCCACGCCAGGTCCACCGTGCGCTGGGTGGCCGATCCGGTGACGGTCTCGGCGAACGCGACCAGGCGGTCGGTGGCGTCGTCGCGCCGGTCGAACAGGACGTCCTCGACCAGTCCGAGCAGATCGGCGGGGATGTCCTCGTAGACGGCCAGCTGGCCGGCGTTGACGATGCCCATGTCCAGGCCGGCCCGCACGGCGTGGAAGAGGAATGCCGAGTGCATGGCCTCGCGCACCACGTCGTTGCCGCGGAAGGAGAACGACAGGTTGGAGATCCCGCCACTGGTCAGGGCGCCGGGGCAGCGCCGCTTGATCTGCGGCAGCGCGTCGAGGAACGCCCTGGCGTAGCCGTTGTGCTCGCTGATCCCGGTGGCCACGGCCAGCACGTTGGGGTCGAACACGATGTCCCCGGCGGGGAACCCGGCGTCGCGGGTGAGCAGGTCGTAGGCCCGGCCGCAGATCGACACCTTCCGCTCGACCGTGTCGGCCTGGCCCTGCTCGTCGAAGGCCATGACGACGACGCCGGCGCCGTAGTCCCGGACGCGGCGGGCCTGGGCCAGGAACGGCGCCTCGCCTTCCTTCAGGCTGATCGAGTTGACCACGCCCTTGCCCTGGACGCACTTCAGCCCGGCTTCCAGCACCGACCAGCGGGAGCTGTCGATCATCACCGGGAGACGGGCCACCTCGGGCTCGGTGGCGATCAAGTTCAGGAAGGTGGTCATGGCCTGCTCGCTGTCGAGCAGGTCAGCGTCCATGTTCACGTCGAGCAGGTTCGCCCCGCCGCGCACCTGCTCCAGGGCGACGTCCACGGCGCCCTGGTCGTCGCCGCCCTCGATGAGCCGCCGGAACCGCCGGGACCCGGTGACGTTGGTCCGCTCGCCGATCATCACGAACCCGGTGTCCGGGCCGATCGCGAAGGTCTCCAGGCCGCTGAAGCGGGTCCGCGGCGGCCCGGCGGGCAGCGGTCGCGGCGTCATCCCGGACACCGCGGCGGCGATCTGCGTGATGTGGGCCGGCGTCGTCCCGCAGCAGCCGCCGACGATGTTGACCAGCCCGGCGCCGGCGAACTCGGCGAGCAGCCGGGAGGTTTCCTCCGGCGTCTGGTCGTATCCCCCGAAGGCGTTGGGGAGGCCGGCGTTCGGGTGGCAGGCGGTATAGGTGCCCGCCAGCTGCGACAGCTCGGCCACGTACGGGCGCATGTCCTCCGCGCCCAGGGAGCAGTTCACGCCGACCACCAGCGGGCGGGCATGCCCGATCGCGGTCCAGAACGCCTCGACCGTCTGCCCGGACAGCGTCCGCCCGCTCCGGTCCACGATCGTGACCGAGATCCACAGCGGCAGATCCGGGGCCACCTCGCGGGCGGCGGCGATCGCGGCCTTGGCGTTCAGCGTGTCGAAGATCGTCTCGATCAGCAGCAGGTCGACCCCGCCGTCGGCCAGGGCCTGCATCTGCTCCGCGTACGCGGAGCGAACCTGGTCAAACGAGACCGCCCGGTAGGCCGGGTCTTCCACCCGCGGGGACAGGGACAGGGTGACGTTCATCGGCCCGACCGAGCCGGCCACGAAGCGGCCGCCCGCCTCATCCGCGGCCTGGCGGGCCAGCTGGGCCCCCTGCAGGTTCATCTCGCGCACCAGCGGCTGCAGGCCGTAATCCGCCTGGCCGATGCTGGTGGCGGTGAAGGTGTTGGTCGTGGTGATGTCCGCGCCCGCCGCGAGGTAGTCCCGGTGCGCTTCCAGGACAACATCCGGCCGGGTCAGGTTCAGCAGGTCCGGGTCACCGGTCACGTCATGCGGATGGTCACGCAGCCGCTCACCCCGGTAGTCGGCCGCGGAGAGCCCGGCCCCCTGCAGCATCGTGCCCCAGGCCCCGTCGAGCACCACAATCCGCTGGTCCAGCACCGCCCGCAGTGCCTCGATGCGCTCTGCGCTGACCGTGCTCATGGGCCCACCTCCCGTCCTGGGAGGCGCCCTTGAGTCAACAGCCGGGGCCGAGCGTGGCGGGCTGAAGCCCGTTGCAGCGCCTCTCGGCCCCGGGCCCGAGGATACCCGCGGGCCCTCGCCGCTTCCAGCGCCCACCCGGTGGACCGGCTCCCCGGCGCGATTTCGGGTAGCCTTGCTCGTGATGTGAGCAGATGACACCTCCACGCCCGCACCGCGGCTAAGCCCGGCGGGCCCGGCTGGCTATCTCGTCGGTGGTGTCGCATGCCCCAATCTGCCCTCCTCGCCCATGACCTCGTCCGGACCCTCGGCGCGCGCCGGGTCCTCGATGGCATCAGCCTGACCGTCGCCCCGGGCCAGCGCGTCGGGCTGATCGGCGAGAACGGTGTCGGGAAGTCCACCTTGCTCCGCCTGCTGGCGGGCGCCGACGAACCCGACGCCGGGACCATTGTCCGCCCGCCGGGCACCGGATTCCTGCATCAGGAGATGCCGTTCGATCCAGCCTCGGCGATCGGGGACGTGCTCGACGACGCCCTGCGTGAAGCCCGGGAAGACCTGGCCCAGCTCGACCGGCTCACCCGCGCGCTGGCCGATCCCCCGGCCGGCGGGCTTCCCGGCTCCCCGGGGCTGCTGGCCGAGTACGCCGGATGGCTCGAGCGGGCGCAGGACCACGACGCATGGGACGCCGACCGCCGGGCCGGGCTCGTGCTGGCCGGCCTCGGCCTCGGCGGGATCCCGCACCGCCGGACCCTCGCGGAGATCTCCGGCGGGCAGCGGAGCCGCCTGGCCCTCGCCGCCCTGCTGGTCCGCCGCCCCGCCACGCTGCTCCTCGACGAGCCGACCAACCACCTCGATGACGGCGCCGCGGCCTTCCTCGAGGCGCAGCTGCGGGACCTGCCCGGGGCGGTCGTCCTGGCCAGTCACGATCGCGCGTTCCTCGACGCGGTGTGCACGGACCTGATCGACCTGGACCCGGCGGTAGGCGGCCCGACCCGCTATGGCGGCAACTACACCGACTACCAGGCCGCGAAGCTGGCTGAGCGGGAACGCTGGGAGCGGCGCTTCGCCGAGGAACAGGAGGAGCTCACCGGGCTGCGGCACTCAGCCGCGGTCACCGCCCGGAACGTCGCGCCTGGCCGCGCCCTGCGGGACCACGACAAAATGGGTTATGGCCGCCGGACTGGCCGGGTGGAGAAGCAGATCTCGCACCGGGTCCGCGACGCCACCCGGCGGCTGCGCGAGCTGGAGCGCGATCAGGTCCGCAAGCCGCCGGAGCCGCTGAAGTTCCGCGCGCCCGCGCTGGCCGCGGCGGGCGGCAGCGGTGTCGTGCTGTCGCTGCGCGGCATCCGGGTACCGGGGCGCCTCACCCTCGGCCGTCTCGACGTCTCAGCCACCGGCCGCCTGCTGGTCACCGGCCCGAACGGGGCCGGCAAGTCCACGCTGCTCGCGGTCATGGCCGGGCAACTCGATCCTGGTGGCGAGCTGCACCGGCGCCGGGGGCTGCGGGTCGGGCTGCTGGCCCAGGACACGGTGTTCGACCGGCCCGACCGCACCGCGCAGCAGGTCTACGAGGCAGCGCTGGGGCCCGAGCGGGCCGGGGCCGTGCCGTTGCGCTCGCTCGGCCTGGTCGCCCCGCGCGATATGGCGACCCGGGTCGGTGATCTCTCAGCCGGCCAGCGGCGGCGGCTGGCGCTGGCGCTGCTCCTGGCTGACCCGCCCGGATTGCTGCTGCTCGACGAGCCCACCAACCACCTTTCGCCCCGACTTTCCGATGAACTGGAGAGCGCCTTCGGGACGAGCCGGGGCGCCATCGTCATCGCCACCCATGACCGCTGGCTGCGATCCCGGTGGCCGGGGACCGAGCTCAGGCTCGGCGGCGGCTAGCCGTTACGCTCACTGGCATGCCGCTGCCATCCGGGAGTCCCGGCCGCGCGCTCGCCCCCGGGGGGCGACTGCGCGCCTCCATCAACCTGGGCAACCCGGTCCTCGCCCACCGGGACGCCGCCACCGGCCAGGCGGGCGGGGTCTCGGTCGACCTGGCCCGGGCGCTGGGACGTGACCTGGACCTGGCCGTCGAGCTGATCCTGTTCGACTCGGCCGCCGGATCGGTGGACGCGGTGCGCAGCGAGCAGGCCGACGTCGGGTTCTTCGCCATCGACCCGGAGCGCGGCCGGGGCCTGCGCTTCACCGCGCCGTACGTGCTGATCGAGGGCAGCTATCTCGTCCCTGGGGGTTCCGCCCTGCGGGACAACGCCGAGGTGGACCGGCGCGGGAACCGGGTGGCGGCCGGCCAGGGCAGCGCCTATGACCTCTTCCTGTCGCGCGAGCTTCAGGCCGCGCAGGTCAACCGGGTGGCTGATGCGCCCGCGGTGCTGCAGGCGCTGCAGTCCGGCCAGGTCCAGGTCGCCGCGGGCATCCGCCAGGTGCTCGAGGCATGGGCCCGGGAGGATGCGTCGCTGCGCGTGCTGCCCGGCCGCTTCATGGTGATCCAGCAGGCGATGGGCCTGCCGGCCGGGCGGGGCGACGCAGCGGCCGGCGCGCTGGCCAGGTTCGTCGAGCGGATGAAATCCAGCGGCTTCGTGGCCGAGGCGCTGGCCCGGCACGGTGTCGGCGGCGCCTCCGTGGCCCCTGGCTAGACCCCCTCCCCCAGAACGGCCAGGTCCAGCTGGCGCAGGCGCGCCGGGGACGGCGGGGACGCCCCGCACCCGGTGCCCCGCCGCGAGGGGAACGCGAAGCCGGCGTACCCCTGGATCCCGGTCCGGCCCGGGGAGCGGTCAGTGACCGCGCTCGGCGTCCCTAGCCTGCCGCCGGCGGCGTCCGCCTCAGTACCGGATAGGTAGCCTCGCGCGCGGGCGGCGGAACGCCCGGGAGGTCAGGCGGATCGCCGCGCGCGGAGGGTGGCAGGCGGATGCTTAGCGGCCGGTTCCTGGGTACTGCACGGGCGGACGCGCCGCGCCCGGCCCGGCGCGGAGCGCAGGAAGGAACGGAGCCCCCATGATCCGCCCCAGCGTCCAGGCCCTCACGAAGACGGCCGCGGCCGCCGCGATCCTCGCCCTGGCCGGGTGCAGGCCGCTGATCACGGCCAAGGCGCCGGTCCCGGCGGCGCCGAAAGCGCCGGCCCAGTCCGGTCCGCTGGCCACCGAGCCGGCCGCCGGCTTCTCGCCCGTCTACCACCTCATCAAGCACGCCCGGCACAGCGTCGACCTGACCATGTACGAGTTCTCGGACACCACGGCGGAGCACGACCTGGCCGCGGCGGCCCAGCGCGGGGTGACGGTCAAGGTCGTGCTGGACCAGCGCGAGAAGAGCCACAACTCAGGCACCTACGGCTACCTCAGATCTCACGGCGTGAAGGTCGTCTGGTCGTCACCGCAGTTCGAGTACACCCACCAGAAGACCCTCCTGGTGGACGGGTCCACGGCCCTGATCATGACCGCCAACCTGACCAGCGAGTACTACTCCAGCACCCGCGACTTCCTGGTCGCGGACACCAAGCCGGCCGATGTGAGCGCGATCGCGCAGGTCTTCAACGCGGACTTCGCGCACCGCTCCGTCCGTCCCGGCGACGGCCGCGACCTGGTCTGGTCCCCGGCCGGCTCACAGGCGCAACTGCTCGCGCTCATCGACGGCGCGCGCACGAGCCTGCGCATCTACAGCGAGGAGATGGCCGACACCACGGTGGAGGACGCGCTCGTCAAGGCGGCCCGGCGCGGCGTCGTGGTGAAGGTGTGCGGGGAGAACACCAGCGGCGAGTACGACAGCGACTTCTCCCGGCTGGCCGCGGCCGGGGTGCGCATCAGCTACTACAGCTCCTCCCACGGCTTCTACATCCACGGGAAGGTGATCGAGGCCGACTACGGCACCAGCCACGCAAAGGTGTTCATCGGCTCGGAGAACTTCTCCAGCACCTCACTCAACCGGAACCGCGAACTTGGCCTGATCACCGCCAGCCGCACGGTGATGTCCTCCATCGCCGGCACCTTCGCCGCCGACTACCGCAACGGCAGGCACTGGTCGTAGCACCGCCGGCCAGCCGGCGGGCGCGCTAGGACAGGATCGCCCAGCCGTGCGGCGGAAGGATCACCTGCGCGTCCGGGCCATCCGCGCCGGCCAGCGTGCCCGGGCCGGCCAGGCTCTCGCGGACCCCCGGGACTTTGGCCCGGACCTCCTCGTCGGCCAGGCTGAGCGCCACCACCAGGCTCTGCTCCCCCTCGGCCACCCGGTAGACCATCTGCTCGTTTTCCAGGTGCAGCATCGTGGTCCGCGCCCGGTGCAGCCACGGGTGACGGCGGCGCACACCGATCAGCTCCTGATGCAGCCGGTAGACCGGCCAGCCGGTCGGCGCGAGCGCGTCAGGGCCGCCCGGGAACGCGGGCCGGATCTCGTCGTCGCCGCCGACCCGCTCTTCCTTGATCCCCCGGAAAGCCTGCTCGTCGCCGTAGTAGATGGCAGGCGTGCCGCCCACGGTGAGCAGCACGGCCAGGGCGTGGGCCAGGTGCCGGTCATCCTCCAGCCTGCTGGCCAGCCGGGTCACGTCGTGGTTGCCGACGAACGTCAGCGGCGCGAACGTCTCCAGGAACCCGTTGTGACGGCCCAGGGCATGGTCCAGCTCGAACAGGTTGTGGTCGTTCAGCCCGCTCCAGATGGCCTTCCACAGCTCATACTGGGTCACCGAGTCCAGGCCGGACGCGGCCACGAACTCCGGGTAGTCGCCATGGATCACCTCGCCGGCCAGGTACGCCCCGGGATGCCCGGCCCGGACCCGGGGCACCACCTCGGCCCAGAACGCCGCGGGCACGGCGTAGGCCGCGTCCAGCCGCCAGCCATCGGCGCCCGCGTCCAGCCAGTGGTTCATGACCCCGGCCACGTAGTCCGCCACGGCCGGCTCGTCGTGGTTGAGCGCCACCAGGGCCCCGTGCCCCTCGAACGTGCCATACCCGGGCTCCGTGCCCGGCTGCCAGTCCGGCGGCCAGGTCAGCCGGAACCACGAGGCCTCCGGCGCGGCCGGGCCCTGCTCCCGCACCCGGCGGAAGGCCGGGAAGTCCCGGCCCACGTGGTTGAAGACCCCGTCCAGCAGGACCCGCAGCCCGCGGGCGTGCGCGGCCCGGGCCAGGGCCGCGAAGTCCTGCTCGTCGCCGAGCCGGGGATCGATCAGGTAGTGATCGGTCGTGTCGTACCCGTGCGTCTGCGAGGCGAAGATGGGCCCGAGCGCGATCCCCGAGGCACCCAGGTTCACCGCGTAGTCCAGCCACGCGGCCAGCTGCCCGAGCCGGTGCGTGACCGGCTGCGCGTCGTCTTCACCTGGCTCGCTGGCCTCGGCTTCCGCCGAGGCGAACCCGAGCGGGTAGACCTGCCACCAGATGGCGTGCTTGACCCAGTCCGGCACGCGTTACTCCTCAGTCCTCGACTGGAGCGCCACGCTACTCCGCCTGGCGGCCCGACCCGGGTCCTCCCGGACAGACTCGCGTACGTTACCCGCATGACTGCTGACCAACGGACCGGCCCGGTGTTCCGCCAGCCCGGCACGGTGCTCACCGACCACACGTTCACGGTGCCGCTCGACCACCAGCGGGCGGACGGCGAGCAGATCGAGGTGTTCGCCCGCGAGGTCGCCCCGGCCGGGCGGCGCGGCGGCGACCGCGGCCTGCCGTGGCTCGTCTTCCTCCAGGGCGGCCCCGGCTTCGGCAGCCCGCGCCCGTTCGGCCGGGAGTCCTGGCTGAGCCGGGCGCTGGACGACTACCGGGTGCTGCTCCTCGACCAGCGCGGCACCGGCCGGTCAACCCCGGCCTCCCGGCACACGCTGGCCCGGCTGGGCAGCCCCCGGGCGCAGGCGGACTACCTGAGCCACTTCCGGGCCGACTCGATCGTCCGGGACGCGGAGCTGATCCGGCGGCGGCTGATCGGGGACGAGCCGTGGAGCGTGCTGGGCCAGAGCTTCGGCGGCTTCTGCGCGACCACCTACCTGTCCGCCGCGCCGGAGGGCATCCGGGAGGCGCTGATCACCGGCGGCCTGCCTGGCCTCGACGCCACGGCCGACGACGTGTACCGGGTCACGTATCCGATCGTGGCGGAGCGCAACCGGCGGCACTACGAGCGGTTCCCGATGGACGCGGACCGGGCCCGGGCCGTGGCCCGCCACCTGGTCAGCCACGAGGTGATCATGCCGGGCGGCGCGCGGCTCACCGTGCCGGCCTTCCAGAGCCTGGGCCGGATGCTCGGTGCCTCCAGCGGCAGCGACACCCTGCACTACCTGCTGGAGGACGCGTTCGCCGGGGACGTGCTTTCCGATGCGTTCCTGGCCCGGGTGGCCGCCGAGCTGTCGTTCGCTGAGGCGCCGCTGTACGGGCTGGTGCACGAGGCGTGTTACGCGCAGGGGGCGGCGACGCGCTGGGCCGCCGACCGGATCATGGCCGAGTTCGGCGAGTTCGACCCGGCCGCGGCCGTGGACGGCGACATCACGCTGCTGTTCACCGGCGAGATGATCTACCCCTGGATGTTCGAGACCGACCCGGTGCTGCGCCCGCTGCGGGACGCGGCGGACGAACTCGCCGCGCGGGAGTCCTGGCCGCGGCTCTACGACCCGGCCCGGCTGGCGGCCAGCGACGTGCCGGCCGCCGCGGCGGTCTATTTCGACGACATGTACGTGCCGCGGCAGCTCTCGCTGCCCACCGCCCGGGCGATCCGCGGCCTGCGGCCGTGGGTGACGAACGAGTACGAGCACGACGGGCTGCGGGCCAGCAACGGCGGGGTGCTCGACCGGCTCATCGCGCTGGCCCGCGGCGCCGCCTGACGCGACGGGGCCGGCCCCGCGGCCGGGGGCACCGCCCGGGCCGCGGTCAGGCAGAATCCGCCAGGATAAGTAGTTGCGATCAAGCAACTGATGCGAGGTAGCATGGATCAACGTGTCGAGAAACGCTGATCGCAGCGGCGCCGCAGGCGCCCCGCCCGCAGTGAACGGCCACGGCAGGCCCCCCGGAGCGAACGGTACCGGGAGCGACGGCACCGACGGCCGCTATCGCTGGATCGCGCTCTCCAACACCACGCTCAGCATGACGATGGCCACGATCGACGCCTCGATCGTGATCATCGCGATGCCTGCCATCTTCCGCGGCATCAAGCTCGACCCGCTCGCCCCCGGCAACGTCAGCTACCTGCTGTGGATGATCATCGGCTACCTCCTGGTTACCGCGGTGGCCGTGGTCACGCTGGGCCGGCTCGGCGACATGTACGGCCGGGTGCGCATCTACAACCTGGGCTTCGTGGTCTTCACCCTGGCCTCCGTGGCGCTGTCGCTGGACCCGCTGACCGGCAGCGGGGGCGCGCTGTGGCTGATCTGCTGGCGGCTGGTGCAGGCGCTCGGCGGGGCCATGCTGATGTCCAACTCGGCCGCGATCCTGACCGACGCGTTCCCGGCCGGCAAGCGGGGCATGGCGCTGGGCGTCAACCAGATCGCCGGGATCTCCGGGCAGTTCGTCGGGCTGCTGCTGGGCGGGCTGCTGGCCGCGGTCGACTGGCGGCTGGTGTTCTGGGTGAACGTCCCGATCGGGGTCGTCGGGACCATCTGGTCCTACCTCAGCCTGCGGGAGATCGCCACCACCCGCCGCGCCAGGATCGACTGGTGGGGCAACGTCACGTTCGGCCTGGGCGCCACGGCCCTGCTGGTCGCGATCACGTACGGGATCCAGCCCTACGGGGGGCACCCCACCGGGTGGACCAACCCGTGGGTGCTCACCGGCCTGTTCGGCGGGGTGGCGCTGCTGGTCGTGTTCTGCCTGATCGAGACGCACATCGCCGAGCCCATGTTCCAGCTCGGCCTGTTCAGGATCCGGGCCTTCGCGGCCGGGAACCTGGCCAGCCTGCTCGGCTCGATCGCCCGCGGCGGGCTGCAGTTCATGCTGGTGCTCTGGCTGGCCGGGATCTGGCTGCCGCTGCACGGTTACAACTTCATCGACACGCCGCTGTGGGCGGGCATCTACATGCTGCCGCTGACCGCCGGGTTCCTGATCGCCGGGCCGATCTCCGGGATCCTGTCGGACAAGTACGGCCCGCGCCCGTTCGCCACCGCCGGCCTGCTGGTGGCCACCTGCGCGTTCATCGGCCTGATCGTGCTGCCGCTGGACTTCCCGTACTGGCTGTTCGCCTTGATCATCTTCTTCAACGGGGTGGGCTCCGGCCTGTTCGCCTCGCCCAACACCTCCGCGATCATGAGCAGCGTCCCCGCCCGGCACCGGGGCAGCGCGTCCGGCATGCGGTCCACGTTCCAGAACGCTGGCATGTCCCTGTCCATCGGCATCTTCTTCTCGCTCATGATCGCCGGGCTGGCCAGCACCCTGCCACCGTCACTGATCCGCGGGCTGACCGCCCAGGGCGTGCCGCTGTCCGTCGCCACCCAGGTCAGCCACCTGCCCCCGGTGAGCACCGTGTTCGCCGCGCTGCTCGGTTACAACCCGGTGCAGCACCTGCTCAAGGCGTCCGGGGTGCTCAGCCTGCTGCCGGCCCACAACGTGGCCGCGCTGACCGGGCGGCATTTCTTCCCCACGCTGATCGGCGGGCCGTTCCACCACGGCCTGGTCATCGTGTTCACCGCGGCGGCGCTCATGTCCTTCATCGGGGCCATGGTCTCGCTGCTGCGCGGCCGCCAGTTCATCTACGACGACGCGGCGGCGGACGGCGGGCTGCCGCTGACCCGCCGCGCCTCCTCCCCCGCTCCCCCGAAGATCACCACCACCATCAACGGCACCAACGGATCCGCCCGGGCCCCCCGCCTCGCCCCGGATACCTCGGCCCGGGTGCCGGGCACCGGCCGCGCCGCCCGCCCCGACTGACCAGCCCTCCACAGCTGATCACGCTGCGTTACCGGTCTCTCCGGACTTGTCGCGTTTACCGCAGCGCAACACGCTTTTACCTCAAATCAACGTGCCGCGGCTAGCATTTTCTCTCCGCTTGCGGCGACCGGTGCCGGGGGATGCACCGGGTCAGTAAAGTCACCACCGCGCCCTGGGCTGATGTAGCGGGACCTGAGCGAAAGGGCACGATACATGACCATAAACGTCCGGGAATGGTTCGGGCAGCGTTCATTCAGTCACGAGGACTTCGCCGCCCTGGGCACGTCGGGCCAGGCACCCCGCGAGCTCAGCACGACCCTGATCTTCCCGTCCCGCAACTGCGCCGGGACCATCGGCCCGATCCTCGCCGAGGTGGCCCGGCTGAACGACCGGACCGGGCTGATTGACCAGGTCATGGTCGTCGACGCGGATTCGCCCGACGGGACCGCGGACATCGCCCGGGCCTGGGGCGCCGACGTGTACTCGGAGAACGAGCTGCTGCCCGACTACGGTCCGGCCCAGGGCAAGGGCGACGCCATGTGGCGCAGCCTGTCCGTGGTCCGCGGTGACATCGTGATGTTCGCGGACGCGGACACCAGCAACTTCCGCGAGCAATTCGTGTACGGCACGCTGGGCCCGCTGCTCACGGTGCCCGAGGTTCAGTTCACGAAGGCCGCCTACCGCCGGCCTTATACGGATTCGAGCCAATCCGTGGCGGACGGTGGCGGGCGGGTCACCGAGCTCATGGCCAAGCCGCTGTTCAATTTCTTCTGCCCGGAACTCACCGGATTCGTGCAGCCGCTGGCGGGTGAGTTCGCTGCGTACCGTGACCTGTTGTGCAGCATCCCGTTCCTCACCGGGTACGGGGTCGAGCTGGGCATCATGGTCAACGTGCTCGAGGACGCGGGCCTCGACGCGATGGCCCAGGTCGATCTCGGGGCCCGGCAGAACCGGCACCAGCCGCTGTGGGACCTCAGCCTGATGAGCTCGGCGGTGCTGCGCGCGATGGCCAGCCGGGCGTCGCTGCCGCAGGGCGGCGTCTGCGCCCCCGGCACCCCCGGGGTGCGGACTCTGCGCCGCCCGGAGATGTACCTGCACGCGGTGGCCACCGACACCGGGCTCCGGCTCGACGAGCACCTCAACGAGCTGCACGAACGGCCTCCGCTGGCCCAGATCATGCCGGCCGAGCAGAGCCAGGACACCGTCGCCTGACGGGCTCCCGGGCCCGTGCGGGCCCGATCAGGGGCCCGCGGGGCCGGCGGCCAGCGTGATGATGGTGAAGGCCGCCCCCTGCGGGTCAGCGATCACCGCCAGGCGCCCGGGCGGGGCGTCGACCGGCGGCACCGCCACCTGGCCGCCCAGGCCGGCCGCGACGGCCGCGGCCGCGTCGCAGTCGGTCACGGCGAAGTACACGACCCAGCGCGGCGCGACCCCCTCCGGCCAGTTCTCATCCATGTGCACCATGCCGCCGACCGCGCGGCCGCCCAGCCGCCACTCTGTGTACGTCATCGGCCCCATCTGGCTGGTCTCGGCCTCCCAGCCGAACACGCGCCCGTAGAACCGGGCCGCCGCCTCGGTGTCCGGGCAGGCCAGCTCGCTCCAGCAGAAACAGCCTGGCTCGTTGACCAGCCCGCAGCCCGGGAAGGCCCCCGGCTGCCAGGCCGCGAACACCGCCTCCTGGTCGTCAGCGAACATGGCCATCCGGCCCTGCCCGTTCACGTCCAGCGGCGGGACGATCACCTGGCCGCCGACGCTGGTGACCAGCGCGGCCGTGGCGTCGATGTCGGTCACGCTGACGTAGGTGTTCCAGGCGGCCAGCCGCTCCGGGGCCGGGCTGGGCATCAGGCCGGCCACCACCCGGCCGGGGAAGTTCTCCGGCGCGGTCCCGGCCGGCGCGAAGAAGGTATAGGAGGCCTCCCCGCCCCCCGGGGCGGAGTAGGACTCCCAGCCGAACAGGCCGGTGTAGAAGGCCAGGGACGCGGCCGGCTCGCTGGTGGACAGGTCCACCCAGCACGGCGTGCCGGGCGGATACTCCTTCATCACGGGCATCGCGGCTTCCTCCCCTGGCCGTCAGGACCCTCCTGGCCCGTCTTCCGGCCCTGGCCATCGTGGCTGGTGCCCCCCAGGCCCGGGCCACCGTGACCCCGCTGACCATACATCCGCCCGGTCCCACGCGCCGGGCGTTGCCCGCTCCATCCCCCGGTCCGGGCGCCTGTGCCCCGCAGCGGGCGTGCCCCGCGCCCGGGCGGGCCGCCCCGCGCCCGGGCGGGCCCTCGCCGGGCAGCGCCCGGGCGCGTACCCTTTCCCTGTGCCACGTTACGAGTACCGATGCAAGGCCTGCGGGTCCACGTTCGAGCGGACCCGGCCGATGAGCGAAGCGTCCGAGCCGTGCCGGTGCCCCGAGGGGCACGACGACACGGTCAAGCTGCTGTCCACGGTCTCGGTCGGCGGCCGGTCCAGCGCGGCCGGGCCGCGCTCCGCGGGCGGTGGCGGCGGTGGCTGCTGCGGTGGCGCCTGCGGCTGCGGCTGAGCCGCCCCGCGTGCTCACCCCCGGGCGCTACTACGAGGAGATCACCGCCAGTACGCAGGCCCTGGCCGGGCTGGTCGGCGGCGCTGACCTCAGCCTGAGCGTCCCCACCTGCCCGGAGTGGACGCTGCGCCAGCTGGCCACCCACGTCGGCCGGGCCCAGCGCTGGGCGGCCCAGATCGTCAGTACCAAGTCGGCGCACGCCATCGCGTTCCGCGAGGTCCCGGACGGCCGGATCCCGGACGACCCGGCCCGGCACGCCGGATGGCTGCACGCGGGCGCGGACCGGCTGGTCACCGTGCTCGGGCAGGCCGGGGACGTGCGGGTCTGGGCGTTCGGCGAGCAGCATCCGGCCGGATACTGGGCGCGGCGGATGACCCATGAGACCACGGTGCACGGCGTGGACGCGCAGCTGACCGTGCCGGGCGGGCAGAAGCGCCCGGCGATCCCCGCGGACATCGCCGCCGACGGGATCGACGAATGGCTGACGGTCCGGGCCGGGGCATCGGACGGCCAACCTGACCTGCGGGCCGCCGGCCTCGCCGCCGGCGAATCGCTGCACGTCCACGCGGGAGACGTGCCGGACGGCGCGGGCGAGTGGGTGGTCCGCCACGACCCGGCCGGCATCACGGTCCGCCGGGCCCATGAGAAGGCCACGCTCGCCCTGCGCGGCGGCGCGTCGGATCTGCTCCTGGTGCTGCTGCAGCGGCTCCCGCCGGACGACCCGGCGGTCCAGGCCCACGGTGATCCCGCCCGGCTGCACCGCTGGCTGGCGGCGACCCGGTTCTAGGGTGCTGGGCGCGATGGCCCGGCGGCCCGCGCTGAGTCACGGGCCCCGGGTTTTCCCCGTGGGCCGCCAGGCAGGCTCCGCCGGGGCTGGTGAGCGGGCCGGGCGAGGTTTTCGTTGCGGCTGGGTGAAGCGGGAGCGCGGCGGTCAGCTGTCCCGGGCCGGCTCGCCGTGCTGGGCGTTGGCCTTGCCCCGGCCCCAGTAGGCCTTGGCCGAGACCTGCTCGCCGGGCACTCCGCGGGCGGCGAGCACCTCACGCAGCGCCAGCACGACCCGGGCCTCCCCGAACAGGTAGACGTGGCCGGCGCCGGGCGGCAGCTCGGCCGCCTGCAGCGCCCCGGCCAGGGCGGCCGGGCCGCCCGCCGGGCCGCCGTCACGGGACAGCCAGCCCAGGCTGACGCCGGCCGGCAGGTCCGGCTTCTGCTCGTCGGCGGCCTCCGGGACCTCCAGGATCGCGGTCGCCCGGGCCTCCGGCCGGAGCGACCCGGTCATCGCGAGCACGGCGGCCACCCCGGACTCGTCCGCTGCGAACAGGTGCCAGTCCGCGTCGCTGGCCACGAAGACCTTGCCGCGGGGGGCGATGCCCTCGATGGTGTCGCCGGGCTGGGCCGACCGCACCCACCGCTCACCGGGGCCGTCCCCGTGCCGCACGATGTCCAGGATCAGGCGCTGCCGGGTCGTGTCCAGGTCCCGGATCGTGTACCGGCGGCGCACCGGGCGGTTGCCGTCCAAGGCCACCAGGAGCATGATGTCCTGGCCGGGCCGGTAGGTGAGGTCCGCGAGCTCCGGAGCGGTCAGCACCAGCCGCTGCATGTGCGGGGTGAGCTGGGTGTTGTCCGCGACCTCGAGCCGCATCCGGACGGTGCCCGCCAGCGGCCCCCGCAGCTCGGCGAACGGGTCATCGAGCTGCGCCGCGGCGGCAGCGGGAACAGAATCAGGCATTCCCCGATCTTATGCGGGCCGGGGCCGCGTCCCGGTTCGCGGGGCGAACGCTTAGTCGAAGCGGGCGACCAGCCGCATCTTGTTGGTCGCGTCGAGGGCCGCGACCTTGTAGGACTCGGCCAGGGTCGGGTAATTGAACACCGCGTCGACCAGGTAGTCAACGGTGCCTCCGCAGCCCATCACCGCCTGGCCGATGTGCACCAGCTCGGTGGCCTGCGTGCCGAACACGTGCACCCCGAGCAGCGAGTGATCCTCCGGGGAGACAAGCAGCTTGAGCACGCCGTAGGAGTCGCCGATGATCTGCCCGCGGGCCAGCTCGCGGTACCGGGACACGCCCACCTCGAACGGC
Source organism: uncultured Actinomycetes bacterium (assembly GCA_963813975.1). Classification (GTDB taxonomy): domain Bacteria; phylum Actinomycetota; class Actinomycetes; order Streptosporangiales; family Streptosporangiaceae; genus RYN-230. The sequence goes on from CAWFAP010000006.1 coordinate 2,172,293, forward strand.
ACGCAGTCCTTGGTGAGCTGGTCCTCGGTCCGGCCGATGAAGCTGATCTCCGGGATGCTGTAGATGCCGATCGGCTGGAGCAGGTGCGCGGTGTGCACCGGTTCGCCGAGGGCGTGGTGCGCGGCCAGCCGGCCCTGCTCCATCGACGTGGCGGCCAGGGCCGGGAAGCCGATCACGTCGCCCACCGCGTAGATGTGCGGCACCGCGGTCCGGTAGAACTCGTCGACCTTGATCCGGCCGCGGGAATCGGCTTCCAGGCCCGCCGCGGCCAGGTTCAGCGCGTGGGTCACGCCCTGCCGGCCCGCGGAATACATCACGGTGTCGGCGGGGATCCGCTTCCCGCTGCGCAGCGTGGCGATCGCGCCGTCGCCCCTGGCCTCCACTGAATCGACGATCTCGCCGAAGCGGAACGTCACGGCGAGGTCGCGGAGGTGGAATTTGAGCGCCTCGACCACCTCGAGGTCGCAGAACTCCAGCATCCGGTCCCGCTGCTCGACCACGGTCACCTTGCAGCCCAGCGCCGCGAACATGGACGCGTACTCGATGCCGATCACGCCGGCGCCGGCCACCACCATGGTCCGCGGGACCTTCTTGAGGTGCTGGATGCCGTCCGAGTCGATGACCGTCTTCTCGTCGAAGGCGACGCTGTCGGGGCGCGCGGGCCTGGTCCCGGTCGCGATGACCACGGAGCCGGCGGTGACTTTCCGCGCCCGGCCCGCGCCGTCGTCCACCTCTATCTCGTGCGGGCCGAGGAAGGACGCGGTGCCGCTGAGCACCGTGACCCGGTTGCGGGTCAACTGGCTGCGCACCACGTCGTTCTCCCGGGTGACCACGTGCCGGGTCCGGTTGGCCAGGTCCGCGATCGTGATCTCGTCCTTGACCCGGTAGCTCTGCCCGTACATCTCCCGCTGGTCCAGGCCGGTCAGGTACAGGACCGCCTCACGCATGGTCTTGGACGGGATCGTGCCGGTGTTGACGCAGACACCGCCGAGCATGTCCGGCCGCTCGACGATCGCCACGCTGCGTTCCAGCTTCGCGGCCGCGATGGCCGCCTTCTGGCCGCCCGGCCCGGACCCGATGACCAGCAGATCGAAGTCGTGCACGCCTCCAGTGTGCGGGCGGGGGCGCTGGGCGTCCATGACCCTGGGCAATTAGGGCGGCTATGTCCCCTTAAGTGCCCCGGGCCCTGGACCAGGCCTGCGGGCCGCCTGGCTACAGCCAGCCAGCGCGGACACTGGTCAGGGAGCCTTCGGCGGGCGGGCGGCCCAGCTCGCCGGCCTGGACCCGGTCGAGCAGCCGGGCCAGCGCCTCCAGGACCTCGGGCAGGCAGTCGCGCAGGCTCTGCGCGTCGGCGGCGTCGGCCGGATGGCCGCCCATGCCCGCCTGGTCCAGCAGGGCCTCGAGGTCAGCCAGCTGGTTCCCGACCCACTCGACCGGAGCGGCGGACAGTTTCCGGTCGAAGACGCGCTTGCCTGGCTCCAGGCCCCGCGACACACCCGGGTGGTGGTGCGTCCGGTCGAAGCTGCCCGGCGGCCCGTCCACCGATTCGAGGAGGTCGGCCCGCCAGATCAGGTCGCCGATCTCGATGGGCTGCGCCGAGTAGATGGACCCTTGCAGCGGGCCCGGGTTGATGGCCCGGACCTCCAGGCGGGCGCCGTGCTCCGGGCTCTCCTGGCCCTCGATCTCCGGGTCGGGGTCCACGAAGTAGAGGTCGCTCAGCACGACGGCGGTCCGCTCGAAACCGAAGACATAGAGCACGGCCAGGCCCTCCTCAGTTCACGCCTGCACCAGCCGGTCAGGGCACCCCCACCAGTCTGCGCCAGGCGGCCGGGCGCGGAAAGGGCCGCCGGGCGGCGTTCGCGGGCAGGCGCACCGGCCGTCCGTCCGCTGGGTGAGGGCCGGCCGGCCGCACCACGATAACCGGGACGCCGCTCCAGGATGACCGGGATGCCGCTGCGTGTCGGGCCGCCGGCGAAATGCAGCGGAAACATATTCGTCATCGGCGGTAATGACTGCGGAACAGATCCCGCTTACGCTGCGCACGTGGCGGACATTTTCGACTCATACCAGCTGGCCGAGGCCTGGGATGAGATGTTCGAACGGCCGGGGCGGCCGCGGGCCCCCTACGCCGGGCTGCTCGCCGCGCTGCAGCCACTGGATCCCGGCGAGCTGCGTTTCCGGTCGGACCAGCTGGCCCGGATGTTCACCGACCGCGGGGTCACCTACGACTACGCGGGCGAGGAACGGCCCTTCCCCCTGGACCTCATCCCCCGGGTCATCGACGGCGTGGAGTGGGACCTGATCGCCCGGGGTGTCAAGCAGCGGGTCCTCGCGCTCGAGGCGTTCCTCGCCGACGTGTACGGGCCCCGGCACGCCTTCGCCGACGGGGTGCTGCCCTGGCGGGTAGTCTGCACGTCCCAGCGTTTCCACCGCGAGGTAGCCGGGCTGGACCCGCCGAACGGGGTCCGCTGCCACGTGGCCGGCATCGACCTCGTCCGCGACGGGGCCGGCCGGGTGCGGGTGCTGGAGGACAACGTCCGCATCCCCTCCGGGGTCAGCTACGTCATCGAGAACCGGCTCGCGATGACCCGGACCTTCCCCGCACTGTTCGCCGAGCAGCACGTGCACCCCGTGTACAGCTACCCCGCCGAGCTGCTGGCCGCGCTGGGTGCGGCCGCGCCAGCCGGCACCCCCGACCCGGTCGTGGTCGTCCTCACCCCGGGCACCGCCAACGCGGCCTATTTCGAGCACGCCCTGCTGGCCCGCCTGATGGGCGTGGAACTGGTCGAGGGCGGCGACCTGACCTGCGCCGGCAACCGCGTGTACGTGCACACCACGCAAGGGCTCCGGCAGGTGGACGTCATCTACCGCCGGGTGGACGACGACTTCCTGGACCCGCTGCAGTTCCGCCCCGACTCCGTGATCGGCTGCCCCGGCATCGTGAACGCCGCGCGGGCCGGCCACGTGACCATCGCAAACGCGGTCGGCAACGGGGTCGCCGACGACAAGCTGCTGTACACCTGGGTCCCCGACCTGATCCGTTACTACCTGCGGGAGGACCCGCTGCTGGAAAACGTCGAGTCCTACCGGCTCGACGACCCGGAGGTGCTGCACTGGGTGCTCGGGCACCTCGGCGAGCTGGTCCTCAAGCCCGTGGACGGGGCCGGCGGGAGCGGGATCGTCATCGGCCCGCGGGCCGACGAGGCCACCCTGGCCACGCTCCGCGCCCAGGTCACCGCGTACCCCCGGAGCTGGATCGCGCAGCAGCCGGTGGCGCTGTCCACCTCGCCCGTGCTGATCGGGGAGACCCTGGCGCCCCGGCACATCGACCTGCGCCCGTTCGCGGTCAACGACGGCAACGACGTGTGGCTGCTGCCCGGCGGCCTGACCCGGGTCGCGCTCCCCGAGGGCGAGCTCGTGGTCAACTCCAGCCGCGGCGGCGGGTCCAAGGACACCTGGGTGCTGGTGCCCCCCGGCGAGCCGGACCCCCTGGAGACCGCGGATCCCGCCGCGGGCCAGGCCGCGCTGGCCGTGGCCGGCCAGCCGGGCCCGCCGGTGCTGGCTCCTCCCCCGCTTCCGCACGAGGACCAGGTCACCCGGGAGAGCGGGCCGCCCATGGAAGACCAGCAGCAATGAATACCGGGCTGCTCAGCCGGATCGCCGAGACCCTATTCTGGACCGGCAGGTACATCGAGCGCGCGGACGACACCGCCCGGATGGTCGACGTGTACGTGCACCGGATGCTGGAGGAGCCGCACGCCGACCAGGAAGCCGACTGCCGGGCTCTGCTCGCGGTGCTGGGCATCCCGGCCGCGGACAGCGCCCGGCTGGACATCGGCATGACGCTGGACCAGTCGGCCTACGACCAGGACAACCCGAGCGCGATCGCCGGCGCGGTGCTGGCGGCCCGGCGCGGCGCGCGGAGCGTCCGCGAGGTGATGTCCAGCGAGATGTGGGAGTGCCTCAACGTCACCAGCCACGGGCTGGCGTCGCGCCGCAAGGCCGCCGAACGGCTCGGCCCGCACGTCTACCTGGAGTTCATCCGGGAACGGTCCGCGCTGTTCTTCGGCCTGACCGAGTCGACGATGAGCCACGACGAGGCCTGGCGGTTCCTGGTCCTGGGCCGCAGCCTGGAACGGGTCGACATGACCGCCCGGCTGCTGATGGCCCGGATGCCGGCCACGCCGTACGAGGTCGGCTGGCCCATGCTGCTGCGGTCCTGCGGCGCCTACGAATCCTTCATCCGCACCCGGACCTGGGCCGGCGACCCGCAGCAGGTCATCGAGTTCCTGCTGGTTGACCGGCTGTTCCCCCGGTCGGTGGTGCACGCGCTGGCCACCGCGGAGGAGTCGCTCGCCGCGCTCGACCCCACCGCGGCGAGCGCCGCCCTGACCGACCCGGCGCGGCGGTCGATCGGCCAGCTGCGCACCCGGCTGGAGTACGCGGATCCCCAGCAGCTCCCGGGCCTGCTGCCGGACCTGCTCGCCACCTTGCAGCGCACCTGCCGGCAGGCCAGTGAGGCGATCACCGCCCGCTATTTCATCTACGAGCAGCCCGTGATCTGGGCTCAGGAGTGCTGAGGCGTGGGCTGGCTGCTGGAGATTGTCCACGAGACCCGGATGCACTACCAGGGCGCCGCCCGCGCCTCCTACAACGAGGCCCGGATGACCCCGCTCACCCTGCCGACCCAGAACGCCCTGCAGACCCGGGTGTCGGTGGCTAACGGAACGCCGGTCTGGGCCTATCAGGACTACTGGGGCACCGTGGTCAGCTCGTTCGACATCCAGGCCCCGCACAACGAGCTCACGGTGCGGTCCCACGCCATGGTGGAAACGAGCGCGGCCCCGGCGGCCCCGGAGCCGCTGGCCTGGGACGAGCTGCACGCCCAGGCGGACGCCGGGATCGCGGCGGAGTACCTGGCCGCCACGCCCCGGACCACGGTGGACGCCGCGCTGGCCGAGGCGGCCCGGGAGCGGACCCGGGGCGCGGGCCCGCAGGAGACGGCCTCGGACATCGCGGCCTGGGTGCGGGAGCGGGTAGCGTACGTGCCGGGCGCGACCGAGGTGCAGACCAGCGCCCAGGAGGCCTGGGACAAGAGCCAGGGAGTCTGCCAGGACATCGCGCACCTGACCGTCGCCCTGCTGCGGGAGGCGGGCCTGCCCGCCCGGTACGTGTCCGGGTACCTGCACCCGCGGCCCGAGGCGGGCATCGGGCAGGCGGTCGCCGGGCAGAGCCACGCCTGGGTCGAGTACTGGGCCGGTGACTGGGTTGCGGCGGACCCGACGAACCAGGCGTCGGTCGGCGAGGGCCACGTGGTCGTCGCCCGGGGCCGGGACTACGCGGACGTGCCGCCCCTGAAAGGGATTTATCACGGGGCCCCGAGTGTCGCGATGAACGTGACCGTCGAGGTGACCCGGCTGGCCTGACCGCGGCTTTACCGGGACTATGCCTGATCCGCGCCGACACGAGGCCCGTGAGCCACGAGGGCAGCGGCGGCCCTCGCGTAGGCTGTGGGTTACCCCGCAAGTCCTTCCAGTGATGGCGTGATACATGGCTGAGCTGCTCATTGTCGTCGTTGTGGTGGTTGTTCTGCTGATGTACGTGGCCGACCGGGTCCGCAAGCTCCGGACGCGGGCGCGCCAGCTGGCCGGGATGAATGACCGGCTGGATGCGGCCGCCGAGAAGGTCGATAAGGAGCAGCGGCAGAAACGGGCCGTGGTCCGGTCCAGCGCGGAGCTGACCTCGGTCATGCCCGCGATCAAGCGGCCGCCCCTGACCATCCCCGGCATGTCCGGGCCCGGGAACGCGGCCGATGAGCCGGACGGGGAAGCCGTCCCGGACGCAGTGCGATCCGCGGCGATGAGGCCGTCGGCCGGGGAGGTCCCGGCTCCGGAGGCCAGCCCGCCCGTGAAGGCCTGCCCGCCCGTGAAGGCCAGCCCGCCCCGGGAGGCTGACTCGCCCGTGGTGGCTGACTCGCCCGTGGTGGCTGACTCGCCCGTGGTGGCCGGGGCTGCCGCGGAGGCCCGCCCGCCGGCCGAGCCCTCGGCGGCCGGGACCGAGGACACCCCGGACGCGTACGACACGCCCGGCGCGGAACCGGCCCCAGCCTCAGCGGAGCGGGCGGCGGCGCCCGCTCCCCGGCTGGCCGACGACACGCTGAGCATGCCCGCACCGGCCGCCCCGGACGACATGCCCGTTCCCAAGGTCCAGGTGACCTCCGAGGGGACGCTGATCATGCGGCCCGTACCCGACCAGGGGCCGGTGCCCACCGGCGAGGTCCTGCTGGCTCCAGGCGGGGTCCGCGACGAGCCCGCCGCCAGCCAGGAGCAGACCAACCGGCGCTAGCCAGGAGCGGGGCAGCCTCCGCTAGCTAGACTCAGGCAGGACATACCGTCGGCCTCCCCCCGCCGCGCGGCCCGCTTCCTGACCGAGCCGAGGTTCCGGGTGCAAACGTTCTCGCATGTCGTCGATCTGGCGGCCAGCGGCGCTGGCCAGCCCAGCGAGGATGATGTGCTGGCCGCGCTCGCCCCGCGGTTCACGCTGGGCCCCGCCGGCCGGCCCCGGACCGTGCGCCGCACCTGGCTGGACACGTTCGACTGGCGGCTGCACCGCGCCGGGCTCACGCTGGAGTACCTGACCGGGTCGCGGCTCGCGGAGCTGGTGCTCTCCACGGCCGCCGGGGACCTGGTCAGCCAGCCCGCAGCCCGGCTGACCTGGCCGGCCCTGGCCGAGGACCTGCCGTCTGGCCCCGTCACCGCGGTGATCGCCCCGCTGGCCGGGATCCGGGCGCTGCTGCCCGCCGCCCGGGCCACCAGCGCCATCCAGGACCTCCGGGTGCTCAACGCGGATACCAAGACGGTCGCCTGGATCAGGGCAGACCGGACCGCGGTGAGTCACCCGGCGGCGGCCCAGCTGCCGGCCCGGCTCCAGGTCACCGCGGTCCGCGGCTACCAGCTGCAGGCCCAGCGGATCGGGGAGGAGCTGGCTGCCGCGGCCGGGCTCAATGGCCACCCGGGCCGCCCGCTCGACGCTGCCCTGGCGGCCGCGGGCCAGCACGCTGAGGCATACAGCAACAAGATCAGCGTCCAGCTCGGCCCCGAGATGGCCGCCCGGGCCGCCCTCCGGGCCGTACTGCTGCAGCTGCTGGACACCCTGGAGGCCAACGTGCCCGGCACCATCCGGGACATCGACACCGAGTTCCTGCACGACCTGCGGGTCGCGGTCCGGCGGACCCGGTCCGCGCTCAAGCTCGCCGGTGAGGCGCTGCCCGCCAGCCTCACGGCCCGGTTCCGCGCCGAGTTCAAGTGGCTGGGCGACCTGACCACGCCCACCCGGGATCTCGACGTTTACCTGCTCAACTACGACGAGATGGCCGACGCCCTGGTGTCCGCCACCCCGGCCGAGCTCGAGCCCTTCCACGCGCACCTGGCCCGGCGCCGGGTCATCGAGCAGCGCTCACTGACGCGCGGGCTGCGGTCCGCCCGCTTCTCGAGGCTGACCCGCGAATGGCGTGCCGCGCTCACCGGCCTCACCGTGCCCCGGGCGGGCGAGCGGGCCGCGGACCTGGCCACCGGGCGGCTGCGCCGGGCGCACCGGCGGGTGCTCCGCCAGGGCCGGGCGATCAGCGCGGACTCCCCCGCGGAGCAACTCCACGACTTGCGGAAGCGGTGCAAGGAACTGCGCTACCTGCTGGAAATTTTCGCCTCGCTGTTCGACCCGCAGTCGTACCAGCGCGCCCTGAAGGACCTGAAGGGCTTGCAGGATTGCCTCGGCGAGTTCCAGGATCGCCAGGTGCAGCAGGAAGAGCTACGGGAGTTTGCCGGCCAGATGATGGCCGGCCGGGAGGTCCCGGCCACCGCCCTGCTCGCCATGGGTGAACTAGCCGGGGGGATCGGCCGCGCCCAGCGACGCGCCCGTGACGAGTTCGCCGGGCGCTTCGGCGAATTCGCCAGCCCGGCCAGCGACCGCCGGTTCGAGGGGCTGACCAGCATGGCCGGGATGTCCGGAGGCAAGTCGGGGGGCGGCCGGCGCCAGCGCCGGGAGACCCGCAGGCAGAACCGGGAAGCCCGGAAACGGACGGTCGGGGGATGCGGGCGCGTGAAGATACTGGCCACTTACAACATCAAGGGCGGGGTCGGGAAGACGTCCTCCGCCGTCAACCTCAGCTACCTGGCCGCCCAGGATGGGCTGCGGGTGCTGCTCTGGGACCTGGACCCGCAGGCGGCCGCCAGCTACCTGTTCCGGATCCGGCCCCGGATCAAGGGCGGCGGCAAAGCACTGATCAAGGGCAGCCGGGAGATCGACGACTCGATCAAGGGCACCGATTTCGCGGACCTCGACCTGCTCCCCGCCGACTTCACCTACCGGAACCTGGACCTCGTCCTCGGGGCCACGAAGAAGCCGACCCGGCGGATCGCCCGGCTCCTGGCCCCGCTCAGCGACCAGTACGACGTGATCTTCCTCGACTGCCCGCCCGGCATCTCGCTGCTGTCGGAGAGCGTCCTCCAGGCGGCCGACAGCCTGCTGGTCCCGCTCATCCCGACGGTCTTGTCGCTGCGCACCCTGGACCAGCTCACCGACTTCATCGGTGGCTTCGATGGGCAGCGGCCCGCAGTGCTCGCATTCTTCTCCATGATCGACGCGCGCAAGCGCCTGCATCGTGAGATAGCCGAGCGGTTGCCGGCCGAGCGTGACGACGTGGCATCGGCCACCATCCCCGCACTGTCGCAGATCGAGCGGATGTCCGTGGAGCGCGCCCCGGTCGCGGCGTTCGCGCCGCACAGCCGGGCCGCCCAGTCCTACCAGGCGTTGTGGACAGAAGTCCGGGCCCGCGCGCTCTGAGGACCAGCCCGGCCAGGTCCCCGGGCCCAGGCACCCCGCGCCAGCCCAGACATGCCGCCGCTCCGCCCCCGGACGCCCCACGACCTGCCGAGTCACACCCGCGACCGCATCAGTGACCCCCCGTGCCTGGCCCGGACACTCCTGTGGCCGGAGATATACGGGCACCTCACGTGCAGGATCACGGAGAGTTACTTTCGGTAAGTTTGTGGCCCAATGCTGGCCCGCGCCGCCCTCGCGCGGAGCATGCTATTAATTTGGAGCCGCATCCGGGCCAAAGGGGGGACACATGAGCCAACGCCTAATCCGGCTGGAAATGCCTGTCTTCCCGGACCGGCGGATGTTCCGGGTGCACGACTCGACCGTAGACCCGGATGCCCCCGGCGGCCCGCTCGCTCCCGTGGGCACCCTGGTGAGCGTGAACCGGGAGCAAATGTGGGTGGGCAGCATGCAGGAGCACATCGGCGTCCGGCTCACGCTCGAGGAGTGGGACACGGCGCCCCCGGCGTTCGGTGACGCCTGGGAGGACGAGGCTAAGGGCACGCTGTACCTGCGGGGCCGGGTCAGCGTGGATATGGGGTCGGCGGGCCGCGCGGTGGACGGCCTGACCCTGGCCGGCGGCGTTGGCGACTACGTGGTCCGCGTCTACGCACGCAACCGGCGCGAGGTCATGCGGCTGTACGAGGACATGTTCGACCGCGGGGTTGACCCGCTGAGCGACGAGTTCCAGCAGGCCAGGAAGAACCTCGAAGGGCTGGAGCAGTACCTGCTGCAGTTCTGGCGCGAGAACTGACGGCCGCCGGGTAGCGCCGGGGCGGTCCCGCCCCGGTCCGGCTCCAGCCAGGTCAGCCTCCCCGCCGGCTCCGGGCAGGCAGCCGGCCTGCCGCCGGTGCCGGGCTGGCCTACTGGGCGGGCGTGCCGCGCGCTTGCTGATGCGCGACGGCCGGGCTGGCCGAGGCGCCCGCGTGCGTGCTGGGCGCCAGGCCGGCCGCCGCGGTCGCGGAGGCTGCGGTGCCGAGGGCGGGGCTGGCCGGTGCCGCGCTGGCCGGCGCGGCGCTGGTCGGCGCGGACGAGTGGCTCCGGTGCGACGGCGCGGTCATGACCGCCTGGGCGGGGGACGAACTGGCTTTGCCGCCCGCATGCCGGTCCGCCGCGGTCCGGAACGGGACCAGGACGTAAACCAGCACCGACACCATCGCCACGACTACCAGGGTCATCAGCGAGGCGACCAGCCGCAGCCGGCGCATGCGCAGGGTCGCGATCCGGCGGGGCGCACCGAACGACGACATCCTCGTGGCGAGCGCCGGGTCGGCGCTGGCGAGGCCGCGCTCAATCTCATCCAGGATGCGCTGCTCATCCATGGATAGCGCCATAAGGGCTACCTCCACCCCGCCGGGACGGTGGGAACTTGTTCTTACTATCCCCCACCGCAAGATCGTTAGCCGCAGTTCCCGGTGCTGTAACGGCTTTTGCGCACTAGGGGGCCGTGCTCGGCGGGGGCGCCGGGCCCCCGCTTCCCGTCCCCCGCAGCCGACGGCAATCGAAGAGATGATCGAGGGCGTTTGCCACTGTCGAACTAAAATTCTAGAGTGGCACGCATGCGATGGAACGAGCTGCGGATTCAGCCGGACACCCTCGGCGGCCCGGACGTCCCTGGCGGTCCCGGCGCCCCGGACGGCCCAGGCGCTCCCGGCGGCCGCCCGGGCCCGGCCACGGCCGCGCCCGCACTGTTCGAACGCGGCGCCATCACCCGGGCGTTCGACACCCCGGGCTTCCGCGGCATGACGTTCTTCGAGGTGCACGCCCGCAGCGTGATCAACCGGGTCCCCGACTCGTCCCGCGTCCCGTTCCGCTGGACTATTAATCCCTATCGGGGATGTAGCCATGCGTGCGTCTACTGCTTCGCGCGCAACACGCACACCTACCTGGACCTGGACGCCGGGCATGACTTCGACTCCAAGATCGTGGTCAAGGTCAACGCCCCGGCTCTGGTCCGCAAGGAGCTCAACTCGCGCACGTGGCCGGGCGAGCACATCGCCATGGGCACCAACGTGGACGTCTACCAGCGGGCCGAGGGCAAGTACCAGCTGATGCCCGGGATCCTGCAGGCGCTGCTGGACGCCCGCAACCCGTACTCCATCCTGACCAAGGGCACGCTGATCCTCCGCGACCTCGACCTGCTGCTCGCGTCCGCGGAGGTCACCGACGTGGGGCTCAGCGTGTCGGTGGGCTGCGCAGACGAGGATCTGTGGCGGGTGCTGGAATCGGGCACGCCCAGCCCGCGGCGCCGGCTGGGCGTCTGCGCCACGCTCAGCGAGCACGGGCTGGGCTGCGGCGTGCTGATGGGCCCGGTCGTGCCGTTCCTCTCCGACTCCCCCGCCCAGCTGGAGTCCACCGTCCGGCAGATCGCCGAGGCCGGGGCCACCCACGTCAGCCCGATCGTGCTGCACCTGCGGCCCGGGGCCCGGGAGTGGTTCCTGGCCTGGCTGGGTGAGCATCACCCGGACCTGGTCCCCCGCTACCGGGGGCTGTACGGTTCGCGGGCCTACGCGCCCAAGGACTACCAGCAGCGGATCGCCGAGCAAGTCCGCGAGCTCGCGGCGCGCTACCACGTGGGCCGCGGCAGCCCGCCGCCGAGCCGGCGCCGCGCGGCCCAGCCCGTGGCTCCCGCCCAGCCCGCACAGGAACAGCTCACCCTGCTCTGACCAGCACGAAGGGCCGTCCCGGGACCGCTTCGCAGGCCTGAGCGCCGGCACCCGCCGGCCCAGGCGGGGCGCACCGCAGGGTCGACTCGGGAGCCGACTCTGACGTTGACGTCAAGGCTCGGTATGATGGCTGAGGTACCCGGGGACTCACCCGTAATTCAGGGACTTCACCCCGGCGACCCCGCACCCAGCAGACGTTGGCTCACCACCCCTTCAGCAAGGAGATTTAATGCCGGTGGCAGGACAAGCGCAGGCCGCGCCCTCAGCCGCAGACGAGCGGGGCGTCCACTACAAGTGGATCGCGCTGTCGAACACCACGCTCGGAATCTTGATGGTCACGATCAACCAGTCGATCTTGTTGATCTCACTGCCGGACCTGTTCCGGGGCATCAAGCTCAACCCGCTCGTCCCCTCGAACACCTCGTACTTCCTCTGGGTGTTCATGGGGTTCCTGCTGGTCACCGCGGTACTGGTGGTCAGCTTCGGCCGGATCGGCGATATCTACGGCCGGGTCAAGATGTACAACCTCGGCTTTGCCATATTCACGCTGTTCTCAATCCTGCTGTCGGTGACCTGGCTGACCGGAGTACCCGGCGCGTTGTGGATCATCATCATGCGGGTCTTCCAGGGCGTCGGCGGCGCGTTCCTGTTCGCCAACTCGACCGCGATCCTGACCGACGCGTTCCCGCAGAACGAGCGGGGCAAGGCGATGGGGATCAACGGCATCGCCGCGGTGAGCGGCTCATTCCTCGGCCTGCTGCTGGGCGGCGTGCTCGCCCCGATCGAGTGGCACCTGGTCTTCCTGGTCTCGGTGCCCTTCGGCCTGTTCGGCACGGTCTGGGCCTACCTCAAGCTCCGTGACAACGGGATCCGCATCCCAGCCAAGATCGACTGGCTGGGCAACGCCTTGTTCGCCGTCGGCCTGATCGCGGTGCTGGTCGGGATCGTGTACTCGCTGCTCCCCTACGGCGGGCACCCCACCGGGTGGAGTAACCCCTACGTGCTGACCGCCATCTTCGGCGGGATCGCGGTGCTGATCCTGTTCGCCTGGGTGGAGACCAAGGTGGAGCAGCCGATGTTCCGGCTGAGCCTGTTCAGGATCCGCGCGTTCACCGCCGGGAACATCGCCGGCCTGCTCGGCGCCCTCGGCCGCGGCGGTATCCAGTTCATGCTGATCATCTGGCTGCAGGGGATCTGGCTGCCGCAGCACGGCTACAGCTTCAGCCAGACACCGCTGTGGGCGGGCATCGCCATGGTCCCGCTGACGGTCGGGTTCCTCATCGTCGGGCCGCTGGCCGGCACGCTGTCGGACCGCTTCGGGGCCCGCCTGTTCGCCACGTCCGGCCTGATCGTCTCCGGCGCCGCCTTCCTGCTCCTGGAACTGCTGCCGATCAACTTCAGCTACATCTGGTTCGCGCTGCTGATCTTCCTGTTCGCGGTGGGCATGGGCCTGTTCTTCTCACCCAACCAGGCTGCGGTCATGAACAGCCTGCCGCCGGACCAGCGCGGCGCGGGCGCCGGCATGGTCAACACGTTCCAGAACTCGGCCACCGTGCTGTCCATGGGCCTGTTCTTCACCATCGTCACCCTGGGGCTGGCCAGCCACCTGCCCTCGCACCTGTACAAGGGCCTGGTCAACGCGGGTGTCTCCCCCACGGCCGCGCACGTGGTCGCGAACGAGCCGCCGATCGGCAGCCTGTTCTCCGCGTTCCTCGGCTACAACCCGATCAAGGAACTGCTCGGCCCGACCGGGGCCCTGCAGCACCTGAGCCCCAGCCAGGAGGCGTACGTCACCGGACGCACGTTCTTCCCCAAGCTGATCGAGCAGCCGTTCGCCAGTGGCCTGCACCTGGCGTTCACCTTCGCCGCCATCGCGACGGCCGTGGCCATCATCGCGTCCGCCCTGCGCGGGAAGCGCTACATGCACGCGACCGAGCCGGCCGTGGATGAGCTGGCCGACGGCGCCGCGGAGATCGGCGGCATCACGGGCTTCGCCGAGCCGGTCGCGTCCTCGGACGCCGACATCCCGGTCAACGGGCACGGCAACGGGCATGGGCAGCTGGCCGCGGCCGAGCAGTCCGGGGCCGCCGGCGGGGACCGCGGTTCCGATGCCCCGGGAAGCAGCTGAGCGGGGTGGGCCGGACGGCGCAGCGTGGCGCCGCAGCCACCGCCCCCGCCGGGCCGGGCCCGGCGGCGGGTGAGCCCCTGCTCGGCATCGGCGCCGCCGCGGCCCGGGCCGGCGTGTCCGAGCGGGCGCTGCGCTACTACCAGCAGCTGGGCCTGCTCGTCCCGGCCTGCACCACGCCGGGCGGCCTGCGCCGGTACTCCGGGGAGGACCTGGCCCGGGTGGCCCGCATCCGCGAGCTGCAGACCCTGCTCGGCCTCAACCTGGACGAGATCGCCGTGGTGCTGCGGAACGAGGACCGGCTCGCCGAGATCCGGCTCAGCTATCACGACGAGCGGACCAGCGATGAGGAACGCCGCAGGCTGACCGGCGAGTGCCTCATCCTCCAGGAGAGCCTGCGGGCTACCGTCGAGGCCAAGCGGGCCGCGCTGGAGGGTTTCCTGACCGACCTGGACGCCCGCATCCGGAAGTGCCGGGACCTGCTGGCCAGCTACCCGGAACCGGGAGCCCGCCCGCAGGCGGGGAATGAGCCCGCCTCACTGGGCGGCGATCGCTAGCAGCACGGGAAGGCGGGCGGCCCGGCGCGCCGGGCGGATGGCCGCGATCACGCCCGCCGCGCCGGGCCGGCGACCAGCAGGACGTACTCGGCCGCGCTGATGGCCTGCCCGTGCCGCGACGCGATCGCATACGACCCGCCGGCCTGCACGGCGGCGAGGATCACCGCGCCAAACACGTCACCGGGCGTGGCCACCGCCGTCAGTCGCCTCGCCCGCCCGGCTGCCCCTGTCATCCCGGTCATCGCCATCACGAGCGTACGGCTGGGGCGCCCCGCCGGGCATCCTCCCCCGGACTACCCCGGCATACGACAACGGGATGACCGGACGGCGGCCGCGGCCGGTACGGTGCTTGCGTGGCAATGCCCCAGACGGTCGGCGAGCAGGCGTCACGCAGGCCGGCCAGCCCGCCGTTAGCGGCGCGGATCGCGGCGGTGATCCTGCTCGGACTGGTGGCCGGCGCGGCCACGTCCATCCTCCAGAAGTATCTCGGCTCGCCGTGGCTGAGCCTGGTCAACTCGGCCAGCCCGTGGCTGGCCGTGATGTTCGCGGCCGGATCCCTCTGGTCCCGCCCCGCCGCTGCCGCGCTGGCCGGCACCGCGACCGGGCTGCTGGAACTGGCCGGCTACTACCTCACCGCCGCCGCGCGCGGCTACCCGGCCGGGGGCATCATGCTGTTGTGGGCGGCCTGCGCGGTGATCGGCGGCCCGCTGTCCGGCGCGGCGGGCTGGGCGTGGTGGTGCGGGCCCGCGCGGCTGAGCGGCCTGGGGACGGCGGCGCTCCCTGCTGCCTTCCTCGCCGAGGCGGCCGTGGCCTACGCCTGGCGGCTGCACTACTGGTCCAGCGCCATCCTGTTCGCCGTCGTGGGCGCGGGCGTCTTCGTGCTGGCTGGCCGGCACCGGCGGCAGTATGCGCCCGCGGCCCGCTGGCTGCCCGGCGTGTTCGCCGCCGGGGCCGCCGCCGAGCTGGTGCTGGGCCTCATCTACAGCCAGAGCCTCTGAGCCGGCCATGTCCGCCAGCCTGAGGACGCGCGTGGTCTTCTCGGGCCTCATCATCATGGCTGCCCTGGCCGGCGCGGTCCGCCTGGCGATGGCTGCCCCCGGGACGTTGACCGCTGAGGGCGGCCGGGCCCGGCCCGGGCCCGCGCTCAACCGGGCGCAGGCCCGGGCCATGCTGCCCGCCATCGACGCCTACCTGGACCGGGACGCCGGGCGGCTCGGTTTCGGCGGCGCCCTGGACGCCAGGCTCAAGCCCCGGACCTTCTGCGACGCCAGCATCATCGAGATCCGGCCCGGCGAGACGCTCTCGGGTGCGGGCGCCGGATCCCTCACGCTGTCCTGGCGAGTGGGCATCCTGATGAACTGCGGCGAGTTCGCCCGCCGGGGCCGCACCCTGGTCGAGGGCTCGGCGGGCGGCCCGGGAATCGGCGAGGTCGTCACCGTCGCCGGCCTGCCCGGCCATTACCTGGCCCGGGCCCTGGACGCCGGGCCGCCCTACCGGGACCAGGCCTGGGTCCACGCGCACTTCTCCCCCGGTGCCGCCACCCTGGTCCTCAACGAGAAGGTCGCCGCGCCCGACCTGGTCTACCAGGCGCGCCAGGCCTTCGGCTTTCCGCCCGGCACCCGCGCCGTTGCGGGCTAACCGGCCCGGTCGGGGGCGGCGCAGTCAACGGCGGGCGGGAAGGCGAGACCGCGCCAGGCGGGCTGCCCGGCCTCGTAGCGCCCTGCGAGACGATGACCGGGCGCATCATCCTCCCTCTCCCGGAACCTCTGACGACCATGTCCTGCCCCATTTACCCTGCCGGGCATGGTGCCGGAAATGATCCATGATGCGTTCGGCGGTGAGTCGCGGCGGCTGTCGGAGGTGATAGCCGGCCTCGATGACGCCGCCTTTGCCCGTCCCACCCGGTGTCATCCCTGGACCGTGGCGGAACTGGTGTACCACGTCGGGATGACGATGCGGCGGCTGCCCGGCATGCTCGCCGGGCCGGAGCCAACCGGGCCGGGCCTGGTGCCCGCGGCCGGCTACTACCGGGCGGATCAGCGGTTCTCCGCCGCCACGAACGACGACCGGATCCAGTCGGCCCAGCGCGGGGCCGACGGGCCTGGCCGATGCGGCAGCCCGGGCGCGTGACTTCGGCCAGGCCCGGCGGCGAGCCTGGGCCGCGCTGCAGGCCGCGCCTTCGGGGCGCGTGGGTGACCCTGATCGCCGGGCTGACCGGCCGCCGCCCGCTCGCGCCCGCCGAAAGCCAGCGCGTCGAGTCGGCCGGCGTCGGATGGCTCGCCCTCGGCTAAGCGGGGGACGCCCGGGCGGACAGGCGCGCGGCCGGCGCGACCGGCGGCAGGTGGTCACGGGGAGGGGTGAAGATGGGTGCGCTGCCCGTCGTGGTCGAAGATGCAGAGGATCTCCGCCGGGCCGCCGCGGGCCCCGACGGCGTGCGGAATCATGGTGGAGAACTCCGCCGCCTGGCCGGCCTCGACCAGGATGGTCCGCTCCCCCAGCCTGAGCACGATGGTCCCGGACAGGACCGTGAACCAGTCCTTGCCCGGATGGACCCCGAGTTCACCCGCGCCGTCGCGGGGCGCCGGCTTGGTAATGCGCATCTTGGCCACGGTGACGCCGCGCGGCCCGGGTTCGCGGGTCAGCACCCAGGCGGTCATCCCCCGCACCTCGTCGCGCTGCGGCCTGATCACCACGTCGTCGTCATCGGCGGACTCGACCAGCTGGTCGAGGGTGGTCCCGAGGGCACGGGCGATCGGGGCCAGCTGGTCGAGGGCGATCCGCCGGTGGCCCGTCTCGATCCGGCTCAGCGTGGACGGGCTCAGGTAGCAGCGGGCCGCCAGTTCATCCAGCGACCAGCCCCGGGCGGCACGCAGCCCCCTGATCCGCTGGCGGACCAGGCCGTCGAGATCACTGTCTTGCGTCATAGGCAAGACTCTATGCCACTAGCGCAAACCACACATAGCGTGGAGGCATGGATAACCATCGCGCCCGTCACCACGCTGGGGCCGAAGCCGACGAGGCGGTCCTGGCTGAGCTCCTGGACCTGGACGCCGAGGTGCTGCACGCCTACCTGTCCGACGTGATCGGCTGGGTCGGCAACGTGGCGGCCGATCACCCCCTGCGCCGGATCCTCGACCTGGGCAGCGGCACCGGCACCGGCACTATCGCCCTGCTCCGGCACTTCCCGGGCGCCGAGGCGACCGCTGTGGACGCATCCGGGCCGATGCTGGGCCGCCTCCAGAACCAGGCCCGCGAGCTGGGTCTGGCCAGCCGGGTCCGGGTGGTCCAGGCGGACCTCGACGCGGGCTGGCCGGACACCGGCCACGTTGATCTGGTCTGGGCGTCCAACTCCATGCACCACATGGCCGATCCTGATCGCGTCCTGGCCCAGATCCTGGCCGCGCTCCACCCTCGCGGGGTACTGGCGGTGGCCGAGATGGACTCCTTCCCCCGCTTCCTGCCCGACGACCCCGGCATCGGCCGCCCCGGGCTCGAAGGCCGCTGCCACGCCGCCCGGGACGAAGTACAGGCCGGCGAGCTCCCGCATCTCGGCTCCGACTGGGGCCCCCGGCTGGCCGGGGCGGGCTTGGCCGTCGAGGCCCAGCGGACCTTCGTCATCGACCTGGCGCCCCCGCTTCCCGCCCCGGCCGGCCGCTACGCCCAGGTGTCCCTCCAGCGCCTCAGGTCCGCAGCCGGAGACCGGCTCAGCGCCGAGGACCTGGCCGCGCTGGACACGCTCCTCGACGGGGACGGGCCCGCCAGCATCCTGCGGCGCGAGGACCTCACCATCCGCACCACGAGGACTGTCTGGCTGGCCAGGCGGCCATAGGGCAGCGGCCCGGCGGCCGGTCGTTCAGCCAGCTGTCCCTGGCGCTCCGGGTGAGGCCCGCACGGCAGGCCCGTTCGCCGTCCGCCAGTCTCAGCTGCCGAGGAGCCAGCCGTTCGCGCTAGCCAGGCGGACCGCCTCGGCGCGGGTGCGGGCGCCGGTCTTGCCGATCGCGGCCGACAAGTGGTTGCGTACCGTCCCCTCGGACAGGTGCAGCGCCGCGGCGATATCCGCCACCGTCCCCCCATCCCGGGCGGTGCGCAGCACGTCGGTCTCCCGGGGGGTGAGCGGGCTGTCCCCGGCGGCGAGCGTCTCCGCGGCCAGGCTGGGATCGACCACCCGGAGCCCGGAGGCGACCCGGCGGACCGCATCGGCGAGCTGGCGGGCCGGGGTGTCCTTGACCACGAAGCCGCTGGCCCCGGCGGCCATCGCGCGGCGCAGGTAGCCGGGCCGGCCGAACGTGGTCACGACCAGCACCCGGCACGACGGCAGGGCCGCCCGGAGCTCCTGGGTGGCGCTGATCCCGTCCAGGCCGGGCATCTCGACGTCCAGCAGGGCCACGTCGGGCCGGGCCCGGCGGGCCTCGGGGACCACCTCGTCACCGCGGCCGACCTCGGCCACCACTTCCAGGTCGGGCTCCAGCGCGAGCAGCGCGGCCAGTGCCCCGCGGACCAGGGCTTGGTCATCGGCGAGCAGCAAGCGGATGGCGGTGCTCACGGTGTGATCATGACACGCGGACCCGCAGTGCGAAGCCGCCGGCCGCCGAGCGGCCGACGCTGACCCTCGCGCCGGCGCCGGCGGCCCGCTCCCGCAGCCCGGCCAGGCCGTGCCCGCTGGCCGGCCCGCCGCCGCCGCCGGCCAGGGTCCCCGGATGGTGCCCCGACCAGCTGTCGCAATCGCCTGCCCCGTGCGTCGTGCCGTCGGCCGGGTTGGGCGGACCGCAGCCGTCGTCGCTGATCTCAACCTCGCTGGCGGTGACCCGGATGCGGCAGCGGGTGGCGCCACTGTGCCGGACCACGTTGGTGATGCCTTCGCGGACCGCCCAGCCGAACAGTTCCTGCCGCGGCCGCGGGATGCTGGTGATGCCCTGATCGGGCAGCTCCGCCTCGATGCCGGCCGCGGCCAGCGCGGTCCGGGCGCTGCGCAATTCGCCAGCCAGGGTGACCTCGCGGTACCCGGCCGCGGCGGCCCGGACATCAGCCAGCGCCTGCCGGGCGATCCGTTCCACGTCCGCGATCTCGGTGCCGGCCCGCTCCGGATCCAGGCTGGTGAGCCGCCCGGCCAGTTCCGCCTTGACCGCCACCACCGTCAGCGAGTGGCCGAGGATGTCGTGCAGGTCACGGGCGAACTGGTTGCGCTGCTCGGCCAGGGCGAGCCGGGTGATCTCATTCCGGGCCTCGATCAGCTGCGCGTTGCGCTGGATCACCTGGCTCACGCCCCACGCGGCCACGGCGGAGACGAAGATCTGGAACGCCATGGTCCCGTCAACGGCCCAGCCCTGGGCCCAGGGGATGATCAGGGAGGCCGCGACGAAGGCACCTACCACGACCCATCCCGCGCGGGTGGGCAGCAGGAACACGGCCATCACGCTCACGTAGATCAGCAGGCCGGTGGCTGATGAGCCGAGAGCGGCGTAGGCCAGCCCCACGAACACGGTCTCGGCCACGATGACGCCCAGGCCGATCCGCCGGGACCGGTGCCGGTTCCGCGGGTCACGCAGGAAGCGGGCGGCGGCGAAGGTCACGATGAACACGGCCGCGAACGCGATCAGGTCGGCCAGCCCCAGGTACCGGCGGGCCAGGTTCGGGTCGGACCAGAGCCTGGTTACCGGCTGGGCCAGGTAGACCAGCCAGATGGCCGCGAACATCCAGCCCACCCGGCTCCACCGGCCGCGTGCGGCCATGAGCACAGGCGAGGCGGCCGGGCCGTCCTGGGCGATCCCCGCCGGGCTGGAGCCGGCCTGGCCGGTGCTCGCCGGGTCAGCGCTGGCCGGGGCGGGAGTGACCGCGCCGGCCTGCTCGCGCCGCTGGGCGGGGGCTTCGGTCATGACGCTGCCCCGCCGCGCCCGGGCCGCAGGGTGACGGCCGGGCGGCTCATCGGGGCCGGCCGGAACTGGAGGGACCGCATACCCCGAGTCTGCTCGATCATCGGGCTGACGGCTACTCGCCGGGTCCAGCGCCGCGGTCGCCGACGGCGCCCGGTCCAGCCAGTTGCCCGCCATGGTCCCATCATGCGTCCCGGCCCCGGCCAGGCCCGCTGCCGCGCGTCATGCCTGGGCCATGACAGATGTCATGGCCCAGGCAGCCCCGCCGCCTGGTCAGGGCTCGACCGGCAGCCCGTCCCGGGCCCAGGCCTGGAATCCGCCCGCCAGGTCGGTGGCCGCGTACAGGCCGAGATCCTGCAGCGAGGCGGCGGCCAGGCTGGAGGTGTAGCCGGCCGAGCACATCACGATGACCCGCAGGTCATAGGAGCCGGCCTCGGGCAGCCGGGCGTCCGACGCCGGATCCAGCCGCCACTCCAGGACGTTCCGCTCGATCGCCAGGGCCCCTGGCACCTGCCCCTCGGCGCCGCGCTGCGCCTGCGGCCGGATGTCCACCAGCAGTGCCCCCTCCGCCATGGCCGCCCAGGCCCGGGCCGGCTCCATCCGGTCCAGACGGCTCCGGGCCAGTTCGAGCACCTCGCTGATGGGCCGGGCTCCCGGCGGTGACGTGCGGATCACCAGCGCTCCCCGGCGGTCTCCACGGCGGCCAGCACCAGCCCGCTGCGGGTCAGCTCGTAACGGCGCATCCCGGCCAGCGGCGGGGAGTACGCGTGGATGCTCACCGCGGGCGCGGCCGAATCGTTCACGACCTCGTGCACGTGACGCGGCCCGAACGACCTTGCCCGGCCCGCCGGGAAGGTGGTGCTGGCCGGCGCCGGGTGACCCGCGGCGGGTGTCCGTTCCCGCAGCTCACCCTGGACCACGGTGAACGCGCCAGACGACCCGCAGTGGTCATGGAAGCCGGTGCGCTGCCCCGGCAGCCAGCTGAGCAGCCACACCTCGTGGTCCTCGCCGCGCTCCAGCCGCTCATACCAGCGCTCGACCTCGGAGTACCGGACCAGGCCGGCCCATTCCCCGGTACCCGCAGCCAGGCGCACGAGGTCAGCGAGCCGGGCCTGCCGCCGGCGGACTTCAGTGTTCGCGAGAAGCATCCTAGTTATCCGATCGTTACGATAGGAATATAGCGTACCGGGAGGGTAGCACGCCGGCCGGCAGTTCGCGGGCGGCATCGTGGCCGACTCCGACCCCGCCGCCGAACTGGCCGAAGCGCAAGCCACCTTCCGCCCCATGCAGTCCGCGCTGGAAGGCTGACGCAAACCCCGCCAGGCCACGGGGCTGAGCACCGTGCGGATCGCCTGGATCTGCCCGTCGAGGATGTCAGGCGCGGAGACGCAGGTCACGCCCGGCGGGGCTCACATCCTGGCTGGGCGTCTCGTCCCTCCTATGTACGAGTCAGGATTCTCCTGCGTGGAAGGAACGTTATGAGCTCAGCGCTTGAAACCCTTCGCCGTGACTTCGGCGGCGACATCATCGAACCGGGCGGAGCGGAGTACGAATCGGCCAGCCGCTCGGTATTGGCTTCGGGTAGTCCGGCCTATGTTCTGCGGCCCAAGAGCGTCGGGGACGTGCAGGCCGGGGTCAGATTCGCTGCCCGCGCCGGGCTTTTGCTGTCCGTGCGAGGCGGCGGCCATGGCTTTCCCGGCTTCGGCACCAACGACGGCGGCGTGGTGATCGACCTCAGCAAGCTCGCGAACGTGGAGATCATCGACGGTGACCGTCACCTCGTGCGGATCGGCGGCGGCGCCACCTGGGGTCAGGTCGCGGCCGCCTTGGCCCCGCATGACCTGGCGATCTCCTCAGGCGACACCAAGAGCGTCGGTGTCGGTGGGCTGACGTTGACCGGTGGTATCGGCTGGAAGGTCAGGAAGTACGGTCTGGCCCTGGACAACGTGGTCGCCGCAGAGGTGGTTACCGCCAACGGAGAGGTCGTGCATGCGGGCGCGGAGCGGAACCCGGAGCTGTTCTGGGCGATTCGCGGGGGCGGCGGAAATTTCGGGATCGTGACCGCCTTCGAATTCATGGCCCACCCGACGACAGACGTCTTCTACGGCAAGATCGCCTTCCCGGCATCGGAGGCGGCCAGCGTGCTCCAGGGCTGGGCGGACTACCTCCGCGCCGCCCCCGAAGAGCTCACATCCATCGCGGACTTTGCCAATCCATTCGCCGGCGGACCCGAAGCGCCGGTCGAGATCCACGTCGCCTTTGACGGCGATGATCCGGGGCTCGCGGCCCAGGCCATCGACCCGATCCGCCGGCTCGGCACCGTGACCGGCGACGATATCGCGCTGAAACCCTATGCCGACACGCTCGTGGACGGCGCGACCCTGCCGCCTGGCATCCAGCTTGTGACCCGGAGCGCATTTGTTGACAAGGAATCGGTGTCCGAGGTCCTTCAGATCCTGGCTGAGGTTGGGGCATCGGAGCGGTCGCCGTTCATCGCCCTTCGCAGCGTCGGCGGTGCGGTATCCCGGGTCCCCGACGACGCCACCGCCTACGCGCATCGCCACGCGGAATTGATGCTGGTGACTACCACCGCCGGTCCGGAGCGGGTCGTCGAGGCCGCTCGTCCGGCTCTGGAAACCATCTGGGGGAGACTCGCACCTCACGTCAACGGCGCCTACGCGAACTTCCTGGCCTCGGCCACCGAGGAGGATGTCGCCGCGATCTATCCGGCGGAGACGTATCAGCGGCTCGCAGCGGCCAAGCGTCAGTACGACCCCGGCAATCTGTTCGCCCGCAACCACAACGTCCGGCCTGAGTGACGCTGGGCGGGCTAGCAGGACGGCGGCCCCGCATGGGCGGTGGGGCCGCCGTCTATCCGCAGGCCGGGCCGGGCACACGGCACGGCCCCGCTGCAGACGGGTCCCGGCCTCAGGGCCGGCGGCGGGCGGGGTCCAGGTCGCCCCCGGGCCAACTCAGTGCAGGCGGACCCGGGGATCCAGCACGGCGTAGAACGCGTCCACGACGATGTTCGCCACCACCACGGCCGCGGAGGCGACGATGACCACGCCGATGATCACCGGCAGGTCCTGCTGGTTGATGGAAGCGACCGCGGTGTACCCGAGGCCCGGCATCGAGAAGACAACCTCGGTGATGACCGCGCCGCCGAGCAGGATGCCCACGTCCAGGCCGAACTGGGTGACGATCGGGGTCAGCGCGGCCCGCAGCGAGTGCCGGAAAATCACCCGCCGCTCGGACAGTCCCTTGGCCCGGGCGGTGCGGATGTAGTCCTCGTTCATCACGTCCAGCATCGACCCCCGGGTGAGCCGGGTGTAGGTCGCGGCCGACACCAGGGCCAGAGTGAACCAGGGCAGGATGAGCGAGCGGAACCATCCGGTCGGACTCTGGCCGAACGGGATGTAGGTGGCCGGGAACGCGTGGATGCCGTGGATGGTGAGCTCGTAGTAGAAGACCAGGAGGAGCAGCAGTCCCAGCACGAACGTCGGCATCGAGTAGAAGAACAGGGCGATGGCGGTGAAAGCCCGGTCCGCGATGGACCGGTTCCTGACCGCGGACAGCACGCCGCTCAGCACGCCCAGCACCACCCAGATGATGGCGGCCCCGATGACGAGGGACAGCGTGATCGGGACCGCGGCCTTCAGCACCGAGTTCACCGACTGGCCGTGGTAGAAGGAGTACCCCAGGTTGCCGTGCAGGAGCTGCCACACGAAGTGCCAGTACTGCACGTAGATGGGCCGGTCGAGCTGCAGGCGCTTGGTTACCTGCTCGACGACCTGCGGGGTGGCGTTCTTGCCGGCCAGCACCCGGGGTACCTGCTTCGCACCCGGGCCGATGAAGAAGATGGCGAAGACGCCGACGGTGATGAGCCAGAGCACGATGATGCCCTGGAGGACGCGGCGGAGAAGAAAGCGGGTCACCTGAGCTCCCTAGACGAACAGCTGGCCGCCGCGCGGGTCGAATGCATCCCGCACGCCATCACCGAAGATGTTGAACGCGAGCGTGGTGATCAGCAGCGCCATGCTGGGGAACACCAGGTACCACCACGCCCCGTACTCGAAGACTGTCTGCGAATCGGCGATCATCGACCCCCAGTCCGGGGTGGGCGGGGGAATGCCGACGCCGAGGAAGGACAGGGACGCCTCGGCCACGATTGACACCGGGATCAGCAGGCTGGTGTACACGATGATCGGGGCGATCACGTTGGGCAGGATGTCGATGAACATGATCCGCCAGGGACCCGCGCCCAGCGACCGGGCGGCCTCGACGTACTCCTTCTCCCGGATCGACAGCACCTGGCCGCGGATGATCCGGCCGACGGACGCCCAGCCGAGGAACCCGATGACGATCAGCAGGACGACCAGTCCCGGGCCGATCACCGTGACCAGCGAGATGGCCAGCAGCAGGAACGGGATGGCGAGCAGCCAGTCCATGAGCCGCGCCAGCAGCGTATCGGTCAGGCCGCCGAAGTACCCGGCGGCCAGGCCGACGATCGCGCCGACGGAGACCGAGATCACCGAGGCGAGCACACCGACGATGAGCGAGATCCGGGCGCCGTAGGCGATCCGGACCAGGATGTCACGCCCCAGCGTGTCGGTACCGAGCAGGAAATGGCTGGACGGGCCGAGCGGCTGGCCGCTGGCATCCACGCCGATCGGTGCGGGGAACTGCTGATTAGGACCATGCCCGATGATCGCGGAGACGAGCGGCGCGCAGAGAGCGACCAGGATGATGAAAACGATCACGCCGAGCGAGATCATCGATGCCCGGTCGTGCAGTAGCCGCTGCGTGGCCAGCCGCCAGGGGCTGCGCCCTTCGATCTTCTTCGCGACGACCGCGGTGTCCGTGCCTGGTGCCGCGCCGGCGACCGGCTCGGCCGACTCCTGGATGTTGAAAGCCATGATGTCACTTCCTCGGTGCAGGCTCAGGCGCTGCCAAGCAGCCCGGACTCGATCACGCGTTCGTCGGCGGAGATGGTGGGCCGGGACTTGGAGATGTCTTCCCCGTCCTCAACCGGGAAGTGGCACGCGGCCAGGTGGCCCGCATCGTCCCCGAGGCGCGGCTCAAGCACGGGATCTTTCTCCACGCACGTCGGGGCCGCCTTCGGGCACCGCGGGTGGAACCGGCAGCCGGAAGGCGGGTTGATCGGCGAGGGGACGTCCCCGGCCAGGATGATCCGCTCGCGCTGCCCGGCCTTGTCCGGATCCGGGACCGGGACGGCCGACAGCAGGGCGTCGGTGTACGGATGCCTCGGGTGGGCCCACAGGTCGTCAACCGGCGCCAGCTCGGTCACCTGCCCCAGGTACATGACCGCCACCCGGTTGCTCACGTGCCGCACCACGGACAGGTCATGCGCGATGAAGACGTAAGTCAGCCCCAGCTCGGCCTGCAGGTCGGCCAGCAGGTTGATGATCTGGGCCTGGATAGACACGTCGAGCGCGGACACCGGCTCGTCACAGACGATCAGCTTGGGCCGGAAGGCCAGCGCCCTGGCGACCCCGATGCGCTGCCGCTGCCCGCCGGAGAACTCGGCCGGGAACCGGTTGAAGTGCTCCGGGTTCAGCCCGACCAGCTCCATGACCTCCTGGACCTTGCGCTTACGCTCCTGGCCGGTGGCCGTCTTGTGGATCGCGAACGGGTCCCCGATGATCGACCCGACCCGGCGCCGCGGGTTCAGCGAGCCGTACGGGTCCTGGAAGATCATCTGCATCTCGCGCCGGAGCGGCCGCATCTGCCGTGGCGAGAGCTTGCTGATGTCCCGGCCGTCGAACGTGATCTGCCCCGAGGTGATGTTGTACAGCCGCAGGACGCACCGGGCCAGCGTCGATTTGCCGCAGCCGGTCTCGCCGACCAGGCCGAGCGTCTGGCCCCGGCGCACCTCCAGGCTGACCCCGTCCACCGCGTGCACGTACTCCCGGTCGCGCCGGAAGAGCGCCGAGGACTGCACGGGAAAATACTTGACTAGGTTCTCCACCCGCAGCAGGACATCATCGCCTGCCGCGGGCTCCGGCGCCGTGGCCGTGGTCTCCGCGCTCATCACACCGTCCCTTACGCTTCAGCCTGCGCCGGAAGTGGCTCGCCCACGACTTTGCGCCGTAGCTCATTGCGGGCCGCCATGTCATGCGGAAGCCAGCACGCTGACAGGTGGGACGCATCGGTCCCCACCGTGGCCAGCGGCGGCACCTCGGTGAGGCACCGGTCCATCACGTACGAGCAGCGAGGAGCGAACGGGCAGCCGGGCGGGAGACTGATCAGGCTGGGCGGCTGGCCATGAATGGGCCGGAGCCGCTCCCGCTCACCGCCGTAGGCCGGCAGCGACTGGAGCAGCCCCTCGGTGTAGGGGTGGTGGTTGGCGAAGAAGGTGGTGCGCAGGTCGGCCTTTTCCATGACCGCCCCGGCGTACATCACCTGCACGTTGTCGGCCACATCAGCGACGACGCCCAGGTCGTGGGTGATGAGGATGACCGCCGTGCCGAACTCTTCCTGCAAGGTCTTGATGACCGCCAGCACCTGGGCCTGCACGGTGACGTCGAGCGCGGTCGTGGGCTCATCGGCGATCAGCAGCTTGGGGTTGAGCGCCATCGCCATCGCGATCATGGCGCGCTGCCGCATGCCGCCGGAGAACTGGTGCGGGTAGTCGTCCACCCGCCGGTCCGCCTGCGGGATCCCGACCAGCTTGAGCAGCTCGACGGCCCGGGCCCGGGCCTGCGCCTTGTTCATGTCGTGGTCGTGCTGCCGGATCATCTCCACGATCTGCCAGCCGACCTTGTAGTACGGGTGCAGGCTGGACAGCGGATCCTGGAAGATCATGCCGATCTCGGCCCCGCGGATCTTGCGCATCTCGGCCTGGCCGAGTGTGAGCAGGTCCCGGCCCTCGAACATCGCCTGGCCGCTGATCCGGGCCCCGCGGGTGAGGCCCATGATCGTCTGTGTCGAAACGCTCTTGCCGGAGCCTGATTCCCCGACGATGCCGAGGGTCTGCCCGGCATCGACGTGGAAGGAGACCCCGCGCACCGCCTGCACTATGCCGTCAGAGGTCCTGAATGACACGTGCAGGTCGTCAACCTCGAGCAGGGCCACGTTACCTACCCTCTTCCCCACCTTGAGGATCCAGGCACGGCGAGTTCGCGCAGCCCAGACCCTGTAATGACTGTAATCCCGGCCGGCCGCCCCGCGGTAGATCCCGCGGGGCGGCCGGTTGACTCGATCAGCTTACGTTCCGTGACTAATTCTGCGAACCGTCACAGAATGCTCGCGTCAGGATCATCCAGGCGGGCTCATCCAGATATTGGTCGGGTCGAACTGCTGGATCGCCGGGACGTACACCGCATTGTGCACATAAGTGGCGTGGAACAGCGGCTGGTTCGGGTTGACGATCGGGTAGAACGGCGCGTCCTTCATGACCGCCTGGTCCGCCTGGGCCCAGATCGTCGCGGCCGAACTGGCCGACGCCGAGCTGGCGCCCTTGGCGATCAGGGCGGTCACGGACGGGTTGTTGTAGAACCCGAAGTTACTGCCGATCGGCGGGTAGGACGCCGGGCCGGAGAACAGCGGGTTGAAGAAGGACACCGCAGCATCCCCGTACCAGTCCGGCCCCCACCCGGCGAGTGAGAGGTCCCACGCGCCGCGCTTGGCCACGCTCGGCACCTCCATGTACTTCACGTAGAAGTCCGAGGGGGTGGCCCCGAGCAGCTTGATCTTCACGCCGATCTTGCCCATGTCGCTCTGCAGCGTCTGCGCCATCTTCGTCGCTACCGTGCTGGACGGGCGGTACAGGAGCGTGACGTTCAGCCCGTTCTTGTACCCGGCGGCGGCCAGCATCTGCTTGGCCTTGGTCGGGTTGTACGGGTACGGGTTGTAGCCCGCCGCCACGTCCTGCGCCCCGTTGATCCCGGCCGGAAGCACGTGGGTGAGTGCCACCCCCTGGGTCGGCCCGCCGTTGTCGGTGAGCAGGTGGGCCCGGTTGATGCCATAGCTGAGGGCCTGCCGGACCGCGACCTTCTTCAGCGCGCTGTTGTTGTTAGGCGACACCGCGTTGAAGACGAGGTACGGGTTGGTGGAGTACGTGGACCCGAGGTTGAAGTTGTGGGTCAGCCCCTGCTTCATCTGGGAGTACAGGCCCGGGTCCGCGCCGACGGGCGGGAACGCGTCGAACTCCATGCCCGCCGAGGCCGTGTTGGTCTGCAGCTGCTGCTGGACCGCGGGCTCGTTGCCGGTCTCCGAGACCTTGATCTCGTTGACGTAGGCCTTGCGGATCGGGTCCGTGCTGGCCTTCCACGCCGGGTTGCGGACGAAGACGATGCTCCGCGTGGGGACGTAGCTCTGGACCTTGTACGGCCCGTCGGCGACGATGTGCTGCCCGTCGGCGCCGCTGGCCGGCAGGTAGTTCAGGCTTTCCACCGGCGCGGGCGCGAACGAGTCCAGCTGCAGCATGTCCGCGAAGTAGCTGGCCGGGTGGACCAGGTTGTAGGTGATCGTCTCGCCGGAGGCCTTCACACCCGAGATCTGGTGGGTGTCGATGTACTTCTTGATGGCCGAGACCGAGGTGGACGGGACCTTGGCGAACCCGTTGCAGAAGGCCTGGTAGCCGACGATCAGCGCCTCGAAGTCCGGCAGGCCGCCGAACGGCTGCGTCGGGTTGCAGGAGCGCTTGAGGCCGAGCACCGCGTCAGCCGCCGTGACCTGCCGGGCCGGGCTGCTGTCCCACTGCGCGCCGGTACGGATCGTCACGGTGTACGTCTTGCCGCCGTTGGAGATGGTCGGCAGTGCGGTCGCGAGGTCGGGCTGGACCGTGGTGACCTTGCCCGGGGTGGCCGGGTAGGCGTACAGGAGCCGGAGCCAGGGCCGCTGGCCCAGGGCACCGATCGTGTAGTAGGAGACGTTGTAGTCCATGAAGTCAACGTCGCCCTGGCCGAGCATGTTGAGCGTGCCGCCCTTTTTGGGCGTCCCGGACCCGGGGTTCAGCCCCTGGAGACCGTAGGTCTTCGAGCCCGCTGACGTGCCGGACGTCGAGCCGCCGCCGCCGCTGCTGCCGCCACAGGCGGCAACTGCGAGCGCGAGTGCGGCCGCACCTGCGGCAGCCGCATAACCCCGCGTGCGTATGCGCATCGACTCATTCCTCCTTCTAGTGTTCCGCCGCGAAGTTCGTCCGCGGAGCATAGGACCCATGGGCCGATCCGTCCCACGGTCGGCGGCACGCCAAGAGCGGCGCCCGATCGGCTCATGCTAGGACGGGGTACCCGTGGTGGTGAACAGGCATGATGCTGCCACCCCGAATCGTGACCCGACGGTAATCTGACCCTTATCAGACTGCTATCGGGGGCGTCCCGATGCGGCATACCGGGGCGTGAAGGTATACACTCGACGCCCTTCTCGAGTGGCCGGGTCTCCCCCGTCATCCGGCACAACCGGCGCTCCCGGGCAGAAACCACGAAAAGGATGCCCGTGGAGGCCACCGTTAGCGGGATTTTTTCCTTAGCCCCGGACCGGCCGCGCCGGCGGCCGGGAGGCTAGAGCAGCGCCGTGATGGCCGCCGCGGCGGCCTCCGCCAGCCGCTGCCGCAGCGCGGTCCCGGCGGCCCGGTCCGCGGGCACCTCGACGATCCGGATCCCGTCGCCCTTCAGTGCGGCCGGCAGGTCCGCCGCCCGCCCCACCACCGTGTGCCCGATCCCGGCCGCGGCGGCCAGGGCGGCCAGCCGGGCCCCGTGCGGCGTGCCGAACACCCGTTCGAAGGGGGCGGGCACTGCGGCCTGCTCCAGCGTGGAGAAGATGCCGCCGCCGTCGTTGTTCGCGACCACCAGGACCAGGTCCGGGCAGGTTTCCTCCGGCCCCGTGAACAGCCCGGGCGCGTCGTGCAGGAACGCGAGATCACCCAGGAGCGCGGCGGCCGGGCCGCCGCCGGACGCCTGGTGCGCGAGCGCGGCCCCTGCCGCGGAGGAGATCAGCCCGTCGATGCCGCTCGCCCCGCGGCTGGCCAGTACCCGCAGGCCGCCGCGGGGGGCCAGGTGCCGGTCCAGGTCGCGGATCGGCAGGCTGGACGCGGCCCACAGCAGGGCCCCGTCCGGCAGCGCTGCGGGCAGGTCGCGGGCCAGCCGCGGCTCGGTGATTCCGCCGGCGTCCAGGACCGCGTCCACCGCACCGCGGGCGGCCGCGTCCGCCTGCTGCCACCCTTCCAGCCAGCCGCCGGCCGGGGCCCCGGGCGCGCCGCCCAGCCGGGCCGCGGCGGCCACGTCGGTGGCGGTGCGCGCGGGGTCAGCCCAGCGGGCTGGCCCCTGGGCGAGGACCACCTGCCGGGCGCCGTCCGCCGCGGCCTGGCGCACGAACGCCGTCTGCCCCCGGGACAGCCCCGGCCGCCCCGCGCAGATGACCAGGTCAGGACGGTGGGCGGCGAGGAACCCGGGGTGGTCCAGCAGGTACTGGTAGCCGCCGAGCGCGTGGCGGCCCTGCCGCGCCCCGGACGATGGCTCGGCCAGCACCGGCCAGCCCGCCGCCGTGGCCAGCCGGAGCAGCCCGGCCGGGTCAGCCGCGCCATCTCCCGCCAGGATGACCCCGCGCTCGGTCCACGGCAGGTCCAGCGTCCCGGGACCGTCCGGAGCGGATAGCCCGGCCGGGCCCGTCCGCGCCCAGCGGGTCCACGGGGCCCCGCCGGCCGGCCGGCCAGCAGCTCCGGCCATCCGCCCGCACCGGCCCCGGCCCCGGCGCTGGCCGGGGAGGCGGCGTCCGGCAGGCCGGGCACCAGCGGATCCCGCAACGGCAGGTTCAGGTGCACCGGGCCGGGAAAGCCGCCGTCCGCCCCGGACGCGGACGCCCACGCGTGGCTGGCCAGCGACCGCCAGTAGGCGTTCATCCCCGGGCGGGCCTCCGGGACGCCCGCCTCGGCGAACCAGCGGACCGCCCCGCCGTAGAGTTTTAGCTGGTCGATCGCCTGGTTGGCGCCGGTGCCGCGCAGTTCGGGCGGCCGGTCGGCGGTCAGCACCAGGAGCGGGACGCCAGACTCGTCCGCCTCGATCACCGCCGGGTGGAAGTTGGCCGCGGCCGTCCCCGAGGTGCAGAGCACCGTGACCGGCCGCCCGCTGGCCTTGGCCAGGCCCAGGGCCAGGAACGCCGCCGACCGCTCATCGATCCGCACGTGGAGCCGCGGCCCGTCCGGGGCCCGGCTCCTCTCCCAGAGCGCGATCGCCAGGGGCGCGCTGCGTGACCCGGGGGCCAGCACGGCGTCCCGCAGGCCGCAGCGCATCAGCTCGTTGACCAGCGTGACGGCGAAGGCAGTCGAGGGATTCACGGTGCGCGCACCGGCCCGGTCAGGCCGGCCCGGCCGCGACGGCCGCGCCGAGGTACTCCGCGGCCGCCACCACCCGGGCGCGCCACGGGGCGGGATCTGACTCCCACCGTGAAAGCCGTTGCGGAGATACGGGCGGGCGGCGAACCGGCAGATAGCCGGCCTGCTCAGCCAGCGGATCGGCGGTGACGTCGCCGGCCAGCAGGCTCATGGTGGCCAGGCCGCAGGCGTACGGCAGGTCAGGCAGCGCGGCGGCGAGGGCCACTCCCGCGGCCAGTCCCACCGAGGACTCGACCGCGCTGGACACCACGACGGGCAGCCCGCACGCCTCGGCGACCCGCAGCGCGGCCGCGACCCCGCCCAGCGGCTGGGCCTTCAGCATCACGATGTCCGCGGCGCCCGCGGCCCGCACGGCCAGCGGGTCCTCGGCCTTCCTGATCGACTCGTCCGCGCAGACCGGGACGTCCACCCGGCGGCGCAGCGCGGCGAGCTCGCCCAGGGTGGCGCAGGGCTGCTCCGCGTACTCGAGCCCGAACGAGCCCAGCCGGCCCAGCATCCGGGCGGCGGTGCCCACGTCCCACCCGCCGTTGGCGTCCACCCGGATCCGCCCCTCCGGCCCCAGCGCGTCGCGCACCGCCTCGACCCGGGCGATATCGGCGGCGCCCGGCTGGCCGCGCTCGGCGACCTTCACCTTCGCGGTCCGGCAGCCGGAGCCGGACACGATGCGGTGCGCCTGGCCCGGGCCGACCGCGGGCACGGTCACGTTGACCGGGACCCGGTCACGGGCCGGCGCCGGCCAGCCGTCCCAGGCCGCCTCCAGGGCGCAGGCCAGCCAGCGGGCGCATTCCCGCGGCCCGTACTCGGGGAACGGGGAGAACTCCGCCCAGCCGGCGGGTCCCTCGATCAGCGCCCCTTCGCGGACCGTGATGCCGCGGAAGCGGGTGCGCATCGGGATCGCGAAGGAGCGCAGGCCCGGCAGCGCGGCGGCGACCCGGTCGCGCGGGCCCGGGTCAGCGTCGGCCACGAAGCACCCTCCCAGTTCATCGCTGATCTGCCCGGATAACCTTACGACGGTGACCCCCCGCCCCTTGCACGCAGTGCTTCTCCCCGCGGCCGCGGGGGCGCAGCGGCTGCTGGAGGCGCTGGGCGCGGCCCTGGACGGTACCGGGCCGGCGATCCTGCCGGTGGATCCCAGGCTGCCCGCCGAGCGGGCCCGGGCCCTGCTCCAGGCGCTCCGCCCCGCGACCCTGGAAACCCTCCAGGGCACCCAACGGCTTGATCCCGGTGACTCCCCCGCCGTGGCCCCGGGAACCGCGGTGGTGATCGCCACCTCGGGGTCCACCGGGGAGCCCAAGGGCGTCGAGCTGAGCGCGGCGGCGCTGCGCCATTCGGCGCGGGCCAGCCTGGACCGGATCGGCGCCCGGCCCGGCGAGGCGTGGCTGTCCTGCCTGCCGCCCAGTCACATCTCCGGCTTGCAGGTGTTCGTCCGCTCGCTGCTGTCCGGTGTCACGCCGGTCGTCCTGGAGCGGCTGGATCCGCTGGTCCCGGGGGGCACCCCCCCTGGACCCCCCGCCATTCGCCGGCTGCTGACCCCGGGGGGCGACCCCCCGCAGTACGTGTCGCTGGTACCCACCCAGGTGCGCCACCTGCTCGATGAGCCCGGCGGGCGGGACGTGCTGGCCGGGTTCCGCGGCATCCTGCTCGGCGGGGCCGCGGTGCCAGCCGGTTTGAGCGCCGAGGCGGCCGCCGCGGGGGCCCGGGTGATCACCACGTACGGGATGTCCGAGACGTGCGGCGGCTGCGTCTACGACGGCGAGCCGCTGGACGGCGTCTCGGCCGGGATCGGCCCCGGTGGGCGGATCCGGCTGGCCGGCCCGGTCCTGTTCTCGGGGTACCGGGGGCGGCCCGACCTGACCGCGGCCGCCCTGGACGGCGGCTGGTTCGTCACCTCCGACGTGGGCGAGGTGGACGCCGCGGGGCGGCTGACGGTCCGGGGCCGCGCCGACGGCATGATCAACACCGGTGGCGAGAAGGTCTCCGCCGACGAGGTGGCGTCGGTGCTCGAAGGCTGCCCGGGGGTCCGGGAGGCCGTCGTGGTCGGCCGGCCCGACCCCGAGTGGGGTGAGCTGGTCACCGCGATCGTGGTGCCGGCGGACCCGGCGGCGCCCCCGGGGCTGGGCGTCCTGCGCGGGTTCGCCCGGGGCAGGCTGCCCGACTACGCCGCGCCGCGGGCCGTCGTCGTGGTGCCTGCGGTCCCGTTGCTGTCGTCCGGCAAGCCTGACCTGCGCGCGCTGCGGGTGCTGGCCCAGCAGGGCTGACAGCCCGCCCGGGCTGACGGGCCGGGCTGGCTCACGGGCGCGGCCATGCTCAGGGCGCAGGACTGGCCGCCCCGGGCAGGACTAACCGGCGCCGCTCAGGCGTTCTCATTCCGTGGGGAGTTCAGGCGCAGCCGCTGACGCACCGGCGGGTCAGGCGCGCCCGGGACGTCAGCCGGATTCGCGCGTAGTGGCACTACCGCGTGGCACCGCACGGGAACAATTGGCTCCCTCCGGCGTTAATACATAGTGCCCGCGCTTCACAGTAGCAAGTGCTGCGGACCGCTGGAGCACACCGAGTTCGCGGATACGTACTGACGTATGTGCGCACTGCGCGCCCACGAAGGGAGGAGGTGCCTCGATGCCAAGGAATGCCACCGCCAGGCGGGAGCCCGAGGTCGCCGACGATGCCGCCACCATGCGTGTGGACGAGCTGATCCAGCTTGGCCGCGGACAGGGGTACCTGTCCCTGACCGAGCTGCGCGCGGCGTTCGGTGAGGCGGGCGTTTCCCCGGCGGAAGGCCGGTCCATCATCCGCGAGCTGGCGGAAGCCGGCGTGCGGCTGGGTGACGAGCCGGGTGGGGGCGCTGCCCCGGAGGGCTCCACCTCACCGGGCACTGCCTCAAAGGGCCCTTCCTCAAAGGGCACTGCCCCAAAGCGAGCACGGACGGGCACGGAGGACATGACTACAGCACAACTCACCGCATCGAGTGACGCTGCCCAGGCGCCTGCGCTGGACAGCCTGGACGCCGAGGCCGAGGCGGTCGCGCTGGCCGAGGCGGCTCCCGCGGCGGAGCTGGCCGGGGACACCGCCCAGCCGACGCTGGCCGAGGTGGACCTGGACGACCAGACGTCCGCCATGGGCGACTCGGTGCACACCTACCTGAAGTCCATCGGGCGGACCAGCCTGCTCACCGCCGAGCAGGAGGTCAACCTGGCCAAGCGGATCGAGGCGGGCCTGTTCGCCGAGCACAAGCTGGCGACCGAGCGGGACCTTAACGCGGCCTACCGCCGTGACCTGGAGGACGTGGCCGAGGACGGGCGGCGCGCCAAGGCGCACATGCTCGAGGCCAACCTGCGCCTCGTGGTCTCGGTGGCGAAGAAGTACAGCGACCGCGGACTGTCACTGCTCGACGTGGTCCAGGAAGGCAACCTGGGCCTGATCCGGGCGGTCGAGAAGTTCGACTACACCAAGGGCTACAAGTTCTCGACGTACGCGATGTGGTGGATCCGGCAGGCCATCCAGCGCGGCTTCGCGGACTCCGCGCGCACGATCCGGCTGCCGGTGCACGTGCTCGAGATGCTGAGCAAGCTCAGCCGGGTCGAGCGGGACATGCACCAGCGGCTCGGCCGCGAGCCCACCCCCGAGGAGCTCGCCGTCGAGCTGGACCGGACGCCGGACCAGATCGAGGAGCTGCTGCGCACCAGCCGCCAGCCGATCAGCCTGGACTCCACCATCGGCGAGGACGGCGAGACCAGCATCGGTGACCTCATCGAGGACGTGGATGCCCCGGAGGCCTCCGAGCTGGTGGACCGGCAGCTGATGGCCGACCAGCTGCGGCACGCCCTGGACGGGCTGACCCAGCGCGAGGCCACGATCATGGCGATGCGGTTCGGCCTGTACGACGGCAACCCGCACACGCTGGACGAGATCGGCCGGGCTCTCGGCCTGACCCGGGAGCGGATCAGGCAGCTGGAGAAGCAGTCGCTGTCGAAGCTGCGTCACCCCAGCCGGGCCCAGCCGCTGCTTGACTACGCCAGCTGACTACAAGACGACCGGGCCAGCTGAGCAGCGGCCCGCACTACGCCGCCACCGGCCAGCCGGTGGCGGCGTAGTGCTGTACTGGAGCCGTGGATCCCTTGCGTGACGAGCCGCCGGGCGCCCCGCCCCAGCGGGACCACGGCGGCAACGACGCACCCGCAGGCGAGGTGGCGCGCTACTGGCGGCATGCCGCCGTGCCCGGCGTGGACCTGCTGCGGGCCACGTTCGTCACGCACCGCTACGCCCGGCACACGCACGAGACCTACACGCTCGCGCTGATCGAGGACGGGGTGGAGGAGTTCCGGTACGGCGGCAGCGTGCTGCGGGCCGGCCGGGGGGCGGTGGCACTGCTCAACCCGGAGATGGTGCACACCGGGCAGGCGGGTGTCCCCGAGGGCTGGTCCTACCGGGTCCTGTACCCCGCCGTCAGCGTGGTCCGCGAGGCCAGCGCGGAACTGACCGGGTCTGCGGGTACCCCGTTCTTCCCCGACACGGTCGTGGACGACCCGCGCAGCGCCCGGCTGGTCCGGGCGGCCCACCTGGCCGCGGAACACGGTGACCCGCTGGCCTCGGCCGGCCTGCTGCACGCGGCGCTGGCCGGGCTGCTGCGCGAGCACTCCCGGGCGGGGCGCCGGTCCCGCCCCCGCGAGGCCCGGCCCGCGGTCCGCACCGCGGTGTCGTTGCTGCGGGAGCGGGTCACCGACCCGCCCACGCTCGACGAGCTGGCAGTAGCCACCGGGGTCGGGCCGTTCGCGCTGATGCGTGCCTTCCGGGCCGAGACCGGGCTGCCGCCGCACGCCTATCTCAACCAGCTCCGGGTCCGGCAGGCCCGGCAGCTGCTGGACTGCGGCGTGCCGCCCGCCCAGGCCGCGGCCGAGGCGGGCTTCGCCGACCAGGCCCACCTGACCCGGCACTTCAAGCGCGTCGTGGGCGTGCCGCCCGGGGCCTATCAGCGGGCCCGCCAGGGCCGGGGCACCCCGGCGGGCCGGACGGGCCGCCTGGACGGGGTCGCGCCCCGGTCGCCGGCGGGGCAGGCGCAATAACGTTCAAGTCAGCGGGCCGCCACGCCCCCTAGCCTCCCTGCTATGGCGGACACTTCAGCGGAGCCGGTGCGGCGGGCGGCCCGGGACGGGATCACCCTCGGGCTGGCCGTGGGCACCTCGGGGCTGGCGTTCGGGGCCGCCGCAGTGGCCTCCGGGCTGAGCGCGGCGCAGGCCTGCGTGCTCAGCCTGGTCGCCTACACCGGGGCGTCGCAGTTCGCGCTGGCCGCCGCGGTGGCCGGTGGCGGCAACCTGATCGCCGGGACCGCCAGCGCGGTGCTGCTCGGCAGCCGCAACGGCCTGTACGGGCTGCGCCTGGCCGGCCTGCTGGACTTCCGCGGGCCGTTCCGGCTGCTGGCCGCGCTGGGCATCACGGATGAGTCGACCGCCGTGGCACTGGGCCAGCCGGGCCGCGCCGCGGCCCGGGCCGGGTTCCTGGCCACCTTCGGCAGCCTCTACCTGACCTGGAACGCGGGGACAGTGGCGGGCGCGCTGGGGCAGGCCGGCTGGGCTCACCCGCCACGTTCGGCCTGGACGTGGTGGGCCCCGCGGCGTTCCTGGCGTTGCTGTGGCCGCGGCTGCGCGACGGCCGGACCGAGCGGGGGGTCGCGCTGGCCGGGGCCGTGATCGCGCTGGCCGCCACGCCGGTCTGCCCGCCCGGGCTCCCGGTCGTCCTGGCCGCGGCGGCCGCACTCGGCGCGGCGTTGCTGCCCGCCGCGGCCCGGCTTTCCCCCGGCGGCGCAGCCGGCCTGGATGAGGGGCCTGGCGAGGTGGGGCCGGGCGGCGCGGGCCCCGGTGATCCGCAACGGCCCCGGCCGGCCGGGGCCGACCCGGCCGGGGCCGCGGGGATGGCGGGCGAGAGGACGTGCCGGTGAGCGGGACCTGGATCGCGGTGCTGGTCACCGCGGTGTGCTGCTACGCGCTCAAGCTGGCGGGCCTGACCGTGCCGCCGCGGTGGCTGGCTCACCCCCGGGCTCAGCGGTTCGCCACCCTGGTCCCGGTCGCGCTGCTCGCCGCGCTGATCGCGGTGCAGGCCGTGGGCCGGGGCGAGTCCCTGGCCATCGACGCGGCCCGGCTGGCCGGGCTGGGTGCCGCGGCCGCTGCCCTCCTGCTCCGCGCCCCGTTCCTGGTGGTGATCCTGGCCGCCGCCGGTACCGCCGCCGGGTTGCGTGCCCTGGGCGTGGCCTGACCGCGCGGGCCTGGTGGAACCGCGGCACGATTTCCCTTCCGGGCCACACCGGCCTCCGCGGGCAGCAGGCGCGGGCGCGATAAAGTGCCCGCGTGACTGTGAGCGTCGAGGTGCTGCGCGAAGTAACCGATGAGGTAGTCGAGGCGTTCGGCGTCCTGATACCCCAGCTGTCCAGCAGTGCTCCCCCGGCGGACCGGGCGGTGCTGGAACGGGTGGTCAGCTCGGCCGCTGCCACGGTGCTCATCGCCCGCTCAGACGGGAAGATCTCGGGGACCCTGTCGCTGGTGATGTTCCCCATCCCCACCGGGCTGCGAGCCTGGATCGAGGACGTCATCGTGGACGAGGCCGCGCGGGGCCAGGGCATCGGCCAGGTCCTGACTATCGAGGCGCTGCGTATCGCCGGGGAGGCCGGGGCCAGGACCGTGGACCTCACGTCGCGGCCGTCCCGGGAGGCAGCGGGCCGCCTCTACGAGCGGGCCGGCTTCCAGTCCCGCTCCACCCGCCTGTACCGCTACACGTTCGCCGACCACGACGTGGCCCCCTGACCCGCGCGTCACCCCGCGAGCCCCGCGACCGCCTCCAGCAGCCGGTCCACGTCAGAGCGGTCGTTGTAATGCACCAGGCCCGCCCGCACCGCTCCCCCGGAATCGCGGATGCCGAGCGCGCCGGTAAGCTCCCACGCGTAGTTGTGCCCGCTCCACACGTTGACGCGGCGGCCGGCGAGATAGCGGGCGACGTCGCCGGGCGCGTGCCCGTCCACGGTGAAGTACGCGGTGGGCGCGCGGCGGGCCGCTTTGCCGTAGCTGGTCACATGCCCCATCGCGGCCAGGCCCCCGTGCAGGATCTGGAACAGGCCCTGCTCGTGGTCCTCCACCGCGGCCATGGAGGCCAGCAGCCGCTGGCGCCGCGGGCCCGGTGAGCCGCCGCCCAGCTGGGCCAGGTGCTCGACGGCCGCGGTGACCCCGGCCAGGTCGGCGAAGGGCGGGGTGCCCTGCTCGAACCGCTCGGGTACCGAGTCCGGGGCGGGCATCAGCTTGTCGGGGCGCAGCGTCTCCAGCAGCGCCGGGTCGGCGATCACCGCCCCCACGTGCGGTCCGGACCACTTGTACGCGCTGGTCGCGTAGAAGTCCGCGCCGAGCGCGGCCACGTCCACCGGGCCGTGCGGGGTGGCGTGCACCCCGTCCACGTAGCTGAGCGCCCCCGCCGCGCGGGCCTGGGCGGTGATCGCGGCCACGTCCGGCCGGGTGCCGAGGACGTTGCTCGCCGCGGTGACCGCGACCAGCCGGGTTCGCCCGGACAGCAGGTCCGCGTACTGGGCCGCGGGGAGCTCTCCTGTCGATATATCGACTTCAGCCCAGCGGACGGTGGCACCAGCCCGCTGGGCGGCGTGGATCCAGGGCCGCACGTTCGCATCGTGGTCGAGCCGGGAGAGGACGACCTCGTCCCCCGGGCTCCAGCGGCTGGCCAGCGTGGAGGCCAGCCGGTAGGTGAGCGTGGTCATGTTCGGCCCGAGGATGACCCCGCCGGGGCTCCCGCCGACCAGGTCGGCGACGGCCCGGCGGCATTCGGCGGTCAGCGCGGTCAACCGCTGGCTGGCCGGGAACTCTCCGCCGGCGTTGCCGAGGCCGCCCCGGTAGGCGGCCCCTATGGCGTCGATCACGCTGGCCGGGACCTGGGTGCCGGCGGCACCATCCAGGTAGGCGTACCCGTCGGCGAGGGCCGGGTAGGCCGCCCGCACGGAACCGACGTCGAAGGCCACTGCGCACCATCCTTTCCACGAGCCCGCGCGCGGCCGGCCGCCAGGATCCCGGGCACCGGGTCTGGCGGGCAGCCGGGCCGCGGCGCGGGCTACAGCACCGGGCCGGGAGAACTCCTGCCCACCGGAATCCTCCCTGATACGCGGAGCATGGCATGCCACGGGTCCTCGCGTAGCGCCGGGCCGGCCAGCAGGCCGCCTCGCCCGCGGGCCATCGCGGCCGCCCCGGCCGCGTGATCCAGCGAGGTCCCGGCCCGCAGGTGCGGCATCCCCTCTGTCCAGCCACTGAGCAGGATCTCGGGGTCGGCGGGGCGGTAGTCCTTGCCCAGCGCCCGGGCGAGATCCCAGGCGTGCAGATGCCACTCCGCGCAGGCGGCGCCCGCCATCCCGCCCACCGTGATCAGCACCTCCCGGTACTGGTGGTGCGGCAGATCCCAGATCGGCAGGAGGCGCTGCGCGTACGACCGGGCCGAGGCGGCGAACGCGTCGATATGCTCCGGCCCGGACGCGTCGGGCAGGGCGGCCAGCTCCGCGGCGTTCTGCCGGGCCAGCTTGCGGGCCAGCGTGTCCGGGTGGACTCCGGTGGACATCAGCCGGGCCAGGCGGCTGGCCGGGGCGTCGTCGAGGTACTCGTGGTAGTCATCGGCGACACACCGCAGGTGGCCGGCGAGGTCGGTGACCCGCCATTCCGGGCACGGTGACGGCCCGAACCACCCAGCGTCGCTGAACTGCGAGGAGAGCTGGCATATGACGGTGACCCCGTCGTGAAAAGCGGCGAGCGCCAGGCCAGGCGACCATTCCCGCACCGGCCTGCCCCCAGAATCCGTGCGCTCCACGGTCCCTCCCTGCCGGCCTACGGCACCGCTGCGCGAGCCCCCCCGGGGTAGCCAGCGTGCCAGAGTTACCGGGCCGCCGCTACCGGGCTGCCACATAGCGGCGATGAGGTGACACAGCTGTTACGTCACGATCACGAGTGAAACAAGCCCGTTTCACCAGGCTCACGCGCTTACGCCGGCTGCCGGGCCGCAGCCGCGGCACCCCCCCGGCGCCGGGCGCGGCCAGCGAAATCCAGGTGACATCGCGGCGGGCCGCAACTAGCGTTCGAGTAATGCCCCCCCATGAACCTGCCCGTAGCAGGCCTGCCGGCCGTGGGGCGACTCCCCTGGCGTCACTGTGGCGCATCCGGGTCTATCTGCGCCCCTACCGCTGGCAGCTGGCGTTCATGCTCGGGTGCGCCATCGTGGCCGTCGGCGCCGAGATCGCCATCCCGCTGCTGACCAAATCCATGATCGATGGCGCGATCAGCCATGGTGAGCGCGGGCTGCTGCTCCCGATCGGCGCGGCCGCCGTCGGGCTGGGTATCGGCCAGGCGCTGCTGAACTTCCTGCGCCGCTGGATGCAGGCCAGCGCGGTGACCGGGATGGAGCAGTCGATGCGGGCGGACATCTACGCGCACCTGCAGCGGCTGCCGCCCGCCTTCCACGACGACTGGCAGTCCGGGCAGCTGCTGTCCCGCGCGACCACGGACCTGTCGGCGATCCGGCGGTTCGCCGGCTTCGGCACGATCTTCCTGGTCACGAACATCGTCACGTTCATCGCGGTGGTGCTGCTGCTCATCCGGCTGAACTGGTGGCTCGGCCTGATCACGGCCACCGTGTTCCTGCCCGTGGTGGCGGCCAGCACCCGGTTCCAGCAGACCTACCGGGTGCTGTCCCGGCGCGCCCAGGACCAGCAGGGCGACCTGGCCACCTACGTGGAGGAAGCCGCGACCGGCATCCGCGTGCTCAAGGCCCTGGGCCGGGGCGACGAGGCCGCCGGGCAGCATCGCGGCCAGGCGCTCGAGGTGTTCGGCACCGAGCTCCAGAAGGCCCGGCTGCGCAGCACGTTCTGGGCCGGCCTGGACCTCATCCCGAACGCGCTGATCGGCCTCCTGCTGCTGCTCGGCGCCATCGCCACCAGCCGGCACGAGCTGACCCTGGGCGGCCTGGTCGCGTTCATCACGCTGACCCTGCAGCTGGTCTGGCCCATCGAGTCCATGGGCTACATCCTGGCAGGCGGCCAGGAAGCCGCCACCTCGGCCCAGCGGGTCTTCGAGATCCTGGACACCCCGCCCGCCATCACCAGCCCGGCCGGCCCCGCGCCCGGACCGCCGGCCGCGCCGCCGCCCGCCGGGCGCGGCCGGCCCGGCTGGTCTTCGACCACGTCGGGTTCAGGTACCCGGGCGCGGGACAGGCTTTACTGCGCGACGTCACCCTGGCCGTCGAGCCGGGCCAGACCATGGTGCTGGCCGGGGCGACCGGGGCGGGCAAGACGACCCTGCTGCAGCTGGTGCCGCGGCTGGCCGATGTGACGTCGGGCGCCGTCCTGCTGGACGGCACCGACGTGCGGCGGCTGCCGCTGCCGGTGCTCCGGTCGCGGGTCGGCTGCGCGTTCGAGGATCCGACCCTGTTCTCCGCCAGCGTCCGGGAGAACGTCGCCTACGGCGCCCCGGACGCTGATGACGCCGCGATCGAGGCCGCGCTGGCGATGGCCCAGGCCGGCTTCGTGCACGACCTGCCGTGGGGCCTGGACACGCGCATCGGCGAGCAGGGCATGGCCCTGTCGGGTGGGCAGCGGCAGCGGGTGGCCCTGGCCCGCGCGATCCTGGCCCGGCCGTCACTGCTGATCCTGGACGACCCGCTGTCCGCCCTGGACGTGCACACCGAGGCGAGGGTGACCAAGGCCCTGAGCGGGCTGCTGGCCGAGACCACGGCGCTCGTGGTGGCGCACCGGCCGTCCACGGTGACGCTCGCGGACAAGGTGGCCCTGCTCCGCGACGGGGTCATCGCCGCCACCGGCACGCATGCGCACCTGCTGGCCAGCCAGCCGCGGTACCGCGAGCTGATGAGCGGCCTGGACGAGCCCGGCACCGGCGAGCAGGCGGCGTCATGACGGCCGGCGCGTGGCGCGGGATCGCCGCCGAGGACGCCGATGAGGTCACCGGCGGCCTGGCTGCGCTGCTGCGCCGCCGGGCCCGCCGGCTCCTGTTCAGCCTGCTGGGCCCGCAGCGGGCCCGGGTGATCGTCACCTTCGTGCTCATCGTGACCGCGAACCTGGCCGCGCTGGCCGGCCCGTGGCTGGTCGGGGTGGCCATCGACCGTGGCATCCCTCCGCTCCTGCACGGCGGCGACCTGGTGCCGCTGGCGCTGTACGTGGCCGGCTTCGCGGCCGCCGTGGCCGTCCAGGCCGTGGCCAGCCGGGGGTTCATCTACTCGATGGGCAAGCTCGGCGAGACGGTGGTGCTGGAGCTGCGCCAGCGGCTGTTCCTGCATTTCCAGCGGCTGCCGGTGGCGTTCCACGAGCACTACACGTCGGGGCGGGTCATCTCCCGGCAGGTATCCGACATCGACTCCATCTCGGACCTGTTCGACGACGGCCTGGACGCCCTGGTGTCCGCGGCGCTCTCACTGATCCTCGTGGGGGCCGGGATGCTGCTGCTGGACTGGCCGCTGGCCCTGGTGGTGCTGGCCGGATTCGTTCCGCTGGCCGGGCTGACGATCTGGTTCCGGCGCGAATCCTCGGCCGCCTACCGGCGGACCCGGGAAACGATCGCGCAGGTCATCGTCCACTTCGTGGAAACGTTCGGTGGTATCCGCGCCGTGCAGGCGTTCCGCAGGGAAGCGCGCAACGAGGAGATCTTCGGCAGCCTCAACGGTTCTTACGCGGCGGCCAGCCTGCGTTCGTCCCGGGCCCTCGCGGTATACGCGCCGGGGATCACCCTGGTCGGCAATGTGGCCACGGGCGTCGTGCTGTGCTACGGCGGGCTGCGGGTGATCGACGGCGACATCAAGGTCGGCGTGCTGGCCACGTTCCTGCTGTACCTGGGGCGGTTCTTCGATCCGCTCCAGGACCTGTCCCAGTTCTACAACTCGTTCCAGTCCGCGGCCGCCTCGCTGGAGAAGCTATCCGGTGTGCTGGAGGAGCCGCCCGCGGTGCCCGAGCCCGCGCGCCCCGTGCCGTTGCCGCCGCGTCACGGGCCGTCCGCCCAGCTCGAGGGCCGCGAGGTCCGGTTCGAGGGCGTGCGGTTCGGCTACCGGGACACCGCGGTCCTGCCCGGGCTGGACCTGACGATCCCGGCCGCCCAGACCGTGGCCCTGGTGGGCGCCACCGGGGCCGGGAAGACGACCGTGGCCCGGCTGCTGGCCCGCTTCTACGACCCGGGCCAGGGCAGCGTCCGGCTGGACGGGGTTGACCTGCGGGACCTGCCGGACCGGGTGCTGCGCCAGGAAGTCGTCCTGGTCACCCAGGAGAACTTCGTGTTCACCGGGTCCGTCGCCGACAACATCCGGCTGGGCCTGCCAGACGCCACCCAGGCCGAGGTGGAGGCCGCGGCCCGGGCCATCGGCGCCGACGCTTTCATCTCCGCGCTGCCCGGCGGATACCAGGCTGACGTAGGCAAGCGGGGCGGTCGGCTATCGGCCGGGCAGCGCCAGCTGGTCGCGTTCGCCCGCGCATTCCTCGCCGCGCCCGCGGTGCTGGTGCTCGATGAGGCCACGTCACTGCTGGACATACCCAGCGAGCAGCTGGTCCAGGGGGCGCTGCGGACCATCCTGGCCGGGCGGACCGCGATGATCATCGCACACCGGCTGTCCACGGTGGAGATCGCCGACCGGGTCCTGGTGCTCAGCGCCGGGCGCGTGGTCGAGGACGGGCCGCCCGCCAGGCTACTCGCCTCCGACGGGGAGTACTCCGCGCTGCACACTGACTGGCGGGACAGCCTCGCCTAGCCGCGCCCGCGCCATCCGCTAGGCTCGCCGTTGGCCCCGCACAGGCCAGAGGTTCCCGCATGACGTAGGAGCGCATCGTGATCCCGAGACGCAAGCCAGCCAGCCCGGAGGCCGAGCAGAAGTTCGCCGCCGACCAGGCGCTCGCCGCCCGCTTCGACGAACTGCTCGCCGAGGCCCGGATCGCCGAGCAGGAATTGCGTGACGGGGAGGCGGCGAACGCGCCACTCATCGAGCGCCACCGGCTGGCTAAAGGACTCGACGCGGCGCTCACCGAGGCCATGCGGGCCGCGTACGCCGCCGAGCGCGTCGCGATCGGCCCGCTGGGTTACGAGGACCGCATCTACCGCCGCAAGGCCAAGGCGACCCCCCCGGTCCGGGTCTGGTCCGCCGAGGCGGAACGGCTGCTCACGCTGCGCGAAAGCCACCGGCTGACCGGCATCCCCCGGGTCCCGCGTTCCCCCTCCCTGAGGGAGGCGGAGGAG
Source organism: uncultured Actinomycetes bacterium (assembly GCA_963813975.1). Taxonomy (GTDB): domain Bacteria; phylum Actinomycetota; class Actinomycetes; order Streptosporangiales; family Streptosporangiaceae; genus RYN-230. The sequence continues at coordinate 2,216,991 of CAWFAP010000006.1, forward strand.
CTGGCGCCCTCGTTCCAGCCGGCCGATGCAGGCCCAGTTACGACTGGGTAACAGAAGCCCGCCGACGGATGCGAATATGTGACGCGCCCGCCTCAGCGGGAATATGCAATTACGTGACCCGGGTCACGTAGACTTACCAGCTACTGGCTACTAGTAACAAAGAGTGGCCCGATAAATCGTCACAACGGACTATGTCGGGTGCTGGGCAAAGCCGGCACACTAATATGTGATCAACACCACAGCTAGATATTGACCAGGAGGCACACGTATGTGCCCGCATACGCCGCTTTGCCCAGACGCGCGAGCGCTGGACCGGGAAGCGGCCCGTACTGTCGTCAGTCACCCCGAGCAGGGCTGGAGCCTGCTCTGCAATGGCATCGTCGTGTTCGAGGACACCGGCGAACTGCTGCCTGGCGGGGATACCGTCGCCCCCCACAGGCCCACAGATGTGAGCGCGAACAGCAAGATCATCCCCGCGGCCCAGCACCGGGCGGCCCAGATCGCCGCGCCCGCTGAGCCTGCGGCTTAGCCAGCGCTCCCGCGCCCCTGGTCCCCGGGCGTCCCCGTTCTACCCTCTGCTGAGCTCCCCTGGTCCCCGGTGCCCCGGTTCTACCCTTTGCTGAGTTCCCCTGGTCCCCGGCGCCCCAGTCCCGCCCGGCTGAACGCTGGCGCCCCTAGTTCCACGCTGCTGGGCACCACGTCCGGTTCACGGCGGCTGAGCGGTGCAATCCCCCGCAGCGGGCGTGGGTAGCCAAAGATCTTTAACGGCCACGGGGCAGGTCCCCTCCGGCCAGGCGGCGACCGCCGCCTGGCCGTCCTGGGTGGCCTGCCGGGCCCGGGCCAGCGCGTCCCAGCCGATCCGGTGTAGGCAGCAGGCCAGCCCGGCCGGGGTGTACCCAGCCCTTCGTAGGGCGGCATCCGGCAATGTTCGCCCTCGCGAGAAGCGGGTTCAGCCGGTTGTGGTAGCGTCGGCGCCGCCGTGTGCTGCTGCGAGCTGAGGAGGTGAGACCGATCAACACTGTGACTGGTCGGGGCTCCCTCCCTCGCGTGGCCTAGGGAGTGCCCGCAGAAGGCATCCCGAAAGGCTTGGAACGCAATGCGCTTCACCTCCCAGTCGTCGTGCGACGGCGTCACCGAACGGCTCTTTACCCTCACCTTCACCTCCGGTGAAATCCCCGGCGTGCTGTGGACGCCGGACGGCGCCGCCGGGGCGCGCCCCCTGGTCCTGATGGGACACGGCGGCGGCCAGCACAAGAAGGCCCCCGGCATCGTGGCACGTGCCCGCCGCTTCGCGGGCGACTGCGGTTTCGCAGTGGCGGCCGTCGATGCGCCCGGCCATGGCGACCGGCCCGGAAATGAGGAACACGGCCGGATCATCGCCGAGATGCGGACCCGCGCGCAGACCGGACGGGAAGTAACGACGCTGGTCGCCGGTTTCCACACTCTCCTCGCCGGCCAGACCGTCCCGGAATGGCGGGCGGTCCTGGACGCGGTCCAGGAACTCGACTACGTCGGCGCCGGTCCGGCGGGCTACTGGGGGATGTCGCTGGGCTGCGGACTCGGCGTTCCGTTCATCGCCGCCGAGCCCCGCATCCGCGCGGCGGTGCTGGGTTTGAACGGGGCGGAGACCTCGGCCGAGGCCGCCGCACAGATCACCGTCCCGGTGGAGTTCCTCGTGCAGTGGGACGATGAGATGGTGCCGCGGGCGGCGAGTTTGGCGCTGTTCGATGTCTTCGCCTCAGCCGAGAAGACGCTGCACGCCAACCCCGGCAAGCACGCGGAGATCCCGGTGTTCGAGCTGGACAGCGCGCTGCGGTTTTTCACCCGGCACCTGTGCTGATACCCCGGCTGCCTGCGACGCGCCGACCGGGTTCCGCGCCCGGTCAGCGGGTTCAGCGCACACTGGCCCCGGGCGCAGATGGGACTCGGCCGGCGCAGCAGATGCCCGCAGCGACGATCGCTGAGGTGACGCTCACCAGCCCCGGACCGGGTCCGGGACGTGATCCGCAACGTCAACGGCGAGGGCTGGACGCCGGACGGCGCCCCTTGGCGCCTGGATCAGGGGTGTAGGAATGCCGGCAGGCCCGCCAGCCACGCACCCGCCGTGGCCCCGGCCACCTCCGGCTTCCTGGACAGGGCGTGCGTTTCACCGTCCAGCACCACGACCCGGGTCCGGGCCGCCTGGTCCGGGATGCCGAACGGATCCCGGCTGCCGTTGATGACCAGGACGTCCGTGCCCGCCTGGGCCAGCTCGGCCGCCCGCGACTTCTCCGGATGCCCGGGCGGATGGAGCGGGAAGGCCAGCGCGAGAACCGCCCGGGCCCCGGTCGCGCGCGCGGTCCGGCAGGCGACCCGGGCGCCGTTGCTGCGCCCGCCCTGGACCAGCGGCAGGCCCGCCCCGGCCACAGGCCGCAGCGCGTCGATGATCTCGATCCACGCGGCGTCCTGCCGCCCGGGTGCTCCGGGCGCCCGGAGCCCCCTGACCCGGTAGGGCTGGGTGACCAGCGCCACCGCCGCACCGAGCGGCAGCGCCGCGTCCCGCACGGCGAGCAGGTCGGACGAGCCGACCGCGCCCCCCGAGCCGTGCGTCAGCACCAGCAGGAACCGGGAATCCGGCGTCCGCTGGCCACCGCCGGGGGGCCACACCACGTCGGCCTGCGCGGCGCCCTCGCTGGTCATGATCTCCACGACGCGAGCGTAGCCTGCGCGTCCGGCGGGACGGCTCCATGACCTGCGTCTTTCCAGTGCGCACACGAGAGCCCGGTCAGCGGGCCCGGGCGGCAAGCGCCGGCGGTCAGGCGCCGAGCAGTGTGCGGAGGTAGTGGCCGGTGTGGCTGGTTTCGGTGCGGGCGATGTGCTCGGGGGTGCCGGTGGCGATGATCTGGCCGCCGCGGGAGCCGCCGTCGGGGCCGAGGTCGATGACGTGGTCGGCGGTCTTGATGACGTCGAGGTTGTGCTCGATGACGATGACGGTGTTCCCGCCGTTGACGAGCCGGCCCAGGACGCCCAGGAGCTTGCGGATGTCCTCGAAGTGCAGCCCGGTGGTCGGCTCGTCGAGCACGTAGATGGTCCGGCCGGTGGAGCGGCGCTGCAGCTCGGACGCGAGCTTGACCCGCTGCGCCTCGCCGCCGGACAAGGTGGGCGCGGGCTGGCCGAGGCGGACGTAGCCCAGGCCGACGTCGGTGAGGGTTTTCAGGTGCCGGTGGATCGCCGGGATCGCCGCGAAGAACCCGGCGGCCTCCTCGATGGGCATGTCCAGCACGTCGGCGATGGTGCGGCCCTTGTAGTGCACCGCGAGGGTGTCGGTGTTGTACCGGGCGCCGTGGCACACCTCGCACGGCACGTACACATCCGGCAGGAACTGCATCTCGATCTTGATCGTGCCGTCCCCGGCGCACGCCTCGCACCGGCCGCCCTTGACATTAAACGAGAACCGGCCCGGCTGGTAGCCGCGGACTTTCGCCTCGGTGGTCGCCGCGAACAGCTTCCGGACATGATCAAACACGCCGGTGTAGGTGGCCGGGTTGGACCGCGGGGTCCGCCCGATCGGCCCCTGGTCCACATGCACCACCTTGTCCAGCTGCGCCATCCCCGTCACCCGGACATGCCGGCCCGGCACCGTCCGCGCCCCGTGCAGCTCCCGCGCCAGCGCGTGATACAAGATGTCATTGACCAGCGTCGACTTCCCCGACCCCGACACCCCCGTCACCGCGATGAAACACCCCAGCGGGAACGCCACATCCACATTCTTCAGATTGTGCTCGTGCGCCCCCTTGACCACCACCTCGCGGGACTTCGACCGCTTACGCCGGGTGGAGGGCACCGGGATCGACTGCCGCCCGGTCAGGTACGCCCCGGTCAGCGACTCCGGGCTGGCCAGCAGCTCCTCCACCGGCCCGGACACCACCACGCTGCCGCCATGCTCACCGGCCCCCGGGCCGATGTCCACGACCCAGTCGGCGGCCCGGATGGTGTCCTCGTCGTGCTCGACCACGATCAGCGTGTTACCCAGATCCCGCAGCCGGGTCAGCGTCTCCAGCAGCCGGTGATTATCCCGCTGATGCAGCCCGATCGACGGCTCATCCAGCACATACAGCACTCCCACCAGGCCGGACCCGATCTGGGTGGCCAGCCGGATCCGCTGCGCCTCACCCCCCGCCAGGGTGGCCGACGCCCGGTCCAGGGCCAGGTAGTCCAGGCCCACGTCGAGCAGGAAGCCGAGCCGGGCGTTGACCTCCTTGAGGATCCGCCCCGCGATCTGCATGTCCCGGTCGGACAGCTCCAGGCTGCGGAGCAGCTTGGCCAGCTCGCCGATGGGCTGCGCGCAGATCTCGGCGATGGACCGGCCGTCCACGGTGACCGCGAGCGCGACCGGCTTGAGCCGCGACCCGTGGCAGGTCGGGCAGGGCACCTCGCGCATGAACCCGGCGTACCGCTCGCGGCTGGAGTCCGATTCCGCCTCGGCGTGCCGCCGCTCGATGTACGGGATCGCGCCCTCGAACGAGGTGTAGTAGGACCGCTCACGGCCGTAACGGTTCTTGTACCGGACGTGCACCTGCTTGTCGTAGCCGTTCAGCAGGGCCTTGCGGGCCGGTGCCGGGAGCCGGGACCAGGGCGTGTCGATACTGAACCCGAGTGAGGCCCCGAGGGCCTCGATCAGCCGGAGGAAGTAGTCGCTGACGTGGCCGCCGCTCCAGGGCCCGATCGCGCCGCCGGCCAGGGACCGGTCCGGGTCGGGCACGATCAGCTCAGGGTCGACTTCCATCCGGGTACCCAGCCCCGTGCAGTCCGGGCACGCCCCCCACGGCGAATTGAACGAGAACGACCGCGGCTCCAGCTCATCAAACGACAAATCGTCATACAAGCACGCCAGATGCTCCGAGAACATCCGCTCCCGCCCCGGATCACCCTCCGCCAGATCCACGAAATCCAGCAGCACCACCCCGCCCGACAACCCCAGCGCCGTCTCCACCGAATCGGTCAGCCGCCGCCGCGCGTCCGCCCTGACCGCCAGCCGGTCCACCACCACCTCGATGGTGTGCTTCTCATACTTCTTCAGCGCCGGGAGTTCCCCCGCCTCCCCGCCGGCCACGCTGTCCAGCCGGATCACCGTGCCGTCCACCCGGGCCCGCGAGTACCCCTTGAGCTGCAGCTCACGGAGCAACTCGGTGTACTCGCCCTTACGGCCGCGGATCACCGGCGCCAGGACCTGGAACCGGGCGCCCTCCTCCAGCTCCAGCACCCGGTCCACGATCTGCTGCGGCGTCTGCCGCGCGATCGGCCGCCCGCACACCGGGCAGTGCGGCCGCCCCACCCGCGCATACAGCAGCCGCAGATAGTCATACACCTCAGTGATCGTGCCCACCGTCGACCGCGGATTCCGCGACGCCGCCTTCTGGTCGATCGACACCGCCGGCGACAGCCCGTCAATGAAATCCACATCCGGCTTATCCATCTGCCCCAGGAACTGCCGCGCATACGCCGACAGCGACTCCACATACCGCCGCTGCCCCTCCGCGAAAATCGTGTCAAACGCCAGGCTCGACTTCCCCGAACCCGACAACCCGGTAAACACGATCATGGAATCACGCGGCAGCTCCAGCGACACATCCTTCAGGTTGTGCTCGCGGGCCCCACGGACAACGAGATGCTCAGCCACTGCGCTCAATTCTCCGGGTCAGGATGAGGGTTCTCCGGCTTGTGATGACGGATCTCCAGGTCAGGACGGGGAAGGACGCTACGCCGACAGGGACACGCCATGGTATTCGGGACCACCGACAAAACGTCGCCGCGGCGGCAGAGCTTCCCGCCGGCGTACCGCCGGGACCAGGCCGCCCCGGGGCGCAGACCGCCGGGCCACGCCGCCCGGCCATCGGCCGCCGGGCCATCCCACCCGGGCCAGGCGTCCCCGGGCGGCACCACCCGTCCCCCGCTTCCTTCCAGGGTGCCATTCCGCGGGAGATGATGGTCCCGAACCTCGGCAAAGGAGCCCCGTGGACACCAAAATCACCCTGGCCCGCCTCGGCGAGTCGACGGACCGCCTGCTGGCCACCGCGGACGCGCTGACCGACACCCAGGTGGCCGGGGCGTCCCGGCTGCCCGGTTGGTCCCGGGGGCATGTCCTGACCCACATCGCCCGGAACGCCGACGGCTTCCGGAATCTTCTCGGCTGGGCCCGTACCGGGATCGAGACACCGATGTACCCCAGCGAAGAAGCCCGGGCCCGCGCCATCCAGGCGGGTGCCGGGCGCTCCGCCGCGGACCTCGCGGCGGACCTGCGGGCCAGCGCCGCCGCGTTCGAGGCGGCGGCGGATCTCCCGGCGGGCGCCTGGGACGCCCCGGTGGCCAGGCGCGGGGTCACGTTCCCGGCGGCGGGAATCCTGACCCGGCGGCTATCCGAGCTGGAGATCCATCACGTGGACCTAGGCGCCGGGTACCAGCCGGGCGACTGGCCCGCTGACTTCGTGCAGGAGACCCTGGCCCGGGTGGCCAGTGACTTCGCGGGCCGCCTGGACGCTCCCGCCTGCCTGGCCCGCCCGGATGGCCACGATGCTGCCTACCCGATCGGCCCGGCCAGCCCGGGCCTGGCCACCCCGGTGACCGTGTCCGGCCCGCCCGGCACACTGCTGGCCTGGCTGATCGGCCGGGACAGCGGCGCCCGGCTCGAGGTCGCCGGGGCCGCCACCGTGCCGGTGCTGCCACCCTGGCGGTAGCCGGCAGCTGGTTCGGTGTAGAAAGACAGCAACGCAACGCAAGGAGGCAACGGTGGCCTACACCGGGGACGTGAGCGTGGGCGGCCCGCCCGAGACGCGGGAATTGCCGGGACTGACCGTGACCAAGCTCGCGGTCGGGCCGATGGACAACAACGCCTACCTGCTCACCTGCACCGAGACCGGCGAGGCCGCGCTGATTGACGCGGCCAACGAGGCCAGCCGCCTGCTCGAGCTGATCGGTGACCGGCCGGTCCGGCGGATCATCACGACGCACCGGCATTTCGACCACTGGCAGGCGCTCGCCGAGGTACAGGAGGCCACCGGCGCGGAGGTGGTCGCCCACCCGGACGACGCCGTGGAGCTGCCGGTCCCGGTGACCACCCTGGTGGAGCACGGTGGCACGGTGCCGGTCGGGACGGCCACGCTGTCCGTCATCCACCTGCGCGGGCACACCCCGGGCAGCATCGCGCTGGGCTACGACGCGGCTGGGCAGCTGGCCGACGGGCCGCACCTGTTCACAGGGGATTCGCTGTTCCCCGGCGGCCCGGGCAACACGCAGGGCGACGCGAAACGGTTCGGCCAGCTGATCGACGACCTGGAGGAGCGGGTTTTCGCCCCGCTGCCCGACCCCACGTGGGTGTACCCCGGGCACGGGAAGGACACGACGCTCGGCGCTGAGCGGCCGCACCTCGGCGAGTGGCGGGCCCGGGGCTGGTAGCAGCGGGGAACCGCGGCGCCAGCCCGCGCCGCGGGCAGGGCCCCCAGGTCAGCGGATCTCGGTGCTGTAGACGACGACGTTGCTGAGATAATTGTGGGTGGCGTAGTCGAATGTGCCGCCACAGGTGATGAGGTGCAGCTCGGCGTCCGGTGCGGGGCCGTACACCCTGCCGGTGGGGAAATGGGCTTTGGGGTACTGGCGCACCGCGTACACGCTGAACACGGCCAGGCTGCCGTTCGCGCGGCGGACGTAGATGCGCTCACCGGCCCGCATGCCGCGGAGCCGGTAGAAGATGCCCGGGCCGCGGTAGGAGTCGATGTGCCCGGCGATCACGGAAGAACCGATCTCACCCGGCCGCGGGCTGCCCGTGTACCAGCCCGCCACGGACGTGGACGTGGGCACCTGGAGGGTGCCCTGCCGGGTGATGCCCAGCCTGGTCAGCTTGGTGTGCACGCCGATGGCCGGGATGGTCAGGGACACCGGCGGCGGGGCTGCCCGGGCCGGTGACGAGTCCGGGGCAGGCGCGGCCGATCCGGCCGGCGCCCGGACGGGCGGACCGGCCGCCCGGCCGGCGGCCCGCGCCCGGTGGCCGGTCAGCATGACCAGTCCGGCCACGCCGAGCGCCAGCACGAGCAGCCCGCAGGCCACCACGACCGCCGCGAACCGCCGCCGCCGGCGCCGCCTGGCCGGCGGGCCGCCCAGAGGCGGCCCGCCGGGAGGCGAGAGGCGCGGCGGCCCATACGACGACCCCTGGGCGGACCGGTCCCGCGGCGACGGCCCGCGGTGCGCGTGGCGGGGCCGGCCAGCCGGGTTGGCGGGTGCGGGGCGGCCCGCCTCCCTCAACGTGCGTGCCGGGCCACGGCCCTGACCCGGCGGAGCCGGTAGCCACCCGCCAGGGTCAGCAGTGCGCCCGCAGCCACCGCGGCCAGCCAGGGCAGCGATGAGGACGCGGGCGCCGGGGCTGTGCCGCCGAGGCCGGTCGCCGCGCCGCCGCTGGGCATGACCGCGCTGCCCGCGGCATCCGTCAGGTCGGTGATCGCCAGGCCGCTGGAGGCATCCAGCACGACCAGGGTGTGGATCGTGCCCGCGGTCAGTTTGACCTGGCCCGACCACGCCTCGCTGCCGCCCTTGGCGTGAACCATCCAGGTGCCGGGTGCGTTGGTCCCGTAGCTGGTGATGTCGGCGAACGGCAGATTATGGGCCAGCGTGGCGCTGCCGGCGGTCACCGTGACGTGGTGCTCCTTCAGCGACGCCTGAATCACCCGGACCAGCGACTTGCCCTTGGGCGTGGTCAGCCGGTCGTCGAGGACCTGGAGCCGCAGCGCCTTGTTCGGCCCGACACCGGCGACCGTGTACGCGTGCCCGGGATGCACCATCAGGTTATTGGACAGCACAGGGGTAGAAGAGGGCGAGGCGCCGACCCCGCGCATGGCCACCGTGTACTCGCCGTGGGGGACCCGCTCGTAGGGCGAGACGGTGCCGTAGGCGACGTGCTTGAGCACGACCATCGCGTTCGGCTTACCGTAGCTGTACAGGTAGACGTCTACCGGGGGGGTGTTCGGGGACAGGTGCGCGAGCCTGACCCAGCCGTAGCCCGACGACGCCGGGGCATGGGTGGCAGCCGCGGCCGCTGGCCCGGCCGCCGCGGTGAGCGCGACCAGGGCCCCGCTGGCCAGCAGGGCCAGCCCGGTAAGCCGACGGCGAAGGCCGCCCTGGACAGCACCGCGGCGAAGCCCGGTGCGGGCGGCGAACCGCCCGCGCGCCCGGGTCACAGAGAACTCCGTACCATCGTGCACTCCCACTCCCAGGATGAATCTTCATCCAGCGTTGATGGTGTATGTGTGACGGGGTCTGTTCTGGCTCGGTCAGCCCTTCCCGAGCAGGCCGAGGGGACTGGGCGCGCCGAACACGACGCGCAGCGCCGGCTGGCCGCTGGCCAGCCGGACGACAGTGATGCGGGCGGCCCGGTAGGGGGGCAGCTGGGCCCGCAGGAAGCTGGCCAGCGAGCCGATCGTGTTAGGTGTCCGCCGGGTCCCCGGCCCGGCTGGCGCGATGTCCGCGGCCCGCACCGGCATGCCCGCGCTCGCCCCGGCGGCAGGCGCGGCAAAATCGACCACGTCCACCCGGTGGATGGTGGCCAGCGCGGCGAACGCGGTCAGCAGCCGGGAATCGACCTGGCCGGCGGCCAGGGCCCGGCGGGCGGTGGCGGACGGGTGCAGCCGGGGGTTGTGCAGCAGCTGGCGGCCCACGGAAGCCCGCGCGGCCTCGTCGGCCCGCAGGCTGCGCAGGTAGGCTGCGGCCCCGTCGGGCGCCACCACCCGGACCGCGGTCTGCGCGCTGCCCGTCCCGAAGCTGGCCAGCACGGCCGGCGCGTACACGCCGCTGAGCCGGGCGCCGAACTGGCTGCGCACGGCCGCGGTGGACACGATCAGGTCGCTGCCCAGCGGGTCGGGGGTGCTGCCGCCGAGCGCGAGCAGCCGCGCCGCCGGGATCCCCTGGGCCTGCAGCAGCGTGCACATCTGCGGGTCACAGGACACGATGGCGCCGGCGGAAACCTGGCCGCCGATCCAGCGGGCCGCGGCCGCGCGGGCCGCCGCGGCCGCCCGGATGGCCGCGGGCGCGGCCGCGCGGCCGGCCGCGGCCATCCGGGCACCACCGCGGGCATGGCCGGCCGGGGCGGGGCCCCGGGTCAGCGCGATGCTGATCGCGCCCGCCACGAACAGCACGGCGGCCAGGGCCACCACGGTGAGCACCCGCCACCGGGTCTGGGCCGGCCACCGCAGATGCAGGCGGCGCCGCGCCCACAGTTGCACGGTCGTGAGCAGGACCCGGCCCCAGGGCGGCGGGGGCGAAGGCTGGCGCGGCGGGCCGCCAGGCCGGGAGCCGCCGCGGGCGGGCCCACCAGTGGCGCTGGCGCCCGGGGACGGGTCACCGTCGGCGGCGCGCTTACCCGGTGCCGGCGGAGACTCGGATGCCGGGGTCTCGGATGGCGGAGTCTCGTCCGGAGTACTCCCAGGTGGAGGACCGGGCGGCGTCGCGGGAGGCGTCCCTGGCCCCGGTGTCCCGCGGCCGGCTGAGCCCCGGGCGCCCGGGCGGTCCCCGGCGTCCGCCCCTTGCCGGGTGCGGCGCTCGTCCTCCCGCTCCTGGCGGGCCAGGTCGACCGCCTCCTGGGCGGCCGCGAGGTCCTGGATGGACAGGATCACGGCGTCCTGGGCGGCGTCCGCACGGAAGTCGCGGGCCGCCCGGCCACCGGTCCGCCGCGGGAGTCCGTCCGGCTGTCCGCGCAGCCCAGAACTCCCGGGCACTGGCCCAGGTGATTTCAGCCGCCGGATCTGCGGTTGCACGCGCGTCCCCCACTGGGCCCGTAAGGAAACAGACGAAACCCAGGGAAACAGACGAGCATACGCTTACGGGTCATTTCAACCGGAATAGCACAATGCAGTTGATGAAATACATACTGTTGAGTAGGCCTCGATTTGATCACGGTACGTATAACGTGAGCCCGCATCACCGCCGGATATCGCCGCGCACAGTTACGGCCACCCTATTCCCGGCCTACCGGACACGCTGGTACAGGCTGAGCACCTGGTCCACCGCGGCGGCCCCGGTGGGCAGCCGGGCCGCCCGGGTCCGCGCGGCCGCAGCGAGGCGCCGCCGGTCATCCGGCTCGTCCAGGAGGCGGGTGACCGCGGCGGCCAGCGCCTCCGGGTCGCCCGGGGGAACGAGCCAGGCGCCATCGTCACCAGTCAGCTCGGGGATCCCGCCGACCCTGGTGGCCACGAGCGGCAGGCCCGCACGCAGCGCCTCCTGCACGATGAGCGGCTGGCCTTCCCAGGCGCTCGGCACTACCACCACGTCGGCCGCGGCCAGCAGGGCGGGCACGTCGCGGCGCGGGCCGAGGAACCGGACCGCCACCCCGGCCGTCCCGGCCTGGCGGCGGAGTTCTGCTTCCAGGGGTCCTTCGCCCGCGATCAGGAGCAGCGGAGCCTCCGCGCGCCGCTGCCACCGGGCCGCGGCACGGATCAGCGTGCCGAAATCCTTCTGGGCGGCCAGCCGGCCCACCCCCAGCACGATCTCCGGGTCCCTGGACGCCCCGCCCGCCCGCTCGCGGCCCAGGAACTCACGGCGCAGGGCCGATATCTCGGCGGGGGACGCCTGCGCCGCGGCCGGGGCGGCGACGATCGCCCGCCCGGCCAGCCGGGCCCCGCGGCGGCGCATCCGGTCATCCAGATCGGCGGACACGGTGAGGACGGCGTCCGCCCCGCGGGCGACGATCAGCTCCAGTGCGGCGTACACGGCGGCGGCCGGGCCGCCGGCGGGCGGGGCGTTGTGCACGGTGACCACCAGCGCGGCGTTCGGGGGGCCCGGCATGGCCAGGGCCAGGGCGGCCAGCGCGCCCGCCCGGAGCCCGTGCGCGTGCAGCACGCCGGGGGTGTCGCGGGCCAGCAAGCGCCGGAGGCGCAGCACGGCGGCCCCGTCCCGGCCAGGACGGGGCCGGGCGGCGACATCCACCGCACTGAAGTCCCAGCCTGCGCGCGCCGTGGCGGAGCCGGTGGTGGCGGGCGCCCCTGCGCTGGGGGATGCCGGGCGGAGAGCTTTCGGGCGGGCGGGGGGCCCGGCCCCGGGGGCGGCCGCTCCGGGGGACGCGGGATCCGCCGCGCCACCGGGTGGCACCGGACCCTCGTCACGGGCCAGCCATGCTCCGGTGGCGGCCGGGCCGTACACGTGGACGGTGGCGCCCCGGGCGGCGCACCCCGCCGCCAGCATGGCCACGTGCCGCCCGGTCCCCCCAGCCGCCGTGGCGAGCAGGTAGCTGACGCTCAGCCCGCCCGGGCCCCCGCTCCCGGGCACGGTCACCGGCCCGCTCACGACGGCGGTTTCCGTCCGGCCAGCCGGAAGCCCGGCAGCATGTCCCGGCCGCGGGCCAGCACCGCGCGCAGGTTTCCCCCGTCCAGGGCCAGCGCCGCTCCCCCGAATACCAGCGTCACGCACCCGCAGGCCAGGAGCGTGAGCCCGGCGCTGGGGAGGAAACCGCGGGCCGGCACGGCGGAGGACAGGGCCACGCCGGCGGCGGCTCCGGCCACCGCCCCGGCCAGGCCGGCCAGGGCCGCGCGGGCTGTGCCGCGCAGCGCGGCCCGTCCCCGCGCCCGGCCGACCGCGCCGAGCAGCGCGAGGCCGCTCACGGTCAGCCCGATCGTGTTGCCGAGGCCCAGGACGGGCACCACCCACCGGTCCGGCACCAGCGCCACCGCGACCACGTCCGAGACAATCACCAGCAGCCAGCCGGCGACCAGGGCCGCGGCCGCCACCCGCGTCCGGGCGTCGGCGAACAGCACCCGGGACAGGTGGGTGGACAGGGCGTAGCCGATCAGGCCGGGCGCGAACGCCGCGAACGTGTAGGCCAGCTGGCGGGCATCCTCGGGGTGGTGCGTGAACAGCCGGGAACCAGGGATCGCCGCGCCGGCCAGCAGCGCCGCGCCCAGCCAGGACACCAGGATGACGGCGCGGGTCGAGGCGGCCGCCATCTCATCGAAGCGGGCACCCTCGGCGGCGGCCAGGGCCGGGAACGCGGTGGTGGCGATAGGCACGGCGAGCACCGCGTACGGGACGAAGAACATCTGCCAGCCGAAGTTGTAGAGGACCAGCGCGCCCTGCCCCACCTGGCCGTTGGCGAGCACCATCACCGCGACGACCGAGGCGTCCTGGGCGATCAGCGCGATCAGCCCGACTGCGGCCAGGCCGCGGATCCGCGGGGCCACGCCGGCCGGGAAACGCAGCGTGGGCCGCAACCGGAGCCGCAGCCGCAGCGCCGGGATCATGGCGGTGAGAGCCAGCGCGGCTACCCCCGCCGTGGTGCCCACGGACAGCGTCAGCTCGGCCGGCCGGGGCAGCGTGGCCAGCCGTCCGTACCCCTGGCTGAGCGGGAGGAACGCGAGATAGGCGGAGATGACCACCAGGCTGGACAGCACCGGGGCGATGGCGGGGGCGGTGAACCGCCGGTGCGCCTGCAGGATCCCGTACAGCACCACGGCCAGCCCGTACAGGAGGATCTGCGGGGCGAACACCACCAGCATCCGGGTGCTGACCGCGACGATGGCCGCGTGCGCGCACCGCGGTGCGCCCGCGAGCAGCAGCGTGGCCAGGGGGGCCGCCGCCACGGCGACGGCCACGCTCACCGGGGTGAGCACCAGGACCGTCCAGGACAGCGCTGCGGACGCGATCTGGCTGGCCTGCCCTTCGGCGCTGTCCGCTGCTGCCGTGCCGCCGGCGAGGACGCCGCGGGCTGCGCTGCTGCTGGCGGCCACGCCGGCGCGGGAGTCGGGGGCCTGGCCCAGCCGCCGGGCCGCCGGGCCGGCCAGCACCGGGATCAGGACGCTGGTTAGCGCACCGCCCAGGACAACGTCGTAGATGATGTTCGGGACCTGGTTCGCGGTCGCGTACGCGGTGCCCAGGCAGGTCGCGGACACGGTATGCGCGAAGACCAGCTGCCGGCCGAAGCCCACGAGGTTCGACACAATCGTGATCGCGCCGATGAGGACCGCGGCCCGGCCGATCCCGCCTCCTGCCCCGGGCACGCTGCCTGTGTCTTGCGCCCGGCCGGCCTCGGCCGCCGTTTCCTGCGCCCCGGTCACGGGGGGCTGGCAGTCGTCCTCGGGGCGGCGGGCTGATCAGTGTCCGGGCCCGTGTGGCCCGCGCCCGGATGATCCGGGCGGCCCGCTGGTCGAGCCGGCCGCGAGGCCGCAGGCGGCCGAGCATGTCCAGCCAGCGCAGCGGCGGGGTCCGCTGGATGACCTTCGTGAAGCTGACCTTCTCGCTGGCCGCGGTCAGCGCGACGATCCCGGCCAGCACGGCGACCCGGCCGGGCCGCGGCAAGCTTGCCGCCGCGGCGGCACCGAGCACGGCCCCGAGGGCGTTGGCCCCGGCGTCGCCGAGCATGGCCCGCTCACCGAGATCCTCGTCAGCGAGGGCGAGTGCCGCACCCAGCGGGATCCCGGCCAGCGTGGCACCGGGCAGCCGGCCCCCGGCGGCCCCCGGCCGGGCGGTGGCGGCGAGCAGCCCGCCCGCCAGGGCCGCGACCTTGATCGCGCGCCCGGGCCGCAGATCGAACAGGTTCAGCAGGTTGGCTCCGCCAGCGATCAGCCCCGCGTTCACCGTCACGTCCAGCGCACCGCCGCCCAGCAGCGTACTCGCGGCCAGCCCGGTCGCGCCGATGCCGCCGAGCTTGACCACCCCGGTGGTCACCTCGCCGTGGGCCAGGGCGCCCAGGTGACCGCGGAATCCCCGCCGGCCCCCGCTGCCCGCCAGGTCGTCGTAGCCACCGAAACCCCCGGCGCCAGCCGCGGCGGTCACCAGCGCGGCCCGGGCACGGCCAGGCAGGCCCGGGGTGAGGGCGGCCGCCAGCGCGGCGCCGGCGCCGGCCGCGGGTCCTTCCAGGAGGGTGATGGCATCGCCCCGATGATTGGTCCGGGTCCAGGTCCCCGGGCCGCCCGGCGGGCGCGCCCGGAGCAGCGCGTACACGCCGCGGGCGGCACCGGCCGCGAGCGCGGCGCCGGCCAGGGCCCCGCCGGTACGCCGGGCACCGGCTCGCTGGCTCACCGGGCGCTCGCCGACGCGTTGGTGCCCGGGGTGGCGGACCGCCCGCTGGCGTGCTTGGGGCCCGCAGACTGCTTCGCGGTGGACGAGGCTGTCGTGGACGGCGAGGCCGTGGGGGCCGGGCTCGGGACGGCCGAGGGCGGGTTGTTCAGCGCCCCGTAGTTGCCGGTGCGGCCCGCGGTCATCTGCTCGTACAGGGCCTGGGCCACGACGATCTGCCCGACCGTGTAGTCCGCATCGTCCACGCTGCTGAAGTGGTCCGACCGCCCCTCCGACCGGAGCACGTCGATGGCGCTCCCCGCCCCGGAGCCCGTGAGCGGCCCGGCCATCACGGTGGCGTTGCCGGCCAGGTTCAGCTGCTGGGCCACGGACACGAGGATCTGGCTCGCACTACTGGCGGCGCCGGCCGCGGGCGGGGTGCCCGGGATTATCACGACAGCCAGGGTGGCACGGGCGGCCGGGTTCCCGCTGGTACTCAGGAAACCTCCAGCCGCATAGCCGCTGAGGATCGATTTGCCGGCCGCGTCGGCCAGTCCGGCCGGCGGATCGGTCGGCCCGTCCTTGGTCAAGATCGCGCTGGCGATCAGCTCAGCGGCCTGGGCCTGCTCCGTCCCCGCGCGCAGGGTGACCCCGGCCGGGGTCAGCTGCCGGTTGCGGGTGTCCAGGTCCGACTGGGTCCCGGTCGCGAAGAACTGGCTCTGCAACTGCACCTGACCGCTCACGGTCGCACCCGCCTGGGTGAGCGCCGACGTGATCCCCGTGACCATCCCGCCCAGGAAGCCGGGCGCGGTGACCAGGACTACCCGCTGCCCGTCCAGCAGGCCGTTCAGCGCCTGGTGCTCGCCCGCCTGGGCGTAGGCCTGGTCCGCAACGATCTGCTGCCTATTCAGGTTGTTCTGCGCGTACAGGGCGTCGATCCGCTTCTTCTCCGCGTTCGCGGTGGTCTGCAGCCCGGTGAGCACGGCCGGTTTCAGCGCGGTGGACCCGACCACGATCCCGATCGCGAGTGCGAGGAAGACGGCCACGATGGACACGAGGTGGTAGCGGAAATCGATCACGGGAGGCTGGCCTAGAACAATCCGGTGAGCCAGTACTTCACGCCGTCCCACTGGGTGCCGAGGTACGTGAAGAAGATCTGGCCCGCGGGGGACGCGAGCATGACCACCAGGATCGTGGTGCAGGCCGCCAGCACCAGCACCATCAGGGCCCAGCCGGAGATGCGCTGGCGGTAGAGCCGGCTGACGCCCTTGGCATCCACCAGCTTGCTGCCGACCCGGAGCCTGGTCAGCCAGGTGCTCGCGTACCCGGCGCGGCCCTTGTCCAGGAACTCATCCAGGGTGTTGTGCGTGCCGACGGCGACGATCAGGGTGGCGCCCTTGGCGTCCGCCATCAGCAGGGCGACATCCTCGCTGGTGCCGCCGGCGGCGCAGACCACCGAGGGCAGCCCCAGGCGCTCGACCCGCTCCTGGCCGGGGGCCCGGCCGTCGTTCGGGTAGGCGTGCACCACCAGCTCGGCCCCGCAGTGCAGTCCCTCGTCGGTGACCGAGTCCATGTCCCCGACGATGAGGTCCGGCAGGTACCCCGCCTCCAGCAGCGCGTCGGCCCCGCCATCCACGCCGACCATGACGGGCTTGAACTCGCGGATGTAGGGCCGCAGCACCGCGAGGTCCTCGCGGAAGCGGTTGCCGCGCACCACGACCAGCACGTGCCGTCCTTCGATCTTGGTCCGCAGCTCGGGAGTGGCGATGCCGTCGACCAGCAGGCCGCCCTCGCCGCCTTTCACGTACTCCAGCGTGTTGGTCACGAAGTCCTGGAGCTGGGCCGCGATGCCCTCCTTGGCCGCGGTCATCGCCTCGGCCACCGTCTCAGCCGTCTGCACCCGTCCCTTGGCGACGACCTCGTCGCCGATGTACACCGTGTCGCCCTGCAACCGGACCAGGGTGCCCTCGCTGACCTTGGTGAATACGTCGGGGCCGACGTCGTCCACCAGCGGGACCCCGGCCTCCACCAGCAGCTGAGGGCCGGCGTTCGGGTACCGGCCGCTGATGCTGGGTGCGACGTTCACCACCGCCGCGACCTGCTGCCGCAGCAGCGCCTCGGCACCGAGCCGGTCCAGGTCGGCGTGGTCGATGATGGCGATCTCGCCCATCCGCAGGCGCTTGGTGAGGTTCTTGGTCCGGCGGTCCAGCCGGGCAGGCCCGATTACACCCGGCAGGTCTTCTGGCCTGCTCCGGTGCCTTATCGGGAGTTTCAGGAACGGGGCCATCGCAGTCCATCCTGCCAGACCGGCCGACCGGACGAGGCCACACACCGCATCACCGGACGCTCCGGTCCAGCGGGCCCGCCCAGGACGCTCAGCTCGCGTTCAGCCCCCGTTCAGCCCAGCCCGGCGCAGCCAGACCGGTGGTAGCCGCCCGGTGGCGGCCAGCCTGGTCCCCGGCCAGCCGGATGCCCAGCGAGGCGGGCGCTCAGCCAGCCTGGTGCTCAGCGGCCGCCGCCCGTTCCGCGGCGGCGGCCGTGAGCAGCTCGCCCGCGTGCGCGCGGCCGTACTCGGAGTCCTCGAGGCCGGCCAGCATCCGGGACAGCTCGGTGACCCGCCCGGAGTCGTCGAGCCGGGTCACCCCGCTGCGGGTCACACTGCCGTCGCCCGCCTTCTCCACCACCAGGTGGGTGTCCGCGAACGCGGCGACCTGGGGCAGGTGGGTGACGACAATGACCTGGGCCAGCCGGGCCAGGCGGGCCAGCCGCCGCCCGATCTCCACCGCGGCCTTGCCGCCCACGCCCGCGTCGACCTCGTCGAACACGAAGGTGGGCACGGGGTCGGCACCGGCGAACACCACCTCGATCGCGAGCATGACCCGGGACAGCTCACCGCCCGATGCGCCCTTGGCCAGCGGCAGCGCCGGCGCTCCCGGGTGCGCGGCCAGCCGGATCTCCACCTCGTCCGCCCCGTGCGGCCCGAATTCCTCCTGTGGCGTGACCGCCACGGTCAGCGACGCGTGCGGCATGGCCAGGGCGGCGAGCTCACCCGTCACCTCCGTGGCGAAGCGCGCGGCGGCCTCTTTGCGCAGCGTGGTGAGCTGCGCGGCCAGCTCGGCGACGGCCGCGCCGAGCCGCTCGGCTTCCGCGGCCAGGCCGGCGATCCGGTCGTCGTCACCATCCAGCTCCCCCAGCCGGCCAGCTGCCTGCGTGGCCCAGTCCAGCACGGCCGCCACGTCCCCGCCGCCGCCGTCCGCGGGGGTGCCGCCGGCGCCGTAGCTGCGGATCAGCCGGGTCAGGTCTGCGCGCCGCTGCTGCACGGCGGCCAGCCGGGCCGGGTCCGCCTCCACCGACTCCACGTACGAGGCCAGCTCCCCGCCGATGTCGGAGACCAGGTAGGCCGCCTCGGACACCCGGCCCGCCAGCCCGCCCAGCACCGCGTCGTGGCCGGCGGCGGCTTCCAGCGCCTGGGTCGCGGTGGCCAGCAGGCTGACCGCATCGGGCAGGTCGTAGGACCCGCTGGACGGATCGCCGAGCAGCGCGTCGTGGGCCGCGCTGGCCGCGGTGTGCAGCTCGTCCGCGTTGGCCAGCCGCTCCTCTTCGGCCCGCAGTTCCACGTCCTCCCCCGCGACCGGCTCCAGCCGCTCGATCTCGGCCAGCCCGCGGCGCAGGTCCTCGCCCTCCTGGGCGCGCTCGCGCGCCAGCCCGGTCAGTTCCTCCAGCTCGCCGCGGACGTCGCGGTGCCGCTGGTAGGCCCGGTGGTAGTCGGCGGCGACGGCAGCCAGCGCCGGCCCGGCGAAGCGGTCCAGCGACTCCCGCTGCCGGGCTGGGCGCAGCAGCTGCTGCTGGTCGGCCTGCCCGTGCACCGCGACCAGGTCATCGGCGAGGTAGGTGAGCAGTGAGACGGGGACGGAGTGGCCGCCGGCGTAGGCGCGTGAGCGCCCCTCCGCGGACACCGAGCGGCTGACGATCAGCGTGGCCCCGTCGTCGTCGAGCTCGCCGCCCGCCTCGGTGACCTGCCCGGCCACCCGGCCGGCCGGGTCGATGCGCAGCCGACCCTCGACCGTGGCCCGGTCAGATCCGGGCCTGACCCGGGCCGGGTCGGCCCGGCCGCCGAACATCAGGCCCAGGCCAGTCACGACCATGGTCTTGCCCGCCCCGGTCTCCCCGGTGACCACAGTGAATCCCGGGGACAGCTCCAGCACGGCGTCCTCGATCACGCCGAGCGCGTTGATGCGTACTTCTTCAAGCATGAGCGCGTGGCTCCTGTTCAATGTGGCGGGCGCCCGGGCGCCCCCGCCAGCCGGCGACGGGCAGGCCGAACTTCGCGACCAGCCGGTCAGTGAACGGCGCGCCGCCCGCCGCGGCGTCGTCCCCGCCGCGCAGCCGGGCCAGCAGCACGGGGGTGGCGCCCCGGCGGACCTCGATCCGCGCGCCGGCCGGCAGGTCCACCCGGCGGCGCCCGTCGCACCACAGCACGCCCGCGAACGACTGGCCGACGGCGGGCCCGCCGAGCACCTCGACCGCGAGCAGGGAACTGGGCGAGATCACCAGCGGGCCGGCGAACAGGGCGTGCGCGCTGATCGGCACCATGAGCAGCGCCTCGACCTCCGGCCACACGACCGGGCCGCCCGCGGAGAACGCGTACGCGGTGGACCCCGTCGGCGTGGCGCAGACCACGCCGTCGCATCCCCACCGGGACAGCGGCCGCCCGTCGATCTCGGTGATCACCTCGATCATCCGTTCCCGCGCGACCTTCTCCACGCTGGCCTCGTTCAGCGCCCACGTGCGGGCGATGACCGTGCTGTTCTGCCGGACGGTCACGTCAACCGTCATGCGCTGCTCCACGGTGTACCGGCGGGTGATCACCCGGTCGATCACGTCGGGCAGGTCGTCGTACTCGGCCTCGGCGAGGAACCCGACGTGCCCGAGGTTCACTCCCAGCAGCGGCACCCCGGCCGGCCGGGTCATCTCGGCCACCCGCAGCAGCGTCCCGTCCCCGCCGAGGACGAGGACCACCTCGGCGCCGCGCGCCGCGTCGGGGGTAGGCGGGACCACCTCGGCCCCCGGGCAGTGGAGCTCACCAGCCTCGGTGTCCACGACGCGCACCGTTATCCCGGCGGAGAGCAGCATCTCCACCACGAGCCGGGCGCTGGTCACCGCCGCGCTGCGGCCCGTGTGCACGGTGACGAGCACCGTCCGGTGAGGGTTCACTGTGGTCCTTCCGCAATGACCCGCGCGAGCGTGGCCGCGTCCAGCGGCCCCGCGCCGCGGCGCAGCCAGAGGAAGTACTCCACGTTCCCGGCCGGGCCGGGCAGCGGGCTGGCGGTGACCCCCGC
Source organism: uncultured Actinomycetes bacterium (assembly GCA_963813975.1). Classification (GTDB taxonomy): domain Bacteria; phylum Actinomycetota; class Actinomycetes; order Streptosporangiales; family Streptosporangiaceae; genus RYN-230. The sequence goes on from CAWFAP010000006.1 coordinate 2,237,333, forward strand.
CACGCCCAGGCCGCTGCCCGCCGCGGCCGTGGCCACCGCGGTGACGGCCGCGGCCCGCAGGCCCGGGTCGCGCACTACGCCGCCCGGGCCGACGTGCCCCTTGCCCACCTCGAACTGGGGCTTCACCAGGAGCAGGAAGTCGGCGTCCGCGGCCGCGCAGCGGACCAGGGCGGGCAGCACGAGGCTGAGCGAGATGAAGGAGAGGTCCGCGGTGACCAGGGATGGTGGGGGGGCCACCTGCTCCGGCTCCAGGTGGCGCACGTTGACCCGGTCGAGCACGGTGACCCGGTCGTCGCTGCGCAGCGCCCAGGCGAGCTGGCCGTAGCCCACGTCCACCGCGACCACCTGCCCCGCGCCCGCGCGCAGCAGCACGTCGGTGAAGCCGCCGGTGGACGCGCCGGCGTCCAGGCAGCGGCGGCCCGCTACGGGCAGGCCAGGGAAGGCCGCCAGCGCGCCGGCCAGTTTGCGCCCGCCCCGGGACGCGTACTCAGGGCCGGCGCCGCTGTCCTGGACCGCGATCGGGTCATCGGCGGTGACCTGCGTCGCGGTCTTGCCCGCGGACTGGCCCGCCACCACCACGCGCCCGGCGGTGACCAGTTCTGCAGCGTGCTCGCGGGACCGGGCCAGCCCACGGCGCACCAGTTCGGCGTCGAGACGTCTCCGGGTACTCATGCAGTGGCTGCCTCGCCGTTCAGCTGTCCGGGGTCGCGGGAGTTCCATGAGCAGCCGCTGCGGGCGGGATCTGGGCGGACGCGATGGGCGCGCGCGGAAACTGGTCGTTTCCTGACTCAAGCGTACCCAGCGCCCCGGTCAGCTCCGCGTGAATGTGCCCGAAGACCGCCGCGTGCTCGGGCAGCGGCAGGTCGGCCAGCTCGCCGAGCCGGCCCAGGGCCTGATCCACCCGTGGGTCACCGGTGATCACGACGCTCTCGGGGGTAGTTCCGGGGGCGATCGCGCCGGGTGCCACCGGATCGTTCTGCGTCACGTCGCGCTCCTCGGCCGGGTTGCGGGCTGCGGGGGGTCCCGGACGAAACGCTACCGTCCGGAAGCGGCCGGAGGCGCCATCAACGGCTGCCGCCACGCCCATGGCGGCATCAACGGGCAGGGAGTTGCACAATGGACACTCTCCGGGAAGGGAGGCGACGTGGCGACTGCTGAGGAGTGCCGGACGGCGCTGGAAGCACTGGCGGGCCGTCTCTCCGATGTTGACCCGCAGAAGCGGTCCGCTGTCCTGGCGGACCGCTCACTCAGCTGCACGGTCACCGACCTGGGCGTCACCTTCGCCACGAAGCTCGGCCCGGACGGCGCCGGCCCGGTCACCGAGGCCGGGCCGGGCGATCCGCCGGCGCAGGTCCGGTTCTCGGCCCCCAGTGACGAGCTGCTGGCGGTGGCGGGCGATCCGAAACGCTTTGTCCGCTCCTGGCTGACTGGCCGGGTGAAAGTGGACGCCAGCCTCAGCGACCTGCTCCGGCTGCGCAAGCTACTCTGACCGGCGGCAGCCCGCCCGCCCTGCTCCCCCTCTGCCATCGCCAGGCTCGGCCGCCTGCCCCGAGCCCGGCGGCCAGGACGACTGGCGGCACCCGCCGGCCTGCCCCCGGACTGGGCCGGCGCTGAATGACATGCCCATGACGGCGCAGGGAGCGGCGCCTGAGGGGCTTACCTGGGAGACGTGCGGGAGGCTGGCCGGGCGCGGGCATACTGGGGCCGTGGCGGTATCCGGCCTCCGGGCCCGGCGCGGCACCGGCGTGCGCGACGGCGGGCGGGGCTGAGCCGTGCCCGAGGGGGACACGGTCTGGCACGCGGCGAAGCGGCTCCGCGAGGCGCTGGCCGGGCGGGTGCTGACCCGCAGTGACTTCCGGGTGCCGCGGTACGCGACCACCGACCTGACCGGACGCCAGGTCACGGAGTCGCTGTCCCGGGGCAAGCACCTGCTCACCCGGGTCGAGGGCGGCGTCACCGTGCACACCCACCTGAAGATGGAGGGTGCGTGGCGGGTACGCCCGGCCGCGGCCCGGCTGTCCCAGGGCCACCGGGCCCGCCTGATTCTCGCCAACGACACGTGGCAGGCTGTCGGCTATCAGCTCGGGGTGGTCGAGGTGCTGCCCACCGCGAGGGAAGCTGACGTGGTCGGCCACCTCGGCCCGGATCTCCTCGGCCCGGACTGGGACGCCGGCCAGGCGGAGGAGGCGGTACGCCGCCTGCTGGCCCAGCCGGAGCGCCCGGCGGCCGAAGCGCTGCTGGACCAGGGCAACCTGGCCGGTATCGGCAACGTGTACAAGTGCGAGCTGCTGTTCCTGCGCGGCGTTCACCCGTGGCGGCCGGTCGGCGAGATCGGGGACCCGGCCGGGATGGTGCGGCTGGCCCACCGGCTGCTGGACGCGAACAAGGACCGGATCGGGCACATCACGACCGGATCGCGGGCCCGCGGCGAGGAGCACTGGGTGTACGGGCGGGCCGGGCGCCGATGCCGCCGCTGCGGCACCCTCCTCCTCCGGGCCGACCAGGCCCCCGGCCAGGAGGCCGACCCCGAGGCGCGGCTCACGTTCTGGTGCCCGCACTGCCAGCCCGAGTCGTGAGCGGTCCGCCCCTGCTGCTGGTTAGGCGAGCTCGCCGGGCGGGTAGCCGCCGGCGGGCTGCCGGGACGATGACGTTCGCGCGGTTGCAGGCGTCGATGAGGGCGATCATGCAGGTGCCCGGGGGCAGGCGCCCATGATGACCTCAGCAGAAGGGGGCGGCGCGAGCGGCACAAGGGTCCCGGCAAGTTCTCCGGCGGTGAACGGCATCACCGCTGTATCCGGGCGACGTCGTCTAGACGGCTACCTCATCGACAATCTGCCCGAATCGATGCTGATCCTTACCGGCGCAGCATGGAATATCTCGCCGGTTGGACGTGTCGGTCGTCCATCCAGGCCACGGGCGGAGCTTCGCCCAGGCCCGCCTGCACCAGCTCGCGCACGCATACCTCCGCGACACTGCCTTCTGACCTTCGCGCCTGTGCCGGAGGGGCCGCGGGGACGTCGCGGGTCCCGGCCGGCTGCTGGCCGGATGCCCGGCCCGGATCAAGCCGGGCCGGGCTCGGTGGTTACCCGGCCTCCGCCATCTCAGCGTTCACGTCGTTCCCGGCCGGGCTGTTCAGCGTGGACTGGGCCCCGGCCAGGTCCGTGCGCTTGACCCGGATCGCGGCGATCGTCACGATCAGGGCGATGAGCATGATCCCCGCCGATACCTCGAACCCGCGGGCGAAACCGACCGACAGCGCATGGTCGTAGATCGCTGCCTTCACCTGCACGGCGGTGCCGGCCGGCGGGTGGCCCGCCTTTGCGGCGGTCGCGGCGGCGGCCGCCGACCGGTGGGCCGTGTTGGCCACGACGGTCCAGGCCACGGTGCCCAGCAGGGCCAGCCCGATGGAGCCGCCGACCTGCTGGCCGACGTTCGGCAGGCTGGCCGCCAGGCCGGCATCCCGGTCGCTGACCCGGGACAGGGCGACCAGGGTCAGCGGCATGAACAGCATGCCCAGGCCGGCCGCGGCGAGCAGCACCGGGCCGAGCAGGCCGCCAGCGTAGGTGCTGTGCTCGTTGATCCGCGACAGCCAGAACATCCCGCCCGCGCTGATCGCCGACCCGGCCAGCAGCAGCGGCCGGGCCCCGATCCGGGGCACCAGCTGGGCGCTCGCCCCGGCCATCACCATGATGACCGCCACCATCGGCAAGTAGGCGATCCCCGTCTTCAGCGCGCTGTACCCCCAGACGGTCTGCACGAAGATGGTCAGGAAGAAGAACATCCCGAACATCGCGGTGCCGACGCACAGCAGGATCAGGTTGGCCGCCGACCGGTCCCGGTTGCGGAAGATCCGCAGCGGCATCAGCGCCTGCTCGCTGCGCGCCTCGATGACGACAAAGGCCGCGAGCAGCACCACCGAAGCTGTCAGCGCGACAATGACCTTGGTGTCGCCCCAGTGCGAGACGCCATTCTGGCTCGTCGCCGCGCTGGTCAGGCCGTAGACCAGCGCCACCAGGCCGAGCGTGCTGGTGATCGCGCCGGGCAGGTCGAACCGGCCGCGCCGCCGCGGCGACTCGGCGAGTGCCCGCGGCGCGGTGAGGGCGACCGCGATCCCGATGGGGACATTGACGAACAGCACCCAGCGCCAGGACAGGTAGGTGGTCAGCAGGCCGCCGGCCATCAGGCCGACCGCGGCGCCGCCGATGCTCATCGCGGCGTAGACGCCCATCGCGCGGTTGCGCGGCGGGCCCTCCGGGAACGTGGTGGTGACCAGGGACAGCGCCGTCGGGGCGATGATCGCGCCGCCGACCCCCTGGACCGCGCGGGCCGCCAGCAGCCACGCTTGCGTCGTCGCGAAGCCGCCGAGTAGTGAGGCCACCGAGAACAGGATGATCCCGGCGATGAATACCCGCCGCCGGCCGAGGATGTCGCCGGCCCGGCCGCCGAGCAGGAGCAGGCCGCCGAAGGTCAGCGCGTAGGCGTTGACGACCCACTCCAGGCCGGTGCCGGAGAATCCGAGTGCCCGCTGGATGTCGGGCAGCGCAACGTTCACGATCGTCGAGTCCAGCACGACCATGAGCTGTGCGGTGGCGATGACCGCCAGGGCCAGGCCGAGATGGCGCTGGACAGGGCCGGCGACCGCGCCGCCCCCTGCGGCACCCCCGGATGGGTGCTGTGTAGTGCTCATGCCGTCTCCTTGTCAGGGCATACGTGTCCACGCTCGCGGCGGCAATGCCACGTGCGGAAGATCAGGGAATGGGGAAAAGGTGCCGCGACTCAGCCGCTCGCAACGCCGGCCGCCGCTTCGCGGCCGGGAGCGGCCCAGCGCCGACGGTCAGCCGACCGAGGGAGCGGCAGCAGCGGGCGGGAAGCCGGTCACCTTCCCGGCAGGGCAGGTGACGTCATGGATTCCCGGCGGTGCCATCGTGTGAATCAGCGTGACCAGGCTGACGCGCTCATCAGGGGTGAGCGCCGCCCCACCGCCCCGGTCGCGCCTGCCACGAACGCCCCCGCATGACCATCACCTCCCAGATTCCAGAGTCTGTCTCTGAAAGCTGAGACGGGACAGCCCGGCCGTTTGTGACATGGGAAGGCCGACAACCTGGACGCCCGCACCCAGGCGGCCGGGGCTGCGGCCCGCTGTGGAGGACCCGCGAAAAAGGAACACACGCCTGGCGGCAGCCCCGGGCCGCCAGGCGAGTGTCCTCGGGACGCGCGGTCCTACGCGTCCCGCTTCAGGAAGACGAAGGCTCCCGCGATGATGGCGATCACCGCGTAGCCGGTGAACACCGCGAACCCGGTCCAGGGCGAGAACATGGGCGGATTGCCCTGGGGGGCGATCGTGGCCCAGATCTGGCTGCCCGCGTTGAACGGGATCCACTTGTCCACGTGGTTCTGCCAGCTCGACGGCAGGAAGTTGATCAGCACGAACAGCACGAACAGCAGCCCGATCGACGCCGTGATCGCCCCCGCGGTGTGCCGCAGCAGCGTGCCGAGGCCGAAGGCCAGCATCCCGCAGACGGCCAGGAACAGGCCGCCGCCGATGACCGCGCGCAGCACGTTGGGGTCGCCGAGGGCGACGTCCAGGTGCTTGGTGGACAGGATGGCCTGGCCGATGAAGAACGACACGAACGACGCGACCAGCCCGGTGACCAGGCTGACCAGGGTGAAGACCACGCCCTTGGCCGCCAGCAGGGTGCCCCGGCGCGGCTGCACGGTCAACGAGGTGCGGATCATCCCGGTGGAGTACTCGGAGGTCACGGTCAGTGCCCCGAGCACCGTGATGATCAGCTGGCCCAGGATCAGGCCGGCCAGGCTGCGCTGGGTCGCGTCGAAGCCCGGCCCGCGGACGTCGCTCCCGCGGGAGACCGCTCCCACGCAGGCCAGCGCGCCGATCCCGATCGTCACGACGACCAGGGCGATGAGTGTCCAGTAGGTAGACCGGACCGAACGGATCTTGGTGAACTCCGAGCGGAGCGCGCCGATGAACCCGGCCCGGCCGGACGGCGCGGACCGCAGGGCCGACGCGGAACTGCCCGGCAGCTGAGTCGTGGTGGCCATGTCAGAGCACCTCTCCTGTGGTTACCGGCTGGGCAGGGCCGCCGGTCCCGGGGCCGCCCGCGCCGGTCCCGGATCCGTCGATGTCGGCGTGAGCGTGGAACTCCACGCTGGACGCGGTGAGCTCCATGAACGCCTGCTCCAGCGATGCGTGCGCCTGGGCCAGCTCGTGCAGCCGGATGCCGCGCTCGAAGGCCAGGTCCCCGATCTGGTCCGGGGCCAGGCCCTGGACCACGAACGAGCCGTCCGCGGCGGCGGCGACGTGGCCGCCGGCCAGTGCGACCGCGCTGCGCAGCGCGTCGGCCTGGGGCGTGCGGACCCGGACCGTCTGCACCGAGTTACGGGCGATGAACTCGGCCACGGTGCAGTCGGCGATGAGCCGCCCCCGGCCGATGACGAGCAGGTGATCCGCCGTGTTCTCCATCTCCGACATGAGGTGGCTGGAGACGAACACGGTGCGGCCCTCGGCGGCGAGCGCCTTCATCAGGTTCCTGATCCACAGGATGCCCTCGGGGTCCAGCCCGTTGACCGGCTCGTCGAACATGAGGATGGATGGGTCGCCGAGCAGCGCGCCGGCGATGCCGAGGCGCTGGCCCATGCCGAGGGAGAATCCCTTCGACCGCTTCTTCGCGACCTCGGTCAGGCCGACCAGCTCGAGCACCTCGCCGACGCGGCGGGCGGGCAGGTTGTTGGTCTGGGCCAGGCAGAGCAGGTGGTTGTAGGCGCTGCGGCCGCCGTGCACGGCCTTGGCGTCCAGCAGCGCGCCCACCTCCCGCATCGGCTGGGCCAGCTGGCGGAAGTCCTTGCCGTCCACGGTGACGGTGCCCTTGGTCGGGCGGTCGAGTCCGAGAATGAGCCGCATGGTGGTGGTCTTGCCCGCCCCGTTCGGGCCGAGGAAGCCGGTGATCTTGCCTGGCTCCACGCTGAATGACAGGTCGTCCACCGCGACCTTGTCCCCGTAGCGTTTCGTGAGGCTTCGCGCCTCGATCATTGAGTTGTCCTTTCCGGTTCGCGCCCCCCGGGCCGGGTGCCCGCCTTCCGCGCAAGGACAGTCTTCCGGGCGCGGCGGGGTCCGCGCATCGCCCGCAGGGCCGGCCCGCATCCCCCTGTGGGTGGATGCCTCGTATCACCCTGGCAGGGCAGCTAGCGCGGGCCGGATCATCTCCGGGGTGATGCGGCCGGCGGACCAGGCCGCGGCGCACAGTGCGCGCAGCCCGTCGGTGGGGTCGCCGGAACCCTCCAGGGCCAGCGGGGATTCCCCGTCCGGACGGCGTGCAGTCCACCCTCCGCAGCGGAAGGCGCCGTGCCCGGCGGCGATAGGCGGGTGCGGGGCGAGCAGCCCGGCCAGGTCAGCAGCCAGGTAGGTGGGCCGCTGGCCCGGCCCGGCCAGCACCGCGTCCTCCGGGTGGGTGACGCCGGTGAACACCAGCAGGCTCGGGGCCCCGGCCCGGACCGCGCCCTCGATGTCGGTGTCCAGCCGGTCCCCGACCACCAGCGGATGCCGCGCGCCGGTCCGGGCCACCGCCTCGGCGTGCAGCGGCGGCTCGGGCTTGCCCGCCACCACCGGCTGCTGCCCGGTCGACGCCACGATCACCTGGCAGAGCGCGCCGTTGCCGGGCTGCCGGCCGCGGCCGGTCGGCATCGTCGCGTCCGCGTTCGAGGCCACGTACCAGGCTCCGGCCTGGACCGCCAGGGCGCCCTCGCACAGCAGCGAGTAGCCGACGCCGGGAGCGAAGCCCTGCACCACCGCCGCGGGCCGCTCCAGCGCCGTGGTGACCGGCCGGAAACCCCGTTCCCGGACCGCGGCCCGCAGGCCGTTCCCGCCCACCACGAGCACGGCCGAACCGGGCGCCAGCCGGCCGGCCAGCAGCGTCGCGGCGGCCTGGGCCGAGGTGACCACGTCACCGGCCGTGGCGGTCACCCCGAAGCTGGCGATCTGCGCGGCGATCGCCGACGGCGTGCGCGAGGAGTTGTTGGTCACGTAGGCCAGCCGCATCCCGGCGTCGGCCGCCTTGGCCAGCGCCTGGGGGGCGCCGGGCACGGCCGCGTCACCCAGGTAGACGACGCCATCCAGGTCCAGCAGGGCCACGTCGTAGACCTGGCCGAGCGGATCCGGGCTGCCACGCAGGAAGCTGGCCAGTCCGGTGTCACGATCGCGCTCAGCGGCCTCAGCAGGCATGCCTGTCCTCAGTTCCTGATCCCGGGGAAAGTCCTTCAAATTAGCACTAACGGCCGCCCGGTCCGGTCACCCCGGCCGCTGGCTGGGTCGCGGTGCGGTCATGCGGGGGCGGCGGGCGGCCCGCCGGAGGCCTCGGACCGGGCCTTCAGGGTGGCCCGCACGCCCCGCAGCGCGTCGGTGTAGTGCCGCAGCTCGGGCCGCATCGCGGCGGCCAGCGCCAGGTGCTCGGCGGCGCCCCGCGGGTCCCCGGTCCGGACCAGTGCCAGGCCCAGCCCGAAATGGGCGTAGTCGTCACTCGGGCTGGCCTCGACGATCCGCCGGAAGGTCGCGGCGGCGGCGGCGTACCGGCGGGTGTCGAACTGGGCGCGGCCGAGCGCTTCCAGCACGCTGCGGGACCCCGGCTCGGCCTCGGCGGCCCGTTCCAGGAGCTGGGCGGCGGCCGCCGGGCTGCCCCGGCCGAGCAACTCCAGCCCCCGCTGGTACCACGTGTACACGTCACCATGCGGGGCCGGAACGCCGGGAATGCCGTCCTCCGGCGGCGGATTTTCCGCCGGACGGGAATCCTGGCCGCCCCATGGTGCTTCTGTCATATGTGCAGATCCTTCCGTCCGGCGGGGAACAGGCGTCGCCGGGGCCAGCCGGGCTCGAGCTCGCTCCATTCCGTGGAGTCCGTTATGCCCCGGAACGGGTGAGCGGACTCGCGGAGGTCACCTCTCCACCGTACGACGTCATCGGCCAGGACACCGCCCAGCAGCTGCGCGACGCGGACCCGCACAACGTGGTCCGGCTGATCCTGCCCAGCCAGGACCCGGGGCGGCCGGGTGAGGAGTACCACGACGCCGCCCGCCTGCTGGGCGACTGGCAGCGCGACGGCATCCTGGTCGCCGGGGACGGGCCCGCCCTGTACGTGTACGAGCAGCGGCTGACCGGGACGGCCGGCCGCGGGCAGGTGCTGCAGCGCGGGCTGATCGGCGCGGTGCGGCTGGCCCCGGAGGACTCCCGGATCGTGCTGCCGCACGAGGACGTCATGCCCGGCCCGGTGCGGGGCCGCCGCCAGCTGATGGAAGCCACCCAGGCCAACCTGGAGCCGATCTTCCTGCTGTACGAGGGCGGCCTCTCTGAGGGCGGGCTGCCCGAGGGCGGGCGGCCGGGGCGCGGCCAGTCCCGGGAAGCGCGGCCCAGCCGCGCCACCCGGGTGGCAGGCCAGGTCGCGGACACGCAGACGCCCGTGCTGAGCGCCGACACCGGCGACGGCATCCGGCACACCCTGTGGGCGGTCACCGACCCGGCCGCGCTGGCTGAGATCGCGGCCGACCTGGCGCCCCGGCAGGCCCTGATCGCGGACGGAAACCACCGTTACGCGGCGTACCTGCAGATGCAGGCTGACCGGCGGGCCGCCGGCGACGGCCCGGGTCCCTGGGACTACGGGCTCGCGCTGCTGGTCAACGGGGACGCGTTCGCGCCGGAGATCGGGGCGATCCACCGGGTGCTGCCCGGGCTCCCTCCGGCCGAGGCGGTGGAGCGGGCCAAGGCCGGCTTCTCGGTGCGGGCCATGCCGGGCGGCACCGCCGCGCTGCCCACGGCGCTCGGGGCGCTGACGGCAGCCGGCCGGGACGGCCCGGCGTTCGTGGTGGCCGGGCAGGGTCAGGTCCACCTGCTCACCGATCCGGACCGGGTGCAGCTCGAGGCGGCCATGCCCGCGGACCGGTCCGCGGCCTGGCGACGGCTGTCCACCGCGGTGCTGCAGGAGTTCCTGCTGGCGGCGCTGTGGGGCATCCAGGACGATGAGCAGGGCGTGCGGGTGGTACACCACGATGCGGCCCGGGCCATCGCGCAGGCTGACGCTGCGCCGGGCGGCACCGCGGTCATCGGCAACCCGCTGCGCGCCGCGGACGTGTACGCAGTCGCCGCCGGCGGGGAACGGCTCCCCCGCAAGTCCACCTCGTTCGCACCCAAGCCGAGGACCGGGCTGATCCTGCGGTCCTTCGCCGCCGGCTGACGTCCCCGTCGCGGGCCGCCTGGCTGCGTCCCTAGCCGGGCTGCGGGCCGGCTTCTGTCCCTAGCGCCGGCTGCGGGCCTGCTCAGCCGGGGTGCTGGCCCTTGCGCATGTACAGGCCGAACGGGCCGTGCGGCACGGGCACGAAGTTCTGGTCGAAGTAGACCGAGATGTCCCGGGCGGCCCAGGGGATGCGCTTGTAGGACAACGGCGACAGCCACACATACTGGGCCCCGCGCAGCGCCGACATCCACAGGGCCCGGACCGCGGGCACGTGCTGCGCGCCGGTGGCCGCGCTCCGGCCCCGGGACAGCGAGTAGTCGCTGCCCACGCCGTCCGCTATGGGCACGCAGCCGGGCCGCGCGGACACGTACCGGTTCGCCGCGATGGCGTAGGAGGCCTGGTCAGTCAGGACGCACGACCCGGGCGGGATGACGTCACTGGCCGCGGACACGACGTCCGAGGTGAGACCGGGGGTGGTCGGGGCCAGCGGAGGCTGCAGGCTGCTCTCGAACCCGAACTGGGCGACGGCCATGATGGCGACGGCCACGATGGCCACCGGCGTGGCGTAACGGATGACGAGCCGGGCGGCCGGCCGGGGCGGGGCCGCCGCGTCCCCGGTCCGGGCCGGCTCGCCAGCCCGGGGCGCGCGCAGGGCATCGACGAAGCGGGCTACGGGCAGCGCGATGGCCAGGGCCAGGAACGGCGCCAGGAAGCCGGCGTAGTGGTAGTAGAAGTCGGCCGGCCACAGGAACGCGAGGATGGTCAGGGGGGCGGCCGCGAGCGCGAACTGCTCCAGGAGCGGCGGCCGTTCCCCGGTCAGCCGGGACGCGGCCACGCTGCACGCCACCACCAGGGCCACGATGGCCAGCGAGATCAGCGACAGCACCAGCGTGGAGGTCAGGCCGGTGATGTCGGTCAGGCCGGTCATCTCATGCAGCCGGTAGCCGAGCGGGATCCGCACGGTGTCCACCCGGACCAGCTGGGCCACGATCACGCTGCGGTAGAACGTGCCCGGCGCCAGCGCGGCGAAGGGGAGCACGGGGACGGCGAAGCCCGCCACCACCCCGGCGGCGTAGGCCGCCGCCCGCCGCGGCTGCCGGGCGGCCAGGATCAGCACCAGGATGACCAGCACGGGCAGGATAGCCCAGACCTTGATCGCCCCGGCGAAGCCGAACGCGACCCCGCCCCAGACCAGCCGGCGGGTGCTGGCCAGCCGGTCACCGTCGAACACGGCCAGCAGCCCGGCCAGGCAGAAGAGCACCAGCCACGGCTCCAGCAGCACGGTGTGCGCCGCCTGGACCGCGGCCGGGTAGACGGCCAGGATCCCGCAGGTCACGATGACGGCCAGGAGACCCCGGTGGCGGGCCAGCAGGCCGCCCAGGGTCACGGCGGCCGCACCGGCCAGCGCGGTGAGGATCCGGCCCACGCCCATCCCCCAGGCGGTGCCTATCCCCTTGGTCACGAGCGCGACCGGGGCCATCAGCAGCGTGATGCCGGGCGGCTGGACCATGATGAAGTCCCGGTACGGCAGGTCACCGTGGATGAGCAGGATCGCGCCGCCGAAGTCCGTCCCGTCGTCGTACTCGGTGACGCCGATCAGGTAATCGGGACGGCTCAGCTGGTAAAGCCGGAGCGCCACGGCGAGCGCGGTCATGATCACGATGGCCGCGGTCACCGGGCCGGGACGCGTCCAGCGGGCTGGCTGGCTCGATTCCGCCCGCGGTACTTGCGACCTGGCGGCTGGCATTCTCACAGGTAATCCGCTCACAGTTGGTGACACGCACGTTTCCTGATAACCCGGCCCCGGGCGCGGCCGGAGCCCGTGGCGACAAACGACTGCAGCCGCACACGGCTCAGGCCAGTAACGACACGATCCCATCCCCCGGCCGGCGCCCCGCCCAGGTCGCATAGGGGCACGTTCCAACCGCGTTCTGATACTACCCGGGAGCAGGCGGCCGGCACGAGATACCGGCCGGAAGTGCCCGCGGGCTTTGAGCGGCGGCTGGCCCGGAACCCGGGGCGGGCAGACCGGGCACGCGCTGGTTCCGCAGGCGGCATACGAGGCAGGCGTGACCGGGGCGGTTGCGCCCGGTACCGTCGAGCGGATCAGACCCGGCCGCCTCGGTGATGGTGGCCGGGCCGGGTGCGCAGCGCGCCGTGGTGCACCCGGCCCGGTACGCGGCCTGGCGGAACGACCGCGCGCGAAGGCGCCGAGGATGGCCGGTGCCTCCGGTGGCTCATCACCTGACCGAGCGCGTCGATGCCGGGCACGACGGTGTGCTGCGCCAGGCGGCGAGGCGCCCGGTTATGGCTAGGAGCCCTGGCTGGACAGGCCGGAGGGCAGCCCCCCGCTGGATCCTGGCCGCCTGGAGGCGATCTGGGAGCATGGGGGCATGGACGCGGCAGAGGGCAGGGTGCACACCCCGGGCGTTACCGGGCTCGGTCACGATGTGTACGAGATCGATACCCGCATGGCCGGATACCAGGGCATCACGGCCGGCTACCTCATCCTCAGCGAGCGGCCCTGCCTGGTGGAGACCGGGACCGCGCCCTCGGCCCCGGTCGTGCGGGACGCGCTGGCCACCCTGGGCGTCGGTCCGCGGGACCTGGCCACCATCGTGGTGACCCACATCCACCTGGACCACGCGGGGGGCGCTGGCGATGTCGCCGGCATGTTCCCGGACGCGCAGGTCGTGGTGCATGAGCGTGGCGCCCGGCACCTGGCCGACCCCGCGCGGCTGCTGAGCAGCGCGCGGATGGCGTACGGGGACGCGCTGGACACGCTGTTCGGCACGATGAACCCGACCCCAGCCGAGCGGATCCGCACCGTGGGGGAACGCGGGACCGTGGACCTCGGCGGCGGCCGGCGGCTGGACAGCCATCACTCCCCCGGGCACGCCCGGCATCACGTCGGGCTGATCGACTCGGTGAGCGGGGACCTGTACGTGGGCGACGCCGCCGGGATCTACATCCCGGAGACGGCGGACCTGCGGCCGGCCACCCCACCGCCCGACTTCGACCTGGACACGGCGCTGGCGTCGCTGCGCATGTTCCGGTCGCTCCGCCCGCAGCGGCTGCTGTTCAGCCATTACGGGCCGGTGCCGGACGTGGAGGAGACACTGGTCCGGTCGGCCGAGGAGATCCGCCTGTGGGTCGAGGAAACCAGGGCGGCCCGGGGCGCCGGCCTGGACTTCGACCATGCGGTCGCGCTGGTGCACGAGCGGACGCGGGAACGTTACGCGGCCCTGGGCCCGGACACCGACCCGGTGCTGGCGGCCAAGTTCGAGACGCTGAGCAGCACTGCGTCGAGCGTGGCTGGGATCATGCACTGGCTCGACGGCGGGCCGGCCCGCTGACCGTCAGGCCTGTACCGGCCAGGCCCGCACGGGGTCCCCGTAGTCCCGGGGAAATTTTGGTCGGATATCCCTGGCGTGCATTAACGTACCTGGTCGCTGACTGCTGGCCGGACCTGCTGCGGATCGCCGGTTCGCTGAAGTACGGGCAGGCGACCGCCTCGCTGGTCGTCGGGAAGTGGTCGGCCGCCTCCCGGCAGAAAATTCTGGCGGCCGCTTAAGGAGTGGGGGACGCTGCGGCGTATGATCCACGCTGCCCGGTACCGGTCGGATCCGGCGTACCGCAGGAAATCGGACGGCAGCTGAACAAGGGCGAGTCGCTGCACGCGCTGCGCCGTGACCTGCACTACGCCCACCAGGGAACGGTCGGCAAGCCGCACCTGGCCGACCAGAGCGAGCAGGCCTGATGCCTGACCGTGCTGACCAACTCGGTGATCACGTGGACATCCGAGCATTACCAGCTGGCCGTGCAGCAGCTACGCGGCCAGGGCCGCGACGTCCCCGATGAGATCCTCGCCCACATCTCCCCGGCCCACTCGGGGAACGTCAACTTCTTCGGCGTCATCACCGTGGACGTCGAAGCCGAACTCGCCAAGCTCGACCCGGCCGGATGGCGGCCGCTGCGGCCGCTGCACCGGATCTGAGCCTGCCGCTGTGACCTGGCCCGGGCACCCCCGTCGGGCGGACCCGCAGCGGCGGCCGGGCGGGGTAGGGAATGCTCATCTCCTCGGGTTGCGCAGGGCAAGGAGGCGGCGGGATGGCTGAGCCACACCCGGCATTGGATGAGGTCGTTGATGACCTCGGTGACGAAGATGAGGGCGGTCCTGGTCATCATCGAGGAGCGCTCCGGGCCGGTGTGTGGAGTTCAGAGTCCGAACTGGCCACGCTCTCCTCACCATGGCCCCGCTGCGCGGCGCGCCCGGCGAAGAAGTATGCCCCCATGGTGAAGACCAGCATCCCGGCGAGGAGTTGCATCGAGTACGTGACGTTCATCAGCTCGCTGATGCGCCGCGACGGGTCGCGATTTTCCAGCGCAGTGAGCATCATGTAGCCGCCCCAGCACGCGAGCGCCGCGGAGCCGACGAAGGCCAGGGACAGCGGAAGCCGCAGCGGCAGGGCGCCGGCGCGTGGGAACGCGACCAGCAGCAGCCCCGTCACCGTCATCACCGCGAACAACACGTAGGCCGCCTCGAGTGCGTAGAAATCACTCGTCCGTTCGGCGATATTGGTGGCGGTGAGTCCGCTCGTCGAACCGGTGGCCCACAGCAGATGGGCCGTCAACGGCACGAGCACTACTGCGGAGGCGACCAGAGCCGTGGCTCGCTGCACGCCACCCGCCGGACCCTGCCCCGCCAGCCCCGAGATCCGGCCTCGCCACAGATGTCCCCAGCGCGCGCCTGCATACAGGACGAAGAGCGCACCCAGGGCGAGAGCCTGGACGATGAAGCCGGTGTAGACGACGGTGAACACCCACTCGTGCAGGAACGGGCGGGCGGCAGGTCCGCCGGAGGGCGCCGCGGTCCCGCCCAGCAGCCGAGCGCCGAGTTGCAGCGGGTAGCCGACCATGATCGGGCTGAGCAGACCGGTGGCGGCCCAGGCCGGAAGAATGAGGAGCCAGACCGGCGCCCGTCGGCCCCATGGCTGGGTGAGCAGCAGTGCGAGCACGACTACCATCGAATCGAGCAGGGCGCTTTCGGAGCTTCCGACGATCATCGCGGTGTGGTGCCCGAGCAGGATGCTGCCATCGGGGATGCCGATGCGGCTGCCCGACGCCCATGCGATCTTGAGCGCGAGATAGGGCACGCAGGCAGTGATGGCCAGAGCGCGCAGGACTCGTGCTGCACTGCGAGGCTTGTCGAACACCACTGCTCTCATGAGCACACTCCTACATAACGAAAGCTTCTCGAATTGATGGTGGACATCGATGTGTGAGGTGCAATGACGCTGGCCAGGAACATCCGGTGACCTTTTCTAACCTGAACTTTGATGTCCGAATTAGGTTCGGCCGGTTGGGGTCGATGCGTGCCGAGAGTGCGTGTGGAGATCACAGCGATTTCCCTTTGCTGGTAGGCGCTTCCTGGTGTCCCCAGCGTGCTCGTGAAGCCGCTGTGGCGCGTCGGAGCGCAGGATGGTCGTCGTCCGACCGCGGGATGATCCCTACGCCGGACGGACCAGACCGTGGTCGTAGGCGAAGATCACGACGTGGACGCGATCACGCAGTCCGGGCTTGGCCAGGATGCGCCCGACATGGGTCTTCACTGTCGCCTCGACAGGTAGAGCCGCCGGACGATCTCGGGTTCGCATAACCCTGCGCGATCTCGCCCGGCGTGCTTCACCGCGTTGGTCAGTCCCACCTGCACGAGCCGACACACCGCGAGTTCCGTCGTGGCACCGAGCGTGAACGGCACACCCGACTCGGTGAGTTCAGCGTGCACGCCGGCCTCACGCACCCCAGCCGCCAGCGGCGCCAGGTCGGCCGGGGGTCGGCCGCGACGAGGGACCGGGCTCCCGCTCGCGCAGTACCCCCAGCCCGCCGCGCATGTCCGCCAGCGCGACGCGGCCCGCCTCGGCGATGGTCTGCAGCGTCGGAACCGCCCGCGCCGGATCCGCTCAGCCACGAACGCGCCTACCCCGGCCTGCCGGAGAATCACCGCGAGCGAGTGCGTCGCGCTGTCGTGCGTCCCGCGCGATGCGTGCGCGCTCCTCCGGCACCGCGACCCGCGCCGACTCGGCCCGCTCGATCAGCGCCCCGCGCCCGGCGGACCGCCGAGAGCCGGCCCAGGTTCCACGCCATCAGCACGCTAAGGGCGAGCCCGACCCCGACGTAGAACATGACCAGCCAGCCGCCCGCCGTGAACTGACGCAGCGCGTCCATGGTCGATCCCGTCGCGATCGCCACGCCGACGAGCGCGACGGCCAGGACGACGCGGCTGCCGGCGACGTCGACGGGCGCCGCGACGCCATGGAGGACGAGCAGGAACACCAGACTTGACGGCAGAAACAGCGCCGGCACGTGCGTGGGCCCGCCGGCCACCTGATCCACGATGCGCCCGTCCGGCGCGAGCACGATCACGAGCATCGCCAGGCTCGGCCCACCTGCCGTAGATTCGCGGCGCGGAACGCCGGGCGCGTTGACCGCCACCGCCGACGCGGTCCACCCGTCCGCGTCGCGAGGCCACCGATCACTTGGGCCGCTCGATTCGGCTTCGACATCGTCCTGCACGGCTGCGGACAGACCCCGTTCGATACTGAGCCAGACGAGGTGCCGCAAGCGGATCCTCGAGTGGGACGGCGCCGCCAGCGTTCGGATATGCGCCTTTCACCCAAGAACAACGTCGGCCGCGGGGTCCAGCTAGCGGTCCGGACGCCGGTGTGCAGCAACGCCGGTCACCACCGCGAGATCTCCTGCCGCAGAACGAGTACGGCGGTTCCGTTGGGTCCTTAACCTGTGCGCGTGATCGGGAGGTGCATGAGCTACCACGAACATGGCGCCGTCCTGTGATCACGGACACTCCTGGGCAGGAGAGCCGGCAGCCCGGTCTGGATGTCTCCAGGCCCGGCGTGGGCGTATGGCCGGCGTCGTCTCCCGCGCGTGCGCGTCGGCGGTCAGCGCACCACTGGGAACACGAGATGCGTGACGCGGTCGCCCTGAACGCAGACCGATGGGTTGCCGAGCAGCACGTCGTCAGCCGAGAGCTTGCCGAAGAAGGGGCGGTTGCCCTCGCCCATCACGACCGGGACGAGGTCGACAGCCACCTCGTCGAGCAGCCCCAGGTCCAGGCACTGCCGGGCGATGGTGCCACCGGTGACCGCGACGACGCGGTCGCCAGCGAGCGTCTGTGCGTGAGCGACTGCGGCCGCTACGCCGTCGGTCACGAAGGTGAACGGTGCCCCGGGGTGTGCGTCCACCCAGTCGGTAGGGACCCGGTGCGTCACGACGACAACGGGAACGTCCAGTGTGTGCCGGCCCTGCCAGCCCTCGGCCACCTCGAACAGCGTCCGGCCGCAGACCAGTGCGCCTACTGAGGACACCCACCGCCGCCAGTGTTCCGAGCTCGGCGGGGTCAGGTGGACGGCGAAGTCCCCAGCGGGCGTCGGGATCTCGACCTCGCCGTTTTGCAGCCAGTCGAACAACCGGCCGATGGTGTTGTCGTGCTTGGCGACGTACCCATCGAGGGACATGATCGCCTGCGCCACCACCTTGCCCATGGTGCCCTCCCCCTCAGGTGTGCTGCGGTCGGTAAATGTGCACGACGACGCCGCTGGGGAACGACAAGGCCTCAACGAGGTTCAGGTGCCGCGAGCCCGGCAGCTGGTCGAACAGGGCCCGTCCTTGGCCCAGGACCAGCGGCTGGACCAGGAGGCGGTACTCGTCGATCAGGTCTGCCGCAGCCAGAGCGCCGGCGAATCGTCCGCCGCCCCACACGATCACGCCCGGGCCGGGCTCGGCCTTGATCGCGGCGATCTCGGTCGCGAGGTCCCCCCGAGCGACGCGGGTGTCCGGCCAGGTCACCTCGGCGTCGCTGAGCGTCTTGGAGAACACGACCTTGGGGATGTCGTTCATCGGGGCCGCATACGGGTCGTCCGACTGCGGCCAGTACGACGACATCTGCTGGTAGGTGACGCGGCCCATGAGGTGGGCGCCGGCCTTGCTGATGCGGTCGAGCTTCCACTGCTTGAGCTCGGCGCCCTCGGGGATCACCATCCCGGGGTGCTCACGGTCGCTGTCAATGAATCCGTCCAGTGACATCGACATGTAAAGAATGACGTCTCGCATGACCTATCTCTCCTCCGTCTTGTTCCCGTCAGGTTGACGGTCGTCGCACAACATCCCGAACCCTCGGACGGTCACCGGTGCTCCGGCGTTCTCGAGGACGGACCACAGCAGGACCTGGTTCGCCTCCGGAACGAGGCGTCCGGTCCGGCACTCCAAGTGGTGGACGGCGCGAGCGGCTCGGAGCCGTTCCCGCCGATGAATACTGCTTCGGCGCGGTGGCAGCGTCCTCGGACATGGAGGAGAAGATGAATGCGTTGTCGCCGTTGGCGTCGGCCACGAAGCCGTCGAGCGACATCGACATCTTCAGGATGAGCTGGCTCACGGGGATGCTCCTTTCAGCGATGCCACGAGCTCGGTCTGACGCTCGTAGGACCGGCGCGCCGCCGGACTCGAAGTGCGCGTCGCGCGCGGCGATCGACGAGTGGATCCCTGCGCAGCCAGACCAGGGTTCCCTCGTCCACCGGCTCGAAAGGTAGGTGTCGATGGCCTCGTCCTCGGGCTTGCCCTCGTACACGAACGACCTGACCAGCCGGTGCGGGCAGTCGGAAGTACGGCCACTCGGAGACGGGCTCGCCGAGCCACTCGTGCAGCCGGTGGCCGCCGGTCCCGAGCCCGTTGCCCGGACCGTCCTCCGGGCCGGTGATGAACCCGTCGAGCGACATCGACATGTACAGGACGGACTTCGCCATGCGGTCTCCTTCCCCAGGGCCTACAGCGCACGTGCCAGCCGGTCGAACGCGTGCGGCACACCGCGGCCGTGCTCGTCGCGCAGCTCGTCGGACGGGAAGCCCCACTGGACCATCGTCATCAGGGTCGTCCCGTCTCGGGGCGCGAACGTGAACTCGGTGCTGAAGGCCAGCCTCGACCCATCGAGGCGGGTCTCGGTCGTGGCCAGCAGCAGGCGGCGGGGGCGCTCGATCGCCTCGAACACGTGCCGGTGCCGGTAGAGCTCGCCCGGCGACGGGCCGAAGGCGATCTCCCAGGCGCCGCCAACGCGCAGCTCGCAGCGCGAGTCGACGACCCAGCCCGGCGCGTCGTTGCCGTAGAACTCGCGCTGGCCCGCCGGGCTCGTGAACAGGTCGAACACGCGCGCGGGCGACGCCTGGATCAGGCGCTCGTAGCGGAGCTCGCGGCTCACCTCGCGCGCTCCACGAGACGCTCGAAGCGGTCCAACCGGCCTTCCCAGGTGCGGCGATGGGCCTCGATCCACTCGCCCGCCTCGCCGAGCGTCGTGGCCGGGCCTAGCCGGCACTCGCGCACCCGGCCCACCTTCTCGGTCTCGACGAGGCCGGCGAGCTCCAGGATCCCGACGTGCTTCTTGATCCCGTTGAGGGTCAGGCCCGACGGCCCCGCGAGCTGGCTCAGCGTCGCGGACCCGTGGCCCAGGCGCTCGAGAATGCCCCGCCGCTTGGGGTCCGAGAGCGCGAAGAACGTCGCGTCGAGCGTTGGCAATAGTGCACCCATCGGTGCACTATACACCTGCTCGCCCGTTGGTTGACGGTGGCCGCCCGCCCGACGTCGTGACGGCCATATCTCGGGCCTCAACGGGCCGAAACCATGGCATCGAGATGGCAGCCGCCCACTGCTGGCGATCGACCAGCTTCGGGCCCGACGCAAGGTATCTGCGCACCGCCCTGATCGCCTGACCAGACGCGCACAAGACGGTCGGTTCTATGAGCACGCCACCGGGCCATGTCGTAGAGGGAACCCCCAGCGGGACACCGGGCTCCGGCGCCCGCTGTTCGTGCGATGCCAGCTCGCCAGGCGCCGCCGATTCCCGCAACACCCGCCCGCGACAATGCCCGGTGAAGGCAGCTCAATCGCTACAGTCATCCGGCGGCCAGCATGCTCATCGGATACGCCCGCTGCTCTACCGACGCCCAGGACCTCACCGCCCAGCGCGAGGCACTTACCGCGCTCGGCGTGCAACCAGACCGCATTTACGTCGACCACGGCCTGACCGGGATCAACCGGGCCCGGCCCGGGCTCCGTGAGGCCCTCGCAGCGTGCCGGGCCGGCGACACCCTCGTGGTGACCAAACTCGACCGGCTCGCCCGCTCCCTCCCGATGCCCGCGACATCGCCGGGGAACTCACCAACGCCGGCGTCAAGCTGAACATCGGCGGCTCGCTTCACGACCCGGACGACCCAGTCGGCCGCCTGCTGTTCAATGTCCTCGCGATGATCGCCGAATTCGAATCGGACCTGATCAGGATGCGCACTCGCGAGGGCATGAAGGTCGCCAGGGCCAAGGGCCGGCTGCGCAGCAAGCAGCCCAAGCTCAAGCCGGCGCAGGAAGCGCACCTAGTTGAACTCTGGCGTGCGGGAAAGCACACCCGCGCCGAACTGGCCGAACTGTTCTCCGTCGCCCGCTCCACCGTCTGCCGCGTCGTGCAGCGGATCTGGGTCCCTGGCTGAGCGAAGGTCGATCAGGTGACGGCGCTGACATCGACACCGGGCATCAGCGCAGCTCATGGATATCCGACCAAAGTTTCCCCGCGACTACCGGGACCGACCCCGCACCGGTCAGGCACCGTCCGCGCCAGCGTCCTCCCGATCCTCGTCGTCCCCGCCGGCGTCGTCCTCATCCTCGTCATCCTCGTCGTCCAGGTCGTCGATGACGACGTCGTCGAGCTCATCGAAACGCTCCGCGGCATTGGTCTCCTCGTCGCGATCCGTGGCCGCGGCCCGGGCGAACCATTCCCGGGCCTGCTCGGTCCGCCCCGCGTCCAGCAACGCGTCCGCGTAGGCGTAGAACAGCCGGGCCGACCAGGGCCGCATGCGGCGTTCCTTGAGCTCGGGGAGCTGGAGAGCCACCACGGCGGCCTCGGCAAGCCCCTGGTCCCGGCGGATGCCTGACTCCACGATGTGCAGCTCGACCTCGGTCGCACGGTCCAGCGTGAACTTCGCGGACTCGGCGATCACGCCCAGCGCCCGGTCTATCCGGCCCAGGGCTCGCTCGGAGTCGGCCAG
Source organism: uncultured Actinomycetes bacterium (assembly GCA_963813975.1). Classification (GTDB taxonomy): domain Bacteria; phylum Actinomycetota; class Actinomycetes; order Streptosporangiales; family Streptosporangiaceae; genus RYN-230. The sequence continues at coordinate 2,258,670 of CAWFAP010000006.1, forward strand.
CATCGGCAGGTAGCTGGTCCGGCCGGTGAGCCGGCGGGCGGCCCGCAGCTCGGCGAGCGCCTCAGCCCAGTGCCCGGCCCGGTAGGCGGCGATGCCGGTGGTCTCGCGGACAATGCCGACCCGGGCCGCCAGCCGCCGGGCCTCCAGCGCGTGCTGGTAACCGGCCTCGGGGTCGTCGGCCAGGCTGGCGGCGAGCAGCCGCCGGCCCACGGCCGAGGCCAGGTCGCCCGGCAGTGTCCGCAGCTCGGCAGCGGCCGCGGGGTCGAGCTGGTTCTCGTTGATGCTGGCCGGGATCTCGGGCAGGCTGCCCGTCCTGGCCGGCCCGGACCGGGGGCGCGTGGGCTCGTAGGGAGCCGGACCGCGCGAGGGACTCGTGCTGCGCCGGAGGCGAGTGCCTCGGGAGTACTCTCCGCCCCGCGGACTGGGACGGCGCTCTGGGCCCTGGGTGCGGGATCCACTGCGGCCCGGAGCCGGGCCGCGCCGGGCCGGGGGCCGGTCGCCGAAGGAGCCGGGGCGGCCTGGGGACGAGCCGGGCCGGCGCGATCCCGGGGTCCGGGCGTCCTCCCCCTCGCCAGCCTGGCGGCCAGCAGAGGCGGGACCAGTGTCCTGCCGGCCGAACCGGGCGGCCTGAAGCAGGCCGTCCTGAGGCTGGCCGTCCTGAGGCTGGCCGTCCTGAGGCTGGCCGTCCGCCTCGGAACGATGGCCGCTGACCCCGCTCGGTGTCGCCCTCCCGTCCTGCCCGGTACGGCGTGCCCCGGCCGCCTGGGCCATCTTCGCGGGCGCTGCTGCCGCGGGGGCGGGCTGCGCGCGGCCCGCTGCCGCGGGGGCTGTCGCTGGGAGTACGGTCGCCGTACGCACGGTCGCGGCCAGGCCGGGTGCTGTAGCCGGCCGAGCGGGCGGTTCCGCCCGCGGAGGGCCCCCGGGATGCTCCCTGGCTGGCCCGGGAGGTGTCGCTGCGGGACGAGCCAGGCCGGCTGCCCCGAGGGGTTCCCGTAGCCCGTGGCGCGCTGGTGCCTCCCGCGGCACCCGTTCCGCGTGACGCACCGGGGCCACGGGCGCTGCCCGTGCCCCGCGAGGCTCCTGCCCCCCGGGCAGCTCCGGCCGGAGTGCTCCGCCCGGAGCTGCTTCCGCCAGGACTGCCGTAACGCGGGCCGCCGGTACCCTGCGCCCGCGAACTGGCGGCACCCGGGCCGCGCCGCCCGGGCGCGCCATCCCGCGCGCTGCCGGACGTGCTGGGCCGCCGGGCCGTGCTCCCAGCCCGGCCTCCAGAGGTGCCGCTGGCCCGGCCTCCCCCGGTACCGCCGGTACGCCCGGCGGCGCTGCTGCCAGAACGCCCCGTGCCGGTACCGCCCGATCGCCCGGCCCCGCTACCGCCGGGCCGGCCCGTGCTGGCACCGCTGGCGCGGCCCGCACCAGCGCGATTACGATCGGCGCCGCCGCCTGAGCGGCCCTGGCCCCGCGGCGCGCCCGCAGCCCGGTTCTGACCGCGCCCCGCGCCGCCGGAGCGGCCGCCGCCCTGGCCCTGCTCGCCTGCCACGCTGTTCTCCGCTCTTCGTGATGGCCATCATGGCTCAGCGCCTCACCGGGCGCCGCACCGGGTACGCAAACCCGACCGGAACCTGAGGCCCGGACAACGCAGTTGAGGCCGCTCCCAACCGGGAGCGGCCTCAACTGAAGATGTCCGGCGGCGTCCTACTCTCCCACGCGGTCCCCCACGCAGTACCATCGGCGCTGAAGGGCTTAACTTCCGGGTTCGGAATGGAACCGGGTGTTTCCCCTTCGCCATGGCCACCGAAACACTATGGAGATGTGTGGACCGTACCGGCCGGGTATGAATCCCAGCCGGTCACGGCACCGACCGCACCTCGGGAACCGCACAGTGGACGCGAAACACACAAAGAATGTAGAAGCCAAGCCACTCGGCCTATTAGTACCGGTCAGCTCCACGCGTTGCCACGCTTCCACCTCCGGCCTATCAACCCAGTCGTCTAGCTGGGGGCCTTACCGGGTTAACCCCGAGGGAGACCTCATCTTAAGGCGAGCTTCCCGCTTAGATGCTTTCAGCGGTTATCCCTTCCGAACGTAGCCAACCAGCCGTGCCCTTGGCAGGACAACTGGCACACCAGAGGTTCGTCCGTCCCGGTCCTCTCGTACTAGGGACAGCTCCTTTCAAGTCTCCTACGCGCGCAGCGGATAGGGACCGAACTGTCTCACGACGTTCTAAACCCAGCTCGCGTACCGCTTTAATGGGCGAACAGCCCAACCCTTGGGACCTGCTCCAGCCCCAGGATGCGACGAGCCGACATCGAGGTGCCAAACCATCCCGTCGATATGGACTCTTGGGGAAGATCAGCCTGTTATCCCCGGGGTACCTTTTAGCCGTTAAGCGACGGCGCTTCCACATGCCACCGCCGGATCACTAGTCCCAGCTTTCGCTCCTGCTCGACATGTCTGTCTCACAGTCAAGCACCCTTGTGCACTTACACTCGACACCTGATTGCCAACCAGGCTGAGGGTACCTTTGGGCGCCTCCGTTACCTTTTAGGAGGCAACCGCCCCAGTTAAACTACCCACCAGACACTGTCCCTGATCCGGATCACGGACCCAGGTTAGACATCCAGAACGACCAGAGTGGTATTTCACCGATGACTCCACAAGGACTGGCGTCCCTGCTTCAAAGTCTCCCACCTATCCTACACAAGACGTCCCAAACACCAATGTCAAGCTGCAGTGAAGGTCCCGGGGTCTTTCCGTCCTGCTGCGCGTAACGAGCATCTTTACTCGTAGTGCAATTTCGCCGGGTCTGTGGTTGAGACAGTGGGAAAGTCGTTACGCCATTCGTGCAGGTCGGAACTTACCCGACAAGGAATTTCGCTACCTTAGGATGGTTATAGTTACCACCGCCGTTTACCGGCGCTTAAGTTCAGAGCTTCGCGGCCAAAGCCACTAACCCTTCCCCTTAACGTTCCGGCACCGGGCAGGCGTCAGTCCGTATACGTCGTCTTGCGACTTAGCACGGACCTGTGTTTTTAGTAAACAGTCGCTTTCCCCTGCTATCTGCGACCGCACCCAGCTCTGAGGGCAAGCCTCTTCACCGGGCACGGCTCCCCTTCTCCCAAAGTTACGGGGACAATTTGCCTAGTTCCTTAACCACAGTTCACCCGATCGCCTTAGTATTCTCTACCTGACCACCTGAGTCGGTTTGGGGTACGGGCCGCTTATATGCTCGCCGCGGGGTTTTTCTTGGCAGCATGGGATTACTCACTTCGCCTAAATCGGCTCGGCATCAGGTCTCAGGCATATGGTGCGCGGATTTGCCTACGCACCGCCCTACACCTTTACTCCGGGACAACCATCGCCCGGTAGAGCTACCCTCCTGCGTCGCCCCTACGGCTTGCCTACTACTAGTCTGGGTCGCATCCGCGGCCGGGTCATCCCGAAGGATCGCCGGCGTTGGCTGCTTAGCATCGCCAGATTCAGCATGGGCGCGTATAAGCGGGTACGGGAATATCAACCCGTTGTCCATCGACTACGCCTGTCGGCCTCGCCTTAGGTCCCGACTTACCCTGGGCGGATTAGCCTGCCCCAGGAACCCTTGGTCATTCGGCGGAGGGGTTTCTCACCCCTCTTTCGCTACTCATGCCTGCATTCTCACTCGAGTGGCGTCCACGGCTGGATCACTCCGCCGCTTCTCTCGCCACCCGACGCTCCCCTACCCATCCGCACACCTGGACCCTAAAAGACTAAGGCAGCCGCCGTCGAGACAGCTACGGCCGAAACCGCAGCGGTCAAGACCGCCATCCACCGTCGCCACAAAAGGGCCGGGTTAACGCGCGAATGCCACAGCTTCGGCGGTGTGCTTGAGCCCCGCTAAATTGTCGGCGCAGAATCACTTGACCAGTGAGCTATTACGCACTCTTTCAAGGGTGGCTGCTTCTAAGCCAACCTCCTGGTTGTCTGAGCAACTCTACATCCTTTCCCACTTAGCACACGCTTAGGGGCCTTAGCTGGTGATCTGGGTTGTTTCCCTCTCGACTACGAACCTTATCGCCCGCAGTCTCACTGCCACGCTCTCACTTACCGGCATTCGGAGTTTGGCTGACTTCGGTAAGCTTGTAGGCCCCCTAGGCCATCCAGTAGCTCTACCTCCGGTAAGAAACACGCGACGCTGCACCTAAATGCATTTCGGGGAGAACCAGCTATCACGGAGTTTGATTGGCCTTTCACCCCTACCCACAGGTCATCCCCCAGGTTTTCAACCCTGGTGGGTTCGGTCCTCCACGCGGTCTTACCCGCGCTTCAACCTGCCCATGGGTAGATCACTCCGCTTCGGGTCTATGACATGCGACTCATTCGCCCTATTAAGACTCGCTTTCGCTACGGCTCCCCCACACGGGTTAACCTTGCCACATACCATAACTCGCAGGCTCATTCTTCAAAAGGCACGCGGTCACTTCACGTCAGCCCGAAGGCTGACACGCTCCCACGGCTTGTAGGCGCACGGTTTCAGGTACTATTTCACGACCCCTCACCGGGGCACTTTTCACCTTTCCCTCACGGTACTTGTGCACTATCGGTCACCAGGGAGTATTTAGGCTTAGGGGGTGGTCCCCCCAGATTCACACGGGATTTCTCGGGCCCCGTGCTACTTGGGATACTGCTCGGAAGTCGCTTAGGTTTCACCTACGGGGGTGTCACCCTCTGTGCCGGTACTTTCCAGAACCTTCGATTACCAAAGCGATTTCTTACTTCCTGCCGGGTCAGCAGCTCCGGCTGAGCAGTCCCGCTACCCCGATCACGCAACGCCTGCTGGCTATGACACGTGATTGGTTTGGCCTATTCCCTTTTCGCTCACCACTACTCAGGGAATCGCGGTTGCTTTCTCTTCCTGTGGGTACTGAGATGTTTCACTTCCCCACGTTACCTCCACCTGCCCTATGTGTTCAGGCAGGGGCGACGGGCCATTACACCCGCCAGGTTTCCCCATTCGGAAATCCCCGGATCGAAGTCTGGTTGCCGACTCCCCGGGGCTTATCGCAGGCTCCTACGTCCTTCTTCGGCTCCTGGTGCCAAGGCATCCACCGTGCGCCCTTAATAACTTGGCACTACTGATGTGATGCTCGCGTCCACTGTGCAGTTCTCAAGATACGGGCGGTTCCGGCGCCTCAGCCCGTTACCAGGCGAAGCTACCGGACCGCAAAGAAGGAAAAAGACCCCCACGAGGCGGCCGTTCCCTCAGGACCCAACAGCGTGCTCGGCCTCCGTGTCCCCCTTACCGCCGTTCCTCCCGCGGCGACAGTGCTTGCGCACTCTCGTTGCGGATGTACTAGACCGGAGCGGATTGACACCCAGACCGAATAACCAGTGCTCCACTAGTGAGCAGCCACCTCAGAACATTCGCCTGAGATATGGCTCTGGACGCGACATCGGCCACAAGTGGTCGAGCGCGCCAGTTGCTCCTTAGAAAGGAGGTGATCCAGCCGCACCTTCCGGTACGGCTACCTTGTTACGACTTCGTCCCAATCGCCGGCCCCACCTTCGACGGCTCCTCCCCTTACGGGTTAGGCCACCGGCTTCGGGTGTTGCCGACTTTCGTGACGTGACGGGCGGTGTGTACAAGGCCCGGGAACGTATTCACCGCGACGTTGCTGATTCGCGATTACTAGCGACTCCGACTTCATGGGGTCGAGTTGCAGACCCCAATCCGAACTGAGACCGGCTTTTTGAGATTCGCTCCACCTTGCGGTTTCGCAGCCCTCTGTACCGGCCATTGTAGCATGTTTGCAGCCCAAGACATAAGGGGCATGATGACTTGACGTCATCCCCACCTTCCTCCGAGTTGACCCCGGCAGTCTCCTATGAGTCCCCGGCATTATCCGCTGGCAACATAGAACGAGGGTTGCGCTCGTTGCGGGACTTAACCCAACATCTCACGACACGAGCTGACGACAGCCATGCACCACCTGTGCAGGGCCCTTGCGGACACCGTGTCTCCACGGCTTTTCCCTGCATGTCAAACCTTGGTAAGGTTCTTCGCGTTGCGTCGAATTAAGCAACATGCTCCGCCGCTTGTGCGGGCCCCCGTCAATTCCTTTGAGTTTTAGCCTTGCGGCCGTACTCCCCAGGCGGGGCGCTTAATGCGTTAGCTGCGGCACGGAATCCGTGGAAGGACCCCACACCTAGCGCCCAACGTTTACAGCGTGGACTACCAGGGTATCTAATCCTGTTCGCTCCCCACGCTTTCGCTCCTCAGCGTCAGGTAAGGCCCAGAGAACCGCCTTCGCCACCGGTGTTCCTCCCGATATCTGCGCATTTCACCGCTACACCGGGAATTCCATTCTCCCCTACCTACCTCTAGTCTGCCCGTATCCACTGCAAGGCCGGGGTTAAGCCCCAGCTTTTCACAGCAGACGCAACAGTCCGCCTACGAGCTCTTTACGCCCAATAATTCCGGACAACGCTTGCGCCCTACGTGTTACCGCGGCTGCTGGCACGTAGTTAGCCGGCGCTTCTTCTGCAGGTACCGTCACTTTCGCTTCGTCCCTGCTGAAAGGGGTTTACAACCCGAAGGCCTTCATCCCCCACGCGGCGTCGCTGCGTCAGGCTTTCGCCCATTGCGCAAGATTCCCCACTGCTGCCTCCCGTAGGAGTCTGGGCCGTGTCTCAGTCCCAGTGTGGCCGGTCGCCCTCTCAGGCCGGCTACCCGTCGTCGCCTTGGTAGGCCGTTACCCCACCAACAAGCTGATAGGCCGCGAGTCCATCCCTAGCCGAAATTCTTTCCACACCGGCCGATGTCGGCCGGTGTTGTATCCGGTATTAATTCCGGTTTCCCGGAGCTATCCCGGAGCTAAGGGCAGGTTGCTCACGTGTTACTCACCCGTTCGCCGCTCGAGTACCCCGAAGGGCCTTTCCGCTCGACTTGCATGTGTTAAGCACGCCGCCAGCGTTCGTCCTGAGCCAGGATCAAACTCTCCGTTGATGTCTATATGCAACCGCCTGCCTGTATGGCACCACGAGGGTGCCAGGCGTGGCGGGAGCTGACAAAGGAGTGCTTCGTCCGGCTGGCTTACGCCACCCATGGAAGCGATCTGGCTAATCCGTTAGTGAAGTACTGAACCGTTGCCGGTCAGACCCCACTGACGGGGGTTTTAGTGCATGTGCACTGGCTTTTAGCACGCTGTTGAGTTCTCAAGGAGCGGACGCACACCATCGTCAGGCCTTCGCCTTAACTCCGGGGCAACCCTTCTAACTTACCTGCACGTTCCCGGGCTGTCAAGTTCCTGTCACCAGGAAATTTTGACTGAGCTTGTGGGCTCGGGCCCCGCACCGTGCTTACTGCTTCAGCTTACTGCGGTTCGGGACCACCCGTGTCCGGGCTCCGTCCCGCAGTCGGCCAGTTCGAGTTCATCATCAGCTGATGATCACCGCGTCCCGGCTTTTGCCGTCCCCCGGGACCGTCCGCCAGCGGCGTTCCGGTTTCCCTTGGGGCAGGTAGAACACTAAGCAGCAAAGCGGTTCCCGTCAAATCGGAGGCCGGCCTGTCCGGCCCTCCCCCAGTGACCTGCGCTGGAGGGATTTACGCCACCGCCCGGCCACCCGCCGGACATCCCGAGGAGCTCTCAGGCCGCCTCTGGGCGCCGTGCAGTGAGGTTTGCAACGGCCGGGCGGCGGGCAAAATTCCGCGCCGCACAGGGGACTTCAGGAGCCTCGGCCGCGCCGCGCGATGACGCAGCCGTGCGGGATATCCCAGGGCGACTGGACGGCCCGGCCGTGATCCCGGCCCGCGGTAGCCGCCGGGAGGATCGGGCGCGCCCGGCACCGATCCGGACCCGACGCCATCAGGAAGCCCGGTGCGCTCGAGCGGTGACCCAGGCCTCAGAAGGTACAGCCGCGCGCACGCGGCCCGGGCCGCCGAGGATCTTCAGAAGAATCAGCCACGCTCGACCGTGACCCCGGCAACCGTGCGCTTGCCCCGGCGGAGCACCAGGAACCGGCCGTGCAGCAGGTCCGCCTGGCCCGGCCGGGCGTCCGGCTCGGTCACCTTGGCGTTGTTCAGGTAGGCACCGCCCGCGGCGATGACCCGGCGTGCCGCGGACTTGCTGCGCTCAATGCCGATGACCGCCATCAGGTCGGCGACCGACGGCAGTTCGGCCAGGGATTCCACGACAAGCGGCGGCTCGTCGCGCTGGCTGGGGGCGGCGGAGCTGACCGCGAAGAGTGCTCCCCTGCGGACCACCCTCAGGTGCGGGACTTCATCGAGGGCCGCGCCCAGCGTCTGCTCGTCGAGGTCAGCGAGATCCCCCTGGCCGAACAGGGCGCGGCTGGCGGCGATCGCCTTCCGGGTCTCGTCCGCGCCGTGGACCAGGTTGGTCATCTCCTCGGCCAGGGCGCGCTGCCCGATCCGGGCCGCGGGCTTGTCCCTCGTCTCCTGCTCCAGTGCCTCGATCTCCTCGCGGGACCGGAAGCTGAACACGCGGAGCAGGCCGGGCACCTCCTCGTCGGCCCGGTTCAGCCAGAACTGGTAGAACGCGTACGGGCTCATCAGGTCCGGGCTGATCCAGACGGCCCCGCCCTCAGTCTTCCCGTACTTGGTCCCGTCCGGCTTGGTGATCAGCGGGGTGGACAGGGCATGCGCGGTCGCGCCTTCCACCCGGCGGATCAGGTCGGCCCCGGAGACCAGGTTGCCCCACTGGTCACTGCCGCCCAGCTGCAGCGTGCAGCCGAGCCGCCGGTACAGCTCGAGGAAGTCGTTAGCCTGCAGGATCTGGTAGCTGAACTCGGTGTAGCTGATCCCGCCCGCTTCCAGCCGGGCCCGGACTGACTCCCGGCTGAGCATCTGGTTGACCGGGAAGTGCTTGCCGACGTCGCGGAGGAACTCCAGAGCGGAGAGCGGCTCAGTCCAGTCCAGGTTGCTCACGACCAGCGCGCCGTCCTGGGCGCCGGTCAAGTCCAGGAACCGGGATACCTCGCCGCGGATCCGCTCCACCCACCCGGCCACCACCTCGCGCGGGTTGAGGACCCGCTCGGCCGACTTGCCGCTGGGGTCCCCGATGAGCCCGGTGGCCCCGCCCACGACGGCAATGGGCCGGTGACCGGCCAGCTGCATACGGCGCATCGTCAGCAGCAGCATCAGGTGACCAATGTGCAACCCAGGTGCGGTGGGGTCGAAGCCGGCGTAGAACGTGACCGGTCCCGAGTCCAGTGCCTTGCGAAGTTCGTCAAGGTCGGTGGACTGCGCGATCAGCCCGCGCCAGCTCAGTTCGTCGATGATGTCGGTCACCGGCCTATGGTGCCACCTTCCGCGGCCGGGGGTGAAACTGGTTTCGGCCTGGTCCGCGGCACGTAGGGCCGGTAGCTGGACACCGTGGGATCTCCGGTCAGCCAGAACCGCCAGGCCCGGTCGGCGGCGCTGCTCACGCCGACCCGCGGCCCCCGGCTGATCTGGCCGGGTGTCCCCACCGGGAGTCCCGCGCGCACCCGTAGCGGGGAGGTGGGATCGCATGCGTCCGCGCCGTTCTGGGCACGGTCGATGCCGAGGGCCTGGCACAGCCGGGCCGGACCACGGGCAAGGTCCCGGTCGGGCACGCGCGCCGCGGGGCGGCCCGCCAGCCGCCGGGCGGCCGCGAGCGGCGCCCCCTCGATGATCCGGCCCGCCCGCAGCAGCACCGCAGTAGCCGTGCCTTCCGGCCCGCAGACCAGGTTGACGCAGAAGTGCATGCCATAGGTGAAGTACACGTAGGTGTGCCCGGGCGGCCCGAACATCACCGCGTTGCGCGCGGTGCGTCCGCGGTAGGAGTGCGAGGCCGGGTCCGCGCTCCCCTCGTACGCCTCGACCTCGGTGAGCTCCACGGCGACCAGCCCCTCGGCGGTCTGATGTTCCAGCACGCAGCCGAGCAGCCGGGGCGCCACCTGCAGCGAGGGGCCCGCGAAGAACTCACGCGGCAGCAGCGCCGGGCCCCTCCCCGGCGAGCCCGATTGCGGCCGGCCCGCTCCAGGTGGGCCCGTCCTCCCCGGACTCAGCCCGGCGGGCGGGCGCGGGCCGGTCAGCGGGCCGCCCACGCGGCGTGCTCATCCACTACCGTGCGCAGCGCCGCCAGCTGTTCGGCCACCCGCTCCGGGGCGGTCCCGCCGGGGGCGCGGCGGGCGGCCAGCGCGCCCTGCACCGACAGCACCTCGCGGATGTCCGGGGTGAGGTAGTCGGAGATCTTGGCCAGGTCCTCGTCGCTCACGTCGGGCAGGTCGCAGTCGTGCACCTGGCACCACACCACCAGGTGCCCCACCACCTCGTGCGCGTCACGGAACGGGACGCCCCGGCGGACCAGCAGCTCAGCCAGGTCAGTGGCCAGCGCGAACCCGGTGCTGGCCCCGGCGGCCAGCCGCTGCGGGCGGATCTGCAGCGTGCTGACCAGGCCGGCCAGCGCGGGCAGCACGACCAGCAGCGTGTCCACCGCGTCGAACACGGGTTCCTTGTCCTCCTGCAGGTCGCGGTTGTAGCTGAGCGGCAGGCCCTTCAGCGTGGTGAGCAGGCCGGTGAGGCCGCCGATGAGCCGGCCCGCCTTGCCCCGGGCCAGCTCGGCGACGTCCGGGTTCTTCTTCTGCGGCATGATCGACGAGCCGGTCGCGTAGGCGTCGTCGATCTCGACCCAGCCGAACTCGGACGTGGACCAGAGCACGATCTCCTCGCCGAGCCGGGACAGGTGCACCCCGAGCAGCGCCGCATCGAAGCAGAACTCGGCCGCAAAGTCCCGGTCGCTCACCGCGTCCATGGAGTTCTCCGCGGCCCGGTCGAAGCCCAGCTCGGCCGCGACCGCCTCGGGGTCCAGCGGCAGCGAGGACCCGGCCAGCGCGCCGGCGCCCAGCGGGGACACCGCGGCCCGCTTGTCCCAGTCCCGCAGCCTGCTCACGTCCCGGGCGAAGGCCTGGGCGTGGGCGAGCAGCTGGTGGGCGAACACGACCGGCTGGGCGTGCTGCAGGTGCGTCATCCCGGGCGCCGGGGTGTCCACGTGCTCCGCGGCCTGGGCGAGCAGGGCCGTCTCGAGTTCGGCCAGGCGTGACACCATCCGCCGGACGTGATCGCGCAGGTACATCCGCAAGTCGGTGGCGACCTGGTCGTTGCGGCTCCGGCCGGCCCGCAGCTTGCCGCCGAGGGAGCCGACCCGCTCGAGCAGGCCCCGCTCCAGCGCGGTGTGCACGTCCTCGTCCGCGACCGTGGGCCGGAACCGGCCCTCGCGGCAGGCCTCGTCCAGGTCATCCAGCGCGGCCAGCAGCCGGCAGGCCTCGCCGTCGTCCAGCAGCCCGGCCCGGTGCAGCACCCTGGTGTGGGCCCGGGAGGCGAGCAGGTCATAGGGGGCCAGCCGCCAGTCGAACTGGACACTGACTGACAGCCGGGCCAGCGCCTCGGCGGGGCTGGATCCGAACCGTCCGCCCCACAGTCTGGTCGGCGTGCGTTCCGCCGGTATCTGCTCCTCGGGCGTCTGCTCGTCGGCGGCCACTACGGTCCTCTCCTGGGTGCGGGCCCCACGGCCCGGTTTTCGTTATCTGCCTTCTTGTTACCTCAGCCCGGGAGCGGCGGGATCCCGGACCGCGGCCTCAGCCGGAGCGCGGCAGCCGGCCGCTGCGGCGTCCCGCGGGACCGCGATCTTGCTGGGCAGGCCCCAATAGTTCCACAAAGCGGTTGGCCACCGGCTGGCCAAACGGGTCACCAGTGCCGTCGGCGGCGAGCTTGTAGCCGTGCAGCGAGACGGGGCTGCGCCGGCCGGTGACACCGCGCCCGCCGCGGCTTCAGCCGGACGTCCCCGGCTGCGTACCTGGACGCGTCGTCGGGAACACGTCGGCGCGCCCCTGAGCGGGAGAACCACAGGCCGTCGCAGATCAGCCCGGTCCAGCGCTGCCCGGCCAGGCGCTTGAACCGGGCCCCGCGTCCCGGACCCGCATGGGCTAGTTCCTCCGCTCCGCGATCCGCAGCAGGGTCGCGGCCACGTCGCCGCCGCCGTCCGGCTCGCGGGTGATGACCAGCACCGTGTCGTCACCGGCCACGGTGCCGAGGATCGAGGACCAGGCGGCGTGGTCGACAGCTGAGGCGAGGAACTGGGCCGCGCCCGCCGGGGTCCGCAGCACGACCAGGTTGGCGCTGGCCTCCGCGCTGAGCAGGAACTCGGCGGCGATACGGGCCAGCCGCCCGGACGGGTCGCGGTCCGTGCCGCCCTCTGCGGCCCGGCTTCCGGCCCCGGCCAGCCGGTCCGGCCCGCCGCGGCTGCCGAGCAGGGTGGACAGGCCCCCGGCCAGCCCACCGGGACGTGAGCCGGGGCCGCCCGGCTCCTCCGGCAGCGCGTACACCAGCGCCCCGTCCGGCCCGCGCAGCCGCACCGCGCCGAGCTCGTCCAGGTCGCGGGACAGGGTGGCCTGGGCGACGTGCACCCCGCGCTCGGCGAGCAGCTCCGAGAGTTCCTCCTGGGACCGGACCGCGGTCCGGGTCAGGATGCCGACGATCTGGGCCTGCCGCGCGGTCTTGGTGACCGGGCTCACGGCCGTCATGAGCCCTGCTCCAGCAGCCAGGCCAGCAGCGCCTTCTGCGCGTGCAGCCGGTTTTCCGCCTCGTCCCAGACGACGGACCGCGGCCCGTCCAGCACGGTCGCGGTGATCTCCTCGCCGCGGTGCGCAGGCAGGCAGTGCAGCACGACGCAGCCGGGACGGGCCAGGCCCAGCTTCTCCTCGTCCAGCCGGTACGGCGCGAGCAGCGCGGACCGGCCGGCTTCCTGGCCTTCCTGGCCCATGGACGTCCACACGTCGGTGGCCAGCGCGTCAGCGTCGGCGCAGGCCGTCTTGGCCGCGCCCGTCACCTCGACCGCGCCGCCGGTCCGCGCCGCGATGGCCCGCGCGTCGGCGACCACCGCGGGGTCGGGGCGGTACTCCTGCGGGGACGCGATCCGCACCCGCATCCCGGCGGTCACCCCGCCCAGCAGGTAGGAGTGCGCCATGTTGCTGGCCCCGTCGCCGAGGAAGGTGAGGGTCAGCCCGGCCAGCCGGCCGTGGGCCTCCCGGACCGTCTGCAGGTCGGCGAGGATCTGGCAGGGGTGGAAGGCGTCGGTCAGCCCGTTGATCACCGGGACGGTGCTCGCCGACGCCATCTCGGCCACCCGGTCCTGGCCGAACGTGCGCCACACGATCGCGGCCACCTGCCGGCTGAGCACCCGGGCGGTATCGGCGATCGGCTCCCCGCGGCCGAGCTGCGACGACTGCGCGTCGACCAGCAGCGGATGCCCGCCCAGCTCCGCGATTCCGACCGAAAACGAAATTCTGGTCCGGGTGGATGGCTTGTCGAACAGGACGGCCACGGTGCGGGGCCCGGCGAGCGGCCGGTACCCGAACCGGTCCGCCTTCATCGCGTCGGCCCGGTCAAGCACCTCGGCCTGGTCCGCGGGGCCGAGGTCGTCGTCGCGCAGGAAGTGGCGGGGCATGTCAGGCCTCCTGCCCGGCCGGGACGGGCACCGCGTCGAGGATGGCCGGCCAGGCGGCGAGGAACGCGGCGGCCTGGTCCCCGCCCAGGATCAGCGGGGGCGCGAGCCGGATCGCGTCCGGCTGGACGGTGTTCACCAGGAAGCCGGCCTCCCGCGCGGCCGCCTCCACCTGGGGGGCGACGGGCTGGGTCAGCACCGCGGCGAGCCAGAGCCCGCGGCCGCGCACCCCGCGCAGTAGCGGGTGGCGGAGGGCGGCCACGCCGTCCGCGAGCTGGCGCCCGACCTCCGCCGCGTGCTCCAGCAGGCCGTCGGCCTCGATGGTGTCCAGCACGGCGAGGGCCGCGGCGCACGCCACGGGGTTGCCGCCGAAGGTGCTGCCGTGGTCGCCTTTGCGCAGCGCTGTGCCCGCGTCGCCCAGCCCGATGCAGGCGCCGATCGGCAGCCCGCCGCCCAGGCCCTTGGCCAGCGTGAGCACGTCCGGTGTCACCCTGTCCGCCTGGTGCGCGAACCACGCGCCGGTCCGGCCGATACCGCTCTGGATCTCGTCCGCCACCAGCAGCGCGCCCGACGCGTCACAGGCGTCCCGCGCGGCCTGCAGGTAGCCGGGCGGCGGCGGGACCACGCCGCCTTCGCCGAGGGCGGGCTCCAGGAACACGGCGGCGGTGTCGTCCCGGGTCGCGGCCTGCAGCGCGGCCACGTCGCCGTAGGGCACGAACCGGACCGTGAGCCCGAACGGCCCGAACGGCTCGCGGATGGAGCTCTTGCCGGTCAGCGCGAGGGCGCCCATGGTCCGCCCGTGGAAGCCGCCCTCGGCGGCCACGAATACCGGGCGGCGCGGGCCCTGGTGGCGGCGGACCAGCTTGATGGCGGCCTCGTTGGCCTCGGTGCCGGAGTTGGCGAAGAACACCCGGCCGCGCCCGGTGGCGCCGAGCAGGCTCAGCAGCCGCTCGGCCAGCGCGACCTCCCCCTCGTGCACGAACAGGTTGGAGGTGTGCGCGAGTGTGCGGACCTGACGGCTCACCGCCGCGGTGATGGCGGGGTGGGCGTGCCCGAGCGAGCTGACCGCGATCCCCGCGAACATGTCGGTGTACTCGCGGCCGTCGGCGTCCCAGACCCGGCATCCCTCGCCGCGGGCCAGCGCCAGCGGCGGGGTGCCGTAGTTGGGCATGAGCGCCGCCTCATACCGCGCCTGGAGGCGCTCTGTCGCGTTCATGGCGCCACTCCCTTCCCATCAGCCGCTTCAGCACTTCTGGCCTCACACGCCACAGGTCCAGCAGCGTGATCATGGGATTGGTGTCGTTCTCGCGACACCAATCCCATGATCACGGGCCGGGGGTGGAGGCTGGCCCGGGTCATGACTGCGCTCCGCTGCCGTCCTGGCCAGCCCCGGGATCGGGGATGACCATGGTGCCGATGCCGGAGTCGGTGAAGATCTCCAGCAGGACCGAGTGCGGCAGCCGCCCGTCGAGCACATGCGCCTGCGGCACCCCGCCGCGCACCGCCCGCAGGCAGGCTTCCATCTTCGGGATCATGCCCGCGCTCAGGCCGGGCAGCAGCGCTTCCAGCTCGGTCGCGTTGAGCAGGCTGATCACGTCGGCGGCTGAGTTCTGCCCGGCGCCCTGCCAGTTGGCGTACAAGCCCCCCACGTCGGTGAGCACGACCAGCTTGGCCGCGTCCAGCGCGACGGCCAGCGCAGCGGCCGCGGTGTCCGCGTTCACGTTGTAGATCTCGCCGTCCTCGCCGCGGGCCACGCTCGAGATCACCGGGACCCGGCCGTCGCGCAGCAGGGCGAGCACCGCTCCCGGGTCCACCGTGTCGATCTCGCCGACCAGGCCGAGGTCCACCGGCTCGCCGTCCACCATGGCGCCGCGGCGGCTCGCGGTGAACAGGTTCGCGTCCTCCCCCGACATGCCGATCGCGAACGGCCCGTTCCGGTTGACCAGCCCGACCAGGTCCCGGTTCACCTGGCCGGTGAGCACCATGCGGACCACGTCCATGGCCTCCGGCGAGGTGACCCGCAGCCCGGCCTTGAACGTGCTCGGCATGCCGAGCCGGTCGAGATGGGCGGAGATCTGCGGGCCGCCGCCGTGCACCACGACCGGGCGGATGCCGGCGTGCCGCAGGAACACCACGTCCTGCGCGAACGCGGTGCGCAGGTCGTCGTCGGTCATGGCGTGGCCGCCGTATTTGATCACAACGGTCTGACCGTGGAACCGGCTCAGCCAGGGCAGGGCCTCGATGAGGGTTTCTGCCTTGGCCAGCGCCGTAGCGGCCGTGTCTTCTCCTGCCCCGGTGGCGGTCATGTGGAGTAGGCCGAGTTCTCGTGCACGTACGCGGCGGTCAGGTCAGTCGTGCTGATCGTGGCGGCGTGCGGCCCGGCGGACAGGTCCACCGTGATCGTCACGTTCCGGGGATGCAGGTCCACCTTGGACCGGTCGTCGCCGGCGCAGCCGTTGCGGCAGACCCAGACGCCGTTGATCGCCACGCTCAGCCGCTCCGGCTCGAAGGCCGCGTCCGTGGTCCCCACCGCTGAGAGCACGCGTCCCCAGTTCGGGTCCTCCCCGGCGATGGCGCACTTGAGCAGGTTCGAGCGGGCTACGGCCCGGCCGGCGGTAACCGCGTCCTGCTCGCTGGCCGCGCCGACCACTTCCACGGCGATGAGCTTGCTGGCTCCCTCGGCGTCCGCCTGCAGCTGGCGGGCCAGGTCGGTGCACACCTCGGTCAGTACCGCGGCGAACCCGGCCACGCCGGGAGAGGTTCCTGACGCACCGCTGGCCAGCAGCAGCACGGTGTCGTTGGTGGACATGCAGCCGTCGGTGTCGAGCCGGTCGAACGTGACCCGGGTCGCCTCGCGCAGCGCCTGGCCCAGCTCGGCCGGCCCCAGGTCGGCGTCGGTGGTGAGCACGCAGAGCATGGTGGCCAGGCCCGGGGCCAGCATGCCCGCTCCCTTGGCCATGCCGCCGACCGTGTAGCCGCCCGTCCGGTGGAACGCGATCTTGCTGACCGTGTCGGTGGTCCTGATCGCGTCGGCGGCGGTGGTCCCGCCACTGCGGGAGGCGTCGGCGAAAGCGGCGTCGAGCCCGCTCAGCACCAGGTCCAGCGGAAGCCGTTCCCCGATCAGGCCGGTGGAGCACACCGCGATCTCACCCGCCGACTCCCCCTCGGTCCCGTCCGCCGCGGTGAGGGCCCCGGCCAGCCGCTCGGCGGTGGCGTGGGTGTCCTGGAAGCCGACCGGCCCGGTGCACGCGTTGGCGCCGCCGGAGTTGAGCGCGACGGCCCGGACCCGGCCGCCCGCCGCGACCTGCTGCGTCCAGAGCACCGGCGCGGCCTTGACCCGGTTGCTGGTGAACACGGCCGCGGCCGCCCGCGAGGGGCCATCGTTGATCACGACGGCGACGTCCCGCTCGCCGGAGGTTTTGAGGCCGGCCGCCACGCCGGCGGCACGGAACCCCAGTGGTGCCGTGACGCTCATGCCCTGGCTCCCGGGGCGGGCCTGGTGGCCGGGGCGAGCTTCATGGTGCGACTCCGTTAGCGGTGAGGCCGGCCGCTTCTGGCAGGCCGAGCATGAGGTTGGCGATCTGGACCGCCTGCCCGGCCGCGCCCTTGACCAGGTTGTCCAGGGCCGACACGACCACGGCCCGCCCGGCATGGGCGTCGGCGGCCGCCTGCAGCTGCACCGCGTTGGAGCCGGTGGTGGACGCGGTGCTGGGCCAGCGGCCCTCGGGCAGCAGGTGGATGAACGGTTCTCCCGCGTACGCGCTGTCCAGCGCCTGGCGGGGAGCCGCCAGGCCGGCCGCGGGGGCGAGCCGGGCGGTGCAGGTGGCCAGGATCCCGCGCGGCATGGGGGCCAGCAGCGGGGTGAACGAGACTGTGGCCGGCCCGCCGGCGGCCTCTGCGAGCGCCTGCTCGATTTCCGGCGTGTGCCGGTGCACGCCGCCTGCCTGGTACGCCGACATCGAGCCCATTACCTCGGTGGCCAGCAGTGCCGTGGTCGGCTTCCGGCCCGCCCCCGAGGTACCGGAGGCCGCGATGACCACGATGTCGGCCGGCTCGGCCACCCCGCTGGCCAGCAGCGGGGTGAGGGCGAGGATGATCGCGGTGGCGTAGCAGCCCGGGGCCGCGACCCGCCGGGCGGCCGTGATCTGCTCGCGGGCGCCCGGAAGCTCGGGCAGCCCGTACACCCAGCGGCCGGCGTGCGCGGTCCGGTAGAAGGTGGCCCAGTTCCCCGGATCGGACAGGCGGAAGCTGGCGCTCAGGTCGATGACCGCGACCTCCGCGGGCAGCCGGGCCGCCATGGCCGCGGACTCCTCGTGATGCAGGGCGAGGAAGACGAGGTCAGCGGAGGCGAGCCGGTCCGGGTCGGTTTCCTCGAAGGTCCGGCCGGCGAACTCAGGCAGATGAGGGTGCACCGCGGTGACCGGCGCCCCGGCGTTGGTGCCCGCGGTAACCGGCCCAAGTTCAAGATCCGGGTGCCCGGCGATCAGGCGGAGCAGCTCACCGCCGGCGTAGCCGCTGGCCCCAGCGACCGCCACGCGGACACCCATGTGTTCTCCCGGGCTCTCTGGCCAGGCATGCGGTCCACGACCGCTTCTCGCGGCACACGGCATCGCGACTGGGCATCGCGAGGTGGGATGGCGCACCCGGCGGGGCATCCAGAGGCGCGGGGTTCCGGCCCCTCACGCAAAATTATGCATGGTCGTGACTAGTTATGCAAGCGAGGGGCAGGCGCGGGACGGGAGCGGGGACAGGGTTGAGCCGGGGGGTGAGCCGGGCTTGGGCCCAGGCCGCTGCACCGGCGATAAGAGGCCCGGCGACACGGGGAGCCGGCCTCGAATGCCATCGCCGATAACGGCATGATGAGGGGCGCGAAAGGAGATCCCCCATGCGCCGTTCCCCGCTGCGGCCCGCTGGCGTGGCTTACCCTGCCTGGCTGGTCCTGGCCGTGCTGGCCGGGCTGGCGCTGACGGGATGCGGTGCCGGCAGTTCGGCCGAGCCCGCTGCCGCGACCTCCACCACGCAATCACCCGTGCCCGTCGCGACCGGGCAGAAGTGCGGCACGGGGAAGACGGCGGCGGACGTCCCCATCCTGGTGGAGATCGGGCAGGGTCCGGTGGGGTGTCCCACAGCCATGAAGATAGAACGGGCCTATGCGGCCGCACTTGCCGCGGGTCACGCCCCGGGCAACGGCGGGGGCGGCCCGGTCTCCGTCAAGGGCTGGGTGTGCAAAGGATTCGATACCCCCGAGATCCTGCGCACCGGTGACGCGTCCAAATGCTCAAAGGGTCCTTCGGAAATTCTCGCCGTGCTGGCCATGCCCTCGTCATCGCCGTCGCACTGAGGCCGGGAACAGCTCGGCCGGGCGGCCTGAGGCCGTGAACAGCCGGGCCGATGAGAGTCAGGCCGGCCGGGGGTTGGCTGGCTGACCGGCGGGCCCTTCGCTCTCGGCGGCCAGGACGCCGCTGCTCTCGGTGTCGGTAACCATCCACACGTGGTTCCGGCCGACGCCCTTGGCCTTGTACAGGGCCCGGTCCGCCCCGGCGAGCAGATCCGTGAGGCGGTTTCCCTTCGTGCTTTCCCAGGTCTCCCCCAGAGCCGCTACTCCCATGGACACCGTGATCTGGATCGGCTCGGCGACCGGATCATCGCTGATGCTTATCGGCATCTCCGCGATGTGACAGCGCACGCGCTCGGCGATCCGGCGCGCGTCGGCCGCGCTGGTGTGCGGCAGCAGCACGGCGAACTCCTCGCCCCCGAACCGGCCCACCAGATCGTATTCACGGAGGAAGATCCGGAACACGTGCGCTATGGTCCGGAGCGCTTCATCGCCTGCGAGGTGACCATGCTGGTCATTGACCATTTTGAAATGATCGACGTCGATCAGGACGAGGGCCAGGGGCGTGCGCGTGCGGACCGCCCGGGCGACTTCAGAAGCGGCTTCCCGTTCCCAAGTGCCCGCGTTGAGCAGTCCCGTCTTGGAGTCGATGCGAGAGGCATTCAGCAGCGCGGCATGCGTCACCGAGCGCTGGAGCAACGTGACGAAGGGCAAGGCGAAGACGATCGTGACCGGGCTGACGACCACGCCGAGCGTGACCAGAACGGCGACCGAGAGCTCGGCGGTGTCGTTAAGTACCCGCTCCCGATCGAAGATCATGTCGCGCACCCGCAAGCACGGATCGGAGGCCTTGATGGCCGGCAGCACCAGTGCCTGGTTGGCTGCCCACTGGATCACGCCCGCCGCGGCCACGGCCAGAAGCCATCCGGTCATCTCAGCCGGAGGGTAGTGCCACGGGCTTATCAGGACACCAGGTCCGGTTACGAGGCGTGCGATGCCATGGAAACCGGCCGAGGCAAGCCCATACGACAGTCCGAGCGCGGCCGCGCTGAACACCCGCCGGTGAGCGGGAATCCGCCTGATCCGGTATTGGGTCAACCCGATCCGAACCAGCGGCGCGAGCAGGGCGAAGACGGGCGGCAGGAGAATAGCGATGGGGAGTTCCCAGACCGCATAGACGTCCTTGATGACCCCGGCGTTCTCTCCGGCCCGCTTGGTGAGTTCGACCGTAGCCACGATGCAGAGCAAGAGCGCCGTGAACAGGAGCAGGTCACGCGCGCTGACCCGCGACACGGCGGCGGTCAGGCCGAGCGCGGCCGCATACACCGCGGTAATCGTGACGATGAAGGCGGACAGCCCCCGGGGGAGATCCCATATCGGCCACGCCCGGAAGGTCTGCGCACCAGCGTGCATACGTTTGCACACGGCGAGTCGCATCAAGGGCTCCTTCGCATGCACGCCGCGCTTGGACAGGGGGACGGCCAGAACGTTGCCTCGTATTGTCACAGCCCTGGTGCGCCCGCTGTCAACCCCCCATTACTCACCGATACCACCTACCCGGACTTAACGGACTTTTGTGACGCAATGTCACCGGTTGACTCCCCTGCTACTGACACGGCAACGCGTGCTCGATGAGCCGTCCCCGCTCTCTGGCGTGAGACCGCAACGCGCGCTATGTACCTTTTGGTCACCTGGGCGTTACGGTTTCCGCTCCCTGATTGCCCTCCAGGGGTAAAGCGTTCGCAAGGAGGATCCGCGATGACCGCCACCACCCACTGGGGCTGACCAGCCCAGCCCCCAGCCCCCCACCCCGCCACTGCCGGAAGGAGCCACCGCGATGACCGCCACCACCCACTGGGGCTGACCAGCCCAGCCCCCAGCCCCCCACCCCGCCACTGCCGGAAGGAGCCACCGCGATGACCGCCACCACCCACTGGGGCTGACCAGCCCAGCCCCCAGCCCCCCACCCCGCCACTGCCGGAAGGAGCCACCGCGATGACCGCCACCACCCACTGGGGCTGACCAGCCCAGCCCCCAGCCCCCCACCCCGCCACTGCCGGAAGGAGCCACCGCGATGACCGCCACCACCCACTGGGGCTGACCAGCCCAGCCCCCAGCCCCCCACCCCGCCACTGCCGGAAGGAGCCACCGCGATGACCGCCACCACCCACTGGGGCTGAGCACGCCGATCGCCACGCATCTGATTCGGCGTCTCAAATTCGACTTGACCGCGCAGGAAGTCGAGTGGTGCGCCGAGTCAGTTCGCGTGGGATTCCGTCGCAGATCATGGCAATACCAGCCAGGCGAGGAATGATGGCCCGAGGGCTGAAATCTTCCCCCGCCGGCCGGGAGGCTTGAGGATAATTGTCCCGTCGCCATGATCACCTGGAATTTATTCCGTGTGCCCACCCGACCGCGGCGTCCTAGGAATGTGTACTCATATCCCTGTCGGACGCGTGAGACCCATACGACTGCAGACCTGATAGCTGGGGCAGCTCGGGGGGGCTGGACTCTGCGCCCACGGTCTCAGTATCGGTGACCATCCACACGTGGTTCCGGCCTGCGTTCTTGGCCTGGTACAGAGCCCGGTCGGCGCCCGCGAGCAGGTCCGTCAGCTGGCTGCCCGTAGTCCGCTCCCAGGTGGTGCCGAGCGCCGCCACCCCGATAGACACAGTAACCTGAAGAGCCTTAGCCCCCGGTTCTTCGCTGATGCTAATCGGCATCTCAGCGATGTGAACGCGCACACGCTCAGCAATCTGGCGCGCATCGACCGCGCTAGTCTGCGGCAGTAGAAGCGCGAACTCTTCGCCCCCGAACCGGCCGGCTAGGTCGTAGTCCCGCAAGAAGATCTTGAAAGTACGCGCAATAGCCTTAAGGGCTTTATCTCCAACTAGGTGACCATGCAGGTCGTTGACCAACTTGAAGTGATCAACGTCGATCAGGACGAGCGCCAGCGGGGTACGAGTACGTACAGCACGCGCAACCTCGGAGGCTGCCTCACGTTCCCATGTTCCTGCGTTGAGCAGTCCCGTCTTGGAGTCAACACGGGATGCGGCCATCAGGTGGGAATGCCTCACCGAGCGCTGCAGCAGCGTGACAAACGGGAGAGCGAAAACGATCGTGAGAGGGCTGACCGCTATGGCCAGGGTGACGAGAACCGCGACGCACAACTCCGCCACGTCGTTATGGACGTTCTCCCGAGCCAGCAGCAGGTCGCGCACCCGGATCCCAGGGTCCGACCCCTTGATGGCCGGCACCAGCAGCGCGCTGTTCACCAGCCACTGCATCAGCGCGGCTGCGGCTATGGCCAGGACCCATGCGGTCGGATGGTCCAGCGGGCTGGGTACCGAGTCGAACCCTGTGTGGGAGAGCGCGTGGAACAGTGCCCCGCTGGCCGCATAGGACAGCCCGATGATCGCCGCGGTGAAGACGCGGCGGTGCAGGGGGACATGCCGGACCCGCCACTGGGTGAGGCCGAGCCGGATGACCGGCACCAGCATCGCGTAGCCCAGGGGCAGCAGAATTGCGACAGGAAGTTCCCAGACGCCGTAGATGTCGCTGATCAGTCCGGCGTTCTCACCAGTGCGTTTGGTCAGCTCAACGGTGGCGGCGCCGCACAGGAGCAGGGCCCCGAATATCACGATCTGGCGTGGGGACAGGGCGTAGAACTGGCCGACCACCGAGAGCACCGCCAGGTAGGCCACGACCATGGCGACGATGTAGCCCGTCAGCCAGGGCGGCAGCTCCCAGAGTGGCCAGGCACGGGCAGCTCTGAGTGGCGCATGCATTCGTTTGCACGCTCCCAGCTGCATCAATGTCTCCCTACCAGGCCGGTGGTTCTGTTCATTGCACGGGGTAAGAGCATTGCCCCGTATTGTCACAGGGCCGGTATCCCCCCTGTCAACCCTCCATTACGCATCGGCGTCAGGTTCCCCCTGCCTGAGTCGCCGTTCAATGACTCTACGTTACCTGTTGAGTCAAGTCTGACGTCATCATGACTCAAAGCGGGACTTTTCGCCCGATGTTGCGCTACCACACATACAACCCGACCCCGCGAGCGCAGGAAGGAGACCTCATGACCCACGGATGGGGATGACCCGCACACCCGCCACCAACCACCACCCCAGGAAGGAGAACCCCATGACCCACGGATGGGGATGACCCGCACACCCGCCACCAACCACCACCCCAGGAAGGAGAACCCCATGACCCACGGATGGGGATGACCCGCACACCCGCCACCAACCACCACCCCAGGAAGGAGAACCCCATGACCCACGGATGGGGATGACCCGCACACCCGCCACCAACCACCACCCCAGGAAGGAGAACCCCATGACCCACGGATGGGGATGACCCGCACACCCGCCACCACCAAATCTGCCTGGCCCGGATCACGACTAGATCGCGCAGGAATCGCGGAACTCGCCAGTCAGCTCGCCCGTGGGCGCGTCAACGCGACCACGATGGCCGCCACCGCGCCGATGGCGCCCCCGGCGGCGATGACCAGGCTGGGCGCGAACCGTTCTGCGGCCGCCCCGGCCAGGATCATGGCCACCCCCTGTCCCAGGCTCATTCCCCCCTGGGCGATTCCGAACGCCTGGCTTCGCTGGGGCGGGGGGGTGGCCTGCACGAACGCGGCGTTAGCGGCGACCTGATAGCAGTCGAAGATCCCGCTGGCCGTGAGGATGGCCAGAGCGGCCGGCAAGGCGGGACGGAAGACGAAGAAGATCAGCACGCCAGGCGCCAGCGGGGCGATGCGGGTCATCCACCGTAGCCGTCGCCCCGGGCTCACCAGGCGGCTGAATCCCACCGCGCCCAGGGAGGCGCCCAGCGCGGCCGCAGCCAGGATCAGGCCCGCCGCCAGGTCTCCGCCACCGAGTGACTGGGAAAGCGGTGCCACCACGCCCTCGGGCACGTCGTAGAACGCTACGAGCCAGCCGAGCAGCATGGACGTGCGCAGCGCGGGATTACCGAACACCAGCCGGACCCCCGCGCTGACGTCCGACAGTGACAAGGGACTGGTCCCCGGCGCGGTGCGGGCGGTGGGCCTGGCCCGCACCAGGGCTCGAGTGATCAGGGCCGAGACGAGGAAGGTGGCCGAGTTCGACCAGCAGTGAGGTCCCGACGCCGAACAATGCAACGATCGCGCCACCCGCGGCGAACCCGATGACCTGAGCGAACTGGAGGGTCGTGAGCGTGACTGCGGTACCGAGCACGTAGAGGTCGCCGGTGAGGATGTCGGGGTACAGCGCGGCGCGCGCCGCGTTGAAGGGCGCACCGATCAGGGTCACGACACCGAAGATGCAGATCATCAGGAACACCGGCATCCCGGGTATGGCCATGATGGCCACGAGCACCGCGCGGCTGAGGTCACTGGCGATCATCACCTGCCTGCGCGGCAGCCGGTCGGCCAGACCAGACAGGGTCAGGCCGCCAACGAAAAGCCGGCACGATGCTGACGGCAAAGGTGACAGCGGCCAGCAGCGCCGAGCCTGTGCGCTGGAAGACCAGCAGGGTGAGTGCGACCCTGGCCAGCTGATCCCCGGCGACGGACAGCACCTGGGCCGTCCACAGCGCCCGGAACTCCGAGATCCCGAAGACCTCGCGGAAGGTCGATGGGCTTTGCGACGCAGCGACCCTGCCGGGCGGGGTCTGGTCGTTCAACGGGATCCTGGATTCCCCGCTTGCGATCTGCTCCTCCTTCAGGCCAACCCGCCCCCGCCGCTGCGCAGCGGCCGTTATTCAGCTGGTACGAGCGACCCCCGCCTCCCGGTCACGATCCGTGATCGCTCACCAGCTTCTAGTAGGAACGTTACCGACATACGATTGCGCAGCACCGTTCTTGTCAAGAAGAGAGCGCGCGATATCCGGCCTGCAGGCTGACCGTGAGGTCGAGCCGTGTGAGCCGGCGCCCTTTCCGGGCCCCCTCAGGACGGCCCGCGGAGCGCCGCACCCAGCCGGCGGGCGGCCTCCTCGACGGCGGCGTCCCGCGCGGCGGTGGTCTCCTCCGCCGTCAGCGTCCGGTCCGGCGCACGGAACCGCAGCGTGTAGGCCAGGGACTTGCGGCCCGGGCCGGCCTGCTCGCCGGTGTAGACGTCGAAGAGGCGGACCTCCTCGAGCAGTCCCCGGTACTCGCTGTGCCCAACGCCCTCGACCAGTGCGTCTTCCACTTCAGCGGCGGCCACGCTCTCCGGCACGAGCAGCGCGACGTCCTGGGTGGCCACCGGATATGGCGAGATCGCCGGCGCCTCGACGGGGCCGAGGGCCGCCGCGGCGGTCTCGATCACCGACAGGTCCAGCTCCATCGCGGAGGTCCGGGGCGGCAGGCCGAACGCGGTGATGACCCGCGGGTGCAGCTCACCTGCGTGCCCGGCTAGCCACTCCTGTCCTTCCTCTGCCTGGACGAACAGCGCGGCACAGCGGCCCGGGTGCCACGGCGGGGTCTGGTCGGCCCGGATGTGGAATGGAACCCGGTTGTCCCGCAGGACCTGGCGGGCCGCCTCGACGGCGTCCTGCCAGCCCCCGGGGCGTCCCTGGCCCCACCAGCCGTCCAGTTCGCGCTCGCCGACGACAACGGCCGCGATGTGCAGTGGCTGCTCAGGCAGCGCGGCTTCCAGGGTCGCCACCTCGTGCACCGTGGGCCCGCGGTCCGTGCGCAGGATGGGGGCGGCGCGCGGGCCGTTGCGGTGCTGCAGGAAGACGCGCCCGCTCTCGAACAGGCCGACATCGGTGAAGCCGCGGCCGATGTTGCGGAGCAGGACCCGCAGCAGGCCAGGCAGCACCATGGTGCGCATCAGCGGCTCGTCGTCGCTGAGCGGGTTGGCGATCACCGGGGCGCGGCGCCGCGGGTCGTCCTCGGGCAGCAGCAGCCGGTCGAAATCGGCGCCGGAGGTGAAGGGCATGCTGAGCACTTCGACATAACCGGACCAGGCCAGGGAGCGGCTGATGGTGCGGCGCAGCCGCTGCCGCTCGGTGAGCCCGCGTCCTGCCGCGGCCCGCGGCGTGCGGACCGGGACGTTCTCGTAGCCCTCCAGCCGGATGACCTCTTCGGCAAGGTCCCAGGGATACCGCAGGTCTGGCCGCCAGGACGCGGGCATGACCGCCAGCATCTGCTTGCTGCGGTCGTGCTTGCCATGGTCAGGGCGCTGGTAGCGGTTGGCTCCGGTCCCGGTGACCACGCGGCCTGGGGCGGTCCCGGTGGCCGTGTCGGGCTCCTGGGGCCGGCTGGCCGGCTCGGACACCTCACAGCCCACGTCGTGCAGCCGGCGCAGGACAGCGTCGCGGCCGTACACCGTGCCGGCCACCTTGTCCGGGTAGTCCACGGCCATGGTGATCGTTACCTGCGGCACGTCCACCTGGGCGTGGGTGCAGCCGGGCACGGCCGTCCCGCCGCCCAGCTTGGCCAGCAGCGCCACCGCCTTGGCCGTGACCTGCAGCGGCAGCTCGCGGTCCACGCCCCGCTCGAACCGGTAGGACGCCTCGCTGAACAGCCGGTGCCTGCGGCTTTCCCGGGCGATGGCCCGGGCGTCGAAGTGCGCGGCCTCGATCACCAGGCCGGCGGAGGTGCCGGAGATCTCGGTGGACAAGCCGCCCATGGTGCCGGCCATCGAGATGGCCCCCGAGGAGTCCGCGATCACGACGTCATCCGGGTCGAGTTCGCGCACTACGTGGTCGAGAGTCTCCAGCTTCTCTCCGGGCTGGGCCCGGCGCACCACGATGGGCCCGCTGAGCCGGTCGCCGTCGAACGCGTGCAGCGGCTGGCCCAGCTCGAGCATCAGGTAGTTGGTGATGTCGACGGCCAGGGACACATTGCGCATCCCGGACCGGGCCAGCCGGATCCGCATGGGCAGCGGCGTGGGCGCGGCCGGGTTGAAGCCGCGCACCTCGCGGAGCACGAAGCGGTCGCACGCGGTGGGGTCCCCGATGCTGGCCGGATGCACCTGGTCAGACACCCTGGTGACGTCGGCCGGCAGGTCAGCGTAGGCCGGGTCGGTGAAACGCACTCCGTAGGACGTGGCCAGCTCCCGGGACACGCCGCGGACCGAGAGCGCGTAGCCCCGGTCCGGGGTGACCGCGATGTCGAGCACGTGGTCAGCGAGCCCGGCGTACGGCACGAAGTCCGAGCCCAGCGGCGCGTCCGGAGGCAGCACCAGGATGCCGGAATGATCGCCACCGAGGCCGAGCTCGTCGGCCGAGCAGATCATCCCCTCGGATATGTGCCCGTAGGTCTTCCGGGCGCCGATCTCGAACCCGCCGGGCAGCCGGGCCCCGGGCAGGGCCAGCGGCACCCGGTCCCCGGCCGAGAAGTTGACCGCACCGCAGATGACCCCGCGCGCCTCGTCGGCCCCGGTGCTGACCTGGCAGTACCTGACCGGCTTCTTGAAGCCGGTGAGTTCCTCGATCGCGGTGACCTCCGCGACCACGACTCCCTCGATGTCGTGGCCCACCTGATCGACCGACTCGACCTCCAGGCCCGCCGCAGTCAGGCGGCGGCCCACCTCCGCCGGATCGGTGTCCGGCTCCAGGCCGGCCACCTCGAGCACCCAGTTCAGTGAGACGCGCATCAGGCCTCCACCCCGAAAGCCCGGCTGAAGCGGACGTCGCCCTCGAGGGTGTCCCTGATGTCGGTCACCCCGTGGCGGACCATGAGGGTCCGCTCGATGCCCAGCCCGAATGCGAAGCCGCTGTAACGGTCCGGGTCGATTCCGCAGGCGATCAGCACCCGCGGGTTCACCATGCCGCAGCCGGCCAGCTCGATCCAGCCCTGGGACCGGCATACCCGGCATGGCGGCCCGCCGGGCCTGGTCGAAGCGCCCCGGCAGACGTGGCATTCCATCGACACGTCGGCGGACGGCTCGGTGAACGGGAAGTAGTCCGGCCGCAGCCTGGTGCGCAGCCCCTCGCCGAACATGGCGTCCACGAAGGCCCGGATGGCGCCACGCAGGTCGGCCATGGTCAGGCCCTCGTCCACGGCCAGGCACTCGATCTGGTGGAACACGGGGCTGTGCGTGGCGTCGAGGGCGTCACTGCGGTAGCAGCGGCCCGGGCTGACCACGTACAGCGGCAGCGGCCGGGTGAGCATCGCCCGGATCTGCACCGGCGAGGTGTGCGTGCGGAGCACCATGCCCGAGTGCTCGCTGCCGTCCGGCCCGGCGACGAACAACGTGTCCTGCATATCCCGGGCCGGATGGTCGGGCGGGAAGTTGAGGGCGTCGAAGTTGTACCACTCGGCTTCGATCTCGGGGCCTTCGGCGACCTCGTAGCCCATGGACACGAAGACGTCGGCCAGCCGCTCGCCGACCGTGGTGACCGGATGCCTGGCCCCCCGGGGGTGGTGGTCCCAGGGCAGCGTGACGTCAACGGCTTCCTCGATCAGGACGCGCTGGTCACGTTCTTCCTCCAGGACCTGCTGCCGGGCCGCGAGCGCCTGGCTGACCTCGCGCATCGTGGTGCCGATCCGCTTGCCGGCCTCGGCGCGCGCTCCCGGGGGGAGGGCACCGATCTCGGCGTTGGCCAGGCGCAGCGGCGACCGGTCCCCGGCGTGCGCCAGCCGGGCGGCCTTGAGCTCATCCAGTGTCCCCGCCGCGGCGACGGCGGCCAGCGCCTCGTCCCGCATGCGGGATACCTCCCCGGGAGACAGGCTGGCCACCTCCACGGGGTCGTACTGCTTATTCGGTGCGGACATCGTCCTGCTTCCTGCGGCCGTATAGGAGAAGGGAAAGTCTGGGCGGGCTGCGAGTCATCCTGAGGCGAATGACTGGGCGCGGCCAGGCCGGCACCCGGAGCCCGCAGCCTCTGGCCCACCGGAGGGAGTCGCGGAGGGACGGCCGCGGGCCGCCCAGGCTCGCTCCCAGGGTCATGCCCCGGGCCGCAGCACTCCGCCCCCCGCCTACCCGAAGTCGGGCAGCCCGGTGGGCATGGTAAATCGGAATTCGGCACCGCCACCGGGCGCACGCTGCACGGTGATCGTCCCCCCATGGGCCTCGACCAGGCCCTTCACGATGTACAGGCCGAGCCCGGCGCCGCCGCGGCGCTTTGCGCGCCAGAACTGCCGGAAGATCCGCGGCACCATCTCCGGCGGCACGCCGTCGCCCTCATCGCGCACCGCGACCGTAACCGCGGCTGCCTCAGCAGGACCATGAGCCACAAGAGAACCATTGACCGTGCCGGTCCCGCCGAGGCGGGTCATCGCCCGGGCGGGAAGGTCGTCCACCGGCTGTATCACAATCGTCACGGTACCAGCCCCGTGCCGGACCGCGTTCTCCACCAGGTTGCCGAGGATCTGGTCAACCTTGTCCGCGTCCAGCCAGGTCTCCGGCAACTCCCCGGTGACCTCGATCCGGAAGCGGCCCGGCGGGTCACCGGCGGCGACCCGGCCCGCGACGATCTTCTCCGCGCGGTGCGGGATGTCCACCAGCTGGCGATGCACTTCGATCCGGCCGGCCTCGATCCGGGACACGTCCAGCAGCTCGGTGATGAGCCGGGTCACCCGGTCGGCATCGGCATTGACGGTCTCCAGCATCACCCGCTTCTGGTCGTCGGTGAACCGGGTCCACTTGGCCAGCAGCGTGGCGGTGAAGCCTTTCACGCTCGTCAGCGGGGACCGCAATTCGTGGGCGACGGTGGAGACCAGGTCAGCGCGGCTGCGTTCCAGGCGGATCCGCTGCTGCGTGCCGCGCAGGCTGATCGCGAGGCGCTGGACATCGCCCGGCTTGACCGGCCCGGGCCAGTCCCGCCCGGCGGGCGGAGTGCAGCGGGGTACCCGGACGTAACCCATGGTGACCAGGAACTCGGTGCCATCCGGAAGGTAGAGCGGCAGTTCCGGATGACGGGTGCGGGTCGACAGCCCCCGGTACGGGTCGACGCACGCCCACCAGCCGCGGCCCTCCGAGTCGCGCATCGGGAGCACCTGCCGGACATCGCGGCCCAGCGCATTGAGGGTCGCGATCCCGGTCAGCCGGCTGGCCGCGTGGTTGAACACCACGATCCGGCCGAGGTGGTCGGCGACCACGAGCCCGTCAGGCAGGTCGTCTGCGCAGACCAGGCCACCCGAGGCCACGACCTGGCCGGCGGGCACACTCGCCAGGGCGGTCGGCGCCGAATCGGGCCTGGACCTGTCCACTAGACCGCCGCCTCCGTCCGGCTCCTGAGCTGAGTTCCCTGGATGACGCAATGTGATCAGACTCTAGCGCCTGCGCCGCCGAATGCGGCAGCCCCCAGGCCTGGCATTCAGGGGACGTCACAGCTCCGTCAGGTTTGCTGCCGGGCCGCCGGAACGCGCTGAGGGCACCGGCGGCACCTGCGCGCGCGCCGAGGCGTAGAGGCACACGGCTGCCGCGGCGGCCAGGTTGAGGCTCTCAGCCCGGCCGTAGATGGGCACGGCCACCGCCTCGTCGGCCAGGGCCAGGATGTCGCCGGGCAGCCCCCAGGCCTCGTTGCCGAACAGCCACGCGGTAGGCCGGGCGAGCTCTCCGGCCGACTGCAGGTCGTCCAGGGTGGTGGGGGCGCCGCCGTCTGCGGCGAGGACCCGCAGGCCACGTTCACGCAGCGCCCGGACCGCGTCCCCGGCCGGGATGCCCGTCACCACCGGAAGGTGGAACAGGCTTCCCGCGGACGCGCGGACGCACTTGCTGTTGTACGGGTCCACCGAGGACCCGGCGAAGATAACCCCGCCCGCGCCGGCCGCGTCAGCGGTGCGCAGGACGGTCCCCGCGTTGCCCGGGTCCCGGACGTTGGCCAGGATCACCGCCAGCTGGGGGGACCCGGCGGTGACCTGGTCCAGGCGCACGTCGACGAACCGGCAGACGGCCAGTACCCCTTGCGGGGTGATGGTCTGGGCCAGCTCGGTCATCACCTCGCCGCTCACCAGGTGCACGTCCGCACCCTGCCCGGCGGCGAACTCGATGAGTTCCAAAGAGCGGGGCTGCGCGGCGGACGTCACGAACAGCTGCGTGACCACGCCGCCCGCAGCCAGCGCCTCGCCCACCGCCTGCGGCCCCTCCGCGAGGAACGACCGGGCCCGCTGCCGGAAGGCCCGCTTGGCGAGCTGGCGGGCCGCCTTGACCCGCGGCGAGCGGATGCTGGTGAGCTCGGCGCCGGCAGGCAGCATCAGGCCGCCCTGACACAGGCCACGGGGCGGTCAGGCCGCCGCGGTGCCGGCCGAGTCGGCGTCCGGGCCAGCCTCGGCCAGCGCGGCCTTGGCCACCTCGACGAGCGCGGAAAACGCCGCCGGGTCACTGACCGCGAGCTCGGCGAGCATGCGGCGGTCCACTTCCACGTCCGCGAGCCGGAGCCCCTGGATGAAGCGGTTGTAGGTGATGCCATCCGCGCGGGCGGCGGCATTGATGCGCTGGATCCACAGCCGGCGGAAATTGCCCTTCCGGTCCTTACGGTCCCGGTAGGCGTACGTCATCGAGTGGAGGACCTGCTCCTTGGCCTTGCGGTACAGCCGTGACCGCTGGCCACGGTAGCCGCTCGCCCGCTCAAGGACGACCCTGCGCTTCTTGTGGGCGTTGACTGCCCGCTTCACGCGTGCCATTTCATATCTCCCTGGAGGCGGGCCGGGCTACTTTCCCAGCAACTTCTTGATCTTCTTGGCGTCGGACGGCGCGACCACCTGGTCCTTGTTCAGCCGCCGGGTCCGCTTGCTCGCCTTGTGCTCGAGCAGGTGGTTCATGTTGGCGCGGCGGCGCATCACTTTGCCGCTCCCGGTGATCTTGAACCGGCGCGCGGTACCGCTGTGCGTCTTCATCTTCGGCATGGTGGCCGTCGTCTCCATCTTCATGCGTGCCTGAGGCACGCTAGTCATCTGCGGCCGGGCACGCCGTCATCCGGCCGTGCCCGTACCGCTCAACGCTGGGCGGATTCTGCGGTGCCCTGGCTCAGGCTCCTGCCTGGCCCGCGCCGCTGTCGCCAGCCGGGCGAGCCTGGGAGGCTGGGGCAGCCGCGGGCCGGCGCTGACGTGGCACCGGGCGTGCGGCCACTGCCTCGGCCTCTTCCTCGGCTTCCCGCGACGAGCGCTCCGCCTTGGACTCGCTCTTCTTGCGGTGCGGCCCGATCACCATGATCATGTTGCGGCCGTCCTGCTTGGGCTGGGCTTCCACGAAGCCGAGCTCCTCCACATCGCCGGCCAGGCGCTGCAGCAGCCGGAACCCGAGCTCGGGCCGGGACTGCTCACGCCCCCTGAACATGATTGTGACCTTTACCTTGTCGCCCTGCTTGAGGAACCGCTCAACGTGACCCTTCTTGGTCCCGTAGTCGTGCGGATCGATCTTCGGCCGGAGCTTGATCTCCTTGATGACCGTCTGCGCCTGATTCTTGCGCGATTCCCTGGCCTTGAGCGCGGACTCGTACTTGAACTTGCCGTAGTCCATCAGCTTGCAGACCGGCGGACGCGCCGTGGGCGCGACTTCCACCAAGTCGAGGTCCGCTTCCTGGGCCAGCCGGAGCGCGTCGTTCAGTGCAACGATCCCGACCTGCTCGCCATTGGGACCGACGAGCCGCACTTCGGGCACTCGGATCCGATCGTTGATACGAGGTTCGGCGCTGATGTGACCTCCTTGGGTCTAGTCCACCGCCAGGGCCCGGTGCCCGGGCGGGTGCGCTGCGACCATCCTGCGCGGCCCCGGCTCGCGGCGGATCCGGCCGCCACATGAGAAAAGGGCCTCGCACCGATGTATGCGAAGCCCACCAAAGCCGCACCGCCCGGCGAGGACGGGATCCTCGTCAGGAACGCAACTGGCCGGACTGGCAGCGGTCCGGCTCCGTGAGGGATCGGGCCGCTCGCCCGGCCTGGCTGGCCGGCCCGGGGGCCGGCAGCCTTACCCGCCAGCCAGTGGCCGGCCAGGTGGGAGGTGGTCCTCCGCTTACAACGCCCAGCACGCAAGTGCCAGGCTGGTCGTCTGGTAAGACTAACAGCAATTCAGGCCCGCTGGGTATTCCGGGCCAGGCGGAGCGTAAGCGCGTTTCCCCGGCCACACGGGGCTTCCGGCGCAGCCGGCGCGCCGCTTCCCGCCCCGCGTGCCCCGCCCGCGGCAGGGGCCCCTCAGCGCAAAGCGGCCAGCCCGGCGGCCCGCATCGCCTCGAGCGGGGCGGGTTTGCCGGTCATCAGCTCGAACTGCCGGGCGGCCTGGTGCAGCAGCAGCGTGAACCCGCCCGTCACAGCCGCCCCGGTCCGCCCGGCGGCCGCGGCGAGCCGGGTCGGCCACGGGTGGTACACCACGTCGAGGACGCAGCGCGGGCTCAGCGCACCGGCCTCGATCCGCTGAGAATAAGCATCCGCGGCCCCGGCCGGGGTGGTAGCGATCAGCAAACCGGGAGCGCGCACCCCCGGGTCGTCAAAGGAGACGAGCCGGACGGCCAGGCCGAGCCGCTCCGCGGCGGCCTGCAGGGTGCCGGCCCGCCGCGGGTCGCGGACAGCCACCGTCGCCCCGGCGATGCCGAGCCCGCGCACCGCGGCCAGCGCGGAGCAGGCCGTCGCGCCCGCGCCCAGGATGAGGGCCGCGGGATCATTCCCGCGGGCCAGCCCGGCGAGGGATCCGGGGCGGCCGTCCTCCCGGGCGGGCAGGCTCTCGGCGAGCGCGGCGATCATGCCCGGGACGTCGGTGTTGTAGCCGTGGTGCCGCCCGCCGTCGAAGATCACGGTGTTGGCCGCGCCGACCTCCGCGACGAGTGGCCCGGCCTCATCGAGCAGGGGCAGCACCGCGCGCTTGAGCGGCATGGTCAGGGACAGCCCGGCCCAGTCCGGCCCGCACCGCCCGATCAGCCCGGCCAGCCCGGCCTCATCGCACTCGATCGCCTCGTAGGTCCACCCGGCCAGGCCGAGCACCTGGTACCCCGCCCGGTGCAGCACCGGCGACAGTGAGTGAGCGATGGGAGAGCCGAGAACCGCGGCTTTCATGATCCTGGCGCTCAGCCCGAGCCCGTGCGTGAACCGGTGCCCCCGCCGGTGCTCCCGTACTTGGCCACCGCGTTGTTGAAGGCCGTGGCCGAGCTGAAGAACAGGGTCTGGCCGGTCCTGGAGTTGATGGTCAGGAAGAACAGGAAGTTGCCGTGGTCCGGGTGCAGTGCGGCGTGGATCGCCGTGTTGCCCGGGTTGTCGATCGGCCCGGGCGGCAGGCCGGTGTGCAGGTAGGTGTTGTAGGGCGACGCGAAGTTGAGGCTGAACCCGCTCTTGTGCGCCAGCGACATCCCATACAGGACGGTGGTGTCCAGTTGCAGCTTGATCTTCGGATTCGCGTTAAGCCGGTTGTAGATCACTTCGGCGATCTTGGGGAAGTCCTGGGGCAGCTTGCCCTCGGCCTCGATGAGGCTGGCCACCGTGATGACCGCGGCCTGCGTCTCCTGGGCCTGGGCCGAGGAGGCCTGCAGCCCGATGCTCTGCGCGTTCTGGTTGAACTTGGTGACCATCGTCTTGAGCACGGCAGCCGGCGTGGTGTGCGGCGGGATGGCGTAGGTCGCCGGGAACAGGTACCCCTCGGGCTTCCCGTTGGCGAAGGCGGGCAGGCCGAGACCGGCGGGGTGCGCAAGGGCCTGCTGGTACCCCTTGAGGTTCCCGGTTTGCTTGCCCAGCAGCGCGATGATCTGCGCGACCCGGAAGCCCTCCGGGACCGTGATCTTGGTCTGCAGCCGTGAGGACGGCTTGAGCAGCAGGGCCAGGGCCAGTGAGGCCTTCATGTGCTCGTGCA
Source organism: uncultured Actinomycetes bacterium (assembly GCA_963813975.1). Taxonomy (GTDB): domain Bacteria; phylum Actinomycetota; class Actinomycetes; order Streptosporangiales; family Streptosporangiaceae; genus RYN-230. Next base: position 2,293,148 of record CAWFAP010000006.1, read on the forward strand.
CCGAGTAGTAGCCCGGTTCGAGCGCGTTGCCCTGGGGGTTGGCCTTGGCGGCGTTGGAGAACGCCCGCGCGCTGGCTACCACGCCCTTACTGGCCAGCGTCGCCCCGATCACGCTGGCCGGCTGACCCGGCAGGATCTGCACGGTGACGTGGCCGCCACCCGCACCCGGGAAGTCCGGCGGGTTGATGTACTCACGGTAGTAGTGGTAACCCACTCCCCCGACGATCGCGACGAACACGACGAACACCGTCAGCAGCACGAGCAGGACCGTCCGGCCGCGCCTGCGGCGCTTGCGGGCCGGCCCGGCGGGGCCCCCGCCGCCCCCGTGCCGGGATCCCTGTCCCTGGTCCAGGCCGGGCAGCAGGCCGCCATCCGGGCCATCCTCAGCCCAGGCCTGCGGCTCCTCCTCGCCCGGGTACCAGTTCCCGGAGGAAGCGAAATCCCGGGGTTCCTGCCCCTGATCCGGGGCCATGTCGAGGTCGCGCGGGTCATCCACGTAGCCCTCATACCCAGGATGAGCCCGGCCGACATCTGGTGCGGCGCCGCGGCGGCGGTGGCCCTGGCCGCGCGGGCCCGGGTAGCCCGCCGGCTTATCCCGGTCCGGCAGGTAGGCAGCGGGATTGTCCGGGTACCCGGCACCGCCGCCCGGGTAGCCGGCCGGGTCCTCCGGATAGCCGCCGGGGACGGGCCCGGCCCCGGGGCGTGGCCCCCCAGGGCGGCCCGGGTCACGTCCGGGGGGGCGGAACCGCGGGTCAGCCGGCGGCTCCGCTGGCGCGGCCCCCCACCGGTAATCCGGGTCCGGCAGCGGCGGGAGCGGACCGGACGGGTGCCCGGAGCCCGGCAGCGGTCCCGGGGGCAGCGGCGGGAGTTCCCCGCCCACGTCGTCGTAGCCGGACGCCGCGCCACGCGGGTCTGCGAGCGGGTCACCGTGCTGCGCCCAGTGCGGGCCGGTCCCGGGCGGGTTCAGCCAGCTGGACGCCCCGGCCGTCTCCGAGTCCCAGGATGCCCGCTCCGTCTCCGGGTCCCAGGATCCCCGCTCCCAGGACGGGGGCTCCCACGGCTGCGGGGCCCACCGGTCGGGGGCCATGGGCTCAGGCCTAGGCTGTCCACCAGGCTGCCCCCGGCCCCGCGGATCGGCGCCCCGCGGGTCCGGTCCCCGTGGGCCAGAGCCCCGGTCGTCGAGTCCGAGCGGGTCAGGACCCCAGTCAAAGGCCTCGCCACGGTGGCCCGGATCCCGCGGGTAGGACCCCGGGGGCAGGCTGGAGCCCGCTACCGGGAAGTCGCCGGTGTCGGCGGTCGCGATGGGGTTGTGCCCCCAGTCGCGGCGGGCCTGGCCGTACTCACCGGGGGGAAAGGGCTCATCCGCGTCCGGTGGCGGGTAGTCCTCTGGCCCCCACTGGTCGTCCTGTCCCCCCTGAGCTCCCCGCCGCCCGTGGCGGCTCATCCTTCCACCCCGTGGCCGGCCGGAACGATCTCGCCGGGGGGCTGCCCGCCCGCCCGCTCCGCGTCCAGAGCTCCCTGCAGCAGCAGGGCGGCGGCCGCCTGGTCCACGACCTGCCGCCGGGCCCGGCCCCCCTTGCCGCCCTGGCGCAGTGCGTCGTGGGCCAGCACGGTGGTGAACCGCTCGTCCACCAGCCGGACCGGGATCGGCACCAGGCGGCGGGCCAGGGTGTCCGCGAACGACCGGGCCGCCGCCGCCGCGGCGCCCTCACGGCCGGACAGGCTGGTCGGCAGGCCGACGATGACCTCGACCGCGTCGTGCTCCAGCGCCAGGCGGACCAGGCGGTCCAGATCGTCAGGGCCGCGCGGGACGGTATCCAGCGGGGTGGCCAGCAGGCCATCCGGGTCGCAGCGGGCCACGCCGATCCGGACTGAACCAGGATCGACGCCCAGCCGCACGCCAGTCCTCAACCCGCCCGTCCTCAACCGCGAGCTCCGCAGCCCTGCGGTCTCGTTCGCGCAACGGGTTGGCTGCAGCACGGTTTAACCGTACGCCACCGGATCATGCCATGTCCCTGACAACCGCACGAACCGCATCAAATGCCTCCGCGATCGCCTGGCCGGCCCGGTCGCCCTGCGGCGCGCCGCCGCCCTGGGCGATGTCGTCACGGCCGCCGCCGCCTCCGCCCAGCGCCTGGGCGGCGCTGCGGACCAGCACCCCGGCGGCCAGTTTCAGCGCCCGGGCCGGCTCGTTGACCGCCACCACGACCGCGGGACGGTCGGCCGGGACACCCGCGATCACGACCACGGCGGGCCGCTGCTGCGGGAGCCGGCCCCGGATATCCAGGGCGAGCTTGCGGATGTCGTCCGCGGTGGTGCCGTCTGGGACCTGGTGCACGACGAGCGCGGCCGGCCCAACATCCTCGGCCCGGCCGGCCAGTTCGGCCGCGCCGCCCAGGATCTGGGCGCTGCGCAGCCGGTCCAGGTCACGCTCGGCCTCCCGGAGGCGGGTGACCAGCGCCGCGACCCGGTCCGGCAATTCTTCCCGGCGCGTCTTGAGCTGCTCGGTCAGCTGGCTGACCAGGACGCTCTCCCGGGCCAGGTAGCGGAACGCGTCGGTGCCGACCAGGGCCTCGACCCGGCGCACGCCGGAGCCGATGGACGCCTCACCGAGGATCTTGATCAGCCCGAGCTGCCCGGAGTGAGCCACGTGGGTTCCCCCGCACAGCTCCCGGGAGTAGCCACCGACCTCGACCACGCGGACCTCGTCGCCGTACTTCTCCCCGAACAGGGCGATCGCCCCCATGGAGCGGGCCTCGTCGATGGGGGTGACGAAGGCCCGGACCTCGAGGTCGTCGATGAGGACCTGGTTGACCTCGTCCTCCACATCACGGAGCACGGCCAGCGGGACCGCCCCGCCGGCCGTGAAGTCGAAGCGGAGCCGCCCGGGGGCGTTCTCCGACCCGGCCTGGGCCGCGGAGTCGCCCAGGGCGCCGCGGATCCCGCGGTGCACCATGTGCGTCGCCGTATGCGAGCGGGAAATCGCCCGGCGGCGCCCGGTGTCGACTATCGCTTCCGCCAGCGCGCCGACCACGACTTCCCCGGAGGTGACGACACCCCGGTGCACGATGAGCCCGGGCACGGGCGCCTGCACGTCGCGGACGTCCACCTCGCCGCCCGCCGCCCCGGGGGCGCTGGCCACCCGGATCAGCCCGGCGTCCGCGAGCTGCCCACCGCCCTCGGCGTAGAACGGGGTGCGGTCCAGGATGACCTCAACCTCGGTGCCCACGCCGGCCGCGGGCACACTCACCCCTCCGGCCAGCAGCCCCGCCACCGTGGCCTCGCCGGTGACCTCGTCGTACCCGGTGAACACCACCGGCCCCGACCTGGCCAGCAGCCCGGCGAACACCGAGATGTCGGCGTTGCCGGTCTTCTTCTCCCGGGAGTCCTGCTTGGCCCGCTGGCGCTGCTCGGCCATGAGCCGCCGGAACCCTTCCTCATCCACCGCGAGCCCCTGCTCGCTGGCCATTTCCAGGGTGAGGTCGATCGGGAAGCCGTAGGTGTCGTGCAGCTGGAATGCCTGGTCACCGGAGAGCGACGTGGTACCCCGCCGCTTGGTCTCGCCCACCGCGGCGTCGAAGATCGCCGAGCCAGTGCGCAGGGTGGACAGGAAGGTGGACTCCTCGGCATCGACCACGCCGAGGATCCGCGGTGCCTCCATACGCAGCTCGGGAAACTGGTCGGCCATCGCGCCGATCACGGTGTCGCCCAGCTCATGCAGGTAGCGGCCGTCGCTGCCGCCGCCCCGCTGGCCGCCGGCCAGCAGCCGGAGGTTGTAGATGCTGCGGCGCAGGATCCGGCGCAGCACGTAGCCGCGTCCCTCGTTGGTCGGCAGCACCCCATCGGCGACCATCATGACCGCGGTCCGCACGTGGTCGGCCACGACCCGCAGGGACACGTCCACGCGGTGGTCGCGGCCGTACTTCTGCTCGGTCAGCTCCGCCGCCCGGTCCAAGACCTTCCACAACGTGTCGATCTCGTAAATGTTGTCGACGCCCTGGAGGATGGCGGCCATCCGCTCCAGCCCCATGCCGGTGTCGATGTTGCGGGACGGCAGCTCACCCAGGATGGGCCAGCCTTCCTTGCCCGCTCCCTCGCCGCGCAGGAACTGCATGAAGACGAGGTTCCACACCTCCAGGTAACGGTCCTCGTCAGATTCCGGGCCGCCGTCCCGGCCGTAGTCCGGCCCGCGGTCGTAGTAGATCTCCGAGCAGGGCCCGCACGGCCCGGGCACGCCCATGGACCAGAAGTTGTCCGCCATCCCCCGGCGCTGGATGCGGCTTTCCGGCACGCCAACCACGTCCCGCCAGATCCGGGCCGCCTCGTCGTCGTCGTGGTACACGGTGGCCCACAGCCGGTCCTCGGGGAACCCGAAGCCGCCGTCGCGCTCAGGCGTGGTGAGCAGCTCCCAGGCGAACGGGATGGCCTGCTCCTTGAAGTAATCGCCGAACGAGAAGTTGCCCAGCATCTGGAAGAAGGTGCCGTGCCGGGTGGTCTTGCCGACCTCCTCGATGTCCGGCGTGCGGATGCACTTCTGGGCGCTGGTGGCCCGCCGGAACGGCGGGTTGGCCTGGCCGAGGAAGTACGGCTTGAACGGCTGCATGCCCGCGTTCACCAGGAGCAGGGTGGGGTCCTCGGCGATCACCGACGCCGACGGGACCACGGTGTGCCCGCGCTCCGAGAAATACGTAAGGAAACGGCGGGCGATCTCTGCCGACTCCATCAACGGCCATCCTCTTCAAGATCGGTGCGCCCCTCGAGGGCAGGACGTGAGGCCTGGATCTGGCGCTGGCGGTAGATGTCCATGCCCTCACGGACATCCCCGGCGAACCGGGCCAGCTCACGGGCCCGCGGGGCCGGCATGATGGCCCGCGCGGCTGCGGTCACCCGGCGATACCCGGTGATCCCGAGCGCCGCGCCGAGGGTGAGCCAGAACACCCTGCGGATCATGACCGGACCCCCGGACGTTCGGTGGGGGGTGCCTGGCCGGCGGGCAGTGCCGTCCCGGGGGGACGACCCCCCGCTCCGCTTTCGCGGGGGACTGCCCCCGGAGCCCCCGGCCCCCGGGACAGCCGCCCCGGAGCGGGCACGCCTACGGCGCGCCTCGCCTCGCCGGCTGCGGCGCGCAGTTCCGCGGCGTGCCGGACGCCGTACACGAAGGCCGAGACGCGGGCCAGCCTGGTGCCGGAGGTGGCCGCGGCGAGCCGGGCCAGCGGGGCCAGGGCGGTCACCCGCCCGGTGAGCTCCGCCATCCCCGAGGCGACCTGGTCCATGCTCGCGGTGATCTCGTCGGTCCGGTCCAGCTGGCCGGCGGTGGCGTCGATCGTGGCGTGCGCCCGGGCGATCACCGCGTCGGTGTTCTCCCGCAGCCCGGTCACGGTCGCGGACGTCTGGGTGATCAGCCTGGACAGCCTGATCAGCACATACACCGCGGCGATCACCAGGACCGCCCAGCACGCGGCGGCGATGATGACCGCCACCCATACCGCGTTCAGCATGCCTGCTCCCTCATCTGCCTGACCTTATCTCGCAGGCGGCCTTCCCATCCCGCGACCTGGCAGCCCCGGCACCGGCCGCCGGGCCGGGATCCGGCTAGCCTCAGGGCTGGCTGATTCAGGGGCGGCCGGGTCAGGAACCGTCCCGGCCGTTCCCGTCCGCCGCAGCGTCGCGGCCCAGGATGGCCCTGATCCGCTCGGAGCGATCCGCGTAGCGGGCCTCCGCGCCGTGCCGCGACGGCTCATAGTAGGTGCGGCCGGCCAGCGAATCCGGCGCGTACTGCTGCGTCACCACGCCCTCGGCGTAGTCGTGCGGGTACGCGTAGCCCTCGCCGTGGCCGAGCCGCGCCGCCCCCGGGTAGTGGCCGTCCCGCAGGTGCGCGGGCACCGGCCCGGCCAGCCCGGCACGCACGTCCGCGGCGGCCGCGCCGATCGCCTTGATCACGGAGTTGGACTTGGGGGCCAGCGCCAGGTGAATGGTGGCCTGGGTCAGGTTGATCCGGGCCTCGGGGAGGCCGACGAACTCGACGGCCTGGGCCGCGGCGACCGCCACGCCCAGAGCGGACGGGTCGGCCATCCCGACGTCCTCGCTGGCGTGCACGATCAGCCGCCGGGCGATGAACCGCGGGTCCTCGCCGGCCTCGATCATCCGCGCCAGGTAGTGCACCGCCGCGTCGGCGTCGCTGCCGCGGATGCTCTTGATGAACGCGCTGATCACGTCGTAGTGCTGGTCACCGGCCCGGTCGTAGCGGACCGCGGCGCGGTCCACCGCGCGCTCCAGGACGGCGATGTCGATGATGGCGCCCCGGCGCAGCCCGAGCGCGGCCGATTCCAGGTAGGTCAGCGCCCGCCGGGCGTCCCCGCTGGCCAGCCGGACGAGGTGGTCCAGCGCCTGGTCGTCGAGGGTGACCGCGCCGGCCAGGCCGCGCTCGTCGGCCAGCGCGCGGGTGATCACCTCGCGCATGTCATCGTCGCTGAGCGGCTCCAGGGTGAGCAGCAGGGACCGGGACAGCAACGGCCCCACCACCGAGAACGACGGGTTCTCGGTGGTGGCGCCGATGAACGAAACCCAGCGGTTCTCGACGGCCGGCAGCAGGGCGTCCTGCTGGGCCTTGTTGAAGCGGTGCACCTCGTCGATGAACAGCACGGTCTGGGTGCCGCTGAGGCCCAGTTCCCGGCGGGCGGTCTCGATCGCGGCGCGCACGTCCTTCACGCCCGCGGTGACCGCGGACAGCTCGGTGAAGCGCCGGCTGGTGACCTGGCTGATGACGTGGGCCAGGGTGGTCTTGCCGGTGCCCGGCGGCCCCCACAGCACCACGGACATGCCGGCGTCGTTGTCAGCCAGCTTGCGCAGCGGGGTTCCCTCGCCGGTCAGGTGCCGCTGGCCGACCACCTCGTCCAGGGTCCGCGGGCGCATCCGCACCGCGAGCGGCGCCGCCGCCCGGGCCGCCTCTTCCCCGGCCGCGTCGAAGAGGCTGTCCGCCTGACCGCCGTCAGCGGTGCCTGCCCTTACCACACTCCGACACTATCCGCCCACGCCGCATGACCCGGCCCGGCCACACGGCGGGGCGGCGGCCGGATTTTCGCCGGGAGCAGAGGGCCGGGGCGGCCGGGCTGGCCCGGAGGCAGACTGGCGGCATGCGCGACTTCCGGTTCAGCTGCAACGTGTTCGCGATCCGGTCCCAGGCGGAGTTCACCGGGTACTGCACCGCCGCGGAGGAGTCCGGCTACGACGTCGTCTTCACCACCGACCACCTGGGGTCGCCGGCACCGTTCCCGCCCCTGGTGGCCGCGGCCGCGGCCACCCGGCGGCTGCGGGTCGGCACCCTGGTGCTGAACCTCGGGTTCTGGAACCCGCACCTGCTCGCCCGTGAGGTCGCCACCGTGGACTTGCTCACCGGCGGGCGGCTCGAGCTGGGCCTGGGCGCCGGGCACATGAAATGGGAGTACGACGCCGCCGGGATCGCCTGGCCGCCGTTCGCGGAACGGGCCGGCCGCCTGGCCGCCACCCTGGACGAACTGGACCGCCTGTTCGGCTCGGAGGGGTACCCGGAGGGGGCACAGGGACGGGAGTTCTTCGGCCTGCCCGTGCAGGCCCCGGTGCAGCGCCGACCCAGCGGCCGGCCCGGGCCGCCGGTCATCATCGGCGGGACGGGCGACCGGATCCTGGCGCTGGCCGCGCGGCGGGCCGACACCGTCGCCCTGGCCGGCGCGGTCCAGGCGCCGGGCCAGCCCCCGGGGACGTTCCGGATGGCCAGCGCCGACGAGGCCGCGGAGCGGGTCCGGTTCATCCGGGAGCAGGCCGGTGAGCGCTTCGGCGACCTGGAGCTCAACGTCCTGGTCCAGGCGGTGATAGTCACCGGTGACCGGCACGCGGCCGCGCCCCGGCTGGCCGCCGAGCGATTCCCGGGCTTCACGCCGGAGCAGGTGCTGGACACCCCGTTCCTGCTCATCGGCACGATCGACGAGATCGCTGAGCAGGTACGGGAGCGCCGCCAGCGGTACGGCTTCTCGTTCCTTACGGTGCACGAGCCCTTTATGCGGGCCTTCGCCCCGGTGATCGGGCGGCTGCGGGCCGGCTGACCCGGACCCTGGTCGGGGGTCAGCAGCCGCGCGGCCAGTTCCGGCGGCCAGGTCCCGCCGGCCAGTTCCCGGCGGCGTGCGCCCGCGGAATCAGGGCCTGGCGGTCAGGCTGCGGGGGTCGGGGTCCGGGGTGTCGCCGCCCGGCGGGATGACGACGTCGATGCCGGCCTCGCGCCGCTGCTCGGGCGTGATCGGCGTGGGTGCGCCGGTGAGCGGGTCGGAGCCGGACGCCGCCTTGGGGAAGGCGATCACGTCGCGGATCGTGTCCCGCTCCGCGAGCAGCATGATCAGGCGGTCCCAGCCGAACGCGATCCCGCCGTGCGGGGGCGGCCCGAAGCGCAGCGCGTCGAGCAGGAAGCCGAACTGCGACCGGGCCTCCTCCCGCGACAGCCCGATGACGTCGAACACCTTCTGCTGCATCGCGGGCCGGTGGATACGGATCGACCCGCCCCCGATCTCGTTGCCGTTGCAGACCAGGTCATAGGCGTCCGCCAGGGCCCCGCCCGGCTCATCGGCGAACTTGCCCGCCCATTCCGGCAGCGGCGCGGTGAACGGGTGGTGCACCGCGGTCCAGCCGCCCGACCCGTCCTCCTCGAACATCGGCGCGTCCACCACCCAGGTGAACGCCCAGGCGCCGGGGTCGATGAGGCCCAGCCGGTGGCCGATCTCCAGCCGGGCCGCGCCGAGCAGCGACCGGGTCTGCTGCGGCGGCCCGGCCGCGAAGAACACGGCGTCACCGGCGCCGGCTCCGACGGTAGCGGGCAGCCCGGCCCGTTCCTCGGCCGACAGGTGCCGGGCGACCGGGCCGGAGTCGGAGACCTGTCCCGCGGGGTCGATCAGCACGTAGGCCAGTCCGCGGGCGCCCCGGGCCCGGGCCCATTCCTGCCAGTTGTCCAGCTCCCGGCGGGACTGGGAGGCGCCGCCGGGCATCACCACGGCCCCGACATAGGGGGCCTGGAAGACCCGGAACGAGGACTGCGCGAAGAAGCCGGTCACGTCGGCGAGTTCGCAGCCGAAGCGCAGATCCGGCTTGTCCGAGCCGAACCGCGCCATGGCGTCGGCGTAGGTCATCTGCGGGACCGGGCGGGGCAGTTCGTAGCCGGCCACCTCGGACCACAGCCGGGCGACCAGATCCTCGGCGATCTCGACCACGTCCTCGCGGGTGATGAAGCTCATCTCGATGTCGATCTGGGTGAACTCGGGCTGCCGGTCGGCCCGGAAGTCCTCGTCCCGGAAACAGCGGGCCAGCTGCCAGTAGCGCTCGAAGCCGCCGACCATCAGCAGCTGCTTGAACAGCTGCGGCGACTGGGGCAGCGCGTACCAGTGACCGGGCTTCAGCCGCACCGGGACCAGGAAGTCCCGGGCACCCTCGGGGGTGGAACGGGTCAGGTCGGGCGTCTCCACGTACACGAAGCGGTGCCCGCGCAGGACGTCGGTGACCAGGTAGGTGGCCTCCGAGCGGACCCGCAGGGCGGTGGCGGTCTCGGCGCGCCTCATGTCGAGGTAGCGGTACCGGAGCCGGGTCTCCTCGTTGAGCTCGCCCGCACCGTCGATGGGAAACGGCAGCGGGTCCGCCTCGCCGAGGATCTCCAGCTCATCCGCGGCCACCTCGATCTCGCCGGTAGGCAGCTCGGGGTTCTCGTTGCCTTGCGGCCTGCGGCGCACCAGGCCGGTGACCTTGACGCAGAACTCGGCCCGCAGCGCGTGCGCGGGACCGTCCTCGCCTTCGCCCCGGAATACGACCTGGACAATGCCGCTGGCGTCGCGCAGGTCGATGAACGTGACCCCGCCGTGGTCGCGGCGGCGGGCCACCCAGCCTGCCAGCGTCACCGTCTGGCCGTCCTGCTCGGCGCGCAGCGTGCCCGCCTCGTGGGTTCGGATCATTTCCTGCTCAGCCTCTCCATTACAGCCCCGTCGATCGTCCCGGCCCGCCCAGCCCGGTACCGCGCTCCAGGGCGGCCAGGAACTGGTTGCTGGCCCGCTCGACACCGATGGTCGTCTGCGGCCCGTGGCCGGGCAGCACCCGTGTCTCGTCTGGCAGGGTCAGGCAGACCCGGGCCAGGCTGTCCATCATGGCGGTGGTGTCGCCCCCGGGCAGGTCGGTCCGCCCGATCGACCCGGCGAACAGCAGGTCGCCGGAGAACATGACGGCTGGGTCGGAGCGGAACACCACGGACCCCGGGGTGTGCCCGGGCGCGTGGTTCACCGTGATCTCCAGGCCGGCCAGGTTCAGCACCATCCCGTCGGTGAGTTCCTCGACGTCGTCGGGCTCGGTGAACTCCAGGCCGCCGAACAGCTGCTGGCCCGCGCCCAGCGGCAGGCCGCGGGCCGGGTCGGACAGCAGCACCCGGTCGCCGGTGTGGATGTACGCCGGGATGCCGCGCGCCCCGCAGACCGGGGCCACGGACCACACATGGTCGATATGACCGTGAGTGAGCAGCACCGCGACCGGCTTCAGCCGGTGCTCGGTGACGATCTCCGCAATCCCGCTCTCCGCGCCTTCCCCGGGGTCGATGATCACGCACTCCGCGCCCGGCTCCGGGGCCACCAGATAGCAATTGGCGGCGAAGGAGCCGGCCGGAAACCCGGCAACGAGCACGGACCGACCTCCTTGACGCGTTCAGGGCAGATGGCGAACTCACGGTCAACTTCCGCCGCTACAGGCTACCGATCTACTCAGCCCAGCCGCGAACCGATAACAGCGACGTCACGACCTCACGGGTGCCGGTACCATTCGCGAAGTTTCGCTGGTAAGCAGGCAACAGGCAGCCAGGAGGAACGGATCGGTGACGGGTAAGAAGGAGCGCCAGCGCAAGCTGGCCCGGGAGCGCATGCTGCGCCAGCAGGCGCGGCGCGCCCAGCGGGCCCACAAGGCACGCCAGATCACGATAGTGGCCGTGGTCTGCTGCGTGGTCGCCGGGCTGGGCGTCGGCGGTTACTTCCTGTTCGCCAGCCCCGGCGGGAGCAAGGCCGCGGCGGTCTCCGCGACGTCCTCGGCCTCCGCGACGCCGTCGGCCTCCGCCACCGCCTCCGCGTCGACACAGGCGGAACCCGCGACCACGTGCAGCTACCCGGCCAGCGGGACGGCCAGCCGGACCGTGGGCACGCCGCCGGCGAAACCCGACTACAAGGCGGCTTACCAGGCCACCATCCACACCAACCGGGGCGACGTGGTCATCGACCTGCTGAACAGCAAGGCCACCTGCACGGTCAACTCGTTCGTGTACCTGGCCGCCAAGAAATACTTCAACGGCACCCACTGTCACCGGCTGACCACCGTCAGCCCCCTCTACGTGCTGCAGTGCGGGGACCCGACCGGCACCGGCAGCGGCGGCCCGGGCTACAAGTTCAATAACGAAAACCTGGCCGGTGCCAAGTACACGCAGGGCACGATCGCCATGGCGAACAGCGGCCCCAACACCAACGGCAGCCAGTTCTTCATCGTGTACAAGAACTCGACGCTCGCACCGGGCTACACCCCGTTCGGTGAGGTCGTCAAAGGACTCGGGATCATCCAGAATGTGGCCAAGGCGGGCAGTGACAACGCCAATGGGTCGGGGGATGGGCACCCGAAGGAGAAAGTCGTTATAGAAAGCGTCACCATCAAGAAGACCTGAGCCTGGCAAGGACGCCAGGACCCAGGGCTGAGCAGGAGGTTAGCGGTGAGCACCGCCAACGATCCGTGGGGCAGGGTAGCTGACGACGGCACGGTCTACGTGCGTGCCGACGGGAGCGAGCGGGTGGTTGGCTCATGGCAGGCGGGCAGCCCGGACGAGGCCCTGGCGTTCTTCCGCCGCAAGTACGAGGCGCTGGAGACCGAGGTCGCCCTCCTCGAGCAGCGCATCGCCGCCACCGACCTGTCCCCGGCCAACGCCCGGGCCACCATCGACCGGCTGCTGGAAGCGGTGGCGACGGCCAACGCGATCGGTGACCTCGACTCCCTGAAGACCCGGCTCGAGGCCCTGACCGGCCAGGTGGACAGCCGCCGCGAGGAGGTCCGCGCGGCCCGCGAGCAGGCCCGGGTCGAGGCCAGGTCGTACAAGGAACGCATCGTCGCCGAGGCCGAGCAGATCGCGGCCGAGGCCACCCACTGGAAAATCAGCGGGGAGCGGATGCGCCAGCTGCTCGAGGAGTGGAAGGCCGCCCCGCGGGCCGACCGGGCGGTGGAGACCGCGCTGTGGAAGCGGCTGTCGTCCGCCCGCAACGCCTTCGCCAAGCGGCGCAAGGCCTACTTCGCCGGGCTGGAAGAAGAGCGCGAGGAAGCTAAGGCCCGCAAGGAGAAGCTGGTCGTCGAGGCGGAGGCGCTGGCCGCGTCAACCGACTGGGGACCCACCGCGGCGGCCTACCGCGACCTGATGCGGTCCTGGAAGGCGGCGGGCCGTGCGGGCCGCAGCGACGAGGAGGAGCTCTGGGGCCGGTTCAAGGCTGCCCAGGACCAGTTCTTCGCCGCCCGGAGCGACGTGTTCTCGGCCAAGGAGAACGAACTGCGCGAGCACGCCGCGGTCAAGTCCGCGCTGCTGGAGGAGGCCGGCCAGCTGATGCCGGTGACCAACGTGCGGGCCGCCCGGTCGGCGCTGCGCTCGATCCAGGAACGCTGGGAGCAGGCCGGGTCAGTGCCCCGTGAGGCACACGAGCGCCTGGAGCAGGGGCTGCGCCGGGTCGAGGACGCGGTCCGCAAGGCCGAGGACAACCAGTGGCGCCGCTCGAACCCCGAGGCGCTGGCCCGGGCCCAGGGGACGGTCGAGCAGATCCGCACCGCGCTGGCCAGCCTGGAGGAGCGGCGGGCCAAGGCGGAGCAGCGCGGCGACAGCCACGCGGTCACCGAAGCCGCGGAGGCGATCGCCGCCCGCCAGTCCTGGCTCGAAGAAGCCGAGCGCACCCTCGCCGAGCTCTCGGGGTAATCGCGGGGTTCCGGGGTGAAGGCTGCGGGATGGGCCGGCCTCAGCCACCGCTGATTCGCCGGCGGCGGGGGCACGCCGGTTTCGGGTGAAGGTTGCGGGATGGGCCTGCCTCAGCCACCGCTGATTCGCCGGCGAGGGGAGGCGCGCCGCAGGCGTGTCTCGCCGAGACCGGCGAATGGCGGGGGGTCCAGGGGGTCGTCCCCCCGGACTAAGAGGTGATGCGGTAGACGTCGTAGACGCCGTCGATGGCGCGGACCGCGCGGAGCACGTGACCCAGGTGCTTCGGGTCGCCCATCTCGAACGTGAACCGGCTGACCGCGACCCGGTCCCTGGTCGTGGTGACCGAGGCGGACAGGATGTTCACGTGCTGGTCGGAGATGGTCCGGGTCACGTCGGAGAGCAGGCCGGTCCGGTCCAGCGCTTCCACCTGGATGGCGACCAGGAAGAGCGAATCTTCCGTGGGCGACCAGCGCACCGCGACTAGCCGCTCAGGCTGCGAGTCGAGCAGGTGGCGCAGGTTCAGGCAGTCGGCCCGGTGGACCGAGACCCCGTGGCCGCGGGTGATGAAACCGGTGATCTCATCCCCGGGCACCGGGGTGCAGCACTTGGACAGCCGCGCCCACACGTCCGCGGCGCCTTCCACCACGACGCCTGAATCACCCAGCGCCTGGGGCCGCGTCGCGCGGGTCGGCAGCGTGGCCTCGGCCAGGTCCTCCTGGGCTCCGGCCATCCCGCCGGCCGACTGGACCAGCTTGGCGGCCACCGACTGCGCGCTGACGTGGCCCTCCCCCACCGCCGCGTACAGCGCGGACAGGTCCGGGTAGTGCAACTCCCTCGCGATGGCCTGCAGCGCGTCCCCGGTGGCCAGGCGCTGCAGCGGGAGGCCGTGCTTGCGCATGGCCCGGGCGATGGCGGTCTTCCCGGTCTCGGTCGCGGCTTCCCGGCGCTCCTTGGAGAACCAGTGCCGGATCTTGTTGCGGGCCCGGGCGCTCTTGACGAACCCCAGCCAGTCGCGGCTCGGCCCGGCGTCCTGGGCCTTGGAGGTGAAGATTTCGACGGCGTCGCCGTTGTCCAGGGCGCTCTCCAGCGCGACCAGGCGGCCGTTGACCCGGGCCCCGATCGTGCGGTGCCCCACCTCGGTGTGGATGGCGTAGGCGAAGTCCACCGGCGTGGCCCCCTGCGGCAGCGCGATGACCTCGCCGCGCGGGGTGAACACGTAGACCTCGGCGGCCCCGAGGTCGAAGCGGAGCGACTCCAGGAACTCGGCCGGGTCGGCCGTCTCCCGCTGCCAGTCCACGAGCTGGCGCAGCCAGGCCATGTCGCCGGCGCCGTCCCGGCCGCCGCGGCCGCCGCCGGCCACCTCTTCCTTGTACTTCCAGTGGGCGGCCACGCCGTATTCCGCGCGCCGGTGCATGCCCCACGTCCTGATCTGCAGCTCGACCGGCTTGCCCCCAGGGCCGATGACCGTCGTGTGCAGCGACTGGTACATGTTGAACTTCGGCATCGCGATGTAGTCCTTGAACCGCCCGGGAACGGGGTTCCACCGGGCGTGGACCGTGCCGAGCGCGGCATAGCAGTCGCGGACCGAGTCCACCAGGACGCGGATGCCCACCAGGTCGTAGATGTCGTCGAAGCCCACGTTGCGGGCGATCATCTTCTGGTAGACGGAGTAGTAGTGCTTGGGCCGGCCGGTCACCCGCGCCTTGACTTTGGCCTCGCGCAGGTCGGTGGAGACGTCCTGGATGACCTCCTGGAGGAAGACGTCGCGCCGGGGAGCCCGCTCGGAGACCAGCCGGGCGATCTCGTCGTAGCGCTTGGGGTACAGGGTCCTGAAGGCCAGGTCCTCGAGTTCCCACTTGATCGTGTTCATGCCGAGCCGGTGGGCCAGCGGCGCGAAGATCTCCAGCGTCTCCCGCGACTTGCGCTCCTGCTTCTCCCGCGGCAGGTAGCGCAGCGTGCGCATGTTGTGCAGCCGGTCAGCGAGCTTGATGACCAGGACGCGGATGTCGCGGGACATCGCGACGACCATCTTGCGCACGGTCTCAGCCTCGGCAACCTCGCCGTACTTGACCTTGTCCAGCTTGGTGACGCCGTCGACCAGGGCGGCGATCTCGTCACCGAAGTCGGCCCGGAGCACATCGAGGGCGTAGCCGGTGTCTTCCACGGTGTCGTGCAGCAGCGCCGCGCACAGCGTCTCGTGGTTCATGCCCAGCTCGGCGAGGATCGTGGCCACGGCGAGCGGGTGGGTGATGTAGGGGTCGCCGCTCTTGCGCTTCTGCCCGGTGTGCCAGTGCGCGGCCACGTCGTAGGCGTGCTCGATGAGCCGGACGTCAGCCTTGGGGTGGGTCGCCCGTACCGTCTTGATCATCGGCTCG
The DNA here is from genome assembly GCA_963813975.1 of uncultured Actinomycetes bacterium. Lineage (GTDB taxonomy): Bacteria > Actinomycetota > Actinomycetes > Streptosporangiales > Streptosporangiaceae > RYN-230. Next base: position 2,308,502 of record CAWFAP010000006.1, read on the forward strand.
AGGACGGGATTGATCCCGCCGCCGCGGGTCGCGCCGAGCCGGGCCAGCCGCCGCGCGGCCCGTCCGGACCCCGCGCCGCGCCCGCTCGTTCCGCGCCCGCCGCCGGTGCCGCGGGAGGTGGCCGGGCTCTGGCCGTTGACCGACCGCGAACCCGGAGCTGCGTCTACCGGAGCATCGTCAGCCGGGGGCGTGTCGGCGTGGCCGCTGCCTGCCTGGCCCGGCTCGGCCTGGCCCGTGCTGGCCTGGTCAGGAGGTGACTCCCCGCCGTTCTTCCCCGGCCCGGCGGGCTGGTCCGGGAGGGCATGGGTGGCACCGGCCCCGGCATCGCCGGTCGTCGCCACGTCACCGGCCACAGGCACTCCTCACGTCCGCCAAGACCCCATTCTATCGGCGGAAGATCCGGAAAGTGCCGAGCTCGTCACACAACCAGCAGTGAGCGGATGGGGACATCGGGCAGCCGGGACCGCCCGTTGAGGAAGCTGAGCTCGAGGATCACTGCGATCCCGGTGACCTCTGCGCCCGCCTTGCGGACCAGTTCCGCGGTGGCCGCGGCGGTGCCCCCGGTGGCCAGCACGTCGTCCACGATGAGCACCCGCTCCCCCGGCGCGAACGCGTCCTGGTGCACCTCGATGGTGGCACTGCCGTACTCCAGGTCGTAACTCTGGGCGTACGTGGCCCCGGGCAGCTTCCCCTGCTTGCGCACGGGCACGAAGCCGGCACCCAGCTGGATGGCGGCGGGCGCGGCCAGGATGAACCCGCGGGCCTCGATCCCGGCCACCTTGTCCACCCGGTCCTGGCCGCCAGCCAGCGCGGTCACCACCGCGGCGAGCGCGGCACCGTCGGACAGCAGCGGGGTGATGTCCTTGAACATCACCCCCGGCTCCGGGTAGTCCGGGACATCCCGGACCAGGGCCTTGATCAGCTCTGCGATGCCTTCACCGGCTGCCGCGCCCGGCCCGGCGGTCATCTAGCGGCGCTTCTTCTTGCCGCCGGGACGCCGCTTGGCTGAGGTGTTCCGGCGCGGTTGCTGCCGTGGCCCGGGCCGCCCGCCCGGGGTGGGGCGGGGCGCCGCCCGTCCCGCCGTCACCCGGTCCGCACCGGCGGCCGTGCCGTCGTCGGCGTCCGGGTCCTGGTCCGGGCCATCCAGGCCGTCGGTGCCGGTGAGGTCGGCATCCGCCGCGTCGGCGTCCAGCACGGTCGCCCCCGCGCCCGCGCCGCCCGCGGCCCCGGCGACCGCGGCACGCGGGGCCTTCGCGGCGGCGCGCTTGGCGGCGCGGCTGCCGGATGCCCGCTGCGCCACCCGCTTGGTCAGCGCCTTGTACTGGGGGTCGCGTTCCTTGAGGTCCGCGAGCACCGGGGTGGCGATGAAGATGGAGGAGTAGGTGCCGGACAGCATGCCGATGAACAGCACCAGCGCCAGGTCGTTCAGTTCCCCGGCGCCGAGCAGCCCGCCGCCGATGAACAGGATCGCGGCGACCGGCAGCAGCGCGATGATCGAGGTGTTGATGGACCGCACCAGGGTCTGGTTGAGGGCCAGGTTGGCGGCCTGGCTGTAGGTGCTGCGGGCCGACCCGAGCAGGCCGGCGGTATTCTCCCGGACCTTGTCGAAGACGACCACGGTGTCGTAGAGCGAGTAGCCCAGGATCGTCAGCAGCCCAATCACGGTGGCCGGGCTGACCTGGAACCCGGCCAGCGCGTAGATACCCACGGTGATGACGATGTCGTGCACCAGCGCGATCAGCGCGGCCAGCGCCATCCGCCACTCGAACGCGATCGACAGGTAGATGACGATCACGATGAGGAAGGCGATCAGCGCTTCCAGGGCCTTCTGCGAGATCTGGGAACCCCAGCTGGCCCCCACGAAGTTCACGCTGACGTTGCTCTGCGGGATGCCCAGTTCATGGGCCAGCTTGGACTGGACCTGTAGTCCCTGTGCGTAGTCCAGCTTGCCGGTCTGGACCTGCCAGGTGGCGCTGCTCCCGGAGCCGACCTGCTGGACGATGGCGCCCTGGCCGTCGCCGGTGGCGCTGACCGCACTCTGCACCTTGCTGATCGAGGTCGCCGAGGTCGCCGGGAACTTAATGACCGACCCGCCCTTGAAGTCCACGGTGAAGTTCAGCCCGCGGCCGAACAGGCCGACCAGGCTGAGCAGCAGGATCAGCCCGGAGATCATGTACCAGAGCTTCTGCCGGCCCACGAAGTCGAAGGAGACCTCGCCGCGGTACAGGCGGCCGCCGACGTTCCCGAGCCGCGACATCACGCCTCCTTCGCCGGGGTGCCGGCGGGCACGCGGGCGGTCCGGGAGGATCGCCACGGCGCCCGTGCCCCCAGCCGGGCCGGATCGAGACCGGAGAACCGGTGCCCCTGGCCGAAGAACTTGGTCCGGGCCAGGAGGGTGACCATCGGCTTGGTGAACAGGAAGACCACCACCACGTCGATGACCGTGGTCAGGCCGAGGGTGAAGGCAAAGCCCTTGACCTCGCCGAGGGAGAAGTACCACAGCAGGGCCGCGGCCAGGAACGACACGGTGTCGGAGACCAGCACCGTGCGCCGGGCCCGTTTCCAGCCGCGTTCCACCGCGGTCCGCAGGGTCCGGCCGTCACGCACCTCGTCCCGGAGCCGCTCGAAGAACACCACGAACGAGTCCGCGGTGATGCCGATGGCCACGATGAGGCCCGCCACCCCGGACAGCTGCAGCGCGAAGCCCTGGTACTTGCCGAGCAGGATGACCGCCTCGAACACCAGGACCGCGGCGATGATCAGGCTGGACACCGCCACGATGGCCAGGCCCCGGTAATACAGCAGGCAGTAGAGCACGACGAGGAGCAGGCCGATGGCGCCCGCGATCAGCCCGGCGCGGAGCTGGTTACTGCCCAGCGAGGGCGAGATCGACTGGACGGACTCCTTGGTGAACGTCAGCGGCAGCGCGCCGTAGTTCAGCACGTTGGCCAGGTTGGTCGCCTGCGCCTGGCTGAAGCTGGCCGGTGATCTGGGCCGTCCCGCCAGGGATCGGGCCCTGGATAACGGGGGACGAGATCACGTTGCCGTCCAGCACGACCGCCAGCTGGTCCTGCACCGAGTTCACGCCGTACTTGCTGAACATCTGCTCGGTGATCTTGCCGAAAGCCGAGCCGCCCGCGGAATCGAAGTTCAGGTTGGTCTGCCAGTCCACCGAGGTCGTCGACTGGGTCGCGTTGGCCGACTTGATGTCCTTGCCGAGGACGTGCGCCTTGTCCAGGACGTACTTGACGCGGACCCCGTTCACGGTGCCGCACGACACCGTCTGGATGTTCGGGTTGTTGTACTGCTGCGCGGTGTAGCCGACCTGCTGCTTCCAGTTCTTGTCGGCGCAGTTCAGCTTGTTGAACTGAGCCTTCACCGGCGCGCTGACCAGGCTGGCGTCCCCGGTGGCCCCGGCCACGGTGGACAGGCCGGAGCCGCTGGCCGCCGGCGGCGAGGCGGACGGGCTGGCCGCCGGGCTCGCGGAGCCCGAGGCCGACGGGGTGGCGGACGCCTTGGCGTGCACCGCGGTCAGACCGTGGGACCGGCTGGCCATCTCCTTGGCCCCGGCCCCGCTGGCCGCCCCGCTGCCCAGGGCGCCCTTCTTGGCCGGCGAGCTGGCCGACGCGGACGCCGTGGGCGACGCGCTGGACGAGGGGGTGGCCGCCGCCGACCCGCTGGCCGACGGGGTCGGCACCGGCGTGGTGGCGGGGGTGGTGGCGCCCCTGTTCGACGCGAGAAGCACCACCTGCCGGAACAGCAGCTGGGCGGTCGTCCCGACCAGGTTCACGACCCGCTGGCTGCCGGCCCGGGGACCGCGACGTTGATGATGTCGCTGCCCTGCTGCTGGACCTGTGCCTCGGTGAAGCCCGCGCCGTTGACCCGGTTGGCCATGATGTTCTTGGCCGTGGTCATGTCGGACGCGAACTGCCCCGTGGACACTCCCTTAGGCGCGGCCGCCCGCAGCGCCACCGTGGTGCCGCTGGTCAGGTCGAGGCCCAGGTGGACCTTGAAGTCCTTGCCCCACTGCCCGGGCGAGCCGATGTTGCCGCCCACGATGGCCAGCAAGAGCACCACGATCAGTGCGGCCAGCCCGGCCAGCGCCCGGCCGGGCCGGGAGACGTTACCGCTTGGGGGAGCCAATTCTCGTCTGTCCTTCGCTTCGCGTGTCCCCCGGCCCGACGCTGGGCGCGGGGCAGGCGGTCAGTCCGCGGTGCGCTCGTCCCGAGCCGGGTGGTCGGTCGCGGTGCTGCCCGGGGTGGAGCCGTTCAGGTGCTCGGTGGTGGCCGGCCCGCCCGGGGTCCCCTCGGCGGTCGTGTCCTCCGCGATGTCCGGCTCGTGGTACCCAGCGTCCGCCGTGTCGGTGCTGGCCAGGTCGGGACCGCCCAGGTCGGGGCCGGCCGTGCCGTCATCGTCGGGCAGGGTTTCCATCACGGCCCGGCGCAGGAACCGCATGTGCACGCCGGGCGCCACTTCGAGCACCACATCCGTATCATCGGCCTCGACCACCGTGGCGTACATGCCCGCGGTGGTGCGAACGCGCTGACCTGGCTGCACCGTGTTCTGCATGGCCTGGGCCTGCCGCTGCCGGTTGCGCTGCGGCCTGATCATGACGAAGTAGAGCAGCCCGAACAGCACCACGATGACGATCAGGAACGTGTAGCTCCCTCCGCCGGAACTGCTGGCCGCAAGATAATGCATGTTCCCCATCGCGGGGGCTTCCTTCCAGTTGATGAACTGTGCCTGGCCGCGCGCCGGGCCATCCGGCCGGCTGGGCCGCAAATCCGTGGCCATCCGGGCAGCGGTTGACCAACTGCCGAAGTGTAGCGGCGCGCGGGCAGCGCACCAACAGGCTACGGCGTCCCGCGACTGATCGTGACATCCCCGCGACCAATTCGGGTGCAGCCGGGCACGGTCACCCGCGGGACACCAGGCGGGGTGACCTGCACGTCCCCCGGATCGGTGACCGGCCCGTCACTCGAACAGGCTGCCCGGCAGGGCCAGGCCGGGTGGCTCGGGCGGATCGAGCCCCAGGTGCTGCCAGGCCGCCGGGGTGGCCACCCGCCCGCGCGGGGTCCGGGCCATGAGGCCGCGGCGGACCAGGAAGGGCTCGGCCACGACCTCGACGGTCTCAGCCTCCTCGCCCACCGCCACCGCGAGCGTGGACAGCCCCACCGGGCCGCCGCCGAACCCGGTCACCAGCGCGCTGAGCACCGCGCGGTCCAGCCGGTCCAGGCCTGCCTCATCCACCTCGTACAGTTCCAGCGCGGCGCGGGCCAGTTCCCGGGTCACCACGCCGTCGGCCCGCACCTCCGCGAAGTCACGGACCCGGCGCAGCAGCCGGTTGGCGATCCGCGGGGTGCCCCGGGACCGGCCGGCGATCTCGTCCGCGCCGTCGTCGCGCAGCGCCACGCCGAGCAGGTCGGCCGACCGGCGGACGATGATCTCGAGCTCGGCGGCCTCGTAGAAGTCCAGCCGCGCGGTGAAGCCGAACCGGTCCCGCAGCGGCGCGGGCAGCAGCCCGGCCCGGGTGGTCGCGCCGACCAGGGTGAACGGGGCGATCTCCAGCGGGATGGCGGTCGCGCCGGGGCCCTTGCCGACCACCACGTCGACCCGGAAGTCCTCCATGGCCAGGTACAGCATTTCCTCGGCGGGCCGGGCCAGCCGGTGGATCTCGTCGATGAACACGACATCCCGCTCGCCCAGCGTGGACAGGATCGCGGCCAGGTCGCCGGCCCGCTCGATGGCCGGCCCGCTGGTGATCCGCAGCGGTGCGCCCAGCTCCGCCGCGATGATCATCGCGAACGTGGTCTTGCCCAGCCCGGGCGGCCCGGACAGCAGCACGTGGTCGGGGGCCCGGCCGCGCCGCAGCGCGCCCTCCAGCACCAGCGACAGCTGCTCGCGGACCCGGGTCTGGCCGATGACCTCGGCGAGCCGCTTGGGCCGCAGCGCACCCTCGATGGCGCGTTCGTCCGCGTCGGCCAGCGGTGACACGAGCCGGTCCTCCGCGGCCGCCAGCCCGTCGCGTTCCGCGGCCGCCAGCGCCTGCTCTTCCAGGGCGGACAGCCCCGGCGCCTCCCGCTCCGCGTCCTCGGCGGCGGAGTGGGCGTCGCGGCCCGGCGGCCCGCCCGGGCCGGTCATGCGCGGCTCAGCTTGCGCAGCGCGGCCCGCAGCGCGACGGATACGTCCACGTCGGCGGCCGGGCTGGCGGCGAGATCGGCGGCGACCGCGGCGATGGCCTCCTCCGCGTCCCGGGCGGGCCAGCCCAGGTTGACCAGGCCGGCGCGGACCTGGTCCCGCCACAGCGCGCTGCCGGCGGCCGCCCCGGTACCGGGCGCCGGCCCAGGACCCCGGACGGGGCGGCGGGCGAGCCCAGCCGGCCGGCCAGCTCCAGCACGATCCGCTGGGCGCCCTTGCGGCCGATGCCCGGCACCCGGGTCAGCGCGGCCACGTCTTCCGCCGCGATGGCCTGGCGCAGCCCGTCCGGGCTGAACGAGGCCAGCATGGCCAGTGCGAGCCGTGGGCCCACCCCGCTGGCCGTCTGCACCAGCTCGAACACGTCGCGCTCGTCGTCGCTGGCGAAGCCGTACAGGGTCAGCGCGTCCTCGCGGACGACCAGGGACGTGGCAACCCGGGCCCGCTCGCCGGTGCGCAGCGCGGCCAGCGTGCCCGGCGTGGCCTGTACCAGCAGCCCGACCCCGCCGACCTCGATCACCGCGCCTTCCGGGGCGATCGCGCACACCAGCCCGTCCAGATGCGCAATCACCGGAGGCCTCCTGAATCAGTCCATGCAGTGGTGTTGCCGCGGCGGCTCGCCGCCGCCCGGCGCGCAGCGTCGATCCAGGGGTCCGGGGGGCCGCCCCCCCGGGCCAGCAGAGCGAGCCGGGTCTGCGGGCCGCGCCACAGGTGGCAGATGGCCAGGGCCAGGGCGTCGGCCGTGTCGGCGGGCTTCGGCGGGTCAGCCAGCCGGAGCAGCCGCATCACCATCGTGGTCACCTGGGCCTTGTCGGCCCGCCCGCTCCCGGTCACCGCGGCCTTCACCTCACTCGGCGTGTGCAGCGTGACCGGCAGGCCGCGCCGCGCCGCGCACAGCATGGCCACCGCGCCCGCCTGCGCGGTGCCCATCACGGTGCGCACGTTGTGCTGGCTGAACACGCGCTCGACGGCCACTGCGTCTGGATGGTGCTCGGCCAGCCAGGAGTCGATCTCGACTTCCAGGGCCAGCAGCCGGGCCGCGATGTCCGCCGTGGGCGGGGTCCGCGCCACGCCCGCCGCGACCAGGCCGGGGGCCGGCCAGGGGTGCCCTCCACCACGCCAAGCCCGCACCGGGTCAGTCCCGGGTCGACGCCGAGCACCCGCATTTCTGCTCCATCCCGGCCAGCTGCCCGTCGATCCGGGCGATGACGAACACGTGTTCGGTCGGCTCCGACCCTACCGGCCCGGGCCGCCCGGCGCGCCCAGCATCCCCGGCGTGTCGGCATTCCCGGCGGCTGCGGCCGGCCTGTGGCCCGGCCCCATCCGAAGGCAGATAACGAAAACCGTCCCGGCGACTCCCCCGGACGGCTCAGAAGAACTCGAGCATGAACGGGTCCGCGCCGAACGCGGCGTCCAGCGCCGCATCGCCGTCGGGGTCGCCGCCGGCCACCAGCCCGGCCCGGCGCAGCGTGGCCAGCGGGGTGCCGCCGTACAGGGCAGCCAGCCCGCGCGGCCCCAGCGCCAGCGGCGCGGTGGACCCGTGCCGCCCGGGGGCCAGCGGCGCGGTGGACCCCTCCTGCCCAGGACGCAGCGTGTCCGGGCCTGCCTCGGCGGGGGTGAGCGTGCCCTTGCTGCCGCCCACGTGCAGGGTCCACCGGCCGGCCTGGGCCGGGCGGTCCGGATCGGCCAGCTGGAGGACCGTGGTCAGCTCGACCCCGGCGGGGAAACCCCGCGCGGCCACGGCCGCGGCCGGGTCCAGCACCCGCAGCATCCACGGCTTCCGGTCCGTCAGCCGCACGTCAGGGTCGGTCGTCAGCCACTGCACCGGGTCGGCGGGGCCCACAGTGGCCCGGACAGTTTGAGCTATGGAGGAATGGGAGGCGACCACGCCCCAGATGGCCCGGGTGGCCCCGGCCGAGCTGGCCACGGCCCGCTCCACCAGGAGCTCGTCGCCACCCCGCTGCCATCGGTAGGCGAGGAACCCGTCGGGGGCCAGGTAGGCGAACCGCTCATCGTCGCCGAGCCAGCGGGCCACGACCGACTCGTCACGGGTGTTGGGGCCGGAGTCCCGCAGAGCCTGGTGCACGCGGCCGATGACGGCCAGCACCTCGGCCGCGTCACCGGGCCCGCAGCGGCGCAGCTGCGGCTCCGTTCCGGCGGCCGGTGCGGCCTGGGCCGGCGGGTCGTCCCGGGGCAGGGAGGCGTCCGGGGCGACCAGGGAGCGCAGCGCGCGGGACGGGATCGCCAGCTGGCTGAGGCCGCCGGCGATCTCCCAGCCCAGCGAGCGGTACAGCGCCAGGGTGGCGGGGTAGAGCGCGGAGACGGGGTAGCCGCGGTCGGCGATCAGCCCGAGCAGGACCCGCATCATGGCCCGGCCGGTGCCGCGGCCCCGTTCCTCGGGCGCCACCGTGACGCTGGCCACCCCGGCCATCGGCACCGGCTGGCCGTGCCACCACTCGATCATGTCGTGGTAGCGCGCGGCGGCCAGCAGGCGGCCGCCGTCGAACGCCCCCAGGTACTGCCGGGCCCCGATGGCGGCGCTGGCGGAATCGTGCCAGCGCGGCCGGTCCGCCCGCGGGATCGGCCCGAAGGCCCGGACGCTCAGGTCGAGCAGCGCGCCAGGGTCGTCAGAAGAACCCAGTTCCCGGATGTCCACGCGTCAGCCGAGCTTCTCCATGACCTCATCGGGCACCGAGTAGTTCGCGTACACGTCCTGCACGTCGTCGGAGTCCTCCAGCGCCTCGATCAGCCGGAACACCCGCTTGGCCTGCTCCTCGTCCAGTTCCACCTCGACGGTGGGCAGGAACGCAGCCTCGGCGGACTCGTAGTCGATCCCGGCCTGCTGCAGCGCGTTGCGCACCGCGAGGAGGTCGCCCGGCTCGCTGATCACCTCGAAGGACTCGCCCAGGTCGTTGACCTCCTCGGCCCCCGCGTCGAGCACCGCGGTGAGCACGTCGTCCTCGCTGGCCCCGTCGGACTTGGGCACGAGCACCACGCCCTTGCGGTGGAAGAGGTAGGACACCGAGCCCGGGTCAGCCATCGTCCCGCCGTTGCGGGTCAGCGCGGTCCGCACGTCGGCGGCGGCCCGGTTCCGGTTGTCGGTCAGGCACTCCACGAGCACGGCGACCCCGCCGGGCGCATATCCCTCGTAGGCGATGTTCTCGTACGCGGCGCCGCCGGCCTCCAGGCCGGCGCCGCGCCGGATGGCCCGGTCGATGTTCTCGTTCGGCACCGAGCTCTTCTTGGCCTTCTGCACCGCGTCGTACAAGGTCGGGTTGCCGGCCGGGTCCGCGCCTCCGGTCCGCGCCGCCACCTCGACGTTCTTGATCAGCTTGGCGAAGAGCTTGCCCCGCCTGGCGTCGATGACCGCCTTCTTGTGCTTGGTCGTGGCCCACTTGGAGTGGCCGCTCATATCCGATCCCTCACCATGTCAACAAACAGCTTGTGCACCCGCAGGTCGCCGGTCAGCTCGGGGTGGAAGGCGGTGGCCAGCGCCGGGCCCTGGCGGACCGCGACGATCCTACCGGTGCCCGGGTCAGCCCCGAGTATCTCGACCTGCGGGCCGGTTTCCTCGACCCACGGGGCCCGGATGAACACCGCCCGCAGCGCCGGTCCCGGCACCCCCGTCAGGGGGATGTCCGCCTCGAACGAGTCCACCTGCCGCCCGAACGCGTTGCGCCGCACGGTCATGTCGATGCCGCCCAGGGTCTCCTGCCCCGCTATCCCGTCCAGCAGCCGGTCGGCCAGCATGATCATGCCGGCGCACGACCCGAAGACCGGCATCCCCCCGCTGATCCGCTTGCGCAGCGGCTCGGTCAGCTCGAAGATCTCCGCCAGCTTCCAGATCGTGGTGGACTCCCCGCCCGGGATGACCAGGCCGTCCACCTCGTCGAGCTCGCCGGGCCGGCGGACCCGCAGCGGCCGGGCCCCCGTTGACTCCAGCGCCCTGAGGTGCTCGATGACGTCGCCCTGGAGGGACAGCACGCCCACGGCCGGGCCCCCCGCGACGGCGGGGATCTGGTCGGGCATGACGGGTCCTTCCGGGCTGTACTTCCGGGTACGGGGGGTTGCTTCGAGGGTAGCGGTCTGAGTGCAACACCAGGAACTGGGCCGATCTTCCCGCCCGGGGAGGTCAGCCGTCTCGTGCGGTCAGCCCGTCTCGGGCGGAGCCTCGTCCCCGGGGCGGAGCCTCGTCCCCGGGCGCGGTCTCCCCGGATGGCGCGGGTTGGCCCGCCGCGATGCCCAGGTGCCGCTCGATCCCGGCCAGCCGGGCATCGATCGAGTTGAGCCGGGCGATGATCTCCGCGAGCTGGGCGGGGCTGCCTGCGGGACGCACGTCACCCGGCAGCCGGACCAGGCCGGCCTCCATCTCGCTCTCGCTGTCGCCGAGGAGCTGGAGCACCTGCTGGCGGACCCGGTTCAGGTCCGCGCCCAGCTTGACCAGCACCTGGGCCGCCACGCCCTCACCCTCGCGGATGAGGCCGAGCAGGATGTGCTCGGTGCCGATGTAGGTGTGCCCGAGCTGCTGGGATTCGCGCAGGGAGAGCTCGAGCGCCTTCTTCGCGCGCGGCGTGAACGGGATATGCCCGGACGGTGCCTGCTGGCCCTGGCCGATCATCTCCTCGACGTGCTGGCGTACGGCCTCCAGGCTGATACCCAGGGATTCCAGCGTCCGGGCCGCCACGCCTTCACCCTCGTGGATCAGCCCGAGCAGGAAGTGCTCGGTGCCGATGTAGTTGTGGTTGAGCATCCTGGCCTCTTCCTGAGCCAGGACGACGACCCGGCGGGCCCGGTCGGTGAATTTCTCGAACATCTGCCGCTCCCCACGGATGGGTGAAGACGGAAGTGGAGCCGGGACGGCCCGCGGCGTCAGGAGGCTGGCGTGTCACCAGGACCGGCGGGGCGGCCGCCGGGTCACCAGCCGCGGCTGGCGTAACGGTCAGCGGGGGTCAGGGTGTCGGTGCTGATCCCCACCATGGGCTCACCGAGCCCGCGGGAGACCTTGGCCACGACGTCAGGGTCGTCGTGGAACGTGGTGGCCTTGACGATCGCGGCGGCGCGGGCGGCCGGGTCACCGGACTTGAAGATCCCGGACCCGACGAACACGCCCTCCGCGCCCAGCTGCATCATCATTGCCGCGTCCGCCGGGGTGGCGATGCCGCCCGCGGTGAACAGCACCACCGGCAGCGTGCCCAGCCGGGCTACCTCGGCGACCAGATCGTAGGGGGCCTGCAGGTCCTTGGCCGCCGCGTAGAGTTCCTCGTCCCGCAGGGTGCTCAGGCCGCGGATGGCGCCGGAGATCGAGCGCATGTGCCGGGTGGCCTCGACCACGTTCCCGGTGCCAGCCTCCCCCTTCGACCTGATCATGGCCGCACCCTCAGCCAGCCGCCGGAGCGCCTCGCCCAGGTTGGTGGCGCCGCAGACGAACGGCACGGTGAAGTCCCACTTGTCCACGTGGTGCGCTTCGTCGGCGGGGGTCAGCACCTCGGACTCGTCGATGTAGTCCACCCCGATGGCCTGCAGGACCTGGGCCTCCGCGAAGTGCCCGATCCGGCACTTGGCCATGACCGGGATGGACACGGCCTGGATGATCCCGTCCACCATGTCGGGATCGCTCATCCGGGCCACGCCGCCCTGGGTGCGGATGTCGGCCGGCACCCGCTCCAGTGCCATCACCGCGACGGCCCCGGCATCCTCGGCGATCTTGGCCTGCTCGGGCGTCACCACGTCCATGATCACGCCGCCCTTGAGCATGTCCGCCATGCCCCGCTTGACCCGCGCGGTGCCGGTCTGGGTAGGGCTCGCGGAAGTGGATGCGGTACTGCGTGACACGGTGAACCTCATTCGGATCGACAGAGTTGAGTTACGTCCATGGTAGGCGCTCGGTCAGCTGGTCAAATGGGGCATATCCGAGCCGCCGGTCCCGCCGGTCGGGGCGACCAGCGAATCGTCGATCTCGAAGAAGGCTGGCATCGGCGCTCCGCCGGCCAGTCCCAGGGCCCGGGCCAGCCACCGCCGCCGCGCGGCCTGGGTGGACGCGACCGCGTCGTTGTAGAACTTGCGGGCCAGGAACACCTGGTGCGCGGCGGACTCCAGCTCGGCGAGCAGCTCGTCGGCGCTGCCCTGGCTGTCCAGCGAGGTGCGGAAGTCGGGCTGGCTGAGCACCGCCCGCAGGGCCTGGGTCAGGTCGCTCTCGGCCAGCTCGTTGGGTTCCCCCGCCGCCCGCGCGTCGTGCGCGGCCCCGGCCAGCAGCAGGCTGGTGGCCGGGTCGAGGAGGCCGCACGCGGCCAGCTCCTGCGCCACCGAGCTGCGCCGGACCAGGGCGGCGTCGAGAGCCGCCCGGGCCTTGTCCACCCGGGCGTGCATCCGGTCGAGGCGGCCGGCCCGCCAGGACACGTACACGCCGACGAGCACCGCCGCCACGGCGATCAGGATGACGTCGATCAGCACGGCCCAATCACCCCGTTCCCGGTCACCGGACCACCCCGACCTGCCCGTACGCGGCCACCACGGCCTCGTAGACCCGCACTACATCCCGGGCCACCACCGGCCAGTCGTAGACCCGGACCGCCTCGGCCGCGGCCTCGGACAGGGTGGCCCGCCGCCCCGGGTCGTCGAGCAGCCGGCCCGCGGCCTCGGCCAGCGCCGCCGGGTTGCCCGTCTCGAACAGCTCGCCGGCCCGGCCGCCGCGCAGCACCTGGCGGAAGGCGTCCAGGTCGCTGGCCACGATCGGGGCCCCGGCGGCCATGGCCTCGGCGAGGACGATGCCGAAGCTCTCCCCGCCGGTATTCGGGGCGCAGAAGACGTTGACGGAGTGGTAGACCCGGGCCTTGTCTTCCTCGCTGACCTGGCCGAGCAGAATCACCCGCGGGCGCAGCGGCGGGGGCACCTTGTCCAGCACGTCGCCGGTGTCCCCGGGCCCGGCGATCAGCAGCCGCAGCCCGGGCCGCTGCGCGCCCAGCTCGGCGAACGCGCGCAGCAGTACGTCCAGGCCCTTGCGCGGCTCGTCCATCCGGCCGAGGAAGCCGAGCGCGCCGCCCTCCCCCGGCCAGCCGGGCAGCGGGGTGGCTTTCTCGTACCGGCTCACGGTCACGCCGTTGGGGATAAGCACCGCGTCCCCGCCCATGTGCTCGACCAGCGTGGTCCGGGCGGCCTCGGAGACCGCGATCCGCCCGGTGATCTTCTCCAGCGCGGTCTGCAGGGCCGGGTAGGCGGCGTGCATGATGCGGGACCGCGGGGTGGCGGTGTGCACGGTCGCCACGATCGGCCCGTCCGCCACCCAGCAGGCCAGCAGGGACAGGCTCGGTGCGGCGGGCTCGTGCACGTGCAGCACGTCGAACCCGCCCTCCTTAACCCAGCGCCGGACCCGGCCGGCGGACAGGAAGCCGAAGGCCAGCCGGGCCACGGAGCCGTTGTAGGGCACGGGGACGGCGCGGCCGGCGGGCACCACGTAGGCCGGCAGCGGGGTGTCATCGTCGGCCGGGGAGATCACCGACACCTCGTGGCCCAGCCCGATCAGCGCCTCGGCCAGGTCCCGGATGTGCTGCTGCACCCCGCCGGGCACGGCCCAGGTGTAGGGGCAGACGATGCCGACCCTCACGGCCCGCCGCCCGTGCCCGCGCCTGAGCCGGCGTCCCCGCCAGGGGCCGCGCTCGCCGGCGCGCCGTCCCCGGACACCGCGCTGCCCGGCTCGCCGCCGGGGCCCGGGCCGGCGGGCTCGCTCTCGCCGCGCGCCGCGCGGTCCGCCGCGGCCAGCCGCTCCGGATCAAGGTCCGCAACGAAGATCTTCTGGAGCATGTGCCAGTCTTGCGGATGCCCCCGGATGCCGTCCTCGTACTCGCGGGCGACCTCCTGGGTCATGGCCGCGACCTTCTCCTTGCGGGTGCCGGCTTCCGGTACCGGGACCTCCTCACAGATGCGGGCCCGCCAGCCGGCGCCGTCGAACCAGAGGGTGGTGGGCAGCAGGGCCGCCCCGGTCTGGACGGCCAGCGCGGCCGGGCCGGCCATCATCCGCGCCTTTTCCCCGAAGAACTCCACCTCGATGCCGCGGCCGGTGACGTCCCGGTCCGAGACCAGGCAGACCAGGCCCCCGGCCCGCAGCCGCTGGGCCAGCACGCCGAACCGGCTGTCCCCGCCGCTGGCCGGGAGCACCTCCATGCCGAGCCCCTCACGGAACTCCAGGAACCGCTGGAACAGTGACTCGGGCTTGAGCCGCTCGGCGACCGTGGTGAACTTCCCGACGCCGCGGCCGATGATCCAGGCCCCGGCGAGCTCGTAGTTGCCGGTGTGCGGCAGGGCGATGATGACGCCACGGCCGGCGGCCAGGTTGCCCTGCAGGTGCTCCTCGCCGGTGACCTGCATGTCGGCCTGGATCCGGTCCTGCCCGATCGTGGGCAGCCGGAACGCCTCCAGCCAGTAGCGGGAGTAGGACCGCATGGTCCGCCGGGACAGCGCGCGCAGTTCCTTGCCGGTGACGGACGGGCCGGTCACCCGGCGCAGGTTCGCCTCGAGCACCTGGACCCGGGGTCCCTGGCGGCGCCAGGCGATGTCCGCGCCGAACTCGAACGCGCCACGGGCCCAGGATTCCGGCACCCGGCAGACCAGGCTCCAGCCGAGGGCGTACCCGGCGTCGGTGAGCCGGTCCCGTACCGAGGTCACGCCGTATCCTTTCGCGCGCCGCCATCTCCAGGGTCGCGAACCGCCGCCGGCGGGCCGGCACCGGGAGCGCCGTTACCCGCCGGGCCGCCGGGGCCCGCCCCGGCGGTCCCGGGGCGGGCTGGCCGGCGGCCTGGGGCGCGGCACCCGGGCCGACCGCCTTCCGGACCGCCAGGACTCGCTGCCCGAACGTGACCGTGCTGCCCGCCGCGACCAGCCAGAGCCCGATGGCCAGGACGAACGGCACCCCCAGCCCGGTCAGGCCGGCTGCGGCCAGCACCACCACCAGCCGCTCGGAGCGCTCGGCCACGCCGACGTCGGCGCGCACGCCGATGCCCTCGGCCCGGGCCCGGGCGTACGACACCAGCCCGCCCGCGACCAGGCAGTACAGCGCCACGCAGGCCAGCACCGGCTGATGATCCCGGGCCAGGTAGATGGCCAGCCCGGAGAAGACCGCCCCGTCACCGATCCGGTCCAGGGTCGAGTCGAGGAAGGCCCCCCACGGCCCGGTGGTGCCCTTCACCCGGGCCAGCAGGCCGTCCAGCATGTCGAACATGGCGAAGGCCCAGCACACCAGGGCCCCCGCGAACAGGTGGCCGGTGGGGAACAGCCAGAGCGCCCCCACGGCCACGCCCACGGTCCCGATGAAGGTGATCATGTTCGGCGTGATGGGGGTACGCGCCAGCGCCTCGCCGACCGGCCGGAGCAGGCGGGCGAACAAGGGTCTCAGGGCGTTCAGCATGGCCGTCCGATCCTACTGGCGGAGTGGACACGAGGGACGATTCCGGCTGGGGGCTTGTGGTCAGGTGTCCAGCAGGTAAAGGCTGGTTGTGAGGCAGCCGAACAGCGTCGTAGGAGGCGAGACTCATGACCGACAGGAGAGGATCGACAGCTACAGGCGGTACAGCAGGGGCCGATCAGCCCGGCAGCGTGCGGAATGTCGCGCTGGTCGGCCACTCCGGATCAGGAAAGACCACCCTGGTGGAGGCTCTCCTGACCAGCACGGGCGCGATCCCGCGGTCCGGCCGGGTGGAGGACGGCACCAGCGTAAGCGATTTCGATGAGGTGGAAGTCCGACAGCAGCGCTCGGTGAACCTCACCCTAGCGCCCGTAGTGCACGCCGGAATCAAGGTCAACCTCCTCGACACGCCAGGGTACGCCGACTTCACCGGCGACCTGCGCGCGGGCCTGCGGGCCGCGGACGCCGCACTGTTCACCGTGCCGGCCACCGACGGCGTGGACGGGCTGACCCGGATGCTGTGGGAGGAATGCGCCTCCGTCGGCATGCCCCGGGCCGTGGTCATCACCAAGCTGGATCACCAGCGGGCCGACTTCGACGAGGCCCTGCAGGCCTGCCAGGACGCGTTCGGCGATTCCGTCGCCCCCCTCTACCTGCCGGTGACCTCGGGTCCCGGCGCGGTGGCCGGGCTCATCGGCCTGCTGTCCGGGCGGTTCTACGACTACACCAGCGGGACGCGCACCGAGCGGGATCCGGACCCGGACCAGGCCGGCCGGGTCGAGGAGCAGCGCAGCGCGCTGATCGAGGGCGTCATCCAGGAGAGTGAAGACGAGACCCTCATGGACCGGTACCTCTCCGGGGAGAACATCGATCCCAAGGTGCTGATCGAGGACCTGGAGAAAGCCGTCGCCCGGGGCAGCTTCTACCCGGTTCTGACCACATCGAGCCTGCAGGGCATCGGGCTGGCCGAGCTGCTGGAGATCATGACCCAGGCCTTCCCGGCCCCCGGCGAGCATTCGCTGCCCGGCGTGACCACGCTGGACGGCCAGCCGGTCACGGGGCTGTCCTGCGACCCGGACGGACGGCTGCTGGCCGAGGTGGTCAAGACCGCGTCGGACCCGTACGTGGGGCGGATCAGCCTGGTCCGGGTGTTCTCCGGGACGCTGCGGCCGGACTCGCCGGTGCACGTGTCCGGGCACGGCCTGGCCGAGCGCGGCCACGCCGACCACGACATGGACGAGCGGATCGGCGCGCTCACGTCGCCGCTGGGCAAGCAGCAGCGCCCGGTGGCGCAGTGCGTGGCCGGGGACATCTGCGCCGTGGCCAAGCTGTCCAGCGCCGAGACCGGCGACACGCTGTCCGACAAGGACCACCCGCTGCTGATGGAGCCGTGGTCGATGCCCGACCCGCTGCTCCCGGTGGCCATCTCGGCCAAGTCCAAGGCCGACGAGGACAAGATGTCGCAGGCCATCGGCCGGCTGGTGGCTGAGGACCCGACGCTGCGGATGGAGAACAACTCCGAGACCCGCCAGCTGGTGCTGTGGTGCATGGGTGAGGCCCATTCCGATCTGCTGCTGGACCGGCTGTCCTCGCGGTACGGGGTGGGCGTGGAGACCAAGCAGCTCCGGGTCCCGCTGCGGGAGACGGTGGCCGGCAAGGCCCGTGGGCTGGGCCGCAACGTGAAGCAGACCGGCGGGCACGGCGAGTACGGCGTGTGCCATATCGAGGTGGAGCCGACGCCGTCGGGCAGCGGCTTCGAGTTCGTGGACAAGGTCGTCGGGGGCGTGGTGCCCCGCCAGTTCATCCCCTCGGTGGAGAAGGGCGTGCGGGCCCAGCTGGAGCAGGGCGTGCTGGCCGGCTACCCGATGGTGGACGTCAGGGTCACCTTGTTTGACGGCAAGGCGCACTCGGTGGACTCCTCCGACATGGCCTTCCAGAAGGCGGGCCGGGCGGCCCTGCGCGACGCCGCGGACAAGGCGAAGGTGCTGCTGCTGGAGCCGGTGGACGAGCTGTCCGTACTGGTCGCGGACGACTACGTCGGCGCGGTCATGTCGGACCTGTCCTCGCGGCGCGGCCGGGTGCTGGGTACCGAGCCGGTGGCCGGCGGGCGGACGCTGGTGAAGGCCGAGGTGCCGCAGCTGGAGATCACCCGGTATGCGATCGACCTGCGCTCGATGTCGCATGGCACCGGCTCGTTCAGCCGCAGCTACCTGCGCTACGAGCCGCTCCCGTCCCACCTCGCCGACAAGGTCGCCGCCTCAGCGGACGGGGGTTAAGGCGCGGGACGACGCCAGCCGGCGCTCATTTGCGGCGAGGCGGGGCGCGCCGGAGGCGCGTGTCCCCGCCGAGCCTGCGAATGGCGGGGTCCAGGGGGCCGCCCCGCGGGCTAGTCAGCCCAGGCGTCGGCGATCAACTTGCGGGTGTCGCGGAGCAGTTGCGGGAGCACCCGGGTGCGGCCGACCACGGGCATGAAGTTGGTGTCGCCACCCCACCGGGGCACCACGTGCTGGTGCAGGTGGGCCGCGATGCCCGCGCCCGCCACCGATCCCATGTTCATGCCGATGTTGAAGCCCTGCGCGCCCGAGGCGGTGCGCAGCGCGGTCATGGCCCGCTTGGTGAACTCGGCCAGCTCCGCGGTTTCCGCCTCGTCCAGCTCCGTGTAGTCGGCCACGTGCCGGTACGGGAGCACCATCAGGTGGCCCGCGTTGTACGGGTACAGGTTGAGAACGCTGTAGACCAGCTGGCCCCGGGCCACGATCAGGCCGTCCTCGTCGCTGAGCGTGGGGATCCGGCAGAACGGGCAGCCGTCGCCCTCCTGGTCGGAGGGCTTGTTCTCGCCCTTGATGTAGGCCATCCGGTGCGGCATCCACAGCCGGGCGAAGCCGTCGGGGATCCCGGCCCCGTCCTGCTCGGACACCCCGGGCGCGGTTGGCTCGGTCATCTACCTGCTCAGCCTCTGATTCGTGGGCCGGATGCTCAGACCTGGACGCGCTGCTGGACGGCGCTGACGATCTCGGCGATGGCGTCGGCGACCGGGACCCCATTGCGCTGCCCGCCGTCGCGGAACCGGAACGAAACCGCGCCCTTGGCCACATCCTCGTCCCCGGCCAGCAGCATGAACGGCACCTTCTGCCGCTGCGCGTTCCTGATCTTCTTCTGCATCCGGTCGTCGCTGGTGTCCACCTCGACCCGGATCCCCTGCTCACGCAGCTGGGCCGCGACCTTCTCCAGGTAGGGCACGTGCCCGTCGGTGATCGGGATACCGGCGACCTGGACCGGCGCGAGCCACGGCGGGAAGGCCCCGGCGTAGTGCTCGAGCAGGATCCCGAAGAACCGCTCGATCGACCCGAACAGGGCCCGGTGGATCATGTACGGACGCTGCCGGGAACCGTCGGGGGCCTGGTACTCGATGCCGAACCGGCCGGGCTCCTGGAAGTCCACCTGCAGGGTGGACAGCTGCCAGCGGCGCCCGATGGCGTCCTTGACGTGCACGTCAATCTTCGGTGCGTAGAACGCGCCCTCACCCTCGGCCACCGTGTACGGCAGGCCCGAGGCGTCCAGGGCATCCTTCAGCGCTGCCTCGGCCGCGTCCCACTCGGCGGGATCCCCGACGAACTTCTCCGGGCGGGTGGACAGCTCGGCCTCGAACTCTGTCAATCCGAAGTCCCGCAGCAGGCCGACCACGAAATCCAGCAGCGAGGCCAGCTCCGGGCCCAGCTGGTCGAGGGTGCAGAAGATGTGCGAGTCGTCCTGGGTGAAGCCGCGGGCCCGGGTCAGCCCGTGCACGACGCCGGACTTCTCGTAGCGGTACACGGTGCCGAACTCGAACAGCCGGAGCGGCAGCTCCCGGTAGGACCGCCCGCGCGCCTGGAAGATGAGCACGTGCATCGGGCAGTTCATGGGCTTCATGTAGTACCGGGCGCCATCCAGTTCCATGGGCGGGTACATGCTCTCGGCGTAGAAGCCGAGGTGCCCAGAGGTCTGGAACAGCTCTTCCTTGGTCAGGTGCGGGGTGTTGACGTACTGGTAACCCGCCTGCTCGTGGCGGCGGCGCGCGTAGTCCTCCATCACCCGGCGGATGATCGCGCCCTTCGGGTGGAAGACCGGCAGCCCGGAGCCGATCTCGGTCGGGAAGGAGAACAGGTCCAGCTCCGCGCCCAGCCGCCGGTGGTCGCGGCGCTCCGCCTCGGCGAGCAGCTTCAGGTACTCGTCCTGCGCATCCCGCGACTCCCAGGCGGTGCCGTAGATCCGCTGCAGCTGCGGGTTCTTCTCACTCCCCCGCCAGTACGCGCCGCTGGAACGCATCAGCTTGAACGCCGGGATCTGCCGGGTGGTGGGCACGTGCGGCCCGCGGCACAGGTCCTTCCAGCATTCCTCACCGGTGGCCGGGTCGAGATTGTCGTAGATGGTCAGCTGGCTGCCGCCGACCTCGACGGCCTCCTCGACACTGACCTCGGACGGGGCGGTCGGGGAGCCCGCATCGGGGGCGGGCGCGCCGCCCTTGAGCCCGATCAGCTCGAGCTTGTAGGGCTCGCCAGCCAGTTCCTTGCGAGCCTGCTCGTCGCTGACCTCGCGCCGGGAAAAACGCTGGCCCTGCTTCACGATCTGGCGCATCCGCTGCTCGATGGCCTTGAGGTCCTCGGGGCTGAACGGGGCCGCCACGTCGAAGTCATAGTAGAAGCCGTTCTCCACCGGCGGTCCGATACCCAGCTTGGCCTCGGGGAACAGCTCCTGGACGGCCTGGGCCATTACGTGCGCGGTGGAGTGCCGCATGATCGCCCGGCCCTCGTCGCTGCCCACCTCGACCGGCTCGACGGCGTCGCCGTCGGCCAGCGCCGCGGCCAGGTCGCGCAGTTCGCCGTTGACCCGGGCCGCGATCACCGTGGACCCGGGGGCCGCCGCGGCGTCGGCGGGCTGGAGCGCGTCGCCGGCCGTAGTGCCCGCGTCCATCACGTGCTCGCGTCCGGCGAGGGTGATGTGAAGCTGCTGGGCCGACACGGCGGGCTCCCGGGTTAGAGATCGGATGAACGGGGCCGGTAGCCCCGGCTTCCGATGCTATCGAGCCGCGGACGTGGCTGCGTCTGGATATCCCCCGAGGATGCTTGCGGTGAGGTGCCTCGCCGGGGAGGCCGGTACCCAGGGCGGGGAAGACGGCGCTCGCCACCGACGTGTCCGCGCTGAAACGGTCGGCTACCCGCTGGCCTCCATCTCCGGCGGGCGCGACGAGGCCCTTTCCGGGCCCAGCCCCAGGGGAATGCGGAAGCAGCCGGAGCGAGCGCGGCCGCCAGCTACAGCGCCGTTTGGAGCGCTCGGTCCGGCACTCCGGCGGTGGCCGGCGGAATCAGGCGGCAGGTCAGCGGACGGTGACGAGGGTGCCGTAGGTCAGGAAGGGCCACACGTGCTGGGCCTGGGCGAGTGGCAGCTCGACGCAGCCCAGGCTCTGCGGGGCACCGTAGAAGCCCCGCGGGAAGTAGTGCACCGCGTCGCCGCCGTTGAAGTAGGCCACGAACGAGACCGGGTCGGCGTAGTGCGAGCCATCCGGGTTGGTGCCTGACATGATCTGGAACCGGTACCGCAGGTACACCGGGAAGGTGCCATCCGCGGTGGGCGCGACGGGGATGCCGGTGTTGGCCAGCGTGTGCAGGATGACGTGCCCGTTGTGCCACACGGTCAGCGTCTCCGGGCTCGACTTGCGGGCCAGGGCGTAGCTGTAACCGTTGGGGTTGGCCTTGCCGGCCGCGGCGGCGCGGACCACCTGCCGCCACAGCGGGGGGGTCATCACGCCGGTCATGGTCAGGCCCGCGTTGGACTGGAAGGCCCGGATCGCGCCCTGCATGATCAGGCTGGACTTGCCGCCCCAGAAGCTGGTCAGGACCGACGGGTAGCCCCGCTTCCAGGTGAAGGTCCCGGCCGGAGGCGAGTACATGGCGGACAGCTCGGTGGGGATGTTGTCCGGCTGCATGGCCGTGGGGTTCAGCGGCGCCCACTTGAGCGGCAGGTAGCCCAGCTGGGCGAGCATCTGCTTGAGCCGCAGGGTGGACCAGTGCTGGGTGGTGAACCGCTGGGTCACGGTCTCGGCCAGCACCCCGCCTGCCGCGGAGCGGAGCCCGGACCCGCCGGCCGGGAGGGTGACCCGGACCCGGCTGCCGGGCCAGAACGGGGTGGAGGGGGTGAAGGTCAGCGTGCTGCCCGACTTGGCCCAGCTGCCTGGGGTAGCGGGATGCAGGGCCGGCATCGGCGAATTGCTGGCCAGCGGGGCGGACAGCGTCACCCGGATCGGGCTAGCGCCGTTGGTGCCGGTCACCGCACCGCCCTGGGTCACGGATTCGACCCGCAGCGGCGCGGCCGGGCCAGCCTGGGCGCCACTGGAATCATGGTCGGAGACGGTGGTCGTGCGGCCGGCCGGGCTGCCCGCGCCGAGCGTGCCGATGGTCACGCCCGCGACGACCAGGACGCCGACGCCTCCCGCGGCCAGCAGGGCCAGCTTGGTCCGCCGGGATCCGGCGGCCCCCGTGTTCCCGTCCTGGGCGTTCCCGCCCCCGGCACTCCCACCC
Organism: uncultured Actinomycetes bacterium; assembly: GCA_963813975.1. Taxonomy (GTDB): domain Bacteria; phylum Actinomycetota; class Actinomycetes; order Streptosporangiales; family Streptosporangiaceae; genus RYN-230. The sequence continues at coordinate 2,330,645 of CAWFAP010000006.1, forward strand.
CCGGTGGTCGCGGCCTGGGCGTCCGCGGGCTGGGCGTCCGCGGGCTGGCGCCGGCGGGCTGGGCGTCCGCGGGCTGGCTGCTGGCGGCCTGAGCGTCCGCGGCCTGGGTGCTCGCGGCCTGAGCGTCCGCGGCCTGGGTGCTCGCGGCCTGGGTGCTCGCGGCCTGAGCGTCCGCGGCCTGGGTGCTGGCGGACTCGGCCACCGTGCCTTGGACTACCGCGCCCTCGACCACCGTGCCCTGGATCGCTGCGCCCTCGGCGGCCCCGACCTGGGCGTCTCCGTCCCCGGAGGCACCCTCTGGGGCGGCCCCGCCCGGGGCGTCTCCGTCCCCGTGGGCCCCATCCCCGGAGGTACGGTTCCCGGCGCCGGATGACGGGGACGCCGTGGGCCGCCGCATCCACCCTGGAGTCTGCACGTTCCGCTCCCTTGTGTTCCCTCTGCCGCCAACCGCCTGCGGGCCGCTCAGCCTCAGGGCCCGCCCGCTGTAACGCATTCCCGACATACCCGGTTCCCGGTCGCCGGCGTGTCCCGCCCCTGAACCTGTCCTATGCGACCATCCGCGCCCCCGAACCGTCCTCAGCGGGTGATATCCGCGCCTCGGTCTTTCGGTTCTGACCAGGCAAAAGGCGCCTAGAGCCAGTCTTTGCGGCGAAAGAGGACATACAGGAACAGCGAGAGGCTAACCATGATCACTATGGACGACCAGAGGCCGGCCGCATGCCCAAACCCGGGATACGGAACATTCTGCCCGTAAAAGCCGGTGACTGCGGTCGGCACGGCGATGATCGCGGCCCAGCTGGTGACCTGCTTCATGATCACGTTGAGCCGGTTGCCGCGCAACGTGAGATGGGTCTCCAGAATGGTGGTGACCAGGTCGCGGAGGGACTCGGTCCATTCGGTCGCGCGGAGCACGTGATCGTAGACGTCGTGGAAGTAGGGCACGATCTCCCCATCCACCACGTGCAGGTCGCGGCGCAGCAGCGAGTTGAGCACCTCGCGCATGGGCAGCACCACGCGCCGCAGCAGGACCAGGGACTTGCGCAGCTCGAACGTGCGGCGCTGCATCTCCTTGTCCCGCGGGTTGTCGTTGAAGAGCTGGTCCTCGAGCGTCTCGATCTCGGTGTCCAGCGACTGGACCGCGTCGAAGTGGGTGTCCACGACGTAGTCGAGCAGGCCGTAGAGCAGGAACCCCACCCCGCAGGTGGCCAGGTCCGGCGAGTCGTCCCAGCGCCGGACCACCGCATCGATATCAAAGCCCGGGCTGCGCCGCACCGTGACCACCGCGCGGTCGGTGACGAACGCGTCCACCTCGTCGGTTTCCAGCTCGCCGGTGCCAGTATTGAGCTTCACGCCGTACGAGGTCACGAAGATATGGCTCTGGTAGCGGTCCAGCTTGGCGCGCTGGTGCTCGGCTACCGCGTCCTCGACGGCCAGCGGGTGCAGCCCCAGTTCCTCGCTGATCGAGGACAGGTCCTCCGCGGTGGGCTCGCACAGGTCGAACCAGACGACCGCGGTGGGGTCGGCGAGATAGTCGGACACCTTGGCGACGGGGAAGCCCTCGTCCTCCAGGATCCCGTTGCGGTACATGCGGGTACGCGACATGGGGCCAAGATAAGGGCATCAGCAGCGACAGGCGGCCGGACCCGCGGCGCCGCGCCCGCCCCCCGGCCGCGGCCGGGCTGAGGCTGGCATGATCGGGCTTATGACGGTTATCAAGATCAATGCCATCACCGTGCCACCGGACAGCGGGGACGAGCTGGCCCGCCGCTTCGCGGCCCGGGCCGGCGCCGTGGACGGCCAGGACGGGTTCGAGGGGTTCGAGCTGCTCAAGCCGACCGACGAGCGGACCACCTGGCTGGTCGTGACCCGGTGGCGGGACGAGCAGTGCTTCGCGGCGTGGCTGAACTCCCCCGCGTTCGGTCAGGGACACCGCTCGCAGGCCGAGCGCGAGGGCGGTCACGCCCCGCCGCCGGTCGGGGTGTCCAGCGAGCTGTGGTCCTACGAGCCCGCGGGCGGGTCCGCGGCGCAGCCCGGCTGAGCGCGTGAGCAGCTGGGCGCCGCCAGGCGGCGACGTAGCCACCCCCGCCGTCCTCGTGGACGCCGGGCGCCTGGACCGGAACCTGCGGGCGATGGCCGGCAGCGCCGCGCGCCGGGGCCTCGCGCTGCGGCCGCACGTCAAGACGCATAAGTCCGTCGAGATCGCCCGGCGCCAGCGGGAGCACGGCGCTATCGGGGTGTCCGTAGCCACCCTGGGCGAGGCCGAGACGTTCGCAGACGCCGGCCTCGACGAGATCTTCGTTGCGTACCCGCTGTGGGCTGACCCGCAGCGGGCGCCGAGGCTGCGCGCCCTGGCGGGCCGGATCCGGCTGATGGCCGGGGTGGACTCGCTGGCCGCGGTGCATGAGCTGGCCGCCGCGGTCCAGGGGCACGCCGAGCTGCGGGTGCTGGTCGAGGTGGACTGCGGGCTGCGGCGCAGCGGGGTCGCCCCCGCCGACGCGGGCCGTATCGCGGCCGCGGCGGCCCGGGCAGGCCTGGCCGTGGACGGCGTGTTCACCTTCCCCGGGCACAGCTACGCGCCGGGCGCACCCGCCCGGGCCGCGGCCGACGAGGCGGCTGCGCTGTCCGCCGCGGCGGACAGCCTGGCCGCGGCGGGGCTGCCCTGCCCGGTGCGCAGCGGCGGGTCGACGCCCAGCGCCGCCCAGGCAGCCGGCCCCGCCGACGGCGGCCCGGTCACCGAGCTGCGGCCCGGGGTGTACGCGTTCAACGACGCGCAGCAGGTCATCCTGGGCAGCTGCACGCTGGACGAGGTGGCGCTGTCCGTGCTGGCCACCGTGGTCAGCACGCCAGCCCCGGACCGGGTCGTGCTGGACTCCGGGGCCAAGGTGCTCGGCTATGACCGCCCGGCGTGGGCACCGGGACACGGGCTGCTGCCCGCGTTCCCGGAGGCCACGGTCACCGGGCTGTGGGAACACCACGCGGTGGCCGTCACCGGGGCCGGGGAGCGGCCGGCCGTGGGCGACCGGGTCGTCGTGGTCCCCAACCACGTCTGCACCGTGGTCAACCTGGTCGACGAGCTGCACGTGGTCCAGGATGGCCGGATCGCGGAGCGGTGGCCGGTGGACGCCCGGGGCCGCAATACCTAGATCGCGGAGCGGGAAATGCGGCCACGGCTAGGGTGAGCCCATGTCCAGCCTCGAAGAACTGGAGCGCCGCATCGAGCAGCTAGAAGAGCAGGTCGAGCGCGCGCTCCCCGCGAAGATCGACGCCGTGGCCTACCTGCTCAGCGTGGTGCACGAGGAAACCCGGGCCATCCGCCAGATCCTCGATGGGCACGGCCAGATGCTGCAGGAGATTCTTGGCCGGCTGCCTGGCCGCGAAGACTGACCGGCGTCCCTGCTCAGGCACACGGCTCTAGGCCCCCTGGCGGGACAGGGGCTCGTCCTGGGAGGCCGGGCTGGCCAGTCCCTCGGCCTGGGTCAGCAGCTCACCGGCCCGCTGGGTCGCGGCGGGCCGGGCCAGCACCCAGGCGATTCCCACCACGAGCCAGGCGATGGCCACGGACGGCCCCCACCAGGCCACTCCCGTGGGCAGCGGCCAGACGTTCCGGAACAGCGTGTAGCCGAGCACGATGATGCCCAGCACGGGGATCACCAGCTCCCACCGCCTGACGCGGGAATCCCCGGAGAAGAACACCAGCCGCACCATCCCGATCGTGGCCAGCACGTACACGACGAGCAGGATCAGCGTGCCGATCGTGCCGCTCTCCAGGAACAGCGTGAACGGGTCGCCGCCCAGCACGAACCAGGTGAAGGCGACGATCACGTAGACGGCCAGCACGACGGCCGCGGCCGAGGTCGTGGGGGTCCGGCGCCGGGGCGAGACGCGGCTGAGCCGGCCGGGCAGGACCCCGTCCCGGCTCATCGCGTACGCGAGCCGGGACGCGCCGACCGTGGACGCGAGCGCGCAGCCGAACGCCGAGATCATGGCGCCGGCCGTGATGATCGTGCCCAGCCAGGACGCGACGTAGCTGGTGCCGAGGTCACCGATGAGGGAGGTGGAGTTGATGAACGCGGTCACGCCCCGGGCCGAGGTGCCGAAGCCCATCACCTCGACCGCGGTGACCACGAAGAAGTAGATGCCGCCGAAGATGGCCACGCCCAGGATGGCCCGCGGGATGTCCCGCCTGGGCCGCCGGGTCTCCTCCCCGAGGGTCGACGCGGCCTCGAACCCGGCGAACGACAGGAAGCCGAACACCACGCCGAGGAAGATCGTCGAGAGCGGCGTGCCGGACGGGAGGCTGAACACCGACCAGTCCACGCCGAGCTTGTTCGGGGCGCTGTGCCCGGCCAGCTTGGCGAACACGATCACGATCACGATGAGGATCAGCAGCACCGTGACGGCCTCGGCGGCCAGCAGCACCCGGGTGCCGCCCCGGGCCGGGGTGATGGCCAGGAACCAGACCAGCACCATGCCGATGACGCCCAGCAGGAACCCGGACCAGGCCGGCGGGTTGTTCCAGACGCCGATCGAGTCCAGCAGGTTGGCCGCGAACCGGCCGCCGGCCATCGAGGTCACCACCGCGTAGAACGTGTAGGTGCCGGTGAGGGCCCAGCCGGAGATCACCCCGGCGCGCGGGCCGAGCGTCGCGCCGACGAACCCGTATACCGATCCCGAGTGATGGAAGCGCTGGGTCAGCCGGACGAACGTGTACGCGACCAGCAGCACCCCGACGAACGCGAGGGCGAACGCGATCGGCACCGCCCGGCCCACCGTGGTCGCGGTGCCCTGCGGGTTGATGCTGGCCGCCATGGAGGGCGCCATCAGCGCCAGGGAGATGCCGATGGCCTCCCAGACGCTCAGGTTGCGGTGCAGCTTGGGCGGCCCGGTCTCGGTCGCCGTACTCGCTGGCCCGGTCTCGCTGCTGGCGGCCATTGCTCAGCACCTCCCAGGAGGGTTCGTCTGCTGATGATGCGCCCAGGCCGGGCGCGCGCACAAGATCCCATTTGCGCCTTTCCCGGCGCCAGCTCTGGTGTAGTCTTCTAGAATTCTAGAATTCAGGTGCGGCGGGCGCGCCTGGCGAAGGGTGGTGTCGTGATGAAGGTCGCGGAACAGGTCCTCATGGGCGACCCTGGCCCGTCGGGCCGGTTCGGGGCGTTCGGCGGGCGGTTCGTGCCCGAGGCCCTGGTCCCCGCCTGTGCGGAGCTGGAGCGGGAGTTCCGCGCCGCCTGGGCGGACGAGGGGTTCCGGGCGGAGCTGGACGGCCTGCTCCGCGACTACGCGGGCCGGCCCACGCCGGTCAGCGGCGCCCCGCGGCTGTCGGCGGAGCTCGGCGTGCGGGTGCTGTTCAAGCGGGAGGACCTGGCCCACACCGGCAGCCACAAGATCAACAACGTGATCGGGCAGGGACTCCTGGCCCGGCGGCTGGGCAAGACGGCGCTGGTCGCCGAGACCGGCGCGGGCCAGCACGGGGTAGCCGCGGCCACGGTCGCCGCGCACCTCGGCCTGGGCTGCACGGTCTACATGGGCGAGCGGGACATGGCCCGGCAGGAACTGAACGTGTTCCGGATGGAACTGCTGGGGGCGACGGTGCGGCCGGCGTGCTCCGGGTCCCGCACGCTCAAGGACGCCACCAGCGAGGCGCTGCGGCACTGGGTCACCACGGTGGACACGACGCATTACTGCATCGGTTCGGTGCTGGGTCCGCACCCGTATCCGTGGCTGGTGCGCGAGTTCCAGCGGGTCATCGGCGACGAGGCCCGGGCGCAGTGCGCCGGGCGGCCGGACCTGCTGCCCTCCGGGGGGCCGGACGTGGTGGTGGCCTGCGTGGGCGGGGGGTCGAACGCCGCGGGGACGTTCGCCGGCTTCGCCGGCACCCCGGCCCGGCTGGTCGGCGTGGAGGCCGCGGGCGGGGCCGCGGTCAGCCACGGGCGCCCGGGGGTGCTGCACGGCTTCCTGTCCTGCGTCCTGCAGGACGAGCACGGCCAGGTCATCGAGGCGGAATCGGTCTCGGCCGGGCTGGACTACCCGGGAGTCGGGCCCGAGCACGCCTACCTGGCTGCCCGCGGCCGGGCCGAGTACCACACGGTGACCGACGAGGAGGCGATCGCGGCCGTGGAACTGTGCGCCCGTACCGAGGGGATCCTGGCCGCGCTGGAATCCGCCCACGCGGTGGCGTGGGTGGCCCGGGCCGCGCGCCGCGGGGAACTGCCCGCCGGGACGAGCGTGCTGGTCACCATGTCCGGCCGCGGCGACAAGGACGCCGCCGCCCTGAAGGAGCTCAGCCGTGGGTCAGGTCATGGGCACGCGTGAGACGGGCCGGGCCGAGACGGGCAGGCTTGAGGCGGGCCGGCATGAGACGGGCCGGGCCGAGACGGGCAGGGTCGAGACGGTGCTGGCCCGGGCCCGCACGGCCGGGCGGCCCAGCCTGGTCGGCTACGTCACGGCCGGGGTCCGGGCCGACTGGACCGACCTGCTGGCGGCGGAGATCGAGGCCGGCGCGGACGCGGTCGAGATCGGCCTGCCGTTCTCGGACCCGATGCTCGACGGGCCGGTCATCCAGCAGGCGTCGGGCACGGCGATCAGCCGCGGCGCGAACACCACCGCGATCCTGGCCGAGCTGCGCCGGGCCCGGCCGCGGGCCGGCCAGGACGGTGAGGTGCCGCTGATCGCGATGAGCTACGCCAACCACGCCTATCACCGGGGCATCGCGCGGTACTGCGACGACCTCGCCGGGGCCGGCTTCAGCGGGACGATCATCCCCGACCTGCCGGCCGGGGAGGCGGATGAGTACCTCGCCGCGGCGGCCGCGTCCGGCCTGGACGCCACCCTGATGGTCACGCCCGCCACCCCGCCGGCCCAGATGCGCGCCATCGTCCGGCGTTCGCGTGGTTTCCTCTACGTGATGAGCGTGATGGCCACCACGGGAAGCAGCAATGAGCGTGACGACGAGCGCCGGTGGGCGCTGGCCGCCCGGGCGCTCGCCGCCGGGTCGGGGGACGCCGGCGAAAAGACCGTTGGGGGAACGCAGGGCGGTCCGCGGCCGGTGCTGATCGGCTTCGGTATCGACACTCCGGCCCGGGCGGCCGCGGCGGTCCGGCACGCCGACGGCGTCATCGTCGCGTCCGCTCTCATGCGGCAGGTCCTGGACGGCGCGACGGCCGCGGACATCGGCCGCTCGGTCGGCAGCCTGCGAGCCGCGATCGACGCCGCCCGGTGATGATCCCGGCCCGGCGGACCGCGGAGGACCGCCAGCCGAAGTACCTGCGGATCTACGCCGAGATGCGGGACCGGATCACCAGCGGGCAGTGGCCTGCGGGGAGCTCGCTGCCGGCCCAGCGGGACCTGGCCGGGGAGTTCGGGGTGAGCATCATGACGCTGCGGCAGGCCCTGCAGCTGCTCACCGACGACGGGCTGGTCGCCGCGCGGCACGGCAGCGGGACCTACGTGGCGGCCCGGTACGAGTACGACCTCGGCCACCTGCGCAGCTTCGCCGCCGACCTGGCCGCCCAGGGCGCCGAGATCAGCACCCGCCTGCTCGCCTCGGACATCATCACCCCGCCTGAGGAGGTCGGGGCCCGGCTCGGCGGCCCCGGCCAGGTACTGCTGCTGCGCCGTCTGCGGCTGGCCGGCGACCGGCCCCTCATCGTGCAGGCCTCCTACCTGCCGCTGCCGCTGGCGGGCGGCCTCGACCCGGCCGACCTGGCCCAGCGGGGCCTGTACACGGTGCTGGCCGGGCACGGGCTGGCGGTCACGCGCGCGGCGGAGACCATCACCCCGGGTGTGCTGGGTGCACTCGAGGCCGGCTACCTCGACCGCCCGGCCGGCCGCCCGGCGCTGCTCAGCCACCGGGTCAGCTTCACCGCGTCCGGCCTGGCCGTGGTGGACGACCACGCGGTGCTGCCGGGCGACAGCGTCGCGATCACCGCCAACCGGTCCGCGGACCGCCTGGACGTCCGCTACTCGCTGCACCCGGGCGGCTGACGCCACGGCCGCCGGGCGCGCGGCTGGGCTACCGTGACGGGGTGGCCGTGCTCCGCGTTCCCTACCACCTCGATGAGTACCTGCCTGGCCTGGATACCGTGCCCGAAGCCCAGCAGGAGATCGCACCCGTCCTGCCGGCCGGGGATGTCTGGGACCGGCTCGCCGTGCTCTATTCGGCCGTCGGCCAGGCGGTGGCGGACAGCGCCCGGCGGGGATCGGCCCCGGTCGTGGTCTCCGGCGACTGCACCACCTCACTCGGCATCGTGGCCGGGCTCCAGCAGGTCGGCGCAGACCCGGCGATCGTCTGGTTCGACGCGCACGGCGACGTGCAGACCCTGGAGACAACCAGCTCGGGCTATCTCGGCGGGCTGCCGCTGCGGCTGCTGATGGGGTACCGGCCCGGGCTGATCGGCGCCCGGCTCGGGTTGCGGCCCGTCCCCGAGGACCGCGTGCTGCTGGCCGGAGCCCGGGACCTGGACCCGCCGGAGGCCGCCTACCTGGCTGGCGCCCAGGTGCACCGCACCGAGGTGACCACCCTGACCCCGGCCGGCCTCCCGGACGGCCCGCTCTACGTCCACCTGGACCTGGACGTCATCGACCCGGGCGAACTTCCCGCTCTGCGTTACCCGGCCCCCGGCGGGGTGACCAGCGCCCAGCTCACCGCGGTGCTGCGGACGCTCCTGGCCACCGGCCGGGTCGCCGCGGTGGGCGTGGCCTGCACCTGGCCGCCCGGCTACCCGGCCCCGGCCGCCCTCGCCCGCGGCCTGGCCGGCGCCCTCGGCGCCTCCTGACGGCCACCGCGCCAGCACCGGCGGCGGTCCGGGTCAGCCGGCCCGCAGGCGGCGGGCGCGGCGGGCGGCGTAGGCGCCGAGCCCGCCCGCGAGCCCGGCGCCGATGACCAGGGCGCGGACCAGCGGGACGGGGCCGGGCGAGCCCAGCGCGCTGGACACCAGCACGGTCATCGGCAGCACGGCGAGCACCGTGCCCCACGCGTACCAGAACACGATGCTCAGGGCGGCGGTATTGCCCACCGGGGTGTCAGCCCCCACGAGCAGGGACGGGGAGAAGCTGCCCCGGAAGACGTTGACCAGCGCGCCGCCGACCAGTACCGGGATGGTCACCCCGAGCAGGGCGAGCGGGCGGAAGTCGGCCGCGGCCAGGCAGGCCACGGCGGCGGGGACCCCCACGGCCATGAGCAGCACCAGGCATGGCACCGCGGCGTGCCACCAGGCCAGCGAGTCGAACCTCATGGGCAGGTTCGCCGACCGGCGCGGGTCGTCCGCGTCCAGCCTGGCCCCCTCGCAGAGCCAGGCCGCGGCCAGGTAGCCGAGGCTGATCCCGCAGGCCACCAGCACGAGCGACACCGGGTGGCCGTGGCCGGCCACGGCGATGAGCGCGGCGGCCAGCAGCGCCAGCAGCACCGCGGACACCAGCCGGGCCGGCGACCGGAGCAGCGCGAGCAGGTCGCGCCAGAGCATCACCAGCTCCCGCCGCCGCGGCGGCGGGAGGCGGAACCGGGCGCGGCGCGTGCCGCCTGCCGCCGTGTACGCGGTGGCGACACCGCGGGTGTTCATGCTCAGCGCGGCGGCGGACATCGCGCCGAGGGTGCGGGCCCGGGCGCGGAGCGCTGCGGCGGGCACCCCGGCGGCGGCCCGGTCCGCCGCGGCGAGGGCGGCCAGCGCGGCCGCGGCGAGCAGCGCCAGGGCCAGGGGCCACCAGGGCGCCGGGTTCCCGGCGACGCTGGCGGGCACGGCGCGCCCGGCCGCGGCGATTACCGGCTGGGCCGCCCACCCCCACGGGCCGGACCAGAGCACCGCGGCGGCCACGGCGGACGGCAGCCGCCCGAGTCCGGCCCAGGCGGCCAGGCCGGCGAGCAGGACCGCGGCCGCCAGCGTCACCGGGGTGGCCGTGCGGACCCAGCGCCCCGTCCCGGGATACCGCTCGATCAGGGCGGCCAGGCCGGTGGCGAGCGCGAAGAGCAGGCCCATCGACACCATCGCGGCCACGGCCAGGCGGGCCACCTCGCCGCCCGACCGGCCGCCCAGGCCCAGGGCGACCAGGGCCGCGGCGGGCACGATCCCGGCGGCCGCGCCGACCAGCAGGGCGCCGGCCGCGGACCCGCGGAACCGGGGCCGCAGCAGCCGCCGCCGTGCCACGGGCGTGCCGAGCAGCCAGTCCGCGGTGGCCTGCGGCACGGTGACCGGGCCGCGCCACAGCGCGTCCCGCAGCAGCACCAGGAACACGAGCAGCGCCACCGCGGTCAGCGCGGCGGGGGCCGCGTGCAGCAGCCGCGGGGCCGCCGCGGTCGCGGGCGGCGGGTGGCGCAGCGCCCGGTAGGACGTGACGATCAGCGAGCCGCCGTAGCTGACCACGATGACCGCGGCCAGGTAGGCCCAGTAGGCCGCGTTGGCCGCCTGCTTCCGGCCGCGGCCCCGGCGCAGCTGGCGCAGCAGCGCGAACGTCGCCCCGGTGCTGTCCGGGACGGCGATAGGGTCGCGGGTCACGGTCACCGCAGTGCCGCCAGCGTCACATCCGGCGGGCCCTCGGCGGTGACCGCGCCGTCGGTGAGCACGATGACGTGGTCGGCGACCGCGGCCGCGAGCTCCGTGTGGTGGGTGGCCAGCAGAATCGCCGCGCCCGCTTCTTTCTCGCCGCGGAGCAGGCCGCCCAGCCAGCGCCGGGCCGCCGGGTCCAGGCGCTGCTCGGGCTCGTCGAGCACCATCAGCCGGAGCGGCCGGACCAGCACCGTGGCCAGCTGCAGGGCCTGGAGCTGGCCGCTGGACAGGGAACCGGGCAGCGCCGCACCGTGGCCCTCCAGGCGGCACTCGGCCAGCGCCCGGTCCACCAGGCCCGCCGCCAGGCGGCCCTCACCGTGCGCCACCGCGACCAGCTGGAGGTGCTCCCGGACGGTCAGGTCCGGGTAGGCGCTGACCAGGTCGCCCACCACCGCGATCTCGGTCCGGACCACCGGGTCATCCTCGGATAGCACCCGGCCGCCGTAGCTGACCCGGCCGGTGCTCGGGGTGTCGCGCCCGGCCGCGATGCGGAGCAGGGTCGACTTGCCGGACCCGTTTGCGCCCAGCACGGCCACGCACTGCCCGGCAGGCAGCGTGAGATCGAGGGGCTGCAGTGCGGCGCGGTCCCCGTACCGCCGGCTGACCCCGGACACCGTGAGCAGTGGCGGAACCTGGCGCGGCGGGGGCGCGGCTGCGGGGACGGGTGGTTCCCCGGGCGGCACGGGCGGGTTCTCGGGCGGCACGGTCAGAGTCCACCACAGTGGCCGGCGGCCTGGCACTCCCCCCGCGCCTTTGCCGGGCGGGCATGAGGAAATGGCCGGGAAAGCCCGGACCGGAGCCGATCCGCGATGTCACCGGAGCCCATCCGGGACGGTGCGGGAGCCCATCCGGGGGGCGCCGCGCTGCCCGCCCGCGGGGGTTAGAAATCCCGCTGTGTGGGCAGAGGGCGGCCATGGCTGTTCTGAGAGCTCTTGCCCGTCCCATGCTGGCCTCGATCTTCATTGCCCAGGGCTACGAGAACCTGCGCTGGCCCGAGCGGGTCGCCCCGCGGGCCGAGAAGGTGGTGGGCCCGCTCAAGCAGCGCGTGGACGCCCTGCCGGACAACACCGAGCAGCTGGTCCGCATCAACGGCGGGGTCCAGCTGGTCGCTGGCTCGCTGCTGGCGATCGGCCGCTTTCCCCGGCTGTCCGCCCTGGCCCTGGCGGCCACGCTGGTCCCCACCACGCTGGCCGAGCACCCGTACTGGGAGGCCAAGGACGACCAGGAGCGGGCGGAGCAGCGTATCCACTTCCTCAAGAACCTCACCATGCTCGGCGGGCTGCTGATCGCCGCGGCGGACACGAAGGGGAAGCCATCGCTGGTCTGGCAGAGCCGCCACGCGGTTCAGGCCGCGCGGCGCGACGTGTCGCTGGCCACCCGGACGGCGAAGGCCTCCGGGAAGGCGGGCGCCAAGGTCGGGGCCACGGTCGGCAAGGCGCAGGGCACGGCCGACCTGGCCCTGGCCAAGGCTGACCTCGCCCGGGCCCGGGCGGGCACCGCCCGGGTCAAGGCGGGCCGGGTCCGCGTCGAGAAGGCGGCCCAGGCCCGCGGGAAGGCCGGAAAGGCCGCCCACAAGGCCAGCGCGAAAGCCGCGAAGGCGGCGGGCAAGGCCAGCACCAAAGCTGGCAAGGCCGCGGGCAAGGCCGGAGTGAAGGCGGGGAAGACCGCGAGCCGGGCCGGCTACCAGGCGGGCCAGGCGAAGGCCAAAGTGGAGCAGCTCACCTCCCGCTGACCCCCGCCGGGCCCAGCCCGGCGTGCCCGTGATGCCGGTCCCCGGACTAGTGGCCGTCACCGTGAGCGCCCGGTTGTCTCGATGCGGGTGCTTCCGCCATCCCTCCTGCTGGGGGATGCTTGGCTTATGTTCCTGAGCGACCCACCCGCGTCAGATCTCGCCGAGACGCTGTATGACGAGGACCGCGAGAGCGACGGCTACGTCAGCAACACCACCCGGCTGTGGTGCTGGCGCCCTGATGTGCTGAAGGATTTCTTCGGCGTCCGCAGCACCCTGTCGGGCGGGTCGGCACTGTCACCCGCCGACCAGGCCGTGCTGTTCGCCGCGGCCGCCGCGGCGCGGTCCGACTCCTACTGCGGGCTGGCCTGGGGCACCCGGCTGGCCGGTCACGCGGGCCCGGACGCCGCGGCGCAGGTCATGAGCGGGACGACTGGCGGCCTGGACCCGCGCGGCGCGGCCCTGGCCGACTGGGCCGGCCGGGTCGCCCGGGATCCCGGCGCGGCCACCCCGGCCGATATCAGCCGCCTGCACGACGTGGGCCTGACCGACCAGCAGATCTTCGAGGCGACGGTGCTGATCGCCTGGCGGGTGGCGTTCACCGCGGTCAACGCGGCGCTCGGGGCCGAGCCGGACGCGCAGCTGGCCGAGGCCGCGCCCGCAGCGGTCCGCGCCGCCGTGAGCTACGGCCGGCCACCCGCCGCCGTCCCGTCGGATTAGTGTCCCGCCGCACGGGTTGTAGCTGGTCATGACCTGGTCGTCCCCGGAGACCCTGGGCGAGCCCGATGAGATCGGTTTCGGCTCCGGGCGGCCACCGGCCCGTCGCTGGCCGCGCTGGCTACTGATCCTCCCCGGGGCCGCCGCGATCGTGGTGGCGGCGGTGCTCGTCCTGGGCCGGCACCCGGCCAGGGCGGCCCGGGGCCATACGGCGGTCACGGTCACTGAGGCCGGGCACCGCCTGCTCGGCGTGCGGGCCGGCTGGGAACTGCTCGGCTACGGCCCCCGTCGCGCGGTCCGCGTCCAGCTCGCCCGGGGCCGCGTCACCCAGACCGTCCTGCCGGCGCTGGACAGCGGTGGCCCGGTCTCGTTCGTAGCTGAACCCAGCCAGGTGATCATCCGCCCGTGGGACTTCGTGCCCGGCTACCTGGTGCCGGACGGCAACCCGGCCCGGCCGCTGCCCAGCTTCCTCGGCCAGGGCGGGGAGACCCTGCCCGGGCCGCAGCCGGGCGAGGTGTGGGTCCAGAACACCGCGAAGTCCTTGACCCTGACCCGGCTGGACGGCGGCCAGACCGGGGTGTCCATCCGGCTGCCCGCCGGCGGCTGGTGGCTGGCCAGCCCGAACGGGCGGGGCGACGTGCTGCTGTCTGGCGTGGGCGAGATCTACGACGTCTGGCCGGGCGGCTCCCGGCGGATCGGCGGGATGCTCGCGGCGATCGGCCCCACCCGCTGGCTGACCGTGAACTGCAACCGCCCGCACCTCTGCACAGATGTGGTCATCGACCCGGCCACGGGGGCGCAACGGCAGGTGGGCGGCCCGCCGGTCGCATCGGTGTCGGCCTCGGCTCCCGGCGTGATCGCGCCGGACGGTGCCACAGCCGCCGTGTTCCGGGTCACCGCCGGCGGCCAGATCACGCTGCACCTGCTCAACCTGGCCACCGGCGTGGATCAGCGGATCGCGGTCCCGCTTGACTCGGCCTCCGTGGGCGCCGGGAGGCTGGCCTGGTCCCCCGACAGCCGGTGGCTGTTCGTGATCGACACGCACGGCGGGCTGGCGGCGGTGAACGCGGCCACCCAGCGCGCCGAAGGCCTCGGCGTACGGCTCCCCTGGCTCAGCCAGATCGCGATCAGGACCGCCCCCTGAAAGGCAGCCGCTGAACGCCAGCCGCTGAAAGAGAGCTCAGCGCAGGGGGTGCCCAAGGGCCGACGCCAGGGGGGTCGGCAAGGTTCTGGTTGATGTGATTTGAGCAGCTTCGTCAATGGGTCATCCGAGCGCTTACCGGGCAGGGGCGTTTACAGGGCGGTGGCATGGGCCAGCCCGGCTGGCCTCACGGAGGTCACCTGCAAGCGCCCGGTGTCCGGCTGATCATGGCGGTGAGTCGCCGCGGGGCCATGGTGGAACCCAGCCGGACAGGTTTTCCCCGCTTGCGAGGCGGTCCTGGAGGGCGCGTTCCCTGCGGCTGAACTCGTCCTCGGTGAGGAGGCCGAGGCCTGGGTAGTGAGTTTCGTCGTCGTCGGGAACGCTGAACCCGACCGCGTAGGTGGCCGGCTCGTCTTCCAGGCTGGCCCAGGTTACCTGGACATGCTGAACGAGGGTGCTCCAGATCCGTCCCGGGTGGCCCGAGTACAGGACCATGCCGATCGCCTGCAGTTTCTCGTCCAGCACAGGGACCGGGTTGGACTTGCCTAGATACTCGACCGGAAGCCCGACGCGAAGGTCTGTGACCTTGACATACGACGGTGTCATGCGCGCCTCCGTCCTGCCCGCCGCACCGCAGGCGATTAAACCCTTTCATTCTTCCATCTCGCGGGCTTGGATCAGGGCCCGGTTACGTGGTTCAGCAGTTCATGATCGTTTGCAGGGGGCGGTCCGGGCGGCGGGCGTGGTGGCGGAGGGCGGCGGCGATGCTGGCGTGACCGGCCAGCCGCAGATGGTGATGGCGAGGTTGCGGAGGCTGGCCATGACGCGGGCCCGCTGGCGGTGCTGGCCTGGGAGCGGTCCTCGTCGACTTCCGTCGGCGTTGATGGTGCTCAGGTGAGCCATCGGACCGGACCCGACCAGGTCCCGCAGCTCGCGGGGCACACCGCTCAAAGCTTGATCATTCTGTCACGAGGTCATAGGTACCGACCGGCCGGATGGCCTGATAACGGCTCGCGAATCGGTGCCCGGGCGGCCCTCACGTGCCGCGACGTGTCCCCGCTGGCCTGCTCGCCGGGCAGTCGGCCACGGTGAGGGGTCAGGTGGTGGCCACCACGAAATCTTCTCCGGTTGACGGGCGGAGGCCGTCGGTGCGATCGGCGAAGTACCGCTCGGCGAGCGATGATCCTGACACGTGGTGCGCATCCCGGAAACCGGCTTCGCGGGCCAGGGCCAGCATTTCCTGCGGGGTGTAGAAGCTGATGAACGGTGTCCCGGATGCGCGCGCGCCCTTCTCGGACTCCCGGAGTCCGGAGCGATGGGCGCCGTCGAGAAGCTCGGTCGGCAGCAGGAACGTCATCGCCAGCGTCGAGCCGGGAGCGAGCCCGGCGAGCTGGCGCAGGGTGGCCGCGGTGGCATCTTTGGTGAGGTACATGGTGACGCCGGTGGAGGCGATGACCGCGGGCTGGCCGGGATCAAAGCCGGCCGCGGCCAGCTGCTGCCACCAGGAGCCGCCCGCCTCGAAGTCGACCGGCACCAGCTCCAGCCAGCCGGGGATGCCGTAGCCGAGCTCGATCAGCCGTTGCCGCTTCCAGGCCTGGGGGCCGGGCTGGTCGACCTCGAACACCCGCAGGCGGCTCGCGGTCTGCGGCCTGCGCTGGGCAAAGGTGTCCAGGCCGGCCCCCAGGATGACGTACTGGCCGACGTCGTGGCCAGCCTCCTCGGCCACCAGCTCCTCGATGAAACGAGCCCGGGCCACGATGGACGCCCGGAACGCGCTGGTGCCGGCCGGGTTCATGTCCGGGCGAGCCCGCCAGCCGTCGCCGGGGGCCGCCAGTTGCAGGCCGATCTCGTCCTCGAGCACGTGGGGTGGCGGGTCGAGGAGTACGTGCATCGCCCGCCACAGGGCGACTCGCACCGCCGTGCTGTCTGGTGCCCCGGTCGGCTGGGCCGCCATGAGCTTCCTCCCTCGCCAGTCAGTTCTTGGCCGGAGCCTGAAGGCTCCAGGTCCGCCCGTCCGGGTCCCGGACGGTCATCTCCCTGGTCCCGTAGTGCGTGTCCTCGAACGGGGTGACCACCTCGACGGCAGGGTCGATGCTGACTGCGCCGGCATCGGCCACCTTCAGCACGATCTGCATCCCGGGCTCCCTGTCCTCGGGGATCTCGGCGATGAACACGTACGGACCGCTGCCGTTGCGGAGCTGGCCGGAGTTGTGGTCGGTGGAGAACTCCAGCTCGAAGCCCAGCGCCTGGAAGAACTTCGCCGCCTTGCCCCAGTTGTGGGTCTCCAGAAACACGGCCTCGATGCCCTCGGTCGTCATATCAGCTTCCCTTCCCAGATGATGAATGCTGCCGCTGCCCGCGTGTGTCGTCGAGGTAGGCGCGCAGCGCATCGGCCACCAGCGCCGACAGCGATAGCTCCGACTCGATGGCACGGTGCTTGACCTGCTTGATCAGCCCGACCGGCAGGTACACGTTGAACTGCTTAACGTCGTCGTCACCCACATGTAGAATGCTAGCATTCTAGGCGGCTAGAGTCCACCGTGACGGCTGGCTCCTGCGCAGCCCTGACTTCACGGTGAGAGCGACCCTCTCCTGTCCCTTTCATGCGGGCGGGCCAGCGGCCGGGCACCGGACCGGGCTGGGCGATGCTGTCCGGCTCGCGTAACAGCACAGCCCGGCCCGGTGAGCCAGCCGTCACGAACCCGGCGAAGGCTCAACGATCCAGCGGCCCCGGCCCCCCCCGCCGAACGCTGACCGCAGTGCGCCGCCGGCCCGTTCGATCGGCACGGTGCCGGCGATCCGGGCGGTGAGCTCTCGCGCCGCTGCGCGGCGCAGCAGCGACGCGAGGACCGGCCCGTCGGGCTTGACCTCGACCGCGAACGCGGTGGCGCCGGGCACCTCGGGGGTCGGCAGGAGGGCGAGTACGCTGCAGAACATGCCGCCCGGGGCCACGGAGGGCAGCAAGACGGCCTCGAGCAGCTGGTCATCGAATTGCAGCGGGGCGGCATCGAGCACGGCGTCGTAGGTCGTGCCGCCCAGCTCGGTGACCAGCCGGGCCTGGCGAGACTCAACGAACTCCCGGTCGCTCTCGCGGGCCAGGCCGGTCACCGTCCAGCCCGCCGCGACCGCCTGCTCGATCGCGGCACCGCCCAGGCCGCCGGCGGCTCCGGTTACCAGCAGGGTGCGCTCACCCGCATCTCCGAACAGACCGAGAGCCTGGGCAACGGTCAGGGCGTTCATGCCGATCGATGCGGCCTCGGCCGAGGTGAGGGTGTCGGGCACGGGTGCGACGTCGGCCTCGGGCAGCACGACATAGTCGGCGATCGCCCCGTAGATGGTGTCGTCGGCCACGCGCACCCCCGCGACGCGGTCGCCAACCGACACCGTCCGCACATCGGGCCCCACCGATTCAACGCGCCCGACGGCGTCCCACCCGAGCCCGACCGCCCCGTCGTGGGTGATCAGGCCCAGCTGGTGCACGGCGCCGGAAGCGATGAACCGGTCAACGTAGTTGATGGTCGCGGCTTCGACTCGCACGAGCACCTCCCGGCACCCGGGTACAGGTATCGGGGCATCGACGGGTGTCGCGGTGCCGTCGCCGTGGGTGGCCAGAACGCGCATGCTTTCCTCCAGACCGGTTTGCAACTTTCGCTTCTCCCGGGATGAGTTACTCCGCGCCGGTCCCGCCGGATGGGCCCGGCTGGCTGCTGCTGGCTAGGCGAGCTGGCCGGGCTGGTAGCCGCCCGCGGGCTGCCGGACGATGACGTTCCCGCGGTTGTAGGCGTTGATGAGGGCGATCACGCACACCAGGGCGGCGAGCTGCTCCTCGTCGTAGTGCTTGGCCGCGTCCGCCCACGCCTCGTCGCTGACCCCGCCGGCCGCGTCAGCCATCCGGGTGCCCTGCTCGGCCAGCTCCAGGGCGGCGCGCTCGGCGTCGGTGAACACCGTGGCCTCCCGCCAGGCCGCGACCAGGTTGACCCGCACCGGGGTCTCCCCGGCGTGCGCGGCGTCTTTGGTGTGGATGTCGGTGCAGACGCCGCAGCCGTTGATCTGGCTCGCGCGCAGCATCACCAGGTTCAGGGTCGCCGGCGGCAGCGCCGAGTCCGCGAGCACCTTGCCCGCGGCCACGAGATGCTTCCCGAACCTGGCGGCCAGCGGGCTGCCGGAAAGATCCAAACGGGCTTCCATGGTGCACTCCTTTTGCCATCGCGGATCGGTACACCCCCAGACGAGACAGCCCGGCCCGCTGTGACACCGGCGCCATGCGACCCGCGTCCGCCCGGCCCGCCGACGGCGCCCACCCAAGGCCCGCGCAGCGCCACCCGCGACCCCCACTCCCCGCCCATGTCACAGACAGCCCGGATGCCCCGTCTCAGGTCTTCAGAAAGAACTCTGGAACAGGGAGGTGATGATCATGCGGGTGCCCATGGCCTGCGCCACCGGGATCCCCGGCCGGCACTTCGCGCCCCCGCTCGCGGCCGGGGGCCGCCAGCCGACGGCCACCAGGAGCGCAGCCAAGCTCGGCACGTTGGTCACGTTGGTCACGTGGGGAACGCCTGGGCGGTCCTCCGCGAGCCGCAACAGGCTCGCCCGCCTGGCACCCGACGTGGTCGTGCGCCCGCGCGCCGCTGCCGAGGTGTCGGCGGGCCGCCCGGGAGGCGACGGCGGCAAACCCGATGCCCATCACGACGCGGGCCCAGGGACCGTCCGGTGAGCACTCTGATGGCCCCGGACCGGGCGGCGGACGAAACTACCCGGCGCACCGCCCGCGCCGCTTACACGGCGCTGGGCTGGGTGGTGCTGTTCTTCGCCTTCCACGTCTACTGGTACCTCGGCGGCTCTTTTGCCAGCCCCGGCAAGCTACCCGGGAGACCACACTCGCTGGTCGGCTGGATCTTCAACATATTCGTCGATGTCGCCTTCCCGCTGGGGGCGTTTGTGGGCCTGGCGATCGCTCGAGGGTGGGCCCGCGGGCGACTGGCGCTGGCCGCCGCGGTCATTGTCTGGTTCGGCTGCGTGCTGCTCCTCCTGCGCGGCGGAGCCGGGCTCCTCGACGATCTGACCCGCGTGACCGGCCTGCTCCCGAACGGAATCACCGGGCTCTCGACCAAGGACACGACGGGTGTGGCGGCCGTCCTTTGGTCCGGCTGGGCGATCGATGCCTACTTCCTGGCCGGCGGGATCATCTTCGGGCTCCTCGCCGTTCACTACCGCGCGCAGCGGGCGCACTCCCGGCGACGCATGTCCGGCCTGCCGTAGCCGGATGGTGAGCCGACTGTGCTCACGGGGACGTGATCGCTGTGCTCCCGGCCGGCGAACTGGCGGGGACGCCGGGTAGACGCCACCGTCTCACGGCGGTGCAGGGCCGGTTCTTCGGGACGGCGGCACCCGCTGGGGTCCCGGCTGTATGGGCATCGGCGTGCCCGCCTAGGTCGGAGCGGCGGACAGGCATCCGAGGACGAGCGCAGGATTCGCGTAGTGGGCAACCTGGTGGGCGATACTGGGATCGAACCAGTGACCTCCTCGGTGTGAACGAGGCGCTCTCCCGCTGAGCCAATCGCCCTGGCGCCCCCAAACGGCCCGGCTCCTTACGGCCGGATCGCTCGTGGGCCAACACAGACTAGCGTATCCGTGCGCCGGGAGCGCCTCCGCAGGCGTCTCAGTTCCCTGAGGACGGTGCCGCCGGCGGCACCGTCCGGCGTGTGCCGCTCCCCCCGGGCGAACCTGTCCGCGCCAGACGGCCGGCCGGAACCCCCGGGCCGCCGCCGACGGCCCCGGAAGGCCGGCCCGGCAGCTGCCCCCGGACGTCCGCCGGCGGCCCTGAGCGGCCCGGACAGGCCCCGGGAGCCTCGCTGCTCCCCGCACTGCGCGAAGATCACTTGGGCGGCGCATAACGGCGCTGGCGCCCTTGCCGGCCGCCGTCCGGAATCTCCGCCCGGGGGCCCGGCGCACCCTTGTCCCGTTGAATACGAATAGGCGCCGTGCGGGAATTAAGTCGCGGAATGTCGTGATTGCGGACAAGCCTGCGCGAAAGTCAGAGCATCGGGTAGTGCGCCCAACCCGGAAGGCTGTATGCTTCCGCATCGGACAAAGCACGACTGTTCGCTATCTGAACGCAAACCCGGAGGTGCGCACGGGATGCGAAGCGAAAATTCGGCCCCATCGCTACTGAGAGCTAGATCACAGCGTGTTGTTCCTGGTCACAGGAACAGGGCTGGGTCATGATTACGTTGAGACGCGAGAAGCGTTTGCCCAGGTCACGACTGATTTGGTGCGTGGTGACCGAGGTTAGTAGAGGCAGCGTTCGCGGAATCC
The DNA here is from genome assembly GCA_963813975.1 of uncultured Actinomycetes bacterium. Classification (GTDB taxonomy): domain Bacteria; phylum Actinomycetota; class Actinomycetes; order Streptosporangiales; family Streptosporangiaceae; genus RYN-230. The sequence goes on from CAWFAP010000006.1 coordinate 2,351,082, forward strand.
TCCTACAGAAGACTTTCGTGCCTGCGTGCCTCGTCACCCCGTGAGACGGCATCGCTGGATGGATGAAGCCCGGCGTTCCGGGATGAGACAAGGCAAAGGTTTGGCGAGGCAATGAACAGCAGCAACACCGTCGCAGCCGAGCTCGGCCTCAGACTCGTGGTTCCTGAGCACGATGGCGTTCCCCTCACGGCGAGTCTTCACTACCGGGCGGAGGATCCGTATGCCATACGCATGGCGTTTCATGTCGGCATGGACGAGCCCGTCGAGTGGATCTTCGCCCGGGACTTGCTGGCCGGCGGGATGACCGAGCCGGCGGGCGACGGGGACGTCCGGGTGTGGCCTGCGGACACCCCGACCGGGCAGCGGGTGCTGAACATCTCCTTGTCCTCGCCCTTCGGCCAGGCCCACTTCGAGGCCCCGCTGACCGCGCTGGCCGGCTTCCTGCTCCGCACGTTCCAGGTGATCCCGGCCGGGAGGGAAGGCGAGTACATCAACCTCGACGGCGAGCTGAACCAGCTGCTGCGCCGGAGCTGAGGCCCCCGGGCCCCGCAGCCAGCCGGGGGCCAGGACGGATTGGCCAGGTCGATAACGGACTTTTCGCCGAACTGAGATGCCCAGGAAGCCAGATACCCGGTGCTAAGGCCACACTCCCGGGCCGGAGACCAGTGCCTGCCGCAGGATGGCGGTCCCGTTCACTAGCTGATGGCGGGGACCCGAGAGCACGTTGTCGCCCATCAGGCGGTACGTCCTCGGGTCGAGGATGATCTCCGTGTTTCCCGCGCTGGGCAGGACCGGGCTGATGAAGCCGATGCCGGGCCGGCCCGCGACATCCCTGGCATGGTCGTTGACCGTCACGCCGGGTATGCCGCTCAGCGCCCGGTACAGCTCGGCGGTCAGCCGCGGTGGCATCACGTAGCTGGTGAGCATCATCTCGATGATGGTGAACTCCCGGGCCGGCGGGGGCCCCCACCCGGACCGGTGCGGAAGGTTCAGCTGGCCCAGGTAGCGGTCGAGAGCCCCGGGATCGCGTGGCAGGGAGCTGAGACCGGCGTAGCTGACCGGGATCTTCCCGCTCGTTAGCCCGACCGCCCAGCCCCCGCCGCGGTCCCGCGGGACGATCGACGGCTGGGGCTGGCCCACGAAGGGAACGTGACCGGCAGGCCCGGGCACGATGCTGACGATCTTGCCCCGGTAGACCCACGCCGCCTTCCGGGGGTCGGCGGTGGTCCAGACGTGGAAGTTGCCGCAGCCGGTCCCGCAGCCGCGGCCAGCCGTCTTCTCCTGCCAGAACACCCACTGCCCGGGGCGGACGGCCGGCTGCCGGGCGGCGCCCGCTGCGGCCCGGTAGGCGAGCTCACGGACGGTCAGGGCTCCCGCCGGGCCCGCTCCGCCCGAAGCGATCACCTGCGCGGTGATGAGCCCGGCGGCCACGGCGGCCGCCAGGCCAGCCGCCGCCGCAAGCCGCCACGGGCGGCGGGGGGCGTGCCACCTGGGGGCTCCCGTGCCCCGGGTGGCGCCCTCCAGGCGCGTCCGCGCCGCGGCCACGACATCCGGAGCGGGCGGCGGCGGTTCGGCCAGCAGTTCGCGGACCGCGGTCAGCTCATCCATCGCAGGGCTCCTTCGGGTTGAATTCGGTCGTTCATCGGGTCACTCCGGCCGGCCGCGGGCCGGGCTGGCGCCCCCGAGCGACTCGCGCACCCGCCGGCGCGCCCGGCTCAGCCGCGAGCACACCGTGCCGTAGGGAATGCCGAGCGACTCTGCGACCTCGGCGTAGCTGAGATCGGCCAGGGCCACCAGGAGCAGCACGTCCCGGTCGCCGCGATCCAGCGCCGCGAGCGCGCCAGCCAGGGCCGGCCCGGCGGCCGACGCGCTGACCCGGTCGGCGATCACGTCCTCGTCGCTGGGCGATACCAGGCGGGCGTCCACCCGGGCGAGGGCACGGTAGCGGCGCTCCTCCCGGCGCCGGTGCGAGCCGGCCAGGTTGGTGGCGATGCCGTACAGCCAGGGCCGGGCGCAGTCCCGGGCCAGGTCATAGCGCTGGCGCTGGGCGAACGCGACGACGAACACCTCCGCCGCCAGATCGTCAGCGATCTTCGTGCCGACCCGGCGGGCCAGGTACTGGTGGATCTGGGCAAAGTAGCGCTCGAAGATGGTCCCGAACTGCTCCGGCTCGGCGAGCGACCGCTCGATCAGCGTGGCATCGGTCTCCGGATGGCCAGCGAGTCTGGCGGTCACGGTCAATGGTCACGCCCTTCGCGCGGGATCCGGTCACCCGGTTGTTAGCCGGAGCTGCCCGCACCCTTCACGCCGCCTCCAGGCACCGCCCGCGCCCAGCCGTCCGCGTCATCACCGTCCGTGGCCAGAACACCTAGGGATCGAGGTCATGCCCGGAGCGCTCGGTGAAGATGTCGGCGGCCTTGCGGGTCACCGGCCCGGGCACCGCGGGCAGCAGAACCCCGTCCACGCTGCGGATCGGCTGCACGTCCCGGGTCGTCCCGGTCAGGAAGGCCTCCCGGGTCTCGGCCAGCGCGCTCCGCGGCAGGTCCTCCTCCACCGCACCGGCCCACTCGATGACCAGCCCCCGCGTCACCCCGGCCAGGCAGCCCGCCGACAGCGGCGGCGTGACCAGCCGCCCGCCTGCCACCACGAACACGTTGGTCCCCGAGCCCTCGCACAGGTTCCCGGCCAGGTTGCCGAAGATCGCCTCGGCGCCGCCCTGCTGCTGCGCGTAGGACAGCGCGAGCACGTTCTCGGCGTAGGAGGTCGTCTTGACCCCGGCCAGGGCCCCCCGCTCGTTCCGGGGCCAGGGGAACATGATCACGTCGCAGGTGGGCGTGGCGGCGTGCAGCTTGCCGAGCTGGATGATCGTGGCCGGCGCCGTACTGGTCCGCATCGAGCCCAGCGCCGACTCCCCCGCCGTGACCGTGATCCGGATGCGGGCCCGGTCCGGGCGGCCCGCACCCTCCAGCACCGCGTCCACCCCGGCCCGGATCTGGTCCAGGTCCGGCTCCGGCAGGCCCAGGCCCGCCGCGGAGGCGCGCAGCCGGGCCAGGTGCCGGGTCAGCGCGAACGGCGCTCCCCCGGTGACCTTGAGCGCCTCGAACACGCCGTCCCCGGTGGTCAGCCCGTGATCGGTCACGGGTACCCGGGCCTGGTCGTCCGGCACGAGGGTGCCGTTCATCCACACCGTCACACGACGACGCTAACGCAGGTCACCGGCGTACGTGGCCGCCGTTGCGGATAGTGAGGGCAGCAAGGTGTTGACCGCTTCGATCTGCTCGGCGACTTCACGGTCAACCGGCATCATCGGGACCCGCGCCCGGATGGCCGCGTGCACGGCGCGGAGGGGTTCGGACGGGGCGGCGACGTCAGCCCGCAGGTCAATGCCCTGGGCCGCGCAGCAGACCTCGACGGCCAGGCACGTCCGGACGTTCGCCACGACCTCGCGCAGCTTGCGCACCGAGGTCCAGCCCATCGACACGTGATCTTCCTGCTTGCCCGATGTCGGGATGGTGTCCACGCTGGCCGGGTGGGATAGCACCTTGTTCTCGCTGACCAGCGACGCGGCGGTGTACTGGGCGAGCATGAAGCCGGAGTTGGTGCCCGCTTCCGGGGCCAGGAACGGCGGCAGGCCCCGGGAGAACGCCGGGTCCAGCATCCGGTCGACCCGCCGCTCGCTGATGCTGGCCAGCTCGGACAGGGCCATGGCCAGCATGTCGGCGGCGAACGCCAGCGGCTCGCCGTGGAAGTTGCCGGAGGTCATCACCTCGCCGTCCCGGACCACGACGGGGTTGTCCACCACCGCGCCCAGCTCGATGTCGATCACCCGGCTGGCGTGGGCCAGCACGTCCCGGACCGCGCCGTGCACCTGCGGCGCGCAGCGCAGGCAGTAGGCGTCCTGCACGGCGTGCCGGCTGTGCCGGTGGCTGGCCAGCAGCGGCGAGCCGGCCAGCAGGGCCCGCAGGTTGGCCGCGCTATCCAGCTGCCCCGGGTGCGGCCGCAGGGCCTGCACCCGCTCGTCGTAGGGCCGGTCGGTGCCCAGCAGGGCCTCGATCGACAGGGCGCAGGCGATGTCGGCCACCTGGACCAGCATCTGCGCGTCGTGGATCGAGAACGCCAGCAGGGCCTGCATCGGCTCGGTCCCGTTGACCAGGGACAGGCCCTCCTTGGGGGCCAGCTGGAGCGGGACGAGCCCGTGCTCGGCGAGCACCTCGCCGCTGGGCCGCCCCCGCGGCGGGTCGCCCGGGCCGCGCAGCCGGCCCTCGCCGATCAGCGGCTGGGCCAGGTGGGCGAGCTGGGCCAGGTCGCCGGACGCGCCGACCGAGCCCTTGCTCGGGACCACCGGGAGCAGGCCGAGGTCCAGCAGCTCGAGGAGTCGGCGGGGCAGGTCGGGGCGGACGCCCGAGTAGCCCGCGGCCAGGGTCCGGGCGCGCAGCAGGAGAATCGCGCGGACGCTGGGGTCGCCGAGAGGCTCCCCGGTGCCCGCGGCGTGCGAGCGGACGATGGCGCCCTGCAGCTGGGCCAGGTCGTTGACGCCGACCGGCGTGTCGGCCAGCGCGCCGAAGCCGGTGTTCACCCCGTAAACCGGGGCGTCCCCGGCGGTCGCGGCCTCCACCACCGCCCGGCTGGGCTCCATCACGGCTGGCACGTCCGGGCCGAGTTCGGCGCGGGCCTCACCGCGGGCCACGTCGATGACATCCTGGACGGTGAGGCCGTCGCCGGTGACGATCACAGTTCGCATGTCTGACAGCCTGCCATCCTCAGCGGCGCACCCAGCCATCGGCCAGTTCCAGCTTGCGGATAACCCGGGCCGGCGCCCCGGCGGCGAAGCACGCGGGGGGTATGTCGCGGGTCACTACCGAGTTGGCGCCGACGACCGAGCCGTCGCCGATGGCCACCCCGGGCAGGACGGCCACGTTGCGGCCCAGCCACACGTTGCTGCCGATGACGACCGGGCCCTTGAAGCGGGGGGCGCCCGGCTCCACATCGTGAGCGGCGTCATCGGTGATGGACGAGTACGGGGCCATGAGAACGTTGCTGCCGATCCGGACCTCGTGGAACACCTCGATGCTCACCCCGCCGTTGAGGTAGACATCATCGGCGATGCTCAGCGTCGCGCCGCGGGCCACCTTGATGCTGACCTTCGCGTCGTAGCCCTCGATAACCAGGTGATCGCCCACGGTGGCGGTGCCGGCCACCCGGACCCGCACTGTCCCGTAGATGGCGGAGCGCTCACCGGAGCTGGTGAACCAGCGCCTGAGGCAGATGCGGGTCCGCGTGCGCTGCCGGTAGAACGTGAGCCGGTTCCAGGCCCGCCGGGGTATCGCTCGTTCGTCCACGGGGGGACTGTAGTTGTGACGGGGCGCCGCCAGCGGAAAATCCGGACTTCCCGGGACATGCGGTCCCGGGAAGCCAGCGGCGAGCCCTCCCGGGCAGCATGCTTCGGCGCTGGCCGAAGCGTTATTCGGCCAGAGTCAACGCATGACTGACGACGCGGACCCGAACCCGGGACAACTGGTAGTGGCGGCCGTGGAGCGGTGCCTGGAACTGGCCCGGACCTGGCACGCATGGGACGGCCGGCCCATAGCGCGGGCGATGGACGACGGCATGCCCAACACATGGACGCCGCACAAGGCGCTGCGCCGGATCGCCGATCACCTGGTGGATCATCTGCACCAGGTGGAGGCGTTGCTGGCCGGAGCGGCCCCCATGCCCGATGAGTGGCTCGGGCGGACCGTGACGCTCGACGCGGACTGGTCCCGCTTCACCGAGCCGGACTACGCGGAGGCGCGTTCCCGGCTGCGGCGCCTCGGACGGTGGTATGTGCTGCGATATGAGATAGCTGGGGAGGGGGCCTGGGATCTGCCCCGGCCCGGGGACTGGACCCTGCGCCAGATCGCGGAGCATGTGGCTGGCGTGAGCTACTACGCCGAGCAGGTCGGTTCCCTGGCCTGAGGACGGCCCGGACGGCGGCCCACCTGCTGGCGGCGACCCTGCCAGCGGCACGGGCCGGGTGGCCAGCCTCCCCCGGTGGTTTCATGGTGGCCTACTCCCGCGGGCCCGCTGGATGCGGGTTAATGGTCTGGGTTGACGCGACAGGCACCAGCGGTCGGGGCGGGGCTATGAGGGCAATCGGGGCGTGGCTGCGTCATGATGCGCGCCTCCGCTGGCGCTCACTGGTTGTCCTCGGGCTCCTGGTCGCCCTCGCGGGCGGCACCATCATCGCCGCCGTGGCCGGGGCCAGGCGCTCTGACACCGCGCTGCGGCGGCTGGACGCCGTGACGCTCCCGGCGACGGCCGTGGTGCTGCCCAACCAGCCGGGATTCGACTGGGGCCGCGTCGAGCGCCTGCCCGAAGTGGCCTCGGTGTCCACGTTCTCCGTGGACTACACGCTGGCCTATCAGGGCCTGCCCGCCGATGTCGCCGCGTTCCCGCCCGCCAATAACACCGTTCTCCGGTCGATCGAGAAGCCCGTGGTCTTCCAGGGCCGGGTGTTCGATCCCCGCCGCATCGGTGAAGCCGTGGTCACACCGATGTTCGTGGCCGATCATCACCTGGGCGTGGGGAATACGGTCGTCCTGCACCTGCCCACCCCCCGGGAGTGGGAGGCGGGGCGGGGATCCGGGCCGGGGGGCGCCCTCACCGGGCCGAGGCTGCGGCTGCGGATCGTCGGCGTCATCCGCTCCCCGTGGTTCTCAGATTCGCCGGGTTCGCACGGCGCGATCCTCATGTCGCCCGCCGTGGCGGCCCGGTATCCGCTCAGCGTGGTGGGCAACCCGCACAACCCGCTCAGCTTCGTCAACGCCCTCGTCCGGCTGCACGGTGGTGAGGCGGCCATCCCCCGGCTGCGGCGCGACATCGCGCGGCTGACCGGGCGCTCGGACATCGACATCTGGGACCTGCCCCAGCAGTACGCCGACGCCCAGCGGCAGATCGCCTTCGAAGCACGCTGCCTGGTCGCGCTGGCAGCCGCCGCCTTCCTGGCCTCGCTGTTCCTGATCGGGCAGACGCTGGCCCGCTTCGCCGCGGCCAGCGGGGCGGAGCTGCAGATAATGCGGGCCCTCGGGATGACGTCCTTCGAGGTCACGGGGGCCGTTGCCGCGGCCCCGGCCCTCGCCGGGCTGGCCGGGGCCGGGCTGGCGGCCGGGTTTGCGGTGGCCGTATCGCCCTGGTTCCCGATCGGGACCGCGGCGCTGATCGAACCGTCGCCCGGCCTGTCCGCCGACTGGGCGGTCATCGGGCCGGCCATGGCGCTGATCACGGTGCTGGTGGCGGGAGGCGCGGCGCTGGCCGGGCGGGCCACGCTCGCCGCGGGGCGCCGGGAGTTGCCGGTCCGGGGGTCGGCGACCGCGGCCGCGGCGGCGCGTGCCGGGTTCCCGGTCCCACTCGTGGTCGGGGCCCGGTTCGCGCTGGAGCCAGGCCGGGGCCCGTCGGCCGTGCCGGTGCGGCCCGCCCAGATCGGGGCGGTGGCCGGGGTGCTCGGCATCGTGGCCGCGTTCACGTTCTCCCACGGCGTGTCCGACACGGTGGCGCACCCGGGACGATTCGGCCAGACCTTCCAGCTGATCTCGGAGACCGGCCTGAACGGCAAGGATTTCGGTCCCGTCCACCCATTCGTGCGGGCCCTGGACCGGCTGCCCTCGGTCACCGGGGTGGACGACTCCCGCATTGCGGTGGCCACCGGCGGGGGCGGCGCCGGCTCGATCAGCCTGTACGAGTACCACGCAGGGGGCCCCAAGGCGATCCCCGTCGTGGTGTTCCGCGGCCGCATGCCGCGCAGTGCGCACGAGGTGCTCCTGGCTCCCCGGACGCTGGCCGCCCTGCACGCCGCGGTCGGCAGCCAGGTGCGGCTGAAGGGGAACCGAGCCAGCGAGGTCCTGACCGTGACCGGCAGCGGCCTGGTGCCCGAGGGCTCGCACAACAGCTACGCCGACGGCGGGTGGCTGACCCCCGCCGGGTTCAGCGGCCTCTTCACCGGCTTCAAGTACCACATCGTGCTGATCAGGACCGGGCCCGGCGTACCCGCCGCGCGAGCGGGTCAGATCGTGCATGACCAGCTCAAACGGGTATCGCCGCAGCTGGCCGGCGCGGACCTGGAGCCCGCCCAGTCCCCGATGGAGATGGCCGAGCTGGGCCAGGTGCAGGTGCTCCCGGTGGTCCTCGGCGTCTTCCTGGCCCTGCTCGCCGCCGGCGCCGTCGGCCATGCCCTGGTCACCGTGGTCCAGCGCCGTACCCAGGACGTGGCCGTCCTGCGGGTCATGGGCATGACGCCGCGCGAGTGCCGCCTGATCGTGCTCACCCAGGGGTTCATACTCGCGCTGGCCGGGCTGCTGATCGGTCTCCCGGCGGGCTTGGTGGTGGGGCGTCTCCTGTGGCGGACGGTGGCGGCGTACACACCGGTGCAGTACGTGCCGCCGATCGCGGCCGTCGTGATGGTGGTCATCGTCCCGGCGGCGTTGATGCTGGCCAGCCTGCTCGGGGCGTGGCCGGGCCACCGAGCGGCCCGCTTGCGGGTGGCCAACGCCCTGCGCGCGGAGTAATGACCGGTCCGGATGGCAGACTGCGTGGCGACGGCGCGTAACCGCACCGAGTGGGCGGCACGCCCCGGGTCCGAGTTTGCTCGCGGGCCAGGATCGGCTACAGTTCTGAACGCACGCCTGCCCGGGTGAACACGCCCGAATGGGGTGCACCAGCATGCGGACGTGGCTCAGTTGGTAGAGCATCACCTTGCCAAGGTGAGGGTCGCGGGTTCGAATCCCGTCGTCCGCTCGGAGGCGCCGGATTCCGTCCCGCAGGCCCCTGGCCCGCACGGTTCTTCGGATGTCCAAAGCCATGATTCCCCCAGCAGGGAACGTTGGCGCTGGCGGAGTGGCCGAGTGGCTTAGGCAAGGGCCTGCAAAGCCCTGTACGCGGGTTCGATTCCCGCCTCCGCCTCGAGGGCGATTGGCGCAGTGGGAGCGCGCCTCGTTGACACCGAGGAGGTCGCTGGTTCGAACCCAGCATCGCCCACGAAAGCAAGCGAGCCCGCAGGATGTTGGCGCACCCCACGGGCTCTGACTGACGAAGGTGGGTAAACACCATGTCAGCTAGCGGCCAGCCTACGGGCGATCGGTGCAGCAAGTGGATGCCGCGCGCCAGGGAGTACTGCGGGCGGATGCCCGGCCACCGGGGAGAGTGCCGGACGGCGGCAGCCTTAGCCGAGCGCAGGGCAGTGCTGACGGAGCGGCGGCGCGAGAAGACACTTGTCACCCCGGAGGCCAAGTCTCGCTGGAACCGGGCGTACAAGCTCAAGCTCATGGGCCTGACCCCGGAGCGGTTCGCCCGCATGCTGGAGACGCAGGGGTACGCCTGCGCGATGTGCCGCACGCCGTTCGAGGAAGACCAGCGCATCTGCATCGACCATGACCACGCCTGCTGCCCGCCCAAGCTGCCGAGCAGGTGGTGCGGCAAGTGCGTGCGCGGCCTGCTTTGCCTCACCTGCAATGTCGCCCTCGGGTACATCGAGGCGTACTCCGAGCTGGCGATGACCTACCTGGGGACAGCGCTGCGCCCGGCCAGTCCTCAACCGGCTGGGCGTAGCGGCTTGCGGCGTTACGTGGCGGTGACGGCGACGGCGACCCGCGTTAGGCTGCCTGGATCAGCAGGTGCAGCGCCAGAATCCAGTCGTTCTTGTCCTTCCTCAGTTAGCGGGAGGCTGACGTCGTCGTAGAGCTTGCCGAGCTGCATCAGGATGAGCGCTTTGGCGGCTCGTTGACACCGAAGAGGTCACTGGTTCAATCCCAGTATCGCCCACCAGTTTGCGCAGGTCAGAGGCCGGTTCCCGGGGACGGGGACCGGCTTTCTTGATCATTTGTCAACGGTTTGTCAACAGGACGTGCCACGGTCAGGCGGCATGTATTGAACCAGGGCGGCACTGAGCGGCCCTGAATTTCGGTCCGCCGGAACCCGGAGCTGACGTGCTGTCAGCGGCCCGGTCCGGCGCGGCTGGGCGGCCTGCGCACGGGTCCCGGGCTCGACTGTGGCCGCGATCCGGTGAGGCTGTTGTCGGCCTCCGGTGGAGGCTGGCCGGGTCGCGGCGGGGCCGGGAAGTCCAGGCTGGCGATGTCTCGTGGCCTCCGGGCAGTGCGGGACTGCTGTGGCTGCTGTGGCCCGTCTGGTGCCGGGGCGCCTGCCCTCGCCTGGCTGAGGCTGGCGTAGAGGCGCTCCGCGGCCTGCCGCGCCGCCGCGGCCTGGGCGGCGTGCTGCTCGGCCTGGCGCAGCTCGCCCACCGCTCTGGCCAACCGGACCAGGCTGGCGGTCAGCTGGATCGCTCCCCGCGTGCCGCCGTCGCCTGGGCCGCCCGCCATGGCCAGGAGCCGGGCAGCTGCGCGCAGCCGTCGCCCTCGGCGGTCCGCTGCGGGATCTTCCCGTAGGCCATCCGGGCCGCGCGGTCGTAGGCGTCGGCCACGTCCCGCAGCGCCGGGTCTCCGATCGCTCGGGCCGTCGCGTGGAAGGCTGCGGCCGCCGCCCAGGCCGTATCGGCGGCCGCGCCCGGGTCACTCCCGGCGCTGCGCCGGATCTGCTCCGCAGCCGCAGCGGCTTGCTGGGCGGCGTGGAGGTAGAACTGCTCGCGTTCCGGCCCGGTGAGCCGGAACGATCCGGCGCGCGGATCAGTGTCGGTGCGGTCCCGATCCCAGTTCCGGCGCAACCGAGGCAGCGTCAGCCCGGCGGCCAGCCGCCCTCCCCCGTACCACCTCGGCGATCCGTCCCGTTCCGTGTAGCCCGGGATGCGCCACCGCGTACCCGGTGACCTCGCCCGGGTTGATCTCGCTGTACCGCAGCCGCACCAGCACGCCGCTCTCTCGCAGCTGCGCGAAGAACCCGGCCTCGTCCCGGGCCTGCTCCGCCGCCGCGGTGACCCGTCCCCGAAGCACCGCGCGGGCCATCACGCCGTGGACCGGCTGCCCGAGGCCTTCGCCGGCTGGCCCGGCCCAGCGAGCGCGCAGCTTCGGCAAGGTCAGATCGGGGGCCAGCTTCCCGCCGCCGTACCAGACGATCCCGCCGTCCTTGGTGGTGTGGTCCGCCAGGCCGACGGCGTACCCGGTGACCTCACCCGGGTTGATCGTGCTGTGCCGCTTCCGGACCAGCACCCCGGCCTGCTCCAGCCGGGCGAAGAACTCCCGCTCCGAACCCGCCCCGGCCGCCGCCGCGCACACTTCCCGGCGCAGGGACACCCGGGGCGCCTCGTCCCACCCGCGCCGGAGCGCCTGCTCCGTCTCGGCGCGGCTGGGCTGCTTCGCGGCGGTGCGGTCCGCGGGAGCCGTGGTCCGCAGCCCCAGCCGCCGCTCAGCGTCCCGGCAGGCCTCCCGCACCCGGAAGAAGTCATTCCAGGTTCTCGCCCGCCTGCCGTCCTGACGGGCGAGCGTCGCCACGAGATGGATGTGATCCGGAGCATGCCGGACCGCGACCCACCGCACCCCGGACTCGTCATCGTGACGCGCGAACCCGGTCCGGTCCATGACGGCGGCGGCGACCTGGCCCCACTCCTCGTCGGACAGCATCCGGTCCCCCGGCGCAGCCCGGATCGAGCAGTGCCACACGGGCTTCTCACACCCGCCGAACGGGTCGAGCGCCAACGGCAGAAGGAGCAACCCAGTCAGCCGCCGCAGATCTGGCGACCCATCCGCCCGCCGGTCCGGCTCAAGCTCATGTGGGTCTCCGAACCCAGCCACCAGGTGCGGGTCCGTATGCTCATTCGCCCGGCCTGGCCCGTACAAATACCGCAGCAGTCCCGCGACGTTCGATCCGCGAACCACTTTCCCGATCATCAGGAACGCTCACCCACGATCGCCAGAAGCTCGCCCGGTTGCGACGCGGCCAATCCCCCACCGGCTCCCACACTTGTTCCAAATCCTCATCCCGCCCGTACAGCGTGGCTCCGCATCCAGTCCTACCTGCGTGACCGCGCCCGGTCACGCCGCTGCGAACCCGGCCAGCAGCTTCCATAATGCAACTCTGGACCGCGCCGGTCCAGAGTTATCCATAGGTTATGTATATCTCGCTCGTCCTATTGCGGGTTTCATCAGATGCAAGGGCTCTGCATCACATGGATGCCATCCCCGAAAACCCGGACCCGAGAGTGTCACATGGTGAATGATCAATAGCATCCGCTGCCATTCTCTGCCGCAGATTGCCGCACTCCTGCATCGGGAACGCCGGGTCGTGCGTCTAGCGCGGCAAGGACATGAGAGCGGTGGGGTGCGTACCAAGCGCGGCGGCGAGCCGGGCCAGAGTGCGGCCCCGGCATACGAAGGGCGGGCCTGGCGCTCCAACTGACCAACGGTGCCGACGCTGATCCCGGCCCGGCTCGCCAGCGCCTCCTGGGATAGTCGGTGCTCGCGGCGAAACTGACGGAGCCGATACCCGTCCACCGCCACAAACCACCGCTGCGCCGGACTGTCTGTCCCGGCCGGGACCGCAGAGGGTTGGCTCACGGCGTTGTGAGGAGCGCCCAGACCGTCTTGCCGCCCGCGGGGCTGGCGCTGGTGCCCCACTGAGAACTGGTCGCCCCGACCAGCAGCAACCCCCTGCCGCTCTCTGCCTCCACGCTGACGTCCGCGTGGATCGGCATATATGGACTGGCATCCCAGACGGTGATCAGCACCTGCTCGGCATCGCTCAGCAGCCACAGCCGTACAGAAGTCGCCAGTCCGAGTCCTCGGGACGCATGCACGGCGTTGGTGACCAGCTCGGAAACAACGAGTTCGACGTTGTCAGCCAGGGCCGTGAGACCCCATTCGTGGACCACGAGCCTGGCGTGCAGCCGCGCGCAGGGCACAGCGCTGGGCAGCGCCCCGAGTTCAAGGAAGTCCCGCAGCGGCCATCGATCAGCCCCGGCCGCTGCATGCGCGTGGGGAGGCAGAACCGGCACCGGAGCGCGGCTCTTGACCGGACCGCGCCGAGTGGGCGCGGTCCCGGGGACAGTGCCGGTTCCGCCTCCAGCGGCACGAGAAGCGCCCGCGGGGGGTCGTGGCGCATATCCGCTCGTGCCGCCGCCCATGGGGAAACCACCCTTCATCGGACCTGAATTGGCTTCGTCCTGCTGAATGGCGAGCGCCTGCACCGCAGCGGCGGCATCACGAAACTGCTTCGTGATCCGGTCACGGACAGCGGTGTTACGCATCGGTCGTTCTCCCTTCGAGACGAGAGATAACTCCAAATGCCCGCCGTCCCGTAAGGCGTGAGGCAGGGGCAGGTGCGTGCGCCTGGGGGCGTGCAGAACGCGGTCATACTGGTAAGCGAGCCTAGGGCGCGTGGAAGGCTGGGTACCCCGGGAGAAGCGGAGGCTGCCCGCAATGGCCAGACGGTCGAAAGACCCGAATCAGCAGCTCGCCACGCTCATCGCTGAGGCAGGCTTCTCCAGCAAAGGCCTCGCGCGGCGAGTTGTCGATCTCGGGCATATGCGCGGATACCGGAATCTCAAGTACAACCACAGCTCCGTTGAGCGATGGCTGCGCGGAGAGCAGCCCCGTCCCCCGACGCCAGAGTTATTAGCGAGGTTTTCGGCGCCGCACTTGGACGTCCGGTTTCTCTCGCCATGCTTGGGCATGGCCCAGGAGCGCACCGCCGACGGCGCGGCACTCCACATCCAGCCAACGCCCGCCGATGCCGCGCGCATCGTCCGCAGCCTCACCGAGGGCGACCTGAAGCGGCAGCGCGTCCTCGTGCTGTCCGACTTTGATCTCGCCGCGTACTCCTCGGCCGCGCTCCGCTGGCTGCTGGCGCCCCGGAGCGCCATGACGGCGAGCAAGGGAACCCGCAGGATCGGGATGGCCGACATCCAGGAGATCCGCGAGGCGACCGGCGCGTTCCGGGTGCTCGACAACCGTCTCGGCGGCGGGCGCATCCGCCCGACCGTCGTTGAGTACCTGCACACCGATATCGCCCCGCTGCTGCGACAGGGCCGATGCACCGAAGAGGTACGGCGGCACCTCTTCTCTGCCGCCGCCGAACTGACCCAGCTGGCCGGATGGCAGGCCTACGACCTGGAGATGCAGGGATTAGCGCAGCGCTACCTCGTCCAGGCGCTGACCATGGCCCGCTTCGCGGGCGACGAAGGCCTGGGCGGCGAGATTCTCGCGGCCATGAGCCACCAGGCCGCCTATGTCGCCCAGCCAGAGCACGCCATCGATATGGCCCTGGCCGCACAACTAGCCGGCCGGCGCGCCGGGTTGCCCGTCCTGGAGACCGAGAGCATCGTCATGGAAGCCCACGGCCACGCGCTGCGGAGCGACGCCGGGTCCTGCTCCCGGGCGCTACGACGTGCCGAGACGGTCTTCAGCCAGACGACCGGCCGCGACCAGCCCGCATGGCTCAGCTACTTCGACGAGGCCTATTTCGCTGCCAAGATCGCCCACTGCTTCCACGCCCTCGGTCAGGGCGTCCAGACCGAGAAATACGCCCTGCGATCGCTCGACATGAACCCTCGCTACATCCGCGGCAAGGCTTTCAACACCGCGCTGCTCGCCATCGGATACGCCCTGCAAGGCGAACTCGACCAGGCATGCACTCACGGCCGCGAGGCGATCGACCTGACCGGCAGCCTGGACTCCGCGCGAGCGACGACCTACATCCGCAGGCTGCTCGCCGAACTCGCGCCACACGATCAGGAAGAACAGGTCCGCGGGCTCAGGTCGTATGCCGAGGCGACCCTGCCAGCTCTGCGGCAGCGTGCAGCACGCCGATGACGGTCGCCGCCCCCAGGATCTCACCGCGCTTGATCATGTCCTGTGCCTCCG
>CAWFAP010000007.1:0-1087533 GCA_963813975.1 uncultured Actinomycetes bacterium
GGAGCATTAAGGGACCCGGTGAACGTCTACCCGTTCATCGCGGCGGAGAAGCGGGGCAGGCGCAACGTCAAGCGGGCGTGTGAGCTGCTGAAGGTCCCCCGGGCCGCCTTCTGCCAGTATCTGGCCGGCTCCTCGCAGCGGGACCAGGACGACGCGGACCTGGCCGCGGAGATCCAGGCCGTGCATGAGGATTCCCGGGGCCGTTACGGCGCCCCGCGGGTGCATGCTGAGCTGCGCCGCCACGGCCGGTGTCATGGCCGCAAGCGGGTCGCCCGGCTGATGCGCCAGGCAGGGCTCAGGGGCCGGGCAGCCCGGCGGTGGAAGAAGACCACCATCGCCGACCCGGCCGCCGCGGCGAGAGCGGACTGATCCGCCGGGACTTCACCGCGGACGCATCCCGGCTCAACTCCCGCTGGTGCGGCGACATCACCTACATCTCCACCTGGGAAGGGTGGCTGTTCCTGGCCACCGTGATCGACATCGCCTCCCGCCGCGTCGTGGGTTACGCGATGGCCGATCATCTGCGCACCGAGCTGATCTCCGATGCGCTGGGCAACGCCGTCGCCGCCCGCGACCCGGACCCGGGCGTGGTCATCCACTCCGGCCGAGGCTGCCAGGGCGGATTCAACCAGTCGACGCAACACCGGCTTGCAGAGACAGTAGCTGCTCGTTGAGTGCTTCGGCCGGGGTCTTCCAGCCGAGTGTCTTGCGGGGCCGGTTGTTGAGCGCGGTGGCGACGGCTTCGATCTCCTCGGCGCTCCATCGTGCGAGGTCGGTGCCTTTGGGGAAGTACTGCCTCAGCAGGCCGTTGGTGTTCTCGTTCGTGCGCCGCTGCCACGGGCTGTGCGGGTCGGCGAAGTAGACCGGGATGCCGGTCTCGACCTTGAACTGCAGCGTGCGCGGACAGTTCCTTGCCGCGGTCCCAGGTCAGCGACCGGCGCAGCTGCCCGGGCAGGGTGGTGATCGTGGCGGCGAGCGCGTTCTTCATCGTGATCGCGCCATAGCCGGCCAGCGGCGGCCCGTTCTTCGTCCGCGGGATCGCGCCATAGCCGTCCTCGCGAGGCAGGTGGACCAGCATCGTGAACCGGTTGTCCGCTCGACCAGCGTGCCGATCGCGGAGCGCTCCAATCCGATAATCAGGTCTCCCTCCTTATCACGATCCGCGCCCGGTCATCCGCACGCTGGAACGCACCGTCGGCCGCGGGAACTTCGAGTACCTGGTGGTCGCCGGATAAACCGGTCGGCGCTGGAGCGTGACGGTGAGCCTGGCAGCCGGGCTCCGGGAGCGCGTGCCGCGCAACACCCCGGGCGGTCATGACGGCGGCCCACCGCTGATCATGCTCTCTGCCCAGGGAAGATGATCACGATTGAGGCTGTGGTGGTCAGAGTGCGCGACGCCGCTCAAGCCGGTCCGCTCGGCGGCTGCCCCCTGGGCTGCGCGTAGTGCATCCGGCACACCTACGGCTTATGGGACCAGCTCGTACCCTGCGCCCTCATGCTCGATGACGTGGCCGTCGAGCAACTCGTGACGCACCGCTACTCCCGGCCGCATGACACGCCACTGTAGATCCTCAACCGGGCCACCGACCCTTTCCTGCCCAGCATGCGGCCACGCACCCTGGCCGTGCTCCGCGATCTTGATGCCCGTGGCTTCCGCAATCACGTACTCGCAATACTCGTCACCAGATGAAGCCGGAAGACATCGCCCTGCTTAGCGAGCTGGCAAATATCAAGCTCACGTTGCTGTTCACGTACTCGGGCATCGAAGACAAGCGCATCGAGCCGTATCCCTCGCATGTCGCCGCGGACTCGCTGACGCAGATGAGTGCAGCATCGCCACGCCGGTACCGCACGATCTTGTACTGGCGGCCATTAGTGCCGAGCCTCAACGACAGCGACCGGCACTTGGATCGTGCTTGTGAGCTGAGCCAGCACGCCGACGCCACCGTGTTTACCGGGCTGTTCTACCGCGACCAGATCGCCGCCTAATGCCGCGCGAACGGACTGCCCTTCTTCCTCAGCGCCGGGCATGAGCGCGGCGAGGGTCATCGGAGCACCTCGTCCAGGGTCGCCAGGGCGTGCCCGACGTCGTCGCTGCTGTTGTAGAAGTGCATGGAGAAGCGGGTGGAGCCGACGCGCGGGGAGACGATCACGCCGCGCTCGGTGAGCGCGGCGGCGATGGCTTCCCCGTCGTGGCCTGGGAAGCGGGCGGTGACCGTGCCGGCCCGGCGGGCCGGGTCGCGGGGGGTGAGCAGGCGAGCGCCGCGCTGCGCCAGCCCGTCGGCGAGCTGGCTGGCGAGCTCGCGGTTGTGCGCGGCGACCTCAACCAGGGACAGGCCGGAGATGTAGCCGATAGCGCGGCCGAGCGCGATCGCTGCGGCGTAGGACATGGTGGAGTACTCCATCCGCCGTGCGGTGGCGGCCAGGGGAAGCCACCGGGCGTCGAGGGAGTAGGGGTGCTCGGTGCTGCGCCAGCCCACCAGCGGCGGCCGGAATTCGCTGAGCAGGGTGGGGCTGAGGTAGCAGACCGCAGCGCCGAAGGTGCTGCAGAGCCACTTGTAGGACCCGGAGATGAGGACGTCCACGCCGGAGGCGGTCACGTCGATCGGCACCTGCCCGGCGGACTGGGTCGCGTCCACGATCAGGACCGCTCCGTTGTCGTGCGCTAGTGCCGCGAGTTCGCCCAGGTCGAGCACGTGGCCGGTGAGGTATTGGATATGGCTGATGCAGATCGCCGCGGTGGCGGAGTCCACGCTGTCGGCGATCTTGTTCACGTCGAAGCTGTCCGGGTCATCCAGCACGCCGACCAGCCGGACCTGGCAGCCGGTGTCCTCGGCGATGCGGTGCCAGGGGTAGGTGACGCTGGGGAAGTCCACCTCCGAGGACACGATGTTCTGGCCGCGGCCGGGCCGCAGCCACCAGGCCACCTGGTTCAGGGCCTCGGTGAAGCTGGTGGCGATCGCGATCGTGTCCGGGCTGGCGCCGAACAGCGCCGCGGCGCCGTGGCGGGCGTCGTCCAGGATGCCGATCTCGGTGTCCTCGTCCATACCGGTGGTCCCGGCCTGCGCCAGCTCGAGCTCGAACTCGTGCGCGGGGGTCACGACCGAGGCCGGGACCAGGCCGGCGGAGGCGGTGTTGAGGTAGGTGAGCCGGTCCAGGACGGGGAAGTCCTCGCGGCGCAGCCCGGGCACGGGCATGGCCTCACTCCTTCTGGTCGTCTTGCCAGATTGCCGGACAATATGGCAATCTAGTGCACGACAGGCAAGGCTTCAAGGGAGGGAGACTGGGTGGTCCGGGTCCTTGACCGCGATGACGTCCGGCGCCTGGTCAGCATGGCGGACGCGATCACTGCGGTGCGCGAGGCGCTCGCGGCGGCAGACCGGGGCGGCGCGGTGACGCCGGCGCCGTTCGGGATGTACCTGCCCGATGCTGGCGGCGAGCTGCACGTGAAGGGTGCTTACCTGACCGGCGCGCCGGTGTTCGCGGTCAAGACCGCGACCGGGTTCTACCGCAACGCCGAGCTGGGGCTTCCGGTCAGCGGTGGGATGACCATGGTCCACGACGCCACGACAGGCGCGCTCCGGATGCTGATCGCCGATGGCGGGCTGCTCACCGAGCTGCGGACCGCCGCGGCCGGGGCGGTTGCCGCTGACCTGCTGGCCCGGCCCGGCGCGCGGTCGGCGGCGGTGATCGGCACCGGCGGGCAGGCCCGCTACCAGCTGCAGGCACTGCTGCAGGTGCGCCCCATCGAGCAGGTGACGGTCTGGGGCCGCCGCCGCCAGGCCGCTGAGCAGTACCGGCGTGACATGGCCGCGGCTGGCGTACCGGTCTCCATCGCCGCGACCGCCCGCGAGGCGGTCCAGGGTGCCGAGGTGGTCATCACCGCGACCAGCAGCACCGGGCCCCTTATCGAAGCCGGCTGGCTGGCCCGCGGCGCGCACGTGACCGCGGTCGGCTCCGACATGCCGCACAAGCGGGAACTTGACCCGCAGGTCCTGGTGACAGCGGTCAAGTATGTGCCGGACAGCATCGACGCCGCTGCGGCGTCAGGCGAGCTGCACCACGCGCTGGAGGCCGGCCTGCTGGAGGTGGGTTCGGTGTATGGCGAGCTAACTGCCGTGGCATCGGGGCGCCTGGCCGGCCGTACCGCCGACGATGAGCTGACCGTGGCCGACCTGACCGGCCTGGGCATTCAGGACGCGGCGGTGGCCGCCCTCGCCGCCCGGCTCGCCGGTGAGCACGGCGCCGGCCGGGATGTGCCGCTGGGAGACTGGTGACCGTGGCGAGCCCGATCACCGGCCTGGGTGCGAGCATTCAGCGGCAGAGCACCACCGAGCAAGCCGCCGAAGCCGTCCGGCAGGCCATCTTGTCCGGCCGGCTGCTGCCGGGCATGCCGCTGCGCGAAGCCGCCGTCGCCGCCGAACTCGGCGTCTCCCGCAGCACCCTCCGCGAGGCCGCGCGGACCCTCGAAAGCGAGGGCCTGGTCCGCTACCAGATGAACCGCGGCATCGTCGTCGCGGACATCACCGGGCCGGATGCCGCAGATATCTACGCTGCCCGCGCCCCCGTGGAGCTGGCTGCGGTGGACGCTCTCACCGGGCACCGGGACCCGGCGGTCTACGGGAACCTAGCCGACCTGGTTGAGCAGATAGAACGTGCCTTCAGCCGCGGCGACGTCGCCGCCGTGCTCGACGGTGACCGGCTCTTCCACGCCACCCTGGTCGCGGCTACCGGCAGCCCCCGGCTGCGACGCTTCCATGGACAGCTCCAGCAAGAGCAGCGCCTCGCCCTAGCGCTGGCCGAGCGCTCCAGCCGTGAACTCGGCCGGACCGCAGACGACCACCGCCAGCTGCTTGACGCGCTGCGCGGCAGCCGGGCACAAGCCCGGGCGCAGCTCACCGCGCACCTGCAGGCCGGCGCCGCCGAGCTGCAACGGCTGCTCGACCTGCTTGCCCATCGGAAAGAAAGAGAGACAACCGTGGCTGACCACCAGTAGCGCAGCCACGCAGGGCTTGCCCGGGCGCTCGGTGAGCACCCAGCCACAACCACGCTCCGCTCACCTGGTGACTAGCGATCATCCGGATCCCGGAAAATGTGCTCAAGTTCTACCGGCGCTATCAGCAGAGGGGCGCAGCGCTGAGCTCAGCTCATCCAGCCAGGGCCTGACTTCAGGCATCTGTTTGAGCTCGTTCGAACACACCGCCTACCGGTTGGAGGTCGCGCGACTCCTACGGCGAGTCCGTACGAGTACGACTCGCTTCGGAAGTTCCTCGCCGGCGAACCTGACGACCTGCCCTGGCTGCGAGGCTGGCTCGACATGGTCGGTGCTGGCCGCCGAGGCAGGGCGACGATTCGCCCGGGTCCGGGTGGTGAGCAATGCCGCTCACGGACTACAGCCGCTTCGGTGTCTGGTGTGCGCAGTTCACCAATGCGGCCGGCGAGGACATCAGGTACCTTCCTCGGGACCAGGCGCAGACAGAAGGACTACCTGATCACGACTACTGGCTGTTCGACTCGCGCACGCTGGTGAAGATGCATTTACGAGGACGATGACAGTTTCATCGGCGGGGAAGTGATCGACGATCCTGCCGTGATCGTGCAGCACAACTACTGGCGTGATGCCGCTTGGCACCGGGCAGTACGACGGGATGATTTTGCCGCGCAGCAGCGCATCGGTCGCTAACGTGCATGAGGCACGCGCGGAGTTGAGGTGCTCAACATCTCGATCCGGGACCTTGAGCATCCAACTGGTCAATCCAGTGAGTTGTACGGGTCCTTGTGACTCTGGTCTATCCACGATTTGAAGAGTGCTCTTCACTTTGCGATAGCGCAGCGTGAGAAGCGGGCAGGATCCGGGTCCGGGCCGTAACTTTCGCGGCGGTCAGTTCCGGGAGAGACGCCGAGGCCAGGCCTGCATCGGTCGCTGCCTTGAGCGGGCAGTCGTCGTAGCTCACGAGGGCGTCCAGGAAACCCAGCCCGCGATCGGGCTCGCTCGTGGCCGCCTCCACGATGTCGTCGTCGATCGCGACGAAGGAGAACGCGAGCAGCAGATGCGGGCGTAGAGTGGGATGGTTGGGTAGGCCCGGGCGAGCTCGATCCGAACTGCGCGAGTGACATTAGCATTGCTTGAGGTATAGAAGGCGAACGCTTGGAGTGGCTTTCCTCGACGAGCAGCTTGATCACTGCGGACGTATCGGCGTAGTAGAGGCTCACCAGCGTTCCTCGTCGCGCAGCGCCGCGAGTGTCCCGGAGAGCCGGTCGGTCCCATCGCCGGGACGCATCCGGGGCCGGTAGCCAGGGCGCCGGGCCAGAGTGGCCCGCCCGGACTCAACCAGGCGCGCCAGCACCGGGGCAGGCTGGCGTTCCCCACCGGGACGATCCGCGCGATCAGCCGGCCGTGTTCCGTCACGTCGATCGTCTCGCCGTGCCGGACCCTGGCCAGCACCTCACTCGTGTGATGCCGCAGATCCCGAAGACCGACGGCATGGGCATCCGCCACCATGAGACAAATGTATCACAAAATTGTGGCCACAATCGTTAGTGTTCCCGGCAGGACAGGCGGCCCTGGTCCGGCCGAGACCGTTAGCTGGTCCCCGTGTGTCGGCCATCTTCGCGTCCACGTGACAGACGCCGTCCGCAACGGATTGTCGCGGAGAAGCCGTGGCAGTCGGATCCTGCTGCGCAGGTCGCTGATCTGTCCGGATCCGGGTGTAGCTTGGGTTGCATGTCCGCCGAGCCGGTCGCAGGTAGAGGATCCGAATGATCCCGAGGTCATTCTCCGGGACCTGCCCGAGCAGGAACGCGCCGAGTTCCTCCGCCAGTACCACGAGGCTGTAGACGCCGCGCATGATCCGGCTGGCTACCGACGGCTGCAGCGGCTCCTGCACGCATGGCGGCTGACGGTCATCGCGACCAGCCGGGCCGGATACTACGAGGAACTTGAAGCGGTGCGCAGCGGCACTGCCCGGACGACGCCAGCAGAGGAAGTCATCCCGGACTGGCAGGAGCGGCTGGCGGCGGCGCGGGCTCAGACGCGGTGACCTACCGGGCCGAGTTAAGTGAGCGGGTACTCGGGCAGCTCGGCGACTTTCCGGCGAAGGCGTTAGATGCCCTGATCGCGACCATGGCATGCGGTGATCGAGTACCCGGACGATCCGCTGCGGACATTCCCGACGGGCGATCCGTATGTCCGGCGCGCCGAGTTCGGCACGGCAGGCATGGTCACCTACACGATCAATGACGCCCGCCGGACAGTCACGTTGACCGACGTGACTTGGGCAGGCTGACCCGCGGAGGCGGGCAGGCTGCCTCAAATGTCGTGCAGGGACCGCTCCGCCAAGGTGCATGAGCCCTGAAGTCATAATTCCCTTACCGTGCCAGCTTTTTCCACCCACACGCAACAGCACTGAACCGAACCGTGCATAACTGCGCCTAACCAGTCAGCACCAATCAGCACCGCTGACGGTCATACGATCAAGTGGTTCTCGTTTGACAGTGGCGCAAGTGATTGACGTAACTTTGAGTCACGATCTCGTCGTACCAGGTGAGACGCGGGAAGTCTCCGTTGGCTCGGGCTACTTCCCGGCGGAGAGGCGGAGTGACAATGGCGGATCAGCTCTATACTGCTGCAGAGGCAGCGGGATCCTCAAGGTGCGCGAGTCGTGGCTCAAGACAAAGGCTGCGGCGCGGTTGATTCCGTGCACGTTCATTGGCAAGCATCTGCGGTTCAGCGATGACGACATCGCCGAGATCATGAAGGCCGGGGCGCGGCAGCCGGTCACCTGCACGCGAGCGCCGGGCGGCCCACCAGGACCACCGTGACTGCCGCTACCGGCACCGGCAGCCACGACCAGAGACATCACCCGGAGGACAGCATGGCGTACGCGGAGAAGCGCGGGAGAAGCGCGAAGCCGTGGCGGGTGAAGTACAAGCTGCCCAGCGGCATGGAGACCAGCGAGTCCGGGTTCGAGACCAAGGCCGCCGCGCTCGCCTGGGGACGCGACCAGGAAGCCAGGATCCGCGAGGGCCGCTGGACCGACCCGAACGCAGGGAAGATCACGGTCAGCGAGTGGATCGACCGGTGGCTGGCCCTGCAGGACGTCGGCCTCAGCACCGTGGACACCCGCGAGTACCTGATCCGCCGGTTCATCCGCCCGGCCTGGGGCGCCAGCGAGCTGGGCTCGCTCAGCACCGAGGAGATCACCAGCGTGGGAGAACGCCATCCCCGCCCGGACCGGCGTCTCCCGGCGCGTCGCCCGGGACGCCCGCAGCCTGCTGTGCACGATTCTCGGCGACGCGGCCGCCGCCAAGCCGCCGCTGATCCCGTACAACCCCGCGATCCGGCCCCGCAACCGCGGCCGGCGGACCGGCCGCAGGCTCGACCGCGGCCCGCAGCGGGTGTGGGCCACGCCGCTGCAGGCCTTACTGGTCGCCGAGCGGGCCGCGCTGCTGTCCGGCCGGGACGAGGACTTCACCATGGTCATCACGATCGCCTACACCGGCCTGCGCTGGGGCGAGACGATCGGCCTGGAACGCGACTACGTCCACGCCGACGAGATCCACGTCGAGTGGCAGCTCCGCGAGATCCGGAGCACGTTCCACCGGCTCCCGCCGAAGGACGACTCCTACCGCAGCCCCAACTGGGAACCATGCCTGCCCGTCGACCTCCCGCCGTTCCTGGCCGACCTGCTGGCCCGCCAGATCAAGGACCAGCCCCGGCAGCGGTGCGCCTGCGCCGGCCCAGCACGGCGGCAGCGGGCAGTACGTGTTCCTCGGCCCGGACGGCGGCCACCCCCGGCGCAGCAACTACGCCCGCCGCGTGTTCCGCCCCGCCTGCGACGGCCGGTACCAGCCGCAGCCCGGCAAGCCGCCCCGGCTCACCATCGCCGACGCCTCCGCGTGGCCCGGCATCCCGGTCACCACCTGGGCGCCCGCCCCGCCCGGCGACGCCGCGTTCACCCCGCCGCGCGGGCGGGGCATCCGGCCGATCCCCGAGGACATCCCGCTCGCCTGCTGGCTCCCGGTCAAGTACGGCCTGAACCCGCACGGCCTGAGGCACAGCCACAAGACCTGGATGGCCGAAGATCGGCATCCCGGAGATCCTCGCCGAGCAGCGCCTCGGCCACGAGGTGCCCGGCATGCGCGGCCTCTACGCCCACGCTTCCGACCGGATGCGCGACGACCTCAAGGCACGCCCTCCAGGCCCGCTGGGAGGACTCCCTGCGCGAACGGGCCGCCCTCCACGAGCACTCACCCGTCCCGCTGCTCGACGAACTCCTGGCGCCCTTTCGCGCCCCAGACACCGGACGCAACGACACCACGAGACACCCAGCCAGACCGACCCACACCGGGAGGCAGGGAGAAGATGATCTCCCAAATTCCTCCCAACCAAGCCGAAAGCCCCAGCCCTGGAAGTAGGCTGGGGCTCAAGGAAAGAGCTTCTGACCTGGTCAGAGACCAGATCCCAGAGGTGGAGCTGAGGGGATTCGAACCCCTGACCCCCTCGATGCGAACGAGGTGCGCTACCGGACTGCGCTACAGCCCCTGGAACGGGTGTCAGCCTAGCAAAGCCTCGGGCCTGCCCGTGCGCTCAGCGACTCCGGGCTGCTCCTGAGAGTCCCGCCGTGCCCGCGTCGGCGCCGGAGGCCGGACGACGATGATCGTGGTCTATCTCTGCCACATGACGCCCCCTATTGACCGCCATCATGAGTTGCGGTGAGAAGGCGCGGTCTCAGGGCCGCCGGGCCGGGGACGGGAGAGGGAACTCAGTCGCCGACGGCGCGGTTGGCGGCGTCGGTGTACTGGTCGTAGAACTGGTCGTTGACCCGGCCCGAGATGTCGATGATCTCGGCCGAGTAGGCGACGACCTCCACCACCGGCTCGGCCTGCTCGGCCACGTCCGGCGCCACAGGCCTGCTAACCAGGCGCTCGAGAGGCTCAGCGGTCACAGGAGCGGCCCGTCGCCCGGACTCGGGCTCAGCCCGCTGGTGGCGCGTCTCCGCCAGCCCAGCCAGCCTGCGGACCTGCTCAGCGTCGCTGCGTGAGGCCTCGCGCAGCAGCACCACGAAGCCGCCCATCATCAGGCCCGGCGGGATGATGACCCACCAGGCCGCGACGTGGGCCATCGCGATCAGGAACGCGATGACGGTGAGACCCACGAGCGTGCCGAGCATACGGCGACGGGCCTTGAGGATGTTGGCGCGCCGCTCGGCGGCGTCTTCCTCGGACCAGGTGACCTCTTCCTCGACCGTCACCTCGCGCTCGGTCACCGCGGGGCGCGATCTCTCCCCGGTCCCGGTGTCCACCTCGGTCTCGTAGACCTCGGTGTGCATCTCGAAGTGCTCGGTGACCTCGACGCGGCGCCGACGGCCCGGGCGGAGCCAGCGGGGCATGAGGACCCCGGCCCAGATGGCGACGATCGCGAAGTAGAGGATGGCGCTGCTCACCGGGTCACCCCTGCCACCCCGGGAGCCGCCCGGCCCGGAGCCGCCCGGCCCAGGGACGCCGGACCCCGAGTCGCCCGGCCCGGAACGGCCCAGCACGGGGCCACGCAGCGCTTGAAGGCACGCATGGATGGCCGCGTGGCGGGCTTGCTCACCTCACGCACGGTATGGGTCAGCGCTAGTGATGAACAGTATTAGACGCGGTGTGTCGTGAGATCGCGGGTCAGATCAGGCAGTCCCGGCCTGCCCGGCGGACCCGGCCCCGGCGCGACCCGTGACCCAGCTCAGGCGGTCCCGGCCCGCCGGGCCGACAATTCGTTGCGCCACCGGGGCATCAGCCCCCCGGACACATCCTCGACCGTCAGCGCGTAGCACAGGTGATCGCGCCAGGCTCCGTCGATGTGCAGGTACCGGCGCCGCAACCCCTCTTCGCGGAACCCCAGCTTCTCCACGACCCGGCGTGAAGCCTGGTTCTCGGGGCGGATGCTGGCCTCCACCCGGTGCAGTCCGACCACGAAGAAGCAGTGGTCCAGCGCCATGGCCAGCGCGGTCGGGGTCACGTTGCGCCCCGCGTACGCCTCGTCGATCCAGTAACCGACCTGGGCCGACCGCGCCGACCCCCACACGATGCTGCCCACGGTGAGCTGCCCCGCGAACTGGCCGCCGTAGGTGATCACCCAGGGCAGGGCCAGGCCCTGGCGGGCCTCGCGGCGCATGGTGCGGGCCATGGACAGGTACGGGCTGATCGTCGAGCGGTACAGCGGGGTCTCGGGATTGGTGGGCTCCCAGGGGCGCAGCCAGTCCGCGTTCCGCACCCGGGCGTCCCGCCACGTCGTCGCGTCCCGGGACCGCACGGGCCGCAGCGCGATCGGCGCGTCCAGGAGGGCCGGCTCCACGATCGTGACTGGCCAGCCGCGCATTCGTCCCACGTGGGCCATCATTCCCCCGTTTGCGATCAGAACGCTACGCGGACACCCGATTCAATACACCACCGCGACGTAATGAAACAGCTTCCGGTCTTGGCGGTTATGCCCGGTGATGCCCGGCCCCAGCCGGGGTCAATCACCCGGAACGAGGGTGATCTCCGCCCCGGGCCTGATCAACGGCGTGGGCGAGGACCGGGGTGAGCACCCGCATGCCATCTTTCACCCCGCCGCTGGACCCCGGCAGGTTAACGATGAGGACGTCGCCGGCCAGGCCCGCCAGACCACGGGACAGCATGGCCGACGGGATCCCGGCCGCCACGCCCGCGGCCCGGATCGATTCCGATATGCCGGGTATCTCCCGCTCTATTACTCTTCGGGTCATTTCCGGGGTGAGGTCGCCCGGCGTCAGCCCCGTCCCGCCGGTCGTCACGATGACCCGGTACGCCGGCCGCGACCCCGTCGCGCAGGGCATTCTCGACCGGGTCGCCGTCGGGGATGACCAGCGGGCCGTCCACCGCGCAGCCCGCCTCGGCCAGCAGGCCAGCCAGAACCGGCCCGGACTTGTCCTCGTACACCCCGGCCGACGCCCGGTTCGAGACCGTGATGGCCAGCGCCCGGATCACGGGGCCGCGGGCCGTCCCGCCCTCCGTCGCTTCGCCCCATACGTCGTCGCTCATGACCGGCGCCACATCCCGGTCTTGCCGCCGGTCTTCTCGTCTACCCGCACGTCCGTGATCACCGCCGCCGGGTCCACCGCCTTGATCATGTCGATCAGCGCCAGCGCGGCCACGGTCACCGAGGTCAGCGCCTCCATCTCGACGCCGGTCCGGTCCGCGGTCCGCGCCACCGCCGTGATCGACACCCCGTCGTCCTGCACCTCGAGCTCGACCGTGACCGCGTGCAGCCCGATCGGGTGGCACAGCGGGATCAGGTCCGGCGTCTTCTTCGCGCCCTGGATACCGGCGATCCGGGCGACCGCCAGCGCGTCGCCCTTGGGGACCTCACCCGCCCGAAGCGCCGCAACGGCTGTACCGGACAGCAGCACCCGGCCCGACGCACTCGCCTGCCGGGCGGTCACGTCCTTGCCGGACACGTCGACCATCCGGGCGTGC
This sequence comes from uncultured Actinomycetes bacterium, assembly GCA_963813975.1. GTDB lineage: Bacteria > Actinomycetota > Actinomycetes > Streptosporangiales > Streptosporangiaceae > RYN-230. Next base: position 12,481 of record CAWFAP010000007.1, read on the forward strand.
CCGGCCTGGTCTAGATGAGAGAGCGACGGCCCGGCCGGCCGATCCTCGAAGTCGCTACCGTCAGTACTGGCGCCGGTCATGGCAGGCACATTACGTGGACGCCCTCGCCGGCCTCCACCCAGGTGACGTCCTCCGGCACGATGATCAGCGCGTTGGCCTCGGCCAGCGCGCCGAGCTGGTGGGAGGACTGCCCGGTCAGCGGGACGACCGTCTCCTGGGCGTCGTCGAGCACGCCCCGCAGGTACGACCGCCGGCCCCGCGGGGAACGCACGCTCTGGGTGAGGGCCGCCTGGATCGGTGGCCTTCGGTGCGGAAAGTAGTTTTTCAGGGCATCGAGCGCGGGCTGCACGAACAGGATGAACGACACGTACGCGCTGACGGGGTTGCCGGGCAGGGTGAAGATCGGCGTCCGGTCCGGGCCGAGCGCCCCGAAACCCTGCGGCATGCCGGGCTGCATCGCGACCTTGCGGAACGTGATCGTGCCCAGCTTGGCCAGGGCAGCCTTGACCACATCGTGCTCGCCGCCCATGCTGACCCCGCCGCTGGTAATAAGCAGGTCGGCGTCGCTGACCAGGCCTTCCAGGGTGCTGAGCACCACGGCCGGGTCGTCGCGGAGCCGGTGGCGGCGGACGGTCGCGCCGGCCCGGCGGCAGGCCGCGGCCAGCATGAAGCTGTTGGACTCCCAGATCTGGCCCGGGATCAGGGGCGTGCCGGGCTCGACGAGCTCGTTGCCGGTCGAGATGACCGCGACCCGCGGGGGCGTGCGGGCCAGCACCTCACCCTGGCCGGACGCGGCCAGCAGGGCCATCTGCACCGGGCCGATCAGGGTGCCCGGGGGGAGCAGCACCTCGCCCTCGGCCACGTCGTCGCCGCGGTGGCGGACCGCATGCTCCAGCTTGGGGCTGTGGCGGATGGCCACGGTCTCGGTGCCGCCGTCGGTCCACTCGACCGGGACCACGGCGTCGGCGCCCTCCGGCAGCCGGGCGCCGGTCATGATCTGCAGGCAGGCCCCGGTCTCGACCCGGTAGTCGCCGGTGTCGCCCGCGGCGATCTCCCCGCGGACCTCCAGCGTGACCGGGGTGTCGGCGCTGGCCCGGGCCAGGTCGACGGCCCGGACCGCGTAGCCGTCCATGGCCGAGTTGTCGAACGGCGGCAGGGGGGTGCTGGCCGTCACGGCCTCGGCCAGCACGGTCCCGTGCGCGCCCGCCAGCGGCACCCACACCGGCTCGGCCGGGCGGATGGCCGCCAGCACGTCGGCCAGGTGCTGCTCGACGGGCACCAGCGGCGGGTCGGCGTGCGACCCTGCCCGGGGCGAGGGGCCCTCGGTCACGGCAGGTTGTCGACGTACTTACGGAGCCAGGGCACGAACTCCTCGGCCACATCCGGCCGCTCGACCGCGAACTGGACCAGCGTGCGCAGGTAGTCGACCTTGTTGCCGGTGTCGTAGCGGCGGCCACGGAACAGCACGCCGTACACGCCGCCGCCGTCGGCCGGGTCTATCCCGGCCAGCGTCTTGAGCGCGTCGGTGAGCTGGATCTCGCCGCCCCGGCCCGGCTCGGTGTGCTCCAGCACCCCGAACACGGCCGGATCACAGACGTACCGGCCGATGATGATCCAGTTGCTGGGCGCGTCGTCCGGGGCGGGCTTCTCGACCAGGTCGGTGATCCGGACGACGTCGTCCTCGTCGGTCGGCTCGATCGCGGCGGTGCCGTAACTGGACACCTGGTCCCACTCGACCTCCATCAGCGCCACGACCGAGCCGCCGCGCTGCTCCCGGACGTCGAGCATCCGCTGCAGCAGCCGGTCGTCGGGGTGGATGAAGTCGTCGCCCAGGAGGACCGCGAACGGTTCGTGGCCCACGTGCTTGGCCGCGCAGGACACCGCGTGGCCGAGGCCCTTCGGCTCGCCCTGGCGGACGTAGTGCACGGTGGCCAGCTCGGCGGAGTCGCGGATGAGGGCCAGCCCTTCTTTATCGCCCTTGGCGATGAGGGCTTCCTCGAGCTCGTAGTTGCGGTCGAAGTGGTCCTCGATGGACCGCTTGCTGCGCCCGGTGATGAGCAGCACGTCATCGAGCCCGGCGTGGACCGCCTCCTCCACCACGTACTGGATGGCGGGCTTGTCCACCACGGGCAGCATTTCCTTGGGGGTCGCCTTGGTCGCGGGGAGGAAACGCGTTCCCAGGCCCGCTGCGGGGACGACCGCCTTCGTGACCTTGGTCGCGATGCTGTCAGGCATCTTCGTACCCTAGTCGGGCGGGACGGCCGGCATGATCCGGGTCCGGGTCTCGGGGGGCGGCTATCAGCAATGTCACAGTAACCTCGCAGCGTGGACGCGCGTGAGGCTCCTCTTCCCAGCCCCGGCGGGCTTAACCGGGACAAGGCCGCACTGCGGGACCGGCTGGTGGCCGCCCGGCGGCAGCTCACCCCGGCCGAGCGGGCTGGGGCCGGCCGGGAGCTCCGGGACGCGATCCTGTCCCTGCCCGAGATGCAGATGGCCGGCACGGTGGCCGCGTACTACTCGGTCGGCAGTGAGCCGGAGACCCACGGGCTGCTGTTCGCGCTGTGGAAGCGGGGCAGCTACGTGCTGCTGCCGATCCTGCTTTCGGACGGCGACCTGGACTGGGCCTCCTACGAAGGCCCGGATTCCCTGCGCCCCGGGCCGCGGGGGCTGAGCGAGCCGGCCGAGCCGCCCCGCGGGGCCGCGGCGATCAGCAGCGCCGACTTCGTGCTGGTGCCCGCGCTGGCGGTGGATCACTCCGGCATGCGGCTCGGGCGGGGCGGCGGCAGCTACGACCGGGCGCTGGCCCGGGTCGGAACACCGGTGCCCACTATGGCGTTGGTGTACGACAGCGAGTTCGTCCCGCACGTGCCCTCCGGCCAGCATGACCAGCGGGTTCGCATGGTCGCCCGGCCTTCCAGGGGGATCGTGCGCCTGCCCCGGACATGATCAGGCCGGCGTGCGGATGAGCTACCATTTAGCAGTCGTGGACGGGGAGTGCTAAGGACTGCCCCCTCAGGCCACAAGAGGAGAGATCGTGCCGACCTACCAGTACACCTGCACTGAATGCGGCGAGCAGGTCGAGGTCGTGCAGAAGTTCACCGATGACGCGCTGACCGTGTGCACGGCGTGCGGCGGCCGGCTGCGCAAGGTGTTCTCGCCCGTCGGGATCGTGTTCAAGGGGTCGGGCTTCTACCGCACTGACAGCCGGAAGACCCCGGCCAGCGACGTCGCGGCCACAAAGGACAAGGAATCGGCCGGGTCCAAGTCGCCGGACTCGTCGAACGGGTCTTCCAAGGACTCGGCCTCGTCGGGGTCGTCCGACAAGAGCTCCGGTTCGTCAGACTCGTCGTCGTCCTCCTCGTCGTCTGGGTCGGGCTCGGGATCGTCCGGCTCCGGCTCCTCGTCCGGGTCCGACGGCAAAAAGGGCAGCAAGAGTTCGGCCCCGGCTACCTCAGCCTGAACCTCTGGCTAACCTGTCCGCGTGAGTCAACCCGCAGACGTTGTGAGCCATCCCGCTGAGGTCGGCAGCGCCGGGGCGAGCCTGCCCAACCTGGCCCGCGCCGACATCGGCGTCATCGGCGGATCCGGTTTCTACGAGTTCCTGGAATCCGCCGACGAGATCACCGTGGACACCCCGTACGGGCTGCCCAGCGACCCCATCGTGACCGGCGAGGTGGCGGGCCGGACGGTGGCGTTCGTGCCGCGGCACGGCCGTGACCACCGCTTCCCCCCGCACAAGATCCCCTACCGGGCCAATCTGTGGGCGCTGCGCTCGCTCGGCGTCCGGCAGATCCTGGCCCCGACTGCCGTGGGCTCGCTCAACCCCGCGCACGGCCCGGGCCGGCTGGCCATCCCGGACCAGCTCGTGGACCGGACCACCGGCCGCATCCAGACCTTCTACGACCGCGATGCGGTGCACGTCCCGTTCGCTGACCCCTACTGCCCCACGGGCCGGGCCCAGTCGCTCGCGGCCGCCCGCGCCGCAGGCTGGGACCTGGCCGAGTCCGGGACGCTGGTCGTGATCGAGGGCCCGCGGTTCTCGACCCGGGCCGAGTCGCAGTGGTACGCGGCGCAGGGCTGGTCCCTGATCGGGATGACCGGCCACCCCGAAGCCGTGCTGGCCCGCGAGCTGGCGCTCTGCTACACGGCGGTCGCGCTGGTCACCGACACTGACGCGGGAGTGGACGAAGGCGAGGGGGTCACCCAGGAGGAGGTCTTCCGGGTCTTCGGCAGCAACGTGGCCCGGCTGCGCGAGCTGGTCATCGACGTCATCGCGAGCCTCCCAGCCGAGCGGACCTGCCCCTGCCCGCACGTCCTCGACGGCATCAAGCTCCCGATCCAGCTGCCCTGATCCGGCGGCGGCCGGTGGTCTTCGTTATCTGCCCTGGTTTTTACGCTTAGCCGGGTGAAATTCGCTTCAGATAACGCCCTGGCGGGGGGTCAGTCGAGGTCGCCATGCTCGATCCTGGCCAGCCGCCGCTCGCGGACCAGCTGGTCGAACTCATGCTCCACGGTCACGTCCGACGGGCCCAGCGCGGCGAAGATCCCGGTGATGTCGCGCATGCTGATCACCCCCAGCAGCTCGCCGTCCTGGACGACCGGCAGGTGCCGTATCCAGCGGGCCGCCATCTCCCGGGCCGCCTCGTGCAGCGGCATGTCCGGCGGCACGGTGTACACCTCGGTCGTCATCGCCTCGTCCACCGTGCTGGTCTCCGGGTCAGCGCCGAGCGCGACCGCCCGCAGCAGGTCCCGCTCGGTGATGATCCCGGAGAGGCGCCCGCGCTCGGAGATCAGCAGCGACCCGGTCTGCTGCCGCCACATCCGCTCGGCCGCCGCGCGCAGCGTGTCGGAGGCCGTTTCCGTGATGGTGGCCTGGGTCATGACGTCTCGTACCTGCACCGCGTGAGCTCCTTGATCGCGTGCATGGTTATCAGGGGTTGCGTACTCAACCCTACGGTCGCCGCGCGGGCGCTCCGCCGCCGGTTGGATCGGCCCGGTCCGCCAGCCGACCGGCTACGCTAGATCGCGCCTGTGCTGTGACGGCTGGCCGCCGCAGCCCCGGCTGGCCCCGATAGCTCAGCGGATAGAGCAACTGCCTCCTAAGCAGTAGGTCGCGCGTTCGAGTCGCGCTCGGGGCGCTCACCTTCCACCGCAGTCAGAGCCGGTTTCGGGGCGCACGCTAGTGATCTTCATGAGCAATCGGTAAGCCTCGCCACTATGACCTCGCTGACCCGGATCGAACTCGACTCGGCTTCTTCTGACCGAAGGGGCAGCCGCGCTAAGCTTTCCGTACATCGTGCTAGCGGGAAGGCGCCGGTGATGGTCGGGCCCGGAGACGAGATAGCACCACCCGCGGCAGGCCACGGGCACTTGCGGGCATCCGACTCCGACCGCGCGCACGTGATCGATACGCTCAAGGCCGCATACGTGCACGGCCGGGTGACCAAGGATGAGTTCGACGCGAGGGTCAGCCAGACGTTTGCGTCGCGCACCCATGCTGAGCTGGCGCTGGTTACCGCCGACATCCCTGCCGGGCTGGCTGCACAGCAGCCGCCCAGGCCCACACCGGCACGGGGCAATGCTCCAGCGCACGCGAACGCCGGGCCGGGCGACCGCGCGATCATTGCGACCGCCGTTTTCGCGGTCCTTGCCCTGGCAATCTCCATCTCCGCCGGGCCGTTCGCCAGCCCGGCGGCGGTGTTGCTGGTATTCGGGGGGGCCGGGAGCGCTTTCGTATCCTTGCTCCTACTCAGAAGCCGGATGCGCGGCTCACGGCGCGACAAGCGCTCTGGCGGTCAACTGCCTCCGCAGCGAAGAATTGACACCAGTGCGAGAGTTCCTAGCCGGGCGATATCTGCTGCCTCGGCAGAAAAGCCTGCGGACGCCAGTAAGCCTCGACGACGGAGCGGGGCTAATGCAGCCCGAAACCGCATTCTGCGCCCACGGGTAGCCAGCTAGTCCCCGAATCGCATTGATGCCCACACTCCGTGGGTGTGCCACATTCGTGCCCGAACGAGCCCGCCAGGGCGGTCGTTCACGGGTACCTGCGGAGTGGCCCGAACCCGCCCGTCCTGCGCTCGGGCTGGTCGGGGAGTGGCCCAAAACGATCTCCTAAGCGTAGGTCGCGCGTTCGAGTCGCGCCCGGGGCGCAGGCCAGAGCTTGCTGGCGGCTTCGGCGCTCACGCGTGGCTTCCACAACTCCACGATCAGGCTTTTAAGCGCAGAACGATGAGATCAAGGAGGACGGTTACGTGAATCGTCTGGATGCAACACTCCGCGGGGTGCGGGCCGCGGGGCGATCTAGTTGCAGTCACCGACGACCCTTCACTGACGATTGGCCCTCTTGCGGGGTTCTCTCGCAAGAGGGCCAATGTCAGCCACTCATCTGAGGTGCTGAGAACCGCCGCAACTCCATTGAGCCTGCTCGAAGTTATTGTACCACTTAAGGCACGCGGTGACGTATACGTTCGACATGGTAGACGCTCCGACCGGAATTGTCTGGTTGACACCCACGCTCTGGCCGGCGACCGCCGTCGTCTGGAGCTGCGTGTTGCTAGGGATTCCGAGGGATGTCCATTTTACGTAGACGTAGGACCTTGAGGCAGGGAAACCGTACTGACAATTGTTCCACTCGATGCCCCAGAATTGGTAACCCCACAGCGGGAGACCGTTCACATTGCCGATTACGATGGCCGCCCAGTTCCCATTGAATCCGGCACAGCTATTTGTACCGACCCGCACATGTATCACCGGTGCAGCCGCAGCTGCCAGGCTGATGTGTGCAGATCTGGCCCGCGTAGCTTGGGATTGCGAGGTCACAGGCATCATCACGGAGACTGTGTGCGTACCCCGCGTCATCGGGATGGCGACGGCCGGCCCATGGGTTCCGGCTGTAACAGCAGTGCTCTGTGTGTGCTGCGCGGTAGCAGCGCTGGCAGGGACGGCAGAGCCGGTGGCGGTGAGTGCTGCTGCGACGCACAGCGCCCCGCACGGGATGCCCATACGTCTTAAGATCCTTTTCATGAAGTTACCCTTTGCCGTAGAAGATCTGATTCGATGCCTAACTCATCGAATCGGCGCCGATAGGTGAAAACATAACGCCGCGCACGCTCGTGGAACAGGCAGTCTGACCGGAAGTCTGACCGGCAGTTTCTTCCGGAGAAGGGACGATCAGGAGGGCGGATGGCATCCCAGTGGCGGTCTGGTGCCGGGCGCTGGGAGTGTCCCGCGCCTGGTTCTGCAAACACTGCGGCGACTGACTCCCGCCGCGGTCACAGCTGAAAGCAAGGTGGCATGGCTCTTCCGGCTGGATGAAGGCAAAATACGGATCCCGCGGATCACCGCGGACCTGCGCGAGGCGGGCTGGCGGGTCAGCGAGGACACGGTCGCCACCTTGATGCGCGAGCAGGGCCCCGTGGCCCGGCGGAGGAGGAAGCGCGGCCACCACCCGCCGAGCGCACCACGGGCGGTCAGCCATAGGGCAGGCTCTCAGCAAAGATCGTTCCGAGAGCAACTGCCGTTAGCTGTTTCGCTCGCTGGTGACGTGCGTCATTGCTGGTCTGCGCAGCGCTGGGGCGGTTGTGCCTCCTAAGCAGTAGGTTGCGCGTTCGAGTCGCGCTCGGGCCGCTCACGTTCTGTCATGGGTCAGAACCCTTTCCCGTCCGGGTTAAATCGGGGTTTTCCCCTATGGCCGGGGGCTGGCTCGCGCCGTCAGACTGGTTCATGCAGCTCGGCAACTGGCGAAGCGGCACTAACCGCCAGGAACTCATCGCGTCGGCGCTGCGCCTAGCCCTGAAACGGACAGGCTATCTATCTCGGATATCGGAAAAGATCTGCAGAAAGCCGGCACAGCCATGCATGAAGACGACGAGGGCCGCCTAGACGCGGCCGGGCAGCTTGCCGAACACAACCCCCAGACCGCCGTCAAAGCCTTCTCCGCTATCGCTCGCGACGAAGAAGTTGGCGATGAGGTGCGCCTGTCCGCGGCCGAGCAGCTCGCTGCGGTTGACCCGCGCGCTGCCGCCCCGGCCTGCCTGGCCATCGCCCGAGACGGGGAGGTCGGTGACGAGGTGCGCCTATCCACCGCGCAGCTCGCGGCCCTCGACCCCAGCGCGTGAACCCGCGGTTACCGGCCGCACGCCGCCGATGAATTATTCATTCGCCAGCCACTGGATCTGGGCGACGAGTCGGTTCTGCTGATCAGGCGGCTGGTTGGCCGTCGGGCAGCTGAGCAGGGTCGCACGAGTAGAGCAGAAAGGCCCAGTGGCTACAGCGCGAGCTGGAGAATGTTCTCGGTCTCCCCGGTGAGGACCTCCCACGTCAGCTCGGTGTCCTCGTTCTGCTCGTGCGGGCCGCGGAAGTCGCTCACACAGAGCATGATCTCCTCCAGGCTCCAGCGCAGCCGGTACATGCGCATCAGGGCGGCGCTGACGCGTCGGCCAGTGAGTTCGGCGTAGCGGTCAGCCTCCCAGCTATCCTCGTCGGCCAGCGCCCACAGGTCCCGTTCTGGCTGTGCGAGGCCAACGGTGGCCCAGTCGATGAGGTACAGCCTGCCTGCCGCTCGGAGGATATTGTGCGGTTCGCCGTGGGTGATGACCGAGGGCCCGCTGCGGGCGGCCTCGCGCGCGAGCTCATCGAAACTGGCCAGGGCCCGGCCGAGGTGGGATGCGTGCCGGGCCAGCAGCTGGCGGGCGCGTTCGCTGTACGGGCCGCCATTCCATGACTGGCTCAGCTCCCCCAGCGCTGCTTCCAGAACCGGCCGGGCCGCCAGTTCCAGGCGGCGGACCGGTGCCGTTCGCGCAGCCTGCGGGGTTGCATTATGAAGCCTGGCCAGCATGTCAATCAGAGCGCTCCGCTCCCGCTCGGGTATCTCGTCCCCCAGGTCCTCGCCAACGGCGTCAAGATACGGGAACACGGTGATGGCATGCTCCCCACCAAGCGGAGCCAGCGCTTGCCCGCCGGTGGTCGGCACTGGGGCGAAGGCGAACTCCAGGCCCGCCCCGGCGAGGGCGATGACGGTGTCCATCGCGGCCTGCAGGTCTGCGTATCCTGCGGCCGGGTCGGTGCCGCGGCAGCCACCAGTCAGGCCAGCGACGGTCACGAACCACCGGCGGCCACCGGAATCGGTCAAGTCCCAATGGTGATCACCAAAGCCCACCGGGAGATAGCCGAGCCGGGCCGGGGCAAGGCCCCAGTGTTCCTGCAAGGTGCGAGACAGCTCGCGTTCATCGATTCCGTCCGGCGCCACTTTCACCGCTCCAGGCTAACGACGCCACCGGCCGGGCCTGACCGTTCGGGCTTGTGCCACGGGTCCCTCCGGGCAGACCCTTGACGGTGATCCTCCACGGCAAGACCCGGCAGCGGTCGGAGGATGGGGAAGTATCGGATCCCTGCAACCACGCCGGGCGCTCATGCGTCCAAGCTCACATGAAACGGGTGTGCTGCGTCATCGGTGCAGCGGCGATGGGCATATCGAGCTTGTCGAGTTGCAGCAGTCCGTCCAGTCCCCACCAGACTGTGGCGGGCATGCTAGTTCGGGTAGGAGGCCCCGCGAGACTAGAGGCAGCCGAACCATTGTGTCAGGCGAGACGTGCAGCGCCACCCGGTCAGTCCGCGTGACCACGAGCAAGTCACTGCGCAACATCTGGGTAGTTTGCTCGATCCGATAAGCAGGACGTCGCGGTCAACTCCCGCGGACACTCGCGGATCCTTCAAACCGGCCTCGACCTGGGAAGTAACAGGCTAGAAGCAGGCGGGAACGATCCCTTGAGCGGTAGGTGCGCGTTCGAACCCCGGCCGGGGGCGCCCCAGGGGAACGGCTAATGAAGGGCAAAAGCGCCGCATTTGAGCGGCTCCGGCTATCGGCTCGCAATCGCGTCTCCTGGCTCCGCCGGATGTTGCGCATGTCCATTATATACACATCCGGGAAGATTATCCTGAGACGACCAGGCTTGCGCGTTATCATTCTGCAACCTATACCCGTCATCCGGCCAGGCCCCTGGAGCGTCTTGCACACAAAGAACACGAATCGCCCAGATTCTCATCGCGAGGACATTCGGTATGGCTGGACTTCGCTACGGTAAGGCTACCGCAGGCACCGGCCGCCTGGCCGGGCATTGTCGCCCATTAGGCCATTACTTCACAGGCCAGTCCGGCGGCTACCGGTGAGACGGCGATGGCTGCCCCTGCTACTCTCACCACTCGGCCTGGTGCTAATTTCCGCGGGGCGGCTTCTGATTATCTCAAACTATAACGCTACGACGGCGACGACTATCGCATCCTCCGGCGGCTATATAAATACACTGCTTGGCTCAATCATCCCGCTGGTTCCCATCTTCATTCCATATGTGGCGCTGCTGCTTCTCCTCTTCCGCCAGTTTATGCTCAGCGCGCTGACGCTTGTCTTCACGGCCTTCATCGCGCCGACCTCGCTGATGCTGCCGATCAGCCGCTACCTGGCCGCAGAGGATACTAATCAGCTGCTCGCCCGGATCGATGCCAACCGGCCAACAACGCTCGCCATCGCGCTCCTGATTGTGTTCATCTCCTACCTTTATTTCCGCAGCTTCGTGGAGGCCTTGGCCACCCTGTTGATGCTGACCGTGGCGGTGGCCCTGTTGTCCGCGCCCATCATCAAGGATCTGTACTTGCCCAGCTCACTGCGGTCAGCAAATTCCCGTGAGCGGAACGTCGGCCCCTTGCTCCGGCAAGATGCGAATACGGTATTGCCTGCCGTCGAGCTCAATCTTATAATTGGGGCAATAGTTGTACTCATCATTATATTGATCGTCACCAACCTGACCGCAATTACTTTCGGATTGGACTGGCTAGCGGGGGCAACCGCAACGGGTATCGTCGCGGTGTCCCGGCTGATACCGAACGTGGCGACTCTGGCGATAGCCCTGGTGGCGGCCATTGCCTTCTTCCCGTACATATACAATATCTATCCGGTACCGCATCGCACCGAATACTATGTTGGCATTCTGCGCTCACCCTGGCTGCCGGCGGAGAAGATCTCGCTGCGCAGCGGGCGCAACTATTACGGCTACGCGCTTTCCGCGGACCCTGACTGGTTTACTGTGCTGTTGGCCAAGACCAGGAAGATTGTTTATATCCACACAGACGATGTCCTGCGGCGGTCGGTGTGCGAGACGTTGAGCCAGCGGAAGGTGCCGGTAGAACCGCCGCTCATCACCATCTTCTACGCAAAGCCCGCGACGATCCGGCCCTGTGCGGACCGTAAGCACCTGGTAGGGGGCAGTGGCAGTATCACCAGGACGCGACCACCCGGTCAGGTCCCCACGGGTCCCCGTGGGCACACGGTGCCAGGTATTCGAGCACCCGGGTAGCCGCCAACTCCCATCGGCACATGCTTCAGACGCCGTTCTGTGCGCGAATCTCTGCTCCGCTCATGCAGTCTGGGGGCGGCGGCCGCAGAGTCTGCCGGGTGACGGTCACGAAGCCGACGCCATCGTCATCACGAAAGTGATCGGGTTCGCAGATCGTTGGACCGCCAGCCTGCTCCGATATGCCGATTACGGGCCGCTCGCATCAGTCTCCACAGCGAGCGTCCGGCCGGGAGCGTGACCCTCGACCTGGCCACGGGTGCGAGCACTCCGCTCGCCCTCCATCGTTCGGTCGTCAGGCGATTCCATCCGACCACTTGAGCACCCTCAGTGCGCGGAGAGTGTTCCAGCGGCTCGGCGTGCCCGCGCCGCCCTCAAGATCGAAGTGGACGCGACCCGGATGGATGCGGTCGAGCAGCCACCGGCCGTCCGGCTGCCGCCTCGACTGCACGACCGCTACCGCCTCCGCCATCCGGGGATCCGGGTCCGCACCTGACCGTCGGAAGTAGTCGAGCGCGCGCAGCACGTCGTAGTGCCAGTAGTACGGAAATACGAACTCGAGATACGCCGGCTGGACGACGGCGCCCGTGGTCTTGCGGCGGAAGAGGTCGCGCTCGAGCAGGTACTCCTCACCGCTCTGGCGGGCCTTGCGCACCTCCGCGGACCCGCCAGTCGCGCGCTCGAACTCGAGCAGGCCGTCGAGCACGTTGATCGTCGTGTCGAAGGAGGACCGCATCGATCCGTTCTCGACCTCGCAGTTCCAGCCGCCGTCAGCGAGCCGCTCGGCGAGGATCCGCTCGACGATCACTCCAACGTCCACCCCGAAGTACGCACCGGTCTCGATCGTCCTGCCGTTGATACAGGGCTCGACCTCCCCGTCGAAGTAGCGCTGCCCGGCGTGCTCCCAGCGCCCGTTCTCCGCAACGAGCCCGATCGCCCGGCGGGCGGACTCCGATGCCGGGCGAAGCCCGAGGAGCTGCAGGGTCTGCAGCGCGTGCATCGTGGCTGTCCAGGGCTGTCCCGGTTCACTGCCGGTATAGGACGCCGGGAAGCAAGCGCCGCCGTCCCAGAGCCCGTCGGGATCCTCCAGCGCGAGGAGGTGCGCGCCCCAGCCATCGTGCTCCACCCGGGCCCGCTCGGCCGCCACGTCATCAGCCGACCCGTTCGTGAGATCCCGCAGCGCCTGCCAGCGGATGGCGGGGTCACCTTCGAGCAGCCAGTCGATCACGCTCACGACGGCAGGCTACCTGGTCGCCGACGGCGGGCCCGGCCGGCGGATGCGATGCGCGAACCGGTCGCGAGCCGTGACCGGAATGCTCGCGAGCGCCAGCGGGTCGCTCGCCGGCCGCTCCGAGGAGCGCACGATCGCTGGGAGCTGAGCGTCCGTTTGCGAGCGGGCTCTGAGCCGCACGTCGGCCAGCGGCTGCCGGTCACTGGTGCGATCATGGGCACATGACGGCATGGCGCGACGTCGAACAGGCAGAGCCGGAGTTCGCGCACCGGGTGCGGGCGCTGTTCGACGCTCACAGGCACAAGACAATTGCCACCTTGCGAGCCGACGGGTCGCCGCGGATCTCCGGGATCGAGGCGGCCTTCGAAGACGGCGAACTGGTCTTTGGCTCGATGCCGGACGCGCGTAAGGGCGCGGATCTCCGCCGGGATCCGCGGTTCGCCCTGCACAGCGCCACGGTCAACCCGGTCGAGGGTTCCGAGGCGCAGTGGCCGGGCGAGGCGAAGATCTCTGGCCGGGTGATAGCGGCCGGACCGATCACCGAAGGGCCGGACGGCGACCGCTTCCTCGCCGGCATCGCCGAGGTCGTGCACACCCACCTCAACGAGAAGGCCACCATGCTCGTCATCGAGTGGTGGACGCTCGCGCACGGGCTGCGGAGGATCGAGCGCGAGTGACCCCTTAGTCGGGACCAGATCCTCGCCCGACCGGTCCGGGGCCGGTGGTGTTGGCCTGGGTGTCGCGGTACCGCTGCGGAGTCCCGGGCCACTGCCGGAGCCGGCGGGCTGCCACGCCGCAACCGACATCAAGCAGCAGGTATGCACAGCAGATTGCCCCGGCCGCGCTTGCATGAAGGACCGTGACGTGGAGAGAGGGGCTGGACGAGAGAGGTAGGCGGCACGGGGTGAGAATGCAGCCCCCAGCGGCGGAGGCTGTATGTCCCGGCCAGCCCGGGCAGGACCAAGGAGGGGACTCAGGTTGGAACAGGAAATCCCCCAGGGCGCCGGGCAGGACGTCACTTCCCTGGAGGCTGCACTTACTCGTGTGTGGGCCAGGTGGGAGCGCGCTATCGAGCAGCTTGGGGGCACGGTCCCGGCTACCCACCTGCGGGTCTTGCTGATCATTGACGATTCCGGGCCCCTGCTGCCGGGCCAGCTTGCCTTGGCCCTGGGCACCTCCGTGGCGGGTGCCAGCCGGCTGTCGGACCGCATGACGGCGGCCGGACTCCTGGGGTCCGAGCTGGCCGTGGGCGGCCCCCTGGAGATCAGGCTGGCGATCACCGAGGCCGGGCAAAGGCTGGCGAGCTGGATCCGGGAGCGGCGCCGCGCGGTTCTCACCCGCGAGCTCGAGTCGATGAGCGCGGACGGTCACCAGGCCCTGGCACGTGGCCTGAGCGAACTGGCCGGCAGCAGGTGATGCCCCCTCGCGACGCCACACCCCGGCAACGCACACGTAGAAAACGTAACCCGATCCTAGGCAGTCCGCCTTCGTCCAAGCCCGATGGACGCAGCCGCCGCGGAACCGTAGTCTTAAGTGCACTAAAGCTATCTGGGTCGAGACCCCGCCCGGCTGCTCAAGTCGTTTGAGCGCCCGACTGGTCGGAGGATCCGATGATCGCCCTATTCCTACTGCTGGTGATCGTGGCGATAGTGCTGGGCATCGTGGGCGTCGTAGCCAAGGGCCTGCTGTACCTGCTCATCATCGGCATTGTCGTGTTCCTCGGCGCCCTTCTCCTGGGCGCCCTGCGGATGCGGCGGCGCCCCGGAAGGCGCCCGGCCCGGTAATTGACTGGCCAGGATTCGCACAACCGTCTGCGGTAGGTGAGTGACTTCCCGGACCCCTGTACGGCACCCACAGTGCCGTGCCCGCCGCGTGCCCGGTCGGCAAGCATGACGTACTCACGGTCGCTCCCGGTGAGGCCATCCCGGCGCACGAACTAGGACGGTCCAGCTCGCAGCCTCCAGGCCGGCGACCTCCTGAGCAGTAGGTTCAGCGTTCGAGCCGCGCTCGGGGCACCCACTGTCCTCTGCAGGTCAGAAGATGGTGGCCCAGTCGGTTTTCATGCTGACGATCGTCCAGCCGCTCTGGCCGGCCCGCTCCAGTGCCTGCTCGGCGCCACTGGTGTAGGCGAACTCGCGCTGGCTGTCGTCGTGGAGAAGGACCAGGCGAAGGGACGGCTTGTCCTGGTGCTGGGTGAAGTCGAGCATCGGGATATCGCCGTTCGAGTTGCCAGCAGCCAGGAGCGGCCGGCGGCCGGTGCGGCTCCAGATCCGGACCGGCTTCTGCGGGCCATCATCGAGATAGTCGGCCTCGGCCTTGTGTCTGATCGTGCCACCGTGGTCGTCGCTGGTGTACTGGAACGTGGTTGCGCTGCCGATGACCCGGTCACGAGGGATCCCGTACACCTCCTGGCTGATCGGCCGCATGAAGTCGCGACCGCCGCCGGAGGCAATGTAGTTCGTGAATCCGTTCGCTGCCAGGTAGCCGAGCAGTTCGACCATCGGCACATACGCCGTCTCCAGGTAACCGCGGCCGAGGGTCGGATGCCGCGCAGTGCGCAGGAAGGCATCGGACTTCGCCTCGAACTCCTCGACGCTGATCCCCTCGTAGGCGGCAAGGACGCCGGCCAGGAGCGTCCGCACGTCGGCGTCGTTGCCCGCGTAGTGCTCGGCGAGCACCTTCCCGAGCCAGCCGTAGTCGCGCTCATAGGCCGCCTTCCAGGGCTGACGGCCGCGCAGCCCGGGATCGTCCTGCGCCATCTCATAAAGCCGACGGAGAATGAAGTCAGCCTGGATCGGCATCGGCTTCTCGCACCACAAGGTGCCGTCGTTGTCGAAGACCGCCACACGCTCCTCGGGTGGCACACCGGCCGACACCGTCTGCTCGGTGAACTCCACGACCGCCCGTCGGGCGGCACCATCATTCCATCTGGCCAGCTCCCCGGTCACAGCCGCCATCCCTCGTCATCACCGCCTGGGCCTCGGGTTCGAGGTAGGACATGCTGGTCATAGCCAACGTTTCAGTCGCAATAACCCGCACAGTGATGGTGGCAACGGTCATTTCCTACCGGCATCACCCGCCCAGGGTGAGCAAGCCTGGGAGCACTCTCGGAGTGCATGTCCAGGCCGTTGCATGCCCTGCCGCCTTCTATCTGGCTGGCCGTCGTTGCGCTTGCTGCCCCGATTCAGCTGCTCCCGGGCCAGCCTGCTCGGTGATTCCGCGATGGCGGGGGCGGTCACCCCGATGGCGCGCTTCCAGCCCGGAGGACACGATCGGCATACGGCACGATGTATTGGTGATGGAATGGCTAAATCTGTGCCGCACCAGAAGCGACGACTGGAGCAATCATTGCGGATCCTGAGTGACGGCTCAGGCCAGGTGGTCTGGTCCGTCCTTCCGGGTCACCGCGAAGTGGGCCTCGGTCCGGGGCCATCCGTCGGGTGAGTCCTCCCATTCCTCCTGCCGTCCGAGCGGAGTCAGGTCGAAGATGTTCAGGTCGAACCTCAGCCGGTCAACGCCCCTGCCATTGGTGAAGTAAGTGTGGTAGACATCGTCGCCGTCACGCACGAACACGCTCAGCCCGAAGCCACGGCCCGCGCCGCAGTCGTCACTGAACGTGGTGCCGCGGGAGGAGTAGAACGGCACGGTCCAGCCCTTGCGTTGCTTGTAGGCCGTGATCTGGGCCAGTGGCATTCGGAGATGGTCACGTATGACGTCTCTCGCCGGTGAAGATCGGTCCGGCCGGCCGCGGTGTCGGTGTTGTCGGTGTAGGCGGAGCAACCGGAGCAGTAGTCATCCGGGCCGTTGTCCATGAACTGGTAGACCACCAGTTGCCGCCGCCCCTCGAACAGGTCGATCAGGTCGCCTGCCCGTCCGGGGTTTCGAAGACGTAATCCTGGGCGAACTTGACCATCGATAGTCGGCGGCGCTCGGCGGCGAGCGCATCCAGGGCGCGGGTCGTGTCCTTCTCCTTCGTCATCAGGCGGTCACGGGCGAGCTGCCACTCCTGGGCCGACACGACCTCGGGCAGAGCCATCTGAGTGTCCTCTCATGCATCATGCGGAGCATCTCGCGGGCTATAACGAGCCAGGCATCGTACGCCCCTAAGACGGTTCTCCCTCGCCGAACTCATCGGCCGGCCGTGACCATTCGAGGCGCACGGAGCGTGGCCGACGCATTCGCCGAGCCAGTGAATCCGAACAACGAGCACGAGGTCATCCGGAGGGTAGACCAGGAACGTGACGAGTCCCTCGTGATGCTGGCCGAAACGCAGCGTTGGCAATAACGCGGGCGGGTCAGCGGTTTCTCATCGAAGTCCCAGTGATACACGTTCAGAGGCCGTACCTGGTGCGGATCTCCTGCCAGCCAGTGCGTTCCGAGGGTGGTGGTGGCCCTTCGCGCTGGTAGCGTTCCACGCGCGCCAGGAACTCGCGCTGGGCCTCGGGGTCGCGCCAGGCGTCTGCCTCGAACCACCAGCGCCGGACCATCTTCAGCAGTGGCGTGAGGTCGCCGTGCTCGCGGGCCTGCTCGAACGCGGCGTCCAGTTCATCGTCGTAACGTCGCAGCACCTCGGCGTCGGCATTGGCGGCCAGCACCACACGAATCGCGGGGTGCACGCGGGGCGGGCCATGAGCTGGGAACGCCCGGCCGGCGGTGAAGTCACTGATCACTCCCGGCGGATCTAGGCTCCAGCCCAGCATAGGCACACCCACCGGCACTGCCGCCTCAGCCCGGCAATCGGGCTCCCGATTGACCGGCGGGCGCTGGGCGTGCCTGTCGGGCTGTGAATGTCACAGGATCTCGGTACCGTGTGGGCATGACCGCATCCCCAGCCAGTGACTCGGGCCCCTACGAGGTGATCCATCTGGGTGGTGAGGTGGCCGCGATCGTTCCACTCGGGGACTTGCGGCAGCTTCAGGCCGTGCAGCGGAACGCTCCGCCGGAGCTTCTGCAGGAAGCTGACGCCGAAGCCACGTTGGCGGCTCACCGGGAGTGGGTAGCGGCGGGGCGTCCGGGAGCGGTCTCGCATGAGGAGGCGATGTCCTCACTGCTCCACGAGCAGTGAGGATCGAGTGGTCTCCGTGGGCGCGGGCGTCAGCACGCCGCTACATGGAGGATCAGGACGGAATGCGCGCTATTGGCGCAGCGGTTACGGCGCTCGCCTTAGATCCCTGCCCGCCGCAAGGCTTTCACCGCGGTGAGTATCACCGTCTGCACGTGGGCCGCTTCAGGGTTGTCTACGTGCTCGAGGACGACCTCATCACCGTGGAGCGTGTCAACCGGGTTGGATGACTTGGCGGCCTGGCAACCAGGCGGCGGGCTATGGCCCATCTGTAGCGGCAATCGCTGTGACGCCGAGATCTGCCAATGCCGTAAGTTAAGCCCGGCCCCGGGGCATACGCCGCCCGCGCGCTGCGCCGGTGCGCTCATTCCCGCCGCTTCGACTCCGGCCTACTGGCCCAGCTTTCCGTCGATCCGTTCGCGCAGGAGGTCGGCATGGCCGTTGTGCCGGGCGTACTCCTCGATCATGTGCACTAGTACCCACCGGAGTGACATGGGCCCGCGCCAGGCGTCCAGGATCTTTCCGGTGACGCCCAGGTCCGGCGCGGCGGCCACGAACCGGTCCGCGAACGCGACCTCTGCCCGCCACGCCTCCCACGCCTCCGCAACCACCTCGGGATCAGATGTCGCGCCGTCGAAGTCGCCGTCGGGGTCGGCGTCGGAGGAGAAGAGCGGTGGCGCATCCTGCCCGGCCATCAGCTGGCGGAACCAGCCGCGCTCCACGTCGGCCATGTGCCGCAGCAACCCCAGCAGCGACATCGTGGAGGGCTCCACCGACCGGCGGGCCAGGCTCGCGGCGTCGAGGTCCGAGCATTTGAGCTCTAGTGTCTGGCGTTGCCAGTCCAGGAACCCGACCAGTAGGGCGCGCTCGTCGGCCACGGGCGAAGGGTCGGGCCGCGGATCGGAGTCGAGATCGATGAACACGTCAGCTCTGCGGTTACTCATGCCCACCATCCTCGGCGACCAGGGCGGCACCCGCCACGGAGTTTTGCTGGGGGGAAAGCCGACCGCGTCCGGACGTAACTCGCCTGCGGGAACGCCGGCCGACTGCCACGTCCGATAGCCGCCAGCATCAGCGTGCCCGGCCCGGCAGGCTGGGCTGCATGGCCACCGATTCGATTACCAGCACGCTTGTGTTCGAGCCCATCCCCGCCGCTGAACTGGACAAGATCAGGGCGGCCGGGGTGGATGAGGCGGGCAACAGGCTGACGCCGCGGGCTGATCCCGAGGGCGGCAGTCCTCTGCGGTGCTGCCTCCGCGAGACGCGCCCCGGCGAGCAGGTGCTGCTCATGGCTTACACCCCGCCGGGCACCGCGGGCGCCTACGCCGAACGCGGGCCCGTGTTCATCCACGCCGATCCGTGCGAGGGCTACGCGACCCCGGACCGTTACCCGCCCGGACTGAGCCACCGCCAGCAGGTCGTGCGGGCCTACGACCAGGACGGGCAGATCGCTGACGGCATCCTGGCCGGCCACGGCGAGCACGCCCTGGCCGTCATCCAGCAGCTGCTCGCCCGGCCGGACGTCGCGCTCGTGCAGCTGCGCAACGTCGGCTACGGCTGCTACAACTTCACGGTCCGGCCAGGCTAGCCAGCGCGGCCCCGCGCTGGCGGACCCGGAGGCATCGGGGATTTGCCCGGGAAACGGCTACTGGGTCTCGACCAGCTTGGCGAGGTTTTCCAGCGCCATCCGGGTGCCCATCTCGTTGTCGGCCGGGGGGACGGTGTCGGGGATCTGCTCGTGCACGATGCCGACGTCCGTGCCGCCGTCCGCGTCCGTCAGCGTCGTGGTCATCGTCATCTCGCCGCGGAGCCCGGGATCCTCGGTCTCGAACTCGAACACCTCGACCACCTGCTCGTCTGGCACCAGCTTCACGAAGTGGCCGTGGTACGTGTCGGTGTGCTGCGCGGTCTTGCCGGTCCCGGTCGGCGCGTCGTAGGTGAGGGACACGCGGAACGAGCCGCCTTCGCGGGCGTCGAACTCGTGCACCTGGCTGCTCATTCCGGCCGGTACCCGCCACTGCGCGATCGCATCCGGATCAAGGAGCGCCCGGTAGATATCTGACCGTGGAGCATTCACATGGTGAGAGATCTGTGTCGAATACATCTGGCCATACTAGGGAAATCACCTTTCCTGGCTAGAGCATCGAGATGACCTGCGCCCGGTCGGCCCGGGCCCGCCGGGCCGGCCGCGCGTACGGCGCGGTGCGCTCCCGGCGTGCGGCGCTCCGGGGTGCGGGTGAACCCCACCGGGACGCCGGCCAGGGCGAGGGACCGGCCGTGAGAGAGGTCTTCGTTGCGGAAAATATCGAGATCGCCGCCGTCGAGGTAGGCGGGCGCCAGCCCGCGATGATCGGCCAGCCGCGCGGGGCGGCGATGGGTGAGACCGCCGGGATGCCCAGGTCCCCGCCCAGGACAGCACTCCAGTGGTGAAGATGTCGTCGTCCGGGCCAGGGCGACGCCGCGGCAGGCCTGGCCCGCCTCACCTGCCTGGCACGGCGCTTCCCAGTCGCCCCGCCCCGCCGCGCGGCGGGGCGGGGCGGGGCGGGTTCTCCCGCGCGGAGCTCAGTACTCGGCCGGCCGGTTGAAGATCACGACGAGGCTGACGATCTTGCCGTCGCGGACGCTGAAGTAGTTCGACAGGACGACGTCGTCGGGCAGGCCGGTCTTGTCGAAGTCCCCGGTGTAGGACCCGCGCACGATCGTGTCGCCGTAGTGGCCGAGCACGTCGCGGACCTCGATCTGGACCTTGTCGCCGACCATCTCCCGCTCCACCCACCGGCGGATGGCCTCGGTGCCCGTGAACTCGCGCCGGGCGTCGTTGACGTAGGCGTCGTCGGCGAACGTGGCCATGATGGCGTCGGAGTCCAGGGCGTTGACGGCGGCGATGTGGTCGGCGACGACCCCGGTGAGCTCGGTGGCGTTCATGGTGGGTACTCCTCCCTCAGTGACCGGCCCTCGCGGCCGGACATCAATTACCCTCGCGGCTGCCGCCGGGGGAAGGTCAACACCGCAAACGGACCGTGACTCTCCCCCCAGGGGAGGATGCAGACTCGTGTCATGCGGAACTGCCTGGCGATCGGGGACTTCGCCCGCGCGACTCACATGAGCGTGAAAACGCTGCGCTACTACCACCGGGTCGGCCTGCTGGAGCCCGCCGACGTGGACCCGGACACGGGTTACCGCCGCTACACGACGGCCCAGATCCCGGCCGCGCAGATCATCCGGCGATTCCGCGACCTGGATATGCCCGTCGACGAGGTCCGGCAGGTCCTCGCGGCACCGGACCTCGAGACCCGCAACGAGCTCATCGCGGCGCACCTGAACCGGCTGGAAGAAGGGCTGACCCGGACCCAGAGCGCGGTCTCGTCGCTGCGTGACCTGCTGGCCCGCCCGTCGCCGCCCGAGCTGGCCGACATCGGCCGGCGCCGCGTGGAGGCCACTCCGGCCGCCGCGATCAGTGAGCCGCTGGACATCGAGGACGCAGGGTCCTGGTATCAGGGCGCGCTCGGTGAGCTCTACGCCACCATGGACGCCCAGAGCCTTTCGCCCGGGGGTCCCAGCGGTGGCATCTACGCGACCGAGCTGTTCTCGCACGGGCTGGGGCAGGCCACTATCTTCGTGCCGTGCGCCGGGCCGTTGCGGCCCACCGGGCGGGTCGCGTCGCTGGTGGTGCCGTCCGCCGAGCTGGCCACCATCGTCCACCCCGGGCCGGACACCGGCATCGACCGCGCCTACGGCTCACTGGCCACGTACGTGACCCAGCACGCGCTGGCCGTCGACGGGCCGATCCGGGAGTACTACCTGGTCGGCCGCCGGGACACTCCGGACGCGTCCCAGTGGCGCACGGAGATCGGCTGGCCGATCTTTCACACCGGGCCGGTGCCTGAGGACGCGTAGGCGGCCTTTGCCTTGTCGCGCCGGGCGCCCGGTGGCCCCGGCCGGGACGGGCCGGGCGCCCGGTGGCCCCGGCCGGACGAGGCCGGTGCCGGTCAGCCCAGGTCGCGGAGGGCGGCGGTGAGCACGGCCATGAGGCGGGCGACGGCGCCGGTGAAGGCGTGCTCGGGCGGTGTGGCGTACCCGATGACCAGCGCCGGCCGCGCGGGCCCGGCGCCCTACTGCCAGGCGCCCTACTGCCGGACGCTGAGCTGCCGGGCCTGGGGCTGCCAGGCGTGGGGCTGCCGGACGCGGGGCTGTAGGCCTGGAGCCCGTTGAGGGCCAGGTCGTGATGGTCAGCCGCCCGGGCGATGATCTCGTCCTCGTCCAGGCCGGGCGGCAGTTCCAGCAGGGCATGCAACCCGGCGGCGATCCCGGTGATCCGCGCCTGCGGGACGTGGCGCCGGACCGTCGCGACCAGATGATCCCGCCGGTGACGGTAAGCCAGCCGTGAGCGGCGCACCTGCCGGTCGTAGGCCCCGGAAGTGAGGAACTCGGCCAGCGTGAGCTGGTCGAAGCTGCTGGAATGCCGGTCGATGGCGGCCTTGGCCGCGGCGACCTCGTCCACAAGGTGGGCGGGCACCACCAGCCACCCGAGCCGGAGGCCGGGCGCGAGACTTTTGCTGGCTGTCCCGGCGTAGATGACGTGCTCCGGCTCGAGCGCCTGCATGGCCCCGACCGGCTGGCGGTCGTAGCGGAATTCGCCGTCGTAGTCGTCCTCGATGAGCAGCCCGCCGGTCCGCGCGGCCCAGTCGATGGCCCGGCTCCGCCGCTCGGGGGCGAGCGCGCCGCCCAGCGGGAACTGGTGGGCCGGGGTCAGCAACGCCGCATCCGCCCCATCGAGACCGCCCGCTGGATCGAGCCCGGCCACGGCCCCGGGCCCGGCGAGGACAGCGCCGCCCTCGTCCACCGGCAGCGCCCGGGTGCGCAGCCCGTGCTCGGCCACGATGCCGTGCAGGTGCGGAAGGCCGTACGCCTCCACGGCCAGGGTCGTGGCGCCCCGGCCGCGCAGCGCCCGGCAGATCAGGCCGAGGCCCTGGGTGAACCCCGAGCAGACCACGATCCGGTCGGGGCTCACGCGCACGCCCCGCGCCCGGGCCAGATACCCGGCCAGGGCCTGGTGCAGTTCCGGCCGGCCGCGGGCATCCGGTGCGTCGCCGAACACCTCGGCCGGGGCGGTGCCCAGCGCCCGGCGCGCCGCCGCCAGCCAGCGGGACCGGGGGAACGCGGTCACGTCGGGTGATCCGGGGCGAAGGTCGTAGCGCAGCCGGCGGGACGAGCCCGCCGGCGCGGGCACCGCCTCGGCCGCGGGCACCCGCGCGGCGACCCGGGTGACCGACCCCTGCCGGGCAACCAGCCAGCCTTCGGCAACCAGCTGGCCGTAGGCGTCGACCACGGTGTTGCGGGCGACACCCAGGTCGGTGGCCAGCGAGCGGGAGGACGGCAGCCGCAGCCCCGCGGCCAGCCGGCCCGACCGCACCGCCTCCCGGAGCTGGGCCTCCAGGTCGGTGCGCACCCGCGGGCCGGTGTGATCCAGGTGGAGGTCGACTCCGGAATTGGCCCACGTTTCTGACATAAAAGTGGAGCTTACCTGTGCGCCGGTCAGGTCATAGGTTCGGGTTATGGCACTTACAGAGACTCACGAAGAGGCGACCACCGCGCCCGTGTTCACGATCCCGGTCCGGCTGGACTTCGATACCCATGCCGCGGGCTTCGCCCGGGCCCTGGGCCACCTGGACAAGGCGGCCACCAAGGAGTTGGACCGGGTGGACTTCGATCCCCGGCTGCGCGAGCTGGTCCGGGTCCGGGCCTCACAGCTCAACGGCTGCGCCTACTGCATCGACATGCACAGCAAGGACGCCCGGGCGGTGGGGGAGACCGAGCAGCGCCTGTACGGCATTACTGCCTGGCGGGACACCCCCTACTTCTCCGAGCGGGAGCGGGCTGCGCTCGCGTTCACCGAGGTGGTCACGCTGATGACCGTTGACCACGTCCCCGACGCGGCGTACGAGGCCGTCGCGGCCCACTACAGCCCGGACGAGGTCGCCGCCCTCCTCGCCCTGATCATCACGATCAACGCCTGGAACGCCATCGGGGTCGCCACGCACGCCTGGGAGCCCGGCAGTTACGAGCGCTGACCCAGAAGACGGCACTGACCCGGGCGCGTCCTGGCCGCGACCGTCCAGACTCAAACCGCCCGGGGCCCCGCCGCGAAGACGGGGCCCCGGCTGCTCTCACCACGGGCCCTGATCACCACAGGCCCGGGTGGCCGGCCTCCAGGTCCAGCAGCGCCCGCTTCCGGGTCAGGCCGCCGGCGTAGCCGGTCAGCTTGCCGGTGCTGCCCACCACCCGGTGGCACGGGATCAGGATGCTCAGCGGGTTGCGGCCCACCGCGGCGCCGACGTCCCTGGGGTCCGTGTTGCCGCCAAGGCGCCGGGCCAGATCGCCGTAGCTGGCCGTGTGGCCGTACGGGATCTCCGCGATCAGCTCCCAGACCCGCCGCTGGAACTCGCTGCCCCGGGCGTCCAGCGGCAGGCCGAACTCCGTCCGGGCGCCGCCCAGGTACTCCCCGAGCTGGCGCGTGACCTCTTCGAAGCCCCGGCCGGTCCGCGGCCCGAAGCTGTCCGGGCTGGGCTTGTACCAGTGGTGCGGGAAGTACAGGCCGGTCAGCAGCCCGCCGTCGCGCACGATGGTCAGCTCACCCAGCCGCGTGGCGAGGACCGTGTGCTCAGCCGTCGTGCCGGCGGTCCGCTGACCGGGCTGCGTGCGCGTGTCGGTCGTCATCTCTGCTCCTTCGGTCACGTCCCCCACCTGCGGGAAATCTCTGTGCCGGGAAGACGCCCCGGGCCGGTGTTTCGTGAGGTTCGGAACTTCTGACCCCGCCAGCTCACGTCGGACTCTCATACCGCGTCTTCCGGACGAGCGCACCCGGCCGGGAGCGCCGATCCCGCGAGGAAAGAGATGACTCATGTCCATCGAAGGCAACAAGGCCGTGGTCGCCCGCTGGTTCTCTGAGTTCTGGGGCAAGGACTTCAACCCTGCGGTCGTGGACGAGCTGGCCGCGCCGGACATCCGCTTCGAGTACTCCCTGCACGCACCGTGCCGCGGGCGGGACGAAGTGCGCGAGTTCGCCACGAAATTCCGCGCCGCGTTCCCCGACCTGAACTTCTGGGGGACCGCCGACCTGATCGCCGAGGGCGATTACGTCGTCGGCCAGTGGGAGGGTGGCGGCACCCAGACGGGGGAGGCGTTCGACGACATGCCGGTCGGCGCCCTGCCCGCCAGGACCGGGAAGACCATGCGGTTCACCGGCATTACCGTGCTGAAGGTCGAGAATGGCCTCATCAGCGAGGAGATCGGTCTCGACGACGGGGTCACGGTGCTGCGGCAGCTGGGCCTGATCACCGAGTCCTGAGTACCGATCGCCGGGACACCTCACGAAAACCGGATCCAGGACGTCTTCAGGTCATGACAGGCAAGCCACCGTTCGAGAGCGTCGTCTCAGTGCACGGGAGCACCGTGCTGAGGGTCTGCCGGGCCGTCCTCGGGCCGGCCGACGCGGACGACGCCTGGTCGGAAACGTTCCTGTCGGCGCTGAAGGCCTATCCGGACCTTCCGGCCGACGCGAATATCGAGGCCTGGCTGGTCACCATCGCCCACCGCAAGGCCATCGACGTGACCCGGGGGACGGCCCGGCGCGCGATCCCGGTGGCCCAGATCCCAGAGACGCAGACCCCGGATACCCCGGCGCGGGTATCCGGGGCCGCGGGGGGTTACGGGCAGGACGGGGGCGGCACGGGCCTGGTCGCCGACGACGACCTGGCCGACGCCCTCACCCAGCTGCCCGCCAAGCAGAAGCAGGCCGTCGCCTACCACTACATCGCGGGGCTGCCCTACGCCGACGTGGCCACCATCCTCGGTGGCAGCGCCGAGGCGGCCCGCCGCGCCGCCGCCGACGGCATCGCCCGCCTGCGCCGCTCCTACCCGGGCGCCGCAGGCCGGGCCGCTGGCCAGCCCGCCCGCCCGGCACCCCCGCCCAGCACCGCACCGACCACCACGCCCAGTACCGCAACGAAAGAAGCGTCCCGATGACCATCGACGACATGCCCGGGGCGCTGGCCCATGCCTTCCCCGACGACCCAGACCAGCTCAGCCGGCTGCACGCCCAGCTGGCCGCCACGGCCCAGCAGGACGGCGTGCTCGACGTCGCCTACCGCGTCCTCGACAGCCCGGTCGGCCCGCTGCTGCTGGCCGCCACGGACCAGGGCCTGATTCGGGTGGCCTTCGCCGGCGAGGGTCACGACGCCGTGCTGCAGACGCTGGCCGATAAGGTCAGCCCGCGCATCCTCAGCGCCCCCGGCCGCCTCGACGCGGCCGCCCGGGAACTCGACGAGTACTTCGCGGGCCGGCGGCACGCGTTCGACCTGCCGCTGGACTGGCGGCTGTCCGCCGGGTTCCGGCGCACGGTGCTGAGCCATCTGCCCGAGATCGGCTATGGGCACACCGCCAGCTACACCGCCGTCGCCCAGCTGGCCGGCAACCCGAAGGCGGTCCGCGCCGTCGGCACCGCCTGCGCGACCAACCCGCTCCCAGTCGTGGTGCCGTGCCACCGCGTGGTCCGCGCCGACGGCAGCATGGGCGGCTACCGCGGTGGCCCGGACGCCAAGCGCACCCTGCTCACCCTGGAGGAGGCAGCAGCATGACCCCCATCACCAGCACCCGCACGAGCAACGGCACGAGTCCCGTCGGCACGAGTCCCGCTGACCCGGCCCCCGCCGGCCCCGGGCCCGCCGATCCGGCCGGGACGTGGCCGGACCGGGTCGACGCCACCGACTGGGATGCGGTCCGCGCCGGCCTGGACACCTACGGCTGCGGCCTGACCGGGCCGCTGCTGACCAGCGACGAGGCAGCCCAGATCGCCGCCCTCTATCCCGACGACGCACGGTTCCGGTCCACGGTCAACATGGCCCGGCACCGCTTCGGTGAGGGCGAGTACCGCTACTTCGCCCACCCCTACCCCGAAGCGGTCACCGAGCTCAAGCAGGCCCTGTACCCGAAGCTGCTGCCCGTCGCCCGTGACTGGTGGAGCCGGCTCGGCCGTCCGGCCCCGTGGCCGGACCGGCTCGACGACTGGCTCGAGGCGTGCCACGCCGCCGGGCAGACCAAGTCCACGGCGATCCTGCTGCGCTACCGGGCCGGCGACTGGAACGCCCTGCACCGTGACCTGTACGGCGACCTGGTGTTCCCGCTGCAGGTCGTGATCAACCTCAGCCACCCCGGCGCCGACCACACCGGCGGGGAGTTCCTTCTCTACGAGCAGCGCCCGCGCGCCCAGTCCCGCGGGACCGCCACCCTCATCCCGCACGGGCACGGCCTGGTCTTCACCACCCGCGACCGCCCGGTGGAGTCCCGGCGCGGCTGGGCGGCGGCGCCGGTCCGGCACGGCGTGTCGGTCATCCGCTCCGGCGAGCGGTTCACCCTGGGCCTCGTCTTCCACGACGCCGCCTGATGGCCAGGGCCGGTCCCGCCAGGCCCGCCAGCGCCGGGCCCGCCCGCGCGGGGGCCGCCGAGTCCCCCTGGACGTACACGCTGCTGGGCGCCGACGGGTGTCCGTATCGCAGCACAGCGCCCGGCCAGTTCGGTGGCCACCGCAGGGCCAGGATCTACGGCCGGCTGGACTGCCGGTCGGCCCGGCGCGCCATCGCCCGCGGCGGCTACACCGCCCACCGCGTGTTCTTCGCCGACGAGCAGACCGCGGTCGCGGCCGGCTACCGGCCCTGCGCCGTCTGCCTGCCGGCCGCCTATGCGGCCTGGAAGGCCCACGGGACCAGCGGCGCCGATTAACGGCGCGGGGCGAAGTAGATGATCGCCACGCCGGCCAGGACCACCGCAGCCCCGGCCCAGTCGAAGCGATCCGGCGGCTCTTGTCCACGCCCCAGCCCCACAGCAGCGATGCGACCACGAACACGCCGCCGTAGGCCGCGTAGATCCGGCCGAAGTCGGAGCTCTTCTGCAGGGTCGGGATGATTCCGTAGACCACCAGGATGGCCGCGCCCAGGATGCCGGCGATGACCGGCGCCCCGTCCCGGAGCCAGCGCCAGACGAGGTACCCCCCGCCGATTTCCGCCAGGCCGGCGGCGACGAACAACCCAACCGAGCGTGCAGCACCCATGCGCCGATTCTGGCCTGCCGTCAGCCGGCCTGGAGCAGGGAGCCCACCCCGGGCAGAAAACTCAACCAAAGGGTTGACTGTCGCCCGGCCCGCCGCGTAACCTCAACCAGGTGGTTGAGAATCCGGCGGTCAGCGGGCGCGGTATGGACGAGGTGTTCCACGCGCTCGCCCACAGCGCCCGGCGGGCGATGCTCCGCCGGCTGGCCGGCGGCGAGCTGACCGTGGGGGAGCTGGCCGAGCCGCTGTCCATGTCGCTGGCGGCCGCGTCCAAGCATGTGCAGGTGCTGGAGCGCGCCGGGCTGCTGCAACGCACCGTGAACGGCCGGCGCCACCTGTGCCGGCTGCGGGCCGCCCCGCTCGCCCAGGCCGCGGCCTGGCTGCGCTGGTACGAGCCGTTCTGGAACGACCGGCTCGATGCCCTGGCACACCTGTTCCGCGAGGCCGCCCCCGGCCCGGAAAATCCCGAATATCCCTAACGGACTGGACAAGCAAATGACTCCGAGCACTGCGCCACACGCCGTGGTCCGGATGGAACGCCTCATCCCGGCTCCTCCCGGCCAGGTCTACCGGGCCTGGCTCGACCCTGACCTGCTGGCGCGCTGGATGGCCCCGGGCAGCCTGACCATGGCCCGGGCCGAGATTGAGGAGTGGCCCGGCGGCAGTTACCGGATCTGGCATGAGGACTCCGGTCGCGACGTCGGCGGCTTCGAGGCCGAAGTTCTTGAACTCGTCCCGGATGAGCGCCTGGTGTTCCGCTGGGGGTTCGTCGGCCCGGAGCGCACCGCGGGCCCGGTCTTCGACTCGCAGCTGACGATCACGTTGTCCCCGGACCCGGCGGGCGGCACCCTGCTCACCCTGGTCCACGAACAGCTTGGCGACCTCGCCGCGGCCATGCCCGGGGTGGCGGAGAACGTCGGCCCCGGCTGGGAAGCCGCGCTGGCCAAGCTGGCCGCCGCACTCGCCCCGGTGGCCTGACCCCCGGGCCAGCGCCGACCGGCCCTGACTCCCCACGGCCAGCGCCGACCGGCCTGAGCCCACCGACATACGGCAGTCGGGACGGAACCCTCCCCCAGGCGTCACACCAGCCCCGCCTGCCGCACGCCGGTGTCGTGATCATGGGATTGGTGTCGTGAGAACGACACCAATCCCATGATCACGCTTCAGGTTTGCCGGGATCTGTGGTGGAAGTTAAGGGTCTATGGGCCAGCCCCGCAGTGCCCCCGCCGCAGATCCCGCGCGCCGGGTGGGCGTTGCCGTGTTCGCGCTGTGCCTGGTGCAGTTCATGGACGTGCTCGGCGTCACCGTCGTCGTCACGTCCCTGCCCGCGATGCTGGCCAGCCTGCACGCCCCGGACTCCCTGGGCAGCCTGATCGCGACCGGCTACGCCATGTTCTTCGGCGGCCTGCTCATGCTCGGCGCCCGGCTCGGGGACCGTTACGGGCACCGGCGCACGATCCTGGCCAGCCTGGCCGTGTTCGCGGTGGGTGCCCTCGTGGCCGCGACCGCACCGTCCGTCCTGGCCCTCACCGCGGGCCGGTGCCTGCAGGGCGCGGCGGCCGCGGCCTCGGTGCCCTCCGCGCTGCGCCTGCTGACCACGATCACCGCGGAGGGCCCGGCCCGGCACCGGGCCATCGCGGCCTGGAGCGCGGCCGGGGCGGCGGCGGGCGCCAGCGGGTTCGTGGTGGGCGGCATCGTCACCGACCTGACCAGCTGGCGGGTCATCTTCTGGGCCTACCTGCCGCTGGCTGCCGGGCTGGCCGCCGTCATCGCGGCCACGGTGCCCCGGGACGGCGGCCGCCGGCAGGCGGAATCCCTCAACCTGGCCGGGTCGGCCATCTTCACCGCGGCCGTCATGGCGTTCGTGGTCGGCGCGACCCTGATCAGCCAGCCGGACGGCCACCTGGCCGGTGGCCTGCTGCTGGCCGCCTGCCTCGCGCTGGCCGGCGGCTTCGTCCTCGTGGACCGCCGCGCCGCCGCTCCGTTGCTGCCGCCGGAGCTGATCCGGTCCCGGCAGCTGCGGCTGGGGACGCTGGGCGCCCTGCTCAACACCGCGACCACCAGCTCGGCAATCACGCTGGTCACCCTGTACCTGCAGGATGCCCTGCAACGGACGCCGTTGCAGGCGGCGGCGAGCCTGCTGCCGTTCAGCCTGGCCGTGATCGGTGGGTCGGCGCTGGCTGCGACGGTGCAGCGCCGCGCGGGGCCGCCCCGGCTGATCGCCCAGCGCCTGATCGCCGCCGGGCTCGCCCTGATCGCGGTCGCGGACGCCATGCTGATCCCGCTGGCCGCACTGGCGTGGGCGGTGCCGGTGTCCGCCGCGGTGGGCGGGGCGGGCATCGGGCTGTCGTCGGTCGCGGCCACCGGCCTGGGCACGGATGTCGCGCCGCGGTGGCGGGGCGGCGCGTCCGGGATCATCAACACCGCGGCTCAGCTCGGCACGGCCGTGGGCATCGCCGCGCTGCTCCTGGTGGCCGCGGCCACCAGCGGGACCCCCGCGCCGGGCGCGCCCCCGCCGCGGGCCGCCTGGGCCGTGGCCGCCATCGTCGCGGCGGCCGGTGCGGTCCGGTTCGCCGTGGCCCGCCAGGGGCCCGCCCGGGCAGGCGATGAGGAGGCGCCCGCTGGGGAGGACCGGGCGCGGCGCGGCTCGCCCGCCCGGCTCAGGAGCAACGGCCGTTCCGCACCCTCGCCCTCCCGTCCCGTGCGGCAGGATGCTGGCTATGGACGATCCGATCGCGTTGCGGCCCGTCGAGGAAGACGATCTGGGGATGCTGGGCGACCTGACCGGGGATGACCCGGATGCGGCAGGGGAGTTCGCCTGGTACGGCTGGTCCGACCGCCAACGATGGCACCGCCGGTGGGCGGAGGACAGCCTGCTCAGCGACGACGGCGGAACCCTCATGGTGGTCCGGGGCCAGGAACGGCTGGGGCTCGTGAACTGGCGGCGCAAGTCCCCCACCCCGACGGCCTACTGCTGGGAGATCGGCATCGCGTTGATCTCGAGGGCCCGGGGCCACGGGTACGGCACCGACGCGCACCGCCTCCTGGTGCGCTACCTGTTCGCGCACACCCCCGTTCACCGGATCGAGGCGGCTACCGAGGCGGGCAACATCGCCGAGCAGCGGGCGCTGGAGAAGGCCGGGTTCACCCGCGAGGGCCTGCTGCGCGGGATCGGGTGGCGGGACGGCGCGTGGCGGGACGGAATCTGGTTCAGCGTGCTGCGCACCGACCCGGCCGTCTGACCTGCCGCAAGGGCCGGACGGGACGGTCACGCCGGGCCGGCCGGGATGACCTGGCGGGCCGCCGTCACGTCACCCACTAGGCTGGCGGCCCGTGGTGACTGGGACATATCGGGACCTGTTCGTGGCCATCGCTGGGGCCTCGGGTGCGCTGACCGGCTTGCTGTTCGTGGCCCTGTCGGTGGCCCCCCGGCCGCGCGCCGGGCAGGCCCCGGACGTCATCCGGCAGGTCCGCGCGGCGGCGGCATTGGTGGCATTCACGAACGCCCTGGCCGTTTCCCTGTTCGGCCTGGTGCCGCACAACCTGATTGGGTATCCGGCGGCCGTCGCCGGAATCGGCGGCCTCCTGTTCACCCTGGGCGGGCTGCGGTCGATCCTCGGCGACCCGGCCGCGCGGCGCCACGTGCGGAGCCAGCTCAGCCTGCTCGTGCTGCTGCTGGCCGCGTTCGGTTTCGAGGTCGGCGCGGGCGTCATCCTGATCGTGAACCCGCATAGGAGCGTGCCGGTCGACGTGATCGGCAACGTCCTGGCCGCCTCGCTGCTCATCGGCGTCGCCCGGTCCTGGGAACTCGTGGGTGACCGCGACACCGGCATCTCCGCCTCCATCGCCGCGCTCGCCGGGCGCGAGCGCCACCTCGGGGGCTCGGTGGGCGGCCCGGCCGATGTCCCCCCGGACGACGAGGCTGACCCTGGCCCCGGGGCCGCTCCCGGCAGCGCCGGCCCGCCTCCGGCGGCCAGCCCGCGGGACACGGGGGGCCCGCCGGGCCGGGCGGGACAGTCTTCCCCGGGGGGATGAGCGGTCCCCTCAGGCGGTGTCACACTTCCGCCGCCAGAGGCGGAAGGCGCCAGCCGGGTACGCGGGCACCCCGGTCCGCTGGCTGTCCGCTGGCCCTCTTGGTCCGCTGGCCTCCGGTCCCTCCCGGCCGCCCCAGATACCCCTCAGGCCCGGCGGTTCCCGTAGATTGGACGACCGGGCCCGGCCT
Organism: uncultured Actinomycetes bacterium; assembly: GCA_963813975.1. Classification (GTDB taxonomy): domain Bacteria; phylum Actinomycetota; class Actinomycetes; order Streptosporangiales; family Streptosporangiaceae; genus RYN-230. Next base: position 44,443 of record CAWFAP010000007.1, read on the forward strand.
TTCGGACATCCGTCAATGTGACGCCCGTGTTTCGAGCCAGGCGCGGGCCACGCGCCAGCGGGATCCCTGACGACGCGATCCGTGGTGTCACCCACCGTGGTCACCTGGTGTCTTGCGCTCAGTCACATGGCCGACACGGTCAGAGATCATCGCCCCTCGCCGGATGGCCCGGTGCTGCGAGGGCTGGGAAGCATAGCAGAACTTCTTGACCAAAAATAGGACTTTCGGCCCTGTCCTTTTGGAGCTTTCAGCTGATGAAATGTTCCCTGATGGCCCACGAACCGGGCGGCCCCCGGTAACGGGCCTCTTCGGGGGGCAGAGGGCCTCGTGTGCCGGGCTGGGGAGGCGCACGGGGCCCTCACACCTGTCCCGGGAAGGCACCACAGGCCCTCACACCGGTTCCGGGGGTACCCGATTCCGGCTGACGGTTTTCGTTGCGGAGATTGAGGCCTGGCCCGCGCCTGCGGGCAGCCTGGTGGTCCAGCTCAGCCATGATCCCCGAACCAGTGGGCCAGCACCGCGAACGTCCGGGGAGCCGCACCGTGCAGCCGGGCCGGGAAGCTCATCCACCGGGGCACGTAGACCACCGGGCGGTCGTGCTCGAGCGCGGACCTGATCGCCTCGGCGGCCTGTTCCGCCGGCAGCGGCTCCGGCTTCTTCCGGCCGTACGGGCGGCCCCGGTGTTCGAAGAACGGGGTGTTGATCACCCCGGGCACGATCACGGAGACGCCCACGCCGGAGCCTTCCAGCTCGTGGGCGAGGCTCTCGGCGAAGTTGCCCAGGCCCGCTTTGGCCGCCGAGTACACCGCCTCGTCCCGGAGCGACGTCGCGCCCACGATGGACGAGACGAACACGATCCGGCCGCTGCCCCGCGCGGTCATCCGGGGCAGCAGCCGCCGGGTCAGCTCGATCGGCGCGGCCAGGTTGACGGCCAGGATCTCGGCGATCTTGTCGCCGGTCATCTCGCCGACCGGGCCGCACCAGCCGACCCCCGCGTTGTTGATCAGGATGTCGATGCCAGGGGTGTCGGCGTCCGTGGCCGCGACCTGGAGCGCCGCGTCGGCGAGTTCGGCCGGGCCCTGCGGCTCGGCCAGGTCGGCCTTGAGGGCCAGTGCCCCCGTGTCGCGGGCCACCGCGTCCAGCCGCGCCGGGTCCCGCCCGGCGATCAGCAGCCGGGCTCCGGCCCTGGCCAGCACCCGTGCCGTAGCGGCGCCGATGCCCGACGATCCACCGGTCACGAGCGTCACTGCGCCACGGAGCCGCATTCCGCTACAGTCTCATGTCACCTCTGGCCGGCCGCATACTGCCCTGCCCCCTGCCGCCAGGGTGCCTGTGGCAGCGATCATGCAGGTGAGTGCGGTATCCGGCTGGTTCAGGCGGGTGCGGTGGCCTGCGCCTGGGTCACCGTCGTGGAGGCGTCGGCCCAGACCCGCACGATGTCACGCATCGACAGGAGCCCGATGACCTCCTGGCCCTCGATCACCACGAGGTGCCGGAAGCCGGACCGCACCATGGTCTCCGCGGCCTGCTGCAAGGTCCAGTCGGGCGACGCGAATACCACGTCCATGGTCCGGTGGTCCGCGGCGAGCTCACCGTCCGGGTCCTGGCCATGCCCCAGGGAGTCCAGGATGTCGCGCTCGGTCAGGATGCCGATCCCCGCGTGCTGGTCGTCGGTCACCACGGCCGCGCCCACCCGGCGTGCGGACATGAGGCGCGCCGCCTCGCGGAGCGTATGCGCGGGGCCGATGGTGAGCACCAGCCTGGTCATGCCGTCTCGCACCTTCACGATCGATCACTCCCCGGGCTGAATCCGAGACGCCACGACCCGCCCGGGCCGTGCCGGCCGGGTTCGCCGCCTCGTTGTGGATGCGCTTGTGCGTTTGTGACGAGCTAGTCCCTCCAGCATCCGCGCATGCCCGCGCCAGGGCAAGGCCTTAGGCCAGATGCCGGGCCGATCCGCCTACGCAAGCCTGCACATCAGGTCAGGTTCCGGGGGCTCGCCAGGTGGTCGAGCACCTCCTGGTGCAGGCGGGCGTTGGTGCAGACCACGCTGCCGCCGTCCGGCGTGGCGTTGCCCCCCAGGTCGGTGAAGACGCCGCCGGCCTCCTCCACGATGATCTGCAGCGCCGCCACGTCCCACAGGGACACGTGGGGTTCGGCCGAGATGTCCACCGCTCCCTCGGCGACCAGGACGTGGGACCAGAAATCGCCGTACGCGCGGGTCCGCCATACCGACCCGGCCAGGTCGAGGAAGCCCGGCAGCACGCCCCTCTCCTCCCAGCCGGTCACGCTGGAGTAGGAGAACGAGGCGTCCTCCAGCCGGGCCACGTCCGAGACCCGGCAGCGGGTCGCCTTGGTCAGGCTCTTGCCGGTCCAGGCCCCGTTGTCGCTGGCCGCCCACCAGCGCCGGCCGAGCGCGGGGGCGGAGACCACGCCCATCACCACCTGGTCGCCGTCCATCAGGCCGATCAGCGTGGCCCATACCGGGACGCCGCGGACATAGTTCTTGGTGCCGTCGATCGGGTCGATCACCCAGCACCGGGGGCCGCTGCCGTCCCGGCCGAATTCCTCGCCCAGCACCGCGTCCCGCGGCCGGGACCGGCGCAGCACATTGCGCAGTGATTCCTCGGCCGCCTTGTCCGCGTCGGTGACCGGGGTCAGGTCGGGCTTGGCCTCGACCCGGAGGTCGAGGGCCCGGAAGCGGCGCGTGGTGATGTCATCGGCCGCGTCGGCGAGGACGTGGGCGAAACGTAGGTCGTCGTCGTATCCCGCCATGCCGCGAAACGGTATCGGATCCCAGCCGCCGCGGCCATCCACGGCCTGCTGGCCTGTCGTAGCGTAAACCTCATGGACTACACGCACCTGGGCCGCAGCGGCGTGTCCGTGAGCAGGCTCTGCCTCGGCACCATGAACTTCGGCGCGATCACCGGCGAGACCGACGCCCACACCGTCATGGACGCCGCCCACGAGCACGGCATCAACTTCTTCGACACCTCGAACACGTATGGCCAGCCGCGGGCCGAAGGCGTCACCGAGTCGGTCATCGGCCGGTGGATGGCGGCGGGCAGCGGCCGGCGGGACCGCACGGTGCTGGCCACGAAGCTGTACGGCGGCAAGGGCGAGTGGCCCAACGACCGTTTCCTGTCCGCGCTGAACATCCGCCGGGCGTGCGAGGAGTCGCTGCGGCGGCTGGGCACCGACCACATCGACCTGTACCAGATGCATCACGTGGACCGCAGCACGCCGTGGGACGAGATCTGGGAGGCCATGGACGTCCTGCGCACCCAGGGGAAGATCATTTACGTCGGGTCCTCGAACTTCGCGGGCTGGCACATCGCCCAGGCCCAGGAGGCGGCCGCGCGCCGCCCGGCTTTCGGGCTGGTCAGTGAGCAGTCCCTGTACAACCTGGCGGCGCGCACGGCCGAGCTGGAGGTGCTGCCCGCCTGCCAGGGATACGGCATCGGGGTGATCCCGTGGAGCCCGCTGCACGGCGGGCTGCTGAGCGGGGTGCTCCGCCGGCAGGGCTCCGGTGACGGGGCAGGTGGCCAGGGCGCCGGCGGGCGGAGCACGGGCGGGCGCGCGGCCGAGGCCATCCAGGAGATCCGGCCCCAGATCGAGGCGTACGAGGCGTTCTGCGCCGAACTCGGCGAGGAGCCGGCCGTGGTCGCGCTGGCCTGGCTGCTGCACCAGCCCGCGGTGACCGCCCCGATTGTGGGGCCGCGGACGCTGGGCCAGCTGACCGGGGCGTTGCGGGCCCTGGAGGTCACGCTGGACGACAAGGCGCTCGGGCGGCTCGACGAGATCTTCCCGGGCCCGGGCGGCGCGGCCCCGGAAGCCTACGCCTGGTAGTCCTGGGCCCGCGCTGGTCCTCAGCTGGGGCGGGGCCGTCGCCTCAGCGGCGTGGAGCAGGCGGCGCCGCGAATGGGCTACACGGGCCGCGCCGATCCGGCGGCCGCGCTTGCCTCACCGGGGATGCTGGCCAGCCGCAAGAGAACCGTTCGCTGATAGATGATCTCGCCAGGTGCGGATTACCCGTCCGGCGACAGCAGCGCGATCTTCACAGTGTTCGGAAGGATCTTCGCGGCGATCAGCGAGAACGCGCCCTCGGGCCTGATCACGCCCAAGTGCGATCCTGAGTCCTACGACCTCGACGGGGCCGCGCTACCCGCCCGCGAGCGGGATGGCCTCGGAGCCGGCGAACTCCGGCCCGGGCGGGTGAGTCCGTGAGGCTACTGGTCCTGGTCGGTGAGGGAAGGCGGCGTGGGGTCGTCGCCTTCGCGGCTGCGGAGCAGGCGGCGCAGCGAGTCCAGCCGCGTGACCAGGCGGCTGTCCCCGCCCTGATCGCGGACCCAGGCGTCGAGCGCGCAGTCGGGTTCCAGGTGGGTGCAGCCGGGGGGGCAGGCCGCGGTTCCCGGGGCCAGGTCCGGGAACGCCCGTACCACCCGTTCCGGGGCCACGTGGGCCAGGCCGAACCCGCGCAGGCCCGGCGTGTCGATCAGCCAGCCGCCGCCGGGCAGCGGCAGCGCCACCGCCGACGAGGACGTATGACGTCCCCGCCCGGTCACCGGGCTGACCGTGCCCACGGCCCGGTCCGCGCCTGGGATCAGCGCGTTGACCAGGGTGGACTTGCCCACCCCGGAATGCCCCACCAGCACGCTGACCCGGCCGGCCAGGGCCTCGCGGAGCGGGCCGAGCCGTTCGCTGGTCAGCGGCTGGCCGATCACCACGTGCGCGACGCCGAGCGGGCCGTACGCGTCGAGGAGGGCGGTGGCCGGCGCGAGATCGGCCTTGGTCAGGACGAGCAGAGGCGACAGGCCCGCGTCGTAGGCCGCGACCAGGAAGCGGTCGATCAGCCGTGGCCGGGGCGGGGGATCGGCGAGCGCGGTGACGATCACCAGCTGGTTCGCGTTGGCCACGATGACCCGTTCCACCGGGTCGGTGTCGTCGGCGGAACGGCGCAGGACGGACGTGCGCGGCTCGACCCGGACCACCCGGGCCAGGGTGCCCGGCTCGCCGGAGATATCCCCGGCCAGCGCGACCCGGTCACCCACCACCACGCTGCGCCGGCCCAGCTCGCGGGCTCGCATCGCGGTCACCGGCCGGTCCCCGACGAGGCACCCGTACCGGCCGCGGTCCACCGCCGCCACGAACGCCTCGGCCGCGTCCTCATGCGCAGGCCGGCGCCGGGTCCGCGGCCGGGTGCTCTTCGCGGGCCGGACCCGGATGTCATCCTCGTCCAGGTGGGCGTAGGACGGCCGCCGGTTCAGGGAGCGCGCTCCAGCATCGCCGCCCACGCTGAGGTGAAACCGGGGAACGTCTTGCCCACGGTCGCCACGTTCTCGACCCGCAGGCCGGGCAGCACGAGGCCGAGTACCGCCGCGGCCATCACCAGGCGGTGATCGTCGTAGGTGGCGAAGGGGCGGCTGGCGCGCAGCGGCCGCGGCCGGATCTCCAGCCCGTCCGGGCGCTCGGTCACGTCGCCGCCCAGCGCGTTGATCTCGGTGGCCAGGGCGGCCAGCCGGTCGGTCTCCTGGAGCCGCTGGTGGCCGATCCCGGTCAGCACCGACCGGGAGCCGGCCAGGGCCGCCAGCGCGCCGAGGACCATCGAGATCTCGCTGCAGTCGGCCAGGTCGGCGGTGATGCCGCGGAGGGCAGGCGGCCCGGTGACGGTCAGCCCGCCGGGGCCGGTCTCGCAGTCCGCGCCCATTGCCCGCAGCACGCGCAGGATGTGGCTCGCGGGCTGGGTGGTCACCGGGGGCCAGCCCAGGATGGTCACGGATCCCCCGGTGACCATGGCCGCGGCCAGGAACGGCATCGAGTTCACCACGTCGGGCTGGACGGTGATCGGGCGGTCGCCCAGCGGGCCGGGCTGGACGAACCAGGTATCGGGCAGCGCGCCCGGGGCAGATTCGCGGGCGGCGGTCTCGACCGTGGCCCCCGCGTCGCGGAGCATCTGCACCGTCATCGCGATGTGCGGGGCGGAGGGAGCACGGCCGCCCCGGTGCCGGACCTCGAGTCCCTTGTCGTACCGCGGCGCGGCGAGCAGCAGCCCGGACACCAGCTGGGAGGAGGCCGACGCGTCCACGGTGACCGCGCCGCCGGCCAGCGACCCCTCGCCGTGCACGGTGAACGGGATGGCCCCGCGTCCCCCGTCGTCGATCACCGCGCCGAGCTCGCGCAGCGCGCTGATGATCGCGCCCACCGGCCGCTGCGAGGCCCGCGGGTCCCCGTGGAATTCGGTCGCCACGCTGGCCAGCGCGGCCACGGGGGGGACGAACCGCATCACGGTGCCCGCGTTCCCCACGTCCACCCTGGTGTCGCGGCCGGTCCAGCCGGGGGAGACCCGCCAGGCCGGGGCGCCGGCGCCGTCCGTGAACCCGGGGTTATCCGATCTTGCGGAGTCCCCGGCAGCCGGCGTGTCCTGAGTGGCCCCCGTGTCCGGCGTGGCCCCCGTGGCTCCCGTGTCCACCGTGGCTCCCAGCGCCCGGAGGGCGCCGGCCATCAGCAGCGTGTCCCGGGCCTGCAACGGGTTCAGGACGTCGGCCGGCCCGGCGGCCAGGGCAGCAAGCACCAGGGCCCGGTTGGTCATGGACTTCGACCCGGGAACGCGCAGCCGGGCCCGCAGCGGGCCATCGGCCTGCGGGGCCGCCCACGGGGCGGCCTGGCCTCCGGGATCCTGGCACGCGGTGTCCATGCTGTGAGCGTAATGCGTGTGCCGAGCGCATCGCCGGGACTGAACCGCGGGAATGCGGGAAGAACCAGCCAGCGCTATGTCCCGTGGGACGTTCTGTCGGAGCCCCGTAGGACGTTCTGTCGGACCCGGATGGCACGATCGCCTGGTCGGGCGCGGTTACCCGGCCGGGTAGGCCCGGCCGGCGGGGAACCGCCCCGGGGGGGCCGCCGCCCGCCGGGAACGGTCCGGACGGTCATGTTGGACGGCCTGAAGGGGGTTCGCCCGGCCCGGAACAGCGGCCGAGGTTTGGTCATCAAGATTTGTGGTTATTAAGTGGCACATTCTGTGCTTCCCCGGCGCTGCCCCAGCAGCCCCAGCTACGTAGTGATCAGGTGACGACATGTGTGGCCGCTTCGCGTCGGCGCGCAAGCGCCAGGAGCTCCTGGAGGAGTTTGGCGTGCAGCGGGACCGGGTGACCGAGCCGCTGCGGCCTGACTACAACGTGGCCCCCACCAAGCCCGTGTACGCCGTGCTTACCCGGCGCCCGAAGGATGACGCCGACGGGGACGCGTCTGGGGCGAGCGGGTCCGGGGACGAGGCCACGGGGGCGGGCGGATCCGGCGACGCCGCCGCCACCGAGCACGCCGCTATCGAGCACGGGGGCGTCCGGGAACTCCGGGTGGTCCGCTGGGGCCTGGTGCCGTTCTGGGCCAAGGACACCTCGATCGGCAGCCGCCTGATCAACGCCCGGGCCGAGACCGTGGCCAGCAAGCCGGCCTTCCGCCGCGCGTTCGCCCGCCACCGGTGCCTGCTCCCCGCGGACGGCTTCTACGAGTGGGAGAAGTCGGGGGACCCGAAGCACCCGAACAAGCAGCCGCACTTCATCCACCGGGCGGACGGCGGCGTGCTGGCCTTCGCCGGCCTCTACGAGCTGTGGCGCGAGAAGGACCGGCCCGACGATGATCCCCAGGCCTGGCTGTGGACCGCCACCATCATCACCACGCGGGCCGAGGACGAGGTCGGGCACATCCACGACCGGATGCCGATGGTGATCGAGCCGGCCCGCTGGGCCGACTGGCTGGATCCCACGGCGACCAGCGCCGAGGCGCTGCACGAGCTGCTGATGCCCGCCGCCTCGGCTCATCTGACGTCTTATCCCGTGTCAACGGAAGTGAACTCGGTCCGGCACAACGGCCCGGAGCTGATCGAGCCCATGGAGGGTGATTCTGAGCCCGCGGGGTCCCCGCGGGCCGGGGCGGGGGGGCGCAGCGGCGCCTCCCGCGGTGCCCCGAGCACGTTGTTCTGAGGCCCCTGAGCGCGGCCCGGCCCTCCGAGGACCATCGTTTGCTGCGCCGCTGGTGCCCTGATGAAGCAGGAGGATCCGTGGAGACCATCACCGTACGCAGGCGCCTGGAAGCTGCGCGCGACGACCTGGACCGTTCCATCGCGGTCCTGCGCGGCGAGCGGCCGGTTACCAGCGCGGATTCCCCGCAGGACGACGCGGACGTGGGGAGCAGCCTGTCCGAGGCCGACCGCGCCGAGGCGGTCCTGGCCTCGGCGACGGCCCAGCGTACGGAGGTCGTGGACGCGCTCGAGCGCATCCAGGACGGCAGCTACGGCAAATGCGCGGACTGCGGCAAGCCCATCCCGGAAGGCCGCCTGGAGGCGCGTCCGGAGGCGTCCCGGTGCGTGGCCTGCCAGTCGAAACGGGACCGGATGCGGCGCTAGCCAGAGGCCGGGGGCACGGCGGGAACGGCCCGGGCCGCGGGCTTGCGGGCCGCGGCCAGCAGGTAGATGCCGAACGACCCGTTTTCGCCGTTCGCGCCGCCCTGGCCCGGCCCGGGCGGGCCGGCCTCTTCCGCGCCCGCGGCCAGCTCGGCGCGGACCAGCCGCATGATCGCGCTCGGGTCCTTGCGCAGCACGTGGTCCACCATGGACGGGGACAGCACCGTGCGCGGCCGGATCCAGCTGACCTCCAGCCCGGCCTCGGTTAGCAGGTTGACCAGCTGCTCGGGGCCGAAACACCGGGTGATATGCCCGTCCGGCCAGGGCACCAGCACCACTTCCGCCTGCGGCAGGTCGGTGAGCTCGGCCCAGTGGTGCTGTTCCGCCAGGATGGACATGCCCAGGACGAGCGAGTCCACGGAGGCCAGGAGCTGGCCGCCGGGCCGCAGCACGCGGGCGATCTCCGCCGCGATGTCCTCGGCCATCAGGTGGCGCGACAGCGCCCCGTCGTCGGCGATGACCCCGTCCACCGACCCGTCGGCGAGGAAGGCCAGGTTCGCGGAGTCCGCCACCACGCGGACCAGCCGCCCCACCGGGGGCCGCCGGCGGTGCACGCCGCGGACCGTGAGCGTCCGCGGCACCGCGCCACGGGCGCCCCGGGCCAGGCCGGGCGTTCCCAGGCCGGGCGTTCCCAGGCCGGGCGTTCCCAGGCCGGGCTGCCGGAGGCGGGGCTTTCCCAGGCGGGGCGTTCAGCCGCGGAGGGCAGTCGCGGGATGACCTGGAGCACCGTGTAGCCCGCCGTGGCCGCCTGACTCGCCACGCTGGACTGGGGTCCGGAGATATCGACCAGGATCCGGCCCCGGGGCGGCAGCCAGGCCTGCAACTGGGCGGCCGCCACGGCTCGCTGGAACCGCCAGTAGGCCGTGAGCGAGCTTGAGCCCAGAACGGTGAGGGGGCTGGTTGCACTTGCCGCCACCATGACTCCATCCAGCAGCCGGGCTGCGCGCATTGCGGCCGACGGCCTGCCAAGTGGCAGAGGAGTGACGCCGCCGCGAAGACGGGAGCCCGCGCAGCCCTATTTCCTGAAATGTTCCCCACCTGGGTCTTTCCTCACCTGACTTGAGGGGGAGGTCGTCCTGCGGGACCCGCGGCGCCGGCCCCGCCCCCGGCTACCCCGCCCCCGGATGGCGGAATGAAGCCGCGGGGTCGCATGTTCCAGAGGGCGTGGTTGTCGCCGATTATGCGCCGCTCAGCAGCGCCCCTAGGATGACTCGCTTCGAGCCGAGTAAGAGCGGGGATGTATCCTCCCGCCCATACGGCCGTTATCGTCGGCCGGTGCGGGAGATCTCCGAGGGGGTGGGTCCGGTAACCGAGACACTCGAGCAGCGCAGCGAGCGTTTCGAGCACGATGTGCTGCCCTTCCTGGATCAGCTCTACTCGGCGGGGCTGCGGATGACGCGTAACCCGGCGGATGCCGAGGACCTGGTCCAGGAGACGTTCGCCAAGGCGTACGCGTCGTTCCACCAGTTCCAGCCGGGCACGAACCTGAAGGCGTGGCTGTTCCGGATCCTGACCAACACCTTTATCAACAGCTACCGCAAGAAGCAGCGTGAGCCGCAGCGGTCGGGCGCGGAAGAGGTCGAGGACTGGCAGCTGGCCCGGGCCGCCGAGCACACCTCGTCGGGCCTGAAGTCGGCGGAAGCGGAGGCGCTGGACCGTCTCCCGGACTCCGACATCAAGCAGGCGCTGCAGGCCCTTCCCGAGGAGTTCCGCATCGCGGTCTACCTCGCCGACGTGGAGGGGTTCGCGTACAAGGAGATTGCCGACATCATGGGCACGCCGATCGGCACCGTCATGTCGCGCCTGCACCGCGGGCGCCGGCAGTTGCGGGACATGCTGCAGGACTACGCGGCCGACCGGGGTGTGACGCGCCCGGCCCCGGCGGACGACACCCAGGAGCCGCAGGCCGCGGAGTCGGGGAGGGACGCGTCATGAGCTGCGGGAAGCCCCACGAGACTCCGTGTAGCGAGGTACTCGAGCGGGTCTACTCCTACCTGGACGGCGAACTCGGCGATTCGGGCAAGGCGGAGATCCGCCAGCATCTCGACGAGTGCGGCCCGTGCCTGCGGGAGTACGGCCTGGAAGAGGCGGTCAAGCGCCTGGTGCACAAGTCGTGCGGGCACGACGAGGTTCCCGGCGACCTGCGGGTCAAGGTGCTGACCCGGATCCAGGAAGTCCGGGCCACGATCGAGATCACCGACACGATCGAGATCACCGAGCTGCCCGGCGAATAGCCCGGCCGGCCGGCCTATTACCCGCCAAATCACCCGCCGATTCACCCGCGGTCATCACCCGCGCCCTGAGCTGGGCTGACGTCCCGGCTGCCTGGCCATTGTTACTTTCTGTCATGTCGTATATACAGATTGTAGATATCGGCCATGAAGGCTACGCGGTCAGCGGTGATGGCGTTACCCTGAGTGGCGAGCTGGACCTATTGGCAGGGTCATTCATCTTGGGGCCGGAGATGGGCAGGGTTACCGGTTCGCGGCCGGCGTGCCCATGAGGAAGTGACCACCCGCTAGCCGATCGGACTGACTGCGAGGGGGGGTCTTGAGCAGGCTCACGCGGGCCGCGTGGCTCTACATGGCCGTGGTGGTCACGGCGGCGGCCCTGCTGCTGGCCCACGTGCTGGTGCAGGACATGGGCGGGGAGCAGGACTACCTGACGTCCCGGGCGCTGCTGGTGCTGGCCGTCCTGTTCATGATCTGCGATTCCTCCCCCACCACGCTGACCTCCCGCCAGTCGGCGTGGTCGCCCAGCTCGGCGGCCACCCTGGCGGCGGTCGTGCTGCTCGGCCCGGGCGGGGCCGCGCTCGTCGGCGCCACCTCGCTAATCAGCCTGCGCCGCGGCGGACTGCGCGAGCGGGCCTTTAACGGGGCAATGTACGCGCTGAGCGCCTATGCGGCGGGTGAGGCCTATCTCGCGCTGGGCGGCCCTATCGGCGTACCCAAGCCGGATTCGTTCCCGGGCATCATCCTGCCGTTCGCCGTGGCCGCCGCGGTGCACGTGGCGGTCAATCACGGGCTGCTGTGGAGCATGCTGCTGCTCTTGCCCCCGTCCGGGGCCAGCCTGCAGCGAGGCCGCCTCGATTTGCACCTTTCCCTGCTGCTGGTGTCCGATCTCGGGTACGCCACGCTGGGGCTGCTCATCGCGGCGCTGTGGGATCTGGTCGGCGCGTTCGCCGCGGTCCTGGTCCTGATCCCGCTGTTCGTGGCGCGCTGGGCGATGGGGCAGTTCGCCGCGCAGGAGGGCGCGTACTCGGCCACGATGGCCGCGCTGTGCCAGGCCGTGGAGACCAAGGATTTCTACACCCGCGGGCACAGCGAGCGGGTATCCCGCGGCGCCACCCTGCTGGCCCAGCAGATCGGGATGGGCGCAGAGCGCGTGGAAGCCATCCGGTACGCCGGCATGCTGCACGACGTGGGCAAGCTCGGCGTGCCGACCAAGGTGCTGCAGAAGACCGGGCCGCTCACCGAGGAGGAGCTGGCCGCTATCCAGCTGCACCCGATGCGCGGCCTGGAGATCGTCCGGCAGATCGGGTTCCTGACCGAGGCGCTGGACGGCATCATGCACCACCACGAGCGGATAGACGGCAAGGGCTACCCGATGGGCCTGGCCGGCGACGAGATCCCCGAGTTCGCCCGGGTGATCGCGGTCGCCGACGCGTTCGACTCGATGACGTCGACCCGGTCCTACCGCGGCGCCCGGAGCGTCGGGGAGGCCGTCGCGGAGCTGCGCAAATGCTCCGGCATGCAGTTCGATCCGGTGCTGGTGGACGCCTTCATCGCGGCGCTGGCCCAGGAACGCTGGGACTCGCCGGCGGCCGGCCAGTCCCCGCCCGCGGCCCTGCCCGGCGACTTCCCCGCCCAGGTCGCGGCCCAGGATCACGACGACCCGACCGCCCCGCTGCGGGTCGTCGAGAGCCGCTGAGGTGAGCCCGCGGTGACCACGCAGCGCCACGTCGCCCGCCAGCCCGCCTGGCAGTCGATCGACTCCGGGCAGCTGCTGCTGGTCATCCTGGCCGGCGTGCTGCTGGTCGCGGCTGTGGCGCAGACCGCCGCGGCCGGCCTGGTGCAGCCCCGCGACGCCCTGGCTTTCGGCGCGCTGATCGCGTTCGGCGAATTGCTCCGGCTCTCCCTGCCCGGTGACCGGGAGGCCGCCCCGATCGGCAGCGCCGGGGCCCTCGGCTACGCGCTGGCGGTCCGGATCGGCCCGTTCGCGGCCCTGCAGCCCGCACTGCAGGTGGTCGCGGTCACCGCGGTCGGGATGATCGTCGGGTCGCTGCCGCACCTGGCGGCGGGCCGGCCCGCCGGGGTCGACGGGATGGCCTCCCGGCTGCTGGCCGTGTCGTTCGTGGCCGCCGCCTTCCGGCCGCTCGCCCACCTGGGCATCATCGACCAGCACGTGTGGCTCCGGCTGGCGGTCATGGCCGTGCTGATCGTGGCCGGATGGCTCGCCGAATGCGTGATCAAGGGGCTGATCCGGGCGGACGCCCTGCGGGCCCGGTTCGTCGTATCGCTGGCCGACGAGCTGCGCATCCAGGTGCCGCTCGGCGCGGCGGTGGGCGCCTCCGCCATGCTGATCGCCCTGGCCACCGAGGCCATGGGGCTGGTGGCGCTGGCCCTGCTCATCGCGCCGCTGCTGGTCACCCAGACCGCCTTCCGCCGGTACGCCGGCATCCGCTCCACGTACCTGCAGACGGTCCGCGCGCTGGCCCGGGTCACCGAGGTCGGCGGCTACGTCGAGGACGGCCACTCCTACCGGGTCGGCCGGCTCGCGGTCGCGGTCGGCCGCGAGCTCGGGATGAGCGAGCCGGACCTGCTGGAACTGGAGTACGCCGCGCTCATGCACGACATCGGCCAGCTCTCGCTGGCGGACCCGATCCCGGGCGGCGCGACCGTGCTCGCGTCGCCGGAAGACCAGGAACGGATAGCGGGCCTGGGGGCCAGCGTCATCGAGCAGGCCGGCGTGCTGGACGGCGTGGCCGAGATCGTCCGCCGCCAGAGCCAGCCCTGGCGCGGCAGCGACCCGGAGCCGCCCATCGGCAGCCGGATCATCCGGGCCGCCAACGCCTTCGACGACCTGGTGGGCGGCTCACCGGACCGGGACCGGTCCGCGGCGGCCCTGGAACGGCTCCGGCTGGACACCGCTGCGGAGTACGACCCGCGTGTGGTGGAGGCGCTCACCAAGGTCACCGGACGGTGGTACCCCGGCCGCCTGTAGGCTTCCGCCGTGCTTGATACCGCCGGGCCTGGGTCCGCTGTGCTCGAGTCGGTGCTGGTCGCCAACCGCGGCGAGATAGCCCGGCGGGTGATCGCCACGGCCCGGCGGATGGGCATCCGGGCCATCGCCGTCTACTCCGAGGCTGACGCCGGGCTGCCGTTCGTGCGCGAGGCCGACGAGGCGGTGCTGATCGGGCCGCCGCCGCCCGCCCGCAGCTACCTGGACGCTGACGCCATCCTCCGCGCGGCCCGCGACACCGGCGCGCGCGCCATCCATCCCGGCTACGGCTTTCTTTCCGAAAACGGTCGTTTCGCCCAAATGGTCACGGATGCCGGCCTGACCTGGGTGGGACCGCCACCGTCCGCCATCGACCTGATGGGCGACAAGATCAGCGCGCGGAACCTGATGGCCGCCGCCGGGGTCCCGGTGGCCCCGGGCACCACCGAGCCGGTGCGCGACGCCGGGGAGGCCGCGGCTGCCGCGGCGATCATCGGCTACCCGGTCATGGTGAAGGCCGCGGCGGGCGGCGGCGGGATCGGGATGAGCGCCGCGGCCGGCCCCGAGCAGCTGACGGCGGCGTTCGAGACGGCCCGCTCCCGTGCGGAGCGGTTCTTCGGCAGCCCCGCGATCCTGCTCGAACGCTACGTGGCGCCGGCCCGGCACGTGGAAGTGCAGATTCTCGGGCGGCCCGGCGGCCGGGTGCTGGCCCTGGGCGAGCGCGACTGCTCGGTGCAGCGGCGGCACCAGAAGGTGGCCGAGGAGACCCCGTCCCCGGGGGTCAGTCCCGGGCTGCGGGCCCGGATGCTGGAGGCCGCGGTCCGGGCCGGGAAGGCGGTCGGGTACCAGGGTGCCGGGACGGTCGAGTTCCTGGTGGACGCGCGGACCGGCGACTTCATGTTCCTGGAGATGAACACCCGGCTCCAGGTCGAGCACCCGGTCACCGAGATGGTGACCGGCATCGACCTGGTCGAGCAGCAGCTGCGGATCGCCGCCGGCGGGGACGTCAGCTTCGACCCGGATGAGGTCCTGGTCCAGGGCCACGCGATCGAGCTGCGCGTGTACGCCGAGGACCCGAACCGGTTCCTGCCCAGCCCGGGCACGATCACGGACTGGACGGAACCGGCCGGCGAGGGCATCCGGGTCGACGCGGGATACGAGGCCGGGAACCAGGTCACCCCGTTCTACGACCCGCTGCTGGCCAAGCTGTGCGTGTGGGGCCCCGGCCGCGACGAGGCGCTGGACCGGGCCCGGGACGCGGTGGCATCGTTCCGGATCACCGGGCTCAAGACGAACCTGCCGTTCCACGCCGACCTGCTGGACAGCGAGGAGTTCAGCGACGGCGGCTACGACACCCTGGTGGTCAGCCGGCTGCGTCCCTGAATCGGCCGGGTCTGTGACCCGGCTCGGAATTGGTGCAGATCCCTGAGTTGGCACAATGTGAAGGGGCCGCCCCGGCGGGCCGCCCCGGTGAGGGAGAGGAGCGGCGAGTGACCGAGGTCCGCGCGGAGATGGTGGCCAACGTCTGGAAGGTCGTGACCGCCGAGGGTGAGGCAGTCTCCGACGGCGCCACGCTGGTCATCCTCGAATCGATGAAGATGGAGATCCCGGTGCTGGCCGAGGAGCCGGGCACGGTGACCAAGCTGGCCGTGGCCGAAGGCGACGTGGTCCAGGAAGGCGACCTGATCGCCATCATCGAGTAACCGGTCCCACCGGGGCGCGGGACCCAGCCGAGGCACATTTCACGCCGGACGTGCGCCCAACCCGGACAAATCACCCGGGAAAGCGAACGTCCGGCGTGAAATGTGACCGGGGGGTGTGACTGGTGGGGCCGGGGGGGTTAGATGCCGGTGGTTGAGCGGGGGTAGGCGACCGCCGGGTCCGTAATCACGTTGACCAGGTAGGGCACGCCGGAGTCGAAGGCGCGGCGCAGCGCGGGCGCGATCCCGTCCGGCCGGGTGACCAGTTCCCCGGCGCCGCCCAGCGCGCTGACCACCTCGTCGTAGCGGCACTGCGGCTGCAGGTCGGCGACCACGTCGTAGCCGTAGATGGCCTGCATCGGGTGCTTCTCCAGGCCCCAGATCCCGTTGTTGCCGCAGACCATCACAACCGGCAGCCCGTGCCGGACCAGCGTGTCCGCGTCCATCAGCGAGAAGCCGGCCGCGCCGTCCCCGAGCAGCAGCACGACCTGGTCCGACGGCCGGGCGATCCGGGCCGCGATCGCGTAGCCCAGCCCGGTGCCCAGGCAGCCGTACGGGCCGGGGTCGAGCCACCCGCCCGGGCGGCCCGGCTCGATGTACTTGCCCGCGTAGGACACGAAATCCCCGCCGTCGCCGATCACCACGGCGTCGTCGTCCAGCACCCCGGCCAGCTCGCCGTAGACGCGCATCGGGTGGATGGGGTCGGCCTCGCTGGCCAGCAGCGCGCCGTCGGCGGCCACCGCGCCGCGGGCCGCGTCCTGCAGCTGGGGAAGCCATGAGTCCTCCCACGGGACCCGGCCCGGCCGGCCCGGCCAGGCCCCCGGGGCGGCCAGCGCCGTGAAGAACCCGCTGAGGTCACCCGAGTACGACGCGGCCAGCTCGCTGTGGGTGGCCAGCTGCCCCGGTGCGTCGGCGACATGGACCACGGATGGTTTTCGTTGCGGATCGTCCTGGTCGCCGAACGCGCCATAGCCCAGCCGGAAGTCGAGCGGGGTACCCACGACCACGACCAGGTCAGCCTGCCGGAATGCGACCGACCGGGCGCGGGTGACCAGCAGCTCGTGACCCCGCGGCAGGATGCCGCGGCCCTGGCCGTTGGCGATGACAGGCAGCCGGAGGTCCTCGGCGGCGGCCCGGGCGGCCTGCTCGGCGCCCCCCATCCACACGTCCGAGCCCAGCACCAGCACCGGGCGCCGGGCCGCCGCGATCAGGCCGGCGATGGCGGCCGCCGCGTCCGGATCGCCCGGCTCGCCGGCCGGGCCGGGCCGGGCGGCCCGCACCGATGTGCCGCCCGGCCCGGGCTGCCGCCGGGGCTGGCCAGCCCGGAGTCGGCCAGCCCGGGGGAGCCTGCCCGTAGAGGGCCTCCAGGGACACGTCCACGAACACCGGCCCGCGGTGCGGCGTGGCGGCCAGCCGGAACGCGTCGTCCACCCCGGCGCCGACCTTCGCGGTGTCGTGCTCGGTCCAGGCCCGCTTGGTGATGGGGCGCAGCAGTTCGGGGTGGTCGAACTCCTGCAGGCTGCCGGAGCCCCAGCGCGCGTCGGGGGCCCGGCCGCCGAGGATCACCACCGGCGAGCCGTTGAAATGGGCCGTGGTGATGGCGCTGACGCCGTTGGTCACGCCGGGCCCGGCGGTCAGCACGGCCAGCCCCGGGAGCCGGGTCAGCCGGGCGGTGGCCTCCGCGGCGAACACCGCGGTCTGCTCGTGCCGCACGTCCAGCAGCCGCATCGGCGGGTCAGCGTGCACGGCCGCGTCGTAGAGCGGGAACACGTGCCCGCCGGACAGGGTGAACATGGTCGCCACGCCGTGCGCCCGGGCCGCCGCCACCGCCAGCGTGCCCCCGTGCCGGCCAGCACCGGGTTGACTGGCCCCGGGCTGGCTGGCATCCTGCTCGGTGCCCCCGTTCCCGGTGCCCCCGTGCGCCTCGCCCTCGGTCATGCGGCGAGGTTACCAGCAAGTAGTTTGCGGGAACAGGTGCCGCCCGGCGCGTGCGGACCGGTGCCGGGCCCGGAGGATGCGGGCCCGGCACCTGCCCCGCCAGTTAGCCGCCGTCCGCCGCCCCCGCCACGACCGGAACCTTCTCCGTGGTGGCGGGCTCCGGGTCCGCCACGTAGTGCTCCGGCCGCGTCTCGTCCGAGCCGCCGGGCAGCTTGACCGCCCGGAAGACGACCGTCAGGACCACCGAGATAACCAGGTTGATCACCAACCCGGTGAGCCCGATGTAGATGGTGTGGTTGATCACCGGCACGGTGTCCGTGGACGCGCCGAAGTGCGTGCCCGGTTTGCCGGGGCCGGCAGCCGGTACGCGGCGATGGTGCCGAACACCATGGCCGCCGCCCAGCCGATGACCAGCGCCCAGCGGTGGAACCAGCGGGTGTACAGCCCGGCCACGATAGCCGGGAACGTCTGCACGATCCAGATCCCGCCCAGGAGCTGGAGCTGGATGGCGTACGTCGAGTTCACGAACAGGACGAAGAGCAGGGCGCCCAGCTTGACCACCAGCGAGGCGGTCTGCGCGACGCGGGTCTGCTCCGCGTTGCTGGCCTGCGGCCGGAAGTACTCCTTCCAGATGTTGCGGGTGAACAGGTTGGCCGCCGCGATGGACATGATGGCCGCCGGGACCAGCGCGCCGATGACGATGGCCGAAAAGCCGATCCCCGCGAACCAGCTCGGGAAGATCCGCTGGAACAGGAACGGCACCGCCAGCTGTGCGTTCGCACCGTTGGCCTTGACCGCCTCGGGCACCCCGGGTGCGGCCAGGGCCATGTAACCGAGCAGCGCGATCAGGCCGAGCACCAGCGAGTAGGCGGGCAGCGCGGCGACGTTGCGCCGGATTACGTGGCGCCGGTTGGCCGCGAACACGCCCGTGATGTTGTGCGGATACATGAACAGGGCCAGGGCCGAGCCCAGGGCGAGCGTGGCGTAGGCCCATTCCCCGGCCGGCTCCAGGATCAGGCTGCCGTTCGGTTTGCCCGTCTTGGGATTGGTCGCCTTCAGGTGGGTGTCCGCGACGCTGAAGATGTGTCCCCAGCCACCCACCCGGATCGGGATGTAGATGATCGCCACGATGATCATCACGTAGATCAGGGTGTCCTTGATGAACGCGATCAGCGCCGGGCCGCGCAGCCCGGACACGAACGTGTAGCCGGCCAGGATGAGGAAGGCGATGATCAGCGGCAGGTCGTGCACGAACCCGGAGGTGGAACTGCCGCCGACGCCCATCACGGTCAGCACGGACTGGATGCCGACCAGCTGCAGGGCGATGTAGGGCATGACGGCCAGGATGCCGGTGAAGGCCACCGCCAGCGCCAGCCCGCGCGACCCGTACCGGCCGCGGACGAAGTCCGCCGGGGTGACGTAGCCATGCACCCGCGCCACGGACCAGAGCCGGGGCAGGAACACGAACACGATCGGGTAGACCAGGATCGTGTAGGACAGGGTGAAAAACCCGGCCGCTCCGGTGCCGAAGACCAGGGCCGGCACCGCGATAAACGTGTAGGCAGTATACAGATCGCCACCGAGCAAGAACCAGGTGACGAACGTGCCGAAGCCCCTCCCGCCGAGCCCCCACTCGTTGAGGTGCAGCACGTCCTCGGCCCGGCGCCACCGCGCCGCGGCGAAGCCGACGACGGCGACCACGGCGAACAGGACGACCAGGATGGTGAACGAGACCGCGTTGATGTGCGTCACGACGCCTCCCCGCCGCCGAGGGGCTGGGACGGGGCCGCAGTGCCCTGGCCGTCAGGCGCCGGGCGCGCCACCCTCGTGGTGATCAGGTAGCAGATCGTGGTCAGCACCGCGACGACTGGCACCCAGAGCAGCTGGTACCAGTAGAAGAAGGGGAACTTGCCGAGATAGGGACTGCTCCGCGCGTAGATCGGGACGATGAGCGTCCCGAGCACCGCCACCAGCAGCAGGATCGTGACTAAGAGCCAGGCGACGGTGTGCCTGCGCGGGGGGCCGGAATGCGTCATCGCTTCGTCTCCCTAACGTGTGTCGTCGCGCGTCACCCGCCAGGCGACGGCGCGGGGCGGGCGGCGCGCGCGTGACGTATGTCACGTGGTTGACGTCCATGGTGCGATGAATTGATCCACACTGCAACGGTTTGCGGATCAGTGATCCCTGCGAACCAGGGTCGCGGTGGCCTGATAGTCCTTGTCCGGCCCGTGTACCCGCCAGCGCTCTTCCATGACGTCCTCGCCGAGTACCAGGTAGGTGATCTCGTAGCGGTCCGCGCGGCACTGGTGGACCGCCGTGCAGCGGCCGGAGCGCAGGTCAAGCCGGTAGAACCGGTGGCCGTCGGTGAACCGCACCTCCACCGTGCCGTCCGGCAGGCCCTGATAGCCGAGGGCGCGGGTGGCCGGGCCGGTATGGGTCCCGAAGCGCAGTTGGCCGGTTTCCAGGTAGCGCAGCGCCGCCCCGGGAACGTCCGGGTCGCTGAGCACGGCCTGGCCGGCGAACCGTCCCTCCGTGCCGGAGCGGTGGTCGGCCAGCACCCGCTCGATGCGCCAGTGCCCCGCCGCGAAGGCGAGCGTGTCGCGAACCCGCATAGTTCAGCATTGTGACGGCCGGCCGCGGGGTACCGGCCACCCAGTGCCTTGGATGGCCCCGGGCGCCTTGATATCGTCCCCTCGGCTACCAGTACGTTTCCCCCGCCTGAGGAGTCCCCCCATGTCTGATGCGGCCGCGCTGCGCCAGCGTTCCCCCGTGGTGCTTGCCGACCTGCTGCCCGGCGCGCTGGTCCGGGACACGATCCTGGTCGTCGGGGCGGCTGGCTTCGTCGGGCTGCTCGCCCAGATATCGATCCACCTGTCTTTCACGCCGGTGCCCATCACCGGGCAGACCCTGGGCGTGCTGCTGGCGGGCACGGCGCTGGGCTGGCGGCGGGCGGGGGCCGCGCTGGTGCTCTACGCAGTGGCCGGCCTGGCCGGGGTGCCCTGGTTCGCCGGGCACGCCAGCGGCTACGTGGGATCCTCGTTCGGCTACGTCATCGGCTTCATCGCCGCGGCGATCCTGTGCGGTTACCTGGCCGGGCGGGGCGCGGACCGCTCGGTGCTGCGGTCGGTCCCGGTCATGATCGCCGGCGAGGTGCTCATCTACGGGTTCGGGGTGACCTGGCTGGCGCTGAGCCTGCACGTGAGCGCCTCGGCCGCGATCTCGCTCGGGCTCACCCCGTTCCTGGCGGGGGACGCCATCAAGGCGGCCCTCGCCGCGGGGCTGCTGCCCGCGGCCTGGTGGCTGACCGGCTACCGCCGGGGCCGGCCCACCGGCGAGGCCGGCTGAGCTGACCGGGCCGGCTGAGCTGACTCGGCCCGGGAAGCCGGCCAGGCCTGGCTGGCTACCGGCGCTGACCGGCTACCGGCGAAGCCGGGTGACCAGCTTGTAGCGGTCGCCCCGGTACTTGGACTGGGCCCACTCGACGGTCTCGGCCGAGGCGTCGAACGCCTGCCGGGACAGCAGCAGCAGGGGCATGCCCACGTCCACCCCGAGCAGCCGGGCGTCCTTGGGGTCGGCCAGCACGGTCTCGATGGTCTCGACGGCCTCGGTGAGCTGGACCCCGTAGGCCGAGGCCAGCGCCTCGTACAGGGATGCGTACCGCTCGAGGTTCCGGCGCAGCCCGGGGAACCGGCGGGCGGGCAGGTGCGAGGTGTCGGTGGACATGGGCTCCCCGTCGGCCAGCCGCAGCCGGTGGATGCGCAGCACCCGGCTGCCCGCCGGGATGGCCAGTAGCTCGGAGAGCTGCGCGTCGGCGGGCACGTAACTGGTGTCCAGGATCCTGGTCTGCGGATGCAGCCCGTGCGCCCGCATCCCCTGCGTGTAGCTGGCCAGCTCGAGGAGCTGCGCGACCTTGGGCTTGGCTACGAACGTCCCCTTGCCCTGCATGCGCAGCAGCCGGCCTTCCACCACCAGCTCGGCCAGGGCCTGGCGCACCGTGGTCCGTGACGTCCCGTACTGCTGGGCGAGTTCCCGCTCCGGCGGGACCGGGCTGCCCGGCGTCAGGGCCTGGGTCAGCTCGAGCAGCTGGCGCTTGACCGCGTAGTACTTCGGGATGCGGGGCGGCGTCGGGCCCGGCGGTGCGGGCTCGCCGTCGCGGATGGCGGGGGAGGCTGTCACGGTCACTTCCTTCCGCAGCAAACTGCGTTCCGGACATGATCTCTCATCACCACCCGGGACCGCCTCCCCGGGCTGAGTCTGCGGACCCGTCAGGTGGCCCGGATAAGCGATGATGGCAGGGTGCCCACGCTCAACGACCTCGCCCGCCGCCATACCGCGCTGACGTCGGCAGACATCGACTGGCTGCACGCGCTGGTGTCCGACTGGCAGCTGCTGGCCGACTTGTCGTTCGCTGACCTGGTGCTGTGGGCGCCGCTCCAGGACGCTTCCGGCTGGGTGGTGCTGGCCCAGATGCGCCCGACGACCGGGCCGACCACGTTCCACGACGACGCGGTGGGCTCGTTCGCGCCGATCGGGGCCCGGCCGTTCCTCGAATCGGCCCAGCGGGAGCGGCGGATTTGCCGGGAAGGCGACCCGGAGTGGACCCGTGGCGTGCCGGTCCGGCGGGAATCGATCCCGGTCACCCGGGAGGGCCAGGTCATCGCGGTCATCGAGCGCAGCACGAACCTGAGCTCGGCGCGGACGCCGAGCCGCCTGGAGCTGACCTACCTCAAGGGTGCGGACGACCTGGCCCAGATGGTGGCCTCCGGCATGTTTCCCTGGCCGGGCCAGCAGCCCGCGCTGGTCCGCTCGCCGCGGGTCGGGGACGGGCTGCTCCGGCTCGGCCGGTCCGGGAAGGTCAGCTACGCCAGCCCCAACGCCCTGTCCGCCTACCGCAGGCTCGGCCTGGCCGCCGACCTGGTCGGGGCCGAGCTGGGCCCGCTCACGGCCCGGCTGTGTGCCCGGGCCGGCCCACCGACGACTCGCTCATGGTCACCGCCAGCGGGCGGGCGCCACGGGAGACGGAGGTGGAGGGGAACGGATCGGTGGTCCAGCTGCGGGCCATCCCGCTCGTGGTCAACGGACTGCGGACCGGCGCGCTGGTCCTGGTCCGCGACGTGACCGAGCTGCGGCACCGCGAGCGCGAGCTGATGACCAAGGACGCCACCATCCGGGAGATTCACCACCGGGTGAAGAACAACCTGCAGACCGTGGCCGCGCTGCTCCGGCTCCAGTCGCGGCGGCTGGACGAGCCGAAGGCGCGGGCCGCGCTGGACGAGGCGGTACGCCGGGTCGGGTCCATCGCGACCGTGCACGAGACGCTCTCGCACGCTCCCGAGGAGATCGTGGACTTCGATGACGTCGCGGAGCGCGTCGCGGCGATGGCGGGGGAGGTGTCCGCGGCCGAGGCGCGGGTCAAGCCGGTGCTGCTCGGCCGGTTCGGGCTGCTGCCCTCCGCGGTGGCCACGCCGCTGGCCCTGGTGCTGGCCGAGCTGCTGCAGAACGCCCTGCAGCACGGCCTGGCCCAGTGCCCGGACGCCGGGCTGGACGGCCAGCTCGAGGTGTGCGTGGACCGCACCCAGGAACGGCTGACGGTCATTGTGCAAGATAATGGCGTCGGATTGCCGCGGGAATTTGATCTGGATTCCACCACGAGCCTCGGCTTGCAGATCGTCCGGACGCTCGTGGTGTCGGAGCTGGGCGGCCGACTGGAAGTCAAGCCGCGGGCCGGCGGCGGCACCAAGGCCGTCGTGGACCTGCCGCTGGACGCAGGAGCGCCGTTATCGGCCCGTGCGGCCCCGATACGGGCGCTGGGGCCCGTGGAGCCACCGGGATAACCGGCGCCCCCCGCGCGACATCGCGCAAGCGCGGCCACCGCCCGGCCCGCGAGCGGTGGCCTTCATGATCCGTCCGTGCTCAGCGATGACCAGGCACGGGCCGCCCGCCACGCTCACGCGTGGGCGCGCGCCCGGAACCGGCTGGCCCGCCGCTTGAGGGCACGCCGCTCGTCTTCGCTCATGCCGCCCCACACCCCGGCGTCCTGGCCGCTCTCGAGCGCCCACTGCAGGCAGAGCTCGATCGCTGGGCATCGGCGGCATACCTGCTTGGCCTCGTCGATCTGGAGTAGCGCGGGTCCGGTGTTCCCGATCGGGAAAAACAGCTCCGGGTCCACGTCACGGCAGGCGGCGTCGTGGCGCCAGTCCATGCGGTCCACTCCTCCTTGGCAGCCGGGCCGAGGCCCGGGGTGGTGACCGTGCTCGCGAGCTTGTGAACAAATTCACGAGCCAGGTCGTAGGTCGGGAGCCGTGCAGCTTCCCGGGGTTTGTACTGTCACACCTTCATTCGAGCCAGCGGCCCCCACTGGACTCAGGTCCGAGGCCCTGGAATCGTGACACTGACGCCAAGACCTGCGATGGCGACGCATGGCGCCGCTCACCCGAACCGGGTTCTAGCCTGTCAAGCGGCTGAATCAAACGCAAGACCATTCGCCCAAGGTTCAGAGCGATTTCGATGTCTGATACGTCACAGCGTGCCTTCTTCCAGGCTTGTCAGGCAATTACCCGCAGAGCGCGCGGAACCGCACGAAACGTGACACTCTCATGCTCGCCCACGTACTCGCCGTCCACCTGGAGCGCGACCGGGTGATCTGACCGCAGGGCGAAAGCGGGCTGGTCATGCACGCTGACCACATGCCGGCCCCGGGGCGGCTCACTGCGCTGGGCGAACATCTGCCGCAGCGCGTTCAAGGTAGCTATCGTCCCCATTCGGCGGAGCGCGAAGATGTCGAGGCCGGTGTCGAAGCCCGCACCCGGGCTGGGATTGACTGGCCGGGGACCTAGGTAGGTCCACGGTGATGTGTTCGAGATAATGCCCAGGAACAGGTGCCCGACCGGAGGCTGCCCTTCGCGTTCCAGGGTGAGCGCAGGGTGACGGCGGTCGGTGACCGCGTAGAACTGGCGCAGCGCCGTGCGCAGGTACAGGCCGGGGGTCAGCCTCCGGCCCTGCGCCCGCAGTTCCTCGATCACCCGCACCACCTCCGCGTCCAGGCCGAGCCCGGCGTTGAAGGTGAAGTAGCGGTCCCGGCCTCCCGGGGTGCCCCCGCCCGGGGTGGCCTCGCCGGGCGTGGGGCCGCCGGGAGTGGCCGCGCCGGGCGTGGGGCCGCCGGGAGTGGCCGCGCCAGGAGTGGCACAGCCCAGGCCGACGCGGCGGTCGCGGCCCGCCCGGAGCGCCTCGAGGATCCGCCCGGTCGCATCGACCGGGTCGGCGGGCAAACCCAGCGCCCGGGTGAACACGTTCGCGTTGCCGCCCGGAACGGCCGCGAAGGCCGGGTCTGTCCCGGCCCGCCAGCCGCGCAGCAGGCCGTTGACGGCCTCGTTGACGGTGCCGTCCCCGCCGAGCGTCAGAATGAGCTGGAAGCCGTCTGAGGCGGCCTGGCGCGCCAGGGTGCCCGCGTGGCCCCGGTAGCGTGTTTCCACGACTTCCAGTTCCATCTGGGATGCGAGAGCATGCGTGATGACGTCCCGGCGCAACTGGGTGGTGGCCGTGGCGTGCGGATTGACGATTAGGAGCGCGGGCACGGGCTCAGGTTAGCGACGAGGGGTGCGGGAGATGCAGCAGAGGCCACCGAGCCTGCTCGGCGCGGCGGCGGTACAGGCCGCAGACGCGGTCATCGTGCTGGTCGCCAGCGTACTGGCCGGGGTCGACACCCTCGCGGGCAAGTCCTACCAGATGGGCAGCGGAATCGCGCTCACGCTGATCGGGCTGGCCACCGCCGCCGCGCTGGCCTGGGTCGCCCTGGGGGTGTCCCGGGCCCGCCGCTGGAGCCGCACTCCCGCGGTGCTGACCCAGCTGTTCGTCGGCATCGTCGGCTTCTACCTGGTGCAGGGGCACCGGTACGCCTGGGGCGTCCCGCTGCTGGTCCTGGGGTGCGCCGGGCTGGCCCTGCTGCTGATGCCGGCCAGCTTCCGCGCTCTGGGCGGCCCGCGGCCCGGGGACGGCCCGGGAGCCGGCGCATCCGGGCCCGCTGCCCGGCCCGTCCCGGGACAGCGGTCACGCCAGGCCAAGCCAGGTTCGCCGGGCAAGGCAGCCTCGCCCGGCCAGGCACCGTCGGCCAAGACCCCATCACCGGCCACGACTTCGCCGCCGGCGAAGCCCAGGCCATCGCGCAAGCGGCCCGCCCGGGGCTAGAGGGGCCCGGCCGCCGCAGGCCATCAGACCCAGGACGTCAGTCGTCGGCCGTCAGGCCGTCCCGGAGCTGGGCGAGCGTCCTGGCCAGCAGCCGGGACACGTGCATCTGCGAGATCCCCAGTTCGCTGGCGATCTGTGACTGGGTCATGTTCCCGAAGAACCGCAGCAGCAGGATCCGCTTTTCCCGGCTGGGTAGCTGTTCCAGCAAGGGCTTGAGCGATTCCCGGTACTCGACCCCCTCCAGGGCGTCGTCGAGCATGCCGAGCGATTCGGCCACCGCGGGCGCGTCGTCGTCGCCCGAGTCCGGGGCATCCAGGGACACCGTCGAGTAGGCGTTGGCCGACTCCAGGCCCTCCAGCACCTCTTCCTCGGTCATCTGCAGGTGCGCGGCGATCTCGGCCACGGTAGGGGCCCGGCCCTCGCGCTGCGCCAGGTCACCGATGGCCTTGGTCAGGGCCAGCTTGAGCTCCTGCAGCCGCCGGGGCACCCGGACCGCCCAGCCCTTGTCGCGGAAATGCCGCTTGATCTCACCCACGATGGTCGGGGTGGCGTAGGTGGAGAATTCCACCCCGCGGGCCAGGTCGAAGCGGTCAATGGACTTGATCAGCCCGATCGTGGCCACCTGGGTGAGGTCGTCGAGCCATTCGCCGCGGTTACGGAATCGGCGGGCCAGGTATTCGACCAGCGGCAGGTGCAGTTCCACGAGCTCGCCGCGGATGCGGAGCCGTTCGGCGTCGCCGTCGGGCAGCACGGCCAGCCGCTCGAACAGTTCCCGCGCGCGTCCCCGGTCCGGGACCGCATGCTGGATCCGGGTGGTGGTGGGCACCTCAGCGACCGCCGTCTCGCCCAGCGGCGTCTCACCCACGTGGACCTCGATCTCGGCCGCCACACCGGCATCGATTTCCTCAGCCACCCGGGCGTCCACTTTCCGTGGCACCCGGACCTCGATTTCCTCGGTCACCCGGACCTCGATAGCTCTCGGGTCTTGCGCAGCATGACCGTGAGTTTGTTGCCCGGGCCGGCCCAGGCGTCCACGCTTCCGGCCAGCGCGGCGAGTACGGTCCAGGCGAAGGTGTCACGGGCCGGGAGCTGGGCCCGCTGGGTGAGTACGGACACCGTGATCGTCACGCTGTCCTCGCCAAGGGTGAAATCGCAGTCCAGGCTCGCGCCCGGTGCGGCCTGGCTGAGCAGCAACCCGCATGCCTCGTCCACGGCGATCCGCAGGTCCTCGATCTCATCCAGGGTGAAGTCGAGCCGGGCGGCGAGGCCTGCGGTGGCCGTGCGCAGCACGGACAGGTAGGCCCCCTCGGCTGGCATCCGGATCGTCACGCGATCCTCGGCGTCCCGCGGCGCAGGCTTGCCGCGTACCGCGGTTGGCACGGCCGCAGCAGTGGGCGCGGTCGTCTCTTCCGTCACGATTGTCCTCCAGTACCGTCAGCCGTACTGCTGCTGGCGGCCGTCGTGGTCTTGC
Source organism: uncultured Actinomycetes bacterium (assembly GCA_963813975.1). Classification (GTDB taxonomy): domain Bacteria; phylum Actinomycetota; class Actinomycetes; order Streptosporangiales; family Streptosporangiaceae; genus RYN-230. The sequence goes on from CAWFAP010000007.1 coordinate 71,414, forward strand.
CATGCAACCTACCGTCCACCGCGTGCATCGCTTACGCGCCGCCCCGGGCGCTGCCCAGCAAGTCGCTTTTGACCAGCCAGGATGCCCCGGATTGACCGGTGGGTTCCAGGATGCCAGAGGCCGCGCAGGCGATGGTGCCTGCGCGGCCTCTGGTTACCGCAACGTGCTATGCCGGGAGGTCAGCCCTGCTTGGTCTCCCAGAAGATCTTGCTGATGTCGTCGATCTTGGCCAGCAGCTGGTCAGCCGCTGCTACGTCAGTGCTGCTCTTCGTCCCGCCCGGGCCGCCGCCGGCCAGCTTGGTGGCCTCGTTGAACAGCGTGTTCAGCTGGGGGTACTTCTCGAAGTGCGGCGGCTTGAAGTAGTCAGTCCAGAGCACCCACAGGTGGTGCTTGACCAGATCGGAGCGCTGCTCCTTGATCAGCAGGGCCCGCGTCTGGAACGCCGGGTCCGAGCTGTCGTGATACTTCTGGATGATCGCCTTGACGGACTCGGCTTCGATCCGCGCCTGGGCTGGATCGTAGACACCACAGGGCAGGTCGCAATGCGCGTGCACGGTGGCCTTGGGTTCGAGGAGACGTGTCAGCAGTCCCATAGGTCCCCTTCTCTCATCTCGGATCATGGGTTACCGGTGACCGACACTACCCCCCAGGCCCGGGAACGAACGTAGGAGGGCCGATGCGCTGGCCGCTGTGGCGGGTTGCCGTCGTGGAGCGGTCCATGGAGCCCGCCGTCCACCCGGGTGACTGGCTGCTCGTATGGCGGGGCAGCCGGCCCGGCCGGGCGGTCCGGGTCCGCCCCGGGCAGCTGGTGATCGCCCGGCATCCGGGCCGGCCGGACCTGCTGCTGGTCAAGCGGGCCGCGCGGCGCGAGCCCGGCGGCTGGTGGCTCAGCGCCGATAACCTGCCGGCCGGTGCCGCGGACAGCCGGACGTTCGGCGTGGTCCCGGACGGGCTGGTCGAGGGCCGGGTGCTGCTGCGCTACCGGCGCTTCAAGGGCTGACCGGCGCCGGCGCCGCGGTGCGCCCGCCGCGCGTCGGCTCCCGGTGCCGTACTGCCCTTATTTTCCCGCAAACGAAGACCCCCGGCCGCCAGGGCCGGGGGTCTTCGTACTGCCTACGCGGTCAGGCCGCCGCCCGCTCGGGCGGCTCGATGCCGGACTGCCGCTCAACCAGGTTGAGCATTTCTGCCTTGGGCAGCCGGGTAGCCATCGCCCAGAAGTAGATCACCAGGCTGAACGCGGCCACGATCACCATGTCCCACCAGAACGGGATGTGGTTGGTGTTCAGCGGGGCCGCCACGGCGCCCCCGCTGAACTGGCCCTGCCAGGAGATGACGCCCATGCCGATCAGGTAGACCGGCAGCCAGACCGCCGACTTCCAGTCCAGCGGCGGCCGGTTCTGGTCGAAGGCCATGCAGATGCCGATCAGCACGTAGCCGATAATGATCACTACGCCGAGCTTCCAGATCGTCTCGAAGCCCGACCAGTAGATGAGCAGGTTGGCGATGATGAACGCGATCGGGGCGATCACCTCGCCGGCGGGCACCCGGTAGGGCCGGTCGGCCTCGGGAACCTGCCGCCGGAACGCGCCCATAGCCAGCGGCGCGCCCGCATACATGAGCACGCTGGCTCCGGTCACCAGGCTGACCAGGGAGTGCCAGCTGGGGAAGGGCAGCAGGAAGAACAGCCCGGCGACGAAGGCCACGATCAGGCTGACCCACGGGACGCCGTTCTTGTCGACCTTGGTGAAGACCTGCGGGAAGTAGCGGTTACGGCCGAGCCCGTAGCCGACCCGCGAGCTCGAGGTCTGGTAGATGAGGCCGGTGCCGAATGGGGAGACGAAGGCGTCGATCCGCAGGACGACGGCCAGCCAGCCGAGGCCGACCAGGCCGGCCAGGCCGGCGAACGGCCCGGCGAGAATGTTCGCGTCGCTGATCTTCGCGAAGCCGTGGCTGAGCTGGCTGGGCGGGAGGGCGCCGATGAACGCCACCTGCAGCATGAAGTAGATGATGATCGCGATGAACACGGCCAGCATGATCGCCCGGGGCAGGTTCTTCTGCGGGTTCTTGATCTCGGCCGCCAGCTGGTCGGCCTGCTCGAAGCCGAGGAAGGCGAAGACGATGCCCGCCGACGGGATCGCCGCGAACAGGGCCTTGACGCCGTAGGGCATGAAGCCGCCGCCCGCCCCGAAGTTGCTGGGGTGGAGCTTGAACAGCAGCACGATGATGGCCAGGACCGGGATGGCGACCTTCCACCAGGTGATGCCCGAGTTGATCTTGTTGAAGGTGCGCATGGCCAGGAAGTTCAGCGCGGTGAAGATCACCAGGAGAACGACCGTCATCGCGAAGCCGAGCCCGGTGACATTGCCATGCCCGGTCCCGCCGTTCGCGTTGACGTTGAACAGGCCGTGCCAGTAGTACGAGGCGTACTGCATGACCGCGAAGCACTCGATGGGGGCCACCGTGATGGCCTGTACCCACGAGAAGAACCCGAACGAGATGCCGGCCACGCTGCCGTACGCCAGGTGCGGGAACCGCGCCGTGCCGCCGGAGACCGGGTACATCCCGCCCAGTTCGGCGTGCACCAGGGCCAGGAAGATGACCGCGACCCCGCCGATGACCCAGCCCAGCAGGGCTGCCGTCCCGGCGGCCTGGGCGGCAAACAGCGCTCCGAACAGCCAGCCCGAGCCGATGAGGGAGGTCTCGGACGCCCAGGTGGCGCCGATCAACCCCATCTCTCGTTTGAGGCCGACATCCGACGGTGCCGTCGGAGTAGCCGCTACGGACTCAGTTGCCATGGTCCGAACCTTCTTTCGGGTCCGCATACGTCGGCCATACGGCCTTGTGAGTAGGCCCATGGTAATGATCGTCAAACTGCCTGAGAAGAAGTCAGCGGCTTCATTTCGGTAACGCGGATCACGATAAGTCCTCAGGGTGACACGGGCCGCTGTCCATTTACGGGCCGGCATCCCTGTCACGGAGGGGGAAGCTGAGACGGAAGTGAAATCGGAAGCCGGGGAAACATTCGGCCAGACGGGGCAAAACCTCCGGCCAGACCGGGCAGGCGGCAGGCTAGACCGCGGCGGTGGAGGCCTTCTCGCTCGGGCTGCGCCGGCGTTCGTGCAGGGCGGTCACACTCGCCTTGGCCGCGCAGCGGTCACCGCAGTACGCCTGCGACCGGTCCGGAGTGCTGTCCACCAGCACGTGCGGGCAGGACGGGGCCTCGCAGTGGCGGAGCCGGTCGGTGCCCAGGCTGGTAATCACGATGGTCAGGCCCAGCACGGCCCCTGCCGCGTAACGGTCCGCGACCGAGCCGCTGTCCGCGTGATGCAGGTGCCAGGTACCGCTGTCGTGCCGGGCGATCTCCGGGTGGATGGGATGCCGGGCGAGCAGCGCGTTCAGCCGCGCCGCCGCCTCGTCCCCCTCGCCTGCGGTGCAGGCCGCGAAGATCAGGCGCAGCTGGGACCTCAGTTCCCGCAACGCGTCGAGGTCGGCCCCGGTGACCCGGGCGCACAAAGCAGCCCGATCCGCCATGAGGGCCCGGTAGGCCTCCACGGTGGCGAGCTCATCCTGGCGGCCGGTGCCAGCGTCGCTCGTGTTGACCAAGCGCACCGCCAGCTCGGCATAGGAGTTGAGATCCACTCCAGTCCTTCAGCTGCTGGGGGACATGGGGGTCCGCTTCCCCGCACCGAGTATGGCACAGACCGGCTGGCCCGGCCGGCGCTTCCGCCGGACCGCCCGTACTGCTTGGTAGCTGAGTGTAGCGACGTCCTCTCGGAGCGCCACGCGGCGGGGTCAGATCACGGCGCGGCCGGGCTCAGGCGCTAAGGTGCGCCCATGTTCGCTGTCACTGCTGCACGCATCGACGCCGATGACCCGCTGACCGCGCTGGAGCTGGGCGAGCACCCGGATCCCTCACCCCCGGACGGCTGGACGACGGTGAGCGTGCGGGCCGCGGCGCTCAACCACCACGACGTCTGGACCCTGCGGGGTGTGGGCATCTCGGCCGACCGGCTGCCCATCGTGGTCGGGTGCGATGCGGCGGGCGTGGACGAGGACGGCCGCGACGTCATCGTGTACGCGGTGATCGGTGACCCCTCGGTGGGCGGCGGTGACGAGACCCTGGACCCCCGTCGGGCGCTGCTGTCAGAGCGCTACGACGGCACGTTCGCCGAGCGGGTCGCGGTGCCCCGGCGCAATCTGGTGCCCAAGCCCGCGGCGCTGTCGTTCACGGAGGCCGCCTGCCTGCCCACGGCGTACCTGACCGCTTACCGGATGCTGTTCACCAAGTCTGGCCTGCAGCCCGGGGCCACGATCCTGGTCCAGGGGGCGGGCGGTGGTGTGGCCACCGCCCTCATCGTGCTCGGGCGCGCCGCGGGCTTCCGTGTCTGGGCCACCAGCCGCGATGAGCGCAAACGTGACCGCGCCCTGGAACTCGGCGCTGACCAGGTCTTCCCGGACGGGGCCAGGCTGCCCGACCGGGTCGACGCGGTGCTGGAATCGGTGGGCCAGGCCACCTGGGCCCACTCGCTGCGCGCTCTCAAGCCAGGAGGCCGGATCGTGGTCTGCGGCGCGACCAGCGGCGCCGTGCCGTCGGCCGACCTCAACCGGGTCTTCTTCCTCCAGCTGTCCGTGGTCGGCTCGACCATGGGCACCCGGGACGAGCTGGAGCGGCTGGCCAGGTTCCTCGAGCAGACCGGCGTGCGGCCCGTCATCGACCGGGTCATGCCGCTCGCCCAGGCCAAGGACGGCTTCGCCGCGATGATCGCGGGCGACGTGTTCGGGAAGGTCGTATTCACCGTCTAGCCAGGTGCGGCCAGGTCTGCCCGCCCGAGACGGTCGCGGACCCGCTCCGGGCGGGCGCCGTGACACCTACTGCCGGTAGGTGCTGAGGAAGGTGCTCAGCCGGCCGATCGCGTCGTCCAGCACGTCGATCCCGGCCAGGAACACCATCCGCAGGTGATCGGCGGTGTCGAGGTTGAACCCGGTGCCGTGGGTGAGCAGCAGGTGCTGCTGCTCGAGCAGGTCGATGACCAGCTGCTGGTCGTCGGAGATCTTGTAGACGTCCGGGTCGAGCCGGGGGAACACGTACAGCGCGCCCCGCGGCTTGACGCAGTCCACGCCGGGGATGTCGTTCAGCTTCTGCCAGGCGTGGTCGCGCTGGTCGCGCAGCCTGCCTCCCGGCTGGAGCAGCGCGGTGATGCTCTGCGGCCCGCCGAGCGCCGCCTGGATGGCGTACTGGCTCGGCACGTTGGGGCACATCCGCATGTTGGCCAGCAGCTCCAGGCCCTCCAGGTAACCGGCGGCCTCACGCCGGGGGCCGCTGACCAGCAGCCAGCCGGTACGGAAGCCGGGGGCCCGGTAGGTCTTGGACAGGCCGGACAGGGTCAGCACCACCAGGTCGGGAGCGAGTGCGGCGGTCGACTCGTGCACCGCGCCGTCGTAAAGGATCTTGTCGTAGATCTCGTCGGCCAGCACCAGGAGGCCGTGCCGCCGGGCCAGGTCGAGCAGGCCGAGCAGGGTCTCCCGGGAGTACACCGCGCCGGTGGGGTTGTTCGGGTTGATGATCACCAGGGCGCGGGTGTCCTTGGTGATCTTCGAGGCCACGTCGTCCAGGTCGGGCTGCCAGCCGGTCTGCTCGTCACAGCGGTAATGCGCCGCCCGGGCACCGCACAGGATCACCGCCCCGGTCCACAACGGGTAGTCGGGGCTGGGCACGAGGACCTCGTCGCCCGGGTCCAGGAGGGCCTGGAGGGCCATCACGATGAGCTCGGAGACCCCGTTTCCGAGATAGACGTCGTCCGGACCGACGTCGGGCACGCCCAGGGTGGTGTAGTACTGCGCGACGGCGAGCCGGGCCGAGTGGATGCCGCGCGCGTCGCTGTACCCCTGAGCCTCACCGATGTTCTGGACCAGCTCGGTCACCACGCTGTCCGGTGCCATCAGCCCGAACGGTGCCGTGTTACCGATGTTGAGCTTGAGGATCCGGTGCCCTTCGGCCTCCAGCTGCCGGGCCCGGCGCAGCACCGGGCCGCGGATGTCATACCGGACGTTGTTCAGCCTGCTGGCCTGCGGGACCATCACCACGTACCTCCTGATCCGGGGACTAGGCCTGTCCGCCGGCGAACAGCACAGCGGCGATCACGGAACGAGACAAGAGAATATCTTCACCCCGCGGGACCCGATCCGTGAACCGGTTTTAGCGGGGGCCGCCACCTGGGCCGGAGTCATCAGCCCGAGGTACGTCGGCGTGAGAAGCGTCCGGCGGGGAGGCGTCCGGCTGTGGCGCGTCCGGCGGGGAGGCCTCCGGCTGTGGCGCGTCCGGCCGGGAGGCGTCCGGCTTGCCGAAGACCTCGGCCCTGATCCGGTCCAATGCGTCGTCCAGGATGGTCCGCAGGTCGCCGACGGCGTCCTCGCTCACCGCCTGGGCCTGGGTCGCCGCGGCCCGCAGTTCCCGGGAGAACCGGCGGGCCAGCTGCTCCAGGTCCCGGTAGGTCCCGGGGTCCGCCCAGCCCGCCCCGGGCGGCCAGCCCCGCCAGCCCGGGCCAGCGCCGGCCTTGTCATGTCCCGCCCGCTCGTGCCGCAGGCGCTCGTGCGGCGCTTCGTCGTGCTGGGCCCCGTCATGCTGAGCCTCTTCGGACTGGACCTGGTCGCGGAAGGCCTCGTCCCAGGCCGACGCGGCACGGGTCTCGCGGCGGCGCGGTGCATCGTTGCCGCGCGGCGCGCGGGGACTGCGCGGCGCGGTGCCGCGCCGGGACATGTCGCGCGCGGCGAAGGTCAGTTCCTCACGCAGGCTGCGTACGGTCTCGCGGACATCCTCGGTGACCTCACGGGCGATGTCCTGGACCGACGCGGTGATCTCGTCCTCCAGTTCGCTCAGGTCGTCGGAGCGGTTGCGGAGTTCCTCGCGGCCCTTGTCGGTGATCCGGTATACCTTGCGCCCGTCGGCCTCATCGTGGGTAACCAGGCCCTCTTCCTCGAGCCGGGCCAGCCGGGGGTAGATGGTCCCGGGGGAGGGCGAGTAGACGCCCATGAACCGGTCCTGGAGCAGCCGGATCACCTCGTAGCCGTGCCGGGGGGACTCGTCGAGCAGCTTGAGCAGGTACAGCCGGAGCCTGCCGTGCCGGAAAACGGGGCTCACCGGCTGCCCCCGGCCGCCTCGGCCGCCGCCCGGGGCGGCCCCGGCTGGCCCCGCTGCAGGAGCGTGACCTGCCCGGACATGGTGCTGACCCGGACGACCCCCGGATGCCTGGCCGGGCCTGCGCTGGCGTGGTCGCCCGGGCCCAGGTCGCCGCTGAGCGCGCTGGTGCCGGGTTTCTGGCTGTGCCGCAGCCCCGGGAACTCGCTCAGCACCCGGCCGGTGGCGGACCGCAGGTCCACCCGGGCGCTGGCGTCGGCGGGCAGCCGGATCGCGACCGGCCCGGACACGGTGGCCACCCGCAGCGCGGCGTCCTGATCGAGCTCGATATCCGCGGTGACCCGCCCGCTCACGGTCTTGGCGTCCAGCCGGTCCACCGCGCCGTCGGCCAGGGTGAGGTCGCCGGACACCGAGTTGAATCCGATCGTGCCGCCGAGCCCCTGGGCCTCGATGTCGCCGGACACGGTCCGCGCGTCGACCGCCCCGGTCACGCCGTCCAGGGTGATGGCCCCGGACACGCTCTTCACCGAGGTGGCCGCGGAGATCCCGGACACGATCGCGCTCGCGGTGACCACGCCCAGCTGGACGGGGCAATCCTTCGGCACGGTGATCGTGATCGTGGCGGAGGTCCGGTCCGGGCGCAGCCAGCCGAGCAGCCCATCCCAGCTCAGGTCCTCATAGCTGACCGTGAGGGTGCCGTCGGAGTGGCTCACCACCAGCGGCTGGCCCGTTACCCCCGCGATGTCCAGGCAGGCACGATCGCTGGTGCTGAGGACCGCCACCGAGCCGCCGATGGCGCGGACTCGCAGCGTGTCCACCCGGTCGAAGTCGTATGTAGCAGGCGCGTCAACGGTCCAGCGCGGCATCTCGCGATCCTTCCCCCCTGGCCCGGCGGCCCGGGCATCCCAGCTCTCATACGATATATCGCGTTGACCGAAAGTCAAGATGTATCGCGACTCGCGACACGGATCCGGCGCCGCGCCCGCCAGCTCAGGCCGGACGCCGGCTAGTCTGCGTCGTCCTCATCGAGGCGGGCCAGCCAGGTGGCCAGCTGCTCCACTGTGCCCTCCGCCTCGGGGAACAGGTCGACGAACTCGCGCAGCCGTTCCGCGAGCCAGCCCAGGCTGACCTCGTCCTCGGCGCGCCGGTCGAGGAGTTCCTCGATACCACGGTCGGTGAAGTACATCGCCTAGGCCCCCGGCAGAGCCTCGTTGACCAGATGCTGGTGCTCGGCCTTATGCGCGGTCGCCGAGCCCGCGGCGGGCGGGGCGCTGTCCGGCAGCGAGATCCGGCCGATCGGGCGGCCGAGGACCGTGGGCAGATGCAGGGCCATGGTCGGCCAGGCGCCCATGTTGGCGGGCTCCTCCTGGACCCAGGTGATGTCTTCAACCCCCGGGTACCGGCCGACCTCCGCGATCAGTTCCTCGGCGGGGATCGGGTAGAGCCGCTCGACGCGGATAATCGCGGTGTCGGTCCGGTTCTCGTCGGCGCGGCGGTGTGCCAGGTCGTAGTAGACCTTCCCCGAGCACAGCAGCACCCGGCGGACACCAGCCGGGTCCGGGTCCTGGGGATCGCTGATCACCGGGAGGAACGAGCCGCTGGCGAAGTCCGTCAGCGCCGAGGACGCCTCCTTGAGCCGGAGCATCGACTTCGGCGTGAACACCACCAGCGGGGCCCGCCGTGGCGACAGCGCCTGCCAGCGGAGCAGGTGGAAGTAGTTGGCCGGGGTGGTCGGCAGCGCGACGGTCATGTTGCCCTGGGCACACAGGCCGAGGAAACGCTCGATGCGCGCCGAGGAGTGATCCGGGCCCTGTCCCTCGTAGCCATGCGGCAGCAGCAGCACCACGCTGGACTGCTGCCCCCACTTCTGCTCCCCGGCGCTGATGAACTCGTCCATGATCGTCTGCGCGCCGTTGACGAAGTCGCCGAACTGGGCTTCCCAGCAGACCAGTGCCTCGGGCCGGGCCACCGAGTAGCCGTACTCGAAGCCCACGGCCGCGAACTCCGAGAGCAGTGAGTCATAGGCGTGGAACCGCGCGCTGGCCGAGTTGAACTGGCGCAGCGGGGTGTACTCCTCGCCGGTGTGCCGGTCCACCAGCACCGCGTGCCGCTGGCCGAACGTGCCCCGGCGGGTGTCCTGGCCGACCAGGCGCACCGGGTACCCGTCCATCAGCACCGACCCGAACGCCAGCAGTTCCCCGGTCGCCCAGTCGATGGCGTTCTGCTCGACCATGGTGGCCCGGCGGGCCAGCAGGGGCTGCAGCCGCGGGTGCGGGGTGAAGCCCTCCGGCAGGTTGAGCTGGGTGTCCACGATCCGCTTGATCGCCTCTTCCGAGATCGCGGTGTGGACGCTCCGGTGATCGATCGGCTCGGGGGTGGTCTCCCGCCTGACCACCGCGCCGGGGTCCATCGGCCGCTTGGCCGCTTCCCGGGTCTCGGTGAAGGCCCGCTCCAGGTGCTGCTGGTAGTCCCGCAGCGCCTGCTCGGCCTCCTCCATGGTGATGTCGCCCCGGCCGATCAGGGACTCGGTGTAGAGCTTGCGGGTGGACCGCTTGGCGTCGATCAGGTCGTACATGAGCGGCTGGGTGAACGAGGGGTTGTCCGCCTCGTTGTGACCGCGCCGCCGGTAGCAGATCATGTCGATGACGACGTCTTTCCTGAACTGCTGCCGGTAGGCGAAAGCGAGCCGGCCGACCCGGACCACCGCCTCGGGGTCGTCCCCGTTGACGTGGAAGATCGGCGCCTGGATCATCCGCGCCACGTCCGTGGAGTACACGCTGGAGCGGGACTCCGCGGGTGCGGTGGTGAAGCCGACCTGGTTGTTCACCACGATGTGCACGGTTCCGCCGGTGCGGTAGCCCCGCAGCTGGGACAGGTTCAGCGTCTCGGCGACCACACCCTGGCCGGCGAACGCGGCGTCCCCGTGGATCAGCAGGGGCAGCACCGTGAAGCCGGGCTCGCCCATGTCGATAACGTCCTGCTTGGCCCGCACCACGCCCTCGAGTACGGGGTTGACCGCCTCGAGGTGGCTCGGGTTGGCCACCAGGGACGTCGGGATCGTGACGCCGTCGCTCGCGGTGAACACGCCGCTCGCGCCCAGGTGGTACTTCACGTCACCCGAGCCGTGCGTGCTGCGCGGGTCCAGGTTGCCCTCGAACTCCTGGAAGATCTGTGCGTAGGACTTGCCGATGATGTTGGCCAGCACGTTGAGCCGGCCCCGGTGCGCCATGCCCATCACGGCCTCGTCCAGCGACGCTTGGGCGGCCTCGGTGAGCACCGCGTCCACCAGCGGGATCAGCGCCTCCGCGCCCTCCAGCGAGAACCGGCGCTGGCCCACGAACTTGGTCTGCAGGAACATCTCGAACGCCTCGGCCACGTTCAGCCGGGACAGGATCTGCATCTGCTCGTCGTGCCCGGCCCGGTCGTGCGGCCGCTCGACCCGCTCCTGGATCCAGGCCCGCTCGTCAGGGTTCTGGATGTGCATGTACTCCACGCCGACCGTGCGGCAGTAGGAGTCCCGCAGCACGCCCAGGATCTCCCGGAGCTTCATCAGCGGCTTGCCGCCGAACCCGCCGGTGGCGAACACCCGCTCCAGGTCCCACAGGGTCAGGCCGTGCTGATTGATATCCAGATCGGGGTGCTTGCGCTGCTTGTACTCCAGCGGGTCGGTGTCGGCCATGAGGTGACCGCGGACCCGGTAAGCGTGGATGAGCTCGTGCACCCGGGCCGACTTGGTGATGTCGTCCTCGTGGCCGGCCGGGATGTCCCGTACCCAGCGCACCGGCTCGTAGGGGATCGTCAGCGCCTGGAAGACCTCGTCCCAGAAGCCGTTCTCGCCCAGCAGCAGCTGGTGGATCTGGCGCAGGAACTCGCCGGACTGCGCGCCCTGGATGATCCGGTGGTCGTACGTGGAGGTGAGGGTGACCGACTTGCTGATGGCCAGCCGGGTCATGGTCTCCTCTGCCGCGCCCTGGTAGGCGGCGGGGTACTCCATCGCCCCGACCCCGACGATGCAGCCCTGCCCCGCCATCAGCCGCGGCACCGAGTGCTCGGTGCCTATCGTGCCCGGGTTGGTCAGGCTGATCGTGGTGCCCGCGTAGTCGTCCACGGTGAGCTTCCCGGCCCGGGCCCGGCGGACCACGTCCTCGTAGGCCATCCAGAACTGGCGGAAGTCCATCGCCTCCGCGGCCTTGACCGCGGGCACCAGGAGCTGGCGCGACCCGTCCTTGCCGGCCACGTCGATGGCCAGGCCCAGGTTGATGTGCGGCGGCTCGGCGATCGCGGGCTTGCCGTCCGCTTCGGTGTAGGCGTGGTTCATCTCCGGGACCGCACCCAGCGCCTTCACCACCGCGTACCCGATCAGGTGGGTGAACGACACCTTTCCGCCCCGGCCGCGGGCCAGGTGGTTGTTGATGACGATGCGGTTGTCGATCAGCAGCTTGGCGGGGACGGACCGGACGCTGGTCGCGGTGGGGACGCTCAGGCTCGCGGCCATGTTGACCGCAGTCCGGGCGGCCGCGCCGCGGAGCCGGGCCACCGGCGCGTCCGCCGCGGGGGCCGGGCCCGGGCTCGGGGACGTGGCTGGGGTGGGGGGCCGGCCGGGCGCGCCGGAACCTCCTCAGGCGGCGCGGCCGGCGCGGAGCTGGTGGCCTGGCTCGCCGGGGAGGCCTGGGCCGGAGCGGCGGAAGCCGGCCCGCCGTCCTGAAGGGGCGCGCTGTCCTGAGGGGGCGCGCTGTCCTGAGCGGGCGCGCCGCCCCGGCGGGCGTCCGAACCGGAGCCGTTGGCCGGGCCAGCTGCGGCCGGGCTGGGCGCGGCGGGCCGCCCCTGCTGCCCGGCGGCGCGGCTCCCGGCGGGCGGGGAGTAATCGGCGAAGAAATTCCACCACGCCATGTCGACAGAACCGGGGTCAGCCAGGTAACGCTGGTAGAGCTCGTCCACGAGCCATTCGTTCGGCCCGAAGTCCTTGCTCCCCCTGCCGTCGCCAGAATGCTCGTGCGGTGCACCCTCGCCCGCTCCGGCGGCCGGACTGCTGGGTGTTGCTTCGCTGAGATCCGCGGACTGCGGCGCCTCAGAAGACACGGCGGACATCGCCCTCTTCCGATGTTGGTATTTCTGTCACTCCACGGCCTCCCAGGCTACCGCCGCGGCAGGGCCCTGGGGCCGGGCCTCATCCTCATGATCGCGCGGACATGCGGTCCCTGTCATGCGGTGAGAGCCAGTTCACATACGGTCCCTTGGGCACGATGCGGCTCGGGTTGATCCAGTCCTGGGTCTGGAAGTAATGCCGCTTGATCTGATCGAAGTCCGTCGTGTCACCGAAGCCCGGAAGCTGATAGAGGTCCCGCGCGTACCCCCACAGCCCCGGGTAGTCCACCAGCCGGTTCAGGTTGCACTTGTAATGGGTGTGGTAGACGGCGTCGAAACGGGCCAATGTGGGATAAAGCCGTACGTCGGCCTCGGTGATATTGCTGCCCAGCAGGAACCTGCGCCGGGTCAGCCGTTCCTCCAGCGCGCTCAGCGTGCTGAACAGGGCGTCGAACGCCTCCTCGTAGGCCGCCTGGCTGGTGGCCAGCCCGGCCTTGTAGACGCCGTTGTTGACCGCGTGATAGATCAGCGTGCTCAGCGCGTCGATCTCGGCCCGCTGCGGCACGGGGTACAGGTCGGGCGAGCCGGGCCGGTGGTAACCGCGGAACTCGGTCTCGAACGTGACCGTGATCTGCTGGAAGTCGTTCTCGACGATGCGCTGGCTGCGGGTGTCCCAGACGAACGGAACCGTGAACCGGCCCCGGTAGCCCGGGTCGGTGGTGAGGTAGAGATCCGAGACGAACCGGGCGCCGCTGACCGGGTCCACGCCTCCGGTGGCGGCCGGGAAGCGCCAGCCGCGCTCGTCCCGGATCGGGTCCACCAGGCTGAGCCCGATGACCCGCTCCAGCCCGAGCAGCCCGCGCACGATCAGCGCACGATGCGCCCAGGGATCCGCCAGCGAGGCGTACAGCTGGTAGCGCCCCGGTTCTGCCAGGTACCCGCTCGATCCATCGCCTGTGATCCGCGTGGCGAATACGTTCGCCGGACGGACGAAGCCACCCGAAGGCAGGACTTCAGGGCCAGTGTCGGGAATAACTGGCATCATCCTCCCTCCTGCCGGCGGCACCATCGCGTCCGAATGTCAGCAGATGATGGCCGGCCTGGTCGCCGGGCGGTAGAGGCGCCGCCAGACTACGGGCGAGGTGGCACAAACCGCACAGGCCCAGTGGCTAGCATCGCACCCGAACGCACTGCGTTTCCCGGAGAGGGCAAGGCCGGGTTCCGGCCGAGGCCAAGGCCAGCTGTGCTGGGGAGGCCAGGGCCGGACCTCGCCCGGGTAGTACCGGGGAGATTCTCACCGGAGCCGGGCCACTCTGGGAGAGGCGCGCTCGGCGGGATCAGCTGGGGCCCCGGATACCGCCTGCCCGGCTGCGGGTGGCTCCGCGTACGCGGCGATCGAGTGCACGGCCGGCACCGGCGTGGCGGTCGTGCTGGCGATCGTGGTGTCCGCCGCGGTGGTGTTCCGGACGATCCGGCGGCACCGCCGCGGGGAGGCTGGCCTGGTCAGCGACCCGCTCATTCCGGACGTGGCCGCGCTGGACGTGGCCCTCCCGGATGTGGTGATAACGGATACGGCCAGGCGGGACGCGGGCGGCCCGGGAAGCGGGGGCGTGGTCCACCCGGCCGGCCCGGAACGCCCCGGCTGAACGAGGTTCGTGCATGTTTGTCCGCCGGTGCGGACCAGGTCCGGTAGCTCCGGGCTACTAAATCAGCACGCAGGGAAGATTTCCTCCCCCAGGCCGGATCGCGTGAGCGGGCCGGGACCGGGCCCATGCCTAGCATGGGTAATCAGGAGGTGGCGGAAAGTGCGCGAGTTCGGTGAGCTCGAGTCCGCGATCATGGACGTCGTATGGGCCGGTGATCGGGCGTACTTAGTGCGGGAGGTCCGCGAGCGCCTCTCTTACAACCGCGCCCTCGCCTATACGACCGTGATGACGGTCATGAACATCTTGTACGGCAAGGGCGTCCTGTGCCGGGAGAAGCACGGCCGCGCCTGGCGTTACTGGCCCTCGGAGTCCCGGGAGGAGCACGATGCCCGGCTGATGGCCGAGGTGCTGCGTTCCGGCGGCAACGAGCACATCACGATGATGCGGTTCGTCGAGCGGGTCAGTGACGAGGAGCGGGAAACCCTGCGCAACGCCGTCCTGCACACCAACGGGCCGCGGCTGGCGGCCTCGTAGCCGCCCCGGAGTGGCCGGTCTGCCACTCCGGCTGCTGGCCGCTCAGCCATGCGGTTAGCAGCTGCCCGGTTAGCTGCTGTGTCCGACGGCCGGGCCGAACAGGTCCTCGCGACGGTGTTCCAGGCATGGGAGCGTGTCCCGGATCCTCGCGGTAAGCGCGGTGTCCACTTCCCCGACCGCGACCCCCGGGAACGGCCCCAGGTCCAGCCGGACCGTGCCCATGGGGTCGACGAGCATGCTGCGGCCGATCCCGGTCGGAGCGCGGGTCCGGGGCGACTCCGGGTCGGGCACCTGCCCCGCGGCGGCGACCCACACCGTGTTCTCGATCGCCCGGGCGCGCACCAGCGTGACCCAGTGCTCCTCCTTGAACAGCCCGGCGGCCCAGGCGGCCGGGACCACGAGCAGGTCGGCGCCCTGGGCCACGAGGCTGCGGGCCAGCTCGGGAAACCGGATGTCGTAACAAGTCAGCATGCCCACGCGGAGGCCGGCGAGGTCGGTGAGCACCGGGGCGGACCCCGGCGCGACCACCTTGGACTCCGTCTCGCCGAGCGAGTCGAACAAGTGGATCTTGCGGTACGCCGCGACCCGCCGCCCGGCCGCGTCGTAGCCGACCGCGGTGTTGTAGACGCGGCCATCCGGAGCGGGCTCGAACACCCCCGCGACCAGGGCCACCCCCGCGTCGCGGGCGGCCCCGGCCAGTCCCGCCCCGAACGGGCCGTCCAGCGGCTCCGCCACGGCCAGCAAATCCGTGCCGAACCGGGCCTGCGTCGCCTCCGGGAACACGGCCAGGCTGGCGCCGCCGCGGGCCGCGTCATCGAGCGCCGCGCGGACCCGGGTGAGGTTCACCGCCGGGTCCGGGCTGACCGGCAGCTGGCCGAGCGCAATCCGCATCCGCATGTGCGCAGCGTAAACCACCGGAACGGGGCGCAGCAGGGGCCGGCTGGCCAGGGCAGGCCGGCCGTGAGGGTGTGATCTGATGGCGGTGTGGACCGACCATTGCTGAACCGCAGGCTCACGGGCATGGGCACGACGATCTTCGCCGAGATGTCGGCGCTGGCCCTGACGACCGGGTCGGTCAACCTCGGCCAGGGCTTCCCGGACACCGACGGCCCGGCCGAGATCGCCGCTGCGGCCGCGGCGGCGATCCTGGAAGGCCGGGGAAACCAGTACCCCCCGGGCCCGGGCATTCCCGAGCTGCGGCACGCAGTCGCCGGCCACCAGAAGCGTTTCTACGGCGTGGACGTCGACCCGGACCGTGAGGTGCTGGTCACCGCGGGCGCCACCGAGGCCATCGCCGCCGCGCTGATCGCGCTCCTCGAACCGGGCGACGAAGCTATCGCTTTCGAGCCCTACTACGACTCCTACGCCGCCTGCGTGGCCATGGCGGGTGCCACCCGGGTTCCGGTCACCCTGCGGCCGCCCGGGTTCCGCCCCGACCTGGACGCGCTGCGGGCCGCCATCACCCCCCGCACCCGGCTGCTGCTGCTGAACACGCCGCACAACCCCACCGGGGCGGTGTTCACCCGGGCCGAGCTGGCCGGGATCGCCGCGCTGGCCTGCGAGCACGACCTGCTGGTGGTGTCCGACGAGGTCTACGAGCACCTGGTCTTCGAGGGCGAGCACATCCCGATCGCCACCCTGCCCGGCATGCGCGAGCGCACCGTGACCATCAGCTCGGCGGCCAAGACGTTCTCGTTCACCGGCTGGAAGATCGGCTGGGTCACCGGCACCCCGGAGCTGGTGACCGCGGTCCGCACCGTCAAGCAGTTCCTCACCTATGTCACCGGCGGCCCGTTCCAGTACGCGGTGGCCCAGGCGCTCGCCCTGCCCGACAGCTACTTCGCGTCGATCAGCGCCGACCTGCGGGGCAAGCGTGATCTGCTCTGCGCAGGCCTGGCCGACGTGGGCTTCGAGGTGTTCCGGCCGGCCGGCACCTTCTTCGTGACCACGGACGTGCGGTCGCTGGGCGAGCCGGACGGGATGGAGTTCTGCCGGGAACTGCCCGCCCGCGCGGGCGTGGTCGCCATCCCGAGCTCGGTGTTCTACGACAACGTCGAGGCGGGCCAGTCCCAGGTCCGGTTCGCCTTCTGCAAGAAGGAGGAGGTGCTGCGCGAGGCGCTGGCTCGCCTGGCGCGCCGGGGCCTTGCCTAGCAGCCCGGTGCCTGGCGGCGGCACCCCCGGCAGCGCCGCCCCGGGCCGGGTACCTGGCCGCAGCGCCCCAGGCGGCGGCATCCCCCGCACCGGAGCGCCCGCCGACGGCGCGTCCGTGGCGTCCGGCGACGGCGTGTTCGGAGCCGATCTGTACGGCCAGCTGCCCACCGCGGGCAACCTGGTCTTCTCCCCGGCCAGCATCGCCACCGCCCTGCGCCTGGTGCTGCTCGGGGCCCGGGGCGAGACGGCGGCCCAGGTCGCCGCGGCCCTGCACCTGCCCAGCCCGCACGACGCCGGTCCGGGCCTGCGGGCCGGGTCGGCGCTGCTGGGTGACCTGGCCGCCGGGGAGCTGACCCTGCGCGCGCCGAACACCGTGTGGCTGCAGTCGGGCCTGCCGCTCGAGCCCGGTCTCACCGCGGCCCTGGCCGCGGCGGCGGCCGTGGCGCTGCGCGACGCCGACTTCCGCGGGGCCGCGGACCAGGCCAGGCGGGAGATCAACCAGTTCATCGCGGAACAGACCGAGGGCAAGATCAGCGACCTGCTCAGCCCCGGCGTGATCGACCCGGACACGCGCCTGGTCCTGGCCAGTGCGGTGTACCTGAAAGCGGCCTGGGCGCACCCGTTCCGGCCCGGCGCCACCCAGAATGCTCCCTTCCACCCGGACATGGGCACCCAGCTCACGGTGCCCACCATGCGGGTCCAGGCCCGGCTGCGGTACCTGCGTGGCGACGGCTTCCAGGCGGTGGAGCTGCCCTACGCGGACGCCCGGCTCGGCATGGTGATCGTCCTTCCGGACGGCTCGGCCGGCCCGGGGACCGGCGCCCCGGCCGCTCACGGTCCCGGTACCGCCGTCTACCCTGGCCCGCTCGGCGGCCTGCTGGCCGGGCTCGCGCCGCGGCAGGTCAGCCTGGCCCTCCCGCGCTTCCGGGTGACGAGCGGTTTCGGGCTGCGCCCCGTGCTGGCCGCACTCGGCATGCCGCTGGCGTTCAGCCCGGAAGCGGACTTCAGCGGCATCACCGCCGCTCAGCGGCTGCGCATCGACGAGGTGGTGCACAAGGCCTACGTCAACGTGAACGAAGAGGGCACCGAAGCGGCCGCGGCCACGGCCCTGGTGATGACGGCATCGGCGCGGATCATGGACCCCGAGCCGCCGGTGGAGATGGTGGTGGACCGCCCGTTCCTGTTCGCGATCACCGACCCGCAGACCGGGCTGCCGCTGTTCCTCGGCCGCGTCACCGACCCAGCTGCGGGCTGACCAGGGCTGGCCGCCGGGGACGCCGCCTGCGAAACTGGGCCCATGCGACCAGACGGACTGCACCATGTCTCCCTCAACGTCCGGGATGTCCCGGCGGCGCTGGACTTCTACACCCGCGTGCTCGGCCTGACCCAGCGGACCGACCGGCCCGACTTCAGCTTCGACGGGGCCTGGCTCGATGCCGGGGGCCAGCAGATCCACCTCATCGACGCGGACGCGCCGCTGTCGCTGGGCCAGCACTTCGCGCTGGCGGTGAGCGACCTCGACGCGGCTGTGGCCGATCTCCGCGCCCTGGGGGTCCCGGTCACCGATCCGGTTAAGGTCGGCACCGGACGCCAGTCGTTCCTCGCGGACCCGGCCGGGAACCGGGTCGAACTCCAGGAACCCGGCCACTGAGCCGTGACCCCGGCGCCCGGGCTACCGCCCGGGACGCAACCCCCGGCACCCCGACTACCGCCCGGACGCTAGCCGGGAGCCCGGATTACGGTCCGGTTCTCGGCCCGGGCTCTAACCCGGCCGGGTCCGGTCCCCGGCGCTAGCCTGAGCCCGTGCTCCCCCTCCTGCTGGTCGCGGCCTCGGTTGGCCTGTCCAACCTGGCGGCCGCGATCGGCATCGGCTTCGGCGGCGTGACCGCCCGGACCCGGGTCCGGGTCGCACTGACCTTCGGGGTCTTCGAGGCGGGCATGCCCATCGTCGGTCTCGTCCTCGGCGCCGGCTTCGCCAGCAGCATCGGTCACGCGTCCCGCTGGATCGGTGCCGCCGTGCTGATCGGCATCGGTCTCGTCACCGTGGTCCAGGCCTGGCGCCAGCCCGCAGTGGCCGACCGCGGCTCATCCGACCGCGGCCTGACCGACCGCGGCGCGGCCGATCGCGGCGCGTCCGGTGGCGCGGCCCACCCGGGCCCGCCGCATCACACGGACAGCCTGGGCCGGCTGATCATCAGCGCGCTGGCGCTCAGCCTGGACAACCTCGCCGCCGGCTTCGCGCTCGGCACCATGCACGTGGGCGTGGCGGAAGGGGCCATCGTCATCGGGGTGGTGAGCGTCGTGCTGTCCCTGGCCGGCCTGGAACTCGGCGGCCGGATCGGCGCCGCGGCGGGCCGCCGCGGTGAGCAGATCGGGGGCGCGATCCTCGTGGCCGTCGGCGTGGCCCTGGCCGCCGGGGTCCTCTGACCGCCGTCTCCTGACCGCCGGGACGCCCTCCGGCGCCCTGCTCAGGCCGCCCTGGCCGCCCGGCCTGTCACTCCTCCAGGCGGAGCGCCTGCTTCGGGCAGGACACGACCGCGCTGCGGACCGCGGCGGCCTGGCCGGGCGGCACCTCGGCCATCAGGATGTGCAGGTAGTCCTCGTCGTCCAGGTCGAAGACCTGTGCGGCCAGGCCGGCGCACACGCCGTTCGCCTCACACAGATCCCGGTCAACCGCCACCCGCATCGTGGTGCCTCCTCGCCTGCCTGTCCCGGCCGGCCACACTGGCCGCCGTACGCGTTTACGGTAGTACCGCAGCCGAGCAGGTCCCGGGCGGCCGGGAGGAAAGGTGGACGGATGGCCACGGTCCCGGACGCGCCCCCGATGCCTGCCGGGCTGCGGCAGGCGGCCGAAGCGGCCAAGGGGTTCATGCCCCCCGAGGAAGGCCTGGCCCTCTACCGGACCGCGGCCGCGTACGCCGCCCGCGGACCGGTGCTGGAGATCGGCACCTACTGCGGCAAGTCCACGATCTACCTGGCCACCGCTACCCGGGACGCGGACCAGATGGTGATCACGGTGGACCATCACCACGGCTCGGAAGAGAACCAGGCCGGCTGGGAGTACCACGACACCACGCTGGTGGACGAGCGCACCGGGCGGATGGACACGCTGCCGCACTTCCGCGCCACGCTCGCCGAGGCCGGCCTGGAACCAGACGTCATCGCGGTGGTAGGCCGGTCGGCCCAGGTCGCGCGGCTATGGCGGACGCCGCTGGGGATGCTGTTCATCGACGGCGGGCACACCGACGCCGCGGCCCAGGCCGACTATGCGAACTGGTCGCCGTGGGTGACCCGCGGCGGTGCGCTGGCCATCCACGACGTGTTCCCCGACCCGGCCGACGGCGGCCAGGCCCCGTACCGGATCTACCAGCAGGCCCTCGGGTCCGGGGAGTTCGCCGAGGTCGCCGTCTACGGATCGTTGCGGGTCCTGGAACGCATCACCGCCGGCCCCGCCTGAGTCCGGGAGATCACGCAGGTCGCGGGCAGCCGCACGGCGCCACGTCGTCGGTGATGGCAGTCCCGGGCTCCGCGCCATTCGTCGCGCCGTTCCCCGCCCCGCCGGCCCCACCCGCTGCCGCGGCCCAGGCCCCGCCGCCCGCCGCGGGCAGGTCGCGGAACAGGCCGGAGGCCGGGGTGGTCCGGGACAGGGTGTCCGCGGCGAGGATCATGGCCGCCGCGGTCCAGCTGCTCCGCTCGGCCGGGAAGTGCGCCTGGTTCACGTACTGCCACCCGGTCCAGTAGCCTCCGCCGGGGTCCCGCAGATGCTGGACCTCCCCGAACACCGCCAGGGCGCGTTCCCGGTCCCCGACCGCGTCGAGCGCCATGACCAGCTCGCAGGTCTCCGCCCCGGTGACCCACGGCTGGTCGCCGACGCATCGCACGCCCAGCCCGGGGACCACGAACTCGTCCCACCCGGCGGCCAGCCGGGCCCGGGCCGCCGGGCCGCGCACCGGGCCGCCCAGCACCGGGTAGTACCAGTCCATCGAGAACCGGCTCTTGTCCGCGAACGCCCCGGGATGACTGGCCACCACGTGACCGAGCCGCCGGGCGGCCTGCTCCCAGCGCGGTTGCGGGTCGCCGGCCAGCCGGGCCAGCCGCGCCGCGCAGACCAGGCTCTGGTACGTGCTCGAGCACCCGGTCAGCAGCGCGTAGCGGGCCGGGGTCCCGTCCGCCGCCCGCTGCCAGACGATCTCGCCCCGCGGGACCTGCAGGTCCAGCACGAACCTGATCGCGCGGCGCACCACCGGCCACATCTCGGCCACGAACCTGGTGTCGCCGGTGAGCTGGAACTCGTGCCACGTCCCGACCGCGACGTAGGCGGTCTGGTTGCTCTCGGCCGCGGCGTCGGTCACGACCCCCGCCTCGGTCCGTTTCGGCCATGACCCGTCGGCCCGCTGGGTGTCGCGTAGCCAGTCGTAGGCCCGCCGGGCCGGGCCGGACAGCCCGCACGCGGACAGCGCCATCGCGCACTCGACGTGGTCCCAGGCGTCGGTGTGCCCGTCCGGCCAGCTGATCGCGCCGCCGGGTTCCTGCCGGCCCGCGATGTGCTCGGCGGTGGCCAGGACCTCGGTCGCGGTCAGTATCCCGGGCACTTCGGGGACCCCGGAACTGCGCGGCGTAGCGGTCCGGGAACGGTCCGCAGTCGCGGCCGGGCCGGGGGCATGGGGGTGGCCGTCGCTCACCGAGCCGGCCAGGAAGTCAGGCGATGGCATGCGCCCGCTCAGCTGCGTGACCGGGGCGGACGGCGCCCTCAGCCCCGCCCGGTTCCCCGGTGTCCGCGGGAAGCTTGTCCGCGTAGATGACGATGCTCTTGCCGATCAGCGGGTTCAGTGCCCGCTCGGCCAGCCGGGTCGCGGCGGGCTTCTTCATGATGTCCCACACCAGCAGCCGGTGATACGCGCGGGCCAGCGGGTGCTCGTCGTCGTGCACCCCGACCGCGCACTTGACCCACCAGTACGGCGAGTGCAGGCCGTGCGCGTGATGATGCCCGCCGACCCGCAGCCCGGCCCGGGCCAGCTTCGTCTCCATCTCGGCCCGGGTGTAGATGCGGACGTGGCCGCCCGGGACGTTGTGGTAGTCGTCGGACAGACGCCAGCAGATCCGCTCCGGGAGCCACGCCGGCACGGTCACCGCCATCTGCCCGGCCGGCCGGAGCACCCGGGCGATCTCCCGCAGCGCCTGCCAGTCGTCCGGGATGTGCTCGAGCACCTCGGCCGCGATCACCCGGTCGAACGCCCCGTCCGGGAACGGCATCCGGGTCGCGTCGCCGCGCACGGTCCGGGCGGCGGCCCCCGCCGGGACCTCGCCCGCGGCCGCCATCGCGGCCACCATGTCGGCCACCCCGCGCAACTCGCCCGCGTCCGCGTCCAGGGCCACCACGGACCCGCCGCGGCGCAGCGCCTCGAATGCGTGCCGGCCCGCGCCACAGCCCAGGTCGAGCACCCGGTCACCGGCCCCGACCGGCAGCCGGCTGAAGTCGACGGTCAGCACGGCGGGTCCTCGTTGCGGAAAGAAAGGGGACCAGGCGCGGCGCCGGGCCGGACCGGGAAGCGCGCCATCGCCTCGCGGTACTGCTCCACCGTCGCCCGGGCCACCGCGGGCCAGGCGAACCGCTCCTGCACCCGCTGCCAGGCCGCGGCGCCGAGCCGGGCGCGCTCGGCGGGGGAGTCGAGCAGGTCGCGCAGGGCGGCCGCGAGCGCCTCGGGGTTCCCCGGTTCCACCAGGACGGCGGCGTCTCCCGTGACTTCGGGGAGCGCGCCGCTGCGGCTGGCAATAAGAGGCGTCCCCGAGGCCATGTGCTCAACGGCAGGCAACGAAAACCCCTCATAGAGCGAGGGGACCACGGCGATCTCGGCGCTCGCGCACAACTGGGAAAGTTCGGTATCGCTGATTCCGTGCACGAACCGGACCCGGTCGCCGAGGGCGAGGTCGCTAACCAGCTTCTCGGTCGGCCCCCCGGTGGCGGGCTTGCCGACCACGATGAGCTGGCCCTCGCGTTCCACGGTGATCTTGGCGAAGGCCTGGAGCAGCGTGGACACCCCCTTGAGCGGGGAGTCGGCGCTGGCCACGGCCACGATCCGGCCGGGGATCCGGGGAGCCTCCCGGGGGTGGAACAGGCGGGTGTCCACGCCGAGCGGGATGACGTGCACGTGGTCCGGGTCGACCCGGAAGTCCCGGCAGATGTCGGCCCGGGAGGCCTGCGACGCGGTCAGCACCGGGCCGACCCGGCGGGCCACCCGGCCCTGCATCCGGACGAACGAGTACCAGCGCCACTTGCCGACCCGGGCCCAGCCGTGGGAGGAGTCCAGCTCGATCCGCCGGTCCACGCTGATCGGGTGGTGGATGCTGGTCACCAGGGGCAGGCCGAGCCGGGCCAGGCCGAGCAGTCCGTAGGCCAGCACCTGGTTGTCGTGGACCAGGTCGAAGTCGGCCGACCGGGCGCGCAGCGCGCGCAGCGCCCGCAGGCTGAACGTGAGCGGCTCGGGGAAGGCGCCGGTCTTCATGGCGCCGAACTCGAGCACGTCAATCCAGTCCCGGTACTCAGCCAGCTTCGGGGTGCGGAACGGGTCGTCGTCGGCGTACAGGTCCAGGCTGGGCAGCTCACGGAGCACCGGACCCGGTTCCAGCTCCGGGTAGGGCTGGCCAGAGAACACCTCGACGTGGTGCCCGAGTGCGGCCAGCTCGCGGGACAGGTGACGCAGGTAGATGCCCTGGCCGCCGCAGTGCGGCTTGCTGCGGTAGGACAGCAGCGCGACGCGCAGCGGCCGATCCGCGCTCGTCCCGGTACTACTCGCGGTGCTCATCGCGCAGGTCCGCGCCTCTCGTTAGCCGCTAGCTGTCCGGTTTGTGCCGTATTGGCGAGCTGCCGGCGGGCTTGCGGGGGTCCGCCCGCTGCCGGAGGGCGTGACCCGCCTGGCCTGTTAGGCAGCGAACATTACCATCGGGTATGCCTCCGGCTGGGAGCCGGGACGGGCGCGTCCGCGACGGCTCGTGAACGTGCCGGGCCCACGACGGTAAGCTGCGCCGACGTACCCTGAGGTGACACGAGCTGAGCCGGTGTGCCCGGACACGGGCGGAGATGGCCCGATCGCGGGCCCCGATGAGCCCGGTTCGCCAGGACGGAGGCTCCGCTGACGAGGCGCGCACTGATCACCGGGATCACCGGGCAGGACGGCTCGTACCTGGCCGAATACTTGCTGACGCAGGGTTATGAGGTGTGGGGGCTGGTCCGCGGGCAGTCCAACCCCCGGGTGCGCGGCGTCCGCCAGCTGCTCGGCGACATCCGCCTGGTCCGTGGCGACCTGCTTGATCAGGGCAGCCTGATCGCCGCAGTGGAGAAGGTCCAGCCGGATGAGGTCTACAACCTGGCCGCGATCTCTTACGTGCCCATGTCCTGGCAGCAGGCCGAGCTGACCGGCGAGGTGACCGGCCTCGGCGTGCTCAGGGTGCTGGAGGCGATCCGGGTGTGCAGCGGGATCAGCGCGTCGCGCACGCCGCGGGGCAGCCAGATCCGCTTCTACCAGGCGTCGTCGTCGGAGATGTTCGGCCAGGTCCGGGAGAGCCCGCAGACCGAGGAGACCCCGTTTCACCCGCGCAGCCCGTACGGGGTGGCCAAGGCCTACGGGCACCACCTGACCCAGAACTACCGCGAGTCCTACGGGATGTTCGCGGTGTCCGGGATCCTGTTCAATCACGAGTCGCCGCGCCGGGGCGCGGAGTTCGTCAGCCGCAAGGTGTCCCTCGGCGTGGCCAAGATCAAGCTGGGACTCGAGCGGCAGCTGCGGCTGGGCACCTTGTGGTCGCGCCGGGACTGGGGGTTCGCCGGGGACTACGTCCGGGCCATGCACCTGATGCTGGGCCAGGACGAACCTGAGGACTACGTGGTCGGCACCGGGGTGACGCACACCGTCGAGGAGCTGGTGGGGCAGGCGTTCGCCGTGGCCGGGCTGGACTGGCGCGAGCACGTCACGGTGGACGCGGCGTTCGTCCGCCCGGCCGAGGTGGACCAGCTGTGCGCGGACCCGGCCAAGGCGTCCGGGCGGCTCGGCTGGGAACCCAAGGTCGGCTTCGACGAGCTGATCACGATGATGGTCGAGGCGGACCTGAAGCTGCTGTCCGGGCCGGGCGGGCACGAGGACGACGCGTTCGGGCCGGACGCCTGGTGAACCGGCGCCTGGTGAACCGGCGCCTCGTGAACCGCCGGCGCCCGGGCCTCAGACCGGGCGCCTGGTAGGCCAGGTCAGGAGACGCCGGCGCCGACCGCGCTGCCGATCAGGAACGTGATCCCGGCGGCGGCGGCGCCCAGGACGAGCTGCCGCAGCGCGCCGCGCAGGAACGGCCGGTCGGTGAGCCGGGCCACCAGGCCGCCGCCCACGAACGCGGCCACCGCGGCCAGGCCGAGCGCCACGGCCAGGTTGTCGAGCCCCAGGAGGTAGGGCAGCAGCGGGATCAGCGCGCCGATCGCGAACGTGACCAGCGACGCGCCGGCCGCAGTGTACGGCGAGGGCAGGTCACGATGGTCCACGCCCAGTTCCTCGCGGACGTGCACGCCCAGGGCGTGCTCGGGATTCGCCGAGATCTGGGCGGCGACCTGGTCGGCCAGGTCGGCGTCGACCCCCTGGCTGCGGAAGCTGGCCGCCAGTTCCATCTGCTCCGAGGCGGCGTTGTGCTCGAGCTCGTGCGCCTCCTTGCGGACCTCAGCCTGGATGAGCTCGTTCTGGGAGGAGACGGACACGTACTCGCCGGTCGCCATCGAGAACGCGCCGGCCGCCAGCCCGGCCAGGCCGGTGAGCACGATGAAGTGCGGGGACCCGCCGGAGACGCCGACCCCCGCGCCCACGCCCGCGATCAGGGAGACGTTGGTGACCAGCCCGTCCATGGCCCCGAACACGGCCGGGCGCAGCCAGCCACCGGACACGTCCTTGTGCTCGTGGCCGTGAGCCTCGTTCTGCTCGTTGATCTCGACAGTCATGATGGGGTCCCAGGAGGTATGCGTTTCAGGGAGTTCGGGGGTCGGCCGCGTGCCCGTGTGGACCCGTGCGACGTTACTCAGCGCGCTCGCCCGGGGCGCATCCGTGCGCCTGTCGTGACCTGAGCGTCCTCCCCGCGGCCAGGGCTCCAACCCCCGCACCTGCCCCCATTATTCCAGCTCCCCCCGCAGTCTGGCCTGGCCCGTGGCCTTGGCGTCCAGCCGGGCCGTCATCCGATAGTTCTCGGGCCGGTCACGGTTTGGTTGCCCTTTGTCGGCAGTTCGGCGCGTGTTCGGGGGTTTCGCGGTGTGTAGCGGCAGCCTGATTACCGGGCGGATACGCTGATCTTGCTCGCGGGGACGGAATGCGTTCCGACGGCGCGGGTACTGACCAGCGAAAGTCCCCGATCCTTCGGCGGGGCACACCGGAAGGCCACGTCTTGATCACCTTCGAGAGCGTGACAAAACGGTACCCCGGGGGCACTGTCGCGGTAGACAGTCTCGACCTGGAGGTGCCTGGCGGCCAGACCATGGTCCTGGTCGGCCCCAGCGGGTGCGGGAAGACCACCACGCTGCGCATGATCAACCGGCTGATCGAGCCGACCAGCGGGCGGATCCTGCTGGACGGCCGGGACATCCACGAGTCCAACCCGTCCACGCTGCGCCGGGGCATCGGCTACGTCATCCAGCAGGCGGGTCTGTTCCCGCACCGGACCATCGAGGACAACATCGGCACCGTGCCGCTGCTGATCGGCTGGGGCAAGGGCAAGGCCCGCGCCCGCGCCCGGGAGCTGATGGCGCTGGTGGGCCTGGACGAGAGCCTGGCCGGCCGGTATCCGTATCAGCTGTCCGGCGGGCAGCAGCAGCGGGTGGGGGTGGCCCGGGCGCTCGCCGCCGATCCGCCGGTGCTGCTGATGGACGAGCCGTTCAGCGCGGTCGACCCGATTGTCCGGGCCACCCTGCAAGATGAGCTGCTGAGGCTCCAGGCGGAGCTGCACAAGACCGTGGTGCTGGTCACCCACGACGTCGAGGAGGCCATCAAGGTGGGCGACCTGGTCGCCATCTTCCGGCCGGGCGGGAAGATCGCCCAGCTGGACACCCCCGAGCGGCTGCTCCGGGCGCCGGCCGACGGGTACGTGGAGAACTTCCTCGGCTTCGACCGCGGGATCCGCCGGCTGTCGTTCCTCGCCGCCTCCGGGCTCAGCCTGGACGACCGGGCCGTGGTGAGCGAGGACGCGTCCGCGTCGGAGGCGGCCAACGCGGCGCGGCAGGCCGGCGAGGAATGGGTTCTGGTCACCGACACCGGGCAGCGCCCACGCGGCTGGGCCGCGGTCAGCGATCTTGAGGCGCTGCCCAGTGGGTCGCGGGCCGGGCAGGCCCCGCTGGAGCCACACGGCCACACGTTCGACGTGCGCACCGACTCGCTGCGGGCGGCCCTGGACGCGACCGTCCTGGCGCCCACCGGCCAGGCGGTCGGCGTGGACGACGACGGCCGGGTGGTCGGGGTGACCTCGTACGACCGGTTGCGGGTCGCCATCCATGCCGCAGACCAGGGAGCAGCCCGCCCGGCGACGGAAGCGGCCACCTAGCCATGGATTGGAATTCTGTTCCCACGCTCACCTGGGAGAATGCCTATCTGGGCATTGTGCCCGCGCTCGTCGGGCTGGTCATCGCGCTGCCGCTGGGCATCGCCTGCACCCGGTGGAGATGGCTGTATCCCCCGGTGCTGTCCGCCACCAGCGTGCTGTATGCGCTGCCCTCGCTGGCCCTGTTCATCGTGCTGATCCCGTACACCGGGCTGACGGACACCACGGTGGTCATCCCGCTCACCTTGTTCTCGCTGTGCGTGCTGGTGCCGAGCGTGGTGGACGGGATGCGGTCGGTTCCGGATCCGGTGCGCCAGGCCGCCACGGCCATGGGGTTCGGCCCGCTGCGCCGCCTGGTGCAGGTGGAACTCCCGGTCGCGGTGCCCATCGTGATCGCCGGGCTGCGGATCGCGATGGTGTCGAGCATCAGCCTGGCCAGCGTGGGTCAGCTGATCGGCGTCAGCAGTCTCGGCCAGCTCATCGTGGACGGGTACCAGCGCGACTTCCCCACCGAGATCTACGTAGGCGGGGGGCTCATCATCGCGCTGGCCCTGGTCTGCGACCTGCTCCTGGTCGGGCTGCGCAGGCTGCTGACCCCGTGGCGGCCGCGCCGCGCCCGGCGCCAGGTCCAGGACGTGCTGATCGGGCAGCCGGCCCCGGCGCTGCCGGGAGGGGCCGCATGAGCTTCTTCAGCTTCGCGTGGAACTGGCTGAAGCAGCCGCAGCAGTGGCACGGCTCGGGGGGCATCCCGGCCCGGATCCTCGAGCAGGTCGGTTACACCGCGCTGGCGCTGCTCGTCGCGGCGCTGATCGCCATCCCGCTGGGCATCCTGATCGGGCACACCGGCCGGGGCGCGCTGCTGGTCGTCAACGTGGCCAACGCCTGGCGGGCCATCCCCACGCTCGCCCTGCTGGTCCTGCTGACCATCTGGCTCGGCTTCTCCGTGCTGGCCTGGCTGATCCCGCTGGTCGTGCTGGGGATCCCGCCCATCCTGGTCAACGTCTACGAAGGCGTGGCCGGGGTGGACCCGGAGCTCAGGGACGCCGCCCGCGGCATGGGCATGACACCCTGGCAGCAGGTCCGGAAGGTCGAGGTTCCGGTGGCCATGCCGCTGATCGTTCTTGGCCTCCGCACCGGCGCGATCTTCGTGGTGGCCACTGCGACGATCGCCGCGTATATCGGCCTGGGCGGGCTGGGCCGTTACATAATCGACGGGCTCGCGGTCAACAATTACGGGGAGGTCGCGGGCGGGGCATTGTTCGTGGTCCTGCTGGCCCTCGCCGTTCAGGCGCTTTTTGTCGGGGTACGGCGAGCCGTCGTGCCGAGGGGTTTGCGCGAGCAAGGGCGCGCCTCATGATAGCGTACTAAAACTATCGGAAAAGAAGGGAAACAGCATGTTTCCGAGATCGCGGTTCGCGGCGATCGCCTCACCCCGGCACCGGAGAAATCTCCGTGCGGGTGCGATCGGCGGCTTGGCCGTCCTGACGGGCCTCGGGCTGGCCGCGTGCGGCAGCAGTGGCGGGAGCGCCAGCGGCGGCGGCAGCTCTAACCCGCTGGCCCCTAAAGCGGCAAAGGGCACGGTCGTCGTCGGCTCAGCCAACTTCCCCGAGAACGAATTGCTCGCCGAAATCTACGTTCTCGCGCTGCAGGCCAAGGGCGTGAAGGTCACCCCGAAATTCAACATCGGAGCCCGAAACGTCTATTACCCCCAGGTGGTAAAAGGCGCGATCAGTATCCTGCCCGAGTACAACGGGGCGCTGCTGGCCGGTACCGTTGACTCGAAGAGCACCGCGACGACCACTCAGCAGGTGAACTCCGATCTGAAGGCCAAGCTGCCCAGTTCCGTGGAGATTCTCAACTCCTCCTCGGCCCAGGACAAGGACTCGGTCACGGTGACCCAGGCCCTGGCCAAGAAAGACCACCTTACGTCGATCTCGGATCTCAAGCCCTACGCGAAGAACTTGATCATCGGCGGCCCGCCGGAGTTCAAGACGCGCCAGGAGGGCCTGGTCGGCCTGAAGAGCGTCTACGGGCTGACCTTCAAGTCGTTCTCCCCGCTGGATGTGTCCGGCCCGGTGACTCTGGCCGCGCTTAAGGACGGCAAGGTGCAGGCGGCCGATGTGTTCACCACCACGCCGCAGATCGTCCCGGACAAGCTCGTCTCCCTGTCCGACCCCAAGTCGCTGTTCGCGGCCCAGAACGTGACGCCGCTGGTTTACAAGAAGGCGATGACCGCCACGATTACGAACACGCTGAACTCGATTTCGCAGCGGCTGACCACGAACGCCCTACTCCAGATGGACAAGGCGGTAATCCTGGATCACGCCAACTACTCGACGGTGGCCTCGGCCTGGCTGAAGGCGGTCGGCCTGGGCTGATCCGGCCGGCGCCGGTCCGCGGCTCATGGCGCCGGGCGGGACTCACCTTCACCGGTGGATCCCGCCCGGCGCTTGGCGTTAGCGGGTCAGCAGGGATGATGAACCAGGGCGGCGACCGGCGCCGCCTGACCTGCCCGCCCACCTACCCGGCCCACGACCTGCCGGGTTGCCGTCCCGACGAGGAGCCAGCGATGACTGCCGCCGACCCATCCGGCCCGCGCCCGGTCCGTGCCCCGCGCGGCACCGCCCTATCCTGCCGGGGCTGGCCGCAGGAAGCGGCCATGCGGATGCTGATGAACAACCTGGATCCCGAGGTGGCCGAACACCCTGACCAGCTGATCGTCTACGGCGGCTCGGGCCGGGCGGCCCGCAGCTGGCCGGCCTACGACGCGATCGTGCGCAGCCTGCAGGCCCTCCAGGGCGACGAGACCCTGCTGGTCCAGTCGGGTAAGCCGGTCGGGGTGATGCGCACCCACGAGTGGGCGCCGCGGGTGCTCATCGCCAACTCCAACCTCGTCCCGCAGTGGGCCACCTGGGAGGAATTCCGCCGCCTGGAGTCGCTCGGCCTGACCATGTACGGCCAGATGACCGCCGGGTCGTGGATCTACATCGGGACCCAGGGCATCCTGCAGGGCACGTACGAGACGTTCGCGGCCGTGGCGGCGAAACGGTTCGGCGGGTCGCTGGCCGGCACGATCACGCTGACCGCCGGGCTGGGCGGCATGGGCGGCGCGCAGCCCCTCGCGGTGACCATGAACGGCGGGGTGGCGATCGTCATCGACTGCGACCCGTCGCGGATCGCCCGCCGGATCGAGTTCGGCTACCTGGACGAGGCCGCGGACGACATCGACGATGCGCTGCGCCGGGCCACCGCGGCCCGGGACGCGGGCCAGCCGCTGTCCATCGGCCTGCTCGGGAACGCGGCGGAGCTGCTTCCCCGCATGCTGGCCATGGGCGCGCCGGTCGACGTGGTCACCGACCAGACCTCGGCGCACGACCCGCTGACCTACCTGCCCCGCCGCGTGGCGTTCGGGGACATGGCCGCGCTGCGGGCCGAGGACCCGGCCGGCTTCACCGAGCGGGCCCGGCAGTCGATGGCCGCGCACGTCGAGGCGATGGTCGGGTTCATGGATGCGGGTGCGGAGGTCTTCGACTACGGCAACTCCATCCGCGGCGAGGCCCAGCTGGCCGGCTACCAGCGGGCCTTCGACTTCCCGGGCTTCGTGCCCGCCTACATCCGGCCGCTGTTCTGCGAGGGCCGGGGGCCGTTCCGGTGGGCCGCGCTGTCCGGCGATCCGGCCGACATCGCCGCCACCGACGCGGCCATCCTCGACCTGTTCCCCGACAACGAGCCGCTGGCCCGGTGGATCCGTATGGCTCAGGAGAAGGTGCACTTCCAGGGCCTGCCCGCGCGGATCTGCTGGCTCGGGTACGGCGAGCGGCACCTGGCCGGGCTCCGGTTCAACGAACTGGTCGCCCGGGGCGACGTCCAGGCCCCGATCGTGCTCGGCCGCGACCACCTCGACTGCGGGTCGGTGGCCTCGCCCTACCGGGAGACCGAGGGGATGGCCGACGGCTCCGACGCGATCGCCGACTGGCCCCTGCTGAACGCGCTGGTCAACACGGCATCCGGGGCATCCTGGGTGAGCATCCACCATGGCGGCGGGGTGGGCATCGGCCGTTCCATCCACGCGGGCCAGGTGTGCGTGGCCGACGGTACCCCGCTGGCCGGGGAGAAGCTCGAGCGGGTGCTCACCAACGACCCGGGGATGGGCGTGGTCCGGCACGTGGACGCCGGGTATGAGGAAGCCGCCGAGGTGGCTGCGCAGCGGGGCGTGCGCGTCCCGATGCAGCCATGATGGATACGCCCGCGCACCCGGCGTTCGGGCCCCTTTGGGAGTCGCTGCTGCCCATCGGCCGCGACCCGGGCACCGGCGGGTACCGCCGCTTGTCCTGGACCCCGGCCGACCTGGACTGCCGGGCCTGGTTCGGGGCCGCGGCCCGGGACCGGCAGCTGCGCACCAACCAGGACCGCAACGGAAACCTCTGGGCCTGGTGGGATGTCCCCGGCTCTGGATCCCCGCGCCCGCCGAGGGGTTTCGGGGGGTTGCCCACTCCAGCCAACACAGCCACGGCCATAGGGACTCCCGTGGCCACGGGAACAGCTGTGGCCACGGGAAGCCATCTGGACTCGGTGCCGGATGGCGGCCCGTACGACGGGCCGCTGGGCGTGGTGTCCGCGTTCGCGGCCATCGACGAGCTCCGTGGCGAGGGGTTCGTCCCGGCCCGGCCGATCGCGGTGGCCGCGTTCACCGACGAAGAAGGGGCCCGCTTCGGAGTCGCCTGCCTGGGCAGCCGCCTGCTGACCGGCGCGATCGACCCTGAGCACGCCCGCGCACTGCGCGACGGTGACGGGATCACGCTGGCCGGCGCGATGCAGGCGGCCGGGCAGGATCCCGGGCAGATCGGCCGCGACGAGGAGCTGATCGGCCGGATCGGCTGCTACGTGGAGCTGCACATCGAGCAGGGCCGGGCCCTCGCCGACCTCGATGCTGCCCTGGGCATCGCCGAGGGGATCTGGCCGCACGGCCGGTGGCGGCTCGACTTCGCCGGGCAGGCGGATCACGCGGGCACGGCCGCGCTGGCGGACCGGCGCGACCCGATGATCCCCTATGCGGCCACCGTGCTGGCCGCCCGCCAGGCCGCGGTGGAACGCGGTGCCCGGGCCACGATCGGCAAAGTGACCGCGGAGCCGGGCGCGGCCAACGCGGTGTGCTCCGCGGTGCGCGCCTGGCTGGACGTGCGCGCCCCGGACGGCCCGACGCTCGAGGCCATGGTCGACCAGATCCTGGCCGCGGCCGGGCAGGAGTCCGACGCGAACCGGGTGGAGATGACAGCCCGCCAGGAGTCGTTCAGCCCCGAGGTCGAGTTCGACCTCACGCTGGCGTCCCGGCTGGCGGCCGCGCTGGCCGCCCGGGGGATCGAGGCGCCCAGCCTGCCCACCGGGGCCGGGCACGACGCCGGGGTGCTGGCCGCCCGGCTGCCCACCGGGATGCTGTTCGTCCGCAACCCCACGGGGGTGTCCCACTCACCAGCCGAGCACGCCGAGGACGCGGACTGCGCGGCCGGGGTGACCGCGCTCGCGGCCGTGCTGCGCGACCTGGCCGGCTGATGACCGGCCCCGCGGGACCAGGCGGGCCCGGGGCAGCGGACGGGCCCGGGGCAGCGGGCGGGCCCGGGGCAGCGGGCGGGCCCGGGGCGACGGGTCGCCCCGGTATCCGCCGCTGGCACGCCGAGCTGGCCTGGCTGGGCCGCGGCGAGGTCCGGTCCGGGGTGCTGATCGAGGCGAGCGGCAGCGTGTTCCGGGCGGTGACCCCGGACGTGCCCCCTGAGGCGGTGCCGCCGGGCACCGAGCGGCGGCCTGGTCTGACCCTGCCCGGCCTGGCCAACGCGCACTCGCACGCGTTCCACCGGGCGCTGCGCGGGGTCACCGAGGCGGGACCGGGCACATTCTGGACCTGGCGGGAACGGATGTACCAGGTCGCCGCCCGGCTGTCGCCGGACAGCTACCTGGCCCTGGCCCGGGCGGTCTATTCGGAGATGGCGCTGGCCGGCGTGACCTGCGTAGGGGAGTTCCACTACCTGCACCACGGGCCGGGCGGGTCGCCGTACCCGGACCCCAACGAGATGGGCCGCGCCCTCATCCAGGCCGCGGCCGAGGCGGGCCTGCGGATCACCCTGCTGGACACCTGCTACCTCACGGGCGGGCTGGCCCCGGACGGCACGGCCACGCCGCTGTCGCCGGTGCAGCAGCGGTTCAGCGACGCGAACGCGGGCCGGTGGGCGGACCGGCTGGCCGCGCTCGGTCCCGACGAGCACGGGATGCTCGCGCCGCACGCCCGGGCCGGCGTGGCCATCCACTCGGTGCGCGCGGTGCCGCCCGACCAGATGCACCCGGTCGTCGAGTGGTCGCACCGCCTGGGAGCGCCGCTGCACGCGCACCTGTCCGAGCAGCCTGCGGAGAACGAGGCCTGCCTGGCGGCCTACGGGGCCACGCCGGCGCGGGTCCTGGACGGGGCCGGGGCGCTGGGGCCGCGCAGCACGATGGTGCACGCCACCCACCTCACCCCCCACGACATCGAGCTGCTGGGGGGCAGCCGGACGTGCGTCTGCCTGTGCCCGACCACGGAGGCCTTCCTGGCCGACGGCATCGGCCCGGCGGGGTCGCTGGCCGCTGCGGGCAGCCCGCTCGCCGTGGGCAGCGACAGCCACGCGGTGATCGACCTGCTGGACGAGGCCCGCCGCGTGGAACTGGACGAGCGGCTGGCCTCGGGGCGGCGCGGCCGGTTCGGCGCCGTCGCGCTGGCCGAGGCGGCCACCGTGGCCGGGCATACCTGCCTGGGCTGGCCGGAGGCGGGGGAGATCGTGCCGGGCGCCCTGGCCGATCTGGTGACGGTCCGCCTGGACACCCCCCGGCTGGCTGGCGCGGCCCCGGCGACCGCACTGGAGTCGGTGATCTTCGCGGGCACCGCGGCCGACGTGACCGACGTGGTGACCAGCGGCCGTGACGTGGTCCGCAACGGCCACCACCTGCTGGTCCCCGACGTCCCCGACACCCTCACCCAGGCCCTCCGCCCCCTCCTGGCGTGAGCCCCGGCCCGCACACCCCCCTTCCCGCCGGCCCCGCGGACATGTGGCCGGATCCCGGCGTGAGGACGCCGCCAGCGTCGACGGCAGGGGGCCGGGACGACCGGGTCAGGGGGAGGGGCGGAGGCGGGCCCGGGCGGCGGTGAGGCCCCCGGCCAGGGCCTCGCGCTGGGCCGGGGTGAGGGCGTCGATGAGGTTCTCGCGCACCACCCGCAGGTGGCCGGGCGCCGCCCGGTCAAGGGCGTCCCGGCCCGCGGCGGTCAGGATGGCCAGGATGCCGCGCTCGTCCGAGGGGCACTTCTCCCGGCGGACCAGCCCGGCCTGCTCGAGCTGGGTGATCTGGTAGGTCAGGCCGCTGCGGGATACCACGATCACGTCCGCGAGCTCGCTCATCCTCAGCCGCCCGCCGTCCGCGGCGCCCAGCCGGGACAGGATCTCGTACTGCGCGTGCGACAGCCCGGCGTCCTGCCGCAGCTGCTGCTCGATGGCGCGCTCGAGCAGGTGGCTGACCTCCAGGAAGGCCAGCCACGCCTTCATCTCCGCCGGGTCGAGCCAGCGCTCGGCGGGCTGATCACCGGCGACCGGGAGATCGGCGCGGTCTGTCATCCCGCCAGCCTACCGAGTATCGTTTGAATTCGAATGACAAGGCACGCCTGCGGGAATGTGGTTCAAATTTGAACTGTTATCCGGGCGATGGCACGAACCACGCAGGAGGAACCGATGACGGCCAGCAGCGATATGGCGCCCGGGAACGCGGCCCCCGGCCCGGCGCCCGCCGGGACAGCCCCCGCAACCTCAGCGGCCGGGGACACTGCCCCCGCCCGCCCGCAGCGCATGCCCGCGATCTACCTCAGCCACGGCGCGCCCCCGCTGGCCGACGACGCCCTGTGGACTCGCCAGCTCGCGGACTGGTCCCGCGAGCTCCCCAAGCCGAAGTCCGTGCTCATGGTGTCCGCGCACTGGGAAGCGGCGCCGCTCGCGCTCGGCGCGACCACCACGGTGCCGCTCACGTACGACTTCTGGGGCTTCGAGGACCGGTACTACCAGGTCCGCTACCCGGCCCCGGGCGCCCCGGAACTGGCCTCCGACGTCCGCAAGCTCCTCCGCGCGGCGGGCACCCCGGTCGAGGACATCCCGGCCCGCGGCCTGGACCACGGCGCCTACGTCCCGCTGGTCGAGATGTACCCGGACGCGGACGTCCCGGTGCTCCAGGTCTCCATGCCCACGCTGGACCCGGCGGGCCTGTACGAGATCGGCCGCAAGCTCAAGCCCCTGCGCGACGAGGGCGTCCTCATCGTGGGCAGCGGCTTCTTCACCCACAACCTGCGCGCCCTCAGCCCCGACGGCCGGGTGCAGCCGGTCATGGCCGAGTTCGACCACTGGGGCCAGGAGACGCTGGCCCGCGGCGACCTGGACGCACTCCTGGACTTCCAGCACCAGGCGCCGGCCGCCCGCCAGGCCCACCCCCGCACGGAGCACTTCGCCCCGCTGTTCGTGACGCTCGGCGCGTCCGACGGCGACGTGGCCAGCGCCCGCACCGTGATCGACGGGTTCTGGCTCGGCCTGGCCAAGCGCTCCATCCAGGTCAGCTGACCTGAAATCCAAGATTTCCGCAACGAAAACCGTCCCGCCCACCCGGGATTCCCAGGCCCGGCGGCCCGGCAGGTGCCGGCGGGGCCCCGGGCCGCGGCGGCGGGGAACGGCGGCGCGCGGCACAGGGCGCGCTCCCGCGCAAAACCGGACCGCGCTAACTCGAGGCCGGCCAGCGCCGGGGGACCCCGCACCCCGGTAGCGTGAGCTCGCGTGAGCACGCTGATCACGAACGTCGGCGAACTGGTCACCAACACCGCCCCGGACGATGAGCCGGGCCGGGCGTCGGGATCGTTCGCCGCGCTGGCCAGCGCGGCCCTGGTCATCGACGAGGGCCGGGTGGCCTGGACCGGCCCCGCCGAGCGGGCACCGGCCGCGGACGACGCCATCGACTGCGAAGGCGGGGCCGTCCTGCCGGGCTTCGTCGACTCCCATGCGCACCTGGTCTTCGCCGGTGAGCGCAGCGCGGAGTTCGCGGCGCGGATGGCCGGGAGGCCATACCAGGCCGGGGGGATCCGCAGCACGGTCGCGGCGACCCGGGCCGCCCCGGACGAGATGCTGCGCGCGATCCTGGCCCGGCTCACCGGGGAGATGCTGGCCCAGGGCACGACCACGCTGGAGTGCAAGTCCGGCTACGGGCTCACGGTGCCGGACGAGGCACGCGCGGTCGCGCTGGCCGCGGAGGTCACCCCGGAGGTCACGTTCCTGGGGGCGCACGTGGTGCCGCCCGAGTACGAGGGCGACCGGGCCGGGTACCTGGACCTGGTCTGCGGCCCCATGCTGAGCGCGTGCGCGCCGCACGCCCGCTGGGTGGACGTGTTCTGCGAGCGCGGGGCGTTCGACGCGGACGAGGCGGCCGCGGTGCTGGCCGCGGGGCGCGCGGCCGGGCTCCTCCCCCGGGTGCACGCCAACCAGCTCGGGCCCGGTCCCGGCGTCCAGCTCGCTGTGTCAGCGGACGCGGCCTCCGCGGACCACTGCACCTACCTCAGCGGCGCGGACGTGGGCGCCCTGGCCTCATCCGGGACCGTGGCCACGCTGCTGCCGGGGGTCGAGTTCTCTACCCGGCAGCCCTACCCCGACGCGCGGCGCCTGCTGGCCGCCGGGGTGACGGTCGCGCTGGCCACCGACTGCAACCCGGGGTCCTGCTTCACCTCCAGCATGCCGCTGTGCGTGGCCCTCGCGGTCCGGGAGATGCGGATGACCACGCAGGAGGCCGTGTGGGCGGCCACCGCGGGCGGGGCCCGCGCGCTGCGCCGCACCGACGTCGGCCACCTGGGCGTGGGCGCCCGCGCGGACCTCATCCTGCTGGATGGCCCATCGCACGCCTACCTTGCCTACCGGCCGGGGGTCCCGCTGGTCCGCGCGGTCTGGCGGGGCGGCCAGCGCGTAACCGCCCCGGTCCTTGATCACGGTCAATCTCTGCCACACAGCGCCCTGGATTGACCGTGATCAAGGGAGGGGATGCGCCGCGCGCAGGGCCTCAACCCGGCGGATCACGCGGCCCTGGGTCCAGCCGGCCTGCTGGGCCAGCGCGGCCGCGGCGGATGGTGCCCCGGTCTAACGTGCCGCGCGCGTGAGGGTGTTCGGCCCGGTTCCGGTGTGTCGCACCCGGGAAGACTGTCTATGTCGGGCACAATACGACGAGGCCCCTCCATGTATGAGATGGAGGGGCCTCGCGTCACCTGGCCGCACTGGCCAGCCCGCAGGGCTAGCAGCCCAGCCCCCGGCTTCCTGATGCGGCCTGGCCCACCACCGATCACTGGTGCCCGCAGCCGACGCCGGCTTCCCGGCCCCGGCCCGCGTCCGGGGGTTCCCCCCAGCTGGCCCGTCTTCAGTGGTGAAAGCAGTTCTACTGCCCTCTGACCAGGCGCACAAGGGTCCGCTGGCCGCTATTTGAAGATTCTTTGGCCGTCCACAGGCAATCCACCGGGCGCCTGCTGTTTTCCCCCGCGCTACCGGGCCTGTCCACCACTCGTCCACAGATCCGTGCACAGGACGCACGGTCTCTCGTTCCGTGCGGAGCGCGGGCGGCCAAGGAATCACGGGGACCGCCCGGGGATCACTTCTGGCCGACGCCGCCCCACATGGTGCCCACCCGGCCGGCCGCCTCGGCCGAGTCCGGGCGCCACTCGGGCACCCGGACGATCCCGGGCGGCACGAGCCGCAGCCCGCGGAAGAACCGCTCCACCTCGGCCTGGCTGCGCAGGGTGACCTGCTCTGCCATCAGCTGGTTGAGCCGGGCCGCCATGGCGGCCATGACCCGCGCCTCGATGTCGTTGGCCGGATGGGAGACGACCAGGAAGCTGCCCGGCGCCAGCGCGTCGAGCAGGGTGGTGACGGTCTTCCAGGGATCCTCCGCGTCGGCGATGAACTGCAGCACCGACATGAGGACCAGCGCGACCGGCTGGGTGAGATCCAGCATCCGGGCCGCCTCGGCCAGCACCGTCCCGGTGTCGCGCAGGTCGGTGTCGAGGTAAGCGGTGCTCCCGTGCGGGCCGCTGGCCAGCAGCCCCCGGGCGTGCGCGAACACCACCGGATCGTTGTCCATGTAGAGCACCAGCGCGTCAGGGGCGATCGCCTGGGCCACCTCGTGGGTGCTGCCCGCGGTGGGGATGCCGGTGCCGATGTCCAGGAACTGCCGGATCCTCTCCTCGGCGGCCAGATAACGCACCGTCCGGGCCAGGAAGGCCCGGGTCGAGCGGACCGACGCGACCAGGCCCGGGAAGGTGGCCACTGCCTCGTCCCCCGCGTCGCGGTCGGCGGCGAAATTGTCCCGGCCGCCCAGCCAGTAGTCCTGGACCCGGGCGATGTGCGCCACGCTGGTATCGATCTTGACCGGTGGCGTGCCCGCGTCGGATGCGGCGCCGCGCCACTCGTTGCCTGACATGGTTGTGCCTCTCGAACTGTGAGCCGGGCTCAGCATATGGCGCGCGCGGAGCCCGGCCAGGAACTGGGTTGAGCCTCATGCGCCTGCGGGCCAGGGGGCTAACCGCGGCCCGGGGCCAGGTAGCGGCCCGCAAACCGGATCAGCGGCTCGCCCGATTCGGCCAGGTAGGCGACCTGCGGCACGGACGCGATCACGAGCAGGTGGTCGCCGCCCTCCAGGCTCTGGGTGACCTCGCACTCCAGGGCGGCGAGCCCGCCGTCCGGGATCAGGGCCCCCGAGAGCGGGCCACGCCGGTGCGGCACGCCGTCCAGCATGAGCCGCGCCCCGGGCCGCCCCGAGGCGGCGAACCGGCCGGCCAGGGCCCGCTGGCCCGCGGCGAGGATCGTCACGGCGAACCGGTCAACCCGGCCGAGCAGTTCCGCCGGGTAGGAGCCGGCGATCAGCGAGACGAGCACGAGCGGCGGGTCCAGGGACACCGGGCAGAACGCGCTGACTGTGGTGCCGACGTCGTCCCGGCCGTCGGCCACGGTGACCAGCGTGACGCCGCTGGCGAAGACCGACAGGGCGGCAGCCAGCCCGGCCCCGGAGTCAGTGGCGGTCACCGCTGGGCCGCGTGACTGGGCCACGTGTCACCGGAACATGGGCCACCGGATCATGGGTCACTGGATCACCCAGCGGCCGGGCAGCATGAGCGGCCCCTGCGGGGACAGTCCCGCGGCGGCGGCCAGCGCGGACACCGGGCCCCAGCTCTCCGCGAACAGGCCCCCGATCCCGGCGGCGGCGGCCGGCCGGGCCTCACTGGAGTCCGGCGGCCGGAGCCGGTCCAGCGGATGGGCCCGCGGGAACAGGCGCACCGCCGCGGCCTCCGGGAGCGAGGCCTTCTGCCGGGCCACGGCCATGGCGGTGTCCAGGCCGCCGAGCTGGTCGACCAGGCCGATGCCCGCCGCGTCCGCGCCGGTCCATACCCGGCCCCGGGCGATCTCGTGCACCTGGGCCTGGGTGAGCCCCCGCCCGTCGGCCACCTTGCCGGTGAAGTCGGCGTAGATCCGGTCCAGCCAGCTGTTGATCTTTTCCCATTCCTCGTCGCTGTACGGCCGCGAGGTGGTGAACATGTCCGCGTGCGCGCCCTCGGTCACCGAGTCCGTGTTCACCCCGGCCCGCTCGAGGGCCTGCCCTAGCACGGGTTTAGCGCTGATCACGCCGATGGAGCCGGTGATCGTGCCGGGCTGGGCCACGATGGTGTCGGCGGCCATGGCGATGAAGTAGCCGCCGGACGCGGCCACCTCGCCCATCGACACGACGACCGGCTTGCCCGCCTCACGGGCCCGGACCACCTCACGCCAGATCGTGTCGGAGGCCACGTATGAGCCGCCCGGGCTGTTCACCCGGAGCACGATCCCCTTGACCCGGCGGTCGGCTACTGCGCCGCGCAGCGCCCCGCTCATCGTGTCCGAGCCCATCGAGCTGCCGCCCATCGGGCTGCGGGTGGTGCGGCCGCGCCGGATCGGCCCGCTCGCGTAGATCAGCGCGACGGCGTCCTCGCCCGTCCCGGGCAGCTTCCTGGCCCGCTCGGCCAGCGTCCGGGCCCGCTGGTAGCGCCCCAGGTACAGCAGGTACGCATCCGGGCCCGCTTCCTCCCGGACGGCCGCGTAGACCTCGTCGCGGTACCCGAGCGCGTCCACCAGCCTCGCGTCCAGCGCCTCGCCCGCCACGAACGGGCCGCGGTCGATCAGCGCGCGGGCGTCCGCCGGCGTGATCTCCAGGCGCTGCGAGATCGCCCCGGTCAGCTGCTCCACGATCGAGGCGGCCACCCGCTGAAGCGCTTCGCGGGCCGGCTGGGAGAACCCGTGCTCGGTCAGCCGCTCGGCCGCGCTCTTGTACTCGCCCCGGGCGCCGACCTGGACTTCCACGCCCAGCTTGTCCAGCGTGCCGCGGTAGAACCAGTTCTGCACCGCGATCCCGGTCAGCCCGAGATCCCCGGACGGCTGCAGGTAGATACGGTCGAACGCGGTGGCCAGGTAGTACGGCACGTTGCCCGGGCTGAAATCACCGAACGTCTCCGCCCAGGCCACGGTGAGCTTGCCCGAGCCGCCGAACTCGCGGATCGCGGTGTGCAGCTCCTGCACCTGGGCGAGCCCGATCGGCCGGCCGCCGACCTTCACCACCAGCGCCCTGACCCGGTCGTCGGACCTGGCCCGGCGCAGCCCGTCCAGCACGTCCGCCAGGCGGGCCCGGCGCATCGTGGTCAGCGCGGAGAGCGGGTCCGACGGGGGTTCCTCCGCGATCCCCTCGGTCAGGTCCAGCTCGAGGATCAGCGGCGCCGTCCGGCGCTGTCGGAACCTGGAGATCCGGTCGGTCAGCATCGAACTCACCATGCCAGCAGCTTACGGTGCGGTTTCCGCCCGGGCGTCCCGGCCGGCGTCACGGCGGGGAGCCGGCCGGCGCGCCCCGGCCCGGCGTCCCGGGCCCGGGGCCGCCCCCGCGACCGCCCGGCGGGGCCGGCTTCCCGAGTCCGGGGGCGGCCCCGTGACCTGGGTGGCGCGGCCGCCGCGGCTGGCGTCCCGGCCGGGGGCCGGCCCGTGACCTGGGCGGTACGGCCGCCGCAGCCTGCCCGGATCAGGCCGGATGGCCTGCGCTATCGTCGGTCGGGATGGCCGGAAGGGACGTCAATGGCCGATGGTGACGGCAATGGCTGGGTGGTGTGTGCCCAGGGCCACCGCCACTGGGGGAAATACGGGGCGGCCGGGCTTCTGGCCAGCGCCAGCGGACCGGACGGCCAGCCCAGCGTGCTGCTGATCCACCGGGCCAGCTGGACCCAGCACCCGGACACCTGGGGGCCGCCCGGCGGCGCCCGGGACAGCCACGAGAGCGTGGCCGGGGCCGCGCTGCGCGAGGCGGCCGAGGAATGCGGGGTACCGCCGGAGTCGGTGCGGATCCACGGCCTGATCGACGACGATCACGGCGGCTGGTCCTACCAGACGCTGCTCGCCGACACAGACGGCGAGTTCACGGTCTACCCGGCCAGCCGCGAGGCGCCCGAGGTGGCCTGGGTGCCCGCGGACCGGGTCGAGTCGCTGCCGCTGCACCCGGGGTTCGCCGAGACCTGGCCCGTCATCCGCGAGGCCATGGGCCCGGTGACCGTGATCGTGGACGGCGCCAACGTGATGGGCTCCCGGGCCGACGGCTGGTGGCGGGACCGGGCTGGCGCGGCGGCCCGGCTGTACGGGGAGCTCGCCGCTCTCGCCGGGCGGGGCGTCGCCGCGCTGCCCGCGGAGCTGGGCGCCAACGGCCTCGACCGCTGGTTCCCCGAGTACGTGCTGGTGGTGGAGGGGCAGGCCCGGGCGGCGGTGCCCGCGCTCCGGGAGACCGGCGGGGTCCGCGTCGTGGCCGCGCCCGGCTCCGGCGACGACACCATCGCCGAGCTGGCCGCCACCACCGCCGGCCGGCGGCTGGTCGTCACCGCCGACCGGGAGTTGCGCCGCCGGGTCACCGATGCGGGCGCGGCCGTGACCGGCCCCCGGTGGCTCCTGGGACTGGTGTGACCGCCAGGTTCCCTGTGACGCCGGGTTCCCTGTGATCTCCAGGATTCCTGTGACTGTCGGGGTTCTCTGTGATTGTGAGGCTTACTGGGCCGCCGGGGCCGATGTCGGGCTGGGGTCCCCGGCGCGGCCAGCGGCCCCGGGGCCCGCCCGGTCATGGGCCAGCCTCCGCAGCACCGGCCGGGCCGCGAGGTAGGATCCGGCCACGGCCGAGCCGCCCACGCCCAGGTCGACCGAGATCCGGCCCTGCCGCGCCCAGTACACGTCCTTGAGGTCCAGCAGCAGCGCGAACTCGTCCACGATGAGGGCCAGGGCCGCCCCGTAGCTGACCGCCACGGCCGGATGCCGCCGGTGCCGGTCCTCGCCGCGCACCGCGACCGC
This sequence comes from uncultured Actinomycetes bacterium, assembly GCA_963813975.1. Taxonomy (GTDB): domain Bacteria; phylum Actinomycetota; class Actinomycetes; order Streptosporangiales; family Streptosporangiaceae; genus RYN-230. The sequence goes on from CAWFAP010000007.1 coordinate 113,941, forward strand.
GCCGATCCCGGCCAGCATCCCGATGCCCCACAGGTAGTGGTGCAGGTGCGCGCCGCCCGCGCTGAGGTTGCGGAACGGCCCCCGCCCCGCCCGGATGCTGTAGGTGACGCCCCGGGTGACCGCGAACGTGCCGCTGAACGCCAGCCAGCTGAGCAGGGCGCTGCGCTGGCCCTCGTTCAGTTCCTCGTGGTACGCCGTGCGTACCGCGGCGGGCGGCGGCACCGGAAGCACGTTGCTCATACACCATCATTACCCTCCGTGAACGCCTTCCGACCGTCCCCGGGCGCCGGGGTGTGGGCGACGTCACGGCCCCTGACCCCGCGGAGTGTGCTTTGGTCGAGAAGTGAGCGTCGCCGACCTGCTCCTGCTGCTGGTCACCGGCATAGTCGCGGGCATCGTCAGCACCGTCGCGAGTCTCGCGTCCGTGGTGTCCTACCCGGTGCTGCTGGCCCTCGGCCTGCCGCCGCTGTCGGCCAACGTGACCAACACGGTGTCGCTCCTGTTCACCGGGGCGGGCGCCGCCGCGGGCTCACGCCCGGAACTGGCCGGCCAGGGCGCCCGGATCCGGCGGCTGGGCCTGGTCACCGCGCTGGGCGGCGCGGCCGGGGCGGCCCTGCTGCTGATCACCCCGGCCCGGACCTTCGAGGCCGCGGCGCCGGTCCTGATCGGGGCGGCCTCGCTGCTGCTCCTGCTCCAGGCGGCCCGCCCGAAAACCGGAACCGGGCACGCCGACCGGGAACGCAACCCGTTCCTGATCGCCGCGCTGTTCTGCGTGGCCATCTACGTCGGCTACTTCGGCGCGGCCGGCGGGATCCTGCTGCTGGTCGTGCTGACCACGATGCTCACCGAGCCGCTGGCCCGGACGAACGCGCTGAAGAACGTGGTCTCGGGGCTGGCCAACGCGGTCGCGGCCGTGGCGTTCGCGCTGTTCGGCCCGGTGCGCTGGGCCGCGGTGCTGCCGCTGGCGGCGGGCTTCCTCATCGGCGGCCGGATCGGCCCGGTGCTGGTCCGCTACATGCCGGCCCAGGTGCTTCGCGTGGTCATTGGCCTGGGCGGGATCGCGCTGGCCGTCAAGCTCGGCCTCAGCGCGTACGACTAAGACCCCCATTCAAATTCGCCGCAACGAAAACCGGACCCAGCTGATCCCCCGACCCGGCCCCGGCCGGTCGGGGCGGGACGGGGGCTTTGGCCGCTGATCTTCCGCCCCGGGCCCGGCCGGGTAGGGCGGGAAGGGTTTCAGCCGCTGATTCTCCGCGCCGTCCCGGGCTGACTGGCCCCGGCTGGTCTTCGTTGCGGAGAATTTTGGTTTTTGGGCTCTTACTCCGGGGCGAGCCAGAGGACGCCGAGTGGGGGCAGGGTGAGCACGGCGGATGCGGGCTGCCCGTGCCACGGCTCGGGGACGGCCTCGATCACGCCCAGATTGCCCACGCCGCTGCCGCCGTAGTCGGCGGCGTCGGTGTTGACCAGTTCCCGCCAGCGGCCGGCGTGCGGCAGCCCGAGCCGGTACTGCTCGTGCGGCCCGCCGGAGAAGTTCGCCACGCAGGCCATGACCCGCGGTCCGCCCGGATCGTCATCCGGCCCGGCCAGCCGGAGGAATGACAGCACGTTTCCGGCCGCGTCGTTCGCGTCGATCCAGCTGAATCCGGACGGTGAGTTGTCCAGGGCCCACATGGAGGGGGAGCCGCGGTAGGCGCGGTTCAGGTCGCCGACCAGCTTGCGGACCCCGGCGTGGCCCGGGTAGTCGAGCATCCACCAGTCCAGGCCGCGCTCGGCGGACCACTCGTTGCCCTGGCCGAACTCCGAGCCCATGAACAGCAGCTGCTTGCCCGGGTGCGCCCACATGTAGGCCAGCAGGGCGCGCAGCCCGGCGAAGCGGTTCCACTCGTCGCCGGGCATCTTGCCGAGCAGGGATCCCTTGCCGTGCACGACCTCGTCGTGCGACATCGGCAGCACGAAGTTCTCGCTGAACGCGTACATGAGCGAGAACGTGATCTCGTTGTGGTGGAACTGCCGGTACACGGGGTCCAGCGACATGTAGCTGAGCGTGTCGTGCATCCAGCCCAGGTTCCACTTGAAGCCGAAGCCCAGGCCGCCCAGGTGCACTGGCCGGGTCACGCCCGGCCAGGCGGTGGATTCCTCGGCGATCATCATGACCCCGGGGACCCGCCGGTAGCAGGTCGAGTTGACCTCCTGCAGCAGCGCGACCGCGTCGGTGTTCTCCCGGCCGCCCTGGGCGTTCGGGGCCCACTCGCCCGCCTTCCGCGAGTAGTCCAGGTACAGCATGGACGCCACCGCGTCCACCCGCAGCCCGTCGGTATGGAACTCCTCCAGCCAGTACAGGGCATTGGCCACGAGGAAGTTGCGGACCTCGTTCCGGCCGTAGTCGAAGATGAGCGTGCCCCAGTCGGGGTGCTCGCCGCGGCGCGGGTCCGGGTGCTCGTACAGCGGGGTGCCATCGAACCGGGCCAGCGCCCACTCGTCGCGCGGGAAATGCGCGGGCACCCAGTCGAGGATCACGCCGATCCCGGCCTGGTGCAGCCGGTTGACCAGGTAGCGGAACTCGTCGGGGCTGCCGAACCGGGCCGTGGGCGCGAAGTAGGAGGTGACCTGGTAACCCCAGGACCCGCCGAACGGGTGCTCGGCCACCGGCAGGAACTCCACGTGGGTGAAGCCCAGGCCGGACACGTACTCGGTCAGCTCGTCGGCGAGCTGGACGTAGGACAGGCCGGGCCGCCACGAGCCCAGGTGCACCTCGTACACGCTGACCGGCTCGCGGACCTGCTGGCCGCGGGACCGGGCCGCCAGCCACCCGGCGTCGTTCCACTCATACCGCGAGGTGTAGATGACCGACGCGGTCGCGGGCGGCCGTTCGGCCAGGTTGGCCATGGGGTCGGCTTTGCGGCGCCACTGGCCGTCCGGGCCGCACACGTCGAACTTGTACCGGGTTCCGTCGCCGACGTCGGGCAGGAACAGCTCCCAGACGCCCGCGCCGCCCAGGGACCGCATCGGGTGCCCGCGGCCGTCCCAGTGGTTGAAGTCACCGATGACCCGCACGCCGCGGGCGTTGGGCGCCCAGACCGCGAACGCCGTCCCGGTCACGTCGCCGTACTGCTTCACGTGCGCGCCGAGGACCTCCCAGAGGTTCTCGTGGCGGCCCTCGCCGATGAGGTGCAGGTCCACCTCGCCCAGGCTGGGCAGGAACCGGTACGGGTCGTCGGCGACGGTCTCGGGCAGGGTGCCGCCGTCGCCGTCGGGGTAGGTGACCGCGACCCGGTAGTCAGGCTTGCCGCCGACCGGGAGCACGGCCGCGAACAGGCCCTCGTGCACGTGCTCGGCCGGGAACCGCTGCCCGCCGGGCAGCACGATCGTCACCGACTTGGCCAGCGGGCGCAGCACCCGCACGATGACCCCGTCCGGGCCGGGGTGAGCGCCGAGAATGGAGTGCGGGTCGTGGTGGGTCCCCGCGACCACGCGGTCTATTTCGCCCAGGCTGATCCCGGCCTGGTTCTGCTCGCTGACCATATTCATGAATCAGCGATCGAACCCAGCGGGATGGACAGCCAGCCGGGCCGGTTCCGCGCCTCGTACATCACCTCGTAGACCGCCTTATCCAGGACGAGGGCGCGCAGCAGGATGGCGTGCGTGCCCGGATCGATTCCCCCGGCGGCAGCGTACCCGGCGCAGAACGCGTCGGAGTTGCGGTGGACCCACTCGAGGGCCGAGGCGTGCAGCCGGTCCCCGTCGGGGCGGGCCACCAGCTGGTGGCGGGCCGCGTAGTCGAACGACCGCATCATGCCGGCCACGTCACGCAGGGCGGTGGACAGCGCGCGGCGCTGGGCCAGCGGGGTGGCCGGGCTCACCCTCGAAGTCGAGCAGGACCCAGCCGGTCTGGGTCCGCATGACCTGGCCCAGGTGGTAGTCGCCGTGCACCCGCTGGACGCTCAGCGGGGTGTCCAGCTTGGCCAGGTCGGCGAACGCCGAGCCGAGCAGGTCGGCGTGGCGGCCCAGCTCCGGCACGGTGACCAGGGCCACGTCGAGCCGGGCGAACATCTCGTCGGCCAGCGCGCTGATCGCCTCGGGCGGCAGCTCGTCAGTGCCGAAGGCCCGGGCCAGGTCGCGGTGCACCTCGGCGGTGGCCTCGCCGAGCCGGCGGGCCTCGCCGGCAAAGTCGCCGCCGGCCTCGGCCGCGTGGATCCGGCCCTCCGCGGCGTACAGGTCCCGCACGCTGGTCGCGGCGAGCGACCAGCCGTCGGACGCGGCGCGCAGGTACCGGGACAGGATGCCCAGGATGACCGGGGACCCGTCCAGCCGGGACTCGATCCAGCCCAGCGGCTCGGCCACGTGCGTGGAGCCGCGCATGGCCAGCGCCCGCGGCACCTCCAGGTCGGGGTTGGGGCCGGGGGAGGGCCGGCGGAACACCTTGAGGATGGTGGCCTCACCGAACATCATGCTGGTGTTGCTCTGCTCGCCGGTCAGCACCAGGCTGTCCAGGCTGGTGTCGATCTCGGCACCCGGCTCGTGCGCGAAGCACAGCGGGCCGGCCCGGCCGCCGTCGGCGATGGCCTGCAGCAGCAGCCGGGTCAGCTCCTGGTCGTGCAGCGCGTCGTAGGCGATCCGGCCGTCGTCAGCCACCCCCATCAGTACGTGCCGCAAGTGGTCGGGCAGCTCCTCGCGCAGGCCGAGGAAAAGCTGGTAAGAGTCCACCGTGCTGGCCTGGGCGATGGTGCTCCCCTGCGTGACCGCGACGATGAGGTGATGCAGCCCCGGATCGCCGCCGACCAGCTCGGTGTCGGTCACGATGGCCAGGTCGAGGATCCTGGCGCCCTTGCCAGCGAACCAGCGCTGACTCGGCATCCACTCCGCCAGCGTTTCCTCAAATGTCATATTTCCGGTCTACCCCGTCCCCAGGGATCATGCAGCATCACAGCGATCATCATCTCGCCAGATTCCGCACCGAAAGCGGGCGGGTCAGGCCCGGGTTAATCCGGGCTTACCGGGGTAACCCACGCCGTCACCGTGAGTGCTCACCCCCGGGGCTCGGGGAGCTGGAACCAGTAAAAACCGTGTCCTGGAAGGGTCAGCAGATAGCTCAGGTCCCCGATCGGAGGGAAGGTTACGCCCCCCATGCACTCGACCGGGGTTACTCCCTTGAACCGTCTCAGGTCCAGCTCGACCGGCTGCGGAAACCGGGAAAGATTATTGACGCACAGTATACGGTCCGCGCTGTCTCCCCCGCCCGAACGGTCACCCTCCGTGTGCTCACGCACGAACGCGAGCACGCTCGGATTGGAGGAGCTCAGCTCCTCGTAGCCGCCCAGGCCGAAGACCGCGTGGCGCTTGCGGATCTCGATCATCCGCTTGGTCCAGTGCAGGAACGACCCGGAGCTCTTCTGCTGCGCTTCCACGTTCAGCGCCTGGTAACCGTAGATCGGGTCCATCAGCATCGGCAGGTAGAGCCGGCCCGGGTCGCAGGTGGAGAAGCCCGCGTTGCGGTCCGGGGTCCACTGCATCGGGGTGCGGACGCCATCGCGGTCACCGAGCCAGATGTTGTCGCCCATGCCGATCTCGTCGCCGTAGTACAGCACCGGCGAGCCGGGCAGCGACAGCAGCAGCGCGGTGAACAGCTCCAGCTGGTTGCGGTCGTTGTCGAGCAGCGGGGCCAGCCGCCGCCGGATCCCGATGTTCGCCTTCATCCGCGGGTCCTTGGCGTACTCCGCGTACATGTAGTCGCGCTCATCGTCGGTGACCATCTCGAGCGTCAGCTCGTCGTGGTTGCGCAGGAAGATCCCCCACTGGCAGTTGGACGGGATGGCCGGCGTCTGGGCCAGGATCTCCGAGATGGGATAGCGCTGTTCCCGGCGGACCGCCATGAAGATCCGGGGCATCAGCGGGAAATGGAACGCCATGTGGCATTCGTCCCCGCCCGCCTCCCCGTCGCCGAAGTACTCCACCACGTCGGCGGGCCACTGGTTCGCCTCAGCCAGCAGCACCCGGTCCGGGTACAGCCGGTCCACCTCGGTCCGGACCCGCTTGAGGTACTCGTGCGTCTCCTTGAGGTTCTCGCAGTTGGTCCCCTCCCGCTCGTACAGGTAGGGGACGGCGTCCAGCCGGAAGCCGTCGATCCCGAGATCGAGCCAGAACCGCAGCACCTCCAGCATCGCGTCCTGAACCTTCGGGTTCTCGTAGTTCAGGTCGGGCTGGTGGGCGAAGAATCGGTGCCAGTAGTACTGGCCGCGCACCGAGTCGTAGGTCCAGTTCGAGTGCTCGGTATCGACGAAGATGACCCGCGCCTCCGGGAACCGGTCATCCGTGTCGGACCACACATAGAAATCCCCGAACGGCCCTTCCGGGTCAGTGCGGGACGCCTGGAACCACGGGTGCGCGTCGCTGGTGTGATTCATCACCAGGTCGGCGACGACGCGCATGCCGCGTTCATGCGCGCCATCGACGAGTTCCACAAAATCCCCGATATTGCCAAAATCCGGCAAAACGGAAGTGAAATCCGAGATGTCGTACCCGCCGTCGCGCAGCGGTGAGGCGTAGATCGGCAGCAGCCAGATGCAGTCCACGCCCAGCCACTGGAGATAGTCCAGCCGCGAGGTGAGGCCGCGCAGGTCCCCGGTGCCGTCCCCATTGGAGTCGTGGAACCCGCGGATCAGGACTTCGTAGAAAACAGCCCGCTTGTACCACTGCGGGTCACGGGGCCGCTCAAACGAGAACGAGTCGGGGATCGGCTCACCGGGAGGCGTGGCAAAGCTGGGCAGGTGCTCCGGGAGCGGGAGGCCAGGAGAGTCGGGGCGCCCCGGCACGGGCTCTGTAACCACTGAGGGCTCCTGCGCGTGTATCGGTATCTTTCAGGCTCAGGCCGACGGGGATGTCTTTACCTGGAAGATGTGAGCTGGTTCGTATCCCGGGTCGAGGCGCACGTAATTGGCCCGCCCCCACCGGTACGACTGGCCGGAAAGCTCGTCGGTGGCGACGAACTCGGCGTTGCTTTCCAGGCCAAGCGCAGGCAGGTCAAGCCAGACGGTCGCCTCCCTAGGCTGGTGCGGGTCGAGGTTCACAACGACCAGGATCGTGTCCTCCTCCTGCGCGTCACGTTTGGAGAAGCAGATCAGCTCCGGCTGGTCAACGTGATGAAAGCGTAGATTACGCAACCAGTGCAACGCGGGATGTGCTTTCCGGATCGCGTTGAGCCGGGCGATATACGGCGCTATGCCGGCGGGGCCCTGCTGCGCCTCGTCCCAGTCCCGCGGGCGGTACTGGTACTTCTCCGAGTCGAGGTATTCCTCGCTGCCCGGCCGGACCGGGGTGCCCTCACACAGCTCGTACCCGGAGTAGATGCCCCACGACGGGGACAGCATCGAGGCCAGCACGGCACGGATCTTGAACGCGGGGGGGCCGCCATGCTGCAGATACTCATGCAGGATGTCCGGCGTGTTGGCGAAGAAGTTCGGCCGCATGTACGCCGCGGCGGGCCCAGACAGCTCACGTAGGTAATCGCTGAGCTCAGCCGAGCTGTTACGCCAGGTGAAATAGGTGTACGACTGGTGGAACCCGATCTCGGCCAGCGCCCGCATCATGGCCGGCCGGGTGAACGCCTCCGCCAGGAACAGCACGTCCGGGTCGGTCCGGGCGATCTCCGCGAGGAGCCGGTCCCAGAAACTCAGCGGCTTGGTGTGCGGGTTGTCCACCCGGAAGATCCGCACCCCGTGCGCCATCCACTGCCGGACGACCCGGAGCACCTCCGCGTAGATGCCGGCCGGGTCATGGTCGAAGTTGAGCGGGTAGATGTCCTGGTACTTCTTGGGCGGGTTCTCGGCGTACGCGATCCGGCCGTCGGCCCGCTTGGTGAACCATTCCGGGTGCCCGGTCACCCAGGGGTGATCCGGCGAGGTCTGCAGGGCCAGGTCGAGCGCGACCTCCATGCCCAGCTCGCCGGTGCGCTGGACGAACGCGTCGAAGTCCGCGAGCGTGCCCAGATCGGGATGAACCGCGTCATGGCCCCCCTCGGGGGCGCCGATGGCCCACGGTGAGCCCGGATCACCCGGGCCGGCCTGCAGCACGTTGTTGGCGCCCTTGCGGGCCGAGGTGCCGATCGGGTGGATGGGCGGCAGGTAGACCACGTCGAAACCCATGTCGGCGACGGCGTCCAGGCGCCGGGCGGCGCTGCGGAACGTGCCGCTGCGCGGCTCCCGGTAGCCCATCGGGTCGACCTCGACCCCCTCCGAGCGCGGGAAGAGCTCGTACCACGCCCCGTACAGCGCGCGCTGCCGGTGCACGATCACCGGGTACCGGGCCGACCGGGTGACCAGGTCACGCAGCGGGTACTGGGCCAGGACAGCCAGCACGGCCGGGTCCGAGGCGGCCGCGAGCCGGTCCCACGGCGGCAGCGCCCGGTCCCGCAGCTGGGCCGCGACCGCCCGCAGCGCGGCCCGCGCGGCCCGGGCGGCCTGCGCCGCCTGCGCGGCGTTCGCCCAGCGCTCCCCGGCCTGGGCCGCCTGGCCCGGCCGGGCGCTACCCTGCACGCCCCGGGCCGCCCGCTCGAACAGCAGCGCGCCCTCGGCCAGCATGAGCTCGGTCTCCAGGCCGCGCGGCACCTTGATCGCGGCATCATGCCGCCAGTGCGCGATCGGATCACCCCACGCCTCGACCTGGAAATGCCAGAGCCCCTCGGCCGTGACGGTCACCTCCGCGCCGTGGCGGTCGGTACCGGGGGCGAGTTCGTGCATGTAAGCCAGCGGGGATCGTTGCCCGCCGGGCCCGCGCAGCACCACGCCGGCGCCCAGCACCTCGTGCCCTTCCCGGAACACGGTGGCGCTGACCTCGAAGGTTTCCCCAGTTACCGCCTTAGCGGGGCGGCGCCCGCACTCCAGGACGGGCTCGACGTCCAGGATGGGAATGCGTCCTATCACCCCTTGAAGCTACCCACTTTGGACGACTGTGTGCGAGGGGGCCTGCCTGCTGTTGACCGCGCGTACCCGGGGCTTTCACCACGGCCGTCCGGGGACCGCCCGGCTCGGCCCCGGGAGGCCCGCGCCTGCCCCCGGGCCCCAATTCACCCCGTCCGGTTCGCGGCATCTACTCCGGGCGGTTAGGGTCACTGCCCGTGAGAGCCATCCGCCGCTTTACCGTCCGTGCCGCGCTGCCGGAATCGCTCGCCCCACTGCGTGACCTCACGCTGAACCTCCGCTGGTCCTGGCATGCCGAGACCCGGGATCTGTTCGCGGCGATCGACCCGGCGGGGTGGGAGGCGTCCGGCCACGACCCGGTCGCGCTGCTCGGCGAGGTGCCGCCGTCGCAGCTCGAGAGCCTGGGGCACGACCAGGCGTTCCTGCGGCGGCTCGACGACGCGGCCCGTGACCTGGACCAGTACCTGTCCGAGCCGCGGTGGTACCAGCTGCACGCGGACGGCGGCCGCGGGGCGGCCCGGCCGCCCGCCGCGATCGCCTACTTCTCGCCGGAATACGGGATCACCCAGGCGCTGCCGCAGTACTCCGGCGGCCTGGGCATCCTGGCCGGTGATCATCTCAAGGCCGGCAGCGACCTGGGGGTGCCGCTGATCGGCGTGGGCCTGCTGTACCGGCACGGGTACTTCACCCAGTCCCTGTCACCCGAGGGCTGGCAGACGGAGCGCTACCCGGCCGGCGACCCGAACGGGCTGCCGCTCACCCTGCTCCGCGCCCCCGACGGGACCGCCGTCCGGGTCAGCGTGGCGCTGGCCGAGGGCAAGCTGCTGGCCGCCCAGATCTGGGTGGCCCAGGTCGGCCGGGTGCCGCTGCTGCTGCTCGACTCGTACGTGGAGGAGAACGAGCCCCCGCTGCGGGAGGTCACCGACCGGCTGTACGGCGGCGGCGGCGATCACCGGCTGCGCCAGGAGCTGCTGCTGGGCGTGGGAGGAGTCCGCGCGCTCCGGGCCTTCTGCGCGCTCACCGGGCACGCCGAGCCGGAGGTCTTCCACACCAACGAGGGCCACGCCGGCTTCCTCGGAGTGGAACGCATCCGCGAGTACGCCGAGCAGGGCCTCAGCTTTGAGGAAGCCATCGAGATGTGCCGGGCCGGCACCGTGTTCACCACGCACACCCCGGTGCCTGCCGGGATCGACCGGTTCAGCCGCGACCTGCTGGAACGGCATTTCAGCGGGGCCGCCGCCGACCCGGCGCTGCCCACCGACCGGGTGCTGGCCCTGGGCGCGGAGACGTTCCCGGGCGGCGACCCGGCCGTGTTCAACATGGCCGTGATGGGCATGCGGCTGGCCCAGCGAGTGAACGGGGTCAGCCGGCTGCATGGCGAGGTCAGCCGGGAGATGTTCGCCGGCCTGTGGCCCGGGTTCGACACCGCCCAGGTGCCGATCGGCTCGATCACCAACGGCGTGCACGCCCCCACCTGGGTCGCCCAGGAGGTCCTGGACCTGGCCAGCGTGGTCCCCGAGGACTCGGCCGCGGCCCGGCAGCTGCCCGAGGACGGCCACGCCTGGGAGCGCGTCGCGCACACCGCCCCGGCCCGGCTCTGGGAGATCCGCCGGGCGCTGCGGTCCCGGCTGGTGGCGCTGGCCCGGCAGCGGCTGCGGGCCTCGTGGCAGCAGCGCGGGGCCAGCGAGGCGGAGCTGGGCTGGACCGACGAGGTCCTCGACGAGGGCGTGCTGACCATCGGCTTCGCTCGCCGGGTGCCCTCCTACAAGCGGCTCACCCTGATGCTGCACGACCCGGCCCGGCTGACCGCGCTGCTGCTCGACCCGGACCGGCCGGTGCAGCTGGTCATCGCGGGCAAGGCGCACCCGGCCGACGACGGCGGCAAGCGGCTCATCCAGCAGATGGTGCAGTTCGCCGACAACCCGCGGGTGCGGCACCGCATCGTGTTCCTCCCCGATTACGACATGGCCATGGCCAGCGCCCTGGTCCAGGGCTGCGACGTGTGGCTGAACAACCCGCTGCGGCCGCTGGAGGCGTGCGGCACGTCGGGCATGAAGTCCGCGCTCAACGGCGGCCTGAACCTGTCCGTCCGGGACGGCTGGTGGGACGAGTGGTACGACGGCGCCGACGGCTGGGCGATCCCGTCCGCGGACGGCGTGGAGGACCCGGAGCGGCGCGACGAGCTCGAGTCCCACGCGCTCTACGAGCTGCTCAGCCAGACGGTGGCGCCCCGGTTCTACGACACCGGGGCCGATGGGCTGCCCCGCCGCTGGCTGGAGATGGTCGGGCACACGCTGCGGGCCCTGGGCCCCCGGGTCCAGGCCTCCCGGATGGTCCGCGAGTACGTCGAGGAGCTGTACATCCCCGCGGCGCTGGCCTCCCGCGCGCTCACCGACGGGGTGCCCGGTTCGGGATCTGGCGCCATGAGCCGCACGGAACCGTTCGCGGCGGCCCGGGAGCTGGCCGCCTGGAAGCGCCGGATCATCCGGTCCTGGGGCGGAGTCCGCATCGAGCACGTGGAGGGCGAGGACGGCGACCAGGGTCCCGGCGGCAGCCTGGTGGTGCGGGCCACGGTGGGCCTCGGCGGGCTGTCCCCCGACGATGTGAGCGTCGAGGTCGTCTACGGCCGGGTCGGTGACGCGGACGAGATCCTCAACCCGTCGGTCAGCCCGCTCACCGTCGAAGACGGGCCCGACGACGGCGTGGCCCGCTTCGTGGGCAAGGCCGAGCTGGGCCGCCCGGGGCCGTTCGGCTACACGCTCCGCGTGGTGCCCCGCCATCCCCTGCTGGCCAGCGCCGCGGAGATGGGCCTGGTCACGCTGCCCGAGGCGCCTGCCGGGCTGACCACCGGCGACCTGCGCTAGGACCAATCGCGCCGGCCACGACCCGCGCCGGCCGCCCGGCTGGCAGGGCGTGACGGCGGGGCTGGCGGCCGGCCGGAGGGGCGTGACGGGCGGCGCCGGCCCGCGCCTGCAGAGGCGGCCGGCTGGCCCCCCGCCCGGAAAAATTGCGGAAAGTAGTAGCGGTATCACGTTCCGCACGTAAACCGCCGTGCGTGGCACTGCGTCTACTTTATGCAACATACTCGCGGGCGCGTCGCGTGCCAGCTCCGTGGGCAGCCATGCATATTCAGGCGCGCCAGCAGGAAAGCCCGGGGGGGCCATGAGAACGAGCTACACGTTATGCGAGCAGCATGACGCCCTCGTGTCACTTTCCGTCACCGAAGTTGTCCCCACACGTGAAAGGACACTGCCGTCATGAAACAGGACAATCGCACCGAGGACAGGCTCCTGACGCCGTCAGAGGTCGCCGCGCTGTTCCGGGTGGACCCGAAGACCGTGACCCGGTGGGCCCAGCAGGGCAAGCTCCGGTCCATCCGCACGCTGGGCGGCCACCGCCGCTACAGCGAGTCGGAGATCCAGGCCTTCCTGGAGGACTCGCAGGGAGTTCCGCGGCCGCGGTCGTCGGAAGACTAGGCAGCTCGGGGAGACCAGCCTGCAGGAGTACTCTCCACCTGGGCCCTGGGCGGGCAGCGTGCCTGCCTGAGCGGAACGCGGCCCGGCGGGAGGTGCGTCATGGGGGAATTCGTCCGGGTCGAGATCGATCAGGCCATCGCCACGATCCGGCTCGACCGGCCACCGATGAACGCGCTGAACGCCCAGGTCCAGGACGAGATCGCGGCTGCCGCCGCCGAGGTTTCCGCGGACGGCAGCGTCCGTGCCGTCGTGCTCTCCGGCGGCCCGAAGGTCTTCGCTGCGGGCGTGGACATCAAGGAGATGGCGGATGCCAGCTACGGGCGGATGGCCGCGGACTCGCGGCGGCTGCAGGCCAGCTTCACCACGGTGGCCAGGATCCCCAAGCCGGTGGTGGCCGCGATCACCGGGTACGCGCTCGGCGGCGGCCTCGAGCTGGCGCTGTGCGCGGATTTCCGGGTGGCCGGGCAGGGAGCCAAGGTCGGCCAGCCGGAGATCCTGCTCGGGATCATCCCCGGAGCGGGCGGCACCCAGCGGCTGCCGCGGCTGGTCGGCCCGGCCCGGGCCAAGGACATCGTGTTCACCGGGCGGTTCGTCAACGCGGCCGAGGCCCTCGCCATCGGCCTGGTGGACCAGGTGGTGCCGGACGCGGAGGTCTACGACGCCGCCCGGGCCCTGGTGGCCCGGTACGCCACCGGCCCCGCGCTCGCCTTGCGGGCCGCCAAGCAGGCCATCGACGACGGCCTGGAAACCGACCTGAACACCGGGCTGGAGCTCGAGCGGCTGCACTTCGCGGGGCTGTTCGCCACCGAGGACCAGGGCGCCGGCATGCGCAGCTTCCTCGAGAACGGACCGGGTAAGGCCACGTTCGCCGGGCAGTGACACGCCGCGCCCGGGCCACCGGGCGTGGCCGGCACCATCCGGGCGGGTCCGGCACGCCATGGCCGTGGTGGGCCCCGCATGGCGGACAATTGACATACCGTGCGGGTACGCCGCCCGCGAGCCCGCCTGAGGGAGCAGCCAAGGCCATGCGCCACCTGATCAGTCCGCACCACGAGCCGGGCCGGCCATGACCCAGCCGGACGAGAGCCCCGACCTCGAGATGGTGACCGCCGCGCTGCGGGCGGACAGCGCCGATGCCGCGGTCTATGCGCGCGTGCTGACCGAGTCTCTCGGCGAGTCGCTGCCCCCGGGATGCGTGACCGTCGAACGGGAGCGTTCCGTGTCCGACCGGATGCGCGGGCGTCCCGGCACGGTGTCGAAGATCACGGTCCGGCTGGGGGAGCGGGTCATGTCACTGGCGGTGCGGGCCGGGCAGCCGAGCGCGGAAATCAGCCGCGAGGTGCGCGGGGTGGTGCTGTCCCGCCAGCCGGTGGCGGTGCAGGAGTGGGCGGCCGAGCTGGCCCGGGCCCTGGTCGGCTACGCGGAGCAGAACGCCAGGACGGCGGAAGCACTGCGCAGACTGGTCACCGGCAGCTAGCGGGGGTGCGATGGGCCCGCCGGGCTGGTTGCCGTGCTGGTGCGAACGCTCCCACCTGCGTTCTGTTCCGTCTGGATGGGCCGGCCCGAGGGTAGTTCGTAGGCTGGGGGGGCGATGACATCAGCAGAGCACACGCCAGAGCGGCTCGGCCCTTACCGGCTGCTCGACCGGATCGGCGAGGGCGGCATGGGCGTGGTCTACCTCGCCCGTGACCCCGAGCAGCGCTCGGTCGCGGTGAAGATCCTGCGGCCGGCGGTGGCCGGCGACCCGAATGCGCGGCGGCGGCTGGCCCGTGAGGTCGAGACCATGCGCCGGGTCCGCAGCCCGTTCGTGGCCGAGGTGCTCGACACCGACGTGTCCAGCGAGACGCCCTACATCGTGACCCGGTACGTGCCGGGCCGCACGCTGGACGAGGTGGTGACCCAGGAGGGCCCGCTGAGCGGGGCCCGGCTGATCCGGATGGCCGCGGGGCTCGCGGACGCCCTGGCCGCGATCCACGCGGCGGGGGTGGTGCACCGCGACCTGAAGCCGGGCAACGTGATGCTGATGAACGGCGACCCGGTCGTGATCGACTTCGGTATCGCCCAGGCCCTGGACTCGACCCGGCTCACCATGACCGGAATGTTCATGGGCACGCCCGGCTACCTGTCCCCGGAGGTGATCGAGGGACAGAACAGCACGTCGTTCTCGGACGTGCACGCCTGGGGGGCCACGGTGGCCTTCGCGGCGACCGGGCGCCCGCCGTTCGGCACGGGATCCTACGAGACGATCTTCTACCGGATCGTGAACGGCCAGCCGGACCTGTCCGGGGTGTCGGCGCCGATGGCGGAACTGCTGGCCGCCGCGCTGCGCCGGGACCCGGCCCAGCGCCCGGCCGCCATCCAGCTGCGCAGCCGGGCGGCCGCGCTGGACCCGGCCGCCATGCTGCCCATGGCCGTGCCCGCCGGGGGCCTGCAGGGGATGGGGGTGGGTGCCCCGGGGACTCGGGCCGACGGGTCCCCGCTGCGCCCCACGGCCCTGGACGGGTTCGCCGGGTTCGACGGGCGGGGCGGGACCCTGCTCTCCGGGCCGGCCAGGGCGCCACCACGTACCCGCCGCCCGCGGCGGGCGAGATGGCGCCGCCCGGGACCCAGCCGATCGCCGCCGGGCCGGTGCGCCCCGACGACTTCGCGGACATCCTCCCCCCGGTGCCCTACCCGCCGGGCGGCCGCCGGGGCGGCCCGGACGACAGCTTCGCCCGTCCCGGGCCCGCCGAGCGGGCCGGCCGGGACGCCGCTCCCGGGCAGGACCGGAACGCGGCCGGCCGCTGGACGCCCCCGCGGCGGCAGCCAATCCTGGTCCTGGCCTTGATGGTGATCGCGGTGAGCCTCGCGATCCTGCTCCCGGTGGCCGGCACCCTGATCGCGCTGGCCATGCTGGCCCTGCTGCGGGCCGGGGACCTGGCCCACCGCGGCTCGGACCAGCGGGGAGCCATCATGACCGCCGCCGCCTTCCCCTTCTTCGTGGTCCGCGCGCTGCTCTCCACCGTGCTCCTGGCGCCGCTGGCGCTCCTCGTGGCCGTGGGCGCGGCCGGGGTCACCTTCTTGGCCATGCCGTCCAGCCCGGGCCTGCATGCGCTGTCCTACGGCGCCGGCGCGCTGGTGACGTTCTACGCCTACGGCCCGGGATCGGGCAAGGCGCGCCGCCAGCTCAACCGGGTCTTCGCCGGGATGGTGCGCAGCCCCGGCCTGCAGGCCGTGGCGCTGTTCGGGATGTGCGCGCTGGCGATCGCCGCAGTGGCCACCGCGATAACCGCGGCGCCCGCCTTCTGGCCGCTGGGCACGCCCAACGGCACGCTGCTGCACCTGCCCGGGTTCCGGGGGCCGTTCGGCCAGATGGGCCCCTGGCGGGTGCGTTTCTGGCTCTGAGTCACCGCATCCGGGCACCCGCGACGTGACCGGGTGGATGCGGAGTCACTGGGCGGGTGCGGCCGGCGAGAGAAAACCCGCGATTCGGGCTAGCTGGCGCGCCGCTCAGGAAGGCCGCCCCCCGCCGGGACGCGGCCTGTCCCGGCGGGAACCGGAGGGCCCGTCGGCCGGTCCGGGGTGGACCGGGACGGCTGGGGCTGCGGCGGCTGCGGCATCTTCTCGCGTCCGGCGGGCGGCAGCGGCCGGACGAGGCCGAGGGAGACCACTTCGTTGGCCAGCCTGACCCGCCGGTTGGTGCCCTCGGGAATGCGGAACTTCTGGTAGAGCCGGAGGAGGTGCTGCTTGACCGCCGCCTCCGTCACCACCAGGTCGGCGGCGATCTCACGGGCGGTCGCCGGGGCGACGAACGCCTCGTCGGACAGGGCCGGCTGGCACAGTGACGTCAGCACGTCCAGTTCCCGCCTGGTCAGCTCGGGGCTGGGTGAGCGGCGCAGATCGGTCTCGGCGGACAGGTCCTCAGTGGGGATGCCGCCGATCCGGCACCGGGCGTTCCCGAACGTCAGCACGTCGCCGTCCTCCAGGACGCGCCGGGCGATGAGCCGCCCGTTGACCCGGGTGCCGTTACGCGATAACCCCAGGTCGGTCACGTAGGCATACGGCCCGCGGCGGACGATCTCCGCGTGCAGCCGGGAGACACTCGGATCGCCGAGCCGGATGTCCACCCCACTGCCGCGCCCGACCGTCGTCACAGCCTCGCCCAGCGGTATCACCTCACCGCTGTCCTCGATGCGTATGTAGGGCCCTTCCACGACCGTTCCTCCGATTGTCCGAGCAGTCACGCATCTCTCTCCGTGCAGTTACCCTTTCCGGGCAGACTCGTACCCCCTTTTGCTGTGTGGTTTGGCCCGGCGCGCCGTTGTGGTCTGGTCCGGCGCACCGCCGGGCGGCGCGGCGGCCGGTTATTTGCGCCGCCCCCGGAGCGGCGCGCCGACGGCGGGCGGACGGTCGTTTGCGTGGTGCCCGGCGCGCCGCTCCGCTGGCCGGGGCGGGTCTTTGGCCAGCCGGCGCAGGGAACCCGCAGCCCGCGGAAGTACACTGCCGAGCGAGTCATCGGGAGGAAGAGCAAATGGCGGACAAGCCGTCTAAGGGCCTGGCGGACGTCGTCGCCGCGTCCACCGCGCTGAGCGACATCGACGGCCAGGCCGCGGCTGTTCTACCGCGGCTACGACATCCACCAGCTCGCCGGGTCCTCGACCTTCGAGGAGATCGCCTACCTGCTGCAGCGCGGCTTGGCGCCGGGTCTGGGTGAGCTGAACGGGTACCGCGCGGAGCTCGTGGCCGGCCGGACGCTGGGCGCGCTGGTCACCTCCACGCTGCCGCAGATCGCGGCCAGCCAGGGCCCGATGGAGGCGATGCGCAGCCTGGTCTCCCTGGCCAGCGCGGACGACCCGGATGAGAGCTCGAACGCGGCGCCCGCGAACGAGCGCAAGGCCGCCCGGCTCACCGCGCAGCAGCCCATCCTGGTCGCCGCGTACCACGCCGCCCGCGAGGGCCGCGAGAGCGTGCCGGCCGATCCCAGCCTCAGCCTGGCCGCCAACTTCCTGCTCCAGCTGCGTGGCAGCCCCCCGTCCGCGCGCGACGCCGAGATCCTGGACACCTGCCTGGTGCTGCACGCGGACCACACGATGAACGCATCCACCTTCGCGGCACGGGTGTGTGCTGCCACGCTGTCAGACATGCACTCAGCGGTGGTCGCGGCGCTCGGCACGCTGAAGGGACCGCTGCACGGCGGGGCGAACGAGCAGGTGATGAGGGGCCTGGAGGCGATCCGGTCCACGGGCGGGACCGACCCGGTCGGCGCGGTCGGGCGGGTGATCCGGGACCGGCTGGGCGCCGGGGAGAAGATCATGGGCTTCGGGCACCGGGTCTACAAGACCGAGGACCCGCGCGCCACCCACCTGCGCGAGATGTCCGGGGAACTGGCCGCGTCGTCAGGGGACGACACGTACTACCGGATGTCCCGGAAGATGGAGGAAACCGTGTTCGCGGAGAAGGGCCTCTATCCCAACGTGGACTTCTACGCCGCCACCGTGTACCACTACCTGGGCATCCCCACGGACCTGTTCACCCCGGTCTTCTCGGTCAGCCGGATGGCCGGCTGGACCGCGCACGTGATGGAGCAGCATGCGGACAACCGGCTGATCCGGCCGGACAGTGAGTACATCGGCGAGCGCGACCTCACCTGGGTCGCACTAAGCGAGCGGTAGTGATGCTCGCGGAGACGAAGAGCGAGTGGTAGCGATGCTCCGGCACACAGTGAGCGGGCGGTAGTGACGGACGAGGCAGCGGGGATCACGCCACCGGCCGGGCCGGGGGGCCGGGCGGCGTACGCGCTGGCCAGCATGGCCGGCCCGGGCCGGGACCCGGGCTACCCGCCGGACCCGCGACGTCGGCCGGACCCGGGTTATCCGCAGGATCAGGGGCATCAGCCCGGGCCGTCGTACCCGTCACGTCGCGCGCGGCCCGCCGAACCCGGGCCGGCGGCCTACCCCGAGGGCCCGGTGCATCACCAGCATCAGCCGCCCCCGCGCGGACCGGCCGCCCCGCCCCGCGGCACCCGCGCCCGGCGATCCGGCGGCGCGCGCGGGGCCCAGGTGCCGTATGTGATCGTGCTGGCCGGCCTGGCCGCCGGGCTGGCCTATATATGGCAGGGGCCGCACTCCGTCCGGGCAGGTACGTTTATCCTGGCGGGTGCCCTTTTCGTCGCAGTCGCGGCCCGGCTTGCGCTGCCCCAGCGGCGGGCGGGCATGCTCGCCAGCAGGCGGCGCTATATCGACGTGACGGCGCTGGCCATCCTGGCCATCGGCCTGCTGGTCGCTGGCCTGGTGCTGCCGACTCCGTCGTAACCGTGCCCCAGGGATAACAGCCCGGCGGGCAACAGCACAGCGCAGTAGGGAAGGGAAGTCTGCGGCATGCCCAAGATCAAGGTAGCCAATCCCGTCGTCGAGCTCGACGGCGACGAGATGACCAGGATCATCTGGCAGTTCATCAAGGACCAGCTGATCCTGCCGTACCTCGACATCGACCTGAAGTACTACGACCTGTCCGTGGAGAATCGCGACGCCACCGACGACCAGGTCACGGTGGACGCGGCGAACGCGATCAAGCAGTACGGGGTCGGGGTCAAGTGCGCCACCATCACCCCCGATGAGGGCCGGGTCGAGGAGTTCGGCCTGAAGAAGATGTGGCGGTCGCCCAACGGCACCATCCGGAACATCCTCGGTGGCGTCGTGTTCCGCGAGCCCATCGTGATCGCCAGCGTGCCGCGCTTCGTGCCGGGCTGGACCGAGCCGATCATCATCGGCCGCCACGCGCACGGCGACCAGTACCGGGCGACCGACTTCGTGGTGCCTGGCCCCGGCACGGTGCGCATCTCATACCAGCCGGATGGTGACCAGGGCGAGCCGATCGACCTGGAGGTGGCCGCCTTCCCCGGCGGCGGCGTGGCCATGGCCATGTACAACTACGACGAGTCGATCCGTGACTTCGCCCGGGCCACCATGCGGTACGCGCTGAACCGCCGCTACCCGCTGTACCTGTCCACCAAGAACACCATCCTCAAGGCGTACGACGGCCGGTTCAAGGATCTGTTCCAGGAGATCTTCGAGGCCGAGTTCAAGGCCGATTTCGAGGCTGCGGGCATCTGGTACGAGCACCGGCTGATCGACGACATGGTCGCCCAGGTGATCAAGGGCCACGGCGGCGTCGTCTGGGCGTGCAAGAACTACGACGGCGACGTCGAGTCCGACATCGTCGCCCAGGGATACGGCTCGCTCGGCCTGATGACCAGCGTCCTGATGACCCCGGATGGCAAGACCATCGAGGCTGAGGCCGCGCACGGCACCGTCACCCGGCACTACCGGCAGCACCAGCAGGGCAAGCCGACCTCGACGAACCCCATCGCCTCGATCTTCGCCTGGACCCAGGGGCTCACCCACCGCGGCGAGATGGACGGCACCCCCGAGGTGACCCGGTTCGCGCAGACCCTCGAGCGCATCTGCGTGCAGGCCGTCGAGGACGGCAAGATGACCAAGGACCTGGCGCTGCTCGTGGGCGAGGACACGCCGTTCCTGACCACCGAGGAGTTCCTTACCGTGCTGAGCGAGAACCTCGCCAGGGCGATGGGCTGAAAGGAGCACAGGACATGACCCGCAAGGGCAAGGTGACCGTCGTCGGGGCCGGCTTCTACGGCTCGACCACCGCGCAGCGGCTCGCCGAGTACGACATCTTCGATGAGGTCGTGCTGACCGACATCGTCGAGGGCAAGCCGGAGGGGCTGGCCCTCGACATCAACCAGTCGCGGCCGATCGAGGGCTTCGAGACGCTGGTCACCGGGCAGACCACCGGCCCGGGTGGCGAGGGCTACGAGGCGATCGCCGGATCGTCCGTCGTGATCGTCACGGCCGGGCTGCCGCGCAAGCCCGGGATGAGCCGGATGGACCTGATCGGCGTCAACGCCAAGATCGTCCGCTCGGTCGCGGAGAACGTGGTGAAGCACGCCCCGGACGCCGTCCTGATCGTGGTGTCCAACCCGCTGGACGAGATGACCGCGCTCGCAGCCAAGGTGACCGGCTTCCCCGCGACCCGGGTCCTCGGCCAGGCGGGCATGCTCGACACCGCCCGGTTCAGCTACTTCGTGGCCGAGAAGCTGGGCGTGCCGGTCGGCTCGGTGCAGACCCTCACCCTCGGGTCGCACGGCGACACCATGGTCCCGGTCCCGTCGGCCTGCACGGTGGACGGGAAGCCGCTGGCCAGCCTGCTCAGCCAGGACCAGATCGACGCGCTGGTGGACCGCACCCGCAAGGGCGGGGCCGAGATTGTCGGCCTGCTGAAGACCGGGTCGGCGTACTACGCCCCCTCCGCCGCCGCGGCCCGGATGGCCCGCGCGGTCGCCGAGGACTCCGGCCGGGTGCTGCCGGTCTGCGCCTGGGTGGACGGCGAGTACGGCATCTCCGGCGTGTACCTGGGCGTCGAGGCCGAGATCGGTGCGTCCGGGGTTCGCTCCGTGGTGCAGCGGGATCTCACCGACACCGAACTGGCCGGGCTGCGCGAGGCCGCCGAGGCGGTCCGGGCCAAGCAAGCCGACGTCGCCAGCCTCTAGCCCCCGGAATCCCCAACCCCAGATCCCACTAGCCCCAGCGTCCCCCTGGGTACCAGATTCCCTTCGTGATCATGACTTGAGTGTCGTTGCAACGACACTCAAGTCATGATCACGGGTATGAGCCGGGGTGCGCGGGGCGCGCGGGGGCGCGACCCGGTGGTGGGAGCGGCGCGGGCTGGCGGCCAGATGGCTGGTTATGGCTCGGGCGGGCGGAAGCCGGGGGCCCTAGGGCGTCGCCGCGGCGGCGGCCAGGCGGCGGAGGGCTAGCTCGGCCAGGAGGGCCGCGCCGTCGGGGAGGACGGCGTCGTCGAAGACCGCGTCGGCGGCGTGGTTGAACGGGGCGGTGGCCGGGTCCGAGCCGTCCGGGACCGCGCCCAGCATCAGGAACACCCCCGGTACCTCGTCGAGCACGAACGAGAAATCCTCGGCCCCCGGTAGCGGGTTGGCCTGGGCGATCAGCCGGTCCTCCCCGAACAGGTCCGCGACGGCCTGCCCCGCGAACGCGGTCTCGGCCGCGTCGTTCACGGTGACCGGGTACCCGTCCAGGTAGTTCGTCTCGGCCTGCAGGCCGTGCGCGGCGGCCAGGTCCGCGATCAGCCTCAGGCTGGCGGCCCGTACCCGGTCCCGGGCCGCGGCGGAGAACGAGCGCACCGTGGCCAGGAAGTGCGCCTCGTCCGGCACGATGTTGTCGGCGGTGCCCGCGTGGAAGCTGCCCACGGTGATCACCACCGGGTCAAAGATGTCGAACCGCCTGGTCACCAGCGTCTGCAGGGCGGTGACCATCTCGCAGGCGGC
Source organism: uncultured Actinomycetes bacterium (assembly GCA_963813975.1). Taxonomy (GTDB): domain Bacteria; phylum Actinomycetota; class Actinomycetes; order Streptosporangiales; family Streptosporangiaceae; genus RYN-230. The sequence goes on from CAWFAP010000007.1 coordinate 135,669, forward strand.
CGGGATCGGGTCCTGGGCCAGGTGCGGCTGGGACGCGTGGCCGCCGTGCCCGCGCACCGTCACGTCCAGGATGTCGGCGGCGGCCATCATCGAGCCGGGCCGGGTCGAGAACATGCCCCGCGGGAACTGGGCCGACGCGGCGTGCAGGGCGTACGCGGCCACCGGCCGGCCGCCCGCCGCGTCGAGCACGCCCTCGCTGATCATGTGGGTCGCGCCCGCCTGCCCCTCCTCGCCCGGCTGGAACATGAAGATCACGTTCCCGGGCAGCCCGGCCTGCCGGGCGGACAGCAGCCGCGCCGCGCCGGCCAGCATGGCGATGTGCAGGTCGTGGCCGCAGGCGTGCATCACGCCGGTCACCGCGGACGCGTACGGCAGCCCGGTCCGCTCGGTGATCGGCAGCGCGTCCATGTCGCCGCGCAGCAGCACCGTGGGCCCGGGCCGCGCGCCGCGCAGCACCCCGGTCACCGAGCTGAGCGCGCGGCCCAGGGTCACTTCCAGCGGCAGGCCGTCCAGCGCGGCCAGCACCTTGGCCTGCGTCCGCGGCAGGTCCAGCCCGATCTCCGGGTCCTGGTGAATCCGCCGCCGCAGGTCAGCCAGGTCACCCGCGATCGCGGCCGCGTCTTCGTGGACGGACATCAGATGATCCTCCGGGCGCTGGGGGACGGCGGCGCGTCGAGGAACCCCGGCCCGGGCCAGCCCCGGTGGCGGAACGCGGCGGAGACCGCCTCGTGCACCGCGGACCCGTCCTCGGGAAGCAGGGCGATCACCGAGCCGCCGAAACCGCCGCCCATCATCCGGGCGCCCAGCGCCCCGGCCGCCGTCGCGGCGTCCACCGCTACGTCCGCCTCCGGCCAGGAGATCTCGAAATCGTCGCGCAGCGACGCGTGGGACTCGTTCAGCAGCCGCCCGATCCCGGCCACCTTGCCCCGGCGCAGCAGGGCCGCGGCCTCGAGGACCCGCTGGTTCTCGGTGATCACGTGGCGGGCCCGGCGGCGCAGCACCGGGTCGTCCAGCCCGGCCAGGCTGTCCAGGCCGGCGATGTCGCGCAGCGTCTGCACGCCGAGCGCGCGGGCGGCCTCCTCGCATTCGATGTGCCGGGCCCCGTAGCCGCTCTCGGTCAGCGCGTGCCGGGCCCGGGTGTCGATGATCGCCAGGGCCAGCCCGGACAGGGCCGGGTCGAGCGGCACCGAGTCCGCCTCCCCGCTGCGGCAGTCCAGCAGCAGCGCGTGCCCGGCCTGGCCGAGCAGGGCCGCGGACTGGTCCATGATCCCGGTCGGCACGCCCACGAAGTCGTTCTCGGCCCGCCGGGCGATGCCGGCCAGCTCCTGGCGGGCCACGTCGAGCCCGGCCAGCTGGGTCAGGGCCAGCGCCACCGCGCACTCCAGCGCGGCCGACGAGGACAGGCCCGCCCCCTGGGGCAGATCCGAGTCCACCGCCACCCGGGCCCCGGGCACCGCGTACCCCGCCTGGCGGAGCGCCCAGACCACCCCGGCCGGGTAGGCGGCCCAGCCCGCCACGCTGCCGGGGGCGAGGGTGTCCAGCCGGATTGTCACGGTCTTGCTCACCCCGGCCGTCCCGCCGGGGTCCTGCCGCGAGCTCAGCTCCAGCACCCCGTCCTCGTGCGGCGCAGCCGCGGCGAACGTGCCCCGGTCCAGCGCGAACGGGAGCACGAACCCGTCGTTGTAGTCGGTGTGCTCACCGATCAGGTTGGCCCGGCCCGGGGCGTGCCATACGCCCTCCGGCGCGCGGCCGTACTGGGCCTGGAACCACTGGGCGGCCTGGTCCGCGCCCCGTGAACTCACGGGGTGCGGCCTGGCTCGGCCATGGCCCCGGTGAAGGCCCACGCGTCGGCGACCATGGCCCGCAGATCGCGCTCGGGCCGCCAGCCGAGATCGGCCCGGATCTTTGCTGATGACGCGACCAGGACGGCCGGGTCCCCGGGCCGCCGCGGGCCGATCTCGGCCGGGATGTCCACCCCGGTCACGGCCCGGCACTCGGCCAGCACCTCGAGGTTGGAGGCCCCGGACTCGCTGCCCAGGTTGTAGATCCGGTGCTGGCCCGGCTGGCACGCGCCCAGGGCCAGCAGGTGCGCCCGGGCCAGGTCGGCCACGTGGATGTAGTCCCGGACGCAGGTGCCGTCCGGGGTGGGATAGTCGTCGCCGAACAGGGTCAGGTGGCCACCATCGCCGCGGGCGGCCGACTGGGCCACGGCGAGCACGTTGGGGATGAGGTGGGTCTCGGGCGAGTGCCGCTCACCCAGCCACCGCCCCCCGGCCCCGGGCCCGCCGGCCCCGGGTGCGCCGGCCCCGGGCCCGCTGGTCCCGGGCCCGCTGGTCCCGGCTCCGCCGGCCTCAGGCGCCCCGGCCGCTCCGGCCCCGGTGGCTTCGGGGTACGCGCCGGCCACGTTGAAGTACCGGAGGCTCACCGCGCCGGTGCCGTGCAACCGGGCGTACTCCGACAGGGCGGTGTCCACCGCGACCTTCGATCCCCCGTAGGGGCTGGTCGGGCGGGTGGGCGCCGTCTCCTCGATGGGCACCCGCTCGGGCTCGCCGTAGACCGCGGCGGTGGAGGAGAACACGATCCGCGGGGTCCCGGTCTCCCGCATCGCCTCCAGCAGGGCCAGCGAGCCGCCCAGGTTGCTTTCCCAGTACAGGGAGGGCTTGGCCATGGACTCCCCGACCAGCGACCTGGCCGCGAAGTGCAGCACCGCGTCGACGCCGCCGGCCAGCAGCCGGGGCGCGTCCTCGCGCAGCGTGCCCTGGACGAACGTGGCGCCCCTGGGCACCGCGTCCTCGTGCCCGGTGGACAGGTCATCCAGCACGGTCACCTCGTGGCCGTCGGCCACGAGGAGCGCCCCCACCACGCTCCCGATATAACCGGCCCCGCCGGTGACGAGCAGCTTCACCCGGCCTCCCGCAGCCGCTGTGCTGCCTCCTCGGGCAGGACGTCGTTGATCCAGACTCCCATGCCGGACTCCGTTCCCGCGAGGTACTTCAGCTTGCCGGGCGCCCGGCGGACCGACAGTACCTGGAGATGCAGTCCGAACTCGCGGCGCGCGAACTCGTCCCGGGCCGGAGCCTGGTGCCAGGCGGCGATATAGGGCAGGGCCACGCCGAACAGCCCGTCGAGCCGGTGCAGCACATCGAGGTAGATATCGCAGAACGCGGTCCGCTCGGCGTCGTCCAGCGCGGGGATGTCCGGCACCCGCCGGGCCGGGAACAGCTGGACCTCGAACGGCCACCGCGCGGCGTCCGGCACGAACGCGGTCCAGTGCTCGTTGCGGGTCACGATCCGGGTGCCCGCCGCGATCTCCCCGGCGATCAGGTCGTCGAACAGGTTCCCCTGGGTCTGCTCCGCGTACCGCTGCGCCTGGGCCAGCATGGTCGCCGTCCGCGGGGTGACGAACGGGAAGCCGTAGATCTGCCCGTGCGGGTGGTGCAGGGTGACCCCGATCTCCTCGCCCCGGTTCTCGAAGCAGTAGACCTGGGCGATCCCGTCCATGCCGCCGAGGGATTCGGTCCGGTCGGCCCACGCCTCCACGACCGTCCGGGCCCGCCGCGGGCTCAGGCCCGCGAACGATCCCTCGTGGTCGGAGGTGAAGCAGACCACCTCGCACCGGCCGTAGGCCGGCTGCCCCGGGACCCCGCCGGTTTCGGGGGGAGCGGCCGCGGAGCGGTTCCGTTGCGGAGAATCGGAGCCCAGCCCACTGCCCTCCGGTACCGTGCCTGGAGGCCAGTGCCCGGCACCGCGCAGGGAAGGAAAGCGATTCTCGAACACGACCACGTCGTAGTCGGGGGCCGGGATCTCGGTCGGGCGGCCCGGCCGGGACGGGTCGAGGGGGCACTCGCCGGGAGGCGGGAGGAACGTGCGGTCCTGGCGCGCGGCCGCGATCACCACCCATTCCCCGCGGAGCGCGTCCCAGCGCAGCCCGGCGTCCGGCTCGCCGCCCGGCCCGGGAATGGGCGGGAGCGGCCTGGTGTCCGGCACCTTCGCGCGGTCCAGCCCGGGGGACTCATCGAAGTAGATGATCTCCCGGCCGTCGGCGAGGGTGCCGCTGCTCTTCCATACCCCAGGGCTCACGGGACCCATACGCTATCTGGCCCGGCCGAGCTTGCCCATCGCATCCCCCGGGTCGGCGGCCGAAACCAGGCGCATGGCCCGCCAGGACGCGGGTCCTGCGCGCGCAGGGTAAAGGCCGGCTGCCGGGCGGGCGGGCCCCGCGGTCAAGGCGACTGATCAGGTACCAGGCGCGGGCCCGGCGGCGGACTGCTTAGACTGTGCGCATCTGCCGTGCAGGCGTCACGGCCTGGCCCCGGACCATGGGGCACGGGGGAGCCGGACCGCCGGTGGCAGACACACGGAGGTCAGGGATCAGGACGTGAACCAGGTCGGCTGGGACATCGTGCTTGTCCTGCTCATCGTGCTCGTCGGCGGGTTCTTCGCCGCGGCGGAGATGGCTCTGGTCTCGCTGCGCGAGGGACAGATCCGTGCCCTCATGCAGAAGGGCAGGCGGGGCCAGCGGGCCGCCCGGCTCGCCCAGGACCCGAACCGGTTCCTGTCCGCGGTCCAGATCGGCGTCACCCTGGCCACCCTGCTGTCCGGCACGGTCGGCGAGGCGACCCTGGCCGGGCACCTGAGGACGACCCTGCGGAATCAGGGGCTCAGCTCGGGGTGGGCGTCCGCCCTGTCGCTGATCATCGTCACCGTGGTGATCTCGTACTTCACCCTGGTGCTCGGCGAGCTGGCCCCCAAGCGCCTGGCCCTGCAGCGGCCCGAGAAGGCCGCGATGCTCGCCGCGCCCACCCTGGACCGGATCTCGGTGCTGGCCCGCCCGCTGGTGTGGCTGCTGTCGCGGTCCATCAACCTGGTGGTGCGGATCCTCGGCGGTGACCCGGCGGCCGGGCGCGGGGTGATGACCGAGGAGGAGCTGCGCGACGTGGTGGCCGGCCACCAGGCGCTGAGCGCCGACGAGCGGCACATCGTCGGCGAGGTGTTCAACGCCGGGAAGCGGCAGATCCGCGAGGTGCTGGTCCCCCGGACCGAGGTGGAGTTCCTGGCGGCCGGCACGCCCCTGCAGCAGGCCCTGGAGATCGTGGCCGGTGAGCCGTACTCCCGGTTCCCCGTCTACCAGCAGTCCTACGACGACGTGATTGGGTTCATCCACGTCCGCGACCTGATCGATCCGCAGTTCACCGCCCGCCAGATGACCGTGGGCGAGATCTGCCGGCCGGTCAAGTTGCTGCCGATGAGCAAGACCGTGCTGTCGGCCCTGTCGGAGATGCGGCGGGACAAGGCCCACCTGGCCATCGTGATGGACGAGTACGGCGGCACGGCCGGCATCGTGACCCTGGAGGACCTGGTCGAGGAGCTGGTCGGCGACATCCAGGACGAGTACGACGTGGACGAGGGCCAGCCGAAACAGTTGCGGGGCGGCGCCATCGAGGTGGACGGGCTGCTGAACCTGGACGATTTCGCGGAACAGACCGGGATCGAGCTGCCCGAGGGCCCGTACGAGACCGTGGCCGGGTTCATGCTGGCCACGCTGGGCCAGCTGCCCACCGGGCACGAGTCGGTGGAGGTAGCCGGGCACCGGCTGACCGTGCTGGCCATGGACGGACGGCGGATTGCCCGGGTCCGGGTGGATCCGGCCGACGAGGACGGCGAGGCGGCACCGCGGGATCTGACCCCGGCCCTGGCGGCTCCCACGACTCCGGCTGCACCGCCGGCTCCCGCGGCGAACGCGGCGGCCCCGGCGGCGGGAAACTCGGCGGCCCCGGCGGCGGGAAACTCAGCGGCCCCGGCGGCGGGGAGCTCGCCGGCCCCCCAGGGGGCGGACGCGCCGCCCCCTCCGGCCACACCAGCGGCGGAGAACCCGTCCGCGTCCCCGGGCCCTGGGGCCACATCAGCCTCAGGCAGCTCGTCAGCCCCCGAGACCTCCCCAGCCCCGGCAGCCTCGCCGAGGCCCGCAACGTCTCCCGGCGCGCCACCCAAGTCGTGAGCAGTCGATGGTGCCGCTGGAGTCGGGCGGCATTAGTCAGCTGATCACGCCGGCAGGGGGGCCCGCGGCAGGTCGTACGGCGTACGTCGGCCCGGCCACTAAACTGGCGATCTCGAGCGGAAGGCGGTGCTGTGCAGCCCAGTCCGGACTTTGACACCGTCCTGGTGGTCGACTTCGGGGCCCAGTATGCGCAGCTGATCGCGCGCCGGGTCCGCGAATGCCAGGTGTACTCCGAGATCGTGCCGTGCACCATGCCGGCCGCGGAGATCCTGGCCCGCAAGCCGAAGGCGATCATCTTGTCCGGCGGCCCCGCGTCGGTGTACTCCGACGGCGCGCCGCCGCTCCCGCCTGGCCCGCCGGACCTGCTCAGCGCGGGTGTCCCGGTGCTCGGCATCTGCTACGGCTTCCAGCTCATGGTGTCCGCCCTAGACGGCGTGGTCGCGCACACCGGCGCCGGGGAGTACGGCGCCACCCGGCTCGTCCTGTCACCCGCCAGCGCCGGTGAGACCCGGGGGGTGGTCGCCGCGGAGCGGGCCCAGCCGGGCGGCCCGCTGCCCGACGAGCCCTGGACGGCCGAGCCGCTGCCGCACGAGCCGCTGCTCGGCGGGGCCCTGCTGGGCGGCCTGCCCGAGAACCAGCAGGTGTGGATGTCACACGGCGACACGGCCACCGGCGCGCCGCCGGGATTCACGGTCACGGCCGGGACCGCGGCCACGCCGGTCGCCGCCATGGAGGACACCAGCCGCGGGCTGTACGGGGTGCAGTTCCACCCCGAGGTGATGCACACCGAGCACGGCCAGGCCGTCCTGCGCCGGTTCCTCGAGCTGGCTGGCTGCCGCGCTGACTGGACCATGGGCAGCATCATCGACGAGCAGGTCGAGCAGGTCCGGGCCCAGGTCGGCGACCGCGGCGCGGTCTGCGGCCTGTCCGGCGGGGTGGATTCCGCGGTCGCCGCCGCCATCGTGCAGAAGGCCATCGGCACCCGGCTGACGTGCGTTTTCGTGGATCATGGGCTGCTGCGCCGGGGTGAGGCGGAGCAGGTGGAGAAGGACTTCGTGGCCGCGACCGGGGTGGACCTGAAGGTCGTGGACGCGGCCGGGACGTTCCTGGACGCGCTGGCCGGGGTGACCGACCCGGAGGAGAAGCGCAAGATCATCGGGCGGGAGTTCATCCGGGCTTTCGAGCGCGCGGCCCGGGAGATCAGCGCGGCCGCGGGTAGTCACGGGACGGCCGTGGACTTCCTGGTTCAGGGCACCTTGTACCCGGACGTGGTGGAGTCGGGCGGGGGCACCGGCGCGGCCAACATCAAGTCCCACCACAACGTCGGCGGCCTGCCCAGCGACCTGAAGTTCAGCCTGGTCGAGCCGTTGCGGGCGCTGTTCAAGGACGAGGTGCGGCGGGCCGGCGAGGCACTCGGGCTGCCCCCGGAGATCGTGTGGCGGCAGCCGTTCCCGGGTCCCGGCCTGGCCATCCGGATCGTCGGCGAGGTGACCGCGGAGCGGCTGCGCATCGTGTCCGCCGCGGACGCGATCGTCCGTGAGGAGCTGTCCGCCGCGGGCCTGGACCGGGAGATCTGGCAGTGCCCGGTGGTGCTGCTCGCGGACGTCCGCTCGGTCGGCGTGCAAGGCGACGGCCGCAGCTACGGCTACCCCGTCGTGCTCCGCCCGGTGACCAGCGAGGACGCCATGACCGCCGACTGGGCCCGGCTGCCCGGGGAACTGCTGGCCCGGATCTCGACGCGGATCACCAATGAGGTGCCCGAGGTCAACCGGGTGGTGCTGGACATCACCAGCAAGCCGCCGGGCACCATCGAATGGGAATAGCCGTCCGCCGGCTCCCGTAAATTCTTTCCGCAACGCCCTGCCGGGATGGCCGGTCCCCCCGGCCGGGACTACGGAGCGGAGCTGGGGTCCGGCCCGGTCTCCCCGGCGCGGGGGGTCGCCGGCCCGGCCCTAGGGAGCCGGGCTGGGGTCCGGCCCGGTCTTTCCGGCCGGAGGGTCGCCGTCCCCGGCCTGCGGAACCGGGGGAAGGTCCGCGTAGGACTTGGTCTCGAGGATCTGCCGGAGGGTGTCCAGCGCGTCCCAGATGTCGGTGAACCGGGTCGTGATCGGGGCCGGCCCGAGCCGGAGCCGGTCCGGCGTCCGGAAGTCACCGATCACCCCGGCCCGGGTCAGGGCCGGGCTGAGCCGCCCGGCCTCCGGGTGGTACAGGCAGACGTGTGACCCGCGCCGCGCCGGATCCCGGGGCGAGGCCAGCACGCAGCCGAGCGGGGCCAGCCAGGCGTCGGCCAGTTCGATCAGGTAGCTGGTCATCCGGATTCCCTTGTCGCGCAGGGCCTGGATGCCGGCCTCGGCGAGCAGCCGGGCGCCCTCCTGCACGGCGGCCGTGCCGGGGATGTTCGGGGTGCCGGTGGTGAACCGGGCGATGCCCGGCGCAGGCTCGTACCGGGGTCCCATCGTGAACTGGTCCTGCTGGCCGAACCAGCCCTGGATCGGCTGGGTCAGCTGGTCCTGCAGGTCCTGGCGGACGTACAGGAACGCGGGGGCGCCCGGTCCGGCGTTCAGGTACTTGTAGGTGCAGCCGACGGCCAGGTCGGCGTCGCAGGCGTCCAGGTCCACCGGGACCGAGCCCGCCGAGTGGCACAGATCCCAGAGCATCAGCGCCCCGGCGTCATGGACCAGGCGGGTGATCGCGCCCATGTCGGCTAGAGCGCCGCTGCGGTAGGCCACGTGCGATAGGCAGACCAGCGCGGTGTCCGGCCCGATCGCGTCGCGGACGTCATCGGGCCGGATGCCCTGGTCCGGGTCGGTGCGGATCATCCGGAGCCGGCCGCCGGACCGGGCGGCGATCCCCTCGAGCACGTAGCGGTCGGTGGGAAAGTTGTCGTCGTCGGTGACCAGGACCGGCCGTCCCGGCCGGGAGTCCAGGGCCGCCCAGACCAGCTTGTAGAGGTTCACGGTGGTGGAGTCGCAGACCACGACCTGGCCCGGGGCCGCGCCCAGCAGGTGCTGGCCGAGCAGGTCGCCCACCTGCCTGGGTCGGTCTATCCAGTGCGCCCAGGACCGGATCAGGCCGGTGCCCCACTCCTGGCTGATCACCTCGGCGAGCCGCTGCGCGGTCGCGGCCGGCAGCATGCCCAGCGAGTTGCCGTCCAGGTAGATCAGGCCGGGTCCGAGTGTTGCGAACCGGTCCCGGAACCCGGCCAGCGGGTCGCCAGCGTCCAGATCCACCGCCCGGGAACGGTCCGTTAGGGAGGCTGTCGTCACTGGCCCTCCCGGAGGCGGTGCGGGATCAGGTGCGGCGGGGCAGGCCAGGCCCGCGCCGGGGGCTGGGTGGGTACCGGCCGGGTGGGCACCGGATGAAGGCCGGCCGTCTCAGGCGCGGGACCCGCGGCGGCGCCGGCGCACGATGCCCAGCAGCACGCCGGCCAGGACCAGGGCGCCCAGCACCGGCCCGAACCGCTTGAGCAGCGGGAGGCCCGCCACGCTGAGCAGGTCGAGGGCGTCCTCGTCCTGGGGCCGGGCGCTGCGCGGTGGCAGCAGGCCGTTCGCGGCCGGGCGGTCCGCGGACGGGGCGCCCGCGTCCCAGGTCCCGGCCCGTGCGCCCGTGCTGGCCGCCGGGCTCGTGGCGCCGGTGACGGCCGTGGCGGGCGCGGCCGGGGTGGCCGCCTCCTCCGACGCCGCGCCGGGCGTGGTGAGGGCCAGCCCGCGGTCGGCGAGCTTGGTCTTGATCTCCTTGATCGACTGGGGCCCGAGCCCGTCGATGGCGAGCAGTTCCTTCTCGGTGCGGGCGGCGAGGCCGCCGACCGTGTGCACGCCCTCGCGGCGCAGGCTGTTGAACGAGCGGACCGGCAGGTTCAGCTCCTCGATCGGCAGCCGGGCCGGATCGGCGGACGGCCCGTCCACCGCGCTGGCGTCAGACCCGGTCCCGGAGACCGGAGGCGCCGGGGCCTCGGTCGCTGCGGTGCCCGCGCCCGTGGTGCCCGAGGCGGTGCTGCCCGAGCTGGTGGCTTCCGCGGCGGCGGCACCCGTGGTCGTGGCACCCGTGGTCGTGGCCCCGTGTCGCGCGCCCGTGGTCGTGGCGCCCGTGGTCGTGGTGCCTGCGGCCTCCCCGGCCGTGGCCTCGCCGGATCCGGCCGCCGGGGCCGTGGTGCCCTCGCCGGACAGCTGGGCCGCGAGGTTCGAGGCGAATTTCCCGATGATCCGGCCGCCCACCTCGGCCATCACGCCCCGGCCGAACTGGGCCGGACGCCCGGTGACGGTCATGGTGGTGCGGACCAGCACCCGGGTCTGGCCCGCCTCATCCTGCAGCGAGGAGCGGACCGTGGCGGCGGCCGTGCCGCTGCCCCGGGTCTCCTTGCCCGAGGCCTCGAGGACGACCGTCTTGGTCGCCTCGTCCCTCTCGGTGAAGCGGGCCGTGCCGGCGTAGGTCATCTGCACGGGCCCGACCTTGACCTTGATCTTCCCCGAGATGACCTCACCGTCGAAGGAGTCAACGGTGGCGCCGGGCATGCACGGCGCCACCTGCTCGACATCCAGCAGGGCCTGCCAGGCCTGCTCCGGGGGGACCGGGATGATGAACGAGTGCTCCAGATCCATGTCGCTAAGCTCCAGCCGCGACCGCCAACGCCCTAGCGGTCAGCACCCGCGCCAGGTGGCGCCGGTAGTCGGGCGCGCCGTGCAGGTCTGCAGGCGGCTGCGATTCCTCGTCGGCGTGCTCTGCGGCCGCCCGCAGGGCGCTACGGTCGGCCTCGGCCCCGGCGGCCGCATCTTCCGCCGCCCGGGCCCGGATCGGAACAGGGCCCATGTTCGTGAGCCCGATGCGGGCCTCCGCTACGTGCCCATTGGAACGCCGGGCTACAGCGGCCACCCCTACGGTCGCCCACGACTGGGCCGTCCGGTGGAACTTCTCATAACGATAGCCCCATGCCGGGCCGAGTTTGGGCACCCGGACCCCCGTGAGTATCTCGCCGGGCTCCAGCGCGGTGGTCAGGTAGTCCACGAAGAAGTCCGCGGCCCCGATTTCCCGGTCCCCGCCCTCCCCCCGCGCGATCATCGTCGCGCCGAGTGCCACCGCCACCGCGGGCAGGTCCCCGGCGGGGTCGGCGTGGGCCAGGGAGCCGCCCAGCGTGCCCCGGTGCCGGACCGCGGGGTCCGCCACCGTGCCGGTCGCCTCGGACAGCAGCCCGCAGTGCTCGCGGATCAGCGGGTCCCGGACCACCTCGGCGTGCGTGGTCAGCGCGCCGATCCACAGGGTCTCGCCCTCGTCCCGCACACCCCGCACGCCGTCCACCCGGCCCAGGTCGACCAGGAGGCTGGGATAGGCGAGCCGGAGCCGGAGCAGCGGCAGCAGGCTCTGCCCGCCCGCGATGACCTTGGCGTCCTCGCCGCCGCCGGCCAGCGCCCGCATCGCCTCGTCCAGGGACGAGGGGCGGGTGTACTCGAATGCCCCCGGGATCATTCCGCACCTCCGAGTGCGTCGGTCGCGTCGCTGCCGTGTGCTTCCGCGGCGTCCTCGCCGCTGACGTGCCCGACGGCCCCGTGGGCGTCGGTGGCGGAGTCCCCGGTGACCTGGGTACCCGGGCCGCTGTCCCGGGCGGTCTTGATGGCCCGCCACACCCGCTCCGGCGTGCAAGGCATCACGACGTCCCGGATGCCGTACTGGCGGAGCGCGTCGATGACCGCGTTCACCACGGCCGGGGTGGACGCGATCGTGCCCGCCTCCCCGACACCCTTGACACCGAGCGGGTTCGTCGTGGCCGGCGTCACCGTCCGGTCGGTGGTGAAGTGGGGCAGGTCCGCCGCGCTCGGCAGCAGGTAATCGGCCATGGTAGTCGTGGTCAGGTTGCCCTCGTCGTCGTAGATGGCCTCCTCGAACAGCGCCTGGGCGATGCCCTGGGCCAGGCCGCCGTGCACCTGGCCGTCCACGATGAGCGGATTGACCACGTTGCCGACGTCGTCCACGGCCACGTAGCTGCGGATCTTCACCTCGCCGGTTTCGGTGTCGATCTCGGTGGCGCACAGGTGCGTGCCGTGCGGGTAGGAGAAGTTGTCCGGGTCGAACGTGGCATCGGAGTCGATGTTCGGCTCGACGCCGTCCGGCAGCGCGTGCGCCGCGAACGTGGCCAGCGCGATCTCCTGGATCGTCTTGACCACGCCGTCGGTGCCCCGGACCCGGAACGTGCCCGCCTCGAACTCGATCTCCTCAGGTGGCGCCTCCAGCAGCGCCGACGCGATCACCTTGGCCTTGGCGATCACCTTCTCGCAGGCGCCGTTCACCGCCACGCCGCCCACGGTCAGTGACCGCGACCCGTAGGTGTCCATGCCCTTGGGCGATACCTGGGTGTCGCCGTGCAGCACCCGGACGTCCTCGAACGGGACCCCGAGCTTGTCCGCGACGATCTGGCTCCAGGCGGTCTCGTGACCCTGGCCGTGCGCGCTCGACCCCGTGACCACCTCGACCTTGCCGGTCGGCAGCATCCGGATCGAGGCGTGCTCCCAGCCGCCCGCCCCGTAGGCCAGCGAGCCGAGCACCCGGGACGGGGCCAGCCCGCACATCTCGGTGTAGGTGGAGATGCCGATCCCGAGCTGCACCGGGTCCTTACTGGCCCGGCGGCGCTCCTGCTCGGCGCGCAGCTCGTCGTAGCCGAACAGCTCCTTGGCCCGGGCCGTGGCCGCCTCGTAGTTGCCGCTGTCGTAGGTGAGCCCGGCGATCGTGGTGTACGGGAATTCCTCGTGCTTGATCCAGTTCCGCTCACGCAGTTCCAGCGGCTCGATACCGAGCTCGAAGGCCAGGTCGTCCATGATGCGCTCGATGCCGAAGGTGGCCTCCGGGCGCCCGGCGCCGCGGTAGGCGTCGGTGGGCATCTTGGTCGTGAATACGCCGGTGCAGCGGAACGAGAGCGCGTCCATCTTGTAGATGCTGTTGAACATGAACGCGCCCAGCAGCGGCACGCCCGGCGTGACCAGCATCAGGTAGGCGCCCATGTCAGCCAGCAGGTTGACGGACAGGCCGCGCAGCCGGCCGTCGCGGTCGGCGGCGATCCGGATCCGCTGCCACTGGTCCCGGCCGTGGTGCACGGTCTGGTTGCCCTCGCTGCGCGACTCGGTCCATTTGACCGGCCGGCCGACCTTGCGGGAGATCAGCAGGGCCAGTACTTCCTCGGCCGTCACCTGCAGCTTCGAGCCGAAGCCTCCGCCCACGTCGGGCGCGATGACCCGGATGTTCTGCTCTGGGATGCCGGTGACCAGGGCCAGCATCACCCGCAGCACGTGCGGGATCTGGGTTGACGACCACAGCGTGTACTCGTCGACTTCATTCCAGCCCACCACCGCGCGCGGTTCCATGGCGCTCGGGATCAGCCGCTGCTGGCGGTAGTTCCGCTCCAGGACCACCGGGGCGCCGGAGAACGCGGCGTCGATGTCACCGTTGCCGAACACCCACTCGAAGCTCTTGTTCCCGGCCTCGTGGACCTTCGGGGAGGACTCGTCCAGGGCGGTCCGGATGTCCAGCACCGGCGGCAGCGGCTCGTAGTCCACGTCCACCGCTTCGAGCGCGTCCGCGGCCTCGTAGCGGTCCCGGGCGACCACGCAGGCCACGGCCTCGCCCACGTAACGGACCTCGTCCGTCGCCATCGGCGGGTGCGCGGGGATGACGATGTCCGGGGTGACCGGCCAGGCGCAGGGCAGGCTGCCCTGCTCGTCTGCGAAGTCGGCGCCGGAGAATGCCGCGATGACGCCCGGGGACTGGAGCGCGCGGCTCACGTCCACCCGGGTGATCCGGGCGTGCGCGAAGGGGCTGCGCACGTACGCCACGTGCAGCATCCCGGGCAGGATGATGTTGTCAGTCCAGTTGGTCTTCCCGGTGACCAGGCGGGCGTCTTCCTTGCGGGGCCGGGCCCGGCCGAGCTCGGTCACCGGCTGGGCCTGCGTCTCGGCGGTCATGCCGACGTCACCTCCGTCGTCCCGGCCGCGCGGCGTACCGCCCGGACGATGTTCTCGTAGCCGGTGCACCGGCAGAGGTTGCCCTCCAGGCCCTCGCGGATCTCCTCGTCGCTGGGATCCGGGTTCTCCCGCAGCAGGTCGGCGGCAGCCATGATCATTCCGGGCGTGCAGTACCCGCACTGCAGCGCATGCTCGCGGTGGAAAGCCTTCTGCAGCGGGTGCCACTCGCCGTTGGCGAGGCCCTCGATCGTGGTGATCTCACTGCCATCCGCCTGGACCGCGAGGATGGAGCAGCTCTTGACCGAGATCCCATCGAGGTGGACGGTACATGCGCCGCAGTTAGAGGTGTCGCACCCGATGGGCGTGCCGGTCTTGCCGACTCTCTCCCGCAAGTAGTGCACCAGCAGCAGGCGGGGTTCGACCTCGTCCTCATAGTTGACGCCATCGACCTTGACGGTTATGCGTGTCATCCGAGCTCCTCCTCAGGAGACGGCTGTGGCTCCTGAGGACAACCTAGGACGGCCGCTCCCGGCGCACCACCCCCCGCCCCGGCTCATCCTGATACACGCTGGCGACGGGGGGTGGCCAGGCGCCGACTTCCGGTGACCGTCAGCGGGTTATCGTCAGCGGGTTATCGGCAGCTAGCTAGCTGGCTAGCGTCAACCGGTTGGCGTCAGCGGGTTGGCGCCAACCGGTCCTCGTCAGCTGGTGTCGAGGACCTGGAACATCTCGGCCAGGCGGCCGGGCGGGAGCCCGCCCCGCTCCGCCGTCCGGCTCAGCCAGCCGCGGAGGAACTCCTCCAGGTCGTCCAGGTGCCCGGTCTGGCTCTCGTGGGCCCGCAGCGCCGCGACCTTCTGGTCGAATTTGGCCGTGATGTCCACGTAGTGGTCGGCGCCCGGGGCGGCGGAGATCCACACCTCACGCACCGTCCACGCGTCCAGTCCCTCGTCCGCGAGCAGCTCCGGGAAGGCGAACGGGTTCCGGGCGTCGGGGTAGACGGCGTCCAGGGCGGCGGAGCCCACCGCGCGGTGATCGGGATGGCTGGCGCCGATCCGCTGGTAGTTGCGCTCGGGGGACGGGCAGGCCACCCGGTCCGGCCGGACCTGCCTGATCACCCGGGCCAGGTCCTTGCGCAGCGCCAGGGTCGGCTCCACCCTCCCGTCCGGGTAGCCGAGGAATCTGAGGTCGTGCACCCCCACGACCGCGGCCGCGGCCGTCTGCTCCTTGCGGCGCATCGGGGCCATCTCCGAGCGCGGGAGGCTCTCGTCGAAGCCACCTGCGTCGCCGTCCGTGACCAGGCAGTAGATGACCTCGATCCCGGCGTCGGTCCACAGCGCGATGGTGCCCGCGGCGCTGAAGTCGATGTCGTCCGGATGCGCGGCGATCACCAGGGCGCGCTGGATATCGGAGTCACTGAGCATGATCCCGATCCTACGGACACCGGCCGCCGGGCCGGGCCGGGGTGGCTCGCCCGGCGGGCGGATGGCCGTCACGACGGCTCGCGGCCCGCGGAGCGGCCGGCCAGGTGGCGCGGCGGCCATCCCGCTGGTGGTGCATCGCGGCAGGAAGCCGGTCGAAACGCCGGTGCACGCGCTCTGGAACCGGGGGCGCCCGAGGCCGGTCAGCCGTGCTGGTCGGCCCCGGCGCCGGGATCGGGCGTGCCGGTGTAGAACGCGGTGGTGCGGTCGGCGGCGGCCCGGGCCTGGGCCGGGTCGGTGCCGAAGGCCACGCTCGCCTCATACCAGCCGTCGCTGGACGCGGCCAGGAACCGGTGGCCCTCCTCGGACGCGGACCACTCGGCCACCCTGGCCGGGTCAACCGCCTGCCGGGTGGTCAGGTGCAGGTACAGGCCGATCAGGGCGCTGTCCCAGCCCACCCCGACCGCGCCGGGGCCGAACTGCGCCCACCGCTCGTCGTCCACGTGCGCGATGTGGCCCAGCTGGAAGCGGGTCCGGCCGTTGCCCTCGTCGGCCAGCCGTAGCTCGATCCAGCTCATGTCGCCGCCCATCTCCCAGGTCGCGTCGAAGCCGTGCGGCGGGTCGCAGCGGGTGACGGTGCCGCCCGCGTTGCCATCCAGCTGGTACCGGCCGCCCTCCTTCAGCTCCCCGCTCACCGGCAGGAACCACCGCGGGATACGTTCCGGGTTGGTGCAGGCGTCCCAGACGTCGGCGAGCTCGGCCGGGTAGCTGCGGGACACCGTGACGACCCGGGCCTGGCCCGCCTCCAGCACCCGGCCGCCCACCTCGCGGCGGACCGCGCTGATCTCCTCGGTCACATCGATCATGGTTTCTTCCTCCGCTCGTGCTTGCCTCGCGCCAGCTCGGTGGCCAGCGCATCCAGGTGCGGCGTCCAGGACCGGCGGAACTGGTCGAGCCAGGTGTCGATGCCGCGCAGCGGCTCCTGCGCGACCGCGTAGAGGCGGCGCGCGCCGTCCGGTCGTACCGTGGCGAAGCCGTTGTCCCGCAACACCTTGAGATGCTGGGAGACGGCCGGCTGGGAGATGCCGAACTCGCGCTGGATCACCTCGCAGAGCGCGCCGGAGGTGAGCTCGCCGTCCCCGAGCAGCTCCAGGATGCGGCGGCGCACCGGATCGCCGAGTACGTCGAACGCGTGCACCAGGCTAAGATATCAGCGAAGGCTTATATAAGTAAAGCTTTACACGGTGCCGGCGCAGCATCGCCGTTGGCGCGATCAGCTCCCCCGGCATACTGCTCCGCTGCGCCCCATCCGGTAAACCACCCGGTCCCGGTCGGCCGGTCGCCACCCCCGAACCCCTCCGGTGTTGCGGCGATGGCTAGAGACCGCCCAGGTCCGGGGGTCATCCGCCTCGCACCCGGTCAGTCCAGGGACGACATGACGTGCTTGATCCGGGTGTAGTCCTCGAACCCGTACATGGACAGGTCCTTGCCGTAGCCCGAGTGCTTGAAGCCGCCGTGCGGCATCTCGGCGACCAGCGGGATGTGCGTGTTGATCCACACGCAGCCGAAGTCCAGCCCGCGGGCCATCCGCATGGCCCGGCCGTGGTCGGTGGTCCACACCGAGGAGGCCAGGCCGTACTCGGTCCCGTTCGCCCAGGCCAGCGCCTCGTCCTCGGCGCTGAATTCCTGGACCGTGATGACCGGGCCGAACACCTCCTGCTGGATGATCTCGTCGTCCTGGCGCAGCCCGGTGACCACGCTGGGCTCGAAGAAGAACCCGCGGCTGCCGACCCGGTTCCCCCCGGTGCGCACCTCCGCGTGGCCCGGCAGCCGGTCGATGAACCCGCTGACCCGGGCCAGCTGGCTCTCGTTGTTCAGCGGCCCGAAGTCGGCGTCGGGCACGTCGGGGCCGGCCACGGTCTGCTGCCGGGCCTGATCGACCAGGGCGTCGGCCAGGTCGGCGGCGATGCGCGGGCCGGCCAGCACCCGGGTCGCGGCGGTGCAGTCCTGGCCCGCGTTGAAGTACCCGGCGATGGCGATGGCCTCGGCGGTCTTGGCCGGGTCGGCGTCGTCGAAGACGATCACCGGCGCCTTGCCGCCCAGCTCGAGGTGGACCTTCTTGAGGTCGGCCGCGGCCGCGATGGCCACCTCCCGGCCGGCCCGCACGCTGCCGGTGATCGAGACCATCTGCGGCACGGGGTTGCTGACCAGGGCCCGGCCGGTGTCCCGGTCGCCGCAGACCACGTTGAACACGCCCGGCGGCAGGAACTCGGCCATCAGCTCGGCCAGCAGCAGGGTGGAGTAGGGCGTGGTGTCGGACGGTTTGAGCACCATGGTGTTCCCGGCGGCCAGGGCCGGGCCGAACTTCCACACCGCCATCATCATCGGGTAGTTCCAGGGCGTGACCGCGGCGCACACCCCGATCGGCTCGCGCCGGACGAACGAGGTAAACCCGGACATGTACTCACCCGCCGAGCGGCCCTCCAGCATCCGCGCCGCGCCCGCGAAAAAGCGGATCTGGTCGGCCATCGGCGGGATCTCTTCGGACAGCGTCAGCGCGATCGGCTTGCCGGTGTTCTGGGACTCCGCCTTGACCAGCTCGTCCGCGTGGGCCTCGATGGCGTCCGCGATGCGGATCAGGGCCAGGCTGCGCTCCGCGGGGGTGGAGTCGCGCCAGCCCGGGAACGCCTCGGCCGCGGAGGCGAAGGCCGCCGCGACCTCGGTCTCGCTGGACACCGGGGCGGTGGCAAAGACCTCCCCGGTGCTCGGGTCGATCAGCTCGGACCGGCGGTCGAACGCGGTGTCCGTCCACTGACCGCCGATGAAGTTGCGCAATTCTTCCACCACGAGCCTCCGTTCGGTGTTCCAGGGATTGGGCTCTCGCGTTCAGGGCTGGGGCGCCGGGGTCCGCTCCTCGCAGGCCCACGGCGAACCGTAGTCGGCCAGCAGGTCCAGGAAGGGTGCAGGTGGCAGGGCCTCCGGGCCCAGCACTCCCGTGCCGGACCAGGCGCCCGAGTCCAGCAGCTCGAGGGCCACGACCGGGTTGACGGCGGTCTGCCAGACCACCGCCTGAGAGCCGTACTCCGCCATGGACCAGGCGTTGTCCACCACGTGGTGCAGGTAGACCTCACGGGGCGCGCCGTCCTGGCCGGTCCCGGTCACCCAGGTGCCCGCGCAGGTCACGCCGGTCATCTTGTCCCCCAGCGTGGCCGGGTCCGGGAGGCACGCGGCCACCACGTCACGGGGCGAGACGCGGGCCGCGCCTACCGTGACCGGGTCGGTACGGTCCAGGCCCAGCTTGTGCAGGGTCTGCAGGACGCCGATGAACTCGGCCCCCAGCCCGTACTTGAACGTCACCCGGCGGGCGTCGAGCCAGCGCGGCATCAGCAGCACTTCCTCGTGCTCCACGTTGACGCACTCGACCGGTCCGATGCCGGCCGGGAAGTCGAACACTTCGGGCTCGCTGAACGGCGGGGTGGTGAACCAGCCCCGCCCCTTCTCCCAGACGACGGGCGGGTTGAGGCATTCCTCGATCGTGGTCCAGATGGAGAAGGTGGGAGCGAAGTCGTAGCCGGCCACCTCCAGGTTGGCGCCGTCCCGGACGCCCAGCTGATCGATCTCGCCGAACAGCTCGTCGGCCGCGTACCGCGCGAACACGTCGGACAGGCCCGGCTCCACGCCCATGCCCGCCAGCGCCAGCCGTCCCGCCTGTTCCCAGTCGCCAGCCAGGGCGAACTGGTCGTCACCGAGTTTCACGCCGGTCCGGCGGTACGGCGCGTCCGGGTCGGGGTGGGACAGCGACATGGCCATGTCCAGGTAGTGCACGCGGGCCCGCAGCGCGGCGGTGAACAGCGGCATCACGAACCGCGGGTCCGTGGCGTTCATCAGCACGTCGCAGGAGTACTCGGCCAGCAGGGCCGCGGTGGCCACGGAGTCGCGGGCGTCCAGCTGGACCGCGCGGTAACCGTCCTTGGCGGCGGCCGCGTGCTGGGCCCGGGCCAGGTCGTAGTCGGCGATGATGAGATCGGCGAACGGGCGGCGGGCGGCGATCCGGGCGAAGGCCGTGCCAACCCCGCCAGCCCCGACGAGAAGGATGCGCATGCCTGCGATCCTAACCTTCTACTCATCGGTATAACACGGGACCAGTCGTGATACGTACCTGTTACAACTGAAATCGTTGCCGAGGTGGCCCTTACGTGCTAGAACCGTGGCAGTTGGGTATACCTCTACGCTGAGGCCCGACGAAACCCAACGATCGCTGGATCGCCGTCGGCGAGGCCATCTCTGAGCGCCTCACTCGACCGGCGGGGGGATTGCCAGGAGGGGTATAGGCATGACTAGTACCGAAGAGGCCTCGCGGGAACAGTCGGTCGATAAGGGTCTCAAATCGGGCGCGCTCGGCCTGGTTTCCACCACGATCATCGCGACCGCCTCGGTCGCTCCCGCCTACAGCATCGCCGCGACGCTGGTATTCGTGGTCGGGGCCGTCGCGCTGCAGGCGCCGGCGGTCGCGGTCCTGGCCTTCGTGCCCATGCTGCTGACCTCCATCGGCTACAGCGAGCTGAACAAGGCCGACCCGGACTGCGGCACCACCTTCACCTGGGCGTCCCGGGCGTTCGGGCCCCGGACCGGGTGGGCCGGTGGCTGGGCCATCATCGTGTCGGACGTCCTGGTCATGGCCAGCCTGGCCCAGGTGGCCGGCCAGTACGGGTTCCTGCTGTTCAACGCCAAGGGAATCGGGTCGAACCCGACCAGCGGCTGGGTGCTGCTGGTCGGCGTGATCTGGATCGTGGTCATGACCTACATCTGCTACCGGGGCATCGAGGTCTCCGCCAACTTCCAGAAGGCGCTGCTCGGCATCGAGCTGGTCATGCTGCTGGTCCTGTCGATCACGGCTCTGGTCAAGGTGGGCACCGGCCACGCCCCGGCCGGCCACCTGACCCCCAGCCTGTCGTGGCTGAATCCGTTCCACATCACCAGCTTCAGCGCCTTCGCCAGCGGCGTCATCCTGATGGTGTTCATCTACTGGGGCTGGGACACCGCGGTCGCGGTGAACGAGGAGACCAAGGACAAGAACAAGACCCCGGGTCGCGCGGCGATCCTGTCCACCCTCATCCTGCTGGTGACCTACGCCATCGTGATCTTCTCCATGCAGTCCTACGCCGGTATCAAGACCACCGGTAACGGCCTGGGCAACGTGGCCAACGCCGGTGACGTGCTGTCGGTCCAGGGAAGCAGCATTTTCGGCACCTCCGGCATCGGCACATTCCTCAGCCACCTGCTGCTGCTGATGGTGCTGTCCTCGGCGGCGGCGTCCACCCAGACGACGATCCTGCCGACCGCCCGGACCACCCTGTCCATGGCCGTGTACAAGGCGATACCGCGGTCGTTCTCGAAGATGCACCCGCGCTACCTCACCCCGACCGTGTCCACGATCGCCATGGGCGCGATCTCGATCGCGGTCTACGTGGGATTCAATTACGCGTCCAACGGCATCGGGATCATCGGCGACGCGGTGATCGCGATCGGCCTGTATATCGCCTTCTACTACGGGCTGACCGGCTTCACCTGCGCCTGGTACTACCGGCGGAACCTGACCAGCAGCGCCCGCAACCTGTGGATGCAGGGCATCCTGCCCTTCACCGGCGGCCTGATCCTGTACTTCCTGGGTGGCTGGAGCCTGTGGCTGGACTATGACGTGGCCACCGCGAACGACTACACCATGTGGACCGTGCCGTTCATCCACTGGCAGATCGGGGGGGCGTTCGTGATCGCCGTCGTGTCCGGCCTCGTCGGCCTGGCTGCCTACCTGTACTGCCGGATCGCCAACCCGAGCTTCTTCAAGAAGCAGACGCTCACCAGGGCCACGCCGACGCTGGTTCCCGACGAGTGACCCCCGGCCGCCGCGCCTTCGTGCGGGACGTCAGTGGGACCGCCTACGCTTGACTGGTGACCGCCACCACAGCCGCTGACTACCTCCTGGAGGGCCTGAACCCGCAGCAGCGGGAGGCCGTCGTACACCAGGGTTCGCCGCTGCTCATCGTGGCGGGAGCCGGGTCGGGGAAGACCCGGGTACTGACCCGCAGGATCGCCTACCTGCTGGCGGCGCGCGACGTCAGCCCGAGCGAGATCCTGGCCATCACGTTCACCAACAAGGCGGCCGGCGAGATGGCGGCGCGGGTGGCCGACATCACCGGGCTGCGCTCCCGGGCCATGTGGGTGATGACGTTCCACTCCGCCTGCGTGCGGATCCTGCGCCGGGAGGCGACCCGGTTCGGCTACCCGTCCTCGTTCTCGATCTACGACCAGGCCGACTCGCAGCGGCTGATGGCCCTGGTCTGCCGCGAGCTCGACCTGGACGCCAAGCACCATCCGCCCAAGGCGATGCTGAATCAGGTGTCGAACCTGAAGAACGAGCTCATCGACTATGAGACGTTCCAGGCCCGGGCGGACAACTACCGGGACAAGGCCCTGGCCCAGGCGTACGCCGAGTACCAGCGCCGCCTGGCCGCCGCGGGCGCGATGGACTTCGACGACCTGATCATGGTCACGGTCAACCTGCTGCAGGCGTTCCCGGAGGTCGCCGAGACCTACCGGCGCCGGTTCCGCCACATCCTGGTCGATGAGTACCAGGACACCAACCATGCGCAGTACATGCTGGTCCGGGAGCTGGTCTCGCATCCCGCCTGGCAGTCCGACGACGACGACGCGGGCCCGCTGCCGCCTGCCGAGCTGGTCGTCGTCGGTGACGCGGACCAGTCCATCTACGCATTCCGCGGCGCCACCATCCGCAACATCGAGGAGTTCACCCGGGACTTCACCGATGCCAGCGTGATCATGCTGGAGCAGAACTACCGCTCCACGCAGAACATCCTGGCCGCGGCCAACGCGGTGGTGGCCCGCAATTCCGGCCGGGTGCCCAAGAACCTCTGGTCCGACGCGGGCGACGGGCCGCCCATCGTCGGGTACGTGGCCGACAGCGAGCACGACGAGGCCGCGTTCGTGGCCGAGGAAGTGGACCGGCTCGCGGATGAGGGTGAGGCCACGGCCGGCGAGGTCGCCGTGTTCTACCGGACCAACGCCCAGTCCCGGGTGTTTGAGGAAGTGTTCATCCGGGCGGGCCTGCCCTACAAGGTGGTCGGCGGGGTCCGCTTCTACGAGCGCCGTGAGGTCCGGGACCTGCTGGCCTACCTGCGGCTGACCGCCAATCCCGAGGACGAGGTGTCGCTGCGCCGGATCCTCAACGTGCCCCGCCGGGGCATCGGCGAGCGAGCCGAGGCCTGCGTGGCCGCGCTGGCGCAGCGCGACCGGATCTCGTTCGCGGCGGCGCTGGCCCGGCCCGACGACGTGCCCGGGCTGGCCGCCCGGTCGGCCAAGGCCATCGCGTCGTTCAACGAGCTGATGACCGGGCTGCGGGCCGAGGTGCAGGCCGGCCTGCCCGTGGCCGATCTGGCCGAGATGATCCTGGACCGCTCCGGCTACCTGGCCGAGCTGCAGAACTCCACCGACCTGCAGGACGCGAGCCGGATCGAGAACCTGAACGAGCTCGTGTCGGTGGCCCGGGAGTTCGACGCCCAGACCCCGGACGGGACGCTCACCGACTTCCTGGAGCGGGTCTCCCTGGTGGCGGACGCCGACGAGATCCCTGACGGGGAGCGTCGCGGCGGCGTGGTCACGTTGATGACCCTGCACACGGCCAAGGGCCTGGAGTTCCCGGTGGTGTTCCTCACCGGGATGGAGGAGCACGTCTTCCCGCACCAGCGCTCGATGACCGACGACAAGGAACTCGAAGAGGAACGGCGCCTGGCTTACGTGGGCATCACCCGGGCGCAGCGCCGGCTCTACCTCACCCGGGCGGCGGCCCGCACCTGGTGGGGCCGTCCCGAGTACCACAAGCAGTCCAGGTTCCTCGACGAGATCCCCGGCCACCTCATCGAGTGGCGGCGCGACGAGCGGGCGGTGGCGGCGCCCGCGGCGGAACGGCTGGCCCAGCGGCCGGGCGTGCGCACGCCGGGCAACCGGCGGGTGCCGTCGCTCAGCCCGGGCGACAAGGTGACGCACGACGCGTACGGGCTCGGCACGGTGCTGTCCGTCGAGGGACGGGGCGACGACCCCGAAGCCAAGATCGACTTCGGCGGCGAGTACGGCATCAAGCACCTGGTGCTGCGCTACGCCCCCATCGAGAAGCTGTAGCCGGGAGCCCGCCCGCCGGAGGGTGCCGCGGCTGCCCGGCGCGGTGCGCCGAGGACCCGGCGGGTTACCCTGCGGTGGACAGCAGGATTACGGTCGGTCGGCCGGGAGGCAGGTCATGGGAACGATCCGCGTCGTCATCGCCAAGCCCGGCCTGGACGGTCACGACCGCGGGGCCAAGGTGGTGGCCCGGGCGCTGCGCGACGCAGGCGTCGAGGTCATCTACACCGGGCTGCACCAGACCCCCGAGCAGATTGTCGCCGCGGCCATCCAGGAGGACGCCGACGCCATCGGCCTGTCCATCCTGTCCGGGGCGCACATGACCCAGTTCACCCGGGTCCTGGAGCTGCTGGCCGAGCGCGGGGCCGGCGACATCGTGGTGTTCGGCGGCGGCATCGTGCCCGAGGCGGACATCACCGAGCTCGAGCGGCTGGGCGTGGCGAGGATCTTCACCCCGGGTGCGTCCACCTACGAGATCGTGGAGTGGGTGGAGTCCCACCTCGGCGGCCAGGCCACCACGGAAGTTTCCGCCCGGCAGGGCGGCTGACCGTCCTAGCCGGTGGCGGGCACGGTCCGTACCGCCGGCCGGGGGCGTCCGTCCTCGAGAGCCGACCGTATTTCCGCCGCCACCGCCGCGGCTTCGGTGCGGATCCGCTGGGGCGTGAGGTGCATCACGTTGATCCCCAGGGCGCTCATCCGGGTGCTCCGCCGCAGGGTGCGATCCCAGTCCTCCGGAGACAGGTGCCAGGCCCTGGACTCCACTTCCACCACCACCCCCATGGCGGGCCACCACGCGTCCGGGACGGCGACGAACTCAGGCCCGACGTACAGCCGGGCGTTGAACAAAGGCGGGGGGAGCCCGTGCGCCCGGATAAGGTCACGCAGGTCTCCCTCCGCCGCCGACCGGATGCCGTCGGCCACCTCGGCCAGCGCACGGCGCAGCCACGCGGACTGGCGCACCGGTGCGTGCGCGAGTTCTCCACTGAGCTGATCTAAACGGCACCGGCGGCGCTGCACGGCCTCCGCGGCGACGGCCCGCACCTCCCGGAACGACCCCAGGTCCCGCGCCGCGTCCACTACCGCCCGGGCCGCCTCGGCGAACCGCACCGCGCCGTCCGTGAACACGAACTCCGGCATCCGCGTGGTTGACCAGATCCTGACGAAGGCCCGGCTCTCGCGAACTCTCTGGCCAGGAATCAGGACCGTGAGCACGTGCGGCTCCGGCACCCGGATACCGTGACGGCGTAACGCCGCCACGCCGGTGATCACACTGCCGGGACCCGCATACCGCAGTGCGGCGACCTCGCTTTGAGCCCGGGTCGGGGTTCCAGTCACGGTCAGGTACACGCCCGGCAGCAGCCGCTGCCAGGGCCCCCCGGGGCGGAGCCGGTGCCGTAACTGGCTGGGTGTCACGCCGCAGCCCAGGGCCTCGGTGCGGGAGATTACGGACTCCTGCTCGCGCACCAGCCGGTCCAGCCGGGCCTGATCCGTGCTGGCTGACCGTGTCACGGCAGCAGCCTCCCATCCGCCTCCGACAACCCCGCCTCCGGCCCTCTTCAGCCCGATCCCCGGGACCGCCGCGCCGCCCGCCTCGTTCGTGATCATGACTTGAGGGTCGTTCGAACGACACTCAAGTCATGATCACGAACGCAGGCTGGTGCTTCCGGGGCTTGTGAGGCTGGAGGAGGCAATGGACTGGCGCGCGGGACGGCCGGGGTGAGCGGGAGAGGGGGCGGGTCGCCCCGGTAGGCTGCGTGCGGAATCCTGCTCACCCGAGGTCACCCCGAGGACGGACGCTAGTGGACCTGTTTGAGTATCAGGCGAAAGAACTGTTCGCCGAGTACGGGGTACCCGTACAGCGCGGCCGGGTCGCCTCCACACCGGAAGAGGCACGCGAGATCGCGGCAGGCTACGCGGCCGAGGGTTCCCCCCTCGTCGTGGTGAAGGCCCAGGTCAAGGCCGGCGGCCGGGGTAAGGCCGGCGGGGTCAAGCTCGCCAACGGCCCCGACGAGGCGGAGGCCAAGGCCCGCCAGATCCTCGGCATGGACATCAAGGGCCACACCGTGCACAAGGTCCTGATCGCCGAGGCCGTCGACATCGCGCAGGAGTACTACCTGTCGTTCCTGCTGGACCGGGCGGCCCGGACGTTCGTGGCGATCTGCTCGGTGCAGGGCGGCATGGAGATCGAGGAGGTCGCGCACACCAGCCCCGAGGCGGTGGCCCGGGTCCCGGTCAGCCCGCTGACCGGGGTGGACGTGGCCAAGGCCACCGAGATCATCGAGGCCGGCGGCCTGCCCCCGGAGGCAGCGGAGCAGGCGGCGCTGCTGGCCGAACGGCTCTGGGCCGTGTTCGCCGACGAGGACGCCACCCTGGTCGAGGTCAACCCCATGGCCCTGACCGACCAGGGCGACGTGCTCGCCGTGGACGGGAAGGTCAGCCTGGACGACAACGCGGCCTTCCGCCAGGATCACGCGAAGTTCGCCGACCCGGGGGCGGCCGACCCGCTCGAGGCCAGGGCCAAGGCCAAGCACCTGAACTACGTCAAGCTTGAGGGCCAGGTGGGCATCATCGGCAACGGCGCCGGGCTGGTCATGTCCACGCTGGACGTGGTGGCCCTGGCCGGGGAGCCGTTCGGCGGGGTGCGGCCCGCGAACTTCCTGGACATCGGCGGCGGCGCGTCGGCCGAGGTGATGGCGGACGGCCTGGAGATCGTGCTGTCCGACGCCTCGGTCCGCAGCGTCCTGGTCAACGTGTTCGGCGGCATCACCTCGTGCGACGCGGTGGCCAACGGGATCGTGTCGGCGATCGGCATGCTGGCCAGCCAGGGCCAGGAAGTCCGCCATCCGATCGTGGTCCGGCTGGACGGCAACAACGCCGAGGAGGGCCGCCGCATCCTCGCCGACGCAGGTTTGCCGGTGGTCGAGCAGGTCGCGACCATGGATGACGCAGCCCGGCGCGCCGCGGAACTGGCCGCGGCCGCCCCGACAGGAGCATGAGATGGCGATTTTCCTGACCGGCGACAGCCGGGTCATGATCCAGGGCATCACCGGCTCGGAAGGCAGCAAGCACGGGCGGCGGATGCTCGCCGCGGGTACGACGGTCGTGGGCGGCACGAACCCGCGCAAGGCTGGGCAGACCGTGGACCTGGGGGGCGCCGAGGTGCCCGTGTTCGCCACGGTCGCCGAGACCATGGCCGCCACGGGCGCGGACGTGTCAGTGGTCTTCGTCCCGCCCGCAGGCACCAAGGCCGCGGTGATCGAGGCCGTGGACGCGGGGATCCCGCTCGTGATCGTGATCACCGAGGGCATTCCGGTGCACGACACGGCCGCGTTCTGGGCGTACGCCTCCGCCCAGGGCAACCAGACCCGCATCGTGGGCCCGAACTGCCCCGGGGTCGCCTCACCCGGCAAGTCCAACGCCGGGATCATCCCGGCCGACATCACCACCGAGGGCCGGATCGGGCTGGTCTCCAAGTCCGGCACGCTGACCTACCAGATGATGTACGAACTGCGGGACATCGGCTTCTCCACCGCGGTGGGCATCGGCGGTGACCCGGTGATCGGCACCACCCACATCGACTGCCTCGCCGCGTTCCAGGATGACCCGGAGACCGACGCGATCGTGATGATCGGCGAGATCGGCGGCGACGCCGAGGAACGGGCCGCCGCCTACGTCGAGGGAAACGTGACCAAGCCCGTGGTGGCCTACGTGGCGGGGTTCACCGCCCCGGAGGGCAAGACCATGGGGCACGCGGGCGCGATCATCTCCGGTTCCGCGGGCACGGCGCAGGCCAAGAAGGAAGCGCTCGAGAAGGTCGGGGTGCGGGTCGGCCGGACGCCGAGCGAGGCCGCCCGCCTCGTTCGTGAGGCGATGCGCAGCAGCTGACGCCCGGGGCGCACGCCCCGGGCATGCCCGCGGCGCGCCTCCACGATCCCTGGCCCGGCGGTGGCCAGGATTGGTATTCATGACCGCTTCTGCCCCGCCTGCCGAGCGCGCTGACGGCCGCGACGGGGCGGGCGGGCCGTCCGCCCGGCCGAGCCGGCCGCTGGTGATCACGGGTGCCATCGCGGCCTGCGCCGCCGCGGGCAGCGGGCTGGTCGTCATCACGTTGCTGGTGCTCGCGGGCTGGATCGCCGCGCCTCACGCGGGCGTGGGACTGCCCGGCGTGCTGCGGACCGCCGCGGACCTCTGGCTCGTGGGCCACCACGTCGGGTTCGCGTTGCCCGGGACCGGCCGGATCGGGATGCTGCCGCTGGGCCTGGTCCTGCTGCCCGGCGCGCTGCTCTGGACCGCGGGCCGCTGGGTGGTGCGGCGGGGCCAGGTCGCCCGGCTCGCCGACGTCGGCTACGCGGCCCTGGCCCTGGCCGTGCCCTACGGGCTGGTGGCGGGCGCGCTGGCGCTGGCCGGGCAGTCGGAGCAAGCCACGCCGTCGCTGCCGCAGGCGGTCCTGTCCGGCTTCCTGATCGCCCTGGTCGCCGGGGGGCTCGGCGGGGCCCGGGCGCTGGCCCCGTGGGGCCGCCTGATCCACCTGCTGTCCCCGCGGTCCCGGTCGGTGTTCCTCGGGTCGGTCGGTGCGCTCACCGTGATGACCGCGGCGGGCGCGATCCTGGCCGGTGCCTCCCTCAGCGCCAGCATCGGGGGCTTCCGGTCGGTCGACGTAGCGCTCGCGCCCGGCCTGGTGGGCGGGGGCCTGCTCCTGCTGGTCCAGATCGCCTTCGTGCCCAACGCCGTGGTGTGGTCGATCTGCTACACGCTCGGGCCCGGATTCGCGTTCGGCACCGGCACCGTCGTCGCACCGACCGGGTCCGCGCTCGGGCCGCTGCCGATGCTGCCGATGCTCGCGGCGCTGCCCGGCGGCCCGCATTCGTCCGTGCCCGGCTGGGTGTCCATGCTCATGCTCAGCGTGCCCTACCTGGCCGGGGCGTTCGGCGGGCTGCTGACCGCCCGGGCGGCGCCCACCCCGGCGCTGGAACTGGCGCCGCTGTGGGGGTTCGCCTGCGGTGTGGCCACCGGGTTCGCCCTGGGGCTGCTCGCGGCGTTCGCGGGCGGCCCGCTGGGCAGTGGGCGGCTGACCGCGGTCGGGCCGTCCGGATGGCAGGCCGGCGTGGTGTCCGTGCTCGAGGTCGGTGTCGCCGCCGCGATCACCGCCGGACTGGTGAACTGGTTCCGGATGCGCCGGCTCACCGGCACCGGGATGGTGATCCCCGGGCCCCGCGAGGCTGACCCGCGCGCGCCGGGCTACCCGCCCGCGGGACCCGGGCTGCGGGCCGGAGATCCCGGGGCCGGGGAAAGCGGGCACCACATCTACGTCGATCCCTGGGGTGACGCCGACGACGGGGCGGACGGCGGCCGGCCCGATCCGCCCGGCCCGGCCGCCCTACCCTGACGCCAGGCTCTGACGCCCGGGCCCTGACCGCTGGGTTCTGGCGATCAGGCCCGGACGCCCGGCCCGGGTAGTCAGGCCCCGGTAGTCAGGCCCGGGGAATCCCGGCCCGCGTCAGCGCGTGGCGTGCTCGATGGCCCGGCTGAACTGGGTCCGGCAGGCCTGCTGCGCGACGACCGTGTTCGCCCCGCTCAGGCACTGGGAGAACGTTGACGCCTGGTGGCCGAACAGCGCGAATCCGGCCAGCAGGATGCCGCTGATCAGCACCCCGACCCCGCCGATCGCGATGGCCACGACCGAGCCCCGGGGGCCCGCCGTCCCGCCCCGCCGGGCCCGCCGGATCGCGGTGCCCGCCAGCCAGATGGCCATGACCCCGGCCACCAGGGCGAACGCCACGATGAACACGCCCCGCTGGAAGTTGCTCAGGCCGAGCACGCCGAACAGGCTCAGCAGCGCGAGGAACAGCGCCGCGACCGACCGTTGCTGATGTACCGGATCGGCGCGCCCGGTGGGCTTGGCCTTGACCCGGGGCAGCGGCTGCTCCCGGCCGTCCGCACCCGGGGATGAAGCGTCCGGGGACGGCGCGGCCGGCGGGGGCGTGGCCTGCTCCGGGCGCCGGTCCGGCGGCACCCCTGGGGCCGCCGCGTCCGGGGCAGCGGCGTCAGCGGGTGATGGGTCGGGGGGCGGCGGAGGCTGGACGGCTGGGGGCATCAGCGGGGTGCTCCAGGGGGCAGGTAGCGGCGGTGCTCCGGGGGGCAGATACGGACACAGCCTCCTATTTTGCCCTGTCCTGGCCGGTGGGCAACCCATTGGCCCGGTGCGGTTATGGTGGCCGCATGCGCGCACGCCTGGTGGTCCTGGTCTCGGGCACGGGAACGAACCTCCAGGCCTTGCTGGATGCCTGTGCGGATCCGGCCTACGGTGCGGCCGTGGTGGCGGTCGGCGCCGACCGGACCGGCATCGAGGCGCTGGCCCGCGCGGAGCGGGCCGGGGTGCCCACGTTCACGCACCGGGTCAAGGACTATCCGAGCCGGGCGGACTGGGATGAGACGCTCACCGGGTCGTGCCGCGCGGCCCAGCCGGACCTGGTCATCCTGGCCGGGTTCATGAAGCTGGTCGGGCCGCCCTTCCTGGACGCGTTCGGTGGCCGCCTGATCAACACCCATCCGGCCCTGCTGCCCGCTTTCCCGGGCATGCACGGCGTGCGCGACGCCCTCGACCATGGGGTGAAACTGACCGGGTGCACCGTGTTCCTGGTGGACGCGGGCACCGACACCGGCCCCGTGATCGCCCAGGCGGCGGTCCCGGTGCGGGACGACGACGACGAGACGACCCTGCACGAGCGGGTCAAGGTGGCCGAGCGGGCCCTGCTCGTGGAGACTGTGGGCCGGATGGTCCGCGACGGGTGGGCCGTGCACGGCAGGAAGGTAAGGATCGGGCGGTGACGAGGGTACCGATCAGGCGGGCACTGATCAGCGTGTACGACAAGGCGGGGCTCAGCGACCTGGCCCGCTCGCTGCAGGCTGCGGGCGTGGAGATCGTCAGCACCGGCAGTACCGCGGACACGATCGGGGCCGCGGGCGTCCCGGTGACCCGGGTGGAGGACGTCACCGGGTTCCCGGAGGCCCTCGACGGCCGGGTGAAGACGCTGCATCCGGCGGTGCACGCGGGGCTGCTCGCCGACCTGGGCAAGGCCGCCCACCAGGCCCGGCTAGAGGAGCTGGGCATCGCGGCGTTCCAGCTGCTGGTGTCCAACCTGTACCCGTTCGAGGCGGCCGTGAGCAGCGGTGCCCCGCCCGCCGAAT
The DNA here is from genome assembly GCA_963813975.1 of uncultured Actinomycetes bacterium. Classification (GTDB taxonomy): domain Bacteria; phylum Actinomycetota; class Actinomycetes; order Streptosporangiales; family Streptosporangiaceae; genus RYN-230. The sequence continues at coordinate 166,406 of CAWFAP010000007.1, forward strand.
GCGTCGAGCAGATCGACATCGGCGGCCCGGCCATGGTCCGGGCGGCGGCCAAGAATCACGAGCACGTCGCGGTCATCACCGACCCGTCCCGGTACGGGGACGTCGAGGTGGCGGTGGCCGATGGCGGGTTCACCCTGGAGCAGCGGCGGCGGCTGGCGGCCCGCGCCTACGCGCACACCGCGGCGTACGACAGCGCGGTCGCGTCCTGGTTCGCGTCCGCTTACGCGCCGGACGAGACGGCTGAGGAAACCGGCTGGCCGGACGTGACCGCGGGCTTGTGGACCCGGCGCGAGGTGCTCCGCTACGGGGAGAACCCGCACCAGCGGGCCGCGCTGTACGTCCGCGGCAGTGCCGGCGAAGGCAGTGCCGGCGAAGGCAGTGCCGGCGAAGGGCCGGGCCGGCGAGGACCGGGCCGGCGAGGGCCGGGCGGACGGGGGCCGGGCGGACGGGGGAGCACGAGGGGGCATCGCCGGGGCGGCCCAGCTGCACGGCAAGGCCATGTCCTACAACAACTACGTGGACGCCGCCGCGGCCTGGCGGGCGGCCTTCGACTTCGTCCAGCCGTGCGTGGCCATCATCAAGCACTCCAACCCCTGCGGCATCGCGCTCGGCACCGACCTGGCCGAGGCGCACCGGAAGGCGAACGCCTGCGATCCGCAGTCCGCGTTCGGCGGGGTCATCGCCACCAACGGGGTGGTCACCGCGGCGATGGCCGCCCAGGTCAAGGACATCTTCACCGAGCTCGTCATCGCGCCCGGCTTCGAGGACGACGCGCTGGACATCCTGTCGGGCAGCAAGAACCTGCGCCTGCTGACCTGCCCGCCGCCGATCCGGGGAGGTGGCGGGCCGGAATGGCGGCAGGTGGACGGCGGCCTGCTGCTGCAGACCCCGGATGAGATCGACGCGCCCGGGGATGACCCGGCCAGCTGGGAGCTCAAGACGGGGCAGCCCGCGTCGGCCGACATGCTCGCCGATCTGGCCTTCGCCTGGCGGGCCATTCGCAGCGTGAAGTCCAACGCCATCCTGCTGGCCTCCGGGCTGGCCACGGTGGGCGTGGGCATGGGCCAGGTCAACCGGGTGGACGCGGCCCGGCTGGCCGTGTCCCGGGCGGGCGAGCGCGCGGCCGGGTCGGTCGCGGCCAGCGACGCCTACTTCCCGTTCCCGGACGGACTGGAGGTCCTGACCGCCGCCGGGGTCCGGGCCGTGGTGCAGCCGGGCGGGTCCATCCGCGACCAGCTCAGCATCGAGGCCGCCGGGCAGGCCGGGATCACCATGTACGTCACCGGAGTCCGCCATTTCTTCCACTGACATCTCATCGACTGGCGTTCCTTCTACTGGACTTCCTTCCGTGGGCGGAGGTGAGGGATGACGGCGATCATCCTGGACGGGAAGGCCGCCGCCACCGCGATCAAGGCGGAGCTGGCCGTGCGGGTGGCCGCACTGGCCGCCCGCGGCGTGCAGCCCGGGCTGGCCACGGTCCTGGTCGGCGACGATCCCGGCAGCCGCGCCTACGTCAACGGCAAGCACCGGGACTGCGCCGAGGTCGGCATCGCCAGCATCCGCCGCGACCTGCCCGCCGACGCCACCCAGGAGCAGGTCGAGGCGGTGGTCGACGAGCTGAACGCCGACCCGGCCTGCACCGGATACATCGTGCAGCTGCCGCTGCCGGCCGGGCTCGACGCCAACCGGGTGCTGAGCCGCATCGACCCGGACAAGGACGCTGACGGGCTGCACCCGCTGAACCTCGGCCGTCTCGTGCTCGGTGAGCCGGGACCGCTGCCCTGCACCCCGCGGGGCATCGTGGAACTGCTCCGCCGCTACGACGTGCCGATCGCCGGGGCCGACGTCACCGTGATCGGCCGCGGGATCACCGTGGGCCGGGCGCTGGGCCTGCTGCTGACCCGGCGCACCGAGAACGCCACCGTCACCCTCTGCCACACCGGGACCAAGGACCTGGCCGCGCACACCCGGAGCGCCGACATCGTGGTGGTCGCGGCGGGCCGCCCCGGCCTGCTGACCGCGGACATGATCATGCCGGGGGCCGCGGTCCTGGACGTGGGCATCACCCGGACCGAGGCGGGCCTGGTGGGTGACGTGGCCCCCAAAGTCTCGGAGGTGGCCGGCTTCCTCGCGCCCATGCCCGGCGGGGTCGGCCCGATGACCCGGGCGATGCTGCTGGCCAACGTGGTGGACGCCGCGGAGGCCGGGGTAAGCTACCAGTAAGTAACATCCTGGCTGGCATCCTGGGGGACCCCCGGGGGGTGGGCCAGGACACGGCATTTGGCACTCTTATGGTGCGCCGCCGCATACCGGGCCCAGCCTGGCCAGCCAGGGCCAGTCCCGGGGTTGCGGCGAACAGGCAGGGCGAACAAGGCAGGAGGTTGGCCGCCGGTCATGAACATCGTCGTTTGCGTCAAGCAGGTGCCGGACACGTGGGCGGAACGGACCCTGAGGCCCGAGGACTCGCGCCTGGACCGGGCGTCGGTCGACGGGGTCATCAACGAACTCGACGAGTACGCGATCGAGGAAGGGCTGCGCCTGGCCGAGGCGCACGAGGGTGAGGTCACCATCCTGACCATGGGCCCGGACAAGGCCAGCGAGTCGATCCGCAAGGCGCTGTCCATGGGTGCCGACAAGGCGGTGCACGTCATCGACGACGGCCTGGCCGGCTCGGACGCGCTGCAGACGTCGGCCGTCCTGGCCCAGGTCCTGGGCCGGATCGGGTTCGACCTGGTCATCCTGGGCGCGGAGTCCACCGACGCCCGGATGGGCGTGATGGCCGCGATGCTGGCCGAGCGGCTCGGCGTCCCGCAGGTCTCGCTGGCCAGCAAGGTCGAGGTGGACGGTACCGCGCTGCGGATCCACCGGCAGCGGGACTACGGCTACGACAAGGTCGAGGCCAGCCTGCCCGCCGTGATCAGCGTGGTGGAGAAGATCAACGAGCCGCGCTACCCGTCCTTCAAGGGCATCATGGCGGCCAAGAAGAAGCCCGTGGAGACGGTCACCCTGGCCGACACCGGGATCGGCGCGGACCAGGTGGGCCTGGCCGCCGCGGCCACCGAGGTGGTCAGCTTCGCGAACCGGCCGCCGCGGCAGGCGGGCACGGTCGTCAAGGACGAGGGCGACGGCGGGACGAAGGCGGCCGAGTTCCTCGCCGGGCAGAAGTTCATCTGAGCCTCAGGTCATCTGGGCAGCGGAGCATTCAAGGAAGGACGGCCGACGATGGCTGAGGTTCTGGTTCTCGCCGAGCACGACGGCGAGACGGTGAAGAAGGTGACCGGCGAGCTGCTGACCCTGGCCCGCCAGTTCGGCGAGGCCGCGGCGGTCTGGATCGGCGCGGGTGCGGAGGGCGGCCGGGAACGGCTGGCCGAGTTCGGCGCGGCCAAGGTTTACGTGGCCGACGGCAGCGACGTCGAGGACTACATCGTCGCCCCCACGGCCGAGGTGCTCGCCGGGCTGGTCGCGCAGAAGTCCCCGGCGGCCGTGCTGCTCGCCGCCACCGGCGACGGCAAGGAAGTGGCCGGGCGGCTGGCGGTCAAGATCGGGTCCGGGGTGATCACCGACGCGGTCGGCCTCACCGCGGGCGACGGCGGCCTGGTCGCGGAGCAGTCCATCTTCGGCGGCGCGATCAACGTGCAGGCCGCCGTGCGGACCGGGACCCCGATCGTCGCGGTGCGGCCCAACTCCGTCGCGGCCGAGGCCGCCCTGGCGGCCGCGGAGATCGAGCCGGCCGGGGTGGAGCTGAGCGACGCGGCCAAGGCGGCCAAGATCACCGAGCGGGTGGTGGCCGAGCGGGGCGAGCGGCCTGAGCTCTCCGAGGCGGCGATTGTGGTCTCCGGCGGCCGCGGCGTCGGCAACGCGGACAACTTCGCCCTGATCGAGAAGCTGGCGGACTCCCTCGGCGCGGCCGTCGGCGCGTCCCGGGCGGCGACCGACGCCGGCTGGTACCCGCACCAGTTCCAGGTGGGCCAGACCGGCAAGACGGTCTCCCCGCAGCTGTACCTGGCGGTGGGCATCTCCGGGGCGATCCAGCACCGGGCCGGCATGCAGACCTCCAAGACCATCATGGTGATCAACAAGGACCCCGAGGCGCCGATCTTCGAACTGGCCGACTTCGGCGTGGTCGGTGACCTGTTCGCGGTGGTGCCGCAGCTGACCGAGGAGGTCGAGCGGCGCTCGGCGAGCTAGGAGTGGCCCCGGAACGCCTCCTGCGGCGTCCTCAGGTCCTGGATCGCCCACTAGGCTGAAATCCGTCATGGGGTACATCGAGTACGCGGCCGAGCGCCCGCGGCCGGCCGAGGACTGCGTGGTCTACCTGGACCACGCGGCGACCACGCCGATGCTTCCTGAGGCGCTCGCGGCGATGACGGACGAACTCGGCCAGCTGGGCAATCCCTCGTCCCTGCACAACGCCGGGCGCCGCGCCCGCCGCGTGGTGGAGGAGTCCCGGGAGCAGGTCGCCGAGGTGTTCGGCGCCCGGCCCAGCGAGGTCATCTTCACCAGCGGCGGCACCGAAGCCGACAACCTGGCCGTCAAGGGCCTGTACTGGGCGCGCCGCGCGGCCGCCTCTGGCCCCGGCCCGTCTGGCCCCGGCCCGTCTGGCCCCGGCCGCCGGGACCGTGCCCCGCCGGGTGCTGGCCACCGCGATCGAGCATCACGCGGTGCTGGACTCGGTGCACTGGCTGGCCGGGCACGAGGACGCCGAGGAGCACTGGCTGCCGGTGGATGAGGCCGGGGTGCTCCAGCCCGCCACGCTGGCCGAGGCCATCGCCGCCGGCCCGGGCGCGGTCGCCCTGGTTACCGTGATGTGGGCCAACAACGAGGTGGGCGTGATCCAGCCGATCCCCGAGCTCGCCGCGCTGGCCCAGGAGCACGGCATCCCGTTCCACACCGACGCGGTGCAGGCGGCTGGCCAGCTGCCGGTCAGCTTCGCGGCCAGCGGCGCGGACGCGATGACCATCACCGGCCACAAGTTCGGCGGCCCGGTGGGCGCGGGCGCGCTGCTGCTGGCCCGCGGCGTCCAGCCCGTCCCCGTGCTGCACGGCGGCGGCCAGGAGAGCGAGGTGCGCTCCGGCACGCTGGACGCCCCGGCCATCCGCGCGTTCGCGGTCGCGGCGGCGGTCATGGCCAGCCGCCGGGACGAGGAGGCCGCCCGGCTGGCCAAGCTCCGTGACGACCTGATCGCCCAGGTGCTCGCGGCCGTGCCGGACGCCATCCTCAACGGCCCGCCCGCCGGGCCGGGCCGCCTGCCCGGCAATGCGCACTTCTCGTTCCCCGGCTGCGAGGGCGACGCGCTGCTGATGCTGCTCGACGCCAAGGGCATCGCCTGCTCGACCGGGTCGGCCTGCACCGCCGGGGTGGCCCAGCCCAGCCACGTGCTGCTGGCCATGGGCGCGGGCGAGGCCAGGTCCCGCGCATCGCTGCGATTCTCGCTCGGCCACACGTCCACCCAGGACGATGTGGACGCGGTCGGCGCGGCCATCGGGGAGGCTGTGCAGCGGGCCCGGCGCGCCGCCCGCTGACCCTCCGCGCAGCCTGCGCTTAAAACTTTCCGCAACGAACCGCTCACGTGGCCAGCCTCCGGCCGGGCGTGAGGCGCCGGCGGCTGGCCCCGGGGGCGGTCCGCGCCGCGTAGGCTCGGTGGACGATGAATCGTCTTCGCGTGCTAGCCGCCATGTCCGGCGGAGTGGACTCGGCGGTGGCCGCTGCCCGGGCGGCCGACGCCGGTCACGAGGTGACCGGCGTCCACCTGGCCCTGTCCTCGAACCCCCAGTCCTACCGCTCCGGCGCGCGGGGCTGTTGCACGGTGGAGGACGCCCGTGATGCCCGCCGGGCCGCGGACGTGATCGGCATCCCGTTCTACGTGTGGGACATGGCCGAGCGGTTCGACCGGGACGTGGTGGCGGACTTCGTGGCGCAGTACGCCGCGGGCCGCACGCCCAATCCCTGCCTGCGCTGCAACGAGAAGATCAAGTTCGCGGCGGTGCTGGACCGGGCCGTCGCCCTCGGGTTCGACGCGGTCTGCACCGGCCACCACGCCCGGCTCCACGACGGCCGCCTGGTCCGCAGCGTGGACCCGGGCAAGGACCAGTCGTACGTGCTGGCCGTGCTCACCCGCGAGCAGCTGGACCGGGCCATGTTCCCGCTGGGCTCCTCGACCAAGGCTGAGGTGCGCGAGGAAGCCGCGGCGCGGGGGATGGCGGTGGCCACCAAGCCAGACAGCCACGACGTCTGCTTCATCCCGGACGGGGACACCCGGGCGTTCCTGGCCGGCCGGCTGGGCGACTCGCCGGGCCGCATCGTGGCCGAGGACGGGACGCCTGTCGGCACCCATGACGGTGCCTACGGTTTCACCATCGGCCAGCGCAAGGGATTGCGGGTCGGGGTGCCGGCCGGGGACGGCAGGCCCCGCTACGTGCTCGACATCGAGCCGGTGTCCCGGACCGTTACCGTCGGGCCGCGCGAGTCCCTGGACGTGCAGCAGATCCTGGCCGAGCGGCCGGTGTGGAGCGGCTGTGAGCCGCTGCGCGAGCCGCGCGAGTGCCTGGTCCAGTTGCGCGCCCACGGCGAGGTCCACCGGGCCACCGCCAGCCTGGCCGGGGACATGCTGCACATCACCCTGGGCCGGCCAGCGCAGGGCGTGGCCACGGGCCAGGCCGCGGTCCTGTATGACGGCGACACCGTGCTGGGCAGCGCCACCATCAGCGGCACCCGGGCCCGGGCCCAAGCCCCGGCGGAATCCGCCCGCTGACCCTCCGGGAAGGCGGCCCGCCTCCGCGGAGCCGCGCGCCGCGCCGAGTCCGCGAACTTATCCGGCCATTACCGTGCATGATGCCCGCGATCACGGGAACAGGGGCCAAACCGTCTCAGCTTCGCTTCATTGCGGCGCGGAGGCTAGCAAATCTTCGCCGGAGGTGCATCCCTTGTTACGGGTGGGGAAAGCCTCTAGCGTTGGCGTCAACGGCAGGGGTGACAGGTGCAAAGAGGCACGGGCCGCGGGAGGCACCATGATCGGTGGCAGTGATCGCCAGGCCAGTCCACGTCGGACCCCCCTGGTACCCAAACCCAGACGCCGGGCCCGGCCCCGCTTCCGGGTCCTGGCCGCGGCAGGTGGCGGTGCCGTACTGGCGTCCGCGCTGCTGGCCGCCTGCGGCACCAGCAGCGCCAGCACCGGGCCGGTCACGCTAAACTTTTACAACTTCCCGGACCCGTCCGGCGCGGTCCAGTCGGCGGCGGACAACTGCACCACCGCCAGCCACGGGCGCTACAGGATCATCTACAACAAGCTGCAGAACGCCGCGGACCAGCAGCGGCTGCAGATGGCGCGGCGGCTGGCCGCCCACGATGGCTCCATGGACATCCTCGGGCTCGACGTCACCTGGGAAGCTGAGTTCGCCCAGGCCGGCTGGATCCGGCCCTGGACCGGGCAAGCCAAGGCCGCGGCCATATCCGGCACGCTGGCCGGTCCGCTGAAAACCGCGATGTGGCACGGCCAGCTGGTGGCGGTGCCCTACAACAGCAACACCCAGCTGCTGTGGTACCGGTCGGACCTGGTGAAGAAGCCGCCGACCACCTGGGCGCAGATGTTCGCGGACGCGCAGGCCCTGGCCAAGCAGGGCAAGCCGCACCTGATCGAGATCCAGGGCGCCCAGTACGAGGGCGTCGTCGTCTGGTTCAACACGCTGGTGGCCAGCGCGGGCGGCAGCATCCTGAACGCGACGTCAACGCAGGCCAAGCTCGGCCCGCCCGCGGTCAAGGCGCTGTCGATCATGAAGACGCTGGCCAGCTCGTCTTCGGCCGACCCGTCGCTCGGGGTGCAGATGGAGGACCAGAACCGGCTGGCCATGGAAGCGGGCACGGCCGCGTTCGAGCTGAACTACCCCTACGTCTATCCGTCGATGAAGGCCGACAACCCGAAGCTGTTCAAGGTGTTCAAGTGGGCGCCTTATCCGTCGGTGAACCCGGGTACGCGGGCCAAGGTGACGATCGGCGGTATCGACCTGGCGGTCAGCTCCTACTCACCCCATCCCGCGCTCGCACAGCAGGCCGTGCTGTGCCTGCGCAATGCGGCCAACCAGCTGACGGCCGCGGTCAAGGGCGGCCTGCCGCCCACGCTGGCCAGCGTGTACAGCAACCCGAAGATGCAGGGCCCCTACCCGTTCCGGCAGCTGATCCTCCAGCAGGTCAACAACGGATCCGTGCGGCCCAAGACCCCGCTCTACCAGGTCGTGTCCGTGGCGATCTCGCATCAGGTCTCGCCGCCCAGCTCCATCAACCCGGCGAGCACCGAGCAGAACATGGGGACGCAGATCAACAATGCCCTGACCGGGAAGGGGCTGACTCCGTGAGCGCGCCCCGCAGGCACAGAGAGGTGGACACATGACCACCGTCACTCCTCCGGTTACCGCCCAGGAGCCCGCCGCCGGGCGGCGCCGCCGGGTCCCGCTGTCCGAAGGTGCGCGTGCGGAACGGCGGCTGGGCTGGCTGCTATGCGCGCCCGCGGTCATCGTCATGGTCGCGGTGACCGCGTACCCGATCGGCTACGCGATATGGCTGTCGCTTGAGCGTTACATCATGTCGTCCCCGCAGCTGACCAAGTTCGTGGGGCTGAGTAACTACGGAGCGATCCTCAGCTCGCCGTTCTGGTGGCACGCGCTGGTGGTGACGATCATCATCACGGTGGTGTCGGTGGCCATCGAGTTCGTGCTGGGCATGGCGCTGGCGCTGCTGATGTACCGGACGATCTGGGGGAAGGGCGGGATCCGTACCGCGATCCTGATCCCCTACGGGATCGTGACCGTGGCCGCCGCGTTCAGCTGGCTGTACGCCTGGACGCCCAGCACCGGGTACCTGTCCGCGGCGTTCGGCAATGCCGCACCGCTGACGTCGACGAGCCAGGCGATCGGGATCATCATCCTGGCCGAGGTCTGGAAGACCACGGCGTTCATGGCGCTGCTGCTGATGGCCGGGCTGTCACTGGTGCCCGAGGACCTGCTCAAGGCGTCCAGGGTGGACGGGGCGAGCGGCTGGCAGCGGTTCACCCGGGTGATCCTGCCGCTGATGAAGCCCGCGATCCTAGTCGCGCTGCTGTTCCGGATGCTCGACGCGTTCCGGATCTTCGACAACATCTTCATCCTGACCCAGGGCAACAACGGAACCGGGTCGGTGTCGATCCTCACCTACGACAACCTGTTCATCGGGCTGAACCTGGGCCTCGGCTCGGCGCTGTCCATCCTGATCCTCATCTGTGTGGCCATCATCGCGTTCGTGTTCATCAGGGGATTCGGCGCGGCCGCTCCCGGGACGGACATACGGCGATGAGGGCGGCTACCCGAGCAACGGAGGTGCGACGCTGATGGCGGCCACGACACAGTCGAAGATCGGGTGGAGTGTCGCGAACGTAGTCACGATCGTGCTGGTGCTGATCCCGCTGGTATGGATCATCTCCCTGTCGTTCAAGACGACCGGCTCGATCACCGATCCGACCTACTTCCCGGTCCACTGGACGTGGAGCAACTACTCCGGCATCCTGACCACCTCCACCTTCATCCGGCCGCTGATCAACTCGATCGGCATCGGCCTGATCGCCACGTTCATCGCGGTCGTGCTGGCCTCGATGGCGGCGTACGCGGTGGCCCGGCTGAACTTCCCCGGCAAGCAGGTCCTGATCGGGGTGTCGCTGCTGATCGCGATGTTCCCGGCGATCGCGCTGGCCACCCCGCTGTTCAACATCGAGCGGATCCTGGGCCTGTTCAACACCTGGCCGGGGCTGATCATCCCGTATGTCGCGACCGGCCTGCCGCTCGGCATCTACACGCTGTCCGCGTTCTTCCGGGAGATCCCGTGGGAGCTGGAGAAGGCGGCCAAGGTGGACGGGGCCACCCCGTTCCAGGCGTTCGTGCGGGTGATCGCGCCGCTGGCGGCACCGGGCATGGTCACCACCGCGATCCTGGTCTTCCTGTTCTGCTGGAACGAGTTCCTGCTCGCGATCACGCTGACCTCGACCACGGCCGCCCGTACCGCGCCGGCCGCACTCTCGTTCTTCACCGGGAACTCGCAGTTCGCCGTGCCGACCGGGTCGATCTCCGCGGCGGCGGTGGTCATCACCATTCCCATCATTATCTTCGTGCTGTTCTTCCAGCGCCGGATCGTTGCGGGGCTGACAGCCGGCGCGGTCAAGGGCTAGCGGATCGAAGGAGAGACCAGTGGCTGAGATCGTTCTGGACAACATCACCAAGCGCTTCCCGGATGGTGCGCTGGCTGTTGACGACATCAACCTGGACATCGCCGACGGGGAGTTCGTCATCCTGGTCGGCCCGTCCGGCTGCGGCAAGTCCACCACGCTCAACATGATCGCCGGGCTGGAGGATATTACCGAGGGTGAGCTACGGATCGGCGGCAAGGTCGTCAACAACATGACGCCCAAGGACCGCGACATCGCGATGGTGTTCCAGAGCTACGCCCTGTACCCGCACATGACGGTCCGGGAGAACATGGGCTTCGCGCTCAAGCTGGCCAAGACGCCGCAGAACGTCATCAACGAGAAGGTCGAGGAGGCCGCGCGGATCCTGGACCTGACCCAGCACCTGGACCGCAAGCCGGCCAACCTGTCCGGCGGCCAGCGGCAGCGGGTCGCGATGGGCCGGGCGATCGTCCGCGACCCGTCCGTGTTCCTGATGGACGAGCCACTGTCCAACCTGGACGCGAAGCTGCGGGTGCAGATGCGCACCGAGGTGTCCCGGATCCAGCGCAGGCTGGGCACGACCATGGTGTATGTGACGCACGACCAGACCGAGGCGATGACCCTCGGTGACCGGGTAGCGGTCATGCGCAACGGCACGATCCAGCAGGTTGCGTCGCCGCAGGAACTCTACGACCAGCCCGCCAACCTGTTCGTGGCCGGCTTCATCGGCTCGCCCGCGATGAACTTCATGGGGGGAACCCTGGAGGAGGGCAAGCTGCGGACCGGCCTCGGGGACATCCCGCTGACCGGGCATCTGCAGCAGGTGCTGAGCAGCTCGGCGCAGGGCCGGGACGTGATCGTGGGCATCCGTCCGGAGGACTTCGAGGACGCGGCCCTGGTGGCCAGCGAGAACCGGGAGCACGGGATGACCTTCCCGGCCACCGTCGACGTGGTGGAGTCCCTCGGCTCGGAGAAGTACGTCTACTTCACCCAGGAGCTAGGCACGGTAGACGCGGCCGAACTCAACGAGCTGGCCCGGGACTCCGGGCGAGCGGACACCGGTGCTTCCGGGGAAACCGTGGTCGCCCGGCTCGACCCGGCCACCCAAATCGGCGAGGGGGACAACGCCCAGATCTGGGTGGATGTGCGGGCGTTGCACGTGTTCGACCCTTCCACCGGCAAGAACCTGACCCGGGGGGGTGACTCCGGGTCGCCGGCCAGCCCGGCGGGCCCGGCGGGCGGCGACGCCCCGGCGCAGGCCGAGCCGGGGACGACCGGGCAGGACACCGGCTCTGCGGCCACGCCGCCGCGGTAATCGGCGGCTGCCCCGCCGCGTCCGGCGGCGGGGCCGCTGCGTTCAGTCCGCGGCGCCGCCGTCCTCATCAGCGGCGCCGCTGGGCTCATCAGCGGCTGCGTCCTGGTCGCCCGCGGCGGCCCCTGGCTCTCCCTCGACGCCCCCGCTGTCCTTCTGGTGCGGATGCGGCGCGGCGATTGAGCTGCGGATGCGCCCGCGGGGGCCCCGGAACTGCCGCTGGAGTTCCTCAATGACCTCGTCGTTCCACTCATGGGTGCGGATCAGCCGGTAGCGCTCGCGGGCGATGGTGAGGTACGCCTCGGCGTCGGTGCCGGAGCCAACCAGGTCCGCAGCGTGCAGCATGCGCACGACCGGGGTGAACTCGTCGGTGAACCAGCGCCGGGACACCTCGGACCGGTCGTAGAACTTGTGCTCATGCTGCATGAGCCGGAAACCCCAGGCCTCCACGGCCTCGCCGAGTTCCGCGTAGCCCCAGGGATCGGAGAAGCTGATCTTGGCGTAGGCCTGGGGCGTGAGCTTGACCCGGGAGCGGAACAGCCGCTCGTAGTTCTTGAACAACAGGTCCCCGCGGCGGCGGATGCCCCGCGCGGGCACGGCGGTGAGGACCTCGGTGACGTAAGCGTCGATCGTCTTCTGGCCCATGGCGAGCGCGATCGACACCCGGTGATGCCCGTCCGACACGAAGTGCAGGTCGCCGACACGGTACACGTCGATGGGCGGGATCGACTCCCCCCGGCGCTGGGCCAGGGCCAGCCGCTCCCACCGCTCCCGGACCCGGCCCGAGGTGGGCCGGAAGCGGCGGTCGAAGTCCCGCGAGGAGTCCACCGTGCCCACCACGGTGTCCAGCTTGATTACCTGCAGACCCAGCTTCCGCTCGCCAGTCATGCCGAGCGCGGCGACGACCTCGTCGAAGGGCAGGATGAGGTTGACGTCGTCCGGTTCCCGGCGCAGCCGCTGCGAGAGCCGGGCCAGCACCTGGCGCCGCCGGGCACGCTGGAAGTCGTTCTCGACGTCGGCCCGGGGGAACCCGGTGTCAGCGGGCATCGCGGTGGCCAGCCCGGTCGTAGCCAGCCCGGTGGCCGGCGCCGTTGTAACCAGCACTGTGATGCCCCGTCACGTCGGCCACCTGGCCGGTGGCGGGGTCGAGGTCGAACAGCTGCCATCCGGTGACGTTGCGGACGAGCGTGCGGCCGAGCCGGTGGTCGCGGCCGGCGGCCGGATCCGGGTCCACGTGCCCGTGCAGCAGCAGGGGCGGCTGCAGCCGTCCGGTGAGGACGTTGAGGGCGGGAAAACCCTGGTGCACCGGGTCGGTTCCGTCGCCCACGCCGCGCGGCGGGGCGTGGGTCAGCAGCACGTCCAGCTGGTGTGCCCGGCTGCGGCGCGGCAGGCGCAGCCGGATCCGGGCGGCCAGCCGCCGGGCCCGGCGGGCCTGCTGCCGGTCGCTGTACTGGTTCGGCCCGGGGCGGTAGCGGCGGCTGCCACCCAGGCCGGCGATTCGCAGGCCGGCCACGTCCACCACCTGGCCGTCCGCGCTGACCGCGCCGTCCGGCCACGGCGGCCGGGCCGGCAGCCCGGCGCGCAGGGTCAGGCCGGCCCGGCTGACGCGGTAACCGGACAGGTCGGGGTCATGGTTGCCGGGCACGAAGACCAGCGGCACGTCGAGGGCGTTCATAAGGTAACCGAGGTATTCGAACGGCAGGTCGCCACAGCCCAGGATGATGTCGGCGCCGCGGGCCGGGCCGATATCGGCCCACAGGCCTTGCTCGACCACGTCGGAGACGGCCAGGACGCGAACCACACTGCGATCGTACGCTGCGAACCGGGGCCGCCGACGGGTCAGCGCGAGGCAGTTTCCCGGACGTCCAGGCCCCGCTGGCGCAGCCCGGCCTCGGCGCGGTAGATCTCGGCCTGCGGAACCAGGTCGCCGGGCGGCATCGGGCTGACATCCAGCCGCTCGCAGGCGACCCGCAGCAGGTCCAGGTAGGCGCCGCGGAGTGCCCGCAGCCTAACCCCCTTGGCCTGCATGTCCGTCCGGGTTTCCATGGCTTCCAGTTCCGCCCGCAGCCGTCGCATCCTGGCACCCAGCCGCTGGATCGGCTCGACTGTCACCGGCTCCGCGGTATGGAAGCTCCTCGCCCGGCGGCGCTCCGCGACCCAGCGGCATCCCCGGATGCTGCCCAGGATGGCGTAGCCCAGTGCCGTGGGCAGCAGGATCACCCCGATCAGCTCGATAGCCGGGCTCATCTCTCTAGTTTCCGCCTGTGCCGCGGACAAGGCAAGGCGGAAGCCCGGCCAAACGGCACCCAGGATGACGCGGGCCCGGGTCAGCGGCTGGAACCAGCGGCTGGGCCTGGCCGGCAGGCTGGCCAGAATGCAATCCGCCCGGCACGCGTTCAGTCAAGGAGGCGGGTCTCCGCACCCGCCCGGCCTAGCCGCTCACACCGCCCAGGAGAACCATGGACACGCCCGAGACGGAGCCCCGCTGGTGGCACGGCGCCACCTTGTACCAGATCTACGTCAGGTCCTGGCAGGACACGAACGACGACGGTTACGGGGACCTCAACGGCGTTACCGCCCACCTGGACTACCTGTCCTGGCTCGGCGTGGACGGCGTCTGGCTGTCCCCGACCATGCCGTCGCCGGACGATGACTGGGGCTACGACGTCTCGGATTACATGGGCGTCCATCCGGACCTGGGCACCCTGGCCGACCTGGACCGGCTGATCGCCGAGGCCGGCCAGCGGGACATGCGGGTGCTGCTCGACCTGGTGCCGAACCACACCAGCAGCGCGCACCCCTGGTTCGTCGAGGCAGTCAGCGACCCGGCCTCGCCGCACCGGGAGTTCTACGTCTGGGCTGACCCGGCTCGCCGCGGCGGGCCGCCGAACAACTGGCTGGCCGCGACCGGCGCGCCCGCCTGGACCCTGGACGAGGCCAGCGGCCGGTACTTCCTGCACAATTTCCTGCCCAGCCAGCCCGACCTGAACTGGTGGAATCCCGCCGTGCACGAGGCGTTCGATGACATCCTCCGGTTCTGGTTCGACCGGGGCGTGGCGGGGTTCCGGATCGACGTGGCCCACGGGCTCTACAAGGACGCCCAGCTCCGCGACGATCCGCCCGCTCCCGAGGGGGAGCTGGTCCGCGGCCGGTTCGGCCTGGCCCAGGTGTACAGCGCGAACCGGCCGGAGTCACACGGGGTGTTCCGGGACTGGCGGAAGATCGCCGAGAGCTACCCGGTGCCCCGGGTGCTGCTCGGCGAGACCTGGGTCGGGGACCTGAACGCGCTGGCCGCCTTCCACGGGCAGGGAGACGAGCTGCAGCTCACGTTCAACTTCCCGTTCATCTTCTCCCCGTTCACCGCGGAAGCCCTGTCCGCCGTGGTGGCCGAGTCGCTGGACAAGCTGCCCGCCGGGGAGTGCCCAGTCTGGACCGCGTCCAACCACGACATCAGCCGGTTCCCGACCCGCTGGGGCGGCGGCGACGAGCGCCGGGCGCGGCTGGGCCTGCTCGTGCTGGCCACCCTGCCCGGCGCCCTCGTCCTGTATTACGGCGACGAGCTGGGCATGACCGACGTGGACGTCCCCGCCGGGCTGCTGCGGGACAAGATGCGGGCCGAGACCGGGACCAAGGAGAGCCGGGACCGGGCCCGGACCCCCATGCGGTGGGACTCCTCGCCGTCCGGGGGGTTCACCAGCGACCACGTCCAGCCCTGGCTGCCGTACGGGGACCCCGGGAGCGGTTCCGTTGCGGAGATGCGAGCGGAACCATCGTCCATCCTGCGCCTGTGCCGCGACCTGCTGGCCCTGCGGCGGAAGGAATTCGCCGGCCAGCTGGCCAGCTACGGGCAGCGGCCGGCGCCGCGCGGGGTGTGGGCCTATGAGACCGGCGGCCTGCTGGTCGCGGCCAACTTCAGCGACGAGCCGGCCACGCTGGACGAGCCGCCCGGCGCGGTGCTGCTCAGTACCGGCGAGGGCGCGCTGGACGGCCAGGTGCTGCGGCCCTGGGCCGGGGTAATCGCCCGCGCCTGACCTGGCGGGCCGTCCGGTGAACGCCGTGCGTCAGGCACCGGGGTTGGACACCGTGCGTTGGGCACCGGGCGTTACGGGCCGGCCGTGGGCGGCGGGCTGGGCGTGCCGGTCACGCTGGGCGTACCGCTGACGGTGGGCGCCGGGGAGGCTGACGGGGTGGCGACCGCGGAGGAGCTGGGCAGGTGCGGCGAGTTCAGCGCCGCCTGGTCGGCGAGCGCGATGGCCAGCTGGCCCATGGCGGTCGGGTGGAACGGCGCCGCGTCCCCGAGCCCCTGCACGTAGGGCTGGGTCGTGCACAGCTGGTGGCCGGCGAAGTCCGGCTTGACCGAGGTGAAGCCGAACTGGGCGGCCCCCTTGGCCAGCACGGCGTTCAGGGTGGCCAGCCGCGAGCTGAGCGTGCGCATCTTGGCGTCGGTCATCCCGACCTTGCTCAGGCAGGTCAGCTGCGGGTCGAACGGGTTGTAGTAGCGGTTGATGATCACCTGGGGGTGGCTGGGCAGCGCCGCCAGCTGATCCAGGAGCTGGAGGTAGTTCTTGCTGAACGAGTGCAGCTGCTGCTGGAAGTAGGCCGTCGTGGCCTTGTCGTTGCAGGTCTTGGCGACCGCGCAGAGGCGCAGCATGGCCGACCAGTCCAGGTCGTCCGCGCCCACGCTGACGATGACCGCGGACGCGTGGGTGGCCCGCTGCGCCGCGTCGATCTGGGCCGGCACGGTCTCGCCGCCGCGCCCCTCCGGGCCGAGCAGGCCCTGGCCGATCGTGGCGCTGTTGCAGGCCAGGTTCATTACCTGCCAGCCGTTGGAGCGGGCCAGGTCCTCGGCGTAGGAATCTGTGCTCCGCCCGCAGGCCTGGTCGCCGCGCGACGCGTCACGGACCGCCGGCAGCCCGGCGCCCGCCGCGGTGGAGTCGCCGATCACGACCAGGCGGACGCCGGGCGGTACCGGGACACCCTTCTTGGCGTCGGTCACGGTCTGCTCGCTGCCCACCAGCTGGCTGAGCGACCGGACCTGGCGCAGCGTCGTGGGTGCGGTGTACGCGGTCAGCATGATCGCGCCGAGGTTGATCACTTCGGTCAGCACCAGGCCGCCGGCCAGGAGCTTGAGCGTGACCCGGTGCGGCAGCCGGCGCCACCCAGCGAGCGCGCCGAGCAGGATCAGCGAGCCCAGCGCGGTGAGCCCGATCTCCCAGGCGAAATAGTGCAGCCAGCCGCTGGCCAGCCGGTCACCCAGGATCCGCTCGGCGCCCGCCGGGCCCGCGCCCTGGACGAAGTTGGTCAGCTCGCTGTTGATGGTGATCTGGGTCAGCTGGATCCGGGGCCGGACCGGGCCGAGGAAGTGCACGTGGGTGGGCAGGGTCTGGCCGAAGAGGTCCACTTCACCCGGGCCGGAGAAGCTCAGGCTGGGAGCGGACGTCCCCACCCTGATGACCTGGCCGGCGACGGTGACAGTCTGCAGGGGAGTGACTTTGAGCGCCACACCAATGGCGACCGCGGCGGTGACCAGGGCCGCGGCCAGCCAGATGGCCCAGCGCGTGCGGCGGCCGGGGCGGCGGGGCCTGGGCCGCCGCGGCCGCGTAGGTTCACCTGGCGTCTGCGGCCCGGATCCGTCTGGCGTCTGCGGCCCGGATCCGTCTGGCGTCTGCGGCCCGGATCCGTCTGGTGCCTGCGGCTCGGGGGTATGCCCGCGGGGCGCGGGGCCGTCGGGATGGTGTGGCGGCGACGTTCGTTGCGGGGCGTGGTTCTGCGCTTCGGTGTCCGCTCCGGCGGCGCGCGGCCCGGGCCAGATCATGAAGCGCTGCGACTGCGGCCAGGCGCACCAGGCGCGCCGCAGATCCAGCAGAGAGACAGCCGGCCGGCACTCCGCCATTGGAGCAGTGAGCCTGCGTCCCGGCAGGGACCCAGGCCGTCGCGCACGCCACCGAGCATCGCCATAACTTCAACCGAAACTACCCGCCGCGAGACGGTGCGACACACGGCGCCCGCGGCGCAACCGGTGGCGAACCTGCGGGCCGTCCTGGGGCGCGGCAGTGCGCACCCACCCAGGAGAACCAACCGGGAAAACGCAAACCGGCGAACCGGGCGCCGGGATCGGCACCACGCGGCGCCATACTCACGCGGGCGGACATATCTCACCCGTTACTCAAACGCCCCGCCTGGGAGGCGGGGCGTACGAGCGCACTTACCCGCTGAACCGTGGGTCGTAGTGCTCGTACCGATACTGCACGGACGGACGACCGTGACGCTTCGCCATCACACCTCCTCAGCCGATTCGAGTATGACACGGACGCACGCTATGCCCTATTCAGTAACCGGCTGGTGAGAATGTCCGGCCAGGACCGGCGGGACACGGGCTCGAGCTCGTTATCAACCGCTGCTGACCTGCACCTACGGCTGCAGGGCCCGGCGGCCAGCGTCACCGTGCAGTAAGCCCATCTCAATTTTGGGCTAGCTGATGCTCACTCTTCGGAGAGACGGCCTCGGTCGCCTTGCCATCGGGACGTCCCGCGGACGGGGGCATCGCCCGTGCTGCGGTTCAGCTGCAGCCCGCGCCGACCAGCTGCCTCTCGCCGGCCGGGACCAGCGTGAACCTGCGCGCGGCGTCCAGGTCAATCTCGCTGGTCGGCTTCTGGAACAGCGCCGCCGAGGGATAACGCTTAGCCTCACACGACGCGATTCGGAGGTACCTGAAGCCCCTCTTTTCGTAGTAGTTATGCAGCGCCACGTTAGTGGTCCACACGTCAATCCTGATCCACTGAGCATTCCAGTCACGCACGGCCTGTGCGGCTACCCAGTCGATCAGCGCCGCGCCGATGCCGTCGCCCGCAACGTTCCGCCCGACGATCAGCCGCGACACGTAGACCGCGTCCTCACGTCGTTCCTTGGGCGCCCAGAGCATGTGGTTGCCGTGGGGCCGGTAGGTAATGGTGCCGATGGCCTGGCCGCCTACCTCGGCGATCCAGGTGTTGCCGTTGCGCAGGCCCCGGCGCACCCGGCCGTCCCGGGCCGCCCGGTCCGGCCACGGCTGGGCCCACTGATCTGTTCCTTTGCCGCGCAGCCAGTCGGCAGCTTCGTCGATCATGCCGACGATGGTGTCAAGGTCGCCCGCCGTTCCACGGCGTATGTGCGGGATGTGTGTCATGGCTCCGTGCCTGGGCTGGCCTGCGCCGACACCAGCACGGTCCGGTTACCGGCGTGGCGCGAAGGCGTGAGTTAGCGGGGGAACAAGATCAGCCCGCCAACCGCGGGAGCGGCAGCGGGGATAGCCGATGTGGATGACGTGTGCTTAACGGGGACATCAGCCACCGCCTTCAGGCGTGACGGTCGGCTGATCCGGTTCCGCGTATGGCGGATCGGCCAGCTCTTCCGGCACTCTGCCCACGTTGACTGCGAGTTGGTTACGGTCGGCCGGGTAAACGCTGATGGTGAGCCTGACTGGCATTCCGTCGTTGTCGAACGCGGTCCGCCTGGTTTCGATGACAGACACGCGGCCGTCGTCGGCCAGCCCGAAGAACCGGGCTTCTGTCCCGTCGGGCGCTCGGACCGTGATCGTGTCCCGGTAGCCCACCTGCTTGATGCCGACCGTTTCGCGCAGGTACTCGACCGCGCCTTCCTTGATGTCGTTCGCCGCGATGAGGCGCGTCGCGCCTCGCTCGACCAGGCTCAGGGGATAGAAGGAGGTCTGCAGCGACCAAGGCGTGCCGTCGATGCGGTACTGCTGGTGCCTGCTCACGACCGTTGTGCCCGCGTTCAGGCGCAGTTCCGCCGCCAGGTCCTGGTCAGCCACCTGGATCTCCACCCGGGGCAGGGTGGCGTCGGGGTCCCGCCGCTTGGCCTTCACATCGCGGAGGTAGGGCCCGCTCTCGCCGGCCTGGGGATCCCCGGTCAGCGTGGTGATGAAGGGAACAATCTTCTGCACCACGAAGGTGCCCTGGCCCGGCCGGGTCTCGACCAGCCCGCGGGTGATCAGCCACTTGATGGCGTCGCGCACCGTGTTGCGCGATGCCTCGTACTTCTCGCGGAGTTCCAGCTCGGTCCGGAGCTGGGCACCAGGCGGGAGCTCGCCGGTCTCGATCTGCCGACGGAGATCCTCGGCGATCTGCCGATACATGGGGTCAGCCATGGCACCTCCCAGAGATACCAACCAGTCCTACGGTAGGGCCAGCTGGGCTGAAAAGGATCATACCTGCCGTCCAAATCTACAGAATCTTTGGGATGGCTCAGGTTTAGGCCGGATCTGGGAGGTAATAGGTCGGAGTAGTACCAAAGGTTGGGATGACTCGGATGGCTGGATCCATAGGGGTGAGTCTAGCAGTACAGCTGCTTGGACGTACATGGATCAGTCACCTAAGCCAAAACAGCCGCCTCGCCCCGGCCACCCATACCGGAGGCGGGCACCTAGCAGGGCGGGCGGCACCACCGCCGAAGGCCGGAAGTAAGGGGAACTCTCATGGCCACAACCCTCCTTCTCATCGGACTCGTGATCTTCATAGCTGGAGCCGTGGTCGGGGCAGTTCTCCTGGTCAGCTGGGGAATCCAGCGGGAAGAGCGGGATTTTTCGCTGACTCGCCGGGCCCCGGGAACGGTGAGCCGGGGAACCCGCCGGGTCACCGGCCTCTACGTCCGCCGCCGGACTGACGACTCCCTCACCCGGGCCCCCCGGGAGGACATGTACGTCTCAGCCGGCCGCAGGCCAGGCCGGCCGGGGCCGCGGGGGACCTGGCCGGCCTGTCACGGGGGCGTCCGCGCCGCACCATCGCTGGGGCATGGTGCGGCGCGGATCGCTGTCCGGCACCGGGCGGGCCGGCGGGCGGTATCAGGCGGCGGGCAGCATCAGGCGACGGGCGGTATCAGGCGGCGGGCAGCATCAGGCGACGGGCGGTATCAGGCGGCGGGCGGTATCAGGCGGCGGGCTCAGGCGGCGGGCGGCTGGCTCATGACCCATGGAGAACATGGGAATACGCGGACGGTAAAGCTGGCCAGGAACCAGCGTCAGGGCAGAAGGTATCCGTTCTCCCGCCATGAGTTGGATGCTGCAGAAAGGGCAAGGAAAAGCAGGCCAAATACATTACTGAATCTCCCGGATCCCCGCGCGGCGGCGCTGGCCCAGCCAATCTGGCCAGGCCTGCGCATCGGTGTGAGGGCCTGGAGCGACGATGCCTGGCGCCCGGACCCGGCGATCGGGGGTGACCTGGGCCGGGCGTATGCTGCGACGAAGCGCGGGTATCCGTACCTGGGGGCACACCGGGAGGCTCCCATCGATCCCGATCAGCCTGACGGTATAGGTCGCCTGGCTCAAAAGGATGATCTGGGTTATCCAGTTCTCAGGTGAGCTTAATACCCGGGGCCTAGTTGCCGCTGCGCATCGGGGCAAGTAAATCATTGCGGCAACCTTAGCCGGGATGCTATAAACCAATTAGTTCACCGGCGAATCCGTCATTGTTCACGGCTTGGGCACACCGGGTCTGGCCAACCCGTTCCCCCGGCATCCGCCTCGCTCAGGTGCGGGCGAGGAGACCCAGATCGGAGCTAGCGGAGCTACTGCCGCGCGCCAGGAGCAGGGGGCCCTCATGGTCGCCGTCATTGTCATCGTCGCAATTGTGATCTTCGCTGCGGGAGCAACTGCTGGATCCATCGCCCTCGTGAGCTGGGGAATACGGCGGGAGGAGCGGGATTTCTCGCTGACCCGCCAGGCTCCGGACCGAGTGAGCCAGGGCGTCCGCCTGCTGACTGGCCTGTACGTCCGCCGGCGGACTGACGCCGATCCGGGCCCGGTCCAGCGGCCGGATATCTACGCCTGATGGGGAAAGCGTCAGGCCGGCCTGGACCGCGGGGGGACCGGGCCGTTCTGGCGTCCGAGCGGTCCGTGTCCCGGCAGGTCAGCCGGACCTCCCGGCTCCGAACACTAAGCTCGCTAGGGTGCAAGACTCCGCAACTCCCGCCCCGTACCCGTGGCCCCCGCAATCGGCCACCGGCGTGGGCTCCATGCCCGGCACCGACCCGCTCGAGGCCATGCGGCTCATCCTCGATGAGCTCCCGGACGTGCCGCACCTGGTCGAGCTCCCGGATCGCGGCGTGGGCGCAGACATGATCGGCCGGACCGCGGCGCTGCTGATCGACCTGCCCGTGGACGCGACCACCCGCGGCTGGCGCCTCGCTGACCGCCCGGGCCGGGACCTGCGCCGCGCGCAGTCGCTGCTGGCCCGGGACCTGGACGCGCTGGAAGAGGCAGCAGACGGATACCAGGGCACGCTGAAACTGCAGGTCTGCGGGCCGTGGACCATGGCGGCCAGCCTGGAGCTGGCCCGCAGCCAGGAGCCCGTGCTGGCCGACCCGGGCGCGGTCCGGGACCTGACCGAATCGCTGGCTGAGGGGGTGGCCGCGCACGTGTCCGGAGTGGCGGCCCGGGTGCCGGCCGCGCGGCTGCTGCTTCAGGTGGACGAGCCCGCGCTGCCCACGGTGCTGGCCGGCGGGGTGCCGAGCGCCAGCGGGCTGAACCGGGTCCGGCCGGTCGAGGAGGCCGACGCCGAGCAGATCCTGCGCGCGGTGCTGTCCGCCACGACGGCCCCGACCGTCGTGCACTGCTGCGCAATGTCGGCTCCGCTTGGCATCATCAGGGGGGCGGGCGCGGACGGGGCGGGGATCGACCTTGGCGTGCTCCGCCGGGGGGAGGAAGAGGTGCTGGCGGAGGCGATCGAGGCGGGCCTCGGGATCTTCGCGGGCGCGGTGCCCGCCACGCCGGTGCCGGGCGCCCCCGTGGCCGCACCGGCCGGCCGGCCGCGGGCCACCGGCCCAGCCGCGGCCGCTAATTCTCCGCAACGAAACCGTCCGGGCACGCTGCCTGACGCCAGGCCGGCCGCCGACCGGGTGGTGGAGCTGTGGCGGCGGATGGGCTGGCCGGCGGCCCGCCAGCCTGGCGCGGCCGGGATCGCGGCCCAGGTGGTGCTCACTCCGGGCTGCGGTCTGGCCGGTGCGCCGCCGGAGTACGCCCGGGCCGCGCTGGCCTGCTGCCGGGAGGCGGCCCGGATGCTCCCCGAGCTGATCGAGGAGGAGGCGCCGTGAGCGAGCCGAATGAGCCCGGCGGGATCCCCGCCAGCCAGGCGAAGGAGTCCGGCGGTATCCCCGGGTCCGGCGTGGACGCGGCGGCCCGGCACCGGCACGCCGAGCTGAGCGCGGAGATCACCGAGGCCAACCACCGCTACCACGTGCTGGACTCGCCGACGATCTCGGACGCGGAGTACGACGCGCAGATGCGTGAGCTCCGGGCCCTCGAGGACCGCTACCCTGAGCTGCGCACCCCGGACTCGCCGACCCAGCGGGTGGGCGGTGCGATCTCCACCGAGTTCACCGCGGTAGAGCACCTAGAGCGGCTGCTCAGCCTGGACAACGCATTCTCCGCCGAGGAACTCGACGCCTGGGCGGCGCGGGCCGAGCGGCTCGGCGGGACCGGACCGTACCTATGCGAGCTGAAGATCGACGGGCTGGCCGTGGACCTGGTGTACCGGGGCGGCGCCCTGGTCCGCGCGGCGACCCGCGGCGACGGCGTGACCGGGGAGGACGTCACGCCGAACATCCGCACGATCGCCTCGGTCCCGCTCCGGCTGACCGGCCCGGACGTGCCCGACACGCTGGAGGTCCGCGGCGAGGTGTTCCTGCCGGTGGCCGCGTTCCACGAGCTGAACGAGCGGCTCACCGGCATGGGCCGGCCGCCGTTCGCCAACCCCCGCAACTCGGCCGCGGGCTCGCTGCGCCAGAAGGACCCCCGGGTCACCGCGACCCGGCCGCTGGGTCTGATCGTGCACGGGGTGGGGCTGACCACGGGTGACGCCCCGGAAACCCACTCCGGCTGGTACGAGCGGCTGCGTGGGTGGGGCCTGCCAGTGAGCGACCTGTTCCAGGTCATGCCCGGGCTGGACAGCGTGCGCGAGTACGTCACCCGCTACGGCGAGCACCGCCATGACACGCCCTACGAGATCGACGGCGTCGTGGTCAAGATCGACCGGCTCGACCTGCAGCGCCAGCTGGGCTCGACCAGCCGCGCGCCGCGCTGGGCCATCGCCTACAAGTACCCGCCCGAGGAGGTCAACACCCGGCTGCTGGACGTCCGGGTGAACGTCGGCCGGACCGGGCGGGTCACCCCGTTCGCCGTCATGGAGCCGGTAGTGGTCAGCGGGTCCACGGTGGACCGGGCCACGCTGCACAACGCCGATGAGGTGGCCCGCAAGGGCGTGCTCATCGGGGACATGGTCGTGCTCCGCAAGGCCGGTGACGTGATCCCCGAGGTGGTCGGGCCGGTGGTGGACGTGCGCACCGGCGACGAGCGGGAGTTCGAGTTCCCGGCCGTGTGCCCGGCGTGCGGTACCCCGCTGGTCCGGGAGGACGGCGGCGTGGACTGGCGCTGCCCGAACACCCGGTCCTGCCCGGCCCAGCTGCGGGAACGGCTGTTCCACCTGGCCGGCCGCGGGGCCCTGGACATCGAGGTGCTCGGCTACGAGGCGGTCACCGCGCTGCTCGACTCGGGGCTGGTCACCGACGAGGGTGACTTGTTCGCGCTGACCGCCGAGGACCTGGCCACGTCCCCGTTCTTCGTCAACAAGCAGGGCAGCCTGACCGTGAACGCAGGCAAGCTGGTCGGCAACCTGGACGAGGCGCGGCGCCGGCCGCTGTGGCGGATCCTCGTGGCCCTGTCGATCCGGCACGTGGGGCCGACCGCGGCCCGCGCGCTCGCCGCCCAGTTCGGGTCGGTCAACGCGATGACGGCCGCCTCAGCGGAGGAACTGGCCGCGGTCAACGGGGTGGGCCCGACGATCGCGGCCTCGGTGATCGAGTGGTTCGGCGTGGACTGGCACCAGGCGATCGTGGCGAAGTGGCGGGAAGCGGGCGTCCAGCTCGCGACACCCGGCTGGACGCCTCCGCCGGCGCCCGAGGCCGGGCCCGGCGCCGAGGCGGGCGGCCCGCCCCTGGGCGGGGTGACCGTGGTCATCACGGGCAGCCTGGACTCGTTCAGCCGGGACGGGGCGGCGGAGGCGGTACAGGCGCTGGGCGGCAAGGTCACTTCGTCAGTCTCCAAGAAGACGGCGTTCCTGATCGCCGGGGACAAGCCCGGCAGCAAGTACGACAAGGCGCTCACGCTGGGCGTTCCTGTTCTCGACGAGGCGGGATTCCAGGTGCTGCTGGACAATGGCCCGGCCGCGGCCGCCGAGCAGGCCGCGATCCCTGATGCCGCAGGGGCTCCCGGGTCCGCTGACGGCTTGTGAGAATGGCGCCGTGGGTGGGCCGCAATTGATTCCGTCGGTCTGTGGTGCTCTGACCTGCGGAATCGTTGTTTTCCGGTCATGAACCGTAACAGATAGTGTGCGATTGGCTTCGCGAAGTACCGTTTTCGCCGTACCCTGCTGGCAGAGCCACGCGTATCCCCGGCGGCTGGCTGCGGCACGAGGACACCATGAGGGATCCGAACGACACCAGGGACATCGGTCCACGGATCGGTTCCCCACTGTGGTACTACATCACCGCCGTCACGGTGGCGGGTCTCGCTGTACTCCTGGCTGCGGTGCGCGGCCTGCCCGGCTCGGGAATCTCCGGGCTGCTGGACCGCCCGCTGCTGTGGGTCCTCGCCGCCCTGGCCCTCCTCGGCGAGCTCAAGCGGATCGTGACCCCCGGCAAATCCGGGCCCGACGCCGGTGCCGTCTCGGTGACCTTCTGCTTTGCCGCCCTGCTCTACTGGGGCTTCCCGGTCGCCGCGCTGCTCCGGGCGGTCACCACGCTCGTGGTCGCGCTGTCCGCGCGGCGGGCGGTCTTCCGGGCGGCGTTCAATGTCGCCCAGCTCACCCTCAGCCTGGCCGCGGCCGCGGCGGTCCTCGCCGCAGCGCACATCCATCCGTCCCCGGCCCGGCCCTGGGTCCCCGCCGGGAACCAGGTAGCCGCGGTCGGCCTGGCCGCGGCCGCCTACTTCGCCTGCAACTTCATGCTGGTCGGCCTGGCCGTGGCGCTGCACGCCCGGGCGCCCGTCCTGGCCACGCTGTACCGGGCCCTCCCGTACCAGGCCTTCGTCACCCTGGCGCTGCTGTCCGCGGCGCCGCTCGTGGTCGTGGTCATGGACCGTTCGGTGCTGCTGGTGCTGCTGTTCCTGCTGCCGCTCACCGCGATCTACGCCAACGCGGCCATGTCGCTGAACCGTGAGTACCAGGCGCTGCACGACCAGCTGACCGGGCTGCCGAACCGGACCCTGCTGCTGCGCCGGACCGCGGACGCCCTGGCCGCCGCCGGGCGCAGCGGGGGCAGGTGCGGCTTCCTGCTCCTGGACCTGGACCGGTTCAAGGAGGTCAACGACACGCTCGGGCACCTGCTGGGAGACGGGCTGCTCCAGGTGATCGCCTACCGGCTGGCCCGCAGCGTGCGGCCGGGCGACGTGGTCGCCCGGCTCGGCGGCGACGAGTTCGCGGTGCTGCTGCCCGCGGTGCGGACCGCCGACGTGGCCGCCGAGGTGGCCGCGCGGCTGCGGGCCGCCCTGGCCGAGCCGGTCCGCCTGGAGGGAATGTCGTTCGAGATCGAGGCCAGCGTGGGCATCGCGCTGTACCCGGATGACGGGGCCACCGTGGAAGTGCTCTTGCAGCGCGCCGACGTGGCCATGTACCTGGCCAAGGATCGCCGCACCGGGGTCGAGACCTACGTGGCCCGGGCGGACCATTACTCGCCGGAGCGGCTGTCCCTCCTGGGTGACCTGCGCCGCGGCATCGACCGGGGCGAGTTCGAGCTGCACTACCAGCCCAAGGTGTTCCTGGCCACCGGCCGGACCGCCGGGATGGAGGCACTGCTGCGCTGGCGGCACCCGCGCCGCGGGCTGATCGGGCCGGCCGAGTTCATCCCGCTGGCCGAGCAGTCCTTCCTGATGCAGGAGCTGACCGCGCACGTGGTCCAGCTCGCGATCGGCCAGGCCTCGGCCTGGCGGCGCAGCGGGCTGGCGGCCCAGCTGTCGGTGAACGTCTCGCGCCGCGACCTGCTGGACGGCAGCCTGGCCGCCACGATCGAGCGAGAGCTCGCCGGGCAGGACCTGCCGCCCGGCGCGCTGCTGCTCGAGATCAGCGAGCGGGCCCTGACCCGGGAGGCCGCCGACATCGCCGGCGGTCTCCGCGCGCTGCGCACGCTCGGCGTCGAGCTCAGCGTGGACGACTTCATGACCGGCTTCACGTCGGTGGGCCGCCTGAAAGAGATGTCCGTCGGCGAGGTGAAGATCGATCCATCTTTCGTCTCCGCCGTGGCCAGCAACCCGGACACCGAGCTGATCGTCCGCTCGGCGGTGCACCTGCTGCGCGGGCTCGGCATCCGCTCGGTGGCCGAGGGGGTCGAGTCACCGCAGGTCGCCAGCCTCCTGCAGGCCATGGGCTGCGACGCCGCGCAGGGCTGGCAGTTCAGCCGGCCACTGAATGCGGCCGCCGCCACCCGCTGGCTGGCCCACCGGCGTGCCACCCCGGTCACCGGGCCCGTCCCCGTCACCGGGCCCGTCCCGGCCGCCGGACCCGGGGCGGCCACCGGGTCCACCGGGCCTGGGGCGGCCACCGGGCCTGGCGCAGCCACCGGGCCCGCCCCGGCCGCGGCCGGGGCGGCGCCCGCCGCGATGTCCGCGCCCGGGACGTTCCTGGGCGGCAAGCCGCGGGCCGCGCACGCGCCGAGCCCGGTGCCCGGGGACGGCTGCCTGGACGCCGCCGCCCGGCCATAATCCCGTCAGCCCGCTCCGGCCCCGGGCCTAGGATGGCTGCATGTCCATTGCCCGCGCCGAAGTGGCCCACCTGGCCCGGCTGTCAAGACTGGCCCTGACCGACGAGGAACTCGATCACTTCGCGGTCCAGCTCGACCAGATCATCTCGGCCGTCGCGCGTGTCCAGGAAGTCGCGGCGGAGGGTATCCCGCCAACCTCGCACGCGGTCCCGCTGACCAACGTGTTCCGCGAGGACGTCGTGGTCCCGCCGCTCGGGGCGGACAAGGTGCTGGACCAGGCGCCGGCCGTGGAGGAGCAGCGGTTCCGGGTCCCGCGGATCCTGGCGGAGGACTGACCATGGACGAGAACAGGCCAGGCGAAGCCATGCCCACCCCGGACCGCGCCAGCGAGCTGACCCGGATGACCGCGGCTGAACTCGCCGCCGCGCTTGCGGGCGGCCAGGTGTCTGCGCTGGAAGTTACCGACGCCCACCTGGGCCGCATCGACGCGGCCGACGGGCAGCTGCACGCCTTCCTGCACGTCGCGGCGGACAGCGCCCGGACCGCCGCCCGGGCGGTGGACGGACGCCGCGCGGCCGGGGAGGTGCTCGGGCCGCTGGCCGGCGTGCCGCTGGCCCTCAAGGACGTCTTCACCACCACGGACATGCCCACCACCTGTGCTTCGCGCATTCTCCGCAGCTGGCGGCCGCCGTACGACGCGACCGTGACCCGGCGGCTCCGCGAGGCCGGCGTGGTGGTCCTGGGCAAGACGAACATGGACGAGTTCGCGATGGGCTCGTCCACCGAGAACTCGGCGTTCGGCCCGTCCCGCAACCCGTGGGACCTGGCCCGGGTGCCCGGCGGCTCATCGGGCGGCTCGTCGGCGGCGGTCGCCGGCTTCGAGGCGCCGCTGGGCATCGGCACCGACACCGGGGGGTCTATCCGGCAGCCCGCCGCGGTGTGCGGGATCGTCGGGGTCAAGCCGACCTACGGCGGCTCGTCCCGGTACGGGCTGATCGCGTTCGCGTCGTCGCTGGACACTCCCGGGCCACTGGCCCGGACCGTGCTGGACGCGGCGCTGCTGCACGAGGCGATCTCCGGGCACGACCCGTGCGACTCGACCTCAGTGGATGCGCCGGTCCCGCCCGTGGTGGCCGCCGCCCGGCAGGCGGACGTGAGCGGCCTGCGCATCGGGGTGGTGCCCGAGCTGAGCGGCGAGGGCTACCAGCCGGGGGTGCTGGCCCGGTTCAACGAGGCCATCGAGCTCCTCGAGTCCCTGGGCGCCAAGATCGTCGAAGTGTCCTGCCCGCACTTCAGCTACGCGCTGCCCGCCTACTACCTGATCGCGCCCAGTGAGTGCTCCTCGAACCTGGCCCGGTTTGACGGCATGCGGTACGGGCTGCGAGTCGGGGACGACGGCACGCACAGCGCGGAGGAGGTCATGTCGCTGACCCGGGCCGCGGGGTTCGGTCCCGAGGTGAAGCGCCGCATCATGCTCGGCACCTACGCGCTGTCGAGCGGGTACTACGACGCCTACTACGGCAAGGCCCAGCAGGTGCGGACGCTCATCATCCGCGACTTCGAGGCCGCGTTCGAGCAGGTCAACGTGCTGATCTCGCCGACCACCCCGACCACCGCGTTCCCCATCGGCGAGCGGGCCGACGACCCGATGGCCATGTACCTCGCCGACCTCTGCACGATCCCGTCGAACCTGGCCGGCAACGCGGCGCTGTCGCTGCCGTGCGGGCTCGCGCCCGAGGACGGCCTGCCGGTAGGCCTGCAGATCATGGCACCGGTGCTGGCCGACGACCGGGTCTACCGGGTGGCGGCGGCTGTGGAGGCCGCGCTCACCCAGCGCCGCGGCGGCCCGCTGCTGGACGCGATCCGCGGGCCGGCCGGGCTGCCCGCGCCCGTACTGCCAACCACGGCCCGTGCTTCCGACCCGGGAGGGAGCAGCGCATGACTGACCAGGCGACCATGAATCAGGTCTCCTTCGAGGACGCCGTCTCCCGCTACGACCCGGTGATCGGCCTGGAAACGCACGTCGAACTGGGCACCGTGACCAAGATGTTCTGCGGGTGCCCGGCCCGGTTCGGCGGTGAGCCGAATTCCCTGGTCTGCCCGGTCTGCCTGGGCCTGCCTGGCTCGCTCCCGGTGACCAACCGGATGGCGATCGAGTACACGATGAAGATCGGGCTGGCTCTGAACTGCACGATCGCCGACACGGCCCGGTTCGCCCGGAAGAACTACTTCTACCCGGACATGCCGAAGGACTACCAAATTTCGCAGTACGACGAGCCGCTGTGCACGGACGGGTGGCTGGACATCAGCGTGCACGACCCGGCGGCCGGCGGCCAGCCGCGGCCGTTCCGGGTCGAGATCGAGCGGGTGCACCTGGAGGAGGACACGGGCAAGTCGATGCACGTCGGCTCCACCGGGCGGATCCACGGTGCGGAGTACTCGCTCGTGGACTACAACCGGGCCGGCATCCCGCTGGTGGAGATCGTCACCAAGCCGGTGGCCGGCACCGGGGCGCTCGCGCCCGAGGTGGCCCGGACCTACGTGACGGAACTGCGTGACCTGCTGCGCGCGCTGGGCGTGTCCGACGTGCGGATGGAAGAAGGCTCGCTGCGCTGCGACGTGAACACCTCACTGGCGCCCAGGGACGCCTCCGCATGGGGCACCCGGACCGAGACCAAGAACGTGAACTCGCTGCGCTCGGTGGAGCGCGCGGTCCGATCCGAGATCCAGCGGCAGGCCGCGCTGCTGGACGCGGGGCAGCGGGTGGTGCAGGAGACCCGGCACTTCAACGAGGAGACCGGGACCACCTCGCCCGGCCGGAGCAAGGAAGAGGCGCAGGACTACCGCTACTTCCAAGAGCCGGACCTGGTGCCGGTCGCGCCCTCCCGGGACTGGGTAGAGAGCGTGCGGGCCCAGCTGCCCGAGCTGCCGGGGGCCCGGCGGGCCCGGCTGCAGCGCGAGTGGGGCCTGTCGGAGCTGGACATGGCCGCGCTGCGCAACGCCGGCGCGCTGGACCTGGTCGCCGACACGATCGCGGCGGGGGCCACCCCGGCCGACGCCCGCAAGTGGTGGCTGAGTGAGCTGCTCCGCACGGCCAACAAGTCGGGCGCAGAGCTCGGCGACCTGCCGATCACGCCCGGGGACGTGGCCCGGGTGGCTCAGCTGGTGGACTCCGGGGCGGTCAACGACCGGCTGGCCCGGGAGGTCATCCAGGGCGTGCTGGCCGGCGAGGGAACACCGGATGAGGTGGTCACAAGCCGCGGCCTCGCCGTGGTCAGCGACGACACGGCGCTCACCGCCGCGGTCAACGAGGCCATCGCCGCCCACCCCGATGTCGCCGAGAAGATCCGGGGCGGCAAGGTCGCCGCGTCCGCTGCCCTGGTCGGCGCGGTGATGAAGGCCACCAGGGGCCAGGCCGACGCCACCCGGGTCATGGAACTCATCCTCGACCGCCTCAGCTGAGCCTGCCCAATGATGAAGCCGTGCCCAATGATGAAGCCGTGCCCGTGATGATCCGCGCATGCTGATCTGGGTGCCGACGGCCGAGGTGGCCGCCGGGCTGGACGGGCTGGACGGCGCGGACGTGGAGGTGGTCGCGCCCGACGGCGCGGCGCTGCCGCCCAGCGCGGACCAGGTCGAGTTCTATGTGCCGCCGTTCTTCCCCCGGCCGCCCGGGATCGTGGCGATGCGCCAGATGCCGCGGCTGGCCGTGGTGCAGACGCTGACCGCCGGCGTGGACCGGCTGCTCGCCGACCTGCCCGCCGGGGTCACCCTCTGCAACGCGCGCGGTGTGCACGACGCGAGCACGGCGGAGTGGGTGGTCGCCGCGATGCTCGCGGCGCTCCGCGACTTCCCGTTGTTCGCCCGGGAGCAGGCCGCCCAGCGCTGGAACTATCACTTCACCGACTGCCTGGCGGGCAAGACCGTGCTCATCGTGGGGTACGGATCGATCGGCGCGGCGGTGGAACGGCGGCTGGCCGGCTTCGAGGTGCAGGTGCTCCGGGTGGCCCGGACGGTCCGCCCCGGCGTGGCCACCGTCAGCGACCTGCCCGGAATGCTGCCCGCGGCGGACGTGGTCGTGCTGCTGGCACCGGTCACCCCCGAGACCATCGGCATGGCCGACGCCGCGTTCCTGGCCCGGATGAAAGACGGGGCGCTGCTGGTCAACGCGGCCCGCGGCTCGCTGCTGCACACCGACGCGCTCGTCGCGGAGCTGCGGCGGGGCCGGCTGCGGGCCGCGCTCGACGTAACCGACCCGGAGCCGCTCCCGGCCGGCCATCCGCTGTGGACGATGCCCGGCGTGTTCATCACCCCGCACGAGGCGGCGTCCACCCCGGTGTCGGTCACCCGGATGATCAGCCGCGTCCGCGACCAGGCGGAGAGATTTCTCAATGGCGCCCCGCTGCTGAATGTGATCTCCGGCACTTATTGAGAATTACGCCAGCTACCAAAATGCTTCCGGCAATTACCCCTGGTCAATGCCATATGGCCGGGTTAGCTGCCGTCGCAGCGAGCGAGATGTCTCCCGGAGGACGCCCTACCTCAATCGAAGTGTGACCTAAGGGGCCTAAAGTGAGCACCATCGTTCACTGGCGATGACCGCGACGAGCCCGTTGGCGGGTCCCGCAGCACAACCTGCGGACACCCGGCCCGGACCTGGTGACCGTGATTCTCAGCTCGGTTACGCAGGAATTGTCAGCCCGGCCCACAAGGCGCCGCTGGCCCACTACGTGGCGGCACGAGCAGCGGAACAGTCGCACCGGAAGGAGACTCGGTGCACCCGCAAGCATCGGGTGACCCGCGATGAGCCTGGCCACGCAGGCCGCAACCACGGTGGTAGGCCTTATCGCCGCCGTGGCCGCAGTCAGCCTCTGGGGCGGCGCCGACCGGCACACAGGCTCTGTCCGGCGTGCGTACCGGCTATTCGCGCTGAGCTCGCTGCTCTGGGGCGCGGGGGCGATCGGCCAGCAGGCGCTGGTCAGTGCCTCAGCCGGGGCCACGTTCCCGTTCACCGTCTCCGACCTGCCCGGGCTGCTGGCGCTGCCCGTCCTGGTGGCCGGGCTGTACAGCCTCGGATCACGGCGCGAGGCCGCGCGTCATCCGCTGGCCCAGCCCCACCGGGCCCGGATCGGCACCGCTGTGGCGCGCTGCGCGGACGGGTACGTCGTAGCGGCCGCCCTGTTCATCATCGCCTGGGTCACGGTGCTGAGCGCCGGGTACGCGCGCTCGGGTGATGGCCCGCGCACGTTCGCCGCCGAGCTCGTCCACCCCCTCGCTGACCTGCTCGTGCTCGGCGCGGTGCTCCCCCTCGCGGTGGCGGCAGGCCGGCGGGGTGCCGCCCCGGTCCTCGCCCTGCTCGCGGTGACCGTGAGCGACACGCTCGCCGTCGGAGCCAAGATCAGCAACGGGCACCCGGGCGTGGCCGCCCAGCTGCTGCTGGTCGCCGGGTTCTGCGTGCTGGGCTCTGCCCCGTGGCTGGGTCGCTCATGGCGGGCGGGCGCGGGGGACGCGGCGCAGTTCACCCGGGCCGGGGCGCACACCACGACCATGGTGGCCGCGTTCAGCGCGGCGGTGGCCGCGCTGGTGCTGGTCGGCTGGGTCCTGGCCGGCAGCCCGGCGGCCGAGCCGGTACTGGCCCTGCTCACCGCGACCGCGCTGCTGGCGCTGACCGCCCGGGTCGTGATCCTGGCCCACCGGGACAGCATCCGGTCCCGGCTCTGGAATGAATCGGGCCAGCAGTTCCGCGAGCTGGCCGACCGGATCAGCGACGTGGTGCTGGTGTGTGACTACGCCGGGGCGATCAGCTACGCGAGTCCCACGGTCCGCGACTACGGGTACACCCCGGCCGGCCTGGAAGGCCAGGTCCTGACCGACCTGGTGCACCCGGAGGACCGGCTGGGCGGGCTGCGTGCGGTCCGGGAGGCGGCATCGGTGGCGGGCGCGCCAGCCCACCCGGTCCGCTTCTCCTGCCGGGTCCGGGCGGCCGACGGGACCTGGCGGTACGTCGAGGCGGTCATCTCGCGGCATCGCAGCCAGGGCGCCCCCGACCGGCTGCTGGTCACCTCGCGAGACGTTAGCGACCAGGTGGCCCTGCGCCGCCAGATCGCCCACCTGACGTACCACGACGGGCTGACCGGGCTGCCCAACCGCGCCTACCTGGAGGAGCGCGCGCGGGAAGTTCTCAGCCGGGCGGACATGGAGACCATAGGCGTGGCGGGGGTGATCCTGGTGGACCTGGACGCGTTCACCAGCGTGAACGACGCCGCGGGTCCCAGTGCGGGAGACCTGGTCCTCGCCCAGGTAGGGCGGCGGCTGCGCGCGGTGGTGCCGCCGCGGGGCACGGTGGCGCGGTGGGGCGGCGACGTGTTCGCGGTGCTGATCGAGGAAGCCGCCTCCGCCGGGGAGATCATCGAGCTGGCCCAGCGCATCCTGGCCAGCGTAGCCACCGACCCGTTCCGGGCCGCCGACCGCAGCGTCCCCCTGTCCGCGAGCGTCGGTGTCGCGCTCGCGGACGGCAGCCCGGCCGGGTACGTCTGGCGCAACGCCGACGCCGCGGTGTCCCGGGCCAAGGACTCCGGCGGCGGGCGGCTGGAGGTCTTCCCGGCGCTGCCGCACCCCGACAACCAGCGCCGCCTGAGCCTCGCGGCGCAGCTGAGCCGGGCCCTCAGCCAGGACCACGACGCAGCGCCCCGGCCCGAAGAGGGCCAGCACGGTGTGGGCCAGCACGGTGTGGGCCAGCATGGTGGGCCCGGACGGTGAGGGCCAGCACGGTGAGGTCAAACCTGGCGGAGGCCGGCTGGAGCTGGCGTACCGGCCCGTCGCCGACCTGGTCAGCTCCCAGATCATCGGCGCGGAGGCGCTGCCCCGCTGGCGCGGGGACGGGGCCGATGTGGCGAGCCCGGAGTTCCTGGCGGCCGCCGAGATCGCCCGGGTGACCACCGAGCTCGGCGACTGGCTGCTGCGCGAGTCCTGCGCCCAGGCGGCCACCTGGTGGCGGGACGGCTGGGAGGCCAGCCTGTGGCTGCGCTCCCCGGCCGGGCCGACGACCGCACCGTTCAGCGAGTCAATGCTGGGCGCGCTGACGGCCAGCGGGCTCACCCCGGCCGCGCTCGTCCTGGAGGTCGACCTCCCGGCGCTGGCCGATGACGGCGACGGCGTCCTGCGCGGGCTCGGTGAGCTGCGCGAGCGGGGTGTCCGGCTGGCCCTGGATGTGTCGGAGGCGGGATATGGCTCTCTTGCCCGGCTCAGCCGTCATCCGGTGGACCTGGTCCGGATCGGCCCGGATCTGGTGGCGGGCCTGGGCGTGGACGCCGCAGCCGAGACCCTGGTCAAAGCGCTGGTCCGGGTGGGCCAGGACCTCGGCATCCAGGTGGTCGCGGACGGGATCGAGCGGGCCGGGCAGCGTGATCTGCTGGCCGCCCTGGGCTGCGTGCTCGGCCTGGGCCCGTACGTGGCCGGGCCGGTGCCGCCGGCCAGCATCCCGGGCCACGCCCGCGGCCAT
This sequence comes from uncultured Actinomycetes bacterium, assembly GCA_963813975.1. Lineage (GTDB taxonomy): Bacteria > Actinomycetota > Actinomycetes > Streptosporangiales > Streptosporangiaceae > RYN-230. The sequence goes on from CAWFAP010000007.1 coordinate 201,143, forward strand.
GGCCGGGACGGGGCCCATGGCCCGGCCGGTGACATGACCGGGGGGCACGGACGGGCCGGGGAGCACGGGGTGGCCGGAGGGCAGAGCCCCTTCGGCGATGTCATCTCACCAGCCCGTCATCTCGCGAGCTGAGACGAATGGGCTCCCAAGTTGACGTCAGCCCGGGACTGGGACAGAGTGATACCCGTGTCCGGTAATCCCGTGCTCGTACTCAGCAGGCGCGCAAGCAGCTGACTTAGCCAGCTACCTGCGCGCTACCCTCGTCTGCCCAACGGCGCCGAGGGTTTTTTGTTGCCACCAGCTACCCGACCGCAGACGAGGAAGCTTGCGATGACCGACCAGACGGCCGCGGCCCCCCCGGGCCCCGGACTGGCAGGCACGGCGCGAAAGGGGCCCGGCCCTACCCCGCGCGACCTAGCAGCCCGCGCCGCGTCGCGCGATCCGGCCGAAACCCACCCCGGCCCGGCCCAGCCGGGAGCCGCCCCGGCGCCCGGCGAACGGCCCCGCAGTGATCCGGGCCCGCACCAGGACCCGGCCCGCCGCGGCGACGCCGCGCCGCGCGCCGGCGCCGCGGCCGGTACCCGGATGACCGGTGCTTCCGCCCTGGTCCGGGCGCTGGAGAAGCTGGGCGTGGATGTCGTGTTCGGCATCCCCGGCGGAGCTATCCTCCCGCTCTACGACCCGCTCTTCGATTCGCCCTCGGTCCGGCACATCCTGGTCCGCCACGAGCAGGGCGCAGGTCACGCGGCTACCGGTTACGCGCAGGTCACCGGGCGTCCGGGGGTGTGCATGGCCACATCGGGCCCCGGCGCGACCAACCTGGTGACCCCGCTCGCCGACGCTTACATGGACTCGGTGCCGGTGGTTGCCATCACCGGCCAGGTGCCGTCCAGCCTGATCGGCACGGACGGTTTCCAGGAAGCCGATATCTCCGGCATCACGCTGCCGGTCACCAAGCACAACTTCCTGGTCACCAAGGCTGAGGACATCGCGCGCACGGTGGCCGAGGCGTTCCACGTGGCCTCCACCGGCCGCCCCGGGCCCGTGCTGGTCAACGTGGCCAAGGACGCGCTGCAGGCGGAGACCGAGTTCCGCTGGCCGCCCACCTTCGACCTGCCGGGCTACCACCCGGTGACCCGGCCGCATTCCCGGCAGGTCCGCGAGGCGGCCCGGCTCATCGCCGGGGCCAGCCGCCCGGTCCTCTACGTGGGCGGGGGCGTGCTCAAGGCGGGCGCCAGCCAGGAACTGCTCGAGCTGGCCGAGATGACCGGCATCCCGGTCGTCACCACGCTGATGGCGCGGGGCGGCTTTCCCGGCAGCCACCGCCAGAACCTGGGCATGCCCGGCATGCACGGCACCGTGGCGGCGGTCGGCGCGCTGCAGAAATCGGACCTGCTCGTCACGCTCGGCGCGCGGTTCGATGACCGGGTCACCGGCAAGCTGGACAGCTTCGCACCCGGGGCCGCGGTGGTGCATGCGGACATCGACCCCGCGGAGATCTCCAAGAACCGGCGCGCCGACGTGCCCATCGTGGGGGACTGCCGCGAGGTGATCACCGAGCTGATCGCCGCGGTCGCCGCCGAGTTCCAGGCCGGCCACCGCACCGACCTGGCCGCCTGGTGGTCCCAGCTGGATGCCTGGCGCAGCACCTACCCGCTCGGATACGACGAGCCCGGGGACGGGTCGCTGTCCCCGCAGCACGTGATCGAGCGGATCGGGAAGATCGCCGGCCCGGACGCGATCTACGTGGCCGGGGTGGGCCAGCACCAGATGTGGGCCGCCCAGTTCATCAGCCACGAGAAGCCGGGTCACTGGCTGAACTCGGGCGGGGCCGGCACCATGGGCTACGCCGTGCCCGCCGCGATGGGGGCCAAGGTCGCCGACCGGGGTGCGTGCGTGTGGGCGATCGACGGTGACGGCTGCTTCCAGATGACCAACCAGGAGCTCGCCACCTGCGCGGTGGAGGGTATCCCGGTCAAGATCGCCATCATCAACAACGGCAACCTCGGCATGGTCCGCCAGTGGCAGACGCTGTTCTACAACGAGCGGTACTCCAACACCGACCTCGACCGCCGGGCGCACGCCCTCCAGGCCGCGGCCGGCCCGGAGGCGGGGGTGGCCGGCGACGCCGCCCTGCGGCACGATCCCGCGCCCTCCGGCGGTGGCACCCGCATTCCCGACTTCGTCAAGCTCGCCGAGGCCTACGGGTGCGTCGGCCTGCGCTGCGAGGACGCCGGGAGCGTGGACGCGGTGATCGGCCAGGCCATGCAGATCAACGACCGCCCCGTGGTGGTCAACTTCATCGTCCACCGTGACGCCATGGTCTGGCCCATGGTCGCGGCGGGCACCAGCAATGACGACATCGTCGTCGCGCGGAACATGGCACCGGACTGGGATGTGACCGAATGAGCCAGGGGCTGGCCCGCCTTCGTGATCAGGAGCCGACGATGAACAGGCACACGCTCTCGGTGCTGGTGGAGAACAAGCCCGGCGTGCTCGTGCGGATCGCGGGCTTGTTCTCCCGCCGCGGGTTCAACATCGACTCCCTCGCGGTCGGGCCCACCGAGCACCCGGAGATCTCCCGGATGACGATCGTGGTGGACTGCGCGGATCACCCGCTGGAGCAGGTGACCAAGCAGCTCAACAAGCTGATCAACGTGCTCAAGATCGTGGAGCTCGAGTCGGCCGCGTCGGTGCAGCGCGAACTGCTGCTGATCAAGGTGCGGGCCGACCTGGAGAGCAGGTCGCGCGTGCTGGAGACCGTGACCCTGTTCCGTGCCAAGGTGGTCGATGTGGCCCAGGACGCGGTCACGGTCGAGGCGACCGGCAACCGCGACAAGCTGGACGCCCTGATCAGGGTGCTCGAGCCGTTCGGGATCAAGGAGCTCGTCCAGTCCGGCATGGTCGCGCTCGGCCGCGGCGGCCGGTCGATCACGGACCGGGCGCTGCGCCCTGTGGACCGGGCGGCCGAACGAAGCGGGGCAGGTGCGGGGCCGTGACCGTGCGGCCCCTGGCGCGAGCACTGTGGTAGCCGGGCCCGCAGCGGCGCCCGTGGTTGAGATGAGCAGGCAGTAAGCGAAAGGCAGACAATGGCAGACATTTTCTATGACGACGGCGCCGACCTCAGCATCATCCAGGGCCGGCACGTCGCCGTCCTCGGGTATGGCAGCCAGGGCCACGCGCACGCGCTGTCGCTGCGTGACTCGGGGGTCAACGTCCGGATCGGGCTCCCGGAGGGCTCCCGCAGCCGGGAGAGCGCGGCCAGCGAAGGGCTGCGGGTCGTCACCCCGCGCGAGGCCTGCGAAGAGTCCGACCTGATCATGGTGCTGGCCCCGGACACCGTGCAGCGGGCGCTGTACGCCGAGGCCATCGAGCCGAGCCTGGTGGACGGCGACGCGCTGTTCTTCGCGCACGGCCTGAACATCCGCTACCAGCTCATCCGGCCGCCCGCCGGAGTGGACGTGTGCATGGTGGCCCCCAAGGGCCCGGGTCACCTCGTCCGCCGCCAGTTCTCCGAGGGACGCGGCGTGCCGGTGCTCGTCGCGGTCGAGCAGGACGCCACCGGCAACGCGTGGCCGCTCACCCTCTCCTACGCCAAGGGCATCGGCGGCACCCGGGCGGGCGCGCTGGTCACCACGTTCAAGGAGGAGACCGAGACCGACCTGTTCGGGGAGCAGGCCGTGCTCTGCGGCGGTGTGTCCGAACTCATCCGGGCCGGGTTCGACACGCTCGTCGAGGCGGGCTACCAGCCCGAGATCGCCTACTTCGAGTGCCTGCACGAGATGAAGCTGATCGTGGACCTGATGTACGAGGGCGGCATCTCCAAGATGTACTGGTCCGTGTCGGACACCGCCGAGTTCGGCGGCTACACCCGCGGCCCGCGGCTGGTGGACGAGCGGAGCCGCGAGGAGATGCGCCGGATCCTCCGCGAAGTGCAGGACGGCACCTTCACCCGTGAGCTGATCGAGGAGTTCGACGCCGGGCGGCCGAACTTCCTCAAGCGGCGTGAGGCATCCCGGGCGGACCAGATCGAGCAGGTCGGCGCGCAGCTGCGGCCGCTGATGAGCTGGCTGGACGCCCCGGGTGACGCGGACGGTTCCTGAGCACGGCGTTTGACGGGGTGGCGCGCCCACCCGCGGCGGGCGCCACCCCGGCCTCGTCCGCGATCGGGCGCCGTCACCGCCCCCCCGCCGCTGGACGCCCGCCGGTCACGCGCGCCATGCGGGCGCGCCGCCCTGCGGCCGATGAAGCCCCGCGACTCGTGAACGTTTTCACAAGCTCGGCTAGACTGAGCTCCCGCTGTCCGTCATGAGGGGCCATCGCCGTGCCTGCACCCATCGTCCTCATCGCCGAGGAACTTTCGCCGGCCGCCGTCGCGCAGCTGGAAACCGACTTCGATGTGCGGCACGCGGACGGCTCTGACCGCCTGGCCCTGCTCGCCGCGCTCGCCGGGGCCGACGCGGTCATCGTGCGCAGTGCCACCACGATCGATGCCGAGGCGCTGGCTCATGCCCCCCGCCTCCGGGTGGTCGCGCGAGCCGGCGTCGGCCTGGACAATGTGGACGTGGAGGCGGCGACGCGGGCCGGCGTGATGGTGGTGAACGCGCCTACCTCCAACATCGTCAGCGCCGCCGAGCACGCGGTCGGCCTGCTCCTCGCCGTGGCCCGCAACGTGCCGCAGGCGGACGCCTCGCTGCGGGCCGGCGAGTGGAAGCGGTCCGCGTTCACGGGGGTGGAGCTCGACGGCAAGGTGGCCGGAATCCTGGGACTGGGCCGGATCGGCGTCCTGGTGGCCGAGCGGCTCACCGCCTTCGGCATGCGGGTCATCGCCTACGACCCCTACATTCCCCCGGCCCGGGCGGCCCAGCTTGGCGTCCGGCTGGCCAGCCTGGACGAGCTGCTGGGCGAGGCTGACTTCATCAGCGTCCACCTGCCGAAGAACGCCGAGACGATCGGCCTCGTCGGGGACAAGGAACTGCACCTGGTCAAGCCCGGCATCCGCATCGTGAACGCGGCCCGGGGCGGGATCGTGGACGAGCAGGCGCTCGCGCTGGCGCTGCGCGAAGGCCGGGTCGCCGGGGCGGCCATCGACGTGTTCACCACGGAGCCCGCCACTGGCCACCCGCTTCTGGGCATACCCTCGGTCGTGGCCACGCCGCATCTCGGCGCGAGCACCGCCGAGGCGCAGGAGAAGGCCGGTACGCAGGTCGCCCGGTCCGTCCGGCTGGCCCTGGCCGGTGAGTTCGTCCCGGACGCGGTGAACGTCCAGGGGGGCACGGTCGATGAGGACGTCAAGCCGGGCCTGCCGCTGGCCGAGAAGCTCGGCCGCATCTTCACCGCGCTGGCGGGCGGGATGGCCGCCCGGATCGACGTGGAGGTGCGGGGCGAGATCGCCGGCCACGACGTCCGGGTGCTCCAGCTGGCCGCGCTCAAGGGGGTCTTCACCGACGTGGTCGAGGACGCGGTGACCTACGTGAACGCACCGCTGCTGGCCAGCGAGCGCGGCGTTGAGGTCAGCCTGGTCACCGAGGCGGACAGCCCGGACTGGCGGAACCTGGTGACAATGCGCGGCATCATGCCCGACGGCCAGGTGGTCTCCGCCTCCGGCACGCTGAGCGGGCGCCGGCAGCAGGAAAAGCTGGTCGAGGTCAACGGCTTCGAGATGGAGATCGCCCCCGCCGAGCACATGGTCTTCCTCACCTATACCGACCGTCCGGGCGTGGTGGGCACGGTGGGCCAGATCCTCGGCAGCGAGGGCATCAACATCGCCGGGATGCAGGTATGCCGCGACGCCCGGGGGGGGCATGCGCTGATTGTCCTGTCGGTGGACTCGGCCATTCCCGCGGTGGTGCTCGACGACATCCTGTCCACGATCGGCGCCGTGCTCGGCCGCACCGTCAACCTAGACGAGCGTTAGCGGCCTGGACGAGCGCCCACCGGCCCGGGTCTCCCGGTCCGTCTCACTATGAGAGACGGATTCGTCTCGCAGGCGACAGTCGGCTCATCAGGTACTAGGATGTCCAAGTAAATGCGGCGCCTCGTATCCGTCATGAGCGGCCGTAGCGGGGCCTGATCAGGACAGGCCGGCCACCCGCTGCGGGAAGCGATGCTGGCCGTAAGTCCGCCCGAGGAAATCTCACCACAGCGGCCCCGGAACCCTGGGCTGCTAACGCGCACCGCGACCCCCCCGGTCAGCGGGATGCGGGCACCCGCCCGGCGCCGCGGTGAGCCGCCAGCAACGCGTCAGGAGACCGCGTCGTGTACGACATGTATCCATGGAACCAGCCCCCCGCGGACCGTGGCCCGGCCGGCCGTTCAGCGGCCCGGCCCGGAGCCGGCCGCCGGGCCGCCCGGCTCCCCAGGACTGTCCGCGCCGTCTCCGCCGCTCCCGCCACCCGGGCCCTTCAGATGGCCCTGGACCGGCGCGATAACGGCGGACAGTCAGCGGCCACGGCCGGCCAGTAAGGTACGCGCATGGCATCTTCAGCGATCAGGCTCGCGGTCATCGGCGGGGACGGCATTGGCCCGGAGGTCGTGGCCGAGGCGCTCAAGGTCCTCCAGGCCGCGAACGTGGGCATCGACGCCACCACCTACGACCTCGGCGCGCAGCGCTGGCATCGCACGGGGGAGACCCTGCCCGATTCGGTGCTGGAGGAGATCCGGGCCCAGGACGCGCTCCTGCTCGGCGCCGTCGGCGACCCGACCGTGCCCAGCGGCGTGCTCGAGCGCGGGCTGCTCCTGCGGCTCCGCTTCGAGCTTGACCAGTACGTCAACCTGCGCCCCGTCCGGCTCTACCCGGGCGTGGCCACGCCGCTGGCCAGCATCCTGCCCGGGGCGATCAACATGCTGGTCGTCCGGGAGGGCACCGAGGGTCCCTACACGGGGGCGGGCGGTGTGCTGCGCAAGGGCACGCCCGACGAGGTGGCCACCCAGGAGAGCCTGAACACCGCGTTCGGGGTGCGCCGGGTAGCGCGGTACGCGTTCGAGCGGGCCGCCGAGCGGCCCGCCCAGAAGCTGACCCTCGTGCACAAGACCAACGTGCTCGCCTACGCCGGGGACCTGTGGCAGCGCACAGTCGACGCGCTGGCCAAGGAGTTCAGCTCGATCGCGGTGGACTACTGCCACGTGGACGCCGCGACCATGTACTTCGTCAGCCAGCCGGAGCGCTTCGACGTGGTGGTGACCGACAACCTCTTCGGTGACATCCTCACCGACCTGGGCGCGGCGGTCGCCGGCGGCATCGGCCTCGCCGCCAGCGGGAACATCAACCCGGAGCGGAGTGCCCCGAGCATGTTCGAGCCGGTGCACGGCAGCGCGCCGGACATCGCCGGCAAGCAGAAGGCCGACCCGACCGCGGCCATCCTGTCCGCGGCCATGCTGTGTGACCACCTGGGCCTGGCCACCGAGGCCGCCCGTATCGAGCAGGCCGTGGCCGACGACCTGGTCGAGCGGCAGGGAGCCTGGGCGGCACGGGTCACTCCCGAGATCGGCGACGACATCGCCGCGCGGGTAGCCGGGTAGCAGGCCCGCGGGCCGACCCGGCCCGGGGGCACGTGGTGCGCGCCAGCCGCGCGCAGCGATGAGAAGAACAACTGAATGACCAGCACCGGGCACAACGACCCTGCGTACACGATGCTACGTATGGCTACTCTGCGTGCATAGACACTACGCCGTGGCGGCCTGTCGTGGGCCGTCGCGGCCGGGGCAACGGCGCTCCGCCCGCTGGGTGCGGCCGCGCCGGGTAAGAGGAAGGACCCTGTCATGACGGCAAGCCCGAGCACCGAGATCGCTTTCGACGTCCGCGCCAGCGCCGATCCTGTTCCCCCGGCGGAACGCGAGCGTGTCCTGGAGAGCCCGGGGTTCGGGCAGGTATTCACGGATCACATGGTCACGCTCACCTGGACGCAGGAGCGGGGCTGGCATGACGGCCTGGTGCAGCCCTACGGGCCGCTCATGCTCGAGCCGGCCACGGCCGTGTTCCACTACGCCCAGGAGATCTTCGAGGGGCTGAAGGCCTACCGTCAGGGCGGCGGCCCGATCGTGGCCTTCCGGCCGAGCGCCAACGCGGCCCGGTTCAGGCGGTCCGCTACCCGGCTGGCCATGCCGGAGCTGCCCGAGGCGGCGTTCCTGCGCTCCATCGAGCTGCTGGTCAGCCAGGACCGGGACTGGGTCCCCACGGCCGAAGGGCACAGCCTCTACCTGCGGCCCTTCATGATCGCCACTCAGCGGGGGCTGGGCGTGAACCATCCCTCGTCCTCCTACCAGTACACGGTGATCGCGTCACCGGCGGCGGCCTACTTCAGGGGCGGGATCCGGCCGGTCTCGGTCTGGCTGTCCGAGGACTACACCCGCGCCGCGCCCGGCGGCACGGGCGAGGCGAAATGCGGTGGCAACTACGCGGCCGCCTTCGCCGGGCAGATCCAGGCCGTGGAGAGCGGCTGCGACCAGGTCGTCTGGCTGGACGCGGTGGAACGGCAGTGGGTCGAGGAAATGGGCGGGATGAACCTGTTCTTCGTGTACGGTTCCGGCCCGCACGCACGGATCATGACCCCGTCGCTGACCGGGACCATGCTGCCGGGCATTACCCGCGACTCGCTGCTCAAGCTCGGCCCGGACCTCGGCTTCCCGACTGAGGAGGGGCGGATTTCCGCTGATCAGTGGCGCGAGGAGTGTTCCTCCGGGGAGCTGACCGAAGTGTTCGCGTGCGGGACCGCGGCGGTGATTACGCCGGTGGGCGAGGTCAAGAGCGCTAGCGGGGAGTGGACGATCGGGGATGGCGCTCCCGGCCCGGTCACCATGCGCCTGCGTGAGGAGCTGGTCGGGATTCAGTACGGCCAGCGTCCGGACCCTTACGGCTGGGTGCACAAGGTCTGCTGATCCCCAGGCGACGTCCGCACCGCCCGCGGAAGGGCACTTCGCGCGGCGGCCGTGACACCCGGTCCATGCGCCGAGCGTGGCCAGCCCGCGCGTGGTCCTCGCACCCCGGCTTGGGTGTTGCGGTGCGAGGACCTCCGAACGTATGTAACACTGGGTGCATGACGTCCGGCCGCATCATTATCGGCAGGCGCGTCGGCACCTAGCAGGGCCCGCCTAACGGCAGGCAGCCCGCACCGCCGACGCGCAGACCTCTCGCATGCCGCGAGGGGTCTTTTGTTTTGCGGGCATTCGCAGCTATCCCGGCAGGCGGCGCACCGCGCCGCCCGACAGAGACGGACGAGGTCATGGCCCAGAGGCCCGACGATGTGTTCCACGTCTACGACACCACGCTGCGCGACGGTGCCCAGCAGGAAGGGCTGAGCCTCACCGTCGCCGACAAGCTGGCTATCGCCCGCCGTCTCGACGAGTTCGGCGTCGGCTTCATCGAGGGTGGCTGGCCCGGGGCGATCCCCAAGGACACCGAGTTCTTCCAGCGCGCCCGCACCGAACTAGACCTCAGGCACGCGCAGCTCGCCGCGTTCGGCGCGACCCGCCGGCCCGGCGTGCAGGCGGCCGACGACCCACAGGTCGCCGCTCTGCGCGAGTCCGGGGCGCCGGTCGTGACTCTTGTCGCCAAGAGTCACGACCGGCATGTCCGGCTGGCCCTGCGCACGACGCTGGACGAGAACCTGGCCATGATCCGCGACACGGTCAGCCACCTGCGGGCCGAGGGCCAGCGGGTGTTCCTGGACGCGGAGCACTTCTTCGACGGGTACCGGTCCAACCCGGCCTACGCGCTCGAGGTGGTCCGCGCCGCCACGGAAGCCGGCGCGGACGTGGTCGCGCTCTGTGACACGAACGGGGGCATGCTCCCCGGGGAGCTCGGTGACGCGGTGACCGCGGTCGCCGCCGCGACCGGCGCCCGGCTCGGCATCCACTGCCACGACGACACCGCCTGCGCCGTGGCCAACAGCCTCGTCGCGGTCAACGCCGGCGTGACCCACGTGCAGGGCTGCGCCAACGGGTACGGGGAGCGGGCCGGCAACGCCAACCTGTTCAGCGTGGTCGCCGGGCTCCAGCTGAAGAAGGGCCAGGTCGTGCTGCCGGAAGGCTGCCTGGCCGAGATGAGCCGGGTGGCCCACGCGATCAGCGAGGTCACCAACGTCACCCCCAGCACCCACCAGCCGTACGTCGGCTTCTCCGCCTTCGCGCACAAGGCCGGCCTGCATGCGTCGGCGGTCAAGGTGGATCCCATGCTCTACCAGCACATCGACCCGGAGCTCGTCGGCAACGACATGCGGATGCTGGTCTCGGACATGGCGGGCCGCGCCTCGGTCGAGATCAAGGGCAAGCAGCTTGGCTACGATCTGTCCGGGGACAAGGACACCGTCGGCCGCGTGGTCAACCGGGTCAAGCACCTGGAGGCCCGCGGGTACACCTTCGAGGCCGCCGACGCATCCTTCGAGCTGCTGCTGCGCGACGAGCTGGCGGGCGAACGGCAGCGTCACTTCCAGGTGGAGTCCTGGCGGGTCATCGTGGAGCAGCGGGCCGGCGGCGAAGTGGTCAGCGAGGCCACCGTCAAGCTGCACGCCAAGGGCGAGCGGATCGTGGCCACCGGGGAGGGCAACGGGCCCGTCAACTCCCTGGACAAGGCGCTGCGGCTGGCCCTCGAGGGGCTCTACCCGGAGCTGGCCATGCTGGAGCTGGCCGACTACAAGGTGCGCATCCTGGAAGGCTCGCACGGGACCGGAGCGGTCACCCGGGTCCTCATCGAGTCCGGCGATGGCACCGGGTCGGCCGACGGGACCTGGAGCACGGTGGGCGTGGACGAGAACATCATCGCCGCGTCCTGGCACGCCCTGGAGGAAGCGGTGACCTACGCGCTGCTCCGGGCGGGTTACCAGCCTCCGCGCGGTGGCGAGTGAGCTCCGGTGACCCGTCTGTGACGGGCAGGCCCGCAGCCGCCTGGCCGTCGCATCATGAGACCGCGCTCTTGCGCGCGGTCACATAAGGGGCCTCTGTCGGTATAGTTCGCATATCCGAACCTTTTCTCTAACGACGTCACCGGGCCCAGGTGACGCCCCGGGCGGGGGATCCGGGCGGCTGCGCAGGATGAGGGCGGCGGTCCTGGTCTACTTCGTTCTCCTCGGCCTCACCGAGGGCGTCTGGATAGCCCGGATTCCGGGCGTCAAGGCGGGGCTGCACCTGACCGACGGGCTGCTCGGGGCTTCGCTGCTGGTCGGACCGGCCGGCCTGGTCGCGGTGATGCCGCTGGCGGGCCGCCTGGCGGATCAGTTCGGCAGCGCCCGGGTGAGCCGGCCTGCGGCGGCCGCGGTCGCCGTGCTGCCGTTGTTCCTCTGGACGGCCGGCACGCTTCCCCTGGTCCTGATCGCGGTGCTGGCCTTCGGCGTGGCCGGAGGCATGCTGGCCGTGAGCCTGAACGCGCAGGGTGTCCAGGTGGAGCAGGCCTACGGGCGGCCGCTGATGGCCTCGTTCCACGCCTGCTTCAGCGTGGGCGGGCTGGCCGGGGCCCTCTTAGGCGGCCTGCTCGCCTGGCGTCAGGCGGCCCCGGCCGGGCACCCGCAGACGGCCGCCCTGGCGGTCCTCGTCCTGGCCGGGGTGGCGGTCGCGGTCATCGCCGGGCGCTGGCTCCCCCCGGACCCGGCCGCCCGCCGCCCGCCCCCGGGACCTGGCCGGTGGGCTCGTGCGGGCGCTGCGGCCCGGCTGGCCTCCTGGCGCGGCGGCGCGGTCCGTCCTGGCCGCCTCCAGGGTCAGGGCTGGCTCGCCTGGCCCGGCCGTCCCGCCCGCGCCGCGCCCGGCTCGTCGCGGCTGACCGGGCTCGGGGTGCTTGCTTTGTGCTGCCTGATCGCCGAGGGTGCGGCGGCGAACTGGAGCGGGGTCTATCTCCGGGACGACCTGGGGGCCCCGCCTGGGTACGAGGCCGCCGGATTCGGCGGCTTCTCCCTGGCCATGGCCGCGGGGCGGATGGCGGGTGACCGCCTGGCCGCCCGCTACGGCCCGGTCGGCCTGATCCGCGGGTGCGGCCTGCTGGCGTCGGCCGGCCTGGCCGCCGCGCTGCTCAGCCGCAGCCCGGTCGGCGCCGTCATCGGCTTCGCGGCCTGCGGGGGCGGGCTGTCCTGCACGATGCCGCAGTTCCTGTCGGCCGCGGGGCACGCCGATCCGGAGCACCCGGGCCGGGGCATCGCCCGGGTGGCCGGCCTCGGCTACCTCGGCCTGGTCGGCGGGCCGCCGCTGATCGGCGGGTGCGCGAGCGTGGCGGGCCTGCCGGCCGCGCTGTGCATCCCGATCGCGCTCGGGCTGTGCGTGGCGTACTTCGGGACCATCGTGGAGCCGGGCCGGGCCCTGCAGGAGCCGCGCGTTCCCGCTCTCGACCCGGCCGGGGTCAGCGGAACGGATCCTGCCCGACCGGCCGGATCACGATCTCGCTGACGTCTACCCCGGCCGGCTGGCCCACGGCGTACATCACCGCGGCGGCGACGTCGGCGGGCGCCAGCTTCGGGTCATCGTCCCGTCCCGGGCCGACCGGCCCGGCGTCGGTCAGCCCGGGCTGGATCAGGGTGACCCTGACCCCGGTGCCCACGCACTCGGCGCGGATGCCCGCGGCCAGCGCGCTGACCGCCCACTTGGTGGCCGAGTACAGGCTCCCGGGCCGGGTCACGCGGCCGGCCACCGACCCGGTGAGCAGCAGATGCCCGCCCGAGCGGGCCAGCGCCGGCAGCACGGCGCGGGCCGTCAGCGCGGGGCCGAGCACGTTCGCAGCTACCAGCCCGGGCCACTCCGCGGGGGGCAGGCCGCCGCGGCCCAGGAACGAGGTAGGCGCTGACGAGCCCGCGTTGGCGAAGACCACGTCGAGCTGGCCCAGGGTGCCGAGCACCTCGCGGACCAGGGCGAGCAGCTGATCCCAGTCAGACACGTCGCAGCCCACGGGCAGCGCCCGCGGCGGACCGCCGAGCTCCGCGGCCAGCTCGCGCAGCGGGCCCGGCCTGCGGCCGGTGAGCGCCACCCGGTAGCCAGCCCGGACCGCGGCCCGGGCGGTCGCCGCGCCGATGCCACCCGACGCCCCGGTGATCAGGAAGACTGGATCCGGCACCGGGCCAGGCTAAGGCCTGCCCTGCGGCCGGCGGACGCGTGGTTTCCCGTACGGTGGGACTCATGGATGACAAGGAGATCCTGGGCCACATCGACGAGCTGATCCAGGCCGAGCACGAGCTCCGGACTCAGGCCGCCGAGGGGAAGCTGCCCAGTGATGAGGAGCAGGCGCGGCTCCGGTCGGTGGAGGAGTCCCTCGACCAGTGCTGGGACCTGCTCCGCCAGCGCCGTGCCCGCCGCGAGTTCGGCGAGGACCCGGGCGAGACTGCCCCCCGCCCGGCTTCCGAGGTCGAGGGCTACCTGCAGTAGCCGTCCTGGGGGTCTGCTGAGCCCGGCCTGGCGGCCGGGCTCAGTAGGCTCTAAGGAGCCCCGGTAACGAGCCTGGGCCGAGGGCAGGACTCTCATCGGAGAGGTTGAGCAGTGCGCATCGCGAGATTTGCCAAGGGCGGCGAGGTCGCATACGGGGTTGTCGGGGAAGCGCAGGCGGACGGGGCCGGCGCGGCCCGCCCTGTGACCGGGGTGACGGGCCTGAGCGTCATCGCCGAGTTGCGCGGGCACCCGTTCAGCCCGGGCAAGGGGGGCGTCCAGTTCACCGGGGCGACATTCCCCCTGGATGACGTGCGGCTGCTGGCCCCCGTGCTGCCGAGCAAGGTGGTGGCGGTAGGCCGTAACTACGCCGATCACGCCCGCGAGATGGGTGGTGAGCCTTCCGCGGAGCCGGTCCTGTTCCTCAAGCCGTCCACCGCGGTGGTGGGGCATGGGGACCAGATCGCCTACCCGGTCAAGCTGACCCAGCGCGTGGACTACGAGGGCGAGCTGGCGGTGATCATCGGGAGGCTCTGCCGGGAGGTTCCCGCGGCCCAGGCGGCCGAGGTCATCTTCGGCTACACCTGCGCCAACGACGTGACCGCCCGCGACCTGCAGGCCCGGGACGGCCAGTGGACCCGGGCCAAGGGGTTCGACACGTTCTGCCCGCTGGGCCCCTGGATCGAGACCGATGCCGACCCCGCCGACCTCCAGCTCACTACCGAGGTGAACGGTGAGCTCCGCCAGCAGGCGCGTACCTCGCAGCTGCTGTACGACGTGCCCGCGCTGGTCGAGTACGTCAGCACCGTGATGACCCTGCTGCCCGGGGATGTGCTGCTGACCGGAACCCCGGCGGGCGTCGGGCCCCTGGAGGACGGAGACGAAGTGTCCGTGACGATCGAGAACGTCGGGTCGCTGCGCAACACGGTGGTGAACCGTGACTGAGCACGTCCCGCCGGCCGATAACCGGCCCGCCGGGGGGGTGCGGGTCCGCTTCGCCCCTTCGCCCAGCGGTGACCTGCACGTGGGCAACATCCGGACCGCGCTGTACGACTGGGCCTTCGCCCGGCACACCGGCGGGACCTTCGTGCTGCGCATCGAGGACACCGACCGGAGCCGGGTCACCACCGAGTACATCGCCTCCGCGCTGGACACGCTGCACTGGCTCGGCCTGGAGTGGGACGAGGGGCCGGAGGCCGGCGGCCCGTACGGCCCGTACCTCCAGAGCGAGCGGCTGGACATCTACCGGGAGTGGGTGCAGCGGCTGCTCGCCGACGGCCACGCCTACTACTGCTACTGCACCACCGAGGAACTGGCCGCCCGCCGGGAAGCGGCCCGCGCCGCGGGCGGCCCCAGCGGCTACGACGGTCACTGCCGGGTGCTCACCGCCGAGCAGGTCCAGGCTTACCAGGCCGAGGGGCGCAAGCCGGTGGTGCGGTTCCGGATGCCCGCAGGGTCCACCACGTTCACCGACCTGGTCCGCGGCGAGGTCACCTTCGACCACCAGCACGTGCCGGACTTCGTCCTGGCCCGGGCGGACGGCTCACCGCTGTACACGCTGGCCGTCGCGGTGGACGACGTGCTCATGAAGATCACCCACGTGGTGCGCGGCGAGGACCTGCTGTCCTCCACCCCCCGCCAGATCGCCGTGTACCGGGCCATGGGCGTGCCCGAGGACCAGTTCCCGGCCTTCGCGCATTTGCCGTACGTCCTCGGCAAGGACGGGCAGCGGCTCTCCAAGCGGAACGGGGTCGTGTCGGTCAACTGGTACCGGCAGGAGGGCTTCCTGCCCGAGGCGGTCGACAACTACCTGGCCCTGCTGGGCTGGTCCCCCGGGGAGGACCGGGAGGAGTTCACGCTGGCCGAGATGGCGGCGGAGTTCGATCTGGCCCGGGTGAACAGGAATGCGGCCCAGTTCGACGTGCGCAAGCTCGAGGCCATCAACGGGGACAAGATCCGCGCGCTGGACCCGGCCGGTTTCGTCGCGCGGATCATCCCGTTCCTGCAGCGGGCAGGCGTGATCGGTGACCCGGTGAGTGAGGCGGAGCTGGCCCTGGTCGCGGCGGCCGCGCCGCATATCCAGACCCGGATCAGCCGGCTCACCGAGGCGCCGGGCATGCTCGGCTTCCTGTTCGCCGACGAGGAGCATTTCGAGGTGGATGCGCAGGAGGCCGAGCGGGCTCTCGGCCCGGGCGCGCTGCCCGTGCTCCAGGCCGCGGAGGCGGCGGTGGCTGAGGTGCAGCCGTGGGCGTGGGAGGCCATCCAGGCGGCCCTGGCGGCGGCGCTGGTCGAGCCGGCCGGGCTCGGCCTCAAGCCCCGGGTGGCGTTCGCGCCGGTGCGGGCCGCGGTGACCGGGCGCCGGGTGTCTCCGCCGCTGTACCAGTCGATCGAGCTGCTGGGCCGGGAGCGGACCCTGGGCCGGCTGGCCCACGCGATCAAGGCGGCTGGCTGACCCGGCCGGAACCCGCTGGTGTCATGGCCCCAGCGGGCCGTCATCTTCTAAACCGGTATAGATAACAGTAAAACCGTTATTGAACTATTGACGCTAAACCGGTCTAGTGATGTTATTTCCGGTGAACCCCGGCGCCCCGCGCGCGAGGCTCAGCTGGTTCCCGCGACGGCACGGCACCTGGCCGGGCCGTCCTGGCATCCGCAGGAGGTCCGCCATGGCCGCATCGCATCCGCAGGATCCCGGGGCGCGGGGCCCATCCCGCCGCACCCTGCTCGCCGGGACGGCCGCAGGCGCGGCGGGGCTCGCGCTCGGCTCGGGCCTCAGCCCCGCGGTGGCGGCCGTCCCGGGCCGGACCCGGGCCACGCCGGCGGGCTTACCGTCCGGGGGAACGTTCCCGGGCCGGCCGCACGAGTTCGTGACCACCCGGGGCGGGACGTTCTCGGTGGGCGGGGCCGCGTGGCGGTTCGGCGGCACCAACACGTACTACCTGCACCAGCGGTCGCATTACGTAATCGACAGTGCGCTCAACGACGCGGCCGCGATGTCGCTCAGGGTGGTCCGGGCCTGGGCCTTCGCCGATGGCTCGGGCGGTAGCTACGCCGCGCTGCAGCCGAAGCCCTACGTGTATGACGACGCGGCGTTCGATGCGCTGGACTACGCCGTGTACAAGGCGGGCCAGCTCGGCCTCCGGCTGGTGCTCGCGCTGGTCAACAACTGGCCTGACTATGGCGGCATGGCGCAGTACGTGACCTGGTTCCTCGGCCTGCCCGACGACTCCTACGGCGCCGCCGTCAACCATGACCGGTTCTACAGCACGAAGTCGATCCAGGACTGCTACCGCGCCTACGTGAAGCACGTGCTGACCCGGTTCAACCACTACACCGGCCTGCGGTACAACGAGGACCCGGCCATCATGACCTTCGAGCTGGCCAACGAGCCGCGCAGCCGGAGTGACAAGACCGGGCAGCAGCTGCTGGCCTGGGTCGCCGAGACGAGCGCGTACGTCAAGCGGCTGGCCCCGCGTCAGCTGGTCACCACGGGGGACGAGGGTTTCTACGGCGACCCGGCCAGCTCCGACTACCCGTACTCCAACTACGAGGGTGACCGCTGGAAGGACTTCCTCGCGCTGCCTGCGATCGACTACGGCACGGTCCACCTGTACCCACAGGGCTGGGGGGAGAACCCGGCGGCCAAGCCGGGGACCGACCCGGTCAGCTGGGGCACTACCTGGATCACCCGCCATCTGTCCGACGGGACGGCGCTGCGCAAGCCCGTGGTAATCGAGGAATATGGGCTGGCCATCAACGCCGCCCAGGGCGTCGCGGACGAAGCGGCCCGCGACCGCGGCTACCAGGCCTGGACGGACACGGTGCTCCGCCAGGGAGGTGCGGGCGACCAGTTCTGGCTGCTCACGTCCCGGGTGGACGACGGGTCCTTCTACCCGGACTACGACGGCTACCGCATCATCTGGGACAACGACCCTGGCAACAGCACCAACGCGGCGGCGCACCTGCTCAGCACCCACGCCCAGGCCATGGCGGCCGCCCGCTGAACCGAACGGGCTCTGCAGCCGGATGGCACCCCGGCTGCCGCCCTCAGCCGGCGGCCGGCGAGCCGGGCTCGATGACGAACACGCCGACCCCGAACGGGGCCAGCGTGATGGTCTCGCTGGCGGGCGCGCCGTCCAGGTCGCACAGTCGTGACCCCGAGCTGAGCTGGGGCTTGATCGTGACCGGCTCCGCCGCGTGGCTGACCAGCCAGGCGAACCGGGTACCGTCCGCGCGGACCAGGACGTCGGCCGCCACCCGCGGGTCGTCCACGGTCACCGGCCGGCGCACGCCGGCGTGAATCGCGAGGGCGTCGTAGAGCATGCTCGTGGCGTCCGGGTTGGCGTCCGGTGTGACGGCGGCCAGGTACTCAACGGGATACGTGCACAGGATCAGCGCCCCCGTGCCCGTCCGGCGCCGCAGCAGCGCGGGCCGGTCCCCGGCGTCAACCGCGAGCACCTCCGCGCCGTCCGGCCGGACCGGCAGGTAACTGTGGCTCGGCCCGCGGCCGGACCCGCCGAAGCGGAGCTGGGCACCCTGCGGGAGGGTCCCGAAGTCCTGTGTCAGCGTGAACGTGACCTGCTCATCCCCGGTCCGGGCCGGCGCGCCGTAGCCCAGCTGATGCTGCACCCCGAACATGCCGTTCAGCCGCGCGTACCAGGGGCCGGCGTGCATGCCGTGGGCACCCGGCGAGTACGAGACGTAGACGACGGCCCCGCCCTCGGCCAGCGCCTCCAGCTGATGCCAGGTCGGGCTGAGCAGCTGCTTCGACGAGGGCACCAGGTACAGCCGGGCGTCCGGGCCGATTCCGGTGCTCTCCCGGGTGAGGGCCGGGGGCAGGTCGGCCAGCCGGGCCGAGACGTACGCCTGGCACAGCACCCCGGCCAGGTAGGTGCGGTCCTCCTCGGCCGTGAACGGGTAGACGGTGTCCAGGTAGGACGGGATGACCAGGGCCACGTCGCTGCCGGACCGCTGGCAGTCACCGATGCCGACCCGGCCCAGGGTCTCGCCGAACGCGGCCATCTCGGCCAGCTGGGGCTTGGCCGCACCCTGCGCATCGGTCAGGCCGAAGTGCATCTCGAAGGCGTGGTGCCGGTAGGGATCCTGGCCGGACAGGTCGTCGTAGTCGGTGTTGTTCCAGGCGATCCAGCCGGTCGCACCGGCCAGCAGGGAATTGTGCAGCACCTGGCGGTAGTAGTGGGCCGCGCTGGCGTCGCTGACGAAGTCCGAGCTCACCCCGAACTCCTCCAGGACCACCGGTATGCCATAGGTCGCGGCCAGCTCGCAGGACCAGGCCGCGGCGTAGTGCTGGCGGACCAGGTCGTCACCGACCGGGTAGACGTGCGGGCCGATGAAGTCGCACTGGCGGGCGCTGTCCGCCACCGAGAACCCGTTGTCGCGCCCGCTCACCTCGAGGCCCCACGCCCCGTCACCCAGGGAGGCCGGCTGGGTGCCACCGGCCCCGCGCACCGCGCTGAGGATGATCTGTGCCCAGGCGGCGATCGTCTCCCGCGGCGCGGTGCCGCCGTAGATGGGCATCTCGTTGGAGACGAGCCAGCCGCAGACCGCCTCATGACCGGCGAACCGGCGGACCATCTCGGCGGCGAACCACGCCTCGCGGGCGACCATCCAGACGTCGGAGTACAGATCACGCCCGGCCCGCCAGGCGGGATCCCAGTTCTCCCCGGACATGTGCCCCACCAGGAAGGTGGGCACGGTGGTCAGGCCGGCCTCCGCGTGCCGGTCGAGGAAATCGCCGAACCGGGCGGCCATGTCCTCGTCGATGCGGTACGGCTCAGGCATGAAATCAGGCCAGTAGAAGAACGACCGGGTCATGGACAGCCCGTGGGCACGCAGGACCTTCAATTCGGCCCGGATTACCTCGGGGTCGTAGTTCCGCCACATCAGCGGGCCGCCCGTCCGGGACCAGAAGTTGACCCCGAGCCAACGGGCGGGCCGCCCGCCGGACATGAGTTGGGCGGCGTTCCTGTGCATGCGGAAGGCTCCTCTCCGGCGGAGGACGGGGGATACGCACCAAGAGCCAATGTGATCGAAACACTATACCGGTTAAGTGTCAACGGAGATTGGCTTCGGTCTCCAGGGTGGCGCCGCGGCCCTGGCGTTACGCAGGGCGGTGGTTAAACTGGCCAGCGCGGGGGCCGAGCCCAGGGTGCCGGGCAGGCGGCGCCCGCTGGGAGGAATCGGGTGAAGCGTCCGACGATCGCGGACATCGCGCGCCGCGCCGGGGTGACCAAGGCGGCAGTATCTTTCGCCCTGAACGGGCAGCCTGGCGTGTCCGTGGCCACCCGGGAACGGATCCTGGCCATCGCGGACGAGATCGGCTTCCAGCCCAATAGCGCGGCCCGGGCCCTGTCCGACGGCCGGGCGGGAGCGTTCGGCCTCATCATCGACCGGCCCGCCCGCACGCTCGGCGTAGAGCCGTTCTTCACCCAGCTCATGTCGGGCATCCAGGCCGAGTTGTCGCGGGACCACACCCCGCTGCTGTTCACCATGGCCGAGGACCAGGACGCTGAGATCGCCATGTACCGCTCGTGGTGGGCTCAGCGGCGGGTGGACGGCGTCTTCCTGGTCGACCTCCAGCTCGACGACCGGCGGGTGGCGGTCCTGGAGGAACTGAAGATGCCCGCCGTGGCCATCGGCACGCCCGCAGGCGCGGGCTCGCTGCCCGCCGTCTGGCAGGATGACGCGGCTGCGGCCCGCGCCGTGGTCGAGTACCTGGCCGGGACCGGGCACCAGCGGATCGCCCGGGTTACCGGTATCCCCCGGCTCTGGCACACCAAGATCCGGACCGACGCGTTCCGCGCGGTCACGCGGGCCCTGGGGGTGGAGGCGGTGCTGATGGAGGGGGACTACACGGGCGAGAACGGGGCCAAAGCCACGATCCGGCTGCTGGAGGACCGTCATCCCCCCACCGCGATCGTGTACGACAACGACCTGATGGCGGTCTCCGGCCTGGGCGCCGCCCAGCAGAAGGGGGTGGAGGTGCCCGCCGAGCTTTCCATCGTGGCCTGGGACGACTCTGTGTTCTGCCAGGTCGTCCACCCGCCACTGACCGCGCTGACCCGGGACGTGGCCGCCTATGGCGCCCACGCCGCGCGGGTCCTGACCCAGGCCGCGGCCGGGGGCGGGGTGGGCAACCACCAGGCGCCCACGCCGGTGCTCACCGTCCGCGGCAGCACGGGCTCGCCCCGCCGCGTCGCGGCGTGGCCTGCTTCCTAGTTCCGGAGCCCAGCCCCCGGTGCCGCCCGGGCGGCCGCGCCGTCCCTGCCCGCCCGTCTGGGCGGGTGGCCCGGACCGCACGACTGCGCGTCCAGCCCGGCGCCGCTGCGGATCGCTAACGATACGGCATCGCGCCTTCACCCAGACCTTCGGAGGGTTGACACTTAACCGGTATAGTGCTTCGCTCAGTCGCAACGATGACTGCCCCGGTGCAACGGCAGCCCGTCACGCCGGGCTCCCGGACATGTAACCGAGCGATGAGGCCGGTTCAGCGTCGCCGAGTACCTCTCCGTAGTTCGCGCGCACAACGGCGACGAAGCGTTACCCGGTATTCCAGCAGGATTGGAAGCCAACGCTAATAGAAAAGAGGGAATCCCCAATGTTGTCGAGACCCTGGCGCGTTCGCGGTATTGCCGCCGGCGCCACGATTGTGGCGGTGGGTCTGCTGGCTGCCTGCGGAGGCAGCAGCGGCAGCGGCTCCGTCTCATCCTCCTCGGGCCCGACGGGCGTGCTCACGGTGGCCACCGGGGCCACCTCCTACCCCAACGACTTCAACCAGTACTCCCCGAACGCTGAGGACGCCACCAACGGCATGATCTACGAGCCGTTGTTCTTCTACAACACGGCCAAGGCCGGCGACGTCAAACCCTGGCTCGGCTCCAGCTATGCCTGGTCCCACGGGGGAAAGACTCTCACAGTCCAGCTCCGTCACGGAGTCAAGTGGACCGACGGTAAGCCGTTCACCAGCACAGACGTGGTTTACACCTTCGACCTCGCGCTGCACAGCGCCGCGCTCAACCGGTTCAGCCTGCCGCTGGCCAGCGTGTCGGCGAACGGTCAGTACGGCGTGACGATCAACTTCACCAAGGCCGCCTACACCGACGCGTACTACGCGCTCGGCCGGGTGGAAATAGTGCCCAGGCACATCTGGCAGTCCGTCAAGAACCCGGCGACGTTCACGAACCCGCACCCGGTCGGCACCGGCGCCTACGTCCTGACCAAGTACGCGCCGCAGGCGTTCGAGCTGACCGCGAACCCGCACTATTACCTGCGGGGCCTGCCCCACTTCAAGACGGTCCGGTTCATCTCCTACAGCGGGAACACCACCATGGACGCGGCGGTCGAGGCCGGCCAGCTGGACTGGACCGGCGCGTTCATCCCGAACATCAAGAAGACCTATCTGGCCAAGGACCCGAAGTTCGTGGTCAGCGATATCCCGCTGGCGACCGCGTTCCTGGTGCCCAACATGGCCACCGGCCCGACCACCAAGCTGGCCGTCCGGCAGGCCATCAGCGCCGCGCTGAACCGCAGCTACATCAGCAACACGGTCTACAACGGGTACGCGCCGGCCAGCAACCCCGAGGCGCTGATCACGCCGAACTACAATTCGGTGCTCGACCCGTCGCTGGCCAGCGCCAAATTCGGGAGCCCCAACGTGGCCGCGGCCAAGGCCGACCTGGCCAAGGCGGGTGTCAAGACGCCGCTGAACCTTTCGGTCAAGATGGTGGCGGGCTACACCGACTACCTCAGTGACCTGCAGATCATCCAGCAGGAACTCAAGCCGGTCGGCATCAACCTGTCCATCGACCAGGAGGCGTACACCGCGTTCAATTCCGATCAGGACAACGGCAGCTTCCAGCTGCTCATCGCCGGCTTCGGGTTCACGCCGGATCCGTACTCGTACTACTACTCGCTGCTGGACAGTGGGATCGCCCCGGCCATCGGCAAGGCCGACACGGTCGGCAATTACGGCCGCTACAAGAACCCGCAGGTGGACTCGCTGCTCGGCCAGATCGCCGGCACGACCGACCCGGCGACCCAGAAGCCGGCCTTCTACAAGATCGAGCACATCTTCGCCCAGCAGCTGCCGCTCATCCCCCTCTGGGAAGCCCAGAACGAGATCGAGTTCAACGGGCACCATGTCGGCAACATTCCCACCCTGTCGAACGCGTACGGGGCCCCGGCCGTGTACATCCAGCCGGACATCGGCTGGATCGCCGCGCGGCTCGTCCCGGTGAGCAAGTGATCCTGGCGGCCGGCTGAACGGCCCGGCGGGGACCCCCGTGATCCCCGCCGGGCCGGGCAGCGCATCCGCTGACGGAGGCCGGGGCGGAAAGGAGGGGCCAGAAGTTGCGCTACGTGGCCCGCAAACTCGGGTTCTACCTGGTGGCTGCCTGGGTGGCGCTCACCGTCAACTTCCTGCTGCCACAGCTCATCCCGGGTAACCCGGTCGAGGCGCTGATCGGCCGGATGTCGCAGTCGGGCAGCGTCCCGCCCGGTGAGGCCAAGGTGCTGACCAGCCTGCTCGGCCTCGGCACGGGGAACATTGTCCAGAAGTACTGGCAGTACCTGGACGGCCTGGCTCACCTGAGGCTGGGCCTGTCCATCAGTGACTTCCCGGTCTCGGTCAGCAGCGAGATCAGCCAGTCCATCTACTGGACGCTGGTCCTGGTCGGCACCGCGACGGTGATCAGCTTCGTGCTCGGCATTGGGCTGGGTGCGCTGGCCGGCTGGAAGCGCGGCTCCCGGCTGGACGCGATCATCCCGGCCACCACCCTGCTCACCGCGATGCCGTACTTCTGGCTCGCGCTGATCATGCTGTACCTGTTCTCCTCCAACGTGTGGCACCTCTTCCCGCAAGGTCAGGGCTATGACACGAACTCCGAGCTCAGCCCGGGCTGGAACCTGCCGTTCCTGGTGTCCGCCGCGCAGCACGCGATCCTGCCCGCGCTCACCATCGTGCTCAGCTCGGTCGGCGGCTGGCTACTCGGCATGCGGAACATGATGGTGTCGACCCTGTCGGACGACTACGTGGTCGCAGCCGAGGCCAAGGGACTGCGCCAGCGGCGGATCATGATCGGATACGCGGCCCGCAACGCCGTGCTGCCCAGCGTCTCCGGCTTCGCGATCTCCCTCGGGTTCGTGGTCAGCGGGGCGATCGCGATGGAGTACGTGTTCTCCTACCCGGGCCTGGGCGAGAAGCTGGTGCAGGCGGTCAACAGCAACGACTACCCGCTGATGCAGGGCATCTTCCTGGTCATCACGTTCGCGGTGCTGGGCGCCAACCTCCTGGTCGACCTGATGCACGGCTTCGTCGACCCGCGGACGAGGCTATCCCGGTGACCGCCACCAACGTCGTCGCCGCCACCGCGGCCGGGCCGGGCGTCGACGCGCAGCGGCTCGGCGGCCGGGTCCGCGAGGCGTTCCGCTCGCCGCGGCTGGTGGCGGGCACCGTCATCGTCGGGTTTTTCCTGCTGCTCGGCATCATCGGGCCGTTCTTCGTCACCAACCCGAACCAGCTGAGCCACACCGAGCTGGCCCCGCCGTCGCTGGCCCACTGGCTGGGCACCACCCAGATCGGGCAGGACGTGTTCGCCCAGCTGGTGGTCAGCACCCGCGCCTCCCTGCTGATCGGTTTCGGGGCCGGGCTGCTGGCCACGGTGGTCTCGATCGTGATCGGCATCAGCGGCGGCTACGCGGGCGGCCTGCTGGACGAGGCGCTGAGCCTGCTGTCCAACGTGGTACTGGTCATCCCGACGCTGCCGCTGGTCATCGTGATCATCGCGGACGTGAAGTCGAACGGGCTCGGGCCGCTGATCGTGGTCATCGCGCTGACCAGCTGGGCCGCAGCGGCCCGGGTGCTGCGGGCCCAGACCCTGTCCGTGCGCAGCCGCGAGTACGTGCTCGCGGCCCGCGCGGCCGGGGAGCGAGCGTGGCGCATCGTGTTCGTCGAGATCCTCCCGAACGAGGAGCCGATCATCGTGTCCAACTTCATCTTCGGCACGATCTTCGCGATCCTGACCCAGGCGGCGCTCGCGTTCATCGGCCTGGGCGATCCGACGCTTCTGACCTGGGGCAACATGCTCAATCTCGCGTACAACGACCAGGCCCTGTCGGTCGGTGCCTGGTGGTGGTTCATCCCGCCTGGCCTGTGCATCGCGCTGCTCGGCATGGGCCTGGCGCTGATCAACTTCAGTCTGGACGAGCTGCTCAACCCGCGGCTGCGCGTGTACCGGCCGTCCCGGCACCGGGAGGGGTGAGTGAGATGAGCACTGGCCTGCCTGCGGGCCGCCCGGACCTCGTGCTCAGGGCCGAGCATCTCAGCGTGGAGTACGCGGGGCGGCACCCGACCCGCGCCGTCCGCGACGTCACGATCGAGCTGCGCCGCGGCGAGGTCCTCGGCATCGCCGGGGAGAGCGGCTGCGGCAAGTCCACCCTGGCCTACGCGCTGACCCGGATGCTCAGGCCGCCCGCCCGCCAGACCAGCGGGTCGATCACGTTCTTCCCGGCCGCCGGCGCCCCCGTCGACATGCTGGCCCTCGAGGGGGAGGACCTGCGCCAGTTCCGCTGGAGCACGATCTCGATGGTGTTCCAGAGCGCGATGAACGCGCTCAACCCGGTGACCAGCCTGGCCCGCCAGTTCGACGACATCTTCGCGGCGCACCGCCCGGACACCGGCCGCGGGGCCCGGCAGGCGCGGACCCGGGAACTGCTGGACATGGTCGGGATCGACCCGGCCCGCATCGATGGCTTCCCGCACGAGCTGTCCGGCGGCATGCGGCAGCGGGTCATGATCGCGATGGCGCTGGCCCTGGAGCCCGAGATCGTCATCATGGACGAGCCCACCACCGCCCTGGACGTCGTGGTCCAGCGGGAGATCCTGGACGAGATCGAGCGGCTCCGCGAGGAACTCGGGTTCAGCGTCATCTTCATCACCCACGACTTGTCGCTGCTGCTAGAGGTCAGTGACCGGCTCGCGGTCATGTACGCCGGGGAAGTGATCGAGCGGGCCCCGTCGGAGCTGGTCGGCACGGCGCCCGCGCACCCATACACGCTGGGTCTGCTCCGCTCCTTCCCGGACATCCGCGGCGCCCGCCGCGAGCTGCGCGGAGTGCCAGGCAGCCCGCCGGATCTCCGCACCGGCCTTCCCGGCTGCCCGTTCCTGCCCCGCTGCGACTACGGGTTCGGGTCGTGCGCGGATGTCCACCCGGTGCTGGGCTCCCCGGCCGGCCGGGCGGGCCGGGGCCCGCGGGCGGCCGGCTGGGAGGTCGCCTGCCACCTGCATGATCCCGCCCAGTGCCCGGATGGCCCGCCACCCGGGCTGAGCGGGACGCCCGACGGCGAGACGCCCAGCGCGGACCGGGTCAGGGCCACGGACAGCGGAGGTGACACGTGAGTGTGCTGGAGGTCTCCGGGCTGGCAGTGGAGTTCCGCCAGCGGGGCGGGAAACCCTTCCGGGCCGTGGACAACCTGTCCTTCGCCCTCCGGGCCGGCCAGACCCTGGCCCTGGTCGGTGAGAGCGGCAGCGGCAAGTCCACCGTGGTCCGGGCCCTGGCCCAGCTGGAGAAGCGGGCAGCCGGGGAGATCATGCTGGACGGGCGGCCCGCGGCCCGCCGTGGCCGGGCGCTTCGCGCCTACCGCCACGAGGTGCAGCTGGTCTTCCAGGACCCATTCGCCTCGCTCAATCCCATGCACAGCGTGCGCCATCACCTCGCGCGGCCGTTGCTGCTGCGCCCGGATCGCCCCCGCGGCGAAGCCGTGGACCGGGCCGTGCACGATCTGCTCCGCTCGGTGAACCTGACCCCGCCCGAGGAAGTCGCCGCCAAGCACCCACACGAGTTGTCCGGCGGCCAGCGCCAGCGAGTGGCCATCGCCCGAGCCCTGGCCACCGACCCCGGCGTGCTGCTCGCCGACGAGCCGGTGTCCATGCTCGACGTGTCGATCCGGCTGGAGATCCTGAACCTGCTGGACCGGCTGAAGCGGGACCGGAACCTGGCCATGCTGTATGTCACGCACGACCTGGCCACCGCCCGGCACTTCTCCGCCGAGATCATGGTGATGTACCGCGGCGAGATCGTCGAGCACGGCCCGAGCGACTCGGTCATCCTCAGTCCGGCCCATCCGTACACGCAGATCCTGGCCGGCGCCGCACCCGACCCGTCCGCGTCCCGTCTGGCCCTGGCCGCCGCCCGGAGCCAGCGGCAGGGTGCCCGGGAAGCCCGCGCGGCCGTCCGAAACACCCCATCCGCCCAGGACCGCCGTGCCCCTCGGGCCGCCGAGATGCGGGAGGCCGCGCTCGGCCAGGGCTGCCGGTTCCGGACCCGCTGCCCGCGCGCGATGCCGGTGTGCGCGACCCATCCCCCGGACGTGGTGACCGCGCCCGGGCACCGGGCGCTGTGCTGGCTGTACGCGCCGGGCGGCGGGGATGGCCCGGGCCCCGCGGCCGGTCCCGCCGCCCGGACCGGCGCCGCCTGAGCATGGACTCAAGCCCTGCTGCCCCGGAGGGAGCCCAGCGGCGGAAGGATTTCGCGGGAGGGGGTTGGGTTCGGCTACACTGCACTGGCGCGGGTGAGCGTGGCTCCGCCCGGCGCGATGGGGTATGGGGTAATTGGCAGCCCGACGGGTTCTGGCCCCGTTAGTCTAGGTTCGAGTCCTGGTACCCCAGCAGGGTGATGACCGGCAGGCCTCCTCGATCACGAGGGCCCTGCCGGTTGTTCGTTTCTGGCCTGTTAGCGCAACTCGAAATCGGCGAAGTCGAAGCCGGGTACGACCAGGCAGGCGGCCAGGGACCAGGACGCCGCGGGCCCGGCGCAGATCACGGGAGTGGCGGACTGCCACGCCCCCGCCGGAACCAGGACCTGGGGCTGGTCCCCGGCCGCTGGGTCGGGCCCGACGCGCCGGGTTTCGTCGCCGATCCGGAGTTCCATAGGCGCGCCGCCCTGCCACAGCCAGAGCTCATCGCCCCGGACCCGGTGCCAGGCGGACTCCTGACCGGCCGGGAGCAGGTAGAGGATCGCCGTGGCCAGCGCCCGTTCACCCGGCCAGCCCGCCGGGATCGTGTGAAGTCCCGCGCGGTAGGTCTCCCGGAAGTACCCGCCCTCAGGGTGAGGGGCCAGCCGCCAGCGCTCCACGGCCGTCGCGACATCCATCGCGTGGCTTGCGTCCATGCCCTGCCCAACGCCGGGCCGGGCCCGGGCGTGCCAGGCGGGGACCACGGCCCTGATGGGCGGGGCTGGGGAGGGCCTGACCGGCCGGGGGCCCTGACCGGCCGAGTGTCTGACCGGCCGGGGCCCTGACGGGCCTGGGGCCTCGGATGACGCTGCCGCATCGCGGCCTCGACCGCATGAAGGCACGGAAACGGCCCGGCACCAGGGGGGGAGAGGTGCCGGGCCGCATCCATGCCCGTGGCGGTACCAGCCCGGTCACGGGCCAGCTCGTCACGGGCCAGCGGGTGGTGCGGTCAGATCCAGCGACGCCGGCGGCTGCTGCTGCGGGTGCGGCTGCGGCCGTACCGCTTGTGGCCGCGCTCGTGGCCGGACAGCCGGTACAGGATCAGCAGGATCAGGGCGCCGGCCACGGAGCCGATGATCCCGGCCGTACGGAGGTGATGAACGGCGAGGGTGTGGTATTCGATCAGGTTCAGGATGAACCCGCCGAGGAAGGACCCCAGCACCCCGAGGACGATCGTCCCCAGCAGGCCGATGGGGTCGCGGCCGGGGACGAGCAGGCGCGCCAGCGCCCCGGCGATGAGTCCCACGATCAGCAGAACAAGAATGAATGCCAACATGTGCGGCATCTACCCCTACATAAAGTGATCATGCGGTATCTTACGGCCTTTCCAGTTTCCTGGATTTTGCCTGATATGCCCATGGCTTTTACCCAGCTGGGGCCCGGGTGGCCGCGCTAGGCAGGCTGGGGGCCGGTAGCCGCCTGGCCGGACTGCGGGCCGCTAGCGTGCCACGCTGCGGGGAGCCCGCCTCCGCGCCGCGGCCGGGATCCGCGGGGGAGCCTGGCGATGTCCATTTGGCGTCATCCCACGCGGTACCCTACGATGCAGTGTCTGGCCCCGTCGTCTAGTGGCCCAGGACGCCGCCCTCTCAAGGCGGTAGCGGCGGTTCGAATCCGCTCGGGGCTACTCATGGAGTAGCAGGTCACAGGCCCGGTCACCACCCATGGTGACCGGGCTTTGCATGTCGCGAGGCTCGCTCCGTACACGACTTTCCATGACCCCGGAACCTTAGGCAGTTCGCGGTCAGCCATGCGGTGACCGCGAACTGGTCGCGGCGCAGCCTGCGGCGAACGACTCCAGGCAGGGCTGGCTGTGACCTCCGGCCAGGTCGTACTGGCGAGCCGAGCAGCCCACCATGGCGCGCCTGAGCAGCTGACGGGAACCGGATTCCCATGGTGGCGCGACCGGGACGTTAAGTTTGAGACTGTGGATGGTCCTGGGGTGGCCGCGGACGGGGTGCCGGTCGCCATCTGGTCCGGCGGCCAGCAATGGCTTGTGTCGTGGCATCCGCCGCCTATCCCCGGACGGGACCCCGCATGGTGCCGAGGGCGTCTGCGTGACCGCTGGGGGTGACGTCGTCATCATCAGCCGGATGGCACGATCTGGGATCTGCCTGCCGGCCGCCCCGAGCCCGGTGAGAGCTGGGAGCAGACCTTGCGCCGGGAGATGGACGAGGAAGCCTGCGCGACAGGGACGAGGGCGAGGCTGCTTGGCTTCACTCGCGGTCAGCGTGTTACCGGCCCGGAGCGCGGCCGGGTACTCGTCCGGTCGGTGTGGCGAGCCGATGTCGAGCTCCGCCCGTGGGAAGCACGCTTCGAAATCGCGGATCGGCGCATCGTGGCGGACGCCGCGCTAGAGGAGGCGCTGTCGCTCGGCTCGCACCCCTCGCCGCGATACCGACCGACTCCGCAAGGTAAGCCTGGAACCGCGCGTCGCAACAGGGACGGCAGGCATCCTTTCGGCGACCGGTACTCCGCCACCCGCAGCCGGGCTCCCCGCAGCCCGGCTACCGGCAGCCCGGCTACCGGCAGTCGGCGCAGAGGCCGAGGATGTCGAGGCGGTGACTGTGGGCCTGAAAGCTCTCGGCGCCGGCGAGCTGGCCGATCGCAGCGGTGACGTCGTGTTCCACGGCGGCCGGGAGGGTGACGTCGATGACCTTGCCACAGCTCAGGCAGAGCAGGTGGTGGTGGTGCCCGGTGAGGTCTTCGGCGAGCTCGAAGCGGGTGAACTCGTCGCTGGCGGTTACCCGCCGGACGATGCCAGCGGTCTCCAGGTCGGTCAGGTGGCGGTAGGCCGAGCTGCGCGGCACCCCGGGAAGGCGCTCGGCGATGTCGCCGATGCTGACCGGGTGCCCGGCGCTGAGGAGCAAGCTTATGATCGCCCGCCGTCCGGCCGTGTACCGCTGGTCGGCCTGGCGCAGCCGGTTCTCGACCACGCCGTGCAAGTCGCCGGCCGTCCCCTGAACTGACATCACATCCCCTTGATGCAGTTAGCGCGAATGCTGCCGCGTTCCATTCCCCGGGTTAGTGCTCGTCATAGTGATCCTCATGGACGGCGTGAGGATAGTCCACGTGAATCCGATGCGCGGTGCGGGCGTGCCCGGCACCAGGCCCGGAGCCGGGCGGGCGGTCGTCATCGGCGGTGTGCCCGGCCGCGGGCGCGTGAGCCTGCCGTCTTATTTGCACTGAGACCCAGTCTCAGACTATGTTCTAGCCATGGTCACCACGGACGGGCAGGCGGCAGCCCGCAGATTTCCCCGCAGGCGGAGGGGTCTAGTACTAGCTGCTGCGCTGGCCGCGCTGGCCGCGGCCGCAGCGGGCTGCGGGACCACCGCCGCCCCCGCGGCCTCCGCGAAATCCACCACCGTGATCAGCGCCGTCGGCGCCGAGAACGAGTACGCCAACGTGCTGGCCCAGATTGGCGGCACGTATGTGCACGTGTCGTCGATCCTGAACAACCCGGCGACGGACCCGCATACCTATGAGTCGAGCCCGAGCGTGGCCCAGGAGGTCAGCTCCGCCCAGCTGATCGTCCAGAACGGTGTCGGCTACGACACGTTCATGAACAAGATCGAGTCCGCATCACCGAACGCGTCGCGGAAGCTGATCGTCGTCCAGCACGTGCTCGGGCTGCCCGACAGCACTCCCAACCCGCATCTGTGGTACGAACCGAAGACGATGCCGGCCGTGGCGAGGGCGATGGCCGCCGAACTGTCGGCCCTGCAGCCCGGCCACAAAGCCTACTTCCAGGCCAACCTGAAGGTGTTCGACGCCTCGATGGCCCCGCTGAACAGCGCCATCGCGCAATTCAAGGCGAAGTACCCGGGCACCACGGCCGCTACTACCGAGCCGGTCGCTGACTACCTGCTGCAGGCCATGGGGATCAGGAACCTCACCCCGTTCAGCTTCCAGGCCGACCTCATGAACGGCGTGGACCCCTCCCCCCAGGACATCTCGCTCGAGAATGGCTTCTTCACCCAGCACACGGTGAAGGTCTTCGCCTACAACCAGCAGGTCGTGGATGCCCTCACCACATCGATCCGGCAGACCGCGCAGAACGCCCGGATCCCGGTGGTCGGTGTCTACGAGACGATGCCCACCCCGGGCTACCGCTACCAGTCATGGATGCTTGCTGAGGTCCACGCCATCCAGAAGGCGGTCGTCAGCAAGATCTCCACGCAGAGGCTGTGATGAGATTGGCCGAGGCCAGCGCCACCCCGCCGGGCATCCTGCAGGTCGGCGGGGTCAGCGTCTCCCTGGGCGGGCGGCAGATCCTCGAGGACGTCAGCTTCACGATCGGCGCCGGGGAGTTCACCGGGCTGATCGGCCCGAACGGCGCCGGGAAGACCACGCTGCTGCGGGTGATCCTCGGCCTGCAGCGGGCCACCACGGGCACGGTCACCGTCCTCGGGCAGCCCCGGTCCCGGCGCAATCCCTCTATCGGGTACGTCCCGCAGAAGGTCCTGCTCGACTCGGATCTGCCGATGCGCGCCCGGGACTTGGTCGCGTTGGGGCTGGACGGGCACCGGTTCGGGATGCCGCTGCCCTCGCGGCAACGCAGCGAGGCGGTCCGCGAGATGCTGCACGCGGTGGACGCGGACCGGTTCGCGGACGCCCGGGTCGGGAACCTGTCCGGCGGCGAGCAGCAGCGGGTGCTGATCGCCCATGCCCTGATCAGCCGTCCCCGGCTGCTCCTGCTCGATGAGCCGCTGGCCAACCTCGACCTGCGCAGCGGGCAGGAAATCATCAGCCTGCTCGCCCGGATCGCCACCAGCCAGCACGTCGCTGTGCTGCTGTCCGCGCACGAGATGAACCCGCTGCTCCCGGTCATGGACCGGGTCGTCTACCTGGCCGCCGGCCGGGCCGCCAGCGGCCCGGCCGACCAGGTCATCCAGGCCGAGGTGCTCAGCGAGCTGTACGGGCACCACGTCGATGTCCTGCATGTGCACGGGCGCGTCCTGGTCGTCGCCGGCACCGAAGACGGGAAAGGCGCCGACCTTACCGCCGATCATGCGCTCGAGGCGGGCTGAGGTTCATGCACCAGCTCTGGACGTGGGTGTTCGAGCCCGGTTTCTTCTCCAGCGCCCCGGTTCGCGTCGCGGCCGTGACCGGCGGCGTGGCCGCCGTCGTCTCCGCCGTGACTGGCGTGTTCACCGTCATGCGCGGCCAGTCGTTCGGCGGGCACGCGCTGGGTGACGTCTCCGCGGCCGGCGGCTCGGGCGCGCTGCTGGTCGGGCTGAACCCGCTGCTGGGGTTCGTGGGCCTGGGGATCATCGGGGCCGGCGTGATGGACACGATCGGTGTCCGGCGGGTGCGCGGAAGGGACCTGGCGACCGGGATCGTGCTCGGTGCCGCTATCGGGCTCTCCGCCCTGTTCCTCTACCTGACCTCCGTCAGCGGGGCGACGACCGGCGCCCCCACGCAGATCCTGTTCGGCTCGATCTTCACCATCGCCAGTGCCACCATCCCGCCGGTGGTGATCCTCAGCGTGATCGCGATAGCCAGCATCGCGGTTGTCTGGCGGCCGCTGCTGCTGAGTACCGTGAGCCCCGATCTTGCCGCCGCGCGGGGAGTGCCGGTCCGCCTGGTCGGGCTGCTGTACATGCTGGCGCTGGCCGTCTCCGTGGGACTGTCCTCCCTGGCCGTCGGCGCCATCTTGTCCACGGCCCTGCTGATCGGGCCGGCCGCCACCGCGCTCCGCCTGACCAGGACGGTGGGCTGGGCGCTGGCCGTCGCGTGCGTGCTCGGCGTCGGTGCTACCTGGCTCGGCATCCTCCTCGCCTACGACAGCTACGACTGGAGTGCCGCCCACCAGGGCCTGCCGGTCAGCTTCTTCATCGTGGCCGTGATTTTCGCCGGTTACCTGCTCTCCGGGTTCCCGGCGGCACGGGCCGCGGCCGGGCGCCGGGTCGCGGCCGCCCGGCCCCCGGCCCACGAAAAGATCGCGGCGTGACGCCGTGACCCCGCTAGCCCGGGAGGAGAGGGCATGTTCGCGGGATTCATGATGAACACCTGGGCCGTGGCAACGATTGTCGCCCCGGTCGCCGGGATCGTCGGGTTCTTCGTGGTGCTGCGCGGATCAGCGTTCCCTGCCCACGCCATCCCCAAAGGCGCATTCGCGGGCGCGGCCGGGGCCAGCCTGCTCGGCATCAGCACCCTGGTGGGCCTGGCCGTCTTCTCGCTGCTCGGCGCACTGGGGATCGGCGCGCTGGGCCGCCGCGGGCGCAGTGACGTCGCGACCGCCCTGGCCCTGGTCATGATGCTCGCCCTCGGCGCGGCGTTCCTGTCCCGGACCACCCAGTATGAGCCGGAGATCTACTCCCTGCTGTTCGGTGAGGTCCTCGGGGTGAGCAGCACCCAGTTGCTGCCCGTCGTGGCCCTGGGCCTGGTATCCCTCGCCGCGGTGGCGGTGCTCTACCGGCCGCTCATGCTCTCCTCCGTCCTTCCCGAGGTAGCAGAAGCGAAGGGCATCCGCGGCCGCCGCATGGAGATCTGCTTCCTGATCGTGGTCGCCCTGGCCACGGCCATGACCGTGCCCGTGGTCGGCGCGCTGCTGATCTTCAGCCTGATGATCGGTCCTCCGGCCGCCGCCCGGTCCCTCACCAGTCGGCCCGGCCTGGCCATGCTCTTGTCGGTGGTCATCGCGCTCGTCACTGTGTGGGCCGCGATCGCCGCCTCCTACGCCTACAACTGGCCGGTTGGGTTCTTCGTCGGCGCCCTCGCCGCCCTGTCCTACGGCCTCGGCCGCGGCTGGGCCGCCTGGCGTCACACCCGGGCCGCCCCTACCGCCGCCCCCCGGCTGCTGGCCGCCGCCGACCGCACCTGACCCGGTGGCACGGGCCAGCTCAGCCCCGGAGCCGGCCGGAGGGCACCGGAAGAAAGCCGATCCGGGTCGCCGTCCTGATCGGGCACCCGTGCGGTCCGGGCTGCACTCCCTCTGGTGATCATCCTGACTACATGGAATGGGCTTCATATACGCGCACGCTGTCGATGATCGGCATGCTGCTGACGAGCCGCTCCGCTTCGTCGAGGCTGTCGGCGTTGAGGATGCAGTAGCCGACCAGGGGTGAGGGTGACTCGAGCGTGAGCTCGGTGCGGCCAGCAGTGGTGAGCTCGACACCCTGTCCGAACGGGCTTCCCGGGTCAACGAGCCTGGATCCGACCGAGGAGAACCACGCCCCCCACTCCTGCTTCATCTCGTCGGTCGGCGGGGTGAATCCGTAGGTCAGCACGACAAACTTCTTCATTACAGCGCTCCTGTGGATGTGGGTGGTTCGGGCTGCTCCGCGGGTGGGCCGAACCCGAGGTGCCGGGCGTAGTTCTCATACGTGGCCACGTCGCTGCCCCAGTGGAGATGGAACTGGCTCACCCAGCCCTGCAGAAGCTGCAATGGTTGCCGGTTGAGCGTCAGGTAGTTGGTCCGGCCCTGCTTGCGCCGACTGACCAGGCCTGCGTTCTCCAGGACCTTGATGTGCTTGTGGATAGCAGGAAGCGACAGGCCCCGCAACTGCGCGAGCTGGTGGACCGCGCAGGGCTGCAGGCCGAGCACGTAGACGATGTCGCGCCGGTGCGGGTTCGCCAGTGCCTGCAGCACCTGGTCCAGGTCCTCTGCCTCGTCCGCACCGCTCGGCACAATACTTAACCTCCGAGTGAATGTTAACCCAGAGGTGAAGTTTTTCAACCCGTGGCTCCTGGCGGGCTACGCCGGAAGACCCGGCTGCTGCAAGATCAGGAAGATCGAGAGGATGAGCAGCGCGGAGCCGAAGATGACCAGGGCGTAGCGGATGGCGTGCAGCTTGAACGAGCTGCCGATGCCGACCAGGAACAGCACCGCGGCCAGGAATACCGTGATCCGGACGTAGTTGTCGCCGACCTCTCCTGCGTGGTTGCCCACCTCGAACTTCGCGTCGGCTGCGTTGTCCAGCGCGTTGGCCTTCGCCTGGGCGGCCAGCTTGTACTGGGGCATGTAGGTCGGGCCGGGCGGGGCCTTCGGGTTGTGCAGCGGGTCGGTGGCCAGCCACGCGTTGAAGGCGACCCGGAATTGCGGCCGGAAGCGGCGTTCCGCGACGGACTCCTTCTGCGGGCTGTTCAGGGTGTAGGCGATGAACCAGGCGTTGAAGGTCGAGGAATCGAAATTGCGCTGGGAGAGGGCGGTCAGATCGTTCCGGGTGGCCAGCGCGCGCAGCGTGGACGACTGGGCAATCTGGACGCGCGATTCCGTTCCCCAGCGAGCCGCTGAGTAGCCGGCCCAGGCCGCGGCGATCGTGACCAGCGCGAGCAGCACCGCCTCGCAGATCTGCAGGACCCGGGAATGGCGGTTGCCCTCCTCGCCGTGATCGTGTGCTCTGTCGGCTTCTTTAGCCAGCGACTCGCCGTGCTCATGCAGCTTCTTGCCGGCCTCGATCGGGTTCAGTCCCTCAGGCATAAGCGTTCCGCCGGGGGCCGGGAGAACGTCAGCGCCTGGCGGCCCAGGCGTGACCAGTCCATGGCGGGCGGGGGCGGGGGGACGCCGGGCCGGTTGCGGGGGACGCGGACCCGCAGCGACAGCGGCTGGATGGTGCAGTGGACGGGGGTGGGCATGAGGACTGATTCGCCGTCGATCCCGACGGGGATGTGCGGCTGGTCGGCGTCGATGATGACCTCGCGAGCGGTGAGGACGGTGACGCTGCGCGAGCGCTGGGCCTGGTGCAGCAGCCCGGCGGCCTGGGCGGCGTTGCCGATCTTCACGCCGACGACGCCGAGGACGCCCCGGTCGAGCCGGGCCCGCCGGCCCAGGCCCGCGATGTCGCCCAGCTCATATGGGTTGTTGCTGACCAGGACCGCTTGCGGGCCGTCGAGGATCACCTGCCCGTCGGCCCGGACCACGAGGTGCGCTCCCTGGTGGCCGGTCAGCAGATCGGGGAGCATCGCCAGGGCGGTGCCGGACTTGTCGTCCCGGTAGGCCGGGCTCTGCACGACCTGGGCGTACGCGCCGAACGACGCGTTGTTGACGAACGTGCGGCCGCCGATCAGGCCCAGGTCGATGCGCAGCTCCACCCCATCGGTCAATGCGTCCAGGCTGGCCGCGGGGTCGTCCCGGTCCAGCCCCAGATCCAGGGCGAAGTGGTTACGGGTCCCCGCCGAGATCACCATCATCGGGATGTCCCGCCCGGCGGCGACGCCCGCGACCAGGGCCTGGGTTCCGTCGCCGCCCGCGACCCCGAGCAGATCCGCGCCGGCGTCGGCCGCCTGGCGCGCCATCGCGGCCACGTCCACCACCCCGGGACCCTCGAGCAGGGCGACCCGCGCGCCGAGCGCGGTGGCCTTGTCATCCAGCCCGAACTTGGTGACTTTCCCCCCACCCGACCGCGGGTTCATGATCACGAAAGGCTGCCGCCACGGCGCCGCCGCGTCCTGCGCCGGTTCCGCCGCGTCCTGCGCCGGTTCCGCCGGCAGGCCACCGCGCAGGGCCGCGCGGCCCGCGGTCATAGCCGCGGCCGCGAGCACGACACTGAGCACGATCTCCCACACCAGCCCGGCGATGGCGTACACCACGATCAGGGCCACCGGGACCGCACCGAGAACCACGCCCGCGACCCAGCGCACCAGGCCGCGGTGCGCCAGGAACCACCACGCCGCCGCGCAGACAAGCGCCAGCCCGCCCAGACCCAGCAGCAGCGCGGTCACGCTCTTCAGCGCACCCGCCGCCACCAGCACCACCACCGCCGCCAGCGCGGCCGCGAACGCCAGCCGGGCCAGCCACCGCTGCCCCCGGGTTACCAGGACCAGTGTCCCGGGCACGTCACCAGCCCCGCCCGCCGCGCCACCACCCACGGGCACACCTCCGGCCCTGTCCGCCATCCCGGTCTTTTCCCGGTCGTGGCCTGATCCGGGGATCATTCCGCCAGGATCGTCTGCTCCGGCAGGCGGGTCCTCATCCTGTACGGGTGATGCGCCGGATGGGTCAGTTCTTGGCCTTCAGATCGGGGAACTTCCCGCTGGCGTCCACCCGCAGCCTCTGGCAGACGGCGGCCAGATCGTAGTGCCGGTACTCGGCGGGCACGATGGTCTCCGCGGCCCGGTGGCCTGCCTGTTCATCGGCTACCGGCCGGGCCCGGACTGGTGCGTCCCCGCTCAGGCGCGCGGCCGCGACGATATCGCCGTTGTCGTTGAATACCACGTGCAACCTCATAGTGCGGACCCTTCCCCTAGTGACTCGGGATAACGACGACCGAGAACCGGAACGCGCTGTCCCCGTTGGCGCGGATTACCTCGCCGACATGCGGGTTCTCATTGCTGTCGCTGGTGAACGACTCGGAAACCCGGACCAGCTCTGAGTTGACGAAGTCGCCCTGGAAACTCACGGCGGCGAAACGGGCATCGTCGAGTACCCCGGGCCAGGTGATATCCCAGGACAGCTCGGAACCGGAGGCCTGGAAAACCCAGTCGGTCAGGCCAAAGTCAGCTTCTACACTCATGATCTCCTCCTCGGGTCATGACCAGGGATGGGTCAGGGGCCGGTGTACTTCACCTGGATCAGCGTCGGCGTCTCGATCACCCCCGTGGAGATCGTGCCGGTCGCGTCGATCATGTCGATGGTGTTGCCGGTGCCGGCCTGGATCAGCGCATGGCTGGCCGTTCCGGCCTGCGCGTCACCGAAATACACCTCGCCATATCTGGCGAGCTCCGGGGGGCTGTCCTCAACGGGGATCCGCTCGACGATCCATTCGGCGCAATTCCCGGTCAGTGGCTGCCAGCCGGGCGGAACCGTTGCGGCGAACGAAGCCCCGACCCGGCTGGTCACGTTGTAGAAGAAGATGCTGGCCGAGGTGCCTTCGCTGACGCAGATCACGCAGTTCAGCACGTCGCCCTGAGTGACCGCCAGATTGGTGATCCAGTAGGAGTCACCTGGCAGCCATTCCCACCACGGCCTGAGCTGGCGCTCGGGCCCCCAGCCCGTGTTCATGACATCCGAGTCAACGCCCGCCTGAAGCACATCCATGGATCCGTCGATGCCGTCGATGCCAACCCAGCTCGACGCCGAGTACCAGTCCCCGGCGGCCGCGCCGGGGGGCGGATAGGCATTAGGCACAGTCCAGGTTCCCTCGATCCAGGTGAACGGGTCCGCGGCCGGCGCGTGGGCCACCGCACCCGACCAGATACTGGTGGTCTCCACGCCGGGCTGGCTCGGGGCGAGCAGCTCGGGAAGTTGCCTGCGCCTGCCCGGCCGTGGTGCGAAGGCGGGCTGAATCATCCGCACAGGACGGCTCAGGGCACGCTGCCAGCGCGCCAGCATCCCCGGATGCGGTGGCCGGGCCGGGTAGCCGTACACCAGCAGGTCCCGATCGCCCGCCGTGACCGGGTCAAAGCCCTCCGGAGGACTTCGGAAGGTGCGGACGGCTACCCCGCCGGACAGTTCGATCCTGGTCATCACCGGGCTCCTCGCGCATCATCCTGGAGGCCCGGCGCCTGGCCGGGCCGGCCTTCTACCGAGAGAGCGCGCCGGGCCGCCAAAAATACCCGCGCGGTTCCGGTCCGTCAGGTTCTGTAGAGGGCTGAGGTCCAGATGTGCAGCAGGGTGCTGACCAGCGTGTCCTGGTCGTCGAACGGTGGGGTGCCGGTCGCGGCGAGATAGTAGACCCGCTCGCCGAGCCAGGTGAGCGCGCTGGCCAGGGCCGGGATGTCCTGGCCCTGGAGCCGCTGCACGGCCCGGGGGTCGGCGGTGATCTGGGCGATGGTCGCGTCGGTGAAGCTTTGCATCTGCTCCAGCCACAGGGCGGTCAGCCGCGGATCGGCGCGCCAGTTCTCGACGATGGCGCGCAGGATGGGGGCGCTGGCCTGCCACAGCTCTGCTCCGGCGGTGATCCCGGCGCGCAGCGCCGCCGACGGGTCGGCCGGGTTCGCCAGCCAGGGCGCGGCGGCGGCGTGTCCCTGCTCCACCGCGCGGCGGACCAGTTCGCCGAGGACATCGTGCTTGCTGTCGAAGTAGAAGTAGAAGCTGCCGCGGGAAACCCCGGCCGCGGTCAGGATGTCGCTGACGGCCAGCTCGCCGAAGTCGTGCTCGGTGAGCAGCCGGGCCGTCGCCTCCAGGATGGTCTCGCGCAGATCCGGGCGGCCGGTGCTGCGGGGCGCTGCGCGGCGGCCCTGCCGCCGGCGGGCAGGCCGCCCGGGACGCGATGGCGTGGGCATGGGCAGGAGACTATCAACGCGTTGTATAGACAGAATGTCTGAACAGTATGTACAGTAACTCCGGTGAGCACGCTTACCTGCCATCTGGTGACCCGGAACCCTGCTGCGGCGGCCGTCTGGTACGGCGCGGTCCTGGGCGCGGTGGAGACCAGCCGGATAACCCTGCCCGGCGGGCAGGTGATGACCATCGAGCTGCGCTTCGGCGACAGCACCATGGCGATTGCGGATGAGTTCCCGGACATGGGCGTGGTCTCACCGCTGACGCTCGGCGGCACGTACGGGGCGCTGCATCTGGCGGTCGACAACGCCGACGCCGTATGGCAGCGGGCGCTGCAGGAGGGCGCCACAGTGTTCGAGCCGCTGCACGATGCCTTCTGGGGGGACCGGACTGGTCAGTTCATTGATCCTTTCGGCCACCGCTGGGCGGTGGACCAGCACCTTCGCGACGTGCCGCCGGATGAGGTAGCCCGCCTGGCCGCCGCGGCCTTCGGCGCGGGTCCGGGCTGATGCGGTACAGGCTGTTCGGCGCGAGCGGACTGCGCGTGTCGGAGTTGTTCCTCGGGGCGATGACGTTCGGCGAGCAGGGCGGCGTCGGGGCCGCGCCGGAGGAATGCCGGCGGATCGTCGATGCGTACGCCGACGCGGGCGGCAACGTCATCGACACGGCCATCAACTACCGCGGCGGCGCCAGTGAGGAGATCCTCGGCGAGGTCCTCACCGGGCGGCGGGACCGTTTCGTGCTGGCCACCAAGTACACCGTCTCCCGGGACCGCGACGATCCCAACGCCGCGGGTAATCACCGCAAGAACCTCCGGCTCTCCCTGGAAACGAGCTTGCGCCGGCTGCGCACCAGCTACATCGACATCTACTGGGTGCACATGTGGGACCGGCGCACCCCGCCCGAGGAGACCATGCGGGCCCTCGACGATGAGGTTCGCGCCGGGAAGATCCTCTACGTCGGCATCTCTGACACGCCCGCCTGGCTCATCGCCCGGGCCAACACGCTGGCCCAATGGCACGGCTGGACCGCCTTCACCGGCCTGCAGGTGCCGTACAGCCTGCTGCAACGCGACATCGAACGTGAATTGCTGCCCATGGCCGAGACGCTCGGGATGACCGTGGCCGCCTGGAGCCCGCTGGCCGGCGGGATCCTCTCCGGCAAGTTCAGCAGCACCAGTCCAGCCGGGCCCGGCACGCGCATCGACCCGGCCACCCTCACCGAGCATCAGCGCACCGTGGCGGCCAGCGTGCAGGCGGTCGCCGGCGAACTCGGTGTCACCGCGGCCCAGGTCGCCATCGCGTGGACGCGGGCCCGGTCCCCCGTAGTTCACCCCATCATCGGCGCGCGCCGCGCCGATCAGCTGCTCGACAACCTCCGTGCCGCCGATCTCGAGCTTCCCCACGAGGCCGTCGCGCAGCTCGACCGGGCCACCGCACTCGACCTCGGCTTCCCCTCCACCTTCATCAGCGACACCAGCCCCTGGGTTTTCGGCGCGGCGGAACTCTGACCCACCTGACGCGACCTTGGTCCCGGGCCCAGGAAGACAGCCCGCGGGCAAGCCGCGGCGCCGGGCCGTCGTCAGGCGAGCGTGATCTTGCCGCCCGCTACCGTGATCGACTGGGCCGGCAGCGGACTCGGGGCCGGCCCCGTGACCACGCGGCCGTTCTTGACGCTGAACTGACTGCCATGACACGGGCAGTCGATGGTGCCGTTGGCGACCTGGTCCACCGTGCAGCCCAGATGGGTGCAGACCGCGCTGAACGCCTTGAACTCACCCGCCGTGGGCTGGGTGACCACGACCTTCTCGGCCGAGAACACCTTCCCGCCGCCGACCGGGATCTCGCCCGTCCTGGC
This sequence comes from uncultured Actinomycetes bacterium, assembly GCA_963813975.1. Lineage (GTDB taxonomy): Bacteria > Actinomycetota > Actinomycetes > Streptosporangiales > Streptosporangiaceae > RYN-230. The sequence goes on from CAWFAP010000007.1 coordinate 242,025, forward strand.
CAGCGGCCCGCTCCCGCCGCCCCCGGCCTGGCCTGACCTGGCCGGCCCGGACGCGGGCGAGCCGCCCCCGCTGCCCCCGCCGCAGGCGGCCAGCCCGGTGGCCACCCCGGCGAGGCCCGCGCCCGCCAGCGCGGCCCGCCGGGTCGTCTGCTTCCCGGGCGCGGAGTCCTGCGTCACGACGTCAACCTCCGGGCATGATCGGAGGGAGCATGATCGGATTCGGAGCTCCCACGCCCAGGTAGCACGGGTGCCGGCCCGCCCCGGTTCAGCGCCCCGGGTCACGTAACCAGGTGTTAACGCGCCGGGGCCCGCCGTCAGCTGCCGGATCCGCCCAGGGCGGTCAGCACGACGAGCCCGATCGTGACGCCGGCGAACATGCCGGGGCCGATGATGACCGGCCGGGGGAAGGGCCGTTCGGGCGGCCCGGCGACCCCGGGGCCGGCATCCCGGCCAGGGCCGGAAAGCCTCGTTGCGGCGGGGCTGAACAGGCCGGCCGGTGCACTCTCCGCGCCGGCGGCGGCGACGGCCACTACGGGGAAGTGCAGTCGGCCGGCCCGGCCGGGACAGGCGGCCGAAGCGCGCCGCCCGGCCTGGGCCCGCGGACGGCCGGGCTACTTCTTGCGCGTGCGGGCCGCAGCCTGCCCCTCGGTCCGGGCCCCCGAGGTGGCCAGGGCACCGCTGGGGTCCTCGAGGTGAGCCCGGACGAACCACTGGAACTGCTCCAGCTGCCCGGCCTGCTCGATGAGCATGTCCTGGGTCACCGGGTCAGGCTCCTCCGTCTCCGCGATCGCCTTGCGGTGTGCCTCGATGACACCCCCGTAGACCAGATCGAGCGCCCCCAGGTGGGCCAGCGCGCTGTCGCGGCCGAGGGAGTAGTCATCCCACGACCGCGCGGCGACCAGGGCGCCGGGTGTGCCGGATGGCGACCCACCGAGGGTGGCGATGCGCTCGGCCGTGTCGTCAACCATCAGCCGGACCGCGTCCACCTGCGGGTCGAGCATGGTGTGCACGCTGATGAACTGCGGTCCCACCACGTTCCAGTGGATGTGCTTGAGCGTCAGGGCGAGATCGTTGAGGGCGTTGAGCCGGTCCTGCAGGAGCTCGACGATCATGCCCGCGTCCTTCTTCCCGAGGCCCGGAACGCCGTGGGGGACGGAGCTCGTACGCTTGGCGGCTGCCATAGTCGCTGCCTTTCCTGAAACGGTCTGCACGTCGCGGCGGGTGCCGCGGCAGACCCACCGCCCTACCCGTCGCGGCCGGGGACATGCAGGCCCGTGATCAGCGGCAGCAGCCCGGGGCCGGCGGCAGCCGCCCGCGGCCGGCCCGTAGTGCCGGCTGGTGGTTCGCGGGCCGGGGCCCGGCCGACGGGGGAGGCGGTGGCCCGGCCCGTGATTCGGGTCCCCGTTTCGGGGTAGCCACCGCCCAGAAGCTCAGCCCAGAAAGCTCAGAGCGACGCTCGGGGAGCGCAGGCATGTCACAGGACTCAGGCGGGGAACCGTTGCCGCCGGGCCGGCGTACCGCCGGCCGGGTGGCACGCCCGCGAGGGGAGCCTGAGCTGTCGGCCACCACGTCCCCGGAAATACCGGTTCCGGCGGAGGCCTTCCCGCCCGGCGAGTTCCCGGCGGGCCAGGGGCCCCGGACCCATGTGCCGGACGCCCCAGTGTCGGACCCGCTGTTCCCGGAGGCCCTGCCCGTGCTCCCGCGGCTGCGGCTCTCGGCCCGCCGGCGGCCTCCCGGCGCGGAGCGGGACCCAGAGGGTGACTGGCTCGACGTGCTCGTGCGGTCCGATGGGGCGACCATGCTGGTCATCGGTCACGTAGACGGGTCCGGCGGGCAGACGGGGGCTTTCGCGGCGCGGCTGCGGGCCGGCTTGCGGGATGCGCTGCTGGGCGGTGCGACTCCGGCGGAGGCGCTGGCCGCCCCGGGCGACGCGCCGCCCGGGCGCGCCGCCGGCCCCGTGCCCGGCCGCGGGGCCGCGGTGTGCGTCGCCGTGCTGGACCCGCTGACCGGGAATCTGCGCTACGCCACGGCCGGCCTGCCGTTGCCGGTGATCTGCTCGTCAGCCGGCGACGCCGGGGGCCACACCCCGAGCGCCCGCCCGGCGCCGGCCCGCCAGGCTCTGGCCCGCCAGGGCTCCGGCGCCGCACCGGTGTACGCGGGGAATGCTGTCCTGCCGGCCGGGGCGCTCCTGCTCCTGTACTCCGGGCTGGCGGGCGGGGAGGTAGCGGGCCGGGCCGCGTCGGTCCTGGCGGGAAGCGGCAGTGCGGCCGCCGCTGACCTGGCCGACCGAATGGTCCCGGCGGTGCTGGCCGGGCTCACCGATGAGGGCGGGTCCGGGCCTGCGGCAGTGCTCGCCGCGCACCGGCTGCCCGCCCCCGTGGCCGGCTGGTCGATGAACCTGCCCTCCGACCCGGTGGCGCTCCGCGATCTGCGGGTCCGGCTCCGGGACTGGCTGCACGACCTTGGGGTGTCACAGTCCGACCGCACCGATGTGGAGCTGGCCGTCTGGGAGGCCGCCGTGAACGCGATCGTGCATGGCCGGCCGGTGGCCGGACCCGCCACGGTCACGGTGCGAGCCGGGCTGGACGTCGCCGGGCGGGCGGTGATCCAGGTGAGCGACCGTGGCCGGTGGCGGCCGCCGGGCCCGCCAGATCCTGGCCGGAGGTGGCCTGGCGGCCAGGGGCTGCTGGTCATCAGGCAGGCCGCGGATGAACTGGACATCACCCCAGGCCCGGAGGGGACCACGGTGACGGTGCGCCTGGCGTCTCAGCCGCCCGGTTCCGGGTGAGGCTCGGCCCGGGGAGTATCCCGGGAGTGCTGAACGTCCCGGTACACCGGCATGAGCCGGTCCAGCCCGGTGAGCTCGAAGATCCGGGCCACCGGCGAGTCGCCGAGGGCCAGGCGGAGTTCCCCGCCGTTCGCGGCGACCAGCTCGTGCGCGCGGGTGAGGACGTAGACTCCGGCCGAGTCGCAGAAGACGGTGTCGGTCAGGTCGGCCGTGATGAGGTCGGGGGACTGCCCGGCCACGGCCTTGAGCTGCTCATCGACGTCACGCGAATTGCCCAGGTCGATCTCTTCGGGCATGGTCACGACCGCATGCCGGCCTGACCAGCTGACGTGAAGTTCTTGCCCGGTCATGGACTCTCCCCGCGTTCCCGGTCCCGGGCTATCGCTTGCCTCCCGATCGTAGCGCGGCGGCCGGTCTCGCTGGGTTGCTGATCTCCCCACACCGGGGCGGCGGCGGGTACGCTGCCGGGAGATTTGCCGGCCGCGCCCGGACGGCGGCCTGGAGGGCACCCGTGAGCAGTGTGGAGGCCGCCGAACCCGCGGACGTGACCTTCCCCGGAGACGGCGAGATGGCGCGGCGGATGCGCGCATATCCCTGGGCTGACTCGGCGCTCGGGGGTCCGGGCCGCTGGTCCGCGAGCCTGCGCACCGCCTGCCGGATCTGCCTCACCTCGCGGTTCCCGATGATCGTGTGGTGGGGCAAGGAACTGCGGTTCGTCTATAACGACGCCTACCTCCCGCTCCTGGGCACCAAGCACCCGGCCCTCGGCAAGCCGGGCGAGGCGGTCTGGCCTGAGATCTGGGACGTCATCGGCCCGATGCTGGAGTCGGTGATGAGCACCGGGCAGGCAACCTGGTCCGAGGACCTGCTGCTGCCGATGAACCGGCACGGCTACTGGGAGGAGACGTACTGGACCTACTCCTACAGCCCGCTGCACGACGACGACGGGGTGGTGCGCGGGGTGTTCACCGCGGTCAGCGACACCACCGAGCGGGTCATCGGCGAGCGGCGGCTCGCCGCCCTGCAGGACCTGGGCGCCCAGGCAGGCAGCGCCCGCAGTGTGGCCGAGGCATGCCAGCTCGTGATGACATCCCTGGACCGGGCCCGGCAGGATGTCCCGTTCGCCGCCATCTACCTGCGCAGGTCCGGCGGCGACGAGCCTATCCTGGTCACGGGCGGTCCGCGGCCGGCCGTGCCCATCCCGCTCGCGGATGGCCCCGGTGACTGGCCGGTCGCGGAGGTACTGCGCAGCGGGAAGCCGCTGACCGTGACCGACGTGACGGCCCGGTTCGGCGAACTGCCCGCCGGGGAGTGGCCGGCGCCACCGGCTCAGGCGATGGTGCTGCCGCTGGTGGGCGAGACCGGCAGCCAGGCCACGGGCGTGATCGTGCTCGCGGCCAGCGCCGGCCACGCGCTGGACGAAGCGTATAAATCCTTCCTCAGCCTGGTCGCCCAGCAGACCGCGGCGCTGGTCAATGGTGCGGTGGCCTACCAGGTCCAGCAGCGGCGCGCCGAGGAGCTGGCCGAGCTGGACCGGGCCAAGACCACGTTCTTCTCCAACATCAGCCACGAGTTCCGGACTCCGCTCACGCTGATCATGGGCCCGGTGGAGGAGCTCCGGGCCAGGCTGGCCGCCCGGGATCCGGCCGAGCGCGATCCGGCCGAGCGCGAGGAACTCGAGGTCATCCACCGCAACGGCCTGCGGCTGGGCAAGCTGGTCAACACGCTGCTGGACTTCTCCCGGATCGAGGCCGGCCGGATGGAGGCCCGTTACGAGCCGGTCAACCTGGCAAGCTTCACCGCCGACCTGGCCAGCGTCTTCCGCTCGGCGATCAGCCGGGCCGGCCTGGCCTACCAGGTGGACTGCCGCGAGCTGCCCGAGCCGGTCTACATCGACCGGGAGATGTGGGAGAAGGTCGTCCTCAACCTGCTCAGCAACGCGCTGAAGTTCACCTTCGACGGCACCATCACCGTGTCGCTGCGGGCCGAGGACTCCGGCGCACTCCTGCGGATCAGTGACACCGGAAGCGGGATCGCCGCGGCCGAGATGCCGCGGCTGTTCGAGCGCTTCCACCGCGTGGCCGCCGTGCGCTCGCGGTCCAACGAGGGCAGCGGCATCGGCCTCGCCCTGGTGCGTGAGCTGGTCGGGCTGCACGGGGGCAGCATCACCGCCGAGAGCACCGAGGGGGCGGGCACCACGTTCGCGGTCCGGCTCCCGTTCGGCCACGGTCATCTGCCGGCGGAGAACCTGGCCGCGGCCGGCCCGGAAACGATCTCGGCCGTGGCCGAACCCTTCCTCGCCGAGGCCTTCCGGTGGCTGCCCGGCGACCAGCCGGACCAGGCCACCCTGGCCGCGGCCCGCGTTCCCGCGCCCCAGCGCCGGGAAGTGGCCGGGCGCGGCACACCGGCCCGGGTGCTGCTCGCCGACGACAACGCCGACATGCGCGAGTACCTGCAGCGGCTGCTGCAGGGCCGCTATCAGGTCACCGCCGTGGCGGACGGGCAGGCCGCGCTGGACGCGGTCCGGGCGCACCCCTTCGACCTGGTGATCAGCGACGTGATGATGCCCGGCCTGGACGGGCTCCAGCTGGTCGCCGCACTGAGGGCGGACCCGCAGGCCCAGGACGTGCCGGTCCTGCTCCTGTCGGCCCGCGCCGGCCAGGAGGCGGCCATCGAGGGCCTCGAAGCAGGCGCGGACGACTACCTGGTCAAGCCGTTCTCGGCCGCCGAGCTACTGGCGAGGGTCCGGGCGAACGTGGAACTGGCCCGGCTGCGTAGTCACCACGCCCGGTGGCGGGCCGCGCTGATTGACTCACTGCACGAGGGGTTCTTCCTCGCCGATGAGGCTGGCCGCGTGGTCGAGATCAACGCCACCTTTACCGGCATCCTGGGGTACGGCCCGGAAGGCCTCCCGTACCCGACCCCGCATCCATGGTGGCCGCGGGAGGATGCTGACCCGGAGGCACGTCGTCAGCTCAGCGAGGCGTTCGCCCAGGTCATGGGCCAGAGCAAGGGCAGCTTCGTCGCCCCCGTCACGCACCGGGATGGGCACCGGCTGTGGGTCGCGGCCAGCTTCAGCGAGGTCCAGGACCCCGACACCGGCCGGAGCGTCGTGGTCGGCACCCTGCGCGACATCACCGCCGAGCATTACGCCGGGCAGCGGGAGGCGGCCCTGGCGGCGATGGGCCTGCTGCTGTCCCAGGCGGTCGGCGTGCCCCAGGCCCTCCAGGGTGCCCTGACCGAGCTGCAGCGGCTCTGGCGCGCCCGGCGGGTGATCGCGGCCACCTGGACCGGCCCCGGTGACCCGTCGCTCACCTCTGCCGGTCCCGGCTTTCGCTGGGCCGACCTGCCCGGGGAGCTCCGCGAGACGATCGGCCGCCTGCGCCAGCGGCCCCCGCTCACCCCGACCGACGGGACGTCACCGGACGTCGGGATCAGCATCGAGCACCCGGAGGGTCAGCTGGCCGTCTGGATCGACCTCGATCCCGGACGGCCGTTCACCGCCGAGGACCGGACCCTGCTGGCGCTGCTGTGCGGGTACCTCGGGCAGGCGCTGCACCGGGCCCACCTGACGGACCAGCAGCGGGAAACCGCCCTGGTCCTGCAGCGGGCCATCCTCGGCCCCTCCCGGCTCCCCCCGGGCTTCGCGGCCCGCTACGAACCGGCCAGCCGCCCGCTTGAGGTGGGGGGCGACTGGTATGACCTGGTTGAGCTGCCCGACGGGCGGACCGGCATCGTGGTCGGTGACTGCGTCGGGCACGGCCTCGATGCCGCGACCGTGATGGGGCAGCTGCGCAGCGCCTGCCGGGCCCTGCTGCTGCAGGACGCCAGCCCGGCGCAAACGCTGTCCGCCATGGACCGTTTCGCCGCCCTGATCCCGGGCGCGTTCTGCAGCACGGCCTTCTGCGGCATCCTCGACCGGGATGCGGGCCGTCTGACCTACAGCAGCGCCGGCCACCCCCCGGGCATCCTGGCCCACCCGGACGGCCGGACCGAGTTGCTGCGCGGCGGCCGGTCGTTCCCGCTCGCCGTGCGGCCCGACGCGGGGCGTACCGAGGCGACCTGCTCCCTGCCCGCCCGGTCGGCACTCCTGCTGTACACCGATGGCCTGGTTGAACGCCGCCGCGTCTCGCTCGACGCGGGGATGGCCCGGGCCGGGGACATCCTGCGGCAGGACCAGGACGCCAGCGCGGAAGACCTGGCCAGCCGGGTGATGAGCGGTATGGCCCCGCCGGACGGGTACGAGGATGACGTGGCCCTCATCGTGTTCCGCCATCCCGAGCCTTTCGACCTGACCTTCCCCGCGGACCGGGGCGAGCTCAGGCCGGTCCGCGCGGCGCTGCGGAGCTGGCTGGGCCGGTGCGGCCTGAGCCGCTGGATGATTCAGGATGTCCTGGTGGCCACGGGGGAGGCCTGCGCGAACGCCATCGAGCATGGCCACCGCGACGCCCCGGGCCAGCCCATACGGCTGCGAGCCGAGGTCACGGTCACGCGGCTCCGGCTGACCGTCACCGACACGGGGCGCTGGCGGGCCGCCCGGTCCGCGGCCGACCCGCTCCGCGGGCACGGGATCGCGCTGATGGGCGCCCTCATGGAACAGGTGACGATCGAGCGCGGCGCAGCCGGCACGACCGTGAATATGGAGGTGGCTATCCCCACCTGAGCACGTCGGCTGAGCTGTCCACGGACCAGTGGCCCGCCGGAACGCAGGGTCATGTCCGCGGCCGGCGAGAGTGGCCGCGCGCCCCGCGGCTCTGCCCGCTGGGACCAGGCCGGCCGGTACTAAGGTGCGGAGCATGACCACTAACTGGCCGGCCTGCTCCTATGAGGACTGGCACGCGACCTGCGACACGCTGCACGCGCACACCCAGGTGCTCGGCAAACTGGCGGTCCGCCTCGCCCCGCCCGAGCCCCAGCTCCAGCACGCGGCGCTGCGGCTGACCGCCCGCGGCTGGGAGACCGCCCCGCTGCCCGCGCCGGACGGTTCCGGCGCACTGGTCGCCGCGCTGGACCTGCGGACGCACGAGGCCGTGGTCGAGCACAGCGGCGGCCCGGCCGAACGGGTCGCGCTGACACCGGACCGTCCCGTCGCGGACGTGACCCGCGAGGTGCTCGCCGCCGTGCGGCGCCTCGGCGGGCCGGTCGAGATCGACCCGGCCCCGCAGGAGGTCCCGTGGAGCGTGCCGCTCGACGAGGACCACGAGCACGCGACCTACGACCCGGCGCAGGTCCGTGACTACTTCGCCGCGGCGACCCAGGCGGCCCTGGTCCTCGCGGACTACCGCGCCCCGTACCGTGGCCGGTCCACGCCGGTCAACGCCTGGTGGGGCTCGTTCGACCTCGCGGTGAGCCTGTTCTCCGGGCGGACCGTCGAACCGCCGTCCTCCGCGGGCTTCATCATGCGCAACGCCGGGGACGCGCAGCAGGTCGAGATCGGCTGGTGGCCCGGTGACGGCCGCTACGGCCACGCGGCCTTCTTCGCCTACGCGCACCCGGCACCGGAGGGTTTCGGCGGCCTGGCCCTGTCCCCGGCCGCCGCCCGCTGGGACGGCACCCTGGGCGAGTTCGTGCTGGACTGGGACGATGTCCGGACCGCCGCGGATCCGCACGCGATGGCCGTGGAGTTCGCCCGCTCCGCGTTCCAGCACGCCTGCGAGGCCTGCTCCTGGGACCCGGCCCTGGCCGCCACCGCCGCCGGGACGCCGCCCCCCGTCACCTGAGCCGGCCACGGCCCGCTGACCCGCCGGGTTCGCCCGGACGCGGCCGCCAGCAGGGCGGGGTCATGAGCCCGGTCAGAATTTATCCATAACGGTTTTACCGGCCGGCCCGGGCAGGTATCTCCTGCGCCGCCTGGGCCGCTGAGCCGGGGTCGGCCCGGCCGGGATCAGACGGGCCAGGGATCAGGCGGGCCAGGGATCAGGCGGGCCAGGGATCAGGCCGGGCCGGGAACGGTGGCCAGGAAGTCGAGCTTGGCCAGGAAGTGCTGGGTCCCGCCACCATCGTGGCCGTTGAACGGGTAGACCTCGATCTGCTTGGGCCCGGCGTAGTGGTTGAACGCCGCGAAGACCGTGGACGCCGGGGTGATGTCGTCCACCAGGCCGACGGAGAACAGGGCGGGTGCCGTGGCCCGCTTGGCGTGATTGACCACGTCGATATAGGACAGCGTGCTGAACGCCCGGTCAACGTCGGCGCGGTGCACGCTCAGGTACTGGATGAGCTCGAGGTAGGGACGGCTCTCGGTCACCTCGACGGCGCGCCGCAGGTGGGCCAGGAACGGGACCTCGGGCAGCGTTGCGGCCACGTCCCCGGCCAGGTGGGCCGCCACGATGGCCAGGGCGCCGCCCTGGCTGCCCCCCGTCGTGACCACGGGCCGTCCCGCGCTGGCCGGATGACGCCGGGCCGCGGCCACCGCCTGCGCCGCGTCGATGAACAGGCGGGTGTAGTAGTGCGTGCGCGGGTCGGCGATGCCGCGGGTGAGGAATCCCGGAGTGCTGGGGGTGCCCGGGTCACTGGGATCCGGGGTGTCGGCGTTGCGCCATCCGCCGCCCTGGCCCCGGGTGTCCATGACGAGGTGCGGGTGCCCGGCGCAACTCCAGGTCAGCCACTCGAACGGGTCGCCGCGCCCGCCCCCGTAGCCGACGTACTCGACCACGAACGCGCGATCCGGCGGGCTCACGTGCGGCAGCAGCAGCCAGCCCTTGATCGGGTCGCCGGCGTAGCCCGGGAACGTCACGTCAACCACGTCCGCGTGCCGGATCTGCGTCGGCACGGTGCTGAACACCGGCTCGGTGTCGCGGGTGGCCGCGGCGGCCAGCTCGCTGGCCCAGAACTCGTCGAAGTCCGGGGGCTCCTCCACGGTGGGCCGGTACTGGCGCAGCTCGGGCAGCGAAAGATCGCGGAGCATGGGGGGTCCTCGCGGTCGGTCAGTCAGGGGGCAAGAGCGTGATCTCCGGGTGCAGCACCCGGTCGGAGCCCACCTCCCGGCGCTGGCCGGTGAGAGTGTATCCCAGCGCCACCTCGATGTCCGCGCTCGAGCGGCCCACCCGCAGCTCCACCTGGCCGGGGTCGACCTGCCGGCGGCCCGCCCGCCCGGTGTACGAGGTGAGGTCCGCGTGCACGGTGAACTGGACGGTCCGCGTGCGGCCCGGCGGCACGTCAACCCGCGCCGCCGCGATCAGCTGCTGGACCGGGCGGGCCACCTCGGCCACCGGGTCGTGCAGGTACACCTGGATGACCTCGGCCGCCGGGATCGTGGCCTCGTTGCGGAGCGTCGCCGTGAACTGGCAGCAGCCGTCGGCCGGCCACTGCGGCGGGGAGCCGGGGCGGACGCTGACCCAGCTGACCGGGGTGTAGGACAGCCCATGGCCGAAGGGGAACAACGGGGTCGGGATCGACGGTGCTGACCTGGCTGCGCTGCCCCAGCGGGGCCGCGAGGTAGGTGCCCGGCTGGGCCGAGCCCGCGCCCGGGAAGCTGACCGGCAGGCGGCCGGACGGGTTGACCCGCCCGCTCAGCACGTCGGCCAGCGCGGCCGCACCCTCCTCGCCGGGGTAGAACCCGCACACCGCGGCGGCCAGCCGGCCCGCCTGGCGGGACAGGTTGTACGGGCGCCCGGCCAGCAGGACCAGCACCACCGGCGTGCCGGTGGCCAGCAGCGCCTCGAGCAGGTCCTCCTGGCGGCCGGGCAGCCGCAGGTCGGCCACGTCGCACCCCTCACCGGAGGTGCCCCGCCCGAACAGCCCGGAGCGGTCGCCGAGCACCGCGACGCAGACGTCGGCGGCGCGGGCCACCGTGGCCGCCTCGGCCAGGCCGGCGTCGTCACCGCCCAGGACCGGGCAGCCTGCCGCGTAGCTCACGCTGTACCCGGCCGGGTCGGCCCGCAGCGCGTCCAGCACGGTCGGCACCTCGATCCCGAGCGCCAGGCCGGGGTAGTGCACGCCGACGTGCTGCGGGAACGAGTAGCAGCCGAGCATCGCGCTGGCCTCGTCCGCCCGCGGGCCGACCACCGCGATCCGCTGCCCGGAGGCCAGCGGCAGGGACCCCTGGTTAGCGAGCAGCACGACCGAGCGGCAGGCGATCTCGCGGGCCAGCGACCGGGCTTCGCGGTCGTCGAGGGGGGCGGTATCCGGTCCGGCGGGCCCCGGGCGGGCGGGCCCCGGGTCCGGCGACCAGTCCGGGTCGAGCAGGCCCAGCTCGCACTTCTGGCTGAGGACCCGCCGTACGGCCCGGTCGACCAGCCCGATGTCGATGGTTCCGTCCTCCAGCGCGGCGAGCAGCGGGCCGCCGAAGCAGTCCGCGGAGGGCAGTTCGACGTCGATGCCGGCCCGCAGCGCCAGCCCCGCGGCCTCGGCCCGGGTCCCGGCCACCCCGTGCAGGGTGTACAGGAACGTCACCGAGAAGTAGTCGGAGACCACCGTCCCGGTGAACCCGTAGGTCTCCCGGAGCAGGCTGGTCAGCAGGCCGGCGTCGGCCGCGGCCGGTACCCCGTCCAGGTCGCAGTAGGAGTTCATCACCGAGCGGGCCCCGGCCCGCAGCGCCATCTCGAACGGCGGCAGCAGCACGTCGGCCAGCTCCCGGGGGCCGATCGAGACCGGGGCCAGGTTGCGCCCGCCGCGCGAGGCCGAGTAGCCGGCGAAGTGCTTCAGCGTGGCCACCACGCCCGCCGACTCCAGGCCGCGCACGTACCCGCTGCCGATCACGCCGACCAGGTAGGGATCCTCGCCGATCGTCTCCTCGGCCCGGCCCCAGCGCGGGTCCCGGAGCACGTCGAGGACCGGCGCGAGGCCCTGGTGGATGCCGAGCCGGCGCATGGTCACGCCGATCTGCGCGGCCATCCGCTCGATGAGGCCCGGGTCGAACGTCGCGCCCCAGCCCAGCGGCGAGGGGTACACCGGCGCCTGCCAGGCCGCCAGCCCGGTCAGGCACTCCTCATGCACCATGGCCGGGATCCCGTGCCGCCCGGCCGCCATGATCTGGCGCTGGCGCTGCGCGACCGCCCGGGCGCCGTCGGCCGGGGCGACCGGAGCGGTGCCGTATACCCGGGTGAGCTGCCCGATGCCGTCCCGGATCAGCTCGTCCCAGCTGTCCGGGGGCGCCGCGAAGTCATGCTGGTGCGGGGCGACGTCGCCGCTCGCGGCATCGATCCCGACCCAGGCGCCCCGGAGCTGGGCGACCTTCTCCGCGAGGCTCAGCTGGGCCAGCAGGTCGCTGACCCGTTCCGCGGGGGCGGCTGACGGATCACGCCAGGTCGGGGCGGAAACGCTGCGCTCAATGGTCACGTGGGGTCCTGTCCATCGTCTGGCCGCCGGGGGATGCGTCCACGCCGGGAGAATAGCGCTATAAAACGTTATCGACAACGATTGACACAACCCGGGCCCAGTCAGGCCCGCTGGTGCGGGGCCCCGCCTACCGGGGGCGGGTGGACTGCCGCACGACCAGGTCGGTGGCGAGGGTGATGTGCGTGGACCGCACATGGTCGCCCCGCATGAGCTGCAGCAGCAGCTGGATTGAGCGCTCGCCCATCAGCCGGATGGGCTGGTTGACCGTGGTCAGCGGGGGAGAGCACAGGGCGGACTCGGGGATGTTGTCGAACCCGACGACCGACAGGTCCCCGGGGACCCGCAGCCCCAGCGCCACGGCGGCCTCCATGGCCGCGATGGCCGAGACGTCGTTGGCGCCGAAGATGGCCGTGGGGGGGCGGGCGCTGGTCAGCAGCTGGCGGGCGCAGGCCGCGGAGACCTCCGGGTCGTATTCCCCGGTGAGAATCAGCTCGTCGTCGGCCGGCACCCCCGCCGCGGCCAGGGCCTGGCGGTACCCCTGCTCGCGGAGCTGGGAGGACTGCAGGTCGGGTCGCCCGGTGATCATGGCGATCCGCCGGTGGCCGAGCCCGAGCAGGTGGTCGGTGGCCAGCTGGCCGCCGCGCAGGCTGTCGGAGTCGATCGTCGGCAGCCCGGACTGGCCGGTGTGCGGATCGATGGCCACGATGGGGGCGCCGTAGTTGACGTCGACCACGGTCGGCGTGACCAGGACGGCCCCGTCGATCAGCGTGCCGCTCAGCCGGGACAGGTAGCGGCGTTCCCAGCCCACATGGCTGGCCGTGTGGCCGCCCGCGGAGTAGATGACCATCTCGAAGCCCGAGCCGCGGATCGCGTCCGCCGCGCCCTTGAGCAGCTCGGCGCTGAACGGCTCGAGGTCGGCGACCAGGATGCCGATCACGTTCGTGCGGTGGTTACGCAGGCTCTGGGCCACGAGGCTGGCCTCGTACCCCAGATCGTTGATCACCGCCTGGACGCGTGCCATGGTGTCCGCAGCCACGCCATAACGACCGTTAATGACCTTGGAGACGGTGGCGACGGAGACGCCAGCTTGCGCGGCGACGTCGCGGATGGTGATGCGCGGGGTCGTGTCCACGGCGTGAGGATAGCGTATAAAACGTTATCGACAACGATTGACATGACCTAGACAACGCGCAAAACTCTGCGGCAAGCCCAGGTTGGCCCGGCTCGGAACAGTTCCGCCAATGTCGTCAGGAGATGACCAGCATGCGCAGCCCCCGAAAGCCGGCCGTTGCCGCCATGGCGGCGGCCGCGCTTGCCCTCGCCGCCTGCGGCAGCAGCGGCGGCGGCAACTCCAGTTCGAGCAACGGGAAAGTCACCCTCACCTGGTGGACCAATGCCACCGCGGGGCAGCTCAAGACCGTCTGGCAGCAGGCGGCGACCGCGTTCCACGCCGCGCACCCGAACGTGACGATCCAGGTCGAGCCGCTGCAGAACGAGGCCTTCACGACCAAGGTCCCGCCCGCCCTCGCCTCCAGCAACCCGCCCGACATCTACCAGCAGTGGGGCGGCGGCCAGGAGGCCACCCAGGTCCCGTCGGGCAAGGTCGCCGACCTGACCAGGCTCAGCTCGGGCTGGATCGGCGAGGTCGGCTCCTCGGCCCAGGCCTGGCAGGTGAACGGCAAGCAGTACGGCGTCCCCTATGACCTGCACACGGTCGGGTTCTGGTACCGGAAGGACCTGTTCGCCCGGGCCGGGATCACCACCCCGCCGACGACGCTCGCCGGGCTCCAGACCGACGACGCCAAGCTGAAGGCCGCGCACATCGTGCCGATCGCGATCGGCAGCAAGGACAAGTGGCCGGACGCGTTCTGGTGGGAGTACTTCGCCCTCCGCCTGTGCCCCACGGCCACCCTCAAGGCGGCGATGAAGGGCGTGAACCTGTCGGCCTCGTGCTTCACGCAGGCCGGTAACCAGCTCAAGTCCTTCATGAGCACCAAGCCCTTCCAGGGCGGCTTCCTTGGCACCCCGGCCCAGGTGGGCGCGGGCAGCTCGGCGGGCATGGTCGCCAACGGCAAGGCCGCGATGGAACTGCAGGGTGACTGGGACCCAGGCGTGATGGCCCCGCTCACGTCGGACAAGAAGCTCAACTCCGAGCTGGGCTGGTTCCCGTTCCCGGCCATCACGGGGGGCGCCGGTTCCCCGACCACCACGCTGGGCGGCGGCGACGGCTTCTCCTGCACGACCCCGGCCACCGAGCCGGCCTGCGCCCAGTTCCTGCAGTACATCGACAGCACCCCGGTGCAGAAGAAGGTGGTGGCGGCGAACGTGGGCCTCCCGGCCAACCCGTCGGCGGCCCCGGCGCTGTCCCTGCCCGCGCTGAAGCAGGTCCTCACGTACAACCACGCGGCACCGTACGTGCAGACCTACTTTGACATCGCCTTTCCCACGAGCGTGGGGCAGGCCCTGGACGCCGCGATCGCGACCTACTTCGCCGGGCAGGGCAGCCCGCAGTCCATCATCACGACGGTGAGCCAGGCCAAGAACCAGTAAGCGGGAGCGGGCTCCGGCCGCGGTAGCCGTCTCGGCCGCAGCCGGAGCCCGGCCCCGGGCTGCCGCCGGACTGTGGCCCCGCCGCACGAGGGAGGTTCTGATGGCCGTCGCAGGCGACAAAGACCTTGACATCCCCCGGGCCGAGCCAGTGCCCGCCCCACCCGTCCCCGGCGCGCCCCGGCGGTCCCGGCCCCGGCTGCGCCGGCGGACCGAGCTGGTGGTGCTGCTGGCCCCGGCCCTGCTGCTGTTCACCGGCTTCGTGCTGCTGCCGATCATCCTGGCGGCGTGGGACGGGATGCACAAATGGACCGGCTTCGGCTCGCTGGGCCCGTTCGCTGGCCTGCACAACTACCGGCTCGTGCTGTCCGATCCGGTGTTCCGCGAATCGTTCGTGCACAACGTGATCATCGTCGTCGCGTCGATCCTCATCCAGCTTCCGCTGGGCCTCGGGATGGCCCTGCTCCTGAACCGCCGGATCCGGGGGCGGGCGTTCCTGCGCACGCTCGCGTTCGCGCCGTTCGTGCTGCCCTACGCGACCACGGCCGTGATGTGGCTGCTGCTGCTCCAACCCGGCGGGTTCGTGGACCAGGCCATGAAGCTGGTCGGCCTGGGCGGCCTCATCCAGCTCTGGCTGGCCAACCTGCATCTGGTCATCTACACCATGATCGTGGTGCTCACCTGGCAGTTCTTCGGCTTCGCGATGATCTTGATGCTGGCCGGGCTGCAGGGCATCCCCGGCGAGCTGCGTGAGGCGGCTGCCCTGGACGGGGCGAGTGGCTGGCAGGCCACATGGCGCATCACGCTGCCGCTACTCGGCCCGACGATCAGGATCTGGCTGTTCCTGTCGGTCGTGGGCTCGCTCCAGGTCTTCGACCAGGTCTGGATCATGACCGGAGGGGGCCCGGCCAACGCGTCCAGCACCATGGTCACCTACCTGGTCCAGCACGGCTTCCAGAGCTACGAGTTCGGCTACGGCAGCGCGGTGGCCGTGATCATCTTCCTGATCTGCTTCATCTTCGCGCTGCTGTACCAGCGCTTCGTGCTGCGCCGGGACACCCGCGGCGCCCTGACCCGCGCGGTGGGGTGAGCGACGTGTCCACGATCCTGCAGGCCGCCCCGGCCCGGCCCGGCCCCGGGCCGCAGCCCCGCCGGGGGCGGCTGCGAATCTCGCCGCTCACCCCGGTCACCTACCTGGCCGCCCTGGTCCTGGTGGGGGTGACGGTCGTCCCGCTGCTGTTCGTGTTCGTGGATGGCTTCAAGACCAACGCGCAGATCAACAGCTCCGCGACCGCCCTGCCGCATCCCTGGGCCACGCATAACTACGCGCAGATGCTCACCTCAGCGGCGTTCTGGCAGCCGCTGGAGAACAGCGCGGTGATCGCGGCGATCGCCACCGTCCTGGTCGTCGTGCTCGGGGCGATGGCCGCGTTCGCCCTGTCGCGCTACGCGTTCCGGGGCCGGGAGGGCCTATTCCTGCTGTTCGCGGTCGGGCTGCTGTTCCCGCTCAACGCGGCGGCGCTGCCGCTGTACCTGATGCTGGACAAGCTCGGCCTGCTCGACAACCCGCTCGGCGTGGCCCTCCCGGAAGCCGCGTTCGGGCTGCCGATCACGATCGTGATCCTCCGCCCGTTCATGCGTGAGATCCCCGGTGAACTGGAGGACGCCGCCGTGGTGGACGGGGCGACCCGGATCGGGTTCTTCCTGCGCATCCTGCTGCCCCTGTCCCGGCCCGCGCTGGTCACGGTCGCCGTGCTGGCCTTCGTGCAGAGCTGGAACCAGTACCTGATCCCGCTGCTCGTGTTCACCAGCCAGGGGCGCTTCACCCTGCCGCTGGCCGTGGCCAACTTCCAGACCCAGTACGCGCAGAACACGGCGAGTATCCTGGCCTTCACGGCGCTGTCCATGCTGCCCGCGCTGGGCTGCTTCATCTTCGCCCAGCGTCATCTGGTGGGCGGGTTCACCGGCGCGGTCAAGGGCTGACAGCTGCCCGGGTCCATCCGGTCACCCGGTCCCGGGCCGGCCCGGCTGCGGCCAGCGGGCCGGCCCCGCGGGTCAGGCCGGGACCGGAACGCCGCTCATCGCGACGCTGACCACCACGACCGGGCAGGGCGCGTGCCGCAGGCACGCCCGGGCCACCGGGCCGATGCCGTCGGGCGCACAGCCGGCGCTGCCCAGGACCAGCAGCTCAGCGCCATCGGCGTGGTCGAGCAGCACCCGCGCCGCCAGTCCTTCCGCGATCTCCACCGTCACCGTGTCCAGCGGCGTGCAGCCGACCGCGGCGGTCACCTCAGCCTCGAGCCGCTGGCTGGCGTCCAGGAGATCTTCGGCGCGGTCCTGGGGGTAGGCGTGCGAAGCATACGGTGCGACTCGCTTCGCGGCGTCCTCCCAGGCCCGCACCACGTGCAGAGCTGTTCCCCGCAATCCTGTTTCGCGAACTGCCCAGCGCAACGCGGCGAGTGAGGCCGATGAACCGTCTGCGCCCACCACAATGCGCGGCAGCCCCAGGTTCTCGTTCAGCGCCGCACCTCCTTCGCAGAGTCAGTCGGGGAGGGCTGGCGTCCAACGCGTCACCCGCTGCGTCCTGCTGCCGGAGGTACAAATACCCAATGGTGGCTACTCTCACCCACTTGGGCGGTTACGCAGCGGAACTTCATCCTCTGGGCACCCCGGCGGGCGGTTCACGGGCGGTTCAACGGGCGCAGGCGGACCGCATCGAGTGACGGTGCGGGAAGGGGTTTCCCGTGGTAGCCGGGGATCTGGCCGAACCGGTCGCCCTGGCTCCAGTCGCGCGCCGCGTCGATGATGTCCTCGGGCGTGGTCCCCACGAAGTTCCACCACATGACCAGCGGCTGGTCCAGCGGCGTCCCACCGAGCAGGAAGAGGTCGGCACCGCCTGCGGCCGCCAGCGTCACCTGTTCTCTCCCGGGCGGCAGGTACAGCAGGCTCCCTGGAGCCAGCACCGTCCCGGCTTCCCCCGTCCCGGCTTCCCCCGTCCCGGCTTCCCCCGTCCCGGCTTCCCCCGTCCCGGCTTCCCGCGTCCCGGCGGCTTCCCCCGTCCCGGCCACCATGAAGATCACGTGTTCGAAGCCTGGATCCAGGCCCAGTCGGGCGCGGGTGTCCCGGCCGGCGTGCAGCCGGGCCCCCACCACGGGGGAGAAGACAGTGGCCGGGGACCGCGCACCGGCTAGCGAGCCGGCGAACACGGTGATCCCGAATCCGGCCAGCCCGGCCGACGGCAGCTCGGCATGATGCTCGAAAGCGGGCGCCACCTGCCGCTGCGCTGCGGGCAGGGCCAGCCAGAGCTGGACCCCGTGCAGGCGCGGATCGTGCTCGGCCGGTGATTCCTCCGCGTGGGCGATGCCCCGCCCGGCGGTCATCAGGTTGAGCTGGCCGGGGCGGATCATTTGCTCGCTGCCCAGGCTGTCCCGGTGCAGCACGTTGCCGTCCAGGAGCCAGGTGACGGTCTGCAGCCCGATGTGCGGGTGCGGGGGCACCTGCATCCCGGCCACGCCGTCCACCGACATGGGACCGTAGTGGTCCACGAAGCACCAGGCGCCCACGCTGCGCCGGTGCCGCAGCGGCAGCAGCCGCCGGACCTCGATGTCCCCGACCCGGGCCACCCGCCCGGTGGTCAGCTCGCTGGGCTGGCCGTCTGCCCCGGGGATGTCCGGGACCGTGACATCCGCATCCAGAGTGCTCATCAGCCGACCAGCGTCTTGACCGCGGCGGTCAGCTCGGTCAGTGCGCCCTTCGCGTCGGAGAAGAACATGCTGGTCTTCGGGTCCACATACAGCTCGTTGTCGATGCCCGCGTAGCCGTGCCCCATGGACCGCTTGATCACGATGATGCTCTTGGCGTGGTCCACATCCAGGATGGGCATCCCGGAGACGGGGTTCCCGGGCCGCCGCGCGGCCGGGTTGGTCACGTCGTTGGCCCCGATGACCAGCGCCACGTCGGTCCGCGGGAACTCGGGGTTGATCTCTTCCATCTCCTTGAGCTGGGGGTAGGGCACGTTGGCCTCGGCCAGCAGGACGTTCATGTGCCCGGGCATCCGGCCCGCGACCGGGTGGATGGCGTAGCTGACCTCCACCCCGCGCTCCTCCAGCACCGCGGCCAGCTCGGCCACCTGGTGCTGGGCCTGCGCGGCGGCCAGCCCGTAGCCGGGCACGATGATGACCTTCTGGGCGTAGGCGAGCTGGATGGCGGCGTCGTCGGCCTGGATGGACCGCACGTCCCCGCCGGGCCCCTCGATCGCCGGGCCGCTGTCGCCGGTGCCGAACCCGCCCACGATGATGTTGCGGATCGAGCGGTTCATCGCGTCGGCCATCAGCTTGGTCAGGATGCCGCCCGACGCGCCGACCAGGGCCCCCGCGATGATCAGGGCCCAGTTGCCGATGACGAAGCCGGCCATCGCGACCGCGGTGCCGGTGAACGCGTTCAGCAGCGAGATGACCACCGGCATGTCCGCGCCGCCGATCGGCAGCACCATGGTCACGCCGAAGGTCAGTGCGGCCACGATGATGACGATCAGCACGGCGACGCTCGGGGTGGCGATCATGTAGATCGCGCCGCCGGCCGCGACGGCCGCGGCCGCGATGTTGACGGCCCGCGAGCCGGGAAAGGTGATCGGCGCCCCGCCGATCAGCCCCTGCAGCTTGCCGGCGGCGATGATCGACCCGGAGAACGTCACGGCCCCGATCAGCACGTCCAGGATCGTGGTGATCGTGGTGGACTCAGCTACCCCGCCGGACGCGAGCCGGACATAGTCGTCGATCGCGACCAGTGCCGCCGCGCCGCCGCCCACCGCGTTGAAGATGCTGACCAGCTGCGGCATAGCGGTCATCTCGACCGTGCGCGCCGCGTACAGGCCCGCCCCGCCGCCGAGGAGCGCGCCAGCGATCATCACGATCCAGCCGGTGGTGGTGACCGTGCCCGCGTGGGCGACCAGGGCCAGGGTGGTCGCCACGGCGAGGACCATGCCCGCCGTGGACACCTGGTTGCCGCGCCGCGCCGTGGCGGGGGAGTTCATCAGGTGCAGGCCGAGCACGAAGCAGGTCGCAGACGCGACATAGAGCAGCTGGGTCACCCAGTCGAAGGCGTTCATGAGGAGGCGCCCCGCTGGCCTGGAGCCGGGTTCTGCCCGTTGCCGCTGACCGCGGCCGCGGTGTCTGCCGCCGGCACCGGGGTGCGCGACCGGCGGAACATCTTGAGCATCCGGCCGGTGACCACGTAGCCGCCGACCACGTTCATCGCCGCGAAGGCGGCGGCCACGAAGGCCAGGATGTACCCGAGCGCGTCGTGCGCGGTCACCGCGATCAGCATGGCGCCGGCCAGCACGATGCCGTGGATCGAGTTCGCCGCCGACATCAGCGGCGTGTGCAGGGTGGCCGGAACCTTGCTGATCACCTCGAAGCCCACCAGCAGGGCGAGCACGAAGATCGTTATGTCAGTGAGCAGAACCGTGGTCACGGGGTTGCACCTCCGGGCGTGTCAGCACCGTGGCTGGCTTCGGCGAGCAGGGCGGCGGTCGCGGGCTGGATCACGGCGCCGTGATGAGTGATGACGACCCCGGCCTGGATCTCGTCGGAGGGGTCAATGGCGAGCGCGCCGTCGGCCACCATGTGCAGCAGCAGGGCGCTGATGTTGCGGGCCAGGAAGGCGGAGGCGGCGCCGGGCACGGTGGCCGCCAGGTTCCCGGCCCCGATGACGGTGACCCCGTTCCCGGTGACGATCGTCTGGTCGGGCACGGAGCCAGCCACATTGCCGCCGAGCGGGCCGGAGCCCATGTCCACCACCACCGAACCCGCGGTCATCGCCTTGAGCGCGTCCTCGGTGATCAGCAGCGGCGGCTTGCGCCCCGGCACCTGGGCCGTGGTGATGACCACGTCGTGCCGGGCGATGTGGCCGGCCAGCTCGGCCTGCTGGGCCTGGCGTTCCTCGTCGGTCAGCGCCCGCGCGTAGCCGCCCTGGCCCGCCGCGTCCCGGACCGAGGTGAGCTCGATGAAGGTGCCGCCGAGCGATTCCACCTCGGTCTTGGTCTGCGGGCGCACGTCGTAGGCAGACACCACGGCGCCGAGCCGCCGCGCGGTGCCGATCGCCTGCAGCCCGGCCACCCCGGTACCCAGGATGAGCACCTTGGCCGGCCGCGCCGTGCCCGCCGCGGTGGTCAGCATGGGGAAGAACCGGCCGAACGTGGCCGCCCCAACGAGAGCTGCCTTATAGCCGGCCACATTGGCCTGCGAGCTCAGCGCGTCCATGCCCTGCGCCCTGGACAGCGTCCTGGGCAGCCCGTCCAGGCTGATAGCGGTGATCCCGCGCGAGGCCAGGGTGGCGGCCAGGCCGGGGTCGGCCAGCGGGTTGAGCAGGCCCAGGATCGCCTGGCCCGGGCGGAGCCGGTCCAGGATCTGCGCGTCCGGCTTGCTCACGGTCACGATCAGGTCCGCGTCGGCGAGCAGTTCCTCGCGGCTGACCACGGTCGCGCCAGCTTCCCCGTAGGCGCTGTCCGCGAACCACGCGCCGTCCCCGGCCCCGGATTCCACGAGCACCTCGAGCCCGGCGCCGCGCAGCCGCGCGATCATTTCCGGGACCAGCGCGACCCGGCGCTCACCGGGCGCTGACTCCTTGACGACAGCTACCTTCATGGACGCGACCTCACGATGTCAGGGGCGTGGCCGGGAAGTAGCCTCGTCCGCATGCGACTCGGCGGTCAGAGGCCACCGTCCCGCCGCACGGGGGACCTGCGGGCATGATCGCACAAGATCACTCTTCGACTCCAGTATCGCCGAAAACCCCACCCCCGGTCTCCCCCGCCCGGGGGACAGTGGCGCCGCGTGCGGCCCCACTCAGCCGGAGTGCCTGGGAGTGACGACCTGTCCCGGGGCGGGAAAGCGGCGCCGCTGGGGCGGCGAGCGGCGCATCAGAGGCCGGGCGGCGCAGTAGGTGGCCGGGGCACGGCGGCGCAGTAGGTAGACGGGGCACGGCGGCGCAGTAGGTGGCCGGGCGGCGCAGTAGGTGGCCGGGGCACGGCGGCGCAGTAGGTGGCCGGGCGGCGCAGTAGGTGGCCGGGGCACGGCGGCGCAATGGTCCCGGCTCGCGGAGAGCTGCTGGCGCCGGCTCGTCACCCTGGCCCCACTAACCCCGCCCGCCCACGTTTCACGCCCATCGTGCGCCAAACGGGCAAATATTGCCGTAAAAAGCGCACGGTCGGCGTGAAATGTCGGCGCGGGCACATGATCAATGTGATCAACGATGCTGGTGTGCTCAGGTTGCGCCAGCCGGCCGTGGGGCTTGCTGCGCTCCGGGGTTAGCTGGCGCGGCGGAGGGCGGCGCTGATGCGGTCGCCCGCGGTGACCACGGCGTTGGCGTGCAGCCGGCCTGGGGAGCGGCCCAGCCGCTCGATGGGCCCGGACACCGACACGGCCGCGATGACCTTGCCGCCCTGGCCCCGCACCGGAGCGGAAACCGAGGCTACCCCGGCCTCCCGCTCGGCCACGCTGGCGGCCCAGCCCCGCCGGCGCACCTGGGCCAGGGACGCGGCGCTGAACCGGGCCCCGCGCAGCCCCCGGTGCAGCCGCTCGGGCTCCTCCCAGGCCAGCAGCACCTGGGCGGCCGACCCGGCGGACATGGGCAGCGCCGTGCCGACCGGCACGGTGTCGCGCAGCCCGGTGGCCCGCTCCGCGGCGGCCACGCAGATCCGGCTGTCCGCCTGGCGCCGGTAGAGCTGCGCGCTTTCCCCGGTGAGATCGCGCAGCGCGATAAGGACCGGCTGGGCCACGGCCAGCATCCGGTCCTCGCCCGCGGCGGTGGCCAGCTCGGCGATCCGGGGGCCCAGGATGAACCGGCCCTGCCCGTCCCGGGCTAGCAGCCGGTGGCGTTCCAGGGCCACCGCGATCCGGTGCGCGGTCGGCCGGGCCAGGCCAGTGACCTGGACCAGCTCGGCCAGCGAGGCCGGGCCCGATTCGAGGGCGCCGAGCACGGCCGCTGTCTTGTCCAGCACGCCGACTCCGCTAGAGTTGTCCATGGTCCGATATTGCCGTCTCGGAATGCGAGACGCAAATCGGAGATCGGGCTCCCGGAGTAGCACCCGGAGTGTCAGCTGACCGCCGGACTATCAGGGGCCCAGCTAGACGGATCGCGACGAGGCGCCCGCTGAAAGGGGTTCATCGCATGGGACGTACGCTCGCGCAGAAGATCTGGGATTCGCACGTCGTGCACCGCGCCGACGGTGAGCCCGACCTGCTGTACATCGATCTCCACCTGGTCCACGAGGTCACCAGCGCGCAGGCCTTCGACGGCCTCCGGCTGGCGGGACGCGGCGTGCGCCGCCCCGACCTGACCGTCGCCACCGAGGACCACAACGTCCCGACGCTGGGGGTATCCGGCCCGGGACTGCCGCTGGTCGGCCCGGGCAGCCCGGTCACCGACCCGGTCTCCCGGGTCCAGGTCGAGACCCTGCGCAAGAACTGTGCCGAGTTCGGCATCCAGCTCTTCCCGATGGGCGACGCCGGGCAGGGCATCGTGCACGTGATCAGCCCGCAGCAGGGGCTGACCCAGCCCGGCATGACGATCGTCTGCGGTGACTCGCACACCAGCACCCACGGTGCCCTCGGCGCGCTCGCGTTCGGCATCGGCACCTACGAGGTCGAGCACGTGCTGGCCACCCAGACCCTGCCGCAGCAGCCCCCGGCCCAGATGGCGGTGAACGTGACCGGCGACCTGCCCTACGGGGTGACGGCCAAGGACCTGATCCTGGCCGTGATCGCCAAGATCGGCACCGGCGGCGGGGTCGGCCACGTCATCGAGTACCGCGGCGAGGCCCTGCGGAACCTGTCCATGGCCGGGCGGCTGACCGTCTGCAACATGTCGATCGAGGCGGGTGCCCGGGCCGGGCTGATCGCCCCGGACGACACCACGTTCAGCTACCTGGAGGGCCGCCCGCACGCGCCGCGCGGCGCGGACTGGGAGGCGGCCCTGGACTACTGGCGGTCGCTGCCGACCGACGCCGACGCCTCGTTCGACCGGGAGGTCACGCTGGACGCGGCCGCCCTCACGCCGTTCGTGACCTGGGGCACCAACCCCGGCCAGGCCGCGCCGCTCACGTCGTCGGTGCCCGACCCGGACACGATGGACGACGCGGGGGACCGGGCCACGGCGCTGCGCGCGCTGACCTACATGGGGCTCACCGCCGGCACGCCGCTCACCGACATCCAGGTGAACACGGTGTTCGTCGGCTCGTGCACGAACGGCCGGCTCGAGGACCTGCGGGCCGCGGCCGACGTGCTGCGGGGCAAGAAGGTCGCCGACGGGGTGCGGATGCTGGTCGTGCCCGGCTCGATGGACGTCAAGGCGGCGGCCGAGCGGGAGGGCCTGGACGAGGTCTTCACCGCGGCGGGCGCGCAGTGGCGCTCCGCGGGCTGCTCCATGTGCCTGGGCATGAACCCGGACACGATGGCACCGGGTGAGCGCAGCGCGTCCACCTCGAACCGCAACTTCGAAGGCCGCCAGGGCAAGGGTTCCCGCACCCACCTGGTGTCCCCGCAGGTGGCCGCGGCCACCGCCGTCACCGGGCGCCTCACCGCCCCGGCCAACCTCTGACCGGGAGGGAACACCGACCATGGAGCCATTCACCACGCACACCGGCCGCGCGATCCCGCTGCGCCGGAGCAACGTCGACACCGACCAGATCATCCCGGCCGAGTACCTGAAGCGGGTCAGCCGCATCGGATTCGCCGACGGCCTGTTCGCCGCCTGGCGGGCGGATCCCGGATTCATCCTCAACCAGCCCGTCGCGGACGGCGCGACGGTGCTCGTGGCCGGTCCCGATTTCGGGATCGGATCATCCCGCGAGCACGCGGTCTGGGCACTGAGCGATTACGGATTCCGGGCCGTCATTTCCGCGCGCTTTGGTGACATCTTCCGCAATAACGCGACAAAAGCCGGACTACTCCCGGTTCCGGTTTCTCCGCAATTTGCGGAATCATTGCAGGACGCCCTCGAGGTAACCCCGGACACCGAGGTGACCGTGGATCTGGTCGCCCGTGAAGTGCGCGTGGCCGCCCCGGGCGGCCCCGTGGAACTGAGTGCGCCATTCGATATCGACGACTACACGCGGTGGCGCCTCATGGAGGGACTGGACGATATCTCGCTCACCCTGCGTTATGCAGATGAGATCACCAGTTTCGAGGAGCACCGGCCGCACTGGCTGCCCACAGCCGACGCGGTGGCCTGAAAGCCCCCGCAGGACAGGAAATTCGGGCTTCCAGAGGCCGACACGCCGGGATTTTACGCTGGGGTGATTGTGCCGGCGCGCTGGATCGCCTAATTTCAAGCAGGTCAGAGGTCGCGGCTACGGCTCCCTGTCCGCGCGACCTCCCGTGGGGGAACCGCAGGAGTGATTCATGAACAAGCGTGACCTGATCGATGCGATCTCCGGCCGGCTGGGGGACAAGAAGACCGCGACTGAGGCCGTAAATGCGGTGCTAGACACCATTCAGAGCACGGTGGCCAAGGGCGACAAGGTCGCGATCACCGGGTTCGGTGTCTTTGAAAAGGCCGTCCGCCCGGCTCGCACCGCCCGTAACCCGGCCACCGGCGCGACCATCAAGGTGGCCAAGTCGTCGGTGCCCAAGTTCCGTGCGGGCGCGGACTTCAAGGCCGTCGTGAACGGCGAGAAGAAGGTCGCCGCCGCGAAGAAGCGCTAATCCGGCGTGAGTTCATGATCATGGGATTGGTACCGCTCTGGCGGGACCAATCCCATGATCATGTCCGAGGTAGCCCGGGTGGCGTGCGGGTGCCGGGAGCTTCCGGTGCGGGCGCCGCGTCCGCTACCGCAGCCCCGGCGGCTTACTGAGCGCCGTGGTGATCAGACGATCAATAAGTTCCCGCAACGAGAACCCGCTCGCCGCCCACATTTTGGGAAAGTACGAGGCGGCGGTCATCCCGGGCATCGTGTTGATCTCGTTGAGCAGGATCTCGCCGTCCGGCGTATAGAAGAAGTCCACCCGGGCCAGCCCCTCGCCGGATACCGCCTCGAACGCGGCGGCGGCCAGGCGCCGCACCTCCTCCAGGTGCTCGGCGGGGATCGGGGCCGGGATCGCCATCCCGTTCGCGTCGTCCAGGTACTTCGCCTCGAAATCGAAGAACGCCTCGCCGCCGTCCACCATCAGCTGCCCGGGCATGCTGGTGTCCGGGGGCGCGCCGTCCAGCCCTTCCAGCACGGCGCACTCGATCTCCCGGCCGGTGATGGCCTGCTCCACCAGGATCTTGCGGTCGTAGCGCCGCGCGGTCTCGATCGCCCGGTTCAGCCCGGCCGGGTCATCCGCCCGGGACGTGCCGATGCTGGAGCCGCCCCGGGCCGGCTTGACGAACACCGGCCAGCCCAGCTCGCCGATCGCGTCCAGCACCCGCTTGCGCTCCGTCTCGGCGGCCGGGCGCGTGGCCACCGCGGCGGACCCGCCGTCCCCCTCGGGCCAGTCCCGGTCGCGGACCACGACGAACGGGCCCACCGGCAGCCCCTTCGCCCTGAAGATCAGCTTCATGTATTCCTTGTCCATGCTGACCGCGCTGGCCAGCACGCCCGCGCCGACGTAGCGCAGGCCCGCCATCTCCAGCAGGCCCTGCATGGTGCCGTCCTCACCGAACGGGCCGTGCAGCATGGGCAGGACCACGTCCACCTCGCCCAGCTCGCGGGGGATGGCCCCGGGCTCGGCGGTGGTCAGCGCGCCGGGTTGCTGATGGGGGCCGCCGGCGGTCCACGGCAGCACCTGCCCCCCGGCGACCGCCTCGACCGAGGGAAGCTGCCCGCCGGTGATGGCCAGCCGGCCGGGCTCGTCCGCGGTCAGTACCCATCGGCCGTCGGGCAGGATGCCGATCGGCACGACGTCGTAGCGGTTCCGGTCGATGCAGGCCAGCACCGTCCCGCCGCTCGCGCACGAGATCGCGTGCTCCGGGCCCCGGCCGCCGAACACGACCGCGACGCGGATCTTGCGTTCCTGGTTCACGCCCGCTCCTCTCTGCTGCCCTGCCCTGTGATCCCGCCCAGGCCCGTGGTCCCGCCAGGCCTCGTGGTCCCAGTCAGCCCCGTGGTTCAGTCAGCCCCGTGGTTCAGTCAGCTCCGTGGTCCCATGAGCCTGCCCGGACCATCCTGCCCCCCCGCGGTCCCGTGGGGGGCCCCGTTTCCCCGTCCGGCTAGCGCGTCGAGGGCCTGATGCACGTCCGCGATCAGGTCCTCGCTGTCTTCCAGGCCGATCGAGAACCGTACCGCCCCGGGATCCATCCCGGCGGCGGCCAGGGCGGCGTCATCGAATTGCCGATGCGTGGTGGACGCCACGTGGCTGACCACGGTGTGCGTGCCTCCCAGCGACGTGGCGACCTGGCCGACCCGCAGCCGGTCCGCGAGTTCGTACCCGGCCTGCCGGCCGCCATGCGGGGTCACCGTGACGATCGCGCCGAACCGGGTGCCGTCCGGCCCCGCGTCGAACAGCCGGATCGCGGTCTGGTGCCCTGGATGACCGGGCAGGCCCGGGTAGTCCACGCCGCGGACCGCGGGGTGCCGGGCCACCGCGGCCGCGAACAGCATCGCGGTGGAGCACTGGCGGCGCACCCGCAGGGGCAGCGTCTCCAGCCCGCGGCGGAGCAGGAACGCCTCGTCGGGGGCCAGGGCGCCGCCGGTGTCGATCCGCACCGCGCGGATCTGGCTGATCAGGCCGGGCGCCCCGGACACCACCCCGCCGGTGGTGTCCGAGTGGCCGCCGAGGTACTTGGTCGCCGAATGCAGCACCAGGTCGGCGCCGTGTTCCAGGGGCCGGCAGACCACCGGGGGCGCCAGGGTGGAGTCCACCACCAGCAGCGCTCCCTGGCGGTGTGCGATCTCAGCCAGGGCGGGCAGGTCGGCCACGGCGGTCGTCGGGTTGGCCACCGTCTCCGCGTACACGATCCTGGTCTCCGGCCGCAGCGCCGCGCGCACCTGATCCAGGTCGGTCACGTCCACGAAATCGGTCTGCACCCCGAACCGGGCGGCCACGTGCCGCAGGAACCCGTAGGTCCCCCCGTACACCGCGGCCGGCGCGATCACGTGCGCGCCGGCCGCGGTGAAGGTCCAGAACACCGTGCTGATCGCGGCCATCCCGGACGCGAAGCCCTGGGCCGCGGTCGGCCCGGGCAGGCGCTCGCCCTCCAGGGCGGCGACCGCGATGGCGAACGCGTCCGCGGTGGGGTTGTCGATCCGGCTGTAGCTGTACCCCGCGGTCTCGCCGTTCAGCAGCGCCGCGTACTCGGCGCTGGAGGAGAACGCGAAGGCCGCGGTCCGGTAGACCGGCGTGCCGAGCGGCTGCTGCGCCGGGACCGGCGCGGACGGCAGGTGCACCGCGCGGGTGTTCTCGCCGGGCGGCTGGTCAGACGCCATAACGCTCCGGTTTGGCCGAGCGCGAGGTGAGCAGCATCGCGGCCTGCTCCAGGGTGACCCGGCCGTGCATCACGCCCACCACCACCTCGGTGATGGGCATCTCCACCGCCCGGCTGCGGGCCAGTTCCAGGATCGGCTCGGCCGACTTGGCGCCCTCCGCGACCTGGGTGGTGACCGCGGCCACGTCGGCCACCGCCATGCCCCGGCCCAGCATCTCGCCGAACGTCCGGTTGCGCGACAGCGGGGAACTGCAGGTGGCGACCAGGTCCCCGAGCCCGGCCAGGCCGGCGAACGTGTGCTGGTCGGCGCCGAGCGCCGCGCCGAGGCGGGTGATCTCGGCCAGCCCGCGGGTGATCAGGGTGGCCCGGGTGTTGTCGCCGCAGCCCATGCCGACCGCGATCCCGACCCCGAGCGCGATCACGTTCTTGACCGCGCCGCCCAGCTCGCAGCCGGTCACGTCCGGGTTGGTGTACGGCCGGAAGTACGCGGTGTGGCAGTCCTGCTGGAGCCGCTTGGACAGCGTGTCGTCCGCGCAGGCGACGACGGTCGCGGCGTGCTGGCGCTCGGCTATCTCGCGGGCCAGGTTCGGCCCGCTGATGACCGCGATCCGGTCCGGGCCGGCCCCGGTGACGTCCGCGATCACCTGGCTCATCCGCTCATGCGTGCCGTGCTCGATCCCCTTCATCAGGCTGACGAAGGCCACGCCCGGGGGAAACAGATCCCGCCAGGCACCCAGATGGTGGCGCAAGGTCTGCGCGGGCACGGCCAGCACGACCAGATCCGCCCGGTCGAGCACGCGGGCCGCGTCGGCGCTGGCGGCCAGCTCCGCCGGCAGCCTGATGCCCGGGAGATAGTCCGGGTTCTCGTGCCGCGAGTTGATGGTCGCGACCAGGTCGGGCCGGCGGCCCCAGAGCGTGACCGGGGTGCCCGCGTCGCACAGCACCTGGGCGAACGTGGTGCCCCACATGCCGGCGCCCATGACCGCGGCCCTCACGTCGGCGTCGCCTCGCGGGGGTCATCGCCAGGTGCCGGCGGCGTGGCCGGACCCTGCCCTGCGGGCGTGGCCTGTTCCCGGGCCGCCTCGCGCGCGGCGCGGCGGGCCACGGCCGGGTGGTACGGGGCGGCGGGCGGCTGCCCGCCGCGGAGCTCGGCCAGCAGGTCCGCGATGTCGCCCATGATGGCGTTCGTGGCCCCGCGCAGGACGTCCCGGGTCAGGGGCTTCCCCTCATACTCGCTCAGGTTCACGGGCGGGCCGGCCAGCATCCGGACCAGCTTGCGCGGCACCGCGTGCGGCGTGACCTCGCCGTAGGGGAGGATGTCCTGCGCGCCCCACTGGGCGACCGGGATCACCGGGACCCCGGTGGCCAGGGCCAGCCGGGCCACTCCGGTCTTGGCCACCATCGGCCACTGGTCCGGGTCCCGGGTGGCCGTGCCCTCCGGGTAGATGATCACGCACTCGCCATCGGTCAGGGCCTGCTCGGCGACCCTCAGCACGTTCGCGGCGTCGGCTTCCCCGCGGCGTACCGGCAGCTGGCCGAGGACCCGCAGGAACGGCCCGATCAGCTTCACGTCGAACGCCGACGACTTGATCATGAACGCCGGGTAGCGCCCGGCCTCGTGCACGAACAGCGACATCGCGGGCCAGTCCGCGTATGACAGGTGGTTGGACGCGACCAGCATGCCGCCCTCGCGCGGGAAATGCTGGTAGCCCTCCCAGTCCCGCTTCATCACCGACTTGATCAGCGGGGGGAGCACGACCTTGGTGCCGTTC
Source organism: uncultured Actinomycetes bacterium (assembly GCA_963813975.1). Classification (GTDB taxonomy): domain Bacteria; phylum Actinomycetota; class Actinomycetes; order Streptosporangiales; family Streptosporangiaceae; genus RYN-230. The sequence continues at coordinate 271,812 of CAWFAP010000007.1, forward strand.
CGCCACGCCTGGGAGTAACGCCGGCCCTGCCGCCTGCTCATCGTCGCCACCCGCTCATCGGTCCGGCCCGCTCATCGGGAATCTCCCGCCCTTATCAGGCTGCTCGTCATCGCAATCAGTCTTCCGTTCCGCCCAGTGCCCTGTCGAGGCAAGCCACCGGAGCCAGCACGGCCCGGGCAAGCGCGGCCCGGACGCCTGATCACGCACCCGGCTGAGCACAGTATGGTCGCCGGTGTGACCGAGATGCCGCTTACCTGGTCGGTGGTGATCCCCGTCAAGGTACTTGCCCTCGCCAAATCGCGGCTGGCCGGCCTGGTCGGCCCGGCCCGGTCGGAACTGGCGCTGGCCATGGCGGCGGACACGGTCCGGGCGGCCGCGGCCTGTCCCGCGGTGGCCGCGGTCGTCGTGGTGACGGACGACCCGGCCGCGGCCAGCACCCTGGGCGCCCTCGGCGCGCAGGTGGTGGCCGACGAGCCGGACGCCGGGCTCAACCCGGCCCTCGCGCACGGCGCGGCCGTGGCCGCCGCCGCCCGGCCGGACTGCGGCACGGCGGCGCTGGCCGCTGACCTGCCCGCGCTGCGGCCCGCGGAACTCGGCCGGGGGCTCCGGGCGGCGGCGCAGTGGCCGGAGGCGTTCGTCTCCGACGCGGAGGGCAGTGGCACCACGCTGTACGCGGCCCGGCCCGGGGCCGCGTTCCAGCCGCGTTTCGGTCCGGGTTCGGCGGCGCGCTACCGCAAGGGCGGGGCCGCCGAGATCGTGCTGGCCGATGTGCCTAGCCTCCGCTCCGACGTGGACACCCCGACCGACCTGCAGAATGCGCTCAGCCTCGGGGTGGGCCCGCGCACCGCGGAACTGGCCGCGCAGATCCGCTGAGACCGGGGTTCCGGGTCCGGGTCTACCGGGTCACGCGCCGCCGGCGGCCCAGCCGCACGCCGACCAGGACGAGGTCCACGAGGATGACCACGATGCCGATGATCAGCAGGTAGAACAGGCCCTTCACGACCACGCCGACTATGCCCAGGGCGATGGCCGCGATGACCAGCAGCAAGAACAGCACCATCTGATAACTCCGATCTCGCTGGTCAGCGGCGGGCCAGGCGGCGCTCGCCGCTCACCCCGGGCTGGTATTCGAGGTTGTAGTGCTTGAAGACCGCTTCCTCGTCCTCGGCTGGCAGTTCCCCGTCGGGGTCGATGGACGGCGCGCCCTTCACCTGGCTGCGCGAGTGGTTGACCTTGAGGTAGCCCGGACCGACGGTGGACGCGTCGAGGGGCACGAACACCAGTCGGCGCCGAGTCGGCAGGCCGACCGTGATCGTGGCGAACGCGGGCTGGTCGGTGCCGGTGTCCACGTACACGGACTCGAGCGTGCCGATCTTGTGGCCAGCGTCGTCCACCACGCTATGGCCGCGCCATTCCCGGATATCGGCCGCCTCGAACATCCTGATCCTCCAGTCCTCGCTGCACCCCCTGTACCCCGCGTCTCCCTGGTCATCCGGGGGATATCGCGTGGATTGCGCGGGCAGGCGCCACCGGGGGGTCAGGTCCTGAGCGGAGCGGCCAGAGGCGGAGGCTAGATGTGCACGATGGGGCAGGTCAGGGTCCTGGTGATGCCGGACACGCCCTGGATCTGGGCGACCACGAGCTTCCCGAGGTCGTCGACGTTCTCCGCTTCGGCCCGGACGATCACGTCGTAGGGCCCGGTGACGTCCTCGGCCAGGGTCACCCCCTTGATGTCGCCAATGCGGCGCGCGACCTCGGCGGCCTTTCCCACCTCGGTCTGCACGAGGATGTATGCCTGGACCATGCGTCCTCCCCGGGGGGCCTCATTGCCTTCGGCCGGAAGGGCCACGCTACCCTAAATCCACGGACGGCCGCCGGGAGGGCCCCATCACCGTCTCTGACCTGGGCGAATTCGGGCTAATCGCGGTGCTGGCCGCCCGTTTTCCGGCGGCCACGGCCACGCTCCTGGGCATCGGCGACGACGCGGCGGTCCTCGCCGCCCCGGACGGCCGCGTGGTGGCCAGCACCGACCTGCTGATCGAGGACCGGCACTTCCGCCGCGACTGGTCATCGGCCCGGGAAATCGGCGGCAAGGCGGCGGCGCAGAACCTCGCGGACATCGCGGCCATGGGCGCGGTGCCGACCGCCCTCCTGGTGGGCCTGGCGGCGCCCGGGGACCTGCCGGTGGCGTGGGCCGAGGGCATGGCGGCCGGCCTGGCCGAGGAATGCTCCCGGGTCGGCGCGGCCGTGGCCGGCGGGGACCTCTCGGGCGCGCCCCTGATCATGCTGGCCGTGACCGCGCTGGGTGACCTGGCGGGGCGGGCTCCCGTCACCCGCTCCGGGGCCCGTCCCGGGGACCTGGTGGCCGTGGCGGGCGTGCTCGGGCACTCCGCGGCCGGGCTGGCCCTGCTCCGGGCCGGGCTGACCGAGCCCGCTGGGCTGGTGGCCGCGCACCGCTGGCCGCATCCGGACTACGCCGCGGGGCCGGAGGCGGCGCGGCTGGGGGCGACATCGATGATCGACGTCAGCGACGGCCTGGTCCAGGATCTGGGGCACCTGGCCGGGCAGAGTGGGGTCCGCATCGACGTGGCCTCCGCCCCGCTGCCCATCAGTAACGCTTTGCGGTCGGCGGCAGATGCACTAGGTGATCAGGACCCGCTGGGCTGGGTGCTGCACGGCGGCGAGGACCACGCCCTGGTGGCGACGTTCCCGCCGGAGACTGCGCTGACCGGGCGCTGGTCGGTGCTGGGGCAGGTCCGGGGGGGCGAGGGAGTATGGGTAGATTCGCGGCGCTCTGAGAGGTTGTCCGGATGGAACCATTTTTGAGGCCCGACCAACCGTCGCTCCCTGTATCCATCAAATTACAAGCGTGTCACTATAGTTAGCCCGCCCTTTTCGTAGGTATAAACCCCCCAATGCGATCACCGGGCAGGAGAGCAGCGCCTCGGCACCGGGCGCCGTCCGCGGCGTCCCGGGCGCGGTCCGAGGCGGCCCATGGGAGGCGGGGGGCGGACGGCCCGGCGCCGGGTGAAGAGCCGCCGCCCCGGGAGCCGCCCCGGGAGCGTCCGGCCCGGGAGCGTGCGGGCCGGGAGCGTGCGGGCCGGGAGCGTGCGGGCCGGAAGCGAATCAGCCCGGCGCTGCGCAGGCTCGTGGTCACCCCCACGTTCGCGGCCGCCCTGGGCGTGGTCGTGGCCGCGTTCCTGGCCGCCAACATGTCCCGGACCGTGCTGCACTTCAGCGCCCCCATCCCGGGTAACCAGTGCTCCTCCGGGGACTGCCATGTCCAGCAGCCGCACGCCGGCACGCTGGCCTCGGCCCGTCCTGGCGTGCCCATCACGCCCAGCGACCCGGCCGCCTCCGGCCCGGCCCGGGCGCTCCGGCCCGGGGGGACCGCCTCCGCGAGCGGGGGCGGGGGGAGTGGCGCGCCGCAGCCCAGCGTGAGCAGCCAGCCGGTCAGCATCACGTACCAGCAGGTGGAGCAGTGGTCGGGGGGCTTCGCCGACCAGATCACGATCAGCGGCCTGGGCGGGATGGGAGCCCGCGCCTGGAGCCTGGCCTTCGGCTACCCCGGGGCCCGCATCGACGGTGTCCAGGGCGCGCGCTGGGAGCCGGGCAGCGGCGGTAGGGGGGTGGCCCGCGGCGTTATCTGGCCCGGCGGTCAGACGCGGGATTCCGCGGACCCGGTGCGGCTCATGGTCATCGTGGATGGCCAGCCGGCCCCGCCCTCCGGCTGCACGCTGGACGGTGCGCCCTGCGCGTTCAGCGTCCCCTGACCGGGGTACCGGGCGGCGGCTGGTGCATGCCCGGGGCAGCAGCGGCTGCCGGTTAGCGGGTGACCTTGCCGGCCTTGATGCAGGACGTGCAGACCCGTATACGCCGGCGGGTTCCGCCCGCGGTGGCCCGGATGATCTGGATGTTCGGGTTCCAGCGGCGCGGGGTGCGGCGGTGGGAGTGGGAGACGTTGTTGCCGAATCCCGGCCCCTTGCCGCAGATCTCGCAGACAGCAGACACGGGGTGCTCCCTTGCAGAACTCGGATGATGGCCGATGCGCCCGGGCCCAGGCTCTCCGGGCGGAGATGCTCCGCCGCAGCCGTGCCCTCGGGCAGCGCTCAGGATAACCGACCAGCGGCCCCGAACGCGAATCAGCGCCGGCGCCGGCGGGCTGGCCCGCGTGGCCGGGCGTTCTCGTCGGTACCGCACCCTATCCTGTGAGGCCATGGCGAGGCTTGATGACCCGCTCGACCGGGAGTTCGGCCCGAAGACGGCCAAGGTCCTGGCCCGCGCGCTGGACGTGCACACCGTGGGCGAGCTGCTGCGGCACTACCCGCGCCGCTACGAGCAGCGGGGCGAGCTGACCGACCTGGCCTCGCTGCGCGACGGCGAGCACGTCACGGTGCTGGCCCAGATCTCCGCCGTCACCAGCCGGATGATGAAGAACCGGCGCGCGAAGCTCACCGAGGTGACCGTCACCGACGGCCGCGGCACGCTGACCCTGGCCTTCTTCGGGCAGCCATGGCGGGAGCGAGAAATGAAGCCCGGGCTGCACGGCCTGTTCGCCGGCCAGGTGTCCTCCTACGGGCGCAAGCGCCAGCTCATCCACCCCGACTGCGAGCTGCTGGGCACGGCGGACCCGGGCACCGAGATGGCCGCCGAGCATGCGGCCCAGATCATCCCGGTGTACCCGGCCAGCCGGGAGATGGCGTCCTGGAAGATCGCCAAGGCCATCGGGACCGTGCTGGACACCCTCGACATCGCTGACGACCCGCTGCCCGCCGAGGTCCGCACCCGGTACGGGCTGCAGAGCCAGCTGGCCGCCTGGCACGGCATCCACCGCCCGGTGGAGTACGCGGAGATCGAGCCGGCCCGGCTCCGGCTCAAGTGGGACGAGGCGTTCGTGCTCCAGGCCGTGCTGGCCCAGCGGCGCCGGGCCGAGGACACGCTGCCGGCCACCGCCCGCATCCCGCGGCGTGGCGGCCTGCTCGAGGCGTTCGACGCCCGGCTGCCGTTCGCGCTGACCAAAGGCCAGCTCGCGGCCGGCGAGGAGATCACCACCGCGCTGTGCCGCGAGCACCCGATGCACCGGCTGCTGCAGGGCGAGGTGGGCTCCGGCAAGACCCTGGTGGCGGTCCGGGCCATGCTCCAGGTCATCGACGACGGCGGGCAGGCCGCCCTGCTTGCGCCCACCGAGGTCCTGGCCCAGCAGCACTACCGATCCATAACGCAACTGCTCGGCCCGCTCGCCCGGGCCGGCGAGCTCGACGGCGCGGACCATGCCACCCGCGTGGCCCTGCTCACGGGATCGCAGGGGGCCAAAGCGCGCCGGGCCGCCCTGGACGAGGTGGCCTCGGGGGCGGCGGGGATCGTGATCGGCACCCACACCCTGCTGTATCACCGGGTACGGCTCGACGATCAGATCGTTTTTGCTGATCTGGGCCTGGCGGTGATCGATGAGCAGCACCGGTTCGGGGTCCAGCAGCGGGACGCGCTGCGCGAGAGGGCCCGGGGCAGCCGCCCGCACGTGCTGGTCATGACGGCCACGCCGATCCCGCGCACGGTGGCCATGACCGTCTACGGCGACCTGGACGTGTCCACGCTGACCGAGCTGCCCGCCGGGCGGGCTCCGATCACCACGCACGTGGTACCCGCCGCGGACAAGCCGCACTACCTCGCGCGGACCTGGGAGCGGCTGCGCGAGGAGGTGGCGGGCGGCGGCCAGGCCTACGTGGTCTGCCCGCGCATCGGCGCCGAGGACGGCGAGAGGCAGGCAGACCCGGCCGCGGGGGAGCCGGACGCGACCGGGCCGGGCGAGGGGGTGGGCCCGGCCGGCGGCCGCCTGGACGACGACACCGACGGTGAGTACGAGCTCTACGAGGAGGACGCTGAGCGGCCGCCGCGGTCGGTCGTGGACCTGATGGCCGAGCTGGCTGAGGGCCCGCTGGCCGGGCTGCGGATGCGCATGCTGCACGGGCGGATGCCCGCCGAGGACAAGGATGCGGCGATGCGTGCCTTCGCCGACGGCTCCGTGGACGTGCTGGTGGCGACCACGGTCGTGGAGGTCGGCGTGGACGTGCCCAACGCGACCATCATGGTGATCATGGACGCGGACCGGTTCGGCGTGTCCCAGCTGCACCAGCTGCGCGGCCGGGTCGGCCGGGGCGGCAAGCCCGGGCTGTGCCTGCTGGTCACGGACTCACCCCCGGGCAGCCCCGCGCGTGAGCGCCTGGAAGCGGTCGCGGCCACCGTGGACGGGTTCGCGCTGTCCCGGCTCGACCTCGAGCAGCGCCGGGAGGGGAACGTGCTCGGCGCCGCGCAGGCGGGCCGCAAGTCCGGCCTGAAGATGCTGACCCTGCTGCGGGACGAGGATCTGATCGTGCAGGCCCGGGCGGAGGCCCAGGCGCTGGTGGACGCCGATCCCCAGCTGGCCGGCCACCCCGCCCTGATCAGCGCGATCCGGGTGCTGCTGGACGAGGAACAGGCCAAGTTCCTGGAGAAGGCGTGATCCGGACGCCGGGGCTGGCGGGGTGACCCGGGTCATCGCCGGAACGGCGGGGGGCCGCCGGCTGGCCGTCCCGGCGGGCCGGCTCACCCGGCCGACCAGCGACCGGGCCCGGGAAGGGCTGTTCGGCACGCTCGTGGCGCTGCACGGTCCCCTGGACGGGGCGTGCGTCCTCGACCTGTACGCGGGCTCGGGTGCGGTGGGCCTGGAGGCGCTCTCCCGCGGCGCGCGGCGGGCGCTGCTCGTGGAGGCGGACGCGCGGGCCGCCCGGGTGATCCGCGGCAACATCGAGGCCGTCGGGCTGAGCGGGGCCGAGCTGGTCACCGACCGGGTGGACCGGCTGCTCAGCCGGGGGCCGGCCCGGACCGCTACGACCTGGCCGTGGCCGACCCGCCGTACGCGGTGACCGGGGACGAGGTGACGGGGATGCTGGCCGCCCTGGCCGGCCCGGGCTGGCTGGCCCCCGGGGCGGTCGTCGCGGTGGAGCGGGCCACGAGGTCCGGCCCGGTCAGCTGGCCGCCGGGGTACACACCGGACCGGTCGAGGCGTTATGGCGATACGACGTTCTGGTACGGTCTCGCCGCAGGCGCCCCGTCGGCGGAAGCACCGTGATGGGCAGCGCAAACGGTGTGACGGAAGGGCGTGACCGCGTGCGTCGTGTCGCCTGTCCAGGCTCGTTCGATCCGGTGACCAACGGCCATCTCGACATCATCAGCCGGGCCGCCCTGCTGCACGACGAGGTGATCGTCGTGGTCGGCGCCAACCAGTCGAAACACGGCCTGTTCACGGTGGAGGAACGGGTCGAGATGCTCCGCGACGTGACCTCCGGGCTGAAGAACGTCGAGGTCGGCACGTTCCGGGGGCTGCTCGTCCAGTTCTGCAAGGACAACGACATCTCGGCCATCGTGAAGGGCCTGCGGGCGGTCAGCGACTTTGAGTACGAGATGGAGATGGCCCAGATGAACTACCGTCTCGCGGAGATCGAGACGCTGTTCATCGCGGCCAACCCGGTGTACAGCTTCCTGCGGTCCAGCCTGGTCAAGGAGATCTGCCGGTACGGGGGCGATGTCAGCTCGCTGGTCCCGGAGCTGGTGTTCGACCGGCTGCAGGAGCGGCTCGGCTCGCCCTGAGCGCCGGGCGCTGCCCGGCCCCGGCCCGGGTCCGGCCCGGGTCCGCGGCATCAGGCCCGCGCGAGGCGATCGCGCCGGGGACTCACGCGCTGAGTTGGGAATCAGCTGGTCCCCGGGTAAGCTGATCCACTCAACCTCGCCAGACACCGTACTTGCTATGCCACAGTCACGAAAAAACTCATCGGCGCGACTCGATCCGCGCAAGCCCCTGGTCTTCAGCACCCTCGACCTCGGCCGTAGCCCCGGATCGGAGTACTCGCAAAAGCGCACTGTCCCGGCTCCCGCATACGTGGAGGCCGGGCTGGCCGGCGTGGCCGAAGGCAGTGATGTGGAACTCGACGTCCGCATGGAGGCGGTGTCCGAAGGAGTCCTGGTCACGGCGACGGCCCGGGCCCAGGTCACGGGGGAGTGCGCGCGGTGCCTGGAACCGGTCAGCCAGCCGGTGGAGGTCCGGGCCCAGGAATTGTTCGCCTATTCCGCGGACGACGGCCAGGCCGACGCCGAAGGGTACTCTCTGCAGGGGGACCTGCTCGATTTCGAGCCGGTCCTGCATGATGCACTCGTACTTGCGCTGCCCCTCGCGCCGCTGTGCCAGGCGGACTGCCCGGGGCTGTGCGTGGAGTGCGGGGTGCCGCTCGCCCAGGCCGGGCCCGACCACGGGCACGGCCCGGCCATCGATCCACGGTGGGCCAGCCTCCAGCAGGCTGCCTCACGGCCCGGTGGTCTCGGGGGGAGTACTGGGCAGGGCGCGGGCGGATCCGAGCTCGGTGAAACGGAAATGAACGGGAACGGCCGGCGGACACCCTCCGCGGGCGAACCGGACGATTAGTACAGAACTGTTAGGAGAGTCACGTGGCTGTTCCCAAGCGGCGGATGTCACGCAGCAACACGAGGTCCCGCCGGGCACAGTGGAAGACGTCGGCGCCGAGCCTGGTGCGCTGCCCGCAGTGCCGGGACCCGAAGCTTCCGCACACGGCCTGCCCGACGTGCGGAACATACAACCGTCGTCAGGTGATCACCCCCACCTGATGCGCTGAAAGGGCACGGCGTGAGAGGCGGGTCAAACGGCGGCGCGGCAGCCAGACCGGACGGTTCGGAGCTGCTGCGGGCGATCGACACCGGGATGAGCCCGGCGTTGCTCGAGCGCGCTCTCACGCACCGGTCCTACGCGTACGAGAACGGCGGGCTGCCCACCAACGAGCGGCTCGAGTTCCTGGGGGACGCGGTCCTCGGCCTTATCGTGACGGACACCCTGTTCCGTAAGTATCCCGACCTGCCCGAAGGCCAGCTGGCCAAGCTGCGGGCGGCCGTGGTCCAGATGCGGGCGCTCGCCGAGGTGGCCCGGTCCCTGCGGCTCGGCTCCTACGTGCGGCTCGGCCGGGGCGAAGAGGGCACCGGGGGGCGTGACAAGTCCTCGATCCTGGCCGACACACTCGAGGCCCTGATCGGCGCGGTCTACTTCGAGTGCGGCCTGGCCGCCGCGGACCGCCTGGTGCACCGCCTGTTCGACCCGGTCATCGACCGCTCCGCGGGTCTCGGCGCCGGGCTGGACTGGAAGACCTCGCTGCAAGAGCTCACCGCCTCCGGCTTCCTGGGCGTCCCCGAGTATCACGTCGAGGAAAGCGGCCCGGACCACCAGAAGTTCTTCCGCGCGTCGGTCCGCGTGGGGGGCCGGACGTATGGATCCGGATCCGGGCGCTCGAAGAAGGAAGCTGAGCAGCAGGCAGCCGAGGCGGCCTGGAACGCGATCAGCAACGGAACCGCGAGCGGCGCGGCGGGTGGTGGCCCTTCCGGGAACGGCTCGGCCGGGAACAGCGCCCCCGGCCAGCTGGCGAACGGTGCCCATCCGGCCGCGGGTAACGCGGGTTCCCCGCCTGTTCCGCACGCCCCGCCCAGGGACGAGCCAGCCAGCGGCTGACCGTGCCTGAGCTCCCCGAGGTCGAAACCGTCCGCAGCGGCCTCGACAAGCATGTGGTGGGCCGCACCATCGACACGGTCGAAGTGCTCCACCCGCGGGCCGTGCGCCGGCATCTGGCCGGGCCGGCCGACTTCGAGGCGGTACTGAGCGGCCGGACCGTCACCGGAGCGCGCCGCCGCGGCAAGTACCTGTGGCTGCCGGTCGGCGAGGATGCGCTGCTCGCTCACCTGGGGATGAGCGGTCAGCTGCTGGTCGGCGATCCGGGGCGCCCCGTGTCCGGGCACGTCCGGGCCCGGTTCACGTTCACCGACCAGGGACCCGACCTGCGTTTCACCGACCAGCGGACGTTCGGTCACCTGGTCTGGGCCAGCGGTGGCGCGGACCTGCCGCCGCTGATCGCCCACATTGCGCCCGACCCGTTCGAGGCCGCCTTCGATGACGGCGTGTTCATCACCCGGCTGCGAGCCCGGCGCACCGGCCTGAAACGGGCCCTGCTCGACCAGTCACTGGTCAGCGGGATCGGCAACATCTACGCCGACGAGGCTCTCTGGCGGGCCCGGCTGCACTGGGCCCGGGCCACCGACACGCTCACCCAGGCCGAGGCGGCCCGCACCCTCGTGGCGGTCCGCGAGGTCCTGGCGGACGCACTGCGGGCCGGCGGGACCTCATTCGACAGCCTCTACGTCAACGTCAACGGCGAGAGCGGCTACTTCTCGCGGTCACTGTGCGTATACGGACAGGAGGGCCAGCCCTGCCCGAGATGCGGGACACCTATCCGCCGCGCGGCGTTCATGAATCGATCTGCCTATAGCTGCCCGCGTTGCCAGCCGCAGCCGCGCGCTCGGCGCTATCATGGTGACCTGCACGATCGCTCAACTTGACCGGATACTCGCGGGGTGGGACCCTAGAGGTGTCACACCTGCGCGCACTCTCGCGATTCTTCGCGTGTGCGCCCACTCTGGTCACTCAGTGTGGAGGACCCATTACAATGGCGAAGGCTCTACTCGGCCACGTCGGCGGGCCTGATCCCCGCATCGTCTCTGAGATGCGCCGTCTTCAGCAGCGAGTACGTGACCTGGAGGCTGAGCTTGTCAGGCTCCAGGACATGAACGACGCGCTAGCTGCGGAAGTCGGACCTGAATTGCTCGTTGCTGATCGGGAGCGCGAGCCGGCCCTCACCTGAGGTGCCGCTGTAGTCATCACGAACCAGGGACGCCCCAGTATCCCTATTCGTTGTTGCGCCGGTAAAGTTTTGGCGTTCTTCCGGTAATTACTTCGCCGTCCGGGCGTTCTGGCGTCCCGGTTGGCTCGTAGTTATGCCCTCTTATCCGCCAATGCGGGCATAACGTGCTGCCCGTTGGCACCCAGCTGAGTCCGGCATACCCGGCGACGTCCGCGCGCCCCGGTGGCCGGTGCCCGCTCCGGTGGCCGGTGCCCGCTCCGGTGGCCGGGGCCGGGCAGCGGCGTTGCACCGCCCCCGCCGGGTCCTCGTGTCATCCCGGCCAGTCGCCGCGGAGTCCCGGCGGTGGAATCAGCCCCGCCCGCGACCTGCGGGGTTGCCGCGAATCCCCGGGAACGTCGGCTCCTCACGGTAAGGTGCGGGACAGTTGTCGTGCCGGAGCAGCGTTGCACGGGGGCTCCGGCGGAACCGTGCTGGCGGGCTGACCCGCCGTCCGGGGCGCGCGGGTGACAGGGCCCCAGGCGACGGGCGTTCAGGTGACAGGGGCTCGCGGACCGGGCCCGCGGACATGGCTAGTGCCCAGAGGGGGAGGGGAGCCGGCAGGTGTACCTGAAGACCCTCACCCTGCGCGGCTTCAAGTCCTTCGCCTCCGCCACCACCCTCCGCTTCGAGCCCGGCATCACCTGCATCGTCGGCCCCAACGGGTCAGGCAAGTCCAACGTGGTGGACGCGTTCTCCTGGGTGATGGGCGAGCAGGGAGTGAAGACCCTGCGCGGCGGCAAGATGGAGGACGTCGTCTTCGCCGGGACCGCGTCGCGCCCCCCGCTCGGGCGGGCCGAAGTCACGCTCACCATCGACAACAGTGACGGCGCCCTGCCCATCGAGTACGCCGAGGTGACGATCAGCCGCCTGCTCTTCCGGTCCGGGCAGAGCGAGTACTCCATCAACGGCGACCACTGCCGCCTGCTCGACGTCCAGGAACTCCTGTCCGACTCGGGCCTGGGCCGCGAGATGCACGTAATCGTCGGCCAGGGCCAGCTGGACCAGGTGCTCCACGCCGGACCGGAGGCCCGGCGGGCGCTCATCGAGGAAGCGGCCGGAGTGCTGAAGCACCGCCGCCGCAAAGAGAAGGCCCTGCGCAAGCTCGAGGCCATGCAGGCCAACCTGACCAGGCTGGTGGACCTGACCGCGGAACTGAAGCGCCGCCTCAAGCCGCTCGGCCGGCAGGCCGCCATCGCCCGCCGCGCGGCCGTAATCCAGGCCGACCTCCGCGACGCCCGGCTGCGGCTGCTCGCCGACGACTACGTGACCGCGTCCGCCGAGTTGCAGCGTGACCAGACCGACGAGGCGGCCGCGCTGGCCCGCCGGGCCGAACTGGAGCGGGTCCTGACCCAGGCGCGCCAGCGGGAGGCCGACCTGGACAGCGACGAGCAGCAGCACGCTCCGCGCCTGGCCGCCGCCCAGGAAGCCTGGTTCGCCCTGTCCGCCCTTTCCGAGCGCCTCCGCGGGGTGGCCAGCCTGGCCCAGGAGCGGCATAGCCACCTGGTGGCGCAGCCGGACACGCCGCGCCCCGGCCGCGACCCGCAGGAACTGGAGCTAGAAGCGGAGACCCTCCGCGAGCAGGAAGTCGTCCTCGGAGAGCGGCTCGAAACGGCCCGCGAACAGCTGTCCGCCGTCACCGCCCAGCGCGCCGCGTCCGAGGCCGCGCTGGCCGAGGAGGAACGGCGGCTCGCGGCCAGTGCCCGCGCCGAGGCCGTGCGGGCCGAGCGCCTGTCCCGGCTCCGGGCCCAGGTGGGAGCCGCGCGCAGCAAGGCGTCGGCCGCGCACGAGGAAGCCGGGCGGCTCGCCGACGCGGTCGAGCAGGCCCGCACCCGGGCCGAGCAGGCCCAGCAGGAGTACGAGGAGCTGCAGGAACTGTGCGCCGGCCGGGACGACGACCGGGCCGGGCTGGCGGGTGAGCACGAGCAGGCCGGGGCCCGGCTGGCCGAGGCCGCTGCGCTGGTCACCGAGCAGCGCGCCGCCGAGCGGGAGTCCAGCGCCCAGCGGGCCGGGCTGCGGGCCCGGGTCCAGGCCCTGCGGGAAGGCGTGCACGCGCTGCGCACCGGCAAGGACGCCTCCGGGACGCTGCTGGCTGACCCGGGGAAGTACCCCGGGGTGCTGGGCGGGGTAGCGGCGCTGGTGAGCGTGGACTCCGGCGCCCAGGAAGCTATCGCGGCCGCGCTGGGCGGCGCGGCGGACGCGGTCGCGGTCACCGGCCTCGACGCCGCCGTGGCCATCCTGGAGGCGCTCAAGGACGAGGACGCGGGCAGCGCCGGCCTGATGATCGCTTCCGGCTCGCCGGGTGACGCGGCGCCCCTCGCGGACGGCGGGCTGCCGCCGGGGATCCAGCTGCCGGAGGGCGCCCGGCCCGCCCTCGCGCTGGTCCGGTCCCCGGACGGGCTGGCGCCCGCGCTGGCCGGCCTGCTGGCCGGCATCGTGGTGGCCGCCGACCTGCCCCAGGCGCGGCAACTGGTCCGCACCCACCCGGCGCTGCGCGTGGTCACCCGGCAGGGCGACGTGCTCGGCGCGCACTGGGCCTCGGGCGGCTCGGCCCGGCCCGCCAGTGAGTTCACCCTGCGCAGCGTGGCCGACGAGGCGGCGGCCGGGCTGGAGGCCGTGGAGGAACGCTGCGAGCAGACCGCCGAGCAGCTCGCGCTGGCCGTGGAGGCCGAGGATCAGGCCCGCCAGGCCGTGGCCAAGGCCCAGGCCGCGCTCCTCGAAGTGGACGCGGCGGCCGCGGAGGTCTCCGGCCGGCTCGGCGGCTCGCGGGCGCGGCCCGGGCCGCCCGCGATGAGGCCCAGCGGCTGGAGGCCGCCATTGACCAGGCGCACCGGGCTCACGAGGCGAGCCAGGCCTCCGTTTCCGAGCTCGAGGCCAGCCTGGCCGAGGCCGAAGCCGGGCAGGACGCGGCCGGCCAGGGTGCGGCTGGCCAGGGTGCAGGCGGCCAGGTCGCGGCCGGCCAGGGCGCGGCCAGCCCGGGCGTGGGCGACCAGACCCGGTCCCGGGCCGCCGAGGCCGGCGGCCCGCAGGACGAGGCGGAACCCGCAGCCGGCCGGGAGGCTCTGGCCGCGCAGGTGACGGCCGGGCGGAACGCCGAGATGGAAGCGCGGCTCGAGGTCAGGACCGCCGAGGAACGGCTCCGGGCGATCGCGGGCCGGGCCGACGCGCTGGTCGCGGCGGCCGCGGCGGAGCGGCAGGCCACAGCCGCAGCGGCGGCCCGGCGGGTCCAGCGTGAGCGGCAGGCCGTGGTGGCCCGGGCCGTGGCCGACGGCGCCGCGTACGCGCTGGCCCGGCTGGCCGGCTCGATGGCGGAGGCCAGCGAGCAGCGGCAGGCGGCCGAGCAGGCCAGCAAGGGCCGGGCGGTGGCGCTGAAGGAAGTGCGCGTCCAGGTCCGCGAGCTCGCCACCGAGTTCGACCGGGTGGTGGACGCCGCGCACGGGACCGAGATGGCCCGGGCCGAGCACCGGATGCGGCTGGAGCAGCTGGCGGCCCGGGCGGCCGAGGAGTTCGCGGTCTCGGCGGAAGAACTGGTCGCCGACTACGGCCCCGCCGAGCCGGTCCCCGTCATCAGTCCCGATTCCCCGGCCAGCCCCGTACCGGCCGCTGAGCGGCCCGAGAGCGCCGGCACCGCCGACGATCCCATAGACGGCTCGCTGGACGCGCAGGAGGCCGCTGAGGGCGCCAGCAACGGGAGTTTCCTGGTGCCGCCGCCCGCGCCACCCAGCGAGGAGCAGCAGGTGCTCACCGGGACGATCCCTTACGTCCGGGCCGAGCAGGAGCGCCGGGCCGCCGCCGCCCAGCGCCAGCTCGACCAGCTCGGGAAGGTCAACCCACTGGCCCTGGAAGAGTTCGCGGCCCTGGAGGAACGGCACGCGTTCCTCGCCACCCAGCTCGAAGACCTCAAGAAGACCCGCCGTGACCTGCTGACCGTGGTCAAGGAGGTGGACGACCGGGTCCAGGAGGTGTTCGCCTCGGCCTTCGAGGACACCGCCCGGGAGTTCGAGGGGATCTTCTCCAGGCTGTTCCCCGGCGGCGAGGGGCGGCTGATCCTCACCGAGCCCGACGACATGCTGGCCACCGGGATCGACTTCGAGGCCCGGCCGCCGGGCAAGAAGGTCAAGCGGATGTCGCTGCTGTCCGGCGGCGAACGGTCGCTGACCGCGATCGCGTTCTTGCTGGCCATCTTCAAGGCCCGGCCTTCGCCGTTCTACGTGCTCGACGAGGTCGAGGCCGCGCTCGACGACACGAACATGCAGCGCCTGCTGCACATCTTCGAGGAGCTGCGGTCGGCGTCCCAGCTCCTGATCATCACCCACCAAAAGCGCACCATGGAGATCGCCGACGCGCTGTACGGGATCAGCATGCGCGGCGACGGGGTCTCGGCCGTGGTCAGCCAGCGGCTGCGGGAGCACGAGACCGCCTGATCCGGCCGGGCCTCACCGGCCGGGCCTCGCCGGGCAGCCGGCGGGCCTCGCCGGGTGGGCAGGTATCAGAATGCCTGGGCGCACGGCGCGGATCGAGCCCGGCCCGGTGGGCGCGCATCGGACCGCGCGGGACGGGTAGGCACCGGCTGGTAGCTCGGGGCCGGATGCCTATGACCGGGGCAGCGGCCGGGCGATGCAGGCCGGGGCGTCTGCCAGACTGGGGCCGTTATGGAACTTGTGATCATTCTTATCGCTGTCGCCGTCGTAGTGGTCGCCGGGCTGGGGACCACGTTCCTGGTCATCCCGCGCCGCCGCCGGATCTCCGCCCCGCCCAGGCCACCCGGGCCCGGGCCGGCTGAAGCCCCTCCAGCCCGCCGGGCTGAGGAAGGGGACGGAGGCGCTGCCGCGCCGGCTGAGGTGCTGCCGCGCGCGCCCGAGCCGGTGCTGCGCGAGGAGGCCCCGGCCCCGCTGCGCGGCCGCCTGACCCGGCTGCGCGGGAGGCTGGCCGCCTCCCGGGGCGGGTTCGGCTCAGCCCTGCTCAACCTGCTCTCCCGCGACACCCTGGACGACCAGGCCTGGGAGGACATCGAGGACACCCTGATCACCGCGGACATGGGCGTCGCGCCGTCCCGCCAGATCACCGAGGAACTCCGGACCCAGGTGAAGGTGACTGGCACCCGCGATCCGGACCAGGTACGCACGATGCTGCGCAACGAGCTCATCCACCAGATCGGGCCGGAGATGGACCGGGCCCTGCGCACCGGCTGGCGCGGGGACCGGCCCTCCATCGTGCTCGTGGTGGGGGTCAACGGGACGGGCAAGACGACGGTCGCCGGGAAGCTCGGCCGCGCCCTCATCGGCGAGGGCCAGACGGTAGTGCTCGGCGCGGCCGACACGTTCCGCGCCGCCGCCGCCGACCAGCTCCAGACCTGGGCTGAACGGATCGGGGCCCAGGTGGTCCGGTCCGACCGCGAGGAAGCCGACCCGGCCAGCGTGGCGTTCGAGGCGGTGAAGACCGGCATCGACGAGCGGGCGAGCACCGTCATCGTGGACACCGCCGGGCGGCTGCACACCAAGACCGGCCTCATGGACGAGCTCGGCAAGATCAAGCGGGTCATCGAGAAGCGCGCCACCGTGGATGAGGTCCTGCTCGTCCTGGACGCCACCACCGGCCAGAACGGCCTCCGCCAGGCGCGGGTGTTCGCCGAGGCGGTGGACGTGACCGGGATCGTGCTGACCAAGCTGGACGGGACGGCCAAGGGCGGCATCGTCATCGCGGTGCAGCGGGAACTGGGGGTCCCGGTCAAGCTGGTCGGGCTGGGGGAGGGACCCGACGACCTGGCCCCGTTCGAGCCCGAAGCCTTCGTCAACGCCATCCTCGGCAGCTAAGGCCCTCTGCGGGGCTTCCGCTGGGCGCTCCGGAGGCAGTCATCGGGTCGCGGCACAGTGAGCTCCACGGCAAGCTCCACGGCCTGATGACCGACCCCCGGAGCTGTGTGCCCCGCGCCAGCCCGCCTCCTGCCGCTCCGCGCCGGGCGGCAACGCTGCGGTCAGGGCTTTGGGTTTAGGTAGCGGGCCGCGGGCCGTGTCCGGGCCGACCGCATCTGCCCGGCGTGTCAGGGGACGGCGGCGCCGATCTGTCATCAGCTGCCCTGGGCAGTGGCGAGCGATCTGTGACCAGCTCGCGGCCGTGGCCTCCCGGGACCTCATGCCCTCCAGTCACACTGGCCTCTCCCGCCCACGTTTCACGCTGGCCGTGCGCCGGAACGGTCAAAACACCCCGGAAAGGCGCACCACCGGCGTGAAACGTCGGCGCTGGCCATGATCAATCGGCGCTGGCCATGATCAATGTGATCCAGGAGCCTGATGGTGCCAGCCAGCCCGGGAGGAGCGGCCGGCTGGGGCAGGCCTGACCGGGGACAACTGCACTCCTGGCGGAGTACCGTCCTGCGGGCCTGAACGAGGCGCCTGCACCGGGGCATCGCGCCGTCCCGCGAGGACCCCAGGCCGCCCAGCCCCGGACACGGCGATATCCGGGCCGGGGCGGGCACTCAGAGGGGTGGGTGGAGCTTATGTACGGTTTGCGGGAATTGGTTTGGCCGGGTTGGGGCATTTATCTGGCGATCTCGACCTGACTAATATTCTAAATACGTTAGTAGGGTGCCCGGCACTTGTCGCACGTCTTTGTGGGACTTAGTTGTGGTCACGGTGCGCATGTGGCAAACTGCCCAGCGTGGCGATCCTGATAGGTAATAACGGCGTCGGCAGTCCCAATCCAAGCTCCCGCGAGCTGGACAACGTGGTGAGCGAAGCGGAGCCGCCGGTCCTATCGAGTACCGAAGCGATTACCCATACATTCTCGCTTGTCCATCAGGCGGGGGACCGCGCGGTGGCCTATTTCTACGGCCGCCTGTTCGCGGCGAACCCGGAACTGCGGCCCATGTTCCCAGCCGCCATGGACGCCCAGCGCGACCGCCTTTTTCACGCCCTCACCCGGATCGTGCACGGCCTCAGCTCACCCGAGGCGATGGAGCCCTATCTCAGCCAGCTCGGGCTTGACCATCGCAAGTACGGGGTGCTGACCGAGCACTATCCGGCGGTGGGCGGGGCCCTGCTCGCCACGCTGGGCCGGTTCTCCGGTGACGCCTGGACCCCGGGCGCGGAGGCGGCCTGGGCGGGTGCCTACGAGCGGGCGACGCAGCTGATGACCGCGGCGGCGGACAAGTCCGCGGAGCACTCGCCGCCGTGGTGGTCGGCGGAAGTGGTCGGGCACGAACTGCGCAGCCCCACCCTCGCCGTCCTCACGCTGCGCCCGGAGGAGCCGTTCCCGTACCTGGCCGGGCAGTACGTGAGCATCCAGTCGGCCCACTGGCACCGTGTCTGGCGGCCGTTCTCGGTGGCCAACGCGCCGCGTGCGGACGGCCTGCTCACCTTCCACGTACGTGCCGTGTCCGGGGGGTGGGTCAGCTCCGCGCTGGTCCATCACACGAGGGTCGGGGACCGGGTGAATCTCGGGCCGCCGCAGGGCAGCATGACGCTCGCCGCCGGGTCTGGCGGGGGCATGTTCTGCGTGGCCGGCGGCTCGGGCCTGGCGCCCCTGAAGGCGCTGATCGAGCAGGCGATCGCGGACAGCCGGCCCGAACGCCGGCGCCGGATCCGCCTGATCGTCGGGGCCCGGTGCGAGTCGGAACTCTACGACCTGCCTGACCTGTGGCGGCTCGAGTCGTACTACCCGTGGCTGCGTATCAGCACCGCTGTCTCGAGTGATCCGGACTACAGCGGGGTAAAGGGAATGCTCGCCGATGTCGTCGCCCGCCAGCTGCCGCAAAAAGACGACGATGTCTACATCAGCGGGCCCTCGCCGATGGTAACTAAGTGCATCCAGGTGCTTCGCCCGACGGGCCAGGGTAATTGGCGTATTCACGCGGACCCGGTGGATCCTCCCAGCGCGTTAACGGTTAGCGCGGCAAAGGATTCTATCGGTCATGAGTGCGCAAGCTCATAGGCGCACTCGACGCACGCTACGCTTAATGGGATCGCGCGGCGATGAACTCAGCCCTGAGGACCTTTTGGCGCGGGAACCTATTTGCCCGCTGGATGCCATCGGCGGCGGCCACGCGCGGCACGCCTGGTCCTGCCCTGGCCGCGGTCTGCCGCGTCCCGGGTAGCTCCCTGCTCCCCAGCCCGCTGATGGCCGTTCCCGCGGTGGCGAGCCCGGCGCGAGCCAGTTCCCCCGTAGCCAGCCCAGTGATGGCCAATCCAGCCATGACCAGTACAGCGGGAGCCAGTTCCATGGTTAACACCTCCGTGGCCAGCCCCATGGGGCCACATTCCGCAGCGGACAGCCTGATGACCGCCTGCCCGGTGGCGGGCAGCCTGGTGGGCGACGCACCGGAAGCTGACGATCCTGGAGCGGTCGGTCCAGGAGCGCCCAGTCCGGGGGACGGTGGCCCGGGGACACCCAGCCCGGGGGACGACGATCCGGAGGCGCCCCGCCCGGGGGACGACGACCTGGAGGCGCCCCGCCCGGGGGACGACGACCTGGAGGCACCCCACCCGGAACCAGACCACCCGGCACCTGACCACCCGGCACCTGACCACCCGGCACCTGACCGCCCGGAATCTGACCGCCCGGCAATCTGACCGCCCGGCGGCCGATTCACCCGGGGATGGCCAGCCATCCGCCCGCGCCCTGACGACAGCCGGTGCCGCGGCCCGGCCCGTCCGGCCCGCGCGGCTGACCTGGCCCGCGCGGTCCCTGTGGCGCGGCCGCGCGTCCCGGGCGGCCCGCCTCACCGGGCTGAGCAGGCCGGCCGGGGCGGCCCAGCCCGTGAACATGGAGGCCGCCGCCGAGTTCATCCGGCTGCACCACCGCGAGGTCCCGGGCGCGGGCCCGGTCGGGCCACGGCTGCGGGAGATACGCCGCGAGATCAGGCTGACCGGCACCTACCGGCATACGGTCGAGGAACTGGAGTTCGGCGCGCGGGTGGCGTGGCGCAACAGCAGCCGGTGCATCGGACGGCTGTACTGGAAGAGCCTCAAGGTCCGGGACCGCCGCGAGGTGGATACCGCGGCCGGTGTCGCGGCGGAGTGCGCGGCCCACCTGCGGGCCGCCACGAACCACGGCCGGATCCGGCCCATCATCACGGTGTTCGCGCCGGACACCCCCGCCCGCAGCGGGCCGCGTATCTGGAACGAGCAGCTGGTCCGGTACGCCGGTTACCAGCAGCCGGACGGGTCCGTGCGCGGCGAGTCATCCAGCAGCGAGCTCACCGACCTGGCCCGCGGGCTCGGCTGGGACACCGACGCCCAGGGCCGGTTCGATGTCCTGCCGCTGATCATCTCCGCCGGTGACGAACGCCCCCAGGTGTTCAGCCTGCCGCCGGACGCGGTCGCCGAGGTCCACCTCATCCACCCGCGCTTCCCATGGTTTGGTGAGCTGGCCCTGCGCTGGTACGCGGTGCCGGTCATCTGCGACATGTGCCTGGAGATCGGGGGCATCTGCTATCCGGCGGCCCCGTTCAACGGCTGGTACATGGGCACCGAGATCGGCGCGCGCAACCTGGCGGATCCCGGCCGCTACAACCAGCTGCCCGGCATCGCGGCCCGGATGGGGCTGGACACCACCCGGGACCGCTCGCTCTGGCGGGACCTGGCGCTCGTCGAGCTCAACCTCGCGGTGCTGCACTCGTTCGAGACGGCGGGCGTGACGATCACCGACCACCACACCGAGTCACGCCGTTTCCTGACCCACCTGGCCCGGGAGGAAGGGGCCGGCCGGGTCTGCCCGGCCGACTGGACGTGGATAGTCCCGCCGATCTCCGGCTCCGCCACCGACGTGTTCCACCGGTACTACGCGGAGGCGGAACTGCGCCCGGCTTACGCCCGTCATCAGCGGAAGCTCCCGGCCGTCCCGGCGGCGCCTGAGGGCGAAACCTGCTCGTAACATGTGACCCACGTCTTTCACTCCCCCGAAACACTCTGTGATAGCGGGCGAAACGCCTTAGGCGGAAGGTCGGCACAGGACAGGGTGCCCCGAGAAGGTGGTCGCATGAAGCTCATCACTGCCGTAATCAAACCGTTCAAGCTGGACGAAGTGAAGGCGGCGTTGCAGGCCTTTGGTGTCCATGGGATGACTGTGAGTGAGGCCAGTGGGTACGGCCGCCAGCGCGGTCACACGGAGGTCTACCGGGGAGCTGAGTACCAGGTTGACCTGGTGCCCAAGGTAAGACTGGAAGTGCTCGCCGACGACGAGGACGCCGACGACCTGATCGGTGTGATCGTCAAGGCAGCTCAGACTGGGCGTATTGGGGACGGGAAGGTCTGGGCCGTCCCGGTTGAGACGGTTGTGCGGGTCCGGACTGGTGAGCGCGGTTCCGGCGCGCTTTAGCCCTAAGCGATAGAGGTCTGATCGGAGTGCGGAGTACGGGTCGGGGGGCTGGGCAGTCGTGATGTCCGCACCTTCGGCCCGCCCGCGGCCCGACGGGCCGCCCCTGACATCGTTCGCCGCCGACCGCGCCCGGCGGAGTGCGGAAACTGACCGCTGGCTGGCGTCCCTGCTGGGCGCGGAATCCGGGGTCGCCCTGGTCGCGGTGGGCGGCTACGGGCGCCGTGAGCTGCTGCCCGGCAGCGATCTGGATGTGCTCCTGCTGCATGACGGGCGGGATGGCATTGCCGCGATGGCCGACCGGATCTGGTATCCGATCTGGGACTCCGGCACCCGGCTCGACCACGCAGTGCGCACCACGGCGGAAGCCCGCCGGGTGGCCAGGAGCGACCTGAAGGTGGTCCTCGGGCTGCTGTACGCCCGGCACGTGGCGGGCGACCCTGACCTCACCAACGCGCTGCGCCTCGGGGCCCTGGAGGACTGGCGGGCCTCCGCCGGCACCCGGCTGGCCGAACTGCAGGCGCTGCACGTCGAGCGGACCCAGCGCAGCGGCGAGCTGGCCTTCCTGCTCGAGCCCGACCTCAAGGAAGCGCGGGGCGGGCTGCGCGATGTGCACGCCATCCAGGCCATCGCGGCCGCCTGGGTGGCCCCCGGTCCCGGGCCCCGGGTCCGGGCCGCGTACGAGTCGATCATGGATGCGCGTCACGCGCTGCACGAGATCACCGGCCGGCCCGCGGACCGGCTCGTCCTGCAGGAGCAGGACGAGGTGGCCCGGGTGCTCGGGCTGCTGGACGCGGACGCGCTCATGCGCCACCTCGCCGGGTCCGGCCGGGCCGTCGCCTACTCGGTCGACCAGGCGTTCCGGCAGGCCCAGCGCAGCCGGGGCGGCCGGCGGCGGGGCAAGGCCCAGCGCCGCCCGCTGGCGGACGGGCTGGTCGAGCAGGACGGCGAGGTCGTGCTCGCCCGGGCCGCGGATCCGGCCTGCGACCCGGCGCTCCCGCTGCGCGCCGCGGCCGCGGCCGCCCAGGCCGCGCTGGCCCTGGCGCCGCGCACGCTGACCCGGCTGGCCGAGTGCCCGCCGCTGCCGGTGCCCTGGCCGCCGGAAGCCCGGGACGCCCTGGTCGCCCTGCTCGGCGCGGGCCCGCCCGCCGTGCCGGTCTGGGAAGCGCTGGACCAGGAAGGCCTGGTCGCGAGCCTGCTGCCGGACTGGGACCGGGTGCGCAACCGGCCCCAGCGCAACCCGCTGCACACCTTCACGGTGGACCGGCACCTGGTGGAAACCGCCGGGCGGGCAGCCGTCCTCACCCGGGACGTGGCCCGGCCCGACCTGCTCCTGCTCTCCGCGCTGCTGCATGACATCGGCAAGGGGTGGCCGGGTGACCACCGGGTCACCGGTGAGGTCGTGGCCCGGGACGTGGCCCGCCGCGTCGGGCTCGGCCCGTCCGACGCGGAACTGGTCGCCGGGGCGGTCCGGCATCATCTGCTGCTGCCGCAGACGGCGACGCGCCGTGATCTCGACGATCCGGTTACCGTGGCCCAGGTGGCCTCCGTGGTCGGCGGCCGGCCGCTGCTCGAGCTGCTGCACGCGCTGGCCATCGCGGACGGCCAGGCGACCGGCCCGGCCGCCTGGAACGACTGGAAGGAAGGCCTGGTCGGCGACCTGGTCCGCCGGGTGGAGTCGCGGCTGGCCGGGGAGGTGCCGGCCGAGCCGCTGCCGCTGCGCCCGGACCAGGCGGCGCTGGCCGAGGAGGGGGCGCCCGCGGCCCGGCTGAAGGGCTCCGAGGTGACCATCGTCGCCCCGGACCGGCCCGGGCTGCTGTGGCAGGCCGCCGGCGTGCTCGCCTCGCACCGGCTGGCGGTGCGCTCGGCGAACGCTACCTCGCACGGGAACATGGCCGTGGCCGCCTTCACCGTCGTCCCGGAGTACGGCGACCCGCCCGATGCCGACCTGGTCACCAGCGACCTGCGCCGGGCCCTGGAGGGGCGGCTCGACGTGGCGGAGCGGCTGGAGCGCCGGATGCGCGCCTACCGGGAGTCGCCGGTGCCGGTTCCGGTGGCCCCGCCCAAGGTCACCCTGGTGGACGACGCCTCGCGGACCGCGACCGTGGTCGAAGTGCGCGCCCACGACGCCCCCGGGCTGCTGTGGCGGATCGGCCGTGCGCTCGGCGACTGCGGCCTGGACGTGAAGGCGGCCCGGGTGGAGACGCTCGGCGCCGAGGCGGTGGACGTGTTCTACGTGGTGGACGCGTCCGGCGGCCCGCTCGGCGGCTCCCGGATCCGGGGCAAGATCGCCGCCCAGGTGCTCGCGGCGCTCACCAGCTGATCCGGCCAGCTGACCCAAGATCGCCGGCCGGGCCGTGCCAGGGGCACTGACCCGGTGGCCATGACCGGATAGCCTGGGAAGCGTGTTCGAGACTCTCTCCGACCGGCTGACCCAGGTCTTCTCCACCCTGCGCGGGCGTGGGCGCCTGTCCGCGGCCGACATCGACGCGACGGCCCGCGAGATCCGCATCGCCCTGCTCGAGGCGGACGTGGCCCTCCCCGTGGTGCGGGAGTTCATCGCCCGCATCAAGGAGCGCGCGTCGTCGGAAGAGGTCTCCGGGGCGCTCAACCCGGCCCAGCAGGTCATCAAGATCGTCCACGAGGAACTCATCGGGATCCTCGGCGGCGAGGCGCGCAGGCTGCGGTTCGCCAAGGTCCCGCCGACCGTGATCATGCTGGCGGGCCTGCAGGGTTCCGGTAAGACCACGCTGGCCGGCAAGCTCGCCCTCTGGCTGCAGCGCCAGGGCAACACGCCGATGCTGGTCGCCGCGGACCTGCAGCGCCCCAACGCGGTCCAGCAGCTGCAGGTGCTGGGCGAGCGGGCCGGGGTGCCGGTCTACGCTCCCGAGCCGGGCAACGGGGTGGGCGACCCGGTCCAGGTGGCCCGCGACTCGATCGAGGAGTCCCGCCGCCGCCAGCACAACGTGGTCGTGATCGACACCGCGGGCCGGCTGGGCATCGACGAGGAGATGATGCGGCAGGCCGCGTCGATCAGAGACGCCACCGACCCGGACGAGATCCTGTTCGTGGTGGACGCGATGATCGGCCAGGACGCGGTGGCCACCGCCCAGGCGTTCCTGGACGGAGTCGGCTACGACGGCGTCGTGCTGACCAAGCTGGACGGCGACGCCCGCGGTGGCGCGGCGCTGTCGATCGCCGAGCTGACCGGGCGCCCGGTGATGTTCGCGTCCTCCGGGGAGAAGCTCGAGGACTTCGACGTCTTCCACCCCGACCGGATGGCCTCGCGGATCCTCGACATGGGCGACATGCTCACCCTGATCGAGCAGGCGGAGCGGGCCTTCGACGAGGACCAGGCCGCCTCCATGGCCAGCAAGCTCGCCTCCGGCGAGGGCTTCACGCTGGAGGACTTCGTCGAGCAGCTGGCCATGGTGCGCAAGCTCGGCCCCATCGGCAACCTGCTCGGCATGCTGCCCGGTGCGGGACAGAACCGCGAGCTGCTCAGCCAGATCAGCGACAAGGACCTGGACCGGGCGGCGGCCATCGTCAACTCGATGACCCCCGCGGAACGGCACAACCCGAAGATCCTCAACGGAAGCCGCCGGTCACGGATCGCCAACGGCTCCGGCGTCACCGTGGGTGAGGTGAACAACCTCGTCATCCGGTTCCTCGAGGGCCAGAAGATGATGCGGCAGATGATGAGCGGCGGCGGGATGCCGGGCATGCCGGCCATCCCGGGCATGCGGCGGCCTGCCACCAAGAGCGCCAAGGGCAAGAAGAACAACAAGAAGAAGCCCAAGGGCGGCCGTCCGGGCGGCAACCCGGCGGCGGCGAAGGCGGGCGCCCCCAAGACCGCCGGCGCCCCGGCAGCCGGCAACGGCGCGGGCCCGGCCCTCCCCCCTGGCCTGGGCGCGGGCGCGATGCCCGGCTCCCAGGAGGAACTGGCCGCGAGCCTGGAGGCGCTGACCTCCAACCCGGCCGCGCTCCGGGCCGCAGGCAAGGTCGCCAGCAAGATGCCCCCGCCCGACTCGCTGACCGGGGGGACGTCCGGGCCGGCCAGCCTGCCGGCCGGCTTCGGTCTGCTGCGGCGCAACCGCAAGAAGGACGACGAGAAGTAGCCCCGCGCTCTGCCTCGTCACCGTGAGGCTTGTTCCGCCCTAACGGTCTTCACGTCGTGATCACGCCTGGCTGGGGCGGGGATTCCGCCACGATTACGCCCTGCCCCCGTGTGTCTGGCACAATGTGACGGTCACCCCGGGATCCGGCGACGCCCTCTCACGCTCGCCGCCCTGGGACCGAGCAGGCCGACGCGGTGGTCCTCACCCGGCGCGAGCGGTGCCTGCAATCCGAGCTTTACTGGGAGAGACCACACCCGTGGCTGTCAAGATCAAGCTGAAGCGCATGGGCAAGATCCATGCGCCGTTTTACCGGATCATCGTGGCTGACGCCCGCACCAAGCGGGACGGCCGCGCGATCGAGGAGATCGGCAAGTACCACCCCAAGAACGAGCCCTCGTTCATCGAGGTCGACTCCGACCGCGCCCAGTACTGGCTGTCTGTCGGCGCCCAGCCCACCGACCCGGTCCGCAAGATCCTGGAGATCACCGGGGACTGGCAGAAGTTCAAGGGCCTGCCTGGTGCCGAGGGAACACTGAGGACCGCGCCGGCCAAGGCGGACAAGAAGGACGCGTACGCGGCGGCCGTGGCCGAGGCGGTCGGCACCGGCGACGGCGCCAAGGGCAAGGGCCGCAAGGCCGGGGCCAAGGCCGACGGCGACCAGGCGGGCGCGGAAGCGGGCGGCGCGAAGGCCGGCTCGGGCCGGTCGTCGGGCCGGACCGGCGGCCGGCAGGCCACCGCGGCTAAGACGGCCAAGCCGGACGCGGCCAAGGCAGACTCTCCGAAGGCAGACTCTCCGAAGGCTGACTCCCCGAAGGCGACCGAAGGCGGACGCGGCCAAGGCGGACGCGGCTAAGCCGGATGCGGCTAAGCCGGATGCGGCCAAGGCGGACTCCGCCCCGGCCGACGCGGCCGCGGACGAGAAGCCCGCCAAGGCCAGCGCGGGCCAGGCGGCGGATGCGTCGCACGCCGATGCGGCCGTAGACGAAAAGCCGGCCAAGGCCAGCGCGGACCAGGCGGCGGAGCCCGCCGGGGCCGAGCCGGTGGCCGCGGAGCAGGGCGACGGAGCCTGACATGCTGGAAGAGGCCCTCGAGCACCTGGTGAAGGGCATCGTAGAACACCCGGATGAGGTCCGGGTGGACAGTCACGGGCTGCGCCGGGGCCGGGTTCTCGAGGTGCGGGTCCACCCCGAGGACCTTGGCAAGGTCATCGGCCGGGGCGGCCGGACCGCCAAGGCGCTGCGTACCGTGATCGGCTCGCTGGCGGGCGGCAAGTACGTCCGGGTTGACCTGCTGGACGTGGACGAGGTCCGCTAACCCGTCATGCAACTGGTGGTCGGCCGGATCACCCGGCCGCACGGGGTCCGCGGCGAAGTGTCGGTGGAAGTGCGTACCGACGAGCCCGACCGGCGCTTCGCCGTGGGTCACGTGCTGGCCACCGACCCGGTCGCGGCCGGCCCGCTCACGGTGGAATCGATCCGCTGGCATTCCGGCCGGCTCCTGATCCAGTTCGCCGGGGTTACCGACCGGAACCAGGCCGACGAACTGCGCGGGACCTGGCTCACGCTGGACTCGGCCGAGGCCGGGCCCTCGGATGACCCGGATGAGTTCCACGACGCGGAGCTGATCGGGCTCGCCGTGGTCACGACCTCGGGCGAGCCCGTGGGCCGGGTCACGGACGTCCGCCACTTCGGGCAGGACCTGCTCGTCATCGAGCCCGGGCCGGCCGGGTCATCCCCGGGGGCCCAGGCCGGATCGGCCGCGGCCGGGTCAGCCCAGGCCGGGCCAGCCCCGGCACAGTCAGTCCCGGCACAGTCAGTCCCGGCACAGTCAGCCCCGGCTGGGCCGGTCCCTGCCGGGCCGCTGGCGCCCGGCGGCCCGGCGCGCCGGGCATCCGGCAGCGAGCTGCTGGTCCCGTTCGTGGCCGCGATCGTGCCCGAGGTCGACGTGGCCGCGGGCCGGCTCGTCATCGACCCTCCGCCCGGGCTGCTCGAGCTGGCCGCCGGGGAACCCGGTCCCGCCGGCCCGGCCGGTCCGGTGCCCACCGGTCCAGCGCCCACCGGTCCAGCGCCCACCGGTCCGGCACGCACCGGTCCAGCGCCCACCGGTCCGGCACGAAACGGTCCAGCGCCAACCGGTCCGGCACGAAACGGTCCAGCAGGAAGCTGAGGTGAGCCGGGTGCGCATCGACATCATCACGATTTTCCCGGACTACTTCACGCCGCTCAGCGTCTCGCTGCTGGGCAAGGCGGCGTCGCGCGGGGATCTCGGCCTCCAGGTGCACGACCTGCGGACCTGGGCTCACGGGGTGCACCGCGCCGTGGACGACGCCCCGTTCGGCGGCGGCCCGGGGATGGTGATGTCGCCGGAGCCCTGGGGTGAGGCGCTCGACGCGGTGACCGGCTCGCGCCCGGGACCGGCCCGGCTCGTGGTCCCCACCCCCGCGGGGGTCCCGTTCACGCAGGCGATGGCCGCGGACTGGTCCCGTTGCGGATGGCTGGTTTTTGCTTGTGGCCGGTACGAGGGGATCGACGCGCGCGTCGTGGCCGAGGCGCGGGAGCGGATGCCGGTCGATGAGGTGTCCATCGGGGACTACGTGCTGTCCGGGGGCGAGCCCGCGGTCCTGGTCATGGTGGACGCGGTCGGCCGCCTGCTGCCCGGCGTCCTCGGCAACGCGGATTCCGCGGCGGACGATTCGTTCGGGGGCGGCGAGGGCCCGATGGCCGGCCTGCTCGAAGGGCCGGCGTACACGCGGCCCCGGGTCTGGCGCGGGCGCGAGGTCCCGCCGGTCCTGCTGTCCGGGGATCACGCGGCCATCGCCCGCTGGCGGCGGGATCAGGCGCTGCGGCGGACCGCCGCGCTGCGCCCGGATCTGGCCGCCCGCCTGCTCGCTGGCGAGGCCGGAACGCACCTCGATGCACGGGACCGCCAGGTGCTCATTGAGGCTGGCTTCCCGATCAGTGCGGAAGATATGGCACACTGAAGTCTGCCACCCACACCAGGCCGACCCTGCGGGTGCGCGTCCTGGTGCCCTCAGCGCCCAGGAAGACAACGACCACCGACGAGACGATGCCACGCGTTCGCTGGCCTGTGCGCGCGTGAGGACAACTGAGGAACCGCAGCCATGCACACCGCGATCGCCGAGCTGGAGCAGGCCCAGATCCGCTCCGACATCCCCGATTTCCGGCCCGGGGACACGCTGAAAGTCCATGTGCGGGTCACGGAAGGCACCCGGTCCCGGATCCAGGTTTTCCAGGGCATCGTGATCCGCCGCCAGGGCGGCGGGGCGCGGGAGACGTTCACCGTCCGGAAGATCAGCTACGGCGTCGGGGTGGAGCGGACGTTCCCGGTGCACACCCCCTCGATCGAGAAGATCGAGCTCGTGACCCGGGGCCGGGTGCGCCGGGCGAAGCTCTACTACCTCCGCGAGCTGCGCGGCAAGGCCGCCCGTATCCGCGAGCGGCGGGAGCCGGCGCGCTAGCCGCGCCCTCCTCCGGTGGCCGGGAAGGATCTCGGTACCGCGGGACTGGCGCCGGCCGCCAGCCCGCCGGCCTGTGCGCGCCGGATCCCGTTCTGGCGGGAGTTAGCTTTCCTGCTCGTGCTGGCCGCCGGGTTCACCGTGCTCATCAAGGTGTTTGCCGTGGAGGCGTTCCGGATCCCGTCCGGCTCCATGGCGGATACGCTGCGCCCCGGTGAGCAGGTGCTGGTGAACAAGCTCGTGTACCGGGTCCGCGGCATCGACCGGGGCGACGTCGTGGTGTTCAGCGGCCAGGGCTCCTGGGATCCGCCGTCCGCGCCGCCTTCGGGGCCGGTTCCCGCCGTGCTCCGGCTGACCGGGATGACATCGAGCGGGACGGACTATGTGAAGCGGGTCATCGGGCTGCCCGGCGACCGCGTGTCCTGCTGCGACGCGAGGGACCGGGTCACGGTCAACGGCGTGCCGCTCAGCGAGCAGTCGTACCTGTACCCGGGCAACCGGCCGTCCGCCCAGCCGTTCAGCGTGACGGTCCCGCCCGGGAGGCTCTGGGTGATGGGAGACCACCGGCTGAATTCTTCCGATTCCCGTTACCGGTGACGATCCCGGTGCCGGGACGGTCCCGGAGAGCGCCGTGATCGGCCGGGCGTTCCTGGTCGTCTGGCCTCCGGCGCAGCTGAGGGAGCTTCCCATTCCCGCGACCTTCGCGCAGCCCGGGCTCTCCGCCCCGCCGCGGCGCGGACCGGTGGCCCCGCCGATAGCGGTAGGGCTGGCCGGGATGCTGCCGCTGGCGTGGGCGTGCCGCCGGCAGAGCGCGCACGTAGCGGCGGACCGGCGTTAGGCTCGGACACAATGAACGACGACCGGGGTATAGGCGAGCCTGCGATGACAGGCTCGCCTGACGTTGAGCTGCCTGGCCACGACGGCGACAAGGCAGTGAGCGCAGAGCCGGAGATGCCAGGGGGCACCGGGACGATGACTCCACCGCCGCGCCGTGACGCCACGGCCCAGTCCGGCGACACCGGCGGTCAGGCCAGCGGCCCCGGCGGCCCGGGCCGCGCCCAGGCCGGCCCGGCCACGGCGAACGCGGCCCGGTCCAGGAAGAGACGCCGCCTTTCCTGGTGGGCGGAATTGCTCGTCCTGTTCGCGCTCGCGCTGGTCGTCATGCTGGTGATCAAGACCTACGTGGTGCAGGCGTTCTATATCCCGTCCTCGTCCATGGAGAACACGCTCGACATCGGGGACAAGGTCCTGGTCAACAAGCTCGTCTACCACTTCCGCTCGATCGACCGCGGGGACGTGATCGTGTTCAACGGCGAGGGCTCGTGGGATGCGCCGAGCCCGCCCGCGTCCAATGACCCGGTCGTCCGGCTGGCCAGCAAGTTCGGGCACGCGGTCACCGGGCTGTTCGGCATCTCCCCGGGGGTGCACGACTACATCAAGCGGGTCATCGGCCTGCCCGGCGACCACGTCGCCTGCTGTAACGCGCAGCACCAGGTCACGGTGAACGGCGTCCCGCTCACCGAGAAGTCCTACCTGTACCCGGGCAACCGGCCGTCCGCCCAGCCGTTCAGCGTGAGGGTGCCTGCCGGCCGGCTGTGGGTGATGGGCGATCACCGCAACGTTTCCTACGACTCGCGCGGCCACGTCGGCGACCCGGGCGGCGGGACCATACCCGAGAGCCAGGTGGTCGGCCGGGCGTTCGTGATCCTGTGGCCGCCCAGCCGGTTCCGCGTCCTGCCCATACCGGCCACGTTCACCAAGCTGAACGCCGGCCAGGCCCTCGGCGCCCGGGCCGTCAGCGGACTCGCCATGCCGGCTGCGCCGCTCGTGCTGGCCGGGTCGGTAGCCGCGCCCCTGACCTGGCTGGACCGGCGGCTGAGGCGCCGCCGGCCGGTCTCGAAAGCCGGACCCGGGCCGGCTGGGTCGCAGCGGGTGGCGCGTACGGCCGGCGGGCGGTGGCCCGCCCGTCCGGGGAAGCGCCGGTAACGAGGTGGCGATGCCTTGGTGGCGGCATCCCGGCTATACCCCCCGGCGTGCGGCAGGACTCACGGGATACGAGCGCGTCCTGGCCCGGGCTGGCCTGTCCCCGGTGGCCGGGATCGACGAGGCGGGCCGCGGGGCCTGCGCCGGCCCGCTGGTGGTCGCCGCGGTAATCCTGGACCCGCGCAAGCTCTCCGGGCTCACCGGCGTCGCCGACTCCAAGACATTGACCGCCGCGGCCCGTGAGGAGGCGTACACCGAGGTGATGCGAACCGCGCTCAGCTGGCACCGGGTCATCATCCCGGCGGCCGAGATCGACGCGTGCGGCCTGCACGTCTGCAACATCGCCGGGATGCGGCGGGCGCTGGCCGGGCTGTCGTGCCAGCCGGGGTACGCGCTCACGGACGGTTTCGCGGTCCGCGGCCTGGGCATCCCAGCGCTGGCGATGTGGAAGGGCGACGAGGTGGCCGCCTGCGTGGCGGCGGCCTCGATCGTGGCCAAGGTCACCAGGGACCGCATCATGACCGGGCTCGCCGAGGAGTACCCGGCGTACGGATTTGCCCGGCACAAGGGGTACTCCACCCGGAGCCACATGCGGGCGCTGGCCCAGCACGGGCCGTGCCCCGAGCACCGGACGTCGTTCGCTAACGTCAATGGACTGGTCCGGGACCTGCCACTGGTAGACCAGGACCTCGACGAGCAGGAGGTTGTTGGCCCGGAGGCGGACGGCCAGGCGGCTGACGGCGTGGTTGCCGGCCAGATGAGGTCCCGGGAATTGCTCGGCGGAGAATTGGCCTATCGTTGATGGGAACCGGATCGGACCTCCCGACGCAGGCTGATCGGAGGGGGAGGACATGAGCGCAGAAGATCTCGAAAAGTACGAGACCGAGATGGAACTGCAGCTCTACCGCGAGTACCGGGACGTCGTGGGGCTGTTCACCCACGTGGTGGAGACCGAGCGGCGGTTCTACCTCACCAACGACGTGGAACTGAACGTGCGCGCCGCCGAGAACGGCGAGGTGTACTTCGAGGTCATCATGCAGGACGCCTGGGTATGGGATATGTACCGTCCAGCGCGGTTTGTGAAGAATGTCCGGGTGGTTACGTTCAAGGACGTCAACGTCGAGGAGCTGGCGCGCGCCGAGCTCGAGGTTCCCGAAGAAACCAAGTGATCCGGCGCGGACCCGCGCGGCACGATCCGGCGCTGACGGGGTGGCCCCGGCTGCCTGAGCCTCTGCCCGGGAGCGGCCGCAGGCTCTGATCCTGAGGCGGCCCCAAGGCGCCTAATCCGGGCTCTGGCCGGGAGCCGTCGCGGGCCCTGACCCCGACGGCCCCAAGCCGCCTAATCCGCTCTGACCAGGGGCAGCCCGCCAGGATTAAACCACCCGGCAGTGACAAACGGCCTTCCCCGTCCACAGAATCGCGTTTCGTGCTCCGTCGTCCACAGCGCAGCAGCTGCTCCAGCGCGGCGCCTCCCATTCCGGCACCGTCGTCACCGGAGGTGGTGCCGGGTGAACGACAAGGACGAGCTGGGCCGCCGCGGCGAGCAGCTCGCGGCGGAGTACCTGGAACGCGCCGGACTGCGGATCCTCGACCGGAACTGGCGGTGCGAGGCCGGCGAGCTCGACATCGTGGCCCTCGAGCGCCGGGTCCTCGTGGTCTGCGAGGTCAAGACCCGCTCAGGCGTCAGGTACGGCAGCCCCCTCGAGGCCGTCAGCCACAGTAAGCGCGTCCGGCTGCGCCGGCTGGCGTCCACCTGGCTGGACACCCGGGGGCTGCGGTTCGACGAGGTGCGGATCGACGTGATCGGGCTGGTCCGCGACCGGTCCGGGGAGTTCACCCTGGAGCACGTGCGGGGGGTGGGCTGAATGCCGGTTGCCCGGACCCACTCAATCGCCCTGGTCGGGGTGGAGGGCCATCCGGTCGAGATCGAGGCCGACATCCAGAACGGGCTGCCGGGGCTGCTCCTGGTCGGCCTGCCCGATACGGCGCTCCGCGAGGCCCGGGACCGGATCCGGGCCGCGATCGTGAACAGCCGCGAGCAGTGGCCGCAGCGGCGGATCACGGTCGGCCTGTCCCCGGCCAGCCTGCCCAAACGGGGCAGCGGGTTCGACGTCGGCATCGCGGTGGCCATTCTCGGCGCCGCGGGCTCGGTCCCGGCGGCGGCCATCGACGGGGTCGCGTTCCTCGGCGAGCTCGGGCTCGACGGCCAGCTGCGCCCGGTCCGCGGGGTGCTGCCCGCGGTCGCCGCCGCGGGGGCCAGCGGCTTCCGGCGGGTCGCGGTGCCGACCGCCAACGAGGCGGAGGCGGCATTGGTCCCCGGCCTCCGGGTCCTGAGCGCCGCGACCCTGCAGGGCCTGCTCGGCTGGCTCCGCGGCCGGCCTCCGGCCGGTCCCGCGGATCCGGGCCGCCTGGTGGACCCGGGCGGCCTGGCTGGGGCCGGGGATCTGGCCGGGCCCGGAGCCCGGGCGGATCCCGGGGGGCTGTCTGACCCGGCGGGGCTTGGCCGCGTGAGCGGCCCGGTCCGGCTGGTCGAGGGCGGCGGGCGGCCCGTGGCGGCCGGGGAAGCGGCCGGGGCGCCGACGGGTCCCGGGCCCGACCTGGCCGATGTGCTGGGCCAGCCGACGGCGCGCCGGGCCGCGGAGATCTGCGCCGCGGGCGGCCATCACCTGTGCCTGCTGGGCCCGCCGGGCGCGGGCAAGACGATGCTGGCCGAGCGGATCCCGACCGTGCTGCCCCGCCTCGACCCCGCCGCCGCCCTCGAGGTCACCGCGATTCACTCGGTGGCGGGCGTGCTCCCGGACCGCAGCCCGCTGCTGACCGCACCCCCGTTCTGCGCCCCGCATCACACCGCGAGCAAGGCCGCGATCGTCGGCGGCGGCAGCGGGGTGATCCGCCCGGGAGCCGCCTCTCTGGCTCACCGCGGCTGCCTGTTCCTGGATGAGGCGCCCGAGTTTGGCCGGGACGTGCTCGACGCGCTCCGACAGCCGCTGGAGTCGGGGGAGGTCGTGGTGGCCCGGTCCGGCGTGACCGCGCGCTTCCCGGCCCGCTTCACGCTGCTGCTGGCCGCCAACCCCTGCCCGTGCGCCAAGGGACCGGGGCAGGCGGCCTGCGGCTGCACCCCCTCGGTCCGCCGGCGGTACCTGGCCCGGCTGTCGGGGCCACTGCTCGACCGCGTCGATGTGAAGGTGGAATTCATGCCCGTAAGCCGGAGGGAGTTGCTCAGCGACGCGACGTTCGCGGAGCCCAGTGCGACGGTGGCCGCCCGGGTCGAGGCGGCCCGGCACCGGGCGGCTGCCCGGCTGCGTGACACACCCTGGCGGCTCAACGCCGAGGTCCCGGGCAGCGAGCTGCGCCGTGGCTATGCCCCCGCGCCCGGCGCCCTCGTGCCCCTGGAGCGGGCCATGGACCTGGGCCAGATCAGCGCGCGGGGCGTGCACCGGGTAATCCGGGTGGCCTGGACGCTGGCCGACCTGGCCGGGGTGCCGCGCCCGACCGCCGACCAGACCAGCGCCGCGCTCGGCCTGTGGTTGGGGGTGCCCCGATGACTGACCGCCAGCAGCGGCAGCAACGAGACGGGGAGCACCGGGACCGGCTGGCCCGGGCGGTGCTGACCTGGATCGCCGAGCCCGGCGACGTGCAGCTCGGGACCCTGCTGCAGCAGCGCCCGCCCGAGGCGGTGGTTGCCGCGCTGATCTCCGGGACCCCCCTGGTGGCCGCGCCGGCCATCCCGGGCCTGGACCGGGCGTGGCCGCGGTGGGCGGCCCGGCTCGGCGACGCGCCCACCGCGGCCACGGTGGAGGCCTGGCAGCGGGATGGGATCCGGCTGGTCTGCCCGGGTGACCCGGAGTGGCCCGGGCAGCTCGACGTGCTCGGCGACGGGCGGCCGTGGGGCCTGTGGGTGCGCGGGCAGGTTGACCTCCGGTTCGCCTGCCTGCGCTCGGTGTCGATTGTCGGGACCCGGGCGGCCACGGCTTACGGCACCCACGTGACCACCGAGCTCGCGGCCACCCTGGCCGAGCGGGGCTGGACGGTGGTCTCCGGCGGAGCGTTCGGGATCGACAGCCAGGCCCACCGCGGCGCGCTCGCGGCCGAGGGGGTGAGCGTCGCGGTCCTGCCCTCCGGGCTGGATGTCCCGTACCCGCGCGGCCACCACGACCTGTTCGAGGCCATCGTGGCCCATGGGGCGCTGGTCAGCGAGCAGCCGCCGGGCCGCACGCCGACCCGGCCCGGGTTCCTGGTGCGCAACCGGCTGATCGCCGCGCTCAGCCGCGGAACCGTGCTGGTCGAGGCCGCGCTGCGCAGCGGGGCGCTGAACACGGCCCGGCATGCCCGGGACCAGAATCGCCCGCTGATGGCGGTGCCGGGCCCGGTGACATCTTTAGCGTCGGCCGGCTGCCACCTGGTCATCAGGGACTGGGGGGCGGTGTGTGTTACCGACGTGCACGATGTGCTCGCCTGCCTGACGTTCAGCCCCGGCGACCTGGCGGACTCATCCCGCAGCCCGGTGCTGCCCCGGGACGAGCTGGACCCGGTCAGCCTGGGCGTCCTGGAAGCCGTGCCCGCCCGCGGTGGCCGGGGGCCCGCCCGGATCGCGGTGTCCGCAGGCGTGGATTTCGATACCGTGATGCGCTGCCTGGGTGAGCTCGCGGCGGCCGGTTTTATCGAGCGATGCGAGCGGGGCTGGCGGGTCCGCCGGCCCGGCTGAGATCAGGGGAGCGTGGCCACGGGCCGCGCCACCGGGACGTCCGGCTGGTGCGGGCCGGCCGGTGGCTGGCTGGCCGGTGCGAGTCGAGCCGGTGCTGGCCGACCGGTGCGGGCCAGCGGCCACGGGGCCGGCTTGCCGAGGGCCGGCCGGGGTGGCCCGGGCCCGCCCTCCTGCATCAATCAGGCATATTGGTGAGCCGAATAGCCAAATTCTGCCCGATTCCGGGCAAGTTCGTTGCCATCCGGCCGGACTATCGAGCATGCTGGCACGTGTGGCAGTCGCGCAACGGCCGTTCGAGGACCTGATCGCGCATCTGACCCGGAGCAGCTCGCTGGGCCCCGGGGAGGCGGCGCGGTTGGTCGATGACGTGCTCGGGTATTTCTCCGAGCCAGCGGACGCCTTCGTCCGCAGGCGCCACGGGGAACTCAAGGCACGGGGTCTGACCAACGACCGCGCGTTCAATCAGATCGCGATTGAGCTGCAGCTACGGCTGGTGGCGCCACCCCAGTACACGCTGCGTCAGTTGCGCCGCATCATCTACGGCTGAGAAGGGCAGAGTATGTGCGGAATCGTCGCTCATATCGGGAGCCGCGACTGCGTCCCCATCCTGCTGGAGGGCCTGGCCCGGCTGGAGTACCGGGGCTACGACTCGGCAGGTATCGCGGTGCTCAGCCGGTCCGGCGAGATCCGGGTGCACAAGGCCAAGGGGCGGGTCGCCGACCTGGCCGCGGGACTGCCCGCGCGGTTCAAGGGCAGCCCGGGCATCGGTCACACCCGCTGGGCCACCCACGGCGAGCCGAGTGACGTCAACGCCCATCCGCACGTTTGCGGGCCGATAGCGATCGTGCACAACGGGATCATCGAGAACGCCGATGAGCTGCGGGCCAAGCTGAGCGTGGACGGGGCCGTGTTCGCCTCCGAAACCGACAGCGAGGTGCTCGCCCACCTGATCGCGGCCAGCAGCGCCGACGACCTGGAGGAGGCGGTCCGCCAGGCGCTGAGCTCGGTGGTCGGCACCTACGGAATCGTCGTTCTCGATGCCCGCCACCCGGACGTCATCGTGGCGGCCCGCAACGGCAGCCCGGTAGTTCTCGGCCTCGGCGACAAGGAGATGTTCGTCGCCTCTGACGTCGCCGCTCTTGTCCGCTACACCCGCCAGGTGGTGCATCTCGACGACGGCGAGGTCGCGGCGGTCCGCGCGGACGGCTTCGTGACCTCGACGCTCGATGCCCAGACCACGATCAAGCAGCCCTCCACCATCGACACCGACGCCGCCTCCTATGACGCCGAGGGCTACACGCACTTCATGCGCAAGGAGATCCACGAGCAGCCCCGCGCGGTCGAGCGGGCCCTGCGGGGCCGCCTGGACAGCCGGTTCCACACCGCGCACCTCGGCGGGCTGAACATGGACGCCCGCCAGCTCCGGGAGATCCGCCGTGTGCTGGTGCTCGGCTGCGGCTCGGCGTACTACTCCGGCCAGGTCGGCGCGCAGCTGATCGAGGACCTGGCCCGGATCCCCGCGGCCGCCGAGCCGGCCTCGGAGTTCCGCTACCGCAACCCCGTGGTGGAAGCGGACACCCTGTACGTCGGGGTCAGCCAGTCCGGCGAGACGTACGACACGCTGGCCGCGGTCCAGGAGCTGAAGCGCAAGGGCGGCCAGGTGCTGGGGGTGGTGAACTCGGTCGGCAGCGCCATAGCCCGGGAGTGCGACGGCGGCATGTACCTGCACGCCGGCCCGGAGATCTCGGTCACCTCGACGAAGACCTTCACGGCCACGGCGGTGGCCTTCGCCCTGCTGGCCCTGCACCTGGGCCGCATCCACGACCTCTCGCCGGCCGACGGCCGGCGGATCATCGCCGGGCTGCACGCCCTCCCCGGGCAGATCGAGGAGATGCTGGCCGGTGAGCAGCACGTGGCCGACGTCGCCGCCGAGCTGGTGAACGCCAAGGGCATGTTCTTCGTCGGCCGGGTCCGCGGCTACCCCGTCGCCCGGGAGGGGGCGCAGAAGCTCAAGGAGGTCTCCTACCTGCACGCGGAGGCCTACCCGGCCAGCGAGCTCAAGCACGGGCCGCTCGCCCTGGTGAACCCGGAGCTGCCCACGGTCGCGATCGTGCCCAGCGACGACCTGTTCGACAAGAACCTGTCCACGCTCGGCGAGATCCGCGCCCGCCGCGGCCCGGTGATCGCCGTCGCGCACACTGACCTGGATCCCAAGCTCGCCGACCACGTGATCCGGGTGCCGAAGAACGAGCCCGAGCTGGACCCGATCCTGCTCTCCGTGCCGCTGCAGATGCTCGCCTACCACGCGGCGGTGGCGCTCGGCAACGACGTGGACAAGCCGCGCAACCTGGCCAAGAGCGTCACAGTGGAATGAGCGCCGGTCCTGCCCCACACTGGCTGCATGGCTGACGGGCCCAGGGACGAGACGGCTGAACCGCTGCCGGACCGGCTCGCTGCCGCGCTGGAGATCTTCCGGCGCCACCTCGCGGCGGAGCGCGGGGTGTCCGGGCACACGGTCCGGGCTTACCTGGGTGACGTCCGCGCTCTCCTGGCGTACGCCGCCCAGTCGGGGGTGACCAGCCCGGACGGCCTGGATATCGCGGTACTCCGGGGCTGGCTCGCCGGGCAGCACGCGAGCGGGCGGGCCCGGGCCACGCTGGCCCGGCGGGCCGCCTCGGCCCGGACCTTCACCGCGTTCGGGCACGCTCACGGCTGGCTGCCCAGCGACCCGGGCCCGCTGCTGGGCACGCCGCGGCTGCGCCGGAAGCTGCCCGAGGTGATCCGGCAGGACCAGATGGCGGCCGTGCTGGGAACGCCGGACGGCCAGCGGGAGCGGCCCGGGGCGCCGCAGGGAAACGGCCAGCCAGGAAGCGGCCAGCCAGGAAGCGGCCAGCCAGGCAGCGCGCGGCCGCCGGGAGGCAGCGAGCTGGGACCCCGGGAGCGGGCCCTGATCCTGCGCGACACCGCGATCATGGAGCTCCTGTACGCCACCGGGATCCGGGTCAGCGAGCTGTGCGGCCTCGACCTCGGCGACCTCGATCACGAGCGTCGGACCGTCCGGGTCCTGGGCAAGGGCGGCAAGGAGCGCACCGTCCCCGTGGGCCTGCCCGCTGAGCGGGCGACCGCACGCTGGGCCCGGGACGGGCGGCCCGTACTGCTGACCCATGACAGCGCGGCCGCCCTGTTCCTGGGCGCCCGCGGCAGGCGGCTGGATCCGCGGACGGCGCGGCGGGTGGTACACACCAGGCTGGCGGCCGTTCCCGCCGTGCCCGACACCGGGCCGCACGGCCTGCGCCATGCCGCCGCGACCCACCTGCTCGAAGGCGGCGCGGACCTGCGC
Source organism: uncultured Actinomycetes bacterium (assembly GCA_963813975.1). Taxonomy (GTDB): domain Bacteria; phylum Actinomycetota; class Actinomycetes; order Streptosporangiales; family Streptosporangiaceae; genus RYN-230. Next base: position 310,507 of record CAWFAP010000007.1, read on the forward strand.
AGCGTGCAGGAGATCCTCGGCCATGCGTCGCTGGCCACCACCCAGATCTACACGCATGTCTCGGTGGAGCGGCTCACGTCCGCGTTCCGGCAGGCGCACCCCCGTGCCTGAGTGCGCCGTGCCTGAGCGGGGCTGTGGCTGAGCGGGCCGTGCCTGAACGGGCGAGGCTGAGCGGGCCGAGGGCCACAGCGCGGCAAGTGCATCCGCGGGCTTGAGCGCAGCGAGTAGACTGGCGTACAGGTCGTGGAGTCTGCCCGCGCGTGTGGACAGCCTCCCGGCTAAATTCGCGCGTCCGCTCGCCGCCAGGTGCCGGCTAGGCCCCCGGCGGGACGCATCCCACCGGTCCGCGGTTTCCCACACCGCGGCGGGTGCGCCCGGGCGCCAGGCCACAACCGAGAGCGTCGGTGCGATCAGGCACGGCGCGTAACAGGAAGGGGACCGCGGGCATGGCTCCGGTCGTCACTATGCGGCAGCTGCTCGAGAGCGGCGTGCACTTCGGGCACCAGACCCGGCGCTGGAACCCCAAGATGAAGCGATTCATCCTGGCCGAGCGCAACGGCATCTACATCATCGACCTCCAGCAGTCGCTCAACTTCATCGACACTGCCTACGAGTTCATCAAGGAGACGGTCGCTCACGGCGGCTCCATCCTCTACGTCGGCACCAAGAAGCAGGCCCAGGAGGCGGTCGCCGAGCAGGCCCGCCGGGTGGGCATGCCCTTCGTCAACCAGCGCTGGCTGGGCGGCATGCTGACGAACTTCCAGACGGTCTTCAAGCGTCTGCAGCGGCTCAAGGAGCTCGAGGAGCTCGACTTCGACGACGTGGCCGGCTCCGGGATGACCAAGAAGGAGCTGCTCCAGCTGCGCCGTGAGCGCGACAAGCTGGAGCGCTCGCTGGGCGGGATCCGCGACATGGCCCGGGTGCCGAGTGCCATCTGGGTGGTGGACACCAAGAAGGAGCACATCGCTGTCAGCGAGGCCCGCAAGCTGGGCATCCCGGTCATCGCCATCCTCGACACCAACTGCGATCCGGACGAGGTCACCTACCCGATCCCGGGGAATGACGACGCGATCCGTAGCGTTTCGCTACTAACCCGGGTCATCGCCGATGCGGTGGCCGACGGTCTGATCGCCCGGGCCGGGGCAGCGGACGGCGAGGCCAAGCCGGCGCCCACGTCAGGAGACATCGGAGCCGAAGAGCCGCTCGCCGAATGGGAGCTGGCGGTCCTGGAGGGCAAGGCCAGCGACGATGCCGAGGCCCAGGCTCCTGAAGCCCAGGCTCCCGAGGCCCAGGCTCCCGAGGCCCAGGCTCCCGAGGCCCAGGCTCCCGAGGCCCAGGCTCCCGAGGCCCAGGCTCCCGAGGCCCAGGCCGCTGAGCCGCAGGTCCCCGAGACCCAGAACCCCGAGGCACCGGCCGCCGAGACGAACGGGACCGCGCCCGAGCCGGAGGCTGCGGGCGTGTCCGCCGGCTCCGGTGAGTCGCACGAGGCCTGAGGAAGCGGGTCAGCGGGGCGGGGTGACCCGCCCCGCCCCACCACACAGACATAGCGAGAGATGAGGAAATGGCGAACTTCACCGCCGCGGACGTGAAGCGGCTGCGTGAGCAGACCGCCGCAGGCATGCTGGACTGCAAGAGGGCACTGGAGGAGACCGACGGCGACTTCGACGCCGCGGTGGAGATCCTCCGCCTCAAGGGCGCGAAGGACGTGAGCAAGCGCGCTTCCCGGACCGCCGCTAACGGGCTGGTGATCGCGGAGCTCGACGGCACGGACGCCGGGGTGCTCCTCGAGCTCAACTGCGAGACCGACTTCGTCGCCAAGACCGATGTGTTCCAGGCCGTGGCCGCGCAGATCGCGAGCGTGGCCCTGCAGCAGCGGCCCGCCGACCGGCTGACCCTGCTCGGGCTGGAGGTCCGGCCGGGCACCACCGTCCAGCAGCACATCGAGGAGGCCAGCGCCTCTCTCAAGGAGAAGCTGGAGCTGGGCAGGTACGCGCTGCTCGAAGGTGGCTACGTAGCTACCTACCTGCACAAGTCCGACCCGCAGCTACCGCCGACCGTGGGTGTGCTCGTCCAGCTGGACAAGCCGTCCCCCGAGGCGGCCAAGGACGTGGCGCACCAGGTGGCCGCGATGCGGCCGCAGTACCTGACCCGCGACGAGGTGCCCGCGAACGTCGTCGAGCACGAGCGCGGCATCATGGAGCAGATCACCCGCGACGAGGGCAAGCCGGAGCAGGCGGTCCCGAAGATCGTCGAGGGCCGCCTCAACGCGTTCTTCAAGGACGTGGCGCTGATCGAGCAGCCGTTCGTCCGGGACCCGAAGAAGTCCATCAAGCAGTTGCTCGCCGATCAGGGGGTTACTGTCCGCGCGTTCGCGCGGTTCCAGGTCGGCCAGGCCGGATGAGGGCCGGAGTCAGCTGGTGAGCGGCGGCGAAGGAGAACATCCCGTGGACGGCAGCGCCTCGCACCATGCGGGCGCTGCCGTGCGCGCGGATTTCGCGGCCGGGCCGGGATACGCAGCCGCCCAGGCGGAGAGCTATCCCGAGCCGGAGGCATCGAAGGCGCACCGCCGCTGGAACCGCGTGGTGGTAAAGCTCTCTGGTGAGGCCTTCTCCGGGAACGAGCCGCTGGGCATCTCGCCGGATGTGGTTTTCCACCTGGCCAAGGAGATCGCGGCGGTGGTGGCCGACGGGGTGGAGCTGGCGGCCGTGGTCGGCGGCGGCAACATGTTCCGGGGCAAGCAGCTGGCTGAGCGCGGCATCGACCGGGCCCGGGCCGACTACATGGGCATGCTGGGTACCGTCATCAACTGCCTGGCGCTCCAGGACGTGCTGGAGAAGCTCGGTGTGGAAACCCGGGTGCAGACCGCGATCACCATGGGGCAGGTGGCAGAGCCCTACATCCCCCGCAAGGCCATCCGGCACCTGGAAAAGGGCCGGGTAGTGATCTTCGGCGCGGGCCTGGGTGCCCCGTTCTTCTCCACCGACACCTGCGCCGCGCAGCGCGCCCTGGAGATCGGTGCGGAAGCGGTGCTCAAGGGCACGCAGGTGGACGGGGTCTATGACGCTGACCCCCGCACCATCAGCGGCGCCACGCGGTTCACCCAGATCGACTACGGCGAGGTGCTGCGGCGCGAGCTGAAGTTCATGGACGCGACCGCGGTGAGCTTGTGCATGGACAACGGCCTGCCCATCGTCGTTTTCGACCTGATGGAAGAGGGCAACATCGCTCGGGCGGTGCGCGGTGACAAGATTGGCACGCTGATCTGCCGGTCGGGGGATTACTGATCCGTCAGCGTGAAGGCACAGGAACGCACAGGAGCCGCCGTGATAGACGACACTCTCCTCGAAGCTGAGGAGAAAATGGAAAAGGCCGTGGTGGTGGCCAAGGAAGAGTTTGGCACCATCAGGACCGGACGCGCGCACCCGTCCATGTTCGGCAAGATCACTGCCGAGTACTACGGGACCCAGACTCCCGTTAATCAGCTAGCCTCGTTTCACATCCCCGAACCCCGGATGGTGATCGTCCAGCCGTTCGACAAGTCGTCAATGGCTGCCATCGAGAAGGCGATCCGCAACAGTGATCTCGGCGTCAATCCGAGCAACGACGGCAACATCATCCGGGTGGTCTTCCCGGAGCTGTCCGAGGACCGCCGCAAGGATTTCATCAAGGTGGCCCGGCACAAGGCGGAAGACAGCAGGATTTCCATCCGCAACATCCGGCGGCACGCCAAGGACTCCCTGGACAAGATGGTCAAGGCCGGTGAGGCGGGCGAGGACGAGGTGCACCGGGCGGAACGGGAACTCGACGAGCTAACGCACACCTATGTGGGGCAGGTGGACGAACTGCTGCGGCACAAGGAAGCCGAGCTTCTCGAGGTCTGAGATTGGGTCCCGACGAGCTGCGTGAGCCGGGCCACCCCCCGGAGCAAGGCGGCGGGGTCGGGTCACCCAACGACTCCGGGGATCCAGGCCCGGACGTGGCCGGGCCGGAAGCCCCGTCCGCGGAGCCAGAGCCCGAGCCCCGGGCTGCGGAGCCAGCCCCGGAGCTCCCGCCCACAGAGATCCTCAAGCCCTCACGGGCTGGCCGTAACCTCCGCGCCGCGATAGCGGTCGGCCTGATCATGGGCGCCCTGGCCCTGATCACCCTGTTCACTGTGAAGGTCATCTTCCTGGTCTACATGGCGGCCGTGATCGCGCTCGGGTTGTGGGAGCTGACCCGGGTCCTGGGGGCGCGCAGTATCCGCTTGCCGCTGGTCCCGGTGGCCGCGGGGGGCGCGGTCATGCTCGGCCTGGCGTACTACAGCGGGGAGCGGCCGCTGGTCGGGGTGCTGGCCGTGACCGTGATCGTCATCCTGGCCTGGCGGATGCCCGGTGGCAGCCTCGGTTACCTGCGAGACGTCACCGCAGGCGTCTTCGCCCTCGCCTACCTGCCGCTGATGGCATCGTTTGTCGGGCTGATGCTGGCCGCCCCGGACGGCTCCCGGCGCGTCCTGGCCTGGATCGTGGTCACGGTGTGCAGTGACATCGGGGGTTACCTGGTCGGCAGCCTGCTGGGCAGGCACCCGATGGCCGCCGTGATCAGCCCGAACAAGACCTGGGAAGGTTTCGCCGGCTCCGCCCTGGCCTGCGTCGTGGCCGGTGTCCTGCTGCTGACCTTGCTCCTGCACGGCACCTGGTGGCAGGGCGTCGTGATCGGCGTGGCCGCCGTCGGCGCAGCGACCCTGGGCGACCTGTGCGAATCCATGATCAAGCGGGATCTCCAGATCAAGGACATGGGCACCGTGCTGCCCGGCCACGGGGGGATCCTGGACCGGATCGACTCCCTGCTGATCACCGCACCGGTGGTGTGGCTGCTGCTGGTGATCTTCCTCTAGCGCTGACGTTTGGCCGCATCCGCCTTGGGGACTTTGCGGGCGACTCGTACATATCAGTCGGGGGAGATGCGGAGCGCAGCGGGATGTTCAGACGTGTCAGCCTGGTCTTTCTTGTCTACATCATCATCGGGCTCGTGGTCGCCTGGGAAAAGCACTACATCACGGTGACCCTGCTCAAGGGGCTCCTGTCCGCCCTGCTCGCGATTCTGCTCTGGTGGCTGCCGTTGCTGGGAGTCAACCTGCATATCCATTAACCGCCCGGGCCTCCGGGACAACGCTATTGGCATAGGGCACGGCCATGGGCCGTGCCCTATGCCGTGACCACCCAGTTCCGCCGCTGCGCCGCCAGGTGCGTGACCAGGCTGGCCGACCCGCGTTCCTTGGCGAACAGCCGTTCCCGCTCGCTGATGGGCAGAACCCACAGCCAGCGCACCGGGTCGCCGCCGAAGGAGAATCCGGACAGGTCTGGCACCTCCGGCCCGGGCAGCTGGGCCGGATCGCCGAGCAGCAGCACCGCGGTGTTCCCGCCGCCCAGCGGGAAGGTGGCCGGCTCGTGGTACCACCTGATCGAGTGTCCCGGGCCGAACCAGGTCACGGCGCGCCAGGGATAGTGCGCGAGCCACAGGAAGATGCGGGCCGCCTCCGGACTAGGCAGCGTGGTGGCCAGGGCCAGCTCGATCCGCCCGGAGGCCACCGGATCCTCGGCGAACTGCTCGACGACCGGCATCCGCTGGCAGCTCATGCCGAGCGTGGACAGCACGGTGAAGGGCCGGCTGCGGGTCGGCGGCCGTTCGGACACCCCGGCCGGCGGCTGCCGGCCTCCGCTCACGTCCCAGTACCGGGCGCCCGGGCCGAGCCGGCCCAGCAGGTGCCCGAGAGCCGCCTTCTGGAAGCCGGCCCAGGCGCCCTCGCTGGCCCGCCAGCGCCAGAAGGCCGTGGCCCGGTCCGCCCGCGGGCCCAGCCCTTCCATGGCGTCGTCCAGTGACCACGCGAACGGGGTCTGGCCGATGCATTCCCGGCTGTAGCCGGGCATCCCGCGGGACATGTCGGACCAGCCGGGGATCACGGCGAGCAGCCGGCCTCCCTCCACCAGGGCCACCCCGTCGCCCTCCTCGAACCACAGCGGGCGGAGAATCTGCGGATCCAGCGGCGGGCGGCCCCCGGGATGCTTGGTGTGCCCGGCCGGCATCACCGGGGCCTGGCCGGCCTCGACCTGGGCCGGATCGGCGGCGGCCGGGGCAGGCTGATGGTTGGCGAGCCACACCGCGGCGATCACAGCTGTCTGGTCGTACACGTACGCTGCAGTGGTGAAGCTGTCGTACTCCACGACCAGCCGACGGCTGCCGTACGGGCTCTCACTGGTGAGCAGGATCTCTGGCCGGCCCGGCCGGGCGGCGAGATTGCCTTCTCTCCCACCCCTGCGCAAAGTCGGCATAACCGAAATCTACTGATTCGCCGCAGGTCACCGCGGCCCCACCAGGATATTGTTAAGCGTTCGAAACGGCCTTCCCACGGAGCACAGGTGCCTGGCAGAGCAACCCCCACCCGACCGCCCCGGCATCTGGCTGACCTGGACCCGGCAGAGCGCCGCGCGGCCGCCGCTGAGCTGGGCGGGCCGGCCTTCCGCGCCGATCAGCTCGCCCGGCACTACTTCGCCCGGCTGACCGATGACCCCGCGGACATGACCGACCTGCCGGCCGCCTCCCGCGACCAGCTGGCGGGCGGGCTGCTGCCCCAGCTGCTCACCCCTCAGCAGGAGCTGACCTGCGACGAGGGGATGACCCGCAAGACGCTGTGGCGGGCCTTCGACGGCGCGCTCATCGAGTCTGTCCTGATGCGCTATCCGCAGCGGATCACCATGTGCGTGTCCTCCCAGGCAGGCTGCGGGATGGCCTGCCCGTTCTGCGCGACCGGCCAGGCCGGGCTGACCAGGAACCTGTCCGCCGCCGAGATCGTCGCCCAGGTGGTCGCGGGCGCCCGGGCGCTGGCCCGCGGCGAGGTCCCAGGCGGCCCGGGGCGGGTCTCCAACATCGTGTTCATGGGCATGGGTGAGCCGCTCGCCAACTACGCCAGCGTGCTCCGGGCCGTGCGCCGCATCACCGATCCGGTCCCGGACGGTCTGGGCATCTCCCAGCGGTCGGTGACGGTCTCCACCGTCGGGCTGGTTCCCGCCATCCGCCGGCTCACCGCGGAAGGCCTCCAGGTGCGGCTGGCGGTCTCGCTGCATGCCCCCGACGACGAGCTGCGCGACGAGCTGGTGCCGGTCAACCGCCGCTGGAAGGTGGCCGAGGTGCTCGGGGCCGCCTGGGATTACGCGGCCACCACCGGCCGCCGGGTTTCCATTGAGTACGCGCTGATCAAAGACATCAACGACCAGGCCTGGCGGGCCGACGCGCTGGCCGGGCTGCTGGCGGGCCGGCTCGCGCACGTGAACCTGATCCCGCTCAATCCCACGCCCGGCTCACGGTGGACGGCGTCCGAGCCGGGTTCCATGCGCGAGTTCGAGGACCGGCTGGCGGCCCGCGGGATCCCGGTCACTGTCCGCGACACCCGGGGCAGCCAGATCGACGGGGCCTGCGGCCAGCTCGCCGCGCCCGCCCGGGTGGCTGACCCGCTCCAGATCAGCACCCGGGTACCGTAGTCGTCCATGCCGGGCAAGGGTGCTCTCGCCAGGGGTTACCGCGGGCTGGCGTGGCGGGTGGTGCACCGGGCCTGGCAGGCGGCCCAGCAGGCGGGCGCGATCACCGCGGCCACGCCGGCCGGCCGCCGGTTCGCCGCGTTCGGCCCCGGCTCCATCATCGCGTTCCCCACCGGGGCGCTCTTCGGCGAAGCGTGGATCGAGGTCGGCGAGGGCTCGCTGATCGGCGCCCAGGTCAGCCTGACCGCGGGCCTGGTTCCCGGCCACGAGCTGGGCGACTCGCCGGTGCTGCGGGTCGGGAACCGGTGCGTGATCGGCCGGGGCAGCCACATCATCGCGCATCACTCGATCGTGATCGGGGACGACGTCTTCATCGGCCCTTACGTCTACATCACCGATCAGAACCACGCATACGCCGACCCGGACGTGCCGATCGGGCGCCAGTGGCCGAGCAACACCGGGGTCTCCATCGGGCCGGGAACATGGCTAGGAGCTGGCGTGATCGTGCTGCCAGGCGCGCGGATCGGCCGTAATGTGGTGGTGGCCGCGGGCTCGGTAGTCCGCGGACTGGTGCCTGACCGCTGCGTGATTGCTGGTGTCCCCGCGAAAGTGGTGCGGGAGTACGTAGCCGGCGATGGCTGGTCACGGCCGGCGCCTGTCGTGGGCGACCGTACTTGAGCTTCTGGAATCCAAGAGGGCACGTGAAGGGACGCAAGGACCTCGTCGCGAGCGCGGCGTACCTGCCTGAGCCTGCGGCCGTCGCGGCGGCCCGCAAGTTCGTGCGCGACACGCTGTGTTCCTGGCTGGACGCTGGGCCGGGAACGGCGGCCAACGCGGCCGCGGATGGCGGCCTGGTCAACGACGCGGTCCTGCTGACCAGCGAGCTGGTGACCAACGCTGTGGTGCACGCTGGCACCCAGGTCCAGGTCACCTGCAAGCTCGCGGCGGGCGCGGTGGAAGTCGTGGTCCTCGACAGCCACCCGGCCCGGATGGTGCCCAGCCCCGCGCCCGACGACACCGTTCCCGCCGAGCGCACCGGCGGCCGCGGCCTGCTGCTGCCCTCCGCCCTGGCCGCCGCCTGGGGAGTCAGCTACGGAACCGACGCCAAGGCCGTCTGGTTCCGGATGGGTGTCCCGGGCGGCCCGGCCGGGGTGCCGGGGGCCGGGAGCGGCCCGGAGGCGCTGGACACCGTCGTGCCCGCCGGGCCCTGGAACGTCGCCACCGCGCACGCCAGTACCCTGCCCCCGGTTTCCGTGACCGAGAGCAGTGCGCCCGGCGAATCCGGCTACGATGCGCTGCTTGGCCACTGCGTGGCGTCGGCCCGGGCGATCGCCTCCGCCGACAGCGCCTATGCCCTGGTCGCGGACGAGGACGGGGATCTGGGAGTCCGCGCGGTCAGCGGGCTCAGCCCGGCCGCGTGGCTGCGCACCGCACCGTCCGTCTCCACCGTGCCGTTCATGGTGGACGGCCGGGTGACCGGGGTGCTGGCCGTCGCGGCCGCCCGTCCGGGCCAGTTCGCGGACGGTGACGTCCAGCGGCTGCAGAAGCTGGCGGACCAGATGGGGCCAGCGCTGGAACGGGCCCGGCTGGCGGAGCTGGAACGGGCCCGCCGCGCCCGGGTCGGCGTACTGGCCGAAGCCAGCGCGCTGCTGGCCGGCCCGCTGGACCAGGACCGGATCCTGGCCGTGGCCGGGCGGGTCGCCGTGCCCCGGCTCGCGGCCTGGTGTGCGGTGCTGCTCGCCGGTCCCGGCGGCGACCTGCGGCTCACCGTCGCCCGCCACGCGGATGAGTCACAGGCGGGCGCACTCACCTGGTTGCTGAACCGGGGCTGCGCTCATGCGCCGCCCAGCATCGCCCCGAACGACGTGCCCGCGTCCCGTGCCCGCGCGGACCACGCCGGCACGGCCCGCTCCTGGCCGCTGGCCGCCGTGGTCCCGCCGGATGCGCCGGCCGGTGTGGGCGACCTGGCCGCGCGGGGGGCCTGGTGCTTCCCGCTGCACACCCAGGATGGCCCGCTGGGGCTGCTCATCCTGGGCGGCCCGCACGGCGGGCGGCCGTCCAGGGAGGTGCAGGGGCTAGCGGAAGACCTGGCCGGCCGGATGGCGCTGGCCCTGGAGAACTCCCGGCTCATCGCGCAGCACCGGCAGGCCAGCGAGGCGCTGCGCGCGACCCTGGTGCCGCACGAACTGCCCCGGGTTCCCGGCGTCGAGCTGGCCTTCGCGCACGACCTGCCCGGCACTGGCCTGCCCGCTACCGGCCTGCCCCGTGCTGACCGGCCCACTTCTGACCGGCCCGCTTCTGACCTGCCCGCTTCTGAGCCGCCCGGTGCTGGCCTGCCCAGTGCCGGCCTGTTCCGGGCCGACGCGGGCGGCGGCGACTTCTGCGACGTGTTCCCGGTGGCCGGGGGACGCTGGCGATTCGCCGTCGGCGAGGTGTGCGGGACGGGCCCGGCCACCCTGGCCGTGACCTCACTGGCCCGCAACGCACTGCGCATTCTGGCCGCGGCCGGGTTCAGCATCCCCGCCGTACTGGACCGGCTGAATCAGCTGATCCTGGACGAGCGGGCGCCAGGGACGTTCCTGACCCTGGTGCACGGCGAGATCATCGCGGGTGCCCCGGCCCGGATCTCGCTCGCCTGTGCCGGGCAGCCGCTGCCGCTGGTGCTGCGGGGCCAGGGACGGCCCGCAAGCACGGCGGCCCCGCAGCCGGTGCTCGGGGTGATCGAGGGACAGGGCTTCACCGCCCAGCAGGTCACGCTGGGCTCGGGGGACCTGCTGCTCTGCGTCACCGACGGGGTGACCAGGCGGCGTGACGGTGACCGGCTGCTTGACGACGACGACGGCCTGGCCCGGCTGCTGGCCGCATGCACCGGGCTGACCGCGGATGTGGTGGCGGACAAGGTCCACGAGGAAGTCCGGACGTTCGGCGGGCACCCGGCGGTGGATGGCATGGCCGTGCTCGTCATCCGCGCCGCGGCCTGAACGCGGCTTACTCGGCGCGGAGCCGGGGGTTGAACACCTCACCGCGCAGGGCCCGGCCGATCAGATCGACGGCCCGCGCGGTATCCACGAGCCGGCGGCCCTCAGTGCGGTAGGCGGCGAGCACCGCGTCCACCCCGTGCGCGGGCAGCGACCCGCCCAGCTCGGTCCGGGCGCTGCGGTACCCCTCGCGGGCGCCCTGCACGCACGCCGCCACATGGTGCTGGGCCATAGTGGCCAGCGCGATGGGATGGCGCCGCAGCACCCCATACAGACGGTAGTCGGGAGGCACCATGTCGAGCAGCCAGGCCACGGCGGTGATCTCGAAGTCGGTACTGCCTGGCGGGTGTACCCCGGTCGGCCAGCCCGGCGGAACATACGCTGCCATGGCCCGACAATAGCAAAGAATCGAACAGGCGTTCCAAGCGAAGGCGCCCAGCGGCCTGGCCCGGGGCTGGCCATGGCGCCGGCGGAACGCTCACGAAGTCAGGAGTCACTGAAAGTAACGCTCACGCGGCTCGCCCCCCACGTTCCCGGACCCTCCCCGGCCGGAAAGAGGCCGGGGAGGGATGGGGCACGGCCGCGGGGCCCGGAACCGGGCCGGGTGCGGCTACTCGGGGCAGCACTGGCTCGTCACCGGGTCGCGGTGGGTCGCGCGAGACGACGCGGCCAGCCCGGCGTGCCGCCGCCAGCGGCGGCCTGGCCGGCTGCGCCGGGCCTCACGGACCCGGCTGTCTTCTGCGGCGTGGTCGAGCATGTCCTTGACGTGCTGAGCGGCCACGGCCGACTGGATCACTGGATGCATGACATCCTCCTTGGTTCGCGGCCACGGTCATGACCGCACACCTTGAGGTTCGTCGTAAGGCCCCCGGCGCCACATCGGGAAGATGCCCTATCTCTGCTCCGTGCGGGGGTACTTAGGCCCCGTCGTGCTTAGGGCCAGGCGCTTAGCCCTGGGCGAGGCGGGGGATCAGCGGCCCGATGAGCGCCCGGCCAGGCCAATCCCGCACCGGAAACCCGCGCCTAACCGGTCCGACATCTGCCCGTGCCACCCTCGGCTGGGTGGGAGGGGCGTACGCGGGCTGGCGCGGGCACGTGATCGTCTGCGGCCTGCACGGCGTGGGCCTGCGGATCGTCGAGCTGCTCAACGCCTCAGGCATCCCGGCCGTCGTCATCGACGATTACCCGGACCTGCGGCTGGCCCGCGACCTGATCGGCTGGGGCATCCCGCACATCGCGGGCAGTTCCCGGTCGGCCGAGACCCTGGCCGGAGCCGGCCTGGCCAGGGCCGGGGCGGTGATCTGCGCCCAGGAAGACGATCTCCGCACGCTGGAGACGGCCCTGCTGACCCGGGAGCTGCGCTCCGACGTCCGGGTCGTAGTCCAGCTCAGCAACCCGGCCGTGGGCCGCGCCCTGGCCCGGATCGCGGTCTCGGTGCTCGACGTGGCCGGGCTGTCCGCCCCGTCGATCGCGGAAGCCTGCCTGCGCACCGGCGTCCAGGAGATCCGGCTGGCCTCCGAGCGGTCCGCGGCCGCACGGACCGTCGCCCCCTGCTCCGCCACGCTGCGCGAACTGTACGGGGCGCTGGCCCCGATCGCCGTGCTGCCGGCGGACGGCGGCGACGTGGTGCTCTGCCCCGGCCGTGATCACCGGGTCGCGGCCGGCGACGGCGTGACGCTGATCGGGACCCCCGACGAGCTCCGGGTGGCGGGGGTGACCGGCCCTGACCAGCAGCCCCGCGCCATGGACACCCGGTCCAGCCGGCCCTCGCCGTCCAGCCCGGGCTCCCGGCCCAGCCGGCCCGTCCAGACCGGGGCCTCCCTGCGGCACCTGGTGGGGTCGCTGCTCAACGCCGTGGACCGCCGGCTGGTGATCGCGCTGGCCGCGCTGTTCGCCGTGGTCATCGGGTCCACGGTGATCCTGCGGCTGGCCTACCGGCTGGGCGGCCAGCACATCCCGCTGCTGGACGCCGCGTACTTCACCGTGGAGACGGTCACCACGGTCGGTTACGGCGACTTCTCGTTCCGGAACCAGAGCCCGTGGCTGATGGGCGCGGCCATCCTGCTGATGCTGGTCGGTGCCCTGTTCGTGGCGGTGTTCTTCGCCATGCTCACCAACATGCTGGTCAGCCGCCGCATCGAGGAATCGCTGGGCCGCCCGGCGGATCACCGGGCTGCGCGGCCATGTCCTGGTCATCGGCCTGGGCTCGGTCGGCATGCAGGCCGCCTCCCGGCTGGTCGCCGCGGGCAGCGACGTGGTCGTGGTCGAGAAGCACGACGACAACCGGCACCTCAGCCAGGCCCGGGCTCTCGGCGTGCCAGTGGTCATCGCGGACGCCACCCTGCCGGAGACGCTGCAGTCGGTCAGCCTGGCCAGCGCCTCGGCCGTGCCGTGCTGACCAGCGACGACCTGGCCAACCTGGAAACCGGCCTGGCCGTGCGCGACCAGCTGGGCGCGCGCTGGGACCGCACGCCCGTGGTGCTGCGCATGGTCGATCCGCAGCTGGCCCGCTCCGTCCGGCATAATTTCGGGTTCCGCAACGTTAGACCGACTGCTGCCCTAGCCGCGCCCTGGTTCGTCGAGGCGGCCTCGGCCCGGACGTGCTGAACACGTTCTACGTGGGTGACGAGCCGCTGCTGGTGGTCCGGCTGAAGGTGACCCGCGGCGGCGGCCTGGATGGGCTGGCCATGCGGGACCTGGGCGCCCGGACCCGCATCCTGGCCATCAGCCGCATGTCCGACCAGGGCTACCTGGAGCACCCGCCGCGCCGCGGCACCCGGCTGCGGGCCGGGGACAAGGCCTACCTGATCGGCCCTACGAGGAACTGCTCGCCGTGCTCCGCCGGGACCGCCCGACCCCCGGGCTCGGTCCGCCCCGTTCGGCGGATAGCTCGGTGATCAGCAGCGAATAGAATAGAGCTGGCGTCAGTGTGCGCCGCTCCCACTTCCGAGGTAAATGAGATTCCCGTATGCCCGCTCGCCAGACCCAGCTCGCCACCCGTGACGAACTGCGCAACGTAGCCATCGTCGCGCACGTCGACCACGGCAAGACGACGCTGGTTGACGCCATGCTCTGGCAGTCCGGCGCGTTCCGGGTGGGCGCCCAGGTCAACGACCGGGTCATGGACTCCGGTGACCTGGAGCGGGAAAAAGGCATCACGATCCTGGCCAAGAACACCGCGGTGCTCCACGGCGGCCTGACCATCAACATCGTGGATACCCCCGGTCACGCCGACTTCGGCGGCGAGGTCGAGCGCGGCCTGTCCATGGTGGACGGGGTGCTGCTGCTGGTGGACGCGAGCGAGGGCCCGCTGCCGCAGACCCGCTTCGTGCTCCGCAAGACGCTGGAGGCCGGCCTGCCGGTCATCCTGGTGATCAACAAGGTGGACCGGCCCGACGCCCGGATCGCGGAGGTCGTGGACGCCTGCTACGAGCTGTTCCTGGACCTCGACGCCAGCGAGGAGCAGATCGAGTTCCCGATCGTCTACGCCTCGGCCCGGGCCGGCCGCGCCTCGCTGAAACGCCCGGAGGACGGCACGCTGCCCGACTCGCCGGACCTGGAGCCACTGTTCACCGTCCTGCGCGAGACCGTGCCCGCGCCCGAGTACGACCCCGACGAGCCGCTGCGGGCCCACGTGACCAACCTCGACGCGTCCGCCTACCTGGGCCGTATCGCGCTGTGCCGGGTGGAGTCGGGCGAGATCACCCGCGGCCAGCAGGCGGCCTGGTGCCGCCGGGACGGCTCGATCGAGCGGGTGAAGATCACCGAGCTGTTCCGGACCGAGGCGCTGGACCGGGTGCCCACCCCGAGCGCCGGGCCGGGCGACATCATCGCGGTGGCCGGCATCCCGCAGATCATGATCGGTGAGACGCTGGCCGATCCTGACGACCCCCGCCCGCTCCCGCTGATCACCGTAGACGAGCCCGCCATCTCGATGACCATCGGGGTGAACACCTCGCCGCTGGTCGGGCGTGAGAAGGGCTCGAAGGTCACCGCGCGGATGGTGCGCGACCGGCTGGACCGGGAACTCGTCGGCAACGTGTCCCTCCGGGTGCTGCCCACCGACCGGCCGGACACCTGGGAAGTGCAGGGCCGTGGCGAGCTGGCCCTGGCCGTGCTCGTGGAGACCATGCGCCGGGAAGGCTACGAGCTCACCGTGGGCCGTCCCACCGTGGTCACCCGCGAGGTGGACGGCAAGCTGCACGAGCCGGTGGAGCGGCTGACCGTGGACGTGCCCGAGGAGTACCTGGGCGCGGTCACGACGCTGCTGGCCCTGCGCAAGGGCCGGATGGAGCACATGACCAACCACGGGACCGGCTGGGTGCGGCTCGACTTCATCGTCCCCTCCCGCGGCCTGATCGGCTTCCGGACCCAGTTCCTCACCGACACCCGCGGCACGGGCATCGCGCACCACGTGTTCGAGGGATACGAGCCATGGTCCGGGCCGCTGCGGATGCGCCCGAGCGGGGCGCTGGTCTCTGACCGGGCCGGGGCGGCCAGCGCGTACGCCATGTTCTCGCTGCAGGAACGAGGCACGCTGTTCGTCGCACCGGGCACCGAGGTCTACGAGGGCATGCTCGTCGGCGAGAATTCGCGGGCTGACGACATGGACGTGAATATCACCCGGGAGCGCAAGCTCACGAACGTGCGCCAGTCCACCGGCGAGGAACTGGAACGGCTGGTGCCGCCGCGCGTTCTCAGCCTGGAGCAAGCCCTCGAGTTCTGCTCCGACGACGAATGCGCCGAGGTTACGCCGTCCACGGTCCGGCTCCGCAAGATCGTCCTGGACGCCAAGGACCGCTTCCGCGTCCGGGCCCGCCGCTCCCGCGGCGAGTAGCCCGCCGGTCAATCCCGGGCCGGGCTGACCCGGGCGGTGATGGTAACCACCGCGACGAGGGCACCCAGGGCGAAGAGGACCGACCCGGCCAGGAGGCCGGCCGTG
Source organism: uncultured Actinomycetes bacterium (assembly GCA_963813975.1). Lineage (GTDB taxonomy): Bacteria > Actinomycetota > Actinomycetes > Streptosporangiales > Streptosporangiaceae > RYN-230. The sequence continues at coordinate 325,938 of CAWFAP010000007.1, forward strand.
TAGCCGTCGGTCAGCGCCACCGCCATGGTGTGACCCGGCCGGTGGCTTCTGGCCACGATCGAGGCGATGGCGGCCAGGGCGCCCAGGCCCAGCGCGCTGCCGCACTGCACGCTGGTGTTGAGCAGGCCCGCGGCGATCCCCGTGTCCCGGGCGGCGATCCCCTGCATGCCGGTCACCGTGCAGCCGACGAAGGTGAGCCCGGTGCCGGCGCCCCCGGCCAGCATGGCCGGGAGCATCACCGCGTAGTAGTTCGAGGCCGGGGTCAGCGCCACCACGTACCAGGCCAGGCCGCCGGCGCACAGGAGCATCCCGGCCGCGATGACGCCCCGGGCCGGCCGCGCGCCGAGCAGCCGCGGCCCCAGCCCCGCCGAGGCGAGCCCCACGCCGGCCACGTACGGCAGGTAGGCCAGGCCGGTGTGCATCGCCGAATACCCCCGAACGACCTGCATATAGAGCGTGAGCAGGTAGAACATGGCGAGCATGCCCGCGCCCAGGAGCAGCAGCACCGTGTTCGCGCCGCCGCGGTTGCGGTCCCGGACCACCCGGGCGGGGATCATCGGCGTCCGGCTGCGCCGCTCGATGAGCAGGAAGGCGAGGAGCAGCACCGCCCCGGCCGCGGCGCAGGCGAGGGTGCCCGGGTCGCGCCAGCCGTTCGTGTTGCCGCGGGTGAGCGCGATGATGAGCGAGCCGATGCCCAGGGTGGCGGTCACCGCACCGGGCACGTCGAGCGCGCCGCGCTCGGTGCCGCCGGGAACCAGCACGCGCGTGCCGATCAGCACCAGGATCGCGATCGGGGCGTTGATGAACAGCACCCAGCGCCAGCTCAGGTACTCGGTCAGCGCGCCGCCGAGCAGCAGGCCCACCACGGAACCGAGGCCGCCCATCGCGCCGTAAACGCCGAGCGCCCGGGTCCTGGCCGGGCCCGCCGGGAACGTGGTGGCTAGCAGGGACAGCGCGCACGGCGCGGCGATCGCGGCGCCGGCCCCTGCACCGCGCGGGCGGCGACCAGCGCCGTCCCATCCGGTGCGAAGCCGCCGGCCAGCGAGGCCAGGGTGAACACGGCTATCCCGAACCGGAACACGCGCAGGCGGCCGAGCAGGTCGCCGGCCCGGCCGCCGGCGAGCAGCAGCCCGCCGAACGTGAGCGCGTACAGGCTGATCACCCAGTTCAGGCTGGGCGTCGCCAGGTGCAGCGACCTTTGCATGCTCGGCAGGGCGACGTTCACGATGGTGTCGTCGAGCACCAGCATCAGTTGCGCGGTGGCGATGACGAGCAGGGCCAGCCCCAGCTTCCCGCTGGCCGCGGGCGGTGCCGCATCCTGGATGGCGGTTTCCGTGGCGTCGTGCGCTGACATGACTCTCTCCCTGCGCTTGCCCGGGCCCTCAGGCGGCCGGCTGGCCGGCGGCGTTCCAGACGTCCAGCGCGGCGTAGCCCGGCCCCCATTGCTCACGGAACGCGGCGAGCAGGGGCGGGGGGAACTTGCCGAGGATCGCGTCCAGGGTCTGCGGGCTGGCCTCGCTGAGCAGCCAGGGCATGTACATCGGCGCGTCGCCGCGGATCCGTTCGGTGTGGACCTCGGAGAAGTGCTGCCATTCCGCCTGGGTCAGCGAGGCGTCGATCAGGGCCAGCCCGTCCGACTCCTCATGGGCCAGGTGCGCGGTCAGCTTCCCCGCGAGCTCGTCGATGAGGTCGCCGAGTCGCTGGTAGCCGTAGGCCTGGTCGGCTGCGGCCGTGTCGATGGCCGTGAGCAGCGGCTCGATGACGGCGTGCTCCGCCTCCAGCGCGTCCGCCAGCGCCACCCGGTCGGGGTGCCCGGCCACCCGGGCGCGCAGCGCGGGCCACAGGGCGTCATCTTCGGACTGGTGGTGGACCAGCAGGAACTTCTGGAACAGCTCCCATCCCAGCGCAGCCCGCAGCCGCTGGCCGGGGTGGTGGTTCCGCTGGCCCGCGATCCGTGCGACCTGCACGAGCTCCCGGCGCAGCGCGTCGTGCATCGCGAACATCATGCTCATGTCGAGCGTGAACTCCATGACTCCTCCTGATCCGGGCGCGGGCAGATCCCGGCCCGCCTCCGGCCGGCACCGGACCTCCCGGCGCCGCCGTCCCCAACAATGACACTCAGTCTCGTTTGAAGTCAAGCTTCAAATAAATCTGAGTATGTTTAGCTGCCGGGTTTCCTCATCGGGTAGGATGCTGGGCGTGACCACTCAGCTGGCCGGCGACCGCTCGCTGCCGCTGCGCGAGCGCAAGAAGCTGCGCACCCGCCGCGCGCTGGCCGACGCGGCGCTGCGGATGTTCACCGAGAAGGGTTTCGACGCGACCACGCTCGAGGAACTGGTCGAGGAGGCCGAAGTCTCCAAGAGCACGTTCTTCCGCGCCTTCCCGGCCAAGGAGGCCGCGGCGATCGAGGCCGAGGCCGAGCTGTGGTCGGCCTACCTCACCGCGCTAGCCGGCCGGGAGCTGTCCGGCCCCGTCCTCAGCGAGCTGCACCAGGCACTGGCCGCGGCGGCCGCCGGGCTCGATCCGGGCTGGGATGAGCGCTTCCTGGCCACCCGCCGCCTGGTCGCGGCCGAGCCAGCCCTCCTCGCTTACGTCGAGCACTACCGGGCCGGGATCAAGAACCAGGTGATCGCCAGCCTCGCGGCCAAACTCCGCCTGGACCCGGAAGATCTCAGGCTGTACGTCCTGGCCGAACTCGCCACCACCGCCTGGAGTGTCTCGGGCCGGCACTGGGTCCGCAACGGCGGGCACGGTGGCCGGGCGGCGCTCCTCGAGCGCCTGGACGGTGCGGTCGGGGCCATCCCGGCCAGCCTGGATCTCTCCGCGCCCGGGTAGCCCGGTTCCCGGCCTGCGCCTAGCCCGCTGCGGACCAGGATGACGATGAGCGGGGATGGTCGCCCCCGGAGCGCTGGCCTTCTGGCCCTCGGCTACCGGGGGGCGATGGTGATGGCGATCTTGCCGCGTGCCTCGCCGGCTTCGAGGTGACGCATGGCCTCGGGAACCTGGTCCAGGGGGTAGGTGGCGCCGATGCTCGGGGTCACCGTGCCCGCCTCGATGAACGCGGTCAGCCGCTGCAGGTCACTGGAACTCTGCCGGGGGGTGGCCATGGTCAGCCGCTGGCGCAGGAACGGTGACAGGGCCAGCGCCCGGAATTGCCGGTCCATGCCGGTCCAGTTGCCGCCGTCCTCGCCGCCGGTGAGGACGGCGGTCCCGGCGGGGGTGAGCGTGCGGCGCAGCCGGGACAGTCCGGGGTTCCCGGCAATGTCGATGATCAGGTCATAGCGGTGCGCGCCGTCGGCGAAGTCGTCGCGGGTGTAGTCGATGACATGACTGGCGCCGAGGGACCGGACCAGGTCGAGTTTCGCGGTGCTGCACACGCCGGTGACTTCCGCGCCGAACGCCCTGGCTAGCTGCACCGCGTAGCTGCCGACGCCGCCTGACGCCCCGGTGACCAGCACCTTCTGCCCGGCGGTGACATGGCCCGCGTCGGTGAGGGCCCGCAGGGCGGTGACCGCGGACACCGGCACCACGGCGGCCTGCTCGAAGGATGTGCTGGCCGGCTTGGTGGCGAGCTTGTCCTCGTGCGCGGTGGCGTACTCGGCGAAGGTGCCCCGGCCGAAGCCGAACACCTCATCACCTACGGAGAACCGGGTCACTTCCGGGCCGGCCGCGACGACCGTGCCGGCCACGTCAAGCCCGGGTACCGGGTTCCGCGGCCCGCGGAGGCCGGCCACCGGGCGCAGCAGGTACGGCCGGCCGGCCATCAGGTGCCAGGTACCCCGGTCCAGGCCTGCGGCATGCACCCGCAGCAGCACGTCATGACCACCGGCCCCGGGGCGGGCGATCCGCGCGAGCCGCAGGACGCTGACCGGGCCGTACCCGTCCTGCACGATCGCCCGCATCGTGCTCTCCGCGGCCGCCGTCGGGGCTGCCTCGCCGCTGATCGCCGTGTGCTGCCCTTCAGTTCCCATGACCGCTTCTTCCCGGGTCGTGATGCGTACCCGTCCGTCCGTACTTAGTACGTCACGCTACAGTACTAAGTACGAGATGGCTATGGCCCGGGAGCGTGATGGCGGAGTCCGTGAGTGACAGGCCCGCCGGGCGTGCTCCGCTCAGCCGGGAGCGGGTGCTCCGCGGCGCCGTCGCGGTCGCGGATGCCTCGGGCATCGCGGCGCTGACGATGCGCTCGCTCGCCAGCGAGCTCGGCGTCAGGCCGATGTCCCTCTACCACTACGTCGCCAGCAAGGACGAGATCCTCGACGGCATCGTCGATCTGGTGTTCAGCGAGATCGAGCTGCCGGCGGCCGACGGGGACTGGCGGGCGCAGATGCGCCGCCGGGCGAACTCGGCCCGCCTGGCGCTCAGGCGGCATCCCTGGGCGATCGGGCTCATGGAGTCAAGGGCCAATCCCGGCCCGGCGACATTGCGGCACCACGATGCGACCCTCGGCACCCTGCGCGCCGCGGGCTTCTCGGTGGCCATGACCGCCCACGCCTACGCCCTGCTCGACAGCTACATCTACGGGTTTGCGCTCCAGGAGGCCGCTCTGCCCTTCAGCGCGCAGACCGTCACCGAGTCTACTGAAGCGATCATGCAGCGATTCGCCGGCGAGTACCCCTACCTGACCGAGATCGCGACCGAGCGCATCCTCCAGCCCGGCTACGACTTTGGCGACGAGTTCGAGGTTGGGCTCACCGTCATCCTCGACGCCCTCACCAGGTCCATCCCCGGCGACGGCCGCCGGCCGGCCTGACCGTGGGCCGCGCTGAGAACCGCGGCGGGGCGGCTATTTGATGACGCCCAGGTAGATCACGCTGAACAGGCCGAACACGAGGCAGTAGACCGCGAACGGGGTCAGCGTGCGGGTCTGGAAGTAGCGCATCAGGAACCGGACCGAGACGTACGCGCCGATCCCGGACAGGATGCTGCCGACCAGGATCTGGCCGTAGATGCCGTGTCCTTCCGGGCCAATCAGCTTGGGCAGCTCGAGCACCCCCGCGGCCAGGATGACCGGGGTGGCGAGCAGGAACGCGAACCGGGCCGCGTCCTCCCGGGACAGGCCGCGCGACATGCCGGTCACCATCGTGATCCCGTCCCGGCTGATCCCGGCCAGCAGGGCGAAAATCTGTGACGTGCCGATGATCACGGCCCGCAGGTAGCCCATCCGGGACAGCCGCTCGTCGGCCTGGACCGCCTGGACCAGCTCTTCCTGCCGCGCCGCCTGCTGGCCGGACGCGTGCCGGGCCTGCCGGACCATTCCCGGCCCGGCGGGCACGGGCTGGCGCCGCGCGCCCGCGGGCACGGGCATCAGCACCTGCTGCCGCTGCGCGGCGACCTCCTGGTCGGCCCGGACCGAGGACGGCGGGCGGAACCGCTCACCGCAGTACAGGATCACGCCGTTGACGATCAGGAACACCGCCGCCACGATGGGCTTGCCGAAGATCTCCCGGAACGGCTTGTCCGCGACCAGGCCGACCAGGCCGACCGGGATGGTGGCCAGGATGATCATCCAGGCCAGCCGCTGGTCGCGGGTTTCCACCCGCCGCTGGCGGATCGAGCTGAAGAAGCCGCCGATGATCCGGATCCAGTCCCGCCAGAAGTAGATGAGCAGGGCGATCGCCGTCGCGACGTGCATGCCGACGATGAAGGCCAGGTACGGGGACTGCGCCTGGGCCACGTTCAGGTCGCTGGCCCAGCTGCCGCCGATCAGCGCCGGGATCAGCACGTTGTGCCCCAGGCTGGACACCGGGAAGAGCTCGGACACTCCCTGGACGAGCCCGACGACGGCAGCCTCAAGGTAGGTCAGATGGGTCATGGGAGCCTTTCGGTCTGCCGGGTGCCAGGGTGCGGGCGCCCTGCGGGCAGGACCCATCGTACGGAAAAGTAAAGGCCGGAAAGCGCTACTTGATCACGCCGAGGTAGATCACGCTGAGCAGGCCGAACACGAAGCAGTACACGGCGAACGGGTACAGCGTGCGGGTCTGGAAGTACCGGACCAGGAAGCGGACCGAGAGGTACGCGCCGACGCCGGACAGCACGCTGCCGAGCAGGATCGGGCCGCGGATCCCGTAGCCGAGCGGGCCGAGCAGGTCCGGGACCTTGAGCACGCCGGCGGCCAGGATGACCGGGGTGGCGAGCAGGAACGCGAATCGGGCCGCGTCCTCCCGCGACAGGCCCCGGGCCATGCCGGTCACCATGGTGACGCCGTCCCGGCTGATGCCCGCCAGCAGGGCCAGGATCTGCGACGCGCCGATGATCACCGCGTTAGCGAAGTTCATCCGGGCCAGCCGCTCGTCGGAGGCCAGGGCGTGCGAGATCTCGTCCTCACGCACCGCCTGATGGCCGGCCGCGTGCCTCACCGGCTGATGCCCGGCTGGCCGAGGGCGCAGCGCCTGATCGTCCGGTCCCGTTACGGGCGGGGGCCCGGTCTGCCCGGGCCCGGGCCCGGCCAGACCGCCGGCCCGGCCGGGATCAGCGGGCGCCAGCCCTCCCTCCCGCTGGGCGGCCGCCTCCTGGTCGGCCAGGACCGAGGCGCGGGGGCGGAACCTCTCCCCGCAGAACAGGATCGCGCCGTTGACGATCAGGAACACCGCGGCCAGGATCGGCTTGCCGAACAAGACCCGGAACGTGTGCTCGGCGACCAGGCCGACCAGGCCGACCGGGATGGTGGCCAGGATGATCATCCAGGCCAGCGTCTCGTCCCGGGTCGCCACCCGCGGGTGCCACCCCTGCCAGTGCGCCAGGGAGGTGAAGAAGCCGCCGATGATCCGGATCCAGTCCCGCCAGAAGTAGATCAGCAGCGCGATCGCCGTGGCCACGTGCATGCCGACGATGAAGGCCAGGTACGGGGACTCGGACTTGGCCACGTTCAGGTCGCTGGCCCAGCTGCCGCCGATCAGCGCCGGGATCAGCACGTTGTGCCCCAGGCTGGACACCGGGAAGAGCTCGGTGACCCCCTGGATGACGCCGACCACCGCGGCCTCGAAGTACGTCAGATGCGACATGTGGGCCTTTCCACCCGCGGGATCCGGAAGCCGGTCCGAGACTATTCGACCGGCCGAGCGTGCCCGGGCTGACCTGGTCAAGTTTCAGTTAAGAAACCCGCCCCCGCGCAGACCCTACAGGTCCGCACCCCCCCGGCCCCGCAGGCCGGACCGGGGCGGACCAGATCCCGGCCGCCCGGTCACTCCGGCCGTGTGCGCGGGGGTGCAGCGCCCGGCCCGAGTCATCCCGGGCCGGGGAGCGGCCCGGGACGGTTTTCGTTGCGGAGAATTTAAGGAGTTCAGGCCTTCTTGGCCGGGACGGCCGGGGTGTCGCGCTGGGGACGGCGCCCGATCTTGCTCCCGAGCCAGGTCAGCGGGTCGTACTTGCGGCCGACCACCCGCTCCTTGAGGGGGATCAGCGCGTTGTCGGTGATCTTGATGTTCTCCGGGCAGACCTCGGTGCAGCACTTGGTGATGTTGCACAGGCCGAGGCCGAAGTCGTCCTGGGCGATCTCCCGGCGGTCCGCCTCGTCGGCCGGGTGCATCTCCAGCTCGGCGATGCGCATCAGGAACCGCGGGCCCGCGAACTCGCGCTCGTTCTCCGGGTGGTCACGGATGACGTGGCAGGTGTTCTGGCACAGGTAGCACTCGATGCACTTGCGGAACTCCTGGGACCGCTGCACGTTAACCTGCTGCATCCGGAACTCGCCCAGCCCGACCGACGGGTCCGGGGTGAACGAGGGGATCTCCCGGGCCTTGGCGTAGTTGAACGACACGTCGGTGACCAGGTCCCGGATCACCGGGAACGTGCGCAGCGGCGTGATCGTGATCGTCTCGTCCTCGGTGAAGGTCGACATCCGGGTCATGCAGGCCAGCCCGGGCCGCCCGTTGATCTCCATGGAGCACGAGCCGCACTTGCCGGCCTTGCAGTTCCACCGGATGGCCAGGTCACCGGCCTGGGTCGCCTGCAGCCGGTGCAGCACGTCCAGGATGACCTCGCCGTCGTTCACCTCGACCGTGTAGTCGGCCAGCTGGCCCTGCCCGTCGTCGCCGCGCCACACGCGCAGCGCTGCCTTGTAGGTCATCAGCGCGTCTCCTCCGGCGCGGCGGCCGAGCCGGCGGACACGCCGGTCAGTTCACCCTCGGTCAGATACTTCTTCAATTCGCTTACCTCAAACAGACCGAGCAAGTCCTCGCGCATCGGGATCATCGGCTGCCGGGCCAGGGCCACCTGGTCCTCGCCGCGGACCGTGCAGACCAGGTTGACCTGCCGCCACGTCGGTGACATGTCCGGGTAGTCCTCGCGGGTGTGCCCGCCCCGCGACTCCTGCCGCTCCAGCGCGGACTGGGCCACGCAGTCCGCGACCAGCATCATGTTGCGCAGGTCCTGGGCCAGGTGCCAGCCCGGGTTGTAGGCCCGGCCGCCTTCCACGCTCACCTGCGCCACGCGGGCCCGGAGCTTCTCCAGCTCGGACAGGGCGCTCTGCAGCTCCCCCTCGTTCCTGATCAGCCCGACCTGGTCGGTCATCAGCTGCTGCAGGGCCGCGTGCACCTCGTAGGGGTTCTCGCCGCCGGCCCGCTCGAGCGGGGCCAGCGCCTCGGCCATCGCCGCGTCCAGGTCGGACTGGCTGACCACCGGCGGGGCCGCGCTGACCGCGTCGACGTGCTCCGCGGCGGCCTGCCCGGCCCGCCGGCCGAACACCAGCAGGTCCGACAGGGAGTTGCCGCCCAGCCGGTTGGAACCGTGCATGCCGCCGGACACCTCGCCCGCCGCGTACAGGCCGGGCACGCTGGCCGCCTGGCTTTCCGGGTCCACCTCGACCCCGCCCATCACGTAGTGGCAGGTGGGCCCGATCTCCATCGGCTCCTTGGTGATGTCCACGTCGGCCAGCTCCTTGAACTGGTGGTACATGGACGGGAGCCGCCGCAGGATCTCCTCGGCGGGGCGGCGCGACGCGATGTCGAGGAACACCCCGCCATGCTCGGTGCCCCGGCCCGCCTTGACCTCGGAGTTGATCGACCGGGCGACCTCGTCGCGGGGCAGCAGCTCGGGCGGGCGCCGGTTGTGGTCCGGGTCTTCGTACCAGCGGTCGGCCTCTTCCTCGGTCTCCGCGTACTGGGCCCGGAACACGTCCGGCACGTAGTTGAACATGAACCGCTTGCCCTCGCTGTTGCGCAGGACGCCGCCGTCGCCGCGGACGGACTCGGTGACCAGGATGCCCTTGACCGACGGAGGCCAGACCATCCCGGTCGGGTGCAGCTGGACGAACTCCATGTTCAGCAGGCTGGCCCCGGCCAGCAGGGCGAGCGCGTGCCCGTCGCCGGTGTACTCCCAGGAGTTCGAGGTCACCTTGTAGGACTTGCCGATGCCCCCGGTGGCCAGGACCACGGCGGGCGTCTCGAACAGCAGGAACTGGCCGGTGCCGCGGACGTAGCCGAACGCGCCCGCGATGCGCCCGGCGTCGAGGAGCAGCCGGGTGACCGTGGTCTCGGCGAACACCTTGATCATCGCTTCGGGGTCGCCGTGGGTCACGGCATCTTCCTGCTGCAGCGCGACCACCCGCTGCTGCAGGGTGCGGATGATCTCCAGGCCGGTGCGGTCGCCGACGTGGGCCAGCCGCGGGTACTCGTGCCCGCCGAAGTTCCGCTGGCTGATCTTGCCTTCCTTGGTCCGGTCGAACAGCGCGCCCCAGGCCTCCAGCTCCCAGACCCGCTCCGGCGCCTCCTTGGCGTGCAGCTCGGCCATCCGCCAGTTGTTCAGGAACTTGCCGCCGCGCATGGTGTCGCGGAAGTGGACCTGCCAGTTGTCGTTGGGGTTGGCGTTGCCCATGGAGGCGGCGCAGCCGCCCTCGGCCATGACCGTGTGCGCCTTGCCGAACAGCGACTTGGAGATGATCGCGGTCCGCTTGCCCGCCTGACGGGCCTCGATCGCCGCCCGCAGGCCAGAACCGCCGGCCCCGATCACCACGACGTCGTAGGGGAGCCGTTCGATGTCCGTCATTGCCATGCCTGCCTCAGTTGAAGATCCGCGGGTCGCTGAACACGCCGGCGGCCAGCAGCCAGATGTACAGGTCGGTCAGCATCAGTGTCCCGAGCGTGATCCAGGCGAGCTGCATGTGCCTGGTGTTCAGCTTCGAGATCTGGGTCCAGGCCCAGTACCGGGCCGGGTGCTTGGAGAAGTTCTTGAGCCTGCCGCCGGTGATGTGCCGGCAGGAGTGGCAAGACAGCGTGTAGGCCCACAGCATGACCACGTTGACCAGCATGATGATGGTGCCCAGGCCGAGGCCGAAGTTGCCGTCCGGTCCCCGGAACGCCTGCGTCAGGTCGTAGGTGTTCAGGATCGAGATCAGCAGCACCATGAAGAAGAAGTACCGGTGCAGGTTCTGCATGATCAGCGGGAACCGCGTCTCGCCGCTGTAGGTGGCGTGCGGCTCCCGGACCGCGCAGGCGGCCGGCGCCCGCCAGAAGGCCCGGTAGTAGGCCCGCCGGTAGTAGTAGCAGGTGAGCCGGAACCCGAGCACGAACGGCAGCGACACGAACGCGTAGGGAATGATCGGCGGCACGGCCGGGATCCAGGTGCCCAGCGTGGCCGACCCCGGCACGCACTCGCCGCTGACGCAGGGCGAGTAGAACGGGGTCAGGTAGTGATATTGGGGCACGAAATACCAGTGGCCCAGGAACACGTGCACGGTCGCGTAGGTGACCCAGATGGTCAGCAGCGTCGCGGTGATCGCCGGCGCCCGCCACCAGTTGTCCTTGCGCAGCGTCTTGTCCGGGATCTGCGCCCGGGTTCTGGCCGGCGCCTGGCTTACCTGCGTCATCGGTGACGTCTCCGCCCTTGAGCTAAGTGGGGGTGCTTCCGCGTCTGCTGGCTGCCCCCGCACCCGCCTGCGCCTTGCACTCAAAACACTGCACTGAAACTTTATTCAAATGCATATCACTACAAGGCCAGGTGGCGTCGCTCGCTGCGTGTGACTCTCACTACACCGCGGCTTTACGTTGTCCTGGCCCGGCTTATCTGGTGCTGCGTAGGTTGTGCGGCTCGTGTGATGCTGCTCATGTTGTCCTGATTATGGGCCGCGGATCACGTGGTCTGGTCGCGTGATGCAGTTCACGTGGTGCCGGTCACGTGGTGCCGGTCACGTGGCGCCGGTCATGCCCAGGGCCTGGCGCAGGAAGTCCACCTGGAGCAGCAGCAGGTTCTCGGCCACATCCTCCTGCGGGGTCATGTGCGTGACCCCGGACAGCGGCAGCACGCTGTGCGGCCGGCCCGCGGCCAGCAGCGCCGACGACATCCGCAGCGTGTGCGCGACCACTACGTTGTCGTCCGCCAGGCCGTGGACGAACAGCAGCGGGCGGGTCAGCCTGGGCGCGTCGGCCAGCAGCGAGGACTGCTCGTACACTTCCGGCTGCTCGTCCGGCAGGCCGAGATAACGCTCGGTGTAGTGGGTGTCGTACAGCCGCCAGTCGATGACCGGGGCGCCCGCCACCGCGGCGTGGAACACGTCCGGGCGGCGCAGCACCGCCAGCGCCGACAGGTAGCCGCCGAATGACCAGCCGCGGATCGCCACCCGGCTGGTGTCCAGGTCCGGGCAGCGCGCGGCGGCCGCCTGCAGCGCCTCGACCTGGTCCTCCAGGACCGGCCCGGCCAGGTCGTGCCAGACCGCCCGGTCCCACTCCGGGCCCCGGCCCGGCGTCCCCCGGCCGTCCGCGACCAGTACCGCGAAGCCCTGCTCAGCCAGCCACTGCGAGGTGAGGAACGCGGCCTGGGCGGCCAGCACCCGCTGGGCGTGCGGGCCGCCGTAGGGATCCAGCAGCACCGGCAGCCGGGCCGAGCCCGGTTCGTGCCAGGACGGGAGCAGCAGCGCGCTGCGGATCTCCCGGGTCCCGGCCGCGAACCGGTCCGGGTGCGGCGCCGGCCCGTTCGGGGGCTCGGCCAGCACGGCGATCTGGGCCACTTCGGTGGGGCCGGGCTCGGCGGTGGTGTCTTTGAATACCCGGACGGCGGGCCCGGGCTGGCTCATCGTGCGGCTGGTCAGCACCGTGGTGCCCGCGGCCCGGGTCCCCGCGTGCACGCCCCCGGGCGGGCTGATCTCCCGCAGGCCGCCATTCTCCGGGTCCTCCGGCCGGGCCGGCGCCGGGTGGTCCGGGCAGACGGGGCGGTCCGAGCGGTACAGCCACAGGCCGATCGCGGCCGGATCGCCGGCTGACGCGGTGAACAGCACCGCGCCGCCGTCGACACTGAGGACCTCCCGCACCTGCAGGCTGGGCGGGGTGACCGCGGCCGCGGTGGCGCCTCTCGGCCCGGTGCCTCTCGGCCCGGTGCCTCTGGGGCCGGTGCTTCCGGGGCCGGTGCTTCCGGGCCTGGTACTTCCGGGCTCTGTGCCGCTGGCCAGCTCGTCCGGCGTGCCGACCAGCAGCCTCCGGGCCCCATCGGCGTCCGCGGCCCAGACGATCCGGCCGTCCCCGGCCCGGGCAGGCACCCCGGGCACGATGTCCACCCAGTGCGGGTCGGTGTCCTCGCGCAGCACGGTCGTGGCGCCGGTCACCGGGTCCGCGGCGAGCAGCCGGATGACCCGCTGGTCGCGGCTCTGCACCACGATCAGCGGGTCGCCGCCGGCCTCCCAGGTCACGGTGACCAGGTAGGGGAACGCGGCGCGGTCGGTGTCCACTTCGGTGCGCCCCCCGTCCAGGCCGGCCAGCAGGAGCGAGACGTCGGCGTTGGGGGTGCCGGCCGCCGGATAGGCCACGACGGCGGGGGGCCGCGCCGGATGGGCCGGGTCAGCGATGTGCCAGCGGTGGACCGGGGTCTCGTCCACCCGGGCGACCAGGAGGCTGGCCCCGTCCGGGGCCCACCAGTAGCCGCGCATCCGGCCCATCTCCTCGGCCGCGATGAATTCGGCCAGGCCGTAGGACAGCCCCGGGGTGCCCGCCGGGTCGGCCAGCATGGTGTCCGCGAAACCGGTGCCCGTGTCCGCGGCACCTGCACCACCGCTAGCGCCAGTAACACCCCCTTCCCCTCTAGCCTCAGCACGCGCACCCACCCCGCCGACCTCGTCGGTCCCAGGCGCAGCCCCGTCGATCCGCGTCACGTGCAGCGCGCCCTGGTGCACGTAGGCGACCCGCGTGCCGGTGGGGTCGGGCCGCGGATCCAGTGCGGGGGACCGGGCGCCGATCTCCCGGGGCCCGCTCTGCAGGCCGCTGCTTTCCAGGCCGCCGGTTCCGGGGCCGCCGCCGGTTCCGGGGCGGCCGGAGGTCCCCAGGCCGGCCAGGTACACCCGGCCGGCCAGGGTGAACGCCGCCACCGTCATCGCCCGGTCCGTGTTGAACCCGACGATCCCCCCGGCCTGCTCCCGGGCGCGCTCGCGGCGGGCCCTCTCCTGCGGGGACAGGTCCTCGGCCAGGTCCAGCGTGGCCGGATCGGCCACGAGCTCTTCCTGCCGGGTGTCCAGGTGCAGCTGCCACAGGCAGGTCACCGGGTCAGTGCCGCCCTTGCTGCGCAGGAAGGCGACCCGGCTGCCGTCCGGCGCGACCTTGAACGAGCGCGGGACGCCGAGCGAGAACCGCCTGGTCCTGGCCTGCTGCCGCGGGAAGCTTTCGGTCATGGCCCCGATCCTGCCATTGAGGCAGACCACGGGGCAGGGCACTGGCGGCCGCCAGCTAGTCTCGCTCCGTGTGAGCACCCCAGAGACCGGGGGCGGGCTGCTGCTGGTGCACGCCCACCCCGACGACGAATCCATCGAGACCGGCGCCACCATGGCCAGGTACGCGGCCGCCGGCGTTCCGGTCACGCTGGTCACCTGCACCCTGGGGGAACTGGGCGAGATCATCCCGGCGGACCTGGCCTACCTGGCCGCGGGCCGCGGCGACCTGCTCGGCAAGTACCGGATCGGGGAGCTCGACGCCGCCTGCGCCGCGCTTGGCGTCCGGGATCACCGGTTCCTCGGCGGGCCGGGCCGCTGGCGCGACTCCGGCATGATGGGCCTGCCCGACAACGACGACCCCGGGTGCTTCTGGCAGGCGGACCTGGGCCAGGCGGTGCCGGACCTGGTGGCCATCATCCGTGAGGTGCGGCCCCGGGTCATGGTGAGCTACGACGACCGCGGGTTCTACGGGCATCCCGACCACATCCAGGCGCACCGGGTGGCCTGGCGCGCCTTCCAGCTGACCGGGGATCCCGGCCTGTCCGCCCCCGCGGAGAACGGGGATCCGTGGACGGTGGCCAAGTTCTACGCCACGGCCATGCCGCGCTCGGTGCTGGCGGCGGCGACTGACCTGTCCGGCCGGGACGGCGAGGCCACGCCGGCCGGGTTCATCGCCGAGCCCGCCGCGGACACCGTGCCCTTCGGGGCCGGGGACGACGAGGTGAGCACCGAGATCGACGGGTCTGAGTACCTCGGCGCCAAGACGGCCGCGATGCGCGCGCACGCCACCCAGATCACGGTGCGCGAACCTTTCTTCGCCCTGTCCAACTGGGTGGGCCAGCGCATCCTGGCCCACGAGTACTACACGCTGGTGGCCGGGCCGCGCGGCCCGGCCGGCCCGGCCGGCCGGGAAGCGGACCTGTTCGCCGGCCTGGACTAACCCTGGCCCCGAGCGCGATGGGCAGTGACCCAGCCGACTTTTCACGCTGGACGTGCGCTCAAAACGGGTTAGACCACCCGCCGTCACGCACGTGCGGCGTGGAAAGTCGTCGCTGGCCCAAAATCCGGTGTCACTGATGAGGCTGATGTTGTCAGTGTGCCGGGGTGGCTCGGAGGGCGACGCGGCCGGGACGGTTGAGCCGGGGCGCCTGCCTGTGCGTGTCCGGAGTGGCGGCGGCCGGGCGCGAGGTGGGCGCGGTGCGGCGTATAGCCTGCAATCCGTGAACAGCTTGCCCAATCCGCCCGCGCCGCGGGACGCCCAGGCGTTCGTGACCGGCGGCGCCTACGCGTTGTTGTTCCTGCTGGGCGCGCTGGAAGGGCTGGTCGGCTGCTTCCAGTTCTCCCGCGAGGTGGGATCCTTCCCGCTGGTGGCCGTGCTGCTGGCCATCGTCCTCCTGGTCACCTGCCTGCTCGGCGCGGCGGGGATGGGGTCGGCGGCCGGGGCGCTGGTCCCGGCGCTGGGCTGGTTTGGCGTATCGGTGCTGCTGAGCCTGCCCACGGCCGGCGGGAGCGTGATCATCACGAATACGGGGCCGGGCGAGTGGTACCTGTACGGCGGCTCGGCGTGCGCGGCCGCGGCCGTGGTTCTGGCCTTCGTGCGCCGGAACCGCATCCGACCGCCCCGGACCTCTATGTCCCGGCGCTCGAGTTTCAGTTCATGACCGAGGTCAACGGCGCCGACTTCCGGCGCGTCGCCGGCCAGTTCGCCAGCGGCATCATGGTCGTATCCACGCGCACTGGCGGCGTGGACCACGCAATGACCGTGACCGCCTTCGCCTCGGTGTCCCTCGACCCGCAGCGGGTGCTGTTCTGCGCCGAGAAGATCGCGCGCTTCCACGACGCGGTGCTGGACGCCGGGATCTGGGCGGTCTCCGTCCTGGACGAGGACTCGGAGAAGATCGCCCGCTGGCTCGCGACCCGGGGCCGTCCGCTGGACGGCCAGCTGGCCGGGATCGCGCACCACCCGGGCCCGCAGACCGGCGCGCCCGTGCTGGATGAGGCGCTCGGCGTGATCGAGTGCCGGACCACGGCGGTGCACGACGGCGGCGACCACAGCATCGTGGTCGGCGAGGTCACCGGGGTCAGCGAGCCGCGCCCGGGCGGCCGGCCGCTGATCCACCACAGCGGCCGGTACCGCACGCTCAAGGGCGACTGACCGGCAGTGCGGGAGTCCGGGCCGCTTACCCGCCGATCGCGGCCTCGACCTGGTCCAGTCCCCAGTCCAGGTCCGGCTCACTGATCACCAGGGGCGGCGCGAGCCGGATCGCGGTGCCGTGCGTGTCCTTGGCCAGGACGCCCCGCGCCGCGAGCCGCTCGCAGGCGAGGCGGCCGGACAGCGAGGTGAACTCGATCCCGGCCCACAGGCCTCGGCCGCGCACCTGGCGGACCAGGTCCCCCGGCAGCGCCGACAGCCGGTCGTGCATGTGCGCGCCCAGCTTCGCAGACCGGTCCTGGTACTCGCCGGTGGCCAGCAGCGCGATCACCTCGCGGCCTACCGCACAGGCCAGCGGGTTCCCGCCGAAGGTCGAGCCGTGCTGCCCAGGCTGGAAGACGCCGAGGACCTCCCGGGAGGACACGACCGCGGAGACCGGCACGATCCCGCCGCCGAGCGCCTTGCCGAGCAGGTATATGTCAGGCCGTACCTCCTCGTGCTCGCACGCGAAGGTGGCGCCGGCCCGGCCCAGCCCGGACTGGATCTCGTCGGCGATCATGAGCGCACCGTGCGCTGTGCACAGGTCGCGTACCGCGGCCAGGTAACCCGGGGGCGGCACGACCACGCCCGCCTCACCCTGGATCGGCTCGATCAGGACGCCCACCACGGTGCGGTCCATTACCTCGGCCAGCGCGGCGGCGTCCCCGTACGGGACGACGCGGAAGCCGGGGGTGTACGGCCCGAACGAGGCGCGCGCGTCGGGGTCGGTGGAGAAGCTGACGATCGTCGTGGTCCGGCCGTGGAAGTTGCCGTCGAACGCCACGATGACCGCCTCGTCGGCGGGGACGCCCTTGACCTCGTACCCCCATTTGCGGGCGGTCTTGATCGCCGTTTCCACCGCCTCCGCGCCGGTGTTCATCGGCAGCACCATCTCCATGCCCGCCAGGTCGGCGAGCTCGGCGCAGAACAGGCCGAACTGGTCGTGGTCGAAGGCCCGGCTGACCAGGGTCACCCGGTCCAGCTGCCGCTGCGCGGCCGCGATCAGGGACGGATGGCGGTGGCCGAAGTTGAGCGCGGAGTAGGCCGCGAGCATGTCGAGGTAGCGGCGGCCGTCCGCGTCGGTGACCCAGGCGCCCTCCGCCTCGGCGATCACGATGGGCAGTGGGTGATAGTTGTGCGCGCTGTGCGCCTCGGACAGGGCGCGCAGGTCGTCCGTTCCCACGGTCACGGTGCTTCCCCCTCTCATGGCCGGAGTTCCAGTGTGCAGCACTTGGGGCCGCCGCCGGCTTTGCGGAATTCGGACATGTCCACCGGCACGGGCTCGAACCCGCGTGCCGAGAGCTGGGCCGCCAGCGCCATGGCCTGGGCCGGCAGGACCACGTGGTGCCCGTCGCTGACCGCGTTCAGGCCGAGTACCGCGGCGTCCTCGTCGGTGGCCTCGATGAGCTCGGTGAAGCACGCGGCGAGGGCGGCCCGCCCGGCGCCGTCGAACGCGGCCGGGTAGTAGGCGGCGGTGCCGGCGCCGAGCACGCACAGGGCCGTGTCCAGGTGGTAGAACCGGGGATCCACCAGGCGGAGGCTGACCACCGGCAGCCCGAAGAGCTGCTCGAGATCGTGCCGGACGCCCGGATCGGTGCGGAAGCCGTGCCCGGCCAGGATCACCTGGCCCGCGTGCACGATGTCCCCCTCACCCTCGTTGATGCGCTGCGGCTCGTGCACCGCGGTGAAGCCGCGGGCGCGGAACCAGTCGAGGTAGGCCGGTCCCTCCGCGGCCCGCTCCGGATGCCGGAACCGGGCCCCCAGCACGGTGCCTCCGATGACCGTGCCGCCGTTGGCCGCGAAGACCATGTCCGGAAGGCCGGGCCGGGCGGCGATGAGCTCGACCGAGTGGCCCAGCGAGCGGTAGGTGTCGCGCAGCAGCTGCCACTGGAGCATGGCCCGCGAGGTGTCGACGGGCTCCCCGCTGGCCATCCAGGGGTTGATGGAGTACTGGACCGCGAAGTGGTCCGGGGGGCACATCAGGTACGCCCGGGGCTGGGCGAGCCTGGATTGCAGAGCTGCGGCCCTGGTGGTGGGGTACGTCTCGGTCATCGAGCCTCCTCTCGGCAGCCATGGATCAGCGCATCCAGCGTATGGCTTGCGGAGAGGCACAGATATGCGCATGACCTGCAACTCGACCGAGATTCGTTGCGAAGTCCGAGGCTCAGCCGAAGAAACGTTGCGTGTTAACACAAACGAGCGCCCGTTTACACTGCTGTAACAATCGGGTGGCCCGGAGTCAGCCGGCGCGGACGTTCCACGCCTGGCCCTGCGGCGTGTCCGTGACCGTGACGCCGAGCGTGCCGAGCTCATCGCGGAGCCGGTCCGCGGCAGCCCAGTCGGCGGCGGCCCGGGCGGCGGCCCGCGCCTCGAGCATCTCCGCCGCCCCGTCCGGGAGCGGCCTCGGCGCGGGCGCCCGGCCGATGTCCCGCGCCAGGTCCAGCCCGAGCAGGTGGTCCACGTGGGCGAACGTCTCGAACTTGGACCCGGGCGGGATCTCGCTGTCCTTCTCCAGGGCGCGCAGGACCCGCAGCGCCGCGGGGGTGTCCAGGTCATCATCGAAGGCCGCGTTGAAATCGCCGATGTACTCCGCGCACATCGCCTTGCTCGGCGAGGTGGCCCACTCCGCCACCCGTTCCCGCCACCGCCGCAGGGTCCGGTCCGCGGCCTCCAGCACCGCCCAGGTCAGGTTCAGCTGCTGGCGGTAGCGGTGGTCCAGGAACGCGAGCCGCAGCGCCAGCGGGTCCAGTTCACGGGCGGGCAGGTCGGCCAGCAAGACCACGTTGCCGGTCGACTTGGCCATCTTGCGGCCCTCGAACAGCAGGTGCTCGCCGTGCGCCCAGTGCTGGATCACCTCGTGGCCGGTCACCGAGTTGGACTGGGCCCTCTCGTCCTCGTGGTGCGGGAAGCGCAGGTCAATACCGCCGGTGTGCACGTCGATGGTCTCGCCCAGGTAGTGCAGCGACATCGCCGAGCACTCGGTGTGCCAGCCCGGGAAGCCGGTGCCCCAGGGGGATTCGTAGGTCAGTTCCCGCCCCGCTCGCGCCGCCTTCCACAGGGCCCAGTCCGCGTGGAAGCGCTTGTCCGTGTCCACGCTCTGCTGGCCATCACGGGCCCCGCTGCGGTGGCCGGGCCGCAGGTCGCCGAGCCGGTTGCCGGACAGCTCGCCGTAGCTGGGGAAGGACCGGGCGTCGAAATACACCGAGCCGCTGGGGACCGCGTAAGCGTGGCCGGCCTCCACCAGCCGGGCGATGAGGCCGATCATCATGCCGATGGATTCCGAGGCCCGCGGGTAGACGTCGGCCGGGTGGATATTCAGCGCGGCACAGTCGGCGTGGAAGGCCTCCTCGTAGTACCGGGCCAGGTCGAGCGGGCTCTTCCCCTCGGCCTGGGCCTGGACCAGGACCTTATCCTCGCCCTCGGGGTCGATTTCGGTGTCGTCGACTAGGTGCCCCACGTCGGTGATGTTCTGGCAGCTGGTGACCAGCAGCCGGTGCCGCCCGGCGGTGCGGCGGATCAGGTCGGCCAGCAGGTAGGAGCGCAGGTTGCCGACGTGGGCGGGGCGGTACACCGTCGGCCCGCAGCTGTAGACACTGAGCCGGCCGCGGCGCACGGGCTCGATGGTCTCGACCTGCCTGGTCCGGGTGTCATAGAGGCGGAGCACACCTGACAGCCTATGAGGGATCCCGGGCGGTGCCTGGCCCGTGGTGCCCCGGCTGCAGCCGGCCGGGGGCCCGGGCCGAAGTGCGTGTAGGCCGCCTCCTGACGACCGTGACCGTGAAGGGGTGGGCGACATCGCTGGGACTGGTCACAGCTGTCATGCTCCCCTCCTTCCTAGCGCCAGCAACCGTGCCGGGCCGGTAGCTCCGGCGGCTTCGAAAGGGCTAGGCGAGGGTGGCGAGACGGCGGCCGGCCGCGGCGATCCGCTCATCGGTGGCGGTGAGGGCCACCCGGATGTGCTGAGCCCCGGCCGGGCCGTAGAACTCGCCCGGCGCGACGAGGATGCCCGCCTCGGCGAGCAGCTGCACCGACGACCAGCAGTCGTGCCCCGGGCGGGAGGCCCACAGGTACAGGCCCGCTTCGGAGTGGCTGATCGTCCAGCCGGCCTTCTCCAGGGCGCCGCCCAGCTGGTCGCGGCGGGCCGCGTACGCCGAGCGCTGCCGCTCTGCGTGCGGGTCGTCGCTGAGCGCCGCTGTCAGCGCTGCCTGGACCGGGGCGGGCATCATCATCCCCGCGTGCTTGCGGATCTCCAGCAGCTCCGCGACGAGCGCGGGGTCGCCCGTGACGAAGCCCGCCCGGTAGCCGGCCAGATTGGACCGCTTGGACACCGAGTGCACCGCGAGCAGCCCGTCGAACGACCCGCCGCACACGCCCGGGTGCAGCACGGACACCGGCTCGGTGTCCCAGCCCAGGCCGATGTAGCACTCGTCCGAGGCCAGGACCGCGCCCCGCTCCCGTGCCCAGAGCGCCATCTTGGCCAGGTGTTCGGGGGGCAGCACCCGCCCGGTCGGGTTGGAGGGCGAGTTGACCCACACCAGCCGGGTGGTTTGCGGGCCCAGGGCGGTGAGGCCATCCGAGGCCACCCCCCGGGCGCCCGCCAGCCGGGCGCCGATGTCGTAGGTCGGGTAGGCGAGTTCCGGGTAGACGACCACGTCCCCGGGCCCGCAGCCGAGCAGCGCCGGCAGAGAGGCGATGAACTCCTTGGTGCCGATGAGCGGCAGCACCGCGTCAGGATCGACCGTGACCCCGTGGCAGCGGGCCAGCCACCCGGCCGCCGCCTCGCGCAGCGCGGGGGTGCCGTGGGTGGCCGGGTACCCGGGAGCGTTGGCCGCGGCCCGGAGGGCGTCCTGCACTACCCCCGGGACAGGGTCCACGGGAGTACCCACGGACAGGTCCACGATCCCGTCCGGATGGGCCCGGGCCGTCTGGCCGTACGGAGCGAGCAGATCCCAGGGGAACCGGGGCAGCCGTGCCGCGAGGGTCAGCTCTCTTCTCCCTGCGGAGGCAGCGCCGCCACGATCGAGTGGTCCTTGTTGATCTTCCCGACCTTGGAGGCGCCACCAGGCGAGCCGAGGTCGCTGAAGAACTCCACGTTCGCCTTGTAGTAGTCCTTCCACTGGTCGGGCACGTCATCTTCGTAGAAGATCGCCTCGACCGGGCAGACGGGCTCGCATGCGCCACAGTCCACGCACTCGTCAGGGTGTATGTAGAGCATGCGCTCGCCCTCGTAGATGCAGTCGAACGGGGCACTCCTCGATGCATGACCTGTCGAGGACGTCAACACAAGGCTGCGCAATTATGTACGTCACGTCGGAACTCCTCTTCCGGCATTCATCCCGGTGGGTCTGGGGCCTCCCAGTATCCCGTCCTGGGCAAGTATGTCGCGAAGGCGGCCGCGGCCGCGCCCGGGGCGGGGATTCACCAGCCGGCCGCAGGCTATCAGCTCAGCTGGATGGTGCCCGCTGGCGGTGCACCCGCATCCCGGACCCAGCCTTTGCTGCCCGCGGCGGCACGCCACTGGTACCCGCCGAACCGCACCTGGTGAACGCCGTACGCGCTGGCGTGGGTCACCAGCCAGGACGCCACGGACCAGCCGAGCTTCACGCGCGCGACCGGCATCAGCATGGTGTGCCGCTGCGCGGTCCGGGCCAGGACCGCGGTGGGCTGGCCGAAGGTGCTCGTCAGCCCCTTGGTGATGGCGGCCGCGTCGGGATAGCGGGGACTCGCCGCGGTGGACCAGCAGTAGACAGCGTGCCCGCGCTGGCCGGTGAACGCGGTGGCCATCTCCGTTGCCATCCGCTCGTACTGGATGTACGCCGACCCGTCCGCGCTGTGCTGCACCGCCTGGGCCGCCTGGTACACCGGCATGGTCTGGTAGCCGTGGATGCCCCTCAGCGCGCGGAAGAACTTGGTCGTCGCGTACACCGGGTTCTCGAGCTTCGCGCGCGGCCCCCAGCCCTGCGAGGGCCGCTGCTGGAACACGCCGACCGAGTCCATGTCCCCGTAGGCCAGGTCGTGCAGCTTGGATTCCTGCATCGCCGTCGCGTAGGCGATGGTGACCGCGGCCCGGGGCATCGACTGCTCGTGCGCCACGCCCGCGATGGTCGCCGCGATGCTGGCCTGCTGCGTATCGAGCAGCACCGACTGGTGCGCGGCGGCGGCCTGGCATCCGGACCCGGTCAGGACGGGCACGATCACCGGCGCGAGACTGCGCACCACCAGGTAGGTGCCCACGGCGACGACGGCGAGCAGGCTGGTCACGACCACCGCGCGACGCCTGGCTCTCGGGCGCCGAAGGCGCGGCCGGCTGTTTGGCACAAGCTGAAGTTACCGGCGCGGTCTGACCGGAGTGACCCAGAACGCCGTACGGGGCCGGCCGCCCGGGAAGCCTTGACCCTGAGAATGCCGGTGGGTGACCGGGCAGTGACGTCCGGCGAATGACACGGTGGCGCGGCGGTGCCGTAGGCATGTCCAGGAGATGGGGAGGTGGCCAGCTGGCGGCCCGCGTCCGCGTCACCGAGGCGGGGTCCGCTGACCAGGTGATTCCACGTGGCAGGATCGAAGAGTGCAATCTGAGCCACGTCGTCGCATCCGCCGCCAGGGGCCGGCCATGCTGCGCGGCGATTTCATTCCGAAGACCACGACCGACCAGCGGCTGCTCGACAAGCGCGGGCCCAGCGACTGGGTGCACACCGACCCATGGCGGGTACTGCGGATCCAGGCCGAGTTCGTGGAGGGATTCGGGCTGCTGGCCGAGCTCGGCCCAGCCGTCACGGTGTTCGGCTCGGCCCGGGTCCGGCCCGGCAGCCGCGAGTACGAGCAGGCCGAGCGGATCGGGACCGGGCTGGTCGAGGCCGGCTACGCGGTGATCACCGGCGGCGGCCCCGGGGTCATGGAGGCGGCCAACAAGGGTGCCGCCGAGGTGGGCGGCGTCTCGGTCGGCCTGGGCATTGAACTGCCCATGGAAATGGGGCTGAACGATTACGTCGAGATCGGCATGGAGTTCCGCTACTTCTTTGTCCGCAAGACGGTATTCATCAAGTATTCGCAGGCCTTCGTGGTACTGCCCGGCGGTTTCGGCACGCTGGATGAGCTGTTCGAGGCGCTCACCCTGGTGCAGACCGGCAAGATAACGAGATTCCCGATCGTGCTGGTGGGCAGCGACTACTGGTCCGGCCTGTTGTCCTGGATCCGGGACACGGTGCTGGCCAGCGGCAATGTCTCGGCCGGGGATGAGGAGCTGGTCACGGTGGAAGATGATCCGGACGAGGTGGTGCGGATCATCCAGCGGGCCCACGCGCAGCGCAACGGGGGCGACCCCGGGCTGGGCCGGGCAGCTGAGCCGGAGACCGGGCCGATGGCCGGCCCGGTGGCCGGGGACTGAAAACCGCGCCGGCCGCATCCTCCTGGATGCCGGCGGGCGCCGGGCGTGGGACGATTCTTATTGTGCCGATTCTGTTGCTGCTTGCGGGGGTGGTCATTCTCGCCGGGGTGGTGGCCGTGGCCATGGGCCGCGGCGGCGAGATGACGGAGTTCGCCACGGACTCCCTCCCGCCCACCCTGGACGGCGTGGTGACCGCCGAGGACGTGGCGGTGCTGCGCCCGCCGTCCTCGCTCTGGGGCTACAACGTGCCGGCGACCGACGAGGCGCTGAACCGGATCGCGCAGGCCCTGACCGAGCGCGATGTGGAGATCGCGGTGCTCCGCCAGCAGCTCGCCGAACTCCGCGCCGCCGCCGGCAGCCATCCAGCCATCGCGGCGACCCTGCTGGCCCGCTCGAAAGCCGCCGCGGCCCGCGGAGGTACCGCTGGCCTGGGCGCTGTGCCGCGCAGGGGCGCGAACCCTGTCGCCTGGGAGCCCGGTTCTGACGCCGGCCCGGCGGGCACCGGGCCGGCGGACATGGGGTCAGCGGACACGGGGCCGGCGGACATCGGGTCGGCCGGCGTGAGGGCAGCAGGTGCCGGTTCACCGGCCAACGGTTCGGCAGGTAGCGCGCCAGCAGGCAGTGCTTCGCCAGGCAGCGCTTCGGCCGGTGCTGTTTCCGAGGAAGCGGCCGCTAGCCGCGATGACTGACCTGGGCGGCCCGCCGGAGCCCGGCCGCGTAACGGAATCTGGCCGCGTAATGGAATCTGGCCGCGTGCCGGAGCCCGGCCCGGACGGGCGGCTGCGGTGCCCGTGGGCCCTGTCCGCCCCGGAACAACTCCCCTACCACGACGAGGAATGGGGACGCCCGGTCCGCGATGACCGGGGAATATTCGAGCGGCTCAGCCTGGAGGCCTTCCAGTCCGGCCTGTCCTGGCTCACGATCCTCCGCAAGCGCGAAAACTTCCGGGCCGCGTTCGCCGGCTTCGATCCCGCCCTCGTGGCGGAATTCGGCCCGGACGACGTGACCCGGCTGCTCGGTGACGCCGGCATCATCAGGAACCGGGCCAAGATCGCGGCCGTCATCGGGAACGCCCGGGCCGCGCTGGCCGTCCCGGGCGGGGTGGCCGCGCTGTTCTGGAGCTACGCGGAGGATCCCGCGGACTGCGGCCCCGCCGGACCGCTGACCATGGCCGAGGTGCCCGCCTGGACCCCCGCGTCCAAGACGCTGGCCCGGGCACTGCGGGCCCACGGGTTCTCCTTCACCGGTCCGGTCACCGTCTACGCCGCCTTCCAGGCCTGCGGGGTCGTCAACGATCATCTGCGCGGTTGCGTCCGGCGCGGGGCCTACCGGGGGCGGCCATGCTAAGCATCTCGGCGCATGAACCATACGGAGCGTGTCACACTGTGAGCGGACAGTGCAGGAGGTGTCATGACCAGGGCGCGTGACCCGTGGCGGCCGGCCGCATCAGGCGGGGAACCGCCGCCTGTCCCGCCGGGCGTGGATCCTGCGGTGCCCAGCCCCGCCCGGCTATATGACTACTACCTCGGCGGCACGATCAACTACCCGGCTGACCAGCAGGCGGCGGAGCGTCTCCGGCACGACCTGCCCGAGATCTCCGACATGGCCTGGGCCAACCGCGGGTTTCACCAGCGGGCCGCGAAATGGCTGGCCGCGGAGCGCGGGATCAGCCAGTTCCTCGACCTCGGCTCCGGGCTGCCGACCCAGGGCAACACGCACCAGGTCGTCCGGGGGGTCGCGGCCGACGCCCGGGTGGTGTACGTGGACAACGACCCCATGGTCCGCGCCTACGCCCAGGACTTGCTGACCGATAGCCGCCTGACTACCTTCGTCTTCGCCGACCTGCGCGATCCTGACCAGGTGCTGGGCAACCGGCAGCTGCAGGCACTGATCGACTTCACCCAGCCGGTCGGGCTGCTGATGACCGCCGTGCTGCACTTCGTGGCCGACAGCGCCGACCCGTGGGGCTTGGTGGCCCGGTACACGCAGGCCCTGGCGCCAGGCAGCTATCTCGCACTGTCCCACGTCACCGCGGACAACGTGCCCGACCGGGGGGTGCAGACCGGCTTGTCGGTGTACCAGCAGGCCACCGAGAACATCTACCTGCGCCCCCGGGCCGAGGTGGAGCGCTTCTTCACCGGGCTGGACCTTGTCCCGCCGTGGCCAGCCGAGCCGCCGCGCCTGGTCTTCATGGGGGAGTGGGGAGCCGAGGATCCCGGGCTCGCCGACAGCGACGGCTCGCGCTGGGGCTACGCCGGGGTGGCCCGGCGGCCGTGACCTGGGGAGGGGTGCTGTGAGCAGGAAGCCGACTGTGGAGGATCTGGGCATCCAGGTGGACGCCCAGCAGTGGCGCCGGTCCGGGGACGGCGAAGGCTCGATCGAGGTCGCCTTCGTGCCCGGCGTGGGCGGGGCGGCCGAGTGGGTGCTGATGCGCGTGACTGGGGATCCGGACGGCCGGATCCTCGTCTACGACCGCCATGAGTGGGAGTGTTTCCTGGACGGCGCCCGGGGCGGCGAGTTCGACGACGGGGCCAGCTGAGCGCCGGTCCGGCAGGCGGGCGACCCGGGTCAGGCGGCGGTGGCGCGAGCGTAGCGCGACCGTAGCGCGGCTTTTCCGCAGGTGTCACTCTCGACGTAACCTGGGAGACCCATGAGAGTATCCAATAATCTGCGATTCACAAGTTAGGTAGCGCTATGCTGCACGCATCATCCTGCCAAGGAGGAGATCCCGATGGCTGACGATGCCTACGGCGCGACCGTAGCCAAGCGTCGGCTGTCCCGCCGCCTCGCCGAGCTCCGGACCGAGAGCGGCCACACCGCGAACCACGTCTGCGACATCCTGAACTGGGGACGCGGCAAGGTGGGCCGGTTCGAGGCCAACCAGTGGAAGCGCCCTGAGATGAGCGACATCAGGGACCTGCTCCGGATCTATGGCGTGGATGCCACGACCGCGGAGGAGCTGGAGGAACTCGCCATCCGGGCCCGGGCCCGGCCGTGGTGGCGTGATTACACTGAAATCTTCGAGAACGAGTTTCCGGGGTTCGAGAACGATGCCGACCGGATCCAGGTTTGCATGCCGCTGGTGGTGCCCGGCCTGCTGCAGACCCAGGATTATGCGGAAGCCTTCATGCGGGCCGGCCCGCGGCCGCCCGCCTGGCGCCGGAAGGCCATGGAGACCCGGCAGCGCCGGCAGGAGATCCTCGACCGCAACAACGGGAAGGCGCCCCGCCTGGTCGCCGTGATCACCGAGGCGTCGCTCATGTACCACTGGGGCAGCAGGCAGGAGCGGCGCGAGCAGATCGAGCACCTGATCGAGATGAGCCACCGGCCCAATGTG
Source organism: uncultured Actinomycetes bacterium (assembly GCA_963813975.1). Taxonomy (GTDB): domain Bacteria; phylum Actinomycetota; class Actinomycetes; order Streptosporangiales; family Streptosporangiaceae; genus RYN-230. Next base: position 352,477 of record CAWFAP010000007.1, read on the forward strand.
GAACTGCGCATCCAGCGGTTTGCGGACGGCCCCAGCCCCGGGGTGTCGTCCTCCATCAACATCTTTGACCTACCGGGAGACGAGCCCCTCGTCTTCACCGAAACGGACACAGCCATCCAGGAGGTAAGCAGACCGGAAGAGGTGAGCTTGTACGTCCAGGCCTTTGGCCGGATCCGAGATTCAGCCCAGGAGCCTGCGGCAACCGTGCTTTACCTGGAACACCTCGCTCAACAACTGGAGTAACAATGACTGACCTGTCTCGAGCACAGTGGCGCAAGGCGCGCCTCAGCAGTACCTCTAACGGCGGTTGCGTGGAAGTCGCCGCCAACTTCGTGGATGTCGTCGCGGTCCGGGACAGCACCCGGCCGGGCGACGGCGCACACGTGGTCAGCCGGGCCGCGTTCGCCGAGTTCCTGTCGGATAGCAAGGCGGGCCGGTACGACCTCGACCGCTGAGCCCCGCCGGCGAAGCTGGCCAGGCAGGCAGGGCCGGCGAAGCTGGCCAGGCAGGCCCTGCAGCGGGCCGGTCAAGTCGGCTAGGCAGTAAAGAATCCCCCGGGTGGCCGCCCGGGGGATTCTTTCTGTACAGGGCCTGTCTCGAGGCCAGGCGGCTCCAGATGGGCAGCCGCCGCGGCCTCGACTGTACTGCCCTGACCGCTGGCCTGGCAGCATCGGGCCCCCCGGTCGTTACCTCATAGCCACAGCAGTGTCACCTTACGTAGCGTTACGATGAGGCCGCCGCCGAGGCCGGCGGTTGGGTAAAGACTCGGTCAACCCGGGCCGACAAGAGCCGATGTCGTTGCACAGCGGGCTCATGACTCATAATCTGTGTTTCACAGATTGCGGGCCGGGAAGGCTGAAGATCATGTTAGGGTCGCTTGCCGCGGATACGCCGCACGACACAGTGGTGGTGCCTGCGCCAGCCGTGACTGTGTCGGCGGGCGGGTGTTCCGCCTCCCCACTCCCACTGGACGCTACGTGTTCGGCCGTGGCCCGCCGCCTGTTCCGTGCGGCCGCCGCCGGGGTCAGGCTGCCGGACGAGCTGGTCTACGACGGCGCCACCATGGCCAGCGAGCTCGCGGCCAACAGCATGCACGCGCAGACGGGAATCCAGTTCGACGTGCGCGGCTGCCCGGTGGCGGGCGCCCCGGAAATCTGGCTCTACGTCCGCCGGGTCGGCGGCGAGCAGGAACTGGTCTGCAAGGTCTTCGACGCCCTGCCGCGCTGGAAGGACGACACACCGCCCGACCCCGCCATGGACGTGCCCGTGGACGCGGTGAGCGGCCGCGGCCTGCACGTGATCCACGGCCTGTCCCAGGGGCGCTGGGGTCATCATCTGACCCGGGCCCGGCTGGGTGGCTGGAAGGTGCCCGGCAAGGCGGTCTGGTTCGCTGTGCCGGTTCCCGCCAGCAGTGCCCTGGAGCGGTTCCGCCGTCCCCAGCCCGGCTCGGTGCAGGCGGCAGGCATCCTGGAGCGGATGCTCTCCGAGCGCGGGGTCGGGCACATCGTCCGGGCCGACGCGCCCGCGTCCGGCATGTCGGTACTGTCCATCCGGCGCGGGCTGACCGTGTGGTGCCGCAGCCGGGTGGTGTCGTGGACCGGCCGCGCCGGTCACCGTGAGTGGCGGGCCTTCTCCGATCTGGTCGATGCGGCGGAGCAGATCGTCTGCGCGCACGAGGACCTGGCCAGCGCGGACGCGGTCGCCCAGGCGCGGTAACCCGCTCCCGGCCCTCCGGCCAGGTAACCCATCCCTGGCGCTACCGGGCCGGTGACCCAGCGCGGTAGCCCGGCTCGTCACGGGGCCATCACCGGCCCAGGAAACGTGGCTCCTGCTTGCGCGTGAACGCGAGCGTGGCCGCCCGGTGGTCCGCGGTGCGGCCCAGGGCGCTCTGGACCTCGGCTTCCTTGTCCAGCGCCTCGGCGAGGTCGTGCCCCGCCGCGTAGTTGAGCTGGTCCTTGATGCCCGCGTAGGCGGCCGTCGGGCCCGCGGCCAGCCGGGTAGCGAGCGCACCCGCGGTCGCCGCCAGGTCCGCGTCTTCCACCACCTGATTGACCAGCCCCAGTTCGAGTGCGCGCGCCGCGCGGATCGGCTCCGCGAGCATCAGCAGCTCGGCCGCCCGTCCCTCCCCGGCCAGCCGCGGCAACATCCAGGACACCCCGGTGTCGGCGGCCAGCCCGACCCGGGCGAACGCCATGAGGAAGCTGGCTCCCTGGGCGGCGATGCGAAGGTCGCAGGCGAAAGCCAGTCCGGCCCCGGCCCCGGCGGCGACCCCGTTCACCGCGGCGATGACCGGCTTGGGCATGGACCTGATGGCCAGCACGAGCGGGTTGTAGTGCTCGCGGACCGTATCCAGCGCGGCAGGTATCCCTGAGGGTGTCGCCTCGGCGGGGGGCGGTCCCACGGCGGTTGCGGCCCCGGCGGGGGCCTGCGCGGCCGGTGCCCCGGCAGGCGGCGCGCCGGCGGCGGGAGAAGTGCTGGCGGCCGGCGCCCCGGCGGCGGGCGCGGCGCCATCCCGCGATGAGGCGGCCTCCAGCAGCTCAGCGTGCTCACGCAGGTCCTGCCCGGCGCAGAAGGCCTGTCCCGCACCGGTGATCAGCACCGCGCGGACCTCCGGGCTGGATGCGGCCTGGCGGAGCGCCCTGAGCAATTCGGTCTTCAGCTCCGCGGTCAGCGCGTTGCGCGCCTGCGGCCGGTTCAGGGTGATCGTGGCTACCGCGCCATCGAGGTCCCACCGGACACTGTCAGTCACCGGACGGCTCCTCGGGACGGGCCGCGAGCGGTGCCTCAGTGACTCCTGAGACCCTAGTTACCGGCGGCGGCGGGCGGAAGGGAGTGCTGATCGTTACCACTGTAGGCCGGAACTCTGGATAATAGAGGTACTGATCAACACGGCTGTGGGTGGCCGGACCCGCCGCAGGCGCCGGGATTCCGGCGCGGGCAGGCCTCTGCGAGGTCTCATACGGCCCCGAGCAGGAAGGGGAAGCGGAATGGCGGCGATGAAGCCGCGGACGGGTGACGGTCCGCTCGAGGTCACCAAGGAGGGCCGCGGCATCGTGATGCGCGTCCCCCTCGAGGGAGGCGGGCGGCTGGTGGTCGAATTGTCCGCGGATGAGGCTGCCCGGCTCTCGGACGCGCTCAAGTCCGTTACCGGCTGAGCCTTGCCGGTCAAGGCGAGGGTTACTGTCGCGCCAGCGGCTGGCCTGGAACCGCTGGCTGACTATCTGGCTGAGGCAGACCGGGGTAGTGCCGCCGGGCCAGCCCTGATCGCCGTCCCGGTGCGCAGCCCGGAGGGAACGTCGCCGGGCCCCGGGCCTGGCGCCGGCGGATCCAGCCTGGACGGGTACCTGGGGGTCAGCGCGGCTCAGGTCATTACCAGCGCCGAGCTGACCGGCCGGGCGGGTGAAACCACCCAGACGGTGATCCGGCTGGGCACAGAGCCCTGCACGGTCGTGTTCCTCGGCGTGGGTGACGCCTCGCCGGGAGCCCTGCGCCGGGCCGGGGCGGCCCTGGCCCGGCGTCTCCCGGCCGGGCGGACCGCACTGACCACGGCCGTCCTTGATGCACCCGACGAAGGCGTGCAGGCGTTCACCGAGGGAGTCCTGCTCGGCTCCTACCAGTTCACGATGAAGTCCGCGGACCCATCGGCCGCGGAACCCGGGGACGTCCGCGTACTGCTGGCCGGCCCGGACAGCCGGGCCGCCCCGGTCGAGCGCGCGGCCACCATTGCCGGGGCGGTGGCCCTGGCCCGTGATCTCGCCAACACGCCATCGATGATCAAGACGCCAGAATGGCTCGCGGCCGAGGCGGCCTCGGTCGCCACAGAGCATGGCTTGTCCTCCCGCATCTGGCGGGAACCTGAGCTCACCGCTGGCGGTTTCGGCGGGCTGCTGGGCGTGGGGTCGGGGTCAGCCCACCCGCCCCGGCTGATCCAGCTCAGCTACCAGCCTGACCAGCCTGACCGGCATGTGGTCCTGATCGGCAAGGGCATCACGTTCGACAGTGGCGGCCTGTCGCTCAAGCCGAACGACGGCATGAAGACCATGAAGACCGACATGGCGGGGGGCGCCGCCGTGATCGGCGCGATGTCTGCCCTGGGCCGGCTCGGCGTCCGGGCCAGGGTGACCGGCCTGGTGGCGGCGGCGGAGAACATGCCGTCCGGGACGGCGATGAGAGTGGGCGACGTCCTCACCCAGTACGGCGGCCAGACGGTCGAGGTGCTCAACACGGACGCGGAGGGCCGGCTGGTCCTCGCCGACGCGCTGGCCTACGCCGACGACGTGCTCGCCCCGGACCTCATCGTGGACCTGGCCACCCTGACCGGGGCGGCCAGGGTGGCTCTGGGCTCGTCCGTTGCGGCCATGTTCGCCACCGACGACGAACTGGCGGCGGCCCTGCTGGACTCGGGCGCCGCGAGCGGGGAGCGGCTCTGGCGGATGCCGCTCGCCGAGGACTACCGCGAGGGCCTGGACTCCCCGGTGGCGGACCTGTCCAACGTGGCCCGGGCCGGGGGCCGGGCCGGATCCATCGACGCGGCCCTGTTCCTGCGTGAATTCACCGGCGGGCGGTCCTGGGCTCATCTCGACATCGCCGGCGCGGCCCGGGCCACCGCTGACGATGGCGAGCACACCAAGGGCGCCACCGGTTTCGGCACCCGGGTCCTGCTGCAGTGGCTGGCTCCGCCGGCTGCCGCTAGCCCCGCTTGACCGCGGCCAGCAGACCGTCTCCCACCGGGAACAGCACCGGCACGAGCCGCTCGTCCTGCCGCACCTGTTCCTCCAGGTCACGGATGGCGATAGTGCTCGGGTCGTCCCGGCCGGGGTCGGCGACCCGGCCGCCGGCCAGCGCGTTGTCGAATGCCACCACCCCGCCTGGGCGGAGCAGCCGCAGCGCGGCGACCAGGTAATCCGGGTACTCCTGCTTGTCCGCATCGCAGAACACCAGGTCGTACGCGCCGTCAGTCAGACGGGGCAGCACGTCGAGGGCCTTCCCGCTGATCAGCCGGTAGCGGTTGGACGGGAATCCCGCTTCGGTGAACGCCTTGCGGGCCAGGCGCTGATGCTCAGGCTCGGCATCCACACTGGTCAGGACGGCATCCGGGCGCATGCCGCGGAGCAGCCAGATACCCGAGGTGCCGCAGCCCGTGCCAATCTCCACCACCGATCTGGCGCTGATAGCTGCCGCGATGAAGCGCAGCGCCGCACCGCCGCCCGGCCCGATCGGCGGTGCTCCGCCGATCTCGGCCGCCTCGCGGCGCGCGGCCAGCAGCGGCTCGTCCTCGGTGAGGTAGCCCTCGACGTAGGCAAGGTTGGCCTCTGCGCTCACAATGTGTGCCTTCCGGTGCATGCTTATCCCAGTCCGGCAGCCTATCGTTACGCGCCGTGACCCGGGAACCAGCAAGGCCCGTTCCGGCGTTATCTATTGACGCGAGGAAGAAACCCGCGCACCAGCGCTGATCGAGCGCGCCCGGCCCGGCTGGCGGGGTGGCAGCCGGGGCAGACAGCAGAATCCGAGCAGTTGTGGTGCGGAAGGGGATGCCCGGGCACCATGGTGGTACAAGCGGACGGCACAGGGCGGGACGGCGAGATCGTGGACATGCCCGGGGCCACGCCGGACGTGGCGTCCGGCTGGACGCCTCCGACCTGGGAAGAGATCGTGCGTGAGCACTCCGCCCGGGTCTACCGGCTCGCCTACCGGCTGACCGGGAACAGCCACGACGCCGAAGACCTCACCCAGGAAGTCTTTGTCCGTGTCTTCCGCTCCCTGTCCAGCTACACGCCGGGCACCTTCGAGGGCTGGCTGCACCGCATCACCACCAACCTGTTCCTGGACATGGCGCGGCGCCGGCAGCGCATCAGGTTCGAGGGACTGGGTGACGACACGGCGCAGCGGCTGCGCGGTGACGAGCCCACGCCCGCCCAGGCCTTTGACGAGCGGCATCTGGACGGCGACATCCAGGCCGCGCTCAAGGCGCTGGCCCCCGAGTACCGGGCCGCGGTCGTGCTCTGCGACATCGAGGGCCTGTCCTACGAGGAGATCGCGGACACGCTGGGCGTGAAGCTGGGCACCGTGCGCAGCCGCATCCATCGTGGCCGTGCCCAGCTCCGCACCGCGCTCGACCACCGCCGCCCGCGCCGTACCGGGATCGCCGCGAAGGTCGTGGCCCCCGCCGCCGTGGCGGCGGAGGAGACGTCGGCCGTGCCCCTGGCTGGTGATCTATGAGTCATCTCGGACAGCGCATCTCCGCCCTCATCGACGGGGAGCTCAGTGATTCTGAGCGGGACCGGGTCCTGACCCATATCGCGGGCTGTGACGCGTGCCGCCAGGAGGCTGTGGCCCTGCGCGCGCTGAAGCAGCGGATGCATTCCCTGGGTGAGGCCATGGTGGACGCGGCGCTGACCGGCCGGCTGATGGCCATGGCCATGCCGCCGGACGGCCGGCCGTGGACCGCGCGCCAGCCGTGGCGGTCCCGGGGTGCGTTCCCGGCCGCCCGGATGCTCACGGCCGGCATCCTCGCGTCCACCGTGGCCGGCCTGGGCGCGGCGGCGTTCTTCGTCGGCGGCGAGCAGCAGCTCCCCAGCCCGAAGGTCACCCCCGCAGTCGACACGTTCCTAGTTCAGCACGCGATCGTCACCGGCGACCTGCCGGTGACACCCGCCAGCGGGACAGCCGGCAGCTCCGCGAGCGCCGCCCCGGTCGCCGGGGCCCGCAGCGTCCCGGCCAGCCCGTCCTCCAGCCGGGTGACCGGGACGGCCGCCGCGGGCGCCCCGATCCGCGCGGAACATCAGCCGGCCGCCCCCGCGTCGGGCAACGTCCAGTCAGGCATCCGCCGGCCGGCCAGTGCCGTGTCGGGCAGTAACCCGTCAGATGCTGGGCTCGCCGCCGGGATGATGCGCCGCGGCCTGCAGCTGGCCACCGCGGCAGCGAGCGCGTCCGCGAGCCCGGGGCCGTGAGCTGACGGATGTTCTCCCGCACAACGCCCGCGTCTCCCGGGGCCGGTCCCGAACATGACCCGCTGCCTCTGCGTATCGCGACCGCGGTGGTGGTCCTCGGCCTGATCGCCACCGGCGTCACGGTGATCTGGCGGGACATCGCGGGCTACGGCGGGGAGCTGGTGCCCCTGGCGGCCAGCCACGGGGATTCGCGCCAGTCCTCCCCGGCCCAGTCGTCCGCGACCCGGTCGTCCGGGTCCCCCGGCGCGGGCCAGCCCGCGGTGGGCCACTCGCGCGCGCTCGGGGCGGGCGCAGGCCTGCGCCTGCTCAGCGAGGCCGCCAGCGCCTGCCGTCACCTGTCCTACCAGGGTGTCCAGCTCACGGCCGGGCTGGGTCTGGCCGGCCGCTGGACCTCCGTGGTGAACGTATGGCATCAGCACAATCACCAGACCCTGATCCAGACGGTCACCCTGCCCGCCACGGCCGTGCCGCCGCACAGGGTGGCCACCGCCGACCCGGACCGGGACGGCGATGGCGACGTCGCCCAGCAGGATCCCGCGGGCCTCATGACCATGACCTCGCAGATGGTCGCGCTGCTGGCCGAGAACTACCAGGTGTCGCTGGCCGGGCGCGGCGAGGTGGCCGGCCGCCCCGCCCGGGAGCTCGTGCTGCGCCACCGGGACGGCCGCCTGGCCGCCCGGTTCTGGCTGGACACCGCGACCAGGCTGCCGCTGCGCCGGGAGACGTTCGACGGCAGCGCCCGCATGGTCAGCGAAGACGTGTTCGTGAGCCTGCAGCTCGGCTCGCCCGCCGCCGCGGCGGGGCCCCGTACCGCCTCAGTGTCCGGAGGCAAGCCGCTCGCCACCGTACAGCTGGCGCGGCTGCGGGCCGCAGGCTGGCCGCTTCCCGCGAACCTGCCCGGCCAGCTCAGCCTGGTCCGGGCGAGCGAGACCGGCGGGCCGGCCGGCTCGGTCGTCGACCTCGCCTACTCTGACGGCCTGTCCGTCATCTCACTGTTCGTGCAGCGCGGCCATCTCCCCGCCCAGCTGCAGGGGTGGTCGAAGGTCGCCATGCGCGGTGATCGCGTCTACGCGGCCGGACCCGACCAGCGCAGCGTGGCCTGGTCCGCCCGCGGGTTCGTCTACACGCTCATCGCTGACGCGCCGGACCAGACCCTGGGCCAGGCGGTGGGCGTGCTGCCGCACAACGCCGGGCCGGGATTCTTCGGCCGGATCGGCCGCGGGCTGCACCGCCTGATCTCCTGGCTCAACCCGTTCCGGTGAGCCAGGGCGGGGCCAGGGCCTGGCTGCCCGGGGCGCGGTCCCGTGCTGCGGAGGAGGCGTTACGGCAGATGACGGTCTACAGTGAGGGAAAGACCGAGTGTGCTGCCGGGGCCGCGCCCCGCCTGGAGAGCTGACGTGTTTTTCGACCTGTCCATCGGCAAGATCCTGGTCCTGGCCGTAATCGCGCTCGTGGTCTTCGGGCCGGACCAGCTGCCGAAGATGGCCTCGCAGGCCGGCCGTACGCTGCGCGAGCTGCGCCGGATGGCAGATGGGGCGACCCGGGACCTCCGTGAGGGCCTGGGGCCTGAGTTCTCCGACTTCGACGTGCGGGATCTGCACCCGGGAAACTTCGTGCGCAAGCACCTGCTCGACCCGATGGACGGCGACGCCGACTCGCCCGGCACGGCGGAATCCGAGGGGGAGTACCTGTCCGGCCAGACGGCCACGGCCACGCTGGCCCGTGAGGAAAAGCCGCCGTTCGACCCCGAGGCCACCTGAATCCTGCGCCCAGCCCTGGGCAGCTGGGCCGTCCCGCCCGGGCGGCCCTGAGCGTCCGGCCCGGGAACGCCTGAACTCAGGCGGTCAGGCAGGGGTCAGTCCCAGCTGCCGGCCCGCCAGACCGCGCGCGCGGTTCGCCATGCCGTTCGCGATCCCGGCCAGCTGCTGAGCCGCGGCGGACTCCGGGTCGGACAGCACCAGCGGGACACCGCGGTCACCGCCCTCCCGCAGCCGGACATCGATGGGCACCTGGCCCAGCAGCGGCACGGGCGCCCCGGTCATCCGGGTCAGTGCGTCGGCCACCGCCTGGCCGCCGCCTGAGCCGAACACCGGGACCGGCTCACCGCAGTGCGGGCAGGCCAGCGAGGACATGTTCTCGATCACGCCGGTGATGCGCTGGTGCGTCTGCACCGAGATCGCCCCGGCCCGCTCCGCCACCTCCGAGGAGGCCAGCTGCGGGGTGGTGACCACGATGAGTTCCGCGCCCGGGACGAGCTGGGCCACGGAGATGGCCACGTCGCCGGTGCCGGGCGGCAGGTCCATCAGCAACACGTCGAGGTCGCCCCAGTACACGTCGGCGAGGAACTGCTGCACCGCGCGGTGCAGCATCGGGCCGCGCCAGACCACCGGCGAGTTGCCGCTGGTGAACATGCCGATCGAAATGACCTTCACGTCGTGCGCCGTCGGCGGCATGATCATCTTCTCGACCTGGGTGGGCGGATCGGTGACGCCCAGCATCCGGGGCACGGAGTGCCCGTAGATGTCGGCGTCCAGGACGCCCACCTTCTGCCCGGCCGCGGCGAGCGACGCGGCCAGGTTCACCGTCACCGAAGACTTGCCGACCCCGCCCTTTCCGCTGGCGATAGCGAACACCCTGGTCAGCGACGTCGGCTGGGCGAAGGGGATCTCCTTCTCCGGGCGGCCGCCGCGCAGCTTGGTCTGCAGTTCGCGGCGCTGTTCCTCGCTCATCACGTCGAGTTCGACCCGCACCGTGGCCACGCCCGGCAGCTTGCTGACCGCCGCGGTCACATCCCTGGTGATGGTGTCGCGCAGCGGGCAGCCGGACACGGTGAGGTAGATATCCACCCGCACCACGCCGTGGTCATCTATGGCGACGTTCTTGACCATCCCGAGCTCGGTGATCGGGCGGTGGATCTCAGGGTCGTTGACTCCCGCCAGCGCCTGCGTGACTTGCTCGGCGGTGGGGGGCGAGGAAACAGTGGGCGGCATGACCATGCCTTCATGCTACGGAGCGTCGCACCCAGCGTCGAACGGGGCCGGGCTGAGCCGGTAGACGGCTCCGGTGGCCGCCCAGTGCTGCGCGGGAGAGGTGCCGGCGGCCGGCTCGTTCAACCGGCCGGCCAGCAGGGCCCCGATGATCCCCGACCACTCAGCGGAATCGGGCTCGACCCGGCTCACCCGGGCCGTCCAGCGCACCAGCAGGCCTCCCGTGTCCTTGCTGGCTACCATGACGGTGACCTGGCGGGCGTCGCCGAGCCCGGGGATGTCCTGCTCGCCCGGGCCGGTCAGCACGTACGCGGCGTCCCGCCAGACGTGCCACGCCGGCCGTGGCCGGCCCTGGCCAGGGCCGCGCTGGCCCGCGTCGCCCTGGCCCGTGTCCGCCTGGCCTGTGCCGCCCTGGGCCGGGACCGTGATCCAGATGAGCCCGGCCCGCTTGGTAGCCTCCGCGATGAGGGCAAGCGGGGCAGCATCCGGCTGGGTATCGCTCACCGAGCCAGCGTGCCATGGACAATCGGGAGGCTGTGACCGAATGGCGCCGTCATACCGCCCCCGGCGGAGCTGCCTGGCCGTCCCCGGCAGCAGCTCCCGGTTCCTGGAGAAAGCGCGCGGCCTGCCAGTGGACGAGGTCTTCCTCGACCTGGAGGACGCGGTCGCGCCGGGTGCGAAACCCGCCGCCCGGGGCGCGGTGATCCAGGCACTGAACGGCGGCGGCTGGGAGGGCAAGATCCGGGGCGTCCGGATCAACGACGCCACCACCCCCTGGGCCTACCGCGACGTGATCGAGGTCGTGGAGGGGGCGGGCCGGAACCTCGACGTGATCATCCTGCCCAAGGCCAGCGAGCCGGCCCAGGTGACCTGGCTGGATCTGCTGCTGTCCCAGGTGGAGCAGGCCGCCGGGCTGGAACGGGGCCGGATCGGCATCGAAGCCCAGATCGAGGACGCCCGTGGCCTGGCCGACGTGGCAGCCATCGCGGCGGCGTCCGGCCGGCTGGAGGCTCTGGTGTTCGGCCCGGCGGACTTCATGGCCAGCATCGGCATGCGGTCCCTCGAGGTCGGGGCCCAGCCGGAGGGATATACGCGCGGCGATGCGTATCACTACCCGCGGATGCGGATCCTGGTCGCCGCGCGCAGCCGCGGGATAGCCGCCATCGACGGCCCGTACCTGGCCATCCGGGACCTCGACGGGCTGCGCCAGGACGCGGCCAGCTCGGCGGCCCTCGGCTACGACGGCAAGTGGGTGCTGCATCCCGGGCAGGTGGAGCCGGTCAACCAGGTCTTCGCGCCCGGCCAGGACGCCTACGACCGGGCCGAGCTCATCCTGGATGCGTACGCGCACGCCACCGACGTCCGCCAGACCGGCGCGGTGATGCTCGGCGACGAGATGATCGACGAGGCGTCCCGCAAGCTCGCCCTGGTCACCGCGGCCAAGGGACGGGCGGCCGGGCTGGCCCGCACCAAGTCTTTCGATCCCGGCGCCACCGGAGCCTCAGCCGAGCACCCCCCAGGCGGTGAGCGTCTCGGCCAGTCCGCTGGTCAGGGCTAGGCCGGCCAGGTCCGCCGGGCTCACCCAGCGCACGGCGGCGGCGTCGTCGCCTGCGGCCAGCACGCCCCCGGTCACGGTGGCCGCGTAGTCCCGGATGTCCACGACCGCGCCGCGCAGGCCCGGCCGCTCCACCGACCCGACAAGAGCGCCGCACCTCACCACGAGCCCGGTTTCCTCGCGGGTCTCCCGGACGACGGCCTGCTCGTCGCTTTCGCCTGGCTCGATCCGGCCGCCGGGCAGCGACCACCGCCCCGTCTCGGGCTCGTGTCCGCGCTGGATCAGCAGGAGCCGGCCTTGTCCTTGATGATCGCCCCTACGCAGGGCACCCGCGGCGCTGGCACGCGGTCAGTATCCCGGTCCCCGCCGCCGGGCTCAACTGGCGCAGGCCGTGGAGCAAGCGATTGGGGCCGTCCGGTGCTTGACGTGGACGCGGCTGGAGATCAACGTCATTACTCATGATGAAGGCTCCGATCTGCCCGCGCTGCCAGGGCGAACTCAGCGAGCCGAGCGCCTGGCACAGTGCCTGGCAGTGCGCCCGGCATGGTGCGGTGCAGCCGCTCCGGCCCGCTCATGTCCCTTCCGCGGAAGGGCTGACCGGGCTGCTCAAGGCGGCCGCCGTGCCGGTCTGGCTGCCGTGGCCGATACCGGTGGGCTGGCTGGTCACCGGGTTCACCGGTGCGGGTGATGACCGCAGCGGGACCCGCGGCTGCGCGGTCGCGCTGTCCGGTCCCAACCCGGTCGGCGGCCTGGGGGAGATGCTGGTCGTCTCCGAGGAGCCCGGGCTGGGTCTCGGAGCAGGCCTGGCCGGGCTGGCCGGCCCGGATCCCGGGGAGGGGTTCGCGGCCGGACCGCCGCACGCGGTAGTCCAGTTCGGCCACCACGGGTTCCCGCTGTGGAGCATGGAATCGCCGGGGGCAGCCGTGTTCGCCGGAGAGGTGCTGGCCAACTGGCTGTGGATCATCTTGTGGCCGGATACGGCTGGCACCCTCCTGCTGGAGAACCTGTCCCTGCGGGATCTGCGCGACCCCGGGCAGGACCTGGACGTCCCGTTCGGTGCGCTCTCGCCACGGCTGCCCGGCTGAGGTGGCAGCCGGAAATTCAAAGGATTCTGCGCTAAAACTGACCGTGTAGAGCCCGCACGGCGGCGGTGGCCGCCCCGTACGATGAGCCGTCGTGCGCATCGACCTTCACTCCCACTCCACCGCCTCGGATGGCACCGACCCACCCGCCGAGGTGATGCGCCGCGGCCGGGCCGCGGGCCTCGACGTGATCGCCCTGACCGATCACGACACCCTGGCCGGGCACGACGAGGCCCGCCAGGCTCTGCCGGAAGGCCTGGCCCTGGTCGCCGGCATGGAACTGTCGGCCCGGCTGGATTCCCACAGCGTGCATATGCTCAGCTACCTCCCGCGCGGGGCCAGCCCGGAACTCGCTGCCGAGTGCCAGGCGATCCGCGACGACCGGGTCCGCCGCGGCCAGGCCACGGTGGAGCGCCTCCGGGACCTCGGGGTGGACGTCACCTGGGAGCAGGTGGCGGCGCTCGCGGCCGGGGGGAGCGTGGGCCGGCCGCACATCGCCCGGGCCATGGTCGAGGCCGGCGCGATCGCCACGCCACGCGAGGCGTTCGGCCCGGACTGGATCGGCACGGGCGGGCGGGCCTACGTGAGCCGGTACGCGCTGGACCCGGCCCGGGCGATCGGCCTGGTCCGGGCCAGCGGCGGGGCGGTGGTGCTGGCCCACCCGGGGGCGATCTCCCGCGGCTGGCGGATCCCGGACGGGGCCGTCGCCGCCCTGGCCCAGGCCGGGCTGGCCGGCCTGGAAGTGGACCACCCCGATCACGACGAGGCGGAACGAGCCCGGCTCCGGGCCCTCGCGGCCGACCTGAACCTGGTGACCACCGGCGGCAGCGACGACCACGGCGACCTCACCGGGCACCGGCTCGGCGTCGAGACGACCCGCCCCGCAGCCTTCGAGCAACTGATGGCCCTGGCCGCCGGGCCTGGCGCCTAGAAGCGTGGTGTGGTCCGGCCACGGACGGGGTGCTCAGGCTGCGCCGTCCTGCGGATGCGCGCCCTGCTGGCGGAGCAGATCCCGAAGGTGCCCCACCTCGTCGCCCACCTGATGGAGCCCTTCGGCCAGGGATGAGAGGTCCGGATGCGCCGCGTCCCACTCCGCCTGGCGGGAGGTCTTCTCGGCGAGCAAGCGCCTTTCCCTGTCCCGCAGCTCGGCCGCTCTTTCGTAGTCCTCGGCGCCGACGGCGGATTCCTTGTCCCGGCGCACCTGCGCGATCTGCTGGTCGAGGTCGCCCATCTCCGGCCCAGCCCCGACGCGCTGCTCGATGGCCGACAGCCGCGAGCCAATCGATTCGACCCCGCTGAGGAGCTCAGACAGCAGCCCGCGCTCGCCCCGGGCCGCCCCACCGGAACGCGGCCCAGCGCGCCTAGTCTCCAGTCCTTCCCCGCCCTCGTAACCGTCCAGCAGCTGGAGCACCTGCTGGCGGACCGTGCCCAGGTCCGCGCCCAGCCTGACCAGCACCTGTGCGGCCACGCCCTCACCCTCACGGATCAGGCCGAGCAGGATGTGCTCGGTCCCGATGTAGTGGTGGCCCAGCTGCAGCGCCTCGCGCCGGGACAGCTCGAGAACCTTCTTGGCCCGCGGCGAAAAGCGGATGGACCCAGAGGGGGTCCGCTGGCCCTGGCCGATGATCTCCTCGACCTGCTGGCGAACGGTCTCCAGGCTGATCCCCAGGGACTCCAGCGCCTTCGCCGCGACGCCCTCGCCTTCCTGCAGAAGACCGAGCAGGAGGTGCTCAGTGCCGACGCCGCCGTGCTGGAGCGCCCCGGCCTCTTCCCGGGCGAGGGCCAGAGTGCGGTGCGCCCGGTCAGTAAACCGCTCAAACATCGTCCCGCTCCGCCCTCTGTGCCTCATCAGCCGTGGACATCAAGATACATCGCGAGTGTCGTGCTCAGCAAGATATATCGCGAGCTAAGGAGATTGCCGCGCAGGGCTGCTTGGCCCGGGTCTGCCGCTGGCCCGGCTTCGTGGCGGGGAGTCAGGCTCTGAGGTGCTCGAGATAGGCCGCTAGGCCCGCCCCGAGCGTGCGAGGACCGCGAAGGCCCTGGAGCCACGGCGGGACCTCGGAGTAGCCCAGGCCGGGATTGTCGCCCTGACGCCGCAACCTTGCCGACCGGCCGTGGCCCGGCTGGTCCGGGGGAGGAAGGGCCACGACACTCCCGGCGACTGCGCGGCCATGAGTCACCAGCATCATCAGGTCGGTGAGGTGCGGGCGGGCGCTGGGGCGGGTAGCCGGCCGAGGATGGGCGGCGATGTCCGGGTCACCGGGCCCGGGCGCCCGCGGTCGGCTTCCCCGTAGGCTTGCGCTCATCGTGGATGGTGAGCAAGCTCACCGCCTGACCGAAAGGCACCCTTTCCGCTGCTTTGCCGCGCCGCCCCGGATGTGCCCTCAGACGCTGCGGCGTGACACTGATCCGCAGGCCAGAGGCATGCCATGAAGTTCTTCTGGGAAGTCTTCGTCACCCTGCTGGTGATCACCGACCCGGCCGGCACCGTTCCGCTGTTCATCGCGCTGACCCGCGGCCGGCCCCCCCGGGAGCGGCACCGGCTGGCCTGGCAGGCGGCGCTGGTCGCGTTCGGAGTGATCCTGGCGTTCGCCCTGTTCGGCCGGGAGGTCCTGACCTACCTGGGGGTGGAGCTGCCGGCTCTGCAGGCCGCCGGCGGCCTGCTGCTCCTGCTGGTGGCGCTCGAACTGCTGACCGGCAAATCGGCTGAACCCACCGAGGCGGAGCGCGAGCGCATCAACGTGGCGTTCGTTCCGCTGGGCACCCCGCTGCTGGCCGGCCCGGGCGCCATCGTTGCGAGCATGCTGTTCGTCCAGCGCATCCATAATGGGGCACAGGTGGCCGCGTTCGGGCTCGCCCTGTGCGCCGTGATTGTGGTGCTCTGGCTGGCCATGCGATTCTGCGGCCTGGTCAAGCGCGTCCTGCGGGACAGCGGCGTGGAGCTGCTCACCCGGATCTCGGGCCTGCTGCTGTCCGCGATCGCGGTGCAGCTGGTGGCAGACGCCGTCCGGGCGTTCGTGAAACAAGGATGAGGAAGGAAGGCCGGCCATGGAGGCGCGGATAGAGCGGGTGGCGTCCCCGGGGGACGCGGACGCCCCCGAAGCCAACGCCTGGATCGTGGGCGACGACGAGGAGGTCATCGTGGTCGATCCGGGCCGCGACGACCAGGCGGTGCTGGCCGCTGTCGGCGACCGGGAGATCCTCGCCGTCATCTGCACCCACGGGCACGCCACCCACGTCGCGGCGGCCCCTGTGGTGGCGGCGCGTGACGAGGCCCCGGTCGCACTGCATCCCCGGGACCGGCTGGTGTGGCGGGAGGCGCACCGGGACGGCGACCCGGAGATCGACATGGAGGACGGGGGGATCTTCGAGGTCGGCGACGTCTCGCTGGAAGTGATCCATGCCCCCGGGCACAGCCCGGGCTCGGTGTGCCTCTACAGCGAGGAACTCGAGGCGGTGCTCGCGGGCGATGTGCTGATGGCCAGCGGCCCGGTTCCGCACCATCACGAGTATCCCGACTTCCCCGCACAGCTCAGCGCCATCGGGGAGCACCTGCTGACCCTCCCCGGGCCGACCCGGGTGCTGCCGGGGCACGGCGAGGAAACCACGGTGTCGGCGGCCCAGAAGCAGTTCGACTCCTGGGTGACCGCGGGCCCGGTCCACCTGCCTGCGGACCCGGACTGATCAGATGCGCAGCGAGGAGCAGCTCGGGCTGGACGGGATGCCCAGCCGCCTGTACGCGTGCACCCCGACCCGGCTGAGCACCTGGCTGAGCTGCCGGCGGCTGTACCGGATGAGCTACCTGGACCGGCCGGCCCCGCGCAAGGGACCGCCGTGGGCGCACAACAGCCTTGGCGCCAGCGTCCATAACGCGCTAGCAGGCTGGTGGCGGCTGCCGCAGGCGCAGCGGACCGTGCCCGCCGCCGCCGGGTTACTGCAACGCGGCTGGATCAACGAGGGGTTCGCCAGCGACGCGCAGTCCGCGGCCGCACGGGACCGGGCCCGGGGCATGGTCGAGGCCTACGTCACGGGACTAGACCCGGCTGACGAGCCGGCCGGGGTGGAGCGGACGGTGGGCGGCCGGACCGACCGGATCACGTTCTCCGGCCGGATCGACCGGCTCGACGACCGCCGGTCCGCAGACGGCGGCCGGGAACTGGTCGTGGTGGACTACAAGACCGGCCGCCGCCCGCTGAGTACCGATGACGCGCGGTCGTCGCTGCCGCTGGCGCTGTACGCGGTCGCGGCCGGGCGGGTGCTGCGCCGGGCCTGCCGCCGCGTGGAATTGCACCACCTGCCCACCGGGACGGTGCACGGCTGGGAGCACACGCCGGCCACGCTGGACCGGCACCTGGGCCGGGCGGAGGACATCGCCGCCGAATGCTCGGCCGCCGACCAGCGCTACCGTGACGGGCTGACACCCGCAGCCCAGGATGAGGTGTTCCCGCCCAGCCCGGGCCCGGGCTGCGGGTGGTGCGACTACCGCGCGGTGTGCCCCGAAGGAGCGGCCGCCACCCCCGCCCGCCGCCCCTGGGATGGCCTGGAGCCGTTCCCGGAGGACCGGCCAGAGGACTGACCCGGGCGCAGCGGAAGGTCAGGCGGTGCGGGACGGGCGGGCCTGGCTGCACTCGGCGGCGTTCCAGAAGCTGGTCAGGGTGCTCGCCGTGGTCTCCGGCGCCTCGACCGCGGGCGAGTGCGCGGCGGCCGGGATGCAGACCCGCTGGGCGCGCAGCCGGGCCGCCATGTCTTCCTGGGCGGCGGGTTCCCACGCGTCATCGTTCTCGCCGTAGAGGACCATCAGCGGGACCGCGCTCAGCTTGGCCAGGGCCGGGGTCCGGTCTGGGCAGGTGAGCAGGGTCTCGGCCATGGCCCGCAGCCCGGTGGGGGAGCTGTTCAGCAGCCGGGTGCGCAGGAAGTCGATGATCGCCGGGGGAACGCTGCCCGCCACGGCCTCCGGCTCCAGCCGGGTCTGCCAGATGCGCTCGACCTCCGCGGCCAGCCCGGCGGGATCTGTCCCGTCCAGCTCGGCCAGCAGGCCCTGCAGGACCTGGGCCCGCGGGCCGCTCAGGGCCCCCGGGCCGGAACTCATCAGCGTGAGCGAACTGACCCGTGCGGCCCCGGCCAGCAGTACTTCCCGGGTGACCAGCCCGCCCAGGGAGTGGCCGAGCAGGTGGACGCCCGTGTGGCGCCCGCCGGCCGCACCGGACGAGCCGTCGTGCCCTTCACCGAGCCAGCGGGCGACCAGGGCCACATCAGCGGCTAGCTCGCCCAGCCGGTAGGCGGCGGCGTCGTCCGCGCCGGGGGTCTCGAACTGGCCGCGCATGTCAATCGAGACCGCCTGGCGGCCTGCGGCCGCCAGGGCCTGCATGATGAGCAGGAAGTCCTCTTTGCTCCCGGTATATCCGGGGACGAGCAGCGCGGGCTGCCGCTCGTGTACCCCGGCCAGCGGGAGCGCTTCGAGGGCCGCGAACTTACCGCGGCTGGTTTCGATGGTCAGCCGCCGCACCCCGGAGGGCAATTGCAGCGCTTTGGGTGTACTCACAGGCGGCCAGCCTACCTAGGGATGCTCCGGATACGCCTTACCCAGTCTTGACTATTCCTGGAAGTCCGCATGAGAGCAGGCTAGCTGGCTGCGCTGCCCTTCCGGCTGCGCGACCGGCGGCGGCGGCGCCGTGGCTGGGCGTGATCTGCGGATCCTTCCGCCTCGGCCGCAGCGGCCTGGCCCGGCTGGGCCGTCCCGGTGCCACGCACGGTCACGCCGGACCGGGTGCGCTTGCGCACGCGGGTCTTGCGCGGCTGGTCCGTGCGGGGCCCCTGGTCACTACGGCGTTCAGGCCGCCGCGGTGAGCGGGCCTTCCCGGTCTCGCCCACGTCCTCGAGCTCTTCCGCCTCGAGGCCGAGACGTCCCCGCTCGGCGCGGGGCAGGCTGCCCTTGACGCCCGCCGGGATATCCAGCGCGGCGAACAGGTGCTCGGAGGTGGAGTAAGTCTCGGATGGCTCTGGCTGGCCCATGCCGAGAGCCTCGTTGATGAGCTTCCAGCGGGGCATGTCCCGCCAGTCCACGAACGTGACCGCGATGCCATCCCGGCCGGCCCGGCCGGTGCGCCCGGTGCGGTGCAGGTAGGCCTTGTCGTCTTCGGGGCACTCGTAGTTGATCACGTGCGTGACGTCGTCTACGTCCAGGCCACGGGCCGCGACGTCGGTGGCGACCAGCACGTCGATCTTGCCGTTGCGGAACGCGCGCATGGCCCGTTCGCGCTGGCCCTGGCCCAGGTCGCCGTGCACCGCCGCGGCCGCGAAGCCGCGGGTGGTCAGCGCCTCGGCCACCTGGTCCGCGGACCGCTTGGTCCGGCAGAACACCATGCTCAGGCCGCGGCCGTTGGCCTGCAGGATGCGGGCCAGCATCTCGATCTTGTCCATCTGGTGCGCGCGGAACACGTGCTGCACGGTCAGCGGGACCAGGTCAGGCTCGTCGTTCTGCTCGCCGCGGACGTGCAGCGGCTGGCGCAGGTGCCGCCGGGACAGCTGGACCACATCGCCCGGCATGGTGGCCGAGAACAGCATGGTCTGCCGGGAGGGCGGGGTGAGCTCCAGGATCCGCTCGACGTCGGGCAGGAACCCGAGGTCCAGCATCTTGTCGGCCTCGTCCAGGACCAGGGAGCGCACCGAGGACAGGTCGAGGTGCCGCTGCCGGATCAGATCGAGCAGCCGGCCGGGGGTTCCGACCACGATGTTGACCGTGGCGCGCAGCGCGTCGATCTGGGGCTCGTAGGCGCGGCCGCCATAGACGGTCACCACCCGTGCGGCCCCGAGCCTGCCTGCCACGCGCAGGTCCTCGGCGACCTGGCCGGCGAGTTCGCGGGTGGGTACCACGACCAGGGACACGGGCGCGGAAGGCCGGCTCGCCGGCGCCTCCGCCACTTGCTGCAGCAGCGGGACGCCGAACGCGAGCGTCTTGCCCGTGCCCGTGCGGGCCTGGCCGATGATGTCGTGCCCGCTCAGCCCGATGGGCAGGGCCAGGCTCTGGATGGGGAACGGCGTGGTGATCCCGGCGACCTCCAGGGCCGCACAGATCTGCTCATCTACGCCGAGGTCACGGAACGTTTGCGTCACGTCCGGAGAACCTGCTGCCGGGTTATCCTCAGCCGGCGGTTCTGCTACGGACGATGTCAGTGTGGTTGTCAGTTGAATCAGCTTCCATCAGTGGCCCGCTGTTTGGGCACGCCCTATACGCGCGTCCTTGCCACTGCGGACCTGGCTATCGGCTCCACCAGCAGGCCTCGCCTGCCAGTGCAGTAAGACATCCGGCCAGCCCAGCGCTGGCGGTCTCGCCGCTGGGTCCAGTCAACGCTGTGTCCTGCCATCGCCGGCGTGCTTGCGCGGCCGGCTGGCCACGAGCCTTACTGCTAGGAAGAACACGGCAGAGGGTTGCCGCATTCCTTTCCAAGTTCTGACTCGCAGTGTACCAATGTGTCCTGGCCTGCGGGGCGACCAACTCGCGGTGCCACGGTTGTTACGCTTCGCGGGTGACCGACGCACAGCGGCGCGAGGATGCGCCGGGTGAGCCCCTCGAGCCCCGCCAACGGGGCCAGCGCAGCGAGCCAGGGCAGCAGGGGCAGCCTTCCCGTGAGGGAATCGTTGACCTGCTCGGCCTGCTGGCCTACGCGGAACTTGATGCGTACTTCCGGCTGACCGAGGACGCGGCGCTCGCCCCCACGCTCGCGGACCGGGCCGCCCTGGCCGGGATGGCGGTCGCCGAGTTCGGCCACTTCCGGCTGCTGTGCGATCAGCTGTCGGTGCTGGGCGCCCAGCCGGATCAGGCGATGCTGCCGTTCGCCCCGGCGCTGGATGCGTTCCACGCAAGGACCGCCCCGGCGGACTGGCTGGAAGGCCTGGTCAAGGCGTACGTCGGGGACGGGATCGCGGCGGACTTCTACCGGACGGTGGCCGAGCTGGTCGACCCGCAGACCCGCGAGCTCGTGCTCCGGGTGCTGGCCGACACCGGGCACGCGAAGTTCGTCATCGCCCGGGTCCGCGCGGCCATCGCGGCGGACCCGCACCTGAGCGGACGGCTCGCGCTCTGGGCCCGGCGGCTGGTCGGGGAGGCGCTGGCCCAGGCGTACCGGGTCGTCGCCGACCGGCGCTCGCTGGCCGGCCTGCTGGCCGGACCCGCCCCGGTCCTGGCGGGGACCACGGAGGCGGGGACCGCGGAGGCGGGCGCCGCTCTCCCCGCGGGGACTGCGGAGGCGGGCGCCGCTCCGCCGGGCGAGCTCGGTGACATCGGCCGGATGCTGGCCCGCATCACCGACGCCCACGCCCAGCGCATGGCCTCGCTCGGCCTGGCCAGCTAACCCCCGCCCGGCCGGGCCAGCTCAGCGGCTGGGCGAGCTAGTGGAAGCCGACCCGGCGCTGCTCGACGTCGGCC
Organism: uncultured Actinomycetes bacterium; assembly: GCA_963813975.1. GTDB lineage: Bacteria > Actinomycetota > Actinomycetes > Streptosporangiales > Streptosporangiaceae > RYN-230. The sequence goes on from CAWFAP010000007.1 coordinate 373,476, forward strand.
AGCTCGACATAGGCGATCTTGCTGGCCGGGACGAGGAACTTCCCGCCCTTGTCGTCGGGCAGCACGAACAGCCCGCCGTCCTCGGAGGTCATCGCCTGGGTGAGCGCACGCTCCAGCTCTTCGGCCGAGACGTTGGTCTCCACGACGATTTCACGCGGGATGGACTGGATCCCGATCTTGACTTCCACGGCGCTCCTGTGCTCGGACTCGAAGGGGACAGCGACGGCGAACCGCCACGGTGCGCGGCTCAGCCCGTGCGGGGCCAGCCGCTGATGCCGCGCCAGGCTAGCCGGGCCATGAGCTGCTCCGCGGCGTCCTTGGGAATCGCGCCGTCAGTGCCCAGCCAGTAGGTCGCGCTGATCTGTGCCATCCCGACCAGTCCGATGCCGAGCAGGTGGGCCTCGTCGTCGCCCAGCCCCGCGTCCACGCGGATGAACTCGCTGATCATGTCCGCGTGCACGCGCATGGTGGCGTCGAGCCGGTCCCGCACCGCGGGCTCGTTGCGCAGGTCGGACTCGAAGACCAGGCGGAACGCCTCGCCGGTGCTCGCCACGAAGTCGAAGAAGGCCTGGAAGGTGGCGCTGACCCGCTGCTTGTTGTCGGTGGTGGAAGCGAGCGCGTTGCGGATGGTGTCGGTCAGCGCCGCGACGCTCTCGTCCAGCAACGCCAGGTAGAGGTCGAGCTTGCCCGGGAAATGCTGGTAGAGCACGGGCTTGCTGACCCCGGCCCGCTCGGCGATCTCGTCCATCGCTGCCGCGTGGTAGCCCTGTGCGACGAAGACTTCCTGGGCGGCACCCAGTAGCTGCCGACGCCGGGCTTGCCTCGGCAGCCGCGTACCGGCCGTACGGGCCTGCGGTGTTGCTGTCACGAGACTCTCCGTTTGCGTCAGTCGGGCGGCAATTCCGCCCGATGCACGCCATCCTACGACCGCTCGTCCCCTGGGATGGGGGTAACGGAGGGTGACCCCCAGTGCCATAACGGGATCACGTCAGCGGGATCCGGAGACGTCCCGGTCAGCGGTGCGCGTCCCCGTTTTCCTCGCCGGACGCGACCTCCTGGTGCTGCTCGGCCACGTCGGCCTCGTTCGCCTCGTCGGGCACCTCGAAGCCTTCCGGCTTTTCGGCTTCGTCGTCCTCGCCCGGCAGGGGCTGGTGCTGCTCGATGGCATCCTCGGTCGGCACCTCAGGATCCTCAGTGGGTTCCCAGCTGATGTCACTCATCAGCGCGCCCCTCAACTGTTGTGTGATGGTTGGGTGGTCACCCGGCCGGGGCCCGTGGGGGGCGGCGCGGCCGGTTTCCTCGAGGGTAGTGCCCCCCGGGCCGGGCCCGCGGCCGGCCCGGCGGACGCGGCGCGGGCCTGCCCCAGCAGGGTCCGGGCCGGCTGGGCGCCCGGTCCTCCGCCATCCTGACCTGCTCCCGTTCCCTGAGTTCCCGGGCCCTGACCAGCACTCACGCTCTGACCGGTGCCTCCGCCGGGGCCAGCGCCCGCGCCCGCGTTCCCGCCGGGCACCGGACCGGCGCCCGCGCCCGTGGACGGCCCCCTGTCCCCGCCCGCCGCCGGCCCTGAGCCCAGCCGCGCTTCCCGGCCCGCGCCCGGCCCGCCCGCACCCGGCCCGCTGGTGGCCTGATTTGCGGAACCGTGCGCCAGGCCGCGCAACGGTGTCTCCACCGCCTCGCCGTACGTCGGGAACGCATGCACCACGTCGGTCAGCACGGCCAGCGGGATCCGGGCCCGGATGGCCAGCGTCACCTCGCCCATCCACTCCTCGGCATCCGGCCCGATCGCCGCCGCGCCGACCAGGATGTCGCCGGCCCCAGCGTCCGCGTACAGCTCGACCCGGCCGCGGTCGTCGTCTTCCACGGTGGCCCGGGCCGTCTCGGCCAGGTCGTAGCTGACCGTGATCAGGTCGACCCCGGTAGCCGCGGCCAGCGACGGGGACATGCCTACCGTGTAGACCGACGGTGAGGTGTACACGGTGCGCGGGATGGCCCGGTAGTCGGCGGCCCGGGTGCCGCCCAGGAGGTTGGCCACCACGATTTCCGCCTGGTACCGCGCGGTGTGCGTGTACGGCGCCACGGCGGTCACGTCGCCCGCGGCCCAGACCCGCCCCGCGGTCGCCGCGGGGGCGGCCGCCTTCCCGGGCTCGCCGTCCCCGGGCGCACCCGGCCCGGCCTTCCCCGGAGCGTTGGGCACGACCCGGCAGGTCTCGTCCAGCGGCAGCATCTCGCCGGGGCCGGCTGAGATGCCGAGCTCCTCCAGGCCGAGCCCGGACAGCCGGGGCCGGCGGCCGCTGGCCAGCAGCACCCGGTCGGCCTCGGGCCTGGTCCCGTCGGCCAGTGTCAGCGCCAGCCCGGCGTCGGTGGTCTCCGCCTTGACCACGGCCGATCCCAGCCGCAGGTCCACCCCGGTCCGCCGCAGCGCATCGCCGAGGATCTCGCTGGTGAACTGGGCCTCGCCGGGCAGCACGTGCGATTCCGCCTCGACCAGCGTGACCTGGGAGCCGAACGCCGCGTAGATCTGCGCGAGCTCGCAGCCCACCGGGCCCGCGCCCAGCACCACCAGCCGCCGCGGCAGGTCCGGGCAGGTGAGCGCCTCCGCGCTGGTCCACGCGGGCACGTCGGTCAGGCCTTCGACGGGCGGCGCGACCGGCTCGCTCCCGGTGCACACGACCAGGTCCTGGTAGTGCAGGGTCAGCGGGCAGGCCGGGGCGGCCCCATTCAGGCTGCTGCGGGCCGGATGCGGCTGGACCTCGACCGTGCCGGGCCCGGTGATCCGGCCGGTACCGCGGATCAGGGTCACGCCGGCCTCGGCGAGCCGGGCCGCGGCCGCGGCGTCGTCGAGATGCCCGGCAACCTCGTCGCGGCGGGCGACCGCGTGCTCCCAGGTCTCACCGCGGCGCGCGGACTGGAGCAGCGACTTGGAGGCCATATCGGCCAGGTACGGCGCCTCGCCACCGACGAGGCCCGCCTCCACCAAGGCCGTGGACCGCCCGGCGCGCGACACCTCGATGGCGATGAGGCTGCCGGAAGTCCCCCCGCCGAGCACGACGACGTCGAAGTCAGGCATGCGCTGATCCTCCCCCGACTCGCTGGACGTACGCAGTCCGTTCATCATGACAGCCGTACCCAAAGCCAGGCCGCCAGAGGGGCACATTCCTCGCATCTGGGTAGGGAGACACCATGCGCAGCATGTGGAAGGGAGCCATCTCCTTCGGCCTCGTCACGATCCCGGTCAAGCTGTATACCGCCACCGAGCAACGGGATGTTTCGTTCCGCCAGGTGCACGTGAACGACGGCGGCCGGATCCACTTCCGCCGGGTCTGCTCCGTGGACGACGAGGAGGTCCCGTACGCCGACGTGGCCAAGGGGTACGAGCTCGAGGACGGCGAGATGGTGGTGCTGACCGACGAGGATCTCGCCCACCTGCCGCTGCCCACGGCCCGCAGCATCGAGGTGCTGAACTTCAGCCCGGCCGACCAGGTTGACCCCATCCTGTGGAACCGGAGCTACTACATGGAACCCGAGCCGGCCGGGACCCGGGCCTACGTGCTGCTCCGCGAGGCCCTGGACCGCACCGGCAAAGTCGCGGTGACCAAGGTGGCGCTGCGCCAGCGCGAGTCCCTCGCCGTAGTGCGCAGCCACGACGGCCTGCTGGTGCTGGAGACGATGCTGTGGCCCGACGAGATACGCGCCGCCGACTTCCCGTTCCTCGACCAGGACATCGACGTCCGGGCCCAGGAACTGCGGATGGCGACCTCGCTCGTCGACTCCATGAGCGAGGACTTCGAGCCGGACCAGTACCACGACGAGTACCGGGAGGCCCTGGAGCAGCTGGTCGCGGCCAAGGTCGAGGGCCGCGAGGTGACCCCGTCTCCCGAGCCGGCCGCCGACGAGGAGCCGGCCAGCCTGCTGGACGCGCTGCAGGCCAGCCTGGACGCCGCCACCAAGGGCCGCGGGCCGGCCCCGGCCAAGCGCCAGACGGGCCGGACGGGCCGGAAGGCCAGCGCCTGAGCGATCAGCGCCGGGTAATTCTCCGCAACGAAAACCATCCCAGTACCCTGACTGCGCCAGGGATCCACGATTGGGCGGGAGCTCATGAGACAACGCACGCTCGGCCAGGGCCTCACGGTCACCGAACTCGGGCTCGGCTGCATGGGCATGAGCCAGTCGTACGGTGCCCCGGATGACGAGGAGTCGGTGGCTACCATCCACCGGGCCCTCGACCTCGGCGTGACGTTCCTGGACACCGCGGACGCCTACGGCCCGTTCACCAACGAGCGCCTGGTCGGCGGGGCCATCAAGGGCCGCCGGGACCAGGTGGTGCTGGCCACGAAGTTCGGCAACGAGCGGCGGCCCGACGGCAGCCGGACGGTCAACGGAGGTCCCGAGTACGTGCGCGCGGCCTGCGACGCGTCGCTGGAACGGCTCGGCACCGACCACATCGACCTGTACTACCAGCACCGGGTGGACCGCGACGTTCCCGTCGAGGACACCTGGGGTGCGATGGGCGAGCTGGTCCAGGCGGGCAAGGTCCGCTACCTGGGCATCTCCGAGGCGGCGCCGGCCACCGTGCGGCGGGCTCACGCCGTGCACCCGGTCACGGCGGGCCAGTATGAGTACTCGCTGTTCAGCCGCGAACCGGAGGACGACCTGCTGCCCGTGCTCCGCGAGCTCAGCATCGGCCTGGTGTCCTACAGCCCGCTCGGCCGCGGGCTGCTGACCGGGTCGCTGGGCACCTCAGGCGGGTTCGCCGCGGGCGACTTCCGGAACGCCGCCCCGCGCTTCCAGGGCGAGAACTACGACCGGAACCTGGCTGTCGCGGCCCGGGTGGCCGAGATCGCCGAGGCCAAGGGGGTCACCCCCGCCCAGCTGGCCATCGCGTGGGTGCTGGCCCAGGGCACCGACATCGTCGCGATCCCGGGCACCAAGCGGCGCACCTACCTGGAGCAGAACCTGGCCGCGGCCGACATCGTGCTCACCCCCGAGGACATGATCGCGCTGGGCAAGGCGGTGCCGCGGGACGCGATCGCCGGGGAGCGCTACCCGGCGCCGTTCATGGCCAGCATCGGGCTGTCGCCGGCGCCCGTGATCATTACTGCCCCGCGGGTCATTACCGCCCGGCCCGGCGCTCCAGTGCTGGAGCCCGGGTACGTCGTGACGGCCGGGGACCGGATCACGGACGTGGGGCCGGGCCCGCCGCCCGGTCCCCCGGACGTCGAGCTGGACCGGGGGGTGCTGGTCCCCGGGCTGGTCAACCTTCAGGTCAACGGGTACTTCGGCGTGGAGATGCAGGCCGTCGAGCCAGATGGCTGGGCCACCGTGGCTGGGCGCCTGCCCAGCACGGGGTGCACGGCCTTCCTCCCCACGTTCATCACGTCTCCGGTGAAGCGACTGGCCACGGCCCTGGGGTTCGTTGCGGAGAATTTGGCGGAGCGGAGGTGGCGAGGCGCGCGGGTGCTCGGCGTGCATCTGGAAGGGCCGTTCATCTCGCCGCGGCGGCGCGGTGCGCATAACCCGGACTGGATCGTGCCGCCCGCGCCCGGCGCGATCGCGGAGCTGCTGGACGCCGGGGCGGGCCTGATCCGGGTGGTCACGCTGGCGCCTGAGGTAGACGGGGGGCTGGCCGCGGTCGGCCAGCTGGCCGGCGCGGGCGTGCTGGTCAGCGTGGGGCACAGCAACGCGACCGCGGCGCAGGTCGCGGCGGCCGCCGGGGCCGGGGCGCGGATGGTCACGCACCTGTTCAACGCGCAGCCAGGTATTAAGTCCCGCGAGCCGGGCGTGGTCGGCCAGGCGCTGGCCGACCCCCGGCTGACCAGCGGGCTGATCATGGACACGCACCACGTGGCGCCGGCCAACTGCGCGCTGGCGTTCGCCGCCGCGCCGGGCCGGGTCTTCCTGGTCACTGACGCGGCCGCCTGCGCGGGCATGCCGGCCGGGAAGTACCTGCTCGGCGGCGAGCCGATCACGCTGCCGCCTGGCGACGGGGTGCCGCCGCGCCGCGCGGACGGCGGGCTGGCCGGGTCGGCGTTGCGGATCGACCGTGCGATCGCGAACATGGTGGCGGAGCTGGCCCGGGCGGGCAATCCGGGCGGGGCGGGGCTGGCCGAGGCGGTGGCCGCGGCGTCCCGGGTCCCCGCCGACCTGATCGGCCGGCCGGATCTGGGGCGGCTCGCCCCGGGGGCGGCGGCCGACCTGGTGTGGCTCGACGACGACCTGCGGGCCTCCGCGACCTGGATCGATGGTGAGAGGGTGTACCCGTGAGCGAGTCTGGTGCGGGCCAATGCCGGAGCCTCCTATGACTGAGCCGACCGCGATGCGGACCGAGATCGGGCAGCAGCCCGCCGCGTTGCGGGCCACGCTGGACGCGCTGATGCCGCGGGGCGGCGAGGCGGCCGCGCTGGCCCGGGACTGCCGCCAGGTCCTGTTCATCGCCCGCGGGACGTCCGATAACGCCGCGGTCTACGGGTCGTACCTGCTGCAGGCGCACGCCGGGATGCTGGCCACGCTGGCCTCCCCGTCGATCGCCACCGAATACCACAGCCGGCTCGACCTGTCCGGGGTGCTCGCGGTGGCGCTGTCCCAGTCTGGCGCGACCGAGGAGATCGTCGAGACGCTGGCCTGGGCGCGGGACTGCGGCGCGCGGACCCTGGCCATCACCAACGGCGGCGGCTCGCCGCTGACCCAGGTGGCCGACGTGGCCTTCGTGACCGCGGCGGGCGCGGAGCTGGCCGTCCCGGCGACCAAGACGTTCACCACCCAGCTCGCCGCGCTGGCCGTGCTGGCCATCGCCCTGGGCGCGGACCTGGACCCGGGCCTGCTGCGCGGCGTCCCGGACGAGATCGAGCGGATGCTGGCCGGCCCGGACGAAGTGACGCCGATGGTCGCCGAGCTGGCCGGTATTAGCCCGGGGGGGCGACTCCCCGGAACCTCCCGGGATGGCCGACCCGCCGGGAACACGCCTGCGGCGCGCCCCGCCTCGCCGGCCATGGGGGTCGTCGTCTCCGGGCGGGGGCACGCATACGCGGCCGCGCTGGAGCTTGCGCTCAAGCTCAAGGAGGCGTGTTACCTGCACGCGATGGGGCTGTCCTGGGCGGACCTGCTGCACGGGCCGATCGCGGTGGTGGACGCGGCCACGCCGGCCATCATCGTGGCGGCCGACTCCGGGCCCGCCCTGCCGGGCAGCATAGAGCTGGCCCGGCGCGTGGTCGCGGCCGGCGCGCGGGCCTACGCGATCGGCGGCGGCCCCGGCCTGGCCGCGGTGAGCAGCCTCGCGGTGCCCGGTCCCCGGCTGCCCGAATGGCTCGCGCCGCTCGGCCTCATCGTCCCGGGCCAGTTGCTGACCGAGGCCCTGTCCCGGCGGCTCGGCATTGACCCGGACAGCCCGCGCGGGCTCAGCAAGGTCACCCAGACCGCCTGATGCCTGAGACCCCCGAGTCCCCCAGCCGCGCGAGGGCCGGCGGCGTGCGTCCCGCCCGCACGGGTACCGCGGAACCGCGGCGTTTCCAGGCCGCCGTGTTCGATCTCGACGGCACGCTGGTGGACAGCGAGACGCGCAGCCATGAGAGCTGGCAGCACGTGTTCCGGTCGCGCGGCATCGTCCCCGACGACTCGCTGATCCGCGCGTTCGTCGGGCGGCGCGGCATCGACGTTCACGACCTGCTGAAAGAGCGGGTGCCCGAGCACGATCCGGCTGAGCTGATGGCCGCGAGCAGCGCGCACTTCCACGCCCCGCACCAGCCGCCGCTGGGGCCGCTGGCCGGCGCGGTGGAGCTGGTCCGGCTGATCGCTGGGGCCGGGGTCCCGCGGGCCCTGGTCACGTCGGCGGGCCGCCGCTACGCCGAGCAGACCCTGACCGAGCTGGGCGTGCGCGGGCTGTTCTCGGTCGTGGTGACGGCCGAGGACGTGACCGTGGGCAAGCCCGATCCCGAGGGCTACCTGGCCGCCGCCCGGGGGCTGGGCGTGCCGCCGCCGGCGTGCGTAGTGTTCGAGGATGCTCCGGCCGGGGTGGCGGCCGCGAAGGCCGCCGGCATGTACTGCGTGGCCGTGGCGACCACCCACCCGCCGGAGGACCTCGCGGACGCCGACGAGGTCGTGCCCGACCTGACCAAGGTCACCTGGCCGCCGGCCGCGGACTGACCGCTGTCCGCCGTGACGTCTTCCGCCGGCGGCCCGGACGCTGCGCAGCTGGCCCGGGACGCGCCGGCGGCCGCCCGGCCCCGTCTCATGATCACGGTCAATAAGGGGGGTCAGGTGGCAGACATTGACCGTGATCATGGCCGGGGGCGGGCGGGGCTCGGGGGAGGGCCGGGTGGGGGTTAGGTGGGTTCGCGGTAGACCTTGTGCTGGGCGGCCTGGGCCCGGGGACGGAGGACCAGGAGGTCCACGTTGACGTGTGAGGGGCGGGTGACGGCCCAGGCGACGGTGTCCGCGACATCGTCGGCGGTCAGCGGCTCGGGCACACCGGCGTAGACCGCGGCGGCCTTCTCGGCGTCTCCCCGGTAGCGCTTGACCGCGAACTCGTCGGTGCGGACCATGCCCGGCGCGATCTCGATGACCCGAACCGGCTGGTCGTACAGTTCGAGCCGCAGGGTTCCGGCGATCGCGTGCTCAGCGTGCTTGGCCGCGACGTATCCGCCGCCGCCTTCGTAGGCGACGAAGCCGGCCGTGGAGGACATGACCACGATGGTGGCGTCGCCGCTGGCGATGAGCTTGGGCAGCAGGGCCTGCGTGACGTGCAGGGTGCCGAGCACGTTGACGTCGAACATGGCCTGCCAGTCAGCCGGGTCGCCCTCGGCCACGGTCTCCCCGCCGAACGCGCCGCCCGCGTTGTTGACCAGCACGTCGCAGCGGTCCAGCCGGGCCGCGAACGCGTCGACCGCAGGCCGGTCGGTCACGTCGAGGACGGCGGTCTCCGCCTGGCCGCCATCCCCGCGGATCTGGCTGGCCAGGTCGTCGATCCGGTCGGCCCGGCGCGCGGCCAGGATCACCTGGTAGCCGGCGCCGGCCAGCCTGATCGCGGTTGCGGCCCCGATCCCGCTGCTCGCCCCGGTGATCACCGCAACTGGTTGCATGGACCTGCCCCTCGAGCTTGTCGGCCTTTCCGGCCTCGTCCGGCGATGGGAAGATTCTGCCAGGGCACTGGCCCGCCTGAACTGGCAGTCATGCAAAGAAAGCTTTGGATTGGCGCCCGAGCCTTCCCAAGGAGTCTTTGCAAAGCTATCTTGGCATCTATGAGTGACGACTCCTCCGCGGCTAGGCCGTCGGCTGACCAGGCCCCGGGGCGTTCCGCTGATCAGGCCACCGGCCGCCCCGCCGATGAGGACACCGGCCGGCCCGCGAATCGCTCGGTCAATCGACTCCGGGATCCGCGGGCGCTCCGGGCCCTGGCGCATCCGATCCGGCTGTCCCTCGTCGGGCTGCTGCGGGTCGAGGGCCCGCTGACCGCGACCCGGGCGGCGGAGCTGCTCGGGGAGAGCTCGGCCAGCATGTCCTTTCACCTGCGCCAGCTGGCCAAGTACGGGCTGGTCGAGGAGGCCGGCGGGGGCAAGGGCCGGGAGCGCCCGTGGCGGGCCACGTCCATGTCCACGAACCTGCCTGAGGTGGCGGAGAACCCCGACCTCGCGGTGGCGACGGACCTGCTCAGCTCGGTGATCGCCGAGCGCTACTTCGAGGACGTGATGCGCTGGCTGGAGGCCCGGCAGGCGGAGCCGGAGGAGTGGCAGCGGGCGGCCCAGTTCGGCGACACCTACCTGTACGTCACCCCCGCGGAACTGGCCGCGCTGGGCGAGCAGACACAGCAGATGGTGGATCAGTACCTCGACCGGCAGGCTCATCCGGAACTCCGGCCGCCTGACGCCCGCCTGGTCGCCTACCTGCACCTGGCCTTCCCGCTGCTGCGACCGTTCGGCCGGCGGCCGGGAGAGGTGGCCACGCCCGACGCGGATACTCGGGGGGACGTGAGCGGCCCGTGAACGTCGCCGTCGCCCCGGGACGCCTGGCGTCCCGGATCTCCCCGCTGCTGCGCGAGACTGCCTTCCGGCGGTACTGGGGTGCGCAGAGCATCTCCTTGGTCGGCGACCAGATCACCTCGATCGCGCTGCCGCTCGCCGCGGTGCTCACGCTGCACGCGAGCCCGGCCGAGATGGGCTACCTGAGCGCCCTCGTCTGGCTGCCCAGCCTGCTGTTCGCGCTGCACGCCGGGGCCTGGGTGGACCAGCGTGGCCACCGCCGGGTCACCATGATCGCGGCGGACCTGGGCCGGGCCGCGCTGCTGGCCAGCATCCCGGTCTGCTCAGTGCTCGGCGTGCTGACGCTGCCCCAGCTGTTCGCGGTGGCGTTCGCGACCGGGACGCTGAGCATCTTCTTCACCGTGTCCGACGCCGGGGTGTTCGTGGCGCTGGTGCCCAGCGACCGGTACGTGGAGGGGAACTCGCTGCTCTACCAGAGCCGGGCGCTGGCCGCGGTGGCCGGTCCCAGCGTGGGCGGGCTGCTGGTCGAGACGCTGACCGCCCCGTTCGCGCTGGCCGCCGACGCGCTGTCCTTCCTCGGCTCGGCGTTCTTCCTGGCCCGCATCCGCCCGGCCGAGCCTGCTCCCGATCGGGACCGCCGCCGGGGCGCGCTGAGCGCCGGGGCCCGCTTCATCTGGACGTCGGCCATCCTGCGGCCGTCGCTGGCCTGCGTCTCCGTGATCAACTTCTTCAGCTTCATGTTCATGGCCCTGTTCGTCCTGTACGCGACCCGGTCCCTGCATGTCCGGCCGGGAGAACTCGGCGTGGTGCTCGGCGCCGGCGCGGTCGGCGGCGTCCTCGGGGCGCTGCTCACCCGGCGGATCGCGGCCCGGGCCGGGGTCGGGCGGGCCTACCTGATCGGCTGCATCGTGTATCCCGCGCCGATCCTCCTGGTCCCGCTGGCGGGCGGACCCCGGCCGCTGATTCTCGGGATGCTGGTCACGGCCGAGTTCGTCTCGGGGTTCGGGGTGATGATCCTGGACATCAGCATCGGGACGATCGTGGCGGCCGTCGTCCCCGACCCGCTCCGGTCCCGGGTTTCCGGTGCCTTCCAGGCCATCAACTACGGCACCCGCCCGGTGGGCTCCCTGATCGGCGGGGCGGCAGGCACGCTGCTCGGGCTCCACCCGGCCCTGTGGATCGCCGCCGCGGGCGGGACCCTGGGCTTCCTGTGCCTGCTGCCCTCGCCCATGCCCCGCTTCCGCCTCGAGGAGCGGTAGAGACTGCTTCCCCGGTGCACGCCCCGCGCGCCGTTCTCGATGTCGTGGCGCATGCGGTGGTCTGCTCCGCACCGCCATCGCCGATGGCACACTGGCTGATATGCGCTCATGGCATACGGCGCTGGCCGCGGCCGCGATCATGATCCTGGCCCTGTCCGCATGCACCGGGACCGGCCCGGCATCGCCGGCCGCGACGGCGCCGGAGCCAGCGTCGTCCGCGGCGACGACCGCATCCCCGGGCGCGGCGGCTGGCGGTCCACGCTGGCCGACCTACCACGGGACGATGAGCCGGGCGGGCGTGTCGAGGACCATGCCGGCGGCGAGCGGGTCACCTAAGCTCATCCGGTCGCTCAAGCTGGACGGCGAGGTCTTCGCCTCCCCGATCGTCGTCCGCGGGCTGACGATCGTCGCGACCGAACAGGACAGCGTGTACGCGTTCGATCAGTCGTACCGGCAGGTGTGGAAACGCAGTCTCGGATCGCCGTCGCCCGCGGAGGAGCGGCAGTGCGGCGACATCAATCCGTGACATGCAGCAGCGCGGCGCGCTCGCGATCGCGGATAACCGGGTCTGGGTGTCCTACGGTGCGCAGGCCGGCGACTGCGGCAACTACAAGGGCCGGGTCGTGGGCGTACCCCTCGACGGCGGCAGCGACGTCATCCTCTACAGCCCGCCGACCAAGCGGGGCGGCGGCATCTGGAACCCGGCCGGTCCCACCGTGAACGCCGCCGGACACCTGCTGGTCGTGTCCGCGAACGGCGCCGCGTTCCCGGGCGACGCGTACGACCACACGAACTCCGTGCTCGAACTGGACGCGAAGGCCAAGGTGGTCGACTCGTTCGCACCGGCCGACTGGGCGGCGAACAATCAGGGCGATGTCGGTCTCGGTTCGCAGGGGGTGGCTCTGATCGGCACGAAGTGGGCGGTGCTCGGCGGCAAATCCGGCCCGGTATACGTCCTGAAGCAAGGTGACCTGGGCGGCATTGGCGGTCAGGTGAACGTACAGAACATCTGCCAGTCATTCGGCGGGGCGGCGGTCGACGGCGACGTCGTCTACCTGCCCTGCACGGACGGCGTCCGCGCAGTCCGGGTCGACGGCGCCGGCCAGCTGCATGTGGTGTGGCACACGTCCGACTCGATCACCGGATCGCCGGTTATCGGTGGCGGACGCATCTGGGTCCTTGACCCGAACGCCGGCGTGCTGCACGCGCTCGATCCGTCCACTGGCAAGAGCCTCAGCCAGGTCAACGTCGGTGTGGCCAACCGGTTCGCGACACCCGCGCTCTACGGTGCGGACGTGATCGTACCGACTCTGGCTGGCATCGCCGTCGTGCGCACCTCATAGCGCGCACGGCCCGCCAGCCAGTACCACACGCGTGTCACCGCGGCCGCGGCTGCTCATCGGCCCGTTCGGGGTGTCCCGGCTAGCATCTTGGGTGCGGGGTGATGCGGCGGTCCGGGCGCAGGCCGATCATGCGCGGGAGCGGGTGCCAGCGACCGTGTAACAGCGATTTGTGACCGTGATTGCGCTGGCCCGGTGCCGCCTCTGGGCGACGAGCAGGGCAGCTCACGGGACGTCCGGGCATTGCGTCGTCGTGGCACGATGAGCGCTATGCGCCTGCAGCGGTTCCGTGCCGTCATCACCGCCGGTCCTCGTGGCCGCGCGGTCATCGAGGTGCCGTTCAACCCGGACCAGACGTGGGGAGCCAAGGCTGAGCATCCCGTGGGCGGCACGATCGATGGCTGGCGGGTCCGCGGGACGCTTTCGCCGGGCACCAGCGGATGGGTGCTGGCCCTGGGCCCGAGGTGGTTGCGCGATATGGGCTTCGCGATCGGCGGCGAGGTGACCGTTGAGCTGGAGCCTGAAGGTCCGCAGCGCGGCGATCTCGCCGGCGACATCGCCGCAGCCCTGGCGGCCAGCCCGGCCGCGGGCGCATTCTTCGACACGCTGGCCCAGTTCTACCGCAAGGCCTACCTGCGCTGGATTGACGCGACCACTCGCCGGCCGGACGTCCGCGCGGCCCGCATCGCTGAGGTAGTCAACTTGCTCGCGGCCGGGGTCAAAGAGCGGCCGCGATCGTGATCCGCACAACCTGACCTGCCACTTGCCCGCTATCTCCGCTAGATCTGGCCACGTCGGTTAGTTCATGCGTCGTGCTCGCAGGACGATGTCGTGGGTGTGGTGTGATCCGGCGCCGGCGGTCACGTGGCGGGGGCGGGTTTCATTGATCTCGATGCGCCAGTTGTCGTCGAGCAGTGCGGCGACGTCGGAGGGGCTCACATAGTCGTCGGGGTCGAACCCGTGGGCTCTGGCCTCCTCTGCGTCGATAGCGGCGTGGTGCACGAATAGAAGCGTCCCACCCGGCGCGACGGCTGCGAGCAGCGTTCTCTCAGCGTCGTGATTCTCGGTACGCCACAGCGCGGGGTACTGGGCGGACACCAGGTCGAAGGTCCCCAGGCTCGGGGAGGCTTCCACAAGGCCGGCGTGCACCCACTGCACCGGGACCCGGGCCTGCCCGGCGTGACCGGCAGCACGCTCGAGGGCCACCTGAGACACGTCCAGAGCGGTGACGTTCCACCCCTGCTCGGCGAGCCAGACGGCGTCGGCACCTTCGCCGCAGCCGACGTCGAGGGCCGCGCCTGGCTTCAGCCCGGCGGTCTCGCTGACCAGCGCGCCATTGGGCTGGCCGCTCCAGACCTGCTCCATGCTGGCGTAGCGCTGATCCCATGAGTCCTGGGTGGTGACGCGCTGGTCGCGGTGGGCCTTGAGGGCCAGGGAGGCGCCGGCGGTGATCAGGTCGCTGTTGATCGAGGCTGCGGCGGCCAGTCCGGCGGCGGCGGAGCTGACCACCTGGGCCTGGATGTTGGTGATATTTCCGGCGGCCCACACCCCGGCCGCGGCGGTGACGCCGGTGGGGTCGGCGTCGACCTGGGTGCCGAGCAGGTACCCGTCGAGCCGTATCTCGCTCGGCTGGACGCCGAGGGGACTCAGCAGCTCCGCGCGGGCCCGGCATACCGGCGCCACGATCAGCGCGTCCAGCTTCACTTCGCTGCCGTCGGCGAGTCGCACGCCGGTGAGCCCGCCGACGCCGGTGGCGACCTTGGCGACGGTCCCGGTGACGACCGGGACGCCCAGGGCGGCGAGCTGTTCCTGCTGCTCGGGCGCCAGCGCCGCGGCCGTGTGCTGCAGCATCGTGACCTGGGAGCTCAGCTGACGGAACATCAGCGCCTGGTGGAAGGCCAGCGGTCCGGTGGCGAGCACCCCGATGCGCTGGCCGCGGACCTCCCAGCCGTGGCAGTACGGGCAGTGCAGCACGTCGATACCCCACCGGTCCGCCAGGCCGGCTATGTCGGGCAGCTCGTCGTGTGCCCCGGTAGCGATCAGCACCCGGCGGGCCGTGACGGTCCGGTCGCCGGCCTGGACGCGGAACAGATCGCCGTGCCGTTCGAGCGCGCCGACCCGGGCGCGGACGATGTGCCCGCCGTAGGCCTGCACTTCGGCGCGTCCCGCGCCATAGAGGTCTGCGGGTGACGTGCCGTCCCGGGTCAGGAAGTTGTGGACATGCCCGGCCGCCGCGTTGCGCGGGTCACCGGCGTCGGCCAGCAGCACCGAGCGCCGCGACCGCAGCAGCGCGACCGCTGCCGCGAGCCCGGCAGCGCCGCCACCGATCACGACCACGTCATAGCTGTCATCGTGTTCGTTCACCCGCCTAGAGTGCGTTGTCCACGATCAGTTTGACAAGCTACGTTGCCGAAGTAGCAAACTGAGGGCATGACTGACGAGATCGACGAGGCGCTCACGACCGTGGGGCCACGGCTGCGGGCCGTGCGCGAACGGCGCCAGGCCACGCTGGCCCAGCTCTCGCAGGCCACCGGAATCTCGGTGAGCACGCTGTCCAGACTCGAGTCCGGCGGCCGCAAACCCACCCTCGAGCTACTCCTGCGGCTAGCCCGCGCCCACGAGGTGCCGGTCGACGAACTCATCAGCGGCCCCGCCACCAGCGACCCCCGCGTGCATCCCGAACCGGTAATACGACACGGCCGCACCATGATCCCGCTGACCCGCCGCCCGGGTGGCCTGCAGGCGTACAAGGTGATCATCGAACCTGGTGAACGGCGGCACGGCCAGCAAAGCCACGAGGGTTATGAGTGGATGTATGTGCTCAACGGCCGGCTGCGCCTGATGCTCGGCGAACTGGACATCGTCATGCGCCCGGGCGAAGCCGCCGAATTCGACACCCACACCCCGCACTGGTTCGGCAGCGCTGACCAGCGTCGCGTCGAACTCCTGATCCTCTTCGGCCCGCAAGGCGAACGGCTCCACGTCCGCGCCCGCCCGCGCACCGCCAGGCCGCGGTGATCTGCCTTCCCCCCGGGTGCTGAGCCCGCCGCAGCCAGCGATCACGGAGGGCAGACGCCCTGTGCTGACATTCGAGGCGGGATAATGAAGCCATGACAAGTGGGCTAATCCGGTGCGAGCACTGCGGCCAGGCGAACCGGGTGCCTGCCGCGGCGGCCGGTACACCCCGCTGCGGCAAGTGTCATCATCCGCTGCCGTGGATCGCCGACGCAGACGACACAACCTTCGGTGAAATCGCGGAGGCCGCCAAGATTCCCGTCATCGTCAACTTGTGGGCGCCCTGGTGCGGGCCCTGCCGTATGGTCAGCCCCGCGCTTGAGCAGCTGGCCCGCGATCTGGCCGGCCAGGTGAAGCTGGTCAAAGTGAACGTAGACGTCTCGCCGCAGATCTCGCAGCGCTTCGAGGCCCAGGCCATCCCGACCCTGCTGGTGCTGCGCGGCGGACGGGTGGCTGCCCGGCAGACGGGCGCCGCCCCCCTGCCTGCCTTGCGGGCCTGGGTTGACAACGCGCTCGCCACGGCCGCTCCCTGAATTTTGTCTTTGGGATCGACCGCCCCCGCCACGCGGTGCCATCTCGGGGCACCGGCTCGAGCCCGGCGTGGGATGGAGCTGCCGGGGTAGCCAAGCCGTCCCGCAGCACCCGGGTGAGGGAGCATTCAGGAGGCCATGACCGACCGGAGCCGTGAGGCACATGCCTTCATCGATGCCATTGACCAGGCCGCGCCGCAGGCGGTGAGCGCCTGTGACGGGTGGACCACGCGGTGATTCCGTGGACCGGGCGGCAGATGGCCGTCGCGAAGTTCATCCCGCACCTGCGCAACGAGCATGCTGCACCGCTGGGACATCGCCGGCGATGACGACATCAGTGCTGAGCTGCTCGGCCGCACCGACCTGATTGATCATTCGGCTGGTGAGCTGGGAGCGATCTTGCTGGTCGCGGGCGGGGGACATGACCCGGACCCGGACGCCGACTTCCGGGTCCGGCTCCGGGTACCCGGTCAGCCTGAGCGTGGCGTACCGCCATAAGGGAGGACCAGACCCGAAAGCGGCCACGACATGGGGCCACCGGCATACTGGGTGACGAGGTTCGATCTGGCCGGGCGCTGTCAGCGTGGCTTACAGCCTGACCCGCCAGCGCGGTCCGCACGCGTGATCACCGGCTGCAGAGGAGGACCGATGGGGCGGGCGGAGGTCGGCGGGGTCGGTATCGAGTACGAGGTGGCCGGGGCGGGGCGCCCGGTCGTGCTGCTGCACGGCTTTCCTGACTCTGGCCGGCTATGGCGGCATCAGGTACCGGCGCTGGCCGGGGCCGGGTTCCAGGTGATCGTCCCTGACTTGCGCGGCTACGGGCGCTCTGACAAGCCCGGGCCCGTTGATGCCTACTCGCTTCCGTTGCTGGCCGGGGATGTCCTGGCGATCCTTACCGAGCTCGAGATCGACAAGGCCCATGTGGTGGGCCACGACTGGGGCGCCGCCCTGGCGTGGGGGCTCGCCGCTCTGGCGCCCGGCAACGTTGACCACCTCGTCGCTTTGTCGGTCGGCAACCCGGTCACCTTCCTGCGCACGCTCCAGCAGCGCCAAAAGTCGTGGTACATGCTGCTGTTCCAGTTCACCGGGATTGCCGAACGCTGGCTGACCGAGGACGACTGGGCCAATTTCCGGAGCTGGGGAGGGCACCCCGACACCGACCAGGTGATCGCCGAACTGGAAGCAAACGGTTCGCTCACGCCGGGCCTCAACTGGTACCGGGCCAACGTCTCGCCCGAGTCCTGGGTGGGACCGCCGTTGCAGCTCCCCCCGGTGCAGGCACCGACCATGGGTGTGTGGAGCACGCAGGATTTCGCCCTCTCCGAGGTACAGATGACCGACTCTGCCGCCAACGTCGCGGGCCCATGGCGCTACGAGCGGCTGGACGGCCCCGGCCACTGGATGCAGCTGGACGCCCCGGACCAGGTGAGCGCACTGCTCCTCGACTTCCTGCCCCGCTAACCCGCCTCCTCAGCCGACCGGCGCGGCACCACCCCGCAGGCGCGGCACCGGCGGCCACGCGGCGGTCAGGTCCGGCACCAGGCCGGCCGATCATCCCCCGGCTGCGTCGAGCAGCGCGCGGCAAATATCTGTGATGTCGATCATCCCGATGAGGCCGGCGTCTTCGACGACCGGCAGATGCCGGAAACGGCCGCTTATCATCGTGGTAGCCGCGTCACGGATGCTTGACGTCAACCTGATGACGCTCAGGCTAGTGGTCATCAGGTCGTGGATCCGGACAGCATCCGCGTTTCTCCCGTCCGCCACCACCTGGACGATGTCAGCCTCCGTGACCAGACCCATCGGCTGATTGGTCTGCGGGTCCAGGACCACGAGAGCGGTCGCCGCCGCGTGCCTCATCAGGTATGCGGCCGCGGCCATGTGGTCGCCCGGCTGGAGCGTCGTCAGCGGTGGCCGCATAATGTCCGCGACGGTGGCCGGGACGTGGGGCAGGGACGGCTCCTGCGCAGAGGCTTCTGGCATGATCAGCTCCGTTTCCGGGACCTCGGCGAGATCCCCCAGGGATTCCGGCCATGCACCACGCTATGACGAGCGTGAACCGGGGGGTATCCCACGGCCGGATCTCGCAGCGTCGCGACCGAGCATGACCCGGCCATGAGCTGGCCAGCATGCCCGCCCGGTGGCTAGCCCATGGTCTTGGCGCCGTCCAGCGACTCCCGGATGATGTCCGCGTGACCGCAGTGCTGCGCGGTCTCCGCGATCACGTGCAGCAGCACGTGCCGGGCGGACCAGCGGGCGCCCTTCTCGAACCAGGGAGCCTCGGGCAGTGGCTGGGCCGCGTCCAGGTCGGTCAGCGTCCGGACCAGCTCGTCGGTCTGCGCGGCCATCCGGTCGTACTCCTCCAGCAGCCCGGCCAGCGTTTCCCCCTCGAGCATGCGGAAGCCGTCCATCCAGGCCGCGATGTGCGACTCATCGGAGGACATCGCGGCCGGGCCGATCTGGATGAAGGTGATCCACTGCCGCTCGGTGAGCGTGACGTGCTTGATCACCCCGCCCAGGCACAGCTCGCTGGCGGTGGTGCGCTGCGCCGCCTGCTCGTCGGTCAGCCCGCGAACGGTGTAGCGCAGGAAGTGCCGCTGCTTGGCCAGGGCGCTCAGCAGATCAGCTCGTTCGCCCGTAGCCCGCTCGCCCGGCGCAGTGTCGGTCGTGCTCATGATGCCGGTCCGCCTTCCCCTCGAGGCCCCAGTACCGCCACGTTACGCCGGGCCACTGACGGCCGCGGAGGTACGTAATTGCCAGGCTCGGCCCCGGACAGGACACGGGTCCGTAAACCGGAATTAACCCCGGCGCACCACATTCATAGGGTCCGCAGAAGCTTTGCCAACGGACAGCAGAATCCCGCTGGGCAACCTTAAGAACATCAGAAGCCGGCTGGGGCCGCCGCCGGCGAGGAGCTAAGAGGAGAAACGCCGTGACCGGCATCGTGATCGCCAACTTCCCCATCATCGCCCTGATCGTGGCCGCCATGGTCGGTATCCCGCTGTGGATGACGTTCAAGCATCCGCACCGCCACCCGGACTACTCCGAGGCGCGCGCCCACTTCCGGGCCAAGGCTGCCGCTGACGCTCACACCAGCGACTTCGTGCCGACGACCCAGGTGGCCGCGTTCGATGGCCTGACCGTCGCCCGCCAGCACCTGGCGCCGCGCATCCTGGTTCCGGGCCGCCGGCACGCGACCGCCGGACCCTCCGTCCGCACCCACCCCCAGGGCAGCCCGGCCCGGGGCGCCTCGTCCCGCGCCACGCAGCCGGCCGGCTCCGCCGACACAAGGTGACCCACGGTGCGGGGGGGATCACTACCTAGCACCGCGCGGCGGCGACACGGCGGGAGACGGTGAGCTCCCGCCGTGTCGCCGTTTCCGAGGTTTGCTCAGCCTCGATGGGATGACCAAAATCTACGTTTAGGACATAAGGGCTAAAGCGGCGAGTAAGGTCGCACGGCGATGACATCCCGCCGCGCTGGCCGCCGCCGTTCCAGCCGAACCAGGGCCGTCCCAGCCGGGGCGGCTTTCGCGATCCCGGGTATGGTCCTGGCCATGGCCCTCGCCGGATGCGCCGGCCGCTCCGGCCCCGGCCAGGCCGCGGGCGCCCCCGCGTCCCCGGCGCGGCACCAGGCCACCACGAGCGCCACCGCCTCGAGCGCCACCGCCCAGCCCCATCCTCCGGGGACTGGCCCCACAGTCTCTTCCCAGGCCGCCGCGATCGTGAAGTCGATGACGCTGCCGCAGAAAGTCGGGCAGCTGCTGGTGCCGACCGTGCCCGGGCTGACGTCGGCGGACGGCGGCGCGGAACTGATCCGCCGCTATCACGTCGGCGGCGTCATTTACTTCGGCCAGAACGTCCGCGACGCCGTCCAGATCGCGGCGCTGTCCGCCGGGCTCCAGCAGGCGGCGCGCCGCGAGCCGCCGCACCTCCCGCTGCTGATCGGCACGGACCAGGAGGGCGGGATCGTGTCCCGGCTGGCCGGGGTGACCACGGTCTTCCCCGGCCAGATGGCGGCCGGGGCGACCCGTGACCCGGACCTGATCCGGGCGCAGGACCAGGCCACCGGGGCGGGCATGCGGGCGCTGGGCATCAACCTCGATTACGCCCCGGTCGCCGACGTCAACGTGGACCCGGCTAACCCGGTGATCGGGCTCCGCTCGTTCGGCGCCGACCCAGCCCTGGTGGCCAGCCTGACCGCGGCCGCGGTCGACGGCTTCCACCGGGCGGGCGAGGTCACGGTGGCCAAGCATTTTCCCGGGCACGGCGACACCGGGGTGGACAGCCACACCGGCCTGCCGGTCATCCATCACACCCTGCGCCAGTGGTGGACCATCGACGCGCCACCGTTCCAGGCCGCGATCCGGGCCGGCGTAGACGAGATCATGATCGGGCATATCGAGGTCCCGGCGCTCGACGACTCGGGCCAGCCCGCTTCGCTGTCCCGCAAGGTCGTCACCGGCCTGCTCCGGAACCGGCTCGGCTACCAGGGCGTGATCGTCACCGACTCGCTGCAGATGGGCGGCGTGCTGCAGGGCCACACCCCGGCCCAGGTCGCGGTGCAGGCTGTCCAGGCCGGCTGTGACCAGCTGCTGATGCCCGGCGACCCCGGGGTGGCCTACCGCGCCGTCCTGCGCGCCGCGCAGCGCGGCCAGATCAGCCTGGCCCAGCTCGACGCCTCGGTGGCCCGGGTGGTGAACCTCAAGATCTCCCGCGGATTGCTGAGCGAGCCGGCCGTCTCCCCGTCCGCCGTGGCGGCGCTTGAGAACACACCTCCGCAACGGGGCCTATCGCAGCAACTGGCCAACCGGTCGATCACTGTGATCGCGAACCAGTCACCACCGGGGAGCGGGCCGGCCGGTCAGGATCGTTTGCTGCCATTGAGAAGTAAGCGGGTCTACGTCGCCGGGCCGGCCGCCGCCGGGCTCACCGGGGCCTTGCAGCCCGAGCTGGCGGCCACCGGCGGGCGGATCGTCGCGAGCGCGGCGGAAGCCCAGGTGATCGTGGCGGCCACGCAGAACGCGGTCAGCGACCCGGCCCAGCGGCGGCTGGCGCGCGGGCTGGTCGCCACGGGCAAGCCCGTGGTGGTGCTGGCCACCGGGCTGCCCTACGACCTGGGCGTCCTGGCCGGGATCCGGGCGGCGGTGGCGAGCTACTCCGGCAGCGGCGTGTCGCTGAGCGCGGCCGCCGGGGTGCTGACCGGGCGGCTGCGCCCGGCCGGCCGGCTGCCGGTGGCCATCCCGGCCGCGCACGGGGGCACCGCGTTCGGCTATGGCACCGCTCTGGGCTACTGACCGCCGGGCACCCCGGGCGCTTACGATCGGATGCGTGTTTGACCCCCGGCTGACCTCCCGCCCGGCCCCGCCGTCCCAGGACGCCGCCCCCGCTCCGGCCGCCGCTCCGGCCGCCGGCCGCCCTCCGCTGCGCGGGGTGATCGCGGACTGGGGCGGGGTGATGACCAACCCGATCACGGAGACCGTGCGCGCCTGGATCGCCGCCGACGAGATCGACTACGACAGCTACCACGCGGTGATGAAGGCCTGGGTGACCGGCGCCTACGACGTGGCGGGCGAGGACAACCCGATCCACGTGCTGGAACGCGGCGAGTGCAGCAACGAGGAGTTCGAGCGGATGCTCGCCGCCCAGATCGTCCGCCGGGACGGCGCCCCGGTACTGGCCCAGGGCCTGCTGGACCGGATGTTCGCGGCCACGGTGCTCAGCGAGCCCATGCAGGACCTGCTCCGCCGGGTGCGCCGGTCCGGGCGGAAGACGGCCATGCTCTCGAACTCCTGGGGGATCAGTGCCTACCCGGTCGACGTGCTCGCCGAGTTGTTCGACGCGGTGGTGATCTCCGCCGAGGTCGGCATGCGCAAGCCGGAGGAGCGGATCTTCCGGCACGCGGCCGGCCTGCTCGGGCTGGACCCGGCCGAGTGCGTGTTCATCGACGACATCGAGGCCAACGTGCGGGCCGCGGAGGCCCTCGGGATGACCGGGGTGCTGCACACCGAGCCGGCCGCGACCGCGGCCGGGCTGGCCTCGCTGCTCGGCCTGCCGTAGCGGACCTATCTTCCTTAGTGACAGCACGGGCAGACCCCCCGCACGCCGGGGCTGGCTGCTCTAGCCTGACCCCGTGGCCGACCATCCGAGCCCGCTCCACCCGGTACCGGGGGGCCGGGAACCCCAGGACCCGGCACCACCGGGCCCGGTACCACCGGGCCCGGTACCACCGGCGCTGATTCGCCCCACCCCGGGACGATCGGCGAACATGCGCGCCAACCGGCGCACCGACACCAAGCCGGAACTCGCGCTGCGCAGCGCGCTGCACCGGCAGGGCTTCCGGTTCCGCAAGGACTTCCGGCTGGACCTGGACGGCGGCACCCGGGTCCGGCCCGACATCGCGTTCACCGGGCGCCGGGTCGCCGTGTTCGTGGACGGCTGCTTCTGGCACGTCTGCCCGCAGCACGGCCGGGACCCGGCGGTCAACGAGTCGTACTGGTCACCCAAACTGCGCCGCAACGTCGAACGCGACCGTGCCGCGGACGCCGCGCTCGCCGCGGCGGGCTGGCGGGTGGTCCGGGTGTGGGAACATCAGTCCCTCGACGAGGCGGTGGCGATGGTGGCCGGCGTCCTGCGGCCTGACTCTGCTGGGCCTGACTCTGCTGGTCCAAGCTCTGCTGGCTAAGCTCCGCTGCTCACCAGGGGGAATCATGCGCGTCTACCTGCCGGCCACCCTGCCGGTCCTCGACGTGGTGCTGCGCGCCGCCGAGATCGGCCCGGCCCCGGTGCAGGCCTACACGGTGACGCCCGCGCTGCGTGAGTGGTACGCCAGCGCGGACATGGAGGAACTGGAGTACGCCGCGCTGATGTACGCCGCGCGGGCCTCACTGCGGCTGCTGCGGGCCGACCCGGACGCTCCGCGCCGGCGGGTGGTGCTGGCCGCCGACGTACCCGACGAGCAGGCCGGCCGGGGCAGTGGCTTCGACGGCGGATTCGAGGAGCCGACCCTGATCCTGCTGGCCGCGCCGGTCCCGCTGGCCCGGGTGGCGTCCGGGCACGTGGACGACCTCGCGGCCGTCGCCGACGTCAGCGCCGCGGTCGAGGCGCTGGCCGCGGCCGACGCCGGGGACGACGACGCGCAGTTCGTGGTGGACGGGGCGGAGGGGCACGACCTGATGTGGTACGCGACTCAGGAACTGGGTGATCTGACCGGGTGATCTGGCGTGGCACCATGGGGTCACCGCATCGGAACAACTCCGGGGAGATCCTCATGGACGCCGTCAGCACCGTCCCGCCGCCGGTCAACGAGCCGGTCCGGACGTACGCGCCGGGCAGCGCCGAGCGCGCCGCCGTCGAAGCCAAGATCAAGGAACTGGCCGCCAGCCCGGTCGAGCTGACCATGGCCGTGGGCGGCCAGCCGCGGATGGGCGGCGGCGACCGGATCGCCGTGGTCGAGCCGCACAACCACGCCCACGTGCTCGGCCACCTTGGCAACGCGACCGGCGCGGACGTCTCCGCCGCGATCGACGCGGCCGCCGCCGCCGCACCGGCCTGGCGGGCTCGGTCGTTCGACGACCGGGCCGCGGTGTTCCTCAAGGCCGCGGAGCTGCTGGCCGGCCCGTGGCGGGCCACGATCAACGCGGCCACCATCCTCGGCCAGTCCAAGTCGGTGTACCAGGCCGAGATCGACGCGGCGTGCGAGCTGATCGACTTCTGGCGCTACAACGCGCACTTCGCGCGGCGGTTGCTGGCCGAGCAGCCGTCGTCGGTCACCGGCGAGTGGGACCGGCTGGAGTACCGCCCGCTCGAGGGGTTCGTGCTGGCCATCACCCCGTTCAACTTCACCTCGATCGCCGCCAACCTGCCCACCGCCCCGGCGCTGCTCGGCAACGTGGTGCTCTGGAAGCCGTCCCCGACCCAGCAGTTCTCGGCGCACTACACGATGCGGCTGCTGGAGGCGGCCGGGCTGCCCCCGGGCGTGATCAACCTGGTTACCGGCGACGGCCAGGCGGTGTCTGAGGTGGCGCTGCCGCACCAGGACCTGGCCGGCATCCACTTCACCGGGTCCACCGGCACGTTCCAGCACCTGTGGCGCACCGTGGGCGAGAACATCGCCCAGTACCGCGGCTACCCCCGGCTGGTCGGCGAGACCGGCGGCAAGGATTTCGTGATCGCGCACCCGTCGGCCGATCCGGACGTGCTATCCGTGGCGCTGATCCGGGGTGCGTTCGAGTACCAGGGCCAGAAGTGCTCGGCCGCCTCCCGCGCCTACATCCCCCGGTCGGTCTGGGACCGGATGCGCGACGGCTTCCTGGCCCAGGTGGACGGGCTCACCGTGGGCGACGTCGCCGCCGACCTGTCCCTGTTCATGGGCGCGGTCATCGACGCGCGGGCGTTCCGGAAGCTGTCCGACGCGCTGGCCCGGGCCCGGTCCCGGCCGTCGGTCCAGGTGCTGGCCGGCGGCGACGCGGACGGCTCCCAGGGGTACTTCGTCAAGCCGACCGTGCTGGAGTGCAGCGACCCCGAGGACGAGATGTTCCGGACCGAGTACTTCGGCCCGGTCCTGGCCGTGCACGTGTTCGACGATGCCCGCTATGACCAGGTCGTGGCCCAGGCCGCGGACGTCGCCCCGTACGCGCTGACCGGTGCGATCATCGCTCAGGACCGGGCCGCGATCGCCGCCGCCACCGAGGCGCTGCGCTTCGCGGCGGGCAACTTCTACATCAACGACAAGCCCACCGGGGCCGTGGTCGGCCAGCAGCCGTTCGGCGGGGCCCGGGCCAGCGGCACCAACGACAAGGCGGGCTCGATCTTCAACCTCACCCGCTGGGTCAACGCGCGGGCCATCAAGGAACTGTTCGCGCCGCCGACCGACTATCGCTACCCGCACATGGGCTGACCGGAGTGTGGTCCGCCGCGAGCCAGAGGGTATGGGCTGTCATCCGCGGGGTGTATCCGCCGTGACCGGGAAAGGGCAAACGGAGATGACCGCTGAAGAGCACTACAAGGAGGCGGAGCGGCTGCTCGGCGAGGCCGCCGTGGCCCACGCCACCAACCCGCTGGGCCCGGCGTCCAAGTACCTGGTAGCCGCCGCCCAGGTTCATGCCACGCTGGCGACCACCGACCGCTAGCCGGAGTTCCCACTGCTCAAAGCCAGCGGCGAGCCTGGCCGGATGGTCTGGCCCACTCGGGCCGGCCGTGCGGGCTGGCCCACCGGCCCCGCGCGCGGCCCGGCCCCCCGGCTGGCGCCGGAAAATGAGGTCATCTTGGATAAAGCACAGGTCATCGGGTAGGGCAGGAGCCTACAAGGGACCTACAAGGTCCTACAGGGCGTAGGAGAAGTCATGGCCAAGGTGAAATCAGGGCACCGTCTGACGAATCTGGCCGGAACCGGCTTGCGAGAGCTTCCGGCTAACGCTGCGTGGCTGCTGTCCAGGGCGCTCAAGCCGGCGGCATCGGCGTCGTCGGGCGTGTCCGATGTCGCCACCTCGGTGGCCGGCAACGTGTCGGACACCGCGTCCTCGGCCGCGGAGACGGCGGGCGCCGTCACCGCGGGCGTGCGGCGCAGGACCAGGGCGGCGGGGCGGTCGGTCAGAGCCGCCGTGCCGGGCCTCGACGACAACTCGGTCGAATCGCTGATGCGGGAGGCTGACGAGGCGGCGGAAGAGGCGCGCGAGAAGGAGGAACAGGCCCTGGGCCTGGCCCAGGAGGCCAAAGACCGCGCTGATGAGGCCGAACGCACGGCCCGGGAGATGGACGAACACGTACGCCAGGTTGACGCGGAGGCGCGCGCGCAGGCGGAGGAGCACCTCGAGCGCGTCCGCCTCGCGGAGGAGGCTGAGCGGCGGAAGGCGCTCGACCAGGCGGAGGAGGAGGCCGCGGCCCGCACGCGGGAGAAGGAGCAGGAGGCCGAACGTGCGCAGGAGCGTGCTCGCCAGGCCATTCAGGAGGCCAACCGGGCGGTCGCTGAGGCCAGGAAACTGGCGGGCCAGGCCTCGAAGGCCGCCCAGGCTATCGCGGCGCAGGCCACCCAGGAGGCCGATCGGCTGGCGGCCCTGGCGCGAGAGCCTGCGGCGGCGCGGCGGCAGGTCGCCCAGGCCGGCCAGACGCGGCGTCGCGCGGCGGCCACCGCCCGGCGGTCACCACGACGCCCGGCCGAGCGGCCAGCCCAGCGAGAGGCGCAGCCCAGCCGGGGACGCGCGGCCGGGAATGGGGACGCTGCGACACTGCGCACGAGCGACCAGGTGGGCCAGCTCACCAAGGCCGAGCTCATCCGCCTGGCCGGAGAGCTCGACGTGGCTGACTCGTCCGCGATGAACAAGGAGGACCTGGTGCAGGCCGTCGTCCGGGTCGGCGGGGTGCCCCTGGACCGGCTCAATAAGGACGAACTGCTGCGGCTGGGCCGGGAGACCGGCGCCGAGCTGCGCACCTCGATGACGAAGCCGGAACTCATCGCGACCATCAGATCATCACGGTCGGCAGGGTAGTGACCTAGCCGCGACGGGGCGGCAACGGGCCGGCCTGCTTTACAGAGAGGACTCGGGGCGGATGGGACTTTTCACACGCAAGAGCAAATGGGATCTCCTGCTGGAGACCGTGGAGTCGGCCGTAGAGTCGGCTGCGGCCAACGGCACTGTGCGCCTGGCCTCCAAGGTCACGCTCGGCGTCGTGGGCGGGGCGGTCGCGGCCACCGCCGCGAGCGCGGCCGTTTCCGCCCTGCGCCACCAGGGCGAGTCGTGAAGCTGACCACCGTGGCCGTCTTCGGGGTCGGCTACCTGCTGGGGACTCGTGCGGGCCGCGAACGTTACGAGCAGATCCTCGAGCTTGCGCACGGCGCGGGCGGGAAGTTCGGGGAGTCCAGCGCCCGCCGGAGGCTGGAGGAGTACGGCGCCCGGCTTGAGGCCTACGCGGCCCAGTCGCGCCGGGGCCAGCCGCGTGCGGGCCAGTCGCGTCGCGCGGCGGGGGCGGGAAGTGGTGGCCGGACCCGGTCGTGAGCCCGTGCGCCCGTCCCTGGACGGGCCGGAGGGGACCCGCCGCTCGCTCCGGCTGCACCGCCGCGGCCCGGATGCAGCCCGGGGTGACATGGTCATCGGTGCGTTCGTGCTGGCCCGGCTGCTCGGTATCCGGTTGCTGACGCTCGAGGCCCGGGTGATCGTGCACGACGAGGACTGCGCGGGCACCGGGCCGGGCCCGCTGGTCCTGGCCCCGGTTCCGCCGGGTCGCCCGGCAGCGGACCCAGCCCGGTCGGAGCGCCACGCCGGGCTCGACCGCCGGGTCCTTCCCGACCGTGAGGTGCCGCCTGACCGTCCGGTCCCGCCGGGCCGTCCGGTCCCGCCGGGCCGCCCGGTCCCGTCCCGCCGGCCGGGGTCCGCGAGCGCCGGATCCGAGCGGCTGGCCCGCGCGGTGTGTCTGGTGGAGCAAGGGGCCGACACGCTCGAGCGGACCCGGCGGGCCCAGTACCGAGGCTGATCGGGCCTATGGGGCCGACGCGTCTGCAGTCAGCGGGCCGGCTCGGGCTGCAGCAGCCCGGCCGGGCTGGGCGCGGCGAACTGGATAGTCAGCACGGGTGAGCCGGCCGCACCCGGCGCGATGAGGGACCGGTTGGGCAGGTAGGGCGGTCGCTGGGCCCGGACGAACGCGATCATGTCGCGCAGGCGGGCCGGGTCTGCACGGGACGCCCCGGTTATCTCGGCCGATCGCAGCGGCATACCCGCGCCTGCGCCGGGGCCTGAGTCCCCGAAGGCGGTGACCTGCACGGACCCGGTGGTGGCGAGCACGGCCAGCGTGGTGAGCAGGCGCGGGTCCACCTGGCCGGCCCGCAGCTCAGCCCGGGCGGCGGCGGAGACCCGCAGGTGCGGGTTGGCGAGCAGCTGACGGCCAGCATCCCGGCGGGCCACCAGGTCGGAGGCGAGCGCGGCCTGGTAGGCCGCCGCGCCGTCGGGGGCGATGGCGCGGACGTCGATCCGCAGGCCGCCGGAGCCGAAGGTGGCCAGGATCCCCGGCGCGTAGACGCCCGCCAGGCGCGCGCCGAACTGGCTGCGGACCGCGGCCGTCGCGATGACCACATCGGAGCCGAGCGGATCCGGCGTCGCTGCGCGCAGTTCGAGCAGGTTTCCGGGCGCGATGCCGTGGGCCAGCAGTGCGGAGCACATGTCCGGGTCGCAGGCGACGATCGCCGTGCCGCTGATCTGCCGGGTTACCCACGCGGCTGTCCGGGAGCGGATGGCCGCCGCGCGGTCCAGCACCGCGGCGGGACGGGGCGGCGCCGCGCCGGCCCGCACCGTGGACGCCCCGGGGTGCCACGCGACGGCCACGCCGGCCGCCGTCGCCACCAGCACCGCGGCCACCGCCGCGGCGAACGTCAGCCGGGGCCGCCAGGCCCGGGCGGGCCGGCGGTGGGCGCCGTTCACCAGGGCGTCCCGCGGCGCTCGGCCCTGGAGTTCCCCGGCCAGCAGGTCGCAGGCGGCCCGCGCGATCGTCGCGGCGGCCGCCGGGGGGAGCTCAGTCGGCGCGGCCGGCCTCATGGGCCGCGCCGGGTCACCGGTCGCAGCCCCGATCGCGCGCGCAAGCCGCCGGGCCACTTCCGGGAAGGAGGCCCCGCTCGCGGCGAGCAGGGAGTCCAGGTTTTTCATGGCGTGCGGATGGCCGCCGAGCAGCCGCCATGCACGGTCGGTTTCCGCTTCGCCGAGCCGCCCGAGGACCGGTAGTGACTTCGCCAGCTCGAAAGCGCCGGAGCGGGACAGCGGGCCGAGGTGGCGGAATCCGAGTGGCGGCCCCGCGGCGGGCTGGGTGAATGGATGGCGGCACGTAATGAGTAGTTTGCCCCGATGTGTTACACCCGCCCAGCGGGCTATCAATGCCGCCAGGGCGGGATCACGAATTTTCCAGCCGCCGCCGTCTGCCGACACATTGTCATCGAAGTTGTCCAGGACCACGAGCACCGGAAGGTGGCCGGGGACGTGCTCGCGGAGCAGGTCCAGCCGGTGCTCCCACGGCAGGTCGGTCCGGCCGGCCGCGCGCACCGAGTCCGCCCGGCTGCCGCCCACGGGCATAGCCGGGTGACGGCGGAGGGCGGCGGCCACCGCGGCCAGCAGCGCGTCCGCCGACACCTTGCCGCTGATGACCGCGGTGACCCACTCGGGCTCGAGGTGGCTCACCCGCGAGGCGATCTGGCTGGCCAGCGTGGACTTGCCGATTCCGCCGACCCCGTACAGCACCAGCCCGGCCAGTGCGGGGCCGGTAAGGTCCGCGGCCCAGCGGCGGCGCTCGGCCGACCGGATCGGGAGCGACGAGTGCGGGTCGGGCTCCCGTTCCCCGGGCCAGAGTCCTCCCGCGCCGCCGGCCGGCCCCCGGCGTCGTGCCCCCGCCGTCCCGGGCGCCGGTGCGGGCGGCCCCACTATCGCGGGGACGGCGGCGAGGGCCTCCGCTGTCCCGGGCGGCGCGGACCTGGCCGGCGCCTTTTCCCGTGCTAATGCAAAGTCACCCGGCCGCAGGCGGACTGGCTTCACCACCCCTATTACCCCCTCTGCCGGACGGTGTCCCATCCGAACAGATCGTTATATAGCACGTGGGACAGTAGCGGGGCGGCCTAAATCTTTTAATCTGCGGGGTCTCCGGCTGATAATTATCTACTAATGAAAATCGAATAATTTGAATTCGGCAGTAATACACCGGAAAATAAGTTTTAGCACGAACTTGTCGGCTTTCCGGGTGCCGCCCGGCCGGAGGGCCACCGCGCGGGTGAGCGGCGCGGTCGCGCCGCGGAGCCGGACCGTTAGCGCGAGCGGCGGGGGCGTCCGGGCATAGGCTGGCGATGCCCGCTGTGAGGGGGATGTCATCCGCCGTCGGCGGGCGGGACGCGCTCGCGTCCCGCGCGGCTGAGACCGACCCCGGAGGTCCTCATTAACCGCCTGGTCCTGTGGAACATCGACCTGACCCTCGTGGACGTCGGCCGGGTCACCCGGGAGGCGTACGCCGAGGCGTTCCGCCGGGTCACCGGGCGGCCGATGAGGCAGCTGCCGCAGCTGCCCGGGCGGATGGAGTCGGAGATCTTCTTCGACGCGCTGGCGCTCAACGAGGCCGTGCCCGCGCCCGCGGCCGGGTCGCCCGGGGCGGGCGGTGAGGAGTTGCTGGCCCGGTTTACCTTCGAGCTGGCCGGCACGTTCGCGGCCCGCCGCACCCTGCTGCGTGAGCAGGGCCGGCTGCTGCCCGGGGCCGCCGAGGCCGTGGCCGGGATGGCGGCCCGGCATGGCGTGGTGCAGACCGTGCTGACCGGCACGATCAAGCCGAACGCCATCGAGAAGCTGCGCGCGTTCGGCCTGGAGCGGTACTTCGACCTCGAAATCGGCGGATACGGGTCGCAGGTGTACCCGAAGGGCGCCCAGCTGATGATGACCCGCAGCCGGGCGGCCGACAAGTACGGCACCCGGTTCGACGAGCACTCCACCGTGTACATCGCCGATTCCTCCCGCGACGTGGCGGCCGCCCGGACCGGCGGTGCGCGGTGCCTGGCCGTGGCGAGCGGCCGGTCCACCGTGGGCGAGCTGCGCAGGGCCGGGGCGGACATGGTCTTCGACGACCTGTCCGACACGGCCGCGGTGGTGCAGGCGTTGGACCGGCTAACGCTGGCCGCGGCAGGCTGAGCGGCCCGGCCCGCACGGCATAAGGTGGCCGGGTGTCCGAGCAGGCCGCCGGTGACCCGCCTCCGGCCGGAGCGCCGCAGGTTCCGCTGAGCACGATCGCCCGTGAATGGGGCCGGATCGGCTGCATCGGGTTCGGCGGCCCGCCCGCGCACATCGCGCTGCTGCGCAAGCTGTGCGTGGAAGGCCGGCGCTGGCTGCCGCCCGCCGACTTCGAGGACGGCCTGGCCGCCTGCAACCTGCTCCCCGGCCCCGCTTCGACCCAGCTGGCCATCTTCTGCGCCTGGCGGCTGCGCGGGCCGGCCGGGGCGGTCCTGGGCGGGGTCTGCTTCATCGTCCCCGGGCTGATCATCATCCTCGGGCTCGCGGCGCTGTTCCTGGCGCCCCGCCCGGTGGGCTGGATCGCCGGGGCCGCGGCCGGGGCGGGTGCGGCCGTGCCTGCGGTGGCCATGGCCGCCGCGGCGGGCCTCATCCCGGCGAGCTGGCGGCGGGCCGGTACCGCGCCAGCCGGTGGCCCGCCAGCCGGTGGGGCCCGGGCGGGGGACCCCTCGGCCGGTGGCTCCGGGGCCGCTGGCTCCCCGGAGCGCGAGCGGGCGCCCGGGACCCGCGCGGCGCACGGCCGCTGGATCGGCTACCTGGTGGCCGGCGGGGTGGCCGCCGCGACCGTCGGGCCGTGGCTGGTGCTCGTCCTCGCGGCCTGCGGGCTGGCCGAGGTCGCGATGCGGGCCCGGCAGAGGCGCGGGCCGCGCGATCCCGGGCGGTCCGGGCCGTCCGGGCTGCCCGCGGGCCTGCTGCCGCTGGCCGCCGCGGTGCCCGCCGCGGCGGGCCTGCTCGCGGTGGCCTGGGAGGGCTTCAAGGTGGGCGCCCTGTCCTACGGCGGGGGGTTCGTGATCATCCCGCTGATGCAGCACGACGCGGTGCACACCTACCACTGGATGACCGCGGGCCAGTTCCTCAGCGCGGTGGCGCTCGGCCAGGTCACGCCGGGGCCCGTGGTGCAGACCGTCGCGGTCGTCGGGTACGCGGCGGCCGGCGTGGCCGGCGGGCTGCTGGCCGCGCTGGTCGCCTTCGCCCCCTCGTTCCTGTTCGTGCTGGGCGGCGGCCGCTACTTCGACCGGCTCCGGGCCAGCTCGGACGTGCAGGCCTTCCTGACCGGGGCCGGCCCGGCCGCCATCGGCGCCATCGCCGGGGCCGCCGTCCCGCTGGCCCTGGCCCTGGCCCACCTGTGGCAGTTCGGCGTGCTCGCGCTGGCTGCGATCTGGCTGCTCGGCGTGCGGCGCGGCGTGGTCAGCGCGATCGCGGGGGCCGCGGGACTCGGGCTGCTGGCGTTCGCCGCCGGGGCCCCGGTGGGCTGAACCGGCCGGGAGCACGGCTGGGTGAGCATGACCACACACTGGGGCGCGTGGCTCCCGTTGCGATGCGCGCGCTGACCACCGATGCTGGGGCCTATGCCAAGAAACGACGAGGTGGCGCGGCTACTCGGAGCCGACTACGGCGAGGTTCTCTGGGAGCCGGGACCCGAGGTCATCGAGCAGGCCCGGATCACGCAGTACCTGCGCTGGCTGGCCGGGCATCGTGGCGTCGCCGCCGCTGACTACCAGGATCTCTGGGAGTGGTCGGTCGGCGAGCCGGGCGCGTTCTGGGACTCGCTGTGGGAGTACTTCGGGGTGCTCGGGCAGCGGGGCGACGGTCCCGCCCTGAGCGGGCAGCTGCCCGACGCCACCTGGTTTCCTGGCGCCACGCTGAACTACGCGCGGAACGCGCTGCGCACGGCCCGCACCGACCCGGGCCGCGCCGCCATCATCGCCTGTGCCGAGGACACCCCGCCACGGACCCTCACCTACGGCGAGCTGGCCGCCGAGGTCGGCCGGGTCCGCGGGGCGCTGCGCGCGCTCGGCGTCGGGCCGGGGGACCGGGTGGCCGCGTTCCTGCCGAACATCCCCGCGGCGCTCATCGGACTGCTGGCCACGGCCAGCCTGGGGGCCATCTGGTCGTCCTGCTCGCCCGATTTCGGCCCGCACAGCGTGATCGACCGGTTCGCGCAGATCTCCCCCACGGTGCTGCTCGCGGTGGGCGGGTACCGCTACGGCGGCAAGGACTTCAGCCGGGACGAGGCCGTGAGCCAGATCGTCGCCAGGCTGCCCGGGCTGGCTGCCCTGATCACGGTGGACGGGCCGGACGCCGCGGGCGGGCCGGGACCGGCCACCCGGGCCGCCGCCGACCAGGCCGGGGTGCGGACGCTCAGCTGGCCCGATCTCCCGGCCGCGGCCGGCGACGGCCAGCCGGAGTTCGTGGATGTCCCGTTCGACCACCCCCTGTGGGTGCTGTACTCGTCGGGGACCACCGGCCTGCCCAAGGCGATCATGCATGGTCACGGCGGCATCGTCCTGGAGCACCTCAAGGCCGTGGGCCTGCAGCAGGATCTCGGTCCGGGCGACGTGTTCTTCTGGTACACCACCACCGGCTGGATGATGTGGAACTACCTGGCCGGCGGCCTGCTGGCCGGGACGACCGTGGTCCTGTACGACGGGAGCGCCACCCACCCGGGCACCGACGCGCTGTGGCGGCTCGCCGCGCAGACCGGGGTGACCTACTTCGGGACCGGCGCGCCGTACCTGCTGACCTGCGCCAAAGCCGGGCTGGCCCCGGGCCGCGACCTGGACCTCGCCGCGCTGCGCGGCATCGGGTCCACCGGCTCCCCGCTCCCGCCGGAGGGCTTCCACTGGGTCTACTCCGGCGTCAGCCAGGACGCGCAGCTCGGCTCGTTCTCCGGCGGCACCGACGTGTGCACCGGCTTCGTCGGGCCCAGCCCGCTGCTGCCGGTGCGGGCCGGCCTGATCGCCGGCCGGTGCCTGGGGGCCAAGGTGGAAGCGTTCGACGCCGCCGGGAAGCCGGTCACGGGGGAGGTCGGCGAGCTCGTCATCACCGCACCGATGCCGTCCATGCCGGTTGGCTTCTGGAACGACCCGGGCGGCGAGAAATACCAGGCCAGCTACTTCGCCGATTATCCTGGGGTATGGCGGCACGGCGACTGGATCACCATGCTGCCGGACGGCGAATGCGTGATCTACGGACGCTCGGACGCCACCTTGAACCGGGGTGGTGTGCGGATGGGCACGAGCGAGTTCTACCGGGTGGTGGAACGGCTGCCCGAGATCACCGACAGCCTGGTGGTGGACACCGGCCAGCTGGGCCGCCCGGGGCGGCTGGTGCTGTACGTGGTGCTCGCCGAGGGGTGCGACCTCGACGACGACCTCATCGGCCAGCTTCGCGGGGCGCTGCGCAGCGAGCTGTCCCCCCGCCACGTGCCCGACGAGATCCACCAGGTGCCCGGGATCCCGCGGACGCTGTCCGGGAAGAAACTGGAAGTCCCGGTGCGCAAGATCCTGCTCGGCACGCCGGTCGCGGAGGCGGCCGACCCCGATGCGCTGGCGAATCCCGAGGTACTCGGGCTCTTCGCGCCGCCGGCGGGCTCCGCGTAGAGTCGAAGGCTGGCGATGCGCAGCGATCAGGCGATCAACGGTGATTGAGGGAAACGCGTGACAACACCACAATGGCGTGGTGCGGCGCCGGTGAGTGACGGCTCGCCCGCGGACAGGGAAACCGTGCTGGCCGAGGCGGCCAAGGCGGTCAGTGCCGAGGAACTGGCTGACCTCCGGGTCGGTGACCTGCTCTGCTATCTCCGGGACTACTACCGGCACGTCCCGGTCGAGGACCTGGTCGCGGCCGGACCGGGCCCCGTCGCCGCGGCCGCGCTGGAGCAGGCCCGCCTCGCCGAGCACCGGCCGCAGGGCCGGGCCCTGGTCCGGGTGCGGCCGGCCGGCTCGCCCGGCGCGTTCGACCCGTCCCGCCGGGTGGTCAACATCATCACCGACGACATGCCGTTCCTGGTCGATTCGCTGACCATGGAACTGTCCCGGCACGGCCTGGACAGCGACCACATCCTGCATCCGCAGCTGCTGGTCCGCCGGGACGTGGCCGGGACACTGCACGATGTGTGCGGGACGCTCGTGAGCCGGGGCGGCGATCACGACGAGATCGCCGAATCCTGGACGCACATCGAGATCAGCGGGCCGGCCACCGACGGCGCGGCCGGGCACGGCGCGGCCACCCGCGGCTCAGGCGGGCGCAACTCCGCCGCCGAGCTCGAGCAGGATCTGCACCGGGTGCTGCACGATGTCCGGGTCGCGGTCGAGGACTACTCGCGGATGCAGGCCAAGGCCACCTGGCTGGCTGACCGGCTGGCCGCGGAAGGCGCCGGGGCCCCGGCCGAGACCGTGGCCCTGCTCCGCTGGCTGGCCGACAACCACTTCACCTTCCTCGGCTACCGGGAGTACGATCTGGTCGACGGGCCGGATGGGATGGCGCTGCTCGCGCTGCCCGGCACCGGCCTGGGGATCCTGCGGCACGACAAGCGGGGCTCCACCTCCTTCGCCGCGCTGCCCCCCGAGGTGCGGGCCCGGGCCCGGGACCGGCAGCGCCTCATCCTGACCAAGGCGAACTCCCGGTCCACCGTGCACCGCCCCAGTTACCTGGACTACATCGCGGTCAAGCGGGTCAACGACGCGGGCGAGGTGATCGGCGAGCACCGCTTCCTCGGGCTGTTCACCCACGCCGCGTACCACGAGAGCATCACCCGCGTCCCGGTGCTGCGGCGCAAGCTGGCCAGCGTGCTGGAGGCGGCCGGGATGACCCCGAACAGCCACGACGGCCAGGACCTGACCGAGATCCTGGAGGGGTACCCGCGCGAGGAGCTCTTCCAGATCTCCGTGCCCGAGCTGACCCCGATCGCGCTGGGCGTGCTGGCCCTGCGGGAACGCCGGCAGACCCGCCTGTTCCTGCGCCGGGACATCTACGGCCGGTACATGTCCTGCCTGGTGTACCTGCCGCGGGACCGTTACACCACCGCGGTGCGGCTCCGCGCCCAGGAGATCCTGCGCGAGGCGTTCCACGGCGCGGCCGTGGAATACAGCGCGACCGTCGGCGACTCCGCGCTGGCCCGGCTGCACGTGGTGGTGCGGGCCGAGCGCGGCCAGCGGCTGCCCCAGGTGGATACCGCGGAACTCGAGGCCAAGCTGGCCGCCGCGGTGCGCTCCTGGGATGAGGACCTCGCCGCCGAGGCCCTGGCCCGGCTGGGCGAGGCCCAGGCCGGGGAACTGCTCGCCCACTGGGCGGACGCCATCCCGGGCACCTACAAGGCCGACGTGCCCGCGGCCTACGCGGTGAGCGACCTGACCCGGGTGCGCGGCATGCTCGAGTCCGGCACGCCGGTGGCCTTCGACCTGTGGGAGGCCGAGGGATTTTCCGGCGGGAAACCCGCGGAAGACCCGGGGCCCGGCCCGGAGGACCGGCCGCGCGTCTGGCGGCTGACGATCTACCGGACCGGATCGCCGGTCACCCTCACCGATGTGCTGCCCCGGCTGCACCACCTGGGGGTGGAGGTGGTGGACGAGCACCCGTACGAGTTCTCCGGTCCCGGGATCCCCACCCCGTTCTGGATCTACGACTTCGGGCTGCGGCCCCGCGGCGCCCGGCCTGACTCAGCCACCCGCGCGGCCGCCGCGCGGGCCGCGGCGCCGGCCGGTTCCCCGGCCGGGCAGGCGCCCTCGTCCGGGCCGCCTCATCCGGGCCCGGTGAAAGGCCTGGTCGAGGACACGCTGGACGCGCTGTGGCGCGGGCAGATCGAGGACGACGGGTTCAACGCCCTGGTGCTGGACGCCCACCTGAGCTGGCGCCAGATCATGGTGCTGCGCGCCTACGCCAAGTACCTGCGGCAGGCCGGCACCCGGTTCAGCCAGGCCTACATCGAGCGCGTGCTGCGTTCCAACACCACGGTGACCCGGCTGCTGGTCCGGCTGTTCGAGTCCCGGTTCGACCCTGGCCGGCAGGCCGGGCAGGCGGAACGCAGCGAGGCCATCACCGAGGAGATCCGCGGCGAGCTCGACGACGTGGCCGTTCTCGATCACGACCGGGTACTGCGCGCCTACCTGAGCCTGATCCTGGCCACCCTGCGGACGAACTACTTCGCCGACCAGGCGGCCGGGCACGTGCCCGGCGCCGGCCTGGGACAGGTTCCGTACCTGGTGGTCAAGCTGGACGCCGCGGCCGTGCCCGACCTGCCCGCGCCCCGCCCGAAGTTCGAGCTGTTCGTCTACTCGCCGCGGCTGGAAGCGGTGCACCTGAGGTTCGGCGCGGTGGCCCGGGGCGGGCTGCGCTGGTCGGACCGCAGCGAGGATTTCCGCACCGAGATCCTCGGGCTGGCCAAGGCCCAGGAGGTGAAGAACTCCGTCATCGTGCCGTCCGGCAGCAAAGGCGGCTTCGTCTGCAAGCGGCTGCCCGACGCCGCGGACCGGGACGCCTACCAGGCCGAGGTGCTGGACTGCTACCGGACCTTCATCAGCGCCATGCTGGAGGTCACCGACAACCTGCAGGCGGGCCGGGTCGTGCCGCCGCCCGGGGTGGTCAGGTACGACGGGGACGACCCCTACCTGGTGGTCGCGGCGGACAAGGGCACCGCGACGTTCTCCGACACCGCCAACGAGATCGCGCAGAGTTACGGGTACTGGCTGGGCGACGCGTTCGCCTCCGGCGGGTCCGAGGGCTATGACCACAAGAAGATGGCCATCACCGCCCGCGGCGCGTGGGAGTCGGTGAAGTTCCACTTCGCCACGCTGGACCTGGACGTCGGCACCACGGACTTCACGGTCGCCGGGATCGGGGACATGTCCGGTGACGTCTTCGGCAACGGCATGCTGCTCTCCGAGCACATCAGGCTGGTGGCGGCGTTCGACCACCGGCACATCTTCATCGACCCGTCGCCCGACCCGGCGGGCAGCTTCGCCGAACGGCGGCGGCTCTTCGATCTGCCCCGCTCGTCCTGGGCCGACTACGACCCGGCCGTTATCTCACCCGGCGGCGGCGTGTGGTCCCGCGCCGTGAAGTCCATCCCGGTTTCCTCGGCGGCCGCCGAGGCGCTCGGCCTGGACCGCGACGTGCACGCGCTCTCCCCGGACCAGCTGATCTCCGCGATCCTCGCCGCCCCGGTGGACCTGCTGTGGAACGGCGGGGTCGGCACGTACGTGAAGGCCAGCACCCAGACGCACGCCGACGCCGGGGACCGGGCCAACGACGCGGTCCGGGTCGACGCCACCGCGCTGCGGGCCAGGGTGATCGCGGAGGGCGGCAACCTGGGCCTGACCCAGGCGGCCCGGATCGAGTTCGCCCTGGCGGGCGGCCTGATCAACACCGATTTCATCGACAACTCCGCCGGGGTGGACACCTCCGACCACGAGGTGAACATCAAGATCCTGCTGGCCGACAGCGTCAGCCGCGGCGAGCTGGGCGCCGCGCAGCGCAACCAGCTGCTCCAGGAGATGACCGACGAAGTCGCGGCGCTGGTGCTGCGGCACAACTACCACCAGAACCGCGCCCTGGCCTCGTCCCGGTCCCAGGCGGCGCAGATGCTGCACGTGCACAGCCGGATGATGCGGAAGATGGCGCGGGACGGGCGGCTCCGGCGAAGCCTGGAGGTCCTGCCGGGGGACAAGGAGGTCGCCGAGCGCCGGTCGGCGGGCCTGGGCCTGACCGGGCCCGAGTTCGCCGTCCTGCTGGCCCAGGTCAAGATCGCGGCCGAGAAGGAGATGCTGGCCTCGGCGCTGCCTGACGACCCTTACCTGCAGTCGGTGCTCACCGCCTACTTCCCGGAGCCGCTGCGCGAGTCGTTCGCGGACCAGATGCGCACCCACCCGCTGCGCCGGGAGATCATCACTACCGAGGTCGTCAACGACATGGTGGACCGCTCCGGGACGACCTTCCTGTTCCGGATGAACGAGGAAACCGGGGCGTCGGTGCCCGATATCACCTGCGCCTGGCTGGTCGCCCGCCGGGTGTTCGACCTGGCCGGCTTCTCGGCCCAGGTGGAGGCGCTGGACGGCCAGGTGGACGTGGCCACGCAGCTGGCGCTGCTGCTGGAGGGGCACAAGCTCGCCGAGCGGGCCACGCGGTGGCTGCTCTACAATCGCAGGCCGCCGTTCGATATCGCCGAAACCATCGACTTCTTCTCCGGCGGGGTGCTGACCGTCTCGTCGGGGCTGCCCAAGCTGCTCACCGGCCGGGACCGGTCGGGTTTTGACGAGCGGCTGGAATCCTTCACCGCCCAGGGCGTGCCCGCGGACCTCGCCGAGCGGGTGGCGGCCATGGTTCCCGCCTACTCAGCCTTCGACCTGGTCGAGATGGCCGCCGCGACCGGCCGCAGCGTGGAGGAGACCGCCGAGGTCTACTTCGACCTGGGTGAGCGGCTGCAGATCACCCGGCTGCGGGACCGGATCACCGCGCTGCCGCGCGATGACCGGTGGAACACGATGGCGCGCGCCGCGATCCGCGACGACCTGTACGCGGCCCACGCGGCCATCACCCGGGACGTCCTCCAGGTGACCGGCCCGGGCAGCCCCGAGGAGCGCCTCGCCGACTGGGCCCGGCACAACGAGTCGGCCGTCCAGCGCGCCGGGCAGACCCTGACCGAAATCTGGGAGAGCGACCGGTTCACTGTCGCGATGCTGTCGGTGGCAGTGCGTGCAATTCGTACTCTGGTGGACGCCAGTTCGCTGCCCGAGCATCCCTGATTTCGCATTGAGCGTAGATCCGGACCCGCCGTTGGCGGGCGATCGTCCTTTCGAATGCCCGCGCTCGCGTAGGCTTTCCTGCATGGCAGGTACCGATCCCGCAAATGAACTCTCGGAACTGTCGTCAACCCTCACCAGCGTGGAGTCCGTTCTCGATCCGGAGGCCATGCGGGGCGAAGCAGACAACCTGAGGGAGCGCGCGGCCGACCCGGGACTCTGGAGCGACCAGGAGAGGGGGCAGGCGGTCACCCGCCGGCTGTCCTACCTCGAGGGGGAACTGGGCCGGCTGGCCGGCCTGCGCCGCCGGCTCGACGACACCCGGGTGCTGTTCGAGCTGGCTGAGCAGCACCACGACGAGCCCACCCGTGAGGAGGCGACCCGTGATCTCGCGGCCCTCCGCCGGGAGATCGACCTGCTCGAGGTCCGGACCCTGCTGTCCGGCGAGTACGACTCCCGCGAGGCGCTGATCACGATCAACGCCCAGGCCGGCGGGGCGGACGCGGCCGACTGGGCCGAGGGGCTGCGGCGCATCTACCTCCGCTGGGCCGAGCGGCACGGGTACGCCAGCGAGGTCTACGACACCTCCTACGCGGAAGAGGCGGGCATCAAGTCCACCACGTTCGCGATCAAGGCGCCCTACGCGTACGGCACACTGCGCGGTGAGCACGGCACGCACCGGATGGTGCGCATCTCCAAGTACGACAACCAGGGTCGCAGGCAGACCTCGTTCGCCGGGGTGGACGTGATCCCGGTGGTGGAGCAGGCCGACCACATCGAGATCCCCGATGACGACATCCGGGTCGATGTGTACCGTTCCAGCGGGCCAGGCGGCCAGGGAGTGAACACTACCGACTCGGCGGTCCGGCTCACCCACCTGCCGACCGGGATCGTGGTCTCCTGCCAGAACGAGCGCAGCCAAATCCAGAACCGGGCCAGCGCCATGGCCGTGCTCCAGGCCAAGCTGCTGGAGCGCAAGCGTGCCGAGCAGGCGGCTAAGATGGCCGAGCTGCGTGGTGACTCTTCAGGCAGCTGGGGCACCCAGATCCGAAACTATGTGCTGCACCCGTACCAGAACGTCAAGGACCTGCGCACCGGGCTGGAGACGGGGAACACCGCCGCGGTCATGGACGGCGAGATCGACGACTTCATCGAGGCTGAGATCCGCTGGCTGCGCAAGCAGCCCACCGAGGCGTAATCCCCCGGGCCTAGTGGGCCACCTGCAGCATGACGGCCAGCGCCAGCGCGGCCAGCAGCAGCGTGACGATCACGGGCAGGCTCAGGCCGCCGGAGTGATGGTGCATCTGGGCCCGCGCCGACTGGCAGGCAGGGCACCGTGCCTCGACCACCGGCCCCGCGCAGCTGGCGCAGATCAGGTCTTCGCAACTCATCTGGGTCCCTCCCTCAGCAGGCACCGGTGTCACTTCCGCGGTGTTGGACGTTCGGAGCCAGTTTCCCCCCTAGACTGGCCCCTGGCCAAACCGGACAGTCCGCCAGAGCCGGGAGGGCCGAACGGTGGCCGGTTTCCGGCTGCGGCGTCCGCATTCTGTCGAGCGTTGTGATGGGCCTGTGATCCACTTCGATAACGTCACTAAGGCGTACCCGAACCAGAGCCGCCCGGCTCTGGAGAACGTCACGATCGACGTCGAGAAGGGTGAGTTCGTCTTCCTGGTCGGGCCCTCCGGCTCGGGTAAGTCGACGTTCCTGCGGCTGATCCTCAAGGAGGAGAGGCCGACCGACGGCAAGATTCACGTCGCCGGCAAGGATCTCGCCCGCCTCACCAACTGGAAGGTCCCGTATCTGCGCCGCAGGATCGGCTGCGTGTTCCAGGACTTCCGGCTGCTGCCCAACAAGAACGTCTACCAGAACGTGGCTTTCGCCCTTCAGGTCATCGGCAAGCCCCGGCGGTTCATCCGTAAGGTTGTCCCCGAGGTTGTGGACCTGGTCGGGCTGGAAGGCAAGCACGAAAGAATGCCCGATGAGCTGTCCGGTGGCGAGCAGCAGCGGGTGGCGATGGCCCGGGCGTTCGTGAACCGGCCGATGATCCTGCTGGCCGACGAGCCCACGGGGAACATCGACCCGGCCACCTCCATCGGGATCATGAAGGTGCTCGACCGGATCAACCGGACCGGGACCACCGTCGTCATGGCCACGCACGATGCGGCGATCGTGGACTCCATGCGCAAGCGCGTCATCGAGCTCGAGTACGGGAAAGTTGTGCGCGACCAGTCTCGCGGGGTGTACGGCCAGGCGTACTGACTAGCTCAGCGACCCATCCTGGGCTGCTGACGGGGGCTTGGGCGGTACCAGATACCGAGGAATTACCGAGGGATCAAGCGACCATGCGTGCACAGTTTGTCTTCCAAGAGGTCTGGACCGGCCTCCGGCGCAATCTCACGATGACGATTGCGCTGGTCGTCGTGGTGGCCATCAGCCTGTCGCTGCTGGGCACCGGCCTGTTGTTCGTCAAGCAGGTGGACAACACCCGGACCTACTGGCAGGGCCGGGTTCAGCTGTCCATCTACCTGTGCACGGCGACCAGCGCGAGCCCGCAGTGCAAGCAGAACGGCCCGGCGACCGTCACCCAGCGGAACTCGATCTTCCACGACCTGACCGCGCTGAAGTCCCAGGGCGTGGAGGCGGTGTACTACGAGTCCCAGGCCCAGGCCTTCCAGCGGTTCAAGAAGGACTTCGCGCAGGACCGGTCGTTCTCCAGCCTGGTCACCCAGAGCGAGATCCCGGACTCCTTCCAGGTCAAGCTGCGCAACGCCCAGGCCGATTACCCCGTGGTGGCCGGCACCGTCGCGGGCCGCCCCGGCGTGGACAACATCGTCAACGTCCAGTCGATCTTGTCCAACTTCTACAAGCTGCTCGACGGAGCCCGGAACGCGGTCATCGTGGTCGCGATCATCCTGGTCATCGCGGCTATCTTGCTGGTCGCCAACACGATCCGGCTGTCCGCGTTCAACCGCCGCCGGGAGACCAGCATCATGCGGCTGGTGGGCGCGTCCAATTTCTATGTTCAGCTACCCTTCTTGCTAGAAGGCATCATCGCGGGAATGTTCGGCTGGCTGATCGCCGCCGGGTTGCTCATCGCCGTGAAGACCCTGGGCCTCGACACGCTCCAGCAGTACTTCCCCTACAACGTCCGGCTCAGCCTCGCCGACCTCATTGAGGTCATCGTCCTAGCCATGGTTATGGGAGTGGTGCTCTGTGGCGTCACGTCCTTCCTCACCCTCAGGCGCTACCTTCGCGCGTGACGCAGGCGGACGCTAGAGCAGTGGCATCCAAGGCAGCGGCATCCAGGCAGCAGTCCACCGTGATCGCCCGCAACCGGCGGGCCAGGCACGACTATCACCTCGAGGACACCGTCGAGGGCGGGCTCGTCCTCACCG
Source organism: uncultured Actinomycetes bacterium (assembly GCA_963813975.1). Lineage (GTDB taxonomy): Bacteria > Actinomycetota > Actinomycetes > Streptosporangiales > Streptosporangiaceae > RYN-230. The sequence continues at coordinate 416,239 of CAWFAP010000007.1, forward strand.
GCACCGAAGTGAAGTCGCTGCGCGCCGGGCGGGCATCGCTGACCGATGGTTTCGCGCAGATCCAGGACGGGGAAGTCTGGCTGCACGGGGTGCACATCCCGGAGTACACCCAGGGCACCTGGACCAACCACGAGCCGCGGCGGCCCCGCAAGGTGCTGCTGCACCGCAAGGAGATCGACCGGTTCGCCAGCAAGGTGGCCGAGCGGGGGCTGACCATCGTTCCGCTGTCGCTGTACTTCAAGGATGGGAGGGTCAAGGTCGAACTGGCCCTGGCCCGCGGCAAGCGAACCTATGACAAGCGGCACGATTTGGCCGAACGTGACGCCGCCCGGGAGGTAGAACGTGCCTTCCGGCGGCGCGGGTGATGGCGAAGCAGGCCGTGGCCTCCTACCGTAGACGTGGGGCGCATGCGGCCGCACGCCGGCACGCCACGCCTTTCGTCGGGGTCAAACGCGCTCCGCAGCCTGCCGTCGGCGGGCGCGTACCGCCGAGCGGCGGCATCGGGGGTTTGGTGGGCGGCCTGCGCTCGAGGTCGCGGCAGTTGAAGCTGGGTGCCGCCGGTGTGGTGGTCCTCCTGCTGATCATCGGGGTCGCGGGCGGATTCGCCAGCGGCGAGCCGTCCGCCGAACCGGCCGCGCAGCAGTTCCTGGTGGCCTGGGCCCAGGGGCAGTACAAGACCGCTGCCGCCCTGACCACCGGCTCCCCGGCGACCGTGACCACCGAGCTGCGCACCGCCTACCAGCAGCTGGGGGCGGCGGCCTACTACCTGAGCATGGGCCCGATCACCCAGCACTCCGGAACCGCCGAGGCCCACTTCTTCGCGTCCGTGGACCTCGGCCAGGACGGCGCCCCCTGGAGCTACGAGGGGCGCTTCGCGATGCGCAAGACGTCGTCCGGCTGGCGCGTGCTGTGGACCCCCGCGGTCATCAACCCCGGCCTGCGGCCGGGGCTGCGGATGGCCGTGGTGACCCGGATGCCACCCCGGGCCCCGCTGCTGGATGCGGGGGGCGGCCCGCTCATCCACCCGTCCGCGGCCTGGGTCGCCCAGGTCCGTCCCGGGCAGCTCACCCACCCGGAGCAGACGGCGACCGAGTTCGCCGGGGTGACCGGGCTGGATGACCAGCAGGTGCTCAGCGTGATCGAGGCCGCCCCGCAGACCCACCCGCTGACCCTGGCGACGCTCTCCCCGGCGGCCTACGCCACCCTGCGCAAGAAGCTCCGCGGAGTCCCGGGACTGCTCATGCGCCGCGTCTCGCTCCGCTTGTTCGACACCGCGGCCGCCGACGTGACCGGCACGGTCGACACCGAGCTCGCGCCCGCGCTCCGGGCGCAGGGCGTCTCCTACCGGCCGGGAACCACAGTCGGCGTGTCCGGGCTGCAGGCGGTGTACCAGCGGCGGCTGGCGGGTTCAGCGGGGACCGCGGTGATCGCGGAGAACCAGGCTGGCCATCAGGTGGCGGTGCTCAAGCAGTGGGATCGGACCAAGGGAACCGCGGTCCGCACGACCATCGACGCCGGGGTGCAGCGGGCCGCGGCCAGCGCGGTCGCGGGCCAGCCCGCCGCCGCGGCCATCGTCGCGGTGCAGGCCTCCACCGGCCACATCCTCGCCGTGGCCGACCACGCCTCCGGCGGGACCCGGGTGAATCCGCTGGCCGGGCAGTACCAGCCCGGCGAGGCGTTCACGATAGTCTCCGCGGCGGCCCTGCTCGCCAAGGGCACGCAGCCGACCGTGCCGATTCCCTGCCTGCCCAGCACCAGGGTCGGCGGCCGGACGTTCACCAACGTCCCGGCCGTCTCGGCCCTCGGCGCCCAGCCCCCCTTCAGCATGGACTTCGCGCAATCGTGCAGCACAGCCTTTACCACCCTGTCGCAGGGGCTGACCAGCTCCCGGCTGGCCAGTGCCGCGACGGCCTTCGGCCTCGGCGCCCAGTGGAAGCTGCCGCTCCGCGCGTTCTCGGGGTCGTTCCGGGCGTCACAGTCCCAGGGCGGACTGGCCGCGGACACCATCGGTGACCAGGGCGTCCAGGCCAGCCCGCTGGCCATGGCGCTCGTCGCGGCGGGAGTGGACGCGGGGAAGTGGCATCCCCCCATGCTGGTCACCTCGCCGCCCGATCCCGGGCTGACCCCGCGGGTGGTGGCCAGCGCGCAGACGGTGGGCACGCTGCGCACGCTGATGCGCGACTCGGTCGTCTCCGGCGCCGCCCGGGGCGCCAACCTGGGCGGCACCCCGGTGTACGGGCAGGTCGGGACGGCCCGGGCCGCAGTCGGCTCCAAGTACTGGGCGCACTGGTTCGTGGGCTACCGGGGCGGCGTGGCGTTCGCCGTGCTGGAGCTGACCAAATCCCCGTCCACGTCCGCCGTCCCGGTGGGGACCGTGTTCCTGTCCGGCCTGGGCTGATCACACCGGGCGGGGTTGCGTGGCCCGGCGGCACCGTTTTCCTGCTCCTTGCGACGGCCGGAGCACGAGAAACGCCTACGCCACCGGGCATGCCGGCGGCAGGCGAATTCGTAGCGTGAACTGGGCCAAGATTTTTGTAACTGAGAGCAACCATCTGACTACTCTCCGACGTCTTACCTAATGACTGGGGGCCGCTTGGGGGGTTGCGCCCCAGTCGCCGTGATGAGAACCGGACCTCATCTCGGGGGAGGTCCGGGCGTGAAGACCGGCCCCGACCCTGCCGGTCAACCCCCGTGGGCGCACTTCGGCCACCGCCAGCGCCCACGGGGGTGTCTCATCACCATGTGGGATGCCCGATGGGGCCCGCTCTGCGGGCCGTCCATCGGGCATCTTGCGTTCACCCGGGTCCAGCGGAATCCCGCTTGGTCGTTCAGCGTTGGATCCTGTAGCGTCCGGAAGGACAACTCAACAGGGGGTGACAGGCTTCGACTTCAGTAGATGATCCAGGGGAAGCGAGCCGAGGACGGCGGACATAACCTCGTTAACACTGTGACCGCAACCCTTACAAGTGCCAAGGTTAAGCGCACTCACCTCGCCCTCGCGGCCTAAATAACCGCGAGTTAAGAGGTTGTCAGCCCGGGAATGCCTCCGGCCCGGTGTCTGGCATCAGCAAGGAGGATCCACCGCCCAGCCCGGTCGCGGGACTGGTCGGGACATCTAACAGCGACTGAGCCCGTCGGCAGCTTGCCTGCAGGACTGCCGGGGCTGAGAAAAGCGACGCAGGATGCGCTCGGAGAAGCCCTGGTGATGTACTGAAGGACGCGGGTTCGATTCCCGCCACCTCCACAACGCGATATCGCACGACATCGGAACGACCCCGAACCTCAGCAGGTTCGGGGTCGTTTGCCTGGGGGCCCCGAGCAGCGCGTACCGGGAGTGGTCATCGAGGGCGGCCCGGGAACGAGCCGGCTCTTGATGCGGGCCAGCGCGAATGACCGGCGGAGGTCAGGCGCCGGGAGCGGGTTGGCCCGTCATGGTGACGGCGCAGGGCGGCGAGCCGGCGGGCTGGCGGCGGTGGCCGGCCCACTGTCCGGGTGCCCGCGGGGCGGAGGCCCGGTGGGGAAGAAGATCGCGCTGAGCAGGTAGGGCGTGCGATCCGGCGAGGGCTGGTTAGCCACCCGGGACCGCAGGACTCCGAGCATCTCCCCGGCCATCTCGGCGAGTTCCCCGGGACTGAGCCAGAGCGTGCCCTGCCGGTAGCCCACGGAATCGGCGATCGGGTCCGAGCCCTCCCGGTCGAGATAGGAGTTGAACTCGGCGATCAGGACAGCCATCGCTGCGGCGAACCCCCGGCGGTGGTCCTCCAGTGACATCGAGGCCGCCCCTTCCGGGCCGATCACGGGCCGGTCGCGGCGCAGCCGGTACCGGCGCTCCACGGCGCCGCGCACCCGCTGTTCACTGTCCACCTCAAGGAATCCGCCCTCGGTCAGCAGGGCGACGTGCCGGTACACGGTGACCTTCGAGACGCCGGGCATCCGGGCGGACAGCTGCGTGGTGGTGAGCGCCTGCCCGCCGGACAGGGCGTGCACTATGCGCAGCCGCACCGGGTGCAGGAGCACGTCGACCGGGTCCATGGCCATATGATTTCACATGAGATACCGTTATCAAGATTGAAAACGCAAGGGCGGGGGCGCGCCCAGGAACCGGCGTCGTGACCTGGGCCGCCCGCCTGCCGGGATGCGTCGTGGAGGAAGAGTGAGGCGAACGCCTGGGCGGACGATCTCCGTCAACGGCCGGGACATCTACGTCGAGGAGTCCGGGACGGGGCGGGACTGGGTGGTCTTCGAAGCGGGCTCGGGCTGCGGCCGGACATGCTGGGACCCGGTCCTGCCGCTGCTCGCCGAGCGTGCGCGGCTGGTGGCCTACGACCGCGCCGGGTTCGGCCGCAGCGGCCGGATCAGCCAGCAGCTCGGCATCGACGACATGGCCTCGGATTTGGCTGGGATGGTCGAGGCTGTCGTTCCGGACGAGATCGTGCTCGTCGCGCACAGCATGGGCGGGCTGGTTGCCCGCCGCGCGGCCGAGACCCTGGCGCCCCGCCTGAAGGGGCTGCTGCTCGTGGACCCGACGCCGGAGGCCGCCCCGGTCTTCGACGACCTGGACGAGACCACCAGGAAGATCGACCGCGCGCTGGCCGTGGCCCAGGTACTCTGCCGCTTCCGCCCGCTGCGGCGTCTGGCCACCGGGAACGTCCGGCGCCTGTTCCCCCCGGACACCTACGAGACCATGCTCGCCGAGGACTTCGTTTCCGATGGCATCGCGCAGACTCGCAAGGAGGCTAAGGCCGTGGCCGCCGCCGTCCCGCAGTTCCGCAGCGGGCCGCCCCGCCCGCCGCAGTGCCCGACGATCCTGCTGTCCGCGACCCGCCCGCGCAAAGGCCGGGAGCGGCAACACGCCGGGATCCGCGAGCACCAGCGCAGGTACGCGGAGAGCCTGCCCGACGGGCGCTTCGACAGCGCCGACTCGGCGCACTTCATCCAGGCCGAGCAGCCGCAGCTCGTCGCCGAACGAGTCCGCGAGCTTCTCGGCCTTCGGCTTGACCAGCCACATGAGGGGACAAATGAGGAACTTGCCTGAGGCCGCGGGGCCTGAGAACCGCCCGGCCGCGCCGGTGGTCCGGGTGTCGGACGCCGACCGTGAGCGTGTCACGGCCGCGCTGCAGGCGGCGTTCGCGGAGGGCCGGCTGACGATGCCGGAGCTGGAGGAGCGGCTGGCCGCGGCCTATGCCGCCCGGACCGAAGCCGAACTTGCGACGATCATGCACGACCTGAGGGCCCCGGCACCCCAGCCCGGCGGCCAGGCCGGCGCGGCACCTACCTCGGTACGAGATGCCGGGATCATGGCCGGGTTCGAGCGCAAGGGCCGGTGGCTGGTGGGGCCGGCCTTCCGGGGACTGGCGGTGATAGGCAACGGCGAGATCGACCTGCGCCAGGCCCGGTTCACCGACGGCGAGACGGCCATCCACGCCACCGCGATCGTCGGCACCATCACCGTCGTGGTGCCCGAGGACGCCGAGGTTCATATCGGCGGGACCGGGATCATCGGCGGTTTCGACCATCACGATGAAGGGCCGGGAACGCCCGGCGCCCCCAGGATCACGATCACCGGCTTCGTGTTCTGCGGGCGGGTCGCGGTGGAGCGGCGTTCTGCTACCGCCGAGGCGCCGGCCCCCGCCCTGAAACGTGCTCGCCGCCGGCTGGAGCGCAAGCAGGGACAACTGGAACGCAAGCCGCCACGATGATCCCGGTCCCGGACGGGCGGAGGGGGCCGGCATCTCAGGGGCGGAAGACACCGTCAACCCGATCAGGTCATGATCTGAGCCGGGTCACCCCGTCTGGCTGGCGCCGATGCCCGCGAGCTTGCACTGGGCCCGGGTCTGCCGGGCCTGGCTGTCGGTGTGGGCGTAGGCACTCCGGCACATGGCGCGGGCCTTGCCCCCGCACGCGTGGATGACGGCCCCGCCCGTGGAACTCACCACCGAGACGTTGACGCACCCGTTCCGGGACTGGTCGTAGTTGCCCTGATGCAGGCCGGACCACACCCCGATGCCCGCGAAGATCACCAGCGCGCACACGCCGATCACCCCGATGACCCACTTCCCCCGCGGGGAAAGCGACTGTCCGAAGTGCTCCGGGTTGCGGCCTCTCATGCCCCCTGAGCATAAGGGACAGTGCTCAACTCAGGGCCGCCCAGCCGGCGTAACCCCCAGACCCCCGGGGGTGCCCGGCCGTGTCCGGCACCGCGTGTATCTGGCCGGCTCTTCACGCCGAACGTGCGCCCAAACCGGGTAAATCACCTCGCCGGGCGCACGCTCGGCGTGAAAAGTGCGGCGAACAGCGGGGAGCGGCGAACAGCGGGGAGCGGCGAACGGCGGGAGCGGTGACGGCAGGGATACGTGGAGGGCGAAACCGGCACCCGCGAAGAATGTGCGCGCGACGGCGACTTCCACGGCCCGGTGGGGAAGGATGTCGATGAGCAGGGCGCCCACGGTGGCTGCGATCACCACAGGCACGGCGAACGCCGCGGTCGCGCCCGGCCAGTACAGGGAAGGGACGGCCCCGCGTGGCCATGACCAGGGAGGCGAACACGGTCTTGTCGGGCAGTCCGCCGAGGAAGATGACGCAGAATTGTGCAGCGGCGGCCGATGGCTGAGCCGAAGCCAGCGAATGGCGGGGACGGAGACGGCGCCGGGAACCCCGGGCCGCGGCGCCCCGCGACCGGGCGGTTCTGGCGCGATTTCGAGCGGGGTCTCTCCCTGGCCCAGCTCACCCTGGTCCTGCCGGTCATCGTGCTGGTGCTGTCCGGGATCGGCGCGTTCATCTACGGGGTCGCGATCGCGGTGCACTCGGTGGTGGACATCGCCGATCATCCGTTCCTCCCCCAGAATCTGCGCCTGTTCCTCACCGAGATCGACCTGTTCCTGATCGGCGCGACGCTGATCATCGCCGCCATCGGCCTGTACGAGCTGTTCATCGCGCGGATCGACCCAGCCAACCTGCACCGCCCCCTGCCCGCCTGGCTGGAGATGAAGGACCTGAACGACCTGAAGGCCCGGGTCATCGCCATGATCATCCTGGTTACCGCGGTGACTTTCACGGACGTGCTGCTGGAGGACTTCGGCCACAACGCGCTGGAGGTGTTCTACCTGGCCGCGGGGGTGGGGACCTTTATCATCGCGCTGACCGTCTACCTGCGGTTCGGCTCAGATAACGGTGGTGATCACGCATGACGGACGTGAGCAGCCCGGCTAGCCCCCTCCGGGTCACCGCGCGGGTGCACGTCCGGGCCGACCCGCACCAGGTCTGGGACCTGATGACCGACTGGTCCCGCCAGCACGAGTGGATCTGGGCCACCCAGGTGCGCGGCGGCCAGGGCCTGGGCGCCACGGTCGTCGGCTGGACCGGGGTGGGCCCGGTCGGCTTCACCGACACCATGATCATCAGCGAGTGGGACCCGCCGCTGCGGTGCGTGGTCCGGCACACCGGCCGCATGGTGCGCGGATCCGGGATATTCGAGGTGATCCCGGTGGGGACGGAGTCGGAGTTCCGCTGGACCGAGGAGCTGGAACTGCCACTGCCACCCGCGATGGGCAAGCTGGCCGCGCTGGTCATCCGGCCCATCGCGGAGCGGGGCCTGGCCGCTTCCCTGCGGCGGTTCGCCCGGCTGGTGTAGCCCCTGCGCTCCTGGACATACTGGCGTCTGGGGCCCAAGCCCGTGGAGCGCTGGCCTCTGGACACGCGGGTCGGGCAAGCCCTATCCTTGACTGTATGGTCAGTCAGGACTTTGCCTCCCCCGCCGCGTCCCCGGTCCGTCCGCCTGCCCCGCTCGACGAGGCCGCCGTGCAGGAATCGCTGCGGCCGTTCGGCAGCAGCCGGATGCTGCCGCGCGCCGCCTACGTCGACCCGGACGTGTTCGCCTGGGAGCGCAAGCACTTCTTCGGCGGCGGCTGGATGTGCGTGGGACGCAGTTCGCAGACCCCGGCCGCCGGGGACATGCGCGCCGAGCCGGTCGGCGAGGGCAGCGTGCTCATCGTCCGCGGCGACGACGGCGCGCTCCGCGCGTTCGCTAACTTCTGCCGTCACCGCGGCCACGAACTCCTGCCGTGCGGTGCCTCGGCGCAGGCTGGCGTCATCATCTGCCCGTACCACTCGTGGACTTACGGCCTGGAAGGGAACCTCCGCGCGGCCGCAGGCTTCAAGAACCGCCCCGGCTTCGACGCCGACGCCTGGGGTCTCGTCGAGCTCCCGGTGGAGGAGTGGCACGGGCTGGTTTTCGTTGCGGGATCTGGAACTACCGGGCCGCTGGCCGACAGCCTCGGGACCCTGGACGAGCTGATCGCCCCGTACGAGATGGGCAGGCTCGTGGTGCGGGGGCAGCACGACTACGAGGTCGCGTCCAACTGGAAGATCCTCACCGAGAACTACCACGAGTGCTACCACTGCCCGCAGATCCACCCGGAGCTGTGCAAGGTCAGCCCGCCGAAGAGCGGCGAGAACTACGCGGATCCCGGGACCTGGGTGGGCGGCTGGATGGACCTGCGCGACGGCATGACCACGATGTCGCTGGATGGCACCAGCCGCGGGGTGCCGTTGCGGAACCTGGACGCGACCGGGCTGCGGACCGTCATCTATGTCAACGTGTTCCCCAACGTCCTGCTCAGCCTGCACCCGGACTACGTGATGACGCACCGCCTCACCCCGCTGGCCGCGGACCGGACCCGGATCGAGTGCACCTGGGCGTTCGCGCCCGAGGCCGTGGACGCACCGGGATTCGACCCCGGCTACGCGGTGGACTTCTGGGACATCACCAACCAGCAGGACTGGCACGCCTGCGAGTCGGTGCAGCGCGGGCTGACCGCGCCGCAGGCCGTCCCGGGCCCGCTGTCCGCCGAGGAGGACGCGGTCTACCAGTTCGTCACCATGATCGCCCGCGGCTACCTGGGCCAGCCGGTGTGGAACACCGGCAGCGCCACCGCGGCCACCGTCGCCTGAACCACCGTCGGCTGAACCACCGTCGGCTGAACCACCGGCGGGCTGAACCACCGGCGGGCTGAACCAGCCTTCCCGGCTAGCCCCCGTGGCCGGGGATCCGGCGCGGCAGGGCCAGCACCAGGACCAGCGCCAGCACCACGAAGCCCACGTTGGCCAGGAGCGCCAGCTGCGCACTGTGGCTGAACGCGACGGCCACGGCGTCCGGGCCGGGCTGTACGGCCAGCGTGCCGAACAGCACGGTGCCGATGATCGCGATGCCCAGCGCGGCGCCGATCCGCTGGGCGGTGCCCAGGATGCCGCTGGCCGTCCCCGCGTCCCGGCGCGGCACGGTGGCCAGCACGAAGTCCTGGTTCGGCGCGATCGTCATGCCGTTGCCCAGGCCGGCCACGAACAGCGGCGCCAGCAGGGACCAGCCGCTCACGGCCGGCGCGGTGAGGTGCACGACCAGGACCGCGAACCCGAGCCCGGCGATGACCAGGACGCAGCCGGTGACCAGGACCATCCGGCCGAGCCAGGCGGACAGCTTGTCACTGCGCGCCGCGGCGATCAGGCTGCCCAGCGAGAACGGCGCGAGGACCAGCCCCGTGATCAGCGCACTGTGCCCGAGGCCTTCCTGCCACAGGATCGACAGCGTGAAGAACACGCTCGCGAAGCCGGCGAAGTAGACCACGGCGAAGATCGCTCCCGCGGAGAACGACATCTGCCGGAGCAGCCCGGGCTTGAGCAGAGGGTCGCCGCCGCGCCGGTCCTCGCGCACCTCCCAGGCGGCCAGCAGCGCGAAGGCGACGACGCACCCGCCGAGGCAGGCCCAGCACCAGGCGGGCCAGCCGGCCTGCTGCCCCTCGACCAGCGGGATCAGCAGCAGCAGCAGCCCGGCGGTGAGCAGGGCGAGGCCGACCGGATCGAACCCGCGCCGCGCGCGCGCCGCCGGGCGGGGCAGCAGCCAGGCCGCCAGCGGCACCGTGACCACGCCGATGAACAGGTTGACCAGGAACACCCAGCGCCATCCGTCCCGGGGCCCGGCCGCCGCGATGATGAGGCCGCCGAGCAGTGGCCCGATCGCGGTCGACACGCCGATGGTCGCGCCGAGGACGCCGAAGGCCCGGGACCGGGCCGGCCCGGTGAAGGACAGCTGGATGGTCGCCGCGATGGCCGGGTAGAACACCCCGGCCCCGAACCCCTGGACGACCCGGGCGATGACGATCTCGGCCGGGTGCTGCGCGATGCCGCAGGCCACGCTGGCCAGGGTGAAGATGGTCAGGCCGATGAGAAAGAGGGGCTTGTGGCCGAACCGGTCGCCGGCCCTCCCAGCGGGGACCAGGGCCAGTCCGTAGGCCAGCGCGTAGCCGGCCACGATCCACTCCAGGCTGGACGCCGGGGCGTGCAGCCCGGTGCGGATGCTGGGCAGGGCCACGTTGACGATCGTGGTGTCGAGCAGGGCCATGAACGCTCCGACCAGCACGATCGACACGGCCCGCCAGCCAGGGCTGGCGGCCGCGGGGGCCGCGGCGGTCGCCCGGTCCGGGCCGGTGCCGGTGGTCATGAGGTCCCTCCCCAGGCGGGTGGCCCGCCGATCCCGTCGCGGAAGTCGGCGGCGATCTTCGGCATCCGGCCGAGGAGTTCTTCGTGCCAGCGCACCTCGGCGGCCGCACGCTCGATGAGGTGCCGCAGGACCATCCGCTCCGCCTCGTTGAGGTAGATGTCCGCGGTCTCGGCCCGGTGGCGCAGCGACGACTCCTGCACCCGGAGCCCGGCCAGGCGGTGGGCCACGATCTGGGTGAGCGTCTCTTCCGGCAGGTCCCGGGACTGGGACAGCGCCAGGTCGAACGGGTCGTTGCGGAGGACGAGCTCGCGCAGCGCCTGGTCCCGGACCGCGTCCAGGGCCCGGCGGCCCTCCCGCGTGATCTCGTAGACGGTGCGCTCCGGCCGGTTCCCGACCCGCTCGGTACGCACCTCGCGGACCAGCTCCTCGTGCGCCAGCCGCTTCAGCGCCCCATAGAGCGACCCGACCGGGACGTCGGCCCACATGTCGGTGCGGTCCGACTGGGCCTGCTGGCGGATCTGGTGCCCGTGCAGCGGCCCGCTCGCGGCCAGCGTGCCCAGGATGAACAAGCGGATGGACGACACGCGATTACTCTCGCACAAGTAATCACGTGAAGGCAAGTGGCCGGGATCGGCGTGATCTCCCAGAAAATTCTCCGCAACGAAAACCAGCCGCCGCCGGTCCCGCCGAGCCCGGCGTGGGCTCGGGCGCGGACGATGCGGGTCCCCGCCACCGGGACCGGGCTGTGGCCTCCCTGCGGATCGTCGCCATAGCCGGGCGCCCGGGGGTGGTGCTGTTCGTGCAGGTAGTGACATGCTCATAGGAATCAACATGGGGGGGTGGATCGGATGCCTGACGCATTGATCCTGGAGTTCGCGGGCCTGACCGACGCCGACTATGCCGCGGTCAACGAGAACCTTGGCATCGACGCGGAGACCGGCAAGGGGGACTGGCCAGCGGGCATGCTCTCGCACGCGGCCGGTGCCGGTGACGGCGGCACGTTCGTCGTGGTCGAGGTGTGGGTGTCCCAGGCTGACCAGGCGGCGTTCATGGAGTCGCGGCTGGGCCCGGCGCTGGGCGCGGCCGGCGTGACCGCAGTGCCCGCGGTCCGCTGGGTGCCGCTCCGCGCGTACCACGTGCCCGAGGGCTGACCCCGGGCCCGGGATTCATCACGCCGGACGCAATGAATCCCATCCTGGTCATTGCCGCGGTATTCGTTGCCCTGCTCGCCTGCGGGTCGTCTATGACCTGAGGCGGCGCCGGCTGGATGCTGCCCGCCACGACATCGGCCGGTCGGCGAGACTGTCCGCGGCATCGCCGAGTCTCACGGCGAGGTGAGCGGGGCGAACCAGCGCCATCACGGCGGACCTGGCTTCCAGGTACCACGTGCCCGAGGGCCGAGCCGGTCCCGGTGCGGGCTGTCAGCGGTAGATATCGCCGCGATGGCCCACGTCAGCGATCCGCACCAGGCGCCGCTCGTCATCGACCAGGTACAGGACCCGGTAGTCACCGACCCGGACCCTGAGCAGTCCGTGCGCCCCGGTGAGCATCTTCACGCCAGCTGGCCGGGATCGTCACGTAACGCCTCGGTCGCGGCCTTGATCCGCGCGGCCACCTGCCGGTCCAGCTTGCGAAGCGACCTGAGCGCGGCAGGCCGGAACGTCAAGTCGTACCGCTGGGGCTCTCGGTCACGGCAGGCCGAGTTCAGCCCAGACCTGATCCGCGGGAATATCGTCGCCCGGCTCGTCAAGTGCGCGCCGAGCGGCGGCCGCGTCGGCCAGGTCCTCCACCAGTTCCCGGGCCGGTTCCGGGGTCATCCCCTCCAGCGCGGCGCGGCCAGGGCGGCGTCCGGGCCCAAGCTCGCCGATTGCGGCCTGGATGGAGTACGCCGGCCGGGTCGGGCCCGGCGAGGGACGGGCCGGGCTCAGGCCAGGGCGGCGGGGCCGCGCTTGGTCATCTGTGCCGCGATGATCGACCGCTGGACCTCGCTGGTGCCCTCCCAGATCCGCTCGACCCGGAGCTCACGGAAGAAGCGCTCGGCCACGTTCTCGCGCATGTAGCCCCGGCCGCCGAACACCTGGACCGCGCGGTCGGCCACCCGTCCGGCCATCTCCGAGGCGTACAGCTTGGCCATCGAGCACTGGGCGTGGGCGATCTTCACGTCGATCCCGCGGTCGATGCCGCGGGCCGTCTCGTACACCAGCGACCGGGCCGCGAACAGTTCGGTCAGGCTGTCCGCCAGCATGGCCGCGACGGTGCCGAACTCGGCGATCGGCTGGCCCTGAACCCGCCGCTGCGTTGCGAACGTGGTCATCTCCGCAGTCAGCCGCTGCGCGGCGCCGAGGCAGCGGGCCGCGACCATCAGCCGCTCGAACCGGAACCACTCGTAGGCGAACGACATCCCGTCGCCCTCCGCGCCGATCAGGTGCGCGGCCGGGACCCGGACGTCGGTGAACGCCACGATCGGGTGGTGATGGCTGATCGTGTGCGAGTACGCGGGGGTGCGCACCACCGTCACCCCGGGGCTGGGCAGATCCACCAGGAACATCGCGTGCTCACCGGCGTTCGGCCCGCCGGCCAGGACGCCCTGGAAGAATGCGTAGTCGGCCGAGTTGTATGAGGTCACGTGCCACTTGACCCCGTTGAGCACGTAGTCGTCGCCGTCCCGGCGGGCGGTGGCCTCCAGGGCGGCCACGTCCGAGCCGGCGCCCTCCTCAGTGATCGCGTAGCACTCCTCGCGTTCCCCGGCGATGGCCGGCCGGACGAAGTGCTCGGTCTGGTACGGGGTGGCCACCGGTGGCAGCCACGACGGGGGAGTGGCTGCCACCCAGCCCAGGGCGTTGGTCACCCGGCCCATCTGCTCCTGCACCAGGACCTGCTGCAGGGTGGTGCAGCCGCCGCCGCCCAGTTCGCGGGGCATGTTGGTGGCCGTCAGCCCGAGCTCGCGGGCCCGCTTCGCGTGACCGGCGACCACATCCGCCGGCAGGTCACCGCCGGCCAGCTCGGCCTCCACCTCAAACGGGATGACCTCGTCCGCGAATGTCGCGGCCCGCGCCTGGATGGCTAGATCCTCGTCTGACAATCCGTACACGCTGAGCTCCTCGCCGAGTTCGTCCGGACCCGCCCGCCGGGGCCGGGCCGCGTCTGGCGCGGACTGGTCCCGCCCGCCACGCTGTTCCGTGGTGCCGCTCCGGCCCCCGTCCCCACTACCTTGACTGACTGTTCAGTTTATGTCAGCATCGAGTTCGTGCCAATGCCCCTCACCGGTCATGCGGACACCGCGGACGTCGTCGTCGTGGGCGGCGGGACCGTGGGTGCGTGGTGCGCCTACTTCCTCCGCCGGGACGGCCTGCGGGTCATCCTGCTCGAGAAGGGCATGCTCGGCCAGGGAGCGAGCAGCCGGGCCGCGGGCGTCGTCCGCGCCCAGGGCGGCACCCCCGAGGCGGTGCGCCTGGCGCAGTGGTCCCAGAACTTCTACCGGCGCCAGCGCGACGAACTCGGCTTCGACTCCGGCTTCGTGGCCCAGGGCTATCTGCTGCCGTGCTTCACCGAGGCCGAGGTCACTGCGGCCCGGGCGCGGATGGCCATGCAGCTGGAGCTGGGCGTGGATGTCGAGTGGCTCCGCCCGGACCAGGTGGACGAGCGCAACCCGACCCTGGCCCCCGGGCAGACCCTGGGCGGCACCTTCTGCGCCGGCGACGGCTACATCACCCCGCCGCGTAACGTGACCGCCTACACGGTCGCGCTGGCCCGGTCCGGCGTGGTCGTGCGCGAGCGGGTCCGGTTCCTCGGGCTGCGGCGCGAAGGGGACCGGGTCACCGGGGTGAACACCAGCGCGGGGCGGGTCACGGCCGGCGCGGTCGTGCTGACCGGCGGCCCGAGGCTGGCCGAGGTGGGCCGGCTGGCCGGGCTCCGGATCCCGGTCGGCGGCGCCCGGCACCAGGTCGCAGTCACGCAGCCGCACCCGGACCTGGATCCCTCCCGGGTACCCATGGTCTTCGACGTGGCCTCCGGCCTGTACTGGCGGCCGGAAGAAGGCGGCCTGCTGTTCGGGATGAGCAACCCCGAGGAGCCGCCCGGCTGGGCCACCGAGGTGGACGAGGCTTACCTGGCCCTGATGCGCGCCCGGCTGGACCAGCTGGTCCCGGTGGCCGCCGGGCTCGGGCTGCGGCGGCTGTGGGCGGCCACCATCGACTACACCCCCGATCACCTGCCGATCATCGGTCCCGCGCTCGGCCCGGACGGCCCGCTGCCCGGGGTGACCGTGGCCGCGCCGGGCGGGGCCGGCATGATGTGGGGCCCCGGCGTGGCGCGGGCCGCGGCGGACCTGACCCAGAACGGTTTCTCCGCGGTGGTGGACACCGCGGGCCTCGGCCTGGACCGGTTCGACGAGCAGGGCCGCAGCAAGGTCCCCACCGACCCGATCGCACTGCCGTTCCCGCAGTCAGCCTGAACGTACCCAGAGTCCCCGGGAAGCACGGAGCCCCGGGAAGCACGGAGCCTGGAACCACGAACACGGAACCACTGAGAGGACCGAGTCACACCATGACCGACACCACCGCGGTAACCCCCTTCCTGTCCGCCGCCGCGCTGCACGGCGAACTCGAGGACTGGGGTCCCCTGGCCGAGGCCACCGGCGATCCCATGCAGACGTCGGGCACCACGACCTGGGCCGACGGCGACCTGGAGGTGGGCGTCTGGGAGTGCACCCCGGGCCCGTCCTACTGGAAGCTGGAGACCAACGAGGCCATCCACATCGTCAGCGGCCGGATGACGGTGACCCCGGACGGCGGGGAGCCGCAGGACATCGGCGCCGGCGACAGCGCCGTGTTCCCGGTCGGCTGGGCCGGCACCTGGCAGATCCACGACACCATCCGCAAGCTGTACGTCCTGTTCTGAGTCATCCGGACCAGACCCGGCCCGCTGCCGCGGCGCCCCCGGGTCCGCCCTTCCGGGGAGCTGGCCGCGCGCCGGCTCACCCCGCCGCGCCATCAACCCGGCGGACACCGGCCTGCGTAAAAGCTGCATGTGAGCGATACGCCAGGCCGGGTGGAACCACGCCCGCTGCCCCGGATGAGAATTAGCTCCCGCCCGGCGAGCCTGGGACGCCCTTGACCAGGATCGCGGACCGGGCCTTTGGTGTCGGCGCGATCCAGTCATGGCCACGGCCGATCCCGGTGAGATGCGTGAACTGATCCGCCCTGCGCCGCGAGCGCGGTGACCGGCGGGCGCCGGCCGATCAGGCCGTCACCAGCAGGCCGCGCAGTGTCCTTCACTGGCGCAACGAGGCAGAACCGCCGGGTCAGCGGTCGTGTCAGAGGCGTGTCAGGCGGGTGTCAGGCCGGATGCCGATAGTGGGCACATGAGAACTTCAGCGATTGCAGTCTCAGGGCTGCGAAAGGCGTACGGGGACAAGATCGTCCTCGATGGCATCGATCTAGATGTTCCTGCGGGCACGGTCTTTTCCCTGCTCGGCCCGAACGGGGCGGGCAAGACGACGACGGTGAACGTGCTGACCACGTTGATGAAGGCCGACGGTGGGACGGTACGCGTTGCCGGGCATGATGTTGCGGCCGAGACCAAGGCGGTGCGCGCGGTAATCGGGGTCACCGGTCAGTTCGCGGCGGTGGACGATCTGCTGACGGGGGAAGAGAACCTCCAGTTGATAGCGGATCTGCACCATCTGCGGGCCGGCGAGGGCCGCCGGGTGGTCACCTCGCTGCTGGAACGGTTCGATCTGGCGGAGTCGGCGCAGAAGATGGCGGCGACCTATTCCGGCGGTATGCGCCGGAAGCTGGATCTGGCGATGACGCTGGTCACCAGGCCGCAGATCATTTTCCTGGACGAGCCGACGACGGGGCTGGATCCGCGCAGCCGTCGCACGATGTGGAACATCGTCCGCGAATTGGTGGCCGACGGCGTGACCGTTTTCCTTACCACCCAGAATCTCGAGGAAGCCGATCAGCTCGCCGACCGGATCGCGGTGCTCGACCGGGGCCACCTGGTTGCCCAGGGCACTCCCGGCGAACTCAAGCGCCAGATTCCCGGCAGCCACGTCCGGCTCCAGTTCACCGACGTCGGCGAACTCGACGCGGCGGCGCGGGTCCTGACCGGCTCCACGCGGGACGCTGAGGACCTGGCCCTGCGGGTTCCCGGCGATGGCCGGGCGAAATCGTTGCGGGCTCTGCTGGACCGGCTCGACGAGCATTCGATCGACGTTGAGGAGTTCTCCGTGCACACGCCGGACCTCGATGACGTTTTCCTTGCCCTGACCAGTCACGCAAGCACGGAGGCGATCGCACGATGAGCACCACTTCAGCAGCGCTGACCGATTCGCGGATCATGCTGCGCCGCAACTTCAAGCACATCCTCCGGAATCCGGTCACGATATTCAACGGGGCTTTGATGCCGGTCGTGATCATGCTGATGTTCGTGTACGTGCTCGGCAACGCATTCAATGTCGGCGAGCACTACATCGAATACGCAACACCAGGCCTGATCCTGCTGGCCATCGCCTACGGGCTGTCCGCCACCGCGGTATCCGTGAATTCCGACATGACGAAGGGCATCATCAACCGGTTCAAGGTCATGAATGTCTCCCGCGGTGCCGTCATGACCGGTCACGTCGCGGCCACGATGCTGGGCAGTGCGATAGCCGTTGCGGCCATCATCGGAATGGCCTTCGCGCTCGGGTTCCGGTCGCCTGCGACCCTCCTCGAATGGCTCAGCGCGATCGGTATCATCGCGGCGGCAGCTTTCGCGGCCGCCTGGCTCACGGTCGCTCTGGGAATGTTTGCGAAAACTCCGGAATCCGCCGGCCTTACCGTCGTGCCGCTGATCCTGCTGCCGTTCGTGAGCAGCGCGATCGTGCCGGCCGCGCAGATGGGACAGGGTGTCCGGCAATTCGCGGAGTATCAGCCCTTCACGCCGATTATCGAATCGGTGCGCGGATTGCTCGCCGGCACCCCGTCAGGCGGCTACGCCGCCGCCGCGCTCGCCTGGTGCGCCGGGATCGCCCTCGTCGGCTACCTGTGGGCACTCGCCACATTCAAGAGGCGCGCGTGAGCTCCCGGGCGATGGCCTGCCGGGACACCCATCAGCAGATCAAGTACGAGCCACCAGGAGCCGTCATGCCTGCATTCGCCACGCCAGGCCCCATCGCCGCCACGGTTGTCGTCGCCGGTGCTCAGGTGCGGGTCACCGCGAGCGACCGGACCGACACCGTGGTGCTGGTCGAGCCCATCGACCAGGCGTGCCAGTCGGATGTCAAGGTGGCCAGCAAGACCAAGGTCGACTTCGCCGGCGGCCAGCTATCGGTCAAAACGACCGTCTCCGCGGACAAGAACGGTTCGGTCGCCATCACGATCGACCTGCCCGCAGGCTCCAGCCTGGTCGCGTACCTGTCGCACTCGGATGTTCACGCTGACGGCTCATTTGGCGAATGCGAGCTGCACATGGCGTCGGGCCGGGTCCAGCTCGATCGCATCAGCGCGCTGCAGGCCAACATCGCGGCCGGCGAGGTCACGATCGGCCACATCGCCGAGCGCGCCAGCATCGACGGTGCGGCGTGCGCGCTGCGGATCACCGAGGTCGGGGACACCGTCAAGCTCTCGGGCTCGGGTGGGCAGACCTGGATCGGCCCCGCCTCGGCCGACCTCGAGCTCAGCAGTGGCCGCGGCGGTTTCGACATCGACCGCGCCGACGGCAGTGTCACCGCCGAAACAGGCAGCGGCGCCATTCGGATCGGCCGGCTGACACGCGGTCAGGCGGAGCTGCTGAGCCGCTCAGGAAACATCGAGGTCGGCATCGGCGAGGGCAGCGCGGCCCGGGTGGACACCAACAGCAAGCGAGGCTCGGTGCGCAACTCCGTCCCGCCGCAGGAAGGATCTGACCCGTCGGACGGCACGGTCATGGTCCGCGCCCCGCGGGCCACGTTCAGCAGGCGAGCGTAGCCTCGACCAGCTCACGCCAGCCCGCCTGCGCCCCCTCCTGCGTCGCCTCGGCGAACCGCGCTTCACCGAGGCGACGCCGTGTGGCCTGGTCGATGCGGGCCACATCCGGTTGCGACCGATCCGGCAGTCCGCGCACGCTCGCACTCGCCGCGAGCAGCCGCGCGGCCTGCTCGTACCGTTCGCCTCGCAGCGCCAGGTCCGCGACCCCGACGAGTACCTGCGCGATCAGGGGCGCATGCCCCGCCTCGGACGCCGCCTGGCAGGCCGCTGCGCGGTGCGCCCGGGCCTCGCCGGGGTCGTCGGCGAGGTAGCCGAGCAGGTCGTGTGTCACCGCGCGGATGCTCGCCCACTCCGCTTCGTCGCCCAGCATGGATGTCGCGATGCCGAGCTGCGTGCGCGCCTCCTCGGCGTTGCCGCTCCAGCGCGCGAGTCTCGCCTTCGACAGGGCCAGCTCGGCCAGCGCATCCGGCCAGGTAACCCGTTCCGCGTACCGTTGCGCTTCGGCTAGGGCAGCCGCGCTGGAGTCCTCATCGCCGAGCAGCCAGTACAGCTGAGCCTGCCGCGACTGCATCCGCATGACATCCTCGAAAGCACCGACTTCGGTGACGACCGCGATCGCCTGTTCGTAGTGCTCGCACGCAGCGGCGAACTCGCCGCGGGTGGCGATCCGGTCCGCCAGCTCGGTCAGGGCGAACGAAATTCCCCACCGCTCGCCGAGGGCCCGAAACTCGGCGAGCGCCATCTCGAGAAACGCGTCCGCATCCCGTCCGCCCTGGCCAAGCATGATCCGCATCTTGCCGAGGTGCAGCCGGGCCAGTGCGCGTACCCACGGGTCGTCGTCGGTGAGCAGCGGTTCGAACGCGGGCAGAAACGCGTGCGGCGCCTGCAGCATGCGTTCCAGCGGGCCGATGAACGCCAGCCGCGGGTCGCGGCGCTGACTGCGCTGGCTGAACCGGTATGCCTGGTGGATCCACTCCTCCGCCTGGTACTGGTCACCCAGACCGTCGGTCATGAACAGCACGACCAGCGCGTACACCGTGGCCCGGATCTCATCGCTCACCTCGCCGGGCGTGTTGGTGGCCGCGGTGATCAGCTCGATGCCCTCGGCCTTGTGGCCGCCGAGCCACCAGTAGTATCCGGCGGCGGCCGCGAGCCGCATCGCCGCGTGCGCCTCGCCGGCCGCGAGCGCACCACGCATCGCAGAACCGATGTTGTCGTGCTCGGCCTCGAGCGTGCCGAGCCATTCCAATTGCTCGGCGCGGCGAAGATGCCGCTCCGCGGTCTCGCTGAGTTCGGTGAAGTAGGCGAGATGCGCATGGCGCGCCCGGTCCGATTCCCCCGCCTCCGCGAGCCGGTGCGCGGCGTACTCCTTGATCGTGCCGAGCATCCGGTAGCGCGGTGCGCTGTCCCCCTCGGCGAGCAGCAGCGATTTCTCGGCCAGCGCGGTGAGCAACTCGAGCACCTGCTGCGGCCCGACCGCATCGCCGGCGCAGACCCGCTCGGCCGCGTCCAGGCTCGCCCCGCCCGAGAACACCGCGAGCCTGCGCAGGACCATCCGCTCGGCCTCGGTGAGCAGCTCCCAGCTCCAGTCGACCACGGCGCGCAGCGTCTTGTGCCGCGGCAACGCGGTACGGCTGCCGCTGGTCAGCAGGCGGAACCGGTCGTCGAGACGGTTGGCGAGCTGATCGAGGGACATGGTGCGCAACCGGGCCGCGGCCAATTCGATCGCCAGCGGCATCCCGTCCAGCGCCCGGCAGACGCGCACCATCGTCGACGACGTGTGGGCGTCGACCGCGAGATCCCTGCGCACCGCGCCCGCCCGGTCCCGCAGCAACTGGACGGCTGGAGACGACTCGATCTCGCCGGGACCGGCGTCCCCCTCCGGCAAGGACAGCGGCTCGACCAGCCACAGCGCCTCACCGGTGATGCCGAGCGGTTCCCTGCTCGTCGCCAGGATCCGCAGCCGCTGGCACTCCCCGAGCACCCGGTGGGCGAACGCCGCCGCCGACTCGATCACGTGCTCACAGTTGTCCAGAATCAGCAGCGCCTCCCGCTCGCGGATCGCGGCGATGAGGCGGTCCACCGGTTCCGCGTTCGATGCGCCGCCGAGCAGCGCATCCCGCAGCCCGAACGCGGCGAGCGCCGATTGCGCCACGTCACCCCCCGCGCCGATCGACGCCAGTTCCACCAGCCAGGCCCCGTCCGGCAGGCCGCCGAGCAGCGTCCGCGCGGTTTCCGTGGCCAGCCTGGTCTTCCCCGAGCCGCCCGGCCCGATCACGGTGGTGAGCCGATGGTCGGCGATGAGTTCGCGGACCGCGGCGACGTCAGCGTCCTTGCCGACGAAGGTGGTCAGCTCGGCGCGCAAGTTGGTCTTCCGGTTTTCCTCCCGCCGTCCCAGCTCGCCGCGCAGCAGCGCGACGTGCAATGCGGACAGCTCCGGTGAGGGGTCGACACCCAGCGCGTCGGCCAGGGCTTCTCTCGTGCGCTGGTACACGAGCAGCGCCTCGGTGTCGCGACCGGTCGCGACGAGGGCACGCATCAGCGCCGCGACGAGCCGTTCTCGCACCGGATGCGCGGCCACCAGGTCGGTCAGTTCCGTGACCAGCTCCACACCGTGGCCGAGGCTGATCTCCGCATCGAACCGATCCTCCATGGCGGTCAGGCGCAGTCCCTCGAGCCGGGTGACCGCCGCGTCGAACGCTGCACTATCCTCCAAGCCGACGTCCTGCATGGCCGCACCGCGCCACAAGGCGAGGGCCTCGCGCAGCAGCCGTACCCGCCGCGGATCCTCGTCATTGCGGGCCTGGGCGACGAGGCGTTCGAACCGCACCGCGTCGACCGCGCCGGGTTCCAGCCTCAGCCGGTAGCCGTCCGTCTGCCCCTCGACCAGCCCTTCCGGCAGCGCCTTCCGCAGCCGGGAAACCAGGCGCTGCAAGGCATTCGCCGCGTCGGAGGGCGGGCGCTCACCCCAAATCCAGTCGATGAGCGTCGCCTTCGGGACTGCGTGACCTGGTTCGAGCGCGAGGGCGATCAACAGCCCGCGCAACCGGGCGCCCGGCACGTCGGCGAGGACGCCGGCGTCCGTGCGAACCTCGAGGGATCCGAGCATCCCGATCTGCACCTGGCTGATTTTGCCATGGGCGAGTGGCAGGCCTCCAACTGGTGACCCGGGACCGGCCGTCATGATCGCCACGCGCCCGGGCCGGCCAGGGGTTCGGGCCGGGCCACTGCGCCCAGGAACACGATCACCGGGGCGCGGGGTGATTACGGTGTGATTATCGCGGTGGGTGTGCGCCTGGTTTCCGCGGAACGGGCGCTTACGCTCGGCAGTGTGAGTCTCGTTTCCGCGCTGTACGCCAGGTTCCGGCTGCTCGCCTGCGAGCTGGGCAAGTTCGGCGTCGTCGGCGTGCTCGCCTTCATGGTCACCGGTGCGGGCACGAACCTGCTGCACTTCCGGGCCGGCCAGGGCCCGCTGACCGCCAACGTGATCGCCACAGTCGTGGCCATGGCCGTCTCCTACGCGGGCAACCGCTACTGGACGTTCCGGGACCGCCAGCGCAGCGGCGTACGGCGCGAGGGCGTCCTGTTCTTCCTGCTCAACGCCGTGGGGCTGGTCATCCAGCTGGCCTGCCTCTGGCTGGGCACGTACCTGCTGGGCCTGCACGGCAAGCTGGCCTACAACGTCGCCCTGGTGGGCGGCATCACGCTGGCGACGCTCTTCCGCTACTGGTCATACAGGACGTGGGTGTGGCGGGCCCAGCCGCTGGGACCGCCCGTCGCAGCGCCGTCGAGGCAGACGGCCCTTCTCTGAGCCCCTGCGCGAAACGGTTACCAGGGGTTGCGGGGGAAGCGGCGGTCCCAGCTGCGCTCGCGGACGACGCGGCCGTCGCAGCGGAGTTCGCGGCGGAAGCGGTAGTGCAGGGAGGTCTCGTCGCCGTCCAGGTCCAGGGTGGACGACGTGACCAGCAGCCGCCCGTCCAGGTGGACCTCGGTCCGGGCCTCGCCGTGCGCGGAGGCCTGCGCGGGCTGGTCGTCGTGCACCTCGTAGCGCAGGTACTCCTCGTCCACGACCCGGCCCCACGGGAACTCCGACCCCGAGGTGCCCCGCCAGGACACGCTCACCGTGCCCGCCTCGTCGCGGTGCACGGTCCAGCGCACCGGCAGGATCTCGCCCCAGTGCCGGACCCCCTCCGGGAGCTCCTCCGGCCCGGGCTCCGGGAACTCAGGCTCTGCAAACCGGGTCTCCGGGACCCCCGCCTCCGGGGACGGGGGGTCCGCGGCGGGGATCACGGGCAGCACCAGGCGCGTCCCGGCCGGCCCGAGCCGCAGCTCCGCCGTAGCCGGAGACGGCGTCGGCCAGATCATCGGCCACATGGCGTTGGACACCGACAGCCGGATGCGGTGCCCGCGCGGGAACACCCAGGACGTGACGTGCAGCTCCAGCGGCAGCGCCCCCTCCGTAGCCGGGCCCTCCGCGGCAGGCCCGGGCGGATCGCGCAGCGGATCCGGTACCCCGGCCCGTCCGGCCCCGGTGACCAGCGTGACGGTTCCGTCCGGTGCGACGTCGCTCAGCCGCGCGAACCAGTGCAGCGGCGCGGCATCCGCGCTCCCGCACAGCTCGACCCGGGGGAAGCCCAGGATCTCGGTGTCCGCGTCCAGCGGCGCGGAGTCGAACGTGAGGCTCCAGGCGTCCGCGTCCCGCTGGTCGGCGGTGAGCTCACCCCACCAGTGGCCCGCGGCGATCCCGGCCGACGGCACGTACCGCAGCCACCGGGTAGACGCGGCCGGAGGCGACGCTGACAGTGACCCCTCCGGCCCGCAGAACCAGGTCCGGAACTCGGCCCGCCCCGGCGGCAGCGCGCTCTCCCGCCGCCAGCGCCCGGGGATCTCGGTCAGATCCACGTCCGGCGGATGCCAGTGCCGCACGTACACGGTGACCGGCGGCTCGGACATGATCCCGTTGCCGGCGCCCTTGAGCCAGTGGTCCCACCAGCGGACCGCGTCCGCACGCCACTCGATGGCCGGGCCGGGCACCGCGTTGTGCGGGAAGGCGTGGTTCCACGGGCCGATCAGCACCTTGACCGGGGCCGGCACGTGCGCGAGCATCCGCGGCACCGAGTCCCGGTACCCGTCGTACCAGCCGCCGATCAGGTAGGCGGGCACGGTGAGCCGCCCGTAGTCCGGCCGCAGCGACGCGCGCCGCCAGAACGGCCCGTCCTGGGCCTGGGCCAGGAAGCTGATCAGCCACGGCTCGGTGTCCATCCGGGCCAGCACCTCGTCGTCGAGCGGGAACTCCGGCGCCGGGGGCAGCATGGTCAGGTGGTCGATCATCAGCGCGTACTCGTCGAGGTGCGGCAGCCCGTCGATGTAGTGCACGTCGTCGTGGAACAGGTCATCGGAGGCGTCCACGGCCAGGATCGCCTTCAGTGCCGGCGGCTGCCGCAGCGCGACCTGGATCGCGTTGAAGCCGCCCCACGAGATGCCCCACATGCCGACCGCGCCGGTGCACCACGGCTGGCTGGCCAGCCAGGCGATGACCGTCTCCGCGTCCCGCTGCTCGGTCTCGGTGTACTCGCCTGCGGGCAGCGTCCCGCCGCTGCGCCCGGTGCCGCGGATGTCCACCCTCGCCCCGGCGTAGCCGGACCGGGCCAGGTACGCGTACAGGTCGTGGTCGCGGGCCAGCATCGCGTCGTCCTTGCGGTACGGCAGGTACTCCAGCAGCGCCGGGACCGGCGCAGTGTCCGCGTCGCCGGGCAGGTACAGCGTGGCGGCCAGTTCGGCCCCGTCCGGCATGGGAATGCCCGCCGGGCGCACGATCATCGCGCGGCCACCGCGCTGCGCAGCAACTCGATGAACTCGCCCACCCGCCGGTCCCGCTCGTCCGGCGGCTGGGTTCGCGACCCGAACAGGCCCGGGTCGAGCTCCTCGGTGACCATCGCGTCCTGGACCCGGTCGGTCAGCCAGTCGACCATGGAGACGATCATCAGCGGGTCGATGTCCCGGCGCACCTCACCGCGGTCGATGCCGAACCGGACGAACGCCCGCGTCCCGTACGGGTCCTCGCGGGCCAGGAACTGGGTGATCTCGCGGCGTAGCTGCAGTCCCGCGCAGTAGTTGCCGATCAGCGTGACCCGGTACGGGATCCAGTCCTCGTGAACGAGGTGCGGGGTGCGGCCGACCCAGTACCGCAGGATCGCGAAGAAGCCCTCGGCGCGGACCTCGGGCGGCGCGTCCAGGTAGGCCGGGAACGACCGGGCCGCGGCCTGGTAGGCGGCCAGGAACAGGCCGGCCTTGGTCTCGAAGTAGCCGAACACCGCGCCCTTGGACACCCCCGCGTCGGCGGCGATCTCCTCGGCGCGCGCCTCCTCGTAGCCGCTTCGGGCGAAGTGCTCCATGGCCACCTGGAGGATCCGCTCCCGCCGCGCGCGCTGCCGCTCCGGTGCGCGCCGGACAGCCATTCCCTGACCAGTAGTCATATAGCGACCTGCCGGTGATTGTCCCAGTTCGTTGACATTCCGGGGCCAAGCTAACCATACTCAGCTCAGCTGAGACCGCTTAAATGACCTTTAGTCAGAAAACGGGCTTATCGCATGACTGCCACACCGGGCTGGGACGTCATCGTGGTCGGGGCCGGTCACAACGGCCTGACCGCCGGTGCCCTGCTCGCCCGTGCGGGCCTGGCCACGCTGGTGGTCGAGGCCCGCGAGGCGGCCGGGGGATGCTGCGTCACCGAGGAGATCGCGCCCGGCTGCCGCGCCTCGACCACCTCCTACATCGCGAGCATGCTCCGGCCCGAGGTGATCCGGGCGCTGGACCTGGGGGCGCACGGGCTGCGCATGGTGCCCTGCGAGCCGGCCCTCCAGGTGGCGCTGGACGACGGCGAGGTGGTCGCCGACTGGAACGACCCGGAGCGGACCGCGGCCGGGATCGCCCGGTACTCCCCGTCCGACGCGCGCGCGTTCGGCGAGGTGCACGACGAGCTGCGCCGGCTGGCCGCCCGGCTGCAGCCGCTGTTCATGGAGCTGCCGCCGGACACCCGGGCCACCGGCCTGCGCCGGGCGAGCGAGGCGCTGCGGGTCGGCCGGCACCTGCGCGGGCTGCGGGGCACGGACGTGGAGGGCCTGACCCGGATGCTGACCGGCAGCCTCGGCCAGTTCATCGACGAGCGGTTCGAGTCCCGGCAGGCCAAGGCGCTCCTGCTGGCCAACAACCTGTACGGCAAGCACGGCGGCCCCTACCAGCCGGGCACGCTGATCGGGCTGCTCTTCCACCTCCTTACCGGCGGCGACGACGCGGTCCAGGGGTTCTTCGGCCACGTGATGGGCGGCATGGGCGCGATCAGCGACGCGATCGCCGCGGCCGGGCAGGCGCACGGCATGCGGATCCGGACCGGGACGCCGGTGGCCCGGATCCAGGTGGCCGGAGGCCGGGCCCAGGGGGTCACGCTGGCCAGTGGCGAGGAGCTGACCGCCCGGGTGGTGCTGTCCGGGGCCGACCCCAAGCGGACCTTCCTGCACCTGGTGGACCAGGCCGGCCTGCCCGGGGACTTCCGGGCCGCGGTGGCCGGGATCACCATGGACGGCCCGTGCGCCAAGGTCAACCTGGTGCTGGACGCCGAGCCGCAGGTCCGCGGCATGCCCGCCGACGCGGGCCCGGGCCAGCGGGCGCTGTTCACCCTGCCGCCCGACCTTGCCGTGGCCGACGCCTGCTACGACGGGGCCAAGCGCGGTGAGCTGGCCGGCGCCGAGGAGCTGTTCGTGGACTGCGTGGTGGCGTCCGCCGTGGATCCCTCGCTGGCGCCGGCAGGCCGGCACATCATGACCTGCTTCGTGCAGTACGTGCCGTACCAGCTGGCCGAGGGGACCTGGGACAGCCGCCGGGACGAGCTCGGCGACCGGGTCCTGGCCCGGATCGGGCAGTTCGCCCCCAACGTGCCCGGCGCCGTGCTGGCCCGGCAGGTACTCACCCCACTGGACCTGGAGCGCACGTACGGGCTGACCGAGGGCAACATCTTCCATGGCGACATCCAGCCCGGCCAGCTGTTCCACATGCGGCCGGTCCCCGGGTGGGCCCGGTACGCCACCCCGGTCCGCGGCCTGTACCTGTGCGGCGCCGGCGCCCACCCGGGCGGCGGCGTTACCGGGGCCCCCGGCTACAACGCGGCGCACCGCGTGGTGGCCGACCTGCGCCGGGACCGGAAATCCGGACGGAGGGCGGCCGCGTGAGCGCCGACGTCATCGTAGTCGGGGCCGGAGTGGCCGGCGCGTCAACCGCGTTCCACCTCAGCCGCCTCGGGGCCGGCGACGTGCTGGTCGTGGACCGCGGCACGGCCGGGTCGGGGATGAGCAGCCGGTCCTCCGCGATGATCCGGATGCACTACACGTTCCGCCCCGAGGTCGAACTGGCCGTGCGCAGCGACCGGATGTTCGGCGACTGGGCCGGGCTGACCGGCCGCCCGCCTTTCGTCCGGCGCACCGGATTCGCCCGCCTCGTCCTGCCCGGCGAGGAGGACGCGCTCCGGGCCAACGTGGCCATGCAGCGGGACTGCGGGGCCCGCGCCGAGGTGCTGGCGGCCGGTGACTTCGCCGCGCTCGCGCCCGGGTTCCGCACCGATGACCTGTCCGAGGTGGCCTGGGAGCCGGACGGCGGTTACGGGGACGGCGCGCTGGTCGCCGGGGACCTGCTGGCCGCGGCCCGGGAGCGGGGGGTGCGCTACCGGCCGCACACGCCGGTCCGGGCGCTGCTGCGCGACGGTGACCGGGTGACCGGCATCGAGACCGCGGACGGCCGGGAGTACGCCGGGGTCGTGGTGGCCGCGGCCGGGGTGTGGTCCCCGGCCCTGCTGGCCAGCATCGGCGTGGACCTGCCGATCGAGACCGAGTTCCACCAGGTCGCGGTGCTCAGCCACGCGCCGGGCCAGGGCACCCCCGTGGCCTGCATCGACTCGACCACCCAGAGCTACTTCCGGCCCGAGGCGGGCGGCCGCATGACGCTGGTGGGCAGCTTCACCGGCCCCCGCGGCGTCGCCCCGGACACCGTGGCGGTCCCGGGCCAGGATCAAGCTCAACGTGGTGGGTTGTGCCCCGCCGGCGGGGCACAAAGCACCACGATCATGGGGGGGTGGCGGTGGCGGTGGCGGTGGCGGTGGCGGTGGCGGTGGCGGTGGCGGGGACTGGGCGGGGGGGCTGGCGGAACTGGCCGGGGCGGCGGCCCGGCGGGTGCCGGCGCTGGCCGACGCGGGGATCGTCCGCGGCGTCACCGGCGTGTACGACATGACCCCGGACGGACGGCCCATGCTCGGCGAGCTGCCCGGCCTGTCCGGGCTCGTGCTGGCGGCCGGGTTCTCCGGCACCGGCTTCAAGATCTCCCCGGCGGTGGGCGAGGCGGTCGCCACGCTCGTGACCAGCGGACCGGGCTCGCAGCGGCCGCCGGGGGTCGTGGACATCACCCCGTTCCGGCCGGGCCGGTTCGCCGAGGGGCAGCTGGTCCAGCCGCCCTGCCCCTACTCGGACGACTGACGGAGGCGATCCCGTGACGAGCACGCCAGCGGGTGCCGCGCCGTTGCCCGGCCCGGATCAGGCGTGGCCTCCGGCGGGCACCGGCGTCCCGCTGGAGCGCAGCCTGCCCGGCCGCAGCTACACCAGCGAGGCCGAGTTCGCCCGCGAACGGGACCGGGTGCTGCTGCCCGGCTGGTTCTGCGTCGGCCGCGCCGACGGCCTCACCGAGCCGGGCCGCTACCTGACCGCGGACGTGTGCGGAGAGAACATCATCGTGACCCGGACCGACGGGGGCGGCCTGGCCGGCCACTACAACCTGTGCCGGCACCGGGGCTCGCGGTTGGTGCCCCCGGCCGGGGGCCTGCCCTCGTGTGATCCCGCACCCACCGGCCGCTTCCCCGGCCGCATCCGCTGCCCCTACCACGGCTGGACGTACGCGCTGGACGGGACGCTGCGCGCCGCGCCGTTCCTGCCCGGCCTGCGCGAGCACCGGGCCGCGCTGTCGCTGCACCGCGTTGCCGTGGCCACCTGGGCCGGGTTCGTGTTCGCCCGGCTCGAGCCGCCCGCGGGCCCGGATCCGGCGGACCCGCTCGAGGTCATGCTGGGGGAAATCCCCGCCCGGGTGGCCAGGTACCCGCTGGCGGATCTGCGCACCGGGGCCCGGCTGCGCTACGACGTGGCCGCCAACTGGAAGGTCATCCTGGAGAACTACAACGAGTGCTACCACTGCGGGCCGGTCCACCCGGAGCTGTGCGACCTGGTGCCGGCGTACCGCAGCGGCGGCGGCGACCTCGACTGGGAGGCCGGGATCCCGCACCGGGCCGGCGCGACCACGTTCACCGTGACCGGGACGACGCGCCGCGCGCCGTTTCCGGGCCTGTCCGAGGCGGAGCGGACCCGGCACTTCGGCGAGCTGGTCCTGCCCAACCTCATGCTCAGCCTGTCCGCGGACCACGTGGCCGCGTTCACCGTGTGGCCCCGCTCAGCCGGGCAGACCACCGTGCTCTGCGACTTCCTGTTCCACCCGTCCGAGCTGGCCCGCCCGGATTTCGACCCCTCCGACGCGGTCGGCTTCTGGGACCTGGTCAACCGTCAGGACTGGTCCATCTGCGAGCAGGTCCAGGACGGCATGGGCTCGCGCCGGTTCTCCGTCGGCTACCTGGCGCCGATGGAGCAGCCCAGCGCGGACGTCGGCCGGTACGTGGCCGGCCGCCTGGACGGGATCTGACGTGCCCGGGAACTCAGTTCTGCTGCGCGGCCCGCTCGGCCATGGTCACGACGCCGACCGCCTGCGCCTGGGTCATGCCCAGGTCCGCGGCTACCATCTCGGCGATCCGCCGTTCGCAGTCCGTGAGCGGCCCGTCGGCCATCCCGACCCGCACGATCTCGGCCAGGAACCACTCCTTGGCGTCCGGGGTGAGCTGCCGGGCGACCTCGCCGAGCGCGCTGCGGACCGCCTGGGCCGGCTGCGCGCCGTCGGCGTCCAGGTCCGCATCGGTATAGCCCGGGGCGCCGGCCCCCCGGATGGCGGCCACGGCCCGCTGCCGGGCGGCGGCGCTGCCCCGATCGCCGGCCTGCAGCATGGCGGCGGCGGCCGCCCGCAGGCCCGCCGGCAGCGCGGCCTGCATCTGGGTGGCGGTCGGCAGGGTCAGGACGCCGGTGACATAGCGGGTCTTGCACGTCATGCACTGCACGTGCTCGCCCGTCTTGTTCAGCGGGATGATCGGGATGAAGAACAGGGTGAAGAAGCGGCGCCCGGCCCGGAGCCGGTACTGCCGGTCGCCGCCGCAGGTGCGGCAGTGGAACGTGCCCTGGCTGACCGTGTGGTAAAAGACCCGAAGTCCCCAGATGAGCAGCAACGCCCGCCCCTCCCGGTGGTGCCGGCCGGACCGGCCCGGGTCCGCGCACGGGCCGGGCCTGCCCATCATTCCGCAGCCGGTCCGCCGGTGCTACCAGCCCGGCTAACCGTGATAAACCCGTTTCCAGACGCCCTGGCCGGTGGCAGGGGTCCTGATCAGCGACTGGAGGGATCGGACTGGTGACGACGAGCCGGGACGTGGTGGTAATCGGGGGTGGGCACAACGGGCTGGTGGCCGCCGCTTACCTGGCCAAGAGCGGCCTGGACGTGGAGGTCTGCGAGCGGCGGCCGGTAGTCGGCGGCGCGGCGGTCAGCGAGCACCCGTTCGGCCCGGACTACACCGTGACCTCGCTGTCCTACGTGGTCTCGCTGCTCCCCCCGGACCTCGTCACCGACCTGGGCCTGGCCCGGCACGGCTACCACGTGTTCCCGCAGGGACCGTACTTCGCCCCCCGCGCCGACGGCCGCTACCTGCGGCTGCCCGACGACCCGGCCCGGCGGCACGCCGAGATCGCCAGGTTCTCCGCGGCGGACGCGGACGCCTATCCCCGGTACGAGGCCCACCTGGCTGCCCTCGGCCGGGTCCTCGGCCCCCTGCTCGATGAGGTGCCCCCCCGGCTCGGCTCCCGGCGGCCCCTGGACCTGTGGCGGCAGGGACTGCTGCTCCGTCACCTGCGCGGGCTGGACGAGCGGGGCGTGGTGGACGTCACCCGGCTGCTCACCGGCAGCATCGCCGACCTGATCGAGGAGTACTTCGAGAGCGACGCCATGCTCGGCCTGCTCTCGGTGTCCGGGGTGATCGGCACCTGGGCCGGGCCGCGCTCGGCCGGCACCGCGTACGTGATGCTGCACCACCACATCGGCGGGGTGGACGGGCAGGCCGGCGCGTGGGGATTCCCGCGCGGCGGGATGGGCGGGGTGACCGGCGCGCTGGCCGCGGCGGCCCGGTCGTTCGGGGCCGAGATCCGCACCGGGGCGCCCGTCGGTGAGATCCGCACCCGCGACGGGCGGGTGGCCGGGGTGACGCTGGCCAGCGGCGAGGAGATCGACGCGGGCATGGTCATCACCACGGCCCACCCGCAGATCTCGTTCCTGCGGCTGCTCGACCCGGCGATGCTGCCCGGCGACTTCGTCGCCGACATCCGGCGCTGGCAGACCCGCAGCGGCACCGTCAAGATCAACCTGGCCCTGGACCGGCTGCCGGTGTTCGCCAGCCACCCCGAGCCTGACCCGCAAATCCACGGCGGCACCATCGTGCTGGCCGAGAGCCTGGATGACATCGAGACCGCGTTCCAGCAGGCGGTCGCAGGCGGGCCGTCGGACAAGCCGTTCGCGGATATCTGCATCCCCAGCGTGTTCGACGACTCGCTCGCCCCGCCCGGGAAGCACGTCATGTCGATGTTCACCCAGTGGGTGCCGCACGGCTGGGCCGCCGAGCCGCACGACGCGGAGCTGGACGCCTACGCCGACCGGGTCATCGCCCGGATGGAGCAGGTCGCGCCCGGGTTCACCAGCTCGGTGCTGCACCGGCAGGTGATCGGTCCGCACCAGATGCAGGAAGAGTACGGCCTGATCGGCGGGAACATCTTCCACGGCGAGCTCAGCCTGGGGCAGATGTTCCACGCCCGGCCAGCGGCCGGCTACGCGGACCTGCGCACCCCGGTGCCGGGGCTGTATCAGGCGGGGTCGGCCACCCACGGCGGCGGCGGGGTCACCGGGATCCCGGGCCGCAACGTGGTGCGCCAGGTCATGGCCGACCGCCGGGCCGACCGGCTGCGCGGCCAGGCCGAGCGCCTGCGCGGGCGGGCGCGCCAGCTGGGCGCCCGGGGCGCGACCGCGGTCACAGCCCGCCGCCATCCGGAAAACTGACCGGTACCGGGACTGAGGCCGGTAACACGCCAGACACAACCAGCCTGGCCTGCGCCAGGCTGATCCGCTACGCTGCCCTGATTATTCGTATTCAGAAGTTTCCGCAGATAGCTGGCGGAATAGCCTGATCTGTCAGCGGTAGGCGGCCTCCATGGTCTTCGACCTCATTCGCGCGGTCTGCGCGGCCATCGCCGTGATACCGCTGCCCGGATACTTCTGGGCCGTCCTGCTCCGCCCGGCCGGCGGGCTCGCCGAGCGGCTGGCCTACTCCAGCGCGGTGTCGCTGGCGGCGGTGCCGGTCATGGCGCTGGTGCTGGAGCACCTGGCCCGCAGCGGGCTCACGCTGTGGATCGCCATCGTGTCGGCGGGCATCGTCCTGCTGTCCGGGGTGGCGGCCGTCCGCTGGAAAGGCGCCGCGGCCGGGACGACCGGGCCGGTCCTGCCCCGCCCGGCGCCGATCACGGACCTTCGTGCATTAGCTCTGCTGGCGGTAGCGTTCCTGGCGGTGCTGGTGTCGGTGCTGCGGCCCGGGCTGGCTCCCCGCTGGCTGGCGCTCACCATCCTCGCGCTGCTGGTGCTGGCCGTGGTGCTGGCCGGGACCGGGGGTAAGCCGGCTCAGCCTGAGCACGGCGCCGATGCCCAAGATGCGCCGGCCGCGGCGACCAGATTCCGGGGGCCGGCGCTGGCGGTCGTGCTCGCGGCCACCGCGGTCCGGGGCTATGAGCCGGTGCTGCGCTACGACTGGCCGGGGATCCGGGGCACTGATCATTTTTCGCACGCGGTGATGGCCGAGCAGGTGCTGGCGCATGGCTCATACCCGACGTACCTGATCTACCCGCCCGGCTTTCCGGCGATCAGCGCGGTGCTGGCCAGGATCTCCGGGCTGCCCCCGCTGGCCCTCTATCCGGTCCTGGCCCCGGCGCTGCTGGTTCTTACCGCGCTGGCCGCCTACGCACTGGCCACCCGGCTGTGGGGCTGGCGGTACGGGATCATCGCGGCCGCCCTGGCCGGCCTGGTGCTGCGCGGTGACTACGGCGGCTTGATGGATGGCCGCTACCCGGACCTGATCAGCGCCTACTTCCTGATCACGATGGGCGTGGCCGCCCTGGTCGCGCTCTATCAATCGCCGTCACCGCGCTCGGCCGGGCTGGCCGCGGTCCTGGGTGCGTCCCCGGTGCTGTATCACTCGGTGACGACGCTGTATACGGCGCTGCTCGCCGTGCTGGCCGCGGTGACCGCGTTGCCGTACCTGTGGTACGTGGGGCGGCGCGCCGAAGCACGGCTGGTGCTGCTCGCGCTGGTCGGGCTCACGCTCCTGGCTACCGGCTATGCCTGGTACGCCTACGGGGTGGGCTGGCCGGTACTGCACCACTCGGCGTCCTCGGCCGCCGTCTCCATGGTGCTGGGCAGTCAGTCGCCCGCACCGCCCTTGCACGTGCTTGCCGAGCTGACTCCGTCCATCGTCTGGCTCGGCGTGCTCGGGCTGGCCTTGCTGACGTTGGTGCTGCGCCACCGGCCCAGCCCGCCACAGGTCCTGGCGGTGGTGACCCTGCTGGGCTGGTGCGGGCTGATGTACCTCGGCAGCCGGACGGCCGCGGACGGGTTCCCGCAGCGGTTCGAGCGGGATCTGGGCGCCCCGCTGTCGGTGGCCGGCGCGGTGAGCCTGGGCGTGCTGGCCGGTTCCGCGTGGGCGGCCTGGCAGCGCGCCAGGCTGGTCCCGGATGCCGTGCTGGCCGCGTGCGTGGCCGTGCCGGCCGCCATCGCGGTCGTCGTGTACACGGCCAATGTGATCCGCAGTGAGTCAGGTCCGAGCCAGCGGCTGGTCAGCAACTCAGCGGCGGTGGCCGGGGAGTGGCTCTGGCGGCACAACTCAGGCGGGACGATCGTGGCCACCGGGATGAATGACCGGATCACGGAGCGTGCGACGCTGGCCATGGGCGGTTACGCCGGCCTGATGTACTACGGCGCGGGCCCGCTCACCGGTACCCGGTCCCTGCCCCCGGCCGGGCGCAAGCCACTGATCGAGTCCCAGGAAGTGCTCGAGCATCCGGACAGCTGCGTGGCGGCCGAGGCGATCACCAGTGAGGACGTCCGGTATGTGGTGCTCTACCGGGGCAACAGCCAGGAATTCGACCGGGCCGGATTCGATGCCGACCAGGCCCGGTACCGGCAGGTCTTCGCCGACCACGCGGTGACCATCTACGCAACCCGGCCCGGCCCGTGCCGCGCGAATGAGGCCAGGGCCGACCGCGTCACCGGCGCCGCTGGCTCGGTGGTCCGCTGGGGCGGGCGCTGAGCGGTGGCCGGGTCGCCCAGCCGCGGACTCCGGATGCGGTCCCCCCGAGCGGAGCGGAGGCCGTGGCACGGCCGGGGGCGGGATGGTGCACCCCAGGCACGGAGGCTGGCCCGCGAAATAGGGCGGGATGGTGGGGGAGTCGGTCGGCGGGTTGGTCGCCAGCAGTACCGGGGCCCGGGGTGGCTGGCTGAAGTTGAAGTCCCCGGTCATGGTGCCGAGATCGGGCGAGTTCTCGCGCACGTCGGGCCGGGGGTCGGCGCGGCCGTCCGTCTTGGGGTCCAGCCGGGCCCCGCCGAGGAAGTCGTCCTCGATGAACTTCAGGTAGGCATCGCTGCTGAGGGTCTGGTGGTCAACGTATCCCTTCCGGGCGTACGGGGAGATGACCATGGCCGGGACGCGCAGCCCGTACCCATTCCGGTCAACTCGCGGCGGGACGACGTGGTCATAAAAGCCGCCCCAGTCGTCCCAGCACAGGAAGATCGCGGTCAACGTCCAGTCCGGGCTTTTCATCGCCGCGTTCACGATTGAGGTCACGTAGGCCTGTCCCTGGTGGACGCTGGCCGGCGGGTGCTCACTGTCCGGCGCGGACGGAGTGATCCAGCTCACGGCAGGCAGCCGGCCTGCGGCGGCGGCGCTGAAGTAGGACCCGAGCGGCTGGATGTTACCCGCCTGATGGTCGTGCTGCACGTCCCCGAACATGGGGAGCGGGTTCCAGATCCCCGGCGTCCGGGCGTTCTGCCGGACCGGGGCGCAGGTCTCGGCCGAATCGTCGCCGCAGTCCGGCTGGGCGCCGTTTTGCACGTAGTACCGCCAGCTGACGTGGTGGGTGTACAGCAGCCAGGTGATGTCCGTCCAGGCCAGGTCGATGGACGTCTGGCCGGTGGCCAGCTCCTGCTGGACGGCCTTGCCGAACTGGTGGTTCTCGTACGGCCCGACGATGTCGTTGACGCAGCTGTCCGGCGAGCGGTTGCGGCACCGGGCGGACCAGGCCGAGACCATGTAGAGGTGGTCGGGCAGCGACCACGACTTGACCGGCTCGAACATGTGGTCGTTCAGGACGAAGTCCCGGGCGTAGGTCCAGTAGTTCGGGAGCTCGGCCCCGGTGTGATAGCCCATCACGTCCGGCGTGGCTCCCACCACGCAGGCCGGATCGTTAGGCACCCGGCACGTCTGGTGCGCCGCATCCCGCTGCCTGATGAAGCCGTCCATCGTGCCGCCACCGACGTCGGCGACCGCGTTGGGCTCGCCGTGCGGGCCGCCGCCGTTCACGTCGGCCCGGTCGCGATACGGGCGGGTGCACCCGCCCGCCGGATCCGGCACGCAGACCGCCGGCACCCCGTGGCTCATCGGGATGCCGTCCGCCCCGGGATAGGTCCCGAAGTAGGAGTCGAACGACCGGTTCTCCTGCATCACGATGATCACGTGCTTGATCTTGTGGATGCCCGGCGGCACCACGTAGGTACCGGCAGGCCCGCCCGTGACCCGCCCGGGTGACGTGCACCCGGCCAGCACGACCGAGATGATCGCGGCGACGCTCAGCGCGAGGGCAGCTGACCTACGTGAGGACCACTCGAGCAGCATAAGCCCAGGGTGGCCGGCGCGACCTCAGCGTCCGTGGGCGCCCCCTGGGAGAAGCCTGGGAAGCCGCTGAAGTTTTAGCCTAGATAAATGGGTACAGCGTATTAATGCGAGAAGATGTCCCGCCTGACTAGCCAATCGGCTCCGTAAGGTGGCGGTCAAATTCAGGGCTGCCATCTCCAGTGCGTGCTAACGTCCCCCGCAATCAGCTGCACTAAATACCAGGGGGCCATCATGCGCAGAGCTTTGGGCGCGGCAGCCGGCGCGCTTTCCCTCGCGACGGTGATCGCCGGGACCAGCGTCACCGCCGCCAGCGCCAGCACCACGGCCGGCAACATCGAGCACTTCCGGTTCGTATCCACCTCCGCGTCATCTCCGCGGGCCAGCGCCATTGCCTGGGGTGCCGTCACCGCCGGCGGGACGATCAACACTAATTCCGGTCTTATCCGTTTCCCGCGCGGGACATTCCGGGCCATTCACCACCGCACCAGTTCGGCGGCCCAGCTCAACCGGAAGAGCTGCCTTTTCACCGCCGTGGAGCACGGCACTTACCGGCTCTCGCACGGGACCGGCCGTTACCGGCATATCGGTGGCGGGGGGAAGTACACCAGCCGGGTCCGGGCTGTGCTCGCCCGCAACTCGAAGGGAAAGTGCTCGCAGTCCCGGCTGCCCCGGGCCTTCCAGCAGGTCATCAATGCCTGGGGACCACTTCGCGGCGTTTCGATGAGCCGGCTGCCGCAGCGGTGGACGGCGCCGGCCCAGGCAGGGCGCTGAGGCCGGTCAGCGGGCCCGCCGGCCCGCCGGGTCGGTCAGCCCGCCGGGCCGGTCAGCCCGCCGGGCCGGTCAGCCCGCCGGGCCGGTCAGCCCGCCGGGCCGGGTGACGCCAGCATCCGGGCGGGCCAGGCGTCAGCGGCCTGGGGACGGGTGGACCAGGCCCAGCGACCACCCGGCCCTCCCCGGCGCCGTCCTCGCGTCCGGCCAAGTCCGCAACGTCCCGCTGCGAGGGGTCGCGGACCCGGCCGGGTGCCAGGCCTCCGGGACCCGGGGATCAGGCTCCCGCCCCGCGCGAGATGACCAGGGCGTCCACCGCCACCGCGCCGGCCGGGCCGCAGATCAGCGGGTTGATGTCCAGCGCCTCCAGGGCGCCGCCGAGTTCGGTGGCCAGCTGCGACAGGCCCGTGATCGCGGCCGTGACCGCGCCCAGGTCCGCGGCCGGCTGGCCACGCAGCCCGGCCAGCAGCCGCGAGGCGCGGAGCGTGCCCAGCATCCGGCGCGCCTGCCCCGCGCTGACCGGGGGCAGCGCCACGGCACGGTCGGCCAGCAGTTCCACCAGCACCCCGCCCGCACCTACCACCAGCAGCGGGCCCAGCTCGTGGTCCCGGGCCAGGCCAAGCGACAGCTCGGGGCCGGGCGGGATCGTCTCGCAGACCAGGACCCGGCGGCCGAGCCGCGTGGCCAGGTCCTGGTAGGCCGCCTCGAGTGCGCCGGGGTCCCGCAGGCCGAGCACGACGCCGCCCGCGTCCGACTTGTGGGCGATCCCGGGCTCGGCGGTCTTGAGCACCACGGGGTAGCCGATCTCCGCCGCCGCGGCGAGCGCGCCGGCGCTGCTGTCCGCCGCACGGGTCCGGGCCGCGGCGATCCCGTAGTCGCGTAGCAGGTGCTCCAGCCGGGCCCCGTGCGCCTCCCCGGCCGTGATCACCTGGGTCCAGCGCCGCTGGCGGGCCGGGTCGGGGACAGGCGGCGGGGGGAGTGGGTCCGGGCCGGCGGCGTGGTCGAGAAGGTGCTTCAGCGCCAGGAGGCCGGTCCGCGTGCCCTCCAGCACCGGGATACCGTCGGCCCGCAGCGCGGCGGCGGTGCCCGGGTCGATGGCCGCGGGCACGTTGCTGAGCACCACGACCGGCTTGCTGGTGCGGCGGGCGGTCTCGGTCACCGCGAGCGGGTAGGAACGGTCGCCGTCGAACTCGTGCACCAGGTCGACGGCGAGCGCCACCGCGCGCACCGCCGGGTCGTCGGCCAGCGCGGCCAGCGAGCCGGCCAGCTGCTCGTCGGCGCGCGACCCGGTGCCCCACACGTCGAGCGGGTTGGCAGGCTCCAGGCCCGGGTCCAGCAGGGCGGCCAGCCGCGCCGTGGTGGCCGGGCTGATCGCCGCGAACGGCACCCCCAGCTCGTCGGCCACGTCGGCCACGTGCGCCCGTTCCAGCCCCGAGTCGTGCACGGTCGCGATGCCGGTGCGTGCGGCCGGGCTGGCTGCGGGCCTCGGCCCGGCTCGGCCACTGAGTGCGAACAGCTCTAGCGTGTCGGCCATCTCGGCCAGGTCGCCGGCCCGGTGCACGCCGTACGCGGCGGCCAGCGCCTCCCACCCGCCGTCCGCGGTAGCCAGCGCGCCGGAGTGGGCCGACACCAGGGCCCGGCCACCCGCCGAGCGGCCGGCGGTGAGCATCACCACCGGGATGCGCCGCTCGCGCGCGGTGGCCAGTACCGCGCGCAGCCGGTCCGGCTCCCGGATGGCCTCCAGGACCAGCGCCAGCACCCGGGTGTCCGGCAGGCTCAGCGCGTACTCGGCGTACTGGGCCGCGGTGGTGACCAGCTCCTGGCCGGAGGACACCGCGACCGTGAAGCCCAGCGCGCGCCGGGTGCGCAGCAGCGCGGAGAACACCGATCCCGAGTGCGTGATCAGCGCGACCGGCCCGCGGGGGAGCGGATCCGGCTCGACGTACCCGACCGCGCGCAGCCCGTGGACCACGTTGACGAACCCCATGCAGCCCGCCCCGCAGACCGCCATGCCGGCCCCGCGGGCGGTGGCGGCCAGCCGGGCGCGCAGGGCCGGCCGGGCCTGGCCCGGCGGCTCGTGCGCGCTGCCGAACAGCACCGCGGACCGGTCACCCCGGCGCGCGGCCCGGGCCAGCTGCTCCTCCACGGCCGAGTCGGGCACGGCCAGCAGGACCAGGTCCACCGGCCCGGGCAGGTCGTCCAGCGAGGCGTGGCAGGGCCGCCCGGCGACCTGTTCGTGCCGCGGGTTGACCAGGTACACCTGAGGCCGGGACGGGCTCTTCGTCACCTCGCTGACCATCCGCTCGCCGAGGCTGCCCGGCCGCGGGCTGGCCCCGACCAGGGCCACGGTGCGCGCTTCCAGCATCGCGGCCAGCGCCGAGCGTTCCAGTGCTGGCCCGTCCGGGGCAGGCCGGGCGCCGGGCGCCGGGCCGTCTGGGGCAGCCTGGCCCGGCCTGGGCCGGCCGTGGGCCACGCCGTTCCCGGGCCTCCCGGCCGAGGCCCCGTTCCCGGTACCCGCCGTGCCAGTACCCGGAAGACCAGGTACCGGCGCGGCGGCCGCGGCGTCGCTCATGGGGTTCGTTGCGGACCAGCGGATCAGGAGCGGCGGGTCAGCTTACGGACCTGCTCAGCCCGCTTGGCGCTCTTCTGGTCGGCGAGCGCCGCCCTGGCCGCCTGCCAGCCGGGGATCCCGCACACCCCGCCGCCCGCGTGGGTAGCCGAGCTGCCGTAGTACAGGCCGGGCAGCGGGGTCCGGTAGTCCGCGTAACCCGGGGCCGGCCGCATATGGAACAGCTGCTCCAGGGACAGCTCG
Source organism: uncultured Actinomycetes bacterium (assembly GCA_963813975.1). Taxonomy (GTDB): domain Bacteria; phylum Actinomycetota; class Actinomycetes; order Streptosporangiales; family Streptosporangiaceae; genus RYN-230. The sequence continues at coordinate 455,364 of CAWFAP010000007.1, forward strand.
CCGTGGAAGATGTTCCCGCCGACCAGGCCGTACTCCTGCTCCATCTCATACGGCCCGACGATGTCGCGGTGCAGGATGGACGCCTTGAAGTTGGGCGCCAGCTCGTTGTAGCAGTCGATCATCCGGTCCGCGTAGGCCTCCAGCTCCGCGGTGTGCGGCTCCTCGCTCCAGTCGGCCGGCACCCACTGGGTGAACAGCGACATGATGTGGGTGCCCTCGGGGCTCAGCGTCTTGTCGAACGCGGTGGGGATCACGCCGTCGCTGAACGGCCGGGCGGCCGCCTTCCCGTCCCGCGCGTCCAGGAAGGCCCGCTCGATGTAGTCCATCGTGGGCGCCATCTCCACCGACCCGGTGTGGTGCTCCTGCAGGTTGGAGCCGGGGTCGGCGATGAAATCGGGCAGCTCGCCCAGGGCCAGGTTGATCTTCACCACGCCACTGCGGGTCTTCCAGTGCTCGATGTCGCCCACGAAGTCCGGCGGCAGGTGCTCGTGCCCGATCTGGTCCAGGAACGCGATCTTCGGGTGCAGCGTGGACACGATCACCTGGGCGCGGATCTCGTCGCCGTTCTCCAGCACCACCCCGGCCGCCTTGCCGTTCTCGACCAGGATGCGGGCCACCTTGGCGTTCAGCCGGACCTCGGCGCCGTGCTCGCGGGCGGCCAGCTCGATCGCGCTCGACACCGCGCCCATGCCGCCCTCCTGGAACCCCCAGTTCCCGAGGTGGCCGTCGCCCACGTCGCCGATCGAGTGGTGCGCCATCACGTACGCCGTGCCCGGCTCGTAGGGGCCGGCCCAGGTGCCGATCACGCCGTTGACCGCGAGCGCCCCCTTGACCTGCGGGGACTCGAACCAGTCGTCGAGCAGGTCGGCGATGCTCATGGTCATCAGCCGGGTCACGTCGCCCACGGTCCGCACGTCCAGGCCGCGGTTCTTCCACGCCAGCCGGAGCGTCTCGCGCAGGTCCCGGGGCTTGCGGGAACCGAGGTTGGGAGGGACGGTGAGCAGCAGCGGGCCGAGCACGTCAGCCAGCCCGGCCAGCCACGCGTCCCAGCGCGGCATGGCGTCCGCGTCCTTCTTCGACCACCTGGAGACTTCCTCGTGGTTGCGGCGGGCGTCGTCGGCGTACAGCTTGATCGAGCCGCCCTCCGGGAAGGCCTGGTAGTACGGGCCCATCGGGTAGATCTTGTAGCCGTGCCGGGCCAGGTCCAGGTCCTTGATGATGGTCGGCGGGAGCAGGCTCATCACGTAGGACAGCCGGGTCACCTTGAACTCCGGGGCGTCCGGCCAGGGCGCCTCCGTGGTGGCGGCGCCGCCGGTCTTGTGCCGCCCCTCCAGGACCAGGGTGCGCGCCCCCGACCGGGCCAGGTAGGCCGCGGCGACCAGCCCGTTATGCCCCCCGCCGACGACGATCGCATCGTAGGAACCGGCTGGTGCCCCGGCCCGTGCTGCGGTGGGTGCTGCGGCCATGAATCCGTCCTCCAGGAAATTCTCATTGTGTTGACTGAATGTTCAGTCTAGAAATTTGATACCGTTGCCACAAGAGCGAGCACCAGATCAGTGGGGTGGCAGGTGAAAACGCCCCCTGGCGGCGTGAGCGTGGGCAGGGCCGGGGCACAGGCTCCGCCGGGTATCGCAGGCGGGACCGGCGAATCGGCTCCGCCAGGTGGCCCGGGCGGAGCCGTCAATGGGTCCGCCGGATGACATGGGCGGGGCCGGAGAATAGGCTCCGCTGGCTAGCACGGGCGGGGCCGGTGAATAGGCCCCGCCGGGCTACGGAGTGGGCGAGGATGTCCGCATGAGTGAACGCGCCGGCGACGTCGCCGACACCGCCGACCAGCGCCGCGAGCAGATGCTGCGCGCCGCCATCGCGGTCATCGAGGAGCGCGGTTTCCCGGAGACCCGGATCGCGGACGTGGCCGCGCGCGCGGGGACCAGCCCCGCCCTGGTCATCTACTACTTCAAGACCAAGGACCAGCTGCTGACCGAGGCGCTGCGCTACGCCGAGGACGCCTGGTACGAGGCCGGTACCCGCCGGATGGCGGGCATTCCCACCGCGGCCGGCCTGCTCGAGGACCTGGTCGCCATGAACTTCCTGGTGGAATTGGAAGGCGAGCCCACCAGTTCCTGGCTGCTCTGGCTCGACCTGTGGGCCCAGTCGGTGCGCCTGCCCGAGGTGGCCAGCGTCCGGCAGAAGTTCGATGAGCGCTGGCGTGAGATGATCATCTCTGTGGTCCTGGCCGGTCAGGCAGCGGGCGAGTTCGGGCCGGTGAACGCCGAGGACTTCGCGGTGACGCTGACCGCCCTGCTGGACGGCCTGGCCATCCAGATCGCGCTGGACGATCCCTCGGTCAGCCCGGAACGCGTGTTCGAGCTGGGCATGCGGTTCGCGTCCGGCCAGCTGGGATTCGAATGGTCCGGACGGTCGCCCGCCCGGTAACACAGAAGGAGGGCGCCTGGTGCCCGGTGGACATATCCAGCTGGTCGCGCTGACCAAGCGGTTCACGGAAGTCGCCGTGGACAGCATCGATCTCACCGTGGACAGCGGCGAGTTCTTCTCGCTGCTCGGGCCGTCGGGGTGCGGGAAGACCACGACGCTGCGGCTGATCGCCGGGTTCGAGCAGCCCACCGCGGGCCGGATCCTGCTGGACGGGACCGATATGTCCGGCGTGCCGCCGCACAAGCGCCACGTGAACACGGTGTTCCAGAGCTACGCCCTGTTCCCGTTCCTCTCCGTGTTCGACAACGTGGCCTTCGGCCTGCGCTACCAGAAGCTTTCCAGGTCGCAGATCGCCAGCAAGGTGCACGAGGCGCTCGACCTGGTCCAGATGCGCTCCTACGAGAAGCGCCGGCCCGGCGCGCTGTCCGGAGGCCAGCAGCAGCGGGTGGCCCTGGCCCGCGCGCTGGTCCTCGGGCCCGCGGTGCTGCTGCTCGACGAGCCGCTCGGCGCGCTGGACGCCAAGCTGCGCCGCTCGCTCAAGGTGGAGCTCAAGGCGCTGCAGGAGCGGGTCGGCATCACGTTTCTCTACGTGACCCACGACCAGGAGGAAGCGCTGACCATGTCGGACCGGCTGGCCGTGATGAACGGCGGCCAGATCGTCCAGATTGGCGCGCCGCGGACCATCTACGAGGAGCCTGCGGACACCTACGTGGCCGACTTCCTGGGGGTGTCGAACCTGATGGAAGTGGACGTGGTGGAGCGGGGCCCCGGCACGCAGTGCTGCGTCAAGCTCGGCGAGTCCGCGCTGAATGTGGAGCGGGGCGACGTGGACACGCTGGGCACCGCGCACGTGGTGATCCGCCCGGAGCGGGTGCGGGTCGAGCAGCACGGCACGGCCGGGCCGAACCGGGTCCCGGCCATGGTCGAGCGGCTGGTGTTCCTCGGCGCGGCCACCCAGGTCATGCTGCGGCTGGCGCCCGGCGCACAGCTGCAGGCGCTGGTCCAGAACGACGGCGGGCATCCCGAGCATCTCGCCCAGGGCACGCCGGTGCAGGTGTACCTGGCCCCGGACGCCCTGCGGGTGCTGCGCGGCAGCGCGCAGACCGCCGCGGAAGAGCCGGATCAGCTTAAGGTGTCCTGACCCCAGGGCACAGATGTCCGGCCGGTCAAAGCTGTCCTGACATCCAGGTCGATGTGCGGCCCGTGAGAGCGTGCCGTTGGGTTAAGATTGCGACGTAGCTGCGAAGCAGCAGTTACAGGCCGTGAGGCTGTGGCGCTGCTGCCTCGTCAGCGCAGCGCATGCCAGACCTGGGGTGGGCGGGCAATCTGGAGGCGCCATGACGGAAGCTCATCAGCTGCCGCCGGATGTTGACGTGGGCCGGCCGAGCCCGGCCCGCATCTATGACTACATGCTGGGCGGCTGGCACAGCCGCCCGGTGGACCGCGAGGCGGCCGCGAAGCTCAAGGACGTCGTGCCGGAGTTCCACGAGATCGCCTGGGCGAACCGGGGATTCCACCAGCGCGCCGCCCGCTGGATCGCGGACCAGGGAGTGAGCCAGTTCCTCGACCTCGGTTCGGGCCTGCCCACGGTGGGCAACACCCACGAGGTGGTCCGGGAGGTCCAGCCCACCGCGCGGGTGGTGTACGTGGACGTGGACCCGTCGGTCGCGGCGCTCGGCTACGCGCTCGACGGTGACGACGGGGCCACACTGATCCAGGCCGACCTGCGCGACCCGGACGCCTTACTGGCGCAGCCGGCACTGGCCCGGCTCATCGACTTCAGCGAGCCGGTCGGCCTGATCATGACCGGCGTCATGCACTTCGTCGCGGACGGTTCGGACCCCTGGGGGCTGGTGCGCCGGTACCTGCGCCCGCTCGCGGCCGGCAGCTACCTGGCGCTGTCCCACGCCACCGCGGATGGCGTGCCCCCGGTCGCGGTACAGCGCTGGCAGGATGTGTACACCGACGCGCCGGTCCAGCTGCATCTGCGGGACCGGGCGTCCGTGCAGCGCTTCTTCGCGGGGCTCCGCGTCGAGCCGCCGTACCAGGACGCTCCGCCTGAGGTGACGTACGTGGGCCTGTGGGGCTGCGAGGACCCGGCGCTGGCCGACAGCGACGGGTCGCGCTGGGGTTATTGCGGGGTCGGCCGGCGCTGGTGAGGCCGCGCCGGTGCCGCCGCGGCGGCTACCGGGACTTGTCGAGTATGGCCAGGATGTCGTCCGTGGTGGCCGTCTCGCCGAGCCGGGGGAAGATCCGCTGGACGCTGTTCTCGTGCGCGCCGGCATCCCGGTCGGCCATCGCGTCGGTGGCCAGCACCACGTGATAGCCGTGCTCGTGGGCGGACCGGGCGGTGGACTCCACCCCGGCGCTGGTCGCGACGCCGGTCAGCACGATCTGGGTGACGCCGCGGTCGCGCAGCAGCGCATCCAGCGGCGTGCCGTGGAATGCGCCCCAGGTCTGCTTGGTGACCAGCAGGTCATCGGGCTGCTGGTCCAGTTCGGGGACGATGTCGGTCCAGTCCGGCGGCGGGGTGAACGCGGGCCGGCTGATCTCGGTGCGCCCGGGCGCGCCAGCGCTGGCGTTGACCAGCACGACCGGCAGCCCGTGCCGGCGGAAGGCCGCGGCCAGGCCGGCTGACCGCTGGATGACGTCATCGAGGGCCGGCCCCCCTGGTATGGCCGCGATCCCCTTCTGCAAGTCGATCACGACCAGGGCGGGCTTGGGGTCCAGGGTGCTCAGGGTCATCGTGCTCCTCTTCCAGGGCGGGATTCCTGGTACTGCTGGCGGTAGCGGTGCCGGTCGTGCCGTTGGCGGGGGGCCCGGAGGCCAGGGCGGTGCGGGCCGGACCGGCCGGGGCGGGGTGGCCGGGTGCCCGGGCGCCGGTCCCGAGTTCGGGATGGACGCAGCGCCCGCCCCGCAGCAGGGACGCGACGGCGGCCAGCGCGGCCAGGGCCGCGGCGACGGCAAACACCACGGTCAGACCGTTATGGAACGGTGCGGAGATCAGCTGGGGGAAGAACTCGCGGCCGGTGAGGATCCGCCGGGCGGTGGCAGGCAGCCTGGCCAGCACCCCGGCCGCGGCGAGCAGGTGCTGGATCGGGTTCACGCCCAGCACCGCTGCGAACAGCGACGACACCGGCGGCAGCGACCCGGCGTGCGCGGCCGCGCTGTGCGGCACTCCGTGCCGGACCAGCCCGCTGGCCAGCGACTGGGGGAGGCTGCTGGCCAGCCCGGCGATCATCAGTGAGAAGAACACCCCGATGGACAGGGCGGTCCCGGAGTTCTGGAATGTGGAGCGCATGCCCGACGCTGCACCGCGGTGCCGGGCCGGGACGCTGCTCATGATCGAGGAGGAGTTGGGGGCGGCGAACATGCCGCTGCCGATCCCGTTCGCGGCGATGAGCACGGCAAAGGCCCAGTAGGGGAAGTTCACGGGGAGCAGCATCAGGCCGATGAAGCTGCCGCCGAACACGATCATCCCGGCGGTCGCGAGACCGCGGGAGCCGAACCGGTCGGACAGCGTGCCCGAGACGGGCCCCGAGACCAGGAAGCCCGCCGTGAGCGGCAGCAGGAAGATCCCGGCCCACAGCGGGGTCTCGCTGTAGTCGTAGCCGTGCAGCGGCAGCCAGATGCCCTGCAGCCAGATGATGAGCATGAACTGCATGCCGCCGCGGGCGATGGCGACCAGCAGGCCCGCGATGCTGCCCGCGGTGAAGGCCCGGATGCGGAACAGGCTGAGCTGGAACATGGGCTCGGCGATCCTGGTCTCGATCAGGGCGAAGACGGCCAGCAGCGCGACGCCGCCGAACAGCAGACCGAGGACCGTGGGGTTCTCCCAGCCCATGCTGTGGTGCCCGTAGGGCTGGATGCCCTCGGTGATGCCGATCAGCACGGCGCTCAGCCCGACCGCGAACGTGACGTTGCCCCACCAGTCGATCCGGCCCGGGTGCCGCTCGCCGTTGTCGCGCAGCATGCGGTAGGCCCACAGCGTGCCGAACACGCCCACGGGCACGTTGACCCAGAACACGGCGCGCCAGTCGATCGCGGCCAGCAGCCCGCCGGCGACCAGGCCGACGAACTGGCCGGCCAGCCCGGCCACCTGGTTGGTGCCCAGCGCGAAACCCCGCCGGTCGGCCGGGAACGCGTCGGTCAGGATCGCGGCCGAGTTCGCCATGAGCATGGACCCGCCGACGGCCTGGAGCACCCGCCAGCCGATCAGCCATAGCGCGCCGTGGCCGCCGTGGAACGGGTCGAACGAGAGCAAGATGGAGGCCGCGGTGAATACCGCGAAGCCCGCGTTGTAGATCTTGACCCGGCCGAACATGTCGCCCAGGCGGCCCAGGCTGACCACGAGCACCGCCTGGACCAGCCGGTATCCCATGATCATCCAGAGCAGGTAGCTGATGTTGCCCGCGGCCAGCGGGTCCAGGTGGATCCCGCGGAAGATGGCCGGCAGCGCGATGATCACGATGGAGCCATCGAGCGTGGCCATGAACATGGCCGCGGTCGTGTTGGCCAGGGCCACCCAGCGGTAGCGGTCGTCAAGGGCGGGCGCCTGGGGGCTCGGCATCAGATGTTGTGCGCCAGCCGCTCGAGGAGCGGGGCGGCCGCCCTCAGCTGGCTGAGCTCGGCCGGGGTGAACGCGCTCGAGAGGGCCTGGGCCAGCTGCGCGACCCGGGCGCTGCGCTTGTCCCGCAGGACCTGCTGCCCGGCGTCGGTGACCGACAGCACGGCCCGGCGGCCGTCCTCCGGATCGGGCTGCCGCGCCACCAGCCCGCGGGCCTCGAGGGCCGCGAACGTGGCCCCCATCGACTGCGGGCTGATCTGCTCCACCTTGGCCAGCGCGCCGGAGGTGGCCGGGCCGGAGCGGTCCAGCCGGGCCAGGGCCGACATCTCCGGCAGGCTGAGCTCGCCGGCGGGCTGGGCCTGGCGCAGCCGCCTAAGCAGCAGCCCGATGCTGACCCGCAGCGCCGCGGCAACCTCGGTGACGTCCGGTTCCTGGGGACCGGGTTGCTGCAGGCCCAGTTCCTGGAGGGCTGATTCCCCCGGTCGTGCTTCCCTCGGCATACGCTAAGGCTAAACTGATAAGTCTGGGCTTAGCAAATTGGTGAGCGCGGACGGGATGGGACCGTGCGTTGCGTGCGGCTGAGCGCGGTACGGGCTGTCCGGGGCTTTCCCGTCCCGGCTGCGGGCTACTCGCTGCCGGCGATCGAGGTCAGGGCCTCGATCCCGCTGCCCCGCTCGCCGCGGGTCGCCCAGCGGTAGGCGATATAGCCCAGGAGCGCGATGATCAGCGACATCACCAGCATGATCGTGCCCAGGGCGTTGAGCGCCGGGCCGCCGTTGCCGCCGTGCTGCGTGGAGTAGATGATCACCGACATGGGCGTGTTGCTGGCATTCGAGGACAGCAGGTTGACGATCACGAAGTCGTCGATGACCCCGGAGAAGACCAGCACCGCGCTGGCGAAGATGGCCGGCCCGAGCAGCGGGATCAGCACCCGGCGCATGGTGGAGACCTGGTTAGCGCCCAGGTCGGCGGCCGCCTCCTCGTACTGGCGGCCCAGGGTGACCAGCCGGGCCTGGACGATGATCGCCGGCCAGCTGACGTTCCAGCTGACCAGCCCCAGGACCTCCGCCAGGGTGCCCAGGTGGACCGAGGTGAACAGCGCCGTGAAGACGAAGAACATCGCGACGCCGAAGATCAGCTCCGGGATGACGAACGACAGGATCATCACGTAGTTGAACGTCGAGGACGTGACGCCGCGCCAGCGGTTGATGCCCAGCGCGAACGCCACCCCGAGCGGAACCGCGATCAGCGTGGTGAGGACGGACAGCCGGACGGTCTGGATGACGGCCGCGTGCAGCTGCGGGTTGTGCAGCACCGAGTTGACCGGGTCGGTGAAGTACCAGCGCCAGGAGAAGCCCTGCCACGCGCTCTGCGATTTCCCGTTGTTGAACGAGAACAGCACGGCGAGCCCGATCGGCACCAGCGACCAGATCAGGTACAGCCAGGTGAAGCCCTCCAGGAACCAGGGATGGCCCCACGGGTTGCGCCGGGGCAGCAGGCGGGACAGGCCGCTGCGGGCCGCGGTGCCCGCGGGCTCGGCGGCCCGGGCCGGAGCGCTGGTCGCGGTCACGCTGCCTCCCGGGTGGACCGGTTCGTGGCGACCACGTAGTAAACCATGGGTATCAGCAGGACCAGCAGCAGGAGGATCGACAGCACCGCGCCCTGCCCTTCCAGCCCGGGCGTGCCGAGCTGGCCCTGGATCAGGTTGCCCACCATGGAGGTATTCGCGGCGCCCGACATCAGCTGGTTGGTGAAGTAGTCGCCGATCATCGGCAGCACGGTGATCAGCATGCCGGTCAGGATGGCCTGCCGCGACAGCGGCAGGGTGACGCGGGTGAAGGTCCGGACCCGGTTCAGGCCGAGGTCCCGCCCGGCTTCGATGAGCGACGGGTCGATCCGGTCCAGCCCCGCGTACAGCACCAGGATCAGGTACGGGATGTAGCCGTAAACCAGGCCGAGCACCACCGTGTACCACCGGCCGCCGAGCCAGTTGATCGGCTGCGAGATCAGCCCCATGGCCGACAGGGCGCGGTTCACGTACCCATTGGTCTGGAGCAGGTCGATCCAGGCCAGCATGCGCATCATGTAACTGATCCAGAACGGCGCGATCAGCAGGATCAGGAACAGTGCCTTGCGGCGGCCGGAGAAACGGGCCACGAAATAGGCCGCCGGGTAGGCGATGGCCAGGGATATCACCGAGGCGGCCGCCACGTAGAGGATGGTGCGCAGCACGATCGGCCCGGCGAACGAGGTCGCGCCGAACAGGTCATGCCAGACGTTGATGACGTTGGAGGAACTCCACCCGAACGGGTTCCAGACCGCGATCGGGGACTCGAACAGCCGGTTGAGCTGGCCCATGGCGATGGCCAGCACTGCGTAGAACGGCACGATGAACAGCAGGATGAGCCAGATGATGCCGGGCAGCGCCAGCGCCACCCAGAAGGCCTTGCTCTGCTTCTCCTGCTTGCCGCGGCCGCCCCGCTGCGTCCCGGCCGGCCCGGTCCCGGTCTGCTGCGTGGCTGAGGCCATGTCCGCCGCCCCCTAGATCCCGTTGCTCACGACGAGCCAGGCCTGCTGCCAGAGGGCATCCGCATCCACCGGCAGCTGCAGTTCGCCGAGGCCGCGCCGGAAGTCGGACGGCAGCACCGCGGTGGACATCAGGCTCTTAGGCAGCAGCTTCTCCTTGACCAGGCGCTGCGGCGTGACCGCGGTGAGCGGCTGCATGTAGCCGTTGAAGCTGATGTTCTCCAGCACGTTCGGCAGGTCGAGCATGTAGTTCAGGAACAGGTGGGCCAGCACCGGGTTGGTCGCCGAGCGGAGCACCGTGTTGGTGTCGTTGGCCACCGGGCCGCGCCCGTTGGGGGGGAACCAGTAGCCGACCGTCTCCACCGGCACGCCCTTCGGCATGTAGTACGGGGCCGCGGCCATGTCGCCGGACCACGCGGTGTGAATCCAGGTCTGGCCGTTCGGGATCTCGGTGTAGTCGTTGTTGTCGATGTGCACGTTGACCTGGCTGGTCAGCTCCTGCAGGGACTTGCGGGCCACGGCGATCTGGTTCCGGTCCGTGGTGTTGAGGTTGTAGATCCCGTTCTTCAGCAGCCCCAGGCTGATGCCCTCCCGGTAGTCGTCCAGGATGGCCACCTTGCCCTTGTACTTGGGCTGCCACGGCATGGCCCAGGGATTCCGCATCGCGTACGGGTTCTCGGGCACGAGGTCTTTGCGCCAGGAGATCCCGGTCGTGTAGATCGTGTACGGGACGGTGTACTGCCAGTGCTGGTCGTAGAACGGGCTGGTGAAGTCCGGCCAGGCCTGGCTCATGTTCGGGATGTAGCTGTGGTTCAGCGGCTGGACCAGCTTCGACTCGATCAGCTGGCCCATCACGTCCACGGTCACGCCCATGAACACGTCGAACGACAGCCCGCTGCGCAGCTTGGACAGGGCCTCGTTCATCGTGTTGAACGTGGTCACCTGGACCTTGCAGTTGTACTTCTTGGCGAAGTGGTTCAGGCAGGCCTGGTTGACGTAGGCGACCCAGTTGTAGATCTGCAGGGTAGCCCCGGTCTCGGGCTTCAGGCCGCTGGCAATCGCCTTGTTGTCAGCGAAGAGGGGCCAGCTGACCGGGTGGTCATGACGCGGCAGCGGGACCTGGCCCGAGCCTGCCAGGGCGGGTGCGCACGCGTCCAGCAGCGCGCCGCCGGCGAGGGCGGCCACGCCGGCCCCCGCGCCCTTGGCCAGGAAGCTGCGGCGGGAGAACAGCGGCGGGCGTGACCCGTCCTTTGGCCAGCCTTCTCGCGGATGCACCAGCTCGCTTCTTCCTCCGGGCTCTGGATCCCCCCGGGACGCTCGCTTGTTCCCGGAGCCTCCGGATCCGGGCCGCCAGTCGGTGAATCCTGACTGAACGGTCCGTCAACAACAGGTACTACTGCGACAGCATAGGCGCTAGGCCGTCCCGGCAAAAGGGGCACTCAGCAGGCGAAACACGACCGAAACCTCCGCGTTCAGCGTCCGCCCAGCGAGGACTCAGCTGGTCACCGCCGTCGCGAACGCCCCGAAGTTGGACACCAGCAGGTCAATGTCCGACTCATCGTGCTGGACCGAGATAAGCCACTGCTCGATCTTGCCCCAGGGGGGCAGGAACACACCGCCGTTGTGCTGGAAGAGCCAGTGCGCGTGGCTGTAGCGGTCGTCGATGCCCAGGAAGCCGCGGTAGTTGCGGACCGGTTCCGGGGAGAAGACCACGCAGCCCTTGGCCCCGACCGCCACCACGTGGGCCTGCAGCCCGGTCCGGGCGATCTCGCGCTCGATGCCGCTGACCGCGCGCTGGCGCAGCGCGTCGATCCGCTGGTACGCCTCGGGGGTGGCGACCTCGGTGAGCATGGCGCGGCAGGCGGCCACCGCGAGCGGGTTGCCGTTGAAGGTGCCGACCATCTCGTACCCATTGTCCGCGACGTGCGCCATGACCGCTTCCGACCCGCCGACCGCGGCGATGGCCACCCCGCCGCCGATGGCCTTGGCCAGGCAGATAATGTCCGCCGTCACGCCGGTCAGCCCGGTGGCGCCGCTGTAGCCCGCGGTGAGCCCGGTCTTGACCTCGTCGAAGGTGAGCAGCGCGCCGTGGGAGTGCAGCAGGTCCTTCAGCCCGGCCAGGTAGCCCGGCTCGGGCTCGATGATCCCCGCGTTCATCATGATCGGCTCGATGATCATCCCGGCGACCTGGCCGGGATGCTCCTCGAGCAGGCGCTCGACACTGGAGAGGTCGTTGTAGGTGGCGACCAGGGTGAGCTTCATGATCGCGTCGGGGATGCCCGAGCTGGACGGGGCCTGGGCGGGCCGGTCCGCCGGGCCGGCCTCGTCGGCCTCAGGGGCCACCGATACCTGGACCGAGTCGTGGTGGCCGTGATAGCAGCCCTCCACCTTGATGATCAGGTCGCGGCCGGTGATCGACCGCATCAGGTGCACGGCGTCCATGGTGGCCTCGGTGCCGGAGTTGGCGAACCGCCACAGCGGCAGGCCGAAGCGACGGGCGAGTTCCTCGCCGACCGCCACCGCGTTCTGGGTCGGCTGGGCGAAGTGCGTGCCGAGGCCGACCTGGCTCTGCACCGCCTCCACGATGGCGGGGTGGGCGTGGCCCGCCAGTGCCGCGCCGTAACCGCCGTGCAGGTCGACGTACTCGTTGCCGTCCACGTCGTAGATCTTCGAACCCTTGCCGTGGCTGAGCCAGACCGGTTGCGGGACGGTGATCTGCCAGCTCGAGGTCACCCCGCCGGCCAGGCTGTGCTGGGCGCGGTCAGCCATCCGGGCCGATTCCGGCTGCCGCTCGACGAAGATCTTCTCCTGCTGGGCGATGACGCTGGTGAGATCGTCGGAAAGCCGTAGCGGGCTGTCCTGCTGACTCGGCACGGGGCGCTCCTTCACGCTGACTGAACGTTCAGTCTAATTCCGGGTAGCGTGACCTGGCAAGAGGGCGCCCGGGACGGTGCCCGGGCCGTGGCGCAGGCGGGCGGCGGGTTGCGGCGACTCTTCCCGCGGGACGGGCAGGCGAGCGGGTGATCTGCCCGGTTACGGGGGCGATCCAGCGGTCAGCAGCGGGGCACGGACGCGGTGTACGTCGTCCTGGCCGGGGTGGCCAGGTAGTAGTCCGGCACCCCAGTGGCCGTCCCTGAGCTTGTCCCACACCGGCGAGGTGCCGGTCTTCGACCCGGCTTGCTGGCAGGTGACCCAGCCGAGCGCGCCGCCGGGCAGCACGCCGGCGGCCGGGTATGAGGCGCCCGGGCCAGTGTGCTCGGTCACTCCGTCTGCGGGCGTGACCTGGTAGAGGTACGTGCAGCGGGGCAGGGCTGCGCTGTAGCCGGTCTTGGACGGCGTGCTCACCCGGTAGTCCGTGACGAAGGTGCCGTCGGTGAGCCTGTCCCACACCGGGGTGGTCCCGAACAGGGAGCCATGCGCCTGGCAGAGCACCGGCACCGGCGAGCCGGGTCGCGGACGACCACGCCGGATAGCTGACCGTGGTGGCTGGCTGGGCATCAACGGGAGTAGCGGCAGCTAGCAGGGCAACCGTGGTGACCCCGCCAGCTGCGGCCATGCTCAGGGTGCGCCGTCGCAATCGCGCCCTGGCCACCCTCGACTCTGTGGATTAGCCTGCCGGAACCGTATACCGCTGAACCTGGTGAGTGCGCCCGGACCGGGCTGTAATCCCGGCACCCGCGCCCGGACTGGGCTGATAGTGCCGGCACCGCGCACCGGATGTTTGCCGGGATAGGTTGATCACCGATATGTTGCGGGGCATGCGTGATCCGCTTCGCGAACCCACCTTCCTGATCCTCGCCGCGCTGGCCCCGCAGCCGCTGCACGGCTACGCGATCATCGGTGAGGTCGCCGAACTCTCCGGCGGGCGAATGACGCTGCGTCCCGGCACCTTGTACGGCGCGCTGGACCGGCTGGCCGACGAAGGGCTGCTCGAGCCGGACCGCGAGGAAATGGTTAACGGCCGGCTGCGCCGCTACTACCGGCTCACCGACGACGGGGCGGCCGTCCTGGAGCAGGAGGCCGCCCGGCTGCAGGGCAACGCGGAGACCGCTCGGCGGCGGCTCGCCCGCCGCCAGCCGCGCCGCGCGATGACGCCCGGCGCCATCAGGCCGGGGGCGATGACGCCCGCGGTGCCGCGGCCGGCCTGCGGCCTGGCCTGAATCTGGACCGCGCTACCGGGCAGCTCAACCCGGCGCCCGGGCCGGGGCCGGGGGACTGACGGTACCCGGCGCGGTGCGCCAGGTCATCACGTCGAAGCAGTACAGCCCCTGCTGGACGCCCGGATCCCGCTCCATCAGCCGCCGGACCTCGTCCAGGGACTCCTTCTGGTAGAAGCCGACCCCGCAGATGTCCTCATCCTCGGCCGGGCTGTCGATGACGGGACCCGCGGCGAGCTGGTCGCCGCCCCCGAGCATGCTGAGCGTGTGCGCGAGGTGCTCACGGAAGATCCGGTCCCTGGTCTCCTCGTCGAAGTCACGCCCCGCGGCCGTGTGCCGCAGCAGCACCATCTGGTAGGAAACGAGCTCTGGTCCAGTCATCGGATGGTCCTTCGGGCAGGCGGATGGCCGGGCATGCGGCCGGGAACCTGGTGCCGGTCACGGCACCAGGGGCGTCGCCGGCGGCGCGATCGCCGCGGCGAACCGGTCCAGGATGCGGGACCATCCGGTGGAGTAGGCGCCGGAGGTGTAGCCGCCGGGCAGCGCGCAGTCCTCGGCCAGCTGCTCCGCGGTCATCGCCTCCCAGCCGCGGTGCTCGACCGTGACCCGGGTCAGGGCCGGGCCGAGGACGGCGAAGGAGAGCTCGACCTCGGTGGGCACCGGCGTCCCGGTCCAGGTCATCACGAAACGCTCCGGCGGCTCCCAGGCCAGCAGCTCGCCCCAGTCCAGCTCGGTGCCGTCCGCCCAGGTCTCATAGACCCGGCCGCCGGGCCGCTGTTCCATGGTCACGTCACGGACCTGGTCCTGCCCGGCCGAGAACGGCACGGCCGGCCACCAGGCGCCGATCGTCCGCACGAACGTCTCGAAGGTGTGCCGGGCGTCACTGCGGACCGTGGTCGACTGGCGCACCGGCGGGCGGCGCAGCGCCGTGACCCGGCCCGGCTCTGGTAGCTGGTTCATCGGGGTACCACCGTCCTATCCTGCCTGCGCGGACGGGCGGGCGTCGCTGACGTCCCGGTCCGCCTCGACGATCTGGCGGGCGGCATCCAGGGACGCCGTCCACATGCCGTCCAGGAACTCCCGCAGCCCGTGCAGGCCCTCGGGCCGGGCCCGGTACAGCCGCCTGGTGCCCTCCCGCCGCTCGGCGAGCAGCCCGGCGTTCTTCAGCACGGTCAGGTGCTGGCTGATGGCGGTCCTGGTCACGTCGAACACCGCGGCGATCTCCCCGGCGGCCAGCTCGTCGTCGGCGACGAGCCGCAGGATTGCCCGGCGGCGCGGCTCGGCGATTGCCCTCAGGGCCTCATCGGTCGCCCGCTCACCCGGGGCCGCGCCACTCTGCGGCGTGCTGCTCGCGCGCACGGCATCCTGCGGCGTGCTGCTCATGGCGGGCTCAGCTCCACAGCCCGACGGGGTTCCCGTCCGGGTCGGCGAACACGGCGAACCGGCCGAAGTCGCCGGGCAGGTCGGTCGGCGGGACCAGCCGCTGGCCACCCAGTTCCTCGGCCCGGCTGAGGTAGGCGTCGAGATCGTCGACCCGCATGTAGATCTTCACGTTCTTCTCGCCGGGCTCGCCGGTGCCGATGCCGCCGCCGATGGCAGCTTCCCCGGCGCCCGTGTCCACCAGGCCGTAGCCGCCCATGGCCGGGTCCGCGGCGATCTGCCATCCGAACAGCTCCCCGTAGAACTTCTGGGCCCGTTCGGCATCAGGGCTGATGATCTCGAAGAACGCGACAGGCTGGCCCATGGCTGCTCCCTTCCAGGATGCCCGGCGGGCGGCTAACGCGCCCAGCCGGAAGCTGCCGTACGACAGCTACAGCTAACGTTAGTGATTACGAACGTTAGCGTCAACTGTCAGAAGCCGCGGGGCGGCCCACCGCCACACGAGCCGCCAGCCGAGCTGGAACAACCCCAGGAAAACCACTGCGACCAAGATGAACGCGAACGCGGTGCCCTGGCCCGCGAGCACCCGCAGCGCCATCCCGATAGCGACGGTGCCGACCCACACGCCCACGCCGGTCGGCACCAGCGCGGTGGGCCGCTGCCAGAAGCGTGTGGCCGCCATCCCGGCCGCCGCCCCGGCGGCGAACGGCCAGAACGTGTCCCAGAGCCCGGTCAGGGCCCCGCCCGCGTGATGGTTGGCCCGGCCGATCACGACGAAGAGCAGCACGCAGCAGAAATCGGCGAGGGCCGCGCCAGCAGAACGCATGCCGTCAGGGTAGTGCCGCCCGCCCCGCGCCCCCGCCCGGCCGCCACACTGCCCGGCCCGCGCCCGCCGCCACACTGGCCGGCCTCCCGCCGCCGCACTGGCCGGCCGGCCGCACGCAACCCGGCAAGCGCCCGGCCCGGCCCGCACCCACCTGGGCCCGCACCCCGCCGGGCCTGGTCCGCACGGTCCGGCCCGGACACCGCCCGGGCGTACACTCACCAGGTGCCAGATCAAGGGCCGGCTAGCACGGTTGTCCGAGGGCTATGGCCCGGCTGCTGATCGTTCACCACACCTCCTCGCCGTCCATGCAGGCCATGCTGGAGGCGGTGCTGGCCGGCGCGGGCACCGACGAGATCGAGGGCGTCGAGGTCGTGACCAGGCCCGCGCTGACCGCGTCCGCCGTCGACGTGCTCAGTGCGGACGGCTACCTGCTGGGCACCCCGGCCAATATCGGCTACATGTCGGGGGCGCTTAAGCATTTCTTCGACGGGATCTACTACCCGTGCCTGGAGGCGACCCAGCGCAGGCACTATGGCTTGTACGTGCACGGCAACAACGACACCGGGGGCGCGGTGCGGGCGGTAGAGGCCATCACGACCGGCTTGCGGTGGCACCGCGTCCGGCCGCCGGTCGCGGTCGCGGGTGAGGTCGGGCCCCGGGACCTGGAGGCGTGCTGGGAACTGGGCGCTACCGTGGCCGCGGAACTGGCCCCGTGATCCTCACCGTCGCGCTCAACGCCACGGTGAACGTCAGCTACGAGGCGGAAGAGATCGCCTGGGGCGCGTCCAATCACGTCAGCAGGATGACCAGCCGGGCCGGTGGCGGGAGCCTGGCGGTGGCGCGCGTGCTGGCCGGCCTGGGCGAAGAGGTGCTGGTGGCGGGGTTCGCGGGCGGGGGCGCCGGGAACCTGATCGAAGCTGACCTGGCCCGCGCGGGCGTAGGCACGGCCTTCACCAGGATCGGCCGTGAATCACGGCGGGTCATCGAGGTGCTGGACGAGGCGCGGGAGCAGAGCACCTGGCTGAGCGAGCCTGCCCCGTTCATCACGACCGAGGAACTCGGCCGGTTCGCCGGCGAATTCCGGAAGCTGGTGCCGGGCACGGACGCCGTGGTGCTGAGCGGCGGGCTCCCGGCCGGCCTGCCGCTGGACATCTACGCGTCCCTGGCCAGCTACGCCGCGGAGGCGTCGGTGCCGGCCATCATCCACGCCGGCGGGCCGGCATTGTGGCGCAGCCTGGACCGGCACCCGGCCCTGGTGCTGCTCGCGTTGACGGCCGGTGTGCCCGGTGCGGGGATGTCCGAGGGCCCGGCCACCTTCCTGGCCCGGGGATCGAAGGCCGCGGCCATGCTGTCCGGCGCGGCCCTCCTCGCCGCCGCCCCGGCTCCCGGTGGGCAGTGGCGGGCCGCGCTGGAGGGCTACCCCGGGCTGTCGCTGTCCGCGGAAGCCGTGGTGGCCGGGCTGCTGCCGGCCGTCACGCAGGGCTGGGCCTGGCCGGATGCGCTGCGGCACGCGGTGGCCCTCGGCGCCGCGGCGGACCTGCTCGGCGAGGTTGACCTGGACGCCTACGAGCTGCTCTCGTCCGAGGTCGTGCTGGCCCCGGTCGGCGGGCCTTCCCCAAGCTGACCGCGGCTGGCCCCGGTCCCGGACCAGCGGTGGCTGACCGCCCCGGGACCACCAGCCCACCCTGGCGGGCCGCCAGCCGACTCGATCAGGCCGACGTCCGGCGCTGAGCACCGAATGGACCGACGACAGTGCCCGGTTCTCGCCGTTACACCGCCCGAGCCCGCCAGGGAAACCGGACCGACAGGCTCGCATGGGCGTTCTGGCAGCGGACGCTCACCCCCGATCGGGTCCTCCGGGACGATGGCAGGGCAGCCGTTTAGCCCCCGCGCGGCGCGCAACGGCCGGTGCTGCCCATAAAGTGGGTGGTGGTGCGCCGGGAAGCCTGGTCGGTAATCCTGTCGCTATGCCCGGCCCTGGAGCACCGTCGTGACTGACACTGAGCCTTTTGCCCTGGTGGTACTGCTGACGGCTGCGGTGGGGCTAGTCGCGGTCCTGTCGAGCCGGCTGACGGAACGGGTGAAGATCCCCTCGCCTGCGCTGGTCCTGGTCGGCGCGGCTATAGCGGTTCAGGTCGTCCCTGCCCTGCACGCGCCGCCGCAGCTGGCGGTGGAGCGGGTGGTCACCATCGCCCTCGTGTGCATCTTGTTCGACGGCGGCATGCGCATCGGCTGGTCCCGGTTCCGGTCCGCCGCTGCCCCCATCACCGTTGTCGGCGTTCTCGGCACGTTCCTGACCGTGGCTGCCGGGGCCGTGCTCGTGCATCTCGCGTTCGGCCTGGCCTGGTACCTCTCACTGCTCGTGGCCACGGCGGTTGCCCCGACGGACCCGGCGGTAGTGTTCTCTGTCCTCGGCCAGCGGGAGGTCTCCGGCCGCAGCGGCACGATCCTGGAAGGGGAATCGGGCGCGAACGACCCGGTTGGCATCGCGCTGATGGCCAGCCTCATCACCGCGGGCAGCCTCAGCGCGGGCGCGTTCGCCCGGGTCGGCGGCGAGTTCCTGCTTCAGATGAGCGTCGGAGCGGCGGTCGGCGTTATAGGCGGCCGTGCCCTGCTGTGGTTCATGCGCCGGGTCCCGCTGCCCAGCGAGGGATTGTATCCGCTGCGGACCCTGGCCAGCGCGCTGCTGCTGTTCGCCATCGCGACTCTTGCGCACGGGTCGGGGTTCCTCGCAGTCTTCATCGCCGGGATCCTGCTGGGCGACGGGCGCGCGCCGTACAAGCGGGAGATCGAACGCTTCCATTCGGCGCTCGCCAGCCTCGCCGAGATCGCCGCGTTCGTCGTCCTCGGTCTCACCATCAACCTGGCCGTGATCACCCGGGCCGACGTGTGGATCCCCGGGCTCATTCTCGGAGCGGCGCTCGCGTTCATCATCCGGCCAGTCCTGGTCGGGCTGTGCCTGATCCCCGCCCGGCTCATGCGCAACCAGCGCAACTTCGTGCTGTTCGCCGGCCTTAAGGGCGCCGTGCCGATCTTGCTGGGCAGCTTCCTGCTCGCCGCTCATGTGCCTGGCGCGGAGCGTCTCTACGGCATCATCATCGTAGTCGTCGTGTTCTCTGTCGTCGTGCAGGGCAGCCTGGTGCCCACCGTCGCCCGGCTGCTGCACGTTCAGATGCGCGCGGTGGAGCCGCAGCCCTGGGCGCTCGGGGTCCGGCTGCGGGACGAGCCTGACGGCGTGCATCAGTTCACGATCAAGCCCGGCTCACCCGCCGATGGGGCCACCATCGACGATCTTGCCGGCCTTCCCGGTGACGCATGGGTCAGCTTCATCGTGCGCGACAGCCAGCTCGTGCCCATCACCGGTGACACCACGCTGCGGGCCGGGGACGATGTCCTGGTCCTGGCAGACCCCGGTCTGCGTCAACAACTGATCAAGGCCTTTGAGGGGCCCACAGCCCGGTGATCCGCTGAAACCACCCCGGCTGACCCGGCGATCCGCGGCCAAGTCACCCGGCGCCTACCGCTGCCGGGCCACGGCCCGGATAACCCGGATCACCAGGGGTTAGGAGTGCCGGTACCGAAAATCTGCTCCTGCAGCTGCCTCGCCGTCAGCGCGGTGCCGCAGACGGCCGGCGGGAGCTTGCCGCTGAGCGCGGCCCAGCTGGTCCAGTTGGCCAGCGAGTAGCGCAGCGCCTGCGGATTGGTGTCGCCGACGTGTGTGGGTACCCACAGGCTGCCGTTCTTCACCCAGGTGGTGCCGAACTCCAGGTAGTGGGTCCGGTGTCCGTCGATCACGAACGTCTGCGGGTACGGCCCCGGCTTGTTGTGCGTGACCCACCAGCCGCTGAAGTTGTCGGCGTTGGTGGTGTTGATCGTGACCCGGCCGTTGGTGAACCAGTCCAGGCCGGTGCCGGGGCGCAGGCCGGCCGTGTTCACCGCGCACTGGATCAGCAGCGCCGGTGCGTCCGCCAGCCGGTAGCCATACGGGTTACGGAGCGACGCCGCGGGGCTGGCGCCGGCGTGCTGCTTCGGCGGGACCACCGCGAAATGGCATCCGGCCAGCACCGTCCCGGCCGCGATCGCCCCGGCGGCGACGGCCGCGAGCCTCCGGGCCGCCCGGCCGCCGCGCACCAGCTTCCTCTCCATGCCTCCCTCTCGTCTCAGCCGAACCCGAAACCCAGCCCGAGCCTTCAGCCCGGAGAACCCCAGCCCGCGCGGCGAACCCCAGCCTGAACCCCTAACCCGCGTCCGCCGGCTGAACTTGTACCGTACGGCGGCGGGCCGTGCGCCGGATACGCCGCCGCTCGCGGCCAAAGTTCCGCCGGGCATGGGCGAAGGCCGCCGGCCGTGATCTACTCGTGGGTAGTTCCTGAGGAGGTGGGCGATGGCGCTCGCGTTCTGGCGCCGGGCGGAAGCGGATCCGGCCTGGACCGCGCTGGTCGAGCCGGATGGCACCCAGCGCACCGCGGGTGAGTTGCTCGCCCGGGTCAACCAGCTCACGCACGCCCTCCGGGAACTGGGACTGCGGCCCGGGGACGGCATCGCGGTGCTGCTCCCCAACGGCGGCACCGCGCTGGAGATCTACCTGGCCGCGTTGCAGGGCGGCTGGTACTACACGCCGATCAACTGGCACTTCACCCCGCCGGAGATCGCTTACATCGTGGCCGACAGCGAAGCGAAAGCGTTCTTCGTGCACGAACGGTACGGCGCAGCCGGGGTCGCCGCCGCGGACCTGGCCGGGCTGCCCGCCCGGGCCCGGCTCGGCTACGGCGCGGTCCCCGGGTTTACCCCCGTCGCCGGCCTGCTGGCCGGGCAGCCGGTCACCACGCCCGCGGACCGGGTGGCCGGGTTGACCATGCACTACACCTCGGGCACCACCGGGCGGCCCAAAGGGGTCCGCCGGGACCTGTCCGGGCTGGCACCGGACGACGCGGCCGAGCTGACCACCGCCCTGCTCCAGATCTTCGGTGTCCCGCCCGGCCCGCCCCACGTGCACCTGGTCACCTCGCCGAACTACCACACCGCGGTGACGCTGTTCGGGGGAGCGGCCATCCACCTGGGCCACACCCTGGTGTACATGGACAGCTGGGACTCCGAGACCGCCCTGGCCTGCGTGGAGCGGTACCGGGTGACGAGCACGCACATGGTGCCCACCCAGTTCAAGCGGATGCTGTCGCTGCCGGAGTCCACCCGCACGCGGTACGACCTGTCGTCGATGCGCTGGATCATCCACGCCGCCGCCCCGTGCCCGGTGCCGCTGAAGCGGGCCATGCTGGAGTGGTGGGGGCCGCGGGTATACGAGTACTACGCCGCCACCGAGGGGGGCGGCACCCTCACCAGCCCGCAGGAGTGGCTGGCCCGCCCGGGCACGGTGGGCAGGCCGTGGCCGACCAGCGAGATCCTGATCGCCGACGACGACGGCCGACCATGCCCGCCCGGTACGCCGGGAACCGTCTACATGAAGATGAGCACCACCGAGTTCGTGTACAAGGGCGACCCGGCCAAGACCGAGGCGGGCCTGCTGGGCGGCTTCTTCACCGCCGGTGACATCGGCTATCTCGACGGGGACGGGTTCCTGTTCCTGTGTGACCGCAAGGCAGACATGATCATTTCCGGCGGGGCGAACATCTACCCGGCCGAGGTCGAGGCGGAGCTCATCATGCATCCCGGGGTGGCCGACGTCGCGGTGTTCGGCGTTCCCGACGAGGAGTGGGGGGAGAGGGTGATGGCCGTGATCGAGCCCGCCGCGGGCCGGATCCCGGGCCCCGGCCTGGCCGCCGAGATCCTCGGGTCACTGGACGGGAAGCTGGCCCGGATGAAGTGGCCGTCGGCGATCGACTTCACCGCCGAGATGCCCCGTGATCCCAGTGGCAAGCTGCTCAAGCGCCGCCTGCGCGAGCCTTACTGGCAGGCTCACGGCCGCTCGATCTAGGCCGCCGCGCTCGCTCCCGCCACGGTAGGGGGCAGGTCACGCGGGAACGGTCGGGCGCTCGGCGCCCGCGGTCACGCTGAGCACGTCGAGCAGCCGGGCCACGGCCGGCGGCTCGGGCGCCTCGCCGTAGGTGACCGCGAGCACCTGCCGGTGCGACCCGGGGAGTGGCGCGGCCTGGATGCCCGGGTGGCGGGCCGCACGCAGCGCCAGCCCCGGGAGCGTCGTGATGCCCAGGCCCGCCGCGACGAGCGCCTGGACCGCGACGAAGTCGTCGGTGGTGAACGCGATCTTCGGGCTGAACCCGGCCAGCTCGCACTGCCAGACCAGGTAGCTGCGGCACCGCTCGCAGCCGCCGATCCACCGGTACTCCGCATAGTCGGCCAGGTCCGGCGCGGGCGGCAGTGGCGGTTCGTCGGCGGCCCGGGCCGCGCGGCCGTCCGCACCGTCCGAAGCCGCGCGGGTCACCAGGTGGATCGGATCGTTGAGGAGCAGCCGGGACCGGGTGCCGTCGTCGGCATCCCCGGGCGGGCTCACCGTCGCCCCGTCCTGGTAGTGCCGGAACACGAGCGCCACGTCCACGTAGCCGGCCCGGAGCATGCGCAGGGCTTCCGGCGGCTCAGCCTCGGCCAGGGTGAGGTCCAGGCCGGGGTTCTCGGCCTCGAGCCGGGCCGCGGCCATCGGGACCAGCGTGCTGAGCGCCGACGGGAACGCGGCCAGCCGGATCCGGCCCGCGCGCAGGCCCACGTGCGCGGCCAGCTCGTTCTCCGCGGCGTCCAGCCGGCCCAGGATCTCCTCGGCCCGTTCCGCGAGCAGCCGGCCCGCGTCGGTCAGCCGCACGCCGCGGCCGGCCCGCTGGGTCAGCAGGGCCCCGGTCTCGGCCTCGAGCCGGGACAGGTGGTGGCTCACCGACGGCTGGGCGTAGTTGAGCGCCCGGGCCGCCGCGGTCACCGAGCCGTGCCGGGCTACCGCGACGAGCACGCGAAGCCTGGTCACATCCAGCATCCAGCAAGTATAGATCCGCTCGATTCAATCGCCCGTTGACCGGGTCGCCACCTATCCGACCAGATGAGCCCTAACGGTTTTTCCGTCCCTGGTGCTTAGGCCGATGGTGCTGCGAGCTCGCGTGCCCCGGGCTCCGGCGGCCGGAATGCCTCTGGTCAGGTGGCCGGGGAGCGAAGCGGCACGCGTGAAGGGCGGCCCGGTAGCCGGGCGGCGGCATGCCGATCCGGTACGCCGGGCCGGCCCGGTGCAGGAACAGGGTGATCCTCCAGTCGATGCAGCTGGAGTGGTCGGGACTCCCGGCGGGCTCCTGGTGGCTGGTGAAGGTCACCGTGGCCTTCAGCCCGCCTTTGAGCGGGTTGACCCCGACCAGCATCGCCTTCGAGTCGTGACTGGTCCGGTAGCCCCAGGCGAACTCGCGCGGGGTCAGGTGACGCTGCGCGAACAGGTGCGCGTAGGCCTGGTAGTCGCGGTGGTTGACCGCCGCGAAGTAGCGGGCCAGGAGCGCGGCGACCCGCCGGACGTCCGCCCGCCCGGCCAGGCCCGGCCCGATCGACACGGTGCCGTGGCCCGGGCGCCGGGTCTTGCCGCTGCCTCGGGAGGCCGGGAGGGACCGGTGCGGATGGGGGACCGGCCTGGTGCTGCGGCTGGTTCCGGTCCGGCTGTGTCCTGACCGGCCGGAACCTGACCGGCCCGCATTCGGCTGACCCGGCCCCGGTTGGCCCGGGCCCGGCTGGCCGGAACCAGGCTGGCCGGGGCTGGTCGGGGCGGCCGTCGGCCCGGTAACGGGCTGGCCGGGGCCGTGCTGGCCGTTTCCGGTGCCGCTCGTTCCGGACTGGCCGGATCCCGTGCGCTGCGAACGGGTCTGGCTCGCTGCCGGGCTGGGAGTGCCGGTCGGGCCCGCGCTGCTGGGTCCCGGACTGCTGTGGCCCGGACTGCTGGGTCCCGGACTGCTGTGGCCCGGACTGCTGTGTCCCGGACCGCTGTGGCCGGTGCTGCTCCGGCCCGTGCCGCTGTGGCTGGTTCCCGGATGGCTGCCGGTCCGGCCCGGCCCGCTGTGACCCGGCCCGCTGTGGCCCGGCCCTTCGCCCTGGCCGGCCTGACCGTGTCCGGTCTTGCCGGGTCCGCTCTGGCCCGCCTGCGCCGGGCTCGTGCCGGTGCGGGCCGGTGCGGGCTGGTGGGCGGGGGACAGGCTGGGGACGGGATGGCCGGACAGTGCCTGGCTGGGCTGGACCTGGCCTGACCCCAGCTGGCTGGGCCGGGACAGGTGGCTGGCGGGCGCATGGCCGGCCTGGGGCTGGTTGGTGCCGACCAGCCAGGCGGTCGAGGCGACCGCGAGCAGTCCGGCGAGCACCACGCCGCCGGTGACCAGTAGCCGGCGATCTGGCCGCCGGTGGTCGGCGAGCCAGGGGTCTTCCGGCCACGCCTGGTCGTCAGCCCCGGCGCCGATCCGGACCAGATTCAGCGGCTCGGCCTCCCCGCCGACGCTGGCGGCCGGTGCCGCTCCCCGCCCGGCCGGGCTGCCCCCGGAGCCGTGCGCGGCCTCATCCGCTGCGGTCACGCCCTCACCCGCTGGGGTCAAACCCGCCGGAGGCGCGAGCTGATCTGCTGCGGACTGATGTGCTGCGGCCTGATCCGCTGCGGTCGCGCTCTGATTCCCTGCCACCTGATCCGCTGCGGTCGTCTGCTGATCGTCTGCGGCCAGATTCCCCTTGGCCAGATTCCCCGCGGTCGGATCCGCTGCCGTCGGATCCGCTGCCGTCGCGAGCTGATCCGCTGGGGCCTGATCCGTGGCGGCCTGATCCCTCGCGGACTGCTCAGCCGCGGGATCATCCTGGGCCGCGGGCCCCGGGAAGCCCTCCGGGACGGAAGGAGCCTCGACTGGACCCGCCCAGGCCGGCGCGGCCCAGGCCTGAGCCGGCTGGTCGGACGGGCCGTCGCCGGAGTCGGCCTCCGCCACGCCGACCTGGGCGGGGATGACGGGCGGAGAGCCCGGCTGGTCCGGGCCCTCGGGGGCCACCGGAACCGGACTCCCCGCGGTACTGGGCTGGCCGGTACTGGGCTGGCCGGTGCTGCCCCGGCCCGTGCTCACGTGAACTGCAGTGGCCTGACCCGCGCTGGCCTGATCTGTGCCAGTCCCAGCGAGGCCAGTCCCAGCGAGGCCAGTCCCAGCGGTGCTGGGTTCAGCGCGGCTGGCTTCGGCCGTGTCCGTCTCCGCGGTGCCGGTTTCCGCCGGGTCGGCCTCGGGCGAGCGCTCGGGTGCCGAACTGGTCCGCGCCCCGCATCGCGTGCAGAAGCGCAGTATCCCGCTGACCGGGGATCCGCATTGCGTGCAGAATCTCATCGGTGATCAGCCCAGCCTGAAATTCATGTCGATGGTGGTCTCCCTGACGGGTTGTGGGTCAGCCGGGTCGAGGTCGATGGCGGCCGCGTCGATCCCGGCGAGCGTGGACCGGTGCATGGCGGCCACCAGCGCCCGGGTGGACTCGAAGCGGAGCGAACGGTGGATGCCGTCTCCCCGGCTGGTGAGGTCCTGGATGTTGCGGCCGATGGCGATCATCAGCAGGCGCAGGGGGGACATGTGCAGCCAGAAGGTCCAGCCCAGGTACAAGTCGTCCTCATGCGCAAAACATGAGATGTAGCCGCTGAAACAGTCGCGGCGCAGCTCGAGGTATTCACGATCCCCTTCCGAATGCCGGGAGATGGTCCGTACTCGCAGCGAATCGACCTGCGCGCTTTGGGCCTGGAACGCCGAATTGATGTGCTCGAATGCCGTCTCGGTGGCCTGGGAGCTCTGCTTCATGGCCGTGCTCCATTCGGCCAGCAAGGCCGGGACCGGAATCAGCCAGAACGGGATGCCCAGTACCAAGGCCACCAGCCACAGGCTGTTCACCTCCAGCCGGAGGGCGGGGCCGAGCTTCGTCCCGGCCGCGGCGCTGAGCAGCACGCACACCAGGAGGAGTGTCTCGGTGAGCAGGTAGATCCCGGCGAACACGCCCGCCTGGCGGAGTACGTACCTCAGGTAGCGGGGGTTGCGGACGGGGTCCAGGCTCGCTGGCCCGGAAAGCCGGGTCGCCGGGGGCCGGGCGCGCACCCCGGCGCCGGGCGCGTCGTCGTCCGGGGTGGCTGCTCCCCGGGACCGCCCGGCGTTCTCTTCGTGACCCGCGCTATCCCGCGAACGCGTGCTGTCCCGCGAATGCGCGCTGTCCCGGTGACCCGTGCTGTCCTGCGAGCCCGTGCTGTCCCGGGAGCCCGTGCGGCCCGGCGAGAGGATGCCGTTTCGCGAGACCGCGTCGCTCCCGCGGTCCGCCCCCTCTCCTCGGCTGCTGCCACCGGGCCTGCTCGTGGCGTTCATCCTGGCGGGTCCCCCCGGCTCCGCCGGACCGGATGGCTGGGCCGGGCTGTCCGGCGCCGCCGTGTGCCGGGCCGCCCGGGGCGCCCGGCCCAGAGGCGGCTCGGACGCGGCCTGCCCGGGCCCAGGTGGGCCGCCGGGGTAGGGCGCCGGGGGAATGACGCGGATCTCGGCCCGGTCGGCGGCGGGCGCGGCGAGGCGTGCTGACTCTAAGCCGCCAGGCTCGCGCGCGGCCGGGACGGCTGGCGTGACCGGCCGGCCGCAATTACCGCAAAACGCGTCCCCGGCGAAAAGGCCTTCGCCGCACCCGACGCATTTCTCCCACATCGGCCAATCCTTCGCTCGGTCCGGGATTATCGGGACATGTGGCACGCCCGTTGGGCCGCGCCACAGATAACTTACCAACTCTGCGAATGGGAAAACCGATCATGGTCGGAGTAAAGAATTTGCCGGGTCGCGAATGCGATCACGCTTTTAGCGGATAGGGCGGAAGTGGGCCCAAAAGGCCGCGCCCGGCGCCACCGGATCCGGTGGCGCCGGGCGTTCTCCTCCCGCGAGGCCTCAGCCGTCCGTCGGCGCATCCGTCACGGAGACCAGAGCCCGCGCGGCGGCCAGGGGCTCGCCCTCGCCGGGGGATGTCTTCGGCAGGATGCGGGCCAGCGGCCGGGGGAGCCACCAGTTCGCCGCGCCCAGCAGTTCCATCACGGCGGGCACGAGGACCATCCGGACCACGGTCGCGTCGATGAGGACCGCCACGGCCAGCCCGAGGCCGACCTGCTTCACGGAGACGTCGGCGCCGAGCACGAAGGACAGGAAGACCACCACCATGATGGCCGCCGCCGCCGTGATAACCCGGGCCGTGCGGGCCAGCCCGGTGGCGATCGAGGCCGCGTTGTCGCCGGTCGCGTCGTAGGACTCGCGGATGCGGGAGAGCAGGAACACCTCGTAGTCCATGGACAGGCCGAACAGGATCACGAACAGGAACATCGGCACCCAGGTGGTCACCGGCATCTTCTCCGGGAAGCCGAAGAGGTGCCCAAGCCACCCGTACTGCGTGATGGCGACCAGGACGCCGTAGGCGGCGGAGATGGACAGCAGGTTCATCAGCGCGGCCTTCACCGCGACCGTGACCGAGCGGAACATGACCACCAGCAGCAGCATGGACAGCGCGACGACCACGCCGATCAGCCAGGGCAGCCGCTGCCCCACGATGTTGGCGAAGCTCACGTTGCCGGCGTTCGGCCCGGTGAGGTACGCGCGGATCCCGGTGCCCGCCGTGGCCCGCGGGATGACCGACGTGCGGATCCGGTTGACCAGGACGTTGGTCGCCGCGTCCTGCTCGCCCGTGGTCGGGTACGCGATCATGAGCGCGGCCTTACCGTCCGGGCTGACCCGGGCGGGGGTGACCCGGGCGATGCCGGGCGTGGCGCCGATCGCGTGGGCCAGCCGGGACGTGCCGGCCGTGGGTGAGGGCAGCGCCGCCGCGACGATCAGCGGAGCGTCGAAACCCGGCCCGAAGCCCCGGGCCATCGTGGCGTAGCTGGAGTAGCCCATAGTCCCGCGGGCCTGGCTGGATTCATCCGGCATGCTCAGCTTCATGCTGAGCGCGGGGGCGGCGAGGAGCAGGATCAGCCCCATGGAGAGCAGCGCGGCCAGCAGAGGCCGGCGCTGGATCACACCCGCCCACCTTTCGGCAGCGGGGCGGCGGGCTGGCTGGCCGGCGATTGTGCCCGCCGGGCGGCCACCGAGCCACCGGGGCAGCCGGAGCCGCGACGGCTTAGCCAACCGGGTGCCCGTGAAGCCGAGCAGCGCCGGGAGCAGGGTGAGCGAGCCGAGCAGGACCATGCCGACGGTGGCGGCCGCCGCGATGGCCACCCCGTTGAGCAGCGACTGACGCAGGACCAGCAACCCCAGCATCCCAATGATCACGGTCGTGCCGGCGATCACCACGGTCCGGCCCGCCGTGCTCATCGCCGTCACCGCCGCGTTCTCCGGGTCCTGGCCGTCGTGCAGCGCCTCACGGAACCGGGTCAGGATGAACAGCGCGTAGTCCACGCCGACGCCCAGCCCGATCATGGACGCGACGATCGGGGAGAACGCGGGAGCCGGGAACACGTGACCCAGCAGGGCGATGAGTGAGAGCCCGGCCCCGATGCCCAGCACGGCGGTCAGCACCGGCAGCCCCATGGCCAGCAGGGACCCGAACGCGATCAGCAGCACGATCGCGGCCGCCAGCACGCCGATTCCCTCGGTCGGCCCGCCGTACGGCGTCTCGGCCACGTCGACCACGTCGCCGCCCAGGTAGAAGTGCACACCCCGGCCGGACATCGACGTGGCGTCGTGCATCAGGGCGAGCGCTTCCCCGTTGCTGATCTTGGTGGACGGCACGCCGAACTGGACGACCGCGAAGGCCTCGTGGCCATGCGCCGAGATCTGGCCGGCGGCCTGATACGGGCTGGTGACCGAGGTGACGTGCGGCGCCCGGGCGAAGGGGGCCAGCGCGCTGGTGACCCGGGCCCGGACGGCGGGGGAGCCGATCGGATCGTTAGAGCGGATCGCCAGTGTGAGCGTGTCCCCGGACTGCTGGTGGAAGTGCTGGTTGAGCAGGGTCTGACCCGGGTCGTTGCCGGTGAAGTTGTCCTGGGCGGGTGCCCCGAACATGGTCCACAGCGTGATCAGGCCGGCGACCCCGAGGATCCAGGCGATGACGGTGATCCGGCGGTGCCGGAAGCAGGCGCGTCCGATCGAGCCCACGATCCCGGGCCGGACGTGCTGGTGGATAGTGGAGGAGCCAGGCATGTTGGTTCTCCTGCGAGCCGGAGGAGTGATTGCTCTTCCGATGGTCGCGATCGGCGGCGCGCGGCGCGTCCTACGCCGGGAGGCAGTTGCCCGGCCGGGGTACCTCCCGGGAGTACTCCGGGGGGAGTACGCCGGGGCGCGGGCCCCGGTCAGCGGCAGGCCTGACTCAGCGGCAGGCGCGGACCGTGTCCGCCGGGAACCCGGGCTGGTGACGCCGGATGTGGTACCCGTGGCCGTCGTGCTTGAGGAACACGGTGACGTGCCAGCGGTTGCACGCCGCGTGGTCGGGGCTGCCCGCCGGGTTCTGGTGGCTGATGAACGTCACCCGGGCCGCGAGCCCGTGCGGGCCCGTCGAGGACAGCCCGGTGAGCCTGGCCCGCGAATCCCGCGTGGACTGGTAGGCGGCGGCGAAATTGCGCAGGCTGACCCGAATGGCCGGGATAAAGAGGCTGCTGTACGCCGGGAAATCGTGCCGGTTAATGGCCGAGAAGTAGTGGCCCAGCAGCGTCACGACCCGGTGCACGTGCGGCTGGCTGGCCGCGGCGGGGGTGATCGTCACGGCGCCGGTGGCGGCCGCTGACCCGGCGGCCGGGGAGGAGGCCGGCCTGGGATCGGGGCCCGGCGGGCGGGCACCGGGTGTGCGCGCCGGCCGGTCCGGTGCGGTCCGGCGCATGGACAGGCTGGTGTTCGTGGCCTGGAGCCGGGACCGCATCTGGCTGACCTCCCAGGCCGCCACGCTCCCGGTGGCCAGCAGGGCCACGGTGGTCACCATGGCCGTGATCGCCGTCCCGGGCCGGGGGGACAGCCGGGGCCGGTGGTCCGCGAACAGCCGGGGGCGGCCGTCCGGGGGCGCGGCCCGCGGGGTGCCTGGCGGGCTGGACGGCGGGCTGGCCCCGGGGTTCATCGTGATCACCGCCGGGGCCTGGTCCGCGGCTCCCGGGTCGCCGCTGGCCGCCCCGGGCGGGTAGCTGTCGGCCCCGGGCGGGGCACTATCGCCCCAGGGCGGGGCACTGTGGGTCCAGGGCGGGGCGCCGGCGGGCCAGGGCGATCCCTCTGGCTCCCGGGAAGGATGCCGGGTGGCCCAGGCCGGGTCGTGGAACGACCAGGCCGGGACGGGGGTAGGCCCGGGGAGCGGAGGGGCCGGGCTCGGCTGCGCCGGCGGGGCGGAAACCGGGTCGTCCTCTGGGCCCACGTGCCACGCGCACCCCGCGCAGTACCGGGGCGACCCGC
Source organism: uncultured Actinomycetes bacterium (assembly GCA_963813975.1). Taxonomy (GTDB): domain Bacteria; phylum Actinomycetota; class Actinomycetes; order Streptosporangiales; family Streptosporangiaceae; genus RYN-230. The sequence continues at coordinate 485,568 of CAWFAP010000007.1, forward strand.
CGAGCGGATTCCCGCAGTTCGGGCAGAACCGCATGGGTGCTCCCTGGCTCCGACAAATGCCTGTGACTAACCTCCTGGTCCAATTTGAGCGGTATTCCGGCCGGTTGGGAACGCGGGGCGGCGCGCTGTTAGTGCTCCGTAAGCATTGAGCGGGTCAGCAGTGACCGGGCTCGGCCAGCCCGTTCTCGTAGGCCAGGACGACGAGCTGGGCGCGGTCCCGCGCTCCTAGCTTGATCATCGCCCGGCTCACGTGGGTCTTGGCGGTCAGCGGGCTGACCACGAGTTCGGCCGCGATCTCGTCGTTGGACAGCCCGGCCGCGACCAGCGCCACCACCTCGCGCTCCCGGTCGGTGAGCGTGGCTAGCCCGGGGGACAGGGCGGCGGGCCGGGAGACATTCGCCCGGGCGCGGCCAGCCGCCCGGGCGGGGCCGGCCTGTGCCGCCGCGCCATCCGGGCCGCCCGGCCCCGGGCCGCCGGTGCTCGTGCCTGGGCCAGCGCTCGTACCTCCTGGGCCCGCAGCTCCCATGCCCGCGCCGCCCGGGCTCATGTTTCCCGTGGTGAAGGCCGCGATCAGGGACCGGGTCACGCTGGGGGCCAGGAGCGCGTCGCCGCGGGCCACCACCCGCACGCCCTGGAGCAGTTCCTCGGGCTCGACGTCCTTGACCAGGAACCCGCTCGCCCCGGCCCGCAACGCCCCGAACACGTGCTCGTCGTCGTCGAACGTGGTGAGGACCACGACCCGCACCCCCGCCAGTTGCGGGTCGGTGGTGATCCGCCGGGTGGCGGTGAGACCGTCCACTTCCGGCATGCTGAGGTCCATCAGCACGACGTCGGGGCGCAGCTCGCGGGCCAGGGCCACCGCGGTTCCCCCGTTGGGGGCTTCGCCGACGATCGTGATGTCCTCCGCCGACTCGAGCAGCATCCGGAAGCCCGCGCGGACCAGCGCCTGGTCGTCGGCGAGCAGTACCCGGATCATCGGGCGCGGTCGGCGGCGGTCACCGGGGTGGTCCCGGGCGCCGGAGCCTGCCCCCGCCCGGGCGCCCCGTCCTGGGCTGCCGCGGCCCCGCCCGGCGTCTCCTGGCCCGGCGCGGCCTGGTCCGGCCCGGGCTGGTCCGGCCCGGGGGCGGGGAGCCGCGCCACAACCTCAAAGCCGCCCTCCGGGCCGGCCGCGGCCGAGAAACTTCCGCCGACCGCCGCGGCCCGTTCGGCCATCCCGGTCAGCCCGTGGCCGCAGGGCTGGTCCCCGGCCGTTGCCGCGGGGCCGTCGCCGTCGTCCGTCACCTGGATGACCAAGGTCTCGGGCTCGTACTTGAGGCAGACCGACACCTGCGCCTGCGGGCCCGCGTGCCGCAGCACGTTGGTCAGGGACTCCTGCAGGATCCGGTACGCCGCGTGGCTCACGGCCGGGGGAAGCGTCCGCGGCTGGCCCTTGGTGGCGAGGGTGACCGGGGCGCCCGCGGCGGTCACCGCCTCGCACAGCGCGGGCAGCCGGTCTAGCCCGCCCGCGCGCAGTTCGGCGGATTCGTCCGGGGTCTCGTTGCGGAGCTGGCCCAGCGTGGTCCGCATCTCGGTGAGCGCCGCCTTGCTGGTCTCCCGGATGGCGATGAGGGCGCTGCGCAGGTTGCCGTCCAGACCGCCGCCCTGATCGCCCGGCCCGAGCACGTGCAGCGCGGACCCGGCCTGCACGGTGATCGTGGCCATGCTGTGCGCCACCGTGTCGTGCAGCTCCCGGGCGATCCGCAACCGCTCCTCCGCGACCCGGCGGCCCGTCTCAGCCTCGCGTTCCTCACTGGCCAGTCGCAGCCGGTCCGCTGTCTCCCCGGCCAGCGCGCGGCGGCTGCGGACCACCTCACCCAGCATGACGGCCAGGAAGAGCACCGCGATGCTCGGCAGGAACTCCGCGAGCAGCGCGACCAGTCCCGCGTGGGTGGACGTGCCCACCACGAACAGGCCAACCGTCATGTAGAAGGCGGGGATGGCGATGGCGGCGATCAGGTACCCGGCCACCGCGGCGTCGTATAGGGGCAGGGACAGTAGCGGCGCGGGGGAGATGTTGCGGCGGTACAGGCTGTAGTAGAGAAACAGCAGCAGCGAGCAGCCGATCAGCTCGCCCAGTGGCCACTTCCGGCGGAACAGGACCGGCACGGCCAGGACCGCGCCGAGCACATAGGTGAGCGTGTTCAGCGGGCTGGCCCCCGGTCCCCCGCCCACGACCACGTTCAGCTCGACCAGGACCGCCACCAGCGCGGCCGCACCGGCATCGACCCACCTGATGCCGAGGGCCTGCAGCAGCTGGCGCGGCCTGGTCGCGGCGCCGTTCAGCGGTCCCACGCCGTCAAGGTACGTGACCCGCGCCCGCCGCGCTACGGCGCGAGGCGGCCGGGGGACTCCGGGCTGGTCAGCCGCGGCCCTCCAGCAACGGCGACCCCGGATCCCGGGCCGGCCGGTCCGGCGCGCCCGCCTCCTTGCGGCGCCGCCACGCGATCCCGGACAGGGCTTCGAGGACCACCCGGCCGGCCAGGAACGCGGTGATCTCCGCGTGGTCGTACGGCGGTGCCACCTCCACCACGTCCACCCCGGCCAGCGGCAGTTCCATCGCGATGCGCCGGACCGCGTCCAGCAACTGCCGGCTGGTCAGGCCGCCGGGCTCGGGTGTCCCCGTGCCCGGAGCCATGCCCGGATCGACCACGTCCACGTCCACGGACAGGAAGACCCCGTCACACTCGTCGGTCGCGATGCCGAACGCCTCGGTCAGGCACTCGTCCAGGCCCCGGGTGACGACCTCGGTCATCTCGTAGCTGCGCATGTTCTGCCCGGCCATCCAGGCCAGCGTCTCCGGCTCGGGCCAGTAGCCGCGCAGCCCGATCTGCAGGAACCGGTCGCCGCGCACCGCCCCGGACTCGATGAGGCGGCGCATCGGCGTGCCGTGCCCGTACAGCGACCCGAACTGGGTGTCCCCCGTGTCGGCGTGCGCATCGAAGTGGATCACTGACAGGCGTCCCCACCCCACGTGGCGGGCCACGCCGGTCGCGTCCGGGAAGGCGATCGTGTGATCGCCGCCCAGGATGACCGGGATGGCCCCCGCCTCGCTGGCCCGCTGCACCGCCTCTTCCAGGCGCTGCAGCGAGAGCTCGGTATCGCCCGACGGCATTTCGACGTCGCCGGCGTCGGCGATCCGCAGTTCCGCCAGCGGATCGACGCCCAGCGCGAGATGAGGCCGGGACCCGTCGTGGGGCAGGTAGTCGGTGAACCGGATGGCCTGCGGGCCGAACCTGGCCCCGGGCCGGTGCGACGTCCCCCCGTCGAACGGGGCGCCGATGATGAGGATGTCCGCGCCCGCCCAGGACTCCGCGTCGGCCAGGTCCGCCGGCGGCACGCCGAGGAACGTCGCGTCCGGGCCGTACATATTGCCGAGCCGTGCCATGCTGCCCTCGCTTCCCCGCGCCCGGCTACGGCCGGGCGCTCCGCCCGCCGGGCGCCCGGCCAGGGCCAGGCGCCCGGGATTCCTGCTGCTCACCTGGCCATCCGGCTGTATCGGCACACGGCGAGCGGAACCATCACGCGGAGCAGTATGACGCTCATCCCCAGCGTGGGCAGCACCGGGTTCTGCCGGGGAGCAGACCCGGGAGATCGGCTTGTCAGGTTGATGCCTGCTGTGGCAGCTTGACCAGCACGACCTGCAGGCCTTCGATGCCTTCGAAGTCTGCGGCGTTGCAGGTATAGACGGGCAAGTGATGAGCTATCGCGGTCGCCGCGATCAGCGCGTCGCAGGCGCGCGCCGTGGGCTTGCGGCCGGATCGTCGCAGTGAGGCGGCTACATGCCGAGCAGTATGACGCTCATTCCCAGTGTGGTCAGCAGCGGGTGCTGCAGGGACTAGACCGAGGGTTCCGCCCGCCCTGGCTGGTGCCGAACAAGGTGCGGGCGGCCACCAGGCTGGCCGCCAGGTCCAGGCGCCGCCGCATGCCGCCCGAGTAGGTCTTGACGATCCGCTCCGCCGCGTCCGTCAGCCTGTAGTTTCCGCTGACATTTCCGTGTCGCTCAACACTGGCCCGTCTGCGCTCTGTCCCTCCGGTCACTCAGGCTGCCCTTCCTGGGCCTCGGGATTGCATCAGATGAAGGACCCACTGTGGGAGCGCGACTGGCAGGGTGGCGTATTCATTCGGCGTGTATTTGGTCGGGTGGGGCGGCCTGGATTACTCGGCAGGTCTGTGGCCGGCTTGCCGGTCAGGTGTGCTGCCGGCGGGCTGATCGTTATGGGCGCTGCCTGGCGGGGCCGGGATGTGGATGAGGCCGCGTGGTCGCTGGGTGCGGCGCAGGCCGGGGATCAGTGCGAGGGTGATGGCCAGTGAGGCGCATCCCAGGACGCCGATGGCGGTGGCTGCGCCGGCCGGGCCGCCGGCGAGGTGCTGGGTCAGCAGGCCGGCGAGGACGGCGGCGATGCCTTGCATGGCCAGCATTCCGGTGGAGTTGAGGCCGAGTACCTGCCCGCGGATGTCCGGGGCGGTGTGGTCGATGAGGCGTTCTTGCAGGGGGAGGCTGGCTGCGTAGCCGATGGAAGCGGCGAACCCGAGCCCGGCGGCGAGCGGCAGCGGCGGGTGGGCCAGGAACAGGACGTAGGGGGCGGCCAGCAGGAACCGCAGTGGTTCGACCAGGCGGCGGCGGCCTTGTGCGGGGATGAACCGGCCGACGAGGATGTCCCCGGTCAGCATGCCGGCGGCGGTCGCGGCGTAGAGGTATCCGGCGGAGCGCCCGGCCAAGGGAACGAACAGTGATTCGCAGCCGACAACGAGCCCGTTGGGTACCCACCCGGCCAGGTAGACCGGGCGCAGCAGCGACGAGGTCAGCAGGGCGCGGTTGATGGTGCGGGCCCGAAGGACAAGTGAGCGGCTTAGCGAGCGGGGCGGGTGATCGCTCACTCCCAGGGCCACCGTCAGCAGGGCCAGCGCCGAGGCGCCGGCGGCCGACAGGAACAGGGCGGTCACAGACAGGTGGAGCAGCAGGATGCCGCCCAGCCCGAAACCAATGATCTGCATGCCGCCGACCGCGATGTTGAGACTGGCCCGGCCGAACACGAAACTCCCGGCGGGCAGGATGTCGGCGACGAGCGCCAGGCCAGCGCCTCCGGTCGCTGACATTGCCACCCAGGGCAGGGCCAGGATGACGAACCGCAGGCCCCACGGCATACCGGGGATGGCTTGCAGCAGGTCGGCCAGGCATGTGATGGCCGCGACGCCGGCCAGGGCCTGGCGCGGGCGCAGCAAGTCGGATGCGGACAGCAGGAACCAGGAGGCCGCCAGCCGGACCAGCGGGCCCCCGAACATCGCCAGGCCGCTGAGGACAGGGTTGCGGGTGGACGCATAGGTGATCGTCCCGAGGGCCAGGCTGCCGGCCGACGCGGACCCCATGGCCAGGCACTGGGCGGTGAAAATCGCACGGAACTCCCGGACGGCGAACAATTCCCGGTAGGTGCGCACGATCCGACTCTCGGGCACGACCGCCGCCCTGGTCTACTGCTTTCGCGCGGAGGCAAAAGCTGATGGCCAGGCGAGCCCGGGATGCAACCCTACTGGCAGCCCTGCATATTCGATTCCGGCGAGTTCTTCCGGCAGCGTGTCGGCAATGTCTGCCCTTGCCTGGTTTTGTTCGTCAGTTCCGACCGCATTTGCTCGCCAGTTCTGACCGCGATTATCAGCCGGGCCCGGAGCCAGCTGTTCGTGAGAACTGACCGCAGTCACCGAGCTGAGGTTATCTGCGCCGATGAGAGGAAGGGTGCCGCCCGCGAGCTGGAGGTCTCGGCGGTCGATGACATGCTGGATCTGTTCGCGCTGCTGATGGCCACCAAGCTGCTGGCGCGGGCCGAGCCGGAGTCGAGCAAGCAGCGGCAGCGGACATGCCCGGGCTGGCCCAGGCCTCGGTCACTCTGGCCGAGGCAGCCAGGGTGCTGCTGGCCGCCGGGACCAGGCGGTCACCGTGACCCAGTTGCGGGAGGGCATCGAGCGGGTCGCCTGCCAGGACAAGATCGCGTCCGCGATCACCGCGGTGCGGGAGCCTGCGCCGTTCGGCGAGGACGAGCCGACCGGCGGGCCGATGCTCACCAGCGTCGCAGGATTCGACGCGGCTGACGCCGACGCTCCGATTCTGGCCACTGCGATGTCGCTGGCCGATCTCGCCGGCCGCAGACGCTTGTGCGGCCCGGATGCAAGGTCCCGCGGTGCGGACTCGGCGGCCGGGTCTCCTCAGTCGTGTAGCGCGGGTGCGTAGGAGATCCCGACGATCAGTCCCTCGCCTGAGAGCAAGCGCGCGACTGTTTGCCCCCAGGGTTCTTTGCGGGCGGGGTGCAGCAGCTCGTAACCGGCAGCCCGTAGCTCCTCGCCCGCGGCCGCGACGGCCTCGGCATCAGCTACCTCAAACTCGATGCTGGCCTGGGGCACTGGCTGCTCGGCGGGCCACTCGGGGGTCCCGAAGCACGCTTGCGCCGCCTGTGCCAGCGGCCACACACCGAAGGACTTGGAGCCTGCGATCTTTTCGCTGTGGATGTAGTCGCTCTGCCCTTCCAGCGGCAGGCCGATAGCGTCTGCATAGAGCTGGCGGCTCAATGCCAGGTCGGGCGTGATCACAGCGACGCTGGCGATGAACTCGATCTTCATGGCCATTATGACAGCACCCCTGGCACGCGGCGTCTTGAACGAAACGGACAAGTGCGGGTATCGAAAGTCCCGTCGCCGCTTCTAGGCCGAGGATCCTGTACCGGTCTTCCTCAGGCTCCAGGACAGTGACGCCCGACTGCGGCGGCCAGGCTCAGCACAACCGGGTCGACCTGCCGGTAGTGCCATAGCCGCAAGCCATCTCATCGAGCACCTGCGCCAGGTCCGCCCCGGCGACGTCCCCCGCGCCGCCCACTGGGCCGCCGCCAGGGTCAGCCTCGATGACCCGTGGGCCGTCGCCTGGCTGCTGCGGGAGCCGGACAAGGCCGGGGACAAGCGCGCAGTCACCGCCCTGCTGGCCCGCGACCCCGCCGCCCACGCCAGCCTCGATGACCCGCAGGCCGTCGCCGAGCTGCTGCGGGAGCTGTGGCGGGAGCTGTTGTGGGAGACAGGTTCGTCGATGACGACCCTGGCGGTGTGTCACCGCGGCAGCCCCAGGCGCTGCCGCGCCTCGTCGGTGGTCAGGTATTCCTCGTTGCCACTACGGGCCTAGATGCCGAGGATCCGCCGGGCCTCGGCGTCGGACAGCTCCTCAGCCCGCCCGGCCTTCTCAAGCGCGCCGAGTTCCTCAATCCTGGCCGCGTCCTCGGCCTCGGCAAGTTCCTGCGGTGAGGCGATCCGCGCCAGCGCCCGCAGTCTCCTTAGCTTGACTTCCGGATCCTCAGCTTGACTTCCGGAGTTTCCTTAGGCAGTGAGTCCTTTGTTGTCCTGATCTTGCGAAGCTAGTTGGGCGCCGCGCTCAGGAGCTGACTGAGGGTAAGCGGGGGGGTGAGGAGGGGGCGCGCTGCCTGGGGGCGGAGGCCGTCGAGCAGCAGCGCCACGGGCCGGCGCCAGGCGTCAGGGGCGATGTCGCGGGTGGCGTCTATGATGCCGGCGATGCCCCAGGTGATGAGGACGATATCGGCGGGCTCAACGTCGGCGCGGAGCACGCCGGCGCGTTTGGCCCGCGTCATGATGCTCGCCTTGAGTGCCGAGAGCCGCTGCTGGGCGGCGGCGATGACGGGCGTGCCGGGGACGCGGGAGCGGTACACGTCGGCGTAGCCCCGGTCGTCGGCGAACAGCGCGCAGGTGTCCTCGACGAACGACGCGAACCCCTGCCATGGATCCTCGGTACGAGCCGCGCGCTCGGCTAGTTCCACGGCCTGCTGGGCCAGGGGACCCAGCGCCGCGTCCACCAGCTCGCCGCGACTGGAGAAGCGGTTGTAGAGCGTGCCGATCGCCACGCCCGCCTTCCGCGCGATCTCCTCCAGGGGTGCATCCAGCCCTCTGCGGCGGAACACCTCGCGGGCGGCCACTACCAGGCGCTCCCGGTTCCGCGCCGCATCCTGTCGCAAGGGGCGCACGGTACTCATGCAGCGAAGTCTAGCGCAAAAGGTGAGGCGGCCTTCAAGTTGTGCTAGCGTGAAAGTTGAGCTACTCCTCAAGTTATGGAGGCACACTGATGAGGACAATCGCAATCTTCGGCGCCGGCCCTGCCCTGGGCCTGGCAGTGGCCCGCCGGTTCGGGCGGGAAGGATTCCGGGTGGCGCTGGTGGCGCGGGACCAGGGCCGCCTGGACGGCATGGCAGGTCGGCTGGCCGGCGAGGGAGTCGAGGCGGCCGGGTTCCAGGCTGATCTCACCAACTGCGGGGCCGCGCTGGACGCGGCGGACGCGATCCAGGCTCGTTTCGGGCCGATCGACGTGCTGGAATACAGCCCGGGAGGTGACGGCAGCCTGCGCAAGTGCCCATCCCAAATCGATGTCGCTACCCTGGCGCCGCTGCTCGATAAGTTCGTCCTGACCCCAGTCGCGCTGGCCGAACGGGTGCTGCCAGGGATGCTGGAGCGCGGCGACGGGGGACTGCTGTTCGCCCTGGGAGCGTCAGCCAAGTACCCGATGCCGCGCCTGGCCAGCGGCGGCATGGTGCTGTCCGGGCTGCGCAACTTCGTCCACACCCTGCACGCCGAGCTGGGGCCGGAGAACATCTACGCCGGGGCGCTGGTGATCGGGGCGCTGATCGAGGGCAGCCCGGCTCACCGCAACGCGTCCGCATGGGGCGGCGAGCAGCACCTCGCCGTGGTCCCGGCCGAAGACCTCGCCGAGCGTTACTGGGACATGTACCTCAAGCGGGACCGAGTCGAGGAGGAGGTGGCGCCGGGCCTGGCGGCGTCCGCGGTCCGTGGGGACGATGCCCGTTAGCGGCCGCCGGAGTCGGCATCGGCACCGCGAGACCGCAGGATGAAACGGCTCAGTGCTCCCGGTGTCATCACCGGTTTTGCTTATGCCGGTGCCAGGTCGGTTTCCGGGAAGTCGTCACCCACGAATAGCAGGGGTTCGTCTGCCAGCCTGGCGACTGCGTAGGTCAGGCAGTCGCCGAAGTTCAGCCGGGCCTTGTGCCGCCCCTTGCCGTACCGCAGATAGGCGTCAACGGTTTCCCGCCAGTGCTGGCCACCGAACGGGATCTCCTCGATGCTGAACTCGTCGAGCAAGCGGATGACAAGATCACGTGAATCCCGGCCGAGTCTGGACGCGAGCACCAGGCCGGTCTCGGCCAGGGTCGGGGCGCCGATTCCCGCCGAGGGAGCGTTGGCCAGTTTAGTGATGAGATCTTGGTAGCCAGGTTCGGCGAAGGTAACGGCGACGAGTGCCGAGGTATCGACGATCACACGCCCTCCGGGCCGTAGCCGAGGATCTCGTCCTCTTCGGTCCTGCTGAGGCGGCGGCCGAGCTGGTCTTCCGGTATGCGGGGCCAGACCTCACGCTCAAGGAACCGTCGCGCGTGCGCTTCCCGGCCGCCGGGGCTGATCCGGTAAGCCAGACGCTCGCGTCGCTCGGCGAGCGCGCGGCGGATGGCCTCCGTCTTGGACTCACCGGTCATCCGGGCCACCTCAGTGGCGAGCCGTTCGACTTCATCGTTCTTGATGTTCAGGGCCACAGAGCCGAGTTTATACTAAATTTCCACCATGGTGTAATGCCAGGCTTCTGCTGAGCACCTGCACAACCGCCGCGAGGCCTTAGCGGGACGGAGGGCGCGGATTCCCCAGTCACGACCCGGATACGGGGGTCAGGGGTAGGACCGGTGGTAGGCGTGGTAGCCGGGCGGAGGGTTGCCGATCAGCAGGGTGCCGTCTTTTTTTTGCAGGTAGAGGGTGATGTCCCAGTAGGTGCAGCTGCTGACTTCCCCGTCCGGGGTTATCCGCTGCTGGCTGGTGAATGTCACGGTGGCAGCCACGCCGTGCCCGGTCGGCGAGATCCCGACGATCGTGGCGCCGGTGTCGGTGGTGGTCCCGTAGCCCCGGGCGAAGTCCGCCGCGGTCAGGAGCACCCGCCGGGCCGGGATCAGCAAGCGTTCGTACTGCTGATAATCGTGCGCGTTGATGGCCGTGAAGTAGCTGACCAGGAAGCCGTCAACCTGGGCGGCATCCGGCGCCTGGCTCATCCCCGGGGCCATCGTCACCACGGCCGGGGCACCGCTTGGGGCCGGGACCGACAGAGTGGGGGAGGGAACGGCCCGGACGGCCGGCGCGGGGCGGGCCGGGCGAGCTGCCGTGGCCGGCCAGGCCGGCCGGGATCCCGGCCCGGCCTGGGGCTGGCCGAACGCGGCCCACGCGGCGACGCCGCCGACCAGCAGAGCCACCCCGGCCAGCGCGGCGCTGGTGACCTGGGTCCGGCGCCCGGGCATCCGGCGCCGCGGGCTGGGCGGCGGGTAGAGCAGTCGGGCCGCTGTGACCTCCTGCTCCGGGACCACGTCGGGCTCGGGCGCCGGAAGGACGGCGAGCCCCCTGGTCGCCGGGCCTCCGGCGAACAGGTCCCCGATCGGCTCCGGCCAGCCGGCGTCACTGTCGTATTGCGCCTGTTCGTATGGGTCCGGTTCGTCGTGGCGCGGCTCATAAGGGCCGGGCTGGTGAGGGCCGGGCTCATCGGGGTCGGGGTCATAAGGGCCGGGCCCATAGGGACCGCGCTCATGGAGCCCGGGCTCATAACGGCCCGGTAGGCAGGCGTCCGGCTGATACGGGGCGGGCAGATAGGGGCCGGCTGATCAGGGGCAGGCTGATCGAACGCGCGCGGGTCGCGGCCGGGCCGGGCGGAATACGGCTCGAACGTGTCCGGGTCCGCCGGATAGGAGCGGTCCCAGCCGCGGCGTATCACGCCTGGCGGCCAGTATCCGGGGTCGGCGGGAAACCTGGGCCCCGCAGCGTAATCGGGTCCGGTCGAATACCCGGGCTCCGCCGGGTATTCGGGTCCGGTGGTATATCCGTGCTTGGCGGGATATCCCGGATCCGGCCGGTAGCCCGATGCCCCGGGATATGCGGACCAGGTGACGATGCCGGGCCAGATGACGGGGCCGGCCCGGCGGCGGTACCGGACCCGTCGTCGATCCCTGGCCCCGCTAAGGGACCATGCTCCGCTAAGGGGGCGGGACCGGGCAGGGGCGCGGTGCACCGGGGGCACCAACGCGGCGTCCCGGCCACCGGGTCCCCGCATGTCGGGCAGATTCTCATCACGCACCCCTTGCTCCCTGTTTGGGATCGTAATCAGGGCGTGAGACTTTTTCAGGCTTATCCCGCAGAGCGTATAACCATTTATCCCGGTTCATCCAGGACTACTCCACGACAGCCCGGTAATTGCGTTATTGACGAAGTAGAATAAGAGATAACAAATCGGTTCATGTAATTCAAAAACCGGCCTCAGGGACACCGGTGGCGGGGGCGGGAAACGGTCCCATCCAGGAGCGCCGGCCGAACCGCGCCCGGTGGCGATGGCCGCCTGGTCCCCGGGCTGGCAGGATCGAGGCGTGCCGGGAAGACCTGCTGCTTTCGATGAACTGGACGAGCGGATCGTGGCCGTGCTGGTCGAGGACGCCCGGACCAGTTACGCGGATATCGGGACCACCGTGGGATTGTCCGCGTCCGCGGTCAAGCGGCGGGTCGACCGGCTGCGCGCATCCGGTGCGATCACCGGGTTCACGGTGACCGTCGATCCGTCGGCCCTGGGCTGGACCACCGAGGCGTATGTGGAACTGTTCTGCCGCGGCCGGACCTCGCCCAGCGCGATCGGCGCCGCGCTGAGCAAATATCCCGAGGTGACCGGGGCCGCCACGATCACGGGGGAGGCGGACGCGCTGCTGCACATCCGGGCGGCGGACGTGCAGCATTTCGAGCAGGTGGTGGAGCGGATCGTCGCCGAGCCTTTCGTGGACCGGACCCGCAGCGTGATCGTGCTCTCGCGGCTGGTGAGCCGGGCGGACATCCTGCCGCCCAGTACGGCCGGCGGTTAGCAAAGGGTGCAGGCCAATATTCTTGCAATCCCGCACAAAGCCGCTCACGGCCAGGTCAGGGCCGATACAGTCGGGGCATGCCCAACCCCGAGCATGATCCGTCGGCCAGCACTGCCCAGTTCCGTGCCTTCGCGAACGGGCGTTCCGGGTCCGACACTGCGCCGTGGTCGATGCGAGCTCCGCGCAACCGCGTGGCGATCCTCGCGGCCGCGGTCGTCGTCCTGGCGGTGGTCCTGTTCATCGTCGCCCTCCTGGTCATCGGCTAGCGGACGAGCGCCGCGGCACCGCACGGCCGGTGCCGGGCCGCGCTGAGCGGGTGCGGCCAGTACGGAACCGCTATGGATCCGCGCCATTGAGCCAACCGCCGCCGTCATCGAGCGGCCGCGGTTTCTATTACGGCCGGTGAGTTAACTCAGGGTAATTGCGGCTTTACCGGGGTAGTTCCGGGGCCGGGGCCGGGATCGCCGGGCGGCACCAGGCAGGATGGGCAGTCATGACGGTCGGTGACGCCACGCTGCACCCGCCCGCGGCGGAGGACCAGGACGATAAGCACCGGCTGACCGCGCTGGAAGGTCTGGCCGCCCTTTCGCTCGACGCCCTGTCCTCGGTGGCCTACGGTCCCGAGGCGATCGTCATCGTGCTGGCCGCGGCCGGGACCGTCGGCCTGGGCTACACCGTCCCGGTCACGATCGCGATCGTCGTGCTGCTGGCGGTCCTCGTCATCTCCTACCGGCAGGTCATCGAGGCGTTCCCGAATGGCGGCGGCGCCTATGCGGTGGCCAAACGGCACCTGGGCCGCTACGCCAGCCTGACCGCCGGGGCCTCGCTCACCGTCAACTACATCCTGAACGCCGCGGTGGGCGTGTCCGCCGGAGTCGAGGCGTTCACGTCCGCCTTCCCCAGCCTGTATCCCGACCGGGTCTGGTTCTGCCTCGGCGTGCTCGCGATCATCACCGCGGCCAACATGTGGGGCGTCGCGGAGTCCGCCCGGCTGTTCATCGTGCCCACGCTGGTGTTCATCGCGTCCATCGCGATCGTGATCGCCGGCGGCCTGATCCGCTCGCATCCCGCGGTGCCCCCCTCCGGGCACCTGCCGGCGGTGGCGGAGTCGGTCGGCATCTTGCTGCTGCTCAAGGCGTTCGCGTCCGGCTGCTCGGCGCTGACCGGCGTGGAGGCGATCGCGAACGCGGTGCCCCAGTTCAGGCAGCCCCGCGCCCGCCGGGCCCAGCACACCGAGATGATGCTGGGCATCATCCTCGGCGTGATGCTGATCGGCATCGCCGTGCTGATCCGCAAGTTCCACGTGAGCCCGTCGCCGACCGAGACCACGCTGGCCCAGCTGACCGCGGCCGCGGTCGGGCACAACATCCTGTTCTACGCGATCCAGCTGATCACGACCGTCCTGCTGGCCCTGGCCGCGAACACCTCCTTCGGCGGCCTGCCCGTGCTGGCCAGCCTGCTGGCCCGGGACAACTTCCTGCCCCACATGTTCGCGCTGAAGGCCGAGCGGTCGGTCTTCCGTTACGGGGTCGGGGTCCTCGCGGTGGCGGCCGCCGTGCTGCTGGTCGTGTCCAAGGGTGATACGCAGAAGCTGATCCCGGTGTTCGCCATCGGGGTGTTCGTCGGCTTCACCCTGTCCCAGGCGGGCATGGTGAAGCACTGGCACGAGCAGCACAGCGACGGCTGGGTGGGCCGGGCGTCCATTAACGGCCTGGGCGCGGTACTGACCACCGTCGCGCTGGCCATCGAGCTGGTCAGCAAGTTCACCGAGGGGGCCTGGCTGGTCGTCCTGGTCATCCCCTTGGTCGTGCTGCTGTTCAACCGCATCCACCGGGCCTACGACGAGATCGGCGTGCTGCTCGAGCTGGGGAAGACGCCCGACCCCCCGGAGCGGACGGCGGCGCTGGCCGTGGTGCCGGTCCGCGGCATGTCCCGGCTGACCCGGGAGGCGATCTCCGCCGCCCTGTCCCTGGCTGATGACGTCGTCGCGGTGACGATCTGCTACCACGACCCTGACGACGAGCAGACCACCGAGCATTTCCGCACGCAGTGGGAGGAATGGGATCCGGGCGTGCCGCTGGTCACGCTGCACACGGTGCACCGCTCCCTCGGACCGCCGGTGGTTGAGTACCTGCACGCCCGGGAGCAGGAAGATCCGCACCGCCGGGTCGTGGTGGTGATCCCCGAGGTCCAGCCCGAGCACTGGTGGCGGTGGTTCCTGCACAACCAGCGCGGCTTCGTGCTCAGCCAGGCCATCACGACCGGCACCAACAACGTGGTGGTCTGCCGGCTCCGGTTCCGGCTGCGGCACCTGGCGCCGGACGAGGAACCCGGCGACGTCCCGGTCAGCCCGTCCGCCACCACCCCGGGGTCAGCGCGCGGGTAACCAGCGGCTGGCGGCCGGGCCGGTCCCGGCCCCGGCCCCGTGCGTGGGAAGATCTTGGCGGTACCGGACCCACCCAATCCGGCCCCTATCCGACCCGGCCCCCATCCGACCCGGAGGACACGTGCCCATCCGCGACCAGACCATCGGTGACTTCCTGGATCAGCTCGCCGAGCGGGTACCCGCCCCGGGCGGTGGCGCCGCGGCGGCGCTGCTCGCCGCCCAGGGCGCGGCGCTGCTCGGCATGGTGGCCCGCTATACCACCGGCGAGAAATACGCCGAGCAGCAGGTGACCATCGGCCGGATCATCAGCGAGGTGGACGAGCTGCGGGGCATCGCGCTGCGGCTGGCCGAGGCGGACGCGGACGCGTTCCTCGCCGTGACCGACGCCTACCGGCTGCCCAGGTCCACCGGGGAGGAGCAGGCCGCCCGGGCCGCGGCCATCGCCCAGTCCCTCCAGAACGCCGCCTGGCCCCCGGCCCAGGTCATCAGCCTGGCCGCGATGGTCGTCGACCTCGCCGAGGCGCTGGTCGTGATCGGCAACCGCAACGTCATCAGCGACGTGGCCGCCGCGGCTGAGTGCGCCCGGGCCGCCGCGTCCACGGCCCGGGTGAACGTGGAGATCAACCTGGCGGCGATCTCCGACGAGCGGGCCAGCCTGGAAATGATCGCTGAGACGGGGAAGGCGGACGACATCATCAGCCGGGCTGAGCAGATCACCGCGACCGTGCGGGAGCAGATCCGCGGCTGACCCAGCCGCGGCCGGCCGCCCGCCACGACTTGCGAAGGCCGTGTCCCGTGGGACACGTGTCGGGTGCCAAAAGTCCGCCTATCCCTGTGACCTGGGGCGACTGGGCGAGGCATGGCTGCGGGGCATGATGGCTGGCCGCGTCCCTTCGACAGGGCTCCGGCGTGTTCCGGTGCGGCGGCCTAGGTGTACTGCCCATGGACGTTGGTGACGGGGACACGGGTGGATGATCTTGATTAGATGAGGACCTCCGGGTTCGGTGTGGATCACCACAATCTCCACCGAGCACCCGGGAGGTCCTCGTGTCCCACCGTAATGCCCCGCTGTCTGAGACCGGTCGGCTGCGCCTGGCCCGGTGCGTCGTTGACGATGGGTGGCCGCTGCGGCGGGCCGCTGAACGGTTCCAGGTTTCGCCGTCTACTGCCGCGCGGTGGGCCTGCCGGTACCGGCAGGCCGGCCCGGCTGGGATGGCTGACAGGTCCTCCCGGCCGCGATCTTGCCCGCGGCGGACGCCGGTGCGGCTGGAGCGGCGGATCGTGGGATTGCGGGTGAGCAGGCAGCTGGGCCCCGCCCGGATCGCTTACCGCCTGGGCCTGCATGCCTCCACCGTGCACGCGGTGCTGGCCCGCTACGGCTGCCCGCCGCTGGCGTCGCTGGACCGCGCCACCGGCAATCGCGTGCGCCGCTACGGACGTGAGCGGCCTGGCGAGCTGGTTCACGTCGACGCCGGGAAACTCGGGAACATCCCTGACGGCGGCGGCCACCGGATCATGACCCGGGCCCAGGGCAAGCGCAACCGCCAGGCACACCGCGATCCCGCCGTCCGCCGCAAAGTCGCAGGCCGCCCCAACCTGGGCTACGCCTGCCTGCACACCGCTATCGACGACCACTCCCGGCTGGCATACACCGAAATCCTGACCGACGAGACCAAGGAAACCGCGGCCGCGTTCCTGGGCCGCGCGCACGCCTGGTTCACCGCCGCCGGGATCACCATCGAGCGCGTCATCAGCGACAACGGCTCCTGCTACCAATCCCGGCTCTGGGCTCAGACCTGCACCGCCCTGGGCATCACCCCCAAGCGCACCCGCCCCTACCGGCCCCAGACCAACGGGAAGGTAGAACGCTTCCACCGCACCCTGGCCAGCGAATGGGCCTACGCCCGGTCCTACGCCACCGAAACCGAGCGCCGCGCCGCCCTTGACCCCTGGCTGCACACCTACAACCATCACCGGGGACACACCGCACTCAAGGGCCTCCCACCCGCTAGCCGCGTCCCCAACCTCTCAGGGCACTACACCTAGGCCGGGTTGCCGTCCGGCTCGATTCCGGCGCTGCTCAGCATCCGCCGCAGGTCCAGCACTGTCTGAGTGTCGAGGTCCTTGCCCGCCGGGAGCTCGATGAACTCTTTCTGGGTCCCGATCGTCACGTCCAGTTTGCCGCCGTGCTGCTCTACCGTGGTGCCGACCGCCTCGAGCAGTGACACGACGGCCCGCCACTCGATGTTGTGGCTGACCGGGTGCTCGAAGATCTGGCGCAGCGTATTGCGGTGGTGGTTGCTCAGGTGGGCTGGCTCTGGTGTCACGGACATCCGTCCTCCCGTTGTCCCTGCCACCCTAACGAGGGCCAGCGCACCGCCGGCCACTCAGGCTGACGGCCGGTCAGCCAGTGCCGCGGGCCCGGGCCAGCCAGCCCGTCCCGGCCTGGCCGAACGGCTCGGCCCGGGACGACACCGCCTCGACCAGCCAGTCGCAGGTCTGCCGGGCCTGCCTGATCAGCTCGGCCGGGTAGGCCAGCTGCACCTGGTGCTCGGCGAACTCGTCCTCGTCGAGCACCTCCACCCGGCCGTCGAGGTACCGGACCACGTCCAGGTCCAGATCGACGGCCGTGACCGTGCCCGCCCCCAGCACCGGGCGGGTGGTCACGTTGACGTAGATCTCCATCTCGGCCTCGGCGTTGAAGCACGCCGTCCAGCAGCCCTGGACCGGCACGAGCAGCACGAAGTCGCGCCGCTGGAGGACCGTGGGCTCGGCGCCCCGCTGCAGGGTGAGGCCCTTGCGGCCGAAGAACCACCAGCCGAACCGATCCTGCCCGAGCGGCTCGAGCTCGAAGTGCCAGTGATCGATGCCGCCCCACTTGGAGTAGCGCACCGCGACCCGCTCACCACCCACGGGCGCAGCGTACCGGTCACGACGTCCGCCGTAACCACCACCGGGGGCGGGTCAGCCGAGCACGGAACCGTCCGCGGACCCGTGCGCGGACTCACCCGCGGACCCGTGCGCGGACTCACTGGCGGCCCCGCCGGCCCCGCCGCCGCGGCCGGGCTGGTAGCGGTAGCCCATCCCCGGCTCCGTGAGCAGCCAGCGGGGCCGGGCCGGGTCGGGCTCCAGCTTGCGCCGCAGCTGGGCCATGTAGAGCCGGAGGTTGCCGGACGCGTCGGCGTAGCCCGGACCCCACACCTCGGTCAGCAGCTGGCGCTGGGTGAGCAGCTTGCCCGGGTTCCGGGCCAGCACCTCCAGCAGGTGCCATTCGGTCGGGGTCAGCCGGACCGCCTCCCCCCCGGCCTGGGTGACGGTCTTGGCGGCCAGGTCGATGACCAGGTCGCCGAGCTCGATCACCGGCTCGTCGGCCACGGTGCCGGACCGCCGCATCGCGGCGCGCATCCGGGCCAGCAGTTCCTCCATCTCGAACGGCTTGGTCACGTAGTCGTCGGCGCCCGCGTCCAGCGCCTCGACCTTGTCGGTGCTGTCGGCCCGGCCGGACAGCACGATGATCGGGGCCTGGGTCCAGCCGCGCAGTCCCGCGATGACCTCGACGCCCTCCAGATCGGGCAGGCCCAGGTCGAGGAGCACCAGGTCCGGGGGGTGCCGCCCGGCCGCGGTCAGCGCCTCGGACCCGGTCGCGGCCGTGTCCACCTCGTAGCTGCGGACCCGCAGGTTGATCCGCAGCGCGCGCAGGATCTGCGGTTCATCGTCGACGACCAGGACGCGGGTCACTCCACCAGCCTGCCAGGCGCGCCGCGATCGGGCACGGCCGGCAGCGACCCGGCCGGGACCGACACGGCCGGCAGCGACAACGCCATGGTCAGCCCGCCGCCCGGGGTCTCCTCCGGGTCCAGCGTGCCGCCCATGGCCTCGGTGAGCCCCCGGGACAGGGCCAGCCCGAGGCCCACGCCGGTGGTGTTGTCCGTGTCGCCGAGCCGCTGGAACGGCACGAACATCCGGTCGTGGCGGGCCCGGGGGATACCGGGCCCGCGGTCCACCACGCGGAGCTCGACCCGGCCGCCGAGGGCGCTCGCGGCCAGCAGCGGCGGGGTGCCGGGCGGGGAGTAGCGCAGCGCGTTCTGGGTCAGGTTCACGATGACCCGCTCCAGGATGGCCGGGTCGACCCGGACCTCGGGGAGCGAGTCCGGGATGTCCACGGTGACCGCCGCCCGGGGGATCCCCAGGTCGTCGAGGGCCCGGGCGACGATGTCGTCCAGCCCGGCCGGGCGGGGGAACACCGACAGCGCGCCGGCCTGGAGCCGGCGCATGTCGAGCAGGTTGTCCACCAGGTGGGCCAGCCGGTCGAGCGACTCGTCGGCGGTAGCGAGCAGCTCGTCACGGTCCTCCTGGCCCCACTGCACCTCGTTCGAGCGCAGGCTGGTCACGGCGGCCTTGGCCGAGGCCAGGGGGGTGCGCAGGTCGTGGCTGACCGCCGCGAGCAGCGCGGTCCGCATCCGGTCCGCCTCGGCGATGGGCCGGGCCGCCTCGGCCTCCGCGGCCAGCCGCTGCTGCTCCAGTGCCACCGCGGCGTAGGCGGCGAACGCGCCCAGCACCCGGCGGTCCGTCGCGGGCAGCGAGCGGCCGCGCAGCGCCAGCACCAGGGTCTCAGCCACCGGCACCTCCGCGTCGGCGTCGGACGGCCGGGCCACCGGTGGCTCGCCGGAGTGCGCCACCGCCTGCCAGCCGGTCGTCGGCCCGTGAGCCGCCGTGCCGGGGATGTTCCCGCACTCCAGCAGCGTGACCGACTCCATGCCGAACGCCTCGCGGACCCGGTCGAGCAGGGCCTCCAGCGCCCGCTGGCCGCGCAGCACGTTGCCCGCGGTGGTCACCAGCAGCTCCGACTCGGCGCTGGCCCGGGCCGCCTGCCGGGTCCGCCGGGCCGCGATGTCCACCACCCAGCTGACGATCAGCGCGACGGCCACGAACACGACGAGGGCCAGCGCGTTGTTGGCCTCGTCGATGGTGAACTTGTGCTCCGGCGGGGTGAAGTAGTAGTTGAGCAGCAGGGACCCGGCCACCGCGACCAGGATGGCGGGCACGAACCCGCCGACCAGGGCGACCGCGATGACCGCGACCAGGAACGCGAGCACGTCGCTGGTCAGGTTGAGCTGGCCGCGCAGGCTGGCCAGGGTCAGGGTCAGCAGCGGGCACAGGACCACGGCCAGCGCGTAGCCGGCCAGCCGGCGGCGCAGCGTCAGACCGCCCCGGGACCGGGGCAGCAGCCCGCGGCCGCGGCCCATCTGCCCATGAGTCACGATGTGGACGTCGATATCGCCCGAGCCGCGGATAGTCCGCGCGCCGAACCCCGGGCCGGTCAGCAGCGCGGACAGCCAGGACCGGCGGCTCGCGCCGAGCACCAGCTGGGTGGCGTTCTCGGCCCGGGCGAAGCTGAGCAGGGCCCCGGGGATGTCGTCCCCGACCACCTGATGGTAGGTCCCGCCCAGCGACTCGGTGAGCCGGCGCTGCCCGGCCAGCGCGGCCGGGTCCGCGCCGGTCAGCCCGTCGGACCGGGTCACGTGCACGGCGAGCAGGTCCCCGCCGGTGGACCGGGCGGCGATCCGGGCCCCGCGGCGGATCAGGGTCTCGCCCTCCTGGCCGCCGGTCAGCGCGACCACGACCCGCTCGCGGGCCTCCCAGGTGCCGTGGATGCCGTGCTGGGCCCGGTACCGCTGCAGGCCCTCGTCCACCTTGTCGGCCAGCCAGAGCAGGGCCAGCTCCCGCAGGGCGGTGAGGTTGCCGGTGCGGAAGTAGTTGGTCAGCGCGGCGTCGATCTTCTCCGGCGGGTAGATGTTCCCGTGCGCCATCCGGCGGCGCAGCGCCTCCGGGGTGATGTTGACCAGCTCGACCTGGTCGGCGGCCCGGACCATGGCGTCCGGCACGGTCTCCCGCTGCGGCACGCCAGTGATCTTCTGGACGACGTCGTTCAGCGATTCCAGGTGCTGGATGTTGACGTTGGAGATGACCTCGATGCCCGCGGCCAGCAGTTCCTCGACGTCTTCCCAGCGCTTGGCGTGCCGCGAGCCGGGCACGTTCGTGTGCGCGAACTCGTTGACCAGCGCGATCTCCGGCTTGCGGGCCAGCACCGCGTCCAGGTCCATCTCCTCGAAGCTCGAGCCGCGGTAGGGGACCCTGGCGCGGGGGATGATCTCCAGGCCGTCCAGCAGCGCCGCGGTGTGCGGCCGGCCGTGCGCCTCCACGAAGGCCACCACCACGTCCGCGCCGCGCTCGGCCCTCCGGTGGCCCTCGCTGAGCATGTCGAACGTCTTCCCGGCGCCCGCCGCCGCGCCCAGGTAGATCCGGAGCTGCCCACGCTCCTGCTCGGCCATGGTCCTGTTCTCTCTCCTCAACGAGGCCCACTCTCAGTGTGCCCACTCACCAGGGTCACTGTGATCAGGGGCGCCTGTGAATAGAGTGCACGGTGATCAGGGCTGGAAGCGGTAGCCCATGCCGGGCTCGGTCAGCAGGTGACGGGGCCGGGCCGGGTCGTCCTCCAGCTTCCGCCGCAGCCCGGCCATGTGGAAGCGCAGGTAGTGGCTGCTTTGCTGGTAGGCGGGCCCCCACACCTCGGTGAGCAGCCGCCCGCAGGCGACCAGCTGTCCCGGGTGGCGGATCAGGGCTTCCAGCAGCCGCCACTCGGTCGGCGTGAGCCGGATCTGCTGGCCGTCCCGGGTCGCGAGGTGCGCGGCCAGGTTGACCGTGGACGGGCCGATGGCCACCGGCCGCGCCGGGTGCCCCGGGCCGTCCCGGCGCAAGGCCGCGCGCAGCCGGGCCAGCAGTTCCTCCATGGAGAAGGGCTTGGTCACGTAGTCGTCCGCCCCGGCGTCCAGGGCACCGATCTTGTCGCCCGGCCCGGTCCGGCCGGACAGCACGATGACCGGCGCGGACATTATCGACCGCAGTTCGCGGATCACGTCGATGCCATCGGTGTCGGGCAGGCCCAGGTCGAGGATGACCGCGTCTGGTTTTCGTTGCGTCGCCTTTTCCAGGGCCGGACGGCCGGCCTGCACGGTGACGGCCTCGTAGCCGCGGGCCCGGAGGTTGATCCGCAGCGCGCGCAGCAAGGCCGGCTCGTCCTCGACCACGAGGATGGTCGGCCGGGTGGCGGGCGCGCCCGGGTCCTGATCCGGTATCTGCGCACCCGCCACCATATGCCGCCTCCCCTTCTGCCTGGCCGTCTCCTGCCCGGCCTTCCTAATGTCCGGCCGTCCCTACTGCCCGGCCCGCAGCGGGAACTGCTGGTCGAGCGCGATGTTCAGGGTGAGCACGTCCACCCGGGGCTCGCCGAGGAAGCCCAGGGTCCGGCCCGCGGCGATCCGGCTGACCAGGGCCCGGACCGCGGACGGGCTCGCGTGCCGCGCCGCGGCGACCCGGTTCACCTGCAGGTCGGCGTTCTGCGGGGAGATGTCCGGGTCCAGGCCCGACCCGGAGGCGGTCACCGCGTCCGCCGGGATGCTGGAGATCTTCACGTGGTTGAGTGCGGCGTACTGCTTCTGCCGCTGCTTGATCAGCTGCACCAGCATGGGGTTGTTCGGGCCCAGGTTGGACGCGGCCGAGAAGCCGGGGTCACAGCCGTAGTCGGTCTTGACCGCGGCGTTGACCGCGTTGGACGGCCGGGGCTGGAAGTACTGCGCCAGCGGGTTGCCCTTGGCGTTCACGAACTCCTGGCACAGCAGGCTGGACCCGACCACCTTCCCCTGGAAGCTGACCTGGGAGCCGTTGGCCTGGTTATGGAAGGCCCCCTGGGCCACCCCGAACATGATCACGGGGTAGATGACCCCGGTGAGCACGGTGAAAAGGAGCAGGCCGCGCAGCGCAGCGAGGTGCTGCCGGACGAGGCTCGGAAGACGATTCATGTCAGTCAGCCGCCGAATCCTGGGATGTTCATGACGATGAGGTCGATGAGCTTGATCCCGATGAAGGGGATGATGAGGCCGCCCACGCCGTAGACCCACAGGTTCCTGCGGAGCATCGCCGACGCCGACGAGGGCCGGTACCGGACACCCCGCAGGGCCAGCGGGATCAGCGCGATGATGATCAGCGCGTTGAAGATGATCGCCGAGGTGATCGCCGAGTCCGGGCTGTGCAGGTGCAGGATGTTCAGCTTGCCCAGGGCGGGGATCACGCTGGCGAACATGGCCGGGATGATCGCGAAGTACTTGGCCACGTCGTTGGTGATCGAGAAGGTGGTCAGCGCGCCCCGGGTGATCAGCAACTGCTTGCCGATCTCCACGATCTCGATGAGCTTCGTCGGGTTGGAGTCCAGGTCCACCATGTTCCCGGCCTCCTTGGCCGCGGAGGTCCCGGTGTTCATGGCCACGCCGACGTCGGCCTGGGCGAGGGCCGGGGCGTCGTTGGTGCCGTCCCCGGTCATCGCGACCAGGTGCCCGCCTTCCTGCTCCTTCTTGATCAGTGCCATCTTGTCTTCCGGCGTCGCCTCGGCGAGGAAGTCGTCCACGCCGGACTCGTCCGCGATGGCCTTGGCGGTCAGCGGGTTGTCGCCGGTGATCATGACGGTCCGGATGCCCATCGTGCGCATCTCGGCGAACCGCTCGGCGATGCCCTCCTTCACGATGTCCTTGAGGTTGATCACCCCGAGGGCGCGGGCGGTTCCGTTGGTATTCTCCGCCACGACCAGGGGGGTCCCGCCGACCGAGGAGATGCCGTCCACCAGCTCGCCGAGCTCGGTGGGTGGCGTGCCGCCGCCGTCCCGGATCCACTGGGCGACCGAGGCGGCGGCGCCCTTGCGGACCTCGCGGCCGCCGGCCAGATCCACGCCGCTCATCCGGGTCTGCGCGGTGAACTCCACGAACTCCGCGCCCTGCAGCTCGCCTTCGTGCCGTTCGCGCAGACCGTACTGGTCCTTCGCGAGCACCACGATGGACCGGCCTTCCGGCGTGTAGTCGGCCATGCTGGACAGCTGCGCGGCGTCGGCCAGGTCGGCCGGCTGCACGCCGTCCACCGGCAGGAACTCGGTCGCCTGCCGGTTGCCGATGGTGATCGTGCCGGTCTTGTCCAGTAGCAGCGTGTTCACGTCGCCCGCCGCCTCGACCGCGCGGCCGGACAGGGCCAGCACGTTCCGCTGGACCAGCCGGTCCATGCCGGCGATGCCGATCGCGGACAGCAGCGCGCCGATCGTGGTCGGGATCAGCGCGACGAGCAGCGCGACCAGGACGACCAGGCTCTGCGGCGCCTTGGAGTAGAACGCCATCGGCTGCAGCGTGATCACGGCGAGCATGAAGATGACGGTCAGCGAGGCGAGCAGGATGTTCAGCGCCAGCTCGTTCGGCGTCTTCTGCCGCTTCGCGCCTTCGACGAGGGCGATCATCCGGTCAATGAAGGTCTCTCCGGGCTTGGAGGTGATCTTCACGACGATCCGGTCGGACAGGACCCGGGTGCCGCCGGTGACTGCAGAGCGGTCACCGCCAGACTCCCGGATGACCGGGGCGGACTCGCCGGTGATGGCCGACTCGTCCACCGAGGCCACGCCCTCGACCACGTCCCCGTCACCGGGGATGATCTCCCCCGCCTCGACCACGGCGAAGTCGCCGAGGGTGAGCTGGGTGCCGGGCACCTCTTCTTCGTGGACCTCCGTCTGGCCCGGCTGCCAGCCGGTCAGCCGGCGGGCCACCGTCTCCCGCTTGGTCCGGCGGAGCGTTTCGGCCTGGGCCTTGCCCCGGCCTTCGGCCACCGCCTCGGCCAGGTTGGCGAAGAGCACGGTGAGCCAGAGCCAGACGACGATCGTCCAGTTGAAGACCGACGTGTGGGCGATGGCCGTGCCGGTGGTCAGCACGGCGCCGACCTCGACGACGAACATGACCGGGTTCTTCAGCTGAACCCGGGGGTCCAGCTTCCTGAACGCGTCCGGGGTCGACCTCAGCAGCATCTTAGGATCGAGCAGGCCGCCGCCGATCCGGTTCTCGGTGCGGGCGGCCGACCTGGTGTCCGGGCCGGCCGGGCTCCGGATGTCGTGGTCACAGCCATTAGTGCAGTCCTTCTGCGAACGGGCCCAGCGCCAGGGCCGGGAAGTAGGTCAGGCCGACCAGGATGAGGATGACGGCGACGAGCATGCCGACGAACAGCGGTGTCCGGGTGTCCAGCGTCCCCGCGCTCGCAGGCACGGGGCTCTGTCTGGCCAGCGAGCCGGCTAGGCCGAGGGCGAAGATCTCTGGTGCGAATCTGCCGAGCAGCATCACGATGCCGCCGACCGTGTTGTACCAGGGGGTATTCGTGGTCAGGCCGGCGAAGGCCGAGCCGTTGTTATTCGCCTCGGACGCGAACGCGTACATGATCTCGGTCAGGCCATGCGGCCCCGGGTTACTGATCGATGCCTGCGGCATCTTCAGCCCGATGGACAACCCGGCCGCGGCCAGCGTGATGACAGGCAGGGTCAGGAAGTACAACGCGGCGTACTTCATCTCGGCCGGCCGGATCTTCTTACCGAGGTATTCCGGGGTCCGGCCGACCATCAGGCCGGCCACGAACACCGTGACCATCGCCAGGACGAGGATGCCGTACAGTCCGGCGCCGACCCCGCCAGGCGCGATTTCGCCCAGCGCGATGTCGAGCAAGGCGATGCCGCCCCCGAACGGGGTAAACGAATCATGGAAGGAGTTCACCGAGCCGGTCGAGGTGACCGTGGTCGAGGCCGCGAACAGCGACGAGCCGGGCGTGCCGAAGGCGACCTGCTTGCCCTCCATGGCGCCGTGCGCGAGTTGCGGGGCGATCCCGGCGTGCTGGGCCTCGAAGAAGCTGATACCGCCGACCGCGGCGAGCCAGAGGACCACCATGACCGCAAGCAGCGCATAGCCCTGCCGGGTGTCCTTGACCATCTTGCCGAAGGTCCGCGTCAGCGCGAACGGGGTGACCAGCAGGAGGAAGATCTCGAACCAGTTCGTGAACGGGTTCGGGTTCTCGAAGCCGTGCGAGGAGTTCGCGTTGAAGAAACCGCCGCCGTTGTTCCCGGCGTCCTTGATGACCTCCTGCGAGGCGACCGGTCCGCCGACGATGGTCTGGTGCCCGCCGGACAGGGTGGTCACCGTGTGGTAGTTGGTGAAGTTGTCGATTGCGCCCCCGGCCATCAGGATGATTCCGCCGAGTATCGACAACGGAATCAGGTACCGGACCGTGATCCTGGTGACGTCGACCCAGAAGTTGCCGAGCTTGTCGGTCCTGGACCGCATGAACCCCCGGACCAGCGCGATCGCGATGACGATGCCGACCGCGGCGGACATGAAGTTCTGCACCGCGAGGCCGCCCATCTGGACCAGATAGGTCATGGTGGACTCGCCGGAGTAGTTCTGCCAGTTCGTGTTGGTCACGAACGAGGCAGCCGTGTTCCAGGCCAGGGCCGGCGGCACGTTGGCCATGTGCGGCCCGACGAACTCCAGCAGGTAGTGCTGCAGCCGCTGGAGGCCGTACAGGAACAGCACACTCACCACGGAGAATGCGAGCATGCTGCGCAGGTAGGCGCTCCACCTCTGATCGGCCTTTGAGTCGATGCCGATCACCTTGTAGATGCCGCGCTCGACCTTCCAGTCCTTGTCCGTGGTGAAGATGCGGGCCATGTAATTGCCGAGCGGCACGTAGCACACGGCCAGCGCGACCACTAGCAGGGCAACCTGCAGCCAGCCCGCGACGGAGCTGTTCATCAGAACCTCTCAGGCAGCACGAGGGCTACGAACAGGTAGACAGTGATGATGACTCCGGCGATCAGGCCGATCAGGTTCTCAGCGCTCAAAACGCTCGACCCCCTTGACGAGGAGGAAAAGCGCGGCGAAAACCACGATCGTCAGCCCGATATAGACGAGGTCGAGCACGGGGCCCTCCTAGGCTTCCCAGAGGTAACTGTCAGGTCCTATGCAGGCGCTGACGGACTCAGTCAAGCCCCGGGAAAGAGGGAAAAGTCCGGTCCAAGCGGGACCCATGCGCGGCCCTGACGGTTCCTAACAGAACCCATGCGGTGGGCTGGTCTGGGTTGGCTTGGCCACTCCGCCGGCCGCATCTACGCTCAATGCAGGTGTGTCGGCGAATCCGGTTATCTGGCCGATTTCCACCCAGCCGGACCAGACTGCCACCGCCGCGGGCAGCGCCAAGATCAGTAGCGGCCACGACCGCAGCGTGGACGGCGCCTGGCCGCGCGGCCCGCGCGGCCCGGGTGGGCCGGGTGGGCCGTCCCCAGGATTGGTGTAGCGCCTGGTAGCACATCGGCATACGATTTGTGGTATGACCGATCAGCCTGGCCGTGAGATCACGCAGCGCGAGCTCCGCAACGAATCAGGCGCGATCATGCGGGCCGTGGAGCGTGGCGAGTCATTCACCATCAGCCGCAACGGCACCCTGATCGGGCGCCTGATCCCGCTGCGTCGGCGCATCTTCGTCCCGCGCGAGGAAGTCATGGCGGCGTTCGCGACCGCCCCGGTCCTCGACGCGGAGAGGTTCCGCGCCGACATAGACGCCATCGCCGACCAGGATCCGTTCAGCCGTGACTGGTGAGGCCCGCACGCGGGGCCTGATTGACACCAACATCGTCATCCACCTGGCTGCCCTCGGCGGTGCGGGCTTGCCGGATGAGATGGTGATTAGCGCGGTGACGCTCGCTGAGCTGTCCGCAGGACCGCACCACGCCAACGACCCGGCCGAACGGGCAAGGCGGATGAGCGTCCTCCAGCATGCCGAATCCACCTTTGAGCCATTGCCGTTCGATACCGAGGCGGCGCGGGCGTTCGGGCTGATTGCAGCTGCGGTGCTCGCAGCCGGCCGCACGCCGAGGCGGCGGATCGCGGACCTGATGATCGCATCCATTGCAGTCGCGAACCGGCTCCCGCTCTACACCACCAACGCTGCAGACTTCACCGGCCTCGGCGACCTGATGGCCGTCGTGGCAGTGCCGCGACCGTGAGCAGAACCTTCCCGGGGCCTAGTGTGGGCCGGCGTTTGGACGGAACGAAGGGGCGCGGGTTGGTTGGGCACTCCAGACGCTGACGTACTTCCTGTCGTGCGGCTTGCTACCATCGGCCCTGTCGTTCCGATCAGGCCGGGCGTGCGTTCGGCTCAACGTCAGGTCAGGTCGCGGACGCCTAGCTCGTCGGCCCGGGCGAGCAGGTCGGCGGGGTCGGAGTAGACCCGGTAGGCGCCCGCGCGCTCGAGTTCCTCCCGGCCGTAGCCGCCGGACAGCAGGCCGATACCGATCGCGCCGGCCCGGCGGGCGGCCAGCAGATCCCAGACGCTGTCCCCGACCACGTAGGCATGCCGGGGCTCCACCTCGAGCAGGGCCGCCGCGGCCAGGAACAGGTCCGGGTCCGGCTTGGCGTGCCGCACCAGGTCGCGGGTGATCATGGGGGTGTCCTCGGGCAGCCCGAGCAGGCTCAGCGCGTGGCCCGAGGTGGCCCGGTAGCTGCTGGTGGCGATGGCCCAGCGCACCCCGTGCTCGGTCAGCGCGCCGAGCAGTTCCGCGGCCCCCGGCAGCGCCCGGACGGAGCTGGCCTGAGCCAGGTATCCCTCCGCGTGGGCCTGCTGCAGCATGGCAACGTCCGCCTCGGACAGCGTCACGCCCGTCTCCCGGATCAGCGCGGACACGAACAGGCCGCCGCTCATCCCGATCCGCCGGTGGATGCGCCATACCGACAGGTCGATGTCCAGCCGGGACAGTGCCGCGTGCCAGGCGATGACGTGCTGGTACACGCTGTCGATGAGGGTGCCGTCCAGGTCGAAGAGGAACACCGGGGCCGGCGGCTCGGAGTAGCTCGCGGGAGCGGTCATGACCGTAGTCTGCCGCGCCGGGAGCTGGGAAATCGCCCGACCTGATGAACACGAGAGCGCTTGCTGAGTGCGGACTGTAACTGTATGCTCCGTGACGATTACTACAAGTGACCGACAGGTCTCGTAGCGGCCGCGGGCGCACCCGCTGCGCGCGGACTCTGACCCGCAGGAACACGCCAGCGCCGGGACGGCTGCCGCACCCGCTCCGCCAGCAGCCGGAACTACACAGTCACAACCACCAATGAAGGGGATACTTGTGAACCGAATTCTCAGCAGCGCCGTCAAGGTTGCCGGATCGCTGGCGATGATCGGCGGTGCAGTGGTCGCGGTCGCCATGCCGGCCGCCGCCGCCCCCCCCACCAGAGCCTGGGGCGTCTCGGCCGGCGGCTTCATCCACATCAATCCGGTCGCCGAGGCCACCGTCTTCAACACCCCGCAGGCGGCCTCCGCCTTCATCTACCCCGGCTTCGTCACCACCGGCGGGATCCTGGACCGGGTCACCGCGACCGATGCCTTCTCCAACGTCGGCTCGCCGAAGGTCTACCTGAACGGCCACATCACCGACCAGCTCAACGCCTCAAATGTCATGTCCTCGTGCCGCACCATCTTCGGCACGAAGTTCGGGTTCACGACCATCCAGGCGGGCTCGATCTCGGAGATCGGCCTGCCGAACATCCCGCTGCCGCGCAACCCCGGCATCAACCAGCACATCTTCCTCCCGGGGCTCACGGTCACGCTCAACAGGCAAGGTGTCATCGCCGGCATTCGCACGGTGACGGCCATTTTCATCAGCGGGTTCGGTCAGAACCTGTCAATCGGGGTCAGCCGCTGCTGATCGCGTGACGCATAAGGGGCGCCGGCCGAGGCCGGCGCCCCTTTCGCATGCCGGACTCCGGCCGCCACTGCAATGACTTTAAGCTATGGTGCGATTACCAGAGGTGGGTGCCTTAGTATGTCCTGCGGGGGACGGCCGATGAATTGGATGATCCGCAGTGCGGCCGGGCTCTCCGGACCGCTGGCCCTGGTGGCCGGCCTGCTGGCGGCTTCGCC
The DNA here is from genome assembly GCA_963813975.1 of uncultured Actinomycetes bacterium. GTDB lineage: Bacteria > Actinomycetota > Actinomycetes > Streptosporangiales > Streptosporangiaceae > RYN-230. The sequence goes on from CAWFAP010000007.1 coordinate 514,731, forward strand.
GCCGGCCGCCGCGAGCGCGCCGGTCAATCAGTCGTACGCGCTCAACGCGGCCGGGCATTTCACCGCGCAGATGGTCGGCCAGGCCACCTACTCGGGCGGCTCGCCGGTCATCCTGCCCAACACGGACGCCGCCGGCATCCTGCGCACCGGGATCGTCACCAGCACCGCGGGCGCGGTCAGCGCCTCGTCGAGGATCCCGGCCCTGTCGGTGGTCCTGCCCCCGCACGGCTCACTGCGGGCGGCGGCGGTCTCGTCGTCGTGTTCGTTCAACCGGAAGACCGGCGTGGTGACCGGGCAGAGCCGCATCACCGGCGGCCGGGTCACCAGGCCCGGCGGTCAGCCGGTCACCCTGCCCGCCAGCCCGGCGCCGAACACCCGGATGGTCATCCCCGGCCTCGCGGTGATCATCCTGAACCGTCAGTTCACCGGCCCGGCCGGGACGCTCACCGCCGAGGCCCTGCGGGTGCGGATGCTGAGCGGGCACCGGCAGAAGCTCGTGCTCGCGACCTCGGTCTGCGTCCGGGCCGACCTGGCCGCCGTGCCGCCGGTGAACGGGCGCACGATACGGCTCACCCTGGGCGGGCTGGGCCTGCTGCTGCTGGGCGGGATCGCGTACCTGCTCACCAGGCGCCGCCGCAAGCAGGCCGCCCCGGCCTGATCACGGCCGCCAGCAGGCTCTGCTCCGCAGCGCAGGCCTGGGGAGCTCCAGGCCATCAGCCCAGCCCTGAGACTTCAGGCCAGCTCAGGCCAGGCAGCGCAGCGCGTCACGGAGCGCCGGCTCGATGGGGTAGGCCTCAGGCAACCGCCCGACCGTGGCCTCGACGAAGTCCCCCGGTGACAGCTCGATCGCCAGGGTCCCGAGTTGCACGACGAGGTCGTCGTTGCGGATCCAGGTTTTGACCGGGGCGTCCTGCTCGGTCAGCGCGAACCGGCCGAAGCTGACCCGCCACGCGGTGCGTCCCGGCTGTTCGCCCGGTGCCACCGGTGCGCCCACATCGTCCGCATGGGTGGCGAACTCGGAGCTGTAGTGGAAGGCCTGCAGGCCCGCCGGGTAGGGGCCCGCCGCGGTGGTCATGGGCGCGTCGCGGCCCAGCAGGGTCATCCGGTGCCGGGTCTCGGCGTTCGCCTCCCGCCATTCGGCCAGCACCTCACCGGCCGGCAGGCCGCGGCGCTGGCGGACACACCACTGGTTGAACTCGTCGTAGCCGCCGGTGATCCCCGCGGCGCGCATCATGGCGCGGAAGGTCTCGAGGTCGCCGTTGAGGCAGGCGTGGTTGTACAGCTCCTCGCCGGCCAGGTGGGACAGGACGTCGCGGACCGTCCAGCCGGGGCACCGGGACGGCCGCGTCCACCCGGCCTCGTCCAGCCCGGAGAAGAAATGGTCAAGCCTCGCCGCTTCCACATCAAATATGCCGAACGGGTTCAGCCCGGCCAATGCGGTCGTGTTCATGACATGCCTTCCGCGGCTCAGGTCTCCATCGTCAAAGGCAAGTCAATCAGTGCTGCTCCAGCATCCGGGGAATTTTCCGGGCTGGGAGCTGCGTCGCGAACCGGCCATTTCGGATCTGCCGGGCCCGGGCGCCTACCGGATGCGTCATGAATGGCGAATGGAGTTGCCGGCCAGCTTGGTAACTCTATGCTCATAACTCATTACACAGTGTGAGCGGGCTCCCGGAGGTGGGCGCCACTCGCCGGCCCGGGCATGCCCGGGCCACGCCAGCCTAGTGCGCCCACCACCGAGGAGACCGTCCGCCATGCACAGCGACCACATCGCAGGCGGGGCGCCAGGACCGCGCCGCCGTGCGGGCGTGGCCAGCAGGCATGCAGCCGGCCGGCAGCCGGGACCGTCCTCCCCGCCCCGCGGGCCGCGGCCTGCGGGCCGGCATGGGTCCGGCCAGCGGGCCGTCCCGTCCCGGGACCGGATCATCGCGATGGTCCTCCTCGCGGGGATAGCGGCCGCCCTGCTGGGCTTCGAGTACCAGTTCCGCCATCTAGAGGCCTACACCGCCGCGCACCTGTATTCCGTGGTGACGCCCACCCTCGCCGCGTCCAGCGCCCCGATCATCTGGTTCGGGCTCGGCTCAGCGGGTGCGTTCGGGCTGGTCATCACGCCTGATTGCAGTTCGGCGCTGTTGATCGCGCCGTTGTGCGCCCTGGGCGTGGCGTTGCTGATCCCGCGGAAACTCGCCGTGCACCGGGTCATGAAGGCGATCACGGTGGCGGCCGTGATCCTGGTGGCCGGGAACCTGGCTCGGATCGGCGTGATCGCGCTGGCCATCCGGGTGGCCGGGATCGGCACCGGCTACCAGGTCGGGCACCTGGTACTCGGCTCGCTGATCAGCATCGTCTGCATCGCCGTGAGCCTCGTCCTGCTCACGCTCATCATCACCGCCCATCACGGTGAGGCCCTGTGGGCCCCCGTGCTCCGCTGGTATCGGAGGGCAGCCTCGTGAACGGTTCCGCGCTGCAGGTCGCGATCGCGCTGGCCCAGGCGGTCGCCCTGCTGATGAGCGTCGCGTTCATCAGTTATGCGCTCATCATCGTCATCCTGTACATGCGCTACCGGCCCTCACGGGCGGGCGACGGCGCAGCGCTGGACTGGCATCTGTTCGTGCCCGCGCTGAACGAGGAGCGGGTGATCGGCGGCACGATCGACTACCTGCGGGCCACGTTCCCGCGGGCGCACGTCTGGGTGATCGACGACGACAGCGAGGACGGCACCGCGTCGATCATCGGCATGCGGGCCTGGGCCGACCCCATGGTTCACCTGGTCCGGCGCTACCGGCCCCGGGCCCGGACCGGGAAGGGAGACGCGCTCAACGCCGCGTACCTGGCCCTCGACGCGTGGCTCCCGGTCACGGCCGACGCGGCCCGGACGATCATCGGGGTGGTCGACGCGGACGGCCTGCCCGCCGCCAACTGCCTCGACGTATGCGCGGGCGCCAGCATGTTCGGCGACCCGGTCGTCGGGTCGGTCCAGGTACAGGTGCGGATGCTGAACCGGCACGACCGGCGGCCGTATCCGCACCGGGGCGGCCTGGTGAACACGCTCGGGCATGTCCTGGTCCGGCTGCAGGACCTGGAATTCCGGGTGCCGATCTCAGCGATCCAGCTCACCCGCAGGATGACCCGGAGTGTCGGGCTGGGCGGCAACGGCCAGTTCAGCCGCCTGTCCGCGCTGGACGTGGTGGCCGATGAGGAGGGGCCCTAGCGTGGTGCGCTGCTGGAGGACTACGAGCTCAGCCTGCACCTGATGATGACCGGGCACCGGAACGAGTACACCTAGGACACCTGGGTGGACCAGGAGGCCCTGCCCGACATCCGGCGGCTGGTCCGGCAGCGTACCCGGTGGGGCCAGGGCACCATGCAGTGCGGCGCCTACCTGCGCCAGCTGTGGACCTCCCGGCACGTCACGAAGCTCGGGGCGCTGGAGGCCACCTACTACCTGGTCCAGCCCTGGCTCCAGCTGATCGGCACGTTCGTGTACCCGGTACCTGCCATCGTCTTCGCGGCCAACTACCTGGCGGGTCCCGCCGCGATGCGGGCGTGGGTGATCCAGGGCGGATGGATGATCCTGGCCTTCTATCTCATCGTCGGCCTGGGCCCCTTCGTCCTCTGGGGGCCGGTATACCGCACGCGCTGTGAGCCGGGACTGGGCCTGGCCACGGCGCTGGCCCTCGGCGTGGGCTACTCGCTGTTCGTCCTGATCTTTTATGTCACGTCGTGGCGGGCTTTCTGCCGCATCCTCAGTGGCCGCACGGACTGGTCCAAGACGCGGCGCAACGCCGAGTTCATTTCCGACCTTCAACTGCCCGAGCAGACGGCGCCGGTCGGCGCCCTCGAAATGATCCGAGAAATGATGGGGGAAAATTCATGAAAGGCACCATGAAGGGCGCCGTCAGGCTGGCGTCCTCGCTGGCGGTCGCGGGCGGCCTGCTGGTCGCCGCTGCGCTGCCGGCCGCGGCCGCATCACCCAACCGTGCGTACGCTGCGCAGGCGACCGGCCTGATCTCCGCGGACCCGCTGGCGCAGGCCACCTATCCGAGCACCCCGCACCACGTGACGGTGGCGCACGCCAACATCGCTGGGCTGCTCACCACGGGTGTGGTCACCGACAACGTCGGCCCGACGAGCGCATCCACGAGGGTCGCCAACCCTGTGGCCACGCTGACCGCCCGGGTGGGACTGACGGCCACGGCGGTGACGTCGTCGTGCAGCTTCAACGCCAACACCGGGGCAGTCACCGGCACCGCGACCATCACCAATGGTCGTGTCACGGTCGCCGGGGTGCCGACCACTACCCTGGCGGCCAACCCGGCCCCGAACACGACGATCACCGTGCCAGGGATCGCCACCCTCACCCTGAACCGGCAGACCACCGCCGGGGACGGCACGCTGACCGTGACCGCGATCTACGTGTCGCTGCTGCGGAGCACCCAGACGCTGACCATCGGCACGTCGGTGTGCAACGCCGCCAACCTGGCGCCCGTGCCGATCCTGCCGGGTAAGTCGCTCGAGATCACCCTCGGCGGTCTGGGCCTGCTCCTGTTCGGCGGCCTGGGCTATGGCGTGAGCCTGGCGCCGGAAGCTGGAGACCGCCGCCTGACGCGGCGGATGTAGGTTGCGGGGGCTGGCCTCGGGGGGCCAGCCCCCGTTTCCTTGCCCGCGGCCGGTGCCTAGCTGCGTGGTCAGTGGAGCCGGCACGGCAGGTGCGGCCGGTCCGGTCAGCGGAGGAAGCTCTGCAGCAGGTCAGTGATCCGCTGACTGGCCAGGCCGTCGCCGAAAGGGCAGGGGATCGCTTCCAGGCGCTCCCTGAGCCCCGGGTCGCCGATGAGCCGCCGCCCGAGCTCGCCTACGGCGGGACCGGGCTGGACGAGGTGAGCGAATCCGGCATCGATGGCTTCCGGGCGCTCGGTGGAATTCCTGATCACGATGAGCGGCCGCTTGAGGACTGTGCATTCCTCCTGTACCCCGCCGGAATCCGACACGATGAGACGCGCGTACCGGGCCAGTCCGAGGAAGGTCCGGTGATCGGCCGGCGGGATGACCTGGAGCCGGTCGAGCGCGGGCGTGAGGCCGTGCCGGGCGGCGGCCAGCCGGGTCCGCGGGTGCAGCGGGAACAGCACGGGCAGGCCCAGCTTGCTGAGCTCCGTCAAGGATGGCCCGGAGGCGCTGCGGGTCGTCGGTGTTCTCGGGGCGGTGGATCGTAGCCAGGACGTATTCGCCCGGCTCGGCGCCCAGGCCGGCGGCAATGGCGCGGGCGGTCGCGTCGTCTGGGGCCATCTCGTTCGTGACCTCGACGACTCGTGTTGCCGGTCAGGAGGATGTTGCTGGCCGGGACACCCTCGGCTTGCAGGTTGCGGACGGCCTGCCTGGTCGGAGCGCAGTGCAGGTCGGCCAGGACGCCGATGACGCACCGGTTGAGCTCCTCAGGCATGGCGCGATCGTATGAGCGCAGACCAGCCTCCACATGAACGACCGGGGCGCCAACGTAGTTCCCGGCCTGCGCGGCTGCGGACGCGGTATTGGTGTCGCCCTGGACCAGAACCGCTCTGGGCGGATTGTCCGCGAACATCGCACCGAGCTGCTCGACCATGCGGCCGACCTGAGCGTGGCGGGGCTGCCCGCAGATCCCGTTCAGGGTTTCAGGCTGGGGGAGCCGGGCGGCCTCAAGAAATACACCGGAGAGGTCCGCATCGGTGTGCTGGCCGGTGTGCAGGAAACGCGCGCTGTCGTCCAGCATTCGTACAATAGGGGCAAGCTTGACAATTTCCGGGCGCGTGCCGACGACTACGGCTATTTGCCGGTAGTCGGCGTGTATCGGCACAAGCGCTCTCTCGGCAGCGGTCAGTCCCGTATGTTCAGGAGAATTCCCTTGCGGGATTTTAGCAGCCAGGTTTAATTCACCACCGCATGTTGCTGCGCTACACTCGCGACCCGGCGGTCCGATTATTGCTCTATCAAGGCGTTTCTCTTGGTGGATTTTCCCGGTTCGTCGGCCATGACACCAACCTGATTGTTTGCGTGACCACTCACAGAGAGGTAGCACTGTGGCACTCATGACGGATGCGAGACTTGTCGCCAAATTTGTCTGGACGCATCCGGCGAATCATGGGAAACGTACCCACGCTCTGGCCCGTGCCATCCTCTTCCAGGCCCGGGGGAGAGTGCTACATCGCCGGACCCTGGCCCGGCTTGGTGACCGGTCGCTCCTCTGGGCCGGACTGCACCGGCCGGGAGCATCGAAGGTCGTCTACGCCAATCCCCCCGATCACCCGGAGATGATTGCCTGGCGCCGAGTCCTGCGGCCGGGAGATCTCTTCCTGGACGTCGGGGCCAATGTGGGCAGCTACACGATATGGGCGGGTGAGCTGGGCGCAGAGGTGATCGCCCTGGAGCCTGCCCCGGACACGTACGCCTTGCTGCTGGAGAACATCGATCTCAACGGGTACCGAGCCGAGGCTATACAGGCCGCAGCCGGCGCAGCCTGCGGCACCGCCCGGTTCACCGCCGGGCTGGATTGCGTGAACCGCCTGGACGCTGAGGGGAGTGCGCAGACCCGAATGGTAACGATCGATTCCCTGCTCGGGGACCGCACTGCGGCCGGGATGAAGGTCAACGTGGAAGGCTTCGAGATCGAAGTGCTCCGCGGCTGTCATCAGGCCTTGTCTGAGCACCGGATCAGCCTGATCCAGCTCGAATGGAACAGGGGCTCCATCGCGGCGGTCGGGACGGACCGGCAGCCGGTCGCGGAGTTGCTTGGCGTTTACGGATACAGGCTCTACCGGCCGGATGGGGACGGCGCCCTGGTCCCTCTGACCAACGGGGGCTACGGTCCGGACGTTTTTGCCTGCCCGGATCCACAATGGCGCCCGCCTCAATCGGCGCCGGGAGCTCTCCGGGAGGCGTCCCGATGAGCGGTCACCGGCTGAATCTCACTGTTCTGGGCGTCGGATACCTGGGCGCTTCACATGCCACATGCCTGGCCGACCTGGGATTTGAAGTTCTAGGCGTCGATACGGATGCTCGCCGGATTGAGGAGTTGGCGGCAGGTCGGCTTCCGTTCTTCGAGCCCGGGCTGGAAGCAATGCTGCGCCGCCACCTGGCCTCTGGGCGTCTTCGGTTCAGCACCTCTTATGAGGATGCTGCGGCATTCGGAGATGTGCACTTCATCTGCGTGGGCACGCCGCAGCTGGAGGATGCCGACGGTGCGGACCTAGGACAGCTCGACGCCTGCGTCTCCATGCTTGGCCCGCTACTCCGATCTCCCTGCCTCGTGGTAGGTAAGTCCACAGTGCCTGTCGGTACCGCGGCCGCGCTGGCTGCCACGCTGGAACGGCTGGCCCCCGCGGGCGGCGGAGTGCAACTCGCCTGGAACCCGGAATTCCTGCGCGAGGGCCACGCGGTGGAAGACACGCTGCGTCCCGACCGGATTGTCGCGGGAGTCCAGTCGTCGGGGGCAGAGACGCAACTGCGGCAGATCTACGAGCAGCCGCTGGCCGATGGCGTGCGATTCCTGGCTACCGATCTGACCACCGCGGAGCTGTCCAAGGTCGCCGCCAACTCATTCCTAGCCACGAAGATCTCATTTATCAACGCAATGTCCGAGATCTGTGACAGGACGGAAGCCGATGTTGTCCACTTGGCACGGATCCTCGGGGCGGACCCGCGCATCGGGCCGGGATGCCTGCGCCCCGGCCTGGGTTTCGGCGGCGCATGCCTGCCTAAGGACATCCGGGCCTTCGCCGCGCGAGCCGATGAACTGGGAGGCGGAGAATCCGTCGGTTTCCTACGCGAGGTAGACGCGATTAACCGCCGCTGTCGGACCCGGATAGTAGACCTGGCTAAGGAGGTGCTGAACGGGACGCTCGCGGGCCGCACGGTAGGAATCCTGGGCCTGGCTTTCAAGCCGGATTCTGACGACATTCGAGACTCGCCAGCGCTTGACGTCGCGTTGGCCGTCCGAGGTCTCGATGCGCGGGTCATCGCATACGACCCGGTAGCCATGAACAAATCACGGCAGTCATTCCCCACGCTGGAGTATGCGGGTTCCATGTTGGCTGCGGCCACGGACGCCGATGTGCTGCTCCTGCTGACCGAGTGGGCTGAGTTCCGGGATGCTGATCCGGAAATTGTGGGTAAGGCCGTCGCGCATCGCAACATTGTAGATGGTCGTCACGCACTCGACCCAGATGCCTGGCGCAGATCTGGCTGGTCCTACCGTGCACCCGGGCGTCCTGAGAGGGAATCCCATTTCGGCAAGCACGATGCATTCCTGCCTTCTGAACAGGTTACGACAATATGAAGAAAATATCCAGATACCGCAGTGCAGTCCGGCATTACCGGAATGTAGTTGAATTCACTTGGAACCATCCAGCGAACGCTGGAAGGCGAGTACGCGCAGTCGGTCGCCTCATGAATTTTCACGTACGCGGTAGTCTCCTGCGGAGGCCGACCCTGGCCCGAATCGGTGACAGATCTTATATCTGGGCCCATATACGGCGCTACGCCACTCTGAAGGTAGTCTGTGCGAACCCCCCTGACCATCCTGAGATGCTCATCTGGAGAAGAGTCCTGAAGCCTGGTGAACTCTTCCTCGATGTGGGTGCGAATATCGGGACGTACACGATCTGGGCGGGTGACCTGGGAGCACACGTGATCGCCTTGGAGCCGGCCCCAGACACTTATGAGCTACTCGTGAAGAACGTCGCCCTCAATAGTCATACTGCCGAGGTGATCCGAGCGGCCGCAGGTGCTACTTGCGGAGTTACTGGCTTCACCGTCGGCCGAGACGACGTCAACCGGGTGGATCCCTGCGGAAAGGCGCGGGCGCGGATGGTCACCATAGATTCAGTTCTGGGAGAACGTGTCGCGGCGGGGATGAAGATCGACGTCGAGGGCTTTGAGGTCGAAGTCCTGCGCGGTTGCAGGCAAGCATTGGCTGAGCATCGTATCCGCCTGATCCAGATCGAGTGGAATGGCACCTCCACGGCAGCGGTCGGCTCCGACCGTCAGCCGATCGCCAGCCTGTTGGCCGGGTTCGGTTACAGCCTTTACCGTCCAGATCGCGAGGGGTTGCTCGTTCCGCTCACCGATGTCGGCTTTGGCCCAGATATTTTTGCCCGCCCCCAATGAACGGAACGTGGTGGAGCGCTGCAATCTTAGGCCTGATGCGTACTGTACGCTTATTCTGCGGATTGCCCGGAAAGGCAAACTTGTCGGAGATTGCGCATGGCCGCCTATTCTCTGTGTTCGCATCTGGCTTGCACGGCGTAACCTATGCTGTAGTGTGTTTTCGTAATGACCTGGCTGTCGGTAAAAGGGACATCGGATCGTTGACTGCGACCAAGATAGCGGTGAGGCACGTATGGACCATCCTGCCCTTAGCGGCCCGATTCGCCAGTCGCCGGTGAAGCGACGGCGGGATGGCGCGGCAGCACTTAGCAAACACGGACTATGGGGGAGCGGCACACGGTGAGAATGCTCATCGCAGGGATCGATGGTTACCTCGGATGGGCGCTGGTCCAGCATCTGACTCGGCGTGGTCATGAAGTTGCCGGGGCGGATGCGCTATACCGGAGAGCATGGGTTGAGGAGATGGGCTCTGTGAGCGCCATCCCGATCGCGTCGATCGATGAGCGCCTGTTCGCTCTCGAAGAGCACATCGGCCACAAGATTCCATTCTGGAATGGCGATCTGCGTGACTACGATCTGGTTGACCGGATCTTCCGGGAATTCCAGCCCGAGACGGTTATCCATCTCGGCGAGTGCCCGTCCGCCCCGTACTCGATGATCGATCGTGAGCACACCACATTTGTTCAGCTCAACAACCTTACGACGACGTTCAATCTCATGTTTGCCATGCGCGACCTCGCTCCGGACGCTCACCTGTTGAAGCTCGGCACGATGGGTGAGTACGGGACGCCGAACGTTGATATACCCGAGGGCTTCTTCGAGGTCGAGTTCCGCGGTCGCCGGGACTGGATGCCTTTCCCCAGGCAGGCACCGAGTTGGTACCACTGGTCCAAGGTCCACGGATCGAACAACATCATGTTCGCGTGCAAGGTGTGGGGCCTGCGGGCTACCGATGTCATGCAGGGCGTGGTCTTCGGTACTAGGACGGACGCAATCACTGAGGACCGGCGGCTCCGGACCCGGCTCGACTTTGATCAGGCTTTCGGGACTGCCATCAACAGATTCTCATGCCAGGCAGTGATCGAGCATCCGTTGACCCCTTACGGCGCGGGCGGTCAGGTCCGCGGCTTCCTGCCACTGCGCGACTCGATGCAGTGCCTCACCCTGGGAGTGGAAAACCCGCCCGATGCAGGGGAGTACCGGGTGTTCAACCAGTTCGCGGAGACCTACAGCATCCGCGAGCTCGCCGACATCGTGCAACAGGCAGCGCTGGCCGCGGGGCTGAAGACGGGTGTGGCTCCCGTGGAGAATCCGCGCGCCGCGATCGAACGGCAGGAGCATTACTTCGCACCGGACCATGAGCGGTTGCGCGAACTCGGCTACCAGCCCACGCATGATGTGGCCACCGAAGTGCAGTCGATGCTCGAGGATCTGCTCCCGCACCGGGAACGGATCGCGAAGTATCAACAGGCGTTGCTGCCCGACGTGCACTGGGATGGTGCTCGTCAACGGGTGGCGTTCGTCGGGGACACGGACGAGGGCGACTGGCAGGGCTCGGGCGATGATGCCGTGCGCGTGCCGGATACGGTCTAGTGCCGACGTGGCGACCACGACCGAGCGCGCCTCCCTGCGTGACAGGCTCTACGAGGCTTACGCGTCACAGCACGCGGGCACTAGCAGGGACGATGCCGTTGCTCTGATCTATCGCCGCGACATCCGGCCGTCGCTGCCACCTCCTGGCGCCGGACCTGTGATGGACATCGGGTGTGGCCAAGGTGGGCTGGTGCGGCTGATGCTCCAGGACGGATACGACGCGACGGGCGTCGATATCAGTCCTGAGCAGGTCGCCATCGCCCGAACGGCAGGCCTGGAGCAGGTGCGCCACGGGGATTACTGGAACGTTCTGCGGGAAGGCCCTGGACGGCTGGCCGCGCTAACGGCGACCGATGTGCTTGAACATCTCTCCAAGGATGAGGTGCTCGACACGTTCGACGCCGTGGCTGTCGCGCTCATCCCCGGCGGAGTGTTCATAGCCCGAGTGCCCAACGCCGTGAGTCCCTTCGGGGGTCATATCAGGTACGGGGACTTCACTCATGAGACCTGGTACACCGCCCGCAGCGTGCGGCAACTTGCTGCTGCAGCGGGGTTTGGAACCGTCCGAGTCCACCCCTGTCCGCCCATCGCGCACGGATGGAAAAGCATGGCCCGGGTGGCTTTGTTTAAGTCCATCAGCAGCCTTTACCAGCTCACGCTGGCGGCCGAGACTGGGACGTTCCAAGGGCACATCGTGACGCAGAACCTGACCTTCGTGGCACACAAGGCGGCCTGAGGGGACTTGTCTAATGCGAAGGCCATGTCCGGGGTGGGAGATGATGGGCTCGGTCGCCTATCGCGGGGCCGCGCCAGCAGTGGGGTCGGTCGTCCTGGACGCTGACGGCTTGTGACTCACGCTGCGCCGAACCGAGTGCTTGGGTTCACCACTTCATTGCGTCGGCCTGGCCTTGGGCGGTCCATTGCCCGGACGGCGGGTTTCAATGTCGCGGCGACGGTTGCTGCCGGTCTGGGCGGGGTGATCTTGGCCCGCGCTCTCGGGCCGACGATCCGCGGTGAGTACGCGGCAGTTACGGCGTGGTTCGGTATCACGCAGATGGTGGGCGCGATGGGGCAGCCTGCCGCGCTCTGCTTCTATGTGGCCCGCGAACCCTTGCGCAGGGCCCGCGACTACGTCGCCACCTCACGGGCAATGATGCTGACCACCGGAACCGTCGCGATGGCTGCGGGGATGCTGCTGGCGCCGGTTCTCGCGCACGGAAACCCGGAGATGACCGAGGGATACCGGATTGCTTTCGGTGCCTCGATCGTGGCCTTCGTCGGTGCCAGCTACACATACGCTCTGCAAGCGCGCGACTTGCAGCGGTGGAACGTGGTGCGGGTAAGCCAGCCGGCTCTGGCGTTGCTCGGGACGATCGTCCTTTGGCGGCTTCGGCTGTTCACCCTGGACACCGCGCTGCTCGTTTTGGCTGGGACCCTGCTGCTGCAGCTGCTTTGGGCATACCGTTCCTGTCGGCTCGATGACCTGACTCCTGGCCGCGCGCGGACCGGGATGGTACGGCCTCTCGCCCTATACGGTGCAGCGCAGATTGCCGCAGTCACCCCCGCTACCCTCAACGCTCAACTGGATCAGCTGGTGCTCTCACAGGCCGTGCCGGCCGCGTCCCTAGGCCGGTACGCGATCGCGGTATCACTCACCTCGCTGCCGATTCCCCTCGTCTCGGCTATCGGCAATGTGGCTTTCCCGCGCCTGGCGTCGCAGCATGCGGCGACCCACTCGACGTACCGTCTTCAGCGCCTGGCTGTGCTGGCCAGCGCGGGCCTCGCCGCGGCGTTTCTCTTGCCACTCGCCCTGTGTGCGTATTGGATGATCCCACTGGTCTTCGGACCGGCCTACCGTGGCGCCGTTCCGCTGCTCTGGATCCTGACCCCGGGAGGGATCTTTCTCGCTTGCGGGCAGGTGGTAGGTGATCTGCTGCGCGGCAGGAATCGTCCCATCGTCGTCGCCTGGGCACAAGGACTGGCCGCCATATTCACCGTCGCGCTCCTGTGGTTTCTTCTGCCTGTCGTGGGCGTTTACGGAGCCGCCATCGCCTCCACCATCGCCTACGGCATAGCCCTGGCCGCGATGCTTCAATTCCTGCGGCGACTGTCCATGGATCATCAGGCAAGACGGCCCGAATACCGCACAATTAAGAAAGGGAGCGCAATGACTGTCAGAGGGATCGTGCGTCCCCTACCGGGGGTTCGCCGGCTGTCGCTGCTACGCCAGCACCTCAACTTCACCGGATCAGCGCCCTTCTGGGAACGCAAGTACCTGCGCGGCGATACCAGTGGGCCTGGATCGTACGGCGCCCTCGGGACCGGGAAGGCAGATTTCCTCAACGCTTTCGTCCGAGACAGGCAGGTGCAGTCGGTCATCGAGTTCGGCTGCGGCGACGGGCACCAATTGTCGCTGGCGAAGTACCCGCGATATGTAGGGATAGATGTCTCCCGGACCGCAATCAGCATATGCAAGGATAAGTTCGGCACGGATCCGGGAAAGAGCTTCTTCCTCTACGACGGAGATTGCTTCGTCGACCACGCCGGCGTCTTCACAGCGGACCTGGCGATGTCCCTCGATGTCATCTATCACCTGATCGAGAATTGCGTTTTCGAGACATACATGATGCATCTCTTCAATGCCGGCGAGCGATATATTGTTGTGTACTCGACGAATTCTGAGGCCCGGGATGATGCCCCGCATGTCCGGCACCGGATCTTCACCGCCTGGGTGGACGATAACTGCCCGCACTGGAGCCTTGCGCAAGTGGTCGAGGGGCCCAACTCAGGGCCGGGACGCGCCGATTTCTTCGTCTATGAACGAACCCAGCCGCGATGACTGGACAGGCCTCCAGGTAAGGGGCTGATTCCAGAAGCACAGCAGGCGTCGCGCGTTATGCCCCGAAAGTTCCTTTCCTGGCATTCCCGCATCTCCTGTCGGCGCATTCCGGAGACTGCTATCTGCGCTCTGTGATATTAATGGTGCGGGCGATAGTCATATCGGGAGGTCCGGATGCGAGTTGGCGTTATCGGACCTGTGGGCCTGGAGCGCTTCGCTGAGAATATCGGCGGCGCGCTACAGCTCATGGGGCAAGAAGTCACCCAACTCGGCGCCATACGTATCCGCCGCAAAGGGCTGTTTTCCACTCGAGCCGTGGAGCTCACTCTGCAAGCCGTACCCCGGCTCGCCGAAAGTGTCCAGCGCCGCATCGTAAAGACCGCTCTCGATGCCGGATGTGAGATTGTAATCAACGTCGAGCCATCCCTGATGCCGGATGCAGTGACGCAGCTCCGGCGGGCAGGTGTCCGCGTCGTGTTCTGGTTCCCGGACCCGGTCACTAGCCTGGGGAGGGCCCTGATGCTCGTCGCACCGTACGACGCGCTCTTTTTCAAAGAGCCGCATTTGGTCGAGCGCCTGCGAGCCACGACTGATCTTCCAGTCCACTACCTGCCTGAGGCGTGCAACCCGCGATATCACAGGCCTGTCGGAGCCGCTGGGACGGAACCGTACCTCGTGGTGGCGGGCAACATGTACCCCAGCCGGGTGCGTCTCCTGGAGCATCTGATTGCGAAGGGAATTCCGCTGAAGCTGTACGGTCCCAGCTTTCCGCGATGGATCACTGATACACCCGTACGGAGCCTGCACACGGGGGAGCGAATTTTCTACGATGATAAGGCTCGGGCGTTTCGTTCTGCCGCTGCAGTTCTCAACACCATTCACCCTGCGGAGATCGCGGGGGTAAACGGGCGACTCTTTCAGGCCGCAGGCTGCGGTGCCGCCGTTCTCACGGAATTCCGGCCGGCTCTGCCCGACCTGTTCGACGTCGGCCGCGAAGTGCTCGTCTATCATGATCTTGATGATCTGGTTGCCCAGGCAACGCGCCTGCTGACCGAGGCTGGACTCACCAGCAGTGTGGGGGACGCGGCGACCGCGCGGGCTCATAGCGATCATACGTATGAGCGGCGAATGGCTGTCATCCTGGAGAGCGTGTTGTGAGTACTACCCCGGTCAGTGCCAATCTGGACCTCTCGAGTGGGCGCGGACGGGCTGCCGCTGCAACGATACTGGCGGCCATTGCTTTCGTGCTCCTGGATCTTGCCCTTAGTACCTCGGATTGGCCTACCCGAGCCGTCGTCTGGGGTGGCCTGGCCTTGGCCGCGTTCGCCCTTACGCTTTTGTTTGGGCTTGGAGCGCGGCAAGAGGACCTCGGCCTGGCCCGCTGGCGATTGGGGCCGTGGATCCTGCTTTGGTATGCGATCGCCTTTGGTGTCGCCACTGTGACCTGGAGTCAGCCGCAGGTGGGGGTAGCGACTGAGATCGCAGTCTCCAGTGTGCTCCGCGCCCTGTGGCTGGTAGCAGTGGGACTGGCAGCATGGATGCTTGGCTACATCATCGGGCCTGGGCGACTGGTGCGCGCGCGCCTGGCGGCGCTAATAGCAAGGGTTACCAGAAAGTTCACCAGCGAGGTTCGGAGCCCTCTGGCGCCATGGATTCTCTATGGCATTGGCACTGCGGGGCGCTTGGCGAGCACCGCCACAACCGGGCGCTTTGGATACGCAGGCGACGCATCATCGGTCGTGAGTACGGCGACCGGCTATGGCCAGATCCTGACTGCGCTTAGCTTGTGCGCCCCCCTGGCCGTTGCTGCGGCCGCTCTTCAGGTATATCGGGAGCGAAAAACATACGCGCGGGTAACCCTGATAGTCCTGTTCGCGCTGGAACTCGTCTTCGGAGCTGCGGCGGGCGGGAAGCAAAGCTTCGTCATCGCCGTGTTGGCGGTTGCTATCCCTTTCAGTGCCGCGCGTCGTCGTATGCCGGTGATATTGTTGATCTCATTCGTCGTGATCTTTCTGGCCGCAATCATTCCCTTTAATATGGCTTATCGTAGTACTGTCAGGGCTGGTGCAATTACTCTGTCGCCGTCGGAGGCCGTGGGAGCTGCTCCTCATATATTTCAGCAAACTGTGGCAGCGGAGGATCCGGTTATGCTCGTACCTGACTCTCTGAGTTACTTGCTTCAGCGGATCAGGGAGATTGACAGTCCGGCTATTATAATGCAGCGTACGCCCGGGCAGGTGGGTTTTATAAGCCCTCTTCAGCTTGCCGTTGGCCCAGCAACAGGTATCGTGCCCCGGGCGCTTTGGTCTGGAAAGCCAATCCTGCTCAGCGGATATAAGGTCAGCCAGTTGTACTACGAGTTGCCGTCTACCGTCTACACTTCGTCGGCGGTCACGCCCGTAGGTGATTTGTACCGTCATGGTGGATGGATGCCAGTCATCGCTGGGATGTTTCTGATAGGTTACGGCGTGCGGTTGCTCGATGACGTGCTCGACACCCGCGGGAGCCCGCACGCTATACTCCTCGTGCTGCTCCTTTTTCCTATAATCGTGAAAAACGAAGTGGATTGGGTGACGCTGCTTTCGGCAATCCCGTCAACGTTCTCTATCTGGCTGCTCGCTGTAGCGCTTACCTTCAAGGCCCGGTCTGCGGCATGAAACCGGCGGTGCTGGTGTTGACCCCCTCCCGCGGGCTGGGCGGTGGGATCGAACGTTATGCCCAAACGCTGGAGTGGGCGCTCGCTGCTGCTGGGATCAGATTCCAGCGCATCGACCTCGACCGGGCCGGGCCAGCAGCCCATGCGCGGATGCTGGCCCAGGCAGGTAAGGTGCTAGATTCCAGGCCCGCGGATACTCATCTGGTTGCCGTGCATCGGGCACTGCTTCCGGTGGCGGCGCTACTGAGTCGGCATAAAGCCGTCGGCGGGATCTCGACGATCTGCCATGGCGGCGATGTTTGGCGTACCGCGGGGGGCCCACGGTCTCACATTGAGCGTCGATTGATGCGCCGTACGGGTGTGCGCGTCGTCGCGGTGAGCAGTTTCACCGCGGGGACGCTGTGGGACACGTGTCAAGCTACTGTCCTGCCGCCGGGCCTCTCGGGCCCGTGGTTTCAAACCCTGGTGGATGCTGCTGCCACAACTAGGCCTTGGAGCTCGGGCATCGAGCTCGTGACCGCATTCCGGCTGGGAGACTGGCGGGCCAAGGGCCTGCCCGAGCTGCTGGCTGCCGTCGCGGCGCTCGGCCGTGATGATGTGCGGCTCACCGTGTGTGGCAGCGGTGAGCCGCCTGCCGCGTTGCACCGAGTGATGGCCCAATTTCACTGGTGCAAGCTGCGGTCCGGGCTGAGTGACCGCGAGTTGGCGTGCCAGCTCGCCGCAGCGCATCTTTTCGTCCTCGCTACTCGGACAAGGTTCGGGCGTCATCCGTCCGGGGAGGGCTTCGGCCTGGTCCTGCTGGAGGCGCAAGTGGCTGGGACACCCGTGGTGGCGCCTGCTCATGGCGGTTCGCATGACGCGTTCGTCGATGGCGTCACCGGCGTTGCTCCAGTTGACGAGACCGCGGAGGCACTGACAACGGTCCTGGAAGGGCTCCTGCGCGACCGGGAGCGCCTAGAGCAAATGGGGAAACGATCTGCCGAGTGGGCCCGCGAATGCTTCGACCCGGATTGCTACGCGTCGCGCGTGGTCGCTAAGCTGCTCTGAGCTGGTTCTATTTCTCGAGGCCGTAACCCCGGGGCTCGCCGCCCTTGACCCAGTCAGTTGAACGAGCGCGTCCCCCCAGTGCTGCGAGAACGGCGTCCTCGAAGCCGACGGCGGTGCGGTCGAGACTGTACCGGGCAACATGCTCCCGCATCTCGGCGCGCGTCCTGGGAGTCTGGGCCTTAGCCAGGGCCCGGCAAACCGCATTTGCCAGGCTCGCAACGTCCCCGCACGGATAGATCTCGCCAACTCCATCCACCAGGTCCGGCGCGGCACCCACCCGATCCGAGACAACCGGGAGAACCCCAGCGGCCATCGCTTCGTTGACGACCAGCCCCCATGGCTCGGCTTCGCTCGGAAGCACGAGGACGTCCGCAGCGCGGTAATACGAAGGCAGCTCGGATTGATTGACGAACCCGGTGACCGCGCCGCGTCCGGGTTCAAGTGCCGCGCGGACCTGATCGGCCAGGGCTCCATCGCCGACGAAGAGCGTGTTGACCTCACGCGGTAGCAATCGCACAGCAGCGGCGAGGTCCAGCGGACGCTTGCGGGGTATGAGCTTCCCACTAAACATAAGGACGGGCCGATGCTGATCCAGCCCCCACTGCTTCAGCACGGTGGCCCGGGTGAGCTGGGGAGCCTGCGCGAATCGGTGGTCATCCACCGAGTACGGTGCGAAGACTATCCTCCGCGCCCCGTACTTACGGTAAAACGCCTCGTTCAGCTGGCCGATCGCGAGTCCGCCCGCGCTTGCTCGTACCGCCGTATGGGCAATCACATGGCGCAGTTGGCGGCGGATTCCTGTTGCCTGGCTTTGCGTGTGAGCCTCCCCGCGGAGTAGGTAGGGAACACGGGTGAGGCGGCAAGCTGCCATGGCTACCAGCATCCATGGATTGACGTACCCGTAGATAAGGGCCACATCATGACGGCGGATCCACGAGGTCAGGTATCGCAGGCGCTGGGCATTCCCGGGCGCGCTGACCGAGGAACCTAGAAACGAGCTTTGATAGCCGCCTAGCAGGTCGATATTCCAAGAGAAGGATACGCCGAACCCGGGATCGACAGAAGGTTCATAACCATGATCGGACAGGAAGAGGACGTCGAGATCAATATTCCCACGTTGTGCCAATCTCTGGTACAACGGGGACCGATACTGGATTGGATTGAAATCGAGAATCCCTAGCTTCGGACGCATAAAACCCTTCCGGCACGTTATGGTGCGTATAAGTCGGGCCTTGGCCGATACCCGCAATCTTCTCGGTGCGGCCAAGTCCTGATCTAATTAGCCAGGCCGAGGAGCCAATTGAAGTAGTTGTCAGGATCAAACGGTTCGGTGTCGGGGGCGATGTCCGCTTTTAGGGCGAGCTCTGTGGCATAGCGTAGCGACTCCCTGTCACCCACGGTGAAGCCGCATAGGGCAGGCCCTGCGATCTCCCGGTTCTGCGCTGTGTCCTGGGCAATGACGGGTTGCCCGTTGACTCGGGCTTCAGCAAGCGGAAAGCCAAATGACTCGAGCCCGGGAGGAAAGAAGATAGCCATGCTGCGTGCCCACAAGGGTCTTAGCTCTGCATGAGAGAGTTGGCCGACCAGCTCGATTCTGCGGTTATTAGCCAGGTCGGGCGGTACTTCGGCGGGGGTGGCGGTCACCAGCATCGTGATTGACGGATCGATGTATTCATCAGCTGCGGCGATCCAGTCGCGCAGCCTATCGATCATGTGCTTGTAGGGAGAGAAAATCACCGGGCAGAGAATAACGGGATCGCGTGGCGTTCCGGGAATCTGAACAGGAGTGCACGGATTCAGGTGCGGGACTATCCGGTTCCGCACGCTGGGTAGGATGTGAGCTACGCGTTCGGCCATGGCGGTCGAGGGCGTTACGATCACATCCGATCGGCGCGCTGCCATGCGAACGATGGGAGCCCGCACTCGCGTCTCGGACTTAAGGTTTGGGTGCAGCTCATCCCATTCTTTGTCGGTGAGGAAATCCAGTGGATTCCCCAGGCGCGTCCAGCGCTCACTGCCTGGGGTCAGAAAGCTCAGGTTGTTCAGCGCGACACGTCGTCGGTGTGTCGGCTTCACTAGCTCGCGGCGCACCAGCCAGGCGGGATCGATCCGTCGGAACGCGCCGATTACCCGGACGTCGTCTCGACCTGTGCGGGCCAGGTACTGGTACAGCTCGACTCTGAATCGGCCGCGCCTCCGACTGTTCCTCCTGCGGCATCAACGAAAACGGTCGTAGTCATCTATTCTCCTCATTTCGCGGGTCGCTGGAAGGTGAAGAGGCGGAGAGATGCAGGTGCCGCCGCGTCCGATGGTGGGACTACGGTCAGCAGGCCAGCCTGCGCGGCGGCGGTGTGCCACCATCCGGCTGAGTGACGTTGCCGAGAGATCCGCAGATAAGTGAGGTATCGGTCGGCCCGGGGCCAGTCACTGGCCAGGGCGCGTATCGCCGGTATCCGCGCAGCCCATACTGCCAGCGACTCCAGCCAGCGCACGGGGTGCGCGGGGTCGGGGACGGTGCACAGCATCACGCCGCCAGGGCGCAGCACCCGGGCGCATTCCCGCAACACCTCACCCGGGGAGTGGACATACTCCAGCACGCTGGACGCCACAACCGCGTCGAACGTGGCCGCGCTGAACGGCAGCGTCCGCCAGTCCGGCGTTAGCCGGACGAGCTCGACCGAGGCCGTGGGATCGCTGGCCGCCGCGCGGGCCAGCATGTTCGCCGAGATGTCGCATCCAGTCACCCGCAGTCCGGCCCCGGCCAGGTGGCGGGACAGCTCGCCGCTCCCGCAGCCGAGATCCAGGACGCTGCCGCCGGCCGCGACGCGGTAGCCGACGGCGTCCGCGAGTTGCGTCAGCCTGCCTGTGAGCCGGCCGTTGGGAGCGTATTTCGCCGCCCACGTCAACGCCTTCTCGTCGAACAGCCGCTGCACCTGCTCGGGGTGCGCCGTCGCCTGGTCAGTCATGGCCACCGGTCCCGGCCGCGGCCTGGATCGTGGCGCGCATCGTGGCCAGCATGGTCTCGGTCGGCATGGCCGGACCGCCGGCGACCGCCTGCCGGAACGCGGCGGCTTCGGCGTGGTGCCCCTTGTCCTGGCGGCCTTTCCACACCGTCTTCCCCCCGGCTTGGACCGAGCGGAAGTCATCGATGACCACGCGACGGGTCCCGGCCTGGATCTCGATCCATTCCTTGCCGGCCACCGGCGCCGCGCTGCCGTAGGCGATCGCGGCCAGGGAGCCGTCGGCGAAGCGCAGCGAGACCGCTGCGTCATCCCGGTGCTGCCCTCCGGGGCCGCCGCCTGGCAAGCCCGCCACCTCCTCGATCGGCTCACCCACCAGCGCCTGCGCCGTATCGATGAAATGGCATACCTCGCCGAGCAGCCGTCCGCCCTGCCGACGGTCGTGATACCAGTGCCCGTCGGGCACAGGCCCCGCGGCGACCCGGTACACGATGAGCTTCGGGGCCGTGATCCCGGCCAGCGCGCGCTGTGCGGTAAGCACGGCGGGGGACCAGCGGCGGTTGAAGCCAATCGCGAGCTGGCCGCCGGACTCGCGCCACGCCTTCTCGACCGCGTCCAGCTCGCTCTCGGTCAGCGCGAGAGGCTTCTCGCACCACACGTGCCGCCCCGCGGTCAGCGCCCGTGCCGCCAGCTCCGCGTGCGTATCGTGCGGGGTGGCGATCACCACCGCGTCGACGCCCGGGTCATCCAGAAGTGCGTCCGCGCCCGGCACTGCCGTCTCGAAACCGTGACGCTCGGCGGCCCGCCTGGCGGACAGGCCGCTGGCCGAGGCCACCGCGACAAAACGATCGAAACCCGCGGCGCGGAAGGCGGGGAGCAGCGTGCCCGTGGAGAAGGCACCGGCGCCGGCCCAGCCGACGCCGGGTGAGGAGCTCGCCTGCGGTGAGTCCCTGAGCCGGACAGCGCCGTCCGCGACCAGCCTGTCGGTCGCCGATCCGGCAGCGGATGGTCCCGCGGCATCCGCCTCCGGGTAGGTCAACCGGATGGCTAGGTACGGCTCCGTGTGTCGTTCGATCAGCTGGTACGCGGCGTCGGCTTTGGCGATGCCGAAGGTGTGCGTAACCAGGTCGGCGACCTGGAGCCGGCCGCTGGCCAGCAAGTCGAGGACCGCCTCGAAGTTACGGCCCTCCGTCCACCGCACCTGGCCGGCCGGGAAGTCCACGCCCCAAGCCTCGTATGACAGCTCATAGCGCCCGGGACCGTAGGAGCGCGCGAACCGCAGCGAGAGCTCGCGTTCGTAAAACGGAGTGCGGTTCAGCTGGAGTCCGACATCGCCCACGATCACGACCGCGGCCCGGTCCCGGCAGAGTGCGGGCACCCGCATCACCGCGTCCGATGACCGGCCTGCTGCGCAGACCAGCACGGCGTCCGCGCCGCGGCCCCGGGACCAGCGGAGCACCTGGTCCGTGGTGGCCTCCCCGGACTCGTCCAGGGCCAGCGCCCCGGCGCTGGCCGCGGCGCTGCGTGGGTGCGCCGCCGGGTCGATCCCGGCCACCTCGCAGCCGGCCGCGAGGGCCAGTCGCGCGGCCAGCTGGCCGATCAGGCCGAGCCCCAGCACCACGACCTTCGATCCCGGGCCCACCTCGGCCAGCCGCAGGCCGTGCAGGGCGATGGCCGCGATCGTGGTGAAGGCTGCGTCCTGGGCGGGCACGCCGTCCGGAACCCGGGCGCAGAGCAAGCCCGGCACCGCCTGGAATTCCGCGTGACTCGCCTGGCCGGCCCCGCCAGTCGCCACCAGCTGGCCCGGCCGGACCCCGGTCACCGCTGCGCCGGCCTCGAGCACGACCCCGGCCGCCGAGTAACCGAGCGGCAGGTCGTCGGCCAGCCGGCTGCGGACCGCCTGCCGGGTGGCCGCGAAGCCGTCCGCCCGGGCCTTGCGCACCACCTGGCGGACCAGGTCGGGCCGGGCGCGGGCCTTGGCCAGCAGACTGGCCTGCGCCAGCGCGGTGACGGCGCGCTCAGTCCCCGGAGAGATCACCGACGCAATGGTGCGGACCAGCACTTCAGTCGGATCGGGTACCGGGCGGGGCACCTCGAGCACCTCGACCGGTCCGCCTGCCAGTGGCTGCACGATCTGCTTCACCCAATGCCCCCGATCATGATCCGGCCGCTTAGCTCCGAGCGCGCCCGGCCATTAGCCGCATGCTCCGGCCCATCGACCCACTGCCAGCTCGTGCTGATCTGCACGGGCAGCGCGGTAGTGACCCGGCAGGCCAGTACGGGCGCCCCGACGGTGCGTGAGAACCCGCTGGCGACCTGGCCCGTCTCCGCAGTAAGAGTGATGGGCCCGGTCGCGCTGACCGTGACCCGGAACTCGCCGGCCAGCGTGGTCACCACGGCCCCCGCGCCATTCAGCTGCAGCTCCGTTCCGGGCGCCAGGTGCCACCGCACGACGGCCGAATGCCGCCCGCGCCCGGTGACGTAGTCCTCGACCCGCAGCCCGGTCTCGGTCAGCATCCAGCGGCGCCGGTGGACCGGACGGCCCGGCAGTCGGCGGTATCCGTCATGGACGGCCTCGGCGGTCAGCACCCCGCCATGCGCGATGCAGGTCGCCAGGTCAGTGACCTGGGCCCGCCGGGCGGCCCGGAACGCGCCCCACACCTCGGTCGAATCGGCGCCGTCCACTTCGAGGGTGTTATGCGCCGCGGTGGACCGCTCGTAGTTGCGCACCGGGCCTGGGGCGTAGGTGGAGGTGCCGGTGTTGACCAGCAGCGGGATCCCGCCCACCTGCACCAGGCAGCTCAGTGTGTCGGCATGGGCATGGGCCGGCAGCTCATCCGGGCAGGGCGCGCCGACATCGGCCAGCAGGCGCCAGCTCCCCGCCGCCGCCCGGATGAGGCCACTGTCGGGCAGGACCACCAGCGGCTCGGCCGGGGGCAACCCCGGCCGCAGCGCGGCGACGAGTTCCGGGTTGACCGGATATCCGTCGTTGAGCAGCGGAACCTGTCCGTCCGGGGTCAGCACGCAGCGCAGCCAGGACCGCATCCGGTCGATCGCGTCGAGCAATTCCGGGGCAGGGGCCTGGCCGGTGCACCGGACCAGCTCCGCCACATCGACCAGGTCGGCGAGGACCTGGCAGTGGTAGGCGGGTGCCCGCTCGTAGTGCCCCCCGTCCGGCAGTACCTGCACCACCAGCTGGCTGGTCAGCTGGTCCAGCGCCTGCCCTAGCCGGCGTGCGTCCCCGAAGAACACGGCCAGGCCCGCGAGCGCCTTCAGGTTCTTGATCAGGTGATTGCCGCCAACATCGAATTCCAGGTTCCGGCGCAGGAAACCGGCATGGGCAGACAGGTTGGCCATGAAGCTGGCCTCGATCTGGCTGCCGGCTACCAGGTCACGGTGCAGGCCGCAAAAGGACCAGGTCCGCAGGGCCGCCGGATAGGGCAGCCAGGCGTCACCCCGGCCTGCTGCGACCTGGGCGTGCCAGGACCGCCACATCGCGGCAAACCAGGCTCGGGCATCCGCTCGGTCCGGCTCGCTGGCCAGCCGCCAGGCCCAGTCCCAGTAGTGCAGATGAAAGCGCCACAACGAGGGCGCGCCCGCCTGCTCCCAGTCGGCCGCAGTCCAGTGGGCCTCCGCCCAGTCCGCGTCGGCCGGATCGCTCTGCTCGCCGGACGGGTCAGCCATGCTCGCAGGGCTGGCCAATGCCCTGGTCATGCCGAGCAGTTCGATGCGTCCCTGGCGTAGCGCCCCGAACCCCGGCCAGTTCCGCCAGACCCGCGCGTCGAGCGGGCTGAACCGGGCCGGCCACCCGCCCGCTGTGGCCGGATCGGGGCCGGCCAGCAGCCAGTGCCGGGCGGGCGGAAAGCGGCGCAGGGCCGCGCGCTGGGCACGAAGCCGGGCCCGCTGCGTGATCTGGCTGGGCTGGAGGTGCGCCGCGGTGCGCGCCAGCAGAGCGAGCTCGCCCCGGTTCACTGCGCGAGCCCCTGTGTTGCCAGCCCCAGCGCGCACGCCTCGACCCTGATGCCCTCGGCAAAGGGCCGGGGCGTGAAGCCCAGGTCCCGGGCCGCGTGGTCGATGGCGAACGCCTTGTCTTCGGCCAGCCGCTGGAACTGCTCCGCCCGGATCCGCGGATGCGCGGCGAGCATCTCATAGCAGCGTGCGGCAGCAACCAGGGGACTCAGCGGCACCGGGACCAGCCGGGTGTGGCTGCCCACCGCCTGGGCCGAGATCCGCAGCATCTCGTCGAACCGGATCGGCTCCGGGCCCGCGATGTCATACGTGGTGCCCGCGGCCGCTGGCCGTTCCACCGCGCTGAGCACGGCGTCAGCCACATCGGCCACATGGACTGGCTGCTGAAGGTGATGGCCCCCGCCGGGCACGGGCAGCACGGGGACCCGCGCCAGCAGCCTGAGCAGCCGGGAAAGGTTCCGGTCACCGCGCGCGCCGTAGATCATGGTGGGGCGCAGGATCGTCCACTTCAGCCCGGACTCCCGGATTTGCTCCTCGGCCATCAGCCGGACAGCCCGGGAGCGGGCCGGGAGCGTAGTGGTTACCGCCGTGGTGGACAGGAAAACGGCGCGGTCGAGACCCGCCGCGCGGGCGGCGGCCACGATGGCCGGCGCGTGCCCGAAACCCAGTGAGGCAATGTTCAGCAGCGAAGAGCACTGCGCGGCACCGAACACGTCCGCGAGCCCGGCGGGATCGTCGAAGTCGCCGATCAGTGGCTCGGCGCCGCGGCTGGCCACCGTGGCGGCGGCCGTGTCGCTGCGGGCCAGGGCCACGACCTCGTGCCCCCGCCGGCTGGCCTCGTCCAGGACGTACCCGCCGAGGAAGCCACTGCCCCCGGTGACCAGCACCCTCATAGCGGCCCGCCCGCCAGGTCCAGGACCTTGCGGTACTCGCGGGCGAGCGCGGCGCGGTCGTAGCACTGCTCGACGTGAGCCCGCCCGGCCCGGCCCATGGCCTGGCGGCGCTGCGGGCTGATGGCCAGCACACGGATCGCGTCGGCCAGGGCCACGCTGTCCTCCGGCGGCACCACCAGGGCGCCCGCCTCGCGCAGGATCTGGCCCGCCTCCCCGGTGACCGAGCCGATCACGGCCTTCCCGGCCGCCAGGTACTCGAACATCTTGGACGGGATGAACGTTGCGAACAGCGGCACGTCCCGGAGCGGGACCAGGCAGATGTCGGCCGCGGCCAGCAGCGCCGCGACCTGGTCGCTCGGCACCCCGGGACGCAAGGTCACGTTCCGCAGGCCGAGACTGGTGACCTTCCGCTCTAGCCGTGCCTTGTCCGCGCCCTCGCCGACAAACGCGAAATGAACCGGATGGGCAGCCAGTCGCGCCGCGGTGTCGGCGATCACGGGCAGGCCCTGGGAGATCCCGTGCGTCCCTAGGTAGAGCACGAGGCAGTCACCCGGCGACGCCCCCAGGGTGGCCCGCACCGCGGGATCGGGTCGCCTGGCGGGATCGAACTCGCCCGGTGAGGTTCCGTTGCGGATCGTATGTATCTTTCCCGGCGGCACACCGCGGCTGATCAGGTTGTCCCGGAAGCCCTCGCTCACCACGACGATCTCGTCCGCGGCCGCGTAGGCCCCGAGTTCCAGGCGCTCGAGCAGGCCGATGACCCGGCGGTTGGTCAGCACGCCGAGTTCGGTGAAGATGGCCGGCCACAGATCCCGGATCTCGACCACCAGCCGGGCCCGCTTCAGCCGGGCGAGCAGCCAGGCAGAGCCGATGGAGAAGAAGGTCGGCGACGAGACCACGACGACGTCGGCACGCCCGCTGGCCGCGGCGCCCAGCACCACGCTGCTGACCATGAAGCTCAGATGGCCCAGGGTCTTGCGGACGATCCCCTCGTTGAGCGTGGCGTAGAGCCAGGTGCGGAGCACGCGGTAGCCGTCGCGCCGTTCCCGGCGCCGCAGGGCGCCCCGGTACTCCGGCGGGATGACGCCGGTCGGGTGGTTGGGCATCCCGGTGAGGACGGTCACGCGGTCCCCGTCCGCGGCCCACGTCGCGGCCAGCGCGGACAGCCGGGCCTGCGGGGCTCCCGTCTCCGGGGGAAAGTAGTGGGTGACAACGAGAATGCGCACCTCAGCCTGGCTCCCTCTGGAGTTCCGGCTCCCGGCGGCGGTCGGCTTGCGCTGGCACCTCCGGAAGGACTTCCAGGCTGGAGGGCCGGGAAACACCCGGGTGCCCGAAGAGCGCCGGGGATCCGAGATACGCGGCCAGCACGGCGAGTCCGGCCAGGTCGCAGCCGACTCGCAGGGCCGCGTTCCCGGTCAGGCTGACCGCGCCGAGCAGGGTAACCAGGACGGTGGTCGCCGACGTCACCAGCGTCACTTCCGGGTGCGTCCAGCCGACGTCGCACCAGCGCTGGTAGGTGTGCGTCCGGTGTGCTTCGGTCCAGCGCTCACCGGCCCGCACCCGGCGCTGCAGCGTCCAGGCGGTGTCCGCCAGGTACAAGGCCAGCGGCGCGACGGCGGCCTCGGCCGGGAGGCCGTGGATCAGCGCGGTGACCGCGAGCACGGCCAGGGCCGCGCCCAGGGCGTAGCTGCCGACGTCGCCGAGGAACACCCGCGCGCGGACGGCATTCCACGGCAGGAAGGCCAGCGCGCCCACCGCCACGGCCAGGCCCATGGCCACCAGGAACGGGTCCTGGCGCCACTGCCCGAAACAGGCGTAGGCCACGCCGCCGATCAGGGCGTGAGCGGCCGAGATCCCGTTGACCCCATCCATGAAGTTGAAGGCGTTCACGAACCCCATCACCC
Source organism: uncultured Actinomycetes bacterium (assembly GCA_963813975.1). GTDB lineage: Bacteria > Actinomycetota > Actinomycetes > Streptosporangiales > Streptosporangiaceae > RYN-230. The sequence goes on from CAWFAP010000007.1 coordinate 541,727, forward strand.
ACACGGCGGTCACCAGCGTCAGCGCGGCCAGAGCGGCCAGCGGCAGATGCAGGGGAGTGATGAGCAGCGCAGCGATCCCGGCGCTGCCAGCGCACTGCAGGACCAGGCGCCGGATCGCGGTCAAACCGCGCAGATCGTCGACGAAGCCCAGCGCCCCGAAGAAACAAATGGCCGCGCCCACCGGAACGGCAGCCGCGCCACGGACCAGCGCCACGGACGCCACCAGCCCGATCACGATGGGAAGGCCGCCACCGCGGGGCGTCGGAATCGTGTGTGACGAACGCCGGCCCGGCGTGTCGATGACAGCCAGACGGCGCAGGACCGAGATGGTTACCGGCTCACCGACCACGACAATGGCGCCGCAGCACACGACAGCGCGCGTGATCTCGTCCCCCCACACATAGTGGATGCTACCGGGCTGATAAGCGTTCTGTAATCACCTAGTGACAATAAGTCGCAAGCATTGCCGAGCCGTTAACCGGGCGTATCCCTCCGCGTAGCGGCATTCGACCCATGGGGTAAATGCCCGAATGCGTGGGGCGACTGCCGGAATGCGCGGCGACTTAACTGGCCGCCTACCGGGGCCGGTGACCGCGTTTCCCGGCCTTGGCGCCACGATCACCATTCGCCTGCACCGGCACCAATGACGCATCGGGGGCATAGGCGCCGTAGCCGTACCCATATCCATAACCGCTGCCGTAGCCGCTCTGCTTGGTTACCTCATTGAGCACGATTCCCACGACCGGCGAGTTCGCCTGGGCGAACCGCTCCGCGGCCCGCTGCAGTTCCGCGCGCTTGGTCTGCCCGGCCGCCACGACCAGGAGCGTGCCATCCGCATACTTGGACAGCACCAGCGCATCGGTGACTGGCAGCACCGGCGGGCTGTCCACCAGGACCAGGTCGAAGTTCTCCCGGAGGGTCTCAAAGATCTTTCTGGCCTTCGGCCCGTTGAGCAGTTCCGCGGGATTCGGCGGAACCGGGCCAGCTCCCAGCACCCACAAGCAGTCATACCCCGGGACCTGCTGGAGGGCCTGTTCCAGCGTCTGCTGGCCGAGCAGGACCGTGGTGAGCCCAGACTGTTCCTCCACGCCGTAGAACTGCCCGAGGCGGGGCCGGCGCAGGTCGCAGGAAACGAGCGCCACCCGCTCGCCCGCCTGAGCGAACACCGCCCCCAGGTTGGCCAGCGTGGATGTCTTGCCTTCCGCCGCCGCCGGGCTGGTCACCAGCAGGGTCCGGAGTTCCTGTGCTTGCCGGGTGAACTGGAGTGACGTCCGCAGGGACCGGTAGGCCTCGGCCGCGGGGGAGGTGGGCTCGGCACTCGAGGCCACCACCGCCCGATTCCGCTTCCGCCAGGAATTCACCATGGGCACCATGGCGATGACCGGGCCGCCGCCGGACCGCTCCGCCGCTTCCTTGGAGGACAGGGTGTCGTCCAGGCTGTCGCGCAGGAAGGCCGCCCCCAGACCCAGCATGAGGCCCGCGGCCAGCCCGAGCAGGGCGTCCTGGGTCGGCTTCGGCGAACTGGGTGAGGCCGGGGCGCGGGCCGGGGTGACGAACTCGACCCCACTGGTGGCGGTGGCCCCGTTGACCTGGAGCTGGGCAACCTCTTCCTTGAGTACGGCCTGCTGGTTGATCAGTGCACTGACCTGGGTGGCGGTGCCGACCCTGCCCTGCAGCGACCTGATCTGCTTGCCTAGCGCGTTGATCTGCTGATGCAGCGTCGTCGAGGCGGTGGTCAGGTTCCTGATGGCCGTCTTCTGGGTCTGCTCGACGAATGCGCTGGCGTAGGTATTGGCGATGAGTGCCGCGCGGGCCGGGGTGGAGTTGATGGCGGTCAGCGCGATCACGTTCGTCTGGGCGACTTCGGACGCGGAAATGGATGGAACGCTGCCCAGCTTGCCGCGGACGAGCGCGACCACCGGCGCGCTCGTCGCGAGCTGCAGGTCCGTCTGCACGTCCGTAGTGGTCACCTGCTGCGGTGCGCTGCCCAGGCTGACGGCCTGCCCGGATGACTGCACCAGCAGCTGCGCGGTGGCTGAGTACTGCTTGGGCTGCTGGAACGAGAGCGCGAGACTCGCCGCCAGGCCCAGCACGGCCAGCGCGATCACCCACCACTTCCGGCGGCGCAGCACCACGAGATAAGTGCGCAGCGTGGCTCCGTTGCCGGGCTCAGCCATCAGATCTTCCCCCGCCCCAGGACGTTCCGGACTCTTGGCCGAGCCCAATGCCACAGTGAGTGTACTACTGCTCACATACAGTGAAAGCTCTTGCCAGAATTGACGAGGGTGAACCAGATGCCGCCCATACCCCCCGCCACGATCGTGGTGCTCTGTTCCGGCAATCAGTGCCGGTCGCCTATGGCGCAAGCGCTGCTGCTCCGCCGTCTGGCCGCGCTCAGTGCGCCCGCGGTGGTGTGCTCGGCGGGCCTGCTTCGCGACGGGGATCCCCCGCCGGCTGAGGTGGTGTCGGTGATGGCTGATTACGGGCTGGACCTCGCCCGGCACCGGAGCCATCAGGTCACGGCCGCGGACCTCGCCGGGGCCGACCTGATCCTGGGCATGGCCCGGGAGCATGTCCGGCACGCCGTGGTCATCGTCCCGGCGAGCTGGCCCCGGACGTTCACCCTGAAAGAGCTGCTGCGCCGTGGTCACGAGACCGGTCCCCGGATGCCCGGCGAGCCGCTGGGTGAGTGGCTGTCCCGGGTGCACGAGGGCCGGACGCGCACGGCGCTGCTCGGGGATTCGCCTCTCGACGATGTGGCCGACCCGGCGGGTGGCCCGCCCCAGGGTTACGCGGTCACCGCGGCGCTGCTCGACGAGCTGGTGGCCCGCGTGGTCGAGCTGGGCTGGGGACTACCGGCGGATGGCCTGCCGGGGTAGCCGTGGCCCGACGTCGTCCGCGTCCTGGCTGCCCGCCCGCTGGGCCAGATCCTGGCGGAGGCATCCCGGATCGGCGCTCAGGTCAATCCCGCTGAGCTGGCCCGGCAGCAGCTGTGTCACCCGCGCGTGGCGGATCAGGGGATGGTGCGGCCGGTCGTCCACCTCGCCCTGTCCCAGCAGGTCCTCCACCAGCTTCTCGCCCGGCCGCAGGCCGGTGAACACGATGTCCACCGGCTGGGTCGCCACCGCCACCAGCCTTCGGGCGATGTCGGCGATGCGCACCGGCTCGCCCATGTCGAGGACCAGGACCTCGCCGCTGCTCCCGATAACTGCGGCTTGCAGGACAAGCTGGACTGCTTCATCCACGGTCATGAAGTACCGCGTCACATCCGGATGGGTCACGGTAACCGGGCCGCCGGCAGCGACCTGCGCGGACAGTGCGGTCAGCACCGACCCGCGGCTGCCGAGCACGTTGCCGAACCGGACACTCAGGTAGCTGCCCGCCGCGTGGTCGGCCGTATAAGCGGTGAGCCGTTCCGCGATCCGCTTGGAGTAGCCGAGCACGCTGACCGGGTCAGCCGCCTTGTCCGTCGAGATGTTGACGAATGACTCGACCCCGCAGGCCGCAGCCGCCTCCAGGACGTTGCGCGTGCCGAGTACGTTGCTCTTCACCGCCTCGGCCGGGTACCGCTCCAGCAGCGGAAGATGCTTGAGTGCCGCAGCGTGGAAGACGATCTGCGGACGGAACTGATCGAAGATCTCCCTGATCCGCTGCGGATCGCGGATGTCGGCCAGGATCGTCTCGTCCGAGTCCAGCAGGGCGCGGCCGTGCAGGGCCAGCTGGATGGAGTGCAGCGCGGACTCGTCCCGGTCCAGCATGATCAGCTCGGCGGGCCCGAAGCGGTGCAGTTGCCGGCACAGTTCCGAGCCGATGGATCCGCCCGCGCCGGTGACCAGGATCCGCTTGCCCGCGAACTGGCCAGCGACCGCAGCCACGTCGGTCTGGACCGGCCTGCGGCCGAGCAGGTCGGTGATCCTCGGGTCGCGCACCCCCTCGATGCGCGCGTTCCCGGTGAGCAGTTCAGTAACCGACGGGACCACCTTAGGGATGAGCCCGCAGCTCTCGGCCTGGGCGGTAAGGTCGCGGATCGCCGTGCCACTAGCCCGCGCGATCGCGATGACCAGCACGGTGGCGCCCGTCATGGCGGCTATCTCGGCCATCCGTGTCCGGTCGCCGAGTACCTGGATGCCCTGAATCCGTAGCCGCCGCTTGGCCGGATCGTCGTCCAGGATGGCGACCGGGCGGTACGCGGAGTGGGGCTCGCGCTTCAGCCTGTAGATCAGCATCGAGCCAGCGTCGCCGGCCCCGAACACGATTACGTTGACGGTGGCCGTAGCCGAGCGCCGGGCTCGCTGGCGGACTGCGAACAGCATGTACCGGGCCCCGAGCATCGCGAGCAAGGAGAACATGGCGCTGCCCACGACCGCCTGGAGAGCGGCCTGCTGGCCGCTGACCAGCCGTGGCCAGACCAGGGCCAGGAAGAGCGCCATCACGCAGGTGGCCATGCCCACCCCCATGACCTCGTCCAGGCTGCCCCGCTGATGGCGGCCGCGGTAGAGGCCCGCGAGCAAGCCTGCGGCGGCCGACAGGAGGCAGATGGCCGCGACCGCCCTGATGAGCGTGAATGGCGTGATCAGCACCCTGGCCAGGTCGCGCGTCATCCAGGCTGCCGCGAGCAGGCCGCAAATCCACGAAACCGCGTCATAAGCAGACTCGAATGCCACGCGGATCCATCGCTGGCCGGAAAGGGTCCGCCTGTGATTTGCCAGCGTTGGCCCAATCCGGAGGCTGGGCGAATCATTGCCCACCGCCTCGTTATTCACGAAACCCCCTAATCGTGTCAACGACGTGCCGTAGAAGATGCCCGCTGGCCTTGGCCCTCTGCGTGGGATACATTACTCCTTGTAATTTGCCAAGTACCATCTGTAGCGGAGCCGAGTGACCATCACGCTTAGCTGGTGAGTCGCTTTGAAATGCGGCGGGACCTAATCTCCCGCCGGACGGGGCGTCCAGCGTGTGGACACAAAGGGGGGACAAGTAACAATGTCCGACATTCCGACCTGGAATGGTCCGGGGGACCGGGGGGATTCGGCGAGTCCGGACCCGGCGGCATCTGTACCAGAGGAGCGCCCTACCCGGCGCAAGCGACGCGGGCTGCGTATCGCTGTCGTGACGATGGCTTCATTCGTGGTGCTGATCGGCGCGGTCGCAGCCGGCGGCTATGCGTACGTCAACCACCTGGCCGGGAGCATCCAGCGGATCCCGGTGAAGTTCGTGAAACTCGACGCGGCCGGCTCGGAGTACGGCGGCGCGATGACGGTGTTGATCACCGGGAAGGGCATCGGGCCCACGGGTGCGAAGTCGGTGCCTGAGAACTCCGCCAGTGGCCTGATCATGCTGCTGCATGTCAATGCTGAGGGGTACTCGGGCGGCGTGGTCTCTATCCCGCCGCAGTCCATCGTCCGTGTTCCTGGGCACGGCCGGACGCAACTCGAGAACGCAGAGAAGTTCGGCGGACCGGATCTGCTGGTCAAGACCATCGAGAACCTGACCCATGTGCACATCAACCACTATGCCCGGATCGATTTCAGTCATGTGGACCGGACTGTTAACGCACTCGGCGGCGTGAATGTCACGATCCCGGAGGTGACAAGCAGTTTCGGGCACGTGTTCCACATCGGCGTCAACCACCTCAATGGGATCGAAGCCCTGGATTACGCACGAGAGCCGTCTCTCAGTGAGGAAGGCCGGGTGCTGCGCCAGCAGAGCCTGATGCGCGCCGTGATCCGGAAGATCGAGTTCCGGCACCTGCTGTCCAACCCGCTGACCATGTACCGCGTGCTGCACGCGCTGATCAGCATGCTCACCGTGGACAGCACCTTCACCACCTCCCAGATCGAGCACCTGGCCAGGGAAGTTCGCGACCTGACCGGCTCGACCGAATACGTCACCGCGCCGGTGCATATGCGGGGGGGCCAGGTGCGTCTCGACCGCGCCATCACCCGCAAGCTCTGGGCGGCGATCAGGCAGGATTCGATCACCGCGTTCGCCAGGCGCTACCCGTTCACGGTGACGCCCTCCGCGCCGCGGTAGGAGACGACATGCGCATCACCCTCGCGTCACTAGCCGTGCTCGTGGTGTTCGCCGGCATGGTGGCGGGCGGCTACTTCTACATCAACCGGGTGGCGGTCGGCATCGGCAGGGTGCCGGTGATGTTCGCGCCCGCGCACGCGGCCGGCCGGCCGGTTCCGGACGCGGCCAGGTCGCAGCCCGCCCGCCAGAGATAGCTCGCCAGAGATAGCCCTCCAGAGACCCCGACCGCGCCCCGCTGAGTCCAAGCGGTCGGTGGCTGCCGGTGGCGGCGCTTCGGCGCCGCCACCGGCAGCCAGCACCTTTCACTCTCGTCACTCGCCGGGGATGAGGCGCCCGCCCATCCCCGCCCCTAAGGTCGCCCCGGTAAGGAAGGGGTCGCGGGCCAGGGCGTCGCGGGTCACGGCGCACAATGGGTGGAAGGTGTAGGAGGGTTACGTGACCATCGAGATTCACTCCTATGTTGCGCTCGGGGACAGCTTCACCGAGGGGCTCGACGATGCGACCGCGCTGGGCGGCGGTTATCGGGGCTGGGCGGACCGCTTCGCGGAGCACCTCGCGGCGCTCCAGCCTGGCCTGTGCTATGCGAACCTGGCCGTGCGGGGCAAGACCCTGGCCCAGGTCGCGGACGAGCAGATCCCGCAGGCCATCGCGTTCCGGCCGGACCTGGTCAGCATTGCCGCGGCCGGCAACGATATGCTCCGCCCGGGCGCGGATCCTGACGCGCTGGGCGAGTCCTTTGACGAGGTCATCCGCACCCTGAGGCAGGCGGGCTGCCCGGTACTCATGTTCACCGGGTTCGATCCCCGGTTCCCGGTCCTGAGGCTGATCCGGGGCAAGATCGCGGCGTTCAACATGCACCTGCGGGCTATCGCCAACCGGCACCAGTGCCACGTGGTTGACCTGTGGTCGATGCACGTGCTGCGCGATCCGCGCGCCTGGAGCGCGGACCGGCTGCACCTCACTCCCGATGGTCACCGCCGGGTCGCCCTGCGGGCCTGCGAGGTGATGGGCGTTCCGGTGGACGAGGACTGGCGCGAGCCCTGGCCGCCCCTGGACCGGGCGCCCCGTTCCCCGGCGGCGGGATGGGTGTCCGCGCGGCGGATGGACGCCCGCTGGGCGCGTGTGCACGCCGCGCCGTGGCTCACCCGCCGGGTCCGCGGCCGGTCCTCCGGTGACGGGATACCACCCAAGCGCCCGCAATTGCTGCCGCTGGCCGACGTGGCCGCGCATGCCGGTCTCGATCTTAGGAACCGGCCGCTGGGCAGCCCGGGGCCGGGAGCCTGCGTGGGTGGTGCAGACCGCTCAATTACGTAGCGTAGGCATTGCATTGCGGATAGTGTCTGCGGCGTGCCCGCATCGGAAAGCCCCCCGGCGCCGGGCCGGCACGCCGTCCCCCGGCCCCCCCGGTTCCGCATCCCTCGCCAGCAGGCCGCTCCCGGCGCCGAGCACGGCCCGGCCGCCCCGGTTGTCCTGGCGGACTGGATCAGGAAGGCCGGATACGCCGTTCTCGCCGTGCAGTTGCTCGGCTTCTGTGCGTGGAGCACCCTGCTGTACCACCGCTACGCGCTGACCTGGGATTTCGCGGTCTACCACCAGCCCTGGTACCTGATCGCCCACGGTCATCTGGACCCGGCCACGTCGGTCGAGTCCATGCCGTTCTGGCGCAACGACGCTGAGTTCGCGATCTGGCCGCTGGCGATCTTCTACTGGGTGGGCCCGCACAGCCTGACCCTGCTCTGGCTGCAGGACATCGGCGTGGTCGCCGCCGAGGTCATCGCCTTCAGCTGGATGTGCCGCCTGGCGGGCCGGGCCCACAGCCACAGGACCGCGGCATGGCTCGCCGCGACCGGCCTCCTGCTGTTCGCCGTCAGCCCGTGGCTGTGGTGGTCGATCTCGTTCGACTTCCACATGGAGAGCGTGGCCCTGCCGTTCGCCGTGCTGCTCGCCCGCGACCTGGCCAGCGGCCGGCGCCGGATGTGGTGGTGGGTCGCCCCGGTACTGTCCTGCGGCGGACCCTCAGCGGTATACGTGCTCGGCATCGGGGTGGGCGGGATCCTGGCCAACCGCCGCTGCTGGCGGCCAGGCGCCGCCCTGGCCGTCATCAGCATCGCCTACGTGGCGTTCATCGAGGCGATCGGTGCCAACCACGGTGCGCCGCTCGCCCGGCACTACGGCTATCTCGCGCTCGGAGCCTCAGCCAGCTATCTCCATGGCCGCCTGAGTACCGGCGCGAACCTGACCACCGTACAGATGGCCCGGGGGATCGTCGGGAATCCGCTCAGCGTGTCCTAGAGGCTCTGTGGCAGAAGCGGGCCGACGTCAGCGCGGCGTTGCTGCCGGGTGGCGCGGTCGGGATCCTGTTCCGCCCGCTGCTGCCGCTGATCGGTGTCGGCCTACTGTCCGCGGTCCTGTCCGCCGGCTGGCGGTTCGCGCAACCGTCGTTCCAGCTCCTTCCTGTCTACGTGGCGTTGCCGATCGGTGTCGTCGCCGCGCTGGCGTGGATGTCGCTACGGCAAGCCGGATTGCGCAAGCGTTCGCCGTGCTGCTGGTCATGCAGGCTTTGGGATGGATGGTGATCTGGGGCCCGCAACTGCACGTGCACTGGTTGCGCGTGAGTTCCCCTGCTGCCGCGACCCTGGCGTCGGTCCGTGCGCAGATTCCGGACGCTGACGAGGTGGTTGTCTCCCAGGGCGTGCTGGGACCGTTCTCCGGCCGACTTAACGTGCACGCCATTGCGAGCACATCGCGGACCCCAGTCAGTGGAACCTCCATCTGGTTCGTCATTACTCCAACGGCCGGGACAGAGCTGCAGACTACGGCCAGTTCCATGGCCTTCATCGGCCAGCTCGCTGGCCCCATGCACGCTCAGCTGGTCGCGCACGCCAACGGCGTCTGGGCGTTCCGCTGGCATCGGCCAGCGGGACAGCACTGGGTCATCGATGCCCGATGGCACGGACGGAGTCCCGGCCTGGACGGCGGTCGGGGCGGGCGGACGGGCAGACCTCAGCGGCGCTGTCCCGATGACTGGCACGCCGCGTCCTCCGGCCGGACCGGCTACGTCAGCGACGGCATCGAATGGCTGGTGCCAGCCGGCAGGTACATCGCCCAGGTCGTCCTGTCCGCGACCGGCCCGGCCAACGTCGAGGTGTGGGACAACAACGGGGAAGGAGTGCTGCTGGCCCGCCGCTCCATCGCGGGTGCCGCAGGCCGCCAGACCGTTGTCCTGCCCGTCGACGCACCGGCCGGCCTGCGCAGCAGTGTCTACTCGGGCTGGGGCCCGTTCAGTGCGCAGTTCGTCCCGCCGGTTCCCGGCCAGCGGATCGAAGTGCGCGTCTGGACGGATGGCAGCGACACGGTGAAAGTCTACCGTGCGCGCATACAGGAGCAGAAATAGCAAAGGCCCGAATTCGCCTGGATGAGCGGCCCTGGTAAAAGGCGGCAGTTTACGCCGGTGCGTGACAGTAGCCAGCCGCCACCATATGTTCCGGGAACATTAAAAGAGCCCCGGTCGCGGTGACTCCGGGTAGCGGTACTGTTACCATCGGTCGCGGAAGTATGGGGGACAGAACTAATTCCTAGACACCGAGAGTGGGAGATTCTGGTCATGCCGCGCGCACAGCGGTTTCACCTAGCGCAGACACTGGCCACCGTGGCACTGGGGGCCGCCACGCTGGCCATCGCTTATGCCGGGCAACTCCCCGCCCTGGCTTATGGCCCGCCTCCGCCTCCGCCCGCTCCGGGCGGTTTCCAGAACGTCGTCGCCACGGCGAGCATCGGGCCGGCCGGCGGTGTCATCGGCCCCGTTGAGGTCGATGGGTGCCGGGTCGCCCTGGTCGTGCCGCCCGGGACCTTCAGCACCCCCGTCCAGATCAGCATCACCGCGCCCTCCGTGTCAGGCGTCGGCAACGGTGGCCATCCCGGCTACCGCGCCGTCTGCGGGGTCGGTGTCGGCATCACGGTCAACGGCCACCAGTACACCGGGGCCTACGGTCACTCACTGACCCTGACCATCTCCGGGTCCCTGATCAAGTCGGGGGACCGGGTCGCGGTGTTCAACGGCTCGACCTTCGTGTTCACCGGTGCCATGGTGCAGGCTGGCGCGGCGCGCATCAGCTTCAAGGGGTCCGGCGAGGACTTCGTCGTGCTGGCCCCGGGAGGCGGCGGTGGTGGTGGCGGCCAGTCACCCCAGCGCGGGGTCACCGCGGCCGTCCGCAGCAGCCATGGCACCCAGGGAGCGGTTCTCACCAGCCTCTTCTTCACGCGACCCGGCCAGTCTCCGGCCGGGATCGGGGTCCTGGCTCCGCAATGGCTGACTGTCATCAGCCGCTGAACCTACGTCGCGGGGCCGGTTCATAGCCGGCCCCGCGATGTGTTCGCACCCATCTCTGCTCCTCGATAAACCCCCTTCGCGAATCCCCATGTCGCGTGAATTGGAAGGAAATCCGGATATGGCGAGTGCGGCATGCCGCACCACAGCGGTCATCGGGCTCACCGCCGCGGCGCTGGCCCTCGCCGCCTGCTCAGGAGGCAATTCCCCGGCCAAAGCAAACGGCTCGGCGGCCATCAGCGCGGTGCCGAGTCGCATCCTCCGGGCGCCCGGAGGCCTGGTCTCCGCCACGCAGCCGCAGGCGAACGGGGTCATGTGGGTACTGGCCGGGAAATCCAGCATGGGCCTGTTCCAGATGGATTCCTCGACCGGTCACCTCACCGGCAGCGTGTCGGTGAGCGGCGCGGCGCGCTCGGTGGCCGAGACATCCACCGGGGTGATCGGCCTGGCCCTGGGCAGCGGCAAGTCCGGCGCCCTCGAGCTTCTATCCAGCGGCGGCAAGCAGGTCAAGAGCGTGCCGCTGCCCGCGCCGGCGCGGCAGGTCGTGGTGGGCACCGACGGCGCGACCTTCTACGTGCTGAGCGGTAACGGCCGGACGGCCAGCGTGACGGTAATAGGCTCCCGGGCCGGGAAGGTCCTGGACAGCATCCCGATGCCGTCGGACGCCGTGTCGGTGGTCCCGGACATTCCGCAGACGACGCTGTACGCGCTCGAGGGTAACGGGCTCGTGGACCAGATCAACATCGCAGGCGGCAAGGTCCAGGCCAAGTTCAAGGCCGCCACCAAGAGCGACACCGCCCAGTCGATCGCGCTCAGCCCGGACGGAGGCTCGCTCTACGTCCTGAAGAACAACGGGACCGTGTCCAACATCGCCGAGGTGAGCACCTCGACCGAGGCGGTCCGGAAGGTCCTGCCGGCGCCGAGCAATTGTGTCGGGCTGCTCGTCTCCACCAGCGGAGGCCAGCTCTACGAACTGGTGGGGACAGCTAAATATGGGAACATCCAGGTCTTCACGGCCTAGCCCCGTGCGGGCCGCGAGGAAATGAGTATTCCGGCAGGACGACACCGATCGACGGCTCACCGGATAGCCGGCTCAAGCTGGCTGGCCGCTGCGCCCGGCCGCCTCGCTGGCCTGCGCGGTGCGGTCGTCACTCCGGCGCCCGGCCGCCAGCAGGACCCCGGCGAGGCCGGGCGCGACACCACGGCCTGGACCGAGCGGACGCTGCGGACCCTCGCGGCGGTCTTCGTGGTCACCTGGTCGTTCCGGCTGGCCGGCTACCTGACCTTCGGGACCTGGGTAGCCCTGCCCGTCGTGCTCATGGGCTTGACCGGGTTGCTGGCTGTCGTGGCCGCCTGGCTGCCCCCGGGTGCGCTCGCCAGTCACCGCCAGCGCCAGATCGACCTGGTCGTCCTGGCCGCCGTCATCGTCGGGCTGGGCATCTGGTGCTACTTCCAGATCTACAGTGCCCCGGACTACGGCACAGACGAGATCGCCTTCGATCAGTACGCGGCCCAGCTGGCGCTGCACGGCGTCAATCCATACCTGCACTCCATGGCGGCCGCATTCCCGCTCTTTCACGTCTCGCCGAACGGTTACACGTTCCTGCTGGATGGCCGTCCGGTCACGAAGCTGTCTTACCCGGCGCTCGCGTTCGAGGAGTACCTGCCTCTGCTGGCGATGGGCATCACCACCCAGGCCGCGGTCTGGGCCGACATCGCGGCCTGGGCACTGGGCGCAGTGGTGCTCTACATGGTGCTGCCGAGGAAGCTGGCGCCGCTCGCGGCCGTCGTGGTCAGCCTGGACGTCTTCACCGGGTATGCGGTCGGCGGGGTCACCGACTTCCTGTTCATGCCGCTGCTGATCGGTGCGGCCGCCGGCTGGGACCGGTTCGCCTGGACCCGGGGGCCGGCCGCCTGGCGGGGCCCGGTCCTGATGGGCCTGGCCATGGCGGTGAAGCAGACCCCATGGCTGATTCTCCCGTTCGTGGTGGCCGGCATCGTGATGGAATCGCGGCGGCTGCGTAACTGGGCCCAGGGCCTCCGCGACGGCGTCCGGTACCTGGCCATCGCCGCTGTGGCGTTCCTGATCCCCAACCTGCCCTACCTGCTCAACGCACCCCGCGGCTGGCTGAGCGGGGTTCTCACCCCCATCACGGCCCAGACCGTGCCGGCGGGCCAGGGCCTGGTCAGCCTCAGCCTGTCGCTGCCGATCGGCGGCGGATCGCTCCAGGACTATAGTTCCGCGGCGGCCGTGGTGTTCGTGGCCCTGCTCGCCTGCTACCTGGCCACCTACCCGGCGCTCAAGCCGGCTGCCTTTCTGTTCCCGTCGATCGTGCTTTTCTTCGCAACCCGTTCCTTCGGCAGCTACCTGGTCATGCTGATCCCGGCCGCGGTGGCGGCCGCGGCGACTACGCAGCGACCCCAGCTCTCGGCGTCCTGGCGGCACTGGAAATGGGTGGTGTCCGGGGCGGTGGCTTCCTGCGCCCTGGCCATCGTCGCCGCTCTGACCACTCCCAGCCCGCTGGTCATGTCCGTCCAGTCGGTGCGTACCACCGGTCAACTGGCCACCGTGGACCAGATGACCGTGTCGGTCACCAACCGGTCCGATCGCCGCGTCCGGCCGTCGTTCACCATCGAGGACGGCATGTCGATGACGGCCTTCTGGCGCCGGGTCCACGGTCCCGCCGCCCTGAATCCTCATTCGCAGGCCCGGTACACGATCCAGGCGCCGAGTTATTTCGCCATGCCCTCGATCGGCAACGGCTTCCAGGTCCTGGCCTTCTCGCAGGCGCCCGCCACGGTCAGCCGGACCGGCGCGTATGTGGCCAGCGTATGGCGGGTGGTCCTGCAGCCCTCCACGATCAACCAGCCGATCGCCCGCGGCCAGCAATTTACCGTGCACGCTCAGATCGTCAACCGGCTCGACCAGCCGGTCCGCGCCGCCCACGTGCCCGTGTATCTCGGCCAGGTCATCTACGCGCAGGGTGGCGCCATCAACAGTGAGGCCAAAATTAACAACGGATACGCGGGCCGGACCCCCGTCCCCGCGCTCACCAACGCGCGGGGTATCGCCACGTTCCGGATCACGCTCCACTCGACGCTTCCGGCCCACAATCCGATCTATTTCGAGGCCAACCTCGTCAAATTCGACTCCGCCTACCCCTACGGCTATTCCCCCATTCTGGCGGTGAGGTTCACAAGTGAGCAGATTGGCAGTTCTCCCGGCTCGTCATCTCGTCCGTAGGGCTACTCTCGCTGACGACGCACTGCGCCGGGTCAGGAGGATCGGCTACTTAGTACTCGGGCTGCAGTGGGTCGGGTTCCTCATCTGGAGCTCGATCCTGTACCGCCGCTTCTCGCTCACGCCGGACTTCGCGCAGTATCAGCAGGCCTGGTACCTGATCGCCCATGGTCACCTGAATCCCTACGACACCATGGGGCGGTTCCTGTTCTGGCAGAACCACGCCGAGTTCGTGATGTGGCCATTGTCCTTGCTGTACTGGGTCTGGCCGCATGGCATCACGCTGCTCTGGCTGCAGGACACGGCGGTGGTGGGGGCCGAGCTGGTGGCCTTCACGTGGCTGTGCGAGATGGTGCGGTCGCGCGATCCCGGCCGGGCCGGGCCCTGGCTCGTGGCCTCCGGGTTCGTTCTGCTCGCCATCAACCCGTGGACCTGGTGGGCGGTCTCCTTCGACTTCCACGCGGAGTCGCTGGCGGTGCTGTTCACCGTCCTCCTGGCCCGGGATCTGGCCGCTCACCGGCGGCGGGCCTGGGTCTGGCTCGCCAGCGTCCTGCTGTGCGGGGACGTCGCGGGCACGTACGTCGCTGGCCTGGGCCTCGGGCTCCTGATCGGCGATAAGCGCTCACGGCTGCGCGGGGCCCTGATCATGGCCCTCGGGGTCGGCGCGGTCCTCTTCATTACCGTCATTCACGGCAATAAAGGGTCAGCGCACGGGCTCCAGGCGTACGCCTATCTCGCCACGGGAGCGGTCAGGCCCGAAGCCCGGCTGAGCCTGGGTGCCCTGGTCCTGGGCGTGGCCAGCCATCCCCTGCGGGTCCTCGGGGCGTTGTGGGCCAAGCGCATCGACCTGTGGGCCAACCTGGCCCCGTCCGGCCTGCTGGGTGTCGCGTTCCCCCTCCTGCTCCCGCTGATCGTGGTGGTCGAGCTCGCGAACTCTCTGTTCCACGGCGTCCTGTTCGCGGAGCCTCTCTTTCAGAGCCTGCCGGTCTACGTCGTGATGCCCGCCGCCTCGGTGGGGGTGCTGGTCTGGATAGCCCGGCGGCATCAGCGGCTCGCGCTGGCACTGGCCGCCGTGATCGTCCTGCAGGCAGTGGCCTGGTCGGCGGTCTGGGCGCCCAGGACGCCGCATCAGTGGCTGCGGGTCCCGTCAGCGGCGGCCGCGGTGCTGGCCCGGGTGCAGGCGCGCATCCCGGACTCCGCCGTGGTGTTCGCGTCCCAGGGAGTCGTCGGCCGGTTTTCCAGTCGGACGGATGTGCGGCCGCTGCCGGCGCCGCGGAACGTGCCAGTCCACGGCGAGACCTGGTTTGTCGTCGTCCCGGCCGAAGGCGTGGAGACGCAGAGCACCGGCGAGGCCATGACCGTCATCGGCCAGCTGGCTGACCGGCTGCATGCCACGCTGATCGCCCACGCCCAGGGCGTCTGGGCCTTCCGGTGGCGCCCGCCTCCGGGTGTCCGTTCGCTGACGATGCCGGATGGCGTGACACCCCTTCCCGCCTGGGCGAGCCCGGGAGTGGCGGGCCACGGCGTCCTGGCTGGTTCCCCGGCCACCTGGCACGTGACGTCCACCGGCCGCCGCGGTTACGTGGCTGACGGGCTGGCCTGGCAGAGGCCGCCGGGCCGGTACCAGGCATCCGTGACCCTGTCCGCGCACGGCCCGGTGAACGTCGAGGTCTGGAACGACACGGGCGGCGTGCTCCTGGCCCGCAAGAGCGTCCCGTCCACCCGCGGCATGGCCACCGTGACGCTGCCGGTGAGCGCGACCACCGCCTACCGCGGACGGGCCTACCCGGGCTGGGGCCCGTTCCGCGCCACCTTCACCACCCCGCCCCCCGGCCAGCGGCTCGAGGTCCGGGTGTGGTCACCCGGGCACGCGCAGGTCAGCGTGGCCAGTGCCGCACTGCTCAGGGTGGGCTAACCGGGCGGTCTACGGGGCGAGGTCGTCCAGCACGTCCTCGATGCGGTCCAGCGCCGCCGCGATCCAGGGCAGCGCCACCGGATCATCCGACACCAGCGCCTGCTCCCGCTGCCCGTCGGTGTCGCCGTACAGCATCGCGGTGGCCACCCGGGTCCGCAGGGCGGCCGGCTCCTCGCCGAAGGCGCTGGCGGGCAGCACGCCCATGCCGTAGCAGTGCAGCAGATGGGTGGCCAGGTCGGCGCCGTTGCTGATGCCGCGCGTGGTGCGCAGGTGCTCCCGCCACGGCGCGAAGTCCGGGTACAGGTAGAACGCGGCCTGCGGTGCGGGCACGAGCAGCCCGGCGGCGGCGAACCGGCCGGCGACCGCCGCGGCCACCTCCGCGTGCAGGGCCCGGCTGCGGGCCACCCGGTCGGTGAGCTCGGCGGGCTCGTCGAAGGCGAGCGCCGCGGCGTGCTGGATGGGCATCGACGGGGCGGACCAGATCTCGCTGCCGATCCCGACCAGCCGGTCGCGCAGGGCCAGCCCGATCCCGCTGTCGGGCAGCCGGGCCACGCCGATCCGCCAGCCGCCCAGGGCCAGGCTCTTGCTGAGCGCGGTGGTGACCACGGTCCGCTCGGGAGCGAACAGCGCCGGGCTGGCGAAGGCCTGGTCCGGGTCGTGCACCAGGTCCCGGTAGATCTCGTCGGCGATGATGATCAGGTCATGCTCGGCCGCCACCTGGCACAGGGCGTGCACGCTGGCCGGGCGGGCCAGCCTGCCGGTGGGGTTGTCCGGCAGGGTCAGCACCACGGCACCGATCCGCCGGCCCGCCTGCTGGGCCGCGGTCACCGTGGCCGCCAGGCCCTCGGCGTCGCAGACGCCCCCCTCGCCCGGCGGCACCGGCACGAAGTGCGCGTGCACCCCGAGCATGCTGGCCTGCGCGGCGTAGCTGACCCAGCTGGGCTGCGGCACGGCGACGTCCGCGCCGATGGCCAGGAGCAACCCGAACAGCAGCGCCTTGCTGCCCGGCCCGCAGACCACGCTGGCCGGCCCGGTGGGCGTGCCGCGGCGGGTCCAGTACCCGGCCGCGGCCTCGCGTAGCGCGGGCAGGCCGGCGACCGGGCCGTAGGTGTTGCCGGCGCTCGCCTCGGCCAGCGCCTTGATGAGCAGGGGATGAGCTGGCAGCCCGGCCTCACCGAACGCGAGCGGCAGGACGGTCTCGCCCGCCCGCCGCTTCCGGGCCAGGGTCTCGTTCGCGGCGAGGGTGGCCGACACCGGGATGGGCGCCAGGGTCAGCCGGGACGGGGCCGCCGGGCCGGGGAACGGGGCTATCGGAGCGGAGACGAGAGCAGCCGGGGCGGTGGTCACAGGACTGGCAGGCGGCGCCGCGATAGAACTGGAAGGTGTGGCGGGCAGGGCAGATGGCATGGCTGAGCCAGCCATGGACATGGCTCTCGACTCCTCGATCGGGAAATGGGGCGCCTATCCGGGGGCATGAGGCGCCGCACTGCGCCACAAATGGGCCGCGATGGGTCAGGCCTTCCGAACGGACCCTGACCTCTGACCAGCGTGACCGCAGTTATGCATTAGCACAAGCTTCTATATCTGTTGTTGAGGGTAAGTTGAACTTATGCTGGATTTGCATCGGCTGCGATTGCTCAAGGAATTCGCCGGCCGGGGAACCATCGCCGCCACGGCGGCCGCCCTCGGCTACACCCCGTCTGCGGTGTCCCAGCAACTGGCCGTCCTGGAACGCGAGGCGGGCGTGATCCTGCTCGACCGGACCGCGCGGTCCGCGGAGCTCACCGACGCGGGAGTCCGGCTCGCCGGACACGCCGAACGGATCCTGGCCCAGGTGGAAGAGGCCGAGGCGGACCTGTCCGCGCAGGAGCGCGAGCCCACCGGCCGGGTCTCGGTGGCTGCGTTCCCGACCGCCGCGGCGGCCTTCGCGCCCGCCCTGGCCCGCAGCCTGCGGGCCCACCCGCGGCTGACCCTGCTGCTCCGGCAGACCCAGCGGGACGAGGGACTGAGCTCGGTCCGCTGGGGGGAGGTCGAGGTGGCCCTGGTCGACGACTGGACCGGCCGTCTCCCCAGCACCGGCGCGGGCGTGCTGCAGTTCTACCCGCTGGTGCGCGACCCGCTGGTCCTGGTCGTGCCGCGCGGTCACCCGCTCGCGGACCCGGACGAGCCGGTGGACCTGCGCCGGCTGAGCGAGACCAGCCGGTGGATGGCCGCCCCCGCGGGCGAGCCGTCCCGCGTGGCCGTGGACCGGCTGCTGGCCGGCGCGGGCGGCGCGCCCGCCATGCCGTGGGAGTTCGAGGGCCTGGGCACCATCCTGTCCCTGGTGTCCCGGGGGATCGGAGTGGCCGCCGTGCCGCGCCTGGCCCTGGCCGCGGGCGAGGGCCGGGTCGTGGTGCGCGACCTGCCCGGCTCCGACGCAGCACGCGACGTGTACGCGGTCGCGCGGACGGCCAGTGTCCGCCGCCCTTCGGTGGCAGTCATCCTGGCCGCCCTGCACGACGGCGCCAAGCACCTCTTTACCCGCAGCGTGCAGCCCCGCAGCCGTCCCTCTGGTCCTCCGGCCGACCCGGGTCCGCCTGAGTAGCGACCGGCTTGCTGGCCGTCTCGGTCAGGCCGCCTACCGCGCCGGGACAGTGGCGAGGTAGGTGTGCGGTGCCGGGGAACTCTTCGGGACGTACAGCCCCATGATGTGGTTGCGCCACACGGTGTTCCCGGTGACGGCACTGCACGGGCACAGTGCGCTCGCGCCGACGTTGACCTGATGCCACCGCGCCTGCCCGAAGGACCGGCCCCGCACCGGGATGAACACCAGCGACGGGGAGTGGCCGTTGCTCATCGCCACGAGATTGAATCCGCCCCGGACGGCGGTGATCCCCTCGAAGTGGGTGAATATGGCGGGCCGGTTGTTGTAGGTGTAAAAGGCTGGCCGGCCGAAGGCGCCGGTCCGCTCGTTGTAGTTGATCAGGAATCCGCGCTGGCCGCCGTGGGCTGATGATCCGCCGACCAGCGTGTAGCGCGGGCTGCCCGGGCCGCCGTTCTGCCAGATGCCGTAGAACGTGCTCTTCGTGGACAGGCTGCCGTGCATTCGCAGCAGGGTCCACCGGCGGCTGGTCATGTTGTAGATGAACGCGTTGCCCGAGACCACGCCGCCGCGCACCGTCGGGTTCAGGTCGTAGTTGCCCACCACCAGGTTGCCCATGGTGCTGTGCGGGATGGTGTCCATCACATGGCAACGGCGCCGGGACACCGGGCAGGCCCGGACATGCCCGGTTACGTGCCTGCCGTACGCAGGCACGTTGATGGACTTCCAGGAGCCGCCCCGCCCGCTGACCCGGCCGAGGTAGATCATGCCCTGATTGCGCACGCCCTGGGGTGCGGCCGACGACACATAGCTGCCGACCGCCCGGACCTCCCCGCGCGGGATCGCCCGGGGGTTGAACAGGTGCGTGTTGGGGCCGTAGAAGGTGGCCGAGGTGACCGAGCGGAAGGCCGGGTGCAGCACCGAGACCGCGGCTCCGGCCGCCGTCGCGAGGCGGCCGCGGAAAAGGATCGCGGATGAGCCGCCATTGGTGGCGGTCAAGCCGGTGAGCACCACGCCGTCGCCGCCAGCGCCCCGGACGCCAGTGACGGTGTCCCCGGACTGCAGGATCGAGGTGATGGTCGGGTGACTGCCGCTCCGCGAATGGGCGGCCCGGGCCGGGCTCGCCAGGGCCGGTGCCGCAGCCATCATGACAAGCGCTGCCGCAGCTCCGCCCGATAGGACCGGAATAGCCCGCGCCATCTTCATATTCGCCCCCTGTGAGGATTCTGACTGGAAGCAATAAGCCTCTGCGGGGCTAGGGTAGCGGACCAATTAGCTGCCAGTAAGCAGGGAGTCACATTGTCCGACGGTGTCACTATGTGGTGAGCCAGGCGGAAAGCTAATTCGGAATCGAAGAGCATTCAATTCCAATATTGCGGGTTTAATCGGGCAGGCATGTCGGCAACGTCGCCCAGGAACCTGTTCGTGCCGTCGAAGGGCTCAGTAATCCGCCGCGCCGCTGGTGAGATCACGAGTAGCGATCTGCTACGTACTGCTCCGCTCGGCCACGAACGTTCCGTGCCCGCTCGAGCCGATTACCAGTCCCTCGCGCTTCAGGATCCGCAAGGCTTTGACGACCGTCGCGGTGGCCACGCCGTGCTCCTGTGACAACTGCATGATCGTTGGCAGCCGCGAACCCGGGGCTCGCTCCCCAGACTCAATCTGCG
Organism: uncultured Actinomycetes bacterium; assembly: GCA_963813975.1. GTDB lineage: Bacteria > Actinomycetota > Actinomycetes > Streptosporangiales > Streptosporangiaceae > RYN-230. The sequence goes on from CAWFAP010000007.1 coordinate 561,491, forward strand.
TCCGGAGCAGTCCCGCGAGCTGCTGGCTCAGCGGCAACGGCGCATCACGCTGCAACGACATGCGCCTAGATCTAATTCACTCCAGCTAGCAAGATCAAGACGCGACTAGCCGCGACTAGCTAGAGCTAGCTATGCTTAACTTCATGAATGAGCCCACGAGAGCAAGTCAGTCCCTGAGTCATCCCGGAACGCATGTGATACACGGCTTCGATCCGGCGGCGGCGCATCCGGCGCGGGTGTACAACGCCTGGCTGGGCGGGAAGGACCACTACGCCCCGGACCGTGAGGTGGCGCAGCGGGTCGCTGAGTGCCGGCCGCAGGTGGTGGCGGGCGCCCGCGCGAACCGGCAGTTCCTGGGCCGGGCGGTCCGCTATCTGGCGGGAAACCGCGGGATCAGCCAGTTCCTGGATATCGGGACCGGGTTACCGGCTCCGGACAACACCCATCAGGTGGCCCAGTCCCTCAACCCGACGGCCCGGATTGTGTACGCCGACAACGACCCGCTCGTCCTGACCCATGCCCGCGCGCTGCTGACCAGCGCCGCCGACGGAGCGTGCGATTACCTCGACGCGGACCTGCACGACCCGGCCGCCATCCTGGCCGGGGCGGCCCGGACCCTGGACCTCGACCGCCCGGCCGCGATCCTGCTCCTGGCCGTGCTGCACTTCCTGCCCGATGCCGACGACCCGGCCGGCATCGTCGCCACCCTGGCAGCGGGGTTAGCGCCGGGCAGTCTCCTCGCCATCAGCCATTTGACCAGTGACTTCGCTCCTGCCGCCGTCGCCTCGGGCGTCACCGCCTACAACGAGGCCGTGCCCGGCGGGATCACCGCCCGCACCCACGCCCAGGTCACCGCCCTGCTCGGCGGCCTGTCCCTGATCCCGCCGGGGGTGGTGCCGGTCACCGAGTGGCGCCCCGACCCTGGCCGGGTCCGCCAGCCCGCTGACCTCTACGCCGGCCTGGCCGCCACCCGCGCCAGAGGCCGCCAGTCCGGGTGTCCGTGCGCGGCCGGCCAAAGATCCGGACCAATAACGGAACCGTCCGGCCCGGCTCTCACCCCGGCCGGCGATCTATCCCGTCTGCCGCCGTCGCCCCCGGGGCCGGCCGGCGAACCCGACCCGGAGGAGAGCCTGCAGAGGATGCTGGTGATCACCGGATTGCTGACTGCAGCCGGGCTGACTGCCTGCCTCAACGTCACCCGCGATATCCCCGACGTCACAGCGCGGCTGGTCCTGCCCGGCGGCTGCGACATCAGGATCATCATCGACGACGACGGCTACATCGAGCTCGGCTTCCGGGCCGATCCCGGAACCACGCCGAGTGAGATCACCACCACTCTGACCAGGGCGATCACCGTGCTAACCGAGACCATGGCGGAACGGCCTCGCGATGGGTCACTGACGCAGGTCGCTGAGAAACCTGATTGGGCGACCGGCGCCCAGATGAGCCCGTTTGGACCCTGATCGGCAGGGGCGTTACACGAGGAGTCTCATCACCGGTCTGGTGGGGTAGGTGCGGCCGATCTCCGAGAAGCCCGCAGCGGAGAACATGGTCATCGTCCCGGTGTAGATGGCCGACCCATTCACTCGTGCGGCGCTCAGCGCGTCCACGTTGACTGGATGGCCTTCAACAGCTGTCGCTCCGTGCTCGCGGGCGAACTCGACAGCAGCTTTCAGTAGTGCTGACCCAACGCCGGATCGCCGGTGATGGCTGTTGACCGCGAGGCACGTGACCCACCAGGCTCCGGGATCTTCGGTGAGCACCTTCGTCAACGCTCTGTTGCCGCTCACCCCGGGAAAGCCGGAACGAGGCCCGACCCTGGCCCATCCAACAGGGTGATCGCCGGCATAGGCGATGAGACCGGGCGGTAGCGTGGCCTGGGCGATCTCCCGGTGCAGTGCGCCGCGATTGTCGGGTGCCGGTTCCCGCGCCGCTGCCGTGTCGGCGGCAGGCGCGAGGAAGGTCTGACACCAGCACCACGAAGGGTCCTCGCCGCGGCGGCCGAACACCCTGACCAGATCACCCCACCGGTCCGCGGTCGCCGGGCGTACCTGTACGGACATGGCCCGACCCTACCTGTGGCTTTCAGCATCCGGTCTCGCGGATCTGAAGGAAGTGGATCGCTTTAGCGAGCTGCCCCGCGCCAGCCGCCCGGCCTTTCAACCAGCCACGCCCCGCCGGCCTGGCCCGGAGGCCGTGGCCGGTGAGGTTTTCGTTGCGGAGAATCGGGCCGTGCGGCGGGCGGGGCCGGAGCCTGCGGACAGGTCCTGCGGGAGCGGGCAGCCTGCCGGTCAGGCGTCGCGCTCGATGGGGCAGCTCATGCACCGGGGGCCGCCGCGGCCCCGGCCCAGCTCGCTGCCGGGCACGGGCACGACCTCGACCCCGTTCTCTTCCAGGTAGGTGTTGGTGGTGACGTTGCGGTCGTAGGCCACGCGCCCCCGGCCGGTGCCCGGCCTCCGGGATTTCGACGGTATCGTTTTCCCACGGAGGCTGTCATTGATCAAGCGGGCCGGATCGTCTTGCCCAAGCCCATTCGCGACGCGCTGGGTTTGCTGCCCGCACCAAGGTTGACATCTCACTGTACGGCGCCGGCGCGCAAGTAGTGCCCACCGGCAGGACGGCACGGCTGGTCGAGGAGGATGGCGTGCTCGTCTCGGCCGGCGAGACACCGGTTGATGACGATGTCGTCTTCGCCCTCACCGACGCCGGCCGCAAGTGACGGTCGCGGTCAACGCTAGCGTGGCCGTCCCCCTGGTTGTCCGTTCACATCATGATCACGCAGCCGTGGCGCGCTGGTGGAACGGGCGGGAGGTCGCGCTGAGCGGTCACGCTCTCGCGGAGACCTATTCCGTTCTCACCAGGCTGCCCGGCGACGCACGACTGGCGCCGGCCGACGCGGCGCGGCTGCTGAAGGCCCGCTTTTCTCCGGCCCTGCTGTTGAGCAACCCGTGGAGCCGGAAGCTGCCGGACGAGCTGAGCCGCCTCAGCATCGCGGGTAGTGCCGTCTATGACGCGCGCTCGTGGCACTTGCCGCCAAGGAGCACGAGGTAGCCCTCGCGACCAGGGACGCGCGGGCACAAGGCACCTATGACGCGGTCGGCGTCAAGGTCATCGTCGTCACCTGAGCAGGCCTACACCCTGCGCTCGGCAGGGAGTGCCTGAGACCGGGGCTCACCAGGCGGGGACGGGAGCACGGTACCGCCGCTGCGCCAGTACTGGCCATCGGAGCGGGACAGGAACTCGTCGTTGACGAGATAGCGGCGCAGTGTCGCGTAGTCGGCATGCAGGGCACCGAGGAACAGGCTGACCCGGCGCTCGGAGTAGCGCACGCCCGGCTCGAAGGCCTGTGCGATCTTGTCCAGCAGCAGGTGCCGCCGGGCCTGCCGGGCCGGCAGGGTCTCGATCCTGCCGTGGCCGGCGAACGCCCGCAGCCGGGGGTCGCGAGTCACCGCCTCGAGGATAGCGGCCGGGTCAAGTTCGGGCATGCCTGCATTGTGATCCGCCCGGCCGCCCTCCGTAAGTGCCTTTCGCTGAAATCGGCGGCCAGCGCCGATCCGGCGCTCGGCGCAGCTTGGATCGTGCCAGCCCCGGCGCCATGCCCAGCCAGATCACCACCGTGACCCGGGCCATCACGGCCATCAGCCCCTGCGCCCTGATCAGCCAGCCAGCCGGAGAGCTCAGGCGATACCCTCGTAACCGTTAGGTGCTAGCATCGGTACATGTCGCTTAAGCGAACGAACGTCTATGCCGATGTGGAAGACCTCGCCTTGATCAAGGAGATTGCGGACCGGCGCGGGGTATCTGAAGCGCAGATCATCAGGGAAGGGATCCACCTGGCTGCTCTGGGCAACCGGATATGGGACGGTCCCTTCGACTGGCCCACCTTCGAGGGGACGGGTGCCCCCGTGACTAGCGATGAGGTCACCGAAGCGGTTGCCCGAGGCGCTGAAAGCCGGTGATTGTGGTCGCGGACACGTCGGGCATCATCGCGGCGTCCGACCGAAACGCGCCCGAGTCTGCAGCCTGTCAGGGAATCCTGGCGGAAGCCGGAACCGTGGTGATTTCGCCCATGGTGCTCACCGAAGTTGACCACCTGGCCAAAGCCCGCTTCGGATCACATGCGCGGACCGCAATCATCGAGTTCATCATCGATCAGCTCCGGCAGTCACGCTTTCAGGTCCCAGAGACGGGCCTGGAGACACTGACTACCGCCCGCTTGGTCCAGCAACAGTACGCAGGCTTGGATCTGGATCTGGCCGACGCGGTGAATGTGGTGCTAGCTGCCCGTTATCGGACGGCCGCGGTACTGACGCTGGACCGGCCCGATTTCCGCGCGATCAGTCCGCTCACCCCGCACAAGTGGTTCCGCCTTCTGCCCGACGATATCTAGCCTGGCCGGCGGCCCGCGCGCCAGCCGCCCGGCCTTTCAACCAGCCGCGCCCCGCCAGCCTGGCCCGGAGGCCGTGGCCGGTGAGGTTTTCGTTGCGGAGAATCGGGCCGTGCGGCGGGCGGGGCCGGAGCCTGCGGACAGGTCCTGCGGGAGCGGGCGCCCTGCCGGTCAGGCGTCGCGCTCGATGGGGCAGCTCATGCACCGGGGGCCGCCGCGGCCCCGGCCCAGCTCGCTGCCGGGCACGGGCACGACCTCGACCCCGTTCTCTTCCAGGTAGGTGTTGGTGGTGACGTTGCGGTCGTAGGCCACGACCACGCCCGGCTCAATGGCCAGCACGTTGCAGCCGTCGTCCCACTGCTCCCGCTGCGCGGCCTGCACGTCCTGGCTGGCGGTCAGCACCCTGATGCTGGGCAGGTCCAGCGCGGCCGCGATCGCGGTGTGCATGTCCTCCGGCGGGTGGTCGGTGACCTTGAGCTCGCGGGCACTCGCCCCCGGCTCCACCGTGTAGGAGGGCAGCATGCCCAGGCCCAGGTACTTGGTGAACACGCCGTAGTCGCACATGGTCATCACCGTGTCCAGGTGCATGAACGCCCGGGCCTTCGGCATGTCGATGGCGACCAGGCAGCGGGCCGCCCCGGCCGAGAACAGCCGGTGCGCGATCAGCTCGACCGCCTGCGGGGTGGTCCGCTCGCTCATCCCGGCCAGCACCGCACCGTTGCCGATGACCAGGATGTCGCCGCCTTCGATGGTCGCCGGGGCCGCGTCCGCGCCGTGGTACCAGACCTCGAAGCTGTCCTGGGCGAACATCGGGTGCCAGCGGTAGATCGCCTCGTCGTTGACGGTTTCCCGCATCCGGGCCAGCATGGCCATCGCGTTCACCGAGACCCCGCCGTAGATCCAGCACGAGGTGTCGCGCTGGTAGAGCAGGTTGGGCAGCGGGGCGAGCACGAAGCTGTCCGGCTCCAGCGAGTGGAACGCGATGCTCTTGGGCTCCGGGGTCAGCTCCAGGATCTCCCGCTTGGTGATTCCCCCGGTCAGGGCCTGGGCCAGCACCGGGGACGGGAGACCCTCCACCGCGGCCCGCAACATCGCGCAGGCCAGCGGCCCGTTCAGCCGGGAGTCGAAGACCCGGTCCAGGATGTAGTCCCGGGCCTGCGAAATCTCCAGGGTCTCGGTCAGCAGGTCCCCGTAGTAGTGCACGGCCACGCCCCGGGCCAGCAGCGCCTCCGCGAACTCGTCGTGCTCCGCCTGGGCCCGCTCGGCCCACAGCACGCCGTCGAACAGGAGCTCGCTGGCGTTGTCCGGGGTGAGCCGCTTGAGCTCCAGCTCGGGGCGGTGCAGCACGACCTGGCGGAGCCGCCCGACCTCCGAGTCAACGTGGAACATGAGCTCTCCGTTCAGCGTGGGTGGTGCTGGTGTGGCCATCATGTCCGGCTAAGCTCCCCGCGTGGACCCAGACCTTGACCTTTCCCAGGATCCGGCGGCGCTGACCGCGGCCCTGGTAGATATACCCTCGGTCAGCGGTGACGAGGGTCGGCTGGCCGGCATGATCGACGCCGCGCTGCGCCGCATCCCGCACCTGGAGCTGTTCCGGGACGGCAACGCGATGGTCGCCCGGACCACGCTGGGCCGCCCCGAGCGGGTGGTGCTGGCCGGGCACATCGACACCGTCCCGATCGCCGGAAACCTCCCGGCCCGCCTCGACGGGGACCTGCTGTACGGCTGCGGCGGCTGTGACATGAAGTCCGGTGTCGCGGTCCAGCTGCGGCTGGCGGCGTCGCTGCCCGACCCCCGCTGCGACGTGACCTACGTGTTCTACGACGGCGAGGAGGTCGAGGCCGAGCGCAACGGCCTGCTCCGGCTGTCCCGGAATTCTCCCGACCTGCTGGACGGGGACCTGGCCGTGCTGCTCGAGCCGACCAGCGCGATCATCGAGGGCGGCTGCCAGGGCACGATGCGGGCGGAGGTCCGCGTGACCGGCGAGCGCGCGCACAGCGCCAGGTCCTGGAACGGCACTAACGCCATTCACCGGGCGGGCCCGATCCTGGACGTCCTGCGGAACTACGTGGCCCGCCAGCCCGAGGTCGAGGGCCTGAGGTACCACGAAGGGCTCAACGCGGTCTATATCAGCGGGGGAGTCGCGGGCAACGTGATCCCGGACGAGTGCGTGGTCACCGTCAACCACCGCTTCGCCCCGGACCGCACGGTGGAGCAGGCCCAGGACTACGTGCGGGAGATCTTCGCCGGCTGGGACGTGACGTTCACCGACTGGGCCGCGGGAGCCCGCCCGGGGCTGACCGATCCCGCCGCCGCCACGCTGCTCGCGGCGGTGGGCGGGACCCCGCGGGCCAAGTTCGGCTGGACGGACGTGGCCCGCTTCGCGGAACTCGGGATGCCCGCGGTCAACTACGGCCCCGGCGACCCGGAGGTCGCGCACTCCCGGGGCGAGCATGTCCCGGTGGCCCAGATCGCCGAGGTGGAGTCCCGCCTCCGCGCCTGGCTGACCGGCTGACGGAGGAGAAGCAGAACGCGGCGGCGGGCTGGGTGCCCGCCGGCGCGTCCTGCTTACCTGCCCGGCTGGCTTACTTCACCGGCCCGTTGATCAGGGTCAGCGGCGACGTGTGACTCTGCTTGCCCATGTCGACCCACGTCAGCGAGACGGTCGCGCCCGGCTTGTACTTGAGCATGACGCTGGTCAGGCCGTTGGCGGTGGTCACCGACCGGCCGCTGACGCCGGTGATCACATCACCGGGCCGGACACCCGCCTTGTAGGCCGGGGTGCCCGGGTACACGTTGCAGACCAGCGCACCCGACTGGGACGGCACCCGGTAGCTGGTCCCGAGCCCGCTCTGCGCCAGGCAGGCGTTGGCGTCCTTGACCGCGTCCACGCCCACACCCATGAAGCCCTTGGGCCCGATCAGGATGTGACCGCTGGCGTGGCCGGCGGCGATTTCCCTGGCGATGGACAGCGCCCGGTTGATGGGGATCGCGAAGCCCATGCTGGTCCCCCGGCCGCCCAGCGACTGGCTGTTCGCCGCGGTGTTCATGCCGATCACCTGGCCGGCCGCGTTGGCCAGCGCGCCGCCCGAGTCGCCCTCGGCGATCGGCGCGTTGGTCTGCAGCATGTTGTGCAGGGTCTCCGTGCTCTGGCTGCTACCCGCGTTGCTCGCGGTGATGGTCCGGCCCAGCGCGGTGATCGTCCCGGCGGTCACGGTGGGGCTGCCCCCCTGGCCGCCGGCGTTGCCGATGGCCACCACGGACGAGTTCAGGGCGACCTTGGCGGAGTCGCCCACCTGCACCGTCTTCAGCCCGGCCGCGCCCTGCAGCTTGATCAGGGCCACGTCGTCGGTGGGATCCACCCCGATCACCGTGGCCTGGTACTTCTTCCCGCCCACCACGGTGGTCGCGGTGAGGCGCGTGGAGCCCTCAACCACGTGGTTGTTCGTCAGCACCACGCCGTTGGAGGACAGGATCATGCCGGTGCCCGCGGCCGCGCCGTCCAGGTACTTAAGCGTGGAGTTGATGTCCACCACGCCCGGCTTGACCCTGTTCGCCACCGAGGTCACGTCGAGGTTGGTGGTGTTGGCGTTACCGGCCCCGTTGCGGTTCGGCACGGGGATTTGGTGCGAGGAGACGGTGCCGCGCGGGGACTGGCTGTTGTGGTTGAGCGCCACCACGGCGCCCGCCCCGGCTCCGGCGGCCAGCGCGGCCACCACCACGTAGATCAGGGCCCGGCTGCCGCGGCGGCGGTGCGGCGGCTCCGGCTCGGAGCCGTAGCCGATGATCTCGCCCGAACCCCAGCCGCTCCCGGACCCGCCCGGGGGCGGGCCCCAGGGGTCCTGGCCACCGTATCCGCCTGACTGCCCGTAACCGCCCTGGCCGTAGCCGCCTGGCTGGCCGCCCGGCGGCCCGTATCCTCCCGGCTGGCCGTATCCGGGCTGGCCGTATCCGGGCTGGCCGTACCCAGGCTGGCCCGGCCCGGCGGGCTGGTCGCCACCGGACGCCGCGGCCTGGCCGAACGCGGCGGTCGGCTGGCTGTGACCCGGCTCGCCGGGCGGCCCGTATCCAGGCTGGCCATATCCAGGCTGGTCATACCCGGGCTGGCCGAACGCGGCCGTGGGCTGGTTGGGCCCGGGCTGGCCATAGCCCGGCTGGCCTGGGCCGGCTGGCCCGGGCGGCCCGTACCCAGCCTGGCCGTACCCGGGCTGGCCGCCTGCTGGCCCGTATCCGGGCTGGCCGTAGGGCGGCCCGCCTGGCTGCCCCGTGCCCGGCTGGATGTATCCGCTGGGCTGGCTGTAGCTGCCCTGGCCGGGGGCCGCCGGCGCCTGGGGCCCACCCGGTGCGGGTCGGCCCGGAGCCGGGGCGCCCGGGGCGGGGCTTCCCGGTGCCGCGGCGCCAGACCCGAAGCCCAGGCCAGCCAGGCCGTGCTCGGGCCGGTCCTGCCCCGGCTGGCCCAGCTCATGAAGTCCGTGCTGGTGAAGCCCGTGCTCCTGGAAACCCTGCTCCTGGAAGCCCTGCTCGGCAGGACCCTGCCCCTGAAGACCCGGTTCCGGAGGTTCATGCCCGGCTGGGTTCTGCGCGGCGGAGTCGTGTCCCTGGGGGCCGGGCCGCTGATCTCCCGTGGCCGGGATTATCCAGGTGCCCTCCGGCGCGGCGGAATCATCCTGCTCAGCCAGGCTCCCCGCGGCGGCCGGCTCGTCACCGGCGGGCCGGTCCGGCTGGTCCCCGGCCGGGATGGGTGACCACGCACCCATGTACTCCGGCGGCTGGTCCCCACTCCGGTCCTGACCTTCTTGCATCCGTAATCACCTTTGCCCGGAAGTCAGCCTACGTTGCGTCGTTGCCCTGATAAGCGGCCGGCCTCGTGGGCCGCCGCTCTCAGGCAACCTCCAGTAAGCACCACGAGCCTGGACGTCAGCTGAAGATGCCCTGAGGATTCCTCAGGGCGCCTTCACCCCTTACTTCCCCCATACGGCTGCTTTAACTTTTCCTGAGCGCGGCCGGGATATCTGAGGACGCGGGGTCCGCCTGAGCCCAGCCGGCCCGCTGAGGCGTACGGGGTCAGCTGAGGCGTACGGGTGCTGAGCATGCGGGTCCCCGCCTGGTCATCCGTGCGGGCGTCCGCCTGGTCATCCGGCCCGGGAGCCGTCCGCCAGGTGCTCGGCCAGCGGGCCTGCCCGCAGCCCACGGCCGGCACACTCGTCCAGCAGCCAGGGCAGCGCGCCCAGTGCCGCCACCGCCGTGCCCGGCGGGGCGGCGGCGTCGGAATCGTGCAGGAGCACGGTCGCCCCGCCGCCCAGGGTGCGGGCCAGGGTCGCCTGGACCGATACCGGCGTGGCTCCCGGAGTCCACTCCCGTCCCCAGGTACTCCACAGGATCGGCCGCAGCCCCAGGCGGCGGGCGGCGATCAGCGCGCCGGCGCTGAGCACCCCGTACGGCGGGCGGTACAGCCGGGGAACAGTGCCGGTCGCCGCGGCGATCGTGTCGCAGGCCCGGGCCAGGTCGTCGTGCAGCGCCCGGGGGCCGCGCACGGTGGCGTACCGGTGTTCCCAGCCGTGCACGCCGATCTCGTGGCCGGCCGCGGCGACCTCGGCGGCGAGCTGGGGGGCGGCCTGCACCATGGGGCCGAGCAAGAAAAAGGTCGCGTGCACCCGCCGGGCGGCCAGCGCGGCCAGGAAGCGCGGGGTGAAGCGCGGGTCCGGGCCGTCGTCGAAGGTCAGGGCCACATGATCGGGCGGCCCGGCCCCGGCCAGCCCGGGGAACAGCCGCCGGACCGGGGCGAGCGCGGTGAGGCCGGGCGCGCCCTGGGCGACCGCGAGCGCCGCGCCGCCGGCCAGCACCCAGGGGGCCAGCACCGTACGGGCCGCTGCGGTCCTCGCCCGTCCGTGCATGCTGCTCCAGGTCGGTGTGGCTAGCCCGGCAGGTGGGGCGGGCTGGCCGTGGCCCCGGTCGCGGCGATCGCCTTCGTGAGGATCCTGTCGATGGCGGCCCGCTGCCGGTTCAGGTCGTTGGTGTCCCGCCGCAGCGCCGCGGTGAACTGCTGCCGCTTGGCCGCGTCCCGCGCGCCGAGTTCGTTCGCCACGTCGTTCTGTACCCGCTGGGCGTACGGGAACGCCCAGGTGACCAGGTCGTTGACCGCCGTTTCCAGGTGGAACGCGGCCAGCGACTCGGTTACCTGGTACTGGGTGAGGTCGTCGAGCAGCTCGTTGTTGGCGGGCGAGCAGTTGGCCGCGCCGTAACGGGCGATCTTGATGGTGGCCTGGGTGTTCTTCGCGGAGTTCTCCCCGGCCTGCACCCGGTGCAGGGCCGAGAAGGACTCATCGACCCCGCCCGCGCACGACTGGATATCGGCGGTCATGTCCTTCATGACCCCGTTGAGATCGGCGGCCTGCTGCGACCGGGAGGGCTTGTGCGCCAGGGCGACCAGCACGATTCCCGCCACGATCAGCGCGCCGGCCAGCAGCAGCCAGCGGGGGGCTTTCCGGTGGGGAGCCCACCGGCTGGTCCGGATCGGGACATACGGCGGGTCGGTGCGGGTCGGGGCGTCCACTCAGCTCAGCTCCGTCCGCTCTGCGCCGTCATGATGGCTACCCCGCGGCGCAGGTCGGTGAGGGTCACCGCGCGGATCAGCCGCTTGACGATGCGGTGCTGCGCGTTGAGGAAGAAGGTCTGGGGCAGCGCCGCCACGCCGTAGGACAAGGCCATGGCCATCGGCGCCGGGTCGGACGCGACCGGGTAGGCCACCCCCATTTTCCGCGCGAAGGCCAGGCCCGCCGGGTTGCTGTCGTTGACGTCGATGCCGACGATGATGACGCCGCGCCGGTGACTGCGGTAGAACCGGGCCATCAGCGGGGTCTCCCGCTGGCATGGCTCGCACCAGGACGCGAAGAAGTTCAGGATCAGCGGGTGGCCGGCGTACTGGGCCAACGAGATGTGCTGGCCCGTGTGCCCGAGCCGGGCGAGGATGAACGCGGGAGCACGGGGCGGGGGTGCGTGCCTGGCCGGCCCGCCGGACGTGGCGCCGATGGCGACCAGCGCGACCGCCACCGCGAGCACCGAGGCCGACCAGGTGAGGACCAGCTTGCGGCCCCGGCTGAGCCCGCCGAACCAGCCGGCCGCGGCCCGGGCGGGCCCCGCGGGCGGGCCGGCGCTCACCTCGTCATGCTCCCGCGTGCGCATGGGCTCCTGGGTCATCGGTTCCTGCTTGGCCATGGGTTGTCCTTCAGCGTCCGGTCCGGCGCGGGCTCCGGAGGGCTGCTGGGCCAGCTCAGCGGGAGCGCCGGGTACAGCGCCCCGGCGCTCACCGCCGGGGCCGGCAGGACCAGCTCGAACTCGCTGCCCACGCCGGGGGTACTGCGCACGCGCACGTCGCCGCCGTGCGCGTGGGCCACCGCCCGCACCAGGGCCAGGCCCAGCCCGGTGCCTTTGGATCCGGTTCCGGTGGTGCCGGCCGCGGTGGCTCCGCCCGCCGGCGACCCGGTCCGGAAACGGTCGAAGATGTGCTCGAGCTCGCTGGGTGCGATGCCCTCTCCGGTGTCCGCGACGATCATACGCACCGGCAGGCCCGGCCCGGTCACCAGCACTGAAAGCTGGATCATGTCGCCGCTGCCGGTGTGCCGGACGGCGTTTTCCAGCAGGGCGTCCACCGCGAGGCCGAGCCGTTCCCGGTCGGCGCTGACCGTGACCGCGTCCAGCCGGCCGACCTGCCACCGCCGGTCCGCGGTCGGCCGCCAGCGCCGGATGACGTCCATCGTGAACCCGTCCAGGGCGATCGGCTCCGGGCGGAGGAAGTCCGGGTCCTCGGAGGCCGCGATGACCAGCAGCCGCTCGCCGAGCCGCCGCAGCCGGCTCAGCTCGCCCACCACCACCTGGATGTCCCGCTGCTCGGTCTGGTCGGTGAGTTCCCGGGCCAGCAGCTCGGCGTGGCCGAGCGCGATGGTGATCGGCGTGCGCAGCTGGTGCGAGGCATCCTGCAGGAACCGGCGCTGGGTGGCCAGCAGCCGTGCGTTCTCGTCGCTGACCAGGTCCCGTTCGTGGTCCGCGTCCAGCCGGCGCTGGGCGTGCCAGACCATCAGCCAGAACATCATGGCCATCAGCGGAACCTCGTTGAGCTCGTCCACGGACTGGGCGCCCTTGGAGACGTCCCAGCTGATCGCGGCGAACGTGGTCACCATGACCACGGCGAGCACCCACAGCGTCGGCCGGGTGGCCCAGACCCGGAACCCGTAGAGCAGCGTCAGGCTGATCCAGATGAAGTGGAACGGGATCGTCTCCCAGCTGGAGAACACCAGGATGGCGGCCAGGTTCACCACGGAGAACAGCGCCCACACCACGTCGACCCAGGCGACCCGCCACGGCCAGCTGAAGCTCCCCCCGGCGCGGGCCGCCCGCGCGGTGGCGCGGCGCCCGGCGCCCCGGGTGAAGGCCAGCCCGGCCGGAAGCGAGTGCCAGCGCCCCGCGGACAGCGCAGGGCGTGAGCGGGTCCGGGCCGCCCCGGGAGCCGCCGGGCCTGGGTCCAGCCCAGCGTGGAGCGGCGTGGCGTCCGGGACCGCGCCATCCAGGGACGGGGCATCCAGCGGCGTGGCGCCCGGGACCACGCTATCCAGGGGCCGGGCATCCACGGCCGCGGCGTCCGGCCGCTCCGCCTTCAGCGGCGAGGCATCCGCCGGCCCGGCCGTCAGGGCCGCGGCGCCGGCCGGCGTGGCATTCAGCGGCGCCGCCGGGGGCACGGCCACCAGCGGGGCGGCCACCAGGGGCGGTGCGTCCAGCGAGGCCGCTGCGGTCGATGGTCCCGGGGTGAGCGAGCTCCTCGGGGTGTGCTGGCGCAGCCGCAGCCGGGCGCCCGCCCTCAGGCCCCTGGCCACGGTCTGCCGGAGCCACCCGGCGATCCCGCCGCTACGCGGTGAGCTGGTATCCCTCACCACGCACCGTCTTAATCAGGTCGAAACCGAGTTTCGAGCGCAGGCGGCGGACGCAGACATCGACCACGTTGGAGCCGGGATCGAAGTCGTAGCCCCACACCGTGGCGAGCAGCTGCCCTTTGGGCACCGACTGCCCGGGGTGATCCATGAGCTCACGCAGGAGCAGGAACTCCAGGCGGGTGAGCGGGACCGGGCCATGCCCGACGTTGGCTTCCAGCCGGCCGAAGTCCAGCACGAGCTCTCCCGCCTTCAGGACCTCGTTCACAGGGTGCCCGTCGTCGCGGAGCCTGACCCGCACCCGGGCCAGCAGCTCGGCCAGGGAGAATGGCTTGGTCAGGTAGTCCTGCGCCCCCAGTTCCAGGCAGTCCACCTTAGTCGTGACGTCCGCCAGGCACGAAAGCACGAGCACGGCCTGATCAGGCCGGTCACGGCGGAGCCGGGTGAGGATCTCCCGCCCGTCCATGTCCGGCATGACCAGGTCCAGGATGACCAGGTCATAGTCACCGGCCGTGGCCCGGCTCAGCCCTTCTTTACCGGAACTTGCGAAATCGATTGCATAACCGGCGGCGGTCAGGGCGCGCGCGATGAACTCACGGATCTGCGGCTCGTCGTCAACTACGAGGAGCCGCGCCGCCGTCCGGTAGGACTCCGGCAGCTGGACCGTCTTCGCAGGTAGGTTCCGTTGCATGGTCTGTCTGGGCGACGCGTCAGCACGGAGCGGTGGTCTGCCACCACCGCCTGAGCGATCCCCTCAGGTGAGGATGTACCGCCAGGAGGGGTGCGGTCAACCCTGGAAGCTTCTGGCAAACCATTGCAGCAGCACTCATCCTGTAATTCAGAGGTGTCGTTTGAGCCTGAGCGGTAACAATCAGTCTCATGATCAGGACTTGATGTAACCAGGCAGCGCTTGCAGGCGAAACGGTACCCGTCCGGGCCGCCCGATCATGACAATTTCGTCATTCAACGCCGCCCAGGTTGCCCAGGCGAGGCAGTCGATCGCAAGATCAGGACCAGACGAGATCTCCGGCCCGCAAGTTCTGGGACATTGCGGCCGGCCCAGTCGTGTGCGCGAGGCGCCGCGAAGAAGCGAGGTGGTGACTGGTGTCTCTGCCGGCCCGTATCGTGACCCTCCTGGTGGCGTTCGCCGCCGTGGTCGCCGGTGCGGTCTTCATCGTCCTCCACTACCTGGGCGGCAGCCTCGAAGTGGTGAACTACGCGCCGGAGGCATCCGGGGGAGCCGTCAACGTGGTCCTGCAGGAGGACCCGCAGAACGATTCGGCCAGCAGGCCCGACTGGGTCAGCTACTTCGTCCAGGACCCGAAGACCAAGGCCTGGGTCCACACCACGCTGTTCCAGGTACCGGCGCATACCCGGGTGAACATGACGATCCTGGGCTACGACGGTTGCACGCCGGCCCGTAACAACTACTGGAGCCAGGTGCAGGGCACCATCGGCGGAAAGGTCAGCGTCCAGCAGTTCAAGACCGTCGGCCAGCCGCTGGGACCAGCCAAGAGCTTCTCGGTCATCAATACCTGGTCGCACTGCAGCGTCGGCCACTCGTTCGCGATCCCCAGCCTGCACCTGTACGTCCCGATGGCCTCGCCCAACACCCTGCTGTTCAACAAGGAACCCTGCGGCGACTCGCCCTGCACCGAGGGCCCGCACTCGATGGAGAAGTTCAGCTTCATGACCCCGAACCACACGGGGACCTTCCGCTGGCAGTGCTTCATCCCCTGCGGCGGCGGGTTCCTGGACGGCAACGGCGGCCCGATGCAGACGCTCGGTTACATGATGGGCAACATGGAGGTGTCAGCCTGATGGCCGAGTCCCAGGCCCCGGCGGCCCCCGGCCAGAGCGACCGGCGCGAGGGGCCGAACCACGGTCTGCGGATCTTCCTGATCTGGATCGTGCTGGCCATCGTCGCAGACGTGCTCATCTGGACCCTGTGGAAGCCCCACATGCCGCCGGGGGAAATGACCTCGTCGGCGGAGCATCAGCAGGTGGACATCGCGGTGCTGGCCATGGCCGGTGCCCCGGTCATGCTCTTCGTGTACGTCTACTTCGCGTACACCCTGATCAACTGGCGGCACCGCCGAGGTGACGACGACGACGGGCCGCCGATCTTCGGGCACACCGCGTTGCAGGCCACCTGGATCGGCGGCACCGCGGTCATCGTGCTCGCGGCCTTCGTGTTCGGCACCGTTGAGCTGATCGTGCCAGCGGGCGCAGGCGCGGGCGAGGGCCCGGCGCCGGTCTGGAAGCCGGACGGCAGCAACTTCCTCCAGGTGCAGGTCATCGGCCAGCAGTGGCAATTCACCTACCGCTACCCCCAATTCGGCGGGATGGAATCCACCCAGCTGGTCCTGCCCGCGAACCGGTCGATCGAGTTCCACGTGACCTCGCTGGACGTGATCCACAGCTTCTGGGCCTACCAGCTGGCCGTGAAGGCGGACGCGAACCCGAACGTGGACAACGTGGCCTACACCACCACGGACCACACCGGCGGGTTCACCGTCCGCTGCAGCGAGCTCTGCGGCATCTGGCACGGGGCCATGTTCGACTCCGGCCGGGTGACGACCCCCGCCGCGTTCCAGGCCTGGGCCCGGGGCACGGAGCTGAGGGAGCACCAGCAAGGTGTCCTCGCCGCGCTGCCGCCCTACGCGCTGACCTATGACCCGACCGTGGTCCCGCAGCTCGGCCAGGAGGTGGTCAAGGTGGCGGGAATCACCGGCGCCAACGGTTACTACTACCCCTCTAGCGACCCGGTGTCGCCATGACCGGCGGAACCACCGCACCCGCGGGCGACTTCCCGATTCCCGCCAATACTGCGATGAAGAGGTGACCGGATGTCTATCGAGATAGAGCCGGAGAAGGCGCAGGGGAGCCGGCGGGATCCGGACCGGTCGGCCCGCGCCTGGCCCGGCCCTGGTGGATGCGCCCGGCCATGCACACCGGGATCATCGGCGCCATCCTCGGGTACTTCGTCGGGCACTGGCTGGGCAACTTCCTGTCCTCAGGGTATGAGCGGAACGCCTTGTCGGACATGAACGACTTCCCGCTCGTCCTCGGCTACGTGATCGCCGTGGTCGGCTGGCTGGCCGGGCTGGGCGTGTTCAACGACCTGGGCCGGCAGATCCTCGGCAAGCCGGTCCCGGTGGCCGAGGAGGAAGAGGAAGCCTTCGGCGGGGTGGCCCGGTACTTCCGGTACTCGCTGGACCACAAGGTGGTCGGCATCCAGTACCTGGTCGGGATGATCATCTACTTCTGCACCGCGGGCCTGTTCGCCATGGCGATCAGGACCGAGCTGCTGTCACCGAGCTACCACATCATGAGCTCCAGCGCCTACCTGATGGTGGTCGGCGAGCACGGCACGATGATGATGATGCTGATGTCCTCGGTCGTGCTCGGCCCGTTCGGCAACTACCTGATGCCGCTGATGATCGGGTCGAAGCGGATGGCGTTCCCCCGGCTGGAGGCGCTGTCGTTCTGGCTCACCCCGGCGGCGTTCATCGTCCTGCTGTCCAGCGTGCTGATCGGCGGGTTCCCCACCGGCTGGACCGGCTACGCGCCGCTGAGCGTGCAGGCCACCGAGGGCATGGACGCCTACGCAGTGGCGTTCGGCCTGATGGGGATCTCGATCGTCCTGGCCGGGTTCAATATCATCGTGACCGTGATCAACTACCGGGCGCCCGGCATGCGGTGGAGCCGCCTGCCGATGTTCGTGTGGTCCATGGTCACCGTGTCGTTCCTGATGGTGCTGGCCACCCCGGTCCTGATCGGCGGCATGTACCTGCTGATCCTCGACCGCACCGCGCAGACCGCGAACTTCGTGAACACACTCGGCGGGAGCAGCTACCTGTACGAGAACCTGTTCTGGTTCTTCGGGCACCCGGAGGTCTACATCCTGGCCCTGCCCGGGTTCGGCATCGTGTCGGAGATCATCCCGGTGTTCTGCCGCAAACCGCTGTTCGGCTACCGGGTCGCCGGGGCCGGCATGATCGGGGTGGCCCTGCTCAGCTTCTTCGTCTGGCAGCACCACCTGTTCGTGAGCGGCATCAACCCGGAGATGCGCCCGCTGTTCATGCTGACCACCGAGCTCATCTCGATCCCGACCGGGTTCATCTACCTGGTCGCGATGGGCACGTTCTGGAAGGCCAAGGTGCGGCTCACCGTGCCGATGCTGTTCGCCCTCGGGTTGTACTTCAACTTCCTGATCGGCGGCATCTCCGGGGTGTTCCTGTCCGACGTCCCGGCGGACACCACCGAGCACGGCAGCTTCTTCGTGATGGCGCACTTCCACTACACGATCATGGGCGGGCTCATCTTCGCGTTCTTCGGCGCCTGCTACTACTGGCTGCCGAAGATGATGGGCATCAGGCTGAACAAGAAGCTGGGGTACCTGCACTTCTGGACGATGTTCCTCTTCTTCAACTCGACCTTCCTGCCGCTGTTCGCGGTGGGCATGGCGGGCCAGCCGCGCCGCGTCTTCGAGTACGCGACGAACCTCACCGGGCTGAACGACTGGGTGTCGGTCTCCTCGTTCCTGCTCGGCGCCTCGATCCTGATCTTCGTGATCAACTTCATCTGGTCCACAGTGATCGTCCGGGAACGCGAGGTGGCCAACCCGTGGAATTCGCGTGGCCTCGAATGGCAGGTCGCCGCGCCCCCGCCGCCCGGCAACTTCGAGCACATCCCGGTGGTGCTCTCCGGCCCGTATGACTACGGCGTGAAGGACGCACCGGCGGTCGCCGACCTGCACCCGCCCGTGGGCGTGGTCAGTGCCTCGTACGCGAGTGCGGGGACGGCCAGCACCGAAGTGGAGGCGTAACCATGGCCGAGCAGACCACCCAGCCGCCGGACGAGCTGGACCGGGCGGCCGAGGAAGCCGGTTTCTACCACGAAGCGGCACTCAACGCGGCGTGGACCGGCGCCCGGTTCGCGATCGGCGCGCTGGCCTTCCTGTACGGGGCGTTCGCGTTCGCCTACTTCTACCTGCGCTCGATCAACTCCGAAGGGCGGTGGAAGGGCTCGGGCTACCACGCCCCGCAGACCGGCTACGGCGTGACGATCCTGGTCCTGGTCCTGCTCAGCGCCGTCGTCCAGTACGTGGGGCTGCAGCGGATCAAGGCCGGGGCCAAGGGCGCGTGGCAGGCCGCGGCCCTGGTCGCGCTGCTGCTCGGGACGGCCGCGGTGGTGGTGCAGATCATCCAGCTGCTCAGCCTGCCGTTCCAGCCGGGCAGCTCCGGTTTCTCCAGCGTGTTTACCGACACCTACCCGGTCCTGCTGGTCAGCTGGCTCGGGGCGATGCTCTGGCTGGAGATCCTGGTCATGCGCGCCCGCCCGCTCGCACCCATCTCCTTCGTCGAGCAGCCGCCCACCTACGCCGAGGCGTTCGCGGTCCAGCGGTTCCAGTCCTCACTGAGCGCGTTCACGCTGATCTGGAACTTCATGGCCGTGGTCACGCTGTTCTTCTTCCTGCTGTTCTACGTGCTCTGACATGAACCTGGTTGTCTCGCACTGGTCGGCCAACGTGGCGGTTCTCGCCGTGGGCCTGGCCGTCGCGGCCGTGCACCTGGCCGGGCTGGCCGGGCTGCGGTCGGACGCGCGGCGGGGTGGCGCCGCGCTCCCGGCCGGGCTGGCCCGCGAGGTCATCGCCTTCTACTCCGGGCTGCTCCTCGCGGTCCTGGCCCTGGTCTCGCCGCTCGGCTACTGGGCGGGCACGTTCATCTGGGTCCGGGTGCTCCAGGGCATCGTGCTCGGCGTGTACGTGCCACCGCTGCTCGTGCTCGGGGCACCCTGGCTGGTGCTGTGGCGTGGCCTGGGGCGTGACGCCCGCCCCCGGGCCACGGAAGCCACTGCGCCGGTGGCCCCGCGCCTGCGCAGCTGGCCGGTCGCGGTGGCCGCCCTGTTCGTCGTGGTCTGGTGCGGCTGGTACCTGCCGGTGCTCTACGACGCGGGCGTGCATCACCCGGTGGTGCTCGCGGCGCAGGCCGTCACCACCATGGCCGCGGGGGTGCTGCTCTGGCTGCAGATCATCGGCTCCCGGCCTCATCGCCCGCAGTTCGGGCCGCTGTACCGGGTCATGCTGCTCGCCGCTATCGTGCTGTTCAGCACCATCCTGGGCATGGTGCTCGGCTTCGACGCCCAGGTCCTTTACCCCGCGTATCTGGGGGTAGGGAGCCACCACGTGCTCACGGTGGTCAGCGACCAGCAGAACGGCGGGGCCGAGCTGTGGGTCCTGGTGCTCGAGCCCTACGTGATCGCGGGAGTCGCCCTCCTCGTCAAGTGGCTGAACGAGGAGGAATCGCAAGCCCTCTCCTCGGGCCTGGACCGGATGCTCCGGCCACCGAAACACACCTGGCCCACCCGGACCGGGCAGCGATGAATCAGTCATTGACTCCAGCTGGAGGATAGAGTGCACGAAGTGATTCCCCTGGCAGCGTCGTACAACTGGAACAACGGCGGGGCCCTCATGACGCTCATCCTGCCGCTCGGCTTCTTCATCGTCGTGATGATCGCCTTGTACTTCGTCTTCACCAGGCCGCACATGGTTCCCGGCCGCCGGCCCATCGCCGGGGCCCGGCCCGTGGCCCCGGCCGACCCGGGCCAGGCGGCCTCGCTGGCCGCCGCGACCGGGTTGCCGACCGCGACCGCGGCTGGCGGCCCTGAGCCGCTGGCCGAGCGGGGTACCCCGCCGCCGGTCGGCGTGCGGACCGAGGAAGCCATCCAGGAAGCCGCCCAGGACGCTGGCCAGGAGGTCAAGGACGCGGCCGGAACGGCAAAGGATAAGGTTACCGGCGGGTCCGGCAAGGACCAGGACGCTGCACCCGAGGGCTCGGAGGATCAGGAGTGACCCCAGCGACCGATGCGCTGCCCGCCGTCGCGGGGCGGCGCCCCGCCCGGGTGGTGGCCCGGTCGCTCTTCGCCCTGACCAAGCCCCGGATCATCGAGCTGCTGCTGGTCACCACGATCCCGACCATGCTGCTCGCCCAGCGCGGCCTGCCCTCGATCCGGGTGCTCCTGGTCACGCTGGTCGCCGGGGCCTGCGCGGCGGGCAGCGCGAACACGATCAACTGCTACATCGACCGTGACATCGACGCGATCATGCGGCGCACCGCCCGGCGGCCGCTGAACGGCAAGGGCCGCAACGCCGCCGTGATCAAGCCGGCCGAGGCGCTCGTGTTCGGCATCGTGCTCGGGATCGTGTCCACGGTCCTGCTCGGCACGCTGGTCAACTGGCTGTCCGCGGGGCTAGCCGACACCGCGATCCTGTTCTACGTGTTCGTCTACACGCTCGGCCTGAAGCGCCGCACCCCGTCCAACATCGTCATCGGGGGCGCGGCCGGCTGTTTCCCGGTGCTGATCGGCTGGTCCGCCGTGACCGGGCGGGTCAGCCTGCCCGCCGTCGTCCTGTTCGCCGTGATCTTCTTCTGGACGCCGCCGCACTTCTGGGCGCTGGCCATGAAGTTCCGCGATGACTACGCCGCGGCCCGGGTGCCGATGCTGCCGGTGGTCGCCTCGCCGGCCGTAGTCGCCCGCAAGATCCTCTTCTACTCCTACGTGATGGTGGCGGCCACCCTCGCGCTCGCCCCCTACGCCGGCTGGCTGTACACGGCCGCGGCGCTGGCGCTCGGGGGCTGGTTCCTCCTCGAGGCGCACCGGCTGAACCGGCGGGTGGCCGCGATGACGTTCGACACCGGACCCGCGGGTTCCGGCCCGGCCCGGCCCGCGCCGGCGGCCGCCGGCCCCGGCCCTGCGGCCGGGGGGAACGTCGCGGTCGCCACGCCTGTGCTGGTCCAGACCGCGCCGGCGGACGTGACCGCCGGGGAGTTCGAGGCCAGCCGGGAGCCCGCGGCCACCCGGGTGACCGAGGGGGCCTGCGCGGGCCTGGCCCAGCCCAGCGCCAACCCCGCGCCGATGCGCCTGTTCCACCTGTCCATCGCCTACCTGACCCTGCTGTTCGCCGTCATCGCGGTCACTGCGCTGCTGCCCTGGGGGGGCTGGTAGGAGCGGAGCTGGCCGGACGCGCGCCGGCCGCCACGGGCAGGAGCACCACGGCCCGCAGGCCCGGGCCGGCATCCTCCAGCCACGCTGACCCGCCGTGGGCCTGCGCGGTGGCCCGCACGATGGCCAGGCCCAGCCCCGAGCCTCCCGCGTCGTCGCCGTCCCGGCTGCGGTCCGCCTCCAGCCGGGTGAACCGGCCGAAGGCCCGTTCCCGGTCCGCGGCCGGGATGCCGGGGCCATCGTCGGTGACCGAGAGCCGGGCGTTCTGGCCGGCCGCGCCCACCGACACCGCGACCTGGGACCGCGCGAAGCGCGTGGCGTTGTCGATCAGGTTCGTCAGCATCCGGTGCAGCCCGTCGGCGTCCCCGGTCACCTCGGCGGGCCCGGTACCGGCCAGCCGGACCGGGACCCGGGCGTCGGCGTAGCGGCCGACCTCCTCCCGGACCAGCGCGGCCAGGTCCACCCGGCGTGGCGCGGGGCGCCGGGTGTCCCGCTCGTCCAGCCGGGCCAGCGTGAGCAGGTCCTCCGCCAGCCGGGCCAGCCGGAGCGTGTCCGCGAGCACGTCGCCGGCCGTCTGCTGCCAGTCCTGGCCGTCCGGGTAGTCCAGGGCCACCTCCAGCTGGGCCCGGATGCTGGCGATCGGGCTGCGCAGCTCGTGCGCGGTGTCGGAGACGAGCCCGCGCTGCCGTTCCTGGGCCGCGCCGAGCCTGCTGAGCATGTCGTTCAGGGTCAGCGCCAGGTTGCGCACCTCGTCGCGGGCCTCGGGCACCGGCAGGGCCCGCGGCCGGCCCGTCCGGGTGACGTCCTGCGCGCCCCGGCGCAGTTCGGTGATCGGCCGCAGGGTGGACCCCGCGATGAGCCAGCTCGCCCCGGCCAGCAGGGCCAGCAGCAGCGGGGTGCCGATGAGCAGCACCCGGGTCAGCGTGGCCAGGCTCTCGCCCACCTGGTTGTAGGCGACCGCCGCGATGACGGTCCCCCCGTCCCGGGTGGCCGCGGTGGCCACCCGGACCGTATCGGGCAGGCCGTAGGGACGGCCGTTCAGGAACACCGCCCGGCCGTCCCGGGCGTTGGCCGCGGCCACCGCCGGCGGCAGCAGCGCGACGAGGCGGTCCGCGTCCGGCGACACGTTCACGATCTGGCCGTTAGAGCTGAGAACCTGGACCGTGATGGTGCCGGGGACTACCGGGACCGGGTCTGGCAGCCGGTGCGCGTCGGACAGGGCGGCGACCTCCCGCGCGCCCTGCCGGGCCGAATTGTCCAGGTTACGGATCAGCGAGATCCGCAGTGCGCTGCTGAGCAGCACCGCGGCCGCAGCGAGGGCCAGGGCCAGCCCGGCGGTGGAAGCCAGCGTGACCCGGGCCCGCAGGCTGCGCCGTCGCCACCAGCGGCCCAGCACCCGGGTCCTGGCCCCTGCCTGCCGGGGCACCGCGGCGGCCGTGGCTACTCACCCGTCCCGGGGGCGAAGCCCGCCAGCAGGGCCCGGACCGCCCGGCCGACGCTCTCGCGGGTCGCGGCCGGATCAGCCGAGCCGGCGATCAGCATGCTCCCGCGCACCAGCGCACCCAGCAGCAGCCGGGCGATGGTCTCCGGGTCGTCCGCGTGCAGCCTCCCGGCGGCGTCCGCGGCCTGCAGGGCCGCGACGATGGCCGACACCGCGTACCGCTCGTCGAGCTCGGTGAACCGGGCCAGGCCGAGCACCGCGGGCGCGTCGGTGATGATGATGCGCTGGACGTCCGGCTCCAGCACCGCGTCGAGGAAGGCGTCGAAGCCCCGGGCCAGGGCGTCGGCCTCGTCGGGGGCGCTGGCGGCTGCGCTCGCGGACGCGGCCATGAGCTCCCCGTGCACGGCCTCGAAGACCGTCTCGAACAGCGCGGTCTTGGCCGGGAAGTGATGGTAGAGCGCTCCGGTGGTGACCCGGGCCGCCCGGGCCAGGTCGTCCACGGACGTCGCCGCGAAGCCGCGCTCACCGAACAGCCGCCGGCCCGCGGCGATCAGCGCCGCCCGGGTCTGGGCCACCTGCTCGGCCCGCAGCGACCCCGGGGGCGCGCCGGGCCCGGGGCGCACGGCGGACTCAGGGCCCGGACTCCGAGAATCCGGGCCAGGTGCACGCAGCTCAGCCACGTCCTCTGTATAGCCCGTCCCGTCCGCCCTTGCGCCCATACGCACCTTCACATAGTATCACTATGTTAAATAACGATCTTATCCAATGGTACAGGAGCATGGGATGACTGGCGATGCGATCGGCGCGCTGCGCGCGGACCGGGAGGCGGTCCTCCAGCTCGGCGCGGGACTCACCAGCGGGGACTGGGCGGCCGCCAGCGGCTGTCCCGGCTGGTCCGCCAAGGATGTGCTGGCGCACATGGGCGCGCTGCTGCGGCTGGTGATCGACCCGTCCTCGCTGCCGGACACGGCCGGCCTGGGGACCGAGCGGGCCCAGGAGGTGCACGTCGCGTCCCGGCGCTCCTGGACTCCGGCGCAGGTGCTGGCCGACTACGAGTGGGTCAGCCTGCCCGCGATCGAGGCCCTGGAGGGGCTGGCCGGCCAGGACTTCGAGGTGCCGCTGGGGGATCTCGGCACCTATCCGGCAGCGCTGGTGCCCAGCGCGCTGGCCTTCGACCACTACACGCACATCCGCGCCGACCTGTTCCCGCCGCGCGGGCCGCTGGACGGGCCGCCGCCGCCCTCGGATGAGCTGCGGCTGATCCCCGCGCTGGACTGGATCGAGGCGGCGCTGCCGCAGCAGAACCGCGGTGTCCTCGCCATGCTGACCGGCGCGGTCCGGATCAGCGTGACCGGGGCGGCGGGGCGGACCATCCAGGTCGGCCCGGGCGAACCGGTCGCCGAGGTGAGCTCCTCCGCCCCCGCCCTCGTCCGCTGGATCACCCACCGGAGCGACTGGCAGCAGCTGGGCGTGACGGCCTGCGGGGATGAGCGTCAGCTGGGCCTGGCGGCTCAGCTGAAGGTCTTCTGACGGGCCCGCCCGATGCTGAGCCCCCGGAATCCGGCCTTCCCCGCCAGACGGGAGACGCCCCGGTGGCACCGGCCCTGGACCCGGGCTCGGGCCGGGGGGCCAGCCGCACGCCGGCGGCTGGCCACCCGGGTCGCCCAGGGGCCGGTCAGGTCAGGGCAGCGCCCATTTCTGGTTGCTGCCGCCGTTGCAGGTGTAGAGCTGGAGCTGGGTGCCGAGCGTGAGGCTCGAGCCAGGGTCGTCCAGGCACTTGCCGGAAGCCGGGTTGACCAGCGTCCCGCTGACGGCTTGCCATTGCTGGTTGGCGCCGCCGTTGCAGGTCCACCACTCGATCTTCGTCCCGTTGCTGGAGCTGGCGCCGGTGATGTCCATGCAGCCGCCGTCGATCGTGAGAGTGCCGTTGCTGTTCACCGTCCAGCTCTGGGCCGCCGCCACGCCGTTGCAGGTGTAGAGCTGGACGTGGCTGCCGTTGGTGGCGCTGGCGTTGGCCAGGTCGACGCAGTCAGCGCTGCTGACGCCCGCGACGATCGGCCCGGTCACCCCGCCGCCGCTGCCGCTGTAGGGCGCGTAGCCGACGGAGGTGATGCTGGCCTGGACCGCGTTCTCGGTGGCGGCCGACGGATAGCCAGAGGTCATCACGCCTTCGTAGAAGGTCCCGGCGGAACTCTTGCTGTTGTCGCCGCCGATGCCGAGGATGATCGCCCCCTCCTTGTGCATCGGGTTGTAACCCGACACGTTGGGACGCGCTCCGCTGTAGAACGTTGACAGGCCGCCGGACTGCGCGTTGCCGCCCAGGATGGCCCACTTGTTCGGGCCGCCCTCGATCATGGCGGTCGTGAACCGGTAGCCGATGGTCGGGTCGTTCGCGTTGAAGCCCGCGTTGACCCCGGAGTACAGGCCGTTCTCCATGTCGGCCATGATCCAGGGGCCGTTGCCGGTCCCGTAGCCCCAGGCCTTGATGTTCCCGAAGTAGACGGCCTCCATATGACCGTTGCCGGTGTCGTTGTTGCTCGTCTCGGCGTTGCCGTAGTCGAAACAGCAGCCCGCGTTGTAGTGCGTGCCGTCGAAGATCGCGTACTCGCCCTCCGGCTGATCGCCGGTCGCGATGCCCGAGGTGTGGTCATCGCGGTACCCGGTGCCTGGGGCCACGTAGACCCCGTAGGCCTTATGGCCGCCGGCCATGACCGGCGCCGCGGTCGCGTTCGCGAGGTTGTCCGGGCCGCCGGCCGCCCCGCCCCCGGGCGCCTGGGTGAGGTTGTTGCCGTGACCGGACTGGTCGAAGATCTCGGTGATCGTGCACGTGGTGCCCGCGCAGAACGAGTCCTGCGCCGCCGCATTGGCGTACCCGCCCGCGCTGAGCGGGCTGATATTCGTGGCGGCGCCGTCGGACGCGCGCTTCACCTGGTAGAGCGGACCGTTGTAGCTGGCATACAGCGCCCGTGTGGTGCTGTGCGCGGCGACACAGGGTGTGCCGCCGGACGCGTAGACGTCACACGGCAGTGACGCCGCCGCCGCCGGCGGCGCGCTCCCGGCGAGCAGGGCGCCGGCGGCGAGCGTCAGCGCCGCGCCCAGGAACAGTAATACCCGCCTGAGGGACAGACGTGGGGACTGGAGGGTCATGTGCGGGCCTGCCTTTCCTTACCCGAGCTCCGTTTGCTGGCCGGATTGGCCGTTGCGGGCCAGCTGGCCGGCCCAGGGCGCTCCTGGCGCCCGGCACAGGCCCCCAGTCACTGGCCCCCTAGTCACAGGCCGTGCTGCACATTCGGCGCCGGTGCGGTACCGCAGCCGCTCACCCGGTGTGCCGCGGCCTCAGCGGATGCGGACCGGTGCTGCCGTGCCACTGAAGCCCTCCTTCCTGGGCCGTGTCCGCGTGCCGCTGCCCTCAGCGTCCTGGCTGGGTGCCGGGCCCGCGGATGTGAGCGTTAACTTGTCCGTCCCGGCCCTGACTGGGGGAAGGCCGGATCGAAATACCGTTAGTGTGAGCGCTCACAACACGTCCGTCAATGGGCCGGCGATCCCGGCCCGCGCAGTTTTCCCGGCCAGCATGGCTACCTGTGGCACAGCTTCCCCCGGACCGCCGCCAGACCCTGCTCGCGAGTGTCTCCGGCAGCGGATTTTCCAGCGCTCCTCCACGGGCCCACCGCCGGAGCGTAGGCTGCAGAGGCAGGTGCACGGCAGGTTTCTGCCGGGCGGGGGACGTGCCGCGACCTGCTGTCCCGGCGGTAAGCCGGTGCAGCGGGTCGCGGCACATACCCAGGGGCCCGGCGGACCCCGGGCACAACCAGGCGGGTGGGCGTCTAACCCGTGCGTGCCGCGCCCAGTCTCCGGTGCCCCGGCCAGCTCCATGCCGGGCCCACCGCCCGGGAATGCGCGTCTGCCGACGCGCCGCGGGGGGTCCGCAACGCCGTTGGCTCGTGCGGTCAATCCGCAGGCCGGCGGGCCTGGTTCGCCTCGCGGGCGACCGCCCAGGCGTCCGCCACCGGACCCACGTGCCCGAGCTTGTCGGGGTTGCTTACCGAGCGGATGGTCTGGATCTGCCCGTCGAGTACGTCGAGCGCCAGGGTGAAGAGCACCTTGCCGTCCCGGTCCCGGAAGATCGCTCCCGGCTGGCCGTTCACCTCGTGTGGCTCCGACGTCACGTCGATCCGGACGAGCCAGGGGAGGACCGAGGCGAGCACCCGGGCCACCTTCTCAGCGCCGATGATGCTCCTGGCCAGCGCTGGGGCCTTGCCGCCACCGTCCCCGACCAGCTGAACGTCAGCCGCGAGCAGCTCCTGCAGGCCGCCGACGTCGCCTTCCCGGAGCGCGCCCAGGAACTGGGCCGCCAGTTCCTCGCGCTCCCTGCGGTCGGCCTCGAACCGGGGCCGCCCGGCGTCCATATGGCGGCGCGCCCGCAGCGCGAGCTGGCGGCACGCCGCCTCCGACCGGCCCACTGCCGATGCGACCTCGGGGAAGGTGAAGCCGAACACTTCCCGCAGGACGAAGACGGCCCGCTCGAGCGGGGTCAGCCGCTCGAGCAGCAGCAGGGCCGCCATCGATACCGAGTCGGCCAGCTCCGCCGACCGCTCGGGGTCCTCATAGGGGTCGGTGAGCAGCGGCTCGGGGAACCATGGCCCGGTGTACTCCTCGCGCCGGACGCGGGCCGAGCGCAGCACGTCGATCGAGATCCGGGTGACCACGGCCGACAGGAACGCCTTGGCCGACCTGGGCTGGGTCGGGGACGCGTCGTAGCGCAGCCAGGTTTCCTGGACCGCGTCCTCGGCCTCGGTCACGCTGCCCAGGATGCGGTAGGCGATCGAGAACAGCAGCGGCCGCAGTTCCTCGAATTCCCCGGCCCGGGTCATGCGAGTTCTTCCTTGAAGCCTTGGCGCCACGACGGGTAGCGCAGCTGCCAGCCGAGCTCCCGCTTGGCCTTGGCGTTGCAGAAGCCGCGGCCCTCGGTCATCATGCCCACCACCATCTCGCCGGCCAGCAGCCGGGCCAGCCACGCGGGGATCCGCATCGGCGGCTTCGCCCCGGCGCACTGCGCCAGATAAGGCAGCCACGCGCTCGCCGGGGCCGGCTCGTCGTCGACGATGTTGAACACGCCCTTCGCGTGCTGCTCCACGGCCATGACGGTCGCGCTCGCCGCGTCGTCGACATGCACCCACGAGAAGTAGCCGGTGCCGCCCCCGACCAGCGGGAACAGCCGCTTGCGCACGAGCTTGACCTGATCGTCGTTGGCGCCCGGCCCGTAGAGCCCGCCGTAGCGCAGGACGGCGCCGTCCGCCTTGGCGACCACGTCCTCGAGGTGGCTGATCGCCTTTGTCCCCTCCACCACCTCCAGCGGGTCCTCCTCGGTCTTGACCCATCCGCCCTCGCGGATCCCATTGAAGATGGCGGCACTCTGCGCGACGACGTGGGAGACGCCGGTCGCCTCGGCCGCGGCCAGCAGGTGGTCCGTGCCCTCGCTGCGAAGCCGGTTGGTGGTGGCGAAGAAGCGGTCGGGCTTCCTCATGTTGGGTTTGCCGGCGTGCGCCTCGGAAAGGCCCGTCATCTGGTTCACGATCGTGTCCGGCCGGGCGACCGCCACCGCCTCACCGACCGACATCGCATCCAGCCCGTCCATCACCACGCCATCGGCGCCCAGCTCCGCCAGCAAGCCCAGCCTGGCCGCGCTCGTGGTCGTCGCCGTCACCTGGTGGCCCCGGGCCACGAGCTGCGGCACCAGCCGCCGCCCGATGACGCCCGTACCGCCTGCCACGAGCACTCGCACAGCCATCACCTTCCTGATGCCCAAGAATTGACTCTCATCCCCAAGACGAGAAGCACCGGCCGCCTGTGACAAGGAGGACCGGGTGGGCGATGAGCCGTCATCGGCAGTCCCAGGCGCGATGCCGCCATCCCAGCCAGCTTCTGGCGCCGTACAGCCAGGCGAGGCCGCTGGCTTCCAGGGACCCGCGGGCGGTGGCGGCTGCTCGGGAGGGGATAGATGCTGGCGGCTGGCCAGCGCGGACCCGGGCCGCGTCCCGCGCGGCGGGCCCAACGAATCGGCGTACCGATGATCGGGCCGGGGAGGCAGTCAGCGTAGTTCGGCCAGCAGCTCGCCGTAGGCGTTGACGTAGCGGGTCACGTCTGCGCGCGAGGCGGGGATGGGGACGGTGGGGCCGGCGCCCGGCAGGGCTTCCCAGATGCCTCGGTTGGCGAGCCAGATCCGGATCAGCCGGGTGAGCTGATCGTTGGTGAGCGCATGCGCCTGCGCTCCGGTGCGGGGCATGGGCCCGTACCACTGCCCGGAGCGGGGCCCGAACCGGATCACCGTCCATGGCAGCCCCGCCGAGGCGATTGCTTCCCCGATCCCATCGGCGAGCTCGCCCCCAAGGGCGGTGGTGTGCTCATAAGCATCCGGGACAAGCACCTGGGTTAGTGCCGCCTTGGCCGCTGCCGCGGACAGCGGGTTGCCGAACAAGGTGCCGCCGGTGGCGACGTTGCGGGCCACGTCCAGCTGCTCGCCCAGCCCGGCGGTCACCCCGTAAGCACCCAGCGGCAGCCCGCCGGCCACCGCCTTGCCGATCGTGACCACATCGGGCTCTAGCTGCCACATCGCGGTCGCCCCGCCGGGCCCCACCACGTGGGTATGCGTCTCATCGATGGCCAGCAAGGCGCCATGCTGGCGGGTCAGCTCCCGCAGCGCCTCGTGCCAGCCGGGTTCGGGCAGCAGCATGTGGATGCCATTGGTCATCGCCGGCTCGGTCAGCACCAAGGCCACGTCGCCGGGTTCGAGCGCCGCCCGCAGCGTGTCAGGGCCGTTGAACTGGGCGATCCGCACCCGGCCGGTAACCCCCTTGGACAGGCCGCGCTGCACCGCCCGGGCCTGGCCGTCGGCCAGGTCCACCAGGCCCTCCTCGAGATGGCCGTGGTAGTGCCCCTCAAATAGCACCACTACCTCATGCCCGGTCACCGCGCGGGCCAGCCGGATGGCCTCGGTGTTGGCCTGGGTGGCCGAGAGCGTGAACTGCCAGTGCGGCAGCTGGTAACGGCGGCTGAGCTCCTCGGCCACCTCCACCGATGCTTCCGTCGGCAGCAGGAACTGGCTGGACCGCGCCACCTGCGCCTGAACCGCGGCCACGATGGCCGGGTTCGCATGCCCGCAGAACATCGACATGTCGGAGGCGTTGAAGTCGAGGTAGGTGAACCCGTCCACGTCCGTGAACCCTGCACCCTGGCCATGGCTGACATAGACCGGCTGGTCGTACTCGGAGGCCATCCACGCCATCGGCGTGCCGTTGGGCATGTGCGCACGCGCGCGGCTGAGCATGGCCAGCGACCGCGGCCGGGCACGCCGGAATCGCGCCACCTCCCCGGCGTGCAACTCACTGATCCTGGCCCGGTCCAGATCCCCGTCCGCGCTCACACTGCGATGCTAGACCGCCAGGTCCCGTGCTACACGCTTCGTGACGGGCCGTGGCGGACTTGATCCGCCCGGACGGCCGTTCGGCGCGGCAGCTGGTCGCTGCCTTCCCGCCTGCGGTGGCGGCCGATCAGGGTGATCTGGCGGCCCGCGACTGGCCAGGCGTGACGGTGATGTCAACTGGCTCTTGCGGGCTCCTCATTCACCGCTACCGGGTTTCATCGTCGCCGGAGCGGTCTGCGTCAGGAAGACGACTCCGACACACATCACGGCGAGGGCGATCGCCGCCACGGCCAGTATCGCGGCGTCAGGCTTGAAACGCTCGTCGAACAGCCACACGCTCAGGGCGATACTGACGATCGGGTCGACGATCACCAGAAACGGCTGGGAGACCCGCAGCGGCCCGACGTGCAGCGCCACTTGCTGCAGGATGGTGCCTGCCGCACCCCCCACGGCCAGGGCGTATACAGGCCAGCGCGTGAACATTCCGGCCACGCCGAACTGGGTGAGCGTGTCCGTGGTGGCCTTGATGATCGCCGCCTCGAGCGCCCAGATGGTCGCAGCCGCTGCGGCGTACAGGGCCGCGCGCCGGGCGGGGGACCCTCGTTGCGCCGCGGCGGCCAGGACCGCGGCGCCGGCGCCGCAGGTCACTGCGGCCACGATCCAGTGCTGGCTCGTCGGGGTGGGATGGCCGCCTTCCGGTTCCCCGGCGACGATGAACACGGCCAGGCCAGCGCAGGTCAAAGCGGCGGCGCCCCAGGTGATCCGGCGGATGGACTGGTGAATCCAGAACCGGCGCAGCACGAGCACGAACACGAGCTCGGTGACCAGGAGCGGCTGCACGACCGAAACCAGGCCGTCGTGCAGGGCGAGCGCCTGGAACAGGAACGCTCCCGCCAGGGCTACCCAGCCGAAGAGCCACAGCGGATTGCGGAACAAGTACAGGACCACCCGCCAGCCCGACGACCGGCGTGGCCCCGCAGTGCTGGCCATGTGCTGGGTGCTGACACTGGCCGCGTTAGACAAAGCAGCGAGCAGAGCAAACACGACGGCCATGCTGGCCACCCTAGAGCTCCCGCGCCGGGCCGCCGGCCAGCCGGACGCTTACTGAAAGCGGCTCCCGGCCGGTTGATCAGCAGCCTGAATCGGTCCGCCCGCACCTCTTCCCGGTAGGCGTGGCCGGAGCGCAGGCGGCGTCCCCGGCCCCCGTGCGGGGACGCCGCCTGGACTCACCCGATAGGTTTGCTGGTCCAGTTCGCCGGGTTGGTGCCGAGCAGCCGCAGGTGGTTCCGGAACAGGCTGGCCACGCTGATGGGAGGGTGTGCGCCGAACTGGCTGAGGTAGAGCGCCAGGCCGTCGGCGTTGGCCGCGCACAGGTCCTGCCTGGAGAGGGTGCCGGAGAACCGGTGCGTCACGACCACCCGGTAACCGTTGATGGTCTCGGGGGCCGACTTTCCGCAGGAGTTGCTGCGCGAGGTGGCGGGGTCGATGGTTGAAAAGTAGGGAAGGTCCGTCTGGTATTGCAGGCCGCCGTCGGCGCCGAGATCGGGGGTACCCGTGCCCAGCGCGAACCGGCTGGCCCGCAGCACCCCGGCGTCCGGCAGGTAGAACACGCTGCTCACCCGCCACCGGCTAGGCAGGCGGGTCAGCTGGGCCGCGAACAGCAGCGGCGGCGCGGCCGCACCGTACCGGACGTGGTCGGCTATCTTGACCGCGTCCCGTTTGGCCGCGTTGCCCGGTTTCGGGCCTGGCGGCAGCAGCCCCGCCCAGCCGCCGCGCGCGTATTGCCAGACCAGATACGGGCCGGCCCAGAATGCGCGGTGGCCCCCGACAGCCGGCGCGTGCCCGGTGATCCGCGCGGTCAGCCCCCCCAAGGCCGGCGTCGAGCATTTCAGCTCCCCGGCCGGGCCGGTGAGGTGGCACTGGCCGGCCGCATAGACGACCAGGTCCCACGAGGACGGGGCAAATAGCCTGCGCCCCGCGGTCAGGGCCATCATCTCCGGGCTCGTGTCGCCCGCCACCAGCGAGGTACCCGGGGGCAGCCAGCCGAACGACAGGTACGGGACCAGCGGGTTGAACTGGCGCGGCGCCGCCGGCCCGGCGGGCGGGCCGGAACCGGGCCGGGCCGGGCCCGTCCCCACGGCGAAAACCGCGACCGCGGCCGCGGCCAGCGCCGAGGCGCCGGCCATGCAGGCCCGGCGCCAGCGAAGGCGGGCGCGGCCCCGGCGGCGGGCGAGCTGGAGATCCACCGGTGACGGGAGCGGCTCGCCGTCGGCTATCTCCCCGAACAGCGCACGAACCTGGGACTCAATCATGGCCGGGGCCTCCTGGGTGGATCTGGTGCTCCGCTGCCGCGGCGGGCTGGCCACCGGGGCCGGCGGCGTGCGCCGGCCCGAGCGACCGCCGTACCGCGGCCAGAGCCCTGGCCGTCTGGCTCTTCACCGTCCCCGGTGAGCAGCCGAGGATCTCGGCGGACTGATCGACATTCAGGTCGCAGTAGAAGCGCAGCACCAAGGTGGCGCGCTGCCGGGGCGGCAGCGCCGCCACCGCCGCCCGCAGGTCGAGCACAGCATCGTGATCCACCGCGACGGCCGGCGATTCGGCCAGCCCGCCGCCCAGGCTCACCCGCTTCACCCAGACCGAGCGCCGCTCATGGAGGAACTCGCGGACCAGCACGGCCCTGGCATAGGCGTCGGGGTGGCTGGCGGCCCGGACCCGGCCCCATCGCACATACAGCTTGATGAGCGTGGCCTGCACGAGGTCATCCGCACGCTGCCAGTCATCGCACAGCACCGCAGCCAGCCGCCGCAGCGACGGCAACCTGGCCGCGACGTACTCGGTGTATTCGGCGTCCCGGCTGTGTCTCACCGCCGGCCGCCGCAGGTCATCACGTGCTCCACAGTCACTAGAGGCGCGCGGCGTCGCGTCCGGTTGTCACGCGTGCCAAGGTTTTATCGGTAGCGGTGCCAAGCTCGCCCCGGAAGGCGGACATCGTGCCTGACGCTGCGTGATCGCCTTTCGGCCCGGGCGAGGAGCGCCTTCCCGCCGTTCGGGGCGGCCCGCGATTCCTCGGCGATCACCAGTCGAGACGCACAGATCGGGTCGCTGCGCGCCGGCACGTGAGATGCGCCGCCGGAAAGTATGTCGGCGTGCGCCCTCGGCCTGCTCTGGGCGATCGCGGGTCTAACTCATGCCCGGGGGATGTCGCGCCCGGTCGGCCGGTACTCGACCAGCAGCACCCGGCCATCCAGGACCTGGTGGCCGGCCAGCTCAAGGTCGGCCGGCGCCACGTCCGCGAAGGCCGCCTCGCGGCCGGATGTCCCAGCCACCAAGGGAAACGTCATCAGCCGCAGCCGGTTGACGAGGCCAGCGCCGCACAGTTGCCGGACGACGGAAAGGCTGCCCATCGTGCGGAGTGGAACCTCGCCTTCGCTCTTGAGCCGGCGGACCTCGGTGGCGAGATCGTCGTGGCAGATGCGCGTGTTCGGCCAGGATGCCTTGGCCAATGTCCCCGAGAACACGACCTTGCTCAGCTCGGTCATGCGCTGCGAGGACTCATCCCGTGCTTCCTCGGGCAGTCCCGCAAGTGCCTCGTAGGTGCGCCGGCCAAGGATGACCAGCTGCGGCTGGGCCAGCTCAGTAGTGATCCACTTCTCCAGCTCAGGCCCGAAGTATCCGAAGTAGCCTGGCGACGTCGCCCCGCGGGCCCACCCGTCGGCTGAGAGGAACAGGTTGACGGTCAGTGGTTGTATGTCGGTTGTCATGACTGCCTTTCCGTGGCCGGCGTGCTCAGCCAGATCGGTTCCCAGTTGCTGATTTCATGGAAGCGGCGCAGTTCCGCGAAGCCGGCCAGCGTGCCCATCCAGCCGGCGTACGGCGGCTTGCCCTTGAATCCGCTGCAGACAAAGGTGAGCTTCGTCCTGCCGTCCGACTCGGCCAGCTCCCAGGTCTGCACGCCGAAGTCCTCGCCCCAGTCAAGGGAAACCCGGGTGTCTGGCACCAAGTCGACGATCTTCGCGCCGCCGTGGTCAACCATCGACCATGCGCCGCCGACCCGTGGCTCGATCTCCATCGGTACGCCGAACCACCTGGTGACCTGCCCGGCGTCGATCAGGGACTCGTATACCGCCGCAGGCCGGCGCCGATGGTCAGCTCGGCCCGCAGCGTCTCCGAGGTGAAGTCGCACATCGGGACGGGCTCCCGGCCCTCGAGGTAGTTGATGAGGTTTGCGATGGACAGGCACCAGAACGTCTGCAGCACGCCCCGGATCGTGGTGCCGGCGAGCGCCTCCTGAAGGCCGAAGTGCGTCTGCGACACGGTGATCACGGTGGTGTGGTCGTCCTTGGCGGCCAGCCGGACCTCGGAGGTGGTCTCCTCGCCATCGAGCAGCCAGCCGAACCGCAGCGTGTGCTCGTCGACGTACTGCAGGCGCTGGTGCGGCTCGTCGCCTTCCGGGGTGTAGCGGCCCCAGAACACCCAGCGGTGCGGCAGGTCGACCTCGGCATGCTCGGCAAGCCAGGTGCGCAGCGCGCCGGCGTTGGTCAGCGCCTGGTGCACCGCGGCCAGCGGCGCGCCGGCCCGGGCCCGCAGGATCATCGGTTTGGTCATCGGTCTCTCCCGGGAGAAGGGGCAGCCGGATAGCAGGCCACGGCGAGCTTGAAGGCATCCCCTTCCGCGCCGCCGTAGCGGGTGAACAGCGCCTGCAGTGCCGCCCGCAGGTCGCCGAGGAACTCCTCGCGACGCTCCGGCGGTACGCGCACGTCGCCGGAGACCCCGATCGATGGCAGCTCCGGCGCGGATCGATCGAGCCTGGCGATGTCGGCCTGGACATCCTCGACGAGGTCAAGGAGGTAGCCGAGGCTCAGCTCGTCCTGGGCTCTGCGCAGGCCGAGCCGGCCGACCAGGCCCGGCGACATCCAGTACGAGCGGGCGCTCGCCTGGTAGATGCCTTCGTGGATGCCGCGCACCTTGCGCTCCGACACCTGGGTCACCACACCCGCGTCGACCAGGCGTTTGACGTGGTAGTAGATGCGCTGCGGGCTCTGCCCAAGCCGGGCTCCGACCTCGGTGCAGGTGCGTGGCTCGGCGAGCTGCCGGAGTACCTCCACGCGTTGCGGCTTGAGCAGGGTCTCCGCCTGCTCAAGCCGCTCCAGGTACAGCACGTCCCTCATCACGAAACTAAGCCTTTATGTAAAAGCAAATTTTGTCAACGGTCGTGCTCGCTGTTCGGGGCCTGCTGCCGGGCCGGGTTGGCCGGCGCAGTGGCCACGCTCACCGGGGAGGTTGAGTGGACGGGAGGACGGGCCCAGACCACGGGCCGGCCGGGTCAGCCGCCGTCGGCGGCGAGCCGGTAGCCCGCCCCGCGCACCGTCTGCAGGGCGCCGCGGCCGAACGGCGCGTCGATCTTGCGCCGCACGTATCCGGCGTACACCTCGACCACGTTCAGGTCCAGCGAGTCGTAGCTGTCCCAGACGTGCTCCAGCAGCTCGGTCTTGGCTACCACCTGCCCCGGCCGCCGCATCAGGTACTCCAGCAGGGCGAACTCCCGCGCGGTCAGGTCGATGTCGGCCTCGCCGCGGCGGACCCGCCGGGTGGCCGGGTCCAGGACCAGGTCACCAGCACGCAGCTGGGCGGGGCGGGGGATCGCGCCGCGGCGGAGCAGGGCCCGCAGCCGGGCGGCCAGCACCACGTACGAGAACGGCTTGGTCAGGTAGTCGTCGGCGCCTAGGTCCAGCCCGTCGGCCTGGTCGTACTCACCGTCCTTGGCGGACAGGATGAGGATCGGCACCCAGTTCTCGTCCGCGCGCAGCTGCTGGCAGACCTTGTACCCGGAGATCTTGGGGAGCATCAGGTCCAGCACCACGGCGTCGTACCCGCCCTCGCGGGCGGCGTGCAGGCCGTCCTCCCCGTTGTGGGCCAGGTTGACCGCGAAGCCCTCGGCCACCAGTCCCCGCCGGACGGCCGCGGCCAGCCTCCGTTCGTCCTCCACGACGAGCACCCGCACCCGCCCGAGAGTACCCGCCCGCGCTGCACGTCCTGAGCCCGCGCGGGCGGGCTGGCGGCGGCCCCGCCGGGGTAGACCCGGGGCAGGATGGGCTGAGCGGTCAGACCGTTAGGGCCGTGGTTGCGGTTGTTCCCGGGCCTGCCGGCCGGGGTCGCTCGCCGGCCTGGGTCAGGCTCACAGGAAGAACTCAGGAGGCGTGGGGCAGTATGGCCAATAGCGGGGCCCGGGCCGGCCGGTTGAGCCAGGCGGGACGGGCCCATACGGGGCAGGAAGGGGACCGTGCCTCCCGGACCGGGGAGGCGGCGGTCCATGCCGGGCCGGTGACGGCCCAGGGACGAGCCCGTGCGGCCGACCCGCACGGGGGCGAGTGAGGTTGGGTTTATGAACGCGCTGCCGACGATTTCCCGTCGCGCACGGTGGGCCATTCCCGCGGGCGCCGTAGTCCTCGCGGGCGCGGTGACCGCCGGTTCCATGATCAGCACCGCCCAGGCGTCACCTGAGCTGCCGTCGCGCACGGCCGCGCAGCTGCTCGCCTCGGTGGCCGGCCGGGACGCCCCGCTGCCCGCCCTGACCGGGACGGTGGTGGAGACCGCGTCGCTCGGCATCCCGCAGCTTCCCGGCACCAGCAACCCGAACTCCATCACGGCGCTGCTGGCCGGATCGCACACGATCAAGGTCTGGTACGCCGATCCCCAGCACATCCGGCTCGCGGTGCCGGTCACGCTGAGCGAGACCGACCTGATCCGCAACGGCCGCCAGGTCTCGGTCTGGCAGAGCAGCTCGAACACGGTGACACGGATGCAGCTGCCGGCCAGGGCCAGCCGGTCTGACCAGCACGCGAGCACCATGCCCTCGTCAGTGCCGCTCACCCCGCAGCAGGCGGCCAGCCAGGCCCTCAAGGCGGTCGGGCCGAGCACCCGGGTCAGCGTGGAGCGCAACGTGACCGTGGCCGGGCAGCCCGCCTACCAGCTGGTGCTCTCACCGAAGGCCGGCGGCTCGCTGATCAGCCGGGTCAGCATCGCCATCGACGCCACCAAGAACGTCCCGCTGCGGGTCCAGGTGTTCGCCCGGGGTGCGGCCAGCCCGGCTATCCAGGTCGGCTACACGTCGGTCTCGTTCGTCAAGCCGGCCGCAGCCAACTTCAACTTCGCCACGCCGGCCGGCGCCAAGGTCAAGGTGGTCAGCCCGCCCACGCCCGGCCGCATGCCGGCCAAGGGCACGAAGGCTGCCGGCCAGCCTCAGGTCATCGGCAAGGACTGGCTGTCAGTGGCGGTGCTCCCCGCGTCGGCGCTGGCCGAGGTAATGGGCGGCAAGGGGCCGGCCGCGGTCGGCCAGGCCGCGCAGTCGGCGGCGGGCGGTTCCGGCGGCAGCGGCCAGGACGCCGCGATCGCGGGCGCGCTGCTGAAATCGGCCACCCCGGTGCACGGTGCGTGGGGCAGTGGCAAGCTGCTGCACACCAGCCTGGTGTCGGTGCTGCTGACCAACAACGGTCATGTGCTCGTCGGGGCGGTGACGCCGGCGGTCCTGTACCGCGCCGCGGCCCAGGTCAAGTGAGTGCCGTCCGATGAGTCCAGGTCAGGTGAGTACCGGTCACGTGAGCACAGATCAGGAGAGCGCCAGTCCGGAGAGCGCTAACCCGGAGAGCGCCAGCCCGGAGAGCGCCAGCCCGGTCAGCCCGG
The DNA here is from genome assembly GCA_963813975.1 of uncultured Actinomycetes bacterium. Lineage (GTDB taxonomy): Bacteria > Actinomycetota > Actinomycetes > Streptosporangiales > Streptosporangiaceae > RYN-230. Next base: position 599,347 of record CAWFAP010000007.1, read on the forward strand.
GCGAGGTGGATTCCGCCCCGGGGGCCCGCCAGGAGGCGGCCCCGGGCGCGGAGCCCGCCCCGGCCATCGTCACCACGGGGCTGACCAAGCGGTTCCGGAGCGGCCAGCTGGCCGTGGACGGCCTCGACATGGTGGTGCCCAAGGGCAGCGTCTACGGCTTCCTGGGCCCCAACGGGTCCGGCAAGACCACCACGATCCGGATGCTGCTCGGCCTGGTGTACCCCACGGCGGGCAGCCACTCGCTGCTCGGCGTGCCGATGCCCAAGGGCACCGTCCAGGTGCTGCCCCGGGTCGGGTCCCTGGTCGAAGGGCCCGCGTTCTACCCGCAGCTGTCCGGCCGGGACAACCTGGCCCGGGTGGACGCGGCGGACCGGACCGCTGACCCGGGCACCGCGGATCAGCGGATCACGACGGCGCTGGACCGGGTCGGCCTGCTGGCCGCGAAGAAGAAGCACTACCGGGCCTACTCGCTGGGCATGAAACAGCGGCTGGCCATCGCGGCCAGCCTGCTGCAGCCGCGTGAGCTGATCATCCTGGACGAGCCCACCAATGGACTCGACCCGCAGGGCACCCGGGAGGTGCGCGGGCTGATCCGCGAGATCGCCACCGACGGCATCACCGTGCTGGTGTCCTCGCACCTCCTGGCCGAGGTGGAGCAGATCTGCACCCAGGTGGGCGTCATGCGGACCGGGAAGCTGGTCTTCCAGGGGCCACTGGAGGAACTGCGGGCCCGCGGCGCGGCCCGGATCCGGGTCACCACCAGCGACCCCGCCCGGGCCGCCGAGGTCCTCGGCAAGCTGGGTCTGGCCGACGTCACAGCCGGGGACGGGGAAGCGTCCGCCGCGCTCGGCGACCAGGCGCCCGAGCAGATCACCCGCGAGCTGGTCTATGCCGGCGTCCCGGTGGCCGGGCTGGACACGCCCCGGCCCAGCCTCGAGGAACTGTTCGTGGGCCTGACCGGGGAGGGATTCGATGTCAACGGCTGAGCTGTCCGCTCCCCGCGGGGACGCCCCGGCCACTGCGGATGCCGCAGTCCTGGCCGCGCATGCCCGGCCCCGGAACGGTCTTCGCACCTGGCTGCGGCTGCTGGGCTCGGAGCTGCGCCTGATGTTCCGGCGCTGGCGCAACCTGGCCCTGCTCGGCGTGCTCATCGTGCTGCCCGTGGTGCTCGGTATCGGGCTGCGGGTGTCCTCCCCGGACGGCGGCGGCGGCGGGCCGAACGCGTCGTTCTTCGCCCAGCTGGCCGGGAACGGGGTGTTCCTGTCCTTCCTGGCCCTGACCATCCTGCTCACCCTGGTGCTGCCGCTGGTGATCGCGGTGGTGGCCGGTGACTCGATCGCGGGCGAGGCGGGCCTGGGCACGCTGCGCTACCTGCTCACCGTGCCGGCCGGGCGGACCCGGCTGCTGTCGGTCAAGTACACGGCCGTGGTCATCTTCGGGCTGGCGGCGTGCCTGCTGGTGTCGGCGGTGTCGCTGATCATGGGGGCGATCCTGTTCCCGATCGGGCCGGTGACGCTGCTGTCCGGGACGACCGTGTCCCTCGCGGACGGCCTGCTCCGGCTGCTCTACGTCACGCTATACGTGGCCGCGGGGATGGCCGGGCTGGCCGCGATCGGGCTGGCCATCTCGACTCTGACCGAGCACGCTATCGGCGCGATCGCCGCCATCCTGGTGCTCGCCGTGGCCAGCGAGGTGGCCGACAACGTGTCCCAGTTCGCGGTGATCCACCCGTACCTGCCGACGCACTTCTGGCTGTCGTTCGACTCGCTGCTCCGCGCGCCGATCGACACCACCACGCTGCTGCACGGGCTGCTGTCGTTCGCGGCTTACATCGTGGTCTTCGGCTCGATCGCCTGGGCCCGCTTCACCAGCGCCGACGTCACCAGCTGAATCAGCCCCGGGCGGGCGCCGTCCAGGCGCGCGGGTCGAGGCTGCCGTCCACGGCGGCCCGGGCCACGTCGGTGAGGCGCAGGTTGGCATTGCGGGCGTAGGCCCTCAGCCGCGCGAACGCCTCGGTCAGGTCGACGCCGGCCCGTTCGGAAATCACTCCCTTGGCCTGCTCGATCACGATGCGGCTGGTCAGCGCGGCAGACAGCTGCTCGTTCAGGCGCTGGGCCTCGGTGCTCGCCCGATGCTGGAGGATGCTGAGCGTAGCGAGATCAGCGAAGGCGCGGGCGACGACAAGGTCCGCCTCCTCGATCGGGGTGCGGGTCGCGCTGAGCAGATTGAGCGCGCCGAGGGTCACATCCCGCAGCCGCAGTGGCAGCGCCACCGCCGACTGGAAACCGGCGCGGACGGCGTGCGTGGAGAATAGCGGCCAGGGGCCGGACCCCGCCCGCAGGTCCTCCTGGCCGACCCGCTCGCCGCTGCGGAAGGCGTCCTGGCAGGGACCTTCCTGGGCCTGGATCTCGAACAGTTCCAGCAGGCGCATCGTCTCGCTGGAGGAGGCGACCAGGCCGAGGCTGCCCGAGGGAGAGGCCAGCATCACCCCGGCGGCGGAGACGGCAAGCAGGCTGACACACCGGTCCGTGAGCCCGGTCAGCAGGTCGACGACGTCGTAGTCGTCCACCAAGGTGTCGGCCATCTCGACCAGAGAGTGCACCACGTCGGCTTCTCGGGTCATCCTCATCCCTCCCTTCTGAGCGGAGCCCCCGCGGGGGGCCTGGTGGCCCGGTTCATCCGAGCCGGAGCCTGTGGGCGATGACGTCCTGGGCCACGTCGGCGAGCAGCCGGTCGTTGCTGAAGGCGAACGCCCGCAGGCGGATGAGTGCCTCGGTGACAGTGATACCTTCCTGCACCGAGACTATTCCTGCCGCGTTGTGCACGGCGAAATGGAAATCGGCTCCGGCCTCGAGCACCTCGGCCACCACGCCAGACGGCGCCCCCGCCTGCGCGTCCAGCACCCAGCGGGCGGTCACGTCCGCCAGCACCAGCGCGTCGGCGTGCTGCTCGGCGGTGAGCTCGCCGGGCCGGTCGCGGTACAGGTTGAGCGCCCCGAGGCGCACCGTGCCGGCCCGCAGCGGGAACCCGAACACCGCGCGCGCACCGGCCTGCAGCACGGGCGGCGTGAACGCGAGCCACCGGCGGGTCTGCGGGTTCGCCAGGTCGGGTTCGGTTACGGTCCTGTCGTGCTGGTAGGCATCGACGCAGGGACCTTCGCCCAGCGTGTACTGCAGATCTTCGATCAGCTCGCTGACCTTGTCACTGGAGCACAGGGACCCGCCGGGAATGTCACCGGACATGAGCATGACTCCCACGCCGTTAGACCCGGTGATCCGGGGGCCTACCGCGCACAGCCGGGCGGCCGGCCACACGCTTTCCCCGTCGGACAGTTCGGCCAGTACCCTGCGCAGCCGGTCGCCGGGCATGTCAGCGATCCGACCCCAGGCCAGGACGGCCCGTGCCCGCGCTACCGCCGCAAACGTTCACCAGCTGACTCCTCGCCCGTGGAAGGAAAGCGTCAGCTGGGACCGGACTCGGCGTCTTTCCGGGCCCGGACCTCCGGGCCTCGTGCTCACGCTACCGCCCCGAGGGTGGTCCGGCGCCCCGGACTGCGGGTGCGCGGCCGCCGGATCACCGCCGGCAGCGGCGGTCGGTCCCGGAGGTGTTACTGCGCGGCGGATTGGCCGGGAGATAATTCCGGGCCGCCTTCGAACAGGATGACCCGGAGGTGCTGGCCGCCGGCCGGTGCATCGCCGACCAATGATCGGTTCATCGCTCAGGCTCCTCGGACTTGGTCCGGCCAGGAACAGGCCGTGCCACCGGGGTCCTGAGCGACGCGGTCGCCCGCATTCCGCACGGGCATGCGGAGTTGCTGCGGGCACCTCCATCCACACGCTACGCCGGTGTCCCGGTTCCGGGTACCCGCACGAGGTGACGGCCGGCCCGCGTGCCCGGTTCTCGCGGGCGGCCCGCAGTCCCGGGCCGCATGCTCCGCCGGCCGCCCCGGCTCGCGGCCGGCGGAGGGCGCAGGACGGCTGACCAGGTGGTGAGTGCGCCTGTACACCAAAGCGTCGGAAGGGTAGCCTAAGGGCCACTGCTCCGGACCCAGGCAGGTATGACCACGCATTGACTGGTGGTTGTGCAGCCAGGGGCCGGTTTTTTAATCCACCGAAATCTCAAAGCGGACATAGCCGGCGACGTAGGCCACACCATTCCGGGGACGGGCCGGGTCCGGGGGGCCGTTCCTGGGTCAGCCGTGGCGTGCTTATGCCCGGTAGGAGACCGCCGGGGCGTCTCCTGCCGGATCCGACCGGCAGCGCCGTGCGCCAACGGTGCTGGCCGGCCGGTCTGGGCTGGCCGTGACCGGGAAACGGACCTGGCCGGATGATCGTGGTGGCGGAGGAAGGGTCAGCGGCGGAGGGGGTCGCTAACCCTTCAGGCCCGGGAAGTCCTCTTCCCAGAACTCCGTGTGGCCGCGCGGGCCGGTGGGCGCGGCGGGACCTGGTCCCGCCGCGCCTGGCTGGCCCAGCCGCCCCGTTTCCCGGGCGCGCAGTTCCACCCGGCGGATCTTGCCGGAGATCGTCTTGGGCAGCTCGCTGAACTCCAGCCGGCGGATCCGCTTGTACGGGGACAGCCGCTGCCGGGTATAGCCGAGGATCGCGAGCGCCGTCTCCGCGGACGGCTGGAACCCGGCCGCGAGCGTGACATACGCCTTGGGCACCGCGAACCGCATCGGGTCCGGCGAGGGCACCACGGCCGCCTCGGCCACCGCCTCGTGCTCGATCAGCACGCTTTCCAGCTCGAACGGCGAGATCCGGTAATCCGACGCCTTGAACACGTCGTCGGTCCGCCCGATGTAGGTCAGGTACCCGTCGGCGTCCCGGCTGGCCACGTCCCCGGTGTGGTAGTAGCCGCCGCGCATGGCCTCGGCTGCCCGTTCCGCATCGCCGCGGTACCCGGTCATCAGGCCGAGTGGCCGCCGGGCCAGGTCCAGGCAGATCTCCCCCTCCGCACCGGGCTCCCCGGTCAGCGGGTCAACCAGGGCCACGGTGTACCCGGGCAGGGGCCGGCCCATGGACCCGGGCCGCAGCGGCTGCGCCGGGGAGTTGCCCACCTGGGCGGTGGTCTCGGTCTGCCCGTAGCCGTCCCGGACCGTGATCCCCCAGGCCCGCCGGACCTGGTCGATCACCTCGGGGTTCAGCGGCTCACCCGCGGCCACGCACTCGCGCAGGCTGCTGACGTCGCAGGCGCCCAGGTCGGCCTGGATGAGCATCCGCCAGACCGTGGGCGGCGCGCAGAACGTGGTCACCCCGCAGCCGCCGATCGCGTCCATCAGCGCCTGCGCCGAAAACCGCTCGTAGCCCAGTACCAGCGCGGTCGCGCCCGCGTTCCACGGCGCGTACACGTTGCTCCACGCGTGCTTGGCCCAGCCGGGGGAGGAGATGTTCAGGTGCACGTCGCCGGGCTGCAGCCCGATCCAGTACATCGTGGACAGGTGGCCAGCCGGGTAGGAGGCGTGCGTATGCTCGACCAGCTTCGGCTGGGCCGTTGTCCCGGACGTGAAATACAGCAACAACGGATCTGCCGCGTAAGTCGGGCCGTCCGGCTCGAAGTGGGTGCCCGCGGCGGCCGCCTCCGTGTAGCCGTGCCAGCCGCCCGGCGGCGTGGCCCCCGGCGTGGTGCTCACCGCGACCCGGGTCCAGTCTCCCGGGACCTCCGCGAACCGCGGCGTGTGCCCGTACTCGGTGATGACGTGACGCACGTCGCCGCGGGCCACCCGGTCGGCCAGGTCCTCCGGGCCGAGCAGCGTGCTGGCCGGGATGATCACCACGCCGAGCTTCATCGCGGCCAGGATGATCTCCCATAGCGGCGCGATGTTGCCCAGCATCAGCAGCAGCCGGTCGCCCCGCCGGGCGCCGAGGCCGCGCAGCCAGTTGGCCACCTGATTGGAGCGGGCGGCCATCTCCCCGTAGCTGATCCGGGCGGCGGCGTCCCCGTCGGCCACGATGCGCAGCGCGCCCCGGTCCGGGTGCTCGGCTGCGATCACGTCGAACCAGTCCAGGGCCCAGTTGAACTCATCGAGCTGCGGCCAGGAGAACCCGGCCAGCGCGGCCGGGTAGTCCTCGCGGTGGCGCAGCAGCAGGTCCCGGGCGTCACGGAAGGCTTGGTTCGGTGAGTGCGCGTCGGTCATGAGGTCATCGTGGCAGGTGCCCCCCGCGATGGGAACGCGGTCGCCGGTCCCGGGGCGATTGCGGAGAAGCCGGGTCACGCTCCGCAACTCCGCGGACTGGCCGGTTAATCACATTTCGCCCCGGGACATTTCGCCAGCGAGCGAGCCAGCCAGGCAGGCAGGCAGGCACGGCAGGCAGCGATGCTCACGCTGCGCTGCCGCTGTCTGGCTGGGTGGCGAGCCATTCCCCGAACGTCGGCCCGGCCAGCTTGGCGTGCGGTCCCGGGAGCAGCGAACCACTGGCGGCAGCCTCGCTGTCCGGGTCGGCCGCTTTCACCTCCTCGATCCGGACCTGGTCGCCGCGCCGGGCCGCGACCAGCCGGGCCAGGCGGGCCAGGTTCTCCTCGCACGGGCCCGCGAGCTCCGGGATCAGCGCCCCGGCGGACTCGGCCGCCCGCGCGGCCGCGAACTCGGCCTGGGGGCTGGTGGCCATCGCGGCGAGGACCTCGGCGACGGTGCGGGCGGCGATGATCTGGGTGCGCATCTCCGGCAGGTAGATCACGTCGCCCTGCCGGCCCATTTCCATGAGGACGCCGACGAGCTCGTGGAACTGGGCGACGCGCAGGATCCTCGTGGGCACCGGGCCGGCCAGCGCGGCCTGCTCGTGGCCGAGCTTGGCCGACCCGTAGCCGCCGGTGGCCTTCTGGATCCCGATGATCGAAACGACCACGTACCGGGCCGCGCCGGCCAGCTCGCCCGCCTGCTGCAGGTTCCTGGCGGCGGTGGTGAAGAATTCGGTGGCGGGCCGCTGCCCGGAGCTCGGGCCGGCGGTGACGTCGATGATGGCGTGGGCATCCTTGAGCGCCTCGGCGAGGCCGTCCCCCGTGATGACGTCGACGCCGGCCGACCGGGAGATAGGGACGACCTCGTGTCCCGACGCGCTGAGCACATCGACGACATGACGCCCGAGCCGCCCGGTGGCGCCGGCCACGGCGATCTTCGCTTGATGCATGGTTGCCTCCTGTGGCGTTGCGTGCTGCCGTACTGGACGAACACGAGATGCCGGCGACCCGATCGGCGTGACAGCGCGGTGATGTGACGTGGGCCACCGGTTGCGGGTGTCACACAGCGGCGAGGACCGGCGTCTTGTGGGTGTGGCACAGTCGAGAGCGATCAGGCAGGAGCCAGCGATGAGTGAGCGCAGCGAGCCAGCAACGGGCGCAGCCGGGCCGCTCGCTGGCGGCGGCCGCACGGACCCGGCTACCGCGGCGTTCGTCGCCTACCGCAACCTGCTGTTCACCGTGGCCTATGAGATGCTCGGCTCGGCCGCCGACGCCGAAGACGTCCTGCAGGAGACCTGGCTGCGGTGGGCGGGCGTCGATCTGGGCACGGTGCGGGATCAGCGTGCCTACCTGGTCAAGATCACCACCCGCCAGGCGCTGAGCCGGCTGCGCACGCTCGGGCGGCGCAAGGAGTCCTACGTCGGCCCCTGGCTGCCCGAGCCGCTGCTGACCGCGCCCGACGTGGCCGAGGATGTCGAGCTGGCCGAGAGCGTCTCGATGGCGGTGCTGCTGGTGCTGGAGACGCTCACGCCCACCGAGCGGGCGGTGTTCGTGCTGCGCGAGGTGTTCGCTCTGGAGTATGGCGAGATCGCCGAAGCCGTCGGCAAGAGCCCGGCCGCGGTCCGCCAGATCGCGCACCGGGCCCGGGCACACGTCGCTGCGCGCCGTCCGCACACGGTCGTCTCCCCGGCCCAGACCCAAGGCGCGCTCGAGGCGTTTCAGCGGGCGGTCGAAACGGGCGATCTGCAGAGCCTGCTCGACACCCTCGCGCCGGATGTCGTCTTCCTGAGTGACGGCGGCGGAGTCGTGCCAGCCGCCCTGGCGCCCGTCGCGGGGGCCGACACCGTGGCCCGCATACTCGGCCGGATCGCCACCGCAGCCTCGCTGCAGCCCGCACAGGTCAACGGCTACCCCGCGCTGATCATCCGGCTCAACGGCGAGATCGACACCGTCATCGCGGTGCGCATCGGCGACGGCCTCATCACCGGGCTCTACGCCGTGCGCAATCCCGAGAAGCTGTCGCATATGGAGCGGGAGACCGCTCTGCGCCGCTGAGCCCGGGACCCCCCGGAAACGATCGACGCCGGTGAACGGGTTCCCGCCGATGCTCCCGGATGCCACGCCGCAGGGTTCCGCCGCGGGACTTTCCGGGCGCCCAGCCATGACCGCGGGCCCAGGGTCTTCTCCGGAGCCCGGTACGGCGTGCTGCCGCAGTTTCCACCTGGCCCCGGCGCATCCGCCTGGTCCGGTGTCCGGCGGGGTCCCGCCGCGCCGCGCCGTCGTGCTCGGGTTGTCGCCCCTGCGCGGTAGGTTTCCGGACGTGGCCCCCGGTGAAAAGCTTGCGCAGGCTGGTGCGCGGCCTGGTCCCGCCCCGGCCAAGGTGGACGCCCGGGTGCTGCCTCCCGTGCCTGACCTGCTGGCCGCCGCGGTGGCCGGGATCGGCGGGGCCGAGCGGCCCGGGCAGGTCGAGATGGCCGAGGCGGTGGAGCGGTCCCTCCGGTCCGGTGAGCACCTCGCGGTCCAGGCGGGCACCGGGACCGGCAAGTCGCTGGCCTATCTGGTGCCGGCGGTCGCGCACGCGCTGGCCAGCGGCAGCGCCGTGGTGGTCGCGACCGCCACCATCGCCCTGCAGCGCCAGCTGATCGACCGGGACCTGCCGCGGCTGGCCGAGACGCTCAAGCCGATGCTGGGCCGGGAACCGGCCTTCGCCATCCTCAAGGGGCGTCGTAACTATCTCTGCCTGCACCGGCTGAAGTCGGGGGCGCCGGAGGATCCCCGCGACGTGCTGTTCGACCGGGGCTCGACCTCTGCGGTGGGCCAGCAGGTCGAGCGGCTGCACGAGTGGGCGGCGGAGACCACCACCGGGGACCGGGACGAGATGGTGCCCGGCGTGGAGGACCGGGCCTGGCGCCAGGTGTCGGTCAGCGCCCGGGAATGCCTCGGCGCTCAGCGCTGCCCATTCGGCCGCGAATGTTACGCGGAGCAGGCCCGTGTGACCGCGGGCAAGGCCAGCATCGTGGTCACGAACCACGCGCTGCTCGCGATCAACGCGCTGGAATCGTTCCCGGTCCTGCCCGAGCACGACGTCGTCATCATCGACGAGGCGCACGACCTGGTGAACCGGGTCACCAGCGCCGCGAGCGGGGAACTGTCCGCGACCGGGGTGGACGCCGCGGCCCGGCGGGTCGGGCGGCTGCTGCCCGCGGACGCGGCGGGACGGCTCCGGGAGGCGGGGGAGGCCGCGGGCCGCGCTTTCACCGAGTCCCGGGACGGCCGCCTCGACTTCCTGGATCAGGACCTGGCCAGCGCCCTGGCCCTGGTGAGGGACGGCGCGGCCGGCTGCGCCACCGAGATCCGCTCGAGCGCCCGGCAGGCCGGCGAGGAAGAGCCCGCCGAGCAGCAGGCCGCGACCCGCTCGGCGCTGGCCGCCCTGGACGACCTCGTCGGCACGTCGGAACGGATCCTGGCCTCGTACGTCCCGGACCTGACCAGCCGGACTGACGTGGTCTGGATGGACCGGCCGATGGTCGAGGATCCGCGCCACCCCGCCACCCTCCGGGTCGCCCCGCTTCAGGTCGGCGCTCTGCTCGCCGAGCGGCTCTTCCGCCAGCAGACCGTAGTGCTGACCTCGGCCACGCTGGCCCTCGGCGGCTCGTTCGAGCCGCTGGCCCGGCAGTGGGGGCTGCCCCGGCCCGGCACCGAGCCGCCCGAGCCGGGGACGGCCAGCGCGGAAGCGGCCGGGCCGGGTAAAGCTGACCCGGCCGAGGCAGGCCCAGCCGAGGAGGGCCCAGCCGAGGAGCGCAGCGGGGAATCCGGCGCCGGGCACACTCCGGCTGTGGCGGCCGGCCCTGCGGACGCCGGGGCGGCCGAGGCCGCCCCGCCGGCCCATGGTCCTCAGGAGGCGCGGCGGGAGGAGGCGCGGCACGGGCTGGCCTGGTCCGGGCTGGACGTGGGCTCCCCCTTCGACCATCCCCGCCGCGGCATCCTGTACGTCGCGCGGCACCTGCCCCCGCCGGGCCGGGACGGCCTCCCGCCGGCCTACCTGACCGAGCTGAGCGAGCTGATCACCGCGTCGGGCGGCCGCACGCTCGGCCTGTTCTCATCCATGCGGGCGGCCCGGCAGGCCGCGCTCGAACTCCGCGGCACGCTCAGCGTGCCGCTGTTCTGCCAGGGAGACGACTCCACCGGCCAGCTCGTCCGGCAGTTCGCCGAGGACGAGACGAGCTGCCTGTTCGGCACCCTGTCCCTGTGGCAGGGCGTCGATGTGCCGGGACCCGCGCTCCAGCTGGTGGTCATCGACCGGATCCCGTTCCCGCGCCCGGATGACCCGCTGGCCTCGGCCCGGCAGCGGGTGGTGGCGGCCCGCGGCGGCAACGGCTTCATGGCCATCGCCGTCTCCCACGCCGCGCTGCTGCTGGCCCAGGGCGCGGGAAGGCTGCTGCGCACCATGGACGACCGGGGCATGGTGGCGATCCTCGATCCGCGGCTGGCCACGGCGCGGTACGGCGGCTTCCTGCGCGCGTCGCTGCCGCCGTTCTGGGCCACGACCGACCCGGCGGTCGCCCGGGACGCGCTGCGCCGCCTGGCCGCCCAGAACTCCTGACGCCGCGACCGGCCCGCAGAACTACCCGGCCTGGGGCCGCAACCCTGGCCGACCACCGCAACCCTGGCGACCACTGCGATGACGGGTCCCGGTGCGGCCCTGAGCCCCAGCGCCTTCACCATGAACGGGATGCCCTGTAGCCTGTAGAAATCCCCGTGTCACTCTTGGTTACAAAAGGGGCATAACGGGAGGCTGGGGCACGGTACCGGGGGGAACGTGGCGGCAGGCGAGGACCGGGGCTACGACGCCTTCATTTCCTACAGCCACCGGCTCGACGCCGCGATCACCGCGCGGCTCCAGTCCGAGCTGGAGCACTTCGCCAAGCCCTGGTACCAGATGCGGGCCCTGCACGTGTTCCGGGACCAGACCAGCCTGGCCGCCTCACCGCACCTGTGGACCACGATCGAGGAGGCGCTGTCCGACTCCGGCTGGCTGATCCTGATGGCCTCCCCGGAGTCGGCGCAGTCCAGCTGGGTGGCCCGGGAGATTTCCTGGTGGCGGGCGCACCGGCCGATGAACCACCTGCTCGTCGCGGTCACCCAGGGCGAGGTGGCCTGGGACGAGCGCGCGGGCGACCTGGACTGGGGGGCCACCACCGCGCTGTCCAAAGAGGCGCTTGGCCACGGGTTCACCGAGGAGCCGCGCTGGGTGGACCTGCGCTGGGCCCGGGACCAGGAAGACAGCCTCCGGTCCGGTGACCCGCGCCTGCAGGACGCGGTGGCCGACCTGGCCGCGGCGATCCGGCACGTGCCCAAGGACACCCTCATCGGGGAGCACATCCAGCACCACCGCCGGACCCTGCAGGCGGCCATCGCGGTCGCGGCGGCCCTGGTGGTCCTGCTGGCCTTCTCGCTAGCCGCGGCGTTCATCGCCAAGGGCCAGCGGGACCGGGCCGACCAGGAGAACATCGTGGCCACTGCGGGCCTGCTGGCCTCCACCGCTGTCTCACTGACGAGGTCGCATCCTGACCTCGCGCAACTGTTCGCGGTCCGGGCCTACCGGCTGGACCCCGGCAGCCCGCAGACCCGCGCGGCCCTGTTCGCCACGGTGCAGGCCGACCCGCAGGTGCGGCGTTTTCTCCAGGCCCCCGGGCCAGTCTCGGCGCTCGCCGTGGCACCGGGCGGCCACATGGTGGTGGCGGGAACCAGGAACGGATGGGTGCGCGGCTGGAACCTGTCCACCTTCACGCCGGTCAGCTACGGCCGGATGACCGGGCCGGTCACCGGCCTGGCGGTCAGCGCGGACGGCAGCACCGTGGCCGCGACGACCGGGCCGGCCGCCCGGACGTGGGTGCACGACCGCGCGGTCGCATCCCGCGCCGCACCGCCGGGGACCCGGTTCACTGCGGCCGGGGTGTCCCCGTCCGGCACCGTGGCCGCGTTCGCCGCCTTCCCCGAGCTCGACCTGCTGAGCACGACGGCCCGGTCCTGGCGCCAGACCGAGCTGGACGGGTTCGGCACCTGGCACCGGGGCCGCCCGCCGCTGGTCACGAACCTCGCCGTACCCAGCGACACCGAGCTGGTCGCGCTCGACGGCCGGTACGGGTCGTGGCAGCGGCTCGCCCTGCCCGGCCTGACCCCGGCCGGCTCGGCCCGGAACACGTTCGGGCTGTCCCGGTATCCCGCCTACACCTACGCGCTGTCGCCCGCCGGCACGCTGTTCACCCACAGCTACGTGGCCGCTGGGACGAGTCTGCGCGTGCTGAGCACCCGGCGGCCCGGTTCGGTGGGCCACGCCCGGCCCGGCGGCCGCCTGGCCCTGGCCCTGGCCATCAGCCAGGACGGCCAGTGGATCGCGTCCGAGGACGCCAGCGGCATCCACGTGTCCCGTGTCTCCAGCCCCACCCGGCCAGCCACCCCGCCGCGGTCCTACCCGGGCGCCGAACCCATCTTCAGCACCTCCCTGGCCTTCGTCGGGGGCAGCAGCACCCGGCTGATCTCGGCCTCGGGAAACCAGCTCACGCTGTGGGACCTCCGGCAGTACTCACGCATCGGCCAGGCGGCCCGGATCCCCATGTCCTCGAAGTGCGGCCGGGTCTGCCCCGGTCCCCGGCTGGCCATCCAGCCCGGGGGCCAGGCCGCCGCGCTGACCGACAGCAACGGGAACCAGCTGCTGCGGGCGGGCCTCGGCCCGTCGTTCGGGACGGTCACCAAACTCGCCACGGGCGGGACCGGGGAACTGGGGCTGCCGCTGTGGAGCCGGGCCGGGAACCGGCTCTACGTCTTCGGCCGCAGGGTGTCGGTTGTTTCCGCCGGGGGGAAGGGACGTGCGGTCATGGTCAGCAAGGACCCCGATCCGCCTCAGGCCCTGGCGCTCTCCGCGGACGGGCGCCGCCTGTTCGCGGTCGATGCGGCCGGGACGATCCGGATCGGCGCGGTGCCGCCCGGCGCGGCCACACTGCCCGGCGCGGCCAGCCCCTCCGCCGGGGCCAGCCGGTCCGGCGGGTCCGCGGTCCCCGGGCCGCCCGGTATCCGGCCGAACGCCGGGCTGTACCAGCGCCAGGCCGCGGTCAGCCCGTCCGGGACCCGGGCGGCGGTTATCGACCAGTCCAACCAGGAGGTCTACGTCATCAACCTCACGACCAGCCGGATCTGGCGGGTCCCGGGGGTCAGGGCTTTCGAGCTGGCCTACTCGGGGTCGCGCCTGATCCTCCAGCGGGAGAACGGCAACATCGACCTGCGCAACGCCGACGGCACGCGCGTGATCCGCTCGGTCCAGGGCGGGACGCCGTGGAATTACGGCAACATCGCGGCCGGCCCTGGCCCCGCGGGCCAGATCCTGGTGGCCGGGGAGCGGGCCGACGGCCGCGGCATCCTCGCCGACCTGGGATCCGGATACCTGCTGGGGGCCTTCCCCATCGTCAAGGCCTCGCCGTACCAGCAGACCACGATGGCGTTCACCCCCGGCGGGCGCAGCCTGGTCACGGTGACCGAAGGCAACAGCCGCTCCAGCGAAGGCGTGCTCACCCAGCTCAGCCTGGTGCCGGCCCAGTGGATCAGGGTCGCCTGCATGACCTCGGGGCACAACCTGACGCCCGCGGACTGGCGCCGCTACATCTCGGCTACCCCGCCCTCCCAGCTGGGGTGTGGCCGGTGACCCGCCAGCTCCCCGGGGCCGGGCGGCCCGGCGCCACCGGGCCGGTGGGCGGCGGGCCGGGACACGCCGGTCCGGATGAGACGAAATGGCCCCCTGAGGGCGAGGGTCAGCTGCCGTTCACGCTGCGTATCGGGGTGACCGGGCACCGCCAGCTCACCGACCCGGCCGCGCTGGTCCCGGCCATCCGGGACGCGATCCAGGGCGTCATCGAACGGTTCCTGGGCCCCGGCGCCGAGCCCGCCCTGCTGGTCATCTCCGCTCTGGCCGAGGGAGCCGACCGCCTGGTGGCGGGGGAGGTGCTGGCCGGGCCGGACGCCACGCTGGAGGCCGTGCTGCCGCTCCCGCCCGGGGAGTACGTGGACGACTTCACCGGGGACGCCTCGAAAGCCGAGTTCCACCGGCTGCTCGGGCAGGCCGCCACGGTCTGGCAGGCCAGGCCGGGGGGCAGCCGCGACGAGGCTTACGAGCGGGCCGGCCGCCACGTGGTGGACCGCGCCGACGTGCTCATCGCGCTGTGGGACGGGGAGCCGCCCCGCGGCCGCGGCGGCACCGCGACGGTCGTGGCATTCGCCCGCGAGCAGGGCGTGCCGGTGGCATGGGTGCCCACCTCCGGAACGGGCCGCCCGGTCTACTGGTACGACCATGAGCGGGCCGCGCGCGTGGAGGAGGCCGCACGGGATTTCCGCCAGTACAACGCGGCCACGATCCCGGAGTTCACCGCCCGGGCTCACACGGAACGGGGCCGGCTGGAGCCTGCCGCGGACGATCCGCTCGTCCCGGCCTGCGCGAGCGTGGCCGGCTGGATCGTCCCGTACTTCGTCCGGGCTGACGTCCTGGCCACCCGCCTGGAGCGGGTGTTCCGGCTGACGAACTGGACCATGTTCCTGGCCGCCGCGGCCGCGGTCGTCGTCGTCGCGGTGCAGGTCACCGTCTGGCCCGAACTGAACTGGATCGCCGCCGCCGAGGTGGTCCTGCTCCTGCTGCTGGTCGCCGCCCCGCTGGTCAGCCGGCGGCTGCGGGTCCTGGACCGGTGGATCTCCTACCGCTTCCTGGCCGAGCGGCTGCGGTCCATCTACTTCCTGGCCCTGGCCGGGGCGGGGGACCGGACCGCGCGGGGAGACCAGCGCGAGCGGGGCGCGTACCTGTCCGACCCCACGGAGGTGTGGATCCAGCGGGCGCTGGAGGAGATCATGGCCCGCCGCCCGGACGTGCGTCTCGGCCCCGCCGATGTCGCACCGCTGCGTGACTACCTCAGCCAGCGCTGGATCGGGGCACAGATCCGGTACCACGAGAACACCGCCCGGCGGCAGGGGGCCTGGGACTCCCGGCTGTTCGCCGCCACCGGCGTGCTGTTCCTGATCACCGCGATAGCCGCGTTCCTGCACTTGCTGGGCTGGGGGGAGCACCACGGCGACCCGTCCAGGCTCGGCCTGCTGCTGATCGTCCTGTCCATCTGCGTGCCAGCCATCGGCGCCGCGGTGCACGGGATCAGGACCCAGTCCGAGTTCCGCCGTCACTGCCAGCGCTACGAGCGCATGGCCGGGCTGCTGCGCCAGCTGGACGCCGACATGAGCCGGGCGGAGTCGATCACGGTGATCCACGAGATCGCGGCGGACGCCGAGCAGCTGATGCGCGCGGAGAACAGCGACTGGTTCGGGGTCATGCGCTTCCACGACGTAGAGCTGATCACGTCAGCCGGCGGCCGGGGACCCGGACCTGGTGCGGTCTCCTCACGCTGCGCGGCCTCGATCTTGCCTCGCAGCGTGTCCAGGTCGTGGGCGGCGATGACGTGCACCCACGAGCCGCGGCGGGTGACCGCAACCCAGGCCGCGCCCGGGGGAACCCGCTCGATCTCCCAGGCAGACCCGAAATCCCGCAGTACGGCGCGGAGCTTGGTTCTGCCGTCGCTGTCCTCCTGGGCGCAGCCGTCTGGGGCCGCGCCCCCATCACCGGGGATCCACCGGCTGTCTCCGGCCATTCCGCCGCTGCTTTCCACCGGTCCTAAGCTGACCCGGCCCGCATCCTCTGCCATGCCGCAAGCGTACGAGCCAGACAGAGCTATGCCAAGCTATGCTGACGAATGTGCAGGTCGGCGGTGCATTAGCGTCGTGGTGTGGGTGATCAGCCGGTTATCGACCCGACCGGGCCCCGGCTCGTCTACGTCCAGGTGGCTGACCACATCGAGGGGCGGATCCGCTCCGGTGACCTGCCCCTGGGATCCCGGTTGTCAGCAGAACGTGACCTGGCTACCGAGTATGGCGTGGCCTACGACACGATCCGCCGGGCCACGGCGCTGTTGCGCGAACGCGGGCTGATCGAGACCGTGCACGGCCGGGGCACGTTCGTGGTGGCGGTGCCCCGGGACGGGGACTAGGAAGCCAGGAGTACCGGATGCGTGGCTGGCCAGCCGTCTGGTCTGGCCGACGCCCCTGGGCCGGCCAGACCAGATTCGGCTTGCTCTGGACTGGGCTTGATCATGCGCGAGCAGCGGCGGCCAGCTAGCGGGCGAAACCCTGGCTAGCTGGCCGGGACCGGGGCCGGGGTAGCCGTTGCGGAGGGCACGGGAACGGGCGTGGGGGCCGCCGGCGGCACCGGCGCCGGAGTGCGAGTCCCGGTTGCGGACGGCACTGGTACCGGGGTGCTGGCGCCCGGCGGCACCGGGGCGGGCGTGCGGCTGGGCCGGGCCGCCGGCGGGCTCGGCACCGGAGACGGCGCGCAGCCGGGCCGCCACCCCGGCGTGCTCGGTACCGGAGACGGGTATGCCGCCGCCGGGGCCGCGGAGGGTGCCGGCGGCGGCCCGGCAGGCGAGGGGGCCGGCGCCCCGCTGGGCCCGGGGGCAGGTGCGGCTGCCCCGGACGGGACCGGGGTGGGTGTCGCGCAGCCCCCGTGGGCCGTCGCCCGGCTCACGTTCCTGACGGCAGCGTGCGAGACAGCGGAGTCGAGCCCGGCCGCGGCCGGGTGGGCGTCGCCCCCGGACCCCACGGCCAGGGCCACGCCGCCGGCCAGCAGGGCGGCGGCGGGCAGTCCCAGCCAGGCCATTGCGCGCGGGCCAGGTGTCCTCATGCTGACCTCCAGTTCAGGCCGGCGGGATGGCCGGCGGTCGCCGTAGGTACCTGCGGGCGGCGTATCCGGTTGCACGATCACCGGGTGAGATATGCGACGTCCGGAGCCGGCCGGGCCAGGCCCGGACTGGCCTATGGTGAGCGGACATGATCGGGCCGGGCAGGCGACCAAGGAGGCTCGTTGAGCCCCGAGGAGTTCTCTGATTTCTACGCGGTGTCGTTCCGGCGGCTGGTCGGCCACCTCTACGCGATGACCGGGGACCGGGCCGAGGCCCAGGACGCGGTGCAGGAAGCCTTCGTCCGGGCCTGGTCGCATCGAGCGCAGCTCGACCGGGGCGGCGCGCCGGAGGCGTGGGTCCGGGCGACCGCCTGGCGGATCGCCGTGTCCCGCTGGCACCGGGCCCGGCGGGGCCGGCTCCTGCTCCGCTCGCACCCGTTGCCGCAGGTGGCCCCGGGGCCGACACCGGACCGGGTGGCGTTCATCGACGCGCTGCGCAAGGTGCCCGCCGAGCAGCGCCGCGCGCTCGTCCTGTACTACGTGTGTGACCTGAGCGTGGCCCAGATCGCCGCCGAGACCGGGGTGCCGGATGGCACCGTGAAGGCCCGGCTGGCCCGGGGCCGGACCGCGCTCGCGCCGCACCTGCGCGAGTCGGTCGGGCCGCGCACGGCCGGGGGGGCCGTCCACGGCGGACCGGGGGCGGGCGATGTCTGAGCTCGGCGACGAACTGCACCGGCTCGCCGATGAGGGCGCGGAGCAGGCGCGGCCGCTCCCGGCGGCCGAGGTTCTGCGGCGCGGCGACCGGCGGCGGCACCGGCGGGTGGTGCGCGGCGCCGTGGCCACGGTGGCCGCGGCCGGGGCCCTCACCGCGGGCCTCGTCCTGGGGGTCGCCGGAGGCGGCCGCCCGGCTCCGGCGCAGCCGGCCACCCGGCCGGTCCCCGCGAGCCGGTCCGCGACACCGCAGGCGACCGAGCCCGGCCCGAGCACGCCGATGCCGGTGCCCTCCGGCGCCGCGCCGTCAGCCGTCCCGACCCCCACGCCGTCCGGGCGGCCGCCCGCGCCAGGACCCTCGCGGTCCCCGTAGCCTGGCCGCGGGTGGCGCCCCGGAAATATCTAGGCGACGGCGTACGCTTTAGCTGGAGCAGGAAAACATGCGAAGGCGGTCGCACTGCACGGGCCAATGGTTGGGCCCGCCGGTCATCGCCGTGTATGCGGCAGCTCCGAATGTGGCCCAGCCTGGTGATCGTTCGGAAAATGTCTTCCTTCATTTCCTGGCTGCCCCGGACCTCGGCGGTCATATTTTTTGATTTGTACGAGCCGAGGCTGATATGGACCTAATTTTTCCTAAAATTTCCCGGGGAGTTCGTCAGCGGCTGGGTACCGGGCTCCGGTCGACTCCGACCCGGCCGAACCCGCCGAACGGGATCAACAAGCTGAACAAGCGGCCGTCCAAGCCCACGCCCACGCTGAAGCCGACTCCGCGCTGGCCGATCTGGGTCCTGCTGGGCGGGCTCGTGCTCGGGACCATCTTGCTCTTCCACCCGGGTTTCAACAGCTCTACGACCCGGGACTTCAGCTACAGCGGCTTCGTCAGCCAAGTCACGGCGAATAAGGTCTCGACCGCGACGATCAGCTCGACCGGGCTGGTGACCGGGAAGCTTGATAACGGCATCGCGTACAGCTCCCAGATCCCCACCGCGCTGAACGACAATGTCCTTTCCCCGCTCCTCCTCAAGCACAAGGTCCAGGTCACGGGCTCCACTTCGAGCTCGTACTCCGTGGCCGCCCTGATCTTCTCGTTGTGGCCGCTGCTGCTCCTGGTCGGTGTCTTCATCTGGTTTGCCCGCCGGGGCCGCAAGCAGATGGGCGGCATCATGAGCTTTGGCCGGTCAAAGGCCAAGCTCTACGACGAGGAGCGGCCTACCACCCGTTTCGCGGACATCGCCGGCTACGAAGGTTCCAAGGCCGAGGTCATGGAAGTCGTGGACTACCTGAAGCACCCGCAGCGCTACGCGCGGGCGGGCGCGGTTGGCCCCAAGGGCGTGCTCATGGTGGGCCCGCCCGGGACCGGGAAGACGCTGATGGCCAAGGCCGTGGCCGGTGAGGCGGGGGTCCCGTTCTTCGCCCTCAGCGGATCGAGCTTCGTCGAGATGTTCGTCGGTGTCGGCGCGTCACGGGTGCGGGACCTTTTCAACGACGCGCGCAAGCACGCTCCCTCGATCATCTTCATCGATGAGATCGACGCCATCGGGGGTCGTCGCGGTCCCGGCGGGTTCGGGTCGAACGACGAGCGCGAGCAGACGCTCAACCAGCTGCTGTCCGACATGGACGGGTTCGAGCCCGGCGCCAGCGTCGTGGTCATGGGAGCGACCAACCGGGCCGAGATCCTCGACACGGCGCTGCTGCGGCCCGGCCGCTTCGACCGGACGGTGGATATCCCGCTGCCCAACCAGAAGGAGCGGACGGCGATCCTCGCCATCCACGGCCGGAGCAAGACGCTCGGCCCTGATGTGGATCTGGCCACGGTGTCCCGGGGGACACCAGGGTTCTCAGGTGCCGATCTCGCCAACCTCGTGAACGAGGCGGCGATCAACGCCGTGCGCGACGGGCGTGAGGTCCTGTCCGCCTACGACTTCGCTTCGGCGCGGGATCGCCTGCTGATCGGCCGGCGGGACGGGTCCAACGCGCTGCTGCCCGAGGAAAAGCACTCCGTCGCCGTCCACGAGGCCGGTCACGCGCTCGTCGCCGTCCTGTCGGACAACGCCGACCCGGTCGCGAAGGTCACCATCCTCCCCCGGGGCGCGGCACTCGGGGTGACCGAGCAGCTGCCGGAGTTCGAACGCCACCTGTACCGCCAGAGCTACCTCACCGACACGCTCGCGGTGCGGCTGGGCGGCCGGGCCGCGGAGATCGTCGTGCTGGGGGAGCCATCGACTGGTGCCGCGGATGACCTCGCGGGTGCGACCGACCTGGCCACCCGCATGGTGCGGGAATGGGGCTTCTCGCACGAGGTGGGACCCATCGGCTACGGCCCGGAAGGGCCGAGCCGGGACAACCCGTTCGCGGGCCGTCCCTACGCCGAGGAGACGCAGCGGTCCATCGACCGGGAAGTAGCCACGCTGCTCCGGGAGGCCGAGACCCGGGCAACCTCCCTGCTGCGCACGAACCTGGACACCCTCGGCCGGGTGGTGGATCTCCTGCTCGAGCGGGAGACCATTGACGGCTCGGACCTGGCCGCCATCGTGGGGCGGCCGGACCGCTCCGCGGAACCAGGGACCGTCTGGGCCCCCGGGGCGGTCGCGGTACTCCCCGCGGGAACCGAGCCGGGCGGCCCCGGCGCGGCCAACGGGAAGGCAAGGCCAGTCAGCTGATCGGTGCATCCTCGGGCAGCAGTCATCCCGCACCCGGTAGCCGGTATCGCCTGGTCACGAGCCCAGGAGGTCCCGGCGGAAGCGGGAACGCAGGTACGTGACGCGGCCGCACCACGGGGAACTGACGATTGCCGGGTGGCTTGGGCCGCCAGTCCGCTGGCAGCGAGGGTGACCAGGGGCTTGTCGGCGGTGCACGCGAACGGTCCGATGTTCTTGTTCCGTACGCCGGCCCGCCTGGGCGGCCGTTACTTCTAACCTGGCGAGAACGTCAATCATTGGCGTCTCAGCTTAGAGCGGTGTCAGTAGGGTTGAGCCCCAGAGGTGACGTTGGCAGCGTAAATAATGAGCAACACGAGCACAATAACCGCTACGATAATCACCAGGATGATCACAAATTTTCGGTTCATCGGGGAACCTTTCCCAGCGCCGTGCCCGATCCGGACCCAGCCCGTCGAAGCACAGCCTACTCCTGGATACTTTCTTTTCAAGATAAATGCACGCCGGAACGGCTCCCGGTATACGCGGGATTCACCGGGGCTATCTGCGCAGGTGAGCGAGGGCGCTGGACACTGGTGCGGCGCCTTCCAGGCCGCTGATCGCCCGGTTCGGGCAATGCTGGCCCGGTGGGCAGCACCCCCGGCAGGCCAGCCGGCGCCCATGAGCAATTTGGATATGAACTACTGCGCCGCTCCCGCGGAACCAGACGTTGCCCGGACGGCTTGAGCGGTAGCTATTCACCAAGCGTCAGCGGCGTGATGTGACGTGTGCCGGGCGTTGCCTGTTATCCGGCGGGTTCAGGTCCGGATGATTTCCAGGTGTGGCCGTTGAACAGGTCGCGGAGGGCGTCGAGTTTGGTGGTGTCCCATGAACCGGGATGTAATGGCCGCAGGTCAGGTTCGCGGCCTGCGCGCAGGCCTCCAGCCCGTAGCTGGCCCGCGCCCGGACATGCGCCGGGAGCTCGCCCTCGGTCACCGTCCGGCAGCACGGGCACTCCTTCGCCTGCGCCACGTACTGGGTGACCTTCGGCTCCGGGGGCAGCCCGATATCGATGACCTGATGCCGCCGCGATGCCGTCACCGGCTCCCCGGCCAGGCCCGCGCCGCAGCGGCGGCACGCCGCCGGCGGGCAGTCATAGCTCTCATCCGGGTCATCGACCAGGCACATCGTCACCCCGGGATCACCCCGGCTGCTTACCCGGCCGCCGCTTCCCCGCTCCCGCAGCGACCGATCCGTGGAGGTCGAGCGGCTGACCGCGCTGAACGAGCGGCTTTCGGCGCGGGTGCAGCAGCGCGGCCATCGCGGCGCCCGTGCCGGGCGGGCACGCCTGGCGCAGCCTAACCTGCACGGAGGACGCCTCCACCAGCTAAAAGGCCGCTGTGGCAGGCTCTCTGCTACTGAATGTGCAGATGTTCGCCGGAAAGGCGCGTTGCATGAGTGAAGACGCACCGGAGCTAGCCGCGGAGCTGGTGGTGGACGGCGCCGTGCCGTCGCAGCCCGCGGTCTCGCCAGACGGGTGCTGGATTGCGTATGTCGTCGCTCCGGTCGGCCGCGGGGGAGAGCGTTGTATGTGCGCGATCTGGCTGGCCGCTGCTGACGGCAGCTCACCGCCGTGGAAGCTGACCGCGGGTATGGCGGCAGATTCTGATCCGCGCTGGGCGCCGGATTCGGCGTCGGTGTTTTTCTTGTCAGATCGCACCGGCTCCCGTCAGCTGCACCGGGTCCGGGTCGGTGGCGGGGAGGCCGAGGTCCTGACGGACTGGCGCGGCGAGATCTACGATGCCTGGCCGCTTGCGGATGCCCGGCTGGTCGCCGTGGTGGCCACGGACGAGCCGACCGAGGAGGACAAGCGCAGGCGCGCCGAGCGCGACGACGCGTTCGTCTGGGGACAGCAGCCGCGCTGCGGCAGGCTGCGGGTGCTTGACCTAGCCACAGGCGAGCTGCGTACGGTAGACGGCCTCGGCCACCGCCACGTCGTGGAACTGGCGGCGCGGCCGGACGGGGGCGCGCTGGCGGCGATCAGCTGGGCGGGCCCGGAGAAGGATCCGGGCGTGACCACCAGCGAGTTGCATGTGGTCGATCTGGAGACAGGGACGGCCCGTGATCTGGGCCGGATCGGGACCGAGGCGCGGTCGCCGGTCTGGTGGCAGGCCGACGGCTGCTGGCACCTGGCCTACCTGGCAATGCCAGAACCGTACGGCGGCGACGCCGTCTACGATGTCGCCGTCTCCGCGGCTGCCGCTGTGCATCGTGACCTGACCGCGGGCATGGCTGTCTGCCCGACGGAGCTGGCGCAGGTCGCGGACGGCCCGCCGCTGGCCTTGTTCGCGGACGGGCTCGACACCGCGATCTACCGGCTCGACCCTGACCTGCTGCGGTTCAGGTGCGTGTCTGCCCGGGACGGCCTGGCCGACTCGCTCACCGCGTGTCGTTCCGGCGAGGTGATCGCGGCGCTGGCCAGCACTTCCTATGAGCCGGTGAACGTCCATGCCGGACCGCCCGGAGGCCAGCTCATCCGGCTCAGTGACACCCGGCCTCCCCTGCGCGCGATCAGATGGGGAAGTCAAGAACGCCTGTCCTATCGGGCATCGGACGGCCTCGGCCTCGACGGCCTGCTCGTATTGCCGCCCGGCCGCAACCGCGCGGACGGCCCGTTCCCGCTCATCACATTGGTGCACGGCGGCCCTGATGCCCGGTATGCCGACCAGTTCATGCTCGCCCCGCATTCTCCCGGACAGTGGCTCGCGACCGCGGGATACGCCGTGTTCCTGCCTAACCCGCGGGGCGGGGTGGGCCATGGCCGTGATTTCGCGGCGACGGTCGCGCGCTCGGTCGGCGGCAACGAATGGAGCGACATCATCAGCGGGATCGACCTGCTGATTGCCGAGGGGGTCGCGGACCCGGACCGGCTTGGAATCGGCGGGAACAGCCATGGCGGGTTCATGGCCGCCTGGGCGATCGGGCAGACCGACCGGTTCAAGGCCGCCATGATGGCCGCCGGGATCAGCGACTGGGGGATGCTCGTCGCGACCGGCGAAGGGGGAACCCTAGAAGCTGAGCTCAGCGGCAGTTGCGGCTGGGAGGGCAGCGGCCCGCACCCGCACGACCAAGTGAGCCCGATCTCGTTTGCGTCGAAGATCCGCACCCCGGTGCTGATCGTGCACGGCGAGGACGACACCAACGTGCCGGTCAGCCAGGCGATCTACTTCCACCGTGCGCTCAGCTGGTACGGGGCCGAGCACGAACTCGTCATCTACCCGCGTGAGGGACACGGGTTCGCGGAGCGCAATCACCAGCTCGACCTGCTCCGGCGCACGCGTGCATGGTTCGACCGGTGGCTTCGCGATGGAACGTCCGATGGCCGGGAATCACCGGCTTGACCAGCGGGTGCCCTGCCCTCCTCACCCAGGACACGGCCTCGATCCATGGCCGCGGCTGCGAACGGCACACCTGGAAACCACCCCGACTCGAACCCGCCGGATAACAGGCAACGCCCGGCACACGTCACATCACGCCGCTGACGCTTGGTGAATAGCATGCCAGCGGCCGAGGTCGGCCGGCAGGATCTCCTCGCAGCGTTCGGCCAGGTCCCGCTCAGCCTCGAACCATGCGGTCATGCAGGCGTGGTCGTGCAACACCGGGAGACCGATTCACCTCGGCGACAGGCCCGCAGCCACGTCAGCGCGGTGGGGCCCGCGCTGTGGGACGCGCAGGACGCACCGCGCTGAGAGGTGCCGGATGGGACAGGGGCCAGGTATCGGGTCAGAGGACGTCGTGGCCGGGGTGCGGCTCGGCCGGCACCTCGTTGCGCTGGGCGGGGATACTGCCCAGCCGGCCCGCCTGGAAGTCCTCGAACGCCTGGACCAGCTCGTCCCGGGTGTTCATCACGAACGGCCCGTACGCGGCAACCGGCTCGCGGATGGGCTGCCCGCCGAGAACCAGGATGTCCAGCTCGTGGCCGGGCCCCTCCTGGATCCGGGCCGCGTCCACGGTCAGCGCGTCACCGGCGCCGAACACCGCGAGCTGCCCGGTGCGGACCGGGCGGTGGTCGGGGCCGGCCGTGCCGGAGCCGCCGAGCACGTAGACCAGCGCGTTGAAGTCACTGCGCCAGGGCAGGTGCATCTGGGCGCCGGGCTGCAGGGTCACGTGCAGCAGGCTGATCGGGGTGTGGGTGACACCGGGGCCGGGGTGCCCGGCCAGGTCGCCCGCGATGACCCGGATCAGCGCGCCGCCGTCCGGCGACGACAGCAGGGACACCTGCTGGGCCCGGATGTCCTGGTAGCGCGGCGTGGTCATCTTGAGGCTCCTCGGCAGGTTCACCCACAGCTGGAAGCCGTGGAACAGCCCGCCGCTCATCACCAGCTCCTCGGGCGGCTCCTCGATATGCAGGATGCCGCCGCCGGCGGTCATCCACTGGGTGTCGCCGTTGGTGATCAGGCCGCCGCCGCCGTTGGAGTCCTGGTGGCGGAACACGCCGTCGATGATGTAGGTGACGGTCTCGAACCCGCGATGCGGATGCCACGGCGTGCCCTTGGGCTCACCGGGCGCGTACTCCACCTCGCCCATCTGGTCCATGTGGATGAACGGATCCAGCTGCCCCAGGTCCACGCCGGCGAAGGCCCGGCGGACGGGGAAGCCCTCACCCTCGAACCCGGACGGCGCGGTGGTCACGGACACGACCGGCCGCTCGGCCGCGGTGGCGGCGTCGGGCTCGGGGACGCGGGGCAGGACCAGAATGTCCTCTACGGTCACCGCTGGCATGACATCTCCTCTGTTAAGCCTTCTGGGCCAGCCTAAACGGCTGGCTCGCGCGCCCGGCCGGGTCCTGGCCAGCTGTCGCGGGCCTCGGTATGCCTAACGATAGTTGATCGCTCAACATTCCCGCTAGCCGGAGGGATCCGGGCGGGCGGTTTTCGTTGCGGCGACTGGAGGGCCAGGGAAGGAGACGTGCGGGCCGGCGCGGCGTCGGCCACCGCGGCGCCGGGTTAGGGGAGCTTCCAGTCGATGCCGCCAGCGCCCTGCTCCTCCAGCAGCGCGGTGGCCCGGCTGAACGGGCGGGAGCCGAAGAACCCCCGGTCGGCGGAGTTCGGGCTGGGGTGCGGCGACTCGATCAGCGGCACCCCGCCGAGCAACGGCGCCAGGTTCCGTGCGTCCCGGCCCCACAGGATCGCCACCAGGGGCGTCTGCCGCGCGGCCAGTGCCTTGATCGCCTGCTCGGTGACCTCTTCCCAGCCGTGGCCGCGGTGCGAGCCCGGCTTGCGGGGCTCGACGGTGAGGACCCGGTTCAGCAGCAGCACGCCGCGCTCGGTCCACGGAGTGAGGTCCCCGTTCGCCGGTGACGGGTAGCCGAGGTCCGCGGTGTACTCGCGGAAGATGTTGATCAGGCTGCCGGGCAGCCGGCGCACGTCGGGCGCGACCGAGAAACTCAGCCCGACCGGGTTCCCGGGGGTCGGGTACGGGTCCTGGCCGACGATCAGCACCCGCACGTCGGCGAGGGGTTGCTGGAACGCGCGGAGTACCCGGTCGCCCGCAGGCAGGTACCGCCGGCCCGCGGCCACCTCGGCCCGCAGGAAGTCACCCATCGCGGTGATCCGGTCCGCCACCGGGGCCAGGGCCTCGGCCCAGCCCGCCTCCACGATCTCGCCTAGCTCTCGGCCTGCCACGCAGACACTCTAGGGCGCGCGGGCGTCCCGGCGCGGCAGGCCACGCGATTTTCCCTCGAACAGATATTTGAAGGACCGCCCGCTGGGCCCCGCCGGCCCGGCAGGCTCCCGGTGCCCTGAATGCGCTTCCGCCGGCCACTCCGGGGAGTGGCCGGCGGAAGCTGGGACCCGGCGGCCCAGGCTGGATCAGCTGTGGATGCTGAAGCCAGCGTTGAGCGTGGCCGGGGTGCCGATCTGCACCTGGTAGGCACCGAGTTCGACAGCTGGCGGGCTGTTGGACTGGATGTCACCAGGCGTCACGGCCAGGACGGACACGGGGAACGAGACCTGGACCGTCTTGGACTGGCCGGCATTCAGCGTCACGCGGGTGAACGCCGCGAGCCGCTGATCCGGGACCAGCACCGGGCTGACCGGCTGGTGGACGTACACCGGCACGATGTCGGTGCCCGCCTTGGAACCCGTGTTCGCCACGGTGAACCGGGCGGTCACCGTGCCGTGGCGGGACACGCTGCTGGTCGCGGACAGCCCGCTGACCTTGAACGTGGTGTAGGACAGCCCGAAGGCGAACGGGTAGAGCGGGTTGTAGCCGCTGCCCGGGCCCGAGCCGGTGTAGGGCAGCTGGTCGAACACCTTCGGCTGGTCGCCCAGCGGTGACGGTGCGGTGGTGTTGAAGTCCGCGCCGGTCGTGGACGCGTCGGACGGCCACGTCACGGGCAGCTTCCCGCTGGGATCGATCTTGCCGAAGATGGTGTCGGCCACCGCGGTCCCGGCCTCCGTGCTGCCCTGGTAGGCCATCAGCACCGCGCTGGCGCTCTCGGCCGGGCCGAGGCCGAGCGGACGGCCCGCGATGACCACGACGATCACCGGCTTGCCGGTCGCCTCGAGGGCGCTGATCAGCGTCTGCTGGTCAGGTGGCAGTTGCGGTGAAGGGTTGTCGCCGAGGCCCTCGGCGTAGGCCTTCTCGCCCACCGCGACCACGACCGCGTCCGCCCCCGCGGCGTCCTTCACCGCGGTGGCCTGGTCGGCCGCATAGGTCACGTTCGAGTCCTGGGCCTGCAGGCCCTTGAGCACCGTGGTGCCCGGCGGGATCTGGTCGGCGGGCCCCGTGCAGCACACGTGGCCGGAACCGAAGACACCCTGCCAGGCGACGCTCCACCCGCCGAGCTGGTTGGTCATCGAGTCGGCACTCGGCCCGGTGACGACCAGCTTGCTGGACGACGACAGCGGCAGCGCGTTGTTCTGGTTGCGCAGCAGCGTCATCGACTCCTGGGCCGCCTTCAGCGTGACATCCCGGCCGGCCGTCACGGCGGCGTCGGCCTTGCTGGCGTCTACCGTCGGGTGGTCGAACAGGCCGAGCTGGAACTTCAGCGTGAGGATCCGCGCCACGGCCTGGTTGATCCGGCCCACGGAGATGCTGTGGTTGGCCACGTCCTGCTGGACAGCGGTCTGCCACTGATCGGCGTTGAACGGCAGCATGGCCATGTCGACGCCCGCGTTGATGGCGAGGGCGGCCGCGCCGGCCAGGTCGGCAGCCATGTGATAGGTGGTCGCCAGGGCGGGCACGTCACCGTAGTCGCTGATCACCACGCCCTTGAAGCCCATCCGGCCGCGCAGCAGCGTGTTCAGCAGGTAACCCGACGCGGTCGCGGGAATCCCGTTGACCGAGCCGGAATTCACCATGACCGTGCCCGCGCCCGCGTTGACGGCGCCCGCGTAGGACGGCAGGAACGTGTCCTGCAGGTAGCGGAGCGGCAGTTCGGCCTGGACCCGGTCGTGGCCGTTGATCGACTCCGAGTATCCGGCGAAATGCTTCACGGTGGCGGTGACCTTCAGCCCGCCCGCGCCGCCGCTCTGCAGGCCGCGCACGTTCGCCGCGCCCAGGGCGGCGGCCAGGGCCGGCTCCTCAGCCCAGGTCTCGTAGTAGCGTCCCCAGCGGTTGTCCCGGGCTATGTCCTGCACGGGAGCGAAGTCCCAGTTCCAGCCAGTAGCGCGCAGCGCGTTCGCGGTGACCGCGCCACCCGCCTGGGCGGCTGAGGGATCCCAGGTCGCGCCCATCCCGATTGACTGCGGGAACAGCGGCGCCTGCCAGGGGTGGCCGAAGCCGTGGACGGCGTCCACTCCGAAGATGACGGGGATGTGCAGGCGCGAGTGCTTGATCGCGTAGCTCTGCATCGTGTTGTACTCGGTCGCCCAGTCCAGGCCGGTGTTACCTGGGCCACCCTTCCCGGTGGTGTCGATGGGGACATCGGAGCCGCCGGCCAGGATGGAACCGACGTGGTCGCCCACGAGGATCTTCTGCTCACAGGTCGGATTGGGCAGGTTGAACCCGCCCTGGCTGGTGCAGGCGCTGGTCTTGTCGGTGACCTGGCTCTGCTCGATCTGCACCATCTGGCCGATCTTCTCCGGCAGCGTCATCCGGCCGAGCAGGTTGCTGACCCGCGCCGAGACCGGAAGGCTGGCGTTCAGGTAGGCCGGCTGGCTGCTGGCCGAGGCGGTCGTCCTGGCCACGGCGGACGCCGATAGTGCTGTGGTCAGCACAATGGCCAGTAAAGTGGCGGTGATTGGCCTACGGAGGCGGGACCCGGTAATGCCGCGTCTCCCCTGGGTAAGACCGCGGATGCTGTGCATGGCGGACTCCTTCGTCTCGCGTGTCGCCCTTCCTTCAGTGCGGTTCAAACATTATTTCGGGCTCGGGGCTTACTTCCAGCAATAAACTGTGAATAATGCGCGGGGCCCGGATGGCCCGCTGCTCTGGGGACCCGGTTTCCGGGTGAGCCGGCCGAAATAGCGTTCGGGGCTTGTGCTGGCTGCGGTCGGGCTCGCATTCCGAACACCAGTGCCGCTATTGGGCGGTGGCTCAGCCGGGTCCCGCCGTCCCCGTGATCCGGCCGGCCGCCGCGGCCAGCGACCTGGTCGAACACTTATTTGATTCGTGCCGTATGCTCGGCGTATGGAGACTGGCTTGCAGGGATCCCTGCTCGACCTGGGCGACGAGCCGGCTCCGGGGCCGCTCGGGGCGTCGGTGCGCCGGACCATGCTTGACCACGGCGCCTGGCTGGACATCCGGCCTGGCTGGATGGCAGGCGCCGACGTCCTGTTCGACCGCGTGCGCGAGATGGTGCCGTGGCGCGAGGAACGGCGGCGGATGTACGACCGGGTGGTCGATGTGCCCCGGCTGCTCTGCTTCTACGGCGAAGGCGAAGACCTGCCCGACCCGGCCCTGGTCGCGGCCCGCCAGGCGCTCGACCGGCACTACCGGGCCGATCTGGGGGAACCGCTATGCACCGCCGGGCTGTGCCTCTACCGGGACGGCCGGGACAGCGTCGCCTGGCACGGTGACCGGATCGGCCGCGGCGCCACGGAGGACACCGTGGTCGCCATCTTGTCCCTGGGCGCGCCGCGGGCCCTGATGCTTCGCCCCCGGGGTGGCGGCCCGGCGCTGCGGAACGAGATCGGCCACGGGGACCTGCTGGTGATGGGCGGCAGCTGCCAGCGCACCTGGGAGCACGCCGTGCCCAAGACGGCCCGGCCCACCGGGCCGCGGATCAGCGTGCAGTTCCGCCCGCGCGGGGTCCGCTGAGCCGGGTCGCGGAGGCGGGCCCGGAGCCGGGCGCGGGGTCCGCTGAGGCGGCCGCGCCGCCGGGCCGCGGGTCCGCTGGGCCGGGTGAAGCGGGGCTCTGGTCAGAGCGGGAAAGCCGGCCTCCAGCTGGGCCAGGCCGGCGTCAACCGAGGCGAAGACGGTGTCCAGATCGATCTGGCCCCGTTCCAGCACCGGCAGGGTGCTGGCCAGGATCACTCCGAAGATCGCCCCGGCCATCGCGCGCGCCACGACGTCCTCGGGGTCCCGCCCGCTCCGCTTGGCCAGGACCGCCGCCGTGTCGTCGATGGTCCGGGCGAACTCGTCCAGGGCCCGGGCCCGGATTTCCGGTACGGCCAGCGTCATTTCCGTGGTCTGCCGGAACCGAAGCCGCTCCTCCTCGGTGAACCCGGCCCGGGCGGCGGCCACGGCACCCCGCACCGCGGCCAGCGGGCTCAGCCCGGGCGGCTGCGCCTCCAGCGCGTCCAGGGTCAGCACGTCGAGATCATCCTGGAGGACCACGTCTTCCTTGGTCGGGAAGTAGCGGTAGAACGTCGCCGGGGACACCTCGGCGGCCTCGGCGATCTGCTCGACCCGGGTGGCCGCGTAACCCTGCTCGCGGAAGAGCCGCAACGCGTGCTCCCGGATGGAAGCACGCGTCTTGGCCTTCTTGCGTTCCCGCAGGCCGGGCTGGTCACCGTCGTGCGTGCTCATGACCCTGATCCTGCACCCCCGGGGACGGCGGCGCGAGCGGAGCGACGGACCCGGTGACCGCGGCCGCGTCCGCCCCGTCCGCGGCGCGGGCACCGGCCCCGTCCGCGGCGCGGCCGCCAGTCCCGTCCGCGCCGCGGGCACCGGCCCCGGCCCGCCGGGGCAGGAAGATCAGCGCGAGCAGGGCGCTCAGCCCGGCGATGCCCGCGCACACGGCCAGCATGACGTCCAGGCCGTGCGCGAACGCGGCGCGCACCGAGTCGAGCAGGGCGGCCGAGTGCAGGTGCAGTGCCACCCCCACCCCGCCCGCGACCCCGGTGCGCACCGCCCCGGCGGCCGCCGCCGGGAGGCCGCCCAGGTCGAGCTGGCTGCGGTAGGCGGACAGCAGGACGGTGCCCAGTACCGCGACCCCGATCGTGGCCCCGACCTGGCGCATCGCGGTGATCAGCGCTGACCCGGATCCGCTCCGCTCCGCGGACAGCGCGCCCAGCGCGGCGTTCATGGCCGTCGGCATGGCCAGCCCCAGGCCCAGCCCGGCCACCGCGTACCAGGTCGCGGTGAACGCGGTCCCGCTGGCCGCGCTGGTCGTGGCCCCCACGGCCAGGCCCGCGGCCATCACCACGAAGCCCACCGCGACCAGGATCTTGGGGCCGACCGGGGGAGCACCCGCGGGGCGGCCATCCGGGCCCTTGCGCGGCGTCTGCAGACGGGTGCCGCCGACCATGCCGAGCACCATGCCGCCGATCATCGGGAGCATCCGCAGCCCGGTGGCGAGTGAGTCCAGGCCGCGGACCCCCTGGAAGTACTGCGGCATCGCGAACAGGATGCCGAACATCGCGAACGAGACGAACGTGGTCAGGATCGTGCCCCAGGTGAAGCCCGCCGAGCGGAACAGCTCCAGCTGGATCAGGGCCGTCCCGTGCCAGGCCGGCCCGGCGCTCCCAGGCCACGAACACGGCCAGCACCGCAGCCCCGGCCAGGAGGGTGACCAGCGTGGCCGGGTCACCCCAGCCGTCCTGGCCCGCCTTGATGCAGCCGTAGGTCACCCCGGCCAGCCCCAGGCTGGACAGGATGATCCCGGGGATGTCGATCCGCCTGCTCCGGGCACCGTGCGATTCGGGCATCAGCAGCGCGACGGCGACCAGCGCGATCGCCACCACCGGCACGTTGATCAGGAAGACCGAGCCCCACCAGAAGGTGTCCAGCAGCCAGCCGCCCAGCAGCGGGCCGACCGGGAAGGCGATGAACGTCGCGCCCATTACCACCGCGATGGCGCGGGGCTGCTCCTCCGGGGCGAACAGGACAGGCAGCACGGCGATCGACATGGGGAGGATCACCGCGGCGCCCAGGCCGAGGGCCGCGCGGCCCGCGATCAGCTCGGCCGGGGACCCGGCGAGCGCGCACGCCACCGAGCTGGCCCCGAACACCACGAGCGCGATCAGCAGCATCTTCTTGCGCCCGAGCCGGTCGCCGAGCATCCCGGCGGGCAGCAGGGCCGCGGCCAGCACCAGGCTGTAGGACGCCGAGAACCACTGCAGGTCCGTAGTGGACGCGTGCAGCTGGGTGGACAGGACCGGCAGCGCCAGGTTGAGCACGGTCAGGTCGAGGCCCACGACCAGCACGCTGGCCGAGATGGCGATCAGCGCCCACCACCGGCCGGCCTCGGAACCGCGCCCTCGCCGCGACCGCGGGGTTGCGGTGCGGACGGCATCTGCACTCATGAGGCACCACCTGGATAAGATCGTTATTGGGCTGATAGCTTGCTTCAAATAAAAGCTACTCTCAATTTTGAGTGACTGTCAACAGCGAAGGGGCGGGCGGCGGGGCGCTGGGTGGGATGGGTGGCCGGAGCGACGTTGGCGGCGCGCATGGATCTGGCGCCGGCCCGTTAGGGAGGTGTCAGGAACCGGCCCGGGCCGGGATCCGCGCGGTTAGCTGGATCACGGCCGATCCCCGTTCGTGAAGGAGTCCCCTGTGCACGGCGCTCGCCGGACATCATCGGCACCAGCGGTTCACCCGGCAGCCTGCAGGCCCTGCGCTACGCCGCGGGAGTGGCGCGCGATAGCGGCGCCACCCTGATCCCCGTGGTGGCCGTGCCCCCGCCGGACCTGGGCCACGCGGTCGGCCACGGCCTGCGCCCGCGGGCCTTCCGGCACCGGGGTGAGCCGCTCAGCCGCCCGGCGTGATCAGGCCGGATTCGTAGGCCAGCACGACGGCCTGGATCCGGTCGCGGAGGTCGAGCTTGGCGAGTATCCGCCCGACGTGAATCTTGACCGTGCCCTCAGACAGGTGCAGGGCCGCGGCGATCTCCCGGTTGGACCGGCCCGCGGCGAGCTCGGCGAAGACGGTGCGCTCCCGGTCGGTGAGCTGGCTGAGCAGGGCATCCTGGTCATGCTGCCGGCCCGGATCGGGCAGCAGGGGAGCGAACTGGTCGATGAGCCGCCGCGTCGCTGAGGGAGCCAGGACCGCGTCACCCGCGGCGACCGTCCGGACGGCCGAGAGCAGCTCGGCGGGCGGGGCGTCTTTGAGGAGGAACCCGCTGGCGCCGGCCTTGAGCCCCGCGAACACGTACTGGTCCAGGTCGAACGTGGTCAGGATCAGGACCCGGCTGGCGCCCGCGGCGGTGATGGAGGCGGTCGCCGCGATCCCGTCCATGCCGGGCATGCGGACATCCATCAGCACGACGTCGGGGTGCAGGGCGGACGCCATGGCGACCCCGGTCGCCCCGTCCCCGGCTTCACCGGCTACCTCGATGTCCGGCTCGGCTTCCAGGATGAGCCGGAAGCCCATGCGGAGCAGGGACTGATCGTCAACGAGCAGGACCCGGATCATGCGGCATCCCCCCCGCCGGTGTCGCCGGCGTCCAGGTGCAGGCGCGCCGAGACCTTCCAGCCGCCGGGCTGGCGGGGTCCGGCCTGCACGTCGCCACCATAAGCGTGGACCCGCTCCTGCATGCCGACCAGGCCGCTGCCGACGCTCGCGGTGGCCGGGGCGGCGGCGCCGGCCCCGTCATCGTCGATGTCAACCCGGAGCTCGCCGGGCAGGTACTCCAGCCGCACGGCGGCCCGGGCCCCCGCCCCGCCGTGCTTGAGGGTGTTGGTCAGGGCCTCCTGCACGAGCCGGTAGACGGTGAGCTGCACCCCGGCCGGCACGTCCGGCGCGGCCCCGTGGATCTCCAGCGTGGTGTCCAGCCCCGCCGACCGGACCTGCTCGATGAGCGAGTCGAGCTGGGCGAGATCAGGGACGGGCTGAAGGTTCTCGCCAGAGTCCTGGCCGGGACGCTGGCGCAGGACACCGAGCAGCCGGCGGGTAT
Organism: uncultured Actinomycetes bacterium; assembly: GCA_963813975.1. Lineage (GTDB taxonomy): Bacteria > Actinomycetota > Actinomycetes > Streptosporangiales > Streptosporangiaceae > RYN-230. The sequence goes on from CAWFAP010000007.1 coordinate 632,912, forward strand.
CGGCCAGCGCCCGCCGCCCGGTGGCCGAGACGCTGCGCATGACCTCGGTGGCCCGCTCCGGCGAGGCGGGCGACGCGGCGACCGCCGCGTCGCTCAGGGTGACCATGACGGTGAGGTGGTGGGCGACGATGTCGTGCATCTCCCGGGCGATCCGGGCGCGCTCGGCGGCCGCGGCGAGGGCGCCCTGCTGATCCCGCTCGCGCTCCAGCCGCTCGGCGCGATCGTGCAGTTCGGCGAGGTAGGCCCGGCGGGTAGCCCAGTACAGGCCCAGCCCGAGGGCGGCGGCGACCATTCCGGAAACGAAGATCGCGTCGTACCACCAGCCGCCGCCTGCGAACAGCAGCAGCCCGATCACCCCGGTCAGCTCGAGCAGGCCGGCACACACCAGGGCGTCCCGGCGCGGCCGCATCGCGGCCACGGTGTACAGGGCGATGATCAGGGCCAGGCCGTTGACCGCGTGGACATGCCCCCAGAGCCCGGTCACGGCGTTCAGGACCAGCACCACGCCGAACACCGGGACCGGCCAGATCCGGCGGACCAGGAGCGGCAGGGCGGACAGGCCCAGCACGAGGGTCACCGCGATCTGCGCATGAGGGTTGTCGTGGACCGTGGACGGACCCGCTGATACCGCGGCCACCAGGGTGACCAGCACGTCGAATACCCAGCGCCCCGCTGAGCGGCGCACTGGGTATCCGGCAGGCCGGAACATCCTCATGCTGGGCATTGTCCCCGGGATCAGGCGTCCGCGCGCCTCAGCCGCCACGCGGCCCCGGCGATGAGGATCACGGCGTACCCGCACAGCACCGCGAATCCTGTCCAGGGGGACAGCGGGTTCGCCACCCCGTGCACCCCGCCCCACAGCACCCCGCCCGCGTTGGAGGGCAGGTACTGGCTCACGTGGGCACTGATCGAGGCGGGCAGCAGCCCGGTCAGCGGCGGGATGACGAAGAACGCCGCGGCGAAGGTCGAGATCCCGGCGGCGGTGTTGCGGAACAGTGCGCCCAGGGCGACACCGATCATGCCCGCCACGGTCACGTACAGGGCGGCCCCGATGACGGAGCGCAGGGCGTCGGGCGCGGTGATGGCCACGCTGAGGTGCTGACTGCCCAGCAGGGCCTGCCCGGCGAAGAACGAGATGAAGCTGGTCACGAGCGAGACCGAGAAGATCGCGCCCGCGAAGACGGCCAGCTTGGCCCACAGGACCGGCAGGCGGCGCGGGACCGCGGTGAGGGAGGACCGGATCATGCCGGTGCTGTACTCACCGCTCATCAGGAGGACGCCCAGCACCCCGAAGGCGACCACGGCGAAACTGATGCCGGTCAGGCTGGTGCTGACCGGGTCGAAGGCGGCCTTATCGGCCGCGCTGAACGTGTGGTACTGGCTGGCGGTCAGGGCCGAGAACAGCGCGCCGATCCCGATGGTCAGGACGACGGCGGCCAGCAGCGTGTAGAGGGTGGACCGCAGCGAGCGGAACTTCATCCACTCCGAGCGCACCACGCGCCCCTGGGTGACCTTCAGCGGGCCGGCCGGGGTAGTTGCAGCAGCCGGGGCGGCGGGGGTCAGGACGGCGCTCATCGGGCGGCCACCGCCTCAGCGGCCTCGTACGAACCCTCGTGCGCACCCTCGTGCGAACGGAAATCCACGGAATCGTCGGTGAGCTTCATGAAGGCCTCCTCCAGCGAGGCGTGCTGGGTGGTCAGTTCGAAGACGGGCAGGCGGGCCTGCCACGCGGTGGTGCCGATCTGCTCCGCGGTCAGGCCCTGGACGTGCAGGACGCCGGACTGGTCGGTGGTGGTCACGCTGATGTCCGGTCCGAGCAGCAGGTCGCGCAGCCGGGCGGCCTCGGGGGTGCGCACGGTGACGGCGTTACCCCCGGCGCGGGCCACGAACTCCTCAACCGTGGTGTCCGCGATCAGCCGCCCCCGGCCGACCACGACCAGCCGGGTCGCGGTCAGCGCCATCTCACTCATCAGATGCGACGACACGAACACCGTGCGGCCTTCGGCGGCGAGGCCCTTGAGCAGGTTCCGGATCCAGAGCACCCCTTCCGGGTCCAGCCCGTTGACCGGCTCGTCGAGGACCACGACCCGGGGATCCCCCAGCAGCGCCGAGGCAATGCCCAGCCGCTGGCCCATCCCCAGGGAGAACCCGCCGACCCTCTTGCCGGCCACGTCGCTCAGGCCGACCATGTCGATCAGCTCATCGACCCGCCGGCGGCTCACGCCATTGGTATAAGCCAGGGCCAGCAGGTGGTTGCGGGCCGAGCGGCCGGTGTGCATGGCCTTGGCCTCCAGCAGGATGCCCAGTTCGGCCATCGGGGCCGAGGCGGCCCGGTAGTCCCGGCCACTGACCCGGACCCGCCCGGCGGTGGGCTCGTCCAGCCCGGCGATCATCCGCATCGTGGTGGACTTGCCCGCCCCGTTGGGGCCGAGGAAGCCGGTCACGATGCCGGGCTGGACGACGAAGCCCAGGCCGTCAACCGCCAGCTGCTCCCCGTACCGCTTGCTGAGGTTTTCTACCTCGATCATCCTTATGTCCTCCGTCAGTGAGGCCGGTAACTCCGGCACCACCAACGCTAGGAACCAGCGGCCCGGCGGGGGATCGGCCGACCGGCCAAAACCCTCCCCCGCCGCGTATGCCGCACGGCCTACCCGTGATCGTCACCACGGCCTACGGGGGCTGTCCCCGGCGCCGGGCCCGCGAGGCCAGCCCGGGCGGCCGTCGCGCGGGCGGACCGTTATCTGTTGCGTTGTGCCCCCAGATTTTGGGGGGTGATCCGAACAGATATCGGGGCCGCGGCGGATCAGGGGCGCTGGCGGACGGGGAGCTGGCGCAGGAACGGGTCGGCGGAGCCGTGGCTGGTGACCCGGATCCGGGCGTCCACCGCGGTGACCCCGTCGGGCCGGGCGATCACCGGGTTGAGGTCCAGCTCCGCGACCTGGGGCAGGTCATCGGCGAGCCGGGAGATCCGCAGCAGGGCGTCGCGCAGCGCGGCCACGTCGGCCGGGGGCTGCCCGCGGTGGCCGAGCAGCAGCGGCGCGGCCCGGAGCGAGTGGATCAGGTCGTCGGCGTCGGCGCCGGTCAGCGGGGCCAGCCGCGCGGCGTGATCGCCGAGGACCTCGGTCGCCACCCCGCCCAGGCCGAACACGACCAGCGGGCCGAAGACCGGCTCCTGCACGACCCCGATGATGACCTCGGTGCCTCCGGCGATCATGGGCTGGACGAGCGCTCCGGAGAACTTCCCCGCGAACCTCTCGGCCAGGCTCGTGAACCCGGTGCGGGCGGCGTCCGGGCCGGGCAGGCCGAGCAGCACCGCCCCGGCCTCGGTCTTGTGCACCAGCCCCGGCACCTCCGCCTTGAGCGCCACCGGGCCGCCCAGCTCCGCGGCGGCGGCCGCCGCCTCGCCGGCGGTGACCGCCAGCCGCGATGCCACCATCGGCAGCTGATAGCAGCGCAGCAGCCGGTCCGCCTCGTCCGCCGGCAGCCAGCCGCCGCCCGGCATCCGGTCCAGGAACGAGGCGATCAGGGCCCGCGCCTCGGCGGTCCGGATGCCGCCGAGTTCCGGGACCGAGTCCACCGGCCGGGAGCGCCACGACCCGTACCGCGCGGCCCGGGCGAGGGCCCGGGCGGCGCTCTCCGGGTACGCGTATGCGGGGATCCCCGGGCCCGCGGGGATCCCCGGGCCCGCGGGGACGGCCTGGCCGCCGGGGATCACCGAGCCGCCGGGGACGTCCGGGTCCTTCCCCCCGGCGCCGCGGAGCACCTGGACCGCCTCGGGCTGGTCCAGCATGACCGCGGCCAGCGGGACCGGCAGCCGGGCCGCGCACAGCGCCGGGATCAGGTCGGCCACCGCGGTCGGGACGGCCAGGGCGATGACCGCGTCCACCCCGGGATCGCCGGCCACGGTGGCCAGGGCGGCGCCGAACGCCTCGGCACTCACCGCCGCGGTGGTGTCCACCGGGCCGTCGAGCGCCGCGCCCGGCGGCAGGATCCCGGCCAGCCCGGCCTGGGCGGCGTGACTGGGCGTGGCGACCGAGAGGCCGGCCTCGACGCACGCGTCCGCGGTGAGCACGCCCGCACCGCCCGCGTTGGAGATGATGGCGACCCGGCCGCCGGCGGGTACCGGCTGGGAGGCGAGCAGCACAGCCGCCTCCAGCAGTTCACCGAAGCTGGTGGTGGCGATGATGCCGGCCTGCTCGAACAGGGCCTGCCGGGTGATGAGCGGCGCGGCGGCCGCGGCGGTGTGCGACGCCGCCGCGCGCTGGCCCGGCGCCGACCGCCCGGCGTGCACGGTGAGCACCGGCATGGTGGCGCTGACCCGGGCCGCGGTGCGGGCAAACTTGCGCGGGTTCCCGAACGACTCCAGGTACAGCACCCCGAGCCGGGTGGTGCCGTCCTGCGCCCACCACTGGAGCATGTCGTTGCCGGACACGTCGAGCTTGTCGCCGACGGACGCGAACGAGGAGATGCCGATGCCCAGCCGCGACAAGTGCCCGAGCAGGGCCACGCCCAGGCCGCCGGACTGGACGACCAGGCCCGCCGACCCCGGCGCGGGATGGTGCGCGGCGAACGTGGCGTCCAGCCCGAGGCCCGGCACGGCCACCCCGAAGCAGTTCGGGCCGACGAGTCGCATGCCCCAGCGGCGGCAGATGTCCAGCAGGCCGGCGGACTGGGCCGAGGCCAGCCCGGAGGTGATCACCACCAGCGACCTGGCCCCGCGGCGGCCGCAGTCGTCGGCCACGTCCAGCACGGCGCCGGCGGGCACGGTCACCACGGCCAGGTCGGGCGCCTCGGGCAGCGCGGCCGGGGCCGGGACGCTGGGGATGCCCTCGATGTCAGCGGCGTGCGGGTTCACCGCGTACAGGGTGCCCGCGAACCCCGCGTCGCGGATGTTGAGCAGGATGGCCCGGCCGATCGATCCGGGCCGGTGGCTCGCGCCGGCCACCGCGACCGAGCGCGGCGCGAACAGCGGCTCCAGGCTGGCCACATCGGCCCGCTGCTCCCGGCCGGCGACCGCATCCAGGTACGGGCTGCGCTCGCCGAGCGCGGCGCTGCGCGGGATCGGCATGCTCAGCTCGACGACCCCGTCAGCCAGCCGCCGGGTCACGGTCAGGCCGGCGTCGGCGAACACGCGCAGCATGGCGGCGTTCTCCGGCAGCGTCGAGGCGGTGAACACCCGCACCCCGCGCTCCCGGGCCAGCGAGACCAGGTGCTCGAGCAGCAGCGTGGCCACGCCGCGGCCGTGCATCCGGTCCGCCACCGCGAACGCGACCTCCGCGCTTTCCGGATCGGCCGCCGCCTCGTAGCTGGCCACCCCGGCCAGCTCGTCGCCCAGGAAGCCGAGCAGCGCGCCGTGGGCCGGCCCATCCGGCCGGGACACCCGCCGCGCCTCCTGCTCGGCGGCCTGCCGGCTCATGCTGAAGAAGCGCAGGTAGAGGTTGTCCGGCGACATGGCCTCGTGCAGGCGCTTGACGGCCTCGTAGTCGCCGGGGCGGGCGGGCCGGATGGTGATCGTGGTGCCGTCCGCCAGCAGGGCATACGAGCACCCTGCTTCGGAGAGCGCGGTCAACTCTTTCTCCTGTTTTCGGAAGCGCCCTTGTTTCGGAAGCTGTTTCGCAAGCGCCGTGCGTGAGAGCGCCGTTCACTGCCGGGCAGCGTGCGCAGCTCCATCATCGCTCAGCCCCTGCGCTGGTGCCACGACGCGGCCGGCGGATTGCGGGGTGACCCCGCGGTCCGGGGCGGGTCAGCTGTGCCCGGGCGGCGGTCCCTGGCGGGTCAGCTGTGCCCGGGCGGCGGTCCCTTGCCATGCTTCTTGCGCCCGGGGGAGACGTCCCCCCCGCCTCCCGTGGGGGCGCTGTGCGAAGGCGCCGGGCCGGCAGATGCCGGGGGAGCGGAGGGCGCGGGCCGGGTCGCGGCGGTCAGCAGCACCACGCTCCCGGCCGCGATCTGGCCGGTGGGATAGATCCCCAGCACCGACCCCGGGGGGGCCTGCCGATCCGGCCGCAGCCGCACCTGGACTACCAGGCCGCGGCCGCGCAGTTCGCGCCGCACCACGCTGACCGGCCGGCCCATCAGGTCCCGGCTGATGGTGACCGTCCCCGCCGGCGCGGCGGACCGGGCCGGCGTGGACGCCTGATGCGTCGCAGGCGTGCTGCCGGGCTGGGCCGGATCAGCCCGGACCGTCGCCAGCAGCCAGCCGAGCAGGCCTGCGGCGAGGATCCCGCTGGCCAGCCCGGCGGCGGCCAGCCGGCGGCGGCGCGGGGCATCCGGTCGTCCGTGGTGGTCTCCGGCGGACGGACGCGCGGGGACAGGGGCGCCCGGGCTGGTGAATGCGGGACCTTCCGCCCCGGCCAGGGCAGGACTCCCTGGACTGGCGGGGGCGGGAAGGACCGGTCCGGCCGGGGCGGCACGGTCCGGCGCGGTGGGGGCGGGATGGTCCCCCCGGCCCGCCGGGCGGTCGTGGATACGGCGCGCCCGCGTCTCGACCAACGCCGCCGAGGCCGGGCGGCCTGCGGGATTCTTGGCCGTCAGGCTGGCGATCAGTGCGGCCAGGTCGGCCCCGCCCGGCTCGTCCAGGCACCAGGGCGGGAGCGCAGGCAAGTCCTGATCGCGGTGGGCCAGGGCGACCTGCAGCGGTTCGCCGCGGAAGGGCGGCTGCCCGGTCAGGCACTCGAAGCCGACGATGCCCAGCGCGTACAGGTCACTGGCCACGCTGGCCCGCTGGCCGGCCACCCGTTCGGGCGCGAGGTAGCCGGTGGTGCCGAGGAGCGTGCCGGTCCGGGTGAAGTGCCCGGTCTCCGACGACTGGGCGATGCCGAAGTCGGTCACCTTGACCTGGCCGTCGTGGCAGATCAGCAGGTTGCCGGGCTTGATGTCGCGGTGCAGCACCCCGGCGGTGTGGGCGGCGTGCAGGGCCGCGGCCGCCTGGGCCAGCACGTCCGCGGTGCGCCGGGGACCCAGCGTCCCGTCCGCCAGCACGGTGGCCAGGGACGGCCCGCTGACCAGCTCCATCACCAGGTAGGCCGGGCGCTCGGGGGTCGCGTCCTGGTAGTCGTAGACCTGGGCGATGCCGGGATGGTTCAGCAGCCCCGTGTGCCGGGCTTCGGCGCGGAATCTGAGCAGGGTGAGCTCATCCCGGGAGTATTCCGGGCGGAGCAGCTTCACAGCCACCGGGCGGCCCAGCGACTCGTCCGTGGCCCGCCAGACTTCGCCCATCCCGCCGGCCGCGATGAGTTCCTGCAGGTGATACCGGCCTATCAGCTCGGTGGTCGGCCGCATGAGGGCCACCACTACCCAGCGGACCGTCCGTCATTCCATGCGGGGCGGCCTCCGTCCCCGGCCGCGCGAGAAACCAGCCATCCGGCTGGGCTTCGGGCGGTAAAGGACGGCGGGTCTTCCGTTACGGACGGTGACGGCGTGGCGGGAGCGGGCCGTCCCAGGAGTTCCCGGCCGCCCGGGTTACTGTGAGGGCAGGCCTTCGCCAACATCGTGGCCCGGGGCCAGGAGGACCGGTGACGTACGCTCCCAGCGGCCCATGAGGCCGGTCGATCCGCGGCTGCTGCGGCACGCGGCCGCCGCCCGCGGCTACCTGGTGCTCACCGTCCTGCTCGGGCTGGCCACCACCGCGCTGATCCTGGCCCAGGCCGGCCTGCTGGCCCGGGCCCTGGCTGCCCCCGCGGCCGGGATCGGCGTGGCCGCCCTGGGCGGCACGCTGGGCGTGCTGCTCGCCGTGCTGGCCGCCCGCGCGGTCGCCGCCTACGGCGGGGAACTGGCCGCGCTGCGCGCCGCCGCGGCGGTCAAGTCGCAGCTGCGCCGCAAGCTCACCGCGCACGTACTGCGGCTGGGACCGGCCTGGATCGGCGGCCAGCGGACCGGGGAGATCACCACCGTGTCCACCAAGGGCCTGGACGCACTCGACTCGTACTTCGCCCGGTTCCTCCCGCAGCTGGTGCTGGCGTTCCTGGTGCCGGTCGCGGTGCTGGTCCGGGTGGGGCTAGCCGACTGGATCTCCGCGCTGGTGATCGCGGTCACGCTGCCGATCATCCCGGTCTTCGCGGTGCTGATCGGCCTGCAGACCCGGGCCCAGACCGAGCGGCAGTGGCAGCTGCTGGCCCACCTTGGCGGGCACTTCCTGGACGTGGTCGAGGGACTGCCCACGCTCAAGCTGTTCGGCCGGGCCCAGGCCCAGACCGCGGTGATCCGCGAGGTCACCGACGCCCACCGGCACGCGACCATGCGCACGCTGCGGGTGGCGTTCCTGTCCGCCCTGGTGCTGGAGCTCTCCGCGGCGATCGCGACCGCGCTGGTGGCGGTCGAGGTAGGACTGCGGCTGCTGGCCGGGCATATGCCCTACCAGACCGCGCTGCTGGTCCTGCTGCTCACCCCCGAGGCGTACCTGCCGCTGCGCGCGGTCGGCCTGCAGTTCCACGCCAGCATGGAGGGGGTGACGGCGGCCGGCCGCGCCTGCGAGATCCTCGACACCCCGCTCCCGGAGGCCCCGCTCAAGACCAGCATGGCTCCGCCGGCCGGGCGCGGGCTGGGGTCCGGCCCGCCCGCTCAGGCCGACCTCCGCCGCGACATTATCTTCCTCAACGGAACCTCGCTGGTGTACCCAGGCCGGGACGCACCGGCGCTGGACCGGGTGTCCCTCGGCATCCGGCCTGGTGAGCGCATCGCGGTGACCGGCCCGAGCGGGGCGGGCAAAAGCTCCCTGCTGGCCCTGCTGCTGCGGTTCGCCGCGCCGACCGCCGGGCGGATCGAAGCCGGGCCGGCCGGAGGGCCGGGCACCGACCTCGCCGGCCTCGACCTGGCCGCCTGGCGCCGCCAGATCGCCTGGGTGCCCCAGCACCCGTACCTGTTCGACGGCACCGTGGCCAGCAACATCGCCCTGGGGCGCCCGGACGCGTCCCCGGCTGACATCGACCACGCGGCCACCCTCGCGGGCGCGGCGGAGTTCATCGGGTCGCTGCCCGGCGGCTACCGCACCCCGCTGGGTGAGCGCGGGTCGCGGCTGTCCGCGGGCCAGCGGCAGCGGATCGCGCTGGCCCGTGCGTTCCTCCAGGACGCGCCGCTGCTGCTGCTCGACGAGCCCGCGGCGCACCTGGACCCGATCACCGCCCGGATGATCACCAGCACTATCGAGCAGCTGATGGCCGGGCGGACCGTGATCCTGATCACCCACGGCCGGGGCTGGGCGGGCGGCGCCGACCGGACCGTGACCCTGGACCAGGGACGGCTCGTGCTCGCCGCCGGCTGCTTCGGCACAATGCCCGGCGGGCGCCCGCTGGCGGCCACCTCGTGACCGCGCACCCGGCGGCCCCGTCGCCGGCCGCGAGCGGGGGTGTCCCGGCCCGGGCCGCGCACCGGGGTACCGGGCCGCGGGCCGCGCACCCGCTGCTGCGCCTGCTGCGGATGGCCCGGCCGCTGCGCGGCCAGCTGGTGCTGGCGGTGCTGGCGGGTGCGGCCTCCACCGGATGCGCCGTGGCGCTGCTCGCGACGTCCGGTTTCCTGCTGGCCCGGGCCGCGGAGCATCCCAACATCGTGGCCATCTCGGTGGCCGTGGTCGCGGTGCGCGCCCTGTCCGTGGGCCGGGGGGTGTTCCGTTACGGCGAGCGCCTCGCCTCGCACGACGCGGCCTTCCGGGTGCTGGCCGACGTGCGGGTCCGCGTCTACCAGCGGCTGGAGCGGCTGGCCCCGGCCGGGCTGCGCGAGTTCCGGTCCGGTGACCTGCTGGCCCGGCTGGTCAGCGACGTGGACGCCACCCAGGACCTGTTCATCCGCGGTATCGTCCCGCCGCTCACCGCGTTCGGTGTCGGTGCGGGCGCGGCCGCCGCCTGCCTGGCCATCCTGGCCCCGGCGGGCGCGGTGCTGGCTGCCGGGCTGCTGGTGGCCGGGCTGGGCGTGTCCTGGCTGGCCGCGGCCCGGGGCCGGCGCGCGGCGCGGCGGACCGCGCCCGCCCGTGGCGCGCTGAGCGCCCGGGTGACCGACCTGCTGGCCGGCGCCGCGGACCTGCACGCGTTCGGCGCCCAGGACGCCGCGCTGGCCCGGTCCGACCAGGCCGACCAGGAGCTGACCCGGCTGGCGCGGATGTCAGCCGCCGGTGCCGCGCTGGGCAGCGGGCTGTCCCAGGCCGTGGCCGGCCTGACCCTGTGGGGAGTGCTCGTGCTGGGCGTGGCCGCGGTCGGCGCGGGCGCGATGAGCCGGGTGCCGCTGGCCGTGATCACGCTCACCGCCCTGGCCGCCTTCGAGGCGGTGACCTTGCTGCCCGCGGCGGCCCTGGCGCTGGGGCATGCCCGGTCCAGTGCGGCCCGGGTGGGCGCCGTGCTGGACGCGCCCGACCCGGTGCCCGGACCGGCCGCGCCCCGGCCCTTGCCGGACGGGCCGCTCCGGGTCCGGCTGCGCGGCGTCCAGGTGCGGTATGAGCCGGACGGGCCGCTGGCCCTCGACGGCGTGGATCTCGACCTGGACGCTGGCCGCCGGGTCGCGCTGGTCGGCCCGAGCGGAGCCGGCAAGTCCACGGTGGCCGCCCTGCTGCTGCGGTTCTGCGACCTGGCGGGCGGCTCGGCCACCCTGGGCGGCGCCGACCTGGCCGGTTACGACCCTGATGAGGTCCGCACCATGATCACCGGCTGCGCCCAGGATCCCCACCTGTTCGACACGACCATCGCCGGGAACATCCGGCTGGCCCGGCCGGAGGCCAGCGAGGACGAGCTGGCGGAGGCGGCCGGGCAGGCCCGCCTGCTGGCCTGGATCTCTTCGCTGCCGCGGGGCTGGGATACCCCGGTCGGAGCGCGGGGCACCGCCGTCTCGGGCGGCGAGCGGCAGCGGATCGCGCTGGCCCGGGCGCTGCTGGCCGACCCGGCGCTGCTGATCCTGGACGAGCCCACCGCGCACCTGGACCCGGACAACCGGCGCGCGCTGACCGCGGACCTGCTGGCCGCGACCGCGCGGGGCACCACCCGCGGCCGGGCGACGCTGCTCATCACGCACGAGATGGACGGGCTGGACCAGGTGGACGAGATCGTCGTGCTGGACGGCGGCCGGGTCGCCGAGCGGGGCACGCACCAGGCCCTGCTCGAGGCGGGGGGCCTGTACCAGCGGATGTGGGCGGCCGCGCAGGGATAGGCCAGCTGCGCACCTAGGCGACCAGCCGGAAGCCGTCCACCATGTCCGCCCGGATCGCGATGACGTCGTCGGGGCCGCCCGCCACCCAGGGCTGGAGGAGCCGCCGGAAGCGGTCGGCCTCGAGTCCGTCCGCGAGGCGGCTGGCCCGGCCCACGATGATCACGGTCCAGCCGAGGTGGGTGTCCGGGTCGATCAGGTCAGCCTCGTAGGCGACCACCATGCCGCTGTTGTCACCCACCGCGATATTGATCGTGGTCCCCAGGTAGGCCCGGATGACCACCTGGTCGCCGTCCACCACGTGGCTGACTGGCCGGATGGCGGGGAGCGCCAGATGGGTGAAGACCAGCCGGCCTACCGAGACGCTGCGCAGCAGCCGGAGCGACTCCTCCCGGGGCAGGGCTTCCAGCCTCCGCGTGTCCGTCATGCTCATCGCACCTCCCGTACGGCCTCTGATGGCCCGGCCGCCCCTTTGCCGGTCACCTGGCCGCCCCTGCCGGTCACCCTGCCCCGGTCCAGGCCCGGCAGGTAGAGGCCAAGGTCCTCCCGGGCGCCCCGGTCACCGCAGCGGCCAGCTCACCGGACGGGCAGCGGTACTGGGGAGAAGCGCGGCCCGGCCGCCCCGGGCCGCCCGGCCGTCCCGGGCGGCCGGGCCGCTAACGCGGGAGCAGTTCGCTGAGCCCGCGGGCCAGGTCCGCGCGGCCGCCGGGGCTGATCGCCTCCATCACCTGGATCAGCGCCATCCGCCGCTGGTCCCCGATCCAGGCCGCGAGCCGCTGGCCGGACCCGGTCAGCTGCAGCAGGATCTCCCGGCGGCTGGCCACGGCGGGCACGCGGGCCACGAGACCGGCCGCGACCAGGCGGTCGCAGAGCCGGCTGGTCGCCGACGGGGAAGCGCCCAGCAGGCGCGCCAGGCCGGTGATGTTCAGGCCGTCTGCGGCGTCGATGACGAGCAGGGCCCGGACCTGGGCGGGCGGGAGCATCGCGCCGAGTTCCTCGATGACGCGCTGCCAGGCCTCGAGCAGGACCGCCAATCCGGCTTCCGCGGGCTCCAGGTCCGCCGGAGCGATCCCTGGGCGCTGGAGCGTGTCCCGGCCGGGAAGGACCGCGCCCACCCGCGCCGAGTCCAGCTGAACCGTGTCCTGGTTCATCAGCCTCCTGCCGCCGCCCTGCTCGGGATGCTGCGAGGGGCCTGTGGTCGTCCGTATTGTACGTTGCTCAGGCTGGCCCGCGGAGCGGGATCAGGGTTGTGAGTCGCCCGCGTACTCGGCCGGCGCCTGGCCGCTGACCCGGGTGACGATCTCGGTGGCCAGATCCCGGAGCTTCATCCGCCGGTTGTTCGAGGCCCGGCTGAGCACGGCGAAGGCCCGCTCCGCACTGACCTTCGACTCCGCCATGATGATCCCGATGGCCTGGTCGATCACCGCCCGGGACCGCAGCGCCTGGTTGAGCTGGTCGGCCAGGTCGCGGGCCCGCGCGTAACGGGACATGGTCACGATGGCAGCCGCGGCGGGTGCGATGAACAGCGAGACCAGCCCCTCGTCGAGCTGGCTGAAGCCATCGGTGTCGCGGCTGCTCAGGTTCAGGGCCCCGAGCCGCTGGTCACCCAGGCCGAGGCCGGCGGCGAGGTAGCTGCGCAGCCCCAGCTCCTTGGCCAGGCTGGTGAAGTCCGGCCACCGCTGCTCCGCCTGGAGCAGGCCCCACCGGTTCACCTGCTGCCGCCGGGCGGCGTCCAGGCAGGGGCCGTCCTGCAGGAGGTACTGCCGGCGGTCCAGCTCGCGGGTGTCGTCGTCGGTGGCCGCGATCGTGCCCGGCGTGCCCTGCTCGTCCAGCACGGTCACGCTCGCCGCGCTGCACCCCGGGACCAGCCGCAGGGCCAGCGCGAGAATGCTCTGCAACGTGTCGTGAACTGATTCGTCCTCGGCCAGCGTCCGGCTCAGTACCGTGAAGACCTCGATGAGATCCTCATACCGCTCGCCGGCCGGCGCTGGCGGCATGTCTCGCTCCACTGCGCACGTTCCTCTGTCCCGCTGGCCGGGGCGGCCAGGCACCGTGCACCGCTAGCTGCGGCGTGCCCGCTGTTATCTGCCTCCGGAAGCCGGGTTCAAACCGGGGCGACCTCCCGGAAACCCTGCGCCTCCGGCGGGCCGGGGGGGCATGACGCTGCCCCTGCGGGCGTCATGACCCGGCGGCGGCTACTGGGGAGCGGGCTGGGCGCGCAATTCGCGCAGCCGGTTCCGGGCGTCGTCGGCCGGGACGCCGAGGATCGCCGCGATCAGATCCCAGCTCATGCCCAGGTGGGTGGCGGCGTCGAGCAGGTCGGCTTCGACCGCGTCGAGGTAGAGGCGCAAGTTGCCGAGGAGGACCAGGCTGGCCCCGAGGTCCAGCGGCCCGGGGGCTGGCTGGGCTCCGTAACGGGCGGCCAGGCGGACTCCGGCCACGGCCCGGACATCGTCTAGTGTTCGCGCGAGCGATGGATCGGCGACGGGGCTCCCGTCCCGGGTGGAAAGCCGGAACCGGGCGGCGTCCAGCACTTCGCGATCCGGGGTGGTCTCCCAGGCGGCCCCGCCCGGGGGCCCGGCTGGTACCGCCGGGCTTTCGTCCGGTTCATGTGCGAGCACGGCTCTACTCCCGCTGTCACGCGTGACAGAGGTAGCCGCGCTGCTGGGCTACGTCCATGAGGCGCGTCCCGCCGGGGCGGGCGCGCCATGGAATTATGGTCACGGCGGCGACCGCAGTCAACACGTCCCGCCGCCGGGCCGCTGGGCGGGCCCGGGATCACGGTGCCCAGTCCGCACGGGGCTGGCCGCAGGCGGCGTCCCTTCTCCCGGAGCGGAATGGGCGACCGATATGCCGGAATTGAGTACTTTGGATAAGGGTCCGGTAAGTTCCGTTAAGGCACGAAGAACGGCCGCCAGCCCCGGATCCCGGTGCGTCGCTGAGAGATCCCGACGGCGGTCGTCAGTGCGTCCGCTTGGTCCACAGCGGCTCGACGGCCGACCATTCCGTGGCCCAGCCGGTCATCCGCCGGCGATCCAGCAGCCGTCTGACCAACCAGGAAACCCCCAGCAGGATGACGGCCAGAACCGCCGGGGTGAGCGCGGCGACGGCGATGACCCGGCTCGCGATCTGCCCTTGCCCAATCGGCGGGTAGACCAGCTGGCCACTGTTGTTGACCCAGATCGGCACCGAGCGGCCTGCGCGGCTGCCCACGGGGGCGGGTATCTCGCCGGCGCGCTGCCGCCCGTCCGGGGCCGTCCACTTGGCCTGCGCCCAGGCCAGTTGCGACGCGCTGTACAGCGGGACGTCAGAACTCCGTGAGACCCGGTGCAGCAGCACCGCCGGGGTCAGATGTTCGCTCGCCCGCTCGGCCCGCGCCGCCCGGACCGACGCGTCATTGGTCAGATGGCCCAGGCCGATGGCGGCCAGCGGGCTGGCGATCAGGAAGGCCAGCACGAGCGCGAGCCGCACCCAGGCCTCGGCCCGGTCGCAGCCCCGGCGGAGCGGGTTGGCGTCCACACCCATCCGGCGGGCAAGCGCTGCGACCAAGCGCTTGAGCGTCCGCGTCACGCTCACCATCATCACCTCTGGCCGGACCGCACCGAACCGCACCCCGGCTTTCCTGTCCCGAGCGCACTTATCCAGGAGGCCTTTCTTGCACTCTCCCGGAGAGTTTCCCCTGGCAGATCACGAGGCGAGGATCGCCGAGGCACCACAGACGCCGCAACGGCCAGGCGATACCGTTGGTTCAGAGATTACGCGAATCCAATGTATGTCCCGGGAGAACCTGGTGGAGCCGAAGGATCCGCACCCGGCCTTGCCGCAACTGCGTCTCGATGATCTGCTCACCGAGCTCCAGGCCCGGCTGCAGACCGTGCTGGCCACCCGGGACCGGGTCTACACGCTGCTGGAGGCCGTCGTCGCGGTCGGCACCAACCTGGACCAGGAGGCGGTGCTCAAGCAGATTGTCGGGGCGGCGATCACGCTGGTCCGGGCCCGTTACGGCGCGCTCGGGATCGTCGGCGAGGGTGGCCGCCTGGTCGAGTTCGTCCCCGTTGGCCTGGCTGACGACCAGATCGCGGCGATTCATCACTGGCCCGAGGGCCGGGGCCTGCTCGGCGCGCTGATCACCGACCCGCGCCCGCTGCGGCTGCCGGACATCTCAGCCAGCCCCGAGTCGGGCGGCTTCCCGCCCGGGCATCCGCCGATGCGCAGCTTCCTGGGCGTCCCGGTACGGGTCCGGGACCAGGTGTACGGCGGCCTGTACCTGACCGAGAAGGAGGGCGGCGCCGAGTTCGACGAGGAGGACCAGGCGCTGCTCGTCGCCCTGGCCGCCGCGGCCGGGGTGGCGATCGACAACGCCAGGCTGTATGAGGAGGCCCGCCGCCAGCAGCGCTGGCTGCGCGCCAGCAGCGAGGTGACCAGGAGGCTGCTATCTGGCGCCGCCCCCGATGAGGTGCTGGCCCTGGTCACGCAGCAGGCGCTGGAAATGTCCGGCGCGGACCTGATCGCGCTGGCGCTGCCCACTCCGGACCGGCAGCAACTGGTCATCCAGCACGCGGCCGGGACAGGCGCGCCGGACGCCCTGGGGCTGGTGCTGCCGGTCAGTGCCTCGGTATCCGGGCAGGTGCTGTCCTCGGGTGAGGCGGTCGTCGTGGATGACTTCGTCCACGACGAGCGGGTGGCCGGGGCGGCCCGGGAGCACATGTCGCTCGGGCCGGCCATCGTCCTGCCGCTCGGCGCGCCCGGTGACGTCCGCGGCGTGTTCACGGTGGGCCGCGGCCGCGGGGCGATGCCGCTGCCCCCGGAGGCGACGGAGATGGTCCGGACCTTCGCGGCCCAGGCGGGCATCGCACTGGAACTCGCCGAGCACCGCCAGGATGCGGAGCGGCTGGCCATCCTCTCCGACCGCGACCGTATCGCCCGGGACCTGCACGACCTGGTCATCCAGCAGCTTTACGCCACCGGGATGTCCCTGCAGGGCGCGATGCCGCTGCTGACCCGGCCCGAGGCGGCGAACCGGGTGAGCAGTGCCGTGGATGCCCTCGACGAGACGATCCGGGAAATCCGCTCGGCGATCTTCTCGCTCCAGTCCCGGGGCGAGCCCAGCCAGCAGGGCCTCCGGGCGCAGGTGCTCGAGGTCGTGGACCAGATGACCGCCGCGCTCGGGTTTGCCCCGTCGCTGCGGCTGGTCGGGCCGCTCGATGAAGCCGTGCCCGCGGGCGCGGGCACCCAGATGCTCAGCGCGCTCCGTGAGGCGCTGTCAAACGCCGCCCGGCACGCGAGCGCCCGCCGGGTGGATGTGGCCGTGGAGGTCGGGTCCGAGTTGATCCTGCGGGTCCGCGACGACGGTACCGGGATCGGGCCGACCGTCCGGCGCAGCGGGCTGGCGAACATGGCCGAGCGCGCCGCCGACCTGGGCGGCAAGCTGACGATCGGCCCGGCCGGGGGCGGCGGTACCCAGCTCGACTGGCGGGTGCCGGTCAGCTGAGCGGCCGGTGGCCCGGCCCGCGGGTGTCGCGGCCAGGCGGCTGGTCGAAGACCCGCGCGGCGTAGGCGGCGGCCTGGGCCCGGCGTTGCATGCCGAGCTTGGCGAACAGGGCGGAGACATAGTTCTTGACCGTCTTCTCGGCCAGGAAGAGGCGGTCGCCGATCTGGCGGTTGGTGAGGCCCTCGCCGATGAGGGCGAGGATGCGGCGTTCCTGCTCGGTCAGGCCGGCCAGGGGATCCGGGGTGGTGGCCTGGTCGCGCATCCGGCGCATGACCAGGCTGGCGGCTTCGGGGTCGAGCAGGGACTGGCCGGAGGCGACGGTGCGGACCGCGCCGATGAGGTCGGTGCCGCGGATCTGCTTGAGGACGTAGCCGGCGGCGCCGGCCATGATCGCGTCGAAGAGGGCCTCGTCGTCGGGGAAGCTGGTCAGCATGAGGCAGGCGAGCTGGGGCATGGTGGAGCGGATCTCGCGGCAGACGGTGACGCCGTCCCCGTCGGGGAGACGGATGTCAAGGATGGCGACATCGGGTTTGAGGGCGGGGATGCGGGCCAGGGCAGCGGCGGCCGTGCCGGCCTCCCCGATGACGTTGATGTCGGGTTCGGCTTCGAGGAGATCGCGGACACCCCGGCGGACGATCTCATGATCATCAAGCAGGAATACCTGGATCCTCGGGCCGTTGCCCGCCTCATCCATCGCTGACATGCTCCTTGGCCTGAGCCGGCCGGGCCGCGGCGGTCCGGCTGCGCAGAATATGCAGGTCCTACCTGCTCATAGCGTAGATCTGGGCCCGCTGCCCGGCTCCCTCACCCCGGCCCGGCGTTTCGCGTGCCCAAGTCCCCGGTCTGCGGGAAGGGTATCCCTGCCCCCGGCCGCGCCGTTACTTCTAGCCTGGAGACTGAAGGCACGGGCAGAACCGGGGCGGCCACGGAAAAGAGGTCACGAGATGCCAGGCATCATCGTCGGGGTGGACGGCTCGGAGCACTCTCTCAGCGCCCTGGACTGGGCCCTGAGCGAGGCGGACCTCAGGAAGACCCCGCTGACCGTGATCACCGTGAGCCCGATCGTTTCCGGTATCTACGGCCCGGGGTACGCGCCTGCCGACTACTACCCGGTGGAGGAGGAAAGCCGGGCCCAGGCGGAAAAGGCCACCCAGGACCTGGTGAACCAGGCGGTCGAGCGGCGCGGGGCACCGCCGTCCGTGCCGGTTACCGTGCGCGCGCTCAGCGGCACGGCCGCCGACGAGCTGGTCAACGCGTCCGCGGACACGGACCTGCTGGTGGTCGGGGCGCGCGGGGCCGGGGGTTTCGCCCGGCTGGTGATGGGCTCGGTCAGTACCCAGGTCACCCACCACTCGCTGTGCCCGGTGGTGGTCGTGCCGGGGAACCGGAACGAATGAGCACCGGGCCGGGCGGCTCGGGCCACGGCGGGCTGGGCTAGCCTGAGGCTTGGCTGGGGCCGGCGCCGCCGCCGGCCCCGGCCACGGGCGACAACGCAGGGAGGCCGGTCATGGCACAGCCCCAGGGAGCGGAGCTCGAGAAGGTCCGGGCCCGGCGCGAGGAACTGCGCCAGCGCTATCTACGGCCGGCTGGGGAGCGGCCGCCCACTCCCGTCCGCGGCGTCCACCATCTCGCGCTGATCTGCCGTGACGTGCAGGAAACCATCCAGTTCTATCAGGAGTTCCTCGGCTTCCCGCTGGTCGAGCTGGTGGAAAACCGGGACTACGCGGGCTCCAGCCATTTCTTCTTCGACATCGGCAACCGGAACATGCTCGGTTTCTTCGATTTCCCCGGGCATGATCACCCCGCGTGGCAGGAGACGATCGGCGGTGTCCAGCACCTGGCCATCTCCATTCCCCAGGAGCAGTACGACGCGGCCAGGAAGAAGTTCGACGAGACCGGGTTCGAGTACCTGGGGCCGGACCGTGGCGTCGAGGAGAGCATGTACTTCCGTGACCCCAACGGCGTGGGGCTCGAGCTGTACCGCGAAGACCTCGGCGAGTTCGACGGCCGCCACCTCATCGGTTAACGCTCGGTCAGGCGGATGACCAGGCGGAGGCCGGACCAGACCTCGTCGATCGCACAGACCTTGTTGTCCACCAGGCCGGTCGGCAGGGCCACCTCCCGCACCACGGTGTCGCTCATGTCCGTCGGGACCTTGGCGGCCCGCTTCGGCCAGGCGATCCACAGCCCGCAGGCCGGGGCCATGTGCTCGCGCAGGCGGCCCAGCTCCGCCTCCAGGTCGGCGCGCCAGGGGGAGAAGAACACGATCACGTCGAACGGCGCGCCGCCGCCGGTGTCCGCGCGGACATCCACCCCGGACTGCGCGGCCAGGCTTTCCGCGAACCCGTCCGGGCCGTCCAGCACCGCGACCGACTGGCCGGGCCGGATGCCCAGCTTCACGGGCAGCGGGGTGCCCGAGTACCCGCTCGGCGGGCTGGCGCGGTCCATGGCAGCAACCTACGGCACGCCACCTCGAGCACGGGCGAACTGCTCACCGCCGCTTCGCGGGCCGGCCAGCACAGGGAACGAACCGGGCCGGCCAGTCCTGGGCGGGTCGCTGGTGCGGCAGCAGCGTGCCGTCGCGCTCCTGGTCGGCCAGGGCGCCGCAGGCGGGACACGTCTCACGCCGGGCCGTCCGGTGCTGTGGCCCGGCCGGCCGGTGGCCGTGATTACGCGCGCACATCTCCAGGTAGTCGGCGGGCGTCAGCCGGGCCTCCCGCGAGTGCTCTCCAGGCGGCACCGTCCAGCTGCCCGGCCCACTGCCAGTCGTTGTGCTCGTCCCGGCCGCGGACGCGGGTCAGCCGCCACCACACGGACCCGTCGGCCCGTAACGTCCACTCCCACTGCAGGTCGGCGGACGCTTCCTGATTGCGGGCGGGCAGGCTCACCACTTCGCGGGTCCACAGCCATCCCTTGCTGCGGTTTCTCATGGGCCACCGTCCAGGCCGGGAGCACGCAACCGTGACGTCCCCCCGCAACCGCCACAGCACCGAATGTAGCAACGAACCGCCCCGCGGCGCGGTACCGGGCCGAAGTTCCGGCGCTCATGCCCGGCGCCCATGTCCGCGCCCATGTATGGGCGGGCCGCCAGGGCCGGTGCCGGCCGGGGGAGCTAACTGATCGCCGTCCCGGTCGCCGGGTCGAAGAAGTGCAGCCGCCCGACGTCGACGGCCAGCACCGCCGGGGCGTGCGGGCGGATCGCGGCCCGGGGGCCGACCCGGGCCACCCCGCTGGACACGCTGGCCGCGACGATCTCGCCCTGGGATTCCGCCACGTTCACGGATGGATCCTGCGCCGCGTTCAGCTGGCCGCGCAGCTCGGCTTCCTCCCGGACCCGCCGCGCGTCCAGGTGAAAGTGCACCAGCTGCTCGCTGCCGAGCACCTCGATCAGCTGAACGTCAACGGTGAGGCTGGTCCCCGGCTCCGGCGCGGTCCCCGCCGGGCCCGGGTCGGCCAGGCTCTCCGGGCGGATGCCGACGATCACGGTGCCGCCATGGCGCGCCGCGAGCCCGCCGACCTGCTTGAGTACCGCCTCCGGCAGGAAAAGCCGCTGATGGCCCAGGACGAGCTCCGCGACGTCCCCGGTGACCTCCAGCCCTGCCTCGTACAGGTTCATCGACGGCGAGCCCATGAAGGTGGCCACGAACACGTTGGCGGGCCGGTCGTAGAGTTCGCGGGGCATCCCGGCCTGCTGCAGGGCACCATCGCGCAGCACCGCTACCCGGTCCCCCATGGTCATGGCCTCGGTCTGGTCGTGGGTGACGTACAGCGTCGCCGCGCCGATCCGCCGGTGCACCCGCAGCACCTCGGCGCGCATCTGCACCCGCAGCTTCGCGTCCAGGTTGGACAGCGGCTCGTCCATCAGGAAGATGGCCGGTTCCCGCACGATGGCGCGGCCCATCGCGACCCGCTGCCGCTGGCCACCGGACAGCTGCCGAGGCCTGCGGCCGAGCATGGGGGTCAGGCCCAGGATGGACGCGGCCGCACGGACCCGGCGCTCCCGCTCCGCCTTGGGGATCTTCCGGTTCTCGAGCGCGAACCCGATGTTCTGGGCCACGGTCAGGTGCGGGTACAGCGCGTAGTTCTGGAACACCATGGCCGCGTCCCGCTGGCGCGGCGGCACGTCGTTGACCACCCGGTCGCCGAAGCGCAGGGTGCCGCCGCTGATCTGCTCCAGGCCGGCCACCATGCGCAGCGCCGATGTCTTGCCGCACCCGGACGGCCCGACCAGGACCATGAACTCGCCCGCGTCCACGTGCAGGTCCAGGCCCTGCAGTGCGACGGTGCCGTTCGGGTAGACCTTGGTCAGGCCTTCCAGGGTGACGCTCTCAGGCACGGTGTACTCCTCAGTTCGCGATGCTGCCGAGCAGCAGCCCGCTGCGCCAGTACCGCTGCAGGATCAGGAACAGCGCGATCAGCGGGACGATGGTCACCAGGCCGCCGAGCACGATCAGCGGGAAGATCTCCGCATTACCGCTGTTCTGGGCCCGCTCGGACCACAGCCCGAGGCCGACCGTGAGCGGGTACAGCTGGTTTTGGCTGAAGATGATCAGCGGCAGGAAGTAGTTGTTCCACACGGTGACCACGTTCAGCAGCAGCACGGTCATCAGGCCCGGCACCATCAGCGGCAGCGCGAGCCGGACGAAGATCCGCAGCTCGCCGGCCCCGTCGATGCGGGCCGCGTCGATCAGCTCACGGGGTACCGATACCTCGACGAACACCTTCATCAGGTACACCCCGACCGGGCTGACCATGCTGGGCAGGATCATGCCCCAGACCGAGTTGATCAGGTGCACCTTGGCGTAGCTGAGGTACAGCGGCAGGGTGATGGCCGTGATCGGCACCAGCAGGGCGGCTATCACCAGGTAGAACAGGGCCTGGGAGCCGCGGAAGCGGAACCGGGCGAAGCCGTAGCCGGCCAGCGCGGCGAGCGCGGTCGCGCCGCCGCCGCCGACCACGGCGTACAGCACCGTGTTGCCGAACCACCGGAAGTAGACCCCGTAGCCGTCCACGTTCTGGAACAGCAGGGCGAAGTTCCGCCCGAACACGAACGGCGAGGCGAACCAGAAACCGAACGACTCGAAGATGTTGGCCTGGGTCTTGGTCGAGTTGATGATCAGCCAGGCGATCGGGATGAGGGTGAAGACCGCGAACAGGACGCACACCACCGTGACCGCGGTCACCGTGCCGCGGCGCAGGCCGTAGTACTCGATCGGGATGCTGTCCTCGTCCGCGTGGCTACGCCGGCGGCGCGGTGGCGGGGGCGGGGGAACCGCGGGCCCGGGTTCCGGGCCGGGCCGGACCACGGTGGGGGCGCTCATCAGACCTCACTCCTGCGGCGGCGGACGAACAGCGAGCTGACCGAGATGATCACGATCACCACGCCGAGGATCACGGCGGCCGCCGCGGCCAGGTTGTACTGGGCGCCCGCGATCGCGGTGTTGTAGATGTACAGGGTCGGCGTGAAGTTGACCGAGATGGCCTGGGTCTCGAAGTACTGCAGGATCAGCGGCTCGGTGAACAGCTGCAGCGCGCCGATCGTGTTGATGAACACCAGCAGCACGACGGCCGGCCGGACCATCGGCAGCTTCACCTTCAGGATGATCTTCCACAGCGGCGTGTCATCGAGGATCGCGGCCTCGATCACGTCCCGTGGCACCGACCTCAGCGCGGTGTACAGGATCACCATGTTGTAGCCCGTCCATTCCCAGATGACGATCACGATGATGGTCGGGAGGATCAGGCCGCTGGAGAAGTAGTCGGTGCCATGGAACCCGAGCGCGTTGGCCAGGTGCACGAACGGGCCGAACTGCGGTTCCAGCAGGAAGGACCACATCACCGCGCCGACCACCGCGGGCACCGCGAACGGGATGAAGAAGATCGTCCGGAACAGCGTCCCGTACCTGGCCACCCCGAGGTCGAAGATCGTCGCGAAGAAGAACGCGATGGCCAGCATCACCGGGATCTGGATCGCGGCGAAGATGATCACGCGGATGACGCCGGACCAGAACTGGCCCGACTGCAGGGTCTGGGTGTAGTTGGCCGCGCCGGTGAAGACCGTGCCGCCGATGATGCGTGTGGTGTACAGGCTGGTGTAGATGGCGTACCCGAGCGGGGCCAGCATGAGGACCACGAAGAAGAGCAGGAACGGGGCGACGAACCAGAAGCCCCGGCGGTCCCGCCGGCGGCTCCACGCCGACTGAACCAGCAGGTTCCGCAGCGGAACCGGGCGCCGGGGGGCGCCGGTGACGGTGCTGTTCACGGGGGATTCTCCTTCCCCGGCGGGGGCGAGGGCGGCCGGGCCCGCTGGTCAGGGCCCGGGGGATGGCTGGCCGGCGGACGGGATGGGGGCCGCCGGCGGGCGCCCTCGGGGAGAGAGTGGCGCCCGCCGCCCGGCAGGCGGTCAGCCGGTGACCGTGAAGCCCTGCTGCTTGGCGTAGTTGACGAGGACGGTCTGGAAATTGCGGAACGCGGCGGCCAGGGTCTGCTTGCCGTTGAGCACGCCCGCGAAGACCGTGGCCGACTGGGTGAGCGCCTCGGTCATGAACGGCGGCCACGGGACGCCCCGGATGCTGCTGGCCGCCGCGGTGAAGGCCTGGTCCGGATGCGAGGAGCCGGACACCGGGACGGTGATGTTCTTGTATGTGGGGTCGTTCAGCAGCGGGAGGAACGTGGGGAACAGTGAGGACGGGGCGGTCTTGGTGATGCTCCACGACGCGGTCGTCCCGTTCAGCCACTCGGAGAACGTGGCGGCCGCCGCCTTGTTCGCGCTCTGGCTGAACACCGGGTAGGTCGAGCCGCCCCAGTTCGCCGCCACATGGGCGCCGGCCGTCCACTGCGGCAGCGGCGCGGCGCGCCAGTCGCCGACCGACTGCTTGGCGTCCGGCGCGAAGTAGGACGGGCCCCAGGCCGAGCTGAGCCAGCTCGCGTCGATGCCCTTGTCCATGTCGGCGAAGGAGGTGGCGGACACGTCCGTGGTGCCGTTGACCTCCTTGGCTGAGATCAGCTTCTGCCAGTAGGCGGCGAACTTCATCTGGGCGGGCCCGGTCCAGTTGATCGTCACCTTGCTGCCCCCGCTGTACGCGAACGGCCACGCGTTGGCCTGCGCCATCAGGCTCATCAGCCACTGCAGGTCGGTCGCGGCGAAGTTCGTCATGTACGCCGACGGGTCAGCCTTCTTTAGCGCGGCCGCGGCGGTGGCGAACTGGGCCCAGGTGGCCGGCGGGGTGATGTGGTACCTGGCCAGCAGCTTGGAGTTGTAGTAGAAGGCCATCGGGCCCGCGTCACCCGGCATGGCGTACACCGCGGGCCCCTGGCTGACTTCCTTCCAGGCCCACGGCACGAATTTGCTCTTGTACTTGTTCGCACCGTACGGCACGAGGTTGACCACGTTGTGCGTGACCTCGAACGACGGGAGTTCGTCGAACTCGATCTCGGCCACGTCGGGTGCCCCCGACCCGGCCTTCAGGGCGTCGGCGATCTTCACGTACTCCGGACTGCCCGCGCCCACGTCTTCCTGGGTCACGCAGATCGACGGGTGGGTCTTGTTGAACTCGTTGACGGCTCGTCCCAGCCCGGGAACCCAGGCCCAGAACGTGATTTTCGTTGCGGAAGAATTTTTACAGGAACCACCGGCGACCAGTGTGGCGCTCGAACTCGCGCTCGCACTGGCACTGGAGGAACCAGCGGCGGCGGGACTGGGGCTGCCGCCGCCGCACGCGGCCAGCATCCAGAGCGTCACGGCGCCGGCCAGGCCGGCCGCCGTGCGTCCTGCGATGTGTCGTGCCCCTGGGGGGCGGGGCCAGCTGGATCGGGAGGTGGAGGGCATCTTCGCAGAACTCCTCGGGGTGAGCTGTGATGTTTTCTCGGGGGTGCCGGACGGCGCGGGCGCCCGGCGGACGGTTAGCCGCCGGTCGCCGCCGCCTGGACCACGGTGAACGACTGCGGCGGCAGGGTGAGGGTGAGCGTCGGGCCCTTCGGGGTTTCCGACCCCTCCTCCAGGTGCGCGCCCTCGACATCGGGCAGGACGCGGGACTGCCCTGCGCGTTCCGCCGTGACGGTCGCGATCTGGGCGTCGCTGTCGAACGTCCAGTCGCGCAGGACGACCTCGATGGTTTCCGGTTCGTCCGGGTTACGGTTCACCAGCGTCAGCGCCAGCCGGTCGCGGCCGGGCGACATGGTTGACGCCGCGTCCACCATGGCGAACGGGCCCAGGTCGGCCACCCGGTGTGGCCACCGGCCGTAGTTGGTGTCCGGCCCCAGCGGGCTGATCATGGGAGCGTTCACATGAACGTCGACGGCGACGTCCAGCGCGGCCCGGGCGTGCAGCAGCACGGGGTAGTAGATGGGCTGGACCGCGACGGTGTCGGCGGACGTGACGATCGGGGCGATGGCGTTGACCATCTGGGCCAGGTTGGCCATCCGCACCCAGTCGCAGTTCCGGATGAAGATATTCAGGTACGTGGCCACGGCCAGCGCGTCCGGGAAGTTGTAGCGCTCCTCCAGTGTGCCGTCATCGGTGCGGAACCAGACGTTCCACTCGTCGTAGGCGATCCGCGGCGGGCGGGCGATCTTCTTCACGTACGCCGCGCGCTCGATCAGCGCCCGGGCGCACCTGATGGCCCGTTCCGCCTGGTGCGGCTGGAGCACGTCGGTCCAGTAGTCACCGGACCCGGTGTAGATGTGCAGCGAGTGGTAGTTGACCAGGCGGGCCAGGCCGTCGATGACCACCCGGTCCCAGTCGTTCCACCCGTTCATACCGCAGCTGACCAGCCGGGCCTGCGGGTCGAGCATCTTGATCGCCCGGGCCCAGCGGGTCGCGGTGCGCACGTACTCCTCGGCGGATACCGCGCCGACCTGCCAGTCCCCGTACATCTCGTTGCCCAGGCCCCAGTAGCGGACGCCGTAGGGCTCGGGGTGGCCGTTGTCCCGCCGGCGCTGCGCCCAGGCCGTATCACCCGCGCCGTTGCAGTACTCGACCCAGGCCAGCGCCTCGTCCAGGGTGCCGGTGCCCATGTTGAGGCAGACGTACGGCTGAGTGCGGAGCTGGCGGCAGTAGGCCATGAACTCGTCCGTGCCGAAGCGGTTGGACTCCTCGGCGCCCCAGGCGAGTTCCGGCCGGCGTGGCCGCTCGTCCTTCGGCCCGATGCCATCGGCCCAGTGGTAGTTGCTGACGAAGTTGCCGCCCGGCCAGCGCAGCACGCCCATGCGGAACTCGCGGAGCAGGCCGAGCACGTCGGTGCGGAATCCCTGGGCGTCGGCCAGCGGGGAGCCCTCGTCGTACAGGCCGCCGTAGATGCAACGGCCCAGGTGCTCGACGAATCCGCCGAAGACGTTGCGGTCCACGGAGCCGAGCGGGCGGGCGGGGTCCACCACGATCCGGGTCACGAATCCTCCTGCTTCTCGCGGTGCGCCAGGCTGGCGCTGGGTGAGGGGATGACAGGGCTGAACGCCACGGGGGTGGCGGGGGCCGGGCGGCCGCCGCACGAGTCGCGGACGATGAGCTCGACCGGCAGCCGCACCGTGGACTCCGGGGCCGGCTCGCCGGCGATGCTGCGCAGCAGCAGTTCCACGGCCTCCTGGCCGGTCTCCGCGAACGGCACCCGCAGCGAGGACAGCGACGGCGTGAGGTACTCGGCGAACGGCATGTCGTCGCAGCTGACCACGGCCACGTCCGCGGGAACCCGGCGGCCGGCCGAGGCCAGCGCGGACAGCACGCCGATGGCCATCGTGTCGCTGTGCACGAAGATCGCGGTCATCCGGGGGCTGCGCTCCAGCAGCAGCCGGGTGGCGGCGGCCGCGGTGCCCGGCGTCCAGTCCGCCTCCACGGCCAGGTCCTCGTCCGGCTCGATCCCGGCCGCGCGCAGCGCGTCCTCGTAGCCGTGCAGCCTGCTGCGCACCACATGGCGGCGGAACGGGCCGGTGACGGTCCCGATCGAGGTGTGACTCAGCCCGATCAGGTGCTCCGTCGCGATCCGGGCGCCCGCCCGGTGGTTCGACCCCACCAGCGGGACCCCGCCGCCCGGCACGTGGTGCAGGCTCACCGCGGGCACGTACCGGCGGAGCATCTCGGCCACCTCGAGGTCCCCCTCGAGCTGGGGGGCAGCCGCGATCACGCCGTCCACCCGGCGGTCGATGAGCATCCGCACCACGGCGGCGCCGTCCTCACCCTCCTCGGCGAGGTTGCCGACCAGGACGGCGTGCCCGTGGCGCCGGGCGGTCCGCTCGGCGGCCACCGCGAACTGCGACAGCGCCCCGTCGGTGATGTCCCCGGTCACCAGGCCGATGGTCGCGGTGGACCGCTGCACCAGGCTGCGGGCGACCGTGTTCGGCCGGTACCCGAGGCTCTGCGCCACCGCGATGATGCGCGCGGCGGTCTCGGCCGAGACCCGCACGTTCCCGCCGTTGAGCACCTTGCTGGCGGTCTGGAAGCTGACCCCGGCCCGGGCCGCGACTTCCTTGATCGAGACATACCGACGCGCCATTACGTCCTGCTCTGACCCGGTTCGCCCACGTTGAACGAACGTTCGCCTAGACGGTAGGGTCCGGCGGCTCCGGCGGTCAAGACACGGTTTGGTTACGTTTGCATACAGTCGCCGCACGTGGGCGGGGTGCGGGCCGGATGAACGCCGGAGGTCAGGCAGGTGAGGCCGGGACGACTGGCCGGCTTCCAAAGCGGGGATATTACCGGCAAATCGGCTTATTTCTACGCGCGAACGTTCGCGCCTGCTCCCGCGGACCGCGCCGCTCAGCTGTTCGTCTCCATGCAGCTGCGGAGTCTGCTCAGGGCCCCCGGATCCGGGCTTTGACCGTCCCCAGGGGGATTCCCAGCAGGGTCGCGATCTCGGCGTGGGCATACCCGCCATAGAAGGCCAGTACCACGGCCTGCAGTTGTGAATCGCTCAGGCTGTCCAGGCAGGCCTGCAGTTGCTCGCGGTCAAGGGTTTCCGTCACCGCTTCACTGACCACATCCCATGACGCCGCGGTCATCACGTTCCGCTGCTCGCGGGGCCGCCGTGAGCAGCCTGTCCACGGTCTCTGGCCGCCTGTCCACCGTCCCTGGCGGCAGGTCCCCGGTATCTGACCCGGACGTCCGGTCCTCTCGCGTGCTCACAGGCCGTTGTTCGGGGTTGACCGGGTTTCCAGATGGGTCGGGCCCGATCGCGACCGCTTCCGAGTGCGCCGACAGCTGTCCACGCGGGGCGTGGCCGAAGCGGCCCTGACGGTGCCCGTGCCACCGGGTGCCAGGGGCCATCGCGCTGGTGCCATTGCCCGCCCCCACGTGCGGCCGCAGAAAAAGCGG
The DNA here is from genome assembly GCA_963813975.1 of uncultured Actinomycetes bacterium. Classification (GTDB taxonomy): domain Bacteria; phylum Actinomycetota; class Actinomycetes; order Streptosporangiales; family Streptosporangiaceae; genus RYN-230. The sequence goes on from CAWFAP010000007.1 coordinate 660,826, forward strand.
TCCCATTCCGATCCGCCCGCCGGCTGGCTCCGAAGTAAGGAAGGTCAGCGCAGCCAGATCCAGGAGGGGACCAGGATGTTCGGCAAGAACTACGTGAATGACCTGATTGACCGGAGCGCGGAGAACCCTGCCGACCGGCGGCGCTTCCTCAAGAGCGCGAGCGCCGCGGGCCTGGGGGTGGTGGGCGCGGGCCTGGTCGGATCGGTTGCGGGGCCAGCTCTGGCCGCCTCAGCGGGGGACAGCTCGAACGCGATCTCCGATGGGGCGATCCTCAACTTTGCGCTGAACCTCGAGTACCTGGAGGCGGAGTTCTACTCCAACGCGGTCCACGGGCACGGGCTGCCCGACAGCCTGACCCACGGCAAGGGACATCGCGGCCCCGTGGAGGGCGGCCGTGCGGTGCACTTCAGGAGCCGGAACATCCGCGGGTTCGCCACGGAAATCGCCCGGGATGAGTACGACCACGTGGTCTTCCTGCGCAGCGCTCTCGGATCGGCTGCTGTCGCCCGGCCGACCATCAACATCCGGCAAAGCTTCACCGCCGCCGCGACCGCAGCCGGGCTGATCAAGCCCGGGCAGACCTTCGACGTATACGCCAACGAGGACAACTTCCTGCTCGGCGCGTTCATCTTCGAGGACGTCGGCGTCACCGCCTACAAGGGCGCCGCCCCGCTGATCAGCAACAAGACCTATCTCGGCGCCGCCGCGGGCATCCTGGCCGTCGAGGCCTACCACGCGGCGAACATCCGTACTGTGCTGTACAACCGGGGCCTGGCCGCGGCCACCGACGCGATCTCGAATGCGCGGGACAGCCTCGACGGGCCCAGCGATGACGACCAGGGCGTCACCCTCAACGGCCAGGCCAACATCGTGCCGACCGACAGCAACGGGCTGGCCTTCGGCCGCACCCCCGGTCAGGTTCTCAACGTCGTATACCTGACCCCCAAGAAGGCGAGGTCCGGCGGGTTCTATCCCGACGGCGTCAACGGCCAGCTGAACACCAGCAGCTGACCGGAGCCAGCCCACTATCCTGCTGGGCCGCCGGGGCGGATCGCAATACCGGGCCCCGCCCCGGGGCCAGCAACCAGGGACGCTCAGACCTGGACGAACTCGATGCCGGCCAGCTGGCAGAACACCTTCCAGTCCGCCGCGTGGTGGCCCAGGTTCATCACCTCGTGGTGCGGGCCGCCCGCGGCCAGCCAGCCGTTCAGGCAGGCCCGGACGCCTGACGCGGGCCGGAACTGGCCGTAGGGCATTTCCAGCGCGGGCAGTTCCTGGCTGTCGAGGTTCTCGCCCTCGGCGCACACCAGCCGGAACCGCGTGCCCTCCAGCGACACCAGGGTGGCGAGGGTGGCCGGGCCCGGCTGGTACTGGAACAGGAACGTGGGCGGGTCGGCCAGCCCGCCGATGCCGAGCGGCCGCTTGATCAGCTTCACCGGCCGGTCCCTGCGGGCGATCTTCCAGTTGCCCTCGCCCATGTGGCTCTGCAGGATCGAGTCGGACGGGAAGTCCATCGCGTACATCTCGGTGAAGTGCGCGTCGCCGATCAGATCGTGGCCGGCGGAGACCAGGCAGGCGGTCAGGACGTCGCCCTCGGCCGCGTACCCGTAGCCCTTGGCCATCAGCGACGAGGCGGCGGCCAGCGGGAGCCGGCTGAACCGGCCGTCGTCGCCGATCGCGTCGAAGTGCGCGGTGTACGCGCCGAGCCCGCGGTCGATGAGGATCTGCTCGATGGCCACCTGCATCCGGGCGTGGTCGGCCCGCTCCTCAGGCGAAAGCCGCGGGTCGATCTCGAACTTCTCGTCCTCGAACGCGATGATCTCGTTCGCCTGGCCGTCCGTGACCTCCAGCATGCCGCGGTACATGTCGCCCGGCGCGACCGCGAGGATCTCCGGCCCGAGCGACCTGACCAGCGCGGACTCGTCCACCCGGATGTCGCCCATGTCGTTCATGGCGTAGCCGAAGATCGCCGTCTTCAGCGACTTCCACCGGGTCACCGCGGCCGCCGCACGAGCCCACCGGGCCACGTCCTGGCGGAACGAGTCGCTCTTCCAGTCGTCGGTCAGCACGGCGAACCGCTTGCCCCCGCGGACCATCGCGTTCGCGGTGTCCTGGGCGCCGTGCACGCCCTGGTTGTAGGTCATGTCCGCCATGTCCCAGGCCGGGGTGACGCTCGGCTCGGGCTGGATGTTGGCCAGCAGCACCGGCAGCCGGGACTCCGACAGCAGCCGGGCCACGCGCATGGCGGGCCCGTAGGTGAGCATCACGACCATGATCCCGTCCAGGTCGGAGCCCTCGAACTCGCGCATGGCGCGCTCCGCGTCCTCCCGGTACTTGATCGCCTTGCTCGGGATGAACTCGCCCACGCCGGCGAGGTGGGCCGCGAGTTCCGCGGCGTACCCCTCCTGGCGCTGGGCGATGCCCGGGATCATGTCGTCATAGAGATCCTGCATGATCCCCAGGATCCCGATGCGCGGCTGGCGTTGGCTCATCACATTCCTTTCGGCCTCTGGCCATATTCCTGCGTGTACCGCCGGTGCAGCGCGTCCACCTGGTCCTGGGCCAGCGGCGTGAGCTCGCCGTAGGCCTGGGCCAGGTGCACGGTGCGGGCAGCGTCCTCGCACATCACCGCGGCCTTGACCGCGTCCCGCGCGGTAGGCCCGATGGTGAACACCCCGTGGCTGCGCATGAGCACGGCGGGGGAGCGGTGGCCGGTGAGGGTGCTCACGACGCCGCGGCCGATCTCGTCGCTTCCGATCAGCGCGAACGGCCCGAGCGGGATTTCCCCGCCGAACTCGTCGGCCATCGCCGTGATCACGCACGGCACCGCCTCGCCCCGGGCGGCCCACGCGGTGGCGTATGTGGAGTGGGTGTGCACCACGCCGCCCACCTCGGGCATGTGCCGGTAGACGTAGGCGTGCGTCGCGGTGTCGCTGGACGGGCTGAGCCCGTCGTCCACGGCGTTGCCGTCCAGGTCGCACAGGACCATCGACTCCGGGGTCAGGTCGGGGTACGCGACGCCGCTCGGCTTGATCACCATCAGGTCGGCGCCGCCGGGGCCCGCGCCGGGCACCCGGGCGGAGATGTTGCCCGAGGTCCAGGCGACCAGGTTGTTGTCCACGAGCGAGGCGTGCAGGGCGCAGACCCCTTCGCGGGCGCGGGTGATCGCCGTGTAGCTCGCGTGGTCGGTGGTCATCGCTGGCTGCCTTCCGGGGTCGAGGTATCCGCGGAGTGGCCGGGTCCCCCGGCATGGCCAGGTCCCTCGGCGGCGAGGACGCGGTCGCGCAGGGCCCGCAGCCGGTGCATGACCCCGCTGGGGCCGCGGCCGAAGTAGTCGTGCAGCCGCACGTACTCGGCGTACAGGTCGTCGTAGACGTCGGCGCTGGCCGGGTCGGGCGTGTACACCGCGTCCCGCTTGCCGCCCATGGCCGCGGCGGCGGCCGGCACGTCCGGGTAGGCCCCCGCGGCGACCGCGGCGTGGATGCCCGAGCCGAGCGCGGGGCCCTGGTCAGAGGAGATGACGCTGAGCGGGCGCCGGAGCACGTCCGCGTAGACCTGCATCACGAACGAGTCTTTGAGCAGGCCGCCGGCCACCACGAACTCGGTGACCTCGACGCCCGACGCCGAGAACGCGTCGATGATGACCCGGGTGCCGAACGCGGTCGATTCCACCAGGGCACGGTAGATGTCCGGTGGCCGGGTGGCCAGGGTCAGGCCTATGATCGCGCCGGACAACTGGACGTTGACCAGCACCGACCGGTTTCCGTTCAGCCAGTCCAGGGCGACCAGGCCGTGAGCGCCGGCCGGCTGGCTGGCGGCCTCCGCCGACAGCAACTCGAACAGGGACACCCCGCGCCGCTCGGCCTCGTCGCGGTAGTCGGCCGGGACGGCATGTTCAAGGAACCAGGCGAAGATGTCGCCCACCCCGCTCTGCCCAGCCTCGTAGCCGAACTCGCCCGCGACGATGCCGCCGTCCACCACCCCGCACATGCCGGGCACCTCGGCGAGCATCGCGGAGTTCATCACGTGGCAGGTGGAGGTACCCATGATCGCCACCATCTGGCCGGGCGCGATGGCGTTGGCGGCAGGCGGGGTGACGTGCGCGTCCACGTTCCCCACGGCCACGGCGATGCCCTCGGGCAACCCGGTCCACCCGGCCGCCTCGGCGGTCAGCCCGCCCGCGCGGGTACCGAGCGGCGAGACCGGGTGGGCCAGCTTGTCCTCGGCGAAACTGGCGAAGCCGGGGTGGAGAGCGCCGAGGAAGTCCGCCGAGGGGTAGTGGCCGTCCTGGTAGATGCCCTTGTACCCGGCCGTGCACGTGTTGCGGGTCTCGCCGCCGCACATCTGCCAGATGATCCAGTCGGCCGCCTCGATCCAGCGGTCCGCCTGCCGGTAGGTGTCCGGGTCTTCCTCCAGCAGCTGCAGGCCCTTGGCGAACTGCCACTCCGACGAGATCTTGCCTCCGTACCGGCCGATCCACGGCTCGTCCCACTCATGGGCCAGCGCGTTGATCCGGTCCGCCTGGGGCTGGGCCGCATGGTGCTTCCACAGCTTGGGGTAGGCGTGCGGGCGGCCCTCCAGCCCTGGCACCTGGCACAGCGGGGTGCCGTCGCGCCGGGCCGGCAGCACGGTGCAGGCGGTGAAGTCGGTGCCGATGCCGATCACATGCGCCGGGTCGATGCCAGCCGCCCGGACCGCGGCCGGGACCGCCTCGCGCAGCACGTCCCGGTAGTCCTCCGGGTCCTGCAGGGCCCAGTCCGGCGGCAGCGGCTCGCCGGTCGCGGCCAGCTTGGCGTCCATGACCGCGTGCCGGTAGGCGCAGACCGCGGTACCGACCTCGGCGCCGTCGCTGACCCGGACAACCACGGCGCGGCCGGACAGCGTGCCGAAGTCCACCCCGACGACGTAGCCGCCCTGGGGGGCACCGGTGGCGCCCCGGCCGTCGTCGCTGTCGTGAGCGCTAACAGTCATCGTCGTCCTGTTCTGCCTGCTCGGACTGATCTTGGTGAGTGACGTCCCATCGGAACCTGTGCCCTGACTGCCTGTGCCTTGACTGCCTGCGTGGCGCCCGGGTGCGCCCGGCCGTGGCCGGTCAGGTCGCGGGAGGTGCGGCGCTGGAGCGGACCACGAACTGCGGGACGACCGGGTCGGCGGGCGCGGCCGCGTCACGATCGAAGATCAGCCCGACCAGCGCGTCCAGCGCCCGCCGGCCAAGCTCCCCGAAATCCTGCCGCACCGTGGTCAGCGGGGGAAGGAAGAAGGCCGCCTCGGGGATGTCGTCGAACCCGACCACGCTGACGTCCTCCGGTACCCGCCGTCCCTGCTCCGACAGCGCGCGGACCAGGCCGAGCGCCATGTGGTCGTTGGCGCAGAGCACGGCGGTCACGCTGTCGTCCCGGGCGAGCCGCTGGCCCAATTCGTACCCGGACGCGGCGGACCAGTCGCCGGAGACCAGGTCCGGCTCGGCGGCCCCTGTCTCGCGTAGCGCCGCACGCCAGCCCACCACCCGGGCCTCGGCGTCGAGCCAGGAAGGCGGCCCGCTCAGGTGGTGGACCGTCCGGTGGCCGAGGCCGAGCAGGTACCGGGTGGCCAGCGCCGCCCCCTCGGCGTTGTCCACCGCGACCGAGTGCACCGGGGGCGTGGCCCGGCAGCCCACCGCGACGAGCGGGATGTCGGTCGGGCAGTCGGTCAGCGCCTCCACCGCGGAGACCTGCGCGGTGATGACGATGATCCCCTCGACCCCCTGCCCCACGAAGCGCTCGACGGAGTCCAGCACGGAGCGGCGGTCCAGAGTCGGGGTACTGGCGATGGAGACGAAGTAGGTGTCCTGCGCCGCGCGCTCGATGCCATAGAGCATCGAGGCTGGCCCGTACAGGGTGGTGTCGAAGCTGATCACGCCGAGGGTGTGGGTCCGCCTGGTGACCAGGGTCCGGGCCGCGGCGTTCGGCCGGTAGCCGAGCTCGCTGATCGCGGCGAGGACCAGCTCCCTGGTCTGCGGGCGGACGTTGGGATGGTCGTTGAGGACCCGGGACACGGTCTGGTGAGAGACGCCGGCCAGCTGGGCGACGTCGGTCATGACCGGAGGGCGGCTGCGCCCGCGATCGGTAACTGCCACGTACCGCCTCCTTCCGCCGTCTCGTCCCGCCGCCCGGGGCTCCGCTGCCTCGACCCGCCCGGATTCCGCCGGCCCTTCTGCGTGCTGCTGCGTTACAGGGTTCTGCGTGCGTCGTGCCTGGTGGGGCGCGCCGCCCCGTGCTGCCTGGCGTGGGGCCGAATCTTTGCTCCCGCCTTACCGTATTCAGCCAGGGGCAGACTCAATAGCCACGGATAACACCTTGTGTACCCACTTGTTAGATACAAGCATGCGGATCCCGTTTCGGTGCCCGGGGGGATTGTGACCGCTCACAAGATCCTGGGTCAAGCTGGCCCCGGGCCGGGGCCTCCGGGCCGCCCTCCGCCGGGCTGGCGGCGGGCCCCTCATGACGTCTCCGGGCTGGTTGAGCCGCGCGTGACCAGGCGGCAGGGCACCGTGTGCACGCCATGGGTGGGTTCCTTGTTGATGGCCAGCAGCAGATGCTGCGCGGCTGCCCGGCCGACGTCCTCCAGGCACATATCGACGCTGGTCAGAGGAGGATCTGCGCCCAGCACCATGGGGCTCCAGTTGTCGAAACCGACCAGGGCGATGTCCTCGGGGACCCGGCAGCCGACCAGCCGCAGGCTGTCGGAGACGCCGCGGGCAATCTGGTCGCTGCCGCAGAAGATCGCGTCCACCCCCGGTGTGGTGCGCATCACCAGCCGCGCGGCCTCCCGCCCCCAGCCCTCGCTCCACTCCCCGTACAGCACGTCGTTGGCGGTGAAAGGCATGCCCGCCGCGGCCATCGCGTCGCAGAATCCCCGCGCGCGCTTGCGGGCGGCGAGGAAACGCTCCGGGCCGGTGATGTGGCCGAACCGGCTCCGCCCCAGGGCCAGCAGGTGCTCAGCGGCCAGGCGGCCGCCGCCGGCGTCGTCGGGCAGGATCGCGGGCTCGTCGCTGTCCATCGACTGGGTCATCGCGTACACCACGGGGACGCCCCGGGTCTGGCCGATGCTGGGCCGCGGCTCGATCCGCCGCCCGGCCACGATGAGGCCGTCCACCCGGCGGGACAGCAGCATGTCCAGGTACTGCCGCTCGCGCTCCGGCTCGTCCCTGGTGTCGCACATGAAGACCGAGATCTGGCCCGCCCCGAGCGCGTCCTCGGCGCCCAGCATGACCGGGATGCTGAACCGGCCGAAGCTGTCCGTGGTGATCACGCCGACCGTGTAGGTCCGCCCGGCGAGCAGGCCGCGGGCCAGCACGTTGGGGGCGAAGCCGAGTTCGCGGGCAGCGGCGGCCACCCGCTCCCGGGTCTCGGCCCGCAGTTTGCCCTGGCCGTTGAGGGCCTTGGATGCGGTCCCGATCGAGACCCCCGCGAGCGCGGCCACGTCCCGGATGGTCGCCCGCTTCAGATTAGGCCCCAGTGCGGGCAATCCCTTGCTCCATCGTCGTCCTTGTCCTCGGGGGTCGGCGATCGTCCGAGACGAGGCGGTTTGACCAGTCTTGACGCTGCCCCTTGTGGGTCCTAGCTTACGGAGGAAAACGTATTCCTAGAAAGGGCCAGTGCATGACCGCCTCCGGTGAGTCCCAGGCTGGCCGTGGGCCGGCTGTTCCCTCCGCGTCCGCTTCGGTCGCGCACCTGCCGCTGGCCGGCGGGGGTGCCCGGCTCTCCGCCGGGCTGCTGCATGCCTGGCAGCAGCGTAACGCCGTGGCCAGCCTGCCCCTGGCGCTGCGCCAGCTTGAGGCGGCGGGGAACCTGGCCAACATCCGCCTGGCCATCTCCGGGGCCCGCGAGGGCTACCGGGGCCCGGTATTCATGGATTCCGATATCTACAAGGTTCTCGAGGCGATCGGCTGGGAACTGGGCCGGTCACCGGACGAGGGGCTGGCCAGCTTCCTGGGCGAGACGACCGCGCTCCTGGAGAAGGCGCAGCAGCCAGACGGCTATCTGAACTCCTGTATCCAGGTCACCGGCCGTCCCCGGTACAGCTTCCTGGCCTGGAGTCATGAGCTGTACTGCGCGGGCCACCTGATCCAGGCCGGTATCGCCTGCCAGCGCGGCGCGGGGGATCCGGCGCTGCTCGCGGTGGCCCGGCGGTTCGCGGACCACCTGGTGGATCACTTCCTGGGCCAGCAGGAGGGCATCGACGGCCACCCGATCGTGGAGAGCGCCCTGGCGGAGCTGTACCGGGAGACCGGCCACGAACCGTACCTGCGGCTGGCCAGCCAGTTCATCGAGCAGCGCGGGCACGGCCTGATCGGGGACTCCGGGTTCGGAAGCCGGTACCTGCAAGATCACGAACCGGTCCGGGACACGGTGACCGAGGCCGGGCATGTGGTCCGCGCGCTCTACCTGGACACGGGGGTCGCGGACGTCGCCGCGGAGATCGGCGACCCGGCCCTGCTCGGGTCCAGCCTGACCCGCTGGGCCGACATGGTCGCCGCGAAGACTTACCTGACCGGCGGGAACGGGTCGCGGCACGAGGGGGAGAGCTTCGGGGACCGCTTCGAGCTGCCGCCCGACCGGGCTTACAACGAGACCTGCGCGGCCATCGCCAGCTTCCAGTGGGCCTGGCGGCTGCTCCTGGCCACCGGGGACAGCGCGCATGCGGACCTGATGGAACGCGTCCTCTACAACGGGTTCGCCTCGTCCACCGCCACCGACGGGACCCGGTTCTTCTACGTCAACCCACTGCAGCGCCGGGCGGACCACTTCGAGAAGGACGATCCGGGCCGGCGCCGGCAGTGGTTCAACTGCGCCTGCTGCCCGCCGAACATCATGCGCACCATGGCCTCGCTGCAGCACTACCTGGCCACGGTCTCCGGCGGCACCCTGTACATGCAGCAATTCACCGGCGCGACCCTCAGCGCCGCACTGGCCGAGGGCACCCTGTCCGTGGAGATGGTCACCGACTACCCGTGGTCCGGCCAGGTGGAGCTACGGGTGACCAGCGCCCCGCCGCAGGCTTGCGGGCTGGCCGTGCGCGTGCCGGCCTGGTCTGCGGTACCGAAAATTCGCCTCAACGAAGACCTCATTCAGGCCGAGGCCGACCGCGGGTACCTGGTGATCCGCCGTCAGTGGCGCCCTGGCGACGTGCTCCGGTTCGACCTGGACACCACGCCCCGGCTCACCTTCCCCGGCCGCCGGGTCGAGGCGGTGCGGGGGACGGCCGCGATCGAGCGTGGCCCGCTGGTCTACTGCCTCGAGCAGGCCGACCAGCCCGCCGGGATCGACGTCGCCGACCTGGCCCTCGTCCCCGGCAGGCTCGAGGAGACCCGCGCCACCCTCGAGGGCATCGGCGACACCGTGCTCATCCGGGCCAGCGCGGTCCACCTGGATGGGCGGCCGGGTGCCGGGCTGCCCTACCACGCCGCGGACGGGCAGGCGGCCGGGGCGCAGGCCGACGCGGGGGAGCAGGTCACCGCCACCGCGATCCCGTACTTCCAGTGGGACAACCGGGATGGCCGCCCCATGCAGGTCTGGATCCCCGCGGCCGCCCCCCGCGCCTAGCCCCGAACCCCGCCACCCACCCAGACCCCGGCCCCATCAGCCCCACCTGACCCTTCAACCTCAGTCAGCCCGTCCAGACCCCGGCCCCACCAGCCCCACCAGGCCCCTGGGTCCCAGCAACACCACAGACCAGCCGTGATCATGACTTTGGTGTCGTTCGAACGACACCAAAGTCATGATCACGAACTGTGGCGGGGTGTGAAGGAGGAGCGGTGTGGCGTCTAGAAGGAGAAGCCGCCGGGACGGCCGTTGCGGTCCGCGATCAGACCGGCCAGGGTGGAAAGCGCGATCTCGGCGGGGGTGCGGGAGCCGATGTTCAGCCCGATCGGCCGGTGGACCCGGGCGATGTCGGCCTCGGCCACACCGAGCCCGGCCAGGGCCTCGAGGTGCGGCCCGGGATGCCGGGGGTTGCCCATGATCCCTACCCAGCGGGCCGGGCTGGCGAGGGCGTCGCGCAGCACCACCCCGAGCTCGGGCCGGTGATGGTCGGTCACCACCAGATCGGCGGTGGCGTCCAGGTACTTCGCGGCGTCGCCGGTCACCTCGTAGCCGGTGGTCCGGGCGCTGGCGGCGAGGTCCGGGTCGGGTTCCAGCAGCACGACGCGGTATCCGGCGTCCCCGGCGAAGTGCAGCAGGAACTCAGCGACCGGAGACGCGAACGCCGCGACCAGGGTCTTCTCGTCCGCGGCCACAGTGCCGTGGCCGTGGGCGACCTGGCATGCCGCGCTCTCTTCTGAATGATCCTGCTCGTGTCCCATAGGTCTCGAGCTTGCCACGCCGGGCGAGGCATTGGCGACGCCGCGGGGGGCAGATACCTGATCGGGCCGATGGCCATGATCACGAAAGGACAAAGGGCATGCAGCTCAGCGCGCGCAACCAGATCAGGGCGACGGTCACGGGGGTCACCTCTGGTGAGGCCACGGCCAACGTGGTCCTGGACGCCGCCGGCGTCCGGCTGGTCGCCTCCATCACGGTCGAAGCGGCCCGTGAGCTCGGGCTGGCCGAGGGCCGTGAGGTCATCGCGGTGATCAAGGCCTCCGACGTTATTGTCGCGGTCCCGGACTGACCGCGGCCACTTGGCCGCTCGCGGCTCCCGCCGGCTCCGGGCCTGACCGGGGCCGGGTCAGTGCCTGCCGGATCATGGACGCCGCCAGCCCGGCCGCGAGCACGAAGGCCAGCGCGGTGGCCAGGTTCATTCCCACCATGTGCCGGGTGGTGGAGATACCGGCGTAATAGGCGGGCGGGATGAACGCGACCATGGCGCACCCGATCATGCACAACACCACGACCGCGCTGTCCCGGTGCCAGGCCCGGGCCCGCCCCCAGGCGAGCGCGGCTATCGCCATGGCCGCCATCACCAGCCACAACGGGACCAGCCCCCAGAGGCCGAGGCCCGGGGGCAGCTGGTGCATCAACCAGGTCAGCACGACCACCCGGGACTCGTACGCGCCTTTGGGATGACCCGCGTCCGCCGGGTAGTCGCCGAGTGAGGTGATCCGGAACCGCTGGGCCGCGATCGCGGCCGACTGGCCTACGCTGAAGATGCTGCCCGGATGGGTCAGCAGGTAGTGGGTGATGTTGCCGTCGCTCAGCTTGCCGGCGTACCGGGTGTACAGCGGGCTCTGCCGGACCGAGGTCGTGTCCCAGTAGTAGTGGCCCGCGTACCGGGCCCAGCTGACCGGGAGACCCAGCGCCCGGAGCCGCGCGGGCGCGGTGGCCCGCCTAGTCACGATGTCGGTGAACAGCATGTCTACGGCCTGGATGTGGTGCAGTCGCTGGCCGTAGGAGCTGACGTAATCCCAGAGCGCGTAGGCGCCGGCCGTCACGGCCAGGACCAGTGAGACCACGATGGCCGCGGTGGCCTGCTGGGTCCGGAACCGGCGCAGCCCGCGCCACCGCCCGCGGTCGGCGGCGGCCAGCACCAGGGCGATGCAGATCGGTGCGGCCATGACCAGGTACTGCTCCTTGGACAAGATGGCCAGGAAGCCGCCGGAGCCGGCCAGGATCAGGCCGAGCACGGTCAGCCGCCAGCCGCGCCCGAGGTAGACCAGGCCCGCCGCGACCAGCATGAGGCCGACCAGAGCGCCGGGCTCGCTGAACGGCCCGGCGAACACGTCGAAGAAGGCCGCGTCCGCGATGATCAGCCAGCATGCGGCCGCGAGCAGCAGTTGCGCCCACAGCCTGATCCGCAGCCCCACGGCCAGGCTTGCGATCGCGACGGAGACGAGCGCGCACAGCACGACCGCCACCGCGATCAGGTTCAGGGTGCCGGACAGGCCCAGGACCGGAGTAAGGAGCCGGCCCAGCACCAGCGGGACCAGTTCTGAGGACGGGTAGGGGACCCGCCCGGCGCACTCGTGCTTCGGCACGTACTGGAAATAGGAGAACCGGAAGAACCGGGGATGATGACCGGTGACCGGGCCCAGCCCGAGCCCGCACATCAGCCGGGGACCGTCCCGGTTGTCAGCCTGGCCCACCGGCGTGGGCACCAGGAGGCGGATCAGCAGCAATCCCAGCGAGACACCAAAGATCGCCAGCCATCGGCCGGTGGTGCCACGCAGGTAAAGGCGAGCGTGACGGCCTGGTGACCCGCCGCCGGTTATCTCTTGACCAGCCAGTCCATCGCCAAGCACTAGGTTGACCTTTCGGTGTTCCAACCCCGTGATCAACAGCTCCGGCCCTGATCCGAGCGGCAGGCTGAAGGCAACTTTTACTGTTAGCTTTGGTTTTCTATTGGCGGCCTTGAATCTTCTGCTGGCGAAGCATTACTGACCGAGCCAATCCCAGGAGCGCTATCCCCAGGAGGGTACTCCGTGCCGCCCCGGATCTCTATCTGCCTCAGTAGTCCGGGTGGGCCGGGATCTAGCTGGGCTTTCGTGGGAGACCACGGAGGTGCCTGCCGCCGGAACGGTTCATGATCAAATGTGTTCGGCCCGCCAGGCCCGGGCCCGAAAATGAACGATCATGAACGGGCGCCCCGGCCGATGCTGAGGCTTACGGCGAGGCAGGACGGAATGTCTGCTCCAGGACCTTGAAGATGTGCCAGCTCTGGCCCCACTCACTCTCGGGCGTGGACCAGTACAGGGCGTACGCGTGGTGGGAGTTCGCCAGGACATTGCGATTGAGAACGTGGGTGAGAACGCCCTGGCGGAAATAGGTGAATTCCCAGTCCGCGGCCTTTTCCGCCTGTGGATAACGGATGGCCTCGAGGCGGATGCGGTGGTAGCCGGGATAGCTGCTGGCCCGGTTGGCTTCCTGCTGCTGCCAGTCCTTGAGCGGGTTGGACTGGGGGTGATCGCTCTGGTCGATGAGCAGGAACTGCGCTCCCGAGGGCGGCAGGAGATAGACGTAGTGGCCCTGGTGTGACACCCGCCAGCCGTTGGGCACCGCGATCGAGAACCCGGTGTAGTTGCGGAACCCGTGGTAGCCGGCCGGGATGGTGGCTGGCCCGAGCGGGCCCGATCCCGACGTCGGGGCGGGCGAGGTCGGCTGTGCGGTGGTCGGTGCGGCGGACGTGACACTAGGTGTGGGTGACGCGGAATGCGAGGATGCCGGACGGGTCGTGGAGTGGGGCGGGTTCGCGGAAACCGGGGCCCGATGATGGCTGGTCAGGATCATGCTGATGACCACGCCGGCCACCAGGACCAGGGCTGCGGCCCCTCCGACGACCCAGGCCCGCCGCGGCTTGCGCCGTTGCGCCGTGCGCACGGGTGCGGTCTCCGGTGCCGTCCCCGGCCGGAAGGGGATGCCGGGGATGAGCCCGACATCGGTGCCGGCCGCCTCGGGTGCGGACTCGCCCCGGTCCGCCTGAGGTTCGCCCGGGTGGTCCCTCGGCTCCGCAACGCCAAGCGATGCAGCCACGCCGGCGGGCCCGGGTGCGGATTCTTCTGGGTCCGCCTGCGGGGGCGAGTCCGGGGGGCTGGTCGCGCTGGGCTGCTCGGCATCGCCGGGCACCCCCGCTGCACCGGCCGCGCCAACTGGACCGGCTGTCCCGGCAGCGGCATGACCCTCCGCACCGGGTGAGTCCGGGAGGGCGTGCGGGTCGGGCTCGTCGGGCAGGGCGTGCGGGTCGGGTTCGCGGGGCAAAGCCTGCGGTTCGGGCTCGGGGAGGGCGTGCGGCTCGGGTTCGTTCGGGAGGGCGTGCGGCTCGGGTTCGTCGGGGAGGGGGCCGGGCTCGTCCGGCAGCGCGTGCGGGTCGGGTTCGCGGGGCAAAGCCTGCGGCTCGGGCTCGGGGAGGGCGTGCGGGTCGGGCTCGTCGGGGAGGGCGTCGGAGTCCGGTTCGGCCGGCAGGGCGTGCGGGTCGGGCTCGGCCGGTAGGGCGTGCGGCTCGGGCTCGGGGAGGGCGTGCGGCTCGGGCTCGGGGAGGGCGTCGGAGTCCGGTTCGGCCGGCAGGGCGTGCGGGTCGGGCTCGTCGGGCAGGGCGTCGGAGTCCGGTTCGGCCGGCACCGCGTGCGGGTCGGGCTCGTCAGGCAGAGCCCCGGGGCCGGGCTCGCGGGGCAGGGGCTGCGGTGCGGGCTCCTCGGGCCGGGCGTCCGGGTCAGGCTCGTCCGGGAGAACGCCGGGCCCGGAAGGCAGGGGTCCGGAGTCTGGTTCGGCGGGTGGGACGGCGTCCCACGGGCGGAGCGTGCGGGTGTGCTCGGCGCTTTCCAGGCTGCTGCCCGGGCGCGTTCGCTGGGCCTTCCCGTCGTCGGCCAGTCCCGGCGGGGCGGCGGGCAACGGGGCGGTCTTGGACCCATCGCCGGACTCGGCGATCTGGCGCAGCATCCGCTCGGCCTCGGCCGGGCCCAGGCGCCGGGCGGGGACGTGGTCCAGCAGTCCCCTGATCACCGGCCACAGTACCCCGGCCCGGCTCGGCGGATCCGGATCCTCATTCACCACCGCCATCAGGGTGGCCAGGGCCCCGGCGCGGTCGTAGGCGGGCCGCCCCTCGACGAGGGCATAGAGCGTGGCCCCCAGTGACCACAGGTCCGACTCGGGTCCGCCCCGCTCGCCGCGGGCCCGCTCCGGGGCAATGTACGAAGGCGAGCCCACCAGCACGCCGGACGTGGTGAGCGCTGGGCTGTCCTGCGTCCGGGCGATCCCGAAGTCGGCCAGGATCGCGCGGCCGTCCGCGTCGATCAGCACGTTCCCCGGCTTGACATCGCGGTGCATGATGCCGAGCGCGTGGGCGGCGCTTAAAGCCGTCAGGACTTGCACGCCGACCCGGGCGGCCTGCTGCGCGGTCAGCGGGCCGTTCGCCTCTACTACCTCTCGCAGCGACCGGGACCGGACCAGTTCCATGACGATCCAGGGCCGCCCGTCGTCTTCGACGACGTCGTAGATCGTCACCACGTTCGGGTGGCTCAGCCGGGCCGCGGTCTGCGCCTCGCGCAAGGTCCGCTCACGGAGCAGATCCCGCTCGCGCTCGGTCATGTCGGCGGGAGGGGACACCTCCTTCACCGCCACCTGGCGGGAGAGGATGTCATCCTCGGCAAGCCACACGGTGCCCATTCCGCCATTGCCGAGCGCCGAGATCAGGCGATAACGGCCGGCAACCACATGCCCCGTGACAATCGGCGCTCCCACCTGTGGCGAGTTACCCACTGGCCGGGAATCAAACCCGCCCGGCCACACCGCGGCGGCCGGAGAGGCGGCATGGGCCGCCGCGGCTGCGGGGCGTGGCGGACGCGGCTGCGCGGCCTGGCGGACGTCCCGGCCAGGCCGCGCAGCCTTCGGCGTGCTGGTGGTGCGGTGGCTCAGCCTCCCTTGACCTGCGGTACCGATGAAATCGTGGATTGCGCCTGGGTCAGCGCGGAACTGACCGAGGACGTGCCGGTGATCGCAGCCTGGATCGCGGTCCAGAGCGCCTGCGACACCTTCGGGTAGTTGGCGCCGTACTGCGTCGTCCGTGACCGGGCCGTCGCGGTCTCCTTGGCGAACACGGTGTACTCCGGGCCGCCCTTGAGGTACTGGGAGATCACCGAGGGCTTGGTCGGCAGGTAGTACATCAGCGACGTGATGTGCGTCATCACCGATGGCGCCTGCGCGCCCTTGATCCAGTCCCAGGCCGCGCTCTGCTGCTGGGCCGAGCCGGAGTTACCGATGTTCCAGGTCTCCCCGCCGAGCGGCGCGACCACCGTTCCGCCGGCCGTCTGGGTCGGGATCTTGACGATGCCGTACTGCTTGTTGTACTTCCAGCCCGCCGCGTTCAGTTCAGGGAAGATCCAGGGGCCGTCCTCGATCATCGCGGCCGTCTTGTGCAGGAACTGCTGGGTGAGGTCCGGGTCCTGGCCCCACTGCAGGACGGACTTGGACGCCGACCCGTCCTTGACCATGTTGACCCAGAGCTGGAGGGAATTCGAGAACGCCGGGGTGCTCACCTTGGCGAGGTTGCCGCCCTGGCTCCAGAAGAACGGCTCGAGCTGCCAGGTGGACTGCTCGTCGGAGGTCGCGTCGAAGGCGACACCATAGGTGTGGCCGGAGGTGAGCGTCTTCGCGTCGGCCTGCAGCTGGGCCCATGTGGTCGGCGGGGACAGGTGCTTGGCCGCGAACATGGCCTTGTTGTAGAAGATCCCGATGGTGTTGGTGCCGATTGGGTAGCAGTAGTGCTTGCCCTGGTACGTGCACTCGCTGATCGCGCCGGGGATGTAGCCGCTGGTGGTGAAGCCGGGCAGGCTGTCCAGCGGCTTGAGCTGGCCGGTGGCCGCCACCTCGGGCACGTTGGGGTTGTCAAGCATCACGATGTTCGGCAGGTCGCCGGCGCTGGCCTCCTGCAGCACCTTGGTGATCAGGTTGGCGTAGGGCACGACCTCACGCTTGACCGTGATGTTGGGGTGCGCCGCCTCGAATTTCTTGTTGTACCAGTTCACCGCCGCGTTGCCGCCGCTGGAGGTGAAGTAGTCGAGTTCGGTGATCGTGGTCTTCCCGCCAGTGCTTCCCGAGGACGAGCCCGAACTGCAGCCTGCAGCGGCCAGCGCCGCCGCGACCACGCCGATCGCTATGGCCAGCCACCCGCGTCTGGCACCCGGCCACGATCTGCCCCGCTCCGGCGGGCCCTTTTTAATATGCATGTTCCCTCCTGATCCCGGGCCGGACCGGCGAGGGGTCCAGCCGCTTTTCGTGGCCAGCGGAGCCGGCGATTCTCCAGGCAGGCCGCCGGCCCGGGAAGGCCGGCGGAAATGGGCGGCCGCTATCCCTTGACCGATCCGACGGTGAGGCCAGCGGCAATGTAGCGCTGGGCCGCAATGAGCAGCATCGCTGCGGGCAAGAGCCCGAAGACGCACAGCGCCATGGCCTCGCCCAGGTTCGAGGAGAACTCCCCGATGTAGGAATAGATACTGAGTGTGAGCGGCTCGAACGTGCTTCCGGACAGCAGGGTGAGCGCGAAGATGAAGTCGCCCCAGCCGTTCAGGAAGGCAAATACCGCCACCGTGATGACGGCGGAACGGCTCATCGGGAGAACGACCCGCAGGAATGTTTTCCACTCCGACGCACCGTCCACCCTCGCGGCCTGCAGGACGTCATTCGGCAGGCCGAGCATGAAGGCCCGCAGCACCAAGATGCTGAACGGGATGGCGTAACTGGCATCCGCCAGGATCAGGCCCGGATACGTATTCAGAAGGTGCAGCTTGTGGTAAAGCAGGAAGAGAGAGTTAGCGATAACAATTGACGGCAGGATCTGGGCGATCAGCAGCCCGCCCACCAGGAACGCGGTGACCCGGAACCGGTAGCGGGCCAGGGCGTGCGCGGCAGGCAGGGCGATGGCCAGGGTCAGGATGGCCGTGCCGACGCCGATGATCAGAGTGCTGGCGATGTGGCTGCCCTGGGCCGAGATGACGGCGCTGTAGTTGGCGAAGCTGGGCGTGGGCGGCAGGAAGTTGTAGTGCGTGCCCAGCAGTTGTGAGTTGTTCTCGAAGGAGGCCACGATCACCGCGTAGAGCGGGAAGAGCAAGATCACGAGGGCGACGAGGGCGCCCAGCGAGGCCAGGAGGCCGGTAAACCTGCGCTGCCGGGACATGTCACGTCCTCCGGAGTGATTCGCGGTTGAGCCAGATGTAGACCGGTGCGGCCACCAGGGCTATGACGAGCAGAATGGTGTTGAGCGCGGCCCCCTGGCCGTAGTTGAACTGCTGGAACGACAACTGGTACGCCCACGGCGCCAGGATCTGCGTCGAGTTCGCCGGGCCGCCCTGGGTCAGCCCGATGACCACGTCGAATACCTTCACGGTGAAGACGAATCCCAGGACGAACACGACCTCGATCACCGGCCGGATGACCGGCAGCGTGACCCGGATGAGCCGCTGCCACCCGCTGGCCCCGTCGATCATCGCCGCTTCCTTCAGTTCCACCGGGACGTCCTGCAGCGCGCTGTAGAGGAGCACGGTGAAGAACGGGATGCCGATCCAGATGTTCGCGATCAGCACGGCGAGGAATGCCCATCCCGGTGAGGTGAGGAAGCCGATCGGATGGCTGATGAGGTGCAGGTCGCCGAGGATCTGGTTGATGGCCCCGGCTTCGGCCTGGAACAGGAACCGGAAGATGAAGCCGGTGATCAGCAGCGGCAGCAGCCAGGGGATGATGATCAGTGACCGGGCCAGCCGGCGAAGCGGGAACCGCAGGTTGAACAGCAGAGCCAGGCTGAAGCCGATGATGAACTGGAAGATCAGCGAGCCGGCCGTGAAGATGAACGTGCGGGCGATCGCGCTCTGCGTGACCGGCTGGACCAGCGCGCCCTTGTAGTTCGCGAGGCCCGCGAACGGCGCGAACAGGCTCGAGATCGTGGCCGGGGACGTCTGCTCGAAGCTCAGGATGAGGTTGTAGACGATCGGCACCACGAACGCGAAGAGCACGTAGAGCACGGCCGGGATGAGGAACGCCAAGCGGGCGTAGCGCATCCAGGCGGACGCCTTGCTCACCTCGGCGGTCGCTGGGTCACG
This sequence comes from uncultured Actinomycetes bacterium, assembly GCA_963813975.1. Lineage (GTDB taxonomy): Bacteria > Actinomycetota > Actinomycetes > Streptosporangiales > Streptosporangiaceae > RYN-230. The sequence goes on from CAWFAP010000007.1 coordinate 679,325, forward strand.
GCGCGGGGCGCGGCGAATGGGGGCCCGGCGGGTGGGGACCGCGGTCCTGGCCAAGCGGCATCACTCCCCGGAATTCTCTGACGGGCCCAGGCTTGGCGGGGGCCCGAACGGTTCGACCTGGCCATCTCCCCGCAAGTACACGGGGATGGTGTCCAGCGGGGCGGGCGCGGTGATCCACTCGCCGCCTGGGTGCTCGGTGCTGGTCCACGCGTCCCGCCAGGTGGTGCCTTCCGGTCCGGCGGGCAGGTAGACCCGGCGGGTGCGGGCCCCTTCGGTGTAGACCGGGGCCACGAGGATGTCGTCGCCGAACAGGAACTGGTCTTCGACGTCCCAGCTCGCGGGGTCGCCGGGGAAATCGACGAACAGCGGGCGCATCGGCGGCAGGCCCGATTCGCTGGCCTTCCGCATCTGGGCCATCACGTAGGGGCGCAAGCGTTCGCGCAGGAAGAGGAGCTGCCTGATGATGGCGTACTGCTCGTCGCCGAACGACCAGACCTCGTTGGCCGCGCCGGTCTGTTCCGACCCGATCATGGTGCCCGGCTCGCGGATCCCGTGCAGCCGGAAGACCGGGCAGAACACGCCGAACTGGAACCAGCGGACGATCAGCTCGCGGAATGACGGGTCGTTGATATTGCCGTTCTTGAACCCCCCGATGTCCGTCGTCCACCACGGGATGCCGGACAGGCCGATGTTGAGGCCCGCCGGAATCTGGCGGCGCAGGTCCTCGAAGGTCGAATCGATGTCACCCGACCAGACCAGGGCACCGTAGCGCTGGCTGCCCGCCCACGCGGACCGGCACAGGCTGAGGATCTCCTCCTCGCCCTCCGCCTGCATGCCCTCGTAGAACCCCTTGGCGTGCAGCATCGGGTAGATGTTGCTGACCTCCGCCCCGGGGCCGAGGTGGTAGCGGAGGTTCTCCGGCTGCTCCGGCCGGAGCTCGGGCTCGCAGGCGTCGAGCCACCAGGTCCTGATGCCGTGCTTGAAGTAGTTCTCCCTGACCTTCGCCCAGATGTACGCGCGGGCCTGCGGATTGGTCGAGTCGTAGAAGGTCATCAGCGCGCGCCCGGCCGAGCCGCGGTCCCAGATGGGCAGCTGGACGCTGATGCCCCGCTCGTTGTCCACCAGCAGGCCGAGGTCCGCCATCTCCGCGTAGTTCTCGCTGTCGAGGTTGACCGTGGGCCAGACTGACACCATCAGTTTCACGCCGAGCCGGTCCAGCTCCGCGACCATGGCCCCCGGATCGGGCCACTCCTGCGGGTCGAACTTCCATTCGCCCTGGCGGGTCCAGTGGAAGTAGTCGGCGACGATGACCGACAGCGGCAGCCCGCGCCGCTTGTACTCACGGGCGATGCTGAGCAGCTCGTCCTGGGTCTTGTAACGGAGCTTGCACTGCCAGAAGCCCGAGGCCCACTCTGGGAGCATCGGCGTGCGCCCTACGGCCTCGCCGTACTGCCGGAGCAGGCCGGGCTCCTCGGCGGCGGTGATCCAGTAGTCCCACTGCCGGGTGGCCTCCGCTACCCATCGCGTGACGGTGACGCCGAGCTCGACCCGGCCGATCCCCGGGTGGTTCCAGAGCAGGCCGTATCCAAGGTTCGAGACGAGGAACGGGACGCTGACCTCGGTGTTGCGCTGCACGAGCTCGACGACGGCGCCCTTCTGGTCGAGCCGGCCGTGCTGGTGCTGGCCGAGCCCGTAGAACCGTTCCCCGTCCCGGGCGTTGAACAGCACCTCGAAGTGATGCGTGCCGCCGCCCGTCGTCGCGTACCTGCGCGTCGGCGGCCCGGTGAAGTGCGGCGTGGTCTCCGACAGCAACTCCTGGCCGTCACCGCGGAGGAAACGCAGTTGCCCCGAAGCGGAGATCTCGGCACTCAGCTCGCCGTTGGTGATCGCCGCCTGCCCGTCGGCAACCTGGATCTCGCTCTCGGATGACGGCGCCGGCAGGAGTGCTCCGGGGAGATCCTCGTGGATCTCCCGCCAGAGCGTGCCGCGTATCCGCAGGCTGTTGCGGCCCCACGGCTCGATGCGCACGATTTCGTGCCCACCGCGCCACTCCAGAGCCGCATCACTCTGCGTGAAAGAGCCCATCCGCAGCAGCCTCCTCGGTGAGACTCGCGTCCTTGTCGATTGCTAAGGCAAAGGTTTTCGCAATGCGATGCTAGGCTCCGTGGCCAGACAGGGTCAACAGGTCCGGCAAGCCTCACATGTCGTGAATGTTCACCACTCGTGGTGACCAGCCGTCTGGTTCAGGCCTGCCCGGGTCCGGGCTGGCGCGCCGCCCCACGGCCGCGCCCGCCGAAGGAGGCAGCGGCGATGGTCACGGGCCAAGGACCGGTGACGATCACCGATGTTGCCCGGCTCGCCGGTGTCTCGCCCGGCACGGCTTCCAAAGCGCTCAACGGCCGCCGTGGCATCAGCGCTGGCACCGCCCTGCGGGTGAAGCAGGCAGCCGAGCGGCTGGGCTACCAGCCCAACGCCCTGGCCCGCGGCCTGCTGAGCGGCCGGAGCTTCACCGTCGGGCTGATCACCACGGACAGCTTCGGCCGTTTCAGCATTCCGGTGGTGCAGGGCGTCGAGGACGCCTTCGGACCGGGCCGGATCCTGGTGTTCCTGTGCGAGAGCCGGGACGACCGCCTCCGCGAGGAGCACTACTTGCGGGCGCTGCTCGAGCGCCGGGTGGACGGCATCATCGTCACCGGGCGCCGCCAGGACCGCCGCCAGCCGATCGGCCGGGACCTGCGGGTTCCGGTGGTCTACGCGATGGCCTACTCGAGCGACCCGGCTGACCTGTCTCTCGTGCCCGATGACGAGGAGGGCGGCGCCCTGGCCATCCGGCACCTGCTCAGCACCGGGCGGACGACGATCGGCCACGTGACCGGGCCGAGCCGGTTCAGGGCCGCCGTGCTGCGCGCGGCGGGCGCGGAGCAGGCGCTCACCGACGCCGGGCTGGGCCTGGCCGGAGGCCAGGCCTTCCACGGCGAATGGACCGAGGAATGGGGACGCCGCGGCGTTGACCTGCTGCTGCGTTCCGCCCCGGGACTCGACGCCATCTTCTGCGGCAACGACCAGATCGCCCGCGGCGTCGCCGACCGGCTGCGCGAGGTCGGCCGGCGCGTCCCCGCGGACGTGGCCCTGGTCGGCTTCGACAACTGGGACGTGATCGCCACCGCATGCCGCCCGCCGCTGACGACCGTGGACATGAACCTGCGCCAGCTGGGCCGCGCGGCAGGCGAGCGGCTGCTGGCCGCGGTGGACGGCCATCCGGGCTCGGGCCTGCAGCTGCTGCCGTGCAGCCTGGTGGTCCGTGAGTCCAGCTGTCCCCGCGAGCCGCGGGACGAAGGCGGCGCGCCCGGTGACCGTGGTCAAAAGGGTGCGCTCTAGGAATGCAGGGCTGTCCAGGCAGCGTGCGCGCGGGCAGGGCTGGCGGGTTCGCAATGGTCTTGACCGCCGCGGAGCCTTTCGGTCACCATGGCGGCGTTCATCCGGAGGATCTGAGGGACCTGGCCCGGGGACGGTCCGGCAACCTGCTATCGCAAGGTGCCAAGCCAGGAGCGATGGGGAGCTGGCGCCGTGAGTCCATGGTCCGACGTCCCGGTACTCGAGGGTTCTCTGGTCCGGCTGGAGCCGTTGTCGGGCCGCCATGCGGCTGACCTGGCTGCCGTCGCGGAAGAAGACCGCAGCGACTACCGGCTCACGCTGGTCCCCGCGCCAGGCGCGGCCAGGGACGGGCTGGGCGCGCGGCTGGAAAGGCATGGGGCGGCGTATGGGACTTGAGGGAGATGGGATCCATGGTGAGTCCCTGGCGGACGGTGGGTCATGAACGGCCAGCCGGTGCCCGGGCCGCTTGCGGCCCTGCTCCGCGATGCAGCCGCCGGCCGGTTTCCGCTTGCGGATGGCACGGTCAGCATCTGGCCGGCGGCTTCGTCGCGGGATGCGGGGGTCATCGGGCTGAGCGCGCATTCGGTCATCTTCATCGACGCAGACCCTGACTGGGTGGCCTCGCAGCTGCCTGCGGACGACCTGTCCGGGCCGTTGGCTCCGGCGTTCCTGCATGCGCTGTGCCAGCGGACGAACCGGCGGCTGGACACCATCGACATGCTGTTGGCCGCCTCCCCGCTGCCGGGGCAGCCGGGTATTCACCTCGTGCCCGAGCCCGATGCTGAGCATCCGCGGATAGCAAGGGCGCTGCGTTACCGCGACGACGTGCGGGCGTGGCGCGGAGACGGAGGAGTCGTGCTGCTGGGACGCGGTGTCGCGGGCCGCTGGGAGAGCGCGGTCGAGGTGGACCAGGACCGTCGCGGCGGGGGGATCGGCCGTGCGCTGGCGGCTGCGGCCCGTCACCTGGTGCCCGCCGGGGAGGTGGTGTGGGCGCAGGTCGCTCCCGCGAACGCGGCGAGCGTCCGGGCGTTCCTGGCGGCCGGGTTCAAGCCGGTCGGCGCGGAAGCCCATATGATCCCCGGCAATCCGGGCGCGCCCGCGGAGGGCGCGCCCGCCGCAGGCGCGTGATCGCAGGGCTGCGCACTGGATCGGCAGCCTGCCTGTATGACCGAGCCGGGGAGGCCGCCGGACGAGCCGCAGATCGGGTCTGACCTGGCCGGTACACGCCGCACGAAAGCGTTCAGCGACGGCGTCTTCGCCATCGTCATCACTTTGCTTGTACTCGACCTGGCCAGCCCCGAGTACCGGCCGGGAGGCCTGGGCGCCGCCCTGACCCGGCAGTGGTCCTCCTATCTAGCCTTCGCCGTCTCCTTCGTGTACGTCGGCGTGATCTGGCTCAACCACCATGCCCTGTTCCGGCGAATACGCCGCCTCGACCTCGGACTGAACTGGATCAACCAGCTACCTCAGTCATCACCCAGGGCTGCTGGAACCCGGCACGACAGCGGAATGCGCCCGAAAGCAACTCGCCAGGCCGGTCACGGGCATTGCGCTGTACGTCTCAGCGGCCTGGCCGGGTGGTTCATCAACCCAGTCAGCATCATCCTCATGATCATCTACCATGCGGTCACCAGCGAGGGACTCCAGGAAGGCCCACTCCGCCGGCTGATCCGGCGGAAGGAGCAGAACTAGGTCAATGGGCGCCCGGGTCAGGCCCAGCGCGGCCCCTGGCTAAGTGCTCTGTCCTCTGAGGCCGCACCCGGGTCGTCATCCAGGAGCGAGAACACCGCCAGGTCGTGCAGCCCATCGTCTTCCAACTGCGCCCGCCGAAGCGTGCCCTCGCGCCGGAAACCCGCCTTCTCCGCCACCCGCAGCGACGCAAGGTTACCCGTGACCGCGCACAGTTGGATCCGCTGCATCCCGCCGTCCGCCAGCGCCCACCGCGCCAATGCAGCGACGGCCTCGCTCGCGTAGCCTCGCCCACGCCGGTCCGGGCGCACGCCGTAGCCGACCTCGGAACTGCGAGCCTCCCAATCGGCCTTGAACAAGCTGATCGATCCGACCAGATCACCCGACGAACGTTCCAGCATGATCAGGTGGACGCCACCACCCTCCCGGCGGTGCCGGTGCACGCCGTCGGCCAGCCACCCGCCGACCTCCGACAGCCGCGACGGCGCGCCAGGCGGCAAGGACGTCCGGTCCCCCGCCTCGATCACCGTCTTCACCGCGGCGGCATCTTCCGGGCCGAATTCCCGCAACTCGAGCCGGTCCGCCACGATCCTCACCTCAGCGAAAGAACTCACGGCGGAGGAGCCTACGCGCAATGCCAACGATCAAGCCATGGCTTTAGCTGGTGATCAATACGGCCGCCAGGTGACTCCCGTCAGGCCAACCCCGGGTGCGGGCAGTTACTGACCGTGATCACGGCCGCACCGTGCCACCGTGCGGCGCAGGTCAGGAAGACGGGGTGAGGAGAGCCTCCACCGCGGCGCGGAGGGGGGCCATCCGGGCTCCGGCGCGGCGCCGCGCGTCGGCGAGGCGGCCGGGCCCCAGCGCTTCGATGACCTCGAGGTACGCCTTGAGCTTGGGCTCGGTGCCGCTGGGCCGCAGCACCACCCGGGCGCCGTCGAGCCGGAGGATGAGCGCGTCCGTGGGCGGCAGCGCACCACCCGGGGCCAGATCGGTCATCGCGCGGACCGGGAATTCACCGAGGGTGGCAGGCGGCGCGGCCCGCAGGCCGGACATGATCTCCCCGGGAGCCTGGGTGGCCAGCGTGAGCTGGGCGGTCAGGTGAACCCCGTGCGCTGTCTCCAGCGCATCCCAGCGGTCCAGCACCGACTGCCCCGCCGCCCGGGCCCGCGCCGCCAGCCCCAGCATGGCGAGAGCCGCGCTGATCCCGTCCTTATCCCGCACCACGTCGCCGACCGCGTAACCAAGCGCCTCTTCGTATCCGAATACGAAGTGCGTCCGCGGCCGCTCATCCGCGGCCCGGACGATCCACTTGAACCCGGTAAGCGTCTCTGCGTACTGCACTCCAGCCGCGGCGGCGACCCGGGACAGCAGCGACGACGACACCACGGTCGAGGCGGCCAGCCGCTGCCGCGGATTCCCCTGCCTGGCGGTCGCCTCGAGGATGAACGCGCCGAGCAGCGCGCCGGCCTGGTCCCCGGTGAGCGTCCGCCAGCCGCCGCCGGTGGCCGGGTCGGGGACCGCCACCGCGAGCCGGTCGCCGTCCGGGTCGCTGGCCAGCACCAGATCGGCATCGACTTCGCGGGCCCGGGTCAGCGCGAGGTCGAGGGCCCCGGGTTCCTCCGGGTTGGGGAAGGACACGGTCGGGAAGTCGGGGTCCGGGTCGGCCTGCGGGGCCACCACGTGCGGAGCGGGGTACCCGGCACGTTCGATGGCCCGCAGCATCAGCGCACCCGCGACCCCGTGCAGCGGCGTGTAGACCACCCGCAGGCCGGCGGCAGGAGGCCCGCCGGGGGAGGCGGCCAGGATCGCGTCCAGGTAGGCCTGGGCGATCTCGTCCCCGAGCCGGGTGACCAGCGGGCCTTCCGGCGGCCCCAGCGGGATCCCGGACAGCGGGCCCAGGCCGCGGATCGCGGCCTCGATCTCGGCGTCCACTGGCGGCACGATCTGCGCGCCGTCGCCCAGGTAGAGCTTGTAGCCGTTGTCCGCGGGCGGATTGTGGCTGGCCGTGATCATCACGCCCGCTCCGGCGGACCGGTGCCGGACCGCGAACGCGAGCAGCGGCGTAGGGCTCTGGCCGGGCAGCAGGTACACCCGGATGCCCGCCCCGGTCAGCACGGCCGCCGCTTCCTCGGCGAACCTGGCCGAGCGGTGCCGGGCGTCCCAGCCGAGCACTACCCCGGCCCGGGCCGCGTCCGGCCGGTGCTCGCGCAGCCAGCGGGCCAGGCCCGCGGTCGCGGCCCGGACCACGGCGCGGTTCATCCGGTTGGGCCCGGCCCCCATCGTGCCGCGCAGGCCCGCGGTGCCGAACTGGAGCCGCCCCGCGAACCGGTCGGCCAGGCTGGCCGCGGCCGCCCGGCCGGCCGCGTCCTCCCGGCGGGCCGCATCGAGCAGGGCCTGCAGCTCGGCCCGGTCCCGGGCGCTGGGATCGTCCGCGATCCAGGCCCGGGCCCGGTGGGCGAGGTCTTGGAGGACCGGGTCGCCGCCGGGGATGGGGGCACCGGGGACGGGGTCGCCGGGGACGGGGTCGCCAGGGACGGGGTCGCCGGGAATCATGTGGTCCGGGGCAGCACCTGGGCCAGCAGGGCGCCCATCCGGCCCGCGGCGGCCTGCCCGGCCGCGACCACCTCGGCGTGATCCAGGCCGTGCGCGGCCAGGCCCGCCGCGGGGTTGGTGACCAGCGAGATGGCCAGCACCTCTGCGCCGAGGTGGCGGGCGGCGATGGCCTCCAGCGCGGTGGACATGCCGACCAGGTCCGCGCCGAGGCTGCGGAGCATGCTGATCTCCGCGGGCGTCTCGTAGTGCGGGCCGGGCATGGCCGCGTACACCCCTTCGGCCAGGCTGGGATCGGCCTCCCGGGCCAGCGCCCGCAGCCGGGCCGAGTACAGGTCGGTGAGGTCGGTGAACCGGGACGGGTACCCGCCCGGCGGGCCCAGCCCGCTGAGCGGGGACCGGCCGGTGAGGTTGACGTGGTCACGGACCAGCACCGGCTGGCCCACCTGGTAGGCCGGCGCGATGCCGCCCGCCGCGTTGGTCAGCGCGACGACCCGGCAGCCGGCCGCGACCGCGGTCCGCACGCCGTGCACGACCACGCCGGGGGAATGACCCTCGTACAGGTGCACCCGGCCGACGAGCACCAGGAGCCGCAGCCGGGGCGTCACCAGGGACAGGGCCAGGCCGGCGTGGCCGGGCACGGTCGAGGGCGGGAAGCCGCCCAGGTCGGCCACCGGGACCTGGGTGACGGTGGCATCCAGCCCGCGCGCCAGCGCGTCGGCGGCCGGGGACCAGCCGGACCCCAGGACCACAGCCACGTCGTGCCTGGGCTGGCCGGTCAGCTCGGCGAGCCGCGCGGCACTCGCCGCCGCGGCTGCGAACGGATCTGCCGCGAACGGATCCGCCCCGGCCCCCGCGCCGCTCTCCCCGGTCATGCCTTCACGTACGGCTGGCCGTCGGCCTTGGGGGCCCGGACCTTGCCGACCAGGCCCGCCACCGCGACGATCGTCACGATGTAGGGGGCCATCAGCAGGATGTTCGAGGGGATCGGCACGTTCAGCGTGGCCAGGATGGACTGCAGCGAGGTGGCGAAGCCGAACAGCAGCGCGGCGCCGGTGGCGCCCAGCGGGGTCCACCGGCCGAAGATCATCGCAGCCAGCGCGATGTAGCCCTGCCCGGATGAGATGTCCTTGCCGAACGAGCCGACCTGCCCGATGGTGAGGAACGCACCGCCGATCCCGGCGATCAGGCCGCCCATGATCACGTTCCGGTATCTGGTCGCAAGCACCTTGATGCCCACCGTGTCCGCGGCGGTCGGATGCTCGCCGACCGCCCGCACCCGCAGCCCCCAGCGGGTGCGGAACAGGCCGACCTGGACCAGGGCGATCATCGCGTAGGTGATGTACAGGAAGATCGTCGAGTCGAAGAAGACGGGGCCGATGATGGGGATGTCGCCGAGCAGAGGGATCTTCACGCTGCTGAAGGTCTGCGGGGAGTTCAGCCGGTTCTGGTAGGGCACCAGGAGCCGGTCGTACAGGTAGCCGGTGAGCCCGGAGGCGAGCACGTTGAGCACCACGCCGAGGATGATCTGGTCCACCAAGAAGCGGATGGCGAACACGGCCAGCACCCCGCCGAGCAGCCCGCCCGCCAGCGACCCGGTGAGCAGCCCGAGCCACAGCGAGCTGAATGCGCTGGTGATTATGGCCGCGGCGAACGCGCCGAGGAGCAATTGCCCCTCGATCGCGATGTTGATCACGCCGGACCGCTCGCACATCACGCCGGCCAGCGCACCGAGGATCAGCGGGATGGAGTAGACCAGCGTGCCCTGGAGAAGGTTGATCACGCTCAGCGCGGTGGAGTTCCCCGAGTCCGCCCAGCACAGCAGGGAGACGACGAAGGCCAGGACGGCACCGGCGATGCAGGCCCGGCGGCCGGCCCGGCTCAGCGGGACCGTGGCCCGCAGCACGCCGATCGCGATCGACACGGCACCGAGCGCGTAGCACACGGGGGCCGCGGGCAGCACCAGGTTGGGCACCCCGATCTTCGCGTCGAACAGCGCGAACGCGAACGTCGCGTCGCCGTGGCTGAACATCCCGAACAGCAGGATGTCGGCCAGGCCGAAGAGCACGTAGGTGGCCGAGGCCAGTGCCCGGCGGTTGACCGTCAGCGAGCCCCGTACGGCAGTGGTCAGCGAGGTCATGCGTTCCACCCTCTTGCGACGTTCTCGCTCAGCCCCGTCGCGCGCGCCCGGCGCAGCCGGAACATGGCCCGGATCAGCGGCGGCGCGGCGACGAACAGGACGATGAGTGACTGAATGACGGTGACGATGTCCACCGGGATCTGGGTGGAGGCCTGCATCTGCACGCCGCCCGCGTGCAGCGCCCCAAACAGCAGCGCGGACAGCACGATGCCGAGCGGCCGGGCCCGGCCGAGCAGGGCCACCGTGATGCCGTCGAACCCGTAGGTGCCGTAGCTCTGGAAGTTCAGCTGGTAGTCGGTGCCCTGGATGACCGTGCAGGCGGCCAGTCCGGCCAGGCCGCCCGCCAGCAGCATGACCAGCACCCAGCTGCGCTCCACGCTCATCCCCGCGGTCCGGGCCGCACTCGGGTTGGCGCCCACGGTGCGGAACTCGAAACCGATCGTGCTGCGCTCCAGCAGCCACCACACCGCGGCCGCGGCGGCGAGCGCGAGCAGGAAGCCGGCGTTGACCCGCAGGCTGGGGCCGGCGATGTGCCACAGCCGCGCATCGACCGCGATCACTGGGCTGATCAGGTCGGTCCGGCCCGGCTGCTGCATCACGCTGGTGCCCAGGATGTAGGCCAGGAAGTAGTACATGACGTAGTTGAGCATGATCGTGACGACGACCTCGTGGGCCCCGGTCCGGGCCTTCAGCTCACCGACGATCCAGCCGATCACCGCGCCACCGGCGAAGCCGCCGAGCAGGCAGACCACCACGTGGATTACCGGTGGCAGGCTGACGCCGAAACCCAGCCACGTGGCGACGATAGCGCCGCCGATCCACTGGCCCGCGGCCCCGATGTTGAACAAGCCGGCCCGGAAGGCCAGGCCCACCGCCAGGCCGGTGAAGATCAGCGGCGTGGCATTGACCGCGGTCTCCGACAGCGGGTTGAAGATCGCGCTGACGTAGCCGTTATGCAGGGCGGTGGCTAGCGACGCCTGGTGGAAGACGCCCGCCACCGTGTGCGGGTTGAAGATGGCGCCCTCGAACATGGCCACGTAGGCGCCCGCGGCGGTGTCCCAGGCCAGGGCGATGGCCTGGCCCGGGTTGGCGAAGAAGGACCCCCACGCGTGCAGCACCGCCGGGGAGGTGAACGCGATGAGCAGGCCGCCGAGCACCATGGCCACCACGATGGCCAGCACCGTGACCACCACGGAGTTGCCTTCGAGGATGCCGTCGAGCATGGCCCGGCCGAACTGCCCCCGGCCCTGCGGGGCGGGACTGGTCTCGGCGGCAGCGGGCTCGGCAGCGGCGGGTGGCGGGGGGGCTGGTGGCTCGCTCATTCCGGTTCCGCCCCACTGTCGTCCGCTGGGCCGCTGCCACTGCCGCCGCCGCTGGCGCTGCCATCGCCGTCAGGCCCGTCCCCGGCGGGCGGCGCTCCATCTGCCGGGCCCCGGCCGTCCCCGGCACCCGGGAGGCCCACGCCGAGCAGCCCGGCTTCCATCAGCCCGGTCTCCTCGCCGCCCGCGCCGTGCCCATGCCCGTCCCCCCCACCGGACGCGGCGGCGTCAGCGTCCGTCGCGCCGGCCATCAGCATGCCGAGCTCCTCCGCGGGGACGTCCGGGTCACGGAACCCGGTGATCTTCCCCTCGTACATGACCGCGATCCGGTCAGACAGGGCGTAGATCTCGTCCAGCTCTGAGGAGATGAGCAGCACCGCCAGCCCCCGGTCACGCTGCTCGACGATGCGCCGGTGCACGAACTCGATGGAGCCCACGTCCAAGCCGCGGGTCGGCTGGCTGGCCACCAGCAGCCGCACCTCGCGGCCGATCTCGCGGGCCAGGATGACCTTCTGCTGGTTGCCACCGGACAGGGTGCCGACCGGGGTCTCGGTCGAGGTGGTGCGGATGTCGAAGTCCGCGACCCGCTCGGCGGCGGTTTGGTTGGTCGTGCCGAGGTCCAGGGCGATCCCCGAGGAGTACGGGGGCTCGTTGTACACGTCGAGGATGAGGTTCTCCGCCACCGAGAACCCGGCCACCAGGCCGTCCTCTTGACGGTCCTCGGGGATGTAGCCAACCCCCGAGTGCAGCCGCTGTCGCGGGGTGGCGTGGGTGAGGTCCCGACCCTCCAGCCGGACCGACCCGGCGGCCGCCGGCACCAGGCCAAGCAGGGCCTCGCACAGCTCCGTCTGCCCGTTGCCCTGCACGCCAGCCACGCCGAGGATCTCGCCCGACCGGACCTGGAACGACACCTCGTCCAGGGCCGACCGTTCCTCCTCGCCCGCCACTGTGAGGCCCTGCACGTCGAGCCGGACGTCCCCCGGGCTGGCCGGCGGCTTGGTCACCCGGAGCTGCACCGACCGGCCCACCATCAGCGAGGCCAGTTCCGCGTCGCTCGTGGTCGGCGGCCGCTGGCCGACCACCCGGCCGCGCCGGATGACCGTAATGATGTCGGCGATCTCCTGGACCTCTTTGAGCTTGTGCGAGATGAACACGAGGGACCGGCCCCCGGCCCGCAGGTCCCGCATGATGCGGAATAGTTCCTCGGTCTCGAGGGGGGTCAGCACCGAGGTGGGCTCGTCCAGGATGAGCACGTTCGCCTCGCGCAGCAGCGCCTTGACGATCTCCACCCGCTGCTGGACGCCGACCGGCAGGTCCTCGACCAGCGCGTCCGGGTTGACCTCCAGCCCGTACCGCTCGGACAGTTCGCGCACGTCCCGGCGGGTGCGCCGCCGGTCGAGCAGGCCGAACGCCCGGGTGCGCTCCACGCCCAGAGTGACGTTCTCCGCCACGGTGAACACCGGCACCAGCATGAAATGCTGATGCACCATGCCGATGCCGGCCTTGATGGCGTTGCTGGGCGAGCCGAGGTGCTGCGGCTGGCCGTCGATGAGGATCTCGCCCTCGTCGGGCTGGGCCAGGCCGTACAGGACGTTCATCAGGGTAGTCTTGCCCGCGCCGTTCTCGCCCAGCAGCGCGTGGATCTGGCCCTGTTCCACGGTCAGGTCGATGTGGTCGTTGGCCACGAGGCTGCCGTAGCGCTTCGTGATCCCCTTCAGCTCAAGCTTCACCGACCGCCTCCCCAGGCACCGGGCTGCACGGCGCTGCGCGTGACCCGGGCGGGCCTCCGCTCGGGTCACGCGCAGCCAAACCTACTCGGCCGGATTACACCGGGCTCTTGGTGGGAGTCTTGATCGTTCCGTTCTCGATGCCCGCCTTGACCTTGGCCAGGTCGGACTGGAGGGAGGACGGGACCTTGCTGGCGAAGTCGTGGTAGGGCGCGAGTGCCACCCCGCCGTTGGACAGCGTGCCGATGTAGTTGCCGCCCTTGAACGTGCCGTGCGCGGCGCCCAGAACCGCGGTCTTCACGGCCGTCTGGATGCCCTTCATCACGCTGGTGATGAAGTACTTGCAGTACTGAGCGGCGCTCACGCAGCCGTCGGTGTCCACCCACATCATGTTGACGTTGTGGCCCTGCTGGTCGGCGGTCTGCACGGCCTTGGCCGCGCCCAGCCCGACGTTCCCGGCCACCGGGAAGATGATGTCGGCACCTTCCTGGATGAACGTGTTGGTCAGGGTCAGGCCCTTGGTCTGGTTGGTGAAGTCACCGGTGAAGTTCCCGTTCTGGGTCTTCTCGCTCCAGCCCAGGACCTTCACGTTCTTGTGGTGCTGCTGGTTGTAGTACTGGACGCCGTCCCAGAAGCCATCCATGTAGATGGTGACCGTGGGCAGCTTCTGGCCGCCGAACGTGGCCACCTTCCCGGTCTTGGTCATTCCGGCGGCCAGGTATCCGCCGAGGAAGCCATCCTGAACGGTGTTGAACAACAACGCGTTCACGTTCTTCAGCGGCGGGGTGTAGGTGTAGTCCACGATCGCGAACTTCGAGCTCGCGTGCGCCTTGGCCGCGTTCTGCGTCGCGGTGCCCATCAGGAAGCCGACGGTCACGATGATGCCGCACTTCTGCCCGATGAACGCGTTGATGTTCGGCACATAGTCGCTCTGCGAGGTGGACTGCAGGTACTTCACGGATACGCCGCTCGGGCTCGCCGACTGGGCCTGCTGCATGCCCTGCCACGCGGACGCGTTGAACGATCGGTCGTCGATGCCACCGGTGTCGGTGACCATGCAGCCCTTGAAGCTCGCCGCGGCCGCGCTGCCTGATGCGCTGCTCGACGACGAGCCAGACGGGCCGGACGTGCTGCTGCCACACGCTGCGGCGAGCAGTGCCAGCGCGCCGAATGCCGCGATGGCCGGAACCGTGCGTCTCACGAATACCTCCTGATCCGGGGCGGCTGACACCGCCTGCTCATCCGGTGCGGCCATAGCCGCCGCTCCGGGAGTGGCTCGCGCCACCCGCAGGGCCGCCGGTGGCCCCCTCATTCCGCCCGGTGCGCGGGGGCTGGAGATCCCAAACGCCCCGCTCTGGGATGCCCCGCAGGCTAGACCTGGTGAGCCGGCCAGGGAAGTCGTGACAGGCGGCCGCAGCCGTCCCGTTGCCAAATCGAAATCCGCCCCGGCCCTGCCGTGACCGGGGACGACCTCGCGGAGCCCGCCGGTAGATTGGGGCGATGGATGAGAACCGGGCCCGCCGGGTCGCCGACACGCTGCGGGATCGTGGCGTTGACGCCCACCTGGAGAACGCGGGAATCGATGTCTACGGAGTGCGGGTCGTGCTCGCCGACGGCCGCGAGGCGATCTGGGGCAACGAGGGCACCGCGTCCCTGGAGGCCGAGGTGCTGCTCGACGGCGACCTGGTCGGCTTCGTCCCGGAGATCCCCGGTTCGGGGGATTTCGACGACGATCAGGTCGCGGACGCCATCGCCCGGGCCGACTACGACCAGCCGGTCGGGGCGGAACGTCCCACGGCCCCGCCACCCGGGAAGCCGCTGACGCATGAGGGCGGGCTGTTCCGCCGGTTCCGCGAAGGCTTCCGGTACGACTCCGAGTCGTAAGGCGCCCACCGCCCCCGGGGACCGGATGGCGGTCACCCAGGACGCCGCGCAGGGTCCCTGCTAGCGTCAGGCCGGGGCATGATCGCGACTCGGAGGCAGGCGTGACGATCGACTGGGCGGCGTTGCGGGCGGCGGCCACGGACGCGGCGGGACGGGCCTACGCGCCATACTCGCGGTTGCGGGTCGGGGCGGCGGGGCAGGCCGGCGACGGGCGGCTCATCACCGGCTGCAACGTCGAGAACGCCTCGTTCGGGCTCACCCTGTGCGCCGAGTGCGGGCTGGTCAGCGCGCTGCACGCGACCGGCGGCGGCATGCTCACCGCGGTCAGCGTGGTGGCCGGGGACGGCGAGCCGCTGGTGCCGTGCGGGCGGTGCCGCCAGTTGCTGCTGGAAGCGGGCGGCCCCAGCCTGCTGCTGGACACCGCGGCCGGCCCCCGGGAACTTGGTGAGCTGCTGCCCGGCGCGTTCACCGGGACCGACCTCAGCGCCCGCCGTGACTGACCCCGCTGAGACTGACCCCGCTGAGACCAACCGCGGCGTGACCCAGCCCGGCGTGCCCGGGGCCGCCCCGGCACAGCCCAACGCGACCGCGCCCCCGGCCGCCGGGGGCGCCGCCGCCGAGCACGCCGCCGTCGACCTGATCCGGGCCAAGCGGGACGGGCAGCGGCTGACCGGCGCCCAGATCCGTTGGCTGTTCGACCGCTACCTGGCCGGCGCCGCCGGCGCCGTTCCCGACGAGCAGATGTCCGCCCTGCTCATGGCCATCTACTTCCAGGGCCTGGATACCGCCGAGCTGCGGACCTGGACCGCGGCCATGATCGATTCGGGGGAGCGGCTGGACCTGTCCGGGGTAGGCCGCCCCACCGTGGACAAGCACTCCACCGGCGGCGTCGGCGACAAGGTGTCGCTCATCCTCGCGCCGCTCGTCGCAAGCTGCGGAGCCGCGGTCCCGCAACTGTCCGGACGCGGTCTTGGCCACACCGGGGGCACCCTGGACAAACTGGAAGCCATCAGCGGGTGGCGGTCTTCGTTGCGGAACGACGAGATGCGCGCGGTGCTGCGGACGGCCGGCTGCGTGATCTGCGCGGCCGGGCCCGGCCTGGCCCCCGCCGACCGCCGTCTCTACGCGCTGCGCGACGTGACCGGCACCGTGGAGTCGATCCCGCTGATCGCCAGCTCGATCATGTCCAAGAAGATCGCCGAGGGCACGGCCGCGCTCGTGCTGGACGTCAAGGTGGGCACCGGGGCCTTCATGCGCGAGGAGGCGCAGGCCCGCGAGCTCGCCCAGACGATGGTCACGCTGGGTGCCGAGCACGGGGTGGCCACCTCGGCCCTGCTGACCAGGATGGACACCCCGCTGGGGCGGGCTGTGGGCAACGCGGTCGAGGTCGCCGAGGCGGTAGCCACGCTGCGCGGTGAGGGGCCGCCGGACCTGGTCGAGGTGACCCTGGCCCTGGCCCGGGAGATGCTCCGGCTGGCCGGGATCGACGCGGACCCGGCCGCGGCGCTGGCCGACGGGCGCGCGCTGGACACCTACCGGGCGATGATCCGGGCCCAGGGTGGCGACCCCGACGCGCCGCTGCCCGCGGCCCGGCACACCAGGCCGGTGCTGCCCGCCCCGGCGTCCGGCTGGCTGCAGCGGCTCGACGCCCGGGCCGTCGGCGTGGCTGCCTGGCGGCTCGGCGCCGGGCGGGCGGTCAAGGAGGACCCGGTCAGCCCGGCGGCCGGCGTGCTGTGCCTGGTCAAGCCGGGTGAGCGGGTCGAACGGGGGCAACCGCTGCTGGAACTCCTCACCGACGAGGAGGCCCGGTTCGACCGGGCCGTCGCCGCGCTGGCCGGTGCGGTGACCATCGGCGGCCAGCCACCCGACGTGTCCCCGCTGGTCATCGATCATCTGTGAGAATGGTGGGATGGCTCCCACATTCGAGGAGATCCGGGCCGTACCCAAGGTGCTGCTGCACGACCACCTGGACGGGGGCCTGCGGGCCTCCACCGTGGTGGACCTGGCCCGTGAGATCGGATACGACCGGCTGCCGTCCCAGGACGTGGCCGAGGTCGAGCAGTGGCTGCGCCGCGGCGCGCACCGCGGCCACCTGAAGTACTACCTGGACGCGTTCCAGCACACGGTCGCGGTCATGCAGACCCGAGACGCCCTGATCCGGGTGGCGGCCGAGTGCGCCGAGGATCTCGCCGCCGACGGGATCGTCTACGCGGAGGTGCGGTTCGCGCCCGAGCTGCACGTGGCCGGCGGCCTCACGCTCGAGCAGGTGGTCAGCGCGGTGCTGGAAGGCTTCCGGCTGGGCAGCGCCGGGCGGGGCATCACCGTGTACGCGCTGCTCACCGCCATGCGGACCGCGGCGCGCTCGCTGGAGATCGCCGAGATCGCGGTCCGGCACCGGGACGAGGGCGTGGTCGGGTTCGACATCGCCGGCGCCGAGGCGGGCAGCCCGCCCACCCGGCACCTGGACGCGTTCCAGTACGTGGCCCGGGAGAACTTCCACATCACGATCCACGCCGGGGAGGGTTTCGGGCTGCCGTCCATCTGGGAGGCGCTGCAATGGTGCGGGGCCGAGCGGCTCGGCCACGGCGTGCGGATCGTGGACGACATCCGGATCACCGCCGACGGCACCGCCCAGCTGGGCCGCCTGGCCAGCTATGTCCGGGACCGCCGGACGCCGCTGGAGATGTGCCCGTCGTCGAACGTGCAGACCGGGGCGGCCCCGTCCATCGAGGCCCACCCGATCGGGCTGCTGCGCCAGCTGTCCTTCCGGGTCACCGTGAACACCGACAACCGCCTGATGAGCGGGGTCAGCCTGTCCTCGGAATTCGCGCTGCTCGGCCAGGCGTTCGGGTACGGCTGGTCCGACTTCGAATGGCTCACGATCAACGCGATGAAGAGCGCGTTCGCGCACTTCGACGAGCGGCTGCAGATCATCAACACGGTGATCAAGCCAGGATTTGCCACCGCCCGCGCCGCGAGTAATGCTGTGGTCCGGGTCCCCGGGCGCCCGTGAAGGGGTGTCCGGGAGCACAGGGCGCCGGTGAGGGGACGACAGTGACCACGGAGAGTACGGCGGCGAGGCCGGTGGTGAGCCTGGCGGGCGGCGCGGCCCTGCTCAGCCCGGCCGATGTGGGCACCTCGGACGCCGCTCTGCGGCAGCTGCTGCACGGGCTGCCCGGCGTGGACCAGGTCGGCGCGGTCCAGCGCGCCGCCGGCCTGGCCACCCGGTCGATCAAGAAGGACGCCAAGCTCTGGGCGCTGGACACCGCGGTCCGCATGGTCGACCTGACCACGCTGGAAGGCGCCGACACCCCGGGCAAGGTCCGCGGGCTGTGCGCCAAGGGCCGCCAGCCCGATCCCGCCGACCGGGCGGTGCCGCCCGTCGCCGCGATCTGCGTGTACCCCGACCTGGTCGCGGTGGCCCGCGGCGCGCTGGCCGGCAGCGGCGTGAAGGTCGCGTCGGTGGCCACCGCGTTCCCGTCCGGCCGCGCCTCGCTCGCGGTCAAGCTGGCCGACGTGGGCGACGCGGTCGCGGCGGGGGCCGACGAGGTTGACATGGTGATCGACCGCGGGGCGTTCCTAGCCGGCCGGTACGGGCAGGTCGCCGAGGAGATCCGGGCCGTACGGGAGGCCTGCGGCCCGGCCCACCTGAAGGTCATCCTGGAGACCGGGGAGCTGGCCACCCTGGACAATGTGGCCCGGGCTTCGTGGCTGGCCATGCTGTCCGGGGCCGACTTCATCAAGACTTCGACCGGCAAGGTCTCGCCCGCCGCGACACCCCCCGTCGCGCTGGTCATGCTGGGCGCCGTAGCCGACTTCGCAGCCGCTACCGGCCGCCGGGTCGGGGTGAAGGTGGCCGGCGGGGTACGCACCGCCAAGGACGCGGTCCGCTACCTGGTCCTGGTCAAGGAGACCGCCGGCCCGGAGTGGCTGACCCCGGACCGGTTCCGCATCGGCGCCTCCAGCCTCCTCAACGACCTCCTCATGCAGCGCCGCAAGCAGCTCACCGGCATCTATCCCAGCCCCGACTACTTCACCCTCGACTGATTCCCCTCCCCCCGGACTCCGCCGAGGCGGCAAGTGTTCGGATCTGCCCCGAAATCCGGGGGTACTTCCGAACCGGTATCGCGTGGAGGGTGATGCCAGCCTCCGCCGTCGCGGACGTGATCGCTGGGCAGCGTGTGCAGCCGGCCGAGCAGGCTGCCCAGCCGGGCGAAGGTCCGCATGCTGCCATCGGCCCGGGTGCCCTCGATGTAGCGGGTGACCAGGACGGCCTGCCCGTCGTGCGCCGACACTGGTTCCTGCGCCGGCCGACCTGGATCCCGTACCGTGCCTCCAGGTGCGCGGGCAGCGTTCCCTGCCCTGACCTGGGCTGGATCATCCGGATGGTCGGCGGCTCGGCCACGACGACCACTGTAGAGAGGCCGCGGCCGGCCCCGCGCGGCCACCTGCGATTGCCCGGCAGGGAAGGATCGTGGCCATAGCGGAAGGAGCAGCCCAGCATGATCGTTTTCGCGCAGCTGAGCGACACGCACCTGGACGGCGGCCAGCCCCGCGCCGACCGGGCCCGCGCGGTCATGGCCAGCCTGGTTCGCGGCCGGGCGCCGCTGGACGCGGTCCTGGTCACCGGGGACATCGCCGATCACGGCCTGCCCGGCGAGTACGAGCAGGCCCGCTCGGTGCTGTCCGCGCCGTGGCCGGTGCTGTTCTGCCCGGGCAACCACGACGAGCGGGGCGCGTTCCGCCGTGTGCTGCTCGGCGGAGAGGGTGACATGCCCATCAACCAGGTCCACCGGATGCCCGGGGCCGTCATCGCGGCGTGCGACTCCACCATCCCGGACAATGACGACGGGTACCTCACGGACGAGACCCTGGCCTGGCTGGACGCGGAACTCGGTGTGGACCCGGCCACCCCGGCGTTCGTGGTCTTCCACCACCAGCCGGTGCCGCTGCACACCGAGACCAGCGACGTGATCCGGCTGTCGGGCGAGGACCGGCTGGCCGCCGTGCTCGGGCGTCACCCTCAGGTGGTCGCGGTGCTCTGCGGGCACGCGCACAGCGCGGCCGCGACCACGTTCGCGGGCCGGCCACTCCTGGTCGCGCCCGGCGTCGTGTCCACCAGCGTGCTGCCCTGGGAAGAGCGTGACCGTGCCGACCTCCAGGCGCCGCCGGCCGTGGCGTACCACGTCCTCGGCGACGACGGCCGCCTCACCACCCACTACCGGCCCGTCGCGCTCCCGTAACCCCGCCAGCTACCCGGCGGAGCGGCTGGCGGGGTTACGGCCGCCCCCCGCCGACGGGCAGCGGGCGGTGGGCGGCGCGGGGTGAGCCCCGCGCCCGGGAGTTAGTGGGTGGGGAGGGTGAGGGTCTGGGCGGCGCGGGCGTGGGCGGGACGCTTGCCGGTGAAGATCCAGGTCAGCCTGGTGAAAGAGCGGTGCCCCGCGTGGCCGGGCCACGGCATGGGCCGCCACAGGACGGTCAGGATTCTGAAATCGATGTATTTCCCCTGCGCGCAGGTCGGCGTGCAGTCGTCCACCTTGAGCACGCCGTTCCCGTAGGCGGTGCCGCGCCACGTCTGCCAGTGCAGCGAGCGCAGCAACTCGTTGGCGGTGCAGCCGATGTCGTAGCCGCCCGGCCGGACCTGGCCATGGCCGGCGCAGCTGACCATCACCACCGGGGCCGACCCGGCCGACGCCGGGACGACCGCCAGCGCGGTGGCCCCGACGGTCCCGGACACCGCCAGCGCTGCGGCGGCTACGGCGAGCCTCATGCGAGTGAGCATCATCAGGTGACTCCTTCCAGCAGGGGCTGGACCCCCCTCATCACCTGCTAAGACGCCAGAGTCTGAAGAGTGGCTGAAAACCATCGGTCACGGTTGTGTCTCGGCGCCGGGCGTCACGGGACCGCCCGCGGACGGCGGCCGGGCATCGCGGCCGGCGAGCGGGGCGGCCGGCGAGCGGGACGGCCGGTCAGCCGGCGCCGAAGCACACGAAGCCGGCCGTTGCTTCCCCGTGCAGGGCGGCAGCCAGGGCAGCGGCCGGCGGGCGGCCCGCGGTGACCGCCCGGTGAAAGCCGACCATGGCGGCCATCGCGGCATCGTCCGCGACTCTGGCGACGCTCGCGACGACGGTGGCTGAGCCCGCGTTCAGCAGGGCGGTGACCATGCCGAACGTCTCGTCGCCGGGCCGCACGTCGGTCAGCCCTACATCACAGGAGGAGAGCACGACCATGAGCGGTGCCCGCCCGGCCCGCTGCAGGTCATAGCCGAGCAACGGCCCGCCCGCCAGTTCCACGGTCGAGAACAGCGCGTTCTCCGCCTGATGCTGGCCGTGCGCGGCGAGGTGCGCGATGTCGGCGCTGTCGAGAGCGGCGAGGGTGGCGGCCGGTGTCGCGGCCGCGCCGGTGAGGACCGAGGTGCCGGGGCGGAGCGCGGCGATCGCCCGTATCTCGGCGTCGCCGCGCGCGTTTCCCGGCCCGGCCACCAGCACGGCCGCCGCGGGCCGGCCCGGCCCTCCGGGACCGGGCCGGGGCTCCGCCCGCCGGCGCATGGCATCCCGCCAGACGGTGGCTGACGGCGCCACGGTGACCGGGCGTCCCGCGCAGCCGGGCAGGACCGCCCACGGCACCGTCATCAGGATGCCGGTCGGCACCACGACCAGCTCGCGGTCGCCGATGTCGGCCAGCAGCGGGCTGAGCACGGCAGAGCCGACGGCGGCGGCATCGTGCCTGGTCGCGATGCTGACGGCGGCGGCGAGCCGGCCAGGCAGCGCCCGGCCGGCCTGGCTGTCGAGATCGGCGCGCAGCCGCAGCACCGCCTCCTCGGCCGCCGCGTATCCGCCCACCGTGCGCAGGTGGACCGAGTCACCGGCCACGACCAGGGCCCGCAGCACGGGGCCGTCCCGGAGATAGGTGACGAGCGCAGCCCCGGCCAGGCTGTCCCGGATCGCGCGGAGCGGGGCGGGCGCCGGAGCCGGGGTGTCCCGCTGCCCCGGTGCCGTCCACGACTGCTCGCGGATGCTCCGCTGCAGCGCCTCGACGCGGGCGCGCAGCCCGCTGACCGGCTGTCCGGCCAGCTCTCGCGCGCGCAGCGTGTGCCGGGCTTGCCGCAGCTCCTCCAGGGCGGCCGCCGCCGCCGGGTCGCCCGGGGGCCGCGCGGTCGGCAGTAGCAGCGCCTGGGCCCGGGCCCGTTCGGACCACCGGTATACGGCGTCCGGCGCGCGGCGGGCTAGTGCCGCGGCCAGTCCGGCGCGGGCCAGGTCCTGCCCGTGCACGGCCGCGCCGGTCTGCAGGTCAAGGCAGCCGAACTGGGTGCGGTGCCGGTGCAGCGCGGCCATCCCGGCGAGCAGATGCCGGGAGGCCTCGGCCGGCCGCCCGCTGGCCGCGGCGAGCTCGGACCGGGCCAGCCGCCACAGCAGGCGGGTGTCCAGGCGGTCGACCCGGCCGGGTGGCCCGTACCGGGCCGCGACCCGGCCGGCCCGGGCCGGCCGCCCGGCCGAGATCAGCGCGCGGACCGCGACCAGGCTGGCTACCCGGGCATCTTCCGGCAGCCCCAGCAGGCTGAGCCGGCGGGCGAGGTACTGGCCCCGGGCGGCGATCGCAGCGGCCGGCTCCGTCGCCACGTCAGCGCGGAGTTCGAGGAGTGACGAGAGCGCGGCGCGGCGGGCGTTGTCCCGGCCCAGGAACCGGGCCCGCGCCTCCCGCGCCCACTGGGCGGCGGCCTGCGGACGGCCGCCCAGCAGGGCGGCTTCCGCGCGGACCTGCACCGCGTCGGCATAGGTGTGGCTGAGCCGCTGCACCGCGGCCTGCTCGGCCGCGTAGGCCAGCTCGCGGTCCGCCTCGGTGAACAAGCCGGCCGCCACCAGGGCCCGGGCCCGCTCTACCGCGAGGCTCGCCAGCCGGCCTGGCGCCAGCAGCTTGAAGTCTTCCCGTGCGGCGGCGAACGCGCCCAGGGCAGCCGGTAGGTCCCCGGCCACGACATCCATGCAGCCGACATTGACCTGGCTGAGCGCCGCGTGCAGCGCGAGCCCATGCCGGGCTGCGACCTGCCCGCAGCGGCGCAGATCTGCCCGGGCCAGCCGGACCTGGCCGGCTTCCAGGTGCACGAGGCTGCGGTTGTTGAGCACCTTGACCAGATCCAGTGGGCTCGACTGCTCGGTGAGCAGGGTCACGGCCTCGTCGTACTGCCGCAGCGCCAGATCGTTGCGGCCGCTGCGCTTAAGCAGCAGGCCGCGCTGGGCGAGCAGGATCGGCCGCTGCGCCCGCGGGATATGCTGCTCGGCCTCATCAAGCAGCCGGAAGCCGATATCCACCCGGCCGCGTTCCGACTCGGCCCAGGCCAGGCTGATCAGCAGCCGCCCCCGGACCTCGGCGACGGCGGGGTCGCCGCCGGCCGCATCGGTCCCGATGAGCCGCAGCCCCGCGCGCAGCTGGCGGACGGCGGCTGCGGGCCGGCCGTCATCGCTGGACACCAGGCCGGCCGCGTGCAGCCGGGCGGCCCGGTCCGCGAGCGGTGCCGTGCGCACGTCAGAGGGTGAACGCTGGCGTGACGACCCGCGGCGAGGTGCCGCCTGCGGGCGCCTGGACCAGCAGTTGCGCGATGCCGTGCGGGATGCCGTCGAAGGCGAACCGGCCCGCCGGGTCCGCAGTCACCGTCCGGGACGCGGCCGGCTCCGGCAGCCGGAGCTCGACCTGCAGCGCCGCGGCGGGCGCGAGCCAGCCGTCGATCCGGACCAGGCTGTCCGGCCGCCCCACGATCGTGATCATCACGGCCCGGCTGTCGGCGTCGAAAGTGATGGTGTGGGTGCGCTCGCTGCTGCGGGCCCCGGACCCGATGGTTTCCTGCTCGCGGTACCGCGCCACCTCCGCGTCCAGGGAATCCAGCGCGATGGCGAACGAGACCCGCTCGTCAAGGTCGGCCGGGGGCGGGTCGAGCATCGCGTGCACAGCGGCCAGGTGGTCCAGGATGGCCTGGTCGTCGTCGTCCAGCGGCAGGTCAGCGGGATCTGTCATCATGCGCTCCAGCCCGGGTCGGCCAGCAGCATCTCGCGCAGCTTGGCCAGGCAGCGGCCGCGGGTGGGGCCGATGCTGCCGATCGGCATGCCCATCGCCTCGGCCACCGCCGAGTAGTCGGGCCGGGCCACCTGCGCGACGATGCGGAGCAGCGTGCGGCACCGTTCCGGCAGCCGCTGGAAATGCCGCCACAGGGCCTCGTCCCGTTCGTCGGAGAGCAGCCGCTCGCCCGGGCCGGGGTCCGGGTCGGAAACCGCTTCCAGCTGTGCCGCGCCATCCGGTACCTGCCGGCGGGACAGCCCGCGCACCCGCCATGCCTCCCGGCGGGCCGCAGTGACCAGCCAGGCCGTCAGCGCGCGGGGAGACCGGATGTCGTGCAGCCGCCGCAGCAGCTCCAGCCAGGTGGTCTGGACCACGTCCACGGCCTCCTCGGCGGTCAGGCCCTCGGACCGCGCCACATGCCACAGCAGCGGGTTCAGCTCGCGCACGACATCGCTGAGCGCGGCCGTCTCCCCGTTCTGGGCCCGCTCGAGGCACGCACCGACCCGGTCCGCGCGGCTCGCCCCGCCCTGGCCGGTACCAGCCCTGCTGCTACCGAGCGTCACAGCCGCCATGCTACGGCTCCGTGGCCAGGTCCGGGAGGCCCCGGCCTCCTGGCCGTGCCCCGGCCAGCTGCCCCGCGTAGATCGCAGCCGCGAACGAGGTGCCGCTCCACCACGCGAACCCGTTCTGGTCGGGATACATGTCGTGAACGTCAGTGATCGGTGGCGGGGCGACCTGGTGCTGGCCCGCGTCATGAAACGTCTGCGGATGAGCGCTGATCGTATTCGTGCCGTTCCGCGCCTCAAGGACCCAGGGCCCGTGGTTGCTGTACGGTGCCCACTCCGACTCGGAGAGGCGGGATCCGACGCTCACCACTGACGACGACAGGTCATCGTCGGCGGCAAAGGCGGCCGGGTAAACGGGCTCAGTGGAGCCGTCGTTGCCGGCCGAGGCGACGATCTTCAGGCCAGGGACGGCGACCCGGGATATGGCGTTCCTGACAAGATCCAGGCCGGGGTCATCGGGCTGTTCCCGGCGCCGCCCGAAGGCCATCAGCACGATATCCACCGGGACGTCATGGGCATGATCGGCCAGCCAGTTCAGCGCCGCGGCCACGTCGCTGTCGGCGACTTTGCCGACGCTGTCCATCACGCGCATGGACAGGATCTGCGCGCCGGGCGCAGCCTGGCAGATGAGGCCGGCGATGAACGTCCCATGGCCCCAGTGGGTGCCGGGTGGGTAAGGCTGCTTAGCCGGGTCATCCTCCGGCACCGGTGCGGGCCAGCCGAGCTCACGGGCCGCATCGATGACGAACGGCGAGCCGCCGTGGGCAGGCAGCCAGGCGTGCGACCGTACGCCGCTGTCCAGCAGTGCGATCACCGGGTGATCGCCGGCGGCGACCATGACGGGCTGGCGGGCATCTCGTCCGCCGGGGCCGGGAGCCACGCGGCCACCCCGTGTCCGCTCTTCAGCCCGGCGGCGAAGAACGTGCCTTCCTCGACAGTGCCGGCGGTGGATTGGAAATCCAGGATGAGCGTGGGCAGCTCGCCCCCGCCCGGCTGGACATGGGCTTGCACGGTGTCCCGGATAGCCAGCGGATCAGCGCCGCTGACCGGGATCCGGACCAGGCCGCCCGCACTGGCCGCCGCGGAGCTGGCCCCGGGGTCCCGCAGCGGGCGCCCGAGCGCCGCGTCCGCCAGGACCTGGTTGAGCCGGTTGACGTCCCCCGGCCGGAACTCGGAAGCCGCCACGAGGATGTGCTCTTCCCGGTAGTTCATGGTCATTGCTGCCTCCATGTCGTGAGTCCCCCGACGGCGGCTGCCGTCCTAAGACTGTGTGGCCGCACGGCCCGGCGAGATACATGAATGGTCGACGGGTTGCCGCCTGCTGGCTAGCCCGGCCGGGTCATTGATCGGCTCGTGGGTTCCGGTGCATGTATCTGGCCGGGGTGCCGGTCCCCGTACCTGGCAAGGCACGTCATCGACGGGCACAGCAGAAGGGACAACCGACATGCAGCAGAACGGCAAGCTCGACGTCTATCTTGCGGTCGGCCACGGGGTCGAGCCCAGCGGGGTATTCGACCCGGGTGCCATCGGCACCGACGGACGGCAGGAGCACCAGGAAGCGTTCCAGGTCTGCACGTTTGCCCTGGCCGGGATGCGGCGTTCCGGTCTTACCGTGGTCAGTGAGACTGCCCAGGGTGCGTCGCATGATCCCGACTTCCGCGGGTCAGCGATGCGGGCCAACGAGCTCCGCCCCCGGGTCGCCATCGAGGTCCATTTCGACTCGTCCAATGGCGTGGACGGATTCTCCGGCCTGTACTTCTCGCCCGACGGCCAGATTCTCGCCGGGCACATCGGCGCCGCGTTCAAGGCCCGCGGGCTGCCCCGCAAGGCCGACGTCCGCCGCCCCGAGCTCTTCTTCCTGAACAGCACGGACATGCCGGCGCTCATCCCGGAGATCCGCCGGGTGCACAACTACGCGGAGTCCGAGAACCGGGCGCAGGGCGAGGCCCTGGCCGAGGGCACCTGCGCTTTCCTCGGCCACATGTACCGGCCCCCCGCCGGGCCTGGACCTGGCCAGCACCCTGCGCAGCACGGCGCGGTGACACCGGACAGCTCATTGCTGGCACCAGCGCGGGCGCCGGCCGCGCGGGCGGAGCAGTACCTGCTCGCGCGGCAGCACGGCGCATACAGCGCCAGTGACGTCACGGAAATAGTTGGCCTCTACTACACCACGGCCGCGGCGGTCGGCCTTGACCCGCTGCTGGTCGTCGCGCAGATGGTCGAGGAGACCGCTCATCTCACCTCGTTCTGGTCGCAGCGCCCCCGGCGGAATTTCGCGGGCATCGGGGTGACCGGTCAGCCGGGCGTCGGGCTGTCGTTCCCCGGCCTGAAGACGGCCGTCCGCGCGCACACCGGCCGCCTGCTCGCCTACGCGCTGCCCAGCGGCACAGGGAGCCCGGCGCAGAACCAGCTCATCGATGAGGCACTAGCGGCCCGCCCGCTGCCGCCGCAACTGCGCGGCGCCGCGGCCAAACTCAGCGGGCTCGCCGGAACCTGGGCGCAGGACCCGCGGTACGCGGTCAAGCTGGCCGGGGTCGCTAACGACATCCGCACGGACGGCTCGTGAGCATCATCGAGCGCGAGGCCGTCGCCTGGTCATGCCCCGGATATCCGGGGCATGACCAGGGACGTGCGGCCGGGAGCGCCGCCGGCGTATCAGCCGGTGTCCCGCCTCCCCTGAATAGGCAAGCGCGCCCAGGGCCGGGGGGCCTGCGGGGCGCGGCCGTCAGCCCCTAGTGGAGTGATCATCGTGACTACGGGTGTGTCAGCCTCACCGCGGCCGGAGAGCCCGCCGCGGCCGAAGAGCCCGGCGCAGCGCACGGTCCGGCCGCTGCCTGCGTGGCGGGTCAACGGGCGGGTCATGCAGGCGTTCTATGCCTCAGTGCTGCTCGCCACAGTGGCCGCGGCGCTGCTGCCGGCGGTGCTGTTCCAGCCGCACAGCCGCATCTTTCTGCTGAAGGTCGCCGCCATCGTGACGTTCGCCTCCCTGCCCGGCCTGCTGTACGTGCAGTTCGTCCGGTTCAAGGGGCGGAGCCTGTACGACGAATACGTCATCAACCTTTTCCGCCTGAGGATCGACCGCTACTGCAACCTTCCCGCGCCACCCAGGCACACGAGTTACTTCGCCGAGTGGCTGGCCGAGCACAAGAAGCTGGCCGACCCGGGCCGGGACAACCTGTACCGGCGCAAGTTCGAGGCCGTCTACGGCGAGCAGGCGGTCAGCACACGCGAGCTGTTCGCCGACCCGGCCAAGCGGCCCGCGCGCAGCGAAGGCCTCTACCCTGTTGTCCTGGCCACGGCCCTGCTCAGCCTGGGCTGGGCCGTCGTCGTCCAGCCGGAGCTCTACCACGACTTCAACCTGCTCGGCCACCTGCCCTTCAGCGGGCAGCCGCACCTGCCATACACGGCACTGCAGTTCGGCTTCATCGGTGCGTACTGGTTCATCCTGCAGGACCTGACCCGCCGCTACTTCCGGCAGGACCTGAAGACCGCCGCCTACGTCAGCGCGAGCGTCCGTCTCATCGTGGTCACGATCACCGTGGCCACGGTGGCCCTGGCCCCGGTGGGACCGCCTGCGCGGCTGGACGTCCTGGCCTTCTTCATCGGGGTATTCCCGCAGATCGGGGTGCAGTTGCTCAAGGCCGGCACGGGCAAGCTGCTCAGCCAGGCCCTTCCCTCCATGTCGGCCAGGTTCCCGCTCAGCGACCTCGACGGGCTCACCGTGTGGGATCAGGCGCGGCTCCTCGAGGAGGGGATCGAGGACGTGCATGCGCTGGCCACAGCGAACCTCGTCGATCTGCTCCTCGGCACCCGGGTCCCGGTAAACACCCTGATCGACTGGATGGATCAGGCGCTGCTCTGCCTGTCCGTGCCCAAGGAGTTCGGCGACCGCCAGCCTCGGGAGGGCCTGAGGATGTTCGGCATCAGGACCGCGACGGACCTGATCCGGGTATGGGACTCCTCCCGGCCGGAGGGTCACCTCGTCCGCGCGCGCATCGCCGCGGTGCTGGCCGGGGACGAGGAGACGGGGACGGCCATGGCCGAAGCGATCCTCGCGTCCATGACTGGGAGCCCCAACCTGGAGCACGTGAAGGCCTTCCGGCGGCACGACTGGCTCGCCGCCTAGCTGCTATGACGGCGGCCAGGCTGGGGAATGTCGACGGCGATGGCGTCACGAGACCACCCTGTCCGGGCCCGGCCGGCGAACCCGGTCGGCCCGGAAGAGTGGGTCACTGCCAGATCGACACCGGGGCATCCGGTCGTGGCAGTGCATCCGCTCGGGACGGTGCATCCGCCCGGGACGGAGCGTCCGCCCGGAACGGTGCGTCCGCCCGGGACGGCAGCGGCGGGACCGGCCGGGTTGGCAGGACCGGGGGCGCCGGCGGCCGGGGCGGTGCCGCGGTGCCGGACGCGGCCGGTGGGCCCGGGGGCGCCTGATCCGGGGCAGTCATCCCCACCCGGTCCGTCACCGGGTGCACGGAAAGGCCGGCGGTCTCGGTCAGGAACTGCCAGCCGCCCGCGTGGTCACCATTCGGGTAAATGGCGGCCCGCACCGTGGCGATAAGCTTCGCGACCGCGAGTTCCAGGTTCTCATGGGTGATCGTCATCGAGGCGGTGACCCAGCCCTGGGCGAGCGAGGAGGTCAGGTCCACGTCCCCGATCGCCGGGTCAGTGTCCTCGATCTCGGCCAGCGCGTAGGCGAGCGCGTCGAAACGGGACCCGTCGAGGGGACCCCCGCCCTGGACCCTCATCTCGCCGTAGAACTTCATCGCTGCCGTCCCTTGCTCAACGGTCTTCCGGAGGATGCTAGCCCAAACCACCCGACCGTGAGCGAAGCGCGACGAACCCGGCCGCGGGGCGCAGCCAGGCCAGGCGAGTCGGCCCGCTCGTCGCCGCCACCCGCGGGACCGGCGGGCGATCGTGCTGTCCTGGGTGGCCAGGCCCGACGGCCGGTCTGGTGGAGTGCCCCGGATCAGGAGACGGAGTCCAGGCGGGCCATCTCCCCGGGTGACAGGCGCAGCACGGCGGCGGCCACGTTGGCGGCCAGGTGCTCCGGGTCGCCGGTGCCGGGGATCGCGAGCACGTGCGGGCCCTGCTGCAGCGTCCAGGCCAGCCGGACCTGCGCCGGGGTCACGGCGTGGGCCGCGGCGACGGCGGCGACCGCGTCGTGGTCACTGCCGCCCGGCCGCCCCTCGCGCGCGTCGCCCGCGATCGCGAAGAACGGCACGAACGCGACCCCCTGGTCCCCGCAGGCCCGGAGGAAGTCGCGGGCGTCCGGTGACGCGCCGACACCGTACCGGTTCTGGACGCAGACCACCGGCGCGATGGCCTGTGCCTGGGCCAGGTGCCCGGGCCGGACGCTGGAGACGCCCAGATGGCGGATGAGCCCGGCGTCGCGCAGCTCGGCCAGTGCACCGAAATGCTCGGCGATCGAGTCGACCGGGTAGGCGCGCAGGTTCACCAGGCCGAGGTGGTCACGGCCCAGCTGGCGCAGGTTCTCCTCGACCTGGCCACGAAGCTGATCCGGCCTGGCCCAGGGCAGCCACTCACCCGACGGGTCGCGGCCCGGCCCCACCTTGGTCGCGATGACCAGGTCTTCCGGGTACGGCGCCAGCGCGGTGTTGATCAGCTCATTGGCGGAGAGCTGCGGGGAGAAGTAGAACGCGGCGGTGTCGATGTGGTTGACGCCCAGCTCGACCGCGCGGCGCAGCACGCGGATGGACTGATCCCGGTCACGCGGCGCGCCGCGGGCGAAGGCGGCGGTGCCGGTCAGCCGCATCGCGCCGAGGCCGAGCCGGTTGACGACCAGGCTGCCCAGCTTCCAGGTCCCCGCGGCCGCCGCCGGGCTCGTCTCCGAAGTCACCTTGCCGAGTCTGCCACGGGCCGGCTCGGCAGTCGCGAGGTGATGCTGAGGTCCGGCGGGTACGGGGATCCCAGGCCGCGACGGGGCGGGCTGCAGGCCGCGTCCGGTGCCTGGAACCCGCCGCTGCCTTCGATGCGGGTGCGTCCCCGGGGAGCGGCCCGTCACGATCTGTTCAGGTGACTTACGGGATTTCCTCAGCTGCGGTGCTAGTCGAGGAGCTTCGCGGGGGTGATGGGCAGGTCGCGGATCCGGCGCCCGGTGGCGTGGTAGACGGCGTTGGCCACGGCCGCCGCCGTGCCCACGATGCCGATCTCGCCGATGCCCTTGGCGCCCATCGGGTTGAGGTGCGCGTCTTCCTCGTCGATCCACGCGGCGTCGATGTCCTGCACATCCGCGCAGGCAGCGACGTGATACTGGGCCAGGTCGCGGTTGAGGAAGCCGCCGGCCTCCTCGTCCATCACGGTTTCCTCCATCAGCGCCATGCCCAGCCCCATGGTCATGCCGCCGACCAACTGGGACCGGGCCAGGGTCTCGTCGATGACCCGGCCGACCGCGAACACGCCGAGCAGCCGCGGCACCCGCACCTCCCCGGTCGCCGGATCCACCCAGACCTCGGCGAACTGGGCGCCGAACGCGTGCCGGGCGAAGCCGCTGTCAGCCTGGACGTCCTCGGTGGTATCGGCGCGGCCGGCCCGGCCGTCCTTGAGCATGTCCTCACAGGCCTTGACCACGGCCGAGCCCCACGAACTGGTGCCCATCGAGCCGCCCGCCAGGGACGCGGCGGGCAGCGCACTGTCGCCCAGCTCCACCCGCACCCGGTCGGTGGAGGCGTCCAGGGTCTGGGCCGCGATCCGGGTCAGCGCGGTCCGGGCCCCGGTGCCGATGTCAGCGGCGGCGATCCGGACCACGAAACCGCCGTTATGGACGGTCGCGGTCGCCTGGGACGGCCGCCGCCGGGCGGGATACGTGGAGGCGGCCACCCCGGTGCCGATCAGCCACCGTCCCTGCTGGCGCACGCCGGGCCGCGGGTCGCGGTGCTCCCAGCCGAACCGGAGGGCGCCCTCGCGCAGGCAGCCGACCAGGTTGCGGGAGCTGAACGGCAGGCCGCTCTCCGGCTCCGTGTCAGGCTCGTTCCGCACCCGGAGCTCGACCGGATCCAGGCCGGCCGTGACCGCCAGCTCGTCCATGGCGGATTCGAGCGCGAACATCCCGGGGCACTCCCCCGGCGCCCGCATCCAGGACGGAGTGGGCACATCGAGCCGGACCAGCCGGTGCGTGGTGCGCAGCGCCGGCGCCGCGTACATCACCCGGGACGGCGTGGCGGTCTGCTCCGCGAACTCGACCAGGGTGGAACTCTGCTCGGCCACGTCGTGCACGAGCGCGGTCAGCCGGCCCTCGCGGTCCGCGCCCAGCCTCAGCCGCTGGATCGTCGGGGTCCGGTACCCGGTGACGTCGAACATCTGCTGCCGGGTCAGCGCCACCTTCACCGGGCGGCCCGCGGCCCGCGCCGCGAGCGCGGCCAGGATCGCGTGCGGCCGGGTGGTGCCCTTGGAGCCGAAGCCGCCGCCGACGTGCGGGGAGACGACCCGGACCCGCTCCGGCGGCAGGCCCAGCGCGGCCGCGATCGTGTCCCGGTCGGCGGACGGCCCCTGGGTGGAGTCGTAGATGGTCAGCGCGCCGTCAGGACCCCAGACCGCCATCGCCGCGTGCGGCTCCATCGGGTTGTTGTGCATCGCCGGCGTGGTGTACGTGACGTCCACCGTGACCGCCGCGCCGGCCAGCCCGGCGGTCACGTCCCCCGTCTCGGTATCCGTGGGGAAGTTGGGGTTGACCTTGTCCGGCGCGTACAGGCCCGGGTGATCCGGCCGCAGCCGGACGTCGTGCGGCTCAGCCTCGTAGCTGATCCGCAGTTCCCGCTCGGCCGCCCGGGCGCTCTCCAGCGTCTCGGCCACGATCCCGGCCACGATCTGCCCGTGGTAGGCGACGTCCCGGGTCTGGAACAAGGCCAGTTCAGGGCTCGCCTCCGGGCTGAGCGCGGGCGGCTCGGCGCAGGACAGCACGGCGAGCACGCCGGGCATCGCGAGCACGCCGAGCGCGTCGATCGAGGTGATCCGGCCCCGGGCCACGGCCGACTGCACCGGATAGGCGTACGCGACGCCGTCGGCCGGGTATTCGTAGGCGTACCGGGCCCGCCCGGTCACCTTGTCGCGTCCCTCGATCCGGTTCACGGCAGCAACTCCAGCAGAGTGGCGACGATCAGGTTCCGGGCCAGCGTCAGCTTGTAGCCATTGCGGGGCAGCGGCTGGGCCTCGGCCAGCTCGGCATCGGTGGCCCGGGTGAAGTCCTCCGCGGTGGCCGGTGCCCCGATCAGGGCCCGCTCGGTGCGGGCCGCCCGCCACGGCGTGTGCGCCACCCCGCCGAGGGCCAGCCGGCAGTCCCGCACCGTCCCGTCGGCGCCGACGTCCAGCACGGCGGCCAGCGAGACGAGCGCGAACGCGAACGAGGCGCGCTCGCGCACCTTGCGGTACGTGGATCGCCCGGGGGGCGGGGACGGCAGTTCTACCGCGGTGATCAGGTCTCCGGGCCCCAGCACGGTGTCCCGGTCCGGCTCGCGCCCGGGCAGCCGGTGCAGGCCCGGCATCGGCACCACGCGGCTGCCGTCCGGCCCGGTGACGTGCACCTGCGCGTCCAGCGCGGCGAGCGCCACCGCCATGTCCGACGGGTGGGTGGCCACGCATTGCGCCGCGGGTTCCAGGCCTGCGGAGTGCCCGAGGATGGCCAGGTTGCGGTGGTCACCGGCGACCGCCGGGCAGCCCGAGCCAGGCTGGCGTTTGTTACACGGCTTGGACACGTCCTGGAAATAGGGACAGCGGGTGCGCTGCAGCAGGTTCCCGCCGACCGTGGCCATGTTCCGGACCTGGCCCGACGCCCCGGCCAGCACGGCCCGGGCCAGCATCGGGTAGCGCTCGCGGACCACCGGATGGGCGGCCAGGCCGCTGTTGCGGACCGCCGCGCCGATCAGCAGGCCATCCCCGCTCGGCTCGATCCGGTCACCGCCGAGCCGGCTGACATCCACCAGGTAGTCCGGCTCCGCCACGCCGAGCCGCATCAGGTTGACCAGGTTGGTTCCGCCGCCGAGGTACATGGCACCGGCCCGGAACCTGGCGACGGCGTCGCCGGCGTCGCGGGCCCGCGAGTACTCGAACGGCCTCACCCGGCCGCCCCACCCATGCCCGCCGCGCTGGCGGCCGCCCCGCTGCTGCCCGCCCCGCCCGCCCGGCTGGCCTCGGCCGCGACGTCGCCGATCGCTGCGACGATGTTCACGTACGCGCCGCACCGGCACAGGTTCCCGCTCATCCGTTCCCGGATCTCGTCGGCGGACAGCGGCGGATCGGCGGTCAGATCCTCCGTGACCACGCTGGGCCCGGCCTCGCCGAGCATCCCGGCGGCCGAGCAGAGCTGACCCGGGGTGCAGTACCCGCACTGGAACGCGTCCCGCTCGATGAACGCGGCCTGCAGCGGGTGCAGCGCCTCGCCTGCGGCCAGGCCCTCGACCGTTGTCACCTCGGTGCCATCCTGCGCGACGGCCAGGGCCAGGCAGGAGACGGCGCGGCGGCCGTCGATCAGCACCGTGCACGCGCCGCACTGGCCGTGATCGCAGCCCTTTTTGGTGCCGGTCAGCCCGAGGCGCTCACGGAGCAGGTCCAGCAGCGACATGCGAGAGTTGACGTCCAGCGAGTGCGGCGTGCCGTTCACACGCACAGTCACATCTCCCATGGCAGGCTGCCCTACCCGTGGTCCACTTCTCTTAACCAGATCGGGAGACGCACGGTGACCCACCTCGTGGACGGCAGGACCATCGCCGTGACCATGGCCACGGCGACCGCCGCCGCGACCGACGTGCTGCGCGGCGGCGGGATCATCCCCACCCTGGCGGTCCTGGTCCCCACGCAGGACGCGGGCGCGGCCTGGTACGTGCGGTCCATTCAGCGGGCCGCCGACCGGACCGGCGTCGCCTGCCAGGTCTACCCGATGGGCGGGTCACTCCGCATGGAGGAGATCGCGGGCCGCCTCGCGGAACTGTCCCTGGACCCGGCGGTGCACGGTGTCGTCTGCCAGACCCCGCTGCCGGCCGGGGTGGATCTCCCCAGCGTGAGCCGGGTGATCCCGGTCGGCAAGGACGTTGACGGGGCGAACCCGGCCTCGCTGGGCGGGCTGGCGGCCGGGCTCCCGGGGGTCTTCGCCCCCGCTACCGCCGCGGCCGTGCTGGTCATCCTCCGGCACGAGCGGATCCCGCTGAGCGGGCGCCGCGCCGTCGTAGTCGGCCGGTCCACGGTGGTGGGCAAGCCCGCCGCGCTGCTGCTGCTCGCCGAGCACGCCACGGTCACCGTCGCTCATTCCCGGACCCAGGACCTCCGGTCCGTCTGCCGGGAGGCGGACGTCCTGGTCGTGGCGGCCGGCCAGCCGAAGCTGATCGGGGCGGAGCACATCCGCCCGGGGGCCGTGGTGATCGACGTGGGTACCAGCTCCACGGACGGCGGGAAGCTGGTGGGCGACGTGGACGCCGCCGCCGTCACCGGGATCGCCTCGGTGCTCACCCCGGTTCCGGGAGGGGTCGGCCCGGTCACCACCGCCGTGCTGATGCAGCACGTGCTCCAGGCCGCGGCCCGGGCCACCGAGCGGGATTAGGTGACCCGGGAGGCGCGCTTAGTCGTGATGGTCAGGTCCAGCTGGGTCGGCAGCGCCATGTTGCCCACCGCCTGCCGGGCGTGGGTCAGGGCTTCCGTCTCGATGCGTTGCCGCAGCCCAGTGAAGTCAGCGGTTTCCTCCAGCCCGGCCGTGACCACGAGCTCGGGATCCTCCCGGTCGCCGATCAGCCGGGCCCGCACCGTATTCACGCCCCGGTAGCCTTCAATCTCCTCCACCACCGCATCGGTCAGTGCCCCGCCGGCCAGGTTGGTGCGGCCCGCGCCGCTATCCGAGCGGATCAGCACATCACCGGAGCGGTCCGTCGAGAAGAGCAGAGCGATCAGCCAGCGCAGCGCGAGCAGCGCGACGATCAGCGCGGCCACCGCGGCGACCGGCCACAGCCAGACACCTTGAGCGCCGATGAAACGCCCGGTCGGATTGTCCATAAGGTGGCTGTGCGCGGTGGCGCTGCCGTACACGCCGATGGACGCGGCGCCTGCGTCGAGGCCGACGGCGATCAGCAGCAGCGAGAACAACAGCAGCATGGTGCGGTTGGTGCGGTCGGCGTGCATCAGCGACTCCTGGGAGAGACCCGGACCGACACCGACGGTGGCCGGCGCAGCTTCAACGCCGTGAGCCGCTGGCGGGCCGCGTCCGCGATGGGATCGTGCAGGCCGCGGGCGGCCGCCCGGTCCTGGGCGGATGCGGTCGCAGCGATCCGCACCTTGCGGCGCTTGACCTTCACCGCGGTGCTCCGCACACCGTCCACCGCCGTGACGGCGGACCGGATGGCCGCGGCGAGGCCCCGACGGGTGTAGGCGGTGTCGATGGCATCAGCACCCGCCTCGGCCGGGTCGGCGGCGAACCGGGACACTCGGGCCGGCTTCAGCTCGGCGATCAGCAGCACCAGCCCGACCAGGATCAGGATCGCGCTGATCACCCGGATGCTGCCCGCGTTCCACGTGGTGTGCTGAGCCCAGTGATAGGCCGTACGCCAGTGCACGATCGCCGCGCGATGACTCGTCCGGTCGGCGATGACTTCGACAATCAGCAGCACGCTCACAACGATCAGCGCGAGGCTCAGCAGGGCGGCCAGGACACGATTCGCAAGTCTCATGGGTTTGTCCTCGCTCCCGTCAATGCACCCGGGGCGGCGCGGGCAGCTGGGTGACCAGGGCCGTGACTGAGATGGACACCTCGGTCACGGTCAAGCCGGTCAGCTCGCTGACCCGGCTGCGGACGTGCTCACGAACCGCGTCAGTGACCTCGGGGACGGACGCGGGCCAGCGCACGCTGATGGACAGGTCCAGGATGACCCGGGAGCCGTCCACGTCAGCCGAGGATTTCGGCAAGTCGGTCAGGCTCGTCTGACGGGCGCCGAGGGCCGAGGCGCCGGCCACCCGGCCCAGGAACCTGGACGCGGCCGCGCCGGCATCCGGGATCTCAACCGCGGCCCGGGCGGCCATCTTCTCCACCACCCGGTCGTTGATGCTGATCATGCCCAACTCGTTGCGCCCGGGCCGGGAGCCGGAAACTGTGGGCAGGACGGCCGTGCTGGTCGTCATCGGCTATCGCGCCGACGCGACAAGTAGGGGCCGAGGTCCAGCTCGCCCTCCAGGACCTTCGCCACGACGAAGCCGATCGCGGCGAACAGGGCCACGATGAGCATGTCGCCGAAGTTGCCGAACGTCACGGCCAAGCCGAGGGCGAGCCCGACCACGATGCCGATAGCAGTGGTGCGTGTCATGTCATCTCACATCCAGAAATCCAACGGGGACGTTACTTAACCCGCGATGGCGGGCGGTGCCAGCCGACCCGGCGCAGCACCGCCGCCAGCAGACTCACCAGCACGGGCCGGTCCGCGACGACCACTATCCGGGCGGCTGGGCCGGGGTGGGGAGGCCGGTCAAGGGCGGCGAGCCCGGCGGCGAAGGCCGCGGGGTCGCCGCCGCGGTCGGGGTGATGGGTGCGGATGAACTCGCGCCGGGCCCGACGCCGGGACTGCTCGTCGTCCACAAGCCCACCTCCTCACGCTGGCCGCCAGCCGGGGCTTCGCCAGGCGCGCCGGTCAGGTCGGCCACCACCAGGTCAACGCGCCGCGGTCCGACCAGCGGCATGACAGCCATCCTGACCTGGCGGGCCATCTCGCTGACCGGAATCCCCCACCGGCCGCGGACGGAGATAACCACGTGATCGGAGGCTACCCGCACCCCGGCTACCTGCCGTCCCGGCAAGTAGGACACCACTCCACCCCAGGGGCCGGAGGAGAGATCATCGATGGCGGGGCAGTTGCGCGCAGCCTCGGCAACGGCGTCAAGATCGACGCCGTCCACCACAGCCGGCCCCGCAGCGTTTCCCTGTCGAGGTACCGCCGGGCTTCCCCGAGACGGCACCACGGGAGTTCCCGGGGGAGGAACCCGCCCGGTCATGACACGCGCGAGGGCGCGTCATCCTGGTCGTCGCCGCCCGGCAGGTAGAGGTCGTCAACGTTGATGTTGACCTCGACGACCTCCAGGCCCGTCATCCGCTCGACGGCTTGCTTGACATTGCGCTGGATACTCCGGCCCAGGTCAGCAATGCTGACCCCGTACTCCACGACGATGTCCAGGTCGATCGCGGCCTGGGTCTCGCCGACCTCCACGCCCACGCCCTGAGCGATGTTGGGGCCCGAGCTGCCCGGGATGCGCTCACGGACCGCGCCGAACGCACGGCTGGTTGACGCGCCCATGGCGTGCACGCCGCTGATCTCGCGGCAGGCGATCCCAGCAATCTTCTGCACTACGCTCTGGGCCACAGTGATCTTGCCGTCGTCAGTCGTCATCCGCTCGGCGCTGGCGGGGGAGGCGTTGGTCGTCCGGGTGGCCGGCTTGGCCGTCGGTGCGGAGCTTGTCTCGGTCATCAGTAAGCACTCTCTCTGTGAAGATAGGGGAAGCGGGTAACCGGCCGTGTCGAGCGGCTCAGTCGTATTCGGGCGGCCCTGCATGGTTAGACACGCGCCAGCCGGAAACGTCGCACATCTTTTCCTGATCCCCGGGAAGGTGACGCTGAGCGGACCGGATCCAGCGCCGGGCCGGGCAGGTTCTTCAAGCACGGGGGAGGGGCGGTGGGCTCCGAAGTCGATGACGACTACCTGGTCCGGCGGGCTCAGGAGGGTTACGTTGACGCCTACGCCGACCTGGTCGACCGGCATGGCGGGCTGGCCTACCGGGTCGCGCTGCGTCTGCTGGGCAACCATCACGACGCTGAGGATGTCGCCCAGGAAGCGCTGGTCACCGCCTGGCAGCAGCTGCCCGGTTTCCGGGGACAGTCCAGCTTTCCGACCTGGCTGTACCAGATCGTGACCCGCCGGGCGCTGAACCGGATCACCCGGACCCGGGTTACCCAGTCGCTCGACCTGCTCGGCGACGTCAGCGAGGCGGGGGATGAGCCCGGTCGGCAGACGGAACGCGACCTGACCGTGGACGCTGTCACCGCCGCGGTGACCGCTCTGCCGCCGCCGCAGCGGGTCGCTATCGTCCTGCATCATTTCGAGGGGCTGTCCAACGGGGAGATAGCCCGCATTACCGGCAGCAGCATTCCGGCCGTCCGTAGCCACCTGTTCCGGGGCAGGCGCACACTGAGTAAGACGCTAGTGGAGTGGAGGTGAACGGGATGACCCAGCCAGGCCAGCCAATCCATGACGTCAGCCTGCTGCTCAGCGACGCGAACCAGCACCTGGCCTGCGGCGCCGACGTCGATGAGCTACTCGAGCAGGCGGCCGACGGGTACGCGGGCCAGCTCACCAGCCACCAGCGGGACTGCGTCTACTGCCAGGCTGCCCTGCGCGAATTCGGCCGGGTCTGGGCACCCGTCCGCAGCCTGGCCGCCGAGCAGGTCGCCGTGCCCGCCGCCCTCAAGAGCGCGGTCGCCAGCCAGATCCGCAAGCTCGTCGCGGACATCTGGTACACCCTGCAGCTCGATGACGGCGGAGCCATCCGCATTGCGGCCCGCGTGGTGGCCAGGATCGCCCGCGAGGCCGCCCAGGGCGTCGCGGGTGTCCGGGTCGCGTTCGGCCGCAGTACCCACACCCGGATGGCCAGCCTGGTTGAGCGGGCCACCCTGGGCCACCGCCACCCCAACGCGGCGGTCGGCGTCCTGGGCCGTACCGCGGTGGTGGATCTCGCGATCGCGGTCCAGTACGGGGACGAGCTGGACGCGGTGGCCCGCGAGGTCCAGCAGCGAGCCGTAGCCGAGCTCCGCCGCAGGGTCGGCCTCCAGGACGTCACCGTGAACGTCACCGTGGACGACATCATCACCTGATGCCCGGCCGGGCCGGGCGGGCTGCCTCTGGGGACGCTGGCGGTCCTGGCGTCCGTCACCACGGGCCGTGATGATCGGGCACCACCAGGATCAGCGGGATCAGCGCCACCATCAGCGCCGCGAACACCAGGAAGACGCGGCTCTGCGCGACCGCTGGGTCATGCGCCGTCGCGAGCAGCGCGGTCGTCGCCGAGAGGGTCAGGATCGAGCCGGACTGGCGGAACATGCCCCGCAACCCGGCGATCGCGGCCACCTGGTCCGGCGCGAGCTGCAGCGTGGCGTTGTTGGTGGCGGGTACGGCCATGCCCATCCCCAGCCCGGTGAGCCCGGCCGCGACCGCCAGCCACCCGTAGGGGCCCAGCACGTGCGGGGGCAGCCACAGCAGCACCAGGCCCAGCGTGATCAGGCTGAATCCGATGATCATCGGCCGCCGGGCTCCGGTGCGGCGCAGGGCCATGGACGCGATCCCGGCGACGGCGATCATCCCGACCGCGCGGCTGGTCAGGAGGGTGCCGGCGGCGAGCGGGTGCAGCCCGTACCGGAGCTCGGCGTACAGCGGGACCACGGCGGCCAGCCCCAGGACCGCGCCGCCGTACACGAAATTGATCAGGTTCATGACCCCGAAACCGTGCCCGTACAGCAGCCGGGCCGGGATGAACGGGTCAGCGTGGCGCTGGATGTGCCGCACGAACAAGACCCCCGCCGTGAGGCCTATCCCTTCCGGGACCAGGAACGACCACGAGGTGAGCGAGGACGATCCCGCGCCCAGGAACGCGAACCCGAACATCACGGCCAGGAGCATGGAGCCGAGCAGGACCACCCCCAGCACGTCCACCGGCGCCCGGGTCCGGCGGATGCTGCGGGGAATGACCACCGCGCACAGGATGATCAGCGCCACCCCGATAGGGACGTTGATGAGGAAGATCCCGCGCCAGGACCAGTAGGTCACGAATAGCCCGCCCAGCACGGGCCCGACGATGCCGCCGATGGGCAGGATGCTGGTGAACATCGCGAGGGCCCGGTCCCGGTCCGGCCCGAACTGATCGGCGACGATGCCGGAGGCCGACGGCATGAACGCGCCGCCGCCGAGGGCCTGCACGCCGCGCAGCGTGATCAGCATGTAGATGGAGGTGCTGAGCCCGCAGCACAGTGAGGCGGTCGTGAACACCGCCGCGGCACACAGGAAGATGGTCTTGCGCCCGAACTGGTCGCTCAGCCGGCCTGCCACCGGCATGGCCAGGACCTGGGCCAGGCTGTAGGTGGTGATGGTCCATCCGGCCCAGTTGATGCGCGTGTGCAGGTCGGCCTGGATGGACGGCAGGGCGGTGGCCACGATCGTCTGGTCCACCGCGACCATGAACAGGGCCACCGAGACCGAGGCGAACACGAGGCCCTTGTGCCGGCCGTATCCGGCGGGCAGGCCGGCGGCGTTTGCGGTCGGTGATGGCGGGTCGGCATCATGGCGGAGTGTCACGAGAGCGGGCCATGGCCGGCCGCGCCGCGGGACGGGCCCCGGCTTCGTCGTGAGATCCGGGCGGGAGACGGGCGCGGGGATTGCTGCCTGGCGGCCATGAGACCATTAAAGCGGCTTGCTTGCCGGCAGGCAATGCTGCTCATCAAGGGCAGTCTGCGCGACGGCCGGGCCGGCGAGGGCCGGCCCGCACTGGGAGGTCACGGATGCTGGATGTGGAGTCGGCTACCCACCTGCGCGGCGTGGTCAGCAGGATCGCCCGCCGGCTGAACGCGTCGGCGACCTCCGAGGGCCTCACCCCGACCCAGGCGTCCGTGCTGGGCCTGATCGCGGCCCGGGGCCCGCTGGGCCTGGCCCAGCTCGCCGAGCTCGAGGGGCTCAACCCCACCATGCTGTCCCGGGTGATCGGCGCCCTGACCTCGGCGGAGCTGATCCTGCGGACCCCGGATCCCGCCGACCTGCGTGCCTGGCAGGTCGCGGCGACCCCGGAGGGCGCGCGGAGGCACGAGCGCATCAAGAACGCCCGGGCCCAGGTGGTCTCGGATTCGGCCGCCCGGCTGCCCGCGGACCAGGTGGAGGCGCTGATCACGGCGCTCCCGGCCCTGGACGCCCTGGCCGAGCAGCTGGCCCGCCCGGCCGGCCCGCAGCCCGCCCGGTCGGCGGGCCGGTGAGGCAGCGCGGGCCCCGGCCGCCCGCGGCGAGGTAGGTTAACGCCATGGTCGCCACCTCACCCCTGGCCACTCCGGACTGGGACTACGCGCCGGCGCCCGAGTCCGCGGACGTGGTGTCGATCGCCCCCCGTTACGGGCTGTTCGTCGGCGGTGAGTTCGCCCCGCCCGCGGCCGGCGAGTACTTCGCCACGCTGAACCCGGCCACCGAAAAGCCCCTCGCCGAGGTGGCGCAGGCCGGGGAGCCGGACGTGGACCGGGCGGTCGCCGCGGCCCGCGCGGCCTACGAGGGACCCTGGGGGGCCACGCCGGGCCGGGACCGGGCCAAGTACCTGTACCGGATCGCCCGGGTCATCCAGGAGCGGGCCCGGGAGTTCGCGGTGCTGGAGAGCCTGGACAATGGCAAGCCGATTAAGGAATCGCGGGACGTGGATATCCCGCTGGCCGCCGCGCACTTCTTCTACTACGCGGGCTGGGCGGACAAGCTGGAGCACGCCGGGTTCGGTCCCGGTCCGCGGCCGCTGGGGGTGGCCGGCCAGGTCATCCCGTGGAACTTCCCGCTGCTGATGGCGGCCTGGAAGCTGGCCCCGGCGCTGGCGGCCGGCAACACGTGCGTGCTCAAGCCGGCCGAGACCACGCCGCTGACCGCGCTGCTGCTGGCCGAGGTCATCGCTGAAGCGGGTCTGCCGCCCGGCACGGTGAACGTCCTGACCGGCGACGGCGCCACCGGCCGGGCCCTGGTCGCGCACCCTGGCGTGGACAAGGTCGCGTTCACCGGCTCCACCGAGGTGGGCAAGGAGATCCAGCGGACGCTCGCGGGCACCGGCACCCGGCTCACCCTGGAACTCGGCGGCAAGGCCGCGAACGTGGTCTTCGACGACGCGCCGCTGGACCAGGCGGTCGAGGGCATCGTCAACGGCATCTTCTTCAACCAGGGCCACGTGTGCTGCGCGGGCTCCCGGCTGCTGGTCCAGGAGTCGGTCGCCGACACCGTGCTGGACCGGCTCAAGCGGCGGCTCGGCACGCTGCGCCTGGGTGACCCGCTGGACAAGAACACCGACATCGGCGCGATCAACTCCCGCCAGCAGCTCGACAAGATCACCGAGCTGTCCGCGGCCGGCGAGCAGGAGGGCGCGGAGCGCTGGTCGCCGGCCTGCGCCCTGCCGGACCGGGGCTACTGGTTCCCGCCCACCGTGTTCAGCGGGGTCAGCCAGGCGCACCGGATCGCCCAGGAGGAGATCTTCGGGCCGGTGCTGTCCGTGCTCACGTTCCGCACTCCGGAGGAAGCCGTGGCCAAGGCGAACAACACCCCGTACGGGCTGTCCGCCGGGATCTGGACCGAGAAGGGCAGCCGGATCTTCTGGATGGCGCAGCGCCTGCGCGCCGGGGTGATCTGGGCCAACACCTACAACCGGTTCGACCCGGCCAGCCCGTTCGGCGGGTACCAGGAGTCAGGGTTCGGCCGGGAAGGCGGGCGTCACGGGCTGGCCGGGTACCTCGATGCCTGACCGCCGCGCCTCCCGGGAAAAATCGCAACAATCTTCCGCAACGAAAAGCTCACGGAAGGCGGCCTCGCCGCAGGCCGGCGGGAACGCGCCGCAGGCGGGCGTGACCCGGCGCCGGGTGGCGGCGGATGGGTCTGGCCGGGCGGGCGCCGCACCGGCCAGCACCGGCCGGGCCGCCGCTCCGCTCCGGTCCGGCGGGAAGCGGGCCGCGCCAGAAGCCGCCCGCCCGGCTCCCTCCGCCCGGTCCGGCGGGAAGCGCGCCGCGGTGAAAGCCGCCGGGCCCGGCCAGAGCGCCAGCGGCGACGGCCGCCTGGCGGTCCGCAAGACCTACAAGCTATTCATCGGCGGCGCGTTCCCCCGGTCGGAGTCGGGCCGGTCCTTCCCGGTCACGGCGCCGGACGGGACCCTGCTCGCGCACGCCGCGCTGGCCTCCCGCAAGGATGCCCGCGAGGCCGTGGTGGCGGCCCGTAAGGCGTTCCCCGGCTGGTCCGGCGCGACCGCCTACAACCGCGGCCAGGTCCTGTACCGGGTGGCCGAAATGCTCGAAGGGCGCGCGGGGCAGTTCACCGACGAGGTCTTCGTTGCGGCGAATTATCGTGACCGGGACGGTGCGGCACGTGACGTCGCGGCGGCCATCGACCGGTGGGTCTGGTACGCGGGCTGGCCGGACAAGGTCGCGCAGATCGCGGGAGGCGCCAACCCGGTGGCCGGCCCGTACTTCAACCTCAGCGTGCCCGAGCCG
Source organism: uncultured Actinomycetes bacterium (assembly GCA_963813975.1). GTDB lineage: Bacteria > Actinomycetota > Actinomycetes > Streptosporangiales > Streptosporangiaceae > RYN-230. Next base: position 722,866 of record CAWFAP010000007.1, read on the forward strand.
ACCGGGGTCGTCGCGGTGCTCGCGCCGCCCGCCGCCGGGCTGCTCGGGCTGGCCAGCGTGCTCGCGCCGGTCATCGCGACCGGCAACACCGCCGTCGTGCTGGCCAGCGGGCCGGCCGTGCTGGCCGCGGTCAGCCTGGCCGAGGTGCTCGCCACCTCGGACGTGCCGGGCGGTGTGGTCAACGTGCTGACCGGGCGGCCCGCCGAGCTCGCGCCGGTGCTGGCCGCGCACCAGGACGTCAACGCGATCGACCTGACCGGCGCGGATCCCGCGGACCGGGCCGACCTGGAACGGCTCGCGGCCGGGAACGTCAAGCGGGTGTTCGCCGCCGGGCCGGCCCGTACTGAGGAGGAGTGGACCGCCGAGGACTGGGCGGCGGCGCCGGGCGTGCGGCGGTTGCTGGCCTTCCTGGAGACCAAGACCGTCTGGCACCCAGTCGGCACCTGACCCGTCACCCGGGCTCGGCCGGGAAGACTCGTGATCATGACATGAGTGTCGTTACAGCGACACATAAGTCATGATCACGAAAGCACTCCGGGTCAGATCTCGCCGAACAGGCGGTCGCCGGCGTCGCCGAGGCCGGGGACGATGTAGCCGCGCTCGTTAAGCCGCTCGTCCAGGGCCGCCGTGACCACCCGGACCGGCAGCGGCGCGTCGTCGTCCGGGAACGTGGCCGCGATCCGCTCGATCCCCTCCGGCGCGGCCAGCAGGCACACCGCGGTGACCGACGCCGCGTCGCGCTGACTCAGCATGGTGATCACGGTCTCCAGGGTTCCGCCGGTGGCCAGCATGGGGTCCAGCACGAACACCTGCCGGCCGGCGAGGTTGGCGGGCAGCCGGTTGGCGTAGGTGGCGGCGACCAGCGATTCCTCGTCGCGGGCCAGCCCTACGAAGCCCACGTCGGCCGTGGGCAGCAGCCTGATCATGCCGTCCAGCATGCCGATCCCGGCCCGCAGCACCGGGACGACCAGCGGGACCGGCCGAGCAAGCTTCACCCCGCGGGCCTCTCCGACCGGGGTGGTCACCACCTCGGGCTGCACCCGCACCTCGCGGGTGGCCTCGTAGGCGAGCAGAGTGACGAGCTCATCGGTGAGCCGGCGGAACGTGGAAGAGTCGGTGCGCTCGTCGCGCAGCGCGGTGAGCTTGTGGGCGATGAGCGGGTGATCGACGACCAGAGTCTGCATGATCACTAGTCTGTCAGCGGCTGCCCCGCCGTGCAGGCCAGCCAGCCACGTCGGCCCGAGGGCACCAGCCGCGGGTGGCGCTCAGATGTCACCGACAGTTCTTGCCCTGGCCACGGCGGGGCCAGGGTGGCTGCCACGCCCGCGTTGCAGGGTGGCAGCGTGCGGATTGGGATCGTCACCGAATCGTTCCCGCCCGAGGTGAACGGGGTGGCGCACAGCGTGCTCCGGGTCGCCGAGCATCTCGTGGCGCGGGGACATCAGCCCTTGGTCATCGCCCCTCAGCCGGCCGGTGGGTTCCCGCCGGACACCCGGCCGGGAAGGCCGGCCGACACGCAGCACGGGTTCCCGGTGGTCCGGGTGCGCTCGGTACCATTCCCGGGGTACCGGAGCGTGCGGCTCGGCCTGGCCTCCCCGGCCATCCAGCGGGCGCTGGCCGGGCACCGCACCGGCCTGGTCCACCTGGCCAGCCCGTTCTTCCTCGGCGCGCTGGGCAGCCGGTCGGCCCGGCGGTTGCGGCTGCCGGTGGTGGCCGTGTACCAGACCGATCTGCCGGGGTACGCCCGGGCCTACCACTGGGGCCGCGTCGCGGAGGCTGCCGCCTGGCACTGGCTGCGCGGCATCCACAACGCCGCCGACCGGACGCTCGCGCCGTCCACGCCCAGCATCGAGCAGCTGGCCGCGCACGGCGTGCAGCGCATCTGGATGTGGGGCCGCGGCGTGGACGTGCAGCGGTTCAGCCCCGCGGCCCGCAGCGACCCGCTGCGCCAGGCCCTCGCGCCGGGCGGCGAGGTGCTGGCCGGCTACGTCGGCCGGCTGGCCCCGGAGAAGCAGGTCGAGCTGCTGGCCGGGGTGGCCGCGCTGCCGGGGGTGCGCCTGGTCGTCGTGGGCGGCGGCCCGGCCGAGGCCCGGCTGCGCCGGCTGATGCCGGCCGCGGTCTTCCTCGGCCAGCACCGCGGCGAGCAGCTGGCCCGGCTGTTCGCCAGCCTGGACGTGTTCGTGCACAGCGGCTCTCACGAGACGTTCGGCCAGACCATCCAGGAAGCGGCGGCGTCCGGCCTGCCGGTCGTGGCCCCGGCCGTGGGCGGCCCGGTCAACCTGGTCGAGGACGGAGTCACCGGCTGCCTGGTGCCGCCCGGGGACGCGGACGCGCTGACCGCCGCCACCCGGCGGCTGGCCGCCGACCCGCTGCGGCGGGCGGCGATGGGCCGGGCGGGCCGGCAGCGGGTCCTGGCCCGCAGCTGGACCGCGCTGGGGGACCAGCTGATCGGGCACTACGCCGCGGTGCTGGGGGAGCGGTCCGGTGCCTGGTCAGCTGGCGAGCTGGCGGGCGACGAGCGCGATGCCGTGACCCCACGCGATCTGCTGGCTGGCGGGCAGGTAGGACGCGCCCGACTTGGTGTGGTCGACCTCCGGTGAGGCCAGGAAACGCTCCCGGCCCGTCGGGTCGATGAAGTACACCGCCGAGGTGTGCTGGACGTCGGCGTTCGGGTTCGGGGCGTAGACCTGGATGTGGTAGCCACTCCACACGGACTTCAGCGCCGGCACCGGCCCGGTGAAGAAATGCCAGCTGGGAATGCTGCCCAGCTGCTGGGCCCGGCTGTACTGGGCCATGTCCCGCACCCGTGCGTGGTAGGCGTTGACGTTGACCGCGGCGAACACTACCTTGCTGGCCAGCGGGCCCAGGTCGCGGTAGGCCTTCACGAACTCCGCCGACACGATCGGGCAGATGTCGGTGCAGTGCGGGTCCATGAACTGGAGCACGACGACCTTGCCGTGCAGGCTGGACAGGCTCAGCGTGTGACCGTCCTGGTCGGTCAGGGTGAAGCCGGGGGCCCGGTCCCCGGGCAGCGCGTTGAGCACCATGAGGTTGGCCAGGTGCGTGGACACGCTGGCCGGGATGCCGGACACCCGGGCCTGCTGCGCGGCCAGCGCGCTGTGGTTGCGGTTGAGGACCAGGTAGGCCGGGATGGCCACCGCCGCGACCAGCAGCGCGGTGAGCGCGCTGACCAGCAGGAGGAGCCGGGGCAGGCCGCCGCGGCGCGGGGCCCCCCCGCTGCTGCCGGGAACGGCCGACTCCGGAGTGCTCGAACTCACCGGGGAAACGCCTCCTGCCTGGTCACGGCGTGAGCGTGCCGCCGCCACCGGCGGCTAGTTGCCGAGCATATTCCCCGCCGTCCCGGCGGGGTACCGCCATGGGGTACCTCCGGGCGGCCGCCCGGGGTTGCGGACGTGGCCCTCAGTCCTGTTCCGGCTCGATCGCGATCCCGGCGTCGCGGGCGGCCAGCAGGATCAGCGAGGCGAAGTCGAGACCCTCGCCCAGGCCCGAGGCGACCAGCCGGCTGAATTCCACCTCGGTCGCGGACGAGACGGCCATCGGCACCTCGTGCTCCGCGCCCAGCTGGAGCGCGAGCCGGAGGTCCTTGCGCTGGCCCTCGGGCGTGAAGGCCGGTTCCAGGTCCAGCCGGACGAACGCGTCCGTCTTGTACCGGGTGAACGGGGAGCCGATCGCGCTGTCGTTGATGAACTCCATCAGCGCGGCCCGGCGTACCCCGTGGCTCTGGGCGAGCACCAGCGCCTCAGCCAGGGCCTGAGTCAGTACCGCGAGGACCAGGTTGGTGCTCAGCTTGACCACCCGGGCCTCGTGCCCCCCGCCCGCCACGTGGACCGCGCGCCCGATGTGGCGGAGCAGCGGCGTCACCGTGGCGACGGCGGCGGCAGGCCCGGACACCGCGAAGATCAGGTTGCCGGAGCGGACGACCAGCGGGTTACCGCTGACCGGGGCGCAGACGAACGCGATGTCCCGGGCCGCGGCCGCGGCCGCGGCCCGCTCGGACGCCGCGGGCGACACGGTGGAGCAGTCCACCCAGACATCCGGCGGCCGCGGGCAGGCCAGGACGCCGTCGTCGGCCTGCCACAGGGCGTCCAGCGCCCCATCGTTGAGGACCATGCTGAACGCGGCCGGGGCGTCGCTGAGCGCGGGTGCCGCCAGCAGGGTGGCGCCCCGGGCCGCCAGGCCCGCGACCTTGTCCGGGCTGCGGTTCCACGCCTGGACCCCGACTCCGGCAGCGAGCAGGCGCTCGGCCATCGCCTCGCCCATCCGGCCGACGCCCAGCCAGCTCACCCGCTGGCTAGTCTGGTTCATAGATGTAGCCTGCCTCCTCCAGGCTGGCCGCGCCGCCGTAGCACCAGATCAGCACGGCCCGTTCGGTGTCGGACGTGTTCCAGAACCGCGGCCGTCCGATGCCGCACCGACTACTCCGGCCGCGCTGCCCTCCTGATCATTAAGTCATTGCTCACGCGTCATCACCGAACACGCCAGCCGCAGTGTCGGCCCATGTCTTGTTCACCAGTTTGCCTGCTGGTCAGCTACCGGACGCGGTTTGGTCATGCGGCTCCGGGAACGTTGGGCTCTGTTGTGCGCAATGGTGCCGTGTGCCCCCATGCGGGCGTGAAAGCGCCATGGATCAGCCCCAGACTCAGGAGGGTGATATGGGCGAAGGCCCAGTCAACGGCACGCGGGTGGGCCGGAGTAGGCGCAGGTGGCATCGGTCGTACACGGCCGCGCTCGCCGCTGGCGCCCTGGCCGTCGGCGGAGCCGCCAGCGCCACGGTAGCCAGCGCTAGCGCGTCCCAGGCGGGTGCCACTGGCTCGGCGGCCAAGCCGGCGTCCGCGACGGCGTACCGAGTGGGGGCGGGGAGCACCACGACGCCAATCAAGCACCTCGTGGTCATCTTTCAGGAGAACGTTTCCTTCGATCACTACTTCGGCACGTACCCGAAGGCAGCCAACACCTCTGGCCAGCGGTTCCACGCCGCCGGGAACACCCCCAGCGTGAACAACCTGGCCAACACGAAGGGCGTCGGGGGCAAGGGAAACCTGCTGACCGACAACCCCAACCTTGATGCCAGCGGCAACCAGGCCAACCCGCGCCGGCTTAACCCGGCCAACATCAACGACGTGCTGACCTGCGACCAGGACCACAACTACAACGCCGAACAGCAGGCGTTCAACGGCGGGAAGATGGACAAGTTCGTCACCAGCGTCGGCACCGGGTCCGGTACCAGCGGCACCGGCCAGCCGTGTAACGCACGTGACGTCATGAACTACTACGACGGCAACACCGTGACCGGGCTATGGAACTACGCCCAGAACTTCGCCACGAGCGACAACTCTTTCGGGACCACGTTCGGGCCGTCCTCCCCCGGCGCCATCAACCTCGCCTCCGGCAACACCGGCACCGTCGGAAAGATGATCAACGGAGCCGACACCAACGGTGACACCGTCCCCAAAGGCAAGAGCGGCAACTCGCTCATCAGCGACGCCCAGCCGTACTACGACGACTGCTCCACCCGTGACGCCGCATCGATGACGGGTAAGAACATCGGTAACGGGCTGAACGCTGCCGGGCTGAGCTGGGGCTGGTTCCAGGGCGGCTTCCGCCCCACGACCAGCTTCGCCACCGCGACCGGCGGCACCCAGCCCACCAGCACGTTCACCCCGGACCAGTTCAAGGGCAAGTTCGCTGTCGCTCCGGCCTCTGACCAGGGGCTGTGCAACGCTGTCCACCCGGTGGGAGCGGCCATCGGCGGCACCGGAGGCGTCACCCCCGGTCCCAGCAACTACGGCAACAAGGACGACTACATCCCCCACCACGAGCCGTTCCAGTACTACGCCTCCACGGCCAACCCGCACCACCTGCCGCCCGCGTCCGTGTCCGCGATCGGCACCGACACCCAGACCTTCAAGCGCGGCGTCCCCCAGTTCGACACCGCCAACCACCAGTACGACACCAGCGACTTCAACTCACTCGTGGGCGCCATCGCGCACGGCTACGTCTCACCCGACCATCTTCCGGCCGTCAGCTTTCTCAAGGCCCCCGGATACCAGGACGGCCACGCTGGCTACTCCGACCCGATCGACGAGCAGAAGTTCATCGTGCATGAAATCAACGCGCTGCAGAACACGCCGGACTGGTCCAGCACCGCGGTCGTCATCGCCTACGACGACTCCGATGGCTGGTACGACCACGTTTACAGCGGCATCCACAACACGTCGAACACCGCAGCAGTCGCGACGCCACCCGGACCGCAGGACTTCCTGACCGGCGCGGGGCTCTGCGGGAACACCACCGCGCACCCGCCACTGGCCGGCCAGAACGGCCGGTGCGGCTACGGACCCCGCCTGCCCCTGCTGGTCATCTCGCCCTGGGCCAAGCGCAACTTCGTCGCGCACAACCTGACCGACCAAAGTTCCATCATCAAGTTCATCGAGGACAACTGGCGGCTGCCGAGGATCAGCGGCTCCTTCGACGCCATCGCCGGATCGCTCAACATCATGTTCAACTTCCACAATGCCAACGGATACAACCACAACCGCAAGCTGTTCCTCGATCCCACCACGGGACAGCCCGTCAAGAACTGAGTTCACGGCCGCTGCGGCCGTGAAGCAATTCACGGCCGCCGCGCTTCATGTGCCTCAGCCGTATGCCGCCAGTTACTGGCGAGGTGGTCAGCCACAAGCACCCGGTACCCGGGAGCGGGCCGCCGCAGGATGATACCTGCAGCGGCCCGCTTGCTACCCACTCGGTTGTATCCTTGCTAGCCGCGCTATCCGCTCGCCGCGACCCTGGCCTTCCGGATGGGCGGCGGCCTAAGCCAGGCTGGCCGTGGCCCTCAGGCCGCCTGGCGGCGCAGCAGCAGCATCGCGGCGTCGTCATCCAGCGCGTGCCCGACATACAGCAGCACGTCCTCCTGCAGCCGGTCCAGGGCGCTGTCCGGGTCCGTGGCCTCGGCGTACAGGGCGCGATCCGGCAGCGGGTAGAACTCACCGGCCCGGTTCCGTGCCTCGCTGACCCCGTCGGTGTAGAACAGCATCTGGTCATCCGGGCCGAACGGGACGGTGATCACTTCCCGCGGCGCGGTACGCAGGCTGGCCAGGCCCAGCGGCAGGCTCGGCGCGTCTGACTCCACGAACCGGCCTGCGTGGCCGGCGATGAGCAGCGGCGGGGGATGACCGCAGCTGAGCAGCTGGATCCGGGATCCGTCCGGGCTGACCTCGGCCAGGATCGCGGTGACGAACTGCTCGTCGCTGAGCTGGCGGGCCATGCTGATCTCCAGCCGGTCCGCGATCATGGCCAGGCTGGCCGCCTCGGGTGCCACCTCACGGAAGGTGCCCAGGACCGCGGCGGCCGTCTTGACCGCGACCAGGCCCTTACCCTGGACGTCGCCGATGATCAGCCGCATCCCAGTTGTCCCGGTCACGACCTCATACAGGTCGCCGCCGATCCGCGCGTGCGAGGTCGCGGACATGTAGCGCACGGCCAGCCGGACGCTGCGCGCCACGTTGGGCACCGGGCCCAGCAGGACCTGCTGCGCCACCTCGGCGATGGCCCGGACCTCGGCCAGCTCGTGCTCGCGCCGCTGCCGCACCGTGCAGGCGATCACGGCGGCCACGGTCACGCCGACCACGGTGGCCGAGTCGCGGGCGTAGTCAGTCCAGTTGCCGATGTTCTGGTCCGCGTCCAGCAGTGCGTTCAGGACGAGGGCCACCACCCCGGCGGCGATGGTCTTGCGCAGCCCGCCGGACACGGCGGCGAACGCCGGGCCCAGCGCCAGCAGCGGGAGCAGCCCGATCTGCGAGCCCATGACCAGGCTGGCCGCTGCCACCGCGGCCATGATCAGGAACGGCAGCGCGTCGAGCAGGCGCTGCACGCTGGACCGGGTAACCGGCTCCACCCCCGTGACCCGCAGTTCGTGGCCAGCCGTCCGCCCCCGGCCGGCCGCCCCCCTGCTCCCTGAATGACCCCGTACGCCCCCGACAAACCACTCTCCTGTGACCCTCGGGCACCCCGGCACCCGCCGCGGGGCTCGCCCCCTGATCTCGGTCCCCCGGGCAGGCTCGGCGCGGCAAGGCAACGGAAATGCTACCAGTAGTGACGTCCCGTATTCGATCATGCGGTATCAGATCGTACAGGGCGTCCTATAACGCTTAGTAGCGGGGTGGCTACTTCGCGCTGAACAGGCTCTCCGCCCGTGGCCTGGCCGGGTGCGGCCGGCGGCGCGGGCCGGGCTACGCCCCCCGGGAACGGCCGTCGCGCCCGCCCGGTTCACGGGAGGGTGCGGTGCGGGCCAGGGAGCGTCGCGCCTGCCCGGTTCACGAGGCAGGCGATGCACGTCAGGACCACCGCCGGGAACGATCGACGACCGTCGCGGACCCGGCGTTGCGCGGCCTTCGACCCACCCGGCGACGGGCCGGTTCAGGTCCCGGAAAAGCGGATGCCGGCGGCATCTTGACGGGGCCCTCAGGCGATGCCTGAATGAAGGCAGCTTTCAACGCTTTCGACCACTTTCCATCAGATCCAATCACTATGCCCGCTTGGTCGAAGCGGCTGGACGACCCGTGAGGACGCGGGCCAGGAAGGGGTACTGCCATGCGCGCTATCCGTCTCAGAGGGTTAAGCCAGGCCGTGATCCTCGCGGCCGCGGCCCTGCTCGGCACGGCGTTCTGCGCCGCCGCGGTGCCGCTGACCCAGGCTGCCGCCGCGACCGCCATCACGGTCAACGGGACCAACGCCGGGCGGACCTTCGACGGCATCGGCGCGATCAGCGGCGGGGGCGGCAACTCCCGGCTGCTGACCGACTACCCCGCGGCCCAGCAGCAGCAGATCCTGGACTACCTGTTCAAGCCCGGTTACGGCGCGGACCTGCAGATCCTCAAGGTGGAGATCGGCGGGGACACCAACTCCACGGACGGTTCCGAATCGAGCATCGAGCACGCGCGCGGCTCCATCAACTGCAGCGCCGGTTACAACTGGTGGCTGATGGAACAGGCCAGGGCCCGGAACCCGAACATCAAGCTGTACGGGCTGGCCTGGGGCGCGCCGGGCTGGATCAGCGGCGGTTTCTGGTCCACCGACACGATCAGCTACCTGGTCAGCTGGCTGAACTGCGCCAAGTCACACGGCCTGACCATCAACTACCTGGGCGGCTGGAACGAGCGCGGCTACAACATCTCCTGGTACGAGCAGCTCCGCTCCACGCTGAACGCGAACGGCTACTCCGGCGTCCAGATCGTCGGCGCGGACAGCGACTGGAGCGTGGCCAGCGACGTCGCGTCCAACTCCACGTTCGCGAACGCGGTGTCGATCATCGGCGTGCACTACCCCTGCCAGGGCGGTGACGGCGGCAGCGCGAACACCTGCCCGGGCAACTCCACCGCGACCGGCACCGGCAAGCCGCTGTGGGCCAGTGAGAACGGCTCGCAGGACCTCAACTCGGGGGCCCCGGCGCTGATCCGCTCGATCACCCGCGGCTACATCGACGCCAGCCTGACCGCCTACATCAACTGGCCGGTGGTCGCGGCGATCTACCCGGACCTGCCCTACAACACCGACGGGCTCATCCTGGCCAACCAGCCGTGGTCCGGCGCATACGGCGTGGGCGAGAGCCTGTGGGCCACCGCCCAGGTCACCCAGTTCACCGCGCCGGGCTGGAAATTTCTCAACTCGGGCTCCGGCTACCTGGGCGGCAGCGAGCCGAACGGCAGCTATGTCTCGCTGAAATCGACCAACGGCTCCGACTACTCCACGATCATCGAGACCACCACGGCCACCGCGGCGCAGACGGTCAACGTGTCCGTGGCCGGCGGCCTGTCCACCGGCACGGTGCACGTCTGGGCCACCGACGTCAACGCGCCCGGATCGGGACCCCAGTTCGCCCAGCAGTCCAGCATCACCCCGGTGAACGGCAGCTACTCGCTGACCGTGCAGCCGGGCTACATCTACACGCTGACCACCACCAGCGGGCAGGCCAAGGGCACCGCGGCCAGCCCGGGCCAGGGCACCCTGCCCCTGCCGTACTCCGACAACTTCGACGGCGAGACCGCCGGGCAGCAGCCGCGCTACCTGTCCCAGCAGCAGGGCGCGTTCGAGGTCGGGCCGTGCGCGGGCGGCCGGTCCGGGCAGTGTGTCCAGCAGCAGGCGCCGGTCCAGCCGATCGAGTGGGACGGGAACTCCAACCCGTACACCATCGGCGGCAACCTGAGCTGGGCCAACTACACCGTGTCCGCCGACGCGCTGATGCAGCAGGCCGGGGCGGCCCAGCTGATCGGCCGGGCCAGCACCCAGCACAGCTTCGGGCAGGCCGGCATCGACGAGTACTACCTCCAGCTCAGCAACGCCGGTGCATGGTCCCTGGTGCGCAACAACACCAGCGACGCCCTCACCACGCTGGCCAGTGGCACGGTGGCCGCACCCGGCACCGGCACCTGGCAGCACCTGGCCCTGGCCTTCAACGGCAGCCGCATCTCGGCGGCCATCAACGGGACCACCGTCGCGACCGTCACGGACACTACGTACGCCTCGGGAATGGTCGGATTTGGCACGTCTGGCTATCAAACGGACCAGTTCGACAACTTGTCTGTCACCCTGACCGGTTCAGCCACCCCCACCGGGCATATCATCGCGGGTGACGATACCGCTGAGTGTGCCGACGTCACCGGGGGCTCGGCTGCGGACGGCGCTAAGGTGCAGATGTGGGGTTGTGACAGCAATGCGGCCGCGCAAAGCTGGACCATGGAGTCCAACGGTACTGTCGGCATCAACGGCAAGTGCCTGGACATCACGGGCGGCAGCACGGCGAACGGTGCACTCATCGAGGAGTGGACCTGCAACGGTGGCGCCAACCAGCAGTGGCTCGCGGTGGACGGCGAACTGCTGAACCCGGCGTCCGGCAAGTGCCTGGATGACCCAGGCTTCAACACGACGCCGGGCACCCAGCTTGACCTGTGGACCTGCAACGGAGGCAGCAACCAGCAGTGGTCGGTGCCCTGACCGGCCGCGGCGCCCCGGCCCCGGGCTGACCCGGGGCCGCCCGATGATCCCCCGTCCCCCCGCTAACCCCCCCAGCGGGGGGACGGGTCATCCGCTCCCGTGAAGCTCCCGGCCATGAATCGCATGATCATGGTGGCCATGGTCCTGGCCACTGAGCCCGGCGGCCAGGTCGTGCGGGTGGTGATGCGGGGTCTGCGGCTGCCCGACCTTGTCCGCGAACCCGGGCATCGCGATCCGGGTACGCGCACGTGTCGCAGTTCATCCTGATGTCGCCGGGCCTGGCCGTGGAACGGTCCATGATCTTCCCGTGCCGCTGCCCTCCGCCGCGGCTTTGACCGCGCGGCGGCGGCGGGCGGCTTTTCCGCTGACGCCGCCTCCGCCCGCGTATGCGGGCGGCCGGGTTCCCGGCGGCCGCGCGAGCGCCGCCGGGTCCCCGGGCGGTCAGGGCCGGCGGGTCAGCCCACTTCGATGGAGTCGGTGATCGAGTTGTACTCCTCCGCGGTGAGCTCCAGGCTCGCGGCGGCGATGTTCTCCTCCACGTGCTGGGGCGAGCCGGAGCCCGGGATCGGCAGGATCTGCGCGGAATGGGCCAGCAGCCAGGCCAGCGCGATCTGCCGCTCGCTGACGCCCAGCCGCTTCGCGGCGGTGAGCAGCGGCACGATCCGGTCGGTGTCCTGGATCGGCGCCCACGGCAGGAACGCCAGAGCTTCCTGCGTGCACAGGTCCAGGACCGGCTCGGACGAGCGGTCGTTCACGTTGTAGCGGTTCTGCACCGACACCACGGGGACGATCCGCTGGGCCTCCGCCACCTGCTCGGGCGAGAAGTTCGAGACCCCCACGTGACGGATCTTGCCCTCCGCCTTCAGCTCGGCCAGGGTTCCGATGGAGTCGGCCAGCGGGACCTTGGGGTCGGGGGAGTGGAACTGGTACAGGGGGATCTGCTCCAGCCGCAGCCGCCGCAGGCTGCCCTCGCAGACCTCGCGGAGGTGCTCCGGGCGGCCATCGCGCTCCCAGCGGTTGGCGCCGGGCCGCACCAGGCCGCCCTTGGTCGCGATGACCAGGTCGTCGGGGTAGGGGTACAGGGTCTCGGCGATCAGGGTCTCGCTGACCTCCGGGCCGTAGGAATCAGCGGTATCGATGAAGTTCACGTCCAGCTCGAGCGCCCGGCGCAGGGCCGCCTTGGCCTGCTCCCGGTCCGGCGGATCGCCCCAGATCCCGGAGCCAGTGATCCGCATCGCACCGTAGCCCATCCGATTAACCGTGAGGTCGCCGCCGATCTCGATGGTGCCGGCCGCGGTGGCCGTCGCTTTGCTCGTCATGAGTCCTCCTCGCGGGTCAGCACCACCCTTTCAGTTCTGTGCCGTGATCGTGCAGCGGGGTTCGGTCATCGTGGCCCCGCTGGGCCGCCCGGGCCCGGTATGACTACGCAGAGTAAAATGTATAATGCTGCGAGTAGCCGGATTCCGCCTGGTCTGAGACGAGGTCAGATGACCGCACCGGGGGCAGACCTGCTGGACCAGGCCGATCTGGCCCGCCTGGCGCAGGCGTCGGGGATCGCGCTGGAGTCTTACCGGCAGGCCCACGTGTCGGCCTGCGTGGCCCGTGCGCTGGCCCGGCACGAGACGGCCAGTGTGGCGGGCCTGGCCCGGCTGTGCCGGCGCGACCCGGCCGTCCGGGCCACGCTGCGGCGCTGCATCCTGGTTCCCGTCACCGGGCTGTTCCGCGACCCGGAACAGTTCGAGCTGCTGGGCGAGCGGGTGCTGCCCGCCCTGCTCAGGACCCGCCCCGGCCTGAGCATCTGGTCGGCCGGCTGCTCCGACGGCTCAGAGCTGTACAGCGTGGCGATCATGCTCCGGCGGCTTGGTGCGCTCAGCAGCAGCCGCCTGCTCGGCTCGGACCTGTCCGGCGGGCGGGTCGAACTGGCCCGGCGGGGCGCGGTCGTCTCGGACACGATGCGCCGCGAAGCCGCTCCGGTGCTGCACTGGGAGCGCCGTGACCTGCTCCGCGAGCCGGTGCCACCGGGGGCGTTCGACCTCATTCTGTGCCGCAACGTGGCCATTTACTTCGAACCGCCCGCCCAGCAAGCCCTGCACGCCAAGCTCGCCGCCGCGCTGCGGCCCGGGGGCATGCTCATGCTGGGCGCCTGCGAGCAGCTGCTGGCCCCAGGCCAGTTCGGCTTCGCCGCGGCGGGACCGCACCTGTACCGGAAGGTGCCTGCGTGAGGCGCGGCCTGACCCAGCGGACGGTGCTGGCCAGCATCGTGGTCGCCGTGGTGGTCCTCGGCGAGTTCGCGGTCCTGTTCGTGGCGTTCCAGAGCCTGCGGGCCGAGGAACGCCAGGACAACCAGGCGGTGAACGTCCTGGCCACGTCGAGCGCGCTCGAGGAATCCCTGCTGAACCTATCCACCGGGCTGCGGCTCTACTTGATGTCCGGCCAGCCGGCTGGGCTGCGGCCCTATCAGGCCGCCCTGGCCGCGTATCCCGGCCAGGCCCGGCAGCTTGACCGGCTCACGGCCGGGAACCCTGACCTGCACGGCCGGGTGAAATCGATCGGCAACTCCGTCGGGGCCTACGTCGGCACCTGGACCTCAGCGATCATCCAGATGAGCAGGGTGGACCTGGCCGGGGCCCGGCGTCTCGCCGCCACCGACGCGGCCAAGCAGCCGGTGGTGGTGATCCGGGATCAGTTCGCGGCGCTGGACCGCCAGCAGCAGGCCCTGAGCGCGGTGCGCCGCGCCGGGGCGGCGCGCAGCGCCGCGCTGGCGCTCTGGTTCGGCGTGGCGGGCCTGTTCGCAGCGGTACTCCTGCTCGCGGGGTCGGCGATCGGCCTGCACCGGATGGTGGTTCGCCCGGTCAAGCGGCTGGCCGACGCCGTGGGACGGCTGCGCGGGGGAGACCTGTCCGCCCGGGTACCCGAGCGCGGCACCGGTGAGCTTGGTGAGCTCGCCGTGGGGTTCAACGCCATGGCGCAGGAACTGGAGGCGGCCCGGGACGAGGTGGAGCAGCAGAACGCCGAGCTCCAGGGTCAGCAGGCCGAGCTGCAGACGGTGCTCGCGTCGGTGGAGCGGCAGAAAGAGGACGCCGAGGCGCTGCACCACTTTGGCGAGCAGCTGGCCGCCCAGACCCAGGTCGAGCAGGTCGCGGCGGTCACCCTCCGCGAGGTCGCGGACTACGCCCGGGCCCAGGTCGGCGCCGTGTACGTGCTCAACGAGCAGGCCGGGGTGCTGACCTTCCGTGCCTCACGGGGGACCCGGGCCGGGGATTTCACCCCGCAGCTTCCGGTGGGCGAGGGCCTCGCCGGGCGGGCCGCAGCGGAGCGGCGGCATGTCACGGCCGGCTGGGCGGACAGCTCGATGCGCCTTCCCGGGCTGGTCGGAGACCGGGAGATCCGGCAGGAGGTTCACCTGCCGATGCTGCACCGGGAACGGGTCATCGGCGTGCTCAGCCTGGGCCGTTCGGCCGACGAGGAGTTCACCCCGGCCGAGATCGCCCGGCTGGAGATCCTGGTCGAGAGCGCGACGCTGGCCTGCGCCGAGGCTCTGAGCCTGCGCCGTCTCGAGGTCCTCGCCGGCGAGCTGGAGTCGGTGATGGATTCCACCGACCAGGGCATCGTCCGGGTGGACCCGTCCGACCGCATCACCTATATCAACCGGGCGGCGCTGGAGCAGACCGGCTGGGCCGGCGCCGACCTGCGCGGCCGCAACGCCCACCACGTGATGCACCACAGGCATCCGGATGGCACGCCCTACCCGGCCGCGGAGTGCCCGCTGCTGCGCGCGGTCAGCCACGGCGACGGGGTAAGGCTCAGTGGCGAGGTGTTCTGGCGCAAGGACGGCAGCGGGTTCCCGGTCGAGTGCTCCGGGTACCCGATCCGCGATGGTGACACCGTGATCGGCGGGGTCATCACGTTCCATGACGTCAGCGAGCGCCGGATGGCCGAGCACCAGCTCGCCGCCCAGTACCAGACGGCCCGGGTGCTGGCCGAGGCCGAGTCCCTGCACGATGCGCTGCCCCGGGTGCTGGAGCTCAGCTGCGAGCAGCTCGGCTGGCAGATGTGCGTGGCCTGGGCGCCCGGCGAGGACGGTGGGCTGCACTGCCGGTCGGCGTATGCGCCCGAAGGCTGGGCCGAGCAGCTGGCCCTGCTGAGCCACGAGACCGTAACCCGCGGCCAGGGCGCGGTCGGCCAGGCCTGGCAGCGGGGCCAGCCCGTGTTCGTGCCCGGTCCCGGCCTGCCGGTCCGGTCGCCCCGGGCCGCGAACGGCCACGCACCCGGGAATGGCCATGAGCCCGGGAATGGCCATGAGCCCGGAAACGGCCATGAGCCCGGAAATGGCCACACGCCCGGGACGGGCCAGCGGCCCGCCCGGCGGGCGCCCGCCGGGCGGCCGCCCGCCGAACTGGCGCCGGGCGAGCTGCCGCCCGGCGAACTGGCCGTCCCGATCTTCCGGGACGGTGAGGTGGCCGGCGTGATACAGCTCGTGGGGTCCGACCTGACCCGGAGCGATGGCCAGCCGGAGACCATCGAGACCATCGCCGCGCAGCTGGCCCAGTACGCGGACCGCAAGCGGAGCGACGCGGCCGCCGCGCGGATGAAGGACCAGTTCGTGGCGACTGTCTCGCACGAGCTGCGGACGCCGCTGGCCGCGATGGACGGCTGGCTGCACATCCTGCTCGACGGCGAGCCCGGCCCGCTGAATGAGGAGCAGCACCGCTTCCTGACCACGGTCAAGCGGAACAGCGACCGGCTGATGCGCCTGGTAGGCGACCTGCTGCTGATCGGCCAGATGGACGCGGGCCGGTTCACCCTGGACCTGGCCGACGTAGATGTCGCCGAGCTGGTCAGTGAGACCGTCGCGCTGTTCGAGGGCGCGGCGGCGGAGAAGCGGATCGAGCTGAGCGCCGACATGGTGCCCCGCGCGGTCGTGCACGGCGACCGGCTGCGGCTGGGCCAGCTGCTCAGCAACCTGGTGTCCAACGCGGTCAAGTTCACCCCGGAGGGCGGCCAGGTCCGGGTGCGGGTCGGAGAGCAGGCCGGCAGCTGCCAGGTCGAGGTCACCGACAGCGGGGTCGGGATCCCGGCCGACGAACGATCGCAGCTGTTCGAGCGGTTCTACCGCGCGTCCACGGCCACCGGCACCGCCGGCTCCGGGCTCGGCCTGGCCATCAGCAAGGCCATCGCCGAGGCGCACGGCGGCACGATCCGCATCGCCGACTCCGGCGGCAGCGGGACCAGGTTCGTGGTGGAGATCCCGCTCCACGTGGCGGCGGAGGTAAGCCTGTGACCCAGACCCAGACCCAGACCCAGACCCAGACCCAGACCCAGACCCAGCCGGCCGGGGCCCATCCGGCGCGGGCCCAGAGGGCCACGATCCTGGTCGCCGACGACGAGCAGGACATCCGTGAGCTGGTCGCCTACCGGCTCAGCCGGTCCGGGTACACGATCATCGAGGCCCGGGACGGGGAGGAGGCGTTCCAGCTCGCCGCAGACCAGTCGCCGGACATGGCGGTGCTGGACGTGATGATGCCGCGGCTGAACGGGTTCGACCTGACCGAGCGGCTGCGGCTGACCCCGGCCACGCAGCGGCTGCCTATCCTGCTGATGAGCGCGAGCGTGCAGGAGGCGGACATCTCACGCGGATTCGCGGCCGGGGCCGACGGGTACCTGACCAAGCCGTTCACCCCGGATCAGCTGCTGACCCGGGTGCGGGACGTCCTCAGCCGCGGCTGAGCGTGACCGCGGGCCGGGTGCTGGCGCGGACGGTGAGCTCCGGAGGGAGCAGCGTGGCCCCGGGCACGGGCTGCCCGTCCAGCTTGGCCATCAGCAGTCCCACCGCCTGCCGTCCCACCTCGTCAGCCGGGATGGCGATCGAGGTCAGCGGCGGGGTGGCCTGCTCGGCCAGGTAGTCCGGGCAGATCGCGAGCACCGAGAGATCCTCGCCGATCCGCCGGCCCGCCGCGCGGAACGCGTCGAGCAGTGGGACCAGGACGGACTCGTTGTGCACCACGATCCCGTCCAGTCCCGGGCGCTCCCCCAGCAGCCTGGACACCGTGGCGCGCACGGTACCCGGCGCCGGATCACACGGCCAGGTGGCCGGGCGCAGCCCGCGCGCCTGGGCGGCCCGCTCGAAGCCCGCCTGGGTGCGCTGGGCGAAGCCGGTGCCCCGCCGGTACACCTCCGGCGGCGCGCCGATCAGCGCGACATCACGGCAGCCAGCCGCGGCCAGGTGCTCGGCGGCGGCGTTCCCGGCGGCCTCGAAGTCCAGGTCGATGCAGGTCAGACCCGCGGGGTCGGCCGGGAAGCCGATCAGCACCGCGGGCAGCCGCAGGCTGCGCAGCGCTGGCAGCCGCACGTCCCGGGTTTCCACGTCCATCACGATGATCGCGTCCACCAGCGAGGCGCCCGCGACGCGTTGCAGGCCCGTGGCCCCCTCATCCCGGGTCAGCAGCAGCACGTCGTGGCCGTAGCCGCGGGCCGTGGTCACGATGGCCGTGGCGATCTGCATCAGCACCGGTACATAGATGCCGGAGCGCAGCGGGATGACCAGGGCGATCACGTTGGACCGGCGGCTGGCCACGGCCCGCGGGTCGGCGTGCGGGTGGTAGCCGAGCGTCGCGATGCTGTCCAGCACGCGCCGCCGGGTCTGCTCCGAGATCGAGCGCTTGCCACTGAGCACGTAGGAGACGGTGCTCGGCGAGACATCCGCGTGCCGCGCCACATCAGAGATCTTTACCAAAGTCCCGTCCGGGGATGCGAAGCGCTTCGGCTCCTGGATGCTAGCTCGCCGTGGCCGTTAGCACAACGGGGAGTAACGACCCGGCGCCGCTGAGCGGCGGGGCGCGGCCCTTACCGGGGCGGGTGCGCTCAGCCGCGCGCCAGCTGCTCCAGCCGCTCGTGCAGGTGCGGCACGTAGTCCTCGGCTTCCGGTTTCATCAGCACGCTGCGCAGGATGCGGGCGCCGGGCGTATCAGCCTGCACGGACCCATGCCGGGCCAGGAACGCCCCCGCGTCAGCCCGCAGCGTGCTGAGGAACACCGGGTCGTGTCCGGTCATCCCGGCCTGCAGAATCCGCTCCGAGGCCTGGTCGATCCGGGACAGCGCGGCGGGCTCGGTGACCGGGAAATAACTGACGATGTCCAGCTCGGGCTGCTGGTACAACTCCAGGACGGCGGACTTCTCGATCAGCGCGGACCAGTCCAGCGCGGCCCGCCGGCCCGCGGCCAGCACCTGGCCGAGCCCGTCCGGGGTGGGCGGCAGCAGCCGGAACGTGAGCCACAGCGCCGCGGCGGCCGCGCCGGCCCGGGAGCACTCCAGGCTGATCTCCCCCAGGTGCAGGTCCGCCGACGTGAAGTAGGTGTACGGGGAGTCGTGCAGGTAGAAGCGCGCCACCCCGGGATCGCGGAACAGCACGGCGCCGCAGCCGTAGGGCTGCAGCCCGTGCTTGTGCGGGTCCACCACGACCGAGTCGCACTCGGCGATGGCCCGCCACGGCGCGGCCGTCAGCCCGCCGGTCGCGTGGTGCTCCTGAGCGCTGTCAGTGGTGTGCACCTGGGCGGTGTCGGGGCGGGGCAGCTGAACGCCGCCGGCGCTGTGTACCTGGGCGGCGTCGGCGCTGTAGTCCCGGGCCTCGTCAGTGCTGCGGTCCCGGGCGGTGTCGGCGCGGGCCAGGATCGTGAAGAACCCGCCGTAGGCCGCGTCCACGTGGATCCGGGCGCCGTGCTGCCGGCACAGCCCGAGAGCTTCGTGGATGGGGTCGATCGCGCCCAGCCCGGTCGTGCCCGCGGTCAGCACCACGGTGCCCACGCGGCCGGTGCGCAGCAGCTCATCCAGGGCGTCGAGGTCCATCCGGCCGTGCCGGTCCACGGCGACCGGGTGACTCTCGACGCCCAGCAGGCCGCACATCCGGCTGTGCGTGTAATGGGCGTCCGCGCTGAACGCGATGCCCCGGCCCGGATGCAGTTCGCGGGCCACGAACAACGCCTCCAGGTTGGCGATGGTGCCGCTCGTGGTGAGGTGGCCCAGGTGAGTGCCGAAGCCGAACATCGCCGCGAGCTGCGCGGTCACCTCGCGTTCCATCCGGGCGGTCGCCGGGCCACCGTCCAGCGCGTGATTGTTCGGGTTGATCAGCATGGCCGCGAGGTAGCCGGCCACGGCGGCGGGGTGCGGGGGCTTGAGCATCTGCCCCGCGTAGCGCGGATGGAAGAACGGGTAGTTGTCCGCCAGGCGCTCGGTGAACTCGGCGAACGCCGCCCCGAACCGCTCGTCGCTGACCTCCAGCGAGGGATGCGGCGTATACGGGCCGAATCCCGCCGCCCACTCCCGGTTCGCCGCGACCGCCTGCCCCACCCACCGCTCGAGATCCACTGTGGCAGCCTAGAGGGCCGGGACCCGCTGGCCCCCGGCCCCGCCCGGGCCGGGCGCCGATCTGCTCACCGGCGGCCCCGGGCCGCGGAGAACAACCCGTGACCAGCCCGCGCCATGAGTTTCCGGGCCTCATCCCTCCAGTCACACTGGCCCCTCCCGCCCACGTTTCACGCTGGCCGTTCGCCAAAAGCCGACAAATCGCCCGCCATAACGCACGCTGGGCGTGAAACGTCGGTGCTGGACATGATCGAGCCTCAGTCAGGCCCTGGTGATGGCGCGGCGGCGGAGGTGATCGAGGACTACGGCGCCGTCGGGGGATGCGAACCAGGCGGCGTGACCGAGGAGGTAGCCGTCGTAGGCCAGATCCGCGTTGGCGGGCGAGCTGACCACGTCGGCGAAGTACTCCACCTCGGAGAGTGCGTACTCGACGTGCACCACCGCGAACACTTCCGGCAGTGCCATGGCCTCGGCCGGGGTAAGCGGGCGGACCGACTCGTAGCCCTCCAGGAACGCGTCGATGGCGTCCAGGTCCGCCTCGGCCCGGCCCGGCCGGGGACCATCCAGGCCGGCCCTATCCAGGCCAGCCGCGGCCAGGCCAGCCGCGGCCGGATCGGTAAGGCCCGGATCTATCACGTCCCGGCCAGCGAGGTCCGGGTCTGTGAGGTCGGGGTCAGTCAAGTCGGGGTCAGTCAGGTCCAGCCAGGACACGGTGGCCCGTTCCAGCGCCGTGGCCAGGTCGTGCACCGCGAACGTCCGGTTGGCCAGCCCGAAGTCGAACACGCCGGCCACGACGGCGTCCGGGCCGGCGGACGTCCAGGTCAGGTTGGACGGGTGCCAGTCCCCATGGCCCCAGGACCGGGGCAGCCCGGCCAGCAGCGGCGCGGCCCGCCGGATGGCGGGCAGCACGTGCCGGGTGAGGTCATCCGGCCAGGCGCGGCCGTCCAGGTAGCGGGCCAGCCCCGGCCAGCGGCCGGCCAGCCCCGTGACCTCGGCCAGGGGGTCGTCCGCGACGACGATCCCGCAGCCGCCGGTGAGCACGGCCGGAGCGCGGGCCGGCCACGCGAAGCCGTCCGCCGCGGTGTGCAGCCGGGCCAGCGCCGCGCCGGCCGCCCTGGTGTGGCCGAGGCTGGCGTACGGGGTCCAGGACACCGCGTCCCGGTACAGATCGAGGCCGCCGGCCAGCTCGTGCACCTCGTAGACGAAGTCGCCGATCCGGGTGGCGGTCGCGCCGTCCAGGGCGCGCAGCACCGCGGGCGCCGGGATGCCGCGGGCCCGCAGGTGGCTGATGAACGCGTGCTCCACGGCCAGCTGGGCGGGGGTGCGCACCCGGACGTGGTGCCGCTTCACGAACAGGTCCGCCCCGCCCCGGCGGATCAGCCCCGCCGCCGACATGGGCCGCGGGCTGCGCCAGGTGATCATCTCGTCGCCAGGCCGGAAGCGGCCCGCGGTGCCGGGCTGGGTGCCGCGCACGGCCAGGACCGCCGGCTGGCTGCCGGGCCGGGGATACCGGGCCAGCACCGTGTGCACCTCGGCGCTGGTCAGCGGGCTCCAGTCCGGCACGACCAGCTCCTTGCCCATGCCGTGCACCAGGCCCGCGGGGGCGGGCATCCCGATCACCCCGCTCACCGGGTCACACTCACAGAGCCACGCTCACTGGGCGGAGTCGCCGAGCGGCCGGCCGGGGGTTCAGTACCCCGACGGCGGCAGGCCAGGCGGCCGGGTGCGCCGGACGGTTCCGTTGGGGAAAAGAAGGCAGTGGGGGGCTGGTACGCGCAGCGGGCACGGTGGCGGTTGCCACAGGATCCTCCCTACGCCGGCATTACCCGGTCAGGTTCAGACGGTCGGTGGCGCGCAACCCGGTGGGCCAGCCACCCTCTCAGCCCGGTCAGCCCGAGCTCCCGTGTGGTCGCTTGATGTTACCTCTGGGCGACGGGACCCTGCTGCAGCCCGTCGCCGTGCTCGAGGATCTCCGCCGCCCCGCGGGCCACGCAGCGCAGCGGGTCGTCCACCACGACGACCGGGATCCCGGTCGCCGCCTCGATCCGGTCGGCCAGGCCCGGCATCAGCGCGCCGCCCCCGGCCAGCCGGATCTTCCCGCGGACCACATCCTCGGCCAGGTTGGGCGGGATGTCGGAGAGCATCTCCTGGACGCAGTCCACGATCGCCGTGGCGATGTGCTCCAGCGCCTGGGCCACCAGCCACCCGGGCACCTGCTCCACCCGGGGAGTGCGGCGCGCGGCGTCCACGCCCACCGTCTCCATCGGCCCGGTGCTGTTCCCGGCCAGCCCGAGCGTGGTCTTCAGGCTGCGGGCCGCGTTCCGGCCGAGCATCAGGCCGAGTTCGGCCTTGACCGCGCTCACGATCGCTTCGTCCATGGCGTTGCCGCCGACCCTCAGCGACCGGGCCCGGACGATCTGGCCGCCGGCCACCACCGCGGACTCGGTGGTGCCGCCCCCCACGTCCACGATGAACGCCCCGGCCCCCTGGGCCAGGTCGATGCCGGCCCCCGCCGCGGCGGCGATCGGCTCGTCGACCAGCTGCAGCGTGCAGCGCGGCCGGATCACGCTCAGCGCGGCGGCCAGGGACCGCCGTTCGACCCAGGTGGCGCCGCCGGGCACGCACACGACGGCCGCGGTCCGCAGCAGCCCGCGGCGCAGCTTGGCCCGGCGGACGAAGCCCTGGAGCATGGCCGACGCCGCGTTGAGATCCGCGATCACCCCGTTGCGCAGCGGGTGGAGCACCTCGACGTCCTGCGGCTCCTTACCAGCCAGCGCGTCCGCTGCCTGGCCCACGGCCGCGACCCGTCCCGTGGCCCGGTCCAGTGCGATGGCCGAGGGCTCATCGATGACCAGCCCGCGCCCGGCGACCGAGACCAGGGTGTTGACCGTGCCCAGGTCGATCGCCACACCCGACCGGAAACGCATGAGAGCCGCCCTTGCCCGTGAATGCCGTCAGCTACCCCAAAGTATTGCGTCCCCGCAACGGCGTGAGGTGGCGGAGTAGGCCATGGGCCGCCCGCCAGCGAATGGAATCTAGCGGGCGGCTCACCGCCATGCAGGCTAAACGTGCCGGAAGCCCCAGTCCAGGAGCTTAGCGGCATCTTTGAAGGCGGCCCGGGGATCGCTGCCTGAGCTGTGCAGGACCACGCCCATGAGCACGTGGCCGTTCTGCCGCGCCGCGAACAGCAGGCAGTACCCGGCCGCGTTGGTGGACCCGGTCTTGATCCCGAACGTGCCCGGGTAGCCGACGAGCAGCATGTTGGTGGTGCGCCACACGTAGGCGTGGTGCCGCGGGGCCGCGGCCAGATGGTAGGACTGCTGGTCCACGATGGAGCGGAACACCGGGTACCGCATGGCCGCCCGGCCCAGCGCGATCAGGTCCCGCGGGGTCGAGTAGGTGGAACGCTCGGTGGGCCAGGGCAGCCCATCGAAGTTCGAGAAGTGCGTGTGGGCCAGGCCCATCCGCTGGGCGGTGCTGTTCATGGTGGCGATGAACGCGGTCCGGCCGGGCCCGTACGACTTGGCCAGCGCGTAGGCAGCGTCACAGCCGGACGGCAGCAGCAACGCCTCGAGAAGTTCCCGGGTGCTCAGGTCGTCGCCGGGGCGCAGGCCCGCGTTGCTGGCGTCGTATTTGTGGTCGTAGGAGATCACGCCCTTCGGGACCACGACGCGCCGGTGCAGGTCGCCCGCCCGGAGCACCACGATCGCGGTCATCACCTTGGTGATGCTGCCCATGGGCCGCTCGGTGTTCATGCCCCGGCTCCACATCGCCGCGCTGGTGGCCGCGTTGACCAGGGCGCCGCTCTGGGCCCGCACGCCGCGGGGGGCGCGGGCGAGCGCGCTGGCCCCGGGGGTGGCGGTGGCCGTGGTGCCGGCCGGGGTGGCGGTGGCCGCCATGGCGGCGGGGGCGGCCGCGACCGGTGCCAGGAGCAGCGCCCCGGCCAGGGCGAGGGCGCTGGAACGGGCAGGCAGGTGCATGGCACTCCTGTCGGTAGACACCGGCCGGTGGGGGGTACCGCGCCCGGCGCTAGCGCTGAAGCGCGCCGCCGCAGGCCGCGACCCTCCGAAGCCTGACAGCAACGCCCAGCCACATCAAGCCGATCCTGGGTAGCCGTGGCCGAGTTCTGGCCGGGATGATACGGGAAGTTACGGCCCGCCCGGTAGGTCAGGCGGCGGCCCGCTCACCGGGCCGCCCTGGTCAGGGAGCCAGCAGCCGGGCGCCGGCCGGGCCGTCCGGCAGGCGGTTGGCCTGACGCGCGGCCTGACGGGTCCGGTAGGCGGCCACGTTGACCCGGTTCGCGCACGCGGTGCCGCAGAACCGGCGGGACCGGTTCTTGGACAGGTCAACGTGGACCTTGTCGCAGTCATCCGCGGCGCACCGGCGCAGCCGGTCCATCTGCCCGGTGCGGATCACGTCGATGAACGCCATCGCCGCGTCGACCGCCATCCGGTCGGCCAGCGGGGCGTCGGCGGACGTGGCGTGCATGTGATAGTCCCAGCCGTCGTGCTTGACCAGCTGCGGCAGCGCACCGGCCTCCCGCAGCAGGGCGTTGACCAGGCCGGCAGCCTCATCGTTGGACAGCTCCCAGAGCCGGGCCAGCCGGGGCCGCAGCCGGCGGACCGCGTCGAGCTCGGCCCGGTCCCGGCTGCGCTGGCCGGTCCAGCGCCACTCGGTCACGAAGCGGTCGAGCGCGGCCTCGTCGGGCAGACCCTCGGCGCCGCCGCGGCCGGTGTTGACCAGAGCCGCGGTCGCAGCCAGGGACACCTCGGTGTCATGAGCAAAAAGCACCTTGACCCCTTTCAGCCGAGGCGGCTAGTGTCATTAGTGTAAGCACAGTTTGCTGCTTACGCCTGCTCTGCCCGTGAGACCGGCTGACGGCTGGCTCTCGGCCTGGATTGTGCCCTGGAGTGCCGCCGTGACTTCCGCCCAGACCCGTTCCGTCTCCCGCCCAGCCCGGGACGGCGCTGCTGCCGGTGCCCGTGCTCCCGGTACCCAGGCTGCAAATGCCCGGGCTGCAAGTGCCCGGGCTGTGGGCGCTCGGACTGCGGGCGCCGGTGGGGGCGCTGGCGCTGGGCGCGGTCCTGGTACTGGTGCTGGCCGGGTCCGGCGGGGGAGCGCGGGCCTGTCCCTCGGCATCGTGTCCGCGGCGGCGTTCGGGACGTCCGGGGCCTTCGCCTCGTCGCTGATCGGCGCGGGCTGGAGCCCCGGCGCGGCGGTGCTCGCCCGGATCACCCTGGCCGCCGTGATGCTCACCATCCCGGCCCTGGTGCAGTTGCGTGGCCGCTGGACAGTGCTGCGAAGGGCTGTCCCGCGGGTCGCCGCCTTCGGGCTGGCGGGCGTGGCCGGCTGCCAGCTGTTCTACTTCAACGCCGTAGCCACGATGCCGGTCGGCGTGGCCCTGCTGCTCGAGTACCTCGGCAGCGTGCTGGTGGTGGGCTGGCTGTGGGTGCGGCACGGCCAGCGGCCGAGGCGGCTCACCGTGGCCGGTGCGGTCGCCTCGATCGCCGGGCTGATCCTGGTGCTGAACCTGACCGGGGCCGCGGGGATCAACCCGGTCGGGGTGATGTGGGGGCTGCTCGCGGCGGTGGCCCTGGCCATCTACTTCGTGCTCTCGGCCGCGACTGACGCCGAGCCGCTGCCCCCCATCGTGATGGCCTGGGCCGGGATGTGCGTGGGCGCGGTGGTGCTGGGCCTGGCGGGCGGGATCGGCGTGCTCCGGATGACGGCCAGCACCCGCCCGGTGGACTTTCTCCATCACCAGGTCAGCTGGGTCGTGCCGGTGCTCGGGCTGTCGCTGGTGGCGGCGGTCATCGCCTACGTCACGGGCATCGGTGCCGCCCGGCGGCTGGGGGCCAAGCTGGCCTCGTTCATCGGCATGGCTGAGGTCCTGTTCGCGATCGTGTTCGCGTGGCTGCTGCTGGGCCAGCTACCGTCCGCGATGCAGTTCCTGGGCGGCGCGTTCATCCTCGCCGGCGTGACCCTGGTCCGGGTGGACGAACTGCGCGGGCCCGATGACGTCGTCGAGGAAGCTCAGCGTGGCCGCGGTGGTAGCCCGGCGCCAGGCGAGGAGCGTCGCATCGAACCCGTCCCGCAGGGGCCGTTCAGCCTGGACGGCCCGGGCGATGGGCTCCAGGGCGGCCCGCTGCCGGCGGAGCAGATCCGTGGGATCGCGCCCGGCGCGGTCCAGCAGGGCCAGCTTGAGTAGCAGATGGGACCGGACGTCCCGGACGTGCTCGACCGGGGTGTCCAGCCACTCCTCGGCCAGCCGGCGTCCTTCGGGGGTTACCGCGTAGAGCGTGCGTTGCGGGCCCCGGCCGGACTCGACTGCGTCCTGGGTCAGCAGCCCAGAGGCTGAGCCCGAGGGGGTTGACCCGCCGCGGGCCCCGGGCCGCGAAGATGCCCATCTCCCGCTGCTGGCTGCGCAGCAGGTACGGAACCTGCCTGAGCGGCGGCTGGCCTTCGCGGCGGGCGGGCCGGTGCAGCCAGGTCAGCAGCCATGCGTAGCCGAAGCCGTCCAGCCCGGCCAGGCCGTCCCGGTAGGGTTCGGCGATCTCGATGGTGCCGTGCCCGGCGCGGTTGAGGGCGGCCTGGATCGGCGTGGTCTCCGGCTCCGTGCAGGCGCTGCGGACCACGCCTATCACCACCAGGGGCACTTCCGGCGCAGACGTGGGCAGGTTCGGGCGCATGGCGCCATGCTGCCACGCCCGGGCCGTGGCAGCATGGGCGGATGCGCGTGCTCCGGACCCCCGAGGAACAGTTCGCGGACCTGCCGGATTTCCCCTATTCCCCGCGTTACGTGCCGGTCGGCGGAGTGCAGCTGGCCTATGTCGAAGCAGGTCCGCCCGATGGCGAGCCGGTGCTCCTCCTGCATGGTGAGCCGAGCTGGTCGTTCCTGTACCGGACCGTGATG
The DNA here is from genome assembly GCA_963813975.1 of uncultured Actinomycetes bacterium. Taxonomy (GTDB): domain Bacteria; phylum Actinomycetota; class Actinomycetes; order Streptosporangiales; family Streptosporangiaceae; genus RYN-230. The sequence goes on from CAWFAP010000007.1 coordinate 749,150, forward strand.
CCGGTGCTGGCCGACGCGGGGCTGCATGCCATCGCGCCGGACATGGCCGGGTTCGGGCGCTCGGACAAGCCCGTGAACGTCAGTGATCACAGCTATGCCCGGCACGTGGAATGGATCCGTGCTCTCGCGTTCGACCGGCTGGACCTCCGCGGCGTCACGCTCGTCGGGCAGGACTGGGGTGGCCTTATCGGGCTGCGGCTGGCGGCCGAGCACCCGGGCCGCTTCGCCCGGGTGGTGGCGGCCAACACCGGGCTGCCCACCGGAGACCAGCCGATGCCGGACGTCTGGCTGAGGTTCCGCGACGTGGTGCGGACCGCCCCGGCGCTCAGTGTGTCCCGGCTGGTGCAGTCGGGCTGCCAGACCACCCTGCCGCCTGCGGTCCTGGCCGCCTACGATGCGCCGTTCCCGGACGAGAGCTTCGCCGCCGGAGTGCGGGCGATGCCCGGGCTGGTCCCCACCACCCCGGACGATCCCGCCTCGGCCGCCAACCGGGCCGCGTGGGGGCACCTGTCCCACTGGGACAAGCCGTTCCTGGTGGCGTTCAGCGACCGGGATCCGATTACCGGCGCGATGGGGCCGGTGCTTAGGGAGACCATTCCGGGGGCCGCGGGCCTCGATCACCCGGTGCTCGAGGGCGCGGGGCATTTCCTTCAGGAAGACGCCGGTGAGCAGCTCGGGCAGGTGATCGCCGACTTCGTCCGGGACTCACCGGCGCCCGGCTGAGCGGTTCGGCATACCCGGCTGACCCCTCCGGCTGCCGGCCCGGCCCGGCGGACCCGGCTGGCTGGCCGGCCGGCCCGGCGGATCTGGCTGAGCCTGTCCGGGGTTGTCCGGCCTTTAGCAGTCCGCACCACAGGCGGCTGTTGCCCTGCGAGAGTAGCCAGTGCACACCCAGGCCCTTGGGAGACCGCTGACCCGCTGATCCGGGCCAGCCATCCTGGCCTGCTACCCGGGGGGGAGTCTGAGTGAGCTTATTCACCAGGGAACGGCGTCCGCCGTGGACCGCCGCCAACCTGGTCACCCTGGGCCCCGGGCTCACCGTGACGAGCGCCCTTGATCTGGCGGGCTGCCTGCGGGCGCTGGATCAGAGCCTGCGGAGCTTCCGTGTCCCCGAGTTCGCCCACCTGCCCACGTTCACCAGCGCCGGCTGGATCTGGACGGCAGAGCCCGCCGAGGCTCCGGAGATCGTGATCATCTGCGCCGACCAGGCGGGGAACGACGTCCTGGTGGCGCTCTGGCCAGGCCCCACTGGGTCGAGGATAGAGCTGTTTCCCCTGCGCGGCGGAGCGGAGCAGGCCGCCCGGCTGCACCACTCGATGCTGGCGGCCTGGCGGTTGTGCGACACATCCCTGTCGGTGCGGCCGGGCGGGGTGGCGGCCGGGCTGATCGGGCTCGCCCCGCCCGTCCTGGCCGGCGGCTACGCCGAGGAGGTCCTGTCGGCGGCCGGGTACCGGCGCTCCCAGCGGAACACGCAGATCGTGATGCGGGCCGCCGGGAGCCTGTTCCTGGCCCGGGCCCAGCAGCTCATCGCGCACCGGGACCTCCGCGCGGCCCGGCGGTTCGTGCAGCGGCACGCACTGCCCCAGCTGGTCAGCGCGGCGGCCCTGCAGCAGATCATCGACGACCTGGCCCGCTGGGACCCCCGGATGCTGCCCCGCCTGCAATGGATACCGATGCGCGCCCGGGCCATCATGCTCGAGCGTTGCCAGGACCGCGACACCTTCTGGGCCGATCTGGACTGGTTATCCGGCCGTGAGCCGGTGCGCGATCGGGCCCGAGGCCCGGCCGGGCGGCCAGCCCGACGTGCCCGGCGTACCGGCAGCAGAGCTTGCGCCCGGTATCCGTCCGCGTCAGGGTCGTGGCGGAGGTGGTTGCGGTGCACGATCAGCACGGCCAGCACGATCAGGACGGCCAGGACGGCCAGGACGATCTGCCTGAGCGGTTCGGCGAAGCGTTCTGGGACGAGCGGTACCGGTCCGCCGGGGCGCTGTGGAGCGGGAATCCTAACCGCTACCTCGTCAGCGAAGCCTCGGACCTGCCCCCCGGCACGGCGCTGGATGCCGGCTGCGGCGAGGGGGCGGACGCCCTCTGGCTGGCCGGGCGCGGCTGGCGGGTCACCGGAGTCGACCTGTCCACGGTCGCGCTCGAGCGGGCCGCCTGGCACGCGGCGGAGTCCGGACCCGGGATGGCCGCCCGGATCGAGTGGGTGCACGCCGACCTGATCGGCGGCTGGGATCCGGGCGTGGCCCGCTACGACCTGGTCTCCAGCCAGTACATGCACCTGCCGCCCGATGCCCGGGCGGCGCTGTTCCGCGGTCTCGCGGGCGCAGTGGCGCCGGGCGGCACACTGCTCATCGTTGGCCATCATCCGTCGGATCTGCAGACGACGATGCCCCGCCCGCAGATGCCCGAGAGGTTCTTCACGGGCGAGGACATCGCGGGCCTGCTCGACGCCGGAGACTGGAAGGTCATCACCGACGAGGCGCCGCAACGCTCCGCGCCGGACCCTGATGGGCAGCCCGTGATGATCAGGGACACGGTGTTTCGGGCCCGGCGCGGCGGCTAGAGTCCAGGCGGGTACGTGACCCAAATGGGAGGGAGACCCCATGCCCACAAGAACTGCGCGTACCGACTGGACGGGAACGCTCGAGAACGGCTCTGGCCAGGTCGAGCTGACGAGTTCCGGAGTCGGGACCTACGAAGTGTCCTTTCCCAGGCGGGCGGCTGAGGAGGCCGGGGGATACACCAGCCCGGAAGAACTCATCGCGGCGGCCCACTCGTCGTGTTACGCGATGCAGCTGTCGGCACTGATCGGCCAGGCCGGCGGCACGCCGCAGGCGCTCGACGTGCAGGCGGACGTGTCGCTCGGGCCGGACCCGGCGGGCGGTTTCCGGCTGACCGGCATCAAGCTCACCGTCCGCGGTGAGGTCGAGGGCCTGGACGGCGCCCAGTTCATCAAGGCGGCCGAGGACGCGAAGGCCACCTGCCCGGTCAGCAAGGCGCTCACCGGCGTGGACATCACCCTCGACGCCCAGCTCGAAGGCTGACCGCCGGCGTCGCGGGGCAGCGCGATCCTGGCCGCGGCGAACGCCCGTCCCCCGGCATGAGCACCGGGGGACGGGCGTTCGCCGTCACCCTCAGCGGCTGCCCAGATGCGCGGCCATGGCGTGCTGGACGAGGGTCACCAGGGTCGTCTTGGCCGATTGCCGCGTGCGCGCATCGCACTCGATGACCGGCACGTCCTGATTCACCGACAGCGCCTCCTGGACGTCGCCGACCGTGTGCGGGTATTCGCCATGGAATCCGTTGACACCGACGATGAACGGCAGGTCGGCCGCCTCGAAGTAGTCAACCGCGGGGAAGGAATCGGCCAGCCGCCGGCTGTCCGCCAGCACCACGGCCCCGATCGCCCCTTCGATCAGGTCATCCCACATGAACCAGAAGCGCTGCTGGCCCGGCGTGCCGAACAGGTACAGGACCAGCCCGGCGTCGAGCGTCGCCCGCCCGAAGTCCATCGCCACCGTGGTGGTCGTCTTCCCCGGCACGGCGGCCAGGTCGTCCATGTCGCCGCTGGCCGAGGTCAGCGCCGCCTCGGTGGTCAGCGGCGTGATCTCCGAGACCGATCCCACGAATGTGGTCTTGCCAACCCCGAAACCACCCGCGATAACGATCTTCACGGATGTCATCGCCGCGTTACCTGGATCACCCCCGAGGGGCTGTGCGCTCGCGTAATCCACTGGGTGCCCTTCTGCACAGGTGAGGAGATGGGAGCCATGAACCCTTCCGGGGACTAGCTCCCGTTCCGGGGGCTTAGTGCGCCGCGCGGCTCAGGCGTGAGGGCGTGTCCCGCCCTGTCGACGAGCAACGCCATCTCGTAGGCCACCAGGCCCATGTCGCAGTCGTCGGACGCCAGCACGGCCAGGCTCGAACCGTCGCTGATCGCCATGACGAGCAGCACGCCCCGCCGCATCTCGACGATCGTCTGCGTGACCGGCCCGCCTTCGAACACCCGCGCGGCGCCGTGGGTGAGGCTGGTCAGGCCCGAGGTCACGGCGGCGAGCTGGTCGGCCCGGTCCTTCGGGAACCCGTCCGAGAAGGCGAGCGGCAGGCCGTCCGCGGAGACCACGATGGCGTGGGCTACCGCAGGCACCCGTCCGGCGAAATCGGTGATGAGCCAGTTCAGGTCCGGGACCGGCGACGACAGCGGGCTCACGATTCCCCTCTCTGGCCGGCCTGGGGTGGCCAGCTGGATGACCGCGGCCGGCGGGGACCGGGCACCATGTCACCGGGCACCGGGTCCCGGCGCACCGGGTCCCGGCGCACCGGGTCCCGGCGAATTGCGTTACGAGGCACGGTCTGACTCACCCCCGATGTCCGTCTCGTCCCCGGGTCCGGTCGCGCGGGCTTTCCTGATTCCTTGCTGGAAGCTCGACAGTCGCTGCCTGGTCTGCGAAGCGGACCGCCCCGGGGGGGCGGGTGCCGGTGCCACCGCGCCCGCGCCGCCGGGCACCAGGTTCGCCTTGGGTACCCGCTTGGGCAGTCCCGCCTCCGTGGTGTCCGCGAACACCGGCGCCCGCACCGCCTCCGCCGCCTGCCATCCGGCGTCCGCGGGAGATGACCAGGCGGCCACCGCATCCGGTTGCGCCACGGCCCGGCCCACAGGCTGGCCGCCCCGCCGGAACCAGTCGGACTCCACCGATTCGAAGATGGGCAGACGGTTCTCCGGCCCGGCGCTCTCCGCGGGCGGGAGTACCACGCGACGCGCCCCGGGGACCGGGTCCGGTGTTCCAGCGTCAGGCCGGCCCGCCCCGGCTCCGTTCCCGTTCCCCGGCTGGGCCGGGACGGCCGTACTGACGTCCGGGCGGATGCCGGTCTCCGCGGACGCGGCCCCGTTTCCGGGCTGGCCCGGCGCGGGGCGCAGCGGGCGCCGCTGCGCCGTAGGCCACGTGGCCGCCGGACGCTCGTCGTCGCCGTTGACGGCCAGCCCCGTCTCCATCCACGCAGTCGCCGCCGCCTGGCCGGCCTCCCCCAGGGGGCGCAGATCCGAGAGGGACGCCGTGGCCTGCCGCGTGACCACCTCGTCGGGAAGCCACACCAGAGCGGTCAGGCCGCCCTTGGACGCGGGCCGGAGGCGGACATGGATCCCGTGCCGGCCGGCCAGCCGGGCAACCACGAACAGGCCCATCCGGCGGGACACCGCCACGTCGACGACCGGCGGATTGTCCAGCCGCCAGTTGGCGTGGGCTATCTCCTCCGCGCCCATCCCGACACCCTGGTCGGTGATGTCCAGCAGGACGCCGCCGCTGTTGAGCGAGTACCCCGACACGTGCACCAGGGTGTCCGCGGGGGAGAACGTGGTCGCGTTCTCGGCGAGCTCGGACAGCAGGTGAACGACGTCGTTGACCGCCTGGCCGCGGACCGAGATGCCCGGCTGGATGTCCGGGACGACCCGCTCGTAGTGCTCGATCTCCGATACCGCGGCCCGCAGGACGTTCACCAGCGCCACGGGCTCGCTCCACCGCTTGGACAGCTCATGGCCCGCCAGGACCAGGAGGTTCTCGGAGTTGCGCCGCATCCGGGTGGCCAGGTGGTCCATCTGGAACAGGTTGGAGAGCCGCTCGGAGTCCTGCTCGCCCTGCTCCAGGTCATCGATGAGCCGGATCTGGCGCTCCACCAGCGTCTGGCTCCGGCGGGACAGGTTCACGAACATTGCGTTGATGTTCCCGCGCAGCGCCGCCTCGTTGGCCGCCAGCCGGACGGCCTCCCGGTGGACCTGGTCGAACGCCCGGGCCACCTCCCCGATTTCGTCGGTGGAGTCCACCTCGATGGGCGTCACCTCCAGCGGCTCCTCGCTGCCGCCCCCGCTCATCAGGCGGACGGTCTCCGGGAGCCGTTCCCCCGCCACCTCGAGCGCGCCGGTCCGCAGCTGATGCAGCGGCCGGGTCATGGACCGGCCCAGGGCCAGGGTGAACAGCACCGCCAGCGCCAGCACCACGATCACCGCGAACGCCTCGATCAGTGCCGCCGTTATCGCCGTGCCCCGGAGCGAGCCGCTCTGGGCGATGACCGAGTTCATCAGGCCCTGCTCGACCGCGTGCAAGCTGGCGACCAGGTACGCGGAACCGCTGGCCGCGTTCGTGAAGGCGGGATTCTCCGCCGACGAGCCGCCGGCGAGGGCCAGCGTGATGGCCTGCTGGACCTGCGCCTGGGCCCGGTCGGCCTGCGCGGAGGACAGATCGCTCTCGTACAGGTGACGCTGGCTGCTGGTGGCGGTCAGGCTGAACTGGGCCAGGTCAGCCTGCTGCTCGGCCTGGGCGGCGTTGATGGCGGCCAGCTGCCCGGGCTGGAACTGGTTCGCGCCGACCAGGTCCGGGGTCAGGGCCGAGGTGAGGATGGCCTGTTCCTGGGACACCTGTTCCTTCGAGGCCGAGATGAGCCCCACGACCCGGGCGGTGTCCGCCAGCGCCGCGTCGTTGCTGCCGGTCGCGATCTCGCCTTCCAGGGCGAGAAGCTGGCTGATCGTGGCCGCATACTCCTGGATGACCGCCAGCGAGGGAATGCGGGTGCTGGCCGCCACGCCGCGCAGGGCCGGGAGCCCGTCGAGCGCGGTGATCGCTCCGTTGGCTTCGCGCCGGGCCACCACCGGGTAAGACGGCCCAATAGTGGCGGCCCCGCTCCGCACCCGGGCCGCGAGGCGGTCGGTAGCCCGCCGGTCCTTGGCCAGCACCGCCGCCTGGGGGGCGCCGGCCGTGGCCGGGGAGCCCCGGCCGCCCGCCGCCGGGCCCATGGTGACGTACCTGATGGTGTCTTCACGCTCGATCTGGAGGGCCTGGACCAGGTTAGTGATCTCGCCACCCAGCCGGGAGAACTGCTCGACCCGCTGGTACGCGAGAGCCCGGCGTGCGGACGAGACCACGCTGACGCCCCCGAGGATCACGGCGGCTAACGTGGGCAGCAGGACCAGCAGCAGCAGGCGCGACCGCACCCGCCAGTTCTTCAGCGCAAAGCGCGAGGCCGCCTGCGGCGGTCCGGCCGCCGCGGGCGTGATCCCCGGGACTACGCCGCCGTCCGCCCGGCCTGTCCCGCTGAGCGCCCCGCCGGCCACACTGCCCGGCGCCCCCCCGAAGGCGCCGCCGTCTCCGGAGTAGGTGCCCCTCCCGTCGAGCGCAGCAACTGGTGCCGTGAGCAGCCGCGGGCGGCTGGTCGCGTCATGGGCCGCGCTGTCTGCTCTCCCTCGCCTGGATCGCACAGTTTCTGCACCTCTCAACCCGGAAACGGCAGGTGCCCGCCGAGCGCGGGCGCCGGCGCGGAACCACAATGGCAGCCCCGGTCCATGGCCAGCCATTTCCAGTGCGGACCCTGGCCCCACTGCCAGGAGCCAACTCTAACGCCCGGCGGGCTATCTCACGCTCATTGTTACCACTGTTGTCAAACCTCGCCAACCGGGCGGGCGAGTCTGCAGTAAAGCGTCGCAAATCTGGCTACGCGGGCCGTCTCCGCGGGTTAACCTGAGTCGCAGGCCGGCGATATTACTACCTTTCTTCGGAAAGCATCGGACGCTGCTATAGCACTTAGCAAGTTACCATTTAAATTCCGGCCCTTAACGGGCTTGCGGACTATACAAGGAGGCGCCATGAGGCTCGTTCGGGCCTGGACCCGCGGAGAGCGTCCGCAGCTGGGCCGCCGGTCGGGCACGGTGCTCGTGACCGCCTCGCTGGCCCTGCTCACGGCCGGATGCCAGGTGCTGGGCGCCGCGCCCGGCCCGGCGGCCGGGAGCCAGCAGATCACCGTGGCGGTCGTGCCGGGCTTCGCCAACGCGCCGCTGCAGGTGGCCGTCGAGCACGGGCTGTTCGGCCAGCATCACCTGGACGTGACCGTGCAGACCTACCAGACCGTCCAGCAGGCTTATGGCGCATTAACCAGCGGCCAGGCGGACGTGGTCAGCGGCGACTACGCCGGGCTGCTCTACGCGCAGGCTGATGAGGCCCATGCGCAGCTGCGGCTGATCGCGGACGGGTACGACGCCACGCCGGGAGTGATGGAGGTTCTCACCCTGCCCGGCTCCGTGATCAAGGGTCCCCAGGACCTGCAGGGCAAGGCGGTCGCCACCCCGCTGCAGGAACTCGCTCCGTTCTCGGCCACCGCCCCTTACAACGTCGAGACGCTGACCGCCGAGGCGGTGCTGCAGAACGATGGCGTGAGCCCCTCCAGTGTCCTGTGGACGGCCATGCCCCCGGGCGATATGGTCACCGCCCTGCGCGATCATCAGGTCAGCGCGATCGTGGCCACTCAGCCGTACATCCTGCAGGCCGAGACCGAACTCGGCGCCGTCGAGCTGTTCGACGTGTGCAGTGGCGTGACCGCCAGCCTGCCGCTGTCGGGGTACTTCACCACCGCGGTCTTCGCCGGCGGTCATGCCGCGGCCTTGCGCGGCTTCCGGTCTGTGCTCAACGCGGCCAAGGCGAGCACGGCCCAGCTCGGCACCGTCCGGTCGGCACTCGGGACGCTGCCGGGGATGTCCGCCCGGGAAGCTGCCCTCGTCACGATCGGGCAGTACCCGACCTTCCTGAGCATCGGGCAGGTGCAGCGGGTGGCCGACCTGATGTATGGCACCGGGATGATCCGCACCACGATTCCCGTGAAAAGCCTGGTGCTGCGTTAGTCCGGGGGGACGACCCCCCTGGGACCCCCGCCATTCGCCGGGCTCGGCGAGGACGCGCCTCCGGCGCGCCTCCCCTCGCCGGCAAATAAGCGCCGGCTGCGAGAGGTGCCTCCTCCCTGGAGTTCCGCCATTCGCCGGCGAATCCAGCCGGCCGGGCCGGTCAGCCCGGCCCGGCCGGCTAGCCCGGAGAAATCAGGCGGTGAAGGCGAAATGCTCGAAGTCGAAGTTGGATAGCGGCTGGCCGACCTTACCGGCCGTGTAGCCGGTTATCTTCTCGCTGTAGGCGTCCAGCACGTCGATGTAGGCGGGCACGATGTAGCCGCCCTCGTTGAAGTCGTAGTTCTGCATCTCGCGGATGATTTCCTGCCGCAGCGTCGGGCTGGCGGTCGCGTTAGCCTGGTTGTAAAGGCTCGTGTAGTGCGGATTGCTGGTGTGCGTCTCGTTGAACGGGGACGCGGTGAGCATCGACTCCGCGACCTGGGCGAGGTACGGGTAATAGTTGTAGTAATCCTGGCCGAAGGTCCACTTGAGGTAGTTGGGGCCGAAGAAGACCCCGGCCGGCACGTTGCTGAGCCTGACCGTCACGCCGGCCGCCTTGGCCTGCGCGGCCAGCACCGTGGCCATGGCCACCGTGCCGGTGGCCACCGCCGAGGTGGTCAGGGTGACCGTGAGGCCTTCCTGGCCGGCCTTCTTCAGCAGGAACTTGGCTTGCTGGATGTCGCCCTGCGCGGGCCGGACCAGTGCGTGATCGAAGTCAGGGTCGTACGGGGAGAAGAGATCGTTCGCGACCACGCCGTAGCCGTCGAGGGCTGAGTCGATCAGCTGCGGGCGGTTGACCAGCAGCCGCATGGCCTGACGCACGTTGACGTCGTTGAACGGCGGCTGATCGACGCGCATCGTGAACGGGACGATCTCACCGGAGTGAGAGACGACGGTCTTGATGCCGCTGGTGGTGGCCAGGGAGGCAATCTGCGGCCCGTCGAGCGCACCCGCGCCCTGGATCACACCGGTGCTCAGCGCCGCCTGCAAGGTGGTGTTGTCGCTGAAATCGATGATGGTCAGCGTGTCCGCGTAGGGAAGCCCGGACTTCCAGTAGTGCGGGTTGCGGGTGAAGACGCTGCGCTGACCCGGGGTGAAGCTCTGGTAGACGAAGGCTCCGGTCCCGACCGGCTTGGCCGGGGTGAATCCCTCCGGCGCGATATAGAGGTTGTACCAGAAGGCGGCCAGCTGCTCGGCGAAGCTGGAGAACGGCTTGGTCAGCCGGACCAGGACGGTGTGCTGGTCCAGGGCCCTGGTGTGCGCCAGGTCGATCGGGCCGAGGCCGAACTTGCCCGTGAAACCGTTGGAGTAGACCCGCTGGAACGTGAAGAGCACGTCGGCGGCGGTGAAAGCCTTCCCGTCGTGGAAGGTCACGCCGCGGCGGAGGTGGATGACCCACTCCGACAGCGACCCCCGGTGCGGGGTGATGGACTCGGCCAGCACGTACTCGACGTGCGCCTGGGCGTTGAGCTGGACCAGGGGCTGATACAGCGACTGCAGGCGGGACGTGTCGATATAGGTGAGGCTCTTGTGCGGGTCCAGGGTGTCCGAGCTCGAGCCGCCGGTCAGGCCGAGCTTCAGGTCACCGCCCCGCTTCAGGCTGCGGCTGGCCTGGGCTAAATGCTGGGCCGGTCCGGAACCGGAGCCGCCGCAGGCGGCCAGTAAGCTTCCGCCGCCGGCCAGGGCGCCAGCGGCAGCAATCCCGCGCAGGAATTGGCGCCGCCCGAATTCTGCTGCCGGCCGCGGCGTGGTGCTCTGATCCGGTCGATCCACGGAAACCTACCTCCACGAAGTTCGGCATAGGAACACTAAACGCATTAAGAGACATGATCGGATAGGCGCATGGCGGCCCGCCGGGGCATGCGGGGCTAATCCTCCCGGTAAAGCGCCCTATGCAGATTACTGGCCATAATGTCACAGGCCGGATGGTCGCGCTACCGGGTGAATACGCTCCGGTAGCGACGGGTTACCCGGCCACCAGGAGCACCTTTCCGACGTGCTGGCGGCGCTCCAGGAAACGATGCGCCTCGGCGGCGTCACTGATGGGGAAGGTGGCGGCAATGGGCACTTTGATCAGGCCGCGCCGGATCAGGTCCAGCGACGTGGCCAGCTCATCGGGTGGCGCCACCCGGAAGCCAATGATGCGCCAGCCGTTCCGGAACAGGGGAATCAGGTCGATCGGCACCACCTCGCCGGCGTGCGCCCCGCAGATGACGAGCGTGCCTTCCTCCCGCAGCACGGACAGGTGCGCCGCGAACCGGGGCCCGCCCACGGTGTCGAGGACCGCGTCGAAGCGGCGGCCATCCGTGACCCGCAGGAGGTCATCGGCGATGCTGGTCTCCCCGCCGACGATGACCTCGTCGGCGCCGAGGGACGAGACCTGGCTCGCCTTGCCGGCCGTGCCGGCCGTCGCGACCACGGTCGCCCCCGCGAGCTTCGCGCACTGGACCAGGGCGCCGGCCACACCGCCCGAGGCCGATGGGATGAGCACCAGGTCACCGGGCCGGACGAGGGCCAGGCGGTTCACCATGTGCCACGCGGTGCTGACGGCGCACTGCCCGGCGGCCATGGCGAGCAGGTCATCACCGGGCTGGAGGGGGACGGCCACCTCGGCCGGCACGCAGACCAGTTCGCCGTAGCCGCCCCAGCGGGTTGTGCCGAAGATCTCGAAGGCCTCGCAGAGGTCAGGCCGCCACCGGGCGCACCGGGCGCACCGGCCGCAGCTGTACTGCTGGAAGGCGGTGACGCGATCGCCGGCCCGGATGGGGCCGTCGCGGTCGCCCACGCCGACGACGGTGCCGGCGAACTCCGCCCCGAGCACCATGGGCAGCTCGAACGGCCAGCGGGACGTCCCGGCGCGGGAGTCGAGGTCTGAGTGGTTGACCCCGCAGGCCTGCACCTGGACCAGGACGTCGCCGGGGCCGATCACGGGATCGGGGATGTCCGCGTACTGCATCGCCTCGGCCGGCCCGTATTCGTAGAACGCCGCCGCCTTCACCGTCCGCGACCCCCCCGTGAGGGCCGGGCCCGGCGCCCGCGGGCCCGGACCGGAACCATTCTCCGGCACGCAATTACGAAGTACTTTCGGGAACTTGTCATATCGGCACGTCTGTGACGGCTGTGGCCTCCGGAAACGGCCGGTGCGGAGATCCGCGCCCGGCACTGTTTCGTCACATTAGTTGCATCCATCACCGGACGGACCCATGGATCACAACCGAAGCCTGACATGGGCGACCCCAAGCTCCATTGACCTGACGGGATTTACTAAGATAATTCGGAGGGAAAAGGTGCTTCCTCGACCGGGTGGCCTGGCTGATCTAGCCGGGCCGCTCGCCACTCGAGGTGGTGTTTCGAGGAGAATATCCCCGCGAAGAGTAAGATTCAGGCTGATTCCGGTAAATGGCGCATGGGCATCTCATGCTGGCGGGAAGGATCGGCACCGTGGCAGACGCCCGCGCGGTTCGCCGGCCGGAACCGGGGCGCCCCGCGGGTTCCCTCTCCCCGGGCCGTCCAGGGGCAGGCCGGGGCGCTCACCCGGTCCGCCGCCTCGTCGGGCGGCGGGCCGCCGCGGGGCTGTTCACCTTATGCGTCGTCTCGGTGCTGGTGTTCGTGGCCACCGAGGTGCTGCCGGGGAACGCGGCCAACGCGGTGCTGGGCCGCACCGCGGCCAGCAGCCCGGCCGCGCTACACCGGCTCGAGGCGGCGCTGCACCTCAACCGCGGCCTGCTCGACCAGTACTGGCTCTGGTTCTCCGGCCTGTTCACCGGCCACCTCGGCCACTCCCTGGTCAACGGGCAGCCGGTCTGGGGCTACGTGGCGCCGAGGCTCATCGACTCCGCCGCGCTGATGGGTGCCGCCGGGGTGATCGGGACCGCGGCCGGGGTCGCGCTCGGCGCGCTGGCCGCGCTCCGCCGGGACGGCTGGTTCGATCACCTCTCCGCGGTCACCGCGCTGGCGGTGACCGCGCTGCCGGAGTTCGTGGTCGCGATCGGCCTGATCATCCTGTTCTCCACGGTGGTCACGCATCTGCTGCCCGCGGTGTCCCTGCTGCCGCCGGGCAGTTACGCCTGGAACGCCCCCCGGATCCTGATCCTGCCGGTGGCCACCCTGGTCATCGTGATCGTGCCGTACATCCAGCGGATGACGCGGGCGGCGATGATCGAGGCCCTGGAATCCGACTACGTGGAGATGGCCCGGCTCAAGGGCGTGCCGACGTGGCGCATCGTGCTCGTGCACGCGCTGCCCAACGCCACCGCGCCGGTCATCCAGGTCATCGGGCTGAACTTCCTGTACCTGGCGGGCGGGGTCGTGCTCGTGGAGTACGTCTTCGCGTTCCCCGGGATCGGCCAGGGCCTGGTCTCCGCGGTCGAGAACCGCGACATCCCGGTCATCCAGTTCATCGTCGTGCTGCTGGCCGCGTTCTACGTGTTCATGAACATCGTCACCGACGTGATCGCGTTGCTGGTCACGCCACGGCACAGGATCCCGCGGTAGGACGGAGGACCGGGTACTCATGACCGCTGCCGGACCAGGAACCGAGCGGATCCGCCGCCACCAGTGGCTGGCCTCAGCAGGCTCGGCGGTGCGCACCCCGCGCGGCGCCGCCGGCCTGGGGCTGGCCGGCTTCGTCGTGGCGGTCGCGGTCATCGGCCCGCAGGTGGCCCCGGATTCGCCGGGCGCACTGCTGACCTTGCCGTTCGCGAGACCATCCGCGCGGTTTCTGCTCGGCGCCGACTTCCTCGGCCGTGATGTCCTGTCCCGGGTGCTGGACGGCGGCTGGCTGCTGCTGCTGATGGCGGTCTCCGCGACGGTGCTCGGCATCGCCGCCGGGGCGGCCGCCGGGATCAGCGCCGCGTACCTCCGCGGCCGCCCGGATGGGTTCATCATGCGGACCGTTGATGTGATCCTGGCCTTTCCGCAGCTGGTCTTCGCCCTGCTGCTGCTGAGCATCCTGGGCCCCAGGCTGTGGCTGATCGTGCTGGCCGTCGGGTTGACCCACGCGCCCGCCGTGGCCCGGGTGCTGCGGTCGGCCACCCTGGACATTTCCGAACGGGACTTCGTCAAGGCAGCGGAGCTGCAGGGGATGCGCCCGGCCGCGGTGATGGCCAGGGAGATCCTGCCCAGCCTGAGCACGCCGCTGATGGTGGAAGCGGGACTGCGGCTGACCTACTCGATCATCATCATGGCAGGCCTGGCCTTCCTGGGCTTCGGCCAGCCGCCGCCGTCCCCCAGCTGGGGGACCATGATCAACGAGAACCGGACCGGCCTGGCCCTGAACCCCTGGGCCGTGATCATCCCCGCCCTGCTGATCGCCCTGCTCACCATCGGCACCAACCTCCTGACTGACGCGATCGGGCGGGCCGCGCTCGGCGTGGACCGCAAGCCGGAGGAGGCGGCCCTCACCGGCGACCTGGACCCGGCCGGGAACCGAGCATGAGGCGGGCGGGTGAACAGGCGGGAGAGCCCGCGGGCGTGGGCCCAGCCCGGGAGCCCGCTGTCCGGCTGGAGGTCCGCGACCTGGAGATCCGGAACGGGCGCCACGGGCCCGCCGTGGTCAGCGGGATCTCATTCGCGGTGCGGCCCGGTGACGTGCTCGGCCTGGTCGGTGAATCCGGTTCAGGGAAGACCACGGTCGCCCTGGCCCTGCTGGGACACACCAGGCGGGGCCTGTCCGTCACCGCGGGCGAGATCCGCCTGGACGGGAGGGACCTGCTGCGGCTGCGGCCGGATGAACTGCGGCACGTGCGCGGGGCCCGGGTCAGCTACGTGCCGCAGGACCCCTCGGCGGCGCTGAACCCGGCGCTGCGGATCGGCTACCAGCTCCGGGAAGCGCTCCGGGTCCACCCTCCGGGACCGGCTTCGTTCCCTCGCCGGTCCGCCGGTGCGGCCGGTGACACCAGCGCCCGCATCCTCGAGGTTCTCCGCGAAGTACGCCTCGATCCGGGCCCGGACCTGCTGCGCCGCTACCCGCATCAGCTTTCCGGCGGGCAGCAGCAACGCGTCACGCTGGCCATGGCCTTCGCCTGCCGCCCGTCGCTGATCGTGCTGGACGAGCCCACCACCGGCCTGGACGTGTCGACCCAGCGCCACATTCTGGACACCGTCCGCCGCCTGTGCCGTGGCTACGGGGTGGCGGCCGTGTACGTGAGCCACGATCTCGCCGTGGTCAGCGAGCTGGCGGCCGAGGTGGCGGTCATGTATGCCGGCCGGATCGTGGAGGCCGGCACCGCCGCGGCCGTGTTCGGCCGCCCGCTGCACCCCTATACGCAGGGGCTGCTCGCCTCGGTCCCGGTCCCGGAAGGCGCCCGGCGGCTCACCGGGATACCCGGCCAGCAGCCACCGCCCGGGCACCGGGGGCCCGGCTGCGCGTTCGCCCCACGCTGCGCGCGTGTCCTGGACCAGTGCCGGGCCCGCGTGCCGGACCCGGCGCCGCTGGCCGGGCGCACCGTGCTCTGCCTGCGCGCGGCCGAGACCGGGACCGCCCCGCCCGGGCCCGGGCCGGCCACGGCCGTGACCGGGCCGCCGGCCGGAGCGGCGGTGCTCTCCGTCCGGGGAGTCTCGGCCAGCTATGGGCCGGTGCGGGTGCTCTCCGGCATCGGCCTGGACGTGCCGCCGCAGGCCTGTGTCGCGATCGTCGGCGAGTCGGGTTCCGGCAAGACGACGCTGGCCCGCTGCATCGTCGGGCTGCACCGGGACTGGACCGGGGAGATGACCTTCCAGGGGGCCCGGCTGGAGCGCGGTGCCCGTGACCGCCCGGTGCCGGTGCTGCAGCAGATCCAGTGCGTCTTCCAGAACCCGTACACCTCCCTCAACCCCCGCAAGACGGTCGGCCAGATCGTGGCCGAACCGCTGCGCCGGTTCCTGCGCGTGCCCCGGGGCGAGCAGGCCGAGCGGGCCGTCAGCGTGCTCGGGGACGTGGCGCTCGGCCCCCGTTACCTGTCCCGCTATCCCGATCAGCTTTCCGGTGGCGAGCGTCAGCGGGTCGCGATCGCCCGTGCCCTCATCGCCGAGCCCAGCCTGCTGGTCTGTGACGAGGTCACCTCGGCGCTGGACGTCTCGGTGCAGGCCGTGGTGGTTGAGCTTCTGCGCGCCGCCGCGGCCCGCAGGCACCTGGCCATGCTCTTCATCACGCACAACCTTGCTCTGGTGCGTAACGTCGCGCAGTTCGCGGTCGTGCTGCGGCAGGGCGGGATCGTGGAAGCCGGGCCGGCCGACCAGGTGCTGGCCGATCCGGGCAGCGACTACACCGCTCAGCTCATGGCCGACGTGCCCAGGCTCAGATCATGAGGCCGCCCGGGCTGGCCCCGGCTGCGCGTTCCAGAACCCGCACTGGTGCTGGGCGCCGAACGTGGCGGCCGGGATCGTCTGGCTCCGGCCGCCCGGCCGCAGCGACATGAGCTGGCGGCTGGTGTACGCCGGCCAGAAGGGCTGGCCGGCCGCCTCCGGGGCGCCGAGCCGGGTGAACGCGCCCCACCAGACGATCATCTGGCGGGACAGTTCCAGCTGGGCCGGGGTGAGCACGTTATAGAGCGAGGTCCCGTTGCCGAAACTCGGCCACAGGTACGCGAGTTCCATCGCGTGCCCGGCTCCCCACCGGTAGCCCGGCAGGACGTTGTTCAGCGCGGGCGCGTGCCGGTCATCGAACTGGTAGAAGAACGTGGGTGTCCGGCGGGCGAACTGCGCGGCGAGGTTCTGGGTGGGGCACCCGCCGATCCCGGTGAGGAATCCGCTGTCGGTCCAGATGGCCCCGATGGCGTAGGAGGCGGTGTAGGGGCTGGGGAAGGCACTCCACGGATAGCGCTGCAGGATCGCGGGTGCCTCCGGACCGTAGTTCTGGTCCACGAACTGGACGTACTGCTGCTCGGTATCAGAGGCGAACCCTTGCGTGAAGGTCCGTCCTTCGTCGTGGTTGGTCCCCATCAGCACCGGGACCCTGGCGTAGTGGCCGTCAGCCACCGCGGTGAGGGGCGGGAGCGGGAGTTCCGGGCCGCCGGACGTGAACTGCGGCGAGTAGCTGGCGCTGGCCGTGAGCAGCGTGGACTCCGGCGTGTTCCGCAGGCACGAGGCGGCGGTCGCAGCGTCGGGGCAGCCAGCCTGCGCGGCGAACGCCAGGCCCGCGGACCGGGCTTGCGCCGGGGTACGGGACGGGCAGCTGCCGCTTTCACTGATCGCGCCGCGGAACAGGCCGCGGGCCAGCGGCGAGGTCATCAGCGCGCAGACGGACCAGCCGCCCGCGGACTCCCCGGCGATCGTGACCTGATCCGGGTTTCCCCCGAACTTGTCGATGTTGCGGTGCACCCAGCGCAGCGCGGCTTCCTGGTCGAGCAGGCCGTAGTTGCCGTTGGCGGTGCGCGCCGTGGCGCCCAGGCCCGGCACGTCCAGGAACCCGAACACGTCCAGCCGGTAGTTGATGGACACCACGATGATGTGGTCGGTCTTGACGATCAGCGAGCCGTCGTGCTGGTCACCGGCTCCGTTGGCCAGGCCGCCACCGTGGATCATCAGCAGGACCGGCAGCGTGGGCCCGGCCCGGTCGTGCGCGGCGGTGCGGTCCGGCCCGCCCGCGGGGGTGAAGACGTTGAGGAACAGGCAGTCCTCGGTGTCCTCCCGGGGGCCGTTGCCGCTGGGCAGCTGGGCACAGCGGTGGCCATAGGACGTGGCGTCACGGACGCCGGTCCAGGGCCGCACCGGCTGGGGCGCCTGCCAGCGCAACGTCCCGACGGGCGGGGCGGCGTAGGGCACGCCCAGGAACTGGGCGACGCCCTCGGCGTGCCGGCCCCGGAGCCGGCCGTCCTGGGTGGAGACGATTAAGCCGCCGTGTGACCCGCCCGTGGCCTCGGCGGCCTGCGCGGCAGAGACCTGCGCGGCGGGGGCGGAAGTGCCGGCCGCGGCCGGCGATAAGGCGGCCGGGACGGCCAGCGCGGCCGCCAGGCAGATAGCTGCGGCAAGCCCGGCCGCTCCCGGGAATTTCTGCCACCGCGCCAACGGCAGACGACCTGACTTCGCGTGCATGCTGGATCTCCTCCTCGGCCCAGCCTGGCGCGGGCCGCACCGGACGGCGGGACGAGGACCCGGCCACGCGGCACGCGCACGAACGCATCAGACCCTTAGATTCTGTAACCATCCGGACCCGGAAGACATAGATGCTTTATCAAAATTTACGGGCCGTCCGGGTCCGATGAGGCCTGGTGGGATCGCGGCCCCCGCCGGGCGGCGCATCACCAGGGCAGGGACTGGCCGTCCCGGTAGAAACCGCCGGTGGGCCCGTCATCCGGGAGCAGCACGGCCCACATCACGCTGGCCGCCCCCTCAGCCACGGCCCGGCCGCCCGGGCCCATGTCTGTGTCGGTCCAGCCCGGGCAGACCGCGTTCACGAGGATGCAGTCGCCCCGCAGCTCGCCAGCCAGCAACCTGGTGAGGGCGTTGAGGGCGGCCTTGGACACGCTGTAAGCGGGGGTACCCCCGGTCATCTCGGAGATGGATCCGCCCCCGCTGCTGACGTTGACGATGCGGGCGT
Source organism: uncultured Actinomycetes bacterium (assembly GCA_963813975.1). GTDB lineage: Bacteria > Actinomycetota > Actinomycetes > Streptosporangiales > Streptosporangiaceae > RYN-230. The sequence continues at coordinate 767,368 of CAWFAP010000007.1, forward strand.
GGGCGCTGCGGCGCAGCAGCGGCAGGAAGGCCTGGGTGGTCCGCCAGGCACCGAGGAGGTTGGTGTCCAGCGCCTCGCGCACCACGGTCAGGTCGGCGGTCTGCGCCTGCTGCCACGTGTCGTAGTGAATGGCGGCGTTGTTGACCAGGGCGTCGGCGCGGCCGTAGTGCTCCTCGGTCCAGCTGGCCGCGGCCTGGAGGGTGGCCGGGTCGGTGACGTCCAGCCGCCGGGCGATGACGCGCCCGCCCGCCGGGTCGATCTGGCGGGCGGCCCGCTCGCCAGCCGCCAGGTCACGTCAGCCCGGCCACGACCACGAATCCTCGCCCGGCGAGCTGCCGGGCGACCTCACGGCCGATACCGCGGTTGGCCCCGGTGACGACGGCGACCGGCCGGGCACCGGGGCCCTGGCCGGCCATCAGGGGCTCGCCGCCGGGAACAGGGACGGCGGCCGGAACGCAGCGAAGGGGTTGGTGACCACCAGGGTCCGGGCCACGAACCGGTACAGCGTGGCGGGCCGGCCCCCCAGGGCCGTCGGCCGGGCGGCTGCGGTCGTCGGCTCGATGACGCCGCGGCGGGTGAGGACCCGCTGCAGGTTAGTCGCCGACACCGGATGGCCGGCCGAGGCGGCGTAGATGTCGCGCAGCTGGGCGATCGTGAACGTCTCCGGGGCCAGGGCGAAGCCGATGTTGGTGTAGGACAGCTTGGCCCGCAGCCGGTCCCGGCCCGATTCGGCGATGGACCCATGGTCGAACGCGGAAGGCGGGAGGTCCCCCACGGGGTGCCACGCCGTGTCCGCGGGCACGCGCGGTTCGGCATCGGCGGAGACCAGGGCCAGGTAGGCGGTGGCCAGGACGCGGCCCCGGGGATCGCGATGCGGGTCGCTGCGGGTCTCCAGCTGCTCCAGGTACGCGATGTCGGTGAGGTCAACCTTGGTGGCCAGGTGCCTGCTCACCGATGCCCCGAGGCGCTCATCGTTGCCCAGCGGTCCGCCGGGCAGCGCCCACCGGCCCTCGAACGGCGGCGCGCCTCGCCGCCAGAGCAGGACGTGAAGACCGTTGTGGCGTACTTGGAGGACTACCGCCAGGGCCTCGTGGGAGAAGCGCTCCCCCGGCCACGGCGGCGAGATCGGAGCGTTCCGCCGGGGCGTCATGTCCGACCGGCTGGGGCTGGTTCCCCGGCTGGCACGGGCCTCGCGGCCCGGGCTGGCCTGACGGGCTGGGCTGGCGTCCCGGGTGGGCCCGGCGTCCCGGGTAGGGCGGGCGTCCCGGGCTGCGCGGGCGGCCCGGCGGCCGTCTCGGGTCCCGGGCGCCTGCGGCTCATCGTCTGGCACGTTCGCATGGTACTGAGCTACCCAGTTTTCGACTCCGAGGCGAAATAGTTTTATACTCACAGTCTAAAACCTCCCGCGGGAGATTGGGGCGGAGCATGGGCAGTACGAAGACAGGCCCCCGGGCAGGCGGGGAGCGGGGCGGCCCGGGTTCAGCCGGCCGGAGCCGCCCCACCACGAGCGAGACCGGCGGGGACTGGGCGGCGGAGGTCCGCCGGCTGGCGGCGGAGCGTGACGCCGTGATCCTCGCGCATAACTACCAGGTCCCCGAGGTCCAGGACGTGGCCGACCACGTGGGCGACTCACTCGCGCTGTCCCGCCTGGCCGCTGCGAGCACGGCGAGCGTGATCGTGTTCGCCGGCGTCTACTTCATGGCGGAGACGGCCAAGATCCTGGCCCCGGACCGGACCGTGCTGATCCCGGAACCCGGGGCCGGCTGCTCGCTCGCCGACACCATCACCGCCCCGCAGGTCCGGGACTGGAAGGCGGAGCACCCAGGGGCTGCGGTCGTCGCGTACGTGAACACCAGCGCCGAGGTCAAGGCGGAGTCTGACCTGTGCTGCACCTCGGCCAACGCGGCGCAGATCGTGTCATCCATTCCGGAGGACCAGGACGTCCTGTTCCTGCCCGACCAGTTCCTCGGCGCCTATGTCCAGCGCGTCACCGGCCGCGCCAACCTGCATATCTGGCTCGGCGAGTGCCACGTGCACGCCGGGATCAGCCCGTCCGACCTGCGCCGCAAGGTGAGCGCCGATCCGGCGGCCGAGCTGTTCATCCATCCCGAGTGCGGGTGCTCGACGGCCGCGCTGTGGCAGGCGGGGGAGGGCGACCTGCCCGCCGATCGCACCCGGGTGCTGTCAACCGGCGGCATGCTCCGCGCCGCCCGCACGACCACGGCGTCCACCGTGCTGGTGGCCACCGAGACCGGCATGCTGCACCAGCTGCGCCGGGCCAATCCGGCCGTGCGCTGGGAGCCGGTCAACCCCGGCGCCGTGTGCCGGTACATGAAGATGACCACGCCGGCTTCCCTGCTGCGCTGCCTGCGCGACGGGGTTGCGGAAGTGAGCGTCGCCCCCGATGTGGCCCGCCGGGCCCGGCGGGCGGTGCAGGCCATGATCACGGCCGGAGGAACTGCGGCCGGAGCGCCGCCATCCGGCGCGCCGTCCGGCGTGGCCGCGGCCGGGGCAGCCGGATGACCGGCGTGGAGCTGCGCCGGCTGCCCCCGTCGCCGGTGCGCTGGGAACGTCATGCTGACGTCGTGGTCGTCGGATCGGGGGCCGCGGGCCTGGTCACGGCCCTGGCCGCCTCCGCCTACGGCCGCAGCGTGCTGCTGCTCAGCAAAGACGGCATCGGCGGGGGTGCGACACCCCTGGCCCAGGGCGGCCTGGCCGCGGCCATCGGCCCCGGCGACGCCCCGGCCCTGCATCAGCAGGACACCCTCGAAGCGGGCGCTGGCCTCTGTGACCCGGCCGCGGTGGCGACGCTGGTGGCCGAGGCCCCGGGCGAGATCGCCCGGCTGGCCTCGTACGGCGCCCGGCTGGAGCAGACTGCGCTGCACCTGGAGGGCGGGCACAGCCGTAAGCGGATCGTGAACGCCGGGGGCGACGCGATCGGCGCAGAGGTTCACCGGGTACTCCGCGCGGCGCTGCTGGCCAGCCGGGTCCAGGTCCTGGCCGGCTGCGTCGCGCTGGACGCCCTCATCGGCGACGGGGGCGCGGCCGGCGGGGTACTGGCCGGGATACCCGGTGCGGACGGCACGCTGCGGGCGGGCATGGTCACCGCGCGCGCTGTGGTCGTGGCCACCGGCGGGTTCGGCCAGGCCTACGCGACCACCACCAACCCGGCCGGGCTGACCGGCGACGGCCTGGCGCTGGCCGCCCGCGCCGGCGCCGAGCTGCGGGACGTGGAGTTCGTCCAGTTCCACCCGACGGTGCTCTGGCAGGAAGGGGCCCACGGCCAGTGCCCCCTTATCACCGAGGCGCTGCGCGGCGCGGGCGCGGTGCTGGTGGACGCGGCGGGCCGTCCGGTCATGGCCGGCCGTCACCCGCTCGGTGATCTGGCCCCCCGCGACGTCGTGTCGTCGGCCATGCAGCAGCGGATGGGCCAGGGGGACGGGCCGGGGGACCATGTGTGGCTGGATGCCACCGGGCTGGGCCGGGCCGCGCTGGAGCGGGATTTCCCCACCGTGACCGGCCTGTGCCGGGCGCGGGGGATCGACCCGGCCGCCGAGCCGATCCCGGTCGCGCCGGGGGCGCACTACGCCTGCGGCGGCATCCGGGCCGGGCTGGACGGGCGGACCTCGGTCACCGGGCTGTACGCCGCCGGGGAAGCCGCCTCGACCGGCGTGCACGGCGCCAACCGCCTCGCGTCCAACTCCCTGACCGAGGCCCTGATCACCGGGCGGCGCACCGGGGAGTCCCTCGGACGGGACCTGCCGGAGGCGCCCGCCCGGCTGAGGCTGCCACCCGACGGCCCGGGCGTGGATCCCGCCGTCCGGCCCGCCCTGGCCGCGGCCATGTCCCGGCACGCGGGGGTGGCCCGCGACCGTGCAGGCCTGGAACGCCTCCGCCGGACTCTGGGGCAGGCCGGGCCCGCAGGTCCCCGGCTGGACCTGGCCACCGCTGAGACGGCCAGCCTGCACGCGGTATCGGTCCTGGTCGCGACGGCCGCCCTGGCCCGCACCGAGAGCCGGGGGTGTCACCGCTGGCGGGACGCGCCGTCGGCCAGGCCGGACGACCACGCCCGCCACACGGTGCTGCGCGCGGATCCAGATCAGCGGCGGCCCGGGGGCGTGCAGGCCGGAGCAGGGGCCGCCGTATGACCGCCAGCGCGCTGGTCACCAGGCGGCTGAAGGCCGCGGGACTGGATCCGGAGGACTCCTGGCGGCTCGTTCGCGGGGCGCTGGGCGAGGACCTCCGCTACGGCCCCGACATCACGTCGGCCGCGACCGCCGCGCCGGGCGCCCGGGCCGTGGCCGGGGTGGTGGCCCGGGAACCCGGCGTGCTGGCGGGCCTGCCCGTCGCCCTCGCCGTCCTCGACGCGGCCGGCATCCCGCCGGAGGCCGCCGAGGAGCGGGGCGCGGACGGTGACCGCATCGCCCGGGGCGACGAGGTGCTGCGGATCTCGGCCCCGCTCCGGGAACTGCTCGGCGCCGAACGGACCCTGCTCAACTTCCTCACCCACCTGTGCGGGATCGCCACCGCGACGCGGGCGTGGGCGGACGCCCTGTCCGGCACGGGATGCGCCGTGCGTGACACCCGGAAGACCACACCGGGGCTGCGCCAGCTCGAGAAGTACGCCGTGCGGTGCGGCGGCGGCCTCAACCACCGGATGGGGCTGGGCGACGCCGCACTGATCAAGGACAACCACGTGGCGGCGGCGGGTGGCGTGACGGCGGCGATCGCGGCCGTGCGGGCCGCCGCCCCGGGCCTGCCACTGGAAGTGGAATGCGACACGCTCGCGCAGGTCCGGGAGGCCCTGGACGCCGGCGCCGGGCTCATCCTGCTCGACAACATGGGGCTAGCCGAGCTGCGCGTGGCCGCGGCCCTGGCGCCCGGGTACCCGGGCGCCAGGCTGGAGGCCAGCGGAGGGCTGCGGCTGGCCGAGGCCCGGGCCGTCGCGGCTACGGGCATGGACTTCGTCGCCGTCGGCGCCCTCACCCACTCGAGCCCCGCGCTCGATCTGGGGCTGGACCTGCTGCCCGGCTGAGCAAGCGGGCATCATGGAAGGAAGCCAGCCTCCCGGTCACGCGCAGATCGGTTATCTCGCCACGATCTGGACAATTTTCTCAAGATTACTAACCAAATTCGGAGTTGTAAGCCTGACTACTAATCTCCATTGAATTAGATGGCAATAGGCAGAATCACAACTTGCATATGCGAATCCCTCCCAAAACGATGTCAACCTGCGTACCGTAGGTGGATCAAAAGGCACCCAAGGGGAGGGGCTGCCAAATGTGGCATTATGTCTCATTCGGCGCAGGTGTCAGTTCCCGGGCGCAGCGCGCCCGCTGGAAGAAGAAGGGCCGCGCCGCCGCCACGGCTGCGGCGCTTGCGGCCGCCTTAGCAGGCACGTCGGTGGCTGGTGTACCAGCTGCGTCGGCGAGCCCGCTGGACACCGTCATCATCACGACGACCGGGCTGCTGAACCCGGTCACCGCGGTGCTCAGGCTGGGCGGCACCATCCTGACCCAGTTCCATCTCATCAACGGGGTGGTGGCGCTGGTCCCGACGGCCCTGGAGCCGGTGCTGTCGGCGCTGCCGGGCGTCACCGTCACCCCGGACGCTTCGGTGACCGTGCAGTCCACCCCGCAGTCCACCGGGCCGCACACCCCGTCGGATGTGTTCCCTCAGGAGACAGGGGCCACCCAGCTGGCGTCCCAGGGCGATACGGGCCAGGGCGTCACTGTGGCCGTAGTGGACACCGGCATCGACAACCTGCCTGACTTTTCCGGCCATCTGGTCGGCGGGATAGACCTGACCGGCGGGAACGCCCCGTTCCAGGACAGCTACGGACACGGCACGTTCGTGGCCGGGCTGATCGCCGGCAACGGGGCCTCGTCGAACGGGCAGTATTCGGGTGAGGCACCTGGTGCCAAGCTGGTAGCCATCAAGGTGGCCGGGCTCAACGGCACCACCCACCTCAGCACGCTGATCACCGGCCTGCAGTGGGCGGTCGACCACCAGGGGCTCTACGGCATCAAGGTCCTGAACCTCTCCCTGGGCTACCAGTCCCAGCAGTCCACGGTCACCAACCCGCTGGACCAGGCCGTCCAGGCGGTATGGAACTCCGGTATCACGGTCGTGACCTCGGCGGGCAACGCCGGGCCGTTCGACGGCACCATTCTGTCTCCCGGTGATGACCCGCTGGCTATCACCGTCGGCGCGCTGGATGACATGGCCACGCCGTCCACCGCGGACAACGAGATGAACGACTTCAGCAGCGTCGGGCCGACTACGCGCGACGGCTGGGCCAAGCCTGACCTGGTCACGTCCGGCCGCTCTGTGGTCAGCCTGGCTGCACCCGGCTCGACCATCGCCAACCAGTACCCCTCCTCCCGGGTCGGCTCGGGCAATTTCGTGGGCTCGGGCACCTCGTTCAGCACCGCCATCGCCAGCGGGGCGGCGGCGCTGGTGCTGGCGGACAATCCGGGTATCACCCCCAACGAGGTGAAGGCGCGCCTGCTCGGCACCACCAATCCCGGCCCGGTCGGCAACCCCTTCGTCGACGGCCACGGCGCCCTGGACGCCTACGCGGCGGCCACCGCGGGCCCAATGGATTACCACCAGTCGGCCACCGGCCTCATCGGCGCCCTGCTCGGCGCGACGGTCTCCCTGTCGCCCAGCGGATCGGCCGACACCTGGAACCTGAACCTATGGTCCGGGCTCAGCGTGAGCCAGGGGCCGGGTGGTGGCGGGAAGTGGAACGGCCTGTCGTGGAGCGGGGCGGACTGGAACGGCTGGGCCTGGACCAGCCGGGCCTGGAATGACGGCGGCTGGGCCGGGGCGTCGTGGAACGGCGAAGACTGGGCGAGCCGGGCCTGGAACGACGGTGGCTGGGCCGGCTCGGCCTGGAACGGAGCGGCCTGGGCCGGCGTCGCCTGGGATAGCTCAGCATGGAAGTGATCAGCCCGGCGGCGAGCCGGGCCAGCAAGATCCCCCCCGTGACCCGGGCTGTCATCGTTGCTTCGGTCGCAGGGGGGCTGGTCACCCTGGGCGTGGCCGGATGGTGGCAACCGGGCCTGGGGCAGCAAGTCAGCGGCAGCCAGTGGATCATCGCGGCCGCGATGGGCGTCCTCGCCCTGGCCAGCTGGGTGTGGCCGGTCGTCGTTTACCGGCGCGGGGAATCCGAGGCCTTCAACACGGACGAGGGAATTTTCGTAATCCTCGCCCTGCTCGTGCCACCGCTGCTCACCCTCGTCACCGTGGCCGTGGCGACGATCCTGGCCCAGGCGGCGCGCCGGCGTCCGGTCATCAAATCGGCCTTCAACGCCGGCCAGGTTCTCATCGCGGCGGGCCTGGGGCTCGCTGTGAGCCGCAGTATCGCTGTTCCCGCTGGCTCGCTGACCGCTGGCCAGCTAGCCGCCATGATCGTCGGCGTCGCCGTCTACGTTGTCGTCAATACCGTCCTGATCGCTGGCATCGTTCTCTCGACCGGCACCGCCTGGAACGAGTTCCGGAGTGACCTTCCGATCCAGGTCATGCTCGCGGGCGCGGGAGCCTTGGCGGGCGTGATCCTCGCCCTCGCGCTCCAGGCACATCTGTGGGTGCTCGTGCTGGCCATCCCGGGGCTGGTCCTGGAACGCCAGCTGATCAGCGCCCGGTTCGCAGCCCTGCACGACCGGAGCCGGATGAAGGGCCTGTACGAGGTCACGCTGGAGGCGAACCGGGGGTTGCTCGAGCAGGCCGTGCTCGACACGATCCTGGGGGCGGTACGGCGGCTGCTGCGCAGCCCGGGGGCCACGCTGACGTCCGAGACGCCGGGCCCCGGCCAGCTGGCCGCGCCGATGGCGGTGGCCGACCGGCGGCAGTGGCTGGTGGCGTCGGGACGGCGGAGGGACGAGCCCTTTGACGATGCCGACCGGGACCTGCTGCGGGCCCTGGCCGCCGTGGGCAGCGGGGCGCTCAGCAACGCCGAGCTCTACCAGCAGGTCCACGTCGAACGGGAGAAGCTGTCCTCGATCACGCTGAACATCGGGGAAGGTGTCTGCGCGATCGACGCGGACGGGAAGCTGACGTTCGTCAACCACGCCGCGGCCGGCATGATCGAGCTGCCGTCACTCGACATCGCGATCGACGACCCGGTGGGCGACGGTGCCCCGATGGCCCCCGACTTCCTGCTCGTCCCGGCCCGCGAAGCGATGCGGACGGGCCGCACCGTCCGGGTGGACGACGCCCGGTTCCGCGGCCAGCAGGGCGAGGCCATCCCGTCGCCTACACCGCATCCGCGGTCGTGAGCGACTGGCGCACCGTCGGGCGCGGTGCTCACCTTCCGCGATATCACCGAGCGGAAGGCCTTCGAGGACGAACTCCACCACCACGCCTGTTACGACAGCCTCACCGGCCTGGCCAACCGCCGGCTGCTGGTCGAGCGGCTGGACCAGGCGCTGCGGCGGTCGGTGCTGGACCGCAAGACCCACGCCCTGATCTTCGTCGATGTGGACCGCTTCAAGAGCATCAACGACAGCCTGGGCCACGTGACCGGCGACGGGTTCCTCGTCGCGATCGGGGCCCGGCTCAAGGTGATGGTGCGCAGCAGCGACCTGCTGGCCCGCTTCGGCGGCGACGAGTTCGTGGTGCTGCTGGAGGACGTGGGCGGGGTGGAGGTGGCGGTCGCGGCGGCGCGGCGCATCTGCGCCGCCGTCCAGCAGCCCATCGTGCTGCCCGACGGCTACGAGCTGGTCGCCAGCGTCTCGGTCGGCGTCGCCCTGACCGAGCCGGGCAAGAGTGCCGACGACGTGCTCCGCAACGCCGACGTGGCCATGTACGAGGCCAAGGCCAAGGGCGGGGGAGGCACCTACAAGGTGTTCGACCAGGCGTCCATGGGGACCCGTTCGTCCGAGCGGCTCCAGCTCGAGGCCGACCTGCGCAAAGGGCTTGAGCGGGATGAACTCGAGGTGCATTACCAGCCGTTCTATTCGCTCGACGAGCAACAGATCGTGGGCGCCGAGGCCCTGGTCCGGTGGCGCCACCCGGTGAACGGCCTGATCAGTCCGGAGAGGTTCATCCCGATAGCCGAGGAGACCGGGCTGATCCTGCCGCTGGGCCGGTACGTGCTGGACAAGGCGTGCCAGCAGGCGTGCTCGATCCGCGAGCGGCTGGGCGTGGACCTGCCGATCAGCATCAACCTGTCGCCCCGGCAGTTCCAGGAGGGCGGCTTCCCGGCGCATGTGGGAGCGATGCTGGAGGCGACCGGCCTGCCCGCGGAACTGCTCATCTTCGAGATCACCGAAAGCATGGTCATGGCCGACCTGTCTGGTGCCCGCGAGATCATGAAGAAGCTGAATGGGCTGGGTGTGCGGCTGGCCATCGACGATTTCGGCACCGGGCATTCCTCGCTCGCGTACCTCAAGCAGTTCCCGGTCCACGAGGTGAAGGTGGACCGCGCGTTCGTCCAGGGGGTGGCCGAGAGCCCGGTGGACTCGGCGATCGTCCGGGCCGTCATCGACCTGGCCAACGCCATGGGCATCACGACGGTCGCCGAGGGCGTCGAGACCAGGAGCCAGGTCGCCGGCCTCAAGATGATCGGCTGCGAGGTGGCGCAGGGTTTCTATTTCTCGCTGCCGCTGCGCGCTGAGGAATTCGATCAGCTGCTCACCTGCCACTTTGCCCCGGCGGCGGGCCAGCCGGTGACCCCGGCGCCACGCCTTCAGAGCCTGCGCTTATCTCAGTCCCTTTAGGGCCGGGCCGCCCTTCCGGAGCAGGACCGCCTTTACGAGCGGCGCCGCGATTGGCCCGCTGCCGGGCTGGCGCCGGACAACGCGCAATTAGTACAATCACCGCGTCGGACGCTGGTGCCGGGCCTGACCTTGAACGACGATGGCAGGCTGTCAAGGCGGCCGGGAGCAGGCGGGGGACTCATGACCGAACTCGCCAACGGTACCCACGAATCCGACCCTCACCAGAAGGCCCTGCGGATCAACCTCGATCCGCGCTGGTACGGGACGATCGCCGAGATCGGGGCCGGCCAGGAGGTCGTGCGCTGGTTCTTCCGGGTCGGCGGCGCGGCGGGCACCATCGCGAAGTCGATCTCCGCTTACGACATGGCCGTCAGCGACGCCGTCTATGGCAAGGCGGACCGGTACGTCTCCGCCGGGCGGCTCCAGGGCATGCTCGATAAGGAATTCCAGCTCAACGTCGAGCGGCTGGACGATGAACGCGGAGACGAGAACTGCTTCTTCGCGTTCGCCGACACGGTGGTGGCGCGCAGCTTCCGGGGCGGTAACGAGTGCCACGGCTGGATGGGCGTGAAGTTCCAGGCCCAGCCGCGCGACGAGCCGAGCCAGATCGTGATGCACGTGCGGATGCTGGACGTCGAAGCCTGGCTGCAGCAGGAGGCGCTGGGCATCGTCGGCGTCAACCTGCTCTACGGCGCGTTCTTCCAGCACCACGAGCCGGACAAGCTCATCGAGAGCCTCCTGGACCGCCTCACGACGGGCCGTATCGAGATCGACATGATCCAGTTCCGCGGCATCGAGTTCCGCGGCGTGGACAACCGGCTGATGGCGCTCAAGCTTGTCCAGCTCGGCCTCAGCGGCGTGGCCATGTTCGGTCCCGACCGCGAGGTGCTGCAGCCGAGCGAGGTGCTGCGCAAGAAGGCGATCCTGGTGGAACGGGGCAGCTTCCGGCCGCCGACGCACGTGAACCTGGACATGCTCGAGACGGCCCGGGCCCGGTTTGAGGAAGACCCGGCGGTCGCGGGCAAGCCGGTGCTGACCCTCACCGAGATCACGATGCGCAACCTGCTCGCCGGCGGGGCGGACGTGGACCGGCGTGACTTCCTGGCCCGCGCGGAACTGCTTGCGGCCTGCGGCATGACGGTCCTGATCAGCAACTACTTCGACTATTACCGCCTGGCCGCGTACATCGGCGAGCGGACCAGCGAGCGGATCGGCATGGTCATGGGCGTGCCGAGCCTGATCGACCTGTTCGACGAAAGCAACCACGTCCAGCTGCCCGGCGGGATCCTGGAAAGCTTCGGGCGGCTGTTCAAGAACGACCTGAAGCTGTACGTCTACCCCTTGCAGCGTGCGCCGGGCGAGGAGCTCACGACCGTGAACGACATCAGGGTCCGGCCCGAGCTTCAGCCGCTGTACGACTATCTCGCCGGCCGGGGCAGTTTCGTTCACCTCGACAACTACAAGCCCGAGTTCCTGCCGATCTTCAGCCGCGATGTGCTCCGCCGGATCGCCGCCGACGACGAGTCCTGGGAAACCATGGTGCCCGCGGATGTGGCCGCGCTCATCAAGCGCCGTTCGTTCTTCGGCTACGTCAAGGCGAGCCGCTACGAGGACCGGGACTGACCGCTAGCTAACGGTCCTTCAGCGCCGCTCGTCGATCGCCCGGAGAATCGCCACGAGCCGGTCACGCTCGACCCCGGTCAGTGCGGCGAAGGGCGCCCGCGGCAGGCCGATGTCGTGCCCCAGGATGTTCGCGGCGCCGTGCATCAGCTCGAGCCAGTGCGGCGCGCCGCGACCATCCCGGCAGCCGGGGTCGAAGATCAGCTTCACCAGCGGGAGCAGCCGGAACCACTGCTCGCGCAGCGTGGCGACCGGCTTCCCGGCCTGCACGCCGTCCCACAGCTGCCGGGCCAGCGACGGGTACAGGGCGGGCAGCGCCGAAATCCAGCCGTCCGCGCCCATCAGGAGGCATTCCAGCGCGCTGCCGTCGTGCCCGCAGTACACGGCCGCGTCCCCGCCGAGCGCGATCTTCGCGTCACGCGTGTGATAGGCGTCGTAGAACGACTGCTTGACCGCGTGGATGATGTCCGCGTCGACCAGCTCGCGGAGCACCTCCACCGGCAGCTCGACGTTCGTGGTGGCCGGCACGTGATAGAGCATGACCGGGACGCTGACCGTCTCGCGGACGCTGCCGAGGTGCCGCCACACCGCGTCCACGTGCGCCCCCATGTAGTAGGGCGCGGACACCATGACCGCCGCGGCCCCGGCTGCCTGCGCATGCCGGGCCAGCGCGACCGTGTGCTCGGTCCGGTAGGCCGCGACGCAGACGATCACCGGCGCGCTGCCGCCCACCGCGCCCAGGACGGCCTCGCTGAGTTGCTGGCGTTCGGTCACGTCCATGGCGATGAACTGGCCGGCGCTGCCCGGCCACGCACAGTCCGTGCGCGCCGCCGGCCAGTAGCTCCTTCGCGTACCGGGCCGCCTTCGCGGTGTTGACCGACCCGTCGCTGAAGGGGGTCAGCATCGGCGGGAAAACGCCTCGGGGAAAGCTCATCGTTTCTCCTCCCGGCCCGGTGGCCGCCGTTACTGCTTGACCGCCCCGAAGGTCAGGCCGCGGACGAAGCCCCGCTGCACGACGATCGTGGCCAGCAAGGCGGGAACGACGAGGACCACGCCCGCGGCGGCCAGATTGCTCCAGTTGGCGAACGTCGTGCCGATGTAGCCTTCGACCGCCACCGGGGCGGTCTCGGTGTGTGGCCCGGTGAGGATCAGCGCCCCGAAGTACTCTCCCCAGGAGGCCAGGCCCACGAGCAGCCCGACCGTGGTCAGGCCGGGCCAGACCGTGGGCAGCACGACCTTCCACAGCGCGCGCATCTTGCTGCAGCCATCGATCCAGGCGGCCTCGTCGAGCTCCCGCGGGACCTCGCTGAAGTAGACCCGCATGAGCCAGATGGTGAACGGCAGCAGGCCGGTCTCGTAGGCCAGGATCAGCCCCAGATAGGTATCGAGCAGGTGCAGGTGCTGGTACATGATGTACAGCGGGATGATGAAGACGACCGGCGGCGCGACGTAAGCCAGCACGAACCAGGTATTGAAGACCTTGGCTCCCCTGATGGGCGAGCGGGCGAAGGCGTAGCCCGCTGGTACCCCGAGGAGCAGGGCGACCGCCGTGGAGGCGAAAGCCACGATTATCGAGTTCAGGACGTAGTGCGCGAACTGCCCGCCGAGGATCGTCTTGAAGCTGGACAGCGTGGGTTTCGTGACGTACCGGGGCGGCAGCGCGAACGCGTCATTCCCGTTCTTGAACGCCGTTGACAGCAGCCAGTACAGGGGCAGCAGGACGAAGATCGCGCCCAGCACCAGAAGGGCGAGCGTGACCACCAGGCCACCGTGCCGCTGCAGGAACCGACGTCGGGGCCTGAGGGGCTGATCCACCGTTGCTGCCGTTTTAACCATCTCCTCGTTGCGGCGGGCTGCTTCCATCCGCGCTGCCGTCAGCGCCGGCGCATGAGCGCGAACAGCAGCAGCAGGGGCACCGCCATGATGACCACCAGCAAGACTCCGAGGGCCGCGCCGTAGCCGACGTTCCCGTACACGATGGTCTGCTGGTAGACGTAGAAATTGATCACCGTGGTGCTCAGGCCCGGACCGCCTCCGGTCAGGACTTCGAACAGGGCGAACTGCTGGAACGCGGCGACGGTGCGCAGCAGCGCCGCGAGCACCAGCGCCGGCATGATGGCCGGGAACGTCACGTAGCGGAACCGGTTCCAGGCCGAGGCGCCGTTGACCATGGCGGCCTCGATCGGATCGCGGGGCGCCCCGATCAGGGCGGCCAGCACGATCACGGCGACGACCGGGACCCCGCTCCACATGTCGGTGATGATCACCGAGGGCATCGCCGCGGCCGAGGACGCCAGCCAGTTCGGCTGGGGCAGGTGCAGCAGGCCCAGGTAGTAGTTGACCCAGCCCTGTGAGGTGTTCAGCAGGGCACTCCAGCTGATCGCGGCGGCCACGCTGGCGACGGTCAGCGGCAGCAGGAAGATCACCCGGAAGCCGGAGACGAAGCGGTGCTTGCTGGCCAGCAGCACCCCGAGCAGGAGCCCGAATCCGGTCTCGAGAACCACCGCGGCGACGACATAGATCACGGTGTTGAGCAGGACCGTGTGCGTCACAGGATCGGTGAGGATCGTCTTGTAGTTGGCCAGGGTGGGCGGGAAGACGTGGTTGTGAACGCTGTTCAGGCTGGAGAAGCTGAGCCCGAAGCCGGCCAGGAACGGGATCACGGTGACCAGGAAGACGGCCAGGAACGCCGGGATGGCCGCGAGCCGGAAGAACTTGCGGTCGAAGGCGCTCCAGCCGCGCAGCGCGACCTGACGGGCCCGGCCGGGGCGGATCGGCCCGCGCCGGCCTGGCCCGCCGGGATGCCGGCTGGCCTGGTCGAGCAGTTCAGACTGGGTGCCCGGGCCTTCCAGGCCAAGCTGGCCGCTCATGGTGCTCCTCGTGGTCCGGGCCCGGCTGGACGTCTCGGCGGACGGTGCGGCTGGCGGCCGGGGCTGGCCCCTGCAGGGGCCAGCCCCGGCCGCGCGCTAGCTGCGGGCGCTCCTCCTACTTGAGCAGGCCCGCCTGCTTGAACACGGCGTCCTGCCCGTTAGCGGCGAACGTCATCGCCTTGGCGACCGCAGTCCCGTTGATGAGCTGGGAGATCGCGATCTCCTCGTCCTGCTGACTCTGGTTGAAGGCAGTGGACGGCGGGAACGGGGCCGGCTCGGCGTGATCGGCGACGTAGGACAGGGCCTGCAGGTAGTCGCTGGGCACGCCCTTGATCTGCGACCCGGCCACCGACTTGTCCACGGCGAGCCCGGGCTCGTCGCGGGCCAGGATCTCGGCCCGGTTGAACGCCGGCGTGGACAGGTACTGCATCAGCTTCCAGGCCGCGTTCTGCTGGTCCTTCGGGACGTTGGGGTTGATGAACATGCCCCACGGGCCCAGCGGCATGCACGGGCTGCTGGTCAGGCACCGCGGCGCCTGGAAGCCGACCGCGCCGGCGATGGGCGACCCGGCCGCGGGAGTGAACTCGTGGCCCGTGAACGTGGTGATCCCGTCGTAGTCCATCGCGACCTTGCCCTGGTCAAACTCGTTGACGCAGTTGACCGCGGTGAAGGCTCCGACGCCCTTGGGGGCATCCTTGGTCATCAGCTGCTGGTAGAGGGTGGCCCACTTGACGGCGCCCGGGGAGGCGAGCAGCGAGTTCCACTTCGGCCCGACCATGAATCCCTTGTTGCTGGGGCTGTAAGGGATGTAGTACGCCTCGCCGAAGTGGAAGGTCGCGATGGCCGCGCCCGCCGTGCTGCCCCGGGTGCAGAACCCGGGCGTGCCAGTCTTCTGGGTGACGGCGTTCGCATCAGCCAGGATCTGCGGCCAGGTCTGCGGGGGAGTGGTGATCCCGGCCTTCTTGAGCAGCGTCTTGTTGTACGCGAGGATCGCGCCGTCCACGAACTGCGGGAGGCAGTACAGGGTGCCGTTCAGGGAGCAGTTACCCAGTTCGGACATGTCGCTGAGGTTGAACCCGCTCATCTTGAGCTTGCTGTTGGCGGCCAGCGGCTTGAGCGGCACGCCGCCCAGCAGCCCGACGTCCTGGCTGATGAGCGAGGTCGGCCCCTCGTACATGGCGAACGCGCTCGACTTCGCGCGCTGGGCGATGGTCTCCTTGTCCAGGATGCCGGCTTCCGGGATGGCATTCACCGTCACCTTGATGCCGGTCGCCTTGGTGAAGGGGGCCAGGTGCGACGACTGGTAGGTCCAGAAGTCCGCGTTGGTCGTCCAGATCGTGATCTGCTTGGCCACGGCGCTCGAGCCGCTACCGGATGCTCCTGAGGACGACGATGATCCGCATGCGCTGACCAGCAAGCCGGCCGCCGCGGCGGCTGCGGCCACGAATCTTAGGCGCACGTTTCCCTCCTTGCCACTGGTGAGGCTGACCGCTGACGACGGCCAGATGAAAATAGCCCAAAGGTGACGCAATTGCCCATAGCGTGCGACTGTGCGCGTGTTTCGGACGTGGCTCGGGCGCCGGTGCCCTGCCCCTGCGGTCGTTGGGCCGCCTGGCGTAGTGGCGGAGAACCCGCGTGCTGCATCGTGCTCTCCCGTTGCGGAGCCGGTGGTCGCATACTCGGCCCGCGCCACGTATTCTGTCAACAAGTTACGATAAACCGATTTTTGTCGTTACGCTTCCTTAGCGGATCAGCCGCCGGAACGCGACCTGGCGCCGGGGAGTGCTAGTGGAGGCCAGCCGGCCCCACGGTCAGGCGATACGAGGGTCAGGGCCGGTGGGGCCCTGAGGCCGGGCCCGGGATCGGGGGCCAGGCTTGACAGTCGCGGGAGGCCAACCCTATGTTGACTTGGGCTCGGGTTAACTGGAGACTGTCAACATTGTGCAATGAGGCCGGTGAACTGGGTGGCCAGCATGCCTGCTGGTGATAATTCGTTGACGATTGTCGGCGAATGAGGAGTGGACTATGTCACCGCAGCGCATCAGGAAGGTGCCGTCGGCGCTGACACCGGCCAGCCGCAAGAGCCTCGGCGAGGATGTCGCGGAGCGGCTCCGGGAAGCGATCCTGCATGGCGAACTGAGCCCGGGCCAGCGCCTCCGGGAGGAAGAGCTCAGCGTGCGGCTCGAGGTCAGCCGGGGCCCCGTGCGGGACGCCTTCATCCTGCTGGAACGCGAGGGCCTGGTCCGGTCGTCGCGGAACCGCGGCGTGTCCGTGGTGCAGCTCACCCGTAACGACCTGCAGGAGATCTACACGCTGCGCTCCGCCCTCGAGCCGCTGGCGATCAGGCTGGCGATCGAGCGGGGGGACGCCAGCGATCTGGGCGAGATGGAAGCGAGCCTGGACGAGATGACGTCCGCGTTCTCCCGGCGTATCACCGAGCGCGACGCGGCCCGGCTGGACGTGCAGTTCCACGACACCATCTACCAGGCCGCGCACCAGCAGCGCCTGTCCAACGCGTGGGAGCAGATCCGGCTGCCTACTTACTGGTTCATGCTGTCACGCAACGTGGCCAGCCCGGACTGGCGAGAAGGGCTGGTCAAAGGGCATGGCGACATCCTCAAGGTCATCAGGAGGGGGGACCAGGATGCAGCGGCGGACGTGATCACCGAGCACATCTCATTTGCGTACGAGCGGATTTTGCAGAGCTACCTGGACTCCATGTCCGATTCGGCGGACGCGGCAGAGACCGGCACCGTGACCCCACCTCCGCTGACGGCCAGCAAACACCCCCCCATATAACGATCATGATCGCGAGAAACGATGCGACTCGGTAGCTACGACGCCGACGGCGGCGCCACCCGCGCCTGCGGGCTGGGAGACGAGGACGCCCTCGCCGGCCCGAACCGGGCGGATGCCGCCCCCCGGCCCAGCGAGAACGTCAGGGCCGCGGATAGCCCCGCGGCCGGCGCCACGGCGGTGATCTAGCCGTGGCCACCGTCGTCATCGCCTACGGGCAGCGCGCGCAGACCACGCTCGAGACCGGCCTGCTGGAAGGGATGGGCTACCAGGTCCGTCATCTGAGTGGCATCCCGGTTCCGGTGGGCCGCCAGCTGGAGGACGCCGACGCGGTGCTCGTCACCGTCCAGGAGATCACCGACGTGATGCTGGCCGCGATGCCCGCCTGCAAGATCATCGCGAGGGTCGGCACCGGCCTGGACAGCATCGACCTGGACGCCGCCGCCCGCCGGGGGATCCTGGTCACCAACGTCTCCGACTACTCGGTGGACGAGGTCTCGACGCACGCGATCACGCTGCTGCTGGCCTGCGCGCGGCGGCTCCCGCAGTACCTGGACCTCGTCCGGGACGGCCAGTGGGATTCCACGGGCGGCGGGACCATCCGCAGGCTCCGGGGCCAGACTCTCGGCCTCGCCGGGTTCGGCCGGATCGGCCGCGCCACCGCGGTCAAGGCACTCGGCCTCGGCCTCCGGGTCCTGGTCTGCGATCCGTTCCAGCCGGCCGGGGAGATCGTGGCCGCCGGGGCCGAGCCGGCCGACTGGGCAGCGCTGCTGGCCGAGTCCGACTACGTCTCCCTGCACGTCCCGCTGACCTCGCAGTCGGCGCATCTCATCGGCGCCGACGCGCTCCGCGCGATGAAGCCATCGGCCGTCCTCATCAACACCGCCCGGGGCGGGCTGGTGGACGAGGCCGCGCTGGCCGCCGCGGTCCGGGCCGGGGAAATCGCCGGGGCCGCGCTCGACGTGCTGAGCCAGGAGCCGCCCCCGGGTGACGATCCGCTGCTCAGCGATCCGCGCATCCTCATCACCCCGCACACGGGCTGGTACTCCCAGGAGGCTCAGCGGGATGTCGCGGTCCGCGCGTGCGAGGACGTCCAGCGGGTGCTGTCCGGGCACCCGGCGCGCTCCCCGGCCAACGCGCCGGCCGCGGCGACCGCGGAACCGGCGTCGTGACCGGTCCCCTGGTGAACCTGGCCGGCCGCCATGCCGCCGTGACCGGGGCGGCCGGCGGCCTGGGCCGGTCCATCGCGCGCACCCTGGCGGCCGCGGGGGCCCGGATCAGCGTGCTGGACATCAACGCCGCTGGTGCGGAGCAGACGGTGGCCCAGATCCGCGAGGCGGGCGGCTGCGCCGAGCCGGTCAGCTGTGACGTCGCCGACGCGGGCAGCATCGCGGCGGCCTTCGACCAGGTGGGCGCCTGCGGGCCAGCGGACATCCTCGTGAACAACGCGGGAATCAATCCGCGCCAGGGCAGCCTGGAGGTGACCGACGAGATCTGGGCGCAGACCCTGGCGGTCAACCTGACCGCCTATTTCCTCTGCGCGAGACGCTTCGCTGAGCGGCTGATCGCGGCAGGCGGTCCCGGTGGCCCTGTGCACGGGTCGGTGGTCAACATCAGCTCCATCGGCGGGAGCACGTCGCTGGGCCGGGGCAACTTCCCGTACGGGGTGTCTAAGGGCGGGGTGAATCAGCTGACCCGGGAGCTGGGCGTCGCCTGGGCTCCGCGCGGTATCCGGGTCAACGCGGTCGCGCCGGGCCAGATCGCCACCGACGGCCTCCGCGCGCTCAGCGAGAATCCCAGCGCCGAGGGGCGGCTGATCGACACGTTCCTGCGCGGCATCCCGCTGGGCCGGCTGGTGGAGCCGGATGAGGTGGCCGCCGCGGTGGCGTTCCTGGCCTCCGACGCGGCGGCGATGATCACCGGCGTGATCCTGCCCGTGGACGGGGGCAACCTGGCCCTCAACGCCGGCGGCACGATCGGCGAATAACGCGATCGGCGACTAAGGAGCAGCATGTCGAGAGTGGAACTGACGGTGCCGGTCTACGGCATGGCCGACACCGAGAGCGTGGTGCTGCGCTGGCTGCATGAGCCGGGCGAGCGGGTGCGTGAAGGCGAGCCGGTGGTGGACATCGAGACCGCCAAGGCCGAGGTCACCCTGGAGAGCCCGGCCACTGGCGTCCTGGGGCCCCGTCTGGTGGAGATAGACGTCGAGATACCTACCGGCACCGTGCTGACCTGGATCGAGGTTGACGGCGAGTGAAAGCTCATACCGACATCACCGGCACTGCCGCCGGGGCGGGCATCGATCTGGGCGACGTTCCCTCCGCGGAGGCGGCGGGCTGGCTCGACCGGATGCTGCTGATCCGCGAATTCGAGTCCGCCGCTGGCCCGCTGGCTCAGGCGGGCGCCATCCCGGGTGGCATGCACTCGGCCATCGGGCACGAGGCGGTGGCCGTCGGCGTCGGCTCGGTGCTGCGTCGCGACGATGTGGCGGCCGCCCCCCACCGCAGCCATCACGTGGCGCTGGCCAAAGGCATGGATCCGGCGCTCATGATGGCCGAGCTGTTCGGCAAGCGGACCGGTTCCTCCGGAGGCCGCGGCGGGCACATGCACCTGGCTGACTTCGGCACCGGGTTCTTCGGCTCGAACGGCATCGTCGGCGCGGGCGTGGGCCTGGCCCTCGGGGCCGCGCTCGCGCAGTCCTACCGGGGGGAGCCGCGCGTGTCAGCCGGCTTCTTCGGGGACGGCGGCGCCAACACCGGGCGGGTCTGGGAGTTCGTCAACCTGGCGGCGGCCTGGCACCTCCCGCTGCTCGTCGTCTGCGAGAACAACGGCTACGCGGTCGAGACGAGGATCGGCGACGCGATGGCCGGCGAGTCCATCGCCGGGCGGGCCGCCGGATTCGGCCTCCCCGCGGTGCAGGTCAACGGCCAGGACGTGGCCGCCGTCCACCGGGCCGCCGCGCAGGCGGCGGCGCTGGCCCGCTCCGGCGGCGGCCCGACCTTCATCGAGGCTCTCACCTACCGCCACCTCGGGCACGACATCGGTGAACGGGGCCAGTACCGCACCGCCGACGAGGTGTCCTGGTGGGAGCAGCACCGGGACCCGGTCCAGCGGCTCCGGGCCGCCCTGATGGCCCGCGGTGACCTGGACGACGACGGCTACGAACGGGCCGCAGGCCGGGCCCGGGCCCGGGTCGCCGAGGCGGTGGCGGCGGCCGAGGCGGCACCGCTGCCCGACCCGGCCACGGTCACCGACGGGGTTACCGCCACCGGGCTGAACGTGAGGAGCGGATCATGACCGCCGTCCGCAGCCAGGTCACCGGCCGCCGGACCACGCTGTCGCGCGCCTACCGTGACGGCCTGGCCGAGGAGATGGCCCGGGACCCCAGCATCCTGGTCATGGGCACCGACCTGTACGAGCGCGGTGGTCACTGGGCCCAGGTGACCGGGCTCGGGCCGGAGTTCGGGCGGGACCGGGTGCGCAACACCCCCATCTCCGAGGCGGCGATGGTGGCCGCCGGGGTGGGCGCCGCCCTGGACGGCCTGCGCCCGGTGGTGGACCTGAACTTCGCCGACTTCGCGTTCGGCGCCATGGACGAGATCGTGAACCAGGCCGCGAAGGTCCGCTACTGGTGGAACCGCCCCGTTCCGCTGGTGATCCGCGGCACCACCGGGTTCGCCGGCGGCGGGGCGCAGCACAACAACAGCCTGGAGGCGTGGTTCTGTCATGTCCCGGGGCTGCTGGTCGCCATGCCGAGTACTCCGGCCGACGCCAAGGGACTGATCAAGACGGCGCTGCGCGGGGCCGACCCCGTCATCTTCCTCATGCACAAGATGCTGACCGGCCTGCGCGGCGAGGCAGGCGGCCCGGATGACCTGGTGCCCTTCGGGCAGGCCGCGATCCGGCGGCCCGGCACCGACGTCACCGTGGCTTGCTACGGCGTCATGGTCGGCCAGGCCCTGCGCGCGGCCGAGAGCCTGGCCGCCGACGGCATCGACGTCGAGGTCATCGACATGCGCACGCTCATGCCGCTGGACCTCGATACGGTGCAGCAGTCGGTCCGGCGGACCCGCCGGCTGGTGGTGGCCACCGAGGCCTACCGGCACGGCGGGGTGGGCGGGGAGATAGCCGCGGCGATGTCGGAGAGCCTGTTCGGTGAGCTGGCTGCGCCGGTCCTGCGGGTCGGGGCCGGCTTCGCTCCCGTGCCGCACAGCCCGGTTCTCCTGGACGCGCTCACGCCCGGGTCCGCGGACATCGAGCGGTCGGTGCGGGCCGCCTGGCAGGCGGGCGGGGCCGGGTGACGGTGGCCCGGCCGGGCCGGCACCAGGCCCCGCGGGACCGGGCCCAGGCCCGGCGGGACCCGCCCCCGGCTCCGGCGGGCTGCGCCGCTAGCGGGCCGGCTCCGGCCGGGCCACGCCCAGCGGGTCCGTGATCGTGTAGATGAGGTCGAGTACGCCCTCGCCGACGGGGATGCCCCCGTCCAGCCGCTCCTGCCGGGTCCGGGATTCCAGCTCGCCCGGCAGCAGCACGCAGCCGCCGGTCGGGCCCGCGCCGGCGGTGACCAGTTCCGTGCAGAACCGCGTGGCCTCATCGCGGTAGGACTCCGCGTCGGTGAACGCGCCGATGCTCATGGCCAGCAGCACCGTGCCGTTGCCGCCCGCATAGTCGGGGGTGGGAGCGGCCCCCATGCCCGTGAGCAGACCGCCAATCAGTTCGATCATGATGCTCATGCCCGAGCCCTTGTGGCCGCCGAAGGGCAGCAGCGCGCCCCCGGCGAAGAAGTCAGCCGGGCGGGTCGTCGGCTGCCCGCGCGAATCGACGATGAGGCCGGGGGCGACCTCCCGTCCCTCCGTCCCGGCCACCCGGAGCTTGCCCTCGGCGACTCCGGCGGTGGAGAAGTCGAGCACCAGGGGACCGTACGCCGCGCCGGGCGCCCCCCAGGCGAACGGGTTGGTGCCCAGCGCGCGGCCGGTGCCGCCGAACGGGGCGACCACCGCGCCGGAGTTGCAGAAGGCCAGGCCCATCAGGCCGCTGCGGGCCAGTTCCGCGACGTACTCGCCCAGCCGCCCGACGTGGTTGCAGTCACGGATGGTCACGGCCGCGACGGAGTGCTCCCCGGCCAGGTCCACCGCGAGCCCGGTCGCCAGCTGAGCGGCCGGCTGGCCGAAGCCCCAGCCGCCATCCACGACCGCGGCGGCCCGCTCGCGCCGGGTGATGACGGGGGCGGCGGCCGGGCGGATCTGCCCGTCGGCGATCCAGGCCGCGTACTGCGCCAGCCTGATCACTCCATGCGAGTCGTGACCAACCAGGTTGGACAGGACCAGGGACCGGGCCACCTGCCCGGCGATACCCGCGGGGGCGCCGAGCGCGGTGAGCGCACGCTCGGCCAGCGTGACCAGCTCGTCCGCGGGGAACCGGCGGGCGCCCGCCGGTTCGGTTCTGTTCGTCACCTGTTGACAGTAATCTGTTTTTCGTGATGAAGTCAACGACATGCGCATACCGGAGGTGACCCGGTGATTTCCGGCGTTTATGTCCCGCTGCTGACGGCCTTCGCCCCCGGTGGCGGAGCCGACCCCGGGCGCTCCGCCGAGCATGCGCGCTGGCTGGTCCAGGCGGGCGTTGATGGCCTCGTGCCGTTCGGCACCTCGGGCGAGGGCCCCTCACTGAGCCTGCGCGAGAAGCGGGCCGTGCTCGGGGCCCTGGCTGAGGCCGTCCCCGGCACCCCGCTGGTGCCCGCCATCATCGAGTCGAGCCTCGATACCGCGCTCCAGCTGGTCGAGGCGGTCAACGACCTGCCCGCCACGGCGGTCATGCTGCTCCCGCCGTTCTATTTCCGCCCGGTGGGCGAGGACGGGCTGCGCCGGTACGTGGAGCAGATCCTGGCGGCCAGTACTCACCCGGTGCTGCTGTACCACATCCCGGAGTTCGGCCCGCCCGTTCCGGTGCCGGTGGTCGCCGGGCTCCCGGTCTGGGGGGTGAAGGATTCCGGCGGCGACCTGGACTACACCCGGGCCGTGCTGGACGCGGGCAAGCAGGTCATGGTCGGCGCGGAACACACGATCGTCGATGCGGTCCAGGCCGGGGCCGCGGGGTCCATCCCGGGCCTGGCCAATGTGCTGCCCGAGCATCTGGTGGCCGGGGTCAGCGCCGCGCGCGGTGGCGACCCCGCCGCCGCCGAGAAGGTCCTGGGGCAGGCGCTGAAGTTCCGCGACGAGTTGCTGGCCGGCCTCGGGCCGCTGGAGTGGATGTCGGCCATGAAGCTTCTCGCCGAATCACGCCATGGCGTCTCCCTGGGCGGCGCGCGGGCCCCGCTGCCGGCCGCGCCGGGCGACATCGGGCGCCGCTTCGGGCCGCGGCTGGCGGACCTGCTGGCTGAGCTCGAATCCGGTAGCCTCCTGCCGTGACCCAGGCCGTGCAGGTGACCGAGGTGGCCAGCGGGCACGGCGAGGGCCCGGTCTGGTGGGCGGCCTGGCCCGGATTGCGGTGGGTCGACATGCTGGCCGGTGACCTGCTGACGCTGGGGGCGGACGGCGGCGTCACCCGGCGTCACCTCGGTACCGTGCTGGCCGCGCTGCGGCCGCGCGCCCGCGGCGGGATGGTCGTCGCGCTCGAGCGCCAGTTCGCCCTGGTCGGTGAGGACTGGTCGGTGCGCCGCCTCGGCGAGATGTGGGCGGATCCGGACGTCCGGATGAACGATGGCGGCTGCGACCCGGACGGGCGCTTCTACTGCGGGTCCATGGCCTACGACTCGGGCGCGGGCCGCGGCCGCCTGTACCGCCTGGACCCGGACGGCAGCTCGCGGGCCGTGCTCGGCAGCGTGACGGTGTCCAACGGGCTGGCGTGGAGTCCGGACGGGTCAACCGCGTACTACGTCGATTCGGCTACCCGCCGCATCGATGCCTTCGACTACGACCCGGAACGGGGCCTGTCGAGGCGGCGGCCGGCCGTGAAGGTGGACCCGTCGGCCGGGATCCCGGACGGGCTGACCGTTGACGCCGAGGGCCACCTGTGGCTGGCGCTGCACGGCGGGGGAGCGGTGCACCGGTACCGGCCGGACGGGCGCCTGGACGGCCGGGTCGAGGTACCCGTCAGCCAGGTGACCGCCTGCACCTTCGGTGGTCCCGGACTGCAGCAGCTGTACATCACCACGTCCCGGGTGGACCTCGGCCCGGGCGCCGAGCCCGGGGCGGGCGCCCTGTTCCGGGCCGATGTCGGGGTCACCGGCCTGGCCGCCGCCACCTTCGCCGGCTGACCGGGCCCCGTGAGCCCCCGCCCCCGGCCCGGCAGCCCGCCGCGCAGGAAGCACCGGGCCAGCTACCTTGGCGCGGGCAGTTTGCGGGAAATCGATGGGGACCATCCCCGGTCAGGAGGAACCTGTGGCTGATCCGACGCGCCGGGTGGCCATCGTCACCGGCGGCTCCCGCGGTATCGGCGCCGCCGTCGCCGAGGCACTCGCGGCCGGGGGGATGGCCGTGGCCAGCTTCGACCTCCAGCCGCCCGCCGGGGCGGGACCGGATGACGGCGGCCGCGCCCACCTGGCCGTCGACGTGTCCCGCGCCGACCAGGTCGAGCGGGCGGTCGCCACGGTGGCGGACCGTTTCGGCCGGATCGACGTGCTGGTCAACAACGCCGGGATCCTGGACTGCCACGCCGTGCACGACACGCCGGAGGAGACCTGGGACCGGGTGATGGCGGTGAACGTCAAGTCCGTCTTCCTCATGTCCCGGGCGGTGATCCCGCACCTCAAGGCGGGCGGCGGAGGCTCCATCGTCAACATCTCGTCGGTGCACGCGGTCGCGACCGTGCCGCGGCTGGCCGCCTACGCGGCGAGCAAGGGCGCCGTGCTGGCGTTGTCCCGGCAGATGGCGCTCGATTACGCCGACGACGGCATCCGGGTCAACGCGGTCATCGTCGGCGGGGTCGACACGGAGATGTCGGCCGAGCACGGCGCGGCCATGGCCCGCGACGGGGTCACGGTGGCTCCCGGAACCGGGGCCATCGGCCGGACAGCGCAGCCCGGCGAGGTCGCCCGGGCCGTCGCCTTCCTCGCCTCGCCTGAGTCGTCGTTCCTCACCGGTGCCCCGCTCATCGCCGACGGGGGGATGCTGGCCCGGTTGTTCTGAGCCCCGGGACCGGAGAGGCGCAGGCGGTAGCCTGGATGACAGTCAACAGTTGCGCAATGGTGGCGAGGGGCGGCCTGCGGTGAGCGCCGGTACTGACGGCATAGGGCTGGGTCCCGCCGCGCGCCGGGTGCTCTCCGATGAGGTCGCGGACGCGCTGCGGGATGCGATCATGACTGGCCGGTTCGAGTCCGGGCAGCGCCTCATCGAGCACGAGCTGGCCACGCAGCTGGCGGTCAGCCGGGGGCCGGTCCGGGAGGCGCTGTCGCGGCTCAGCCAGGAAGGACTGGTGGTCGTGGACCGGCACCGGGGTGCCTCGGTGGCCACGCTGTCCCGCGAGCAGGCCGACCAGATCTACAGTCTGCGCACGGCCCTGGAAGAGCTCGCCGTGCAGTGGCTCTGCCAGCTGGCGACCAGCGCGGACTTCGACCGGATGGAGCAGGTGCTGTCCCGGCACGACGATCTGCCCCGCCCGCTGACCGTGCAGGCGGTCGCGGCGCTCGACGTCGAATTTCACGACGTCATCTTCCGGGCCAGCCACCACGAGCCGCTCTGCCGGGCCTGGGAAGGGCTGCGTTCCCAGCTCTACCTCTACCTGGCCCAGCTCGGCGCGATGGACGACGACTTCACGACCGGGTGGCCGGACCGCCACCGCAAGCTGCTGCGCATCCTGCGGACCCGCAAGAGCGCGACGGCCGTCAAGGCGATCGGCGCGCACACCACCGGCATCTATGAGTTCGACGGCCGTGACGGGCCCGGCTGAGCTCCGGTGACTGTCCGGCGGGCGGGCTCCACGCCGTCACCCGGCCTGAGCGCGGGGAGCACCTGCTGGGCCAGCAGGTCCGCCGTCTGGGTGTCCTGGCCGTTGACCGTCGCGAGGAAGTACTGCACTCCCGCGTCGATCAGTCCCTGGTAATGCACGATCGCTTCATCGACCGTGGCGAACAGCGGGATCGTGCGCAGGTCCTTGTCCGGGATCCGGGCCCCGCTCCGCTTGGCGGCCAGCTCGGGCCCGGTCTCCGCCAGCGTGAGCAGCGGCGTGCAGTGCGTAAGCCAAACGAAGTTCAAGAGGCCGGTGAGACTAAGCCCCGGTACGTCTGGGATGGAGGTCCGCGGTGCGCCTGGCGTCGAGGTCCGCGGCGAACTCGCCGCTGGCTCCGGTGAGGCAGGAGTGGTAACCGGCCGGGTCCGCGTCGCGCGGCGGTGCTTCCAGCAGACGGCTGGCGGGCAAGGCGGACGCCCAGATGCGGGCCATCTCAAATGGGTGCTGCGGGTCGGCCCGCGTCCCGATCACCACGGACGGCACCCGGATCTGGCCCAGTTCGTGGATCCGGCGGAACGGCACCGAGCGGGGCAGGTGCGTGAGCCGTACCGAACGCAGCACCGCGTGCGGCGCATGGAATTGCCCGATCAGGCTCGCGGCGGCGGCCGCTGACCGCCCGCGGACGCCGGCGTACTCCGGGGATTCGGCGAACCGGGCCAGGCCGGCCTGGGTTCCGTGGTGCCGCAGCAGCCAGCCGGCCCGGGTCAGCGGGAGCAGGTTGGGCGGCGGCGCGGTGTCCAGCCATGCGGGCCTGATCAGCACCAGCCCGAGAACCCGGGCGGGCTGGCGCAGCGCGAGAGCCACGGCGACACCCGCGCCCAGGGACATCCCGACCACCACCGAGGGCGGGAACCGGAGCCGGTCCAGCAGGGCGGTCAGGTCGGCGGTGAGCCCGGCGAACGTGAAGTCCTCCTCGTCGCCGACCAGCATGGTGGCTCCGTGGGCCCGCAGATCCGGGGCCAGCCGGGTACGCGCCGGGTCGCCGCCGGCGTACGGCCAGAGCTGGCCGCTGTCGCCGCCCAGGCCGTGCAGCATCAGCACCGGGCTGGGTGGCGGCAGCCCCGGCGCTCCGGTGCCGGGCGCGAGCCGGTAGCTGGCCGCGTCGGCGTACTGTTCGCTGGCGGTCCGGCCGGCCGGACCGCCAGCGGGCGGCGTCACGAGGGCGCCCAGGGGTGGCGCCGCAGCAGCTCGCTGAGCAGGCCACGCACCCGGATGCTGTCGCTCTCGCTGGCGTCCTGCACGATGACCGGAACCGGGCGGGGCAGCCCGGCCCGCAGGCCGAGGATCAGCTCGTAGTCGAGCAACCCGGTCCCGGCCGCCGCGTAGCCGGAGTCGGCCACGTCCTTGGCGTGCAGACAGACGATGTCCTCCGCGAGGTCGTCGAAGGCGCCGGCCAGGATGCGATGCTGCGCGGGCGCCGTGGACGGCTCCACGAGGTTGGCCGGGTCCAGGACGATCCCGACCAGGGCCGAGTCGCCGCCGAGTTCCCCGAGGAGGCGCCGGGCCGCCGCGGCGCCGGACACGACGTTGGCCATCTCGGGCTCAACGCCCAGCCGGATACCCGCGGCCCGGGCCGCGGGAAGGAGTTCAGCCAGGGTTGCGCGCAGGTCCGCCCACGCGCTCGGCCGCGCATTGTCCGGGTGCCCGCGCCACATGTCGGACGCATCGCGGGTTCCGGTGCACAGGGTGGCGACCTGCGCGCCGAGTTCGGGAATCCGCTCGATGAACGCCGTGGCCTGCGCGGTGGCCCGCGCGCGCCGCGCGGGGTCCGGGTCAATCATGTTGTAGGTGAGCGAGACACCCCAGATGCCGATCCCGTGGCCGGCGAAGGTGCGGCAGATCCCCGGCAGGTCGAGGCCGGCCAGCGCCGGGCCCGCCGGAATGGTGGGCAGGCCGAAGCTGCTGAGGTTGAGCTGAACGAGGCGGTAGCCCGCCTGCCCGACCGCCTGCGCCACCTGCTCGGCGGTGTCCCGGCGGAATGTCCGGGCGAAGATACCCAGGTCAGCGGTCACAGGTCTACCGGCCGGCCGTCGGCGCGCACGCTGGCCGCCGTCGCCTCGATCAGGCGGAGCGCCTCGACGCCGTCGCTGGCGCCGGGATCGGTGGGCTCGTCGCGGCGCACGGCTCGCGCGAACGCTTCCAGCTGGCGCTGGTAGGGATCGACCGCCCCGTAATCCGGCGACGTCCACTCCAGGGACTGCTCGTGAAAGACCCGGACGCTGCTGGCTTGCCGGTAAAACGGGAAGTAGGACCTGATGCTGACCGCGCCGCGTTCCCCGAATATCTCGACCCCCTCGGCGTAGTTCGCGTGAATGTTGGCG
Source organism: uncultured Actinomycetes bacterium (assembly GCA_963813975.1). Taxonomy (GTDB): domain Bacteria; phylum Actinomycetota; class Actinomycetes; order Streptosporangiales; family Streptosporangiaceae; genus RYN-230. The sequence goes on from CAWFAP010000007.1 coordinate 795,646, forward strand.
CTGATCTCGAAGGACGCTGGTGCCCGCGTGGTCCGTATCGAGCCGCGCCAGTGCAGGTCGGCGCCGCTGCGGGAGAGTTCGGCCCGGACCTGGGTGACGTCGCCCAGCAGATACCGGACGGCGTCGAACACGTGGGCCCCGTGCGTGCGCAGCAGGTAGGTCTCGCGGTCCGCCTTGAACTGGGCCTCCGTGGACCGGACCGACTGGTCGACGGCGAGCGGCGGGAAGAGCGCCGCTTCGGTGCTGGCCCGCAGCGTGGTGGGTAGCCGGTACCAGAAGGTCGCGCTGGCCATCTTGCCCAGCCCCTCGAGCGCGGCGCGCGCGTACTGGATACCGGGGTCGTGCCGGCGCATCGCCCCCACCTGCACCTTGCGCCCGAACTTGGCCGCCATGTCCTGCAGGTCAGCGGCCTCGGCGCTGGTCGCGGCGGCGGGCTTCTCGATCAGCACGTGCAGGCCTGCCTGCAGCGCCTGGCCGCCGATGTCCCGGTGGAAGCGGTCAGGCACCGCGACCAGCACGGCATCCAGGCCGGCCTGGAGCAATTCCTCGGTCCGCGAGTAACCCGGCACGTCGTAGCGCCGGCTGACGGCCTCGGCCAGCACGGTGCTCGGATCGCTGACGGCGACGAGCCGCACGTCCGCGGACTTCGCGATGGCCGGAAGGTGGGCCACCTGGGCGATGCGCCCGCACCCGATGAGGCCGAGCCGCAGGGCTGGTCCGGCGGCTTGCGGCGTCGTGGAGTCGGATGCGGTCCGGTCCTGTGTCATGGGTCCGTCCTCGTCGTGGGGGCCTCGTCACGGAGGTCCGGGGGATCAGCGCGGCATCGCCCGCCCGGCGCGGGCGGGGGCGCGCGCGGCAGGATGACGGCGGGCCAGCTCCGCGGCCCCGAGGGCCGCTGCGGCCGGCCCGGTCCGGCCGAGCATGATCGGCACCGGGGGGAGCACGGCCCGCAGAGTGTGCGCGCGGGCTAGCTCCTGCCGGGCGGGGAGGAGGATCAGGTCCCCGGCGGACGTGGCCAGGCTGCCGGTGAGCACGACCAGATCGGGGTCGAGGACCGGCATGACCGCCGCGACCGCCTGCCCGACGGCGCGCCCTGCGGCAGCCAGGAGCCCGGCCGCGCAGGCGTCCCCGCCGCGGGCCGCCTGAACGACTTCCCGGGGGGTGATCTGCCCGGGCTGGCCGGCCGCGAGGGCCAGGATGGCGGCTCCGTCTGGCTGGCCGGCGCGCAGCCGGGCCTGGGTCATCACGGCCGTTCCGCTGGCGTACAGCTCCAGGCAGCCGCGGCCGCCGCAGCAGCACCCGGGGCCGCTCCGGTCGATCGGGATGTGGCCGAGTTCGCCTGCCAGGCCATGGCTGCCGCCGGCGAGTGTGCCCGACACGACGATTCCGCCGCCGACCCCGGTCCCGAGGGTGATCAGCAGGAGGACCTGCGCCCCCTGTCCGGCACCGCGGGCAAACTCGGCGAAGGCGGCCGCATTTCCGTCGTTCTCGACCAGCACGGGACAGTTCAGCCGGGCCTGCACCAGCCGGGCCAGGGGGGCGGCGGTGATGCCCAGGTTGACGGCGGTGCGCACGTCCTGCCGATCCCGGCTGAGCCACCCGGCTACCGCCAGCCCCACCGACGTGAGCCCACGCGGACCGGCTGCGGCACGTGTCCCGGCCGGGCCCTGGCCGGCGGGCATCCGGCACGGCGGTTACCTGGCCGGCGGGCATCGGGCTGGCGGGCATCCGGCCGGGGAGCACCGGACCGGCCGGCATCGGGCCGGCGGCGAGCTCACGAGCCATCAGCTCGCCGACGACCTCCGCGATCAGGCCCACCGCCTCGTGCGGCCCGTCGATCCGGTGTTCCTGCCAGAGCTCACCGCGGACTGCGCCGGATTCGTCGAGCAGGACGGCAGCGATCTTGCTGCCGCCCAGGTCCACCCCGGCCACGGTCACGCGGGCGCCTCCCTGAGCAGTGATTTCTGTTGACTGTTTACAGGAGTCGTCACCAGTGTCATGGTACTGATGTGGCGCGTCTAGGGCGAGCCTTCCGCCCACGGAGGAGATGCTGGATGGAAGCGTTCGTCTCGCTCTGGTCAGCCGATCTGCTGGCGCTCGGCGAGGAGGTGCGCCGGGTGGAGGATCATGCCGCCGGCTTTCACATCGACGTCTTCGACGGGCACAACGTGCCTGAACTGCTCTTCGGCCCGGACCTGGTCGAGGCGTTGCGGGCCTTTACCGCCGCCCGGATCGAAGTTCATCTCAACGTCACTGACCCCGGCTACTGGGCCGGCCGCTTCGCCGCGGCCGGCGCCGACATCATCACCGTCCAGTCGGGGCCCTGCGACGACGTCGACGCAGTGCTGGCCCAGATCCGGGCCCTGGGCTGCGAGCCGGGCCTGGGCATCGAGCTGCACGAGCCGACCGGCAGCGCCGCCCGGTTCTTGGGCCTGGCCACGCGGCTGCTGCTGCTCGGCACGCCCATCGGGGTCAAGGGACGGCAGCTGGATCCGGCGGCCCCGGCCCGGGTGGCCGGCCTGGTCCGGCTCCGGGAGCGGTCACCGCACCACCCCACGATCGTGGTCGACGGCGGGGTCCGCCGGCATACCGTCCCGCTGCTCGCCGCGGCCGGCGCCGACGGCGTGATCCCTGGCTCGCTCGTCTACGGCGCGGATGATCCCGCGGTGGTGCTCGGCGAGATCGCCGCCCTGGCCCCGGGATCCGGCCCGCCGGCCACGTCGGCGTTCTGGTCCAGCGGGGCCCGGGCATGAGGGCCGCGGTGGTCCGCGGGCCGGGTGACCTGGCCATCACCGACGTCCCGGACCCTGCGCCCCGCGACCACGAGGTGATCGTGGCCGTGGATACCTGCGGAATCTGCGGGACTGACGTGCATGTCCTGGACGGCGATTACGGCGTCGTCCGTTACCCGGTCATCCCGGGTCACGAGTTCGGGGGGATCGTCGTGGCGGCCGGCCGGGCCGTCCGCGGCCTGGCCACCGGGACCCGGGTGGCGGTCGATCCCATGGACTACTGCGACGCATGCTCGATGTGCCGGTCCGGCTGGACGAACATGTGCCTGAACGGGGGCGGCCTGGGTACCACGGCGCCCGGCGCGCTCGCCGACTATGTGGCGGTCAACGGCGCCCGGTGCGAGCCGCTCCCCGACCCGCTCGGGCTGGGCGAAGCCGGCCTGGTCGAGCCCCTGGCCTGCGTGCTGCACGCGGTGGACCGCCTCGGGCCGGTGCTGGGTCACGATGTGCTGGTCCTGGGGGCGGGCCCGATCGGGCTGCTCGCCTCGGCACTGCTGGCGATGTCAGGCGGCCGGGTCGACCTCGTCGACCGCCGGGCGGAACGCCTGGCCGCAGGCGCGCGCTTCGGGGCGCGCCGGACCGGGACCGCGGCTCGCGAACTGGACGGGACCTGGGACGTGGTCGTGGATGCCACCGGCAATCCGGCCGCGGTCGCGGACGGCCTCGCGGTGACGCGCCGGGCCGGGCGGATCGCCCTGCTCGGCATCAGCGGCCCGGGCCGGTCGTTCGCCTTCGAGCCGTTCGACGTCGTCGCCCGGGAGCTGACCATCGTCGGCGCCAATTCGGTGCGGCATACCTTCGGCCGGGCGGCCCGCCTCCTCGCGGCGGGCACGTTGCCGGTGGAACTTCTGCACGAGCCGCCGCTGCCCCTGACGGCCACGGCGGAGGCCCTGGAGCGGAGCCGCCGTGGCCAGGGCCTCAAGACCCGGGTCCAGCTCGCGGAGGCGGCAGCATGAAAGCGGTCGTCTACGACGCACCGCGCCACTGGCACTACGCTGACCTGCCCGACCCGGTGCCGGGCGCCGGGGAGGTGATACTGCGCGTGGTCGCCGCCGGGGTCTGCGGCACGGATGTGCACCTGGATGCGGGCGAGTTCGGGCCGGTCTACCCGCTCACTCCCGGGCACGAGATCGCTGGTGTGGTCGCCGGCGCCGGGCCGGGCGTCACCGGGCTGGCCGCCGGGGAACTGGTCGCGCTCGACAACATGATCGCCTGCGGGCACTGCCGGCAGTGCCGGCGGGCCCGGCCGCAGTTCTGCGCCAGCATGCGGGCGATGGGGGTCACCGACCCGGGCGGCTTCGCCGAGTACGTGGTCGCCCCGGCGGGCAAGTGCCATGCCGCCGGGGATCTCGAGCCGGAGGTGACGGTGCTCGCCGAGCCGGTCGCGTGCGTGGTCCACGGCCTGGATGTCTTGCAGCTGCGGCCCGGCAGCGATGTGCTCGTCGCGGGAACCGGGCCCACCGGGCTCATTTTCGCCCAGCTCCTGCGGGCCAGTGGCGCCAGCCGGGTGACCGTGGCCGGCCGGACCTCGTTCAAGCTCGACCTCGCTGCGGCCTACGGCGCCGACGAGGTCGTGCTCATGGCCGCCGGGGACGAGAGCCCCGGCGGCGCCGCGGCCGCCGGGCTGGCCCCGGACGGCTTCGACGTGGTCATCGATGCGACCGGATCGGCTGACGTGCTGGCCGGGTGCGCGCAGCTGCTCGGCATCGGGGGAACCCTGTTCGTCTACGGCATGACACCGGAGGCGGCCAGCCTGGCGATCAGCCCGTATGACATCTTCCGCCGCGAGCTGACCATCAAGGGCTCCTTCTCGCAGGCGTTCAGCTTCGACCGGGCCCTGGCCCTGCTGCGCACCGGCCGGGTGCGGACCGAGGGGATGGTGACCCACCGGTTCGGCCTGCCCGACTACGGCGCCGCTCTGGAGGCTGTGTCCAGTGACTCACGCTGCCTCAAGGCCGTGGTGCACCCGTGACGGACGCGGACGCCGCGGCGCCTCGTCCCGGCCAGGCCGCCGGTCACGGCGCCGCGGGAAAGAATCCAGGCAGCTCGTCGCGGGCCGCATCGCGCAGGGCGGCGGCAACCGGGGCCGGCACCGAGCGATAGGGCCAGCGGAGCCGGAGGCCGATCGGGGCCCAGCCGCCGATCGCCGCGAGGGCCTTGTCCAGGGCGGCGTTGCCGTAACCGGCGGCCTGCAGCGGCAGCACATGGGTAGCCAGGAACGTGTTCAGCCGGGTCTCGGCGTCCTGCGCGGCGGCCGGGTCGGTGCGCATGGCCTGGTACCAGGAGACCGCTGCCCGGGGATTCATGCAGGCGACGTTCGAGTAGGCGCCGCTCGCACCCTGGCGCAGGCCGCTCGCCAGCCGGTGGCCGGCTACGAAGATCGCCAGATCGCCGGTGAGGGCGCGCATCTGCTCAAACCAGGCCGCGTCGCCCCCGGCCACCTTGACGCCAATGAGCTGGGGGAACTCAGCGGCGAGGCGGCCGAAGAGCGCCGGTGTCAGCCGGGTCTTGGCGTGCGGCGGGTTGTAGAGGACGAGAGGTGACGGCCCGGCTTCGCGCGCCATCCGGTCGATCGCCGACCGGACCTCCTCGTCGGACAAGGGGCACCAGTCCGGCAGGATGACCTGGATCGCCGCCGGGTCGTACCCGGCCGCCACGCGGATCCTCCGCAGCGAGACCTGCCCGCTCATGTGGCTCGCCCCCAGCTGGCACGGCACGCCAGCCTCCCGGCCCGCCCGCGCGACGACCTCGGTGATCCGGTCGTACTCGTCTTCCTCCAGGCAGTGGAACTCGCTGGCGGTGCCGTTCGTGTAGATGCCGTCCAGCCCGGTGCTGACCAGAACCGCAAGCTCGTCGGCAAGCCGCCGGAAATCGATGGCCTCGTCCGGGCCGACCGGCAGCAGCACGGGAGCCCAGGTTCCCCGCAGCGTCTGGCGCGTTAGCCGGGACACGCGGGAAGGCCCGTCACGCTGGCCACCATGTCCGCCCTTTTCCGTCATCAGTTAACAGTCTACTGATCTGCCCGATGCCGGGCATGGAGGGGCCCGGCGATTTCCGCCGGCCTCCGTGGTCATGGACGGCAGTCAACCGGAGGTGCCTCCGGTTCTGCTAGGCTGAAATAGCGGAGGGATCCTCCGGATCGTCAGAGGATCGGTCATTCGTACGGGAGGCTTCATGACGACGGCTACGACATCGCCGGCGGCCCCGGGAGGCATCGCGCTGCTCGCCGGCCGCCCAGTGGCCCGCATCGGCTTCGGCGCCATGCAACTGGCCGAACTGCCCGGCCGCCCGGCTCCCGACCGCGGCGCCGCCCTCAGCGTGCTGCGCCGGGCCGTGGGCCAGGGCGTCAATCACCTCGACACCGCTCAGTTCTACGGCGCCGGGACCGTCAACCAGCTGATCCGGGCCGCGCTGTCCCCGTACCCCGGCGACCTGGTGCTGGTGAGCAAGGTCGGCGCCGAGCACACGGCGGGCGGGCTGGCGCCGGCCCAGCGTCCGGAACAGCTGCGGGCTGGCGTCGAGGCCAATCTGGCCACGCTCGGGGTGGAGCAGCTGACCGCCGTCAACCTGCGCCGGCTCGACGCGCCGCCGGGCATCAGCGCCGAAGGCGATCAGCTGGTCGACCTGGACAGCCAGCTTGCCGAGCTGGTGACGCTGCGCGACGAGGGCAAGATCGGCGGCATCGGGCTCAGCAACGTATCCGCCGGGCAGGTCCGCCAGGCGCGGCCGGCCGGCATCGCCTGCGTCCAGAACGCGTACAGCGTCCTGGACCGGTCGGCCGGGCCCGTGCTCGACGCCTGCCGCGAGCACGGCATCGCGTGGGTGCCGTTCTTCCCGCTCGGCTCGGCGTTCCCGTCCTGGCCCAAGGTGACCGAGCATCCGGCGGTGGTGGCCGCGGCCGCGGCGCTCGGCGCGACAGCTGCGCAGGTGGGCCTGGCCTGGCAGCTGGCCCACTACGCCGGGACACTGCTGATCCCGGGCACCGCGAGTGCTCAGCACCTGGACGAGAACGTCGCCGCGGGCCACCTCCGGCTCGACGCCCGCACGCTCGCCACGCTCGACGGCCTGGCCGCGAGCGGCGGCTAGCCGCGGTCGGCCTCGGCGAAGCGCTCGTGCCCCAGCACGGCAAGCAGCTGCAACTTCTCGCTGCCCTCGGTGTGCGGGGGAGCGGTGAGCACGAGCAGGGCCTGGGACTGGTCTTCGGTGAACAGCACCTGGCAGTCGAGCTCGATCGGGCCAAGCTCGGGATGGATGAGCGTCTTGTGGTCCTCGAAGCGCCGGGCGACCTCGTGCCGTTCCCACAGTTCAGCGAACTCCGGGCTGGCCTTCTGGAGCGCCCGGACGAGCTCCCCGGCCCGCGACTGCGGGCCCATCGACCCGTAGGCGGCGCGCAGGTTCGCGACCTGGGCGCGGCTCTGCCGGCCGCGGTCTTCCTCGGGATAGCACAGCCGCTCCGCGGGTTCGGTGAACCAGCGGTAGATCCCGCTGCGGGCCAGGCCCGTGTGCCCGGACTTGTCGCCGAACAGCGCGCCGGCCATCCGGTTCTGCACGAGCGTCTCGCCCAGGCTGGACAGGATCAGGGCCGGGGTGTCCGCCAGGCGGTCCAGCACGCGCAGCAGCGCGGGGGCAACGTGCGTCGTAGCCGAGACGGATGCCGGAGGGTTGTGCCCGGCCATCTGGAATAGGTAGTCGCGCTCGCCGCTCGTCAGCCGCAGCGCCCGGGCCAGCGATGCGAGCATCTGCTCGCTCGGCTGGGGGCCGCGCTGCTGCTCGAGCCGGGTGTAGTAGTCGGCCGACATGGTGGCGAGGGCCGCGACCTCCTCCCGCCTCAGGCCCCGCGTCCGGCGGCGCGTGCCCGCCGGGAGCCCGACGTCCCCGGGCCGCAGCTCCTCGCGGCGGCGGCGCAGGAAGCCGGCCAGTGCTGCACGGTCCATGTAGCTATTATCGGGCGCTGCGCTGGGTGAACCAGGGATCGCTGATCCCCCGATAACCGCTCTCTGCCCCCGCCGCCACCGGGCGGCCAGACTCGGAGCATGAACATCTCAGGGAACACCATCTTCATCCCCGGCTCCACCAGCGGCATCGGCCTCGCCCTCGCCCTGGAGCTGCAGGCCAGGGGCAACACGGTCATCGTTGGTGGCCGGCGCGCCGAACGGCTCGGGCAGATCGCCGCGCAGTACCCCGGCCTGGACACCGTCCAGGTCGACACCGCGGATTCGGCCAGTATCCAGTCCGCCGCGAAGGAAGTGCTGGCCCGGCATCCGGACCTCAACGTCCTGGTCGCGATGGCAGGCATCATGCGCGTCGAGGACTGGCGCCAGCCCGGGTCCTTCCTCGAGTCGGCCGAGTCCGTCGTGACGACCAACGTGCTCGGCCCGATCCGGCTCATCGCGGCGTTCATCGAGCACCTGCAGGCCCAGCCGGACGCCACGATCGTCACCGTCTCCTCGGGCCTGGCGTTCACGCCGCTCAAGGCCACGCCGAGCTACAACGCGTCGAAGGCCGCGATCCACATGCTCAGCGAGTCGATCCGGCTGCAGTTCGCCGGCACGACCGTCAAGATCGTGGAACTCGAGCCCCCGTCGGTCCGCACTTCGCTGCTGCCCGGCCAGGAAGACAACGAGATGGCGATGCCGCTCGATGAGTTCGTGGCCGAGGCCGCCGCGCTGCTGCAGGCCCAGCCCGAGGCGAAAGAGATCCAGGTCGAGCGGGTGAAGTTCCTCCGCTACGGCGAGGCGCGCGGCGACTACGAGCAGGTCGTTGCGGCGCTCAACGGGTCTGACCCGCACGGGAAATAACCGCCCGGGCCGCCCGCGCGCAGCCCGCATCGGGTCCGGCCGGTCATGAGTGGCGTGCGGGACGCACGAGCACCCGCCAGATCACGACCCGCAGCAGCCGGGCGGCCCGGAGGTGGCTGGCGCTGCGGAGGGCCCGCCTGGCCCGGGCTCCGTGCAGCGCCCGCCAGGTCAGCCGTCCGGCTATCTGCCGGGGGCCGCCCGGTCTGCGCCGCGGCACCGCGGCCGGGTACATCGCCTGGTACTGGCGATCCGCGAACGCCGCCGCTGCCTGGACCGCGGCGTCCAGCAGCAGGTGCTCCGGCAGCTGGCCAGGCGACTGGGCGTAGTGCCCGGCCCGCGGCTGCGGGAGGAGTTCCCCCAGATCACCGACGATGTCGAACTTGGCGTCGCGCAGGCTGGCCACGAGGTCCTCGGCTTGGGTTCTGGCCCACGCCTGGCGGCTCCCGGGCAGGGCCAGGCGCGCCTGGCGCGGCCGGGCGCCCAGGATCTGGTGCGCCAGGATGCGCTTGACATGCCGCGTGTAGAACCAGTCTGGCATGTCCGGCGGCAGCGCCTCGTTCATCCGGCGCAGCAGTTCGGCTTCCGGAAGTCCGAGCGAGGAATTGGCCCGCGCCCGGGTGAGGTCGATACCGGCGCATTCGATTCCGAGAACGGACGCGAAACGCGCCCAGAGTTCCTCAACCGGGCCCCCGCGCGGCATCGTGATGACATGCACGTGGTCCGGCGGGATGTGCTGCGACCATGCGTCCAGGATGGCCAGCGTGTCGTGCACATTCCAGAACCATGACCGGCTGCGCCGGTCGGCGGCGGACTGGATGCCGGTGACCCAATCGAGCCACTCTTCCCATTGGACGGTACTGCGGCACTTGACCTTTTCCTGCCATTCGGCGGGAAGCAGGGTCGCGAGGTCGCGCACGGTGAGGACGATGTGCACCTCGGCCGCCAGCAATGACCGGACCGCCCGGTCCGCCTGCCTCGCGGTGCACGCGGCCAGCAGCTCGTCCGAGATGACCGCCGTCTGGGGGGCGCACAGCGCCTGCCGCCTCAGCACGTCCCAGTCGCCGGTCCATGGCTCAGCCGGATCCGAAGCCATCCGCGGGGCCCCGCGCAGATCCCGGCTGGCCCGGGAATGGTCCTGATGACTGAAGCCGGGCAGCACGACTCCCTGGGCGGCCAGCCAGGACCGGTTGCGCCACATGGCATCCTGGAGGAACGTCGTGCCCGTCTTCGGCTCCCCGACGTGAACGTAAACGCGCGGCCCGCCGCCGCCCGGCGCCCGGTTCTCCCGGCCCGGCGGAACCCGGTTCCGCCTTTCGCGCGCGGTCACGCTGACCACCGGCCCGGCAGCGGCGTATACGGGCGCCCGGGCGCGGCCCGGCACCAGGGCTTAATTCTGGTCTGTATTAACCAGATCCAGCGCCTCTGCCCGTATTTCTGCCTGGCTTTCGGCTCTGCAGGCGTCATGCCGTGAGGATAGACAATTTTGACGCGGCGTTGAATGTAAATCGTATGTTCCGGATGACGGCGCGGCACGGGAAGGCCGGACGGCAGGAAGTATAGGTAATAATGCCCGAATTGCCATTATCGTGAGCAGCGCGCTATTCCCCTGACGTGACTCCCGGTATAGCCCCCGCGGACCATCTCAGGGTGCGTCCGGTCACGACAGTGGCGGCGTGTCGTCCGCGGACCCGCGTGGGTGCCCGGCACGGGTTAAAACCCGGGGCGCCGCGGGAATTCATCGCCGCGCGGGCGGCGACCTTGCAGGATGGGTGCATGACCGCACCTGCCGAGCTCGTCGAGGCTGCTCGCTGTGGGGACGCTGGCGCGTTCGAGCAGCTCGTCGCGCCGTACCGCGGCGAGTTGCTGGCGCACTGCTACCGGATGCTCGGCTCGCTGCATGACGCCGAGGACGCGATGCAGGAGAGCCTGGTCCGGGCGTGGCGCAACATCGGCCGCCTCGACGACCGCGGCTTCGTCCGCGCCTGGCTCTATACCATCGCGACCAACCGCTGCCTTACCGCGCTCGAGCGGCGCGATCGCCGGGAGCTGCCCGCCGGTATCGCGCCGGGCACACCCGCGACCGAGGTCAGCTGGCTCGAGCCTTACCCGGACACCTCACCCGAGGCGCAGTACGTGACTCGCGAGAGCGTCGAGCTCGCCTTCGTCGCCGCCCTTCAGCACCTGTCCGCGAGACAGCGGGCGGCGCTGATCCTGCGCGAGGTGCTCGGGTTCTCGGCGGCCGAGGTGGCCGAGCAGCTGGGCACGTCCACCGCGTCCGTGAACAGCGCCCTGCAGCGGGCCCGGAAAGTGATCAACTCGAACGCGCCGACCCAGCAGGCGGTGCTGCGCGACCTCGGCCGCGAGGCGGCCGGTGCGATCGTCAAGCGGTGGGCCGACGCCTGGCACGCCGGTGACGTGGACGTGATCGTCGCCATGCTGGCCGACGACGCACGCTACTCGATGCCCCCGCTGCCCGAGTGGTATCGCGGCCAGGACGAGATCCGCGCTTTCCTGCTGGGAGGGCCACTGCAGTCCCGGTGGCGGTTCCTGCCCACCACGGCGAACGGGCAGCTCGCCTTCGGCACCTACCTGTGGGACCAATCCATGGAGCAGTACGTCCCGGGCGGCCTGGACGTCCTCACCATCCGGGATGGGCGGGTAGCCGAGGTCGTCGCCTTCCTCGCCGCTGATCTCACCCGGTTCGGGCTACCGGCGAGCATCCGCCGGTAGCCCGTTTCCCGGGGTGCCCGCCTCAGTACTTGTTCGCGACGAAGAGCGTCTGGGCCGGGAACTTCGTGAGGATCTCGGTGCCGTAGTCGGTGACGACGACTTCCTCCTCGATGCGCGCGGCGGAGATGCCGTCAGAGGCCGGGCAGTAGGTCTCCATCGCGAAGACCATGCCCGCCTGAAGCTCGATCGGGTTCTCCAGCGAGTTGAGCCGCGAGATAATCGGCCGCTCGTGCAGGCCGAGGCCGAGCCCGTGCGCGAACTGCAGGCCGAAGGCGGCGAGCTCGTTCTCGAAGCCGAAGTCCTGCGCCCGAGGCAGGATGCGGGCGACGGCGTCGGTCGAGACGCCGGGCTTGATGGCGGCGATCGCCGCGTCCATCCACTCCCGCGCCTGCGTGTAGGCGTCGTGCTGGCTCCCGGTCGCGCTGCCGACTCCGAAGGTGCGGTAGTAGCAGGTCCGGTAGCCGTTGAACGAGTGGATGATGTCGAAGAAGGCCTGGTCGCCGGGCCGGATGATGCGGTCGGTGAAGTTGTGCGGATGCGGGTTGCAGCGCTCGCCCGAGATCGAGTTGACCGCCTCCACCTGGTCGCTGCCGAGCTCGTAGAGCCGCTTGTTCGCGAGCGCGACAATCTCGTTCTCGCGCACCCCCGGCTTGAGCACGTCGACGATGTCCTGGTAGACGCCGTCCACCATCGCCGCCGCCTGGTTGAGCAGCATGATCTCGTCCGGCGACTTGATGACGCGGGCGTCGAGCATGGACTGCTGGGCATCGCGCACGGCGATGCCCTGCCGTTCCAGCTCGAACAGGAACGGCGGCTCGACGATGTCGAGACCGAGCGGGGCGTCAGCGACCCCGGCCTCCGTGAGCAGCGACTTGATCTCGGTCACCGCGTCGCGCATGAGGCCCGCCTCGGGGGCCACCGCGCCGCGGAAGCCGAGGAAACCGGGCCTCCAGTTCTCGTCCGGCAGCCACTTCGAGTACAGCTTGTGATGGCGTACCGCCGAGCCGAAGTCCCACAGGATGGGGTCCCGGTCCCGGAACAGCAGGGCGTAACGGATCATCTTGTCGCCGAGCGCACCGCCGATCCAGGTCTGGGTCGTGTAGCGGATGTTGTAGAAGTCGAAGAGCAGGAAGGCGCCGCATTCGCTCGCCTCCAGCGCCGCCCTGGCCCGCGCCATGCGGTACTCGCGGAGCCGGCTGAAGTCGACGCGCTCCTCGTAATCGACCCCCATGTGGCCCGGGGCACCGAGGGGCCGTACACCCGCAGGACGCTCTGCTGGGGTCATCCGACCCCCTGCGCCAGTAACCAACCCTTCCTCCTCAAACTTCTCGCTGCAATCGATTGCGGCATGCACCACGACCCGCTGTCCCGCTAAGTCTGCCACGCCGGGCAAGCGGAGCACGGCCGCGGACTCGGACTCGGCCGGGCCAGGACCGCTGCACCAGGACCGGCCCGGGTCAGGCGAATATCTCGGGATGCTTCTCCAGCTCCAGCCGCGTGCGCCGGATGTGCATGACGAGTACCCGCTCGGCGTCGTCCGGGTCCTGCCTGCGGATGCAGTCGAGCAGCAGGCGGTGCTCCAGGTGCGTGGCGCTCAGGCCGTCCTCCGCGGCGAGCCTGGTGAACTCGCGCCGGTAGTGCTGGGTCGTGTTCCACATCCGGTGGATGATCTGCCACATCTCGCTCGACGCCGCACCCGCGTAGCTGGACAGGTGGAACTCCCGGTCGGCGCTCATGAAGGCGTCGAGCCCGGCCCCGGCCTCCATCTCGCCAGCCAGCTGGCCGAGGCGGCCGGCCGTGGCGGCGTCAAGGTTCGGCATGCTGGTCCGGAGCAGGAGGGGTTCCAGCCGCTCGCGGATGAGGTAGGTCTCGACGCACTCGCTCAGGGTCAGCCTGGTGACCCACGCACCCGAGTTGGCGACGAGGGTGACGAGCCCCTCGGAGTCGAGCATCCGCAGTGCCTCGCGCACCGGGATGCGGCTCGCACCGGAGCGTGCCGCGACGTCCTCCTGCCTGATGCGCGTGCCCGGCAGGTAGCTCCCGCCCAGGATCGCGGTGCGGAGGCTGTCTGCGATCCGGTGGCTCGCGACGTTCTCGCGGTAGCCGGTGTCGTGGCTCGTCATCACTGCGCTTGTCTCACGGGCGCTTGTCTCACGGGGACTTGTCTCACGGGGGCGTCTCACTGGGCCGGATATCCCGGATGCCAGAGCCTGACGGCTGACTCCTTCTCGTAGGCCTTGCCCTCCGGAAAGCTCACGAGCTCAAACTGCATGCCCCACGGGCTGAGGAAGTACTGCCAGCGCTGCCCGGCCGAGGCGTTGCGGCTCGCCACCGGCCCGGCGAGCAGCCGGACCCCGTTCGCGCGCAGGTAGGCGACGGCCTCGTCCATGTCGTCAACGTAGAGGGCGACGTGGTGGCCACCGAGGTCACTGTTGCGCGGCTGCGCGCGCTGGCCTGGCCGGGGCTCGTACTCGAAGACCTCGAAGTTCAGGCCGAAGCCGCAGCGGTAGAACCGGATTTCCCGGACGACCGCGGTCGGCTCGACGTTGAGATGATCGAGCATCCAGTCGTCGTCGTGGCGCATCTCGGGCAGCGAGTAGACGTGGTCGAAGCCCAGCACGCCGGTGAAGAAGGCGTGCGCCTGCTCCATGTCGGGCACGGTGATGCCGATATGGTCACCGCCGCGCAGTCCGGGGATGCCGGTTTCCATGGGTCCTCCTCGACCAGCTATGTATCCAATATCTCCGAACGTGGCGAAGTTTTCTAGGGATCTCGGGAGATTAATCGTTGATATGGATACATTTGCGCAGTAGCCTGCTGCCAGGCGGTCAGCACATCGAGGGAGATGCGGATGCCACGTGAGAAGCGCCTCCGCCCTGCGGCGGGGTGGGTTGAGCTGAGCACGACGGCGGCGGACTGGAAGGCGGCCGACCCCGGGTTGCTCGCCACCATGCTGGGGGAGTTGCACCTCATCCGGGCCTTCGAGGAAACGGTCCTCGATCTGGCCGGCGAGGGTCTCGTCCACGGCCCGGCGCACTCCAGCATCGGCCAGGAGGGCGGCGCGGTCGGCTCCATCGTGTCACTGCGGTCGGCGGACGCCGTCAACGGCTCCCACCGGGGCCACCACCAGTTCCTGGCCAAGGCCATCACCCACGTGACGAAGGGCGTGCTCGACCCGGCGGACCTCGTGACGCCGGAGGTCCAGACCGTGCTGCAGCGCACGCTGGCCGAGATTCTCGGGCTCGCCCAGGGCTACTGCAGCGGGCGCGGGGGCTCCATGCACCTGCAGTGGTTCGAGGCCGGGGCGCTCGGCACCAACGCCATCGTCGGGGGCGGCGTGCCGATGGCGGCGGGCAACGCCTGGGCGCAGAAGCACTCCGGCACCGACGACCTCACGGTCACCTACTTTGGCGATGGCGCGGCCAACATCGGCTCGGTGCTGGAGAGCCTCAACCTGACGTCCGCGTGGGATCTGCCGCTCTGCTTCTTCATCGAGAACAACGGGTACGCCGTGTCCACCACCGTCGAGGAGGCCACCGGGGAACCGCGGCTATCGGCCCGGGCCCTCGGCTTCGGCATCCCCGCCTGGCGCGTGGACGGCATGGACCCGCTCGCCGTGCACCTGGCGATGGAGCGGGCGCAGGAGAGGCTGCGCGCGGGCGAGGGCCCGGTGGTCATTGAGGCGCTCGTCTACCGCTTCTTTCACCAGAACGGTCCGTTCCCCGGCAGCGCCTTCGGCTACCGCACCAAGGAGGAAGAGGCCGCGTGGCGGGCCCGCGACCCGCTGGACCGCGTCGCGGCCGAGATGACCAAGCTCGGCCTCATCGACGAGGCGGGGCTTGCTTCCGTGCGCGATCAGGCGCAGCAGGCCATGAGACTGGCCGCCGGCGCGCTCGTCGAGCAGGACCCGGACGCCAAGCCCGGCGTCCGCCGCATCCGCCCTGAGCTGTGGCCCGACCCCGCCTTCGTCGACGTCGGCATCCGGGGTGATCTCTCCGAACTCGCCGATGCGCGCACAGTCGAGCAGCGGGACTTCACCGGCGAGCTCAAGCCCGGCAAGCTCATCGACGCCGTGGCCCGGGTCATGGACCGGCGCATGGGCGAGGACCCGGGCATCGTCGTCCTCGGCGAGGACGTGCACCGGCTCAACGGAGGCACGAACGGCGCCACCAAGGGCCTGGCCAAGAAGTATCCCGGCCGGGTGCTCGGCACGCCGATCAGCGAGAACGCCTTCGCCGGGCTCGGCGGCGGGCTCGCCCTCGACGGCCGCTTCCGCCCGGTCGTCGAGTTCATGTACCCCGACTTCCTCTGGGTCGCGGCCGACCAGGTGTTCAACCAGATCGGCAAGGCCCGCCACATGTTCGGCGGCCGCAACCCGGTGCCGCTCGTGCTGCGGACGAAGGTCGCCATGGGCTCCGGCTATGGCTCCCAGCACCTCATGGACCCCGCGGGCATCTTCGCGGCGAGCCCGGGCTGGCGGATCATGGCCGCCTCGACCCCCTACGACTATGTGGGCCTGATGAACGCCGCGCTCGCCATCGGTGACCCGGTGCTCATGCTCGAGCACGTCAACCTCTACTCCTGCGAGGGCGAGATCCCGGTCGACGACCTCGACTACCAGATCCCCTTCGGCACGGCCGCGGTGCGGCGCGAGGGGAACGACGTCACGGTGCTCACGTATCTCTCCATGGTCGAGCAGGCCCGGCAGGCCATAGCGGAGACCGGCGTCGACGCCGAGCTCATCGACCTGCGCTTCCTCGACCGGGCGAGCCTGGACTGGCGATGCGTCGGCGACAGCATCAAGAAGACCAACGCGGTGCTCATCGTGGAGCAGGGCGCCCAGGGCACCTCCTACGGCGGCTGGCTGGCCGACGAGATCCAGCGCCGCTTCTTCGACTGGCTCGACCAGCCCGTGCAGCGCGTGACGGGCTCCGAGGCGAGCCCGAGCATCTCGAGGGTGCTCGAGCGCGCGGCGATCGCCCGCGCTGAGGAAGTGGCGGCCGGTCTCGAACGGGTGCGCGCCGGCTTCGGGAGGGCCGGCTGATGGCGTCGGTCGTGCGGATGCCGAGCGTGCTCGCTGGCGCAACGGAGGCGGCGGTCGCGAACTGGCTGGTCGCCGCCGGCGACACCGTCTCCGTCGGAGACCCGCTCGCCGAGATCGAGACCGAGAAGGCCATCGTCGAGTACAGCGCGGAGGAAGCGGGGATCGTCGGGCGGATCGTGCTCGCCGCGGGCGACTCGGGCGAGATCGGCGCGCCGATCGCGGTGCTGGTGAAGGACGGCGAGACGGACGCCGACATCGACGCCGCGCTCGGCGGCGAAGCGCCCGCGGCCGTCCCGGCGCCCGGACCGCCCGCGGCGGCCCCGGCCCCGGGCCCGGCCGCGCCCGACGCCCCGCCTGCCCCTGACGCGGCCCCGGTCACGCCCCCCGATGCCTCGGCCCCGGACCCGGCCGCCCCTCCTGCCCCGGACGCGGTCTCCCCTTCCGCGCCGGTCCCCGCCGCCGCCACCGGGCCGGCGGTGCGGGCCGGACCCCGGCCGTATGAGAGCCAGCCGGCTGAAGCCGCGTCCCCGGCCCGCCTGTTCGCCAGCCCGATCGTGCGCAAGATGGCCCGCGAGAAGGGCATCGATCTCACCGCTGTCGCCGGGACGGGCCCGAACGGCCGGATCGTCCGGCGCGACCTCGAACGGCTCGCCGGCCAGGGCGGCCCGGCGAAGGCCCAGGCCCGCGACGGCGCCCAGGCCGCGCCGCCGACGCCTGCGCCTCAGAGGCCTGCACCGCCGACGGCCGCGCCGCAGCCGGCCGCTGCCCAGGCGGCGGCCGCCGGCACGCTCATCCCGCACACGGCGATCCGGCGCGCCATCGCCCGCCGCCTCACCGAGAGCAAGACGACCACGCCGCACTTCTACATGACCACGGAGTGCGTCGTCGACGAGCTGCTCGGGCTGCGCGAGCGGATCAACGAGACCGCCCCGGTGAAGATCTCGGTCAACGACTTCGTCATCATGGCGGTCGCCGCAGCCTTCCAGGACGTGCCGGAGGCGAACGTCACCTGGAGCGACGAGGGCCTGGTGGCGTACGCCTCCGTCGATGTGTCGATCGCCGTCGCGACCGACGGCGGGCTGGTCACGCCCGTGCTGCGCGGCGTGGAGGCCAAGCGCCTCTCCGTGATCGCCGCGGAGGCGCGGTCCCTCGCGCAGCGCGCCCGCGACCGGCGGCTGCTGCAGCACGAGCTGGAAGGCGGCGCCTTCTCGGTCTCCAACCTCGGCATGTACGGGACGCTGGAGTTCTCGGCGATCATCAACCCGCCGCAATCGGGCATCCTCGCCGTGGGCGCGGCCAAGCCCCAGGCGGTCGTCACCGGCGGCGCCGTGACCGTCGCGAACGTCATGCGCTGCACCCTCTCGGTCGACCACCGTGCGATCGACGGAGCCCTCGCGGCCCGCTGGCTGGCGGCGTTCACGGCCCGGATCCAGGCCCCGCTGGGCATGATCATCTGAGACGAGGGGAGCAGGTCGGGTCAAGGACGAGCCGGGGCCCGGCCACGCAGCCGCGCCGGAAGCGTTCGTGAGGCCGGGCCCGGCGGGACCCGATAATGACGTGTCCGGATCCTGGAGGGCCAACCCGCACGGGGAACCCAGTCCAGGCGCCATATGCACATGCTAATGTATGTGCATGTTGACGCACCGGCTGCAGATTCTCATCGACGATGAGCGGTACGAGCGGGTCCGCGCTCTCGCACGGCAGCGCGGTACATCTGTCGCCACCGTAATCCGGGAGGCGCTCGACCGTGGCCTGCCGGCGACGCAGCAGAGGCGAGCCGCCGCGGCCCGGCGCATCCTCGATGCGGCGCCGATGGAGGTTGGCGATCTGCTCCCCGAACTGGATGAGCTCCGCGGACGTCACGCGTGATCGTCCTTGACACGACGGTTCTGGTCTATGCGGTCGGCGCCGATCACCCGTTGCGCGAGCCATGCCAGCAGCTGATCCGCTCAATAGCAGGCGGAACGATCCTGGCGACCACCACTGTCGAAGTCATCCAGGAGTTCACTCACGTCCGCGCTCGCCGTCGTGACCGCAAAGACGCTGCGGAACTTGCCCGTGACTACATCGAGTTGCTGTCGCCGCTTCTTATCGTCGAGGAGACTGACCTGCGCGAGGGGCTACGCCTGTTCCAGGAAGGAACGGGCTTCGGCTCGTTCGACGCGGTCCTGGCCGCGGCGGCCCGCGCGGCGGGAGCTGAGGCGCTTGTGTCGGCAGGCGCCGGGTTCTCCGGCATCGCGGCCATCCATCATGTCGTCCCTGACGCCGATGGCGTCCGTGGGTTGCTCGCCGCCCCAGGAGAATAGCTCGTGGGGTGACTCGCAGGAGCGGCTGACACCCGGTCTCGTCATGGTCACCGGATTGTGTGGGCTCGAATACACGATCACGATGGTGAACTGCGAATGCGCACGAGCTGGAAGGCGCGTTCTCGGTCTCCGACCTCGGCATGTACGGGACGCCGGAGTTCTCGGCGATCATCAACCCGCCGCGACCGGGGATCCCCGCCGTGGGCGCGGCCAAGCCCCAGACGGGGGGCACCCACATGATCTTGCTCAGCGCGGCCAGCGGGGGTTGCCGCAGCGGGTCATCCGCCCGGTGAGGGGCCGGCAGGATGAAGCCGGCCTGCGCAAACTCGGCGATCTGCGCGGCTGCACCCGTCGGTGATCAAGCGATTCACCGCGCACGCACCCGGGCTGACCGGGGTGACGCGCCGACGCTGCGCAGCAACCTGCGGTTCCTGGCCCGGCGCGCCCCACGTGGTCCGCAGTTCGCGCCAGCGGACAGGCCGCTGCCCCGCGGGCGCACCAAGACGCCCCATAGTGCCACGTCAAACGGGAATACCTGAGGTAGGTGCGCCGCCAGGGACTCGAACCCCGAACCCGCAGATTAAGAGTCTGCTGCTCTGCCAGTTGAGCTAGCGGCGCGTGGAACGCAGTGATGCTAACAGTATCTGGGCCTGGGAGCGAACCGGCACATCGCCTCCATGGCGGCCTCTTCGCCGGTCCGGGCACAAGGCGCAGATCGCCACATACCCTCACCGCGGCAAAGGTCCGCGCCAGAACTCCTGAGGTTCTCGAGGTCTCGACTCATCTGCGCCCTTATGGGATAAAAGTTCCGTGCTGCAGGTGGAAGTCCAGCCGACCGGCTGGGCTCACGGACTGTGCGGCGGCCTGCCTCATGATGGCTGCGGCGGCCGGGCAACTGCTGAGGAGGACCATGTCAATGATCTCTGGTAGGAAGGCTCGCGGCGGCGGTTCCCGGGACCGGGCCGCCCGCCCGGCCTCCCGCGCCCGGCGCGGTGCGGTGCGGGTGCTCCCGGTCGCGGCCGCGGCCAGCATGGTCGCCCTGGCCGTGCCCGCCGCGCCCGCGGCGGTCACCCACGTCCGTCCGGCTACCCCGGTGCCCGCCCTCGGTGCGCCGGTGCTGTCCGGCAAGGCGCGCCCCGCCCCGCTGACCACCTCAGCCTGCCTGGCCCAGATCGGGATCAACTGCTATACGCCGGTCCAGTACCGGACCGCCTACCACCTGAACCCGCTGTACGCCCACGGCGTCACCGGCCGGGGCCGGACCATCGTCATCGTCAACTCCTACGGGTCCCCCACGATCAGCCAGGACATCAAGACCTTCGACAAGCAGTTCGGCTTCCCCGACCCCCAGCTGAAGATCGTCAAGTTCGGCAACGTCCCCGCGTTCGACCCCACCAACGCCACGCAGGTGGGCTGGGCCGAGGAAACGACCCTGGACGTCGAGTACGCGCACTCGATCGCACCCCACGCGAAGATCGTCCTGGCCGAGACCGCGGTGGCCGAGACCGAGGGGGTGACCGGCTTCCCCGAGATGATGAAGGCGGAGCAGTCGCTCATCAACTCCGGCGTGGGTGACGTCATCTCGCAGAGCTTCGGCGCCACCGAGAACACGTTCCCCGGCTTCAGCCAGGGCAACTACTCCAGCCTGCTGAACCTCCGCTACGCGTTCAAGGACGCGCTGGCGCATCACGTGACCGTGCTGGGCGCGTCCGGTGACGCCGGCGCCACCGACTACGAGCTGGACGGCGCCACCCTGTACCCATACCGGGTGAACTCCTGGCCCTCGTCCGACCCGCTGGTCACCTCGGTGGGCGGCTCGCAGCTGTACCTGGACAACGCGGGGAACCGGCTGAAGCCGGACTCGGTGTGGAACGACGGGTACGGCGCGGGCGGCGGCGGCGTGTCGGCGGTCTTCCCCCGGCCGCTGTTCCAGATCGGCGTCCGCGGCGTGGTGGGCAGCCACCGCGGCACCCCGGACATCTCGATGAGCTCCGCGGTCAACGGCGGGGCCTGGGTCTACTGGTCCTTCGCGGGGACCGGCGGAGCGGGCTGGTACATCATCGGCGGCACGAGCGAGGCCACGCCGATCTTCTCCGGCATCGTGGCCCTGGCCGACCAGGTGGCCGGGCACCGGCTGGGCCTGCTCAACCCGGCGCTGTACGCGCTCGGCGCGGCCAGCCGGCACGTTCCCGGCACTGGCCTGGTGGACATCACCGCGGGCGACAACAGCTTCGCCGGGGTGACCGGGTACACCGCTACCAGCGGGTACGACGTGGCCAGCGGGTGGGGCACGATCGACGCGGCCCGGTTCGTCCCGGCGCTGGCGCTCGCCGCCTCGCACTAGGAACGAGGGCCGGGACCGCCCGCCTGCCACGCAGGCGGGCGGTCCCGGCCCATCGGCCGGCCGTGAAGTTACCGACTGAGCAGGTCGAACGGGCGCAGGTACGGCGCGGAGCGGTACCGCACGAAGGCCGGCGGGGCCGGCGAGACGGTGCTGCCTGCGGAGAAGATGTTGTACGCCGGCCCGAGGTCGCCCGCCTGGTCGTTGAGCCTGGCCGGGTCAAGCGCCTCCGGGTTCCATCGCCCGGAGCCGAGCCGGCCAAGCAGAACCTGTACGGCGGTGATGGTCTCGGCCGGGGTGAACGCGCAGTGCCCGGCCCGGTGCACGAAGATCTGGCGTAGCATCCGTCCGTCACCGGCCCGGTCCACCACGCTCTGGTAGGCCTGCTCGTTCTGCGGCACCACCAGGCCATCGCCGGTGGTGTGCATGGTCAGCACCGGAACAGCCAGGTGGCCGTTGAAGGCGATGTTCTGCGCCATGTAGCGGACCGCGGACGGGCTGGCGCTGATCCGCTGGGCCTGGTTGAGCTTCTGCAGGTCGGCGGTCAGGCTCAGCCCGGCCGCGTGATACAGCGCGGCCACCTCGCGGAGGTCCGCCGAGCGGGCGAGCTGCGCGAAGTAGTTCACGCCCGTGTTCCAGGACGGGTTCCCGCCCGCCCGGGCCTCGAGTTCGGCCCGGAACGCGAAGATGAACGGGAAGTCAACCTGACTGTCCCACAGGTACTGGTTGGCTTCCTGGGTGGCGACATCGCTGCGGGCGGGCTCCTTGGAGAGCGGCGTGAACCAGCCCGGTGTGTCACCGAGCGCGGCGGCCAGGGCCAGGCGGGCCCGCCCTTGCGGCGTCTGCTGCGCGGTGCTCGCGGCCGCTTCGGCCCCGGACAGATTCGCGCTCGGGTTGGTGATGTTGACGACCTGCACTGACGGGTCGATCAGCTGCTGGAAGCCGAACGCCGCATCCAGCGCGGTGTTCCAGGTGGCCACCCCGCCCGACAGCACACCGCACATCGGCAGCGCGGCACTGAACCGGCCGGGGTACCGCTGGATCAGGCCCGCGGTGATAATGCCGCCCAGCGAATGCCCCCAGGCGATCGTCCGGTCCGGGCTGCGGTACGTCTGGCCGAACACGTCGAGTGTGGCCACCTGATCGGGCAGCGCCTGCTGGATCGCCCAGCCGGTTGAGGCGTAGGAGGAACCGGCCAGCGCGAAGCCGTGGCTGAGCAGCCAGTTACCGGTGACCGGATCGCCGGCGTCCTGGGGCGGGTTGGCCGATCCCGGCACCACATATCCGTGGCTGTAAAGGAAAAGCGTCCCGTTCCACGCACCGGCGGGACACTGGATCAGATAGGTCGCGCCGTCCGGCAGCGAACCATTCTGCGAGGTCACCGCGCCGGACGCGCCGCAGGACGATCGGGCCAGCGCGGGCGCCGCCGGGACGAGCCCGATCGTGAGCAGGACCGCGGACAGGGGAAACAAGGCAAGCCGGAACAGCCTTAACATGACCACGCTCCATTGCGCCAGATGTCAGCTGATGATTAGAAAGGACGATAGCCCGGTCTGCCCGGTTTGCGAAGTACCGGCACCGCGCGACGCCCGATGTCCCCGCCCCGCATTGACATGGGCCATTGTCTTGGCTCCGGCGGGAGCGATCCGGGGCAGGCCGCTGGCCGGCGGTCAGCCGCCCAGGAAGCGCCCGGCCAGCTGGGCCAGCCGGGACGGCCGGCCGCTGCGCGCCTCGGCCCGGTCGGCCCAGCTCATCGCCTGCAGCCCGGCGTTCGCGCCGAGCCAGCGCAGCGGCTCCGTCTCCCACGACCGCGACCGGTGCCCGACCCAGGGCAGCCGGGTGATCTCACTGTCGTTCCGCAGGACCAGGTCGGCCAGGGTCCGGCCGGCCAGGTTGGTGGTGGACACGCCGTCCCCCACGTACCCGCCGGCCCAGCCGATCCCGGTGGCCCGGTCGAGCCCGGCGGACGCGCACCAGTCCCGGGGCACCCCCAGCGGGCCGCCCCAGGTGTGCGTGACCTCGACCTCGCCCAGGGCCGGGAACAGGTCCTGCAGCGTCCGGCGCAGCGCGCTGAATACCGCGGGGGAGCGGTCGAACTCCGGACGCACCGCCGAGCCGAAGTGATACGGCGCACCGCGGCCGCCGAAGGCCAGCCGCCCGTCCGCGGTGCGCTGCCCGTAGATGATCAGGTGCCGGTAGTCGCCGAACGTGGGCCGGCTGGCTAGCCCGATCTCGTCCCACACCGAGTCCGGCAGCGGCGCGGTCGCGATCATCAGCGAATACACGGGGGCGATCGCCCGGTGCAGCCCGGGCAGGCCCGGGGTGTACCCCTCGGTGGCCCGGATCACGTACTGGGCCCGGACCGTGCCCCGCGTGGTCCGCAGCCGGCCCGGCGCGATCTCGGTGACCGGCGTGTCCTCGAACAGGCGGACCCCGCGGCCGCGGACCACCTCGGCCAGCCCGCGGGCCAGCCGCGCCGGGTGGATCGCCGCGCAGTGCGGGGTGTACGTGGCGCCGGCCACCCCGTCCGCGGTGACCTGCTCGGCGGTCTCGGCCGCGGTGAGCAGCCGGGCATCCGCCTCGCCGAACCCGTAGGACCGGGACTCGTTGATGTAATCGATGGCCCGTTCCAGCTGCGCGGGCGAGCGGGCCAGCTGCAAGGCGCCCCCCTTGGCCCAGTGGCAGTCGATGTCCTCGGCCGCGACGACCCGGCCGACCTCGTCCACCGTGTCTTCCATGGCCCGGTACATGGCGATGGCCTGGTCCCGGCCGGCCATCCGCTCCAGCTTGGCCAGCGACGCCGGGAAGTACGCGGAGCACCAGCCCCCGTTGCGGCCGGAGGCGCCAAAGCCGGCGATCTCCTGCTCGCAGACCGCGATGCGCAGTCCCGGGCTGGCGCTGGCCAGGTAGTACGCGGTCCACAGGCCGGTGAACCCGGCCCCGGCGATGGCCACGTCGACGTCGAGATCGCCGGGCAGCGGGTCACGGGGGGACAGGTCCCCGGGCAGCGCGTCCAGCCAGAAGGACAGTGAACGGTACGACATCCGCCCATCGTGACATGCCGGGCCAGGTGCCCAGTCCGCCGCCATCGCCCCGCTGTTCTCCCCCGCGGGGGAGCGGTTCTCCCCCGGCCACCGCCAGCAGGCCGGCCTCGCGTGCGTGAGCACTCCGTGCTTCGGGCATCCTGAATCCATGCCCGCTGACGTGCCAACCCCTAGGCCGGCGCCGGTGCCCGCGGGGCCCGCCCTGCCCCCGCCGCGCCGTTCCTCCGGCCCGTACCGTGTCTGCCTGGTCTGCCTGGGCAACATCTGCCGCTCGCCCATGGCCGAGGTGGCGCTGCGCGCCGAACTGGACCGGGCCGGGCTGGCGGGCCTGGTCGAGGTGGACAGCGCGGGCACGGGCGACTGGCACCTGGGCGAGCCGATGGCCGGGCAGGCCGCGGCCGAGCTGGCCCGGCGCGGCTACGACGGGGCTGCGCACCGGGCCCGGAAGATCCAGCGGTCCTGGTTCGGCCGGCACGACCTGGTACTGGCCATGGACCTCAGCAACCTCGCGGCGCTCCGCGTCCTGGCCCCCGACGCGGAGGCGGCCGGCCCGCGACTCATGCTGTTCCGGTCGTTCGACCCGGGCCTGGCCGGCGGCGTACTCGGCGATCCCTGGGACGGTGCGGTACCCGACCCGTACGGCGGACCGCAGGCCGGCTACGCGCAGGCTCTGGACCTGGTGCAGGGCGCGGTCCGGGGCCTGGTCGGGCGGCTGGCCCAGCTGCGGGGGACGGCTCCGGGCGCGTCCGGTGAAGTCCCGCCCGACGGGGTTCCGCCCGGCGGTGCCGCGCCGGACGGGGTCACGGCGGACGGGCCGGGGGCCGCCGCGCGGGAGCCGGGCCGAGCATGAACCGGCCCACCGATCGGGGTGCCACCGACCCGGGAGCCGGAGACCCCGGAGCCGGAGACCCCGGAGCCGGGGGTCCGGCGCCCGGAGCCCGGGTCCCCAGACTCGCCCGCCGGGTTCCCGAACTCGCCCGGCGGCTGGAACGGATCACCGGCACCGAGGTGCGCGACATCCGCCCGGCCGGGTCGCAGCACCAGTGGGCGCACTACCAGGTGACGCTGGCCGACGGCCGGCTGGCGTTCGCCAAGGCCGCCCGCGAGGAGCTGGGCGGCATCTTCGAGGCCGAGGCGCGCGGGCTGCGCTGGCTGGCCGACGCGCACGCGGTCCCGCTGCCCGAGGT
Organism: uncultured Actinomycetes bacterium; assembly: GCA_963813975.1. GTDB lineage: Bacteria > Actinomycetota > Actinomycetes > Streptosporangiales > Streptosporangiaceae > RYN-230. The sequence continues at coordinate 820,888 of CAWFAP010000007.1, forward strand.
GCTCGGCTGGGACCCGGCGATGCTCGCGGTGGCCTGGCTGCCGCAGCAGGACCCGGACCAGCACGCGGCCGAGCAATTCGGCCGCGACCTGGCCGTGCTGCACGCATCCGGGGCGGAGCGGTTCGGTACCCCGTGGCCGGGGTTCATCGCCACCCTGCCCCTGGGCGACCGCTCCGGGGACACGGTCACCGTGGTCACCGAGGCGACGGTGCCCGGCCCGGTGACGGCGGGGGACGGGCCGGCCAGCCCGGCCCTGCTGATCAGCGGCGCGGGCGACTGGGCCAGCTGGTACGCAGGCAAGCGGCTGCTGCCGTACCTGCGCCGGGCGGCGGGCACCGGGGTGCTGACCGGCTCCGACACCCGCCTGGTCGAAGACGTCATCAGCCGGATCGGCAGCCTGGCCGGGCCGCCCGAGCCGCCCCGCCGGATCCACGGCGACTGCTGGTCCGGCAACGTCCTGTGGTCCGGCGGCCGGGGCTGGCTGGTCAACCCGGCCGCGCAGGGCGGTCACCGGGAGACCGACCTGGCCATGCTGGCCCTGTTCGGGGCGCCGTACCTGGACCGGATCCTGGGCGCCTACCAGGAGGTCGCCCCGCTGGCCGAGGGCTGGCGGGCCCGGGTCCCGCTGCACCAGCTGCATCCGCTGCTGGTGCACGCATGCCTGTTCGGCCGCTCCTACCGTGAGTCGGTGCTGGCCGCGGCCCGGGCCGCCCTCGCCGCGGGCTGAGGGAGCGGCCCGGATCGGCCCGCCTGAGGATCTTCTGTTTTCTCCGCAACGAAGACCTCGCGCGGGCCAGTGCCCGCGGTCGTGGCGGGAGAAGCGGCGGCCTGGCCGCCCGCGGCTTACGCCGCTGGTCCCCCGACGTCCGCGCGGGGCGTCCCCCCGGCCGGGCCAGCCTCGTCCGCCTGGTCGCCGTCGTCGGGCTGATCGTCCTGGGCCTCGGGCGCCAGCGGCAGCGTGATCCGGAACGTGGCGCCCTGTCCCGGCGCGGTCTTCAGCGCGACGGTGCCGTCGTGCGCCCCGACGAGCGCGGCCACGATGGCCAGGCCGAGGCCGGTGCCGCCGGCCGTCCTGGTCCGGGCCTGGTCCGCCCGGTAGAACCGCTCGAACACGTGCTCCGCCTGGTCCGGCCGCAGGCCCTGGCCCTGGTCAGCGACCTCGAGCACGACGCTGGGCACCGGCTGGCGCGGGCCGGCCAGCAAGCGCACGGCGACCGGGGTGCCTTCCGGGGTGTGGGTCAGCGCGTTGTTCATCAGGTTGCCGATGACCTGGCGGAGCCGGACCTCGTCGCCGAGGACCAGGAACGCGGCGCCCGACCCGATGTCGAGGGTGATGTCGCGGTCCGGGGCGATGATCCGGGCGTCCTGCACCGCGTCCGCGGCCAGCGTGAGCAGGTCCACCGGGCGGCGCTCGATCGGCCGCTGCTGGTCCAGCCGGGCCAGCAGCAGCATGTCCTCGACGAGCACGCCCATCCGGGCGGACTCCTGCTCAACCCGCTGCATGATCCGGTCCATGTCGGCCCGGGTCAGCTGGCCGTCGCTGCCGAGCGCGTTGCCGGCCGTCCCGTGGCTGGCCAGCCCGGACCCGTTCGCCGGCGGCCCGGCGTCCGGCCCGGTGTCTTGGTGCCCGGTGTCTTGGCCGGCGGCCCCGTCGTCCTCCAGGCCGCCCCGCTGGCGGTAGTACTCCGCATATCCGCGCATCGCGGTAAGCGGGGTGCGCAGCTCATGGCTGGCGTCCGCCACGAACTGGCGCATCCGCTCCTCCGAGCGCCGCGCGGCCGCCTCGGACCGGGTCCGCGCGTCGAACGACGTCTCGATCTGGGCCAGCATGGTGTTAAGCGAGAGTCCCAGCTGGCCAACCTCGGTGTGCGGGTCCTGCTCCGGCACCCGGCGGGACAGGTCACCGGCCGCGATGGCCCGGGCCGTCTTCTCGATGTCGGCCAGCGGGCGCAGGCTGGCCCGGACGACGGCGATGCCGACGATGGCCAGCGCCACCACGATGATCACGCTGACCAGCAGGTCGATCTTGGCCAGCCAGCCGACCGTGTTGTCGATGTTGGCCAGGCTGGAGCCCACGACCAGGACGACTTTTTGCGGTCCGGTCGACTGGCCGGTGAAGTTGTTGGTCAGCCTGACGGTCATTTCCCTGGCGACGACTTGCCAGTCCCCGCTGCCCGAGGTGCCGCTGACCGTGGCCACCGAGGTGGAGTTCGCCTTGAGCCAGGCCGCGCTGATGGGCACGTTCGGGCCGGGCGGGACCTGGCCGGACTGGCCCATCGGGCCGAACGGCTGGATCACCTGCCCGTTCATGTTCAGCAGTTCCACCAGGAACGTGCCGTAGTAACCGAATTCGCTGGAGTTCAGGCCCCCGCCGCCCGGGGGGACATCGTTGCTCCGGCCTAGCTGAGACATCCGCTGGTTGTAGACGTTGGTGACCTGGGTGCCCAGCTGGCCCTGCAGATAGTTACTGAATACCGAGAGGGTGGCGACGCTGATGATGGTCAGCGCGATGATCACCAGCGCGAGCAGCGCGGTGATCATCTTGATCCGCAGCGGGGTACGCCCAGACAGCCGCCCCAGGTTTCCCTGCCAGCGGCTCAGTCCCGACGTCGTCGTCATACCCGGTCAGCTAGGAGGACGGCAGGCGCAGCACGTATCCGACCCCGCGCAGCGTGTGGATGAGCCGGGGCTCGGTGGTGTTGACCTTGCGGCGCAGCACCGACACGTACGACTCGACGATCCCGGTGTCGCCCCGGAAGTCGTAGTCCCACACGTGGTCGAGGATCTGCATCTTGGATAGCACCCGGTTGGAGTTGCTCATGAAGTAGCGCAGCAGCTTGAACTCGGTCGGGGAAAGCTGGACGTGCTGCCCGGCCCGCCACACCTCGTGGCTTTCCTCGTCCAGTTCCAGGTCGGCGAACTTCAGCCGGGGGGTGGGCTCGGCCCCGTCCCCGTTGGTCCGGCGGAGCACCGCGCGGATCCGCGCGATGACCTCTTCCAGGCTAAACGGCTTGGTGACGTAGTCGTCCCCGCCCAGGGTGAGGCCGCGGACCTTGTCCTCCATGGCGTCCCGGGCAGTCAGGAAGACGACCGGGATCCGGGCACCGCCGCCGCGCAGGCGGCGGACCACGTCAAACCCGTCCATGTCGGGCAGCATCACGTCGAGCACGATGAGGTCGGGCCGGTGCCGCTGCGCGGCCTGGACCGCCTCGGTACCGCCGGTCGCGGTGAGCACATCGAATCCGGCGTAGCGAAGGCTGGCGGACAGCAGCTCAAGGATGTTGGGCTCGTCCTCGACAACGAGAAGCCTGGCAGCCGGCTGTGCCCGCCCATTAATCGACGGCATGGTCATGACCTGCATTGTCCGAGCCGAACCTGAGTATTTCCTGAAGGTGTCCTGGGGCTGGCCTGATGATCAGGCGAAACCCGGCCATGCCTGGCCCGGCGGCCGGCCGACGGGCCCGCCGGTCTTGCTTCCCAGGGCCTGGCCCACGGGCCGGACCTCAGGTCACGTCGCGGTCGCCCCAGCGGGTGATGGCCGCGGCGCGGGACTGCGTCCCCAGCTTGGCGTAGATGCGGTTCACGTGGTTCTTCACGGTCTTCTCGGCGAGCACCAGCTGGGCCGCGATCTCGCGGTTGGAGTGGCCTTCCGCGATGAGCGTCATGATCTCGGCTTCGCGCAGGGACAGGCCGAGCGGGCGGGCCATGCTGGGGATGCTGCCGGTCCTCATAGAACCTCCGGGCCACGTCGACCAGCGGTACGGGATGCGACGCATGGTATGGAGGTGGCCAGGTGCAGCGCAAGAGCCCGCCATGGCACAACTTGCACACGATTGTTCCGCACCGTGGTGCGCTGGCCGAACCGGCAGGCTAACGCCCGCCCGGCCGTGCGGACCGGTCAGCCGACCTTCGAGCCGGTGATCAGGCTCTTGGGCACCGGCTGGCCGTTCTTCATCGCGTTGAACATGCGCAGCGCCTTGGCGTGATCCCAGACCAGCACGTCACCGACGGCCAGCGTCTGAGAGCCGCCGATGGGCACCGTGGTGGTCTCCGGGTGGCGCAGCGCGAACGCGACCTGGACGAGCTGGTACAGCTGAGTGCCCTTGTCCACGGTGAGCGCACCCGTCGCGCCGAACGCGGCGGGCACGGTCGCGAACGGGTTGACCAGCGTCCCGGGGCTGGTCATCTTGCTCAGCAGCGCCTTGATGAACGCCCGCTGGTTCTGCTCCCGCTGCAGGTCCTGGGTGGCGAACAGGTGCCGGGTCCGGACGAAGCCCAGGGCCTGCGCCCCGCTCAGGTTCTGGCACCCCTTCTTCAGGTGCAGGCCGGCCGCCGGGTCGTTCAGGTTCTGGGGGATGCACATGCGCACCCCGCCGACCGCGTTCACCACGTTGACCAGGCCGCCGAAGCCGATCCCCATGTAGTGGTCGATCCGCAGCCCGGTGGCGTCCTGGACGGTCTTGGCCAGCAGCTTGGGGCCGCCGAAGGAGTAGGCGGCGTTCAGCTTGTTCATGCCGAACCCGGGGATGGGGACATAGGAGTCGCGGGGCAGGCTGACCAGCACGGACGGGCCGCTGGACGGGATGTGCAGCAGCAGGACCGTGTCCGAGCGGTGCCCGCCGATGCCCCGCCCGGTGGCCAGCTGGCGTTCCTGCTTGCGGGTCAGCCCCTGGCGGCTGTCCGACCCCGTGATGAGCCAGTTCGTCCCGGCCGAGGCGGCCGGCCGGCCGGCGTAGTCGACCAGCGCGTTGGTCCGGGTCAGCTTGGAGTTGAGGTAGAAGTACATGACGCCGGTGATGACCAGGAGGACCACGACGACCAGGGCGATGATGGCCAGGATCCGGCGCGGGCGCAGCCACCGCCGCCCCCGTCCGGACGAGCCCCGTCCGGAGTAGCCGTTGCCTGATCCCTGCGGGCCGCCACCCTGGTACTGCGGCGCGGGCCGGGCGCTGCGCCCACCGCGCGCCGGGGGCTGCTCGGGCCAGGCGCCGGCGTTCCGGTACCCGGTCCCGCCGGGCGGCTGGCCGCCGGATTCCCATGCGGAGCCCCGGTTCCCGCCGCCGAACACGCTCTCGGCCGGCTCACCGGGGCCCGGGTACCCGGAGCCGCCCCGCCCGGATGACCGCGGCGCGGGATCGCGGAACCAGTCGTCTGACCTGTCGCTCACGCGGAACCCTCCCACCAGATCGTCACCACTGACCGCCCGGAGGTGCCCAGATCGGGAGGCAGGCCGAGGTGCCCCGCCTCGCGGAGCGCCGCTTCCACGTCGCTGGCGCGCTCGGGTGGCAGGCATAGCCGGCGCCTGGTGGTCTCCACCAGTTCACTCCCTGTCGCATAATCGGCCTGAGCCGGACGATTCCATTCAGTGTGCCCTGCCTGCAGGCCCATCGCGGCCAGGATGGCGAGGACGTCGGTGGCGGTCGGCCCTTCGGGCCGTTCGACACCGTGGAAGAGCAGCCACAACGGGTTGAGGGACATCAGCGGATGCGCGGCGGTGAGTTCCACGACCACCTGCCGGCGGGAGTGCCCGGTGAGCGCCTCGATAAACGGGGCCAGGTCCGGCACGTTGTACAGCACGTGATGGCAGGTGACCAGGTCGGCGGGACCGGCCTGATCGGCCACGTCCGGCCAGCGGCCGTGCAGCAGCCGCGGTTCCAGGCCGGCCTCACGGGCCCGGCCGTCCAGCCGGGCGAGCATGCCCTCATCGGCGTCCACCGCGGTCAGCGCGGTGGTCCGGGTGGCCAGCGGCAGGCAGGCCGCACCGACCCCGGCGCCCACGTCGAGCACGCTGCCGGGCGGGTCGAGCAGGGCCCATTCGCGGTCGTAGGAGTCCCCGGCCGGCTCGCGGCTCAGCCGGTCCGCGCGGCGGGCGAACACGTCCCGGGACAGCACCCAAGGCGACTCGGCCACGGCGGAGGTGATGTGGTCGGGAACGGCCCAGGCGGCCAGGTCGTCCCGCCACTGGCGGAGCAGGCCGCTCAGCGACGGCATGCGAGACCTCCTTCACCGCTTCGCACGGTCTCCCGCGCTACCCAGAACTCTTGCCGGGTCCGGGGGCCGAAGTCCACCGGGGACGGGGGAACGCCAGAAACCTGGCAATTTTTGTTTCTCATGGCCGTTCCCTATCCGCGCGGTGACGGCCATCGGCGGGCGCGCCAGCTCGTGGTCACCGGGCAGTCAGAAGGCCCGGCCGCTCTCGCGGCCGGACCCTCTCACCTGCTACTTCCATGGGGTGAGCGATGGGATTCGAACCCACGACATCCAGGACCACAACCTGGCGCTCTAACCAACTGAGCTACGCCCACCATCGCCTACGGCTGCATGAAGCATAGCGGCGTTGGGGAAGAACTCTGAACCAGATACCGGACTAGCTGGCCGACCGGCCGGCGTCCGGGGCGCCCGCACCGTCCCCGTCCGGGGCGGCGCGGCCCGCCGGGGCCACGCCGTAGTGGCTGGCGATTTCCCGCGCCGTGGACGAGTCCGGGCCCGGTTGCGGCACGAAGATTACCTCGCGGTAATAGCGCAGCTCCTGGATGCTCTCCCGGATGTCGGCCAGCGCCCGGTGCCCGCCGTGCTTGGGCGGGCTGGCGAAGTACGCCCGTGGGTACCAGCGGCGGGCGAGTTCCTTGATGCTCGACACGTCCACCATCCGGTAGTGCAGGAAGGCGTCCAGCTCGGGCATGTCGCGGGCCAGGAAAGCCCGGTCGGTGGCGATGGAGTTGCCGCACAGCGGCACCTTCCGCGCGTCCGGGATGTGGCTGCGCACGTAGCGCAGCACCTGCTCCTGGGCCTCGGCCAGGGTGACGCCGGACCCGAGCTCGTTGATCAGGCCGGAGGTGGTATGCATGTCTCGGACGACGGGCAGCATCCCGTCCACCGCCTCGGCCGGGGGTTTGATGACAAGATCCACCCCCTCGTCGAGCACCGTAAGGTTACCGTCCGTAACCAGGCAGGCGATTTCGATCAGGGCGTCGCGGGCGAGGTCAAGCCCGGTCATCTCGCAGTCGATCCAGACGAGCCGGTCAGTCATCCCCCAAGACTAGAGCCTCCGCGATGTTTCCTCGCCCAGGTCCCCCACCAGGTCAGCGCCGTGGGGTTTACCCGCCAGCGCCCGGATGTGCTCGGGGACGCCGATGCCGGGGGCCAGCGTGGGGTCGGGCTGCTGCTCACCGAACGTGAGGGCCGCAGGCAGGACCCCTGCCCACACGTCCAGCCCGTAGTCCGATGGGTCGTCGGCCGCCGGTCCGCGGCGCACCTTGACCGACGCCTCGGTGAGCGGGACCTCGAGGACCGCCGTGGCGGCCAGTTCCTTGCGGGACGGCGGCCGCGCGGCCGCCCACCGGCCCGGCACCAGTTGCTCGGTGATGATCCGCAGCCCGCTCATCCGCTCGTTGTCGTCCAGGAGCAGCCGGGCCGTCCCGAAGACCACCGCGCACCGGTAGTTCATCGAGTGGCTGAACACCGCCCGGGCGCAGACGATCCCGTCGAGGTGCGTGACCGTGACGCAGACCTCCTGGCCGTCGGCGGCCAGCAGGCTCCGGTTGCCCGATGAGCCGTGCAGGTACACCCGGTCGCCCTCGCGGCCGTACGCGGTCGGCAGCACGACGGGGACGCCGTCGATGGTCACGCCCAGATGGCAGATCAGACCCGCGTCGAGCACCGCATACAGATCACCGCGGTCGGCCCGGCCGCGCTCCTTGTGCCGGTGCAGGGCGGTCCGAGGGGTCGCGGACAGGCCCGTGGTGGATGGCCCGGTGGTGGATGGCCCGGTGGTGGATGGCCCGGTGGTGGATGGCCCGGTGGTGGATGGCGGAGTCCCAGTGCTCATGCTCGACTACGCTACCGACCAAGTGGACTGTTGACTGTAGCCACTTCACCGGAAGATCTGATGACCACTTTTCCCGACCGAACGCGCCCGGCCCCGCGGCAGGCGTTCGCACGGCAGTTCTCCCCCCGCCTGGCCGTGGAACTAACGGTGGGGGCGGACCGGCACGCGCCGCTGCCGCTCACCGGGCAGATCGCCGCCCAGCTGCGTGAGGCCCTCGCGGACGGCCGGCTGGCGGCCGGTGAGCGGCTGCCGTCCAGCCGCGCGCTGGCCGCGGCTCTCGGGGTCAGCCGGACCGTGGTGACCGCGGCCTACACCCAGCTGTTTGCCGAGGGCTGGCTGGAGGGACGGCACGGCTCGGGAACCTACGTGGCGCCGGGCACCGCCGGGCCGCTGGCCGGCGGCGCTGGCCCGGTCCTGGGGGCGGCCGGCCCCAGGACCAGCCCGCCGACGGCCGTGCCCCCGGGCCCGGGCCGGCGGCCGGTGCCTCCCCGGGCCGCCCCACTCCCCCCGGCCGGCGGCGCCGCGGTCAACCTGAGGCCGGGCATGCCGTGGGCGGCCGGCATCGACCCGGCGGCCTGGCGACGGGCCTGGCGTCATGCGGGCAGCGAGCCGGTACCCGCCCAGCCTGATCCCCGCGGCCGCGGCGCCCTGCGCGAAGCTCTCACCGGCTATCTGCGGCGCAGCCGCGGCGTGTGCGCCACGGCGGACCAGATCCTGGTCACCCGGGGCGTATCGGCCGGCCTCGGCCTGGTGGCCTCGGCCCTGCTCCGGCCGGGTGACCGGGTCGGTGTGGAAGAGCCCGGCTACCAGGCGGCCCGGGCGGTGTTCGCCTCCCGCGGCGCGCGGGTGGTGCCGTGCCGGGTGGACCGGGACGGCCTGGTGGTGGAGGAGCTCCCGGACGACCTCCGGCTCGTCTACACCACGCCTGCGCACCAGTACCCGCTGGGAGGCCGCCTGCCGGTGCCACGCCGCCAGGCGCTGGCCGCCTGGGCCCGGGCCACCGGGGCCCTCATCGTCGAGGACGACTACGACGGCGAGTTCCGCTACGACGTCGCCCCCCTGCCCACCCTGTTCGGCCTCGACCCGGACGTCGTCATCTACCTCGGCACCACCAGTAAGACCCTCACCCCGGCGCTCGGCGCGGGCTGGCTGGTCGCCCGGCGGGACCTCATCCCGGTGCTTACCGAGGCCGCGGCGGACCTCGGTGAGCGCGTATCCGGGCCGGTCCAGCACGCCGTGACGGAGTTGCTGGCCAGCGGGGAACTGGAGCGGCACGTGCGGCGGATGCGGCACGAGTACGCCCGCCGCCGCGCGGTCCTGGTGGCGGCCCTCAGCAGCAGGCTCACCGGCGACACGGCCGGCATGCATATGGTCCTCGAGCTACCACCCGGCACGGCCGCGGCCCTCGCCGCCGCAGCCCGGGAACGCGGTGTCGAGGTGGCCACGCTGGACCGCTATTTCGCCGGGCCGCCTGCCCGCGAGGGCCTGGTGCTCGGCTACGGTGCGGCCGACCTGGCCGCGGTCAGCCGCGGCGGGAAGGTCCTCGCGGAGATCGTGGCCGCGCTGCCCGGGGCGCAGGGCGCCCGGGTCCCGCGCTGAACGCTGAACGGGCCGGTGAGCCGGTCAATGTCCACGGCGCCGGGCCCGGCGCCACGGCAGCCGGGCACCTGGGAGGCGCCGAAATGGCCGCCCCGGGCCCAGTTGCGGCGGCGCTGGTGCCCGGGCCGGACGGAGCCGGGACAGGGTGCGGGGCGCCCCGCGGGCCAGCCGCGGGCTACGTGCCACGAGTCGAGCCAGCTGACGATGTCACGCACGCGCCGCACCGGGCCGTCGGTGAACGGTGCCCACGCGTGTCCGATCACGCCGATCTGCGCGCAGACGCGGCCCTCATTGTTGACCCCGGCCAGACCGTCCCGGGCGGGCGGTGCGGTCGGCTCCCCCGGGGGCGGCCCGTCGCGGCGGCCAGCTGCCGCTGGCCAGGACCGTGGGTCCAGCCGGTGCCCTGCGTCCAGTCCGCCCCATGGGTCCAGCTCGTGTTCTGCATCCAGTCCGGGTCCCCGGTCCAGTCCGGGTCCCCGGTCCAGTCCGGGTCCCGGGTCCAGTCCGGCTCCTGGGTCCAGTTCGGCTCCCCGGCCCAGCCGAGGGCCCGCCCGGCCCGGACCACCGGGATGAGCTGGGCCACCTCGCCCGAGAGCGGATTCCAGATCAGATGGACCGGGCGGCCGAGTTCGATGAGCTGTTCCGCCACCTCCCGGGCCGACACCGTCATGGGGTCGGCGTGCAGTACCAGCCACACCGCCCGCGGGGCGCCGCCTTTCAGGCGGCCGCCGTCAGCGGCCGCGGGGAGTCGCTCAGCCCCCGGCATCCACGCGTCAGTCACTACGATCCTTCCGAGGGGTCTAGACCTATGTCCGATCTGGCTCCCTTTAAGTACCTACGCCAGGGCAGCCCAATAGTCCATAGGCCGGTCCCACCACGGCCCACGGCACGCGGGCGGCCCGGGCCCCGAGCACGGGACAGGAGTGAGGGTTGTGGCGGATGACGATGTCCCCGGGATCGACGACGTCCCGCGGCTCGGCCGGTGGCTGCACGACAACGGCCTGACGGCCACCGGGGCGCCGCCCCGGGTCCGGCTGATCGCGGGGGGCCGGTCCAACCTGACCTACCTGCTGGAGCCGGGGGAGGAGGCGGCCCGGCTCGTGCTGCGGCGTCCGCCGCTGGGCCACGTGCTGCCCACCGCGCACGACATGAGCCGGGAGTACACGGTGCTCAGCGCGCTGGCGGGCACCGATGTCCCGGTGCCCGCCCCGATGGCGCTGTGCCCGGACGCGGACGTGATCGGGGCGCCGTTCTACCTGATGCGGTACGTGCCGGGGCTGGTGCTGCGCAGCGCCGAGGACGGGTCGCGGCTCACCCCGGCTCAGGCGCGGCAGCTCTCCGAGGGCTTCACGGACATGCTCGCCGCGATCCACCGGGTGGATCTGGCCGCCACCGGGCTGGCCAGCTTCGGGCGTCCCGAGGGGTACATGGACCGGCAATTGGCCCGCTGGCAGCGGCAGTGGGAACTGTCCACCACCCGGGAGATGCCGGGGTACGAGGACCTCACCCGGCGGCTCGCAGCGGGCCTGCCGGGCCGGTCCGCGCGGCGGTCCTCGGCCGGGACCCTGGTGCACGGCGACTACCGGCTGGATAACATGCTCGTCACGCTGGCCGGCGGCTCGGTCCGGCCCGCCATAGCGGCCGTCCTGGACTGGGAGATGTCCACCCTGGGCGACCCGCTGGCCGATCTCGGGCTGGCCCTCGTGTACTGGACGGAGCCGGGCGACGGCGACTCTCTGGACGTCGAGTGGGCCCCGGAGATCACCACCGGGCCGGGATTCCTGACCCGCGCGCAGATCGCGGGCCGCTACGCCGCGGCGACCGGGCGGGACGTCTCTGGGCTCGGGTACTACATGGCCTTCGGCTGCTTCAAGCTCGCCGTGGTGCTCGAGGGCATCCACGCCAGGTTCCTGCAGAAGAAGACGGTGGGCGAGGGGTTCGAGAAGGAAGGGGCGGCGGTCCCGTCGCTGATCCAGCGGGCACATCATCTGCTGGATGAGGGTGTCTGACCCGTTCTGCTGTCCGGGCCCGTTCCCCGTCCGGCCGGTGCGCGGCCCGGGCCGGTGCGCGGCCCGGACAAGGAAATGAGGCCCGGCACCCCGCTCTTGCCGGACCTCATGTCCCGTCCCCGGCTAGTGGCCCGGTGAAAACTCGCGCCGAGCCGACCGTGCCGGGGGGCTACCGTGAGGCCCGGCACCCCGCTCTTGCCGGACCTCACGCCCTGCTCTCCGGCAAGAGCCCTGGCGGCGAACCCGCCACCGGGGGCCCCGGCTGGAGAAGTACCGTGAGGCCCGACGCCCCGCTCTCGTCGGGCCTCACAAACAAGACGCGGCGCTCCGCAGGGGGGTTGTCATAAATCCGTAAGAAATTTTGGCGGGCCCTCAGCAGCCGCATTATGCCTGCTCAGGCCCGCTCTGCGGGACGCCTCAGCCCCCGCAGTTGGGGGAGCAGAGCCGTCGCGCGACCGCGCGGAAGAACACGTTGCTGATCTGCGCCGGGTTGGTGATGTTGTACGCCTGACCGCCGGTGGCGCTGGCGATCTTCTGCAGCGCGTTGAAGTCGCCGGCGTTGCCGAACTTGATCACGATGATCTCGACCCGCCGCCGGGGGTTGTACAGCGCCCGCAGCTGCTTAACCAGATCCGGGGCGGAGATATCGCCCGGCGCGTTGTCCACCCCGGCCGTCATGACCAGGACCGCGTTGTCGTACCGGGCCTGGTAGGTGGCGGTCATCTCCTTGAAGCCGGCCAGGATCGAGCCGTACAGGGCCGCGGGGAGGGGGACCGGCTTGCCGGTCTTGGCCACCGCCGCGACCTGCTGGCGCCGGGTGATCAGGCCGAGCGGGGCAGCCAGCGGGCCCACCGGTACCAGCTGCTTGTAGGGCAGGTTCCCGTTCAGGTGGCTCGCGAACGCCCAGTCACCCATCTGGGTGCCGTCCGGGAACTGGGCCAGGCCCAGGGCCGCGGCCTGGGCGAGTACCTGTTCCAGGGTCGGGCCGCCGGGCGCGACCGGGGTGGCCATCTGCTTCGAGACGTCCAGCAGCACGAGGTCCCGGGACCCGAGGCTGAGCCGCTGCCAGGCCTGCAGGCTCGTCGGCGCCTCCCCCGGGCCGGTCGCCGGGGACAGCTTGGGCGGCCCGGTGGTCAGCCCATACTGGCTGATCCAGGCCGGCGCGCTCCCGGTGGCGGACCGGAAGCCCTCGTAGCGCACATAGGACGTCGAGTAGGTCGAACGCAGCGCCTTCTCGAAGACCCGGGCCGCTTTCAGCTTGAGCGGATCGGAGGTGGTCGTGACGTAGGGGTAGTCCAGCTGGGGCGTGCCCTGCACCGGGTAGCGGCCGGAGAGCGGGTCCTGCGGGTGGGACCGGTCGAACTGTGCGACCGCCTGCTCGGAGGCGATGGTGACCGGGCGCTCGTCCCGGGGCGGCTGGGCCAGGCTGGCCAGCGTGGCGAGCGCACCGTTACTCCCCGAATCCCGGGTGACCTGGACGTTGAACACGAAGTCGGTGAACGCGGCCAGGGCCTTGGCGCCCGTGCCGGCCACCTGCTGAAGCATCTGCTGGAGCTGGATGAGCGTGGCGAGCCCGGCGGAACTCCGCGCCGGGTCGGGGAACTCCACGTGCAGCCCGAGGCCCGTGGCCGGGCCGCCGACCCGCTGGGGGAGTAGGAACTGCCAGCCCACCGACGAGCCGAAGGCCGGCATCTGCGCCGCCACGGACCGGGGCATCACGATCATGAGCGGGGACCGGGCCACCGTGATGCCGGTGGGCCGGACCAGCTGCGCCCCCGCCGGGGAGCTGCGGGCCACGTCGGCCCAGAGGGAAGAGTCCGGGATCCAGGCGTCGAATCCCGCCTGGCCGGACGGTGATTTCTGCCCGGACACTTCCGCGGCCGCGGTCGATGGCTGCTCGCTGATCACATGGACCACGGCGCAGTGCCCATTCACGTCGTTGCGCTGTGCGTTGAACCACTTGCTCACGTGGCGGATGGCGGGGGCGATCTCGTCGGCCGCGGCCAGGTTGACCACGACCGGGTGGTCCGTGCAGGCCGCCCGGGACACGACGGCCTCCGCGCCGAACGCGACCAGCAGCGTGGCGACGATCACGCCCGCCAGCGTCAGTGCGATCAGCGTGACCCGTCTCGGCCGCCCGCGCCGGTCGCGACGGTCCGGGTGCCCAGTGACTCCAGCGTTCACGGCGTCCCTCGATCAGGAAATCCGTGGTTCCCCACGGCCTCGATCCTCGACCTTATCGGGGCAATGCGGGACGGATCAGGCGGTTCTCCGGTTTGTAATCTGTCAGCATGGCTGGCCCCATCGAGGTACGCGACCCGGCCGATCCGCGGCTCGCCGACTTCGTCTCGCTGACCGACTCCGCCATGCGCCTCAGCATGGAGTCGCGGGACGGATTGTTTGTCGCGGAAGGGGAAAAGGTCATCCGCCGGGCGCTCGCCGCGGGGTTCGCGGCCCGATCCCTGCTGGTCACGTCGAGCCGCCTGGCCCGGCTGGGCAGCCTGGCGCAGGAGTGCCCCGGCCCGGTGTACGTGGTGGACGATGACGTCGCCCGCCAGCTCACCGGGTACCGGGTGCACCGCGGCGCGCTGGCCTCGATGGCCCGGCGCGAACTCCCCGCCGTGGAAGGGCTGCTGGCCGGAGCGCGGCGCGTGGTGGTGCTGGAGGACCTGGTCGACCACGGCAACGTGGGGGCCATCTTCCGCTGCGCGGCGGCGTTCGGCGCCGACGCGGTGATCTTGTCGCCGCGCTGCGCCGACCCGCTCTACCGGCGGGCGGTGAAGGTGTCCATGGGCGCGGTCTTCGCCATCCCGTACGCGCGGATGACCGACTGGTACGGCGGCCTGGCGCAGCTGCGCGGAGCCGGGTTCCGGCTGCTCGCGCTGACCCCGGACCAGTCCGCGACGCCGATCGGTATCGCGCTCGGACCCGGAAGCCGCCCGGACGACCGGGTCGCGCTGCTGCTCGGTACCGAGGGCGACGGGCTGTCCTCCCACTGGATGGACGAAGCCGACCGCCGCGTGTGCATCCAGATGGCCCCGCATGCGATGGCGGCCGGCGTGGACTCCCTCAACGTCGTCGCGGCCGCCGCCATCGCCTGCCACGCCCTGGCCGCCACCCCCGGCCCGCCACCTGCGTCGGCCCCGCCACCTGCGTCGGTCCCGCCACCTGCGTCGGTCCCGCCACCTGCGTCGGTCCCGCCACCTGCGTCGGTCCCGCCACCGTCCGCCCCCGATGCCGTGGATGAAACGCTGGGGCCTCCCTAACCCTTCGTGCGTGACAGCGCGTCATTGATCATGGCCAGCGCCGACGTTTCACGCTGGACGTGCGCCATTCCGGGGTTCTTTGGCCCGATCGGCGCACGGTCGGCGTGAAACGTGGGCGGGAGGGGCCAGTGTGACTGGAGGGACACGGTCCCGGAAGGCGGGGCGGCCGGGGCGGACTCCCCTCACGTCGTCACCGGCGCCGCCATCGCCGGTGGCGCCCTGGCTGGTCCGGCCCCGGTTCAGGAGCCAGCCGGCAGGGGGCAGGCGGCGCGGAGACGGCGCTCGGCGGCCGGGCCGGCGTCGGCCCGGTCCAGGCCGAGCAGGGCCGCGCCCGCGATCGGCGGTACCTCCACCACGCGGACCTCCGCGCCCGGCGCCTGGCCGGCCAGCCGCTCGGTGATCCAGCCGATGAGCTGAGGATCGCGGGCGGTGAGCACGCCTCCGCCCAGCACGACCGGGACCGCCTGCCCGGCCAGGCCGAGCCGGCGGATCACCGTCCCGGCCATCGTGACGATCTCATCGGCCAGGCGGCTGACCAGGTCGCAGGCCACCTGATCGCCCTCGCGGGCGGTGGCCAGCAGCCGCGGCGCCAGGCCCTGCAGGTCGTCCTCGGCGATCTTCTCCAGGTGGATCGCCACCGCGACGTCACGGACCTCGGGCATGCCGAAGTGGCCGGCCACCACGTCGCGCAGCGCAGTCTGTGGGCCCCGGCCGTCCTCGGCGCGGATCGCCCACCACAACGCCGCCCGGCCGAGGCCGTAGGCGCCGCCCCAGTCGCCGGTGATGCCACCCAGCGCGAGGAACCCGGTGGTCCGCCCGTCCGGGGCGACGCCGACGCAGTTGATGCCGGCCCCGCAGGTCACCGCGACCCCCCAGTGGTGGTCGCCCGGGGTGTCCAGACCCGCCCGGAGGACCGCGAACGTGTCGTTGGCGACCTGGGTGGTCGTGCTCCACCCGGCGGCCGCGATCATGCCGGCCAGGCGTTCCTCTTCCTCGGGCAGGTCGGCGTTGGCCATGCAGGCCACGGTGTGCGCTGCCACCGGCCACCCGCCCGGCAGTCCTGCCCTCAGGGCGGCTGCCCCGATCACGGTGCCGATCGACGCCAGCACCTCCGGGGTGGGGAACGTGCGCACGCCCGGGCCGCGGCCGCTGGCGAGCAGCGCCCCGTCCGCGGCCACCAGGGCGATGTCGGTCTTGCTGTTCCCGCCGTCGATGGCCAGCACGGCGGGCAATTCGGGCCCCGCCGGAGGCGGGTCTCTCCGAGCCGGCGATTCGCGGGGGCCGGGGGTTCCGGGGGTAGTCCCCCGGGGAAGCGGAGCGGGGGGTCGTTCCCCTGGGCTAGCCGAGGCCATCACCGGCTGGCAGTCCAGGGCAGGAAGTCGCGGTTCTCGGCGAGAAGCCGGTCGGTCAGCCCGTCGGCCAGGTCGAGCTGGCCGACCAGGGGATGGGCCAGCAACGCGGCCCGGACGCGGTCCCGGCCGCCACGCAGCGCCGCGTCCACGGCCAGTTCCTCGTACGCGGACACGTGCGCCACCAGCCCGCGCATCAGCGGCGGCAGCGGCGCGGCCAGCACCGGACGGGCACCGTCCGCGCCGATCACCGCGGGCACCTCGATCACCGCGTCGGCGTCCAGGAACGGGAACGTGCCCGCGTTCCGGACGTTGACCACCTGGGTGTCGCCGGTGTCGCCGGCCAGCGAGGCGAGCAGGGCCACCGCTGCCTCGGAGTAGAACGCGCCGCCCCGCTCCGACAGCAGCCCGGGCTTGTGGTCCAGGCCCGGGTCGGCGTACATGACCAGGAGCTCCCGCTCGATTGCCGCGACCTCCTCGGCCCGGGTCGGGCGGGTCCGTTCCTCGGCCACCACCGCGTCGTGCGCCCAGAAGTAGCGCAGGTAATAGGACGGCACCGCGCCCACGTCGTGCAGGACCGACGGGGGCAGCCCGGTGTGCGAGGCGATCTCCTCGTCGTGGGCCGCGATCAGCCCGGGCAGCCGGTCGGTGCCGTCCACCATGACGGCCCGCTCCCAGGTCAGGTGGTTCAGGCCGACGTGATCCAGCAGGACCTGGGACGGGTCGGTGCCGAGCAGCCGGGCGAACAGCCGCTGGAACCCGATCGCCACGTTGCACAGGCCGACCGCGCGGTGCCCGGCGTCCAGCAGGGCGCGGGTGACGATGCCGACCGGGTTGGTGAAGTCGATGATCCAGGCACCGGGGTCGGCCCGCTGCCGGGCCCGCTCCGCGATGTCCAGCACGATCGGCACCGTGCGCAGCGCCTTGGCCAGCCCGCCCGCGCCGGTGGTCTCCTGGCCGACGCAGCCGCATTCCAGCGGCCAGGTCTCGTCCCGCTGGCGGGCGGCCTGGCCGCCGACCCGGAGCTGGAGCAGGACCGCGCCCGCCCCGTCGACTCCCTCGTCCAGGCTGGTCGTCCAGCTGACCCGGGCCGGGTGCCCGTACGCGCGCATGATCCGGGCCGACACCGGCCCGACCGCGGCCAGCCTGCTCTCGTCCGGGTCGACCAGGGTCAGCTCGCTGACCTTGAGCGCGCCCGTGAGCCGGGCCACCCCGTCGACCAGTTCCGGCGTGTACGTCGATCCGCCGCCCACCACAGTGATTTTCACGTCACAACACCCGGATCCCCATCAGAACGCCTTCACCTCCGCGCCGGCCTGGGCCACGAAACACGCCGCCGCGTGCCGGGGACCCAGCTCCTCCAGGCCCGGGGTGGCCTGGTGGCACTCCTCGATGGCCAGCGGGCAGCGCCAGCGGAACCGGCATCCCGGGACCGGGTCGATGACCCGCGGCGGCTCGCCGCGGTCGGTCTCCGCGGTGACGTCCAGCGGGGCCCGCGGATCCGGCACTGCGGACAGCAGCAGCTGCGTGTAGGGGTGCTTTGGCGCCGCGAGCACCTCCTCCACCGGGCCCGACTCCGCGATCTGGCCCGCGTACATCACGATGAGCCGGTCCGCGATGTACCGTGCGCTGGCGATGTCGTGGGTGATGTACAGGATCGAGACCCCTTCCTCGTCGCGCAGCCGGGCCATCAGGTTCAGCAGCCCGATCCGGATCGACACGTCCAGCATGGACACGGGCTCATCAGCCAGGATCAGTTTCGGCCTCAGGGCCAGGGCCTGGGCGAAGCCGACCCGCTGCCGCTGGCCGCCGCTCAGCTCGTGCGGGTAGCGCTGCAGCACCTCCGCGGCCGGGGCCAGCCCGACCACGTCGAAGACCCGTTCCGCCTCCGCGCGCCGCTGCTCGGCGGATAGCTCCGGCCGGTGCAGCTTCAGGCCGCGCAGCACGCCGTGCGAGATCCGCAGCACCGGGTTGATGGAGCTGAACGGGTCCTGGAACACCATCGGGACCAGCCCGGTGTAGTTCAGGGTGTCGGCGCGGGAGCGCAGCTGCGACACCGGCTGGCCCTGGAAGTAGATATCGCCGCTGGTCGGCTTGTACAGCTTGGCCAGGAGGCGGGCGATGGTGCTCTTGCCGCTGCCGCTCTCCCCGGCCAGGGCGACGATCTCCCGTTCCCCGATTTCGAGGCTGACGTCATCGACCGCGTGCAGGGTGCGGCGGGACAGCGCGTTGCCGATCTTGAAGTGCTTGCTGAGTCCCTCGGTCCGCAGCAGCGGCGCCGCGCCGTCCTGGGCTGACTCGTTACTCATGGCTGCCGCCTTCGTCGGTGGCCACGCTCCCCGCGGGGCCGCCGGCGGCCCCGCTGCTCACGCTGTCGGCGGGGGAGCCGGGGGCGGGGGTCCCGTTGCGGAGGTCTTGATCTGGACTGTGCAGGAGACAGCGGACCTGTACCGGGCCGGCTTCGTACAGCGCAGGCGGCGTGGTCCGGCATTGGTCCATGACCTTGGGGCAGCGCGGCGCGAACCGGCAGCCCGCCGGGGGCCGCGCCAGGTCGGGCGGGGCGCCCGGGATGCCGGTCAGCGGCAGCCGGGGCCCGCGGATCGAGGGGAACGCCTCCAGCAGCCCGGTGCTGTACGGGTGCAGCGGGGCGTCGAAGACCTGCCGGGTCGGCCCGAACTCGGCGACCTGCCCGGCGTACATCACCATCAGCCGGTCGGAGAAGTGGCTGACCAGGGACATGTCGTGAGTGACGAAGATGATCGCGAAGCCGAGCCGCTGCTGCAGGTCCTTGATCTGCACCATCAGCGAGCGCTGCGCCACCACGTCCAGCGCGGAGGTCGGCTCGTCCATGATGACCAGGTCCGGGGTGAACAGCATGGCCATCGCGATCATGGATCGCTGGCGCATCCCGCCGGACAGCTGGTGCGGGTAGCTCTTGAGGTGCACCGGGTCGATGCCGACCATCCGGAGCACCTCGGCGGACCGCTCCGCGATCTCGGCTTTGGACGTCACGCCGTGCGCCCGCATCGCGTCCCTGAATTGCGAGCCGATCGACTTGACCGGGTTGAGCGCGTTCATCGCGCTCTGCATGACGACGGACAGGTCCTTCCAGCGCACCGCGGCGAGCTGGGCGTCGGTCAGCCCGACCATGCTGCGGCCCTGGAAGGTCACGCTGCCGCCGGTGATCTCGGCCGGCGGGGCCAGCAGCTGGGCGATCGCGAACAGCAGGGTCGACTTGCCGCAGCCGGACTCGCCGACCACGCCGATGAACTCCCCGGGGCCCAGGTCGAAGCTCACGTCCTCGACCGCGCGGACCGCGCCGCGTTCCATCGCGTACTCCACGGTCAGGCCGCTGACCTGCAGGATCGGGTCAGGCACGGGTCACCCGCTTCCTTCGCACCGGCCGCAGCGCGGGGTTGCCGATCTCGTCGAAGGCGTAGTTGAGCAGGGCGAACGCGGCCCCGAGCGCAGCGATGCAGGCACCCGGGGCGAGCGCCCACATGGGCTGGCCCGTCTGCAGCGCCGCGTTGTTCTGCGCCCAGTAGAGCATCGTCCCCCAGCTCTGCGTGTTCGGGTCGCCCAGGCCGATGAACTGCAGGCTGGACGCGAACAGCACCGCGTACAGCGCGTTGGTCAGGAAGGCCGCCACGATCAGCGAGGTCATCGTGGGGATGACCTCCACCACGATGATGTACAGCCGCCGCTCGCCGCGGACCCGGGCCGCCTCCAGGAAGTCCCGGTTCCGCAGCGACAGCGCCTGCGAGCGCAGCTGCCGGGCGGTATAGGACCAGCTGGTCACCGTGATCACCAGGATGAGCACCAGCGTGCCGCCGCCGTGCGCGTACCCGGCGATGATGATCAGCAGCGGGAACAGCGGGATGACCAGCAGCACATCGGTGAGCAGGCTCAGCGAGCCGTCCCACAGGCCGCCCAGATAGGCCGCGGCCACGCCGATCAGGACCGCGATCCCGGTCGCGGCCAGGCCGACCACGAACGCGATGATCATCACGTTGCGGGTCCCGTAGACCAGCTGGGCCCACATGTCCTGGCCATACGCGGTCGTGCCGAGCAGGTGGGCGCTGGACACGCCCAGTTTCGGGGCGTAGGCGTCCGCGCTGGGGCTGTCCTTCGCGATCACCCCGGGGAACAGCGCGGCGAACAGGAAGACCAGCAGCAGCACGGTGCCCGTGGCCGCCTTGCGGTTGTGCCGGATCGCACGGCCCATCCGGGCCAGCGCGTGGTCGGCCGGCGGCCGCGACCGCCCGGCGCCGGCCATGGGGCCGGGCTCGGTACCGGCCAGCCGACCGGGGGCGTCGGGGGCGGTGGGCAACCCGGAAATCGGCATGGACATGGCTACCCCGCCGTCCTCGTGCGCGGGTCGAGCAGTGCGGTGGCGATGTCGGCGAGCAGGATGGCGAAGAGCACCGCGACGGTGATGAGCAGGAACAGGGCCTGCTCCAGCGGGTAGTCCTCGCCCTGCACGGCCTGCAGCAGCAGGTAGCCGACCCCCGGGTAGTTGAACACGTACTCGATGAGGATCGCGCCGCTGACCACGAACCCCAGCGACATGGCGAAGCCGGTCAGGTTGGGCAGGATCGCGTTGCGGGCCGCGTAGTCAGTCATGATCCGCCGTCCGGGCAGCCCCTTGGCCCGGGCCATCCGCACGTAGTCCTCGGCCAGGGTAGTGATCATCGTGTTCCGCATGGTCAGGATCCAGGTGCCGATCGTGGTGATCAGCAGCGCGATTGCGGGCAGTACCGCGTGCGAGAGCACGTCCTGGAAGAAGGTCAGGTTAAGGCCGGGGCTGTCGGTGGACACGTAGTAGCCGCCCTGGGTGGGCAGCCAGCCCAGCGTGATCCCGAAGATCAGCACGAGCACCATGCCCATCCAGAAGTACGGGATCGCGGAGGTGATCACGAACACCGGCGGCACGACACTGTCCAGCCGCCCGCCGCGCCGCCAGGCGGACACGATGCCCAGGCCGGTGCCGAGCAGGAAGGCCAGGATCGTAACGATGCCGACCAGGCCGAGCGTCCACCAGATGGCGCTGCCGATGACCGAGGTGACCGACTCCGGGTAGAAGTCCAGCGACGGCCCGAAGTTGCCGGTGAAGACCTGGTGCAGGTAGCTGAAGTACTGGGCGATCAGGCCCTTCTGCGTGTTGACCCCGAACAGGACCTCCAGGGCGTGCAGGGTGCCGGGGCCGAGCTGCCCATGGAACTTGCTCAGCATGGCCAGCGCGGGGTTCCCCGGCATCAGCCGGGGGAGCAGGAAGTTGAGGGTCAGCGCCGCCCACAGCGTGAGCACGAAGAAGCCGAGGCGGCGCAGCGCGAACCTCAAGCCCGTCTCCTCGTCCTCATGATCTGCTCCTCATCCGTCTCGTCGGTCTCGTCCCCGGTGCCCTGTCCGCGGCCCGGCGGGCCGGCGGGGCCCAGGACCGGGTGGTGCGTGCCCGGGGGACTGGCCCCCGGGCACGCACCCGGTCACTTCGACCGCAGGTGCAGCAGTACCTGCTCCATGTCCGGATACGCATAGGCAGCCGGCTGGGCGTAGGGGTTGCTGGGCGTCGGCCAGCCGGTGAGCGACGAGTCGTTGTACTGGTACCAGTCCACCGCCTGAACCACCGGGATGATGGGCAGCTGGGACAGCATGACCTGCTCTACCTGGCCGATGATCGCATGCTGCTGCGTCACCGATGTGGACGTCGCGTACTGGGTGAACAGCTTGTCCACGGCCGGGTTGATGTATCGCTCATAGTTGGTCGCCGCCGTCTTGCCGATCGGGGCGGTGCCCGCCGAGTCCAGCCAGTTCCGCAGCTCGTAATACGGGCTCGGGCCGAAGGTCTGCTGGTCGTAGTAGGCGAGCTGGTACTTGCCGGTGTAGATGGCCGCGGTGAAGTCGGTGTTGGTCAGGTTGTCCGGCGTCACCTGGATGCCGACCGCCTTGAGGTCCTGGGCGACTACCTGCATCGAGGCGACCCAGTCGGAGTAGTCGCCGATGTTGATGACGGAGAAGGACAGCTTCTGGCCCTTCGAATTGACCATGATGCCGTCGGAGCCCATGTGGAACCCGGCCGAGGCCAGGATCTGCTTCGCCTTCGCCGGGTTGTAGGTGTAGCTGTACCTGCCGGTCACCGACTGGTCGAGCCAGCTGGAGAACGTCGGCGTGACGATACCCGACTGGTTCGCGGGCGGCTCATATCCGGACTCGCCGATCGAGGAGACCTTCCCCCGGTCGATCGCGTACGACATGGCCTGGCGGACCTTGACGTTCTTGAGCAAGGAGTTCGTCAGGTTCGGCACCAGCGAGACGTTCACGGTCGGCGGGAACCAGTAGTGGAAGTTGGGGCTCTTCGCCGTGTAGAACGACTTGATGCTCGGGATGTACTGCGAACCCCACTGCGCCTGGCCGTTCGCCAGCTGGTCGTTGGCCGTGTTGTTGCTGGTGAAGGCCGGATACTGCACCTTGCTGACCTTCGGCAGGCCGGGCTGCCAGTAGTGCGGGTTGGCGGTGTAGGTGATGTTCTGCTTGGTGCACGGGTTCACCTTGTAGGGGCCGGTGCCCACCGGGTTGCTGTCCGCGAACGACACCGGGTTGCCGACCTTCGACCAGACGTGCTGCGGGACGATCGGCGTCTGTCCGGCGATGTAGTAGAAGGCCGGCACGGCCGGGTGCTTGAACTTCATGACCACCTGGTTGGAGCCGGACTGGGTCACGCTGGACAGCACCGCCCAGTCCCCGGTCAGGTCCAGGGCCGGGTTCTTCTTGATCAGGTTGAACGTGTACACCACATCCGCGGCCGTCATCGGGGTCCCGTCGCTGAACTTGACGCCGTTGCGGATGGTGAACGTCAGCGAGGTGTTCCCTGACCCCCACTTCCAGGAGGTCGCCAGCATGGGTGTGGTCTTGCCGTTCTGCAGCGCGTTGACGTAGACCAGTGGCTCGTAGACGAACCCCACCGACAGCAGGGTGTCCGACCCGTTGAACGGGCTGAAGTTGCAGGTCCAGAGGGCGCCGTTCTCGTTGGAGATGGTGACGGCGTTCGTTGCCTTGGTCGTGCCGCCGCCGCTGTTGCCACTGCCACCGCCCTTGCCGGCGCTGCAGGCGGCCGCGAGGACGCCGACCGCGACGAGGGCCCCGATTGCCTTGAGGCGTCTCATGACTGAAGCCTTTCGGTGAGTGAATGCGAAGGTTGGGTTACCGGGGCGCCGTCGATGGCGCCATCTGCCCGGGCGGAGTCCGTCCGGGCGTTATCTGCGTGAGCGTTGCCTGCGGTGGGGGCTCTACCTGCCTGGGTGGCAGTGCCTGCCTGGGTGGCAGTGCCTGCTTGGGTAGCGGTGCTGCTTGTTTGGGTCGCGCTGTCCGCTTGGGTGGCGGTGCCTGCTTCGGGGGCGGTCTCTGCTCCGCCCGCCAGGCCGTCGAGGCTGATGTCCGCCCCGGCGGCGTCCGCGGCCAGGGCCACCGCGCCGATCAGTGGGGCGTCGGCGGGGAAGCGGGCGGCGACAAGTTCGGGCGGGAACGGGGTGCCCGCCCGCAGCGCCTGCTCCAGGCCGGGCCGCAGCCGCTCCCAGGACTGGACCAGGCCGCCGCCCACCGCGATCCGGGCCGGGTTCACGCTGATCGCCAGGTTGACCACGTGAAAGGCCAGTTCGGTGACGAAGTCGCTGACCAGGCGGTTCAGTCCCGGCTCGGCGGCGGCCGCGCCGAAGACGTCGGCGGCCGCCATCGACTCGGGCGCCCGCCGGGCCAGGGCCTGGCCGCTGATCATGTCCTCCAGCGGTACCCGGGCGCCGAGCGGGAGGCCCACATCAGACAGGGCGCGCAGGTTATAGCCGATCTCGCCGGCGGCGCCATCGGCGCCTACCACGACCTGGCCGCCGATGACCAGCGCGGTGGACAGCCCGGTGCCCAGGTTCAGGTAGATGGCCGGGTCATAACCGGCCAGCGCGCCCCAGCGCACCTCGGCCTGGGCCGCCGCCTTGGCGTCGGTGGCCATCCGGATCGCCGTGCCGGGGAACGCGGCGCGCAGTTCGCGGCCGAGCGGAAGGTCACCCCAGCCGTGGATGGCGGGGGCCAGGTCCACCCGGTCCTCGAACGGGATCCCGAACGTCGCGACGCCCACGGCGGCGAGGGTGGCACCGGGTGCCGCGCGGTCCAGCAAATCGCGGGCGGCCTGCACGCCCCGGCCGAAGCTGGCCCGGGCGCCGAGTTCGCCGCCGCTGGCCACCGTGGCCGAGCCCAGCCGGGTCCCGTCCAGACTGCAGACCGCGACGGCGATCTTCGTGCCGCCGAAGTCGAGCCCGAGAATGACGGGAGACCGGAGCATGGCGCCTGCCTGGGATAACTCAGCCGATACGAGGGTCTTGCGGAAGATTGTTAGGACAGTATCCTAACTATCTAGGGGCCACAAGCCCGCTCTGCGAAGTTCGTCCGGCCACCCGTCCGGGGCACCACCCGAGGGCTGCCGGGCGGGTCAGCCCGGCCGGATTCTGGTTGGCCCCGCCGTGCCGGCGGGGCAGTTCCTGTGGTGCGGCCGGACCATTCTTGCCGTGTGCCGGTTGGTCTTGCCGTGTGCCGGACGGTCTTGCCGTGGTGCCGGACGGCCGACGGGTTTTTCGCAGTGATGCGGGACGATGGTGCGGGACGATGGTGCGGGAGGTGGCAGTGACAGTGATGTCGGCCGGCGGGCTGGATGGCGCAACGCCCGGCGTGGCCGGCTCGCTGTCGGCGGCGCGCCCCCCGCTCATCCGGGCCATGAACGAGCAGCTGCTGCTTGGCCACATCCGGGACGTGGGCCCCCTCTCCCGCGCGGACCTGGCCCGGCAGTCGGGGCTGTCCAAGCCGACCGTCTCGCTGGCGCTGGCCGCACTCGAGCGGGCCGGCCTGGTGCGCGAGGCCGGGCAGCGGACCGGGGTGCCCGGGCGGTCCGCCCGGCTCTACGAGGTCCGCCCGGAAGCGGGGTACGTGCTGGGCCTCGACATCGGGCACAAATACGTGCGGGGTGCCCTCGCCGACCTGGCCGGCGGCATCCTGTCGGCCTCGGCGATCCCCTCCCGGGCGTCCAGCGTGCACGGCCGGGTCGGCGAGCTCATCCGGCTGGCCGACGAGCTGTGTGCCCACGCCGGGGTCCCGCGGCAGGCCGTCACCCAGGCCGTGATCGGCAGTCCCGGTGTCTACGACCCACGGCGCAACTCCATGGCCCTGACCGGCGGGCTGCCCGGCTGGGATCGGCCCGCGGTCCTGGCCGAGCTGCGCGCGGCGTTCGGCCAGTCGCTGGTGGTCGAGAACGACGTGGACGCCGCGGCCCTGGCCGAGCGCACCCACGGGCATGGCCGGGACGCGGACAGCTTCGCGTTCGTCTCGGTCGGCAGCGGGATCGGCATGGGGCTGGTGGTCGGCGGCCGCCTGCACCGGGGCATGCACGGCGTGGCCGGGGAGATCGCCTACCTGCCGATCAGCGGCGGCCAGGGCGCCGACCCCGGGGACGCCCGGCGCCGGGGACCGCTGGAAGCGGCGGCCTCCGCCCCGGCCGTGGTCCGCGCCGCGCGGCGCGCCGGCATGCGGGGCCAGGTCTCCGCGCGCCGGGTGTTCGCGGCGGCCGCCGCCGGGGACGAGCGGGCCGCCGCCGTCGTGGCCGGGGAAGCCGAGCTGGTGGCCCGGGTGCTCTGCTGCGTGGTGACCATCGTCGACCCGGCCCTGATCGTGCTCGGCGGCGGGGTCGGCCAGGCCCCCGGCTTCGCCGACGCGGTCACCCGGGAACTCGGGCAGATCGCCCCGGTCATGCCGGAGGTGCGGGTCAGCGCGCTGGGCAGTGACGTCGTGGTGCACGGCTGCCTGGCGGCCGGGGCGGAGCTGGCCTGGAAGCAGCTCAGCGCGACGCTGCCGGCCGCCCTGGGCCCGGATACCGCCGTGCCCGCCCAGGCCCAGGCCATGAACGGCTGAGCCGGGCTGGCTGGCGGGCTGGCTGGGCGGGGCCGGCTGGACGGGCCGGCTACCGGGAGGCGGGGCGGGAGCGGGAGGCGAAGTAGGCGCTCGATACCTTCTGCCACAGCAGGACCACCGCGCCCAGCCCGGCCAGCCAGACCAGCAGGGAGACCACCCGGCTCAGCGCGGGCTCGGCCTGGCGGAAGCTGACCAGCAGCGACAGCGTGTCCAGCCCGAAGAACACGGTGGCGGTGATCCGCGCCCAGTTCTTCCCAGCCTGATTCGTCCTGGCCATCCAGATCCACAGCCCGATCCCGATCAGCCCGAAGACAATGGCGAGCACGATCGCGGCGGTCTCCGCCGAATGCAGTTTGCTCGCGGAGAGCGTGGGGCTCGCTTTGTGGATCGCGGCCCGCAGGCTGCTAATGGTCGTCAGGGTCACGATCAGGCTGATCGCGCTGATCGCGGCGCCCACGTACATGAGCCGGACCGCGTTCTGGACCGGCGGTGGCGGCGTGGGCACAGCCGGCTCCGGCTCCGCCCCGCCCGTGGGATACGGCTGGTACATGACAGCTCCTGGGTGGATTCCCGGTTGACGTGCCGAACGGCTAACCACGGGTCACCTGGCCGGCAGCGGACCGAGCTTATCGGCGCGTCTCACCCTGTGCCTAGCCTCAAGCGCCCCTTACCGGACCGGGTTGGTGGCGTCCCGGTGGCGTCCTGGTGGCGGGCCGCTCCCGGGCGGCGGATCAGGCGTCGGGATGCAGCAGCGCCCAGACCACTTTGCCGCCGCCGTCGAGCAGGTGCCAGCCCCACCGGACGCAGCACGACTCGACCACATTCAGCCCGCGACCGTTCTCGGCGCACGGGCCGGGGTCGCGCAGCACCGGGATGCCGGTGCCAGGGTCGGTGACCATGCACATGACGTACGGGGCCTGGCCCAGCAGCCGCAACCGGATCGGGCATTCGCCGGAGACCGGCGGCCCGGCGGGCACGCCGTGCCGCAGCGCGTTCGTGACCAGTTCCGAGACGACAAGGCCGGCCACGTCAGCCAGATCGGTGAGCCCCCAGTCGCGCAGGACGGAGCGGGTGAAGTCACGGCCGGTCTTGACGGACTCCGCCACCGGGCGCAGTGCGCAGGTCGCAGACGGTTGGGAGGCGGCCAGTTCGTCCATCATCGGAACCGGCGGGCGTGGCGAGTTCACGTAGCGCATCCCGGTGGGCTCCCCCATCGAGAGGAGCCACTCATGGCCCACGCTCATGACCTCCGTCTTGACTGGCGAGGCCGCCCGGTGTGCGGTCATCGGGTTCCCGTCTGTCTCCTGGCACTTGTCGTGCGTGTGGCGCGCAAGCGCTATCATCGCGTATGTACCTTGCAAGCGCAAGGGCGGATGCACGTGCAGATGAATGTGCGGGACGCGCGTGTGCGCCGTAAGAAGGCCTCAACGGGAGGAGCTGCGGACGGATTCCTGAGACCAAATCCAGGGGGGATGACGTGATCTCAGTTCAGCCGGGAAGCGGTCCGACAGTGCTCCGCATCCTGCTCGGTTCTCAGCTGCGGGGGCTGCGCGAGGCCAGGGGGATCACCCGGGAGGAAGCCGGATACGCGATCCGCGCATCCGGTTCCAAAATAAGCCGCATGGAGCTCGGGCGAGTCGGCTTCAAAGAGCGCGACGTCGTCGATTTGCTGGAGATGTACGGGGTCAGCGATGAGACCGAGCGAGTCACCCTTGTGTCTCTCGCCAGAGAGGCCAATTCGCCTGGCTGGTGGCATAAATACGGGGATGTTCTGCCGGACTGGTTCCAGGTGTACGTGGGCCTGGAGGAAGCCGCGGCACTCATCAGGCTCTACGAGGTGCAGTTCATCCCGGGCCTGCTCCAGACGGCGGACTACGCGCGGGCGGTTGTAGCTCTCGGCCAGCCTGGTGCGTCCGGCGAGGAGGTCGAGCGCCGGGTGAGCCTGCGCATCGCCCGCCAGGAATTGCTCAGCAAAGCCGGTGCTCCGCGGCTGTGGGCCGTGGTGGATGAAGCGGCGCTTCGGCGGCCGATTGGTGGCGGGGAGGTGATGCGGGCCCAACTCGAGCGGCTGATCGAGATGACCAAAGAACCCAACATCACACTCCAGGTAGTGCCATTCAGCTCGGGTGGCCACGCGGCTGAAGGTGGTGCGTTCACGATTCTCCGGTTCCCGGAGGTCGACCTTCCGGACGTGGTTTATGTGGAGCAGCTGACGAGTTCTCTCTACTTGGACAAGCGCGACGACGTGGAACGGTACACGGAGGTCATGGAGCGCCTCAGTGTCGAGAGCGAGTCGCCTGAACAGACCACAAAAATCCTGAGCGGAATGCTTGAGGAAGCCGATAGATGAACACATACAACGGAATGCCTGCCACTGACTTGGTTGATGCGCACTGGCGTAAGAGCAGCATCAGCAACTCACAGGGGACCTGCGTTGAGCTGGCCCGCCTCACCGGAGGCGAGTACGCCGTGCGGAACTCACGCAACCCTGAAGGCCCCGCCCTCATCTACACCCATGCTGAGATCGCCGCTCTGATCGAGGGCGTGAAGCGGGGCGAATTCGACGATTTGCTGGTCTAGGACCAGGCCGTTTTTCCGCGGTAACGCCAGGCCACGGTGCGAGGCCTGGCCCCGCGGGCAGTGGCCGTCAGCCGCCGTGTTCCTGCGCGACACGGCGGCTGGCGCATCTATCCAGCCGGCTCGGCCCCGCCCGGCTCCGGTCGCCCGGCTCCCGCCGGCCCGGCTGCGGCCGGCCCAGCCGGCCCGGCCCCGCCGGGCCGGCCCGGCTCCGGCCTTATCGGCCGGCTGGCCCTCCTTCCCGCCCGCCCTGCTCATGATCAACTCCACTCAGGCCCGTCCGTCACCCGGGACCATTCATGATCACTCCGACTTTTCACGCCGGTGGTGCGCCCGGATCCCCATAAATCACCCACCGGGGCGCACGACCGGCGTGAAAAGTGCCGGGGGTTGCCAACGAGGGTGTGGCTGGAGGGGCTGGTGGGGCAAAGGGATATCGCGAGGGAAGTGGAGTGCCGGGCTAGGGGCCGGGCGGGGACGGGTGGGCGGGGAACGGTGGGGACGGGTGGGCGGGGAACGGTGGGGACGGGGTGCGGAAGGACCGGCCGCCCTAACGCCGCGCCGGGGTGGCGCGGCGCACTGGCTGACGGCGGCTAGAGTCCTCACGTGGCGCAAGTCCAGGAGGAGACGGGGGCCGCCCAGCTGACCCGGCGGCTCCTGGTCTGGGAGATCGTCATCGTCTTCGCGCTCTCCCTGGGCGGCAGCGCGGTCTTCGCGATCATCGACCTGATCGCGTCCCTCACGGTCAACAAGTCGCTCAGCAAGCAGCACGCCCTGATCGTCGGCTCCCTCGCGCCCGGCCGTCCGCTGCTGGACCTCGTACTGCAGCTGGCCAACCTGGCCATCGGCCTGGCTCCCGTGGCGCTGGTCTGCTACCTGCTGGTCCGGGAAGGCACGACCCCGTCCGCCGCGATGGGCCTCGACGCCCGTGAACCCGGCCGGGACCTCGCCAAGGGCGCCGTCCTGGCCGCGCTCATCGGCGGCTCCGGGCTCGGCCTCTACCTCGCCGCCTACAAGCTCGGCCTGGCCCTGAACGTGGTCCCGGAGAACCTGCCCGACGTGTGGTGGCGCATCCCGGTGCTGATCTTGCAGGCGGCGCGGGACGGGATCCTGGAAGAGATCCTCGTCATCGGCTACCTGCTCCGCCGCCTCGATCAGCTCGGCTTGTCACCGGCCCGGGCGGTCGCCATCAGCGCCGTGGTCCGCGGCTCCTATCACCTGTACCAGGGCTTCGGCGGATTCCTCGGCAACGCCGTGATGGGCGTGATCTTCGCGCTGCTCTACCTGCGCTGGAAGCGGGTCACCCCGTTCATCATCACGCACGCCCTCATCGACACCGGCGCGTTCGTCGGCTACGCGCTCCTGCACGGTCACGTCTCCTGGCTCCCGTAGCCGACGGATGCCCGCGCCCCGCGCCCCGGTCCCCGGGCGCCCGGGGGCCCCGCGGGCTCAGCGGGCCAGGCTGGGGATGACCAGGGCCCCGGGCAGGTGCGCGACCGCCGCGCCGGGCAGCACCAGCTTGGAGCGCCGCAGGCCGCTGCCGATCACCACCGCCGGGGCCGCGGCCACCCGGGCGTTGACCAGGATGGGCCAGTCCGCTGGCAGGCCGACCGGGGTGATGCCGCCGTATTCCATCCCGGTTTCCGCTACGGCCACGTCCATCGGCGCGAACGACGCCTTGCGCACGTCCAGCTCGCGGCGGGCCGTGCCGTTGACGTCGGCCCGGGTGGTGGCCAGCACCATGCACGCCGCGAACCTCGTCTCGCCCCCGCGCCGCCCGCTGATCACCACGCAGTTGGCCGACTCGGCCAGGTCCACGCCGTAGCGCTCACAGAACGCGGCGGTGTCGGCCAGCTCCGGGTCGATTTCCGCGACACCGGTGGAGTCGCCCGCCAGCGTTCCGGCCAGCGACGTCAGCGCGCTGGCCACGGCGGGGGCCAGCAGGTCCGGCCGGTCGAGGGCCGGGACCACCTCAAGATCGCCCATGGTCATCTGCACCCGGCTATCCTGCCACCATGTCCGAGCCCGCCGCCGCGCCCGGGGTCCCTTCACCTGGGGACGGAGCGGTCGGGGCCGGCGCGCCCGGAACCGGGGCTCACGCGGCCGCCGGGACCCCGTCCTCCGCCGACCGGACCACCAGGTCCCTGGACCGGATCGCCGAGCTCAACCCGGCGCTCGGCGCGGTCATCACGGTCAGCCCGGACGCCCTCGACGAGGCCGCCGCCCGTGATCAGGACCCCGCGGGCCCGCGCAGTCCGCTGCACGGCGTCCCGGTCCTGATCAAGGACAACATCGACGTCCGCGGCATGCCCGCCACCGCGGGCTCGCCCGCACTGGGCGGCACTGCGGACCGCGGCGACGCGTTCCTGGTCACCCGGCTGCGCGAGGCGGGCGCGGTGATCCTCGGCAAGGCGAACCTGTCGGAGTGGGCCAACTTCCGCTCCTACCGCTCGACCAGCGGCTGGAGCACGCTGGGCGGCCAGGCCGCGAACCCGCACGCGCTGGACCGCAACCCGTCCGGGTCCAGCTCCGGATCGGGCGTGGCCGTGGCCGCCGGGCTGGCCCCGATGGCGGTCGGCACCGAGACCGACGGGTCGATCGTGGCCCCGGCGAGCGCGTGCGGCGTGGTCGGCATCAAGCCCACGCTGGGCCTGGTCAGCCGCCGCGGGATCGTGCCCATCTCGGCGGCCCAGGACACGGCGGGTCCCATGACCCGGACCGTCGCCGAGGCGGCGGCCCTGCTCGGCGTGCTGGCCGGCCCCGACCCCGAGGACCCGGTGACCGCCGCCGCGGAAGGCCGGCCCGCCGACTACACGGCCTTCCTCGACGCTGGTGCGCTGGCCGGAGCCCGGCTCGGCGTGTGGCGGGACGGCTGCCACGAGGCGGGCGACACGATCTTGGCGGTCCTCGACCGGGCCCTGGCCGTGCTGCGGGACCTCGGCGCGACCGTGCTCGACCCCGTGGAACTCCCCGGCGCGGCGGGAATCGGCGACCCCGAATGGTCTTCGTTGCTGCATGAATTCAAGCGCGAGATCAACGGGTACCTGCGCGCACTGCCCGGCCCTGCGCCGCGGTCACTCGCGGAACTCATCGACTTCAATATCCGCAACGGTTCTGCCGTCCTCGCTCACTTCGGCCAGGAAATCTTCCTCCAGGCCGAGGCCACCAGCGGGGACCCGGCCGACCCGGCCGCGCAGGCCGCGCGGGCCGAGGCGACCGGCCGGGCCCGGGAGGCGCTGGACGGCCCGCTGGCCAGCCGCCGGCTCGATGCCATCGTCACGCTGACCGCGAACCCGGCCGGGCTGACCGACTACGTGCTGGGCGACAACGGGGTGTTCCACACCTCGGGGCCGTCCGCGGTGGCCGGGTACCCGGCGATCACCGTCCCGGCGGGCCAGGTCAGCGGGCTGCCGGTGGGGCTGTCGTTCCTGGGCCCGGCGTGGAGCGAGCCCGCACTGATCGGCCTGGCCTACGCGTTCGAGCAGGCGTCACAGGCGCTGAGCTGGCCGTCCCTGCAGGCCACCCTGCCGGCGCCGGCGGCCCGCAGCGATAGCCTGCGCTCATGGACTCCTGGCGTGGCGTAAGCGTTCCTGACTTGCCGGGGCGCGGCCCTGAGCCCCGGATTTTCGACACGGCGTCCGGCAAGCTGGCCGTCGCCGCGCCGGGTCCTGACGCCACGCTGTACGCGTGCGGGATCACCCCGTACGACGCCACCCATATCGGGCACGCAGCCACGTTCATGGCCTGGGACCTGCTGGTGCGGGCCTGGCGTGACGCGGGCCATCACGTGACCTACGTGCAGAACGTCACGGACGTGGACGACCCGCTGCTGGAGCGGGCGGCCCGGGACGGCGAGGACTGGCGCGGGCTGGCCGACCGGGAGATCGAGCGCTACCGCGCAGACATGGCGGCGCTGCGGGTGCTTCCGCCCACCCGGCTGGTCGGCGCGGTCGAGGCCCTGGGCGTCATCGAGCGCTTCGCGGGCCGCCTCGCCGAGCGGGGCGCCCTGTACGACGTGGACGGCGATGAGTACTTCGCCCGGGCCAGCGACGAGGCGTTCGGCTCGGTGTCCGGGCTGGACCGGGACGAGATGCTGGAACTGTTCGCGGAGCGCGGCGGCGATCCCGGCCGCCCCGGCAAGAAGGACGCGCTGGACGCGCTGGTCTGGCTGGCGGCCCGGCCGAACGAGCCCGCCTGGGGGTCCCGGTTCGGCCAGGGGCGGCCCGGCTGGCACGTGGAGTGCGCGGCGATCTCCACCGAGTACCTGGGCACCAGGTTCGACGTCCAGGCGGGCGGCACCGACCTGATCTTCCCGCACCACGAGATGAGCGCCTCGCACGCCCGGGTGGCGCTCGAGCCGGACGCGTTCGCACGGCGATACGCGCACGCCGGGATGGTCCGGCTGGATGGCGAGAAGATGTCCAAGTCGCTGGGCAACCTGGTCTTCGTGTCCCGCCTGCTGGGTGATGGGCACGACCCCATGGCCGTCCGGCTGGCCATCCTGGCGCACCATTACCGGCAGGACTGGGACTGGACCGCCGCGGGCCTGTCCGCCGCGGCGGACCGGCTGGCCCGGTGGCGGGAGGCGGTGCGGGAAGCCTCGGCCACGTCCCTGCCCGCCGCGGAGGCCGTGCTGGCCGGCGTGCGGGAGCGGCTCGCCGACGACCTCGACGCCCCGGGGGGCCTGGCGGTCGTGGACGCTTGGGCGGACGACGTGCTCGCGGCGCCGGGCCGGCCCGGCGCCGGGGCGGCGTCCGGCGGCGGCGCTGGTCCGGGACACCGTGGACGCCCTGCTCGGTGCCGTCCTCTAGGGGACGTCCGGGGGTCCTCGAGGTACGGACCGCTCCCTGGTCCGGTACTGGCCGTTGTGAGCCTAGAGTGATATCGAAGAGCGATATCACTCTTCTCGACCGCATCCCGGAGTCACCGATGACTGACATCCCCCCGGACCCGTCCGATCGGCCCGACCCTGCTCAGCCTGGCCCTCCTGAGCCTGCCGGTCCGCCCGAGCCGCCCGGTCCTCCGGGACCGTCCGGCCCGCCCGAGCCGCCTGGTCCTCCGGAACCGTCCGGCCCGCCTGAGCCGGCCGGCCCGCCTGAGCCACTGGGACTTCCTGAGCCATCCGGGCTTTCCCGGGCGCCCGTCCCCCCGGACCAGCTCGGGCCGTTCATCCCGGCGGACTCCCCGGCCGACGCCGAGGATGTCGACGCCGCCCGGCTGCTTGTCCAGGCCGTCGGGCAGTTGCCTGCGGCGGACCGCGACCGGGTGTACGCGTGGTTGCTGCGCACCGGGCTGCGGCCCTCCCCGGCGGGGGTGCCGGGCCCGCTGGCCCGGCGGCTCGGCTGGGCGGTCGGCGCGCAGGCCGGGATCCAGACCCAGACCCGCGAATGGGGGGCCATGGTGGTGGCCGATCTGGTCCGCAGTTCCTCGTCACCGGCCCAGCAGATGGTGCCGGTCCGGTTCTCGGCGGAGCAGCACGCCCGGCTGCGGGCCTGGTGCGCGGGGCACGGCTTCTCGATGGCCACCGTGATTCGCGGCCTGGTGGACCGTTTCCTGGAGAGCCAGCAGCCCGAGCGGGGCTAAGGCGTGCCCCGGCCGTCATTAGCCGCGGGGGCTGATCTCCGCCCGGCGCAGCACCTTCTGGCCCGGATCCAGCTCGACGGCCAGGGTGAGCCCGGCGTACTCCCCGTCGAGCTGCACGACGGTGCTGGTCTGCCCGTTGCCGCCGCAGAACGTACCGGGCCGGCATGGTCCCGCCCAGGCGCTGGCCATCCGCAGCTGGCGGAGCAGCAGGCCCGTGTTGACCAGGCCAGACACAGGCAGCTCCGCGGGCCAGGGACGCACCCCATCCGCCGGCGACGCGTTGAGCAGGTCGATCAGAGCCTGGGTCTGCCGCCAGAGCGGCGAGTCGGCGGCGGGCGGCACGGTGAGCATCAGGGACTGGACCCGGGGCGGGTTCTCGGGGTTGAGCTGGATCTCCACCTGGGCCTCGCCACGCACGCCGCGGAGCCACCAGCGGCAGTGCGCGGGGGAGTCGAACTCCGGCGGCCGCGGCGCGATGCGGTCCGGTACCCCGGCGTCCTGGGTGCCGGGGTCATGGACGGCGGTGCCTTGTGGGCCGGGGTCATGGGTAGCGGGGGCCGGGGCCCCGAGGCGTTCCCACATCCGGGCGATCTTCGCGCGGCGCCGGTCCAGCGGCACGTCCAGGGCGACGTTCTCCGCGAACAGCTGCTCCGCCACCCGGTCGTCCCAGCGGATCAGCAGCTGGCTGACCACCTCCTGGGCCCGCAGGGTTTCCGGCCAGGGCCCGCCGGGCGCGGGCGCCGGGCCCTGGACCGCCCGCCGCCCCGCTCCGCCTGCGAGCGTCTCGTCCTCGGCCGCGGCGGCCTGCAGCACATCCTCCATCAGCCTCGCGGCCAGCACCGATGCGCCCGCGTAGGTGCTGTTGGCCAGCACGATCACGCCGAGGCCGGTCTCCGGGTGCCAGCGCATATGACTGCCGAAGCCCGGGTAGCCGCCGCTGTGGTAGACCAGCCGGCCCGACGCGCTGGTCTCCTCGGTGAACAACCCGAACCCGTACCCGTGCTGGCTCGCCGCGGAAGGATCGCCCGGGAACCGCAGCTGCGCCTGGGGCATGGTGACGGCGGGCTGCTGCATCTCGCGCCGGGTGGCCGGCGCCAGCGGGTGGGGATCGCCGCCCCGCTCCCCGCCCGGCGGGAAGGCCGAGGCGAAGCCATCCACCCAGCGGGCCAGATCCCGGACCGAGCTGAACACCCCGCCCATCGGGGCGAAGGCACCGAGGGGGTCCGGGGTGAGCTCGGTCCAGCCCTCCGCGCCGCGGGCGTAGCCGCGGGCCAGCCCCTCGGGGTCGAACTCCGCGGCCTCGAACCCGGTCCGGGTCAACCGGAGCGGGTTGACCACCCGGGCCCGGACGAAGTCCGGGTACTCCGCCTGGGCCACGGCTGAGATAACCCGCCCCAGCACCGCGTAGCCGAGGTTGGAGTACTCGAAACGGGTGCCCGGCGCCCAGGCCGAGCGCACGCCCCGGGCCAGGATCGCCGCGAATTCGGGCAGGGGGGTGCCCTGCTGCCGGTCACCCCACGGGTCGTCGGTCGGGAAGCCCGCAGTCATCGTGAGCAGGTGCCGCAGCGAGACGGCCGGTGAGTCGTCCGTCACCCCGGGCTGGCCGCGCAGTTCCGGGACGAAGTCGGTGACCGGATCGTCCAGCCGGAGCAGGCCCGCGTCGCGCAGGGCCAGGAGCGCCGACGCGGTGAAGCTCTTGGTCATGGAGGCGATGCGGAACACGGTGTCCGCGTCCGGGGGCGGCCCGC
The DNA here is from genome assembly GCA_963813975.1 of uncultured Actinomycetes bacterium. Lineage (GTDB taxonomy): Bacteria > Actinomycetota > Actinomycetes > Streptosporangiales > Streptosporangiaceae > RYN-230. Next base: position 856,789 of record CAWFAP010000007.1, read on the forward strand.
CAAGCCAGCGCTGCCCCACGCCGCCCTCGTGCGCCAGGGCCCCGCCGGCCACGATCCCGTACGCGATGCCGGGCTGGCCCTCACCGCGCTGGTACCTGCTTACGACCTCATCAGCCGCCGCGGCGGCACCGGGCGGAAGACCCCGCGGGGCGGCGGAACGGGCGGGGCCGGGCTCGGCTGGCCGGTCGGGCATGCCTGTCCTCCAGATCAACGGAGTCCTCCAGATCAACGACGGGTCCGGGCCGGGGCCACCCGGCCCGGAAAGGCGCTGCCACGTAATATGTCACCCGGTCCGGCGCCGACGGCTGGCGGACTGCCCTCGCCGGGGGCCGAGGGTTCGTTGGCCGCCCCCGGGATGGCCGGCGAGGCGGCCGGCGAGGCGGAGAGTGAGTGCTATGACTGCGCGCGAGACCAACTGGGCCGGCAATGTCGTCTACCGGGCCGCCCGCGTGGCCCGGCCCCGCAGCGTCAGCGAAGCCCGGGAGCTGGTGGCCGCACCCGGCCGGGTGCGGGCGGTCGGTACCGGCCACTCGTTCAACCGCATCGCCGACACCCCCGGGGTGCTGATCTCGCTCGCGGACCTGCCTGCGGTCATCGACATCGAGCCGGGCCGGGCCGCGGTCACCGTGGCGGGCGGGGTCCGCTTCGGCGAACTCGCCGGGCGGCTCGACACGGCTGGCTTCGCCCTGCCCAGCCTGGCCTCGCTGCCGCACCTGTCGGTGGCCGGGGCGGTCGCCACCGCGACCCACGGTTCGGGGGACGCCCACGGGAACCTGGCCACGATCGTGTCGGGCCTGGAGCTGATCACCGCCGACGGCGGCGTGCGCACCCTTCGCCGCGACACCGGAGGTGAGGAGTTCCGCGGGAGTGTGGTCGGGCTCGGCTCCCTCGGCCTGGTCACCGCGCTGACCCTGGACCTCGTCCCGGCGTTCAGCATCCGGCAGTACGTCTACGAGGGCTTGCCCACGGCCATGCTGCACAGCCACTTCGATGAGATCTTCAGCAGCGCGTACAGCGTCAGCGTGTTCACGAACTGGCAGGGTGACCGGCACGGCCAGCTCTGGCTCAAGGTCCGCGACGACGAACGGGATGCATGGCGGCCGGCCTCGCGGTGGATGGACGCGACGCTGGCTGACCGGCAGGTCCACCCGATCCCCGGCGGGAACCCGGTCCATGCCACCGAGCAGCTGGGCGTACCAGGGCCCTGGCACGAGCGGCTGCCGCATTTCCGGGCGGAGTTCACTCCCAGCAGCGGGCAGGAGCTGCAGTCGGAATACCTTGTACCCCGGCAGATGGCGGCGGGCGCGTTCGACGCCCTGGGCAGCCTGGCCAGCTACCTGGCCCCGGTCGTGCAGATCGCCGAGATCCGCACCGTGGCCCCGGATGACCTGTGGCTGAGCCCGAGTTACCAGCGGGACACGGTGGCCCTGCACTTCACCTGGATTAAGGACATGGCCGCGGTGACCCCGGTGATCGCCGCGATGGAGCACCTGCTCACGCCGCTGGGTGCCCGACCGCACTGGGCCAAGGTGTTCGGCATGCCCCCGCACGTAGTGCGGGCCCTGTACCCGCGGTCAGCCGGCTTCCAGGATCTGCTGGGCCGCTATGACCCGGACGGCAAGTTCCGGAACGGCTTCATCGACAAGTACTTCCCGGCCCCGCGCTGACCAGTTCCGGCCGGCGCTCACACGGCCTCGCCGGGCACTGAGCACGTTCCGGCCGGGCACTGGCCAGTCCCGGCCGGGCCCTGAGCACCCAGGCCGGCCCGGCCGTCCCGGGTCACCGGGGCAGCAGTCAGCTTCCGCTGGGCTGGGGTACGTGGCACGCGACCTTGGGATTCACCCCGACGTAGTTCAGCGGGCCGGCCAGAATCGTCACCACGATGGTGCTGGCCTTTGTGCAGCTCGAGAGGGAGCCGCTGTAATAGTGCCGCTGAGCTCCAGCGATAGCCCCGATGACCAGCCAGATCACGAGTAGGGCCGAGCCTAGGCGCATGGCTACCTCCAGTAAATGAGTTCGCTGGAGCGCGCCAGGCGCCGCCCAGGTCCGTAATGTCCGGGTCAGCCTATCGCTAAGGCGCCCTCTCGTCCGCTCATGTGCCCATAGTCCTGCGCACCGGAAAACGCACCTCTCGCCCGGCGGCCTCCTCCATGCATGACGCAGGCCGCGCCATTTGTCAAGGCGAGTTTGCCTGTGGTGGACACATGTGCGAACTTCCCGTGTGACGTGCCGCATTATCCACAGAACGTCATTCTGTACTGGCTCCCGGATGGTCGCGCCCAGCAGCCTGATGTCATGAACAACACACCTTCGGTCTCAGGTTCCAGCGCGTTCTCCCGTCAGCCCCGGGTGCGGGTCAGTTCACCGGCTGACGTCCTGGCCGTCGTGCCGCACCTGCTCGGCTTCCATCCCGGCAAGAGCCTCGTCGTGATGGGGGTCGGCCGGCCACGGGCCCGGGTCCAGCTGGCCTTCCGCTACGACCTTCCTGATCCCCCCGACCCCGTCCACGCGGCGGACATCGCCGAGCACGCCGCCGAGGTGCTCCGGCACCGCCGGCTCAGCAGCGTGATCGGCGTGGGCTACGGCCCGGGCGCCCTGGTCACCCCCGTCGCGGACGCGCTTGCGGCTGCCGTCCGCCAGGCCGGGCTGCGGTTACACGAGCTCATGCGGGTCGAGAACGGCCGCTATTGGTCCTACCTCTGCGAGAACCCCGAGTGCTGTCCCGCGGACGGGGTGCCGTTCGACGTCCAGGCGAATCCCGCGGCGGCCGCGATGACCGTGGCCGGCCTGGTCGCGTACCCGGACCGGGCGGCGCTGGCCGGCACCCTCGCCCCGGTTACCGGGGCCGCGGCCCGGTCCATGGAGCAGGCGACCCGCCGGGCCCGGGAACGCGCCGCGGACCTGATCGCGCAGGCGTCCGGCCCGGGCGCGGGCCGCCCGGACCAGTTGCTGGTGGACGCGGGTCGGCGTGCCGTCCAGGAGGCCATCGGCACGTACCGGGCCGGCCGCTGGCTGCTGGCCGACGAGCCGGTGGCCTGGCTCACGGTCGTCCTGGCCCACCTCGCGGTCCGGGACGACGCGTGGTCGCGGATGGACCCGGGGTACCGGGCCGCGCACCTGCGCCTGTGGACTGATGTGGTCCGCCGCGCCGCCCCGGCCTATCTCCCCGCCCCCGCGTCGCTGCTCGCCTTCACCGCGTGGCAGTCCGGCGAAGGTGCGCTGGCCAACATCGCGATCGACCGGGCGCTGGCCGCGGACCCGGGGTACTCGCTGGCCCAGTTGCTGCGCGGCATCATGGACGCCGGGGTGCCGCCCTCGGCCGCCCGGGTCCCGATGACGCCCGAGCAGGTCGCCGCCAGCTATGACCTGGCCGAATCCGGCGCGCCGGACCCGGCGGGCGGCGGGATCAAGGCAGGACACGGGCGGAAGGGCCCGCGCAAGCAGCCGTCCCGCTAGCGGCCGGCGCAGGGCCGCCCGGCGCTGCCGTACGGCGGGCGGGCTCGGCGGGGATGCATGGAAGCTGGGTGGCGGGACGCGGGCGGAGGTTCAACGGCAGACCTACCGCAAGGTAAACTTCCCCCGCCGTTCGCCGGAGTCGGCCGGGAACTTGCCCACATGAGCCCGCTGCGCTCGCCTCCACCTCGGGGCCGGGCCGGCCTTGAGCAAGGAGAGGCAGAGTGACTGACTCTAGCAGTAGCGGATCGGGGCCACAGAGTAATCGTGATGGCTCCGTCGATGTAGATCCCGTCAGCGTGACGGAGCCCCCCGCCAGTACCGCGCCGGCCTTGCCTGCCGGGGTACGGCAGGCGCACGAGGCCGCGGTGGCCAGGATTCAGCGGGCCTACGCCGCGGTCCCTCCGGGCGCGAAGGTCAGACTGGCCAAGCGCACCTCCAACCTGTTCCGCTTCCGCGACCAGACGGCCGGGTCCCGGGCTGCCGAGCTGGACGTCTCCGCGTTCAGCCAGGTGCTGCACGTGGACCCCCGGTCCCGTACCGCCGTCGTGGGCGGCATGACCACCTATGAGGACCTGGTCGACGCGACGCTGCCGCACGGCCTGATGCCGTTGGTGGTGCCCCAGCTGAAGACGATCACCCTGGGTGGCGCGGTCACCGGCCTGGGTATCGAGTCCACCTCGCTGCGCCTGGGCATGCCGCATGAGTCAGTGTTGGCAATGGAGATCCTCACCGGGGACGGCCAGGTGATCACGGCGACCGCGGACAACGAGCACGCGGACCTGTTCCGCGGATTTCCGAACTCCTACGGCACCCTGGGCTACGCCCTGTCGCTCACGATCGAGCTGGAGCCGGTGGCACCGTTCGTGCACCTGCGGCACTTCCGCTTCCGCGACCCGGAGGCCTGCATGGAGGCTGTCGCGAAGATCGCCGCCGAGGGCAGCTACGAGGGCCACCAGGCGGATTTCCTGGACGGCGCCATGTTCAGCCTGGATGAGATCTACCTCACCGTGGCGGCGTTCAGCGACGTGGCCCCGTGGACCAGCGACTACACCGGCAGCCAGATCTTCTACCAGTCGCTGCGCGGGCCCCGGGAGGATTTCCTCACGGTCCGGGACTACCTGTGGCGCTGGGACACGGACTGGTTCTGGTGCTCCCGGCCGTTCGGCGTGCAGAACCCGGCGATCCGCAAGCTCTGGCCGCGCCGCTACCGGCGGTCCGACGTGTACCGGTCGCTGGTCGCTTTCGACCGGCGTCACGGCCTGTCGGACAAGCTGGCCGAGCGGCGCGGGCAGCCGCCGCGTGAGGCGGTCATCCAGGACGTCGAGATCCCGGTCGGCCGGGGCGCCGACTTCCTCCGGTCCTTCACGGCGGACGTCGGCATGAGCCCGGTCTGGCTGTGCCCGCTCCGGCTGCGCAGCGACCAGGCCTGGCCCCTCTACCCGCTGGCCCCCGGTGAGGTGTACGTGAACTTCGGCTTCTGGGGGACGGTCGCGCTCCCGCCGGGGCGCACGGACGGCTACCACAACCGGCTGGTGGAGGACGAGGTGGCCGCGCTGGGCGGGCACAAGGGCCTGTACTCGACGTCCTACTACACCGAGGAGCAGTTCTGGGCGAGCTACAACGGGCCCGCCTACTCCGCGCTCAAGCAGAGATACGACGGCGGTGGCCGGCTAGCCGGCCTGTATGAGAAGTGCGTGCGCGGCCAGTAAGCCCCGCACCCGGAACCGGACGCGGTCAGCAGCACCTGAGTGAAGCCGGACGCGGCACGCAGGGCCGCAGCAGGAGGGAAGGCAGGAATGGCGCTAGCCGACGTGTTCGAGAAGGTGGCGGGCCCCGACGCCCCCGTGGAGTTCCGCGCCTACGACGGGAGCCGGGCGGGCGTCGAGGACGCCGCGGTGCGGATCACCGTGCGTTCCCCGGTGGCGGTGTCCTACCTGGCCCAGGCGCCCGGCGCGCTTGGCCTGGCCCGCGCGTACGTGTCCGGGCACCTCGACGTAGAGGGCAACATGTACGACGCCCTGTCCCGGATGCTCCGGGCCCAGCAGGTGCACATCGACCTTCCCGAGCGGCTCCGGCTGCTGCAGGAGCTGGGCGGCCCGAGGCTGCTGCTGCCCCGGATACCGCCGCCGCCGCAGGAGGTCAGGGTGAGCCGCCGCTGGATCGCCGGGCGGCTGCACTCCAAGAAGCGCGATGCCACGGCCATCTCGCACCACTACGACGTGTCCAACACGTTCTACGAGTGGGTGCTCGGCCCGTCGATGGCCTATACCTGTGCCTGTTACCCGCGCCCCGACGCGTCCCTGGAAGAGGCCCAGGCCTACAAGCACGATCTGGTGGCCCGGAAGCTGGCCCTGCGCCCCGGGATGCGGCTGCTCGATGTGGGCTGCGGCTGGGGAGGCATGGTCCGGCATGCCGCCCGGGAGTACGGCGTCAAGGCGCTCGGCGTGACCCTTTCCGCGCAGCAGGCCGCCTGGGCGCAGCAGGCCATCGAGAAGGAGGGCCTGGGGGGTCTGGCCGAGGTCCGCCACCTCGACTACCGCGACGTGCCCGAGGGGGAGTTCGACGCGGTCAGCTCGATCGGGCTGACCGAGCACATCGGCCGGGCCCAGCTGCCCGGCTACTTCGCCTTCCTGCACGGCAAGCTGCGGCCCGAGGGACGGCTGCTGAACCACTGCATCACCCGGCCGGACAACCAGCGCCCCGGCCGCGTGGTCGGCGGTTTCATCAACCGCTACGTGTTTCCCGACGGTGAGCTGGAAGGGCCGGGCTACCTGCTGTCGCTCATCCACGACACCGGCTTCGAGGTGCGGCACGAGGAGAACCTGCGCGAGCACTACGCGAAGACCCTGACTGGCTGGTGCGCCAACCTCGACGAGCACTGGGACGAGGCGGTGGCCGAAGTTGGCGAGGGCACCGCCCGGGTGTGGCGGCTCTACATGGCCGGCTCTCGGCTCGGGTTCGAGCGCAACGTCGTCCAGCTGCACCAGATACTCGGCGTCCGGCTGGGCAGCGAGGGCCAGGCAGGCATGCCGTTGCGGCCCGACTGGGAGCCGCAGGCCCGGGTGTCCGCGGCAGGCTAGCCAGCTGGGCGGCTGGCTCCGTGCCGGCCGGATGACTGGCCGGGTTGCTAGGTGGTGGGTCCGGCGGCTGGCCGGGCCGGGATGGCGGACAATGGGCGGCATGGAAACTGCGCAGCCCGGGCCCGGCGGCCCGGTCCGTGACATCGTCCTGCTCGGCTCGACCGGCTCGATCGGGACCCAGGCCGCGGACATCATGCGGCGTAATCCCGGCCGGTTCCGGCTGGCCGGGCTGGCCGCGGGCGGGGGCCAGCCCGGCCTGCTGGCGGCCCAGGCTCTTGAGTTCGGGGCCGAGGTGGTCGCCGTGGCCCGGGAGGACGCCGCGGGCGACGTTCGCGAGGCGCTGCGGGCCCAGGCGTCCGGGACCGGTCATGCCCGCCCGCTGCCCAAGGTCCTGGCGGGCCCGGACGCGGTGGCGGAGGCCGCCACGTGGCCCTGTGACGTCGTGCTGAACGCCGTCACCGGATCGGTCGGCCTGGCCGCCACGCTGGCCGCCCTGGAGGCCGGCCGGACGCTGGCGCTGGCCAACAAGGAGTCCCTGATCGTCGGCGGCCCGCTGGTCGCGGGCAAGGCGGCCCCGGGCCAGATCGTGCCCGTCGATTCCGAGCATTCGGCCATCGCCCAGTGCCTGCGCGGCGGCCGCGCCAGCGAGGTGGGCCGCCTGGTGCTGACGGCCAGCGGCGGCCCTTTCCTCGGCCGCGGCAAGGACGAGCTCGAGCACGTGACCCCGGCCCAGGCCCTGGCCCACCCGAACTGGGACATGGGGCCGGTCATCACGATCAACTCGGCGACGCTGGTCAACAAGGGCCTGGAGCTGATCGAGGCGCACCTGCTGTTCGGCATCGGGTTCGACCGGATCGAGGTGGTGGTGCACCCGCAGTCGGTCATCCACTCCATGGTCGAGTTCACCGACGGCGCGACCATCGCCCAGGCCAGCCCGCCGGACATGCGGATCCCGATCGCGCTGGGGATGGCCTGGCCGGACCGGGTCCCCGACGCGGGACCTGCTCTCGACTGGGGCCGCGCGCACAGCTGGACCTTCCAGCCGCTGGACCATGAGGCATTCCCGGCCGTCGGGCTGGCCCGGGAGGCGGGCCGTACCGGCGGCACCGCGCCAGCCGTCTACAACGCGGCCAACGAGATCTGCGTCGAGGCATTCCGGGCGGGCCGGATCGCGTTCCCCCGAATCGTGGACACGGTGGCGAAGGTAGTCTCTGAGCATGAGAGCGCGGCCCGGGACGCGGTCACCCTGGAGGCCGTGCTCGCCGCGGATCGCTGGGCGCGGATCCGGGCCCAGGAACTGACTGGCGAAGGACGAGACGGCGTGCGTGAGGCCCGCAGCGGGACACGCCGAGAGGGGGAGTCGGCCGGATGACCCTGCTCGGCTGGATCATCTTCATCTTCGCCCTCCTCTTCTCGATCATGCTGCACGAGGCGGGGCACTTCGCCACGGCGAAGAAGTTCCGGATGAAAGTCACCCAGTTCTTCGTGGGTTTCGGCCAGACCCTGTGGTCCCGGGTCCGGGGCGAGACCGAGTACGGCATCAAGGCCATCCCCGCGGGCGGATTCGTCAAGATCGTCGGCATGACGGCCCTGGAGGACGTGGATCCCGAGGACGAGGCGCGCTCCTTCCGCAGGCAGCCGGGCTGGCAGCGGATAATCGTGCTGGCCGCCGGGTCGTTCATGCACTTCGCGCTGGCCTTCGTGCTGCTGTTCATCCTGGCCGCGGGGATCGGCCTGTCCAACACCAACTCCTCAACGATCGGGGCCATCGACCCCTGCGTGCCGACCAGCATCACCGCGACCAGCTGCACCAAGTCCAATCCCGCGTCCCCAGCGGTCAAGGCCGGGCTCCGCTCCGGTGACAAGATCGTCGCGCTCGGGGGCACGCGCGTGCACACCTGGAATCAGCTGGGGGCGGCGATCCGGGCGCAGAAGCCGGGCAGCCCGGTGAACGTCACCGTGCTCCGGAACGGCCACCAGCTGACCCTGCACCCCTCGATGGCCGTGGTCACCGGGCGCAAGGGTTCCTACCTCGGCGTCTCCCCGGCGGTGCTGTACGCGACGGTGAACCCGATCCGTGCGGTCACCTACGCGGGCTCGGAATTCGGCCAGGTCGTGGTCGGCTCGGTCAAGGCCCTCGGCAGCATCCCGAAGGCCATTCCCGAACTATTCGCCAAGAACCGGAGCAGCACCGCGGGCGGCAACGTGACCAGCGTGGTCGGCGCGGGGGAGTACACCGGCCAGGCGTTCGCGGCCAATGTCGGCTGGCAGACCAAGGTCTCGATCGTGCTGCTCATCGTGATCTCGCTGAACATCTTCGTTGGCCTGTTCAACCTGCTGCCGTTGCTCCCGCTGGACGGCGGCCACCTGGCTGTGGTCATCTACGAGCAGATCCGGTCCGCGATCGCCCGGCTCCGCCGCCGGCCCGACCCGGGACTGGTGGATATGCGTAAGCTTCTCCCGCTCAGTGTCGGGGTGTTCGCCCTGCTGGTCGGCTTCGGCCTGCTGCTGATCATGGCGGACCTCGTGAATCCGGTCCACATACCCCAGTGAGGGTGATGCGGACCAGTGGCCCGCCCGGGGATGGTCTTGCCCGGGGCGGTGGTTGGTGCAAGTGGTGCGGACGTGAACGCAGATATCTGGATAACGCGACCCTTCGGCTAAGTCACCCTTTGACCAGGACACAGTGAGGGATAAAGGATCATGAGTATTGATCTAGGCATGCCACAGCCCGCGGTTGAGCCCCTGGCGCCGCGGCGGAAGTCGCGCCAGATCATGGTGGGCAAGGGGAAGCACGCGGTCCCGGTGGGCGGCGGTGCGCCCGTGTCGGTGCAGTCGATGTGCACCACGGTGACCGCCGACGTGAACGCCACACTGCAGCAGATCGCGGAGCTGACCGCGTCCGGCTGCCAGATCGTCCGGGTCGCGGTGCCGTCGCAGGACGACGCCGACGCGCTGCCGGAAATTGCCCGCAAGTCGCAGATCCCGGTGATCGCGGACATTCACTTCCAGCCCAAGTACGTGTTCGCCGCCATCGATGCGGGCTGCGGCGCGGTCCGGGTCAACCCCGGCAACATCAAGGCGTTCGACGACAAGGTCGCGGAGATCGCCCGGGCGGCATCGGCGGCCGAGATCCCGATCAGGATCGGCGTGAACGCGGGCTCGCTGGACAAGCGCCTGCTGGCCAAGCATGGCCGGGCCACCGCCGCCGCCCTGGTGGAGTCGGCGCTGTGGGAGTGCTCGCTGTTCGAGGAGCACGGCTTCACCGACATCAAGATCTCCGTGAAGCACCACGACCCGGTCGTCATGATCGCCGCGTACCGGCAACTGGCCCAGGCCTGCGACTACCCGCTGCACCTTGGGGTGACCGAGGCCGGGCCGGCCTTCCAGGGGACGGTCAAGTCCGCCGCCGCGTTCGGCGCGCTGCTCGCCGAGGGGATCGGGGACACCATCCGGGTGTCGCTGTCTGCGCCCCCGGTCGAGGAGGTCAAGGTAGGCAACGCGATCCTGGAGTCGCTCGGCCTGCGCGACCGCGGCCTGGAGATCGTGTCCTGCCCCTCCTGCGGCCGGGCCCAGGTCAACGTGTACACCCTGGCGGACCAGGTCACCGCGGGCCTCGAAGGCCTGGAGGTGCCGCTGCGCGTGGCGGTGATGGGCTGCGTCGTCAACGGCCCCGGCGAGGCGCGCGAAGCGGACCTGGGAGTTGCGTCCGGCAACGGCAAGGGGCAGATCTTCGTCAAGGGTGAGGTCATCAAGACCGTGCCGGAGTCACAGATCGTGGAGACCCTCATCGAGGAGGCCATGAAGCTCGCCGAGACCATGGCCGGCGATGTGCCGCCCGCCGCGCCCGAGGTCAGCGTCTCCTGATGATCAGCTAACCGGTGGCCCGCAAGCACCCGGCCGGGGGGCTAACCGGCGGCCAGCCGCGCCACCGCGTCCACCACCGTGGCGCGGCGGCGGCCGCGGTCCGGCGCGGCCTGGCCGAACTCGGGATTCATCGACGCCCATGAGGTCGACACCGACTGGACCAGTGCGAGCAGCTCGACCGGGTCGTAGCGGGCGGTCAGCAGCCCGGCCCGCTGGGCCTGCCCCAGCTGGTCCAGGCGGGCCTGGTTGACCTCGACCACGGCCTGCAGTGACTCTCCCGGCGGGCGCTCCAGCCGGTACCAGATCGACAGCCGCAGCGCGGCCGGATCGTCCTCGAAGTAGTCGAACAAGCGCCCGGCATAGCCGGGCAGGTCGCCCGCGTCGAACGGCACCTGCTCCAGGTAACCGGCGACGTGGGCCGTGAAAACCGCCCCGAAGAGCTGGTCCTTGCTGCCGAAGTAGGCGTAGATCATCGCCTTGTTGCAGCCCGCGGCCGCGGCGATGCGGTCGATCCGGGCCCCCGCGATCCCGAAGGCCGCGAACTCCTCGGTCGCGGCGGCCAGCAGCCGCCGCCTGGTCCGGTTCGCGTCACGTGCCACCGGCCCAGACTAGCAACTAACTAGTCAGTTGACATACGGCCGGGCCCTGCGCTTCGATAGAGATATCCAACTAGTCAGTTAACAACGCGGCGCAGGAGGCACCAATGGCCAGGACCTGGCTCATCACCGGCAGCTCCCGGGGCCTCGGGCGGGAGCTCATCCAGGCCGTCCTGGATGACGGCGACAGCGCGGTCGCCGGGGCACGCCGGCCGGACCAGCTCGACGATCTTGTGGCGCGCTACGGTGCCCGGATCCGGCCCGTGGCGCTCGACGTGACCGACCCGGCCGCGGCCCGCGAGGCGGTCCAGGCGGCGGTGGGCGGATTCGGGCGCCTCGACGTGGTCGTGAACAACGCCGGCTACGCCACATCCGCGGCCATCGAGGACGTGCCGGACGAGGAGTTCCGCGCCCAGCTGGAGACCAATCTGTTCGGCGTGGTCAACATGACCAGGGCCGCCCTGCCGGTTCTCCGCGCCCAGCGCTCGGGTCACGTCATCCAGGTCTCATCGATCGGGGGCCGGGTCGGCGGTACCCCCGGGATGGGCGGCTACCAGACGGCCAAGTACGCCGTGGAGGGGTTTTCCGAGGTGCTCAGCAACGAGGTCCGGCCGCTGGGCATCAAGGTCACCATCGTCGAGCCCGGGGCGTTCCGCACCGACTGGGGTGGCTCGTCCATGCGCATCCTGCCGGTCAGCGGGGACTACGAGACGACCGTGGGGGAGATGAACCGCTACCGGCGGGCGGCGGACGGCCAGCAGCCGGGCGACCCAGCCCGCGCCGCGAGGATCATCACCGGGATCGCCCGGCTGGACGAGCCGCCGCTCCGGCTGCTGCTGGGCTCGGACGCGCTCCGCATCGCCGGGGAATCCGCCGAGGCGCGCGCGGCGGAGGCGGCCGAGTGGGCGGCGGTCAGCCGGTCGGCCGACTTCGGGGCGGAGCGCCAGCCGCCGCTCCCAGCTACCTCTGCGGGCCCGGCTGGCCATCTCCCCTAGCCAACCTGGCCGTCGGGCTGGGTGTCCGCCAGGACCAGCTCGCCCACCCGCTCGCGGAGCATGGTCCGGGCCTCCTCATGGAGCAGGGTGTCGGTGATGAACGTGTCCACCTCGTCCAGCCCGGCAAAGGAACTCAGCCCGACGATGCCCCACTTCGTATGGTCCGCGACCACCGTGACCCGCCGCGCGGCCTGCACGAAGGCCCGGTTGGTCTCCGCTTCCGCGAGGTTCGGCGTGGTCAGGCCGGCGACCGGGTCGATGCCATGACAGCCCAGGAAGAGCAGGTCCACGTGCAGGGATCGGATCGCGATGTCCGCGATCGGGCCGACCAGCGCGTCCGAGGGGGTGCGGATCCCTCCGGTGAGCACGACCTGCGGGGTGGCGCCGAATGGGCCACTGGCCTGCGGTGCCCCGAAGATGCTCGCCACCCGGACCGAGTTCGTCACGATCGTCAGCCCGGCCACGTCCAGCAGCTGCTGGGCCAGGGCAAAGGTGGTGGTCCCCGCGGACAGCGCGATCGCGGTGCCGGGCGTGACCAGCTCCGCGGCGGCCCGGGCGATGGCCTCCTTCTGCGGCTTTTCCAGCACCGACTTGGCCTCGAAGCCAGGCTCGTGGCTGCTGGGCGAGCCGGGCAGCACCGCCCCGCCGTGCACCTTCTCGATCAGCCCGGCCCGGGCGAGCGCCTCCAGGTCACGGCGGATCGTCATGTCCGACACGCCGAGGCGCTGGGTGAGATCGCTGACCCGGGCACTCCCGGCCCGCCGGATGTCCTCCAGGATCAGCGATTGACGGTGTCTGGCGAGCATCCCTGGACCTTCCTTACCCCTGGGGGCGGGACCGACGGTGTGCGCAGCCGACCTGTGATGACGCCGGAACCGGATCTTTATATCTTGTGCGTTGACGATCGAGTCTGTGTGATTTAGCTTAAGGCTCCAACAAGGGGCGCGTCGTTCCCGATCTTGACCCGGATTGAGAGCGCTAACCTGGGGGTGCGGTAGGCCATCCGGGTGCCCTGATGTGGCTGAGCACCGGAGCTCTGCGGCCGCCCAGCCTCGGAACACGACCACGATTCGAGGACAGGCGATGCAGCGAAGGCGGCCCAGGCTCGTTCCTGGGTCCCGCCATCCAGCGGAGCCCGCGGGGCGCCAGGGACCGTGGTGCTCCCAGCGTCCGAGACCTGTCCTGCGTCGCGAGGCTGCCCCGGATCCGCGGCAGCTTCCGCGGGCCGGCCCCCGGGGGGCGGGCCACCCATCCGCTTCCCCCGGCGCGCCGCGCTGTGGCGGCCCACCGAGCATCGAGGAACTTCTCCTGGAGGTAGATAGATGAACATCGATCCCAAGGTCGACGAGGCCATCGAGACCCTCAACATGAAGGACGGCCCGACCCGCCGGCGCCTGCTCAGCAGCGCTGGGATCGTCAGTGCCTCGGCGGCCGCCGCCGGCCTGCTCGCCGCCTGCTCGTCGAGCAGCACCAGCAGCGCCGCGGCCAAGGGGGCGGTCGGGAACTTTCCGAAGACCCCGGCCTGGCAGTTCTGGTACGTCAACCACGTCACCACGAATCCGTTCTTCGTGCCCACCCAGTACGGCTTCCAGGACGCGGCCGCGCTCCTCGGCCTGCCCACCCCGAAATGGGGCGGCTCGCAGAACTCGCTGGCGTCGGAGATGGTGAGCTACTTCAACAGCGCAATCTCCGCCAAGGCGGCCGGGATCGCTTACGCGGGGATTGACGCCACCTCGTTCACCACTCCGGTCAAGAACGCGATGAACGCGGGCATCCCGGTGCTCAGCTACAACGCCGATGGTCTGGTCAAGAAGGGCGTCCCGGTCATCGGCACCAACCGGCTGGCGTATGTCGGCCAGGCGCTGTACATCTCCGGCCAGCAGCTGGGCCAGAAGATCAAGTCGCTGATCCCGGGCGGTGGCGAGATCGCCATTTTCATCGCCACGCCCGGCTCCGGCAACATCCAGCCCCGCTACGACGGCGCGGTGTCCGTGCTCGGCAGCAGCTACACCGTGCACGAAGTCGCGACCGGGGCAGCGACCGGAGCCGAGCTCTCCGCGGAGAAGGCGTTCCTGGCCGGGCATAAGTCGATCAAGGGCGCGTTCGCGGTCGACGCGGGCTCGACCGAACTCCTGGGCCAGGCGCTGTCCTCGAGCGGCCTGAAGGTCCCGAACGGCGGGTTCGACACCACGCCGACCACGCTGTCCAACATCCAGGGCGGCAAGACCGACTTCACCATCTACCAGGACCCCTACCTGCAGGGTTTCCTGCCGGCCATGTACTTCTACCTGTACAACCTGTCCGGCGGCACGGTCACCCCGTCCGACACCGACACCGGCCTGACGTTCATCACCAAGTCCAACGCGGCGCCGTTCACGAAGAGCAGCCGGTTCCAGGGCTCGACCGCCGCGCAGCACTACATCCCGCGCCCGTCCGGTGCGATCAGCAACCCTCTCGCCACCACCAGCACCTGATATCGGCATATCCGGGGCACTGGCAGGCATGACCGGCGGCGGGGCAGACTGGCTACTAACGGCCAGCCTGTCCTGCCGCCGGTTGACGTGGTGAGTGGAGGGAACGGGAGTCGATATGAGTGAGATCACCGAGCGCAGCCCGCAGGCCGTATCGCCCCCCGGGGGGCAGGGTTCGGGAGGTCCGGGCCCGATGCGCAGCGCGCTGAACCTGCTGGCCCGGCAGCGCGAGGCGACGGTCTTCGTGGTGGCGGCGGTGCTGCTGCTCTACTTCGGCATCAAGTACAACTCGACGTTCGTCAGCCAGACGAACATGTCCAACCTCCTGTCGGAGACCGCGGCGCCGATCATGATCATCGCGATCGGTGAGGTGTTCCTGCTGATCTGCGGCGAGATCGACCTGTCCGTCGGCTTCGTCTACACGTTCGCGCCGTTCCTGATGCACTACCTGATCGACTTCTACCACGTGCCGGCCCTGGCGGCGATCATCATCTCGCTGCTGTTCGGCCTGGTGATCGGCTCGCTCAACGGCTTCCTCACCGTCACCATGGGGCTGCCCTCGTTCATCACCACGCTGGGCACCGGCTTCATCCTCCTCGGCCTCACGCTGACCACCTCACACGCCTACCCGGCCAACGTTCCCACCTCCTCGGAGGGCCTGGGGCGCTGGATCGGCGAGGCGCCGTGGTCCCAGTTCATCTGGGCCATCGCACTCACCGCGATCTTCTACGTGGTGCTGAACCGGACCAAGTGGGGCCTGTACACGGTCGCCACCGGCGGGAATCAGCTGGGGGCCCGGGAGTCCGGTATCAAGACCGGCCGGATCAAGTACGGCAACTTCATGCTGTGCTCAACGCTGGGCGCGCTGGTCGGCCTGCAGAACGCCTTCTACACCCACACCATCGACCCGAGCGCGGGCGGCTTCCAGCCCATGTTCTACGCGGTGACCGCCGCGGTCATCGGCGGCACGGCGATGCTGGGCGGGCAGGGCACCATTATCGGCGCCTTCCTGGGCTCGATCGTCCTGGCCACGCTGCTCAACGGGCTCAACGTCGCCGGGATCAGCGCCAACCCGCTGGACATCATCCTGGGCGCCGCCATCCTCCTCGCAATGATCGTCAACGTCCGACTGGCCCGGCTGCGGGCAGCAGGGAGGAACTGATGACCGCAGAACCCACGCCCACCGTGGCGGCTGACGGAAGCGGGGATGCGCTCCGGGTCGAGCACATCAGCAAGCGATTCGGCGCGGTGCGCGCGCTGCATGACGTAAACCTCCATTTGGGCCAGGGCGAGGTGCTCGGGCTGCTGGGTGACAACGGCGCGGGTAAGTCCACGCTGATCAAGATCATGTGCGGTTTCCAGCCGCCGACCTCAGGCCGGATCGTGCTGGAGGGCCAGGAGATCAGCCTCAAGTCGGTGGACCACGCCCGGTCGCTCGGCATCGACACCGTCTATCAGGACCTGGCGCTGATCAACGAGCTCACCGTTTATCACAATATGTTCCTGAACCGGGAGCGGACCCGCTTTACGCTGCTGTCCAACCGGAGCATGCGGCGCACCGCCAAGGAGCAGCTGGACCGGATCGGGGTGAACATCCCGTCAGTGGAGGCCGAGGTGGCCAAGCTGTCCGGAGGCCAGCGGCAGGCCATCGCGGTCGCCCGGGCGGTGACCTCCAACGCCAAGGTGCTGCTGCTGGACGAGCCGCTGGCGGCGATGGGGGCCAAGGAAGGGGCGATGATCCTGGAACTGATCAAGGACCTCAAGCGCCAGGGTCAGGTCTCGATCATCATGATCATGCACAACTACGGCCAGGCCCTCGAGGTCTGCGACCGGATCAACCTGCTTCAGCACGGCGAGATCACCTTCGACAAGCTCGCCAAGGACACCTCGGTCCAGGAACTGAACGACATCGTCATCGAGGAGTACCGGCGGGCCCTGGCCGAGCAGCAGCGGCAGCGGCCAGCCTGACCCGAAGGGGCCCCCGGCCGGCCTGGTCCACGCCATGCCCGTGCGCCCGTGCGGCCGGGCCGGCCCCGGACCGGCTCTGCTGGCCTGACCGGCCGGCCCATCGGGCAAGATGACTGTCATGGCAACCCGCCGCCGGATGAACCGGACCGCCAGGATGAGACCGCCGCGCCCTGCCCGCCCGGCCTGGCTGGCGGCCGCGGCTCTGGTCGGCGCTGCCCTTCTCGCGGTGGCGGGCTGCACGTCGCCCGGTGGGGCCACGACCGCTTCATCCGCGGCCCCGGCCGCATCAACGCCAGCCTCCGGGGCCAGTACGCCGCCCTTGCGCTGGCACTCCTGCGCCGTCGGGGGCGGCAGCCTGCAGTGCACCCGCCTCACGGTGCCGCTCGACTACACCCATCCCGGTGGCCGGAAGATCACCCTGGCCCTGTCCCGGGTACCGGCCCAAGCGCCGCCCAGCCAGCAGCAGGGCGACCTGCTGGTCAACCCGGGCGGCCCGGGCGGCAGCGGCCTCAGCCTCGCGGCGGCCGTCGCGGCCGGGCTCAGCCCGAAGGTAGCCGCCGACTACAACATCATCGGCTTCGACCCGCGCGGGGTGGGTTCCAGCACGCCCGCCCTGACCTGCGACCCCTCGTTCCTGTCCCGGGCACGGCCGGACTACATCCCGGCCAGTGCCGCGGCGGAGCAGACCCTCATCAACCGGGCCAAGAGCTACGCGGCGGACTGCGAGAAGCGCTACGGCTGGCTGCTGCCGCACATGACGTCGGCGGACGCGGCCCGGGACATGGACTCGATCCGGGCCGCGCTCGGCGCCCCCAAGATCAGTTACTTCGCCTACTCCTACGGGACGTACCTCGGCCAGGTGTACGCCACGCTGTTCCCGCACCATCTGCGCCGCATGGTCCTGGACAGCACGGTGGACCCGACCGGGGCGTGGTACGGCGACAACATCGCCCAGGACTACGCGTTCGAGGGGCGGATGGAGGCCTTCTTCTCCTGGGTCGCGGCGCACCACGCCACCTACGGGCTGGGCAGCACCCGCGCCGCGGTGGACCAGGCCTGGTACCGCGCCCGGTCCCGGCTCCAGGCCCACCCGGTGAACGGCCGGATCGGCGCGGACGACTTCGACGACACGTTCGTGCAGGGCGGGTACAGCAACGCGCTGTGGCCCGGCCTGGCCGCGGCCCTGGCCGCGTACCTGCACAGCGGCGCCACCGGCCAGATCGTCAGCCAGTACCAGCAGGAGGGTGTCCAGAACGAGAACGGGTTCGCGGTGTACAACGCGGTGGAGTGCAGTGACGTGAACTGGCCGCGGAACTGGGCCAAGTGGGACTCCGACACCCGCCGGGTGTACCGGACGGCCCCGTTCCAGGCCTGGGACAACGCCTGGTTCAATGCCGCCTGTGCCTTCTGGCCGGTGCGCGGGCCCGCGCAGCCGCTGCAGATCGGGGGGACCGGCCTGCCGGGCATCCTGATGCTCCAGGGCACGCTGGACGCGGCCACCCCCTACGCCGGGGCGCAGGCCGCGCACCGGCGGCTGCCGAGCGCCCGGATGGTGGTCGTGGTGGGCGGCGGGAATCACGGCCAGTCCCTCACCCAGCCGCCCAATGCCTGCGTCGACGGGTACCTGAACCGTTACCTGGCCACCGGCGCCCTGCCCAGCCGTCCGGGCCTGGTCAACGCCACCTGCCCGGCCCTGCCGCCGCCCTCGCCAACCAGCTGACCCGCCTTGGGGCGCGCTCCTGATGACGGACCGATACCCTGGGAGGGTGCTGCGCACTAAGGCGTCGCGGTCCTCATCGTTGCGCCTGCTCAACGACCGCGATCGCGACGACGTGCTCGAGTTGTGCGACCGCGACCCGGTTGTGAACGTTTTCGTCAGTTCCCGGGTTCATGAAGCGGGTCTCGATCCGGTGCGGCTCGGCGGCCAGATGTGGGGTTACACGCCAGGCGGAAAGCTCACCTCGGCCTGTTACGCCGGGGCCAACCTGGTCCCGGTCGGGGCGACGCCGGCTGCCGCGACCGCCTTTGCCGGGCGAGCCCGGCTCCAGGGCAGGCGCTGCTCGTCCATCGTGGGCCCGGCGGAGGCCGTGGCTCAGATGTGGGAACTGCTCCGCCCCTACTGGGGCCGGCCCCGGGAGATCCGGGAAGCGCAGCCGGTCATGGCGATCTCCGGGCCGCCGCAGGTGGCCGCCGACCCGAACCTGCGCCGGGTGCGGCCTAGCGAGCTCGATGTGCTGTTGCCGGCCTCGGTGGCCATGTTCACGGAGGAAGTCGGTGTGTCCCCGCTCGGGGCGGATGGAGGGGCGGCATACCGGGCCCGGGTCGCGGAGCTGATCGCGCTCGGGCGGGCGTTCGCCCGGATCGAGGACGGCCGGGTGATGTTCAAGGCCGAGATCGGGGCCGTCACCCCGCGCGCCTGCCAGGTCCAGGGGGTCTGGGTGCGGCCGGAACTCCGGGGCCAGGGACTCGCCGTGGCTGGGATGGCCGCGGTGGTACAGGAGGCGCTCCGATCCATCGCGCCGGTGGTGTCGCTCTACGTCAACGACTTCAATGTCCCGGCCCGCGCCGTCTACCGCAAAGTCGGCTTCACCGAACAGGCCACCCTGACCTCGATCCTCTTCTAACCGCATCGTATTCGCGAGGCGGAGAAGAGCGCCGCAGGCGTGCGCTACCCGAGCCAGCGCCTATATGCCGGCGAGGGGAGGTGCGCGCAGGCGTGTCCTGCCGAGCGCAGCGGATGGCGGGGCCAAGAGGTCATCCCGGGCTAATACGAACCACCGGAAGGGACGGGCATGCCGACGGCGGGCCCGTCCCCCCGGTCCCCTGTCGCCGTCTCGCCCGTAGCCCGAACATCCCCTCCCGGCGAGATCTGCACCGTAGGCTAGACCGCGTACATCGCACTAAGTTCGCAAAGAGCAGATAGAACAATGTAGTGACTGAGCCACAGCTCGCGGCGGGCCGTGAAGCCGCTGGACGCTACCTGCGCGAATTACTCTTGCGTCCCGGCCGGTACCGCCAGCTCTGGGAATCTCACGCGCAGCGGGCCCGGCCCGGTGCGATCAATCACCTCGCCGTGGCCGACGTGCTGGCGCAGCATCTGTGGGCATCACCCCGTGCGGCCGGCCATTCCGATGTGCTCGCCCATCAGCTCAAGGACACCGTGGGCCGGGCGCTGTCCGGCCGCCTGCTGAGCCGTTCCACGCTGGTGCTGTTCGTGGACGCGTTCGGGTTCTCCAGCCAGGAGCAAGAGCGGCTCTGGCGGCTCTGGCGGGGCGCCGGCCGGATCACCGTCCTGGCCGGCCCCCGGGCGATGCGCTCCCGCGCAGCGGCCGAGGTGGCCGGAGTCCTGGGCCCGCGGCGGCACCAGACCGTCTCCCTGCACGACCATGTCTACGCCGACGCTGAGCGCAAGCTGGCCCGGACCCGGACGCTTCAGGTTGTCGAGGCCCTGTCCGACGGCGTCGACCGGATCCCGTACCTGTACGACACCAACGCGGTCACCCTGGAACTCGGGCCCGGGTGTGCAGGCGCACCCGGGCCGGTCCACCGGATCGGTGAGCTCTATGGCACCGACATCCTTCTGGTCCGCCCGCTGAGCCTGGGCGAGACGGCCACCCTGGAGTACTGGACCTCGTATCACTACCACGGGAACCCGGCTGATCCCGACGAGCGGCAGTACCGCCGGGCGGTGATGAACACGCTGGAAAATTTCGACATGCGGATCGAGTTCCACCCGCGTCAGCTGCCGGACGCGGTGTGGTGGGCGGTCTGGGACGGGCTGGAAGGCCAGGTCCTGGAAGAGGAGCAGGTCATCCCGGACAGCCAGCACTCGGTACACCGGTACCTGCGGTCGATGGAGCGGTCGGTGGTGGGCTTCCACTGGCGCTGGGAGCCGGCTGGCGCGATGGCCTAGCATCGGCACCGTGTCTGATGCGCAGAAGGCTGTGATCACCGGTGGTGAGGCCGCCCGCGATAGCGCCGCGAGCCTCGCCCATGCCTCCGACGACGTCATCAACCACGCGCTGCAGGGGATGGCGGGCCGGCTCACCGGGCAGGCCCAGGAGGTCCTCGCCGCCAACGCCGAGGATATGGCGGAGGGCGAGGCCGCGGGCCTGGGCCAGGGGCTGCTGGACCGGCTCCGTCTCGACCCGGGCCGGATGCAGGAGATGGCCCGCCAGATCGGGCTGCTGGCGGACGCGCCGTTCCCGCCCGAGATGACCCCGCTGGGCGACCTGCCCGGCGGCCCCGGCGGGGGCAGGCTGCTGCTGGCCGAGCGGCGCGTGCCGGTCGGCGTGATCGGCGCGAATTTTGAGGCCCGGCCCAACGTGACCATCGACATCGCCTCGCAGCTGCTCAAGTCCCGCAACGCCGGGGTGCTTCGCACCGGGGGCGCGGCGCTGCGTTCCGCCGCGGCCCTCGCGGACCACGTGATTGCCCCGGCCGTGCAGGCCGCCGGGCTGGACCCGCGGGTCGTGCAGCTGGTCCGGTCGGCGGACCGGGAAGCCGCCGTCGAGCTGGTCCGCCAGCCGGAACTGATCCCGCTGGTCATCCTGCGCGGCAGCGGGGAGACCACGCGCAGCCTGGCCGCTGAGGCGGCCCGGGCCGGTGTGCGCACGCTCGCGCACGCGGACGGGGGAGGCGTGCTCTACCTGGACCGCGCCGCCGACCCTGCGCTGGCGGCCGAGATCGTCACCACCAGCCTGGACCGGCTGGGCGTGTGCAACCGGCTGAACCTCCTGCTGATCTGCTCGCAGGCCTGGGACCAGCTGCTCGAGGTGGTGCTCGCACCGGTCCGCGGGCTGGGCATCACGCCTTCGCTGCCGCCGCACACCCATCCGCTGGGCCACGAGTGGGCCCTGGACAGCGGCCACGAGGCCACCCTGACTATCGCGCCGGCGGACGGCCCGGCGGCCGCCGCCCGGCTGGCCAACGACTGCACGTCCGGCCTGGCGGCCGGGATCATCACGGCTGACCCCGCCGCGGCCCGGGAGTTCCTGGACGCCTACCGGGGGACCGGCGCGTTCTGGAACGCCACCACCAGGCTGCTCGACGGGTTCAAGCTGCGCGGCGTGCCGGAGACGGGCATCAACGTGGACCACGTGCCCGGCCCGCGCGGCCCGGTGACCTTCCAGGACCTGTGCCTCCGGCAGTACGTCGTCGCGCCGGCCTGACCCGCCGGACTGACCCGCGAGCCTGATCCCCGGGGCCTGATCCCCCGACCTGCGGCGGGTTACGCGATAGTAGCCTCCCAGCCCGGCGGCGGTTATCCTGACCGGGCTGTCGGCCACGGCCAGCGAGCCACCGGCCATGGACAGAAGGTGCGCTAGGGACACGGCCTAACCCGGCGCCGGGGCCGGGTCGTCCGTGCGTCATGACGGAGACGCTGGTGAGCTGGTGAGCCGGTCGGAGCCCCGCGATCGCCCCGCCCTGCTCGAAGTCAGCGGGCTCACCAAGAGCTTCGGCCCGCTCACCGTGCTCCGCGAGGTCAGCCTCCAGGTCGGGCCCGGAGAGATCGTCGCCGTGGCGGGCGGGAACGGCGCGGGCAAGTCCACCCTGATCGGGACCATCGCCGGAGTGCTCGACGCCGATGCGGGCGAGGTGCGCTTCGCCGGGCGGCCCATGCCGTCCCGGCCCGGCCAGGTGCGCCGGGCCGGCGTCGAGACCGTATGGCAGGAGCACGGGCTCTGCGACGACCTGGACGCGGTGGACAACATTTTCCTCGGCCGCCCAGGCCGCTGGGTAGTCCCCGAGTCGGCCCTGCGCGAGCAGGCCGCCACGCTGCTGCGCCGGGTCGGCGCCCGCGACCTGCGCATGGACGTGCCGCTCCGGGTCCTGTCCCGCGGCCAGCGGCAGCTGGTCGCGGTGGCCCGGGCGCTGCTCACGCCGCCCCGCCTGCTGGTGATGGACGAGCCGACCGCCTCGCTGGGGGTGGCCGAGACCGCGCTGGTGGAGTCGATCCTGCGGGAAGCCCGCGAGGCCGGCGCGAGCGTGCTGCTCGCCACCCACGACCTGGAGCAGGTCTTCACGCTGGCCGACCGGATCGTGGTGCTGCGGGACGGCGCCGCTGTCGCCGACGTGTCCCCGGTGGAGGTGCAGCGCAGCGACGTGGTGGCGCTGATGTCCGGCGTGGAGGCCGACTCCATCGCCAGCCGCCAGATCCGGCGGCTGCAAGGCCTGGCCGACCAGCTGTCCGAGGCTGAGCCCGCCGCCTCGCTCCCGCTGATCGTGTCGGCCATGGCCGGCGCGCTCGAGGTAGACATGCTCTGCGTGCACCTGCTGGAGACCAGCGGCCAGCAGCCGGTGCTGCGCCGGCTCGCCGCGACCGGCCTGCCCGCGGGACTGCTGGACCTGAACGCAGCCCTGCCGGTCGGCGCGGCCGGCGGCCCGGCCGGGCTGGCCGCCGCGGGAGGCGCCGCCGTGGTCGTGGACGACTTGCAGACCCGGGCCGCCTGGCCGGCGGGCACGGCCGCGGCCGCCGTGTCCGGCGTGCGGAGCGCCTGGGCCGCCCCCATCCTGGGCAGCGACGGCGTGCTCGGCACGGTGTCGGGCTACGCCGCTTCCCCCGGGAGCCCCGCCCCCGAGCGGCTCGAGCTGGCCACCATCTACCTGCGTTACGCGGCGTCCGCCATCGAGCGGGAGCGGCTGCTCACCGAGGTGTCCCGGCGTAACCGGGTGCTGGAATCGCTGCGCGGGCTGCTGGAGAGCCTGGCCGGCCCGGAGCGCCTGCAGGGCGGCCTGGAGATCTCGCTGCTGGCCCTGCTGGACGGGCTGGGCGCGGACACCGCGGCCGTCATGGCCGCCGACGGTGACGCCCCCGAATCCCGGTGCGTCGCGGGGGAGACCGGCCCCGCGGTGCTGCCGGGGCTCCGCACGGCCGCCTCCGCGGTGCTGTCCGCCGGGGACGACCTCCGGGCCCGGCTGGTGGCGCCCGGGCTCGCCGCGGGCTCGCTCCGGCTGCCCGGCCAGCGCGGGGCGCTGGTCGCCTGGTGGAACCCGGGCAAGACGGTCACCGAGGACGCGCTGGAGTTGCTCGACGACGCGAGCCGGTCGCTGGCCCTGGCCATGGAACGCGAATCGCTGGAAACCGCGCGGCGCGAGGCGGCGGCCCTGCGCCGGTCACAGAGCATCCAGCGGGACATGCTCTCCTCGCTCAGCCATGAGCTGCGCACCCCGCTGACCGCCATCCACGGCTACGCCTCCACCCTGTGCCAGCCCGACCTGACCTGGAATCCCGAGGCCACGCGGCGGTTCCTGGGCTCCATCGCCGCGGAGTCGGCCCGGATGGAACGCCTGGTCGGCGACCTGCTCGATTCGACCGCGATCGAGTCAGGCGTGCTGCGGCTGCAGCGCGACTGGTGTGACCTGGCGCTGGTCGTCAGCGCCGCGGCGAACTGCCTGTCCCGGGGGACCGAGGTGCGGATCCACGTGACCGGCGGCCTCGAGCCGGTCTGGGCCGACCATGACCGGCTCGAGCAGGTATTCGTCAACCTGCTGGAGAATGCGGCCAGCCACGGCGCGTCGCCGCGGGGCACGGACGTCACCGTCCGGGCCGGCGGCCCGCCGGGGTGGGCCGAGGTGGAGATCACCGACTACGGGGCGGGCATCCCGGCCGGGCTGGCCGAGAAGATCTTCGAGCCGAGGGTCCGGGGCACCACCGAGATGGCGGGCACCGGGCTGGGGCTGCCCATCGCACGGGGGATCGTCGAAGCGCACGGCGGCACCCTCGTGGTGGCGCCGGCGGGCCCCGGGGCGTCCTTCGTGGTCGCGCTCCCGGCAGATCCGCCACCAGGCACCACGGGCGAGCTGGCCGGGGCATCCTGGAACGTGGTGGAGGAACCGGAGGAACAACGTGGTGGCTGACAAGACGGTCGTCCTCATCGTCGAGGACGACCAGAACATCGTCAACCTGGTCCGGTCCAACCTCTCCGCCCGCGGCCACGACGTGATCGTGTCCAAGGACGGGACCGGGGTCAGCGAGGCCCTCCAGGCCCGGGGCCTCGACGTGGTGCTGCTGGACCTGATGCTGCCCGGCCGGGACGGTTTCGAGCTGTGCCGCGAGATCCGGGAACAGTCGGGGGTCGGCATCATCGTGGTGTCCGCCCGCCGGGCCGAGAACGACAAGGTCCGCGCGCTCAACCTGGGCGCCGACGACTACATGACCAAGCCGTTCGGCATCGAGGAACTCCTGGCCCGGATCAACGCGACGCTGCGGCGCAGCAAGCCCTCGGCCGACGGCCGGCCAGAGCCGAGCGTCGTGCGGATCGGGGACGTCGAGATCGACCTGGAGCGCCGGCGGGTCACCAAGGCCGGCGGCCTGGTGCACCTGACCCCGACCGAGTTCGCGCTGCTCCGCCAGTTCGCGGTCAGCCCGGGAGAGCTGCTGACCCACGCGACCCTGCTGCGCCGGGTGTGGGGTCCCGGTTATGAGACGCAGACCGAATACACCCGGGTGTACGTCGGGCGGCTGCGCGCCAAGCTCGAGCGGGCCGGGGATGAGCCGCTGTTCATCACCGAGCCGCGCTCCGGCTACCGCTTCGCCACGGCATGAGGGCGGCCCGCCTGGCCTCGGCGCTGCTGGCCACCCTGGCCGCGGCCGGGCTGGCCGGCGGTGGCTTAACCGCCTGCGCCCGGCCCCCGGAGCCCCGGTCGGCGGCCGCCCAGGGCAAGGTGATGCCCTCGGTCTCGGCGGGGTCCTTCACCACGGGCTTCTCGATGATGCGCAGGCTGAAGGCGCTCAGCCGCCTCGGCACCGGGAAGATCGGGGTGCTGCTGCCCGACACCACCACGTCGCCGCGCTACACCGAATTCGACGCCCCCTACCTGGCCCGCGCGCTGCAGCAGGCCGGGCTGAGCCGCAGCCAGGTCCTCATCACCAACGCCCAGGGCAGCGACGCCACCCAGCAGGCGCAGGCGGAGTCGGACATGACCCAGGGCGCTACCGTGCTGCTGCTGGATCCCATCGACTCGGGGGTCGGCGCGTCGATCGAGTCGGCGGCGGCGTCCCTCGGCGTGAAGGTCATCGACTACGACCGGATGACGCTCGGCGGTACCCGCGCCTACTACGTGAGCTTCAACAACGTCGCAGTCGGCGCCCTGATGGCCCGGGGGCTGGTGAACTGCATCCGGGCCTGGCACGTGCGCCAGCCGGACGTCCTGGTCATGCGCGGGGCGCCGACCGACAACAACGCCACGCTCTTCGCCCGTGGCTACGACCAGGTGCTCCGGCCGTACTTCACCTCCCGCAGCTACTCCGACGCCGGGCGCCCCCCCGGCAGCTGGAATCCCACCACGGCGCAGACCACGTTCGAGGAGCAGTACACCGACAACAGCAAGATCACCGCCGTGCTCACCCCGAACGACGACACGGCCGGCGCGGTCATCTCCTACCTGAAGACGCTGAACACACCGCCCCGCGCCGTCCCCACCACGGGGCAGGACGCCACCCCGGCCGGGCTGGCCAACATCCTGTCCGGCTACCAGTGCGGCACCGTGTACAAGCCGATCTACCTGGAGGCGCAGGCCGCCGCGGCGCTCACCCTGTACCTGCGGGCCGGGCTGGTCCCGCCGGCCAGCCTGGTCAACGGCGCCACCTTCGATCCGACCGGCCGGGTGCGGGTGCCGTCGGTGCTGCTGCGGCCGGTGTGGGTGACGGCGGCCAGCATGGCCGCCACGGTGATCAGGGACCGGTTCGTGACGGCCGCACAGCTCTGTGCGGGCTCCCTGCGGACGGCCTGCCGCCGGGCCAGGATCGCGAGCTAACCGCCGATGGCCCGGGCCGACGTCACAGTCCCGCGCCGCGCGGCGGCGTGGCTGTCGCCAGGCGAGAGCGGCGCCCTCTCCGTGATCACCGGCCTGGTCGTGATCGGGGTCATCTTCCAGTCGCTGAACGGGCACTTCCTGTCCCCGGTGAACCTGACCGACCTGCTGATCCAGGGGGCGGTGTTCATGCTGCTGGGGATGAGCGAGGTGTTCGCGCTGCTGCTCGGGGACATCGACCTGTCGATCGGCTTCCTCTCCGTGATCGGCGGGGTCATCACCGCGGAACTGCTCATCGGGACCCGCAACTGGCCCTGGTGGGCGGCGGTGATCACCGCCCTGCTCGTCACCACGGCCATCGGTGCGCTGCAGGGCACCCTGATCGCCCGGCTCCGGCTGCCCTCATTCGTGGTGACCCTGGCCGGCCTGCTCGCCTGCCAGGGGGTGATGATCTGGATCCTCGGCTCGGGCGGCACCCTGCCCATCTCGGACAACGTCATCAACGACCTGGCCAACGGCTGCCTCACGCCGGCCGCCAGCTGGCTGCTCATGGCGGCCATCGTCGCCGCGTTCGCGGTGGTCACCATCCGGCGCGACGCCGAGCGGCGGACCGGCGGCGCCGCCGGGCCCCCGGTCAGCCGCACCGCCGCCAAGGTCAGCGGCGCGGCCGCGGTCGGCCTGGCCATCGTGGCCGTGTGCGACACGAACCGGGGCGTGCTCAGCCCGGTCCGCGGTGTGCCGTGGGTGGTGCTCATCGTGCTCGGCGTCCTGTTCGCCTGGTCCTTCCTGCTCAACCGGACCCGGTTCGGCCGGGACGTGCACGCGATCGGCAGTAACGCGGAAGCCGCCCGGCGGGCCGGGGTCAGCCTGGCCCGGATCCGGACCGTGTCCTTCGCCCTGGGCGGCCTGACCGCGGGAGTGGGCGGCATCATCTACGCCTCCGAGCTGCGGTCGGTGTCATCGGGCACGGACGGCGCGACGCTCGTCCTCTACGCGGTGGCCGCCGCCGTGATCGGCGGGACCAGCCTGTTCGGCGGCCGGGGCAAGCCCCTGGACGGGGTGCTCGGCGGCATCGTCATCGCGGCCATCTACAACGGCATCTACCTGCTCGGGATGAGCGCCGCGGCCCAGGACCTGATCTTTGCCCTGGTGCTGCTGGCTGCCGTCAGCGCGGACGTGCTGGCCCGCCGGGGCCGGGCCAGCCGCCGGGCCTGACTCCGGGCCCGGCGCCCGGGGTGCCCTAAGCTGCGGGGCGATGACCGCCTCTGTCCAGCCGGCCCGGCCCAACCCGGCCAGCCAGACCCAGCCCCGCCGGTCGCACCGGCGCCCGGTGCTGATCGCCCTGATGACCTCGATGGCGCTGGCGGCCATGGACACCACCATCGTGTCCACCGCGATCCCGCAGGTAGTCCGCGACCTCGGCGGGTTCTCCCTGTTCAGCTGGGTGTTCTCCAGCTACCTGCTGACCCAGACCGTGACTATCCCGGTTCAGGGGAGGCTGGCCGACCAGTGGGGCCGCAAGCCGGTCCTGATCATGGGCACCATCATCTTCCTGGCCGGCTCGGCGCTCTGCGCCTCCTCCACCACGATGGTCAGCCTCATCCTGTTCCGCGGGATCCAGGGGATCGGCGCGGGCGGGGTGCAGGCCACCGTGAACACCCTGGCCGGTGACCTGTACGAGTTGCCCGAGCGGGGCCGGGTGCAGGGCTGGCTGTCGAGCGTGTGGGGCATCTCCGCGGTGATCGGCCCGGCCCTCGGCGGCAGCCTGGCCCAGTACGCGTCCTGGCGGTGGATCTTCCTGATCAACCTGCCGGTCGGCGCGGCCGCGATCGGCCTCCTGGTGCGCTACCTGCACGAGAACGTGCAGCGGACCCGGCACCGGATCGACCTGGCCGGCGGGGCCGCCATGTTCGCCGCCGCGGGTGCGCTGATCTTCGGCCTCTTGCAGGGCGGCGTGGCCTGGCCCTGGTGGTCACTCCCCAGCGGGCTGGTCTTCGCCGCGGCGCTGGCCGCCGCGGGGCTCGCGGTGGTGGCCGAGCGCCGCGCCGCCGAGCCCATCATGCCGCCGTGGTTCTGGCGGAGCCGGGTCCTCTCCGGGTCGGCCGTGGCCGCCTTCGGCCTTGGCCTCCTGGTCATCGGCCCGACCACATTCCTGCCCACCTACGGCCAGTCCGTGCTCGGCCTGGGGGCCGTGGCCGCGGGTGGCGTGCTCGCCACGATGAGCATCGGCTGGCCGCTGGCCTCCTCCCAGTCAGCCCGGCTGTTCCTGCGGGTCGGATTCCGTGACACGCAACTGATCGGCGGGGGGATCTGCCTGGTGGCGGTGGGGGCGTTCCTGCTGGCCCCCGATCCTGCCCCGGTATGGCAGCCGGCCGTGGAGACGTTCGTGCTCGGGGCCGGGCTCGGCCTGCTCTCGGTGGCCACGATCGTGGGACCGCAGTCCACCGTCGGCTGGGGCCAGCGCGGCGTGGTGACCGGGACCGTCATGTTCTGCCGCTACCTCGGCCAGAGCCTGGGTGCGGCGATCTTCGGGGCGATCTTCAACGCGGCGCTGACCGGGAAGCTACACGCCGCGCCCGGGCCGCTGCGCCACCGGCTTCCGGGCCAGGTCAGCGGGGTTGCCGCTGCCCTGGCGCGGCCGCAAGCCGCAGGTCAGCCCGCACTGGGCGGGGCGGCCGGGGACTACCTGCGGGCCGCGCTCGCCACCGCCACCAGCCACGTCTACGCCGCGCTCACGGTGGTGGCCGCGCTGACCATCGCCAGTTCGTGGCTGCTCATGCCGAGGTGGTTCAGCACGGCCGCCGGTGAGAGCTCCTCAACTGGCCCGGCCGAGAAAACGAAGTGACCGGCCGGCCCGGCGTTGCTAGGCTTTTGGGCTCTTGTGCCCACACCCGACGCTATCGAGGTGATGACCCATGCCCTCGGCCAGCGGGACGCAGCACGACCCGCCGCCCGATTCCCCGGCCCGTGATCCAGAGACCGCTGCCCCGGCAGCCGCCGGCCGGGCCAGCGGCCCCGGCCCCGATCCGGTCCTCGTTATGGAACGTGAATACCTCAGCCAGTCGCGACGGTTCCTTCAGCTGATGCGCGAGGATGTGCTCTCGCTCCGGGCCCTCGGCGGCGACCCGGTCTCCGAGCAATACCTGAAAGCCGACCTCTACCGGCGGGCGGAAGCGCTCAGCGACCTGCCGGACACGCCCCTGTTCTTCGGCCGGCTGGACTACGCGGGGGTAGCCGGCGGGGAGTTCGCTGGCGAGCGCTTCCACGTCGGCCGGCGGCACGTGCACGACCCCGATGGCCACCCGGTCGTGGTCAACTGGCGGGCCCCAGTGTCCCGCGCGTTCTACCGGGCCAGTGCGGGCGACCCGATGGGGCTGGAGCTGCGCCGCCGGTTCGGATTCTCCGGCGGACAGCTCACCGCGCACGAGGACGAGGTCTTCACCGGGGCACCGGGCCCGGCTGCGCCGGGCGGCGCGGCTCCGGCCAGCACGGTCCCGGCCCCCGCGGTCAGCCGCATCCTCATCGAGGAGATCGAGCGGCCGCGGTCCGGGCCGATGCGCGACATCGTGGCCACCATCGCCCCGGACCAGGACGACATCGTCCGCGCTGGCCCCGAGCACACCATGTGCGTTCAGGGCGCACCCGGGACCGGGAAGACCGCGGTCGGCCTGCACCGGATCGCGTACCTGCTCTACGCCTACCCCGGCCGGATGGGCCGGGGCGGGGTCCTGGTCATCGGGCCGAACCGCGCCTTCCTGTCGTACATCCGTAACGTGCTGCCCGCTCTCGGCGAGGTGGACGTCACCCAGACGACCCTGGCCGACCTGCTGGCCCGGGTGCCGGTCCGGGCCCGCGACACCCCCGGGGCCGCGCAGGTCAAGGGCGATCCCCGGATGGCCGAGGTGCTGCACCGGGCGCTGTGGGCCGGACTGCGCGAGCCCGCCGAGCCGGTCGTGGTGGTCCGCGGCTCCCGGCGCTGGCGGATCAGCCCGGGCGAGCTGGCCGGGCTCGTCACGGAGTTGCGCGACCGCGGGGTCCGCTACGCCGCCGGCCGGGAGATGCTGGGCCACCGGATCGCGCACGTCATCCTGACCCGGATGGAGGCCGCCGGTGAGACCTGCGACGACCGCACTCACGAGGCGGTGCGGAGGACCCGGCCGGTGCGCGCCGCGGTCGACGCCATCTGGCCCAAGGCGGACCCGGTGCGGCTGGTGCTGCGCCTGCTGTCCGACCGGGAACTGCTCGCCGGGGCCGCGGAGGGACTCCTCGATCAGGCCGAGCAGGAATCCATCCGCTGGGACCCTGCACCCCGCGGGCCAGCCTCGGCCCGCTGGGGCCCGGCGGACGCGGTCCTGGTCGACGAGGCCAGCGACCTGATCGAGCGGACCCCCAGCCTGGCCCACGTGGTGCTGGACGAGGCGCAGGACCTCTCCCCGATGGAATGCCGCGCGATCGGCCGGCGGTGCGCGACCGGGTCGGCCACCGTGCTCGGCGACCTGGCCCAGAGCACTGCCCCCGCCGCGCCGGGGAGCTGGCCCGGGCTGCTCGCTCACCTGGGCAAGCCCGGCTCGGAGGTGCGCGTGCTGGAGACCGGCTACCGGGTGCCGCGGCAGATCCTCGACTACGCCAATCAGCTGCTCGGCGCGCTCGCCCCCGGCCTGGCCCCGGCCCGGTCACTGCGCCAGGACCCGGCCGCATTGGCCGTCCGGCACGAGGCCGCCAGCGCACTGCCGGGCGCCCTGGCTTCCGCCTGCGCGGCCGCCCTGCGCGACCCGGGATCGACCGCCGTGATCGCGGCCGACGACCAGGTGCCCTCGCTGACCCGCGCGCTCGGCGCGGCCGGGGTGCGGCACAGCGTCCTGGACGGGTCAGTGGACGGGCTGGCCAGCGGCGGCCTGCTGGTGGTGCCGGTCAGCCTGGCCAAAGGGCTGGAATTCGACCACGTCATCGTCATTGAGCCGGGCCGGATCGCCGCGGCCGAGGCCCGCGGCCTGCACCGGCTCTACGTGGCGCTGACCCGGGCGGTGTCCCGGCTCACCGTGCTCCACTCCGAGCCGCTGCCCGCTCTGCTAGCCCGGGGGGCGACCCCCCGGACCCCCACTGGCCCGCTCCGGTAGGCACTTCGGCTGCTATGGCGCCGGGGTTACTCGCCGGCTCGGCGAGAACACGCCTGCGGCGCGCCTCGCCTCGCCGGCGAGCTACTGGTCCTTGATCACCGAGGTGATCAGCCGCGCCGAGTCCGCGAACGACAGCGCCGTGGCCCGCAGGTGGTTGAAGAACATGTTGTAGCGGTCCACTTCCTCGACGTTCTCGACGTAGAGAGCGCTGGTCAGGTCCTCGAGATAGACGACGTCCGGGTCGGCCCGCTCCGGGAAGGCCAGGATCACGAACGGCCGCCCCATGGCCGGGTGCGCGCCGGCGCCGAACGGCAGCACCTGGATGGCGACGTTCGGCAGCGCGCTCATCTCTTGCAGGTGCTCCAGTTGCAGCCGCATCAGCCCGGACCCGCCGACGCGTCGGTGCAGGGCCGCCTCGTCGAGCACGGCCCACAGCTGCGGCGGGTCCTCGGTGAGCAGCGTGGGCTGGCGCGCCATCCGGACGGCGACGTTGCGCTCCACCGCCTCCGGGGCACCGTCCACCGCCCCCGCGGCGATCACCGCGCGGGCGTAGTCCTCGGTCTGGAGCAGCCCGGGAATCAGCGTGACCTCGTAGATCCGGATCTCCGAGGCCGCACTTTCCAGCCCGATGTACGTGGCGAACCGCGGCTCGATGGCGTCGCTGTACGCGTGCCACCAGCCTTTCTGCCGCGACTCGCGGGCGAGTTGGACCAGGCTGTCCTGTTGCGGCCCGGGCACGCCGTAAAGCTGAAGCATGTCCCGGACGTCCCGGGGGGAGACGGATACCCGGCCGGTCTCGATCCGGCTGATTTTGGACGTCGAGCACTCCAGGTGCTCGGCAACTTCCTCACAGGTCAGCCCGGCCGCATCGCGGAACCGGCGCAGCTCCAGCGCGAGCCGGCGGCGCCGGACGGTAGGGCTCTGCTGCGTGGCCGTCGGGATCTCCTTCTGTCCGGTATAGCCCTTGCTTCAGTGTGGCATCTGTGAAGGCCCCCCGTGCCGCTTAGCCCGAGCAGGCCGATGTTCCCGGGGGAGAAGTCCTCACCTGCGCATAAGCGGTTCTGGCTTGCTGTCATGGTTGGCCCGGTTACAGTGCATTCGTCGGCCTTCGGGCCGCGGATTGGCGTCTGCCCGCCGGGCCACCGGCCAGCGGCCATAGTGCGCAGCGGGACGTGTGAAATCCTGAATGCATATTGCAAATAGCAATCGCACGCGCCATCCTGGTCTAGGTACTCTTCGCTGTCGTCTGATTACTAGAGGTGATTTTGATGGTCATGGGGGCTCCTCAGGTGAGTTCGTCCCTGTCGCCACCGGACCAGGCCTACCTGGACCAGCTGGACCGGCTGGCGCCCGTTCTGGCCAGGCAGGGGATGACCACGAACCTGATGGCACCCGCGGGCCGGGTGCCGAGCCTGCGCGTGGTCAATCCCGCCGCGCCGGCGCTCGCCGAGGACGTCTACGCGGGTTGCTGCGAGGACGGCAGCTGGTGGTTCTGGTGGTCCTGGGCCGAGCGGATCGCGTCCGCCACCGAGCTGGAGCGCGCGGCCGAGCGGGTCGCGCACGTGCTGTCCGCCGCGCACGACAGCTGACCGCGGCACCGGGCTAACCGCCCAGGGGGATGCACCGGGGGGGATCAGACCGGGGGCCGAGGGGCCCCGCGGCTGGCCCGGGTGGACGGGCGCCGCGAACTAGGGCTGCGAACTGGCGCCGTGAACCGGCCCGGCGGCCTGGTCCTCAGGGGCTGGCCTTGCGGACTGGCGCAGCGGAATTACGGCGAGGCTGATGGCCGGGCCGCGGCCGGCCCCGGCCGGGCGCCCAGCCCGGGAAAGGCCGCGGTCCGGCCCAGCCACGTCGTGGCGCGCAACGCGCAGGCCCGGGCTTGCCGGGCACCCCAGGCCCGCAGCCGGGGATCGTCCAGGGCGACGATGCCGAGGTAGGCCGCGGCGACCTGGTTCTCCAGGTACCCCGCGAGAGAGATCGCGGCCTGGGCGCCGTGCACCGGGAAGGGCAGCTGATAAGCGGGCTGCGCGGCCGCCGGCCTGACGCGCAGCGAGGTCAGCATGGCCTGGAGCCGGTCCCGGGCGAGCTCGTGCAAAGTCCAGTCCCGCAGGGCCTGGCTCCGGGCTGCGGTGCCGAGCTGCGCGCCGGCCACCCCGTAGCCGTAGATGGCCGCGTTCTCCGCGGCCAGCGCGGACTGCAGCGCGGCGGCGGTGCCCTCCGTGGCCGGCCCCGTGACCGCCAGGCCGGTGGTGGATGGATCCGTGGTGGATGGGCCGGTGACGCCGGTCATCCGGCCGCCTCGTGCGTCCGCAGGAGCAGGGCGTGGCTGGCCTCGGAGGCGGCGATGCTGGCCAGGAGCTGGGCCAGGGCCGGGGGAGCCAGGGCCAGCCGGGCCGCCAGCGAGCTGGCCGCGTCGGTCTCGGCCGTTTCCAGGGCGGCGAGGGTGGCGGCCGCCGGCGATCCCGGGGCTACCGTCCGGGAGGACGGTGCGGGCCGAGGGGTCGCGCCGGGGGTGGCCGGCTCGATGAGCATCGACGTGAGCCGGGCCAGGTGCTCGCGGTGCTGGGCGAGCAGCGGGCCGAGGGTCCCGGCCAGTCCCGGCGACCCGGTCATGGCCGACCGGTACTGGGCGATCAGGGCCTGCTCCGTGCCGATCGCCCCCCGCAGCACGGCCACATCCGGTCCGGCTTTCGGCAGTGTGCCGAGCCCCCCGACGCCTTTGCAGCCCGCTGCCACCAGTGGCGCCGCCATCACGGTCGCGGCGAGCACGCTGCGCCGTCTCAGGTCTGCCCGCACCGCTCCTCCACTCCCTGTCCCGGGGTGCTCCCGCTGAGCGTAGGGGCAGCGGGGTGGTGCCCGCGGCGCGCCACCCCGGATGACGATCGCCGGGCCTGACGGGGGACCGCCGGCCAGCTTGCGGCGGCGCAAATCTCAACTGCCGGGCGAGCCGGAGCGCGGACGGGCCGAGTCCCCCGCGCGGGACGGTTAGGCTAGATCGCGCCAGACAACAGCACAGGTCGCGGACGAGGAGGTCGTGATGCGTGGTGAATCCCGTCACGTTCCGTCACGCCCGCGTTCATCCGGTCGGGCCGAGGGCGCTGCCGACACCGCACGAATCACCCGGGCGCTCGAGCCGGTGACCCGGTCGGCGGGCCTGGACCTGGAATCGCTGAAGGTGGTGGCGGCGGGCCGGCGCCGCCTGCTCCGCATCGTGGTGGACGCTGACCGCCGCCCCAGCCTGGATGACATCGCGGAACTCAGTCGTTCGCTGTCCAGGGAGCTGGATGACTCCGGGGTGATGGGCGAGGCCGCCTACACGCTGGAGGTCAGCTCGCCCGGGGTGGACCGCCCGCTCACCGAGCCACGGCACTGGCGTCGCGCCCGGGGCCGGCTGGTGCGTGTCCCGCTGGCCCCCGCTGCGCCGGGGCACCCGGGCACCGTCGAGGGCAGGGTGATCAACGCCGGGGCGGACGGGGTGGTCCTGGACGTCGCCGGCCATCAGCGCGAGTTCGGCTACCAGGAACTGGGACCCGGCCAGGTGCAGGTCGAGTTCGGCGGCGGGGGCGCCGCCCACGACGACGACCCGGGGGACGAGGGGGAGCCCGATGGACATTGACTTGAGCGTCCTGCGCAGCCTGGAGAGCGAGAAGGACATCTCGATGGATCTGGCCATCAAGGCCATCGAGGATGCGCTGCTCCGCGCCTACCACTCCACTCCCGGTGCCGCGCCCACGGCCCGGGTGGAGGTTGACCGCGGCAGCGGTCACGTCACCGTGTGGGCCAGCGAGCCGACCGAGGACGGCGGGGTGGCCCGTGAGTATGACGACACCCCGGACGGCTTCGGCCGGATCGCCGCGACCACTGCACGCCAGGTGATCCTGCAGCGGCTGCGTGACGCCGAGGATGAGCTCACCTTCGGCGAGTACGCAGGCCGGGAGGGTGACATCGTGGCGGGTGTCATCCAGCAGGGCAAGGACCCGCGGGCGGTGCTCGTCGACCTGGGGAAGATCGAGGCCATCCTGCCCCCGACCGAGCAGGTCCCCGGGGAGCGCTACGCTCACGGCGAACGCCTGCGCTGTTACGTACTGCACGTGCGCAAGGGCTACCGGGGACCGTCGATCACGTTGTCGCGTACCCACCCGAACCTGGTGAAGAAGCTGTTCGCGCTGGAGGTGCCGGAGATTGCCTCGGGCGCGGTGGACATCGTGGCCATCGCGCGCGAGGCCGGTCACCGGACGAAGATCGCGGTCAGCTCCCACCAGCCGGGTGTGAACGCCAAGGGGGCCTGCATCGGCCCGATGGGCAGCCGGGTGCGCAACGTGATGACCGAGCTGCACGGAGAGAAGATCGACATCGTCGACTTCTCGGACGACCCGCCCCAGTTCGTGGGGAACGCCCTGTCACCGGCCCGGGTGCTCCGGGTCAACGTGGTGGACGCGCAGGCCCGGGTGGCCCAGGTGATCGTGCCGGACTATCAGCTGTCGCTGGCGATCGGCAAGGAGGGGCAGAACGCGCGCCTGGCGGCCCGCCTCACCGGATGGAAGATCGACATCCAGCCGGACCGGCCGGCCGACCCGGCGGGCGGGTCCAGCGCGGACGCCCCGCCCGCCGCCCGGGAACCGTCGGGCGCTGCGCAGGAGCCAGCCGACGCGGAGCCAGCCGCCGCGGAGCCAGCCGCTGAGGAGCCGCGCACCGCGGAGCCGGGTCCCGCGGAACCGGCCGGCGGCGAGGAAACGGCCCCGGGGCCGGGTGCCCCGGGAACTGTGCGCGGTGGCGCCGACGCGCCGGCGAGGTAAGCTGGCACCGACAATGGCCAGACGGTCCCCGCGGCTGGTGCGTTCCGCGCCTGCGATTCGCACCTGTGTAGGCTGCAGGATCCGTACGGCCAAGTCTGACCTGCTGCGCCTGGTGGCGGTCGGGGGCGACATCGTCCCTGATCCGCAGGCGCGGCGGCCCGGCCGGGGCGCGTATCTGCATCCCAGTCAGGAATGCTTCGAGCTGGCTCAGCGCCGCAGGGTACTAGCGCGGGCGCTACGCCAGCCGGCACCGCTCGGTGCCGGCCCGCTCGAGGACTACCTGGCGGGACGGTGCGATGCGGGCCCTCAAGGGCGGCCGGGTGAGTCCCAGGACTGACCCGGCTGGGTGAGATGGTCGAAGCTAAAACGGCAGCAGTGCCGGGAAAGCGGGATCAGCTGTGATGAGCGCGCGATGAGCACTCGGCGATGAGAACCAGAAGCTGAGGCCGGCCGGAGCACGCGCTGCCCCGGATCGGCCACGATGGCCCGGCGGAGCCGGGCCGAAGAGGGAGCGCAGTGGCGAAGGTCCGGGTATACGAACTCGCGAAAGAGTTCGGGGTAGAGAGCAAGGCCGTGATGGCCAAGCTCCAGGAAATGGGCGAGTTCGTCCGTTCGGCGTCATCCACCATCGAGGCGCCAGTAGTTCGCAGGCTTAAAGACGAGTTCGGGTCCCAGAGCCCGAAGGCCCAGGGCCGGAGGCCCCAGGGTCAGGGTGCACCTGCCCCTGGCCGTCCGGCTGACGGCAACGGCGGGCGCCCCGCGCCCCGCCCCGGCCCGGCCCGCCCGCAGGCACCTGCCGGGGAGGTCGGCTCCCAGGTCAGTGACCGTCCGCAGGCTAGTGCGCCGTCCGCGAGCCCGGCAGCAGCCGGCCCGGAGGCGCCTGCCGCCGGCGAGACCACCGCGCCAGCCGCCGCGGGTTCCAGCGGGCCCGCCCCGGCCGCGCCGCGGACCCCGGTTCCCCCGGTGCCGTCCGACGGCGGAGCGCCCGCCCAGCCGGGCCGCGCCCCGGTGCCCGGGCCCCGGCCCGCCGCCCCGCGCCCGGCTTCCAGCGGATCCGGCGCAGGCCAGAGTGGCCCCGCCCAGGGCGGCCCGGGACAGGGTGCACCCCGGCCGGGTGCCTCCCGGCCTGGTGGCCGCGGTGCCCCGCGGCCCGGCCCGC
This sequence comes from uncultured Actinomycetes bacterium, assembly GCA_963813975.1. Lineage (GTDB taxonomy): Bacteria > Actinomycetota > Actinomycetes > Streptosporangiales > Streptosporangiaceae > RYN-230. Next base: position 894,050 of record CAWFAP010000007.1, read on the forward strand.
GTCCTGGCAACAACCCTTACGCGCCGGTCGCCTCGGGGATGGGCTCGGCGCCGCGTGGCGCGCCAGCCCGCCCGGGGCAGCCCGGGCCGGGTAGCGCCGGTCCCGCGTCGCCTGGTCAGGGTGGCCCGCGTCCTGGCGGCCCGCGTCCGGCGGGCCCGCGCGGCCCGGGCGGCCCGGGCCGGCCCAGCCCGGCGGACATGGCCCGTCCCGGCGGCCCGCGTCCCAGCCCCAGCAGCATGCCGCCCCGGCCGGCCCGTGGTGGCCCCGGCGGCGGTCCTGGCGGTCCCGGCCGTGGCGGTCCTGGTGGCGGCGCCGGTGCGGGCGGCCGCCCGGGCGGCGGCGGCCGTGGTGGTCCCGGCACGGGTGCGCCCCGTCCCGGCGGCGGCGGCGGTGCCGGGCCACGTCCTGGCATGACCGGCGGCCGCCCAGGCGGCGGCGGAGGCCGCGGCCGCAGCGGCACCCAGGGAGCGTTCGGGCGGCCCGGTGGCCGGCCTTCGCGCGCCCGCAAGTCGCGCAAGGCGCGCCGTCAGGAATTCGACAACATGCAGGCGCCGAGCATTGGCGGCGTCTCCATCCCGCGCGGCAACGGCCAGGCCATCCGGCTGTCCCGCGGCGCGTCACTGAGCGACTTCGCCGACAAGATCGGGGTCAACCCGGCGTCGCTGGTCCAGGTGATGTTCCACCTGGGCGAGATGGTCACCGCCACCCAGTCGGTGAACGACGAGACGCTGCAGCTGCTCGGCGCCGAGCTCAACTACAACGTCCAGGTCGTCTCCCCGGAGGAAGAGGACCGGGAGCTGCTGGAGTCGTTCGACATCGAGTTCGGTGAGGACGAGGGCGGAGAGGAAGCCCTGGTCGCCCGGCCGCCGGTGGTGACCGTGATGGGTCACGTTGACCACGGCAAGACCAAGCTCCTCGACGCGATCCGGCACACCAACGTGACGGCCCGCGAAGCGGGCGGGATCACCCAGCACATCGGCGCCTACCAGGTCACCACGGAAGTGGACGGCCAGGAGCGGAAGATCACGTTCATCGACACCCCGGGTCACGAGGCGTTCACCGCCATGCGGGCCCGCGGCGCCGAGACCACCGACCTGGTGGTGCTCGTGGTCGCGGCCGATGACGGCGTGAAGCCGCAGACGACCGAGGCGCTCAACCACGCCCAGGCGGCGGGGGTGCCGATCGTGGTGGCGGTCAACAAGATCGACAAGGAGGGCGCGGACCCGCAGCGGGTACGGTCCCAGCTCACCGAGTACAACCTGGTCGCTGAGGAGTTCGGCGGCACGACCCTGTTCGTGGACGTCTCCGCTCGGGAGAACCGCGGCATCGAGGAACTGCTCGAGGCCGTGGTCCTGACCGCGGACGCCGAGCTGGACCTGCGGGCCAACCCCGTGCAGCTCGGGCAGGGCGTTGCCATCGAGGCCCACCTGGACCGCGGCCGCGGCCCGGTGGCGACGGTGCTGGTCCAGCGCGGCACGCTGCACGTCGGCGACTCGATCGTCGCGGGCGAGGCGTTCGGGCGGGTCCGGGCGCTGCTCGACGAGAACGGCGCCCCCGTGCCGGACGCGCCGCCCTCGCGCCCGGTGCAGGTGCTCGGCCTCACCGCGGTGCCCGACGCGGGCGACAGCTTCCTGGTCGTCAGCGACGACCGGGTGGCCAGGCAGATCGCGGAACGCCGCGAGGCACGCGAGCGCAACGCCATGTTCGCCCAGCGGCGGCCCCGGGTCACGCTGGAGGACCTGGAGTCCGCGCTCAAGTCGGGCGAGCGGGAAGAGCTGCTGCTCATCGTCAAGGGCGACGTGTCCGGGTCGGTCGAGGCCCTGGAGGACGCGCTGCTCAAGATCGATGTGGGCGAGGAAGTGAGCCTGCGGGTCATCGGCCGCGGCGTCGGCGCTATCACCCAGGACGACGTGAACCTGGCGATCGCGTCCGAAGCGGTGATCGTGGGCTTCAACGTCCGGCCGGCGGGCCGGGCCGGGGAACTGGCCCAGCGCGAGGGCGTGGACATCCGCTACTACTCGGTCATCTACCAGGCGATCGAGGAGATCGAGGCGGCCCTCAAGGGCATGCTCAAGCCCGAATTCGAGGAGGCCCAGCTCGGCACCGCCGAGATCCGGGAGGTCTTCCGCGTGCCCAGGGTGGGCAACGTGGCGGGCTCCCTGGTCCGCTCCGGCACCATCAACCGGAGCAGCAAGGCCCGGCTGATCCGCGACGGCGTCGTGATCTCCGACAACCTGACCGTGGAATCGCTGCGCCGGTTCAAGGAGGACGCGACCGAGGTCCGCGAGGGCTACGAGTGCGGCATCGGCATCGGGTACAGCGACATCCGGGTCGGCGACGTGATCGAGACCTTCGAGATGCGGGAGAAGCCGCGGGCCTAGGACAGGCACCCCCGGTCCCGGCTACGGCCGGGACCGGGCGGCCGCGGCCAGGAGGGGCGGCGTGTACCTGGGGGCCCTGACGCTGGATGTGCTGCTGGGCGACGTGCGCTCGCTCAAGCAGAAGAGATCGGCGGTGGCCTCGGTAGTCGCCGAGGTCCGCCGCCGCTATCCCGGCGTCGCGGTGGCCGAGAGCGGGCACACCGACCTGCACCGCCGGGCGGAGATCGGGGTGGCGGTAGTGTCCTCCACGGCCGCTCACGCCGTCGAGGTCCTCGAGGCCTGCGAGCGCCTGGTGGCGGCGCGCCCCGATATCGAACTGCTGTCCGCGCGGCAGCGCCTGCTGACCGAGGAGGAGTGAGCTACCCATGGTGGACCAAGCCCGGGCACGGAAGCTCGCTGACCGGATCGCCCAGATCGTGGCGGAGATGCTGGAGCGGCGGATCAAGGATCCGCGGCTCGGCTTCATCACGGTGACCGAGGCCCGGCTCACCGGCGACCTTCGAGAGGCCACCGTCTTCTACACCGTCTACGGCTCGGAAGAGGATCGGTCCGCCACCGCGGCCGCGCTGGCCAGCGCGACCGGGGTGATCCGGTCCGAGGTCGGGCACCAGACCGGGCTGAAGCACACGCCGTCCCTCACGTTCGTGGCCGACACGCTCCCGGAGGGGGCCCGGCACATGGAAGACCTCGTGGCCCGGGCCCGGGAGGCGGACGCCCGGCTGGCCGAGGTACGCGAGGGCGCGGTACCGGCCGGTGACCCCGACCCGTACCGAGAGCCGCCGGGCCAGGCCGGCGACCTCGATGATGACGACGAGGACGACGACGACCGGGACGACGGGGCGGAGGGTGCCGCACCCGGCATCCGGCCGGCCGGCGATCTTCTCGGCGGAACGTCCGCCGCCGGCGATCGCGGCGCGGGATACTCACCTCCGTGACTGCCGCGCCGAGCCAGGCTGATCCCGTGACCCAGCAGGCCAAGGCCATGGCGCTTCTGGACACGGCGGATGAGGTATGCCTGGCCTGCCACGTGCGCCCCGACGCGGACGCGCTCGGGTCCATGCTGGCGGTCGCGCACGCGCTGCGCGCCCCCGGCCGCCGGCCTCAGCGGATCGTCGCCTCGTTCGGCGACGACCCGTTCGAGGTCCCGGAGATCCTCCGCTTCCTGCCCGGGCTGAGCCTGCTCAGCCCGCCGGATGCCTATCCGCACCGGCCCGAGCTGATGGTCACCTTCGACGCGGGCAGCATCGACCGGCTGGGGATCCTGGCCGGCCATGCCTCCCGCGCCGACCAGTTGATCGTGATCGACCACCACGCCTCCAACACCCGGTTCGGCACCGTCAACCTGATCGACCCGGGAGCGGCCGCCACGGCCATGCTCGTGCTGGACCTGATCGACGCCACCGGCACCGGGCTGACCCGGGACATCGCGTTCGGCCTCTACGCCGGGCTGGTCGCCGATACCGGCTCCTTCAAGTACTCCGCGACCACGCAAGCCGTGCACCTGGCGGCCGCGCGGCTGCTGGGCACCGGGATAGAGCCGGGTGCGGTGGCCCGCGAGCTGTGGGACCGGGCCCCGTTCGGGTACCTGGGGCTGCTCTCGGCGGCGCTCGGCCGGGCCGTGCTGGAGCCGGATGCGGCCAGCGGGCTCGGCCTGGTGTGGACCTCGGTCAGCCGGGACGACCGGGCCGCGCACGGCCTGTCCCTGGACGCGGTCGAGTCCGTCATCGACGTGGTCCGCCGCACGGACGAGGCGGAGGTGGCCATCGTCCTTAAGCAATCCGACGACGGGCTGTGGCAGGTGTCCGCCCGGTCCAAGGGCAAGATCGACGTGGGCCGCGCCTGCGCCCGGCTGGGCGGCGGCGGGCACCGTAACGCGGCCGGCGTGACGCTGCCCGGTCCGCCCGAGGACGCCATCGCACGGGTGCGCGGGCTGCTCGCGGAAAGCAGCTAGCCGGATGGCCCGGGACGCCCGGGGGACCGCCCCGAGCGGGCTGATCGTGGTGGACAAACCCGGCGGCATGACCTCTCATGACGTGGTGGCGCGGATCCGCCGGCTGGCCGGCACCCGCCGGGTCGGCCACGCCGGCACCCTCGACCCGATGGCCACCGGGGTGCTCGTGGTCGGCGTGGAGAAGGCGACCCGCCTGCTCGGCCACCTCACCCTCACCGACAAGGAGTACCGGGCCACCATCCGGCTGGGCCAGGCCACCGACACGGCCGACGCCGAAGGCCGGATCACCGCGGCCCGGCCCGCGGGCCAGCTGACCCTGGCCCAGGTCCAGGCGGCCGCCGCCGCGCTCACCGGGCCGATCCAGCAGGTGCCCCCCGCGGTCAGCGCGATCAAGGTGGCGGGCCGGCGGGCCTACCAGCTCGCCCGCGAGGGAGCCCCCCCGGTGCTCGACCCGCGGCCGGTGACCGTATGGTCCTTCACCGTCCAGGCCGTCCGGACCGTCTCCGCTACCCCCCAGGACGGCGCCCACAACGGCACCCAGGACGGCGCCCGCAACGGCATCCCGGACGGCTCGCCGGCCAGCACCCCGGACGGGGCGCCGGGTGACCTGCTCGATGCCGATGTCGAAGTGCGCTGCTCCAGCGGCACCTACATCCGCGCCCTGGCCCGGGACATGGGGGACGCGCTGGGCGTGGGCGGCCACCTGACCCGGCTGCGCCGGACCCGCGTCGGCCCGTACGACCTGAGCGCCGCGCACGGGCTGGACGAGCTCGCCGACCAGCTGACCATGCTGTCGCTGGCCGAGGCGGCGGCGTCGGCCTTCCCGGCCCGCCAGCTCACCGGGGAGGAGGCCCGCTCCCTCTCGCACGGCGGGCGGCTGCCCGGCCTGGGCCAGGAGACCGGGCCGGTCGCCGCGTTCGGGCCCGACGGCACGCTGATCGCGCTGGTGCAGGAGAAGGACGGCGCAGCCCGGCCGCTCGCCGTGTTCGTTCCCTGACCGCCTGGCGCGCTGACCGCCTGGCGCGCTGACCGCCTGGCGCGCTGACCAGCCTGGCGCGCTGACCGTATGGCGCCCGGGCCCGGACGCCGGGCAGTGGTCCCTGATCATGCGGTCCCGTCCGGCAGAATGGCCTATGCGGGCAGCCGGCTCGCGGGAGGAGAGCGTCATGCCGCACACCAGCGATACCCGGATCCTGGGCTATGAGCCGTTGCTCTCGCCCGCGGCGCTGCTGGAGGAACTGCCGCTCGGATCCGCCGAGGCCGACCTGGTCGAACGATCCCGCGCCGAGGTACGCGCCGTGCTGGACGGCGAGGACGACCGCCTCCTCGTGGTGGCCGGCCCCTGCTCCGTGCACGACCCGGCCGCCGGACTGGAGTACGCGGGCCAGCTGGCCGCGCTGCGCGACTCGCTGGCCGGTGAGCTGCTCGTGGTCATGCGGGTCTACTTCGAGAAGCCGCGCACGGTGACCGGCTGGAAGGGGCTCATCAACGATCCCGGCATGGACGGCACCCACGACGTGCACCGGGGCCTGCGGATGGCCCGCCGCTTCCTGCTCGACGTGGTCTCCCTCGGCCTCCCGGTGGGCTGCGAGTGGCTGGACCCGATCACCCCGCAGTACATCGCCGACGCCGTGGCCTGGGGCGCCATCGGCGCGCGGACCACCGAGAGCCAGGTGCACCGGCAGCTCGCGTCGGGCCTGTCTATGCCGATCGGGTTCAAGAACGGTACCGACGGCGACGTGACCGTGGCCGTGGACGCCTGCCGGGCCGCGGCCACGGGGCACACGTTCTTCGGCGTCACCCGGGCCGGTGCGGCGGCCGTGGTCACGACCGCGGGGAACCCGGACTGTCATGTCATCCTGCGGGGCGGGCGGCCCGGACCCAACTACGAGCCCGGCCCGGTGGGCGAAACCCTGGACGAGGTCACCAAGGCCGGGCTGGCCCGGCGGGTGATGGTAGACGTCAGCCACGGCAACAGCGGCAAGGACTACCGGCGCCAGCCGGTCGTGGCCGGGGTGCTCGCCGACCAGATCGGCGCGGGGGAGCCGGGCATCGTCGGCATCATGCTGGAGAGCTTCCTGCAGGCCGGGCGGCAGGAGCCCGGGGACCCGGCGACACTGGCCTACGGGCAGAGCGTCACCGACGCGTGCATCGACGTGGGGAGCACCGCGGAGGTGCTGCGCGGGCTGGCCGCCGCGGTCCGGCGCCGCCGGGAGATCGTGCCGCCGCGGGCGGTGGCCGGGACCGCGGCCGCCCCGGCGCCCTGACGCGCCCCCGGGCAAAGGGGCCGGTCGGGCTAGCAGGCCGCGCCCGAGGGGACGGGTGGTGGCCCGGCATGGCAGTCTTGAGGGTGCGGAGACCCGCCGCGGCCACACGCGTCGAGCATCGAAGGAGCAGCACCGTGCAGCGCTGGCAGGGCCTGGATAACGTGCCCGGAGACTGGGGCCGCTCGGTCGTCACCATCGGCGTGTTCGACGGCGTGCACCGCGGCCACCAGCGCATCATCGCCCGGGCCGCCGAGGTCGCGGCCGGGCTTGACCTGCCCGTAGTGGTGATCACCTTCGACCCGCACCCGATGGAGGTGGTCCGGCCCGGCTCGCACCCCCCGCTGCTGTGCAGCGTCCGCCGGCGGGTGCAGCTGCTGGGCGACGAGGGCTGTGACGCGGTCTGCGTGCTGCCGTTCACGCTCGACTTCTCCCAGCTGGGACCGGATGAATTCGTCCGGGCCGTGCTCGCCGACCGGCTGCACACACGGTGGGTCGTGGTGGGGGAGAACTTCCGGTTCGGCCACCGGGCCGCCGGCGACGTGCCGCTGCTGGGCGAGCTCGGCGAGAAATACGACTTCGGGGCGGAAGGCGTACCGCTGCTCAGCGAACCCGGAGAGCACGGGGAGCCGGGGAAGCACGGGGAGCCGGGGAAACACGGAGAGCACGGCGTCACGATCTCCTCGAGCGGGATCCGGGACCTGCTGAACCAGGGGGACGTGGCCGCCGCCGCCGAGGACCTCGGCCGCCCGCACCGGGTGGAGGGGGTCGTGATCCGCGGCCAGCAGCGCGGCCGGGCGCTTGGCTTCCCGACCGCCAACCTCGAGACCGCCCCCTACACCGCCATCCCCGCCGACGGCGTGTACGCGGGCTGGCTGGCCCGCCTGGATTCCGAGGGCCAGGAGGAACAGCGCTGGCCCGCCGCCATCTCGGTGGGCACCAACCCGACGTTCGGCGGCCGGGAACGGGCCGTGGAGGCCTACGCGCTCGACCGGGACGATCTGGACCTCTACGGCACGCACGTGGCGGTGGACTTCGCGGCGCGGCTGCGGGGCATGGTCCGGTTCGACTCCGCGGACGCGCTGACCGAGCAGATGCACCGCGATGCCGACGAGGCCCGCGACCTGGTCGGCGGGGCCTCCTGAGGGCCCTCGATAGGGCGCGGGCGCGGCGGCGGGGCGACCCGGCGTTCACAGACCGGCCCGCGTGATACCTTTAGGTAACGGCCGGCATGTTCCGGCCCGGTCAGCTGCACCCTCAAGTGGCTGGCCGAGGGGCTCCCCCGCACTTCCAGTTCTCTCTGGGCCGCGCCGAGCCCCGCCCCGTAACCTTGCGACAAAGATAGGAAAGCCACGTGCCGCTGGACACAGGCGTCAAGAAGGAGATCATCGCGGACAACGCGACCAATGAGGGTGACACCGGCTCGCCGGAAGTCCAGGTCGCACTGCTGACGCGACGGATCAATGACCTGACCGAGCACCTCAAGGTGCACAAGCACGACCACCACAGCCGTCGCGGCCTGCTGCTGCTCGTCGGGCGCCGTCGGCGCCTGCTGAAGTATCTCGCTAGCACGGACATCGAGCGCTACCGTGCGCTCATCGGCAAACTGGGCCTGCGCAGGTAGGTCCGGGACAACTCAAGAACGTACTTCCCGCGGCCCCCGATCCCGGAGCGCTCAGGGCGCCAGGACCGGTCCTCGGTAGTGGTTCTCGGGTCTCGTGCACGCGTTTCTGCGGGAGCGCGGCAGGTGGGCCGAGGGCTTCGATCGAAGACCGGGCCGGCCGCTGGCCGGGCCAGATGGAACGGACTGGACGGCATCAGGCCTCACGGCCTGGGCCAAGAGCACCGGCCGGCTGGCATCAGCCACGTGCCACCGGCGGCGGGCGGAGCGGGACCTCAGAAGGAGGTCTCACCCATGGAGGGTGTGTTTACCGCCGAAGCCGTTATCGATAACGGAGCGTTCGGCACCCATACGATCAAGTTCGAGACCGGCCGGCTGGCCCGCCTGGCCGCCGGATCCGCCGTCGCCACGCTGGACGAGGAGACGGTCATCCTGTCCGCCACCACGGCGGGCAAGCACCCCAAGGAAGGGCTGGACTTCTTCCCGCTCACCGTGGACGTCGAGGAGCGGATGTACGCGCTCGGCCGGATCCCCGGTTCGTTTTTCCGCCGGGAAGGCCGCCCGTCCGAGGACGCGATCCTCACCTGCCGCCTGATCGACCGGCCGCTGCGCCCCTCGTTCGTCAAGGGCCTGCGCAACGAGGTCCAGGTCGTCGAGACGATCCTCTCGCTGAACCCGGAGCACCTCTACGACGTGGTCGCCATCAACGCGGCGTCCCTGTCCACCATGCTGGCCGGGCTGCCGTTCTCGGGGCCGATCGCCGGCGTGCGGGTCGCCCTGATCAAGGGGCAGTGGGTCGGATTCCCCACCCATGAGCAGCTGAACGACGCCACCTTCGACATGGTGGTCGCGGGCCGCATGCTCCCCGACGGTGACGTGGCCATCATGATGGTCGAGGCCGAGTCCACCACCGGCACGATCGGCATGCTCGCCGACTCCTCCAGCGGCGCGGTCGCGCCCACCGAGGAGACGGTGCCGGACGGGCTGGAGGCGGCCAAGCCGTTCCTCAAGCTGCTCTGCGAGGCGCAGCAGCGGATCGCCGACCAGGCCGCCAAGCCGACCGGCGAGTTCCCCGTGTTCGCGGACTACCAGCCGGACGTCTACGACGCCGTGACCCAGGCCGCCTCCGAGGAGCTGGCCCGGGCGCTCACCATCGCGGGCAAGCAGGCGCGCGATACCGAGACCGACCGGGTCAAGGCGCTCACGGTGGAGAAGCTGGCCAGCCAGTTCGAGGGCCGTGAGAAGGAGATCAGCGCAGCCTTCCGGGCGCTGACCAAGAAGCTGGTCCGGGAGCGGATCATCCGCGACGGCGTCCGTATCGACGGCCGCGGCCTGACCGACATCCGCCAGCTGTCCGCGGAGGCACACGTTCTGCCCCGGGTGCACGGCTCGGCCCTGTTCGAGCGCGGCGAGACGCAGATCCTCGGGGTCACCACGCTGAACATGCTCCGGATGGAGCAGATGATCGACACGCTCAACCCGGAGCGCACCAAGCGGTACATGCACAACTACAACATGCCGCCGTACTCCACCGGGGAGACCGGCCGGGTCGGGTCGCCCAAGCGGCGCGAGATCGGCCACGGCGCGCTGGCCGAGCGGGCTATCCTGCCCGTCCTGCCCAGCCGCGAGGAGTTCCCCTACGCGATCCGCCAGGTCTCCGAGGCGATCGGGTCCAACGGCTCGACGTCCATGGGTTCGGTGTGCGCGTCTACCATGGCGCTGCTCGACGCGGGTGTCCCGCTGCGGGACATGGTGTCCGGCATCGCGATGGGCCTGATCTATGAGGGCGGCGAGTACGTCACGCTCACCGACATCCTGGGCGCCGAGGACGCGTTCGGCGACATGGACTTCAAGGTGGCCGGCACCAAGGACATCATCACCGCGCTCCAGCTCGACACCAAGCTGGACGGGATCCCGGCCGCCGTGCTCGGCGCGGCGCTGCGCCAAGCCCGCGGGGCCCGGCTCACGATCCTGGACGTCATGCGCGAGGCGATCGACGCCCCGGGCGAGATGAGCCCGCAGGCGCCGCGGATCATCACGATCAAGGTCCCGGTGGACAAGATCGGCGAGGTGATCGGGCCCAAGGGCAAGATGATCAACTCGATCCAGGACGACACCGGCGCCGAGATTACCATCGAGGACGACGGCACCATCTACATCGGTGCCACCGATGGCCCCTCCGCCGAGGCCGCGCGGACGACGATCAACGCGATCGCCAACCCGCACATGCCTGAGGTCGGCGAGCGCTTCCTCGGGACCGTGGTCAAGACCACCACGTTCGGCGCGTTCATCTCCCTGCTGCCGGGCAAGGACGGCCTGCTCCACATCACCCAGCTGCGCAAGCTGCACGGCGGGGCCCGGATCGACAACGTCGATGACGTGGTGAAGGTCGGCGACAAGATCCAGGTGGAGATCCGCGAGATCGATGACCGCGGCAAGCTGTCCCTGGTCCCCGTCGAGGTGGTCGAGCGTGAGGCGGCCGCCGGGAACGGCGACGGCGGCTCGTCCGGCGGGTCCGACTCGGGCGGTGACCGGGACGACCGGGCCGCTGACGGGCAGGGCGGCGATAGCCACCGGACCCGGCACCGCGAGCGCCGGCACAGCAACAACACGTGAGCACCCCCGAGGGGAGCACCGAGCGGGTGCATGACGACCCGGGTACCGTCCGGCGCAGCGTGCTGCCGGGCGGACTCCGGGTCATCACCGAGGCGCTGCCATCGGTCCGCTCGGCCGCGTTCGGCATCTGGGCGGGGGTGGGGTCCTGTGATGAGGACCTCGCCCACGCCGGGGCCACCCACTACCTGGAGCACCTGCTGTTCAAGGGCACCAGGCGGCGGACCGCGCTGGAGATCTCGGCCGAGATGGACGCGGTCGGCGGCGAGCTGAACGCGTTCACCGGCAAGGAGTACACCTGCTACTACGCGCGGGTCCTGGACGCGGACCTGCCGCTGGCCATCGATGTGCTGTCCGACATGGTGACCAGCTCGCTCATCGAGGCGAAGGACGTCGACGCCGAGCGCGGCGTGATCCTCGAAGAGATCGCCATGAACGACGACGATCCCTCCGACACGGTGCACGAGGCGTTCGTCGGCCAGCTGTTCGGTGACACGCCGCTCGGCCGGCCGATCCTCGGCACGGTGGACTCCATCAACTCGATCACCAGGGGCCGGATCGCCGAGCACTACCGGGCCCGGTACACCCCGGATCATCTGGTCGTGGCCGCGGCGGGCAGTCTCGACCACGACGACGTCGTGGAGCAGGCCCGGCGCGCATTCGCCCACGTGCTCAACGGAGACACGCGGCCCGCCGGGCCGCGGATGGTCACCCCAGGCGGGCCGCCGGCCGTCGTCGGCGCGGTGCCCGGCGACCCGGCCCGCGGCATGACGCTGGTGTCGCGCGGGATCGAGCAGGCCAACCTGATCCTGGGCTGCGAGGGACTCAGCCGGACCGACGACCGCCGCTTCGCGCTGGGCGTCCTCAACGCGGCGCTCGGCGGCGGCATGTCGTCGCGGCTGTTCCAGGAGGTCCGCGAGAAGCGCGGTCTGGCCTACTCGGTCTACAGCTTCACCTCCCAGCACGCCGATACCGGGATGTGGGGGATCTACGTGGGCTGCCTGCCGTCCAAGGCCGATGATGTGCTGGCGATCTGCCGGGACGAGATCGCCAAGGTGGTGTCCGGCGGCCTGTCCGACGCCGAGCTCGAACGCGGCAAGGGCCAGCTCCGGGGCTCGATGGTGCTCGGCCTGGAGGACCCGTCCTCCCGGATGAGCCGGCTGGGCAAGTCCGAGCTGGTGTACCCGCGGCTCGAGCCGGTGGACGAGATCCTGGCCTCGATCGAGGCGGTCTCGCACGACGCGGTGCGCAGCGTGGCCGGGGAGATCCTGACCCGGCCGAAGGTGCTGGCCGTGGTCGGCCCGTACGACGACGACGCGCCGTTCATCAACGCGCTGGCCTAGGAGCGGGCGGTCATGATCAAGGTCGGTGTGCTGGGGGCACGGGGCCGGATGGGCAGCGAGGTCGGCCGGGCACTGGCCGCCGCGGACGACCTCGAGCTCGCCGCCGAGGTGGACGACGGTGACGCCCTCGACGGCCTGGCCGGCTGCGGCGTGGTGGTCGACTTCACCCATCCGGGCGTGGTCATGGACAACCTGCGCTGGTGCGTCGGCCACGGCCTGGACGTGGTCGTCGGTACCTCGGGCTTCGACGAGGCCCGGCTGGCCCAGGTCCGGGCCTGGCTGGCCGATGCGCCCTCGGTGCGGGTGCTGATCGCGTCCAACTTCTCGGTCGGCGCGGTGCTGATGATGCGGTTCGCGGCCCAGGCCGCCCCGTTCTTCGAGTCGGCTGAGATCATCGAGTTGCACCACGCGGGCAAGATGGACGCTCCGTCCGGGACCGCGTCCCGGACCGCGTCGATGATCGCCTCGGCCCGCTCCGAGGCCGGGCTGGGCCCGTCGCCCGACGCCACCACGACCGCCGTCGCCGGGGCCCGGGGGGCGGAGATGGACGGGGTGCACGTGCATTCGGTCCGGCTCGCCGGGCTGGTCGCCCACCAGGAGGTTCTGCTGGGCGGGCACGGCGAGACGCTGACCATCCGGCACGACTCGCTCGACCGGGCCTCGTTCATGCCGGGCGTGCTGCTCGGCGTGCGCGGGCTGGGCTCCCTGCCACCCGGCCTGACGTTCGGCCTCGAACCGCTGCTCGGGCTGGGTTAGTCCGGGGGGGACGACCCCCGGGAACCCCCGCGGAGCGGCGGCTCGGCGGGATACGCCTGTGGGGCGCCCCGCCACGGCAGCGAGCCCGGCCTGTCAGCTAAGCCGGGTAGGGTCCCTACCATGTGCCGCAGCATCAAAACCCTGCGCCCGCCCTACGCCGAGCACGTCACCGACGAGGACGTCCGGGCCGCAGCGCGCCAGTATGTCAAGAAGATCAGCGGGTTCCAGCGCCCGGCCAAGCACAATGCCGAGGCGTTCGAGCGGGCCGTCCAGGACGTGGCCCGCGCCACCGAGGTCCTTCTCGCCCAGCTTGAGATACGGTAAAAGAACGACAAGCGCGGCGAGTCCATCGGGGGACGGGCATGCTGAGAGTGATCCTGAATGTGATCTGGCTCGTCCTGTGCGGCTTCTGGATGGCCATCCTCTACGCGCTGGCCGGGCTGGTCTGCTTCGTCCTGTTTTTCCTCGTGGTGACGATCCCCCTCGGGATCGCCGCCTTCCGCATCGCCGGATACGTGCTGTGGCCGTTCGGCCGGTCGATCGAGGTGCGCCGGGACGCCGGGGTGGGCTCCCTGATCGGCAACGTCATCTGGATCGTGCTGTTCGGCTGGTGGCTGGCCCTGGGACACCTGACGACCGGCATCGCGCTGTGCATCACGATCATCGGCATCCCGCTGGGCCTGGCCAACTTCAAGATCATCCCGATCTCGCTGGTGCCGCTGGGGGTCGAGATCGTCCCGTCTGGCCAGCTCTACCCGGGCTATAGCAGCTGATCAGGGCGGCCCCATGGTTGCCGCGTGCGCGATCAGCATGGAGTCCGGCGGGGTCACATCGACGCCGTCCGGGTTGTTGAGATAACCGGGCTTGCTGCCCGCTACCCCGGTATGCCCGTACTGCCAGACGATCCGGTGGCTGACCGGGTCGATCACGATCACCCGGTGGTTGTAGTCGTCGTTGACCAGGATATCCCCGTTGGGCAGGGGGAGGGCCAGGGACGGGTGGTTCAGCCCGCCGAACCGCCACCGCAGCCGCCCGCTGCCGGTGAACTCCACCACCTGGCCAGGGGCCGAGTAGTCCGCGGTCAGGTAGAGCCCGGGGTGGACCTCGTTGGTGTCCGACGGGTAGCTGACCCCCGGCGGATGGGTGGACCAGGAGACGTGGCCGGACAGGCTGACGGCGTTCACCCAGCTCCCGTTGATCTCGGTGACCAGGTACTTGCCATTGGTCATCGGGAACGCGCCGTTGGGACTGCCGAACCGCCGGGGCGGGTCGTGCCAGCAGACGTTGCTGGTCGGGCCGATGATCCGGGCCGGCCGGTGCGCGGGCGGCCTGACCAGGATGATCCGGCAGTTCTTGATGTCGGCGGACAGCATGTCCCCGCCGGGCAGCAGCATCGCATCATCCGGGTTGGACACGTGGTTGGCGCCTGAGCCGGGCACCCCCGGGATCCCGTACCGGTAGGAGATCCGGTGGGTGGCGATGCTGATCACGCTGATGACGGAGTCGTCCTCCTCGGTGGCGATGATCTCCTTGCCGTTCGGGGAGAAGAACGCGTCGTCCGGCACCTTGAAGGTCTGCTTCCGGGCCAGGTCGCCGGGCTTCGGGAACTGCCACCGGATGCGGCCCTGCGGGTCCACGACCAGCAGCCGGTTGTTGTGGTTGTCGGCGATCAGGACGTCACCCGGGAGTGCCGCCGGATCGGAGTGCGGCGCCAGGTGGCCCCGCCCGTGGGGCGGCCGCAGCCACGGCTGGTTCGGCAGCGCCGGATCGTCGGCGTCGCTGCCACCGAGGGTCTGGGCCGAGTCGGCGTCCAGCGCGGTGTGGGGGGTCACCGACGCGATGGCCGCGGCCGCCGGGACCAGCCGCAGTTCGGTGACCGTGGGCACCGGGCGTACCCCGTTGCCCCCGCCGACCAGGAACGCGGTGCCGCCCAGCACCCCGGCGCCGGCGTTGGCTACCGGGACCGGCAGGGTGCCTGCCAGGACAGCCGGGTGGCCGGGCTGGTAGCGGAGCACGGCGCCGCTGGTCGTGATCGTGGCCGACGGGCTGGCCGTGGCCTGCCCTGGGTGGGCCGGGGCGGTCTGCCCGCCCGCGATGTAGAGCGCCCCGCCGAGCGCGAACGCCGCCGCCGCAGTCGTCGGCCGCGGCAGGTGCCCGGCCACCACCGCCGCGGCTTTTCGCCCTCCAACGGTCTTTCCGGCACCCCCCGGGCCAGCACCGGGCAGGCTGATCCGCTGGATGTCGCTCGTGATGCCGTGGCTGGTCTGCCCGCCGAAGACCCAGATCTGGCCGCCCAGCACCGCGACCGCCGGGTAGCGGACCGGGACCGCCAGCCGGGCCACGACGGTGAACCGGCGGCCGTCCCTGGTGGCCAGGACCGTCGCGTCGTACCCGGCCCCGTCGTACCCGCCGAGCAGGTACGCGGTGCCGCCGCGGGCCACCGCGACCAGGTCCGAGCGTGGCCGGGGCAGCCGCCCGGCCACCGTGCGGACCCCGCGGGCCGGGCCCGCCGGTGCCGGCCGGGCCGTGACCTCCTGCACCGTGGCCACGCTGCCCGGCTGGCCGCCGCCGAACACGAAGGTGCGGCCGCCCACCGTGGCACCCGCCGCGTCGTGCGTGGGGACCGCGAGACGCCCCACCCGGCTGGTGCCGCCGGTCGAGGGGTTGAGCAGGCGCACCGCGGCGGTGGAGGTGCCCTGAGGCGTCAGCCCGCCCGCGATGAGCAGGCTCCGCCCGGCGGGGAGGACGACTTCCCGGGCCAGGCCGGACGGGAGCTGATACGGCGCCGGGGACACCTGCAGGCTGAGCGATCCGCGCGATCCTGCGCTGGACGGGCCGCCCGCGGCGCCGGGCGCCGTGGCCGGATGTGCCGTCTGGGCGCCGCCGGAGGGCGGGGCGTGGCCCGGGCCGCCGGCCGAGCAGGCCGCCACCAGCAGGGCCAGCCCGAGGCCCGCCGCGCCCGCCGCGCGCCGCCGGTGCCGCCGCCGGGGCGGTCGGCTGGCTGGACGGCAGCCTGGAGGCCGGGCCGGACGGCCCCGGATACCGCTGCGCGGATCTCCTCGGGGCACGGCAGCCACCTCCCGGTCGAACTGGCTGGCCGGGCCTCTCCCGGCCGCCTCGCGTTACTGGCCCAGCGTGCTGAGCCGCCCGGCCTGCGCGGTGCTCTCCGGCCAGCCTCGCACCGAAGTCCCAGCGGGGCGGCCCCGGGCCGGGAAGTAATCCCCTGCCCCGGCGATCCTCCTCTCCCCACCGGCGGGCCGGCCACACCTGGCCCGCGCCCGCAGGCATCCTGCGCCGCGGCGCAGGGCTCGCATGGCGGCCCGGGTGGTTCGCGCGGCGCCGGGGACGCGGTCTACGCTTGGGTAAATGGAACTTCGCGTACTCGGTCACACAGGAGTCAAGGTAAGCCCGCTCTGCCTCGGGGCGATGATGTTCGGCGGCTGGGGCAATCCCGACCACGACGATTCGGTCCGGATCATCAAACGGGCCCTCGACGCGGGGATCAACTTCATCGACACCGCGGACGTCTACTCGGCGGGAGAGTCCGAGGAGATCGTGGCCAAGGCGCTGGCCAGCACCCGGCGCGAGGACATCGTCCTGGCCACCAAGGCGCACGGCGCCATGGGCCGGGACCCCAACGAGCGCGGCAACTCGCGCCGCTGGCTGATCCGCGAGTGTGAGAACAGCCTGCGCCGGCTGGGCACCGACTACATCGACCTGTACCAGATCCACCGGCCCGATCCCGATACGGACATCGACGAGACCCTGGGGGCGCTCAGCGACCTGATCCGGGCCGGGAAGATCTGCTACGCAGGCAGTTCCACCTTCCCGCCCTCCCAGATCGTCGAGGCCCAGTGGACCGCGGAGCGCCGCGGGCGGGAGCGGTTCGTCTGCGAGCAGCCGCCCTACTCGATCCTGGTCCGCGGGGTCGAGACCGAGGTCCTGCCGGTCTGCCAGCGCTACGGGATGGGCGTCATCCCATGGAGCCCGCTGGCCGGCGGCTGGCTGTCCGGCCGCTACCGCAAGGGCCAGGACCTCCCGGTCAGCCGCCGCGCGGAGCGGATACCGCAGCGCTATGACATGTCGCTGCCGGGCAACCAGGCCAAGCTGGAAGCGGTCGAGCAGCTGGCCGTGCTGGCCGAGGAGTCCGGCCTGACCCTCATCCAGCTGGCCATCGCCTTCGTGCTCAGCCACCCCGCCGTCACCGCGGCGATCATCGGGCCGCGCACCATGGAGCAGCTGGAGAGCCAGCTCGCCGCGGGCGACGTAACGCTCAGTCCCGGCGTGCTGGACCGCATCGACGAGATCGTGCCGCCGGGCACCAACATCAACGCCCCGGACCGCGGCTACGAGCCCCCGTCCCTCACCGAACCGGCCCGCCGCCGCCGCTAACCGGGGACTCCAGCCTCACCCGCCCCACGGGTCCCACCAGCCATAACGATCTGTTCGTGATCATGACTTTGGTGTCGTGCTGGCGACACCAAAGTCATGATCACGAGGCGCCGGGCCTGGCCGGGGAGGCGCGGGGCGTCCCGGGCGACCCTGACCGGGAGCCAGATCCTGACCGGGCCCAGGTCTGGGGGCGGCCGGTCAGGCCGTGGTGGTGCTGGCGGCGTCCTCGAGACCCAGTTCGGTGATGGACGTCTCGCGCATCTTGAACTTCTGGACCTTGCCGGTCACGGTCATCGGGAAATCGCCGGTGATCCGCAGGTACCGCGGGACCTTGAAGTGCGCGATCTGGCCCTGGCAGTACTCCCGCAGTTCCCCCTCGGTCAGGGCCTGGCCGGGACGCAGCTTGACCCAGGCGCAGATCTCCTCGCCGTACCGGAGGTCGGGCACCCCGATCACCTGCACGTCCTCAATGGCCGGGTGGCCGTACAGGAACTCCTCGATCTCCCGGGGATACACGTTCTCGCCACCCCGGATGATCATGTCCTTGATCCGGCCGACGATGTTCAGGTACCCGGCCTCGTCGATCACGGCCAGGTCGCCGGTGTGCATCCAGCGCGCCTGGTCGATCACGGCCGCGGTCTGCTCGCGGTCATCCCAGTAGCCGAGCATCACCGAGTAGCCCCGGGTGCACATCTCCCCGGTCACCCCGCGGGGGACGACCAGCCCGGTCTCCGGGTCCAGGATCTTGACCTCAAGGTGCGGGTGCACCCGGCCGACCGTGGACACCCGCCGCTCCATGTCGTCCTCGGCCGTGGTCTGCGCGGACACCGGTGACGTCTCGGTCATCCCGTAGCAGATCGTCACCTCGGTCATGTGCATCTCGCTGACCACCCGCTTCATCACCTCGACCGGGCACGGTGACCCGGCCATGATCCCGGTCCGGAGGGTGGACAGGTCATAGGACGGGAAATCGGGCAGCGCCAGCTCCGCGATGAACATGGTCGGCACGCCGTACAGCGAGGTGCATTTCTCGGCCGCGACGGCCCGCAAGCTCGCGGCGGGATCGAACCCCGGGGAGGGAATGATGATCGCCGCCCCGTGCGTGGTGCAGGCCAGGTTGCCCAGCACCATCCCGAAGCAGTGATAGAAGGGCACCGGGATGCAGACCCGGTCCGCCTCGGTGTAGCGGCAGCCCTCCCCGATGAAGAACCCGTTGTTCAGGATGTTGTGGTGCGACAGCGTGGCACCCTTCGGGAACCCCGTGGTGCCGCTGGTGTACTGGATATTGATCGGGTCGTCGAAGGCCAGCACGGCCTCCCGCTCGGCCAGCTGGTCCTCCCCGCCGGCCACCGGCATCGCGCCGACCACGAACAGCTCGTCCCAGTCCATCGTGCCCAGGTAGATCACCCGGCGGAGGTCGGGGAGATCCCCGCTGACCTCCTCGACCATGCCCCGGTAGTTGCTCGTCTTGAACGACTCCGCGCTGACCAGCAGCCGCACGCCGGACTGGCGCAGCACGTAGCCCAGCTCGTGGCTGCGGTAGGCCGGGTTGATGTTGACCAGGATCACGCCGGCCTTGGCCGTGGCGTACTGCAGCAGCACCCACTCCGGGCAGTTCGGCGCCCAGATGCCGACCCGGTCGCCCGCCTTGATCCCGGCCGCGATCAGGCCCCGGGCCAACGTGTCGGTGTCCGCCTCGAACTCCGCATAGGTCCAGCGCCGTCCGGAGGGCACGTCGACCAGCGCTTCCCGGCTGCCGTGCGCGGCCGCGACCCGCCTCAGGTTGGCGCCGATGGTCTCGCCGAGCAGCGGTTGCGGCGACGTTCCGTGACTATAGGACAGCGGTGCTGGACTGGTCATGACACATCCTCCGACGTTGGATAGCACCCATAATTCCCGCTCCAGGCCCCGATGGGAACGATCACCCCCCCGCGGCGGTGCCGGTGACCGGCGGGCCCGGCGCCGGCCAGGGTGGGGCAGGAGGGGCGGTGTGGTCTTCGTTGCGGCGATTTAAAAGGGGTTTACGGGCGGCAGGAGACCTGAGGCCGGTCGCGGTAGGGCCGCGGCGGGGTTACTGTCAAGTTGGAGGGCAGGACGGCTGGTGCGTGCGCACGCCGCGCACGTCGCCGCTTCCGCTCCCGGGAGTAGCCATGGGGTCGTGGATTGTCTGGCTGGTCCTCGCCGCGGCGCTGGGGGTGGCCGAGGTTATGACGACCACGCTCGCGTTCGGGCTGATCGCGGCCGGCGCGGCGGTGGCCGCCGTGGTCGGTGCCGTCGGCGCGGGCGTGCCCTTCCAGGTGGCCGCGTTCGCCGTGGCCACGGCGGCCGGGCTCGGCGTCATCCGCCCCATCGCGATGCGGCACATCAAGCAGCCGCCGTTGCTGCGCACCGGGACCTCGGCCCTCGTCGGCCGTTCCGCCAAGGTCGTCGCGGAAATCAGCGACGACGGCGGGCAGGTCCGCATCGGCGGCGAACTCTGGTCCGCCCGCCCCTACAACGAGTCCCAGGTCATCCCCGTGGGCTCGACCGTCAACGTCTTCGCGATCGAGGGCGCCACCGCACTTGTGCATCCGCGGGAGTAGACATGGCAATAGCTGGGCTCGTCGCCGCCCTGATCGCGGTCATCCTGATCGTCCTTGCGGTGGGTAAGACCGTCCGGATCGTGCCCCAGGCGCGGGCCCGGAACGTCGAGCGGTTCGGCCGGTACCGCAAGACCCTCGAACCGGGGATGAACTTCATCCTCCCGTTCGTGGACCGGGTCAAGCCCCTCATCGACCTGCGGGAGCAGGTGGTGGCGTTCCGGGGGCAGCCGGTGATCACCGAGGACAACCTGGTGGTCAGCATCGACACGGTGCTGTTCTTCCAGGTCACCGACCCCCGGGCGGCCGACTACGAGATCGTCAACTACATCCAGGCTATCGAGCAGATCACCGCGACCATGCTGCGCAGCGTCATCGGGAACATGGACCTGGAGCAGACGCTGACCTCCCGCGACCAGATCAACACGCGGCTGCGCGGCGTCCTCGACGACGCGTCGGGCAAGTGGGGGCTCCGGGTCACCCGGGTGGAGATCAAGGCCATCGACCCGCCCAAGAGCGTCATCGACGCGATGGAGAAGCAGATGCGGGCCGAGCGAGAGAAGCGGGCCGCCGTGCTCACCGCCGAGGGCGTCCGCCAGTCCAAGATCCTCACTGCCGAGGGCGAGAAGCAGAGCAGCATCCTGCGCGCCGAGGGCGAACGGCAGGGCCAGATCCTCCGGGCCGAGGGCCAGGCCCAGGCGATCGGCACCGTGTTCCAGGCCGTGCACGACGGCGACGCCGACCCCAAGGTGCTCGCGTACCAGTACCTCCAGACGCTGCCGCAGCTGGCGCAGGCTCAGGGGAACACGTTCTGGGTCATCCCGAGTGAGGTGACCACGGCGCTCAAGACGCTGAGCGGGGCGTTCAGCGGGAGCGGGGATGGGGCGGGCCCGAGTGCGGTGGCCGGGCCTGCCATGGCGGGCCCTCCGGTGGCTGGCCCTCCGGTGGCTGGCCCTGCGGTGACTGGCCCTGCGGTGACTGGGCTGCCTGCGGCAGCTGGGCCACCCGCGGTGGCCGGGTCGGGGCCGTCAGTGGCGGGCCCGGCGGTGGCCGGCCCGGCAGTGGCTGGCCCCGCGGTGGCTGGGCCTCCGGCCGCCGCGCCTTCGCCGGCCGAGCCGCCCGCGCCGCCTGCCGACGCTGACTCACCGGGCGAGAAGCCGCTGCCGGCCACGGCAAACGTCCCGCCCACCCCCAACGGCAGCGCCGAAAATCATTAACTGGTCGGATTTCCCCCCAAATCTGGGGGCAACACCGAACAGTTAACCGGGTGGGTCCGCCCGGCGGGGCCCTAGAGGCGGATGGCTAGGCCGATGGTGAGCAGCGCGCCGAACGCGAGCTGGAGCCGCCCCGTCATGCCGAGCGCGCTGATCAGGGCGGGCCCGGTCGCCCCGTGCCGCACCGTGCGGACCGGGGCCAGGGCCAGGGGGAGGGCCGCGAAGGCCAGCAACGCCAGCGGCCGGGCCGGGGCCATGGCCGCCGCGATCACGAACGGGCTGGCCACGCAGGCCACATACAGCGTGCGGGTCCGCGCGTCACCCAGGATGACCGCCAGGGTGCGCTTACCCGACAGGGTGTCCGACGGGATGTCACGCAGGTTGTTGATGACCAGCAGCGCGCAGGCCAGCAGCCCCACCGGCAGCGCGGCGGCCACCGCCAGCCACGGCAGCGAGTCCATCTCCACGAACGCGGTCCCGGCCACCGCGGCCAGCCCGAAGAACACGAACACCGCGATCTCGCCCAGGCCGTGGTACCCGTACGGGTGGCGGCCGCCGGTGTAGGTCCAGGCTGCGGCCACCGCCAGCGCGCCCAGCAGGATCAGCCACCAGGAGGTCACCGCGGCCAGGACGGCCCCGGCCACGCAGGCCACCGCGAAGCAGCCGAGGGCGGCGTCCCGGACCTGCCGGGGCGGCGCCACCCCGGCGGCCACGAGCCGCACCGGGCCGACCCGCACCTCGTCGGTGCCGCGGATCCCGTCGCTGTAGTCGTTGGCGTAGTTCACCCCGACCTGGAGGGCCAGCGCGACGATCAGCGCCAGGACGCCCCGCCACAGCGAGAAGTGCCCGTAGCCGAACGCGACCCCGGACCCCACCACGACCGGGACGACCGCCGCCGGGAGAGTACGCGGCCGTGCCCCATCCACCCAGTCCCGTGCCGCGGCCACTAGGGCCGGACCTGAGCGGTCACTGGCCAGAGCCGGTGGGGATGGGGCCAGCGGACCCGAGGCGGCTGATGTCCCGCACCGCGCCGGTGGCCGCGGAGGTGGCCAGCGCCGCGTAGACCCGCAGCGCCTCGCTGACCGTGCGGTCCCGGTTCGCGGGCCGGTAGCCGCCCAGCGCATCGAGGACCCGCTCGCGGCGGGCCGCCAGGTCCGCGTCGGGGACAGCCAGTTCGAGCGACCGGGCCGGGATGTCGATCTCGATGATGTCGCCGTCCTCGGCCAGCGCGATGACGCCGCCCGCCGCGGCCTCCGGCGCGGCGTGGCAGATGGACAGTCCGGAGGTGCCGCCGGAGAACCGGCCGTCGGTGACCAGGGCGCAGGCCCGCCCGAGCCCCTTCCCCTTGAGGAAGCTAGTCGGGTACAGCATCTCCTGCATGCCCGGGCCGCCGCTGGGGCCCTCGTACCGGATGAGGACCACGTCGCCGGCCTCGACTGTGCCGCCCAGGATGCCGTCGACTGCCGCCTCCTGGCTCTCGAACACCTTGGCCGGGCCGGAGAAGCGCCACAGGTCCTCGGGGACGCCGGCCGTCTTCACGATCGCGCCCTCGGGGGCCAGGTTGCCGTACAGCACGGCCAGGCCGCCGTCCTTGGTGTACGCGTGCTTCAGATCCCGGATGCAGCCGCTCTCCCGGTCCTCATCGAGGCTGGTCCAGCGGGCGTCCTGGGAGAAGGGCTTGATCGTGCGGACGCCGCCGGGCGCCGCGTGGTACAGCTCCACCGCCTCCTTGGTGACCGACGGCGAGCGCAGGTCCCAGGTGTCCAGGAACTCCCTGAGCGAGGAGCTGTGCACGGTGTGCACCCCGGTGTTGAGCAGGCCGGCACGGTTCAGCTCACCGAGGATGCCCGGGATGCCGCCCGCGCGGTGCACGTCCTCCACGTGGTAACGCTCGCTGCTGGGCGCCACCTTGCACAGGCATGGCACCCGGCGGGACAGCTCGTCGATCTCCTTGAGGCCGAAGCCGACCCGCGCCTCGTGCGCGGCCGCCAGCAGGTGCAGGATCGTGTTCGTCGACCCGCCCATGGCCACGTCCAGCGCCATCGCGTTCTCGAATGCGTCCCGGCTGGCGATCGACCGCGGCAGCACGGACTCGTCGTCCTCGGCGTAGTAGCGGTTCGCCAGGCCGACCACCAGGGCGCCGGCCCGCTCGAACAGCGCGCGCCGCGCGGCGTGCGTGGCCAGTGTGGTGCCGTTGCCCGGCAGGGCCAGGCCGATCGCCTCGGTCAGGCAGTTCATCGAGTTCGCGGTGAACATCCCGGAGCAGGAGCCGCAGGTCGGGCAGGCGGCCTCTTCCATCTCGGCCAGGGCCTCGTCGGTCACGCTGGGGTCGGCCGCGGCGACCATGGGGTTGATCAGGTCCAGCTTGCGCGGGTCGCCGGAGGCGGTCACCTCGCCCGGCCGGGCCCGCCCGGCCTCCATCGGGCCGCCGGACACGAACACGGTGGGGATGTTCAGCCGCAGCGCGGCCATCAGCATGCCGGGCGTGATCTTGTCGCAGTTAGAGATGCAGACCAGGGCGTCCGCGCAGTGCGCGTTGACCATGTACTCGACCGAGTCGGCGATGAGCTCGCGGCTGGGCAGGGAGTAGAGCATCCCGCCGTGGCCCATGGCGATCCCGTCATCCACCGCGATCGTGTTGAACTCCCGGGGAACCGCACCGGCTGCCTTCACCGCGTCGGAGACCACCTGGCCGACCTCGCGCAGGTGCACGTGGCCCGGCACGAACTCGGTGAAGCTGTTGGCCACGGCCACGATCGGCTTGCCGATGTCCTCGCCGGCTACCCCGCTCGCGCGCATCAGCGCGCGCGCCCCGACCATATTCCTGCCGTGGGTGACCGTCCGGGACCGAAGCGGTGGCATGACCTGCTCCCCTCAAGGGTGTGGAACCTTCAGCGTACCGGCGGCGCGTCCGCGGTGCGGCGCGCGGCGGTCAGCCGGGCGCTCCATGATCGTGGTGCCTTCTGCCCCGCCGGCGGGGCAGAAGGCACCACGTTGACGCCCTGGATGGAGGCGGGGGGCCGCCGCGACGGGGCCGGCGGCCGGCCCGGCGGGGGTCAGCGGGGCGGCAGGGCCGTCTCGGCGGCCGCGTGGATGCGCTCAATCTCCTCGTGGGTCAGCCGCTGCTCGCGCCGGGCCCGCGACTGGGCCCGCAGGTACTTGGGGAGCCGCCGCCCGCTGAACACGTCCACGCCGCTGATCCGGGCCACGGTCCACGGCACGGTGGGCCCGTAGATCACCATGGCCGGGCGGATCCGCTGCTTGCGCCCCAGGCTCTCGCTGATCAGCCGCCCGGCCATGGCCGCTTCCAGCTGGGCGTGCTTCAGCCGGCTGGTCTGGCTGTACGGGCCGTGGTAGAGGTGGCCGCCCTGGGTGGCGCGGAGCGGCAGCCGCCGGTCCCACCGCTCGGAGTCCACCGCGAACACCCCGGCCGGCCCGACGACCAGATGATCGATGATGCAGTTGGTGCCGGGGATGGCCCGGGCGTTCAGGGTCAGATAGCCGGACCGGCGCGCCCAGAGCAGCCGCCGGCGGGTGCGCCGCTGCGCGGACGTCACCCGGACCGCGGCGGGGATTACCGCGGTGGTCCGCGACCTATGGATGGTGTCCAGGATCGCGACGACGGCCGCGGCGGTCACGCCGAAGCGCCAGTCGAGGAAGATGCCGGCCGCGATGCCGGCCGCGGCGGCCATGACCGCGCGGCGGATCCAGATTGGCATCCGGGGATCGGTCCCAAAACTGGAGAGCGGATGCTCATGGCCCGGATGACGGTCACCCGCGGTGATGATGCCGCCGTCGGAGCCGTCCCCGGGCCCGGGGGAGCCCGGCTCGTCCAGGGCGGCCGGGACGTCCGCCCCATCAGCCGGACCGGCCGCCCGCGGGGCCTCCGGGGGAGCTGCCGTCTCCGGCGGATCCAGCATCTCCGGCGGATCCGGGACCGCGGCGCCGGCCTGCTGATCGGCAGCGGCGGTCGCCGGGTCACCGGGGCCGCCGGGCCCTGGCGCAGCCCCGGACGTGCCCGGCCGCGTCATGCGATCCACGGGTCCGAGCGTAACCGATGCAATGCGTAGCTGTCTGGGAACACCACGTGACACACCGTGAATGCGCCGAACCCGCCCAGCCGAACCCCGCCCAGCCGCGCCCGTCCGGCCACCCCGGCGGCCTCCCATCCGGTCCCCGCCCGGCCCGCCGGACCCGGCGTCTGGACCCGGCGTCTGGACCGGGGCAAAACGGGAGACTACGGTGCGAAATCGTGACCGACATCCATGACCTGACCGTGACCGAGCTGGCCGCCGCGATCCGCCAGGGTGAGCTGTCCCCGGTGCAGGTAACCGCCCATTACCTGGAACGCACCGAGCGGATGAACGCGGACGTGGGCGCGTTCTTCACGGTGACCGCGGAACTGGCGGCCAGCCAGGCCGCCGGTGCCGAGAAGGCCGTCAGCCAGGCCCCGGATCCCGGCGAGCTCCCCCCGCTGACCGGGATCCCGATTCCAGTCAAGGACCTGAACATGGTGGCCGGGGTCCGCCAGACCCTCGGCTCCGCCGTCTTCGCCGACAACGTCCCGGCCATCGACGATCACGTCGCCGCGGCGCTGCGGGCGGCCGGGGCCGTGATGACGGGGAAGACGGCCACGCCCGAGTTCGGCCTGCCCTGCTACACCGAGACCGCGGTCGGGCCGCCGGCCCGAACACCCTGGGACCTGAGCCGGTCGGCGGGCGGGTCCAGCGGCGGCGCGGCGGCCGCGGTGGCGGCGGGCTTGGCCCCAGCGGCCCAGGGCAGTGACGGCGGGGGATCGATCCGGATCCCGTCCAGCGTCTGCGGCCTGTTCGGGCTGAAACCGTCCCGGGGCCGGATCTCCAACGCGCCGCTGGTCCCGGACCTGGCCGGGCTCGGCACCGAGGGCCCGCTGGCCCGGTCGGTGGCCGACGCGGCCCTGCTGCTCGACGTGATGACCGGCAACCAGCCGGGCGACATGTACACCCAGCCGCCGCTCCCGGCCGGGGAGACCTTCCTGGGCTATGCCTCGCGCCCGCCCGGGCGGCTGCGCATCGGCCGGACCCTGCAGCACCCGATCGAGGGCGCGGCCGTGCACCGGGACTGCGTGGCCGCGTACGAGGACGCCAGCGGGCTGCTGGCCAGCCTGGGACATGAGGTCGAGGACGTTCCCATGCCGTTCGGCCCGGACGCGGTGCCCGCGTTCGAGACGGTCTGGTACGCGATGGCCACCCTGGCCCCGGTCGATCCGGCCCGCGAGGACCGCCTGCTGCCGTTCACCGCCTACATGCGCGAGCGGGGCCGGGAAACCCGGGCCAGCGACCTGGTCTTCGCCCAGGCGTACCTCCAGCTTGTCGTGCGCCAGGCGCTCGCCGTGCTGAACGGCTACGACGCCCTGCTGATGCCGACGCTCGCGTCCCCGCCGGTGCCGGTCGGCTACTTCGAGGAGGTGCCGCCGCCTGAGAACTTCGAGCGGCAGAAGGCGTTCACCCCCTTCACCGCGCTGTTCAACATGTCCGGGCAGCCCGCCGTGAGCCTGCCGCTGTACTGGAACCAGGCCGGCCTGCCGATCGGCGTGATGCTGGCCGGGCGGGTGGGAGACGAAGGCACGCTGATCTCCCTGTCGGCCCAGCTGGAGGAGGCCCGCCCGTGGCGGGACCACCACCCGGCTCTATGGTGAGGCTCCATTGTCAGGTGGGGGGCTACGGGCGGGGAGGCCGCCGGGATCGAGTCCGGTACCGGTGATCAGATGACCCTGGAACAACGTCGCTCCAGGATCGCGTGGCGGGTGTTCCGCGTGGCGATCCCGCTGCTGGCGTGCGCCGCCCTGCTCGGCGTGCTGGCCTTCGGCTACGGCACGGTGCCCGCGCTGGGCCCGGCCCTGGTCCCCGGCCGCGGCGTGTGGACGTCGGCTAGCGGCGGCCAGCTGCCGCATTCGGGGACGCTGAGCCTGCCGGGCCTGGACCACCCGGTCCAGGTGTCGTTCACCAGCCACGGCGTGCCCTCGGTCCAGGCGGCCAGCCAGCACGACGTGTTCCTGGCCCTCGGGTACGTGCAGGCCCGCTTCCGGCTGGCCCAGATGGACCTGGAGCGGCGGCTCGGCGAGGGCCGG
Source organism: uncultured Actinomycetes bacterium (assembly GCA_963813975.1). Taxonomy (GTDB): domain Bacteria; phylum Actinomycetota; class Actinomycetes; order Streptosporangiales; family Streptosporangiaceae; genus RYN-230. The sequence continues at coordinate 921,273 of CAWFAP010000007.1, forward strand.
CTGGCCCAGCTCGCGGGCCCGGCCGCGGTGAGCTCGGACCGCTTCGAGCTGCGTCTCGGCCTGGTCCGCACCGCGGAGCAGGAATGGGCTCAGATGCCCCGGTCCAGCCCCGCCGCGCGGGCCCTGCTGGCCTACACGCGGGGAGTGAACGACGACCTGGCCCAGCTCCGGGATGACCGGCAGTGGCCCGCCCTGTTCTCGCTGGCCGGCGTGTACCCGGGTGACTGGACGCCGGTGGACAGCCTGGTCATCCAGGGCGACCTGACCGAGCAGCTGGACTTCACCACCACCCCGCTGGACTACGCGCTGCTGGAACGCGCGCTCGGCGCGAAGCGGACCATGGCCTGGTTCCCGGTCCTGCCGCCGAACGAGCAGCACCCTTACGACCCCGGCCCCTACCGCCAGGCCGGCCTGGCCCCGCTCCAGCCCGGCACGTCAAATTCACAATCTTCCGCAACGAAAACCGCCCGGAGAACTCCCGCGCCGGGCCGCCCGGCCGGGGTGGTGACTGCCGCCGGCAGGCCGGCCGGCGGGTCAGCCGGGGTGGTGACTGCTGCCGGCGGGACGGTCGGCGGGTCAGCCCGGGTGCCGGCCGCCGCTGGGACAGCCAGCGGGCCGGCCCGTAGGTCCGGCCGGATCCCCGCGGCCCAGGCCCGCGCGGCGTCCGCCCTGCTGGCTCAGGTCAACGCCTTGCCGGCCGGGCAGATCCACACATACCCGGACAGCAACGCGTGGGCGGCCAGCGGCCCTGCGGTGGCCGGCGGCCGGTCCATGCTGGCCGGGGACCCGCACCTGCCGCAGACCATCCCGTCGATCTGGTACCAGGTCGCGCTGTCGGCCCCCGGGTATGCGGTGAGTGGGGTCAGCGTGCCGGGCCTGCCCGGCGTCCTCCTCGGTCACAACCAGCACATCGCCTGGTCCCTCACCGACACCCAGAACCAGGCCACGCTGTTCTACACCGAGCAGACCAGCACGTCCCGGCCCGGGCAGTACTTCTGGGACGGCGCGTGGCGGCGGATGCGGCAGGTCCACTACACGATCGCGGTCCGGGGCGGCGCGACGCAGCGGCTGACCGTCAACCTGACCGTGCACGGGCCGATCATGACCCGGGCGGGGCAGACCACCTCGGTGGACTGGATGGGCAACGTCCCCTCACCAGACATCGCCGCGCTGCTGGCGGTGAACACCGCCCACGACTGGGCCCAGTTCCACGCGGCGCTGGCGAGCTGGCGGGCGCCCTCGCAGAACTTCGTGTACGCCGACGACCGAGGCCACATCGGCGCGATCTCGGCCGGGTACTACCCGGTGGTCCGGCACGGCCAGCCCTGGCTGCCGATGCCGGGCACCGGCGCGGACGACGTGGCCGGAGTGATCCCCTATTCGGCGATCCCGCAGGCCTACGACCCGCCCGGGCACGTGCTGGCCACGGCGAACCAGCGTCCCGTCGGGCCGTCCTACCCGTACTACATCGGGACGTCGGCCAACTTCTTCGACCCGGGCTACCGGGCCGGCCAGATCTACGCGTCGCTGAAGGGTCGCCACGGGATGACGCCAGCCTCCTTCGCGGCCGTGCAGACCAGCCTGGCCGACCCGCTGGCCCAGCGCATCCTGCCCAGGCTCCTGTCGGCGCTGCGCGAGCCCGGGGCGGCCCTGACGACCCGGCAGCAGCAGGCCGCCCGGCTGCTGGAGGGCTGGAACGGCGCGATGACCACCAGTTCGGCGGCCGCGTCGGTGTGGTGGACGTTCTGGAGCGACTACCTGACCGCGGTCTTCCAGCCCTGGTGGCACACCGCGGTGGTGCCGGTGCACCGGGATCCGTCCGGGCTGAAGGTCTCGCCGGATCAGGCCAGCCTGGACGAGGTGCTGGAGACCTGGACCCACCGCGACCCGGGCAATGCCGCGTTCACCTTGCCGGGCGGGCACCGGCGTACCGCCCCGCAGGTGATGCGGGCCGCATTCGCCGCCGCGGTGGCCCACCTCACGAACCGGCTGGGCGGAACGCCGTCCCGGTGGGCCTGGGGCCGGCTGCACAGCCGGCAGTTCCCGTCGCTGACCCAGGCGGACGCACTCGGCTACGGCCCCCGCGCGGCGGGCGGGGATCCGTGGACCGTGGACGCCGCCGACGGGGGCCTGGTCGCCCGCCAGGGGCCCAGCTGGCGGATGATCGTGCGCTGGACCGGCCCCGGGGCGGGGACGGGGCAGGGCATTTACCCCGGCGGCCAGAGTGAGAACCCGGCCTCACCGTGGTATGAGGATCAAGTGGCTGACTGGTGGAATGGTCGCTATCTGCCGATGCCGCCGGCTGGGCCGGCGCCGGGGGCGATCCGGTGGAGCCTGCGCCCATGAGCCCCGCACGGGCACCAGGAGCGGGTGGCCATGTCTGACCTGAGCCGGCTGGGCAAGCGGGGCGCGTACCGGCTGGGACGGCTGGGGACCCCTCCGCCCGCGCCCGTCGGCCCGCCTGCCCCGCACTATCCCTCGTGGATCCCCGGGCACCGGGGCCCGGGGTTGCTGTGGCTGCTGGGCAGCCTGGCCGCGGCGGTCCTGATCGCGCTGGGGGCCATGGTGGGCTGGTGGTTCCTGCCGTTCGTGTTCGGCCTGGCCGCCGGGGCCGCGGCCCGCTACGGCCGCTGGCGGCTGCGGGTCGCGCTGCCCGCCACGGCGCTGGTGGCCGCGATCGGCTGGGCCATCCCGCTCGGCTGGCAGGCTCTCCACGGCGCACCGGTCCGGGCCACGGCGCGCGTGGTCGCGGCGCTGGCCGGACTGCCGCCGCACGCCTCGGCCGCGATCGTGGCCACCCTGGTGGTCGCGGTTCTCCAGGCCCTGGCCGGCCTGTGGCTCACCTGGGCCCTGATCCCCAGGCAGTAGCGGGCGATCGGGCGCCTGAGGGCGTTTCGAGCCGGGCATCATGACCGATATAGAGCCAACTCCGCACACACGGAGGTAACTGCGCCCGTAAGGGTTGTGCGCGGGGCTGCCGGATGGCCCGATCATTGAAGGGTGACGAGCGACGAGACCAGACGGCGGGCCGCGGCCCAGGGGGTGGCCATCAGCTACCGGGACTGGCATGGGCGGCAGGTCGAGGTGAGCCAGCGTACGCTCGACGCCATCCTGGACGCGCTGGGCGAACTCCCCGACGCGGGCGGGACCGCCGCTCCGGCAGGCCCCGTGGTGGGTGATCCCGTGGCAGATGGCCCCGTGGCAGATGGCCCCGTGCTGGGTGATCCGGTGGCGGAGGACCCCATGATGGAGGACGCGGGGGAGGCCGGACCCGTGGTCTCCGGCCCGGAGGGCCGGTCCTGGGGCTTCGCGGCCCAGCTCTACTCGCTGCGCTCCCGCCAGTCGTGGGGGCACGGGGATCTGGGCGACCTGGCCGACCTGGCCGCGTGGAGCGCCAGCGACCTCGGAGCGGGGTTCATCCTGATCAACCCCCTGCACGCGGGCGAACCCATGCCGCCGCTGAGCCAGTCCCCCTACTTGCCGATGAGCCGGCGCTTCACCAGCCCGCTCTACTTGCGCATCGAGGACATCCCGGAGTACGCGAAGCTGACCGCGGGGGACCGGGTGCGGATCGACTCCCTCGCTGCCCCACTCCGGGCCCGCAATGCCACCAGCGAGCTGCTCAACCGGGACGAGGTCTGGCAGGCCAAGCGGGCCGCCTTGCAGATCATCTACCGGCAGCCGATGACCGCGCAGCGCCGCGCCGAGTTCGACGCCTACCGGGCCCGGGAGGGGCAGTCGCTGGAGGACTGGGGCCTGTGGTGTGCGCTGGCCGAGATCCACGGGCCGGACTGGCGGACCTGGCCGGAACCGCTGCGCGCGGTGGGGTCCGCCCAGGTGGCGGCCGAGCGGGACCGGCTGGCCGGCCAGGCCTTGTTCCATGCCTGGCTGCAGTGGCTCGCGGACAGCCAGCTGGCCGCGGCCCAGGACGCGGCGCGGGCCGCCGGGATGCGCATCGGCATCATCCGGGACCTGGCGGTTGGCTGCCATCCGGGCGGGGCCGACGCCTGGGCCTGGCAGGACGTGATGGTCTCCGGGGTCAGCGTGGGCGCCCCGCCGGACGAGTTCAACCAGCGCGGCCAGGAGTGGAACCAGCCGCCCTGGCATCCGCTGCGGCTGGCCGGCCAGGAGTACGCGCCGCTGGCGGACCTGATGCACTCGGCCCTGCGGCACGCGGGCGGCTTGCGCGTCGATCACGTGATGGGACTGTTCCGGCTCTGGTGGGTGCCGGCCGGGATGACCCCGGACCAGGGCACCTACGTCCGGTACGACCACCGGGCCATGGTCGGTGTGCTGGCCGGCCAGGCCATCGCGGCCGGGGCGCTGGCCATCGGCGAGGACCTCGGCACGGTCGACCCGTGGATCCGGGAGTACCTGGCCGACCGGGGCGTACTGGGCACCGCGATGCTCTGGTTCGAGCGCGGCCCGGACGGGGCGCCGCTCCCGCCGGGCAAGTGGCGCCGCAACTGCCTGGCCATGGTGGGCACGCACGACGTGCCGCCGATCGCTGCGTTCGTGACCGGGGAACAGGTGGAGCTGCGCTCCCGGCTCGGCCTGCTCACCCGTTCCTACCGGGAAGAAAGCGACGAGTCCGACGCCGTGGTCCGCGCCTGGCAGGAGGCGCTGGAGGCCGAGGGCCTCCTGCCCGCCGGTGGCCGGCCCAGCCCGGCGGAGTTCACCGTGGCCTGCTACGCGTTCCTGGCCCGCACCCCGGCCCAGCTCATCGGGGTGTCCCTGGCTGACGCGGTGGGGGACCGGCGGCCGCAGAACATCCCCGGCACCACGGACGAGTACCCGAACTGGCGGGTCCCGCTGTGTGACGGCGAAGGCCGGGCCGTATCCCTGGATGACCTGGCGGACTCCCGCACGGTCCGCGCGGTGGCCCGGGCGGTGGCCAGCCACCAGTGACCCGGCGCTGGCCCCTCCCCATCCCGCGGCGCCGCCGCCGGGCAGAAGTCGGGCGCAGCCGCCCGCCAGCACCGCGGCGCAGCCGCCCGCCAAAGCTGTGGCGGGACCAGACCTTCGGCGTCTTCCTGACGGCGCAGACCCTCTCGGTGGCCGGGGACTCGTTCGCGCTCATCGCCGTCCCGCTGCTGGTGCTGCGGGCGACCGGATCGGTCGCGCAGATGGGGCTGCTGACCGGGGCGGCCGGGGCCGCCGCGGTGGTCGCGGGCATCTTCGCCGGGATCCTGGCCGACCGGCTCGACCGCTGGCTCCTGATGGCCGCCTGCGACCTGGCCCGGATGATCCTCTACGGGCTCATCCCGCTGGCCTGGGCCTTCCACCCGGAGGTCTGGCTCCTCTACGTGATCCTCCCCCTCTGCGCCGCGATCGGCATGATCTTCGAGGTCGGCTACGTCACGGTCGTCCCGGCCCTCTCCGGCCCCAACCGGATAACCGAAGCCAACGGCCTCCTCTACGGCGCCGCCTCCGCGGCGGGCATCGCTGGGCCGCTGCTGGCCGGCCTGGTCTCCGCCCTGCTCGGTCCCGCCGGCGCCATCGCGGTCGACGCCGCCAGCTTCGCCGTCTCCGCCGTGGGCGTGCTCGCCGTGCGGCACGGTCTGGCCTCGCGCCGTGCGGAAACGGCAGACTCCCGTGCGCCCGCGGGGCCGGTCCTGGATGGCTGCTCCGCAACGCCATCCAGGACGGCCACCCCGGACGCCTCCGGCGGTGGCACCCCCGATGGGCCGGTGTCCGGCTCCCCGAACGCGGGCGGCGCCTGGCGGGAGTTGCTGGCCGGAGCCCGCTTCCTGTGGCAGCAGCCCACGTTGCGGGCGCTGACCATCCTGCTGACGTTCTTCATCTTCGCCACCCAGGGCCTCCCGGACGTGCTCATCTACTACCTGAAGCACGACCTTCACCAGGGCGACGGCGTCGTCGGCCTCGTCCTGGCCGTCGCGGCCCTCGGCACCGTCGCCGGCGCCCTCACGGTCGCACCCCTGCGCCGAAGGCTGGGGTTCGGCACGTGCTGGGCCGGGGCCGTGCTCTTGAGCGCACTGGCCATTGCCGCCCTCGGCGCGACCGGCAGTGTCCCACCCACAGCCGTGCTAGCCGCCCTCTACCTAGGCTGCGCCAGCGTGGCTGGCATCTGCTCCATGTCACTGCGCCAGGAAGTCACTCCAGATCACCTCCTCGGCCGGGTCACGGCGGCCTTCTGGACGATCCACTTCTCACTCGGGCCAGTGGGAGCCACCCTCCTGACCTGGGCTGCCGGTCACTACGGCGTCATGGCTGCGTGCGTGGCCAGCGGCGTAACGTGCTTGTTCATCGGCACGATCGCCCTGGTCACTCCGATCCAGCGCCCAGCCACGCGGCCTGGTGTAGCCGCAGCCGAGACCTGACCGCGCCAGGGAGTACCAGGTTTTCACGCCGTGATCACAGTTACGGTCCGCTAGTCATGCACGGCCCCGATAGCGGGGTTTCAGGCAGCGTGCTCCCCAGCGTCGCGGACCTGGCAGCGCAGGGCACGCTGGATGGAGTCCCGGTTCTCCAGCAGGAGCCGGCGCAGGCCGGCGGGCGGGTCGGTCCGGTCGAGGTAGTCGTCGGTAAGCGACACAGTGTGCTCGGAGATCTGGCTCAGCGGGTATGCGTTCGTGGTGAACCACTGCGCCATGTCGCTGCTCCAGTTGGCCCAGATGTCCCCGACCGCCTCGAAGTACCGGGTCGCGTACGGCGCGAGCAGCTCTGCCCGGTCCGGGTCGTTGAACCCGTTCAGCGTGGCGCGGAACGTGGCGTTCGGCAGCGTTCCGCTGACGATCGCCTGCCACGCCGCCTCCTTAGCGGCGGGCTCCGGGATCGCGGCCCGGCAGGTGGCGGCGCGCCGCTCGCCCGCGTCGGTGGGGTCGCGGCGCAGCTCCGCGTCGATCTCGGCGGGTCCCGCGGCGCCCTGGCCGACTAGCCGGTGCAGCAGCCGCCAGCGCAGCTCGGTGTCCACCACCAGGCCATCCATGTACGCCGATTCGTTGAGCAGGCCGCTCAGCCAGGTCAGGTCGCTGCGCGAGGTGGCCAGGCTCGCGAACGCCTGGACGTAAGCGAGCTGGCGGTCCGAGCCCGGCGCGGCCCGCTCGGCCAGGCCGAGCAGCACCCCGGCGGCCTCGTTCACCCCGCCCGGCCGCCAGGCCGGGTCGGTGAACCGCCGCAGCGCCGAGGTGGCCTGCCGCAGCAGGGTCTGCACGACGGAGATGTCCTCGGCGTGGTCCACCCCGGACATCACCAGCTGGACGTAGTGCCGGGCCGTCATCTCCGCGTCCCGGCACATGTCCCAGGCGGCGGCCCAGCACAGCGCGGCGGGCAGCGACTCGGTCAGTTCCCCGATACTGGTGATGAGCGTGGCCAGCGAACGGCTGTCCAGCCGGATCTTCGCGTAGGTCAGGTCGTCGTCGTTGACCAGCACCAGATCGGGCTGGTGTTCACCGGCCAGCGCGTCCACGGCCGTGCGTTCGCCCGCGATGTCCAGCTCGACCCGGCGGCGCCGGACCAGCCCGGCCCCGGTCCGGTCGTAGAGGCCGACCGCGATCCGGTGCGCCCGGAGGACCGGATGGCTCGCGGGGGCGGTCTGCACCACCGCGAACTCGGTGATCCGCTCGTCCTCGTCCAGGTCGTACTCGGGCCGCAGCGTGTTCACCCCGGCCGTTTCGAGCCACTGCTTGGACCAGCCGGACAGTTCCCGCCCGGACGACTCCTGCAGGGCGCCCAGCAGGTCAGCCAGGGTGGCGTTCCCCCAGGCGTGCTCGCCGAAGTATCGCCGCACGCCGGCCAGGAAGTGATCCCGGCCGACGTAGGCGACGAGCTGCTTGAGCACCGACGCGCCCTTGGCGTAGGTGATCCCGTCGAAGTTGACCTCGACCGCGGCGATGTCGGGGATGTCCGCGGCGATCGGGTGCGTGGAGGGCAGCTGGTCCTGCTGGTACGCCCAGGCCTTGTGCAGCTGGCAGAACGTCGTCCAGGCCGTGGTCCACCGGGTGGCCTCGGCCTGGGCCACGGCGGAGGCCCAGGTGGCGAACGACTCGTTCAGCCACAGGTCGTCCCACCAGCGCATGGTGACCAGGTCACCGAACCACATGTGCGCCATCTCGTGCAGGATCGTGTCGCCGCGCAGTTCCCGGGCGAAGTCGGTAACCCGGGAGCGGAACAGGTAGTCCTCGAGGAACGTCACGCAGCCGGCGTTCTCCATCGCGCCCGCCTTGAACTCCGGCACGAAGACCTGGTCGTACTTGCCGAACGCATAACGCACCCCGAAGGCGTCATGGAAGAAATCGAAGCCCTGCCTGGTCACCTCGAAGATTTCGTCGGGGTCCAGGTACCCGGCCAGCGAGCGGCGGCAGTAGATACCCAGCGGGATGCCGTCGTGCTCGCTGGTGACCTGGTGGTAGGGGCTGGCCACCAGGGCCGTGATGTATGTGGACATGACCGGCGACGGGGGGAAGTGCCAGCGCTTCGCGCCGCCGGCGGTGGGCTGGCCGCCCAGGTCGGCGGCCATGTTCGACAGGACCAGCCAGTCCTCGGGGGCGATCACCGAGAACTCGAACGAGGCCTTCAGGTCCGGCTGGTCGAAGCAGGCGTAGACCCGGTGCGCGTCGAACGTTTCCAGGTCCGAGTAGAGGTAGGTGCCACCGTCGGCGGGGTCGGTGAAGCGGTGCAGGCCCTCGCCGCTCCGCGAGTACGCGCACTCGGCCACCACCCGCAGCTCGTTCGTGGCCTGGAGGCCGCCGAGCACGATCCGGTTGCCGTCGAACGCGCTGACGCTGACCGGATCGCCGTTCAGGACGATCTCCCGGACGGCGGGGGCGGTCAGCTCGATGAAGGTGCCCGCACCCGGGGTGGCGCACTGGAACCGGACGGTGCTGGCCGACAGGAAGGTGTCGTCGTCCCCGGTGAGATCCAGTTCCACCTGGTAGGAGCGGATATCGAGGAGCTGCCGCCGGTCACGCGCTTCCTCGCGGGTGAGATTGTTCGCCACGTGTCTGGCACCTTTCCATGTCCACGGTGTGGGATGTCCACGTATCCCGCCGTCCGCAGTTCATCCGGGGCGGCCGCTCCGGCATTTTCCCATGCCCGGTGGCGGAATGCGGTCGGGTGTGTGCCGGTTGCAGGCTAAGTGAGGAGCGGCCGGCGCGGCGACGTCCGGCCCGTGGTCCCCAGAAGCCTGATCAACTGGCCAGCACATGCCTGGCCCCGCCCCCACGAGAAGGAGCCTCATGGCCGAGCAGGAGCCTACCCCGGTCGATTTCTGGTTTGACCCGCTGTGCCCGTGGGCCTGGATCGCGTCCCGCTGGATGCTCGAGGTCGAGCAGGTCCGGCCGGTTCAGGTGCACTGGCACGTGATGAGCCTGGCGGTGCTGAACGAGGACAAGGATGACCTGCCCGAGCGGTACCAGGAGCTGATGAAGCAGGCGTGGGGCCCGGTGCGGGTCGCGATCGCCGCCGAGCAGAAGTTCGGTTCTGAGGTCCTTCTCCCGCTCTACACCGCGCTCGGCAACCGCTTCCACCACGAGAAGGCCCCCAAGGACCGGCCCACCATCGAGGCCGCGCTCCGCGAGGCCGGGCTGCCGGCCGAACTGGCCGACGCGATGGACTCCACCGAGTACGACGAGGCGGTCCGGGCCTCCCATGCGGAGGGCATCGACCGGGTGGGTTACGAGGTGGGCACGCCCGTGATCTCGGTCAACGGCACGTCGATCTTCGGCCCGGTGGTGTCCCCGATCCCGCGCGGCGAGGCGGCCGCGAAGCTCTGGGACGGCGTGATGCTGGTGACCCAGACCGACGGGTTCTTCGAGCTCAAGCGCAGCCGGACCCGCGACCCGATCTTCGACTAGCAGCGGCCTGGGCCTGCCCGCACCGGCCTTCCCGGCCCGGGCGGGCGGGCCCGCGCCGCCCGGCCCGGCCATGCGGTCCGCCGGGACTTCTCCCCGGACCTGATCCGCCGCCGCGCCGGGGCGTTCTGACAGACTGGCTCCGTGCGCGTCTACTTGGGATCTGACCACGCCGGATTCGAGCTCAAGGCGGCCCTGATCAAGTGGCTGGGCGAAACCGGCCATCAGGCTGTCGACTGCGGTCCGGCCAGCTACAACCCGCAGGATGACTATCCCGTCTACGTGATGCGCGCGGCCAGCGCGGTCGCCGCGGACCCAGACAGCCTGGGCATCGTGATCGGCGGGTCGGGCAACGGTGAGCAGATCGCGGCCAACAAGGTCAGCGGGATCCGTGCCGCTATCGCCTGGACCCAGGAGACCGCGCGGCTGGCCCGGCTCCACAACGACGCCAACATCCTGAGCCTCGGGGCCCGCATGTACCCCGTCCCGGACGCGGTCAGCTTCGCCCAGGTCTTCGTCGAGACGGCCTTCTCCGGCGAAACCCGGCACGCCCGCCGCCTGCAGATGATCGCCGAGTACGAGAAAACCGGCGAACTGCCCCCCAAGCCAGCCGACGGCTAGCCCAGCGGCAGCCACGCGGGGTGGAGCCGCCGGCCCGGATTTTTGCGCGGGATTGAGCCGGGCTCGCGGGACTGAATCATGGCTGGGCTGGAAAGGGTGGTCGGAGGAGGTTTTCCATGCCCGGGATGAAGATCACGGTTGATTCGGCCATGCGGGCCCGGGACGTGTCCCGGCCTCGGCCCGAGCACGAGGCGGCCGCTGAGCAGGCCACGGGCGGCGCGAGCGCGGCCCGGCCCCGGGCTCCGCGGCCTGGGCCGGCACGATCGGCGCCGCAGGTGAGCACCGCTGAAGCGCCGGCGGCCGGACCGCCAGTGCCGCCTCGGGCGGCAGGGTCCGCGCCGGTGGCGAGTCCTCCAGTGGCAGCGCCGCCCGCCACGTCCGCGGCCGAGGCAGCGGGGGCGGGTACGGCCCCCGCGCCCGCCGCGCGCGGGGGTCAGGGGAAATCCCCCCGGCCGCCGAAGCCGGCGGGTCAGAGCGGGGACGCGGGGCGGGCCCGGGCCGGTGGGCGGGGGAAGGGCAAGAGGCACCGGACGCGCAGGCGGGGCGGCCGCTGAGAGGCGCGGCCACCTGTGGATAACGGCTCTGAAGACCTGCGGTGGTGGCGGGTCGGCACACCTGCGGGTGGCGGGCCAGCAACCAGCGGGTGGCGGGCTCGCAGAACTTGCGGGGTGGCGGCCGAAGAACCTGCGGGTGGCGCGTCGGGCGTCTCGCCGCGGCGCTTATGTTGCCGCGGGAGATGTCTGCCTCGCCACCAGTCCACGGCCGGCCCTCTGCCGGCCGCCAGAGGGTCGCCGCCTGGCCTGCCACAGCTCAGCGGCAGGCGTGGCCGGAGGCCGTGCCCTGCCCGTTAAAAGATCGTGGGGCACCAGGGCGCGGGGTCCCAGGACAGCGCCGCCGACAGGGCCAAGACCGCCCCGCTGCGTTCCTCCCTAGCCAGCCCGGCCCGGGCCAGCACACCAAGTGACGTGCCGCCCAGGTAGGCCGCGCCCAGCGTCGCCGCAGGCAGGATGACATCCGGAGCCGCCGAGGTCCGCTCGCACTCGGCCGTGCCCGGCCCGGCCGTGGAGCCGGCTCCCGCCAGGACCGGCCCGGACCCGCGGACCCTCCACCGCCCCGCGTTCCAGGGGCACATCTCGTCGGTGACCTCGATGACCAAGTCGACCGGGGCCGCGTAGCGCCGCGCGGTCAGGGCCCCCGGCACGTCGATGATCCTCACCCAGAGCCCGTCGCTGACCCGGGGACGAGCCCGCCGGGGGTCGGCCATCAGATGCAGCAGCGGGTCGTCCACCGGCCGCAGCCGGGCCGTCACCTCGCTGACCAGGTCTCGGCCGAGCAGGTCCGCCCAGAGCGCCGCGGTAGCGGCGGGGTCGGTGGCGACCAGCTCACGGATGTCGAGCGCGGAATCGGCGAGGAACGTGTCCTCGTCCCAGCGGCCCCGGCCGGTGTACAGCGCATAGCCGCGGGGGCCCGTGTCGTCCTCGGCGAGCACGGCGCGCACCGGCGAGGACCCGGGGCGCCCCTCGTCCGGGTCCTCCACGATGTGGTTCCACCACGCCTCGTTCCGGACGAACAATCCCGGCTGGGTGGGCAGCAGCGTGTCGTACACCTTGGCCAGCTCGGCCAGGGCCGCGGCCGGCTCGGTGATCCGCAGCCGCAGCCCCGGATCGGCGGGAGCCTGCGAGCCGAGCACGCCCTCGCCGTCCCGGACCGTGAAGCTCGCGTGCCAGGAGGCACGGCCGTAGCCGTAGCGGCCGTAGATCCGGGCATCCGAGGCCCAGAGCACCGCGATCGGCTCACCCCGCTCGTGGATGTCGTCGATCTGCCGGCGCATCAGGCTGGAGAGGATGCCGCGCCGCCGATGCGAGGGCATGACCGCGATCCAGGTCACGCCGGCGGCCGGTGCCAGGGCGCCCGGCACGGTCATCCGGAAGGTCCATATGGCGGCACTGGCCACCGGGGTGGTGCCGTCGAACGCGGCCAGGGTGCGGTCGAGTTCGATGCGATCCAGCATCTCGGCCCGGTGCTGCTCGGTCGGCGGACTGTCCAGGAACGCGTGCTCGTTCGTGCGGCGGAAGGCGTCGAACTCGTGCTCTCCAACCGCCCTGATCGGGAAGTGGGCTGCCATGCACGCATTCCTACCTGCTCCGCCCATGGGTGCGCCAATCAGTTTGGGAGCGTGCCAGAGCACCAGGGGTGCGGATACAGTTCGCCCATCATGGTTTCCCGGCCACTCGCCCGTTCTGCCCGGCTTGCCCGATCGGTGGCGGCCAGGGTGGCCGGTCAGGTCCGGCGCCAGTTCATCACCCGCAATCGCCGGATGGCCTTCGTGCTGACCGTCGCCACGGTGGCCATCGGGGTGGCGGCCGTGCACCTGTCGGAGTGGTGGTTCTCGCCGGGACTGATGATCCTCCCGGTGCTGGCGGGCGGGCTGCTGCTGTGGCCCCGCGCGCTGCGGATCCTCTTCGGCCTGGTCGCCGTCATGCTGCTGTACGACGTGCTGTACGACCGCGCCGGGGCCGGCATCATCGCGACGGTCGCGGTCACCGCGCTGTTCGCGGACGCGCTGGCCCGGACCCGGTGGAAGCTCGGCGTGCAGGGGCTGCGCGGGGACCGGATGCTGATCGAGCTGCGGGACCGGATCCGGGCCCAGGCCCGGCTGCCCGAGCTGCCCGCCGGCTGGCAGTCCGCCGCCGTGCTCCGCCCGGCGGGAGGCTCGTCGTTCGGCGGCGATTTCCTGGTCTCGTCGTGTGACGGGAAGACCCTGGAAGTCGCGCTGGTCGACGTGTCCGGCAAGGGCGTGGACGCCGGGACCCGGGCGCTGCTGCTCTCCGGGGCCTTCGGCGGCCTGCTCGGGTCGGTGCCCCAGGGAGAATTCCTCAGCGCGTGCAACTCCTACCTGCGCCGCGGGCCGGCCGTCGAAGGCTTCGTCACCGCCGCGCACCTGGCCCTGGACCTGGCCACCGGGGAGTACATGCTGGCCTCGGCCGGGCATCCGCCGCCCGCCCAGTTCGACGCGGGCAGCGGCACCTGGAAGGTGACCCAGGCGCGCGGCATCGTGCTGGGCGTGGTCCCTGATCCGCGGGCCACCCCCGTGCACGGCGCCCTGCGGTCCGGGGACGCGCTGATGCTCTACACCGACGGGCTGGTCGAGGCGCCGGGCCTGGACATCGACGCCGGCACGGACCGGCTGCTGGGCGAGGCCAACCGGCTGGTGGCCTCCGGTTTCCGGAACGCCGCCGCCGAGCTGGTGCGGGTGGTCAAGGCAGGCGGCGTCGGTTCCGACGATTGCGCGCTGGTGCTGATCTGGCGGACGTGATCCCGCCGGCCGGGCTGACCGGCTGCGGTCAGACCGTTATTGGGCTGGCTCCCCGGCCGGCGCGGGCCGCGGGGCCGCCGCGGCAGAGGCGTACTGGGGGCGGTTGCGGAGCACGTGGAGGGCGTGCTCGACCAGGGCGATCAGCGCATCCCGGCAGGTAGCGCGCTGCCGGGCGTCGCACAGCACCACCGGGACCAGGGGGCCCAGGTCCAGCGCCGACCGGACCGCCTCGGGGCGGAACCGCCGGGCCCCGTCGAAGCAGTTCACGCCCACCACGAACGGGATGCCGCGCTGCTCGAAGTAATCGACGGACGGAAAGCAGTCAGCCAGCCGCCGGGTGTCGGCCATGACGATCGCACCCAGGGCGCCGCGGGCCAGCTCATCCCACATGAACCAGAACCGCTCCTGCCCCGGCGTGCCGAACAGGTAGATGACCAGGTTCTCGCGGATAGTGATCCGGCCGAAGTCCAGGGCCACGGTGGTGGTGCTCTTCCGCTCCACCCCGTCGAGCCGGTCCACCGCAGCCCCAGGCTCGCTCAGCGGCTCCTCGGTGCGCAGCGGCCGGATCTCGGTCAGCGACCCGACCAGCGTGGTCTTGCCCACCCCGAAGCCGCCCGCGATAAGGATCTTGATGGTGACCGGCATCCGCCCCACGCTGGCGACCGGATCAGAGGCGGCGTAGGCCATCGACGACCTCCTTCAGGATCTGCACGTCAGGCAGCCGGGCCGGCGGGATGGGGTTATGGATCGCGATAAGGGAGCGTTCTTGCAGGTCACCCAGGAGGATCCGGACCACTCCCAGGGGCAGGTCGAGGTCAGCCGCGATTTCCGCGACCGACGTCGGCAACCGGCAGAGCCGGAGCACCTCCAGGTGCTCGGGATCCAGGGACCACGGGTCGAGCTGGACGCCGCGCACCGCCGTGATGATCGCGATCAAGTCGAGGGTCTCGCCGCTGGGCCGGGTCCGGCCGCGGATCAGCGCGTAGGGCCGTACGACCGGACCGGCCTCTTCGTCGAGCCAGTGATCGTCGGGCGACGGCATGCCGGAGTCAGTCCGTGACCTCCCCGGCCGTGCCCGGCCGGGGGTTCACCGACAGGTGCTGGCCGACCCGCTTCACCAGGATCGCCATCTCGTAGGCGACCAGGCCCGCGTCCGCGCTGGCCGGGCTCAGCACGGCGAGGCAGCTACCCTCACCGGCCGACGTCACGAACAGGAACGCCGTGTCCATCTCCACGATGGTCTGCCGCACGTAGCCACCGCCGAAGTGGCGGCCGGCTCCCCGGGCCAGGCTCTGGAATCCGGACGCCACGGCGGCCAGGTGCTCCGCGTCTTCCCTGGTCAGCGCGCTCGACGCGGCGATGGCCAGCCCGTCACGGGACAGGATCACCGCCTTGTTCACGTCGGGTACGCGCACCACCAGGTCGTCAAGCAGCCAGTCCAGGTCGCTCGGTGAACCTGGGCTCGCGCCCTTTTCCTGCTCTGCCGCGCTCATCTGCTCCCCTTGCCGTCACTCATCGCCCTGGGGGCCGGCCTCCCCAGCCTCCGGGGGAGTGGGCTCCGCTGCTGGCTGGCTGCCGGTCATCGCGCCCGTGGTCTTCTCTGGCGGGTCGAAGAGCGAGCGCCCGCGCTCCCAGCCTTGCTGGATGGCGGTGATCGTGCTCCTCGCCTCTTCGGGTGAGCGTTCTTCCACGGTCCCCGATGATGCTGTGTCCTCGCCGTTCGTGGCGGCCCGTCCGTACAGGGTGTTCTCCCGTAGCTGCGGAGCCAGGCTGGCCTGGCGGACCCGGCGGGGCAGCGAGTCCGTCTCGGCGAACTCCGCGGCGTCATGATCCAGCTCGTGGCGCTCCGCAGGGTCCGCGTGGACCTGGTCACCGGCCCCCGGCCAGCTTCCCGCCTCGCCGTAGCCCGGGAACTCCTGGAACCCGTTGCGCCCGTTGGTGCCCTCCGCGGCGGCGCTGACGCCGTTGCCGGCCCACCCGGTCGCCGCGTCCGCCGCGGGCCAGCTGTCCGCCGCGGCGTGAGCCGTCCAGGGATCGGCTCCGCTGTCAGCCGGCCACCGCTCGGCCGTGTCACCCGGCGTAACCGCGGCAGCCTCGCTCGCGGCGGCCTCGCTCGCGACAGCCGCCCCGGCGGTGCCAGCCGTGTCCTGGGCGACCGTGGTGAACCGGTCCGTGTCATCCCGCGCGGCATGCCGGCCGGTCAGCGGCACGCCCGTACCCAGGCCCAGGCCCGCGTCCGTCGCGTCCTGCTGGTAGTTCTCCTCGGAGACGACAAGGGTGGTCGGGATGAGCACGATCGCGGTGGTCCCGCCGTAGGGGGAGCCGCGCAGGGAGATGCGGATGTTGTGCTTCGTGGCCAGCTGGCTGGCCACGAACAGGCCCAGCTGGTCACTGCCGGACAGGTCGAACGGCGGCGGGTTCTCGAGGAGGTCGTTGAGCTCGGCCCGCCGCTCCTCGCTCAGCCCGAGCCCGCGGTCCTCGATCTCGATCGCGAACCCGCGCCCGACCACATCGCCGCTGATCAGCACCGGGGTGTTGGGCGGGGAGAAGACGACCGCGTTCTCCGCCAGCTCCGCGATCATGTGAATGACGTCCGCCACGGCCGGGCCGGTGATGGCCGCCTGCGTATTCGCGGCGACCTTGATCCGGGTGTAGTCCTCGACCTCGGCCACCGCGGCCCGGAGCACGTCCACGAACGGGACAGGCCGGCGCCAGGCCCGGGCGGGCGCCTCGCCGGACAGGATGATCAGGCTCTCCGCGTGCCGCCGCATGCGCGTGGTGAGGTGGTCGATGCGGAACAGGTCCTCGAGTTCCTCCGGCTCCTTGGCCCGCCGCTCCATCGCGTCGAGCAGGGCGAGCTGGCGGTGCAGCAGCGACTGGCTGCGCCGGGCCAGGTTCCGGAAGATGTCGCTGATGCCCTGGCGCAGCCGGGCCTGGCCCACGGCTGCTTCCACCGCGGTCTGCTGGACCGCGGCGAATGCCTGGCGGACCTGGCCGATCTCGTCTGAGCTGGCGGGCAGCTCGGGGGCCTCGGCGGATACGTCCACGTCCTGGCCGGCGGCCAGCCGCTTCACGACGTCGGGCAGCCGCCGGTTCGCCAGTTCCAGCGCCGACTGGCGCAGCGCGGCCAGCTCACGGATCAGGCCGCGGCCGACCACGATCGACACGAAGATGGACAGGATCACCGCGAGGAGGCCCAGCCCGCCCGCCAGGATGAGTTCCAGGTAGGTCCGGTTAGAGTTGGTCGACGCCTGCGTGGTGATCGCGTTCGACGCCTGGGTGCCGGCCTTGGACAGACCCGCCGCCACGCCCCCGACCGCGGCCTGCCAGTCCTGCGGCAGGACAGGCGGGGGGCTGGCCACCCGCGTGTCAGACATGAGCCGGTTTTCCAGCGAGGTCAGGGCGGCGGACGCCTGCGGGCTGACGCTGTGGGTGTAGTACGCGCGGTATTGAGGCTGCAGATCGGGGAGGGTCTGGGCGTACAGCGCGCGCCGGGCCCCGGCCAGCTGGGTGAACTGCTGGCGGTCCGCCGTGGGGAACGTCCGCGCGGCCAGGTCGCCCGAGATGATCGCACTCTCTTGCAGCATCAGGTCCTCGGACCGGCCCATCCGGACAAAGGCCAGGGCCTGGGTGACCAGGTTGGCGTTCGTCTGCTCAAGAATGGCCTGGTCGATGACCGCGTAGCCGTCCGCCACGATGGAGTTGTACTCGTCGAGGGCCCGTGACTTGCTGATGATCTGCGAGTGCACCTGGGCGCGCAGCGCGGGCAGGCTCTTGATGTCGTTCAGGAGGGTGGCGATGGCCCGCTTCTCGGGGGCGGTCGCGTTGTTCATCGTGTCGGGCGAATTAAGCGCGGTGCGCAGGGCGGCCGCGGTGGCGTTGGTCTTGTTCTGCTGCACCTGGAGCACGGCCATGCTGGACCCGGTCGGGCTGGACAGGTAGACCATCGCCAGCGGGCGCTCGACGTCGAGCTGGCTCAGGAACGCGCCCGTCGGCAGGCCGGTGGCAGACTTGATCGTGCTCGCCTGGGATAGGTTGACCGCTCCCCGGGCGACGATGAACGTCGCGAACACGTACAGCGCGATCAGCGACAGCACTGGGACGAGGGTCAGCAGGAAGATCCGCTGGCGTATGGACCGGAGACGCAACCCCATGGCTCAGGCCTCAAAGTGTGAGTGGAACGGAATTGTGACCATATAGCTACGAAGGAGCTTCGGAGGCCCCCCCGAAGTTTTTGAGAGTAGCAGTGCGTAACCTTCTTTACTGGGAAAATGTGGGATCGGCCCAGCTTGCTCACATTTATCCGTTTTTCTGAGTACGCGGTAGCCCTGGCGAGCCTGGTGGGGTGAGCGGGATCCGTCCCGGCCTTCCGCGTCCCCCGCCGGCGCCCGCGTCCTGCGCCCCTCGTCCGTGCGGGCGGTGTCTCTAGGGTCCCCCGGGCGGTGACTCTGCGGTCGCCCGGCCGTATGAGCGCGGTCGCCCCGGGCGGTGTCTGTGCGGCCACCCCGGCGGTAGCTCTCCGGCCGCCCGGCCGCCTGGTGTTGCCCGGGGCCGGCCGCTACGTACTCGTCATCGATTCGGGCTAAGCCGCCGGATGCTCCTACCGGGCGGCCGTGGGCCGTCGTCCAGACCGGCCGTAGCCGTGGACCAGGCCCGGCCGCGCGCATCGTCTGGACCCGGCCGTAGTCCTGGACCAGGCCCGGGCGCGCGCATCGTCTGGACCCGGCCGTGGCCGTCGATCAGGCCCGCCGCGGGAAGCCCGCCCGCGCCCGCGAATATGACATTCATGTCAGTGAATGGGGCCAGTCTGCGGCCGGGACCGCGGCAAAGGCACCGGCGCTGGCCGGCGCTGTACCGTCGCGTATGCATTGCGTTCGGTAACCTCACCCGGCAAGCGGGCGGCCGGCGTGTCTCCGCCGTCTTCGATATCACTGAGATGCGTCCAATTCGTAACGCACTTGAAACATATCCTGGTCGCCGTGACAATATCGTGAGCATGTCCCTGACCTGCGATGATGCTCCACTAGCGGGTTCGTCCGAGCCGGAGGCAAAACCCGGGAAACCCAGTTGGACCGTGCGTTTGCTAATGGCCCACGCAATGTGATACACAGCCTTGGTGCCTGCCCCCGGGCGCGTGCCCGCGAGGCGGCTGGGCATAATGAGATCGTGCTGTTCGGTTGAAGGTCACGTTGAACGAGCGGGGCGTCATCCAGGCGATCTGCGACACCGGTGTCAGGTGACGTCCATGTCATTGTTTGCATTTTCTGTGGCAAGTGTGCGGTGATAGGTGCTGTGAGCCAGGGGGTAACACGATTGGGTGAACCGCTCGGCCCGGCGGTGGTTTCCCCATCCGCGGAGGCCATCGGGTCCGCGGCGGCTGCCCAGGCCTCGGGCGAGAACTTCCCGGTCGCGCTGCGCCTGCTGCCAGGCCGGTACCGGCGCCGCCTGGAGGCGGTCTACGGCTTCGCCCGGGCTGTGGACGACATGGGCGATGAGGCCCCTCCAGGCGAACGGGCCCAACTTCTGGACGCGCTAGAAGCCGACCTCGGTCGGCTTTACCAGTTCCAGGACCCGGCCCTGCGGGAAGGGCCGGCCGGGGACGGGCCGCCTGAGGACGGGCCGCAGCTCGGGGTGGTCCGCGCGCTGGCCACGGTGGTCGGGGAGTGCGCCATCCCCCAGCAGGTGTTCGCGGACCTGATCACGGCTAACCGGCAGGACCAGGTGGTCAGCCGGTACCCGGCGTTCAGCGACCTGGTCGCCTACTGCCGGCTCTCGGCTAACCCGGTGGGCCGGATCGTGCTGCACGTCTTCGGGGTGGACACCCCGGAGCGGAGGATCCTCTCCGACCGGGTCTGCACCGCGCTGCAGCTCGCCGAGCACTGGCAGGACGTCGCGGAGGACTTCCAGGCGGGCCGTATCTACCTGCCCGCCGAGGACATGGAGCGGTTCGGGTGCGCCGAGAGCGACCTGGCCGCCCCATCCGCCGGGCCGCAGCTCCGGGCCCTGATGGCGTTCGAGGTGGAGCGGGCGGGTCAGCTTCTCGACGAAGGCGCGTCCCTGGTGGGGAATTTGCACGGATCTGCCCGGGTTGCCGTGGCCGGTTATGTCGCGGGCGGGCGTGCCGCCCTGGCCGCGATCACCGAGGCCGGACATGATGTGCTGCGCGCGACCCACAAGCCGCGCCGAGGCCGCCTGGCCAGGGAGATGCTGAGGGCTTATGCAGCCGGGAGGTGATGTGATGGACGTGGTGGCCGCCTACCGGCACTGCGAGGAAATTACCTGGTCCCAGGCGCGTAACTTCTCCTACGGCATCCGGCTGCTGCCCCCGGACAAGCGGCGGGCCCTGGCCGCCGTCTACGCGTTCGCCCGGCGTATCGACGACATCGGCGACGGCACGTTGCCCCCGGCCGACAAGCTCACCGCGCTGGCCGGGGCCCGGGCCAGCATCACGGCGCTGGCCGGGGGAGGCACTCCCGGCAGCGATCTGGTGCTCGTGGCCCTCGCCGACGCGGGCCGGCGGTTTCCGATCCCGCTGGAGGCGTTCGGCGAGCTGATCGATGGGTGCGAGGCCGATGTGCGGGGCACCAGCTACGACACGTTCGACGACCTGCGGAACTACTGCCGCTGCGTGGCGGGCTCCATCGGCCGGCTGTCGCTGGGCGTGTTCGGGACCCGGGATCTGGCCACGGCCGCCCCGCTGGCCGACGCGCTCGGGGTGGCTCTCCAGATCACCAACATCCTGCGGGACATCCGCGAGGACTACCGCGAGGGGCGCGTGTACCTGCCCGCCGAGGACTTCACCCGGTTCGGCACCGCGCTGCGTCCCAACGGATCAGGCTGGCCGGCCGCCGACCCGAAGCTCGTGGACCTCGTGCAGTTCGAGGCGCAGCGGGCTCGCGACTGGTACTCGCGCGGGCTGCGGCTGATGCCGATGCTGGACCGGCGCAGCGCAGCGTGCACCGGCGCCATGGCCGGGATCTACTTCCGCTTGCTGGAGAACATCGCCGCCGCTCCCGAGCTCGTGCTGCAGCGCCGGGTCTCGCTCTCCTCCGGCCAGAAGGCCATGGTGGCGGTCAAGTCACTGGCCGGCACCGCGCTGCGTCCCGGCCGGCCGGGACGCTCCGGACCGCCCCGGTCCACGACCACGGCCGGAGCGCCGCGGTGAGCGCCGACGCGGTCCGCCCGGCCCCGGCGAGTCCCGCCCCGGGCAACCCGGCTCCGGGCAGCTCCGGGCGGCACGTGGTGGTGGTCGGCGGCGGGCTGGCCGGGATCACTGCCGCGATCGCGCTGCGCGAGGCGGGCACCCGGGTCACGCTGCTCGAGTCCCGGCCCCGGCTGGGCGGGGCGACCTGCTCGTTCACCCGGGGCGGGCTGGTAGTCGACAACGGCCAGCACGTGTTCCTCGGGTGCTGCACCGCCTACCGGGAGCTGATCGCCCGGCTCGGGATGACCGGCTCGGTCTCCCTGCAGGACCGCTTCGACGTTGCCGTGCTCGGCCCGCACGGGCAGGCCCGGCTGCGCCGGACCCGGCTCCCCGGCCCGCTGCACATGGGCCAGGCGCTGGTGACCTATCCGCTGCTGTCGCCCACCGAGCGGGTCAAGGTCACCCGGGCCGCCCTGGGCATGCGCTTCCTCGACCCGGCCCGGCCCGGCCTGGACGCGCAGCGCCTGGGTGACTGGCTGGCGGCCCGGGGGCAGAGCGAACGCGCCCGGCGGGTGCTCTGGGACCTGTTCACCGTCTCCGCGCTGAACGTGGCCGGAGATGACGCCAACCTGTCCCTGGCGGCCACGGTGGTGCGCACCGCGCTGCTCGGGGCCCGGGACGCGGCGGACATCGGCACGCCGGCCATCCCGCTCGGCGACCTGCACGGCAAGGCCGGCGTGCGGCTGCTGGACCGGCTCGGCGCCACCGTCCGGCTCGGGGCGAAGGTGACCTCGATCCAGCCGCTGGCCAGCGGGCGTTTCCAGGTGCGGCTGGCCGATCGCGGCGTGAGTGACGGCCCGCCGAGCGCGGACATCGCCGCGGTGGACGGGGTGGTCCTGGCGGTGCCGCCGGAGACCGCGGCCCGGCTGCTGCCGACGGGTGCCGCGGCACCCGGCCCCGGACCGGATCGCTGGCGCGAGCTGGGCGCTTCCCCGATCGTCAACGTGCACGTCATCTACGACCGCCAGGTGACCCGGCTGCCGTTCGCGGCCGCGGTGGACTCGCCGGTGCAGTGGGTCTTCGACCGCACCGGGCCCTCGGGACTGGCCGCCGGGCAGTACCTGGCCGTCTCGGTGTCGGCGGCGGATGACGTCGTGGACACCCCGGCGGCCCAGTTGCGGGAGCAGTTCGTTCCCGCACTGGAGCAGATCTTTCCCGCCGCGCGTGAGGCGCGGATCACTGACTTCTTCGTCACCAGGGAACGCCGGGCCACATTCCGGCAGGAGCCCGGCTGTGGCGAGAAGCGGCCGGGAGCCACGACCAGGCTGGCTGGCCTGGTGCTCGCGGGCGCGTGGACCGATACCGGGTGGCCCGACACGATGGAGGGTGCCGTGCGAAGCGGACTGTCCGCAGCGCGAGAGCTGCGACGCGATATCAACCAATCACGCCGCGGGGCTCCCGCGGTCACGCGGGCGGCCGCCGCCGCCGGAGCCGCATCGTGACCGCCGTGATGCCCGCGGGCGTGGAGACCGCCCGTGACCTGGTCGGCCCGGCGATCGCCGCGGCGGTGGGCCGGCTGAGCCCGGAAGTCCGCACCGTCGCCGCGTACCACCTGGGACTGGACGGCAGCGGGACGGGCAAGGCCCTGCGGCCGGCGCTGGCGCTGCTGTCAGCCCGGGCGGCCGGGGCACCGCCGGACCGCGGCGTGCCCGCTGCGGTCGCGGTGGAACTCGTGCACAACTTCTCGCTGCTGCACGACGACATCATGGACGGCGACACCGAGCGCCGGCACCGGCCCACCGCCTGGACTGTGCACGGCGTCGGGGCGGCCATCCTGGCGGGCGACGCGCTGCTCGCGCTGGCCCAGGACATCCTGCTCGAGGACACCGCCGCCCAGGGGATCTGGGCCGCGCGCTGCCTGTCCGCCTCGGTCCTCAGGCTGATCGCGGGACAAGGCGCCGACCTGGCCTTCGAGCAGCGCAACGACGTGAACCTGCCCGAGTGCCTGACCATGGCCGGGGACAAGACCGCGGCGCTGATGGCCTGCGCGTGCAGCATCGGCGCGATCCACGTGGGCGCGCCGCCCGGGCTGGCCATGGGCCTGGCCGGCTTCGGCGCCCACGCCGGGCTGGCCTTCCAGCTGACCGACGACATGCTCGGCATCTGGGGTGCCCCCGAGGTGACGGGTAAGCCGGTCCGCGCGGACCTGCGGGCGCGGAAGAAGTCGCTCCCCGTGGTGGCCGCCCTGACCAGCGGATCCCCGGCCGCCGAGGAGCTGGCCGGGCTGCTGGCCGGGGCCGAGCCGCTGAGCGAGGAGGACCTGGTCCGGGCGGCGCGTCTCGTGGAGGACGCGGGCGGTAAGGACTGGACCGAGAACGAGGCCGCGGCGCAGCTGGCCGCGGCGGAGAACTGCCTGACCGAGACCGACATGCCCGACGACGTGCGTGCCGAGTTCGCGGGGATCGCCGAGTTCATCACGGCGCGCCAATGGTGAGCGGCCAGTGCTGGACACCGGTGATGCGACCTCTGTGCTCAGAGGTGAGCAGTGAGGTCGCGGCGACCAGGAGATTGACCGGTTAACCGCTGGTGTGGGCCATCAGTGCTGAGGGCCCAGCGGCGCTGACCGGGTTCAGTGCCGATGAGAGTCCGCGGTCTGGTGTGCCTGCTGAGGCAGGTGCTGATGCGGGGGCAGTCTGGTGAAGGCGAGGTGAGATGATGACAGTGACGCACACGCGATCTGGCGGTTCCTCTGCGCTCTCCGGAGCGGAGGCCGCGCTGGCCCGCGCCCGCGACCACCTGCTCGGCCTCCAGCACGAAGAGGGCTGGTGGCAAGGGGAGCTGGAGACCAACGTCACGATGGACGCGGAGGATCTGCTGCTCCGCGAGTTCCTCGGCATCCGCACGGACGAAGAGACCGCCGCCGCCGGCCGGTGGATCCTCTCCCAGCAGCGGGCCGACGGCACCTGGGCCAACTTCTTCGGCGGCCCGGGCGACCTGTCCACGACGGTCGAGGCCTACGTCGCCCTGCGGCTGGCCGGGCATCTGCCCAGCGCGCCGCATATGACCAGGGCCGCGGAATGGATCAACTCACGCGGCGGGATCCCCGCCACCCGGGTGTTCACCAGGATCTGGCTGGCGCTCTTCGGCCAGTGGTCCTGGGATGACCTTCCGGTGATGCCTCCCGAAATGGTGTACCTGCCGACCTGGTTCCCGCTTAATGTGTACGACTGGGCCTGCTGGGCGCGGCAGACAATCGTGCCGCTGACCGTGGTGGGCTCGCTCCGCCCGGTCCGGTCCCTCCCCTTCGGCCTGGACGAGATCCGGGCGCCTGGCCAGGATGGGCCAGGCGACCGGGCCCGCAAGTCGGCCCAGGCCGCGGACCGGACCGGTTGGGAGCTAGCCTTCGGCGGGCTGGACCGGATGCTGCACGTGCTCGAGCGGCACGGCCACCGGACCCGGCCAGTGCGGGCGATGCGCCGCGCTGCCCTGCGCCGCTGCGCCGACTGGATCATCGCCCGCCAGGAGCAGGATGGCTGCTGGGGCGGGATCCAGCCGCCCTGGGTGTACTCCCTCATGGCCCTGCACGTGCTCGGCTACGGGCTGAACCACCCGGTGATCAAGCGCGGGCTGGCCGGGCTGGACCGGTTCACGATCACCGAGGACTCGCCCGACGGCCCGGTGCGCAGGCTCGAGGCCTGCCAGTCACCGGTGTGGGACACCGTGCTGGCGGTCGTCGCGCTGGCCGACGCCGGGCTGCCGCCGGACGACCCCGCGATGACCCGGGCGGCCGGCTGGCTGCTCGACGAGGAAATACCCGGCCCGGGAGACTGGCAGGTGCGCCGTCCGTGGCTGGAGGCCGGCGGATGGGCGTTCGAGTTCGACAACGACGGCTACCCCGACATCGACGACACCGCGGAGGCCGTGCTCGCCCTGCGCCGCACCGCCCAGGGTCAGCCAGCCCCGGGCGCGCAGCCCCGTCATCCCGCCATCGGCCGCGGGCTGCGCTGGATCACCGGCATGCAGTCCGCCGACGGCGGATGGGGCGCCTTCGACGCGGACAACACCTCCGCGCTGGTGACCAAGCTCCCGTTCTGCGACTTCGGCGCGGTCATCGATCCGCCGTCGGCCGATGTGACCGCCCACGTGGTCGAGGCGCTGGCCGCCGAGGGCCTGGCCGGCAGCCGGGCCGCCCGCCGGGGCGTGGTGTGGCTGCTGCGGGCGCAGGAGAAGGACGGCTCGTGGTTCGGCCGCTGGGGGGCCAACTACGTGTACGGCACGGGCGCGGTGGTGCCGGCCCTGATCGCGGCCGGCGTGCCGGCCTCCAAGCCGGTCATCCGCCGCGCGGTCCACTGGCTGGAAGAACACCAGAACCCGGACGGCGGCTGGGGCGAGGACATGCGCTCCTATGACGACCCGCAGCGGGCCGGGCGGGGCACGTCCACCGCATCCCAGACCGCGTGGGCGCTGCTGGCCCTGCTCGCGGCGGGTCCGCCGGGCCCGGCGGCCGAGGCCGGGATCCGCTGGCTCGCCGAGAACCAGCGGGCCGACGGGACCTGGGATGAGCCGCAGTACACCGGAACGGGCTTCCCCGGGGACTTCTACATCAACTACCACCTGTACCGGCTCGTCTTCCCCGTGTCCGCGCTGGGCCGGTACCTGGCGGCGCGGCCATGACCCGGGGCCAGGCGCCAGGCGCGCGGCGCAGCCCGGTGAACGGATCCGGGCTGCTGGTCTGCGCCCCGCTGCGGCTGGAGGCCCGGGCGGTCCGGCGCGGGCTGGACGGTGCGGTTGCGGGGACGGGCCAGGAGAGGGCCCAGGTCGTGACGACCGGCTACGGGCCGCGCCGGGCCAGCGCCCGGGAGGCCACCGTCCGCCAGCAGCCGTTCGCGGCCATGGCCGTGGCCGGGACCGGCGGCGGGCTGGCCGCCGACCTGCGGCCGGGCGACCTCGTGGTGGCCAGCGAGATCAGCGACGGAAACCGCGTCATCCCCTGCGCGTCGGCGGCGCTGCTCGCGGGTGAGCTGCGCCGGGCGGGGCTGCGGGTCCGGGTCGGCCGGGTCGTCACCGTGGACCATCTGGTCCGCGGGGCCGAGCGCGAGCGGCTGGCCGCGACCGGGGCCCTCGTTGCGGATATGGAATCGGCGGTGCTGGCCCGCGCGGCGGACGGCAGGCCGCTCGCGGTGGTGCGGGCCGTCTCTGACACGCCCGACCGTCCGCTGGTCAGTCCCGGGGCGCTGGGCGGCGGGCTGGCCGCGCTGCGGTCGCTGCGGGCCGCCGGTCCCGCGCTGGCCCGCTGGGCCGCCGCGGTGGGGCAGCGGCAGGTGCTCCTGGCCGGGCCCCGCTCGTTCTGCGCCGGGGTCGAGCGGGCCATCGAGATCGTCGAGCGGGCCCTCGGCCAGCAGGGACCGCCGGTCTACGTGCGCAAGCAGATCGTGCACAACTCCCACGTGGTGGCCGGGCTGGAGGCGCGCGGGGCGGTCTTCGTGGACGAGCTCAGCGAGGTGCCGGACGGCGCCTGCGTGGTGTTCTCCGCGCATGGCGTGTCCCCGGCGGTCCGGGCCGAGGCCGACCGCCGCAGCCTGACCACGGTGGACGCCACCTGCCCGCTGGTGGCCAAGGTGCACGCCGAGGCGCGCCGGTTCGCCTCGGACGGCTACCTGGTCGCGCTGATCGGGCACGAGGGGCACGAGGAGGTCGAGGGCACCCTCGGCGAGGCCCCGGACTCGGTCGCCCTGGTCCAGACGGCCGCGGACGTCGGCGCGCTCCAGCCGTCCGACCCGGGCAAGGTGGCCTACCTCATGCAGACCACGCTGGCCGCGGACGAGGCCGCCGACATCGCCGACGCGCTGCGCGAGCGGTTCCCCGCGGCCCGCGCGCCGGGCAGCGACGACATCTGCTACGCGACCACTAACCGGCAGCGCGCGGCCCGCGCCGTGGCGGCCGATTCCGACCTGGTCCTGGTGGCCGGGTCGGCGAACTCATCGAACTCTGTGCGGCTGGTGGAGACCGCGCAGCGGGCGGGCACCGCCGCCTACCTGATCGACGGCCCATCCGACATCGAGCTGGGCTGGCTGGCCGGGGTGTCCACGATCGGCCTGACCGCGGGCGCGTCCGCGCCCCCCGCGGTCGTCCAGGACATCATCACCGCCCTGGGGGGCCTCGGCGCCGTCGAGGTCAGCGAGCGCGTGATCACTACTGAGAACATCCGATTCAGCCTGCCCAAGGAGGTTAGGCATTCATGAGCGTGTCCCTACGCCAGAGCATGCGCATCGGCTCGTACCTGATGCGCCAGAAGCTGACCGGAACCAAGAAGTTCCCGCTGCTGGTCGAGCTGGAGCCGCTGTTCGCGTGCAACCTGAAGTGCGCGGGCTGCGGGAAGATCCAGCAGCCGCACACCCTGCTCAAGCAGCGGATGCCGGTCGAGCAGGCCCTCGCCGCGATCGAGGAGTGCGGCGCCCCCATGGTCTCCATCGCCGGCGGCGAGCCGCTGATGCACCCGCAGATCCACGAGCTGGTCGCCGAGCTGGTCAAGCGCAAGAAGTTCGTCTTCCTGTGCACCAACGCGCTGCTGCTGCCGAAGAAGATCGACAAGTTCAAGCCGTCGCCGTACTTCGCCTGGGTGGTGCACATCGACGGGCTGCGTGAGCGGCACGACGAGTCGGTCTGCAAGGACGGCGTGTTCGACGACGCGGTCGCGGCCATCAAGATGGCCAAGGAGCGGGGGTTCAAGGTCAACACGAACACCACCGTGTTCAACACCGACACCCCGCAGACCGTCATCGACGTGCTCAGCTATCTCAATGACGACCTGGGCATCGACGAGATGCAGATCTCGCCGGCCTACGCCTACGAGAAGGCGCCGGACCAGGACCACTTCCTCGGGGTCACCGAGACCAGGGAACTGTTCCGGAAGGCGTTCGACAACGGGAACCGGAAGCGCTGGAGGCTCAATCACACCCCGCTGTTCCTGGACTTCCTGGAGGGCAAGGCCGAGTTCGGCTGCACCGCCTGGGGGATCCCGTCCTACTCCCTGCTGGGCTGGCAGAAGCCCTGTTACCTGATGTCCGACGGCTACGTGAAGACGTACAAGGAGCTGCTCGAGACCACCGACTGGGACTCCTACGGCCGGGGCAAGGACCCGCGCTGCGCGAACTGCATGGCCCACTGCGGGTACGAGCCTTCGGCAGTGCTGGCCACCATGGGGTCGCTACGCGAGACGCTGCGGGCCGCGCGTGGCAGCTAGGCCATTCGGTCACGGTTAGACCTAGGTATTCCCGCCAAATTACAAAAGCGTAAGTCATCGCCAAAGCGTTAACCCCGGCCCACGTAGTGTGTGGGAATTCGGCCCAGTTCCGGCCGTCCGCGGCATCGGCGGAGCAGCCGCCGCTTCGGTAAGGACAGCGCTTTGTGGGGTTCCGGTCACCCGGCCGTCATCGACGGGCAGGGCGGTACGGGGAGTGCCGGAGCGATCCCGGCAGAGCGGCACGATCCCGGCCCGGCCTGGCTGCCGCTGGTCCCCGCCGTGGTCACGCTCCTGGCCGGGCTGTACAAGATCACCGGATCGTCCTACACCCACGACGAGACCGCGACCGTGGCTGCGGTGCACCGGAGTTTCCCCCAGCTGGTGTGCATGCTCGGCAACGTGGACGTGGTGCACGGGGCGTACTACGCGCTGATCTGGCTGGTCGTCCGGGTGGGCGGCGGCAGCGAGCTGGCGGTGCGGCTGCCGTCCGCGGTGGCCATGGCTGTCGCGGCGGGCCTCGTCGCCGTCCTGGGCCGCCGTCTGGTGTCCGGCTGGGCCGGGCTGGCGGCGGGGCTGGCCTTTGCCGTCTTGCCGTCGGTCAGCTGGTATGCCCAGGATGCCCGGGAAGGCGCGCTGCTCGCCGCCCTCGCCACGCTCGCCAGTTACTGCTTCCTCCGGGCGCTCGAGGCCAACGGGGCCGCCTGGCGCTGGCTGACCGGCTACGGTGCGGCGCTGGCGGCCATCGGGCTGGCCAACCTCTTCGGCCTGCTGCTCGTGGTCGCGCACGCGGTCACCCTCGGCAGGTCGCGGCGAGACTACCGGCTGGACCGCAGGTTCATCCTCGGCTGGCTGGCGGCGGTCGCCGCAGCCGTAATCGTGGGGAGCCCGGTCGCCGTGGTGGGCTACGGGCAGCTGCACCAGATCCACTGGATCCGGCCCCCCAGGCTGGCTGACCTGCTCAGCGTCGAGCGGCTCGTCGGCACCGCTCCGCTGTTCCTGCTCACGCTGGCCATCGTCGCCTGTGCCGTGGCCGTGAGCGTGGTGCCGCGCAGCGGCCCACCGCGGCCGGCCCACTGGCCGGCCGGGCTGCTCCGGCTCTGCCTGCCCTGGCTGCTCCTGCCGCCGGCCATCCTGCTGACCGCCTCGCTGGCGCATCCGGTCTACACCTTCCGCTACATCGTGTTCTGCATCCCCGCGGCCGCGCTGCTGCTCGGGGCGGCCCTGGCCGCGCTGGGCCGGTACGCGGGACCGGTGGCGCTCGTGCTCATCCTGGTGATCGGGTTGCAGACCCAGCTGGCGCAGCGCCGTCCGGACGGTCACGGCATGAACATCCGGGCCGTGGACAACGTGGTCGCCCGGCACGAAAAGCCGGGCGACGCGCTGCTGAACGTCAGCACCCGCGGCGGCCTCCGGCGAGCGACCGGGGAGCACACCCTCGAGGCGGCCTATCCGTACGGGCTGGACCGGCTCCGCGACATCAGTACCGGCATCTCCCCGGAGCAGTCGGGCACCCTCGGCGGTACGTATGCCTCGACCCCGCTGATCCGGCAGCGGCTGGCTCAGGTCAGCAGGCTGTGGGTGGTGGAGTGGAGGCCCCGGCCCATCCCGGTCCTGCGCGGCTTCGGATTCAGGCTGGTTCACACCTGGAAGGAGCACGGCCTGTTGCTCCGCTTGTACAGCGGCGCCTTTGCGCGCATTCCAGGATCAGCATCGGCCCGCGTGGTGATGCGGGCATTCCCGGAGGAGTCTTCATGTTCTCCGCCTATCTCCGGCGTGAGTGCGCCGCGGATGCGCCAGGCGGTTTTTACCGCCCTCGGCCTGGCCCCGGGAATCGGTTTGGCGATAACGGTCACGCAGGACACCCGGGGCGCGGTGACCTGACCCAGGAGTCCCGGCCGGGGCTGCCGTCGGTCAGCCGGCGTCCGGGCCGGCTGCGCCGTCCGGGCTGGCTGTAACGTCCGGGCTGGCTGCCCCGTCCGGGAGCGCCTGCTCGCACCACACGATCTTGCCCTGCGGGGTTCGCCGCGCCCCCCAGCGCTGCGCGAGCTGGCTGACCACCTCCAGGCCGCGGCCGCACTCCTCGTCCCGTCCGGCGTGGCGCAGCCGGGGCAGCGCGGCCGAGCTGTCAAGCACCTCGCAGACCAGCGATCCCTCGAGGACCATCCGCAGCGTGACCTCGCCGGTCGCGTGCCGGATAGCGTTCGTGACCAGCTCCGAGACCAGCAGCTCGGTGGTCGGCACGAGCTCGCAGAGCTTCCACCGCTCCAGCGGCTCGCGGATCAGGTTCCGCGCCCGGGACGCCGAGGTGAGCTCGGGGGGCAGGGTCCAGGCGACGTGGTGGTCAGCGGGTATCCGGCTGAGCCGGGCGATCAGGATGGCGATGTCGTCGCGCTGCTGATGGGCGTACACGCCGGCCAGCGCCGCCCGGCACAGATCGTCCAGCGAGGCCTGGGCGGCCTCCCCCTCGAACACCTCCCGCAGGAAGTTCAGCCCGTCATCGATGTCCCGCTGCCGGTCTTCGACCAGGCCGTCGGTGTAGAGAACGAGCAGGCTGCCGTCCTCGATCTGGAACGTCCGGCTCTCGATCGGGATCTCGCCCACACCGAGCGGAGGGGCCGGGCTGGTGTCGAGGAACTCGCCGGTGCCGTCCGGCCGGACCAGCAGCGGCGGCAGGTGCCCCGCGGACGCGATCTCGCAGCTCCCGGTGACCGCGTCGTACAGCGCGTAGGCGCAGGTCGCGAAGTGCGGCTCCCGTTCACCGA
Source organism: uncultured Actinomycetes bacterium (assembly GCA_963813975.1). GTDB lineage: Bacteria > Actinomycetota > Actinomycetes > Streptosporangiales > Streptosporangiaceae > RYN-230. The sequence goes on from CAWFAP010000007.1 coordinate 952,171, forward strand.
GGTAGGTCATCAGCTCGTTGAGCTGGTGCAGCGTGTCGGCGGGCGCCAGTTCCAGGGTGGCCAGGGTGTGGATCGCGGTGCGCAGCCGGCCCATGGTCACGGCCGCGCGGACGCCATGCCCGGCCACGTCGCCGACCACCAGCGCGGCCCGCGCCCCGGGCAGCGCGATCGACTCGTACCAGTCCCCGCCGACCTCGATCAGCTTGCTGCCCGGCAGGTAACGGTGCTTCACGTCCACGGACGACGGCGCGGACAGCCCCGTCGGCAGCAGGCTCCGCTGCAAGGTCAGCGCCGTGGTCCGCTCCCGGTTGTACTGGCGCGCGTTGTCGATGAAGATCCCGGCCCGGGAGGCGAACTCCATCCCGATCTCGGAGTCGTAGTCGTCGAACGGCCGGTACCCGGATTTGCGGGTGCAGACGAGGAAGCCGAGCGGGGCGTCCTTGGTGGCCAGCGGGAGCAGCAGCATGGAGGCATCGCTCAGCAGGCCGGCCACCGGCCGCCGCAGCCACGACTCCGCGATGCCGACCGCGGCCTCGTGGTCCAGCATCGCCACCCGGACGGGCTTGCCGGTGTCCATGCACTCCACGTACGGGGTGCCCGGCGGGTACAGCAGCACCTCTCCGGTCGGGAACGCGGCGTCCCAGCCGGGGGAGCCGTCGTCGGTGGCCACCGCGAGCCGGCGGAGCAGCTGGGAGCCATCCGGGGGATGAACCGGGAACTCATCCCCGGCGGCCACGCTCTCCAGCACGAGCAGGCCCGCCGCCGTGCAGAAATGCGGCACCAGGATGTTGATCAGCCCGCGCGCCACCTGGTCCAGGTCGAGGGTCGCCCCGATCTGCCGGAACGTGTCGTCCAGCAGCGAGTGCCGCATCAGGGCCGGGTCCACGAACCGCTCGTGCTGGGTGGGGGGCATCTTCAGGACGGCCAGCGCCGCGAGACCCGGGGTCTCCCCGTGCATGGGCTGGACGCTGGCGACGGTCTCCACCCGGCGTCCTTCCCGGGTGCCGATCGGGAGCACCGCGGTGGCCTCCCGGCCGGCCCGGACGGCATCCAGGAGGGTGGCCAGGGCCGACTCGGCGGTGGAGGGCGTGGCGATCAGATCGCCGAGGTACGCACCGACCAGCGTGCCCGAATCCAGGGGGAGGATATCCGGGGCATTCCGGTCATGCAGTATGACCCGCCCGGTCTCATCAATGCCCAGGATGAGCGTCCGCACGGAGACGTTGGACAGGAGCGCTGTGATCTTCCCCACCGTACCCGATGTCGCGTTTTGTGTCCCTGGCTGTCGTGCTCGTTCCGTTCGATGCACTAATCGCTTAAGTTATGCCCCATTAGAGGCGTGCCGACCACCTATTTGCCCGCACTCGTGCCGGGAGGTGCGTGGGCCCGCCCCCGGTGTGGGAGGACATGTGCGGGATGCGCGGCCCGGCAGGGTAATCGTGGTCGGTGCGGGTCCGACCGGGCTGATGCTGGCGGGCGAACTGGCCCTGGCCGGCGTGCCCTGCCTCGTCATCGACCGGCGCACCGGTCCGCGGGCCGAATCGCGGGCCATCTGCCTGCACGCGCGGAGCATGGAGGTGCTCGACCTGCGCGGCCAGGCGGGCCGGTTCACCGCGGCCGGGCTGGCCGTCCCCTCCTTCCCGCTCGGGCCCCGGGGCGCCGCGATCAGCTTCGGCAGGCTGGATTCCGACTTTCCGTACCTGCTGGACATGCCGCAGAGCCAGATCGAGACGCTGCTCGCCGCCCGGGCTGCTGAGCTCGGCGCCGAGATCCGGTGGTCGGCGCAGGTCACCGGCATCGAGCAGGACGCCGGTGCGGTGCGGGTGACGCTGGCCGACGGCCGCGTCGAGCAGGCCGCGTACCTGGCTGGCTGCGACGGGATCCGGAGCTTCACCCGTCAGGCCGCCGGCCTGCCCTTCCCGGGCGCCCCGAATCCGGGTTCGGTTCTCCTGGCGGACCTGTTCCTCGACGGGCTGCCCATGACGGACGCCTACGGCGACCTGTCCGATCGCGGCATGCTGCTGGTGTTCCCGTTCCGGGACGGCTCGTGCCGGGTGGTGCTGTACGACTACGCGCGCGCTGACATCCCGGTGACCGACCCGGTCACCCTGGGCGAGGTGCGCAGCAGCCTGATCCGGATCACCGGCCAGGACTTCGGGCCCCGCGATTTGGGCTGGTCCGGGCGGTACCGCAGCGAGAGCCGCCAGGTTCCGGCGTACCGGGAGGGGCGGATCTTCCTGGCCGGTGACGCCGCGCACACACACTCGCCGGCCGGCGCGCAGGGGATGAACACGGGCCTGCAGGACGCGGTCAACCTGGGCTGGAAACTGGCCGCGGCGGTGCACGGCCGGGCGCCGGACTGGCTGCTGGACAGCTACCACACGGAGCGCCATCCCGTGGGCGCCGCCGTCCTGGCCCTGACCGGCCGGCAGTTCTGGCTGAACACGGCGCGCACCCCGCCCCGGCGGGTGCTGCGCTGGGCCGCGCACCGGATGGTCGCCCCGCTGCCCCCCGTCCAGGCCCGGCTCGCCCGCGGCTACTCGGGGCTGGCCGTCCGGTATCCCGCGGCCCCGGGCCGCCCGCCGGCCGGTGCGGGCGCTCCCCACCCGCTGGCCGGCGCCCGGCTGCCGCGCGGCCGGGTGACCAGAACAGACGGGACCACGGCCCGGCTCTACGACTTGTTCCATAACGGTCAGTTCGTACTCCTCGAGGCGGCCGCGCCGGAGGGGAACGGCGCGACGGCCCGGGACGGGGCCGCCCCGGATGCGGCAGCGCAGGATGCGGCGGCGACCGGCCTGCCCGGCCAGGTCAGGCCGGTCGTATACACCCGCTGCACCGGGAACCGGCTGCCCGCCGCCGCCTTAGTCAGGCCCGACGGCCACGTGGCGTGGGCCAGCGACGAGCGGGACCCGCAGGCCCGGGCCCGGGCCGCCCGGGCCGCCGCGGGCTGGTGGTGCGGTTGACTGTCCGGTGATCGCACCCGTCTGGCCACCGAGAGGGGAACCGATGCCGAAGCCCCCGAGGATCACCGTGCTGGGCAGCCTGAACATGGACATCTCGGTCACCGTGCCCGCACTGGCCGGGCCGGGGGAAACCGTGCTCGGCTCCGCCGCCCGGCTGCAGCCGGGCGGTAAGGGTGCCAACCAGGCCGTGGCCGCGGCCCGGCTGGGCGCTTCGGTCCGGATGGCCGGGTGCTGCGGCGACGACGACTTCGGCCGCACCCTCCGGTCGGCACTGGAGGCGGCCGGGGTCGACGCCGCCGCGGTCCGCATCCTGCCCGGAGTCCCGTCCGGGCTCGCCCTGATCACCGTGGACGCGACCGGCGAGAACTCGATCACGGTCGCGCCGGGGGCCAACGGCCTGGCCGGCCCGCCGGAAGCCGCCGCCTCCGCCGCGGCGCCCGGTGACGCGCTCATCCTGTCCGCGGAGATCCCGGTCCCGGTCCTGGCGGCCGCGCTCGACCGGGCGCGCGCCGCGAACGTGATGACGGTGCTGAACCTCGCGCCCGCCCCGCCGGACGCGGCCGGGCTGCTGGCGGCGGGCGCGGACTGGCTGATCGTCAACGCCCCCGAGGCAGGCGCGATCCTGGGCCGGCCGGTGCCGGACCCGGCCGGGGCCAAGACCGCCGCGGCCGACCTGGCCGGGGCGAGCGGAGGGCATGTGGTGATCACCCTGGGACGGGACGGGGCGGTGCTGGCCGGCCCGGACACCGCGCTCACGGTGCCGGGATTCAGCGTGCGCAGCGTGGACAGCGTCGGTGCGGGTGACGCGTTCGTCGCCGCGCTGGGCGTGGCGCTGGCGTCGGGAGCGGCACCCCCCGAGGCCGTCCGGCTGGCCTGCGCGGTTGCCGCCACGGCGGTGACCAGGCCGGGTGCCCAGGAAGGATTGCCCAGCGGCGCCGACGTGCTGGCCGCCACCGGCGTGCGGTGGCCACTGGGCTGACCCGGGGCGCGAGGCCCCCGGAACCCGGTTAGCCCGGGCGCGAGCCCCCGGAACCCCCAACTGGCCCACTCCGGTAGGCACTTCATCTGCAGCGGCGGCCGGGTTGATCGCCGGCCCGGAGGGAACCCGCCTCCGGCCCCGCCTCGCCACCGGGCGATCCCGGTGAGACAGCGACGAGGCCCGCGGAGTGGTACTCCGCGGGCCTCGTCGCTTAAGCGCTGGTGTGCGGTCGCCTCTCGGCGAGTGGCACAACGCGGCTCCAGCCGGACGGTATTCCGCGAAGGCAGATGAGTTGCGGCCCGGGGGACACGAACACACCAGCGATGGTTAAGAACGCGAGCCCCCCGCCGGCTATTCCACGGCGCCCAGGATTTTCTCCGGGCCGATTTCCCTCCCGGAACCCGGGGCAGGATGGATCCGTGACCGACCTTGATCATGCCGCCGCCCTGGACGCTCTCGACGCGGGATACGGGCGGCTCACCGACGTCGTCACCGGGCTCGGCGAGGCTGAGCTGATGCGGCCGACCGGCTGCGCCGGCTGGGCCGTGACCGACGTGCTGTATCACCAGCTCCTCGACGCGCAGCGGGCGCTGGTGGCGTTCGCGACCCCGGTTACGGAGCCGCCCGACCGGGACGACGTGACGTACTGGGCCGCGTTCGCCCCCCAGCCCGGCGAGGCCGGATCCCGGGCCCGGGCCGGGGCCGCGGCGCACGCCCGGTTCGTCCGCGTGGCGGCCTCCGCCTACCGGCCGGGAACCCTGGCCCGGGTGTGGTCCGAGACGGCGGCGGCGGTGGGCCGGGCGGCGCGCGCCTGCCCGGCCGCGGCGGTGGCGACCCAGGGGCATGTGCTGCGCCCGGCGGACTTCACCGCCACCCTCGCCGTGGAGACCGCGGTGCACTACCTCGACCTCACGGTGAATCTGCCGTCCGCGCCGCCGGCCGACCCGGCATCGCTGGCTCTGGTCCGCCGGGTGCTGGACGGCCTGCTCGGCAGCCCCCTGCCGGCCAGCTGGGATGACGCCAGCGCCGCGGTCAAGGGGACCGGGCGTGTCCCGCTGACAGACGAGGACCGGGCGGTGCTCGGCCCGCTCGCCGGGCGCCTCCCGCTGTTCACCTGACGTCCCTGCTACCCAGAGAGCCGGGACAGACCCCGCACCGGTCTAGGGTGTGAAGTCATCAACCGGGGCGATTTTGAGGAGTTGCGGGTGCCTGGGGACGCCTCCCTGATCGGCAGTATCGGCGTCCTGGCGATCGCGACGCGCGGGCAGGCGGGGCCAGGTGAGGTACTGCTCAAGATCCGGGGCGGCACGGAGGCCTACATCGCCTACTCGGCGGAGCCGATCGCCAGGGGCCAGACCGTTCTCGTCATCGAGTCACGCGGCCACCGGACCGTGGACGTCAGCGAGTGGGCCGACCCGTTTGACCTGGAAATGGGCAAGCTGACGTAGCGCCGTTGCGGGCTCGGCGCAGCCGGGCCCGGCTTGTTCAGGCCGCGCGATCGGCCCCGGCTGGCCCGGCAGGTCATGGGCGCGCGCCGCGACTGCTACTGCCGATGAACATAGATGCGTCTCCGGAGGCGTCATAACGGACGCGAACGCGCCTGTTATTGCAGTTTGTAACCGCGTCTGCGTTAGAGTCGCAGGATGCCTATTTTCCGGATCAAGGAGGCTGCGAACCTTCTCGGAGTCAGCGCTGACACGTTGCGGCGCTGGGCGGATGGGGGGCGAATCGAAACGACCACGGACGCGTCCGGGCGGCTCGCCGTGAATGGGGTGGCGCTCGCCCGGCTCGCGCAGGATCTGGCGGCGACGGCCGATCACGGGGAGGGCGCCGTGGTGGTGGCTCACTCGGTGCGGAACCGCTTCAGCGGCCTGGTCAGCCGGGTTACCCGCGACACGGTGATGGCTCAGGTAGAGATCCAGGCGGGCCCGCACAGATTCGTGTCGCTGCTCAGCCGCGAGGCCGCGGACGACCTCGGCCTGGAGCCAGGGATGCTCGCGGTCGCCGCCGTTAAGGCCACCAACGTTTCCGTCGAGATCCCGAAGGTCAGCTGATCTGGTTCACCCAGGATTCAATCTAGGAGATAGCAATGCGCCGTTTCGCCGTGATGGCGGCCGGGCTGGCGGCAGTCGCCGTGGCCGGTTGCTCCAGCAGTGGCTCGGGAAGCTCGCCTTCAAGCGCAAGCAGTTCGGCTTCGTCGACTGGGTCGATAACCGTCTTCGCCGCGGCATCGCTGATGGGAACCTTTACCCAGCTCGGAAAGCAATTCGACGCCGCCCATCCGGGTGACACGGTGAAGTTCAGCTTCGGGCCGAGTTCCGGCCTGTCCACGCAGATCACCAGCGGCGCGCCCGCTGACGTGTTCGCCTCCGCGTCCCCGAAGAACATGCAGACGGTTGTCTCGGCGGGCGATGCGGCCAGCCCGCAGAATTTCGCGAAGAACACCATGGAAGTCGCAACCCCGCCGAACAACCCGGGGAAGGTGTCCTCCGTGACGGACCTGGCGAAGAAATCCGTCAAGGTCGCGTTGTGCCAGCCGCAGGTGCCGTGCGGGGTCGTGGCCGCCGAGGTCTTCAAGAACGCCAGCATCAAGGTCAAGCCGGTCACCCTCCAGCCGGACGTGAAGTCGGTGCTGACCCAGGTCGAGACGGGCAACGTGGACGCGGGCATGGTGTACGTGACCGACGTCATGGCCGCCGGCGCCAAGGTCAAGGGCGTGGCCATCCCGGCCAGCGACAACGCCTCGACCCTCTACCCGATCGCTACCATCAGCAACAGCAAGCACAAGTCCGTGGCCCAGGCCTTCGTCTCCTACGTGCTGTCGCCCGCGGGCCAGAAGGTCCTCACCGCCGCGGGGTTCCAGAACCCCTGACCTGGTACCCGGAGCCGCCATGGTGACCTCGCCCGCGCCGTCGCATCTGACCGCCCGGGAACGGGCCAGGCGAGCCGCGCGGGGCGGTGCGTCGCGATCAGTGCCGGCGCCTTTGCTGGTGCCGGCGCTGATCGCGGCCGGATTCCTGGTCCTGCCCCTGGTGGGACTGCTGATCCGCGCCCCCTGGCGTCATCTCGGAGCGGCCCTCAGCGGGTCCGATGCCACCCAGGCGCTCATTCTCTCGCTGTGGACCGCCTCCGCCAGCACCGCGATCTCGCTGGTCGTGGGGGTGCCGCTGGCGTGGGTGCTGGCCCGGAGCAGCTTCCCCGGGCAACGGCTCCTCCGCGCGCTCGTGACCCTGCCGCTGGTGCTCCCGCCAGTGGTGGGCGGTGTGGCGTTGCTGCTGGCGTTCGGGCGGACCGGGTTCCTCGGCCGCTACCTGGACTCCTGGTTCGGGCTGACGATCCCGTTCACGCCGATCGCTGTGGTCATGGCCGAGACCTTCGTGGCCATGCCTTTCCTGATCATCACGGTTGAGGGGGCGCTGCGGTCCGCGGACCAGGGCTTCGAGGAGGCGGCGGCCACGCTGGGCGCGAGAAGGATGACCGTGTTCCGGCGGATCACCGTGCCCATGGTCGCCCCATCCCTGGGGGCGGGCGCGGTGCTGTGCTGGGCGCGGGCGCTGGGCGAGTTCGGGGCGACGATCACGTTCGCAGGCAGTTTCCCCGGCCAGACCGAGACGATGCCCATCGCGGTCTATTACGCGCTGGAGAATGACCCCGAGGCGGCGATCGCCCTCAGCCTGGTGCTGCTGGTGGTTTCCATCGTGGTGCTGGTCTCCCTGCGCGATCACTGGCTGCGAGGCGGCTCGGTCTCATGACGCACGACGGCAGCCCGGGCCTCGTGGTCGATGCCGACGTCAGCCGCGGCTCCTTTCTGCTCGCCGTCAGCCTCACCGCAGCACCCGGGCAAGTCCTCGGCCTGCTCGGGCCGAACGGGGCGGGCAAGTCCACGCTCCTGTCCGCCGTCGCCGGGCTGACCCCGGTCTCCGCGGGCCGGATCACGCTCGCCGGGCAGGTACTGGATGACGCGGACGCCGGGACCTTTGTCGAGGCCTCCGGGCGGCCGGTCGGTTTCGTGTTCCAGAACTACCGGCTCTTCCCGCACCTGACCGTGGCCGACAATGTCGCGTTCTCACCGCGGGCCCGGGGCATGGGCAAACGGGCCGCCAGTGCAGCTGCCAGTCACTGGCTTGACCGGCTCAGGCTCACCGACCTGGCCGGCCGCAAGCCTGACCAGCTGTCGGGCGGGCAGGCCCAGCGGGTGGCCCTGGCCCGCGCGCTGGCCGGGCACCCAGCCCTGCTGCTGCTGGACGAGCCGCTGTCAGCCCTGGATGCCGGCACCCGCCTCGACGTGCAGGCCGAGCTCAAGCGGCACCTGGCCGACTTCGCCGGGCCGTGCCTGCTCGTCACGCATGACCCGCTCGAAGCGCTCGTGCTGGCTGACCAGCTCATCGTCCTCGAGGGCGGGCGCATCGTCCAGGAAGGCACACCCGCGCACATTGCCCGACAGCCCGCCACCGAATACGTCGCCAAGCTCGTCGGCCTGAACCTGTACGCCGGCCGGGCCAGCGGCTCCGAGGTGGTGCTCAATGGGGGCGGGACCTTCGTGATAACCGATCAGGGCCGCCGCGGTGACGTACTGGTCGCGGTCCGCCCGTCTGCCGTGGTGGTCAGCAGCCAGCGGCCCCAGCTCAGCAGCGCCCGCAACACCTGGCCTGCGAAAATCGCCGGCCTCACGCTGCTCGCCGACCGCGTCCGGCTCGACCTGGAGGGCCAGCCGGGCGCCCTGGTGGACGTCACACCCGCAGCGGTCGCGGAACTGTCGCTCGACCCTGGCAGCGAGGTGTGGCTCACCGTCAAAGCCACCGACCTCGAGGTATACACCCACGCCGAGAGGCAGCCAGCCTGACCTGACCCTGCGTCACGCCCACGCGGCGGGCAAGTACCACAATGTGACCGGCGAGCACGCGCCTTCGTGGTGAGTGCTGGCCGGCTCCGAGGCCAAGCGAGGCCTGCGTTTCTGGCCTCGCCGGCCGCAGCTAATCTCGATACGGCAACTCAGCCAGGCTTATCCCGGCCTCTCAGATGGGCAGTCGCAGGCCGGCGCAGGCGATGAAGCGGGTGAGCGCGATCCGCTGGTCGATGTAGTCGTTAGTGAGAGATGAGATCGGCTCCCGGAACGGGAGCGAGGTGAAGGCGGCGCGGATGACCAGGCTGCCGACGTAGCCGAACTCGATGTCGTCGAGGGCCGCTGGCTGCTGGCCTTCGTTCATTCCGGATGCGTAGGCGGCGGCCAGCACCGCGTGTACGGCGGGCAGGTCAGAGGCAGGCATCAGGCCTGCGTGGCTGAGCCCGACGAGAAGCTGTGCGAGGTCGAATCCAACCGCCTGCGGGCATTGGAACGCGATGTCGATGGCCACAAGGGTGCCTGGTTCAGCGGCCGGAATCAGCAAGTTCTGAGGGCTGGCATCGCCGTGGGGCAGCGACTGCGGCAGGCGATCGAGCCGGTCGAGGATAACCGGGGCACGGGCGGCGAGCTCAAGTAGATCCGCTCTCAGCCCGGGTTCCCGGCCGGCCACGTGCGGGTGTCCCCAGAGGTCATGCGACCACAGCGAGGCCAGCGCCGGCTGAACGACGCCGTCGAAGTAGCGGCGCAGTCCGTATCCGGGAGGCACCGGGGAGGCTGCGATCAGATCCGGGTCGCGGCGGTTGGCGGCCAGCGTACCGAGCCTTTTCGCGGCCATCTCAAATGTGTTCGCAGTCCAGGCCTCGTCGGTGACTGTGACGTCTTCCATCCACACAGCGACCCGGTCGCCGGGCAACTCCACGACCCGGTACAGCAAGGGCACTCGAAGCCCCGCCGGGAGACGGCCCGCGAACGACGGCTCCCACGCGCCGAGTTCTGCCCGCCACGGAAAGTTGGCCAGGAAGTCATCGCGCACCTCATCCGGCACCTGGTCCAGCAGGCGCCAGTGCCGGGGGTGCTGCAGCACTTTCACGAACACCGACCAGGGCTGACCGTCGAGCGTGACACCTCGCACCCGGGCCAGGGCACCGGTGGCCGGGGAACCGGATCGATAGGGCACCGCCTCGGCGTGCCAGCCGGCTACGGCCGCTGGATGGCCGACTACCGCCGATACCAGGGAGTTAAGTTCGGCAGCTGAGGGGGCAGCCTGGCCAAGCAGGCCGGCGGCAGGAAAGTCGAGGTTCATCGGGCCAGGTGGGCGTGGTCGCGGGCCGGGAGGGCTTTCAGGGCTGAAGCGACGGCAGGTGCCGGGGCAGGCCGGGGTTCGGGGGTGCAGGCCCGGCGGATGACGTCCGTGAGTTCTGCGTGAGTGGGGCCGCCGGGGATGGGTGGCCGCCACCCGCGGGCATAGACGTCCCGGGCCGCCGGTTCGGCAGCGGCCAGGCTCGCCGGGAGGGTCATCATCGCCTGGTAGGGGCCGGTGACCTTGCGAAGGTCAGGCACGACGTCGGCGGCCGCGCAGATCAGGTCGGAGGGAAGCGGCTGGCTGAGGTCAACGTCTTCGCCGGACCAGCGGCGCAGCAGCTGGCGGTCCCAGTAGACGTGGTCGGTGAACCAGGGCTTGATGTTGCGGGTGCACCACTGATCGAAGGCGAGCGAGCAGGAGGCGAAGTCCTGGCCATGATCGTCGAGGAGCCTGAGGAGCTGCTGGGCTTGCATCAGTGATGTTGCGACTCCGCGTCCGGCTGCGGGGTTTGTGGTGCATACCGCGTCCCCGGCGAAGATCAGGCCGTGCAAGGCGACCCGCCCGGCCTGGTTCAGCTGCCCGCGGTAGGTGTTGTAAAGTCCGCCGCCGGGAAGGACCGGGCTGGCCGGCTCGGACCGGCCGGGCTGCGTCCACGCCGAGAGGGCGGGAATGGCCCGGGCGGCCGCATCGAACGCCGGGGCCGTCCGCAGCGCCGCGAGCCCCTGATCGGCGGTGGCCCGCTGGATCAGCGCCGAGAATGTGCCAAGCTCGTGGGGGAACACGATGGCCAGGTAGCCGGGATAGTGGGCCACCATCCCGATTGGCGAGTTCACGGGTCCCGGGCCGGCCCCGGGCAGCAGCTGGTACTGCCGTGACACGTAGGCGAATCCGCAGTCACCGCCCTCGGGCTCCGCGCGCAGGTGCCCGGTTATGCGGCCTGCCCGTCCGGAGGCGTCGATGACCAGGCTGGCGCCGAGGTGGCACCCGCCGATCCTGACCCCGGTGACCCGGCCCCGGTCAGCGGTGACCTCGTCGATGTGGCCGGTCCGGAAGGTGACCCGGCCCTGGGACTCGGCGGTATCGCGCAGGATGCGCTCGAAGGTGATGCGGCGGCACCGCAGCCCGAGGAGAAAACTCCCGAGCTCGGGAATCGTGATTTTCTCGGCCCCGGCCGCGAGCAGCGCGTCGAGGACGTCAGGCATCTCTGCTAGCAGCGCGTCGCAGACCTGGTTACGGAAACCATGGGGGTGATGGAACTGCATGACTCCCTTGCGTTCCCAGGACCCCCCGGGACCTGGGCCCGCATCACGGTCAACCAGGGTGACGTCGTGTCCGCGCCGGGCGAGGGCGATGGCGCAGTACAGCCCGGTAGGGCCGGCCCCTACGATGATTGTCCGCGTAGCCGCCATTATTGGCGTACCCCCCCGTGTAGTGGTTACACTGATAGTCACCTGATATGACTGACGATGTCAAGAGGAGCTACTCCTCGGAGCTGCGGGCCGCCCAGGCGCGGGAGACCCGCCGGCTCATCGTGTCCGCGGCGGCCAGGCTGTTCGTTGATCAGGGATTCGGCCGCACGACCGTCAACGCCATCGCCGAGGAGGCCGGGGTGAGCCGGAAGACCGTGTTCACGGCGGTTGGCGGCAAGGCCGAGCTGCTCAAGCTGGCCCTGGACTGGGCGGTCGTCGGCGACGACGAGCCAGTTGCGCTGGAGTACCGCCCCGCCGTGCGCGCGACGAAACAGGCCACCGACCCCGATGCCATCCTCGGCAGCTGGGTTGAGGTAGTCACCGCGGTTGCCTCCCGGGTGGCCGGCCTGTCAGCGGCCCTTGCCGCCGCCGCAGCCGCCGATGATGGCGCGCGGCAGTTGTGGGAGCAGGCCCAGGCGCAACGCCTTGCGGGGGCGCGGGCCTTCGTCGGCCACCTCTCGGCCCACGGGGGGCTGCGGTCGGACCTGACTTCTGACCTAGCGGCGGACATCGCCTGGCTGCACAGCGACCCGGCGATGTACCGCCGGCTGGTCCTCGAGCGCGGCTGGCCGGTCCAGGAATTCCAAGCGTGGCTCTTGCGGACGATCAGACTGCAACTCCTGCCAAGCTGACAGACGCGATCGGCCAACGACTCGCCGGGCCCGGTCGGGTGGCATGGGACGGGCTTCAGGCATCCCGCCGTGCGCCGTCCAGGCGATTGATAACCGCGGGCCTGCTGGCGGCCAGGGTCCTTGTCGTGGCCTGGTCGGGCGTACCCACCATGCGCCCGGCGTTCACGACAGCCGGCGGCTGTTCGCGACCCTGTACGGCACCTTCCGAGAAGCTGGTCATGGCCCCGCTGGCCGCCCTGCGCCGTGACACCGATCGTGACGAGAACGAGGTCGCAACGGCGGAGGCCGGGAAGTACGACAATATGACAGACACCCATCGCGCCAGCGAGTCCGGTGGGCATAGCTTTATCACTAGGGAACGGGAAGCGTGACGCTCTGACCTGGGAAGACAGTTGTCCCAACCACGAGTGGACCGACTTGCTGAACCCATTTCCTGAACCCTTACCGAACAGTGCTGTCTGAAGGAGCTCGATCATGCTCGGCTACCGCGTCCCTGCACCCGATGAGGCCATGCTCATTTCCGGGGGGAGGAGTGGCCGCAACGGCGCCCCGTTCCGGGTCGTCACCGGGCACGGCGCGTTCGTGCTTCCCTTCTTCCGCAAGGCCCGCTACCTGACCCTGGCCATGAACGAGGCCGAGGTGGCTGAGCAGTGCGTCACCAAACAGGGCATCACGCTCAACGTGCGCTCGGTGATCGCGTTCAAGGTCGGCAACGACGAGGAGAGCATCGTCAACGCCGGGCAGCGGTTCCTGTCCGACCAGGACCAGATGTCCACGCTGACCGGCCGGATCTTCGCCGGCCACCTGCGCTCCATCATCGGATCCATGACGGTCGAGGAGATCGTCACCGAGCGCCAGAAGCTGGCCAGTGAGGTCCTCGACGGCTCGAAGGCGGAGATGGTCAAGATCGGCCTGACCGTGGACTCGCTGCAGATCCAGTCCATCGACGACATGGCCTCCGGCTACATCGACGCGATGGCCGCCCCGCACAGCGCCGCGATCCAGCGCCAGGCGCAGATCGCCCAGGCCCAGGCCAACCAGGCGGCCGCCCAGGCCGAGCAGGAGTCGCAGCGCAAGCAGGCCGAGTACGCCCGGCAGACCGCCGTGGTCCAGGCCCAGTACAAGGCCGAGATCGACAAGGCGCAGGCCGAGGCGGCGCAGGCCGGGCCGCTCATGCAGGCGCAGACCCAGATCGGGGTCATCAACGCCCAGGCTGAACTGGCCCAGCGCCAGGCCGAGCTGCGCCAGCGCCAGCTGGTGGCCGAGGTGGTCAGGCCGGCCGAGGCGGAAGCGGAGAAGGTGCGCGTCCTGGCCAAGGCGGACGCGGAGCGGATGCGGATCCTGGCCGAGGCGGCGGCCTCGAACGATCGCGTGGCGCTGGACCGGATGCTCATCGACCAGCTGCCCCAGATCGTCAAGGAAGCGGCGGCCGGCCTGGCCGGCGCCAACGTCAACGTGCTCAACGGGGCCGACGGCCTCAGTGAGATCGCGGCCGGCCTGGTCGGCCAGGGGCTGACCATCCTGGACTCGATCAAGAAGAACCTGGCTACCGGGCCGGAGGCCACCCCGCCGCAGGCCACCGGGCAGGTCGTCCGCGTGCCGGACGGCCAGCAGGATGGCCAGACCCGGGGCTGACCTGCCCCCGGGGAGAGCGGCGCGACCGCGGGGCGGTATGCCAGGCTGGGCGGATGCTGATCCTGGCCGCCGCCGCCGCGGCGGCCGCCCTCGCGTGGGTGTTCCTGCTCGCCGCGCGCGGCGGGTACTGGCGCACGGACCAGCGCCTGCCTCCCGGCGCGCATGACCCGGCGCGCGACCCGGCCCGGTGGCCGACCGTGGTGGCGGTCGTCCCGGCCCGGGACGAGGCCGCCATCCTGCCCGTCACGCTGCCGGGCCTGCTCGCCCAGGACTATCCGGGGGACTTCTCGGTGGTACTGGTGGACGACGCCAGCACGGATGGCACCGCGGGCACCGCCGCGGATCTCGCCGCCGGGACGGGCCGCAGGCTGATGGTCACGGCGGCGGGGGAGCCGCCGCCCGGCTGGGCCGGCAAGGTCCACGCGATGGCCCGGGGCCTGCGGGCCGCCGGGGAGTGCGACTACGTCCTGTTCACCGACGCGGACATCGGGTACGCGCCGGACGCCCTGGCGGCGCTGGTCCGCGGCGCCGTTGCGGATAATCGGGGGCTGGTCTCCCAGATGGCGCTGCTGCGGGCGGAGTCGGGGTGGGAACGCGTCATCGTCCCCGCGTTCGTCTACTTCTTCGCCCAGCTGTACCCGTTCCGCTGGGTGAACCGGCCGTCGGCCCGCACGGCCGCCGCGGCCGGCGGCTGCATGCTGGTCCGCCGGGACACGCTGATCGCGGCGGGCGGCCTGGGCCCGATCCGCGGCGCGCGCATCGACGACGTCGCCCTGGGCCGGCTGCTTAAGCACCCGCCCTCCGGGGCGCGCACCTGGCTCGGGTTCAGCACCGGGGTGCGCAGCCTGCGGCCTTACCCCCGGCTGGCCACCCTCTGGGACATGATCGCGCGCAGCGCCTACACGCAGCTGCGGTATTCGCCGGTGCTGCTCGCGGCGACCCTGGCCGGCCTGGCGTGGCTGTACGCGCTGCCGCCGGCGGCCGCCGTGGCCGGGCTGGCCCGAGCGGCCGCCGGGGGTGGCGCCGCGGCGGGCTGGGCCGCGGGGGCCGGGCTGGCCGGCTGGGCAGGGATGACCCTCAGCTTCGTGCCCGTGCTGCGGCTGTACCGGCTGGGCTGGGTTCGGGCGCCCGTTTTGCCCCTCGTGGCCATGCTCTACGCCGTGATGACGGCCGATTCCGCCCGCCGGCACTACGCCGGGCGCGGCGGTGAATGGAAGGGCCGGACCGTGGCCCCGTGTCGCGAGCAGAGCGCAGCAAACCGCTCCTAAACACCTGGAATTAATCACCATAAAGCATTCCAACCGACTGCTTCGTACGCCTAAAAGGCATCCGGAACAGAACGGAATGGATCAGCCTGGCGACCTTAACTTCATTCCCCGTGTTGCCCTCGCGAACCTGTGACATGCTTCATGTCGCACAAGGTGAGTTGCTCAATACTCGTGGTAAAGTCACTGCTGGACTCGGCGGGGCGGGGAGTCAGCGCTTTACGCAGACCACTACGAGGCAAGTCCGGGGCCGGTCTAAGCATTACCGCCTTTGCCTCCGGAATTCCTTTTATCCGGCCCGGTAATCATCAAGGGGAAGGAAGTAATCGATGCGTAGACGCATCACCCGGACGCTCTTCGCCGCCGCGGCGGCAGGCGTCACGGCCAGCACCCTCGGCCTCAGTGCCGTGGGCGCTGCGAACGCGGCCGTGGCCACGAAGGCGCAGCCGGCCACCATGGGTACCACAATCGCCACCACGAGCACCGCGGGTTACCAGATGAGCGGTCGGGACTTCCGCTACATCAGCTCGACCCTCACGGTGCCGGACACCTCATTCCTGACCGGCATCTACCCGCAGGAGTACATCCAGCTCTCCAACGGGTCCCTCACCCAGATCACGGGCGGCGGTGACCAGTACGTCCGGGCGGGCATCGAGGCCTGTGTTGTGGCCCGTTCGTTCGGCGCCACCTGCCCGACCGGCACCTGGGTGGCGTTCGTCGAGGCGTTCAACAACTCGCTGAACGGGCCGTTCTTCAGGCACTTCTACAACCTGGCCGGGGTGAACCAGGGCGACGGCGTCAACTTCAGCATTTACAGCGACGAGCAGGGCAACGAGCTGCACTTCGTGATCACCCCGCCGTCAACGTCCGGGACGCCGCAGTACTACAAGACCCAGGCCTACGGCCCGCTCTTCGATCACGCGGCCGCGCTGGATGACTTCACCGACAGCACCGGGACGCCGATCCCGCTGCCGTTCTTCCTCCACGCGTTCCGGATCAACCAGTTCCTGCAGGGTGCGGTGACGACCGAGCATGGTCTGCGCGGCTCCTTCACGGGCCCGTGGACGACCAGCAAGGTCGAGGCAACCAGCAACGGCCTGCCGTACCCGTCGGGCACGGTGCGGGTCTCGCCGAACGCGCTGTTCTCGGACGGCATGTCGGCCAACGGCGCAGTGCGCGCCAACGACGCCTTCGGCGTCTGGGTTCGCTGAACCCAACCTGGTCGGGGCCTCCGGGCCCTGACCAGGGCTCATCTCACCCGCTGCTGCCCGGGCCGGTTCTCCGGCCCGGGCAGCACGTGGTTTGGGAAAATTAAATCCGTGTCATGGAGTAATCATTAGAGTACGCAGAGTAGGGAACTGATACCGGAGGGGCGGCAGGGCCAACCTGAAAATCACCGACGGGGGCATGCCGGACATCGGTCCTGTTACTACCCGCCCAGACCAAAACCGGACTTTGTCCCCAGGCGTCACAGGAGGGAACCTACCGATGCGAAGTCGCATCATGACTGCGCTCGTCGCCACCGCGGCGGCGGGCGCTACTGCCACGACCCTCGGCTTGGCTGCCGCGAACGCGGCCGTGACCACCACGGCCAAGCCGAGCACGATCGGGACCACGATCGGTTCCACCAGCTCGGCCGGGTACCAGGCGAGCGGGCGGGACTTCCGCTACATCAGCTCGACGATCACGGTCCCGGACACCTCGTTCCTGACCGGCATCTACCCGCAGGAGTACATCCAGCTCTCCAACGGGTCCCTCACCCAGGCCACCGGCGGCGGTGACCAGTACACGCGGGCCGGGATCGAGTCCTGCCGGGTGGCCCGTTCGTTCGGCGCCACCTGCTCGCTGGGCACCTGGGTGGCGTTCGTCGAGGCGTTCAACAACTCGCTGAGCGGGCCGTACTTCTCGCACTTCTACAACCTGGCCGGGGTGAACCAGGGCGACGGGGTCAACTTCAGCATCTTCTACTACCAGGGCGGGAACGAGCTGCACTTCGTGATCACCCCGCCGTCAACGTCCGGGACGCCGCAGTTCTACAAGGCCCGGGCCTTCGGCCCGATCTACGATCACGCGGCCGCGCTGGATGACTTCACCGACAGCACCGGGACGCCGATCCCGCTGCCGTTCTTCCTCCACTCGTTCCGGATCAACCAGTTCCTGCAGGGCGCGCTGACCACCTACAGCGGCGCCCGGGGCTCCTTCACGGGCCCGTGGACGACCAGCAAGGTCATTGCCACCAGCAACGGCCTGCTGCCTCCGTCCGGGACGACCCGGGTCTCGCCGTCCGCACTGTGGACGGACGGCCTGGTCGCCAACGGGGCGGTCCGCGCCAACGACGCCTTCGGCGTCTGGGCCCGGTAGTCCCAGCATCATCCGGGCCGTGGCCCGGGCTGGCTCGCCGGCCCGGGCCACTGTCTGTCTGCCCGGGCTGGACCCGGTGGACGGCGTGGCCGGCTACGCGACCCCGGGCTCCCGGGCGTGGCGGGCTTGGCTCGGCACGCGCAACGCGTCAGCATGGTGCGGTGCCAGAGCCGGGCAGACCGTACATGCGTTTCCGGAGCCGGTACCCGGACCAGGACGGGTTCCACGTCGGTGTCTTCGGGCTGGTCAACGTCCTGGGCCGGCACGGGATGCTGACCCCGGCCGAGGAAACCTTCCGGCGGGACAACAACGCCTGGTACGAGGCGGCCTACCCGGACCCGTGCACCGCCGACCCGTCCGTCTACGACCAGCAGCTCCACCCGGGAGCGGCCTCCTGGTTCAAACCGTCCGCGACCACCTTGCTCCGCCGGATCGACGGCTACCTGGCCATCCTGTCCGCGCACGCCGTGGCCTGGCAGCAGGTCACCTCGCCCGACCCCGGCCGGGTGGTCTACGAGGACGAGTTCCATGTGGTGGCCGTACCCCGCGCCGGGTGCTCGCTGCGGATCGTGAAGAGCGGGCCGTAGCGAGCACCGTCCATGAGCCGGCGGCCCCGCGCCGCCACGGGTGGTCACCAGCATGCCCGCACCGGCAGTGGCCGGTCACTCAGCCTGGTCGGCGGCCGCGTGCGGCCGGTCGTCACGCCCGGTTTCCCCGGCCGGCGGCGAGCCGGGCGTGTTGCTGAGGCGGCCGTCGGTCCCGTCCCGGCCGGGGCCGCTGTCCTGGTCGCGGCCGGCGCGCCGGGAGCGGAGCAGTTCGAGGCCGATCGGGATCAGCGAGACGATGACGATCACGGCGATGATCGGCAGCAGATAGGTGTCGATGCTGGGGATCGTGCTGCCCAGGGCGTAGCCGGCCAGCGTGACCCCGGCCGACCAGATGATGCCGCCGACGACCTGCCACAGGGTGAAGGTCCGGAGCGGCACGTCCAGCGCGCCGCACATCGGGTTCAGCACGGTGCGCACCACCGGGATGAAGCGGGCCAGCACGATGGCCTTGCCGTACCCGTACCGCTCGAGCAGGTCGCCGGCGCGTTCGGTGCCCTGGCGCACGAAGCGGTTGCTGGTGTGGCCGAGCAGGGGACGGCCGCCGCGCCCGATGTAGTAGCCCGTCTGCGCGCCGAGCAGCGCGCCGCCGATCGCGGCCAGGATGACCACCGGCAGCGACAGGTGCACCGAGTGCGAGCCGGTGGTGGTGCACAGCAGCCCGGCGGTGAACAGCAGCGAGTCGCCGGGCAGGAAGAACCCGATGAGCAGCCCGGTCTCGGCGAACAGGGCGAGAAAGACCCCGAGTGCGCCCAGGCTGGCCAGCAAGGACGTCGAGCTCAGCGGGTTGAGCGCGCCTACCAGGTGCGCGCCGCCCTGGGACAGCATTCCCACGGCTCCTTTCCAGGCCGGGCCGGAGCAGGCCGGAGGGCCGCCCAGGCGGGGCTGTTGGCGCGCCACTACCCAGAACGGCGGGTCTCAGTGCGGTACGAAGGCCAAGTTCTGGTTAAGGAACCCAGAGCAGCGCCGCGTCCGGCGCGCCGCGGGCCGCAGACACGTTCCGGGCGTTAAGGTAACCGGCGTTACAGCGCGAGGTGTCCGGGAGGTGACCGGCCTTCGGCTTAATTTCGGCTGACCGCATCCTCCAGAGTGCATGGACGGGTGCTCCTCGGCGTGCCACACTTCGGGAACGGTTGTTGAGTCGGCCGCAGCTTGGGGGCTGGCTGTTTGCGGGTCCAGATCCCGGGAAGGCGGCCTATCGATCCCGGAGGGGGGCCGAACATGGCTGGTGAAGATCGCTCAAGCGTTTCCCTCGCGCATCCGGCCGTGCAGTCCTGCTGGTTGTGCGGGACCAGGCTGCCGGCCCGCGAGATGGTGGCCGACGGCGGCAGTGCGTGCGCCGATCTGCGCTGGTACTGCGCGGACACCCGGCGGTGCACGGAACGCTGGACCTCGCGCTGGTCAGCAGGAGTGGGTCACGGCCGCGCCGGGCACAGTCACGCGAGCCCGGCGCTCGCGGATCAGGGACACGCGGGTCAGGGACACAGCGCCGTCCCGGGCCAGGGCGCCAGTGCCACGCCCGGCCGGGGCTCGCTCGCGGACCCGAGGGGCAGGCAGCTGGCCGGGTTAGGCGACCGCTGAGTTTTTCCCGCGGGCGGCCCGCCCAGCCTGCCTTGTGCGCCCGGCCTGGCTCAGCCGCCGGCCACTCCCACCGAGGGCACGGCGGGCAGATCGCGGACGCCCGGGGCTACCGGCCGCCGGCGTCCGCGGACGCGTAGACCTGCCCGCGTCACCCACCAACCTCCTGGACAACGTAGTGGCCACGCCGGGGGCGCCGGACCGCCGTGGCCGGCCTGGCCCGAGGCTGGCCTGCTAACTTAGCCTCGACCCGACACGGGAGGATCCTGCCATGCCCGGCCGCGAGGATTGCCCACGGGATGAGTACGACCCCGGCCGGGTCGCCGCCGCCCAGCAGCTCAGCACGTACCGGCGGCTGGCCACGGCGGTGAGCGGGGCGGCCAAGAGCGGGGACGCCGAGGCCGCCCGGGACGATTTCGAGCGCGTCTCGGCGGCGTTCTTCGCCGAGCTGGAACGCAAGTTCCTCTAGGGATCTGGATGGAACGCCGGGCGGTAGTCACCGGCGGCCGGCTGCTAGGCCAGCAGGTCCGCCAGGGTACCGCGCATATCCTTACCCCCGGGCGTGCCGGAGACCAGCGCGCCGTGGTCGTCGGGATCCCGGTGGAAGACGTGCAGCCGGCCCTCCCGGCGGGCCAGGACCAGGTCGGTGCTGTCCCCCGCGACCTCCTGTGATCCGTCCGTGGTGTACGGGGTGACGGTGACCAGCGCGGAGCGCTCAGCGCCGGCCAGCACGACGTCGATGCCGCGGGCCCCCGCGGTGCCAGCTGCTGTGCCGCCTGCCGGCGTGCCGTCCGCTGGTGGGCCGGCCTCCGCCCGCGGCCCGCGCGGCAGCAGGGCCTCGAGCAGGCCGAGGGCCTCGTCGAGGGTGTACAGCCCGAGTTCGTGCACGCCCAGCGCGTCGATGCGGACCACCAGGGCGATCCGCTCGGGCTGGGGGAGCAGCAGGATCCGCCACGGCTCGCCCGGCTCCGTGCCGGCGACCCGGGCGTCCAGCACCGTACGGGCCCGCTGCTGGAACGCGACCGCGATGCCCAGGTCCCCGCGCACCTGGACCTGCGCTCCGGGCGGCCCGGCCACCAGGAGCTGGCGGGCCGCCAGCGAACGGACGGCCTCGGCCAGCACCTCGTCCGACGGACGCGCCTCCAGGAAGTCCACGATCGCGTCGACCGCGGTGAGCTCGGCGATGGTGTACGCGCCGAGCAGCACCGGCCCGGTGCCGACCAGGTTCACCACGGAAGAGACGAGACCTTCCGGGACCGACGCCTCACCCGGGACCCTGGTGCCCGCCTCAGTCATAACGCCCCCGCTCCCGCCCAGAGCGCCGCGGCCGGCGGCTGCTCACGGCGCTCGTTCAGGATCCCGGCCGCGGTGCGGGACGGTGTCTCGGTCACCCACACGTCGGAGTTGCCGAACAGGCCGCGCCCGGCCCGGCCGGGGAGGGCCTGGCCCAGCTCGTTCGCCGGGTCCGGCCGGTCTGGCGGCGGGAACCGCGCCGCGAGGTCCTGCGACGCCGAGGTGACATCGTCGTCCAGCTCGATCCGGCGCAGCGCCAATGCCATTGACTCCGCCACCGGCGGCGCCAGCGAGGTGGGGAGGGCCAGGTCCGGTGACAGGTACATCGGCCGCCGCTCGGTCAGCCGGGACAGGCCCCACGGGCCGACGTTGCTGCGGGTCACCCGGTACACCACGTAGTCCATGAGATGGCGCAGGTCAGTCAGGCTGGGCAGCTTGCGCTGGCCGAACGCGGCCGGCGTCTTCTCCAGCTGCACCCAGGTGCCCTGGGCCGTGCGGCCGTGCAGCTTCTCCCGGACCACCTGCCCCCGCATCCCGATGTCGGGATAGCGGGTCTTGTCGATGTCCTTGTGGTGGCTGGACATGCGCAGGTGGCTGACCTTGGCGAACCGCCAGTCCTCGTACAGTTGCGGGTCGTCGACCAGGACGTGGCCGCCGCACAGCACATCGTGCAGCTGGGGGACCTGCAGGCCGTGCCGCTCCAGGTCGGCGATGATCGCCGCTTCCTCCGGGCTGAGCTGCGCGGCCGCGGCCAGCAGGCCCTTGCGGTAGGCGCCCGCCCGGGCGGTGATCGCGATCATCAGCCGGACCCGGTCCCGCACCTGCTCGGTGCGCTGGCGGGTCAGCGGCTTCACCCCTGTCTTGGTGTGCCGCCTGGTGGTGCGCCGGCCGCCGCCGTGCCGCCCGGTCCGCCCGGCCCTGAGCCCCTGCTGCTTATGCTCCACATTTCCCAGTAGAACATAGGCCCCACCAGCACGTGAATTCTCCTCCGGGCGCCCCGGGTTTCTGCGGTGACAACCCCGGAACCGTCGGGAAGTCCCAGCTCATGAGCGTCGCGCTGGGGTCAGGGATGGCACCGGTACGTTTTAGTGAAAAGAAGGATATTAGCCGTTTCCGCCGCTTCCGGTTGGCTGGGCAGCCGAAGCGGCAGGCTGTGGTCAGGGGATAACGCGCAGAATGGCTATAGGGCTGACGGGCTACGGCCAGTTGCGGACGGCATCGGTCACGAAGGTGACGATGCGTGCCGCTGCTTGCCTGCCCGGGTCAAGATCGGGGTTGTAGACGGTGATGCTCCAGCCGCGGCAGCCACCGGTTCGCAGCGCAGATGAGACGATCTCGGCGAGCTCGGACCATGCGAGTCCACCGGGAAGGAGCGTCTCGCCCGGGGCGCCGCAGGCGGTGAACTCCGAGCGCGACAGGACATCCAGGTCAGTGTGCAGCCACCAGCCCGGCGCCTGCGAGGCGACACGCTCAGCTGCTTCGCGTCCGGCGTTCGCGGGGTCCGGGCGCAGGTCATCGGGCGGCCGCAGCAGAACACGGTCAGCGAGCGTCGGGACGTTCAGCTTCCTGCGATAGGCGTCATCGCGCGGTCCCAGGATGGCCACTGCGGCCGGCCGCAGGGCAGGCAGCCAGGGCCGCAGCGCCTCAGGCGCCCGCTCGCCGGTGAGCCCGAGCAAGAGCGCGATCTCCATGTTGGCCGCCTCACCGTTTTGCGAGGCGTCCATCGGCGTGGCGTCCTCGTGACCATCAAGGAACACCAGCCCGGCTTCACCCAGGGCAGCATGCAGCGCCGGGACGGCAGCAAGCAGCACCGAGCAGTCAGCACCGTAGAGCAGAGGGAACCGATCTGCCGATAGCGCGCTGGCCACCCGCGTATGCAGCTCGGCCAGCATGCTCAGCAACGCCGGCTCGTTCAGCAGGCCCGAATCAGCGGCGCGTGCGGGGCTCGGCTCGGGTGCGACGACGTCTGGCGCGGTCCTCGCGCGCCCCGCGAACGCTGCCTGCAGCCCGGCGGCGCGCAACGCCGCCGGCGCCCGCGCCTGGGCACCGGCAGGCCCATGCCGTCGAAGGCCACCCCAATGAGATCGACCTGCTCAGTACTGTCCGGCTTCCACGCTGCGCGCGCAGTCATACCTTGTCCCTGGTAAGAAAACTTCGTTCACACGACACTAGAGGGTGGGCAGTACTCCGCCGTCCACGGTGAACTGGCTGCCGGTGAGGTACGCGGCGCCCGGTGAGGCCAGGAACGCGATCAGCTCCGCGACCTCGCCAGCCGTGCCCGCCCGGTCCAGCGGGATGTCCATGGCCGCGACCGTGCGGCCGAGCGCCTTCTCCGGGTCGGTGCCCGCCTGGCTGGCGAGCGCGGCCATCCGGGTGTCCAGTGCCTCGGTGCGGATCAGCCCCGGCAGGACGACGTTGACCCGGATGCCATGACGGCCGACCTCGTTGGCCAGCCCCTTGCTGTAGGCGGTGAGCGCCGCCTTCGCCGCCGTGTACGGCAGTGATGACGGCCGCGGCAGGCGTGCCGCGTTTGACCCCACATGGACGATCGACCCGCCGCGGCCCTGGGCGATCATGGCCGGCAGCAGGGCGCGGTCCAGCCGTACCGCCGACAGGAGGTTAAGGTCCAGGTCGTGCTGCCAGTCCTCGTCGGTGAACGACAGCACCCCCTCAGGCCGGTGGGTCTGGCCACCCGCGTTCGACACGAGGATGTCCACGCCGCCCAGCAGTTCGAGCGCCTTCCCGGCCAGCGCGGCCACGCCGCCCGCGGTGGCGATATCCGCCGCCACGAACCGGCCCGGGCCGGTCCCCGGTGACGTGGGCGCGGCCCGCGCGGCGACGACCACCTCGGCGCCCGCCCCGGCCAGGCGGCGCGCGGTGGCGGCCCCGATGCCGCGGGTGCCGCCGGTCACGAGCACCCGGGCCCCGGTCAGTCCGGTCACAGAAGTCGTCTCGACGCTCATGACCCCGGAGCCTAGCTAATCATCGATGATTGTCAATCATCGATGATGGCCGGTAGGTTCGGGGCATGCGATCGCTGGACCACTGCGCGGCCGGAGAGATCAATCTCGCCGGGGTCCTGTACGCGCTGGCCGATCCGGTCAGGCTGCAGATCGCCCGCGTGCTCTCCGACGGGCGGGAGCACGTTCAGGCCGACTTTCCCGCTGAAGTCTCCCAGTCGACGCTCAGCCACCACATGAAGCGTTTGCGCCAGGCGGGCGTCGCCTGGTCGCGCCCCGAGGGCACCCGCTGCTACGTTTCGCTGCGCGCCGACCTGGAGCAGCGCTTCCCCGGCTTGCTGGCCACGATCCTGGCCGCTGACGAGGACCAGGTGCCGCTGATGCCGGGCCGCGGCGCCGACGAGGACCAGGTGCCGCGGGCGCCGGGCCGCGCCGCCGCCGCCGGCGTGGGCTAGTGGCACCCCGGGACGGCCGCTGGGGCGGGCCTGACCGCATGGGCCGGTGGTCACATTGATCATGGCCTGCGCCGACATTTCACGCCGGTGGTGCGCCTCTCCGGGGTGTTTTAACCGTTCCGACGCACGGCCAGCGTGAAACGTGGGCGGGAGGGGCCGGTGTGACTGGAATGCATGAGGTCCCGGGGAGGCCACGACCGCGAGCTATGACGCAACGGGCGATGCAGGAAGCGACGTTCCTGATTCTTACCTCGCTGGCCACCGGCAGCCAGCACGGTTACGGCATCATCACCGACGTCACGCAGATCTCGGGCGGCCGCGTCCGGCTGCGCGCGGGGACCCTCTACACCGCGTTGGACCGCCTGCGTACCGACGAACTGATCGCGGTGGACCGGGAAGAGATCGTCGATAACCGGCTGCGCCGGTACTACCGGCTCACGCCCAAGGGCTCGGAGACACTGGCCGGCGAGGCCGCGCGGTTGCGGGCCAACGCCACGGTGGCCCAGTCCCGGCTGGCCCAGTCCCGGCTCGCACCGCCGCGGCCGAACCTGGCGGGGGGCGCATCGTGACTGACTCCGCTGGCCCGGAGCAGGGATACCGGCGGTTGCTGGCCTGGTATCCCCGTGCGTACCGCCGCGAGCATGCGGACGAGATCCTCACCGTGCTGATGGCGAGCGCGGGGGACGGCCAGCGGCGGCCCCGCCTGGCGGAGTCTGCCGACGTGCTGTGGAGCGCGCTGATGATGCGCCTCCGGGGCCCGGTTCCCTCGGGGGAGAGCCGGCCCTGGACCGATGCGCTGGCCCTGTTCAGGCCTGGTGGCACCGTTGTTCCTGCTGGTGGTGGACGTCCTGGCGGTGACGTTTCCGTACCGGCTGCAGACGGTCTCCAGGCCCCCGATTTTCGCGGAACTGATCGACCGGAATGCGGAGATCGGCGGGCTGTCCCTGCTGCACGTGCCCGTGTTCGACATCACCATCGGCGGCGAGGTGATCGTCGCTGTCCTCGTGCTGCTGGGGATGCGCTGGATTTCCCTGGGCGTAATGGCGGCCCTGGCCGCCTACTGGGTCGCCACGGGCCAGTCGATGCCCTGGATTCCCTATCCGCTGCAGTTGCTGACCACGGGCGTCTTCCTCGTCGAGGCGGCCGCTCTGATCGCCTCACCGGGACCACGGCGCGGACGCCAGCTCATGAACTGGCGCTACGCGGTGGTTCTCCTCGTGGCCGCGGGTGCGGTCCAGCTATCGACGTTCCTGTACAACACGATGAGCCCTTTCTGGCGTCGTCTGGCCGGGCCCTCGTCCGGCATGACGCTGTGCCTGGCCGGGAGCATCGTCCTCGCGGCGGCCGTGGTGGTCCTGGCCCTGATCTGGAAGCTGAGCCGCTATCTCCTGCTGCTGCTCGCGGCCATGTGCTATCCCTACGCGATCCAGCTGGCCTTCGTCTCCACTGGCGGCACCACCGACCTGCTCGGCAACCCCACGCCCGCGCACCTCACCGCGCTCTATCTCCCGCTCGTCCTATTCGCTTTCGGGGTGGTCCTCGCGGCGGTGACGCCACACCCGTCCCGCCTCCAGCCGTCCTGAGGTCACGGCTCCCGGCGCGGCCGCGGCGCCCGGTGCCGCAGGTCAGATCAGGGGACTGCGGCGTTCGATGAAGACCACGTCGCGCCAGCGGCCCCGACGCCGGCCGATGCGCTCGCGGGTCCCCACGGTGCGGAACCCGGCGGCCCGGTGCAGCGCGGCGCTGGCGGCGTTCTCGGGGAAGATCCCGCTCTGGATGGTCCAGATCCCGGCGGCCTCGGTCGAGCTGATCAGCGTGTCCAGGAGCCGGCGGCCGACACCCTCGCCACGGGCGCCCGGGTGCACGTAGACCGAGTGCTCGACCACGCCGGCGTAGACACAGCGGCCGGACACGGCAGAGACCGCGACCCAGCCGAGGACGTCACCACCGGCGCGGGCGACGTAGCGGTGGTCCGGCAGCTTGGCCGCGGTGAACTCGGCCCAGCCGGGGGCCTGCGTCTCGAAGGTGGCGTTGCCCTCGTCGATGCCCGCCTGGTAGATCGCGAGCACGTCGGCGGCGTGCTCCGCGAGCATCGGCCCGATGTCCATGGAGCGGGTCAGCGGGTGGTCGGGGGCGGGACGGGTGAGGGTCTGCCCATGACCAGGTCGGCGGCGGTCGGGAAGCACTTCACGCACTCTTCGTTGATCCGGTAGAGACGGGAGGTGCCCCGGTCCTCGGCCAGCACGAAACCGACCGCGGCCAGCTGCCGGAGATGCTCGGACACGGTGGACTGGCCGACCGGCACGGCCGCCACGATCTCCTTGACCGTCAGCGGCACACCGCGCCGGGCCAGCAGGGACACCACCTGCACGCGGGTGCCGTCGGCCAGCGCCTTGAACCAGGCGGCGTACGTGTCCGCGGTCTCGCGATCGAGCGGCTCGGTGTTCTTCATCGGTAATCGACGATAGGCGATGAAAGGCGGCAGGGCAACCTCGCGGGCATCTGGGTGAGCTGCGTACTCGGCCGCGTTCCCGGACGGGGCGACTGCGGCAGGTTCCTGGACGGAGCGACTGCGGGTTACTGCGGCGGGAGGCCGATCAGGGCGCCGAGGCTGGCCAGGGCCTGCGGGCGGACCCGGTAGTAGACCCAGACGCCGCGCTTGTCCCGGTCCACCAGTCCGGCTTCGTGCAGCACCTTCATGTGATGGCTGATCGTCGGCTGGGACAGGTCGAACGCCGCGTTCAGGTCGCAGATGCAGGCCTCGCTGCCTTCGTGCGAGGCGACCAGCGATATGAGCCGCAGGCGCACGGGGTCGGCCAGGGCCTTGAGCAGCGGGGCGACCTGCTCGGCCTGCTCGGCCGACAGTGGCTGGGAGGTCAGCGGCGAGCAGCACGCCGCGGTCTCGGCCGGGCTGATGACGGTCAGGGAGTTAGGCACTCACCTATATTGACAGCTGTCAATGTCTCGTGGCAAGCTCGCGATAGCTCAGGCATAGACGAATATCAATGTCCTAGTGGAGGTTCTCATGTCCCGTCTCCAGCTGGCCCTGAACGTCGAGGACATCGACGAGGCCGTCGCGTTCTACGCCACGCTGTTCGGCACCGAGCCCGCCAAGCGCAGGCCCGGGTACGCCAACTTCGCCATCGCCGAGCCGCCGCTCAAGCTCGTCCTGCTGGAAAACCCGGGCCAGCGTGGCAGCCTCAACCACCTCGGCGTCGAGGTCGCCGACACCGAGACGGTCGATGCCGAGCACGCCCGGCTCAGCGGGGCCGGGCTCGCCCCGGTGGACGAGCGGGACACCACTTGCTGCTACGCCCGGCAGGACAAGTTCTGGGTCCAGGGAGCACCCAACGGCGAGCGGTGGGAGATCTACACGGTCCTCGAGGACAGCCCGGCCTTCTGGGGCGAGGACGGCGGGCTGGGCTGGCAGGCGGTCGAGACCGCGCTGGAGGCGAACCCGGGCGCGGACGCCGCGGCGGGTGGCCAGGCGGCACAGTGCTGCGGCGCATCGCCGGGGCCCGGCGGGCCGCGGGCCGGTGACTGCTGCGCATGACCGGGCAGGCAGGGCAGCGCAGATGACCGGTGATGCAGATGGCCCGGCAATGGAGATGGCCCCGTGATGGGGATGGCCCCGTGATGGGGATGGCCCCGTGATGGGGATGGCCCCGTGATGGAGATGGCACTGTGGCGGCGGCTGCTCGCCGAGTTGCTCGGCAGCGGATTCCTGGCCGCCGTGGTCATCGGGTCGGGCATCGCCGCCCAGGGCCTGTCACCCGGCTAGACCGGGCTCGAGCTGCTGGAGAACGTGGCCGCCACCGCAGCCGGGCTGTTCGCCATCATCCTGATGTTCGGGCCCGTCTCCGGCGGCCACTTCAACCCGGTGGTGTCCTTCGCCGACGCCGCGTTCGGCGGCCTGCGGTGGCGGGACGCGGCCGCTTATCTGCCCGCCCAGGTGGCCGGCTGCACCGGCGGCGCCGTGCTCGCGAACCTCATGTTCGCCCGCGCGGCGGTGAGCCTGTCGGCCAAGGACCGCAGCTCACCCGGGCATCTCCTGTCCGAGGTCGTCGCGACCCTCGGGCTGGTCCTGGTGATCTTCGCGCTGGCCCGGTCCGGGCGCGTCCGTGCCGCGCCGGCCGCGGTGGGCGCGTACATCGGCGCGGCATACTTCTTCACGTCCTCGACCAGCTTCGCCAATCCGGCCATCACCGTCGGCCGGATGTTCTCGGCCACCTTCGCCGGGATCGCCCCGGCCTCCGTGCCGGGCTTCATCGTGGCCCAGATCGTCGGCGGCGGGCTGGCCGTGGTGATCATCCGCATCCTTTACCCGACGATCACCGCGGCCGAGGCGGCCGAGGTCATCCTGCCCCGCCAGCAAACCGGGCCCCGGCCCGCGGCTGGCACGCCCCGTGAAAGGCAAGTCTGATGGTGCCCAGTGTGCTGTTCGTGTGCGTGCACAACGCCGGCCGTTCCCAGATGGCCGCCGCCCTGCTCGATCACGAGGCGCAGGGACGCGTCCAGGTGACCTCCGCCGGATCCCAGCCCGCGGCCGAACTGAACCCCGCCGTGGTCGCGGCCATGGCGGAAATCGGGCTCGACTTGTCCCGCGAGTTCCCCCAGCCCCTGACCGGCGAGCAGGTCCAGTCCGCCGACGTCGTCATCACGATGGGCTGCGGGGATGTCTGCCCCGTCTACCCGGGGAAGCGCTACCTCGACTGGGACCTGACCGACCCGGCGGGCCTGAGCGTCGAGGCGGTCCGTCCCATCCGCGACGACATCCACCAGCGCGTACGCCACCTGCTCAGCGAGCTGGATGCCACCGCCTGACCAGGCTGCGGGTATTTCGCACTCGCGCAGGGGTGGCTGTTGTCGAGGTGCCGCAATCGGTTGATCCAGGCATCCTGGATGTCATGACTGATCAGCAGCCGGGTCCGGGTGCCGGCGGCCATGTCGGCCAGGCTGGACCCGGCCATGGCCCCGAGCCGGGCCCCACTCATGAGCCCGGCCAGACCCATGAGCCCGGCCATGTCCATGAGCCGGGCCATGTCCACGAGCCCGGCCATGTCCACGAGCCGGGCCATGTCCACGAGCCCGGGCCGGCGCATGCCCACGGGCCGGGAAGGCTGGGACGGCTCCGGCACCTGGTCCGGCCCCACTCACATGAGGCCAAGGACCGGGTGGATGCGGCCATGGAGGCCAGCGCGGCGGGCATGCGGGCGCTGTGGATCTCGCTGGCGGTCCTGGCGGCCACGGCGGTGGTCCAGGCGGCCGTCGTGGCGGTCTCCGGATCAGTGGCGCTGCTCGGGGACACCCTGCACAACGCGGCAGACGCGCTGACCGCGGTGCCGCTGGGCATCGCGTTCCTGGCCGGCCGACGGCGGCCGAACCGCCGTTACACCTACGGGTACGGCCGGGCCGAGGACCTGGCCGGAGTGGTGATCATCCTGGTCATCG
Organism: uncultured Actinomycetes bacterium; assembly: GCA_963813975.1. GTDB lineage: Bacteria > Actinomycetota > Actinomycetes > Streptosporangiales > Streptosporangiaceae > RYN-230. Next base: position 981,963 of record CAWFAP010000007.1, read on the forward strand.
CCGCATCCTCCGCGCTGGCGGGCTACGAGGCGGTCACCCGGCTCGCGCACCCCCGGCCGGTCTCGAACCTGGTCGCGGTGGCGGTCGCGGCACTGGCCGGATTCGCCGGCAACGAACTTGTCGCGCGGTACCGAATCCGGGTGGGCCGCAGGATCGGCTCCGCGGCGCTGGTCGCGGATGGGCTGCACGCCCGCACGGATGGCGTCACGTCCCTGGCCGTCCTGCTCGGAGCGGGCGGTGTCGCGCTCGGCTGGGACTGGACCGATCCGGTGGTCGGCCTGGTGATCACCGTGGCGATCCTGGCCGTGCTCCGCGGGGCAGCCCGCGAGATCTACCGGCGCCTGATGGACGCGGTCAACCCGGCCCTGGTCAACCACGCCGAGCAGACCCTCCACTCCACCCCCGGCGTGCTCGACGTGGGCCAGGTCCGCCTGCGCTGGATCGGCCATGAGTTGCGCGCCGAGTGCGAGGTCATCGTCGGCGCCGGGGCCAGCGCGGTCGGGGCCCACCAGGTCGCGGTCCGTGCCGAGCACAACCTGCTCCATGCCCTGCCGCGGCTGACCGCCGTGCTGGTCCACGCCGATCCCCAGCCTCAGGCGGGCGCTGATCACCATGCGATGCTGTCCTCGCACCGGTGACGACGAGGCCAGGGGTCTGGCGGGTGGAGAGAACGTGCTGAAGCGCCCGCGGGCGGCCGCCATTGTCGCTGCCGTCGCCCTGGCTGCGGGCGGCCTGGCCGCCGGCTGCTCGCCGGGCCAGGGCCGGCCCCGGGCCGTGGCGTCCGCGGCCCCGCTGCCTCCCGACCCGCGGACCACGTCCGCGCTGCTCAGGGTCGCGACCGTGTTCAACGACGAGTACGACCGTGGCGACTACGGCCCGGTCTACGCCCGCTGGGACGCGCGCAGCCAGGCGGTCATCACCAGGGCCCAGTACATCAAGCGGCATAGGGATTGCCCGAGCGCGCCGCACGCCGCGGCGCTGGTCGAGAGCGCGACCCCGGGACCGCATGGGGCGTGGCTCGTGGATTACGAGATCGGTGGCCAGCGGCTGACCGACTACTGGTTCTACATCCACCACCGGTGGGTCTTCGACCTCGTCCTCAGCAACCCAGACTCGGTCAGGCTCTACCGGATGACCCCGCCGCAGTACGCCTCGGCGACCGGCTGCGCGCACGGGTAGCGCCCCCGGCACGGCGCCGTCGTTCGCGCCGCCATGATTAGCACCGGGCCTGTGCGGTAGAGGGGGAGGGTGTTTGAGGAATTCAAGCTGGAGCGGATCGATGTCGGCGACGCGGAACTGCGCGTGCGCCATGGCGGCTCGGGGCCCGCGGTGCTGCTGCTGCATGGCCACCCGCGCACCCATGTGACCTGGCATAAAGTCGCACCCTTGCTGGCGGAGCACTTCACCGTCGTCTGCCCGGACCTGCGCGGCTACGGTGAGTCCTCCAAGCCCCCGACAACCCCGGATCACGCCCCGTACTCCAAGCGGGCCATGGCGGGCGATTGTGCGGCGCTGATGCAGGTGCTCGGGCATGACCGATTCTGTGTCGCCGGGCATGACCGGGGGACGTACGTGGCCCAGCGGCTGGCCATGGATCACCCTCAGCTGGTGAGCCGCCTGTGCCTGATGGAGGGGATCCCGATCGGCGAGGCGCTGGCCCTGTGCGACGCTACGTTCGCGGCCAGCTGGTACCACTGGTTCTTCCTGGGCCAGACCGACAAGCCCGCCGAGCCGTTCATCAACGCCGACCCTGATGCCTGGTACACCGCGACGCCCGAGCACATGGGCCAGGAAGCCTTCGAGGACTATCACCGGGCGATCCATGATCCCGCCACCGTTCATGCCATGGTCGAGGATTACCGTGCCGGGCTGGGCATCGACCGCGACCACGATGAGGCGGACCGGGCCGCGGGCCGGCGGATCAGCTGTCCCACGCTGTTCCTGTGGGCCGCCCAGGACGACATGGAGGACCTGTACGGCAACCCGCTGGCCATCTGGCGCGACTGGGCGGATGACGTACGCGGCCACTCGATCGACTGCGGCCACCACATCGCCGAGGAAGCGCCCGACGAACTTGCCGCCGACCTGACCAAGTTCTTCGCCTTCTCCGGCTAGCCGTGACCCCTCCGGCGGGGGCGCCGGCCGCCTGCGACGATGAATGCGTACGACCGGCCGCGTCTACCTCGATGAGCTAGGGGGAGGGGAAGCGCATGGCAAACGAACAGTTCACCAGGGCCCTGGAATCAACCCGGGAGATCCAGCTCACCGTCACCGGACGGAAATCCGGCCGCGTGATCACCCTCCCGGTCTGGTTTGTGCGCCAGGGCGGCACGCTCTATCTACTGCCGGTCAGGGGTTCAGGCTCCAACTGGTACAAGAACGTGCTCAGGGAGCCGGCGATCCGCCTCACCGCGGGGGATGCGCAGCTCACCGCCAGCGCGACTCCGATCACGGATCCAGCCCGGGTCGCTCAGGCCGCCGACATGTTCCGGGCCAGGTACGGCGCCGACGACGTCGAGGCGTATTACCCGATGCGCGATGCCGCCGTGGAGGTCCCGCTCACCTGAGGGGCCGGCCCCGGAACAGGGCGGGTGCACGCGACCACGCCGCTGATGAGGCACTCACCCTCGGGGGGTGACGCGGCCGGGTGACAGCGGGGGAGAGGCTTCTGTCGTTAAGTGCCATCACGCCCGACTTGCCCAGCCGCCGGGCCGGCGGGGGTGCCCAGGGCGGGCTACCTCCCACCGCGAGGGACAGATGAGCGACCTTCCGTTCGAAGACCGAACCGATTTCGACAACGCCGAGCGCGGCCGCGTCGATGCTCTTGACCCGTGCGTCGTGAAGGCGGCCGACGGCCGGGTGGTCTGGGACATGGAGGCGTATTCGTACCTGGACGCCGACCGCCCGGACACCGTGCATCCGAGCTTGTGGCGGCAGGCGCAGCTCTGCGCCAAACATGGCCTGTTCGAGGTGAACCCCGGGATTTACCAGGTCCGCGGCATGGACATCTCGAACATGACGATCATCGAGGGCGACACCGGCGTGGTCGTGATCGATCCGCTGATCTCGGCGGAGACCGCGGCGGCCAGCATCGCCCTGTACCGCAGGAACCGCGGGGACCGCCCGGTGACCGGCGTCATCTACACCCACTCCCATGCGGACCACTTCGGCGGCGTGGAGGGCGTGCTGCCCGACGGTGCCGCTCAGGTCCCGATCCTGGCGCCCGCAGGTTTCCTGGAGCACGCGGTCTCGGAGAACGTGTACGCCGGCGTGGCGATGAACCGCCGCGGCCTTCCCTGTCGTCACGCCGTGAGCCCGGCGGCGGGCGCAGCCATCAACGGGCTGCGCCTGGCCCGCATCACCCTGGGGCCGGGTCAGGCGTCGAGTGGCGTGAGCACGAACACGGGAATGGTCCGGTCGGTGTTCTTCTGGTACTCCGCGTAGTCCGGGTACGCGGCCACCGCCCGCTCCCACCAGGTGTCCCGTTCCCCGCCGTGGGCCTCCCGGGCCTGGTAGTCCTTCCGGACCGGGCCATCCTGCAGCTCCACGTGCGGATTCGCGGTCAGGTTGTTGTACCAGACCGGGTTGCTGGGCGCGCCACCCAGCGACGCGACGACGGCGTACTCGCCGTCGTGCTCGACGCGCATCAGGGGGGTCTTGCGTACCTTTCCGGTCCTGGCCCCCACCGAGGCCAGGATGATGACCGGCATGCCGTTCATGTCGGTTCCCTGGGTGCCGCCGGAGCGCTCGTAGAGGTCGACCTGGTCGCGCGCCCACGATGCCGCGCTGGGACAATCGCCCACAGCCCGAGAGGCGGGCCGAATTCTCGTTCGCGGGCGTGCCATCGGCCCAGGCGTTCGCGTGCTTGTTCGGGGGTGGTCAGGGTGCGGCGTGGATGCGGCCCCAGCCATCGCATCACGTCTTCACGTGAGTAGAGGTCAAAGAACGCTGGGAGATCGGACTCCTCCCAGTGCCGGAGCAAGAGGCGCTCTGTGCGGAGCAGTTCCACCCACTGGACGATAGCGGAGCCATGTAATGCAGGCGGAGCACCCCGTGAGCTCAATGCGGAGTGCGCACTATGAAACGGGATGCGCGGGGTCCCATCCGACGATCCCGATGCCCCCCGGCCGGGAGATCTTCCGGGACCGCGCGCATCCCGGGCTTGATGCTTCAGCTGACCCCGATGGGCCGCTCGTACGCGGCGACGCCCGTAGGCTGGCCTGTCGTACCAGACCGGCCCCGACGCTTATCTTCGGCCTGCTCAGTTGTCCGGGTGAGTTTCCTCAACTGCCGGGGTCTGGAGCAGTAACCGTAAGTAACTCTACGCGGGGCCAGGTTTTCTGGCAAACATCACTGTGAGCAGGAGCGGTATGAGCACGGCAAAGCGCCCGGGCGGAGAGTTACGGAAGGTGAGGACATCGAGGCTGAGCGCTGTGCCTTTCTGGTGGGCACGATCGGTGCCTGAGTAGACGGGCGAGCGGTCGAGCACAGCTTCGAGACCAACATCTCGGTGCAGGGCGGACGATAGGCGAAACGGGCCAGGATCACCTTCCGTGGCTGATCAGGACTCCAGATAGCGCAGCACGGCCAGCACCCGGCGATGATCGGCGTCCGATGGCGCCAGGCCGAGCTTGCTGAAGATGTTCCCGACGTGCTTCTCGACGGCCCGCTCCGAGACCACGAGAATCCTGGCGATCGCGCCGTTGGACCGGCCTTCGGCCATCAGAGCCAGCACGTCGCGTTCCCTGGCCGTGAGCGAGCCGAGCCCGTCGGTGCGGCGACTGGCCCCGAGCAGTTGCGTCACGACCTCCGGGTCCAGAGCGGTGCCGCCGGCCGCCACCCGGCTCAGCGCTTCGACGAACTCACCGACATCGGCGACCCGGTCCTTGAGCAGGTACCCGACGCCTGCGGCACCGCCCCCGGACGCCGCGCCGAGCAGGTCGGCCGCGTACCGGGTCTCGATGTACTGGGAGAACACCAGCACCCCGGTCTTGGGATGGTCACGACGGATAGCAATGGCGGCGCGCAGGCCCTCGTCGGTGTAACCGGGCGGCATCCGCACGTCCACCACTGTGACGTCCGGCCGATGCTCGTCCACCGCGGTCCGCAGATCCTCGGCGTTGCCGACGGCGGCGACCACCTCGTGACCACGGTCGGCCAGGATCTCGGCCAGGCCCGCCCGGACTACTGCCGAGTCCTCGGCGATCACGACCCGCATCTGGGGGCTCCGCTTCGTCAGGCGTGGGACGGCAGTTCAACCGTGACCGCAGTGGGGCCGTGGGGCGGGCTGCTGACCTGCAGCCTGCCGTCCACGGTCCTGATCCGCTCGTCGAGCCCGGCCAGGCCGCCGCGGGATTCGATGCGGGCGCCGCCGCAGCCGTCGTCGCTGACCCGCACCCGCAGCAGGCCGGGTACGTGGGCTGCCTCCAGCGTGGCATGCCGGGCGCCGCTGTGCTTGGTCACGTTGGTGAGCAGCTCGGCGGCGCAGAAGTAGGCGATGGTCTCGATCGCGGCCGTCGGGCGCTCGGGCAGATCGATGACCAGCTCGACGGGCACGTCACTGCGTGCGGCGAGGGTGGTGAGCGCGGTGCCGAGTCCGTGGTCCAGGACCGGCGGGTGGATGCCGCGGGCCAGGTCGCGCAGCTCGATGATGGCTTCCTTGGCGCTGCGGTGGGCAGCGTCGACCAGCTCCAGGGCGCGCTCAATGTCGGCTTGTGCGGTCCCGGTGACCGTGCCGCCGAGCTTCTCCCGGGCCAGGCCCAGCTTCATGGCGACGGCGACCATCTGGGCCTGCGCCCCATCGTGCAGGTCCCGCTCGATCCGACGCAACCTTGCGGCCGAGTCGTCCACCGCGTGGGCCCGGGTCTGCTCCAGTTCACGCATCCGGTGCCCCAACGGCGGACCGAGCAGCCTGGTGATCAGCTTCCCATCCACGGTGTTGAACCCTCTCAACCACCACGGGCAATAGAGCAGCATGGCCGCGCCCACTGGAACCAGGGCGAAGGTGGCCGCCAGGGTATGTATCGACCCGGCCAGCACCAGAGGGTCTGGTTTCCACCACATCAGCCACCCGGGCACGTGGATCACCACGTGATTGACGTGCAGGACTCCCATCAGATCGGAAAGAACAGGTACGGCAAGGCGAAAAGCAGGCGCTCGGCGTCAGCCCTGGTGTCCATGCTCGGTGGTCCGGATCGTCTGGTAAATCTGGATGACCGTCCCGCCGGGGAATCGGATCGCATCGGTGAGATCCAGGCGCAGCGGGCTGGACAGGTCCTTGAACAGCGGCAGCCCGTCCCCGAGCGCGACTGGGTGGATGACCAGGCGGTACTCGTCGATCAGTCTGAGCTTGGAGAGCGCCTGGACGAAGGCGGCGCCGCCGTGGGCGATGATGTCACCGCCGGGTTCGCTCTTGAGAGCGGCTATCTCCTGGAGGAGGTCGCCACGGGCGATCCGGGAGCTGGCCCAGTCGGCCGTGGGCAGCGTCCTGGAGAAGACGACCTTGGGGATGTCGTTCATCGGCGCCGCGTAATCGTCGGTGGCGGTCGGCCAGTGCCCGGCCATCTGCTCGTACGTGACGCGTCCCATAATGTGGGTTCCGGCCTGGCGCACCGATGCGATCTTCCACGCCCGCACGTCCTCATGCTCGGCCGGGAGGCCCCAGTCGCCCTGGCCGCCCGGCCCGGCGACGTACCCGTCCAGCGTGATGCCCATCTGCAAACGACTCGCCGCATCAGAACTCCCTCTTGGCCCGATTTGTCGTTCGCTGGTAGGTAGACCCTGGCCGGATGCAGAACTCATCGGCTGCCCGGCTCTGGATACCAACGCGCCGCTGTGGTGGCTGGCCGATGCAAGCTCGCGGCACCAGATGATCTTGAGCATCAACGGCATGCGTGGGTTACGTCCCTGCCGAGAACAATTGCCCGCCTGGGCTGGCCCGCAGCACCGAGCAGGATCGGAGAAGCACCCGATGAGTCGGCGCTCTTATGATCATCGCATGGCAGTCACCGTCTCCGCGATGTTCAGCCCGGTCCATGACCCCGACACTGAGCTGGGCTTTGTCGCGACACGGTCGGTCTCGAGGTTCGCGCGGCCGTCGCGTCCGAGGGCTTCCGGTGGGTCACCGTCGGCGCTCGGGGGAGAAACGTCGGCATCGTTCTGTTCCGGCCGGACGGCGGTCGTTCGCGGGCCGAGGACGACGCACTCCTGTCACCCTGATGCAAGGGTCGCTGCAGGCAGCGGTAGTCCGCTTCCATGATCTCGACACCACTTTCAAGCAAGTCCGGGCGTCGGGAGCCGAGGTGGCACCGTGAGGTGCTGAGACGAGATCTCATGAAAGGAAACGAGACCTATGAAAACGATGACATGCAAGCAATTCGGCGGACCGTGTGATTTTCCACTTCGCGGAGACACCGCTGATGAGGTCATAAAAGCACAGGATAAGCATTTGAACGAAGTTGTCTCAGGGGGTGATGAAACGCACGAAAGTGCTTTGAAAGAGATGAAGGGTAGATGGAAGCATCCCTTGTCAGGAATGGCGTGGTACAGGAAAGCCAAGCGTGATTTTGCTGCTCTTCCCGAAGACTGATCGGTAATCAGGCGGGCGACAGTTCATTTTCAGGGAACGCGGCCGGCGCTCGCCGACGGCCAGCAGCCGCCTCATCAAAGTGGCGAGCTCCGCGACGGGCACGACCGGCGCCGCGAACCTTCCGCGATTTCGATCAAAGCCGGTGTCGGCAGCGGGTGTTTTACTGAGGGGATGAACGTGACGACGGATCGCGAAATGCGCGTCGCCCTGGTGGCGGGCGCGACACGCGGAGCGGGCCGGGCGATCGCCGTCGAGTTGGCTCGCGCCGGCCTGTTCGTGTACTCCACTGGCCGCAGCAGCCGGGTGTCGGGCCAGTCGGAGATCGGCAGGCCCGAGACTATCGAGGAGACCGGCGACCTGGTCCGCGCGGCAGGCGGGACGGGCTCTGCCCTCGTGGTCGACCATGAGGATCCTGCGGCGGTCGCCGCGCTGCTCGCGACCATCGAGCGCGAGCACGGCCGCCTCGACGTGCTGGTCAACGACATCTTCGGCGGTGACCGGTACGCCGAATGGGACAAGCCGCTATGGGAACACGACTGGTCCGGCGGGCTGCGGATGCTGCAGATGGGCGTGCACACCCATCTCGTAACCTGCCGAGCAGCCATACCGCTGATGCTGCGCACAGCCACCGCTGGCGGCACCCAGGGCCTGGTGATCGAGATAACCGATGGCACCACGGAGGCCAACGCAGAGTTCCGGCGAAACGTCGGCTTCTACTACGACCTGGTCAAGGCCAACGTTGAGCGCATCGTGAAGGGGCTCAGCTCTGAGCTCAAGGACCATCCGGTGACAGCCGCCGGTGTTACGCCGGGCTGGTTGCGGTCGGAGAAGATGCTGGAAAACTTTGGCGTCACCGAGGACACCTGGCGCGACGCCTGCGTCAAGACACCCGGCTTCGCGATCTCTGAATCACCGGCCTATGTCGGCAGAGGCGTCGCCGCACTCGCCCAGGCGACCGATACAAGCCGCTGGGCTGGCACGATCATCAGTTCCCGCCAGCTGGCTGACACCTATGGTGTCACCGACACCGACGGCAGCAGGCCAGACTGCTGGGGCTACCTGGCGGCCTACGGTTGGGAGCGGGACGACGGCGAAGGGATCGCCCAGTTCCGTTGATGGCCTGACCACCGGGCCTGGCCGTGGGTCCGCATGCGATCGCCTGGCGCCTGAAACGCCACCACGGTACACGGGTGCCAGCGGCGAAATACGCCGGCGCCAAGGGCCGAGCGCGTGAAAGCAACAACGAGCTTGGTCAATCAGGTTTCGACTCCCGGGGTCGCGCACTGGGCCTGCAAATCGGCATGGATGATTATGCGAGAAATTCTCGACAAGATCCCTCAACACGCGTGCAGGAGTTCAGGCTCTTCAAGAACACGTTCCGCAGCTGACTTGATTCCACTTTGGATATAGCTTCCCCCGAGACGGACTGCCAGTGTCATTGCCGTTTTATGAGGCGTACGCTGCGGATACAGGTCTGCCCGTGCGCCGGCGTGGCGAGCACTGCAGAGCCGGAGACGGCCTGGTGGTGGCGGCCGGGCTCAGGGTAATGCCACTGCCTCGTTTGATCTTGTTTCGGAAGTGCAGGGGCTGTGGGATGGGAGGGCGGCATGATCGCGGGTCATGACGCAGAATGGCGTGGTGGCCGCTGGTGGCCGTCTGACGGACTGGATCTCACTGGGGGTGCTGGCCTCCTCGGTCCCCCGGGATGCTGTCGATGAGGCGATCACGGCAGCGGGTAAAGCCGCGAAGCGGTCGGACGGGAAGCTACCGCCGCATGTCATGGTCTCTTTCGCGATGGCGCTGGCGCTGTTCGCCGAGGAGGACTATGAGGAGGTCGCTGCCCGGCTGACCGAGACTCTGGTGTCGTGGGGATGCTGGGATGACTCGTGGGGCCTGCCGACCTTGGGCGGGATCACCCAGACCCGGCAGCGGCTGGGACCCGAGCCGCTGGAACTGCTCTATGACCGGGTCGCCGGGCCGGTCGCCGGGCTGCTGACCCGCGGGGCGTTCCTGCGGGAGTGGCGGCTGATGGCCATCGACGGCTTCGAGCTGGACGTTCCCGATACTCCCGCCAACGCCACCGCGTTCGGATACGCCTCCGGGGAGAGCAGCCGTTCAGCGTTCCCGAAGGTCCGGGTGGTGACCATCGGCGAGTGCGGCTCGCACGCGAAGGTCGCCGCGCAGATGGGCCCGATCGGCGGGAAAGGCAGCTGCGAGCAGGCCCTGGCCCGCTGCCTGTTCCCCCGGCTGGAGGAGAACTGGCTGCTCATCGCCGACCGCGGCTTCTACAACTGGGCGGACTGGCAGGCCGCCGCCGCTACCGGTGCCGCGCTGCTGTGGCGGGTGAAATCGGACCTGAGGCTGCCGGTGCTGGAACTGCTGCCCGACGGTTCCTATACATCGGTCCTGGTCAGGCCCACCATCCACGACAAGACCCGGAACAAGCTGATCGCAGCCGCCCAAGCGGGCGAGCACCCCGGCCCCGGCCAGGCCGTCCGGGTGCGGGTCATCGAGTACGAGATCCCCGACCGCGACGGTGATGGCAGCGGCGAGCTGATCGCCCTGATCACCACGATCACCGATCCCGCAGACGCATCCGCCCGCGAGCTGGCCATGGCCTACTGCCAGCGATGGGAAGAGGAAACCGGCAACGACCAGCTCAAACGTGCCTGCGCGGCCCGGGCAGGTCCTGCGGTCGCAAGAGCCCGGACATGGTCCGTCAGGAAATCTACGGCTACCTGCTCACCCATTACGCCATCACGGCGCTGATCTGCCGGGCCGCCACCGAGGCCGACATCGACCCCGACCGGGTCAAGTTCCTGCGCACTGTCCGTATCATCCGCCGCCGGGCCGCAGGCCCGGCCTTCCCCCCCTGACCAGCAGGAACAGTTACCCGCCGCCGTCATGGCCGACATCACCAGCCCACGCAACCTCAACCCCGCACGGCGGCACCGCTCCTGCCCCCGCGTCGTCCGGCGGGCCCGCCATAACTCCTACCCGGTCAGGAAACCTCGCGACACTGGCACCCGCCACCACGGCCCGCCTGCGATCCGGCTCGTCAACCTCCAGCCACACCCAGTAATGATCAACTTAAGCTAAGTGGCATTGGGTCTGGGGGCGGCTGACCGGTTTTCTCGTGTGGCCGCTGTCAACCGAACGTGCCCGCTGCGCACCGTGATTTATTGGCACGCCAATGGCATGGATATTCTTGCCTGCGTGCGGTCTGGCCGGAGAACTATCGCCCAAAGTGGCACGGAAGATCGACTGCTGCGGGCAAAGGATCAGGCTGAGGGCAAGGACACCCGGCCTATTCTGGCGTGATCTAGGGCGCGTAGCTAATGTGGGGCTGGTGGTGGCTGCAGGCAAGGTTCTTGCCCGCGGTGTTGCACCATAGTTCAGCGCCGGGCCGGAACTGGTCGATCCAGTGGTAATGGGGCGTGCTGGACAACTGCCTTGTAGTGGCTGACGGTGCCGAATGGGGAGACCTTCTCGTCTGCCCAGCTCTGCCAGAGGATGAGCTTTCCGCCCGCCCGGCTGAAGGCGGACAGGTTCGGGTCGGTCGCGTTGTAGATCTCGGCGAGCGGGAGCAGCCTTCGGTAGCCGGCCCGGGTGAACCGGAAGTCGGTGAGCTGGAATGAGGCCGGGGGGTTATGCCAGTGCTCGCTACAGGCTTGCCCGAACTGCACTTCATGACCTGAGGCATACCGGCAACGGAATGGCGGCCGAGCAGGGCGCGAGTCTAGGGATCTGATGGAAAGGATGGGAGACTCCAGCCCGCGGGTCGCCGCCCGTATCTACCTGCATGCCACCCGCGAGCGTGACCAGGCCGTCGCGGCGGGCATGGCCAGGCCCTGCGCGAGGCCACGAAGAAGCGCAACGGCTCCAGGGCATCGGGCACACAACGGGCACGACGGCACAGGGCCTGCCTCGTGAAGATCGCCTAGAGGTAGACTGATTATGCCTCTGACCTGCGGGGGAGTGGTTGGAGCGGGCGAAGGGAATCGAACCCTCATGACCAGCTTGGAAGGCTGGGGCTCTACCATTGAGCTACGCCCGCGAGCCGCGCCGACGCAGCCGGTTTCGGGCTCCGGCCAGCACGTCATCACGGGTAGCGTACCGGCTTATCAAGTCGGGCGGGTCAGTGGATCGAGTCCGTGCGGCCCAGGAATCCGGCTGGACAGATAGGCTACGGTCGGCTTAGCGGGATGTGGCGCAGCTTGGTTAGCGCGCCTGCTTTGGGAGCAGGAGGCCGCGAGTTCGAATCTCGCCATCCCGACCAAAAGTGCAGGTCACAGGGCTTGCTGAGGACAGCCAAGTGGCTTCCAAGATCGTTTGACCGTCATTTGACCGTGGTGTTGAACGCCAGCCAGGGGCAGCGACCGTCACGGTGTGGACCCTGCTGGCATGGTGTATCGGCGTGGCGGCGACTTCCGTTGAACAGATTCCGGGTTCCTTGCCGGTCGGCTGGACCCGTTGGACGATGACCATGCTGACGGGCTGCCGGTTTCAGGAGGGGCTGCGTGACTCGTGAGGAGTTCCTGGATCTGCTGGCCCGGCTGCGGTGTGCACCGGTCGGCCGGGCGCGTCTGCGTGCGCCGCACAAGCCTCTGTTACTGCTGTGGCTGTTCGGGCGGTTCGCGGTTACTGGCAGCACTGCGGCGGCCTACGCGGAGGCTGAGGAGCCGGTCAGCACGCTGATCAACGACTTCGGCCCGTCGGTGGCGAGCGCCTCGGCGCGGCGGCAGCGGGCGGCGATGCCGTTCGTGCACCTGGAGCGGGAGATCTGGGACCTGCGGGACGGTCCGGGGGCAGAGATCGGTCCGGATGCTCCAGAGCGCGGCCCTTGGCTGGCCGGGCACGGGGCGGGCGGCCAGCTGCGGCCGGAGGTCGAGCAGTTGCTTGCGGATCCGGGCACGCTGGCGGCCGCCGCCCGGCTGCTGCTGGACCTGCACTTCACGCCGGGCCTGGCCGCGATCATCTGTAATGCGGTGGGCCTGGATCTGGCGGTGCTGGAGCTGGCGGCCAGCCCGGCCGTCGCGGCGGGCAGGCGGAGCCTGCGGCGTCCCGGGTTCGCTGAGGAGGTGCTGCGGGCTTACGCCTACCAGTGCGCCATGTGCGGCTTCGACGGGGCGCTGGGCCGTAATCCCGTCGGACTGGAAGCAGCTCACGTGCGCTGGCATAGCCAGGCCGGCCCGGACGTGGTGGCCAACGGGCTGGCGTTGTGCGCGCTGCATCATGCGCTGTTCGACCTGGGCGTGCTGGGGCTAACCGCTGAGCTGCGTATTCGGGTGTCCAGCCTCTACGTGGCTCGCAGCGACGCTGGGCGGCGGGCAGTGGACGACCTGTCCGGCCAGCTGCTGCTCGCGCCCCGGCCGGGCCAGCCCGTCGTGGAAGTGAATCACGTCGGCTGGCACCATCGGCAGGTCTTCAAGGGGACCGGCGTCGAGGCTGCATAAGAGCCGATCGGGTTCGACACAGATCGACCGCGGCCGATATTAGATAGCATGCCTGATTCGCATTCGGCACTATTGCTGAGCGCCAGCCGGGTGAAGTGAACTCCGCAAAGCGAAGCAAGTTATTCATATCCAATGGATATGTCTGGACTGTGCGCAGATCCAGGCATAAGAATGGGCGATGTGGCTTGATCGGGACCGGGCGCGGTCCCGATCAAGGGAGAGCATCATCAAGGGATCGGGACGGCCATGGTGGCGGGTGCGGACGAGCGGCGGCGTTCGCGGCAGCCTGTCTCGCGGCCCAAGACCGTGCAGTTCTCCCTGACCCTGGAAGAGTTCGACGCGGTCAGCCGCGCAGCGGCCCAGGCTGGGCTAGCGCGTGGAGCGTACGCCGCCGAAGTGACGTTAGCCGCGGCGTGCGGTACTCAGTCTCGGGAGGCCTCGCCCCTGCGGGAGGCCTTGGCTGGCCTCATGTCCGCTGCTGGACTGGTCCGCCGGGTCGGCACGAATCTCAATCAGGCCGTGGCGCGGTTGAATGCCACGGGACAGCGCGGTGAGGATCTGCTGCCAGCGGCCGAATTCTGTGCCCGGGTAGTCAGCCGTCTGGATGAAGCCGCCGAACATGTGCGCCGGAGAATTCCGTGATCTGGCCAGGGTGTTCCGCGTGATCGGGAAGGTGCTCCGCGGCACCGATGTACGGCGCCTGCTGTATTACCTCTATGGTCCGGGAAAAGCCAATGAGCACACCGATCCGCACCTGGTCGCCGGGTTCAGCGACCCAGCCGAGCTCGAACCGGAGCGTCGGCCAAACGGATCACGGGACTTCCGGCGCCTGGCCGGGCTGCTCGCCCAGCCCCTGGCCGCACAGAACGGATCGAACTACCGCGAGCCGGTGTGGCACTGCGCGGTCCGCGCAGCGCCCGAGGACCGGCCGCTCTCCGACGCGGAATGGGGGCAGGTCGCCGCCGCCATCATGGACCGGACCGGCCTGGCCCCGGCCGGCGACGATCTCGCGGTGCGCTGGGTGGCGGTCCGGCACGCCCCGGATCACATCCACCTGGTTGCGACCCTGGCCCGGCAAGACCAGATCCGGCCGAAGGTCTGGAACGACTACTTCCGGGTCCGGGAGGCCTGCCAGCACGCGGAACGCCTGTTCGGCCTGCGTTGCACCGCCCCGGCTGACCGCACCGCCGCGCGGCGGCAGGCCCGGGCGGAGTCGGAGCGGGCGATCCGGCGTGGCTGGGAAGAGCCGCCCCGCGCCAGGCTTCGCCGCGAGGTCTGCACCGCCGCCGCCGGAGCGCGCACCGAGCACGAGTTCTTCACCCGCCTGGCCCAGGCCGGAGTTCTGGTCCGCCGCCGGTACAGCACCGTCAACCCCAATCATGAAACCGGCTTCGCCGTTGGGCTGCCCGAGCACACAGGTAAGGATGGCCACCCCATCTGGTACGGCGGCGGAAAGCTCGCGGCCGACCTGACGCTGCCCAAGCTGCGCACCCGGTGGGCCGGGCCGCAGGCACGCAATCCTCTCGCCGGTGCAGACCAGCTCCCGCGCGCGACCATCCGCGCCGTGCTCCGGGCCACCGTGGCCCAGGCAGCCGAACACGCCACCAATGAGGCACAGTTCTTCACCCGCCTGCGCGCATCAGGCCTGCTGGTGCGCGAACGGTTCAGCGAGGTCAATCCCGGCGAAGTGACCGGCTACGCGGTCACCCTCACGGATTGCACCGGCCCGGACGGGACGCCCCGCTGGTTCGGCGGCGGACACCTGCACGCCGCGCTGACCCTGCCCCGGTTGCGCGAAAGCTGGGCACACGCCCATGCGGCGGCAGAGCGTTCCGGCGCGCCCCGGTTCACTGGACCGGAACGCACCGAGATCTACCGCCACGCGGCCCGGCAAGCCGCCACCGCGGCAGAACACCTGCGCCACTGCACCGCCACCGGCCCGGACCAGGGAGCAGACACTGTCTGGGCCGTGGCCGACGCCCTCCATACTGCCGCCACGGCGACCGGGAGCCCGGCATTGCGCTGTGCCGCGGACACCTACGACCGGGCCTCCCGCTCACCGCACGGCAGAATCCCGCGCCAAACCCCGGAGGGGAACCGGCTTCGGGCAGCGGCGCGGCTGCTCGCGATGACGGGCGGCACGACTGGCGACGGCATAGGCCAAGCGGCCGCGTTGGCCAGCAAGCTGGTGGCCCTGATCGATTCAGTGGCCGGGCTACGGCAGGCCCAGGCGCACGCCGCACAGGCCGCCGCCGCCCGCGCAGCCGCAGAGCAGCTTCACACGGCCCTCACCGCTGCCCGGAAACGCGAAACACCACCCGGCCAGGCGCCGGCCAGATCTGCCCGGCACGCCGCAGCCGCTGCTGAATTCCCCTTGCCCCTAGCCGACGTCCTGGCTGCGGCGGTGTCTGCAGACTCTGCTGAGCAGCGATTGAAGCCGCAGGAGGCCAAGCCACCGGCCCGGGCCAGACCTACTCGCTAACACCCGGCACGGGACGCATCCCGACCCATTTGCCCTTGCGGTCAATTCTGGCCGAGGCGACGTCGCACCCCCGGTCGCTCGTCCTTACTCGACTGCGGGCGGCCGGTCACCTGGACCTACAGTGCCGCTCAGACAGAGTCGGCAGACGGCAGCCCTGCTCATGACCCAAGTGTGGCATCCATGCACTAGTCGCCCAAACCCACGCGGATGACCGATCGGTCGGCGGCAGAAGCGGATGCCCTGGTTACGGGCGCTGGGCTACTCTGCGCGGATGGAAGGCTTTCCGGGCGTGTTCGTTTCCAGCTTGTCAGCTGACGCATGGGAGCCAGACCCTGAGGTCGGCGGCGAAATGCATGTGCTCTGCAGCAGCCATGGGGTCGAGTCGGGACTGTCCCGTTTCATGGAGCCCACCGAGCCCGTCAGGTGGACCCTCCCGGGCAGAGAAACACTTTTGGTCCTGGAAGGCGCGGCCAGGATCGAGATCGACGACGGGCCGGTGCTGGAGCTGACAGCGGGCGATATTGCCTCCTTGCCAGCTGGTGTCCGCACGACCTGGTATCTCACGACACCGTTCCGGGAGTTCTGGGTCATCACCTCAGGCGGTGCTACGGAGTAGCCGACCCCGGGGAGGCAGCTGGATTACCGTACGCGTGAGGTTCATCCACCACTCCGCCCCCATGGGTGCCGGCGCCGACATGTTCCCGACGCTGACGCACTCGCCACCGCGAGGACAGAACCTCTCCCGACCGATCCGCGGCATGACAGCGCGTTTCAGCCGTCGTGGTGACGCCTGGCGTCTGGCTTTAGCGGGCTGGCTCATCGCCGTTGTGGGAACGGGACAGGAAGCTGGCGTAACGGCGCATGGCTGAGCGCATTTGCTGGCTGCGGTCGGCCGCAGGGTCGGCGCCGAACACGAATGGCAGGAAACCGCCTGCTTCTTCCAGCCCGGCCCGGATGTTCCCGGCCTCACCCGGCGGGTAAAGCCGGGCGGGATCGCCTACGGCTACCCAGCCAATCGGGATCCGGGTCTGTGGCGGGACCACGCAGCCGATATGGACGGCACCACCGAGCGCCACGACTGCTGGCGCGGCCCATCTGCGCACCGTTGAAGACCATGGCGCCGGTAGCGATGAACACCTCATCGCCGACCGTGCAGCCGGTCAGGTGGAGTGCGGGCCGGCCAGCACGTGATCCCCGATCGTGAGCGGATGACGGGGCGTTCCGCGCAGCACAGCGTGCTCCATGATCACGCAGTTGGCGCCGATCTCCACGGTGCCGCCATCGGCGCTGAGCACCGCGCCGTGCAGCACACAACTGCCCGGCCCCACCCGGACCTGGCCACTGAGTACCGCAGTCGACGCTACGTAGGCGTCCGGATCGACCGACGGGACGTTCTCACGGTGACGAAACTCCATCAGCCCACTGTGCACCCAACGCTGACGGCACAGCCAATCCGCCGCCTCGCGGGTGGCCACCACCCGTGCTCACGGCGGCAGAAGAGTACGTCGTGCCTGGGCAGTCCGTGAAGGTATGCGGATCCATCACTCGCCGGGACGGGACAACGCTGGATATCCTCGTCGAACAGGCGCATGTAATCGTTCCGGCGTTCGGCTGAGGAGCGCAGAGATGGCCCGAGTTGTCATGCAGGCAGTGGTGTCGGTGGACGGCTACATCGCCTATCCCGACGACTCGGTCGGGCCGCTGTTCGACTGGTACGGCAACGGAGAACGACGTGACCGCCCATGACGACCAGTGGTCGTTCCACATTAGCCGCGCCTCTGCGGACTACGTCCAGCCGTTCTGGGAGGCCATCAAGGTCACGGTGATCGGCCGCCACTTGTTCGACACCACGGACGGCTGGGCGGGCGTGCCCGCCGCCGGGGACTCGCTCGTCGTCGTCACCCACCGGCCGCTGCCGGAGGAGTGGCTCGCCAGGTACCCGGACGCACCGTTCCACACGGCCGACTCCGTCGAGGCCGCCATCGCGAGGGCCAAGGAACTCGCCGGAGACGGCCTTGTCTGTGTGTGTGCGGGCGAGGTCGGCGGGCAGGCATTCTCGGCAGGACTCGTCGATGAGGTGGCGATGGACGTCGCCCCGGTCGTCCTGGGTGAAGGCGTCCGCTTCTTCGGCAGGCACACCGGCGCCGTCCTCCTCGACGACCCCGACATCGTGGTCCAAGGCAACCGCGTGCTGCACCTGCATTTCACCGTCAAGCGCTGACCGGCCCTGCGTGGTGGCGGTTACACCGGGTGCGGCGTGACAGCGCGTTCTTGCTCAACGGCTACGCGGGTCTGGCCGGACTTCTCGCTGGTTGTGAACGCTACGGAGCTGGGGTGGGATGGCCCACCATTGGTCGGGGCGGTTGACGATGGGGGCCCAGCCCGTTGTCGATGATGCGGGCCAGGCGGAGGAGGAAGGCAGCGATGCCTGCGGCGCCTTGCATCCATGAGGTACCGGGTGGGAGCAGCGGCGGATCGTGGCGACGCTTCAGAGAATCGTCACCGTGCTCCCGCTCGTCGCGATGGCGCGCTCGGCCAGGGCGTCTCCCATGGTGCGCGCCGCCTGTAGCAGCAGGCCGGTTTCCGCCGGGTCGGCGCGGTCCTGCGCGGCGTCGAGCAGGACGTCCCCGACCCCGGCGGTGCCGCAGCAGCGGCCGTCGTTATCCCAGAAGCCCGGGCGGAGCCGCCGTGGGGTGCCCGACGCCAGGATGGAGTGCAGGCACCTATGTCGCAGCGCGGCAGCCTCGAGTCCGGCCACGCTGTCCACGCCGGCGTGGTTCAGCGCGGCGAACAGGTAGGAGGTTCCCGCTGGCCCGTGGCACCAGCTATAGGTCACCGGTTCCATATCGGGCCGGGTGTGCGGCACGGTGCGCGGGAGGACAAACCCGCCATCATCCAGGGAGCCTGCGGCCAGCAGATGGTGCGCGCCTTGCCGCGCGGCCATGATGAAGTCATCACGGCCGAGTTCGGCTCCTGCGATCGCCAGCGCCGTGGCTATTCCAGCCGTCCCGTGGGAGTAGTTCGGCATTCCTGACCGGAGCCTGGCAGCATGGGCCAGTCCAGGCCATCGGGGGTACGATCGGCGGCTCGCAGGAGGGCCTCGCCACCGGTCGCCGCTATGTCCCGGGCGTACTCCCCGCCCGCCCAGACGCAGCCAGGATCACCCCGCCGCGCCCAGGACCAGATCGGCCGCCGGTCGGCCGGGCCAGGCGCGATCTGCAGGGCAATGTTCCAGCCTGCCGGGGTCATCAGCTTGGCCAGCCGCGCAACGCCACTTGCTCGCTGCCCGGCTCGATGAGCTTCAGCGCTGTCACGTCCCCGCCCAGCCCGGTATACAGCGAGGGGTCGGTCCAAGTGGCGCCTGGCGGAGAGCCGCGAGATGATCCCGGCTGCCAGTGCCTGCTCGGTGCGCGGTAGCGCCGGTACTGGCTGATCTCGGCCAGGACCAGGGCCAGGCCACCGATTCCCGCATAGACCGAGTCACGATCTGACCAGCACTCGGGCTGCCCATCGTCCGGCACGATTTCAGGCAGCCACGGGCCATCGTCGTCGCGGACCTGGCTCAGAACCCACGCCCACGCCGCCTCGCCAAGCTCCCGGTACACCTCGCTAGCCGCCACTCAGACAGGCTACGGCGCCCGGCCTGCAGGCCGGACATCTCGCCAACCGTCAGGGCAAGGCCATTCAACAACGGCACACCATCCGCGGCAGATCCGGGAGTTCGCTGGGTCGAGGCGCGAGTGCATAGATATGCAGACCGACGGGGAACGCGGGCGGCAAACCTTGATAGAGATGGGAAAGAAACCGATAGCTGCGCACGTGTATCCGCCGATCTCCGCGGTCGTCGATGGTCTACGGTGGTACCCACTCTGGGGGCAGAACTAGACGCCCTGTACAGAGGGGATTTACTTGTATCAAACTCGGAGAACCCGTGGACAATGCTCACCTGAGCATTAAAGCCTTCGCCTAGACCGGGACGCCGGGATGTCAACAGGCCTTCGCGCCGGGCGCCCCCCAAGGTGAGCACGACGCGGTGCGGGATATCAGGTAACCGATAGCCGCCGACCATGCGCCGGGATCAGGTCAGCGGCGGCGGGAGGGGCTTGCGGCTGACCGAGCCTCGCCTGGGACTTCTAAGAACGGGTTCCACGTCCGTCCGCGCCCCCATCGTAGTCCCGCACTGGATGACCCGGTTATTGGTCCTAACTTAGGCCCAGTGCAGCACAAGGTGGCTTCTCCGTTCGAAGATCTACATATTAGCGGGTTGCCTGAAAGCCACCGCCCAGACTGGCATGTGGCGAGCGCTTGAAGTTCGCATATCGGACAGCTCCAGCACAGCCGGGTCGAGCACCTCGAACATTGAGTCGCTGATCGCAGTGCTCGAATCCTGCAGCAGCCTGTGATCGGTGAGGCGCATTTTGTACTCCTCGTGGTCCTCTTGTTGACTTTTCGGTGTGTAAGGACTAGAGCAGTCCCATGGCATCATGGACGATGGAACGGCCTGTGGCCCAGCTGGCGGCGGTAGTTCCTCCGTGGCCGGGTGGCCGGGTGCTGGGTTCGATCCGGGACCTTACTCCCCCTTTGCGCATCCGTTCGCCGGGTGGATGGCCCTCAGCGACATGATTGCAGATTCAAATCCAGAACTTGCCGACGCGATGCGAGCGTTGGCTGCGGTTCTTCGGTCGGCCCTGGAGCAGTCGATTTCGGATCGTTGGTCCGAAATTAGTTCCACTTTACTGCAGACGGGAATACCACGATGGTCCATCGCTGATGTGGAACGTGCCTTGTTTTCCGGGCTGCTGCCTCTCTCGGCGCAAGAGTTGGCCGAGGACGCTGGTCAAGCCTTCGCGGAGCTTGAGGAGACTGAGACAGTAGAGCGCACGCAGCCTGCTAGTTCTGGTCTCATAGCCGGAGTCATTCACTATGGGGGATTCGCCGTCCTAGGGCGCGAAGTGGACCCGGATATGCCAATCCCACGCTTGCCGGTCCGCTACGAGGATCTTCCAGAAGAATTCCTTGACTACTTTCTGCCGGCAACCCCATTGCGAGTTGTTGCCTCCTTGGATCTCCCGTCAATAGTCAGTGGACGTGGCTACAGCATTTGGTGCCAGAAACCTTTGCGTCGTCGAGGTGATAATTTGGTAGCTACTGAGCACACCTACATTGACCGAGAAGTCAATGGTCTTACCAACCCCCGATTTCAGGGCGACAGTGTAACGTCGGAATATCGTGATGACGTTGAATCTTGGCAGCCTGCGGAGTTCTCTGAGTCCATCAATCTGGGAAGTCCGCTTGATCAGTATTATTACCTTTACGAACTTACTGATCCGAAGCGCTCGAGAGCTACCCGAAAGCTCCGGAAACTCTTGGAGACAAACGGTCCGGCGATTCGTCAAGTGATCAATTCCGCCTCTGATACGGCCATCAGCGCGGGGGCCGCCGCCGGCTCCCTTGGCTCTTCCTGTGACCGCGCTAGCGCCGCTCACTAAACCAGTCGCGCGCATGTTCTGGACTGGTCTTGTGACTCATCTTGAGAAATCTTTGGCCGACACGAATATGACCCCTTGGAGCATTACCCACACGACTTTGCACAGCCCAGAGTATCCAGTTGGACCGTTGTCGATGTTTATTCTTCTGTCGCCCGCGGCACCCAAGGCCAAGCTCCACCGGATCCGTCGAGACGATATTGACCCTGATGTTTCTACCATGGAACCTTCATATGAAGAAAACAAACGGGCCTATCAACGCGGCCGCGGAATGCTAGGCTTGACGCAGCCTCCAAATCGTCCATGCCCCGCCGATCTTTGGGCTCACGTCGCGGGTAGCAACGAGCCAGCCGCGTGGACTGAGCCCGGACAGGATCAGGCAGGTTTCCGGATTCTTGTGCCACGCCGAAGCCGGTGACGACGCTCGTTATGTAACCGCGCTGCGGGCCGACGTGCTCCATCAATGAGCATCACCATTCGTTGCCCAAGACCAAGTTCCATAGGTTAACATTTGAGAATGTGACTCCAGTACAGAGCCTCGCTCATTATCTTTTAGCGACAGAACTGCCAATCTGCACCTTGCGCAGCCAGGCGACTGAATGTCTGGGATCAGCTCATAGTCGCGTAGGGAGCGCACTGAGGATAGGACGCGACGGTCCCGGAAGCAGGACAGTATGGATCACGCGCTGTACATGGGTATGCGCGGTCGGGCATAGCCAAACATCGGGACGACGTACTACTTTCGGCTACTTGTTGATTGCCCTAGGACCGGTGTCTGGCGAGGCTCGGTCGAGGTGCCCGGCTCGTCGCTCTCATTTCGGCTGCCCACGCTGGTCGTGTGGCTCTCATCTGGCCTGCGCGGGCCGGGCGCTGCAGGGCCGGGAGAGGCTGAAGAGGGGTTTGCCAAGCTCGAAGTAGCGGTGCCCTCCTCTGCTCGGCAATGACTGGCGATGCGAGCGGGAGGGCTGCAGATGAGCGCAGGTGGTGATCGGGATGGATCCGCACAAGCGGTCGGCCACGATCGAGGTCATGGCCGCGAGGAGACCGTCCTGGGCGGCGGCCGGTATGGCACCGACGTGGCCGGGTTCGAGGCGATGCTGCCGGCCGTGCGCCGCTGGCTGGAGCGGACCTGGGCGATCGAGGGCTGCAAGGGCATCGGCAGGCACATCGCAGCGGCTGCTCGCTGACGGCGAGCAGGTGGTGGACGTCCCGCCCAAGCTGTCCGCGCGGGCCCGGGTCTTGCCACCGGCCAGGGCCGCAAAACCGACGCCACCGACGCCATTCCGTGGCGTGGTCGCGACCCGTATGGCCGGGCTGCGTCCGGTCATCGATGACGAGCAGCTGGCGTTGCTGCGGATCCTGGCTGACCGGCGCCGCTCCCTCGGCGAGGACCACACCCGGATGATCTCCCAGCTGCACCACCTGCTGCTGGAACTGATCCGGGCGGGGCGAAGAAGGACCTCTCGGCTGCCCAGGCCAGGGCCTGCTGGCCACAGGTCCGACCCGCGACGCCGCCGGCAAGGCCCGCCGCCGGGTCGCCGCGGAGCTCATCAGCGACCTCGAGCGCATCTACAAGCGCAAGAAGGCCGCCGACAAGGAGCTACGCGACCTGCTGAAGGCGACTGGCAGCACGCTTGTCCAGTCTCAACGGCATCGGTCCCTCCGGCGCAGCGCGGCTGCTGGTCGAGGTCGGTGACATCACGCGGTTCCCCACCAAGGCCACTTCGCCTCCTGGAACGGCACCGCCCTGATCGACGCTTCTCCGGCGACGAGGTCCGCCACCGACTCTCACGGGCCGGGAACCGGCAGATCAACCGCGCGCTGCACATCATGGCCATAGCCCAGCTCCACCGCGCTGCGAGTCGCACTGCTTCGACTGCAAGGTGCTGCGGAAGATCCTCGATGGAAGCGATGAGTTGCTTTGAAGCGCAGGCTGTCCGACATCGTCTGCCACCGATGGTCGTCGACGCCCGGCGGCAGTCGACGGGCCCGGGAGGACAAGTGGGAGGACTTGACTCCAGCGCGGCCGGCTCACATCCACAGCCAACTCTTCGGATAGGTCACTTCCCGGACCCGTCACTCAGATCAGGTCGACTTCAGTGGGCGGGTCCGCCGTCACTGTGGATCTTGAGCGTCGGCTACGCACATGGCCCAGACGATCTTGCCATCCTGGTCGCCCGGCGCGAAGCAGCCCCACTGGCAGCTGAGGGTCTCGACGAGGAGAAGTCCGCGTCCGCTCTCGGCGGCTAATCCGGCTGTCTCCGGCGCAGGGACGCGGTCATCGGGGTCCCACACCTGGATCAGAACATGGTGGCCGTTCGATGTGAGCCAGAGCCTGACCGTGGGGACGCCGATTGCGTGCTCGGGGTCTTGCTGGTGGCGGGCGTGTTCCGCAGAGGCTCGGACTGCGTTCGTGACGATCTCGGAGACCAGCAGTTCGACGGTGTCGGCCAGGGCCGCCATCCGCCACTCATGAAGGATGTTCTTGGCGTGTAGCCGCGCGCAGGGCACAGTGGTGGGCAGTGCCGCCGGTTGGAGGTAGCTGCGCAGCGGCCAGTGCTCTGGGCTGGCCGTTCCTCCTTCAACTGGGAGCCCTCCTGGGGCGCATGGTCCTGCCACGCGCAGGAGAGTAGGCAGCGGCGGCGGGCACGATTGCGACAATCTGTAGGACAGCTAATGCTTGCAGTGACCGGACAACGGTGATATCGAGCACCGGGAGGTCGGGGTCTGATGGGCAAAAGCGCTGACCATAACGGACAACGACTGGCCCGGGCGCGGCTGCGGCGCCGCTGGACACGAGAACGGCTGGCCCGGGAGTCGGGTTTCAGCCTGGCCACAGTCCGGGCTGTCGAGCAGGGCCGCCGGAGCCTGGACAACATGGGTCAGCTGCTGACCTTCGCCCGGGCCCTGGACTTGCCGGTTACCGACCTGACTGGCCAGCCGTACGCGGTCAGCGGCCCCGAGGAGGATGCCGGGCAGGGCGCTGTAGCAGGAATCCGCCGTGAGTTGCTGCTCGCCGAACGTGAGCCCAGGATCGACGCCGCGCAGGCAGCGGCCGTCTCGATTCCCGCGCTGCAGACCCGCGTGGAGAACATGTCTGGCCGTCACCGGTCAGCGGCGCTGGCCAGCATGGGCCATGATCTGCCAGCGCTCCTGCATGACCTGCGAGTCGCCCGGCACACCGCGCCCGCCACACAGCGCGCCACTGTTTACGGCCTGCTCGCGCAGGCGTACGAGGCGGCGATGGACATGCTCAAGCAGACCGGGTTCGTCGCGGACGCCACGGCGGCCATCGAGCGGGCCCGCTGGGCGGCCCAGCGATCCGGCGACCCAATACGTGCGCTGACCGTGGAGTGGCATTACTCGGGAGAGTTCATCCGGGTCGGCGAGCTGGGTGACGCGGCCGACATCATCGAGGGTGGCCTGCGGGAGCTGCGTCCGCTAGCACGTGAGGATGTGACCGCGGCCGCGCTGACCGGTGCCTATGAACTGAAGGCGTCGCTGGTGGCCGCCAGGGCCGGAGATGCCGTGGCGACGCGCAGGCGGTGGGAGCGAGCGCGGGTGATCGGTGAGGAGATCGGCCGTGACCTGAACGAGCCGCTGGCGTTCGGCCCGAGCAACGTGGCTATCTGGTCGGTCGCGCTGCCGGTAGAGATGCTCGATGGCGCCGAGGCTGTCAGACGGGCCCTTCAGGTCAATCGGGTGCTCGGTTCGTTGATCCCAGCGGCGACGATCGCGCCAGGCCGGTACTCGCGGGAGCGGCTGTCCCGGCACTGGATTGACGTCGGGCGCGCCTACCACTACCGCGCCGACCGGGACCGCGCGCTCAGCTCGATCCTGGAAGCGGAGCGGATCGCTCCGCACAAGACCCGGATCAACCCGGTCGCCCGGGAAGTCGTCAGCCATCTGCTCCGCTCGCGCCGCAAGAACGACCTCGTCGAACTGGCGCTGCGCATGGGAGTGGCCTGAGCCGACGCCCCCAGGACGCGGATGAAGAACTCGCGAGCTCAGGCGGGCTTGGCGAGCTGCGGGCCGCGGATCCGGGACAGCGCATCCAGTGCGGTTTCGTCGGCCGTGGGCAGGCTGTGCAGGTACCGCTCCGTGGTGACGATGCTGGCGTGGCCGAGGCGTTCCTTGACCACCTGCAGGTCCGCTCCACCGGCCAGAAGCCAGGACGCGTGCGCGTGGCGCAGGTCATGCACCCGCAGCCCGGCGAGCCCGGCCGCGTCACGGGCCGGGTACCACACCTGGCGGCGGAACCAGTCGGCCGGGATGTGCCCGTCCGTCTCCCTGGTTCGCGGCGCGGAAGGGCAATCCTTACCGGTCGCTCGGCGAGCGGCCCGGTAGTCAGCGTAAGCGCCCCGGCAGTGCTCGCAGCGGCATCTCGCGGCGTTGTAGGCGGTGAGGGTCCCGTGCCGGTACCGTCGGCCGCTGGCGTCAGGGTCGGTCAGGCCTGCTGTCTCGATGACGCCGGGGCGCGCGCCTGGCCGTCGTCCGATCCGGGGCTTGGTAGCTGAACAGCAAGTCATCCGCTCCCAGGCCGCGGGCCTGGATGTGGGCTACGAGCTTGGCGGTGATCTGGACGCTGAGCTTGAGCCGCCGGTACTCCTTGTCCTTCGGGTAGTCCTTGACCAGGAACCGGCCCCCCGATGGGTGCTCGTCGCGGGGGACGTTCGACGACGGCGCGGCTGACGGTGAGGATGCGGGTCACCAGGTCTAGGTCGCGGACCCGCAGTTCGGTCAGCTCTCCCCAGCGCAGGCCGCTTTCGATGTCGGTCTCCACCAGCAGCCTGGCATCCGCGTCCGGCAATGCCTGGTAGAGGAGATCGAATTCGACGGCGGTAATGATCCGCCTGGGCTTCTTCGGGACCGGCGGCGTCTTCACTCCACGGCTGGGGTGGATCGTGACGACCTCATCCGCTAAGGCGGTAGTGAATATCGCGTTGAGGATCGACACCTTGCAGTACTGGATCGTCCGAGGCCTAACGCCCTGGGCCTGCAGGGCGGTGACCCACTGGCGGACCTGCTCAGGCATGATGTCCCGCATCCTCATCGGTCCGAAGAACGGCAACAGGTGCTTGCGGATCTGCCTGGCGTATTCGCTGCGCACGCCCGGTTCGAGCTGGTGATGCGGCAGCCACTCCTGCAGGACGTACGTCTCGAATAGCCGCTTGCCCCGGCTGGGATCACCCCGTCTGCCAGCACGGATGCCCGCTTCGGCGTCCTTCCAGGCGTTGTCGGCGTCCTTCTTGCGGCCGAAGCTGCCTGCGGATCGTTCCCGGCCCCGGGTATCGAGGTAGTAGGCCGTGTAACGCGGCTTCCCGTCACGACCAGTTCGTTTGCGGGAGAAACCCATGCCCATCACCTTGATCGTTTGACCGTCATTTGACCGTGGAATAGCCGGAACCGATCGACATTCGGCGGAATTGAATGGCACCGATCGTAGTGCGCTACCTGCGATAATACCGGAATTGGGGTACAGGACCAGGAACCGGAATGAACGCTAATTCTGCTTTGGGAGCAGGAGGCCGCGAGTTCGAATCTCGCCATCCCGACCAAACATTCAGGTCACAGGGCTTGCTGAGGACAGCCAAGTGGCTTCCAAGATCGTTTGACCGTCATTTGAACCGTGGTGTTGAACGCCAGCCGGTGGCAGGACCGTCACGGGCTGGACCCTGCTGGCATGGTGTATCGGCGTAGTGGAGACTCCCGTTGAACAGATTCCGGGTTCCTTACATCTGGACTCGTTGGACGATGACCATGCTGACAGGGCTGCCGATTCAGGAGGGGCTGCGTGACTCGTGAGGAGTTCCTGGATCTGCTGGCCCGGCTGCGGTGTGCACCGGTCGGCCGGGCGCGTCTGCGTGCGCCGCACAAGCCTCTGTTACTGCTGTGGCTGTTCGGGCGGTTCGCGGTCTACTGGCAGCACTGCGGCGGCGTACGCGGAGGCTGAGGAGCCGGTCAGCACGCTGATCAACGACTTCGGGCCGCCGGTGGCGAGCGCCTCGGCGCGGGCGGCAGCGGGCGGCGATGCCGTTCGTGCACCTGGAGCGGGAGATCTGGGACCTGCGGGACGGTTCGGGGGCAGAGATCGGTCCGGATGCTCCAGAGCGCGGCCCGTGGCTGGCCGGGCATGGGGCGGTGCGGCCAGCTGCGGCCGGAGGTCGAGCAGTTGCTTGCGGATCCGGGCACGCTGGCGGCCGCCGCCCGGCTGCTGCTGGACCTGCACTTCACGCCGGGCCTGGCCGCCATGATCTGTGACGCGGTGGGCCTGGATCTCGCGGTGCTGGAGCTGGCGGCCAGCCCGGCCGTCGCGGCGGGCAGGCGGAGCCTGCGGCGTCCCGGGTTCGCTGAGGAGGTGCTGCGGGCTTACGCCTACCAGTGCGCCATGTGCGGCTTCGACGGGGCGCTGGGCCGTAATCCGGTCGGACTGGAAGCAGCTCACGTGCGCTGGCATAGCCAGGCCGGCCCGGACGTGGTGGCCAACGGGCTGGCGTTGTGCGCGCTGCATCATGCGCTGTTCGACCTGGGCGTGCTGGGGCTAACCGCTGAGCTGCGTATTCGGGTGTCCAGCCTCTACGTGGCTCGCAGCGACGCTGGGCGGCGGGCAGTGGACGACCTGTCCGGCCAGCTGCTGCTCGCGCCCCGGCCGGGCCAGCCCGTCGTGGAAGTGAATCACGTCGGCTGGCACCATCGGCAGGTCTTCAAGGGGACCGGCGTCGAGGCTGCATAAGAGCCGATCGGGTTCGACGCCGATCTAGTTGATCAGGTGTCGGCGGAGA
Organism: uncultured Actinomycetes bacterium; assembly: GCA_963813975.1. Classification (GTDB taxonomy): domain Bacteria; phylum Actinomycetota; class Actinomycetes; order Streptosporangiales; family Streptosporangiaceae; genus RYN-230. The sequence goes on from CAWFAP010000007.1 coordinate 1,009,757, forward strand.
GCGTCTTCATGGTGACGTAGCTGGTCACCATGGCCACGCCGGGTAGGCTCGCCAGCTGGTTGGCGTGGAAGTCCTCGTAGGCGGGCAGGTCGGCGACCTCGACCTGGAGCAGGTAGTCGTAGTTGCCGGTGACGTGGTGGCTGTGCACCACTTCGGGCAGCCGGATGACCGCACGTTCGAATGCGACCACATTGGCGCGGGCGTGCCGCACCAGCCTGACACCAGCGAACACCCGCAGGCTGCGGCCGACTGCGGCCGGATCGATCAGTGCCCGGTAACCGCGGATCACCCCAGTCTTCTCCAGCCGGCGCACACGACGGAGGCAGGGCGATGGTGACAGGCCAACCCGGCCGGCGAGTTCGGCGTTGCTGATCCGGCCGTGCTTTTCGAGCACGGCCAGTATTGACCGGTCCACCTCATCCATCATGGCAGATTTGCTTTGATGCCGTATCTACCACAATCAAGTGCCTCGAGCTGGGGGCAACTTGCTGCCAAAGTTGCCGACGTCAATTGGCGCCGGCAGGGCCGGCCAGGCTTGTGGTGTCACACCAGACGGTCCACGGGAAGGGGAACAATGTCGGGCAGCATCAGCACGCTTGCCATTTACGCCGATCACGAGGTCCATCCCAGCCGCGCCGTGGCACCGCCCATCTACCAGACGGCGACGTTCTGGGCCGAGGATGCGGAGCAGTTCGCGCAGGCCGCCGTCAACCGGCGGGGCTACGGGGGGACGGCGTCGGTGCTGCTGAACCTGCTACCCCGGCTGGGCGTGTCGACTACCCAGGTGGATCAGGCCGACCCGGAGGCGTTCGAAAACGCGATGACTCCGCAGACCCGCCTGATTCTGGTGGAGTCGCCGAGCAATCCCCTGCTGCAGATCACCGACCTGCGCGCCGTCGCGGACCTGGCCCGCGCGCACGGCGTGCTGACCATAGCCGACAACACCTTCGCCACCCCGGTGAACCAGCGACCGGCAGACTTCGGCGTCGATCTCGTCTGGCACAGCGCGACCAAATACCTCAACGGCCACTCCGACGTGTCCGCCGGGGTGCTGGCCGGCCCGGCAGGGATCCTGGACCAGATCTGGGATGTCGCCCTGCTCACCGGTGCCGTACTCGGCCCGTTCGACGCGTGGTTGCTGCTGCGCGGCCTGCGCACCCTGCCGCTGCGCATGCCACGCCACAACGACAACGGCCAGGCGCTCGCGGAGGCGCTGGAAGGCCACCCAGCCGTGGCCCAGGTGCACTATCCCGGCCTGGCGACCCACCCGCAGCACGCGTTGGCGCATAGCAGCTGAGCGGTTTCGGCGGGGTACTCGGCATTGAACTCGCCGGCGGTTTCGAGGCGGCCGACGCGTTCCTCGGCCGGCTGCGCTACGTCCGCCGGGCGGCCAGCCTCGGCGGCGTGGAATCTCTGGCCGTGCATCCGGCGTCCATGTGGCGCGGCATGCTCAGCCAGGAACAGATTGCGGCGTCAGGGTTCCGCTAGGCCTGATCAGGCTGGCCGCGGGCACGGAGGACACGGCCGACCTGGTTGCCGACGCGCTCGCCGCCGCCGACGCGGTGGTCGCCGCCCGGGCGCGCACCTGACGCCCGGCGGCACCAGATCCCCTGCTAGGTGCTGGGTCGCTGACAACCGTTTCCGCTGCCATCGGAAGGCCCCTGATGACCATGCCGCGCTCACGTGCGCTTACGCAGGTCGATGTGTTCTCCACGGTCCCGTATCTCGGCAATCCGGTTGCCGTCGTCCACGATGGCACGGACTTGACCGACGAGCAGATGCAGCGCCTGGCGCGCTGGACGAATTTGTCCGAGACGACGTTCGTTTTGCCTCCCACCGCTCCGGCGGCGGACTACCGGCTGCGGATCTTCACCCCTGGAGGTGAACTGCCGTTCGCCGGGCACCCCACTCTTGGGTCCACACGCGCGTGGCTGGACAACGGCGGCCTACCGCGCCATCCCGGCCGTATCGTGCAGGAGTGCGCCATCGGCCTGGTCAGCGTACGCCGCGTCGAGGGCATCCTGTTCTTCGCCGCCCCGCCGCTGGTGCGCGACGGCGCGCTCGACGAAGACTACGTCGGCCAGATCGTCGCCGCGTTCGGCATCAAGCGGGACCGTGTCCTCGCCCACCAGTGGGTAGACAACGGACCCGGCTGGGCCGTGGTCCAGTTGCCCACGGCCCGGGAGGTCCTCGCTCTCGAACCCGATCTCTCCGCCATCCCGACCGCGATGGTCGGTGCGGTCGGTGCCTACCCCGACGGGTCTGAGCACGCCTTTGAGATGCGCACCTTCGCCCCCGGCGTCGGCGTGGCCGAGGACCCGGTATGCGGCAGCATGAACGCCTCGGTCGGACAATGGCTCACCACCACCGGTGCCGCACCCTCCGCCTACCGAGTCTCCCAAGGCGCGCGCGTGGGCCGCGCCGGGACCATCGAGATCACCGCCGATGCGGACGGCACCGTCTGGGTCGGCGGCGCTGCCACCGGCTGCATCCGCGGCACCATCACCCTCTGACCAGTCCGGCGCCGCGCTTCGCCATCAACCGCACCGCGCGAGGACACCCAGACCTCCCTCTGGCAAGGACCATCTCGGTATGCCCCCAGCCAGTTCCGTCTCATCCCTGACACCGGCCCGCTCGTCGGCAGCTGAGAAATCGAGACGACCAGAAACGGGCCGCAGCACCCAGTACAGGCAGTGAGCGTAGTCGGGGTTGTCTAGTACCGATCGGGTCATCGGTGTGCTTGCGTGCTTCCCGCTCCTGCCGGTTTCGCGGGCGGCCAAGCGCCGACCGCGGAACTGCCATTTCTGCACTGAATGCGCCGGCACCGTTACTGCCCACACCGCGCGCTGAACGGCGGTCAGCGCGCGCGTTGGCGCACCAGGCACCGGCGGTGGTCGGTGTCATTCCGCGGCTGCGCTGCCGCCTGCGCCAGGATGCGTGAGCCGCCTGGTTGAACTGGATCCAGTCCCAGTGCGGGCTGGGCCGCCTGGCCGGGACCGGGCATGCAGACCTGCCGGGGCGGCAGTGCGGGCACCCGGTACCGGGTGCCAGGGTGCCTGCATGACAAATCGACTGACGGGAATCACCATCGACTGCGCGGATCCAGCGCGGCTGGCGTCCTTCTGGAGTGCGCTGCTGGACAGGACCATGACCGGCGAGCACGGCAACGATGCCGGATGGGCCACCGTCGGCTCACGACTTGATGACCGGCCGCGGCTGACGTTCCAGCGAGTGGCAGAGCCGAAGGCTGCAAAGGTCCGTATCCACCTCGATGTCCAGGTCGACGACATCGGGACGGCCCGCAGGCAAGTCGAGCGTCTGGGCGGCCGCTTTTCCGGCGAGCGCCACGACTACGACGAGGGTGTCGTCATGGTCATGCACGATCCCGAGGGGCATGAGTTCTGCCTAGTCCAGTACTACAGCTGAAGAGCGACAGCCGAGGCCCCGCGGGTGCAGGCCAGCGCTTCCGGCCCGGCACCGGGCCACCCTCACACTGGCCAGCTCGCCGCTGCAGGACGAACGGATACGGTTCGCGGGTCTCCACCAGGCAGGATAAGGAATGTGACGGGAGAGAGGGCTCTCGAGGGCATCCTGTGACAGACGCGGACGTACTGGTCCTTGGCGAGCGCATCACGGCCGTAGCGCCGCTCAGGCACGTCCTTCGCTGTGCAGCGAGGGGGCGTATGAGATGCCGACGATCAGGCCATCCGCGGTGAGAAGCCGGGTCACCGTCTGTCCCCACGGCTCAGTGCGCGCTGGGTGCAGCAGCTCGTAGCCCGCGTGCTCAAGTTCGCGGCCGGCCGCTGCGACAGCGTCTGCGTCCTCGACCTCGAACTCGATTGATGCCTGGGGAACCACCCGGCCGGCGGGCCACGTCGGCGTGCCGAAGCACGCCTCGGCCGCCTGCGAGAGCGGCCACACGCCGAAGTGCTTGCTGCCGGCAATGCGGTCACTGGAGTAGTACTCATCGGCTTCGTACTTCTCCAGAGGCAGGCCGAGTGCGTCCATGAAGAGCTTGCGGCTCTGCGGCGGGTCAGCGGCGACGACCGACATGCTGGTGATGAATAGAACGTTCATGTGGCACACACTACGGCCGTAGTCGATAACGCGGCCGGGTTGCTTGGGGGGCTGGGACCCGAGCAATGATCAGAACCTGAGACGACCGGGAGGGAGTACGTTCGGGGATGATCTTAATGTCAGCCGGACTGATCGAGCCGGGCGGGCAACGCCGGGCGGGAAGCTACGTCCCACCTGACATAGCCCGCGGCGACAACGGGACCGTTCATTCGCCGCTTCACCCGCCGTGACACCGCCCTCGGACGAACCGCGCCCGCGCCGTGGTAGGCGCCTGCCTGCTGGTCCCGTGTCATTGGCTCGCTCCAATCGGTCCCCTCCCTCATGCGATACCGATGTTCCGTTCCCCCGGTCATGGTGAGCTGGTCAGCGCCTGCAGCAGGCTGGTGAGACCGCTGATGGCCTGCGGATCGCCGTCGAAGCGCAGGTCGCCGGCCTCGACCGTGTCGGCGATGGGACGGTTGCCGAGCGTCACGGCGTGGAACGTGTCGGCGTCGGTGATGAGGGCCGCGTCGGGCCTGTCGGCGGTTCCGCGCCGCATCCGGACCGAGCCGGACGTGCCGTCCACGGTAAAGACGTCGGTGCCGACCCGAAGCTCGTACCGGCCCTTCACGACCGCTGGATCGGCGGTCGCCTGGAGCGCGAGCAGCAGGGAGTCCAGGCCCCACCGGGCGCCCTCGGGGAGCGGGGCGCGGGTCCCCCACTGACCGAGGTGCAAGACGACGGGCTCGAGTTCGCGCCCCCACTCGGTCAGCTCATAGAGCCGTACCCGGGCAGGCGGGCCCAGGTCGCGGTGGCGGATGACGCCGCTGCCACTCAGCTCGCGCAGCCGCTGGCTGATCACGTTCGGGCTGGCCCCGGCCAGGCCGGCCAGCAGATCGTTGAAGCGCTTGGGCCCGAGCAGCAGCTCGCGGACGATCAGCAGCGCCCACCGCTCGCCGATGACGTCGAGGCTGCGGGCCACCCCGCACTGGTCGCCATAACTCCGGTTCACACTCCCAGCATAGCACCAGCCGGTTGACAGTCAGGACTTTAACTCCTAGTTTAGGAGTAAGATTCGAGACGCCCGGAGGAGAAGAGATGGAAGCACGGATGCCCAACCCCGCGATGGTCCTGCCCGGGGCCATGACGGCGATTCAGCAACTGCTCCAGGCCCCGCAAGCGGGCGGCGTGCCGTCCGCCACCCTGGAACTAGTGCACCTGCGGGCCAGCCAGATCAACGGCTGCAGCGCCTGCGTCGACGGCGGAACCAAGTCGGCCCGGAAGGCGGGGGAGACCGAGGAGCGGCTGGCCACGGTCGCGGCCTGGCGGGAAGCGCCCTACTTCAGCGACGCCGAGCGGGCCGCGCTGGCGCTGGCCGAGGCCGCCACCCGGCTGGCCGACCGACCGGACCCGGTGCCCGACGAGATCTGGGACGCTGCCGCCTCCCACTACGACGAGAAGGGCCTGGCCGCGATCGTCCTCATGATCGCGGTGACCAACCTTTTCAACCGGCTCAACGCCACAACCCGCCAGGTCGCGGGCGCCTGGGGCTGAGCTGGTCCCGCCCCACGCCCGGCGGGCAGAGCCCGGCGGCAAGACCCCGCTCGCAAGGAGCCGGGGCTACCACGGAAAGGACACTGACATGGCGGTCATCAGAACCCACCATTACACGGTCGGCGCGGCCGACCTGCCGGAGCTGCTGGCCAGGCGGGCGGCGGTGATCGCCGCCATCCGGGCGGCCCATCCCGGCCTCTCCCACACCCGGCTGACCCGGCTGGATGGTGGCACCTTCACCGACGCCTGGCGCTGGGACACCGCCGGGCAGATGCACGCCGCTCTCGCGGCCATGCCGATCCCCGAGGCACAGGCGGCCATGTCGCTCACCCGCGATACCACCGCCCAGGACGCGGAGATCGTCGACGAGCGGTAAGCCCGCCAGCCCTCCGGCGCGGGTGGCGGCGGTCATCGGCCGCCACCCGCGCAGCCCGGACGGCTCCCCGGCGGCCGCGCCAGCCCGATGTCCTCAGCAGCCGCCCCGCCACGAAGGGAAAGTCATGCTAGGCGCGGAGTTTCGCGTGGCCGTCGCCCCGGTCATCGCGAGTCCGGTGCTGCGCCGCCTGCTGCCCGGCGCTGCGCGCGGTGACGCTGAGCGTGATCCCGCTGCTGTACGCGTTCGGCGCCCGGCGGGCCGGGTCCTACGTGGCACTGCTGGCCGCGTCCTCGCTCCTGCACGCCTGGGGCCTGTCCGGTTAGTACACGCTGGTCGCTGAGCACCTGCCACCACAGTCCCGCACTGCCGGGAACGCGCTGCTGTCGGGTTTCGGGATGGCCGCATTCGTCATCGGCCCGCTGCTGGCGGGCCTGGCGGTCGCGGCTGCCGGGCCGGCGCTGCCGGTCGCCGCCGACGCCGCCTCCTTCGCCATCCTGGCCGTGGCCGCACTCACGGCCAGGGGTCACCCGGGGACCGGCGGGTCGGCGGATGCCCGCGAGCCGGGCCGGGGACGGGGTTCGCGGTGATCGCCCGCAGCAGGCCGCTGGCCGGGCTGCTCGCCCTGACCGTGGCCTACTTCTTCCTGTACGGGCCGGTCGAGGTAGCGCTGCCGCTGTACGTGACCGGACTGTTGCGCGGCAGCGCCGCGCTGCTCAGCCTGTTCTGGACCGTGTTCGGGATCGGCGCGACCGCGGGCAGCATTATCGCGGGACTGTCCCGCCGCCTTCGGCTGTGCCGGTCCTGCTGGTGGCGGTAATCGGCTGGGGCGCCGCGCTCACCCCACTGGGCCTGCTCCGGCTGCCTGTCCCCGCCCTGGCCTGCTTCGCCGCCGGTGGCCTGCCTGCTCTATGCCCCCTACCCCGCCCTGTCAGCACCTTGTTCCAGCGGGAAAGCCCCCCGAAGTGCTCTCCCAGGTCCTGGCCGCGCGTGGCGCCCTGACCGTGCTCGCGACCCCGCTCGGCACCGCGCTCGGCGGGCCGCTCACCGTATGGCTCGGCGCCCAGCACACCCTGCTAGCCTCGGCGGCCGCCACAATCGCATCGGGCCTGGCCGCTACGGCGCTCCTCACCACCCACCGCCGGGAACTGGCCCGGCCCGGGGCCGGGCGGGACCGGCCGTGGCCAACCCGCGGGCTCTCACGCGGCAGTTAGCGGAATCCTCGCATCATGGCTCAGCGCCCCAGTCGCCGCCCGGCCAGTGATCGGTCCCCAGACGCACACCCGCAGCCGCGAGGCCACAGCCTCAGGAACTCCAGCACGGTTCAAGATCATCGATCCAGGAACTGACAATCGGGATCAGTCGTTCGACCGCGCCACCCACGCCATCTTCGATGGCCTGCCCGGCGACCACGCCCAGCCAGGACCAGGAGCCCGCGAGCGCCGCATGATCGGCCGGCGTGAACTGCTCCGGGTCGAACTCGGCGGAGGTCAGATACATTCCGAGTGCTGCGCGTCCCTGGGTCGCGGCACGCAGTTCGGCCTCGCCGAAAGCATGCATGCCCCCGAACCAGTCCAGTCCCTCGGCGCCAAGCGGGGCCAGTCCGGACCCGGACACGACACCGATGACGCGATCGGGCCGGAGCGTGCCGCAGGCCAGGGCGTGGGGCCGCCACCGGAATGCCCCATGACCGCGAACTGGGCGAGGCCCAGCGCGTCAGCGATCCCTGACGCGTCGGCGGCCGCCGACGCTATGTCCCGGCCCGGGCGGGGCATGGATCCGCCGTACCCGGGCCGGTCGTATGACACCCGGCGGACGCCGAACTGGTCGGCCGCGGGGAACAGCGGCTCGGGTGGCGCGCCGATGTTCGGCGTCCCGTGATGCCATACGATCGCCGGGCCCCCGGCGCCGCCTTCGGGACCCGTGTCGTAGACATGAAGAATGCGCCCGTCGCCGAGCGCCAGATCGATCTCTTTCACCTGCACCGGGTCGCCCCTCCTCTCTCATCCGGCCCTATGTCAGCTGCCCCCGCTTTCCACCTGCACCTCGCTAGGGGATGGCAACGGCCACGCGCCGGATCTCAACGTCGTCGATGGAGACACCCGGGGCGGACCACTTGCTGGCCGCTTCCGCGGCCTGCCGGGTCTGCTCCTCGGTATCAAACAGCAGGATGGAGAAGCCCTGGCCGTCATGAGGTTCGAGCCAGTATCCGGCCGTGAACCCGGGCGCCGACGTGACGCGGGGCAGGATGTCGTCCATGAGCGCGGCGGCGGCCGCAGGGGCCTGACTGGGTCGATCGTGATGGTCACCAGTGCGGCGTGCATGCATACCTCCGTGCAGCCGGTTGGGTCTGTCACGCAACAAGACCACGCGCCACCCGGAGACTCATCCGCGGCCACACCGGGACATGGGCCGGGCGGGTCCGTGAACGGATCCGCTCAGCGGGCCAGTCGGCCCAGTTACCTCGGCGGTTCGACGTAACGACGCTGTTCGGTCACCTCGGCCGCGCCCCGTTCACGCCGCCGCATGGTCATCATGGCGATGGCGACGCACAGGCCGGCCACCCCGCCGATCATCAAGATCACGCCGATGACCTGCAGGTCGACGTTCTTGGGCGTCCAGGTGACAGCGAAGCGGAGAATCGCGCCGATGATGATCAGTGCTGCGCTTCCGCCGATAGTCACGAGCGCCTTCCTCCCAGGTCACGCCATCCGCTGCCGGTCGCCGCGTCCTAGCCAGCGGGAGTGCACGCGGGCTGGGGCGCTCATATCTCCTCGCAGGACTATGGCCGCCCCGGGGCCGGGCTACCTCACCCGCTGCGGGTGACCCGCTCCGGGCGCTCCCTGGCGGGGCCGCGCGCACAACGGGACGTTCCGGACCTCCGCTGACCCCACCTGCGGGCCCGCAGAGCCGGACACGCCGGGACACACTGACCCTCTGAGCCGCCGAAGCGCGCCGGGTGCCGGCGGGCGGCGCCGGTCTTTCACCCGGTACGGGCGAGGCGACAGGGGGGCTGCCTCAGCGACTGTGATCTCGCCTGCCGCCGAGGGGCACCCGCAACCGGGGGGCACAGGTGCCCGCGGCGGCAGGCTTCCAAGCACTCCCGGTAACGGGAGCTGGAGGTGGCCGGTGTCTGATGGTGGCGATAACGCGGCAGAGGGTCGGCTGACCCCCGACGCCGGTCCCCTCGGGGCCGACGAACGGGCCGAACTCGAACGGCTGCGCGCCGAGGTGGCGCTCCTGCGTTCCCGCCCGTCCCCGCCCGGGGCCGCTTCCAGCGGAAATCCGGGCGCCGGCCGGCGCCACCGGCCCGGCTGGCGCGGACCGGTCGCGACCCTGCTGATCGTGCTGGGCTGTATCCTCGCGCCGGTCTCCGTGCTCGCGGTCTGGACCGCCAATCAGGTGTCCGACACCAACCGCTACGTGGAGAACGTGGCCCCGCTCATCCATGAGCCGGCCGTGCAGAGCGCGCTGACGGACAAGATCACGAAACAGATCAACGCCCAGATCCACGTGCAGGCCCTCACCAACCAGGCGGCCGCCACGCTGAAGAGCAAGGGCCTGCCCCGGGTCGGGACGCTGCTGCAGACCTTCTCGGGGTCCCTCGCGGGTGCGGTAGGCGGCTTCATCCACACGCAGGTCGGCAAGATCGTCGCGAGCCCGCAGGTGGCGAGCTTGTGGGTCCAGGTGAACCGGAGCGTGCACACTCAGCTGGTCAAGGCCCTCTCCGGTCAGGGTGGCGGTTCCATCACGGTCAGCAACGGCCAGGTCGTCATGAACCTGGGCCCGTTCATCGACGTCGTCAAGAAGGACCTGGCCGCCAGGGGATTCACGCTGGTCAACAACATCCCGGCGATCAATCCCACGGTGGGGCTGTTCTCGGCGAAGTACCTGGTCAAGGCGCAGAGCGGCTACCGGCTCCTCAATGACCTCAAGATCGTGCTGCCGATCCTGACCCTGCTGCTGCTCGCCGCCGGGATCTACATTGCGCGCAGTCACCGCCGGGCGCTGATCGGCGCCGGGCTCGGCTTCGCCGCGTCGATGGCGCTGCTCGGCATCATCCTGGCCATCGCCCGCGGCATCTACCTGAACAGCGTGCCGGACAGCGTGCTGCCCAGCAACGCGGCCGCGGTCCTGTACGACACGCTGGTCCGGTTCATCAAGGACGGGCTGCGGACCCTGCTGGTCGTCGGCCTGATCGTGGCCATCGCGGCGTTCTTCACCGGCCCGTCGGTCACCGCGGTCCGGGCCCGCGGCGCAGTCACCGGCGCGCTGGGCTGGCTGCGGGCCAGCGGGGAGCGGGCCGGGCTGCGCACCGGGCCGGTGGGCCGGTGGACGTACGCGCACCGCCACGCGCTGCGCATCAGCGCGGTGGCCCTCTTCGCGCTGATCTTCGTGTTCTGGGGCCGCCCGACCGCCGAGGTCGCGGTGGTCCTCGCCATCCTGCTGCTCGTGGTCCTCGGCCTCATCGAACTGATCGGCAGGCCTCCGGTGGCTGCGGCACAGCCGCAGGCCGCCGGCGACCACGGCGGCTGAGCCCGTGCTCATCGAGGCGGCCAGCCTGGCGGTACTGGCCGCCATCTCGCCGACGGCGCTGCTGCTCGCGGCCGTCTATCTCGGCTCGGCGCGGCCGCGCGCCACGATCATGCTGTACCTGGCCGGCGCCGTGGTGATGAGCATCATCATGGGCATCGTCGTGCTCGTGCTGCTGCGGGCGGGCGGGTTCAGCCTGCCCCACCACCGGACGATCCGCTACGGGCTCCGGCTCGTCCTGGGGACCCTCATCCTGCTTACCGGGCTGTTCCTGGTCCGCCGCAAGCCGAAGCCGCGCGACCCGGCCGGGAGGGGAAGGGGATCGTGGCGCGGCTGATGGCCAACCCCGCCCCGTACACCGCGTTCCTGGCCGGGCATCCTGGTCTTCGCGCCGTCCATGTCCTTTATCGCCGCGGTCCAGGTGATTGCGACCGCCCACACGGATCTTCAGCTCACCGTGGCCGGCCTGGCCCTGATCGTCGTCATCAACGTCTCACTGATCTGGCTGCCGCTGCTGGCGTTCCTCGCCGCGCCGGACGCTACCGCGCGGCACCTCTCGGCTTTCAACGGCTGGCTGCGCCGCAACGGGCGCATGATCCTGGCGGGCACCCTCGTGGCGGCGGGCCTTATCGTGGCCATCGACGGACTGGCCGGGCTGATCCGGAAGGGCTGACCACGGTGGACCCACTGCACGGCTTGCGCTCGATGGGCAAGCGCATCACCGATCCGGTCGAGCAACTGGCCGAGAAGACCGCCGAGCGGGTGATCGACCTGGTGGTCCGCACCCTGGACGTGAACGCCCTGGTGCAGCGGGTCGACCCGGACGCCATCATCGACCGGGTGGACGTCAACAAGCTGGTGGACCGCGTTGACGTCAATGACCTGGTGGACCGGGTCGACGTGGGCAAGATCCTGGACCAGGTCGATGTCGACCGGCTGCTGGCCAGGGTGGATCTCGACCGGCTGCTGGCCCGGGTGGACATTGACGCGATCGCCGACCGGATCGACGTGAACGTCATCGCCCAGCGCATCGACATCGATGCGCTGGCCCTGCACACCGACCTCGGCGCGATGATCGCCCGCTCGTCGGGCGGTGTCGCGAGCGGCGCGCTGGACGTGGTCCGCAGTCAGGCGGTCGGCCTGGACGAATGGATCGCCCGCTGGGTCGCCCGGCTGCTCCGCCGCGACCATCCCGCGCAGCGGCCTCATTTCGGGGGCACGGTATCCCGGTTCGTGGCCTACGCCGTGGACCTGGGCGTCAGCACGGGCGTGTTCATGCTGGCCCTGGCGGCGATCTCGTTCGCGGCCAGCATCTTCACCGGGCATTCGGTCTCCTGGAACCGGGGCGATCTGTGGGTCACGATCGCGTTCGTGGCCTGGCAGTTCCTCTATTTCGGATACTCCTGGGCGGCCAGCGGCAAGACCCTGGGCATGGCGCTGCTCGGAGTCAAGGTGGTGGCGGTCGACGGCACCGAGGCCGGCCCGCGCCGGGGAACGATCCGCGCCCTGGTGTTCCCCCTCAGCTTCCTGCTCTGCGGGCTGGGTTTCACCGGCATTTTTCTGCAACGAAATCGCCGGGCCCTGCACGATCTGATCGCCGGGACCGCAGTGGTGTACACGTGGGATGCCCGCGCGGCCCGGCTCAGGTTCCTGGAGCGGGATGCCCCGTCAGATCCGGTGTGACGTGGGCAGACGGTGTGTTTCACCCACGCTGGGTGATGCCTCCCGATAGCTGCCCCGGAAGCGTGGAAACCGGCCACAACGGTCGAGGGGAGCACGACCTCCGTTCACCGGCCGGGCTGGACCGCACCTGGTCCCGGCCCGGCCACGCTACCGAGGGAGTGGACACCATATGAGTGATACGCAAGCAGAACGGACCCCCGGAACGGATCGGCCCGCCGGCTACCGGGGCACGCGGGCGGCAACGGGGCCCACCGCCTGGGTGGGCTGGGTCGTCTTCGCGGGCGTCGCGATGATCACGCTGGGCGCGTTCCACATCATCGACGGCCTGGTGGCCCTGTTCGAGAAGGGCTACTACGCGGTCACCAGCAGCCACCTCGTGCTGCACGTCAACTACTCGGCGTGGGGCTGGGCTCATCTGGCCCTCGGTGTGCTGTTCGTCCTGGTCGGCTTCGGGGTGCTGGCCGGGCAGACCTGGGCTCGCGTGATCGGCATCGCGCTCGCGGTGATCAGCGCGGTCGTCAACCTGGCGTTCATCGCCGCCTACCCGGTCTGGGGCGTCATCTTCATCGCCCTGGACATCGTGATCATCTACGCGCTGGCCATGCACGGCCGGGAGATCAAGGAAATCGTCTAACCCCCCAGGGCGGGCCTGGGCCCGCCACTCCGGCCATCCTCAGGATCGCCGGGCTCAGGTCCGCTCGTTGGGGCGGGCGGCCGGGGCCGGGCCTGACCGCCCGGCCCCCTTCCGCTCGCCCGGGCGCTGTCCCGCCCCCGCCCGCGCACCGCGCCGGGCGGGCTCAGCCGGATCAGGCCGGCCGCCGAAACCTTCTTCGCCCGGGACCGGCTGGAGCTGGACGGCGGGCAGGCCGGGACTGGGCGGCCAGCTGGTGAAGGCCGGGCCGGACGGTGTCGCCGGGGCTGGGCGGCCCGGCGCCCGATACCGCGGGAACGGCCGACAGCGCCGCACCGGGGCGGGACTCGCCAGGTCGCGGAGCCGGTCAGTGCCGCTGGCCTGCGGGTTCCTGACTCGCGCCCGGAACCGCCTGAACGCGGCCGTGCCGGGCGGCGGCCCGGTCCGACCAGCGGAACCCGGCCACCAGCCGGGCCACCAGGGTGGCCAGGAACATCTGGCCGGCTATGGCCTCCAGCACGGCGACGGCCCGGCCGCGCGTCTCCGTGCCGCGGTGAAATCCCCGTAGCCCAGCGTCGTCAGCGTGGTGAAGCTGAAGTACTGGAACGTCTTGGTGTCGGATTGTCCCCGTTGCGCGAAGAACTGAGTGGCCGAGGCCACGGCTGAATCACATCGCGAGGTACACGGCCGCGAAGATCAGCCCGATCATCATGTAGGCGCTGACCACGCCGTAGATGCTCTGCTCGGTGATCTGCGGCTGGGCCAGCACCTGCCGCACGATGTAGAACACCGCCAGCAGCAGGATCATGGCCGTCCACAGGCTGGCCAGGCCGCCGCCGACTCCGTGGTTGATCGACCAGCCGGAGGATGGCCGCGGCGGCCGAGCCGACCAGCAGGACGACCGCGATGATCTGCCCGGTCTTGCGGCGGGAACCGGCCGCCGTGCGCAGCGCGATCAGCACCACGGCGAGGAACAGCAAAACCTGCACGGCGCTGACCAGGCTGCCCGCCGTGAACGCGGACAGCAGGTAGGTGACGACCAGGATCACCAGCAGGCTGCCGTAGCGCAGGCCCGGACCCTCGGCTCTCGGGGAACAGCCTGAGCTGGCCCGCCGGGTTCGTCATGCCCGCCAGCCTGGGCGGCCTGTGGCGCATCCCGCCTCACCCGCGCGGGGTGGCGCGCGCTGCCCGGATGCGCGCGAACGTCAGATCCGGGGGAAACCCGCCAATGTCAACCCCCGGGGAAACCCGCGGACGTGAGAACCGGGAAATCCCGTGACGGCCCGCCGCCACGACCCACCGAGAGGAAGCGGAAAATGAGCATGCCTGTCAATGCCGACGTGGACCCGGCAACCCAGGAGGCGCTGTCCAGCCTGGCGCTGGGCGATCTCGAGGTCCTCGGCGAGGTGCTGGAGCTGCGCGAGGCCTTGCAGGAGAACAGCGGGCTGGATGCCCGCACCTTCGGCCTGGTCAAGATCGCGGCGCTGGTCGCCCTGGACGCCCCGCCTGCCTCGTATCTGTGGCAGGTCGCCAACGCGCTGGATGCCGGGGCCAGCCCGGCGGAAATCCTCGGGGTGCTGCGCGCGGTCGCGCCGCAGGTCGGCGGGCCGAAGGTCATCGCGGCCGCCCCCGAGATCATGATCGCCCTCGGGCTCTCCCTGCCCCCGGGCCAGGACGTCTGACCCGGCCAGGGTCAGGTAGAGGAGGCAGTTATGTTCAGGAGGCGGCGCCCGCTGCTCCGCGCGGCTGTGGTCGGCGGTGGCGCGTATGTGGCGGGCAAGAGGGTGGCCCAGCGGTCGGCGGACCAGTCCGCTCAGGAGGCCAGCCAGGATGACCGGATCAGCAACCTGGAACAGCAGCAGGGTGGCGGCCAGCCGGATGCGGCCCCCCCGCCCGCTCAGCCGGGCACACCGATCTCCGAGCAGCTCAAGCAGCTCACCGCGCTGCACGAGGACGGCTCGCTGACCGATGAGGAGTTCGCCGCGGCCAAGAGCAAGCTGCTCGGCATCTGACGCCGCGGAATCGGGGCGGACAGCGTGCATGATCCCGGTCAATAACTGCCACTCGGCAGTCATTGGCCGGGATCATGGCGGCCGGGTTCAGCTGGTGGTGGCGGACTGCCCGTGCAGCGCGTCCTGCAGGTCGGCCTCACCCTGCTTGGACAGTGAGGACTTGAGCACGGTGCCGCCGAACTGGGCGAGCGCCGCGGTGGCCTTGTCAGGGGTCACCTTCTCCACCATCAGGAACAACGCCGAGGTGCCCGGCTTGAGCAGGCCGCGGACCTGGTCCTGGAACTCACGGTCGATCCCCGACTTCGTGATCTTCCCCATGAGGGCGCCCATTCCGGCGCCGATGGCCAGTCCGAAGAACGGGATGAAGAACAGCAGGCCGAACAGCAGCCCCCAGAACATGCCCCAGGTCGCCCCGGCCCCGACCGGATGATGGCTGGTGTGCACGTGGAACTTGCCCTCTTGGTCGCGGACGATCACCGCGATGGCGTCGGGCTCGATGATGAGGTCTTTGGCCAGCCGGCGGGCCTCGTCCGCGGCCAGTTCCGCGGTCTGCTCGTCCGGGTAACCGATGGCGATCAGGTCAGACATGGCGTCCTTTCCCTCACAGGTTGGCTGTGGCGGACCTAGTCCACCGCCGCCCGCACGAGGGCGGCTCCACCCGCAGCGGGTGAAGCCGCCCTCGTGCGCGCGGCGCGGCGCTGACCTGGTGACCCAAGCCCCGGGAGGGTCACAGGTCGATGGTCTCGGCCTGCATCTCCAGCTCGGTCCGGATCCGGCCGACGGCCAGCCCGGGGCCGGGCTGGGCCGCGTAGGCCGCGAGGACGGCGGTGTGGAAGCTCGGATGAATGGTGTCGCGGCCCAGTTGCTGGACCACTCCGGCGTCGGCCAGGCAGCCGATGAGCCCGCGCGTGCGGGCCGCCAGCCGCAGCCGGGTGCCGATCGCGGTCAGCCGCTGATGCACCAGCAGGATCGCCGCGCACGCTTCCGGGTCCAGCGTGGCCGTCACGCCGAGGTCCAGGACCACGGTCCCGACCGGGCAGCCGCAGAGGAGCACCCGCCGTAGGACAGCGTCGGCCAGGCCGCTACCCCGGCAGCCTTCCAGGGAGGTCGTCATGCCCAGGTACGCGATCTGGGTCCGGGCCCGGGCCCGGGCCCGCCGGGCCGCAGCCCGGCTGCGCAGCCATCCTGCTGTCCGGGTCCCGGGCTTCGCGGCAGGCCGCGCGAGCCGGCGTCCGGGTGCCTCCGGTGCGAGAAGCGGCATGAAGAACGGACGGCTCATTTCTGTCAGGCCTCCCGGACCGGTGTGCGCTCCAGTGGCCGCCGGTCCGGGGTGTCCCGGGCCGGCTCGGGGTGGCCGATATCCAGGGTGGCCGCGGCCCGCTAGCGGCACATCACCCAGACCGGGCGAACTGCCCGTTCCGGGTAAGAGCCCGGGCCGTCATGATCAGGCCGATGTGCGAGCTGGCCAGCGGGTAATTGCCCGCGAGCCGCCGGCGCAAGGGGTCATAGCCCTCAGCCAGCAGTCCCACGTCGTTGCGTAGTTCGAGGAGAGCCGCGTAGACCTCGCGGGCCTGCTCGGTCCGGCCTGCCGCCGCGAGCGCCTGCGCCAGCCAGAATGAGCCGGGCAGGTACCCCGCCTCGCCGGGCGGAAGGCCGTCCGCGTCGGCCGGCGGCCGCGCCTGGTAGCGCAGCAGCACGCCGCTGTCGTCCAGTTCCCGGCGGATGACCTCCACCGTCCCGCCGATCCGGGGATCGGCGGCGGACAGGAATCCGAGCAGCGGGAGTTGGAGCAGGCTGGCGTCCACGGCGGCCGAGCCGTAGTGCTGGGTGAACGTGTTCCGGTGCGGGTCGTAGCCGCGTTCCAGCACGTCGGCGTGGACCGCGGCCCGCAGCCGCCGCCAGCGCCGGGCCGGGCCGCGATCCCCGAACGACTCGATCATCGTGATGGCCGAGTCCGCGGCGGCCCAGATCATCGCCTTGGTGTGGACGAACTGGCGGGGCGGCCCGCGCATGGCCCAGATCCCCGCGTCTGGTTCCTGCCAGCGGGACTCCAGGAACGAGAGGATGGCCTCGGACTCATCCGGGTCAGCCGCTCCGGGCCGAGTCCGACCGGGAAGAGTTCCTCCGGGAAGAGTTCCTCCGGGCGCAGTCTCTCCCAGCGGAGTCCCCCCGGGCGGTGTCCCTTCCGGCACCGTCCCTCCCGGCACGGGCAGCCCGGCGGCCCGCACCGCCAGCCGGGCCCGTAGCACGTCACCGAACGTGCCGAGCTGGGGGAGGGTCGCGGCGGCGTTGCCGATCCGCACCGGCTGGGCGCTCTCGTAGCCCGGCAGCCAGTGCGCCTCGATCTCCGGCATCCGGCGCTCGCCGGTGATCCGGTACACCGGCTGGACCTGCGCCGCCGGGCCGCCCGCGGCCTGGCCGAGCCAGTTCAGCAGGCTGGCCGCTTCCTCGTCGGCGCCGGCGGCCAGGAACGCGTCAACGGCATCGGCGGCATCGCGGATCCAGCAGTAGCGGTAGTCCCAGTTGCGCATCCCGCAGGTCTGCTGGGGCAGCGAGGTAGTCGGCGCGGCGAGCAGGCCGCCGGTCGGCGCGTAGCACAGCGCCTTGAGCGTGATCAGCGAACGGATCACCGCGTCCTGGCCTTCGCCTGCTCTCCCATCCATGTGGCGCAGGCCCGCCACCCAGCGCCGCCACCAGGCGTCGGTCTGCTCGACCAGGGCACTGGCCGGTGGCGGCGCCGGCGCGGGCAGGTGCGATGGCCGCCAGACCGCGGCCACCGGGATCCGGTCACCTTCCCCGACCGAGAACCGGGCGACCAGGTCAGCGTCGACCGTGCGGACCTGCAGCGGGCTGAAGACCCACAGCGACTGGCCCCCGGCCATGATCCGCCGGGCCGTGTCCTGCGGCCGGATGCGGGGGAGGGTCAGCCCGTATTCGAAGCGCGCGGCGAGCGTCATCCGCATGTCGACCCGCCCGGCCACCCCCTCGACCAGCCGGATCAGCACCGGGTCAGCGGCTCGCGGCGGCATGCAGTCAATGAGGCGCACCACCCCGGACGGGGTGCTGAACTCGGTCTCCAGGATCAGGGTGCCAGGCCGGTACCGGCGCCGGACCCTGGTGAAGTCGCGGGCCGGGGCGATCCGCCAGTGGCCGTAACGTTCGTCGCCCAGCAGCGCGGCGAAGCAGGCCTCCGAGTCGAACTGCGGCAGGCACAGCCAGTCGATGGAACCGTCCCGGCTGACCAGCGCGGCGGATTGCATGTCGCCGATCAGGGCGTAATCCTCGATCGGTCGGGACATGCGCAGGCCTCCGGTGACGGGCCGCGCCGCGCCCTCTGTGCCGGGCGGCCCTCTGGATGGCGGGTTGCTGGCCGGGCGGGCGCGTCCTAGTACGCAGACTCGCCAGTCAGTCGGGGCAGCGTCGTCATCCCCGGGGGGTGATGCGACGCGCACCGGAGGCGGCCATGGTGAATGAGATAAGGCCGGCGTCAGCCTCGCGCGGTCATGGACACGGGGCCCACCCGGGTTCGCGGTCAAGGGAGGGACAGGAGCTCATGGCACAGGCACAGGGCAGGACGTCAGGGAGCAAGGCAACGGCCGCCAAGGCCACCGGAACCCGGGCGGCCGGGAACAAGGCGGCGGACGCCAAGCCTGCCCGCGCCGCGGCCACCAGGAGTACCGCCAGCAAGGCCTCGGCGAGCAAGCCCGCGGCGAGCAAGCCCGCGGCCAGCCGGTCCAGCGCGGCCCGCCCGGCCGCCAGCCGTTCGTCAGCCACCTCCTCGGCGGCCGGCCGGTCCTCGGCCGCGACCCGGTCGGCGTCCGGCCGCTCGGCAGCCGGCCGTTCGGCCGCCAGCCGCCCGTCGGCCAGCACGAGCCGCGCCAGCACGAGCCGGGCCAGCACCAGCTCGGCCAGGTCCACTGGGACCAGTGCGCCGGCTTCCCGCAGCACGTCCCGGACCACGTCCCCGAGCGCGGCGCGAACCACGTCCGCACGCCCGGCACGAACCACGTCCCGGAGCACCTCCAAGGCCGGGACGGCGCGCAGCGGCCGCAGCACGGCGGCCCAGAACGGTTCGGTCACCACGGTGCCCGCCGGGGTCCCCGAAGCGGCCCGGCGGACCGTGGTCCTGCCCCGCAGTCCGTCGAACCGGGCTCGAAAAGCCCCCACGGCGGATGACCCCGGCCGAGCGCAAGGTCCGCGGCAAGGCTGCGCGGGCCGAGGTGCCGCGCGAGAGCCACGCGCAGTGGGAGCCGCCGGCGGACCGGCCCGACCCCGTCGACCTGCTCGCGTCCCAGGGTGCGGCCCGGCTCCCCGACCTGGTCCCGGTGCGGTACGGCCGGATGATGGAAACCCCGTTCACCTACTACCGGGGCGCGGCCCTGCCCATGGCCAGCGACCTGGCCCGGACCCCGGCCACCGGGATGATCGTGCAGGCCTGCGGGGACGCGCACCTGTCCAACTTCGGGCTGTTCGGCTCGCCTGAGCGCAAGCTGGTCTTCGACGTCAACGACTTCGACGAGACGCTGCCCGCGCCCTGGGAGTGGGACGTGAAGCGGCTGGCGGCCAGCCTGGAGGTGGCCGCGCGGGACAACGGGTTCAGCGACAAGGACCGCAGGAAGATCGTGGTCGCCTCGGCTCAGCGCTACCGGCAGGTGATGCGGCAGCTGGCCGGGGAGAGCAACCTGGACGTCTGGTACACCCAGGTGGACATGGACGAATTCCGGGCCCGGTTCGACGGCCTGCTGAAGCAGACCCAGCGCAAGGCCCTGGACAAGGGACTGGCCAAGGCCCGGACCCGGGACAGCATGCAGGAACTGGGCAAGCTGACCCAGCTCGAGGACGGGCAGCCGCGGATCATTCCCGACCCGCCGGTCATCGTCCCGCTCCGCGATCTGCTCGGTGACCTGGCCGGAGCGTTCGACATCGAGAAGGAACTCAAGGACCTCGTCGCCAAGTACCGGCGCACGCTGCAGGCCGACCGCCGGGTGCTGCTCGAGCAGTACGAGTTCGCCGACATGGCCCGCAAAGTGGTCGGCGTGGGCAGCGTGGGTACCCGCTGCTGGATCGTGCTGATGCTCGGCCGGGACGAGAACGACCCGCTCTTCCTCCAGGTCAAGGAGGCCGAGGAATCGGTGCTGGCCCGGTTCGCCGGAGCCAGCCGGTACGACAACCAGGGCGAGCGGGTGGTGAACGGCCAGCGGCTCATGCAGGCGGCCAGCGATATCTTCCTGGGCTGGCAGCGGGCCACCGGGCTGGACGGCAAGACCCGCGACTTCTACGTCCGGCAGCTGCGGGACTGGAAGTTCTCGGTTGACATCGCTTCGATGATCCCGCGCGGCCTGCGGCTGTACGGCGAGCTGTGCGGGCTGACCCTGGCCCGGGCGCACGCCCGGTCCGGCGACGAGATTGCCATCGCCGCCTACATGGGCGCGTCGGACGTATTCGACCAAGCGATCGGGGACTTCGCGGCCGCGTACGCGGACCAGAACGAGCGCGACTTCGAGGCCTTCACCGCGGCCATCACCTCGGGCCGGCTGGTTGCCGAACGCGGCGTCTAGTCCGTACGCCGGGCCCTCTGAGCTAGCACAGGGAAACGGGAGGCTGGGTGCTCCACGTGCGCGTGGTGAGCCCGACAGATCTGACATCGCGGCTGGTGACCGGGCTAACCGGAGAGCCGGGCGTGCGCAACCTGGTCGTGCTCCCGGGCGCGGCCACCTGCCCGGACGGCGATGCGGTGCAGTTCGATCTGCTCAACGAGTCGGCCAACGCGGTGCTGCGGCAGCTGCGCGGGCTGCACCAGGACGGCCGGGGCTCGGTCACGGTCGGCGAGGCGAACGTGGCCCTCGCCGGGCCGCGTAACGCCATCGAGACGCGGCGCTACGCGCGCCGGGAGCGGATCCCGGTGTGGGCCGTGGTGGAGGGCACGATCCGGGCCAGCGCCACCTACCCGCCGAGCTTTTACGTGCTGCTCGTCATCGCCGGGCTGATCGCGGCCGTCGGGATCCTGACCAACTCGCAGATCCTGGTCATCGGGGCCATGGTGGTCGGCCCGGAGTACTTCGCGATCATCGCGGCCGCGCTCGGCTGCAGCAAGCGGGACGGGCCGCTGGTCCAGGAGTCGCTCACCGCGCTGGGCCGGGGCTTCCTGGCCGCCGTGGTCGCGGCCTTCCTGTTCGCGCTGGCCATCCGGGCGGCCGGCGTGGCACCCCAGCCGTTCCTGCACGGGGTTCGGCCGGTCGCCGACCTGATCAACTCACCGAACATCTTCTCGGTCATCGTGGCCGTCCTGGCCGGGGTGGCCGGGGTGGTCTCCCTGACCGAGTCGCGCGCCAACGCGCTGATCGGCGTGTTCATCTCGATCACCACGCTGCCCGCGGCCGCGTCGATCGGGCTGTCGGTCGCGTTCAGCAGCTGGCACGACGCGGCCGGCTCGCTCTATCAGCTGCTGCTCAACGTGGTAATCCTGATCGCGGTCGGCGCGGCCGGGCTGAGCGCGCAGCGGGGCTTGTGGCACCGGCTGGCCGGGCCGGACGAGGGCTCTACAGGATGGCGATGGGATTGACGGGAGACCCGGTCCCGGCGTGCAGCCGCAGCGGCGCGATCACGCACAGGAACGACCAGCGGCCCGCCTGCTCGCACGCCGGGACCAGCTCCCCGAACTGCAGGTAGTCCAGCAGGTGCACGCCGAGCGCGTTGATGGCCAGCACGTGGATGGGGAAATCCACCCGCTCGGCGGCGTTGCCGGCCGTGTCACTGTTGCCGTCGCAGCCGAGCACCGCGACCTTCCGGTCCGCGACGAACTCCATCGCGGCCGGGTGCAGCCCGGCCCGGGCGGCGGCCGCGTCCCACGGTCCCAGCTCGTCGCGCCGCCGGCGGTGCCCGACCCGGACGAATAGCAGGTCGCCCTGCCGGACCCGGGCCTGCTGCGCCTGCTCCGCGGCGATCAGGTCGTCGGTGGTCACGAAGTCACCTGGCTCGAGCCAGGGCACCCCGCGCAGCCGCGGGATGTCCAGCAGCACGCCCCGGCCGACCACCCCGTCTCCGGCCACCTCGATGCTCAGCTCCGCGGCGCCCTTCGAGGTGACGGTGCCGGCCGGCACCCCGTTATACAGGATCCCGTCGTACATCACGTGACACAGTGCGTCCATGTGGCTGTCCGCGTTGCCGTGCACGTTCATCTCAATCCGGTCCATGGCGAACGACAGCCCGCCGGGCTTGGCGTCGTCGGAGGTCCCCGTCATGGGGTGATGAGCCGGATCCGGGTTGTCCTCGGTGACCCGGTCCACCACCGGGGCCTCCAGGCTCACGGTGCGGCCCAGCCGGACCTCGCTCATGGCCGCGAGTACTTCGGCCGGGGTGAGGTAGTTAAGGGCCCCGCGGCGGTCCTCCGGCCCCCAGGGCCGGCTGTCCCGCAGCCGGTCATACAGTGCACGGAAGCTGCGCTCGGTCATGACAGGCTGAGCGCTGCGGTTTGAAGTACTTCGGTCAGGCATCAGACCCCCAGAGGCAGGACGTAAGGAAAGAGGCTCGATGGCCCACGAGCGGCTGGTAGCGGTGAGCTACCCGGCAGACGGTGAATTCACCTCGATCAACGCCGACGTCCTCGGCGACCTGGCCACCCTCAGCTACACCGACGGGATGCCGGAAGAAGAGCAGGCGGACGTGCTGCGCCAGGCCGAGGTGCTGATCGGCCTGCGGCTGCAGCATGAGGTACCCGCCGGCACGCTGCAGAGCACCCCCGGGCTGCGGTTCATCCAGCTCCTCTCGGCCGGCGTGGACACGGTAGATTTCGACGCGATCGCCCCGGACATCATGGTGGCCGGGAACGTCGGCGCGTACGCACACCCCATCGCCGAGCACGTCATGGCCATGGTGCTCAGCCTGGCCAAGCGCCTCCCGCAGGAGAACGCGGCCCTGGCCCGCGGCGAGTGGAGCCGCGGCGAGGGGGGCCGCGCCGTCCCCAACGCCACGCTGGACGGCGCGGTCTGCGCGATCGTCGGCTTCGGCGGGATCGGCCAGGCCACGGCCCGGCTGATGCGGGCCTTCGGGGCACGGATCCACGCGATCAACAGCAGCGGCCGCACCGGCGAGCCGGTCGAGTTCTGCGGCACCCTGGACGACCTGGACCGGGTCCTGGCCGTCGCGGACGTGGTGGTCATCGGTATCCCGCTGACCGCGGGCACCCGCGGCCTCATCGGCGCCCGCGAGCTGGGTCTGATGAAGCCCGGCGCGATCCTGGTTAACGTGGCCCGTGGCCCGATCGTGGACGAGGCAGCCCTGTACGAGCACCTGAAGGCCAGCCCGGGCTTCTCGGCGGGCATCGACGCCTGGTGGGACGAGCCGCGTGAGGGCACCCCGTTCCGCACCAGCTATCCGTTCTTCGAGCTGCCCAACGTGCTCGGCTCGCCGCACAATTCCGGTGACGTGCCGGGGATCATGTACTACGCCGCCCGGCAGGCGGCCGGGAACGTACGGCGCTACCTGCTCGGCGATGCGGTCAGCGGGGTCGCCCGGCGGGAGGACTACGCCAAGCTGCCCTGATCGGGCCGGGGTCACGGAGAGCCGGGAGCGGGTTGGCCCGGCCCCGCAGACTCCTCCGGGCCGGACGGCACCGGCGGGCTGGCGGTCTTCGTTGCGGAAATGAGCTGCTCGGTCTCGGCGCCGTAGACGTCGCGCAGCACACCGACATCGCGGCTGGTGAACGTGCGTTCTCTCCGCAGGTCCCGGGTAAACGCGAACCACCAGGACACCAGGGCGCCGAAGCGGTTGCGGAAACCGGTCATG
Source organism: uncultured Actinomycetes bacterium (assembly GCA_963813975.1). Lineage (GTDB taxonomy): Bacteria > Actinomycetota > Actinomycetes > Streptosporangiales > Streptosporangiaceae > RYN-230. Next base: position 1,033,383 of record CAWFAP010000007.1, read on the forward strand.
AAGCCGATGTGGATGATCAGCCACGCCCACCAGCCCAGGAAGCCGTCCAGGTGCAGCCGGCCTACCGAGACCACCGCGTTGCCGCGGGACACGTAGGCGGCCTGGCCCAGGTCGCGGTAGCGGAACGGCTTGCCCGGCGGCTGGCCGGCCAGGTCGCGGCGGATCCGCCGGGCCGCGTAGAGCCCGGCCTGCATGGCCACCTCGGCTACCCCGGGCAGCCCGTCCCGGTTCATCATGTCGCCGGCCACCGTGATCTCCGGGTGGCCCGGGATGGTCAGGTCGCGGTCCACGAGGATCCGGCCGGCCCGGTCCTGCTGCGCCCCGGTCGCGGTGGCGACCGCCGTGGCCAGGGGCGGGGCCTCGACCCCGGCCGTCCACAGCACAGTGCCCACGTCGTGCCGGGTTACCTCGCCGTCCGGGCCGCGTACCTCCAGGCCGGTCAGGTCGACGTTGGTCACTACCGAGTGCATGTGCTGCTCGACCCCGAGCTTGCGCAGGGCCCCGCCGGCCTTGGCCGACAGCACCGGGCCGAACGAGGCCAGCGGGGCCTCGCCGCCGTCGAACAGCAGCACCCGCGCGTCCTGCGGCAGGATGCGGCGGTACTCGGCGCGCAGCGTCCGGGTGGCCAGCTCGCGGATCTGCCCGGCCAGCTCCACGCCGGTCGGGCCGGCACCGACCAGCGCGAACGTGAGCCAGCGCCGGGCCTCGTCGTGGCTGGTCGAGCTCTCCGCCATCTCGAACGCGCCGAACACCCGGCGCCGGATCGTGAGCGCGTCCGCGATCGACTTCATCCCGGGCGCGTACAGCCCGAACTCGTCGTGCCCGAAATACGACTGCTGCACCCCGGCCGCCACGATCAGGTAGTCGAAGCCGAACTCCAGGGGCTGGCCCAGCGGCCGCCTGGCGTGGACCTGGCGCGCGGCCGGGTCGATGCCGGTGACCTCGGCCATCACGCACTCGACGTTGGCGTGCTTCCGGAGCACCTCGCGCAGCGGGGCGGCGATCTTGCCCTCGGACAGGATCCCGGTCGCGCACTGGTAGAGCAGCGGCTGGAACAGGTGATGCTCGGCGCGGTCAATCAGCGTGACCGAGACGTGGGCCCGCCGCAGCGCCCGGGTCGCGAACAGCCCGGCGAATCCGCCGCCGACGATCACGACCCTGCGCCGGGCCTCCTCGGTCATCTGCTCACCCCGTCACCTGGAAGTCGTCCCGCCGGCCGTGATCATCCGGGTGGCCCGTGGTCATCCGGGTGGCCCGTGATCATCCGGCTGGGTCGTGCCACAGGTCCCGGGCCGGCAGCAGCCGGTCGGCTTCCCCCGGTCCCCAGGTGCCCTTGGCGTACGGATGGACCGGGACCGCGTCGCCGAGGATCGGGTCCACCACCCGCCACGCGGCCTCGACCGTGTCCTGCTTGGCGAACAGCCACCGGTCCGCGTCCAGCGCCGCGCCGATCAGCCGGTCGTAGGGCCGCATGTCCGACCCGGGCCGTTCCGCGAACGTCAGCTCCTCCGTGGCGGGCTCCCAGCCGGCCCCCGGCTTCTTGCCCGCCAGGCTCATGCCGACCGCGGTCTCCGGCCAGATCCGGAAGCGCAGCGTGTTGTTGTCCGGCAGCGGGTTCAGGCCGAACACGTCGTACGGAGCCCGCTGGAACCGGACCGTCACCTCGGTCGCGGTGACCGGCAGGCACTTGCCGGCCCGGATGAGCACCGGGACGCCGGCCCAGCGCCACGAGTCAACCGCCAGCCGGATCGCGGTGAACGTCTCCACGGTCGAGTGCGGGTCCACGCCCTCGACGCTGGTGTAACCCTCGTACTGGCCGCGGACCGTCTCCTCCGGGGTCAGCGGCCGGATGGCGGCGATCAGCCGGGCCTTCGCGTCCCGCCAGGTGCCCAGGTCCTGGCCGACCGGCGGGTCGGCCATCACCGTCGCGAGGACCTGCAGCATGTGGTTCTGCACCACGTCGCGGGTGGCGCCGGTCCGGTCGTAGAACGCGCCGCGGTCGGAGACGTCGAACGCCTCCGCCATCGTGATCTGGATGCTCTCCACGAAGCTGCGGTTCAGCATCGGCTCGATGACCGCGTTGGCGAACCGGACGAACAGGATGTTCTCCACCGGGTCCAGGCCCAGCCAGTGGTCCACCCGGTAGATCGAGTCCTCGGGGAAGAACTGGTGCATCAGCTCGTTGAGCTCGATCGCGCTCTTCAGGTCGGTGCCGAACGGCTTCTCGACCATGATCCGGTTGCCCTTGGCCCGGCCCGCGGTCGCGATGCCCTGGGCGATCCGGCCGAACAGCGCGGGCGGCACCTCGAGGTAGAACAGGATCTGCTGGCCATCGCCGACCGCGTCCGACATCGCGTGGTACGTCGCGTCGTCGCCCAGGTCGCCGTCCACGTAGCGGAGCAGGCCGAGCATCTTGGTGGCGGCCCGGCTGGACGGGTCCATCTCGTTCAGCTTGAGCGAGGCCACCGCGTAGTCGCGGAACTGCTCCACGCCCCAGCCGTTCTTGGCCACCCCGATCACGGGCACATCGAGCACGCCGCGATCCACCAGCCCGACCAGGGCCGGGAACGTCTCCAGCTTCGCGAGGTCACCGGTCGCACCGAAGATCACCAGCGCGTCAACCTGGTCTGCTGCCATCTGGGCTCCTTGGGTCCGTGTGACTAGTGCAGCGCAGGTCCCGCCCCGCAGGCATCGCCTGGCCGGGGTGAAGGTCCGGCGCCACCCTAGTCCGGCTCAGCCCAGCCTTAGTCCGGCTCAGCCCAGCCTTTCCGGTCCGGAGGTGCCCTGCAGCGGGGCGGTCAGGAACGCCAGCCCGATCGTCACCGGCACGAAGAGGAAATGGCTGGCCGGCGTCAGCGCGAGCGGCCAGCGGGCCAGGCCGGGCGTCAAGGACTGCCCCCAGTGCGGTCACGCCGCGGGGGAGGGCCCGTGATGAGCGGGCCGTGCTCAGGAGAGCGGTGTGGCGTGCTCCTGGGTGCCGTTCCGCCACGTGGCCGCCCCGGCCACCGTCGCGGCCTTGGCCCGGGCCCAGTGATGCCGGGCCAGCTCGCTGGGCGGCACCTCCTGGCGGTTCGCCCAGTCCCGCACGGCCGCAGCCATGGCGGACCCGCTCACCACGATCCCGGCCAGGCCCAGCACCCCGCCCAGCCCCATAAGCACCCCGCCCACGATCAGCGGCCTGGTGTTCAGCCGGAACGCGCGCTCAGGGTCTCTGCTGTTCGTCATGCCAGCACAGTGGCCGGGGCCGGGACCGGCGGGCATCATCCTGCCGGGGTGATTGGCGCCACGCCGGCGCCCCGGGCCGGTGCTCACCCCGGGAAGGCGATGTGACCGGGCCTTCCGGGTCCTCATAGTGGCCTGGTGACCGAACGCTATGACGTGATCATCATCGGGACCGGCGCCGGCGGGGGAACCCTGGCCCACACGCTGGCCTCGTCGGGAAAGCAGATCCTGCTCCTGGAGCGCGGCGATTTCCTGCCCCGCGAAATGGACAACTGGAACCCGAAGCCGGTGTTCGTGGACGGCACATACATGTCCCGCGACACCTGGTACGACGCCGACGGCAAGCCGTTCCAGCCTCAGGTGCACTACTTCGTCGGCGGGGCGACCAAGATGTACGGGGCCGCGCTGTACCGGCTGCGCCCCGCGGACTTCGGCGAGATCAAGCACGTGGACGGGCTATCCCCGGCCTGGCCGCTCAGCTACGACGAGTTCGAGCCCTGGTACACCAAGGCCGAGTGGCTCTACCAGGTGCACGGGGCGCACGGGGAGGACCCCACCGAGGGTCACTGGTCGAAGCAGTACCCCTGGCCCGCGGTCTCCCACGAGCCGCGGATCCAGGAGCTGGCCAACGACCTTCAGGCCGGCGGGTACCAGCCGTTCCACGCGCCGTGCGGGATCCTGCTGGACGAGACCCACCGCCCGGCCAGCAGCTGCATCCGCTGCGCCTGGTGCGACGGTTACCCGTGCCTGGTGCACGCCAAGTCCGACGCGGAGACCATCGCGGTCCGCCCGGTCATGGACCTGCCCAACGTGACGCTGCTGACCGGCGCCGAGGTCCTCAGCCTGGAGACGGGCTCCGGCGGCCGGGTGGTCACCGGGGTGGTGGTGTCGCGGGGCGGCCAGCGCGAGGTCTACCAGGGCGACATCGTGGCGCTGGCGGCCGGCGCCACGAACAGCGCCAAGATCCTGCTCCGCTCGGCCAGCGGCGAGCACCCCGACGGCCTGGCCAACGGGTCCGGCCAGCTGGGCCGGAACTACATGTTCCACAACAGCAAGGCCATGGTGGCGCTGGGCAAGGAGCGCAACGACACCGTGTACCAGAAGACGCTGGCCATCAACGACTTCTACCTGGCCGGCGACGGCCGGGAATGGCCGCTGGGCAACATCCAGATGCTGGGCAAGTCCAACGCGGAGGCGATGAAGGGCGAGGAGCCGAAGCTGACCAAGCTGGCCCCGCACTGGAGCCTGGAGGAGGTGGCGGCGCACGCCGTGGACCTCTGGCTGACCACCGAGGACCTGCCGAAGCCCGGGAACCGGGTGACGGTGGACTCGGGCGGGAACGTGCACCTGGCCTATACGCAGACCAACGACGCGGAAGCGGCCGGGCTGTACAAAGAGGTCAAGACCATGCTGAACCACGTCGGCATGGCGTCTCACCACATCCTGGACAAGAACTACTACATGAAGATGGACGTCGCGCTGGCCGGCGTGGCGCACCAGTCCGGCACCTGCCGGTTCGGCGCGGACCCGGCCACCTCGGTGCTCGACGTGAACTGCAAGGCCCACGAGCTGGACAACCTGTACGTGGTGGACACCAGCTTCTTCCCGAGCATCGGCGCGGTGAATCCGGCGCTCACCGCGATGGCCAACGCCATCCGCGTCGGCGAGCACCTGGGCGAGCGCCTCGGATAAGGCCGGAGTTACCGGGCCGGCGCCGCGCCCGGCTCTGATCGGCACACCAGTCACATTGGCCTTTCCAGTCACGCTGGTTGCGAGGCCGGTTCCGTGATCATGACTTTGGTGTCGCTGGAACGACACCAAAGTCATGATCACGAAGGAGGGGCGGGGGTCCGAGGCCGTCTGCTCAGCGGGCAGGCCCATAACCTACGAAGGAGGGGCGGCGGGATAGCCCGCCGAGGATGACGACGCTGGCGCGGGCCCGCGGGAGGGTGGCCGGCATGAGGGCTGGACTGGCTGGTGCGTGCCTCGTCGCCGCGGTCGCGCTGCTGGGTACAGGCTGCTCGTCCGGCGGTGGGACCGCCGCGAGCAGCCCGTCGTCCAGCCCATCCTCGTCCGCGTCCTCAGCGATCTGCCCGGACGTGGCCGCGTTGCGGCAGTCCATCAGCGAACTCGGCCACCTGAGCGCCGGTTCCAACGCGCTGGCCAAGCTCAAGACCGACGTGGCGAACGTCAAGACCAACCTGGACGCGCTGCGGACGGCCGCCGGTGCCGTGTGGAAGACGCAGATCAACGATCTGGACGCCGCGCTGAGCAAGCTGGGCAAGACCCTGTCCAGCCTCGGCAGCCAGCCCAGCGCCACCGCGGCGGCCGCCGCCGTCTCGACCGGGCTGGCCGGGGTCACCAGTTCGGCCAGTGATCTGCTGCGCGCGGCCAGCGTCCGCTGTCCCGGCGCGTCGGCCAGCCCCTCGGCATGACCTGAACCCTCGCCCCCCGCCAGCACGGTCATCACCATGACTTACTCAGGAGGGGCACCATGGCGCGCTACCCGAACATCAGTGACCACGGGCTGATCGGCGACCTGCAGACCGCGGCCCTGGTCACCACCGACGGGACGGTGGACTGGTTCTGCTGCCCGCGGTTCGACTCGCCGAGCGTGTTCGGGTCGCTGCTGGACGCCGACCAGGGCGGCTACTTCCGGGTGGCACCGGACCGGGACGATTACGTCAGCCGGCAGCTGTACTTTCCCGACACCGCCATCCTGATCACCCGGTTCCTGACCCCGGACGGGGTCGGCGAGGTCACCGACTTCATGCCGGTCACCGGGAGCCGGGCGACCCAGCACCACCGGCTGGTCCGGCTGCTGCGGGTGGTCCGCGGGTCGATGCGGTTCGTGGTCGACATCAAGCCGCGCTTCGACTACGGCCGCCAGCCGCACCATCTGGAGATCACCGAGGAAGGGGCCCTGTTCCACACCGACCAGCTGGAACTGACCCTCCACTCGGTCGGCAGACTGGGCACGTCCCTGCGGGAGCTCGGCGCCGATGTCGAACGCATCGGCGATGACCTGCGCATCCGCCGCACGCTCAAGGAGGGTGAGAGCGCGGGGATGGTGCTGGAGTCCATGGGCGGCCGCCCGCGCCGGCTGGCGGAGGGCGACCTGGAGCGGCTGTCCGACCAGACCGCCGAGTTCTGGCGCGCCTGGCTGCGCAAGTCCACCTACACCGGGCGCTGGCGGGAGATGGTGACCCGGTCGGCGATGACCCTCAAGCTGATGACCTACGCCCCGTCGGGGGCCCCGGTCGCCGCCCCCACCGCCGGGCTGCCGGAGCAGGTCGGCGGCGAGCGCAACTGGGACTACCGCTACACCTGGATCAGGGACGCCTCGTTCTCGGTGCACGCGCTGCTCGGGCTGGGGTACGCGGAGGAGGCGGCGGCGTTCGGCGTCTGGGTCCGGGACCGGCTCGTCGAGCACAAGGCCAGCAACGGCGACTGCCCGCTGCGGATCATGTACCGGGTGGACGGGTCCTCCGACCTCACCGAGGAGACCCTCGACCACTGGGAGGGCTGGCGCGGCTCGCGCCCAGTCCGGATCGGCAACGGCGCGTCCGGCCAGCTTCAGCTGGACATCTTCGGTGAGGCCATGGACGCCATGACCCAGGCCGACGCGCACGGGCTGCAGCCGGCGCACGTGGGCTGGACCGCGATCGTGAACATGATCGACTGGCTCTGCGAGCACTGGGACCAGCCCGAGGAGGGCATCTGGGAGACGCGCGGCGGGCGCAAGGACTTCACCTACGGGCGCTTCCAGTGCTGGGTGGCGCTGGACCGCGCGATCCGGCTCGCGGATCACCGCGGACGGCCCGCGGACATCCAGCGCTGGCGGTCCGAGCGGGACCGCGTCTACCGGCAGGTCATGGAGCGCGGCTGGAACCCCAAGGAACGCGCCTTCGTGCAGCACTACGGCACCGACGTGCTGGACGCCTCGCTGCTGCTGATGCCGCTGATGGGGTTCGTCTCGCCGTTCGACCCGATGTGGCTGGACACGCTGGAGGCCATAGACAAGAAGCTGGTCTCGGACAGCCTGGTGTACCGCTACAACCCCAGCGCCTCGCCCGATGGCCTGCGCGGGCCGGAGGGCACGTTCTCGCTGTGCACGTTCTGGTACGTGGACGCGCTGGCCCGGTCGGGGCGCACGGAAGAAGCCGCGCTGACCTTCCAGAAGATGCACACCTACGCCAACCATCTCGGGCTGTACTCCGAGGAGATCGGGCTCACCGGCGAGCAGCTCGGCAACTTCCCGCAGGCGTTCAGCCACCTGTCGCTGATCAACGCCGCGATCAACCTCGACTACCAGCTGGATCACGGGCTGATCGACGGGCGGCCGATGATGTCCCGGGTCCGCCACGCCCCGGCCACCGGCTCCCGCTGAGCGCGCGGCGCACGCGCTACATCGCCGTCCCGGGACGCGCTGCCACTCCCTGCGGCCACCCGGCAGGAGCCGGTCCCTCATCCGGCGTGGCCGCCCAGCCTCACCCTTTACGGGTGAGCCGCAGTTCCGGCCGGCCCTCAATCATGGGTTATCGGGAGCCGGAAGGCGGTGCGGTTGATACCAGCCGGCCCCGGGTATGACCCGCAAAGGCGTCTGACCTGCACATTCACCCCAAGGGATGAGGATGGCTGGCGAGGGTGCCGCAGGTGTGGGGGTCTCGGGGGGGAATTCCATGACAAGCACCATGAACGGGGCGGAGCCGACGCACGCGCCCGGGCCGACCGGCACCGTGCCGACTGGCGCCGTCCAGACCGGCACCGGGCCGACCGGCACCGGGCCGACCGGCGCCGGGCCGGCGGGCACTGTGCGGACCGGCGCGGCAGCACCGCGCGTCCGCGAGCAGGACGGGCCGGTGCGGGCCCACGCCAGCGCGGGGACGAGGCCGCCGGGCCAGCAGCGGCCCCGGTTCCTCGAGGGCAAGCTCCAGATCCCGCAGCCGCATTTCCCGGTGCTGCGGCGGCGGCGGATCACCGGCCTGCTCGACCAGGCCGCCCGGAACCGGGTGACGCTGATCTCCGGGCCGGCGGGCGCCGGGAAGACCGTGGCCTGCGCCACCTGGGCCGCGGCCTCGCCGCAGGCCCGCCGGGTGGTGTGGCTCACGCTGGACGCCGAGGACCAGCAGGCCTGGTTCTGGGCCTACGTCTGCGCCGGGCTGGCCAGGCTGCGGTCCATCCCGGCCGAGTCCCTCCGGTCACTGGAAGACGTGTCACCGGACGGGTTCCCGCTGCGGCTGGTGGAAGCGGCGCAGACGTTCACCGAACCGGTCATCCTGGTGATGGACGACATCCACGAGCTGACTGACCCGGCCGTGCTGGGCGGGATCGACCTGCTGATCCGGCACGCCCCGGCCACGCTGCGGCTGGTCCTGTCCGCCCGGCAGCCGCCCGCGCTGCAGCTGGCCCGGCTTCGCGTCGCCGGCGAGCTCGCCGACATCGGCGGCCACGAGCTGGCCTGCACCAGCGAGGAAGCCGACGCCTACTTTTCCATGCTCGGCCTGGACGTGGAGCGGGGGGCGCGGGACGCGCTTCTGCGCCGCACGCAGGGCTGGATGGCCGGGCTGCGGCTGGCCGCCATGCGGGCCCGGGCCGATCCGGAACCCGGCGCGACCATCACCGACCTGGCCGGTGACGAGCCGATCGTGACCGACTACCTGTGGGACGAGGTGCTCGTCAAGCAGGCTCCGGCCACGCGCATGTTCCTGCTCCGGACCTGCCTCGCCGACCAGGTGTCCGGCGACCTGGCCGACGCGCTGACCGGGCAGTCCGGCAGCGCCCGGACGCTGGACCGCCTCAGCCGGGAGAACAGCTTCGTGGACGTGGTCGACCGCGAGCACGGCGAGTACGTCTACCACCCGCTGCTCCGCCAGGTGCTCACCGCCGAGCTGCACCGGGAGATCCCGCACGAGATCCCGGTGCTGCTCCGCCGGGCGGCCCGCTGGTACGCGGCGCACGACCAGCCGCTCGCGTCGGTGCGCTGCGCGGCCGAGGCGCAGGACTGGGACTACGCGGCGCAGACCCTGGCCGAGGCCGGGGCCGGGGTGGCCAGCCCGGGATCCACCGCGGACCTGGAGAGCGTGCTGTCCCTGTTCCCCGCGGACCGCTCCGCCGATGACCCCGCAGTCGCCGCGGCCTGGGCCGCCGCGCGCCTGTGGGACGGAGACCGGGACGGGGCCGCCGCCTACCTGGACAGCGGGGACCGGGCGCTGCGCCGGGCGGTCCCGGCGATGCAGCGGATCATGGAGCCCACCCTGGCCGCGCTGCGGGTCATGCTGGCCGGCGGCCGGACGGATCCCGATCCCGCCCTGCTGGCCGGGGCCGGCTCGCTGGCCGAGCGGTCCCAGGCGGCCGCCAGCACCCAGCCCGAGCACCGGGCCGTGGGGCTGCTCTGGTTCGCGCTGGGCGTGGCCCGGCTGCGGCGCTGGGAGATCCAGCCGGCCCGGCAGGCGCTGCGGCAGGCCGACCGGCAGCTGGCCGCGGGCAACCTGGGCGGGCTTCAGGCCCGGGCCCGGGCCTGGCGGGCGCTGGCCGAGGCCTGGTACGGCGACCTCACCGCGGCCCGCCGGTCCGCCGCGGACGTGCTGGCCGGGCCGGGCCTGACGGAGCCGGGCCTGGCCGAGGCCGGCCGGGCGGAGCTGGGTGCGTGGGGCGCGGGCTGGGACCCGGGCGCCCCGGGCGCAATCCAGGCCGCGGGCTCGCGGGACGCCGTGGGCACGCCGGGGGCCGGGAAGAGCCAGGCCGCCGCGCTCGCGGCCCTGGCCCAGGCCCTGGTCAGCCTGCGCCGCGACGACCTGTCCACGGCGCAGCGGCTGCTGGAGGGCATCGACCCCGAGCTGACCGGCCAGTTCCCGGGGGAGCCGTCGGTGAGCGCGGTCGCGGCCCTCATCCGGGCCCGGGTCCTGCTCGCGGACGGCGACGCCACCGCGGCCACCGCGCTGCTGTCCCGGCTCCGCGAGACGTGGGGGCCCGCCCACCCGGCGCTGGCCGACGTGCTGACCATCGCCGAGGGCGAGGTCGCCCTGCGCGGCGGCAACACCGGCCGGGCCCGCGCGGTCCTGCTGCTCGTCGAGGAGGGCGAGCACTTCGACCGGGCCGACGGCCGGCTTCTGCGCGGCGGGCTGCTGATCGCCGAGGGCGACTTCAAGAGCGCGCTGGAGGCCGTGGAGCCGTGCCTGGACGGCGCGGTCGACGGGGTGACGCTGCAGGAGCAGATCTCCGGGCTGCTGATCGCGGCGGCCGCCCAGCGCCGTCTCGGGTCCAGCGACGAGGCGGCCGGGCTGCTCGAGCAGGCGCTGGAGCTGGCCGAGCCGGACGGTGCGTACCGGGCCTTCCTGGACGGGGGCGCCTCGGTCCGCTCGGCGATGACCGTGCTGATCCCGCCGACCAGCCGCCACGCCGGCTTCGCCGGGCGGATCCTGGAGCGCTTCGACGCCCAGGCGCCCCGGCCGGGCGGCCCGGCCGAGGCGGTGAGCGTGCCGCTCACCGACAGCGAGCGGGCCGTGCTGCGCTTCCTTCCCTCGCACATGACCAACGAGGAGATCTCCCAGGCCCTGTTCCTGTCCATCAACACGGTCAAGACCCACCTGCGCTCGGCGTACCGCAAGCTGGGGGTCAGTTCCCGCCGTGAGGCCATCGCCCGCGGACGGCGGCTGGGCTTGCTGTAAGCGTGCCCGGGCGCGGTGCGGTAGCGCCCGGGCCGCCGGGCGGGTGCGGACGGTCACCCCGCGACGCCATCTAACGGACGTTCCGCTGAGACGGACCGTCCGTTAGATCGCGGTAGTCAGTGGCTTACGACAGGGCCGCCCGGGCGGCGTGCCGGATCTGCAACGCCATCGCGGCCAGCATCACCCCGTAGGCGAGCAGCCAGATGCCCATCACCCAGAGCAGGATCTTCAGCGAGATCGTGGGCCAGAACATCACGATCAGCCCGGCGGCCAGGCTCAGCACGCCGGTGACCGCGCGCAGGCCGCGCCCGGTTCCGGGACCCGAGGTGGCCGCCACGCTCAGGTCCACGATCCCGTGCAGGGTCCAGAACACGCCGACGACGAACGCGAGCAGGACCACGGTGACGTCGAGGTGACGCAGGCAGTAGAGCCCGGCCAGGGCGGCCAGCAGGCCGATGATCACGTACGCCGCGCGCATGCCGCCGGTGGCGTCGTGCGCGGTCAGCCCGTGGATCAGCCGGAAGATGCCGGTGACCAGCAGCGCCGCGCCGAGCAGCGCGGCCACCACGATGAGCGTCGCGTGGGGCCAGATCAGCAGGATCAGCCCGAGCGCCAACGTCACCACCGCGATGAGCATGATCACCTGCCAGGCCTGCGCCCAGTCCAGGGCGGCCTGCCGCTCGTAACGACCTGGGCCGGATCCTGCGCCGGCGGTGTCGGTGCCATACGCCGTGGCCCCGTCGTCCAGGCCCGGCTCCGGTGGCTGGGCGTGACGGCCCCCCGGCCCTGATTGCTGAGCTGTCATGATTTCTCCTTCCCTGACCAGCGTGCGCAGCGCGGCCGGGGCGGGCACCACCCGTGCCGGGTGAGGTGGGGTAAACGCGGCACCGCGGGCACCGTCAGCTCGTCTCCGCCTAGGAGACCTCCCAGGGGCCACTACACTGAACGCCCGTAGCCGTCCGCGGCTGCGCTGGGTCGCGCGTAACCGCGTACGAGGCGCGGCGGGAGCGGCCAGGCGGGGGATCAGAGCGCGGCAGCGCAGCACACACCGAGCGCATGGATCAGGGAGTGACGGCGACGTGAAGACCGACGTCGAGGAGCTTGGCCCCACCCGGGTGAAGCTGACCATCGAAGTTCCGTTCGAGGAGCTGAAGGGCAGCCTCGACAAGGCGTACCGCGAGGTCGCCCGGCAGGTGCGCGTGCCCGGCTTCCGGCCGGGCCGGGTTCCGCCGCGCATCATCGACCAGCGGTTCGGCCGCGGGATGGTGCTGGAACAGGCGGTCAATGAGGCGGTGCCGCAGCTGTACGGCCAGGCCCTGCAGGAGAACGACGTGTTCGCGCTCGGCCAGCCCGACCTTGAGATCACCAAGCTGGACGACGGCAAGGAGCTGGCCTTCACCGCCGAGGTGGACGTGCGGCCGAAGTTCGAGATCCCTGATCTCCACGAGCTGCCGGTGACCGTGGAGACGGCCGTGGTCACCCCGGACGAGGTCGAGGAGTACATCGGCGGCCTCCGGGAGCGGTTCGCCTCGCTCAAGGGCGTCGACCGGGCGGTCGAGGACGGCGACTACACCTCGATCGACCTGTCCGCCTCGGTGGCCGGTGAGCCGGTCGAGGACGCCCAGGTCAGCGGCTACTCCTACCAGGTGGGCAGCGGCTCGCTGCTGGACGGCCTGGACCAGGCGCTGACCGGGATGTCGGCCGGCGAGTCCAAGACCTTCAACGCTGAGCTGGTCGGCGGGGAGCACGGCGGCGAGCAGGCCGACGTGACTGTGACCGTGCACAGCGTCAAGGTCAAGGAGCTTCCCGAGCTGGACGACGAGTTCGCCCAGTCAGCCAGCGAGTACGACACGCTCGGTGAATTCCGCGCCGGGACCCGGTCCCAGCTGGAGACCATGAAGCGGATGCAGCAGGTCGGCCAGGCCCGGGAACGCGCGCTGGACGCCGTGCTCAACAAGATCGACATCCCGCTGCCGGACACCATGGTCAACAGCGAGATCGAAATGCGGCACCAGTCGCTCGACGAGCAGCTGGAGCGGGCCGGCACCAGCATGGACGACTACCTGGCCTCGTCCGGGCAGAGCGCCGAGCAGCTCGAGACCGACATCACGGACAGCGCGCGGCGCTCGGTGAAGGCCGGGTTCGTGCTGGACCAGCTGGCCCGGCAGGAAGAGCTGAACATCGAGCAGGACGAGCTGAACTCGTTCGTCATCGAGCAGGCCTACCGGATGGGCGTCCAGCCCGACCGGCTGGCCCAGGAGCTGGCCGACCGGGGCCAGATCGGCTCCGTGATCACCGAGGTGCTGCGGGGCAAGTCGCTCACGCTCATCACCGAGCGCGCGACCGTGACCGACGAGGCCGGCCAGCCGGTGGACATCGAGGCGGCCATGCGCCCGGAGGGGTCGGACGAGGTGGCGGAGGCGGCCGGCTCCGAGGCCGCCGGGGCCAGCGGTGACGCGGCCAGCGGTGATGCGGCCAGTGCCGCCGAGGGTGCCAGCGCGGAGGCTGGGCCGGCTCCGGAGGCCGGTGCTGGCGAAGCCGGTGCGGGCGAGGCCGGCGCCGAGGTGGCCGCTGCCCCCGGGGGCAGCGCCAAGAAGGCCAGCGGCAAGAAGGCCAGCGCCCGCAAAGCCAGCGCCCGGAAGGCCACTGTCCCCGCGGCCAGTGCCACGGAGGACGGCTCAGATGAGGACGGCGCGGCGGATGGCGAGCCAGGCGGCAGCACCGCGTGACGCGGCCGGGAGACGGCGGCTGACCCGGGCCCGTCCGCGGGCCCCGGCCGGCCCTCGTCCCGGGGCGATGCCTGCGCCGACAGCGAACAGGGCTGGGGCGCGGACGATCTGACCCTGGCCGGGAGTTATCGTCCATGTCAATGACGCACATACGTGAGCGGAAATGGAGAGCAGAGTGACGCCTCCGGCCTTCGAGGACCCGGCAGGGATCCTGGCGCGCACCGCGGAAGCGGCCCCGCCGCTGATTACGGAACAGATATTCAGCCGGCTGCTACGGCACCGGATCATCTTTCTCGGCCAGCAGGTTGACGAGGACATCGCCAACCGGATGTGCGCCGAGATGGTGCTGCTCGCGTCTGAGGACGAAAAGCGCGACATCAGCATCTACATCAACTCACCCGGCGGTTCGGTTTATGCGGGCCTGGCCATCTACGACGTGATGCAGTACGTGCCGAATGACGTCGCTACCTACGCGATGGGCATGGCCGCGTCCATGGGCCAGTTCCTGCTGTCGGCCGGGACCCCGGGCAAGCGTTACGCGCTGCCGCACGCCAGCGTGCTGATGCACCAGCCGTCCGGCGGCATCGGCGGGACCGCCTCGGACATCAGGATCCAGGCCGAGCAGATGCTGTACATCAAGCGCACCCTGGCCGAGCGCACCGCCTTCCACACCGGGCAGACCGTCGAGCAGATCGAGAAGGACGCCGACCGGGACCGCTGGTTCACCGCGGACCAGGCCAAGGAGTACGGCTTCGTGGACCACGTGATCCGCAGCGCCGTCGAAGTCCCGACGGTCGGGCCGGTCTCATGATTCACCACGCCGGACCACGAGCGGAGGAGCCGCAAGTGAGTACATCCAACGGCGGGCTGGCCGGGCCGCGGCACCTGGTGCCGGGGTCGGCGGAATCCCGCTATGTCCTGCCCTCGTTCGTGGAGCGCACGTCGTACGGGGTCAAGGAGATGAACCCGTACAACAAGCTTTTCGAGGAGCGGATCATCTTCCTGGGCGTGCAGATCGACGACGCCTCCGCCAACGATGTCATCGCGCAGCTGATCGCGCTGGAGTCGCTGGACCCGGACCGCGACATCACGATGTACATCAACTCGCCCGGCGGGTCGGTGACCTCGATGATGGCGATCTACGACACGATGCAGTTCGTCCAGCCCGAGCTGCAGACGGTCTGCATCGGCCAGGCGGCCTCGGGTGCGGCGGTGCTGCTCGCCGCGGGCACGAAGGGCAAGCGGCTGGCCCTGCCGAACGCGCGCATCCTGCTGCACCAGCCGGCCACCGAGGGCGGCTACGGGCAGTCCAGTGACCTGGAGATCCAGGCCCAGGAGATCCTCCGGATGCGGTCCGCGATGGAGCACATCGTCGCCGTGCACACCGGCCGGACCGAGGAGCAGGTCCGCGGCGACATCGAGCGGGACAAGTTCTTCACCGCCGAGGAAGCCAAGGAATACGGTCTGGTGGATGAAGTTCTGTCCAGCCTGAAGCGGCGGGCCGAGGTAGGGTCGTCCTAACCAGGAGGATTCGTCCTCCCGGCGGGACGGCACCGGGCCCGGCTCTCGCGGCCGGGGCCCCGGAGGCGGTACCGTCAGAACTAGAAGGTCGGCCTGAGGGCACGAGTGTCCGAGGGCAAAGAGAGCGTGGTGGCACGGCGGAATGCCGCCGTCAGCCCCTAGGCTGGGGCAGACGGCCCCAGGTAAAGGAGTAGCTGGGTGGCTCGCATCGGCGATGGTGGTGACCTGCTGAAGTGCTCTTTCTGCGGGAAGAGCCAAAAGCAAGTCAAGAAGCTGATCGCGGGCCCTGGCGTGTACATCTGCGACGAGTGCATCGACCTGTGCAACGAGATCATCGAAGAGGAACTGGCGGAGCCGTCCGAGCTCAAATGGGACAGCCTGCCCAAGCCCCGCGAGATCTACGAGTTCCTCGACGCGTACGTGATCGGGCAGGAGAAGGCCAAGAAGGCCCTGTCCGTGGCGGTGTACAACCACTACAAGCGGGTCCAGTCCGGCGGTGACACCCGGCCCGGCGAGGACGGCGTCGAGCTGGCCAAGTCGAACATCCTGCTGCTCGGCCCCACCGGCTCAGGCAAGACCCTGCTGGCCCAGACGCTGGCCCGGCTGCTCAACGTCCCGTTCGCCATCGCCGACGCCACCGCGCTCACCGAGGCGGGTTACGTGGGTGAGGATGTCGAGAACATCCTGCTCAAGCTGATCCAGGCGGCCGAGTACGACGTGAAGAAGGCCGAGACCGGGATCATCTACATCGACGAGATCGACAAGATCGCCCGCAAGAGCGAGAACCCCTCCATCACCCGGGACGTCTCGGGGGAGGGCGTGCAGCAGGCGCTGCTGAAGATCCTCGAGGGCACCACGGCCTCGGTGCCGCCGCAAGGTGGCCGGAAGCACCCGCACCAGGAGTTCATCCAGATCGACACGACCAACGTGCTGTTCATCTGCGGCGGCTCCTTCTCCGGGCTGGAGAAGATCATCGAGTCGCGGGTCGGCAAGAGCGGGATGGGCTTCGGCGCGGTGCTGCGGGTCAAGAACGACCGGGCCACGGGCGACGCGTTCGCCGACGTGATGCCGGAGGACCTGCTCAAGTTCGGGATGATCCCGGAGTTCGTGGGACGGCTGCCGGTCATCACCAGCGTGCACAACCTGGACCGCGACGCGCTGATCCAGATCCTCACCGAGCCCCGGAACGCGCTGGTCAAGCAGTACCGGCGGCTGTTCGAGCTGGACGGCGTGGACCTGGAGTTCACCGATGACGCGCTGGAGGCCGTGGCCGACCAGGCGATCCTGCGCGGTACCGGGGCCCGCGGCCTGCGGGCCATCCTCGAAGAGGTCCTGATGTCGGTGATGTACGAGGTGCCGAGCCGCAAGGACGTCGAGCGCGTGGTGATCACCGGGCCCGTGGTGCTGGAGCACGTGAATCCCACCCTGGTGCCCCGGGACGTCGCCCGCCGCACCCCGCGGGAAAAGTCGGCCTAAACGGGGGCACCCCGGGCGCGGGGAGCGCACGCCACCGTGCACGGGTGGCATTGCCTGCGGCACTAGACTCGGCTGTCGTGAGTGCAGATCTAAGCGAGCAGCGAACCGAGCTCCCTCCGCAGTACGTGCCGGGCGAGGCCGAGGACCGCCTGTATCAATCCTGGGACGCCCGCGGGCTGATGCGGGCCGACGCCAAGGACGTCAGCCCGGAGCACCCGGCGTTCTGCGTCGTGATCCCCCCGCCGAACGTCACCGGCTCGCTGCACATCGGCCACGCGCTCAACCACACGCTCATCGACGCGCTGGTCCGGCGGCGCCGGATGCAGGGCTACACCGCGCTATGGGTGCCCGGTATGGATCACGCGGGCATCGCCACCCAGAACGTGGTGGAACGGGAACTGGCCAAAGAGGGCCTGAGCCGCCACGATCTCGGCCGCGAGGCGTTCGTGGAGCGGGTCTGGCAGTGGAAGGCCGAATCCGGCGGGAAGATCCTCGGCCAGATGCGCCGCCTGGGTGACAGCGTGGACTGGTCCCGTGAGCGGTTCACCATGGACGAGGGCCTGTCCCGCGCGGTGCAGACCGTGTTCAAGCGCCTCTTCGACGACGGGCTCATCTACCGCGCCGAGCGGATCATCAACTGGTGCCCGCGCTGCCTCACCGCCCTGTCCGACATCGAGGTGGACCATAGCGACGAGGACGGCGAACTCGTCTCGATCCGCTACGGCGACGGCGACGACGCGGTCGTGGTCGCCACCACCCGGGCCGAGACCATGCTGGGCGACACCGCGGTCGCGGTGCACCCGGACGACGCCCGCTACGCCCACCTGGTGGGCCGCGAGGTCCAGCTCCCGCTGTCCGGCCGGCGGATCCCGGTGGTCGCGGACCCGCATGTGGACCCGGAGTTCGGCACCGGCGCGGTCAAGGTGACCCCGGCGCACGACCCGGACGACTTCGAGATCGGGCGCCGCCACGGCCTGCCCGCCGTCACGATCCTTGACGAGCACGGGCGCGTCACGGCCCACGGCCCGTTCGAGGGCCTGGACCGGTTCGAGGCCCGGCCCGCGGTGGTCGCCGCGCTGCGCGCCGACGGCCGGATCGTGGCCGAGGTCCGGCCCTATGTGCACGCGGTCGGGCACTGCAGCCGGTGCGGCACGGTGGTCGAGCCCCGGCTGTCTCTGCAGTGGTTCGTCAAGGTGGGCCCGCTGGCCAAGGCGGCCGGCGACGCGGTCCGCGACGGCCGGACCGGCATCCACCCAGCCGAGATGGCGCCCCGCTACTTCGACTGGGTCAACGACATGCACGACTGGTGCATCAGCCGCCAGCTGTGGTGGGGGCACCGCATCCCCGTCTGGTACGGGCCGTCCGGCGAGGTCGTCTGCGTCGGTCCCGGCGAGGAGCCGCCCTCCGGCGAGGGCTGGCGGCAGGACCCGGACGTGCTGGACACCTGGTTCTCCTCCGCGTTGTGGCCCTGCTCCACGCTCGGCTGGCCCGGCGACACCGAGGACCTGGCCGTCTTCTATCCCACCAGCGTGCTGGTCACGGCCTACGACATCCTGTTCTTCTGGGTGGCCCGGATGATGATGTTCGGCCTCTACGTGATGTCGGACCGGGAGCCGGCCCAGGCGGTCCCGTTCCGGGACATCGCCCTGCACGGGCTGGTCCGCGACCAGTTCGGCAAGAAGATGTCCAAGTCGCTGGGCAACACGGTGGACCCGCTGGACTGGATCGGCCGGTTCGGGGCCGACGCCACCCGCTTCACCCTGGCCCGCGGGGCCAGCCCGGGCAGCGACGTGGCGATCAGTGAGGAATGGGTCACCGGGTCCAGGAACTTCTGCAACAAGCTGTGGAACGCGACCCGCTTCGCGCTGCTGAACGGCGCGACCGTGCCCGCGGAGCTGCCCGATCCCGGCCAGATGCCGACCGCGGCCCGGTGGATCCTGTCCCGGCTGGCCACCGTCACCAGTGAGGTGGACGGGCTCTTCGAGCGCTTCGAGTTCGGCAAGGTGTGCGAACTGCTGTACCACTTCGCCTGGGACGAGGTGTGCGACTGGTACCTGGAACTGGCCAAGCCCGCGCTCTCCGGGTCTGGTGCGGCCGGGCCTGGTGCAGCCGGGCCTGGTGCTGCTGGTGCGGATGAGACGGCGGCGCGGATCACCCGGGAGGTGCTCGGCTACGTGCTGGACCGGCTGCTGAAGCTGCTCCACCCCGTCATGCCGTTCGTCACCGAGGAGCTGTGGACCGCGCTCACCGGCGGCGACAGCGTCATGGTCGCCCCCTGGCCGGGGCAGCGCCCCGCGGCCGCCGGCGGCGCGGCGGCTCAGCCAGGTTTCCGGGACGCCACCGCGGAAGCGGAGATCGGCTCGCTGATGCGGTTGGTCACCGAGGTCCGCCGGTTCCGTTCCGACCAGGGGCTGCGGCCGGGCCAGCAGGTGCCCGCGGTGCTGGCCGGGATCGAGGGCACCCGCCTCGCGCCGCACGAGACCAGCATCCGGTCGCTGCTGCGGCTGACCAGGCCCGGCGACAGCTTCGCGGCGACCGCGTCCGTGCTGGCCGAGGGCATCACCGCGGAACTGGACACCGCCGCCGGCATCGATGTGGCCGCGGAGCGGCGCCGGCTGGACAAGGACCTCGCCGCCGCCCGCAAGGAGGCGGACCAGGCCGGGCGGAAGCTGGGCAACGAGTCCTTCCTGGCCAAGGCGCCCGCCGATGTGGTCGGCAAGACCCGGGAACGGCTCGAGGCGGCGTATGCCGACATCGAGCGGATCACCGGCCGGCTCGCCGCCCTGCCGGGGGCGGGGGAGCCCGGATCGGCCGAGAAGGGCCAGGGGGACGCTTGAGCATCTCCGGCGAACTGCGCGAGGCCGAGGGCGAGATCCTCGCGCGGCGTCCTGAGCACGCGATCGAGCCGACCCTGGAACGGATGGCCGCACTCGTTTCCGTGCTCGGCGACCCGCAGCGTTCCTACCCG
Organism: uncultured Actinomycetes bacterium; assembly: GCA_963813975.1. Classification (GTDB taxonomy): domain Bacteria; phylum Actinomycetota; class Actinomycetes; order Streptosporangiales; family Streptosporangiaceae; genus RYN-230. Next base: position 1,052,969 of record CAWFAP010000007.1, read on the forward strand.
GTCGTCCACATCACCGGCACGAACGGCAAGACGTCGACCGCGCGGATGATCGAGAGCCTGCTGCGCACGCGGGGCCTGCGCACCGGCCTGTTCACCAGCCCGCACCTGTCGTCCATCCGCGAACGCATCGTGGTGGACGGCGAGCCGGTCTCCGCCGAGGCGTTCGTGACCGCCTACGACGAGCTGGCGCCCTACCTGGCGCTGGTCAACGGGCAGCAGGGCAGCCAGCTGTCCTTCTTCGAGGTACTGACCGGCATGGCCTTCGCCATCTTCGCCGACGTCCCGGTGGACGTGGCGATCGTCGAGGTCGGGCTGGGTGGCACCTGGGACGCGACGAACATCGCCGACGGCGCCGTGGCCGTGGTCACCCCGGTCTCCCTCGACCACACCGCATACCTGGGCGGCACCGTAGAGGAGATCGCGACCGACAAGGCCGGGATCATCAAGCCGGGCGCCGTGGCCGTGCTGGCCCAGCAACCGCTGCCCGCGGCGGAGGCGCTGCTGCGCCGGGTCGTCACGGTCGGCGCGAGCGTGGTCCGCGAGGGCCTGGAGTTCGGGGTCCTCAACCGTGATCTCGCGGTCGGCGGCCAGCGGCTGGACCTGCGCGGGCTGCGCGGCGACTACACGGACATCGTCCTGCCGCTATTCGGCGCGTATCAGGCCAGCAACGCGGCCGTGGCGCTGGCCGCGGTCGAAGCGTTTGCGGCCGGGGCTCCGTTGCCCGGGCAGTCGCCGGAGCAGGAGGCGGACCGGGCCGACGAAACCGCGGGCTGGCCCGCGGAGGACGATGCTTCTGAGTCCTCGGCCCCCGCCGACGTGCGCATGGCTGATCTTGATGACGGTCCGCCCGCGGTTCCCCCGGCCCGGTCCACGGCGGACGATGACCCGGACGCGCCCGCCGGAGCGCTGGGGCAGGATCTGGTGCGGGAGGGGTTCGCGCAGGTCACATCGCCGGGCCGGCTCGAGGTGGTGCGGCGCAGCCCGGTGGTGATCCTGGACGCGGCGCATAATCCGGCGGGCATGGAAGCCGCGATGGAGGCCATCACCGAGGCGTTCACGTTCGCGGCGGTCATCGGGGTGCTGGCGGTCAGTGAGGACAAGGACGTGGCCAGGATCCTCGACCAGATGGAACCGGTGATCTCGGAGCTGGTGGTGACCCGGAACTCATCTGAGCGGTCCATGGACCCGGACAAGCTGGAGGAGCTGGCCGCGTCGGTGTTCGGAGCCGAGCGGGTGCATGCGGCGCGGCGGCTCGACGACGCCTTGGAGATGGCGGTCGGCCTGGCCGACGACGCGTCGGGCGACGAAGGGCTGGCCGTCACCGGGGTGCTGGTCACCGGCTCGGTCGTCACCGCCGGGGACGCCCGGCTCCTGCTCGCCCCGGACCGCGTCGAGGTGGACCGCGCGGACGCGCACCGCGCGGAACAGGATCGCCTGGACCGCGAGGAGCGCGACCGCGAGGAGCATGAGGACTGGGCGGGCGAGGACCAGAACCGCGAGCAGCGCGAGGAGCGCGAGGACCGCGGGCATCAGGATCCTGAGGGGGCGGCGGGGGAGGAATGAGGCGGCTCTGCGCCACGGTGCTGGTCATGGAGGCCATCGTGATCGGCCTGGCCATCCCGGTGGCCATCACCATCGGGCACGCCTCGCCCGGGGCCGCGGGGGCCGCGGGCGGCGCCCTGGCCGTGGCCGCGGTGCTGCTGGCGGGCGTGGTCGGCCGTCCCGGACTGCGGGCGGCGCTGGTCGCCGGCAGCGTGCTCCAGGTCCTGGTGATCGCGGCCGGGGTCCTGGTCCCGGCCATGTACGCGCTCGGCGTCATCTTCGCCGGGTTCTGGGTCCTGGCTATCTGGATGGGGCGCCGCGCGGAAGCGCCCTGAGCGGCGCCCGCCAGATCAGCCGGGTCTCGCCGGTCGCCGCGTATTCGGTCGCGACCGTGCCGCCGAGTTCGTGGGCCCGCGCCCGCAACGCGGGCAGGGTGGGCCCGTCCCCGGCGGACCGGGCGGCCCACCGGGTGCCGTCGTCGGTGATCGTCAGGGTTACCGTCTCGTGGTCGGCGGCCACGGCCACCGCCACCTGGGTCGCGTGCGCACAGGCGCCGCTGCGGGCGAGCGCTTCTCGCAGCACCCCCAGCAGCTGCCGGGCCGCCTGCGGGGGCACCGCCGTGTCCAGCGGGCCTTCCAGGGTCACCTCAGGCACCACCCCGAGCCACGGGGTCAGCTCGCAGGACACGTCGAGGATGCTGCGCCGCAGGCCCCGGGCGGGCGCCCCGTGCGCCGGATCGAAGATGGACTGGCGGAGCAGCGTGATGCACTCGTCCAGATCCCCCACCACCCGGTCGATCCGGCGGGCCACGTCAGGCTGGCCGCCGAGCAGGCCCGTCGCGCCCTGCAGCGACAGGCCCGACGCGAACAGCCGCTGCACCACCGTGTCGTGCAGCCGGCTGGCGATGCGGTCACGGTCGGCCAGGATGCTCATCTCGCGCAGCCGCTCCTGCATCAGCGCGGCCTGCTGGTGGGACCGGCGGATCCGGGCCCGCAGCCCGTGCCCGGCCACCCCGATCATGGCCGCCAGCGCGGTCCAGAAAATCAGCCGGCGGGTGAGCACGGCCGCGCTGGCCATGTCGGGCATCAGGGACACCGTCAGCAGCACCGCCAGGGCGGCCACGCTCACGCACGCCGATTCCCATGGCCGGTGGTAGAGCGCGGCCCAGATGATCGGGATGAGCACGATGACCAGGATCCCGGAGTACGTCCCGCCGGCGGCCCGGGCCAGCGGGAGCACCGAGGCCGTGTACAGCAGCGGGACGGCCACGTCACACCAGGCCGGGAGCCGGTCCCAGGGCAGCAGCACCACCAGGGCCGCGGTGATCACCAGGATCACGGCGCTGGCGATGGCCTCCGGCAGGGAGGCCGGGCCGGGCGGCAGCGCCAGGCTGGCCTCGGCCAGGCAGGCGAGCGCGGCGAACGGTGCGATCCTGGCCAGCAGGCCGCCGCGCCGCATGGCCCGGCCGGAGGTGTCCGCCAGCGGATCCGCGTGGCCGGGATCGGCGTGGCCGGGGTCCGCGTGGCCGGAGGTGTCCGCCAGCGGGTCAGCGTGGCCGGGGTCCGCGTGGCCGGAGGTGCCCGCCAGCAGGCCTGCCGCACCGGAGGCCGCCGCGAGCAGGTTCGCGGGGCTGGGGACAGTACGGCCGGGGACAGTACGGCCGGGGACAGCACGGCCGGGGGCGGTGCGGCTGCCAGTCTGCTTTTCCACCGATCATCTGCTTATCGTCGCCGGGTGACCACTCCTGACGAGCTTGCCTCAGAGGATAGTCATATGTCCAGGTCACAGCCTCTGGGTGGCATTCCGCGCACGAACGGCGATGGGCTGGGGCCGATGTGCGCCCTGCGGAGGGGCAGTTACGTTAGATTCGGCGGCTACGCCCGCGTGGGGTTGGGCGCGCCGGCGTGTCGGGGGCTGGGCCGGGGGCCCGCACTGTTGCGGAGCCCAGCCCGCTGCTGCGGCAACGGTAAGATCTGGCCGCGGCGGGATTGCCCTCGATCACTCCGGGATCGGCACCGTTGCCACCGGCCAAGAGGAGCAAAGCAGTGGTTGAACGTACCCTCGTCCTAGTCAAGCCCGATGCGGTCCGCCGGGGGCTGATCGGGGAAGTACTGGCCCGGATTGAGCGCAAGGGCCTGCAGATCGTGGCGATGGACATGCGCGTCATCTCTGCGGAAACGGCGGAAGCTCACTACGCCGAGCACGTGGGCAGGCCCTTCTTCCCGTCGCTGATCGTGTTCATCACATCGGGACCGCTGGTCGCGCTGGTGGTGAAGGGACCCCGGGCGGTCGAGGCGTTCCGCGGGCTGGCCGGCGCGACCGATCCGGTGCAGGCCAGCGCGGGCACTATCCGCGGTGATCATGCGTTGGATGTTCAGCAGAACATCGTGCACGGATCCGACTCGGCGGACTCCGCCGAACGGGAAATCAAGATCTTCTTTCCTGACCTCGTTTAGGCAGGCCGAGGCTGGTCGATGAAGGACAAAGAGCGGCTCGGACTCGGCAGGGTGTGAACCGCGTCGAATAGACCACAGATCATCCAGCAGACCCTTTTTGGAAGGTTCTCGTTCCTGATGAGCAACGCGCTGGCGTTTCTGGGCCGTGACATGGCGGTCGATCTGGGCACCGCGAACACCCTGGTGTACGTCCGGGGCCGCGGCATCGTGCTCAACGAGCCTTCCGTGGTGGCGCTGAATACCAACACTGGCGCGATCGTCGCGGTCGGGGTCGAGGCGAAACGGATGATCGGGCGGACACCCGGCAACATCGTGGCCGTTCGTCCGCTCAAGGACGGAGTCATCGCCGACTTCGACGTGACCGAGCGGATGCTGCGCTACTTCATCCAGAAGGTGCACCGGCGCAGGCACCTGGCCAAGCCGCGGGTCGTCGTGGCGGTACCCAGCGGCATCACCGGGGTGGAGCAGAGCGCGGTGAAGGAGGCTGGTCATCAGGCCGGTGCCCGCCGGGTCTACATCATCGAGGAGCCGATGGCCGCGGCGATCGGGGCCGGCCTGCCCGGTCAACGAGCCCACCGGCAACATGGTGGTGGACATCGGCGGGGGCACCACCGAGGTGGCCGTCATCTCGCTGGGCGGGATCGTCACCTCCCAGTCGATCCGGGTCGCCGGTGATGAGCTGGACCAGGCGATCATCACCTTCGGCAAGAAGGAGTACTCGCTCATGCTCGGCGAGCGCACCGCCGAGGAAATCAAGATGGCGCTCGGGTCCGCCTACCCGTCGGCGGACGAGCCGCACGCCGAGATCCGCGGACGTGACCTGGTCAGCGGCCTGCCCAAGACCATCGTGATCTCGGCGGAGGAGATCCGCCGGGCCATCGAGGAGCCGGTTGCGCTGATCGTGGACACGGTCAAGACCACCCTGGACAAGTGCCCGCCCGAGCTGGCCGGCGACGTGATGGACCGGGGTATCGCGCTGACCGGCGGGGGCGCGCTGCTGCGCGGGCTGGCCGACCGGCTGCGTGAGGAAACGGGCATGCCGGTGCACGTGGCGGACAACCCGCTCGATTCGGTGGTGCTCGGCACCGGCAAGTGCGTGGAAGATTTCGACACCCTGAGCCAGGTTCTTGTCCCGGAGCGCCGACGCTGACCCCGAGGGGGCAGGATGGGGCGCGGCAGCGGCAGCGGCAGCTGACAGGGGCATGGCCGGCGGCTTGACGAGGAGACCTGGTGCACGACACCCGGCGGACCCGCATCATCCTGGGGGTTCTCGTGGCGGCCGCCCTCGCGCTGATCACGATCGACTACCGGGGTGGCGGGAACGCGCCGCTCGGCGGGCTCCGCGCGCTGGGCAGCAGCGTGTTCGGCTCGGTGGAGGGGGCCGCCAACGTGGTCACCCGGCCGGTCGCCGCGTTGACGGACGGGGTCACCGGCTCCGGCTCACAAAGCAAGATCGATGCCCTCCAACGGCAGGTGGTTGATCTCCGTGCCCAGCTGAACCAGCAGCGGCTGAGCAAGTACGACGAGCGCCAGCTCAGCCAGCTGCTCCAGCTGGCTGGCCGGGGCCGGTACCGCATCGTGACCGCGAGCGTGATCGCGGCCGGCGCGGCCTACGACGACTCGGTCACCATCGACGCGGGCCGGGTGGACGGCATCAAGCCGGACGAGACCGTGCTGAACGGGCAGGGCCTGGTGGGCACGGTCACCACGGTGAGCGCGACCACCGCCACCGTGCTGCTCGCCACCGACGCCAGCGTGACCGTCGGGGTCCGGCTGGCGGGCACCGGCCAGATCGGGGTAGTCAACGGGACCGGCAAGAGCATGACCGGCAGCGGCCTGCTCCGGCTCCAGGTGTTCGACGTGAACGCGATCCTGCATCCCGGCCAGGAGCTGGTCACGTTCGGCTCGGCGGGCGGCCGGCCCTACGTCCCCGGAGTGCCGGTGGGGGTGATCACCAAGCTGCAGGGCACGAGCAGCTCGCTGACCAAGGAGGCGCTGGTCCGCCCGTTCGCCGACGACACCGCGCTGGGCGTGGTCGGGGTCGTGGTCGTCCCGCCGCGCACCAATCCGCGGTTCTCCGTGCTGCCGCCCAGGCCGAGCCCGTCGCCGGCCGTCTCCGCCACGGCGTCGGCCGGGGCCAGTCACGCCCCATCGCCCGGGGCCACCGTCACGCCCACCCCCACCGGATCGAGGCCCTGAGGTGCGGCGCGCGGCGTTCTCGGCCGGGTTGCTGCTGCTCGCGATCCTGATCCAGCTGACCGTCCTGGCCAACGTGCGCCTGCCGGGCGGGGCGGGGCCGGACCTGGTCCTGGTCGTGGTGGTGGCGCTGGCGCTGACTGGCGGGCCGCTGGAAGGCATGCTGAGCGGGTTCTGCGCGGGCCTCGCCCTGGACGTGGCCCCGCCCGCCACCCACCTGGTGGGCCAGTACGCGCTGGTGTTCTGCCTGGTCGGGTACGCCTCCGGGCGGGTCGGCCGCAACCTCGACGAGTCCGCCTGGGTGCCGATCGGCGTGGTGGCCGCCGGGTCTGCTCTCGGGGAACTGCTGTTCGCGCTGGCCGGGATGATTTTCGGGAACCTCGACATCACCTGGTCCGCGATCGGCCAGGTGCTGCCCGCCTCCGTGCTCTACGACGTGCTTCTCAGCCCGTTCGTGCTCTACGTGGTGGTCCGGGCCCGGGCGCTGGCCGCCCCGACCCTGGCCGCCCAGGGCCTGGCCAGCTTCCCCGGCGGGTCAGCCAGCCGGCCGCTGGCGGTGCCCGGTCTCGCGGGCCCCGCGGCCCTGTTCGCCGGCTCCGGTGCGGTGCTGCGCGACAGCGGAACCGGCCGCCCCCCGAGGCTGAGGGCCCGGACCCTGCGAGCCGGATCGAACCGGGGCGGCTCGGCCAGCGGGGTGCGTCCCCCCCAGACCCGGCCGTCCCGGCCAGTGCACCTGAAGTTCAGCGGCGGCGGGGGCGGTTCCGCCCAGCCGGGCGGGTCGGCGGCGGCCGCCCGGGCCGGACGGGCGCGCCCGGCCCGGCCGGTAAACCTGCACCTGGGCAGCCGCCGGCGGAGCGGCAAGCCGGGGGTAACGCGGCCGCAGGGCAGCTGGCAGCGCGGTGGCGGAATTCCCGCCAGTGCCTTCAGCCGGACCAGCGGCAGCCTCAGGAATGGCACGGGTAGCCGTGCGCTCCGCCCGTCCCGGGGTCCGAGGCTGCGCGGCGGGATCATGCAGGGCGGATCGGCGAGCGGCGCCCGGGCCGCGGCGGTCCGGACCGGCATCCGGCCCGCGCGGCCGGTGACACTGCGGCTGGGGGCCGGCGGCGCCGTGATGGCGCCATCGGCGGTTCCGTCCTCGGCCGGCGCGCCCGGGGCGCCGGGCTGCGGGCCGGGAAACAGCACGCACCCCGGTTCCGCGGGGCCAAGGCCAGCGCCCTGAGCGGCCGCCGGGCACCGGTCAGCGCCCTGAGCGGCCGCCGCGCGTTCGGCCGGCGCCGGTCGCTGTGGCGGATCTTCGGCAAACGGTCTGGAGGGTTGTCTCGATGATCCCGGCGTCACGGCGCCGCCTGATCGTGCTCTACGCGATTGTCGCCGCGCTGCTGGTCTCCCTCGGTGGCCGGCTGTGGTACCTGCAGGTCATGAACGGCCAAAGCTACGTGCGGCTGGCCGCCCAGGATCAGACGCAGACCGTGATCACGCCCGCGGTCCGGGGCCAGATCCTGGACGACGCGGGCCTGCCCATGGTGGACAACGCCAGTTCCCTGGTGGTCACCGTGAACATGATGAACCTGGCGGTCCAGAGCGACGGCGGCGTGGGAGTGCTGCACAGGCTGGCCCATCTGCTCGGCATGTCCGACAAGCTGCTCACCCAGAAGGTCCGGCTGTGCAACGCGCACGTGTCCCAGCCGTGCTGGCCGGGCTCGCCGTACCAGCCCATCCCGGTCGCCGACCACGTCCCGGACTCGATCGCGGTCCAGATCATGCAGGATCACAAGCAGTACCCGGGGGTGAGCGCCGGGGTGAACCCGGTGGCCCGGTACCCGCAGCCCAACGGGGCGAACCCGGCGCAGGTCCTCGGCTACCTCGGCCCGATCACTGCCCAGCAGATGAAGCAGCAGCACCTGCCCACCACCGGCTTCTCCGGCGTGGACCTGGTGGGCCAGGCCGGCCTGGAACAGCAGTACAACCAGGCGCTCCAGGGCACCCCCGGCCAGCAGGTGCTGTCCGTGAACAGCGCCGGCCAGCAGCTCGGGATGGTCAGGAACACCGCCCCCGCGACCGGTAACAACCTGGTCACCAGCATCAACGCCCGGCTTCAGGGCGACGTGCAGAACGTGCTGGCCGGCACGCTGCGAAAGGCCCAGCAGACGGGCAGCCCCAAGGCCACGACCGGCGCGGCGATAGTGATGACCACCACCGGCCGGGTGGTCGCCATGGCGAGCGCACCGAGCTACAACCCCAGCATCTGGCAGGGCGGCATCTCCGAGAAGCAGTACCGGCAGCTGATCAACGGGAACAAGCCGATCCTGAACCGGGTCACCCAGGGCCAGTACGCGCCGGGCTCGACGTTCAAGGTGACCTCGACCGCGGCCGCGGTCAAGGCGGGCTACAGCCTGGCCGGCACCTACAACTGCCCGGCCTCCTACAACATCGGCGGCCGCTCCTTCCTCAACGACGGCCAGAAGAACCTGGGTCAGATGAGCATGCACGAGGCCCTGGTCATCTCCTGCGACACGGTCTTCTACGAGCTGGCTTACGGCACATACCAGCACGACCATCCGAAGGCCAATGTGGTAACCAGCCCCAGGGCTCCGATACAGGAAATGCAGAAAATGGAGCTCGCGTGGGGATTCGGCCGGACACCCGGAATCGACCTGCCCGAGCAGGGCCCGGGAACTGTCCCGACCCGTGAATGGCTGTATTACCTTTGGAAGGGTAATGCCCATACTGGCCAGAACTGGTGTAAATACGGGCGGGCCAATGGGTCCTATGTGCAGCAAATCGAATATCAGGACTGCCATTACGGCAACGTCTGGGAACCCGGCGAGGCGGCGATCGCGGCCATCGGCCAGGGCTTCGTCTCGGTGACCCCGCTGCAGCTGGCTAACGCCTACGTGGCCCTGGCCAACGGCGGCAAGCTGTACAGCCCCCGGATCGGCGAGGCCATCATCAGCCCCAGCGGGAAGGTGGTCCAGAAGATCAAGCCCCCGCTGATCCGGCGCCTGCCGGTGGCCGGGAGCACCCTGGCTTACATCCGCAACGCCCTGGCCGGCGTGACCACGGGTGCGGGCACGGCGGCGAGCGCGTTCAGCGGTTTCCCCCGCAGCAAAGTCTGCGTGGCGGGGAAGACGGGTACCGCTGAGGTGTTCAACAGCTCGGTGACCTCGGTGTTCGCCTCGTTCGCGCCGTGCACCAACCCCAAGTACGTGGTGGTGGTCATGATCCCGAACTCGAACTACGGGGCCGAGGTGGCGGCGCCCGCGGTCCGGCAGATCTACGACGACATCTACGGCCTGGAGGGGCACAAGGCGGCGCTGCCCGGCGGCAACGTGCCCCACGGGCTGCCGAAGATCTCCTCCAGCGGCTCTATCACCGCCCCGGCGGGCTACGGGGGCTCCTGATGAACCTCGGTACCCGCGACTACACCTCGCCCCGCACCCCCAGCTTCGGCCAGAAGCGCCGCTCCCTGCTGCTCCGGGCGGTGGCCAAGGACTCGCCGCTGCGCCGGTACGACTGGGTGCTGCTGGTGGCGGTGGTGGCGCTCAGCCTGATCGGCACGCTGCTCGTCTACTCGGCTACCCAGCCGAGCGCGGACCCGCGCAGCTACCTGATCAAGCAGCTGATCAACGTCGGGCTCGGGGTCATCCTCATGGTCGTGGTCAGCCTGCTGGACTACCGGCAGATCCGGCTGCTCGCCCCGTTCGTCTACCTGGCGGCCGTCCTGGGCCTGCTGGCGGTGCTCAGCCCGCTGGGCACCAGCGTGAGCGGGGCCAAGGCCTGGATCAACCTGCCCGCCGGCTTCCAGGTGGAGCCCTCGGAGTTCGCCAAGATCGGGCTGGTCCTGATCATCGCCGTCGTCTTCGGTGAGCTGCGGGACGGCGGCCGGATCCCCGGCCCGAAGCACGCCGCCGGGGTGTTCGCGCTCGCGGTGATCCCGGTCGTGCTGGTGGAGCGCGAGCCGGCCCTGGGCGTCCTCATCCTGCTGCTGCTGATGACCTTCGGCATGATCGCCCTGTCCGGGCTGCGGCTGCGCTGGGTGGCGGCGATGACGGCGGCGGGGCTGCTCGCGGTGGTAGCGGTGTTCAAGCTGCACCTGCTGCGCAGCTATCAGCTGGACCGGCTGACGTCCTTCCTGCATCCCGCGGCGGACCCGACCGGGACGGGATACGAGACCATCCACTCCAAGATCATGATCGGTTCCGGCGGCATGTTCGGCACCGGGCTGCTGCACGGCCCGCTGGTCACCGCGAGCTTCGTGCCCAACCAGCAGACGGACTTCATCGTCAGCGTCGCGGGCGAGGAAGTGGGCTTCGTCGGCTGCGCCGTGATCATCCTCCTGCTGGCCGTCGTGATCTTCCGGGCGCTGCGCATCGCCGCCCGGGCCGACGACCAGTTCGGCCTGCTGGTCGCGTCCGGGATCGCACTGTGGTTCGGCCTGCAGTCCTTCATCAACATCGGCATGACCATCGGGATCATGCCGGTGACCGGCCTCCCGCTGCCGTTCGTGTCCTACGGCGGGTCAGCCATGTTCGCGGACATGATCGCGATAGGCGTGCTCCAGTCCGTGCACCGGCGGCATCCGGTGTTCGGCTGACTGTGCTGGCCCGGGGGACGACCCCCGGACCCCCCCGACCTGGCCGGCGAGCCCGAGTCGTCCCTCTGGCTTGTCAAACCACCTAAGCTGTCAGGATGCCTGTGGAATCGGTCTACCCCCGCCTGGAGCCGCTGCTGCCCCAGGTGCGCAAGCCGATCCAGTACATCGGCGGCGAGCTGAACTCCGTGGTCCGGGACTGGGACTCCGCGGAGGTCCGCTGGGCACTCATGTACCCGGACGCCTACGAGGTCGGCCTGCCCAACCAGGGGATCCAGATCCTGTACGAGGTGCTGAACGAGTGTGACGGCGTGCTCGCCGAGCGCACCTACAGCGTCTGGCCGGACCTGGAAGCCCTGATGCGCCGCAGCGGCATCCCGCAGTTCACCGTGGACGGTCACCGCCCGGTGGCGGCCTTCGACGTGCTCGGCGTCAGCTTCGCCACCGAGCTGTGCTACACGAACCTGCTGTCCGCCCTCGACCTGGCCGGCATCCCGCTGTCCGCCGCCGACCGGACCGAGGAGCATCCGATCGTGCTGGCCGGCGGCCACGCCGCGTTCAACCCGGAGCCGGTCGCCGAGTTCGTGGACGGGGCGGTGCTCGGCGACGGCGAGCAGGCCGTACTGGCGATCTCCGGGCTGATCAGGGACTGGAAGCGGGCCGGGCGGCCCGGCGGCCGGGACGGCCTGCTGCTCCGGCTGGCCACCGAGGCCGGGGTCTACGTGCCCCGTTTCTATGACGTGGACTACCTGCCGGACGGGCGGATCAGGCGGGTGGCGCCGAGCCGCAGCGGGGTCCCGTTCACCGTCCCCAAGCACACCGTGATGGACCTGGACGAGTGGCCGTACCCGCGCCAGCCGCTGGTCCCCGTGGCCGAGTCCGTGCACGAGCGGTTCAGCGTGGAGATCTTCCGCGGCTGCACCCGGGGCTGCCGCTTCTGCCAGGCCGGGATGATCACCCGGCCGGTGCGGGAGCGCAGCGTCACCACGGTCGGCGACATGGTCGAACGGGGGCTCGCCGAGAGCGGCTTCAGCGAGGTCGGCCTGCTCTCCCTGTCGAGCGCCGACCACAGCGAGATCAACGAGATCGTCACCGGGCTGGCCGACCGCTACGAGGGCAGCTCGACCGGTCTCTCGCTCCCGTCCACCCGGGTCAACGCGTTCAACGTGACCCTGGCCAACGAGCTGAGCCGGAACGGCAAGCGGTCCGGGCTGACCTTCGCCCCGGAAGGCGGCTCAGAGCGGATCCGCAAGGTGATCAACAAGATGGTCACCGAGGACGACCTGATCCGCACGGTCAGCACGGCCTACGCCAACGGCTGGCGGCAGGTGAAGCTGTACTTCATGTGCGGCCTGCCCACCGAGACAGACGAGGACGTGCTCGCGATCGCGGACCTGGCCCGCCGGGTTATCCAGGCTGGGCGGGAGGCGACCGGCCGCAAGGACATCCGGTGCACCGTGTCCATCGGCGGATTCGTGCCCAAGCCGCACACTCCGTTCCAGTGGGCCGCCCAGTGTGACCACGAGACCGTGCACGACCGGCTGCGGCAGCTGGGTGCGGCCCTGCGGGGTGACCGCACGTACGGGCGTTCCGTGGGCTACCGCTACCACGACGGCGAGCCGTCGATCATCGAGGGCCTGCTGTCCCGGGGCGACCGCCGGGTGGCCAAGGTGATCCGGGCGGCCTGGCAGGACGGAGCCCGGTTCGACGGGTGGAGCGAGTACTTCTCGTTCGATCGCTGGATGCGCAGCGCGGAGCGGGCCCTGGCCGACGAGCCGGTGGACGTCGCCTGGTACACGACGCGGGAGCGCGAGTACAGCGAAGTCCTGCCCTGGGATCACCTGGACGCCGGCCTGGACCGGGACTGGCTCTGGCAGGACTGGCAGGACGCGGTGGACCCCTCCGAGGCCACGGAGGTCGAGGACTGCCGCTGGACCCCGTGTTACGACTGCGGCGTATGCCCCACCATGGGCACCGAGATCCAGACCGGCCCCACCGGGCGGACCCTGCTTCCGCTGTCGGTAGCGGGGGGCCCGCCGGGCGAGCCCGGTGGCACGGGAGGCCTCGGCTAGATGCCAGCCCCCGGTTCCCCGGTTCAGCCCACTCCTGGCGGCCGGCCCCGCAGGCCATCGGACGGCCCGACACGCGGCGCTGATCAGCCGCCCGTCGTCCAGCGGCTTATTGTCCGGTACGCTAAAAGAAGCAGGATGCGATTCGCCAGTCACAGAGACATCGCACGGGCGGTAGAGCGCGGGGTACGGCGGGCACGTCTGCCTATCGCGTACTCGGCAGGATTTACCCCCCATCCGAAGATCTCTTACGCTGGCGCCGCCCCGACGGGGACGGCGAGTGAAGCTGAGTATCTGGAGCTTTCGCTGACGGCAACGTGCGTCGTCACGGAAGTGCGGGACCAGCTCAATGCAGCCCTGCCGGACGGGATTGATGTGATAGACGTGACCGAGGAAGCCAGTTCCCTGGGCGCCATGAGGTTTGAGGCGTCCCGGTGGGAAGTGGCCCTCCCCGGGATCGGGCGAGATGAGGCGGCTGCGGCCGCCGAGACCTTCCTCGCTCAGGACAGTGTGGAGGTCGAGCGCCTGACCAGCAAGGGAATGCGGCGCATGGACGCGCGCGCCGCGGTGGTCACGATGCAGGCCAGCTGGCATCCCGCTGAGGAGCGGGACGCCGGGCATGCGATACTTCGAATGGTTGTTCGGCACCTGACACCGGCCGTGCGGCCCGATGACATCCTGACTGCACTTCGCCGTGTGGCCGGGCTAGTGCCTTCGTCACCACCGCTGGTGACCCGGCTGGTACAAGGACCGCTGGTGGCAGTAGCTGCCGAAGCCGGGCCCGCAGGGCAGCATGTGCCCACCGGGCCCGCTGAGGATTGGGCGCCCCCTGGGGCGGCACCCCCATCGCGTGGGGTGACGCCGCTCGGGTCCCAGCCGGCCGGACAGGGCGCGGCGCAGGAACATGAAGAGACAACGCGCCTGGGAGCGCGGTCGGCCTCACTGGCTGCCCCGGTCCCAGCGAGCGCGTACGACCAGCTCCCGCGCGGCGCGCAGGGTTCCCAGCGAACCCACGCGCCCGGGAGCCTGACGGGAGATAGCCCGGATGCTCGAAACCGAGCTCGACGATTCACAGCAGAACGAGACAGCGCACGGCAGTGATGGTGACGGAGGTGCGACGCCGTCCGGTCTAACCGGGACGGCTAGCCCAGGCGACTCTGGCGGTGCGGCCGGCGGCGGTGACCCGGCCGCCGGCGGCGAGCCGTCGACCCCCCAGCGCCGGACCCGCAGGCCCCGCCGGGCCGCGACCCGCGCCGCGGGGCCGCCGGCCGAGGACGTGCCGCCGCCCAGCGCGGGGCAGGCCAGCACTGCTCCAGTCAGCACTGCTCCAGCTAGTGCCGGTCCAGCCAGTGCCGGTCCAGCCAGTGCCAGTACGGCCAGCACTGCGCCGGCCAGCACAGGACCGGCGGGCGCCACGCCGGAGAGCGCGCCGGCCGCTCCCGCCGTGAGCTCGTCGCCCGCGGCGACCCCGGTCATGGCCGCGGCGCCCGCGGCTACCGGCGGTTCCGGGTCGGTACCACAGGCCACGTTCCAGCCGCCGCCGGTCATCTTCCAGCCGCCCGCGCCGGGTGAGCCGGCCGCCGATCTCGGCCGGGTCCGGGACGAGCCCGCCAGCGAGGACACCGGGCCGGACGAGACGTCCGGCGACGGCGCATCCGAAGGATCGTCCCGGCGGCGCCGCCGCCGCGGCGGCCGGTCCCGTGGGAATGACGCTGACGGTGAGACCCCCGGCGAGGACACCGAGGACGCCGAGCGCGCCACAGGCCGCGGCGGCCGCGAGACTTCGGAGCGCGGCGGCAAGCCCGCCGAGGCCAAGCAGGCCGACGGCAAGGGGGGCCGCGGCAAGCAGGCCCAGGGCAAGCAGGCGGACGGCAAGCAAGCCCAGGGTAATCAGGCCGAGGGCAAGTCCGGCGGCCCTGACGACGCGGCCGACGGCGCGGACGCGGACGGGGACGACGAGGACGGTGGCACCAGGCGCCGCCGGCGCCGCCGGCGCCGTGGCTCGGCGTCCGACGGGGAGCCCGCCACCGACGATCCGCCCAACACCGTCGTTCATGTGCGGGTCCCGCGCCCGCAGACGGCTGACGAGCCGGTGTCCGTCAGTGATGTGAGGTCGGTCCGGGGCTCGACCCGCCTGGAGGCCAAGCGCCAGCGGCGTCGCGAGGGCCGCGAGTCCGGGCGGCGGCGCCCGCCGGTCATCACCGAGGCCGAGTTCCTGGCCCGGCGCGAGTCTGTGGATCGCGTCATGGTCGTCCGGCAGCAGAATGACCGCACCCAGATCGCCGTGCTCGAGGACGGCGTGCTCGTCGAGCACTACGTGGACAACAACACGCACCAGTCCATGGTCGGCAACGTGTACCTGGGCAAGGTCCAGAACGTGCTGCCCTCCATGGAGGCGGCCTTCGTGGACGTGGGCAAGGGCCGCAACGCGGTGCTGTACGCGGGCGAGGTGAACTTCGACGCCAGCGGGCTGGAGGGCGACTCCAAGCGGATCGAGTCCGCGCTCAAGTCCGGCCAGTCCGTCCTGGTCCAGGTGACCAAGGACCCGGTCGGGCACAAGGGCGCACGGCTGACCAGCCAGGTGAGCCTGCCCGGCCGCTACCTGGTCTACGTCCCGGGCGGCTCCATGATGGGCATCAGCCGCAAGCTCCCGGACAAGGAGCGCACCCGGCTCAAGCAGATCCTCAAGCAGGTCATGCCGGACGGTGCGGGCGTGATCGTGCGGACCGCCGCGGAAGGCGCCACCGACGAAGAACTGTCCCGGGACGTGGCCCGGCTGGCCGCGCAGTGGGAAGCCATCGAGCAGAAGTCCAAGACGGCCAACGCGCCTGAGCTGCTCTACAGCGAGCCCGACCTGACCATCCGCGTGGTCCGGGACATCTTCAACGAGGACTTCGCGTCGCTGGTGGTAGCCGGGGACGAAGGCTGGGACCTCGTCTACGAATACGTCCGGTACGTGGCGCCGCACCTGGCGGAGCGGCTCAGCCACTGGACGGACGACGACGAGGACGTGTACGCCCGGTACCGCATCGACGAGCAGCTGGCCAAGGCGCTGGAGCGCAAGGTGTGGCTGCCCAGCGGCGGTTCGCTGGTCATCGACAACACCGAGGCGATGACGGTCGTCAACGTCAACACCGGGAAGTTCACCGGGCAGGGCGGCAACCTCGAAGAGACCGTCACCCGGAACAACCTCGAGGCGGCCGAAGAGATCGTCCGGCAGCTCCGGCTGCGGGACGTCGGCGGCATCATCGTGATCGACTTCATCGACATGGTCCTGGAGAGCAACCGCGAGCTGGTGCTGCGCCGGATGCTGGAATGCCTGGCCCGGGACCGCACCAAGCACCAGGTTGCCGAGGTCACCTCGCTCGGCCTGGTCCAGATGACCCGCAAGCGGGTCGGGGCCGGGCTGCTGGAGGCGTTCTCCGAGCCGTGCGACTGCTGTAACGGCCGCGGGCGGATCATCTCCCTCGACCTGACCGAGCCCGCGGGCACGAGCCAGCGGAAACGATCCGGCGGTGATGACGGCCGCCAGTCCGGCGGGGGCCGCCAGGACCGGAACGGCCGCGCGGACCGCAACGGGCGCGGTGACCGTAACGGCCAGGACAAGAGCGGTCACGACAAGAACGGGCGCGGTGACCGGAACGGCCACCAGGACCGGGACCGGCCGGCCGCGGATCACGACGCGCCGGAGGCGCCGGACGGCGGCGAGGCCGCGGCCAGCGACTCCGCAGCCGCTGTCCTGGTCGCAGCGCCCGGTGAGCGCCAGGGTGGCCGCCGCCGCCGGCGCTCGGCGACCCGCCCCGCGGGGGCGCCCGACTCCGAGACTGTGACCGGTGCCGACGCCGTGACCCGCACGGAGATCGTGCCTGCCGAGGACACCGGGCCTGCCGAGGACACCGGGCCTGCCGAGGACACCGGGCCCGCCACAGAGCCGGCCGGGGGCATGGAAGCGCTGGCGGACGCGGCGCCAACCGTGTCCTCATGGCCGGCCACCGAGGCGGTGCCCGCTACCGAGGAAGTGCCCGCTGCTGAGACCGGGACGGCCGCGGAGACCCTGACCGGCGCCGAGGCGGCGTCGGCAGTGTCCTCGTGGCCTGCGGGTGACGGCCCGGCCCCGGCGGAAGCCCCAGCTGCCCCGGACCCCGCGCCTGAGCCGGACCCCGCGCCGGGGTTCAGTTCCGGGCCGGCCTGGGACCCGGCACCGGCCTCGGACACCGCGTCCGAGCCGGCCGGTCACCCCGGCTGGTCCGGCGGTGCGGAGCCGGCCGCCGCCCCCGCCGGGGATGCCGCGCTGGCGGCGGACCCCGGCACCCCGCCCGGCCGTCCCGAGGGCGGCGCCAGCGGTCCCGAGGACGCGGGCAGCGGTCCCGAGGACGGGGACAGCCACCCGGCCGGCGGCCACCCGGCCGACGAGGGCCCGGCCGCCGCGGACGAGGAGCCCCCGCCTTTCTGATAACCTGAGTGGTCGGTGCACATAGCGGATCGGGGCTTCACGGCCCCACGCCCCGTGCGCGAGGCAGGCTCCCGTCCGGTGCCCGCCCAGAGCAGGCGCTAGTCACATCCGTGCTAGCTACTGCGGCGGGCGGCACGGTGGGTCAGCGCCAGGCAGAAACCCGGACCAGGCCAAGCGGCCCGGCCCGCCCTGACGAGAGAGAGCGGCCCAGGCCGCATGAGGCCGCGGCCTAGCCGCGAAGGCAGAGAGCGAGTTCTCGGTGTACGCGATCGTGCGCTGCGGTGGCAGGCAGGAGAAGGCGGCGGTGGACGACGTACTCACCGTCAACACGGTGGCTGGTGACGTCGGGTCCAGCGTGACGCTGACCGCGTTGCTCGTCGTCGATGACGGCAACGTCATCAGCGACGCAGCCGAGCTCGACCGCTACAAGGTCACGGCGGAAATCCTGGGCCCGGTGGCCGGCCCCAAGATCAACATGATCCACTACCGGAACAAGACCGGGTACCGGCGGCGCCTGGGCCACCGGCAGCACTACACCCAGCTGAAGATCACCGGCATCAGCGCCGCGAAGAGCAGTGCCGGGAAGAAGAGGAGCTGAGCTGACGTGGCACACAAGAAGGGCGCGTCTTCCAGCCGGAACGGCCGTGACTCCGCGGCACAGCGGCTCGGCGTGAAGCGTTTTGGCGGGCAGCAGGTCAACGCGGGCGAGATCATCGTGCGCCAGCGCGGTACGCACTTCCACCCCGGGCCCGGCGTGGGCCGCGGCGGTGACGACACCCTGTTCGCTCTGGTCGCCGGCAAGGTGACGTTCGGCAGCGTGCGCCGCCGTCGTGCGATAAGCGTGATCGCGGCCGAGCCGGGTGACACCCCGGCGGCGGAATAAGGTCCGCCTAGAAGCGATCTCATCGAGCGTAGGCATCAGGGGCGGACCGGTGACGGTCCGCCCCTGATGCGTGTGACCAGCAATATCCGGCCCCCGTGGGATGGCCGGCGGGTAGCACCCGGAAGGAGGGGCAGTGGCAGAGTTCGCAGACCGGGCGGTCCTGCGTATCAAGGCGGGCAACGGCGGGCACGGCTGCGCCTCGGTCCACCGCGAGAAGTTCAAGCCGCTGGGCGGCCCGGACGGGGGCAACGGGGGGCGCGGCGGCGACGTGATCCTCGAGGTGCACCCGAGCGTGGCCACCCTGCTCGACTTCCACCGCCGCCCGGTCCGCAAGGCCGGGAACGGCACGCAGGGATCCGGGTCCAACCGCAACGGCGCGGCCGGTGAGGACCTGGTGGTCCGGGTCCCGAACGGCACCGTGGTCACGACCGAGGACGGCCAGGTCCTGGCCGACCTGATGGGTGCCGGGACCCGGTTCGTGGCCGCCGAGGGCGGCCACGGCGGGCTCGGTAACGCGGCCCTGTCCTCGATGAAGCGCAAGGCCCCCGGGTTCGCGCTGCGGGGCGAGCCGGGCGTGGAGTGCTCGCTGGTCCTCGAGCTCAAGACGGTGGCCGACGCGGGCCTGGTGGGTTTCCCCAATGCCGGCAAATCCTCGCTGATCGGGGCGCTGTCCGCGGCCAAGCCCAAGGTCGGCGACTATCCATTCACCACGCTGACCCCGCACCTGGGCGTGGTGGAGGCGGGCGACGTCCAGTTCGTGGCCGCGGACGTGCCCGGGCTGATCCCCGGGGCCAGCCAGGGGAAGGGCCTGGGCCTGGACTTCCTCCGGCACGTGGAGCGCTGCCTGGTGCTGGTGCACGTGCTGGACTGCACGGCCGCGGACACCAGCGGGGACTCCAGCCGTAACCCCGTCGCGGACTTCGACGTGATCGAGGCCGAACTCGACGCCTACCAGGATGTCACCGGCTCGGACCTGCGGGACCGGCCCCGTCTCGTGGTGCTGAACAAGATCGACGTGCCCGCCGCCCGGGAGGTGGCCAAGCAGGCCGAGCCGGTGCTGGCCGCCCGCGGGCTGACCGTCCTCCAGGTCTCCGCGGCCACCAGGGAAGGGGTCCGCGAACTGGCGTTCGCTCTCGCCGCGGTGGTGGCCGGGATCCGCGCGGCCGCCCCGGCCGAGGAACCGACCCGGCGGGTCATCCGGCCGCAGCCCGCCGCGGGCCCGGAGTTCGTGATCGAACCGGCCGGGGAGAACACGTTCCTGGTCCGGGGCGACAAGCCGTGGCGCTGGGTCCAGCAGACCGACTTCGCCAACGAGGAGGCCGTCGGCTACCTCGCCGACCGCCTGGCCAAGCTCGGGGTGGAAGAAGCCCTGGCCGGGGCGGGCGCGGAGGACGGCGCCGAGGTCATGATCGGCAACGGCCAGGAGGCCGTGGTGTTCGACTGGGACCCCGACATCCCCATGGGCCACTCGGCCGGCCGCGGTCCGCGCGGCACCGACCGCCGCCTCGCCCCATGATCCGCCGGCCGCCCGAACCGGTGCGGAAACCGTCATGATGGCCGCGGTTTCCGCACACGAACCGGACGGTCCGGGCTGTGCGGTAGACACATCAGGCACCACCGGCCCATGGTCACAGCAGTCACGCCGGGCGGCGGCCGGCAGCACCTGGCCGGGTCCAGCTGCGAGGCCTCTGTGATTGGTGTGGTGACAGGGGCGGCCTGGCTCCCCAGGCGTTCGTGATCCAACGATTGGTGCGGCCGCAGCAGCACTAATCGTGTGATCACGACACACCCGCGGACGTTTGAGTGGGGTTGGCGAGGATCTTGTGATGCATGTGGTTGGAGGGGTGGCGTGACTGGGCTGGGCGACCGGGCGGCGGGGGAGGAGCCGGGGAAGAAGCGCTGGCCGGGGATCGCGGACGCCAGCCCGGTGGTGGTCAAGGTCGGGTCCTCGTCGCTGACCACGGCGCGGGGCGGGATCGACGAGGACCGGATCGCGGCCCTGGCCGATGCGCTCGCGGCCCGGGCGCGCGGCGGCCGCCAGGTCGTGCTGGTCTCCTCCGGGGCGATCGCGGCCGGGCTGGCCCCGCTGGGACTGCCCCGCCGGCCCCGTGACCTGGCCACCCAGCAAGCCGCCGCCAGCGTGGGCCAGGGGCTGCTGATCGCCCGGTACACCGCGGCGTTCGGCCGGCACGGGGTCCGCACCGGCCAGGTGCTGCTCAGCGCCGATGACCTGATGCGCCGCGCGCACTACCGCAACGCCCAGCGCACGCTCAGCCGGCTGCTCGAACTTGGGATCCTGCCGATCGTCAACGAGAACGACACGGTGGCCACGGACGAGATCCGGTTCGGCGACAACGACCGGCTGGCCGCGCTCGTCGCGCACGTGGTCCGGGCCGGGGCGCTCATCTTGCTGTCCGACGTGGACGCGCTGTACGACGCGGACCCGCGTCAGCCCGGCGCGCGGCGGATCGCCGAGGTCCGCGGCCGGGCCGACCTGGATGGAGTCGCCCTGGGCCGGGCTGGGGCGGGCGGTGCCGGGCCGGGCGGCACCGCGGCGGCCCGGCCGGGCGCTCCTGGCCTGGGCGCGGTCGGTACCGGCGGGATGGTGACCAAAGTGGACGCGGCCATGATCGCGACCGAGGCGGGCATCCCGACCGTGGTGGCCAGCGCCGCCGCGGCCCGGGAGGTGCTCGCGGGGCGGCCGGTCGGCACCTACTTCGCGCCGGGCGGCCGGCGGCCGCCCCGGGCCCGGCAGCTGTGGCTGGCCCACGCGGCCGCCAGCCACGGCCGGCTCCTGCTGGACGAGGGCGCGGCTCAGGCTATCGAGGGCGGCCGGGCGTCGCTGCTGCCCGCCGGGATCACCGGCGTGGAGGGCGGGTTCGACGCGGGCGACCCGGTGGACCTGTGCGCTCCGGATGGCCGGGTGATCGCCCGCGGCCTGGTCAGCTACGACGCGTCCGAGATCCCGGCCATGATGGGCCGGTCCACCCGCGAGCTGGCCGCCCAGCGGGGTCCCGAATACGAGCGCGAGATCGTGCACCGTGACGACCTCGTGCTGCTCAGGAGCTGATTTTCCGGCGGTCGCCGCCTATGGGGCCGACCGCTGACCTCCGGGCGGTCGCCGCGACGGCGCCGGCCGCGGAGCCTCCCGGGTAGTTACTCCCCGCTGCCGCCGCTGCCGCCGCTGCCCCCGCCGCGCTGGCCGAAGATGTTGCTGAACAGCCGTTCCCCGGCGCCCACCGTGGTCTCGGCAACTCCCTTGACCAGCCCGATGAACGGGTCGTTGGACCGGCTCCACGACTCCTGGTACGCCTTGGCGGCGGCTACGAACTCATCGCCAATCTTGGCGTCGCTGTCGTCTTCACGGCGCGGGTAGTTGCCCGCCAGGATCGTCTCGTAGTCGCCTTCGGCCACCCAGTGGTCCAGCTCGGCGAACCGCACGACCGCGAACGGGTGCGTGGTGCCCTGCATCTGGATCATCTTGAGCAGGCCCTCCCGCACGTCCGGCACGGCGTCGTACTCGTGGGCCTGCCTGAGGAACTCGTCCGGGCTCAGCTCGGAAATCCGGGAGCCGCCAGCGATCTTCATCAGGGACCGCCGCGCCGCCGCGGGATCCTGGCTGGCCAGCACGCCGGCCCGGTCGCAGGACAGCTCGGACTTCCGGTACCACTCCTCCAGCCCGGCGATGATCACCCGCAGGCCGATGTAGCCGATGGCGAACCAGGCCAGCCGGGTGGCCAGCTGGGTCAGGTGGAAGAGCATGGTCCGGTACACCGCGTGCCCGGACAGCACGTGCCCGAGCTCGTGGCCGATCACGAACCGGTGCTCCTCGGCGTCCAGCAGGTCGACCAGGCCGGTCGTGATCACGATGAACGGCTTGTCTGACCCGAGCGTCATCGCGTTCGGCATCGGGTTCTGCGAGATGTAAAGCTCGGGCACCTCGGGGAGGTCCAGGATGGCCGCCCCGTCCAGCAGCAGCTGGTACAGGTCGGGGAACTGCTCGTTGGAGGCCCGCACGGAGCTGGCCAGGAACAGCAGCCGCAGGCTCCGGTCGCTGAACAGGCCGGCCAGGCGGCGCAGCAGCACGTCGAAGCCGGTGAGTTTGCGCATAGCTACCAGCGCCGACCGGTCAGCGGGGTGCTCGTAGGCACGGGAGCTGATCCCGGGGAGACGGACGCGGGCACGATCCGGCACAGTGGTCATGCAGCCATGCTAGGCCGTGTCCGGGCCCGCGTCGGCCGGCCTAGCTCCACCAATTCGCGGCGCTGCGGGCCAGCCCGCCGTGATTACGCATTTCTTCCTGCCCCATGACCGGAGCATTACCGTGATCATGGAAAACAGGGCCGGCCGGGCGGCGATGCCGCGGCCAGAACGCCGCCGCCAGCAGCACCAGCACCAGGCCGGTGCTGGGATCGGTACCCTGCCCGGTCGCGATCGCGCCGAAGTTCTCCCCGAGCACCCAGATCGCCACGGCCACGACCACGCTGAGCAGCAGGGCCGCCCGGGTGGTGGCTGACCAGAACACCCCCAAACCCGCCGCAACGAAGACCACCGCGAGGCCGATGCTGATCGCCAGGCCATGACCGGCCGCGGCGCTGGCCAGGCCACGGTCCAGGGCGGCGATCCACCCGGGTTCCCCGGCCGCCAGGCCCGTGAACGTGGCCCGCAACGCATCCGGCGCCCGGTTGACCGCCTGGAGCATGAAATACGCGGAACTGCCCCACAGCGCCAGCCAGCAGAACCGGGCCCCGGTCAGGCCGAGCGGGCTGCCCGCGGCGACCGGCCCGTCAGCCGGGCGGCCAGACCCGGCAGGCCAGGCCAGCACGGCCAGCAGCGCGTAGAGGATCACAGCCCCGGGCGCGCCGGTGAGCGGGCTGGCCGAGCCGCTGAGCACGCCGCCCAGCCCTTCGCCGAACCACCACACGGCCAGGGCCCAGACGATGCTGCCGGCCAGCGCCGCCCGCACCGTGGGCCGCCACAGCAGCGCGGCGCCGAGCAGCAGCTGGATGACGGCGAACGCGGCGTTCCATTCGGCCGGGGCGTGCAGGACCAGCCGGGTGAAGGCCAGGGCCGGGCCGGTGACCCCGGTGGGGCTGTCCATGAAGGCGGGCATGAGGATCTGGTTCGCGAAGCCCCGGCCGAACATGAACGGCTGGAGCTGGAGCGCGCCGTCGGCCAGCCAGAAGACGCCGAGGGCGATCTGGATGCCCCGCCGCAACCCGGTGGACTCCCGGTCGGCGGCCCAGGCCCGCAGGCCAGGTGAGGCATCCCGGCGAACCAGGGTCCGCTGGGCCGAGGCGGGCAGGAACATGGTGGCGAAGGCCAGCCCCGATCCGGCGGCGGTAACCCACAGGCCGGGACCGCTGCGCGCGGCCACCATCGAGTCGGTGCTCAGCGACCGCATGCTGGCCGCGAGCTGGAGGAGCAGGAAGCCGGAGAACCCGGTGGCCAGGAAGCCGGCCAGGCCGATCAGCCAGCGGGACCACCGGTCGCCACGCACGGCGTGGGCCAGCCCGGCCAGGGCGATGACGGCTCCCGCGGCGGCCAGCATCCGCCCGTTGCTGCCGCGCACTCCGGGGATGCCTATCAGGCCGGCGAACGTGGTGACCCAGGGCAGGAACGCGCCGGTGATCATGATGGCCCCGGCGGCCAGGCCGCCGAGTCCGACGGCCCCGCGCCAGCTGCGCAGCGCGCGGACCCTGGTGGCCGCGGTCCGGGCCGGCGACCGGACGGCGTCCATGGACTGGTTAACCATGGCGTGGCACCTCTCGTGCAGACGGGTGGGGAGCTCGCAGGGGTCAGATGGGCCGGTCGTGCTGGCGCTGGCCGCACCCAGAGGGTCAGGCGCGGCCAGCGCCGGCTAGGTGCTACCTGAGCACGGAGAAGTACAGGAACAGGTTGCTCGGGATGTTCCCGGTGATCGTCGAACTCTTCGCGCGCTGCAGGTACTGCAGCTCGTGGGAGTTCTTGGACCGGATCAGCTTGTTCCAGGTGCTGAGGCTCTTGACCCCGACGATGTCCACGTTCCACCACTCGGATTGGTGCATGTTCGCGGTGGCCACGATGTGGCTGTGCGCCGGGAGCGCCACGTTGCCGGTGCCGCTGCCCAGCACCGACGTTAGGTCGATGGTGTGCGGATGGTCGATGCAGCGGCCCGCCGGGCACTGCAGGGTGGACTTCGGCGGGGTGAAGCCGAGCGGCACGATCACGTACAGCGGGTCGAAGGTGTTGGCCGGGGTCTGGGTGTAGTTGGTCCCGCCCTCGCACTTCGACGACGCCTTGCTGGCCGGCGGCTGCTTACAGTAGAAGTTCTTGCTGTAGAAGAACCGCACGGTGTGCCCGGCGTAGAAGCCCTTGGTGAATCCCCGGTGGTTCATCGAGGAACTCGCCGACGCCATCCCCGCCATCCCCGACGAGGACGACGAGGTCGACGCGAAGGCCGTCCCGGACGCCAGGGCCAGGCCCGCGGTCAGCAGGCCCACCAGGCCGATCCCTGCCTTCCGGGTGCCCAGCATTCTGAGCCGTTTCGTACCGATCATGAAGCTTCCTCCAGGAAGACTGGACACACCCCCGTGGTGGGCCCGTTTAGTGAGGACTTCGGGACCCTCCCGGTCAGCGGATTGGTCTGGGCTGGTCAAAAACATGGTCAAGGAATCGCGTTGGGTAATGAGTAACGACGGTAAGTACCGTTATAGAAAGCTAGTCAGGCCGTTGCGATCCCCCGCCCCAGCGGGAACGCCAGCCTGGTCACACGGCCCCTGGGGGTGTGCGGGAAGAGCCCGGGCCGGAGAGGGACGCTGAGGTTCGAGCCTGACGCTGAATCCCGGCCAGCCGGGCCGCACACCGGACTCCAGGAAGAACCGTTCCGGGTCCTGGCCGGCCGCTGCTGGCCCTCGAGGCGGTTCGGGTGGTCCGGTGGGCCCGGGGGGAGCCGCCCGTCCCAGGGACTCCGCTGATCCAGGGAAATAGGGCCGGCGGGGTCCCCGTTAGAGTCACGTGAAAGAGGATGGTGAGTCTGACGTGGCCGATCCGCAATCCCGCCGGGCGCGGCGGCTCGGGGTGATGGGTGGCACCTTCGACCCGGTCCACCATGGCCACCTGGTCGCCGCGAGTGAGGTCGCGCACGCGTTCGACCTGGACGAGGTCGTGTTCGTGCCCACCGGGCAGCCCTGGCAGAAGGACGACCGCAGGGTCTCGCCGGCCGAGGACCGCTACCTGATGACCGTGATCGCGACCGCGTCGAACCCGCGGTTCTCGGTCAGCCGGGTGGACATCGACCGGCCCGGGCCCACTTACACCATCGATACGCTGCGCGAACTGCGGTCGATCCGGGGCGGGGACGCCGAGTTCTTCTTCATCACCGGGGCGGACGCGCTGTCCAAGATGATGTCGTGGCAGGACGCGGCGGACCTGTTCAAGCTGGCCCACTTCGTGGGCGTGACCCGTCCCGGGCACCGGCTGTCCTCTGCCGGGCTGACCAGCGCCGGGGTGCCCCGGGACCAGGTCAGCCTCATCGAGATCCCGGCCCTGGCCATCTCGTCCACCGAATGCCGCCAGCGGGTCGCCGCGGGCGAGCCGGTCTGGTACCTGGTCCCCGACGGCGTGGTGCAGTACATCGCGAAGCGCGGGCTGTACTGCAACGGCGACGGGACCGCGTGCGGGCCGCAGGGAGGCCTCAACCCGGGCGGGTGACGTCCGGGCTCCGCGGCGGCGTCTCCCGGGAGCCACGTCATTGTGGCGGCGAGATGCGGATGGCGATGGGGCGCCAGTGACCTGAGGGCTGAGTGGGTTCCCTTGGGGACCTTGGGTCTGGCGTGACCGGGGCGGGGCCGGGCCAGGACTGGGGCCGTGCCGGGCCGGGGCGCCCGGCAGGGGTTCGGGCCGGGCGGTGGGACTATGGGCCGGGCGTGCGGACTTTGTCGGCGGGCCGGGTTAGGCTGAATTGCCGCACTGCCCTCAAGCATGGGGCCGTGAGAGGCTAGGGGGAAGGTCCCCGGCTGAGGAGGACGAATACCACACGTGACTGCCACCACCAGGGCCGTTGAGCTTGCGGAGATAGCCGCTGCGGCCGCGGCCGACAAGCTCGCCAGCGACATCATCGCCTACGACGTGAGTGAGCAGCTCGTCATCACCGACGTGTTCCTGCTCTGCTCGGCGGCCAACGACCGCCAGGTCCGGGCGATCGTCGAGGCGATCGAGGAGAACTTGCGCAAGGCCGGAGCCCGCCCTGTACGCCGCGAGGGTGAGCGGGAAGGCCGCTGGGTGCTGCTGGACTACCTTGACATTGTGGTCCACGTGCAGCACTCCGAGGAGCGCACGTTCTACGCTCTGGAACGGTTGTGGAAGGACTGCCCGCAGATCCAGCTGCCCGAGACGGTTTCGGTCGGCGGGGCGCGCCCCGGGGGGACATCCGCCGGGGACGCACGCTGACCGACGGCTCAGCGGATCGAGGGCCTGCCTGGCCGTGCTGCTCCCAGGTGCGCGCCGGGGCGGTGGAGCGTGGCTAGCAGGTCCAGCGGGCCCGTGATAGAGCCTGGCTGGCCTGCGCGGGCGGGCAGGTGCCTGCGTGAGCCGGGCGGACCGGCACCCAGGAGAGGGCGGTATGAGCTCTGAGTCAGTGCCGGGCCCGGATTCCCGGGTCCGGCTGGTGTTGTGGCGGCACGGCCAGACACCCTGGAATGTCCAGGGCCGCTTCCAGGGCCAGACCGACATCCAGCTGGATGAAGTCGGCCTGGAGCAGGCCGAGCGGGCGGCCCGGCTGCTGGCCGCGCTGCGGCCGGACGTGATCGTGTCCTCGGACCTCAGCCGGGCCTTGGCCACGGCCGAGCCGCTGTCCCGGCTGACCGGGCTGACCGTGACCACGGACAAGGATTTGCGGGAACGCCACGGTGGCGCCTGGGAAGGCCTGTCCGACGTGGAGATCCGGACCCGCTACCCGGTGGAGCACTCACGGTGGTGGCCGCCTGAGGGCGAGTCCTCGGCGACCGTCGCGGACCGCGCGGGATCGGCGATGGAACGGATCGCCGACAGCCTCCAGCCCGGTTCGCTGGCAGTCGTGGTGAGCCACGGGGCGGCGATCAGGCTGGGCGCCGCCCGGCTGCTCGGCCTCCCCGAGGACCTCTGGGGCGCGATCGGGCCGCTGGCCAACTGCGCCTGGTCGGTAGTGTCCCGCCGGCACCGGCAGTGGCGGCTGGTCGAGCACAACGCGGGGACACTGCCCGAACCAGTGCTCAGCGACGACCGCTGACGTCCGGGGGCTGGGACGTTGGGGTCGCTGGGGTCTGGGCCGGTGACAACTAGGTCGCTGCCCATGATGTCCGGGGGCGCCCGGGGAACCGGTATGCTAACTGCGGTCCGCGTGCCGGTCACGTGGGCGATGCCGGGGCTATAGCTCAGTTGGTAGAGCGCTTGCATGGCATGCAAGAGGTCAGCGGTTCGAGCCCGCTTATGCAAGAGGTCAGCGGTTCGAGCCCGCTTAGCTCCACCCAGGTCAGGCGTATATTTTCGCACACAGAACCGATGAGCTTTCTCCCCTGAGGGGCATTCTGAGGGGCAAGATCCGTCGGAAGCTGGCCGTCTGACCAGCGATGACGCAGGGATTGTCTCGCCACTCGGACCAACAGCGCTTTCGCGACGTTCAAGAGGTCACCAGTTGCGGCAACGCGGACTTCCGAGAGGACCGAACTCGCTGCGGGCTGTGAAATCTTCATCCGTTGCCTGGCATCGCCGGGGGAGTGGTGGCGGTGGTCGCCAGGGGCGTGCGCCGCGGCGATACAGGGATCTTGGGCTCCGCGACCGGCTTGATGAGTCGCCCCTCTGCCGAGGTGTATCCCGCCAAACCGGTTGAAGAGGCCGGCTTGGACGGAACGGGCCGCCTGTCAGCGTGTGACAGGCGGCCCGTGACCTGCTGGGTGTTAGTGGTTTCCTCCAGTTCCGCTGGCCTGGTAGGAATCGCTGACGGTCAGGTCGCGCTCGTTGCTGCCGATGCTGACCCGGTATGAGCCGGGGGCGAGCATCCATCCGTTGGTGGCGGAGTTGTAGTAGCTCATGTCCTGGCGGCTGATTTCGAAGGTGACCTGCTGGCTGCGCCCGGGGGCGAGAGTTATTTTCTGGAATCCCTTGAGCTGGTAGGGCGGTTCACCGGCGGATGCCGGGTCAG
Source organism: uncultured Actinomycetes bacterium (assembly GCA_963813975.1). Taxonomy (GTDB): domain Bacteria; phylum Actinomycetota; class Actinomycetes; order Streptosporangiales; family Streptosporangiaceae; genus RYN-230. Next base: position 1,081,318 of record CAWFAP010000007.1, read on the forward strand.
TGAGGTAGAGCTGGGCTACTTCCGCGCCGGCCGTCCTGCCGGTGTTGGTGATGGTGACGGCTGCCTCTTCGGTGCCCAATCTCCCTGGGTGCAGCCGGAGCCCGCTGTAGGCGAAGTTGGTGTAAGACAGGCCGTAGCCGAAGGGGAAGAGCGGGTTCTGGTGGTGGGTGTCGTAGTAGCGGTAGCCGACATCGATGCCCTCGGTGTAGTCGACGTTGGTGCCGTTGCCGGGGAACTGGAGGCTGGGGTCCAGCACGGTGGCGCCGTCAGCGACGCCCTGGCCAGGGCCGGCGGGGAAGGTTTCCGGCAGATGCCCTGAGGGGTTCACGTCCCCGTACAGGAGCGCGGCGATGGCGTTGCCGTCCTGCTGCCCGGGGTACCAGGCCTCGAATACGCCAGCGACGTTGTTGAGCCAGGGCATGTACGCCGGGCCGCTGGTGTTCAGCACGACCACCGTGCGCGGGTTGGCCTTGGCCACGGCTTGGATCAGCTGGTCCTGGTCGCCGGGCAGTTGCAGGGTCTGCAGATCGCTGCCCTCGGCGGAGTAGTTGCTGGCGAAGACCACCGCGACGTCGGCGGACGCCGCGGCTTTGGCGGCCGCCTCCCACAGCAGGTTTTCCTGCGGGGCCCAGGTCAGGGTCACGGGGGGCGGAGGGCCGAAGGGCCCGCCGCCGGTGCTCGCGCTGATGCCGGTGACGTCCAGCTCGAAGGGAGTGGCCTGCCCGGCCGTCACGTCGGCGAGGCCGGTGAAGGTCGAGCCGGTGCCGGGACGGTAGCTGACGATCTGCTGGCCGCCGATCGACAGCGAGGCCGGCCCGCCCGCGCTGAGCCCGAACTCGTCCGTGCCGGTCGCCGGCGGGTTCATGGTGGCGGTGTACTTGACTGACCAGGTGGTCGCGCCGGCCGTCGTCACGATGGACGGCGTGCTGGTTACGTTCAGGCTGGTGACCACCTCGCTGCCGAGCGGGGTACCGCTGGCCGCCGGGCCGGAATAGTACGTCGCTGTCCACCCGGGTCCGGTGCCCGAGGTCGGGGTGAAGGCCGTGTCCGGGACGGCGGACAGCGACAGGTAGTTGCTGTTGCCCTGGGAGTAGGTCACGCTGTCGCCGCTGCGGGCGGCCCGGGCGGTGATCCCGGCTTGCGGGGTGACCGGGTTCGTCGGGGTGACCGACGCGGAGCCGCCGCCGCCGTACCTGGCGTCGCTGCCCGCATCGTCGCCGATCACGGCCACGCTCTTCACGCCACGGCCGAACGGCAGGACGCCGCGGGTGTTCTTCAGCAGGACAGCACCGTCTTCCGCGGCCTGCAGCGCGGTCTGGTTGTCGGCCGCCGAGCTGACATCGGTGCCCAGCACCGAACTCGGGGCCGGGTAGGTATGGTCGAAGACCCCGACGGAGAACATGGCCCACAGGATGCGGGTCACCATGTCATTGATGGTGGCCACCGATACCGACCCGTCCGCGACGGCGGCGGCCAGCGGCGCGCCGTAGTAGTCGGGGCCGAAGCCCGTACCGCCGGGCATCTGCATGTCCAGCCCCGCCGCGGCGGAGGCGACGGTGCTGTGGGTGGCGCCCCAGTCGCTCATCACGAAGCCCTTGAACGCCATGACCCCATCCAGGGTGTCCCGGATCGTCTGCGAGTTCTCACACGCGTAGGAGCCGTTGACCTGGTTGTAGGCGCACATCACCGCGCCGGCACCGGCGTCGACTGAGGCCTTGAACGCGGGATCGTAGATCTCGGCCAGCGCCCGCTGGGACACCTGCACGTTGATGGAGTTGCGGAGGGTTTCCTGGTCGTTCCCGATGTAATGCTTGGGCGTGGCGATCACTCCCTGGCTCTGCAAGCCCGCCACGTCGGCGGCGGCGACCTGCGAGCTCAGGTACGGGTCTTCGCCGTACCCTTCGAACGCGCGGCCGCCGTAAGGCGTGCGCAGGATATTCAGGTTCGGCGACAGCGACACGTTGTGCCCTTTGGCGGCTTGCTCCCGGCCATCCGCGGCACCTACCGCATGCACTGCGGCGGGGTCCCACGTCGCGGCGTCATTAGTCCCGTCAGGGAACTGGGTTACCCCGGTGCTGCCGTTACCGACACCCACCGCCCCGTCGGCCAGGTAAAGGTCGGGGATACCCAGCGACGGTATCCCCGCGATGTGCCCGGCGTAGCCCGTGGGGGTCCCGAACGAGAACCCGGTCCCGTCCACCAGCTGCAGCTTCTGCGCGAGCGTCATCACCGCCAGCAGCTCCCGGGTCCGCTGCTCGGGCGATTGGTGCCGGTTCAGCCACGGCTGGCCCGCCGTCGCCACAGTGGCCTCACTGGCCGCGGCCGCTGGAATCGCCTGTGATACCGGCATGGAAATGGTTACAGCCGCCGCCACTACCATTAACGACCGGCTGAGCTTCCGGTTCCCTCTGAGTCGCATTCCTCGATACTTGCGAGACGTCGTGCGCACAGCGTCCCTCCCTTGGGCAGCTAGTGTGGTCATACAACAATAACAGCGCCCTCAGGCAGCAAACCAGACAATTCTTTCGGATTTACCGGCAATAAACTATAAACAGGCTACCGCATCTCAGACCCAATGCCGTTTAGCTTAAGTTGATCTTGGTTTTTGTCCAGGGTTCCGCTATTGGCCTGAGCCTCTCTAGTCTTGTCTCGATCTCCAGCCTGGTCGCATTTGCCTGATCAGGATTAGGTATGGTCCGTGAGCGAGGTGGGAACGAACGAGGCCGCTGCTCGGCCGGTTGTCTGTAGCTCGAGGATGATTAGCTCGTTTGAGACATGCTCGCGGAGCGGTCGGCGGAGTCGTTCCGCTGGCGATGGTGGTCAGGGTGACGGTCCCGGGCGATACTGCGGCGGTTCCTTAGGCAAGACACCGGAGCCGGCGCAGCACGCGGGGGTGTCAGCTGCGGGCGTTCACGAGGGCAGGCGGGCTGAATCGGAGGTAGGGGTCGAATGCGCCAAGGCCGGTTGCGGTTGCGGCAGCGTTCAGGGCAGCAGGCTGGGTGACGTCACCCCAGCGGCCGGTGTCTAGCCGGTGCTCGAGCGCGTGCAGGGCGGCGACGTACCCGGCGGGCTGGAAGTTGCAGTGCCCAGTGGCGTCGACGAATGCCTGCCGGAAGACTGGCGATGAGCCGGCGCGGATGACGCGCTGTCGGTACCAGTTCTCCTGCTGAATCGGGACGAGCTGGTCATCGATGGTGTGTATGTCAAGTTCGGGTACTGACAGGTGACCCGTGACCATCGATGTATGGGCGAGCGTGGCGATCGCCCCTGGATCGGCGGTTATGTCAGCATGGCGGGTCAGGGTGGCCAGGTCGCTCTCCAGGTTGAGCCCGGCGGCACGATAGAGGGCTTTGACCTCAGGCAGGTAGCTGCTGTGGTGAAGTATTTCGGTGTAATCGACGCCCTTGGTGAAGGAACTGTTGCCGCCCGCGGCGAGTTCGATCTGGTATCGCGCCGACACGATGAAGGGCAGCACGTAGTTGCTCAGCTCGTCAGCTTGTTGTTCCTCTTGTGCTGCGTAGTCGGTCGGAGCTGGCGGCGTGGCGCCGCTGAACCAGGTCGGCTCGTTAAGCAGCGCGGCAGCCAGCGCGATGCGTGCCCGGCCTTGGGCGGTTGACTGTGCTCCCCCCGCCACGCCGGCCAGAGCCGTCGCCGCAGCGCTGGCCTGGTCCGCTGTCGCATAGCGCACCAGCTGAATGTGCTGGCTGGGGGCGAGGAGTTCGTTGAGTGCATACTCGCCGTCGAGTTGGTAGTTGTTAAGGCTTAGCGCCCCGGCCACCAAGCCGCAGGTGGTGAGGGTGCCGTCGATACGGCCCTGGGCCTCCTGTGTTTCCTCGGCACTGACCAGGCCGCCCATCGACTCTCCCCAGGCGATCGTGCGGCGGGGGCGGCCGGTAATTTTTTCCACGGCAGCGAGCGAAGCGAACTGGTCCTTGGCGGCCGACGCGAGCGCCCACCATGACGAACCGGAGTATGACGAGCCGACCAGCGCGTAGCCGAGGCCGAGCAGGTCGGCCTGAGTTGCCGGGTCGGGGGCGTCCTGCGCAGTCAGAGGACCGAATCCGTGGCTGAACAGGATGATCGTGCCGTTCCAGGACGCGGGGACATCCGCGACCCAGGTCGCGCCATCTGCCAGCGTGCCCGTGTGGTGCGTGCTGGCAGCAGCAGATGCCGCGACCGCCGCTGGCGCGCCGGAGGTCACCACGGACGTGACGGCCGCGGCCGCGATCAGGGTGCGGAAGAGATGTCGTTGATGCATCCGGGATCCTCTCCTTTGAGAACACTGACCCTTGGAGGTTGAGATGGCGGCTGCGACGGCCTGCCAAACAGCGGGCTGCGATTCCGCGGGGACGGTGCTGCAGGGCCCCGCCAGCCTAAGCAGGCTCCGTATGGGCCCGAGAATGTCACAGACGCCACCCGATGTACAGGTTTCCTGTTGAACAGGTTTCCGTACTATCCGGCTTATGCTGAGCTGAGATCGGCGCCAGGGTACGACCGGGTGGAGCAGGGCTTAGTGCAGGTCACGGACCGCACCGGGTGTCGCTTGGAGGTCGAGGCGGGATGGCGGTGTGCGCAGCGGCACGGGCCGTACCGGGATTGCTCCGGGACCGTTGCTGGCAGACTGATCGGGCTGGTAAAGCGTGCAGAGAAGATCGAGCCGGGGAGATGAACGCGTGGCACGCTCCGCGAAGAATGCCACTGGCAGTGCTGTGGAAGCCTGTGCGGCCCTCGCGGTGCCCCGGACGGGCGCGCCGCGGTCGGCGCCTGATCCGACGCTGATGTATGTGATGAAGCAGGTTGAGCTTGCGACCCGGGCGCGGCTCGATGAGATCTTCCGTCCGATCGGGATGACAGCCCTGCAGTACACGGCGCTGACAGTGCTCGAGCGCCGTCCCGACCTGTCGTCCGCGCAATTGGCGCGCAGCTCCTTCGTGACGTCGCAGACCATGGCAGACATGGTGAACGCACTGGAGGAACGTGGTCTCGTCGAGCGGCATCGTGATGCCGGGGACGGGCGCCGGTTGGTATTGGCGCTGACCAAGGATGGCCGCGCCTTGCTGCGGCGCTACCGGGGCAAGGTGAACGCCGTGGAGGAACGGATGCTGTCGGGCCTGACGGCTGCGCAGGTTGCTGAACTGCGGCGCAGTCTTGTCGTGTGCCGAGCCAATCTCGCTGAGCGACCATCCGGCTGACAGGGTGATTCCCGGGTCAAGGTAATGTAATAATAGCGGCCGGTGTCGAATTGTCATCCGATGCAATTCAGCACACGCTAGAGCAGGCAAGATGTTCTTATCCATTGGATATGTCTGGACTGTGCGCAGTCCAAGGGATCAGAGCCTCCAAGATCACCGGGACGATCCCGTTCAGTGGACGACGATCCTATGGCGGCCCGGCGGCAGCGGGCCGAAGTAGAGGTATCCCTGCAGCCCGCTGTAGCCAGGCACCTTCACGGGCGCGGTGGTCACCCCATCGACTGCGCCTCGAGCTGCGGTCGTCGGCATGCCGGCGTAACCTTCGGTGTCGCGTGGTACATCCACGGTCAAGGTAAGGCCCGCGGCTGGCTGTGCGTTCGTGGCCCAGTCGATGGCGACCGGGCCCTTCGGCGTCGGCACCCGCCCTCTGGCCCAGCTGAGGTCGCCGGGTTGCGGTTCGACGAGGAAGGTCTTGTATCCGGGGGTGAGCGGCGGGCCGCCGAGTACGTACATCGACAGCGCGGGTGTCGCGCCAGCGGACCAGCCGTGAGCGAGGCTGGTGCCTGCGGCCAGCCCTGGCAGGCCAGTCTGGGCGACGTACTCCCAGCAGCCACCGCTGTAGTACGGAGTGTTCTGCGGCAGCATGAGTCCCCAGACCTGGCGGATCAGGTCCAGCGCACCCTGGCTCTGTCCGTTGGCGAGCCGGCCGAGCACTTCCCAGCCCACTTCGTATGGCGCGATGTTGCCGGTGGGCACGGCCGACGAGGATTCGCACGGGCCTTTGGGCCCCGCTAGTGCTTTGGTCAGGTTGGCCGCAAGCGTCGCCGTATTGATCGACGGGTCCAGGGCCGGCAGGCCGTAGAGCATGGCGTACCCGTTGCCGATTTCGTCGAAGACGGCCGGCTGGGTGGTTGAGGCGCTGTACATGCCTGCGGACGGGTTGAACAGCAGGGAGTTGACTGTCTTGCCGAAGGCTGGTGCCCGGGAGGCGTACGTGGACGCTGAGGCGGTGTCGCCGGCCGCG
>CAWFAP010000008.1:0-809499 GCA_963813975.1 uncultured Actinomycetes bacterium
GAGGATGTTAGGTTATAACGTACTTGGCACCCATAAAGGAAATAGCGATCGAGGCGCATCAATGCGCACATCACCACTGCCCTATTCTGCGTCTTCCCTCCGTCCTGCTGCTGGTTGTGATATCTGAATGACGTCAGTATTCGCTGACCGGAGGTCGGTGCGCAGGTCCATGGAGTGCACGGCTTAGGAGTGGTGAGGCGTGACAGTAAGTCCCGATCTAATGCTACGAGTACATGTCTCACAGGGAGAGGAGGTTGGCGAACTAGCAACCCTAGTTCGCCGGTTGCGAATTGAGTTGCTTGCCTTAGATGTGCAGGCGGCAGACCTGGTCTGCCTCGCGGACGGCGCCGATCTGGCCGTTCGCACGAAGGGCGTCGAAGGGCTCGCCGGGTGGCTGGCGGTTCATCTCGGTGCCGAGACTGCTCGTCGAGTGCTGGTCATGGCAGCCAACTGGGCATCCCGCAATGATCGGGTTGTGGAGGTCAGCTTCGGCAAGGACGTGCTTAAGGTCGGCCGAGCCACTCGCGATCAGCAGGGGAAGATCATCGATGCCTGGCTCGCTGCGCATCCATCGCGCTCCTGAGCTTCCGCCGGGGACGCGTGCTGCGCTGGTGATGGCCACCACCCGTTACGCCGATCCTCAGCTTGGCCAATTGCGCGCTCCCGCTCGAGATGCCGAGGATCTGGCGGCGGTCCTAGGTGATGCGGGCATTGGAGGCTTCGCGGTTACGACGGTGATCGACCAAGGGGAGGCGAATGTCCGGCGTGAGGTGGCACGATTCCTGTTGGGACGCGATACCGATGAACTCGTCGTGGTATATCTCTCCTGTCACGGCGTACTAGATTCACGCGGCCGTCTGTACTTTGCTGTCGCCGACACTGAAACGGCCACGATATCAGCTACTGGTGTTGAGTCGGCGTGGCTGATGGCTCGGCTCGATGAATGCCGCGCCCGACGTCGGATTCTGATTCTAGACTGCTGCTTTAGCGGTGCCTTCGATCAGGGCGGCAAGGGCCCGATTGACATGGAACTGGAGCGGCGGGTAGCGGGGCAGAGTCGTGGGCTCGCGGTACTCACCGCTTCCCGTGCGAGCGAGTACTCCTTTGAGGGAAAGCCCCTTCCAGGACAATCAGAAGCCGGGTCAGTGTTCACCACCGGCTTGGTTGAGGGTTTGCGGACAGGTGCCGCCGACGTTGATGGCGATGGATACGTGAGTTTGGACGAGGCCTATGAGTTCGCCTACGAACATGTCCGAGCGCGCAACGCGGACCAGACACCCCAGCGTTGGCTTTACGGCGGCGAGGGTGCCTCAATCCTGATGGCCCGAAACGCGGGCGGCATCCAGATCAGCCCTACCGCTCTTCCTGAATACCTTACTGCTAGCCTAGAGAGTCCAGATCCTGGAGTGCGTCTTGGGGGTGTAGCAGCCCTTGCTAAATGGCTCAGCGACCCTGAGCCCGGCAGGGCACTCGCCGCTCATAACGCACTCGAGGACATAGCCGAGACAGACAGCCCAGCGGTCGCTAAGGTCGCCCGTACTCACTTGGCAAATTCACCTGAATTTCTTCTGGAAGAACCGCCCATCATTCAGGACGCCTCCGGGAGAGGTCATGCGCTTCCTCCTGCAGGACGAAATCTTGGCTCGTTGATCGCCGCAGGTGTGGGTGGTATAGTTGTTGCCACCCTTGCGTTCCTACTCTCGCCATTGTGGCCACTGCATGCGTCTACACATAAGTTTCAAACAGCTCCGCTGACTTCATGCCATCCTGCCACATTGCCTGAGTCTCAAATAGTCACTCACAACGAGGCTATGAGTCCACGGATGTATGCTGTCAAATCTACGGGAACACTTCCTGGAGACGGCAGCGCGGTCGCACATGGAATCCTCTCTCACGGCTGGATACAGCAAGCTTTCCTAGCCACCAAGAATCAGGTGACCACAGTTTCGGTTACGCTCAGCACGAACGGTACAACTGCTCGACCAATTCCTGTTACGTTTCAGATCCTTACACTGCGCGGCCGTACGGTCGGATCAGCGGAGAGCACATACAATGGAACTACTAAGAATAAGAACTTCAGCGTACACTTCAAGAACGTACACCTAAGAATGGGAGCCTTGTACGTCTTGCGCGTAAGCAATAGTTCTAAGGGAAAGATCTTTATCTATACCCACTACCTGGATAGAGAGCAGTTCGTGCCCTTGCGCGTTGCTGCCTGTGAGTATAATTCGGGGGATGCTGCCGGCAATCTAATTACCCTTCACGCCGCCTTCTCGGCCATCCAAGTTCTTTCAGGCCTTATCGCGACTTCGGGTTCTTAACTAAACTTAACGAGCCGCCGTCAGTTGCATTAATCCTGTCGATCTGCCGAGGATTGGCCCACATGTCTTACTCACATCAGCGTGAGTCGTTTTGTGTCAAGCTTCCGGCCGGTGCCCGGCCCGTCGTCTGTCCCTGCATAGCGGTTATGGGGTTGGTCCCAGCAGCGCGTGATCGGGTTGGTGAGACGACGGACGGGGCTGCCCATGATGTGCGCCGAGATCACCAGGGGTGTCTCAATGCCGCGGAGGGCTCGCCCCGGCCGTCAGCTTGGGTCATCGCCGCGATTGCTCAGGCGGCGAGTGGCTGCGTGGTGGGCGGGGTGCCGTGAGCGGCGATGGCTGGGTCCCAGGCCTGGCCGGTGGTGATGACGGCGTGCAGGTGCCGCAGGATCGCCGCGGCGATCACGGTCTGCGCCTGGGTGGGGGTGAGCTTGCCGGCCTCTCTGCTGGTCAGGTGCTGGTAGCGGGCGCCGTAGACGGGGTTGGCGCGTTGCGCTCCCCAGACGGCACGCCAGGCTGCCAGGCGCAGCCCGGGACGTGACTGGCCGGTCAGCCTGGTCCGGCCGGTGAACGCGCCGGACAGTTTCTCCCGCGGGGCCAGGCCCGCGTGCCCGGCCAGCGCCCGGGCGGTGGCGAACCGCCTCGGGTCGCCGGTCCCGGCCAGGATCGCCGCGGCACCCACGGGCGACAGGCCGGTGATCGAGGTGACCAGCGCGGTCAGCCCGAGCTCGTCCAGGACTGCGGTCATCCGCTGCCCGGCCGCGGTGAGCCGGGTCCTGGTGAGCTGCCAGTCCTCCAGCAGCAACTGCACCCGCTCGAGCGCGCCGGCCCGGTGCGCGATCACCCCGGCCGGGTCGCTGAGCGCGGTGAACAGGCCGCGCACGATCCGCAGGCACGGCTTCTGGCCGCCGCGGCGGGTGATCTCACGCCGCACCGCGTGCTCGAACCGGGCCGCCCCGAGGCGGCGGGTGCGGGCGAAGTCCCCGCGGTCGCGGCTGGTGATCACCTGCAATGCAGCCATCCATGTGCGTGACCGGAACGGCTGCCGCGCTGTGTCCAGCGCAGCGGGCCAGACGCATTCCAGCAGGTCCCGCATCTGCTGGATCTGGCTGCCGGCCTCGGTGATCAGCTGCTCGCGGCGGGTGCCCAGATGCCGCAGCCGGCCCCACGTCTCATCGGCCGGCTCCGGGACATAGCAGCGGAGCTGGGCGGTGAGGCGGGCGATCAGCACCGCGTCCTTCTCGTCGGTCTTGTCAAAGGTCAGGTCCTCAGTGCGCCGCGACCACGACGTGACCATCGGCTGCACGCACACGAACGGCATCGACCGGTCCGCGGCCAGCTGCCCCAGCACCCGCCACCGGTGCCCGGTCGGCTCGCACGACACCGTCACCCCAGCCCACCCCTTCGCGGCGGCCCGCCCGGCGGCCCAGTCCAGAGCCACGCCAAGATCCCAGGCACGGCACCGGAACGTCCGCCGTGCGATGACCCTCGAGTCATGATCGGTCACCACGACCATCTGCTTCTTGTCCGCCAGGTCGATCCCGGCGATCGCGCTGGTCACCGGCACCAACAGGCGCAGCCGGCCCAGCCGCGCGTTGCGGTTCCGGTCGCCGCGGGACACACCACTACCGTTACCCATGAACGTCCTCCTGCTGCGCAGGCACCAAGCCCGAAGCGCATCAGGGGACGTTCCCACGTCACGAACCGACACGCACAACGTCTTTCTATGCCGCGCCGAGTGCGTGATGATTGGAGGCTTCGTGGCTCCCGTGGGCGGCGCGGGTGGCACCTATCCTGCAGGTGTGAACTTCGTGGTGTGCCCCTACGATGGCACTCAGCTCAGAGCTTTGCCCAGGCCGGCTGTTCCTGCGCGGCCGCTGCTGATGACCTGCCCTGCCTGCCATAAGCAGTTCAGGCTGGCCGGCGGCAAGACTGTGGAAGTCGCCCCGGGTGGGAACGACGGCCAGGCCTAGGCCGCCTGCCAGCAGACGTGCGTGTTCCTCGGACGTGATCCGGCTCGGGAGGAGGCCCGTATGCGAGTGCTGCGCAACCGTTCCAAGACGCAGCCGCCGCCCGCCTGGGCCCTAATTTATACGAGGCCTTGCATGATCCGATCGCCGATCAGGCACGCCGGGAGTGGCTCAACCTGCGCGACGGTGAACTCCCGCCCCGGGTGCTGCAGACGGTATTCCCATCCCTGGTGATCTGGGCCTCGCTCTGGCCCGACCGTCCCGGCGACCAGATCAGGTTCGACATCGAGGATCAGCGGCTGACCTGGACCCTGCTGGGCGAGGCGTCAGACGAGAACGAAGAGCGCCTCGATCAGCTCAGGCACCGGCTTAACATCCTCATCAACGCAGACCTTCGCTACTCCTTCGGGCAGTGACATCAGGCCGCACTCTCCTGGCTGACAACCTGCAGTTCGTGCGGGCTGGACTGCCGCTAGGCCGGGCTGTTGACGAATCTCACGATCTCGTTGAGCCCGGGCTGGTAGCCATCAGTGGTATCGACCTCCATCCAGGGTGCCTCCGCTGATACCCGGTCGAAGGCGTCTCGTTGCTGCGCGAAATCCGCCAAGTCATGACCGGGCCCAGGGTCGGCGTGCGCCCGGCGCACGAGGGTGTCCTGGCTGCGCTGCAGGATCCGCCGGAAAGCCACCTCGTGGGGCGCCACGCAGTGGACGATGCGCAGATGCGCAAGACCGCGGAACGGTTCCAGGCGCGGCCGCCACACGTGGTCCTGGAACGCGGCGTCCGCGATGGTCGTGACGCCCGCGCGCAGCAGCAATTCCACGACATCGAAGAAGACCGGCAGGGTCCGTATCGTCAGCTCATCACCTGGTGCCGGAGCGAATCCGGGACTGGAATGGGCCATGCCTTCCTTGATCTCATCCCGGCAGATCGCCGGGCAGCCCACCGCCCGCGCGAGCAGATGCGCCAGTGTGGTCTTGCCCGCACCTGCCGGGCCGCTCACAACCACCAGGGTCGGCAGAGATGCCACCTGACAGTTATAGCCACTATCACCCAGCCCGTGGGCGCCACTGTACGAGCAACAAGAGCATCTGGTCATGCCGCGCCTGGTGCAGTTTGCGGGCTTCGCTGCTGCGGAGAGTCGGCGCACTGTCAGATCATGATGAACTTCGCCGAACTGGCCCCAGTCCCCTCCGATCTCCCTGCGCCTTTCACTGATCAGTTGCGGCTGGCCGTGGCTGCCTACCTGGCTCGCTTCAAGGGCTCCTCCCGCGAGCACACCGAATCCGACCTCCGCTGTTACCTCGCCTGGTGCGCTGAGCGTGGCCTTGACCCGCTGGCCACCCGGCGCCCGCACCTGGAGCTGTACATCCGGTGGATGCAGGAGGTCCGCCGGTTCAAGCCCTCTACCGTCTCCCGGCGCTTCTCGGTCACGGCTGGGTTCTACCGGACCTGCGTGATCGACGGACTCCTGGAGCACTCACCCGCCGAGCACGTCCGCCGGCCCTCCGTCCCAGCGGAGTCACCGACCCTCGGGTTCACCCATCTGCAGTTCGAGGCTCTGCTGACTACGGCCCGGCAGTCCGCCCATCCCTGCGACTTCGCCGTGGTAGCCATGCTCGGCTGCTGGGCTTGCGGATCTTCGAGGCCACCGGGGCCGATATCGCCGACCTCGGCGAAGAGCATGGCCACCGGGTGCTGCGCGTGTGCGGCAAAGGAACCAAGGTCGTCCTGGTCCCGCTGCCGCCAGCCGTCGGGCGGGCCATCGACCGGGCGATCGGCGTCCGCACCCGCGGGCCGATCCTGCTCAACAGCCGAGGCGCCCGGATGGACCGGCACGCCGCCACCCGCCGCCTGAGGTGCCTCGCCGAAGCCGCCGGGGTGCAGATCATCAGGCCGCACCCGCATATGCTTCGCCACACCTTCGTCACCACCATGCTCGATGCCGGCGTGGATCTGCGAGACGTCCAAATCGCCGCCCGGCACGCCGATCCGCGTACCACAATGCGTTACGACCGGGCCCGCAAGAACCTCGACCGCCACCCGAACTACATCCTGGCCGCCTACATGGCCTCCGGCACCTGACCGAGCCTGCGTCTCCCACGGCCCAGCCCTGGGAGACGCCCGGCATTGCCGAATAGCGGATGCTGCAGCCATGCATAATTGTTCGCCATCCCGTATCACCCGACGACGTGTCACGATCGCCGGATCGGCAGCGTCTTCCGTAACCAGGGCGCGCCTAGCGCCGCATAATTGTTCGCGCAGATTGTCCGGATATTCGCACTGCGTTAACACAGAACTCCCAGATATGGGTGTCGGGATCGCGTCTAGATTGAAAAGCTAGACGAAGCGGCGTGCGTACACGCGGCCGGGTGCCAACGTCTTACTACCGGAGTCGAGGCGGACGCGCATTATCGAGATGGCACCGCTCGTCTACCGTGTTTCGGCTCCCGCGCGAGCCCTGCGGGTGCGGACGGCCCCATGAGCACACCCGTCTTGCCGCCCTTGTACACTGCCCAAATACGCAAGTATCTGCGGCTAACTGGCACGCGTACTGGCTGTCTCCGGGGTTGCCGGCACCTCCGCAAACCTCCGCCAGAGCCTCCGCCTGTCCGTTCGGGTCGGTAATGGAGCCGGCCCACCGCCTCGGCCTGCTCATGGTCTCGACCGTGGCCAGCTCCTCTACCTTCTCCGGGACCTTCGCCTGCCAGCCAGGATCCGTGATGTAGTTGGGCCACCACCTCGGCTTGCCCGCGACCCGCGGCCGCACCGCGGTGACTGATGCGCTGTTTACGCTGGCCAGGCCCACAATGCCATGTCTAGGACATCGGACAACTGGACTCCGGTGGGCCGGGTTCTCCGACGCGCCTTAACCATGCGCCGGAGGTGGTCGTCCCGGACAGCTGCGGCTGTCCCCACGTGACAACGTACGCGAGGTGGTGCAAGTCGAAGGACACCAGGAACGTGAGACGAGTATTGACTGCTTGCCGGAACGTCTGATATTTAGTTTTAGAACATGCGTGAGGGGGATGTCGTGTGTCATGCCGTACTAGTTTGCGGAACCGCCTCAAGCGCAGGTGTGAGTCAATAAAAGATGAGACGTAATAGCGATGCTCGTTCGCGTAATCGGTTGCCTCGTCGCTTTCCTTTGATACTAGGCCAGATTCTGTGGATAGGCCTTAATCTCCTGATCTGTATTACCGGAGCGCTTCAGCAGAGAAAACCCGTCGGAATCAACATTGCTTATAGCAAAGGCGTTGAATTCTTGACGGGAAACCATCTAACTCCCGGATTCATTTTCGAAATACTAATCCTAGGCTCAATACTGGCAAGCGTAAGGTGGCTCATACTGGAGTATTATGCGTACTACGGGAGTGCGCCCATAGAAGTAAAGCCACTCGAAAATGCCAGTGACCTAAAAGTAAATACGCGTGCGCTGGACGTGTCCTTTAGGGATTATCTGACTACTCCCCGCATTTATCAGGTTACCGCAATCCCAGGAGATCCTGACCCAGATCATCTGATCGAGATATTAAAGGCCCCGGCGTCCAACGGCTGGCGAGGCTTGCTTGCCGCCACCTTAACATATGTTTTTCCCCGAAGAGCATTTATAGTGACCGCGACGCTACGGGTACGCGAGGAATCTCCAAAATATGGCGTTTCAGTTCAGGTGCGCCGGCTACCTGGCAACGCAATCGAGCTTGAAAGCCAATGGTCTCAGAGTTTCGAGCGCGCACTCAAGCGGACAGGTTTTGCTGTCGCAGCATACATTCTTCCACAAACGAGGAAGTGCCGAAGGCCGCCTTGGTCAGAATGGCAAGGTAGAGTCCTGCCTGCGTCTCTTTTTCGTGACTATCAGCGGGCGAAGAACATGGTAAGAGAGCGCAGATACGATGAAGCTCTATATCTTTATAACCGCGCCCTTCGCCAAGACGGGAACAACATAGCGCTACGGTATGACATTGGTCAGCTCTACGAGAGGCTGGGACTGTATCCTGACGCGCTTTACGTATATCTGGAGCTAGTTAATCAGCTATTTCCACCGCAGCCGTCTGTCAATAACAACGATCCACGAAGATCAGCAAAACCAAGGAGTTGGCTCCGTAGGCCTCACGAAGCTTTCCTTATCCGCTATCGCTATGTAGTCGCTTTGGGCCTTGGACCTGTGCTCGCCAAGGAGATCCTTTCTCCCGATTGGAGCACTCTTCGCGAATGGCTGTACGATCCGAAGGCTCGAGAATCATTGGATAAGAGACCGTGGCGAGTCATAGAATTGCGGGACATTCAAAGAACACTTAGCCGTCAGTTGGACAGGTTGTTTCCATCCCTTCATGAGCAGGCCGTATGGCAAGGCCGTAGCCTTTTCGAGGCAACTGGACTGAGGGAAAGTAAGGGTACACGAGGAGATGACAGCACGGCAGAAGCTAAGAAGAATGCTCTAGCACAATACTTGCTGGCATGCGCCAAGAAGGAAGTGGAGGCGCTCGAAGCGGACTTTAAGGCGGACAACCGAATGTCATTTCACCTGATGGGATTCCGACGGGAATCGTCCTGGCTGACTCTGACTTCGATAAGACAGACATCGCTCGCTATCGATTGCCAGCTAAGGCGCGTTTCTGCACCTGGCACTGGGGAGTCGGCAGATAATGGGCTGGACTGCGAAGGCGAAGGTGAATGGCGATACACCGTTGAGCGGCTAAATGAGGCCCTTCGTCAAATTGGCTACGACCCGACCATATCCCGTAGCTGGCTCGAGCATTATAACGCTGCCTGTATTTACGCCCTTCCATTGGTCGAGGACAGATACGAAGACCCAAAGCACCTAGAGTACGCCTATGAGGCACTGGCAGCACTCGAGCGTGCAGTGAGGCGCGGGGAAGACGTAGATTTTTTGAAGGCGAAAGGATACTGGTTGCAAGCGGGTGACTCAGATCTGACCGGGCTACGCCACTATGAGTCCTTCCGGGCTTTCGAGGCGCGTGTCTATAGCCGTCCCCTGCCATCGTTCGGAGACATTGCCAAGTATGAACTCTACTTGTATTTGCGGAAAGGCCTGGAAGAGGCGGCGGGAAGTCTGTGCTTGGAATGGCTGAGCCGCATACCTAGTACATCGATCAGAATAGCGTCGTCGTCATTCGAGGAGTGGTGGTGGCAAGAAGAACGAGCCTGGTGGCTCATCGTCCGGCTAGGCAGATTCTATAGGCAGTGGCAAACGCGCTGGTTGGTCCATAGGGACTTGCGTGGCTGGATTGAATCTTTCGGTGTTGAGGCGCACCCGTTTCCGTACCCGAACCTAATCCGCGCATCCGACGAATGGGATCCCGCCGATCTCGACGCGGCCGAGGGTTCGCTGGTGAATACCGAGGCGCTTTTTAGAGTCCTGGGTATGAAGGGGGAAGATTACCAAGGCCTGAAACGCGCTACTGGATTGCTGGTCAAGATGAACTCAGCGTGGGGCGAATATGCCAGAGCATGCAGTCGTAATGGAAACGTAGACGTCACCCTTACAAGCGAGATTGTGGAAATGATAAAGAGTCGGGCTGCAGTCTGGTCTGCCATGCGGCAATGGGCTGAGCATCCTTCCGAGTATCGGGCCAGGAAGTTCGGTAGTACAGTTCGCAGGCTTAAGAAGCCACCTGTGACGGAGCATCGCCGTGGCCGTTGAAAAGGCTCGCTGGCGGCCTTAGTCGCAAGTCCATCCGCAGAGGGCTGGGCTGCCTGGGTGTGCCCAGTTCGAAGCTTTATCGTGTGGGACTGAGTCCTGAAGAGCAGGTTCTGGCGGGATGGGTGCAGCGGTAGAAGGCCTCGTACGCCCTGGCATTGTGGTCGCGCATTCTCGACTGGTGCCTCCAATAAGAGGCTAGCTCTGCGGGTATCGCGGCCGATGGTGAGTACGGTCCTTACCTTGGAGTCGAGCTAAGCGGATCCGGAGGCTCATATACGAGACTGACACATTTATCTCACATCCGGCATGAGCGTTACGCGGGGTATGACCTTCACCGATCACCGCATGCTAGATCAATCGGTTCTGTCTGCCGCAATGGAGTGCTCTGGCGATCACCCGAGCGCACCGAAGGGCGGCTACTCGCACACTGAACTGCTGCTCAGCTTAATCCCCCGACTTCCAGGCCTGCCAGGATGCATGACTATTCATGACAGTTCGTCTTAGAGGATGTGCGCTCATGCCGCTGACCGAGCGCCCTCAGTCGTCCCCGATGTAGCCCGTATTAGGATCGATCATGGCGAGGAAGGCGCGGATGCTCTCCCGGTGCTCCTCCACCGACCGATTCGGTGGCCCGCTCGATCCGAATCCGTATCCCATGTTAGGCCCGCTCAGCCAGTCATAGGCGGTACCGCCGTCTCCAGCCCGGCGGATGGCGAACCGCTCGCCATCGACGTCGAGGGTGAACAACACCGGCCCGGGCCTTCCCTCTGTTCCGCGGTACACAGCTGGAACGGCGGGGCGACCGCCGCCGTCATCGCTGGGGCTCCTGTCCACAAGAGCCAGCATCCACGGCCGCCGGCTTTGACGTCCATCGCACACGCGCTCGGCTGACGCACTCATCTGCCGCGGATCGGTCGGGAGAGGTTCTGTCCTCGTGGTGGCGAGTGCGTCAGCGTCGGGAACATGTCGGCGTCGGCACCCATGGGGGGCGGAGTGGTGGATGAACCTCCGCGCGTACGGTAATTCAGCTGCCTCCCCGGGTCGGCTACTCCGTAGCACCGCCTGAGGTGATGACCCAGAACTCCCGGAACGGTGTCGTGAGATACCAGGTCGTGCGGACACCAGCTGGCAAGGAGGCAATATCGCCCGCTGTCAGCTCCAGCACCGGCCCGTCGTCGATCTCGATCCTGGCCGCGCCTTCCAGGACCAAAAGTGTTTCTCTGCCCCGGAGGGTCCACCTGACGGGCTCGGTGGGCTCCATGAAACGGGACAGTCCCGACTCGACCCCATGGCTGCTGCAGAGCACATGCATTTCGCCGCCGACCTCAGGGTCTGGCTCCCATGCGTCAGCTGACAAGCTGGAAACGAACACGCCCGGAAAGCCTTCCATCCGCGCAGAGTAGCCCAGCGCCCGTAACCAGGGCATCCGCTTCTGCCGCGGAGAGTGTGCATGATCCTTGCGGGGGGCGTTGGACCCGCGTGACGTCCAGGCCTCTCGAGGACTACAGAGTGTGACGGATGGTCCTGCGCTAACCGCGCACGTCCCCGCCGATATGCGCGACTGGAAGATCGCGGCCTTCACCCGAGGGCTCGCGCATATCAGGCTGTCCTGTTACCTTTCGTCGCTAACTGACTGCGGGCCTGTGCGGCTGCTGAATGTCAATACGTGGGCAGGATGATGTGGGGTAGTTGCTCGATCAGCGCCCGGAGCGCGGCGTTATCGGTGTCATAGCGAAGGGCCGAGGTGACGTCTGCGAGTCCGAGCAGGCGCCGGGCGATCTGGCCTCCGAACACAGCACGGCCCATTGCGGTCATGTAAAGGTCGGTGCAGGTGTAGGTGCAGGACGGGCTCGCCGGCTGCTACTTCGGTGGCGGTCGTTGCGGGGGCTTGGCCGTGCTGACGGGCTGGCAGGATGATCGCATCGGGTTCGGTGTGGCGCAGTGGCTCGCCGCTGGCGGCGGCCCTGACGTTTGCGAAGTCGGCGCGGCCGCGTCGGGATCCGGCTGCGATCAGCAGCCCGCCGGCCTCACTGTGGAGCACCGAGACCAGCGCTTGGCGCATGACCGCCGGCGCAGTGGCGCCGCTTGATCTCCCCGGTTTGAGATGCGGGTAGGTGCGGTGCTCGATATGCCGCCCGAGGGGCCTGTACGACTCCAGCAGGTGCTCGATCGAGGGTTTGGCTGCACCGCGGCGGCGATCAAACGCATGCTGCGCGGCGCGTGCTCGCGCTGGATGAGTTCGGCAGCAAAGAGCGTCTGGCCCAAGACACCGAGATCGAGCTGACCGGCCTTGGCCTGGCAGACGGCAATATCACGGCCGCGAAGGGCCAATGGGGTGTGCGCTGGATGCCACCGGCGGGGGCCATCGACGGCGAATACGCCGTCGATATGACGGGCGCGTGAGAGCTGGCCGGGGATGGTGGGCACGACGAACTCCTCGACGAGTTCGCCACCGATCTCCTTCCAGACAGCGTGGATGACATCGCTCTCGGCAGATGAGCGGCCGCGGAAGAACGCTTCGTCTGCCACTCGCCCCATCACAGCACGGAGGAGGAGCGCATGCGACCCACCAGATCGCAGCCGTCGCGCCTGAGCATGTTCCCCGCACCAGGGGAAGTCCTGTGACTCGCTTTCGCGGAGGTCATGGACCGGTCCAGTCGATGATTCTGAGGCTACGGTTCCCGCCTACTTCACCCTCTGTCAGCGAAGGCTCAACCTGACCGCGTACCCGGAGCCGCCGTTCTGGACGGGCGACTGGGCCTGATGACACAGCCTTTGCCGTGCGCATAGTTGGTTGTTCTGGGTACGTAAACGGCCCGGGCCGAAGGTGGTCCGGTAGCCGTCGGTCAGCCCAGCCGGGGCAGGCGCGAACCCAGGCAGGTGCATTGCTGCCCCCGACCGCGCCTGCGCGACGGCGACCCCGGCGACGGTCAGGGGCAGTGTGGCGCGTGAACGGCGATGATGTCGCTCGGCGACCTACTGGTTGCGCTGGCCTGCGGCCTTGGCCAGGAGTTCCAGCCTGGCCAGCGACGCGGTCATGGCGTCCCGCCACCCCTCGCCGTCCCGGACGGCCGTGCGCAGTCCTGCGGGGAACGGCTGCAGTCGGAACGTCTCGGTGACCAGGGTGGCACCAGGGCCGTCGGGGAGAACTCGTACCCCCACCGGTACCGGGCCGGGCCGCCGATGGCTTCCTGCTCTTCCGCAGAAGCTGCCACCCGGGCCAGGCTTCCACGCCAGCCGGCGGCCAGCCTCGTACTCGACCACCTCGTTGCGCATCTGGTAGTCGCCGAACTCGTCGTGGTGCATGTTCGTCACGAACGCGTCACCGGCTCGCGACAGCCTGACCGCCGGGGCGGCTCGCGCACCATGCCCGAGCCGTCAACCAGCGGGCGGGTTCGCGAAATCAGCGAGCGCGAACACCAGCTCCGCGGATGCCTCGATGCGCCGGGAGACCCGGCACCAATCCGTCTGCCATCGTCATGCCCTTCCTGCTGCCCTCAGTACCCGTGTGCGTGCAGACGGTGCGGGCGGCGCGCAATCATCGGGCACAGGTGCCCCCGGTCCTGCGGCGGTGTGAGGGTAGCGGCCAAGACGATGGCATCCGGTGATCTTGGCGGCCCGCGGCCGGGTGGGATGACGGTGCCTGATCGCCCGGCTGGCATCTGCTCGGACCGTTTGCCGCACATCGCGGGTGCCGGAAGATCGCTGTCGCCGGATCCGGCCGGCGTGATCCGGTGCGGTCTGTTGCCGGTGCTAGGCCCTGAGCGGGTCCAGGCCCGCTTCTCGGGAGATCCTATTCTTCGATGGCCCCGCCGATGCGGCGCAGATGCCGCCGGAACGTGTATGACGGGTCAGTGGCGCGCCGGGCCAGGTAGTCATCGAAAGCGGTCTGCTCGCGCAGTGTCTGCCCTTCCCGGATCCAGCGGGCCTGGTCACGCTCGGTCTGCCAGATCTGGTGCGCGGTGACCAGCACCTGCTCGGCGTGCTCTGCCGCGACGAACAACGCGCCGTCGTCATCGGCGAAGATGATGTCCCTGGCGCTGACCAAGTGCGACCCGAACCGCGCGGTGACCAGCGCTTCGGGCTCCCGCTCGTCCAGCCGCACCGGCCCGGCCGGGTAGCTGCCGTAGCTGAATACCGGAAGGCCGATCGCGGCGAGTTCCGGCGTGTCGCGGTGCAGGCCCCACACCACCAGGCCCGCCACCCCGGCGGCCCGGGCCTCCAGTACCGCCAGGTCGCCGACGCAGGCCTCGTCCAAGCGGCCCCCGTTGTCGATGACCAGCACGTCGCCGGCTTCGGCCCGGCCGAATGCCTCCAGGAACACGTCCACGCTGCCGTAGTGCCGCACTGGCAGGACCCGCCCAGCGATCTGCTGGCCGGCCACGACCGCCCGGATTCCCGAATGGGCGGCCCGCAGCGGCACACCACAGCGCACACACGCATCAGCCACCAGCGGCGTGGGCAGATCCGCGAACGCCCCCGGCATGGCGACCTCCCAGTCCAGCACCCGGTACCGCCGGCGGCGCGCGTGTGCGGGCGGGGCCAGGCCCCATGATCCTACTGCCGCCCGGACAGCGGCAACCTGTGCCTGCCGACGGCCAGAAGCCACTACATGTGATTACCCGATCAGGAAGGCGTGACGAACTATCCGCCGATCTGCGCGGCCAGGGTGGATCTGAGGGCGACACTCCCGGAGATGCTGATCTGAGCGTTCTGCGCGTGCGCCGCAGAGGCGTCCCGGGGAGCTGCTCCTAAGTTTTGCCCGGTCCCTATCCGCGTCAGCGCCGAGTTGGGTGACCGCCCGCCACCTTTTCCAGCATGGAGCTCCCGGCTGGATTTCTTCAGTCGCCGCATTGTCCACAGGACATAGCAATACACGGCCACGCCGAGGATGATCATCACGAAGCAGGCTGGCCATTGCAGTGGCTTCGGCAGGTATAGCGGGAGGAACCAGATGCGCCCTCGTGCGTGGGCCAGCTTCAGCACAGCGGGGATGATTCCCTGAGGGAACAGCAAGATGGCACCCAGCGGAATGCCGAGTCCGATGATCGCGCCCCGCTTCCTGGCCATCGTAGCCGCGCCCCTGGCCATGGCTCCGGCTCTAGTCGCGGCCGCATGGTCACGGCCGGCCGTGCGGGCTCGCCGCGCCTCGGCGGCTAGGTGGTCTCGTGCCGCCGCCCGCAGCCGTTCCTTTTGCAGGGTCTTCATGAGCTCGTATTGGAGGTACATGGCCAGTTCCCTTCGTGGTCTACGGGTCACGGGTTGGTGGTGTTCCGCCTGTCAGGTGCGGGGCCCCTCAGGCTGCGGTGCTCGCTGTCGGCCGCCATGTCGCTGACTCGGTAGCTGCCTAGGTGGACGGGCCGCGCCAATCGCTGATCGCATACCTGGTGATGTACTGCCGCGCGGGTACCCTCCCGCGTTTTTAACGGCGCTCGGATCGTCCGGGCGGTCGGTGATACATACACCGCGGCACCGGGGAACTGGCCGTCCGCGAGCCGCCCAGTTCGCCCCCCGGGCGGTGTATATACCAGGTGGAAGCGCCACGTGATGCGGGAGGAAGGGGCGCAGGATGGTGACAGCCGATCTGCTCTCACGGGCGCGGGCCGGAGATGGCGAGGCGTTCCGGGAGCTAACCGACCAGCACCGGCGGGAGCTGCAGGTGCACTGCTACCGGATGCTCGGATCCTTCCAGGACGCCGAGGACACCCTGCAGGACACGCTGCTGGCCGCCTGGCAAGGCATCGGCGGGTTCACCGAGGAGCGCGCCTCGCTGCGCACCTGGCTGTACAAAATCGCCACCAACCGGTGCCTCAACGCGCGCCGCGCAGCGAGCCGGCGCCCGGCCAGGGAGTGGGACGTGTCGCAGTACGAACCGCTCGTGCCGACCCCGCGCGACGAGGCCGTCTGGCTGCAGCCGTTTCCTGACGCCCTCCTCGAGGGCGCCGCCGGCGTGCCGCCCGGGCCGGAGGCCCGCTACGAGCAGACCGAAGCCATCTCGCTGGCCTTCGTGACCGCCCTGCAGGTCCTGCCGCCTCGCCAGGTCGCCGTCCTCATCTTGCGCGACGTCCTCGGATTCCACGCCAGCGAGGTGGCCGGCATGCTGGAGGTGACCGTCGAATCGGCCAACAGTACCCTCAAACGAGCCCGCGCCAGCCTCCAGCGCCGGCAGCAGCCAGCCGCCGGCCACCAGCCGCCGCCCGCCTCCGGCTCACCCGCCGAGGATGCGATCGTGGCGAAGTTCGCCCGCGCGTGGGAGTCCGCCGATCTCGACACGCTGGTGGCCCTGCTGACCGACGACGTCTTCATCGCGATGCCGCCGGTGCCCTTCGGATACGAGGGCCGAGACGCCGTGACCCGCTACTGCGCCAGCCTGTTCGCCGCGGGCCGCAGGTTCGACCTCGTCCCGGTGCGAGCCAACGGCCAGCCCGCGTTCGGAGCCTACCTGCGCGGCCCGGCCGGCGTCCGCCACGCGACCGCCTTCTACGTGCTCACCCTTGCCGGCGGCCAGATCTGCGCCATGACCCGCTTTGACAACAGCGTGCTGGCGTGGTTCGGGCTACCCCGATCGCTCCCCAGCCGATAGCCAGCGCGGGCCGCTACAACGGGCCGGCACCCTGGCGTTCACCACCGGGTTCCTGCTCGGCCCCGTCACCGGCGCGACCCGCGCTCGGCGCCGGCTAGGGCGCCCACCTGTTCGCCGTGCTCGCCGCCGCCTGCGCAGCCGCCGCGGTGAGCAGCCGCCCTGCGCATGGGCCCCCACCTGCCCGCCGCCGCCAACCACATCCCCGGGCCGGGGCCCTCCCGGCCAGCCTCGACCGCCAGCCCCTGCCAGCACAACACAGCCGACAAGCCATCATGACCAGGCCGCGATCGTGAAGGGCCAACCGTACGACGCCTGTCAGACGGTGACCGCCTTAGCCAGCGGCCGCCGGCCACAGCGGCCGATCGTCGCCGGATCACCCAGGCGCACCCGGGACGTCTTCAGAACCGGCAATCCGGGCGAGGCTTCCTCCGTCACGGACGCTCGTAACTGGGCGTTCCGTGTCACCCAAAAACGGCAACCCGACCATCTACAAGCCGCGCAAAATCGGCGATCTGTTGAGGCGGTTGACCCAGAGCCCAGGACGTTCGTCACTCTTAGTAGGCCCATGCCATGAGGCAGCTCTATCTGTGTGCGCCGCGTGCCGAGCTAACCCAGGACCTGTTCCCCATGTAGGAGTCGCTCTGCGCGGCCCATCCCCGCAGCAAATCACCTGGTCACAAGCACCCGTCCTACTAGGCGTTTGCCACTCAAATGCCACTCAATCGAAGGAGGTACGCGGTTCCATATTCGAAAAGCTCACAACCTGGAGCCCCCTTACGGAATCGAACCGTAGACCTTCTCCTTACCATGGACCACCAGACTGTCGCTGTAAGCGCCGCAGAGGCTCTGAGCAGGCAGAACACTAGCTCACGCTCGCGGAGACGAGCCTAGATCAGCCCTCACGGGCTGCGTTTTGCCCCCCAAATGCCCCCGCAATGATCTGCACTTAGGCCCTGACCGGGCAGACCTCGGGCCTCGAGCCAACGCGCCGGTCGCCCCAGCCGGAGCCCGCAGTCCGTAGGCGTCGGCGGTTTTACATCCCTGAAGGAGCGGGCCGGGGTCAAGGGGCGGTTGTGCCCGTTTTTGGGGTGTTTCCGGGCCGGGTTTGGGCAGGCCGGGAGGAGGGCCGGGGTCCAGGTGGAGCGCCCGGCTGGACGAACGACCTGGAGGCCGGTCCTCCTCCCGGCTCACACTGGACCAGGCCGGGAACGGCTATCGGGGGTATGTGGGGTCGGCGCGCCCCGTGTGCAGTTCGTGTCCTGGGCAGGCTCGCGGCTGCGTTCATCCCTTCGGGGGTGCCCGCGGCTGGTGGCCGCGGGGGCATGGGGCGGTGCGCGTGCAGGCAGCGGGATCAATCAGACAGGCGGCCGGGCCACCGGTGGTGGGGGCCAGTAAAACCAGCGATCACGCGCTGCCCGCGTCCGGGCCTGCTCACGCCGCCTTCTGCGAGCTGATGGCCAGGTCGCGGACCTGGCCGTCGCGCATCGCGTAGAAGACCCAGGTGAGCAGCTGGCGGGCCACGGCAATTTTGGCGATGTTCTTAGCCTGGTCGCCACGGCGGGCGAGGATGTCTTCCTTCCGCCGGCGCAGCGGATGGCCGGCGGGCACGTGCTGGATCGCCTCGACCAGCGCCCAGCGCACGATCGGCGACCCCTGTTTCGTGATGTGGCCACGGCTGACCTTGGTATCGGACTCGCGGTGCCGTGGGGTCAGCCCGGCCCACGAGCACAGCCGCGCCGGGGTGGCGAACCGGGTGATGTCGCCGATCTCGGCCACGATCACCGCCGCCAGCACCGGCCCGATGCCGGGCAGGGCCCGGATGGCGTGGTAGCCGTCGTGGCAGGCCAGCAGGTCTGCGATGACCGCCTCGAGCACGGTGATCTCGGCGGTCAGCTCAGTGGCGAGCGCGCGCAGCGAAGCCACCTTCCCCGCATACGGCTGCGGCAGCTCCAGGCCATCCAGCCAGGTGTTCCCCCACACCCCGAAGATGTCGGTGCAGGTGACCGGGATGCCGAGCTTCGCCAGCACCGCGTGGACCTGGTCTTTGCAGCTGGTGCGCAGCCGGACCAGCTTGATCCGGTAGCGGGTCAGCTCGCGCAGCTCGCGGATCTCCGCCGGGGCGATCCACGCCTCGGGCAGCCGCCCCATCCGCAGCAGGTCGGCCAGGTCCGCTGCGTCTTTCTCATCGTTCTTGACCCGGCGGTAGCTGAACCCCTTCACGCCCAGCGGGTGGGCCAGGTGCACCTCCGCCCCGGCCGCGGCCAGCGTGTCCGCCGCCCAGTACCACCCATACGTTGCCTCCAGCACCACCCGGGGACGCTTCCCCGCCCGGGTGATCTGCCTGCGCAGCTCCGCTGGGCTGTTGGTGATCCTCGCGGTCTCCAGCTTCCTGCCATCGGCAGCCATCCGCACCAGCACACTGCGGCGCCGGTGCAGATCCATCCCGACGACCTCCCGGCCGTCATAGGCTTCCGACATAAGGGCCTCCCAACCTGGTGGAGACGGATGCATGCAACTTCCAGCATCCGCCAGGAGCGGAGGCCCGCTCCTTCATCGCATCAGTGAGCCGATCCCGGCCCATCGGAATACCCGCTGACCTGCTATTTCTCGATTCCGCACCGCGTGAATACTGGGTTCTGTCCGTGTGGCGTCCGTAGTCCCGGAGTGTGCCTGGTCAGCGCGCCGCAGGTCCTGGATCATGTGCCATCGAGTCCAGCTGGGTCCAGGTGCATCTCACCGTCCCACCGCCGTCCTGGACCCGGCCAGGCACGCTACGGAGCCAACGCAGCCGATGCACGTACTCCCCGGCCGGAAATGCGCTGGATACT
Source organism: uncultured Actinomycetes bacterium (assembly GCA_963813975.1). Taxonomy (GTDB): domain Bacteria; phylum Actinomycetota; class Actinomycetes; order Streptosporangiales; family Streptosporangiaceae; genus RYN-230. Next base: position 19,368 of record CAWFAP010000008.1, read on the forward strand.
GTCCCACCTTGGAAAGCAGATCTACGCTGATCCGCCAGGTCGTCATCGACCAGCGGCCGGCGGGCTGACTTCCCGCCCTCAGCTTTGCGGGGCACCTTCGCAGTGTCAGTCATCGCCTGTCCTTCCGCCCGCCTTTCCCTGCGGCTCATCGTCAGGCCACGTCACTTACACAGCCGGCAGGACACGCCCATACAGGATTCACCCGTCGATGACAAGTTCCTTAGGGTTAGCGAGGGAGGCGACGCAGGGATATGACGGGGATATGAGATGTTCCGGGACAAGGCCGACGGTTGCATCAAGGTCGTCTTGCAGCCCGGGCACTGAGCGGCCCTGGCGCCGGGGCTGCCTCCTGTTACGGCCGCTTGAAGTTCTTCTCCTGCAGACGGGTCTGCAGGGTCCGGCCGCCTTCCCAGAAGTTGGCCCCGGGAACGACTTCCGGCCAGGGGATGTCAGAGCGGCTGCGCCGCTTACGCGGCGCGGAGACGCGCAGCCTGCGGTCCCGGGCGTGGATCAGCTCCTCGTCGGCCTGCCCGTCCTCGGTCAGGCCCATCATCAGCTGCGGAACCCCGTAGGGAAAGTCGTCGCGGTCGTACTGCCAGGAGTGGAACGTCTTGCCGTAGGTCGATACCAGGTCTTCGAAGTAGGCGTGCTCCGCCAGGTCAGGGATCCCCGGGGCGACCAGGATGCCTGACTTGACCTCGTAGTGGTGGCTGTGCCAGAGCCGCTTCTCGTCGTCTGGCAGGCCGCGGAACCGTTCCTCGCTGATGATGTACTCAATCCCGATCAGCCGGGCACCGGGTGCGTTGCGGTCGAAGATCACGCACTGGTGCAGGTCATGGCGCAGGTGGATGCAGAAGTGCGACGCCTCCACCTGGCGGCCCATGTCGTCGGCGTATATGTGGAAGCCGTTCAGGTAGGTACTTATGGCCTCCACGGGATACTTCCGCTGAAGCGCGCCGGAGGCGAGGTCGAGCACGCGGTGCTTGAGCGGGTGGCCTTTCCCGGCCTTGGCGCTCGTCAGCGCCTTCGGGCCGAGCAGCGCGGCGGCCGCAGCCGCCGCACCGGCGGCGGCTCCGAGGCCGACGGATTTGGCCACCGTCCAGGTGGAGCGGCGCGAGTGCGGTCCTGACTTACGTTGTGTGAATTGCATGCACGTGCGATTACCCAGGTCCCGAGGGCCAAACCGGCTAGCCCTCCCGCAGGCGCGGCAGGATCTGGGTGGCGAAGAACTCGAAGGTGCCGTCGAGCCTGCCGCCGACCTGCTGCAGGTACACCTCGTCGAAGCCGGCGTGCTTGTAGGACCGGATGGCGTCGAGGTAGGGCTGCGGGTCAGGTCCGCAGGGGGCTTCCAGCAGGTCTTCGGTGACCAGCTGGCTGACATGTTCGAAGTGCCGAACTCTCGCCGAACCCGGACACGTAGATGGGCGGCGGCACCGCCGGCACCGAGTACAAGCGGGTGGTATCGACCTCGTAGTACTTGCCGCGGTGGGTGAGCTGCTCGCCGGTGAACAGCTCGGCAATGATCGTCACCGCCTCCTCGAGCATTTCCTGGCGCTGCGCCGCGGGTGGCCAGGCCGCCCCGGTTATGTGCTCGTTGAGTGCCTCGCCGGTGCCCACCCCGAGGGTGAACTTGCCGCCAGTCAGCAGGCTGGCGGTGGCGGCCGCCTGAGCGATGACCGCCGGGTGGATCCGGGTGGTCGGACAGGTCACCGCCGTCGTCACCGGCAGGCTGGTCACCTGCGAGATCGCGCCGATGATGGACCAGACAAAGCCCGACTGCCCCTGTTCGTCAAGCCACGGGTGATAGTGGTCGGAGATCCACAGCGCGTCGAACCCTGCCTCCTCGGCCATCTTGGCCTGCCTGGCCAGGCTGGCGGGCTCGTACTCTTCGCAGGAAAGGAAGTATCCGTAGCGCATGGGTGGCCGGTTAACCGGCTACATGCGGCTTACTCCGCGTCTTCAGCGCGCGTTTGACGCCGGGCAAGCGGCAGCGGCGCCAGACATCTACCTGATCAGCTACCTGGATGACGACCATGGAACCGCCGGCCGCGGTGGAGTTCTCATGCGCCATGACGCGGTCCAGCGGCGTCAGGCTCGGGTCCGGCGGATGAGCCGCCTGCGAAGCAGCGCAGCAGCGGCCGTTGCCAGCACTGCCGCGGTGGCGGCGCCGAGCACGACCGCCGCCTTCGCCGCAATGCCGGGAGGGGCGGGGCGCGGGGCGGCGGCCTGCTCGGGGCGTTCGTAGCCGAGGTTGCCTGCGGTAGCGAGGAGTTCGGCCAGGTGCATGGCGTCGCGGCCGCCGCTGTCGAGCTCGTGGATCTGGGTGCGGCAGCTGAAGCCATCAGCCAGGACCACCGCACCTGGGCTGGCCACGCGCAGTTTCGGCAGCAGGGCCCGTTCGGCGATGGCGTGGCTGACCTCGCCGTGTCCGGCCTGGAAGCCGAAGTTGCCGGCCATTCCGCAGCAGCCGGTTTCCAGGTGCTCGGCGTCCGCGCCGGCAGCCTTGAGCAGCCTGGCATCGGCGTCCCAGCCCATGACGGCGTGCTGGTGGCAGTGCACCTGGGCCAGCACTGGCCGGCGGACCGACGGCGGGTGGTAGCCGGGGGTGTGCCCGGTCAAGAGCTCAGCCAGGGTCAGCGTGTGGTCACGGAGCCGGAGCACGTCCTGGTCATCGGGGAACAGCTCGGGCGCGTCGGAACGGAACACCGCGGTGCAGCTCGGCTCCAGGCCGACCACGTAGCCGCCGGCGCGGACGTGCGGTGCCAGGGTGTCCACGGTCTTCTTGAGAATCTTCTTGGCGGTGGCCAGCTGGCCGGTGGAGATCCAGGTCAGGCCGCAGCAGACCGGCTCGGCGGGAAGCTCGACGCGCCAGCCGGCCGACTCGAGGACCTCGACCGCGGCCTGGCCGACGTGCGGATGGAAGTAATTGGTGAACGAGTCCGGCCAGAGCAGCACGGTGCCGAGGTGGCCGTCGCCGCGGGAGCCGCGGGATCTGAACCAGTTGACGAGGGTCTGCGTGGCGAACAGCGGCACCTCGCGGTCTTCGAGGCCGCCGAGTCTGGTGGCGGCCTTGCGCAGCAGCGGGACCTGGATGGCCACGTTCGCGATGGGGGCCAGTCCGAGTCGGGAGACCGCGCGGGCCGTGTAGGGCAGCCAGCCGAGGGCCAGGTCAGACCGGGGGCGGCGCCACTGGCGGCCCTGCCAGTGGTGGGCGAGGAACTCGGCCTTGTAGGTGGCCATGTTGACGTTGGCCGGGCAGTCGCTCTTGCAGCCCTTGCAGGCCAGGCACAGGTCGAGGGCATCCTTGACCTCCTCGCTGCGCCAGCCGTCGGTCACCAGGGAGTCGCCGTGGCCGTTGAGCATCTCGAACAGCAGCCGCGCTCGGCCCCGCGTCGAGTGCTCTTCCTCCAGGGTGACCTGGTAGGAGGGGCACATCACCGTGCCCCCGTTGTTGTCGTGGTGGCGGCACTTGCCGATGCCGACGCAGCGGTTGGCGGCCTGCGCGAACGAGCCGCCGTCGTGTGGGAAGCCGAAGAACAGGTCCTGCGGGGTGGCGGGCGCCCAGTCGCCGCCGAGCTTGAGGTGCTCGTCCAGCCCGGCTGGGTGGACAACCTTGCCCGGGTTCATCTTGTCGCCGGGGTCGAAGATGTGCTTCAGCTCGCCGAACGCCCCGACTAGCTCTTCGCCGAACATCCGGCTGAGCAGCTCGCCGCGGGACTGGCCGTCGCCATGCTCACCGGACAGCGAGCCGCCGTAGCTGACGACCAGGTCGGCGGCGCGCTCCATGAACCTGCGGTACTTCTGCACGCCTTCAGTGCTGTAGAGGTCAAAGGGGATGCGGGTGTGCACGCAGCCGTGGCCGAAGTGGCCGTACAGGCTCGGGCCGGTTTCGTCGCTGTAGCCGAACTCGTCGTACAGCTTGTTCAGGTCCCGCAGGTAGTCCCCGAGCCGGTCCGGGGGGACGGCGGAGTCTTCCCAGCCTTCCCAGGTGTCGCGGTGGCCGGGCACGTGGGCAGTCGCGCCCAGGCCGGCCTCGCGGACCGCCCACAACTCGTCCTCGCGGGCGGGATCGTCGTAGAAGGAGACGTCGGGCTCATGCTCGGTGTCGTGCAGGGCGGCGAGCATGTCCTCGGCGGACCGGTCCACCTCGTCGCGGGTATGGCCACCGAACTGGACCATGAGGTACGCGGTGCCCGCGGGGAGTTCGTGCAGGGCCTGGGCGTTCCAGTGATGGAGCTGCTGGTCGGTGATGAGGCGGTGGTCCAGGCCCTCCAGGGCAATCGGCTGGCGTTCGCAGTCCAGGATGCGCGGGACCGCGTCCGCCGCCCGGTCGACGCTGGGGTAGCCGAGGACGACGAGCGACCTTTCCGGCAGCACGTCGACCAGCTTGAGTTTGGCGTGCAGCACGGTGACCAGCGTGGATTCACTGCCGACGAGCAGCCCGGCGATGTCGAACCCGTGCTCGGGCAGCAGGGAGTCGAGGTTGTAGCCGGAGACCCGGCGCGGGATGTCCGGGTAGGTGGCCCGGACCTGGGCCCCGTAGGTGTCGCGCAGCTGGCGGAGCTGGCGGTAGATGCTGGCCTGGCGGTCGCCGCGGCGCTCGATCACAGCGTACTCCTCGTCGCTGACCGGCCCGCACCAGAACCGGGTGCCGTCATAGAGCAGCACCTCGAGGGCCGCGATGTTGTTGACGACCTTGCCGGTGCGCTGGGCGGTCGCGCCGCAGGAGTTGTTGCCGATCATGCCGCCGAGCGTGCAGTTCATGTGCGTGGCGGGCTCCGGGCCGAACCGCAGGCCGTGCGGTTTGAGATGCTCGTTGTTGAGCACGTCGAGCACGATCCCCGGTTCCACCGTGCAGGTCCGCGCGTCGGTGTCGATGTCCGCGACGCGGTGGCAGTACTTGGCCCAGTCGATGACGACCGCCGTGTTCGTGCACTGGCCGGCCAGGCTGGTGCCGCCGCCCCGGGATAGCAGAGGGGCGCCGTGCCTGCGGCAGGCCGCGACCGCCGCCACGGCCGCGTCGACCGTGCGGGGCAGCACCACCCCGAGCGGAACCTGCCGGAAGTTCGACGCGTCGGTGGAGTAAGCGGCCCGCGTGCCGGCGTCGAACCGCACCTCGCCGTCCACCGCACCGGCAAGATCACGTTCCAGCTGACCGTCATCCATGTCTGTGCCTCCCGCTCGCCGCGCCGCTCGCGATCACGCGGCTACCCCGGGGAGAGGCCGGCATGCGGGGTCTGCCCGCATGCCGCCGGAACCGTGAGGTCCGGGTACGCAGACCGAACGCGCAGGTGAGCCGGATCCTCGTACCAGTGGGCGGTCGCCTGTCCCCTCGTCAGCCGGCCGTCCGGCGGTCGTGACGGAAGTCGGCGCATTGACGGCAGCCGTGGTTTGGCATGTCCGTCCTGGGTAGAGCGGAGCGGTGACCAGCACGGTACCTGTCAGGCGACCCGGTTCGGGGTTCTGCGATGACTGAAGAAGACCGCGGGACTGCGCGGCACGCGCCAGAGCGCGGCATCAGCTGACCGTACCGTCTGACCTACCGGTAGCTCACGGAGGATCGAAGATGGCACCTACAGTTGGTGATTACTTGCTGGAGCGGCTGCGTGCCTGGAACGTGCGGCATGTGTTCGGCTACCCGGGCGACGGGATCAACGGCATACTCGCGGCCTGGGGCCGGGCAGACAACAAGCCCCAGTTCGTCCAGGCCCGGCATGAGGAGATGGCCGCCTTCGAGGCGGTCGGGTACGCCAAGTTCACCGGTCGGGTCGGGGTGTGCACAGCGACGTCTGGGCCGGGGGCCATCCACCTGCTCAACGGCCTGTACGACGCCAAGCTGGACCACGTTCCGGTGGTCGCTATTGTCGGGCAGACCAGCCGCAGCGCCATGGGCGGTTCCTACCAGCAGGAAGTCAACCTGCTGTCGCTGTTCAAGGACGTCGCCAGCGACTATGTGCAGATGGTCACGGTGCCCGAGCAGCTGCCCAACGTGCTGGACCGGGCGATCAGGACCGCGCTGGCCGAGCGGGCCCCCACCGCCATCATCATCCCCTCCGACGTGCAGGAGCTGGAGTACTCCGCGCCGTCCCACGCGTTCAAGATGGTCCCGTCGTCCCTCGGCGTGGACTGGGCGGGCAGCACGCCCGGGGAACAGGGGATCGTGAAGGCGGCCGAGATCCTCAACGCCGGCGGCAAGGTGGCCATCCTGGCCGGGCAGGGCGCACGCGGCGCCCGGGCCGAGCTCGAGCAGGTCGCCGACCTGCTCGGGCCGGCGTGGCCAAGGCCCTGCTGGGCAAGGACGTGCTGTCCGACGAGCTGCCGTACGTGACCGGGTCGATCGGCCTGCTCGGCACCCGGCCGAGCTATGAGATGATGATGAACTGCGACACGCTGCTCACCGTCGGCTCCAGCTTCCCCTACACGCAGTTCATGCCGGCCTTCGACCAGGCCCGCGCCGTGCAGATCGACATCGACGGCAAGATGATCGGCATGCGCTACCCCTATGAGCTCAACCTTGTCGGGGACTCCGCCGCCACCTTGCGCGCCCTGCTCCCGCACCTGCGGCGCAAGGAGGACCGCTCCTGGCGCGAGGGAATCGAAGGTAACGTGGCCAAGTGGTGGCGGTCAATGGAGGCTGAGGCTGAGGTCACGGCGGACCCTGTCAACCCGATGCTGCTGTTCCATGAGCTGTCCTCCCGGCTGCCGGAGAACGCGATCGTCACCGCGGACTCCGGTTCATCGGCCAACTGGTACGCCCGCCAGCTGAAGTTCCGCGGCGACGTGCGCGGCTCGCTGTCCGGCAACCTGGCCACCATGGGACCCGGCGTCCCGTACGGCATCGGCGCGAAGTTCGGCCACCCGGACCGGCCGGTCATCGTCTTCGCCGGGGACGGGGCCATGCAGATGAACGGCCTGGCCGAGCTGATCACGGTAAAGCACTACTGGGAGCAGTGGTCCGACGCCCGGCTGATCATCGCCGTGCTGCACAACAACGACCTCAACCAGGTCACCTGGGAGATGCGGGCGATGGAGGGGGCGCCGAAGTTCACCGAGTCGCAGCGGCTGCCCGACGTCTCCTACGAGGGCTTCGCCCGCAGCCTGGGGCTGGGCGGCATCGCCGCCGACAAACCCGAGCAGGTCGGCCCGGCCTGGGACCAGGCCCTCGCCGCCGACCGGCCGACGGTGCTCGATTTCAGGACCGACCCCGACGTGCCGCCCATCCCGCCGCACGCCACCTTCGAGCAGGCCAAGGACCTCGCCAAGGCACTGCTGCACGGCGACCCGAACAGCCTGGGCATCGTCAAGGAAGGCCTGAAGGCCAAGGCCAAGGAGGTCCTACCGGGCAAAGACAGCTAAGTGCCCTGCTAGCGGCTGAGCTGGGGCCTTGCGGACTTTGTGCTCTTAGGGACGTGCCCGCAGCGCACGCGTCGTGGGCGGCTGGGCTGAGGCCTGTGGCACGTTCGGACAGGTCAGTCTCTTCTTAGCCGGACGTCCAGCGCGACGGCTCCGTCACCGCCCGGCACGTCGCCAAGTGATCGGTGCTGCTGGCCATGGTCAGCGTGAGGTTCGCGCTCCCATACTGGGTTGCCCGAATGCCCGCTGCGGCTTCCGCTGGGTGACCGCGGGCGGCGTGCTCGCGGTCGTCGTGTGGCTGCCGGCCGCCCGGCCGGCCACGAACGCGCTGGAGATCGTGCCTGTCCGTGCCAAGGATGTCGAAGGCTTCGGTGGGCCGTGCGCCGCTGCTGAGCCATGACCACGCCAAGAACCCGGTCGATGACTGTCCGCGATGCCAGCGAGGCGCAGCTGATCGGTCAGCACTGCTTGGGCGGCGAGCCGGGCGCCGCGATGCCGACCGCGACGGTCGCTTCACGGGCGAACCGCTCAGACAGCCGGGTCTCGGTGGCCCCGAAGAACGGGAATCGGGCAGCGTGAGCCGAGGTCACGTTGGGCGGTCAGCGGATAGCAGGACCTCGCCGGGGTACCGGAGGTTTCTGCCGAGGTTGCTGTGGTGATTCGGAGCGAGCTGCCATGTCCGGAAACCTTGATGATGACGACCGAAGGTACCTGCGGATGGCCGTGGAGCTGTCGCGGAGTTACCGTGATGATCGGCGGAGGTGGCCGTTCGGGGCTGTCCTGGTGGGTCAGGGCAAGGTCCTCGGGCGGGGATTTAACCAGGTGGTGGAGCTGCGGGATCCCAGCGCGCACGCGGAGATCATGGCGCTGCGCGCGGCCGGCCGTGCGCTGGGCCGTCATGTGTTCGAGGACTGCGTGCTGTACAGCAGCAGTGAGCCGTGCCCGATGTGCCTGGGCGCCTGCTACTGGGCATCGGTCCCCAGGGTCGTGTTCGCGGCGACGAGCCGCGACCTGGCGGGATACGACTTCCAGGACCTTGCCTTCTACACCGAACTCGGGCTTCCGGCCGAGCGCCGGTCGATGCGCGAAGACGCCGACTGGAAAGAAGTCCGGCAAGACGCCCTCTTGGCCGTACAAGACTGGGCTCAGCATCGCTGACCTGCGCTGAAGCAGGCGCTCTTGGTTTCGAACATACACAGCGGGCAGAGAAACCCGGAACCGAGGAGGAAACCCATGCCACGAGCGCAGATCAAGGATGAGAAAACCTACCGGGAGCTGCGGAAGAAGGGCGAGAGCAAGGAGAAGTCCGCCCGTATCGCCAACGCCGCGGCGGGCAGCTCGAAGAGCGCGGTTGGCCGCAAGGGCGGCAAGAGCCCGTCCTATGCCGACTGGAGCAGGCAGGACCTGGTCAAGCGGGCCAGGGAGATTGGCATCAAGGGGCGCTCCACGATGAGCAAGGCGGAACTTGTCAAGGCGCTCCGCAACCACTAAGCGGGAACGCTTCAGTGCGCCGCCGCCGCCGCCGGGGCGGCGGTCGGCCGGGCTTGACAGCCATCATCGAGTCCGAACTCAGCCGCAGCCTGCTGCGGTGGCTGACCGATGCTGGTCAGGGACGCTAGTGCTCCTGCCACCGGGTCCAGCTCATAGGAGAGGGCCATCGCACCGAGGACCTGCACTATCCGGTCGGCAGCTGGCCGCGCTCCGTTGCCCGGCTTGCGGGGCGGTGTCGCAGAACCGCAACATCAAGCTCCGGCAGGTGGCTGAGAATGTGGTGAGCAGGGTCACCGGCAAGGCACCCAGCCGCCGCCGTTCGACCCCCCAGCTGACCTGACCTGGCCCGGAGCGGCCTATGGCAGCACCGGGGATCGTGATGGATAATCAGCTCATCAGGCAGCGTCACCCGTTGCCCGGGTCCTGAGACGTGTCCGCAACTTCTTACTCGTGCCCTGGAGTGAGTTGTGGATGCCTCTGACCCGCGCTCTTCAGCGCCTCCCGCGGACCTGGGTCCGGCGGCGGGCAGTACGCCCAGCCCGGCAGTGACGGCAAACCGTCCCGGCCCTGCCGATCAGAGGGTGACCCGGGCCCCTGCCGCAGCATCCGCGATGGGCCAGATCGTTGCCGGCGGCGGGGCGCTGCGGATTGACTATGCCGGGAACCTGCTGCGCCTGGCCGCCGCGCTGGACCGCTTCGCCGATGAGCCCGCAGATATCCATATCGACCTGGCAAGCGTGGACTTCTGTGACGTCGCATGCTTGCGGGCCCTCGTCCTGCTCAGCCATTCCAGCCGCCAATACCCCGATCAGCGCGGCAGGCGTGTCATCTTGCATCAGCCCCCGGCAGAGCTGAAAATCTTCTGCAGATCCTTGGCTGGGATTCCACTCCCGGCCTGGAGATCGACGATCCCTGCCCACGCGAGCACCTTAAGGTGCTCGCCGAGCCGCAGCCCGGCCAGGGCAGACCGCGCGGCGCTCAGCACCGCTGACAGCGGCGCGACGACGCTCATCCGGGCGACAGCCAGGCGGTAAAGGGCTACCGTTCCCACCCACTGCCGACGCCGCTGAGCGCACCCCACCACAAGGCGTACGTCCTGGTTTTCTGCAGCAAGCATCTGCCATTGCGCGGCGGCGCGATCTAGATTTCTGTTTCGGCCAGGTGGGGCCGGGTGCCGGTCAGATGGTCCGCCAGTCGTTGGTGGTCAGGTGTGATCCGGCCTGGGGTCCCATCTGGAGCATCCCGCCGTCAACCGGCCAGCTTGCTCCGGTGACGTAGGAAGCCTGCGAGGAGGCGAGGAACGCGATAACAGCGGCGACCTCCCGGGCATCCCCGGGCCGGCCGAGCGGTATTCCCGGCCGGTCTTCGCTGTGCGGGTTCTGGTCTTCCTGGCCGGTCATGGGCGTGGCAATCTCACCCGGGGCCACGCAGTTCGCGGTGATGCCATGCTGGCCAAGTTCCAGCGCGAGGGTCTTCACCAGTCCGCCGAGACCGTGCTTGGCAGCGTCGTAAGCCGCTGATCCGACGCGCGGCTGATGTTCGTGCACGCTGGTAACGGCGATGAGCCGGCCGCCGTTCCCGGCCGAGACCATCCGGCGGGCAGCACGCTGAAGGCACACGAAAGCACCGTCGAGGTCGGTCGCCACGACGTGCCGCCACTGCTCGATCGACATGTCCAGGGCCGGGGCGGCCGACCCGGTTCCCGCGTTATTTACGAAGACATCCACACCGCCGAGGCGTTCGGCCAGCTCATCAACGATGTCCCCGCACCTGGACAGCTCCGAGGTGTCCAGGTGCGCTACCTCTGCCTTGACACCCGCTGCCCGGACCTCCGCCGCGGTGTCCTGCGCGCCGGCTTCGTCACTATGCCAGGTCACCCCGATATCCATGCCCGCGGCGGCCAGGGCGACCGCCGCAGCCCGGCCCATTCCCGAATCAGAAGCGGTCACAATGGCGGTACGCGGCTGAAAAGTCATGCCCGCCCACCTGCCCGGCAACAGGCAGCTCACACCCGCGCTCGCGGGCCGGCTGCTGACCCTGCGACGCCCAGGTCGCCGGGGAGAATAGACGACCTTCACTTCCCGTAAGGGCCGGGCCATCACTACCCGCCTCATCGTCCGCCGCGTCCCCGACCGCGAAGCCCGCTCCTGGTCAGGGCAAGCTGTTCACCGCCTGGCGGTACCACGCCGTGTTCACCGACTCGCCATTCAGCAGATTCAGGCTGAGGAGCATCACCGTGGCCACGCCCAGGCCAAGCAGGCCCTAGCCGACTAGACCGACGGCCCTCGCGCACCTTGCTTCGGTACGCGCCGCCGGATCCCTGGCTAGCCTCGCCAGCGCCAAAGCCCGCGGCGCCACTCTGCGCCACGACCTCATCGGCGTCGCCGCCTGCACCGCTGCCACGGCCGCGGGCACATCACCTTGCACCTGCCCGGAGACTGGCACCGCGGGCACGAAGGAATGAACCGGCTCAAAGGCCGCCCGCCGCTACGACCTGACTAGGGCGTGTTTCATAAGCGGTGCGGGAGCCACTCGTTGATGGCGGCGACATGCACAGTGGCTTCGTAGCGGGTGGCGACGGCGCGTTGCATTTGAGCCGGTTTATGCCGCGCTCGATGGCGTGGCGTAGCGTGTACAGCTGCGGGTCGAAGGCAGGCAGGCGGCCTCCGCCGTTTTTAACGGCGCGCGCCAGGGCGAACCTGGAGTCATTGCCACCCTCCAGGAGAATGAGACGCAGCTCGAGCGGGTTGCGGCCGGCTTCGGCTGACCCCTGAATGAACCGAATATCGCTCATGCAACGCTTCGTCAGACAACGCGTCAGCATCGTGATGACCTTCGAGATACCAGATCTCCTCGGCGCCGAGCACGTCTCGGATGATGCCGTTTCGCCGCTGTCCGACAACGTCCTACTGCTGAGCTATCTCAAGGATGATGATTCGATCAAGCGGACAATGTCGGTTATCAAAACCCGGGCAAGCCATCACGATCCCCCCATCCGCCAGTTTCCGATTGGACGCGACGGTATCGCACTCGCATGAGGGCCGAAGAGGGCGACGGAAAGACCAAGCACCACTCAGTGAGCGTTCGGTAAGCCGCTGAGGCCTCGCCGCCTCCATCGCGCCTGGCGGAGCCGGCCTCCGGTGAGAGCGACCCGAACTGCACTGGGGCTAGCTGGCGGACAGGTCCAGCCTCCGCTCCACGACATCCCTGGCCACCTCCCGCAGCTGGGCGTCGCTGGCGAACGCGTACGAGCGCAGGACCGCCAGTGCATCCCCGGCGCTGATCCGCAGCTGCCCGGCTACCATTCCTGCAGCCAGGTGCACGACAGACCGGGAAGACCAGCCTTCAGCTGCGAGTTGGCCGACCGCCGCATAGGCCATCGGATCTTCCACGAGCATGTCCCCTACCGCATCCGCCAGGACTTGTGCATCACCGGCCGTCACAGCCAGCGGGCCCGGTAGCCGCCGGTACAAGCTGATCGCCCCAATCACCACGTCCTCAGACCGCATAGGGATCGCCCACAAGACCGCGTCCGGACCGACCGCCTCCTCGGCCGCCGGGATGAACTGCGGCCATCGCATGGCCGCTTCACGATCAACGCGCGTTTGCGTGGGCATCCCGGACTTGAACGCAGCCTGGCATGGTCCCTCCTGCAGGACGTCCTGCAAATCCTCCAGCAACTCAGCGGACTGGTCGGTCGCGCATATGGTCACCCGGGCCATCGACGAGTTTTCGAAGGTAATGGACGCGCCATCAGCGCCAACCACGTCCCTGAACGCATGGCACACCCGCCAGGTCATCGGGCGGCTCTCACCGAACTCCTTGACCGCGTGCGCCAGCCGGCTGACCAGCGGATCCCGATCGGCCATCTAACCTGACTCCTCTCCGTCCTCAGCCAGGAATTACCCTGGCTGCGGAGATCATGCGAGTCACGAGCTGCAGGCACATCGGACGGGCAAGAGCAGTGACCGTGGGGTGTGCCCGCCAGCACCTCCACTTCCTAGGTGCAAGGCAGGACGCCGAAAGGCAGTAAGAGCTTTCCGTGCAGCGATCCAGCTGAGGGCCTCAGACAGGGCTCGTGGTGGTGTGATGCCAGTCGGGCTCGGGCCGTAGAAACCGCGCACCCGGACCTGCGCCGCGGTTACCGAGCGGTCAGGGCACCGGAGCCAGTCAGCGCCTGGCCGGCTGGTTAGCTCGCGGTGGCCACGGCAGGCATCTCAGATGGCGGCCCCGCTGCTACCCGCCTGGGGAAGCTTGAACGTGATCCCAGTAGCCGATCGGACCGGTGTTCCCGCATCTCCGATGAGCGGCTGAGCTGGCTGACCGGGGGCGTCGGCTTCGCGTCGGGCCGGTCAGCCAGGCTGCCCGCTGCCAGGCTCGGTTTGGCTCGCCTGCATCTTCGCCTTCGTGGTCTCGGCCATGACCCGGCCGGCCGCCACCTGGGCCTCCTTGATCACCCGGATCGGGAACCTGTTCCACCCGGACATCCCGCTTGCCGTGCCAGGTAACCGCCTTCCTCCGCTGACCGCCTTCTGCTCGCGCTGCTCTGGCTGGAGTGCCTGGCGCTGCCCGTAACGCGGCCGGCGAAACGCGGCGTCCCCGGCCGGGCCGGGGGGACCCCCGCCGGCCCGGCCGGCCTGCGGTTACCGGCTAGCCTGCGAGCCGTGAGCGCAGCAGCTTCTTGCCCATCTCGGCGCCCTTACGGCTGTCGGCCTGGGCCTTGCGGAAGAACTCCGCGAGTTCGGAGTCACCGTTCCGCTCGGCGTCCTGGATAAAGGTCTCCAGCCGCAGCGTGTTGTCCAGGCAGTGCTCGGTGTACCAGATGATGTTGTAATCCTTGTCCGCCGTGCCGGTGACCTGGCCGGTCTCGCTCGTAGTCACGTTTCCTCCTTTCAGGGGTTCCTCGGGTATGTGGTTCGGCGAGCCGCCGTCTCAGTCCCCCCGGCCGGATGCCGCATCGCGGAGCCGGTCGGCCGCCCCTACCACAGGCCCGGCACCCTTGAGCACGCCCGGTGACGGCGGCGTGTTCGGGTGCGGGCGGGTCGGGGCGGTCTTCTTGCCTGCGGCGATCTTGTCGCCGATGCTGACGGCCTCGTCCTCAGTGAGGGTCCCGCGCAGCAGCGGCCACACCTGGGTCTCCTCGTAGGCGATGTGCTCTCGGCCCGCGTTGATGAACCGGAACACCAGTTCCTCGAACTCGGGCTGGTCCGCGTTCAGCTTGTCCAGCCGGTCCAGGACCTGCTTGCCTTCCTGCTCCTGACCGGTGGCGGTGTCGGCGAGCCGGTCACCGTCGGGGAGGTGGTCCCGCACGGCCGGCCAGAAGTACATCTCCTCCAGCGCCTCATGCTTGGACTCCTCGATGATCAGTTCCTCGACCATCTTCTTGCGCAGCATCAAGTGATTGTCGCTGGCACCGGTAGCCGCGGTCGGGCCCGTCTCGAGCTCGGACAGCATCCTCTTGACCTCTTGATGGTCCTGGCCCAGTACGTCGAACACACTCGGCATGGTTCCTCCTCTGCCGCTCATCGCGGCGGGTCGTCTCCGGTCCGCGATTGGCCTTCGCGTTCCCGGGGTACCGCCGCTTCCCGACAGGACGGGGGTAAACCGTCCCGGCCAGATTCGCCGGGCCGTCTGGCCGTTTCGCTGCCCGGCCTCCGGGTAGCCGCGCGGCCGGACCGGCGAGATGGGCCCGCGGCCGCGTGATGAGATGCGTGGCTACGAGGGCCGCGGCCTGCTGGCCGGGAAACACGCGCTGGTCACCGGCGGCGACTCGGGCATCGGCCGGGCGATCGCCGTGGCGTTCACCAAGGAAGGCACCGAGGCCGACGCCGCATCCGCTCAGTTCTTCTGGTCTGTCCCTCGTGGCCGCGGTACCGCAATATTGCGGCTCGTCGATCGCCCGGCAGGAGCGCTTCCCGAACCCGGAACCGCTCTCCTGCCGCCCGGTGGACCCGCAGTGCAGGTCATGGACCCTGCTCTAGGCTCGCTGCCTGCCGGAAACTGCCCCCCCGGGGGCAGTTTCCGGCTCCACGCCTCCCGGACACATATACGAAAAATCAGTCCGAGCTGAGCCCCCTTACGGAATCGAACCGTAGACCTTCTCCTTACCATGGACCACCAGACGGTCCCTGTAAGCGCCGTAGAGGCTCTGAGCAGGCAGAACACTTGCTCACGCTAGCGGAGACGAGCCCAGATCAGCTCCCACAGGCTGCGTTTTGCCCCCCAAACTGCCCCCCAAAATGATCTTGGGGCAACTATCATTCCGCATGCTCAGACCATAGAGCAGACATTCGAAGGGATAGAGCAGGAGCACAGGCCCAAAAGTGAGCGGTTTTACATCCCTGAAGGAGCGGGCCGGGGTCAAGGGGCGGTTGTGCCCGTTTTTGGGGTGTTTCCGGGCCGGGTTTGGGCAGGCCGGGAGGAGGGCCGGGGTCCAGGTGGAGCGCCCGGCTGGACGAACGACCTGGAGGCCGGTCCTCCTCCCGGCTCATACTGGACCAGGCCGGGAACGGCTATCGGGGGTATGTGGGGTCGGCGCGCCCCGTGTGCAGTTCGTGTCCTGGGCAGGCTCGCGGCTGCGTTCATCCCTTCGGGGGTGCCCGCGGCTGGTGGCCGCGGGGGCATGGGGCGGTGCGCGTGCGGGCAGCGGGATCAATCAGACAGGCGGCCGGGCCACCGGTGGTGGCCAGTAAAACCAGCGATCACGCGCTGCCCGCGTCCGGGCCTGCTCACGCCGCCTTCTGCGAGCTGATGGCCAGGTCGCGGACCTGGCCGTCGCGCATCGCGTAGAAGACCCAGGTGAGCAGCTGGCGGGCCACGGCAATTTTGGCGATGTTCTTAGCCTGGTCACCACGGCGGGCGAGGATGTCTTCCTTCCGCCGGCGCAGCGGATGGCCGGCGGGCACGTGCTGGATCGCCTCGACCAGCGCCCAGCGCACGATCGGCGACCCCTGTTTCGTGATGTGGCCACGGCTGACCTTGGTATCGGACTCGCGGTGCCGTGGGGTCAGCCCGGCCCACGAGCACAGCCGCGCCGGGCTGGCGAACCGGGTGATGTCGCCGATCTCGGCCACGATCACCGCCGCCAGCACCGGCCCGATGCCGGGCAGGGCCCGGATGGCGTGGTAGCCGTCGTGGCAGGCCAGCAGGTCTGCGATGACCGCCTCGAGCACAGTGATCTCGGCGGTCAGCTCAGTGGCGAGCGCGCGCAGCGAAGCCACCTTCCCCGCATACGGCTGCGGCAGCTCCAGGCCATCCAGCCAGGTGTTCCCCCACACCCCGAAGATGTCGGTGCAGGTGACCGGGATGCCGAGCTTCGCCAGCACCGCGTGACCTTCTGCTGTGGAGGCCCGCTCCTTCATCGCATCAGTGAGCCGATCCCGGCCATCGCAATAGCCACTGACCTGCCGTTCCCCAATTTTCCGCCGCGTGAATACCGCGATCTGTCCGCGTGGCGTCCGTAGTCCCGGAGTATGCCTGGTGCGCGCCGCAGGTTTTGGATCATGTCCCATCAAGTCCAGCTGAGTCCAGCTGCAGCTCATTGTCCCACTGCCGTCCTGGACCGCCCGCGGCCCCGATCCGCGCAGAAAGCTGTCAGACTCAACCCCGCGAGGGCAGTGCGGCCGGCCAGGCGGGTACCGCCCGCTGAACGCCCTGCGACGACCCGATATCGCCAGACTCACGGCACGGCGCCAGAGTCTGGGCCCCGCCGGGCCCCGCAGGTCGGCCTGATCAGCCCTAGTGGTGATCAGACGGCGTCGAGCGAAGGCAGGTCACCTGCTGAGGCCGGCATGGCGTCGCGGGCCGCCCGTACCTGCTGTTCCAGTCGCCAGCTTGCGCCACCGTCGGTCGAGCGCTGGCTGCGCCAGCGAAACGATTCCGGCTGGATGTCGGAGAAGATCCAGCGGATGAGGTCACCACCCTGGGCCTGTTCCATGACGATCTCGTCGTCGATCTCGCGGGCGTACATGTGGATGAGATGGCCGTGCGCGGTGCCGTGGAAGGTGAAGCGCCACAGTTGCAGGCCCGGGTCCCAGATCCGGACGCACAGGCCGCATTCCTGACCGGCGGCCCGCGGAGCGCCGGCGAGTGTGTCGCGGCCCGGTACCTGCCACACGTCGATGACAGCGCGCCCGTCCAGGGCGTAGCCGAATTCCCATGTCCCGGTGGCGTGGGAGACCGGTGATCCGTCGGGCGGATAGTAGGTGATGTGGATGCCCCACAGTCCGGCGAGGCGGCCGAACTGCTCGAGCTGCGGCGTGCGCCGCGGCTGGGCGGTCCGCCAGGAGAGTGATCATGTGCCCGCCTTACCGGCTGCCGGGGAGGTGAGCGCCGTGAGCGCGGAGGCGAGGCAGTCGACGATCTGCGGCGCGTACTCGCCGGCGGGATCCAGTTCCGGGTCGCAGATCGTGACGTCGAGACCGACTACGCGGCCGGTGCCGATAAGGCGGGCCAGGAGCTGGCCGAGCTGGCCGAAGGTGAGACCCGGCG
Source organism: uncultured Actinomycetes bacterium (assembly GCA_963813975.1). Lineage (GTDB taxonomy): Bacteria > Actinomycetota > Actinomycetes > Streptosporangiales > Streptosporangiaceae > RYN-230. The sequence goes on from CAWFAP010000008.1 coordinate 36,702, forward strand.
AGCCCGGCGTATCCACCGCGGGCAGCACGGTCTGGTCCAGCACGTCGAGATCGACATGCAGCCAGGCCCGGTCAAGACCCCGGTGCCTCAGGTGCCCGATCATGCGATGGGCTGCCTCGGCGATGCCGGCCCGCAGGACATCCTGAAGGGTCAGCCCGGCCATCGGCGGGTCCGGCGGCCCATACCCGGTCTCCGCCGGTTCCCGGTCGCCGATCTGGATCACATCGTCGTCGGTCACCAGCGGACTGCCCGCCACGGGCCAGTGGGTGAGCAGGAGCTCGCCGCGTCCAGTGGCCAGCGCGAGGTCCATGCCAGCCGCCGAGCCCAGGCGGGACCCGGCGTCGTAGTTGCCGGGATGGAAGAAGTCGCGGTGGCCGTCCACGTGCACCAGGCCGCAGCGCCCGCCCTGCCGCGCACCAGCCAGGCAGCCGAGCAGGATGCTGCAGTCCCCGCCGGCAACGACCACGAACCGCGACGCGGCGAGCGTGGCAGCGACCGCGTCCGCGAGCCTCAGGGCATGTTCGCGGATCGCGGTCCCATTGCTGATCCGGGCCCCGGGCTGCTCCCCGAAGTCGTACCTGGGGCGGGGAAGCTCAACGATCCGGGCGGCGTCGAGGGGCGACCGAGGCCCTGCGACAGCAGCACGCCCGGCGCCCGCCACACGCCAGGCTCGTGACCGGGCGCGGGCGGCCGCAGACCGAGGTTCGACGGTGCCGCCACCACCTCGACAAGCCCAGCAGGGGGCACTCCGGCGCGGGCCTCCGCAGCGTCACCGCCAGCCGCCGAAAGCGATCCCATCACGCGCCTCCTCCGGGTTGCCGGCATCCGTCACTGGCCTGTCAACCGGTTAAGATGCTTACACCGGTTGGCGAATTCGTCAACCAGATAACAACGTTTTAGAGGTTGGATTGATCCAGGAACACACGTTCCAGCCCCGTGACCTCATCGCCGGCCACCTCGCGCTGGACCTGGTGAACACGGTCACCGCCCGCAATGCCGAGCCAGTTCGACTGGCTCACCGGGTACCCGGGACTCTTGCAATGGGCGAGCCTGACCGGCGAGTTCGATCCCGGCGCGCTGCACGCGCTGCGCCCGCTCAGCGCCGACGCGCCCGATGCCGCGACGGCCGCGCTGCACGCCACCCGGGAACTCCGCGAAGCGCTGTACGACGTGGCCAGCGCGGTCATCAGGAACGATCCGCCGCCGGCGGACGGGCTGCGGCGCATTGACCAGGCCTGGAAGGACGCAGTCAGGGATGCCGAGCTTACTTTCGTGGCCGGAACCGCGCGGGTGCAGCTCATGGTCGAGACATCCGGGCTCGCGTACCTCAATCACGAACTGGCCCTGCGGTCCGTCGAGCTACTCCGGGCCCTGCCGCTCGCGCGCACCCGCATCTGCCCGGGCCCGCGCTGCGGCTGGCTGTTCATCGACCACTCCAAAGGCGGCCAGCGACGCTGGTGCGACATGGCAACCTGCGGTAACGCGGCCAAGACCGCCAGGCACTACCAGCGCAAACGGCAACCGAATACCTAAACCGGCCAGCGTGCCGGCTCCCCCACGGCCTGGCAGAGCTGGAGCTAGCGTTCAGCCGCCGTACGCTGGGCGGCAATCCAGCAGGACGGAGCCCATCTGGGCCGCCGCAATCGGCTGCCGCCGACGCGTCGGTGATCGATCAGCCGGCGGCCTGCCTCGGGCGCAGCGTGACGCGGGACAGCGGGCTGGGAGGGATCACGACCGCGCTGGGCAGCAACGCGCATATCTTGCCCTGGTGCGGCGGCGGGAGCAGCTGAGGTGGTGTTTCGCGACCGTATTCGGCTGCCCCGGTGGCCGAGGTTGATCATCACGGGGCGCAGCGCCTACCACTCGAGGCTGCTGGCGGCGAGTTCGTTTCATGGCCGGCAGGTCCTGGCCGACGCGGCCGAGGTTGGGGACCGCCACGGTGCGGAAGAAGCGAAACAGCAGCCACGGCCGGGCGCACCGAAGTAAGCATTCCGCTGGATTCACTCGTGCGAATCTGGAGCATTTCCCCTAGCGCCCGCTTCTGCTGTTGAGAGCGCTTCATCGCGACGATAGTCGGACGTTCGCGGTAGTCAGATCCGTGGCGGGATTGATCACCCAGTGATTCGTGCGGAACACGCGCCCTGCGAAGGTCGTGTCCTGTTCTCCTGCGAATCTGAATCCGGCCGACCGGCAGACAGCGTTGGAAGCGGCATTCGTGACCGCCGGGAACGCGTGCACCAGCCCCCAGCGATCCTGCTCGCCCGCGAGCTCAAGCAGCATGCGGACCGCCGTCTTGGCGATCCCGCGTCCCTGGAATTCCGGCAGGACCATCCAGCCGATCTCCGACATCGCAGTCCCCGCGTCCTCATGTGACCACAGCGCCACCGAGCCGGCGACCACTCCAGGCGCGCTCTGGTCAGGAATGATCATCTTGATCCATGCGGCATCCGCGGCAGCCTGCTGGGCATCGCGGGCGACTTTCGCCGCCGTGTCCTCGCGGGGCAGCGGGCCGCCGAGCTCAACCATCATGACCGGGTCGCAGCGCATCCGGACATAGGCCCCGACATCGCCCAGTTCCACGTCACGCAACCGCATCCCACGCCTCCCTGGCCTGGCATCACACCGCGTCAGCATCCAGCATGCCGCGTGCGTTTGCCCTGCGCGCCCGTCCGCGCGGTCAAATGATCCATTGAGATGGGCGGGCGAGCCGAGAACCGGCGCGGCATCCGGCCCCTCCCGGCCGTTGATGCCACCTTCCGGGCGGAGCCCGCAGGTGGCAGCGCAGGCCGCCCTGATCGCCGCATCAGGCAGGCTCCCCCAGTTCCCCGGAACCTCCTGGTCCGGCATTGGCCCAATCGCTGTCTTGGGCCCTTGAGTTCGCGCCGTGGACCCTTGAGTTCGCGCGAACCCGGAGACTTCCCGGGAGCGCGGAAGACCAGGACGTCCTCGTGGACGATGAGGTGCCAGGGCTCGCCGCGGGCGCAGGCCTTGCGGATGTTGTCCAGCCGGAAGAACGACAGGCGCGGGATCAGCCGCTGGCCCCGCAGGCCGGCGAGCAGGGCCACGCACCGCTCGGCCGGGATCAGTCCGGCGGTCGCGCCGGCGGCGAGGATCGCGCCGGGGAGGTTGACCAGTTCGCCGTGCTGCCGCCAGGGTCGCGCATGTAGCAGCGGAGCTCATGACGCCGGCCTGTCGGCGGTGTCAGGAACTCGGCCCCCCGGGCGCGCCACTGCTCGTAGACGGCGTGGATGCCGGCGGCGCGGATGTTGAGGAAGCTGCTGACGTGATCAGGGTCGCGCGGCGGCTCGAGCGTCACCGTCGGCTTGTCATCGGCGGCCTGCCGGCGTTGATGACGATCCAGCTGTTCGCGGGCGCCACGATCGACGGTTCCCCTTCCCGCAGCACCTCGCCGCCGAGCACGTCGGCGTAGAAACGCCGCGACCGGTCGACATCGGAGGCGACGATGAAGTGCGTGAGCACGATCCCCTCGGCGGGCGCCGGGAACTCGGCCATCGCTAGCGCTCCAGCATGGGGCGGACCTCGACGGTCCCGCCGAGCCGGGCGACCGGGATCCGCGCCGCGAACACGGTCGCCGCGGCGAGGTCTGGCGCGTCGTAGATGTAGTACCCGTCGAGCTCGCTTCCCGCCTCGACGGCGGGGCCCTTGGTGACCTGCGGCTGTCCGCCCTCCACGCGGACCGTCACCGCCGTGCCGGCGGCCTGGAGCTGGTTGCCGTCGAGCACGCCCGAGGACTGGCGGATCGCCTCGAATTCGGCGGTCACCTTCTGCTTCTCCTCGGCGGGGAGCTCGCCGATCACGTTGTCGGCGCCGTTGAAGCGGACCTGGAGCAGGAACTTCATCTGGTTTCCTTACCTGTGTTGACTAGAGGACTTCGGCTAGAGGTTGCTGGCGTGCCGCTGCCAGCCCGGAGCGGTTCAGTGCGCAAGCTGGGACGCCGCGAGGCGCGCTTCGCGCGGACGAGGGTCAGTCGGCCAGTTCCGGCGCGGGAACCTGGTCGCGGGCGGCGTGGGTGCCGCTGGGCTCGGTGGCGGGCTCACCGCGGCTGTTGGTGGCGCGCAGCGCGATCACGGCGGCGGCGAGCAGGAAGAACGCGCAGACGAGCAGGGCGCGGTGGAAGCCCGCGGTGAGCGCGGCATCCCGCGGGGCGCGCGCTGCGAGCAGCGCGCTGGTGCGCGCGGTGGCGATGGCGGAGAAGATCGCCAGCCCGAGGGCGGTGCCGAGCTGCTGGGAGGCGTTCAGCAGGCCGGCGGCGAGCCCGGCCTTGTCCGCCGGGACGCCGGCGTTGGCGGCGGTGGTGACGGAGACCAGGACGGCACCGATCCCAATCGCCATGATCACCAGCCCGGGGAGCAGGTTCTCGGGGTAGGTGCCGTGGACCGGGATGCGGGACAGGTACCAGACCCCGGCGGCGGCGATAAGCGCGCCGGCGACGATCACCGGGCGGGTGCCGATGCGGGCGAACAGCCGGGAGGAGACTCCGGCGGCGACCACGATGCCGGCGGTCACCGGAAGGTAGGCCGAGCCGCTGCGGATGGGGCTGAAGCCCACGACGTTCTGCATGTAGAGGGTAAGGAAGTAAAACACCGAAACGAACCCGGCGAACGCGATCATCTGGGTGGCATCCGAGGCGGCCAGCCCCTTGACGCGGAAGATGGAGAACGGGAACAGCGGGTTGCGCCGGCGCAGCTCGACGATGGTGAAAGCGGCGAGCAGCACGGCCGCGGTGGCGAGCTCCCCGATCGTGCGGGCGCTGCCCCAACCCTGGTCCGGCGCCCGGACCAGGGCGTAGACCAGGAGCAGCATGCCGCCGGTAGCCAGGACCGCGCCGGGGATGTCGAACCCCGCGGGCCGGGCGGCGGGCCGCCCGCCGGGCACCAGCCGGTAAGCGCCGAAGAGGATCAGCGCGCAGACCGGCAGGTTAACGAACAGCACCCACCGCCATCCCGGTCCCTGGGACAGCACGCCGCCGAGGAACACCCCGGCCGCCGCGGCCAGGCCGGAAACCGCGCCCCAGACGCCGAGCGCCCGGTTACGGTCGTCGCCGGAGTTGAAGCTGGTGGTCAGGATCGACAGCCCGGCCGGCGCCATCATCGCCGCCCCGGCGCCCTGCCCGAGCCGGGCACCGACCAGCATGCCCGCGCCGGTGGCCAGGCCGCCTGCCAGCGAGCAGGCGGCGAACACCGCGGTGCCCGCCACGAGCATCGGCCGGCGCCCGAGCAGGTCCCCGGCCCGGCCGCCGAGCAGCAGCAGCCCCCCGTAGGTGACCAGGTAGCCCGACAGCACCCACTGCAAGCCCTGCGTCGAGAAACCCAGGTCGCGGCGGATCGACGGCAGGGCGACGTTCACGATCGAGGAATCGACGACGTCGAGGAACTGCACCGCGCACAGCAGCAGCAGAAGCAGCCTGCCGCGGCGGGCGGCCAGGAACGAGACGGGCGGGGCGGTCACGAGGTCAGCCTCCAGAACTGGACGAATTAGTACAGTCCTGAGGCTAGCAGCAAGTGGACGATATAGTACAGAGTCAGGTGAGGTGTGCCCGGACCTGCCCGAGCCCCGCGTCTACCGCGGCCCGGAGCGGCGCCATGTCCTTGCGGGCCTGGCTGAGCACCATCCCGCCCTCGATGCTGGCCAGCAGCCCCGTGGCCAGCACGGCGGGCGAGGCGTCCGCGCGCAGTTCCCCGCGCTGCCGCATCCGCTCCAGCGCGTCCGCCAGCAGCCGCTCCCACGCGTCGAACCCGGCAGCGGCCTGCAGCCGGGCGTCCTCGTTGCGGCCGGCGACCTCGGCCGCCAGCGTCCCGATCGGGCACCCCGGCAGCCCCGCCTGCTCAAACCCGGCGATGAATCCCTCCAGCGCCTCCTCCAGCCCGGCCAGCGACGACACGCCGCCGAGGGCCTGGGTCAGCCCGGCAACCACCTGCGCGCAGCGGAACCCGACCGCCGCCGCGGCCAGCTCGTCCCGGCTGCGGAAGTAGTGGTAGAACTGGCCCTTGCCCGCCCCTGCGGCGGCCAGCACCTCATCCACGGTCGTGGCCGCGATCCCGCGCTCGGCGAACAGCTCCGCGGCCCGCTCCACGATCCGCTCACGGCTGGCGCGCCCGCGCCTGGTTATCGGCTCACCTGGCATGAACCCATGCTAACGGCAGACTGTACCAGGCAGTCCAGTACGAGGCTCCGCGGGTCAGTGCGGCACAGGGTTCCTGGAAGCCGAACAAGCAGTAAGCCGTGGCGCACGGCGTACGCCCCTTCGATGGTCATCCGGCCGGCTTTGATCGCGGCCAGCTGAATCCCGTGCCCGCTTTGAGCCGGGTCATCATCGGTCTCTGACAGCCCCCCCGTGGCCGCCATGAGCCGGGAGCGGACCAACGGCCCGCCCGCTGCTCCGGGCCGCCTTGATGTCATCAGCCCAGCCGAGGGCGCGTGAGCCGGTGCGAGTCGCGCTGGGGCGTGCGTCAGCCGGCGTTCGTGTGGCGGGCTGGGAGTCGTTGATGAGCAGTTGCACTGCCGGGTCGTCATCGGGGATGCCGATGAGCCCGGCCAGGCTCCCGGCCTCTGACAGAGGCTAGAGGTAGCTCCATCCCGGTAGCGGCGGGTTGGTGCCGTCGACCGTCCAGTAGCAGGCCTGGCCCTTCGATGATGAGCGCCGGGCGATAGGTGGCCAGCGGCTCGCCGTTGACGAGGACCCGGATGTGCCGGCCAGAGGGCAGCGCGTCAACTCGGTGGTACGGGTTCTTGGGGCATGCCGTAGACCGGGAGTTCTTCTTCGAGCCACTGGTCGGCGAGGTCGTGGTGGACGACAGCGAGGCTGGCGAGGGCAGGACAGTCAGGGGGTGGGGTGTCTCAGGTGCGGACGGCCCGGTCGTGGCGTGGGCCGTCGAGCTCGACGGCCCACCAGCAGCCGTCGAGGGTGTCGGCGACAGCAGGCCCGGCCAGGTGGTACCAGCAGGGCGTCATTGGGTACCGCCCGCCAGGGGTGGCGCTCGTCTTCGAACAGCAGCTGGGCGCGGGTGGTGTCGAGGATGACGCGCTTGCCGATGCGTGCCCGTACTCGCTGGGGTGGGGGGCTCGAGCCGGCGGGAGAAGGTCATGGCTTGCCGCTTGCGAAGGCGCGGGCCTCGTCGATCAGCCCGGCCCACCGGGCCGGGTCGCGGTCGCCGATCAGGACCCACTCGCGGAAGGTCCTGCCCGCGGGGGCGAACGGCTCGCCTGCTCCGGCCCGGATGAGCTGCTCGACGCGGCGCCTGGGGAGCTTGACGATAAGGTCGCCGGAGCGGTGGTCGCAGGAGGCGAAGAACGCCCCCGAGACGCGCAGGCAGGGAAAGCCCATCATCGTCCCGGTGGCCACGTCGTCATGGGCCAGCGCAGCCGCGCTGGCCTCCCAGAAGAAATCGGTTGGCTGATCAGTCATGCCTGCCTACTTCCTTCCGTGGCTCCGTCTCGGGTGGCGTCCGGCTCAACCTGCAAGAGATAGCCGGTGGCAGCCAGCCAGCGCGGCCACGCCGCCGGGGGCCCTTCGACGATCACCTCGCCGCGAGCGCGGCCGTCGTCCCAGCTGGCCTCGCCGCCGGCCCAGCGGTCAAGGAACGCCGAGCTGGTGCGCACAATGAGCTCAGCGCCCGGCGCAGCGCCAGGTTCCTGCCGTAGCCGGCCCGCGGCGAAATACAAGGTCGCGGGCCGGTCATCGACTACGAGCTGGAACTGGCCGTCGGCGAGTGCCGCGATGCCGGCGACGTAGGTGACATCGAAGCTCTGCTGGGCCGAGCCGTCGGCGGTGGGATCGGCCAGGAAGCCCGCCCCCCACCGCCGCAGGGGACGCAGCGCCTCCTCCAGCTCCTGGCCGCGTGCGGTCAGCGCGTACACGACGCCGGCGCCGACCTCGCCCGGCTGCCGGGCCACCACCCCCGCCCGTTCCAGGCGCCGGAGCCGGTCAGCGAGCACGCTGGTGCTGATGCCGGGAAGCCGGTCCAGCAGCGCGCCGTAGCGGCGCGGCTGCTTGAGCAGTTCCTGGACGATCACCAGCGTCCACCGCTCGCCGATCACATCCAGCGCGCGCGACAGCGGACAGAACCGTCCGTACCCTGTCCAGGGCCTGCTGGGCATCGCGGGCATCCTCCCGGCAACGACTCGTCAGGAGGCGGGCATCAGCGCGGCCATCGCCGCGGTGTCGAAGATGAGGCGGGCCGAGGCGAGCTTGCCGTCGCGGAATGAGTTCCACTCGGCCATCGGGATCGACCCGGCACCGGCCGGGGTCTCGATCTTGAAGTCGTAGAAGGAGCACAGTTCGCCGCCGTCCTCCCACTGCCGGTGGATCTCGGCGCCGCGCATGATCGGTCCCAGTAGCGCCGAGCCTTCCAGGAACGCCGCCTTGCCTTGTGACTGCAGCATCGGCCCGTGGAAACGGAAGTCGTCGGTGAGCAGCTCAGCAGCGCCAGCCGTGTCGCCGGAGGTGAATCGCTGCAGGTAGGTGCGGAAGATCTCGGCAGCCGACATCAGAGCCCCACTCTCTACTCTCTTGATAGGAGACTACTTTTATAATAAGAGTATCCGTCTGCTGTCAATGCCGGCTCGCCGGGCCCGGCCGGGACTGAGGCCGGCGTCATCCGCCCCGGGCGAGTTTCCTGGGTAGGTGTCAATCTGGGCGGGACCCATTCGTAGCCGGGGTGAGACGCGGGAAGTGCCCGCCCATGAGGAGATCACCATGACGCAGTACCTGCTGTCCGTCCACAGCGTCGATGACGAGGCCGGCGAGGTCGGCGAGCCGATGACCGACGAGCAGATGCGGCAGACCTACCAGCAGGTCATGGCCCTGCAGGCGGAGATGAAGTCGGCGGGTGCGTGGGTCTTCGGCGGCCGGCTGCACGAACCTGGCACCGCCACCGTCGTGCGCGTGTCCGGCGGCGAGATGCTGACGACCGACGGGCCGTTCGCGGAGTCGAGGGAACACCTCGGCGGCTTCTACATCGTCGCCGCTGAGGATCTCGATGCAGCGCTGGTCTGGGCGTCCAAGACGAGTGCCATCATCGGGGCTCCGATCGAGGTCCGCCCGTTCCAGGACGAACCCGGGGCCTGACGGCGTGCGCGGTACCGGCGCCGCGCCCGGGCCCGGCGAGGCCGAGACCGGCCGGATCTTCCGCGAGGAATCCGGCCGGTCGGTGGCAGCCCTGATCCGAGCCTTCGGTGACATCGACGTCGCCGAGGATGCGGTGCAGGAGGCGCTCACCATCGCCCTGGGCAAGTGGCCGGGCGACGGCCTGCCACCCAACCCGGGCGGCTGGATCACCACCACCGCCCGCAACCGTGCCATCGACCGCCTGCGCCGCGAGTCGCGCGGACGGGAACTGCTCAGCGAGGCGGCGGTCCTCTCACCCGGCACCAGCGATCCCGCCATGCCCGGGGAGGCAGGCCCCGTGGAAGACGACCAGCTTCGCCTCATCTTCACCTGCTGCCACCCGGCCCTGTCCACCGAAGCGCAGGTCGCGCTCACCCTCCGGCTCCTCTGTGGCCTGTCCACCCAGGAGGTCGCACGATCGTTCCTCGTGACCGAGCACACGATGGCGGTACGCCTCGTGCGGGCCAAACGCAAGATCAAGGCCGCCCGGATCCCCTACCGCGTGCCGGGAGATCACGAGTTGCCCGGCCGCCTGCGCCCCGTGCTGGCCGTCGTCTACCTCATCTACACAGCCGGGCTGAGCAGCCCGGCGGAACCGGGCCTGTGCCCAGAGGCGATCCGGCTGGCCCGGATCCTGGCCACGCTCATGCCCGACGAGCCAGAGGTGGCCGGGCTGCTGGCGCTGCTGCTCCTGACCGAGTCCCGCCGCGCGTCGCGCAGACGGCCCGACGGCTCCCTGGTCCTGCTCGGCGAGCAGGACCGCAGCGCATGGGACCGGGCATTGATCGAGGAAGGCCAGGGCATCGTCCGCCGGTGCCTGCACCGCAACCAGCCCGGCGCCTACCAGCTCCAGGCCGCCATCAACGCCGTGCACGCGGACGCTGCGACAGCCGCGCAGACCGACTGGCCGCAGATCGCCGCCCTCTACGACCAGCTGCTCGTGGTCGCCCCCACGCCGGTGGTGGCCCTCAACCGCGCCATCGCCATCGGCGAGGTGCAGGGCCCCGCAGCCGCCCTGGCGCTGGCAGACGAGCTGGACCTGGACAACTACCACCTATACCACGCCACCCGGGCCGACCTGCTGCACCGGCTCGGCCGCCACAGCGAAGCCGCAGCCGCCTACCAGCGCGCGGCCAGCATGGCACCGACCCCCGCCGAGCGGGACTTCCTCAGGCACGGCGGCCGGGCTTCCCGCTGAGACGCCCGACAGGATCCGCCGCCAGCCACGTCGAAGACCCCTCATCTCTCACCTGGCCGGCTGACCCGCAGACACGGCGTGCCCGCAGTCATGATCAGCATCGCCGTCGGGATCGACCGATGTCCTGGACCGCCCGCGAGGACGCAGCCGAGGCCGCCGGTGTCATTCTTGCCTCGAAGGGTGACTACGACGGGCCGGTCACCCTGACCGTGAAAGCTGCACCCACCTTCACGGAGATTGCCGGAGTCACCTCCGAGCTGACCGGACGCACGATCGAGACCGAGGTCGTCCCCGCGGATGAGTGGGTTGCCACCCGTGTCGCTGCCGGTCAGCCGGAATTCATGGCCCGGTTCACCCTCGGCATGTACCAGGCCGCTTCCGAGGGCTTCTTCGCAGGAGTCGAACCCTGTGCCGCTCGAAAATAGGATTCTGGCTCTGACCTGGATATTCCCGGTCTTCAGGCGGCTCGCTCGTACTCGTTGATCAGGCCGCTGAGGACCGGTTTTCGTCGGATCTGGCATGTGCCGGGGTGTGCTGCGGTGACGCGGCGAGTGGGGTCACCGTCCGGGACGCGCTGGCCGAGGCCCTGATGGGCCGGGCGGTGTTGTAATGCTCCTGGTATTCGGCCAGGACGGCGCGCAGATGCGACTGGTTCAGGATGAGGATCCGGTCTAGGAGCTCCCGGCGCAGAGTACCGATCAGGCGCTCGCAGATCGCGTTCATCCGGGGCGCCTGCTCGGCGGTGCGCACGATCGTGGTGCCGGCGGCCTGGAAGACGGCGTCGAAGGAGGCAGTAAAGTTCGAGCCGCGGTCACGGATGAGGAACCGGAAGTTCCCGAACCGGTCGCCGAGGTCGAGGGCCAGGTTGCGGGCCTGCTGTACCGTCCACTCGCCGGTGGGGTGGGCGGTGACGCCGCCGACATGCATCCGGCGGGTGCCGTGCTCGATGAATACCAGCACGTACAGCCTGGTCAGCGCCACCGTGTCAACATGCAGGAAATCGGCGGCGAGGATCCCGGCGGCCTGCGCGTGCAGGAACTGGCGCCAGGTCGGTCCGTCCCGGCGCGGCGCGGGGTCGATGCCCGCAGCGCGGAGGATCTCATAGACCGTGGACGCTGCGACCGCGGCGCCGAGCTTGGTCAGCTCGCCGTGGATACGCCGGTAACCCCAGAGCGGGTTCTCGTGCGCCAGGCGGATGGTGAGCCGGGCGATGCTCCGGACCGTCGCCGGGCGGCCGAGCCGGCGCCCCCTGCTGGTGTCGTATTTACTGGCAGTGAGCCTGCAGTGCCAGGCCAGCAGCGTCGCGGGCGCCACCGGGAAGACCTCCGCCCAGCGCCTGCGCGGGATGAACCGGGTGAGCGCGGCGAACCAGGCCCGATCCGCGGGGTCGTACCGCACGCGGCCGACGTTCCGGTGCAGCACCGCGTTCTCGTGCCGGAGCACCAGCAACTCGGCATCCTTCGCCCGGTCACCGCTGCACATCAGGACAGTCAGGCCGAATAACCAGCGCATGAACAGGCAGACGATCTTGACCAGCACCTGGCCAGCCAACCATCACCACACCAGCCGCGCAGACGAAACGAGCAGGTCAGCGACACGATCGAGTTTCCGGGCGGCACAGGGCTGGGGCGGGTAATACCCCGACCGAGTTGCTGGTAGCCGTGCTGGACAAGCTGGGTGTGCGCACTGGAATCAACACCCTGGCGGCGATCGACGCCGCCGAGGAGGTGGTGCGGCCGTTGATGGACGCTGAATGCGTGACGGACCGCATGTCGATACTCATGGGCTACGCCGGGGTCTATTCCAGCTTCCTCCGTCACGCCGAGCGGATCGCGGAACGATACGACGTCTCCGGAGCTCAGGTTCTCATACGGGCGGGCGAGCGCAATCTGGTAGGCGGCCAGGAAGATCAGCTTGTGGGCATCGCCGTCGAACTCGCTGACGAAGCGGCCCAGCTGAGGAAGGGCTAGCAGGGCCCGCTGCGCGCCCCTCCTGGAGCTGCTCCTCGACCGGGCCGCTACGGTCACCGAGATGGCATAAGCGGTCGGCCGCCCCAAAAGCACCGTCGCCTACCACGTCAACCTGCTCGTCGGCGCTGACCTCCTCCGCGTGGTGCGCACCTGGCGGGTACGGGCGATACTACGGCGGGGTCGCCCGCACGCTCTACGCCGGCGTGCTCAGCCGCCCCGAGGACACGCAGGTGGCGGCCGCTATCAACGGGCTCGCCGAGGCGGCTGCCGAGTCCGCTGCGGCCCACGCCGCCGACCAGCTGCGGTGCACCCTGTGCTGTGCCAAAACCCTGCGCATGGCCTGACCTGGTGCTTTACGCTCGGCACTCGTGCTGATCGGTCTCGTCTACCTATCCGTGGTCCCAGTGTTCGGCTGGCTGATGCTTCTGGGCCGGAGTGACGCCGCCAAGGACGCGGAGATCTTGGTCCTCCGGCACGAGGTCACGGTTTTGCGGCGGCAGGTCGCGCCCGAGCCCGGACTGGGCTGACCGCGCCGTGCTCGCCGCGCTGGCCAGACTGCTGCCCGGGCACCTGCGGCTGCACAGGATCGTGACGCCGGGCACCCTGCTGGCCTGGCACCGACGCCTGGTCAGCGGGAAATGGACCTATCCGAACGCCTCAGCCCGGCCGCCGGTCCCAGCCGAGATGCGTGCACTGGTAGAGCCGCTGGTGCGGCAGAACCCGCGCTGGGGATACCGGCGCATCCAGGGTGAGCTGCCCGGCTTGGGGCACCGGGTGGGAGAGGGACGATCCGCCGGATCCTGGCCGCCGCCAGTCTCGGCCCGGTGCCGCGCCGGGCGTCGCCGACGTGGCGGCAGTTCCTAAAGCCCAGGCGTCCGGCCTCCTGGCGTGCGACTTCATGCACGTGGACACCGTGCTGCTACAGCGTCTTCATGTCTTGTTCGTGATGGGGTCCAGACCCGCGCCGTGCACGTCCTGGCGTCACCGCTCATCCGACCGGAGCCTGGACTGCCCCGCAGGCCCGCAATCTCCTGATGGAGCTCGGCGGGCGGGCCGGGCGGTTCAGGTTTCTCATCCGTGACCGGGACGGCAAGTTCACCGCCGCGTTCGACGACGTCTTCGCCGGTAACCGAACGCGGGTGATCAGGACGCCAGTCCGGTCGCCGCAGGCGAACGCGTTCGCGGAGCGGTTCGCAGGAACGCTTCGCCGCGAGTGCCTCGATCACGTCCTGATCCTCGGTGAGCGGCATCTCCGCCAAGTACTGGCCGGGTACGTCCGGCACTATAACGGGCACCGTCCGCACCAGGGACTGCAGCAGGAACCTCCGCTGCGCCAGCCCGGCCATGCCGTCGATATCACCGCCCGCATCGAGCGTCGGCGTGTCGTGAGTGGCCTGATCAGCGAGTACCGCTGAGCAGCGTAGCCAAGGAAAGCTGCTGCTCAGCGGCTATGGGTGAGTTTTGGCACGGCACAGGCAGTGGCATGGTCCGGCCGACAATGTCCAGCTCGCCGCTGGCCGAACGGTAGCAACCCACGATCAGCTCCTGCGGCCCGCTTCCCCATCGGCTCAGCTGACGCCGTGCTCGGCGCAGAAGGCGTCGAAACCGGCGAACGCCTCGCCGGAGAATTACTCCTCACAGCTCGGGTCGCGGTGCAGGTTCGCCGGCCGGTGGCCGACCTCGAGCACGCAGCTGAGCACACGGTCACGCTGGCGTGGCATGAACACACGGGAGCATGTGCGCGGGACTTGACCCGCCGGAGCCCTGAGTGCCGACACCGAGCTGTCCGTTTGGGGATCGCGAGCCGGGCGCCCGTCGCGCTCGCTTCTTCGGGCGAGGCGCTGGAGTTGCCGTGCGTGCACGCCAGGCAGCCAGTCCTTGCCGTACATGGCCGAAGAGTCGGATAGACGTCCGCGAAGACGGCAGGCTAGCCCGACTCGTGCCGTAGGGCGCGCCTGACATCCGGTTACCGCCAGACTCGGTGGCCGGCCGCCTGCAGCACCTCGGAAGCCTCATCCAACCGATCGGTCGGGACGAGGACGAGGTCGCCGTCGAAACTCGAAACCACCCATACCGGCACGCCAGCGGCCCCCAGCGGCGCCACGATCGCGCTCAGCATCCCGGTCGCCTGCACGTCATGCGCCTCGTCGCCGTTCCACACCGCCGACCATGCATCCTCGCCCGCGTCGTTGCGCCGCATCACTGTGGATCCGTCCGGACCGAACACGACGGCGAGCACGTCCGCGCGCAGATCAACGTCGGCGACGTCTGCCGGACGATCAAGAACGTAAGAACCGTCGAGTACCCGCAGCGTCTGATGGCCGACGATGGACATCGTCAGATCATTGCATGCAAAGGCATGCCGGGACCAGCACCGCGGTCTTTGGGGGCCCGCCCTTCGCCCTCAAAGCAAACCCCGGTGGAGGGTGCACCAGATGCGGAGAGCCGGTCCACGATCATCCCGCTGAAGGACCGTCTACCGCACCCTCCAGCGAACCCCGGCCGCAGGCGCGGCCCGGTAACCGGACCGCCAGCTCGTGCCTCGGAAGAGCCTCAAGGGTCCGGACCTGCACAGCCAGCGTGCTAACGCTAATTCCTGCGCGGTTCTTCCTCGGACCCCATGAGCGTGAACAAGCCGAAGAATCCGACCATGAACCGCAGGGGTCCCAGGAGAGGGATCGTTTAGCGGTTCTCCGCCGCGAACTGGCTGGCGGTGAAGGACGCGCCAGCCGGGTCGGCAAGGACGGCGAATCGCACCCACGGCGCATTCTGCGGCTCGGCGAGGACCGAGCCTCCGAGCTCGCGCGCTCGCGCGGCGATCGCGTCCACGTCGTCGACGGCGAAGGTCACGCTCCAGCGCGCTGGGCCACCCTCGCGGGGCAAGATCGTCGCCACGACGTTCTCGAAGCCTTCGGGCGCGCCCATCTGCTTCATCCCTGCGCGCATGCCGGGGTTGAGCTCCTCGAGATGGTCGCCGTAGCCCGGCAGAGCCCACATCGGCGAGCCGGCGTCGATTGTCGTCCAGCCGAACACGGCGCCGTAGAAGGCCCGTGCGGCCTCGGCATCGTCGGTGTGCAGGTTGTTGAAGTTCACAGCGCCATGCTCGTTGACCGCCGCCGAGCCGCGGTGCGATCCGGGCTGCCATACGCAAAAGACCGCGCCCTCGGGATCGGCGAACACGCCCATCCGCCCCGCGTCAAACACGTCGAAGGGCTCGGAGAGCACCCGCCCGCCCGCCTCGCGCACCCGGGCTGCGGCGTCGTCAGCGGACTCGACGCGGATGTAGGTGTTCCACATGGCCTGCTGCGGTGCGCCGGTGGGCTGCGAGGAGATCGCGGCCACGTCCCGGCCGCCGATGCGGGCCATGTAGTAGTGAGCTCCCGCGTCGGCGGGCATCGCGTCCTCGGTCTGCCACCCGAAGAGCCCGGCATAGAACCGGGCGGCGTCGGCGGGGTCGGGCTGGTTGGTGTCGACCCAGCACGGCACTCCGGCTGGGTAGTCCTCGCGCGTGCTCATGACGGCAGCCTACAGCGGCTCTCACCGAGCATCCCGGCAGCGAGCCGCTAGAACTGGACCGCGCCGATGTCATCGCGGCACCGGATGGCATCACTCACCTCCGGTCCCCGATCAAGCGATGACGTCCACGAGCCACGGCGGCCACGCCGTACGTCAGCGTGCGTCGCGCACGCGGATCGCCCAACGGGAACGTTCAGATCAGCCAGCGATCGGTTGACGGGCATAGGCGGCGGATTGACCCACGTGGCAACGCGCACGCGCGTCAGCCGATCTGCTCGAACAGGGACACGATAATCCCTTCCGGCCCACGCACGTAGGCCATCCGCACGCTGTTCTCGTACTCGCCGATGCCGCCGACGAGCCCGTATCCGTCCATAGCCAACTCATCGACGACCGCCTCGAGGTTGCCGACCTCGAATGACACGTTGCGCAGGCCAAGCTCGTTGGCCATCGCTGTGGGCGATCCGGGCACGTGGTCGGGCGTAACGAAGCTCGCGAGCTCCAGCCGTGACCCTCCGTCGGGCGGCCGCAGCATTGCGATCTCACAGTGCGCGCCCGGGATACCGCAGACGGTCTCCACGAACTCGCCGTCCACGGATCCGGTGCCCTCGACTTCGAGACCCAGTCCGACGAAGAACGCCGTGACCGAGGCGAGGTCCGCGACGGTGATGCCGATGTGGTCGAAACGTTGTACGTGTGCCATGGGATCTATCCTCCAATAGTTGTCTGCCGATTCGATACTGAGACGGAGTCGGGGCTGGGATCTCGACAGGTTCTTGCCGCAAAGCTGCGGTCAACCCAGATTTCAAAAGGTCGTCCCGGAGCGACATGTTGCTCTCGCGGCGGAAAGACGCGCCCCTTCTAAGGGGATACGCCCGATCATGCATGCGCGGGCGTATCGCGTCCCAGTACAAACTGCTTGGGCGGCGACTCGGGCGTCGTGGAGAGCTGGCCGAGCGTCCGGGTCGAGCACGTCGAGTCCTCGGGCGTCGGCGACGCGGCCGAGGTCGGCGCGCTGCTGAGCGTCCGGACCTTCGTCTCCCTGGGGTGAGCTCACCCCCGACGACGTGCACGTCCAGGTGCTGCACGGCAAGATCGACAGCAACGACGTGCTCACCGGCGTCACCGTGCAGGATCTCGACCTGGCCGAGAGCTACGACGGCGGGCGCTACCGCTTCGACGGGCCCATCGTCTCGACCGCGGCGGCGCCTTCGGCTACACCGTGCGGGTGATCCCGCGCGACGACCTGCCACCGCGGTGGCCGAGCCGGGGGTCGTGGCCGTCGCCTGATGCGCCCGCTCAGTCGTCGGCGGCCTGTACCGCGGCGGCGATCGGCTCGAGCCCCGCGACCAGCTCGTCGAGCTCGTCCGCGCTGAGCACGTCGTACGCCGGCGCCGCCAGCTCGTCGGTGAGGGCCTCGATCCGCTCCCTGGTCTCCCGGCCGGCGTCGGTGAACCCGCCGGCGGCGTCCACGAGGCCGCGGCCGCGCAGCCCGTCGACGACAGCGGCCAGCTGTGCCTTGGGCAGGTGATGGATCCGGCCGAACTCCTCCGCCCTCATTCCGAGGGAGAGAGCGAGGAGGACGTGGGCCTCGGTGCCGCCGATGCCGTGGGTGACGAGGGCGGCGTTGTGGCCGTCCCCGCGGTGCTCCCGCAGCAGCGTCGCCGCGTGCCAGAGCCGGGCCACCGGCTCCTCAGGCACGTCGAGCGCCCGGAGCCCGGCGTACAGCGCCCGGCCCTCGGCCGGCGCGCTGACCGCTGCCCGGGTGGCGAGGTCGGCGGCCCGCACCAGAGCGGGGGAGTCGGCGAGCTCCCCGATCTTCTGCCGCAGCGCGGCGGCGCTGCCCCGCTCGCGCACGGCGATCGCCTCCTCCGGGGTGGTCTTCCCCCAGACCCACGGGATGTGGCGCGCCACCTCGCCGTCGGCGAAGTTGTAGAAGACCGCGTGCACCACCCCGGCCGGTGCCAGCCCCAGCGGCGCGGCCCGGCCCGCGAAGTATCCGTCCCAGTAGTTGCGCATGCCGAGTGCCAGGAACGCCTCGTTCGGCACCTCGGAGAAGGTGACGGTGGCGATCGGCTCGACGAGCTCGAACATGCGGTGGACCTTGGCCTGTGGGTGCGGCATCGGCCGGCATCTCCTTGGTCTTGACAGCGTCCTTGCGTCGGGCCCGAAGCTGGTCGATCACGAACCCGGGCCGCCAAGCCGACGCTAAGGCTTTTCAGCTTGTCGAGGCCGACAATGTGGCCCACCACGACGTCGGGCGGCCCGCCACGCTTAACCAACGGGCGAGCAGGTGTATAGTGCACCGATGGGTGCACTATTGCCAACGCTCGACGCGACGTTCTTCGCGCTCTCGGACCCCAAGCGGCGGGGCATTCTCGAGCGCCTGGGCCACGGGTCCGCGACGCTGAGCCAGCTCGCGGGGCCGTCGGGCCTGACCCTCAACGGGATCAAGAAGCACGTCGGGATCCTGGAGCTCGCCGGCCTCGTCGAGACCGAGAAGGTGGGCCGGGTGCGCGAGTGCCGGCTAGGCCCGGCCACGACGCTCGGCGAGGCGGGCGAGTGGATCGAGGCCCATCGCCGCACCTGGGAAGGCCGGTTGGACCGCTTCGAGCGTCTCGTGGAGCGCGCGAGGTGAGCCGCGAGCTCCGCTACGAGCGCCTGATCCAGGCGTCGCCCGCGCGCGTGTTCGACCTGTTCACGAGCCCGGCGGGCCAGCGCGAGTTCTACGGCAACGACGCGCCGGGCTGGGTCGTCAACTCGCGCTGCGAGCTGTGCGTTGGCGGCGCCTGGGAGATCGCCTTCGGCCCGTCGCCGGGCGAGCTCTACCGGCACCGGCACGTGTTCGAGGCGATCGAGCGCCCCCGCCGCCTGCTGCTGGCCACGACCGAGACCCGCCTCGATGGGTCGAGGCTGGCCTTCAGCACCGAGTTCACGTTCGCGCCCCGAGACGGGACGACCCTGATGACGATGGTCCAGTGGGGCTTCCCGTCCGACGAGCTGCGCGACGAGCACGGCCGCGGTGTGCCGCACGCGTTCGACCGGCTGGCACGTGCGCTGTAGGCCCTGGGGAAGGAGACCGCATGGCGAAGTCCGTCCTGTACATGTCGATGTCGCTCGACGGGTTCATCACCGACCCGGAGGACGGGCGCGTTCTGCACCTGCGGTGCCGCGTCCGGAGGGCGGCGTCATGACCGAGCTCGACCTGGACGCGCATGCCCGCGCACTGATGGACGCCCACCTTTACGTGACGCTGGGGACCGCCGACGCGGACGGTACCCCGTGGGCCTCCCCGGTCTGCTTCGCGACCGCCGACTACGCCGAGCTCTTCTGGATGTCCACGCTGGACGCGCAGCACTCGCGCAACATCGCCGCGCGTCCGCAGATGGGCATGGTGATCTTCGACTCGACGGTGCCGGCCTACCACGGTCGGGCGGTGTACCTGTCCGGCACCGCCACAGAACTGGCTGGCCGCGACCTCGACCGCGGCATCGGGGTCTTCGCAGGCGACGCCAGCCGGGGCGTGACCACATTGACGCTCGAGGGCGTCACCGCGCCGTCGACGTATCGCCTGTATCGCGCGACGATCGGCGAGGCGTTCGTACTGTGCCCCCGCGAGCCGCGCCAGCCATGCCTCCTGCACGGCATCGCCGCCGACCACCGCGCACCCGTGGTCCCCTGGCGGCACCCCCGCCTGGCGAGTCCCGGTTGAGCCTCGACACGGCGCTGCGCGTCGTCGAGCGGGGTAGCCGACCACTGCGGTCGAGCTGGGCGCCGATGTCAACAATCCGCTCACGACGGAGCTCAATGCCCTCCCCAAGTACGTCGTATCCAGCACCTCGAGACAACTGCACTGGAACACTGCCGGCAATAAGGAGATCGCATGGGGAAGTCCGTGCTGTACATGTCGATGTCGCTCGACGGGTTCATCACCGGCCCGGAGGACGGCCCGGGCAACGGGCTCGGGACCGGCGGCCACCGGCTGCACGAGTGGCTCGGCGAGTCCGTTTCCGAGCTGCCGTATTTCGACCCGCCGGGGCTGAGCGGGCAGGTGTTCGCCGAGTCGATGGCGACCGGTGCGGTCGTCGTCGGCCGCAAGACGTTCGACTACGCCGGCCGCTGGCACGGCGACCACCACGGCGTGCCGATCTTCGTGCCCACGCGCGGCACCCCGCCGGAGCCGCAGAGCGGCTGGGTCCACTACGTGCCCGACGCCGCGGCCGCGATGCGCGAGGCCAAGGCAGCCGCCGGAGAAGAGAACGTGATGGTGCACGGCGCCGGCCTCGCGCAGTCGCTGCTGCGCGAGGGCCTGCTCGACGAGATGGAGATCCACCTGATCCCGGTCGTGCTCGGCGACGGGCGGCGGCTGTTCGATGCCGACCGTGTCGAGCTCGAGCTGACGCGGGTGCTCGACGCGCCCGGCGTCACGCACCTGCGCTACCGGGTGGCGTCATGAGCGGCCCGCAGGCTGATCCTGCTGATGTCGGTCTCGGTGGGCAGCTTCGCCGGCCGCTCGACGAAACGATCGGCTGGCTGACCCCACCACCAGCGGTGACCACGGCGACCCACGCCGTCGCCCAACGTTAAACGGGGCTCCCGGGATCGAAGAGAATCGAGATGGGAAAGTTGATCGCGACTGCGCAGGCCACCATCGACGGCGTCATAGACCCGGTCGGCGAGTGGGTGCAGGCGGACGCAGACTACGGCGACTACTCGTTCGAGCGGCAGGCCAGATCAGGCGGACTGGTGCTGGGCCGCAAGACCTACGAGGGGCTGGCAGGGTACTGGCCGAGCCAAACCGGCAAGTGGGCGGACCTGGTCAACGCGATGCCTAAGTACGTGGGGTCCAATACCCTGCCCGGAGACCTTGAGTGGAACGCGACGCTGCTCAACGGGGACGTCCGAGACTCGATCCCCAAGCTGAAGGACGAGGTCGAGAGTGACCTGTTCATGCACGGCAGCGGCGAGTTTGCGTACGCCCTGGCCGAGAGGGGCCTGATCGACGAGTACGAGATCTACCTGAACCCGCTCGTCTGGGGGCAGGGAAACGTCCATGTGCTCGGCGACAGGGGGGACGGTACGGATGACGCTTCAGGACGTGAAGCGGTTCGACTCCGGGGTGGTCCTCCTCACCTATCTCCCGCGATCTTGACGGCGACCGGGGCCCCGAGGGTCGTTCGTCACGGGTCGGCCGCTCGGGGATCCGCCCTAGCCGCCTCAGCCATGGCCGGCAAGCATCGAGCGACCGATGGCGGGGGTATCGGTACCTGTGCCAACGTTTCAAGACCTGGCCCCGGTGGTCCATCAAGCCGCCCGCCGCGGCCCGCGAGTGCCGCTAGGAGCGCCTTCCCTCCGGGGGCGCCGGTGTCCACCTGGTCGGTGCCGAGCGTACGGGCGGCATGTCTGACTCACGGTCGGCCCCTTCGTTCAGTAGGAAGGAGTGTCCATGTCCAGGGTGTGGTTCGTGACGGGAAGTTCGCGTGGTCTGGGTCGCGCGTTCGTCGAGGTCGCGCTCGAAGCGGGTGATCGCGTGGCCGCGACGGCGCGTAACCCCGGAGCCGTTCAGGATCTTGTCGATAAGTTCGGCGACGCGGTACTGCCGCTGCGCCTCGACGTTACTGACTACGACGCGGCTGCGAGCGCGGTCGCTGAGGCCGTGGCGAGGTTCGGTCGCACCGATGTCGTCGTCAACAACGCCGGCTACAGCGACCTAGGCTCGTTCGAGGACACGACGATCGACTCGTTCCGGACTCAGGTCAACACCAACTTCTACGGTGTCGTGAACGTTTCGAAGGCGGTCGTGCCGGTCCTGCGCGAGCAGGGCGGTGGTCACATCTTCCAGGTTTCCTCACTCAGTGTCCGCTGGTCCGCGCCGGGCCTGACGGCCTATCAGGCGGCGAAATGGGCCATCAGCGGCTTCTCCACCGGTCTCGCCCAAGAGCTCGCGCCCTTCGGGGTGAAGGTCACCGTGCTTGAGCCGGGCGGCATGCGCACCGACTGGGCTGGCTCGTCGATGACGATCCCGCTGCCCAGCGCGCCGTACCAGCCCACGATCGGAGCCTTCGCCGAACTGGTGCGCGCCGCGTCCGGTCACGAGGCCACGGACCCGCTTCGTGTCGCCCAAGTGGTGCGCGACCTCGCCGGCCGAGACGATGCACCCACGCGAATTCTGCCCGGCACCGATGCAGTGCCGTTGGCGCAGCAGGCGGCACAGGAACTCGCCGCCAGCGACGAGGCCTGGCGAGAAGTCAGCCTGAGCGTCTCCGACCGGACGCCCTAACTAACGATGCGCTGAAGGACCCGGCACATCCGTGCAACCCTGAATCGGTTGTCCACACAGTCACCGCGCCCGGAGCCCCGTTCGCCCATCCGTAACTGGGCGCCGCCTTTCCGGCGATTCCGGTCCCGTATCGCCGTCCGAGGCGTCTGGCTGCAACACTCGCGCCGTGCAGGAGCGCAAGAACATCACGTCGGGTTCTCCCTTCGAGCCGAGCATCGGCTTTTCGCGAGCCGTCCGTGTCGGCGGCCGCGTGCTGGTGTCCGGGACCGGGCCGATCTGGCCCGACGGACCCTGCCCGGACGACCCGGGAACCCAGACTCGCCGCTGCTTGGAGATCGTTCATACTGCGCTCGTCGAGGCAGGCACCGATCTGTCCGCGGTTATCCGCACCCGGATGTACCTGACTGATCCGG
The DNA here is from genome assembly GCA_963813975.1 of uncultured Actinomycetes bacterium. GTDB lineage: Bacteria > Actinomycetota > Actinomycetes > Streptosporangiales > Streptosporangiaceae > RYN-230. The sequence goes on from CAWFAP010000008.1 coordinate 59,206, forward strand.
CCGCCGCCGACGCCGTGAGCGCCGAACACGGGCGACACTTCGCAGACATCCGCCCAGCGGCCATGATGGTCATCGTCGCTGGCCTCCTCGACCCACGCTGGAAGGTCGAGATCGAGGCCGAAGCCTTGATCGCTGGTCCGTAGCAATGCCCGTTATCCCATAGCCCGATCCGTCTACGGGACCAGCTGGAGCCTGCCTGCGGGCGTCTTAATGGTGAGGCGATGAGTTTGGGTCTGCTGTGGCGTCTAATGAGGTATGTCCATGACAACCAGAGTGCTGAGTGTGTCGGTGCCGGTAGCTGACCAGGACGCCGCGCTGAGGTTCTACACCGAGGTGCTGGGCTGCGAACTGCAGACCGACGTGGAGGTCTGGCCGGGTGCGCGGATGGTTGTGGTCGTGCCACCGGGGTCAAGTGTCTCCCTGGTGCTGTTGCCGCCGGACAGCCAAATTCCGGTGGCGCTCCGGTTGGGGACCCCGGACGCTCAGCAGGCCCACGACAAGGTACGCGAGGCTGGCGTGGCCCTCCACAACGACGAACTGGTTCGAATGGAGGGCGTCCCTCCGATGTTCTCCTTCACCGATCCCGACGGCAACGGTCTCGTTTATCTGGAGGACGCTGATCGAGGCGAGCCGCGCAGAGCGTGAACACCGCTCGGCAACCAGCGAAAGCCAGAGCCCATTCCGGGCGTTCCGGGTGCCTGAGAATCGAGGAATCATGCGCCGCATTCTGCTGACTGAGAACATCACCGCCGACGGACGAATGGGCTTCCCCTCGTAACGTGGACACATTGATCTTGACCCTCCCGGTCGTGACGCTGATCTCGTAGGTTCCTCAGGGCGAGGGAGCGATATCTAAAGGACGGGGGCGGCGGCGGCCACGATCGACAGGGTCAGTCCCCATTCGGTGCGCGGTTCGTGAGTTCCTCGAACACGGTGATCTGGAGGCCTCCGGGAGCGTCCAGACGGGAGTTGAGCGATCCCCCACGGGGTGCCGGTGGGTGGGGCGAGCAGCTCGGCCCCTGCTCGGATGAGGTGTTTGGTGACGTTCTGGGCGTCCGCGACCTCGAAGGCCACCCGCAGCCTTGGACTGACCCGCCGCCCCACCTCCACACGGTCAATCATGTCCAGCTGCTCCGGGCTGGAGATCTCAAGCGTGGCGCGACCAGCATCCAGAATCGTGACTCGCTCACCGCGATCCCCGTGGAGCTGAAGTTCCTCGGCGGCGCCTAGGACGTCGCGGTTGAACCGCACCGCGTCCTCGAAGTCGTCGGCCTGGACGATCAGGCGCATCTGCAGGACGCGGCGGGAGAACGCCGTCACCGGCGGGTGGGGCGGTAGACGAGCTCCTGGGTGCGGCCGTCGAGCGTCCGGCTCTCGAGCAGTTCCAGGTCGAAGTCGCCCGCGCCCCCGAGGATCGGGCTGGTCCCGGTCCGTCCGGAGATGGCGGGGAAGATCGTCACCTGCAGGCGGTCAACCAGGCCGGCGGCCATCAGTGTCCGGTTCAGCGACAGGCTACCGCCGGGCGAACGCAGTGGCGCGTCCGACTCCTCCTTGAGCCGGGTGACGATGTCCGCGGCGTCACCGCTCACGATGGTTGCGTTCGGCCAGCCGAGGGTGTCGTGCAACGTCGAGGACACCACCGTCGCCGGCATGCGCACCATCCGGACGTTCCACTCGTCAACCAGGTTGGGATCGATGCCCGAAGACCAGATCTGCGCCATCTCCCGGAATGTGGTGGCCCCGAAGACCATCCGCTGCTCGGTGTCGAACAGGGCGGCGCGGTGCTCGAGCAATTCAGGACCCTGCTTGCTCCAGTAGCCGCCCCAGTCGGCGCCCTCGACGTAGGAGCCGTAGCCGTCGAGGGTGGAGAAGACATCCCAGGTGTAGACAGCGGTCATGTCAGTTCCCTTCTTGCATGGCAGTCACGGTTGGGCGGTAGGCCCATTGGCGACGGCCGTTGTTCTGCTTGGCAGTCGGCGGCTGGTTCGCATCTCACTAGCCTGCCGCATCGACGGTGATGATTCCAATGCACGGTTGTCATAAGACTGATCGCGATTCATGATTGCTGGGTGGACCTCCAGCAACTGAAGTACGTGGTCGCTGTGGCCGAGCTCGGCAACTTCACCCGCGCGGCGGAACGGTGCTTCGTCGTGCAGTCGGCGTTGAGTCACCAAATTGCGAAGCTTGAGCAGGAGTTGGGGGCCCGGCTCTTCCATCGCACGAGTAGATCGGTGGCGTTGACGCCAGCGGGCGCAGCGCTGCTTCCGGCCGCTCGCGAGTGCCTGACGGCGGCTGAGCGGGCGCGGGCGGAGGTGTACGCGGCGACTGGAAAGATCCGCGGTCGACTGGCTGTCGGGATGATTCCGACGACAGCGGCCGTCGATGTACCGGCAGTGTTGCGAGCTTTCCATCAGGAACACCCGCAGGTTCGGATCAGTCTCCTTACCGGTGGCAGCGACGTCCTTGCCGACCAGGTCCGCGCCGGGGCGCTTGATGTCGCGTTCTTGGGCCTTAACGAGGACGTCGAGATCCGTCAGCTCAACAGCCGGCCGCTCGCCCGCGACCCGTTGGCCGCACTGCTGGCACCCGGCCACCGGCTCTCTTCCCGCAAGCGCATCCGGTTGGAGGCAATCGTCGCCGAGGAGTTCATCGACTTCCCCGCCGGGACAACCGGACGGGTCCAGGCCGACCGCGCCTTCCTCGCCGCCGGTCTGCAGCGCACGGTCGCCTTCGAGATCACAGACCCCTACGTCATGGCGCGGCTCGTGACCGAGGGCCTCGGCGTCGCCCTCCTGGCCTCCACCTACGCGGTGCGGCTACCAGGAGTGGCCGTCGTACCCGTGGTGAACACCTCACACCGCATCGAACACCTGATCTGGAGCCGACTGGGGCCGACGCCGGCAGCAAACGCCTTCATCGCCCGCGCATCAGGAGCCCTAAACACCGCACCCGCATCCTGACGCAGACCCCCGTTTAGGCGTCAGGGATGAGTGTGGTGATGCAGAACGGGTGGCCTGCGGGATCGACGAGGACGCGCCAACGGTCAGGTGAGGGTTGTTCGAGCGCTTTCGTCGCCCCGAGGGCCAGTGCAGCCTGCATTTCTACGACGGTGCCGGGGTTTGCAGCCGGCGATGGTCGATCCCGTTTCCGGATATCGCTTCTATCAGCCGAGCCAGGTAACCCGGGCACGGCTGGTGGTGCATCTACGCCGGGTCGGGCTTGCACTGGACGACATCAGGACCGTGTTGGGCGACTCGGCTCACGCCGCATCGATCCTGGCCACTCACCTGCGCCGACTGGAAGCAGGCCTGGTTGATGCCCGTAGAGAGATCTCCATCGTTCATCAACTACTCGAGAACACGGAGATCACCATGACCCGCTGCACCCTGCCTGCCGCCGAACTGAATCGAGCCCTGCGCAAGGTTCGGTACGCCATCAGTAGCGACCCAAACCAGCCGACGCTGAACGGGGTCTTCCTCGATAGCGAGCCCGGACGGCTACGCGTGGTGGCGACCGACCGGTACCGACTGGCCACCACCACGGTGCCTACGATGCAGCCGTGTGAGCTCCGTTGTCTGCTGCCCACGGCGGCGGTCGATGAACTGCTGGCCGCTGATCAAACCGGTTCGCTTGACGTAGTCGTAGCCGACGGCACGATCACCCTGTCTGGCGGCAGCGGCACCGTCCGGGCTCAGGTGCCTGACGCGGACTTCCCGCCCTACCGCAACTTGTTGGACCTCGGTCGCCGCGAAGTCCCCGTAGACGCAGCTGTATTGCGGGGGCGCACTCGACACGGATACGACGGAAAGTCTCGCCCGGGACGACGACGGTGCTGCCTACCAGTCAGTCGGCTCAGCGTCACCGCACGCGGAGTACAGGTCGGCGCGTCCGACGATCCCGATGCACTGGTGATCGGGGTGAACCGCGCCTTCCTGCTGCAGGCGCTCGAGGCTGATGACCAACTGACCCTCGGCCTGGACGATCCGGCCCGGGCCGCGCCTGGCTCGCCAGCCTGGACCTGCCGCCAGCCTCCCGCCAGATCATCAACGACGACCTGGCGCTGACCGGCGCCCTGGCCGGCCCGATCGCAGCCCTGGACGCCCAGGTCCGCCAGCGGGCTAAGACCGAACCGGGGGTCAGGGTGCTGACCCAGCTGCCGGGCGTGGACGTGTTCACCGCCCTGGTCATCCTGGCCGAGACCGGCGACATCACCCGCTTCGGCTCCGCGCGCAAGCTGGCCGCCTGGGCCGGGCTCACCCCTACCGTCCGCGGCTCCGACCGGACCGTCCGCCACGGCCGGATCTCCAAACAAGGCTCGGCCTGGCTTCGCTGGGCCCTGGGTCAGGCAGCCCAGACCGCCAAGCGCTCACCCGCATTCGCCCCCACCTACCAGGCCATCGCCACCCGGCGCGGCAAGCAGATCGCCACCACCGCGATCGCCCGCAAACTACTCACCCGCGCGTACCACCTGCTCACCGACGCCGGCATCACCGGCCCAGCCCTCAGCCCACCGCCACGCTTATCTACCCGGGAAGGGGCGCCACGCCCCGGGCGCGCTCGCAAAGTACATGAGCCAGGCACACCAGCCGCGCACGAGTTGCTGACTGAGCAGCCCGGTCCCGGATGTCACGGTCATGGCAGCCCGCCACCCCACGCCGGCGCCGCATGGGTGCATGTGAGACCACTCCGCCCACCACGCACATCCAGGGAAACCACGCCCCCGAACACCCTTCCCCGGCCCCCGATTATCGGCCGCCGCTGCCCGGCCTCCAGCTCGTTCGTCCTCGCCGCTACGCGGCTGCGGGCGCTCCAGCCAGACCCCGGCCAACGCGGCAGCCACAACCACGCAGCCACCGGGGAATGACCCGCGAATAAAGAACGCCCACGCCCGGTAACCACACCCAGGTCACCAGGCCAGATCAGCCTGCCCCCTGAACAGAAAAGGCCCCATGGGTGCACTTTGCTGTACCCCTCTGTGCGCGTCGCCAGCGGATGGCGAATCGCCGGGAATGGTGTCAGCCTGATGGCATGAGCTTTTTCGACTCGATCCCGCAGCCGCCGGCTTCTCCCGAGCCGGTGCGACGGCCCCGCCCCGCGTGGGAGCAGCCGGATGCGGTGATCCCCGGATCGGTCCCGGGTGAGCTGATGCTGATCCGCACCGGCCAGGCGGCGGTAGCGGTCAGCAGCATCCGCGCCTACCCTAACGGGTTTGAGTTCACCGCTCATGTCCGCGTGCGCGGCGGGGATGAGGACGAGCTGGTATGGCACGATCCCTTTGACCGCCACGGGCGGCGAGGGAGCCAGCCGCGCGGTGATGTGCTGCAGCTGGGTGTCCTGTACGCCGACGGGCGCCGTGCTGCGACCACAAGTCACTGGTGGCCCGATGAGGATGCTGATCCCGGACGCTTGGTGCTGCAGCACGGCGGGAGCGGGGGCAACGCTCGGCGGTGGGATGGCCAGTTCTGGGTGCACCCGCTGCCGCCGGAGGGCCCGGTGACGTTCGTGGCGTCCTGGCAGGAGTATGGGGTAGCTGAGACCCACGCGGAACTGAACGGGTCAGCGATCCGTGAAGCCGCCGCGCGGGCGGTGATCTTGTGGCCCGAGGAGCCGGAGTCCGAGCCCGGCGGTGGCCATGCGTGGAGGAGCCAAAGGATCACCGCGCACGAGCCCGACCATCAGCCTCGGCCGGGCGTTCGCTGATCATCACCATGTCCTTGATATGGCCTGACCGGCCATCGCGGCCGCGGGGGCGGCGTTTAGCCCGGCCGGTGCGCAGGCACCGGGCCAGTTCCCGGCGCAACTCGCCGCGGCCCTGTACGAACAGCGCCTGGTAGATCGTCTCGTGGCTCACCCACATCATGGGATCGTGCGGGAACTCGATCTGCAACCGGGCCGAGATCTGGACCGGCGACCACCATTCGGCCAGCCACTGGCCGACCTGGGCGGCCAGCTCCGGGCAGGCCAGCTTGGGCGTCTTCGGGCGCCGCGCCTGCTCGCGGGCGCGCTGATGCGCCCGCCACGCCCGGTACTCGTTGCGGCCACCATTAGCGGCCACCTCCCGCGACACTGTCGAGACCGCCTTGCCCAGCCGGGCGGCGATCACGGTGAACGACTCCCCGCCGTGAAGCCCCAGGGTGATCTCCTCCCGGTCCGCCAGCGTCAGCCGCCCCGGCCCGGGCCCTGTCAGTGAAGCCGAACCTGACCAGCCTGGCGCAGAAGGCGCTGACACTGACGGATAAGGGCTGGCGGTAGTCTCAGCGCTCGAATCGGCCAGTCTGACCACCTGCTTGCAAATTGCCTGGATCGTCCGAGTCGTACGGCTTGAGCTGGGCGGCCTAGCCGCCAGTGACCGTGGCATACCGCCGGTGACCGGGGTTAATGACGCTCATTGATCCACTGTTGGGGGTGCTGGTGTCCGTGAGGATGCTGGTGCAGGGCCGGTAGCCGCCGGGTCACTGCTACTGATGCTTGCCCTTCGAGGGCCAATAGGAGTGCGGCAGGACCCGGCGGCCCGGCGCTGTGACTGGCGATAGGGCCACGCGCTTCGAGCGCCTTGCAATGAGTGACCAGCACCAGCGCCTGCTTCCGGCGGACCTTCCGGATCGACGAGAGTGGTGCGGCTATGGCTGAGGGCGTTGTTGCGGGGATCGACTGGGCGTCAGAGCTCCATGTCGCGTGTGTGCTGGGCAGGGACGGCGCGGTAGCTGGCCGGTTCAGCTTCACTCACGACGCCGCCGCGATCAGGATCATGATCAGGCGGCTGCAGGCTGCGGGCGTGGCCGGGGTGGCGATTGAGCGCGGCGATGGCCCGGTGGTGGAAGAGCTGCTGGCGGCCGGACTGGCGGTGTTCGTGGTGCCGAGCCGGCAGATCAAGGGCCTGCGGACCCGGTATGGCTCGGCGGGAAACAAGGACGACCGCTTCGACGCCTACGTGCTCGCGGACACGCTGCGGACCGACGGGCACCGCTGGAAGCCCCTGCGGCCAGACACCGAGGCGACCCGTGCGCTGCGGGCCTTGTGCCGGTCCCGCAAGGACCTGGCCGGGACCAGGGTCCAGGTCCTGGCGCAGCTGTGCGCGAACCTGGACCTGGCGTTCCCCGGCGCGATCGGCCTGTTCACCAAGCCTGCCAGCGCGATCAGCCTGGCGTTCCTGCAGCGGTTCCCGACCTCGGTCAAGGCAGCGTGGCTGTCCCCGGCCCGCCTCGCCTCCTGGCTGCGGTCAGCCGGCTATACCGGCGGCGTCTCCGCCACGGTGCTGCACGCCCGGCTGACGGCCGCGGCGCCGGGACTGGCCGGCGCCGAGGGCGAGGCCCGCGGCCAGATCACCCTGGCGTTCGCAGGCATGACCGCCGCGCTGAACGAGCAGATCCGTGTCCTGGACGCGGAGATCGGCCGGCTCTTCGCCGCTCACCCCGACCAGCACATCTTCTCCAGCCTGCCCCGCTCCGGGATCATCCGCGCCGCGACCCTGCTGGCCGAGATCGGCGACTGCCGCCAGCGGTTCCCCACCGATGACGCACTGGCCGCGCTGGCCGGGGCGTGCCCGTCGACCCGGCAGTCGGGCAAGCGAAGCCAGGCCGTGTTCCGCTGGTCGTGCAGCAAGAAACTCCGCGCCGCCGTCATGGACTTCGCCAACGGCAGCCGCATGAGCGACCCCTGGGCCGCTGCGATTTATGCCGCCGCGACCGGCCGCGGCTGCCGGCATCCGCACGCCATCCGGATCCTGGCCCGCGCCTGGCTCCGCATCATCTGGCGCTGCTGGCAAGACGGCACCGCCTTCGATCCCGCCCTCCACCGCGGCCGCCACGCCGCCGCCGCTTGACATAGGGCACTCCTATGTCAAGCCGCCTGGCGCAGAGCCCGGCCGTGGCTGTCTGCTGCGGGCTGGTCGTCGGTGAGGAGGGCGGCGAAGATGGTGTCGGACAGGCGGCGGCGCAGCAGCCGGAGAGCCTCGGTGCGGGTCTTGCCACGGGCCAGGGCCTTGTCGAGGTAGTCCTTGCCGGGGCCGATGCCGCGGGCCTGGGTGACGGCGATCATGTGCAAGGCGCAGTTCATCCGCCGGTTCCCGCCACGGTTGAGGCGGACCTTCCCGGCGGTGCTGCCGGACCAGACCGGGATCGGTGCGGTGCCGGTGAACCGGGCGAAGGCGTCTTTGGACCGGAACCGGCGGGCGCCCGCGGTCTCCCCGACGATTGCCGCGGCGCCGAGCACGCCGCAGCCCGGGACGGCCAGCAGCGCCGGTGCCAGGGCTGTCACCAGGGTGCGGAGCTCGCGCTCGAGCGCGTTGATCTGAACGGTGAGTTCGCGGCAGCGGGTGACGAGCTCGGCGGCGATGCGGGCGACCACGCCATCGAAGACCGTCAGCCGCGCGGCCAGGTCGTCCAGGACGCAGTAACGCCGCAGGCCGCGTGAGGGCACCTGGAGCCCGGGATCGAGTTCGTGCAGGTGCCAGCGCAGCCGGTTGCACAAGATGGTCCGCTCGGTGACCAGGTTGTGGCGGTGATCAGACAGCAGCTTGACCTCGCGGGCCGGGCCGTCCAGCCGGGCGGCCGGCAGGCCCGGCTCGCGCAGCGCGGCGTGCGCGACGGCCAGCGCGTCGATCGGATCAGACTTGCCCGGCTGCCGGCAGGCCCGCCGGGCCGTGGCCATCAGCTGGGCCGGCACCCGCACGACCGTGCAGCCGGCGGCCAGCAGGTCCCCTTCCAGGCGGCGGGTGACATGACGGCAGTCTTCCAGCGCGAACCGCGCACCCGGCCACCGTGACGCCCACTCCAGCGCCTGCAGGTGTCCCTCGCTTGTCGCCGCGACCGTCCGCTCGCCGAGCTTGCGGCCCACCTCGTCGACCGCGACCAGGGTGTGGCTGCGCTTGTGCGCATCCACGCCGATCACGACCTCGACCTCACCCATGCACGTCCCTTTCCCACCCGGCCAGCTGCTGATCAGGCCGGGGCGGGGCGGGCACGCGTCAATCAGGCAGGAGCGCGCTCCTATCAAGCCACATCCCCACCCGGCCAGAACCCGGCGGGGCCGCACATCAGGACAAGCCACCAGCCGCAGGCCGGGGCAGCGAAAAAAAGAGCGAACCCCGCCGGGCAGGTCATGATCATGACATTGACGCGAAGAAAGCCGACGCCGCCTTGAGGATCTCGTTCGCCCGGGCGCAGCTCGCGCACCTCGGCGCGGAGCTTGCGCAGCTCAGCGGACTCCTCACTGCTCACCCCGGGCCGTTTCCCGTCATCGACTTCGGCCTGGCGGGCCCATTTGCGCAGCGTTTCCGCGCTGCCGATGCCCAGCTTCGCCCGCCACGGCGCGGATCGCCGGCCAGTCCGATGGGTAGTCCGGCCGCACCTCGGCGACCATCCGGATCGCCCGCTCACGCAGCTCCGGCGGATAGCTCATCCCACGTCCCACGACTCCATCTTCCTCTCACAAGATGGACCCTCCGGAAACCCCGGGGCGGTTCAGGCCGACCAACAGTGCCGCCCGCGGGTTCGCAGGGTTCGGGCACATCTGTTGCTGGGAGCGATGAGCCAGCGCCGTCTCGGCAGTCTTTCGGACGCCTCGCACACGGTCGTTGGGTCGTCCTCGTGCTCTACGCCTTGGTCTTGCTGCTCTGGGTCGCCCTGGCCGCCACTGCCGTGTACCAGCAGGAGTGGGTCAACTTCGCCGGGTACACCTGCATCGCCGTTCTCTTCCTTGTTGTTCCAACCGGGGGGATGAGGCGGTTGAGCCGTATGCTAAGAAGCCGGACGCCGCCGAGTCCCCCCTCCAGTTCCGTCTGAACCCATTCCATGGATGGGCTCGAAGCACAACCTGGGGCTTACCCGCCGCTATCGCTGGCGTCTTGCGGATTGATCCCAACGGCAGCCCGGAACTTTGCCAGGCACGTCTCCAGCTTGGCCACGTTAGCGTCGCTCGCCCGAGTGGTGTTGAAGCGGATCGAGTGGACGACGTCGAGAGCTGGCAGGTTGCGGGGGACCGGGTCGGCCGTCACGTTCGGCACATGTGAGCACGCCGCCCGGATACGCAGCACCTGCGACACCGATGTGTCAGGCCTGAAGCTGACGTCTACCCACCGCTGGGACAGGACAGCATCCATCTGCGCGTAGCCAGCCACTGCCAGCAGCGCCAGCCCCGCCGCAGCTGACCGGATCAGTGCCGTCGTCACCAAGTCGTCCCGCCTTCCTCGCAGGCGCAAATTCCTTGTGAGTGGTCGCCGTGTCTAGGGTAGGGACTGTCTGATTTTTCGTGGGTGGGGCGGTGATCGCTTCAGCTCAGGTTGATCCTGTCGCCGTAGTACATAGTCAGGGGGTTCAGGGCTGCTTTCCAGCCTGGTGTCCCGCCGGTCACGTTAGCCCGGTTCTTCGGCGGGGTGCGGATGACCAGGTAGAGGACCTTCAGCGCGGCCTGCTCGTTCGGGAAATGGCCCCGCCGCCGGGTGGCCTGCCGGAACCGGGCGTTAGCGACTCGATCGCGTTGGTCGTATAGATCACCCCTTCTGACCTCGGGCGGGAAGGCCACACCCCGCGAACCCAATGCGCATCCTCCGGACGTCCGCCGGCCCCCGAGGTTGAAGGCCACCGAATACGCACCGGCTGAATATGTCAGCCTGCCAGTCTGGTACCCGCCGGGCAGGGCCGCGTGCTCGCCCAGGTTCACAGTGGGCTCTTTCCGTGAGGGCTGGCAGCCGTCGGCGCTGGGCACGCTTTCTGGCCGCAGACCGGGGCAGGCCGGGGGCGGACCTGGTCGCCGTCGTGCAGCAGCATGGCCAGGGTGCTGCCGTCATCTCAGGCCAAAGCGAGCTGCCCGAGCCGGGTGTCGCAGCCAGTGACGGTCCCCGCGGTACCCGGGATGAGGCGGGGTGGGCGGGTCGCCGGTGTGCACGAGCACGATGTGGTCACCCGCGCTGATAGGTCATGACGTTCTCTCCTTCCAGCCCGTGAAGGGCTCTGACCAGATGTAGCCGCGGGAGGCAAGGCGGCGGGCCGGGCGGGTCCTGCCTCGGGGGTCGGAGACCCCGCCCCCAGGCGGGTCAGGCGCTGTGCAGGGCGCGGGTGGCGGCGATGGCGGTGGTGGTGGCGGGGTCGGCCAGGGCGATGACGCGGGCGCCGGTCATGGGCTGGTTGCCGGGCTGGTCGGGGGCGAGCCAGAGGATGCCGCACCCGTCGGCGGCCAGGCGGATGATGCGGGCCTGCCCGTCGGCGTGCTGGGTGTCCTTGTACTGGCCGTCGGAAATGATGACCAGCAGCAGGGCGGCGCCGCGGTGAGCAGCCCGACGCCGTTGCCCGCCAGGCCAAGGCCTGCGGCCAGCTCAGCTACGTGCGCGGCCGGGTCCATGCGGGCGTACCCGGCCGGTACCTGCGCATTGAGCACCCACTCCCGCAGCCCGATCCCGCCGCCTGCTACACCGCTGGAAATCATCCGGCAACCCGGGCCGGGGACACCACAGCGCAACCGGCAGCAGCACCTCGTCCTGGCAATGCCAGCGCATCTCCACGTGCATGGACACCAGACATTACTACTGGCTGATTGCGCACAGCCCGGCCAGCGAAGCGGAGTGGCTACCCCTCCACCCGAACCCATGGTCACCTGCGGTCAGGCCACGCTCCTGAACCCGGCCCCGATCCGGCACCCCGGGCCGCCGACGTAAAGCCGGGTAAACGGAGCGATCTGCCGGGCAGCGTTGATGATCACGATGCTGGGGCCAGCCTGTTCCGGGCCGGACCCGGATGCGGCACCCGGGCGCCGTCAGAGTGTTCAACGACTTGCCCCGACGATCTTGATTGCCCTGCCATCACGGACCAGTCCGTGCCACTGATTGCCGCGGATCCACGCTCAGAACGACAGTCAGATGACGGTCAGACGATCTTCGAGGCCCTGTCAGCTTCTCCGGAACCACACACTGACCTGCGGATTGTGGAGCCCCCTTACGGAATCGAACCGTAGACCTTCTCCTTACCATGGAGACGCTCTGCCGACTGAGCTAAGGGGGCGTGTCTTAAGTTGTCTGACCTGGGCTTTCGCGCCCGCAGGCGGCCAGCTCAGGTCTGCACAGCGGTCCGACGGGTCCGCTCTGGGCCTTCGAGAGCTTACCGCACTCCGCGAGCCCTCCATCCTGCCCCAGGCTCCAACCCGTCCCTCCGCACCATCCAGGGCTACACCGACGACGGTGCACCGAGGTGGCCCACCGGTTGGAAACCCGAGCGTCGCTCACCCGCTAGGCGGCACCGCCGACGAACGCGTCCGCGACGCCCTTCCGCGCCTGTCCGCCGCCCGGATCGCACCCCAGGAACCGGACCCCGGCATCCAGATCGGGAGCTGCTGGTCTCCTCTGCCCGTCATGGCGCCTGATGTGCGCCGGTCATCAACGCCTCCTCCAGGTTCGGGACGGCCATGACCATCTGGGTGAGGCAGGGCGAGGGCATGGCGTAGTCCCTTCTTCGCGTGACCGGCTGCGGCTGAGCAGCCGGCAGGCATTGCGCGTCGTCAGGGCGCGCCACGTGTCGCCGTGGGGCTGGCCTGCAAAGTCGAGGGAGGCGGCCTGCTGCCCGACGCCAGCAGCCGGGGTCCAGCAATAGTCGCTGCCGTACAGCAGCCGTTCGGATCCGAACGCGTCGACCAGCGCCGGCACCTGGCGCGGAAACGGGGTGCCGGCCATGTCGAACCACAGCCGGGCCACCTGCTCCGGCACGCTCGGTTCGTCGCGGGCCGCCCCGGCCAGTGCCCTGCGGAACAGCTCCATGCGGTCGGCCAGCAACGGGAGCGTCCCGCCGCCGTGGGTGAAGACCCATTCGATGTCCGGGTAGCGGGACAGCGTGCCGGAGAACACCAGGTTGCTGACCGCGCGAGTGGAATCGAAGATGAACTCCAGCATCGGCCGAGGCCGGCCAAGCGACACCTCCTCCGCGCGTGGCGGCGAGGTGGGATAGGCGAACACCACCGTGTGCCGCCGGTTCAGCTCCTCGTACAGCGGCGCGTACCGGGCGTCGCCGAGATAAATCCCGCCGGCGCTGGTCTCCACGGCGACGCCGTCGCTGCCCAGGTCGTCCAGGGCGCAAGCCAGCTCGGCCAGGGAGCCCTCGACGTCGGGCAGCGGCAGCGACGCAAAGTGACCGAAACGGTCCGGATGGGCGCGGGCCACCGCCGCCCCCGCGTCGTTGACGTGCCTGGTCAGCTCGCGGGCCGCCTGGTCGTCTCCGAAGTGGATGCCCGGCGAGGAGATCGACAGGATCGACCTGGCCACGCCCCACTGATCCATCAACTGCAGGTGCTGCCCCGCCGACCAGGACGGCCAGCCGGGCATCCCGTCGGGATGCTCGTGGCCGGCCGCGCGGGCCGCGGACACGTAGGCGTCGGTGAGGAAGTGTGCGTGGACGTCGACCAGCGGCGTGGGCGCGCCCGTCATGCGTGGCTGTGGTTAACCAGCACTGTGGGCGCCGGTCATCATGGCGGCGAGGTCCTCGGGGTGCAGGAACGACGGCGGCGGGGGCGGCCCCCAGGAGAACAGGCCCTGGGCCCCTTGCAGGTCCTGCGGCGTCCACAGCTGGTCATCGACGATGCAGTCCATATCGCTGTAGTACTCACTGAAGTTGCCGGCCGGGTCCTTCAGGTACCAGAAGAAGTTCGAGCCGCCGTAATGCCGGCCCAGTCCCCAGATGTGCCGCTCGGGATGATCTTCGAGCATCGAGGAGGCACCCCGGCCCACGTCGTCAACGTCGTCCACCTGCCACGACGTGTGATGCAGGAACGACACGGGGGCGCCGAGAACCAAGACGTTGTGGTGGTCGGTGGAGCAGCGCATGAATGTGCCGGCCCCCTTGATGTGGTCGGACACCTTGAAGCCGAGCCCGTTGATGAAGAACGCCTGGGTCGCTTCGTAGTCGGTGGAGCCGAGCACCGCGTGACCGAGCTTGCGCGGCATGACCCGGTCGGTGCGCTGAACGCCCGGCGCCCGGTCGTTAGAGCGTTCGTAACGTCCGGGTCAGTTGTACGGCGTCGGCGGAACCTCGTCCTGCTCGAAGCGGCGGGCGACCTCCAGGTAAGCGCGGGTGCCGGTCGCCTTGTCGACCGCGCTGATCCAGCCGGGGCCGCGCTCGACGCCGATCCCCATCCGCTCCAGGTTGCCCGCCGCCCGGGCCAGGTCGTCGCAGTCGTCCACGCCCACGTGCAGGTCGATCAGCCGCCGGGTCGGCGCAGGAACGATGCGCAGCTGGCGGCCGGCGTCGCGGGTGGTGAACCAGCCGTTGCCGTCGGGGGCGAGCCCGAACTCGTCGTAGTAGGCGGCGGTCTCTTCGACGTTCGGCACGCCCATGGTGATGGACGTGAGGCGGTGCAGGGCCATCGTCGGCGACCTTCCGGATGAAGCAGGGTTAGGCGATGCGCGGCGGGGCGGCGACGAAGCGGTGCCGCATCCCGCCGATGGATTCGATGTGACTGGTCAGGATGTCGCCGTCGGCGAGCCACCGCGGCGGGGTACGGCCTAGCCCGACGCCCGACGGGGTGCCGGTGAAGATGACGTCGCCGGGGAGCAGCGGCGTGCTGGCCGACAGGTTCGCGATGAGGGCGGGCACGGAGAAGATCAGCTGGCTGGTCCGGCTGAGCTGGACCGTCTCGCCGTTGATCTCGCATCCGAGCTCGAGGTCGTCAGGGTGGGCGACCTCGTCGAGCGTGACCACCCAGGGGCCGATCGGGCCGAAGCCCGGCAGCGACTTGCCCATGCTGAACTGGGGCGGTTTGGCGGCCATCTGCAGCACGCGCTCGGAGACGTCCTGGCCCACCGTGTAGCCGGCCACGTGGTCCAAGGTCTGGTCAACGCCCACGTGGTGGGCGCGACGGCCGATGACGACCACCAGCTCGACCTCCCAGTCAACGTGGCCGCCCTGCGGCATCTCGATGTCACGGTGCGGGCCGGTAATGCAGCTGGGGAACTTGGTGAACACCGGAGGTTCGCCGGTGGGTACGTCGTAGCCGGACTCAGCGGCGTGGTCGCGGTAATTCAGCCCGATCCCGAACACCTGCCGCGGGGCGGGCACGGGCGGCCCGAGGGCCTCGGACCGCAGCGTCACGCCGTCCTGCCACTGGGCGGTCGCCGCCCACGTGGTGAAGGCGTCCCAGTCCTCGTAGACGGCTTGCGGGTCGGCGGCGAACTGGCCGCCGCTGTTCTTCTCCACGTCGTAGGCGGTCTCGTGTCCGGCGTCGCCGGTCACGACGACGAGCCGGCCTTCTAGGTTAGCCACGCGCATTCAGGTTCTCCAGATCAATGAGAGGCGGGGGTCAGACGAGGGGCGTGATGTGATCCTCACGTCCCAGCAACGCCTTGCCGTACACCTCATACCCGACCACAGGCAGGATGACCGCGTGGCGGGCGGCGACCGACGAGTCACGCCAGAGGCGCTGGAGCGGGTTGACGTCGGCGAAACTGGCGGCACCATGAGCCGACAACAGGATGTTGATGGCCCGCACGATGTGATCGATGACCCAGCCGGTATCGGCCCGGACCCGGGCGCGCGTCAGGAAGTCGGGATACTCGCCGCGCGCCGCGGCCTCGTCGATGTCGGCGGCCGCACGGTAGGCGTGCAGATGGGCGGTGTCGATCAGCATCGCCGCCTCGGCCAGCTGGAGCTGGAAGGCCACCGAGTCGGCCTGCGCGGTGTAGAAGGTGTACGAGATCGGCTTCTTGGCTGCCTTCTCCCGGACCATCTGTAGTGCCGCCCGGCCCATGCCGAGCTGCGGGCCGGCCAGGACCAGGGCCAGGATCGGCACGAACGCCGACTGGTACAGGGCCTCATCTGTGTGCTCGGTGGCGTAGTGGCCCTCGATGGCCGGCGGGACGGAGACGATCCGGTGGTCCGGGACGAACACGTCCTTCGCGATCATGCAGTTGCTACCGGTTCGACCTCATGCCGGCCACGAACCAGGTCTCCTCGTACTCGAGCTCGCGCCGCGGGATCAGGGCCAGCGCCTGATCGACGACCCCGCCCGACTCATCGGTGAGCGGGATGCCGACTATCGCCCAGGTCGCGTGCCAGGATCCGGAGTTGTAGTACCAGCGGCCGCTGACCTGGTGCCCGCCCTCGACCTTGCGGGTCTCGGCGGTTGGGGCCAGCACCCCGCAGACGAGCGCGTCGGGGTCCCCGCCCCACACGTCGTCCTGGCCTGCTGCGGGAACGTGCCGGTCATCCAGGCGCAGACGTTGAGCAGCGTGGCCACCCAGGCGGTGCCGCCGTCGGCCTCGCCGAGCGCCGCGGACACGTCCAGCATGGTGCGCATCGAGGTCTCGTAGCCGCCGTAACGCTTCGGCGTGGCAATCTTGAGGACGCCGGCGGCGCGGAGCGCCTGGATGACGTCCTCGGCCACGCGGCGATCCTGCTCGCCCTGGGCGGCGTGCTCGCGCAGCAGCGGCTGAAGTTCCTTGATGCGGGCGACAAGTTCGGTGGCGTCCGGGGTGGAGGCGGTGTCCGGATCAGCGGCGGACGGGTGGTCGGTCACAGCGGACATGGTCAGGTCTCCTTTGACGGGTCAAGCCGGGTCAAGCCGGATCGGACCGGGCCGGGGTGGTCAGCGGGCGCACGCGGCGATCAGGTCGGCGATGGCGGGGCGGGGCCGCTCGGCGAAGCGCGAGTGAGTCCCAAAGGTCCGATGCGCGTACACCAGCGGCGCCAGGTCCACCCGGCTGCTGGCCGAGCGCACCTGCCCGAACAACAGCAGATGGTCGCCGGCCTCGACTGTCTGGTGCAGGTCACACACCATCCAGCCCGGCGCGTCCGCTAGGCGCGGCAATCCGTCCTCCGCGAACCAGTCGGTGACCGCGAATCGGTCCACCCCGCGGCGGGCGAACAGCACCGCGAGCTCGTCCTGGGACTGGCCGAGGATGTTGACGCCGAACCGGCCGGCCGCCTGGATCTCCCGCAGCAGCTGCGAGCCGCGGTCAAACGCCACGCTGACCAGCGGCGGATCCAACGACAGGGACGCGAACGAGCTGACCCTCGCCCCGTACGCCGGGCCCGGGCGGTGAGGCCGGCAGGCCGCTAGCCGGGTGGCTAGCTGCCGGTGCACTGCGGGCTGGCCTGCACCAGGCCTGCGCCAACCTGGAAACTGCCCCGTGGCCCCGGGTAGTGCTGGAAGAGGGCGTCGATCTGCAGGCCGGCTCCGGACGGCAGCGCCGAGGGGTGGATGACCATGGCGTTACGTCCTCCGGCGGGCGCCGCGACGCTGCTCAGCAGATGCCGTCGCTGGCTCTGGCTACCGCCGCCGGGGTAACCCTGGCACGCCGGGTTCCGCTGGCCGGTGAAGGTGACGCTGGCCGGGACGCCGTCGGCGCGGAGCGTGTGCTGGAGCCCGGCCGGGTCGCGCAGCTCGCGGATGGTGACCCGGATACTGCCGTCGGCCTGCCTGGCTACCGTCCAGGCCGCCAGCTGGGCACGAGGCCCGCCGGCAGGGTGGCTGGCGGGGTGGCTGGCGGGCAGCCCCGCGCTCACGGCGAACGCCACCACGGCCGCCGCCCCCAGCGCCCCGGCCACCGCGGGGACGCGGCGCCGGGCGCGCACCACGCGGCCCCGGCTGATGATCTGCTCCACCGGCGTGTTCATCGGGACTTTGTCACGCTGCTCCCGCAGTATCGTGATCAGCTCGTCGTCGTTCATCACTGGTTCTTCTCCTGCCAGGTAGGGATAAGGTCGCAGCGAAGCGCGGCCATCGCGCGGCCTAGGTGAGCCTGGACCGTGCCGGGCGCGATGCCGAGCACTTCCGCGGCGCGGCGGTATCCAAGTCCAGGAACAGCCGCAGCGCTACCACCTGCCGCTGCCGGGCGGGCAGTCGCAGCAGTGCCGCCATGATCCTGGGATCAACGGAACTGCCGACAGCCCCGTCGGCCGCGGGCCGGTCCGCGACAAGCGCGAGGTCAGGCACCCGTACCTCCCGGCGACGGCGGCGCCACCGCGAGATACCGGTGTTCAGCGCCGTGCGGACCACCCACGCCGCCGGGACCGGGTGCCTGCTGACCGTGCGCCATGACGCCCAGGCCCTGGCGAAGGCCTCGTCCACCAGATCCTGCGCCGTGTCCCGGTCGCCAACACTCACCACGACGGCGAACAGGCACTCATCCTTGGCTTCGCGGTAAAACTCCGCGAAGTCCAGTCGCTGGGTTCCCACACCCTTTCAACGCGCAGCCCCCGCACGCCGGTTACCTGGCTCGCGCTACCTCGGTGCTGGACAGTGATCCATGAGGCTCAGCCGGCGCGGAGGGCGTCGCGGAAGTCATCGGCGGGGTGCTCCAGGGAGGTGAGCTGGGCGGTCTCGCGGCGGAAGAACAGGGCGAGCGTCCAGTCGGCCAGCACTCGAGCCTTGTGGCTGAGAGTCGGTACCCAGTACAGGTGGTAGACCCGGTGTGCCAGCCAGCCGGCGAAGCCGGTGAGCCGGATCCGGTACACCTGCGCCACGCCCTGGTGGTGGCCAAGCCCGGCCACTGACCCGACATAGGCGTGCCGGTACGGCTTGAGCTGGCCGCCGCGCCCGAAGGCGGCGATGTTACGGGCCAGCACCTTGGCCTGCCGGACCGCGTGCTGCGCGTTCGGCGCGCAGAACTGCCCGGGCCGGCTCAGGTCCGGCACCGCCGCGATGTCCCCGGCGGCGAACACGCCCGGTACCCCCGTGACGGCCAGGTCCGCGCCAACCCGGATCCGGCCGTCCTTGTCGGCCGGCAGGCCGCTCGCCGCGCCGAGCGGGCTCGGCCGAACACCGGCCGCCCACACCAGGGTTTCCGCCGCCAGCTCGGTCCCGTCGTCCAGCCGGACCGTGCCGTCCGCGGCCGAGGCCAGCCGGGTATACAGCCGCACATCGACGCCGCGCCGCCGCAGCGCGCGCAGCGTCCACTGGCCGAGCCGTTCATCAAGCTCGGGCAAGATCCGGCCGGCCGCCTCGACCAGCACCCAGCGCAGCCCGGCCGCCTCCAGCGCCGGGTAGAACCGCACCGCCTCATCGGCGAGCCCCTGCAGCTCGGCCAGCGCCTCGACCCCGGCGAACCCGCCGCCGACCACGACGAACGTGAGCGCGGCCGCACGGATAGCAGGGTCGTCCGCCGACGCCGCCACGGCGAGCTGGCCGAGCACGTGGTTGCGCAGATGCACCGCCTCGCTGACCGTCTTGAACCCGGCACCGTATTCGGCCAGCCCCTCGACCGGCACCACCCGCGACACCGACCCGGCCGCCATCACCAGCACGTCATAGCCCAGCACCCGCTCCGGGCCGTCCTCCGGCGCGAACACCGCCCGCCGGCGGGCGTGATCAATGCTGGCGATCTTCCCGGTCAGCACCCGGGTGTGCCGCAGCACCCGCGGCAGCGGCGCGATCACGTGCCGCGGCTCGACCGAGCCGCCGGCCGCCTCGGCCAGGAACGGCTGATAGGTCATGTACCCGCGCGGGTCCACCACGGTCACCGTGGCCTCCCCCCGCCGCAGCAGCCGCTCCAGCCGCCGCGCCGTGTACATTCCGATGTAACCGCCACCCACAATCAAGATCTCCACGATGAGCTCCTCCCGTATCGCTCACCCTCTATGACGTGTGCACGCGGCCGGACGTGACATCACGTCATGTGACGTGCGGCACTGAGGAAGCCCCGGCCTCCGGGAAGGTCAACGTCACCGCGTACGAGACCTTCGAGCAGGATGATCAGCGTCGCGGCCGCGCTGATGGCACCGGGCAAGCACGGTCACCGTCCCGCTGATCAACGTCATCGCGGACGGCGACCTGAGCCCTCGCGGCCGACGGCATAGCCGGCTGCGTGACGGTTGCTGCTACACGCGGCCAGCGCCGGCGTGACCGGAGGGGACATCGACGCTCGGCCCTGAGGTGGCCCCTCATCTCGGCCATAATGGACGACCCGAAGTAGCCGGAGATATCTGGACATCCCCGGACATACCTCCTAGCCGACTCTTGCCACGCCTAATATCCTGGCCATGACGCAGGCTGGCTCGGATGTTCACGGCCGGTCCAACTGAGGCAGGTGTTGAACTCCGAGAGCAGGGAATGGTTCCCGAGCACGGGCGATCTGAGGCGATCTGACTAGTCACGCGAGGTCTCGACGACGATGACCATGGCGATCAAGGCGCGGCCATGAAGTTTGCCCGATCCGGACTTTCAACGTTCGGCATCGTGGCCAGTGCGGCCATCGTCTCCACCGGCATGGCCGGCGGGCTCCTCGGCAGCACGGCGGCCGAGGCCAGCACGGCCAGCGCCGCCGCAGGCGCCCGCACCATGAGTATTGCCGCCCCCAGCGTCTGCGGCGAGCCCCCCGCCAAGGCCTCGGCGGTGCGCAGCGTCCCGGCCGGCCAGGCGAAAGTAGTCCTGGACGCGGTCTCGGCCTCGTTGTCCACCACTCCTAAGTCCAAAGCCCGCAAGCACAAGACCACGAAGCCCAGCAGTTCCGCGTCCCCCTCGGCCAGTGCGAGCGCCTCCTCCGCGAAGTCCACGGCGACCGCCAAAGCCACGGCGAGCGCGAAGGCCACGGCGAGCGCGAAGGCCACGGCGAGCGCGAAGGCCACGGCGAGCGCGAAGGCCACGGCGAGCGCGAAGGCCACCCCCAGCAGTACCCCGAAAGCCACCAGCACTCCCAAAGCCACGAGCAGCGCCACGACCACCCCTAAGGCCAGTGGCAGCGCCTCGTCCTCCCCCAGCACCAGCGCCTCGTCCAGCCCCAGCAGCAGCCCGTCAACCTCGACCTCGCCCTCCCCCAGCTCCACGGGCTCCGGCAGCCCCTCAGGCAGCCCTTCCCCCAGTCACAGCCCTTCCCCGAGTACCAGCCCCAGCCCCAGCCCCAGCAAACCCTCGGTCCAGCTGTGCCTGAAGGTTCAGCCCATCACGACCAAATCGGGTGTGCATCCGGGTGGGACGGCCAGCTACGCGATCTGGGTGTGGCCGGCGGGTGGCGCGGCGAGCGGTGTCAGCGTGACCATCACCGGCAAGGCCGCCAGCAAGGGCGTCACGCCCAAGTTCACCGTCTGCCCCACGGCCAACGGGCGCACCTGCAAGATCGGCGGGATCGGCAAGGGCTCCTCGGATGAACTCCAGGCGTCGGCCGCCGTCCCGGGCGGCATCGCCGCGGGTAAGGACATCACCCTGACCGCCACGGCCAAGGCCAGCGACGCCACCGCCCCACCCGCCGCGGGCGCCGCCATCAAGGTCACGGCGAAGCCGTCGCAGAAGCACTCGCACTCGCCATCACCGACGCCCACTCCGACCAACAGCACGACCCCGACCGGCACGGGTCTCGGCGCGACGTTGCCCGCGGGGATCCTGCCCACCGTTCCCCTGGGCGTCACCTCAGGCGCTTCGCTGCCGCCGCTGCCCGCGCCGACCACTCCGGCCGGCTCACCGGGCGGCCTCTTCCCCACCGTGTCGCCACAACCGAGTGCCAGCCCCAGCCCTTACTCAGCCGTACTCCCCAACGCCCGCGGCGTCAGGGTCACCGACGCGGCGGCGACGTTCCCGTTCAGCACCCGGCTGATCGGCGGCGAACTCGTCGGCCTGGCTGTGCTCGCCGCGGCCCTGGCCATCGCGATCGTCCGGTTCTCGCTGCGCAGGCCCCGCCCGCAGCACGGCAAGGACGCGGCTAGCTGACCCACCGGGGCCTGCCAGCTGGCTGCTCCTACCTTAAAAGGGCCAGGCCGCCGGCCCGACCTGGCGCCAGCCTGACCTGGCGCCAGCCCTACCGGGCGACGTGCTCGACCATCGGCCGGATGGCCCGCAGCTGGGTGGCCAGCTTCGCCGCGGTCATCGTCGGCGATGCCACTACCCCGAACGTGTCGTTGTCGGCCCAGGTGCACAGTGCGACGCTGCCCGGCACGCTGGCCTGGGCGTTGACGCACGCCGCCGATCCGCCGAGTGAACCCGCGCTGGTCCCGAAGGCACCCTTGGACTGCTGGGTGAAGCTCGCGATGAAGCCGCTGGCCGAGACCCCGGACAGGTTGCCGCCGATGAACAGGATCATCTGCGGCGTCTTGGTGCTGGTGGCACTGGCGCCATCCTCGTAGACCGCCGAGACGACGTGGCCGGCCTGGCCCGCGCTCTTGGTGATGACCTGCTTCTGCAACTGGCCCGCGTTCATCTGCTTCTCGAGCTGCGGCCGCCGGACGTACGCGCCCAGCTTGTCCGGCGTGCTCAGAACGTGCGCGGGCCCGTTGCCGCGGAGCACGCCCGTCCCCAGCACGACCGCCGCGCCAGCCACGATGACCGCCAGCCCAGCACCGATCATGAGCTTCCCGCGGTTGCGGCGCCGGCCTGACCGGCGCGCCGGCGCCGGCGCCCGCTGCGACGGCGCGCCCCGGCCCGCGGCTGGGCTAGCCTCGTCCTGCTCAGCGTCGGGGCTCCGGGGCGCCTCGCGCAGGGCGGCCCGGCCCCGCGACCGCCGGCCACGGGGGGCCTCATCCGCGGCCCCCGGATCCGCAGGCGGCTGAACCGGGTTGGGCCCGGACACCGGCCGGCTGGCGGTCCGGCCCGCTAGCTCCCGGTCTGCGGCACGACGGTCATCAAGGTCAAATCCACGATCCGCAACGAAGCCCGCTCCCCCGCCCGCCCTCGCGCCGGGCGACTCGGGAGAGGTCCGCCCAGACGGGATGGGGCCGGAGTCGGTCCGGCCGAACGCGGCCTGGCCGGAGATGGCCCGCGTCCCGGCGGAGGGCCCGGTGCCGGGTGCCTGGCCAGGGGTGACCCCCGGGAGGCTGGGCCAGCCGCTCGCGGAGTCACCGGCTCGCCTGCCGTGGCGGCGTGGGCCGGTCCGCTCCGCCGGGCGGTCCCTGACCACCGGTTCGCGGCCGGCCTCGGGCTCGGTTTCGGGGCGGTGACGGCGGCCACGCCGGGGTTCCGATGACCAGCCGGCCTCAGATGGCCCCACCGCGGCCGTGTCCGCCCGGCCGGACCAGGCCGCCTCGGGCGATTCCCCGGGGTCCCGGTCCGCCCGGCCGGGCCAGCGTGAGCCAGCCGGGCGCGCCTGCTCCAGCGGCGCGTTCAGGTAGGCACCCGGATCCTGCTGCCCGGGCGGGACGGAAGAACCAGCCGGGACCGCCCGGCCGTACGGCCCCGGACGCCCTGGCGGCACCGAACCGCCCGGCGGAACCGACCAGCCAGGCGGAACCCGGCCATCTCGGCCTACGGCAGCTCCGGGCGGAACAGATCGACCGGACGGCACCGGGGTTCCAGGCGGCCCAGAACGGCCAGGCGGAACCGAACTCCCAGGCGGCGTCAACCAGCCCGGTGGAACTGGGCCACCGGGGGGGACCGAGTGGCCAGGGGGGACGGAGGAGCCGGGCGGGACCGAACCGCCAGCCGGCGGCCGGGGCCGCCCGGGAGCCGGCCGCCCGCCCCGCGCGCCCCGCTCAGGCGGGGCCGGGCGGACCGGTGAGTCCGCACGGGCGGTCCGGGCCTCGGCATCGTGATCAGGTCCGGGGTCGGCGTCGCGGCTGCGCCTCCCGAAGAGACCGCGTCCCCGGCCCCGACTGCGGCCTGCGGAGTGGCCGTCCCGCCCGGGATCATCATCCGGGCCTGGGACCAGGAAGTCGCTGCGGCCGTGGAACTCACCCCGGGCAGCCCCGGGCGTGGTTCCGGGCAGCACGCGGCCTTCTACGACCTGGCCAGACGCCTCACGTCCCGGCCGGTCAGCCCGGTGCCCCCGGCCGCGGCCCGGCGCCTGCTCGAGCGCGGCCGTCTCGTGATCCCGGCCCGCGGGCGGGGTCTCGCCCCTGCGGGCCGCCCGGCGACCCCGGCCGGGGTAGAGGTCCCCCGGCCCGGCCGGCTGGTCAGGCCGAGCGCCGGTGCGCCAGCCCGGCTCAGCGTCGGGCCCGGCCCAGCGAGAGTCCGGACGGCTGTCATCCCTCGGTCGCCCGGGACCGCGCCCAGGCACTTCCCGCCCGCGCCCCGGGTCCTGACCGGAGTCGTTCCGTCCGCGCCCGGGGTCCCGGCCGGTACCGTCCTGGGCAGACCCGGGATTCTGCCGGTAGCCGTGGGTGCCCTCGTCCGGAGCAGTCGCCCGCCGACGGCCGCGGGGCGCCTCTACCGGGGTGACGGGCTGACCGTAACCAGGGACCTCGCCGGGGACAGGCCAGGCCGTAACCAGGAACCTCGCCGGGGACAGCGGCCGGCCGTAACCAGGAACCTCGCCGGGGACAGCAGGCCGGCCGTAACCAGGAACCTCGCCCGGGACGGCAGGCAGGCCGTAACCAGGAACCTCGCCCGGGACGGCAGGCCGGCCGTAACCGGGGACCCCGCCGGGCGCGACGGGCCGACCGTACCCGGACATTTCACCCGGGGCACCAGGACGCCCGTAACCGGCCTCACCCGGAGCAGCCGCCGCCCGCCTGTGGCCCCGCACTGGCTCGCCCCCCGGGACCGGCCGACGGGGGCCAGGCGCCTCACCGGGGGGAACGGGCCCGGCATACCCAGCCGCCTCCCCCGGGGCGGCGGGGCGCCCGTAACCCGTCGTCCCGTTGCGCCCGGAACCACCGCGCTCGTAACCGCGCGTCCCGTTGCCTGGCGAACTGCCGCGCCCGTACTCGCCCGGGGCCCCGGCCGGGGGGCTGTACCGGCTGCGGCCAGGCGACGGCTCTCCCGCCGCATCCGTCCACCCGTAGCCGGGCGACGACGCCCCCGGAGACGGAGACTGAGATGGACGGGGACCGTAACCGGATGGCCCTTCAGCCGCGGGTGCCGGCCGCGCAGCGCCTGGCGCGGGGTCTCCGGCGTCACTCCCACGGCTGGCCGGCGGCGCCGGGTACTCCCGGAACGTCCGCGAACCCTCCGGGGCGGCCTGCCTGCGCGGGGCCGGCACCATCTCGGGGTACTGCGGCGGATAATCGCGCCCGGGCTGGTCATGGGGGTAGGCGGGGCGGGGATCGACGGAGCCGCGCGCCCGCCGCCCGCGCGGCGGCTCCTGCGGGTCCTCGTCGCTCATTTGTCCCCTTGCCGTGCCAGTGACGCGATCTTGCCGGACCGGGAGTTAACCCATCATGGGGCATGGCAGCGTTGCCTGCCACCGGGTCTGGCACGCTCGTGCCGGCGAGCCCGCTCCGCCGCCGGAGAAGATCCTTAGCCCCCTGGTTACGCCGTCCGGCCACACCAGTCGCTTGATCACGAACTGAGACTCAGGCCCCGCACGGGCCGCCCGGACCGACCGCCCCGCCCAGAGCACCCGCCCAGAGCACCCGCACGGGCCGCCCGCACCGGGGCGCCCGCGCCGGGTCGCCACTGTGACTGCCACGTAACCCGCCGGCAACACCGGCGAAACCGAACCGGCCGTACCCCTTGACGCATCCAGGCTCAAGTCGGACCATGTCAGTATCCTGACGACGGTATACAATGTTGGGCCCTGCTATCCAAGGAGGGGACGCCGTGTATCACGAGCTCACGGTCTGGTCGCGCGGCATCATCATGGACAAGGAGGCGCGTGACGTCTCTTCGTGCATCGCGGCCTCGGCCCGGGCGCTCGGCCTCTACGCCGATAATGTCAGCGACTACGTAGATGACCCGGACCGCACCAATTGCCTGGTCCGCCGCTACGCCCGGTTCGGTGACTCCCCTATCGTGGACCGGTTCGTGTACGAGAATCCCCGTCCCGACTGGGTGGTCCTCGTCGAGGAGACGATCGTCAAGGCGGTCAACTTCCTGCGCGGCACGCCGGACGGCACCGGGGTACTGGTCGTCAACTCCGCCCGCGAACCCGAGTACCTGCTGAAGTTCCTGCCCGACTCGATGAAGGCCAAGCTGGCCAAGTTCGTCGTGGTGGACGCGGTCGGCCTGGCTGACCAGCGGGGCAGCAGCCCGTGGATGTTCGTCCGCGACCTGGGCGAGCTGGCCTACGACCGGATGTCCACCGAGGGCGCCGAAGAACGCCTGGCCATGGGGATGGGCATCGCCGCCCCGCTGATCGGCGCGCTGACCTCCGCGACCGGCGTGCTGCCGCTGGACGCGGTCGCCGAGCAGGTCGCCGACCGTGACGCGATGTTCCGCGGCGTGGCGCACCACCGGGTGATCGAGTTCGCCCACGCCGCGTCCCCGAACGGGAACGCCATCCCTGACGCCGAGCCGGTCCTGGCCACCCCGGAGACCGCGGGCACCGAGCCGACCGCACCGACCCCGGCCACCCCCCTGTCACCCGCCCGCCAGCCGTAGCGCCACCCGCGAGGAGGCCCCATGTCCGTCCGCGGCACCCGGATCCCGCCCCACCTGCAGCTGCCCATCGCCGGCGTGACCCCGCCGCCGACCGAGAAAGAGGGCCAGCGGCTCTTCCCCACCGGCAACTTCCGGTTCTTCCGGCCGGTCTACAAGGACAAGACCCCGCCGTGCAACAACGCCTGCCCGACCGGCGAGCAGATCCAGAAGTACCTGGACTTCGTGAAGCACGAGCGCTACCTCGACGGCTATCTCACGATCATGGAAGACAACCCGATGCCGTCGGTGACCGGCCGGGTCTGCTACCACCCATGCGAGACGGCCTGCAACCGGGCCGAGCACGATGAGCCGATCGGCATCCGCAGCGTGGAGCGCTTCCTCGGCGACTACGGGCTGAACCTCCCCGAGGAACCCATCAAGGACACGCTCCCCCCGCTCAACGGGACCACGGTCGCCATCGTCGGATCCGGCCCGGCCGGCCTCGCGGCCGCCTATCACCTGCGCCGCCGCGGCTACTCCAGCGTGATCTTCGAGGCGCTGGACAAGCCGGGCGGGATGCTCCGGGCCGGGATCCCGCACTGGCACCTGCCCGAGGAGGTCCTGGACGCCGAGATCGCCAAGCTCCTGTCCCTGGGCGGTATCGAGATCCGCACCAATACCCGGGCCGGCCAGGACATCAGCTGGGACGAGCTCCGCACCTACGCCGCGGCATTCCTGGCCCTCGGCCAGGACGTGGGCAAGCGGCTGCCGGTTGACGGGATCCAGTCCCGCGGTGTCGGCGGCGGGCTGGAATTCCTCCGCGAGACCGGACTCGGCCGCCCGGTGAAGGTCGGCCGCGAGGTGCTGGTCATCGGCGGCGGCAACACCGCCTCGGACGCCGCCCGCTCGGCGATCCGGCTCGGCGGGGGCGCGGCCACGATCGTGTCGTTGGAGAGCGAAGAAGAGCTGCTGATCGTCGCCGAGGACCTGGAGCAGGCCCGGGAGGAGGGTGTGCTGTTCTCTCCCGGCACCTCACTGGTCCGGGTGCTGTCTGAGAACGGGCACGTCACAGGGGCTGTGCTGTGCGACGCCCGGCTGGCCAGGGACGACAGCGGCGCGGTCCGGCCCGAGCTGATTCCCGGCACGGAACGCGAGGTGATCTGCGACACGGTCCTGGTGGCCATCGGGCAGGTCCAGCAGCTGGACTGGCTGCCGGACCACCTCAGCGACAGCAGCGGGATCATCACCGCGGACGAGCACGGCCGGGTGGAAGGAAACATCCTGGTCGGCGGGGACGTGATGCGCGGCCCGTCGATGGTGGTGGACGCCCTCGGCGACGGCAAGCGGGCCGCCCGGGACATCGACCGGCTGCTCACCGCCCAGGCCCTCACCCCGGAGCCCGACGTGACGATCATGCCCTACGAGGGCCTGAACTCCGCCTACTTCCGGCACGCACCGCGGATCGAGGCGCCGCTGTCGCCCGCCGCCGAGCGGAGCCGCAGCCAGAAGGTCGAGGTCACCCTGGCCTACAGCGAGGGGCAGGCCGTGGCCGAGGCCGACCGCTGCATGAGCTGCGGGGTCTGCAACGGCTGCGACAACTGCTACATCGTCTGCCCGGACGTCAGCGTGCTGCGCGACGCACGGGAGAACGGCCACTACTCGATCCGCACCACGTACTGCAAGGGCTGCCTGGTGTGCGTGCAGGAGTGCCCCACCGGCTGCCTGGAGAAGGTGCCCGAGATGGACTTCGACGCCCCCGAGGACGTGACCCGGATGGAAACCGCGTTCGCTCCCTACGACGGCGCGCACGCCGAGCAGTCCGCGTTCACCAGGCAGCTGATCGAGGAGACGATCGCCGAGTACGACGCGGCCCGGCGCCAGCCCATGCCCGGTGGCGGGCCACCCCCGAACGGCGGACCGCCGAACGGGCCAACACCGAACGGCCAACCCCAAAACCTCCGCAACGAAGACCACGGCGAGGTGGCGCCATGACCACGGTGCACGTCGAGGGGGCCTGGTCCCAGCGGCCGGCTTACGGCCCGGGCCTGCGGACCGCGGCCGGCGAGCAGCGGCTCGATGAGCTGGCCGGCACCCGCAAGCGGCTGAACGGCTGCGCGGCCGCGGCCTACGCGGCGCTGTACGCCAACGTCAACGTGATCACCGCGTACGCGATCCGGCCATACACCGCGATCATGATGAACCTGGCCCAGTTCATCGCGGACGGAATCCTGGACGCCGAGTACATCCACGCGGACGGCGAGCATGCCCAGCTGTCCGCGGCGTTCGGCGCGGGGTCCTGCGGGGCGCGGGCATTCACCGGGTCGTCCGGGGTGGGCGTGACCTACGCGTACGAGATGTACTCGATCATCTCCGGCGCCCGCATCCCGATCCAGATGTCGATCGCCGACCGCACCCTGGACCCGCCCGGCGACTTCGGGTCGGAGCACACCGACGCGCTGTGCACCCGGGACATGGGCTGGCTGATGGGCTGGGCCGCCACCCCGCAGGAGGAGTTCGACAAGAGCCTGATCGCGTACGCCATCGGCGAGGACCCGCGGGTGCTGCTGCCGCAGATGGTGGTACAAGACGGCTACTTCGTGTCGCACATCTCCGGCGAGGTGGACATGCCCAGCGCCGAGCAGGTGGACTCGTTCCTGCCGCCGTACCGGCTGCCGTTCCCGCTCGACCCCCGCCAGCCGGTGTCGCACGGGCCGCAGATCCACCCGTCCCAGGGACCCCCGCTGCAGCTGGAACGGGCGCGCGCGATGGAGGACGCGATCCCGGTCATCCGGGAGAAGACCGACGAGTTCGCGCGGGTCTTCGGCCGGCAGTACCCGTACTTCGTCGAGGAGTACCGGCTGGAGGACGCGGAGGTCGCGATCGTGATCTCCGGCGGCCACTCGGTGACCTGCCGGGCCGCCATCAACCGGCTCCGCGAGCAGGGCGTGAAAATCGGGATGGCCCGGCTGCTGTGGATCCGGCCGTTCCCCAGCGACGACCTGCGGCACGCGCTGCGCGGCGTGAAGGCCGTGGGGGTGGTCGAGACCAACCTCGGCCTGGGCGGCCCGACCTACGGCGGGATCCTGGCCCCGGAGGTGACCGCGGCCATGTACCACGCGGCGAACCGCCCGCACATCACCTCGTTCATGGCCGGGCTGGGCGGCGAGACCGTGCCCACCGCCGAGTTCGAGTGGATGGCCGGCAAGCTGGCCCAGGCCGTCGAGCACGGCGGCGTCGAGAAGGCGGCCCACTGGGTCGGATTCGAGGACTGACGATGATCACGAAGCAGCTGATCAAAGACCGAGGAGCACGCTGATGGCCATCGAAGTCACCCGCCAGTACCTCCCGTTGCTGGAGGAGGAGGGCCGCGGCGCGGCGACCGACGACGAGGCTGGCCGCGACCGCCACTACCTGCCGGACATGCCCGACGAGGACCCGTACCAGGCCGGGCACCGGACCTGTGCGGGGTGCGGGCCGGCCATCGAGTACCGCTGGGTGCTCAAGGCGGCCGGCCAGGACACCGTGGTGGCCGGCCCGACCGGCTGCATGTACGTGGCCAACTCCACCTACCTGTGCACGCCGTACACGGTGCCGTGGGCGCACACCCCGATCGCCAGCGGCGGCTCGTTCACCTCGGG
Source organism: uncultured Actinomycetes bacterium (assembly GCA_963813975.1). Lineage (GTDB taxonomy): Bacteria > Actinomycetota > Actinomycetes > Streptosporangiales > Streptosporangiaceae > RYN-230. Next base: position 88,977 of record CAWFAP010000008.1, read on the forward strand.
CATGGCCGCGGGCTACGAGGCGATGATCCGCAAGGGCCGTCATCCCGGCCCGTACCCGAACATCATCGTGATGGCCGGGGACGGCAGCGCCGCGGACATCGGGCTGGGCTCGATCTCTGGCGCGCTGTACCGCAACCACGACGCGCTGTTCATCTGCTACGACAACGAGTGCTACGCGAACACCGGCATCCAGGTCTCGCCGACCACGCCGTACGCCGGGCTGACCACGTTCACCCCGTTCGGCAAGGCGAACGCGGCGGGCAAGCAGCTGCCGCCGAAGAACCTGGCCAAGATGATGGCCGAGGGGCACCCGCACTGCTACGTGGCCACCACCACGGTCGGCTACCCGGTCAACCTGATGAACAAGACCCGCAAGGGGCTGAACCGCCGCGGCGCCGCGTTCATGCATTGCTACACGCCGTGCCAGAAGGGCTGGGTCTACCAGACGTCGATGACGGTCGAACTTGGCCGCCGCGTGGTGGAGGCGGGCCTGTTCCCGGTCTGGGAGTACGACCCGGAGGAGCGGACGTACCACTACTTCCACCCGCCGGTCCAGCGCCCGGTCACCGACTACCTGGCCATGCAGGGCCGGTTCGGGCACATGCTGCCCGAGCACGTGGCCGCCACTCAGCGGGCTGCCAACCTGAACTGGCAGGACATGGGCATGGACGTGCCCGCCGAGCTGCGCGAGGGCGAGGACCCGGCCCGGCACACAAGGCTGAAGGAAGAGAGCTACTCGATGCCGCTGAACCGGGGGGTCGGCGCCTAACTGGAGAACTGTCATGCCGGATCAATGGCAGATCAGCTTCGACCACGGTCACCAGCAGCGTTATCTCCCTGACCGGCGCGCGGTACTGAGCTACGTGCTGTCCATCGGGCCCCGGGCGGCCAGCCCGCGGTTCGAGGTGTTCGTCGAGAGCAAGCCAGCCCCGCGTTCCGATGGCCGCCCGGCGGGCCGGGCGTTCTCGCCGGTCGATGTCATTGACCTGAGCCGTCCTGGTGAGGTGGAGCGGCTCCGCGCCGAGCTGGCCGAGCTGGACCGGCCCGGCCCGCCCGGCGCGGCGGGGAGCCCGTCGTGAGCGGCCCCAACGGGCAGCTGACCCCGGGCCCGGGCGCCAAGATCATCCCCCTCATGCCGGGCGTGGCCCGCCCGTCCGGAGGGCGGCGTGAGGAGCTCCGTACCGCGGTCTTGCAAGTGGTCAGCCACCTGGTCATCGAGAAAGTGCCCGCCGACCAGCGATCACCGCTGTTCGACCAGGCCACCGAGCTGCTCGACGAGGCCGGCTGGGGTCTGGACGAGCTGTACGCGGCCGCGGCGGACGGGCCCGAACGCAGCGCCCTGTTCCGGGCGCTGGGACTGGAGACCTAGGGACCGCGGCGCTGCGTCCACGGTGGCGCAGCGCGGCAGCGGCCCGGACCGGAGGCGCGGATGGCGGATCAACGAGGATCCTGTGCTGGCCCGGGGGGACGACCCCCCGGAACCCCCCGCGCATTCGCCGCCATTCTGTGCTGGCCGTCAGGTTCCCGCGGGCCACCGCCGCCCGGGGACCAAGGGCGCCGCGCGGACCGCTTACACACCCCCCGCGACGCCCCTGCCCTCTATCCGGCCTGGACTCCGGGGTGCAACCCGGAGTTAAACCAGCCGAGATCGATACCAACCTCCGCGGCGCCCCTCCCATTCCGGGAGGACGACGGCCGCGTCGAGCAGCCCGCCCCGGCGCCCGCCGGGCCGGAATTCGAGCCAACAGCGTCTCCTGCGAGAGGTATCGGTGCGACCCATGGGCGCAACAACCGAAGAGCATGGAACATACCAACTAGTCACCAACGCAACCGGCCGGATCTTCCGGGTCGGTGAGAACCCCAGACAGATCCTCGGCTACCCGCGAGGCGTCGTGATCATGGCGGCCTGGTTCGTCATGTGCCTGGCGGGCCTGCTCGAGTACACCTGGGGCACCGTGTCCGGATCGCTGGCGGCCGCGCACCACTGGAGTATCGGCCAGACCTTCTGGGCCTTCTCCTTCTTCGTCATCTTCGAATCGTTCGTGCAGATCGGCACGGGCTACCTGCGCAACCGCGGCATCCTCAACGTGCGGTGGGCGACCATCATCGGCGGGATCATCTGCGGCATCGTCGGATACGGGCTGCTGGCCACGTCAACGAACATCTGGCAGGCCTATCTCGGCTACGCGGTCCTCGGCGGGATCGGCTCCGGCATGGTCTACTCCAGCGCCATCAACATCGTGGCCAAGTGGTACCCGGAGAAGAAGGGCTGGCGGACCGGGTTCGTGAACGGCGGCTGGGCCTACGGCGCCGTGCCGTTCATCATCGTGATCGGCGGCCTGAGCGGGGCCGCGATCAACATGTCTCCGAGCCAGATCAAGACCTACATCCTGTGGCAGGGCCTCATCATGACTGTCGGCATCGCCATCGCCGGCTGGTTCATGAAGGACCCGCCCAAATACTGGTGGCCGGAGGAGATCGACCCGCTCAACTGGCAGAAGCACAGCACCCGGGACCTGCTGCACAACCCGCCCGCGCTGCGGCACTACAACCTCGGCGAGATGTGGCGCACCCCGCAGGCCAAGTGGATCGGGATCCAGTACGCCCTGTTCATCGGCTGCTCCCTGTTCGGCGTGGCCTATTACTATCCGTTCGCCCAGCAGCAGCACCTCGGGAGTGTGGCGGCGGTGGCCGGCTTCGCGGGCTTCGCGCTGTGCGACGGCGGCTTCCGGCCGATCTACGGGTACATTTCCGAGTTCATCGGGCGCCGCCGGACCATGATCTACGCCTACTCGGGCAACGTGATCTTCCAGCTGGCCACCTACTTCGCAGGCGCGGCCCACAACGCGCCCTTGTTCGTGATCTTCGCGATCATCTCGGGCGGCCTGTCCGGCGCCAACTTCCCGATGACGGCGGCGATGGTGGCCGACTACTACGGCGAGACCAACAACGCGATCAACTACGGCTCCATCTACGCCTTCAAGGCGCTGGGTGGCAGCTTCGCGGGCGGCGGCGCGGCCCTGATCATGACCGGCACCCTGTACGGCACGGCGCACTTCCACTGGGTGTCCGGATTCTTCTTCGGCGCCGCGATCGGCGCGCTGGCCGCCCTCACCGTGGCGTTCCTCTGCAAGCCGCCGACACCGGAGCAGATGGCCGCCGCGGTCCGGGTCTCTACCGAGGAGGAGGCCCAGAAGACCAAGCCGGCTATCGCCTGAGCACCGGCCTGGCCGTTACCGTGATCGCGGCGGGCCCGGCGCGGGGCCGCCGCGATCACGCTCTCCCGGGAGGGAACCCCGCATGCCCGGCAGCTATCCGTACGAGCTGAGGCTTCCGCTCGCGCCGTACCGGTTCGAGTGGCGGGACGAGCCCGCCGTGGACGCGGAGAAACGCGCCGGGGATGGCTGGTCGGAGGAACGCTATACGCATGCGGACGGCACGGTCACCGTCATCCGCGAGTATGTGGCGGACGGTTCGTACCACATCATGTCCGACCGCGCGGAGATCGAGCTGGTCGACAACGCGGGCGACCCCTACGCGCCCGACCCCATCAGCGTCGTCCGCCTTCCCTGATCACCGCCGGGGGGCGGACCCGGCCGGCTGCGGACCGCTGCCCGTCAGCCGGTGCAGCCCGGGATGGTGCCGAGTGGGCTGCAGTTATCTGGCGTGTTGTCGGTGATGGCCGACTTCAGCACCGTGACGTGGGTGTTGCCCGTCGCGATGCCCCCGCCGGCCGAGCCCTTATTGAACCGTACCGAGGTGCCGTAGAGCGTCGTGGTGCCGAGGTTGGATATCGCGCCCCCGAGGCCCCCCGAGACGTTACGGACGAATTGGCTCTGGATGATGTGGGATACCCCGGCGGTCTGGGTGTTCAGCCCACCGCCGTTGATCGGGGCGTGGTTGTCGGACAGGCTGCTCTCGTTCAGCGTCAGCGTGCCCGAATTGATGATCCCGCCCCCGCCGACGCCGGTGGTCGTGTTTTCGGCGATCGTGGCGTCGTAGATGGTCGCGGTCGCGCCCGCGCCATTCGACAGCGCACCACCGTTTCCCGCTTTGTTCCCGGAAAACATGACTTTGCTGACCCAGAGGGTTCCCGCATTCTGGATGCCGCCCCCCAGGCCGGCGGTACTCCCATTCCGTATGGAGAGGTTGCTGACGCGGAGGGACGCGCCGGCCGCCACGTCGAGGACGCGGAAGGGCGTGAGCGCGGCCGGACTGCGCCGGATCACGGTGCTCGGCCCGCCCACCAGGCTGACGTGCCCCGTGATGAGCGGCAGGCCGTCGGCGGCGGTGGCCGGGGTCAGGATGCCGTAGGTGCAGTTCCCGGCCAGCACTAGCGCGGAGGGGCCGCCGCTATTGGCTGTATTGATCGCCGTGACGAGTGCGCTGACGCTGCACGGCACGCTGGTAACTCCCGGTCCGGCAGTCATCGCCTGCGCCTGCGCCGCGGGCGCCGCAGCCGCCAGCGCCGCCCCCGCGAGCACGACGCTCGCCATAATGCCCGGCCGTCTCACCATTGAGCCCATGAATCCCCCTTTGAGAATATCCGGTTTCCCGGGAATTGAGCATCCCGTCGCCGCATCGCGGCATCGCCGAATCATAGACCCGCAAACGCTTCCCCAACAGCAGGGAAACTCGCGCTGAGATTGCGCTGGATTTATCCAGAATTGGCCAGCTCCGGGTTAAGCTAGCGGGAGATTCCTGGCCGGCAATTCGCCACTAAGATGGCCGCCCTCAGTCGCCTCGCGCGTCGGGCCGGTGGTATGCGGAGCGGGTCCCCTCGGTGTGCTTGCGCGCGATCTCGGCCGCCCGGTCCTGGTCTTTCGCCTCGAGGGCGTCGATGAGTTCCTGGTGCTCGGCCCACGACTCCTGGCCGCGCAGCGGCGCGACCTGCCGGTAGTACCAGCGAACCCGGCGGCTGACGATGCGGGCCAGGTCGGCCAGCACGGTATTACCGGCCACCCGGGCCAGGGCGGCGTGGAACTCGTTGTTGGCCGCCACGACCCGCTCCGTCTCCCCGGACGCGACCGCGCTCTGCCCCTCGTACCAGATCGCCCTCAGCCGGGCTATCCCGCCCGGAGACGCCGAGCGCGCGGCCAGCCGGGCCATCTGCACCTCCAGCAGCTCCCGGACGTCCAGCAGCTCATCGACCTCGTGATCGGTCGGGACGTGGACGAAGGCCCCCTGGTTCGGCCGCAGGTCCACCCAGCCCTCCGCCTCCAGCCGGTGCAGCGCCTCGCGGACGGGCTGCCGGCTCACCCCCAGCTGCCGGGCCAGCTCGGTCTCGACCAGATGCTCGCCGGGGCCGAGCCGGCCGCCGACCACCAGCTCGACCAGGGCCTCATACACGGACTGGCGCAACGGCACCGGCCGCGCGACCGGGCTGATGAATGCGGGCGGCCCGGCCGGCTGGGCGTCCGCGGTCACGATGCTGTTCCCATGCCATTAGCATATCGGCGGCTGTATCCAAAATGCGGTGTGCCCCTGGCGCTGCGCGGAGGACCCGCGATCATCCAGGAACGGCGGGCCGGGCGGGCCGGGGTCTCGCCGGACGCGCAGGTCCGCACGGAATGAGCGGACCTGGCGGGGCCGGCCCGCACGGGCCCGGGCCGAGCTCTGGCCTCCTCCGGGCCGGGCTGGTAGACACGGCTCATGGTGCTGCACGTGCGGGGAACTGTCCTGCCGGAGCGGGAACAGCGCTCCTTCTGGATCGAGGACGGGGTGCTTCACGAGGATCCGGTAAGGGACGCCGACACCGTGGCCGACCGCGGCTGGCTGCTGCCCGGGCTGGTCGACGTGCACACTCATCCCGGGGCCGAGCGGCCCGGCGACCCGTTCGACGAATCGGTGCTGCACAAGCACCTCGCTGATCACGTCGCCGCGGGTGTCCTGCTGGTCCGCGCACCGGGGGCCGCGGCCCGCATCCCGGGCTGGGCCCACGACGCGGAAGGCCTGCCCCGGGTGCGCTCGGCGGGGCCATGGCTGGCCACGCCGGGCCGTTTCTTTCCGGACTGGGGGCGCCACGTCACGGAGGCGGAACTCGCCGTGGCCGCCGTGCAGGAGGCCGCCGCCGCCCGGCAAGCCGCCGCCCCGGCCAGCACCGCGGCCCCCGCGGCGAGCCCATCCCCCGCGACCGGCCTGATCCCCGCGGCCGGCTGGTGCAAGGTGATCGGCGACTGGAGCTGGGACGAGCCGCCGGTGCCGCTGGCCGTTCTCCGCGAGGTGACCAGCGCGGTGCACGCGATCGGCGGCCAGGTGTCCGTGCACGCCCAGACCGCCGCGGGCTGTGCCAACGCGGTCGCCGCCGGCGCGGACAGCCTGGAGCACGGCATGCACCTCGACCCGGGCCTGCTGGACCAGATGGCCGCCCAGGGCACGGCCCTGGTGCCTACCCTCAGCGCGTTCGCCGCCGCCGCGTTCCGGGTCCGGGCCGGGGATCCCGGACCCCGCCGGGACTCCTACCTGGCCGGCTGGGCCGCGATGCCGGCGACCGCCCGGGCCGCCCACGAGGCGGGGGTGACAGTGCTGGCCGGCACCGACACGCACCCGTGCGGGACGGTCGCCCAGGAAGTGGAGCGGCTGATCAGCGCGGGCCTGCCCCGCGCGGCCGCCGTCGGCGCGGCCAGCTGGACCGCCCGGTCCTGGCTGGGCCTGCCCGGGCTGGCCGACGGCGCAGTCGCTGACCTGGTCATTTTCGACGAGGACCCGGTGGCTCACCCGGACGTCCTGCACCATCCCCGCCGGATCATCCTGCGCGGCCAGATCCTGCGGTGAGAAAAGCATTCGCCCCCCGCGGAAGGCACCGCGGGGGGCGAAAAGCACATTCCCGGCGCGAAGGGAATTAGTAGTTGGGTGGGCGTTTGACTGGCGTTGCGACTGAGCCGATCTTGGTATTAGTCGTAGAGCATCTTGCTGCGCGAGCCGTCGTAGAGCATTGCCAGGTGGGCACCTGAGGCCCCAGCAGACGCGGCAGGAGCAGAGCTAACGCTGACGATGGCGGACTGGACGGCTACGGCGGACCCGGAAAGGAGTGCTCCGGCGACGCCGAGAGGTAAGACGGTTTTTATGGCGAGAGCCCGCGCGATACGCATGGCGCCTCCATAAGATAATGCCCGAAGGGTGGTTACCCGAATGGGCGGTTCCTGTGGATAACCCGGCGCATGCGTTCCGGCAAGAGCAAGTGTATCGCTGCCTGACCTGGGCGTCTACCCTAATTTGACAATAGATGGCAATTTCCGGAAAGAATTAAGAGACCATCCTTGAACCTTAAACCATCAGTTATTCCCGGGCTGGTTAAGCGTAACCTGCCTTCCAGGTAAGAAACAACTTAGTTACCCGCTGGTTAGAGTCAGCGGGGACTGCATTTAAGGGGTTAGTGACTAGGTCAAGCACAACGCGCGGTAACTGAAGTAGGTACATGCGAACTGCAAACCCGTCAGGCGCATGACGCCAGCGGGCGGCCCAAGGTCCTCCTGTACCGTCGTTTACCAGGGCGAAAGCGCTTGTTCTGCCCATATCCCGGAGGTACGATCCACCTCGTGCCCGATCCAGCCTTAGCCGGCCCACTTGTGGGCCGGGACCACGAACTGTCGCGGCTTATCAGCTGCGCGGTTGAGGCGACCTCCGGGCACGGCAAAGCCGTCCTCATTGAGGGCGAGCCGGGCATCGGCAAGTCCACACTGGTGCAGGCGGCGTGCACGGCCGCGGCGGATCGTGGCTGCCAGGTGTACTGGGGCGCTGGCGACGAACTGGGCCAGGCGCTGCCGCTGCTGCCCATCCTGGACGGGCTGCGGGTCCGTGAGCCTTCGGCCAACCCGAGGCAGGAAACCATCGTCGCGCTGCTGCGCGGCGAAGTCGCGTCCGGGCGCGGCGAGGACGTGCCCACCGCGCTGGCCGAGCAGTTGCTCGCGTTAGTCAGCGAGCTGTGCACCGCGCTGCCGATGGTTCTGGTCGTGGACGACCTCCAGTGGGCCGACCAGGCCACCGTCACGCTCTGGGAGCGCCTGTCCCGCTCGGCCCGGCACCTGCCGCTGCTGCTGGTCGGCATGATGCGCCCGGTGCCGCAGCGCGAAGATCTGCTGGCGCTGCGGCACACGGCCGACCTCGCCGCGCGATTCCAGCTGGGCGCGCTCCCCGAGGAGTCCGTGACTGAACTGGTCGGCACCCTGGCCGGCGGCCAGCCTGACGACGAGCTCAAGCATCTTGCGGACGGCGCTGCGGGTAACCCGCTCTATCTGACCGAACTGGTAGATGCGCTGGCTCGCAGCTCCAGCCTGACTGTCTCCGACACGGGAACAGCGGAGATAACCAGCGGGCATGCGCCCGGGTCCCTGTCCGCGGCCATCGCGGACCGGCTCGGGTTCGTGCCCGCCTGGGTGCGTGAGGTACTGCGCGCGGCCGCGCTGCTGGGTGTGGACTTCGCCGTTCCGGACCTGGCCGCCGTGCTGGGGCGGGGCGTGGCGGACCTGGTCTCGGCCTTGGAGGAGGCCCGGGCGGCCGGCGTACTGGCCGAGTCGGGTAACGGTCTCGGATTCCGGCATCCGTTGATCCGCGCGGCCCTGTATGACGAGATCCCGGCGCCGGTGCGGGCCGCGTGGCATCGCGAGGCCGGCCGGGCCCTGGCGCAGGCGGGCGCGCCGGCCGACCGGGTAGCCCGGCAATTGCTCCAGGCCGTCCGCGGGCCAGCCGGCATGGCCGAACCGATGGATCAATGGATCCTGCGCTGGCTGGACCGCACGGCTCCGCTCCTGGTCGGCCAGGCTCCCCGGGCCGCCGCGGAACTTCTCGGATACGCCGTCACGAGATCACCAGCTGATTCTGCTCAGCATGATTGCCTGCTCTGCCTGTTCGCCGAGACGCTCTACCGGATCGGAGACGCGGCCGAGGCCGAGCAAGTAGCCCAGCGCGGGCTCGAGGCGACCGATGACCCAGATCTGCTGGTCGACCTGCACTGGACTCTGGCCCAGTGCCGGACGATGGCCGGCCGGTTCTCAGAGTCCCTGAGCGCGCTCAACCAGGCTCTGGCGCTGCCCGGAATCTCGGGCCGGCACCGGGCCCGGCTGCTGGTGGCCATCGCACGGACGCACCGCCACCTGGGCCAGATCGAGATGGCCGACCAGGTCGCTGAAGCGGCCCTGGCCGAGGCGACCGACGCCGCCGACCACTGGGCGATTGCCTGGGCCCTGCACGTCCAGGTTTTCGCCGCGGTGATGCAGGGCCGGACGGCCGACGCCCTGCCGTTGTTCGACCGGGCGCTGACTGTGACCCAGGCCGAGCCCGCCCTGACCGACCTGAGGTTGCTGCTTCAGGTCAATAAGGCCGTCACGCTGGGCGACCTCGACCAGTACGAGGGGGCGTTCGCCGCGGCCCGCCAGGCCCAGCAGCTCGCCGACCGGGCCGGCCTGATGGTCCGGCGGGCCCAGGCCCAGAGCTGCCTCGGCCAGCTGCTCTTCCACACCGGCCGCTGGGATGACGCCCTGGCCGAGGTCGGCGTCGTCCAGGAAGTCGGCAAGGACCCCGGCGTGGCCTGCTGTGACCACGGCATAGCCGCGGTGATCTGCTTCCATCGGGGCGACGCCAGCGCGGCCCGGTATCACCTAACCGCCGCCGCGCCCCACGCGAAACGCATCGGCAACCGGGTGGTGGGCCCGCTGGCCCTGGCCCACAGCCAGGGCCTGGAGCAGGCGGGTGAGCTGTCCGAGGCCCTCGGCGTGCTGACGGGGTTCGCGGACCACGCCGAAGAACTCGACGAGGTCGAGGATCTGCTGGCGGACGGCGTCCGGCTCGCCACGAAGGTCGGCGACGCGGCCGCCGCGCTGGTCCTCGCGGACCGGGCTGTGCAGCTCGCTCACGACACGGAGATCCCACATCGCCAGGCCACTGCCCTGTACTGCCGCGGCCTGGTCGACGGCGACGCGGGTCGGCTCCTGCGGGCGGCAGAGCGCTACCACGAGGCCCGCCGCCCGTTGCCGGGCGCGAAGGCCCTGGAGGCCGCAGCCGTCACGTTCGTGGATCATGGCGACCGGAACCGGGCCCGGGCGGCATTCACCCGGGCGGTCGACGTCTACGCTGCCCTCGGAGCGACCCGTGATGTCGCCCGGCTGCAGGCGAGGTTCCGGGCCCATGGCATCCGCCGCGCCCCGCGGGTCAAGCACCGCCGGGCCCGCCGGGGCTGGGCGAGCCTGACGCCCGCCGAGGCCAAGATCGCCGCGCTGGTCGCCGAGGGCCTGACCAACCCGCAGATCGCCGCCCGCCTGTTCCTGTCCCACCGGACCGTGGCGACCCATGTCTCGCACATCCTGGGCAAGCTGGACATGCGGTCGCGGATCGACATCGCCCGAGAGGCCGCCGACCACCGCGCCGCCGCCAGCTGAGCCCCGCGCCTGGGCTCAGCCGGCGACGGCTCCTGCGGCTGAGCCCGCTGGTTCAGCCTTCATTGGGGTCCTCGCAGCGTCCGTTGGCCCGGGGCCGCGCGCCGCGGCCAGCACAGCCGGGACCGGTCCCGTCCCGTCCTGGATCCGGCCGGGGGGACGGCTGGATCCAGGACGGGACTCAGGGGGAGAGCGTGAAGTAGACGGCCTTGCCCCGGGCTGTTTCGCGGTAGCCCCAGCTGGTGGACAGGCTCTCCAGCAGCATCAGGCCGCGCCCCGCTTCGGCGTAGGGCAGCGCGTGCACCCGGGCCGGGGCTGAGCGCGATCCGTCGTGCACCTCGACCCGCAGCAGGCCGCCCGTCCAGCTGATCACCAGGTCGATGGCATCGTGCTCATCCGACGCGTGCCGGATGGCGTTGGTGACCAGTTCGCTGGTGAGCAGGGCCGCGGTGTAGGCGTCCACGGGGACGGCCCAGGCCTGGATGATCGCCCCGACGTGGCGGCGGGCCTGCGCCGCGGCGGCCGGGCCTGCGAGCAGTGAGATACGGTACGGGCGCTCCACTATCGCGCGGACTGGCGCCATCATTGTCATCTGTTTCCTTGCCGGGCCTGCTCGGGCCAGTAGCGGAAGCGCAGATAGCGCCGCCGTGCGTTGCGGACCAGCGTCAGGCCGCGCCGGGCGTCCGCGTCGGGCTGCGGCTCCGCCGGCACGGGCGCCGGATCGGGCCGCGATCCCTCGTGCACTTCCACCCGCAACTGGCCATCAACCCAGCTGATCATCAACACAACCGCCTCGTGCCCATCCGTGTCCTGCCTCATGGCGTCGGTGACCAGTTCGCTGGCGAGCAGAGCCGCGCCGTAGGCGTCAATGGGGATGTCCCATGCGTGGATGATCGCCCAGACGTGGCGGCGGGCTTCGGCCGCTGCTTCGGGACCTGCGGGAAGAGAGATGCGATACGGGCGCTGGGCCGTCGCGCGGACGGCCGCCAACCTGTTCATCTATTTCCTTGCCGAGCCTGGTCGGGTCAGGTGCCGGCATGTAACGCCGTTCTCCAGGACACGATGGCCGGCCTGGGAGCCCGAAACATCGGTCGGCTGACGGATGTCGCAAGCCGCGGTGCGCCGGCCCCGGCCTTCCATCGCGGACTGGCATTGGGCACGATGGTCGGATGACACACGAAGTGCGGGGCGTCGTCGCCCCAGCTAAGGGCGCCAAAGTCGAAATCACTACGATCCTGGTGCCCGATCCCGGGCCCGGCGAGGCCCTGGTCCGGGTCCAGGCGTGCGGCGTCTGCCACACCGACCTGCACTACCGGGAAGGCGGCATCGGGAACGACTACCCGTACCTGCTCGGGCACGAGGCGGCCGGCGTGGTCGAGTCGGTCGGTGGCGGCGTCTCCCACGTGGCGCCCGGCGACTTCGTGATCCTGAACTGGCGCGCGGTCTGCGGCGAGTGCCGCGCCTGCAAGCGGGGCCGCCCCTGGTACTGCTTCAACACGCACAACGCCGCGCAGAAGATGACGCTCGCGGACGGCACGGTCTTGTCCCCCGCGCTGGGTATCGGCGCGTTCGCCGAGAAGACGCTGGTCGCCGCCGGCCAGTGCACCAGGGTCAACCCGGCCGCCCCGCCCATGGTGGCCGGCCTGCTGGGCTGCGGCGTGATGGCCGGCCTGGGCGCGGCCATCAACACCGCCCCGGTCGTCCGGGGCGACTCCGTCGCCGTCATCGGCTGCGGCGGGGTAGGTGACGCCGCGGTGCTCGGCGCGGTGCTGAACGGGGCGCGGACGATCATCGCGGTGGACATCGACCCGCGGAAGCTCGAGTGGGCCCGGCAGTTCGGGGCCACCCACGTGATCAACTCGCGGGAAGCCGACCCGGTCGAGGGGATCCGGGCCCTGACCGAGGGAAACGGCGCCGACGTGGTCATCGAGGCGATCGGCCGTCCCGAGACCTACCAGCAGGCGTTCTACGCCCGGGACCTGGCCGGGACCGTGGTCCTGGTCGGCGTGCCCACTCCGGACATGCGCATCGAGCTGCCGCAGCTGGACATTTTCGGCCGCGGCGGCGCACTCAAGTCGTCCTGGTACGGCGACTGCCTCCCGGAGCGTGACTTCCCGGTCCTCATCGACCTGTACCTGCAGGGACGCCTTCCGCTCGACAAGTTCGTTTCGGAAAGAATTCTCCTGGACGAGGTCGAGGAGGCCTTCGCGAAGATGGAGCGCGGCGAGGTCCTGCGCAGCGTGGTCACGCTCTGATGACCGCGCAGGTCGGGAAGATCGTCACGTCGGGCACGTTCTCGCTGGACGGCCAGGACTTCGCGGTGGACAACAACGTGTGGCTGATCGGCGACGAGCACGAGGTCCTCGTCATCGACGCGGCTCACGACCCGGCCGCGATCCTGGCCGCGGTCGGCGGGCGCACGCTGTCCGCCATCGTCTGCACGCACGGGCACAACGACCACATCGACGCGGCGCCGCAGGTCGCCGAGGCGACGGGGGCGCCGATCCTGATGCACCCCGACGATCAGGTGCTGTGGCGGATGATCTACCCCGACACGGTGCCCGACGGCGACCTGGCTGACGAGGAGGTCATCGAGATCGCGGCGACCCCGCTGCGGGTGCTGCACACTCCGGGCCATTCGCCCGGCAGCGTGTGCCTGTACGCGCCCGCCCTGCGGGTCGTGTTTTCCGGCGACACCCTGTTCCACGGCGGCCCGGGCGCGACGGGCCGGTCGTATTCCAGCCGCGACACGATCATCAGGTCCATCACCGGCCGGCTGCTGGACCTGCCGCCCGAGACCGTGGTGCACACCGGGCACGGCGAGGACACGACGATCGGCGCCGAGTCCGGCCAGCTCGCCCGGTGAGCCATGGCCAGTGAGCCGGTCCGGATCGCCATGTGGTCCGGGCCGCGCACGGTGTCCACGGCGCTCATGCGGGCCTGGGAGAACCGCCCGGACACCGTGGTCGCGGACGAGCCGCTGTACGCCTTCTACCTGGACCGCACCGGGCTTGCGCACCCCGGCCGGGAGCAGGTCATCGCCAGCCAGCCGACCCGCTGGCAGACGGTGATCCGCGAGCTGACCACGGCGTCCCTGCCCGCGGGCCGGAGCGTCTTCTACGCCAAGCACATGACCCATCACCTGCTGCCCGAGGTGGACCGGGAGGCGCTCGCGCCGCTGCGGCATGCGTTCCTGATCCGGGATCCGCGGGAGCTGCTGGCCTCCTACGCCAGGGTGCGCGCCACCCCCACCCTGGATGATCTGGGCCTGTGGCAGCAGGCGGAGATCTTCGACCGCTTCGGCGGCCCGGTGGTCGACTCGCGTGACCTGCTGGAGGATCCCGAGGGGGTGCTGCGCGCGCTGTGCGCGGCGTTGGGCGTCCCGTTCACCTCGGCCATGCTGTCCTGGCCCGCGGGGCCGCGGGAGAGCGACGGCGTCTGGGCTCCGCACTGGTACGGCTCGGTCTGGCGGTCGACCGGCTTCGGCCATTACCACCCGCCCGGGCAGGCCCTCCCGCCGCGGCTCGCCGCCCTGGCTGACCGGTGCCAGCCCTTCTACCAGCGGCTGCGGGCCTGCCGCTTGACCGGCGGGCTTGCCCCGGACCCCGCACCCCACCCGGAGGGGCGTAGTGCTGCAGACCTTTGATGAGCGCAACCGCGACCTCATCGTCAACGTGGGCGGCGTGCTGTCGCACCGTGACCAGGCCGCGATCAGCCCGTTCGATTCCGCCGTGCAGGGTGGCGACGCGGTGTGGGAGGGGCTGCGGCTGTACCAGGGCCGGATCTTCCGGCTCGGCGAGCACCTCGCGCGGCTGCGCCGCTCCGCGGCCGCGCTGGCTTTCACCGGCGTCCCGCCGGACGAGGAGATCACCGACCAGATCCGCCGGACCCTGCGCGCGAACGGTATGACCGACGGCGTGCACATCCGGCTCACCCTGACCCGCGGCGTGAAGATCACCAGCGGCATGGATCCCCGCCTCAACCAGTCCGGGCCCACCCTGATCGTGCTGGCCGAGCACAAGGAGCCGGTGTATGACCAGTCCGGGATCAGGCTGATCACCTCGAGCGTGCGCCGCGCGCCGCCGGACGTCCTCGATCCCAAGATCCACCACAACAACCTGCTCACCTCGATCCTGGCCAAGATCGAGGCCAACGTGGCCGGGGCGGACGACGCGGTCATGCTGGACAGCCGCGGGTTCGTGGCCGAGACCAACGCGACCCACCTGTTCCTGGTCACCGCCGGGCAGCTGGGCACGCCCACCGCGGCCGCCTGCCCGGAGGGCATCACCCGGGCCGCCGTCCTGGAATTCGCCGCGGACGCGGGGATCCCGCGCACGGTCGGTGACTACAGCCTCGCCCAGTTCTACGCGGCCGACGAGGTGTTCGTGACCGGCACCATGGGCGGTCTCACCCCGGTCGTCCAGCTGGACGGGCGCCCGATCGGATCGGGGTCGCCGGGGCCGGTGACCAAGCGGCTGAGCGCGCTGTTCGCCGACCTCACGGCCCGGACGGGAACGGTGATCACTTGACTCACGCCGCGTCAGGACTGCCTCAGCCGGGCAGAATGTCCCCTATGACGAAGGCGCCAGAAGTCCCCTCCGCCATGCTGCCCGGCGGGGTCAGCATGCCCCTGCTCGGCTTCGGCACGTGGCGGCTGCGCGGCTCGGCCGGGTATGAGGCCATCCTGGCCGCGCTGCAGGTGGGCTACCGGCACCTCGACACGGCCACCATGTACGGCAACGAGGCCGAAGTGGGCCACGCGCTGCGGGACAGCGGGCTGGACCGCAGCGAGGTGTTCATCACCACCAAGCTCCCCCCGGGCAAGGCGGGCCACGAGCGCAAGACGCTGACTACCAGCCTGCGCACCCTCGGCACCAGCTATGTCGACCTCTGGCTGGTGCACTGGCCGCCGCCCCCGCGCGCGCTCTGCCAGGTATGGCGCGAGTTCCTCGCCCTCCGCACTCAGGGCCTGGCCCGGGCGGTCGGCGTGAGCAACTACTCGGTGGCGCAGATCGGCAAGCTGATCGAGGCCACCGGGGAAGCGCCTGCCGTCGACCAGATCCCGTGGAGCCCGGCCCAGTATGACGAGGTCATGCTGGAGGGCCTCCGGGAGCGGGGGGTGACCCTGGAGGGCTACAGCCCGCTCAAGGGCACGGACCTCGGTCATCCGGCGCTGACGGCGATCGCTGAGAAACACGGGGTCACCCCGGCCCAGGTGGTGCTGCGCTGGCACATCGAGCACGGCATCGCGGTGATCCCGAAGTCGTCGCGGCCGGAACGGATCGCGGCCAACTTCGACGTGCTGAGCTTCTCGCTCACCCCCGATGAGGTCGCCCAGATCGACCGCCTGTCCCGCCGCTGAGCCCGCACCCCCGCTGAGCCCGCACCCCCAGCACCGTCCTGGCGGTGAGCGGACCGGAAACTTTGGCTGACCTGTTCCTGGGAGGTCAGGGACAGGCGGTTGAGCAGCGCTCCGGGCCGGTGGCGCGCCTCCCCGGCCCGGCCGTCCGGTGCCGGGGCCGGGCTGTGAATCAGCTGTGATGTCCCGCTTCGCGGGCCGGGACGCCCGGTGCGCCTGGCAGGATGGCGAGCGTGCACGCCACCTCGCTCGGCCAGCTGTGGCATGAGGCGATCACCGCCGAGCCGCTGCCACCCCGGCTGCTGGTGCTGGGCACCGCGCTGGCTGCGCTGATCCTGGTCGGGTGGCGCCGGGCCTGGCCGGTGTCCCGGACCGCGGTGACCATCGCCCACGAGGGCGGCCATGCGCTGGTCGCGCTGGCCGTGGGGCGCCGGCTCGACGGAGTCCGGGTGCACCGCAGCACGGCCGGCCTCACCGTGTCCGCGGGGAACGCCTCGGGGCCCGGCATCGTCGCCACCGCCGCGGCCGGGTACCTGTCACCCCCGCTCCTGGGGCTGGGCGCGGCCGCCCTGCTCGCCAGCGGGCACCTGGTGGCCGCGCTGCTGTTTACCCTGGTGCTGCTGGCCGTCCTGACCCTGATGATCCGCAACGCCTACGGGATCCTCGTCACCGTCATGGTGGCGGCAGCCGTGGCCCTGGTGACCTGGCGCGGCTCGTCCCTGCTGCAGGCGGCGTTCGGGTACGCGATGGCCTGGTTCCTGCTGCTCGGGGGTATCCGGCCCGTCCTGGAGCTGCAGCGTTCCCGCCGGCGGGGCCGGGCGTCCCGGTCGGATGCGGACCAGCTCGCGGCCCTCACCGGGCTGCCCGGCGGCATCTGGGTTGCGCTGTTTGCCCTGGTGGCTCTCGGTGCCCTGGCCATCAGCGGCTTCTGGCTGATGTACTGAGCGGGCGGGGCAGCAGCCCGGCGGCCAACTGAATACTTGAGTTAGCTGATCGGGAATCTATATATTGGCCAGGCCCGTGCTTAGTTAAGCCTCGTGGGCCTGGTCAGGCCGCATGCTGCGCCGCTCCCCCGGACGAACCGTGAAGGATCTCAACTATGGCAGATGAGCATCACCACCACGATCCGACCTTCTACCGCACGCCGCGGGACGCGGCGGAGGCCCCGCCCGAGAGGCTCGCGTACGTCGCCACGTTCTCCCGGCCCGCCGACCAGCCCGATGCGATCGCCGTGCTGGACGTCGACCCGGACTCCGCCCAGTACGGCTCCGTGGTCGGGTTCACCGAACTGCCCTATCTCGGCGACGAACTCCATCACTTCGGGTGGAACGCCTGTTCCAGCGCGCTGCACCCCGGCGGGGGCCACGATCACGGCGGCCGCCGCTACCTGGTCGTCCCGGGCATCCGCTCGTCCCGGATACACATCCTCGACACCGAGCCGGACCCCAGCTCGCCCGCGGTCACCAAGGTGCTCGAGGCGGACGAGGTCGGCAAGCGGGCCGGCTACTCCCGGCCGCACACCGTGCACTGCGGTCCCGGTGCCGTGTTCGTGTCCTGCCTGGGTGGTTTCGGCGAGGAGGGCCCGGGCGGGATCGCGCTGCTGGACCAGAACACGTTCGACGTGATCGGTCCCTGGGAAGCCGACCGGGGTGACCAGTTCTTCGCCTACGACGTGTGGTGGCACGTCATGGCCGACGTGGCCGTCACCTCCGAGTGGGGTACCCCCTCCATGATCGAGAACGGGGTCGTGCCCGAGCTGCTGCTCGGCCGCAAGTACGGTCACCGGCTGCACTTCTGGGACATGAAGAGCCGCACGCTCACCCAGACCGTGGACCTGGGCGACGAGCATCAGATGGTGCTGGAACTGCGGCCCGCCCACGACCCGACCAAAAAGTATGGCTTCGTCGGCGTGGTGGTCAGCGTGGAGGACCTGTCCGCCTCGATCTGGATGTGGCACGAGGACAACGGCCAGTGGGCCGCGACCAAGGTGATCACCATCCCGGCCGAGCCCGCCCCCGCCGACCAGCTCCCCCCGCTGCTGCAGGGCTTCGGCGCCGTGCCCCCGCTGGTCACGGACATCAACCTGTCCGTCGATGACCAGTTCCTGTACGTGTCCTGCTGGGGCACGGGCGAGCTCAAGCAGTACAACGTGAGCGACCCGCTGCACCCGGTGGAGACCGGGTCGGTGCGGATCGGCGGGATCGTCGGGCGCGCGGCCCACCCGGCCCGGCCGGATCAGCCGCTGACCGGCGGCCCGCAGATGGTCGAGGTGAGCCGGGACGGCAAGCGCGTCTACTTCACCAACTCGCTGTACGGCGCCTGGGATGACCAGTTCTACCCCGGCGGCGTGGGCGCGTGGATGGCCAAGCTGGACGCCACCCCGGGAGGCGGGCTGTCGATCGACGAGCGGTTCTTCCCCGAGGGCGAGGCGTTCCGCGGCCGGCGCACCCATCAGGTGCGGCTGCAGGGCGGCGACGCGTCCAGCGACTCCTACTGCTTCCCGTCGGAGCCCTGACCGGGGCGCCTGACCGGGGCGCACTGGCCGGGGCGCACTGACCGGGGCGCACTGGCCGGGGGCGCGGTTACCAGCGCCCCGGGCCCGAGCCTCCTACCAGGTCGGTCGCGGCGAGCATGATGTTTATCGTGGCCTGGCCCAGGGGCCTGTCCATCGCGGGGGCCTGCCGAGGATCGGGCCTGCCGACCCGGCCGCGAGGGGTGCGCGCCGTTCCGCGTTCTCCTAGGCTGGCCCTGGTGCCGGGGCAAGAATGCACCGGCTTGACCACGTGGGGGAATCATGGTCACTCGTGACAGTGCCTGGCCTGCGGGCACGCCATGCTGGGTCGATCTCGGGGTGGATGACATCGACCGGGCCCGTAGCTTCTACGCCAACCTGTTCGGCTGGGACGTCCAGCCCGGGCCGCCCGAGGCCGGCGGCTACACCATGGCCCTGAAGGAGGGCCGGCCCGTGGCCGGGATCGGGCCGAAGCAGGGACCGCCCGGCATGCCGCCGGTCTGGACCACCTACCTCGCCTCGGACGACCTCGACGACACGGTCAGCAAGATCAAGGCCGCCGGGGGCCAGGTGCTGATGGAGCCGATGGACGTGATGGACGTCGGGCGGATGGCGGTGGCGGCCGACCCCGGCGGCGCGTTCTTCGGCATCTGGCAGGCCCGGGCGCATACCGGGGTCGGCCTGGCCAACGAGCCCGGCTCGCTGTGCTGGAACGAGAACCTCAGCCGCGCCTACGACCAGGACCAGGCCTTCTACCAGGCCGTGTTCGGTTACGAGTACGGCGACATGAGCGGCGAGGGCTTTCGCTACGCCCTGCTGAAGGTGAACGGCACCGAGGTCGGCGGGATCGGCGAACTGCCCAGCAGCGTGCCCGCCGAGGTGCCCGCGCACTGGGAGACGTACTTCGGGACCGCCGACACCGACGCCACCGCGGCGGCCGTGTCCGCGGCGGGCGGGCAGGTCATCGAGCCGCCCCGGGACTCCCCGTACGGGCGGATCGCCGTGGTCGCCGATGACCAGGGCACCATATTCTCCCTGATCAGCGTCAGCCCGCCCGGCTAACCGGCGTCAGCCCGCGCCCGGGCGACGCGCTGAGCCCGCTCATCCGACCGGGACCGGCTCCTCCTCCGACATGAGCCGGTCCGCGGTCCGGGCGGCGGTCTGGCGTGCCCACCGGCCGCTGGTCACCAGGCCCACGATCAGCACGACCAGCCCGCAGCCGGTGATGATCCACCAGCCCACGTGGCTCGCAGTCGTGAAGCCGGTCCGCATCGGGCCGATCATGAGCGAGGTCACCGCGGAGCCCACCACGGCCACCCCGAGCGACTGGCCCACCTGCCGGCTGGTCGACGCGATGGCCGCCGCGACCCCCGCCTGAGTGCGCGGCATCCCGGACACCGCGGTGTTGGTGATCGGCGCGTTCACCGTGCCGAAGCCGATGCCGAAGATCACATACGAGGCGAGCAGCCAGCCGGTGGACTGCTGTGCGGTCAGCCCGGTCAGCATGAGCGCGCCTCCGGACATGCAGATCCCCGCGGCGATCAGCGGGATCCGCGGGCCGCGGCGGCTGATGATCCGGCCAGACAGCGGCCCGAAGATCACCGTGACCGCGGCCAGTGGCAGCGTGAGCAGCCCGGCATGCAGCGCCGAGTAGCCGCGCACATCCTGCAGGTACAGCGTGTTGAGGAAGAGGAACCCGCTCAGCGCGGCGAAGGCGCTGACCGCGATCACGGTGGCCCCGGAGAACGGCGCGCTGCGGAAGAACCTCAGGTCCAGCAGCGGTTCGCGGCGCCGCGGCTCGATCACGAGCAGGGCCCCGAGGGCCACCGCGGACAGGCAGAAGCAGCCGATGATCTCCGGGGACCCCCAGCCGTGGCTGGGTCCCTCGATGATCCCGTAGACCAGCGCGGCCAGCGTCACGATGACCAGCACCTGGCCGACCGGGTCCAGCCGCCGCGGGTGCGGGGCCTTCGACTCGGGCACGAACAGCGCGGTGAGCACGATCGCCGCGAGCCCCACCGGGATGTTCACCCAGAAGATCCCCCGCCAGCCCACCGACGCGATCAGCAGCCCGCCGACCACGGGGCCGAGGGCCAGGCTGACCCCGACCGCCCCGCCCCACACGCCGATGGCCCGGGCCCGCTCGGCCCGGTCGGTGAACGTGTTCACGATGATCGACATCGCCACCGGGTTGAGCATGGAGCCGCCGACCGCCTGCAGCATCCGAAAGGCCACCAGCCAGCCCAGGCTGGGCGCGAGGCTGCACAGCAGCGAGGCGACCGTGAACGTGGCCAGGCCCGCCTGGAACGTGCTGCGCCGCCCCAGCCGGTCCGCGGTGGAGCCGGACAGCACCAGCAGGCTGGCCAGGACCAGCGTGTACGCGTCCACCACCCACTGCAGCCCGGATACCGAGGCGTGCAGGTCCCGCTGGATGGACGGCAACGCGACGTTCACGATCGTGTTGTCCAGGCTCACGATGACCAGGCTCATGCAGCAGATGACGAGGATGAGTAGTCGCCGGCGGCGGCTTGGCTCTGTCACGACTCCCTCGGGGGCAGCGGTTCGTTACTTGCGAAAATACAACTGACTCGCGTGGAGTCGAACGCGTGGTTCACTGTCTCTATGCCTGATGACGGGCTTCCGGTGCTGGGCCCCGGGTCCCCCGCCGAGTGGGATGCGTGGCTGACCGAGCATCACGCGGACTCGGCCGGCCTGTGGCTGAAGATCCCCCGCAAGGGTTCGGGTGCTCCCGGGGTCTCCTACCCTGACGCGCTCAGCGTCGCGCTCTGCCACGGCTGGATCGACGGCCAGAAGGGCCGCCTGGACGACGACTACTGGCTGCAGCGTTTCACACCGCGCCGGGCTGGCAGCAAGTGGTCCCGGATCAACACCGAGCAGGTCACCGCGCTGATCGAGGCCGGCCGGATGAGGCCCGCCGGGCTGCGGGAGGTCGAGCGGGCCCGGGCGGACGGCCGCTGGGCCGCCGCCTACGACTCACAGTCCACCGCGGCCGTGCCCGACGATTTTGCCCGCGCGCTGGACGCCAGCGACGCGGCCCGCGCGTTCTTCGCCACCCTCGACCGGGCGAACCGGTATGCGATCCTCTACCGCATCGCGGACGCCAAGCGCCCGGAAACGCGGGCGCGGCGCATCGACACATACGTGACAATGCTTAGCGAAGGCAAGAAAATTCATCCCTGACCGCAGACTGCGCCCGGCGTTCAGGGACCTCGGATAGTCTTCGACGTCAGCGCCCACCGGCTGGACATCAGCGCCGCCCACCTACCGGGATGACCGTCATGCGACTGCGAACCACCGCGGGCTCCGGCCCGGCCGGGGGGGACGGAGCCGTTGACGGCACCGCCGCGGACGCGGACGGCCAGGCTCGCGGCGCCCGCCGCGGCCCGGCCCGCGCGGTCGCCGCGACTGTGCGGCGGCACTGGCTGTTCTCGGCGCTCCTGCTGGCCGGCCTGGTGCTGCGCGCCCTGTCGGTGGCGGCCTACCAGCCGGCCCTGCTGTACATCGACAGCCTCAAGTACCTGTTCGGCGCCTGGCCCGGAAACGATCCGCTCGGCTACAACGTGATCCTCAAGGTGCTGCTGGCCG
This sequence comes from uncultured Actinomycetes bacterium, assembly GCA_963813975.1. Classification (GTDB taxonomy): domain Bacteria; phylum Actinomycetota; class Actinomycetes; order Streptosporangiales; family Streptosporangiaceae; genus RYN-230. The sequence goes on from CAWFAP010000008.1 coordinate 110,824, forward strand.
GGGGGAACCTCGGCACGGTCACGGTGGTGCAGCACCTCGTCGGCCTGGCCATCGCCGTCGTCTTGTACCTGCTTCTGCTGCGCCGCGGCGCGCCGCGCTGGCTGGCCGCCCTGGCCGCCGCGCCCGTGCTGCTCGACGCCTACCAGGTGCAGATCGAGCAGACCATCATGCCGGACGTCTGGTTCGAGGCCCTGATCCTGGCCGGGCTGGCGCTGCTGCTGTGGCGGCCGGACCCGGGACCCCGGCTGATCGCGGCGGGCGGCCTGGCCCTCGGCGCCAGCGCGCCCATCGCCCAGGTCGGCCAGATCCTGGTCGTCCCTGCGCTGGTCTACGTGCTGATCGTGGTGCCGGGCTGGCGGCGCAAGCTGGTCCAGGCCGTGCTGCTCTGCGCCGCGTTCGCCCTGCCCATCATCGGGTTCTCGTTCCGCGAGTACGTGGTCGTCCATCAGTTCTCGCTCGCCCCCGCCGCCGGGAGCACCATCTACGGGCGGCTGGCGGAGAGCGCGGACTGCACGACGCTGACGATGCCCGCCTACGAGCGGGCGGTCTGCCCGCCGCGGGCGCTCGCGATCCGGCTCGGCCCGGACGGCCTGGTCCACAACAGCGCGTCCCCCGCCCACACGTACGTGGCCCCGCCCGGCCGGACCCACGGCCAGGTCATCGGGAACTTCGAGCACCGGGTGATCACCCAGCAGCCGCTGCGGGTGGTGGCGGGCGTGCTTGGCGACGCGGGGAAACTGTTCGAGCTGCACCGGGTGACCAGCACCGGGGACACACCCATCTCCCGCTGGCAGTTCCAGACCAGCTACCCGGCCTACGGCGGGAGCATCTTCCTCGGCCGCGATCGCACCATCATGCTGGGCCTGCACTTTGCCTCCAGCGGCGGCCCGGTCCGGGTCCAGCCGCTGCCGGCCAGCATGGGCGGCCGCGCCACGGTGGTCCGGCCGCTCGCCTCGTTCCTGCGCGGCTATCAGCTGCACGGCGGCTACACCCCCGGGCCGCTGCTGGCGTTCGCCACCCTGGCCGGCCTGGCCGGCGTGCTGATCGCACTGGCCGGCGGCCTGGCTGCGGCGCTCGGCCGCGGCTTCCTGTCGGCCCGCCAGCGTCAGCTCGCCCTGGCCTGCCTGCTGGTCTTCGGCTCGGCCGTGGCCATCCTGCTCGCCTCCGACCTGTTCGAGTTCTCCTGGCGTTACCAGCTGCCTGCCCTGGTGACCCTGCCGCCGGCCGCGGCGCTCGGCCTGGCCCTGCTCGGCAGCCTGCTGCGCCGCCGCGCACCAGCCGCTAACCCCAAGGCCCGCAACGGAGCTTTTCCGGGTGACTCCCCCGCCCCGGCGGAAGGGGAACGGCCCGATCCCGAGTCCCGGCCCGCAGCTCCCCGAGCCCCGCCCGCCCGAGCCCCGCCCGCCCGAGCCCCGCCCGCCCGAGCCGCCTCCGGCGTCCTGGCCTCTGGCGGGCCGGGCCTGGCGTCCACGCCCCGGGGCGGGCCCGGTCCTGGCGGCGGGTTGTGGACCACGCTGTGGATGACCCGGTGGACAGCCACCCGTCCCGGGGGATAACCAGGCCGCTGGTGTGGAAAAGCTGTTCATAACAACAAAATCCGTAAATTCCTGGTCAGAAGTCCTTGCGCCGGCCGGCGGCAAGCGGTAGAAATTCCGCACCACCAAACATGGAGATCAGCTGGACCCCCGCACTCCGGCGGACCGGGAAACTGGAACGTCTGGGCGGGTGTGTGGAGAGCCGGGAAACGGGCGCTCCGGGCTGATTTTCCCGCCCCGGTGGAGCGACCGTACAGCACCCCCGGTAGCCGAGTAATCGGTAGCCCTGCTGAATGGCCGTGGCGAGGCCCCTCCACCTCATACGTGGAGGGGCCTCGCTGCGTATACGGCATTCCCTCTCATATGCCACCACCGTCTGACCCGCACCGGACCGCCGGATGCTCCCAGCGTGCACCGGGGTTATGGCCGATCCGGCCCTCGGTCCAAGCCCGATGCCCCAGAGAGCGGCCTGTGGACCAAGCTGTGGATAGAGCGGTGGACAGCCACCTTTCCCGGGGGATAACACGCGCTTTCTTGTGGATTTCCTGGATAACAAGAAAAATCTTGAAATTACTGGCGAGAAACCCTTGCGCCGGTTCCCCCCGTCGGAGTACAAATTCATTTACCGCCAAGGCGGAAGACCTTCCGGGAGGAAACTCCCGGGACGCCGGGGAAACCCGGGGTGACGGGAAACCCGGGCAACCGGGATTTCAGTTGCTGCTTCCCACGCCAGGTGGTCGGCGGCAGAACGCCAGGGAGCCGGGCAACCGGCAGCCCAGTGCGACGCAGCCAGGTGGGGCCCCTCCAACTCATACTTGGAGGGGCCTCATTCTTATGTGCGGCGCTTGGGCGGGCGTCCGTGGCCTGGCCGCAGGCGTACCCGATACGGCGGACGCAAGCGGCACACCCGGGCCGGCCGAGACGGGTCCAGGGCGAGGGCCCGGGCCGGCCCCCGCCGCTGCGGACGCCGGGCCCCTGCTCACATGAGATCGCGGCGGCGGAATCCCGCCAGGCCGGTCACGGCCAGCACCACCGCCACGACCACCAGCCAGGCCAGCGGCGCCACCGTGACCGGCACCCCGGGCAGCTTCGGCACGTGACTGAACGGCGACACGTCCAGCACCCACTGGGCCAGCCTGATCGTCGGCCCGATCAGCGTGATGAGGGCGGCCAGCGCGAGCGCGGACCACGCCGCGGGTACCGCGATCCGCGGGACCAGGCCGAAGAGGGCCACGGCCACGCCCCCGATCACCCACACGGCCGGGACCTGCGCGAGCCCCGCACCCGCCAGCCGCGGCACCAGGCTGCCCAGGCCGCCCGAGGTGAGCCCGTCACCCAGCGCCATGGCCAGGCCCCCCGCTACCAGCAGCGCCGCGCTGCCCCCGGCGGCGACGAGCACATGGCCTGCCGCCCAGCGGACCCGGCCGACCGGGGCGGCCAGCACCGGCTCGGCCCGGCGCTCGGTCTCCTCGCTATGCAGCCGGAGGACGGCCGCGACCGCATACCCGGCCGCGGCCACCCCCATCATCCCAATCACGGCGGCGAGGTAGGCATCGACAAGCCCGCTGTGGCCACCTAGCCGGATGAACAACTGCCGGGTCTGCGAGCTGGTGTTCAGCATCGGGCCGATCCCGCGGGCCGCCGACCCGAGCACCGCGCCGGCCAGCACGAACCCGGCCGCCCACCCGAGCAGGGTGCCGCTCTGCAGCCGCCAGGCCAGCGCGAGCGGGCTGCGCAGCCAGCCGGCCGCCCGCGGGCGGCCGGCCGGGCCGGCAGCAGGCCGGCACCCAGGTCACGGTGGGCAGCCAGCCACGCGGCGCAGCCGGCCAGCGCGACGGCGCTCACCACGAACAGGACGGCCACGCCCCAGCGGGGGTTCGCGTACACCCGCATCTGCTCGGCCCAGCCCAGCGGTGAGGCCCAGCGCAGCCAGGACGCCCCGGAAGCCGAGTCGCCCACCGCGCGAAGCAGGAACGCGACCCCCAGCACCGCGACGGCCAGGCCGCGGGCCGTGCGGGCACTGACCGTCAGCTGGGCGCAGACCGCAGCCACGGCCGCAAATACGCAGCCGGACAGCCCGACCGCCGCGCCCAGGGCCAGCGAGCCGGCCAGCGGGTAGCCCAGGGCGACCTGCACGGCCGCGAGGAGGGGGATGAGCGCCAGCCCGCTGCCCAGCGCCAGCGCCAGGGCAGCAGCCAGCGGCGCCGGGCGGCCCACCGCCGCGGAGCCCACCAATTCCAGCCGTCCCTGCTCCTCGTCGTCGCGGGTGTGCCGGACCACGGTGAAGATCCCCATCAGCCCGGCGCCCGCGGCCGCGAACACCAGGACCTTCCAGGCGACCAGCGACCCCGCGCTGGCCCCGAACACCGGCCCGCTCAGCGCGAGGACCGAGGGATCATGCTGGACGCTGGCGGCGAGCGACAGGCGCTCGGCCAGTCTCGTGTAGAGGTGACGGAAGCTGTACCCGGTGCTGCCGATGCTGCCGGCCAACACGTACAGCCAGATCGGCAGGACGATACGGTCGCGGCGCAGGCCCAGCCCGATCAGCGCGGCGGTCCCGGTCAGCCCGGCCGCCCCGCGGCCCGCCGCCCGGCCCCCGGGGCGCTGCGTGCGGGTGGCCAGCGCGGTCATGACGGATCCACGTAGTGCCGCAGGAACAGCTCCTCGAGCGTGGGCGGCTGGCTGACCAGGCTGCGCACCCCGGCCGCGGCCAGCCGCCTGAGCAGCTCGCCGAGCGCGTCGTTGTCCACCTGGCCGCTGACCCGGTTCCCGGTAATCTCCAGGCCGTGCACCCCCGGCAGCCCGGCCAGCCCTTCCGGCGGCCGGTCCAGCTCGGCTCGTACCGACGTGCGGGAGAGGTGGCGCAAGTCGGCCAGCGCCCCGGAGTCCACCGTGCGGCCCGCCCGGATGATCGTCACCCGCTCGCAGAGCGCCTCCACCTCAGACAGGATGTGGCTGGACAGCAGCACGGTCCGCCCGGCCTCCCGTTCCTCGTTCACGCAATCGCGGAACGCGGCCTCCATGAGCGGGTCCAGCCCCGAGGTCGGCTCGTCCAGGATCAGCAGCTCGGCCCCGGACGAGAACGCGGCGACCAGCGCGACCTTCTGCCGGTTGCCCTTGGAGTAGGACCGGCTCTTGGTCGCCGGATCGAGCTCGAACTTCTCCAGCAGGGTCGCCTTGCGCTTCTCGTCCAGGCCACCGTGGAGCCGGCCGAGCAGGTCGATGACCTCCCCGCCGGACAGATTCGGCCACAGGGTGACGTCCCCCGGCACGTACGCGAGCCGCCGGTGCAGCGTGGTGGCCTCCGGCCAGGGATCACCGCCGAGCAGCCGGGCGGTTCCTCCGCTGGCCCGGATCAGGCCGAGCAGGACCCGGATCGTGGTGGTCTTGCCTGCCCCGTTGGGACCCAGGAACCCGTGCACCTCACCGGCCGTCACCGTGAGATCGAGCCCGTCCAGCGCACGCGTCCGGCCGAACGTCTTCTGCAAGCCGGCTACCTCGATCACCGCTGTCATACCGCCCACTCTAACACCTGATTCACAAAATCATGAAAGTTATGTATCTAGTAAACTGCTCGGCCAGGACGGCCGTGGAAGAGGTGACTGCCAGTGCGGGAGGCCCGGGAGGCCGCGGAAGCGCCGGAACCCCGCGGGGTGCGGGAAGCCCCTGGGGCGCCGGAAGGCCGCAGGGAGCGGGGAAACCGGAACCCGCGGGACCTGCAGAAGACCCGGGACCAGGAGGACGCGCGGGACCAGGAGGCCCGGAATCCCCAGGAAGCCCTGGGTACGCAGGAGTCCCGCGACGCCCGGGACGAGGCCGCCGTGCGGCAGTTCATCCACCGCTTCGCCTCGCTGCTGGCCGACGCCGGGATGCCGCGGATGCCGGCCAGGATCTTCGTCGCGCTGCTGACCGAAGACACCAGCCGCCTCACCGCGGAAGACCTGGCCGGGCTGCTCCAGGTCAGCCCGGCCGCGGTGTCGGGCGGCGTGCGCTACCTCATCCAGGTCGGCCTGGTCAGCCGGGAGACCGAGACCGGCTCCCGGCGCCACGTGTACGTGATGCCAGACAACGTCTGGCACGAGCTCCTGCGGATGCGGGACGGGCTCATGTTGCGCTGGGCGGACGCGATGCGGGGCGGGGCCGCGGTGCTCGGCGCGGCCACGCCCGCCGGGGAGCGGCTCGCCGAATCGGCCATGTACTTCGACTTCGTCAGCAAGGAACTGCCGTTGATGCTCGACCGGTGGGAAGCCTACAAAGCCGCGCACGGGGACTGACGTAACCCTGGGCCGCTCCCGGTCGGAGCCCGTGATCGTTGTCGCTAGCCTGGGGACATGGCCGAAGAAACGTATGACCCGTCCGCCGGCCCCGGCGACGGCGGGGCCGACTATGAGTACGGCGGCGGCACCGGTGACTTCGAGCGCGGCGAGTACAGCCCGGGCACGGACGGGCTGGAGGACACCGACTTCACCGGCGACGGTGAGCTGGACGCGTCCGACACGCTGGAGGGGGATCCCGGCGACGACCCGCTGGACACGGGCATCGCGCCGCCGGACAAGTGGTCAGCCGGGGAACGTTTCGGCACCACGCTGGCCGAGGAACGCGAGGGTGAATCCCTCGACCAGCTGCTGGCCGAGGAACAGCCGGAGCCCGACCCCTACGCCGACCCGGACCCGGCCGCCGAGAGCGACCTGCCCCGGGAGGGTCCCGAATCGTACGACGAGGCCCAGCCGCGGGCCTGCCGCCTGGTGGCCGGGGATGAAGGATCCCATTTCGACAACGAGCCGGACCTGGTCGCCCAGGACGTGGGTGTCAACGGCGGCGCCGCGGGCGCCGAGGAAGCGGCCGTCCACGTGACGGACGAGGACGAGGACGAGATTGCCGGCGGCCCGGAGGGCTGAGGCGCACGCGACTATCGCCCGCAGTCCTGGGAGAATCCCGGCATGACGGAAACCCAGCCGGCGCCCTCCCTCCCGTCCGGGCGCACCGCGTGGGCGCGGAACCTCGAGACTCCGCTGCGCCAGTTCCTCCGCACGGAGACAGGCAGCGCGGCGATCCTGCTGGCTGCGACGGTGGCCGCGCTGGTTTGGGCGAACGTCGCAGCCGGGTCTTACGAGTCGCTCTGGTCCACCCGCCTGTCGGTCAGCCTGGGCAGCATGGGTCTGTCCGACACCCTGCATGGCTGGGTGAACTCCGGCCTGATGACGTTCTTCTTCCTGGTAGTCGGCCTGGAGGCCCGGCGCGAGTTCGACATGGGCGAACTGCGCGAGCGGCGGCGGCTGACCCTGCCGCTGCTGGTCGGCCTGGGCGGGATGATCGTCCCGGTCGGCATCTACCTGGCGGCCAACGCGGGCGGTCCGGGGGCCCGGGGCTGGGGGGCCGCCATGTCCACCGACACCGCATTCGCCCTCGGCATGCTGGCCCTGGTCGGCTCCTGGCTGCCCGACCGGGTGCGCACCTACCTGCTCACCTTCTCCGTCGTGGATGATCTGGCCGGTCTGGCCGTTATTGCGATTTTTTACAGTGCGCATCTGCGGATGCCCGCGCTGCTGGCGGGGGTGGGCATCCTGGCCGCGGTGGCCGCGGTCCGGGCGGCGAACGTGCGGTTCGGGCCGGTCTACTTCTTCCTCGGGGCAGCGGCCTGGGTGGCGTTCTTCAAGTCCGGCGTGGACCCGGTGGTGGTGGGGCTGATCATCGGCCTGCTCACCTATGCCCACCCCGCGGCGCGCAGTGATCTGGAGCGGGCCAGCGACCTGTTCCGGCTGTTCCGCGAGCAGCCCACCCCCGAACTCGCCCGTGAGGCCCGCGACGGCGTCCGCCTGGCCATCTCCCCCAACGAGCGGCTCCAGCAGTTGTACCACCCCTCGTCGAGCTATCTGATCGTGCCGCTGTTCGCCCTGGCCAACGCGGGCGTCATGATCAACATGGGACTGCTCTCCCGCGCCTACACGTCGCCGGTCACGCTGGGCATCCTGATCGGGTACGTGGTCGGCAAACCGGTGGGCACGACCGCGGCCGCGTGGCTCATCACCCGGCTCAGCCGGGGGCGGATCCGTCCGCCCGTGGGCTGGGCGGCCGTCATGGGCGCGGGTGCGATCGCCGGGATCGGCTTCACCGTGGCCCTGCTGATCGCCTCGCTCGCGTTCCGCGGCACCTTGCTGGCCGAGGCGAAGCTCGGCATCCTGTCCGCCGCCTTCTGCGCGTCCGCGCTCACCTGGACGGTCTTCCGGGTCACCCGGCGGCTCCCGAAGCGGCTGAAGGTCCGGGCCCTGCTCGGCACGTCGACGCTGCTGACCGACCTGGCCGTCCCGGTCAACCCGGACCGCGATCACATCCGCGGGCCGGAGCGGGCGCCGGTCACCATGGTGGAATACGGCGACTTCGAGTGCCCGTACTGCGGCCAGGCCGAGCCGATCATCCGGGAACTGCTCTCCGACTTCGGCGACGTCCGGTACGTGTTCCGGCACCTGCCGCTGAACGACGTCCACCCGCACGCCCAGCTGGCCGCGGAAGGCGCCGAGGCGGCCGACCGGCAGGGGAAATTCTGGGAGATGCACGACGTGCTGATGGAGCATCAGGGAGCGCTCAACGCGCGGGACCTGATCCAGTACGCGGCCGACCTCGGTCTCAACACCGGGCGGTTCACCGACGATCTGCGCAAGCACACGGGCGCGGCGCGGGTGGCCGAGGACGTCAACTCCGCGGATCTGTCGTCGGTGTCCGGCACACCCACGTTCTTTATCAACGGCAAACGCCACTACGGTGCCTACGACATCGGCACGCTCTCCGAGGCGGTTCGGGCCGCCCGGGTACGCGCCCTGATCACGACCTGAGGAGGCCGGCCCGTGGGCATGGTCAATACGGTGGGCCTCGTGCTGCATCCCGGCCGGGACTGCAACTCGGCCATGTTCGAGCTGCTCGCCTGGGCCAGCAAGCGCAAGGTGACGGTGCTCGCGCTGGACGAGGAAGCCAGCCGGGTGCCCGGCCCGGTCGAGGCGGTCCCCCCTGCGGAACTGGCGGCCCGCGCCAATCTCATGGTCAGCCTCGGCGGCGACGGCACCATGCTGCGCGCCATGCGCCTGTCGCGCGGCCCGCGGCCGCCGGTGCTCGGGGTCAACGTGGGCAAGCTGGGGTTCCTGGCCGAGATCGACCCGCCGGAGATGAATGAGGCCCTGGGCGCCATCGACGAGCAGCGGTTCACCGTGGAGCCCCGCTCGGCGGTCCGGGCCGAGTTTCCCGGCCAGCAGACCATCGCGTTCAACGACGTGGATCTGGCCCGGATGCCCGGCCGCGGGTCCTCCATCCTGGTCGAGCTCACCGTGGAGTCACATCCGTTCGTGCGCTACGCGGCGGACGCCGTGATCGTGGCCACGCCCACCGGGTCCACCGCCTACAACTTCTCGGCCGGCGGGCCGCTGGTCTCCCCCATGGCCGAGGGCCTGCTGGTCACACCGGTGGCACCGCACTCGGCCTTCAACCGGGCACTGTTCCTCTCCAGCAGCGAGAAAGTGCTGCTCACCGTGCTGCCGGGCAGCGGCGAGCCGGCCCTGGAGTCGGACGGGAACATGGTCGGGTACCTGCGCCCGGGCGACACGGTCGAAGTCGGCACCATCCCCGACGCGGCCCGGGTGGTCCGGCTCGGGCGGACCACGTTCTACCAGCGTGCGCAGCGCAAGCTCCGGCTGGCCGGCTCGGCCGAGGCCGACGGCGACTGACCCGCGAGGCGGCCGCCTGACCGGGTATCCAGGAACGCCGGCCCGGCGGCCCGGGCCGCCCGGGGGCAGTCCGGCGGGGCCTTCCCGGGCGCGCCGGCGGGGCTCCGCGGGGCCGGCGGCCGGGAGCGGGCCGCAATGGGGAGGCCGGCACGCGGTAGCGTGGAACACAGGGATCGCCTCTGACGGGATGGACGACCGGCCGTTCATGGTTAAGACGGGTAGCGGGCATACCGACTGACACCCTGGAAGGGCAGTGAGCGTGGTGCGAGATCCGGGAGACCTCTACGAGGTGAGCCCTGACGCGCCGGTACTGGACGGGGCAGTGATGCTGCACTACCTCGACGGGTTCATCGACGCCGGGGCGGCGGGCAAACTGCTGTCCGCCCATTTGCTGGGCACGCTGGAACACGAGGAGGTCGCCCGGTTCGACGTGGACCGGCTGATCGACTACCGGTCCCGGCGGCCACCGATGATCTTCTCCCAGGATCACTGGGAGTCCTACGAAGCGCCCGAGCTGGCCATGCACCTGATCACGGACGCCACCGGGAGCCAGTTCCTGCTGCTCACCGGCCCGGAGCCGGATCACGAGTGGGAGATCTTCACCCAGGCCGTCCGGGACGTGACCGCCCGGATGGGGGTCCGGCTGGCGGTCGGATTCCACGGCATCCCGATGGGCGCGCCGCATACCCGTCCGCTGGGCGTGACCGCCCACGCGACCACGTCCGGCCTGACCACGGGCTACCCGCCGCTAGTGGACCGGCTCCAGGTTCCGGGCAGCGTCGCGGCGCTGCTGGAGATGCGGCTGGGTGAGGAAGACCGCGCCGCCGTCGGCTTCGCGGTGCACGTCCCGCATTACCTGGCCCAGGCTGCCTATCCGACGGCCGCGATCACGCTGCTGGACTCGGTGTCCCGGGCTACCGGGCTGCAGCTGCCCGACGAGGCGCTGCGTGACGCGGCCCGTGAGACGGACGAGGAGATCCAGCGGCAGGTCGAGGGCTCCGAGGAGATCCTGGAGGTCGTTCAGGCCCTGGAGCGGCAGTACGACGCGTTCGCCGAGGGAGCCGAGCGCGGCCCGCTGGTGGACGGGGCGGAGCAGCTGCCCTCCGCCGACGAGATCGGGGCCCAGTTCGAGCAGTTCCTGGCCGAGCAGCAGGGCCGGGCCGACTCCTCGGACTCCTGACCCCGCTGCCGTCGCGGCCAGGCTAGGCCACTTCGCGGAGCTTGCCGGTCGCCGCGTCGAAGACGAAGCCGCGGACCGACTCCTTGTGCGGGATGAACGGGCTGGCCTTGATGCGGGCGATGGACTGGCGGACGTCCTCGTCGAGGTCCGCGAAGGCCTCCGCCGCCCACTCGGGCTTGATGCCAGTGTCCTTCTGGATGCTTGCCTTGAAGTCGTCGTCGGTGAAGGTCAGCATCCCGCAGTCGGTGTGGTGGATAAGGATGATCTCCTGGGTGCCGAGCAGCCGCTGGCTGATCGTGAGCGAGCGGATCTCGTCGTCGGTGATCACGCCGCCCGCGTTCCGGATCACGTGCGCCTCGCCATCGTTGAGGCCGAGGATCGCGTAGACATTCAGCCGGGCGTCCATGCAGGCCACCACGGCCAGGTGCCTGGACGGCGGAAGCGGCAGCTGGCCACCGAAAGTCTCCGCGTAACGCTCGTTGTTGGCCAGCAGCTCGTCGGTAGCGGTCATCGCGCCCGTCCTCTCTGTATTGGTGTGCCCCGGATCCGAACGGCGTGTGGAACCCAGTGGGGCCATGCTCATCTTCTGTACTCCCCCGGTGCCGCCGGTACTGAACGGGCAAACGTCGCACTCTGCCCGGCCTGGCTGGCCCAGCTGTCCCTGAGTCCCTAAATCGTGTAATTCCGATCGAGATAGTAATCTATAACCTTTTCTCCGCCCGCCGCCATGTCCGACACGGCGCGTCAGCAGGTACACACGCTCCGGCTTCACCATCACTAGACTGATCCGCGAGGAAACGGGGACGACAGCGGACGCTACGGCCCGCCGGCGCATCAGCGCGGTGGCCCGCCGGCGTGGCTGGCGGCCGGATGCGGGGCCGGCCAGCGCGGAGCAGGCCGCCCCGCGGCGACATCAGGGGGATGGGCGTCCATGAGCCGATCGAGTGCACGCGAATGCCTGGCGCCGGGAACTGTGGTGGCCCCGGGCGAGGTGCTGGTCGCGACCGAGATCGGCGACCCTGCGCACGGCCGGCTGAACTGCCCGGCCGCGCCCCTGGTCGGCGGGCTGCTGTACCGCCGGGGCGTGCGAGTGCGGTACGCGCCCGTGCCCCGGTCCGCCGACGCGTCGCAGGCCGATGACGGCGCGGCCCTGTTCGTCACCACCTCGCTGCACGGCGACGGGACGGCCACCGCGATCGGCGCGGCGGCCAGCAGCGTGGACGGGGTGGCGATGGCCGCGGCCCGCGGCGCGGTCGAGGAATGGGCCGCGGTCAGCGGGATCAGGCGCCTGCTCGGCGCGGTGAGCCCGTGGTGCCCGGGCGCGCGCCGGGCCCTCGAGGCTACCCGGCAGGCCCTGGCGCAGGGCCCGGTGTACGTGTGCGGGCAGCTCCTGGCCAGCCCCCAGGCCTGCGCGGACCTGGAGAAGAACGGCGCCGTCTTCGCCCGTTCCCTGGATGACGTGCCCGCCGGCGCCACGGTGCTGATCCCGGCGCACGGCGTCGCCCCCGGGTTGCGCATCGAGGCCGCCGAGCGCGGCCTGAACGTGATCGACCAGACCTGCCCGCTGGTGGCGGGGGTGCAGGCCGAAGCCCGCCGCTTCGCTGAGCGTGGCGACCAGGTGGTTCTCATCGGCCAGTCGGGCCTCGCCGTCCTGCCCGCAATCCTGGGCGAGGCGCCGGACCACGCGATCCTGGCTGAGACCCGGGTCGGAGCGGGCGCGGTCCAGGTCGCGGATCCACGGCGGGTCTCCTACGTGCTGGTGCCGGGCGTCCCGGTGGAGGACACGCCGATCGCCACCGCAGCCCTGCGGTCCCGGTTCCCGGCCCTGCGCGGCCCGGACCCGGACGGGTTCTGCTACGCCGCGTCTGACCGGGCTGAGACCGTGCGGACCGTGGCCGCGTCCAGTGACCTGGTTCTGGTGCTGGGCACTGAGGACGACCCGGACACCCGGCACCTGACCGCGCTGGCCCGGTCCAACCGGGCCAAAGCCAACGTGATCGCGGACGTCACCGACATCATCCCGTCCTGGCTGGCGGGCGTCTCGGCCGTCGGGCTGGCCGAGTCCACTGCCGCCGCTCCCGGGCTGGCCGCGCGGGTCACCGAGGCGCTGTCCGGGCTCGGCCCGCTCAGCGTGACCAGGCGGGTGGTGAGTACCGAGGTCATCGGCCGTCCCGAGATCAACCCGTCCGCGGGATAGCCGCGCCGTCCGCCGGATAGCCGCGCCGGCCCGGGCGGCGCACCGGCCCGGGCCGCCTGCCGGCCGGGGCGGCGCACCGGCGGCGCCGGGGGCTGCCGGGGGCTGCCGGGGCTGCGCGGCGGCGGGCAATCTGACATTGTGGCTGTCATGCTCTTCCCCACCTCCCTGGTCGGCAGTTATCCCCAGCCGGACTGGCTCATCGACCGCGCGCGGCTGCGCGGCCGGTTCCCGCCCCGGGTCCGCGCCACCGAACTGTGGCGGGTCGCCCCGGAACACCTGGAGCAGGCCCAGCGTGATGCGACCGAGCTGGCTATCCGGGCCCAGGAAAAGCCGGCCTGGACATCGTGACCGACGGGGAGATCCGCCGGGAAAGCTACTCGAACCGCTTCGCGACGGCCCTGGACGGCGTGGATATCGACCACCCCGGCACCGCGCTGGACCGCAGCGGCGAGCCGAACCCGGTGCCCCGGGTGACTGGGCCGATCCACCGCCGCCACCCGGTCGAGGTGGCAGACCTGGAGTTCCTGCGGGCCAGCACCACCCGGACCACCAAGATCACCGTGCCGGGCCCGTTCACCATGGCCCAGCAAGCCCAGAATGACTACTACACGAGCACTGAGGATCTCGCTCTCGGCTACGCCGAGGCGGTGAACGAGGAGATCGCGGACCTGTTCAAGGCGGGCGCCGACATCGTCCAGCTCGACGAGCCCTATCTGCAGGCCCGTCCGGACGAGGCCCGCAAGTACGGCGTGCGGGTGATCAACCGGGCCCTGGAGGGCATCACCGGGACGACCGCCGTGCACCTGTGCTTCGGCTACGCCGCGATCATCCATGAGCGCCCGTCGGGCTACTCGTTCCTGCCGGAACTGGCCGACTGCGTCTGCGACCAGGTCTCGGTTGAGACCGCGCAGTCCGGTCTGGACTGCGAGATACTCACCCGGCTCGATGGGAAGACCATCATCCTGGGCGTGCTCAACCTGGGCGACGAGAACGTGGAGAACCCGGCCGAGATCGTCGCCCGGGTCCGCCGGGCGGTGAAGTACGTGCCCGCGCAGCGGCTCGTACTGGCTCCGGATTGCGGCATGAAGTACCTGCCCCGGGAGGCGGCGTTCGGCAAGCTCGTCTCGCTGCGGATGGCCGCTGCCCTGCTCCGCGCCGACGCCGGCGTCCCCACCGTCTCCTGACCGGCTGCTGGTGCCGCTCGCGCGTCCCCGGCGGGCTGGTCACGGCGGGCTGGTCACGGGCACTCGACGGGGGTGTCGGGCCGTCGCCCCCACTCCGCCCATGAGCCGTCGTAGACGCGGACATGGGCGTGGCCGAGCAGGTAGGTCAGGACGAACCAGGCGGTGCTGGCCCGCCCGCCGATCGTGCAGTAGGTGATCAGGTCACGGTCACTGCCGGGAGGGACGGCCGAGAAGACCGCGCGCAGCTCGGCCGCGGGCCGGAACGATCCGCGATCGTCGTACAGGCCGTCGATGGGCTGGTGCACCGCCGAGGGGACGTGACCGGCGCGGCCTCCCGCCTCCATCCCGCCGGAGGGCCAGAACGCCCGCCCGCATACTCGTCCCGGGTGCGGACGTCGAGGATCGTGGTGGCCGGGTCACCCATGGCCTCGCGCACCGCCGGGCAGTCAGCGCTCAGGTACGCGTCCGGCCCGGGGAGCACGTACCCGGTGCTGGCCGGCTCGGCCGGGGCACTGCCGCACGGGTGGCCCTCGCCTCGCCAGGTGTCGCGTGAGCAGTCGAGGATGCGCACATCGGCGTGGCCGTAGAGCTTCATGAGCCACAACCCCAGGGCGGCGCGTAACCGTAGAACACGACCGTCGAATCCGGGCCGATTCCCGACCGGGCGGCCAGATGTCCCACCGCCGCGGCATCGGCGGTCCGGTACTGCGCATCCTTCAGGTCTGCGTACACATTCCACAGCACCGCTCCGTCAATGTGCCACTCGTCGTAGGCAAGACGGCTCACGTCCACCTCAACCACCCGCACCGTGGGATCGTGCAGGTGGGCCTCCAGCGGCCTCCCCCAGGTAGACCAGCGACTCATCCACCGCCACCTGCGGCTGCCGCCACTGCGGAATCAGCCGGCCCAGAGCAGGTTGGAAGGGATCCAGGTCCCCTCCTCCGGGCAGGCGGCCCGCGCGCCCAGCCGAGGCCAGCGCCTCGGCGAACGGCCGGAACGGCGTCGGAACGCCTCCGGCTACCGCCCGCCCGGCCAGGACGATGAACCCGTGCTCGCCGGCCGCTCGCGCGCTCTCACGGACCAGCCGCGACTTCCCGATCCCGGCTTCCCCGGTGACCAGCACCGTGCCGCCGCGCCCGGTCTCCGCCGCCGCCAGGGCAGCCTGGAGGAGGCGGGACTCCTCGGCCCGCCCGACCAGCACCGGGCACAGCACCTGCCGCACACGACCAGTATCGGCCCCCACCGCCCCGCCGCGCACCAGGCAAAACAGCCGACGGCGACCGCGACGCCCGCGGCCGCCCGCGTGGGAGCGTCCGCGCCGCCCGCCGGGTAGCCGGGCGGGCCAGGCCGCTACCGCGCGCCCAGCACGCCGATGATCGACCCGAGCAGGCCGCCGCCGCTGCCGCTGGTCGGCGGGGGGGTGGTCGGCGGGGCCGTGGTGGGCGGCGGAGTCGTCGGGGGTGTGCTGGACGGCGGGGTGGTCGTGGGGGGCGTGGTAGCCGGCGGCGTCGTGTGCCTGGACTTCGACGGCTTGGCCGAGTGCGGATGGCTGGCCGGCCTGGACGACTTCCCGGACTTCCCGGTACCCGGCGTGGACGACGCCCCGCTGCTGCCGTGGGCACCGTTCTTGCCGTGGGTCTTCTTGTGCCCGGAACGGGACGGCTTGGGCGTGCTCACCCCGGGTGCCGCCTGCGCGGATGGTTGGGCGGGAGCTACCGCGGAGCTGACTGGGGGCGACGCGTGGTGCAGCGTGTTCGCCGCGAGCATGGCCCCGCCGCCGAACATCGCGAACACGGCGACCAGCACCCCGGCGGCGGGCACGAACGCGGCGGGCCCGCGGCGGGCCGCCAGCGGGTCCAGCGGTACCGGGAAGCCGGCCCGGGTGAACGGCTCGGCCCGCTCCGCGATCTCCGCCCGCTCCTGAGCCGCGTCGGGAGAGGTGTCCGCGAGCAGGCTGAGCGCCTCGTGCTGCAGGCTCTCCGGCAGGACGGGCTCGGGCAGCGCGCTGAGCACGGCCACCGGGTTCACCTGGCGCCGCCGCCGCTCGCCGCAGATTTCGCAGGTGCTGAGGTGCTGCCGGACCTGCTTGCGCAGCGGGCCGGTCAGCTCCCCGTCCCAGTCCCCCAGGATCCAGGCCAGCTCCTGGCACGAGCCCAGGCTGGAGCGGGCCACCATGAGCGCGCCCAGGGCGGCCTCGAACCGGGTCCGCGCCTGGGCGGCAAGTGTGTGGGCCTGGTTGCGCGGCAGGCCCAGGGCGTCCGCCAGCTCCGCGCCGAAGAACTCGTGCCGCAGGCTCAGCTCGACGATTTCCCGGTCCCCCGGGTCCAGTTCGGCCAGCGCCGACGACACCATCTCACGCTGCTGGGCCTGCTCCAGGGCCAGCCCGAGGTCGGCGGTGTCCTCACCGGCACCGAACTCATCCCGGGTGAGCCTGATGGCGGCACCGTCGCCGTGCAGCCGGCGCCGGCACTCGTTCCTGGCCACCGCGTACAGCCAGGGCCGCAGCCGGCCCGGGTCACGCAGCAGGGGCAGCTTCACCTCGGCCACCACGAAGGTGTCCCGGACGGCCCCCGCCGCGTCGGCGGGATCACTCAGCAGCGACCGGCAATACCCGTACAGCCCCGGGGCGAACTGATCGTAGGCCGCCGCCAGCGCCGCGGGATCGCCCGCGGCGACCGCCGCCACCAGGTCCCCGTCACGCATGCGATCAACGCTATGGCCTCGCGGGAGTTTTCGGATTGAGTCCGGCCGAATCAGGCTCAACCTGGCACCCTGATTTTCCCGTTCACCGCCGGTCAGCGCAGGCCGCTAGCCGGCCCGCGCCGCCCCCCGGCGGGCCTGGGCCGCCACGAGCCGGGGCCGCGACGAGCCGGAGTAGCACGAGCGGGGGCAGCCTCGGGCGCGGCAGCCCGGCCGTTAACCGAGCGGCTGATAGGTGACCGGGACGGTGAGACCGCCCGGGCTCACGGTCAGCAGCGCGGTGGAGAACAGCGCGGCCCCCACGGCGGTCACCGTGATCCGCACGCTCTGCCCGTCCGCCAGCGAGCCGGACGCCTGGCTGAGCGTGAGGTCCTGGAGCAGGGCCACCGGCACCCCGACGTGGTACCCGGACACCGGGCCGCCGTGAGCGGTGAGGGTCAGCGTGCCGGTCCACAGGCCGTTCAGGGACAGCTTGAGGCCGACGCTGGCCGGTGACACGGTCAGGGTGCCGGTGACCACGGCGGATATCCCGGGAGAGGGAGCCGCGGAACTGGCGGGGGCCGGGCTGCCTGACGGGCCGGCCGGGGCGGTGCTGGCCCCGGCTGTCCCGGCGCCGGCGGCGGCCGTCCCGGTGCGCAGCACCCGGGGACCGGGCGAGGTGGCCCCGTCACCGGCGCCGCCCGCGCCGGACGAGGGCGCCGTGGGCGAGCCCGCGGTGGGGGGCGCGCCGCTAGCGGGCCGGGCCGGAGCGGTGCCGGGCGGGCGCGAGGAACCGGGATGGTGCAGCAGGCCGCCGCCGACCAGGGCGCCGCCGATGATCGCGGCCCCGCCGACGGCCGCGCCGCCCCGCGCGTACGCGGCGCTGTGCGCGAGATGGTGCAGCCGGACCGGGGGCGGCGGGTCGAGCGGCCGCGGGAACCCGCCGGGCCCGAGCGGCCCGACCCGGTGCCCGACCGCCAGCCGCTGGGCCACGGCCCCGGGGGAGCCATCCGAGAGCAGGCCGAGCACCTGATGCCGCAGGGCGGCCGGCAGCGCGGCCACGGGCAGCGCGCTCAGCAAGGCGACGGGGCTGAGCTCGCGGCGCTGCCGGTCCCCGCAGACGCCACAGTGCCGGATGTGCCGCCCGACCCGCTTGCGGAGCAGCACGGTGAGCCGGCCGTCCCAGCCCTCCAGGATCCCGTGCAGCTCAGCACAGGTGTCCCGGCCGGTGCGGGCCACCAGCAGGACGCCGAGCGCCGACTCGAAATGAGCCCGGGCCCGGGAGGCCATGGCGTGCGCCTGGTTGCGCGGGACGCCCAGCGCGTCGGCCAGGTCGGCCCCGTCCAGCTCGTGGCCCAGGTTCAGCTCGATGATCTCCCGCTCGCTGGGGGTGAGGCCGGCCAGGGCCGACCACACCACCTCGCGGAGCTCCGCCTGTTCCAGGTCGGCTCCGAGGTCGGTCGTCTCGTCGGTCACCGCGGCCGCCTCGTCGAGCGGGGCGGCGCTGCCCGCGGACCGGAGCCGGCGGCGGCCCTCGTTCCGCGCCACCGCGTACAGCCAGGGCCGGAGCCGGTCCGGGTCGCGGAGCGCGGACAGCTTCCCCGCCGCGATGATGAACGTGTCCTGCACGGCGTCGGCCGCGTCGGCGGGCTCGGTGAGCAGGGACTGGCAATAGGCATACAGGCTCGGCGCGTAGCGGTCGTAGGCGGCTTCGAGTCCCGCCGGGTCGCCTGCCACGATGGCGGCCACGATCTCGCGGTCGAGCATGGCATCACGTTAGAACTCATCGGGGCAGGTCTGGGCGGATTCCGTCGTATCGCGGTAACCGTCCCGGAGCCTCCTGGTCACGGTGCGTCCTGGGCGCACGGCATGAGCCGGCGCTGAGCCGCTCAGGCCCGCGTCCCTGGTGCCGCAGGACCGCGCGGGCCCGGCCGGGGTGAGCCCGGGCCGGGTCGCGACCTGCCGCCCGGCATACCGGGGGTGATCCGGTCGCCGGCCGGTGCGGAACGGGCGTGCTGGCGGCCGGGTACCGTCCGCCGGGCCTGGGCGTATCCGACGATGATGTCACCACGGCGGCTGCCATCATCGCCCCGCCGGACGCCGCCGGGTTCCGCAGCGAACCGGCCCGCGGGTGCCCGGGCAGTAACAGCAGGACGCTGGCCGTGGCCGCGACGAGCATGCTGACGGCGATGCCCGATCCCTTGGTCAGTGAGTCCATGCCGCGTCCCCTCCTCAAGGCCGGCCCGGGCAGGCGCCGGCGTAGTTAGGAGTCCTCGTCCCGCCCGGCGCCAACAACTTTTCCTGGTCTTTTTCCGCCTCTACGGCGTTCGGTGCGCAACCGGCTGCGGATGGGAGGATTCGCCGGGGCCCTTCCGCGGCCGCCCGGCGGGCGCCCGCGGCCCGCGGCGGGCGCCCGGCCCGGGCCCTCCCCGGCGGGGCGGATAGCGGCACAAGCGATTATCTGGCAACAGAAACAATGGGCTGCCGGCCGCGGACCGGTATTCACTAATACCTCCGGGGGGTTACCTATATACCCCTGCCGGGTTTAATGACGGCCCAGAGTATTGCCGCTTTTCCTAACGTTATCGCAGCTCATAGCACCCGCGGCGGCTCCGCTAAATCTGCTGCTTGCGACCGCGATAGCGCGGCCTTTACGCTTCTCCTATGGCGGCCTGGCGCATCAGGAAAGCCCTCCACCGATCGCGCCTCCGCGAGTACGCCTGCGGCGGATGAGAGCGCGGAACGGGGAGCACCAGCCGTGAGTGAGATAGCCGTCAGCCAGCGCGGTCCGCGCGCGCCGGGTGAATACCGCGCTCCCGCGCCGGCCGGCTGGGCCGGACCTGACCCCAGGCGCCTGCTGCAACTGGCCCTGGGCGCCGCATGGCTGCTGGACGCGATCCTGCAGTACCAGCCGGTCATGTTCACCAGGGCCTTCGCCCAGATGCTCGCGGCCGCGGCCCCGGGCAACCCGGCGGTCGTGGGCCAGCCGGTCATCTGGGACGCCCGCCTCGTGGGCCAGCACCCGATGGCCCTTAACGCGGTCTTCGCCACCGTCCAGCTGCTGCTCGCCCTGGGCATCGCCTGGCGGCCCACGGTCAGGCTCGCGCTGGGCGCCTCGGTCATCTGGGCCCTCGGCGTGTGGTGGCTCGGCGAGGGCCTGGGCGGAGTGCTGACCGGGACGGCCAGCCCGGTCAGCGGCGCCCCCGGCCCGGCGGTCCTCTACGCGCTGCTCGCGGTCCTGCTGTGGCCACGCGACCGTGGCGGCGCCGCGGGCCGCCCGGGCGGGCCGGCCCCGTTCGTGGCGGCCCGGGCCGTAGGTGCCCCGGCCGCGCGGGCCCTGTGGCTCCTCCTGTGGGCCAGCCTGGCCTACTTCGCGCTGCTGCCCGGGAACCGGGCCCCGCAGGCGCTGCACGACATGCTCTCTGGCGTGGCCAGGGGCGAGCCGCCCTGGCTGGCCTCGATCAGCCAGCAGGGCGCGGGGTTCCTGGCCCACCGGGGACTGGCCGCGTCGGTCGTGCTCGCCGCCCTCCTGGCCGTGATCGCCGTCGGCGTGTACCTGCCGCCGCTGGCGGCCCGGGTCACTCTCGCCCTGGCGGCGGTGGTGGCCGCCGTGATCTGGGTGGCGGGTCAGGCCCTTGGTGAGATTCTCACGGGGAGCAGCACCGACCCCGGTACGGGCCCGTTGCTGATCATGATGGTTCTCGCCTTCTGGCCTGCGCGCAGACCGGCGGGGCGCGGGCCATCCGCGGGCCGGCCGGGAGGACCGTGACGTGACAGGACCGTCCTGGCTCGCGGGCATCCTGGCCGTGATCATGCTCGCGACCGCCGCGTACTGCGCCAGCCGCCTGGTCATCGCGCGGGGGCACCGGCGCCCGGATGAGCGCGACGTTAACGTGGTGCCCACGGTGATGGGCGTGGCCATGGCGGGCATGCTGGTCAGCTGGCTCAACCCGCTCCCGGACCGGGTCTGGGCCGTGATGTTCGGGGCGGCCACCGGCTGGTTCGGCTGGCAGGCCTGGCGCGCCCGCCGGCCCGGCCCGGCGCCCGCCGCGGGGCGGGGGGCTGCTGCCCGGTCGCCGCACCGTCACCACCTGCCTCACCTGGTGATGTGCGGCGCCATGGTGTACATGCTGCTGGCCGCCCAGGCCGGCAAACCGGCGGCCGGGATGGCCAAGGGCGCAGCGGCCGCTTCCGGCCGGTTCCCGCTGCTCGCGCTGGTCCTGGCCCTGTTCATGTTCGGGTACGTCATGTGGCAGGCCGACCGCCTCCCGGCCCTGGCCCGCGCCGCGGCCGGGCGCCCCGGCTCCGCCGTCCCCGTGACCGCCTTCGCTCTCAGCACCACAGCCGGCGCCCGGCCGGCCGCCCAGCCCGCCGCGACCGCACCAGACCGGCCAGCCCGCCCCGCCCCGCGAGTGCTGTCCCACCGCCTGGCGGCCTGCTGCCAGATCGCCATGGCCGTCACCATGGGCTACCTGCTCATCCTCATGCTCTAGCAGGAGGGCGGCGCGGGGGCATGCTCCCGGCGTTGGGCGGGCCGGGAGCACATGCCCCGGCCGGACCACGGTCGTGGTCAGGCGCCGGCGTCAGCTGCGTTCCGGTAACGATCAAGAGCCGCCTGCCGGGCCGCTTTATGATCCACGATCGGTCCCGGGTAGTCCCGGCCGATCCGGCAGGCCGCCCGCTCCTGCTCCTGCTCGGGCATGCGCCACGGCTCGGCCAGGTACTCGTCCGGGACCCGGGCCAGCTCGGGCACGTAACGGCGCACGTACCGGCCGTCCGGGTCGAAGCGCGCCTGCTGGAGGGACGGGTTGTAGATGCGCCGGAAGGCGGGCTGCGGATCCACCCCCACCGACGCGATCCACTGCCAGTTGCCGTTGTTGCTGGCCTGGTCGCCGTCCAGGAGCAGCCGCATGAACCAGTCCTCGCCGCGGCGCCAGTCGATGCCCAGGTCCTTGGTCAGGAACGAGCCCACCATCAGCCGCACCCGGTTGTGCATCCAGCCTTCCCGGCGCAGCTGCCGCATGCCCGCGTCCACCAGCGGGAACCCGGTCCGGCCCTCGGTCCAGGCGGTGAACTCGGCGTCGTCACCGTCCCAGGTCAGCGTGCCGCGGTAGCGGGCCTGGTATTCCTGCCGGGCGTTCTCGGGGTGGTGGACCAGGACGTGCTGGTAGAAGTCACGCCAGCAGAGCTGCCGCCGGAACGCCTCCGCGCCCGTCGCGTCCGCGCTCCTGCCGCCGGGCAGCTGGTCTTCTACCGCCCGCGGCGATAGGCAGCCGAACCGCAGGTAGGGGGAGAGCCGGGACGAGACGTCGGCTCCTGCCTGGTCTCGGCCGGAGCCGTAGTCGCGCACCGGCCCGTCCAGGAACTCCGCAAGCCGGGTCAGCCCCGCGGCCTCCCCGCCGGGGGCCGGGTCGGTCACTTCCTGCTTCAGGCCCAGGCCGGCCAGGGAGGGCACCCGGCCGCGCCGGGTCCTCGCGGGTATGCCGATCCGCTCGGGCGGGTCCAGGACCGCGCGCCGGGGGACGCGTTCCCAGGTGCGGTAAAACGGCGTGAACACGGTGTAGGGACGGCCCTGCCCGGTCTGGATGGCGCGGACGTCGTCCACCACGCTGATCCCGGGGTGGGAGTGAGCGCTGATACCGGCCTGGTCCAGGGCGGCCCGCACCCGCCGGCCCCGGATGGTCTCGTACGGGCTGGGGTCGCGGCTCAGGTGGATCTCGGTGGCCCCGGTCTCCCCGGCCAGCGCGGGGAGTTCCCGCTCCGGCGGGCCGTGCCGGATGACCAGCCGCGCGCCGCGCCGGGAGAGCTGATCGTCCAGGTCGGCCAGGCTCTCCAGCAGGAACGCGGCGCGCGGCCCGGACGCGTGCCGCCCGTGCAGCAGCCGGTCGTCCAGGCAGAACACCGGCACGATCTGCTCGTGCCCGGCCAGCGCCGCGGCGAGCGCCGGATGGTCGTGCACGCGGAGGTCCCGGCGGAACCAGACAAGGGCAACCATGAACGCCGAGGATAGATGGTGCGCCGGCAGGAACCCGGGCCGGCGGCCACGACCCGCGGGCCGGGCACCGGATCAGCGTGCGGCGCCGGGCTCAGCGGGCGGGCACCGGGGTCAGCGGGCGGGCACCGGGGTCAGCGGGCCCGGCACCGGAGTCAGGCGCAGGCGGGCAGATCCAGGTCAACCACGATCGGGGCATGGTCGGACGGCCCCGTGCCCTTACGGGCCTCCCGGTCCACGTAGGCGTCCTTGACCGCCGCGGCTACCGGGCCGCTGGCCAGCACCAGGTCGATGCGCATGCCCATGCCCTTGTGGAACATGCCGGCCCGGTAGTCCCAGTAGGTGAAAGGCTGGCCCTTGAGCGCCCGGGCCGGGACGTCGGTGAGCCCGAGGTCCAGCAGGGCGGCCAGGCCGGCCCGTTCCTCCGGGGTGACGTGGGTGGAGCCGATGAACGCGGCCGGGTCCCACACGTCGTCGTCGTGCGGGGCGATGTTGAAGTCCCCGCACACGGCGAGCGGCACCGGGTCCCCGGCCGGGGTGAGCTCGGCGGCGAGCGCGTTGCGCAGGGCAGCCAGCCAGGACAGTTTGTAGGCCAGGTGCGGGCTGTCCAGGGCCCGGCCGTTCGGGACGTACACCGACCAGACCCGGCACCCCGCGCAGGTGGCCGAGATGGCCCGGGCCTCCGGGCCGGGGAAACCCGGTTCGCCGGGAAACCCGCGGCGCACATCGTCGAGGCCGGCCCGGGACAGGATGGCCACCCCGTTCCACCGGCCGGTCCCGTACAGCGCCGCCTCGTAGCCGAGTTCCCCGACCTCCCCGGCCGGGAAGCCGGCGTCGGGTGCCTTGGTCTCCTGCAGGCAGAGCACGTCCGGCCGGGTCTCCTCCAGCCAGGCGAGCAGCCGGGGCAGCCGGGCCTGCACCGAGTTGACGTTCCAGGTGGCCAGCCGCATGGTTTCCTCTTCCCGCCGTCAGGCGTTCGCGTGCAGCACGGCGTTCAGCGCGATGCCGTGCCCGGCGCGCTCGGTGACCCGGACCGTGCCGGTCTGGGAGTCGCGCAGCCACAGCAGCCCGGGGCGGCCGGACAGGTCCCGGGCCTTGGCCACCTGGCCGTCCGGCAGCCGGACCTTGGTCCCGGCGGTCACGTACAGCCCGGCCTCGACCACGCAGTCGTCACCCAGCGAGATGCCGATGCCGGCGTTCGCGCCGATCAGGCAGCGTTCGCCGACCGAGATCGTCTCCGTGCCGCCGCCGGACAGGGTGCCCATGATCGACGCGCCGCCGCCCACGTCGGAGCCGTTCCCGACGACCACGCCGGCCGAGATCCGGCCTTCCACCATGGACGTGCCGAGCGTCCCCGCGTTGTAGTTAACGAAGCCCTCGTGCATGACCGTGGTCCCCTCGGCCAGGTGCGCGCCCAGCCGGACCCGGTCCGCGTCGGCGATCCGCACCCCGGCCGGCAATACGTAGTCCACCATCCGGGGGAACTTGTCCACTCCGTGCACGGTGACCGGCCCGCGGCGGCGCAGCCGCAGCCGGGTGGCCTCGAAGTCCGGTACCGGGCAGGGCCCGTGGCTGGTCCACACCACGTTGGCCAGCACCCCGAAGATGCCGTCCACGTTGCAGCCGCGCGGGCGGACCAGGCGGCCGGACAGCAGGTGCAGCCTCAAGTAGGCGTCGTGCGCATCAGCCGGCGGGGCGGCCAGGGAACCGATCGTGGTGCGCACCGCGATGACCTCGACCCCGCGGGCCCGGTCCGGGCCGAGCAGGGCGGCCGCGTCGGGGCCGAGCGCCTCGGCGGCCTCGGCCGCGGACAGCCGGACCGTGCCGGCGGTGTCCGTGGCCGGGATCAGTTCCGGCGCGGGGAACCAGGTGTCCAGCACCGTGCCCGCGGACCCGGCACCACCGGAGTCCGGGCCGGTGACCACCGTAGCCAGCCCGGCCGCCTGCGCGCCGGTCACCTGAGGATCGATTCCTGACTCACTCACGGCCCACATGCTAGCCGCCACCCGCCAGCCTGGTTCCTCCTCGTGGCCGGCGCCCACATTTCACGGCGACGGTGCGTTTTTCCGGGGTGTTTTGTCCGTTCAGGCGAACGGTCGGCGTGAAATGTGGGCTGGAGGGGCCAGTGTGACGGGAGGGACTGGCGGCTGCGCGGGCCAGCGCCGGCGGCGCCGCGGGCCAGCCGGGCGGCCTAGTCGCCGAGTTCGGTGCGGCGGCGGGTCACGAACTCGTCGAGTTCGGCGCGGATCGCGTCATCCAGCGGCGGCGCCTCGTACTCCGCCAACGTTTTCGCGCAGATCTCCCCCGCCCGCGCCGTGGCGTCCTTGGCCCCGAGCCGCACCCAGCGCTCGTAGTTGGCCGTGGACGAGACCAGCGGCCGGTAGAAGCACTCCCGGAACCGCTCCATCGTGTGCTGGGCCCCGAGGAAGTGGCCGCCGTGGCCCACCTCCTCGTGCGCACCGAAGGCCAGGGTCTCCTCGTTGATCTCCAGCGGGGTGAACTCCACCCGCAGCATGCGGAGCAGCTCGATGTCGATGATGAACTTCTCGTAGCAGCTGACCAGGCCGCCCTCCAGCCACCCGGCCGCGTGCATGACGAAGTTGGTGCCGGCCAGGAACGTCGGCAGCAGCGTCATCAGGGCCTCGTACGCCGCCTGCGCGTCCGCCGTCTGGCTGGAGTTGAGGCCGCCGCCGGTGCGGAACGGCAGCCCGTAGTGCCGGGCCAGCTGGCCGGTGCAGAACAGGCCGATGGCCGACTCCGGGGTGCCGAAACTGGGCGAGCCCGACTGCATGTCGATGTTGGACAGGAACGAGCCGAACACGACCGGGCAGCCGGGCCGGATCAGCTGGGCCAGCGCGATGCCGGACAGCGCCTCGGCGAGCTGCTGGACCAGCGCGGCCGGGATCGACACCGGCGACATGGCCCCCATCAGCAGGAACGGGGTGAGCACCACCGGCTGGTTCGCGGCGCAGTACTCGAACTGGGCGTCCAGCATCCGGTCGTCCCAGCGCAGCGGCGAGTTGCAGTTGATGAGCGAGATCGTGGCGGGGGTCTGCTCGATCGACGCCCGGCCCTTGTCCGCGCCCGCGCCGCCACCGAACAGGATCTCGGTCATCCTGATCGTGTCGGCCGCGTTGGGCCCGGACACCACGTTGCCCATGTAGATCTTGTCGGTCACTGTCTGCAGGGCGTAGATCATGTCGAGGTGCCGCGAGTCGAGCGGCGTGTCGTTCGGCTCGCAGATCACGCCGCCCGCCGTGTCCAGCTGGGGGAAGCTCTGGGCCAGCATGCTCAGCCGGCGGAAGTCCTCCAAGGTCGCGTCGCGGCGGACGTCGCCATCGCGGACGAACGGACAGCCGTAGACGCCACCGAACACCATCTGGTCGCCGCCGATGTGCACGCTGTTGGCCGGGTTACGGGCCTGGATGTCGAACTCCCGCGGCGCCTTGGCCACCTGCTCCAGCACGAAGTCTGGATCGAGGAACACGACGTCGCCGGAGACCTTCTGGCCGGCCCGGCGGAAGAGCTCCAGCGCCTCGGGCTTGGCGAACTGCACGCCGATCTCGGAAACGATGCGCCGCCACCCCTTGTCCAGCACGCCGATGGCGTCGGGGGAGAGGATCTCGTAGCGCGGCATCGTGTTGCGGAACATCGCCACCTCCGGCCTGTCTTGACCCTCCCTGGCACCGCTACGTAACATCACATAGTAGAACAGAGTTCCGTAACATGGAACTCATGGGCTCGGACCTGACAAGCATGGAACTCATGGGCAGGCGTAGCGGGCAGCGCGGCAAGCGAGCGCCGGGGATGCGGGAGGCGTCAGTGGCCACTCCCACCGGCACGCACGCGGCGGACCGGGCGGCTCCGACCGGCACGCAGGCGGTAGACCGGGCCGCGCGGCTGGTTACCGAGGTTGTGCACGCGCCCGACTCGGTCACGTTCACCGAGCTCGCCACGGCCACCGGGCTGGCCAAGAGCACCACGTCACGCCTGCTGGTCGCGCTGGAGCGCGGCGGGCTGGTGCGCCGGGACGATGACGGCCGGTTCCGCCCGGGCGACGTGTTCGTCCGGTACGCCTGGCGGGGCGGCGCGGAGGCGGGCTTCATCGAGGTGGCCCGGCCGTTCCTGGACCGGCTCGGCGCCGAGACCGGCGAGACCGTGAACCTGGGCGTGGCCCGCGACGGCCTGGTCGAGCAGGTCGCCCAGGTGGACAGCAGGTACCTGATCGGCGGCACCAACTGGGTCGGCCGGCCGGTGCCGCTGCACTGCGCCGCGCTGGGCAAGGTGCTGCTGGCTTACGGCGCGGCGCCGCTGCCCCCGGGCCGGCTGGAGGCCCGCACCAGCCGGACCCTGACCAGCCGGGCCGCGCTCGAGGCGGACCTGCGCCAGGTCCGCCGGTGCGGGTACGCGGTCACCGACGAGGAACTGGAACCGGGGCTGGTCGCCGTGGCCGCCCCCGTCTTCCGGGACGGCGCGGAGGTGGTGGGCGCCCTGTCGGTGTCCGCGCCCGCCAGCCGTCTCACCCCGGCGAGGATCCCCGCGGTGGCCGCGCAGTGCGCGGTCCAGGCCCTCGGCCTGTCGGCGGTCCTCGGCCACCGCCCGCTCCCTGACCCAGACCACGACCCCGGATCCGGCCCGGAACCCGGGCCCGGCCCGGAACCGCGGCCCGGCGAACCCCGGACCGCCCGGGCCTGAACTCCCCTCGGCGGCCCTCCGCCAGGCGACACCCGCCAGATGACAGAGAGAAGGTGCCTCGTGACGCAGGAGGAGCTGCTCCGCCAGCTTTATGACTTCACCCTGGTAGGCAACGCGCCTGAGGTGCTCAGCCTGACCAACGCCGGCCTGGAGATAGGCCTGGGCCCGGAGACCCTGCTCTATGAGGCGCTGATCCCCTCGCTGGAGGAGGTCGGCGCCAGGTTCGAGCGCGGCGACTTCTTCGTCCCTGAGATGCTGATCGCGGGCAAGGCCATGGCCGGCGCGCTGGAGGTCCTCCGCCCGCTGCTGGCCGAGACCGGCGCCCAGTCGATCGGCACGATCGTGATGGGCACGGTCAAGGGCGACGTGCACGACATCGGCAAGAACCTGGTCAACATCATGTTCGAGGGGGCCGGGTTCCAGGTCATCGACCTCGGCGTCCAGGTCGCGCCGGAGAAGTTCATCGACGCGATCAAGCAGCACCAGCCCGACATCGTGGGCTTCTCCGCGTTCCTGACCACGACCATGCCGATGTTCAAGGCGAACATCAACGCGCTGCAGAAGGCCGGCCTGCGCGACAAGGTCATCGTGATGGTGGGCGGCGCGCCGGTCACCCAGGAGTACGCGGACGTGGTGGGCGCGGACGGCTACGCCGCCGACGCGTCCGCGGCCGTGGTCCGGGCCAAGGAACTGCTGCAGAAGCGCCGCGCGATGACACCGGCCTAGGGAGCAGGCATGGAAACAGTCCTCAGGTCGGCCACGAAGTCGGTCACCATCAGCCCGCAGCACCCGTTCTGCGTGATCGGCGAGCGGATCAACCCGACCGGCCGCAAGCTCTTCCAGGAACAGCTGCGCCGCGGTGACCTGTCCCGGATCGAGATCGATGTGGCCCAGCAGGTGGCGGGCGGGGCCATGGTCCTCGACGTGAACATGGGCGCGCCGCTCGCCGACGAGGCCGAGCTGATGGTGGCCGCGGTCAAGCTCATCCAGGGGCTGACCGACCTGCCGCTGTGCATCGACTCCTCGATCGTCGAGGTGCTCGACGCGGGCCTGGCCGCCTACGAGGGCAAGGCGCTGGTGAACTCGGTGACCGCCGAGGACGAGCGGATGGAGGCCATCCTCCCGCTAGTCAGGAAGTACGGCGCCGCGGTCATCGCGCTCCCCAACGACGAGGAGGAGATCCCCGAGGACCCGCGCAAGCGCCTGGACCTGGCCCGCAAGATCCTCGAGGTGGCGACCGGCCGGTTCGGCATCCCGGCCGAGGACATCGTGATCGACCCGCTGGCCATGCCGGTCGGGGCGGACACCTCCCTCGTGGTCAAGACCATGGAGACGATCGCGCTGCTCCGCGAGGAGTTCGGGGTGAACACCACGCTGGGCGCGTCCAACGTCTCGTTCGGCATGCCGGACCGGCACGCGATCGGCGCCGCCTTCCTGCCCATGGCCATCGCCAGCGGGCTGACCAGCGCGATCCTGGACGCCCGCGCCCCGCAGATCGTCCGCGCCGTGCAGGCCGCCGACCTGCTCCTGGACCGCGACCCCTGGGGGGCGTCGTGGATCGCCGCGCACCGCGCCGCCCAGGCCGAGGCCCAGCGGGCCCAGCAGGCCCAGGAACAGGCCACGACGTGACGATGGTGCCGCCCGGCACGGCCGCTGCGGGAGGCAGCCCGCCGCCCTCAATTCGCCGCAACGAAGACCGCAACGGCGCACTCCCCCACGACGCCGGCCCGGGAGCCGCCGGCCCGGTCCGCGTCAACCTGCGGTTCGAGCCCTCCGGCCGCCAGGTCCGGGTGCCCGCCGGGGTGAGCGTGTTCGACGCCGCGAGCTGGAACGGCATCGCCATCGACTCGACCTGCGGCGGCCACGGCACCTGCAAGAAGTGCAAGGTGCGGATGCTGGACGGGGCGGCGGTGCCGTCGGCGCTGGACATCCGGGCGTTCTCCCCCGATGAGCTGCGGGATGGCTGGCGGCTGGCCTGCCGGGTGCTGGCCGGGGGCGACGCGCGGATCGAGGTTCCCCCGCTGGTGACCCGGCCCAAGGCGGCGACGGTCGGGGTCGGCCGCCAGGTCATCCTGCGGCCCGCGGTGCAGAAGCGCTACGTGGAGCTGGAGGAGCCGTCCCTGGCCGACCAGCGCAGTGATGTCGAGCGGATCCTGGCCGCCGTGGACGACCTGGAGCTGCGGGTGGACCTGCACGCGGTCCGGGTGGCCGGCCGGGTCCTGCGCGCCGCGGACTACAAGGTCACCGCGGTGATCGTCGATGATGTGCTGATCGACGTGCAGCCCGGGGACACCTCGGGACGGCTGTTCGGGGTCGCCTTCGACCTGGGCACGACGACGGTGGTGGCCACCCTGCTCGACCTGTCCACGGGCACGCCGGTCGCGGTGGCCTCGGCGCTGAACCAGCAGCAGCCGTTCGGCGCGGACGTGATCACCCGGATCAGCGCCACGATGATGGACCCGGGCACGCTGGCCCGGCTGACCGCGCTGGCCCAGCAGACCCTGGCCGAGCTGGCCGCCGAGGCCTGCGCGGCGGGCGGGATCGACCCGGCCGAGGTGTACGAGGTCGCGCTGGCCGGGAACGCCACGATGACCCACATCGTGCTGGGCATCGACCCGGAGCCGCTCGGCGTGGCCCCGTTCATCCTGGCCACCCGGCTGCTGCCCGAGGTACTCGCGGCCGACCTGGGCGTGCCCACGCACCCGCGGGCCCGGGCGGTGGTGTTCCCGCCGTTCGGCGCCTACGTGGGCGGCGACATCACTGCCGGGCTGCTCGCCTCGGGGATGGACCGGGACGCCAGGACGCGGCTGTTCATCGACATCGGCACGAACTGCGAGATCGTGCTGGGCAACCGGGACTGGCTGCTGGCCACCGCCGCGCCGGCGGGGCCGGCGTTCGAGGGGGCGGCGAT
The DNA here is from genome assembly GCA_963813975.1 of uncultured Actinomycetes bacterium. Lineage (GTDB taxonomy): Bacteria > Actinomycetota > Actinomycetes > Streptosporangiales > Streptosporangiaceae > RYN-230. The sequence goes on from CAWFAP010000008.1 coordinate 140,909, forward strand.
CCGGTGCGGGATGCGCGCCGCGGATGGGGCCATCGAGGTGGTCACGATGACCCCGGATGATCTGGAGCTCAAGGTCATCGGGGACGCCGAGCCGGCCGGCCTGTGCGGATCGGGGCTGGTGGACGCGGTCACCGGGCTGGTCCGGCTGGGCCTGCTGGACTCCTCCGGCCGGCTGGTCAGCGAGGAGCGGGCCGCGGAGCTGGCCCCGGGGCTGGCGGGCCGGCTGACCCAGCTCGGCGCGGAGCGGGTGTTCGTGCTGCACTGGCTGGGTGAGCCGGGCAACGTGTCCCGGTCGGTGTACCTGTCCCAGCGGGACGTCCGCGAGCTGCAGTTCGCCAAGGCGGCCATCGCCACCGGCTGGCGGATCCTGCTGGAGGAGGCCGGGCTGGAGCCGGGCGACATCCAGCAGGTGCTGCTGGCCGGGTCGTTCGGCAGCTACCTGTCCCCCGCCAACGCGATCCGGCTCGGCCTGGTGCCTGACATCCCGGTGCTTCGGGTGGTCAGCGCGGGGAACGTGGCCGGTGAGGGCGCCAAGATGGCCTTGCTCAGCGTCCGTGAGCGGGCCGGCGGGCTGGCCCTGCTCGAGGAGGTGAGGTATGTCGAGCTGTCCGACCGGGCCGACTTCAACGACCGCTTCGTCGACCAGCTGGCCTTCCCGGACTGAGTCGTCCCCGGCCAGCCCCCGGCCAGGCCGGGAACACCACGAGGGGCAAGGATCCCAGGAGCCGCCGGGGCCCCAGGCGCTCGTCATCGCCTGCGGGGCGCTCGGCGGTCCCATCCGGGAGATCGCCGCCCGCCGGGGGTGGCCGGTGGAGCTGCACTGCCTGCCCGCGCTGCTGCACAACCGGCCCGCCGCCATCACCCCGGAGGTCGAGCGGCTGGCCGTGGCGGCCCAGGCCCGCGGCCTGCCGGTGGCGATTGGGTACGCCGACTGCGGCACCTACGGGGCGCTGGACGAGCTGTCCGCCCGGCTGGGCCTGCGCCGGCTGCCCGGGCTGCACTGCTACGACCTGCTGGCCGGGCCAGACCGGATGGCGGCGCTGTTCGAGGCCGAGCCCGGCACGTACGTGCTGACCGATTTCCTGGTCCGCAGTTTCCGGCGGACCGTGCTCGCCGGGCTCGGCCTGGACCGCTACCCCGAGCTGTGGCCGGACTACTTCGGGCACTACCGCCGGGTGGTGTGGCTGGCCCAGTCCCGTGACCCGGCCCTGGAAGCCGAGGCGAGGGCCGTGGCGGCCCGGTTCGGCCTCCCGCTCACCGTGATCGGCACCGGGACGGCCCGCCTGGAACGCGAGCTGGAGCTCCTCCTGGCGGCGGGGGCGGGACGGTGCGCGGCGGGCTGCTGAGCGCGGCGGCGCTGCTGGCGCAGCCGCGCTACGAGGTCTTCCCGTCCGGGGCGATCGAGCAGGCCGTGGCGGACTGGGTCCCGCCCGGCATGACCGTCACCGTGACCGCCTCCCCGGCCCGGGGACTCGGGCCCACGCTGGACCTGACCGAGCGGCTGACGGCCCGGGGCTACCGGGTGGTGCCGCACCTGTCCGCCCGGCTGGTCATGGACGACACGCACCTGGACCGCATCGTGGCCCGGCTGCTCGCCATCGGGGTGGATGACGTGTTCGTGCCCGCGGGCGACGCGGATCCCCCGGCGGGCCGGTTCGACAGCGCACTGTCCCTCCTCACCCGGCTCACCGAGATGGGCCGCCCGTTCGGCCGCGTCGGGATCACCGGCTATCCCGAAAGCCACCCGCGGATCGAGGACGACATCACCGTGCAGGCCATGTGGGATAAGCGGCAGCACTCGTCCTACATCGTCAGCAACCTCTGCTTCGACCCGGCCGTGCTGCGCAAGTGGGTGGCCCGGATCCGGGCGCGCGGCGTCACGCTGCCGCTCTACGTGGGACTGGCGGGCCCGGTGGAACGGACGAGGCTGCTGCGCATGGCGGCCCGGGCCGGTGTGGCCGAATCCACACGGTTCCTGGCCGGGCACACGGACTGGTTTCTGCGCCTCGGACTGCCCGGCGGCTACAGCCCGGAGCGGTTGCTGGACCGGACCGGTGCCGCCCTGACCGCCCCCGGCGCGGCGGTAGCCGGCCTGCACCTGTTCACCTTTAACCAGGTCAGGCAGACAGAGGAATGGCGGGCCGCGCTGCTGCGGCGGCTCACCGGACCAGACCGCGGCCAGCTGGCCATCTGACTGGCCCGGGCTGGAACCGCTGCTTGGTCACGCACCGCCGGCCGCGATGCGTTCCCTCGTGCCTACAGAACGCTGCCCGCACGGGGCTGCGCCGTCATAGGCTGTCTTGTGCAACTGTTCCGATCAACTGCAAGAGATCGCATCAGATGTCGGAATGTGGGTGGGAGCAGACGGTGAACAGCCACACAACGGCAACGACGTCGCGGGGGCCCCAATGGCCATCGCGCCGGCCCGCCTAGTGGAGTGGCCGCTGCGCTGCGGCCCGGTCCCGCCCCTGGCTGATTCCTACAGCCCGCGCCCCGAGACCGGGCTGGGCCGGATCGGCAAGCTGGATCCCGGTGACACGTTAATTCTCGGCCCGGCCCGGGGGCCCGCGCCCGCCGGATCCACCCTGGCCTCCGATAACGCTGACGGCGGTGCCGTCCAGGCCGCCTCCGGCGAGCCCGCTCGCCTGGCCGCCTCCGGCGGCTCTGCCCATCTGGCCGCCTCCGGCGGCACGGGCAAGACGCAGCTGGCTGCGGCGCTGGCCCACCAGCTCTGGGACACCCGCGCGGTGGACCTGCTGGTCTGGCTGAAGGCCAGCAGCAGGAACGCGATCCTGACCGGCTACGCGCTGAGCCTCGCGGAACTGGGCGCCGCCGATCCGGGCGACGACCTGCTGACCGGCGCGCAGCGCTTCCTGGCCTGGCTGTCCGCCACTGAGCGGCGGTGGCTGGTGGTCCTCGATGACCTGGCCGATCCGTCCGACCTGGACGGCCTGTGGCCGGCCGGGCCCGACGGCCGGGTCGTGGTCACGGCCCGGCGGGACGACACCCTGGCCGCACCGAACCGGAGGATCGCGCCGGTCCCCGCGTTCAGCACCCGGGAAGCGCTGGCCTACCTGAGCGCCCGGCTCGCCACCGACCCCGGCCAGCGGACCGAAGCCCTCGACCTGGCGGACGACGTGGACTGCCAGCCGCTCGCGCTCGCGCAGGCCACGGCCGCGCTGATCTGCACCGGGGCCAGCTGCCGCGACTACCGGGGCTGGTACCACGACCGCAAGCGGCGGATGAGCGGCGCCAGCCTGCTGCCTGACAGCAGCCCGGCCCCTCCGGGACGGGCCGGTGCGGGCCTGGACTATGCCGCGCTCGGCCATTCCAGTGTGACCTGGTCGCTGGCCATGGACTTGGCCGACCAGATCCCGCCCGCCGGTTTCGCCCGGCCCGCGCTGGTGCTGGCCGGGCTGCTCGACCCGGCGGGTATCCCCGGCGTCGTATTCACCACCCCGGCCGCCTGCGGCTATCTGACCGGCCATCCGGCCATGCCGGCCGAGCCCGGCCGAAGCCCGGGACGCGGTGCACGCCCTGTCCCGGGCCGGGCTGGTCACGATCAACCCGGCCAGCACCACGCGGACCGTGCAGGTGCACCCGGCGATCCAGGCCATGACCCAGGGGATCATCCCGCCGCATGAGTTCGAGGGAGCCGTCCGGTGCGCCGCGGATGCGCTACTGCAGTCCTGGCCGGCCGACCCGGTACCGCCCCGGCTGGCCCAGGCCCTTCGGGACAGCACGATCAGCCTGCGCGAGTGCAGCGGCGACCTGCTCTGGACCCCGGAGATCCACCCGGTCCTGATGCAGGCGGGCCGGAGCCTGGACAGTGACGAGATCAGCGGCCCGGGCCTCGCGTACTGGCAGGAGATGCTGGAGACCAGCATCCGGGTGCTGGGCCCGGAGCACCCCCAGGCTTTCCGCTGCCGCGACGGCCTGGCCTCGGCGTACCAGGCGGCGGGCCGGCTGGACGACGCGATCGGGGTACATCAGCGCACGCTCGCCGACCGGCAGCGCGTCCTGGGTAAGGACCATCCCGGCACGCTCGCCTCGTGCGGCTACCTCGCCCGGGCCTTCACCACCGCGGGGCGGCACGCCGAGGCGCTGCCGATGTACGAGCGGGTGGTCGCGGACCAGGAATGGGTACTGGGCGCGAGGCACCCGGACACGCTGTCGGCCCGCGGCAGCCTGGCCGGCGCCTACCTGGCCGCGGGCCGCCCCGAGCATGCCCTCCCGGTGTACCAGCAGACCCTGGCGGACCTGGAGCGCGGGCTCGGTCCTGCGCACCCGGAGACGCTGGCCACCCGGGCCGGGCTGGCCCAGGCGTACCACACGGTGGGGCAGCTCAAGCAGGCCGTTCCCGTGTACGAGCAGATCCTGGCCGACCGGGAGAAGGCACAGGGCCCGGATCACCCGGACACCATGACCGCCCGCGCCGACCTGGCCTACGCCTACCGGACCGCCGGGCGGATGAAGCACGCGCTGCCGCAGTACGAGCGGGTGCTCAGCGACCGGGAACGGGTGCTGGGCATCTATCACCCGGACACCATGACCGCGCGCGGCAACCTGGCCAATGCCTACCTCGCGGCCGGGCGGGTCAAGAACGCCATCCCGGTGTACGAGCGGACGCTGGCCGACCGGGAGATGGCCCAGGGGACTGACGACATGGACACCATGACGGCGCGCGGCAACCTGGCCAACGCCTACCACTCGGCCGGCCGGCTCAAGGATGCACTGCCGCTCTACGAGCAGACGCTGGCCGCGTGCGAGCGGGTCCTCGGCCCGACCCACCAGTCCACGCTGACCTCGCGGGCGAACCTGGCGTCCGCCTACCACGCCGCGCTGCGGCTGTCCGAGGCGATCGTGGTGTTCGAACGCACCCATGCCGACTGTGAGCAGGCGCTCGGCCCGGATCACCCGCTGACCCGTGCGGTGCGGGAAAACCTCGAGGCCGTCCAGCGGAGCTGAACCTCTGACCCGGCCGGTCCTGCGGACTGACCCGCCGGAGGCTGGGCCCGCCGGCGGGGCCGGCGGGCCCAGTTCCTCAGCCGCGGCCCGCAGTGCCGGTCGACCAGGCCCCCCCTCAGCGGTGGCCCTTCAGCCCGCACCGTCCGCAGCGGTCCTTCAGGCCCGCTCCTTCAGCGCCGCCACCAGGGCGGGGATCACCTCAGCCAGGTCGCCGATCACCGCGTAGTCGGCCCGGGACAGAATCGGCGCCGAGGCGTCGGTGTTGATCACCACGATGCGCTTCGCGCTGGCGCAGCCCGCCATGTGCTGGATCGCGCCGCTGATCCCGCAGGCCAGGTAGAGCTCGGGGGTGATCTTGGTGCCGGTCTGGCCCACCTGCTGGGTGTGCGGCCGCCAGCCCTGGCTGGTGACCACGCGGGACACCCCGACCACCCCGCCGAGCAGGCGGGCCAGTTCCTCCAGCGGGGCGAAGCCGTCCGGGCCGCCGACCCCGCGGCCCCCGCCGACCACCACCCGCGCGGTGGCCAGCGACACCCCGCCGTCACGGCCGGCCGACACGGCCGCCCGGACCCGCAGGTCCGCCGGGTCCAGGTCGGGCTCGTGGACGAGGACGGCTGGGTCAGCCGCATCGTCCGCCGGCACCGGCGGGACCGCGTCCGTGGCCACGGTGAGCAGGGCGGGCGTCCCGTCCAGGACGGCGTCCTCGATGAGCAATCCCGCCCAGCGCTGGCGGGACACGACCAGCGTGCCGTCCGCCTCCGGGCTGGCCGTGAGGCAGTTCGCGGCCATCGGCTGCCCGGTCAGCGCGCCGAGATGGGCCAGGACCTCGCTGCCGCAGTCCGTTCCCGCCGCCACCACCGCGGCGGCGAGCGTCACGCTGAGCAGGCCCTCCAGGGTCCGCGCCCAGGCCAGCGGCGCGTACCCGTCCAGCGCGGACGGCTCGACGACGTAGGCCTCGGTCACCCCGTACCGGCCGAGCAACCCGGCCGGGACGCGGCCGGCCGGGCCGAACGCCACGGCGGCCAGGACCGGCCCGCCCGCGCCCGCATCCGCCGCGCCGCCGGAGGCCAGCGACCGGGCGAAGGTGAGGGCGCGCAGCGAGGCGTCCGTCACCCCGGCCTCGTCCAGTTCGACCAGGCAGAGCACGTTCATGCCGGCCCGCTCACTTCAGGACCCTCACGTCAGAACCCCCAGCTCGTCCAGGAGCCGGACCAGGGCGGGCACGGCATCCGTCCCGGTGCCGAGCACCGTGGCCTGCTGCCGCGGCTGGTCCGGCACCCGGAGCGCCCGCTTGCGCAGCCCCTCGGGCTGCCACTGCGGCTGGTACTGCTCGATGGCGGCCCGCTTGGCCCGCAGCCGTCCCGGCAGGGACGGGTAGCGGGGCAGGTTGATGCCTTCCTTGACCGTGATCACCGCGGGCAGCACGAACTCGAACGTCTCCTCGCGGCCGCGGTACTCCCGCCGGGCCCGGGCCCCGTCCCCCGTGATCTCCAGGTGCTTGATCCCGGTGGCACACGGCCAGCCGAGCCCATGGGCCACCCGCACCCCGACCTGGTAGTCCCCGGTGTCGGCCGCTTCGTTGCCGAGCAGCACCAGGTCACAGGCCGGGCCCTCAGCGGCCCGGCGGCGCACCTCGGCCACGATCGCGGCCGCGGTGGCGGCCGGGCCCCACTCGCGGCCGCCGTCCTCCAGCAGCACGGCCCGGTGGGCGCCGAGCGCGAGCGCGTCACGCAGCTGATCCGCGGCCTCGGCCGGACCCAGGGTCAGCACCGACACGCTGCCGCCGAGCCGCTCGGTGATCTGGACGGCCTCCTCCACCGCGCATTCCTCGTGCGGGCTGATCGCGAACCCGGACATCCGGGTATCCACGTCCTGCCCGTCCGGGGTGACCACGATCCGGCCACCGACCTGGGGGACCCGCTTCACGCAGACGGCGACCTCCACCGCCGGTCAGCTCCGGATCCGCGCGTTGTCCGGATCGAACAAGGGGGTGGCCCCGGCCACGGCCACGGTCACCGGGTAGGCGTCCCCGAAGCACTCGACCTGGAGCCGGGTACCCACGCTGGCCTGGGCCGGGGGGAGGTAAGCCAGCAGCAGGTGCCGGCCCACGGATGGGCCGGACCCGGCGCTGGTCACGTAGGACGGCCGGCCTTTCGCGTCAACCAGCCGCTCGCCATCGGCCGACAGGACGGGCTCGCCGCCCAGCATCCACCGGGCCGGGCCGCTGGCCGGGGTGTGGTCGTCCACGGTGAGTGTGCACAGCATCGCGGCGGGCGGCTCGGCCCGCTGGGCCAGGTAAGCGTCCTTGCCGATGAACGGCTGGGCCTTCACTCTCGGGCGGGTCATTCCCGCCTCGACCAGCGTGAAGTCCGCGGTCAGCTCGTTGCCGAACGCGCGGTAGCCCTTTTCCAGCCGACCGGTGGTGCCGTACACGCCGATGCCGACCGGCACCAGCCCGTGCGGGGTGCCGGCCGCCCAGAGGGCGTCCCACAGCTTCCCGCCTTGCTCGATGGGCAGGTGCAGTTCCCAGCCGAGCTCACCCACGTAGGAGATGCGCGAGGCCAGCACGGACAGCCCGGCGATCTCCGCCTCCCGGCAGGTGCCGAAGGGGAACCCGGCGTGACTCACGTCCTCGCCGGTGACCGACTGCAGGACCTCGCGGGCCCGCGGCCCCCACAGCCCGAACGTGGCCTGGGCCGAGGTCAGGTCGGCGAGCGCGGCGGTACCGTCGGCGGGCAGGTGCTCGCCGAACCAGGCCAGGTCCGCCATTCCGGTCGCGCCGCCCGTCACCACCCGGAACCGCTCCGGGCCGAGCCGCATGATGGTCAGGTCGGCCTTGAACCCGCCCCGCTCGTCCAGCAGCGAGGTGTAGACGACCCGGCCGGGCGCCACGTCGAGCTGGGCCACGGCCAGCGACTGCACCACGTCCAGCGCGGACGGGCCGGTGACGTCGAAGATCGCGAAGGCGGACAGGTCGACGAGCCCGCACGCGTCCCGCATGGCCAGGTGCTCAGCGTTGATGACCGGCGACCACCACCGGGCGTCCCACTCGGCGTCCCGGGGCATCAGCCGTCCCGCGTAGCGCTCCAGCAGCGGCTCGTTGGACACGTACCAGTGCGGGCGTTCCCAGCCGGCGGTCTCGAAGAAGACCGCGCCCAGGGCACGCTCCCGGTCGTAGGCCGGGCTGACCCGCACCGGCCGGCCGGACTCCCACTGCTCGGCCGGGTGCACGATCCCGTACATCTTGTTGAAGCCCTCCCGGGCCCGGGCCTGGATGTGGGCCACGGTGCGCTGGGACGGGTAGAACCGGGCGATGTTGGCCTCGTCCACGTCGACGGACGGGACCTGGCCGCTGATCCACTCGGCCACCGCGCGGCCGACGCCCGGCCCCTCCTTGATCCAGCTGGCCGCGGCCGACCACAGCCCGTCCACCTCCGGCGCCGGGCCGAGCAGCGGGTGGCCGTCCGGGGTCATCGAGATCAGGCCGTTGATCGCGTACCGGATACCGGCCTGCTCGTCGCCCAGCAGCTCCGGCATCAGGTCCAGCGCCTCGGCCAGCTGCGGGTCGAAATCGTCCGCGGTGAACGGCAGCTCGGTCGGGGACAGCGCGGATTCCTCGATGGAGGGGATGTCATCCGGCGTGACGATGATCGGCCGGTGCGCGTAGGAGCCCACTTCCATGTCGCCGCCGTGCTGCCGCTCGTACATGTTGGTGTCCACGTCACGCACGATCGGGTAGGCGATCTCTCCCTGGGTGCCGGCGAACAGCCCGATCGGGCCGACGCTGATCATCTGGTGCACGATCGGGGTGAGCGGGATCCGGGCTCCCGCCATCCGGGCGATTCGCGGGCTCCACACTCCGCAGCAGACCACGCAGATGCTGGTCTCGATGTCCCCCGCGCTGGTCCGCACCGAGGTGATCCTGGGCTGCCCGTTGCGGCCGCGGCCGGAGGTGTCGATGCCAAGCACCTCCGCGGCCGCCACGACCTGCAGCGCGCCGGACCGCTGCGCCTCCTCCCGCATCAGCGTGCCGGCCCGCAGCGAGTCGACCACGCCGACGGTGGGGAAGTGCGCCCCGCCCAGGATCACGGACTCATCCAGGTACGGAACCAGCTTCGCGACCTCGGCGGGCGAGACGATCTGGGCCGGGATGCCCCAGGCCTTGGCCGCCGTGCAGCGCCGGCGCAGCTCGTCCAGCCGGCCCTCGGTCCGGGCCACCTCGACGCCGCCGCTCTGGGTGAACACCCCGAGCTCCTGGTACTGCTCGGTGCTGTCCCGGGTGAGTTCCATCATCATCTTCGAGTACTCGATCGGGAAGATGAAGTTGGAGGCGTGCCCGGTCGAGCCGCCCGGGTTGGGCATCGGCCCCTTGTCCACCAGGACCAGGTCCCGCCAGCCGAGCCGGGCCAGATGGCAGGCCAGGCTGTTGCCGACGATCCCGGCGCCCACGATCACCGCGCTCGCCCGGGCCGGTATGTCATTCATGCCGTTGATTCCTGCCCATCCGTGTCGCGTCCATCCCCCGCTGGCCGCGGGGTTGCCTCGGCCCCGCCACCGGCGACTCTGGCGGCGGGGCCGGGGCACTCAGCTCATGCCGTGCCGTGCTGCGCTGTGCTTATTCGACCGGGATCTCCTTGTTGATCAGCCCCAGGTCGATGCCCTGCCGGCGGCGGACGAGCCGGGCGATCACGTAGATCACGATGGCCAGCACGTACATGGCGCCCATATAAATGAGTGAGTCGTGACTGTTCACGAAGTAGTTGTCGTTACTCAGCCACTCGTAGAGGTTGAAGACGAGCAGGGCGATTGTGATGACCCCGGCCACCGGGACGATCGGCACGCCGAGCAGCTTGATCCGGCTGGCCGGCGAGGCCCGCCACAGATCGGGCTTGACGAAGGGCAGCAGCACCACCGCGATGGCGCTGCCCAGGTAGGTGACCGCGATGACCAGGGTGGCGTCCAGCGTGTAGGACCGGAACGTGGTCGAGTAAGCGTAGACCGCGGCCAGCCCAGCCGCCGGGAGCAGCATCAGGATCAGCGACCACACCGGGACCTTGCGCCGCTCAGAGACCTCGGCGGCCCGGTCCGGGAGCACCCGGTCGAACGCGGCGGCGAAGATGACCCGGGTCGAGGACAGGAACAGGGTGCCGACCCACGCGAAGAACCACAGGCTCAGCACGAGGATCAGGATGACCTGGAAGGCCGTGTTGTGCACCAGCCAGCCCGCGAACATGAACGGGTAGGGCCAGATGCCGAACTGCGGCGTCAGGTTGTAATCCAGCGAGTTGAGATTCTGGTAGAAGCCCCAGCCGACGGTCTTGGCGATCAGCAGCAGGAAGATGACGGTCAAGATGACCGTGATCCACAAGCCTGCGAACATGCCGGTGAATACTCGCCGGAAGTCACTCGCCCCGCGGACCTCCCCGTAGAGGGTGGTCCCCCAGTTCGGCCACAGGAGGAAGAACATAAAGGCCGGCACGAGCAGCATCGTTGGCCCGAGCGGGCCGAACCCGAACGGCGACGTGGTGTACCCGGCCTTCGCGGCGGCGGCGTTCGTCGCGGCATAGGCGTGGTGCACGCCGAAGAGCTTCTGGCCCTCGAGGTTGAACGAGCTCACGAAGCTGGCGTGCGAGTTGACCAGGAGCAGCACGACGACGACCGCGAAGCCGACCATGCCGCCGAGGAAGAACCACCTCTGGATCTTCGCGTACCCGGCCATCCCGAGCGAGACCAGCACGCCGGCCAGGGCGATCGTGATGAGCGTGACGATGAAGATCCCGTTGTTGGTGCCGAACCACGCGGCGCCGCCCGCGGGCCAGGTCCATTTCAGCGTGGCCCAGAGCGGCTGGAATAGCTGGACCGAGAGGATGTTGCCGTAGATGGGCGCCCAGAGCCACAGGATGAACCACCAGCCGGTGGCGGCCAGGACAAAGCCGATGCCACTGCCCAGGATCCGGCTCTGCCAGACGTAGTCGCCGCCCGCCCGGGGGATGGTGACGACCAGCCCGGCGTAGGCGATGACCAGGAACGAGACCCAGACACCCGAGATCAGGACTGCGGTGATGAACTGGCCCTTGGGGAAGGCGGGCCCGGCGAAGGTGAATTCGTAGAGGCCCAGCGTGACGAAGTTGGTCGCCAGGCAGGCGTAGATGATCGAGTCCCGGACGGACCAGCCACGGACCAGCCCGGTGGCTTTGCGCAGGAACAAGGTCGGCGTCTCGCCGCCAATTGCATCAGTTGCCATGCTGATCTCCCGGTTGGGGGCCTTTTGGGGGGGTGGCGGGGCCAGCCTATTGCTCAGGCACTGACAAGCCAGCCGGTTTCAGCCATTTATCAGAAGGTACTTAGCGACCTTCCCCTTCTTGGCGTTCAGCTCGAGCACGGCGCCCTGCAGGACGCCGTCGCTGTAAACGCTGCCCGGATTGATAGCCAGCGTCCGGCCCATGCGTTTGATGCCGCGGCTCTCGTGGATGTGCCCGTGGACCGAGAGCATGGGCTGGTAGTCGTTAATCGCATCGCGCACGGCGGTCGAGCCCACCGGCTTCATGACCGCCCCGCCGTGGGTCGGCCGGAGCGTCTCATCCAGGGCCGGCGCCTCATCCAGCCCGGTCCCGTAGGGCGGGGCATGGAAATTAAAGATGGCCCGTTCCATGTCCGGGATCTGGCTGACTACCGCGTCGATCTTTTCCTTGAGCTGCTCCTCCGGAGCCTCGCGGAATGTATTCCATGGGGTCGGGTTGGTCCAGCCCATCGACACCAGGTGGAAACCGTCGAGGTCGAGGGACTTGGCTTCGCCGAACGTGACGCTCGGTGACGCCTCGATGATGTCGTCGATCTCCCAGATGTCGTCGTTGCCGCCGTTCAGAATGCACGGGATATTCCCGGCGCCGAGTTTCCCGTCGGCCATGTCCAGCCACCGGTCCAGGGAGTGGGTCATCTCGGCACTGAACCGCCGGTCCACCGCGCCCTCTTCGTCGCTCAGGGCCTGCAGCTCATCGGGGCTGACCAGGGCCGGGTAGTGTCCGGCGTTGCGGATCTTCTTCTGTACCTCTTCGAGCTCGGTCTTGGTTTCCATCCGGATCGTCTCGCCGCGGACCACGGCCTGCCAGTAGCCGTTGTGCGCGACGACCGGCACCATGATCTTCCCGGTCACGTCCCCGCCCAGTACGACCAGGTCAGCCTTGTAGAACGCCGCCGCGTTCAGGAACTTCCGCCAGCAGACCTCGGAGCCGTGGATGTCGGTGGCGAAGAAAACCCTCATGCAATACCACGCCTTCCTGGTCCCCGGCATGCAAGGTTCACCCGCGCGGTGCGCAACGCCCGTGCGTCCTGTGCAACGTCTAGCACTCCGCCGAAACCGGCGTCAAGCATGACGATGTGAATTTAAGGCGCATCCCGGAAAGCCGGCCGCTAGTGGTCGACTTCCTCGGGAAGCTCGTACCAGCGGACCCGGTCGCCGACATTCGCCCGGAGCTTCCACTTGACCCCTTTCGGGGCCGCCTCGGCGATGCCCAGCAACTCCCGCGCCTGGGCCAGCGGGTCGTACGACGGCGCGGGCGGGACCAGCCCGGGGTTCTCGGCCAGCAGCGCGGGCAGCTTGGCCAGGTTCCCGGTGACCGTGCGCCACCAGCCCCAGTCCGCACCGAGCACCCTGCCGAACCGCCCGGTGTCGATCACCGGCGGGGCACCCTCGCCGACCGGGAGCCCGGCCAGCAGCTGGACGGTATCCCGGGCGTCTTTCTCGTTCAGCTCGACGATCTGCAGCTTGGACAGCAGCACGTCCACGGAGTCCACGGTGAACGGCAGCCGCCCGAACGACGGCCGGAAATCCAGGGTGTGGCACATGGTCAGCCGGTCCACCATCACGTCGATGGGCCTGCCAGAGGGGGCGTTGAAGTACATCTGCCGGTCGCCGTTGAGGTTGTTGAACCGGCGGTCCGGGACGCAGCCCTGGTCGGCCAGCCAGGCCGCCACGTCCTTGCGGCCCTTGGCCAGGCAGGCGAAGTCCATGTCCTGGCCGCGGCGCAGCCGGGGCGGGAAATCCGGGCAGAGCACCCGGACGGCCAGCCCGCCGAGCAGCTTCAGGCCCAGCCCGGCCCCGGCCGCGGCCCGGGCCAGGCCCAGGGCCTCGGGCAGCGGATCGTGCGCGGATCCGACGGTGGGCTCGTCATCAGGGTCGGCCATGCCCGGGCCTGCTCTCGTTCCTCGGGGGCACCCGCCTGGAGATAACGGGCGGCCAGCGCTTTTCGGTGGAACTCGACAGCGAGTATGCCATGAGCCGCCCGTGACGGCGGTTGACGCAGAACGGGCAAATTGGTCATCCTGGTTGCGTGAGTGAGAGCGTGGTTGCGGCGGGCGCAACCTACCCGTCCGCCGAGCGGGTGCTGGCGCTGCTCGCCAGCTTTGAGGACAGCAGGCCGGAACTCAGCGTGACGGAGATCGCCGAGGCGCTGGGCGTGCACAAGTCCACCGCCTCGCGGCTCGCCGCCACCCTGGAACGCACCGGGTTCCTGGCCCGGTCCGGCCGGCGGTACCGGCTGGGCGTCGAGATCATCCGGCTCGGCACCGTGGCCCTGCGCAGCGCCGACATCGTGGCCTCCATGCAGCCCGCCATGGAGAAGCTCTCCCAGCTCACCGGCGAGACCATCAACCTCGCGGTGCCCGCCGGCCCCGACGTGCTGAACGTGGCCGAGGTACCGAGCACCTACATTCTCAGCTCCTCGGGCGGCTGGGTCGGGCGGCGCACCCGGCCGCACGCGGTGGCCAACGGCAAGGCGCTGCTCGCGTTCGGGGCTATTCCCGCGCCGGCCAGCCTGGAGCGGTACACCGAGCACACGATCACCACCCTCGCGGCCCTCCAGGCGGAATTGGCCCGGATCCGCCGCGAGGGCTACGCGACGGCGGTCGCGGAGCTGGAGGATGGGCTGGTGGCGGTGGCGGCCCCGGTCTTCGGCCCGGGCGGCGGCTGCGTCGCGGCCGTGTCCATCTCCGGGCCGGCCTACCGGATGCCGCCGTCCCAGCTCGCCGAGCTGGGACGGCTCTGCACGGACTGCTGAGCCACCGGGGCGCCCGCGCCGGCTGGACTGCCGCGTCAAGGGGCGCGCCGTAAGCGCCCCGGAGGCGCGGGGAAGCGGAGCAACATGGACGAGTACCTGCTTCATATCGGCGGCCAGTGGCGCGCCGGGCACGCGGCGCCGGCCGCGGCGGTCAGCCCGGCGAGCGGCGAGACGTTTGCCTCGGTCGCGGTGGCCGGTCCCGCGGACGTGGACGACGCGGTGCGGGCGGCGGCCCGGGCCTGGCCGGACTGGGCGGCCCGGTCCCCGTTCGAGCGGGCGGAGTGGTGCGAGCGGGTCGCCGCGGCCATCACCGGCCGCCGTGATGACCTGGCCCGGGTGCTCACCCTGGACCAGGGCAAGCCGCTGCAGGCCGAGGCGCATGACGAGGTCGACGAGCTGGCCGAGTACTTCCGGATGGCGGCCGCGGACGTGCGGCGGCTGGACGGGGCTTATCCCCCGTCCAGCTCGGCCGGCCGGCGGGTGATCACCGCCCGGGTGCCGCTCGGGGTGGTCGGCGTGATCAGCCCGTGGAACTGGCCGTACACGATGGGCGCGGAACTGTTCGCGCCCGCGCTCGCGGCCGGCAACGCCGTGGTGTGGGTGCCCGCGCCCAGCACCAGCGCGTGCTGTGCGGTGCTGGCCGGGATCATGGCGGCGGAGGGCACGCCGCCGGGAGTATTCAGCTTCCTCCCCGGCCCCGGGCCGGTGGCCGGGGATGCGCTGGCCGGGCACCCGGGGGTGGCGGCCGTGGGCTTCATCGGGTCGGTGGCCACCGGCGGGCTGGTCGCGGCGCGCGCGGCGGGCAAGACCCAGCTGCTCGAGCTGGGCGGCAACGGCCCGATGGTGATCCTGGAGGACGCGGACCTGGACCTGGCCGCCGACGCCGCGCTGGAGGCCGCGTACCTGTGCGCGGGACAGAGCTGCACCGCCGGCGAGCGGTTCCTGGTGCACGCCGCGGTCCGCGCCGAGTTCACCGAGCGGGTGGTCGCGGCCACCGCCGGGCGGGTCCGGCTGGGCGACCCGTTCGACCCGCAGACCACGATGGGGCCGCTGAACAACGAGGCGACCGCGGCCAAGTTCGACCGGCACATGGCGGACGCGGTCAGCCGCGGCGCCAAGCTGTGCCACGGCGGGCGGCGCGCTCCCGGCTTCCCCACCCGGCTCTACGCGGAACCGACCGTGCTGGACGGGGTGACACCTGACATGCTGATCGCCACCGAGGAGACGTTCGGCCCGGTGGTGCCGATCGTCGAGGTGGCGTCCGCCGCCCAGGCCCTCGAACTGACCAACTCCTCACCGTTCGGGCTGACCGCGGCGGTCTTCACCGGCGACCTGGAGCGGGGCCTGGCCTTCGCGGAGCAGGCGCGGGCCGGCTGGGTCAACGTCAACGCCTCTACCAACCTGTGGGAGTCGCACCTGCCGTTCGGCGGCCGGTCCGGGTCGGTGAGCGGGCGCGGCCGGGTCGGCGGCCGGTTCGCGATGGAGGCCTTCACCGAGCCCAAGACGATCCTCTACCCGGGGCCGCGGCTCAGCGGGTAAAGGCGGGCCGCGGGCCCTAGTCGAGGGCCCCGGGGTCGGGCTCGCCGGCGTAGCCGGCGAGGCTGGTTTCGGCCCCCGCGCCGTGACCACGGGACCGGCGGTCGACCTGGCCGTCCGGGTGCAGGCCCAGGACCGTGAGCAGGACCATCAGCGCGCCGCCGCAGCAGATCGCCGAGTCGGCCAGGTTGAACACCGGCCAGTGCGGCAGCTGGATGAAGTCCACCACCCAGCCGCGCAGCGGTCCCGGGCCCCGGGCGATCCGGTCGGTCAGGTTGCCCAGCGCCCCGCCGAGCAAGAGGCCGAGCGCGACGGCCCACCAGCGGCTGGCCAGGGTGCGGGCCATGCGCAGGATCGCGACGATCACGGCCGCAGCGATCAGCGTGAACACGATCGTGTACCCGTCCGCGCCGAGCGAGAAGGCCGCCCCGGGATTGCGGATGTAGTTCAGCCGCAGCAGCGAGCCGACCGCCCGCACCGGCACGTTCTCGGTGAGCGTCGCGACGACGACCACCTTGCTGATCACGTCGGCCGCGTACACCAGGGCCGCCACCGCGACCAGCACGCCGACCCGCCGCCGGGCGGCCGGGCCGGAACCGTCGCCCGCCATGCCGCGCCACCTCATCCGGTCTCCGTTCGCCGGCCCCCAAGCTATCCCACGCCGGCGAACCTGCGCCGCCGGTGGAGCGCCCGCGTCCCCCGGCCTGGGGACCTCCGGGTCTTACCTTGAGCCGGACGGGGCCGGGTGCTGCTGCCAGGCGAAGGCCAGCGGGGTCAGCGCCGTGAGGTCGATGGCCGGCTCCACGGTGGAGTAGGACTGCACGTTGTCGGCGAACACGGCCTTCTGCCCGTTGAATGCCGCGTAGGGGACGTTGCCGGGGGCGCTGGCCGCGCACGGCCGCATGTTCGGCACGGTGCCGGTGGCCGAGAAGGAGTTCGGTCCCTCCACGGCCGCCCCGGCCAGGACCGGCGGCTGCCCGTTCAGCGACCCGGCCAGGTTCGCGACCTGGTGCTGCATGCAGTCGGGGAACACGGTCCCGTCCCCGACGATCAGCGAGACTCCCCACGCGTTGGCGCCCAGGATGTCGTCGAGCCAGCGCTGCGCCCAGGACGCATACACAGGCCGGCCGGCCAGCGCGTCGTACTCGTCCGCCATCACGGTCAGCCCGGCCCCGTGCGTGGTGGTGTCCCACTGGTCCCAGGCGAAGCCGAAGCGGAACGGGTCTGTGGCCCCGATGCGGATGCCCTTCTCGATCTGCCCGCGCAGGTCGGCCATGAGCTGGGCCGTGGTCACGGCCAGGCCGGTGGCGTGCTGCCCGCGGATGGCCAGGACCAGTTCGTAGTCGGCCAGCGCGCTCACGTCGTACAGGTTCAGCGTGTCGGCCAGCGCCTGCGTGCTGTGGATCCAGCCGCTGGCCCACGCGGCCGCGTCGCGCAGGTAGGTGCGGGCGGACCGGACCGGAAGACCGGCCGGCCAGGCCGCCGGGTGACGAGCTTCCTGAAGGGCGCGGGCCAGTTCGGTCGCGCCCAGCATCATGTCGTCGCGCCAGGTGGTCTCCGGGTAGAAGTCCCACGGGATGGCCGTCGTCAGATGACCCTTCCAGTGCGGGTCGGCCAGCGAGTAGACGGTCTCGGCGGACCGCAGGCAGCCGTCGGCGTACCCCGGGTCGGAGTGGCGCAGCACCTGGTAGCACAGCGCGAAGTCGGCGGCCAGGCGGCCGGCCAGGTTCGGGCTCAGCTTCGCGCCGGGCCGGCCGGCCCGGAAGACGGGCGGGTGCCGGACGTAGACGTAGTGCGGGTTGGTGCCCTGGTAGTGATCATCGGCCTGCGGGAGCCGCCAGATGTCGTGGTCAGCGAGGTAGTAGCTGTTCGCCTCGCCCGTGCCCACCTCGTAGTACAGCGTCCGGGAGCGCTCGTGCCACATCCGCCGCAGGAAGTCCAGGCCGAACTTGACCTCGCCGGTGAAGTCCGTGCCGGAGCGTGAGCCCATCTGGTGCGGGAACGACGCGACCCCCTGCAGCAGGACGGCTTCGGTATAGCTGGTCGTCTCGACGAAGTGCAGGTAGTCCCCGGCGTCGAACCAGCCGCCGGTCGCGTTGATCCGCACCCCGGTCGCGTACCTGGCCAGGCTGCCCTTGAAGTTGCCGTTGCTGTCGACCGGCGGGGTCCGGTAGGTCATCGCGGTGGCGTCGTTGAGATGAGCGGGCGCGCTGCGCAGCGCGGTGTGGATGAAGTCCGGGCCGTCCCGCTCGTTCTCGAAGAAGGACAGCGCGTTGGCCAGGGGCCGGGCGTACAGGCGCGCGGCCGGGCCGATCGTGAACCAGGGCGAGGCCGCTGACGCGTCGCCCAGGATCCCGACCCGGTACCGGCCCGGCGCCCGGACCCCGGTGAACCGGGCCGCCCACACCCAGCCGTACCGCTTGCTCCAGGCGCCCAGGTTCTGCCGGGCGACCCCGGAGGCGGCCACCGTGCAGGTCCCGGCCCGGACCACGACCCAGCGCAGATCGCCCGAGGGCCTGGCCTTGGTCATGATCTCGGCCAGCTTGGCCGCGCCGGACGGGTAGCCGACCTGGTCCACCCGGATCGCGGCGGCCGGCGCCCCGGCCGGCGCGCGATGCGACCCGGTGGTCAGCACGGCCCCCGAGGACGGCTCGGCGCAGATCTTCGCGACCTGCGACCCGGCGGGCGTCCCGCCGCCTGCTGCGGTCGAGGCGGCGGCTGGTGCGGCCGCGCCGCCCAGTGCTGCCGGGAGCAGGGCCGCCGCGAGGCCGAGCGCCACGGCGCACGCCCCGGTCCGGGCCGCACCGCGCCGGTGCCCGCTTCCGCCTGCCCACCCACGCCCAGGATCCATCGACCCAGGCTAGGCCGCGGTGGCCCCGCGGACAATGGGCCAGTAAAGGTTGTTTCCGGTAGTCAGGGTGTCACGGCCGGGCTATGACCTGGAACGTGGCCAGCGTGGGATCGGCGGCGTAGGCGATCCGGCCGCCTTCGGCCTGCGCCGCGCGCAGCGCGTCCAGGGCCGCCGCCGTGATCACCTCACCCGGGGCCAGCACCGGCACGCCCGGCGGGTAGGGCGCCACGAGTTCGCCGCTCACCCGCCCCACGGCCTGAGCCGCGGGCCGGGTTTCGTTGCGGCAAAAAAACGCCTGCCGCGGTGGCATCGCCATTTCCGGGATGACCGTCCACGACGCGGCCGGCACCGGCCGCCGGGGCGGCCCGCGGTGCGCCTCGATGATGCCCGCGAGGGTGCCGGTGAAGCGGGCCACGGCGTCCTCGTCGTCGGCCAGGGTGACGATCGGGATGATCGTGTCCCGGTCGGCCATCTCGACCGGCATGCCCGCCGCGATGAGATCCGCCTCCACCGCGATGCCGTGCGCCCCGGTCCCGGCCAGCAGGACCACCAGCTTGGCGGGCTCGACGCCGGGGCCGTCGAGCACGTCGAGGCCGGGGACCTGGCGCAGCCGGTCCCTGGCCGCGGCGACCACGCGCAGCAGCCGGGCGCACAGCTCCTCGCCGTCGCGGGCCAGCAGCGCCCGGGCCGCGTCGATGCTGGCCATGATCGCGCCGGCCGGGCTGGTCGTGTGCGTGGCCTCGAACGCCCGGTCAAGACGCGCAGGGTCCAGGCGGGCCGGGCCCAGGCGCCCACCAGCCGTGCGGGCCAGCACCAGCGCACCCTGGGTGTAGGCGGGCAGCGCCTTGTGGGCACTGGTCACCATGGCGTCGGCGCCGGCCGCGAGCGCGTGCGGCGGCAGGCCCGGGTGGAAGCCGAGGTGCGCGGCCCAGGCCGCGTCGACCAGCAGCGGCACCCCGGCGCCGTGCGCGGCGGCCGCGTGCCCGGGCAGGTCGCCGGTGGTGCCCACGTAGGACGGGTCGCCGAGGAACACCGCGCAGGCGTCCGGGTGGCGGGCCAGCGCGTCCCGGACCGCGCCGACCGGGACCGGGCCGGGCAGCCCGCTCGCGGGGTCCACCCCGGGCAGCACCCACACCGGGTCCAGGCCGGCCAGCACGATGCCGAGCAGCAGCGAGCGGTGCAGCGCCCGGGTCACCACGATCGGCTGGCCCGGCTCACCCGCGGCCAGGGCGAGCGCCTGGTTGCCGTGCGTCGAGCCCGCCACCGAGAACCGGCACCAGTCGGCGCCCCACAGGTGCGCGGCCCGCTGCTCCGCCCCGGCCAGCAGCGCGTCCGCGTGCTTGATACTGTCCAGCCCGCCGTACAGCGGCGCGTCACCTGAGGTCACGTCGCCGGTGAGGTCGCGGCGCTGCTTGTGCCCGGGCACGCTCATCGGCGTGACTCCCGGCCGCGGCCTGCGCGGTGAACCGCAGCCACGCGTCCAGCAGCGGCGCGTCCCGGCGCAGCCCTCTGGGATCCCTGGGGTCGGTCATCCGGGCCCGGTCACCGGCGTCTGCGGCTGGTGGCGGTAGAACGGGACGGGCTCCGGGGGCAGCGGGGTGTTGCCGAGGATCAGGTCGGCGGCCTTCTCCGCGGTCATCATGACCGGGGCGTAGATGTTGCCGTTGGTGATGTACGGCATCACTGAGGCGTCCACGACCCGCAGCCCGTCCAGCCCGTGCACCCGCAGCGAGCCCGGGTCGGTGACCGCGTCGGCGCCGGTGCCCATCTTGGCGGTGCATGACGGGTGCAGCGCGGTCTCGGCGTCCCGGCGGACCCAGTCGAGGATCTGCTCGTCGGTCGCGACCTCCGTCCCCGGGGACAGCTCGCCCGCGTTGTACTCGTCGAACGCCGGCTGGTTCAGGATGTCCCGGGTGACCCGGACGGCCTCGGCCCATTCCTGGCGGTCGGTCGGGGTGGACAGGTAGTTGAACCGCAGCGCGGGATGGACCGCGGGGTCGCGTGAGGTGATCCTGACCGAGCCGCGGGAGTCGGAGTACATCGGCCCGACGTGCACCTGGTACCCGTGGCCGCCCGCCGGGGACGAGCCGTCGTAGCGGATCGCGATCGGCAGGAAGTGGTACATCAGGTTCGGGTAGGCCACCTGGTCGTTGCTCCGGATGAACCCGCCGCCCTCGAAGTGGTTGGTGGCGCCCGGGCCGCGGCGCAGGAACAGCCACTTCGCGCCGACCATGGGCCGGTTGCGCAACTTGAGCGCCGGCGCCACCGAGACCGGCAGCTTCGACCCGTACTGCACGTAGACCTCGAGGTGATCCTGCAGGTTCTCGCCCACGCCGGGCAGGTCGGCGACCACGTGGACACCCAGCCCGCTCAGCAGCCCGGCCGGGCCCACGCCGGACAGCTGGAGCAGCTGCGGGGTGTTGATCGCGCCGCCGCACAGGATGATCTCGGTGCCGCGGGCCAGCCGGGCCGGTCCTCCGCGGCTTCCCGGGCCGGGGCCGTCCTGCTGGTACTCGACGCCGACCGCCCGCTCGCCCTCGAACAGGATCCTGGTGGCGTAGGCGCGGGTGGTCACCTCGAGGTTGGGCCGGCTCATCACCGGGTGCAGGTAGGCCCGGGCCGCGCTGAGCCGGCGGCCGCGGCGGATGTTCCGGTCGAAGGCGGCGAAGCCCTCCTGCCGGTAGCCGTTCACGTCGTCGGTCAGCGGGTACCCGGCCTGCTGCACCGCGGCGAAGAACGCCTGGAACAGCGCGCTGGTGGCCGGCCCGCGCTCCAGCACCAGCGGGCCGTCGCCGCCCCGGTACTCATCCGCCCCGGCCAGGCAGGTCTCCATCTTCTTGAAGTACGGCAGGCAGTGCGCGTAGTCCCAGTCCGGCCATGCCCGGGTCGGCGGCCCAGCGCTCGTAATCCAGCGGGTTGCCGCGCTGGAAGATCATCCCGTTGATGCTGCTCGACCCGCCGAGCACCTTGCCCCGGGCGTGGTAGATGCGGCGGCCGTTCAGGTCCGGCTCGGGCTCCGACTCGTAGCCCCAGTCGTAGAACCGGTTGCCGATCGGGAACGTGAGCGCGGCCGGCATGTGGATGTACACGTCCCACGGGTAGTCCGGCCGGCCGGCTTCCAGGACGAGCACCCGGGTGCCGGGATCGGCGGACAGGCGGTTGGCGAGGGCGCTGCCGGCTGACCCTCCGCCGACGATGATGAAGTCGTACTCTGCAGGAGCCATCTGCCCTCCCCGGCCGCAGGCCGCCCGGGCAACCGCCCGGCACCGGGATGGCGGCCACGGTCTCGGATGCCAGGGGCGCCCTGGCGGCGGGCCGCACCGGCCGCATCGCACAATAGCGGGATCTCAGCGGGCCTGGTCGCGAAGCGCCCTGGTCGCGGGGAGCGCAGGTCCGCGGGCTACCCTGCGGACGTGGTGATGCCCGAGCGTGAGTCACGTCCCGAGTCCCGGCCCGGCGGCCCCGGGCCACCGGGGGCGCCCCCCGGGGCGCGGCCCGAAGCACCGCCGGACGGCAGGTCCCGGTCTGAGCCGCACCCGGGCGCGACCGCCTACCGGCAGAGCCGGTTCCGGCTGCCGCCCGGCGCGACCGACATCATGGTGATCCGGCACGGCGAGTCCGAGGCCGCGTACATGGACAGGCCGTTCCCGCTGACGAACGGCCACGCCGACCCGGAACTCTCGGGGAACGGCCGGGAGCAGGCGGAACGGCTGGCCGAGCGGCTGGCCAAAACGCCGGTCGACGCCATCTACGTGACCTCGCTGCGCCGGACGGTGCAGACGGCGGCGCCGCTGGCGGAGCGGCTCGGCCTGACCCCGCAGGTGGAGCCGGACCTGCGCGAGGTCCACCTGGGCGAGTGGGAAGCTGGCCGGTTCCGCAAGATGGTCGCGGACAACCACCCGATCGCCGAGCGGATGTGGGCCGAGGAGCGGTGGGACGTGATCCCCGGCGCCGAGCCGGCCGAGGCGTTCGCGGGCCGGACCGGCGGCGCCATCAAGCGGATCGCGGCGGCCCATCCCGACCAGCGGGTCGCGGTCGTCGTGCACGGCGGCGTGATCGCCGTGCTGCTGGCCATGGCCACCGGCTCGCGGCCGTTCGCATTCCTCGGCGCGGACAACGCGTCGATCTCCCGGCTGGTCATCACCCCCGGGCGCTGGATCCTCCGCCTCTACAACGACACCGCCCACCTGGAGCCCTGACTCCGGCCGGGCCGGGATCCCACGACCACGGTCGGTAAGGGGCGTTATGTGTCAGAGATTGACCGTGGTGATGGAAATCCGGGGCCGCCCCCGCACCCGCACCCGGGGCCGGCTGGCCGCCACCGCGCGTAGAGCTGGTCATAGGCCCGCTGGCTGGCCAGGCCGGGGCGCGCTGCCCGGTCCCGGCCCGGGACGGCCTGCCCGGCGTCATCCGGCTGGGGGGCGGGCGGCGGTGGATCTTCCGGCAGCACCCCGGCCGCGCGCCCGGCGAGGATCGCCGCACCGCGGGCCGCCGATTCGGTGTGCCCGGGCACGCTGACCCGGTACCCGAGCACGTCGGCGAGGATCTGCGGCCACAGCCTGCTGCGGGCCGCCCCGCCGGTCAGGGTGACCTCATGCCAGGCGCCGGGACCGAGCAGCTCGCTGACCAGCCCGGCCGCCCGGCGGGTGGAGAAGGCGGCGGCCTCCTGGATGGCCCGCGCCTGCTCGCCCAGCCCGGCCGGCACGGCACCCGGCCGGGGCGCGAACGGCGGCTGCCAGCGCGCCCAGGTCCAGGCATCGGCCGGGACCAGCCGGGCGGTGAGCCCGCCTGCGCCGGGCGGTACCGCCGCGGCCAGGTCCTCCAGCTCGGCGTAGCTGGGCGTGCCGTCCGCGGCCGGCCCGCGGCGGCGCGGTCCCGGAGCCAGCGGAGCGCGAAGCCGGCGTAGAAGCCGATCCCCTCGACCAGCCACTGGCCCGGCCGGACATGGCAGATCGTGCGCAGGCGGCCGGCCGGCTCGACGGCGGGCGCGGGCGCCACCACGGTCTGCTTCCAGAAGCTCCCGCCGGTGACCGTGAGCCGGCCGGGTACCGCGGGCCGCGGGCCGGCCAGGCCGAGCGCGGTGTCCAGCCCGCCCGCGACGACCGGTGTGCCGGGGGCGAGGCCCGTCTGGCTGGACGCCGCCGCGGACACCTCGCCCACCACCGTCCCGGCCTCGACCACCTCGGGGAACAAGGCGGGCTCCAGGCCGCAGAGGATCAGCAGCTCCGGGGACCAGGCCCGCCGCCCGAGATCGAACAGGCCCGAAGTGGAGCCGATCGACGCCTCGGTGGCCAGCGTCCCGGTGAGGCGGAGCACCATCCAGTCGGCGATCATGCTGAGCCGGGTGACGGCCGCCCACACCCCGGGCTCGCGGCGGCGCACCCAGGCCAGCCGGGGCCCGGCGCTGAGCGAGATCCAGCCGCCGCCCCGCCGGTACAGCTCGGCCGCGGTCCCGTCGGCCAGCATGACCGCCGCCTCCCGCCCGGCCCGGGTGTCGCCATTGGCGCAGGCCCACAGCTCCTGCCCGCCGCGGCCGTAGAGCACCAGCCCGCCGCCCATGCTGGAGCAGCCGACGGCCCGCACCGCCGCCGGGCTGGGCAGGCCGCCGAGGACCTCGCGGATGCAGGCGCAGATCAGCGCCCAGTGACCGGCCGGGTCGAAGGACTGTGAGCCGGGTATGCCGTCGGCCGGCGGGTGGGACCACTCGCGCTGGGCCAGGGCGGCCGGCTGGCCGTCCAGGGTGAACAGGGCCGCCCGGCAGCTGCCGGTGCCCGCGTCCACGGCCAGCAAGTAGCCGTCGTGTGCCGCCCGGGACTCAGGTACCGCCCGGGCCGGGCGGGCGGTCACGGCTGATGACCACGGGCGGCGGCCGCGGCGGCCCGGATGGCGGCGGTCATGCTGCCCGGCCGGGCCGCGCCCTGCCCGGCGATGTCGAAGGCCGCCCCGTGGTCGGGGGACATCCGCAGGAACGGCAGGCCCAGGGTGACCGCGACCCCCTCGCCGCGGCCGAGCAGCTTGACCGGGATGTGGCCCTGGTCGTGGTACATGGCGACGACCAGGTCGGCCTGGCCGGCCGCGGCCCGCGGGAACAGGGTGTCCGCGGACAGCGGCCCGTCCGCGTCGATGCCCCCGGACCGGGCCTGAGCTACCGCCGGGCGGATGAACCGCTCGTCCTCCCCGCCGAGGATGCCGTGCTCCCCGGCGTGCGGGTTGAGCCCGGCCACGGCGATGCGGGGCGGCCGGCCGAGCAGCCGCCGGCCGATGCCGTCGGCCAGCTCGATGGTCCGCAGCACGCTGGCCGGGGTGACCGCGTCGATGGCATCGCGCAGCGAGCGGTGCGCGCTCACATGGACCACCCGCAGCGGGCCCGCCATGAGCAGCACCCGCAGGTCAGTCGCGGCGCACAGGTCGGCCAGCATCTCGGTCTGGCCGGGCCACGGGTACCCGGCCAGCCGCAGGGCCTCCTTGGAGACCGGGGCGGTGACCAGTGCGTCGCCGTCCGCGGCGGACATCAGGCGGGCCGCCTCGCGGACCGCCGTCACGGCGGCCCGGCCCCCGGCCGCCGAGGGCCGCCCGAGCGGCACCGGGCTGGATGCGCCGTCCGGGCTGGATGCGCCATCCGGGCCGCCTCCCGGGCCGCCCACCGGGTGGATGCGGGGCAGCGGCAGGCCGAGCGCCGCCGCGGCCCGCCCGAAGTCCGCCGGGTTGCCGACCGCCGTGAACTCGGCGAGCCCGCTGGTCCCCGGATCCGCCAGCGCCCGGAGGACCAGTTCCGGGCCGACACCGCCCGGGTCGCCCGACGTGATCATCACGCGTGGCCAGGCCGGCCACTAGAGCGAGGCCTCGATCTCGGTCAGCGTCTCGTCCAGGACCCCGGCGACCAGGTCGATCTCGGCCGGCGTGATGACGTAGGGCGGGCTCAGGTGGATGTGGTCGCCGCCGCGGCCGTAGTTGGCGCCCGCCACCCCCGGCAGGATGAGGACGCCCCGCTCCAGCGCACCCCGCACGATCCTGCGGGTGAGGCCGGCCTTCTCGGGGAACGGCTCCCGGCTGGCCCGGTCGGCCACGATCTCCAGGCCGGCGAACAGCCCCAGCCCGCGCACGTCGCCGATGATCTGATGCCGCCCGGCGAGCTGCCCGAGCGCGGTGCGCAGGTGCTGGCCCTTCGCGGCCACCCCCTCGAACAGCTGGTGGGCGAGCGCGTACCGCAGCACCTGCAAGCCGACGAACGTGCAGAACGGGTTGCCGCTGTAGGTGAACCCGTGGCTGAACGTGCCTGAGCCCGCGGTGAACGCGTCGACTACCCGCTGGGAGGCCAGCACCGCCCCGAGCGGGACATAGCCGCTGCTGATGCCCTTGCCCATGACCACGATGTCGGGCGCGACGCCCCAGTGCTCGATGGCCAGCCAGCGGCCGGTGCGGCCGTAGCCGGTCAGCACCTCGTCGGCGATGAACAGCACGTCGTAGCGGTCGCAGATCTCGCGGATCCGCTGGTAGTACTCGGGGACGGGGACCACCGCGGTGACGGTCGAGCCGATGACCGGCTCGGCGATGAACGCGGCGATGCTGTCCGGTCCCTCCATCAGGATCGTCCGCTCCAGGTCATCGGCACAGGCCACGCCGCAGCCCGGGTAGGCCTGCCCCAGCGGGCAGCGGTAGCAGTACGGCGGCACGATGTGCGGGGCCGGGGGAAGCAGCGGCAGGAACGGCTCCCGCCAGGCCGGGCGGCCGGACAATGACAGCGTGGCCAGCGTGCTGCCGTGAAAGCTCTGCCAGCGCGCGATGACCTTGTGCCGGCCCGGGCGGCCGCACTGCAGGTGATACTGGCGGGCCATCTTCACCGCGGTCTCGACCCCCTCCGAGCCGCCGGAGACGAAGTACACCCGGGCGGCGATCTGCGGGTTCATCGCCACCAGCGCCTCGGCCAGCCGCTCCTGCCACGGGTTGGTGAACGTCGCGCCGTAGGTGAAGCTGAGCTCGCTGCCGTGCCGGGCGATGGCGTCGGTGATCTCGCGCACACCGTGGCCGAGCACCACGGCCGCCGCGCCGCCGACCGCGTCGAGGATGCGCTGCCCCGACTCGGTGCGCAGGTACATGCCCTCGGCGCTGACCACCGACGGGTAGGCCGCGCGCAGGTCACGGTGGAACACCGAGGAGCTCATCCGGGGTCACCTCCGCCGGCCTGCGGGGCGTCGCCGCCCGGCAGCCGGCTGGGCTCCCCCGGGCGCAGGCACACCTCGGCCACGTGCAGGCCGTCGGCATAGCGGTAGGAGGGATGCCGCTGCCACAGCAGCTGCTCGTGGCCGGGCAGGATGCGGCTGGTCTCACCACCGGTCACCCGCATCAGCTCATCCAGGGCCAGCATGCAGTTCTCCTGGCTGCCCATGGCCAGGCCGATGGGGACGTACCGGCCGTCACCGCCCACCCCTTCGATGTTCGCGTACAGGTACATCACGTCACCAGGCACCACCCAGACGCCGGAGGACTCGCTGCGGATCACTGCGTGCTGGTGGCCGTAGGTGTGCGTGTCGAAGTCGGGCACCAGGCTGACGCCCGGGAACACGTCCGGGCCGGGTCCGTCCACCAGCCGCAGCCGGCCCTCGCCGGCCAGGCGCAGCAGCGTGGCCAGGTCGTCGAGACTGACGCCCTGCTTCAGCCAGTCCATGCTCCGCGGCAGGCTGACCGCCCAGGACCACTTCTCCACCTCGCGCCGCTGGATATAGACGGTGGCGTTGGGGAAGGCCGCGACGTTGCCGAGGTGATCGAAGTGGGCGTGCGTGACCAGGATCGCGTCAACGTCGCCGGGCGCCGCGCCGGCCCGGGCGAGCAATTCGGCCGGGTCGCGCCACACCGTGATCCCGTCCTCGTCCGCGAGTTCCCGGCCGCGGCCGGCGTTCCGGTAGCCGGAGTCGACCAGGATCGTGTGCTCCGCGCTGCGCAGCACGGTGAAGCAGTACGGGATCTCCCGGTCGCCGGCCTGGCCGTGCAGCAGCAGCCCGAGTGGTGAGCGCGCCCGGGCGAACTCGATGACCCAGATCGAGTAATCGGCCACGGGGATGCCTCACGCCGTCACTCCCCCGTCCACCAGCAGCGGCGAGCCCGTGGTGAAGCTCGATTCCGCGCACGACAGGAACAGGGCCGCCCGGGCCACCTCGGCCGGATCGGCGAACCGCCCCAGCGGGTAGGCGGCCCGGTCCTCGTCCCGGGCCTCAGCCAGCGGCCGCCCGCCGGGCCGGGTGGCCAGCCAGGCCTCGTGCAGCGGGGTGGCGACCGAGCCGGGGCACACGATGTTGACCCGGATCCCGTCGGCCGCGTGGTCCACGGCCAGTGCCCGGCAGAGCATAAGCAGGCCGCCCTTGCTGGCACAGTAGGCCGCCCAGCTGCGCTCGGCCACGAACGAGTTCGCCGAGCCGGTGATGACCATGGTGCCGCCGCCCGCCGCGGCCAGTTCCGGGATCCCGAACTTCGCCAGCAGGAAGGCGCCGGTCAGGTTGACGGCCAGCACCCGCTCCCATTCCGCCAGCGTCGTCTCGGGCACCGTCTTGGCCACGCCGGTCCCGGCGTTGGCCCAGAGCAGGTCGAGCCGGCCGAACGTGGCCACCGCGAGGCGGACCGCGCCGGACACGTCATCCGCGCTCGCCGCGTCACCCGCCACGAACTCGGCCCGGCCGCCCCGGGCGTTGATCGCCCCGGCGACCCGGTTCCCCCGGGCGGCGTCCACGTCCACGAGGACCAGGGCCGCTCCCTGTGCGGCGAACAGTTCCGCGCCCGCCGCGCCGATGCCGCTGGCCGCGCCGGTGATCAGCCCGACCCGCCCGTGCAGCCGCCCGGGCTGGGGCCCGGCCGCCTGGGTCACCAGCCCGCCACCCGCCGGCCTGCCCTAGTGGCCGCCGGTCTGCTCGAACACCAGCTGCGCCCGGCGCATCCAGTCCTCTTTGCCGGTGACCTTGAGGTAGATCAGGATGACCACGGTGAGCGCAAGGACGACGATGAAGGTCATCAGGCCCCAGAACACCGGCCCGGTGCTGGTGAACGGGGAAAAGTAGGACTTCCAGACGACCAGGATGCCGGCGGCCGAGGCGAGCACCGGGACGACCAGGTGCAGCAGCAGGTTGAACTGGGCGCGGCCCTCGGTGAGGTAGTACCTGACCACCCCGATGTTGCACAGCAGGTACATGAGCACCAGGCCGATGGTGATCGCGTTGGCCCAGGAGAAAAACACGTTCTCGGCGCCCCAGATCAGCACGCACGCGAACGCGATGACCTGCACGCCCACCTGGAGGGTGATGGCGTTGACCGGTGTCTTGCGCGCCGGGTTGACCTTCCCGACCATCTTCGGCAGCACCCCGGACCGGCCCATCGCGTACCAGGTCCGGGTCCCGCCGTTGAAGCACGCGATGGACAGCGCGATAGCCGAGTTCAGCAGCGCGAACAGGAGCAGCACCCACGCGCCGCCCCACACCCGCTGGGCCATCGTGGCGACCGGGAAGGCGGACGCCGTGGGGATGCTGCCGACCTTGGCCACGCCGATCCCGTTCAGGTACCCCCAGGTCACGAACACGAAGTAGAGCGTCAGGACGGCGACCGAGCCGACCAGCCCGATCGGGACGTTGCGCTTGGGGTTCTTGCTCTCCTCGGCCAGCGGCCCGGTGGACTCCCACCCGCTGAACGCGAAGATGGAGAACACCACGCCCAGGAACAGGTTGCCGGCCAGGCCGAAGTTACCGGGGTTGAGCGGCGCCCAGCTGAACCCGCCCGGGCCGGGGGAGGCGAGGCCGGTGAAGGCCAGCGCCACCATGATCACGATTTCGATGGCGCCCGTGATGAGCAGGGCCTTCTCCGAGATCGAGATTCCCTGGTAGGCGAAGAAGATCACCAGGGCCACCCCGGCGACCACCCAGATCCACCACGGGATGTCCACGCCCCATTCGGCCTTGATCGACGGCTCCAGCACCGTCTTGGCCAGGAACGACATGGTGAGCGTGGCCACCGGCGGCAGCCAGATGGAGAACAGCACCCCGGCGAAGAACCCGGCCCGCGGGTGGAAGGCCCGGGCGATCCAGGTGTACCAGCCGCCCGCGGACGGGAACACCTTGGCCAGCTGGGCCGCCGACAGGGCCTGCAGCCCCAGCAGGATGCCGCCGAACAGGAACGCCCAGGGCGTCACGATCCCGGCGAAACCCACGATGAACACGAACGACGCGAGGATCGCGAAGGACGGACCGATGGTGGCGATGCCCTGCATCAGCATGCCGGGGAGCCCGACGGCGTTCTCCCGCAGTTCGGACCGGACGGTGCCCTTGCTTGACTGACCAGCCTCGACTGCCACCGTGAGTCTCCTTCCTGCTACCCCACCGGGACCAGGCTCACTTGACTTCAGAGCAATCGCTCACGGATTGGTCATCCGTTCACAGGAGGAGTATCGACCTAGCCACTGGATCTTGGCAAGGTCCCCTGCGGCCCGGTCCGGTCATCGGGGCCAGGCCGCCCGGCTCACGCCAGGCCGTGATGGCCGGGCCCGCGCGGGATGACCGGCCAGATATCCACCACCTCGCCGTCCTGCACGACGTGATAGGCGTCGTACCAGTTGACCGTGCTCGGCGAGTACCCCGGCACCAGCGCCACCGGGTCGCCGACCCGCAGCGGGGAGCCGCCGGCCGCGTCGAAGATGCCGTGCTCCTCGTCGAACCGGAACACCGGGAGGTCATGCCCGGCGATTGTCACGTCGGCCGGGTCGGCGACCGACTTGTTGCCCGCGTCCACGATGACCCTGCCGCTCTGCCGGCTGATCACGGTGGCCTGGATGGTGAGCGAATGCTCGAAGCCCGGCACCATCACGCCGTGGAAGTTGTCCATGACCACGTAGGTCCCGGCCTGGATCTCGGTGATGCCGGGGAAGGCCGCGGTCCAGTTCCAGGTCGCGATCCCGCCCGCCGACCGGATCGGGCACGGGATGCCGTCCGCTTCCAGCAGCGCCGCCACGCCGGTGAAGAACGTCATCGCCAGCCGCTGCCGCTCGTGCCGCAGGTCGTTGTCCCGGGTCAGCGAGCAGTGCCCCTCGTAGCCGGTGATCCCCTCCAGGCGCAGCCCGGGCAGGCTGGTCACCTGCCGGGCCAGGGCCAGGCAGTCCGCCGCGGAATCCACCCCGCAGCGGTCCATCCCGGTATCCACCTCGATCATGATGCCGAGCGTGGACCCGGCCGCCGTGGCCGCCGCCGAGAGGGCCGCGGCGTTGCCCGCCTCGTCCACCGCGACCAGGACCCGGTGATCGCGGGCCAGCTCGGCCAGCGCCCGGAGCTTGGCCGGGTGCGCCACGGTGTTGACCACGAAAAGGTCGTCGAACCCGGCCGCGGCGAGCACCGCTGCTTCCCACACGGTGGCCATGGACAGCCCGGCCGCGCCCGCCGCGAGCTGGCGGCGGGAGATGTCCGGGCTCTTGTGCGCCTTGTAGTGCGGGCGGATCACGGCCGCGCCCATCTGCTTGAGCTCGCTGGCCATGTGGTCGATGTTGCGCTGCACCGCGTCGAGGTCCAGGACCAGGGCGGGCGTGACCAGTTCCGCCCGGCGCTGCCCGATGGCCGCGCCGTAGTCCCGCCTGACCTGGTCGTAGGCCTCCCGCAGGATCTGTGCTGGATCGGGCACCGGTGATCTCCTCACAGCTCGGCGTTCACGATGAAGCCCCCGTCGACCAGCAGCGTGGCCGAGGTGACGTAGCTGGCGTCGGGCGACAGCAGCCAGGCGATGGCGGCGGCCAGTTCCGCGGGCTCCGCGCCGCGGTGCAGCGCGACCCGTTCGGTGTAGTAACGCAGCGCTTCCGGGTCGGCGGTCAGCGGGGCGCTCATGTCGGTCTTGACCCAGCCCGGCTCCACCGCGTTGACCCGGATGCCGTGCTCGCCCAGGTCGCGGCCGAGCGCCTTGGCCAGCATGCTGATGGCGCCCTTGGTGCCGCAGTACGCGGTCTGCCCGGGCGCCCCGACGTGGGCCGAGATCGAGCTGACGCAGCAGATCGCCCCGCCGTGCCCCTCCCGGATCATCTGCTTGGCGCCCTCGGTGCAGGCCATCCAGGTGCCCCGCACGTTGGTCTCGAACAGCAGGTTGAAGTCGTCGATGCTCGTCTCGTCCCAGGCCATGAACGGGTTGACGGCCGCGTTGGACACCACGCAGTCGAGCCGGCCGCCCCGGCCCGCTGCCTCGGCGACCATCGTCGTGACCTGCGCCGGGTCGCGCATGTCGGCGGCCATGCCGAAGCCCTGGCCGCCGGCCTCGGTGATCTGCCCGAGCGTCCCGGCCGGGTCCTGCTCCGGCCGGTGGTTCACCGCGACCAGCGCGCCCTCGGTGGCCAGCCGCACCGCGGCGGCCTGCCCGATCCCGGTCGCCGCGCCGGTGACCAGCGCGACCTTGCCCTCGAAGCGCCGTTCCATGACTGCCCCCTAGAAGATCGCGATGGGGTTCCACGGGGAGCCGGTGGCGCCGGGCAGCCGGAGCGGCAGGCCGACGACCATGAACTCGAACCGGCCTTCCTGCTCGCAGGCCCGGGCCACGTCCTCCAGCTGCAGGCTGTCGGCGGCCAGCATGCCCATCGCGGTGACCTGCAGCGGGTGGATCGGGTACAGCACGCCCTCGACGTTGCTGGGGACCGTCTCGCCATCGCCGTCGGGCAGGAACGCGGCGATCCGGCGCTCGTGCATCCACGCGATGGTGTCCACGTGCAGCCCGGCCTTGCCCTCCCCGGCGGGCGGGTACTCGTTGTTCCACGCGCCCACCTCCAGGCGGCGCCGGTGATGCCCGGTCCGGTAGACCAGGATGTCCCCCTCGCCGAGCCGCACGCCCTGCGCCACCTCGACCGCCTCCAGCTCGGCGCGGGTGACCGCCTCACCGGGCTCCAGCCACGGCACGCCCCGGTAGCGGGGCACGTCCAGCAGCACGCCCCGGCCGACCAGGCCGTCGTGATAGGTGGTCACGTCCAGGGCGGTGGCGCCCCGCGAGGTCATCACCTCCAGGGCCGGGCGCCCGTTGTACACCTGGCCCTTGTAGGCGATATGGCACAGCGCGTCCATGTGGGTGTGGCAGTCACCGTGGAAGGCCAGCCCGACGTAGTCGGTGGCGAACGTCACCCCGCTGGAGCCGATGTCGATGTCGTGCCCCTGCACCACGTGGTGGGTGACCGGGCTCGGGTTGTCCGGGCCGGCCACGGTGCTCATCGGGATCGCCATCGTCGCCCGCCGGCCGGACCGGACCAGCGCGGCCGCGGCCCGGACCGTGTCCGGGGTGATGTAGTTGAGCGTGCCGAGCTCATCCTCGTCTCCCCAGCGGCCCCAGTTCTTGACCGCCTCGAAGATCTCGTCGAACTCCGCCAGCGTGACCGGCGCGGGTGGGGTCAGTTCCGTCGTGGCCCGGCTCATCTCTCCTCCTCCTGCTGGCCCTGGCCCGGATGGGCCGTTAGGTAGTGGTCGTGCGCCCCTTGCGGCTTGGCCTGCTGGTGCACGATCGCGCTGACCGCCTTGATCATCGCGGCCGGGTGCTCGCTCTGGAAGATATTGCGGCCCATGTCCACCCCGGCCGCACCCTCGGTGATGGCGCGGTAGGCCATCGCGAGCGCCTCCTGCTCGGGCAGCTTCTTGCCGCCGGCCATGACGACCGGCACCGGGCACGCGGCGGTGACCGTGTCGAAGTCTTCCGCGCAGTAGTACGTCTTGACCACGTGCGCGCCCAGCTCGGCGCAGATCCGGGTGGCCAGCCGCAGGTAGCGGGCATCGCGGGTCAGCTCCTTGCCCACCGCGGTGACCGCCAGCACCGGGATCCCGTACCGCTGGCCCTGGTTGACCAGGCGGGTCATGTTGTGCACCGACTGCGTCTCGTGCTCGCTGCCGATGAAGACCTGCACGGCCACCGCCGCGGCGTTGATCCGGGCCGCGTCCTCCATGCTGACCGCGATCTGCTCGTCGGACAGTTCCCCCAGGATGCTCGGGCCGCCGCTGGCGCGCAGCACGATCGGCGGGCTGGTGGCGGCCGGGATCGTGGACCGGACGATGCCGCGGGTGGTCATCAGCGCGTCCGCGTAGGGCAGCAGCGGCACGATGGACAGGTCGATCCGCTCCAGCCCGGTCGTCGGGCCCTGGAAGTAGCCGTGGTCGATGGCCAGCATCACGGTGCGGCCGGTGGCCGGCCGGAACACCCGGGCCAGCCGGCTCTGCATGCCCCAGTCCAGCCCGCCGCAGCCCTTCAGCGGGTACGGCTCGGCACGCGGCGGCACCGCCGGGGCGAACCGTTCCCCTGCGGTCAGGCGGTCGATGTCGGCCACGGGATCCTCCTTCAGCGATCCGGATGAGACGGCCGGGCGGCGCCCGCGGCCCGCCACAGCGGGTTGAGCAGCCCGTCCTCGGACAGGGCGAGCATCCGCGGGTAGAGGTGCAGCCACCGTTCGTACCGCTCGGTGTAAGCGGCCACCGCGGGCGGCTGTGGCTCGAACGTGGCGGCCCGCTTGCGGAGCTCGCCTTCGAGGTCGGTGAGCCCGGCGTACAGCCCGGCTCCGGTGCCCGCGCACAGCGCGGCCCCCAGCGCGCTGCTCTCGGTCACGGCCGGCACGTGGACCGGCAGGCCGAGCACGTCCGCGATAATCTGCGGCCACAACGCCCCCTTGGCGGCCCCGCCGGAGAACGTCAGCTCGCTGACCTGCGCCCCAGTCAGCTCACCGATGATGCCGAGGTGCCCGCGGACCACGTAGGCGGCGGCCTCCTCGACCGCGCGGATCCCGGCCGCCCGGCCGGACCCGGCCGGGTCGCCCAGGTCGAACCCGACGAACGAAGGGCTGGCATGAACCCAGCGGCGGGCGTTCATCAGGTTGGACAGGATCGCGTAGACCCCGTTCGACCCGGGCGGGATCCGGGCCGCCTCCTCCTCCATCACCAGGTACGGGTCCACGCCGCGCTCCCGCGCGGCCGCGGCCTCGGCGGCGCAGAACGCGTCCCGGTACCAGCGCATCGCCATGCCGCAGTAGAACCCGATGCCCTCCAGCATCCACTCGCCCGGCGTGACGTGGCATAGCGTCCGCAGCCGGGCCTGCGGGTCGATGAGCGGCCGGGTGGTCAGGATGGTGTTCTGCCAGAACGTGCCGGCCAGCACGGTGAACTCACCGGCCCGTACGCCCGCGCCCAGCAGCCCGAGCTGGGTGTCGGCGCCCCCGGCGGCTACCGGGGTGCCGGCCCGCAGGCCGGTATGCGCCGCCGCCTCCGCGGTGACCACCCCGACGACCGTGCCCGGGTCGGCCACCTCCGGCAGCACCTCCGGCGGCAGGCCACAGGTCTCCGCGATCTCCGCCGACCAGCTCCGGCGGGACAGGCTGAACATGCCCGAGCTGGACCCGCACGACGGCTCGGTAATGTGCACCCGGGCCAGCCGCCAGACGATCCAGTCACTCAGCATGCCCAGGCTCTGGACCCGGCGCAGCAGGCCGGGCTGGTGCCGGGCCAGCCAGCGCAGCCGGGCCGGGGAGGTGATCGATACCCAGTCGCCGGCCTGGGCGAAGATCCGGTCGGCGGCCCCCTCGTCGATCAGCTCCGCTGCCTCGGCGGCCGCCCGGCTGTCCACGTTCGGGCAGGCCCACAGCTCGGTGCCGTCGGCGTCGTAGAGCACGATGCCCTCACGCATGCTGGTCGCCGCCACCGCCGCGACCTGGTCCCCGGTGGCGCCGGCCAGCCGGAGCACGTCCCGGATGCAGGCGGTGATCGCCCGCCAGTTCGCCTCGACATCGAAGTCCTGCCCGCCCGGCACGCCCGGCGGCTCCCGGTGGGCCCACTCCCGGAGCGAGACCGCGACCTGCTCACCCGCCTCGGTGAACAGCAGCGCCCGGCAGCTTCCGGTGCCCGCGTCCACCGCGAGCAGATAGGGCCCGCCCCGGCGGCCCGTGGTCATGGCGCGGCCTCCCGGCGGGCCAGGACCTCCGGGTTGACCAGGCGGCCCGGGATCTCTCCGGCGGCCAGCGCGGCCACCGCGGCCGCGGCCATCTCCGCACCGCGGCGCAGCGTCTCGTGGGTGGCGCCGCCGATGTGCGGGGTGATGATGACGTTGGGCAGGTCGAGCAGCGGGTGCCGGTCCCCGGCCGGGCGGCGCTCCACGACGTCCAGCGCGGCCCCGGCCAGCCCGCCGGTGGCCAGCGCGGCGGCCAGCGCGTCCTCGTCCACCAGCGACTCCCGGGCGGTGTTGATGAAGTACGCCCCGCGCGGCATCCGGGCGAAGGCGTCCGGCCCGACCAGGTGCCGGTTGGCCGGCGTGGCCCGGGCGTGCAGCGAGATGAGCCGGGACCGGCTGAGCAGCTCGTCCAGCCCGACCATGGTCACGCCGGGCGGGATGACCGGCGGCGGGACCGGGTCGTGGCCGAGCAGTGCGAAGCCCAGCCCGCGGGCCCGGGCAGCCACCTCCCGGCCGACATTGCCCAGGCCGACCAGGCCGAGGGTCAGCCCGGCCGCCTCGCCGCCGAGGAACTGGCTGCCCTCGTAGGTGCTCTCCGCCAGCTGGCCGCCCTCGGTCAGGTACCGGGCCGCGGCGGGCACGCCCCGGATCAGCAGCAGCGCGAACGCGATCGTCAGCTCCGCGACGGCCTGGGCGTTGCGGCCGGGGGCGTTTGTCACCGGGATGCCGCGCAGGCTGGCCGCGGCCACGTCCACGTTCACCGGGCCGCCGCGGGCGCAGCAGACCAGCCGGAGGGGGGCCGCGTCCAGCACCTCCGCGCTGACCGGCGCGCCGTGCACCAGCAGCGCGTCGTGCCCGGGCACCGCGGCCACCAGGTCGGCCGGGTCCCCGGCGTACTCCCGCAGCGTCCGGTCGGACTCGGTCCGTGGCGCCGCGGGGTCGGCCGTGCCGAGCTGCAGTTCGGTCACGGAGACGGCGTCCCCGAGGCCGGCCAGCGCCGCGGTGAACACGCTGGCCGGCATGTAGCTGTCCCCGACGACCAGGACGCGCAGCGGGGCGGGGTGCGTCACGGGTAGACGTAGGTCGGCTTGAGGTCGATGGCGTGCCCGCTGCCGGATTCGAGCACGAACTTGAGCATCGGCGCGGTGTCCAGGTAGTAGAACTCGATCGTGTCGCCGATCCGGCCGCTCATCAGGACCTCGGCGCCGTTGTCCCGCCAGTGCTCGCGCACCTGCGTGCTCTCGTCGAAGCTGTGCTTCATGCACGCGATGTGCTGCACGCCCTCGCCGTGGGTATCGAGGAACTCCTGGTAGATACTCGGCCCGCTGACCGGCTGGATCAGCTCGAAGCCGAGCCCGTCCACCGACGTCTCCGCGCCGATCATCCGGTACTCGACCGGCTCGCCCCGCACCCGGGTGTCATGCAGCAGCGGCGGCTGGTACTCGAAGACGCTCCACGGCCCCCAGCCCATGGTTTCCGTGTAGCTCTTGAGGGCCGATTCCATGTCCCGGACCACCACCGCGATCTGGGTGATCTTCATAGGCGTGGGCGGGGCGACGATCCTCCCGTGCGGGCCGTTGCTGGTCATCGGTGCTCCTTTCAGCGGGGGCCGGTGGCGGCCGGGGTCATGCTTAGCCGGGCGAGCATGCGCTCCAGGTTGCCGGCCGGGTCGGTGCCGTCGTAGATGGCGCTCCCGCTGACCACCACGTCGGCGCCCCAGCCGGCGATCTCGGTGGCGTTCGCCATCGTGACGCCGCCGTCGATGCCGACCAGGATCGGCCGTCCGAGGCCGGTGGCCAGGTCGCGGACCGCGGCCACCCGCCGCCGGGTGTTTGCGGCCGGCAGCTGCCCGGGCCACCCGGGGTCGATGGCGAGCACCAGCACCAGGTCGGTCAGCTCCAGGACCGGCTCGACCGCGGTGACCGGGGTACCGGGGCTGATCGCGACGCCGCGAAGCACCGGGGCGGGCCGGGCCGCCGTGAGCGCGGTCAGCTCCTGCATCGTCCGGTGCAGGTGCCGGGTGGCCTCGGCATGCACGGTGACCACCGCCGGGCCGGCCGCCACGATGTCCGGCAGCAGGCGGCGCGGCTCGTCGACCAGCAGGTGGGCGTTGACC
This sequence comes from uncultured Actinomycetes bacterium, assembly GCA_963813975.1. Classification (GTDB taxonomy): domain Bacteria; phylum Actinomycetota; class Actinomycetes; order Streptosporangiales; family Streptosporangiaceae; genus RYN-230. The sequence goes on from CAWFAP010000008.1 coordinate 178,344, forward strand.
GGTATCCCGGTCGCCGCCACGCCGGCGACAAAGCCGGGACCCACGGTCAGCAGCGGGCAGAACGACCCGTCCATCACATCCACATGCGCCCAGCACCCGGTGCCGCGCAGGACGGCCAGCTCGTCACCCAGCCGGGTCAGGTCGGCGGTCAGCACACCTGCGCTGAGCCGGGGCGCGGTCCCCGCGGCGCTCATCGTGCCTCCGCGGGGGCCAGGGCGGCCAGCTGCCGGGCCTGGTCGGCGACCTGGTCGATCTGCCCGGCCCCGGACAGCGCGCCGATCTCCAGCGTGTACCGCCGTTCCTCGCCGGGAGCCAGGTGCTGGAGCTCGCCGCGGGCCCGCGCGTCGATGCGGCCGGCGTCCCGGTTGGTGCTCGGCTCCATGGCGACCACGTACGCGCCGGTCCCGAGCTGGCGCCAGGTGATGTGGTGCGGGAAGGCGTCCCGCGGGTAGCGCTGGTACACGCCCAGCCCGGCGCTCCGGTTCAGCACGGCGGCGGTCACCAGGCCGTCCGGGCCGGGCACCATGCCGTGCTCGTAGCACTCCTCGACGAAGTCGGCCCGCGGCCCGGCCAGCACCCGGTAGTCCGGGCTGCGGGCGTCGCTGACGCAGGTCCCCGGGCCCGCCGGGTAGGCCAGCTCCGCGCCGGCGTCCACCACCGGGAACCCGACGTTGCAGTGGTACAGCAGCATGTGCGGGCACGGGGTCGGCCCGGTGTTGGTGACCGTGTCGGCGATCCGCAGCGCCGTGCCGCCCAGGTCGGCCTCGATCCGGCGGCGCAGGGTGAGCTGCTCACCGAACAGCGCCGCCTGGACGACCTCACCCTCGGCCCAGAGCACGCACTCGTCCCCATCCCAGGCGGTGCCGTAGCCGGCCAGCCGGGCCGGCAGGCCGGTGTAGCGGCCGTGCAGCCCGTAGCTCTCGGTGGTGCGGTGCGGGTAGTTGAAAACCGTCGCGTCGTCGGTGCAGCCGAGCAGGGTGTGATCCAGCCCGCAGGTGGACACCAGGCCGCCGGGAAACCCGCGGAACCAGCCGATCCCGGCCGGCTCGTGCAGCCCCGGGGCGATCAGCCCGACCGGGGACCACCAGGCCAGCGGCCGGCCGCCCAGCCAGGCCCGGCCGATGTCGAACCCGCGGTTAACCAGCACCTCGAACCCGAACCCCGATCCGGTGGTGAACCGCAGCAGCCGGACGCCGCGCTCGGGGCCGTCGGCCGCCTCGACCAGCTGGACCCCCGCGATCTGCTCCAGGCGGCCGACCCGGGCCAGTAGCTCGGGGCGGCCCCAGGGGCGATCCCAGAGGCTGACCACTGGCCTCGACCTCCCCCGGAGCTTTTGCTCAGATGACGGTCATCCGCTCAGCCGAGTATTGACCAGGTGAGGACGATGCCGCAAGGAGCAGATCCTGGGGACGGCCGGCGCCCCCGCCCGCGGCGGGCGGCGGCCCCGGGTCAGCGGCGGCCCGGCGCGCCGCCCCGCTCCAGCTCGAGCAGGCGTATCGCGGCCAGCTCGTTGGTGATCAGCACGTCCAGGAAACCGCCGTGCAGCGCGCCCAGGATCGCCTCGGCCTTGTGCGTCCCACCTGCCACGCCGACCACCTTGGGGATTTTCCGCAGGTCGGCAACGTCGATGCCGATGCGGCGGTCGTGGATCGGCAGCTCCACCACATGGCCGCGGGCGTCGAAGAACTGGCCGAGGATGTCCCCGACCACCGCCCGCTCCCGCAGCTCGCGGGCATCGCCGGCGTTCAGGTAGCCCAGGTGCACGATCGTCGCGTCAGCGGTCGGCGTGCCCACGCCGACGAGGGCGTGCTCCACCTCGGCGGCCTGCTTGAGCACCTGCTGGATGGTGGGCTCCGCGCGGAGCGCGGCGGCCAGTTCCGGGGTGGACGCCATGATCGGGCTCGGGATGACGGTGGCCGAGGTGACGTCCGCGGACTCGCTGGCCATCTCCCCCTTGGACGACAGGATCGTCGGCAGGTAGCCCTCCACGCCGCCGGTGAGCGTCACCATGTTCACCGGCCCGACCGCGCCGAAGTTCGTCGCCGCGATCACCCGTGACACGGTCTCGCCCCAGCCGACCCCGAGACTGGCGCCCGGCCGCAGGTGGGTGCTCATGAACTGGGCGCCGCCCAGGCCGACCCGGGCGTTCAGCGCGTGGTGGTCCGCGGGCTCCTTCTCGTGATCGGGCACCACCAGCGCCTCGGACAGGCCGAACGTCTTGCGCAGCTCACCGCTCAGCTCGAAGGCGTCCAGGTACTCGGTGTTCAGGCTGATCGAGACCAGCCCCACCTTCCTGGCCCGGTCGAGCAGCCGGCCCACCGACGCCCGGGACATCGACAGCCGCCGGGCTATCTCATCCTGCGTGAGCTCGTCCTTGTAGTAGTACCAGGCCGCCCGCAGCAGCAGTTCCTCCGAGCTCCACCGCCCGGCGTCGTCGCCTCGGTCCGTTTTCACTGAAGTCACCTTGCTTCTCGCGCCGCGCCAACCGGCGGCCGTTCCCGTTCCAGGCATCCCCCTCTCAGGCGCGCGGGATCACCTGCCCCCCGTCCACCGGCAGCACCACCCCCGTCAGGAACGACGACACCGGGCTGAGCAGCAGGGCGATCCAGCGGGCCAGGTCGGCCGGGTCGCCAATCCGGCCGAGCGGCACCTGGCTCTCCAGCCACCGGTAAGCCTCGTCCAGATCGTCGGCCCAGGTGGCGTGGATGGGGGTATCGACCGGCCCGGGCGCGATGCAGTTGACCCGGATCCGGTCCGGGGCCAGCTCCCCGGCCAGGGACTGGGTGAGGTAATCCAGCGCGCACTTGCTCATCCCGTACACGGACTGCCCGGACAGCCGCAGGGTCCCCGAGGACGAGCTGATGTTGACCACCGCCTTGAGCCGGGACTCCCGCAGCGCGGGCAGGGCGGCCTGGATCAGGAAGTACGGGGCCCGGATATTCGTCGCCAATTGCTCATCGAAACCCGCGATGTCCCACTCGGCCAACGGCCGGTGCTGGCACATGGCCGCGTTGTTGACCAGGCCGTCGATCCGCCCGAAGGCGGCCATGGCCGAGGTGACGATCCGCCCGGAGCTGACCGGGTCCGCCAGGTTGACCGGAATCGTGACGGCGCGGCCGCCGGCCTTCTCGACCGCCTCCGCGGTCTGCCGGAGCAGCGCTTCGCGCCGACCGGCCAGCGCCACGGACGCACCCGCCGCGCCGAGCAGCCGGGCCGTGGCCGCCCCGATCCCGCTGCCCGCGCCGGTCACCACCACGGCCGCTCCGGCCAGGGCGAGGTCGATCACGCTGCTGGCCCCGGTGGACGCGGCGGTAGACATGAGGCCCTCCCGGTGGCCGGGGGCTGGCCCGGCCTCGTGGTCTGGCCCCGCCGGAGCAGGCCGGCAACGGCGCCAGGCTGTCCCGCGAGCCCAGGAACACTGCCCTTCTGTGAGTTGAGCAGATGTTAACAACATGAGCAAACGCTCGCGAGGCGCAGTGGGGCGTCAGCGGCCGCGCCTGGTGAGCCTGAGCGGGTGCCGGGCCCGGCCACGCTCACCCGGACCCGGCGCGCCAGCAGGCCCAGGGGGGAGGTCTGCTGCCTGCCCGGCCAGCCCGGCCTGGCCAACGGCTCCGGCCGGCGGGGTCAGGCGCGGAGGGCGGCCTTGCCCCGGACCACGTGGTTGACCAGCTCGCCGATCTCCGTGATCGAGATGCGGATCTCGTCGCCCGCGCGCAGCGTGAACGGCAGGTCGGGCACCAGCGACGTGCCCGTCGAGAGCAGCACGCCGGCCGGGAACTCGTCCTCGCGGAACAAGAACGCCGCCAGTTCGGGCACGGTCCGGCGCAGCCCGGCCGTGCTGGCCTGGCCGGTCCAGGCGATGCCGCCGTCCCGGCGGATGGTCATCTCGATGGTGAGCCCGTACGGGTCCTCGACCTCCCAGGCGGGCCGGATTCCGGGGCCGGCCGCGCAGCCGCCCAGGTAAATCTTGGCCTGGGGCAGGTAGAGCGGGTTCTCCCCCTCGATCGACCGGGAGCTCATGTCGTTGCAGATCGTGTAGCCGATCACGTCCCCGCCGGCGTTCAGCACGGCGGCGAGCTCCGGCTCGGGCACGTCCACCTGGGAGTCGGCGCGCGCGCTCACCCGGTCCCCGGGACCGGCCACCCGCCACGCGGCTGACTTGAAGAACAGCTCGGGCCGCGGCGCGGTGTACACCCGGTCGTAGATGTCGGCCGAATCCAGGCTCTCCTCGACCCGGGCGTGCATGCTGCGCTCGTAGGTCACCCCCGCGGCCCACACCTCGGTTTCCCCGTCCAGGGGGGCGAGCACCGTCACTTCCCGCAACGGGACCTCACCCGGCCCGGTCCCCCCGGTCCGGCCGGCCGCCTGCGCGCCACCGGAAACCTGGCTCGCCCCGGCAGCGTCGCCCAGGTCCAGCGGGGTGCCGCCCAGCACGCTCTCGCACGCGCCGCGGATCCAGGTGGCCGGCCGGCCCAGCAGGCCGGCCATGCCCATCACCCCCGGCAGCGGCCGGACCAGGCCGCCGTCGAGCACCCCGACCTGCGGGGCGCCCTCACCCGCGCGGTACCTGATCAGCAGCACGGCTCTCCCTCCGCCCGGTCCCGCGGCCCGCCCGGCCCGCCCTCCGGGCAGTGTACGGCGGAGGGTCGGCGGGTCAACGGTTCATCAGACTAACGAGAGACTTCATCTGATGAACATGTTGACGTCCCGGGCCGGGGACCGTAACGTCGGCCGGGCCAGGACCCTGACCGGGACGGCCTTCGACCAGGGACCGCCCGGTCGGGAGCCCCGGCCAGGGACGCCTGGCCAGGAACGCCCGCAGGGACGCCCGCCCAGGAACCCGCCGGGAACGCCGCCCAGGAACGCCCACGGAAGGGAGCGCCGCCCGTGACCGCCGCATACCCCGGCCAGGCCCGGCACGCCCAGGTGGTGCACGCGCTGGGGGCGGCGATCGTGCGCGGTGAGCTCGGCCCCGGCAGCCCCGTGCCCACCGAGGAGGAACTGGTCGGCCGGTTTGAGGTGGGCCGCTCGGCGCTGCGCGAGGGGGTGAAGGTGCTGGCCGGCAAGGGACTGCTGGAGAGCCGCACCAGCGCCGGGACCCGGGTGCGGCCGCGGGAGTCGTGGAACCTTCTCGATCCTGACGTGCTGCGGTGGCGCTACTCCGAGGACGCCAGCCCGGCTGACATCCGGGCGCTGGCCGACCTGCGCGTCGCGCTGGAGCCGGGCGCGGCCCGGCTGGCCGCGGAGTCGGCCAGTGCGGCCCAGCGCGGTGTGATCGCCGCCTCGATGGCCGCGCTGTGGGCGACGGTCGAGACGCCGGATGAGTTCATCGCCGCCGACCTGGCCTTCCACCGGGCCGTGTTCGAGGCCTGCCACAACGACTTGCTGCTGTACATCCACGACGTGGTCAGCGTGGCGCTCGGCGCGATCCGTCCGCTGCACACCCACTCGGTCGCGCACAACCGCGAGACGCTGCCCGCCCACCAGCGGGTGGCCGGGGCCATCCAGCGCGGCCATCACCGCAAGGCGGAAGAGGCGATGCGCGAGATCGTCGAGGGCGCCCGCGCGGATCTGGTACGCGAGCAGAACGCGGAAGGAGCAGGAACACCATGACCCCTGACCCCGGCCGGGTGCGGCTGGACATACGCGACGAGGTCGCCGTGCTCACCATCGACCGGCCCGCCAAGCTCAACGCGTTCACGCCGTCGATGACCGCGGCGCTGATGAGCCACGTCACCCACCTGAACGAGGAGCCGGAGGTGCGCGCGGTCGTCCTGACCGGCACCGGGCGGGCGTTCTGCGCCGGGAGCGACATCGCCGGGCTGGACGACTATGCGACCCCATGGCAGTTCGGCAACCGCCCGGACTACTGCGACACGATCCGGTTGCTGCACCAGCCGGTCATCGCCGCGGTGAACGGCTACGCCCTCGGCGGCGGCCTGGAACTGGCCCTGGCCTGCGACATCCGGCTTGCCGCCGAGCCGGCCACGTTCGCCGCCCCGGAGATCAAGCTGGGCTGGATCGGCGGCGGCGGGATATCCCCGCTGCTCGCGCACAGCGTCGGCCCGGGCAACGCCGCGGTCATGGTCCTCACCGGCGACCCCATCGACAGCGCGACCGCACTGCGCTGGGGCCTGGTCAGCGAGGTGCTGCCCGCCGGCAAGCTGCACGGCCGGGCCTGGGAACTGGCGGCCATCATCGCCAGCCGCGCCCCGCTCGCCGCGCAGACCGCGAAGCGGACCCTGCGGGCCGCGTTCGAGATGCCGCTCGGCCGGGCCATCGACTACGAGCGCCAGCTGCAGACGATCTGCTTCGCCACCGAGGACGCCGCGGAGGGCCGGGCCGCCTTCGCCGAGCGCCGACCGCCCGTGTTCCGGGGCAGATAAGTGTTCCGGGGCAGACCAGCGTTCCGGGCCAGACCAGCGTTCCGGGCCAGATAAGTGTTCCGGGCCCGCTGAGGCACGGTCCCGCGGATGTCCCGGTCCGGCCAACGTTACGGCCCGCTAAGGAGAGCAGATGGGGATCCTGTCCGGCTACCGGGTCATCGACCTGACCATCGCCATGGCCGGGCCGCTGGCGGCGATGCGCCTCGGTGACCTGGGCGCGGACGTGGTCAAGGTCGAGCCGGTCAGCGGCGAGTGGCAGCGGCACACCCCGGCCGGGGGTGCGGCCGGGCACCAGATCAACGCGTCGTTCCTGTCGCTGAACCGGAACAAGCGCAGCCTCGCGGTCAACCTGAAGTCGCCCGAGGGCCGGCAGATCGTGCTGGAGCTGGCCCGGCGCAGCGAGGTGTTCCTGCAGAACTACCGCCCGGGGGTGGCCGAGCGGCTCGGCCTGGACTATGACTGCATCCGGGCCGTGCGCCCGGACATCGTGTACGTGTCGATCTCCGGATACGGCGAGAGCGGCCCGTACGTGAACCGGCCGGGCCAGGACATGCTGCTGCAGGCCATGAGCGGGGCCATGCTCAACGTGGGCCGCGCCTCGGACCCGCCCGCGCCCGCGGGCACCTACGCGGTGGACGCGATCACCGGGTACGGCGCGTTCGAGGGGGCGCTGGCCGGGCTGCTGCACCGGGAGCGCACCGGGGAGGGACAGCTGGTCACGGTCAACATGCTGGACTCCGCGATCGCCGTGCAGGCCCAGGAACTGGCGATCTACACCGTGGGCGGGGTCGCCCAGCACCGCGGCGCCGAGGTGCACGGGCACACCTATATCCGGGCGCCGTACGGCACGTTCGCGACCGCGGACGGGTACCTGGCGCTGGCCTTCCCGCCCCTGGCCCCGCTCGGGGAGCTCCTCGGCATCCCGGAGTTCGCCGGGATGGACGACGACGTGGACGGGCACATCCGGCGCGACGAGATCACCGCGCTGGTCCGGGCCCGGCTGCCGGAGCGCAGCACCGCCGCGTGGCTGGCCGAGTTCGACGCCCGCGGCATCTGGGCGGGCCCGGTCTACGACTACGCGGATGTGGTGGCCGACCCGCAGGTGCAGCACAACGGCTCGCTGGTCAGTTACGACCACCCGACCGAGGGGCGGGTCACCACCCCCGGCTTCCCGTACCGCTTCAGCGCCACCCCGCCAGGGGTGTACCGCGGCGCGCCGCTGACGGGCGAGCAGACCCGGGAGATCCTCGGCGAGCTGGGCTACGACGGTGAGTCGGTGGACCGGCTGGCCGCGGGGGGCGTGGTCACCGCGCCCGAGGCGGCCGGCGGCGCTCCCCCGGCCGGTGAGCTCCCGGTGGACAGCGCGCCCGCAGGGGTCAGCGAGCCGGAAGCGGCCCGTGCCCCCCACGGAGTGACCCGGCCGGAGGACGTCTCATGACGGTCCGGCTGACCGGGCTGACCTGGGACCACCCGCGCGGCTACCTGGTGCTGGACGCGCTGGCCGGCACGCTGGAACCGGACGTGTCGGTCCGCTGGCAGCGGCAGCCGCTGGAGGGGTTCGAGTCCCGGCCGCTGCGCACCCTGGCCGACGACTACGACCTGCTGGTCGTGGACCATCCCGGGCTCGGCGAGGCGATCCGCGATGGCGCCCTGCTGCCGCTGGATGAGGTGTTCAGCGAGCCGGAGCTGTCCGCCTGGCGCTCGGCGTCGGTCGGCGCGTCGTACGACAGCTACGTGCTGGACGGCCGGCCGTGGGCGCTGCCGCTCGACGCCGCCGCCCAGGTCGCGATGGCCCGGCCCGACCTGATGGACGCGCGGCCCGCCGGCTGGGACCAGGCCGTCCGGGCGGCCCGGGCCTATCCGACCACGCTGTGCCTGGGCGGGCCGCACGCGCTGCTGATGTTCAGCGCGATCTGCGTGGCGGCCGGATCTGCGCCGGCGGCGGCACCAGCCGGGGAAGGGCCAGCCGCGGCAGGGTCAGGGGCCGGGAACGGACCGTTTGTGAACGAGGTGGCTGGCACGGCCGCGCTCGCGATCATGGCGGACCTGCTGGCCCACGCCGACCGTGAGCTGTCCCAGCGCAATCCGATCGGCGTACTCGACGCGATGGCGGCCAGCGACGGCCCCGCCTATTGCCCGCTGGTCTACGGGTACGTGACCTACCAGCGCCCGTTGGCAGGCGAGCCCGGGTCATCCCGGCTGGCGGCGTTCGACGCCCCGGCGGGCCCCGGCGGGATCGGCAGCGTGCTTGGCGGCACCGGCCTGGCCATCACCCGCTCCGCCGTCGAGCTCGGCGCGGCCGCGGCCCTGATCAGGACCCTGCTCTCGGACAGGGTCCAGGTCGGTCTCTGCGCTGAGCTAGGCGGGCAGAGCTCGGCGCGGCAGGCGTGGGAGCACCCGGGGGCCGACGCCGCGGGCGGCGGGTTCTACCGGGCCGCCCGCGCCACCGTCGAGCAGGCATGGGTGCGGCCGCGGTTCGCGGGCTATCCGGAGTTCCAGGCCGCGGCCTCGGCCGTGCTGCGCGAGGGGTTGCTGGCCGGGGAGCCGCACGCCGGGCTGGTCCGGCGGGTCAACGAGCTGTTCGCGGCGGCGGGGGCCGGGCAGGCCGGCGGCCCGGCGGCCCCGGAAAGCCGGGCCAGGCCCCGCCCCGGCATCGCGGACGCGGGCCCGGCACGCCGAGGTGGCGCGGACAGGAGACCGGTGTGACGGTGGCGGTGGTGACGGGGGCGGGCGGCTCGCTCGGCCGGGCCATAGCGCGGCGGCTCGCCGCCGACGGGCACGTGGTCGCGGTGACCGACGTCGACGGCCCGGGGCTGGGCGAGACCCGCAAGGCGGTCGAGGCGGAGGGCGGCACCGCGCACGCCTGGCCGGTGGACTTGCGTGACGCGGCCGCGGTCGCCGGCTTCTTCGACGCGGTGGCGGCCGGCCCCGGCCCGGCGGCCGTCCTGGTCAACAACGCGGCCATCTACCCGGCCACGCCGTTCCTGGACGTCGGGGTCCAGCAGTACGACGATGTGCACGCGGTCAACCAGCGCGGCTACTGGCTCTGCGCGCAGTCGGCGGCCCGGCAGATGCAGGCCGCCGGCGCGGGCGCGATCATCAGCATCGCGTCGATCACCATGCACGGCGGCTGGGCCAACCTGGCGTCCTACGTGGCGACCAAGGGGGCCGCCACGGCGCTGACCCGGGCCCTGGCCCGCGAGCTCGGCCCATCCGGCATCCGGGTCAACGCGGTATCCCCGGGCGCGTTCCCGACCGCGGCTGAGCAGATCTACGATGACCCGGCCGCGTACAACCAGTACGTCCTGGATCAGCAGTCGCTGAAGCGCCGCGGCACGCCGGACGAGCTTGCCGCGGTGGTGTCCTTCCTGGCCGGCCCGGATGCCTCGTTCGTCACCGGCCAGACGATCGAAGTCAACGGAGGGTGGGTGATGTCGTGACAACCGCAAGCACGTCCGGCGGACGGTCCGGGCCTGGGCGTTCCGCCCTCGAACGGGTCACCGGTGACCTGGCCGCCGCGGGCGGCGTGCGGGCCGTGGTGCTGGACGACGGCAGCGAGCGCGGGATCCGGGTGCTGGAGTTCCGCACCGGCGGGGGCCTGCGCTTCGACGTGCTGGTCGACCGGGCCATGGACATCGGCCTGGCCGAGTTCGACGACCTGTCCGTCGGCTGGCGGTCCGCCACCGGATTCCGCCACCCCGGGCTGCACGAGCACCACGACGAGGACGGGCTGTCCTGGCTGCGCAGCATGTCCGGGCTGGTGGTCACGGCCGGGCTGGACCACACGCTGTTCGGCGGCGAGGTCGGCTCCAAGGAGTACCACTATCCGCCGCGGCTGCACGTCCGGCACGGGCTGCACGGCCGGGTGGCCAACATCCCGGCCCGGCTCACCGGCTACGGCGAGGTCTGGGACTCCGGCCGCTGCGTGCTGTGGGCCGAGGGCGAGATCCACCAGGCCGCGATCTTCGCGGAGAACCTGGTGCTGCACCGGCGGATCGAGGCCGACCTGGGCGGCACCGAGATCCGGCTCACCGACCGGGTCCGCAACGCGGGCTTCGACCTGACCCCGCACATGTTCCTGTACCACATCAACGTGGGCTGGCCGCTGCTGGATGAGGGCAGCACGTTCGACGCCCCGATCGCGCAGACCCTCTGGCGCAGCGACAGCGTGGCCGAGCAGGGAGTCTCGCACCTGGTTTTCCCGGGCCCGCAGGCCGGGTTCGTGGAGCAGGTGTACGAGCACGCGCTCACCCCGGACCCGGACGGCCGGCAGCGGGTCCGGGTGGCCAACGCCGCCCGGCGGCGCGCCTTCGAGCTGGACTACGATCCGGCCGGGTTCCCGGCCTTCTTCGAGTGGCTGAACCTGCGCGAGGGCAGCTACGCGGTCGGGCTGGAACCCTCCACCCATCACGTGGCCGGCGATGCGGCCGCCCGCGAGGACGGCTCCATGATCTGGCTCGCCCATGGCGAGGACCGCAGCTACAAGACCGTGTTCCGCTTCACCCGCGACGAGGCCGCCGGCGCCAGGTAGGACGGCCCGGTCCACACTGCCTGGCCAAGGCTCACGGCCGGTCGCCCCGATGCGCCTTCAACTGCCTGGCGACGAAATCCGGGTCCAGGCCGCTCCCGTAGGACGCGGCCCGGCGGCTCTGGCGGCGCGCCCACCGCCGCTTCCGGGTCAGGCCAGCCACGAGCACGGCCACCCCGACGATCACCGGCCCACCCACGAGCAGCCCGGCGAACACCCGGTCAGGCACGTTGTCGGCCATGGCACCGGACGGATCGCCGGGATTGAAATAGATGTCCACCTTCTTGCCAGACCCAAATCCGGGCACATCGACCGTGTAGCCCTGGCCCTGCCACCGGAACGTCGCCAGGCCGTGTTGCTCGGTAGCGACCACATGGTGGCCCGTCCAGAGGACGATCTCGGGTGACTGGGAGTCCAGCGCCACGAAGAGCAGGGCAAACGCGAACAGCGCGGCGGCCAGACCCACTGACCAGCCCGCTCCGTCCAGCACGGCACTCAGGCGACCACGCATAGGACTAGTGTCCGGCCTCAGCCGGTCCTGCGCCAACCCATTTCTGCGCCGCCCGGGTCAGCTCCCGGCCGGCCGGCGGCGGAGCCTGCGGGCGGCGGCGGCCGCGATGAGGACGGCCGCGGCCCTGTGACCCGGACTCCAGCCAAGCCGCCTCCCGCCTGGGGCGACGCGAGGCGGGCCACGGGGAGCGCGTTTACCGATGGTCCCAGGTGAGCAGGCTGAAAGCAGCGTGTGCGAGCGCCGTGGCTGGCTACTATGCAGTGCGCGCTAACCCAACGACGGCCCGGCTGGTGGGGGCAACATGTCCAGCTGGTTCAGTAACGACATCGTGCAGACGGGGCGGCTGCCGCTGTTCTGCTTCTTCTGCGCGTTCGTGGCCGGGTTCGGGTTCATCCGGCTCTCGGTGCGGCTGATCCGCGCGCAGGTCCGCTGGTGGCCCGGCAACGTCACTCCCGGCAACCTTCACGTGCACCACATGGTGTTCGGGGTCGTATTCATGTTCATCGGCGGGGTCACCGGCATCGCGCCCCTGGGCGACTCGCTGAACTGGCGGTCCGGCGCGGCCGCGCTGTTCGGGCTCGGGGCCGCCCTGGTCCTGGACGAGTTCGCGCTGATCCTGCACCTGCGGGACGTGTACTGGACGAGCGCCGGGCGGCTATCCGTGGACGCGGTGTTCGTGGCCGCCGGGGTGACCGTGCTGCTGCTGCTGGGAATCGTCCCGTCGATCGCGCCCACCGGCCAGCACGGAGATAGCTGGGAGGCGGTCACCTCCCTGTCGATCAGCGTCGTGGTCACGTTCAGCCTGGCCGCGATCACGGTGCTCAAGGGGAAGATATGGACGGGCCTGTTCGGCTTGTTCCTGTTTCCGGTGCTCATCGTGGGCGCCATCCGGCTGGCCCGGCCTGGCTCCCCGTGGGCCCGGTGGCGCTACCAGCGCCGCCCGCATAAGCGCGCCCGGGCCGCCCGCCGGGAACGGCGGGTCCGCCAGCCGGTCATCCGGTTCAAATCCCGGATCGAGGACTTCCTGTCCGGCCTCCATGACCGGCCAGATCATCCGGATGCCGCGCCGGACAAGCGGAAGGCCGCCGTGGGCCACCAGTCCGACGCTAAATAGCGTTGCGCGGCTCGTTACCCGGGTGCCCCGGCCCGGACCGCCTGCGTCTGGGTGACCTGGGCCGCGAGGTTGCCGGCGTCGTCGGTCAGGTCCGTCTGGACCACGATCACGGCCCGCCCGGCGTGCAGCGGCCGCGCCACGGCCGTGACCACCCCGGCCTGGATGCCGCGGAGGAACACGCTGCTGGAGCTGATGGTGGCGGTCCGGGCGCCCGGCGGCAGGTTCAGGTGGGCGCAGATCCCGCCCAGGCTGTCCGCCAGCGACATCAGCACGCCACCGTGCAGGATGCCGCCGGCCGTGCACTGCTCCGGTGACCAGGCCAGGTGCCCCCGGACCTCCCCGGCGGAGGCCGCGTCGAGCTCGATGCCCAGGGTCACCGCGAACGGCATGAGGTCGAGCAGTTCGCGGGGGGTTTCCGCCCCGGCCGGGTTCCCGTCGGTCACGTATCCTCCCCGTCCCGCCCGCCTCGGATCCTGCCCCACGCTACCGGCGGCGGCGGAACATCACGGTCCAGCCCGCGGTTTTACCTAACGGATGTCTAGAGCTGAAACGAACATGACGAAGTGCATCACCTGCGGGGATGACCTGCATCCTGAGCGGGCCAGGAAATACGACTACTGCATGAAGCCTGAGTGCCAGGCGAAGAACCTCAAGGGCCTGACCATGGTGGCCGTGGGGGTCAACAAGTCGGCCGAGCAGTACATGCTGCTGGACGACGACACCCAGGCCGACCTGGCCCGGGGGAAGTATCACGACCAGCGGCGCGGCACCTTCGGCCAGCCCGAGTCAGCCCCTGGCCAGCCGGAGACCGCCCGCCCGGCGGCGCCCGGCCCGGCCAAGGCCGCGCCAGCCAGGGCCGCGAGGCCCCAGCCCGCCCCGGCCCCCAGGCCGCCACGGCTTCCGGGGACGGCGTCACAGCGCCGGCTGGCGGTCCTCTACAACCAGCAGGGGCTGCGCCCGGACGAGATTGCCCGCAAGCTCGGGCTGAGCCGGTATGACGCCACCCAGATCATCCTGGCGGCCAGGAGCCCCCGGAAAAGCTGAGGCTCTCAGGTGCGGGCCGGGGGGGCTCAGTCGGCAAACTCGGCCCGGACCCCCAGCAGCCGGACCGGGCGCCGGTCGGTGAACCGCTCCAGCGCGGCGAGCGCCGCCTCCCGGATGGCGCCCGCGTCGGACGTCGGGCCCGGCAGGGCCCGGGAGTGACTGGAGGTGAAGAACGGGGCGTAGCGGACCTTGACCACCACCCGCACCGCGGGCCGCTCCTCCTGCACCACATCGGCGGTGACCCGCTCCGCCAGCCGGACCACCTCGGCCCGGACCTGTTCCCAGTCGTCCAGGTTGACCTGGAAGGTGACCTCCCGGCCCCGGGACCGCGGCAGGTACGGGGCACTGGTCACCGGCGAGTGGTCCTCCCCCCGGGCCAGCCGGACCAGCCACGGCCCGGTCGCGGGGCCGAACTCCGCGGCCAGCGCGTCCGGGTCGGCCCGGGCCAGGTCATGGACGGTCTCGATGCCGAGCGCGGCCAGCTTCCGCGCGGTCTTGACCCCGATCCCCCACAGCGCGTCCGTGGGACGGCCGCCCAGCACGTCGAACCAGGTCTCGTGGGTCAGCCGGAACACCCCGGCGGGCTTGCCGAAGCCGGTCGCCAGCTTGGCCTGCAGCTTGTTCTGCCCGATCCCGACCGTGGCGTCGAGCTCGGTCGCGGCGCGGATCCCGGCCGCGATCTCCCGCGCGAACCCTTCCGGGTCATCGGTCTCCACGGCCACGAACGCCTCGTCCCAGCCCATCACCTCGGTGACCGCGCCGAACCCGCGCAGCGTCGCCATGACCGTGGCCGACGCCGCCTCGTACTCCTCCCGGTCCACCGGGAGGAACACGGCATCGGGACAACGGCGCGCCGCGGTCCGCAGCGGCAGGCCGGAGTGCACCCCGTACTGGCGTGCCTCGTAGGAGGCGGTGCTGACCACGCCGCGCTTGGCCGGGTCGCCGTCCCCGCCGACCACGACCGGGCGGCCGCGCAGCTCAGGATGCCGGAGAACCTCGACCGCGGCGATGAACTGGTCCAGATCCACGTGCAGTACCCAGTGCGCCGTTGGCGCCGGCTCATCCTGCCCTGGCTGCTGCACCGGACCGCGCTCCCCGATACGACGCTCCCCTGCAGACCGTCTCACCTGCGCCCTTCCCCGGACGGCCTGGGGCCATGCCCGCCGGGGGAAGATGTCAGCAGCGGCCGGGATACTGCCGGGCAGGCGTGCGCGCAGGCGGGCGGGCCGGGCAGGCGGGCGGGCCGGGCAGCGCCAGGGAGGGGCGGGCGGAACGATGACCACTGCAGATGGCCACGACCGGCCGCCGCGGCCCGAACTGGCCGGCCCGCGGGTCCGGCTCCGTCCCGGGGACGAGCGGGACGCGCCGGTCCTGTCCGCGATCCTGGCCGAGCCGGAGGTGGCCTGCTGGTGGGGCGACCCGGAGCCGGCCAGCGTGGTCGCGGCCAGCCTGCGGGGGGACGACGAGAGCGTGCTGCTCGTGGTCGAGGCCGCCGGCCAGGTCATTGGCGGGATCCAGTATCACGAGGAGAATGACCCGATGTACCGTCATGCCGGTATCGACATCTACCTGGGCGCCCGCGGCCAGGGACAGGGCCTCGGCACCGAGGCGGTGGCCCTGCTGGCCAGGTTCCTGTGCGGGCAGCGCGGGCACCACCGGCTGACCATCGACCCGGCGGCCGCCAACCACCGGGCCATCCGCTGCTACGAGAAGGTGGGTTTCCGCCGGGTGGGCGTGCTGCGCCAGTATGAGCGCGGCCCGGACGGGCGGTTCCACGACGGCCTGCTGATGGACCTGCTCCGGCCCGAACTGGTATAAGGCCCAGCTGAGTTCCCGGGCCTGGCCCCCGCGCCGGGAAGAAAGGAAAATCGCCTAGAGTTTCAATCTAGACGGCTTTAATGGGGCCCGAATTGGCCGCATTATAAGGTAAAAGGAGTCCGGTTGTCAAACGGAGATACTGACCAAGAGCAGGAATACATCTCCATGCTCTATGGCAGGCTCGACAACCTCCGGGACCGGGCGTCAGGCCGGTTGTCCAAGGTTTTGCTGGAGACCGGCGGCACGCCCGCGGCCAGGTCAGAACGTGACGCTTTCGTGGAGATGTACTCCCAGCGGATCACCCAGCTGGATGCGGCCGAGAACGGGCTGTGCTTTGGCCGGCTGGATCTGGCCGAGGGCGACCGGCGCTATATCGGCCGGATGGGCATTCTCGATGACACCTCCGATTACGAGGCACTGCTGGTGGACTGGCGCGCACCCGCGGCCCGCCCGTTCTATATCGCCACCGCTTTCACGCCCGAGGGCGTGCTGCGGCGCCGGCATATCCGCACCCGCCAGCGCAAGGTGACCGGGGTGGATGACGAGGTCCTCGACATCGGTCCCGACGGCGAGGCCGGCCAGGAGCGGGCCGCCGGGCACGCCGGGCTGACCGGTGAGGCGGCCCTGATCGCGGCGCTGTCCGCCACCCGGACGGGCCGGATGGCGGACATCGTGGAAACCATCCAGGCCGAGCAGGACCTGATCATCCGCTCGCCGCACAACGGGGTGACGGTCGTCCAGGGCGCACCGGGCACCGGCAAGACCGCGGTGGCGCTGCACCGGGCCGCCTACCTGCTGTACACCTACCGGGAGCAGCTGTCCCGGCGGGGTGTGCTGATCGTCGGGCCGAACCCGACCTTCCTCCGCTACATCGGGCACGTGCTGCCCTCGCTCGGCGAGACCGGGGTGGTGATGTCCACCATCAGCGACCTGTACCCGGGGATCAGCGCCCGGCGGGAGGAATCGCTGGAGACCGCGGAGATCAAGGGCCGGCACGCGATGGCCGGCGTGCTCGCCGCCGCGGTGCGGGACCGGGAAGAGCTGCCCGCCGAGCCGCTGGAGATCACGTTCGAGCGTGAGGTCCTGCGGCTGGACCGCAAGACCGTGCAGCGGGCCCGGGAACGCGCCCGGCGATCCCGCCGGCCGCACAACCAGGCCCGGCCGATCTTCGTCCGGGAGATCATGAATGCCCTGGTCCAGCAGGTCACCAGCAAGTTCACCGCCGGCCTGCGCGACGCCGACAAGCTGGTCGCCGAGATCCTCGGCGAGGAGGTCCCGGCCACCGACAGCACCGTGCTGGGCGCGGCCGACACCGAGGACATCCGCGCCGAACTGCGCGAGAATCCGCAGGTTCGGGCCGCGATCACCCGGCTGTGGCCGGTGCTGACCCCGCAGCGGCTGCTGGATGACCTGTTCGCCTCGCCGCGCCGGCTGGCCGCGGCCGCGCCCCGGCTGCCCGCGGCCGAGCGGGACCTGCTCCGCCGCGATCCCCGCGGCGGCTGGACACCCGCCGACGTGCCGCTGCTCGATGAGGCGGCCGAACTGCTCGGCGAGGACGACCGGGCGGCCCGCAAGCGGGCCCGCCTGGAGCGCCAGCGGGAGGTCGCCTACGCCCAGGGGGTGCTGGACATCGTCTCCCGTGACCTGGAGGACGACCCGGAAATCCTGATGGCCTACGACCTGCTCAACGCGGACCGGCTGGCCGGGCGGCACGAGGAGCTGAGCTACCTGACCACCGCGGAACGGGCCGCGGCCGACCGGACCTGGGCGTTCGGGCACATCGTGGTGGATGAGGCCCAGGAGCTATCGGAGATGGCCTGGCGGATGCTGATGCGCCGCTGCCCGAGCCGGTCCATGACGATCGCGGGTGACATCGCCCAGTCCTCCAACCCGGCCAGCGCGACGTCCTGGGACCAGGTGCTGACCCCGCACCTGGGCAACCGGTGGCGGCTGGACCGGCTGACCATCAACTACCGGACCCCGGCGGAGATCATGGCCGTGGCCGCGGACGTGCTGGCCAAGATCGACGCGGACGTCGACATGCCCATGTCGGTGCGGGAGACGGGGACCACGCCGTGGCGGCAGGAGGTCAAGGCGGACGAGCTGGCCGACCAGCTGGCCGCGGCCGCGGTCCTCGAGGCAGCGGAGGCTGGCGGGCGGCAACGTCGCCGTGCTGGTCCCGCCGGCCCTGGCTCGGCGAGGTCACCGAGGCCGTGGCCGCCGCCCTGCGGGCCGGCGCGAACGGCTACCGCCCCGGCGGCCCCGGCGTGAACGGCGCAAGTCCCGGCGCCGGTCCGGACGGCGCGGCCGGGCAGGAGGGCCCGGACCTGGACGAGCAGGTCGTGGTGCTGACCGTCAGCCAGGCCAAGGGGCTGGAGTTCGACTCGGTGCTGATCGCCGACCCGGCCCAGATCCTGGGCGAGTCCCCGCGCGGCCTGAGCGACCTGTACGTGGCGATGACCAGGGCCACCCAGCGGCTCGGCGTGGTCCATCCGGGCCCCGTCCCCGAGGTGCTGCACCGGCTCGCCCCCCGGGAATGACCGCCCCGGTCCCGGGCATACCTGGCCCGAGCGAACCGCTCCCGGGCCCCGGCGGACTGCTCCCGGGCCCTAACGAAACGCTCCCGGGCACTTCGGATCGGAGCGTCCCGGCCCCGGGAATTCCCACGTTCTGGGACGCGGCGCAGATCCGCCAGGTCAGCCACCAGGTGGCCGACCTGGTCGCCGACTACCTGACCGGCCTGCCGGACGGGCCGGCCCACCAGCCGCCGCCCCGCGGCCTGGTCGAGGCCATGCGCGCCGCCGAGTGGGCCGAGCAGGGCGAGCCCCCCGGCGCGGTGCTCGCGGAGTTCGCCGCGCACATCGCGCCGTACCCGTTCGGTAACGGGCACCCGGGCTTCGCGGCCTGGGTCAACTCGCCCCCGCATCCGCTCGGGGTGCTGGCCGAGGCGCTCGCCGCAGCCATGGATCCCAGCGTGGCGGGCGGCAATCACGCCGCCGTGCACCTGGAGCATCAGGTCATCCGCTGGCTCGCCGGTCTGCTCGGCTGGCCCGCCGGGTACTCCGGCCAGCTGGTCAGCGGCGGCTCCGCCGCCACGCTGACCGCGCTCGCGGTGGCCCGGCACCGGGCCGCGGCCCGGGCCGGCACCGACGACCGCCGGGACGGGCTGGCCGGCCTGGCGGGCCGGCTGGTGCTCTACGCGGGCACCGAGAGCCACAGCTGCGTCACCAAGGCCGCCGAGGTACTCGGCCTCGGCTCGGCCAGCATCCGGGTGGTGCCCTGCGACCGGGAGCACCGGATGCGGCCGGGCGAGCTCGAGCGGCTGGTGCTGGCCGACCGGGACGCGGGGAAACTCGCCGTCGCGGTGGTAGCCACCGCGGGCACCACCAACACGGGCGCGATCGACCCGCTCTCCGAGATCGCCGATGTCTGCGACCGGCACGCCCTGTGGCTGCACGTGGACGGGGCATACGGGGCCCCGCCGGTCCTGCTGCTGGACGGGTTCGAGACCGCCCGCGACGGCCTGGCCCGGGCGGACAGCCTGGCGGTCGACGCGCACAAGTGGCTGTACGCGCCGGTGGACGCCGGCCTGGTGCTGATCCGGGACGGTGGCCTGGCCCGCGACACGTTCACCCTGGTGCCGGCGTACCTGCGGACCGATGGGGACGAGGACGGCCCGGGCGGCCCGGTGTGGTTCTCGGAGTACGGGCTCGAGCAGACCCGCCCGTTCCGGGCGCTCAAGGTCTGGATGCAACTGCGCCACCTGGGCCGGGACGGCTACCGGCGGCTGATCGCCGCCGACCTGGCCACGGCGGCGGAATTGCGCCGCGCGGCCGAGGGGGCGGCGGATTTCGAGCTGCTGGCCAGCGGGCTCAGCGTGGTCTGCTTCCGGCACCGGCCCGGCGGGATGGACCCGGACCGGCTCGATGAGCACAACCAGGCCGTGCTCAAGGCCGTCCAGCTGGGCGGCCGGACATTCCTGGCGGGCACCACCGTGGACGGCGTCTTCGCGCTGCGCGCCTGCATCGTGAACCCGGGCCTGACCAGCGCCCGGGTGCCGGTCCTGCTGGATGACGTCCGCGACTGCGCCGCGAAGCTGCTCGGTGCTGCCTGATCGGTGCTGCCTGATCAGTGCTGCCTGATCAGTGCCGGCTGATCAGTGCCCGGCTGGATCAGTGCCGGCCGAGCAGGCGGCTGATCGACTTCACCGCGCGGCCGAAGTCGGTCCCGAACGGGTTGTCCTGCACCACGTAGGTCCAGGTGGCGCTGGGCCGGGCCAGCCCGCCGGCGGCCAGGTCGGCCCCGTCCGCGGTGATCGTGATGGTCTGGAAGGCGTGCCCGGTCAGTGCGGTGACGTCGTCGCGGAACTGGCTGAACAGCCGGGTCATCTCCCGGTTGTACTCCTCAACCGGGTTGAGCGACGCGCCGAACGGATTCGGGCCGTGCCCGAGTGCCCGCAGGTTGATGCCCTCACGCAGGTCGGCGGCCTGCTCCAGGTACTCGGCCCAGGCCTGGTCCAGCTGGGCCAGGCTGATCTGACGGGCCGCCTCGACGAGGACGTCCTCGGGGACGTTCTCGCGCAGCGCGGCGGCCCGCTCGGGGAAGGACTCCGCCAGCGTGCGCAGCGCGATATCCGTCCGCAGCAGCTCGTCGCGATGTCTCAGCACGGTGCGCCGCTGGTCCTCCAGGAGCGTGTTGTAGCGCCAGGTATCCCGGTGGATCTGCAGGTGCACTCCCTCGGCCACCCGCTGGGCGTGGCCGACCGTCCAGTACGCCTTCGGGTCGGTCACCCGGCCGTCCGGCCCCTCGTCGGGGACCGGCGGGGCTTCCGGCACGCAGGTGGTGATCAGCTCGTCCTCCATGCTGAGGAAGAACACCGAGCCGCCCGGATCGCCCTGGCGTCCGGACCGGCCGCGGAGCTGGTCGTCCAGCCGGCTGCTGGCGTGCCGCCCCATGCCGATCACCAGCAGGCCACCCAGCCCGGACACCTTGTCCCGGTCTTCGTGACTGCCGTCTCCCTGGCTGCCGTCCTCCTGACCGCCGTCGCTGCGCGTGCCGCCGAGCCGGATGTCGGTGCCCCGGCCGGCCATCTGGGTGGAGACCGTGATCGCTCCCAGCGCGCCGGCCTCGGCGACGATCGCCGCCTCGTGCGCGTCGTTCTTGGCGTTGAGGACGACGCAGGATAGCCCGGCCTGGCTCATCCGCTCTGCGAGCCGCTCGGACTCCGCCACGTCGAGCGTGCCGATGAGGACCGGGCGGCCGGTCGCGTGCGTGTCGGCCACCTGGCTGACGACCGCGTCTTCCTTCTCGGCCGCGGTCTGGTAGAGCCGGTCTGGCTCGTCCTCGCGGACGCAGGGCAGGTTCGGCGGGATGGCCGCGATCTCCAGCCCGTAGAACTCCCGCAGCTGCTCGCCCACCGCTATCGCGGTGCCGGTCATCCCGCAGGCCACCGGATAGCGCCGGACCAGGGCCTGGATCGTGATGCTGTCCAGGATCTGGCCGCTCTCGCTGGCCCGCAGTCCCTCCTTCGCCTCGACCGCCGCGTGCAGGCCGTCCGGCCAGCGCTGCCGCCGGGCCACCCGGCCGCGCGAGACGCTGATCAGCTGGATCCGGTCGTCCCGGACGATGTAGTCCACGTCCCGCTGGAGCAGGGCCCGGGCGTGCAGCGCCACGTTGAGCTGGGTGAGGATGTCCAGGTTCTGCTGGGCGTAGAGGTTGATCCCGCCCAGGGCCTGCTCCGCGACGCGGGCGCCCGCGTCGGTAAGGAACACGTTGCGGCGCTCGTCGTCCACTTCGTAGTGCAGCCGGGGCAGCAGGCGCCCGGCGATCTCGGCCATCTCCCGCCCGGAATCGGCCGCCCCGGCCGAGCCGGCCAGCACCAGGGGCACCAGCGCCTCGTCCACCAGCACCGAGTCGGCCTCGTCGATGAGGATCACGTCCGGCTCGGTGGTGACCCGGTCGGCCACGCTGGTGGCCAGCCGGTCGCGGAGCACGTCGAAGCCGATCTCGCTGGCTGACCCGTAGCAGACGTCCGCGCCGTAGGCCCGCCGCCGCTCATCCGGGGTGGACACCTGGGTGACCCAGCCGACGCTGACCCCGAGCAGGTCATACACCGGGCCCATCCACTCCGCGTCCCGCCGGGCCAGGTAGTCGTTCACCGACATGACCTGGACGCGGTGCCCGCGGCGGACGTAGCCGGCGGCGGCCAGCGCGCCGGACAGCGTCTTGCCCTCCCCCGTCGCCATCTCGGCGACCTGGCCGGAGAGCATGGCCAGCGTGCCGAGCAGCTGGACGTCGAACGGGCGCTCCCCCAGCGCGCGGCGGGCCGCCTCCCGGCCCAGCGCGCAGATCTCCGCGTCGTCCGTGGCCTTGACCGCCGCCGCGGTCAGCCCGGCGTTATCGAGCCCGCGCAGCGCCTCCTCCCGCCCGGCGATGCCGGGAAGGAGTTCCTCGTAGCTGCCCAGGCTGGCCGATCCGGGCTTCTGCAGGAAGCGCCGCATGCGCGAGCGCAGCCCGCTCACGCCCCGCCCCCGTCCAGGGCGGCAGAGCCACCGCGCCCGTCCTGGTCGGCCGGCTCACCGCGCCTGTCCTGGTCGGCCGGCGCACCGCGCCTGTCCTGGTCGGCCGGCTCACCGGCCCCGTTCTGGGCCGCACCCGGCACCCCGCGCAACGCCGCGATCCCCTCATCCAGGGCCACTTCGAGGTGCGCGATCTCGCCCGTGGCCAGCATGATCAGCACTCCGCCCTGGAGGCCGGCCAGCAGCGCGGCCGCCCGCCGGTCCGCATCCATCGAAGACTCGATGTCGCCACTCGCCTGCATAGTGCGGATACCGTCGGCGATCTTTCGCTGCCACCGGCGGAAGAGCCCGACCACCACCTCCTGGTGCTCCGGCGACCCCGGCCCGAGCTGGGAGGTGAGCACGGCCAGCGGGCAGGACTGCCCCTGGGCCCGGTAGCGCTCGACGACCCGGTCCCGCCAGGCCTGCCAGGCCTGCCAGGAGGTCAGCTGGTCGATCGCGGGCTGCTGGTCCTCGAGCACCCGGTCCGCCTCGTGCTGGGCCACGGCGGCGAGCAGCTGGGTGCGGCCGTCCGGGAAGTAGTGGAACAGCTGGCTCTTGCTGGTGCTGGTGGTCTCGCACACGTCGTCCAGTGACGTGCCCGCCACCCCGCGCTCCCGGAACAGCTCCGCCGCCCCGGCCACGATCCGCTGCCGGGTAGCCAGCCCCTTCCGGGTCAGCGTCGTACCCATCCGTCCTCCGCATCCAGCCCCACCACACCCGCCCGCACCAGCCGGGCTGACCAAGCCGCCTGGCCCGCGCGAGCCCGGACCGGCCAGGCCTGCGCTCGCACCACGGCAGGTCTCCAATCTCGCACAACCCGCCGACTGGACTTGACGGTCCACTTTCTCGGCCGTACAGTTCCGGCTGTTTGAACTATACAGTCCAATCTTCGGGAGACCTGACATGACTGCTGAGCTCAAGGGGCGGACCGCCCTGGTCACCGGGTCCACCAACGGCATCGGCCAGGGCGTCGCGCAGGCCCTGGCCGCCGCGGGCGCGCACGTGATTGTGCACGGCCGGGATGCGGCCCGCGGGGCCCGGGTGGTGGAGGCCATCACCAGCGCGGGCGGCGCGGCCGGATTCCTCGCCGCCGACCTGGCCGAAGGGTCGGGCGCCATTACCCGGCTGGCGGCCCGCGCGGCCGAACTCGCGGGCGGCCCCATCGACATCCTGGTCAACAACGCGGCCTACCTGGTCGGCCAGACCGCTACCACGGACACCACAGAGGCCATGATCGACGCGGCCCTCGCGGTCAGCGTCAAGGCGCCGATCCTGCTCGCCGCGGCCCTGGTCCCGGGGATGACCGAGCGCGGCGGCGGGGTGATCATCAACATGGGCTCGATCAACGGGACCACCGGGATGGCCAAGGCCGCGCTGTACAGCAGCACGAAGTCCGCAGTCCATGGGCTGACCCGGGCCCTGGCCGCCGAGTACGGCCCGGCGGGCATCCGGGTCAACGCGATCGCCCCGGGCCCCACGCTGACCGACATCACCCAGGCCCACCGGGAGTTCCTGGACCCGTTGATCGCGACCTTGCCGTCCCGCGCCTACAGCACCCCAGCCCAGATCGGCGCGACCGCCGTGTTCCTGGCCAGCGACGACGCCGCCAACATTCACGGCGCCGTCATCCCCGTAGACGGCGGCTTCACCGCCATCTAACCCGTCAATCGGTTACTGTTCGATGTTTTGCCCTCAGGCGGGCAAAACATCGAACAGTTAATGACCGACTGGCCACACCAGGAGAGACGGGGCCGATGCTGGTCCTCCACTGAGGCCGCCCCCGGTGCCAATGTGACTGGCGTGACTGCAGGGCTGGCCTATCCCGCCGCTCCCCGTCCGCAGCCGGAGGTTACATCCCTGGGGGTCGCCTCGGCGGGGAGCCGTCACGCCGGGCTGGGGCTCGCGTGGTGACCGGGGTCGCCCGGGCCCGGCCCGGCGTGCCCCGGCCCGGCCGGACCCACCTCGGCCGGCCCCGGCGAAGCGTGGGTGAGCGCGTCCCGGATCGCCTCGCCGAGGGCCCGGGCCACGGGCGGCGGGAACGCGTTGCCGACCTGCCGGTACGCGGCGGTCTTCCGCCCCGAGAACTCCCATGAGTCCGGGAAGCCCTGCAGCCGGGCGACCATCCGGACCGTCAGCTTCGGCCGCTGGCCCGCCGGGAACAAGGGACCAGGCGCCTCATCGCCGATGCCCAGCCCGTCCACGCCGAGCCCTTTCCACGCCTCGCGGGCCCGGGTGGGGCCCAGGTCCGGGCCGCCGTGCTTCTTGCTGCCGCCGACGATGGTGGGGGCGATTCCCTGGGCGCCCCGCGCCCAGTCCGCCGTGCCCGGCCAGCCGCGCGCGCCCATCAGGTCGGCCAGCATGCCGCCCACCGTGGGCGGCGGCCCGGCGGCCGCCTCGGGCCACCGGAACCAGGAGGCCCACGGCTGCCTCACCGCGACCAGCACGAACCGGGGCCGCAGCTGGGGCACCCCGTGCTGGCTGGCCTGCACCACGTCCCACCAGGTCTGGTAGCCCAGGTCGTGCAGCTGCTCGAGGACCTGGGTCCGGTAGCCGTCGAACCGGGTGGCCGCGAGACCCCGCACGTTCTCCAGCAGCACCGCCCGCGGGCCGATCTCCCCGACCAGGCGCAGCGCCTGCGGGAACAGGTCCCGCTCGTCGTCCCGGCCGAGCTGCTTGCCGGCGATGGAGAACGGCGGGCAGGGCACGCCGCCGGAAAACAGATCGACGCCCGCGAACCCGCGGCCGTCCACGTTGGCCACGTCGTCTTCGATGACCTTCCACGCGTCGCCCCGGTTGCGGCGCAGCGTCTCGCAGGCGGCGGCGTCCAGCTCGACCACGGACTCGTGCGTGAACCCGGCTTGCTCCAGCCCGAGGGCCTGCCCGCCGGCCCCGGCGCAGATCTCCAGGGAGGTCAGCTCGTCCACGGTCCGCCCCTCATCCTGTGTCCCTCACGCTGGGCCCCATCAACCGCGGCCCTCCCGCCCTCATCTTCCGCCGATTGTGCCCGCAGGCACCGTCAGTTCGCTTGTCCCACGCCGTCACCATGAGGCCAGCGTGTCGGTGAGCAGCTCATAGCTGAGCACCCGGCGCTGCCCGGTCACCTCATGCCAGGCGTCGGCCTGCTCGGGATTCGCGTTCTTGGCCACGCTGGCCCCCAACGCGTCGTACGCGATGTGATACACCGCGTCCACCTCCCCCGTGCCACGGGCGATGGACGCCAGCCGGGTCGGGAGCGGCTCCGCGGTGACCGTGACCAGGTGCGGCTGCCGGCCCCGCCGGTGCCGGATCATCTGCAGGCACTCGTGCCGGATGTTCTGCACCCGGTCGGAGCGGATGGTCCACTTGCAGGACACCGCCGCGTGCAGTGGCGGCAGGCCCGACGCGGTCCGCACCCGGGCCAGCGACACGGTCACGTCCGGCTTGATCAGGTAGTCCATGCCCACCGTGACCCGCAGCTCAGGGTTGGCGCGGACCAGTGCATGCACCTCGTTCAGGTGGGCGTACTGGTCGAACCGGGTGATGACCGCGCCCCGCTCGACCCGCCAGCCGCGCTGCGGGTCTCGGCGCTGCAGGACCCAGCCCAGGTCGTCGCAGACGGCCTGCTCCAGCGGCCCGCCGGGGTCTTTCGGGACGTCCGAGACGGTGCCGCGGGGTACCGCGAGCTCATCGAGCACGCCGGCGGCGATCCGGACCGACTCGATGCTGTCCACGTCCGCGCAGTTGGGCACCAGCGGCCAGCCGAGCTTGTTCTGCTTGGCGCTGGGCTTCCAGCCGAGCAAGGTGGTCGCGAACGACGCAGTCACAGTCCCACTCCCTGGCCGCCCACTTTCCAGCCACCCCACTCCCCGGCCGGTCCTGGCCCGCGGCGGGGCCGGCGCTGTCACGGTAGCGAGCGCGGCCCGGCCGGGCCGTGAACTTCCCGCAAGTGGCACGTACCGTGGTCCCGGAACGGCAGGACCCGGGAACGGGCTGGACCGCACATACCGAGAGGCGCCGTGCACACAGACCCCGCAGAGCTCGACGTACCGCGGCCGGACGGCACCCTCCGGGTGCTGCGCTGGGGCCGCGGCCCCCGCCACGGGGTGGCCTTGCACGGCATCACCGCGTCCGCCGCGGCCTGGGAGCCGGTCGCCGAGGCGCTGCCCACTGAGTGGTCACTGTTCGCGGTGGACCTGCGCGGCCGCGGGCACAGCGCGGACCTGCCCGGCCCGTACGGATTCGGGCGGCACATCGAGGACGTGCTGGCCACCGTCGCCCACCTGGGCCTGGAGCAGCCGGTGCTGGCCGGCCATTCGCTCGGGGCCTACCTGGCGCTGCTCACCGCCGACCGGGACCCGGGGGTGTTCGGAGGAATGCTGCTGGTCGACGGGGGGCTGCCGCTGCCGGTCCCGGACGGCGCGGACCTGGACGCGCTGCTGGACGCGAGCCTGGGCCCGGCGCTGGCCCGGCTGCGCGAGACGTACCCCAGCGTCGAGGCGTACTTCGACTTCTGGCGGGCCCACCCGGCCATGAAGGACGCCTGGAGCGGCTACCTCGAGGACTACCTGCGCTACGACCTGACCGGCGAGGACGGAGTGCTCCGCTCGCGGGTGTCCGAGCAGGCAGCCCGGACCGACGGCCGCGAACTGCTGGGCAGTAGCGAGCGGCTGGGCGCCGCGCTGCGCGGGCTGACCCGCCCGGTCCGGCTGCTCACCGCGCCCGCGGGCATGTTCGGCCAGCCGCCGGGGATGCTCCCGCCGGAACTCTGCGACTCCTGGACGGCGCAGGCCCCGAGGCTGTCGGTGGAGAGCGTGCCCGGGGCCAACCACTACACGCTCGTCCTGGACCCCGCCCACGCCACGACCGTCGCCCGCCGCCTCACCGAAGCCTGACCCACCCTGTCCCTTCGCCCGGGTTGACCTTGCCCCAGGGGGAAGCCTCAGCATCGGGACGACGGGCGCCGGCCGGTCGGCCGCGTGAGGACACCCGCGGAAGGGTGATGCGGCGGTGCTGACGATCGGGGAGTTCGCCCGGGCCTCCCGCCTGTCACCCAAGGCCCTGCGGCTGTACGACGAGCTCGGCCTGCTGACCCCGGCCCGGGTCGATCCGGTCTCCGGCTACCGGCTGTACGAGCCGGGCCAGCTGGACCGGGCCCGGCTCGTGGCCTGGCTGCGCCGGCTGGGGATGCCGCTGGCCCGGATCCGGGT
This sequence comes from uncultured Actinomycetes bacterium, assembly GCA_963813975.1. Classification (GTDB taxonomy): domain Bacteria; phylum Actinomycetota; class Actinomycetes; order Streptosporangiales; family Streptosporangiaceae; genus RYN-230. The sequence goes on from CAWFAP010000008.1 coordinate 205,491, forward strand.
GGTGTGCGACCTGGCCCCGGCCGCCGCGGCCGCTGAGGTGGCCGCGTTCTGGGCCCAGGCCGAGGCCGACCTGGCCAGCCGCCGTGATCTCGCCACCTTCCTCACCACCTACCTGTCCGCGAAGGGAACCGTGATGACCCCACCCGCCGCCGCTCTCGCCATCCGCTACGCCGCCGCCTCCGACATCGGCCTCAGCCGCCCGGTCAACCAGGACTCCGCCTACGCCAGCGACCGGCTCCTCGCGGTCGCGGACGGGATGGGCCAGGCCGGGGACCGGGCCAGCGCCGCCGCCATCGACGCGCTGAAGCCCCTGGAAGCCCTGAAGCCGGGCCCGGCTCCAGCCGCGTTCGCCGGCGCTCCTGCGGCGGGGGATCCTGGCCCGGTCGTCCTGCCCCCACCCGCGGCGGCCCACGGCCCGGGCCCGGGGGTGACCGGCCCCGGGGTGACCGGCCCCGGGGTGACCGGCCCCGGGGTGACCGGCGCGGACGTGCCCGGCCCCGGGGTGACCGGCCCCGCGGATCTCCTCAGCGCGCTGGCCCAGGCCGTGGAGCAGGCCGAGGCGGCGGTGCAGGACATCGCCAACGCCGGCCCGGCTCAGCGCGGCAGCGGGACCACGCTCACCGCGATGCTGTGGTCGGGTTTCCAGCTAGCGCTGGTGCACGTCGGCGACACCCGGGCCCACCTGCTGCGCGGCGGCGAGCTGTTCCAGATCACCCACGATCACACCGTCGTGCAGTCTCTGATCGACCAGGGCCAGCTCACCCCGGAGGAAGCCCTCTCGCACCCGGAGCGGGCCCTGCTGCTACGGGCCCTGGACGGGACCCAGGCGGCCGTGCCGGACCTGTCGCTGCATGACGTCCGGCCCGGTGACCGGTACCTGCTCTGCTCGGACGGGCTGACCACGGTCGTGCCGTCCAGCGGCGTCCACCGGGTCCTGCACGCCGCGGCCGAGCCGGCGGCGGCGGTGCGGGAGCTGATCGGCCTGGCCAACTCCGGCGGCGGCCCGGACAACATCGCCTGCGTCGTCGCCGACATCGTGGAGGCCGCCGGCCCAGCCGCGTCCCCGGCCTGACCAGACCCCGTCCCGGCGCCGAGCCAGACCCGCCTCCCCGCCTGACCTGACCCGCGTCCCCGGCCTGGCCAGTCCACCCCGGGGGGCGATTAGGCTGCTTAGGGTGGCTGGCCGGGTGACGGCACCGGCCCCGGGCGGGCGTCACGCGCACCCCGCTGACCATGATGAAGGGGAAGGGTGTTGACGCTGGACCGCACGGATGGGCACGGCCGTGTCCTGCTGCTGGAGAACATTCACCCCGACGCCGCCACCCGGCTCAGTAAGGCCGGCTACCAGGTGGAGACGCGCGCCGGCGCCCTGACCGAGGACGAGCTGATCGCCGCGGTCCGCGACGTCCAGGTCCTCGGCATCCGCTCCGGCACGAACGTCACCGAGCGGGTGCTGGGCGCGGCGCCCAGCCTGCTCGCGGTCGGCGCCTTCTGCATCGGCGTCAACCAGATCGACCTGGCCGCGGCGTCCGAGCGCGGCATCGCCGTGTTCAACGCCCCGTTCTCGAACACCCGCAGCGTGGTCGAGCTGGTCCTGGCCGAGATCATCGCCCTGACCCGGCGGCTCACCGACAAGAACGCCCAGATGCACACGGGACTGTGGGACAAGTCCGCCGCGGGCAGCCACGAGGTGCGCGGGCGCCGCCTGGGCATCATCGGCTACGGCAACATCGGCGGCCAGCTCTCGGTGCTGGCCGAGAGCCTCGGCATGACCGTGTACTTCTACGACACCGCGGACAAGCTGGCCCTGGGCAACGCGCAGCGCTGCGGCACCATGGACGAGCTGCTGGAGATCTCCGACGCGGTCACCCTGCACGTGGACGGGCGGCCGGGAAACAGCGGCCTGTTCGGCGAGGCCGAGTTCACGGCCATGAAGCCGGGCAGCCTGTTCCTGAACCTGTCCCGCGGCTTCGTGGTGGACCACGCGGCGCTGCGCCGCAACATCGAGTCCGGGCACCTGGCCGGCGCGGCCGTGGACGTGTTCCCCGCGGAGCCGCGCAGCCGCGGCGAGGAATTCCACTCCGACCTGCGCGGCCTGCCCAACGTGATCCTCACCCCGCACGTGGGCGGGTCCACCGAGGAGGCGCAGCAGGACATCGGCGAGTTCGTGGCCGGGAAGCTGCACGACTACGTCAGCTGCGGCACGACCTCGCTGAGCGTGAACCTGCCGCGGGTCGCGCTGCCGCACACCCCGGGCACGCACCGCCTGGTGCACCTGCACCGCAACGTGCCCGGCGTGCTGGCCAGCATCAACCAGCTGCTCGCCGAGCACGGCGCGAACATCGAGGGCCAGCTGCTGGGCACCCGGGACGACCTGGGCTACGTGCTGACCGACATCGGCACCGAATACCCCGGCGACATGCTGGCCAGCCTGGACAGGCTGGACGTCACGATCCGGCTGCGCACCACCCGGCCGAGCTGACCGGGTCGGGAGTGCCGGCCTGGGCGCCCACCCGCTGATCCCCCGGCCGGGCAGAGCCGCCGGCCCGGCTCCGGCCACCACCCGGGCCGCTCAGCCCCGCGCCGGGGCGGAGCACCGGCCTGATCCCCGGCCGCCACCCGGGCCCGCCAAGCCCATGCCCGGACGGGGCATGAGCATGGGCCGGTCTTCGTTGCGGAAAGAAGTTCCGGGATTAGTCGGCGGAGGCCGCGGCCGGCGCTTCCGACGGGCGGGCGGCGGCCGCCGGGGCCGGCTCCTGGGCGCGGCCCAGGCGCTCCTCGAGGCGCCACAGCATGTCCAGGTGCTCGCTGGCCCACAGGACGAGCAGCGCGTTGCGGGCGACTGCGGGCGAGCCGCCGCTGATCGCGGCCCGGGTGCAGTGCAGGAGGCGCTTGCGGGCCGCCGGATCCTGGTGCTCGGGCGGGGGCACCGCGGTGCCGTTGACCAGTGAGTCGCCGAGCGTCACGAACCAGGCCCGCAAGGCCAGTACGTTCTGCTCCAGGTTCTCCGCGCAGGGTTTGCGCCCGTTTTCCGGGGCATCCGCCGGGGTGACCGGCAGCTGCGTGCGCGCCGGGCCCTGAGGCTGGTCCCCATTCTGGTCCGGAGGCTGGCCCAGCACCGGGGGGCCGTCGGCCAGCGCGTTGAGGGCGGCGAGCGACTGCCCCGCGCGCAGGACCTTGGCCACCCCGCCGACCATGCGGCTCACCCGTTCGGGATCGACCTGCTGAGCGGACCGCTCAGCCAGGTACTGGCTGAAGGAGTCGTCGAGGCGGTGCACCGCCGAGGTCGCGGCCAGCTCGGCCCGGCCCGGGTTCGCGCCGCCGTCCAGCCCGCTGAGCTGCTCCACCATGGCGGCCACGTAGTCCGAGGTCCGCGAGTAGGCCGCAGCCAGGTTCTGCCGGAGCAGGGTGGCCGCACCGCGCGGCCAGAACACCAGCCCCACCCCCAGGCTGATCGCGAAACCCACCGCGACGTCCTCGATCCGCAGGATCCCCACCTTCCAGCCCGTGGGCTGGATGATGTTGAACAGGACCAGGACGACCACGGTGAACGCGGCCTGGCCCGCGGCGAACGAGATGACCCGCGGCGCGTAGGCCCCCAGCAGCACCGCGACCGGGAGGATCCCCCAGAGCACGGTGTTGTCGCCGTTCAGCGGGATGAGGATCGCGGCCCCGATGACGATTCCGGCGGCCGTCCCGGCCAACGCGCTGATCACCGAGCGGCCGGTGCCCAGCGCGTTGGAGCGCAGCACCGACAGGGTGCCCAGGACGACCCAGAACGAGTGCTGGAGACCGGATTTCTGGGCGATGAACACCGCGATGGCCAGGCCGACCGCACCGCGGACGCTGTTGCGGAACCAGACCGACCGGTAGTCCGCGTGGGTCGCGGTGAATCCTTCGGCGCCGAGCAGCCACGACCGCATCCAGCCGGCCCAGCGGCGCGAGGCCGCAACCTCGCCGGTCAGCGGGTCGGGGCCGGTCTCGGCGGAGGCTGCGGTGGCATTGGCGGCATTGGCGGCGGCGGCCAGCTCGGCGGGACCGGGCACCCCGTCGATGGGCGGCCCGTCGGGCTGAGGGCTGGCCGCGCGGGCGTACGTGGCGATCTGGCGCGCGGTGTAGGAGGTCGTGTACACCCGGAACCCGCGGTCCACCTGGGCCTGCAGCGCCTGCTCGTCCGGGATCTGCGGCTGTTCGGCGACCCGCCGGGCCAGCATCTGGGCCGCCGTCTCCCGGGCGCGTTCCAGCCGCTGGACGGGCTGCTTGCCCGACTGGCCGCGGTCGGACAGGTCAGGCCGCCCGTCGAGTTCCCCGGCGGAGGCCCGGAGCACGGTGGCGACCGCGCGGATCGCGGCGGTGTTCTCGGCCACGCACAGCTCGCCCTCGGGCGACCGGGCCATGATCTCCAGCGACTGGTAGAGCCAGCCCAGCTCGTCGATGAGTCCGGCGAGGGCCGCCGTGGGCCGGGTCGGCCCGGTCGGCCGGTGCGGGGTGACCGTCAGCCGGCCGCGCAGGGCCTTGATGGACTCCCCCGCCGCAGCCAGGCTGGCGGCCTCGGCGGGCCCGTCCCCGCAGATGGAATCGGCCACGGCAGCCATCCCCAGGCAGCACCGGGCGGTGTCCGCCCGCAGCGTGGCGCGTTCCCGCGGCGGCCAGATCAGCATCACGGCCAGGAGGCCGACCCCCGCGGCCAGGCCCCAGCCGGCCAGCCGCAAGCCGATGGCCGAGACCGGCGCGGGCACCGCGACGGACAGTACGAAGACCAGGACCGCGGCCGTGCCCCCGGCCGCGAAGTAGCCGTTGATGACCCCGGAGAACAGGATCAGGAACCCGACTACGGCCATGGCCGCGGCGGCCATCCAGGCGTTGCCGGAAAATGCGGTGCCCAGGGCAACTAGGGCCACGCCGCTCACCCCCAGCGAGAGGTAGGCGACGAACCGGCTCCGGGGCGGCCCGCTGAACGAGGCGAGCACCAGCATCGCGAAGGACCCGAACGCGGCGAACAGCGCGGTCTGCGGCTGGCCGATCACCTGGTCGGCGAACGCGAAGACCGCGGGCATCACGATCGCCGCCCGCGCCGCGCTCTTGAGCGAGACCAGGCCGGGATCGTTGATGAGAGGGCGGGGTATCTTCATCCGCTGCGGTCGTCCTCCAGGGCGGCCATCCTGCCACGGCCAGGCCGCCTGACCCGGCCGGGCGGCCGCCACGCGGCGGCCATGCGCGCCGCGGGCAGCGGCCGTGTTGTCGCCGGGCCCGGGACTCGCGCCGCCGCTCTGCGGCTCCTGGGCCTGGCTGGCACGATCGTATACCGGAAGGCGCGCCCTGTGCGGTCCGGCCACAGCCCGGTGCGGCCCGGCTCACCGCCCATACGGGCTGGTCGCGGCGGAGACGGGGCAGCGGGCCGGGCGCGGTGGCGGCAGCGGACGCTGGTCGGGCGGCAGCGGCGGGGCAGCCGGCTATTGGCGGTGGCCGAGGGCGACGGGGCGCGGCAGGCTGCGGCGGCATCCTTCCCTGGCTCTGGGTCTTATTTGCGGGCGTCGGCCCCGTTATGCTGCGCTTCAGGCGACGAGACATTTATGGAGTGCTGGGTGTCAGGCCAATGGCTGCAAAGGTCGGCTTCAGGCCCTGATAAGGCCGCCCAGATAGATGTCCGGCGCGCGAATTCGGCCCGCGTGTACAACTATTGGCTGGGCGGAAAGGACAACTTCGCCGCCGACCGGGAGGCCGCGGAGGAAGCGATCGCGGCCAGTCCGGGGATCATCGCGGACGTCCGGGCCAACCGGGCGTTCCTGGGCCGCGCGGTGCGCTTCCTGGCCCGCGAGTGCGGCGTGCGGCAGTTCCTGGACATCGGCACCGGGCTGCCGGCCGCCCCGAACACCCACGAGATCGCGCAGTCGGTCGACCCCGCCGCGCGCGTGGTGTACGTCGACAACGATCCGATTGTGGTCGCTCACGCCCGCGCCATGATGGTCAGCGGGCCGGATGGCAGCGTCGACTACCTGGACGCTGACCTGCGGGATCCGGCGGTCATCCTCAGGGCCGCCACCCGCAGCCTCGACCTGACCCGCCCGGTCGCCCTGATGGTGCTGCTCATCCTGCATCTCATCCCGGACGCGGACGGCCCATACGACGTGGTCCGTTCGCTGCTCGCGGGGCTGCCCGGGGGCAGTTGCCTGGTCCTGTCCCATCCGGCCAGCGACATCCGGCCCGACGCGGTGGCCGAGATGACCCGCAAGATGAACCAGCGGCTCAAGGGCCCGAAGGGCACGGTCCGCGATCAGGAGCAGGCGAGCCGCTTCTTCGATGGGCTTGAGCTCCTGGAACCCGGCGTGGTGGAGCCGCCGCAATGGCGGCCCGATCCCGATGAGCCGTCCCCGCCCGACGTGGCCATCTGGTGCGGCATCGGCCGCAAACCCTGAGCGTGGCGGGCACCGGGCGAGCCGGGCTTGTCCGGGCGGCACGGGAGCGGGCCGGGCGAGCCGGCCGGGCGGCACGGGAGCGGGCCGGGCGAGCCGGCCGGGCGGCACGGGAGCGGGCCGGGCGAGCCGGGCGGGCGAGCACGGGAGCAGGCCGGCCTGGATCTGGTCTCCGCTGGCGGTCCGGCGGGCGGGGAGTCCGGGGTCGCGTTCTGGGCGCGGGAGCGCGGTGGTGGCAGCTGGAGGGGCGAAGATCGCCGCTGGGGCCGCCGCCGAGGCCGCGGCGCAGCGTCCGCGGCCACCGGCGAGGCAGGACCGGCGGCCGCTGGGGCCGGGCCGGCCGGATACCCGGCCACATTTCACGCCCGACGTGCGTCCAGCAGTCCGATTTGCCCGGATCCGACGCACCGCGGGCGTGAAATGTGGCCCGCAGGCGGCTGGCGGGGACCCGGCCGGACACCCGGGAGTTACTGGCCGCATTGCGCCGGATCGGCGAGAACTGCGGGCCCGCCGTTCCGCCCGGCGTTGATTTCACACATTTCGATTTTCATTTTCTGAATCTGCTCAGCGATGGCCATGCGATCACGGGCGTAATAGACGTTAATCCGCCACCGCTGAGCGGCGACCGGGCGTTCGACCTCGTGACGCTGCTCTTCTGCGTCTACGACACCGATCAGCTACAGCGGCCCATCCTGGCCCGGCTGCCCGGCCGGAGCAGGATGGGCCAGGATGGGCCAGCCGGCCGGCGGTCCGGGCGTACCTCGCCCCCATGGTGCACCGCCAGGTGGAGAGGCCGGGCCGCCATCATCCGGCGCACCCGCCACCCGGCATCCTCTCCGCCTCGCCCGGGTCATCATGGGCGACCTCGGCGAGCCGGCCCAGGAGCACCACCTCCCCCGGGCCCGGGGTCCGCTACGTCCTCAGGTAGGAGGCGCCGTTGAGGTCGAGGATGGCCCCGCTGGCCCATTCGGCCTCGGCGGACGCCAGGTACAGCACGGCGGCGGCGATCTCCCCGGCGCTGGCCACCCGGCCAAAGGGGCTCTGCCCGCGGATCTCGTCCCCGCCGGGGCCGGCCAGGCTGCTGGTCGCCATGTCGGTAGCCACGAACCCGGGCGCCACAGTGGTGATCGCGATGCCGTGTGAGCCCAGGGCGCGGGCTAGCGACTGGCCGAGGGCGTTCATCCCGGCCTTGCTCGCCGCGTAGGCCGGATGGTCGGGCTCACCACGGAACGCTCCGCGAGACGAGACGTTGATGATCCGCCCGCCACCCGCCGGGATCATGTGCCGGACCGCGCACCAGGTCGCGTTCGCGGCAGCGGTGAGGTTCACCGTCAGCGTGTGTTCCCAGGCCTCCTGCCACTGTTCATAGGTCCCCTCGGTAACCGGCTGCGCGGAGTAGACGCCCGCGTTGTTCACCAGCACGTCGAGGCCGCCCAGGCCCTGCACCGCGTCATCGACCATGCGACGGACCGCGGCGGGATCGGCCAGGTCCGCCTGGACCATCAGGTGCCCCTCGCCGGGCAATGCAGCCAGGACGCCGGCGGCAGGCCCGGCCGAGCGGCCGTAGTGCACCGCGACCCGGTCGCCCTGGGCGGCGAACGCCTGCGCTACGGCGGCCCCGATGCCCCGCCCGGCCCCGGTCACCAGGACCGCGCGCCCGTCCAACCTGATCAACCTCATCCCTGGCCGTACCGGGTCCCTGGCCCACGCGGTTCCCTCGCCGGCGCGGCGGCCGTCATCCGGCCGTGGCTCACGCCGCTGGTCCGGCACACTATCGGCATGGCTTCGAGTCCGGCGCAGGCGTGCGTGTTCTGCGGCATCATCGCCGGCGAAGTACCGGCGAGCTGGGTGTATGAGGACGATCATGTGGTCGCCTTCATGGATGTCCGGCCGCTGACCGCCGGGCACCTCCTGGTCGTGCCCCGGGAGCACGCCGCCGGCCTGGACGACCTTGACGTGGACGCCGGGATGCGCGTGTTCGCGGCGGCCCACCGGCTGGCGCGGGCGCTGCGGAACAGCGCGGTGCCCTGCGAGGGCGTGAACTTCTTCCTCGCGGATGGCGTGGCCGCAGGCCAGGAGGTCTTTCACGTGCACCTGCACGTGATCCCGCGCACCCCCGGCGATGGCTTCCGGCTCAAGGCCAAGCCGCGCAGCCCCCGGCGCGACGAACTCGACGCCACCGCGGAACGCGTCCGGGAAGGCGCGGGCAGCCTCCCCGGCTGACCCGCGGTGCGCGGCCTGCACGGGCGTGGGCTAGCGGGTCGCGGACGTCGACCGATCCTGGGGCTGCGCCGCCGCGACCGCTGGGGCCTGACGATGGCGTCGGATGAGTCCGAAGGCCACCGGGACGGCGGCCAGCCCGGTCAGTCCGCACACCCACAGGGCCAGCCTGAAGCCGCCGGTCAGCGCGGCAGCGGGTGCGTAGCCATGGTGGATGAGTGTGTGGAACTGCGAGGCCGCGATGGACGAGGCGACGGCCACGCCGATCGCACCGCCGAAGTTCTGCGAGGTGTTGAGCAGGCCCGAAGCGACGCCCGCGTCGCGTTCCGTGACACCGGTGAGCGCGCCGATGGAGATCGGGATGAAGGCGAAGGCGGTGCCGATGCCGGCCACGAAGAACGGCCCGGCCAGGTCTGGCCAGAAGCTCCCGTTGGGCGGGGCCTGGGCGGCCCACAGCATCCCGGCTCCGATGAGGGCCATGCCGAAGGCCATGACGGCCCTGGCCGAGGTGCGGGTCACGATCTTCTGGGAGAGGCCGGCGAAGGCCAGGGAGGTGACCGATGCGGTCATCCAGGCCGCCCCGGTCGCAAGAGCGGAGAACCTGAGCACCTGCTGCATGTAGAGGGTGCCCAGGAAGACGAAGGTGTAGAAGCTCGTTCCCAGCAGGAACCCGACAGCGTTCGATCCGGCCACGCTGCTCAGCCGGAACAGCGGCAGCGGCAGGAGCGGCGCCTCGACTTTCGTTTCGATGACGAAGAACACGGCGAGCAACGCAGCCCCGGCGGAGAGCATGGCGACGGTCTGAGTGGCTGCCCAGCCGGCCTGCGGGGCCTGGGAGATGGCGTACACGAACACCAGCAGAGCGGCGGTGATCGAGACGGCGCCGAAGGGGTCGTAGCGCCGCCGTGCGCTGCCCGCACGGCTCTCGGGTACCAGCTTGGGGGCCAGAATCAGGGCGGCTACGCCGATGGGAACGTTGAAGAAGAAGATGTACTGCCACCCGACATAGGTGGTGAGGATGCCGCCGGCGAGGAGCCCAACCGTCCCGCCCAGTGCGCCTACCCCGCCCCAGATGCCCAGCGCCTTGTTGCGTTCGGCCCCCTCCGAGAACATGTTCATCACGATCGACAGCGCGGCGGGGAGCACGAGTGCGGCCCCGAGCCCCTGCATTCCCCGCATCACGATCAGGACGGTGTCCGAGGTGGCGAGGCCGCCAGCGAGCGAGGCGCAGGTGAAGACGACCAGGCCGGCCATGAGGAGGCGGCGCCGGCCGAGCAGGTCAGCAGCGCGGCCACCGAGGAGCAGGAAGCCCGCGAAGGTCAGCCCGTAGGCGGTGACCAGCCACTGCAGATCGGACTCGGGGAACTTGAGCTCGCGGCCGATGGTCGGCAGAGCGACGTTGACGATGGTGAAGTCCACGATGGTGATGAAGTAGGCCCCCACCAGCAGGGCGAATGCTCCCCATCGCTGGCCGGGCGTCTGGGCCGGGCGGCTCGTCGCGGCCCGGGCGGCCAGGCCGGCGGCCCGTGGACCAGCGGGCGGGGCACCGGCCCTTTCAGTGCTTCGGACGGTCTGCATGTCGTCCTCCTTCTCGATGTGCAACCAATAGTTGCATGTATCACTCAGATGTGCAACTAAGGGTTGCATGTCGTGGGCAGCGGTGAACCTACCTGCAACTGCTGGTTGCAGGTCTGGCCCTGACGCGCTACCGTGGGTTGCAGTTCGAGCGTGGGCGATGACCCGGCCTGCGACGCCACGTGACGACACCCGCGACCGGCGATAGCCGCCGGCGCGCTCAGGGAGGGACCGGATACCGAATGGCAGACCTAGTGATTGAGCGGGAGGTTCTGATCGAGGCACCGGCGGAGGTGGTGTGGCGCACCATCACCGAGCCTGATCAGATGACCCAGTGGTTCGCCGACCGGGTGGAACTGGTCGTGGAACCCGGCGCTCATGGCTTCATGGGGTTCGGGGATCAGGGCGGGCCGGTCGTCGTGGAGACGGTCGATCCACCGACTCGCTTCTCATTCCGCTGGAACCATCCCCGCGGCGAGGAACCAGTGACTGGCAACTCGATGCTCGTCGAGTTCACGCTGACACCGGAAGGCAGCGAGCGGACCCGTCTTCGAGTGTCCGAAAGGGGCCACGAGCTGCTCGACTGGCCCGACGTGGAGAAGGAACGCTACGCCGACGAGCACCAGGGCGGCTGGGCCGAGTACCTGGACCGCCTCGCCCACATAGTCGCGAAGCGCCGATCGGGATGACCACGCAGGCCGATGACGAGTTGTGGTCGGCCATCGCCGACCCGTCTCGTCGCCGGGTCCTCGACCTCCTCGTCAGCAATGGTGAGGTCAGCGCCAGCTGGCTGGCCGGCCACGTGCCCTTCTCCCGCCAGGCGGTCTCCAAGCATCTGGCCGTGCTCGAAGAGGCCCGGCTGGTCAGCCGGCGCAAGCAGGGTCGAGAAGTTCTCTACCAGGTAGAAGCCGACCGTCTCGACCAGGCCACCCGGGCCATGGCTGCCCTCGCCGCGCAATGGGACCGGCGACTCGGCACGATCAAACGGCTCGCCGAACTGGCGCACGCAGAAGCAAAGAAACGCGAGGGCTCCCACGCTCCCACCCAAGGAGACAGTCATGAGAAATGAACCAGCCCGCCTCGGCGCCCCCACGGCCGGTGCCGCCAAAGCACCGGGCCTGCCCGCGGCCGTCAACCGGGCTGCCTTCCAGGCCGAACTGGACAGGCTGCGGATTCGGGAGAAGGCGCACACCCGGGAAGGCGACGCGATCGCTGCGGCCCGGCGGCGGCTGCCCATGACCGAGGTCGACGCCAGCCTCGCGCTGATCGGGCCCGACGGGCCGCTCACCCTGCTCGAGGCGTTCGAAGGGCGCCGGCAGCTCATCGCCTACTACTTCATGTGGAACCCGGGCCGACCCGCGGCCGAGCAGTGCGAAGGCTGCACGTGGGTCACCACCCAGGTCGCGGAGCTGTCCTACCTGCATTCCCGGGACATCACGTACGCGGTCTTCTGTCAGGGGCGCTGCATCGCGGTGGCTGGGCACGACGACCCCCACGACGAGAGCGTCCGCTACGAGGAGAGCGTCCGGTACCGGGACTTCATGGGCTGGGAGATGCCGTGGTACTCAGCACACGCCTCCCTCAGCGCGCTCCTCACCGGGCGCCAGATCGGCCTGTTCCACCTCGTGTGCTACCTGCGGGACGGCGACCGCGTCTTCGAGACCTACTGGACGACCCGCCGCGGCGTCGAGGCGATGGACTACAGCTACGCACTCATGGACCTCAGCGTGCACGGACGCCAGGAGCAGTGGGAGGACTCGCCCCCCGGCTGGCCGCAGCAGTCCACCAGCACGCGGACGGACGGCGGCCCGCCCGCCTGGCCGCCAGTGCCGCAGTGGCCGGGCGGGCGCCCCACCGCCCAGTGGCCGCGACTCGAAGCCGGACGCTCCGACGACCTCGCCGTTGGGCCCTGATCGTCAGTGGAGAGGATCCCTCCTCAGACGCCCCGGCGGAGCTCGTTCCTGCCGCGGGCGGGGCAATCCCTGCCCCGCAGCCAGTGACCACGCAGCAGCCTCCAGGCCGCAGCGGCCATCCTGCCCGGTGAGGCACCAGATAAGGTTGTTTCGTGCCGCCAGCCGGGGGAACTGCTGGCGTCATGATTGCCTGCCCCGCGTGGCCCGGCCTGACCAGGTCAGACCACGACGGATCAGGCCATCATGGGTCAGGGCCACCACGGCTCAGGACAGAACGGGTCAAGACAGCACCGGCCCGGCCGCAGGGAGGATAAGACCACGGCTCCGTACGGCGAATACAACTTCGTGGTGGCGGCCAGCCGCCTGCCCGTAGACCAGACCGAAGGCCCGGACGGCGAGACCGAATGGCGGGCCAGCCCGGGCGGGCTTGTCACCGCGCTCGAGCCGGTTATGCGCGCCGCCGACGGAGCCTGGATCGGCTGGCCCGGCTCCGCGGGCGAGCCACCCGAACCGTTCGACACGAACGGGATGCACCTGGTCAGCGTGGGCCTCTCGGAAGAAGAGGTCGCCGATTACTACGAAGGATTCTGCAACGGCACACTGTGGCCGCTCTATCACGACGTGATCGCGCCGCCCGAGTTCCGGCGCCCCTGGTGGGAGGCGTACGTCCGGGTAAACCGCCGGTATGCGGAGGTGGTCGCCGCGGAAGCGGCCCGCGGCGCGACCGTCTGGGTGCATGACTACCAGCTCCAGCTGGTCCCCGGGATGGTGCGCGAACTGCGGGCCGACGTGCGCATCGGCCACTTCACTCACATTCCGTTCCCCGGCTATGAGATCTTCGCGCAGCTGCCCTGGCGGCGGCAGATCGTCCGCGGGCTGCTCGGCGCCGACCTGCTGGGGTTCCAGCGCCAGAGCGACGCCACGAACTTCCTGCGGGCCTGCCGCCGCACCGCCGGACTGGCTACCCGCGGCTCGCTGATCCGCGTCCCAGATTCCGGGTTCGCCGACCCGCCCGCCGAGCCCGCCGGGCGTGGCTTCCGGCGTCAGCGCGTCGCGGAAGACCTCGTGAGCGGGCGCGACGTCCGCGCGGCGGCCTTCCCTATCTCTATCGACTCAGCCGCCATCGAAGAGATCGCCAAAAGCCCAGAGGTCCAGGCCCGTGCGCAGCAAATCCGGGAAGCACTGGGCAAGCCGGACACCGTGCTGCTCGGCATCGACCGGCTCGACTACACCAAGGGCATCCTGCACCGTCTCAATGCCTACGGCGAAATCCTCGAGGAGGGGCGCCTCGGGCCGCCCGCCGCAGTCCTCGTCCAGATCGCCAGCCCCAGCCGGGAACGCGTCGAGTCCTACCGCCACCTGCGGGACGAGGTGGAAGTGACGGTAGGCCGGATCAACGGGGACTACGGGGAGGTAGGCAACCCGCCGATCCACTATCTTCACCAGTCTTATCCGAAGGATGAGCTGGTGGCGTACTACCTGGCCGCCGACGTGATGCTGGTGACCCCGCTCCGTGACGGCATGAACCTGGTCGCCAAGGAGTACGTGGCTTCCCGGTACGACGAGACCGGCGCCCTGGTCCTGAGCGAGTTCACCGGCGCCGCGGACGAGTTGCACTCGGCCTTCATCATCAACCCGCACGACATCGACGGGCTGAAAGAAACCATCGTCCGGGCCGCTACCATCTCCCCCGCCGAGGCCCGGCGCCGGATGCGCGCGATGCGCCGCCGGGTTCTGGAGCATGACGTGGATTACTGGGCCAAGACCTACCTCGATGCCCTCGGCCAGGTCCCCGTCCGCGACCATCCCGCCGCCGACCCCGTCGGCTAACCAGCGCCCCCGAATCGGGGACGTCCGCACACAAATTGCGCACCGCCTGATTACCCTGAGGTCCAAGGCGCCGAGCGCGCTCAGCCGGAGGAGCCTGGGGACAGCGATGACGGGGACAGCGTGGCAGCGACTATCTGACCTTGGCGCGTGCCGCGTGACCCGGATCCCCCGCCGGCCAGACGATCCGGTCCCGGATGGCCGGGCGGGCGTCGACCGCGACGCCGGCCGCCCGCAACGCATCGCCGCGCTAGCGTCCGCCTACCACGCGGGGATCAGCCGCCACGCAGACGCGGGCCCGATCGCCCTGGGCTGGATCCGGCTCGCGTCCGGCGGTCCCGTGGACGTTCTTCTGGCTGGCTCGGCCCTCCGCGGCAGCGCCCGGCCGCCGACGAGCTTAGGCTCCCCCAGTTGCACCGAGATCACTCTGGCGTTACCGGCAGGTGCCCAGGGCGAGGTCATTGCGCCCGGTGGCATGGCGGCCGCGATGAATGCGCTGCCCTGCTGGACCCGGATCGGCGGGATCGCCGACGGTCTCCTCGCCGGTGACGGCACCGGCCTCCAACCCGATCGCGCGCCGCTGGAGGAGTGCCTGCTGGCCGCCTGGGACGGGCCGTTCGGGTGGCTGATCCTCGCCGATCCCCTGGCCCCGGCGGAGATTGCGGACTACGCCGCGCAGGTGGCCGGCAAGCAGCGGTTAGCCGCGGCCATGGCGGAGCGGGACCCGGAAAAGGCCGTCGAGTCCCGCCGCCTCGAACAGCGCCACACCGAACTGCGCCAGGCCCTGTCCTCCGGCCTGTGGCAGCTGCACGTGCTGGCCGGCGCGGCCACACCCGAAACGGCTGCCCGCGTCGCCGGCCTGTTCTGCGCATCGCTGGACCTCACCGGCCTTCCGTACACGCTGACCCCTTGCTTTTCCGCAACGGAACCTATCCCCGAACTCCTCAGCGCCCGGCCCGACGTACGTACCCCCACCCGGACTGATGCCACGGCGGCGTTCCCCTTCCACGGCAGCACTGTGCTGCTGGCAACTCTGGCCCGGATGCCCGAGGTCGAGGTGCCCGGCGTGCGGCTGACGCTGCGCCCAGAATTCGACGTGACCCCGGAGCCTCCGCCAGGACTGGAAGGCCCGGGGTCCCCGCTGCTTCTGGGCACCGTGCTGGACCGGAACGGCATCCCGGCCGGGAACCTGCCGGTGTCGGCGGCGTCGCTGAACCGGCATGTGTTCGTCTGCGGGGCGACGGGAGCGGGGAAATCCCAGACCGTCCGGGCACTGCTCGAAGCGGCGTCCGGCGCGGGGGTGCCCTGGCTGGTCGTCGAGCCGGCCAAGGCCGAGTACCGGCTGATGGGCGCGCGGCTGAATGGATCGTCCGGCGGCGTGGTGCGGATCCGGCCCGGTGACGCGGACCAGATCGCGGCGGGGATCAACCCCCTTGCGCCGGCCGCGGACGCAGCCGGGCGGCGCTTCCCGCTGCAGACACACGCCGATCTGGTCCGGGCCCTGTTCCTGGCGTCGTTCGCCGCTGACGAGCCGTTCCCGCAGGTGCTGTCGGCGGCGGTCACCCGGGTATACGAGGAGGCCGGCTGGGACCTGGCCCTGGGCGAGCCAGTCACGCCGGGGGTCCGTCCCCGGTACCCGACTCTGGCTGATCTGCAGGCCGCCGCCGAGCGGATCGTGTCCGAGATCGGCTACAGCCGTGAGATCACCGACAACGTGCGCGGGTTCATCACGGTCCGGATCTCCAGCCTCCGACTGGGCACCACGGGCCGGTTCTTCGAGGGCGGTCACCCGATCGACTTCGGGAAGCTCATGGCCCGGAACGTCGTATTCGAGATCGAGGACGTCGGCGACGACCGTGACAAGGCGTTCCTGATGGGGACCGTGCTGATCCAGCTGACCGAGCATCTGCGGATGCAGGCCCGTGAAAGTGGTCCAGGCATCGCCGCCGGGCTACGGCATGTGTCCGTGTTCGAGGAAGCCCACCGGCTGCTGCGCCGCCCGGAGGAGCAACGCAGCGGGTCCGGGGCCACCGCGCACGCGGTAGAGATGTTCGCTGGGCTGCTCGCGGAGATCCGTGCATATGGCGAGGGCCTGATCATCGCGGAGCAGATCCCCGCCAAGATCATCCCCGACGCGATCAAGAACACAGCGGTCAAGATCGTGCACCGTCTCCCCGCGGCTGACGACCGCGAGATGGTCGGGGCGACTATGAACATGACGGACGCCCAGTCCAGGTACCTGGTCACGCTGCCGCCGGGCCAGGCCGCGGTGTTCACCGATGGCATGGATTACCCCGTACTGGCGGCCATGCCCGACGGCACCGCCCGGGAAGCCGCCGCCACCGCCGTCACGTCCTCCCCGGCCGGCATCGTGTCACCGCGCTCGGGCACGTGCGGACCGCGCTGCCAGGCCAGCCCCTGCACGCTGCGCGATATGCGAGCCGCCCAGCGGGTCCTGACCGGCCAGCCTGGACTTGTGCTCTGGGCCGAGATCGCGGTGCTCGCCCATCTGACCGGATGGCTCATGCCCGCCCCCGTCCCCGATAGCGAGCTAGCTGGCCGGATCGCTGCCCTGTCCGCCGACACGCGCGTCCGGGACTGCGCCGTATCCCACGCGGTGGACGCCGCGGTCGCCGCCCGGGCCAGCACATTCTCGGCCCGGGTCAGCCCGGATGCGCTGGCGTCTCACGTCGCGGCGGCTATGCGCCGGTGGATCTCGGATGGGGGACGCGAGTGCGCCTTTCCCGAACCGCAATGGCTGGCCCCGGCCTTCCGCTGGGCCCTGATCCTGGACGACCTGAAAACCCTGGATCGCAAGGCTCCCGGTTCCGGCCGGCACCCTCAGACGGCGGCCTGGGAAGCGACCACCGCCCGGCTCATCCCCGGCGAGACCTGCACCGACCAGATCGATGTGGTCCAGCGCTGGTACGACGCGGACCAGCGGAACCCGGCCGAGGTGCGGCGAATCGCGTTCGGGAGCGTGCGGCCGACCGCCCTGGAGACGGCGGCCGGCGCGAAAGCGGGTGATGAGGACTGGGAGCAGCGCCTGTCCGAGGCGCTCACCCAGCTTCACGATTGCCGCTGGCCCCTGGACTACCTACACGCCGGCGCGGGCATCACCGCTTCTGGAGTCGGAAGGTGAGGCATGAACCTTGACCGGGTCCCCGACGGCCCAGACGATCCCGGCCGTGCCGCCGAGATCGCCCGATTAACTGAGCCCCCCGAACCATCAAATGCAGCCCGGCCCGCTCCAGCGCCAGAGCGCCCAACCCCCGACCGGCAACCCCCGCCGGACCTGGAACCCGAGCCAGAACGGCAACGGGACCGCGTGGACCCGCCGCGGCCCCCAGAAGCCGACCCCCCCGAGCCCGCCGAACCCCGCAGCCGCCAAGAACACGCCGAACCACCTCCACCGACAGCGCTAGACCCGCAGAGTCAGAGACGAAGACCGGCCTCAAGCAGCGAGACTGCACCGGAGAACGACGAGACTCAGAGCGAGGAACTCAGACCGTGAAGCCGCTATCGAGCACGCAGAATGTCGACTCAATACCTGCCCGACACGATAGCGATCCTACGAGATCCGACAGTCGGAAGACGATGGAAGCGAGGCGACACTTCCAAGCTGGATCGAGCGCACGACGCTCAACGGAACGAGGACCGCGCGAGCGACAGAGATGATCGGTCATGTCGCCCGTACTCGACAAGGCTAGACGACCGAAGGCTCCACCTCTAGCTGAACTCACACACCGATCACGACCACCAATGGGACAGTGAGATCTGGTCCGAGGAACGCGAACGCCTCCTTCACGATTCGATTATCGCAGACGCTCTACTGAGGAGCAGCAGATGTCCCTTGCGATCACAGGCCATAGTCGCAGGAGGCCTAGGCGGCGCAGGAAAGACTACGGTCCTTGACAGGCACGCCGGAATTGACAGCTCAAGATACCTGACAATCAATCCAGACAACATCAAGGAGGAAATGGCTCGCCGTGGCATGATACCCGAAGTGGATGGCCTATCTCCCATGGAGGCTTCGGACCTGGTCCACGAAGAGTCCTCGTACATTGCAAGCGACTGGCCTTACGCGCTCGACAGAGGGCAAGAATTTGATCTGGGACATCACCATGTCCTCCCAGGCAAAGACTGAGCAGCGAATCACGGATTTACGAGATGCTGGGTACATCAGGTCGATGGCGATCTTCGTCCAGATACCCATCGAGACAAGCCTCAGACGGACTGAGTCAGACATCGGGAAGGGTCACGAAAAGTGGCTTGCGGGAGAGGGGCTTAGGCGGAAGGTTGATTCCTCCCGAAGTAATCTGCGCCAGACGACTCAGAATGGGGCAGCCAGAACGAAAGACGTTCGAAGCCATGAAAGGAAGAGTTGAATACTGGGCGATCTACGACAACTCGGTAGACGGACGCAGCCTCGCCACGCTGATCGAGTCAAAGCAGAACAGCGTTACGAGCTGAGCCAAAAGGAGCGAGAGCTCGATGAGCAGCGAAGTGACTGAACTTATTGACGCCTTCGAAACGGCACGATGAGCCTAAGCGAGGTTGCTCAGCGATTCCGTGAACGATCATGGCCAAGGACGCGGCACCAAAGCCGACAGACGTATCTTGAGCGAGCCAGCGGCTGCTCAGCGGATCCTGAGCCGCTATGTCCCTGGATCATTCGACGAAGTGGCTGCGGCCTATCGATCGCGGGGATATATCCATAGGCGATTACCGAATATTGCGGAAGCGGCAGCCGAATCAATGCGACAGATCATCGAACGAGACAGCTAGGGGTGGCGCCGGGCGGCGCGCACGGAGTCGCCCGGCGCCACGTCTCAGCAGGGGCCGTCGCTGTTCCAGGCGCCAGATGAACCGCCTGGAACCTCGTCATAGTTCCACTGGTTGGCAGTCCACCTGTTCCCGCCGTACGAGACCACGTCCCCGGAAACGTAGGCCTTATTCGAGGCCCAGGCCGCGGCGGTGCAGCCACCCGAACTGGATGTCGGCGTTGGGGTCGGCGTCGGCGTGGGTGACGACGTGGTGGGAGTAGGCGTTGGGGTCGGCGTCGACGTGACCGGCGTGTTCTTGGCGAACGCGACCGTATAAGCAGTGAAGTCCCACGGGTTCTGTGTCACGCTGCTGCACTCGCTGGACGTGTAGCCGTTGTCGGGTGGGCTGCATTCACGGTCCCGGTTGACCGACCAGAACGTGAACCGACTCATCCCCGAGCTCTCCGCGAAGTTGAGCACGGTCTGGAAGTCGCTCTGGTAGAAGTACTCGGCCGTGTCGGTGCGGCCGTTCATTCCCGAGAACCCCTCGTGCGCATAGGCTTGCGCGCTGGACCAGCCGAACGTGCTCACCAACTGTGCGTTGAAGTCCTGCAGCGCCGTGACCTGCGAGGACCCGCCACTGAACCCACCGTCGAACGGCATGATCGTGTAGTCGTTCGGAGTGAAGCCCAGGCTCTTAGCTTCGGTCAGCAACTGCTGCCCGAAATAGTTCGCGCCGGTGGTGGTGGCCGGCATCGTGATCGAGACGAACAGCCCGGGATTTTCCTGCTGGAGGATCTGCGCGGCGCCGAGTTCGTTGGCGATCGCCGTCGTGTTCTCGATCTCCGGCTCCTCCAGGTCGAAGTCGATGGCATGCAACCCGTAGGTAGTAATCACCTGCTGGTAGGCAGCGGCGGTCGAAGCCGCCGAGCCGCATACCTGGCCGAGCTTGGTGCCGTTGTAACCACCCGCGGAGACGATCACATCACCGCCGTTGGAACGGACCTGGCTGATGACGCTGGCCACCTGGGTGTCGGAGGAGACCGGATCAGTCCCGTCCCAGGCCGGTGAGCACGAGCTACCGCTGGCCAGGATGAACGCCATTTCGAACGCCTTCTGGCCGGTCGCGGACATCACCGAGCCGAGGTCCGGGCCGCTTGAGTCCAGTGTGCTGTAGTACGGAGCCGATTCGTACCAGTTGGCGGACAGCGCGGCCACCGAGGCCGCGGTCTGGGCGGCGGGCGCGGCCTGCGCCGTGGCGGTTAACGTGCCGACGGCGACGCCGCTGGCCAGCAGGGCAGCCGCGGCCGCCCCCGTGACGGCGACCGCGGGCCGCCGAGCGAAGCGCGCCCAGGCCAGCCGGCCGGGCGGGTGGAGCGGGGATGGGGGCACACTTCCTCCCTGGGTTGGGGCAAGAAGATGGGACATAACTATTAGGAAACTTTCCTAATAGTCACTCTGACGTTAGACCTGTCTCGCGCGGTGGTCAATAGGAAAAGACAAAATCGCCGCAACGAAAACCATCACCCGCCAATCCCCCGCCGCCGCACGTGACTAGCCGCCCGCCTACGGCAGGCGATTGGCGATACGAATGGCAGTCGGCGGCTGGGATCATCACGTGTGGCGCAAGCTGCTGAGCAACGTGCGGCACGAGGCCTGCCGGACCGGCTAGAGCCCGTACTCCCTGAGGAGCAGTTCACCCATCTCGCGGGCACGGTCGGCGGCCCGGGTATCGCCCTCATGAGCGGCCATGATGCTGCCCTTCATGAGGATGTGCCACTTCCGCGCCAAGGAGTCGGCGTCAGCGATGCCGGCCTCGGCCGCGAGCCGCCGGAGATAATCCCGGATGTTGGCCAGGTGCTGGACCGCCGCCTGGCGGATCGGGTCCTCCTCGTCACTGACCTCGATCATCGTGGTCAGGAAGGAGCAGCCTTCGAAATCGGGCTGGGCGAACCATTCGCTGAATACGTCGAAGATCGCGAGAAGCTGCTGGCGCGGCGTCTCTCCCCGATGGCGGCTTTCCGCCTCGAGCCATTCGCGAGTCCACAGACGCTCGCGGCGCTGCAGGAAGTCAATGATGAGGTCGTTCTTCGACGGGAAGTTCCGGTACAGCGTCATCTTGGCCGTGCCAGCGTGCGCGATGATCGCGTCTACGCCGACTGCGCGGACCCCGTCCTTGCTGAACAACTCGTACGCTGCACGCCCGACGCGCTCGCGGCCGGTGTCACGGGGAGCGGGCGAGAGCGAGGCTGGCTGGGGCTGGTCCGATAGCGTCATGGCTGCCTTAGGGCGTGTTCCCCCCACGAAGTATACGGTCGGCCCGGCCGGGACTCCCCGAGCCTTGACCGGACGCCCTGGCATCCTGGCCCCGGTGCAGATCATCGTGTGACGGACGGGCTGGAGGCGGCGTGACGGTACGTGTGGTGGCCCTGGACGACTACCAGGGACTGGTGGAGCAGTACTCGCTGGCAGGCCGTCCAGGCGGGGCGGAGTGGGTGGCGGTCCGCGAGCACCTCTCCGGCGACGCGCTGGTCGCGGCGCTAGACGGGGCGGTCGTGATCGTGGCCATGCGCGAGCGGACCCGTTTCGACCGCGAACTGCTGGCCCGGCTGCCCGACCTGAAGCTCCTCATCACCACCGCCATGCATAACGCCTCCATCGATCTGGAGGCGGCTGCCGAGCGGGGGGTAACCGTGTGCGGGACCGGCGGCCCGCGCACCACGAACACAGCCGAGCTGGCCTGGGGACTCATCTTGTCGCTGGTCCGGCACCTGCCTGAGGAACACGCCGCGGTCCGGGAAGGCCGTTGGCAGCACACCGTGGGCACCGACCTGCTCGGCACCACCCTGGGCCTGGCCGGCCTCGGCCGCATCGGCCGCCAGATGGCGCGGATCGCGCAGGCCTTCCAGATGGAAGTGATCGCCTGGAGCCAGAACCTGGACCCGGCCGACGCTGCCGGGGCGGGCGTGCGCGCGGTGAGCAAGGAGGACCTGTTCCGCGCGGCTGACGTGGTCAGTGTCCACCTCATGCTGTCCGACCGGACCCGCGGCCTCATCACCGAGCGGGAACTGCGCAGCATGAAGCCGACCGCGTACCTGGTGAACACGTCGCGCGGGCCGATTATCGACTCCACGGCGCTGCTCCGCGCGCTCAATGAGGGCTGGATCGCCGGGGCGGGCCTGGATGTGTACGACACTGAGCCGCTGCCCGCCGACGACCCGATCCGGCGCGCCCCGCGGACGGTGCTCACCCCGCACCTCGGGTACGTGACCGAGCGCACCATGAGCCACTGGTACGAGGACGCGGTCGAGGACATCGAGGCCTGGCAGCGCGGGGAGCCGATCCGGCTGCTGAGCCCCGGCTGAGCCCGCGGCGTCCGCCCGTCAGCGCCCGGGACCGGATCCTGTCAGCGAGCTGGCCGTGACCTGTCAGCGCCGTCCCCGGCGGCCGACGTCACGTCGAGGGGTACGCGGGCCCGCTCGAGTTCGACTGCCACGTGCTGGACATCCCCGGCAGCGACCAGCGGCTGGTCGTGTACTCCCCGCGCCCGGCTCGGCGACCGCCGCGGCCTTCCGCCGCCTCGCCGGCGGAATCAACGCCCGTGCCGGGGGGTTCACCAGGTATGGCTAAAGGGCACACGATCACCACGACCAGCGCGACCTCGCACGTCGTCGTCACCCTCGGCGGCGAGAAGATCGCCGAGACTGACCGGCCGGTACTGCTGGACGAGACAGGTCTGCCGACCCGCTACTACCTGCCGCGCGACGACGTGCGCATGGAGCTGCTGCGGGCCACTGACTTGCACACGACCTGCCCGTTCAAGGGCGAGGCGTCGTACTGGTCGGCCGAGGTCGGCGGCGAGATCTACAGCGACCTGGTATGGAGCTACGAGACGCCGATCCCGGAGGCCGAGCAGGTCGCCGGCCTGCTGTGCTTCTACCCGGACCGCGTGGAGCTGACCGTGGACGGGCAGCCAGCCTAAGGCGGCCCGGACGTCACGGGCGTCCCGCCGGCTCGCGGTACCGCTCCGGCCGGCCGATCCGGACGTTGACCCCTGGCGAGTAGTGCACCAGGGGTTCCCCGCTGGGCACGGGCAGTCCGGCCGCGGTGATCAGGCTGTCGTCAACGGTGAGCGGGTCCGCGCGGTGCAGTGGCCACGGCTGGTGCTCGGCGCGGGCGAAGAACTGGCGTCCGGCCAGCACGCTGAACAGGACCCACCGGGCGGTCAGGAAGTGGTCCCGGTCCCCGAGTTCGGCGGGCTGGTACGGCGCGCCGGCCCGGATGCGTACCTGGCTGGTCGCCGTGCGCGGCCCCGGCAGCCGGCGTTGGCAGGAATAGGCGATCTCCCGGTCCCCGGCCGGCCCGGCTAGGCAGGCCCGCTCAGGACAGGCCCGGCTGGGGCCGGCCCGTTGAGTGGCCCAGCGAGCGACCCGTTGAGCGGTCCCGTGAGCCGCATCGACGACCAGAAGTACGGCAGCTGGTAGCTGACCCGGGCCACCGCGACCGCCCCGAGGCGCGCGGCGTCCAGCGACAGGAACCAGATGCCGGCCCGTCCCTCGCGATCGACGGCGTAGGTCCGCACGTTGGTCTCGCAGAAGTTCGAGACCCAGGGGGCGCCGTGATCTGCCGGCGTGTGCACCCGCATGAAGAATGGGACCAGGCCCACCCAGGCGGCCCCGTCGAAGGTGTCCACGGTGAGGCCCCCGGGCAGGAGCCCCTGCACCACGGCCGGGTCGTAGGACCAGTGCAGGAACGTCAGCCGTTCCCACCGCTGCCGCATGACCGGCTTGTCAACGGTGAAGGGGCAGACCCCGGAGTACCCGGCGTGCCCTCCGGTGACCGCACCCGCGGTATCCATGCCTTCATCATCCGCCTGGGCCCGGATCGCTCCGCCCCCCGGGGCGGTCCCGGCGACGGGGCGCGGGAACGGTTATCGCGGGGGCAGCCGGGACATGCGGTCGCGCAGGTGCCCGGCCTGCGGGTCGTTCATGCCGAGGGCCAGCGCCTGCTCGGAGGCCGCGCGGGCCCGGCCGGGCCGGCCCAGCCGTTGCAGCAGCTCCGCCCGGGTCGCGTGCCACCTGGCCGGGTACCGGGGGCTCAGGTGGAGTGGAGGTCCAGGATGCGGTCGCACCGGTCGGAAACCTCCGGGTCGTGCGTGGCCACCACCAGCGCGCCGCCCCCGGTGACCACGTCGAAGATCCTGGCCAGCACCACGGCCCGGGCCGCCGGGTCAAGCTCGGCGGTTGGCTCGTCCGCGATCAGCAGCTTCGGCTTGAGCGCCAGCGCCCGGGCCACAGCGACGCGCTGCTGCTGGCCACCGGACAGCTCCTCGACGAGCTGGCCCGCGTGCGCCTCCAGCCCAAGCTGGGCCAGGGCGGCGCGGGCTGTCACCGGGGCAGCGGCCGCGGGCCATCCTGCGGCCCGCAGCGCGACCTCGATGTTCTCCGCGGCCGTGAGCAGCGAGACCAGACCATAGCCCTGCAGCACCACGGCCACGCCGCTGACCGGCCCGGCGAACCCGGTGAGCGGCGCGCCGTTCAGGCTGACCTCGCCGTCGGCGGGCCGCACCAGGCCCGCCAGCACCGCGAGCAGGCTTGACTTGCCCGACCCGGACGGCCCGGTCACTGCCAGGCTCTCCCCCGGGTCCACCGTCACGTCCACCCCGGCCAGGATCGTCTGGCCGTCCCGGACGTACCGCAAGCCGCGCGCATCGAGCATGTCAGCCCCGCCTTCGGCCGGGCCCGCCGCCCGGCGAACCCCGCTCCAGGTCGACCCGGCGCAGTTCCACGCCCTCCGCGGTCGGCACCGCGCGGGCCAGCGACCCGGGCGGCAGCGAGCTCTGCAGGATCTCATCGGGCAGCTGGACCGAGCCGTCACGGGAGACGACCAGGTAGTCCTCACCCTGGTGCCCCTCGGCGCCCACCCGGCCGTCGCGGATGGTCACGGTCCGGCCGAGCGCGCTGCCCACGTCCGGGTCATGGGTCACGACCACCACCGTGGTGCCGAGGTCCTCATTGGCCGCGCGAATCAGGTCCACGACCGTCCTCGCGGTTTCGTGATCGAGCTGGCTGGTCGGCTCGTCCGCGAGCAGCAGCCGGGGACCGTTGGCCAGGGCGACCGCGAGAGCCAGCCGTTGCTGCTCACCGCCGGAGAGCCGGCCAGCGGGCCGCGCAGGCCGGGCCCAGGCCCACGGCGTCGAGCAGGCCCAGGGCTCGGCGCCGCTTGACCGCCCGGGACCGGCGGGTCGGGCCCTGGGCGAACAGCACATTGCCCAGGGCGGTCTCGTTGTGCAGCAGGTTGCGCCCCGGGTTCTGGAGCACGACACCGACGTCGCGCAGCCGCATGCCGGCGGCGGACCGGCCCGTCAGCTCCCCCAGGCGCCGCCCGCACACCTCGACCAGGCCGGCGGTGGGCCGCAACAGCCCGGCGAGGAGCCACAGCAGCGTGGATTTCCCGGCCCCCGAAGGGCCGAGGAGCGCGACGGTATCCCCCTCGGCCACCGCGAGATCCACCCCGCGCAGCGCGGTGATCTCCTCCCCCGGGGCCCCGTACACCTGGACCAGGCCTTCGCAGCGCACCAGCACCGCGCCGTTCGCGTCACGTTCGGCCGCGCCGCGGCCCCCGTGATCTGCGCCGTGGCCCGCGCCCGCCGCGAAGCTGGCGCCCGCCTCGAAGCCGCCCGGGCGGTTGCCCGCCGTGGGGGTCATGTCGGTGTCTCCCGGAGCTGGTCCAGGCTGACGCCGCGGACCAGCAGCACGCTTGCCGTGACCGCAGCGACTGCGAGCAGCACGACTGCCCCGCCGAGCAGCACTACCAGGGGCGCCGCAGCCGGAACGTAGGTCAGCGGGGTCGCAGGCGTGGTCAGGAACTCAGGTACCGTGCGCAGGGCCAGGACCGCGGCGAGCAGCCCGCTGCCGATGCCGATGATGACGCCGAACCCGAGCACCAGGGCCATCTCGGTGAGGACGGCCCGGCGGAGCGTGCCGGTGGCCACCCCGGACGCCGCAAGCGCCGCGTACTCGTACCGGCGCCGGCGCGCGGAGACGTACAGGCCGAGCACCGCCGCCCCGGCGGCCAGCAGCGCCGCGGCCGCGGCGTCCGCCAGGAACAGCACGCTGGCCAGGGCGGGTCCTTGCCGCGCGAAACCCGTCGCCACCGACGCGGTCGTGCTCACCGACAGCACCCGCAGCCCGGCGGCCTTCAGCCGCGGCTCGATGCCGGCCTGGGCCCCGGCGGCGAGCCATACCTGCTGGCTGGCGTCCGGGAAGCTCTCTCCCGCCGCGAGCTCGGCGTACCGGCGGTCCACGATCTCGCCGGCTTGCGGCGTACCCGGCACCACGCTCGCGGCGCTGATCACCCGCAGTTCGAGCGGGCTGCCGTCGAGTCCCACCCCGGACGCGAGCTGCTCGCCGTGGCGGAGCATCGCGCTGGACACCACCGCGGGGAGCGGGGAGGGCCGGTTCGCGGAGAGCAGCAGGCTGTCCTGCTTCGGGTGCCCGGCGAATTTCCAGTCCAGTCCGGCCGCGGATCCCGTCACCTGGTCCGGCGGGTTGTCCTGGCGCCCGGGACGCCACCGCGCCGCGGCGGACAGCAGGCCGGCCGCGGCAGGCACCCAGCCGACGGCCCCGCGCATCTGCACCGCCTTGATGGTGAGCGACCCGGTCACCGGGCTCTGCAGGAAGTGCCTCGGCGGGGTGAGGTCGAGATCCCGGAGCACACACGGGCAGCCGACGAGCGGAGCGGTCAGCGTGGCAGTGCCACGGGCAGGCAGCGGTCCCAGGATCACGGGCGACGCCCCGGTGGTGACATCGGCTGACAGCACCGAGCCCGGCGGCGACAGGGCGTGGACGTCCACGGTGATCCGCAGCGCGCTGCCGCTGAAGATGACCGGGGCCGGGGCCGGCGGGGCCAGCTCCCGGGCCAGTTCCGCAGGCGGCCGGCTCGTGAATCCGGGGCGCCACGCCGCGACCCGGGCGAACCGCTGCGGGTCCACGGCCAGCACGGTCAGCCCGGAGTTGCTGCTGGACAGGCTGGTGTAGCGGTCCACCGCGGCAGCCATCCGGCCACCTGGATCGGCGTGTTCCACGATGGTCCCGAGGTTCTTGCCCGCCGGCACCCCGACCGTGAGCACCGCCGGCGCACCGACTTCGGCCGCGGCGACGAGATGCTCATTGTTGCGGTCCACGGCCCAGGCGGCGACCGCGAACGTGCTCAGCGCGAACGCGGTCGCGAGCACGATCGTGGTCCGGGTCCCGCCCGGGCGCCGGGCGACATGCCTGAGCGCGAGGAACAGGCCAATACCGCCCCCGGTGCCGGTCCGGGCGAAGGCCGCCTGGCAGGCCAGCGGGAGCAGCCGTGAGGCGATGACCGCGATGGCCAGGCCCAGCAACCCGGGGACGAGCAGGCCCAGGGCGCCGTGCCGGGCCGACCCGATCTGCCCGGTGACCGCCAGCTCCAGCAGGCCCGCGACGGCCGCGGTCGCCAGCACCGCGTCCGCCACCCAGCCCCGCCCGGCGGGTTTGCGGCCGGACCGGCGCCATTCCTCCACGACGGGCCGCTGCAGGGTCCGGCGGGCGGCGAGCACGACGGCTAGCAGGCCGCCCGCCGTGGCCAGGCCGGCCGCGGCCCAGGCCTGCGGGGGCAGCACGACCGCGGTGCCCGGGCGCAGCAGGACCCGGCTGAACGCCGCCGTCGCGGCCCAGCCGGCCAGGGTGCCGACCGGCAGCGCCAGCGCGAGCAGCAGCACCGGCTCGGACATCCCGAACATGATCGTCCGCCAGCCACCGCGGCCACGCAGCTTGGCCAGGGACACATCGTGCCCGCGCGCGTCGATCGCATCGCCGACGGACAGGAAGAGCAGCAGCAGGCAGGCGGCCAGCAGCTGCGCGGTGATCAGCACTACCGGGATCTCCACCGCGCGCCAGCTGACCTGCACCGCCTGGAGCGTGGCCGGGATGCCGGTGGTGACCAGCACCTGCTGCTGCTGCAGCACGACGGAGGTACTGAAGGCGGTCATGGCCGACGCCAGCGGGGGGACCTCGCCGCCGGTGAGCCGGGACTGGGCCAGCAGGTCATCCACCACCGCGGCGCCCTGCTGCTGCGGGGGTCCCTGCTCCAGCGTGACCCGCGGCGTGAACAGGGCGTCGATCGGGCTGGTCGCGGAGAAGTAGATGGAACCGCGGCCGAACCAGTACCCGCGGCCCTGGTCCGGGCTCCGGTAGAGCCCGGTGATGGTGAAAGCTGGCCAGCCGGCGAACTGGACGCGCTGGCCGAGGTGCCACCCGAGGAGAGCCGCCGTCCGGTGGCTGACCAGCACCTGGCCGCGGGCCGTGGGGCAGTGGCCGCTGATCCGCAGCTGAGGACACACGCCGCTCCGCCAGGCCAGCGGGACCGACGTCCTGTACTGCGGGAAGGGCAGCGCGGTCTCCACCGCGAAGACCGGCGGGCTGAACAGCCCGCGTCCGGACAGGCTGCCCAGTCCATGCCCGAGCTGGCTGCGCACCGCCGGCTGCAGCTGGCCGAGCAGGCCGGGAACGGCGCCAGTCTCGTTGGCCTCGTAGCCGCGGCCGGCGAACCCGGTTCGGGCCACGGTGTCACGCAGGATGGAGGTCCGGGCCGCCTGGTAGTAGATGGGCCCGGCGGCCGCCGCCGCGGTGGCCACCAGGGCCACCGCGAGGATCATCAGGGTCGTGCCACCCCGTTGCGCCATTCCGCGCAGGACCGCCGCCGGCCGGATCATCGCAGCCACGCAACCGGGAGTCCGCGCCCCGGGGCGACCGCGGCCAGCCCGCCGGCCGCGTGGGCGACCACCCATTGCGATCCGCCGGCCGCCGCGCAGAGAACTGATGCGCCATCCGGCGCCCAGACGCACGCGTCATAGCGGCCGGCCGACGCCGGAAGGCTGCTGGACACGACCGGCAGGCCCGCGGCCCAGACGCTCAGCTGCGCGGCGCCGCTGCGGCTGGTGCTCAGGTAGGCCAGCGACTTCGCGGACAGCGACCATACCGGGGCGTTCAGGTCCGGCCCGGCACCTCCCCGGGCCGGGAGCGCGGCGGTCATCCGGCCGGAACGGGTGAGGATGACGATGCCCCCATCCGATCCGCCCGCAGCTGGCCGGACCGTCACTGCGGCCGCGGCTCCGGTCGGACTGGGATACACGGCGAGCGACACCGCCAGGTGGCGGGGCAGGCCCACCTCGCGGCGCAGCTCGCTGGCCGTGGCGAGCAGCACCGGCAGCAGGCCCACGTCGCGGAGCACAACTGTGGCATCGGGGTTGTTCTGGAGCGACACGGCGGCCGCGGGAAGTGGCGCCGTGACCGTGGTGAACACTCCGGCGGCGGCCGGGTCGCCCGCGACCTGGTCCCCGCTGCCCAGCGAAACCGACCGGCCAGTGGCGATCGAGATCACCGAGATGGGGTTGCTGGACGCGAAGGTCGGGTCCCCGTAGTCGTGCAGCATCACGACGTCCTGCTCATGATCGGCGAAGGGGTCCGGCAGCGTGACCGTGGTGTTGCTGCTGAGCGGGACCTTTCCCGCGAAGCTGGCCAGCCTGGGACCTGGGCTGACGCTGATCACCTGCCCGTTGAGCAGCGAGATGTAGTGGTTGGCCGGCGACGCTGCCACCGCGTCGCCCACGTTCCCGAGGCCGGGGGCCAGGGCCAGGTGGCTGCCGTCCGGGTCCGCGACGGCGAGGCTCCCGGACCCCGTGACGACGACGACCCGGCCGGCCGCCCGGACGGCCGGGCCCGCCGGCTGGTGTCCCGGCCGCGCGGCGGCCGGTGACCGGGAGGCCGGGGATCCCGCGACCAGCGGGGGCAGCAGCCGGCCCGCGGCCACCACGGCCGCCACCCCGGCGAGCACGCACGCGGGCACGAGCAGGCGCCGCCACCAGGGTGGGGGCGGCGGCTCGGGATCGAGGGCGGGGAACCGCCGCCGCGGCATCTCGTCCCGCTGGAAACCCGCCACGGTGCCACGATAAATGGCGCCGATCACGGCGAGATCAAGCCGCGCTCAGCGGCAGGCCTGGGCGAAGCCCAGCGCTTCGCGGGCCAGCGGCACCCAGGCCAGCTCCGACTCCGGGTCCAGGCTGAACCACTCCTTCATCGGCGTGCCCTTGTTGGCGTCGAACCGCACCCCGTCGCCGCCGGCGACCAGCGCGTTAACCCGCCGGGCCGGGAGCTTCACTACCAGCCTCCCGCGGACGAACATCGCGAAGATCTTCTTCTCCCAGCGCAGTGCGCCACGGCCGAAGCCGCGGCCGCCGCTCGGCGGGGTCACCCCGGGACAGCCAACCAGCTCGTCGACCAGGTCCTCGAAACGATGCTCCGCCGCCGGCTCGTGCTCCGCCGCGCGGTGCTCGCCTGCCCCGTGTTCGCCTGCCACGGGCCCAGGTTAAGCCGCGGCACCGACAATCCGCCCTCCGTCAGCGGGCCGCGGCGGCGTGGCGGACACTGGAACCATGCGCTATCTCACCACCGGCACCGCGAAGCAGATTTCCAAGATCGGCCTGGGCACCTGGCAGTTCGGCTCGAAGGAGTGGGGCTACGGCGAGCCGTACGCCGAGCAGGTGGCGCACGCGATCGTGCGCCGGGCCATCGAGCTGGGCGTGAGCCTCTTCGACACGGCCGAGATCTACGGGTACGGGCGCAGCGAGCGGATCCTGGGCCAGGCCCTGGGCGACGACCTGAACTCGGTGTTCCTGGCCACGAAGGTCTTCCCGGTGCTCCCGCTGTCCCCGGTCGTGGAGCAGCGCGCCGTGGCCAGCGCGAACCGGCTCGGCGCCCGGCACCTGGACCTGTACCAGATGCACCAGCCGAACCCGGTGGTCCGGGACGGCCCGGCCATGCGCGGGATGCGGGCCCTGCAGCGGGTCGGGCTCGTCGGCGAGGTGGGAGTCAGCAACTATTCGCTGGACCGCTGGCGGGCCGCCGAGGCCGGGCTGGGTGGCCCGGTCCTGAGCAACCAGGTCCGGTACAACCTCGTCGAACCGGTCCCCCGAGCGGGACCTGCTGCCCTACGCCGAGTCCGAGGGCCGGGTGATCATCGCGTACAGCCCGCTGGCCCAGGGGCTGCTGTCCGGGCGCTACCACCGCGACAACCTGCCCGCCAACCGGATCCGCGGCGCCAACCCGCTGTTCCTCCCGGAGAACATCGAGCGGGCCGCCGAGCTGATCAGCGTGCTGGGCGGGGTGGCTGACGCGCACGGGGCCACCCCGTCCCAGATCGCGCTGGCCTGGGCAATCCGCAGCCCGGCCGTGACCGCGATCCCGGGCGCGTCCAGCGTCGAGCAACTGGAGAGCAACGTGGCCGCGGCCGACATCGACCTCAGCGACGAGGAGGACCAGGCCCTGCGGACGGCGTCGGACCAATTCCGGCCGCTCACCGGGCGGGCCGCCGCCCCCCGCCTGCTCCGCGCCCGGTTCGCCCGCTGACCGGTCCCGCTTCCCGCACCGGTCCCGCTCCCCTGACCCGCCGCGCTCAGCCCCGGCCGATGAACGGCATGGTCGTCGCGGTGATCGTGAGGAACTGCACGTTCGCGTCCAGCGGCAGCCCGGCCATGTAGAGCACGGCCTCCGCCACGTGCTCCGCGCCGAACGTGGGCTCCGGGGCGACTGACCCGTCCGCCTGCAGCACTCCCTGCCCCATCCGCCGGGTCATCTCGGTCGCGGCGTTGCCGATGTCGATCTGGCCGCAGGCGATGCCGAACGCCCGGCCGTCCAGCGAGATCGACTTGGTCAGCCCGGTCATCGCGTGCTTGGTGGCGGTGTAGGCCACGGACTTCGGCCGCGGCACGTGCGCGGAGATCGACCCGTTGTTGATGATCCGGCCGCCGCGCGGGTCCTGCGCCTTCATCGTCCGCACCGCCTCCCGCGCGCACAGGAACGCGCCGGTGAGGTTGGTGTCGACGGCCCGCCGCCAGTCCTCCAGCGAGACCTCGTCGACCGCGCCGCCGGCGCCGAAAATCCCCGCGTTGTTCACCAGCAGGTCGGCGCGTCCCCACCGGCCGCGCACCGTATCAAACAGCGCCGCAACGGAACCCGCATCCGTGACATCGGTCACCACCGGCAGGGCGGCCCGCGCGGCTGGTGCGGGGAGTCCCGGGCGCGACACGGCCTCGCGCAGCGCATCCTCCCGGCGGCCCGCCACCGCCACCCGCCAGCCGGCCCCCAGCAGCGCCCAGGCGATCTGCCGGCCCAGCCCGGACCCGCCCCCGGTGACCACGGCTACTCCGGTGGTGGTCATGCCGCTCCTTCCGGGGCCCACTGGTAGGGCGTGGTCCGGGCCAGGCACCGGAAGCCCAGCCGGCGCAGGATCGGCTCGCTGTCGGCGGACGCGTCCACGGTCAGGTAACGGTAACCGCGGCGGGCGGCCAGCCCGGCCCGGTAGGCGATCAGCGCGCGGTAGATGCCGCGGCCCCGCCAGGCCGGCAGCGTCCCGGCGCCATGCAGGCCGGCGAACTCCGTGCCGGCGGGCAACTCGATCCGGGCGCCGCACACAGGCTCATCCCCTGCCATGGCGAGCACCATGCAGGTCCGGGAAGGCATCTCCCGGAGCTGGGCCAGAAAGTACTGGGCCTGCGCGGTGTGGTCGCGGCCGAACACCCGCTCGTGCACCCCGGCGAGCAGGGCCACGTCGGCTTCAGTGGTTACCGGGCGCAGCGTGACTCCCTCGGGGAGCGTGACGTCGGGGGACACGCCCGCGACCTCCGCGACCATCACGGCCTCCTCAGCCTCGGCGGTGAACCCGGCCGCGGCCAGCCGGGCCCCCAGGTCAGGAGGCTGATCGTAGTCGTAGAGCTTCCATTCGAACGGCAGGCCGAGCCCGGCGAAGTAACGGACCTGCGCAGCGATGGCCTGGCTGGCCGCGGCCTCCGCCGGCTCCGGCCCGGACAGCCCCGACCAGGTGATGCCGGACCAGCCACCGTCAGCCGGATCCACCCTGCGCACGACCGCGCCGACGGCCTCCATGCGGGCTCCTGCCCCGTCCGCGCGGGCTCGGCGGCGGACCTGCTCATCGAATGCGGCTCGCAGGGCAGTGTCATCCATCCCGGCAGATCACCATTCCGGCCGGGGCCGCGCAAGTGGTTTGCGGCCCGTGATGTGCGGCCGTGGTTTCCGCTATCAGGGGCGGCAGACGAAGATGCAGTTCTGCGGCCGGGGCGAGTCCAGCAGCTCCACCTGGCTGAAACCGGCCGTGGCCAGCATCTGGCTGGCCAGCTCGGTGCCCCACATGGCGCCGAGCCCGGCGCCGCCGCCGTCCAGGCCGACCGGGGTGCAGTACATGAGGCTTATCGCGTAGCACAGGGCGGCCAGCGGGTGCCCCACGTTGCCGGTCAGGTGGCTGGAGAACTTCGCGTCCACCAGGACGAACACCCCGCCGGGGGCCAGCACGGCCCGCACCCGGTCCAGCACTTCCTGCGGATCACGCTGGTCGTGCACGGCGTCGAACGCGGTGACCACGTCGAACTGCGGGCGGGCCGGCAGCGCCGCCGCGTCACCGATCACGAACGCGGCATTGCCCAGGCCGACCGCGGCCCGGCGGGCCTCGGCGCTGGCCACTACGTGCCCGTCGATGTCCACGCCCACGAACCGGGAGGCGGGGAACGCCCGGGCGGCCACGGTGACCGCGTGCCCGGTCCCGCAGCCGAGGTCCAGCACCGTGGCCCCGGCCGCGAGCCGGGCGCGCAATCCGGGGACGGCACCGAGGAAGCCGTCGACCAGCTGCTCGTCGTAGACCCGCCGCCAGGTATCACCGGGCTCCGCGCCGGCCGCAGCGAAGTGCGGCGCGAACGCGTCCGGGGGCAGGCCGCCGCCGGTCGTGAGGCACTGTTCCAGCGCGGGCAGCGCACCGGCGAACGCCTGCAGCATGGCGGCCATCGGGGCGGCGTTAGCCGCAGTGGCACCGGTGAGGAAGCGGGCGTGCTCGGCGGGCAGGGTGTACTCCCGGGTCACCGGGTCGTAGCGGAAGAAGCCCCCGGTGACCATGGCCCCCAGCCACTCCCGGACGTAGCGTTCCTGCAGGCCCGCCCGGTCGGCCAGGCCGGCGCTCGTCGCCGGGCCGGCCGCGGCCGCCTCGAACAGGCCGGCCCGGTAGCCGAGGCTGATCAGCATGGTCATGGCACCGCCGGTCAGGGTGCGCACCAGGTGCCCGGCGAAGGAGCCGGTCGGGTCAGGGTCCACCGGATCATCGTGTCACTGGGTCGCTGGGCACCGCGTCATCATCGTTGGGCACTGCGTCATCGTGGCATCGGGCCATCGTGGGCACCCGGTGATTCCGGACCCCTTAGGCTGGGGAGATACCCGTCGCCGGGAAGGCACCCGCGGCAGGTGTCGCTGGGCAGGTGCCACTGGGCAGGTGCCGCTGGATGGGGCCGCGGGGCAGGTACCCGCCGGAGGCAGGAGGTCGGCATGGCTGAGGCGGCGTCGGGACCGGAGCGTCCCGAGGACGACCTGAAGCGCAAGTTCCGCGAGGCGCTGGACCGCAAGCGTGGCAAGCAGGCGGACATGAACGCGCGGCAGTCCGCGCGGGACGGCGGCAAGGTCCACGGCGCTCACGGCCCCGCGCAGAGCAAGCGCTCGTTCCGCCGCAAGAGCGGTGGCTGAGCGCCCGGCGGGCGCGTGACCGGCCGCCTGACCCCGCGCCCAGGCGGGCCGGGCCGACTGCGGGCGTTGCTGGAGTCAGGCGACACCATCGTGGCCCCGGGCGCGTTCGACCCGCTGGCCGCGCGCCTGGTCGAAGAGGCAGGCTTCCCGGCGGTGTACATGACCGGGTTCGGCACGTCGGCCGCGCTGCTCGGGCGGCCCGACGTGGGCCTGCTGACGATGACCGAGATGGTGGACAACGCCCGGCGCATCGCGGATTGCGTGGACATCCCGGTGATCGCCGACGCGGACACCGGATACGGCAACCCGCTGAACGTGATCCGGACCGTCGGTGCCTACGAGGCGGCGGGGGTGGCCGCGATTCACGTCGAGGACCAGGTGGCCCCGAAGAAGTGCGGCCATATGGAGGGGAAGCAGGTCATCCCGCCCGGGGAGATGGCGCAGAAGATCCGGGCCGCGGTGGCCGCCCGGACCCGGCCGGACTTCGTGATCATCGCCCGGACCGACGCGCGGGCGGTGGAAGGGCTGGAACAGGCCCTGGACCGGGCCCGGCTGTACCGCGAGGCGGGCGCCGACGCCCTGTTCATCGAGGCCGTCGTCTCAGAGGAGGAGGCTGCCGAGGCGGCCCGGGCCTTCCCGGGCGTGCCGCTGCTGTTCAACTGGGCGGAAGGCGGGAAGACCCCGCCGATCGGCCTGGACCGGCTGCGGGAGCTCGGCTACCGGATCGTGATCTTCCCGATCAGCACGCTGCTCGCGGCGACGGCGGGGATGCGCCGGGTGCTGGGCGAGATCGCCCGGTCGGGCACCCCGGCCGGGGTCCTGGCTGAGCTGCCGGCATTCGGGGAGTTCCTGGACTTCATCGGGCTGCCCGAGGTACGCGAGACCGAGCAGCGGTACGGCTCCTAGCAGCGGGGAGCTAGAACCCGCGGCCGGGCCAGTCCAGCCGGGCCCAGGCTTCCCACCCAGCGAACACGCTGCCGACCACGCCGGAGTCGCTGGCCAGCCGGCGCACGATCTCCAGGCCGTGCACCCGGCCGTCGGGAGGGCACGGGCGCCACGGGCCGCCCTCGTCGGTGACCTCCAGCCACACGTAGTCGCCGTCGTACAGTTCGACACGGACGGTGAAAATACCGCCCGCGTAGCCGCTCACCGAGTGGCTGACGCAGTTGCCGGTCAGCTCGGACACGCAGAGGATCGCGTCGTCCGCGACGGGGGTGCCCGCCAGGAGGCCGGCGACGAAACGCCGGGCCACGCTGACCTGCTCGGGACGCGCCGGGAACACCTGCTCGCCGGAACGTGGCTGCCCGGCCAGCGCCGCGTCCCCGGCGCCGCGGAGCCCGGTTGCGGCAAGTGTCATGCTTCCTCCTTACATGTCGGTTCATACTCCCCTGCTCGTCAGAGCGAGCCGCAAACCACCCCCGGTTGCTTGAGCCCGGCGCGCCTGACCTGGGCCGCCGCCTCTCGCCGCTATCCGGCGCCGGCCAGGAGGGGGGTTTGCCGCTGCCGACGAGGGGGAGGCTGGGCGCGTGCAGACGGCATTCGTACTAGGCGGCGGCGGCATCCTCGGCGCGCACGAGGTCGGCATGCTCCGCGCCCTGTCCGAGGCGGGCATCCGGCCCGACGTGGTGGTGGGGACGTCGGTGGGCGCGATCAACGGCGCGCTCGTCGCGGCTGATCCCGCCGGGGCGGCCGCGCGGCTGGCCGGCCTGTGGCAGGGCGATGACCTCCGCCAGGCATTCAGCGAGACCGTGTGGGGGCGGCTGGGCCGCCTGGCCCGGTCCGGCACCCACCTGCACTCCATCGAGCCGCTACAGCGCATGCTGGACGGCGTCCTGCCCGGGAAGGACTTCGCCGATCTCGAACTGCCGTTCCACTGCGTCGCGGCCAGCATCGAGCGGGCCCGCGCCCGGTGGTTCAGCAGCGGGCCGATCGTGCCCGCCGTGCTCGCCTCCTGCGCGGTACCCGGGCTGCTCGCCCCGGTGGAGGTGGACGGTGAGCACTACTTCGACGGCGGGCTGGTCGATTCCATCCCGGTCGGCCGGGCCGTCTCCCTGGGTGCGGACACGGTCTACGTCCTGCACGTGGGGCGGATCGAGCGCCCGCTGACCGTGCCGCGCCGCCCCTGGGAGGTAGGCCTGGTGGCGTTCGAGATCGCCCGCCGGCACCGGTTCCACGAGGAGATGTCCGCGCTCCCCACCGGCGTGACCGTGCACGTGCTGCCGTCCGGGGGCGATCCGCGCCCGCCGGATCTTTCCCAGCTCAGGTACCGCGACAGGACTAAGGTCAGGGTGCGGATCGAGCAGGCTTATCTTGCGTCCGCGAGCTATCTCGCCAAGCTGGCCGGGAGCTGATCCCGGCCATCGGGCCCGTGAGGAGCCGGCGTGGTCCCACCCAGGCTGGTCCGCCGGGTCGTGCTGGCCCCGCTGCTGATCGTGATCGCCGTGGCGGTGGCCGTGCTGTTCCTCCCGCTCGCCCTGCTGGCCGTGCTGTTCGGGCTGGCCCGGGGGGGCTGGCCAGGTACTCCGGCCCGGCCCGCGGGACGCTCCCGGCTGGGCCGCCTGCGTGCGCTCCGGCTGCTCAGCTTCGCGCTCATCTGGCTGGCCGCCGAGACGGCCGCGCTGTTCATGTGCCTGGCCTTGTGGATCAGCAGCGGTTTCGGCGGCCGGCTGCGGACCGAGCCGTACCAGGCCCGCCACTACGCGATCATGGAGTGGCACCTGGGGCGGCTGTACGCCGCGGCGGTGAGCACCCTCGGCCTGCGGATCGAGGTCCAGGAGCCGGAACTGACCGCCGCAGAGCAGGCCGCCCGGCTGACCCGGCCCGTGGTCGTGCTCAGCCGCCACGCCGGGCCCGGCGACTCCCTGCTCCTCGTGCATCACCTGCTGACCGTCTACCACCGGCGGCCCCGCATCGTGATGAAGGCCACACTGCAGCTGGATCCGGGACTGGACGTGATCGCCAACCGGGTGCCCAACGTGTTCATCCGCCCGCAGCGGGCCGGGGAGAGGATCTACACCGACCAGATCAGGCGGCTGGCCGCGGGCCTCGGCCCGGATGGCGCGCTCGTGATCTTTCCCGAGGGCGGCAACTGGACGCCCGGCCGGTGGCGGCGCGGCATCCGGAGGCTGGAACGGCAGGGCCGGTCCGACCTGGCCGACCGCGCCCGGGACATGCCGCACCTGCTGCCGCCCCGCGCGGGCGGCGCCCTCGCCGCCCTCGCCGCCTGCCCGGACGCCGACGTGATCTTCGTCGGCCACGCGGGGCTGGATCAGCTGGCGAGCGTGGCTGATGTCTGGCGGAGCCTGCCGATAGACCACGTGGTGGAGGCCCGGTGGTGGCGGGTGCCCGCCGCCGGGGTCCCGCGCTCCGCTGATCACGATGCCCAGGTGCGCTGGCTCTACGACTGGTGGGCCCGGATCGACGCGTGGATCTCGCAGAACACCCCGGAGCCCGGGCCCCTCACACCTGCCCCGCCGCACCGCTGACCGGTCGGGCAACCGCAGGCGGGCCATGGCCCGCTGAGCCCTGGGCACCCGGCAGATGCCGAACCCGGTGCGGCCGGCCCATTACCGTGGTCAACTTGGCGGCTGACATCCATCTCCCGGTCGGCGTGGTCCGGGTGCTGCCCAGCGACCGAAGCCAGCACGGCATCATCCGGGTCCTCCCGACGCCGAGGGACCAGTCACCAGTGAGCGTCTACTGAGGGACGTACTCGATGGACTACACGCACTCTGATCCGGCGGCCGATGCCGCGGTACCGCCCACCACGGCCAAGATCGTCATTGCCGGGGGGTTCGGCGTGGGCAAGACCACGCTGGTCAGCGCGATCAGCGAGATCCGGCCGCTGCGGACCGAGGAGATACTCAGCGACCGGAGCGTCGGTGTCGACGACATCAGCGGGGTCCAGGGCAAGACCACGACCACGGTGGCGATGGACTTCGGCCGGATCACGTTCCGGTCCGACCTCTCCCTGTACCTGTTCGGCACGCCCGGCCAGGAGCGGTTCTGGTTCATGTGGGACGAGCTGGCCTACGGGGCACTGGGGGCCGTGGTGCTGGCCGACACCCGGCGCCTCGCCGACTGCTTCGCCTCCGTGGACTACTTCGAGCGGCACGGCACCCCGTTCGTGGTGGCGGTGAACTGCTTCGGCGACGCCCCGCACTACGACCCGGACGATGTCCGGATCGCGCTCGATCTCGATCCGGGTGCCCCCGTGGTGCTCTGCGACGCGCGGGACAAGGAATCCGTCAAGCACGTGCTGATCACCCTGATCGGATACGTGCTCGCGCACGTCAACCCGGCTGCCCAGTACCAGAGCGCACCCCTCCCGGCGTGACGCCGCCCGGGATTATCTGGCCACCCGGTGGTGTTGTGCTGTATGGTCGCAGTAGGCGATGTCAATTCCGCCTACAGGGCGAGCGTCACCGGCCCAGGAATCACAGAAGATCCCGGCTAACAGATCTGACTAGCCGATCTGGCTGATTTCCCGTTAGCCGCGAGAAGGGTTTACGGCTCCGTCTCACCCGGACTCTGTCGAGGTCCAGGCGTCGAGCTACTCCGGTACCAGCATCGTGAACGCCGGTTCCCGGATTCCCGCCTGGCGCACGCCCGCATTTCCGCGGCGCCGTCCGGCGCCTTTTCTGACGTACCTGCATTCAGGCCGCCTTCCGAAAGGAATTCTCTGTATGACCGCAATCATTACCCAGCCCGCGGCGCCGCCGCGGACCACGAAAAACCCATCCCAGCGCCCCCGCCGGAAGCAGACCCCGGCGGCTGGGCAGGCCAGCAAGGCCAGGCCGCAGTCTCCCGAGGCCCCGGTCCAGCAAGGCCCCCCGGAGCCGGTGTCGGGCCTGCTGGACATCACTGGCGGCCAGGCGTTCCTGCGCCGGTCCGGCTACCAGCGTGGACCGGACGATGTCCTCCTGACCCAGGCCCAGATCCAGCAGTACGGGCTGCGCCATGGAGATGCCGTGGACGGCACCGCCCGGGCGCCCCGGGCCGGCCAGACCCCGGGGAACCGGGACAGCCGGGCCAGGCGGGAGAAGTACCCGCTGCTGGCCAGCGTCACCGCCGTCAACGGGACCGACCCCGGGCTGGCGGCGCAGCGCCCCGAGTTCGCCAAGCTGACCCCGCTGTACCCGCAGGAGCGGCTCCGGCTGGAGAACGGCTCCGCCCCGGGGCACGCGGCCACCGGCCGGATCATCGACCTGGTCGCCCCGGTCGGCAAGGGGCAGCGCGGGCTCATCGTGTCGCCGCCGAAAGCCGGCAAGACCATGGTCCTGCAGGCCATCGCGGACGCGGTGGCCGCCAACCACCCCGAAGTGCACCTCATGATGCTGCTGGTCGGCGAGCGTCCCGAGGAAGTGACCGACCTGCGCCGTTCGGTCCACGGTGAGGTCGTCTACTCAACCTTCGACCAGTCCGCCGAGGAGCACATCCAGGTCGCCGAGCTGGCCATCGAGCGAGCCAAGCGGCTGGTGGAGATGGGCCGGGACGTGGTCGTGCTGCTCGACTCCATCACCCGCCTCGGCCGGGCCTACAACCTCGCCGCGCCGTCCAGCAGCCGCATCCTGCAAGGCGGCGTGGCCGTCGGCGCCCTGTACCCGCCGCGAAAGTTCCTGGGCGCCGCCCGCAACGTCGAGGGCGGCGGCTCGCTGACCCTGCTGTGCACCGCACTGGTGGAGACCGGATCGCGGATGGACGACGTGTTCTTCGAAGAGTTCAAGGGCACCGGGAACATGGAATTGCGGCTGCGCCGCGATCTCGCCGAGAAGCGGATCTTCCCCGCGATCGATGTGGGACCGTCCAGCACCCGCCGCGACGACCTGCTCATGTCGGCCGAGGAGCACGACGTGACCGCCAAGCTGCGCCGGGTCCTCGCCGAGCTCGAGCCGCAGCAGGCCCTCCAGCTGCTCCTGGACCGGACCCGCGGCACCGCGTCCAACGCCGAGTTCCTCCGCCAGGTCCAGCTCAGCGCCTGACCCGGCCCGGCCCCGGACGGAGGCGCCGGTTGACTGGCCGCCCGGCCCGCCTCTACGGTAACGATGATTGCCTGATGATTTTGTAGCCAATTTCGTCGTAAAGGTGGCCCGATCAGCCGTGCTGTCCTCCACCGAGCCGAGCGAATGGGCCCGCCTGCTGGTGCGCGGCGCGTACGACCTGCACGTGCACGTGGAGCCCGACGTGATGCGCCGCCGGGTCACCGACCTTGAGCTGGCCCGCCGCTGCCGGGACGTGGGGCTGGCCGGCTTCGCCCTGAAGTCGCACTACGTGCCGACCGCGGAACGGGCCGCAGTGCTCAACCAGGCCCTCGGGGGCGACGTCCGGGTGCTCGGCGCGCTGACCCTCAACGCCTCGGTCGGCGGGCTGAACCCGATCGCGGTCGAGATCGCGGCCCGCGAGGGCGCCCGCATCCTCTGGATGCCGACCCTGGACGCGGCCAACCACCGGGCCAAGCACGCCGACCTGCCCCCGGGGGCGACCCCGCCGATGTGGCTGGCCCTCCAGCGTGACCTGGACACCCAGGGGGTCACGGTGCCCGTGGTCGACGTCCTCGACGAGGCCGGCCTGCCTCTTCCGGCCACCCGGGAGGTGCTCCGGCTGGCCGCGCGCCACCAGCTCGTCGTGGCCACCGGGCACCTGTCCGCCTACGAGAGCCGCGTGGTGGCCGAGGCCGCGTTCGAGGCCGGCGTCCGGCACGTCATCGCTACCCACCCGGAGTTCCCGCAGCAGGACATGAGCCTGGACGACCAGCTGGCCCTGGCCGCCCAGGGGGCCTTCCTGGAACGCTGTTTCACCACGCCGTTCACCGGTAAGTACGACTGGGCCCGGATGGCCGGCAACATCCGCGCCACCGGCACGGAGCGCACCATCGTCACCACCGACCTCGGCCAGCCGCACAACCCCCCGGTGGAAGACGGGCTGCCGCTGATGGCGGACGCGCTGCGGGCCACCGGATTCACCGACGAGGAGATCACCACCATGATCGTGTCCAACAGCCGGCTGCTGGCCGGCGCGGACCGCCACGACGCCGGCCCGCCCGGCCCGGGCCAGCCCGGCCCCGGCCAGCCCAATCCCGGCCAGCCCCAGCCTGGCCAGCATGGGGACGCTGCGTGACCACCATGGATGGATTCGGGCGGCTGCTCGTCATCAGTGCCCACGCGGCCGACTTCGTGTGGCGGGCGGCCGGCTACATCGCCGTCGTCACCGCGGCGTTCGGCGAGGCCCACGTGGTGTGCCTGTCCTACGGCGAGCACGGCGAGTCCCCGGGGGCCTGGAAGCAGCCGGGCATGACCCTGGACCGGGTGAAGGAGATCCGCCGGGCCGAGGCCGAGGCGGCCGGCCAGGTGCTGGGGGCCACCATGCACTTCCTGGACCGGGGGGACTACCCCCTGCCGGACACCGAGGACCTGGTCCTCGAGCTGGCGGGCCTGATGCGCGAGCTGCAGCCCGGCGTGATCCTCACCCACTCACGCGTCGACCCCTACAACGACGACCATCCGCGGGCCGCCAACCTGACCCTGCGGGCCCGGATGGTGGCCCAGGCCCAGGGACGCCCGTCGGCGCACCCGGTGCTCGGCGCGCCGCCCGTGTTCCGCTTCGAGCCCCACCAGCCGGAGATGTGCGAGTTCCGGCCGGACGTGCTCGTCGACATCACGCCCGTGTTCGACCTGAAGCAGCGGGCCATGGCCGCGATGGGCTCCCAGGAGCACCTGGTCCGCTATTACGAGGACCTGGCCGAGCGGCGCGGGGTGCAGGCCAGGCGCAATGGTGGCCCGGCCGAGATCCGGCACGCCGAGGCGTATCAGCGAGTCTTTCCTCAGGTGAGCGGGGTGCTGGCATGAAACCCGTAGTGATCGTGGACCCGCCCCGCGCGGACGCCGCCGTGGTGGCTGAGCTGGGCGAGCTCGGCGTGGCCACCGTGCACGAGGCCGCGGGCAAGACCGGGCTGCTGGGCACCTTCCTCCGGCCAGCCTGGGCTGGCGCCCGCGCCGCCGGGACCGCCCTCACGGTCC
This sequence comes from uncultured Actinomycetes bacterium, assembly GCA_963813975.1. GTDB lineage: Bacteria > Actinomycetota > Actinomycetes > Streptosporangiales > Streptosporangiaceae > RYN-230. The sequence goes on from CAWFAP010000008.1 coordinate 247,822, forward strand.
TGTGCGGGCCGGGCGACAACCTGATGCTGCACGCGGCCATCGAGCAGGCCCGGCCGGGTGACCTGCTGGTCGTCACGACCACGTCCCCGTCCAGCGATGGCTTCGTCGGCGAGCTGATCACCACCGGGCTCGCGGCGCGCGGGGCACGCGGGCTGGTCACCACCACCGGCGTGCGGGACGTCGCCGCGATCACCGGGGCCCGCTTCCCGGTCTGGTCCCAGTTCGTCAGCGCGCAGGGCACGCGCAAGGCCATCGCAGGCGCGGTGAACATGCCGGTCAGCATCGGCGGCACCGTCATCTCGCCGGGGGATGCGGTAGTCGCCGACGACGACGGCGTGGTCTGCATCCCCCGCGACCAGGCCGCGCAGGTGGCCGCAGACGGGCGGCGCCGGGCCGGCCAGGAGGACGAGGCCCGGGAGGCGTTCGCCCGGGGAGAGCTGGGCCTGGACCGCTACCAGCTGCGGCCCGTGCTGGAGCGGCTCGGCGTGACCTACGTGCAGGCGGACCGCGAGACGAGGTAAGGATGGCCGACGAGGGGGACGTGCTGGAGGCGCTGCGGGACGCCATCCTGGCCGGGGAGTTCGCGGCCGGGCAGCGCCTGGTCGAGGTTGACCTGTGCGAGCGTTTCGGGTGCAGCCGGTTCGCGGTGCGCGCCGCGATCCCGGTGCTGGCCAGCGAGGGACTGGTCGACGTGCAGCGGCACCGGGGCGCGCGGGTGCGGCTCATCCCGCTCAGTGAGGCCATCGAGATCACCGAGGTCCGGCGGCTGCTGGAGGGGCTGACCGCGGCCCGGGCCGCGGAGCGGGTCACCCCGGCCCAGGCGGCCGAGCTGGAGGCCATCGTCCGGGAGATGCGGGTGGCGGTGGAGGCGGCCGAGCTGCTGCGTTACAGCGACACCAACGCCCGGCTGCACGCGCGGATCCGCGCCATCGCCGCACACGACACCGCGACCAGCATGATCGAGCGGCTCCGCGCCCAGCTGGTCCGCCACCAGTTCACCCTGGCCCTCATCCCCGGCCGCCCGGCCGTGTCCCTGGCCCAGCATGAGCGGATCGTGGCCGCCATCGTGGCCCGCGATCCGGCCGCGGCCGAGGCGGCCATGCGGGAGCACATCACCAGCGTCATCGAGTCACTCAGCAGGCTCGCCGAGGAGCAGGCCCGGAGCGGCACGGCCAGCAACCACCGGGCCAGCAACCACCGGGCCAGCAACCACCGGGCCAGGAGGTAGATGCGCCATGTCCCCGCAGCGCTGCCGTGACATCGCCCACGTGTCGGCGGTCGAGCTCCGCACCCGGGTCCCGGCCGAGACCGTGGACTTCTTCGTCCGGCTGATGGGCCTGTCCGAGGTGGCCCGCGACGGGGCCCGCACCTACCTGCGCACCTGGGACGACTACGAGCGGTTCACGGTCTGCGTGGTCGGCGCGGCCGCCCCGGGCATCGGGCGGACCTGGCTGCGCGCCGCTGGCCCGGAGGCGCTGGACCGCCGGGTGCGGGCCATCCAGGACGCCGGGCTCGGCCACGGCTGGGCGGACGGCGAGGAGGGGATCGGGCCGACGTACCTCTTCACCGATACCGACGGGCACGAGTTCGGGATCTACTGGGAGAGCGACTGGTACGAGCCGCCCGAGGGGCAGCGTCCCGCGCTGAAGAACCAGGCCGCGCCGTTCCCCGGCCGCGGCGCCAACGTCCGGCGGCTAGACCACGTCAACTACCTGGCCGCGGACATCCCGGCGGTCACCGCGTTCCTGCCGGGGGTGCTGGGTGCCGAGCTGACCGAGCAGATCGTTATGGATGATGGGGTGCCGTCAGCGGTCTGGTATCACGTCGGGGACAAGAGCTACGACCTCGTGTACACGTCCGACTGGACCGGCAGCACCGGCCGGCTGCACCATGTGGCGTTCGCGACCGACCAGCGCGAGGACATCCTGCGGGCGGCCGACGTGATGCTGGAGGCGGGCATCCACATCGAGACCGGGCCGCACAAGCACGCCATCCAGCAGACGTTCTTCCTCTACGTGTACGAGCCGGGCGGGAACCGGATCGAGCTGTGCAACGCGGGCGCGCGGCTGGTCCTCGCCCCGGACTGGCGGCCGATCTCCTGGTCCCGCGCCGAGCGGGCCAAGGGCCAGGCGTGGGGGCTGAAGACCATCGACAGCTTCCACACGCACGGGACGCCCCCGGTTGACGCCGGAGCAGACGTGCCCGGGACCGCCCGGTGACGGCCGGATCCGCACCGAGGGCGCTGACCGTCGCGGTGCTCGGGCTGGGCGAGGCCGGCGGGGCGATCGCCCGCGACCTGGCCGCCGGCGGGGCCCGGGTGCGCGGTTACGACCCCGCGGTGCCCGCGCCGCCCGGCGTGACCGCGGCCATCAGCGACGCGGACGCCTGCCAGGGCGCCGATCTCGTGCTGAGCCTGACCACCGCGGGCGAGGCGGAGAAGGCGCTCGAGCAGGCGCTCCCTGCCCTGGCCGGCACCGGCGGGCCGGGCGGAGCGGGCCCGCGGCATGGTGCGGGCGCGCCGGACGGCGCGGGCGGGCTCAGCGGGGCGGAGGGCCAGACCGTGTACGCCGACGCCAACACCGCGTCCGCCGGTCTCAAGCAGGACCTGGCCGCCACGGCGGACCAGGCCGGGGTGCCGTTCGCGGACATCGCCATCATGGCCCCGGTGCCGGGCCGTGGGCTGCACACCCCGATGATGGTGTCCGGGCCCGCCGCCGAGACCGTCGCCCGGCTGCTCGGCGGCTGCGGGGCCACGGTGAGCGTGCTGCCCGGCCCAGCCGGGGCCGCGGCCACCCGGAAGCTGCTGCGCAGCGTGTTCTACAAGGGAATGGCCGCGGCGGCCATCGAGGCCCTGCACGCCGCCCGGGCGGCCGGCTGCGAGGACTGGCTGCGCGAGCACATCGCGGCTGAGCTCGCGGCGGCGGACGCCGGCACGCTGGCCCGGCTGGAACGGGGGAGCTACCAGCATGCGCGGCGGCGCGAGCACGAGATGGCCGCGGCCACCGACCTGCTCAACGAGCTCTCGGTCCCGCCGCGGGTGGCCCGGGCCAGCCAGCGGTGGCTCAATCAACTGGCCACAGAAGGCTGACTGACGGTACAGTCCGGGCTTGGGGGCCGGATCCGGGGCCTGAGCCTGGCGCTGCGTCCCCTGCGGGAGGGCTACGGCGAGGGCCGCACTGGCGCGGCAGATCGGGTAGATGGCGTGAGCACGGCGTGACGCGGGCATGACCTCTGCTCCGCCCGTCCTTTCCCGGCCGAAGCTGACGCCCCGGCTGCGGGTGCTGATCGGCTTCCTCTGCGCGCTGGTCCTGGTGGATACGGTCTTCTTCACCGCACTGACCCCGCTGCTGCCGCACTACACCCACTCCGCCGGCCTCTCGAAGTCCGGCGCGGGGATCCTGGTCGCCGCCTACCCCCTGGGCACTCTGGTCGGCGCGCTGCCCAGCGGGGTCCTCACGGCACGCCTGGGCGACCGGGCGGTGGTGCTGCTCGGCCTGGCCCTGATGAGCGTGTCCACGCTGGTCTTCGGCTTCGCCACGGCCGCCCCGGTGCTGGACGCGGCGCGCTTCGTGCAGGGCCTGGGCGGGGCGTGCACCTGGACCGCGGCCATGGCCTGGATCGCCACGGCCGCTCCCGCCGGGCGGCGGGGTGAACTGCTCGGGACCGGCCTGGCCGCCGCGGTGGTCGGCGCGCTGTTCGGGCCGGTGGTCGGGGCCGTCGCCGGCCAGGTCGGCACCGGGCCGGCCTTCGCCGCGGCCGCGGTGGCCGGGATCGGCCTGATGGGGGTGGCGTTCCTGGTGCCCGCCCCGGAGCGGGCCGAGCCACAGGCGCTGCGGGCCGCGCTGCCCGCGCTGCGTGACCACCAGGTCGCCGCGGGCATGTGGCTGACCCTGCTGGCCGGCCTGGCCTTCGGCGTGGTGGACGTGCTGGTGCCGCTGCGCCTGGCCCAGCTGGGCGCGACCACCCTGATCATCGGGGGCACGTTCCTGGCCGCCGCCGCGATCGAGTCGGCGCTCTCCCCGCTGGCCGGGCGGCTGTCCGACCGTCGCGGCGCGCTGGTGCCCATCCAGATCTCGCTGTGCGTCGCGGTGGTGGTGAGCCTGCTGGTGCCGTGGCTGGCCCCGGCGCCGGTGCTGATCGCGCTGCTGATCGCGGGCATGCCTAGCTACGGGACGCTCTTCACCCCGGCCTCGGCCCTGCTGAGCGGCGGTGCGAACCGGCTGAACCTGAACCAGGGCCTGGCCTTCGGGCTGGCCAACCTGGCCTGGGCCGGCGGCCAGACGGTGGGGGCGGCGGCGAGCGGGGCGCTGGCCCAGGCCACCTCCGACCTGATCCCGTTCGTCCTGCTCGCCGCCGCCTGTGCGGGGACACTCGTGGTGCTGCACGCCGGGGCCGCCCGGTACCGCTGAGCCGCCGGTCAGCGCAGCGTGGCGAAGAACTGCCGGATGTCGCCGGCCAGCAGGTCCGTGGCCTGGTGCGCCGCATAATGCCCGGCGGCGTCGCGCGGACCGCCCGCGGGCAGGCCGGGGTCGTAGGAGTTCCAGCTGACGATGCCGTGGTGATCCCGCTCGGCGAATCGGCGGATCGACTGGAAGTCCCCCGCGAACATGGCCAGCCCGGTCGGCGCCGTGGTCGGCCCGTCCGGGTGCTCGCCGGTGTGCGCGTCCTCGTAGTAGAACCGGATCGCCGACCCTGAGGTGCCGGTCAGCCAGTAGAGCGCCGCGTTGGCCACGATGAAGTCGCGGTCCAGGCTCTCCCCGAACAGCTGGGCGTTCCAGGCCAGCAGCCCGGCCGGCGAGTCGGCCAGGGCGAACGCCAGCGTCTGCGGCTGCTGGCTGTGCAGCGCGTTGAACGAGAACATTGTGTCGTAGAACCATTTCAGCCGGCCCAGGGCCGCCTGGTCGGCCTCGCTCAGCCCCTCGAACTCGGCCGGGTCGCCGGACGGGAACGAGAACAGCTGGGTGACGTGCACCCCGGTGACGTGCTCCGGGTCGATCCGGCCGACCTCCGGCGAGATCATCGAGCCCGCGTCGTTGCCGACGGCGCCGTAACGGTCGTAGCCGAGACGGCGCATCAGCTCCGCCCAGGCCCGCGCGGTGCGGTAGCGGTCCCAGCCCGGGCCGCGCGCCGGGCCGGAGAACCCGAACCCCGGCAGGGAGGGGATGACCAGGTGGAACGCGGGCGCGGCCCGATCGTCCGGCTCGGCCAGCGGCGCGATCAGGTCCAGGTACTCCAGGACCGACCCGGGCCAGCCGTGGGTGAGCAGCAACGGCGTGGCGTCCTCCCGGGAGGACCGGACGTGCAGGAAGTGGATGGTCTCCCCCTCGATCTCGGTGACGAACTGGGGATGGGAGTTCAGCCGGGTCTCGACTGCCCGCCAGTCGAACCCGTCCTGCCAGTACCCGGCCAGGTCCCGGACCCGGGCGGAGGTCATGCCGTAGTCCCCGGTGGCCCCGGGCAGCTCGTCCGGCCACAGCGTCCGGCTGAGCCGGCCGGCCAGGTCGTCCAGGGCGGCCTGCGGGATGTTCACGTGGTAGGGGCGGATCGTTGCGTCGGTCATGGCTCCTCATTTCAGAACGGAATGCTCTGTTCCGTTAACTCTAGCAGAGCGGAATGATCCGTTCCAGTAGGGTGAAGGTCATGACGAAGCGGGCCAGGACGGGCGGAACCCGGTCCGGGCCTTGGCGGGATTGTATTAATCCACTAGTGTATTTGCACATGGGCTCAGGGCCGTTGATCCGATTCCGGCTGGACCCCCGTTCCGGGGTCCCGGCTTACCGTCAGCTCATCGACCAGGTCCGGCAGGCGGTGCGCCTGGGCCTGCTGCAGCCCGGCGATCAGTTGCCCCCCGTGCGTGAGGTCGTGACCCAGATCACGATCAACCCGAACACGGTGCACCGCGCGTACCGGGATCTGGAAACCGAGGGGCTCGTCGAGGGACAGCAAGGACGGGGGACGTTCGTGCGGGCGGCCCCAGTGCCCGGCACGGCGCCGGAGCGCCTGGCCGAACTGCACCGAGAGCTCGTGACCTGGGTCGCGAAGGCCCGGGGGGCGGGGCTGGACGACGAGGGGATCGCGGCCCTGGTCGCCCTGTCCGTACGGCCGGGAGAGATCGGCCCCGGCGGCACCGGCCCGGGAGAGACCAGCACCGGTGAGTCCAGCACCAGAGCCATCGGGAGAGAGGAAATCGCGCGATGAGCACAGCAGCCGCCGCCGTGGAGACATTAGGGCTCGGAAAGCGGTACGGGCGCACTTGGGGGTTGCGGGACTGCTCGTTCCGCCTGCCCCCGGGCCGGATCGCGGGTCTCGTCGGGCCGAACGGCGCGGGCAAGTCCACGCTGCTGCGCATGCTCGCCGGGATCAGCGCCCCGACCGTCGGCGAGATGAACGTGCTTGGCCTGCCGGCGGGGATCCAAAGCCCCGACGTGCTGGCGCGCATCGGTTACCTCGACCAGGAACGCCCGCTCTACCGGGGCTTCCGCGTGTCCGAGATGCTTCGCTTCGGGCGGGAGCTGAACCCGCGCTGGGATGACGCCCGGGCCCGCCGTCACCTCGACGACCTCGCCATCTCTCCCGGTGCCCGGGTCGGCAGGCTGTCCGGTGGCCAGCAGGCGCAGGTGGCGCTCACGATGTGCCTGGCCAAGCGGCCCGAGTTGCTCCTGCTCGATGAGCCGGTGGCCGCGCTGGACCCGCTGGCCCGCGACGACCTGATGCACATTCTCCTCCAGTCGGTCGTCAACGACGGCGCCACGGTTCTGCTGTCCTCTCACGCTGTGGCGGACCTGGCCACGGTGTGTGACCACGTGGTCATCATGTCGGCGTCGCGCGTCCAGCTCGCCGGGGAGCTGGACGATGTGCTGGCCAGCCACCGGATGCTAATCGGGCCGGCCGGAGAGTCCCCGCCAGTCTCCGCAGGCGCGGCGGTGATCTCGTCGGTCGCGACGGGCCGGCAGAGCACCATGATCGTCCGTACCGTGGAACCAGCCATCGTGAAACCAAGTACCGATCCCGCGTGGGAGGTGATCGAGCCCACGCTGGAAGAGATCGTCCTGGCCTACCTGCGGCAGCGTGCCCCGCGTCTGCCGCAACGGCAGGGCCGGCGAGCGCGGGCGGCCCATGAGCCAGACAGCGCACCGATGGAGGCCCGGTGACCTGGGTCGCGTGGCGAGTCCAGCGTCCGCAGCTTCTCGCCGCGCTGGGTGCTGTGGCGATGCTCGGGATATGGCTGGCGGCCACCGGCCTCATGATGGGGCACGGTCAGACGTGGAAATACTGGACCGACGGCGACGTTTACGTCCTCTACGCCCTGCCGGGGCTGCTCGGCCTGGTCCTCGGGACACCGCTCGTGGCGGGCGAGACCGACCACGGGACCCAGCGGCTCGCCTGGACCCAGAGCATCACCCGGACTCGCTGGCTCGCGTTCAAGCTGCTGCTCGGCGGGCTGGCCGCCGCCGCCCTCAGCGCCGCTCTCACCGCACTGCTCGAGTGGTGGACAACGGCGGTCTCCATCGCCGCCACCACGGACTCGGGCGGCTTCTCCGGCATCCGCATCCAGCCTGCTGTTTTCGACCTGACGGGCCTCGTCGTGGTCGGCTACACGCTGTTCGCGTTCCTGCTCGGCGCCGCACTGGGTGCGGTCGCCCGCCGCCCCGGATGGGCGTTCGCCCTGGGCATCCCCACCTTCGCCTTTGTCCGGCTCCTGGTCGAGGACTGGGTGCGGCCCCATCTGGTGGCGCCGGTCACCTACGCCAGCCTCAGCGGGATCGCTCCGAAGGCTGTTCTGAACGGATGGCTGCTGAACTCGGGCTTCGTGCCCGCCGGCCGGACCAGCCCGGCCCCCGGGCAGACCTGGCAGGCCAGCCCGCCGGACAGCTACTTCGTGTGCACGGACCACGCTAGGTCGCCGGCGGCCGATGCCCGCTGCGCCGCCCTGGCCCACGTCCATGTCGTTTACGAGTTTCAGCCCGCCAGCCACTACTGGGAACTCCAGGCCGCCGAGACCGCCATCTTCGCCGGGCTGGCGCTGCTGCTGCTCGGGGTGACCGTGATCGCTGTCCGCTGGTGGTCGTCGTGATACGGGATCCGGGGATGGGACGCCGCACCGGCGAGGAGGGGCCGAGATGACCTGGGTTGCCTGGCGCGTCCAGCGCCCGCAGTACCTTGCCGCCGCTGGGGCGGTGGCCGCGCTGGTGGCGTGGCTGGTGGCCAGCGGGCTGGACGGGCAGGCTCACTGGTCCCAGATATCCGAGACCGCCGACGTGTGGGCTTTCTACGCCCTGCCGGGCCTGCTCGGCCTGGCCCTCGGCGCTTCGCTCGTCGCCTCCGAGGCCGAGCGAGGCACCGACCGCATCGCCTGGACCCAGAGCATCACCCGGGGCCGCTGGCTGGCCCGCAAGCTGGTCATCGGCGCCGTGGTGAGCGGCGGACTCGTCGCCGTGCTCACGCCGCTACTCGGCTGGTGGATCGGGGCCACGCGTTCGGGCCCGGACATCGTGGCCAGGAACTTCGGCATCACGGGCGTCGTCAGCGTCGGCTACGTGCTGTTCGCCTACCTGCTGGGGGCGGCGCTCGGTGCGGTGATCCGCCGGCCCGGCTGGGCGTTCGCCGCAGGCGTTCCCGTCTTTACCGCGGTCCGGCTCCTGATCGACGCTCGGCGGCCCGGGCTCGTATCGCCGGCCCTCGCCAGCTATCCCGCGCAACCGGCCACCGGGCCGGGCGGCTGGGTGCTGAACGGCGCCTACCTGCCGCTCGGGCGGACCAGCCCGGCTCCCGGCCAGACCTGGGCCAGTACGTGGAGCCGCGTGGGCCCGTGTTTCTACCGGGCACAATCGCACGCTGGCCTGGCCCGTTGCACGGCCCGGGACCACCTGCACTTCGTTGTCGAATACCAGCCGGAGAGCCATTACTGGGCGCTCCAGGGGGCGGAGACGGCGATCTACGCCGCGATGGCGCTGGCCCTGGCCGCCGTCACCGTGGCCGCCGTCCGCCGGCAGGCCTGAGCCGGCGGGAAGTGCCCCGGGGTCGCGGCGCCTCCTCGCGCATGCGGTCAAGAACGCCGCCACCGAAGTGCTGTCATGGTCCACGGCCATCCGCATGAACGGCAGGACCTGCTAGCCCGCGCCGGGCGCAGTGCGGGATGCCAGCCGCCGATGGCCTGGAGCATGGAGTCGCGGAGCATGGCCGGGGTGCCGCCGCCCATTCCCCCGCCGGCGGGATCACGGTGCCCGGCGCGACGCTGCAGCTGACCATCAGGTAGTCGCCGACGGGTTCCAGGGTCACGTCCGGGGCCAGTTCCGCGGCCGCCCGGGGGGCCGGGCGGCGGGGCTGGAACGCGGCGAGCAGCATCCGGGAGCCCCGGCGGTCGGCGGCGATGATGACGCCCTGGAGGAGCAACGCCGGCAGGCTGTCCCGGACCTCCGGGGTCAGCGGTGACCGGCCGTAGACGCCGAGCCCGCGGACGCCGGCGTCGATCACCCGGACATCGGGCAGGCGCTGGCCGCGGACGGCCGAGCGGATCCCGTCGGCGCCGACGAGCACGTCGCCCTCGGCCGTGCTGCCGTCGTCCAGCCTCAGGACGACCCCGCCGGGGCGCTCCTCGGAGGAGACGCCGCCTTCCCGGGCTGGAACGAATCACCGAGACGGGCCAGCAGGATCTGCCGGAGCGTGCGGCGGTGCACCCCGGTGTGCGGGCGGGGGCCCTCGTTGGGCGGCCCGAGGTGCGGCTGCGAGCTCAGCACGGCCAGCTGGTCGTCAAGCACGATCGACTCCCGGCGGTCGGGGGTGATGCGTGACGTCTCGGCGTACAGCTCGAAGAGATCGTCAGGCAGGCAGCGGCGCAGCGCCTCGCCCCCGTATCCGTTCATGTGCAGGTAGTAGCCCCGCTTGCGGCTCAGGTCGGCATCGCGCTCGAACACCGTGCCGGTGTGGCCGTCCTTGAGGAGACCCTGGGCCAGGCAGAGGCCACTGAGGCCACCGCCCGCGATCAGTACGTGGAGCGGTCCCTGCGTCACCATCTACGGCTCCCTCACCGCCGGGCCGTGACCCGGTCACTCCTGTCTGCGGTACGCCGGTAGGACCGTTAGGGAACGTCCGGGGCGTCCGTTATGAAAGTGTAGTTTGCAGGCTGAAAGTGCCATCTGGCAAGGGTGGTCCCCGGCAGGCTGGGATGCCGGGCGGCAGCCCGGCTCGCGCGCGGGTGTGACGCCGGGGTCGTCCGCCCCCGCAGGAGCGCCGCAGCGACGCGGTCAGGCCCGGGGGCGGGAGGCGAGGATCTGGGCCAGGTGCTGGCCCCGGACCCCGCCGAGCTGGTCGCCCTGGGTGCGGCAGGAGAACCCGTCGGCCAGGAAGACCGTGCCGGGCGCGGCGTCCCGCAGCGCGGGCAGCAGGGCCAGCTCTGCGACGGCCGCGGAGACCTCGTAATGACCTTTTTCCATGCCGAAGTTTCCGGCCAGTCCGCAGCATCCGGCCAGCGTGCTGACCGTGGCGCCGGCCGCGGTCAGCAGCGCCCGGTCCGGGCCGTAGCCCATCACCGAATAATGGTGGCAGTGCGGCTGGGCGATGATCTCGGTGCCGGTCAGGTCCGGCGGGGCCCACCGCGGGCCGGGGCCGAGCGGCGCAGGCGCGGTGAGCAGCTCGGCGAGCGTGCGGGTGGCGGCGGCCACCGAGGCGGCCCGCGGGTCGCCGGGGAACAGGTCGCCCAGGTCGGACCGGAGCACGGCGGTGCATGAGGGTTCCAGCCCGACGATGGGGATCCCGGCCTCGGCGTAGGGGCCGAGGATGTCCAGCAGCGCGCCCAGCCGGCGCCGTGCCCCGTCCAGCTGGCCGGTGCTGATCCAGGTCAGCCCGCAGCAGGCCGAGCGCCCGGGGACGATGACCTCGTATCCGGCCTCGCCGAGCACCGCCAGCGCGGCCTGTGGCACCTCGGGATCGAAGGCGTCGCTGAAGGAGTCGGCCCACAGCACCACCGGGCGCTGCGGCCCGCCGGCGGTCCCGCGGTCCGTCCCGGCCGCTGCGGCCGAGCCTGGCGCCGCTGAGCGCCGGACTGCTGAGCGCCGCGCGGCCGAGCGGCGGAACGGCACGGGGGCGAACGACGGGATCGGCCGCCGGGTGTCCATCCCGCCCGTGGCGAGCAGCGCCGTGGCCAGCGGGCCGATCCGGAGCAGCGCGTTGACCAGCCGGGGTGCGACTCCGGCCCACCGGGACCAGCGGGGCAGCTGGCCCAGCGCGTAGTGCGAGCGCGGCCGCAGCCGCCGCCGGTAGGCCCGGTAGGCCACCTCGGACTTGTACCGGGCCATGTCCACCCCGGCCGGGCAGTCCGACGAGCAGGCCTTGCAGGACAGGCAGAGGTCCAGGGAGTCCCGCACCTCGGGTGACCGCCAGCCGCTGGAGACCAGGGTGCCGTTGGCCATCTCCTGCAGCACCCGCGCGCGGCCCCGGGTCGAATCCTTCTCGTCCCGGGTGGCGAGGTAGGAGGGGCACATGAAGCCGCCCGACCCGGAGGAGTCCGCCCGGCACTTGCCCACCCCCACGCAGCGGTGCACGGCCGTGGTGAGGTCGCCGTCGTCCTCGGTGAGCGCGAACCCCGCCTGCCGGGGCAGGGGGACGGCGGCGGGGCGGCGCAGGTCGGCGTCGAGCGGCCGGGGGCGGACCAGCACGCCCGGGTTGAGCAGGTCGGCCGGGTCCAGCAGGTGCTTGAACGCGCCGAACGCGGCCAGTGCTTCGGGTGAGTACATCACGGGCAGCAGCTCGCTGCGGGCCCGGCCGTCGCCGTGCTCCCCGGACAGCGATCCGCCGTGCGCGGTGACCAGGTGCGCCGCGTCGGTCAGAAACTGGCGCATCACCTGCGCGCCGCCCGGCTGGTCAAGCGGGAAGTCGATCCGGACGTGGATGCAGCCGTCGCCGAAGTGCCCGTAGAGCAGCCCGTCCAGATCGTAGGAGCCGAGCAGTGCGCGGAACTCCCGCAGGTAGGCGCCGAGCCGGTCCGGCGGCACGGCCGAGTCCTCCCAGCCGGGCCACGCCTGCTTGTTATCCGGGGTCCGCCCGGCGAGTCCCGCGCCGTCCTCCCGGATCCGCCAGACCGCCGAGGCCTCCGGGCCCGCCGGGATCACCGCGGCGGCCATGGCCCCGGCGCTGGCCACCATGGCCTCCGCCCGTGACACCGCCTCGCTGGCGGAGGTCGCGCCCATCTCCACCATCAGCCAGGCGTCACCTGGGGGCAGCTCGGGTACCCGGGACGATCCTTTGCGGCGGCGCACCACGTCCACCATCCGGGCATCCAGGCCCTCGATGGCCAGCGGGGCGTGGGCCAGGATGGCGGGCACCGCGTCAGCCGCGTCGGCCACGTCCGGGTACCCGAGCACGACCAGCGCGTGAGCCCGGGCCACCGGCACCAGGCTGACCGTGGCGCCCAGCATGGTGACCACGGTGCCCTCCGTGCCGGCCAGCGTCCGGGCCAGGCTGGCCCCGTTCTCCGGGAGCAGGTGCTCCAGGGAGTAGCCGGACACCTGGCGGCGCAGCCGCCCGAACTCGGTGCGCAGCAGGGCCAGGTGCGCCGAGACCAGCTTGTCCAGGCCGGGCACCGGGTCCAGGCCCCGGCCGGCCGTGAAGCGCCGCCCGGTGCCGTCCACGACGTCCAGCTCGAGCACGTTGTCCGCGGTGCGGCCGTAGGCCAGTGCGTGGGCGCCGCACGCGTTGTTGCCGATCATGCCGCCCAGCGTGGCCCGGGACTGGGTGGAGGGGTCGGGGCCGAAGCGCAGCCCGTGCGGCGCCGCGGCCGCCTGCAGGCTGGCCAGGATCACCCCGGGCTCGACCCGGGCGGTGCGGGCCTCCGGGTCGAGGTCCACGATCCGGCCCAGGTGCCGCGAGGTGTCCAGGACGATCCCCGCGCCGACCGCGTTACCGGCGATGGAAGTGCCAGGCCCCGCGGGTGGTCAGCGGCGTTCTGGTACGCCGGGACACCTCGGCGACGGCCAGGATGTCGCCGGTGTCCCGCGGGAAGGCCACCACCTGGGGCACGACCCGGTAGTTCGAGGCGTCGCTGGAGTATTCGGCGCGGCGGCGGGAGGACTCATCCACCTCGCCTTGCATCACGGCGCGCAGGGCCTGGGCGATGTCTGCGGGATCCACGCATGTCATCCTGCCGTGACCTGGCCTCCGCTCAGCACGGGGCCCCGCCCTGCTAGGAGCGGCGGGGCCCGTAACCCGGTGACCGGCGCGGGCGGTGACCGGGCCTGGCTGCCGGGCCGGTCAGCGCCGGTACTTCCAGCTGGTGCCGACCCCGGACAGGTGCAGGGCCAGGCAGACCAGGCCGAGCAGCATGAGGCTGGTCGGCGAGAAGATTGCGTTGCTGATGGACACGTTGGCGGCGTTGATGATGAAGGCAATGGCAAAGAGAATGGCTGCGACGAAACCCAGCATGGGGTAGTCCTTCCGTCACTGTTGCGGCTGACTTGGCAAACGCCGCGAAGCCGGGCAGGTCACCCGTAATCCGCTGCTTTTGCCTGGAACGGCCGGCAGGTACCCAAGATCGGCGAACTAAACCGCGGACCGCGTGCATCAGGCGTCACGATTAGGGCACTGTGGGCGCGTGGCCGTTATTCCTCCGCCCGATAGGCTCCCGCCCGGCGGCCCAGGTGCCGGGGCCACCGCGGCAGCGCCGCGGCCGCGGTGGCGCGCCGCCGCGTTCGTGCTGGGGGTCGTCGGCGTCGTCGTGCTCACGATCGTCCTGGCCGCAGCCGCCCGGGATCGGGCCCAGGGGCCCAGCGCCACCCGCTTGGTCTCGGTCTCCGCGGACTCGGTGCGCACCGTCGAACTCCAGGGTCCGCCGGGGCAGCTGACCATCGACGCCGTCCGGACCAGCCGGGTAACCCTGTCCGGGCCGGTGCACTGGACCGGCCGTTCCGGCGTGCTCGTGACCGGGCCCCGGCTGGCCGGCGGCGTGCTGCACCTCGCTTACCGGTGCGCCGCGCACAGCCCGTGCACCGGGCGCCTGCGGCTGGTGGTGCCGCAGCGCTGCGGGATCATGCTGCGCCAGCCGTCCGGCCACGTCACCGTGTCCGGCCTGGCTGGCCCGCTGTGGGTCAGCGCGAGGAGCGTGGATGTCAGCGCGGTCAGACTCCGCTCGCCGAGCCTGACCGCAAACATCACGTCGGGCCACCTGAGCGCGGCGTTCGCGTCCCCGCCGCGCCGGGTCAACGTCACGCTCATCTCCGCGCAGGCGACCCTGCACCTCCCGGCCCGGGCTACCTACCGGCTCAGCCAGCAGGTCACCTCGGGGTACGTCCATGCGGGCGTTCCGCAGGCCAGCGACTCGCCCCGGGCGATCGCCGTCCGGATCGAATCCGGTGAACTGGAACTGCTACCGGGCTGACCCGGTCGGCCGGTAGCGAGGCCGGGTCCGCACTCGATAGCAGCAGCCTCAATCATCGTGACTCGAAGCGACTACCATGTAGTCATGGCTAAGCGTGCAGCGACACCGGTCCGGTTCGACATAGCCGTGGCCGAACGGCTGTCGGCGTTCGTCGTCGCCAACCCGGGCATGTCCTTGTCATCAGCCGCGAACCGGCTGGTCGACGAAGCCCTCAGGATGAACGAGCATCCTGGCCTCGTGTTCCGGCCCGGCCCTACCGGGCGGCGTGCTGGGCTAACCGGGGGCCCCGACGTCTGGGAAGTCGTCCGTGCGGTGAAATCCGGCCGCGCCGCAGAACCCAGCCTGGCTGAGGATGAGCTGCTTGCGCTGGTGGCTGAGAACACGGGTACCCCGGTACGCCTCATCCGCGCCGCCATCCGGTACTGGGCCTCCTACGCCGATGAGATCGATGCCGAGATAGCCGCCGCTGAGGCCGCCGAGGAGGCCGCCGAGGACGCCTGGCGGCGGGAACGCCAACTGCTCGCGGGCTAGAGCCGTGAGCTACCCGCTGCTTCTGAATGAGATGTTCTCCGGCGCCATCGCCGGGCACCTGCGGGCCAAAGGCCACGACGTCCTCGCCGTCGTGGCCGACCCGGCCCTAATTGCGCTCCCCGACGAGCAGATCCTCGCCCACGCCGCCGGCACCGGGCGGGCTTTAGTCACCGCCAACATCAGGGACTTCATCCCGCTGGACGCCCGCTACCGGGCAGCCAGCCAGGCGCACGCCGGACTGATCCTCGTCTCAGCCAAGGCCTTCCCCCAGGACCGCAACTACACGGCTGCTGTGACCAGTGCGCTGTCCGCCATCCTCGACCAGCCCACGCAGCTACAGCCTGGCCAGGTCACCTTCCTAACGCGGCGATAAGCCTCAGGAACCGGGGCTTGGCTGTAGGCACCGCGGACCGGGATGGCCAGGCATTTGGGCCGGCTTAAATCGTTTGCTTTCAGGACTGCCGCGGGACACGGTAGAGGCGTAACAGATTGGGCCGAGCATGACGGGGCCGCGCCGGGCGTGAGAGCTGGCTTGGCCATCGTTACGGTGCCGGGTGTATCAGACCGGCCCCGGCGGACTCTGTCAATACAACAAGCCGTATCTGTCAGCGGGAGGAGGTGTCGTCATGGCGTTCGCACAGGGCAGGTATCAGCCCCACGCTTCGCGTGATCCGCAATGGCGGCAGGCACCGCTGAACGGCATCGCAATCGCCGGTTCCGGGGTTAAGAGCCTCCAGCTCGTGGCAGGCCCCGGGCCGCAGCGGCCTAGCGCTCTGGTGCGTATCCAAGCTCCGATGGCTGGACGTCTTAGCGGTCGCAGGCCAGCCCAAACGGCATAGGGATACCGATCAGCTCATCGAGTCGGGTGGAACTTGCCCGGCCCGGGCGACGCTCAGATATCCGCTTAGCCGGGATGAGTCCGGCCACCGGTAGCCGACTGCACCGAAGCGATCATTTGGTTATCCGCACCGTCGTTGCGCTCTACGCGATGGCCTGTACCTGACCCTGATCATCAGCGCGGACCGCATCCGGCCCGTCCGGGGCGCAGGCACGGCCCCGCATTCCGCAGGCGTGCCGCAGGCGCGCTGGCTCCCATCCATCAACTCCTCGGAAAGGAGGTGAGTCACGTGTATCAGCCCCCATATATGGCCAGCCAGCTCATGAATGAGCGACGCCGAGAGCTGCTGGCGCAGGCAGAACAGCAGCACCGCCGGACGCGGAAGCCCGCTGCACTGGCCCGGGCATCACGGCGTGCCGAACGGCCCGAGCGGCGGATGCGCCGTGCCGTCCGTAAGGTCCTGCGGCTGCGCGCGGGACTGGAGCAATGATGGCGCTACGGCCCAGCCGGTCACGCACGCATGACGTGCGCGGCCGGGGTAAAGCCCAGCCCATTGCGGGCACCCGCGGTGCAAGGCGCCCCGCCCCAGATCAGGGAGGCGGGGCGCTTTGCCGCGGGTGGCTCGGGCGTACAAAGTCAGTCATCTGACCCTGATCGAACGCGCGATCATGCCACGGATGGTGTGCCGTTGCTGCCCGGTGGATGGCGATGTCGCCGGACAGGAGGGCAGCGGGCGGTCGCGTAAGACGATGGATCTGGCTGGGTATCGGGCCAAAGATCCCGGGTTGGAGGAGAATCCGGCCATGGGTGAGCCAGAAAATGTGCCGGGCAACTCCGGCGAGAAGCCAGGCCAGGATCCTGAGTAGAGGACGAGGCACGCGAGGGTGCCTTGATGCGGGAAGTTCTGCGAACGCAAGAACAGCACCGCGAAGGTGGGGTTGACCCCGAGCTCGACGAGACGAACGAAGATCCCCGGCCCGGGGCATAACCCCGCCACGCCAACCGGAACAAATGAAATCCGTCGGTCAGCCCGCCGCCACCAGCATCGGGTCATGCCGCTGATAGCGCCTTTTTTCGTGGGGCTCGGCGGACGAGCCGGCTAGCGCGCCACGCGGTAGCGGAGGTAGACGACTCCCGAGCTGAAGGTGCGGGTCTCGACGAGTTCGAGATCCACCCGGCGCTCGCGCTGGGGAAAGAACGGAATGCCCCCCGCCAACCAGCACCGGGTAGACCCTGGCCCGGTACTCGTCGATCAGACCCAGCGCGGCTAACGTTGCCGGTTACGGCACTAGCGTTGCGGTATGCGCGGTGATGAGAACCGAGTGATCGATGCCTATGGAACCTGGACGTTGACACGCTCTGCGGGCAACTCCTCCGGCGCATGAAGGATCCTAAGCAGGCATCCGATCATGCCGCGGAGAGGTATGGCTGTCAGGTCGTGGCTCCGGTGCCGGCCAGCTCCTTGGACAAGATGCAGAACTCGTTGCCCTCCGGATCAGCGAGCGTGATCCAGCCACTACCATCCGGCCGCCGATGGTCGGCCAGCAGCGATGCGCCGAGCGCGAGGATCCTCTCCGTCTCCTGCTCGCGGGTGCGGTCGGCCGGCCGCAAGTCCAGGTGCACCCGGTTCTTCACCGTCTTGCCGTCCGGGACAGTGATGAACAACAGGAGCTGGCTCCGGTCTGGCGACATGATCAGGCATTCCTCATGTCCTGGCTCATTCGGGTCATCAGGATCCTCGGTGAAATCCAGCACCTGGGACCAGAAGACCGACTGTGCGTAGGCATCCCCGGCGTCGAACGAGGTATGCGATATACGGCTGGTCATGACGGCAGCCTTGACCGCCAGCGCGCAGCCGTCAAACCGTTTCACGCGGCCAGGACCGGCCGAGAGACCAGAAAGACCAGGCTAAACGCCGGCTTCATCGCACCAGCAGGCCGCATACTCCTCTGCCGCGATCCGGGCGTGTTCAGGCTGGCGACGTACTGCCGCCGATCGTTCCTCGGCGCGCCATGACTGGGGCCAGGCGGCGAGGCCGTGAAAGCCCCGGCTTGGCTGGGCCGGGGTGTCCTCGGGCTGGCGCTCAGCAGCCGTCGTACGGGGCCCAGGCGCTGGTGCCGGACTGCGCGTACTCCTTCGCGAAGGCGTAGTTCTGCTCAGCCACGGACGCATTCTCTGGCAAGCCAGAAAAACCGAGGCCGTGCCAGGTGGACGGCAGGAAGCCGTACAGGCCTCCGGCGCCGCTGGACGGATTGACTGCCCGGGGGTTCCCGCTGCTCTCGCGCTGGATCACGCAGCTGCGGAAGCTGCCCGGTATGCCGGACCGCGTCGCGCGGCGCGCGGCAGCAGGAGCCACCGTGTCTGCCACCGACGCGCCGCCGCTCACCGGGGCAGCGGAAGCCGGGCGGGCATGCCGCGGTGCCGCGGTCGTCGCCTGCGCCTCCCGGATCAGCCATCGGCTGACCCGCGCTCCGCGGGGCACGATCAGCCGCTCCCCGGGCACGATCATGGACGGGTCGGGTACCTGCCGCCGGTTTGCCCACCACAGGGCGGGCCACTCTGCAGCGGTCCCGTACTCGCGCAGGCTGATCGCGCTGAGCGAGTCACCCCGCTGAACCACGATGTCGTGACGGGCCGGTTGAGCTGTTCCAGGATGCAGCGAAATCGTGACCGCGACCAGAGACTTGGCCACCCCGCCAGCTGCAATACTGAGAAGCGTCATGGCTTGTTACCTCCGAGGTTCCGTTGCCATGCAAAGGCCCCGGCCGCGTGCTGCAACACGCTTTGGCCGGGGCCGCCTTAATGTGATTACCCGTCGCTTATTCAGGTAACCTTTCGCGATCGGCGCGGCGACATCAGCCACGGCGGTACGGCGGCGATTATGAGCAAATATCGCTACAGACTGAACCGGCCGTCCTGGCCAAACGGATCGACAGACCGGTGCGCCGCGCGCTCGGCTCACAGTAGGTCGAATAGTTATGGCGCGTCTTCCTCGTGGGGGAACGTCAGTAATTGCCGCATGTAGCCCGGCTTGGCCTCATGTACCAGCCGGGGGGTGCCATGGTCAGGGCGACAGAACCAGCATGCGCAATTGGCGGGCCTTGGTCCTTGCACACAGTCTCGCCTGGGAATCCCACGGTCAGGAACCCGGGGCGTCGCCATGTCCGAACGACGCCCGCAGCGCATCGGTCAGCAATGCGACCAGCGTCTCGAGCTGCACGTCGGCCGAGGAGGAATCCTCCTGGTCTGACCCGTCCAGCGCCCGGGCGGCGAGCCCCGCCTTGTTGTCGATCAGCCCGGCGATCCGGGCGTCGATGGTCTGCGCGGCGATGATGCGCCACGCGGTCACCGGTTCGGCCTGCCCGATGCGGTGGCTGCGGTCGATGGCCTGGGTCTGCTCCGCGTCGGTCCAGGACAGCTCGGCCAGCACGATGTTCGAGGCGACCTGTAGGTTCAGGCCTACGCCCGCCGCGGTCAGCGAGCACACGGCGACCGCGACGTCCGGGTCATTCACGAAGGCTTCGACGTTCGCCTGCCGCGCTAGGGGCGTCTGGCCGCCACGGATCGACGAGAAGCGCACCTCCTGCCGGGTGAAGATCTCTTCGGCGGCGTCCATCACGTCGATGTGCTTGGCGAAGAAGACGACCTTGCCGGCGCTGCGGGCCAGCTGAGCCGCGTAGTCCGCGGCCAGCCCGGCCTTCGCCTGGCCGATGCGCCGCATCATGGTGAACACGTTCTCGGACTGGGCGGTCGCCGCCTCCTTCAGCTCCGACCGGGCCACCCGGCGGACGAGGTCGTGGTCGATTCCCCCGGCGCCGATGTCGGAGGATTGGTTCGCGAGCGCGGTCTTGTACCGCGCCATCATCCGGTCAGCAAGGTCCCGTTCTGCCGCCCGGATCGACCGGCCGGCTCGTTCGTCCAGCTCAACGGGGAGGTCGGCGATACGGCGGGCGGGGATGTCGGCGGCGACGTCGAGCTTGCGCCGGCGTACGACGCCCAGGTCGATCACGCACTGGCGCGCCGCGGCGTAGAAGCCTCGGTCGGCGGGCGTCAGTCCGGTGTCTTCAAGCTCGTCCATTAGCTCGTCGAGGGGCTTGCTGTCGTCGATCCAGCCGAGGAACTGCCAGATCGCCCGGAAGTCCTCGATGTCGTTGATCAGCGGGGTGCCGGTCAGCGCCATCAGCAGGGGCCGGTCCGTACGGGATCGGATGCGGTCGGAGAGCGCGAGGACGTTCTGCGAGCGCTGCGAGGCCTTGTTCTTCGTGAAGTGAGCCTCGTCCACGACCATGCCGCGGAAGCTGAAGTCACCGAGCCAGCCCATGTGGCGGTCGAGAACCTCGTAGTTGAGCACGACGATATCGGCGAAACCGTCGACAGCCTCGCCGTTGCCCTGCACCACGGTGGCCGTGCGGTGGGGAACCCAGCGGGCCGCCTCACGGGCCCAGTTGGTCTTGACGACGTTCGGCACGACGACGAGCAGCGGGTAGGCGTTCGCTGCCTCCGCGGCGAGCAACGCCTGGGCTGTCTTACCCAGTCCCGGCTCATCGGCGAGCAGGAACGTCCGGCGACCGGCCGCGGCCGCGGCGACCAGCTGCCCCTGGTGCGGCATCAGTTCCAGGCCCGCCGGGGTGAACCGTGCCGTCGGCGCCGGGAGCGCCATGCACGCCGGGGCTCCCCCGCCGCCACGCTCGAAGGAACTCAGCAGCGGGCCGAGCAGCTCCCAGCCGGCCAGGCGGCGCGGACGGGAGGTGCGCTCCGGAACGGCGGAGAAGTCGGGGGCGAGAAAGGGGTTCGCCAGTTGCCGGGAGACCACCGATTGCGGCACGACCCGCCGCTCCGAGCCGGCGGAAGCTGTAGCAGTCTCCGTAGGCGCGATCTCCTCGGGCGCCGGCTCGATCCCGAGGTCCCGCAGCATCTCCCGCTTGAGTGACCGGGCCGCGTCGGAGACGCTGGAACCCTCGGCGAGCAGCGCCAGTAGCCCAGCGTCCTGGACGGCGGTCGTCGCGAGGATGGCCGCGACGTCGTCCAGCTGCTTGAGCTGCTTGGCCCAATGACTGTCGCTTCCGGCCGCCGCCCGGACGCGAGCACGCTCGTCCCGGAGCAGCAGGGCGACGGCCTGGAACTTCGCGCGCACGGCGGGTGTCACGCGGCCGCGCCGGGCAGCCGCCTCGACCTCACGGACGGTTCGTGCGAGCACCGGGACGACATCGCCGCGGTGGTGGGCGCGTCGCTGCTTGCGCGGGGCGGTACGGCGAGCGCCCGTCTGGCGCTGGCCTGGTCGAGCCACAGACTTCTCCTTCGGAATGCCGGGACACGGTGGCCACGGCAGCATGCCGCACACACCCGCGGCCCGGGGCGAGGAACGTGCCCCGGGCAGCGGGCCTGGCGCTGTGAACGCCGAGCCGGCTTGCGGATGTCCGGCGATCGACGCAGGCGGGCCTCGGCAAGCCTTCTACAGAACCCTGAGCCGCCGGTGGGTGGGCTGGAGGCCCACGGCACGGGGAAAGTCGTCGCCGGACGGCCGGCTCGGTTCTCGGTACCGCTCATGTTAACGCGTGCGAGAGCGCATAATTCCCGGCCGCCCTGTGGGTGAACGTCCTCAATTGCGCTGATGTCACGCTTCTTCGGTGGTTAGCCAGTTCCATGACTGTGTGGGTCGCTACCCGATGCAACCGAGGTGAGCACGCCCGCCTCGCTGCGCAGACGCTGCGCCCGGTCAGCATGGCCGTAGCCTGCCGCCGCAGACGACCAGTGGGCCATCGGCCGCATCGTCATGAGTCGATCACAGAGGGTGATTACCGTGGCAGGGGAAATGCCGGGCTCCGGGAGACCACCTGCCTGCTCGGGGAACATCTCGTCGCCGCGAGCGCACCTCGTACCGTCGATCAGGACGCGTGACACGGTCGTGCCAGGGTCAGCGGTTGCGCAGGGAGATCTTGTCGGATTCAGCGATGTTGTCGGCTTCCACGGCTCGCAGTCCTTCACCCAGGCGTTCGCGGGCTTGCCGCAGAAGCTTGAGCGCGTTGGTGGACGGGTTCTGCACAGCAGCGCGATCCGGAGCAGCCCCATGCTCCTCGATCAGGTGTGCCTGAAGTGCCGCAGCGACTTCATCGGCCGCCTTCAGCGCGTGATAGATGGCCCGGTCCCGTGCCGTGTCGTCAACCATGCGGCCAGTATCTCCCGCAGCCTCCTTCCGCGGCACCCGCAGACACGCGCCGATGGGGAAGCGCCAGCCTGCCGGGCCCGGTCCGGCCGGGCCAGGTCTGGCCGGGCAGGCAGACCGTGGCCACGGTCCCCAAGTCTCCCCCTCTGCCTCGGGACACGAGCTGCCTCGGGACACGAGGGCCATCAGCGGCGGGTAGAAGTGGCTGACACGCCGATTGTCGGGCACCATGAATCAGGTGACCGACCGCGCACGGGTGAGCGGGTGGCTGAGAGGGTACGAGGCCGCCTGGCGGGCCCCAGGCACTGAGGGCCTAGACGCCCTATTCACCGCCGCCGCCACCTATCGGCAATCCCCCTACGAACGGCCTGTTACTGGCCTGGACGCCATTAAGCGGATGTGGGAGGAAGAAAGAGAAGGCCCTGACGAGGTCTTCACCCTGGCCACAGACATCCTCGCGGTCGAGGGCCCAACAGCGGTGGTCCGCGCCGAGGTCGCCTATGGAGATCCGCCTCGCCAGGAGTACCGCGATCTGTGGGTCCTCCGGCTCGCCGATGACGGCCGCTGCTCCTGGTTCGAGGAGTGGCCCTACTGGCCAGGGCGCCCCCACTCCGCTCGCGGCAACCTGGCTTAGACGTGCTTGATCCGCAGGCAGTTCTGAGTCAGGCGAGCCAAGGCACGGCCCCGGCGACCTGGCGGGTCTTCACCAAGGAGAGAGGCCGGGTACGCGGCTTTCTGCGCGGGACGTCGGCAGATCCTGATCCGCTGCTCGTCATCACCCCGGACGGCGTGGTGGAGTACATCGACGGTAAGAAGCCGACCGCGGTGGTCGATTTCGGCGACCTCTCGCAGATCAGGTTGCGGGTCAGCGGGAGCACGTTCTCTGACAGCATCCAGGTCCGGCTGGATGTCTGGCTCGACTTGCAGTACCGGGACGGCAGGAAGTCAAAGTGGCGCTCGGCCTCGTTCGCCAGCCAGTACCAGACCATCCAGGCATTCATCGAGGCCTACGGCGCCCACCAAGCGCTGCGCGGTGGCGGCCTGCACCCGCACTGATCCTGCCCCAGCGAGGCGCTAGCCTCGGTCAGTCGGGATCGGCGGCTGCGGAGGCGGGGAGCATGCAGCGTTCACGCCAGATGGTGTTCGTGTCCGGCGCGCCGGGGGCAGGCAAAACCAGCCTGGCTGTGCCGCTGGCCGCTGAACTAGGATTCGCCCTCGTCTGCTGACGCCCCGTCGGTGGTCATAGAGGCTAACTTCCGGCCGCGTGACCCTTACCAGCGGCGGAAAATTTCCGCTCTGGCGGAGCAGCCAGTCAACGTTTACCGCCAATGCAACCCAGGGCTTGGCGACACGGCGTTGGCTGGCGTCATGGCCGGTTAACCGCGGGCAGCCTCCGGTTCGCAGCCCGATCAGGCCGCCCTAACGGCTATCCCCGGGTAGTCGAGCACCAAGCCGGTCTCGTCGTAGACCAGACGGCACGTGAAATCAAAGACCGGGGCGCTGTAGTCATAGCACTGGCGCGTGGCCTCGTCGGGGGTACGTACGTAAGTCTGCTCCAGCCGCTGCACGTCAAGACCGACAGCGCGGACGTAAGCGGCAGGAGCAGCCGCCATGGCCGCCACTGGCAGGCTCATCCGGCGCACGGGCAGCGCGTTGGTCATGGCCGAGGACTCCAGGTCCACATCCAGGCAGCCGTCCAGGTGGGGCGCGATCTGCCCATCAACTAGCCAGCGGCCTGCTCCGTCTGCCTCAAGCAGCCTTGTGCTGAATCCGGCCGGTGACCGTCCGCGGATCCGGGCCCTGCGCGTTGCCCAGCTCGAGTCCAACTGGATGGCGTACTCAACGGCCCAGGTCGCGCCGTCCTCGGTCGCGGTGGTCCATCCCTCGATATGGCGCCCGCCGTCGCGAGCCTGGAAATACACGACCTCAAAGCCGGTCCGGGCGCCCAGATGCTGCCACGCAGCAGTCGCGGGCATTGACGCGGATGACATGGCCATCATTTCCCTTCACGCTGCGGCTACAGGGACATGCTCGCCCCTACTCACATGCCCTGATGGTGCGGTCTACAGCCTGCGGATCTTCAAACCGGGTCCCGGAGACTGGCTGAGTTCTGGCCAGGGGAGGTGCGGATGCGTCACTGTCGGTGCCGCCGCCCGGTGGTACCGTCGGCGGCATCACAGCCCGATCGAGGAGGCAACGATGACCGCACCGCTGCAGGTGATCGCGTTGAGCTTCAGTAGTGGTGCGGGTGCGGAGGACCGGATCCTGGCCGAGGTGGATCGTCTCCGCGGCCGGGGAGTTCTCCGCCTGCTCGACATGCTCTTCGCGGCCAAAAACCAGGATGGCTCCATCGAGCGGCTGGCTGTTGGCAATGACGAGGACTTCGGCTCGCTCCTGGCGGCGGTTGTTCCTGTGGCGGACGGAGGACCGGCCACACCGGCGCCAAATGGCGCCGCGGCAGCGTTTGACCCGACCGACGCGCGGGCCCTGGCCGAATCCCTCCAGCCGGGGACCGCTGTGGCGTTCCTGCTCGTCGAGCACCACTGGGCCGCCCCGCTGTTTGACGCCATAGCCGAGACCGGCGGCATGCTGATCGGTGAGGGCTTCCTGACCTCCGAGACCGGGCTGGTGGTGGGAGCCGAGGTCGCCGCCATGGAGGAAGCGTCGGAGGTGATCGCCCAGGCCCAGGCCGATGAGGCCGAGGCGTTGCTGGTGGCAGTGGCGGCCAGGGCCGAAGCAGCCGAGGCGGTGGCCGAGTCAGAGCAGATCCAGTCCGCCGCTGCCGCTGCCGCCGTCCGGGCGCTGATCACTGCCGGGCTGGTGGAAGAGGCGGCCGCCCACGAGGCTGTCACCGCCCTGACCGCAGCTGGCCTGATCGTGGCCGCCGCCGACCAGGCCACCGCTGACGCCGTCACCGAAGACGCCGCCACCGTGGAAGCAGCCGGCGAGGTGGCCGCCGCGTCGCTGGCGGAGTCCCTCGCCACCATCGCCGCCGCCGACGAGGTAGCCGCCGAAGCGGCCGGCGAAGCCGGGGAACGGGTCCGGGCGGCGTCGATCACCATGGCCGAGGCCCAGGTGCTGAGGTACCTCCCCAAACCACTGCCCTTCTCCGTTATCGCCGACAAGCTGGGCATCTCCCGGTCAGCAGCCAAGGAGCGAGCGGCACGCCTGTATAAGAGGCTTGGCGTCCACAGCCGGGACGAGGCGGTCGCCCGGGCCCGCTCCCTCGGCCTTATCCGCGGCGAGTAGCTACGGGAAGCAGACGCTCGCGCGAGCAATGCCCGTGCTGGCCGGGCCGCACAGGTCCGGCCGAGCTGCGCCCATCACAGCGCCCCTGGATCAGGCCACGGTGACCGCTGTGATCAGCCGCCCCGGCACTCAGCCGCCGGGCGCGCGTCCGCTAGCG
The DNA here is from genome assembly GCA_963813975.1 of uncultured Actinomycetes bacterium. Lineage (GTDB taxonomy): Bacteria > Actinomycetota > Actinomycetes > Streptosporangiales > Streptosporangiaceae > RYN-230. Next base: position 273,128 of record CAWFAP010000008.1, read on the forward strand.
GCGGTGAAGGCAATGGTCTGTGTCCACCAGGCCGGATCGGCGCACCGGGCAAGGAACGCGTCGATAGACCGGCCGTCCAGCCTGCCGGAGGCCACCAGGCGGGCACGCAACTCGATGACCGTCTGCTCCCAGTACCGGGCCCAGGCCGACCCACCGTTGTAGAGCGCCGTCTCTGCCGTCGCCCCGACGTCCTGCAGCCCGAGCCGCGACAGCATCGGCGGCAGCCGGCGGCCGATGAAGTAGTCGATTCGCTGCTCGCGCGACCAGGCCAGCCACCCCTCCCAGAACACGCGGACCTCAGGCGGCTCGGCCACACTGACGGGCAGGAAATCCGGCTCGATGAGCAGGATCGCCCCGCCCGGCCGGGTGCTGGCCACGAGGTTGGCCACAGCAGCCTCAGCATCGGCCACATGATGCAGCACGGCACGGGCCGTCACCAGATCAAAGTCTCCCGGCCCGACCGGTCCCGCGAGGATATCGGCCTGGCGGAACTCGAGCCCGGGTTCGTCCGTGTTCGCCAGAGACAGGTCCAGATCCACCGCGACCGCCCGCCCGCCGGGCGCGACCCGCCCGGCCAGCCAGGCCGACATGGAGCCGTTGCCACAGCCCGCCTCGAGCGTCCGCGCCCCCGGCCCGATGCCCAGCCGCTCAATGTGGCGCCGGTGCATCGGATCGAGCAGCCGCGACATCAGCGCCAGCCGCTGCCGCTCACCTTCCCGGTGATGATCAAGAACGTACTCTGGCATGCTGTTCCAGCCAGGCTCCAGCTCACGACGTCCCGTGAGCAAACCCCCGGCTCCCCCGCAAGAGATTACGCCCCGGCAGGGCCATCACCTGCTCGGACCTGCGACCAGGCCGCAACGAACGCGCCGCGGTGGCCGGGGGACGCAGGCATTAGCCTGAACAGCGAGAAGTGACTATCCATCCCGTCCCGGAGGGCTGCGCTGACTGGAGCACGTGAACCTGCCCGTCTTGGCTTGGCGGATAGCGGCCGGGACAGCCTGCGGGCTGACTGTGCGCGCTGTTTCGGGCTGTGCTGTGCCGCACCGGCGTTCTCAGCTTCCGCCGATTTCGCGATCGACAAGCCGGCCGGGCAGCCCTGCCCGAATCTGCAACCGGACTTCCGCTGCGTCATCCACAACGACCTCCGGCGGCACGGTTTCCGTGGCTGCGCCGTGTACGACTGCTTCGGCGCCGGGCAGCGAGTGTCCCAGGTCACCTTTGGTGGGCGGGATTGGCGGCAGGCCCCGCACACCACTCGGCAGATGTTCGATGTGTTCGCGGTCATGCGGCAGCTCCACGAAATGCTCTGGTATCTAGGCGAGGCGCTGAGCTTCCGGGCCGCGCACCCCCTCCAGAGCGAGCTGAAGCTCGCACTCGAGGCAACCGAGCGTATGGCGCACAGCCGCGCTGACGCTCTCCTTGGACTGGACGTGCAGGCGCACCGGGGCAGTGTTAGTGCCCTGCTGCTGCGCGCCAGCGAACTCATGCGAGCCAGCGTCCCGGGCCAGAAAAAGGACCATGCGGGAGCTGACCTCATTGGCGCCAGACTGGACGGCGCCGACCTCCAGGGCGCCAACATGAGAGGGGCACACCTCATCGGCGCTGGCCTCAGGGGAGCCAACCTGCGAAAGGCCGATCTGATTGGAGCTGATCTCAGGGACGCTGACCTCAGCGCCGCTGACCTCAGCGACAGCCTCTTCCTTATCCAATCCCAGCTCGACGCAGCGAAAGGCGATACCGGCACCAAACTGCCACCGTCGCTCACTCGTCCAGCGCACTGGGCGGCGCCGGCCAGGTAGGCAGCCGGCGGTCCGCGGGCAGGCCGGTCAGGAACTGGCGGTTCCGAGCGCCGCCGTGATCTCCTGGATGGCCTCGGCCTCGGCGGGGCTGACGCTCTGCCCTTCCTCCTTGTGCGCGGCCGCGACCTTGCCCGCGAGGGTCAGGACGAAGCGCCGGTACTCACCGAGTTCCTCAGGCGTCGCCTTGCTCTCGAGCAGTGCTACCCCGTCGCGGAGGTGCTTCAGCCCGTTCTCCCGGAGTTCGGCGGCCGAGTGGTACCTCGCGTGATCGGTCTCGGGTTTCGCCGCGACGATATCGTCCAGGAGTTCGCTCTCGCCATGCTGGGCGCGCGCTTCGACGTACGCCTTCGACATCGCGATGGACTCGCGGATCGTTCCCCCGCGCGCCGCGGTGACCACGATCATGCCGGCGCTCGGCGGGCCCTCGAGCACCATCTTCCATTCCTCCGGAGAGAAGGCCGCTTTTGACGTCATTCGAAGCCCTTTCCTGTCGATGCGAAATCAGGAGCTGGTGACGCGGCAAAAGAACGTACGATCGCGATCATCCCCGGGCCCGGGCCCCCCGACACCAGGGCTGGGCGACAGATGTGCGGATGCGTTCTCGACGGCGGACCCGGCGGGTCTCTCCTATGCTGGTGTAGTGCATCTGGGGCTCATCGCCATCGTGGTCAGCGAGTACGACCCAGCCATCAGCTTCTTTGTGGACGTGCTGGGCTTCGAGCTGGTGGAGGACTCCCCGGCCCTGACGAACGACGGGCGTCCCAAACGGTGGGTAGTAGTCCGGCCGCCGGGTGCCGCGACAGGGCTCCTGCTCGCAAGGGCCGACGGGGAAGATCAAGCCGCCATCGTCGGGAGGCAGGCTGCCGGCCGGGTGGGCTTCTTCCTCCACGTTGAGGATTTCGACGTGGCGTACGCGCGCATGACCTCCGCGGGCGTGCAGTTCCTCACCGCACCGCGGATCGAGGCCTACGGCCGAGTCGCCGTGTTCGCCGACATCGCCGGCAACAAATGGGACTTGCTCGGGCCCGCGTCGCCAGGCTGACAGCTCCTCTTCTTCAGGCCGCAGTTCGGATTGTCCTTGGGTAACGACCGTCCAGCGACACATGCCGCCCGAGCGTCCAGGGTTTAGCCACGAGGTGGGTTGGTACCGGTGTGGTCAGTCTGCCGGGCGCACAGTTCGCAGGGTGGGAGTGAGATGGCGCTTAAGCCAGCGTGGTTCACGGGATGGACCGGCCAGAATGTGCGGCACGCCGCCGCGCTGTTCAGGCAGGGCCAGAATCCCGCTGCGCGGGTTTACGAGAGCATCGGATCGGACTTCTTCCTGGCGCCGGCCCCAGGCTGGCTGAACCTGGGGTTGTGGGAGGGGCCGGGTTCGGAAGGTGAGGCCGAAGACGCTTGCCGCCGGCTGATCACGACGCTCGCGTCGGCGCTGCCCGCCGGGGGCGTGATCCTGGATGCAGGCAACGGGCTCGGGACCCAGGATCCGCTGATCGCCGAGGTGGCCCGCCCGCGCAGGCTGGTGGCGGTCAACATCACCGAGTGGCAACTGAGGGCGGGCCGGGAGCGGCTGCGGGAGGCCGCAGCTGCGGCCGTGGCCGGAGACGCCGCCCGGCTGCCGGTCGCCGGCGGAACCATAGATGGGGTCATCAGCGTGGAGGCAGCGTTCCATTTCCGCTCCCGGGAGGCCTTTTTCGCAGAGTGTTACCGGGTGCTCCGTCCCGGGGGCGTGCTGAGCATCTCCGACATCCCCGTCCAACGGTGGCCGGTGCGCCCCGCGGAGCTGCTCGCCGGCCTGACTCAGCTGCGCGTGTTCGGGCTTCGGCCCAGCATGGCAATGACAGCAGGGCAGATCGCTACGGCAGCACGGGCGGCCGGGCTGGCCGAAGTGGAGGTCACGGTCTGCGGCGATCGCGTGATCGCCCCTGCGCTCCGGCTCGCCGCAGCGCGGGTGGCCGGTCCGACGGCTGCGCCCGTGGGGCAGCAGGCCGCCGCCCGCCTGCTGCTGTCGCAGGTGGACCTGCTCTGGCGACGCCGGATAATCGACTACCTCCTGCTTCGCGCCGTCCGCCCGTAACTGGCTCAGCTCAGCCCCACATCGGCTCAGGCAGACCCACCGAGCCGACGGCTCATCCCACCGGCGTGTGCCTGGCTTCGCGGCCGTTTTCGGCGCCTGCCCGGGCTGGGGTAGCGTCTTGGCCATGGCAGAAAGCCCGGGTTGGCGGCCGCGTAACGACGATCCGCTTTTCATCATGGCGATGGATCACCGTGGCTCGTTCGGCAAAACCTTGTTTGGTGTCAAGGGCGATAGTCCCGACGATGCTCAGCTGGGTGCGATGAAGTCCGCCAAGCAGCTGATCTTCGAAGGCCTGATGGAAGCGGCGCCGATGCTGGCGTCCGGCCGGGCCGGAGTGCTCGTCGATGAGCAGTACGGTCAGCGGGTCATCGACCAGGTCACCGCGGGCGCTGCGTCGGTGGTGCTGGCCGTGCCGGTCGAGGCCAGCGGGCACGACTGGTTCACCCTGCAGTGGGGCGATCAGTGGCTCAGCCACGCGGAGCAGATCAGGCCCGACTACGCGAAGGTCCTCGTCCGTGACAACCCGGGCTTTGATTCCGCGCGGCGTGAGCGGCAGTTCAGCCAGCTCGCGCAGGTCAGTGCGGGGCTGGCGAGGATCGGCGTGCCGCTGCTCTACGAACTGCTGGTACCGGCCAGCGATACTCAGCTCGGCCAGGCCGGCCAGGACGCGGACGCCTACGACCGGGACATCCGTCCGGGTCTGGTGGCGAAGGTGATCGCCGACAACCAGGCGCGCGGTGTCGAGCCGGCGCTATGGAAGGTCGAAGGCCTGGAAACCGTCGAGGCGGCGCAGCAGGTGGCCGGCCAGGCAAAAGCCGGCGGCCGGGTTGCGGACTTGATCGTTCTGGGCCGCGACGCGCCCGCTGAGCGGCTCGACCACTGGCTTGAGGTGGCCAGCCAGGTACCTGGCTTTGTCGGCTTCGCGATCGGGCGCAGCATCTGGGAGGACGTGGTGCGGGGCTATGAGGCGTCCGATCATGGTCACGTCGCGGCGGATGAGGCGCGCAGCAAGATCGCCGGGCTTTACCTGCGCTTCGCTGCTCACTGGACGGCCTAATCGCCCGGAACATGCTCTAGGCGCGGCGGGCCAGCCAGGCATCGAAGTCAGTGGCGACGATGCGCTCGTCGTGCACGTCACGGGCCTGCGGCGAGGCCAGCCAGACGATCGGCGGCCCCATCACGGCCGGGTCGATCAGGGTGAGACCGGCGGGACGGTCGCCGGGGGGGAGCATGCCGGTCTCGGTGGCGCCGCCTGGCAGCAGCATGTTGACCCTGACCGGGGTACCGGTCAGGTCGGCTGCCATGATCCGGGACAGCGCCTCCGCACCCGCCCGGGATGGCCCGTACGGCACAAAGCCGCGCCGGTTCATCGTGGCATGGTTCATCGAGATGTTGACGATCCGCCCGGACCCCGCGTCCAGCATCCGCGGCGTGAGCTCCCGGGCCATCAGGAAGTAGCCGGTCAGGTTCACGTCGATCACCGCCCGGAACCCTTCGGGCGGGACGTCCCAGAACCCCTGGGGCTCGACCATGAACCGGGGGTTAACCGACCGCATCCCGAGGCCGGCGTTGTTGACCAGCAGGTCGATGCCGCCGAGCTGGGACCAGGCCTGGTCGGCCGCACGGGCCACGGACAGGTCGTCACCGGCGTCCGCAGCGATGCCCAGGGCGCCGGGCAGCCGCGCGGCGGCCTCAGCGGCCCGCTCCGCCGACCGGCTGGTCAGCACGACCATCGCGCCGGCCCGGGCCAGCGCGTCGGCCATGGCCAGGCCGAGGCCGCTGGTCCCCCCGGTGACCAAGGCCCGGGTGCCGTCCAGATCCACGTCGCTGCCGCCCACCATCACGTCCCCAGGAAGGTGCCTGCTCTTGCTCCCACGCTAAAACGCCTCACCGCACACCCGGCCCGAGTCGCTGACGAGAAGCTTCATCCGGACTAGTGGCCCTTGGTCCCGGGCTTGTCTTCGGAGACGTAGCTCCCCCAACCCGCCACGGTCACGATCCAGCCCTCATCCCGCAGGAGTTTGGTGGCCTTGCGCACAGTGGCCAGGGCCAGGCCGTACTGCTGCATGAGGTGCTTCTCCCCTGGCACGCGCCCGGTTAGCTCGCCGCTCTCGATCTGGGCGCGGAGGATCGCATACAACTGCCGCCATGGCGGCTCCGCGATCTCCCGGTTGATGCTCACAAGATCGGAACCTACTTGACCAGGTAGAACCCTCCTTTATCGCATGTGACTATAGAAGAGGATAGAACTGTATGATGTGGCCGAGTGAGACAGTCGGCTCGGATGGTGGAGGTGGCGGCGGTGGACACCTACGCGGATCAGCTCTTGGAGCGGCTCAGCGTGGCCTACGGGGAGTTCTGGGAGACGTGGCTCGTGCCCACGGCTATCGGCGCGGGAGTGTGGTGCGCTCGACTCCGCCGTGAGCACCGGCGCTACATCAACGCCGAGAACCCCGCCATGCTGGGGACCCTCATAGACCTGGATGACCAGCTCGCGGGGTGGCGGTACTCGCCCGCCGCCACGGCGACCCGGGCCGCCACCGCGGCGACCAGTAAGGCAAGCGCGAGGAGGGATGCGGCATGACCGACAACCGCTTCGCGCACGCCGGCAGGAACGTTCCCCGCGCTGGGCTCAGCGTGGTGAAGTGCCCGCTGCACCCCGGATCAGTAGACGTGCACCATCCCGCCGGCGATGAACAGATCATGCATGTGTCGGCCGCGTTGTGGGCTGCGTTCATCGACTGGGTGAAGGCCGGGCTCGGTGATTATGACCAGCTGCCGGATGACCCCCGGAAGCACTTACCGAGATTCCGCGGCTAACCCCAGGTGACGGGCCTGGTGATCAGCCGCGGCAGCGGCCACTTCCCCGGCCCGTCACCTGAGGTCAGATCGAGAAGTCCTGCTCGTACCAGACCTCGGTGCTGGGCGGCCGCGGGGTCGTCGGGCGGGGTGGCCCGACCCCGTCGAGCCTGGCTTCGAGTTCCTCGATCCGGTCGTGGAGAGCGCGGAGGCTGACGCCGACCACGTCCGGCAGCACGGCGTTGTCGAGGTCCGCGGGTGAGGTCGCGGTCCGGGCGTGCCTGCGGCTGATCACGTGCCCGGGCACCCCGACCACGACCGAGTCCGGCGGCACCGGCTTGACCACGACGGCGTTCGCGCCGATCCGGCTGTCGTGGCCGATCGTGATCGGGCCCAGCACCTTGGCGCCGGCCCCGATCGTCACCCGGTCCCCCACCGTGGGATGGCGCTTGCTGCGGTCCAGGCTGGTGCCGCCGAGAGTCACCCCGTGGTAGATGGTCACGTCCGTGCCGACCTCGGCGGTTTCCCCGATCACGACACCGGTGGCGTGGTCGATGAACAGCCCGGGACCGAACACCGCGGCCGGGTGGATGTCCACCCCGGTGAGCCGCAGGGTGAGCGCGGCGCAGAGCCGGGCCGGCAGGGGGTGGCCGTGCCGCCAGAGCCAGCTGCTGGCCCGGTGCCCCCAGATCGCATGCACCCCGGGGTAGGACAGCACGATTTCCAGGCTGCCGCGCGCGGCCGGATCACGGTCCCGGGCGGCCCGCACGTCCGCACGCAGGGCCGCGAGCATCGCTAGTCGTCCAGGCCCGCGAACAGCGGAGTGCTCAGGTAGCGCTCCCCGAAGTCCGGGACCACGACCACGATCAGCTGGCCGGCGTTCTCCGGGCGGTGCGCGATCTGGACCGCGGCCCAGACCGCCGCCCCTGACGAGATGCCGCCGAGCACTCCCTCTTCGCGGGCCATCCGGCGGGCCATGTCCATCGCCTCATCGTTGCCGACGGTGACGATCTCGTCGATCACGGCGCTGTCGAGAACGTCCGGGACGAACCCGGCGCCGATGCCCTGGATCGGGTGCGGTCCCTTCGGGCCGCCGGACAGCACCGGTGACGCGGCCGGCTCGACCGCGACCATGCGCACCGACGGCTTGCGCTGCCTGAGTACCTCGCCGACTCCGGTGATGGTGCCGCCGGTGCCCACCCCGGCCACGAAGATGTCCACCGCCCCGTCGGTGTCCCGCCAGACTTCCTCGGCGGTGGTGGCCCGGTGGATGGCCGGGTTGGCCGGATTCTCGAACTGCTGCGGCATGAAGTAGCGCTGGTCGCTCTTGACCAGTTCCTCGGCCTTGGCGATGGCCCCGGGCATGCCGTCGGGACCGGGGGTGAGCAGCAGGTCAGCACCGAGGGCGCGGAGCATCTGGCGCCGCTCCCGGCTCATCGTCTCGGGCATGGTCAGCAGGCAGCGATACCCGCGGGCGGCGCAGACCATGGCCAGCGCGATACCGGTATTGCCGCTGGTCGGCTCCAGGATGATGGTGTCCGGCCCGATCAGGCCGTCCCGCTCGGCGGCATCGATCATGGCCACGCCGATACGGTCCTTGACGCTGTTGGCGGGGTTGAAGAACTCCAGCTTGGCCGCCACCTGCGCGGCGGCGCCGTCGGTGACCCGCTGCAGCCGCACCAGCGGCGTGTTCCCGGTCAGTTGCGTGACATCGTCGGCGATCCGCATCGGCCGCACCTTTCCTGGCTGACCTATTCGTCCTAAGCACAGCCTCTCATCTGGTGCGCGGAACGCCGCAGCCCCGGCTACCCGCATCCGGGCGGCCGGGGCTGCGGGCCGGAGGTCAGGCGGTCTCGCCCGCCCGGGCCGCCGGCCCGGCGTCCTGCAGCTCACCTGCGAAACCGGGCTCCGCGGCCGGCTCGCCCGCACCCGCCCCGTGCTCCTCGTGCACGTACCGGCGGCCACGCAGCAGCGAGGCGACCGCGGCGATGAGGCAGGCCGCGATCGCGAAATCGAAGGCAATGGACAGGCCGTTAGAGAAAGCCGGCGAGATCAGGGACGGGAAGAAGCTGCGCCCGGTGAGGTAGGCGGCGTGGCTGGCCGGCAGCTTGGCGATGGCCGGGCCGAGCAGGGTTTGCACCGGGTTGTACCCGAGCAGCGCCGCGAACATGACCGACACCGGCGGCAGCGCCGCGACCCGGGCCGCGTCAGCGTGCGGCACGCCCTGGGCGACCAGGCCGTGGTTGAGCGCGGCCGGCAGCGAGGAGGCCAGGCCCAGGATGATCAGCGTGAAGAAGATGCCGATGGACAGCACCATGGCCGAGTTCTGGAACGTGGCGCTCATCCCGGCGCCCACCCCGCGGCTCTCCCGGGGCAGGCTGTTCATGATGCCGGCCCGGTTCGGCGAGGCGAACAGCCCCATGCCGAGCCCGTTGAGCAGCAGGATCAGCGCGAACTGCCAGTAGATGAAGTTGATCGGCAGCAGCTCGAGGAGCAGGAACGAGGCCGCGGCCACGACCATGCCGCCGGTGGCGAACGGCCGGGCTCCGAAACGGTCGGACAGCCAGCCGGACACCGGCCCGGCGATCAGGAAGCCGACCGTGAGCGGGAGCATGAAGATCCCGGCCCACAGCGGGGTCTGGCTGAAGCTGTAGCCGTGCCGCGGCAGGTAGATGCCCTGCAGCCAGATGATCAGCACGAACATCAGGCCGCCCCGGCCGAGCGAGGAGAGCAGGCTGGCCAGGTTACCGGCGGTGAAAGCCCGGATCTTGAACAGCGGCAGCCGGAACATCGGCTCCGGCACCCGGGTCTCGACGACGCAGAAAACGGCCAGCACGGCCAGCCCGCCGAAGATGGCGGTCAGCACGAACGGGCTGGTCCAGCCCATCGTGTGGCCACCGTAGGGCTGGATGCCGTAGGTGATCCCGACCAGGACCGCGATCAGGCCCACGCCGAACGTGACGTTGCCCGCCCAGTCCAGCTTGGCGGGCCGGCGGACGCCGAGCTCGCGGAGCTTCAGGTAGGCCCAGAACGTCCCGAACACCCCGAACGGCACGGAGACCAGGAAGACCAGCCGCCAGTCCACGGGGCCGAGCAGGCCGCCGAGGATCAGGCCGATGAACGAGCCCGCGATGCCCGCGACCTGGTTCAGCCCCAGCGCCAGCCCGCGCTGGTTGGTCGGGAACGCGTCCGTCAGCAGCGCGCTGGAGTTGGCCATCAGCATGGCCCCGCCGACGCCCTGCATGATGCGGCCCAGGATCAGCCACCAGGCGGCCGCCGTGCCGTGCAGCCAGGTCACCGCAAGCAGGACCGAGAACACGCTGAACACGGCGAAGCCCAGGTTGTAGATCCGGACCCGGCCGAACATGTCCCCGAGGCGGCCGAAGCTGACCACCAGCACGGCGGTGACGACCAGGTAGCCCATGATCATCCACAGCAGCAGGCTGGTGTTGCCCGGCTGCAGGGGGTTGACCCCGATGCCCCGGAAGATGTCCGGCAGCGCGATCAGCATGATCGAGGCGTTGATCGTCGCCATCAGGACGCCGAGGGTGGTGTTCGACAGCGCGATCCACTTGTAGTTCGGGCCGGGCGGCTTCGCGGCCCGGCCGGCACCGCGCTGGAGGATCCCGCGGCTGGATGCCTCGTGGTTACTCAGGTGCCCGTTGCTGCCGGCAGCATCCTGCGTGTGGTGGCCGTTCGTCCCGTGGCCGCTGGGCTCGTGGTGGCCGTTGAGCTGCGCAGAGTTACCCGGCTCAGCTGAGGAGGCCCGCATGCCTACCCTTCCCTAACGGTTCTTTCCCGGCGCGTGTCCTGCGGCCGGGCAGTCCCGTACCCTGGATTAATAGTTGCTTAATCCAAACTAACATCGTGGACGGGTCAGGTAATCCCGGGCCAGGGCCGGATCCGGTGGGAGCGGCCGGAGGCTGGGCTGCGTTCCCATGGGGGCGATCGGGGAACGAGGCCGCGTCCGGCCGGGGCGGTGGGGAGCCTACCCGCCGTGGTACACGGCCTCCACGTTGTGGCCGTCGGGATCGCGCAGGAAGACGCCGTAGTAACCCGGGTGGTATTCGGGCCACTCGCGGGGGGCGTGCAGCACCTCCGCCCCCGCCGCGATCGCGGCCTCGTGCACGGCCTCCACGGCGTCACGGCCGGCGGCCCGGAACGCGACATGCAGTTCCCTGGTCTCCGTCCCCCGGGCCGGGCTGAGCCAGAAATCAGGCGGCCCCTCCGGGCCAGCCAGGCCGACGACGAACGACTCGCCGACCGGGAAGCGCACCACCTCCCGCATCCCGATCGGCGCGAAAGCACGCAGGTAGAAAGCGAGCGACGCCTCGACGTCAGCCACCTGGACACCCATGTGATCGATCATGAGCGCAGGCTACCGGCCTGCGGCGATGGTTTCCGGTCAGCGGACCAGGTCGCCGAAGAGCCGGTCCAGCTCGGCGGCGGGATCGGCGGTCAGGCCGCTGTGCACCGGGCCGGGCTGCACGATCGTGCTGCGGGTGGCGGTGAGCCAGCGGAACCGTGCCCCCGGCGGCTGCTCCGCCGGAGGGCCGCTGCGGCAGCCCTCCTCCAGGGCGCCGAGAGCCGCGGCCACCGCCGTCATGTCCGTGGCCGGGTCGAGCGCCCGGAGCCGGTCTTCGTCGAGGAAAATCCGGCAGCCGAGATACCGGTACTGCTGGCAGTAAAGGATCACGCCGGCATTGATCGCCTCACCACGCTCGACCCTCGGCACGACGCGGATGAGCGCGTACTCGAACGGCTGGGTGGCCGGCCCGGTGCCCATCAGCGGATCACCTCCAGCACCCGGGGAACACGTTCCAGCAGATGCGCACCGTAGCCCGCGGGACGCCCGTCGCCGAACCACCCAGGGGGAACCAGGGCCAGCACCTCGTCCAGCAGCGCGGCGGTGACCCGCGGGGCCAGGGCCTGGTGTGCGCCGGGCACATCGGTCGCGGTGCGGCGCAGCACATGATCGCGCGCGTCGAACGGCGCCAGCGGGCGGGCGGCCGCCCAGTTGTGCTGGAAGTACAGCGCCGATCCGTGGTCGATCAGCCAGACGTTGCCGTGCCAGACCAGCAGGTTCGGGTTCCGCCAGGTCCGGTCCACGTTCTGGATCAGCGCGTCGAACCACAGCACGCGGCTGGCGAACTCCGCGTCCACCGGCCAGCCCGCGGGATCGAAGCCCGCCGACCCGGGCAGGAAGTCCACCCCCACGTTGAGCCCTTCGCTGGCCCGGAGCAGGTCCTGGATCTCGGGGTCGGGCTCGGTGGCGGCGATCCGGGGGTCCAGGCAGGCGAGCACCAGCTCGGGGGTGAGCAGGCCGAGCCGCCGGGCGAGCTCACCGCCGACGATCTCCGCCACCAGCGCCTTCGGGCCCTGGCCGGCGCCGCGGAACTTGAGCACGTAGGTGCCGAGGTTGTCGGCCTCGACCAGCGCGGGCAGCGAACCCCCCTCGCGCAGCGGGGTCACGTAGCGGGTGACGCTTACCTGTTCCAGCACGCCGGACAGGCTATCGGTGCGCCGGCCGCCGGAGGGCGGCGTACCAGGCCGGGAACTCGCGCAGCGAGTCCAGGACCACCTCGGCCCCGGCCGCCCGGAGGTCCGCGGCGCCGAACGAGCCCGTCGCCACCCCGACCGCGTGCGCACCTGCCGCGGTCGCAGCGCCCATGTCGGCCGGGGCGTCGCCGACGTACACCGCCGCGCCGACCTGGGTCAGCACCGCGGCCTTCTCGGGCCCGTACACGTGCGTGTAGAGGTCGTCGGGCTCCAGGCCCGCGGCGGTCAGGCTGGGCCCGACCGAGACCGGGTGTTTCGCGGTGATGATGATGGCCCGTTCGCCGGCCCGGCGGACCGCCGCGAGCGACTCGCCCGCCCCGGGCAGCGGCGTGGTCAGGCGCGGGGCCAGGCGCACGTAGTGCCGGCGGTAGGTGGCCGCGGCCGCGTCGCGCTCCTCAGCCGGGAACCAGAAGGCGGCTTCGTCTTCGAGCTTGATGCCCATCCGCCGGGTGACGGAGTCCAGATCGATGCGGGCCCCGGTTTCCCGGGCAACCTCCCGCCACGCGGCCAGGATCGCGGGCTGGGAGTCGATCAGGGTCAGATCCAGATCGAACCCGACGGGCCCGGCCGGCCCCGGGGCGGAGGAGGTCCCGGCAAACTGGATCAAGAGGCAACCCGGAGGGTAATCAGGTAACGGGACCGGGCCGGCCTGGCTGAGCGCACACGTGGAGGCGATTGGTGAGCACCCGAGAGCAGCCGGTGCGGGCAGCGCATCCGCTCGACCCGCTGACCGAGAGCGAATTCCGCCAGGCCACCTCGGTGCTGCGCCGCGACCGGGGGGTTGGGTCGCGGTGGCGGATCGCCTCGATCGAACTGCGCGAGCCGGCCAAGGACGCCCGGGGCGGACCCGCTCACGGCGTCCCGGCTGGCGGCGCCCAGGGGGGCGGCGCCCAGGGGGGCGGCACCGAGGCCGGCGGCGCACCGCCGCGCGAGGCGCTGGTCGTGTGCTGGAACCGGGACGACGGCCATGCCTACCGCGCGGTGGTGTCGCTGGACCGGGACGCGGTCACGGCCTGGGAACCGCTGCCCGGCCAGCAGCCGAACATCACGCTGGACGAGTGGCACGAGTGCGACGAGATGCTGCGCAGCGACCCGGCGCTGGCCGCGGCGCTGGAGCGGCGCGGCATCACTGATCGTTCTCGCATCCTCACCGATCTCTGGGCCTTTGGCGCGGACCTGGTCCCGCCACGCTACCGTGGCCTCCGGCTGGGCTGGGCCGACGTCTGGTACCGCGGCAGCGAGCAGGGCAATCCCTATGCCCACCACCTCAGCGGACTGCACCCGATCGTGGACCTCAACCGGATGGTGCTGCTGGAGGTGGACGACAGCACCGGCTCCGGGGACACGGCCGCCCTGCCCGAGGTGATGGGCGAGTACCTGCCCAAGCTCATCCCGGCGCCACTGCGCGAGGTGGCGCCGCTGGAGATCAGCCAGCCGGAGGGCGTCTCGTTCCGGCTGGACGGGCACCTGCTGCGCTGGCAGAACTGGGAGCTGCGGCTCGGCTTCAACTACCGGGAAGGCCTGGTCCTGCACACGGTCGGGTTCCGCGACGGCGGGCGGCTGCGGCCGGTCGCGCACCGGCTGTCGTTCGCGGAGATGGTGGTGCCCTACCGGGATCCGACGCCCGACCACTACCGGCGGACCGCGTTCGACATCGGCGAGTGGGGGCTCGGCTTCATGACCACCTCGCTCGAGCGGGGCTGCGACTGCCTGGGCGAGATCACCTACCTCGACGCCGTCGTGCACGACTCCGCGGGCGAACCGCAGCGCATCCCGCACGCCATCTGCATCCACGAAGAGGACAACGGCGTGCTGTGGAAGCACGTGGACCACGAGTTCGGCGCCGAGGTCCGCCGCGCCCGGCGGCTGGTGGTGTCCTTCCACGTCACGGTGGCGAACTACGAGTACCTCGTGTACTGGCGCTTCTACCAGGACGGCAGCATCGAGTGCGAGGTCCGCGCGACCGGGATCATGGTCACCTCGAACTTCCCGGCTGCCCAGCAGCCGCCGGCCGGCCAGCAGCCGCCGCACGGCACGCTGGTCGATAACCGCACCTACGCGCCGTTCCACCAGCACTTCATCGTGGCCCGGCTGGACCTCGACGTGGACGGCCCGGCGAACACGGTGTACGCGGTCGAGTCCGAGCCGGCCGCCCCGGGCCCCGGCGACCCGTACGGGGTGGGCCTGCGGCTCCGCCAGACCCCGCTGCGGACCGAGGCGGAAGGCCAGCAGGACTACGACTGGCCGACCCAGCGCGGCTGGAAGGTCGTGAGCGCGGGCACCGCGAACTCGCTCGGCACCCCGGCCGGGTACAAGCTGGTGCCCGGCGGGTCATTCCCGGCGCTGCTGGACCCGTCGTCCGCCGTGCTGCGGCGGGCCAGGGTGATCGAGCACACGCTGTGGGTCACCCCGTACCACCCGGACGAGCGATGGCCCTGCGGCGACTTCCCCACCCAGAGTGCGGCGGACTCGGGGCTGCCCGTCTGGACCGCGCGGAACCGCCCGATCGAGAACACCGACGTCGTGCTGTGGTACGTGTTCGGCATCCACCACATCACCCGGCCCGAGGACTGGCCGATCATGCCGGTCGACACGGTGTCGTTCTGGCTCAAGCCGTTCGGGTTCTTTGATCGTAATCCTGCCCTTGACGTGCCCCCGGACGGGAATTCCGGCGGCCACGCGGGCGGAGGCGGCGCCGGGCCCGGCTGAGTGCGCGGCCGCGTGGCTAGGCTTTGACGATGCGCAGCCGCCTGATGCTGCGGACGGCCGGGTGGCTCGCTGGCCTGACCGCCGTGCTCTGGATGACCGCGGCCGGCCCCGCCGGCGCAGGCACGTCCGCCACGCCCGCCCGCCACTCGGCCGTCGCGGGCACGTCCGCCACGCCCGCCCCGGGCGCCGGTTCCTGGACCGTATACCACGGCGATCCGGCCGGCCACGGCGTGGCCGCGTCGTCGGGCCCGGTGAACACCTCGTCCCGGGCGTGGACCTCCCCCGCGCTGGACGGTGAGATCTACGGTGAGCCGCTGGTGTCGGCGGGCCGCGTGTACGTGGCCACCGAGAACGACACCGTGTACGCCCTGTCCGCCGCCACCGGGGCGGTGGCCTGGTCCCGCCACCTGGCCGCCCCGGTCCCCGCTAGCTCGCTGCCCTGCGGCGACATCACGCCCACCGTCGGGATCACCGGCACCCCGGTGATCGACCCGGCCCGGGCCGAGATCTTCGTGGTGGCCGACGAGGAGGCGAACGGCCGCCCGGCGCACGTGCTGGCGGGCCTGAGCACGGCCACCGGCCGGGTCGAGATGACCCGGCATGTGGACCCGCCCGGGGCGGACACCGCGGCGCTGCTCCAGCGCACCGGGCTGACCCTGGCCGGCGGCCGGGTGGTGTTCGGCTTCGGCGGCAACGACGGGGACTGTGCCACCTACCGCGGCCGGGTCGAATCTGTCCCCGAGGCCGGCGGCCCGCTGGCGATCTTCACCGTGGACGGGAAGCCCGGCCAGTCGCAGGGCGCGATCTGGATGGGCGGGGCCGCGCCGGCGGTGGACGCCCGCGGCCACGTCTGGGTCAGCGCGGGCAACGGCTCGGTATATAAGGCCTCGCGCGGCTACGACGACAGCGATTCCGTGCTCGACCTGTCCCCCTCGATGCGGCTGCTGCAGTTCTTCGCGCCCGCCAGCTGGGCCTCGGACAACTCCCGGGACCTGGACTTGTCCGCGGAACCGGCGCTGCTGCCCGGCGGGCGGGTGCTGATCGCCGGGAAGTCCGCTATCGCCTACCTGCTCAACGGCGCGCATCTCGGCGGCATCGGCGGGCAGCTGGCCGCCACGCCAGCGGTGTGCGGGGCCAACATCGACGGGGGCACCGCGGTGACCGGCAGCACCGTGTACCTGCCCTGTGTCAGCGGCGTCGTGGCGGTCCGCGCGACGGCGTCGCCGCCGGGCCTGCAGCCGCTGTGGAGTTCCCGGACCGGCGGTGGTCCGCCGATCGTGGCCGGGGGCCTGGTCTGGACGCTCAGCCAGGGCGGCACGCTGTACGGCCTCGACCCGCGGACCGGGCAGGTCCGGCAGCAGGCTGCGGTCGGCATCCCGGCGAATCACTTCCCCACCCCGGGTGTGGGGGCCGGCCTGCTGCTGGCCCCGGCCGTGAACCGGGTGGTCGCGTTCCACGCCACCGGGGGGCCGGGCGCCGCGGCCACCGCCGCGGCGCAAGCCAGCGCGCCGGGCCAGGCCAGCGGCCAGGCTCCGGCGGGCGGGGGCCTGTCCGGCGGCGCGGTCGCGGGCATCGGGGCCGCGATCGTGGTGGTCGCCGGCGCGGTCGGCTGGCTGTTGTGGCGGCGCGCGCTGGCCCGTCCCTAGAGCTGGCCCGTCCCTAGAGCTGGCCGTCCTTGGAGCTGAGCCGACCCCGAACTGAACCCGACCCGCAGAACTGGTCCCCTGGCCCGCGCCCCAGCGCTGATCTGGCCTAGAGGTCGTCGTTCTCGTCGTCGCGACGGGGAACTTCCCGGCGGCCGCGCCGCCAGGCATCCCCTTCGATCTCCTCTATGTCCTCTTCGGCGGCCCGCCGGATCCGCCGGCTGTGCGCGGTACGCAGCCGCGGCCGGGTGACCAGCAGCCGGGTTCGGCGGCCCACGAGGGCCACGCCCAGCGTCAGCAGGACGATAACCACTACGAAGATCACGATTGCATCGGTGATAGTAAAGGACGTCGATGCGGAAGCGGCCCCCGCCCACGCACTGACCACGCTGACCCCGGACGTCATTGTTCCGCCTCCCGGCCCACGGAGCCAGCTGCGCTGCTCGTCGCACCACGCCACCGGCATCACCAGGTCGCTGCTATCCAGTGTAAAGCGCGGGCCAAGTGTGCGGCGACCTGCCGAGGCCGCACAAACCAGCGCCGCAGCCCGTCCGGGCCCGGGCCTCGCGGACCGGGGACGTTACCGCGCCGCAGGCCGGCGGGACCATTTACAAGTTCCGGCCGGCCGTGTGGACTGGAGCGCGGACCACCATGTGCGGTCCATTCGGCAGGCCTTTTCTCTCGGGCCCGCAGAGGGGAGTCCCATCGTGCCCGAGGACGCCGTGCCGGGGGATATGTCTTTTTACGCCGCGATGCTCGGCGACGCCGGCCGACCGCTCGGCGACGCCCGCCGACCGCTGGACGACGCCGGCCGACCGCTCGGCTGGCTGCTCGAAGGCATGCTTACCGCCCAGGTCACCACGGTGCTGGCCCGGTTAGGGATCGCAGACGAGCTGGCCGGCGGCCCGCTCACGGCCGGCGAGCTCGCGGCCCGGGTGGGCGCCGCTCCCGACCCGCTGTCCCGGCTGCTGGCCGCGGCGGCCGTCTACGGCCTCGTGCGGAAGGCGGGCGCAGGCCGGTACGCGCTGACCCCGTCCGGCGATCTGCTCCGCACCGATGCCGAGGGCTCCGCCCGGGGCGTCGCGGTCGGGTTCCTGGGGCCGCCGCACTGGCGGAGCGCCGGGCGCCTGGAAGAGGTCGTCCGCAGCCCCGTGCCGGTGAACCCGGCGGGCCCGGGCGGGATCTACGAGTACTACCGCCGGGACCCGGAGGAGGCGGCCTGGTTCGCCCGGGCCATGGGCCGGGTGACCGGGATCATGGTGGAGCAGCTCACCCAGGCCGACTTCCGGCCGCTGGCCTCCGGGCGCATCGTCGACGTGGGCGGGAGCCGCGGGACAGTGCTGGCCTACCTGCTCCGGGCCCTCCCGGACGCCCGCGGGGTGCTGATGGACCGCGCCGAGGCGCTGGCCGAGGCGCCCGGGTACCTGGCCGGCGAAGGGGTAGGCGAGCGGGTGGAGGTCGTGGCCGGCGACTTCCTCCGCGAGGTGCCGCCCGGGGGCGACCTGTACCTGCTGAGCCAGATCCTGCACAACTGGGATGACGGGGACGCGCTCACGATCGTCCGCAACTGCCACCGGGCGAGCCGGCCTGGCAGCGCGCTCATGGTGATCGACTGGGTGCTCCCCGAGGGGCCCGAGCCGTCCCTGGCCCACGTGATGGACCTGATCATGATGATGGTGCTGGGCGGGCGGGAGCGCACCCGCGCGAGGCACGAGGCGATGCTGGGGCCGGAGGGCTATGAGCTCGTCCGGGACACCCCGCTGGCCGGGGTGATGCCCTGGCGGGTGCTGGAGTTCCAGCACGTGTGAGGGCTCAGCGCGTTCCGGCGGTGAGCCAGGCGGAGGCCAGCCGCTGCGGGCCCTTCCGCAGCCAGGCCCGCAGCTCCCCGGGTTCCCGGGTGGTGACCAGCTCCGGCTCGGCGCCGGGCAGGATGGGGCGGTGGTATTCGAGTTCGGCCTGACCGGGCATCCAGTCCAGCCCGGCCAGCTCGTCCTCCACGGCGGCCCAGTGGACACTGTTGTTGACGTGGCCCGCGGTGTCGAAGTCCGCGGCGCGCAGCGACCAGGGCCGGCCCGCCGCAGCGCCGGGCGGTCCTGGGAGGGTGAGCCGTGCTGACACCTGCCGGCCCTCCGTCGAGGGCCCGTAGACCCGGTGGAACGACTCGCCCAGCGGGACCGGCCGCCCGTCGGCCGCCGAGACGGCGACCCAGATCGCGGTGGACTGGATAAGGTCCCCGTCCGCCCCGCTCACCGTCGTCGTGCGCTCGGCCCACCGCGGGCCGGTGGCTGAGCAATAGGTCCGCAACGAAATTCGCTCTCGGTGCTCGGGGTATCCGCGGATGGCCAGGGCCACGCGGCGGACCAGCCAGAGGTACGGCCCGTCCCAGCCTGCGTCGCTGACATCGTCTTCGGCGGCCTCCTGGAGGTACCGGGCCAGCGCGTCGAGCCGCAGCCGGCCGCCGGGGAGCACGTCGGTGCTGCGCACCTCGCGGGCGGTGGCGAACACCCGGCCCTGCGGGGGATCGGCGCGGAACCCCGGGGCCGGGTGCTGCAGCTGGAAAGTCATCCCTGGCATTGTCGCCGACGGCGGCGGCCCGGCGGCATGGGCCCTCTCCCGCTGACCGCGCGGAACTTACCGCGCGGGACCTGCCGCACGGGACTTACGGCCCGGGGACGCCGGGCACCCGGGCTACGTGACGGACTACCCTCGCGAAGGAAGGACGAGACTTTGCGAGGAGCCACGCATGACTCAGCAGGGCAACGCAGACATCGGCGTGACCGGCCTGGCCGTGATGGGCCGCAACCTGGCCCGGAACCTGGCCCGGCACGGGTACGTGGTGGCGTTGCACAACCGCTCACCGGAGCGGACCCACAGCCTGGTCAAGGAGCACGGCGACGAGGGCACGTTCGTGCCGGCCGATTCGATGGAGGAGTTCGTGGCCAGCCTCAGCCGGCCGCGGGCGATCATCATCATGGTCAAGGCGGGAGAGGCCACCGACGCGGTGATCGGCGACCTGGTTCCGCTGCTGGACGACGGTGACATTGTCATCGACTGCGGCAACGCGCATTTCATGGACACCCGGCGGCGCGAGGCCGCGCTGCGCGAGCACGGGCTGCACTTCGTCGGGTGCGGCGTCTCGGGCGGCGAGGAGGGGGCGCTGCTCGGCCCCAGCATCATGCCCGGCGGGTCAGAAGAGTCCTACGCCCGGATCGGCCCGATGTTCGAGTCGATCGCCGCCACGGTGGACGGCACGCCGTGCTGCACGCACGTGGGCCCGGACGGCGCCGGTCACTTCGTCAAGATGGTCCACAACGGCATCGAGTACGCGGACATGCAGCTCATCGCCGAGGCCTACGACCTGCTGCGGGCGGGCCTGGGGGCCTCGCCGGCCGAGATCGCGGACATCTTCCGGACCTGGAACGAGGGGGACCTGGACTCGTTCCTGATCCAGATCACCGCGCAGGTGCTCGCGCACACGGACCCGGAGACCGGGAAGCCGTTCGTGGATGTCGTGCTCGACCAGGCCGAGCAGAAGGGCACCGGCCGGTGGACGGTGCAGAACGCGCTCGATCTGGGTATCCCGATCACCGGCATCGCCGAGGCCACGTTCGCCCGGGCTCTGTCCGGCCACGCGGACCAGCGAGAGGCGGCCCGGGCTGCGTTCGGCTCCGCGGTGTCGCCGCAGATCAGCGACCGCGACGCGTTCGTGGAGGACGTCCGCCGCGCGCTGTATGCCTCCAAGGTGGTCGCCTACGCGCAGGGCTTCGACCACATCGGCGCGGGCAGCGAGGAGTACGGCTGGGGCATCGACCCGGGCATGATGGCGACCATCTGGCGGGGCGGCTGCATCATCCGGGCCCGGTTCCTGAACCGGATCCGGGAGGCCTACGACGAGAACGCGGAGCTGCCCAGCCTGCTGGTCGCGCCGTACTTCGTCGCGGCCGTGCAGGACGGGGTGGACAGCTGGCGGCAGGTGGTGGCGCAGGCGGCGACGGCCGGCATCCCGTCCCCGGCGTTCTCCTCGTCGCTGGCCTACTATGACGGCCTGCGCCGGGACCGCCTGCCCGCCGCGCTGATCCAGGCCCTGCGGGACAACTTCGGCGCGCACACGTATCACCGGGTGGACAAGCCGGGCACGTTCCACACCGAGTGGGCCGGCGACCAGCAGGAGCACCCGGCCTGACCGGCCGGGCCCGGGCCCACGGTCTGAGCAGGGGCCCGCGCGTCAAGAATTCACAACAGCCGCGCCGGATGGAGCCCGGATTCACCCTGCATGGCTCCGCCGCTCGTATTCTGTCGGGCATGCATTGGTCGGCTGTCCGGCCGCGTCGTCGCACGTGGCTCCCAGTAGTTACATGCTCACTCTTCGTTATTCTGGTCGTGTCGGGCTGCAGCATGTTCACGCCCGCAAGCCAGCATTCGGCGGTGCAGCCCCCGGGCGGGACGTCCGCGCCGGCCACCCCCTCGCCCAGTCCGAGCCCGACGCCCACGCCCACGGTATGTGCCCGGAATGCGCCCGGCTTCCCCTGCGAGATGCGGAACCGGATCAAGAAGATCCGGGCCTACATGCGGCGTCTGCCGGGTTCCATCGGCATCGTGATCTACGACCGGAAGAACGAGGCGACCTGGCACAACGCGAACGCTGACGTCGCCTATCCGGCCGCGTCCACGATGAAGCTGGCCATGATGACGGACATCCTGCTGCGCAGCCACGCGGGCAGCGTCACCCTGACCAGTGCCGACCGGCGGGCCATGTTCCAGGCGCTGTACACCAGCAACGACGACGACGCCAACTACCTGTGGAGCCGGTACGAGGACGGCAGCTTCCTCAACCGGATCCAGCGGTTCGGCATGACCAGCGCCCGCTACACCTCCTCGGTGCCCAACTGGGGCTTCATGTACTGCACGCCCCAGGACCTGGACAACCTGATCAATTACGTGCTTAAGCACACCCCGCGCAGCGTCCGCAACTACCTGGTCTACCGGCTCCAGCACGTCGCCGCGCTCGACCAGCAGTGGGGCGTCTGGGGCGCGGGCCCGGAGAACCACCCGGGCAACAAGGACGGCTGGGAGCAGGACGGCAACATCTGGATCACCAACACCGTCGGGTTCGCCGGGCCAGGCCAGGAATACACCATGGCGATCATGTACAACCTGGGGGGTTTCGGCGGGATCGGGGACGCGGGGTTCAAGTACGGCAGCAACAAGCTGACCCAGATCTCGTCGATCCTGTTCCAGGGCCATCACACCGCGGCGCCTACCCCGCAGGCCTCCGCCGTTCCGTAACCCGGCTCTGGCCGGGATCAGGGCGTGCGCCCCACCGTGCACTCCTGGCCACCTCAGGGCCCTAGCCGATGGCCAGCCAGCGCACGCGGCCCGGACCCCGCCCCAACGGCACCGACCGCTCGCCCGGGCCGATGGCCCAGGCTCTCCAGCCGGTCCTGGATAACGCTCACTCTGTGTAAACGCGCGCAGGGGGGCACGGCTTAATACGGCAGGCATCCGCAGGAGCGGACAAGGGCGCGAACGCCCGCGGCCGCGGGGAGCGGGCGGGCGGTCAGGACGCGGCAGCCTGCCGCCCGGCCAGCGCGGGCGCCTCACCGGCACCGTCGCAGCAGCAGTCCACCTCGGCGCAGGAAAGCACGAACAGGTGCAGCTCGGCGGTCAGCCGGGCAATCCGGGTCGTCCGAGCAGTCGGCAATGCCGTCCACGTGCAGGATCGCGGTTCCGTGGCAGTGCTCCAGGTCCTGCTCGCACCCGGCACACGCCTTGATGATCACAGCTGACTCGGGCATCACGGCTCCTTCCGAGTCAGCTCTATCACCGGCCGCCGACACTCGCAGCTCGCCAGGCCGGCCAGGCCCCAGATTCCCGGAAAGTCCTGCGTCCTAGGAAATCTTCCGCGTGCCCCGTTTCGGCCGGCTGGCCGCCTGGATCGCCTTGATGAGCTCCGGCTTGGACATCTTCGAGCGGCCGGGAATGTCCAGCTCCGCGGCCCGGGCCATCAGGTCCGCCTTGGACATCGCGTCCAGGTCCGGCCCGGACTCCCCGCCGGCGGC
The DNA here is from genome assembly GCA_963813975.1 of uncultured Actinomycetes bacterium. Classification (GTDB taxonomy): domain Bacteria; phylum Actinomycetota; class Actinomycetes; order Streptosporangiales; family Streptosporangiaceae; genus RYN-230. Next base: position 295,773 of record CAWFAP010000008.1, read on the forward strand.
CTGGCGCCGGCCGGTCCCGGAGTCGCCGCCGCGGGTCCCGCTGGCCCCGGTCCCCTCGGAGCTGGTCCCGCCACCCTCGGCGCCCGGCCCCATCTTCGCGACCGACGCCTCCAGGGCCGCCATCAGGTCGATGACGTTGGACTTGGGCCGTTCTTCCTCGAACACCACGGACTGGCCCTCCCGCTTGTGCTCGATCAGCTCCTCGACCCGGGCCCGGTAGGTGTTCTGGTAGTCCGCGGGTTCCCAGGGCACCGTGAGGGACTCGACCAGCCGCTTGGCCACCTCGAGCTCGCGCCCGGCGAAGCCGGCCTCCTTGGGCAGGGTCTCCAGCTCTTCGCCGGGCGAGCGGATCTCGTCGGCGAAATACATGGTCTCCAGGATCAGCACATCGTCCCCGGGCCGGACCGCGACCAGGTGTTCCTTGTCCCGCAGCACCATGGTGGCGATCCCAATCTTGCCCGTCTCGTGCATGGCCTGCCGGAGCAGCGCGTAGGCGCGGTCCGCGCCCTTGCCGCGCGGGGCCAGGTAGTAGGTCTGCCGGAAATGGACCGGATCGATCTCGCCCAGGTCCACGAAGTCGCTGATCTCGATGGTCTCCGACTTACCGGGCGCAGCTTCCTTCAGCTCGTCCCGGGTGACCACGACGTACTCACCGCCGCCGAGCGGGAACCCGCTCACGATCTCGTCGGTCGCGACCTCGTCCCCGGTCACCTCGTCGACCTTCTTGTACCGGATCCGGTGCGAGGTGCCCTTATGCAGCTGGTTGAAGTGGATCGTCTGGTCCGCGGTGGCCGGGTACAGGCCCACCGGGACATTGACCAGCCCGAAACTCAGGAACCCCGACCAGATGGAACGCGCCATGCTCTCTCCCCGTCCAGACGTCACGGCCGGCGTTCCCAGTGATACCTGGCCGGCACCGCGGCGGCATCCCGGGCCGGACGTGGCTGCTGAGCCGCGTCGTGGATCTTGATTCTATGCTGCGACCGGGCGATGACCAGGGACTACCTACCCGGCAAGCGGCGCGGGGACCCGTTCGCGGCCGGGCTAGGGAAACCCGGGGCGGCCCAGAAAGTAGGCGCCCCCGGGACGGTGACCCGTCCCGGGGGCTCGGCCTGCCTGGCGTACTGGCCGGGTCAGACCGGAGGCTCGGTGTAGCGACGCTCCTCGTAGACCTCGGTCGTGCTCGGGGTCCTGGTCGTGGTCACGGCCTGGCGCCTGCGCCCGAACATCCACACCAGGGAGATGACCAGGCCGATGACGCCGGCGATCATCAGGATCAGCCCGACGAGCTGCAGGTTCACGTTCGCGGGCGAGTAGCTGATGGCAAACCTTAAAATGGCGCCGATCACGATGAGCGCGATGCTGCCGCCGTAGGTCATGGACAACAACCTCCTGTAGCCAAGGGGCCCGTGCCCGCCAGCTTCCCCGGAGTGGTCCGCACACACATGTCCCGGCCGGATTCCTGGGCCGCCTGCTCACTCAGCCTGGAGGACCGGTTCCCGCGCTGGCGCCGGGACCGGGTCGCCGGGCGCGAGCACCGGCGCGTCCACGGCGACCAGGCCGGGGTACTTCAGCCCCGATCCGGTGTTGAGCACGACGACCTCGTCACTGGCCGCCAGCCAGCCGGACTCGCGGAGCTGGCGGACGGCCGTGACGCAGGCGGCCCCCTCGGGGCAGATCAGGCTGCCTTCCAGCCGGGCGATCTCGCGCTGGTCCGCGAGCAGCGCCTCGTCGTCCACGGCGACGGCGGTCCCGCCGGTGCTCCGCACCGCGTCGAGCACCAGGAAGTCGCCGAGGGCCTTGGGGACAGTGATGCCGAACGCGACGGTGCGGGGGTCCGGCCACGGCTGGCTCTCGGCGGCGCCGCTGGCGAACGCGGCCACGATCGGGGCGCAGCCGCTGGCCTGCACCGCGACCAGCCGGGGCAGCTGGCCGTTGACCCAGCCCAGTTCGCGCAGTTCCCGCAGCGCCTTGTGGATGCCGATGATGCCCACCCCGCCGCCCGCCGGATAGACGATCACGTCCGGCATCCGCCAGCCCAGCTGCTCGGCGATCTCGTACCCCATGGTCTTCTTGCCCTCCAGCCGGTAGGGCTCCCTCAGGGTGGAGACATCCTGGTAGCCGGGGCGGCTGGGGAGCGCCGCGCCGACGATCGCGTCCGCGTCGCCGATGAGCCCGTCGACCAGGTAGAGCTCTGCGCCGGCCGCGGCACACTCGGCGCGGGTGATGGACGGCGCCGCCGCGGGCATCACGATGAGGCTGCGCAGCCCGGCGCGGGCCGCGTACGCCGCCCAGGCCGCGCCCGCGTTGCCGTTCGTGGGCATGGCCACGCCGGTGACGCCGAGCTCGGCGGCCCGGGACACTCCCACGGCCGCGCCGCGGGCCTTGAAGGTGCCGGTGGGGGTGAGCCCTTCGTCCTTCATCCACAGCCGGGACATCCCGATCGCCTGGCCTAGCCGGGGCAGGGCCAGCAACGGGGTCATGCCCTCGCCCAGGCTCACCACCCGGCCGGAGTCCGTGACCGGCAGCAGCTCGTGATAGCGCCACAGGTCGGGCGGCCGTCCCGCGATGTCCTCCGGGCTGACCTCCGCCTGAACCCAGGCGGTGTCGTAGCGCGCCAGCAGCGGCGACCCGCACGCGCAGGTGCCCTGCACCTGCGCGGCGTCGTACCGGGTCCCGCAGCGGGAGCATTCGAGGTGCGTCAGCGCTGAATAGGGCACGACGATGTTCATGCCCATCAGCCAGCGTTTCACCGGCAGCACCAGGAGAACGCAGCCGCCCGCCACGGCGAAGCCGTCCAGGGACAGAGCGGAGCCGGCTAGAGGAAGTCGGCGACCTCGCGCAGCATCGCTGACTTGGACCGGGCCCCGACCAGCTGCTTGACCACCTCACCGCCGGCGAACACGTTGACGGTGGGCACCAGCATGACGCCGTACTTCACGGTGGTCTGCGGGTTCTCGTCCGCGTTGATCTTCACCACGTCGATCGTCTCCGCGTGCTCGGCGGCGATGGCCTCGAGCACCGGCCCGAGCTGGCGGCACGGGCCGCACCACTCGGCCCAGTACTCCACGATCACCGGCTTCGGGCTGCGCAGCACGTCGGCCTCGAAGCTGTCGTCGGTCACTGCCTTGACCACGCCCATGGCGGTACTCCTTCGGTAAGGCGCCCTCAGGCGCTGCTGGTGACCTGGCCGTGCCCATCGCCGAGATGCCGTCGCCGACCAGCCCGTCGTCCAGCTGCAGGGCCAGGCAGTCGTCGCTGCTGCCGTGCGCGCAGACCTGGACCAGGCGGCGCAGCCGGCACTGCCGCCGGGCGAGCTCGGCAAGCTGGTCCGCGATCGCACCGAGCTTGGCTTCGGCGGCCCGGACGATCTCGTCGGTGGACCGGGCCTCGGCGGGGCCGAGCAGCTCGCTGATCTCGGCCAGGGTGAAACCGAGCCGCCGGGCGCGGCGGATGAACGCCAGCCGCCAGCGGTCGTCGTCGGTGTACTCCCGGAATCCGGACCTGCCCCGCGCCGGCGCCGCCAGCAGGCCGCGCCGCTGGTAGAACCGCACGGTCTCGACGCCCACCCCTTCGGCGTCGGCGAATTTCCCGATCGTCAACCCAGCCATAGCGGCAAGCTAACAGCCGTACTTCGGTACCGAGTCAAGTGCCGCCGCGCGTGGGGTGTCCCGATAGGTAGTGAGCAGCCACGATGTCAGCGAGAATGTACGTATGACCGTCCTCAGCCACCCCCCGGTGAGCCCGTGCAGCCAGCGCCGCTAGCACCGGGGCCCCGGGCCGCGGGGACGCGGCCAGCCGTGCAGCTCGCGGTGTCCGGGCTCCGGGTCCGTTTCGGCGCGCTGACCGCCCTGGATGGGGTGGACCTCATGGTGCAGGCGGGCGAGCTCGTCGCGCTGGCCGGCGAGAACGGCGCGGGCAAGAGCACACTGATCCGGTGCATCGCCGGGGACATCGCCCCCACCTCGGGCGTGATCGCGCTCGACGGCCGGCCGGTACCGGCGGACCCGCAGGGCGCCAAGCGCCAGGGCGTCTCGGTGGTCTGGCAGGACCTGGCTCTGTGCGACAACTTGGACATTGCCTCCAACGTGATGCTCGGCCGCGAGCGCCGCCGACAGCTGCTGTCCAGCATCCGGATGCGCAGCGATGCCGGGGCCATCCTCGAGCGGCTGGGCGTGCCGCTGCATGACCCGGAACGCTCGGTCCGGTCCCTGTCCGGCGGCCAGCGCCAGCTGGTCGCCGTGGCCCGGGCCATGGCGCACCAGCCCCGGCTTCTGCTCCTCGATGAGCCGACCGCCTCGCTGGGCGTGCAGGAATCGGCGCTGGTGGAAGAGCTGATCGTCCGGGTCCGGGAGCAGGGCACCACGGTCCTGCTCGCATGCCACGACATCAGCCAGATGTTCCGGCTGGCGGACCGGATCGCGGTGCTGCGGCACGGCCAGCTGATCGCCGAGGTCGCGCCGAGCGAGGTGCATCCCGGTGATGTGGTGGCCCTCGTCTCCGGGCAGGAGATGGACGCCTCCGCGCGGCGGCAGCTGACCCGGCTGCACGGCCTCACCGACCGGCTCGTATCGGCGGACCCCTCATCCAGCCTGTCTCTCATCCTGTCCGCGCTGGGTGCCGCGCTGGGCAGCGAGCGGCTGTGCATCCACCTGCTGACCGGGTCCAGGCTGGTGTGCGCGGCCTCGCTGGGCCTGGCGCCCCCGCTGCTGTCCGCGTGGTCGGAGCTGCCGCTGGGCCCGGCCGGCGGCCCCGTCGGGCTGGCCGCGACCGCGCAATGCCCCATCATCGAGGAAGATGTGCAGGTGGGGGCGGCGTGGACGGCGTTCGCCGAGCTGGCCAGGTCAGCCAAGGTCGCGAGCTCCTGGTCGGTGCCGGTCCTGGGCCCGGGCGGGATCCTCGGCGTGATCACCGTGTTCCGCGCCACCGCGGGCAAGCCGCAGCGCGACGACCTCGACCTGGCCACCCTGTACGCCGGGTACGCGGCCAGCGCGATCGAGCGGGACCGGCTGCTGGACGAGGTCACCTCCCGCAACCGGGTACTGGAGACTATCCGGGAGATGCTGGAGACCCTGGCCGGGCCGACCCAGGTCGCCGACGGGCTGGGCATCGCCCTCCAGCTGCTCCGCCGCGGCCTGGAAGCTGACGAGGTGGCGCTGGTGGTCCAGCGGCCCGACGCACCGCCCGCCTGCCGGGCGGCCGCCAGCCTGGCCGGACCGGCCGCCCCCGCCCGGGACGGGACGCAGGACGGGCCGCCCGCGAGCCCGGCGGTCCTGCGGGCCGCCCGGCTGGCGCTCGCCCGGGCCGGGCAGGACGTGGCCGCCCAGCCCAGCCGCGACGGCGATGACCGGCTGCTGTCGATGGCCTTCCCCGCCCCCGACAGCCTGGCCGCGCTGACCGCCCGCTGGCATGACGGACCGCTCCCCGCGGATTCCGCGGCGCTGCTGGAAGACGCGGCCCACTCGCTGCGGCTGGCGCTGGAGCGGGAAGAGGCCTGGTTCGCCAACCAGGAGACCGCCGCCCTGCGCCGGTCCCGGGAACTGCAGCGCGGCTTCCTGACCCGGCTCAGTCACGAGCTCCGCACCCCGCTGACCGCGATCAGGGGGTACGCCTCCAGCCTGCTCCAGACCGACGTGACCTGGGATGAGGAGTCCGAGCAGCGGTTCCTGACCCGGATCGCGGCCGAGTCCGCCCGGCTCGGCCGTCTCGTCGATGACCTGCTGCGCTTTTCGGCGATCGAGTCCGGCGTCCTCCAGCTGCAGCGGGACTGGTGCGACATCGCCCTGGTCCTCGACGCCGCGATCGCGTGCCTGCCCCCTTCTGGCGCGCTGCTGGTCGGCGTGCGGTGCGCGGCCGACCTGCCCGCCATCTGGGCCGACCACGATCGCCTGGAGCAGGTCTTCGTCAACCTGCTGGCCAACGCGGTCGGCCATAACCCGCCGGGCACCCGGGTCATGGTCACCGCCGGCCTCGACGGCCTGGACACGGTGGTGGTGAGCGTGGCCGATAACGGGCCCGGGATGCCGCCCGACGTCGCGCAGGCCCCCTTCGAGCCGATGCGCCGCCACCGCTCCCCCAGTTCCGGGTCCGGCCTGGGCCTGTCCATCGCCCGGGGCATCGTGGAGGCCCACGGCGGCCAGATGCAACTGCTCCAGCCCGACCGGGGCACCTGCTTCCGGGTCACGCTGCCCGTGGAGAACCCCGAGAACCCGGCCGCCGACGCCCATGCCCCCGGCGGCGGGGCTACCGGGGTGGCCGGTGCCAGCGGGCCAGCGCCCGCGAGGGGAGCCAGCTGACGTGCTCAAGCAAGCCGGGACCACCCGGGCGCTGGTGGTCGAGGACGACCCGAACATCGTGGACCTTATCCGGTCCAACCTCGCGGTGCGGGGATTCGACACCGTGGTCTCCGTGGACGGGCTGCGCGCGCTGAACCTGCTGGAGACCGAGGAACCGGACATCGTGCTGCTCGATCTCATGCTCCCCGAGATCGACGGGTTCGAGCTGTGCCAGATGATCCGGGAACGCTCGCCGGTCGCCATCATCGTGGTCTCCGCCCGCGGTGGCGAACGGGACAAGGTCACCGCGCTCAACATGGGTGCGGACGACTACCTGACCAAGCCGTTCAGCATCGAGGAACTGCTGGCCCGGATCACCGCGACACTGCGCCGGACCCGCCCGGCCGAAACCGCCCCGCAGAGCGTCCCGCCGGTGATCACCATTGGCCAGGTGGAGATCGATCTGGCCAGCCAGCAGGTCCGGCGGGACGGAACGGCTGTGCATCTCACCCCGACGGAGTTCGCCCTGCTGCGGGAGCTAGCCCTCAACCGCGGGAAACTGCTGACCCACGCGCACCTGCTGCGCCGGGTCTGGGGCCGCGGGTATGAGACCGAGACCGAGTACGTGCGGGTCTACGTCCGGCGGCTGCGCTCCAAGCTCGAAACGGACGACAGCGAGCCGGTGATCCTCACCCAGCCGCGGGCCGGCTACCGGATCGCCGCAGAATAACGGACGGCCCGTCTGAGCCATCCCGGTCTCAAGCGGGTCTCAGGCCCATCTCATGCCGGCCACAAATCTTAGGGCGGGGAGGAACCATAGCCTATCGGCCGACGTTGTTAATGTTTTTTTCATGACGTTACGGGGATGTTTACGGCTCTGTTTATCGTCCTGGTCTTACTGTTTTCCCAGATAGATGCGGCCTGCGGCGCCTGGCACTGAGTCGCTGGGCCGCACGCCATGGCATGTACCCGCCCACAGCGAGGTGGTTCCTTTGCATTCAGTTACCAAGAAAGTGGCGCTGACGGCCATCGCCGGCAGCGCGGCGCTCGTCGTTGCTGCCTGCGGCAGCAGCGGCGGCGGCTCATCGTCCGGTTCCTCCCCGAGCAGCAGCGGCGGCGGCTCGGTGCCGCAGCTCTCCCTCAGCCAGATCAACAACACGTTCTCGGCCATGGCCACGCTCAAGCCCCTGGCGTCCAAGGGCAAGGGCAACATCGCCGTGATCCTGCCGGACACGGTGTCGTCCACCCGTTACGTCGAGTTCGACGCGCCCTACCTCAAGGAGTCGTTCCAGAAGGCCGGGCTCTCCGCGTCTCAGTACAGCGTGCAGAATGCCCTGGGCAGCGACGCGACCCAGTTCAGCGACGCTCAGACGGCCATTACCAAGGGCGCCAGCGTGCTGGTCGTGGACGCCATCGACTCTGGTGTCGGTGCCCACATCGAGTCCTACGCCAAGGCGCACGGCGTGGCGGTCATCGACTACGACCGGCTGGTCCTCGGCGGCAACCGTAAGTACTACGTCAGCTTCAACAACGTCAACGTCGGCAAGCTGATGGGCCAGGGCCTGGTCAGCTGCGTCGCCGCCTGGGGCGTGAAGAAGCCGCAGGTCATCGTCATGAAGGGCGCACCCACCGACAACAATGCGACGCTGTTCGCCCAGGGCTACGACGCGGTGCTCAAGCCGAAGTTCAGCTCCGGGTGGAAGGACGTCAGCAACCCGGCCGGGACCTGGGACCCGCCGACCGCGCTGAGCGAGTTCCAGCAGCAGTACACCGCGCACAAGAACATCAATGCCGCGCTCATCCCGAACGACGAGAACGGCGCGCCGATCATCCACTACCTGCAGAATCAGGGCATCAAGGCCAAAACCTTCCCCACCACCGGCCAGGACGCCACACTCACCGGGCTGCAGAACATCCTGACGGGCTACCAGTGCGGCACCGTCTACAAGCCCATCTACCTGGAGGCCCAGGCAGCCGCCGCGCTGGCCATGTACACCCGGGCCGGGGCCACGCCGCCGACCAGCCTGGTTAACGGCAACACCCAGGACACGCAGGCCAACGTGGCCGTTAAGTCCTCGCTGCTGGCTCCGAAGTGGGTGACCACGACCAACATGAACTCGACCGTCATCGCGGACAAGTTCGTGCCGGCCTCGCAGCTGTGCGCGGGCAAGTACGCCACGCCGTGCAAGAACGCGGGCATCTCGGGTTGATGTCTAGGTCGGATAGCCGACCGGGACACCAGCAGTGACAGGTAGCTCGGCAGACGGAGCCCGGCCCGCCACCGCGGGCCGGGCTCCGTCCGGCATCAGTGAAGGAAACTTATATGGACGGGCCGCTACTGCAGCTACGCGGCATCGGGAAGAACTTCGGCCCGGTGCAGGCGCTCAGCGGGATCGATATCGATATTCCGGCCGGGCAGGTCACTGCCCTGGTCGGCGACAACGGGGCCGGCAAATCAACCCTCATCAAGACCATTTCGGGAATCTGGGAGCCCTCGCACGGGGAGATCATCTGGCAGGGCCAGCGGGTGCATTTCCGCGCGCCGCGCGACGCCACCGACGCCGGGATCGCCACCGTGTACCAGGACCTGGCCCTCTGTGACAACCTGGACATCGTTGAGAACATGCTGCTGGGCCACGAGGTGCGCCGGCACCTTCTGCTGGACGAAGTCTCGATGGAGACGACGGCTAAGCAGACCCTGAGTGACCTGCGGGTGACCACGGTCCGTAATATCCGCCAGCCAGTCGGGTCGTTGTCCGGCGGGCAGCGGCAGGCGGTCGCGGTGGCCAAGGCAGTCATGCTGGACGCCAAACTCGTGATCATGGACGAGCCCACGGCGGCGCTGGGCGTTTCCCAGACCGCACTGGTGCTCGACCTGATCGGCCGCCTGGCCAAGCGCGGCATCGGCGTCCTCGTGGTCTCGCATAACCTGACCGACGTGTTCCAGGTCGCGGACCGGCTAGCCGTGCTGTACCTGGGCCGCCTGGTCTCGGCCGGCCCCGCCTCGGACTACGACACCGCGTCCGCGGTGGACCTCATGACCACCGGCGCCTCGCACCGGACCGGCCGTGCGGACAACGGTGCCCGCATCCCCGACAGCGGCCGGGAGGGCTGACCCTTGACTTCCACGAATCCAGCACCCGAGCAGGGTGAGATCACCGCCGACAACGGCACGGAGAGCCCGGAAGAGATCGCGGCCCGCTCCGGCGCGTCGGCTGAGCTGGTCGCCGGATCGGTCGGCGAGTACACACGGATCTTGCTCAGGCGCGTGCGCAGCGGTGAGAGCGGCGCCCTGCCGGTCATCATCGGCCTGGTTGTGATCGTGCTGATCTTCCAGCTCAAGAGCTCCCTTTTCCTGTCCGCCGGAAACCTGGTCAACCTGATGACGCAGGCCGCGTTCATCATCACGCTGGGCATGGCCGAGGTGTTCGTCCTGCTGCTCGGCGAGATCGACCTGGCGGCCGGCTTCACCGCCGCCTGCGGCGCGGTCGTCGCCCTCTACCTGCTGGCCAAGAACTACCCCTGGTGGGTGGCGGTCCTGGCCTGCCTGGCGGCCACCGCGGCCTACGGGGGGGTCCAGGGGTTCATCATCACCCGGCTCCGATTGCCTTCCTTCGTGGTGTCGCTGGCCGGCTTCCTCGGCCTGTCCGGCCTGCTGCTGTACCTGATCAGTGCCACCGGCAAGATCGGCCTCGGCGGGGTAATCAACCTGAACAGCAACGTGATCAACGACATCGAGGCCGGCAGCCTCAGCCCGGCGGCCAGCTGGATCGTGACGATCGCCATCGTGGTGCTGGCCGGCCTGATGATGTTCCTGAGGGACCGCCGCCGGCGCGTGGGCGGGCTCGTCGCCCCCCCGATCAGCATTACCCTGCTGAAGATCGCCATCATGGCCATCGCCGGGGTAGTGGTGGTGGTGGTCGCCAACACCAACCGCAGCCACACCTTCATCCCGGTGCGCGGACTGCCGTACGTAGTCCTGGTCGTCCTCGGTGTCCTGGTGATCTACACCGTGCTGCTCGGCCGGACCCGGTTCGGCCGCTATATCTACGCGATCGGCGGTAACGCCGAGGCGGCCCGGCGGGCCGGTGTCAACACCAACCGGATCCGGGTGGCCGCCTTTGCGCTGTGCGGCATGACCGCCGGGATCACCGGGATCATCTACTCGTCCTACCTTGGCTCCATTTCCAGTGGTGTCAACGGCGGCCAGAACGTGCTGAACGCGGTGGCCGCCGCGGTTATCGGCGGGACCAGCCTGTTCGGCGGGCGCGGCAAGATGATGGACGCCGTGCTCGGCGGCCTCGTCGTCGGCGTGATCTACAACGGTCTGCAGCTGCTCGGCCTGACCGCCTCCGCCCAGCTCATGTGGACGGCATTGGTACTGGTCGCAGCGGTCACGGTGGATGCGCTGACCCGCCGGGGCCGAAGCACCGTCTAACCCGCTGAGGCCATCCGGCCACGACGGAGGGCTGGCGGGGCGGCAACGCCCCGCCAGCCCCCGCCGCATTTGGTGGCTCAGTGCCCGGTGGGGGCCGGGTGTGGGGCGGACGCGGTGGCGCGCTCGGCGGCCTGGGCGATGTTGCGGACCATGCCGCCGAAGACGATGCCGTGGAACGGGGAGATCGAGCGCCAGTAGGAGATGCCGGCCGCACCGCGAGGCTGGAAGATGGCCCGCTGGTGGTAGACGGTCCGGCCCTGGTCATCCTGGCCGACCGAGAGCTCGAGCCAGGCCAGCCCGGGGAGCTTCATCTCGGCGCGCAGCCGGAGCAGCGATCCGGGCATGATGGTCTCGACCCGCCAGAAGTCCAGCGCGTCCCCGACCAGCAGGTGCCGGGGGTCGCGACGGCCGCGGCGCAGCCCGACCCCGCCAGCCAGCCGGTCCATCAGCCCGCGCGCCGCCCAGGCGAGCGGGAACGAGTACCAGCCGGTCTCGCCGCCGATGCCCTCGATCACCCGCCACAGCGCCTCGGGTGAGGCCCGGACCACGCTGCTGCGGTCGTCCACGAACAGGGAGCCGCCGGCCCAGGACGGGTCGCTGGGCAGCGGGTCGCTCGGCGCGCCGGGAGTGCCCGCGGAGGACCAGCGGGTGGACACGTCCCCCTCCCGGGTGTGCCGGAGCGCCAGGGTGAGGGCCTGGCCGATGGCCAGCAGGCCGTCCGGCGGGTCCGGGACGTACTCCGCGATGTCGTGCTCGGCGCACACCACCTCGTTGCGCAGCGATTCCACCAGGGGCATGGCCAGCCCGGACGGCACCGGGGTAACCAGGCCGACCCACAGCGACGACAGCCGCGGGGTGAGCAGCGGCACCGGGAGCAGCACCCGGGGCCGCAGACCGGCCGCCTCGGTGTACCGCCGCATCATCTCGGCATAGGTGAGGATGTCCGGGCCGCCGATGTCGAACCGGCGGTTCACCCCGGGCGGCAGCGCCGCGCAGCCGGCCAGATAGCGGAGCACGTCGCTGACCGCGATCGGCTGGATCCGGGTTTCCACCCATTTCGGGGTGACCATGACCGGCAGCCGCTCGGTGAGGTACCGGAGCATCTCGAAGGACGCCGACCCGCTGCCGATGATCACCGCGGCCTGCAGCGCGGCGGTCGGCACCCCGCTGCGCAGCAGGATGTCGCCCACCTCGCCCCGGGACCGCAGGTGCGGTGACAGGTCCCCGGCCGGGCCGGAGATGATCCCGCCCAGGTAGACGATCCGCTGCACCCCCGCGTCCGCGGCCGCCGCGGCGAACAGTTCCGCCGCGTCCCGGTCCCGCTGCTCGAACGACGGGCCGGTACCGAGCGAGTGGATCAGGTAGTAGGCCACGTCCACGTCCTGGAGCGCCCGCCGGACGGCCGCGGCGTCGGCGACGTCCGCGGCGGCGATCTCCACATCGCCGGTCCACGGCCGGTCGCTCAGCTTCCCGGGGTCCCGGGCCATGCACCGGACCTGGTAACCCGCGGCGAGCAACTCAGGTACCAGCCGGCCACCGATGTACCCAGATGAGCCGGTGACCAGGCAACGCAGTGAAGTGGACATGTCCTCGAGTCTCGCATGGGGGCTGATGCCTGGTATTCGGCCGAAGGTGGCCTGCCGGTTGTTGGCCCGTGCACCGGACCGGGCAGGGTGGTCAGGAGAAGAACGCACGCAACCGGAGAGGCGCGGCTGCCGGGGCTGATCAAGGACCTGACCGTGGTCACGGTCGAAGGCGGCCCGCACAACATCGCCTGGACCCACCGGGCTCAGGAATTTTTGCGCGGAGTGTAATGTTCACCTGTCCGCAACATTCGATGAGTTACCAGCTTTCAGTGAGCGCAACATGACCCTGGCCGATACCGCCCCCGCAGCGGAGCCGCGTACCTCACTGCGCGAGCGCAAGAAGCTCGCCACCCGCCGGTCGCTGCGCCGTCACGCCCTCGATCTCGTCGCCCAGCGTGGCTTCGTGCACGTCACGGTGGAGGACATCGCCGAGGCGGCGGACGTCTCCCCGCGGACCTTCTTCAACTACTTCCCGTCTAAGGAAGCCGCGCTGTTCGGGGCGGACCCCGACCGGGTCGCGGCCCTGCGGGAAGGGGTTCTGCGCCAGGCGCCGGGTGAATCGGCCCTGGCCGCGCTGCGCCAGGTCATGGTCGCCGAGGCCCGGATCTTTACCCACGAGCTCAGCGAACTGGGCGGCGATCCGCAGGACATGCTGCGCCGGATGAAGGTGGTCCGGGCCGACCCGCACCTGCGGGCGGCCCAGTCCGCGCACATGGCGACGCTCGAGTGCGCCGTGGCCGAGGCGGTCGCGGAGCGGCTCGGCACCGATCCCGCCCGCGACCCGTACCCGGCCCTGCTAGCCGGCATCGCCGGCGCGGTGATCCGCGCCAGCACGGTCTTCTGGGCCAGTTCCGGCGGCGCGGAGCCGCTGGAACAGCTCACCGACCGGGCCTTCCAGGCCCTGGCCGACGGATTGCCCGAACAGTCACTGCGCCCCGTCACCCGGACGGCGGCGCCCGGAAAGGACATGGAATGACATCCCCCGACAGCACCGCGGTGGCTCCAGGCAGGGCACTGCCCGGGCTCAGCCAGCGCCGGATCTTCCTGATCATCGGCGCGCTGATGCTCGGCATGCTGCTGGCCGCCCTGGACCAGACCATCGTGTCCACCGCGCTGCCGACGATCGTCGGTGACCTCCAGGGCGGATCGCACATCGCCTGGGTGATCACCGCGTACCTGCTTGCCACCACGGTCTCCACGCCGTTGTGGGGCAAGCTGGGCGACCAGTACGGCCGGAAGATCTTCTTCCAGGCCGCCATCGTGATCTTCCTGATCGGCTCGATCCTGTCCGGGCTCAGCCACTCGATGATCGAGCTCATCGCGTTCCGCGCGGTCCAGGGACTCGGCAGCGGCGGGCTGATGGTCGGCGCCCAGGCCATCGTGGGTGACATCGTCTCGCCCCGCGAGCGGGGCCGCTACGTGGGCCTGTTCGGGGCGGTCTTCGGCGTGTCCAGCGTGATCGGGCCGCTGCTCGGCGGGGTGTTCGTGGACAACCTGACCTGGCGCTGGATCTTCTACATCAACGTGCCGATCGGCCTGATCGCGCTGGCCGTGGTGGCCATCCAGGTGCCCGGCGCGCTGACCAAGGTGCACCACGTCATCGACTACCTCGGCACCCTGACGCTGTCGCTGGCCGCGACGTCGCTGATCCTCCTGACCAGCCTGGGCGGCACCACCTACGCCTGGAAGTCCACGCCCATCTACATCCTGGGCGTGGCCGGAGTCGTGTTCATCGGGCTGTTCGTGCTGGTCGAGCGGCACGCCGCCGAGCCGGTCCTGCCGCTGCACCTGTTCAAGCTGCGCACGTTCTCGGTGACCAGCATCGTCGGCTTCATCATCGGCTTCGCGATGTTCGGCGCCATCACCTACCTGCCCGCGTTCTTCCAGGTGGTGCGGGGCATCTCGCCGACCATCTCCGGGGTGTACCTGCTGCCGCTGATGGCCGGGCTGCTGTTCACGTCGATCGGCTCAGGGCAGGTCATCTCGAGGACTGGCAAATACCGGTTCTTCCCGATCGCCGGCGCCGCCCTCACGACCGTCGGCCTGTTCCTGCTGCACCTGATGGGCGTGCACACGTCCGCGTTCCTGGACGCGGTGTACATGCTGGTGCTGGGCCTGGGCATCGGCGGCGTCATGCAGGTGCTCGTGATCATCGTGCAGAACGGGGTGCCGCACAGCGAGCTGGGCGTCGCCACCTCCGGGGCCACGTTCTTCCGGTCCATCGGCGGGTCCTTCGGGACCGCGATCTTCGGCGCGATCTTCTCCAACGTGCTCATCGGGAACCTGGCCAGCCACCTGCACGGGGTCCACTTGCCGGCCGGCTTCACCAGCGCGGACGCGACGCCGGCCCTGCTGAGCAAGCTGCCAGCCGTGGTGCACGCGGGCTTCGTGGCGGGCTACGCGGAGTCGATCCAGACCGTGTTCCTCGTGGCGGTGCCGATCGGGGCGCTGGCCTTCATCGCCACCTGGTTCATCCCCCAGGTGGAGCTGAAGACGTGGCCGGAGCCGGACGCGGGCGCGACGGCCCCGGACGCGGCCATGGCGGTCCCGGGGCCCGTGGTGTCCGCCGAGGTCCTGGACCAGCCAGGTCCGGCCCGGATCGCGGCGTCCCCCGAGTCCCTGGACCAGCGGGGTTCGCGGACCACGGTGTCCCCCGAATCCCTGGACCCCCAGGACGCCACCACCGACACCTGATCCCTTCCATCCAGCCCGAGGCCCCGGCGCGCCCCCAGCGCGCCGGGGCCTTCCCCGGCCCGCCCGGCCTCTGCGGGCCCTGTGCCGCCCGGCCGTGGCTGTCCGAGGGCTCATCGCTCCAGTCACACTGGCCTCTCCCGTCCACATCTCACGCCGACGGTGCGCCAAAACGGACGAAAGACCCCGGAAAGCGCACCGTCGGCGTGAAACGTCGGCGAAGGCCATGATCAATGTGGACGGTGCTTTACCAGGCGGCATCGCACTGTCCGCCAGGCCCCGGTCAGGCCGCGGGGAGGGCCTGGACGCGGGCCTGGAGGACGGGGTTGGTAACTCCTTCCGCCGCGGCCCGGGCCACCGCCGCCCGGCCGCGGTCCCCGGCCTCGGACTGGTACACCAGCGCCCAGGCCAGGAACTCCGGCAGGTCGCTACGTACCGCGAGGTCGTAGAGCCGGGCCGCCGCGCGGGCGGTCCGGTACCCGGTCACACCGGCGCCGCGCGTCGCCGAGCCACCGGCGTGCCGGGCAGGTCCCCGTCGTGCGGCGCCAGCCGCCCGAGCCCACGGCCGGCCATCCCCCCAGCACGGGTCGCCCAGCTCACAGGCAAGCGCGAACGCGTGCTCGGTCTCCGTGGCGGCGTCCGCCCAGTCCCCGGCCCGGACCCGCGGTCGGTGCGCCTTCGGGTCGCGGGCCGCGGACCGCAGCGCGGGGGACGGCCCCAGGCCCTCCCGCGGACAGCGTCTCGCACGACGCGAGGTACGCCGAGGCCAGCCCGGCCCGGCAAGCCGCGACAGGGTGCGCAGGCACAGTTGCTGGGCCGCCTCGTCCAGTGGATCGATACGGGCCGCGAGTCCGGTGGGCCTCGGCGCCGGGCCCGGCCTCCCCGCGGCGAGCAGGCTGAGCGCACGGCGCGTCAGCTCCTACTGGCCGCGGGCCGCGCAGCGCATCCGGGCCAGCAGCAGCCAGGTATCGAACCCCGGGCAGTTCCGCAGGCCGACCCCGTCCAGCAGCTCGCCACCGGTCTCCCGGCCGGCAGGTCGCCGTCCTCCAGGGCCCGCACATCCAGCCACAGCCCGGCCTCTGGCAGGGTCAGGACGCCGTCCCGGAACAGCTCAGGCTGGCCAAGGCTGCGGCGCAGATCGGCCAGGCACCACCGCAGCGCACCCAGGGGATCGTCGGCCTTGCCGAACAGCTCGGCGGCCAGCCCGCGGCGCTCAAGCCCGCGCTCGGCCAGCGCCACCCGGGCCAGGACGGCCCATGATCTGAAGCCGCGGGGTGGCGGGCACTGCTGTCCGTCGTCCTCGATCCGAGGACGCCCGAACAGCCTGACCCGCAGGGTCACCGCCGGTACGCCTCAGCCGGACACAGCGGCCGGGGACTGGGCCTGGAGGGCGTGCACGTCGGCGGTGGTGAGGCCGTTGCCGCCGATCCCCCAGTCGCCACTCTTGACCTCCTCGACGATGACCCACGTCACCGGACGCAGGCTCTCGCCTTCGATTCCCACCATAGTCTCGGTGAGCTGGTGGATCATCTGCTGCTTCTGCTCCGGGGTGAAGACTCCCTCGATGACCCGGACGTTGAGCATGGGCATGCTGTTCTCCTTCTCGTGTTCTGTCGTTACCTGGAGCCGACTATGCACGGCCACCGTGTGACCCGGCGGGTGAGGCGGCCCGAGGCTCCGTGGCCGCCCGGCGGTGTGGAGCAGGGGCGGGGTGAAGCATGGTGGGGTGGAGCCCCCCCGGCCGCGCCTGCCATGCTGACCGGATGGGAGAGGTGCTCACCCGGGAGGTCCGGCTCACCCTGGCCGCGGACGCAGTTGACGACCTGCGGGACCGGCTGCGCCGGACGCGGCTGCCGGTGGCGGACGGGGACGGCTGGGAACGTGGCGTGCCCCGGTCCTGGCTGGAGTCGCTGCTAGCGGACTGGCAGTCGTTCGACGCCGCCGCCTTCCAGGCCCGGCTGGACCGGCTGACCCACCAGGAAGCGACCGTTGACGGCCAGCGGATCCACCTGGTGCACGTGCCCGGCCGCGGTCCGGACCCGCTGCCGCTGCTGCTGACCCACGGCTGGCCCGGCTCGTTCTGCGAGTACCTGGACCTCATCCCGCTGCTGGCCGACCCGGCCGCGCATGGCGGCGATCCGGCGGACGCATTCACCGTGGTGGTGCCGTCGCTGCCGGGATTCGGCTTCTCCGCCGCCCCGCCACCGGGCGGCCTTACCGCCGAGGCTGTCGCCGGGCTCTGGCACCGGCTGATGAGCGAGGGCCTCGGCTACTCCCGGTTCGCCGCGCACGGCAGCGACCTGGGCGCCGGGGTCACCGCGTGGCTGGCCCGGGACTTCCCCGCCGCGGTCGCGGGCATCCACCTGGCCACACCCGGACTGGCTGCGCCGCCGCGGCCGTGGAGCCCCGCGGAGGAAGCGTTCCTGGCCCAGGCCGCCGCCTGGACCACGGAAGAGGGCGGGTACGCGCACGAGCACGCGACGAAGCCGTCCACGCTCGGTACCGCACTGCACGACTCCCCGGCCGGCCTGGCGGCCTGGATCGGCGAGAAGGTCACCACCTGGAGCGCGGTCACCGGCGACGGCCAGCCCGCGTTCGGCCGCGACCTGCTGCTCGGCACCCTGACCCTGTACTGGGTCACCGGCACCATCACCTCGTCACTGCTGCCCTACTGGGCCTACGCGCACGACCCCGCCGCCGCGCTTCCGGCCGGGACACCGCCCGAGGTGCCCACCGCGGTCAGCATCTTCGGCGGGGAGCGGGTCCCGTTCCCCAAGCCGCCCCGCGAGCTGGCCGAACGGTACTTCCGTCTCACCGCCTGGGCCGAGTACGGCCGGGGTGGTCACTTCCCGGCGGTGGCCGAGCCCGCGCTGCTGGCCCAGACACTGCGCGACGTGTTCCGGCCGGTACGCGGCACATCATGACTCCGGAGGTGGTCCGGTACAGCGAGCGGCCGGAGCTGTGGGACAGCATCGCCGGCCTGTCGTCCGAGGTGTGGCCGGAGTACAACCGGCACGGCGACGTGCTCGGCCAGTACTGGGATCAGCTCTACGAGACCTTCCCGGAGTGGCAGCTCGTCCTGGTCGACCCGGGCGCCGGCGAAGTCCTCGCCGAGGGGCACAGGATCCCGGTGGCCTGGGACGGCACCGACCCCGGCCTCGGCCCGGGCATCGACGCGCCCTGGAATCCGGGTTCGCGCTGCGGGCGGCGGGCGGGACACCGACGGCGCTGTGCGCGCTGGCCGCCGAGATCCTGCCGCGCCACCAGGGACCACACCGGCCAGCCCATCAAGCGCTCACTCATCGCCTACGACCACTACCCTTCGCATAGGTCATCTAGACCCAGAAACGCGGCCGACCGCTCATCGATCCGGACGTGGAACGGAGTGCTGGCCCGGGCGGACGACCCCCGGCGCCTCCCTATACGCAGGCTCCTGCGGACCCGCAAACTGGCGATTCGGTCTCTCCCAACGGCCCAGTTAGGGCTGGCCAGGTCATCCTGGCGAGCTGAGCCAGACGTTGGTCGGGTCGAACCCCTGGATCGACGGGATGTACACCGCGTTGTGCACATAGCTGGCGTGATACAGCGGCTGGTACGGCTGAACGATGGGGTAGATTGCCGCGTCCTTCATGACCGCCTGGTCAGCCTGGGCCCAGATCGTGGCGGCTGAGCTGGCCGACGCTGAGGTGGCCCCCTTGCCGATCAGAGCGTTTGTTGACGGGTTGTTGTAGAACCCGAAGTTACTGCCCACCGGCGGGTAGGACGGTGGCCCGGAGAACAGCGGCCCGAAGAAGGACACCGCGCCGTCCCCGTACCAGTCTGGTATCCACCCGGTAAGTGCGATATCCCACACGCCCCGGTGGGCCACGCTCGGCACCTGCAGGTACTTGGTGTAGAAGTCAGCGGGGGTGGCGGAAAACAGCTTGACCTTCACGCCGATCTTCGGTAGCTCGCTCTGCAGGGTCTGGGCCATCTTGGCTTCGTTCGTGTCGGCTGGCCGGTAGAGCAGGATCAGGGTCATGTTCTTGGCCCCGTTAGCCGCCAGCATCTGCTTGGCCTTGCTCGGGTTGTACGGGTACGGGTTGTAGCCCTTCGGCATGTCCTGCGACCCGTTGATGCCATCGGGCAGCACGTGGGTGAGCGCCTTCCCCTGGGCCGGGCCGCCGTTGTCCGTAAGCAGGGGCGCCCGGTTGATGCCGTAGCTGAGCGCCTGCCGGACCGCGACCTTCTTCAGCGCACCACTATTGTTCGGCGACACCTCGTTGAACACGACGTACGGGTTGGTGGAGTACGTGGACCCGAGGTTGAAGTTGTGGTTCAGCCCCTGCTTCATCTGCTGGTACAAGCCGGGGTCCGCGCCGACCGGCGGGAACGCGTCGAACTCCATGCTCGCCGCGGCCGTGTTGGTCTGCAGCTGCTGCTGGACCGCGGGCTCGTTACCGGTCTCAGTGACCTTGATCGCGTTAACGTACGCCTTGCGGATCGGGTCACTGCTCGCCTTCCACGCCGGGTTGCGGGCATAAGTAATGCTTCGGGTCGGCACGTAGCTCGTGACCTTGTACGGCCCATCAGCGATCAGGTGCTGGGCTTCCGCGCTGCTCCCGGGTGGGTAGTTCAGGCTCTCCACCGGGGCCGGGGAAAAGGCGTCCAGCTGCAGCATGTCCGGGAAGTAGCTGGCCGGGTGCGTCAGGTTGTAGGTGATCGTCTGCCCGGAAACTTTCACCCCGGAGACCTGGTGCGTCTCGATGTACTTCTTCTCGCCTGACGCCGATGTCGAGGAGACCTTGGCGAAGCCGTTGCAGAACTGCTGGTAACCGACGATCAGCGACTCGAAGTCCGGCAGGCCGCCGAACGGCTGGGTCGGGTTGCAGGAACGCTTGAGGCCGAGCAGTGCGTCGGCCGCGGTGACCTGCCGTGGCGGGCTGGTGTCCCACATCGCACCGGTGCGGATGGTGAGCTTGTAGGTCTTGCCGCCGTTGGTGACGGTGGGCATCGCGGTGGCCAGGTCGGGAGCGGGCGTGGTCGCCTTGCCAGGGATGGCCGGGTACGCCAGCAGCCCGCGGAGCCAGGGCCGCTGGCCCAGGCCGCCGATCGTGTAGTAAGAGACGTTGTAGTCCATGAAGTCAACGTCGCCCTGGCCGAGCATGTTCAGCGTGCCGCCCGACTTTGGCGTCCCGCCCGGGTTCAGGCCCTGCTGCCCAAAGGTCTGTGAGCCCGGTGACGAGTTGCCGGATGACGTGCTGCCTCCACAGGCAGCAGCCACGAGCGCGAGGACGGCCAGGCCTGATGCGGCCGCAAAGGACTGCGTGCGTTTGCGCATCGACATTCCCCTCCTGATTTCTGCCGCGAAGTTCGTTCGGCGGAGCACAGGAGCCCTGGGCCCGATCCCCCACGGCATGACGGCACGCCAAACGGCGCCCGACCAATCATGCTAAGACCGGGCCAGCAGACTGGGAACAGACCAGGCAGGGGCCACGGCGAATCGTGACCCGACGGTAACCGGACCCTTATCTGTCCGCTATCCCACCCCGCCCGATGCCGCATACCCGGACGTGGTGGTATGGAACTTGCTCTCCCTTTTCCCGGGGCAGCCACGATCCGCCTCATACCTTCCCGCGGCTGCTACTCCACGCCACGGCCGCCGCTAACCCCGGTCTTGGTCAGGCTATCGATCGCCTCGGCGACCGCCTGGTCCAGCCGGCACGCATGGACAGCGCGCTGGACGTGCAGGAATCTGCCATGTTCGACCCGTGGCTCCGGGTGCACCCGGCTTGGCGGGCGGCTGGGTCCCGCCCTCCCCCGCTCGCTGCGCATCACCGGGACCGTCTCGGACTATGAGGCCTGGACCCGAGCTCGTGAGGGTGGCTTTTCGTTGCGGAACAAGCTGATCCCAGGCGGCCTGCGGAGTGGGCGGCCGCGGGCGGAGGCGCGGCACGGGGTTGGCCCGTGAGCCGGAGCGCCCAGTTTCCGGTCTCCGCGGGGTCAGTACCGGCAGCAGCGGGAAGCAACCGGCAGGAAGAGGCGATGCGGCGGTGACCACGGAGCTGATCACCCGCGCCCGCTCCGGCGACGGCGAGGCGTTTCGCCAGCTCATCGGGCCGCACCGGCGGGAGTTGATGGTGCACTGTTACCGGATCCTCGGGTCCACCCAGGATGCGGAAGACGCCCTGCAGGAGACCATGCTGGCCGCGTGGCAGGGGCTGCGCGCCTTCGAGGAGCGCGCCTCGGTCCGCACCTGGCTCTACCGGATTGCGACGAGGCGCTGCCTGAACGCCCTGCGCTCGGGCAGCCGCCGCCCGCAGGCCGGGTCGCCGCCCGCTGCGGTGGGGCCGCTGGAACCCACCGGGCTGGGCGAGGTGACCTGGCTCGAGCCGTTCCCGGACGCCCGGCTCGAAGGGCTCGCGGACCACGCGCCCGGCCCCGAGGCCCGGTATGAGACGCGGGAGGCCATCTCGCTGGCGTTCGTGACCGCGCTCCAGCTGCTGCCACCACGCCAGCGCGCCGTGCTCATCCTGCGCGACGTGCTGGGCTTCCGGGCCCGCGAAGTGGCAGCCATACTCGAGTCCACCGAGGAGTCGGTGACCAGCGCCCTGAAGCGGGCCCGGACCGTGATGGCGTCCCGGCTAGGCCCGGAGGCACAGAGGGAACCCCCGCCCCCGCCCGGCTCGGCGGCTGAGCAGGCGCTCGTGGCCCGGCTGACCCAGGCGTTCGAGCGCGGTGCGGTGGACGACGTGGTCGCGCTGCTCACCGAGGACGTGCTGCTGTCCATGCCGCCGCTCCCGCTGGAGTACCAGGGCCGCGAGCTGGCGCGCCGGTTCTTCGCCGCGGTATGGCGGGACCGCGGCTACCGGCTCATCCCGACGCGGGCCAACGGCCAGCTGGCGTTCGCGGTCTACGTGCGGGACCTCCATGCTGGGGTGGCACACGCCAGCGGGTTGCTGGTAGCCAGCCTGGACGGCCCGCGGATCTGCAGGCTGACCAGGTTCGACAACGGCGTGCTGCCCAGCTTCGGCCTGCCCCGCACCCTGCCCGACTGACCACGGTCCGGGTGAGCGCAGTCCAGGCGCCCAGGTCCGTCCAGATTCCCGACCGGCTGGGTACGCTCGGAGCATGAACGAGGCCGCCAGCCAGCCGCGGGCGTGTTCCGTGGCCCGCACGCTCGACATCGTCGGCGAGAAATGGGCCCTGCTCGCCGTGCGCGAGGTGTTCCTCGGCGACCGCCGCTTCGACGAGATGGTCCGGTGCACCGGGGCGCCGCGGGACACGCTCGCTGCCCGGCTGCGCACGCTGACCGCGGCCGGGATCCTCGAGCGGCGGCCGTACTCCGCGCGGCCGGCCCGGTTCGAGTACCACCTGACCGCCGCGGGCCGGGACCTGTACCCGGTCATCGTGACGCTGATGCGCTGGGGCGATACCTACCTGGCCAGGGACGGCGGGCCGCCGCTGGTGCTAGAGCACACGTGTGGTCATCCATTGGCCGCCCAGGTCGTCTGTGCGGCGTGCGGCGAGCCAGTGCGCGCCCGCGATACAAGGCCAGCCGCTCCCTAGGGGATGACCTGGATCTTGCGGCCGATGCCGCGCTTGAAGCGGTCCAGCGCGCCGGCGTACTCCTCCAGCGGGAGCCGGTCGCTGATGAATACGTCCGGATCGAGCACCCCAGCGGCGAACAGCTCCACGGCCCGCTCGAAGCTGTGCAGCACGGCCATGGAGCCGGTGATCGTGATTTCCTTGTTGTAGATCCGGTAGGGCTCGATCGTGACCCTGGTGTCGTAGGACGCGACGCCGAACTGCAGGAAGGTGCCGCCCGGGCTGACCCGGGGCAGGCCGTCCTGGATGGCCGGCCCGGCGCCGGTGGCATCGATGACCAGCTCCCACCCCCGGGGCTGGTCCAGCTCGTCGGCGGAGGTGGCGGTCCGCGAGCAGCCGAGGGCGACCGCGGTGGCCAGCCGGTCCGGGTTCAGGTCGACGACGTCCACCGACGCGGCGCCGGTGCGCTTGGCCAGCTCCAGCATCATCAGGCCCATGGTGCCTGAGCCGTAGATGAGGATGTGCGAGCCGAGCTGGGAGCGGAGCACGTCGTAGCCGCGGATCGCGCAGGACAGCGGCTCGATCAGCGCGGCGTCCTCCAGCCGGACGTGGTCCGGCAGCGGCACGCAGTTGGCCACCGGGGCCAGCGCGAACTCGGCGGCCCCGCCGGGAACGCTGACCCCGAGGGCGGCCCACCGCTCGCACAGGTTGCCGTGGCCGAGCCGGCAATAGTGGCACTCGTGGCAGTAGAGCGAGGGGTCCACGGCCACGCGCTGGCCCTCAGCCAGCTCGGTGACATCGGTGCCGGTGGCCACCACGACCCCGGCGAACTCGTGCCCAGGGACGATGGGCAGCGACGGCGCGAACTCGCCCTCGAGGATGTGCAGGTCGGTGCCGCAGATCCCGCACGCGGCCACGTCCACCACGACCTCGCGGGGCCCCGGGGCAGGATCCTCCACGCTGACGACGCTGACCTCATGGGACTCCTCGATAACCGCGGCTCTCATGGTGCCATCACCTTCCCGGATTCGCACCGGATCGCATCGACATGGTGGCCCGCGGGCCGGGCCCGGGCCGCGGGGACCGTGGATGCTATTTCACCGCACTCATGGACGGGCCGCGCACCAGCTTGTCCCGTGGCCATGGCGGATAGGCAACGCCTGGCCGGATTTGACCAGCACCGGGAGACCGGTCTCGGCAGGCCGGCCCGACTCTCCGCTTACGAGGGCGCCGGCCGACGCGGCGGGTGGGCGCCCAGCGGGTGGAGCGGGCCGGCGCGGCGGGAGACGCGCCGCGCTGGGCGCCGTAGGCGCGGCGGCGCGAAGGACGCGACGAATCCATGGCGAGTGGCAGGAATCAATCGTTAGATGGCGTTCCTGCCGCTGGCCTGAAGCCTCGCCCAGCGGCAGGGTGGCTGGGTGGTGAGTTCAGCGGAGGAGACGGGAGAACGGGGAGACGGGGAGGCCGGGGGCTCGGGCGGCCGTCGGCCTGCCGGGGGCGGCGTCCGGCAGGTCGGGTGGCTCGCGCTGCTGGTGGTCTGGGTGCTGTGGGGCAGCACGTACTTCGCCATCCGGGTGGGCGTGGAGACGCTGCCACCGCTGCTGATGGCGGGCGTCCGTTACATCGTGGCCGGGTTGCTGATGTACCCGTTCGCGATACGTTCCGGCGGGCCTGAGGTACGGGCTGCCGACCGGCCCCGCTTCGCGGGCTGGTGGTCCGCGGCCCTGGTCGGCGGCCTGCTGCTGGCCGGCGGGAATGGCGGAGTATCGGCCGGGGAGCGAAGTGTCCCGTCCGGGCTGGCCGCCTTGCTGGTCGCGACGGTTCCGTTGTGGCTGATCGTTATTGACCGCGTTTTCAACGGAACCCGGATCGGCCTGGCGGCCATGGCGGGGCTGGTCGCGGGCGTGGTCGGCGTCGGGTTCCTGGCCGGGCCGTTCGGTGGCAGCACCGGGCCCGCGGCCGCGGGCCACGGGGGCACGGGCGGCTCGCCCGGGATCGGCATCGTGATCATCCTCGTGGCCAGCGTCAGCTGGGCGTCCGGCACGATTGCGTCGCGCCGGGTGCCGCTGCCGTCCCGGCCGCTGCTGGCCACCTCGATGCAGATGCTGGCCGGGGGGGTCATCCTCCTGGCGGCGGCTGCCGTGACCGGGGAATTCAGCCGGTTCGACCCGGCGCAGGTGTCAGCCGCCTCGGTACTGGCCGTGGCCTACCTCATCGGCCCGGGCTCGATCATCGCGTTCAGCGCCTACGTGGTGGCGGTGCGCCGGCTGCCCACGGCTACCGTGGCCACCTACGCCTATGTCAACCCGATCATCGCCGTCATCCTCGGCACGTCCTTGCTGGGTGAGGCCCTGACGGCATCGATGCTGCTCGGCGGGTCCCTGATCGTCGTCGCGGTGGTCCTGGTCGTGCGGGCCAAGGCTCCTGCGCGCCGTTGATTTGCCTCCATCCGCAGTTGCCCATAAAGTGAGGGAACACCGACGCGGGGTGGAGCAGTTCGGTAGCTCGCTGGGCTCATAACCCAGAGGTCGCAGGTTCAAATCCTGCCCCCGCTACCAGGCCAGAGGCCCCTTCCGATCATGGAAGGGGCCTTTTGCTTGCCGTTTGCTGCACGGATTTGCTGCACGGCAGCTCACTGTGCGATCCCGGTAGATGCTGGACACCTGAGTTCCGGTTCCTGGGCGACAGGTTGAGGACGCGGTTCCGGCTGCTGGGCGACAGTGGTTCCGGTAGGTGGGCGACACTCCGTGGTGGTTCCCGGCTTTTGGCCGTCCTGGGCGCTTGCCTGCGATCAGTCAGGTTGGTCGCAGGGAGGGAGCCCGGGTGTGCTGGTGGAGCTGGGTGTGGTCGAGCAGCGGTACCGGGCAGTACTGGAAGTCCTGGACGAGGGCGCGTCAGTCACCGATGTGGCCCGCCGGTATGGGGTGGCCCGGCAGACGGTCCACCAGTGGCTGCGCCGGTATGCCAATGACGGCGGGCTGGGCGGCCTGGCGGACCGGTCGTCGCGGCCGGAGTCCTGCCCGCATCAGATGCCGCCGGCGATCGAGGCGCGGGTGCTGCAGCTCCGCCGGGCGCACCCGGCGTGGGGACCGTCGCGCATCGTGTGGCAGCTAGAGCGTGAGGGCCGCGGGCCGCTGCCGGGCCGCTCGCCGGTTTACCGGGCGCTGGTGCGCCATGGGCTGGTGGAGGCGAAGAAGCGCAAGCGGCGGCGGGAGGATTACCGCCGCTGGGAGCGCAGCCGGGCGATGGAGCTGTGGCAGATGGACGTGATGGGCCGGGTCCATCTCGCGGACGGGCAGGAAGTCAAGATCGTGACCGGGATCGATGACCATTCCCGGTTCGTCGTCTGCGCGAAGGTGGTGCTGCGGGCCACCGCCCGGCCGGTCTGCCAGGCGCTGGCCGAGGCGCTGCGCCGGCACGGCGTTCCCAGTCAGATCCTGACAGACAATGGCAAGGTCTTCACCGGCCGTTTCGGGCGGGGCCCGGGGCCGGTGATGTCCGGCCGGATCTGCACCGATAACGGGATCCGGCACCTGCTCACCGCCCCGTATTCGCCGACCACGACGGGGAAGGTGGAGCGGCTGCATAAGACGATGCGGGCGGAGTTCTTCACCCGCACCGACCGGCTGTTCCAGGCGCCGGGTGACCTGCAGGATGCGCTGGATGCGTGGGTGGCCGAGTACAACACCGCCCGGCCGCACCAGTCCTGCGGCGGCCGCCCGCCGGCCGAGCGGTTCCGGCTCGCCAGCCGGGCCCTGGCCGCCGATGACAGCGCCGCCGCCGAGCCGGCCCCGGCCCGGGCACCAGCCGCGGCGGCGGGGAAACGCCCGGCGGGGGTGTCGCGGTGGGTCAACGCGGCCGGGAAGATCTCCCTGGCCGGGTTCACCTACGCGGTCGGCGCGACCTACGCCGGCGAGCCCGTCGAGGTCGTCGTCTCCGGCGGGCTGGCAGGCATCCTGCACGCCGGGGTGGTGGTCGCCACGCACGCCCAGCGGCTGCGCGAGGACCACGCCGGACGGGTCCCCCGGGCCCGGGTATCGCGGAAAGCCAGAGACGCCACCGCCGGGCTGACCGTCACCCGGCTGGCCAACAACACCGGCGTTATCACCTTCGCCGACAAGACCTACCCCGCCGGGCGGCGCTGGGCGCACGCATCCATCGACGTCACCATCGTCGCCGGATCGGTGCAGCTGTCCAAAGACGGCCAGGTCATCCGGGTCCACCCCATCCGCCACGACCGCGCCAAAGAACTCGGCGCGTTCGCCAACCCCAAAGGCCGCCCCCGCCGGAAGAACTCCGCCACCGGCAATGTCGCCTAGCTACCGGAACCCCTCTGGGCGGGTTCAACCGGTCAGCGCAACGCTCGGTGAGTCGAGAAGATTCTCGATGAGCTGAGGAGGTTGCGGATGCGTGCGCATCTGACGGTGGAGCAGCGGCAGCTGGCGTTGCGGCTCAAGGCCGCAGGGCTGTCGTTACGGGAGATCGGCCCGCAGGTGGGCTGCTCGCATCAGGGGGTCGCGCTGATCGCGCGGTATACGTCGCGGCGGCCGGTGCGCCGGGATGGGTGGGTGCCCGGGCCGGGGCGGCTGACGCTGGCGGACCGGGAGGAGATCACCCTGGGGCTTCACGGCGGGGAGTCGTTCACCGTGATCGCCGCCCGGCTGGGCAAGGCGGTCTCGACAGTGTCGCGGGAGGTGGCCGCTAATGGTGGCCGCAACGAGTACCGGGCGTGGCGGGCGCATCAGCGCGCCCGCGAGCAGGCGCGGCGCCCGAAGACGCCCAAGCTGGCCTGCCCGGAGCTGGCCGCCCAGGCCGGCCAGTGGCTGGCCGAATGGTGGTCGCCGGTCCAGATCTCGGCCCGGTTGCAGATCGAGTTCCCGCACGATCCCATGATGTGGGTGAGCCACGAGACGATCTACCAGGCGCTGTTCGTACAGGGCCGCGGCGAGTTGCGCCGGGAACTGGCCCGGTGCCTGCGCACCGGCCGGGCTAAACGCCGCCCCCGCGGCCGCGATGGCCGGTCAGGCCATATCAAGGACATGGTGATGATCAGCGAACGCCCGGCCGAGGCTGAGGACCGGGCCGTGCCCGGCCACTGGGAAGGCGACCTGATCATCGGCAAGGACTGCAAGACAGCGGTCGGCACCCTGGTCGAGCGGTCCACCCGCTACGTGATGCTGCTGCACCTGCCCGACGGCCGCGACGCCCGCCTGGTCGAACGCGCCATGCGCCAGGCGATCACCGCCCTGCCGGCGGGCCGATTTCCCGTACCGCAGCCCTGCGGCCCTTGGAGCCGCAACGCCAGCCTGGCCGACTGCCTAGGGCGACCGTCAGAGATGCGCACTGCCATCGCGCAACCTCACCGCCGCAGACCTGGCATCCATGAATCTATCTCGACTCGCCGAGCCTTGCGCTCACCGGTTGAACCCGCCCTGTCGCCCAGGAACCGGAACTTGACAGGCGGGGCGGCGCGCCCCAACCGCGCGCCGCCCCGTACACGAAATGGCACCGGCCGTGGCCCCTGGCCGGGACCCCGTCATAGGGAAGCATTGTCATGGGAACGAACTGGCGCATGCCTGCCGGGCTGCACACATCCGCGCCCCGGCTGCCTGTCGAGGGTGAGCTGCCGTCTTTCGACGGCGCGACCGGGTGGCTCAACTCACCGCCCCTGACCCCAGCAGGCCTGCGCGGGAAAGTCGTCCTGGCCAGCTTCTGGACTTATACCTGCATCAACTGGCTACGCCAGCTCCCCTACCTGCGGGCCTGGGCCGGGAAATACTCCGCCCAGGGACTGGTGATGATCGGCGTCCATACACCCGAGTTCGGATTCGAGCGCGATGCCGGCAACGTCCGCCAGGCCGTCCAGGAGATGCACATCGATTACCCGGTCGCGACCGACAACAACTATGCGGTCTGGCGTGCCTTCGGCAACCACTACTGGCCCGCCCTCTACTTCGCCGACACACAAGGGCGCCTCCGGCATCATTACTTCGGCGAAGGCGGATACGGCCAGTCTGAAATGATCATCCAGCAGCTCCTGGCCGAGGCCGGATCGGCCGGAGGAGGGCAGGACCTGGTCTCGGTCGACGCACGCGGCGTGGAGGCCCCGGCCGACTGGGACGACCTCAGATCGCCGGAAAGCTACACCGGCTATGAGCGCACCGAGAACTTCGCCTCCCCCGGTGGGGTCGTGCCGGGCGAAGCCCACGTCTACACCGCCCCGGCAATACTGAAGCTCAACCAGTGGGCCCTGTCCGGGGACTGGACAATGGAAGAACAGGTCACCACGCTGAACAAAGCCGACGGGCAGATCGCCTGCAGATTCCGCGCCCGAGATCTCCACCTCGTCATGGGACGGGCCGGGTCACCGCCCGGCTCGCCATTCCGCGTGCTTCTCGACGGGCAGCCGCCCGGCAACGCGCACGGGATCGATGTGGACAGCGAAGGCAACGGCACGGTCACCGAACCGCGGCTCTACCAGCTCATCCGGCAGGACGGCCCGGTCACCGACCGCACCTGTGAGATCACCTTCCTCAACCCGGGCGCCCAGGCATTCGCGTTCACCTTCGGCTAGACCGGAGCGGCGCCAGCCAGGTGGGCCGGGACAGCCCGTGACGCCCACTGTGGGCAACCCAGAACTCACTTCACGAAGCTCCCGGACCAGCTCGGCGTCCCCAGGACCGTGGATCCTCGTTCAGCTGTCCTTGCTGAGCGTGGCGAGAACCCGGCGCAGGTCATCTGTGAATGCGGGCAACTGGTCGGCGGCGGTGGTGTGGAGGATCTCGAGGTCGATCGACCAGTAGCCGTGGACGATCCTGTTTCTGAGCCTGCTCGGCTGCTGCCAGGCTGTGTCCGGGAACTGATCTTTGAGGTCAGCAGAAAGCTGTGCTGCGGCTTCGCCAAGCACGGTGAAGTTCCACATCAGGGCATCCCGGCGCTGACGGTCAGTCTCAAGCTCACTGACCGTGACGCCTGCCGCAAGCTGGTGTGCTTGCTCCGCAGCGTCGATCATCTCGCTGAGCAGGAGGACGTCACGCTGCATAGACGGGCCGGGCTTCGGCCAGGACGGATGGCTGCAGGAGCGGGTGCAGGGAGCGGAGCGACACCAGGTCGACGCTGCGGCCGAACAATTCGGCGAGATCGTCAGCGAGTTGCTCGATTTCCCAGCCCAGCCGGCATCCAGGGCGGAGTGTGTACAGGATGTCGATATCACTGTCAGGCCCCGCAGTTCCGCGGGCTTGCGAGCCGAAGATCTGGAGTTTGGCGATCCCGTACCGATCACAGATGTCAGCCAGGCGCGCCTCATCGACCTCGACGCCCGGGATGATCAGCATGGGTTCAGGCTAACCCCGAAGGGGCCATCGATGCTCGCGCCACCCCCGCCACACCACTCAGAACCTGGGGCATGCGCGGCCGCGCTCACTCCATCGTCCGGAGACAGAGTCGTCATTGATGCTGTTCGTGCCGGACGATGCCATGCGGGGTTGAACACTGACGTCTTGGCTCATAACCCAGAGGTCGCAGGTTCAAATCCTGCCCCCGCTACCAAGTAGCAGGCCAGAGGCCTCTTCCGATCATGGAAGGGGCCTTCTGCATGCATCCTGTAAACGGATTTGTAAACGGGATCTTGGTCCCCCCTTGGTTATGGTCAGGCCGCATCGGTTGGTTCGTGGCGTCCTCGTCCTCGATCGCGACCAACGAGAGCGAGTCTCCGGCAGCCGCGTGGCCGACCCGCTGGCTCAGTGCCTTCCAATCGATCTTCGCGTCGCGACCCGCCGTGGATAGCTGTGCGGCACGTCGTGCAGGTAGTGGTGGGCCATTGCCCGCCGTGCTCGCGATCAGCCTATTTCGGCCTGGAGAATCTCGGCCACGGGTCGGCGGGCGCCGGTGCGGGCCGGAATGGAGGTGAGGGCCGCCACGCCGATCACGGTGCCGAGCACGGCGGCGACCAGCCACCAAGCTGGCGGCTGGCTCGCGCTTCCCCCTTGGTTCGCTATAGCGAAAAGTCCAAACCTCCTGATCCTCCCGTGTAGTTCGTGACGCAAAACCGACGTCCAACCTGGCGGGGTTGGCCGAGCCAGCTGACGTACCGAAGTGGGAAACAGCCAGGGTGGCGTGGGCGAACAGCAGGGCGACGATCCCGCTGACAGTGACGGCGATGCTCAGCACGCTTAGCACGATGCGGCGGGGCCGCCGGGCACCCAGCCGCACGGCGAGCAGCAGGGACACGGGCAGGCGCGCCGAGCGCCCGATCAGCCAGGCCCGGCGCCGCGGCGGGCGGGCCGCATCGGCGAGGGCGCGGACCGTGCTGGTGCGCGCGGCGCGCAGGGCCGGAATGAACGTCGCCAGAACGGCGACCGCAATGGCCACGCCCACCACCGTCTCGAGCGTGAGCGAAGGCGCTCCGGCGGTTCCAAGGAGACCGGCGCCGGGAGCGATGAGCAATGGGGCAGCCAAGCGCCCGGCCGCCAGTCCGGCTGCCGCCCCCACCAGGGCCAGGCCGAGATAATCGGCCAGCAGCACGCCGGCCACAAATACGGGCGTGCCGCCGACCGCCTTGAGCAGGCCAACTCGCTGGAGTTGCTCCGCCATACGACCGCCGACCAGTATGGCGAGACTGCCGATGGCCAGCAGGGCCAGCTACCCACCAGCAGGATTTTCTGTTCGGTGCGCGTTCAGCCTGTCGTCTAGGGCCGGAGCTTGCCGGGGTTGAGCATGGCTCGGATGTGCTTGATCCGGACGCCCTGCGACGTCGAAGGCGTACACCGATACGGTGGCGCCGTCCAGCTGAGCCACCAGGCCGGCTGGCCGTTGACCCGGGCGCTCCAGGATCGTCAGGCCGGGTCTGGCCCAATCAAGGTAGGAGCGTGCGGTCTGCCCGGCGTCTTCCCTCGGGAAGAAGACCCTGCAAGCGGCTGCGGAAACCAGCCACCAGCAGCTCGGCACGGACACCGTCGTCTCGATCACGTATCTCGATCACGCGGCTGCTCCATCACCGACGCCCGATCGGAAGCTCCTCGTAAGGTCGGCCCCCGCCGTCAGCCCGAGTCATTCATCTTGGCGCAACTCTCGGATGCCGAGACGGTAGCACCCGGATGCAACCGGCCAGCGCGCTTCCTCAGGGTTTCAGGAATCCTGCGGCTCGGCCGAGGGCGGGGTGCCTCATTGTGTCGGTCCTGGGTCGTCGAGAAGCCGGGATATCAGCGTGATGAACTGGCGCCGCTGCGTCGTGGTCAGTGGCGCCAGCAGTTCGTCTTGGATTGTGTCCACGACCGTGTCGAGGTCGCGCAGTTGCTCGACACCTTCTGGAGTGAGGGTCACGATGTTGCGGCGCTTGTGTCCGGGGTCGACAGTGCGCTCGATCAGTTTGCGCCACTCAAGCTCCGCCAGTGTCGCAGTGACATCGCTGCGGTCGATTCCGGTGCTGCGACCCAAGTCGGCCTGGCTCGCAGGCCCCCACTCATCGAGCGCCGCAAGCAGCCGGTAGTGGTAGCCGCGAAGGCCGCCCCCATGGGCCTCGAAGCCGGCGTTGAGCAATCCTGACGAGCGTGCGTACGCGCGATTGATGAGCCAGGTCGGGCGTCCCTTGAGCCGGGCCGGTCCGCGGCCGGGTTGGTGGT
The DNA here is from genome assembly GCA_963813975.1 of uncultured Actinomycetes bacterium. GTDB lineage: Bacteria > Actinomycetota > Actinomycetes > Streptosporangiales > Streptosporangiaceae > RYN-230. The sequence goes on from CAWFAP010000008.1 coordinate 327,910, forward strand.
GGGGCATGGGCACCTCGCAAGCCTAACAGTTGTGGGCACGGCCAACACTTGTTATGTTGGCCTCTCCAATATTGGCCAAGCCAACAAGCGGTTGATCCCAAACCGATCATCAGGGAGATCTAGCAATGAACGCCTCACCGACGAACGACCCCCGCCGGATCCTCGTGGTCGGCCGGAGTCCGAGCGTGCTCGTCGATACTGTCGAGATCCTGCGTGGCAAGGGCTACGCGGCGGACGCCACGAATCAGTTCGACCGCGTCCTGGACGACTACGACGCCGAAGACATCGACGTCGTCGTCTTCGGGGGCATGGTTCCGGCCGACACCAAGCAGCACCTCCGCCAGAAAATCTGCGAGCGCAACGCGCACGTAACGTTCGTGCAGGGGATCGCCGGGATCGCCGGCCTGATCGCGGCCCAGGTGGAGGGCATGATCACGGCTGGCGAGCCCGCCGAGGCTCACGTTGGCTACGACGAGGACCAGCGCGCGGTGCACCTGACCCAGCACAAGGCTGCCCGTGTCACCGTCGAGGCCTGGTGGCATACGTCCTTCACGCCCCCAGAGCCCAAGAGTGCCTCGATGCAGGTGCTCGACGCCGAGCTTAAGGAAGGATCACACAGCATCGCACTGCCTGCTGAGGTCCCCTCCGTCGCCTCGTTCCTCGCCGTTACCGTCGGCTCGGCCGTCCGCACCTTCACGGTCGGTGCGATGCCACAGAGCGTCATAAGCATGATTCCTGCCGGCGGCTCACTCTCGGCGAGCAGTCAGCTCCCGCCCGTAAGTGAAGTGAACACACGCCGCCATGACCGATAAGCCACACACGGGCAATCCTGCCTCGCTTGCCGGGCAGCAGGCTCACACAATGCCGGGACAGCGCGTGGTTAATCTCCTGGTACGCGGGCTGCTGCGCACCTCAGGCCTTGCCCGATCGTGGGCGGTCGCCTGGTCACCCTGTACATCGTTGGGCGCAAGTCAAGGCGCCGCTACTCCGTCCCGGTGGCATACACGGCTGAGGGAAACGACCTCATGATCGGCACGTCGTTCGGGTGGGGACGAAACCTTCGCACCGGCGAACCCGTCGAAATCCGGCTCAAAGGGAAGCGTCGGTGGGCCGACGTCCAGGGTCTCCACCAAGGAGCCCGAGGTCGTCTTGGCGTACGCGCACATGGCAGGGCTCAATCCCACCTTCGCGAAGTTCAGCAAGATCCAGGTCAGTGAGGACGGCGAGCCAGATCGCCACGACCTCCATCTCGCATGGGCTGGCGGTGCACGAGCAATCATGTTGACACCACAATGACGGGTCTGGCTTTCAACCGCTCCGGTCCGACCGGGACGACGGAGTGCCCGGCCAGGTTGACGTGCCGCAGCCCGAGGTCGTCGAGCTGCACAGCCAGCGGCCTGCCTGCTCAGGCACGTCCTACGACGGTGTGCGCGGGGATTGGCCGCACCCCGGAAGGCCGACCCGGATGACGTGATGGTGGCCGGCGAGCGTCCCGGCCACCGGGCCCCACGAGGCGGCCGAAGCCCCCGATCCGTGAATGAGCAACAGCGGCGGCGCCTGCCGCGGACCGTCGCGGGCCAGGCGCATCCCGAGTGCTCAGCACCGTAATTACCCATGCACGGACGCTACGGGGCTGCCAATCAGTCATGGACAAATGTCAGCGTCAAGCTCGACCTACTCCCAAATCGTCAAGCAGTACCGTTCCGGCGCCTGTTGGCCGGTCATGTCTTCAGGAAACACTCGACCCGGCTGGCGTGAAAGATGCGCTGACTGTACTCCCGCACCAACGGACTATGAGGGGGGAGTGTGGGCATGCTTGACCGTGCCGCCTGCGCCCTTGTAGCGTCCAGGCGGCCCGGCCGGCAGCGGCCGGTGCTGGTGATTCCCAGACGGTCAGGTGGCCACATGAACAGCAGACCCCATGTCCTGGACATCCTCGCTGGTCTGCGTGGGGGCCCGGCCTGCTCCCGGCCACGATCCTGGTGGCGTCACCTGGCGGTGATTTGTGGCTGGTCAGTCGGTTTCTCCGTGCTGGTGGCCGGTGTTCCTGTCGCCGGCTTAACGGTAGCGGCTGACGCGGTGCCGGTGCGGCCCGCAGCTAAGACGGCAACCGGGCTCGGCATCGTGCCGAAGCCGGTGTCGGCCCGAGTCGGCAATGGCCGTTTCACGCTGACTCCACACGCCCGCATCATCGCCACACCGGGCCCGGATGCCGCAGACGAGTTGTCGGTCGGTGGGCACCTGGCCGCCTATCTGCGGCCCGCGACCGGTTATCGGCTGCCCACAGTCACCGGCACGCCGCGCCTAGGCGACATCACCGTGGAGATCGGCGATCCTGGGACGCTGCCGCCCGGTCACCGGGCTGAGGGTTACCAGCTCGACACCACGACTTCAGGTGTGAAGATCGAGGCGTCGGCGGCTCATGGGCTGTATGACGGCATTCAGACGTTCCGCCAGCTGCTGCCCGCGTGGATCGACAGCCGTGCGGCCATGCCGGGGCCATGGACCACACCGGTGGTCAGCATCACCGACTACCCCCGCTACTCCTACCGGGGCCTGCTGCTCGACATCGCTCGGCACTACGAGCCCCCATCGGCGGTCGAGCAACTGATCAACCAGATCGCCGCCTACAAGGTTGACGTGCTGCACCTGCACATCAGCGATGACCAGGGCTTCCGTCTGGCGATCAACGGCTTCCCCCGGCTGACCGCCATCGGCGGCCGCGGCTCGGTCGGCACCGGAGGCAGGACCGTGGACCCCGGCGGCTTTTGGACCCAGGCGCAGTACCGGGCCGTTGTCGCCGACGCCGCCGCGCACTTCGTCACCGTGGCGCCTGAAGTGGACTCCCCCGGCCACAACAACGCGATCATCATGTCGGAGTACAACGACACCAGCAATCCCGCGCTGCCCGGCAACCCGCACGGGATCGACTGCGGCGCGTTCAAGCCGCCGCACTGGGACTACACCGAGAACGTCGGCTACAGCGCGCTCTGCCCGGGTTCCCGGGACACCTGGGCCATCATGACGGCGATCATTGGCCAGCTCACCGCGCTAACCCCCGGCCCTTACTACAACCTCGGCGGGGACGAGGTGCCGACGTCGGTGCTCAGCGCGGCTAAATACGCCACCTTCCTCAACAAGGAAGCGGGCATCGTCACGCGCCACGGCAAGGTCGTCATGGGCTGGGCTGATATTGCCGGCCCAGGGAGCCATCCGTCGGCCGGCTCGATCGCCGAGTACTGGCAGCCCGCCGGCGGAAGGTCGCCCGGGTCGATCACCGGCCGGGAGGCCGTGGCCAAGCACATGAAAATCGTGATGGCCCCGGCCAACCACACCTACCTCGACCAGAAGTACATCGTCACGGCCCGGTCCAGCGTGCCGCCCTCCCTGGGTATGAACTGGGCCTGCCCCCGCGGATGCGACGTCTCCAGCGCCTACAACTGGAATCCCGGCGGGTTCGTCTCCGGTGTCACAGACCGGAATGTCATCGGCGTGGAAGGCGCTATGTGGAGCGAGACCGTCGCGAACATTGCCAACGCCGACTACATGGTGTTCCCGCGTCTGCTCGCACTGGCGGAAGTCGCCTGGTCACCGGGCATCCGCCGGACCGCAGCCAGCCCCGCCTACCATGATTTCCTGCGCCGTCTCGGCGGGCAGGGAGCCCGGCTGCAGGCGGCCGGGGTGAACTTCTACCCCTCAACCCAAGTGCCCTGGCCGCTGCAGACCATCGGCACCACCCAGACCGCCAACGCCCACGGCCAGGCCGACGCCCCGGTCGCGACACTGTCCGCCCCGGGCTTTGCCACCAGCACGCTCACTATGTGCGACTCCTCGCTCGGGATTGGGTGCACGATCAAGTGGGGCGACGGCAGCACCACGACCGGCGACGTGACCGGCAAGAATGCCACCGCGACCCAGGTGAACAGCCTGTACACCATCTTCGGCCAACACACCTACCGGCACCCGGGTACCTATCACGGCGTGGTCATCGTCACCGCCGGCAACGCCAGGACGGTCCGGGCACACTTCACCGTGACCTCACCCTGACATGACGGGCGCATTGCGGTACCCACACGCAGTGCGGCTATGACAGGTCGTCAGCGCCTGGTCTTTTTCCAGGGGCGTGTCCTACCGGCTGTGTAAGTGACGTGGCCTGACGATGAGCCGCAGGAAAGGCGGCTCGCGGAAGGACACGCGATGACTGACACTGCGAATGTGCCCGGTAACACTGAGGGCGGCCGGCCGGGCCGCCGGCCGCTGGTCGATGACGAGCTGGCGGATCAGCTGCTGGGCAAAGCCCAGGCCGGGGGCGCGGAGCTGCTGGGCCCGGATGGGCTGCTGTCCCAGCTGACCAAGGCGGTGCTGGAACGGGCCCTGGCTGAGGAGATGACCGGCCACCTGGGTTATGAGAAACATGACCCGGCTGGCCGCGGTAGCGGCAACAGCCGCAACGGTCCACACCGAAGTCGCTGCTGACTGACGTGGGGGCGGTGGACCTGGCGGTGCCGCGGGACCGGCCGGGAACGTTCGAGCCGCAGATCGTCCGGAAGGGCCAGACCCGGCTGGAAGGCTTTAACGAGCGGATCATCGCCCTGTATGCGCGGGGCATGACCGTCCGCGACATCCGGGCGCACCTTCGGGAAATATATGACGTGGATGTCTCCCCGGACCTGATATCGCGGGTCACCGACGGGGTGCTGGAAGAACTCGCCGAGTGGCAGTCCCGGCCGCTGGACGCGGTCTATCCGGTGGCGTTCACCGGCGCGCTGATGGTGAAGATCCGCGATGGGGTGGTCACTAACCGGGCCGTGTATGTGGCCATCGGGATCAACTGTGAGGGCGCCAAAGAGGTCCTGGGCTTGTGGGCCGGCCCGGCGACCGGGGAGTCGGCGAAGTTCTGGATGTCAGTGCTGTCGGAGGTACGGGGCCGGGGCGAGGCGGATGTGTGCATCGTGTGCTGCGACGGGCTGACCGGCCTGCCGGACGCGATCGGCGTGGTCTGGCCGCAGGCGGTCGTGCAGCTGTGCGTGGTGCACCTCATCCGTGCCTCCCTGCGGTATGCCTCCCGCAGATACTGGGCCCCGCTGAGCAAGGACCTGCGCCCGGTCTATACCGCCGCTGATGAGGCCTCCGCCGCGGCGGCGCTGGAGGACTTCGCCGCGGCCTGGCAGGAGCGCTATCCGGCGATCGTGAAGCTGTGGCGGGCGCACTGGGCCGAGTTCACCCCGTTCCTGGCCTTCCCGCCCGAGGTCAGGCGGGTCATCTACACGACGAACCTGATCGAGTCGATGAACGCCCGGCTGCGGAAGATCACCCGCAACCGCGGCCAGTTCCCGTCCGAGCAGGCCGTCTTGAAGGTCCTGTTCCTGGCGGTCCGCAATCTGGAGGAGTTCCGCGGCCGTAACGTCGGGATCCGCAGCTCGGGCTGGAAACAGGCGCTCCAGGCGTTCACGATCTACTTCGACGGGCGAATCCCCACACCATGACCGCCACGATCACTTACACAGACGGTCGGACGCTCCCTTTTCCAGACCTGCGGGCGGTGGGGTTTGCTTATCGCCGGGGCAGGAACGTGACCTGGTCAGGCTGCAGCTGGGGGGACTGGTCGAGCAGGGCGACAGTGCGCCGGTGATGGCTGCGGTGTAGCTGCGGTCCTGGGGAGAAGGTCTTGGCTGAGACGAGGATCAGCCCGGCGTGTTCATGGCTGGCGCCCGGTAGCGGGCGTCCAGGGGGACGAAGTCCTCGATGTTGGCGGTAACTAAAGCGCGCCTGGTGCTCGCGGCGCGGGCGAGGATCAGGCAGCGCGGCCAGGGCCGGTGCGGCCACGACGGCGAGAACGTTAGGCGGCGTTCCCGCCGCCACGCGTCCTCGGCGGACTCCCCTGCCGCCTCCGCGGCGGCTATCTCGGTATCAATCTCCTCGGTATAAGAAGCCCAGGACCGGACGGCAGCGCGGATAAGGCGTGCCGGGGTGCTCGTGCGCTCAGCCGCCAGCGCCAGCAAATCATCCTCAGCCAGGCTGGGCTCTGCGGTCCGGGCGGATTTCACCGCGCGGACCACTTCCGACACGTCAGGGCCCCGACTAGCCCGGCCCGCCGCCCAGTCGGGCCAGGCCGGAACACGACGCCAGGGTGCTCGTTCATCCGGAGGGCTTCATCGACCAGCCGGTTCGCAGCCGATGACCTGCCACCAAGGGAACTCGCCAGCTGCCCGATGACTGCAGGCCCCCATCACTGGCGCCTTGGTCAACCGGCTGGACGAGCGCATGATGCGGCACTGGCACCGGCCCGGCGCTCGGACTGGCGGCCAACGCACATGACCTTGGGCTCAGCCGCTCAGCGATACGGAGGTGCAGAAGCTGATCTTGCTTCAACGGCAGGGCCACCCTGGCATGGTGGCCTCGGCCTGGCACCGCCTTGCTGGCCGGGCGGCCTGAGCCGCAAGCTCATGGCAGCGGCGCGGCGATGTGCTGTGTGGGCATGTTCCAGCCGGACACGCTAATCACGGGGATGGCGCCGTGCAGGTCGGCGAGCCTGTAGCTGACCACCAGCGTCTGCGACTCGCCAGGCCAGAGCGTGATGTCATTGCCGTTCCACAGCGATGACGGCAGCTCGCCGTGCACGATCCCGCCCGGCGCACCGCGCCGGAGGTCTGCCCTGAGGAAGAACGCGACGGTCCTGGTCCGTGCGACGTTTCTGATCGTCACCCTGGTGACCACGTCGGCGTGGGCGGCTCCGCGGCGCAGGAAGCTATGCGCCGTTACATGGACAGTCGCATGGGCGAGCCCGTTCAGTCCCCTTAGGTTCGCGTACCTTGTCATCGTGGCCTGCGGGTTGCCGAGCACCCGCCAGTTGACGACGTCCGGCTGGGTGGACTGCCAGTAGACGTTGCGGTCGAGCACGGTGCCGTGTCGGCTGAGTACCAGTTCGACGAAGTAGACGCGGGCCCGCTCGGGCGGCCGCGTCGCCGCCGGCACCTTCAGCCGGAGCACGTTGTTGATCACCTGCTGGCTGGCCAGCGTGATGCCGGAAGCCCGGCGCTGATCGAGCAGCCGCCCCGCGCGGTCATACACCCTGGCCCGCACTGACAGCCCCGGCTGCCGCGCACCGCCCAGGTTGTCCAGCGTGACCGACCTGGTGTCGATGGCGTAAAGAAGATGGAGGGCACGGTTCGCCTCCTGGGCACCGAAATAGCTGCCGGCCTGGTCACCGTCATTGTTGTACAGATTCCAGAGCAGGCTCGGCCACCCCTTGTTTACCTGCCAGTAGATGGTCCCCGTCAACGGTGTGGGCCGGTGCGTTGAATGGTCGATGAAAGCCTCGAATTGGGCGCGGGTGTTCTCGTAGTTCTGGACCTGCGCCTTCTGCACGTAGCGGGCCAGGCCCGACCAGCGGCCGTACCTGGCCGACAGAGCCTTGTCGAAGTTGAACAGCGTGCCAAAGGAATACCCGCGGTGGCCTGTTCCCTCGTAATTGTTGTGATACTGGTTAAAGGCCGGGTTGCGCCATAGCTCGGCCTGGTCGCGGCGTGACATGAACCGTCGGATCGAATCGAGCGTGGGCACGGTGTTCCCCGCGCTTTGCTCGCTGTCAAATCCCCACGAGCCGCCCACGTTGGTCCTGCTCGAGTCGCCAGGGTCGAAATGCCGGGTGTCGTACCAGTAGCTGGGCGGCACCCAGTCGTAGGGGCCTTCCTTCTCACCTGCAGGCCCGAGGATCGGGCTGCTGAGGTACTCGGCAGAGGAGATGAGCGGGTCGCGGAAGCCTGCCCGCCTGAAGGCGGCCAGCGTTATCCGCTCCTGTTTCGGGGTCGGCTGATTATCGCTCCACTGGAAGCTGAACACGCTTGGATGGTCGCGCAGTCCCTGTCCGATGGTCAGCGCGGATAGGGCGAGCAGCCGGTAGTCACGTGCGGTCACGCCGTGGCCATTGCCGGGCAGCTGCCAGGCATCGCAGCACTGGTATCCCGCGTTGATCAGGATCCCGGCGCGGTCCATCTGCCGGTAGAAGTCCGCAGGCATCAGATGGCCCTCAAGCCGGAGCGTGTTGATCCCGAGATTCTTCAGCAACGCCACCTGCCTGGTGATGTCGCTGGCCGAGTAGTGCAGGAACAGGTTCGGATCGAAGCCGCCGCCGCGGACGACGAACCGCCTCCCGTTGATCGTGAAGACGCGAACGCCGTTTGGTGCCTCCGGCGACTTTCCGGTCAGGAACGAGGTGACTGTCCTGATGCCGAACTGCTCACGGGTCGAGTTCAGCACCTTGCCGTGCTGGGATACCCAGGTCACCAGCGTGTAGAGCGGCTGGCCGCCCATCTGGTAGGGCCACCAGACCCCCGGGTGGCTGATCGTGAGCGCCGGGTAGCGGCTCGGGGTCAGGGTCACCGCACGGGTGGCGTGCGCGGGTATCGTCACGGCCTGGCTGACCACGACGGCCGGCCTGGCACCCCCCGGGGCAGTGACCGCCGCGGTAAAGACCCCTGACTGTCGGCGGCCCGTGCTGTTGGCGAGGCTGGCCCGCACAGTGAGCGCCGAACGGCTGAGGTGAGCCGCGTTGCGCTCGATCACGTGCGCGTTGCCATCGGTAAGCGGCCCGGCGACCTGGAGTTGGACCGGGAACTGAATGCCGGTGTTGTTGTCCGGGGGAATCTGGGACCAGTCCACGTTGTCCAGCGTGAACATGCGGCCGGGGTTGTTGGGATGGACGCGGATCGCCACTACGTTGGCCCCCCGCCGCAGCAGCCGGGTGATGCTGAACGTGAACCTGGTGTAGGCGCCGGTGACCCTGGCGGCAGCCGCCAGCTTGCGACCGTTCAGCCAGACATCGGCGCTGCCGACGATCCCGTTAACGATCAGGGTGGCTGCCTGGCCGGGGCGCAGTTGCGCGCGGAAGCTGGCCCGCCACCACCAGGGCACGGTGAACCTGCGCACCGTCTCCTTGCCGATAGAGGCTTCGTAACCGAAGCACTTGCGCATGTTGGTGGAGAAGAAGACGTTCCGGCACGCGCCGTTCTGCAGCAGGGCCTCGATCTCGGTACCCGGCGCCCCAGCGCCATCGTTGCGCACCCGCAGCCAGTGACTTGGACTGAAGGCGGGGGAGGAGATCCGGCTACCAGGCAGGCGCGCGTTAGCGCTGCTGGCCACCCGCCAGCCGCCGGCGCCAAGATCTGACACGTCACTGGCCCCAGAATCTGACGGTGAGGTCAGGCTGATCCGCGCTGCCCGAAGTGCCGCCTCGCCGCCGTGGACCGCACCGGTGCCGCGGCCGGTTCCTGCGCTGGCCTGGACCGCCGATGCCGCAGACACCATCGATGCAGAGACCAGGACGGCCGCCGCCCATAGTGCGATTCGCTGGCCCATTGCTGCTCTCATGGCCGCCACTCCTGCCTGCGGCTCACGCCGCGACGAAGCCGCCCCGCCCGGAAGTTGGTTAGTTTGTATATTTTCCTAACAAACCTGTCAAGGCCGGACCTGTGCCTCGATCCCCGTGTGAATTCTGATTGGGCTTCCCCTCGCAGCGTGGGCATCGCCTTTAGGAGGATGGCGATGGGAGAGATGCAGGCAGTTCGATCATGGCTTCTGGGAGGGCGCGGTCCGGCTGGTCCGGGAAACCGGGAAGCCGCCCGCGCAGGTGGCCCGGGACCTGGGAATCAGCAATGACACCCTGGGCAACTCGGTGAACGGGACAAGCGCCGCCGCGGCGAGGGCCGCGGCGCGTTGGATAAGGACGAGTGGGCGGAGCTTCGCGTTCCCCTAGGTGCCTGACCACGACCGTTTGGGCGGCCCTGTCGGCGACGGTCGCGATACCGAGCATCCTGGTGCCCGCTGCCGTGCTGTTTCGGTATCTCCACCGCCCGCACCGGCGAAGGGAAGTACGTCCCCTCGGACGATCTGATGAAATCACCCAGGCGGGTATGCCATCCGCCGCAAGGGCTTCCCGGCAGCCGCGGACGGGGCAGACTGCTCGCTACTCACCTGATCCCGCACCATTGATGGTTCATGCCGCCGCGAGTCGGGTCGGCCCTGCAGGGCGGTCGGTTCAGTCCGGAGGAGGATGTCCAGCGAGCGGCCGATTTCTTGCTGTACCTGGTCGAGTTCGGCGCGGAAGGCAGGGTTGACCTGCGCGGTGCCGGTGAACCACAGGCCGATTGCGACTTCGCGGGCAGCGATGAAGTCATCGAGATGGGCGAGGCCGCCGGGCGGCAGCGGCCGATGCTGGGTGTAGCCCTCAATCAGCGCTGATGAGAGTGCGCCGCCGTTATGCCACCGCCGTTATGCCATGCCCGCCGAGTTCGCGCCGGCGGCAGGTGCGGTTTTGAGCGACAAGAAGTCGGCCACGCCGATCAGCCGGAGCACCTGCCGCTCGAGAGGGCGGATGCCGCGCCGGTTCTCGTCGTGGACCAGTTGTGGCGAGACCAGGCGGACGGTCCGCCCTCTTGTCACCAGTTTGCAGCCGCCTGCGGCCAGGACGTTCTTGACCCAGTCACTGTCCGGTCCATAGGTCAGGGCAAGAAGATAGCCGTCCCCGGCGGGGAACACATTGACCGGCGTCTGGTAGCGGCGGCCAGAACGCCGGCCAGCGTGGGTCACAACACCGAAGCCGGGCATCCAGGGAGCAACGTGCTTGGTCACCCGGTTCAGGCCGACCTTGTTCCACCGGGCCAGAGTCCTGGGTAGCGGCATTCTGGTCTCCCCTCAGCGCCGCGGCAGCTTGCACCTTCAGAACCGCAAGGCTACGGCGTACCGACACCTAGGACATCGCTCCATCTGTGGGCAACATGCGACCACACGCTCGAAAGAACCCCAGTGCGACACGACAGTGCGTTCGAGGATTGGGGCGGTGATGGCCTACCTGAGCTCGCCGGGTGAGCTGGTATTCACCATGCCGGCAGTGTGCATGAGCGTTCGGGTGCTGACCGGACTTGACAGTGCCGGGCACGCGCGAGGCGGCTGCGGTCGCCCTGGGGTGGAATCGGCACATGCTGGAATCGCCGGAGGACATGAATCGGCTGCAGGAGCTTCTCGATACGAGCGCGGCCGGAGCCGGCCTCACCTGCGGGGCATCATCACCGATGACCGCCGGCTCAGTGCGCAGCAGGTATGCCAGAGATTGCAGGGCATGCGCCTGCTGGCGCTGGCTACGGTGACGGCAGACGGCCGGCCGCTGGTCAGTCCGGTCAACGGGTATTTCTTGCACGGGTCCTTTATTTCAGCTCGGGGAGGGACTCGGTGCGCATGCGCCACCTGGCTGCCCGCCCGGCAGTCAGCGCCACTCATCTGGCGGGTGAGGAACTCGCTGTGACCGTGCACGGGCGGGCCGAGCTTTTTGATGTGTCCGACCCGGCGCACGGCGAGCTGCGGCAGGCGATGCTCGACCACTACCTGCCCCGTCAGGGACCAGCATTCGAGGCCTGGCTCGACAGGGAGGACCCGGTTGGGGCCCGCATCCTCGCGGGGAAGATGTTTACCTTCAGCGTGGAAGGCTAACCCGAGTAAGGGCTAGCGCAAGCTTCCGCGCACGTCGCAGTTGGTTACGACGCTCATAGCCGCGTCCTGAACGATCAAGGCCAAGAACCACCATCATCTCGGCTACTTGAGCGGACGCTGCCAGTTGGTCGACATGAACTGATGGGGGATTAGTCGACCATGTCGATCAGCCGGCGCAGTGCCGCGACGTGCTCGCGCAGGGCCTTCCGGCCGGCGCTGGTCAGCCCGATCCACGTCGTGCGCCGCCCCGCCTGGACGCCCTTGCGGCTGCGCACGTAGCCGGCGTCGGCCAGCGCCGAGACGTGCTTGGACAGCACCGAGTCACTGACCTCGAGAACGGCCCGCAGCGTGGCGAACTCCGCCTCCGACACCGCGGACAGCGTCGTGACCACCTGCAGCCGGGCCGGGGCGTGGATCAGCGGGTCGAGCTGGGCCATCAGCCGGCGACCAGCAGCGCAACGAGCCCCGGGCACGCGAGCACGGCGAGCACGGCGAGCATTCGTGGCGAGGCGCCGCCCGCGTGGGCGGCCGGGTCGTGCCGGTAGGCGTGCCACCACCGGAGTGCGCCGAACGCGTAGCCGAGTCCCCCGGCCACGGCCGCTGCGCCGACGAGCCACCAGCGCGACTCGAAGGCGGCCCACGTCGCGGCCCCGAACGCGCCGACGTAGACCAGCGTCAACGTGGCCCCGGTCCCAGGGACGACCTGGCTGGCCAGGCCATCGACCCTGACGCCGTTGACCCGCCGGAACTGGTAGAGCGTGAGCGCGGCCACGCCCAGGAAGACCGCCACCCCAGCCATTGCCACCGCGAGCCCGGCGGCCGTGTGAGTGGCGATCCCGTAGGCGGCGGTGCCCAACTGGACCGCGACCGCGGCGGCCAGTGCCGGGTGCAGGCCGGCGGGCAGTCGCAGGCCGGCGGCCAGGCGCTGGCGCGCCTGGTCCGCCGCGGCGAGCACGGACCGGGGATCGTCGGGGTCCTGGTGCACTGAGTTACTTTCCATACTGGAAAGTATGGTGGCTACTTCCCACTCTGGCAAGTATCCCTGCGTCGTCAGCGGCCGCGGTCGCTTGCTCAGCACGGCACTTGGACGCCCGACGTTAACGAAGCTCCGGTGCCTCGCCTGGCTTGGAGGCGCGATCGGACCGCGCCGCCCGGACATCGGCAGATCCGTGTGGGCGACTCGTCTGCGGCCGGTTGTGGAGGGACCAAGCGCAGGCCGCCTCTGGTGCTCAGGGTAATAGACCACCTGGGCGGGGCTGGTTTTGGCCGACCAGGGACCAGCTTGGGCCAGGTTCCTTCAGTGTCCGGCTTCGTACTGATCAACGACGCGTGCGGGGATGCGCCCCCGGTCGCTGACCGTGATCCCGTGGTCTTTCGCCCAGGCCCGGATATCGCCGCTGCGCTCGCGGCTTGACGCAGTGCGCCCGGGCCGGCGGCCCGGTCCCCGGCCGGCCTTGCGGGCATGGTCGACGAAGGGTGCCAGCCGCCGCCGGAGCGCCCTGGCGTTCTTCTTGCTCAGATCCATCTCATACTGGGCACCGCCGATAGCGAATCGCACTGTCTCACCCGCCGGGCCGCCATCAAGATCGTCTTCTAGCGCGAGGGTTATCTTCTGCGCCATCCCGGCCTCCCCGGCTGCGATCGGCTGCCCGTACCGTACAAGATCAACTGTAACGCCGGGTAGCCGCGAACGCCGCCAATTGCCAGCCAGCTCACATGGATGCGCTCCCAGGCGAGATAGTGCCCGTGCCAGGCGCGGCAGATCCGGACGTTCGCCCCGTTCTGCCGCCTGCATGGTTATGCAGCAACGCGGGTCGCGCTGGCCGCGGAAATCTGATCAGCGGATGCCCGGAGTGCACCTCACTGCGCACGCGTAGCCGCCGATATGGATGACAGCCTGGCTTCCCTCCGCGGATGCCTGTGTTTTACCTGACCGAGCGATCTGTGGTGTTGCGCGGCTGAGCGCTGAGGCTCGTAAACGGCGGCGGCCACCGGGGCGACGGCAGGCGCTGCCGTCCGTAAAGGGCGCCGCGCTGGGTTAAAGCTCAGCGGTTCTCGTGTAGCAGGTGATGCCCTGGGAAGGCCTCGTGACCATGGACGACATCCCGCCCCGGTCGTACGGGCCGCTCATCGAGACGACCATGCGGATCGTCACCTGGAACGTATGGGGCCTGTACGGTCCGTGGCCCGAGCGTGAAGCGGCGATCGTCGCGACGCTGCGTGATGCTAGCCCTGACATCGTCGTGCTGACTGAGTCGTGGGCCAGGGGCGACGACAGCCAGTGTGCCCGCCTGGCCGGCCCGCTCGGCCTGCCGCATCACGCCTTCAGCGGCGTCGGGGCCCAGGAGGACAGCGCGGCCCTGTCCGGCGTTGCGGTAATGTCTCGCTGGCCGATCCGGCGAGAGGTCGGCCTCACCTGCGGCAGCGCACGCGTCCAGTTCGCCGAGCTGGCCGGCCCCGCGGCCCGATCCAGGTATACGGCCTGGTAATGGACGCCTGGTGGTTCGACGAGAGCCAGGCCCGCCAGGACGCGGTACGGGAGCTGCTGACCCAGATTAACGAAGACCAGGACGGGCAGGCCCCGCTCATCGCCTGCGGCGACTTCAACACCGATCCGGACAGCGACGAGATCCGCATGCTGACCGGCCGTACTACCGCTCCCCTCCCCGGGCTGTCCTTCTACGACGCCTGGGAAGTGGCTGGTCCGCCCGCCCCCGGCCACACCTGGTCCAACAGCAATCCCTGGGCCACCCAGCTTCTGTGGCCTGACCGCCGGATCGATTACATCTTTTCCGCTAATCCGCGCCCCGGCGGTGCCGGCCACCCAATGCAAGCCGCCCTGCTGGGCACCCGACCCATTAATCGCACTTATCCTTCAGACCACTATGCCCTTCAATCCGACCTCCGCTACTGACGCGTCATCTGCGGGAAATTACGGGCGGGCTTACTCCGACGGCCGGCCTATAAAAGCTGTTTTGCGCACCGCTGGACGCGCGGCCAGCACAGCTGTCGGCCGCGCAGAGTCGGCGATAGGCGCGCCCGATTGAGGAAGACGATGTCGATCCGGTGATCGTCACGCGGCGCAAGGCTATACGAGCTGGCGGATAACTATGCGTGGCTGCAACGTCCTCTATTCGGCTATGTGCGGTAGCAGGTGGTGTGACAGCCAAGTGGCGGCCGCAATCTGGTTGAAGGTTGCCGACAGTCCGGGCGGAGGTCGCGCACTCGTCAGTCGGGTGGTTTCATGGGGAGTCGGCGGGCGCGGATGCGGGTGTCGCTGATCACGATCTGAGCACCTGCGGCGAGATCATCGGTGATTTGCTCGAGATTCGCGAGAATGACTGCGGCGAGAGATCGGGCTTGCTTGTCGGTGCGCCGGAGCAGGATGACACTCGGCGCCAGGACGGGCGCGTTGGCAAGGGGCTCTCCGAAGTCGGTATCGGCGGATACGAGGATACGTTTCCCGGTCCGCCGCGGCCATGATCTGCTCATCAGGCTGGCCGCCCCGGCCGATTTCGTAGACATGCGCCCAGTCGTGGCCTGGCGCGCGCAGCAGCTCTGACATCCGGGCTGGGAGGCACTCGTCGATCAAGAATCTCACGCGGTGAGCCGGACCGGAAGCTCGCGTTCATCGACGGCCCGCGCTGCATAGCCGAGGCAGGCTTGCACGTCGGTGGTGGTTAGCTGCGGGTACTCAGCAATGATCCACCCGCACCGGGCCAGCAGTCACATCCGCCAAGAAGCCGCCCGCCCTGCAAATGCCCAAACGGTTAAGACCCCTTTGTCAGACTGGCCAGAAATTTTGTAAGCCCAGCTCCCAATGTACCAAACAGGTGACTGATCGAATCAACCACGGCTCCAAGTGTTGACGGCGCTCTAATTGCCATGTAAATGACAAACAAAATAATAACCCAGACCAGCCAATGGGCGCGTAGGGTTAGCATGGCCGAGTGCCGTCGCGGTGGAATACTGACCAGTTACCGTTCATTAGTCCACACCCTTGCCCGGCAAACCTTCGGCGGACAGGTCGTTGAGCGGCAAAGTCTCCTTGCCGAAGGCGGCGTACCCCATCCCTCATGTGAGCGACCTTAGGATGCTCGGCCATGATTCCCCCTCATGGTTCCCAGTGGCCGAAGGTCGGTCCTAGATCAGTACGGGATATGACCCGCCCTGCCGGTATCAAGCTCGGCAGTCAGTCCCGTCGGCAGTCCCCTTCTATGGGACAATTGTGAGCAGAGTCACAGCAGGCGTCAAGACAGGAGGCCGCTTGAAGACTCCACGGAGAGTTCAGGTAGTCAGCCCGCCCGTGTCACGGGCGGGCTGCGGAACATCCTGGCGGCATCTTCTAAGCAACCGGCCGCTTGCGGCGACCACACTTGGGGACCACACGGTACGCGCGCGACGCGAACAACAAACCACAGGTGGCCGCCTGTCGTGCCAGGCAAGCTGAATGCCGCTGAGCTGCGATGGCTCCCGACCCGCCGTCCTGAGGGCAAAGGGCAGCCTGTTTCGTGCTGGGGCCGCCGAGGCCACCGACATCCAGAAACCAGGCGCCGCGACCTTCCGTTGACACAGCCTTCCTACCGGCGCCAATCGCGCTCGGTGACTTGCCGCGTGGGCCGCCCCTGTTCGGCTGGGTGACACGTTTCTTTACCAGCGCCCTCCAGTCGCGACCTTGGTTGCCGCACTCAGGCGGTGTCCCCTATCGCCCACGCTCAACGCATATAGCCGATATAACACTTACGGGTGGATCGAGCCCGAATCGTGCCGCAGCCAGCTGCTAGTTTCGCGCGGCGATGCCCTTCGGGCGCCGGAGGCCGTGCGTGCGCAGCGCTGGAGGAGGTGGGGGCCAGATGTGGGCGGTGCAGTTTGAGGACGGTATGTCGCTGACCACTGTCAGCGAGCGGGTCGCGCGCAGCCTGGCCGAAGCCGAACGCCAGCGCGGCCGCCGCGTGACAGTCCGGCACGTGGACGACGCCGAGACACCTCCACGCCGCGTGGAACAGCCTGCCCGGCCGCCCGGGAGAGCGCATGGCGAAGGTCTGGTCAGGCCGGAAGACACGGATAAGCCATCGGCACCGGGCCCGAGCAGGGCAGTGGAGGGCCCCGGCAGTGCGCCGGAGCCGGAGCCGATCCGCCCGGTGGAGCGGTTCGCGAGGCCTGAACCAATCAGTGAGCCCGAGCCGGCCCCGGCACCCCAACCGGAACAGGCCCTGGAATCGGGGCAGGCCGCGGAGCCGGCGCAGGCCGCGGAGCCGGCGCAGGCCGCGGAATCAGTCTCGGCGCCCGAACCGGCCGGCGAGGCCTCATGGCCCGAACTCACTCGTGAGCCCCAGCCGGGCCGCGCGCCCACGGCTGCGAGACGCCGCCGACTCCTGCTCTACGCGCTCACCGCCGCTTGCATCGTCGTCGCTGCTGCACTGGTCGATCACTGGGGTGTGCTGCCCAGAGTCGGCGCCAATACCAGCTCCAGCCCGGCACAATTCGGCGGTCCTTCTCATCGCCCGCAGCTGCTACCTCCGCTGGATCAACCGCCGGTCATGCAGTTCAGCAGCGCAGTGGGTGTGACGTCAACGCCTGCGAAGCATTCGGCGCAGCCGACCGGTCCGGCGGCTGAGCCGTCAGGCGCGCAGAACCCAGCCGCTCGACCAACACAGTCGCCGGCGACTGCCGCAGGGCCGCAGTCCGCGACGGGTGAGAGTTCCGGCGGCGGGCCCCCAGCCATTACCCAGGGAGGACACTGATGAGGACCACGAGCGACTGCTACCGGAGGTATCGCGGTGCCCGTTCGGGCCGTGGCCGCGCGGATGCTCTGATGGGCGGGCGAGTGCCCGTCGCGGCGTGCACCTTAATCAGCGCACTCGTGCTCAGCGCCTGCGGCGGCGCGGCAGGCAACCCGACGCGACCGGGCCCTCAGTCTCCTTCCCGGGGGATCACGGCGCGTGCTGTGCAGCTATCCCCGCTACACCCAAAGCGACAGGCCGTCGAGCTGCGCACGGAGCTGGAGGAGCTATTCGGTCAGGACGTGTTCGTGGGAGTACGCGTAACCCGAAGCCGGCTGCGCGGTGACCCGGACTTCGCGCAAGCGGCGGTCAACGCCCTGTCTCGCAACTCAGATGACCTGACCGTGCTCCTCCGCCGGGTTTACGGCGGCGCGCGGGCGGAGGAATTCCGTCGTCTCTGGGAGTCGCAGCAAGAGGGGCTGGTCGCGTATGCCCGCGCAACCAGCCAGCACGACCAGGCCGGGAAGGCCGCCGCCCGCAGCCAACTCGACGCTTCTCCCGGGCGGATAGCGCGGTTCCTGCACGACCTCACCTCGGGCGGGGTCGCCGCGCTAGTGATCAGCTCCCGCCTGCGGACGCACATCGACGATCTCATGCATTTCACCGATGCCTACGCCGCCGGCAACTACGCGAGGGCCTACCGGATTGAGCGGGTTGACTATGAGCGCCAGTTCGGGCTGGGCACGGTCATCGCCGCGGGGATCGTGGGTGGTCGCGCCAAAAACCTTCCCGCCTACTTTGATAGTCCGCTCACCCGGCTGCAGTCGGCGCTCGGCGAGCTACTCGGAGAACACCTCCAGCTCGTCGTCAACGCGATGGGAGCCGCCCTTCGCGGCGGTCCAGAGTTCAGGGCCGACGCGGCGCAGGTGAACGCCGACACCCAGCAGCTGGCGAGCGCGTTCGGCGTCTTGTTCGGGCCGCAAAGCGGGACGCGGTTCGCGAGTGTCTGGAGCGATCACGTCGAGGCATTGATCAGCTACTCCGGCGCGATCGCGACCAAGGATCAGAATGGCAAAGCTAGAGCCCTAGCCCGGCTGCATGCGTTCGAACGACACCTGGCCACCTTCCTGAGCACCTCGACCCAAGGCCGGCTAAAGGCACCCGCGCTCGCGGTGATGCTTCACATGCACGACCGCGACCTCGTCCAGCAGCTCGATGCGTACGCCCGCGGCGACTACATGACCGTGAGCCGCGTAGTGTACGAGGGCTACCAGCACATGTTCGCCGTGGCCAAGACGCTGTCCGGCGCGATCGGTCCGACGGTCGCGGCCCGGCTGCCTCAGGGGGGCGTGCAGACCGGCGGTGGAGGGATGGCGCGTTCACGATGAAGCGCTGGTCGACCGTACCGCTTGCTGCCGTGGTGCTGGCGGGGCTGCTTGTAGCGGGGTGCGGCGGGCCGGGGCGCAGCCCAGCGGCAGCACCATCTCCCCGGGGCGGGTCCGCGACGCCGACGGCGCCGCGCCAGCCGCCCGGCGTAGCGGGGTTTCGCTCCGTTCGGGCGTACGATCAGCCGGCCCGCCCAGTGCGGTTGTGGATACCCACGATCGGCGTGTCCACGCCTTTGGTGCCGCTTCGTCGGCTTTCCGACGGCAAACTGCAGGTCCCGGTCGATTGGGGCACGGCCGGCTGGTACCAGGGCGGGCCCCGGCCTGGGCAGCCTGGCCCCGCGGTCATCCTCGGACACGTGGACTCGCGGACCGGTCCAGCGGTCTTCTACCGGCTGCGCGATCTGCGGCCGCGAGACACCGTCCGGGTGGGCCTGGCAGACGGCCGAATACTTGTCTTCCGCGTGCAGCGAGTCGGACGGTATCCGAAGGATAAGTTTCCGACCGAAGCGGTCTACTTCCCCACGCTCAACCGTGAGCTGCGCCTCATCACATGCGGGGGTGAGTTCAACTTTGCCAGCGGACACTATCGCGACAACGTAGTGGTCTACGCGACGCTGGTCGCCTGAGAGCTAGCGCTAAACGATTCGCCCGGGATCTCAGGTTCATCACGAGCGCTCGGGCTCGCGCCGTACCCGCCGTATATCGAAGATCGCCGCAGCAGCCAGGCCAAACAGCAACACCGCGGCGATCGGCCAGGCCACAGACACACCCCCATCGCTGCGCCGCGGGCCTGCAGACGCTTGCGCTCCTGGAGTGGACCAGTCGTACGAGGTCGGCACTCGCACGGTCGCTTCGGCAGTTGCTGTCGTCCCCCCTTCGGCCACCGCCACTCGAAGACGGGTCACGGTCAGCGCCCGGTAGGCCGTGGCGTACGCGAGCCGGTACTGGTGGACCAGGTCGGCGCCGATCGCGTCGACGGCTGGCATGAGCGAGCGGGCGGACGAAGCGGTAACCGCCCAGCCTCCGCTTGCGCTGGCGACCCGGGCGAACGACGGCGCTATTTCCGGCATGGCCGCGACGTACAGGCTGGCACCTGCGGCACGAAACTGCCCAGATACCGCGCTCGCCAACGCGGCGGGGCGCGGATCGGTCGTGATGAGGACTACGGCACGCCGCCCCGGGGGCCCCCTGTCGACCTCTCGGGCGGCGAGCGTCAGTGCCGACGCATCATCGCGTGGACCCGAGAACGTCGCACCCGCGAGTGCCCGCACTACCGAACCGGCGTCGCCGGTCATTGGCTGGACGAGGCGAGCAGGCCTAGTGCCGACCACCGCCACCTCGGCGCCATTTGGCAGGCCAATCATCAGGTCGGCTACAGCGTTCTGCGCACCCTGGAGCTGATCGCCGGGACGGGCGTCGACGACCACGCCGATGCGCAACGCCGACGCCGGCAGCGGATCCACGCGGACCGCCTTCTGCCGCCCGTTCTCCCACAGCCGAAAGGCGTGCGCCTTCAGCGGCCCGTCCGAGCTGGGAACCGCGACGATCACGCCGACGTGCGACCTGCCGCCCGTGATGGTGCCAACCACTCGAACCCCGAGGTCCGGCGTATGGCTGGTGGAGAGTCCGGCTGCCGCTGGCGCGGCAGTCGCCACCATAGCAATGGCAACTGCCGTCACGCTCAGCAGCCGCCGCACTGGTCGTCCCCGTTGCGTTCCGAAATCCGCCTGATTGCTGTGCATAGCTGACCCGACCGTCGTAGAGCGGCGTGGCCCTGACTTCCAAGCGGGGCCCAGCGCTGCCCAAGCCACCTGCCACCCTGATCTTGCCCCGTTCGGGCGCGACGCGCTGCGAAACGGGCGGCGTGGTCCCCGGACCTGCCCGTTGGGCAGGTAGTGACAGGTCCATGGTTATGTTCGGGCTGATCGTGCAGGCCCGAAACACCTTCAGCAATGTGGGCGCGGACTGCGCACGCACGCGGGCGGGTCGCCGGGCAACCCGGCCGGATGGGCCAGACAGTGGTGCACAGGCGCATCAAGTGCTGAGCCATGTTGAACCCTGCCGCGCTGTGCTCATAACCCGGAGGTCGCAGGTCAAATCCTGCCCCGCTACCACGTAGTTGCAGCTCAGGGGGCTGGGCGGTCAGGTCTTCTGAGGTTTTTCCCGCGGTCCGCCCGCGAGATCGGGGCCTTACCGGCCGGACGCGATCGGGCGGACCGGCAGAGAACGGCAGCACCGACCGCCTGGGAAGCTCGGCGAGGTGTTGGTGCGACCGCGACCGAGTACATGCCTTCTGGACATGTCTCATCCAGGCGGCTCGCACCCCCGACGCCTGACTTGGCCGTTCAATCTGGATTTCCCGTTACGGCCTGAATCGTGACGGCAGAATGGCCCGGAGCGCTTCGGATGCAGCTGGCCCGGTGGAGTCAGTGAGCGCGGCGCTCGCTGGCCTGCGTCATGCCCGGGCAGGTGATAGGGCGGGAGCTGGGATGGAGCCTCTGGCAGCGGATGACCCGCAGCAGGTCGGTGGGTACCGGCTGCACGCCCGGCTCGGGGCCGGCGGAATGGGCCAGGTCTTCCTGGGTCTCTCCCCCGCCGGCCGGGCGGTGGCAGTGAAGGTCATCCATCGGCAATTCGCCCGCGACCCGGAGTTCGTGCGGCGGTTCGGACGCGAGGTAGAGGCAGCCAGGGCAGTCAGCGGCGCATACACCGCACCCGTCGTGGCAGCAGGTCCCGGCGATGATCCCCCCTGGCTGGCCACGGTCTTCGTGCCCGGCCCGTCGCTGGCCGAAGTGATCGGCCACGCGGAACCCCTGCCGGAGCCGGCGGTGTGGAGACTGGCCGGAGGCCTGGTCGAAGCGCTGCAGGCCGTGCATGCCTGCGGACTGGTGCACCGGGACCTGAAACCAGCCAACGTGCTCCTTGCTGCCGATGGCCCACGGCTGATCGACTTCGGGATCTCCCGGGCGCTGGAAAGCACCGCAACGACCGCGACCAGCATAATCGTGGGGACACCAGCGTTCATGTCGCCTGAGCAGATCGAAGGGCGCCCAGTCGGGCCAGCCAGCGATGTGTTCGCCCTCGGCAGCGTGATCGTGTTCGCTGCGACCGGGGCCGCGCCATTCGGGGCCGGGACGAGCGGCCCGATTGCCACGGCCTACCGGGTCGTCCACGCCCAGCCTGACCTCAGCCACGTCCCGGTCCCGCTGATGAACCTGGTAGCCTCCTGCCTCGCCAAGAACCCCGCCGACCGCCCCCAGCTGGCCCACCTAATGGATGCCATCAGGGACGGATCGGCGCCTTCCCAGGCCGGCAGCCCGGGAAGTTTCTGGCCCGAGCCAGTAGCCGGGATGGTCAGCTCCCGTCAGGACAGCTTCCACCCGCCGTTCTGGGGCCGGGCGCTGCTCACGACCGTGCAACTGTGGGCGCGGCGCCGCCTGCATCTGCGGTGGCCGGCCCAGACCCGGTGGCGGGTGCTCACCGTGGTGGCCCTGGCCGCCGTGCTGTTCGTGGCGGGCGCGATCAGCATCGCGCTGACCCGGGGCCCCGCCCCGGCCGGCCATGCCCGCGGTGGTGCCCGGATGGCCGCGGCCGGCCGCGCGGCCGCGCCCGCGGCCATCCGGGCGGCCGCGGCGGCCCGCGCGGCCGCGGCCCGCTGGATCGGCGGCCAGGTTTCCGCCGGCGCCATCGTGTCCTGTGACCCGCAGATGTGCACGCTGCTGCAGGCCCAGGGGATCCCGGCGGCGCGGCTGCTCGCGCTCGGCGGCAGCACCCCCGACCCGCTGGGCAGCGACCTGATCGTGTCCACCGCGGCCGTGCGCAGCCAGTTCGGCGCCCGGCTCAGCGGCGTGTACGCGCCGGCCGTGCTGGCCAGCTTCGGGACGGGCAGCGCGCAGACCGCGGTCCGGGTGGTGGCGCCCGACGGGGCCGCAGCCTACCTGCGCAGCCTGCGGGCCGACGAGGCCGCGCGGGCTTCCGTGGGCCGCCAGCTGCTGCACAACCCCCGGCTGCACCCGTCCGCCACCGCCCGCCGGGCCCTGGCCGCCGGCCAGGTCGATTCCCGGCTGCTGACCGCGTTCGCCGCGCTGGCCACCATCCACCGGGTGGACGTGGTCGATTTTGCCGCGCCTGCCGCCGGGGCGAGCGCGGGCATGCCGGTGCGGGCCGCGGACATCGCGCCAGCCGGCCCGGGACCCGGCGTCGGCCCAAAACGGTGGCGTCGCTGGCCAGCTTCCTGCGCAGCCAGCTGCCCCCCTACCGGGCCGCCCGCATCACTGTCGTCCGGCTGGCCAGCGGCCAGCCGGCGCTGCGCGTCGTGTTCGGCGCGCCCAGTCCCCTCGGCCTGCTCAGGAAGAGCTGACCAGGCAAGAGCAGACATCAGCCACGCTTCATCGACCCTGGGGCTCCGTGTGCACCAGATCGACGGCTTCCCTCGGGAGCTTCGCTGCCGGCAGTGACCACGCCTTGGTCGTTGCCGGCCTGCCGTCACGTAATTACACCCACCCCCGCAAGGCCGGCAGCAACCGCGGGCGCCGGTCGGGCATATCTGTTGCAGACGTGGGTACTGGGGCCGAAATTCATTGGGGTCTGACGGCCGCTCGATTCATGGCAGCCCGTACCCGGAATGACCGCGCACGCGGAGGTGATGCGGCTTGCTCAGGCTTCATGTCAACCCGTTCGACTACACGATCCTGGCCATCTATTTCGCCCTGGTCGTGACGATCGGGGTGATGGCCCGCCGGGCCATCGCCACCAGCGAGGACTTCCTGCTGTCCGGCCGCTCGCTGCCCGCCTGGGTAACCGGCCTGGCCTTCATCTCCGCCAACCTCGGCGCTATCGAGATCCTGGGCATGGCCGCGAACGGCGCCCAGTACGGCCTGCCGACCGTGCACTTCTACTGGATCGGCGCGGTCCCGGCCATGGTGTTCCTCGGCATCGTGATGATGCCGTTCTACTACGGGTCACGAGTGCGCAGCGTGCCGGAGTTCCTGCTCCGGCGCTTCAACCCAGCCACCCACCTGTTCAACGCCCTGTCGTTTGCCATAGCCGCGGTGCTGATCGCCGGCGTGAACCTGTACGCCCTGGCGCTGGTCATCAACGCGTTGATCGGCTGGCCGATCTGGCTGTCGATCGCCATCTCGGCGCTGTTCGTGCTGGCATACATCACCTTGGGCGGCCTGTCCGGCGCGATCTACAACGAGGTCCTGCAGTTCTTCGTGATCATCGCCGGGCTGGTCCCGCTGGTGATCATCGGGCTGCACAGCGTCGGTGGGTGGAGCGGCCTGCAGGCCAAGATCCATCACACCAAGCTGGGCGCCAGCGCCTTCTCCACCTGGGGTGGTGTCGCGGTCGGACATTGGACGAACCCCCTGGGCGACTGGATCGGCATCGTCATGGGGCTCGGCTTCGTCCTGTCGTTCGGCTACTGGACCACCAACTTCGCCGAGGTCCAGCGGGCCCTGTCGGCCAAGGACCTGTCCGCGGCTCAGCGGACGCCGCTGATCGGGGCGTACCCGAAAATCTTCATCCCCGCCCTGACCATCATCCCCGGCCTGATCGCGCTAGCCGTCATCCCAAATCTGGGCACGCCCAAGGGAGCTTCCTACAACGACGCCATCCCGCTGCTGATGGGCAGGTATCTGCCCAATGGCGCGCTCGGCGTGGCGCTGGCCGGCCTGCTCGCCGCCTTCATGGCAGGCATGGCGGCCAACGTCAGCTCGTTCAACACTGTCTTCACCTACGACATCTGGCAGACCTATATCAGGAGGGGCCGCCGGGACCGGTACTACCTGCAGGTCGGCCGGGTGGTCACCGTGGTCGGCATTCTGATCGGGATCGGCACGGCGTTCATCGCCTCTGGCTACAGCAACATCATGAACTACATCCAGTTGCTGTTCTCGTTCTTCAACGCGCCGCTGTTTGCCACGTTCATTCTGGCCATGTTCTGGAAGCGCAGCACGCCGTGGGCCGGGATCGCCGGGCTGGTCGCCGGGACGATCGGCGCCGCCGCGATGCACTTCGCCGGCTACCACATTGGCTACTTCTATCCGCATCAGGTGCTGGACCCGACCCACGCCACGATCAATGCGCAGATGGTGAACTTCTACGGAGCCATCACGGCCTTTGTGGCCGACCTCGTGGTCACGGTACTGGTCAGCCTGGTGACCAAGCCGAAACCGGTATCCGAACTCGGAGGCCTGGTCTGGGGCGTGCACGACCCGAATGCGCCCGACCCGTCGACCGTGCCCAAGCCGCCCTGGTGGGCGTCACCCAAGCTGCTCGGCGGGACCGCCCTGGGCATCGTCCTCGTGTTGTCCATCATCTTCGCGTAGCAAGGAGCGGGCCATGTCCGAGTCGCCAGACCCGGCCGCCGACGCCCCGCAGTCGGCGGCAGCAAAGCTGTTCGACCTGCGGGTGCTGATCGGCGGGCTATTCCTCGTCTACGGGACCATGCTCACCGTGGCCGGGTTCTTCACCTCACCGAAGGAGCTGGCCAAGGCCAGCCAGATCAATATCAACCTGTGGATGGGTATCGGCATGCTCATCATCGGGGTGTTCTTCACCGTATGGTGGCGGCTCCGCCCGCTCCGGCGTGACCCGCCGCAGCCGGACGCGACTGGGACCGGCCAGTGACGGCCCCGGCTAGCCCCGTGGTCGTCGTCGGGGTGGATGGGTCGACCGGGAGCCGGGATGCCGTGCGCTGGGCCGCCGACTACGCCCGGATCGCGGGCGCGGAATTGAGGGCGGTGGCCAGCTGGCGGTGGCCGAACTACGTGACCCGGATACCGCCTGGTGCTGACCTCGAGGCCGACACCTGGCGCACGCTGCAGGAGGTGGTTGCCGAGATCCGCGCGGAGTTCCCCGGGGTGCCGGTCAGCGAGCGCGTGGTCGAGGGACCCGGTGGCCCGGCCTTGCTGTCCCAGGCCGCCGACGCCACCTTGCTGGTCGTGGGCGCACGGGGGCGCGCGGCCTATCCCGGCATGCTCCTCGGTTCGGTCGCCGAGTACTGCGTCCGAAACGGGCCGTGCCCCGTGGTGGTGGTCCGCATCCCGGCGAAATAGCCTGACCTCACAGGTCCTGCGGGGGTGCCCGGCCTCGTCGGCTCCCTGGAGTGGGCAGACGGGTAACACCCGACCCGTCCGGAGTACTTAAATCTTTGGCGAAGGTTCCTGGTGCCTACCGCGACATTAACTCCGCGGCACGGTCGCGAATCTGCGGCGCATTGGTCTGGACGTTATCCGGGGTGAGTGCCAAGCTCAGTCCGGCGGCGAATGTCTCACCTACCGATCCGAGCCAGTCCCGGGCCGAGGTTAGACGGATGCGGGCCGGCTGAGCGTCGCTGCTCACGGGCTGGCAAGTCATCAAGGGAGAGAGTCATGAGCGTTTACAGGGTGACCGAGATCATCGGGACAAGCGGCACTTCATGGGAGGACGCGGCCGCGGAGGCGATCAGGACCGCAGCTGCGACAATCCGCGATCTTCGAGTAGCGGAGGTCGTGAAGCAGGACATTGCCCTGGACGAGGCCGGAGCGATCACCTACCGCACCAAGCTCCAGCTCTCGTTCAAGTACGAACCCGAGCGCTGACCTCTGGTCAGCTTCCGTCAGTTGCGGGTTGGTGCGCCAGCTCTCAAGCTAATTCCTCCCGTCCATGCCCGGACGGCTCTTACCCGGAGGGTCGCACAACGTCCGGGAGTACCACTCGATAGGCGGCAGATCCGGGACGTTCCGTCAGTGACGGGTTCGCTGGGCGCTGCGGCTGGGCCCCCGGGCCTAGCCTTCCGGCGGAGGGTCGGCATCGTCCGGGGGACAGCGGCTCCGGACGGCTCCGCCTCAGCCTCGCTGACATGACCTGCCGTGTCACAGCACTGAGCGTAACTTCGCAGCCAGTCACGGTGGAAGACCGCTCAGACCCAGGCACGAGCGGAAGTTACGCGTCCTCACAGTGGCGCGGTCGCGCAGTCCGCGCGCACGGCGGCAGATCCGGACGCCCGGCGACAGCCACTGAGACTTCACCGCCTAGGACTGTGATCGCTACCGAGATGGGCTGGCACCGGATACGATCCAGCGCATGCCGCCACCGGAGTCTGGTCTTCCCGGGAACATCGGGGCGCCCGCAACTCGCGCGCTGACCGCGGCCGGATACACCGAACTCAGACAACTGGCGAACGTCCCAGCCGCTGAGCTGAGAAAGCTACATGGCGTGGGGCCCAAAGCCTTGAAGCTGCTCCAGCAAGCCCTCGAGCAGCAGGGCATGTCCCTCAGCTAGTGCTGCGTGGCGTGATGACCAAGGCGTCCGTCGGCGCTGCCTACGACGCGGTGGCCGAGCGGTATACGGCCCTGTACGCGGACCAGATCTCCGCAGACGCCACCGAGCGGTGGGTCATCGACTGGTTCGGGCAGCTCTGTCGGGATGCCGGCAACGAGATGATCGTTGACCTGGGATGCGGCCCGGGGCGGATTGCGGCGCATCTCGCCCGGGCTGGGAACACGGTAATGGGTGTCGATGTGTCGGCCGAGATGATCCGCATCGCCCGCAGTCGGTCACCGCAACTGGAATTCCAGGTCCACTCCATGGCGTCGTTCCTGCAGGCGCGTCCGGACTCCGTCGGTAACGCGCTGTTCTGGTACTCCGTCATACATACGGCGCCCGAGGAACTGGCTGCGCTGATGGTGGCGACGTTCACCGCCGTCCGGACCGGCGGGCACGTACTGCTGGGCTTCCAGTCGATGGCGGATCCCGCCGCCGCAACCGAGCCCTACGACCATCGGGTGGCTGCGGCCTACCGCTATTCACTGGCCGAGGTTCGCCGCCAACTCCTCGACGTCGGGTTCAGCGTGCTGCACCTGGGCCTGCGGGGACCCGGGCCGGACGAGCGGGTGCCCGCCGGATACGCGCTGGCGCGGAAACTGCCCCCGAGCTGAGGGCCATGTCGTCGTGGGCCAATATCATTCTCGAGCATCACCAAGCGTCTAGCCATCAACGCCACGCGGCACTAGAACCGTGTCGTCAATGCGGCCGAAGAGGTCGCGAGACGGAGGCACGGGTGAGGATGATCCTTAACCAGAAGCCGCCCGCTGACCTGGCCAGTTCGTCCATGCACATCATCTGGGGGACGATTAACTGGTGCCGCAGGCCATCCAGTTCGTTCGAGCCGAAGTCGATCACGTACCTGCGCGCGGGACAGTTCTGGGCCATTCCGCTATCTGATAACCGGTTCGGCTGCGGACGTGCGCTGGCCGTGCCGGGTCCTTCCGATCCAGCGCCCAGCCTGTACCTGAATACCCGGATCTTTCTCGCCGGGATGATGGACTGGTCCGGCGATGAACCACCACCGCTCAGGCGATCGCCGGATACAAGCTGCTGGAGCAACGCCTCGCCCATGTGACAAGAGGTAATACCCAGTTATACTGGTGGCATGAAGACGGCCATATCGCTCCCGGACTCCACATTCGAGCGGGCCACGGAGAAGTCGAAGGAACTTGGCATCAGCCGGTCGGAGTTCTTCGCCCGCGCCGCTGAGGTCTATCTGGATGAACTCGCAGGCCACTCGCTCACGCGCCAGATCAACGAGGCGCTGAAGACCGCCGGGACAGACGAGTCGAGTTCAGCTGCGGTGACCGCTGGACGGCGCCGTCTCGCCGAGGATGATTGGTGATCCACCGTGGCGGCATCTACTGGGCTGATCTCGGGGAGGCCTCCGGGAGCAAGCCGGCGAAACGCCGGCCAGTCCTGGTGATCCAGTCCAGACCCTTCAACGCCAGCCGGCTAAGGACCACCGTGGCCGCAGTGATCACCTCGAACACGCGGCTCGCGACGATGCCTGGCAACGTCTTCATCCCCGCGGCAGCCACGGGTCTGCCGCAGGACTCCGTGGTCAACGTCTCTGCCCTGGTGACCCTCGACAAGACTGGCCTGGGCGCCCAGGCCGGCCACCTGCCTGATTCCCTCATGGACGACGTCGACCGCGGTCTCCGTCAACTTCTTTCCCTGTAACAGGGCAAGAACACAAACTCAAATCGCGTTCGCAGGGCCAAGACGCACTCGCTCGGGCCAGATGAGGATGGCTGGATGGTCCGGGAATCGGGCGTGAGGGGGCAGGCCGGTAGGTTGCTGGCATGACGCTTCCTAGCCCGGGAGATGTTCCAGGCGGCGATGGCCGGATACGGTTGCGCGCTGCGCTGGATGCCGCTGTACGGAGGCGGGACACGGTTGCCGTGTCCGCGCTGCGCTCGGCGCTGAGCGCGATCGGCAATGCCGAGGCCATCAGCCGGCCGCCGGGGCTGCCGGGTGCCGGCAGCCCGCATATTGCTGGCGCCGTTTCCGGCCTTGATGCCGCCGAGGCGCCGCGGCGCGTCCTGAGCGCGGCGGAAGTCGATCAGATTATCCGGGCAGAGATCAGCGAGCGGCTGCTGGCCGCCCGTGACTACGAACGCAGCGGCCATGCTGACCGGGCCCAGCGTCTGCGCAGCGAGGCGAGCGTGCTCACCTCGGTTGCCTCGGGTAACGACCCACAGCCATAGAACTGGCTAACCCCCACGAACGAAGCGCGCCATCAAGGTCATGAGAGTGCGCTGGAATCGACGAGCCAGACTCGGCAGAAGCGATGCGGCGCGGTTGACTAGCGCCGCGACCGGCAACGTTTGCCCCCGTAGGGTAACTCCTGCTGGGAGACCGGAACGGTAACAGCCGGGTTCGTGACCGGGGCGAGGTGTCGCAGTTGATCATGCGCTAGCGGGCGGGCATAGCCGGAGCCGGGTCTTCATGCGAGCATTGGAAGGTGAGCCAGGATGCCGACGCCCTGGAGCGGGCGATCACGCTGGCCTGCTGGGCCCATCGGGGGCAGCGGTATCCGTCACCGGAGGCAGAGCCCTACATTCTCCATCCGCTGCGGGTGATGCTGGCAGTCCAGGGTTCCAGGGCCCAGATGGCTGCTGTGCTCCATGACGTGATCGAGGACACGGAGGTGGGTCCCGGCCGGCTGCGGGAGGCGGGCCTTCCGGAAGATGTCGTCGCCGCCGTGGTCACCTTGACGCACCGGCCGGACGAGAGCTATGAGCAGTACATCGAGAAGGTGGCCGGCGATGACCTCGCGCGGGAGGTCAAGCTGGCCGATCTTGCCGATAACCTCGCCAACAACCGCCGGCTGGCCAGCACCCCGGATGTGGCCGCCCGGATCGGCCGTTATGAGCAGGCGGTCCGTCGTCTGCAATCGTCGCGCCGGCTGACGCCCTAGATCGTTGACCGGGAATTAACCCGTCGCGGATACGTCGATGACGACGCCACCGCCGCCCAGCTCAGGAATGAGGTGAGCGCGGCAGTGAAGAAGGCCGGGTCGTCGAGCCATGGGAAGTGCGCGGCCCCTGGCTGAACAGTCACCGTCGCATTGGGGAACGAGCGCGCGCCCGCTGCGGCGGTCTGCGGTGTCGGGGCGGCGTCGAGCTCGCCCGCATATATCAGCACTGGCGCGGTGAGCCGGCTGACCGCCTCGCGGGTCTTGGGCGGGTTGAACGCGCCCTCGGCGCGGAAGCCGTCCCGTATAGGGCGGGAGCGCTCGCTGACCCCGGCATCAACGTGAGCCTGGGCCGCATCGTCCCAGCGGCCGTAGAAGAACGGCATGTATGCGCGCCGGTTGCCCATCGACTCCTCCCCGGTCTCTGCCTTTTCTATCGCAGCCAGCGCCGCTGGATACCACGGCTCCGCAGATCTGCGCGCGAGCGCCGCGCGCCATTGCTCGTCTGTCTCCTCGACGCCGACCGCATCCAGGCCAGGCGTCAGCAGGATCAGGTGCGCAACACGCTGCGGGAAGGCAGCCGCGTACAGCGTGGCCAGGTCGCCCGCGGCGGAGTGCCCGAGCAGGTCCATCCGGTCCAGGCCAAGGTGGGCGCGCAGCGCTTCCACGTCGCCGGCGAGCCGATCGCAGCGGTAGCTGAGCGGGTCGCTCGCATCTGCTGATTCCCCGGTGCCCCGGGTGTCCGGCATGATCAGCTTCCGGGACCGGCTCAGGCCGCCCAGGTCACCGAAGTACTCGCACGCCCGGCCGGGGCCGCCGGGCAGGCAGACCAGCGGCGGCCCATCGCCGAGGGTGCGGTAGCCGATCTGGGTGCCGTCATAAGAAGCGAACCGGACCATGAGCCAATCTTGCCCTGCCGACGGGGGAATCCGTACCGCGTTACTCCTGCGCGCGGCCCGGCTGGCGCTGGGTGACGCGACACGCCGCACATAGTGCGTGAACGTTAAGCCAAGAATGTCCAGGATCGGGTGTTCACACACGTCCGAAACCCTTGAGCCCGTTATGATCGCTGACCTGGACACTCTCCTGACCGCACTTTACGTGGAACTGACCGACCACATCATCTCCGCTCGCGGGTTCACCCGCCGGGGGCGGGCAAGCCGCCCGAGGTCACCGACGCCGAGCTGGTGTGCATCGCGGTGGCGCAGACGCTGCTGCGCTTTGACGCCTGCATCTGGCACAACTCGGTGACTGGCGCACCGGTCCAGCCCGGTCCTTGATCGCTTTCGACCACTGACCTGCCCACATTTCCCGGTCAACGATCTAGGCGGCCAAGCCGGATGGTGTGTTCGCGAGGCGTCGGTCGACAGTCGCATCGACCTCGGAGTGATGGGGCAAACGTTGACGGTCACGGCACTAGCAGCGAATCGGTCGCCCTAGGAAGCACCCGGTGGCATTTCACCGGAGGCTGCGGTAACGATGGCCTGGCGAACGTAGTCGGCTAGCGTGCCAGGGTCGGCCAGATCCGGCCAGTGCGATACGCGTACGGGGGTGAAGACCCTCAGCCCAGGTCCGCCCCCGGTGAGCGGGCGGCCCTGCAGCGACCGGGTCCGAAGTATGGCCGCCCCGGCACAGCCTTCGGCGTTCCGCGGCATGAGCTGCTGCTCATACTCCAGTCCGCCCAGTTCGCGGGGGGTACCCAGGCCCCAGACACCGGCCCAGGTCACGGTCGCTGTGATGCCCAGCACTCCCACACCGGCGCAGATGTCGACGATCAATAACACAGCAGGTACCCCTCGGAGTGGCCCACGCCACGAAGGGTACCGACTCGCGCCGCCAGCGGCAGATGAGCGAGTCCTCAACCTAGCGGTCATGCTCACTGCCGGGCCGAGGGGTAGTGGCGCGGATCTTGTGGCACCTATGGATAACGGATATGTCCAGCGGAATCGCGGCTGCCCAGTCGGTCGAGACTGCCGTCGGCCAGTGCGCCGGTTTACGTCGGCAGTAACTGCGATCCTGGGGAAGGTCACGTGCGCAGCGAAGGTCTGGCGCTGACTCAATGTCGGGGCCGCGCCCTGAGATCAGCTGCGGTCTGAGTTCGGACTATTCCTGTGCTCCGGCGGCGAAGCGGGTTGTCCCCGTGCCCGTCGTGTGACGGTCTGATGAGTCGAGTGGGACGGTCGGCTGGTGGCCGCGCAAGATGGGCCAAAGGCCCGAGCGGCTGAGATAGACGTTCGTGATGATCTGCAATAGCAGGAATGTGACCAGCCATAGCGCCCCTGCCAATGCGGGTACGTCATTGACGGGAAGCGCGTAGGCCATCACCACCCGCAGAGCGGCGTCGAGCAGGAAGGCCGCTCCCCAGATCACTGTCGTCACCTGCCACATCCGGCGAAATCGCGGGACAATTTCCCACAGCTCGTCCCAGGACCGCTCGGTGGGCGCGGACCAGGTTCGGGTTCCTGGGTCGAAGATCCGGTGCGCTTCGAGCAATGGCCGGGTGAACCGAAACGTGAGTGGTCGGTGGCCGCGGAGACTGAGGAGGAACCACGCTCCCCAGACGGCGGTGAGCACAGCGTCCTTAGCGAGCAGCAACCGTGGGCTGCCGGCGATCACGGACACCGCGGCGCTGAGCATGAGAAGGGCCACGACAGTCACCGCCAGGGCGTCGACCCGTCGATGCCTGATCGCCTGGACGATCCCGCTGCCCGCGGGCGCCACCGTCCCCGCGATCAGGGAGGGAACTATTCCGACCCCAGCCGACCGCAGGCCGTAGTACAGGGCGATCGGGACCGCCAGGTTGAACAGCACGGTCAGCGCTCCTGGCGCAAGGGGATGTGCCAGTATCCGGCGGCGGGCCAGTATCAGACAGGCGATGGTCACGCCGATGAGGATGCCGGCGCCGTGGTCGTCGCGCGCAGCGGTCATCGCGACGCCGGCCGCGAGCACTACGACCAGAGACGCCCGGGTCAGGGTGGTTGAGCGGACGGAGTGTCGCGCGGCGACCATGGCAATGATCGAGGCGTTCCCGGCGATGACCGACGGCAGCACGCCGCCCAGTTGAAGCGCGGTCAGATACACGGCGAAGAACACCGAATACAACTGCGCGAACCACTCCAGCCGGCCGAGATCGGCGTTGGCAGCCAACAGGACCGCGAGCGCGCCGATCAGGGCGGCTACCGCAGCGGACGAGCCGCCTCCGGTATCGCCGGGGTGCCAGGCGATGTACAACACGATGGTGCCAGGTCCGCCGGCCAGATAGATGAGCCACCAACTTGCCCAGCCGACCCGGCGCTGCAGCGCGGCTCCGATGACCGCGATTCCGAGCAGGTTGAACACGAGCTGGCCCCACCCGGATGGCTGCACCAGTACCGGCGTTACCAGGCGCCACCACTGACCGGTCAGCAAGTGCGGCAGGTTCCGGACGAACAGGTGCATCAGGGCCGGGCTGGCGAGCGCGGCAAGGCTGACTGCGAGCGTGACACCACAGACCACGGCCGTCAGCGCCGGCCGGCGGGTGGAGGCGTTGCCCGGTCGCTTGGACGGACTCCGCGTGACGATGGCCGCGGTCATGACGAGGCCACATCGGTGTCGGTGTCAGTGCACATGAGCGCTGCCTCGAAGCTGCCGGTCAGCTCGCGGGCGTGACGGGTGAGGTCGGCGTCCGGACGGTCGCTCAGCGGCAATGGAACCGCTTCGACCGCGCGGTGCACAGCAGCGGCCGCGATCCTCGAATCAACATCAGGAATCTGACCGACGCGGTGCGCCGAGGTGGTCACCGGTTCCAGACGTGAGCAGTCCTCTCGCCGACCAGTGTGCGCTTTCCCGGCGGCCGGTTTGCCTGTCGCTATCGGGGCGGCCGGTTTGCGGCCGCGCGACGTGGAGGCGCCGATCGTGCGCGAGCGCAGCATGCTCGTGAGCAATGCGAGCGCGCCAGCACCACCGCCCAGGGCGAATGCTGCTGCTGGCCCGGCGCGATCGGCGGCTATTCCAGCGCCGGCCGCTCCCGCAGCACCGCCCACCGCCATCGCTGTGGCGAGCCAGGCGAATGCCTCGGTGATGGTGCCGTCCGGGGCGGCGTGTTCGACCATCGCGTACAGGGTGGCCTCGGTCGGCGCGATCGCGGCACCAGCGACGAGCAGCACGGCCCCGAGCGCAAGGACGCTCCCGTCCGCCGGGATCAGGGCCAGGTGTCCGGCGGTCAGCGCACCGAGCAGGATGGCAAGCCCAGCGGCATTGCGTGCTCCGCCACCGAGCCGGGCGACGAGCAGCCCGCCGATGAACGACCCGGCGCCCCAAACCGCAAATAGCGGGGCGCCGCCCATGGTGCTGTGAAGCACCTTTGCGGCCGCGATGACGGCGACCTCGTCGGCGCCGAGCAGCAGGCCGACCGCGAACAGGACGATCACCAGCGTCCGCATTGCCGGCGTGCGAAGCGACCCTCCCCGGGACGTCCGATCGGCCGGGGCCGGCTGCCAGCTGCGTGACGCCGGTTGCGCGGCGAACGCGGCGGTTGAAGCCAGCAGGACGAGGCCTGCGCCCGCGAGCGCCGCGCCGCTGGACCAAAGCGCGCCGACGCAGAGCGCGAGGGGCGGCCCGAAGATGTACGTCAGCTCGACGAGCGACGCCTCGAGCGCGTAGGCGCTGCGGATGGCGCTGGGATTGGACAGAAGGGCTGGGAGCTGGGTTCGCAGGCAGGCGCCGACCGGCGGCTCGGCCAGCCCGATGCCGGCTGCGAGCGCGACAAGGAAGCCGAGGGGAGCGTGCGCCGGCAGCAAGGCGATTATGACCAGCAGCGCAGAGGCGACGCTGGCGCTGGCCAGCAGCACCGTCGTCTGCCCGCGGCGATCAACGAGGTGCCCGAGCAGCGGCCCGCCGACGCCGAGCGCGATCGCGTAGGCGCCGGTGACCACGCCGGCCTGAGCAAACGAGCCGGTCAGCTGCTGCGCATGGACCAGTAGTCCGATACTGAGCATCGCCAGCGGCAACCTCGCGACGATCGAGGCCGCGAACAGGCGTTGGGCGCCGGGTGAGGAGGCGATCGAGTTCATAAGCCGATGCTAAGGTCTCACTGGTATAGAAAGAGGGTCCACAATGATGGCAATAAACGAGACCAGTCAGCCGGTAGAGCTACTGGTCGCGGTGGACCGCGATGGTTCCCGGACCCTGGGAGCGCAGATCGAGGACCAGCTTCGGCACGCGATCCGAGACGGCGCCCTTAGGCCAGGGGCGGCCCTGCCATCGACCCGTGACCTGGCCCGCCAGATCACCGTTTCACGGCGAGTCGTGGTGGACGCCTATGCGCAGCTCGCTGCCGAGGGCTATCTCAGCCTGCGCCAGGGAGCCCGCCCGCGTGTCTCGGCGGCACCTGTGCTCGCGAGTGAACCGGAGGCCGTCGCGCCGCGGCCCGCACCGCGCGCCCGGTTCGACTTTCGTCCCAGCGTGCCGGACGTCTCGGCGTTCCCGCGGGCAGCGTGGCTCCGTTCGTTGCGGGAGGCGCTCGCGACGATCACTACCGCCGATCTCGGCTACGGTGATCCCCGAGGGGTCGAGGCGCTGCGCTGCGCTCTGGCCGACTACCTCGGCCGGGTGCGTGGCGTCGTGGCAGATCCCGGGCACATCATCATCACCAGCGGCTACACGCAAGGCCTGGGGCTGGTGTGTCGCGCCCTCGCGGCGGCCGGCGCGAAGCGGATGGCGTTGGAGGACCCGAGCAATCCCCAAGACCGGCTGATCATCGCGCACGCCGGCCTGGCACCGATCGCGATCGGAGTCGATGAAGCCGGGACTCAGGTCAACGATCTCGACCGCGCCGATGCCGACGCAGTTGTGTTGACGCCAGCCCACCAGCATCCGACCGGCGTCGTGCTCAGCGGCGGGCGACGCACGGCCCTGCTGGCGTGGCTGCGCGCGCGTGACGCAATCGCGATCGAGGACGACTATGACGCGGAGTACCGCTTCGACCGCGCTGCGATCGGGGCGCTCCAAGGCCTCGACCCCGGCCGGGTTGTCTACGCTGGCTCGGCCAGCAAGACGCTGGCGCCCGCGCTCCGGATCGGCTGGCTGGTCGTGCCGCCCTCCCTGCTTGAGGCCGTCACCTACGAGAAGCTCCTCGCCGACCGGGGGACCTCCCGAATCGAGCAGCACGCGCTCGCCGACTTCCTGACCCGCGGCGAACTCGACCGCCATCTGCGGCGCATGCGAGCCCGCTACCGCGGCCGGCGTGACGCGCTCGTTGAGGCGCTCACCATAGCTCTCCCGGAAGCCGCTGTTGGCGGTGTCGCCGCCGGGCTGCACGTTGCCCTCCAGCTGCCCGGCAGCGACAGCGAGCAGGCCATCCGCGAGGAGGCAAATCACCGGAGCGTCGAGCTCGAGACGATGAGCGACTACCGACCCGGCGCCCGCAGCCGCCCGCCGACCCTCCTACTCGGCTACGGGCAGATGCCCGAACACGCGATCCGCGCCGGCGTGCGCGAACTCGCTATAGCCGTACGAGCAGCACGAACCCGAGTCACGCCCTGAGTGAGTGGTCGGCCTGGACGGCACGCGTCTATTTCTGCTACATAACCCAGATCGCTGAGAACCGTGAGGCAAGCGGGCAGATCCTCTGCGTCCACAGCGATATCAAGACGCGGTGCTTTCTGGTCTGCCGGCCAGCCAGCGCCACCACACCCCAACCCCCGCCGACCCCTAACGCACCCCAGCCCCCTCCAGCGCATCCACGGCCGTGATCACATCTTCAGCGCGCATTCCCTGAGGCTATAAGCGACGTCACACGCAGACGGCACGGAGGGAACCGTCACGTGTACGCGTTGAAAGACCAGCTGCGCGCTCTGTGTCCGCTGCGGCATGACCGAGCGCTCCGCAGACCGGAGTTCGGTAGGCGAGCGCTGCTGGCCGGTGGTGGTAGACCAGACTGCATGCGAACGATTCTTGTCTCCGCTGAGCGCACAGTGGATGCGCCAGCGGGCGCCGTGTACGGCTATATCGCGGACATGCGAGAGCACCATCCGCATTTCCTGCCACCGGCGTTCTCCAATTTCCGGGTCGAGTCGGGCGGGGTGGGCGAGGGCACTATCACGCGGTTCACAGTCACCGCGGCCGGCCGCGCCCGCCAGTACCAGATGAAGGTCGCCGAGCCTGAGCCCGGGCGTATCCTCACCGAGTCCGACACGAACTCGAGCATGGTCACGACGACCACCGTCACGGCCCAGGGCAGCATGTCACTCGTGCAGATCTCCACGGCCTGGGAGGGCGCAGGCGGGATCGGCGGCTTCTTCGAGCGCCTCTTCGCGCCGCGGGTCATGCGCGGCATCTATGCCGACGAGCTGAAGCGGCTGGACGCCTATGCTCGCGAGCACCGCAACAGCTGACTCCGGGCAGCCCTGAGAGCCCGCTGCTGCCCAGTGGCCGCGTGTCCGGGCAGTTACACACCACGCACGAGCGGGTGATCCTGGGAACGTCGGTGTGAGATCGCTCGGGAGCGCTTCTGGTCCCAAGCCCGGCATCAGCGTTTGGATGTCACCGTCAACCCGGTAAAGGCGAGCAAGAACAGGACGAAGAATCCGCCGTAATAGGTAAGGAAAGCGGCTCCCAGCATTGCCGGAATGATCATGCACGCCGCCCACGCAGCCACCTTCTTGCTCACCGGCTTGCGGACGCGTCCCACTGGGAACGCTGGTGGCCCCACGACGCCGATCGGCCTGGCCGGGATGCCATCGGTGGCTACCGCCAGCTCCGCATAGGTCCTGGATACCAGCGCCTGGCCCGCCCGCACGCCGAGCTGGTCCCTGGTCAGCCAGCCCTGCACGAACGCGGCCTTGAGGGTGTCGATCACCTGCTCGCGGTCTGCGTCGGAGGCCCGGAGGCGGCCACTGCCCATCGCGCCCGCTGCCCCACGCTCTCCAGGTCCTTCGGTCACCAGCGCCTCCCGGCCAGCGCAACCTACCAACAGCGTAACGCCGGGGCCCATTGACGCTCACCCTGGACCTCTGACCGCATGGTCTCATGCGGCGGCGACATGCCCCTGCCTTGCGTCAGTCCCCGGCCTGCCGACTGAATCGGTGCGGTCGGTCGGGCGTCGTCCCGGCCAGACGACCGCGATGAGTGTGATGCGCGGTGATCGTCAACAGTGGGCTACCGGAACCGCAGATCGAGGGAGACGTGATGAGCACCGTGGTGATGCACAACGTGGTGTCGGTAGATGGCTACATCGCTGGCGACAATGATGACGTGGGCCCGCTGTTCGATTGGTATTTCAACGGCGATGCCGAGCTGGTTGACGGTGGCTCGTTCAAGGTGTCGCGGGCATCGGCTGGCTACGTCCGCCCGATGTGGGACAGCATCGGGTCAATGGTGATCGGGCGGCACCTGTTCGACCTGACCAACGGCTGGGAGGGCAAGCCACCGGCCGGCGAGCACGTGGTCGTGGTGTCGCACCGGCCCAGCCCGGACGGCTGGCACCCGGAGGTGTCATACCACTTCGCCGGCGATGTGGCAGCGGCGATCGCGAAGGCGAAGGCGCTGGCTGGTGAGCGCATCGTCGCGGTGGCCGCGGGAGACGTCGGTGGGCAAGCTCTCGCGCTCGGTTTGATAGATGAGGTAGCGATGGATGTCGTGCCGGTGGTGTTCGGCTCCGGCAAGCGGTACTTCGGGCCGGTTGACGGCCAGCACCTGCTGGAAGATCCCGACGTGGTCATCCGGGGCGACCGGGTGCTGCACCTGCGCTACCAGGTTCGCCGCTGAGCGGCCCAGCGGGAGGGCAGGCGTCCGCCAGCGCCTGGGGGTGCTGGCCGGACTGCCCCGCAGAACTGCTGGACGATCGCCGACCATGCGGACGATCCGATCCGGGACGGATAGCACATGGAAGCCAGGCCTGCTGGGATGCCGATGTCGTGCGAGCCCGAATGGTTGCTGCCGTACTGGGCACGGCGGGATGCGCGGCGCGGGACGTATGACTCGACGGGGCAATCGCCCCGTACAGGGCGTTACGCAGCGGAGCGATATCGCGAGCCGCCTGAGTGATCAGCATGCCGCCTTGGAACGCGGCCATGAGCACGTAGGCCAGGTGGCCGGGGTCTGCGTCGCGCCACAAGTCATGACGGTCTTGCATGGCCTGGAGCCCGGAGTGGAACGCCTCCTTCCAGCGGTCGGACCCGGCGGCGATCTCGTCGTGGAGGCCGGGGTCGGTTTTCATGATCTCGCCGGCCAGCGAGCCGAAGCTGCATCCGCCTTCACGGACATCCTCGCGATCGATGTAGGAGTCGGCCCATGCCCGGAGTGCTTCAAGGCTGTCGAGGGGCCCAGGCGGAAGGGGATTCTCGTAGCCCCATCATCGAGTCGGCGCGCCAGGCGATGACGGCCCGGACGAGGCTCTCCTTATCCGGGAAGTAGTGGGAAAGCTGCGAGCCGCCGACGTTGTCGGCCTTGCGGACGAGGTCGTTGTTCGTTGCATGCACGCCGGGGGCGTAGATCAGGCTGGCCGCTGCTTCGACGCTCCGCTCCCCGGTTGCCAGCCCTTTAGGGGTCAGCTTGTGTTCACCTGGGGCATCCCCGGCTCCGACCAGGTGCCCCCTGGGTCGTCGCAGGTGGAGATCCTCTCACCGCCGACGGCGACGAGACCGTCGTGGACCTCATCCATACCGGCCTCCCCGCCGGGAAGGAAGCCTCGCACTTTCACGGCTGGGTCGAGCACCTCGGTCTCCTGCTCGACCTACTCACACCAGGCACCCCATGACCACCGAGCGCACGAGACCGGATCAGAAAGCAGCCATCACCCAGCCGGCACCAACGATGTCCGCGATGGACTCGACGGGCTCGACGGGCTCGACCGAGCCCCGTGACTTCGAGGGAGCGGCCGGCCGGAGAGCTCGATCACCGGAAGGCGGCCGGGCCGCTCTGACCTTCGTGGCAGCGTGGTGGCACCGAGATCACAGACCCCGGCCTGGATCAGGTCCGTCAGCGTGTCTGCGCCTTCCGCCTCCACGCCGCCCCGCCCCAGCCGCAGCCGCGGCTGGGGCTCCGGGCGGCTGGGGCTCCGGGCGGCTGGGGCTCCGGGCGGCTGGGGCTCCGGGCGGCTGGGGCTCAGCGCGGCTGGGCTCAGCGCGGCTGGGGCACGATGCGGATGTAGGGCCGGGGTGCCTTCCATCCCTCCGGATAGATCGTCTTCGCCTCATCATCCGAAACGGAGCCGGCGATGATCACATCCTCGCCCGACTTCCAGTTGACCGGCGTGGCGACCCGGTGTTTGGCCGTCAGCTGGAGCGAGTCGATGACCCGGAGAACCTCGTCGAAGTTGCGGCCCGTCGTCATCGGGTAGACGAGGATCAGCTTCACCTTCTTGTCCGGGCCGACGACAAACACGTTGCGAACCGTCTGGTTGTCGGCTGGCGTCCGGTTCGCCGGGTCGCCCGTGGTGCTGGCCGGCAGCATCCCGTACAGCTTCGAGACATTGAAGTCACCGTCGCCGATGATGGGATAGTTGGGCGCGACTCCCTGTGTCTCCTGGATATCGCTCGCCCACTGCTCGTGCTTCCCCGTCGGGTTCGACCGAGAGCCCGATGATCTTCACGTTCCGCCTGTCGAACTCGGGTTTGATCTTGGCCATATAGCCGAGCTCGGTCGTGCAGACAGGCGTGAAGTCCTTCGGGTGCGAGAACAGGACCGCCCACGAGTCACCGATCCACTCGTGGAAGCTGATCGGCCCCTCAGTCGTGTCGGCGGTGAAGTCCGGGGCGATGTCCCCAATCGCGAGAGCCATGTTTCTCCTTCGAATTCCGTTCTCTGTTTTCATTACCGCCAGCCGCTTTGCCTGCCGCGAGGCTGGGTTTAGCACATACGAAGCACACTTCGCTGAGGTTCCGGTATCACAGCCGGGCCCTGGGCAACTCCGGCTGGACCCGGGCGGGTACGGATCCCCGCAGGCTCGCAGGACCTATCCCCCCCGTACTGTGTCGCCCCAACGGCGGCGCCGCGCCTGTTCATCATCGTCCCAGCTGCTCCGGGACCGCAATTGGCGCGGGCCAGCATCAGCCGGATCCGCCGGCTGGCCGAGGGCGGGTTCGCCGGGGTAACCACAAGCCAGTTTCCTTTCTTGCTGATCAAATTAGTAGGTCTTCAGCGAGGTGTCCAACCCGGATACCGCGGATGACGGATAGCAGATGACGGATACAAGCGTCGCGCCGGGCGGCAGGTGACGCGTGCGCATGTGCGCCAGCCGCTGACGGCTCTCATCCAGCGCGCACCGGGCGTCCTGCGGTACGGCGGTCGTTGGCGGTGTAAGGGTCCCCGGTGGGCGGCCGGGTCCGGAGGGTCAGCCGGTGACTACCTCGACATCGCCGATTCCGAGAGCCTGCACCGGGGCCTCGATCTGGGATGCGTCGCCGACCAGGATCGTGACGAGGCGGCTCTCCGGGAACGCCGCGATGACAGCGGCGGTTGCCTCGGCGGTACCCGTCCCGGCCAGGCGGGCGTACAGCTGCGCCTGGTAGTCGTCAGGCAGGTGCTGTTGCACCTGATCCGCCAGCGTGCCGGCGACCGACGCTGCCCTCTCGTACTCCAGCGGCGCGACACCCACCAGGTTCTGCACTGCCGTATCGCGCTCCGTCTCGGTCAGTCCTTCCTCGGCGAGGGTTCGCAGCACCGCCCGCAGGTCATCTAGCGCGGGGCCGGTGGACGCCGTGTCCACGGAACCGCTGATGGCGAGCACGGACGCACCCGTCGCACCGTCCGGGACATGCGGCGCCGCCGACCGCAGCACCTGCGCGAAGGCCCGTACCCCGTAGGTGTAGCCCTTCTCCTCGCGCAGAACCCGGTCCAGCCGTGAGGTGAGCGTGCCGCCCAGGCAGTAGGTGCCGAGCACCAGGGCCGGCCATGCCGGGTCGTGCCGGTCCGGGCCGATCCGCCCGATGAGCAGCTGCGTCTGGACGGCGCCAGGCCGGTCCACAATCACCACCCGGCCGGTGTCGTCGGCGGTCACCCGCGGCGTGGGCAGCGGCTCGGCCGCGTCGCCGGCCCATCCGCCGAGCGTGCCGGCGAGCACCGCGTCGAGGTCGACACCGGCCAGGTCGCCCACGATGACCGCGGTCGCCGTGGCCGGCCGCACGTGAGCCTGGTACAGCGCGCGCACACCCGCCGCGTCGATCCGCGCGACGGTGTCCTCGGTGCCCCTGCGCGGCCGGGACAGCCGGGCGGACGCCGGGAACAGCTCCTGAGACAGCTGCTTGGCTGCGCGCCGCCCGGGGTTGGCCAGCTCGAGCGGAATCTCGTCGAGACGGTTGCGCACCAGCCGCTCGATCTCGCTGCCGGTGAACGCGGGCGCGCGCAGCGCCTCGGCGAGCAGCCCCAGCGCCCTGGCCAGGCGGGAGACGGGAACCTCCAGCGAGACGCGCGCGCCCAGGTAGTCGGCGCCTGCGTCGAGTGTCGCGCCGCAGCGCTCCAGCTCGGCGGCGAACTCCTCAGCGGTGTGCTTGCCGGTGCCCTGAGACAGCGCGTCGGCCATGATCGTGGCGATCCCGTCGAGCCCGTCGGGCTCGACGTCGAGCGGCATGTCCAGGCAGATCTCCACCGCCACCACCTGCTGCCCCGGCCGGTGGCAGCGCAGCACGGTCAGCCCGTTGCCGAGGCCGTCGCGCTCGGGCGCGGGAAACGCCCAGGGCTTCGGCGGCCCTGAGGCCGGCTGTGGGTGGAAGTCCATGGTCACGGCTGCGTCCGTCACCGCCCGGCTCCTTCCGGCTTGCCGTTCTCCCCGGCGGCACTGGCCTCGCCGGCCGCCGTGTCGGCCGTGGCTTCGGCGGTCACCTGGTCGTAGACCAGGACGGCACGATTGTCGGGGCGAAGCCGCGCCGCGGCGATCGCCCGGACCTCCTCGGCGGTGATGTCCAGGATCCGGT
Source organism: uncultured Actinomycetes bacterium (assembly GCA_963813975.1). GTDB lineage: Bacteria > Actinomycetota > Actinomycetes > Streptosporangiales > Streptosporangiaceae > RYN-230. Next base: position 370,628 of record CAWFAP010000008.1, read on the forward strand.
TGATGGCGGTGAACGCGAGCTGTGGCTCACCGAACAGCACCGTGTACCGGCACAGGGCGTCAGCCCGGCCCGCGGCCGTACTTAGCCGGTCCAGCCATCCGCGTTCCACCAGGGCCTGCGCCCGCTCCATCTCCTCCGCCGCCGGCGCCTGCGCGCCCAGCCGCGCCAGCTCGTCGTCAACGGCCGCCTCGACCTGCGGGATTCCGGCGTCCCCGGAGGCCTTCACGTCCAGCCAGCCCAGCGAGGGGGCACCCGCCAGGCGCAGCAGACCGAAGCCCGCGGTGATGGCGGTGCGGTCGCGCCGCACCAGCCGGTTGTAGAGCCGGGACGACATGCCGTCACCGAGCACCGTGAGCGCCACTTCGGCCGCGTCGCACTCACGCGTGCCGTCGGGTGGCATCCGGTAGGCGGCCATCAGCGCGCGCGCCGGGACCTCCTCCTGGATCTCCGCACGCCGCTCCGCGCCGATGATGCCGGGGAGCGTGCCGTCGCGGGGCGGCACCTTGCCGTCGTGGGAGGGGATGGAGCCGAAGTACTTCTCGACCCATCGACGCGTCTGCTCCGGGTCGATGTCGCCGACGACCGCCAGGACCGCATTGTTCGGCGCGTAGTTCGCGCGGAAGAACGCCCGCGCGTCGTCCAGCGTCACCGCGTCCAGATCGGCCATGGAGCCAATGGGAGTGTGGTGGTACGGGTGCCCCTCGGGGAAGGCCAGCGCGGTCATCCGCTCGAACGCGGTGCCGTAGGGCACGTTGTCATAGCGCTGCCGGCGCTCGTTCTTGACCACGTCTCGCTGGTTCTCCAACGACTCCTCGTCGAGCGCGGCCAGCAGCGAGCCCATGCGGTCCGCCTCCAGCCAGAGCGCCAGCTCCAGCTGGTGTGCGGGCATGGTCTCGAAGTAGTTGGTGCGCTCGAAGCTCGTGGAACCGTTGAGGGAACCGCCTGCGCCCTGGACCAGCTCGAAGTGGCCGTTTCCTCTGACCTGCGCCGAACCCTGGAACATGAGGTGCTCGAACAGGTGAGCCAGGCCCGTATGCCCCCTGACCTCCTGCCGCGAGCCGACGTCATACCAGAGGCAGACCGCCGCGACCGGAGTCAGGTGGTCCTCAGAGAGCACGAGGCGCAGACCGTTGCCCAGGCGGTGCTCGGTCGCTGTCAGGCCGCCGGAACCGGGCTGCTGCGTGGCCGTGTGACCCACGGGCGTGTACGTCCCTTCAATCGCATGCCGGAGAAGTACAGCCACTGTATGCAAGGAAGCTGCCAGGCCTGCCGCCCGGCTTCCAGGTCAGCAACCAGATCGGCGACATCATCTGCGAGGTCGCCCCTTCGGGACCGCAGTCACCGTCGAAGCTCTCCTGCCACCACTGCCCCGGAGTGCTCCGGACGCCGGACGGGCCAGCGAGGGCAGGCACCAGGCCCATCCCCGTAACGACCCATCGGGGCGCCTGCGCCTGCCGCTCCGCGGCATGGGCGTAAGTTGCCCTGCGACCGGCGGGTCGGGTGGGAGGTCGGCTGTGCGGCTGTACTTGTCCTCGTTTCGGCTGGGCGATCATCCGGAGCACCTGGCAGACCTGGTCGGCAACGACGGCCGCCGCGCGGTGGTGATCGCCAACGCCATGGACGACGCGCCGCCAGATGTGCGCCGGTCCGGGACCGAGCTGGAGCTGGCCGCGCTGGCCGATCTCGGCTTCGACGCCGCCGAGCTTGACCTGCGCGGCTACTTCGACCAGGAGCAGCGCCTGCGCCACGATCTGGCCGGGGTTGGCCTGGCCTGGCTGCGTGGCGGCAACGTCTTCATGCTCCGCTATGCGCTTTCCCGCAGCGGCGCCGACACCGTGTTTCGTGATCTGCTGGCCGCGGACGCGCTGGTCTATGCCGGATACAGCGCAGGAGCGTGCGTTCTGTCGCCGAGCCTGCGGGGCCTTGAACTGGTGGACGACGCTGGCGCGGTCACGCGGATGTACGGCTCGCAGCCGCTGTGGGACGGGCTGGCGCTGCTCCATGAGGCGTTCGTCCCCCACTACCAGTCACCGGGGCATCCCGAGACGGCCGCGATTGAGCTGGTCGTGGCCCGGTACCGCGCCGAGCGCATCGCTCACCGGACCCTGCGCGACGGGCAGGCCCTGCTCGTCAACGGCCCAGACACCGTGATCATGTAGCTGCGCAATCTGGGCCTGCCGGCTTGCCCTCCACGGCGAGACGGCCGCCACCCAAGGGCCACCTCGGCCCTAAGCGGCCGCGTTCAAGATCGCTCAGCGCGCTGCTCTGGGCTTCCGGTGACCGGAGGCGACGATTCGCTAACGGATTTCACGGCATCCCCTTGGCGTGCAGGGCTGCACAAGCATGGCGTCTCGTAGGATCGGCGTTCGTGTCGTCGGCCAGTTATCCGAACTTCGCGGGCAAGCACGCCGAGGAAGCGATGTTCACGCCCGCCGATTTCGCCGCCTATCTGCGGCGGGCCGGCGCCCTGGACAGTTACCATCCCCCCGCCGGCGTGGTGCTGTGCTACCAGCGGTCTCTCTATAACCATGTGCTGCAGGCCGAAGGGCTGAAGTCACCGGAGCGCCAGGGCGCCCTGCACAGGCTCCTGCTCCTGCCGAGCACCGGCGGCCGAGTCGGGCTGCTCGGCCAGTTCGGGATCGGAGCGCCGGCGGCGGCTGCGGCGCTAGAGGAACTGGCGGCGATGGGCACATCGGCCTTCGTCTCCGTCGGCACCGCGGGGAGCCTGCAGCGCAACCTGGACATCGGCGATCTGGTGCTCTGCGAGGCCGCCATCCGGGACGAGGGCGTCTCTCATCATTACCTGCCGCCGGCGAGGCTGGCCACGGCGGAGGCGGCCATGAGCGCTGCCCTGGGAGCAGCGCTGGGGCAGGCCGGTGTCCGGTTCCGGGCCGGGACTTCCTGGACGATCGACACGCCCTACCGGGAAACGGTCGCCGAGGCTCGCCGCTACCAGGCGGAAGGAGTGCTCTGCGTGGAAATGGAAGCCGCTGCACTGTTCGCGGTCGCCCAGGTCAGGGGCCTGCATGTCTCCTCGGCGTTCGCCATCAGCGACTCCCTGGCCGACCTGGCCTGGAATCCTCAGTTCCACGGGCCACAGGTCCAGGCCGGCCTGATCACGCTGTACGAGGCGGCCGTGAGTGTGCTGCTAGGTCATGAGTCCTGATCGCTGAGGAGCAGCCGGGCCCTTTTGACCTTCGGGAGCGTGGCAGCAGGATCGGGTCCGGCAGCCGATCAGCTGCGAAAAGCTGAGGGCACGTGTGGTCGCGCTGGCAACCGGGCAGACGCGCAGGAACGTGCCGGGCCGGCCTCGGGATCAGTTCCCGTAGCGGGTAAGCGCGCTCGAACTAGCCGAGTGTCCGGGGCAAGCCGAAATATGGCGCGAGCGTCGCCTCGAAGCGGATGATCTCGCTGATCCGGTCACCAGCGAGGCCGACCACCTCGATGCCCGTGACGTGCAGGACACCGGTGGTGGGATCACGACGGTACTCGCCCCACGCGGGCTGCCCGTTCGCCCGGACAGGCACCATCCGCGCGATTCCCCGCCGATGCGCGCTGAGCGCGGTGAAGAAGCGGCGCGCGGCCTGGGTCCCGCGGTACTCGAACGGCAAGGGCGGCATCCGCACCCATGCGTCATCGGTCATCAGCGCGATCAGCGCGTCGATATCCAGCTCGGTGAACGCCGCGACGAACCGGTCGAGCAGCCCGCGCTCCTCCGGCGAATCGGGTGCGGGCGGAGGCGGGTCGGACGTGCGGGTCGTGTCCATCGTCGCGCGGGCGCGTTTGAGTGCCCCGGTCACCGCGTCCTCGCTGAGCCCGAGCAGCTCGGCGGTCTCGCTGGCCCGGTATCCGAGCACGTCACGCAGCAGCAGCACGGCGCGCTGGTTCGGCGGCAGTAGCTGGACGGCGGTGACGAACGCCAGTGAGATCGCCTCGCGGGACTCGTAGCGGGCCTCGGGCCCGGGCGCCTGATCAGAGAGCCCCTCCAGCAGCACGTCGGGATAGGGCTGCAGCCACGGCACCTCACCCAGCCGGGTCGGCTCCGGCGGCGTCACCGGCAGGGGTGCCGCCGTCACCGGACGCCGGCCGGAAGATCGCAACTGGTTGAGGCACCGGTTGGTCGCGATGCGGTACAGCCAGGTGCGCACCGACGCACGCCCCTCGAACCCGTCCAGGCCGAGCCATGCGGCCAGGAGCGTCTCCTGCAGCGCGTCCTCGGCGTCCTGAAACGAGCCGAGCATGCGATAGCAGTGCACCTGTAGTTCGCGGCGGTGCGGCTCGACCAGGGCGCTGAACGCATCCCGGTCACCGGCGCGCGCCCGCTGGAGAAGTTCTGCCGACATCGGCCACCTCCCTCCTCATCATCTCTTGGTCCTGACCGGTACTGACCCCGGCAGCCAGCGGAACTGGTCGCTGCCGCTGCGACCAGTTCCGGGCATGCACTGGTGACATCGCGCACCACCATGAACTGAGCTGTGGCGATGACGACCAGGGCAACGCCGAGACGACGGGCGGCCCGGGATGAACCGGGCCAGGAACGGCCTCGCTAGGACAGGGAGCCGAGCCACGCCCGGACTCCAGACGCTCGTGTGCCCAGCCCGGCCGGCCACCCGGCAGCATGACCAGGCCCTGGCGGGCGGGCGTATTCTCGTGTTCGCGGTCGGGCGGGCCGCGGACGGTTGCCGCTGTCGGAGAGGACGCGCCGTGGCTGAAGACAGATCAGGGGAGCGGCCTGGATCCGCTGCGGCCGGCCAGCCAGCCAAGATCGATACCACCGTCGCGCACCCGGCCCGCGTCTACGACTACTGGCTCGGCGGCAAGGACAACTACGCAGCCGACCGCGAGGCAGCTGAGCGGGTGCTGGCTGTCACGCCCGGCCTGCGATTCCGGGTCCGGGCGAATCGGGCGTTCCTGGCCCGGGCGGTCCGCTACCTGGCCGGCGAAGCGGGAATCCGGCAATTCCTCGATATCGGCACCGGCATTCCGTCGGCGAACAACACCCACCAGGTCGCGCAGGCGGCCGCGCCGGACGCGCGGATCGTCTATGTCGATAACGACCCCATCGTGCTCGCCCACGCACGGGCGCTGCTGGCCAGCGGCCCGCAGGGTTCCACCCAGTACGTCCACGGCGATGTGCGCGACCCGATCCCTATCGTGCGGGCGGCAGCTCAGACGCTGGATCTGGCCCAGCCGACGGCCCTGATGCTGCTGGGAATCCTGCACCTCGTCCAGGACGACGAGGATCCATACCGGATCGTGACCGAGCTGATGGATACGCTGGCGCCGGGCAGCTACCTGGTGATCTCCCATCCGGCGAGTGACATCCATCCCGGGCAGGCCGAAGCGCAGAAACGCTACAACGAGCGCGTGTCTACTCCGCAGACCCTCCGCACCCGGGACGAGGTGGCCAGGTTCTTCACCGGGCTGGAGCTGGTCCCTCCGGGCCTCGTCTACGTGCATACCTGGCGGCCAGGCCCCGCGGACCTCGCCCCGGTCGGAGCAGCATCGGCCTACGGGGGCGTCGCCCGCAAGCACTGACGGCACTGCCAGCCAGATGGCGGCTGGGTCACGAATTCATTCGAGGAACCTGGTCTGCATGGCCGGTGCGGCATGGATGCAAACCAGCCGGGCGCGGCCGGGGCCGAGGTTCCTGAAGCCGTGCGGGATGCCAGGAGGGCCGATGACAATGTCGCCCGGGCCGCCCTCGACAGTCTCGTCGCCGACCATGACCAGAACGTGGCCCTCCAGGATGATGAAGGTCTCGTCGTACGGGTGGTCGTGCATTTTGGGTCCCTGGCCGGGCTCGTTGTGGACAAGAAAGAACGACACCGACGATGGGCCGTGCGTGCCACCCTCGAAGGTGCGGGCGATGTCATTGCCCGGCAGGTTCCCTGCGTTCACGTGGTACATGAGTCACGGCTGCCTTTCGGGGGTGGTGCTGGCGGTGCCCAAGTCGTCAGAGCGTCCAGCGGCCAGCCGCGACCACTGGGCGGTGGGGCGCCCGGTGGTGCGGAACTGTTCACCCCGGGTTTCGAACGGCTGCGGCCAGCCGGGAGGAGAGTCCTCCCAGGTCTCCTGCCGACCGTACGCCGTCATGTCGAGCAGCCCGTACGTGGGTGACAGCGCCTCCGCGGCGCGACCGCTGCTCCAGTAGGTCTCGAACACCTGCTCACCCTGGCGCAGGTAGCACACCTGCATGCCGAACCAGCGTCCGGCGAGCAGCGCGCTGGCGGAGTCTTCCGCTGAGTACCAGGGCACATCCCACCCCATGAAGTCGCGGTAGGCAATGCTCTCGCCGTAGGGGCCCTCGCAGAACGTGGCGTAGGTGACGTCACGTGAATGCAGGTAGGACAGCTCGCGGACCTGCCCGTTGAAGAAGGTGCATCCCTCGCACTGGGCCTGGGCGGGCTGGCCGGTGTGCCACATGTGGAAATACACGATCAGCTGGCGGCGGCCCTCGAACACCTCCAGCAGCGGGACCGGACCGTGCTCGCCGGTCAGCGGGATGACGGGGTCCATCTCGACCATCGGCAGCCGCCTGCGAGCCGCTGCGATCGCGTCCCCTTCCCGCGTGTGGGCTTTCTCCCGGGCCAGCAGACCATCCAGTTGCGCCTGCCAGGCGGCCCGGTCCACTACCGCAGGCCGCGCAGGGACGCTAGTGCCGCCGGCGGACGGCAAGGCCCCATTCCCGGGCTCATCCTTCATGATCGCCTCCTGTAACCGCGTCCCTGCCTCGTCCGTTCACGGACTCAGACGGCGAACAGCCGGGAAACTCATCGCAGGTACGCCGGGCCGGCGGACATCGCCGCGGCTACGAGAGTGACTTGCCCAGCTGCGCTGAGGCCGCGTCAGGTGGCCGGCGGTCAGCCTGCCGCCTGGAAATCCGGCGCCCTGCTCGCGGGCGGACACGTACCGCAAGCCGCCGGTCTCGTCGTGCAACGCCAGCGCAGCGGCTACGCTGTGCCCGCAGGCTGGGTAAGTCCATGCCTGGTCCGGGTAGCTGCCGCGCAGGGGTGCGCCCACGTCAGGGAGTTTGGCCTCATGACCGTCCCCGGGGCGGAATCCGCCCAGGCTGCGGAACACGCGGCCGCCGCTCCGGCAACCGCGCCCGTGAAGACGGGCCCGGAGACCGATCCGCGGCTGCCCTGGACCGGGAAGCCGCGGGCAGCCGACATCCTCTGCTGGCTCGGCATCGTGCTCAGCGGCTTGTTCTACTGGGTCCTGCTGCCGTTGCGGGTGTCGCTGATCGGCACTCACCCGGTCGTGGCTGAACTGCTGAATGGCAGCATCGAATCCATCATCTCGGCCGCCGCGTTCGCCCGGGCCGGGCATGGCACGCTGGCCGTGGTTGTACTCGCCGCGATTCCCGGACTGATGAAGTTCGACGCCTTGTACTGGTGGGCGGGGCGGCTGTGGGGCGAGCGGTTCATCATGGCCCTGCCCGGGAGCCGGCGCGTGACCAGGCACATGGCGCGCGTGCAGCGGGCCGGCCGCAAGGTCACCTGGCCGGCTGTGGTGGCCAGCTCCTTCCTCCCCATTCCCAGGGCGATCATCTTTGTCGTCGCTGGCTGGGCCGGGATGAGGCTCGTCACGTTCCTCATCCTGGATCTGATCGGCGTGCTGCTGTGGGCCGGCCTTCTCACGGGGCTCGGGTACGCGCTTGGGCACCACGCGGTCGTCGCGGCCACCACCATCTCCCACTACAGCTGGTGGTTCACGATCGGGATCGTGGCGCTGAGCGTGGTTTCTGTTATCCGCTCGCAGCGCCGGGTGAAGGCGGCCGCGGCGGCCCCGGCCGGCCAGGACGATGAATGACTCCCCCGTGAGGGAAACCTGGCTGCGGCGGACCGCAGCCGGTCTGGGCCGCGGTTGTCACTCCGGATGGCGGCGCTGCCGCGGCCGCGGCAAGTACGGGATGCTGCCCAGCACGTGACTCCGGATGATGGCCGCGACCTGCACCTCGTCACGGTCCTTGAGCGCTGCCAGCAGGCGGGCGTGCTGTTCGACCGACTCCTCGTGGGGCCGGCCGTGCTGCGGCCCGTGGGAGAACGACCGCCAGAGCAGCCGCATGAGCAGGAGCAGCATCGGTGACCGGGCGCATTCATAGACACGGAAATGAAAACGCCGGTTCAGCTCGGCGAGGTGGCCGTCATCCGGCTCGCAGGCCGCCACCTGCTGGTAGAGGTCTTCGATCTCGGCCATGTCGTCATCAGTCATCTTGGATACGGCGAGGCTGCCGGCGAGCGACTCCAGGGCAGCCAGGATCCGGAAGTTCTCCTCGAGCGCGTCGGATTCCGCCTGCGCCACCGAAGCCCCGCGGTGCACGTCCGTAACCACGAGGCCTTCCGATTCGAGGCGGCGCAGCGCCTCCCGCACCGGGGTGTAACTCACGTCGAACTGTTCCGCCAGCTGGCGCTGGCGAAGCGGGGTGCCGGGCGAGATCTGGCCGTCGGTGATGAGCTCCCTGAGCGCGTCGGTGACCATGTCGCTCTTGCTGACGTAGCTGCGCGCGGTCCTCGGCGCCGCCCGCCCCTCGTCCCCGCTGTCCCCGGGGCCGGATCCCCCGTTCGCGTCGCCGGATCCGCCCTCCAGGCCCGGAGCCGGGCCGGCGTGGTCTGCCCCCCTGGTCATGACCCCATCATCATCCCCCGGCCGCATCATCAGCATTCGAGGACCGGCCGAGGAAGACCTCGCGGATGTCCGGGCGCGCCACGATCTCACCCGCCGGGCCCGCAATCTCCACCCGCCCGGCGACCAGGATGTACGCCCAGTCGGACACGCCGAGAGCCTCGAATGCCTTCTGCTCGACCAGCAGCACGGCCGTGCCTGCGTCCGCGAGACGGCGCACCTGGTCCCGCAGGACTGACCGGGACAGGTCCGGCGACAAGTTGGAGGTCGGCTCATCCAGCACGAGCACGGATGGCTCGAGCATCAGCACCCGCGCCATCGCGAGCATTTTGCGCTCGCCGCCGCTCAGCTTGCTCGCGGTCCGGGACTGCATGCCCGCCAACGCCGGGAACACCGACATCACGGTGTCGGTCCGGGCGGCGATCTGCGACTTGCTGAGCAGGTAGCCACCCATCTCCAGGTTCTCGGCCACCGTCAGGGTGTCGAACACGTCCCTGGTCTGGGGGACGAAACCCAGGCCCATCCGGGCGAGGGAATTGCCGCGCATGTTCGTTACATCTCGATCACCGAAAGTGATCGTGCCGGTCATGACCGGGAGCCTGCCCGTCACCGTCTTCAGCAAGGTCGACTTGCCCGCGCCGTTCGGCCCGATGACCGAGACCACTTCCCCTGACCCGACGCTGATGCTCACGCCGGACACGATCGGCGCGGCCCCGTAACCTGCCGCGACGTCGTCGAGCCGCAGGACCGCAGAAGGCCGCTGCGGCGGGCCTGCCGCCGGGGCGCCAGGCGTCCCGGCCGCCACCGGCGGCCCAGCCGGCTGAGCGTCAGGCGTCGCGGCCGGCACCGGCTTATCCGATGAGGTAGGCATCGAGCACCTCCCGGTCGGTGCGGACATCGGCCATGCTCCCCTGAGCGATGACGCGGCCCTGGGCCATCACGATGACCGGGTCACACAAGCGTTCCACCACCGCTAGTTCGTGTTCGACCATGAGCATGGTGAGCCCCTCACCGCACAGGTCGAGCAGGTGCTGCTCGATCCGCCTGGCCAGGGACGGGTTCACCCCGGCCATCGGCTCATCGAGCAGCAGCAGCGCGGGCTCGGCCATCAGCCCCCGCATCAGCTCGAGCAAGCGCTTCTGTCCACCGCTCAGGTTCCCCGCGTAGTCGTCTTCCTTCGCGGTCATGTCGAAACGCGCCAGGAGTTCGCGGGCGCGTTTCACCACCGCACGCTCCTGGGCCCGCCAGTACCGCTTGCCCAGCGCGGCCTGCCACAACGTCTCGCCACGCTGGCCGGGGGCTGCGACCAGCAGGTTCTCAAGCACTGTGAGCTGCGAGAACTCGCTAGACAGCTGGAAGGTGCGGATGATGCCGCGACGGGCCAGCTTGTAGGGCGGAAGCCCGGTGATGCCCTGCCCCCGGTAGGTGATCTGCCCGGAGGTCGGTTTGATCGAGCCGGCGATCACGTTGAGCACGGTCGACTTCCCGGCGCCATTCGGCCCGATCAAGCCGGTGATCCCGCCTGCCGGCACGTCAAACGACGCGCCGTTCACCGCCCGGACACCGCCGAACTCGCGATGCAAATCACGGACGGTGAGCAGCGGGCCGGCCGGGCCGCTCATCGGCCGGCCCGCAGGAACAGCGGCGCGCGCCGGGCAGCGCCCTCCGCCTCGCCCTCGGCGGGCTGCGGGAAGCGCCGTCGCCGCTCGGGGATCACCCCCCGCGGCCAGAACCACAAGAAGACCAGGGCGAGTACCCCGACGATGATCCATTGCAGGGCATCGATGAGGCCGGGCGGCCCGAACTGGGGCACGAAGCGGGTCGCCTCGAGGAAGGCCACCGGCACCAGGAGCGCCCCGACCATGACGCCCAGATTGTTCCCGGACCCTCCGACGATGACCGCGGTGAAGTACACGAACGTCTCCGGGTACAGCCAGGATCCCGGGGACCACGCGGAGATGAATTCGACCAGGATGGCGCCGCTGATGCCGGCGATCACCCCGCCCAGCACGAACGCCAGCATGCGCAGGGCGGCGACGTTCTTGCCCAGAGCTGCCGCTGCCTCCTCGTTGTCGCGGACTGCCCGCAGCGTCCGGCCCAGCGGTGAGCTCGTCACGATATGCACGAGCCAGTAGACGCACAGGCAGATCACGGCGGTGATGCCCACGAACAGCCACTGGTAGCCGATGGGCGTGAGATTGACCATCGTGGCCAGCGGCTTGGGCACCAGGGCCAGCCCATTGGACCCGTTCACCAGCCCCGACTGGTTGGTGGCCACGCTGGTCGCGATCAGTGACACCACGAGCATCACCATCGCCTCGTAGTCACTGCGCAGCCTCCGGATGGCCAGCCCGCCCACCACCGCGGCCAGCAGGCCGCCGACCACCCCCGCCACCAGGATGGGCACCGGGAAGGGCAGGTAGGCGCCACCGACGTAATGCTGGAAGCCGCCCTTGGTCGCGGGCCCGAGAGTGAGCACGGCCGCGGTGTACGCGCCGGCCGCCTGGAAGATGATGTAAGCGAAGTTGACCAGCCCGGCCACGCCGAACTGGAGGTTCAGCCCCCAGCACGCGATCACGTCGACCCCGAGATAGATCAGCACGGTGGACAGGTAGAACTGCCAGGCGAGGCTCACGCCGCGACCTCCTTGCGGGTGGCGATCTCCGACAAGATCCCCTGGGGCCGCGCGAGCAGCACTATCACCAGGATCACGAAGGCCACGACGTTCTTGTAGTCGGGGCTGATGACCGCGGCGGCGACTTCGCTGGCGATCCCGATGATCAGGGCGCCCAGCATGGCGCCGTACGGCTGGCCGATCCCGCCGAGGACCGCCACCGCGACGATGGGGATCAGGAACTGGGAACCGGTCGTGTCGGTGAACGCGGTCACGTTCATGACCAGGATGACGCCGGCCAGGCCGCACAGGGTGCCCGAAAGGGCCCACGCGAGGTCGATGACCCGGTCGGTAGCGATTCCGCAGTTACGGGCCAGCTCAGGATCGCTGGCCGTCGCGCGCATCGCCTTGCCGAGCTTGGTGTAGCGCAGGAGCAGGTGGACGAGAAGCATGGCCGCGACGGCTATGCCGATGATGGCCAGCTGGACGGTGGTGAACACCATCCCGGCCAAGTGGATCGGCTTGGGCCGCGGCATCTTCAGGCTGAAGAAGCTGGCGCCGAAGATGGCCTGCAGGCCGTTCTGCAGGATGAGGCTCACCGCGATGGTCACGATGATCATGCCGAACAGGCGTGTCCCGTGGCGGACGAACGGCGTGTACAGCGCACGGTTCAGCAAGACCGAGAAGACCCCTCCGAACGCCGCGCCCGCCACCAGCGCCAGCCACACGCTGACGCCTGCGCTGGTGACGAGATACGCGATGAACGCGGCGGCGGTCATGATGTCGCCGTAGGCCAGGTTGAGGATGTTGGTGACCCCGAACTGCAGGGTGAACCCGACCCCGGCCACGGCCAGGATGGAGGCGGTGACCAGGCCGAACCCGATCGCGGGCAGCAGCGTGTTCACGACGGCCGCCACGACGCCGGGTGCGTGCTGGCGGCCTTCTGGCCGGTCGCGGTCACCGGGTGATCGCCGCGATCTGGGCCGCCGACACCGAGCCGACCAGCGTGATGTTGCCGTTCGCATACTTCGCGGCCTCGAACGCGCCGGTGGAGTTGTGCCAGTGGTTGAACACGATGGGCCCGCCTGCGCCGACGTACTGGACCTGGTGACCGGCCTGCAGCGCGGCCTTGCCGGCGGCGAAGGTGTTCACGACCTTCTTGCCCGCACCGGGCTCGGTCACCTTTACGACATAGGGGTTGAAGACCGCCGGGCTGGTGCTCTTGGCCGCCATCATCGCCAGCGCCATCACGTTCACGCCGTCGTAGTAGGTCATGGAGTACGGGTCAGTGCTCCACTGGCTGGGCTTGGGCACCTGCGCTGCCGACCCCAGCAGGGACTTGTTGTAGGCCTGCCAGGCCGGCCCGCTCGGCGGGGCATAGGGCTGCATGCCCTGGAAATACTTGGCCATGGCCGCCGGGCCGATCGCCCCGCTGACGGCCTTGAGCCACGGTGCCTGCAGGGTGACCTCGGTCCCGATCACCGGGATGAGCCCGTGCAGCTGCTGCAGCTCGGACAGGTAGGTGGCCCCGGTCTGCGGGTCGACCTCGGTGAAGATGACCTGCGGATGGGCCGCCAGGACGTTCTCGATCTCGGTCCGGTACGAGCTCTGGCCAAGCGCGAACGGCTTGTTGTACACGACGGTCCCGCCCAGCTGGGTGAAGGCCTTGACCAGAGTCGGGACGTCCGACTGGGCACCCGCGTCGTTGCCGAACACGGCCGCCGCCCGGGTGTAGCCCGCCTTGTGCGCCCACAGCGCCAGCGCGTAACCCTTGACGTCGTCCGCGGGGGTGATCCGCCAGAAGTAGGCATCACCAGTGTGGTCGAAGGCCGCCTGGCCGGTGTCGACAAACATCGGGACGTGGCCGGTGTTCAGCAGCGGGGCTGTGGCCAGGGCCTCGTCGGAACTGGGACCGAGCACGCCGACCAGTGACGCCTCGGTGGCCATCATCTTCTGCGCGGCCGGCACAGCGTCGGCCGGGTCACCGCGGGTGTCCTCCTGCACGCAGCTCATCTGGTGACCGAGCACCCCGCCGCCGGCGTTGACCAGCCGGACGGCGGGAATGCACCCCCCGGCCATTTCCAGCCCGAAAGAGGCATCCGGCCCGCTGAACGGGTTGAACTCCCCCACCACCAGGGTCGACGACGCGGACGCCCCGCCGCCGCCCGGCGAGCTGCAGGCCCCGACGGCAACCAGCACCAGCGTCGCACCCAGCGCTTTCACGGCGATTCTCATGACGCACCTCCGGAATAAAGTGAGCCGCCGCGCTGCAGCACGGGTCAGGATTCGTTAACCGTCCCGGTGGGACGCGGTTCATCCCGGTGGGACAGGGAGGCGACCGCCTCGATTTCCACCAGGGCGTCTGGATGGGCGAGCGCGCTGACTTCCACCAGCGTGCTCGCCGGGCGGGCGTCGCCGAAGTAGCGGCGGCGCACGGTGTTGATGAGCTCACGGTCAGCCATACGCCGCACGTAGACCCCGACTCGCACGACGTCGTCGAAGGTCGCGCCCGCGGCGCTCAGCACGGTGCCCACGTTGTCGAGCACCTGCTCCGACTGCCGGATCACATCTCCGGCGCCCACCAGCCCGCCCGCGGCGTCCACGGGCAGCATCCCGGAGACGTACAGGAAACCGGCCGCCTCGACGCCGTCGGTGTAGTGGCTGATCGGCTCGGCCAGCTGCCCGGCCAGCCGGATCCGCCTCACGAGGCATCCGCCGGATCGAGGACCCGGATGAGCAGCGGGCTCGGGTGGAACCCGTTGCATGGGTTGAGGTCCTGCGGGCAGGCGGAAACCGCCACGATCGCGTCGAGCAGAGTGCGCAGCACGAGCTTGTCCCCCGGCTGGCCGGTCGGGATCTCGTTCCCGAAGGTCCGGTCCGGATGGATGGGCGCGTTCTGGAAGAAGTTGAAGGGGTCCGGGATCTGCCACTCCGCGATTCCCCACGGCTCCAGCGACTCGGCGAAGTTGGTCCGGCAGCTCCGGTGGCCCTCGACCTTGTAGTCAAGCCGGTAACGGCGGTCATCGCACATCGACGTGATGATGTCGTTGCGGCCCACGTCGTCACGGATGATCTCGAACATCGGGTTCCGCCAGTTGCTGTCGAGGCGATCCCCCGGCTGCACCGTCAGCTTCAGCAGCGCCGACCGGGTGTGGGTGGTGGACAGCCACTCGGTCCGGTTGCGTTCCGCGAACGCGACGAGGTCGGCCACCTGCTGGCCTTCAACGTCAACGATCTCGATGAGCTGGCCGCTCTTCGCGATGAAAGCGGTGCCGTGGCCGCCAGGAACCAGCATCTCCCCGGGCCCAGTGCCCGGCCCCGTGCCCGGCCCTGGGCGGCCTGTCGCCTCATCTTCTGCGCCGACCGTGTCATTCATGGAGAGATTGTGCGACATATATAATTCTGATGGCAAGTGGTTCCGGGATTCCTTTCGTCCGGCTGGCGGTCCGCGCCCGGACCCGCGAACCAGGGCGCCCGGGCGCGCCGCCGGCCCGATGACCCCGATGGGTGAACTGGAACAGTTCCGCAGCTTCACGGCCGGCCTGACCCGGCAAGCCGGATGGCGCCGTCCCGCCGCCCGGATCGCCGCCGCCACGGTGTTGCTGCTGATCGTCGCGTTCATCATGGCCGGGATCCTTGCCACCGGGTGACGGCGGGCCGCCCACCGGAACCGCGCTCCCCTCCCGCCACGGTGCTGGCCATCGCCTGGCCGCCTGCGGCTACCGCCGTCACAGACCGCCACCACGTCCTGATTCCTGGTGAGTCACCCGCGGCCGCGCAGGCGCCTCATCCGGCGGGCGTAGATCCGCTGCCCGACGGTGCGCCAGATCCACCGCGGCAGGGCGGGCATGACCGTGAGGACGCTGGCCTGCTCGTCGGCGCCGGCGTCCTCCAGGACGGCACCCAGGAAGATGAGCAGCTGCCGCTTGGGCGTGGTAGCCAGGAAGTGCTCACCCAGCGCGTCCCATTCCGCCTGGGTGAGGTGGCGACCGGCCACCGGGAGCAGGTGCGCCTCCTCGTCGTCGAGGTGGTCAAGCACGACGGCACGGTGCTCGGTGAGCGCGGCCACGAGCTCGTCTCGCGCGGAGGCGCTGGCCGACGCCTGCCAGGCCGGCAGCGCCAGCATCACCCGGTCCAGCGACGCCGCTACCTGCTCATGCTGGGCCTCCATCCGGAGCACCACGTCGGCCTGCAGGTCCGCCCGGGCTCGCAGCACGGGCCAGATTAGCTCGTCCTCGCCGTGATGGTGGTTGTGCAGTCCAAGGCGATACCAGCGAAGGTGCGCGGCCAGCATCCGGGCGCGGCGCGTGTCGCCGTCCGGGACGGCCGCGACGAGCGACGCGAGCAGCAATGATTCGCGGCGGAAAGCCCGGTGGATGACGACCATGTCGTGGGTATCTACGGGCTGCCCGACGTTGCCGGGCGTAGTGCGTGAGGTCATGTTGGTGTCCCTGGTCTTTGCGGGTAAGGCACGGCCGGCTATCGCGCGGTGCGGGCGCCGTCCCAGGCGGCGCTCTCGGTGAATTGAGTGTCGAAGCGGTCCTGCAAGCCCAGCAGGACGTCCCGCGGCTCCCGGCCCTCGCGCCAGCGGGCAACGTGCCGGAAGTAGTCGAAACGCTCGATGCCCGGGGTGATGATGATCAGCGCCTCGGCAGCGGAGTCCCGATGCGCGCCGAACGCGTGGACCCGGCCGGCGGGCACGACGAGCAGGTCGCCTGGCCCCGCGGCGACGATGTCCTCGCCGACCAGGACGTCGAGCGTGCCGTCGAGGATGAAGAACAGCTCGGACGATTTGTCGTGCCGGTGCGGGACCGCGCCGGCCGCTCCGCGGCCCAGCACGACCCGGTGGCTGCTCAGGGCACCATGAGTGGCGCTGCTGTCCGCGAGCAAGAAGTGCCCGATCGAGTCCAGGCGCTCAGCCTCGGCCGCACGGACCAGCACAGGCTGGTACCGGACAGTGACGTTTGAAGACATCGTGAACTCCCTTGCGAGTGGGGTGGGTTCCACCCTGCCCCGGGCCGCGCCATCTGTCCAACAGATCTATTCACTGATCATCATTGGTACAGTCGATCCATGGAGCTTCGCCAGCTGGCGCACTTTGTCGCGGTCGCCGAGGAGCGGCACTTCACCCGAGCCGCGGCCCGGGTTCACGTGGTGCAATCCAGCCTGAGCTCTTCCATCGCGGCTCTGGAACGGGAACTGGGCGAGGCGCTCTTCCTCCGGGACAACCGCCGGGTGGCGCTGACCCAGGCCGGCCGGGCGCTGTTGCCAGCGGCCCGTCGGGCGCTCGCCGCGGCCGACGACGGCCGCGACGCCGTGGCCGGCGTCCACGGTGTGCTGCACGGCCACCTGCAGGTCGGGGCGATCCAGACCCTGGGCGTTGTGGATCTGGCGGCGCTGCTGGCCAGCTTCCGCCGCGCTCACCCTGGCGTCACCATCCGGCTGACCCACGGCGCGGCATCCGCCCTCGCCCGCGCGGCCGCCGATGCGGAACTCGACATCGCCTTCCTTGACGGCCCGGTTGACCCAGCCAGACTCACCCGCACCGAACTGGGCCGGGATTACCTGGCCCTGGCCGTCCCCCGGGAGGACCCGCTCGCCCGGCGGCCCAGCATCCGGCTCGACGACCCGGCGCTCCGCGATCGTGACTTCGTCGAATACCGCCCCGACTCGGCCCTGCGGGCCCAGATCGATGCCGCCTGCGCGGCCGCCGGGCTCGCCCGGCGGATCACCTGCGAGGTGGAGAACATGCAGTACCTCGTCGAATCGGTGCAGCACGGCCTCGGCATCACCGTCCTCCCGCCCATGGCCATCCAGCCCGCAGCCGGGCACGTCCAGGCGGTCCCGATCACGCCGCCGCTGCACCGCGATCTCTGGGCGGTCGTCGCGGCTGGGCGCCCGCCCACCGGGGCGGCCCAGGCTCTGCTCGACCTCCTCGCGCTGACTAACCCGGCACCGGACTCGTGAGCGTCCCGCACTGCTGAGCCGGGTCCGCCTTCCGCCCGGGATGCCAGTCACGGCCAGGTGAGCGGCGTCGGCGGGCCAGGCCGGCCGTTATCCCCGCGGCCGCCAGCTGCCACCTCCTCCGGGCGCCGGGCTACTCCCCCGCACGCCTGAAGCCGGGCACGTCCTCGCACCAGGCCGCGCTCGTGTCAGCGTCACGGACCATCAGCCCACCGTGGCGGAGCCTTCTGATCATCCTGAGCTCATCGAGTCCTTGCCGAGGGCGTCGTGGCGGCCAGCTCGGCTGCCCGGCGCGGGACTGGCAGGTCAGCCCGGCTGCGCGGGCTGGGCCATCGGCGCGGTCAGCTCGAGCTGGACGCCGTCAGGATCCTCGAATGAGAGCACGTCAATGCCGAATGAAGGCAGGCTGGCGATCTGGCCGTGCTTAACCCCGTGCTCCTCCAAAAGCCGTGCCGCCTGTTCGAGGTCATCGCGGCTGGCGACGCCGAAGCTGAGATGGTCAAGTCCCACCCGGTCCGGGTCGAAGCGGTCGCCAGGTGGCGCCATCGGCCTCAGGCCCAGCAGCAGGTTGCCCCGGATCATGACCACGCCGCCGAACAGGACCGTGAACACCCCGGCGGCCGATGGGTCGTCCTCGGGTGGCGACTCCACCGCCACTGCGAAGCCGAGCAGGCTGGTATAGAACTGCCGGCTCCGCCCCACGTCGGTCACCGTGAGCCGCAGGTGATGGATCTCGCCGGTCGGAATCTGCCCAGGCATCGCACCGCTCCCTCCCGGGCCAGGCAGCAGGCTCCGCGCAGCCAAGCCCCCAGGCGACCAGCATCCTCCTCCACCAGGCCGGTGCCAATGCTCCCGGCGATCTTGGCACCACGACCTGGCTGGCCAGCCGGCTTGACCGGTGAGGTAATTGCGGGAGTGGTCAGGGCCGTCCATGGTGGAAGCCGTATCTAGCACCCAGACTCCCTGGAGAATGATGCCTGCCTATGCCGTTGCCCATATGCGCCACGTCACCATGGGGCCGGCGATCGTGGAGTACTTGCAGCGAATCGACGCGACGCTCACGCCGTTCGGCGGGCGGTTCATCGTGCACGGCGGTGAGGTCGAGGTGTTGGAAGGCAGCTGGCCAGGCCATCTGATCGTCATCGAGTTCCCCGATCGCGGCCGGGCGGATGCCTGGTACAACTCGGTGGCTTACCAGGAGATCGTGGCGCTGCGCACGGGCAACTCCCGAAGCGACGTCATCCTGGCCGATGGAGTGAGCAGCGAGCACCGCGCCGCCGACGTCCTCACCGAAGCGGCCAGCACCCGCTGACGCGCGGCGCGGTATGCGCGACTGATTTCAGGTGGTGGGTTCAGGGAGGCCGCTGTTTCGGAAGAGGTAAACGCCCACCGTTACGCCGTTGACCGCGGTGGCCTCTCCGCTGGCGAAGACGCGGGCCGTGCTGGTCTCACCGGTGATCATGAAGTAATAGCCTGCGTGCTCCAGGCGCCAGCCGAGCTTCTCTATCTCGCCGAGTGTGGCGGCGGAACTCGACGTCATGCGGTGTCCCTCAGCACTGCCGAACCCGGCACTGCCGATGTGACCGCCCACTTCGAGCTGGATCTCGAAGAACGGCTCGCCCGCCTCCTTAGCGACGGTGGCCGCACCGATGGGAGTCGCCATGAACGCGTCGCGCTTGCGCTGCTCCTCCGCCACCCTGACCTGCTCGGCGAGAATGGCCTCCGCGCGGGCTTGCTGAGCCTCGCGCTCCCGCCGCTCGGCGGCCCGCTCCTCGGCGCTTTTGAACACGTCATCCCTCGCTCGACGTCGGTCACGATAGAGCGTACCGAGGAGAGGGGCCGCGGCCGGCTGGCTGGTGGCGGTTCGCCCTGATCGTTTCCTCCGGGCCCCGTTAGCTGAGTTCTGTTTCACAGACCGGCTGCAGGCGGGGGGACCCATCCACGTCCGGGGCGGTGCGTTCGAACCGGATGCGCGCCTTGCGCCCGTCGAATTCCAGGACGGACAGCATGTTCTGGAACCAGGGACCGCGGGTGATCCGCCACCGGATCTCCGGTTTGCTCACCCTGGCCAGCCTGGCCAGGGTGGTGCCGACGAGTTCGCCTGCACGTGAGGTGGCCATTTGCTGTCCCCGCCGGAATGAATCCGGCAGCAAATTGTGGATTGGCGAGCAGACGGCCTGGTAGACGGCGCTGCGTGGGTGGGTCCCGGCCGGGAAGTCCACGGCGGCCAGGTAACTGTGGTGCACGTCTCCGGAAATGACGGTGACCGAGGCGGGCGGCTGGCCCTGGGCGCCCGTCGCGAGCCCGGCCAGAAGCCGCCCGAACTCCGCGAACGACTTCCCGAACGCCGCCCAGTGCTCGAGATCCGCGGCCTGGCGGACCCGCTCGCCCGCCCGCGCGAAATGCTTCCCCCAGGCCCCGGCACACACCGCCTCGTTCCACGCCTCCAGACCGTGGATGCCGGATGGCAGCAGCAGCGGCAGCGAGGTGGCGAGCACCACGTGATCCCAGTCACCGGACACCGCCTCGGTGATCCACTGCCATTCCGCCTCGTTGACCATCAGCCGCTTGCGCTCCTCCACCACCCGGCCGGCCCGCGAATCGATCACGACCACCCGCACGGTCCCGAAGCTGCGCGCGAAGCTCCACTGGATGCCCTCGGCACCCTGGTCGGCCCGGACCGCGAAGTCGCTGAGCACTGCCGCCGCGTCATCCGCCTCCCGCACCCGCCGCCACAACTCGTCCTTGCCGAGGTCCTCCGGCGAGAGGTTGCCGAGGTGCTGGTAGATCCAGTAGCTCATGAAAGCGCTGATGATCCTGGGCGGCCACCACGGCGTGGCCTGGTATTCGCGGCGCCAGGCGGCTGAGATGTTCCAGTCATCGTGCACGTCGTGATCATCAAAGATCATCGCGGTCGGGATGACCGACAGCAGCCAGCGCACCGAGGGCTCACTCCAGGCCTCGCGGTAGAGGAAGCAGTACTCGGTGAAGTCTGCGACCTGGTAACCCGGCGGCCGTGACGGGTCGCGGCGCTGACTGATGAACTCCTTCGTCGCCGGCCCTACCTCATCCGCATAGACCTGGTCGCCGATCAGGAGCATGACGTCGGGCCAGCGCTCGGGCGGCGTCTCACGCAGGCCGAGGGCACAGGCGGCCAGCGCGTCCGTCCCATGTTTCTGCTCAGGCTCCTGCTCGGGCCGGGCGCGTCCCCGCCTTCGCTTCAGGGCCGGCAGCTCGGCAATCCGGCAGGAACCGAACACGAGCCGCAGCGGCCGGTCCGGGGCCAGCGTGCGGAGCGCACTCGGCGGGAACGGCGAATCCGGCTCCGGCCAGCGGACGCTGCCATCCAGGGCGACTTGATACTCATACCCGGCTCCCGGCCGGAGGCCGCCCAGCACCACCAGCCCATAGTGGTGCCCGGCCACCTCGAAGGTCCGCACCTCGTGACCAAGGATGCCGACCTGGCAGGCCCGGTCGGTCTCGACCCATATGGTGGCCGCGGTCTCGCCGACGTACCGCAGCAGCGGACCCAGCACGAGCCGGGGTCCTTCCAGGCTTGCATCTGTCATGCCGCCCCTTTACCCACAATTGACCCCCGCCCACATCCGCCGGCTCGCGGGGCGGATATGGGCTCGCCGCGGCGGCGCGACCCGGACGGCGAAGGACCGGCACCCGGGCCGCCACCTGGCCGGGCACCTGAGTCGGCACCTGACGGGCAGCGGCCTGACATGCCGCTGGCAGGCGTTTCCGCCCGGTCTGGCCCCGGCGGCCGGCGGCCGGGTTATCCTCGGTCGCTGCGGCCCGCACAGACAAGACTGGCCGAAGTGAGGCAAATGTGGCGATGCTCGGAGCCGTGACGCCGCTCACCGACATCGGGACGTGGGCGCGGAGCAGCGGACTGGAAATTGTGCTGTTCGTGACGGGGGCGCTGCTGCTGACCCGTTTCGCAACATGGCTGGGCGGCCGGATCACCGCCCGCATCGACGCGCATTCGGGTAACTCGGACACCATCCTGCGGACCGAGGCCGCCAAGCACCGGCACGCCGTGACACAGGTCGTGACGTGGTCGTTCCTGGTGCTGATCTACTGCCTGGCCGCGGTCCTGGTGGCCCAGCGCTTCGGTGTGCCGCTGAGCGGGTTCGTCGCGCCGGCGACCGTGGTGGGCGTGGCCCTCGGGTTCGGCGCCCAGCGCGTCGTGCAGGACGTCCTGGCCGGGTTCTTCATGGTCGCGGAGCATCAGTATGGCTTCGGGGACCTGGTCCGCCTCAACGTGACGGGCGTGACCACCCCGGTGACCGGGACTGTGGAAGAGGTCACCCTGCGCATCACCCGGGTGCGCACTCCCGATGGTGAGGTCGTCACCACGCCGAACGGGCAGATCATCCAGGTGATCAACCTGTCCCGGGACTGGGCCCGGGCGGTCATCGATGTCCCGGTGCCGGCCAGCGCCGACGTGGCCTCGGTCAGCGAGCTGCTGGCGCGGGTCGGGGCCGATGCCTACGCCGACCCGGAACTGCACGGCCTGCTGCTGGATGCGCCTGCGGTGATGGGCGTCGAGAGCATGGACATCGACCAGTTCAAGATCCGCCTGATCGCGCGGACCATGCCTGGTAAGCAGTTCCAGGTCGGCCGGGCCCTGCGGGTCCGCATCACCTCAGCCCTGCTGCGGGCCGGGATCAACGTGCCCGCTGGCCTGGACACCGCCGAGCCCACAGCGTCGCCATGACCCGGCTCCGGATACGGCGGTCCACGCTGGCGCTGTGCGTGTTCTTCGTGCTCACCCTGGCCGTCTACCTGTACGCGCGGCCCGACCCCGCCGCGCAGGCTCACGGGTCCGGCCGCCAGCCGCCCGGGCACGCCACCACCCAGCCGGCCGACCCGACGCCCGCCACGACCCGGCCACCCGCCACGCCGTCCAGCCGCCACACGGCCCACGCCACTCCCGGCCGCAGCTCGGCGCCCCCGGGGACCCCGACCCCGGCCCCGGCCACCACCAGCGGGTCCACCCCGCCCGCGGCGACGCCCAGCCCGCCACCGGGCCCGACGCCCACCCCCAGTGGCACCTCGACGCTCCCGTAAGCCCCTGGCCGGGCCGCGCACAACGCACAGATAAGCGCGAAGATAACGGTCTTACCGGCCGGGCTCACCCCGGAATCCGCCGGCCTGCGGGGTGAGGCGCTGCGGGGCGGCCGGCGCAGGCACCGTGGTCCTTACCGCGGCGGCTCCCGCTCAGCGGCCGCATCCAACGCCACGCGCAACCGGGCGATCTCGCCGGGCTCCAGATCCTCGACCAGGCGCAGCAGCGCGGCCGCCGGGTCCCGGGCCACGGCCAGCGCCTCACCCAGCAGGCCGGCCACGTAATCCTCCCGGGACCGGACGGTGACGTAGCAGTACGCCCGGCCGCTCTTCTGGCGGTTCAGCCAGCCTTTGCGGAACAGGTTTTCCATCACCGTCTGCACGGTATTGAACGCCAGCGGGCGACTGCGGTTCAGCTCGTCGGCGACCTCGCGCACGCGCACGGGGCCGCCGGCCGCCCACATGACATCCATGATCGCGGCCTCCAGGTCACCAAACCGGGCCATCCCACCTCCGCCTGACGGTCCGCCCGCATCCTAAGCGCCACAATGCCCGGGCCGCTGGCCCGGCCCATGCTGACATGCCGTATTCGACCCAAATGACCTATTTACCTTAGGTGTTAAGGTGAAGGGAACTCCCGCCGGGCCGCAACGGGGGACGCCTCCCCGCAGGCGCGCGAAGCCGCCCACGGGCACGGTCGACGACTGGGGGTGGCGGTGAACGGCAGCGATGACCTGCGGGCGGCGGCCCGCCAGGCGGCCGCGCTCATGGCCACGGACCTGACCCGCGTGTCCGGGCTGCTCGAGGAGGTGGCCACCCTCTGGCGGCGGGCCGGGTTCTACCAGCGGCCATCCTCGCCGACCGCACCCGGCAGCCTCCAGGCCATGGCCCGCAGCCTGGCTGAGGTACTCCAGTTCCTCCCGGACGCCGACTCCAAGGAGCATCCGGCCCTGGCCTTCGCCGCCGTGGCCCAGCTGGCCGCGCTGGAAGGTAGCGCCGCCCGTTCCGCGGCGGTGACCGCCGGCCGTCACCGGGGGGACGCTGGGCTCTGGACCGCTATTGAGGGCGCCCTGCTGCACGCCGGGGAACAACTGTGGGGCCTCATCACCTGCCTCGTGAAAATCGGGGAAACGTGCCCGGAGGGCCAGGCGGCGCAGCACGCCGCGGCGACCTGGGCCCGCCCGTCGGGCCGGCCAGCAGCGGCTCCCGCGCAGGCGCGGCAGGCCCTGGCGATGCAGCGCGCGGCGATCGGCGCGCTGCCGGAAGCCGAACTGCGCCGGCTACTCAGCCTGATCGGCGGCATGGACCCGGAGGCGCTGCAGCGCGCCGCCGTGATGTACACGGAAACGTTCTGCGCAGTGGCGGAGATGGCGGATTCCGTAGCCGCCCTGCGGCCCGTGGCCCGGTCTGCACCCGGCAGCCACCGGCACGATCCTGCCCCCCGTTGAACCGTCCGCTGCTCGTCGCCGTGGTAGCAGTGCCGTGTCCGGAGCGGCAGCCAGGACTGCGTCCACCCGGGTACGGCCCATAGCCGCAGTCACGGCTCAGCCCCCAGCGCCACGGCTGAGCCAGCCACATTCCCGAGGAGCATCAGTGTTTCTATCCCCAATTGAGCGGGCCGCCCGGCGGGAACGAGGACGGCGCCGCGGCGCCGTGTTCACCGCCACGTCAACGGCCGCCATGGGCGTCTTGGTCGTGGCGGGGTGCTCGTCTTCGGGCTCATCGGCCTCACCGGCGACGTCGTCCGCGGCTCCGGCGGCGGCGTCGGCCGCGCCATCCGCCGCGGCGGCGGGCGGCACGACGATGGTGAAGGCCACCGAGACCGAATTCCATATCGCGCTCTCCCAGAAGACGTTCAGCCCGGGCAAGTACACGTTCGTCGCGGTTGACAAGGGCCAGGCGCAGCACAACCTCGTCATCAACGGCCCGGGCGTGAACCAGAAGAAGACCCCCGGCCTGCTGTCCCCCGGCCAGTCGGCGTCGGTCACGGTCACGCTGGCCAAGGGCACCTATGACGTCTTCTGCGGAGTGCCCGGCCACCAGGCGCAGGGCATGGACGTGCACATCACCGTCGGCTGATCAGCAGCGTCCGGTGAGCACGACTTCCGTCCGGCCGGCTGGTGCCGGGCCGCGACTGCGGGGCCCGGCACCAGCGGCCGCGAACCGCCGGCGGCTCGAGATGGCACTAGGTGGCATCTGGCTGCTGGACGGCGCTTTGCAGTTCCAGCCCTCCATGTTCAGCAAGGCGTTCTTGCCCAGCTTGCTGGGCATGGCCAACATGGGCCTGCCCGGCCCGCTGCCCGCCCTGCTCTACCGCGTGTCCAGCCTGGTCGGGACGCATCCAGTCGCCTGGAACGCCGCTTTCGCGTCGTTGCAGGTGCTGATCGGTGCCGGGCTGCTGTGGGCGCGCACCGCCCGGGTGGCGCGGCCGGTGTCGATCGCCTGGGCCCTGGCGATCTGGGTGGTCGGCGAAGGGGTGGGCGGCCTGCTCATGCCCGGCGTCAGCGCGCTGAACGGCGCCCCCGGAGCCGCGCTGCTGTACGTGCTCGCCGCGGTCATCCTGTGGCCGCGCCGCCCCGATGACAGCGTCGGCGACGACAGCGCCGCCCCGGCCGACGCTGGCCTGCTCAGGGTCTCGGGTGCGCGATGGTGCTGGGCCGTCTTGTGGACCGGGCTGGCCCTGCTCGAACTGCAAGGCGCCAACCATGCCGCGGTGGTGCCGGCCGCTGAAGTTGCCGATGCCGGCAACGGTGAGCCGGGATGGGTCGCCGCGCTCAACCACCACGCTGGGCACCTGCTGGCCGGGCACGGTGCGGTGTTCGCCGTGGCGGCGGCCGTGGCCCAGCTGGCGATCGGGCTGGCCATCCTGCACCCCCGCTGGCGCCGGGCGGCCCTCGGCGCAGGCATGACCCTCGCCGTCACGTACGGTCTGTTCGGCCAGGATCTCGGCGGGCTCCTGACCGGGCGGGCAACTGATCCCGGCACCGCACCACTGCTCGTCCTTATCGCCCTGGCGCTGTGGCCCGGGCGACCCGCACCCGGCACCATCTCACCGGCAGGTTAGGCATATGACCACTACGTCCAGACAGCACCCCACCATCCGGCAGCGCCCCTGGGCCTGCGCCCTGACCCGGGGTCCCGGCGTGCTGGCCTCAACCCCGGCCCGGACGGCAGTCACCGTCCTCATCCTGGCCGGCGCCGTCCTCACCGTCATCTCCGGCGTCATCCACCTCTACTTGTGGGGCGAGGCCAACGGGTACCGGCAGATCGGCACCATCGGCCCGCTGTTCCTGGCCCAGGGCATCGCGGCCGTCGTGATCGGGCTGGCCACCGCGGTCACCCGGCGTCTCATCCTGGTGCTGGCGGCGGCCGGGACGCTTATCGCCACCGCCGCGGGCCTCCTCATCACGATCGAGAACGGCCTGTTCGGCTTCCGGGAATCCTGGGGCGCCCCGTACGTCCGCACCTCTTTCTATGAGGAGATCGCCGGGGCCGTGCTGCTCCTCATCGCCGCCGCGGCTCTGGCGCGCCCGGCGGCGGCCGCCACGCGGCGCCGTTAACCCCGGCGGGGGCCAGCCAGTCCTGGAACGACGCACCGCCGCTGGACCGGTCGGCCGGCGGCATCAACGTCGATGAGCGGTCCCGTGATGCCCGCCGTGACGATCTCGTGGATGACCCGCCTCCCTTTATCCGCACGGTGCTGAACTTATCCGCACGATGATGAACGACGTGCGGGTCCTAGCGGCCCAGGTTCCGGCCGCCGTCGACGACGATGCGCTGACCGGTGATGAAGCCGGCGTCTTCGGAGGCGAGGAAGCTGACGGCGTGGGCGATATCGCCGGGAACTCCCATCCGCCCGGCTGGCACCGAGGCCAGGTAGGCGTTCCTGACCTCCTCGGGAACGTCCGCGTGCCGCTCAACGGGGATGAAGCCGGGTGCGACCGTGTTCACCGTGATGCCCGACGGGGCGAGCTCGCCAGCCCAGCTCCGGGTGAGCCCTATCTGCGCGCTCTTGGCGGTGGCGTACGCGGACCGGCCGGGCGGTGGATGCTGGGCAACCTCAGAGTCGATGTGCACGATGCGGCCGTACCGCCGGGCCTGCATCCCGGGCAGCACCGCGCGGCCGAGCAGCACCGGGCTCTTGACGAAGAAGTTCAGCTGGGCGAGATGGTCGGCCCACGTCACGCCGGTCACCGGCGCTTCGGGCTGCGGGCCGGTAGCGTTCAGCACCAGCACGTCCACCGGGCCGAAACGGCCGGTGATGGCGGCGACCAGCTCGGCAACCTGCTGCTCGTCGGTGACGTCGGCACCGAAGGCCGCGGCGGCGGCGCCGCCCTCACGGATGCTGCGGACCACCTCACGGGCCTGCTCGTCGCCGCGCCGGCCATTGACCGCGACCGCGAGGCCGTCCCGGGCCAGGCGTCGCGCGATCGCGGCGCCCAGGCCCCGCGAGCTGCCCGTCACCAGCGCCACACGCCCATCCGCTACCGGCATGTGGCGATCATTTCACCCAGCCCCACAGCCGCGGGCCGGTCCCGGCCCGCGGCTTCGCGCGTTCGTTAGCCGCGGCCCAGAAGCCGGGCTGCGTTCCCGCCCGTCAGGGCGTCCAGCACGTGCTCGCGCAGGCCGCCCGCCCGCCACTGGGCCAGTGCCTTGTCCATGGGGAATACGGGCCAGTCCGTGCCGTGCAGTACCTGCTGGCTCAGCAGGCTGTTCATGAACCGCTTCATGACCTCCCAGCCGGTGCCCGGCTCGCAGACGTACCGGGGCGCCAGGCCGCCGAACTCGGCGTACACGTGGGGATGCTTACGCAGGACCGCCACCATCTCGGCCACCCACGGCCAGCCTGCGTGACAGGCGATCAGCACCAGGCCCGGGAAGTCGCAGGCGACCTGGTCCAGCTGGAGTGGCTGGTCGTTGCGGATCGGGAAGCTGACGGTGTAGTTGATCCCGGTGTGCAGCGCGACGTGCAGGCCGAGCTCGTCGGCCTTGGCGTAGACCGGGTACAGCACCCGGTCGTCGATCGCGAGGCCGAAGAACGATGGCTGCAGGCTTAGCCCGGTCAGCCCTAGCTCCGCGGCCCGGCGGACCTGGGCCAGGGCCCGGGGGATCTTCACCGGGTTCATCGAGATGGTGCCATAGCCGGAAAACTTGCCCGGGTGCTCGCTGACCAGCTTGCCCACGGCCTCGTTCAGCGCGTCGGCCGCATCGCCGTACTCGTATTCAGCGTGCACCACCGCGTGGGTGGTGCCACTGGCCGCCATGTCCTCGAGCAGGTCCGCCAGTGTCCGGTGCCGGTTCGCGGAGAGGTCCAGGACCTTGTCGTACTGATCCAGGTAGTCCGCCGGAAGGTCCTCCGCCGGGCGCAGCTCAAGCGGCAGCCGGACCCTAAAATCGATGACCTGTGACACCGGGCCTCCTCGCGACGTGCCTTCACCAGTTCAGCTCCGCGGACCGGTCCCATACATGGCCGGGATCGGCCGAGCGGTCCAGGCTTTCCTTCTTGACCCGCATCGAGGGGGTCCGCTCAAAGTCTTCTGTGCGGTACTCGACGTACCGGGGCACCTTGTACCGGGCTAGCCGGTCGGCGCTGAAGGTGATCAGCTCGGCGGGCGGCAGCGACTCGGGACTCTGCCCGTCCCCCAGGAGAACGTGAACTTTCACTTCCTCGCCGAGCAGGTCGTCGGGTACCGGGACCGCGGCGACCTCGAGCACGGCCGGGTGGGAGCGCAGCACGGTCTCGATCTCAGCGGCCGCGACGTTCTCACCCGCCCGCCGGATCACGTCCTTGATCCGGCCCGCGAAGTACAGGTAGCCCGCCGCATCGCGGCGGCCCAGATCACCGGTATGCAGCCAGCCGCCGCGGAAGGTCTCGGCCGTCTCGGCCGGCTGGTTGAGGTAGCCGCGCATCAGGCCGGGGGCCCGGACCACGATCTCACCGGGCTGCCCGTCGGCCGCCTCGGCGCCGTCCGGGTTGAGGATCCGCACGTCTGCGCCCGGGCAGGGCACGCCGATGGAGCCGGAGCCGATCATCTGCGCGGCCTGCCCGACCGGCGTGGAGACGATCACCCCGGTCTCGGTCAGGCCGTACGCTTCCACCCACGGCACGCCCCAGCGGTCGACGAGGTCCTGGTGCAGCGGCGCGGGGATGCCCACCTGGATCGACAGCCGCACCTTGTGCCGCAGGTCGTCATCGCTGGCCGGGGCCTTCAGCAGCAGGCTGGCCGTCGACGCGATCCCGAACAGCACGGTGACGTCCAGATCGCGCACCACCCGCCAGTAGCGCGACACGCTGAACCGGCGCATGGCCACCATCGACGTGCCGGCGCGGAGCGCGAGAAGCAGCATCCACGGCGGATCGTTATAGAAGAACTGCAGGCAGCAGATCATCCGGTCGGCGGCGGTAATGCCGTACAGATCAGCCATCAGATCGGCGAACCGGACCCAATAGTCATGGCCGACCGCGCAGCCCTTCGGCGGGCCGGTCGTGCCCGAGGTGTAGAAGATGTTGGTCAGGTCGCCGCGGGCCTCAGCCGGGCGTCGCGGCAGGCCCGGGCCGGCGTAGGCGCTGAGCCCGCCCGGCTCGCCGTCCGCGGCCACGATGATTTCGGCCAGGTCCGGGCAGGCGGGCTGGAGTTCGGCGAACAACGCGGCGTGCGCGCCGTTGACCACCGCGATCCGGGCCGACGAGTCACGCAGCACGTGACTGGCGTCGTGGCTGCGGGCCGCCGGGTTGAGCGCGACCAGAATGCCGCGGCAGGCCGCCACGGCCAGCCAGGTCACCATGAACTCCGCGCGGTTCGGCATCATGACCGCGACCCGGTCCCCAGGCTCTATCCGTGAGCTAAGGTAGCCCGCGAACGACTCGATCTCCGCCCACAGCCGGGCCCGGCTGATGGTGACGCCGTCCTCGAAGATCAGGGCCGGGACTGCGGGATCCGCGTGGCACGCGTCCCGGACCAGCTCCACCAGGTCCTGGTCCGGCGGCCCGCCGCCCGGCATGCTGTCCGGGCGGCCCTCGGGAATGGGCGACGTCACTCGTACCACTCCTGCGGTGCGAGCTTGACGGTGTCCTGCCAGTGCAGGTCGTGGGTGACGATGAGCCTGGCGTTGTGGCGCCGCTGCATCTCCTCGATCTTCTCCCAGCTCTCGATGACCGCGTCCGGGCTCCAGAGCAGGCCGGGCAGGCAGCGGGCCTGCATCTTCTCCTTGTCGTACACCGCATCGCCCGCGAGGATGTACGCCTGGTTGTCGAGCCGGACCAGCATCGACTGATGCCCGGGGGTGTGACCGGGCGTGGGAAAGATGATCAGCCGTCCGTCGTTGAAGATGTCGTGCTCGCCGCGGAGCTGCTTCCAGTCCCTGACCAGGTCAAAGTCCTGCCGGACGTACACGTCGCGCTGGTAGACCGGCGGCCAGTAGGCGAACCGGAGTTCCTCCTGCTGCACGTAGACGGTGGCGTCCGGGACGAACTCCAGGCCGCCTGCGTGGTCGTAGTGCAGGTGCGACTGGACGACGTGGCCGATGCCCTCGGGGTCGACGCCGAGCGAGTCCAGCCGGGACCGGACGTCGTCCCCGGGGTTCATGACGATCTCATACAGGTCGGCGGCGTCGCCGAGACGGCTGCGCGGGTCGTCGAGCAAGCCGGGGTGCGCGCCGCTGTCGAAGAGCACGTTCCCGTCGGGATGCTGGATCAGGTAGAAGAAATACGGCACGTGAATGGTCGAGCCGCAGTCCGGGTCGAAGGGGTCGAACACCGAGCGGAGCGTCTTCTCGCCGCCGCAATGGAAAGCGAACATCTTCATGGTCGTGTCCTCGGGTGGCCGGCTCGGGATCGGTCAGGCGTCGCCTGCCTGGTCGTCGTGGTGATAGCGCGGTGTGCGCTTCTCGGCGAAGGCTGTCAGGCCTTCAGCCTGGTCAGCGGTGGCATCGACCCGGCTGTAGTACTCGTGCATGAGCCGGAAATGCTCGGACGGCGAGGCGGACATGCCGCTGCGGACCAGTTCCTTGGTCATCCGCACCGCCATCGGCCCGTTGGCGGCGATGGCCCGGGCGATCCGGTCGGCCTCCGCCTGCAGTTCGCCGGCCGGGACGACGCGGCTGACCAGGCCGATCCGCTCGGCGGTGGCCGCGTCGATGAACTCGCCGGTCAGCAGCATTTCCATGGCGTGCGACAGCGAGATGATGTGCGGCAGCTGGTAGGCGCCGAACCCGTGCAGCAGGTTCCATTTCACTTCCGGCGTGCCGAAGACGGCGTTCGGCGAGGCGATCCGGATGTCGCAGACGAGGGCGAGCTCGAGGCCACCGGCCAGCGCGTATCCGTTGATCGCCGCGATCAGGGGCTTGGCGGGGGTCGCCCCGAAATCCCAGCGGTCCGGCCGCCAGGGACTCCACTGGCTCAGGTCCCCGGCCCCGGTGTGCATGATCTTCAGGTCGGCGCCCGCCGTGAACGCCTTCTCCCCGGCCCCGGTCACGATCCCGACCAGGATGTCCGGGTCGCGGTCGATCTCCTGGAACGCCTCGGTGATCTCGGTATAGGTCGCCGGGTCCAGGGCGTTGAGCACCTCCGGCCGGTTGATCGTGATCCTGGCGATGCCCTCGTGAGATTCGACGATGATGGCCATCTAGCTGTCGGCCTCGCCGGATCCGGCCAGGGCGTCCTCACGCTCGGCCTCGACGTCGGCCAACAGCATGCCGGCCCGCCGCATCGCATCGGGCCGGGTCTTCTCCAGCCACTGCCCGATCAGGGCGCTGATGGCCAGGACGCCGACGGTGGCGTAGATGAACCACCGCAGCGGGGCGGCCGGGTAGGGATGGATATTGCCCCACAGCACCCAGATCATCGCCGCGATCGAGATGACCGGCAGCAGCGCGTGCCTGATCCAGCTGAATTCCGGCCGGTGGTCCCGCCACATGAAGCGAATCAGCCCCACGCTGATCAGCAGGTACGCAGCGATGAAGAAGAGCGTGGCGAAGTAGGACAGCCAGGACGCGAAGGTCAGCGCGCCGTAGATCGCGCCGAACAGGACCGAGGCGACCAGCGCCAGCGTCCCGCTGAACAGGCACGCGATATGCGGCGACTGGCGGGCGTTGATCCGGCTGAACGCCGACGGCAGCAGGCCGTCCCGGCCCATCTTCCAGAAGATCCGGCTGACGGCGACGACGGTCACGATGTTCAGCGCGGTGAAGCTGGAAATGACCGCGAGGTTGACGAGCACGCTCAGCGCACCGTCGCCGAACCGGTCAGCCAGTGTGTTGAACGGCGTGGCCGCGCCGGCCAGGGCCTGGACGTTCTTGGTGGAGACCCCGTAGCCGATGGTCACGGCGTACGACACGACCACGTAGAAGATCCCGACGACCAGGGTGGTGAGCATGACCGCCCGGGGAATCGTCCGCCGTGGTTCGCGGGCCTCGTCGCCGAGCGTGGTCGCGGACTCAAAGCCGACGAACGCGAAGATCGTGTAGACGACGGCGGTGAGCAGCCCGCCGGAACCCTTCAGGCTATGGCCGGGGTCAAACGCCTGGATGGTGTTGCCGCTCGCACCGCCCTTGAAGATGATCACCAGCGCGAAGATCGTCAGGATCAGCATCTCGAAGCCCAGGCCGATCAGCCCGGTGCGCAGCGACGGCTTGACCCCCAGCACGCCCAGCGTGGTGGACACCACGATCAGCGCGGCGGAAAAGACCCACCAGGCGATGTGCACGCCGGAGGTGGCCAGCAGCGACGAGACGAAATTGCCGAAGAAGTCGAGCTGGAACGGGAACAGCAGCAGGTAGGCGCCGAACAGCGCGACGCCCGTGACGAACCCGGTCTTGGGGCCGAACGTCCTGGTCAGGTACGTGTAGAACGAGCCCGCGCTCGGCAGCCGGCGGGCGTACTCGCCGATCACCAGGGCGATGCACACGCAGACGAGCAGGCCGATCAGGAACGCCAGCGGTGTGGCGGCGCCCGAGTAGCCCACGATGAATACCAGCCCGGCCACCGAGCCTGCGGCCGGGGCGATGAGGGCTGCCGACTGAGCCGTGACGGCAGGCAAGCCGATGGCGTGCCGCTCCAGAGTGTGCTCATCCCGGCCACTGTGCTCATCCTGACCGACTGACATCGCGGCCTCCCTCGGGGTGGAGCCGGCGGCAAGTTGCCTCGATGCTACCGATCGATCGATCGGACATCAATGGGCCAGGGGACTCCGGATGGCAGAAACGGAGCCGGGCAGCGCGCCGGCCGGCGAGTCAGCGGGCGGCGCCGGACTCCCGCGCGGCCCCGTCGGGCGAGCTGCCGCCGGTTCCGCGCAGCTCGGCGTTGACCAGTGCGAGGATCTCTCTCGTCGGCCGCCCGCGCACGTCCCGGGTCCGCCCGGGCCGCGCCTCCCGCCGGGCGCCGACCATCGCCAGGGCGAGATCAGCGAACGAGTCGGCGATCTCCGCCGGGTGCTTGGGCCCGCGGTCGGAGTACCAGCGGGCCACGCCGTTGCACATTTCTAGGAGCGCCAGCCGGGTGATGCGCGCATCAGCGAAGCTGAACTTCCCGCTGCGCCCGCCGCGCTCCAGCGTCTCGGCCCACAGCCGTTCGTATCCGTCGCGCAGCTGCATGACCTTGGTGAATGCGGCATCAGACAGCGCACGCAGCTCATCGTCGGCGACCAGCGACCGCTGGGCGTCCAGGGTGTGGAAGCCCACGTGGGCGCGAACCAGGGCCGCTAGCTGCGCGGCCGGGTCCTCGGCGCCGGCGAGGGCCGCGCACGCCACCCTGGTCAGCTCGGTCATGCTCTCCACCATGAAGGCGACCAGCAGTTCGTCCTTGCTGCCCATGTAGTGGTAGAGCGCCGACGTTGACAGGCCCGCCCGGTCGGCAATGTCGCGGATCCCGGTTGCCTCGAACCCCTTGGCCGCGAACAGCTGCAGCGCGGCCTGCTCAATGCGCTGCTTGGTCGGGAGCTTGGCCGGATCGGCCGGGACTGCTACTCGTGCAACTGGCTGCCGCCGTGGCATGACGCTCCATCGCGCTTGCTATCGATCGATCGAACGCGGTTCAGTCTACTGCGGGGAGGCGCGCGCCTGGCGCCACGACGTGGCGCGGGAAGGACCCGGGTACCCAGGGCCGCCGCCTCCGGTGAATCGCAGCGTAATCAACGACCGCGCCATCACGGGACGCGACATGGGGCGAGGGGAGAGCCGCCCCGCCAGCCCCATTGAGCAAGCCCCTCCCGCGGCGCCCACCGGTATTGTCAGCATCAGGCACCGGCCGGTATGGCGTGAAGGGCAGTTGGTCCCGTATGGGGGAAAACCTCGTGGCGCCCGCGGATACTGTTCCCGGGGCCGATCTCGCGCGGGGCTGGCGCTCGCTGATGTTCGCGCCCGTCGGCGACGGGCAGCGACGCCGCCGCGGGAGCGACGGGGCGCGGCTGGCGGTGGCCGCTCTCGCCCTCGCGTGCTGCATCCTCGTCATCCGCTACAACTCGCGCATCGACCAGGCCGTCGCCCAGGTCATCCATCCGCCCCCGCGGAGCATCACCTGGCTGGTGACGGTGGTGTACGACGCTGGCGGGATCGGTGTCACGATCGTGTTGCTGGCCGTGGCCCTGATCGCGCGCCGCTGGGAAGTCGCCCGCGACATTGCGCTGAGCGCGGTCATCACCGCGGCGGTGAGCGGGATCCTCACCCTGCTGCTCGGAAACAACGGCGGGCGGCCAGGGGGGATCCTGATCCACGGCTACTACATGCGTTTCCCGGTCCTCCAGGTCGCTCTCTTCATGGCCGTGGCGACCGCAGCACTGCCCTATCTGGCCCGGGGCGTGCAGCGCCTCATCGAGCTGTTCATCGCCCTGGTGGCGCTGGCCTCAGCGGTCGGAGGTCACGGGCTGCCGCTCAACGTCCTCGGGAGCCTGGCCATCGGCTGGGGCGCGACCGCGGTGGTCAGGCTGGTCTTCGGGTCACCGCTCGGCCTGCCCTCGATTGACGATGTGCGGGCGTTGCTCGGCGAGCTCGGCATCAACCTGGGAACCCTGCGGCCGGCGGAACGGCAGGCCTGGGGGGTAGCGAAATTTCTGGGGACCCCGCTGGACGAGGTGCACGCGCCGCTCGAGCGCATCGGCATCGCTGTCTATGGCCGGGATGCGGCCGACGCCAGGCTCCTCACCAAGGTGGGCCGGTTTCTCTTCTACCGGGATTCCGGGCCGAGCCTCACGCTGACCCGGCTTCAGCAGGTGGAACACGAGGCCTACCTCACCCTGCGCGCGGGCCAGGCGGGCGTGGCCGTGCCGCAGATCCTGGAGGCGGGAACGGCAGGATCATCCGGCGACGCGGTGCTGGCCTGCCGCCTGCCGCCGGGGACGGCGCTGTCTGATGCGGATGCCGCCAGCGTCAGCGACGCCATCCTCGACGACCTTTACCGCCATCTGCTGACTCTCCGGGGGGCCCGCATCGCGCACGGCGCCATGAGTGGCGACGTCCTGTTGATCGACCCGGCCGCCGGGACGGCTGTCGTGGCGGACTTCCGCAACGCGACATCGAACGCGTCGCTGTATCAGCTCGATCGTGACCTGGCTGGTGCCATCGCGGCGACGGCCGTCGCGGTCGGCGCCGGCCGGGCCGCTGCCTGCGCAGCCCGGTGCCTGGATGCCGACGTGCTGGCCGGGGCGCTCCAGCACCTGCGCCGGGCCGGGCTGGACCCCGTGGTCAGCCGGAGTTTGCGGGGCCAGCGTGGGCTGCTTGAGGACGTCCGGCGACGCGCCGCCGGGGCCAAGTCGATCGAGGTGCCGACGCTGGCCGAGCCACGCCGGGTGAGCTGGCCAACGCTGATCATGGTGGTCGGCACGCTGATCGGCGGCTGGGCGCTCGTCGGCGTGCTCATCGATGTGTCCAAGTCCTTCGACACCGTGCTCGCCGCCGACTGGCTCTGGGTCGTCGTGGCGTTCATCCTGGCCCAGCTGGCCTTCGTGGCGTCGGCCGTCGAGGCGATCGGCAGCGTGGCCGGGGCGCTGCCGTTCGGCCGGGTGGTGGCGGTGGAGGTGGCCAACTCATTCAGTGCGCTGGCGGGCGGAACAGCGGCCGTCTTCGCCACCCGGGTCCGGTTCTTCCAGCAGCAGGGCTACGACTCGTCGGTGGCGTTGAGCTCGGGCGCCATCATGGCCACGTCCAGCTGGATCGCCACCGGGGTGCTGTTCCTCGTCTCGTTGCCGTTCGCCTGGGGATCCATCCATCTCGAGGCCACCCCCCAGTCGGGCGGGAATTCCAGATTGGTGTGGATCATCCTGGCCGTCGTGGTGGCGGTGGCCGTGA
Source organism: uncultured Actinomycetes bacterium (assembly GCA_963813975.1). Taxonomy (GTDB): domain Bacteria; phylum Actinomycetota; class Actinomycetes; order Streptosporangiales; family Streptosporangiaceae; genus RYN-230. The sequence goes on from CAWFAP010000008.1 coordinate 406,188, forward strand.
TCGCCGGGGTGGCGCTGGCGGTGCCCAGGCTCCGCCGCCTGGCTTCTGACAAGCTGCGCCCCAAGGTGCGCGACATCTGGCTCAACCTCAAACAGGTGGCCAGCTCTCCGCGCAAGCTGGTGCTGCTGATCGGTGGCTCCTTTGCCCAGGAACTGGTGGTCGCGATGGCCCTGTCGGTTTCATTGCGGGCCTTCGATGACCATCTCCGGCTGCCCACCCTGATCGTCGTCATCACGCTGGCCGCGATTATCGGAGGCGTCTCGCCCACGCCGGGCGGCATGGGAGTAGTGGAAGCCGGCCTGATCCTCGGCCTCACCGCGGCCGGTGTCTCGGAAGCCGACGCCACCGCCGCGGTCTTTATCCAGCGGCTGTTCACCTCCTATCTGCCGCCCATCTGGGGCTGGGCCACCCTGGTGTGGATGCGCAAGAGGGAGTACCTCTGAGCGCCGTCCGGTACCGGCTCGCGAGGGTGGGCCGTCAGGCCCGGCCGAGCGGCCGGTGGGTCCGGTCCGCCGGACGGCGCGAACGACCCAGCAGGCACGGAGCGCCGTCCGGTACCGGCTCGCGAGGGTGGGCCGTCAGGCCCGGCCGAGCGGCCGGTGGGTCCGGTCCGCCGGACGGCGCGAACGACCTGGCAGACACGGAGCGCCGTGCATCGCGCCGGTGGCACTTGATCAGGTGGTGGCGGGTTCCTCGTCGCGTCCCCGGTTGTCCAGGACGAGCGGACGGCGGCCAGTGACCTGGTAGCGAATATGGGTGACGTCCGGGGCCGCGATGACCCGCGCCGGGGTGAGCTCGATCCCTTCCCGGCTGCCCAGTCCGAGTTCGCTGCTGAGCAGGCGCATCCCGTCCCCGAGGATCACGGGCACGATGTGCAGCTCGAGCTCGTCGAGCAGGCCGAGCTTGATCACCTGCCGGAGCAGCGTGCCACCACCGGCGATCGCGACGTTCTTCCCGTTCGCCGCTGCGCGGGCCTGCTCGATGGCGCTCTCGATTCCGGTGGTGACATAGGTGAAGCTTGTGCCGCCTTGCCGGACCAGCGTCGGCCTGGGCCGGCTGGTGACCACGAAGACGGGGGCCCGGAACGGAGGGTCCTCGCCCCAGGGAATCTCGCCGCCGTCGGCCATGCGCCGGCCCATCACGTAAGCGCCGGCCGCCTGGTACGTCTCCGCGATGACCTCGGAGTTGATGTTCTTGTCGCCGCCGCTGAAGCCCAGGCGCTGGCGCCAGGCCTCGGCGTCGATGACCCACCGGGTGACGCGGAAGAAGCCGGCCGCTTCCGGGCCCTCCAGCCACGTCTGCATGTCGGTGTACTTGGGCCCGGCGTAGAAGCCGTCCGTCGAGACGGACATCTGGGCGGTCACGATCGTCATGGTGCGTTCGGCCTTTCACTGGGAGCCTGGAGCATCCGCCGCAGGCCGGGAGGAGTTGTCAGCGTCAATGGCCGGCGGCCAGGTAGGAGCCGAGCTGGTCGAGGATGCCGCGCGTGCCCTGTTCCCGGCCCTCGACGCTGTCCAGTCCGTCGAAGTGGACCCCCTGCTCGGTGTAGGTCAGCCGGGTCTGGCCGCCGTCGTTCTCGAGCGCGATCGTGGTCAGGGACGTGGACAGGTGCTGGCCGTTCACCCACATGTCGTAGCTGAACACGATCCGGCGCAGTTCGACGATGTCGGTGTAAGTCGAGTGGAACCGGGACTGCGGGCCGCCGTGCCACTGGCCTTCCTCCGAGCCGTGGCCGCCAACCCGGAACTCGTGCGACTTCTCGCGGGCGTCGAACTCCGCACCCCCGCTGAACCACTGATCGCGGGCGTCGTTGTCCGACAGGGCGTGCCAGACCGCCTCCACGGGCACCGGGTAGGTGCGCTCGATGACGAACGTCGCGTGGGTCTGGCTGCGCTCGATGATGTCATCCATGTCACTCACTCCTTGGTGCGGTACCGGGACGGTTCAGGAAGTCGCCGAGGCGGTCCAGGCGGCGTTCGGCGGGTAGCCGCTGCCGGCTGATCCAGTCCCCGGCGGGTGCCAGTGCCCCCGGGACCAGCTGGTAGGTGCGGACCCGGCCGGTTTTCACCGAGGTGACGAGGCCGGCCTCCGCCAGGACGCCCAGGTGCTGGACGACCGTCGGGAGTGCCATGTCGAACGGCCTGGCCAGCTCGCTCACTGACGCGGGCCCCCGGGCCAGCCGCTCGACCATGGCCCGCCGGCTGCTGTCGGCGAGCGCATGGAATATCCGGTCAAACCCCGAATACTTAGGCACTTACCTAAGTATTCGCCGGGCCAGGGGCGTTGTCAAGGGTTCCTGATCCCGGCCCGGTGACGAGTGGCCGGGCCGGGAGTTGCTGGGGGCTTCCGGCCCCGCCCGGCGGCACTAGCCCGGCGGGAGATCCACGGCGCCCCGGGCGACCGGCGCAACCGGTCCGCCCCACCCAGAGTTCGCCCTGGCTATCGGGCGTCACCACAATCACGCTTGGCCGCCCGGCGAATCGTCCCTGGCTGATGACGATCGTTTCGTCCGGTGCGGCAAGCCCGTGGGCCGCCAGGAAGGCGGCCGCCGGGCCCGCGGCGCTTCCGGTGGCGACGTCCTCGAGCACTCCCGCGTTATCCCAGCTGCGGCCCTCACGCTGGTCAGGGTCGAAGACATAGACGAATTTCGCGCCCACGTCAGCCAGCCGCTCCTCGAAGTCGCCGACCGTGATCCGCGCGCGGTCCAGGCCTTGAGCCACCGGGACGATCAGATACGGCAGGCCCGCGGAAACGACCTGCATGGGCAGCACGTGCAGGTCGGCCTCACTCAGCCCGAGCGCGCCCGCGAAGCGGGCCGCCTTCTGCTCTCCGAGCGGCGGGGGCCAGCGCCGGGGAGCCCTGGTTCATCGTCACTTCGTAGTAGCTGGCCGTCGGCCGGCTGCGCACCGCAATCTCGCGCCCCGCGATCACGAAGACCCATGAACGTTCCGGCTCCCCGGCGGCGTGGCGCTCGTGGAGCGCCGCCGCCGCACCGATGATGGGGTGCCCCGCGAACGGCAGTTCCTCCTCGGCAGTGAAGATCCTCGCTGGCACCTGGCCGGCCTCCGGCTGGAACTCGGCGATGATCAGCTCGAACTGCCGCATCTCCGCCGTAACCGAGAGCAGGGTCCCGGCCGGCACGCCCGAGGTGCTTCCGAACAGCACGATCAGTCCGTTGCCGGTGAAGGGCACGTCGGTGAACACATCCACATGACGGAACTCCAGCGTGACGCCCACAACGGCACATCATCGCAGCCCGGCCCCCAGGACGGCCACCGGCAGCTGGCTCTCAGCCTCCTCACCACCAGGCCGGGAGCCAGCCGCGCACGTGGCCAGGACGCGGGCCGCGGAGAGGCTGGGGCGGACCGCCTGCCTACCGCTGAGCGGCCTGCCTATCGACGCCCGGCCCGCCCCCGACTGGGGCCTGGTGGACAAGGTCGCCGGGTAGCAGGTGCCGCAGCCCGGCGATGATGGTCGTGATGCCGAAGTCGAATTCCGCCGCGGCCGAGCCACCCGCCACCGGCGGCGGTGCCGCAGGCGCGCCCCCCGTCACCAGGTCAGCGGCGCGGGCCGTCGGCGGCGAGGTGATCGCCCCTGATCTCCGGCCCGTCCGCTCGACCAGCAGGAAACCCTGCGTGTAGATGGACAGGGTGAAGAACGCTTGCCGGGCCAGCGACGCCGGGAAACCGGCATCCGCCAGGGCCGTGAGCAGCTGCTCGGCCCGGTCCCACGAGCGGACCGCGCGGGTGTGCTCCTCGGTGCTGACGCGCCGCACGACGAGATCACACTTCAGCTGGTCCGCCGCCAGCAGCGTGTAATAGCTGGCGAAGAACTCGCGCAGCATGTCCTCCCACCCTTGGCCGCGCAGCGGCGGCATGCTGTCGCAGAAGGCGGCCAGCGCGTCCTCAGTCATGGCATCCAGGAGTTCGCGCTTGCTCTTGAAGTACCAGTAAATGCTGGTCACGCCGACGTTGAGAAAGGCCGCGAGCTGCGGCATCGTCATGTCATCAACCGGCGTAGTGCGGCAGAACTCAACCGCGCCGCTGACGATGTCGGCTGCGTTGATGGAGCCGCGGGGGCGGCGACGCCGTTTCGGGTTTGCCTTCGCTGAGGCGGGCACGTGGAACCTCCGCATCTCCGGTAGGGCGGTACCTCGTGGCGGCCCCTTAAGACGCCAACTGAGAACTATACCGGATACATGTCGGTACGGGCTGCGGGGCTCAGCGCCGAGCTGGCCGGCGGCGAAGCCCGGAACTCAGGGCCCGGTAGTGGGCTGGGCCGCCCCGGTGTCACGAGCCTGGGCGCGGACGGTCCCGATGAAGTTGCGGATGATGTCGTGGCCGTGCGGGGTGAGGATCGATTCGGGGTGGAACTGCAGGCCCTCGGCCGGATGCCGGTTGTGCCGCAACCCCATCGGGATCCCGCCGGGCCCGCGGGCGGTGATCACCAGCCCGGGCGGCAGGGACTGCTCGTCAACGATCAGGGAGTGGTAGCGCGCCGCGGGGAAGCGGCGGGGCAGGCCGGACAGCACGCCGGCGCCGTCGTGGCTGACCAGTGACGCCTGGCCGTGGACGGGCTGGGGCGCGGTGATGATCCGGCCGCCGTGGGCCGCCGCGAGGGCCTGATGACCGAGGCAGATGCCGAGCAGCGGGATCGTGGCCGCGCAGGCCCGGACGGTGTCGACGCTGATGCCGGCGTCGGCCGGGGTACCGGGGCCCGGTGAGATGACGATGCCGCCGGGGCTGAAGTCCGCGATGTCGCGGGCGGAGACCTCGTCGTTGCGGACGACCTCGACCTGGCCCCCGTGGCTGAGCAGCAGATGGGCGAGGTTATAGGTGAACGAGTCGTAGTTGTCGACCAGGACGATCGCCGGGCAGGCCCGGCCAGCGCGGGCCCGTGGAGCCTGTCTGGGCCGGCTCCGGGGCACCGCCCCGGCGGCCGGGGGCCGGGCGCCGGCCCGGGAATGGGCCGGAGCAGGAAAACCGGCGCCGGTGCGGGACGCGGCGCCGGCCCACGGGGCGGTCCAGGCCGGCCGGCGGGCGAGAGCCGCCCGGAGGCGGCCGGCGATGGGCCCGGTCTTCCCGCACCTCTCCGTGGTGGTAAGGCCCGTGCTGGCGAGGCCCGTGCTGGCGAGGGACCGGACCGGAATGACGCCCTGGACGGAATTGGTGATGAACACCTCGCTGGCGTCCTGCAACCGCCGGGCGGGGACGGGGACTTCCCTGGTGGGGATGCCCTCGCCCCGGGCGACCCGCAGCACCGCGGCTCTGGTGACCCCGGGCAGGAGCCGGCCGTCCGCGGGCGGCGTGTGCAGGACGCCGTCGATCACCGCGAACACGTTGGCCCGGTCGGTCTCCAGGATCTCCCCGTCGTGGTCCTGGATCAGCAGATGCTCGCCCAGGCCGGGGCTCTGCACGCCGGCCAGGCGGGCGAGCAGGCGGCGGTCCAGCCACTTGTGGGCCCCGAGGCCGCCGGGAATGGTGACGGGACGCAGGGCGACAGTCTCCGGGGCCGCGCTGGCCGGTATCACCTCGACGGTGACCCGCAGCGGGCCGCCGAAAGGCCGGGCCGTCAGCCGCAGCCGGCCGGACGGACCGTTGGAGAGACAGAGCGCCAGGTCGGCAGGGAGGCCGGGCGGGAGATGCTTGCCGAACAGCTGCCAGGTGCTGTCGTCCAGGCGGGCGAGATGCCGGTCGAGGTCGTGACCGTGGCCGCCGGTGACGCGCAGCGAGGTGAACACGCCGACCGCGGGCCGGGGCCGCAGCGAGGGCGGGATGGCCGCGGGGCCGGACGCCGGCCGCCCGGTGACCGGCGGGCCTGGTCCCTCGCTGACCGTGGCGTTGAGCGCCCGGATCAGGGGGCGGGCTTTCAGCAGGCACTCGCGGTACTCATCGTCGGCGGACGAATCGGCGACGATCCCGCCGCCGCTGCCCAGCCACACCCGGCCGCCGGCGAACTCGAAGGTGCGGATCGCGACGTTCAGCTCCAGCCCGGCGAGGGGGCTGCGGTAGCCGACCGCCCCGGTGTAGACCTCGCGGGGCGTCGCCTCGAGCTCATGGATGATCTCCAGCGCCCGGACCTTCGGGGCGCCGGTGACCGACCCGGGCGGGAAAGCCGCGGCGATCAGCTGCCCGTCCCCCGTCCCGGCCCGCAACGTGCCGCGGACGTCCGAGACCAGGTGCCACACGCCCGGGTGGGCTTCCGCGCGCAGCAGCGCCGGTACCTGCACGCTGCCGGGTACGCAGACGCGGCTGAGATCGTTGCGCATCAGGTCGACGATCATCACGTTCTCCGCCCGGTCCTTGGCGGAGTGCTCGAGAAGCTCACGCTGCTGCCGCGCGAGGACCTGGTCGGCGGGCCGGGACCGGGTGCCCTTGATCGGCTGCGACCACACGCTCGTCCCGGTCCGGCGCAGGAACAGCTCCGGTGACAGGCTGGCCACGGCGCCGCCGGGTGTCCGCAGGAACGCGGCGTACGGCGGGTCCAGCCGGGTGACCGCCTGGCCGAACGCGTCGAGCGGGTCCCCGGCGAACGGCGCCTCGAGCCGCAGGCAGATGTTGGCCTGGAAGATGTCGCCGCGGCGGATGTAGCTGATCGCCTGGCGGACCGCGGCCCGGTGCTCGCCCGCGGACGGCATCAGCCGGAAGGTGCCGCAGGAGTAACTGCGCGGCCGGCCACCGTCGGCCTGGGGACGGCGCGACAGTTCCTGGAACCGCCGCTCCAGCGCGTCACCGCGGCCCGGGGTCCACAGCGCCTCGAACATCCACCGTCCGGTGGCCCGGTCGCGGCGAAGCACGTGGTCGTAGTAGCCGAACCACCAGGCGGGCAGCTTCCGGGGCGCACCGGGAGGCGGGGGCGCCGGCAGCACCTGCTCGGCCAGGCCGACGCCCAGGTAGCCGATCCAGCCTCCGCCGAAGGCGGGATCAATGCTGCCGAAGGCGGGATCAGCACCGCCGGAGGCGCCATCAAGGCTGCCGGAGGCGGCCCGGGCCGGAGGCACCTCCGGCGGGCCGGGCAGCGGCGCGTCCAGCACGTCCGCCACCGGGCCGGGCGGGCAGCACACGCACACCGGATCGGAGGCGACGATGTCGCTGCCGCCCGCCCAGGTTCCCGTCAGGGCCACCGGGTGCGGGTCGTCCCGCACCAGCCGCAGCACGTCGGCCGCGCTCAGCTCCCAGTCAAGGGCCCGGCACACCACCGGGGATCTCATGGGCCGCCTCCTCTCCCCAGGCCTCCGCCACGCGCCCGGCTTCCAGGCTCGCCGCCACGTCATGCACCCGGACGCAGGGCGCCCCGGCCGCGGCGGCGAGTGCCGGCCCGGCGGCGCCCGCGGTTTCCCGTGAGGCCGGTGGCCGGCTGGCCGCGCCGTCCCCGTCGAGCATGGCACCGGGGAACAACCTCGGCGCGCCGGGGAGCAGCATCAGGCGAGGACGATGGTGTGGTTGCCGCTGCGGATGACGCGGTCCTCGCTGTGCCAGGTCAGCGTCCGGGACAGCACCGCCCGTTCCACGTCCGCGCCGCGGCGGTGGAGATCGGCGACGGTGTCGGCGTGGGTCACCCGGACGACGTCCTGCTCGATGATCGGCCCTCGTCCAGGTCCTCGGTCACGCGCGACGTGGCCGCGGCGAGCGGGGTCTCGCGGGCCACCGTGAGCTTCGTGCTCAGGGACTCGCCGAACCAGACGATCTCCCCCGCCACCCAGGCGCGCGTCCGGCAGGCCGCGCAGGACCCCGGCTACGTCCCGCACGGGATCGCGCGGGCGCTGCGGGAGGGGTCGTCCCGGATCGTCGTGCTCAACGTCAACTCGGGCCTGGAGGGCAACTACTCGCGCAGCTATATCCGGGGCCTCGACGAGGAACTCGCCGCGCACGATCACGTCCTGCTCGTCCGTTAGCGGCACTCCGCACCCCGGTCGGCACAGGACGTGCTCGACGCGATCGCCCCCCGGGCCGTGCTCCGGTTCGCCGGAGCCTACCTGAACGGGCACGAGCGTGACCACCAGGACTGGGACGACGGTTTCGCGGCCAACGCCGCACGGCAGGTCCGCTACCTCGCTGACCGGGGCCACGGCCACATCGCCACGGCGCTCCCCGATAACGAGAACCCGCTGGGGGAACTGCGTGTGCGCTGGGCCAGCGAGACGGTGAGAATGCTGGGCCTGCCCCCGCTGCCGTCCTTCGTCGTGCCGCGGCCCAGAACGGCCGGCACCCACGCCGTCCAGGCCTTCCCGCCGCTCACCCCTCGGTGACGGCGGTCGCCGCGTTCGATGATGACGTCGCCCTCCGTTCCCTGACGGCCCTGCACGACCTCGGGCTCAGCGCGCCCGGCGACCTGGCGTCATCGGTTACGACGACACCGAGTACGGCGCCCTGACCACGCCCGCGCTCACGACCGTCCACATCGACGCCGAAGCCCACGGACGCCAGGCCGCCCGCGCCGTCCTCGGCCTCGAACCGGCGGACCTTCCCCACGCCCCCGGCCACGTGATCGTCCGCGACTCAGCCTGACCAGTACCGGGTCCGCTGGCCCTGAGCCACCAGCCCCGGGTAGCAGGGAAAACAGGATCCCGCGGAGAACCTCAGCAGATTCCCCGCGGGATCCGGCCCTTCCGGTGACCGGCCGCTGCACGACAGCGGCGCAACTATCCGGCCCGCGGACGCGTCGGCCGTGGTGGGGGCCAGCAGCCTGGTTTGGTTAGTGGCAGAGCCCTGCGGGCTGTGACGCCCCGCAGTGGTTCGCCGCGAAGTGAACGCCAACCCCGGTGCCGTCCCAGATCAGGTCGGCTGGCCGGTTGTGGAAGGCGTGGTTGGCGGCGATCGTGTCGTGGTTGGGATTGCTCCCGTGGCTGATCTTGCTAGCGCTCAGCACGACGATCCCGCCGGAGTTGAACTGCGCGCCGGCATTGCCGGACACGGCGTTGCGCGCGACCAGGGTATGCGTCGCGCCCAGCAGCAGGATGCCGCCACCCTGAGTGCTGACCGGCGTGTCCGCGCTCTTCGGGCAGAACTTGTTGTTGGCCGCCGCGACGTTCCGCAGGATGGCCGCGTTGCCGGCCCCGCCCTTCTGGCCGTCGTCGAGCACCAGGATGCCCTCGCAGTTCTTGATGGCCACGTTGCGGAACACGGTGACCTCCCGGGCGTGCCGGACGAAGATCCCGAACTGGTTGCCCACGGCGACGTTGTCGCGGACCACCGTGTCGGCGTCCGGTGAATCACCGACATAGAACCCGGCCTCATCGTTGCCGACCGCCGTATCACCGGCGAACAAGGTCCGCGTGGACACGAAGCGCGAGATTCCGTAGGCACCGTCGTTGACGGCGGACACGTTGGTCACCGTCAGGCCGTTGGTGCCGTAACCGAACACGCCGTTGGCGGCAAAGCCGGTGACGTACATCCCGGTCACAGTGTCGTTGCGGACCGACTGCAGCACGGCGCCCGTCTTCATGTTGACCTTCTTGGCCAGGACGCACACGCCAGTAACACCGAAGGCGCTGGCGCACACGCTGTGCGGTTTCGTGGCCGACGGCATCAGTACCGTGCCCCGCCGGGAATTACCCGAGCCCCGCAGGGTAATCCCGTCGGTGCGGATCTGCACGCTCTGGTGGTACACGCCCCGTTTGAGTAGAACGGTGTCACCCGGCCGGGCGTGGTTGACCGCAGCCTGGATGGATTGCCCGGGCGACACGACGATCGTCGTGCCTGCGGGCGTCGCATGGTGTGTGGTGGCCGCGGAAGCCGACCCGGCTACCGCAAAGGCCGTACTAAGTGAAATTCCGAGTGTCGTCGCGCACGCAGCCGTGATGAACCTGCGCATCGATGCCCCCCTAGCGTGATATCCACGCTGGCCCCCCTGGACCGACGCATTACCAGACGAGAGTAAATGAAACGTGCAGACCTTGGCAACTGTACCCATATGTGTACTGATCTACGGATTTCAGATATCGGTATATATCCTGGTTTGGGCCGCCTGGCAGGCCGCGCCAGGAGCGACAGGCGCGACTATCTGCGAGCAGGCGCCGAGTGCGACGATCCCGATCTCACCAGGACCACCGGGCAGCGGCCGGGACTGCTCGCAGCGAGCATAATCCGGCCACCATCCCGTGAGCGGATGCGCCTAAAGTAACGCACTATCTCCTTACCTTAGCCGGGCTGGCCCTATTTGCTTGGTGATCGCTTGAATGCCATGCGCGGACAATAATCGGGTCGCTTTAAGGCCCGGAGCCCAGACCAGCGCCGGGCCAGCACGTCGAGTTCCATCGCAGAGGAGCGGCGGCAATGCAGGCGCCCGGGCACGGTGGCGAGATCAGTCCCCGCATGGGGCGGCGGGGCTTTCTCTCCGTCAGCGGCGGCGTCCTGGCCAGCGCCGGCGCGCTCAGCCTGCCCCGGACCGGGCTGGGTCTTCCGGCCGGGGCCGGAACCGAGCCGGCCGCCGTCCATGGCCTCGCCGCTATCTACCCTGCTGACCCCCGGTACGCCAGCATGCGCATGGGCTTCAACCGCCGGTGGGTCGGGTCCCCGGCGTATATCCAGGTGGTCAGGAACGCGCGCGAGACGGTGGCGGCTGTCCAGCGGGCGCACGACGCGGGCCTGCGCATCACCGTTCGCGGCGGGGGGCACTGCTACGAGAACTTCTCGTCCGGGAACCACGGTGGCGTCATCATCGACATGAGCGGGATGCAGGGCGTGCACCTGGACCCGGCCGGCCGGGTGAGCGTGGAGGGCGGCGCCACCCTCTGGAACGTCTACGAGACGCTCTTCAAGGATTACAACCTGACCCTGCCGGGCGGGTCCTGCTACTCGGTCGGGGCGGGCGGCCACATCGTGGGCGGCGGATACGGGCTCCTGTCGAGGCTGCACGGCCTGACGGTGGACTACCTGGTTGGTGTGGACGTGGTCTGCGTGGACCGGCACGGCCGCGCGCGGCTGGTGCGGGCCAGGCGGCGTGATCCCGAGACCGGGCGGCTGCTGTGGGCCCACACCGGCGGCGGCGGGGGCAACTTCGGCATCGTGACCGCGTACTACTTCGCCCGGCTGCCGAGTCCGCCCGTCCAGGTCCGGCTGGCCACGACGACCTGGCCGTGGTCCGGCCTGACCGCCCACGGCTTCGCCACGCTGCTGCGCAACTACGGGCGCTTCATGGAAGCCAACAGTTCGCCGTCGAGCCCCTTCGCGGGCCTCTTTTCTTTGCTCAAACTGTTCCACCAGTCGGCAGGCCAGATCACGATGATCACGCAGGCGGCCGGGGCCGCGTTCGGCCTGCTGCCGTCCTTCCTCGCCCAGATCGGCCTCGGCGTGCCAGCCGGGACGACGACGATGGAGACGCTTCCCTGGGTCCAGGCCACCCAGACCCTCAACGGGTCAGGGCCGAATCAGCGCGGCAAATACAAGTCCGCGTACATGAGGACCGCGTTCCCCGAGGACCAGATCCGGGCCATCCACCGCGCGCTGACCGACGTTCACTACGCCAACCCGCAGGCGCTGCTGCAGGTCGATTCCTACGGATGCCAGGTCAACGTGCCGCGGCCCGACGCCACGGCCGTCGCGCAGCGATCGTCGGTGATGAAGCTGCAGTACCAGACGTACTGGACCTCGCCCGAAGACGACGAGGTCAACCTGCGCTGGATCAACCGCTTCTACGCCCGGGTGTACGCGGCGAGCGGTGGTGTTCCCGTGTCCAACCGGGTCACCGACGGCTGCTTCATCAACTATCCCGACGTGGACCTGCCGCCCAGCTGGCCGGCCCTGTACTACAAGGCCGGCTACCCCGCGCTGCAGGCGGTCAAGGCCCGCTGGGATCCGCACAACGTCTTCCACCACGCCCAGTCGATCACCCCCGGGCGCTGACGAGGTTCAGTCGCAGGCTCCACGATCTGCGCGCGTGGCCGCGCGGAGGTGGCGTCATTCCCCCCGGAGTTCCTGGCGATCATCTGGGTTTCGGCCAGACGGGCGATGTATGCCGCCGGGCCTCCTCCAGCCGCATTGATGGTGGCCATGCCGAGGCCACAGGGGCGCCGCGGGCTCGAGGCCAGGCCCAGATCCATGATGCGTTAGAGTTCACCAAAGTCCAAGTTTATTTTGAACTCTAGTACACTATTAGACGTACTTATCATGAGCTATAGTTCACGATGGTGGTGGTCTCATGCCGAGGGTCTCCAACGAGGTATCAGTTCGCAGCCGGAGGCTGCTCGACGGCCACTTCGGTGAGTGGCAGCAACTCAAGGGCTTCCCGCGCCCGCCCCACGGGTGGGTTCGCGCGATCCGTGAGGCACTGGGCATGAGCGCGGCCGCACTAGCCGCGCGTATGGGCACCACAGCGGGGGCAGTGACCCGGCTTGAGCAGTCCGAGGCCGGGGACCGGATCCGCCTGGATACGCTGCGCCGGGCCGCTGACGCTCTCGAATGTGATCTCGTCTATCTGCTGGTCCCGCGCCGTCCACTGCAGACGGTGGTGCGGGATCGGGCCCGTGAACTTGCCCACTGGCAGGTCACGGCGGTCGAGCAGACGATGAGCCTCGAAGACCAGGCCACGCGACAGACCCAGGCGATGGAAGACCAGCTCACTCAGCAGCTGATCGACCGCGGCGGGCTGTGGAGTGGCAGTCCGGATGGCTGACCGTCTCGCGCAGCCCGCTGGCGGCACGCCGCTCACCGAGGTTGAGCGCCAGGGCCTGCGGCTTCCGGTGTTTACCCGCGACGAGCTGAACCGTGCGGAAGCGGAGAACATCACCCGGGCCATGTCGTGGCTCTTCTTCTCGCGTCGCAGACTCCAGCCGGAGTTAGTAACGCGGGAAGCATGGCTGAGGCGCCTGCACCGGAGGATGTACGACCAGGTCTGGGCCTGGGCAGGCCAGTACCGGACGACCGATCGGAACCTGGGCGTGCCCTACTGGCAGGTCCGCGTGGACATGCGCAACGCCGAAGCCGATGTGGGCGAGTGGCTGGCCGACAGCAGCGCCACGCGGTACAGCAACGACGAGTGCGCTATCCGGTTCGGGTACCGGCTGGTGGTCATCCACCCATTCCCCAACGGCAATGGCCGCTGGTCACGGCTCGCCTCAGACGCCCTCATCGTGGCCCTCGGCGGCTCGCGATTTACCTGGGGAGGAGCTTCCCCGGCCGACCCGGGGGTCCTCCGCCGGGATTACATCGCGGCACTTCAGGCAGCAGACGCCGACGGGGACTTCCAGCCTTTGCTGACCTTCTCACGCCGCTAGCACTGCCCATTCCGGCTGCGGCACCGTCGAGCGGTCCAACGGCCTGAACGTGCGCCGGGCGCCGCTGGGTTACCTTGATCCGCCCGGGGGCGGCAGCAGTTCCGTGCGGTAGTGCGGGGCCAGGCTCGCGGATTTGGCGATGAACGCGGCCTGGGCCGCCTCGTCGAGCTCGGGGGGCGGCTGGGTCCGGGTGGCGACCGGCTCACCGACTTCGAGGAAGAACTCCTCCTGGCCGGCCGGCGAGCACAGGCATAGCAGCCGCACGGGCCGGCCGGAGGCGTTGGTGAAGGCGTGCGGCGCGTTGGCCGGCACGTTGACGGTCTCGCCGGCCCGGGCGACCGAGCGTTCATCACGGAAGGTCAGCTCGACCTCGCCCTCGAGCACGGTGAACATCTCCTCGAAGTCGTGGCGGTGCGGAGGGGGACCGCCCCCCGGAGGGACGTGCATGTCGATGAGCGTGTACCGGCCCGCGGTGTCCCCGCCGGTCAGCAGGATGGTGTACGTGTCCCCTACCAGTCCGATATGCGGCAGCGCCGCGTCCTCGTCTGGCCGGGCCACGGCCAGCTTCCGCTGCGGGTCGTCGGGCGGGATCGCCTGATCCTGCGACGCCACCGGGTCGTCGTTCAACGCGCTGCTCCTTGTCCTCCGCCGGGTCTCCGCTGGGCCTGATGCTCAGGTGACGAGGCGAATGTTGAATTTCGGCGAACCGGCCGACTGCATGAGGGCCGCGAACATGAGGAAGTAGTGCTCGGTCCCGCGGGCGGAGGCGATGCCGCCGAGGTCCACGATGGAGTCCTCCGGCCACCCGAAGCCGGCCAGCAGGGACGTCACGGTGGCCTTAGCCGCGGCGTCGTCACCGGACACGAAGACGCTGGTTGGCGGGAGAGTGGCGGGCTCGGTCATGACCGTCATCGCGGCCGTGTTCATGGTCTTCACGACCTTCGCCCCCGGGAGCGCCGCCTGCAGCTTCTCCCCGAGGCTGGAGTTCGGGTAGACGAGCTCGAACGAGGGCGTGTTCGCGTTGGCCACGTCGATCAGCACTGTGCCCTCGAACGCGGCCACGCCGATCCCCACGACGACCTCAAGGGACGCCGACCCGGGCGTGGCGTTGATCACCACCTCGTTCGCGGCCACCGCGTCCCGCCAGCGACGCGACGGGGGCGTCCAGGCCCTCCTTGGACGCCGGATCCCTGGAACCGAACGTGACCTCGTGGCCGGTCTCCGACAGGCGCCGGGCCAGCGTCTGGGCCATGTTCCCGGTACCCAGAATGGCGAGCCGCATGATCATCCCCGAGGCTAGGCGTGATACGGAATAATTCGTCCGCATAAGCCACCCTAGTGCAGTGCCGCCTGGCGCCATACGGCGGCCCCGGGATACGTTATGAGGAATTTTTCGTCCGGATAGGAGGGTGCGTGGCCCGCAGACCTGCCGCGGACAGCCCGGCCGCTGCTGGCCCACCCGGCCTGGGCGCGGTCACCCCAAGCGGCCCGGGCGCGGCCAGCTCATCAGGTCCCGCGGGCCGGCGGCGTCCCCGGCGCGACGCGGAACTGAACCGTGAGCGCGTCCTGGACGCGGCCGTCTCCACGATGCTGCGCCAAGGTCGCCACGTGCCGCTGGCCGTCATCGCGGCCGAGGCCGGGGTCGGCGTCGGGACGCTCTACCGCAGCTACCCGGACCGCGAGGCGCTGCTGCACGCCCTGGAGTACCGCGCGTACGGGCTGCTCAACCAGATCCTCGACGAGGTCGATCGCCGGGACCTCCCCGGACTCGACGCGGTCACAGAGTTCCTGGCCCGGACGGTCGCCCTCGGCGACCATCTCATCCTGCCCTTGCACGGCGCGCCCCCACTGGTCAGCGACCGTGCGGTGCGCGCGCGGCAGGAGATCAACCGCCGGCTCGACCGCTTCATCGAACGCGGCCACGCGGACGGCAGCATCCGCGCGGCGGTCAACGCGACCGACGTCATCGTGGTCAGCGCGCTGATCACCCAGCCGCTGCCGCACGGCCCCGGCTGGCCGCTCATCGCCGGGCGCCAGCTCGCCATCTTCGTCAACGGGCTGGCCGGGAGCGGCCCCGCCGAACTGCCGGGCCCTGCGGTGACGCGCGAGGACATCGAGACCGCGTTCACGCTCCGCGCCGCCTCGCGGTCCCCGACCCGGCCCCCTGAGCGACGACGACCCGGGCCCGTCCCCCGGGCGACAACCCCGCGGGCCCGGTCCCCCGGCACCCACTCGCCGGGCGAGGAACCCCCTCCCATCGCCGATAATCCATAAGGGGCGGGCGGCGGCCGGCCGGTGCCTGGCCTCATCACCCTCGGCAGACCGCGGGAGAAAGCAGAGCTCGCATGACTCCTCTGGACGTGACCAAGCCGAACATCGCCCGCATGTACGACTACTGGCTCGGCGGCAAGGACAACTTCGAGGCGGACCGGGAAGCGGCCGAGGCCATCCGGCAACGCCGCCCCAACGTCGCGGACCAGGCCCTGGACAACAAGCGGTTCCAGACCCGGGCCATCAGCTACGTAGCCGGGCAGGGCGTGGCGCAGTTCCTGGATGTCGGCTCGGGGCTGCCTACGTCCCCGGTCCAGGGGGAAGGCGCGGCACCGCTGTGGCTGGCCACGCACGAGGCGGCCCGGGCCGTCGTCCCGGATGCGCTGGTGGCCTACGTCGACTGCGACCCGGTGGCGGTGGCCCATTCGCAGGCACTGCTGGCCTCGGGCAGCGCCCGGGTCGTGGCGGTCGAGGGGGACATGGGTGCCCCGGAGGCGATCCTCACTCATGAGGGCATCCGGCGCGCGGGGTTCAGCGTGGACGTCCCGGCCTGCGTGATCCTGTGCTGCGTGCTGCACTTCCTGGACGCCGAGACCGCGAAGAGCGTGGTGGCCGGCTTCGCCGGATCCCTGGCCCCCGGCTCATACATGATCGTTTCCGTCGGATTCGGCAAGGGCCGGGCCGGCCAGGAGTTCGCCAGCACCTACAACGCCCAGGACGGCTCCCGGATCTACGCTCACTCGTGGGAGGAGATCTCGGCCATGGTCGGCGGCCTGGACCTCGTGCCGCCGGGCATCGTGGACTGCGCGACCTGGGGAACGGAACCCGGAGCTGCCGCCCGGGCAGACCAGAGCTCGATGATCCTGGGCGCCGTTGCCCGCCGCCCCTGAACCGGGCACCGTCAGCCTGCCGCCCGTGCCGCGCGCCGTCAGCCCCGTCCCGGCACCATCCGAGGGCAGGCATCTCGCCGCCGGGGCCGACCGATTACTTGGCGGGCGCTCGCCCGTCTTACCTAATGCCCCCTCCCGGAAGAGAGCAGCCCGATGACCACGCCCATGACTTTGCCCGTGACCACCCTGGACCGGCGCTTCAGCGATCCGGACGCCGGCGCGACCAGCTGGGACGCGACCCGCCAGGCGCTGGAGACCGCCGAGATGTTCTGGATCTCCACCGTCCGGGCCGACGGCCGGCCGCACGTCACTCCGCTCGTGGCCGTGTGGGCCGGCGGAACCTTGTACGTCTGTACCGGAGACGCCGAGCAGAAGGCCGTCAACCTGGGCGCTAACCCGCACGTGGTCCTGACCACCGGATGCAGCGACTGGGAGGGCGGCCTCGACGTCATGGTCGAGGGCGACGCTGTCCAGGTCACCGACGACGGGACGCTGCGCCGCCTCGCCCAGGCCTGGACCACCAAGTGGGACGGGCGGTGGCAGTACCAGGTCCGGGACGGTTCGTTCCGCCACCCGGACGGCGAGGCGCCCATCCTGGTGTTCGGGGTCACCCCGGCCAAGGTCCTGGCCTTCACTAAGGGCACATTTACCCACACCCGGCACAGCTTCTAAGGCCCAGGCCCTTGGGTAGATCCCCGTTAAGGCGGATGCTGGTGGTACGCCGGATACGGAAGGAGTGCCCGAGATGGCCCGTTACCGTGGCATGGTCGCCGGAGCGACGAGTCTCGTGCTGGTCCTGAGCGCCCTGGGCGGGGTCTCCTCCGCCACAGCGAGCACCACCGCCAGCTGCGCGGCCGGCTCGCACACCCTGGCCCCGCCAGGCTCCCGCCTGTACCCGGACACCGGCAACGGCGGCTACACCAGCCTGCACACCGACGTGCACCTGGTCTACGACGCCACCACCAACCAGTTTCTGCCCGGCAACCACGTCACGCTGACCGACCGGTCCACCCAGTGCCTGAGCAGCTTCAGCCTGGACTTCGAGCGCCGGTCGGTGAACAAGACCGACGGCCCGGAGATGGCGGTCACCTCGGTCCGCGTGAACGGCCGGCCCGCCGCGTTCACGTTCGTCCAGCCCACCTACCCCGGTGACCCGCACGGGCAGAACGACCCTGACCCGCTGGCGCACCAGGCCTCCGAGGTCAACCCGGTCGGCGGCCCGCACCACAACCCGCTGCCGCCGGCCTGCACCCCCGAGCTGACCTCCACCAACCCGGCCACCAAGGAATCCGGGAACGGCACCCCGTGCCCGGCCAACAAGCTCGTCATCACCCCGGCCACGCCCGTCCGCGGCGGGACCACGTTCCAGGTCACCGTGGCCTACACCGGACGGCCCGGCGTGCACAACGACGGGGACGGCACCACCGAGGGCTGGTTCCGGTCCAATCAGCCGCGGGCGACGGCGGCTTCGTTACCACCGAGCCGGTCGGCACCGAGGACTGGATGCCGCTCAACGACTACCCCAGCGCCAAGCCCACCTACGACTTCTACGACACCGTCAACGCAGGCAAGACCGTGCTGGCCAACGGCATCCTGGAGGGACGCCGCCGGCATCCGGCGGGCGCCCGGTTCGCCCGCGGCTCGGTGACCTGGCACTGGCATTCGGCGGCGCCGGTGGCCAGTTACCTCGTAGAGGACAGCATCGGGAGCTTCGACCTGAGCGAACGGACCGTTAGGGCCACGAAGTTCTATCAGGCGCAGGCCAGCTCGCTGAGCGCGGCGCGGAAGGCGAAGAACCGCGCGATCATGGACAAGCAGCCGGACATCACCCGGTTCGAGAGCCAGTTCAACGGGCCCTACCCGTTCTCCTCGGGCGGAGTGGTCGTCGGCCGGCCGGCCGCCTCCTTCGAGGAGGAGATGCAGACGATGATCACCTTCGCGGGCGGGACGATCGACACCGGCACCCTCTACCACGAGAACATGCACCAGTGGTGGGGCGACCACGTCACCGAGTCGGGCTACCGGATGACGTTCTATAAGGAGGGGCTGGCCACCCTGGCCGAGTTCCTGTTCGCGGCCCGCAAGGCGCAGGGGAAGGCGGGCGGCCCGGGCACCGCGGCCGGCCAGCGCGCGTTCCAGGCCAGCCTGGACGCCACGTTCGCGAGCATCTACGCGAGCAAGGACGGTTTCTGGACCGTGGCGCCGTCCAACCCGACCGCGTGGGGGCTGTTCAGCGGCTCGTCCACGTATGGCCGCCCCGGCATCGCCTACATCGCGCTGCGGCAGATCCTCGGCCACGCGAACTTCACCCGGGCCCTGGAGCAGATCCAGCGCCAGTACGGCGGGGCATCGATCGCCGAGCCGCAGCTGGAGACGGCCTTCGGCCGGTGGCTGCCGGACCGGAGCTCCGCGTGCCAGCAGCGGCTGGGCCAGTTCTTCACCGAGTGGTTCGACACCGCCTACCCGAGCGGCGGCGGAGTGAACCGGCCGCACATCACCGGCCCGGGGCTGGCTGGCCCCGGGTTCTACGGCGGCAGCTGCGCCCGGTGAAACCCAGGGCCCGGGCATCCTCTCGCCGGCCAGACCTCGGCGCCTGCCGGGAGGACGGGGAGGCGAGTCACCAGTGAGGGACCGCCCCGGCCATTCTCGCGGGCTACGTGACCCTAACTGTGGCCATCACGTTCGACGGCGGCGATGAGGCCGTCGGGGTCAGCAAGGCTCACGGTCAGCAGATCCACTTTCTGCCTGCGGAACAAGGTATCGATGCCGGGGGCGAGGTAGCAGGGTGGCTCGATCGCCATTTCTACCAGGCCTTCGGCAGAGCCGTTCACCAGCCACCGCCCCCGCCCGCCGTGCACGCCAGTCGTTCCCCGGACCCTGGCCTGGGATCGCTTAATCCAGCGGACCGACCCTCGCGGGATGTCCAGCTTGAAGGAGCCCATCCGGACCCGGATCTCGCCGGTGTCAACCTCCACACCCGAGACACCCGGGCCAGCGCGGAAGAGGAGAGTGTCCAGCCAGGCAGTAATTCTGTCCAGACCGGTCTGGCTGTAGCTGATGGCGAACCACTGCGGGCCAGAAGGCGGGATCGGGCCGGCCGCCTGGTGCTCCCTGATGACCGCGCGCCGGGCGGCGGCAAACGGCTCACCCGTCTGCGCCATGCGCTTGCGGGCTGCGGCCCTGATCTTGTCGTGCGACATCGTGCCCTCGATCCGGCGGCCCTGTCCCGGCGCCTGGCCACCGCAAAGTGATCACGATGGAAGGAAAAGGAGAACCCACGCAAGGGCTGTGCCGCTCTTGTCCTCGGTCGCTACCTCCAGCGCCGGGCTGGCGTAGCTCGGATCAGGCAGGCGTGGCTGCCAAGGCCAAGCATACGCGGCCAGCCCCGGCTGCGCCGGCCCCGGCGGAGTCGCGTGATATCCGTTCTGGCCATGCCGGGCTGAGGCCGAAGTGGCCAGCCTCCGGGAGATCATTGGACTCGGCACCGCATGATCTTGGAAGCCGTGCCTGCGGGTAAAAACCGGCCTTGACGGCCTCTTGACCGCCCATTACCCCGGGGTTAAATTACGGGATGAATTAAGGCTTATATCAAGCCACATGCCAGCATCGGCGCCCTCACCCCTGGCGCCCTTGACCAGGCACTATTTCCCAGGAGCGGCTTCTCACAGGCAGGACGGCAGGGACAGCCATGGGCGTGACGAACGTACCCTTCTACCGGCGGATCTCGATCATCGGACTGGCGCTGGCCCTGGTCGCCGCCTTAGCACTGGTCGCGGGGCCGCCTGGCCGGGCCGTGGCCGCGTCGACCTTGCTGTCCCAGGGACAGCCCGCCACCGCATCGTCGACGGAAAACGCCGGCACCCCGGCCTCGAACGCCGTGGACGGCAACACCGGGACCCGCTGGTCCAGCGCGTTCTCCGACCCGCAGTGGCTCCAGGTCGACCTGGGCGCCAGCGCCTCGATCACCCAGGTCGTGCTGCAGTGGGAGGCGGCCTACGCCACCGGGTTCCAGATCCAGACCTCTGCTAACGGCACCAGCTGGACCACGATCTACTCCACCACCACCGGCACCGGCGGCACCCAGACCCTCAACGTCACGGGCACCGGCCGGTACGTCCGCATGTACGGCACGGCCCGCGCCACCGCCTACGGCTACTCGCTGTGGGAATTCCAGGTTTACGGGAGCCTGGGGGGCGGCGGCACCTGCAGCACCACGAACGCCGCGCTGAACCAGCCCGCCACCGCCTCGTCCACGGAAAACGCCGGCACCCCGGCCTCGAACGCCGTCGACGGCAACACCGGCACCCGCTGGTCCAGCACCTTCTCCGACCCGCAATGGCTGCGGGTCAACCTGGGGTCCAGCAAGACCATCTGCCAGGTCACCCTGAACTGGGAAGCCGCGTACGCAACCGCGTTCCAGGTCCAGACCTCGCCGGACGGCTCGGCCTGGACCTCGATCTACTCCACCACCACCGGGACCGGCGGCACCCAGACCCTCAACGTGAGCGGCACCGGCCGGTACGTCCGCATGTACGGCACGGCCCGCGCCACCGCCTACGGCTACTCGCTGTGGGAATTCGGCGTCTCCACCACCACCGGCGGCGGGGGCGGCGGTAACACCGTCACGGTCTCCAACCCCGGCGCCCAGACGTCCACCGTCGGCACCGCGGTGAGCAAGCAGATCAGCGCCACCGACTCGGGCTCCGGCCAGACACTGACCTACTCCGCCACCGGCCTGCCCGCGGGCCTGTCCATCAGCTCATCCGGGCTGATCACCGGGACGCCCACCACGGCCGGCTCCTCCAGCGTCACGGTCACCGCCAAGGACGGCACCGGCGCCTCCGGGACCGCCTCGTTCAGCTGGACCGTGAGCACCAGCGCCAGCTGCCCGGCCCAGTCGAACACGCCCAACTTCGGCCCCAACGTGCACATCTTCGACCCCGGCATGTCCAGCTCGAGCATCCAGTCCACGCTGGACTCGGTGTTCAACGCGCAGAAGCTCAACCAGTTCGGCACCGAGCGCGATGCCCTGCTGTTCAAGCCGGGCACCTACAGCAACACGGCCAATATCGGCTACTACACGTCCATCGCCGGCCTGGGCCAGAACCCGGACGACGTCACCATCAACGGCGACGTCACCGTGGACGCGTTCGACGGCACGGGCAACGCTACGCAGAACTTCTGGCGGTCGGCCGAGAACATGGCGGTCAACCCGTCCGCCGGATCGGACCGCTGGGCCGTGGCCCAGGCGGGCCCCTTCCGCCGCATGGACATCCACGGCGGGCTGGAGCTGTACCCGGCCAGCTACGGATACGCCAGCGGCGGCTACATCGCCGACACCAAGGTCACCGGCCAGGCGTCCTCGGTGTCGCAGCAGCAGTGGTACTCGCGGGACAGCACCTTCGGCAGCTGGAGCGGCTCGGTCTGGAACATGGTGTTCTCGGGCGTGAACGGCGCCCCGGGGCAGAGCTTCCCGACGCCGCCGATGACGACGCTGGGCACCACCCCGGTGTCCCGGGACGTGCCCTACCTGTACATCGACTCGAGTGGTAACTACCACGTGTTCGAGCCGTCGCTGCGGACGAACGCGTCCGGTCCCAGCTGGGCCAGCGGCCCGACGCCGGGCACCTCGGTCCCGATGAGCCAGTTCTTCGTCGCCGATCCGTCGATGAGCGCGGCCACCATCAACAACGCGCTGGCCGAGGGCTGCAACCTGCTCTTCACCCCGGGCGTCTACACCCTGAACCAGACGCTCAACGTCACCCACGCTGACACCACCGTCCTCGGCATCGGGTTCCCGACGCTGATCCCGCAGAACGGCGTCAACACCATGCAGGTGTCGGACGTCAACGGCGTCCGGATCAAGGGCCTGCTGTTCGACGCCGGCACCGCCAACTCGGCCGCCCTCCTGACCGTGGGCCCGGCGGGCTCGACGGCCGGCCACGCGAGCGACCCGATCTCGATCCAGGACGTGTTCTTCCGGATCGGCGGCGACATCGCCGGGAAGGCCACGGCCAGCCTGGTCGTGAACGCCAACGACACGATCGTGGACGACATCTGGGCCTGGCGCGCCGATCACGGCAACTCAGGCACCGTGGGCTGGACGACCAACACCGCAGACAACGGCATGACCGTCAACGGCAACAATGTCGAGGCGACCGGCCTGTTCGTCGAGCACTACCAGAAGACCGAGGTCGCCTGGAACGGCCAGAACG
This sequence comes from uncultured Actinomycetes bacterium, assembly GCA_963813975.1. Classification (GTDB taxonomy): domain Bacteria; phylum Actinomycetota; class Actinomycetes; order Streptosporangiales; family Streptosporangiaceae; genus RYN-230. The sequence continues at coordinate 428,777 of CAWFAP010000008.1, forward strand.
GAAAGATCATCTTCTTCCAGAACGAGATGCCGTACGACCCGCCCAACCAGGCCGCCTGGATGAATGGCAGCTCCAACGGTTATCCCGCGATTGCCGTGGCCAGCAACGTCACCTCGTTTGGGGCGTGGGGCGTCGGCAGCTACTGCTACTTCAACGTCAATCCCGCCGTCAACTCGGCCAACGCATTCCAGTCGCCCACGGGCTCCGGGGTGGCCTGGCATGACCTGCTCACGGTCTCCCTCGGGAACGTCGGGTCGATCACGCACGTGATCAACACGACCGGAGCGGCCACGCCGACCAACACCACGCCGAGCAACGTGGTCAGCTTCCCGTAACCGCACCTCTCCCTCGCCGCCGGCCGGCCCCGCCCCCTCCCGGGCCGGCCGGCGGCCCCATTCCGCGAGCCGCCAGCGGCCCCATTCCCGGAGCCGGCCAGCGGCCCATTCCCGGAGCCGGCCGGCCGCCATATCGCGGAGCGGGCCGCCGGCCATGTCCCCGGGCGGCCGGCGGCCATATCGCGGAGTGGCTGGCTCTTGACGCTGATCCGGCCCGGGACTAGCCTCCCCAATCAAATAGGAAACTTTCCTATTTTTATTTTCCTGGCTGGGTGTGGACCGCCGCGGGTGCCGCGGCACGAGCCAAAGGATCCGCGCATGAGACGACGCATCTCCTTCCGGGCCACCCTGGCCGCCGCTGCCACGGCCCTCGTCACGGCGGCCGCCCTGGGCGCCACGGCGACCGTGGCCAGCGCCGGCACCTGGCCGGGCCGCCACCCGCTGCCCCGGCACGTCTTCGCGCCCTACTTCGAGACCTACGACACCACCGACGGCGGCCTGGCCGCCCTGTCCCAGGCGTCCGGCGCCCGGTACCTGACCCTGGCGTTCCTCCAGACCGCCCAGCCCGGCTCGTGCACGGCGTACTGGAACGGCGACACTACCCAGCCCATCGGTGCCTCGGGTCTTGACCCGGGCATCGCCGCGATCCAGGCCCGGGGCGGCAACGTCATCCCGTCGTTCGGCGGCTACTCCGCGGACACCACCGGCACCGAGCTGGCCGACAGCTGCACCAGCGTCTCCGCGATCGCCCGGGTCTTCGAGCAGCTGATCACGACCTACCACGTGCCCCGCATCGACCTGGACGTCGAGGCGGATTCACTCACCAACGCGGCGGGCATCAACCGGCGGAACGAGGCCATCGCGCTGACCGAGGCCTGGGCCGCGGCCCACCACCGCAGCATCCAGTTCTCCTACACGCTGCCCACGTTCGCGACCGGGCTGACCCCCGCGGGCCTGGCGGTCCTGGAGAACGCGGCCGCCGACGGCGCCCGGGTCAGCGTGGTCAACGTGATGACGTTCGACTACTACTACGGCACCGCGCAGGAGATGGCGACGGACACCGAGACGGCCGCCGCGGGACTGTTCGGCCAGCTCCAGTCGCTCTACCCGGACGCCAGGCCGGCGTCGCTGTGGCGCATGATCGGCGTCACCGAGATGCCCGGCATCGACGACTTCGGGCCGGATGAGACGTTCACCCAGGCCGACGCGGTCACCGTGCTGCACTGGGCGCAGAGCAAGGGCATCGGGTTCCTGTCGTTCTGGGCCCTGCAACGCGACAATGGCGGCTGTCCGGGCACCAAGGGCGCGGGCAACTGTTCCGGGCTGGCCCAGCCGGCGTGGTACTTCAGCCACACGTTCGAGCACATCACCCGCTGACCGGCGGGGTCTTTGCCGCCCATCCCCCGTGGCAGCATGGTGGCAGCATGGGGAACCACCCCGCTGACCCACGGCGGGCGGGCGGACGGAGGTTATGGGTGCCAGCGGACTACGGGCGGATCCGCGACGAGAACGTCGCCCGCTACGGCTGGGACACCGCCGTGCTGGACCTGCTCGGGCACCTGTACAGCGAGCGCACCCATTTCATCTTCGAGCTGATCCAGAACGCCGAGGACGCGGGCGCGACCCGGCTGGCCTTCGAGCTGTTCGCGGACCGGCTGGAGGTCCGGCACGACGGGCGGCCGTTCACCGAGGCCGACGTGCGTGGCGTGTGCGGGGTCGCGCAGAGTGGCAAGTCCGGGGATCTCACCAAGATCGGGCAGTTCGGCATCGGCTTCAAGTCGGTGTACGCGTACACCCAGACCCCGCGGATCCACAGCGGCGCGGAGCACTTCCGGATCGACCACTACGTCCGGCCGGCCGCGGTGGATCCTGCGCTGGATGCCGCGGCCGATGACGACCCGGAGACCCGGTTCGTGTTCCCGTTCGACCACGACACGGTGCCCGCGGCCACGGCCACGGCGGAGATTTCCGCCGCCCTGAACCGGATCGAGCCCGCCACCCTGCTGTTCCTGCGGAACATCACCCGGCTGCGGGCCTGCGGCCTCCAGGTCACGGACTCGGTCATCGAGCGCCGGACGCAACCGCGCCACCCGTCGGGCCGCCATGTCACGCTCACCCGGGGCGAGCCCCGGGGAAACGGGTCACGCCAAACCGAGGACTGGTTCGCCTGGGAGCGCCCGCTGGATGACCTCGGCCACGCCGGCCAGCGGGTCGAGCTCGCCTTCCGCGCCGACACCACGCACCGCGCACCCCGGCTCGTGGCCCAGGACGGCTCCCCGCTGGTCGTCTTCTTCCCGACGCAGAAGGAAACGTTCCTCGGCTTCCTGATCCAGGGCCCATACCGGACCACGCCCGCGCGGGACAACGTCCCCGACGACGACCCCGCGAACCAGGCCCTGGTCCGCGAGACCGCTCTCCTGCTCGTCGATGTGCTGCGCGAACTGCGGACCGCCGGGCTGCTTACGGCCGAGGTCCTGCAGGCACTCCCCCTGGACGCGGCGCGCTTCGCACCGGGCTCGATGCTGCGCCCGCTGTTCGACGCGGTGCGCACGGCCCTTACCGACGAGGACCTCATTCCCGCCGCCGGCGGCGGCTACGCTGCGGCGCGGAACCTGAAGCTGGCCAGCACCGGGGCGGTACGTGAACTCCTGGCTCCCGGCCAGCTCGCGGCGCTGTTCCAGACGGACCTCCCGCTCGCCTTTGCCCAGCTTCCCCGCAACGAAGACCAGGTCCCCCGACTGCGCCGCTACCTGCGCGAGGAGATCGGCGTCGGTGAGGTCACCCCGGCGGACCTGCTCGCCGAAGCCACCCGCGGCTTCCTCGAGGCCCAGACCGACGAGTGGATCACGCGCTTCTACGGGTTCCTTCAGGCCGAGCCCGGCCTGTGGCGCGAACCGAGGGTCCCGGGTGACCCACCCGGCCCGGCGCGCACCAGGCCGATCATCCGGCTCGAGGACGGGCGCCACGTCGAGCCGTTCGACGCCGCGGGCCGCCCCGCGGCCTACCTGCCCGCGGACTACGAGCCGGGGCCCGCCGGGACCGGGTTCCCGACCGTACGGCGCGCGGTGGCGGAGGCGCCGGCGGCGCGGGCATTCCTGGAGGCGCTGCGTTTCACCGAGCCGGACATCGTGTCCGAAGTCCTCGAGATCATCCTGCCCCGGTACGCGCGGCTGGCGGGGGAAGGCGACGGCCCAGGCGGTGTGGCGGCCCTGGACCGGGCCCAGCACGCCGCGGACCTCGACTGCATCATGCGCGCGATGGACGAGGCCGACGCGGGCCGCCGGCCCGGCTGCTGGAGCAGCTGCGCCAGACCGCGTTCCTCATCGGGGAGAACGCCGCCACCGGGGAGCAGCGGCTGATGCCGCCGCCCGCGCTGTACCAGCGGATCCGGGACCTGGAGATCTACCTCGACGGGAACACCGGCGCCTGGTTCGCCGCCGACGCCTACGGGCCATGGCTGGTCCAGCTGCGCGGCATGGGCGTCCGCGACCAGGTGGACGTGCAGGCCCGCGCGCCAGGGCCGCTGGGGCACGTCCTCCTCGTCGCCGGGTTCGCCCGGCACGAGCGGGGCTTGGACGGGTTCGATCCCGACGCGCGGATCGACGGGCTGGAGTTCGCGCTGCAGCACCCGGGCCACGCCCGCGCCGAGTACGTGTGGAACGTCATGCTGGCCCCGAACCGGCGGCTCATCGGCGGGGTGGTCGAGAAGTCGGTGCGCGAGCAGTTCGCCGACTCCACCCGGGAGACGGTCAGGTCGGCGGCCGGCCGGGCCGCGGCGGACGAAGCCTGGCTCCCCGGGCCGGACGGCTCGTTCCACCGGCCCGCCGACCTGTCCCTCGATGACCTGCCGCCCACATTCGCCCGGGACGAGGGACTGGCCCAGGCGCTGGGCATGAGCCAGCCGGTGGTGTCGCAGGCCGCCCGCCGGCTCGGGATCCCGCCGGAGGTGCTGTGGGGCCTGAGCACTCACCCGGACCTGGTCGCTGCCATCGAGGGCGAGCTCAAGCTCCGGGCGGCCGGCCGGAATCCGCTGGGGTCGCATCCGGCCGCGGATCCCGCGGAAGACCAGCCGGGCCCGTCGTAGCCGTCCTGCTCAGCGCAGCACCTCGACCAGCAGCACCCAGGCGTTGACCGCCGCGATGAGGATGGCCAGGAGGTACGCGGCGGGCAGCCAGTACAGACCGCCCCCGTGGCCGGTGGCGAGTGTCACGCCGGCCAGCACCAGGGTGACGGTCAGCCCGGCCGCGGTGACCAGGCGCAGCAGCAGTGGGGCGCCCAGCACCGTCCCGCGCCGGCTGGCCAGCAGCGCCCGGACCGGCGAGGTCGCGCTCGCGGCGCCCATCACCAGGATGAACGCGGCCAGCGCTCCGCGCGGGATACCCGGAACCAGCCCCACCAGGCTGATGACCAGGACGATCAGCAGCGCGGCCAGCGCCTCGAGGGCCCGGCCGGTCAGGAAGTTCTCGCCCTCACGCTTGTCGGCGGCCAGCACGGTCCTGATGTTGACGCTGAGCCCCACGAAGATCAGGCCGCTGAGCGCGGCCGTGGCCCCGGCCGCGGCGAGGAAGAGGTCCCCCCATTCCCCGGGCGTGTACGCGGTCATGCTCGGGCCGCCCATGCTCGGGCCGCCCATGCCCGGGCCGGGCTCTGGCTGGCGTGCGGCAGGCGGGGGGGCGGTCGTGATCACCGCCTCACCTTAGATCGATAACTCTTGCTTGAGCGAGCTGGCCAACGGCGAACTGGGACCCTCGAGACCAGGCGCCGGGCGGGCCTGCGGGCCGTTGACACTGCCCGGGCCAGGGGTTAACGTCGCTCCCCGTTCCCCCACCGGAGGTCTGTTCGCATGCCTGCTTCACCCGAGAAATTTCTGGTTACCGGCGCCGGAGGCTGCATCGGCGCGTGGGCCGTCCGGCTGCTGCTGGACGACGGCGTCCCGGTGGTGGCCACCGACCTGAGCCCGGACCTGCGCCGCCTCGGGCTGATCTCACCGGGCCGGGCCGGCGGCCAGCCCGAGTTCGCCCAGCTGGACGTGACCAGCAGCCGCGACGTCGCGGCCATCGTCGTGGATCGCGGGATCACCCACGTGGTCCATCTGGCCGGGCTGCAGCTCCCGTTCTGCGCCGCGGACCCCCCGCTCGGCGCCATGGTCAACGTGGTCGGCACGGTCAACGTGTTCGAGGCGGTCCGGGCCGCGGGCGGCCAGGTCGGCCTGGCCCTGGCCAGCTCAGCCGCCGTCTTCGGGAAGCCAGGCGGCCACCCGGCCGGGGTCGTCGCGGACAGCTCGCCGTTGCTGCCGGACTCCTTCTACGGCGTGTACAAGGCCGCCAACGAGGGCACCGCCACGGTCTACTCGACCCAGCACGGGATCGGGTCGATCGCCCTGCGCCCGTTCATCGTCTACGGCCTGGGCCGGGACCAGGGCATGACCTCCGACCCGACCAAGGCCATGCTGGCCGCGGCGGCCGGGACGCCGTTCCGGATCAAGTTCAGCGGCAGCATGCTTCTCACCTACGCGCCCGACTGTGCCCGCGCCTTCATCGCGTCGGCCCGGGCGGCGGCCGGGCTCCGGGGAGGCGGTCAGCCTGAATGTGCCGGGGCACCGGGTGAGCGTCCCGGCCCTGGCCGGCCTCATCGAGGACGTCCTCCCGGGCTCCGCGCGCCTGATCACCTGGGACAGTCACCCGCTCCCGGTGCCCTCGGTACTGGCCGCCCCGGCGATCCACGGCGCGGTCGGCCAGCTTCCGAACGTCCCTCTGGCCGAGGGAGTCCGCGAAACGATCAAAGGCTTCCAGGACGCGCTGGCGGCCGGGCTCATCTCCCCGGTGCAATCCTGACCCGCCCCGGTTGCTACCTTGACCCTTAGTTCACGCAACCAACTATCTAAGGTCGGCTGCCCCACGGGCGGCGGCTGACCGGAGAGGGAGAGCAGCCGGTGAAACTAGCGGCCCTGTATCGGGGAGATTCCAGCGCCCCTTCGCTCCACGTCGCGGCGCAGGACGGGTTCGCCCCGGTCGATGAGCTAGCGGCCGAGGCCGGCGCCGCCGGCCTCGGCGGACTGCAGGACGCGGGCGAGCTCTTCGCCCGGGGCCCGGCCGCCGTCACCCGGCTGCGTGAACTCGTGCCCGGCGCCCGGCCCGGCGTGGACCCGGCCAGCGCCCGGTACGCCCCGCCGGTGCTCCACCCCAGCAAGATCATCTGTGTCGGCCTCAACTATGCCGACCACATCGCCGAGAGCCGGGCGGCGCGCCCGGAACGGATCGTGCTGTTCGCCAAGTTCCCCAACTGCCTGGCCGGCCACGGTGACCCGATCATCCGCCCGGCCATCACCTCCGAGCTCGACTACGAGGGTGAGCTGGCCGTGATCATCGGGCGGCGGGCCGCCGACGTGGCCGCCGCGGACGCCCTGGACTTCGTCGGCGGTTACACGATCATCAACGACGTGTCGGCACGGGACCTGCAGGGCGCCGAGCCGCAGTGGATCCGGGGCAAGGCGCTGGACACGTTCGCCCCGCTCGGGCCGGTGGTGCTCGACGCGGCCGCCGCACCGCCCATCGGCGAGATGACGCTGCGCACGCTGGTCAACGGGGAGGTCCGCCAGGACGCCAGCTGCGCGCAGATGATCACCGGCGTGCCCGAGCTGATCGCCCACATCTCGGCGGGCGTCACCCTGGAGCCGGGCGACATCATCGCGACCGGGACACCGTCCGGGGTGGCGCTGGGCATGAAGCCCCCGGTCTACCTCGAGCCGGGCGACAAGGTGAGCATCGAGATCTCCGGCATCGGCGAGCTGGTCAACACGGTGGCCGGGCCCCGGCCCTAGAACTCACGGCCAGCAGCGCGAGCTCGCGGCCCGAAGTTGAAGAGGTCCAGCGGCGGGGCCGGGGAGGGCACGGCCAGCGCTTCGCTGACCGGCCTGGCCCCGCCCGCGAAACGGTCGAGTTCCGCGCCGGGCAGGACCCGCCCGGGGAACGGGTCGCCGGCCGCGCGCCGGGCCAGCGCCGCGACCGGGAGTTCGTGGCGCGATGCGGCCAGCACGAGGTTGCCGAACCGGCGGCCACGCAGCACCCCCGGGTCCGCGATCAGGCAGGCGTGCGGAAACACGGCGCGCACGGTCGCGACCCGGGCCCGGGCGTGCGTGAGCGGCGGCCCGTCACCCATGTTGGCGGCGTAGATCCCCCGCGGTGTGAGGGCGGCGGCGGCGGCCTGCGCGAATTCGACCGTGGTCACATGGGCGGGGGTCCGGTACCCGGTGAACAGGTCGGCGATCACCAGGTCGAACGAGCCGCCCGGCACCTCACCCAGGACGGCCCGGGCATCGCCGACCCGGACGCGGATCCGCCCCGCGCCGGGGCGCCCGGCACTGGCCCGCCCGTTACCGGACTCGCCCGCACCCGATTGGCCTGTGCCGGGGCGCCCCGCACCGGCCCTCCCGGCCGTGGCCCTGCGGGTGGGCTGGTCCAGCGGCAGCAGCCGCCGGACCAGTTTCACCAGGGCACCGTCTGAATCAACGGCCAGCTGGCTGGAGCCGGGCCGGGCCGCGGCCACGTACCGGGCCAGGCTCAGCCCTCCCCCGCCGAGGTGCAGGACCCGCAGCGGCTCCCCCGCCGGTGCGGCCAGATCGGCCAGGTGCCCGAGCCGCCGCATGTACTCGAACTCCAGGTACAGCGGATCGTCGAGGTCCACGTGGGATTGCGGGACGCCGTCCACGCGGAGCGTCCAGGCCCGCGGCCGGTCAGCGTCGGCTACGAGCTCGGCCACGCCTGAATCGATGTCTTCCCGGACGGCCGGCCCGCTCCTGCCTTGCTGCCGGTGGGGCATGGTCCCATTATCCCCCAGTTGCTCCCGAAACCCGCCTGGCCCCGGTGCGGCCTGGATCGGCCCGTACAGCAACCGGTCCGGACCCGACCCACGAAAGCGGGGGTGTAAGCCCGGCCGTATCGTGGGCAGAGGCCGGTCTTGACCGGTCACCAGCCGTTGATAAGTCACCAACCCCCGGGGGGAGTGTTCGTGGCCGAAGCGCACGCTGACCTGTCCGGCCGGGAGCAGCGCCGGGGTGCCCAGCCGGGCTCCGCCGGCGACCCGGACCAGCGCGGAAACAAGTGGTGGACGCTGGTCGCGGTGTGCCTCGGCACCTTCATGCTGCTGCTTGACATCACGATCGTGAACGTCGCGCTGCCGGACATCCAGCGTGCCCTGCACTCCAGCTTCTCCGACCTGCAGTGGGTGGTGGACGCCTACGCGCTGACCCTGGCCGCGTTCCTGCTCACCGCGGGCAGCCTCGCCGACATGTTCGGCCGGCGCCTGCTGTACCTGATCGGCCTGGCGGTGTTCACTGCCGCCTCGGTCCTGTGCGGGTTCGCCACGACCACGCTGATGCTCCAGCTGTCCCGCGGCCTGCAGGGCATCGGCGGGGCGATCATGTTCGCGGTCTCGCTGGCGCTGCTCGCGGACGCGTTCCGCGGCCGGGACCGGGGCACGGCGTTCGGGGTCTGGGGCGCGGTCACCGGCCTGGCCGTGGCGATCGGCCCGCTGCTCGGCGGCCTGCTCACCTCCGGCCTGTCCTGGCGGTGGATCTTCTTCGTGAACGCCCCGATCGGCGTGATCGCCGTGGTCATCTCGGTGCTGAGGGTCTCGGAGTCCCGCGCGCCGCGGGCCAGCCGGCCCGACTGGGCGGGCTTCGTGCTGTTCACCGCGGCCCTGTCGTTCCTGGTCTACGCGCTGATCGAGTCCAACCAGCGGTCCTTCACCGACGGCCTGGTGCTGGGCTGCCTGGTGGCCGCGGCCGTCCTGCTGGTGGCCTTCGTCCTCGTCGAGCGGCGGATGGCGCACCCGATGTTCGACCTCAGCCTGTTCCGGCTGCCGACGTTCACCGGCGGCAGCGTCGCGGCGTTCGGGCTGAGCGCGTCGATCTTCGCGATGCTGCTCTACATCGTGCTGTACCTGCAGGACATCCTGGGCTACTCGCCGCTGGGCACCGGCGTGCGGGTCATGTTCCTGTCCGGTGCCATCCTGGTGAGCGCCACCCTGGCGGGCCGGCTGACGTCCCGGGTGCCGATCCGGCTGCTCATCGGGCCGGGGCTGATCCTCGTCGGCGCGGGCCTCCTGCTGATGCGCGGGCTCAACGCCGGGTCGACCTGGACCCACCTCATCCCCGGCATGATCGTGGGCGGCCTCGGCATCGGCCTGGTCAACCCGCCGCTCGCCTCGACCGCGGTCGGCGTGGTCCCGCCGCAGCAGGCGGGCATGGCTTCCGGCATCAACTCGACGTTCCGCCAGGTCGGGATCGCCACCGGCATCGCCCTGCTGGGCACGCTGTTCTCCAACAAGGTGGCCAGCGAGGTCCGGTCCATGATCGCGGCTGTGCCGCACCTGTCCCACCAGGGGCCGAGGATCGCCTCCGCCGTGCAGTCCGGCGAGATCGGCCATGTGATCGCGAAGCTGCCTCCGCAGCTCCGGCCGACGGTGGGCGCGATCACGCGAACCGCCTTCACCACCGGCCTGAACCACATCCTGCTGGTCGCGGCGATCATCGCGCTGGCGTCGGGCGTGGTCGCGCTGGTGGCCATCCGGACCCGGGACTTCGCCCAGCAGCAGTAGACCCCGCGGCGCTGGCGGCTACCGCTCAGGTGTTCCTGCGGCCCGCGCTTCGGCGGACGCGCCGAACAGCTCGGCGTAGTCGTAGGCCGCCTCGGGTCTCGCGCGCACCGCGGCGTCGATCATCGTGGCGTCCTCGCCGATGAGGATCCGCCAGGTTCCGGAGCGCACCCCGTCGAGGATGATGGTCGCCGCCTCGGCCGCGCTGACCGGAGCCTTGTCCCGGAAGTCGGCATTGGCCCGCACGAGCATCTGGCGCAGATCGTCGGCGGACACCTCCTGGCCCAGCATGCCGGCGTCGATCAGCCCGTCTCGCACGTCGCGGGGAATCAGTTCCTCGAGCTGAGCGTCGGTCATGTATTCCGGGTCGGGCAGGCCACGGGCGCGGAGGCTGTTCGCGATGATGTCGGTGCCCACGTGCCCGGGCATCACGACGGCGACCCGGACATGGGGCGCGTGCACGCGCAGGTCCTCGATGAGCGCTTCCGAGAAGCCCCGCACGGCGAACTTGGCCGTGCTGTAGGCGGTCTGCGGCACGCCCGGCCCCAGCGACGCCCAGAAGCCGTTCACGCTGCTGGTGTTGACCAGGACCCCCTCGCTGCTCGCGATGAGCAGCGGCAGGAACACGCGGGCGCAGTAGTACACGCCCTGCCAGTCGATGGCGAACGTGCGCTCCCACTCGTCCCGGTCACCGCCGACGAAGCTGCTGCCGCCGCCGATGCCCGCGTTGCTGAAGACCAGGTCGACGTGATCGCGGTCATGCCCGTCGAGCAGCTCGTCGCGGAACCGCAGCACCTGCGCCTCGTCGGCCACGTCGCAGGCGTGGCTGGTCACCCGGACCTCAGGCACGGCGGCCGCCCGCGCCCGGGCCGCGGCCTCCTCGGCGGACTCCGCGTTCAGGTCACAGGCCGCGACCGAACATCCCTGGACGGCCAGCTGATGGACAAGCTCGCGGCCCATGCCCGAGCCACCGCCGGTCACCACCGCCAGCTTCCCCGCGAACGAATCCACAGCCATGATGCTTCCCTGCGGTGCCACTGCCCGTCAACGCCGGGAGGTGCCTGATGACGTGGACCCTGGTGACGGCCGGGGTCACGCCACCGCACACCACCGTGCCGGTCACCGTGCAGGCGGAGCCCATCGTGGCCGGGGCACGGCGGAGCAGCCGCGCTGCACCCGGTAGGACCGCCGGGTCGCGCACCTTTTAGATTGGCGGGCACCAATAAAAACGCATTCCGCAGCGCTCTAAGCACTACACCAATCCGCACGCGCGAGTGCTCCGGCTAATCCTCCTGAGCGTGGTTAATATATGTGCGTGGAAGCGCGAAACCCGGGGGCTGGCGATCCCCACCGGCTGGAGCGGTTCGTGACCGCCCAGGACGCCGGCGGCACCTACGGCCGGGCGGTCGCGGAGCTGCGGGCGGGGCGCAAGGTGAGCCACTGGATGTGGTTCGTATTCCCGCAGATCGCCGGCCTCGGCCGGAGCGCCACGGCGCAGGAGTTCGCGATCTCCTCGCTCGACGAGGCGCGGGCCTACCTAAGCCATCCGGTACTGGGCCCGCGGCTGGCCGAAAGCGCCCGCGTCCTCACCGGGGTAGCGGGGCGCAGCGCGGAGCAGATCTTCGGCGGCCTGGACGCGCAGAAGCTGCGCTCGTCCATGACCCTGTTCCTCCGGGCCGACCCAGGCGATCCGCAGGCGTCGCCATTCGCCCAGGTCCTCAGCCAGTACTTCGACGGCCAGCCCGACCCCGCCACCGACCGGCTGCTGGGCCCTGGGTCCTGACCGCGGCCGGCCTGGCCGGGGTCGCGTCCACGGCCGGTAACGCGGCGGTCCCCGCGCTGGTGGCCCCCGGGCAACTGGTCGCCGCGTACGCGGCCACCCAGGTCGTGGCCCAGGTGGGCCTGGTGGCCGGGCCGGCCCTGGCCGGGCTGCTGATCGGGGCCGTGCACCTGCCGTGGGTCTACGCCAGCACCGCCGTCGTCTACCTGCTCACCGTGCTGGCCGCCGCGCGGATGCCGGCCATCCCGCCCGCCCCGGGAGCCGGGCGGCCCGGGCTGGGCGCGATGCTGGAGGGGCTGCGTTACCTCCGCGGGCGGCAGGCGATGCAGGGCGCCTACCTCATCGACGTCAACGCCATGGTGTTCGGCATGCCCCGGGCGCTGTTCCCGGCGCTGGCCGCCTCGGTGTTCCACGGCGGCGCCCGCACGCTCGGTTACCTGTACGCCGCACCCGCCGCGGGCGCCCTGGCCGGCGCGCTCACCACCGGCTGGCTGGCCCGGATCCACCGGCAGGCCTGGGCCGTGATCGTGGCCGTCTGCGTGTGGGGTGCCGCCATCGTCGCGTTCGGGCTGGTCCACGCGCTGTGGGCCGCGCTGGCCCTGCTCGCGGTGGCGGGCTGGGCCGACGTGATCTCGGCCGTGCTCCGCTCGACGATCCTGCAGGCCTCGGCGTCGGACGAGTTCCGGAGCCGGATCTCCGCCGTGCAGATCGCCGTGGTCGCGGGCGGCCCGCGGCTCGGGGACCTGGAGGCCGGGGCCGTGGCCACGCTGGTATCCGCCGAATTCTCGATCGTCTCCGGCGGCCTGGCGTGCATCGCCGGGGCCGCCGCGCTGGCCGGACTGCTGCCCGGCTTCCGCCGCTACGACGGGCGCGCCCCGGCGGCCAGCCAGCCGGGCGCCAGCGCCGGCGCCGGCACGAACGCCATTTCCCATCCTGATGCGGAGCACCAGGGCTAGCATGAGGCGCCATGCGCCCCCTGGGTACGTATGGCAGGTTGTGGATGGCAATGTCGGCTGGGGCCGCGGCTGCGGTCACCGGCCTCGGGACGCTCGCGGCGACCGCCTCGGCAGGCACCACCGCGGGGACGGACACCGCGGCCAGCGTCGCACCCGCCGCCCCCCGCCTGCCGGACTTCGGCAACCCGGACGGGCACGCCAGCGTCCCGCGGGCTGGCGCCGCGGTGAACACGAGCCAGCCGGACCACGTCGTCGGCACCGGCACCTCCGCGAGTTGCACGTCCGCGGCCGTGGTCAAGGCCGTGGCCCGCGGCGGGATCATCACGTTCAGCTGCGGCCCGAAGCCGGTGACCATCACCATGACCGCCACGGCCAAGGTCAGGAACACCAGCCACCAGGTCGTGCTGGACGGCGGCGGGCTGGTCACGCTCGGCGGCGGCGGCCAGCGCCAGATCCTCTACGTGAACACCTGCGACCCGAAGCAGAAGATCACCACCTCGGACTGCTACAACCAGCCGTGGCCGCAGCTGACCGTGCAGAACATCACGCTGAAGAACGGCAACTCCAAGGTCCGGCAGAGCCACGCCGCCCAGTTCGGTGGCGGGGGCGGCGGTGCCCTGTTCGACCTGGGCGGCCAGCTCAAGGTGGTCAATTCCCGGTTCCTGAACAACCGCTGCTACCGATCGGGGCCCGACCTCGGCGGCGCCGCGATCCGCGCGCTGGCCCAGTACCGCAACCGTGCCGTGTACATCACGCGCGACACGTTCTCGGGCGGGCGGTGCTCCAACGGCGGCGCGCTCAGCAGCATCGGCGTGTCCTGGATCGTGGTCAACAGCGTGATGACGAATAACCGGGCCACCGGCTACGGGGCGAACCCGGCCAGCGCCGGGACGCCGGGCGGCGGCAGCGGCGGCGCGATTTACACCGACGGAGACAGATACAAGCTCAGGGTCGCGGGCACGGTCGTCCGCGATAACCACGCCCGCGAAGGCGGCGGCGCGATCTTCTTCGTCAGCAACAACTACACCGGCTGGCTGACCATCAAGAACTCGACCCTGCACGGCAACCCGAGCGGGGTCTTCTGGACCCGGCCGTACCCCGGCATCTTCTTCCACAGCTCCGGGCACCCGCGGGTGGTCAACTCGTCCCTCCGCTGAGCCCGGGCAACCCTTACATCACGGCCGGGCTGCCCGGCGATCCGCCGCTCCGGGAGGCGCTGCGCCCGCACGCCGGGTTCGGTTCCCGCGTGGCCATGCAGAACTCCCGGGCCCGGCCCGATGGCGAGCTGCATCTGGTGCGCGAGGTGCCGAAAGTGGTCGTGGCCGGTGCGGACTCACGGTGACGCCGTCAGTGGCAGCCGGCCGTGGTCAGCCGGCAGTAGCACGAGGCGGTGATCGGCACGTCCGCGCGTGCCGCGGCGATCGTGAGCTGCTGCCTGATGATCCCGGCCTGCTCCTGCTTGCCTAGCCTGGTCAGGCATTCGTGGTAGCCGTGCAGGCTCCACACGTTGCCGGGGTGCTGGCAGGCCCGGGCCAGGGTGCCGTCCAGCCCGAGGTCGGCGCGGTAGACCGCCTCGGCCTCCTCGACCCGGCCCTGCTCCAGCAGCAGCGCGCCGTAGGCGTGCCGGGCCGGCTGCATCCAGGCCCACGGCTCGTCGTAGGGCAGCCCGTCGTCCAGGTCGATGCTGCGGCGCAGCGCCGCGAAGGCGGCGTCGTGGTGGCCCCGGCGGTATTCCAGCTCGCCGTCCAGCATGGCCGCGGCCACCTGGAGGATGTCCTGGCAGGTGTTGTTGAACACCGTGCGCGAGGCCGGCACCCGGGCCACCGCGGCCGCGAACCGGCGGCGCTCGCCGTCCGCCTCATCCACCTGGCCCGTCGCGGCCCGCGCGACACCCTTCGCGTAGTGCATCATCGCCGTGGTCACGCAGTACAGGCCCGGATCCGCGGGCAGCGGCGCGGCGATGATGTCCGCCCAGCGCCCGAACCGGATCAGCACGTGCATCCTCATCGGCACGAACCCCTCGAGCCAGTCCGCCATCGGCGGGACCTGGACCCGCAGCAGGTCCTCCGGGATGGCCGCGGCCAGCTGGCCCGCCGCGTCCAGCGCGACCTGCGCCTGGCCCAGGAACATCGCACCGTAGATCTTGAAGTGATAGTCGTGCGCCCGGTACAGCGTGTAGAAGTTCATCCCGCCCCGGACGGCCCGGAACTTCTCGTCGGCTTCGATGGCGGCGGTGTTCGACGACACCACCCGCGCGTAGTCGCCGCACAGCGTGTCCAGGTGCGTCGGCATGTGCCGGAGGTGGCCCGCGTCCGGCACCAGGTCGCGGAGCAGGTCACCGGCCTGGAGGGCGGCTTCCGGGGTCGGGGACATCTCCATCAGGTGGATGTACATGTGCAGGACACCGGGGTGGTCCCGCCCCCCGGGGCGAGCCAGGGCCCACTCCAGCACCGCCCGGGCCTCAGCAGTGGCCGCCCCGCTGGCCGGTATCCCGGTCGCCTGGTCCCACAGCGCCCACGGCGTGAGGTTCATCAGCGCGTCGGCCAGCAGCGCCGCCACATCCAGGTCGCCGGGGTGGGACTGGTACACCGCGCGCATGGCCTCGGCGTACCCAGCGTTCCACGGGCCGCAGTCGGCGGCGGGCGCCGCGGACGGGTACCGGGCGGCCACCGCACCCACCAGCGCGCGCTCGACGGGCGAGGCCCCGGCGGCCCGGACCGCGGCGGCCTGCGCGGCGGTGTGCGCCCGCGACACCGACGAGGCCAGCTCAGCCTGGCCGAACGCCTCCCACGGCTTGTTGTAGTTAGGTCCCAGCGCGTAGGCCAGTCCCCAGTACCCGAGCGCGCACCCGGGGTCGGCCTCGATCACCCGCTCGAAGCACGCCACGGACTCCTCGTAATTGAACGCGTACGCCCACACCAGACCGCGGGTGAACCAGAGTTGCGCCCCCGGCGACGAGGTGGTCACCGGCCTGGTGTAGTCACCGAGATCGAAATACTCTTCCATCAGCAGCTCCCTGGCCCGCCAGGGCGGCGCGCCACGCGTGCTGCCGAGTATGCCAGCCAGGGACAGGCAGCCACCGAGGCCCGGCCGGGGCGGCCGCGGGGCGGCCGGCCCGCGGAGCTGGCTCGGCCGCAGGGCACGGGCGAGCCGGGGTGGCGCTCCGGGCTAGCGCGGCGACACGAGACCGGAGACGTTGGGGACCTCGATCAGCGTCGGCCGGGCCGTAATCCGCGGCGCCGGCGTGGCGGGAGCAGCGGAGGTGGCGGGGTCGCTCCGGCCGGGCCGCGGCCCGGGAATCAGCGTGCCGGGCGCGTGGCCCCGGATGTAGATGCGCGTGCCGCCCGACGGGCTGGTCCTGATCTGCTTGTACAGCACGTTGGCCACGGCCACCGGCACCCGCACGCAGCCGTGCGAGGCGGGCTTGAGCGGGATGGGGATGTCGCCGTGGATGGCGAAGTTCGTGCCGATGAAGAACACCGGGTTGTACATCAGGCCGAGCGGGACGTGCAGCCATCCGGCCACGAACAGGTGCGCCCGGTAGTTCCCGTCCGGGGTGAGGGCCGGGCCGCAGGTCCCGCCGCCGGCGCAGCGGTAGTAGTAGCCCCCGCCGGCCGAGATATGGCTGATCAGCTGCACCTGGCCGCGCAGGTACAGGACCAGCACTTCGGCAGGCAGGTTGACCTCTATGCGGGTACGGCCGCCGCCGGGCACCAGCACCTGCGGTGCCCGGGGGCGGGCCAGGGCCTGCTGCATGGCCGGGTCAACATAGTCAGCACCGGCCGCAGTCGTCAGCCCCTGCACTTCCTTGAACGCCCAGACCGCCTCCAGCGTGTCGGTCCCGAACCGGCCGTTGATCTGCCCCGGGTCGTAGTGCAGCTGGGCGAGCCGCTGCTGGAGCGTGCGGACCGAGCCGCCCTCCATCCCGGGACGCAGTGTCCCGGTGGCCGGCGCGGGGACCCAGGCCGGCTCACGGACCTGGGCCCCGTGACCGGCTGGCCACGGGGTGGCGGCCACCGCGGCCCCGGCCTGGCTGAGCATCCCGGCCGCCAGCGCGATGAACGTGCCGAGGGCGGCTGCGGCCGTCCTGATGACCTGACCTCCGGGACGACGTGACCGGGCCGGCTGGCCAGCCCAGGGCGCAGGGCTCATGCGCGATGTCCCCCCTCGTTCACGTAGCCCTCAGCCCGTCATGGCCGCACGCCGGGACATCGTCAGTCAGGGGTCAGCCCTGGGATCGCGGGGGGCGGGGGCGCCAGGCAGCTCGATAACTAAAAGTATCATTCTGACTACACTCCGTCGACAGGTTCGGCTGATCCCATGGCCCGGTTCCGCCACCTGGGCCGCTGTCCGCGGGGACCATGGCTGGATGAGCAGCGAACGGGTGCTCGGCGTCGATACCTGCCGGGCTGGGTGGGCCGGGATCGTCGTGTCCAGCGGGGATCCGCAGGCCTACGTCGCGCCGACGATCCGGGAACTCGCGGAGCAGGCCAGCGCGGACGGGCCCCTGCGGGTCGTCGCGATTGACATCCCCGTCGGCCTGGCCGACACCGGGCGGCGCCGCGCGGACCAGCTGGCCCGGGTGGCGCTCGGAAGACGCTGGCCATCCCTGTTCATCACCCCGGTCCGCGAGGCGGTGCAGGCCGGCGACTTCCAGGCCGCCCTGGCCGCGAACCGGCGCCTCGCCGGGGAGGGCATCTCCCGCCAGGCGTTCGCACTGGGGGCGAAGATCCTGGACGTCAACGGCTGGCTCCGGGGGAGCAGCCCGCCGTCGGCGACTGTGGTGGAAGCCCACCCCGAGCTGAGCTTCGCCGAGCTGGCCGGGGCGCCGCTGGCGGTGCGCAAGTCCACCTGGGCCGGGGCGGAACGGCGCCGCGCCCTGCTCGCACAGGCCGGCATCACCCTGGCCGGGGACCTCGGGCTGGCCGGCGCGCAGGCCGGCGTGGATGACGTGCTCGACGCCGCGGTCGCGGCCTGGACCGCGCGGCGGGTCAGCCGGGGCAGCGCGCGCTGCCTGCCCGACCCGCCCCAGAGGTTCAGCGACGGGCTCCCGGCTGCCATCTGGACCTGAGCGCCAGCCGGACTCCCCGCAGCGGCGGCCAGGGCGCAGGCTGGCGTTCCCGGTGCCGGCCTTTCCCGGGGCTGGACTTCACAGTGTTGGCCTTCCCGGGGGCCTGCCTTACCCGGCCTGCCTAACCCGGCCCTGGCTTTACCCGGGCGGGCCGGGGTGCCAGCCTGGTCGGGTGAGGCCGACGATCAGGTACGCCGCCAGCCCGGCGGGCCGCATCGCCTACTCGGTGGTGGGCTCAGGCCCGGCTCTGCTGTGCGACTCGGGCTGGGTGACCCATCTGCGCGGGCAGCTGGACCTGTTCTCGTTCGGCCCGTTCGTCGAGCGGCTGGCCGGGCGGTTCACCGTGATCCGGTATGACAAGCCGGGCTGCGGGCTGTCCGACCGGGACGGGGCCGACCTGTCCTTCGACGGGCAGGTGGCCGCGGCGGTGACGGTCGCCGACGCGGCCCGGGCCAGGCGGTTCAGCATGTTCGGCGCCTCGCAGGGCGGCCAGGTCGCGGCCGCGGTCGCGGCCCGGCACCCGGGGCGGGTCGACGCGCTCGCGCTGTACGGGACGTGCGCCTCCGGCGCGGACCTGGCGCCGGCGGCGGTCCGGGACTCGATCGTGGCCCTGATGCGGGCCCACTGGGGCCTGGGATCCAAGGTGCTGACCGGGATCTTCATCCCTGACCCGGACGCGGAGGAGATCGAGGCGCTGGCCCGGCTGTCCCGGGCGAGCGCGTCGGCGGAGGCAGCCAGCCGGCTCCTGGAGGTCTACTACGCCACCGACGTGCGGTCGCTGCTGCCGGGCATCCAGGCCCGGACCGCCGTCCTGCACCGGGAGGCCGACCCGGCCACCGCCTTCGAGCTGGGCCGGGAGGCCGCCATGCTCATCCCGGGGGCGGCGCTCATCCCGCTGCCGGGGTCGAGCCATCTGTACTACCACGGCGAGTGGGCCGCGGTGCTGGACGCGCTGCTGGGCTTCCTCAGTGAGCCGGCCGGCGCGAGGGCGGACCGGCCCGGGGCCGGGGCGCGGCTCACCCCCCGGGAGATCGAGGTGGCGACGCTGGTCGCCCAGGGGCTGACCAACGCATCGATCGCCACCCGCCTGTCGGTGGCGCCACGCACCGCCGAGACCCACGTCGAGAACATCCGCCGCAAGCTGCAGGTGCGCTCACGCGCCCAGATCGCGGCCTGGCTGACGGAGCACCGGCTCCGCCCCTAGGTAGTTCACCCGAGGCCCGTACCGGGCCCGGGGCCTGGCCCGCGGGATGCGGGTCGGTCGCCGGTAGTTCACCCGATAGCGGCCCGGCGCGCCACGAACGTAGCGTCGAGGCATGTCACAGGCCTCGAAGGCCGCCCCCGCGGGCGGCCGCTCACGGACGGCAGGCGCGCTGATCATCGTCGGCTACGCGGCGGCCGTGTACCTGATCTTCCTGGGCGTGCTCGGCTACGCTCTCGGCTTCTTTATCAGTGCCGGCGTGCCCAGGGGCATCGACCGCGGGCCACACTCCCCCGTGCCGCTCGCGGTGGCGGCCGACCTCGCCCTGCTGCTGCTCTTCGCGGTGCAGCACACGGTCATGGCCCGGCCGTGGTTCAAGCGATGGTGGACCCGGCTGGTACCCCAGCCAGCCGAGCGAGCGACGTTCGTGCTGTGCGCGGCCGGGACCCTGGCCCTGGTGTTCTGGGGCTGGCGTCCGCTCGGCGGCGTGGCCTGGCACCTGTCCGGCCTGGCCGCGGCCGTGCTCCTCGCGATCTACGCGTCGGGCTGGGCGGTGGTCATCAGCTCCACGTTCATGATCAGCCACTCGGACATGCTCGGGTTGCGGCAGGCCTGGCTGTTCCGGCGCGGGTCGGCCTACACCCCGCCGCCCTTTACCCAGCGCGGCCTTTACCGGCGGGTTCGTCATCCGTTGATGGCCGGGTTCGTGATCGTCTTCTGGGCGGCCCCGGTGATGACGGCCGGGCACCTGCTGTTCGCCGCGGCGGCCACCGGCTACATCCTGGTCGGCATCTGGTTCGAGGAACGCGACCTGGTGCGCTCACTCGGCGGGACCTACACGGCCTACCTGGCCAGCGTGCCCGCGCTGGTCCCGGGCCTGCGGCCCCGGTCATGAACGCCGCCGCATCCCCGCGGGTCGGCATGTTCCCGCCCCTCGACCTGCTGAGCTGGGATCCGGCCACCGCCCGGGCCTTCCTGGCCCGCATCGGCGAGGCCGGCATCGACCATGTCTGCTGCGGCGACCACGTGAGCTTCGTCGCTGGCCTGGGCTTCGACGGGCTCATGCAGGCCACGGCCCTGACCACGCTGGAACCCTCGTTGCGGATCTCCTGCGGCCTGTACCTGCTGCCGCTGCGCCATCCGGTCCTGGTGGCCCGGCAGCTCGCGGATTTTGAGCGCTTCGCGCCCGGGCGGCTGACCTTCGGCGTGGGCATCGGCGGCGAGGACCGGCACGAGGTCGAGATCTGCGGGGTGGATCCGGCGACCCGGGGCGCGCGGATGGACGAGTGCCTGACCGTTCTGCGCGAGCTGCTGACCGGGCAGGCGGTCACCTTCCACGGCCGGTTCTTCGACCTGGATGAGGCCATGATCGCTCCTGCGGCGCCAGGAATCCCCATCCTCGTGGGCGGCCGCTCGGACGCGGCGATCAGGCGGGCCGGCCGGCATGGCGACGGATGGCTGGGCATCTGGAACTCCCCGCGGCGCTTTGCCGCCGCCGTCGCACTGGCCGCCGGGGAGGCCGCCCGCGCCGGGCGGCCTGGGCCGCCGGCCCGGCACGCGATGCAGGTCTGGTGCGGGTTCGCGGACACCAGGGAGGCGGCCCGGGCCAGCCTGGCCCCGGCCATGGAGGCCTTCTACGGGCTCCCGTTCGAGCGCTTCGAGCGGTACTGCCCGTACGGCACCGCGGACGATGTGGCCGGGTTCCTCGCCCCGTACGTGGCGGCGGGGTGCAGCGAGTTCAACCTGATCCCGCAGGCACCCGCCGCGGATCTGGCCGTGGCCGGGGTGGCTGCCGTGAGGAACCTGCTGGCCGGGACCCGCGTTCCTAGCGCTGGGTCGCTCCGGGTCCTGCCGCACTGACGAGATCGGCCACCCCGGATGGTCTCGAGCTGGCTGCTGGCGAAGTTGGTCACGTAGAGCGTCCGGCCGTCCGGCGACGTCGCGAACTGGCGCGGGAAGCTCCGCATCACTCAGATCATGCCGCTTCAGCCCTTCATCCTCCACGGACGCAATCCAAACGGAAAGGCCCCCAAGATCTACGGGACACGCCCTAGTCAGCCAGCACGCGGCAGGACCCGGCCTCGCATGCGGCGAGGGCCTGGCCGAGCTCGGCCCGCAGCCGGCTCAGGGCCGCCATCCGGGACTCGATCCGGTCCAGCGCGGCCTGCAGCCGCCAGCGCTCGGTCTCGCAGGAAGCGTGGCCGGTGTCCTGGGCGCGCAGCGCCCCGATGACCTCGTCCAGGGTCAGCCCCAGCCCTTGCAGCCGCCGGGCCAGCTGGATCCGCGCCACGGCGGCGCCCGTGTAGACGCGATACCCCGACGCGGTGCGCGGCGGGAGCGGGAGCACGCCACGACGCTCGTAGAACCGGACGGTGTCGATGCTGACGCCCGCCTCCGAGGCGGCCTGCCCGATCTTCACGGCTGCTCCCTTGACTCTGGACCTAAGTCCAGACTTTACGGTGGGGGAGCCAGCCGCGTCGAGCGCGCCGTCTCACCTCGAGGGAGCCCGCCATGGACCGAGCCGATCGCCCCCAGCAGCAGGGGCCGCCCGTGGCGTGCAGTCTGGGCGGCACCCCCGGGGCGTTCGCGGAGCGGATGGCCGAGTACCGGCGCCTGTTCGGCCAGCATCTGGCCGGGCGCAGCCGGGCTGGCACCGCTATCACGTTCCGGTTCCGCGCCGGCCCGGGCGTCGAGGACTGGGTCCGTGACCTGGCCCGGCGGGAGAAGGCGTGCTGCGCCTTCTTCGACTTCACCGTGACGGCCGACGGCCAGCAGGTCCGCTGGGACGTCGCGGTGGCCGACGACGAGGCCGCGCGCCAGGCGCTGGACGGGTTCTACCACCTGGCGGCGAGCGGGCGCCCCGGTTAAGCGTTACTCCTGGTCGAGAGCGTACGAACCGTACCGGGGCGGCCCGGCGGGCTCGTAGCTCGTGATGATCACGCCGGTGCTGGTCGTCGTGGCGCTGAGCAGCCGCAGGGCGGCCGCCCGGGCGCCGTCGCGGAACAGCTTCTTCCCGGAGCCGAGGTGCACGGGAAAGTACAGCAGGCGGTACTCGTCCACGAGATCGTGCTCGATGAGCGTCTGGGCGAGCTGGCCGCTGCCGTGCACCTGGAGTTCGCGGCCCGGCCGTTCCTTGAGCTTGGCTACCCCGGCGGCGACGTCCCCGCCGAGGATCGACGAGTTGTGCCAGTCCGCGGTGTCCAGGGTCGCCGAGGTCACGTACTTCGGCAGCGTGTTGAGCTTGCTGGCGACGGGGTCACCGGGGTCGGTGACGCGCGGCCAGTGGCCCGCGAAGATCTGGTACGTCTTGCGGCCCAGCAGGAACGCGTCGGCCTGGTCGAACCAGCCGCTCATGGCCACGCCGAAATCCTGGTCGCCGTAGGGGAACGACCAGCCACCGTGCTTGAAGCCGCCGACGGGGTCCTCCTCCGGGCCGCCGGGCGCCTGCATCACGCCGTCGAGGGTCAGGAAGGTGTGCAGGGTCAGCCGCATCGCCATCGCCTCCAGTCATCCGCGTCGGGGCCGCCCCCGGGGCCGGGGGGGCCTGTCCAGGTAGACGGCGTACCCGGCCGGGACTCATCGGCCCCTTCTCGCCGATCCGCCGCCGGCTCTTGCCCGGATCGATCTGAGCGTGATGCCGTGGAGTCCGGTGCACGATCCGTGCCAGCCAGCCGGAAGGGGTGGCGGATGCCCGGTACGGGCGCGGCGGGCCCGCTCAGGTGCGTGGTGGCCGGGGCCGGGGTGCTGGGCGTGTGCCTGGCCATGCGGCTGGCCGAGGCGGGGGCCGCGGTGACGCTCCTGGATCAGGAGCAGCCCGGCCAGGCGGCAACCCGGTCCAGTTTCGCCTGGCTCAACTCCAACGCCAAGTCCCCCCGCGCGTACCACGAGCTGAATAAGGCCGGCATACGCGCCTGGGACCGGCTGGCCGGGAGCCTGGGCGGCGGGGCGTGGTACCGGCCCACGGGGAACCTCGAGTGGGCGGCCAGCGCACCCGGGCGCACGGAGCTGGCCGGGCGGGTGCGCAGGCTTACCGGGTGGGGGTACCCGGCCCGCCTGATCAGCGCGGCGGAGGCGGAGGAACTGGAGCCGGCGCTGCGGCTGCCCCGTCCGGTGCCTGAGGTGGCCTGGTTTCCCGGGGAGGGATACCTGCTGACCGAGGCGATGGTCGGTCACCTGGTTGGCCACGCGGTCCGGCACGGGGCCACGGTGCTGAGCGGTGAGCGAGGCCGCGTGACCGGCCTCGAGGCCGGGGCGGGGGCCACCGGCGGCGGGTGGTCGGTGCGGACCGCGACCGGCCCGGTGATCCCCGCGGACGTGGTGGTGTGCTGCGCGGGCATCCAGGTTCCCCGGCTGGCGGCGCTGGCCGGGACGGCCGGACCGGTCCCGCTGGTCTCGTGGGCGGAACCGGGCGCCGCGGCCCCCGGGCTGGTGGCCCAGGCCGGGCCGGCGGCGTCTCCCGGCCTGACCCGCATAGTGCACGCGCCCGGGGTGTCCCTGCGGCCGCACGCCGGCGGGCTGGTGCATCTGGAAGCGCCCGACGCGGCCGTGGATCTGCATACGCCCGGCGAGGAGCTGCGGCGCTGGGCCGGGGAGCTGCTGGACCGGGCACGCCGGGTGACCGGCGGGCTCGACGACGCCTCCGTGACCGGGTACCGGGTGTGCGTACGGCCCATGCCCGCGGACGGCCAGTCCATCGCAGGCTGGCTGCCCGGCGCCCGCGGGGTGTACGTGGCGGTGACCCACAGTGGCGTGACCCTGGGTGCGCACCTGGCCGGGCTCATCGCGGCCGAGCTGCTCAGCGGGACGGCCGCGGCGGAACTCGCGCCGTACCGGCCGGGCCGCTTCGCCGGATACTCGCAGCCGTCCGGCCGGTGAGTCCGGCCGCCGCGGACCGTCATACCTTCTGACGTCGAGGAAGAAGGAGCTGCTGGTGAGTTCGTTCGTGCTGATCCCCGGGGCCGGGGGTACCGCGTCGTTCTGGTACCGGGTCGTCCCGCTGCTCGAGGCCCAGGGCCATGATGCGATCGCCGTCGATCTGCCCGGCGCCGACGAGTCGGCCGGGCTGCCCGAATACACCGATCTGGTCGTCGCGGCCATCGGCGGCCGCCCGGACGTGGTGCTGGTCGCCCAGTCCATGGGCGCCTTCACCGCGCCGATGGCGTGCGCCCGCGTGCCCGTCGGCCAGCTGGTCCTGCTGAACGCCATGATCCCGCAGCCCGGCGAGACCCCGGGCGAGTGGTGGGGCAACACCGGCTCGCAAGAGGCCCGCGTCGCCGCCGCGCGGGAAGGCGGGTACCCGGCCGAGTTCGACGTGGAGACCTACTTCCTGAACGAACTGCCCGCCGAGGTCCTCGCCTCCGGGCAGGCCTCCGGCAGCCAGGAGGCCGATATCTCCTTCGGCCAGCCCTGCGCCATCGAGGCCTGGCCGGATGTTCCCACGCGGGTGATCTCCGGGCGTGAGGACCGGTTCTTCCCGCTGGACTTCCAGCGCCGCCTGGCCAAGGACCGGCTCGGGCTCGACGTGGACGTGGTGCCCGGCGGCCATCTGGCCGCCCTGTCCTACCCGGCCGAACTGACGGCCCAGCTCACCGGCTACCTGGGCTAGCTAGCGCAGGATCAGTGAGCCGGACCGCGGGCCGGGATTGATGGCCGCGACGGCGAGGTGGCGCGCTCCGGGATACCAGGATACGACCTGGACCTTGCTCACGAAGCTGAGCTCGGCCACCAGGTCGTCGTCGCGCGCGGGCCAGCCGAAACTAACCAGGGCGTCGCTGCTGACATTGATCCCCGGTACGGGCACCGGGCGGCTGATGGCCATGGACGCCACGTCGAGCTGCATGGCCAATGCCCCGTTGTCGCCCCGGCTGTTGAAGCTGAGCTGCAAAGCGAGGAACTTCCCGTCGGGGCTGAACGCGCCGTTGACGGCCGAGCTCGCCCCCGGCAGCGCGATGGCGGCCTGCCGGCCGGTGCGCAGGTCCAGCACCCGCACGTGGCAGAGCGGGGCGCACGGCGCCGCCCACGCGACCTGGGTCGCGCTGGCCGCCACGACTTCGCCGAAGGACTGGCTGGCCCGCGGGGCGGCCGGGTTCCACAGCCGGTAGGCAGCCGTCGCGGGCTGGGCCATACGGGCCAGCAGCAGCCCGCGGTCTGTGCCCTGGGCGACCACGTACCCGGCAGGCAGTGTGATCGGGGGCCCGGCCGGTGTGCCGGTGGCGCTGACCTGCTGCGCCGTGGCGGCGGTGGTGCTCATGTCGCTGCCGGCCGGGTAGCTCGTGAGCCAGACGGCCCGGGCCGAGGTCCCCGGGGCGGCCGCGTTCGCGGTCCCGATCCGGGTCACTGACCCCGCACCGTCGGCCAGGAAGTAGACCGGCGTCCGCGGTCCGGCGCAGCTGCCGCAGCGGAACGGGCCGCCTGAATCGGCCTGGACCGCCCAGCCGGCGGGGAGGCGGGTGAACTGGTAGCCGGAGGGGTCACGGGGCAGCCCGCCGATCGGCTGCTCGTGCCCGGACGCCGGCGAGAGCCAGGCGGGCTGCGGTCCGGTGACCGGCAGCCGGAGGCTCGGGTCACGCGACATGGCCCGCCCGCTGACTCCCCCGGGTCCGGCGGCGTGAGCACCGAGGGGCACGAGTGGCAGGGCAGCCTGGCTGGCGGGCGCCGCCCGCGGCCGTGCCGCGACGTGCCGGTGGCGCGGGAGGTGCTGGACGGCCAGCACCGTCACCAGAGCCAGGACGGCGATGACGAGCACCCAGCGCCAGCGGCGCCTGGGTTCGCGATCGCCGCCCTGGCTGAGGATGTCACTCACACGCCACCGCCTCAGCAGGCTGATCTGCGGACAAGCCGATACCTCAGCCTGCGCGACCGGCCCTGGGGCCGCAACCGGCGGGGACAGCCGGCGGGGGACGGCCGGCGGCGCGGCGGGCCTTCGGCGCGGCCGCAACCAGGTCCCATGGGCCCGCAGCGGCGCCTATGACCGGGGTGGCACCTGCTGCAGCGCCCAGGTGTTGCCGTCCGGATCGCTGAAATACACGAACGACCCCCACGGCTGGGCGTCCACATCGCTGGCCTGCACGCCGCGGGCGACCAGATCCCTCCGCGCGGCCTCGACGTCGGCCACGACCACCTGGACACCCTTCTGCGAGCCCGGAGGCATCTCGGTTATCCCGGTTCCCAGCACTATCGAGCATGCTGAGCCAGGCGGAGTGAGCTGCACGAACCGCAGCGTGTCGCTGACCTGATAGTCGTGGTCGGCGTGGAAGCCGACCTGGTCCACATAGAACGCCTTGGCCCGGTCGACATCCGTCACCGGTATCGCGACGAGCTCGATCTTCCAGTCCATATCGAGCAACCTACACGCCATCCCGGACAGTCCAGCCGGGCTGTGCGCCGCCCGCCCGAACTGCGCGGGATGACCACGCCTGACCAGCAGACCGGGTCAGCTATGTCCGCCTGTCGGCGATGCATGCCCTTACGGCCGCCAATCTGATCCCTTTTATCCGGGTAGATTCTCTGACCGGGGCCCCTTTGTTTACGAGGAAAGCCGCCGGGTATCAGCGACCACGGGGGAACGTACCGGCCGCGCGGAAATAATTCCGTCGCAGGCCGCTGTACGGCGGCAAACCAGGGGAAAACAGTGGGCATTAACACGATTGCGGCAGGTAAAGGAACGAGTGCCGTTCCCAGTCAGTATGACGATTCGGATGTCGACTACCTGAGCTACTGGACGGGGCGCACCTACGAGCATCGCGCTGAGGTGATGGCCCTGACCCGGCTGCTGCAGGGCCGGAGGTTCGGCCACGCCGTAGACGTCGGTGGCGGGTACGGCCGGCTTTCGGTCATCCTCCGGCAGTACGCCGACCGGGTGACCCTGGCTGACCCGAGTTACCGCCAGCTGCAGGTCGCCGAGCGCTACCTGCAACGGCATCCGGCGATCGAGACGCGGCTCAGCGATGCGGCTCACCTGGACTTCGCTCCGGCCAGCGTCGATCTGGCCGTCATGGTCCGCGTCCTGCATCATCTGCCGGATCCGGAGCAGGAATTGTCCGAGATCGCGCGGATAGTCAGGCCCGGCGGATACGCCATCGTCGAGGCGGCCAACGTCAAGCATGCAGTCAACCGGGTCCGTTACTGGCGCAACGGCCAGAAAATCCCGACCATGCCGGTGGATATCCGGTCGGAAGAGAATAGGACCAGCGGAAGTATCCCATTCGTCAACCATCATCCCGCCGCTGTTATCCGCCAGCTGAGCGCGTGCGGTCTCCAGGTCGAGCGGGTGCTGTCGGTGTCAAACCTCCGCCAGCCCGCGCTCAAGCGATTCATGCCCGAACGGCTCCTGCTCGCGGCCGAGTACGCCATGCAGGTCCCGCTCGCGCCGCTGTCGTTCGGGCCGAGCCTGTTCTTCATGGCCAGGAAACAGCCCGCCGCCTAGGGCCAGCCCGGGTTACCGGACGGTCAGCAGGGCAGCAGGCCGGACCGCTGCTTAGCCGCCAGCACGTGCGCGGCGGCCGCGGCGACCTTGTCCCGGAATCCCGCCGAGGCCATGGCCCGGGCCAGCACGGCCCGGGCCATGGCCTCCGCCGGGCCCACGTACTTCGACGTGACCAGGTCACCGCCCGCGGCGATGAACTGAACAGCCCGATTCCCCGGCGGCACGCTGGCTACGGCCTGCGCCGCGCCCAGGTCATCGGAGATGATCACGCCGCCGAAGTGCATCCAGTCGCGGAGCATGGCGCGCATCACGACCGGGGAGAAGACCGCGAGATGATGCGGGTCGATGCGCCTGTAGGTGGCCAGCGCCACCATCACGAGCGGCACGCCCGCGCGGATGGCCTGCTGGAAGGTACTCAGGTACGGGTCGCCGGGGGTCGTGACCGTGTCGACCACGTCGGCGCTGAAGTCGGTGTTGCCCTTCACCCGGCCGAGCCCGGGGAAGTGCTTGGCGGTGGTGGCCTCGCCTGCCTGGGTCATGCCCTGGATGAACGCGACGCCGTGGCTGGCCACCACGGCCGGGGTGGGGCCGAATTCCCGCATCAGCTGCCCGATGGGCGCGTTCTGGCTCGTGTCCGCGGCCGGCACGACGTCCATGACCGGGGCGAAGTTGAGGTTGACGCCCGCCGCCCGCAGCTCGCCGCCCCAGGTCCGCGCCAGGCGCCGCAGCTGCGCGGGCGGCAGCATTCCCTGCGCGACGGCGCTCGGCATCGCGGCGAAGCCCGGGCCCCGCAGCGCCTGGACCTCGCCGCCTTCCTGGTTGGCGGCCACGAAGAACCGCACCCCGCCGGTCACCTGGGGTGAGGACAGCGACTGCACGGCCCGGCTGACCGCGCCGACGCCGGCCACGCCGGCGGTATCGGTGGCGATGAAGCTGACCGAGCCGAAGTGGTACATCCGGACCGCCTGGGCCGTGGCGGAGTCCAGCACGCTGCCGGCCAGCCCCACGACGAACAGCTGCCCCACCCGCTGGGCCAGGGACATCCGGGCCAGCACCCGGTCCGCGCAGGACACGGACGTGCCCGCGGCCGCGGATGGCCTGGGCGCCGGGGAGGCAGGTCCGGCCCGGCTGGCCGTAGCGTGCGGCGCCGCCGCCGTGGACGGCCCGCCTCCCGCGGCCGATCCACCGCACGCGGAAACGCCCGCCAGCACCACGAGCAGCAGGCCAGTGAGCACGCGAGACCGGGACCGCCGCCCGGCGCCGGGGGTGTCCCGCACCGCCGGAAGCCTCCCGGCGCACGGGTCAGGCCCGGGACGGCTCTGTGGCATGGGCGTGGTTCGTTCCAGTCTGTACGTGGCCGGTGGCATATCGTTGCTGGCCATCGTAGTGAGCCGGTCAGCGCATCCGGGCCGCCCCGCCGTCCGGGGCCGGGAGGGGCAGCCAGCCCTGCACCGTGGTCCCGTGTCCGGGCTGTGAATGGATGTGCAGGGTGCCGCCGAGTGCGGCCAGCCGGTCGGCCATCCCCTGCAGGCCGGTGCCCCGGCGGGTCGCCGCCGGGTCAAACCCGGCCCCGTCGTCGGTCACGCGGAACTGGAGGCGGCCATTGACGCATGAGAGGCCGACGGTGGCCTGGGCGGCGCCCGCGTACTTGGCCACGTTCTGCAGGGCTTCCAGCGCGCAGAAGTACACCGTGGACTCCGTGTCCTGCGGGTATCGCCCGACGCCGTCCGCCGCGACCGAGACCGGCAGCGGCGCCTTGCGCACCTGGCTGCTCAGCGCCGCGACGAGCCCCTGCTCGGCCAGCAGCGGCGGGTAGATGCCGCGGGCCAGGTCCCGCAGCTCGTCCAGCGCGGCGCGGGCCGCACTCTTCAGCTGGGGCGCCAGCTGCCTGATGGAGTCGGGGTCCTCAGCCGATTCCTCCATCAGGCCGAGCTGGATGGTCAGCGCGACGAGCTGCTGCTGCGCCCCGTCGTGCAGGTTCCGCTCAATCCTCCGCCGCTCCGCGTCCTGCGCTTCCACCAGCCGCCGGCGCGAGGCCCTCAGTTCGTCGATGGTCGCCTGCAGCTCAGCGGTGAGCCGGCGATTGCGGAAGACCAGGCCCGCCTGCGAGGCCAGGTGATGCAGCAGCTTGTCCTCGGCCACGGTCAGCGGCTCGTTCCTGGGCTTCTGCAGGGCCAGCGCGCCCAGCAGCTCGTTGCCGTGCCGGACGGCGACGGCCCGCGTCGCCGCGTCGAAGGCGGGCAGGTCACCGCCGGCGACCGGGAGAGCGGCCAGCGGAGCGGATCCATCCGGCCAGACCGTCCCGGGCCGCAGTTCGGCGCCCACCCGGATCCAGGCCTCGGCCCGGGTGGCGCCGGTGGCGCCGGCCAGCACCGCCACCATGCGGTGCACGGCCTTGTCGTAGTCCAGCTGCCCGGCCATGTCGTCGGCGAAGTCGGACAGGACCTGGTACGGCGTGGCCCGTTCCCCGTATACCAGGCGGTTGGCGACGCGGCGGGCCCGCTGCCGCACGGGCTGGAACAGCAGGGCGACCGCGACCGCGGCGGCGACGGTCAGGACCGGGCTGCCCTGCTGGCCGGCGAGCGCCCCGATGCCCAGCACGATGCCGGCGTACACGGCGGTCAGCCCGGCGGAGACCAGGCCGTAGACGACGGCCCGGTTGATGATGACATCGATCTCATACAGGCGGTACTTCAGGATCCCGACCGTGATCGCGGCCGGGAAGCCGAGCAGTCCGATGACAGCGGACGCGGCATAGGCGGCAACGGTGAGGGGTGGCAGCTTACCGTGGTCGGCCACGATGCCCACGATCGCCACCAGCTGGACCAGGGCAAACACGGCGCCAGTCAGCGCCACCCAGTTGATCTGGCGCCGCAGCTCCCCGCTGCCCGCCCGGTGGCGCAGGACGAGCGACAGCGCTCCCGCTCCCAGGAACAGCACGGACAGCAGGGTCAGGGAATTGAAATTGCTAATGGGAATCCCGGACAGGGCATTCCCGACGGCCGGTACGCGGAACGGATTCTGGTACGTGAGCGAGACACCGCCGGGGGCCGGGAGGGCCACGGGCCTCGGCACCAGGATGAAGCCGATCATCAGCAGCCCGGTGGCCAGCAAGTTCAGCATCACGACCGGGCGCCAGCGCTTCGACAGCAAGGTCCCGGTCGGGAAGAGGAGGAATGCGCAGGCCAACGCGGCCACGACCGGGAAGAAGAGCCACTCGGACACCGCGCCGACCTGCCGAGGCGCAGGCACCGCGCCGGGATCCGTGGTGATCCCCAGCATGGCATAGGCGTTAAACAGCGCCATCAGCCCAAGGCTGACTCCCGCGGCCAGCAGCAGCCAGCCAATCGGGTTGCGGACCCGGCGGACGATCAGCGCCCCGACAGTGGCGTAGGCCAGCGTCGAGACCGAGGATCCCAGCTGGGAGATGGCGTCGTTTCCCTTGAAGCCACTCCAGGTCAGCCCGGTCAGGACGGCGCCCGCGACGGCGATCAGGACCGACCCGGCCCACAAGGCGTCGACGAGCCGGGTGCCGGGCTGGGCCGCCCGGCCGGCCCGCGCGGGCGTGCGGGCATCCGCCGCCTGCTCGTCCGTGCCCGCCGTCATGACGCGCCGCCCGTCACGACGGCCGCCGGCGCACCGACACGTACAGGAACGCGGCGATGCCCAGGATGGCCAGCCCGTCCAGGGCATGCAGGCCGCCAAAGACCACGGTGTTATCGGCCAGGCTCGCGAGCACGCTCTGGGCCAGGAACGCCAGGACGAACATCACCGCCGAGAGGACGGTCACGCGGGCGCCGGCCCGCGCGATGAGGGCCAGGATCAGGATCACCAGCGCGACGCCTCCCAGCGCGAACCCGACCGCGCGGTGCGGGGCGAACGCGGTATCGCCGGAGACGCCGGTGTTGTCGATCCTGAACGCCCCCAGGCCGGCCAGGAAGATCTGGACACCGCCGAGCAGCAGGAAGCCCAGCAGCAGCCAGCGGTAGGCGGCGAGCGCACCGCGGCGGGCGCCGGTGAGCTCGGACCGGCTGTCGGTCTGGACATTGGAAGCCATCGGGTTCCCCCCTGAGGATGCGCGGGTCAGTCAGCCGCGGGCGGCCCGGCTGACGCAGGCTGGATGAGCTGGCGCAGGACGCCGGGCAGATCGGCCGATGACCAGTGCTCGGCGAACCTTCCGTCCACCCCGGCCCGGCTGATCTCGATGATCTGGAAGGACACCTGCCGCCCGGTCGGCCGGACACCGGAGTATTCGCCTTCGTGGGTGCCGTAGCAGGTGATGCGCTGCACCACCCGGTCGTCCTCGGCGATCTCGTCCTCCACAATCGCGTGAAAATCAGGGAAGATACTCAGCGTCAGCGTCAGCCAGTCCCTGAGCGCCGAGAGGCCGTGGACAGGCGGGCCGCCGGGGATGTGGTGCACGCAGTCGGGGGAGATGAGCTCATTGGCGACGGCCATGTCGCCCTGGTTGAGGAATTCCTCGACGACGCGGCGGGCGCGGGACTTCAGTTCATCAGGGGCCATGGTCATGCTCCCTGGGCATCTCGGCAGGTGGCCTGGTCCCAGGGTCTGGGGGGAGAGCGCGGGGCAACAGGACGAGCCCTCCCCGTTCTCTCCCCGTTTCCCGGCCGCCTGCCGGCGGGGCGGGCGGTGAGCGCGGATACCGGCGGCTTCGGCGCGCTGCTGAGGCGCCACCGGCTGGCGGCTGGCCTGACCCAGGAGGCCCTGGCCGAGCGGGCCGGGCTCAGCGCCAAGGCCGTCAGTGACCTGGAGCGCGACCCGGCCCGTATGCCGCGCCTCGGCACGGTGGCTCTGCTCGCCGACGCGCTGACGGCAGATCAGGATGGGCGCGCGGAGCTGCTTGCGGCGGCCCGGCCGCGGGCCGCTCCCGGGGCGGGCGCGCCAGGCCCGGCGCTCCCCCGGTGGGGCCTGCCGCGGCCACTCACCCCGCTGATCGGCCGGGCCGGCGTGACGGCCGCGGTGCTGAAACTGCTCCGCCGGGGGGACATCCAGCTGCTGGCGCTCACCGGACCGGGCGGGGTGGGCAAGACGCGGCTGGGCATCGAGGTGGCGGAGCAGATGGCGGGCGACCTCGCCGACGGGGCCGTGTTTGTCGACCTGGCGCCGCTGCGCGACCCCGGGCTGGTGCTGAGCGCGGTCGCCCAGCGGATCGGGGTGGACGAGCGCGACGCGGCCCCGCTGTCCGGGCGGCTGGCGGCTGCCTTGCGGGCCCGGCAGCTGCTGGTTCTGCTGGATAATTTCGAGCATCTCCTGGCCGCCCGGGACAGCGTGCTCGCCCTGCTGGAGGCCTGCCCGCAACTGCTCATGCTGGTCACCAGCCGGGTCGCCCTGGACGTGCGGGGCGGCCGCGAGTACCCGATCGCCCCGCTGGCCGTGCCCGAGGCCGCCGTCCCGGCGGAAGCACTGGCCGGATCACCATCGGCACAGTTGTTCGTGGAGCGTGCCCGAGCCACCGGCGCGGACCTTACCCTGGACGCCGGAACCGCCACGGCTGTGGCCGGGATCTGCCGGCGGCTGGACGGACTGCCGCTGGCCATCGAGCTGGCCGCGGCCCGGACCCGGCTCCTGCCGCCCCCGGCTCTGCTGACCAGGCTGGACCGCCGGCTGCCGGTGCTGGCCGGCGGGGCGCATGACCTGCCCGGCCGGCAGAAGACCATGCGCGACGCCATCGCGTGGAGCTACGAGCTGCTGGATGAGCCGGAACAGGTGCTGTTCAGGCGGATGTGCGTGTTCACCGGCGGCTGCACGCTGGACGCGGCTGAGGTGGTGTGCACGGTGGACCGCGACGGGCTCTCGGTTCTGGACGGGCTGACGTCGCTCGCGGCCAGCAGCCTGCTCTATCAGGACGGGACACCAGCGCCGGTGCCGGCCGGCAGGCGCCAGCGCGGGCGGAGCCGGCGCGGGCAGGCGTTCCGCGCGGCGGCCCCCGGGTGAGCATGCTGGAAACGATCCGGGAGTACGGCAGCGAGCAGCTGTCAGCGCACTCGGAAGCGGCGGCGATCGGCGAGCGGCACGCCGCTTACTACCTGGCCCTGGCGGAGGAGGCCGCCGCCGCGCTCACCGGCCCGCAGGCCGTGACCGGGCTGGCGCGGCTGGACGACGAGCATGACAACCTGCGGGCCGCCCTCCGGTGGGCCCGGGACCGGGGCGACCGGGAGACCGCGCTCCGCCTGGCCGGCGCGTTGTGGCGGTTCTGGGCCCAGCGCGGCCACCTCAGCGAGGGCCGCCAGTGGTTCACCGAGGCGTTCGCGCTGCCCGGTGACGCCGATCCGGCCACCCCGGCCACGCAGGTCAACTGGCTGATCGGGGCGGCCCGGCTGGCGATGGACCAGGCTGCCTTCGACGAGGCCGCGGCGTGCTGCGACCAGGCCGGCGCAGTGGCCCGGGAGCGGGGCAACCCGGCGGACCAGGCGTCCGCCCTCAATACCCGGGGACTGCTGGCCCGGGCGCTGAACCAGTACGCCGACTCGGCGCAGGCTCATGAGGCCGCACTGCCCCTGGCCCGGGCAGCGGCCGACCAGGGTTCGGCGGCGACCGCCCTGCTCGGCCTGGCCTACGCCGCCATGTTCACCGGCGATGCTCCCCGGGCCAGCACTCTGGCCGAGGAGAGCCTGGCCCAGGCGCGTGAGTCCGGGGATCAGGTCATCCTGGCCCAGGTGCTGTTCTTCCTGAGCTGGGTGGCGAGCAACGGAGCCGGGCTCGAGCGGGCCGGGGTACTCGCGACCGAGGCGCTGACCTTGTTCACAACCCTGGGCGACGCCGGCGGCCGCGCCGAGGCCCTCTTCGTGCTCGGCACCGTCGAGACGTACTCGGCCCGCTACCGCGAGGCGGCCCGGTACTTCACCGATAGCTGCAGCCAGCACCGGGCGCACGGCGCCGAGCCCATCCTGGCCCGGGATCTCGGCGGCCTGGGCACCGCCCTGCTGAATCTGGGTGAGCTGCCGCGCGCCCGCGCGGTACTCGACGAGAGCCTGGACATTGCGCGGCGGTACTCAGATCCCTGGAGCTCGGCCATGTCGCTGATGCTGCTCGGTCACGTGGATCTGGCCGAGGGTGATGCCATCCACGCCCAGGCCATGCTGGCCGAGGCAGGGTCGCTGTTCCAGGCCACGGGGAACATGGTCTACCTGCCGTGGTGCCTGGAGGGCCTGGCCAGCCTGGCGGCCGCGCACGGCGACTACGAGCGCGCCGCGGAAGTCGACGGAGCACGTGAGGCGCTGCGCCACCAGATCGGCGTGTTCCTGCCCCCCGTGCACCCGGCCGGCTACCAGCGGGCGGTGGAAGCGGCCCAGGCCCACCTGACCCGGGCCGCATTCGAGGCGGCCCGCGCCCGGGCCGCGGGGCAGCCGCCCCCGCGGATCCTGGCTGCTATCAGCGGCTGGAGTGGCCCGCCGTCCCCGCTCACGGGGCCGGGCTGAGGCCCGCCGCCCGGAGCAGGTACGCATCATGGCCGTCCGCGCCATCGGCGGCGAGGGTGAGAATGGCCTGCCCGACCTGGTCCGTGGTCAGGGGTGGCCCGGCGCGGTCCAGGAAGTCCGCGACCTCGATGCCTTCCCGCGCCGCGTATCCCGCCACCCCGGCCGCGCCCAGCCCGGTGACCGGGGTCAGCTGGGGCAGCACCGACACGAAGCGGATGCCCAGTCGCCCGCGCGCGGACTCCGACGCGGCGTACGCGGTGATGAACCGGATGGTGGCCTTGGCCCCGGCGTAGCCGCCGCTGAGCGGCGACCCGCGGACCGCGGCCCCGCTCGACAGCGCGATGACGGTGCTGCCCGGCTCGAGCGGGGCCAGCAGCGCCTCGCGGGTCCAGTGGAAGACGTGCTGCACGTCGACGTCCCAGTTCCGGCTGAACGTCGGCCAGGTGTGCTGCTGGATCGGCCGGGTCAGCGGGGCGGCGCCCGCGTTGAGCACCAGCAGCCCGGGCCGGTACGCGTCGATGAGCTGCCCGGCCACCACCGGGTCGGCGGCGTCGGCGGCCACCGGGGTGAACGAGCCGCCCAGCGTGCCGCGCAGGTCGTCCAGCGCGGCCCGGTCGCGGGCCACGCCGACGACCGCCGCGCCGGCCGCGGCCAGGGCGGTGGCGATCGCCCGGCCGAACCCGCGGCTGGCCCCGGTGACCAGCGCCGGGCGGCCCGTTGTGTCGGTTGTGGTCATGAGGTTGCCCCCCAGGGGATTCCCGGCCGCCCCGTGCGCCCGGCTACCCAGATAGACCAGCCCCGGGCCGCGGAATCGCCGCGCCGGGCGAAACCGCCTCGCCCAGCTGGCGGGGCAGGCCGAACACCCGGAACAGGCCCGGGTCGAGGAAGATGTCCAGCCGCGCGATCCCGCCCGGCGCGAGCGTCAGCACCTGCACCGCGTGCGCGCGGTACGCCCCGTCGGCGTCGCGCTCGTACGTGGCAAACGCCGGCTGGCCGTTGGCCCGGGCCGGCCGCATCCGGAACCGTCCGCGCGTGGTCAGGATTTTCTCCGCAACGAAGGTCAAAACCGTGCCACGGCCGCTGAACCAGGCCGGCACGGGGGGCATCTCGAGCACGACGTCGTCGCGGAGCAGCCCGGCCAGCGCGGTCGCATCGGCATCCTCGAACGCGGCGGCGAACCGGTCCAGCAGCGCCCGCTCGGCCTGGCCGGCAGGCTCGGCGACGTCGTCCTGGGCCGGCAGCGCCCGCGCGACCAGGGTCCGCGCGCGGCGCAGCCCGCTGTTGACCGCGGTGGTGGTCGTGCCGAGCAGGTCCGCGACGTCGGCGGCGGGCCACTCGAGGACGTCGCGCAGGATCAGGAACGCGCGCTGCCGGGCGGGCAGGTACTGCCAGGCGGCGACCAGGGCCAGCCGGGTGCCGGCCCGGGCCGCGGCCACCGCGGCGGGATCGTCTCGGGTCTCCTCCAGCCATCCGCCGGGCATGGGCTGCAGCCATGGCACGTCCGGGGCCGCCACGACCGGGGCCCGCGGATCTTCGCTCGGCCCGCCCACCCCGGAGGGCAGCGGCCGCCGGCCACGGCCCTCGATCGCGGTCAGGCACGCGTTGGTGGCGATCCGGTACAGCCAGGTGCGGACCGAGGAACGGCCCTCGAACCCGGCGTACCCCTTCCAGGCGCGAAGGTACGTCTCCTGCACCAGGTCCTCGGCCTCGTCGGCGGAACCCAGCATCCGGTAGCAGTGCACCAGCAGCCCGGACCGGAACTCCCCGGTGAGGCGGGTGAAATCGTCGCTGGCGGTCATCGGATCTCCGGTGCGCAGGGCCCCATTGCCTAAAGACTCACCGGCGCGGGGAAAGTCATCGCGGCCAGCCAGCCGCTCGCTTCAGCAGCCGCCCGCCGGCCCGGGGACGCCGGGCCCGGCCGCGGGCGCGTCCACGACCCCGCCGGTGCCGGCCCGCAGGACCGCACCGAAGTGGACCACGTACCAGCGGCCCCGCCAGGAGATGAGCGACGCGATGCCGATCGAGCGCACCTGGCCATGCTGCCGGTACACCAGCCGCGCGCCACCCACGTGCCAGTACCCCACGCCGTTGGCGCAGACCCCGGGGTTGATCCAGGCCGCCGCGGCCGACGGCACGATGACCCGGATCAGGGTGGCGTGCCGCGCGCCCCGGCCGAGGAAGCGGTGCGCGGCGGCGACGTCGAGCCCGAAGTCACCGAACAGCCGGCTATGCCAGTCCCCGGCCGGGTTGGCGATGGCCTTGACCTGGGTGTAGGCGGCCAGCGGGAAGAACGCCTGGGCGGCCAGGCTTGGGTGGCCGGTGACCACGGCGGCCCACAGGTCGGTCATCTCCGCGCGGAACACCCGGGTGCCCGCGCTGGGCCGAGTGCGGGTCTGGTGCCGGCCGCCCGGCGGCGGCGGAACCGCGATCACGGTCGGCTGGCCGGGGCCCGGACTCGCGCTCGCGGTCGGCGTGGGTGCGGCGCTCGAGGTGGGGCTGGGTGCGGTCGCGGTGGCCGTCGCCGGCCGCTGCTGCCCGGCCGGCGCCGCCACATGGCCGCCCGAGCTGCCGCATCCGGCCGCGAGCACGCTGATCCCGCTGGACAGGATCACGGCCAGCACCACGCGGCGTCGCGCCCGCCGCGAGGCGCATCCCAGGCCAGTCACCCGGCCAGGGTACCGGGGCGGCCCCATGCGCCGCGTGACCCACGCTGTGCGGCGCGTAACCAGCAGGCGCAGTCCTTACGCCGTGCAGTAGCTACGGGGTGCCCGCGCGCTCCATGCCCGCCGAGGCTGGCCCCGCCGCCCACCGCAGCGTGAACCGGTCCAGCGTGTAGCCCAGCGCGTTCAGCGTCGGCTGGATGAAGCTGCCGCGGATGGTCTGGGTGGCCTCGTTCTCGGCGCTGCCGATCAGCGGCCGGGTCACCCCCGGCACGTGCGTGGCCTTGTAGAACGCGATCCGCTGCGCCTGCGGGTACAGCACGGACGGCGGGAACTGGGGCCTCAGCACCACGCCGCAGCCGAACCCGGGGTAGGTCCAGCTGTGCTGGGTGGCGATGGGGCGGGACGGGATGTTGTCGATCGTGATGTCGTGCACGGTCTGGGGCAGACGCGGCTGGGGCAGCACCATCGTGACTGACACGTGGCCGGGCTTCCCGCCCGCGGGGCGGCTCAGCACCTGGAGGCGGTAGTGCCCGGCCGCCGGCTTCCACCACGCCGGGCCGGGGTTGAGGTTCACGGTGGCGGACGCGTGCCCGACCGCGTAGAACGAGCTGGCGTACCAGCATGGCCACGGGCCGATGTTCTTGCTCACCGTGTGGGTGAAGTAGAAGTCGAAGTTCGCCTGGCCCAGAGCGGGCTGGGAGATTCCCTCGATCTTCTGCAGAACCCAGGGACCGAGATCGGTGTTGGTGGTGGTCCCCGCGGTGATGGCCTGCCACGGCCAGGCGAACCGCACACTGGGCAGGTGGACGTTGAGGCCCACCAGGTGCAAGGCGGCCGACAGCCCGGCGAGCACGACGGACGCGATCGCCTTGCGGAAGATCAGCCCGGTGAGCACCAGCACCGCGGCCACGATGATCCGGGTGCGCAGCCGCCACCGCCGCGGGCCGGGCGGGCCCGGGGGTACGGCGGGCCACCCGGGCGGCGCGGTCGGCGCGGCCAGGGCCGGCGGGGCGGCCGGGGCGCCGGGGGATGCGAGCCTGGCGGCTGTAGCCGCCGGCATTGAGGCCGTACCCGCCGGGACGGGGGCGGGGGCCGCCGGGCTCCCGGGGCCGGCCAGCACGGTCCGCCCCGGTCCGTGGGCGGTGAGCAAGCTGAGCAAGGCGAGCAGGATGCGAACCACGCGGTCAACCTTCTTTCCGGAGCGACGATTCTGGGCATGACGGCGGCCACTCGCTACACGGTCGCCGGGTAGTCGAGGCCGAGCACGATGGGGACCGCGCCGAACGGCCGGCGGAACCGGCTGCCCGGCCGGTCGCCGGTTCCGGCGGCGTCGATCCTGGGCCAGCGCATGCCCAGGTGATGGTCGGTAAGGCCCGCCACCGAGTACGGGAACTCCATCGCCGAGCAGTCATGGGCTTTGAGCAGGCCGCCCCACCGGAAGGCGGCGAACGCGTTGGCCAGGTCCCGCACCGACAGGTCGCGGCCCCGGGTCAGGTCGATCCGGTACACGCCGCGCGCCAGCTGGACCAGGTCGTCTGCGCAGCGGGCCAGGGCCGCGGACCGCTGCGTGTAGACCGTCCCATCCGCGTTGACGGTGCCGAGCCTCTCGCCGTACACGGGCGAGCGCCGGGTCCGGGCCTCACACTGCATCCAGTCGCAGGCCGCCAGCAGTTGCCAGCTGATCCCGCGGAAGCTGGCCACGTCCCGGTACGTGGTCTCCTCGGCGAGCAGGGGCGCCTTGGCGGATTCCACGAACGCGTTGAGCACGGAGCGGGGGATCTGCGCCTGGTAGCGGTGTGTGCTGACGAGCGTGGCGCGGACGGGGGCGGCGGCGGGCCGGGCGGCCGGGCCGGCCGGGCGGAGGTCCCGGGCCGTACTGCTGGCGCGGGGCGCGCCGCGGGCGCGGAACGAGCCGAAGCCGGCGCGGGGCGGGCTGAGGCCGGCGCGGGGCGGGCTGAGGCGGCGCGGGGCGGGCTGAGGCCGGCGCGGAGTGGGCCGCGGCCCGCGCGGAGTGGGCGACGGGCACGAAGGGGGCCGCTGGGCCGAAGCGGACAGCGGCTGCGGAGGGCGCCCCCGCGGAACGATCCGAGGCCGCCCCTGAGCGGGCCGGGGCCGGCGCGGAACGAACCGGGGCCTGCGCCGAACGGGCCACGGGCACGAAGGGGGCCGCCGGCCCGAAGTGGACGGCGGACGTCATGGGGCGTTCGGATTCGGACTGGGTGGTGACACCAGGGATGTCCGCTTGCGAGGGGGAGACGGGCGGCGCGGCCGCGGGTCCCGAACCCGATCGGGATGGAGTGGCAGCCGGGGTCGCGCCTGGGCTATGTGTGGGCGCGGGATGCGGGCTGCCGGTGGCCGCAGGCTGCTGGCTGTCCGCAGGCTGCTGGCTGTCCGCAGGCTGCTGGCTGTCCGCAGGCAGCGGTGTCGCCGTCCGCACGGGCCGGGGGCTAGCCGTTCCGGCGGGCCGGGGGTTGGCCGTCCGCACTGGTCGCGGCCTAGCCGTTCCGGTCGGCTGGGAACTGCCCGGGCCGGTGGGCTGCGGGCTGGGGCTCCCGGTCGGCTGGGGACTGCCGGTCCCGCTGGGCTGTTGGCTGGGGCTCCCGGTCGGCTGGGGACGGCCGGTCCCGCTGGGCTGCGGGCTCACGGTCCGGGTTGGCTCGGGCCTGAGCGTCCGGGTCGGCTGCGGGCGGGCGGCAGGCGGACTCGCGGAGCCCGTGGGCTGGGCCGGTGCCGGGATGGCGCCGGGAACCCCGGGGATG
The DNA here is from genome assembly GCA_963813975.1 of uncultured Actinomycetes bacterium. Taxonomy (GTDB): domain Bacteria; phylum Actinomycetota; class Actinomycetes; order Streptosporangiales; family Streptosporangiaceae; genus RYN-230. The sequence goes on from CAWFAP010000008.1 coordinate 469,000, forward strand.
GTGGCGCTGCCCGCTGCCGCGCCCCGCCCGTGGGCGCTCTGGCTCTGGCTCTGGCTCTGGCCCTGGCCGGCCGGGCCGTACTGGTACAGCGCGTAACGCCGCATGAGCGTGATCAGGGTCGCCCCGTAGTTGGGGTCGGTCGCGTACACCCCCGTCAGCGCGGCCGCGAACTTGTCCGGGTTTCCCTGTTCTCCCATGGCCTGCTGGTAGTAGCCGCTCCGGGCCAGCAGCCGGCCGTGATCGTCGATGCTCTCCGCGACGTTGTGGTACACCCGGAACGACGCGGACGTGCTCACCGGCTGACCGTTCACGTATTCCTGGGTGGGCAGGGGCACGCTCCCCGCCGGGCCGGTGCCCTTGATGCCGAACAGGTTGTGGTCCCGCGCGGCGAGCTGGCTCTGGCCCCATCCCGACTCGTCGATGGCCTGGGCGATCGTGACCGCGGCCGGGACCCCGTACCGCTGCTGTGCCGCGATGGCTCCGGGGGCGACTGCGCTGATGAACGCCTGCTGGGCCCGAGTCTCGGACACCGGCTTCCGCACCGGCGAGGGATGGTGCCTGCGGTACGCGGTCACCGGCGCCTGCGGCGCCAGCGCCGACGTCATGTCCAGCCCCGGGATCGCCGCACCGCCATCGGCGGTTCGGGCGGCGTTGCCGCCGTGGGCGGCCTTCCGGCCGTGGGTGGCGTCCCCCCCGTGGGCGGCGTTCCCTCCGTGGGCGGCGTTCCCTCCGTGGGTCGACTTGGCCTCAGACGTTCGCTGCGTGTCCGTCGCCACCGCGGCGGATGGTGCCGCCGACCCGGACCTCGGCGCAGGGACCAGGCCCGGGATCGCCGGGTCCGCCGTCGTCCGGTGCGCGGCCTCGCTCACGTTCGCCGCAGGCGCGGCCGCGGCACCCGGGATGGCCGCGAGCTGGCCTGGCGCGGCCCCGGTGTGGTGCGACCGGCCGGACCGGTGGTCCGACCCGTGCCCCGCGGCGGGCTTCGGGCTGGACCCGGCCTGCGACGGGTGCGCCGCCGCCCGGCCGCCGCCCGATACCTGCTCCGGTGACCGCGCCGAGGTCTGTCCCCCGGGACTCTGGGCCGCATCCGGCAGCGCGCCGTTGTTCACGAACCCGACCACGCCCGCGGCGGACAGCGGCCCCGATATCTGGTGCGCGTTGACCGAGAAGTTGGGCAGCGAGTCCCCGCCCACGGTGTGCAGCACAGTGCCGGTGTCCTTGGTGACTACCTCGACGTGGCCCTGGAACAGCACCCAGTCCCCCGGCAGCGGCCGGTAACTGTCGCCCAGCGGGTGCCAGCGCTGATGGGCCTGGGCGTCCTGCTGGATCGAGGTGATCCCGAGCGAGGCCGGATTCGGCTCGACCCGCACGTCCGCCCACGAGCGCAGCGGCCACGGATACGTTCCACCCCCGGAGACCCAGCTCTGCCCGCCCACGACCTGGGCCCCCAGCTCCAGGGTGAGGCTCGCGAACGCCGCACACGACTGGCCGTGGTCAACACCGTCGATACTGTCGTGCTGCCAGATGATCGCTTCCATCTCGGCCGGGGTCTTGGTCCGGGCCATCCGCAGGTAGTAGTCGGCGACGTGGACGATGGCCGCGCGGAGCATCGCGTCGTGACCCGGTGCCGCCCGTTCCACGTGGGGCGACTGGACCGACTGCCGGAGTGCGACCAGGTTCAGCGGCATGCTGGTCGGCGAGCTGATCTCGGCGGCCGCCTTCGGGACAAAGGAGAACCCGGTGATGGCTCCGCCCGCGCTGAGACTCACCAGCGCCGCCATCTGCTGCCACCGTGGCCGGCCTGCCGAAGGCAACGATTTCACCTCTTCCCTGCGAATAGTTCCGCCCCGCGGATACCGCGGCTGATGTTTCCAGGGCTATTACTAATGTCGTGATCGCCAATGCGGGTAGTGCGGCGCCAGGAGCGGCCATGTCAGGCGGCCAGGGTCTCGTTGCCCAGCTGCCGGAGAATGGCCTGGACTTGTGGATCGCCTGGGTTATCTGCGTTCGTGAACAGCACCGCGGCGTCGTTAGCCGCTCCGGCCGAGGCTCCCACGATCCACTTCCGGTAAACGTCGCCCACGAGGGCGGCCTGCCCCTGCGGGGTAGTCACCGGGCGAGTGCAGAGATCGGGAAATCCCAGGCGGGACGTGACCAGTCCGGAGCCGGTATAGCGCAGGCAATTCCCGGAATGGCTTTCCAATCCTGGCTGCACTACCGGGTTCCCGTTGGCCCCGGTCACCGTGGCACCGCCGATGATGTCATTGATGGCGCGGGCGGCCACGGCGATGCTGTCGATGGGGTTGGCGGGGTCGTACGGATGATGCAGGTTGAGCGAGGCGGCGACGGCGCCGCCCTGACTGGGCGTGATCGGCTCAAGGCCCTGCCGGCCGGTCTTGGTGTCCGCGAACTGGGGATTGCCGTTGCTGGTCAGCAACGCGAAGACCCAGAGGATCTGCCGCGTGCCCTTCGCGCAGGCGAAGTTCACCTGCCCGGGCTCGGAGACCACATCGGGGTTCTGGCAGGCCTTGGTGATGTGGGCCTGCACTGCCGCCACGCTGGCCGGCCACGACGCCCCGCCGCTGGTGACGATGACAACGAGCACCGTGACCAGGGCGACCGCAGCGCTTGCTATCGCGATACCGCTGCGCCGGGAAAGCCTGCGCCGATAGGCGCTCTGCCGGCCATGACTGACGATTCCCCGCGTCGGGTCCGACGCTTGGGCATCATCGTCCGGTGGACTGACCTCATAGGCCCGTTCCCGAGCCGCCGCATATGGCTGCCCTTCCCCCACGAAAGGCGGTTCGTCCGGCGAGTAATACGGTGCGCTATCCGGCGCATAATGTCCGGAGACGCGCTCGGGCATTATGGACGCATAGTGCTCGGGGGGCGGTGTGGCCCGCGGTCCGTGAAGCGCTTCGTGCGGAGTCCCGGGGTACAGGCCAGGGAGCTGCTCCGGAAATTCCTCATGACCATCAGCCGAGCGGGCCATCTCGCGTTCTAGTGACACACGGGCTTCCGAGAGCTCCCGCTGCAGTTCCTCGGTGGTTCTCTTCAGGTCGGCCAGCCGCTGGCTGTTCTGGCGGATTATGTCTTCGAATTGTGTGGTCACTGTCTCACCTCTAGCGTGCGGCCATACCGGGCCAGATCCCGGGTGCTGGTGACCGGCCCGGGAACCGCCCCATCAGGTCAGTGATCGTCAGGTAGCTGAGAGCGACGACGCGTCCCCGGCCACTGGCGGCGGCCGGGGATGGCGGCGGACTCTCAGCTGCCCCCGTGGCAGCTTCAGCCCGGTGGGACTGAGGCCTGGCGGCTATTAGAACACATGTGCGATGCTGGTGTGAAGTCGCAATCTGTTCGAACGTCTGTTCGGTGGGGAGGTGGGGGCGGCATGCCGCGGATCAGGATGGGGCCCCGGGCTCGAGGCCCGCGGTGGTTCAGCGTCGGGCTACGCGCGCGGTACCGAGGTGTTCTGCGCCGACATCCACAGCTGGTAGCTGATCTGCCAGGTGCTCGCGGGCGGCTGGGTCAGGTCGTGCGCGTCCTGCGTGGTGATCAGGTTGACCACACGTCGCGGGACCGCCCCGTACGGGGTGAGTTCCGCGGGCCGGGTGGCCAGCAGGACCGGCTCGCGGCCGACACCGGTGATGCCGCGGATCACCGACTGGACCTGGGCCATCGGGGCCCCGGCCATGATCCCGGCGGGGACGCCGCACATGCCCCGGATCGCCTGGGCGAACTCGCTCGCGGCCACCTGGTCGAGGATCACCACCGACATCCGGGCGTTCATGCCACCGCAGAGCCCTTGGACGGCGGCCGCCTGACCCGCGCCGGTCCGTTTCACGCCCACTCCGGTCGCCGCAGGCCCGGGATGCCCGGTGACCGCCCGGCTGAGGCTGATCCCGAGCGTGGTCACGGCGGTCGGGACCGCCATGGCCAGAACGAAGCCCGCCGCCGCGAGGGCCACGGCCACCCGCCCGGCGCCGCGTTCCCGGGCCCGGTGATCCAGCCACGCGGCGACCCACACCCCGCACAGGATGAACCCGGGCAGCACCACCGGCGCCAGGACCCGGCTGGCCCATGGCTGGTCAGGGACGGTGCGCGGATCCCAGAGCACGTTCACCGCGGTCCAGGCGAAGATCACGAGGGGCAGCCCCCAGGCCCAGGCCACGCCACCCTCGTCGGTCCACCGGAGCAGGGCCCGCACGCACCGGCGGGTGAGCAGCGCCATCCCGAACCCGCCGAGCAGCAGCGCAGGGACGCCGATGTACCAGATGACCCAGTACAGGGTGTCCTCCGCGTACGAGCGGGTGGGCTGGACGGGCAGGCCAAGCAGCTTCTGCAGCGCGGCGATGTACCCGATGGTGCCCGGCCCCGGCCTCCAGTGCGCGGTCTGCACCGAGGGCCGGATCAGGAATGCGATCAGCACCGCCGCCACCAGCGCGGCGACAGCATCAGGGACCCGCCAGCGCAGCGCGCCCCGCGCCGCCCGGCCGACCCACCCCCGGGCGGGAGGCCACGACATGAGCGCCACGGCGGCCACGGTCGCCACGGCGACCGCGAGCGCGATCAGGCTGACCTCCCGGACCGGGAACCCGGGGGCGGCGAGCGCGGCCGGCGCCGTGACCCGGCTGACCGCCACGCCGTACCCGGCCCCGGCCAGCACACCGAGGCCCAGCGGAAGGGCCTGCGGCCGCCGGGCCGCGACCAGGAGGCCGGTGAAGGGGATGACAGGAATCAGGGCCGGCAGCACACTCAGGGAACCCAGCGAGGCCAGCCCCAGGGCCAGCCCGCCCAGGCCGGCGGCGGCGGTCCCGGGCGAGAGCCAGCCCGGCCAGCGCAGCCGCCCGGGGTAACGGGCGGCCCAGGGCCGGCCGGGGTGGCGGGCGGCCCAGGCCCGGCCGGGCCGCACGGTCAGCGAGTCGGCCACCAGGCACAGCCCGCCGAGCAGGAGCAGCTGGACCAGCGGCTCGCTGAACGCCGAACGGCTCGTGTACTGCTCGGGCAGGGTCACGGCCAGGACCAGGGCCGCGGGCGGGGCCCACTGCGGGCCCGCCAGCCGCCCGGCCAGGCCGCCGAACGTGAGCACCGCCAGCGCGCCGAGCACCGGGCTGGCCAGTCCGGCCGTGCTCATGCCGTGGATCCACCAAACGCTGGCCTCCACGATGGCCAGCCCCGGCGCGAACTGCGGGGCCAGGCCGCCGTGCGTGACCGCCAGGCCCGTGCTGGCGACCGCGAGCCCGGGATGCGCGCCGCCGAAGGCCGGCAGCGACGCGGGGATGGGCAGCGAGCCGTGACCCGCGATCCAGTAGCCAACCTGGAACATCGCCCCCGGCTGGCGCAGGACGATGATCTGCGGCGAGTTGAGCCGGATCTGCCAGGCCGCGAACCCGGCGGCCACGGCGATCGTGCCCGCCAGCCCCCACCAGCCGGTCCAGGCCGGCGCCGCCCGGCCCCGCGGGCCGGAGCCGGGCGCCGGAACCAGCCGCTGCCCGGGCACCCGGCGCAGCGCGGCCGCGATCAGGATCACGGCCAGTGGCGCGGAGATCAGCAGCATCGGGGCGGGCCGCAGCCGGCCCGCCATCAGCAGGGCCGCACCGGGAATGAGCCAGGCCAGCGCGAGCAGCACGGGCAGGAGCGTGAACTGCGCGAAGCACCATCCGGCCCAGGGCACCCGGCGGCCCAGCCTCACCGTGGTGGCAGGCTCGCGGTTCCCAGTTACTGGACCGGCCTGACGGGCTCCCGGGCGCACGCGTCCACTCTAGGCCGGGGCACCGACAATGCAGCGGAAGGCCGGGTGACCGATTCATCCCATTGACGCCACATGCGGTAGCTGTTCGGTGAACAATGGACGCCACACCCCCCGAACACCCGCGCAAGCCACGGCCCAGGCCACGAGGAGCGATGACCCGCTACGACGACATGGACGAGTCCGGGGGCGGCATCTCAGTGTCCGGGCGCGCGCCCGGGCCGGCGCGGCCGGCAGCATCGGACCCGCCCGGGGACACGGACTGGGAGCTGGCCCTCTACGGGCCCGGGCCAGGGGATCGCGCACCACGGACGGACCGTTATGGCGGCTCTGGGGCCGGTTCCGGTCCCGGCCAGCCGGCGGCAGCGGGGTGGCGGCGCCCCCGCTGGCGCACGCTCACCGGGGCGGCGGCCATCCTCGCGACGTTCGCGGTCGTCGCGACCTCACTTGTGGCCTATGCCAAGTACCGGGGCCTGGTCGGCAGCATCCACCGGGAGAACGTCACGGCGGCGATGCTGGGCAAGCGGCCGCCGTACACCGCGGGCCTGAACATCCTGGTCATCGGCTCGGACTCACGCCAGGGCCTGGGCCGCAAGTTCGGGGCGGACGTCCTGGGAGCACGCTCGGACACGTCCATGCTGCTGCATATCGCCCCCGGGCACACCCGAGCCGACATCATCAGCTTCCCGCGCGACTCGATGGTCCCGGTGCTGGCCTGCACCAACGACGGGCAGGGTCACACCGGCCAGAGCGCGCAGCCCGGGGCGCTGGAACGGCTCAACTCGACATTCGCCGCGGGGGGCGCTCCCTGCCTGTGGAAGACCCTGGAGCAGCGAACCGGCATCCGCATCCAGCACTTCGTGGAAGTGAACTTCGCCGGCTTCCAGTCGATCGTCAATGACGTCGGGGGCGTGCCGGTCTGCCTTCCGTTCGCGATCAACAATCCCCAGTCGAGGCTGCGGCTCGCGGCCGGCAAGCATCTGGTCAACGGCGCGCAGGCGCTCGCCTTTGTCCGGCTCCGGGAAAATGTCGGCCAGGGCTCGGACACCCAGCGGATCCAGCGCCAGCAGTACTTCCTGGCTTCGGTCATGCAGAAGCTCAGGACGACCAATCTGCTCACCCAGCCCAACCGGATCTTCAACGTCGTCCGCGACGTGGCCAAGTCACTGACCACCGACAGCGGGCTGGACCTGTCCACGATGCTGCGCATCGCGAACAGCATGAAGAGCCTGAGCTCGAGCTCGGTCCAGCTGGTCACCGTCCCCGTGGTGCCGTACGCGGGAGATCCCGCCGCCGAGCTCTCCTGGGCGCAGCCGCAGTCGGCCCGGATGTTCCGGGCCATCGAGGCCGACCGCAACCTGCCCGCCTCAGCCAAGGCACGAGGCCAGGCCAAGGGCAAGGGCCAGGGCAAGACCGCCGCGGCGGCGCCCACGGTCAGCCCGGGCCGGGTCCAGGTCCAGGTCCTGAACGGCTCCGGGGTCCCCCATGTCGCAGGCACCACCGCCACCGCCCTGACCGCCAAGGGGTTCACCGTGACCGGCACCGGCCCGGCGGCCAACTACGGCTACACCAGCAGCGTGATCCAGTACTCCTCGGCCGCCCAGCTGCCGGAAGTCAACACGCTCAAGACCCTGGTCGGCCCGGTCGCCGTGCAGCAGGACACCGCGCTGGGAAGCGGGTCCCTCAACCTGATCCTGGGATCGAGCTTCAACGGGCTGGGCGCGCCCAAGAGCACGGGTGGGAAGGCGTCCGCCAAGTCCCTCGGCAACCTGGCCAAGAGCTACGGCGGCATCACCGCGAGCACGAACATCTGCAAGGATTCGGCGGCGTTCGCCGGGCCGGACAACCCGCTGCCGGGCGGATGAGCCAGGGGCCTGAGCCGGAGGGCTGGGTCTGGGGCCCGGCCTGGGCCTGAGGTCGAGGTTTGAAGCGCCCCCTTGCGCCGGGTGCTTGCGGCGGGCGGCCTCAGGCCGGGCTGGGCTGGGCCACCCCGCCATGAGGCGGCGGCCCCCCGGGAGCGTCCTCATCGGGATGGCCGGAGGACCGCAGGCGCCGGGCGCCCAGCTGCGACACGACCAGCCACGCCCAAAGCCCCGCCGGGTACATGAAGTAACCGAACCTGGTCGCCGGGGCCAGCACGAACATGAGCACCAGGCCGATGATGAGCCGCCAGGTGGCCGACGGCACGTTCCGCGGCGGGCGGACCACCAGGGAGATCAGCACTCCCAGGCCGGCCAGGCCGAGGAGCATCACGGCGATCGTGTGGCCGGTCGGCCCGGTGTCCGCCAGCAAGTGACCCGGCAGCGGGCTGACGGCCTGAGATTTGACCTTGGCCAGCCCGAGCGGGAAGAGAATGGTGTTCTCCACCAGGGAGTGCGGCCAGACCGCGGCGACCGGCCCGATGATGACGGCCGCCGCGGCGATGGCGGCCAGGAGGAACCGCCCCGCGGTGCGCCGCCCGTCCCGGACCAGGAGCATGGTCGCGGCCACGATCAGCGCGGGCCACGCGGTGGCCTTGGTGGCCGCGGCGACGCCCAGCACCACCCCGGCTACCAGCGGCTGCGGCCGGCGCCAGAGCAGCGCCAGGCCCAGGCACAGCAGGGCCAGCACGGGGACGTCGGTCCCGCCCACCGTCAGCGAGAACGCGATGACCGGAGTCGCCGTGACGAGCACGGTCCAGCGCAGTACGTCCCGGGCCCCGGCGACGGCCAGGGCGGCGGCGAACACGGCCACGAAGCCCACGGTGAACCAGATCCGCGGGTCGGTGACGATCCCGGGGCCGAGCAGCGCCCGCGGCAGCCCGAAGATCGCCATGACCGGCAAGTACGGGTTGTAGATGTTGGGGTTGTGGGTGGCGGTGACCACCGCCTGGCTCTCGTACGGGGAGCCGTGCAGGAGGAGCAGCCGGGCCCCGCGGGCGATCACGCCCACCTCGGGCTGCCACCGCCCCTCGTCGGCCAGCAAGAACAACGGCGCCATCAGGGCGCCCCCGATCCCCAGGAGCAAGGCGAGGTCCACCGCCCGCGACGACCTCCAGGCCAGGACGGCGCCCGCGGCCAGCACATAAGCCACGGCTGCGAACAGTCCCCAGAGCCGGTGCAGGGAGTCGCTGCTGAACACGCCCATGCCCGCGGCGAACAGTGCGCAGGCCGCGAAGATCCCGGCCAGCCACGGGCGGGGGATAGTTACCGGCGACCGCCATTCCAGGCCAGGCTGGGCGCGGCGCAGCGGCGCTTGTCTGAGCAGGAGCATAGAGATACACCCTCCACGGGCTGATCCTAGCGTCCGACCCCTTCGGCGCTGCGCCGGCACCCCGGGCCTCAACTGCCCAGCCTGGGCCGCTGAACACCTCCGGGCTGGGCCCGGCCCGCCAGCCAGCTGGCCAGGCTGCCCGAGCACAGGAACCACAGTAGATACACGGTCAGGGCCAGGTAGCTGAACGTGGCCACGCCAAGCATCGCGCCCACCCCGGCCGCCAGCATCCGGCCTTCCCAGCCGATCCCGCCGCGCGCATCGCTCGCGGGCAGCGGATGCCGGGCCCGGTAGGCGGCGTCCAGCTGGCGGAGGCCGACCAGCCCGATCAGCGCGAAGACCAGCGGGCCGGGCACGCCCTTGGCGAAGCCGAGCGCCGCCAGGTAGGCGTACTGCCCGGCCTGGATGACCAGGGGGGTCAGCCAGTCCAGCGGGCCATGGTGCGGATGCGCGGATCCCGGCGCGGCGAGCAGCATGGCCGCTACCGGGGTGAGCAGGACCGGGCCGGCCAGGTCGTGCAGGCCGAGCGTGGCGAGCAGGATGGTCGCCGTCAGCCCGGCCACCGCGGGGGGCAGCGGCACCAGCTGGCCGCGCACGAGCGAACCGGCGAAATGAGCGATGGGACCGTCATCCCGCGCGGCCACGACGTCGGCCGGCCGGAGCGGACCCGGGGCTTGCCCGGGCGCAGGCCCCCGCGGGCCCGCCACCGCCCAGGCCAGCGCGACCGCGCCCCACCAGGTCAGGACGAGCAGGGACATCCGGGTGCCGTAGACCGCCGCGGTCACGGTGATCACGATGGCCCGCTCCCCCGCGGGCAGCCCCGGCAGCCGGACGGCCAGGACGGCCAGCGTCCGGCCAGGTCCCCTGCGCTCGTCTCCCGGTGACGGCCCGGGCCGGCCGGCGGCCGCGGGGCGGGCCGGGCGGCACAGGCGGGCTACCTTCCGCATCCCCAGCAAGACCGCCGCGGCGGTGGCCAGGGCCCAGACCCGCGGCTGCCCGGAGACCGCGGCCGCCGCGAGCCCCGCGTACACCGCGAGCTCGCCCGCCAGCGCGCAGGTGCTGGCCAGCCAGCCCTCGAAAGCGCCCACGGTGAGCTGCCCGCCCACCCGCCGGGCCAGGCACCCTCCGCCCAGCGCCGCCCCGCCGCCCAGCGCCGAGAGCGGGGTGCCCTCGCTGAACCACACCGCGGCGCACAGGGCGCAGGCCAGTTCGATGCCGGTCACAGAGGTGCGGGCCACCGCCCGGTGGCTGGCCCAGACCGCCACGCGCCGGGGCAGCACCACCACGGCCGTGGTTACCGTCATGTCCCTCTCCGGTGCTCAGGGGCCGAGTAGCTCATCGGCAAGTGCTGCGATTCTGCGGGTAACCCCTGCCTGTCGTACCCGGGTAGAGTCCGCTCATGCGAACGGTGGCTGTGGTGCTGGCGGCCGGATCAGGGGTCCGCTTCGGCGCCGCGCTTCCCAAACAGTTGCTCCCGCTGGCCGGGCGGGCCCTGCTGGAGCACTCGGTCGCCGCGTTTGACCAGGCTCCCGGCGTGGACGCCACCCTGGTGGTGATGGCGCCCGGGCACGCGGCGCACGTCCGTGAACTGCTGGCCCTGGGCGGGTACCGCAAGGTGACCGGGATCATCGAGGGCGGGCTGACCCGCCCCGAGTCCACCCGGCGGGCGATCGGCGCGCTGGGCCCGGCCGAGTGCAACGTGCTGTTCCACGACGCCGCGCGCCCGCTGCTCGACCAGGCTACGATCGCGAGCTGCGTGCGGGCCCTGGACGGGCACGAGGCTGTCGGGGTCGCCGTGCCCGCCTCGGACACGATCGTGGTCGTCGAGGACGGCCTGATGACCGGGATGCCGCGCCGGGACACGCTGCGCCGCTGCCAGACCCCGCAGGGCTTCCGGCTGTCGGTCATCCGCAAGGCCCACGAGCTGGCCCTGGCCGATCCCGCGTTCGCGGATCTCGCGACCGACGACTGCGGGGTGGTCCTGCGCTACCTGCCCGGCGTGCCGGTCGCCGTGGTGCCCGGCAGCGAGCGCAACATCAAGATCACCTATCCCGGGGATCTGAGTATCGCCGAGGCGTTGCTCAGTGACGGCGGGCGCTGACCGCCTGCTTGACCAGTGTCTGGCCGAAGTCCCAGATGAGGCCGCTGCCCCGGCTGGCGTCGTCCATGACGTCCACGAACGCGTCACGGAACAGGTCCACTTCCTTCTCCCCGACGGTCAGCGGCGGCAGCAGCTTGATCACTTCCACGTTGTCCGCCGCGACCTGGGTCAGGATGTGGTGCCGCTGGAACAGGGCGACCACCACCGTCTGCGCGAACAGGCCGTGCCGCGCCGCCTGGAGCATGTTCCACGCCGCCCGAGACCGCATGGCCTTCGGCCGGCCGAACTCCAGGCCGATCATCAGCCCGCGCCCGCGGACCTCGGCGAGCAGTTCGTACTTGTCCACCAGCAGCTGCAGGGCTTCCCGGAGCAGGTTGCCGGTCAGTTCGGCGTTCTCCACCAGCTTTTCGTCGTCGATGACTGCCAGCGAGGCCAGGCCGGCCGTCATCGCGGCCGCGTTGGAGCCGAACGTGGAGTCGTGCACCAGGACCCGGTCGATCGACGAGTAGACCTTGTCGAAGATCCAGCCCTTGGCCAGGGTGGCCCCGACCGGGATGAACCCGCCGGACAGCGCCTTGGCCACGGCCACGATGTCCGGTTCGACGTCATCGTGCTGGTAGGCGAAGAACCGGCCGGTCCGGCCGATACCGCACTGCACCTCGTCACAGATCAGCAGGGCGCCGTGCTCGTGCAGCAGGGCCTGGGCCGCGGCCAGGAACCCGGGCGGGACCACCGCGACGCCCTTGCCCTGCACCGGCTCGATGAGGAGCCCGGCCACGTCGCCGTGGCGCAGTTCCGCCTCGAGGGCGTCCAGGTCGCCGAACGGGATCATGGTGTCCGGCAGCAGCGGGCCGAATCCCTTGCGGAACTCCCCGGATCCGTTCGCGGACAGCGAGCCGATGGTGAGCCCGTGATAGGCGTGATCGCAGTAGAGGATGCGCTGCCGCCCGGTCGCGTACCGCGCGAACTTCAGCGCCGCTTCCACCGCCTCCGTGCCGCTGTTGCAGAAGTACACCCGGTCCAGGCCGGGCGCCTTGGCCAGCAGCCGCTCGCCGAGCAGGCCGGGCAGCAGCGGGGTGTCGAACTGAACCATGTCGGCCAGCCCGGCGTCCAGCATGTCGTGCAGTGCCTTGCGCACCACCGGATGGTTGCGGCCCAGCGCGAACACCCCGAATCCGGCCAGGAAATCGGCGTAGGCCGTGCCGTCGGAGTCGTAGAGGTAGGCACCTTCCGCGCGCTCGTAGACGCGGTCGAAACCGATGGCGTGCAGCATCCGGGGCAGCTGGGGGTTCAGGTGCTGGCCGGCGAGGGCGTAACCCTCCCCGTGCCGGGCAGCGAGAAGCTCCGACAAGTCGAAAACCATGTGGAGTAGTCTGCCGACTTCCCGGGACTTCCCGCTACCCGGGGTGTTACAAACCCGAGTCCTCCAGCATCTCGGTGACGAGTGCCGCGATCGGGGACCGTTCCGACCGGACCAGTGTCGTGTGGGCGAACAGCGGATGCCCCTTGAGCTTCTCGATGACCGCGACCACGCCGTCGTGCCTCCCGACCCGCAGGTTGTCCCGCTGGGCGATGTCGTGGGTCAGCACGACCCGGGACCCCGAGCCGATCCGGGACAGCACGGTCAGCAGGACGCTCTGCTCCAGGGACTGGGCCTCGTCGACGATGACGAACGAGTCGTGCAGCGAGCGGCCCCGGATATGAGTGAGCGGCAGCACCTCGAACATGTCCCGGGCCAGCACCTCCTCGATCACGTCCTGCGAGGTGACCGCGGACAGCGTGTCGTAGACCGCCTGGGCCCACGGGTTCATCTTGTCCGCCTCGGAGCCCGGCAGGTAACCGAGTTCCTGGCCGCCTACCGCGTACAGCGGCCGGAACACCACCACCTTGCGGTGCTGGCGCCGTTCCATCGCGGCCTCCAGGCCCGCGCAGAGGGCGAGCGCGGACTTGCCGGTGCCCGCCCGGCCGCCGAGTGAGACGATCCCGACGTCGGGGTCGAGCAGCAGGTCGAGCGCGACGCGCTGCTCGGCGCTGCGGCCGTGCAGGCCGAACGCCTCCCGGTCGCCGCGGACCAGCCGGACCGACTTGTCGGGCAGCACCCGGCCGAGTGCGCTGCAACTGCCGTGGCCGCCCGCGGCCAGCACCAGCCCCGTATGGCAGGGCAGGTCCCGGGCCTGCTCACAGTCCAGCCGGCCGGTGTCGTAGAGCTCCTGGATGTCCTCCGCGCTCACGTCGAGCTCGGTCATGCCGGTCCAGCCGGAGTCGGCGGGCAGCTCAGCCCGGTACTCCTGGGCGGTCAGGCCGATCGACGCCGCCTTGACCCGCAGCGGCAGATCCTTGCTGACCAGGACCACGTCTTCGCCCTCAGCCTCGAGGCTGCGCGCGACTGACAGGATCCGCGTGTCGTTGTCGCCGAGCCGGAACCCCGGGGGAAGAACCTGGGGATCGGTGTGGTTCAGCTCGACCCGGACGGTTCCGCCCTCGTCACCGATCGGCAGATCCGCATCCAGCCTGCCGAACTCGATCCGCAGGTCGTCCAGGTGCCGGAGGGCCTGACGGGCGAAATAGCCCAGTTCGGGGTGATGACGCTTGGCCTCCAGCTCGGTGATGACGACGATGGGCAGGATCACGCGATGCTCGGCGAACCGGCTGATCGCGGCCGGGTCGGCGAGCAGGACGCTGGTGTCCAGCACGTAGCTGAAACGGCGGCTTCCGGGCACGCCCGGAGCCCCACCATCCTTGTCAGTGCGGGCATTGCTGGGCCGCGAGTCGCGGCGGGCAGAAGAACTGGCCACTCGTTCTCCCCTGGGCGCCTGAGCTGGCGCCGCGCTAGGACACAGATGTGTCTCCAGGACCGGGATAGGCCCTCGAAGGGCCAGGTCCCGGCCCTTCGCTCGTCTCGCCTGCGTGCCAGGACACGAAGCTCGAGGATGTCGAGGGCCTTCCCGGGGGGACGGCTAGGCACCGCCCACCTGATTGAAAGGTACCTGGGCAGCGCCATCCCCGGAAGACCCAGCCGGGGTGTCGCATACCACGCCGGACCAGGTTTAGGACGGGTTTAGATCCGAACCTGCGCTAGGACCCGAACCGGCGCTGCCGGGCCGAGTAGGAGCGCAGCGCCCGGAGAAAGTCCACCCGCCGGAAGGCCGGCCAGTAGGCGTCGCAGAAGTAGAACTCCGAATGGGCGCTCTGCCAGAGCAGGAATCCGCCCAGGCGTTGTTCCCCGGACGTCCTGATGACCAGGTCGGGATCGGGCTGCCCGGCGGTGTAGAGGTGCTCGGCGATGTGCTCCACGTCCAGGATCTCGGCGAGTTCCTCGATGGTGGTGCCCTTGGTCGCGTGATCCTGGAGCAGGGAGCGGACCGCGTCCGCGATCTCCCGGCGGCCGCCGTACCCGATGGCCACGTTGACCAGCAGGCCAGGACGGCCCGCGGTGGTCTCCGCCGCGTCCTTGAGCACATAGGCGGTCTCGGCCGGGAGCAGGTCGAGAGCACCCACCGGCTTCACGTGCCAGCCCGCCGCGGCCAGATCGGTCACGGTGCCTTCAATGATCTTCAGCAGCGGTTCCAGCTCCGCGGCGGGCCGGGCCAGGTTGTCCGTGGACAGCAGCCACAAGGTGACGACCTCGACCCCGGACTGCCGGCACCAGCCGAGCAGCTCGAAGATGTGGTCGGCGCCCTTCTGATGGCCGTCGCTGACATCGGTGAACCCGGCCAGGCGGGCCCACCGGCGGTTGCCGTCGAGGATCACGCCCACGTGCCGGGGGATCTCGTGGCGCGACAGGGACGCTTCGAGCCTGCGCTCGTACATCCGGTAGATGAGATCGCGGAGCCTCATACGAACCTTGCGCAGCCCCATCCGAACCCACTTCCGCCGCTAGCTACCGGCCGATAAGCATGGCCTGCCCGTATCAAGGATGTCACCACTGGACCGGGCTCGTGACACGACCTGCCGGCCCGGGGACACCCCGGGCCTCAAAGTCATCTAAACAGAAAGTAGCGGCGATACGACGATTCGTTACACCTTATTCACCAAAGTGGGCGGACACCATGGTGCGGGCGGGGACGGACACGGGGCGGGCGACGGAGGGACATGGGGGCGGCCGGGACGAAGGACGCAGCGCAGATGCCGGAGGAAATACGGTGCGGGCGGCGGAAATGACCCCTCCGGTCAGGCCTGGGGACCCTCGGCGCGGACCTCCCCGACCCGGCGCAGGGCCTCGCGCAACTGGCCGAGCCAGGACTCCTCGTGCTCGCCGACCAGGCGCACGCACCAGGCGAGCGCGTCGCTGCGGCTGCGGGCCACCCCGGCCTCCACCAGCGTGTCGAGCACCCGGCGCTCGGATTGCCGCAGGCGGGTCATGACCGGGACCGACAGTGTGGTGAACATCACCTTCCGGCCGCCGCAGATCACTCCCCACGACACTTTGCGGCTGAACTTGAGCTCGGCCTCGCGGGCGATCTCGATCCGGTGATCGCGGGTTTCCTCGCGGAACCGGCGCGCCCGCCCGTCCGCCGTGGCCGCCTGGGCGGCCGGTGATGCGTCTGTCTCCACGTCCAGGTCGCCGAGCGGCCCGACCACGGTGATCTCTTCCCGGTCCACGAGGACCTGGGGCGTCTGGGTGAACCAGCCCGCGGGCAGCCGGCCCACGAACCAGCCCCGTACTTCCTCGCCCGGAGCGGCGTCTTCGCCGTGTTTCTCAGTACTCATGTAATTATGTAATCACGGTGTTCCGGCGCAAGCAAGTACAGCCGCAGGCAGGCCAGCACGTGCCCGGGCCTGGGCTCGGGCTGACTCTGGAGGAGGGAGCCGGTCAGCCGACCGGCGAGGCGGCCACCTGCGCGGCAATGGTCGGGGACACGCGGACCGCGCCCGCGAACTCACTGCCCAGCGCCACCGGGACGATCTCCACGTTCTGCCCCGGCTGGGGCGCCTGGATCATCAGCCCTTTGCCCAGGTAGATGGCCACGTGCGAGATGTAGTCCGGGGCGGTGGGATCGGTGCGGTAGAACAGCAGATCCCCCGCCTGCGCCCGGCTGAACGGGATGGCGGGCCCGGTCCGGGCCTGGTCCGCGGCCACCCGCGGCATCACCACCCCGGCCTGGCGGTACGACCACTGGACCAGCCCGGAACAGTCGAACGTGGTCGGCCCGGAGCCGCCCCACACGTACGGGTAGCCGACCCGGCTGGCCGCGGCCTTGAGCATGGCGACGAGCTCCGCCAGGGTCAGGGCCGCCTGCCCGTTGGCCGTGGCGCTGACCGCGGTCCCGGCCGCCACGGAGGATGCCCCGGCCACCCCGGCCGCGGCCGGGGTGCCGCTCGCCGAGGTGGTGACCAGCGGCTCGACCACGGCCCCGCGCGGCATCCGGGTCTTGATCTCGCGCACCAGGGCGGCGACCCGGTCGTGCGGGGCGCTCACGACGATCGCATTGCCGGCCGGGAACCCGAGCGAGCGGGACACGGTCCGCGAGACCACCGCGTCCACCCCGCCGATCCCGACCGTGCTGAACCCCGCGACGCGCAGCGACCGCGTCGTCCGGCCGGCCACCTGCACCGTCCCGCCCGGCGGCAGCTTGTCCTGCTTGCCCATCGTGTAGGAGACGGCGATCGCGCCCTGCGCCACGCTGCGCCACATCGGGCTGGCCGAGGCGGTCGGCCCGGAGGCGAACGCCCGGAATGTGGCCGGGTCTACCCCCAGCACCGCCGCGAACGTGCCGTTCACCCGGACACGGGCCGCGTCGACCGCCCGCGCGGCCTGGACGCCGCGCAGCCGGGCCACCCGGGCCAGGTCGCGGGCCGGGAGCGCGTGCTGCGCGACCACCATCACGTCCGCGCGGAGCAGTTTGCCGGGCGTCGTCGCGGCCGCAGCCGTGGCCCGGGCTGTAGAGGGAGACGGCCCGGCGGGCTGCGCCCCCGGCCCGGGTACCTCCACCCGCCCGGCCGCGGTGCCGCCGAGCGCCGCCAACGCCAGCAGCGCAGCACCCCAGCGGCGCGCATACGGGCGCAGCCGGGCACCGCCTCGTGCCGCCGCCGCGGGAGCAAGAGTCACGAGGGCACCTATACCCAGGCCCCGCCGCGCATACCAGGACGCGGCTGCCTGCCTGTCCCGGCGGCCGGCCGTGCAGGCAAATGCCCAGGTCAGCGCCTTGGGCGCGGGATCGGCGCCGCCGAAATTTACGGTGCTATTTACACCAGCGCCATCAAACCGGCCCGTCACGCATCAAACCGTGGCCAACCGCCCCGGCCTCGCGGCGAGCGGCGGCTAACCGCCCGCAGCACCGCACTCCGTGGCTAGTCGTCCTGCAGCGCAGCGCGGAGCGCCTCCGGCTCGGTCACGGGGGCTAGGCAGGCGAAGCCCCGGCAGACGTACGCGGCCGGCGCGCCCCCGACCAGTCCGCGCGCCTCGAGGAGCGGGATCCCGCCGTCCGATGCCCCGTCCCCGAGAGCGAGCACCGCGCCCGGCGGGGCGGCGCGCAGCGCGGCGAGGTGCAGTCCGGCCGTGCGCGGGTCATCCGCCGGGCCGACGATCGCGATCTCGGCGGGCCCGGAGATCAGCGCCTCGGCCACCGCCAGGCCCGACCCCGCGGCCCGGGGGAACCGCGCCGCGATCGGCGCCACCAGGCCCAGCGCGGCCGCCGCGGCGTCCCGGTGCGTCATCGACCCGGTCAGCGCGGAGTAGCTGAGCAAGGCCCCGGCGAGGGCGAAGGCGCCCGAGGGGGTGGGGCCGTCCGCCGGATCAGCGGGCCGGTAGACGAGCGCCTCCCCGTCGTCCGGGGTGTCGTAGAAGCCGCCGCTGCCGTCGCCGAACCGGGCCAGCGCGGTCCCGAGCAGCTCCCCGGCCAGGGACACCCAGTGCGCCTCGCCGGTCACCCCGGCCAGGGTCAGCAGGCCCTCAGCCACGCACGCGTAGTCCTCGAGCACCCCGGCGCTGCCGGACACCACGCCGTCCCGCGACGTCCGGGTCAGCCGCTCCCCGGACACGTGCAGCCGGGCCAGGAGTTCCGCCGCGCGCTGGGCCGCGGTCACGAACGCCGGCTCGCCGAGCAGCAACCCGGCTTCGGCCAGTGCCGCGATGGCCAGCCCGTTCCACGCCGCCACCACCTTGTCGTCGCGTCCCGGGCGGACGCGCTGCCCGCGCGCGGCCAGCAGGGCCGCCCGGACCCGGTCGAAACGCGCCGGGTCAGCGGGGTCGGCGCGGCGCTGCAGCACCGACCGGCCATGCTCGAAGGTCCCGGCGGCCGTCACCCCGAACGCGGCCGCGGCGTACTCCCCGTCCGCGGGTCCCAGGACCGCGGCCAGCTCGTCCGGCGTCCATGTATAGAAAAGGCCTTCCGCGCCGTCGCTGTCCGCGTCCAGCGCCGACGCGAAGCCGCCCTCCGGGGTACCGAGCTCGGCGATCATCCACGCACAGGTCTCCCGGGCCACCCGGCGGGCCAGCTCCGACCCGGTGCGCCGCCACAGGTGCGCGTACACCCGGGCCAGCAGCGCGTTGTCATAGAGCATCTTCTCGAAATGCGGCACGACCCAGGCGGCGTCCACGGAGTACCGCGCGAACCCGCCGGCGAGCTGGTCGTACAGGCCGCCGCGGGCCATCCCCCCGGCAGTCCCTTCCACCATCCCCAACGCCATCAAGGCCAGGCTCGGCGTTGCGCTGTCGCGCGCTCTCCCCCTGCCGGAGCAGAAATTCGAGCACCATGGACGGCGGGAACTTAGGAGCGCCGCCGAACCCGCCGGCGTTCTCGTCGTAGCTCTCGGCCAGCGAGGCGACGGCCTGGTCGCAGGCGTCCGCCAGCACGCTGGTGGCGGTGGCCCCGGGCGTGCCGCCGGCCGGGTCGATCCCCGGCCCCCGCAACGGTGCCGCCCGCTCGGCCAGCGCCTCGGAGATCTGCCGGGCCTGGCTGGTGACGTTGCCGCGGTCTTCCCGCCACGCCTTGGCCACCCCGAGGACCAGGCGCTGGAAGTGCTCCCGGGGGAAATAGGTACCGCAGAAGAAGGGGTCCCGGTCCGGGGTCATGAACACGGTCATCGGCCAGCCGCCCTGGCCGGTCATGGCCTGGGTCGCGGTCATGTAGACCGCGTCCACGTCCGGGCGTTCCTCCCGGTCGACCTTGATCGCGACCAGGTTCTCGTTCATGAGCGCGGCGGTCTGCGGATCCTCGAACGACTCGTGCGCCATCACGTGGCACCAGTGGCAGGCCGAGTAACCCACCGACAGCAGGACCGGCACGTCCCGGTCCCGGGCGGCGGCGAAGGCCTCCTCGGACCACGGCCACCAGTTGACCGGGTTGCCCGCGTGCTGCAGCAGGTACGGGCTGGTCGCGTTCTTCAGTCGGGTGGCCATGTACCCATCTTGGGCCCACGACGGGCCCGCCGGTCACGGCGGCCCCGGGGGTGGCGCGGAGCAGGGGAGCCGGGAGGTAACGGCTGCTACTGTGCGGGTGTGATGACGCCGGTGCCTGCGAACCGCCCGCTGGGCGGCACTCGGGTACGCGGGACCCGGCAGGCTGAGGCATTGTCGGCCGTCCTGGGCGGGCTGCCCGGGTTCTGCAGCGCCCAGCAGATCCATGCCGAGCTGCGCCAGCGCGGCGAGCACATCGGCCTGACCACCGTCTACCGGCACCTGCAGGTGCTGAGCGAGGACGGCCGGGTCGACACGATCCGGGACGCCAGCGGCGAGATCCTGTACCGCCGGTGCGAGAGCAACGCCCACCACCATCACCTCATCTGCCGCACCTGCGGGACCAGCGTCGAGGTCGAGGGCCGCGCGGTAGAGCGCTGGGCCGAGCAGGTCGCGGCCGAGGCCGGCTTCACCGCGGTCGACCACACCGTGGAGCTGTTCGGCCTGTGCCCGTCGTGTAGCTCAGCGCCCGCTGAGCTACCTCGCGCCCGGTGAATAATCACCGTTCATCACGCCGAGGGCCAGCCGGACCAGTTCCGCGTTGCCGCTGACCGGTTCGCCGTCCGGGCCGGCGGTGGTGTCCTCCAGCCCGATCCGGGTGGGCAGTCCTTCCCGGGCCGCCTGGGCCACCAGCGCCCAGCAGCCGTCTCCTTCGCCGTGCAGCAGCCGCGGGATCCCGCGCACCGCGGAGTCCTCGAGGGCGCGCAGGATCTCCCCGGCCACCCGGGGCGCCGCGTCAGCCGGCTCGCCCATGACTTCGATCAGGATCCGCAGCGGCGGACGAGGCAGCCCGGCCACCTCGGCGGCGGTGGCGAGCACCTGGACGTCCGCGACCGACCACACCCCCGCCTCGACGGCGATCCCGGCCGTGCCCAGCGAGCGGGCCACGCCGGCCCATCCCTCCTCACTGACGTTGACCGACGCGAAATCGGGCCGGGCAGCAGCGGCCAGCCCCGCCCACTCTGCGATGGCGGCGTGCCGGGCCGCGGCGTCTCCGCCCGTGATCCAGAGCCCGGTAGACACTCCCACCGGGATGCCCGGGCAGGCCACGCGGACCGCGGCCACCGCCGCGCCCACGTCGGCGGCCCGCACCGACTCGGCACCGTCCCGGCCGCGGGCGTGCAGGTGAACCGCCTCGGCCCCGGCGGCGACCGAAGCCGCCGCGTCGCGAGCCAGTTCGTCCGGCGTGACCGGCACCGCGGGGAACTCCGCCTGGCTGCGCTTCCCGTTAAGGCACGCCTTGAGGCGCATGATGTCGCCGCTCATCGGGCCATGATCCCAGGCGGGTACGCCGCCCGGGTGCCTAGTACCTCACCACGTACGTGCCGCCCGCGCCGGTGGTCTCGTCCCGGACGGTCACCCTGGCCCGGCCACGCAGCAGCTGGATGTGCACGTAGACAGTGTCGCCCGGCGCGGTGTTCAGGCTGATGCGCTGCTGGTTCGGCCGCTGCGGGACCATTCGCCACCACAGGTAAGGACCGAAATAGCCGCCCGCCGACGAACCCGCCTGGACGAGCGGATCACCGCTCCGGCCGAGCCCGATGCCGGCCCAGGACGACGCGGCGGCGGCCGGATTGTTCTTCGGCCGGGTCACCCGCCAGGTGCCGTAGACCACGGTCCGCGTGGTGGCGGTGGCCAGGTTGCCGCCTGGGCTGGGCCGCGGCGCGGTGGCCGGGGGCCTCAGCGTGCCGAGGGCCGGGCTGGTATCCCCCACGATCGACTGCGCCTTGGCATCCCCGACGATCGAGTGGGCCTTAGCATCCCCCACAATCGACTGCGCCTTAGCATCCCCGACGATCGATCGCGGCTTGGCGTCCCCCACGATCGACTGCGGCTTGGCGTCCCCCACGATGGACCGGGGCGCACTGGCCGGCGTCACCGGGGCGAAGACACACGTAGTCCGGGCCGCCCGCACTCCCCCGGTCACGAACCTCCGCCAGGCGGCCAGCTGGACCCGGCCGGCCTGCCGGAGCGGCAGATCGTTCGCGGCCAGCTGGGCCGGGGTGGCGGTGAGCGGGTTGAAGCCAGCGGGCAGCCGCACGGTAACGGCAGAAACGCCACCCCCGCAGGAGGTCACCACCTGGGTACCGGTCGTGGATCCCGCCAGGGCGGGGGCGGCCAGGAAAACCGGCGCGGCAGCCACCCCGGCGATCGCCAGGGGCCAGATCGGCCTGCGCGCTACGGCGCGCATTAACCCGGCAGCGATCATCAGCGACCTCCTCGGGCCACAGGAACAAAGCCTTGGCGCACGTCACCGAGACGCACGCTCGACCGCAGGGCGGGGGGCTGCCGTCAGGTCCGGTAAGTGCAGCATAGCGAAGTAAGGTGCCGCCTGGCCTCCTGCTGGACAGCTGCCATGGTATGAGCGATACGCCTGCTGTCCCCCGTGCGTCACCAGGGCCACCAGGTTGGCCGGGCCGCCGCATATCCATGCTCCGGGTGAGGACGCGCCCGGGGCCGGCAAAGATCAGATGCCTACTCCTGCGCTCGTGGTGCGCCTCGGTGATTCCATACCGCGAAAGCCCCACACCGCGGAAGAATCTCACGGAAGTCCCTATATCTCGGTTCGATGACGGCTGGCCGCGTGACCGGGATGCGTTGACCTTGCACAGACATCCGATTTATGTTCCTGCCCCACGGCCGGCGGTGCCATCCCACTGGCGGGGCGCGAGGACGCGCCGCATCCGGCGCCATCCTGCTCGGCCTGATGCAGAACATTCTCGACCTGGCCAGTGAAGGCCCCGGCGGCCACCACCGCGACCCCGCGACGCCGGGCTACAGCGAGGTGCTCGACCTGGCCCTCGCCCTGCTGGCCGGCCGCCTCGATCCGGTTGGCGTGGACGCCCTGCTGGCCGGGAACGCCGCGCGGATCTACCGGCTGGGCGGCGCGTCCGCTGGGTCGCCCCCGCCTGAGTCAGGCCGCGCCAGACCCGGGCCCGCGAGGTCGGCCCGGACAGCGAGTCGAGCAGCGAGGTGAGCACGCTGTTCCCGGAGCAGGCCGTGATCCGGCGGTGGAATTCGAGGTCGTTGGCGACCAGATCCTCGACCTCGGGATCCGGGCCCAGGCTGTCCAGGAGCGCGCGGATCTCGGCGACGTCGGCGGCCGAGATCCGTTCCGCGGCCATGGCCGCGGCTTCCGGTTCCAGGATGCGCCGCACTTCGAGGAACTCGAGCACGGTCCCGTCCCGGTGGAAGTCCACGATGAAGCTGAGCGCCTCGAGCAGCAGCGGAGGCTGCAGGCTGGTCACGTAGGTACCGTCGCCGCGCCGCACGTCCAGGATGTTCACCAGCGACAGGGCCTTGACCGCCTCGCGGAGCGAACTGCGAGCCAGCCCCAGCTCAGCGGCGAGGTCAGCCTCCCGGGCCAGCCGGTCCCCGGCCCGCAAGGTGCCCGAGACGATCATGGCTTTCATCTTCTCGATCGCCTCGTCCGTCAGCGCCACAGCCGTCCTCCGCACCCACCTGGCCACTGCGCCGCTGCCCGGGCCTGCTCGGCCGACACCCACACATCCGATGTCTCGGGCCGAGTATTTTCACAGGGCGGGAGCGGCAGAGCGCGAAGTGCCTGGCCAGTGCGCTCGTGACGGGCGTCACGCGAGGGCCCCGCCCCGGCGGCGGGCGCGACACGCCCGGGCTGTCGCTGGCGCCTGATACCAAGGACTCATGGTTTCCGACTCCGGCCTGCTGGTTTCCGACCCCGCCTTGCGCGAGGAGGCGGAGCGCTGCCTGCGGGCGCTGGCCGGGCCGTCCGCGCGGCTCCGCGAGGATCAGTGGACCGCGATCCAGGCCCTGGCCCGCGACCGGCGCCGGGCCCTGGTCGTGCAGCGCACCGGCTGGGGCAAGTCCGCCGTGTACTTCGTGACCACCGCGCTGCTCCGGGCCCGGGACATGGGGCCGACCATCATCATCTCCCCGTTGCTCGCGCTGATGCGCAACCAGATCGAGGCCGCCGCCCGGGCCGGGTTGCGGGCCCGGACGGTGAACTCCGCCAACATGGCCGACTGGGACGAGATCTACGCGGAGATCGCCGCGGGCACCGTGGACCTGCTACTGGTCAGCCCGGAGCGGCTCAACAACCCCGGCTTCCGTGATCTCGTCCTGCCTAAGCTCGCCGCGACCGCCGGGATGCTGGTCGTGGACGAGGCCCACTGCATCTCCGACTGGGGCCACGACTTCCGGCCCGATTACCGGCGGCTCCGCACGGTGCTGGAGAACCTGCCCCCCGGCGTGCCGGTGCTCGCGACCACGGCCACGGCCAACGCCCGGGTCACCCGGGACGTGGCCGAGCAGCTGGCCAGCGGGGCCGACGGGGAGGCCCTGGTGCTGCGCGGCGCGCTGGACCGGGAAAGCCTGTGCCTGGCGGTCGTGGAACTGCCGGCCGCGCAGCAGCGTCTCGGCTGGCTGGCCGAGCATCTGGACGAGTTGCCGGGCTCCGGCATCATCTACACGCTCACCGTGGCCGCGGCCCATGAGACCTCGGCCTTCCTGCGCGACCGGGGTCACAACGTCCTGCCCTACACCGGCCGGGACGAGCAGGAACAGCGGCTGGCGGCCGAGCGCGCCCTGCTCGGCGGGGAACTCAAGGCGCTGGTGGCGACGAGCGCACTGGGCATGGGCTTCGACAAGCCCGACCTGGGGTTCGTGGTGCACCTGGGCGCCCCGCAGTCTCCCGTCGCCTACTACCAGCAGATCGGCCGGGCCGGCCGCGCCCTGCCCCGGGCCGAGGTAGTCCTGCTGCCCGGCCGGGAAGACCGCGATATCTGGGCCTACTTCGCGTCGCTGGCCTTCCCGCCCGAGCCGCTGGTCCGGACGACGCTCGGTGCGCTCGGCGACGCGGGCGGCCCCATGTCGTCCGGGGCGCTGGAGACCCAGGTGGACCTGAGCCGCGCGCGGCTGGAAATGATGCTCAAGGTGCTGGATGTGGACGGCGCGGTGCGCAAGGTCAGCGGCGGCTGGACGGCGACCGGGCAGCCGTGGGTCTACGACGCCGAGCGCTACGCGACGGTGGCGGCGGAGCGCCGCCGCGAGCAGCAGGCCATGCTGGACTACCTGCACACCCCGGACTGCCGGATGGAGTACCTGCGCCGGCAGCTCGACGATCCCGAGGCCCAGCCGTGCGGCCGCTGCGACAACTGCACCGGGCGTCCCTGGCCCGCGGAGGTATCGGCGGAAGGGACGGCGCTGGCGCAGGCCCGGCTGCTCCGTCCCGGCATCGACGTCAGCCCGCGCCGGATGTGGCCGCCGGGCATGAAGCAGCTCGGCGTGAACGTGGCGGGCAAGATCCCGGCAGATCTGTCCGCCGACACCGGCCGGGCGCTCGGCCGGCTCACCGGGCTGGGCTGGGGGCCCCGGCTGACCGCCCTGCTCGACCGGGAGAAGCTTGCCCCGGAGAATAACGGCCCCCTCCCCGGTGATCCGGATGCTGACGGGCCCGCTGGTGGTGATCCGGGAGCGGACGGCCCCGTCCCCGGTGATCTCGTCGCCGCCTTGGTCCAGGTGCTGGCCGCGTGGGACTGGGAGCAACGCCCGGCCGGAGTAATCACCCTGCCCAGCCGGACCCGCCCCCGGCTCATCGCCAGCCTGGGCGAGCGGATCGCCGAAATCGGGCGGCTGCCGTTGCTGGGCTCGCTCGAGTACGTGGGGAACGGCCCGGGGCCCAGGCAGTTCAACAGCCCGCAACGGCTCCAGGCCCTCTGGCGTGAACTGCGGCTCCCCGGGCCGGTGGCCAGCGCGGTGGCCTCGCTCGGCGGCCCGGTGCTGGCCATCGACGACCGCATCGACAGCGGCTGGACCATGACCGTCGCGGCCCGGCTGCTCCGCGAGGCCGGCGCGCCCGGCGTGCTCCCCCTGGTGCTGGCCACCACCACCGGCTGACTACCGGGACCGGCCGGGCCGGCGCCCCGAGCGGGCCCGCGCCCCGGCCGGGCTCACGCCCCGGGCGGGCCCAGGTCCGGCTCACGCCCGGGCAGGCTCGACCTCGGGGGCGCGGTTTCCTCCTCCCGGATGCCGTACTTCCGGTAGATGTGGCGCAGCGGGCCCGGCGCCCACCAGTTCGCCCGGCCGAGCAGCCGCATGGTCGCGGGCACCAGCAGGATCCGGACGAGGGTGGCGTCCACTACCAGGGCGACGATCATGCCCACGCCCATCAGCTTGATGAACGTGATCCCGGACGCGGAGAACGCCCCCACCACGATCACGAGGCTGCGATCGAGGCGGCCGGGGCCAGCATGACCGAGAAGATGGTCGCGGCGTGCCGCGAGTTCCGCCGCTGGGGGCTGAGCCACAAGGCGGAGTTCGGGATGCTGTTCGGCACTCCCCTGCCCACGCTTGAGGCGGCCCACGACGACGTGGTGACCGAGTGCGCGGCCAAGTCCAGCGGGGTGTTCTTCACGCTGTTCTACGGGCTGTGGCGCAAGCAGCCGTTCCCCATCCCGGGTGACGACGAGATCGACCCCGGCCTGCGCGCGCAGCTGGCCAGCTACCAGGACGCGCTCGGTGTGGACCTCCCGCTCGGCGCCGGGCTGACCTTCCTGCGCTGCTGGGTCCGGCTGTACGGAATGGTCAGCCTGGAGGTGTTCGGGCACCTGCACTTCGCGCTGGAGGATGCCGCGCCCATGTTCGAGATCACGCTGGCCGAGCTGGCCAAGCTGGTCCACCTGGAGGACCCGCACCCGGAGCCGTGACCCGGCAGGTCCGGGGCAGCTGCGCCCCGGCGCCTCGGCGCCCATCCCACTCGCCGTTCATCCCGCTCTCCGTGTTGTCCCGGCCATCCAGCGTTCATCCGGTGGTTCGGCGTTCACCAGGGTTGGGGCCATCCTGGTCCGGGGCACCCCGGGGTGGTCATTCGCAGTATTGGGCGGGGGTGTGGATGCGGTGGCCGGGGTGATCCAGGTGAGGTGCCATGAGTGGGGGATGGTGAGGGTCCAGCCGGGGCTTTGCTTGGTGTGGTGGTCGTGGCGGCAGGCGGGATGGTGGGTGCATTTGCGGGTGGGCTGGCGCCCCTCGCGGATATCGCTACCGGCCGCAGGCGGCATGCTGGATGCTGGAGCGCCGGAAAACCAGCCCGGGAGGCGTGGGATGCGGTTGCGTGATGTTGAACCGGGAGATGTCGGTGCCTACGTCCGGATGCGCTGCGATCCGGTCATGATGGCCGAGCTCGGCGGTCCAGTGCCCCGCGAGGGCATCGCGGCGAAAGTCGCCCGGGATGTCCAGCAGGCCGCCTCGGATGCCGCGTGGATCAAGATGATCATTCCTGACGAGAGCGCGCCTGAAATGGTCGCTGGCACTGTTGCGCTATGGTCGCATGAGGACAGGGGCTCTCCGATCTCGGAGATTGGCTGGATGGTCCTGCCGGAATTCCAGGGACGCGGGATCGCCACGGCGGCGGTGCTTATCCTGCTCGCGCTCGCGCGCGAGCAGGATCGCTGGGGGCTGGTGCATGCGTTTCCGGTGATTACGAACGCCCCCTCGAACGCCGTCTGCCGGTCGGCCGGATTCAGATTCGTGGAAGAACGGGAGACGTCCTTCGCGGGGCGCATGTTCCACACGAATCACTGGGTTATCAATCCCGCCACCGACCTGACCGTCGCGAAGACCCTATCGTCACGTTGAAGCCCCTGTCGGTGGCATGACAGTGCGCTCGGCTGGGCTCATGCTGGGACGAGCGATGGCCAACCGGTGTGGTTATGACTTGCTGGCGGGACTTTGCCAGTATCAGCGGATCGAGACACGGTGGCGCTCTGAGCCCAGGTCAGAGTGGGAGCCGTCTGGGAGTACGGCGCGTTCGTGGACGTGCGGGACGTCGCCACAGCAGTGGAGAAGACGCTCACGATTCCGCTGGCCGGGCATCACCGGGCATGGCTGTGCGCGGCTGACATCTCGGCTACCGCTCCCAGTCTTGCACTAGCCGCCCGGCTCGCGCCCGGCGTGCCCTTCACAAAACTGGCGCCTTGCCGGGCAGATCCCTGGCGCGCGTTCTTCGACTGCTCAGTAGCTGAGGCAACGCTCGGCTGGCGGCCTAGCTACCGCTGGCCGGGGCGGAAAGAAATACAATCCGATGCGGAACTCTGATTGATTATCCCCGTTGGCGTGGTATTCAGGTTGAGCAGGAATGGAATGGCAGAGGGGGATGCACGATGGCGGCGGCTGCGGCGTATGACGAGATCGCGGACTGGTACGAGGATGAGTTCCTGGCCAGGACCGCCGCTGCGGGCGCTGACGTTCTCGGCATCGAGCGTGCCGTGCGTGAACTGCTGGGAACGGGCTGCGGCGTCTGCCTGGAGATCGGCTGCGGCACCGGGGTGCGCGCTGCCCAGATCCGGTCGCTGGGCTGGACCCCTCTGGGCGCAGACCTGTCGGCCAGGATGCTCCGGCATGCCAGGGACCGCCTCCCGGTGGCGCTGGCCGACGCGGGACGGCTGCCGGTCGCCGGTGGCTGCGTTCCTGCCGTCGTGGCGGTGATGGTGCACACCGACATGCCCGACTATCCGGGGGTTCTGCGGGAGGCAGCGCGGGTCCTGCGCCCTGGCGGGCTGCTGGTGCACGTCGGCGTGCATCCTTGTTTCTGCGGCGGGTTCGCCGACCGCAGCGATCCTGCCGTGGTCGTGATCCGTCCCGGCTACCTGGACGGCCACTGGACCAAGGCCTCTTGGACCGATCAGGGAGTACGCGACAAGGTCGGTGCCACTCACCTCCCACTGCCCGCGCTCTTCCACGCCTTCCTCGACGCCGGCCTGACCATCGAGCGATTCACCGAAGGCGGTGAGCCCACCCCCGCGGTGCTGGCGGTCAGAGCACGCAAATCCGGCTAACAAGCAACCACGGGCTTCACCGCGCCCCTAATCGTGTGGTTATGACTTGCTGGCGGGGCCATGCTCACGCTGCCAGCTGAGCTGGGCGTCTGGGATCCCGGTGGGCCAGCATTCCGCTGGTTTCCCGGCCATGCCGCCTGCGTGCTGGCTCATGTGCGCGGAGGTCGGCGGCTGGGTGCTGGTGGTGCCGCTGGAATCTATGCTGTGGCCAGCGACCACCAGAAGATTATCGTCAGTTGCCACAAACGGGATGATCAGACGGTGGCCGCCCGGCCTCCAGCACCGACATGCCCAAGACCACGATCTACGCTGGTGCACTAGATGCGTAAACCGCCCATCCGGCACTTCTACCCGGTGCTAGCCGCCTCGCCACCGCACGCGCGGCGACGAGCGCTCGCCGCCATCGCGGGAGTTGTGCTCGTGGGGGCTCTAGCCGCGGTCGGTGTCGTCATCGCGGTCCAGCCGTCGCCCCGCGGGCCGGTCTCCACCTCCTCGGGCCACAAGCCGGTCGCCACTGTGTCCGGCGGCGAGCTGATCGCCACCTTGTCCGGCCCCGGCGACCAGGTCGAGTCCTTGGCCGCGTTGAGCCCGGACGGGGCGACGCTGGCCGTCGTCACTGGTGCCGCCGACGGTGGCGGCCCCGCCAGCGTCCGGCTGTGGGACGTCGCCGCGCGGCGCTGGGCCGCCGCGCTGACGCTTTCCTACAGCCAATGCGACGGCGGAGTCTCCTCAGTCGCGTACAGCCCGGATGGGAAGACGCTGGCCATGTTCAGCCACCTCGGCCACGAGACCTGCCTGTGGGACCCGGTGACCCGCAAGGTAACCATCCTGACCGACCCAGGCCCCGGCATCGATGGGACAGCAGGCGGGTTCAGCTCCGGCGGCACGACGCTGGTCGTTGCCGACACCGATGGGCGCATCTACCTGTGGGACCTGGCGACCAAGCACGTGACCGCAACGCTGAACGTGCCAGGCGCGCCCGCTAACCCGCGAGCTCAGGTGGCTTACAGCGCGGCGGCAGTCAGCCCGGACGGCTTGCTGGCGGCCGTCGCCACAGACGGCGCCGGCGATGGCCAGGTCGACGTCTTTAACCTGGCCACCAAGCGGCAGACCGCGACGCTGAACGACCCGGGCGGCGGTTACGTCCGCCGCCTGTCTTTCAGCCCGGACGGGACGCTCGCCATCGGTGACGGCCGGGGGAAGGGGAACGTCTACTTGTGGAATACGGCCACCAGGACATTCACGGGCACCGTCGTTCCGCCGGTCAACCGCGCGCAGGCCCAGGCTGCGCGGCGCAGCGCCGATGCTGCACCCCCCGGCGCCTCAGCCGTATTCAGCCCCGACGGAATGAGCCTGGCGACGACCGCCGCCTACGGCTACGGCACTTACCTCTACGACGTCGCCAACAGGAAACTCCTCGCCACGCTTACCGACCCCGGTGCCAGCACCAGCAGGCTCCCAGCGGTCGCCTTCAGCCCGGATGGTCCGCTGATGGCCGTCGTCGAAAGCAACGGCTGCACCTACCTCTGGCGTTTGACCTGACCGGCCCGTCGGCGGTCCACTCATTAGCGGTCCACTCATTAAAGGGCTGATGCGGCCGCCTCAGTGACCCGGAACTGGTTGTTGCCGCCTGGGATCATGGATAGATCCACATCGAGACGTTATCCAATCCCGCTGAGGGAGAAACCAGCGAGCTCAGCCGCGGCCGTCCGGGCGGGCGGCGTCTGGGCCGCGATAACTCATCGGTTGACTGAGGCGGATCAGATCGGTGCAGTCGTCGGCCTGGTCCAGCCCATTGAGCTCGGCGAGCAGTTCCTTACTGCGCTCCACCCCCAGCCGGGGCGCCGCATACCGCAGGAACTTGTCTTCCACTTGCGCCCGGGCGGCCGGGCGCTGAGGGGTCCCCAGCGCATGGTCGACGCCGATGTCCATCGTGGCATCACCCCGCGTGGTCAGGGTCACCTGAACCCCGCCTCGTGGCACCCTCGGATCGCCCACGAGGGCAACGTGCTCGTCTATGAACAGCAGGGGGCCTGGATCGACGCAGTGGCCGTGGTCGGCGAGGTCGATGTCAAAGCGGCCCTCGAGGACGCTCATGGCGGCGACGTAGTGGAACGAGAGCAACGCCTCGAAGCAGCCCGCTGGATGCGCGAGGTGATGGTGCGCCTCATAGGTGGCTGGGGGCACCCGGATTTGCACCGCAGCGAGTTCCGCGGCCGGCGGCAGCGGCCGGCCACTTCCCAGCAAGGCGGTCAGCAGCGCCTGGACCGGAGTCGCACCAGGCCACAGCCGCACCGAGATCTGCTCCAATTCCCAGCTGCGGCCGAGACCGTCAACGGCCAGCGCGGCATCGCCGGGCGAGTAGCTGCGGAACAGGCCGCCGTCGGGGGCCTGGAACGGCTCGGCAGCGGCCGTGAATCCCTCGGCCGCCAGCCGGGCTGCGAGCAAGCCCGCCGCCGCGCCGCGCGCCTGGTGGAACTTCACGGCGGTGGTCGGCCAGGCGGCGAAGGTTCCGGCCGCCTGGCTCACGGCCAGGCTCATCGCGGTGCGCAGCCCGGCCTCATCCAGGCCGAGCAGCAGTCCTGCCGCGACCGCCGCCCCGACCGGGCCGATGACTCCCGGCGCGTGCCACCCTCGCCTCCGGAACTCGGCATAGTCGATGGCCCGCAGGAGGCGGGTCGCTACCTCGAGCCCCGCGGCCACGGCCGTGAGGAAGGCCGGTCCGGAAGAACGCTCCGCCTCGGCCACGGCGAGCGCGGCCGGGACCACCTCAGGAGTGAGGTGACAGTGGGCGGGTGTGTAGACGTCGCACGCTGTGATCGCGGTGCTCAGGTAGGCATTGGCCAGCACCGAGGCGAGCATGCTCACGGGCCGGTCATCACCGATGATCGTCGACTGCCCGGTGTCGCCGAGGTGGCGGGCCGTCCTCAGGACCAGGGGGGTTTCCTCGGCCGCCCAGCCGCCCAGCGCGCAGCCGATCGCGTCCAGGATCAGGACGGTGGCGTGGTCCACCGCGGACCCGGCGATAGACGTGCGGCGCAACCCGTGCGCGAACTCAGCCAGCTCGGTGGCCAGCGCCGGGGGCCCGCCTACGGCATCCGCGCTCTCTGCGTTCATCACTGGTCTCTATCCCTCGCCCGGCACCATGACGAGGGACTTCAGGTAGCTCATGGCCTCCGCCGCGTACAGCGGGCCTTCCCGGCCAATGCCCGATTCGCCGATTCCCCCGTACGGCAGCTGATCGAGCCGGAAGTTCGACGACCGGTTGACGATCACGCTGCCGGCCCGCAGCTCCCGGAAGCACCGGGCCGCGGTCGCCAGGGAGCTGGTGAAGACGGCCGCTTGCAGGTCGAACGGTGTGCTGTTGGCGACATCGATCGCTTCGCCCAGGCTGTCGAAGGGCTCGGCCAGGACCACGGGAGCGAAAACCTCGCTGCAGTACAGCGGCAGATCGTGACCGACGTTCGACAGTACGGTGGGCGCGATGACCGCGCCGTGCCGGGTCCCGCCGGTATGCAGCGTCGCCCCCTTGGCCACCGCCTCGGCGATGGCCGCCTCGACCCTGACCGCCGCGGACTGGTGGATCAGCGGCCCGATGTCAGTCCGGTCATCCATCGGGTCGCCCAGGCGGAGCCCGGCCGCCTGGGTCGCCAGCGCCTGGGCGAACTCGTCATGCAAGTCACGGTGAACGAGAATGCGCTGGACCGAGTTGCAACTCTGCCCGTTGTTCGAGAACCCGCCCGTCAGGCACTCACGGAGCGCCAGGGGGATGTCGGCATCGGCGCAGATCAGGTTGGCCGAGTTGCCGCCCAGCTCCAGCAAGACCGGCCGCAGGCCGGCGGCAGCCCGGATCTCGCGGCCCGCCGCGGTTCCCCCCGTGAAGCTGACCAGGTCGACCCGGGGGTCGGCGAGCAGCGCGGTCCCAGTCTCGCGGCCGCCCGGAACCACGTTGACCGCGCCCGGCGGGAAGCCGGCCTCGGTGAGGATCTCGGCGAGGCGCAGCGCGGGCGCGGGTGCCTGCGGCGCGGGCTTGACCACCACGCAGTTCCCGACGGCCAGGGCGGGGGCGACCTTGTGCGCGACGAGGTTCAGGGGCGCATTGAACGGCGTGACCGCGGCCACGATGCCGACCGGGTGGCGGGCGAGCAGCGCGATGACGCCTGCGCCACCGGGAATCGCGTCCGGCGGCGGGCTGGCCGGGAGCAGGGCCTCCGCCGCGGATGCCGAGGTCCTCAGCGTCCAGGGCACCCGCCGGGTCTCCCGCCGGGTATGGGAAATTACCTTGCCGGTCGCCTCAGTGATCTCCCGCGCCAGATCATCCGCCCGGGCCTCGACGATGTCGGCCGCCGCCCGGAGCAGGCGGGCGCGTTCATGGGCCGGCATCCCGGCCATCTGCGCTCGCGCCGCCGCGGCCGCATCCAGCGCGGCCGCGACGGTGCCCGGGTCAGCGACACCGACCTGGGCCACGACCCGGTCCGCCCACGGCTCGACCAGGCCGTCGAACTCCGCCACCTCGACGAACCGGCCGCCTACCCAGGGCAGCAGACGGCCGGGCTGGCTACCAGCCATAGTCCGGCACCGGGCCGGGCAGCGGCGGAAGGTCCCAGCTACCGGTCCCCGGCGCGGCCACCGATGCGTCGACCCGGATGTCCAGGACAGTCGGCCGTTCCGACTTGATGGCCGCCTCGATCGCGTCCGCGATCTCGTCCGGACTGTCGATCCGGGCTCCGTCAGCGCCCATCGCCCGGCCGATGGCCGAGATGTCCGTGCTGTAGAGCTCGCCGGTCGAGGCCCGGCGGAACCGGGTCGCGATCTCACGGTCAGCCCCGAAGAACGTGGCCTGCTGGCCCCGGATCGAGCCATACCCGCTGTTGTTCCACACCACCCAGACCGCCGGCACGTCATGTTCCACCGCGGTGGCCACCGCGTTGGCGTGCATCAGGAAGCAGCCATCGCCGCAGACGGTCAGCGCCGGGCTGCCGGGGGCGGCCAGCTTGGCCCCGATGACACCGCCGACCCCGAATCCCATCGAGGCGAAGCCCCAGGCCTGGAGAAGCCGGCCCGCGGGCGGCGCGGCCAGCTGCTGGAGCAGCCAGTTGTGGTGGATGCCGACGTCGGCGAGCACGTTCGCGTCATCGGGCAGCACCCGCTGAAGCTCGGCGACCAGCCGGTCGGGGCGGATCGGCACGGCCGGGTCGGCCTGCCTGACCGCCAGGTCCGCCTCCCACTGCCGCTTCCAGGCGAGCGTCTCCGCGAGCCAGGCGGCCCGGCGCGCGGCTGGCACCTCGTCCGGCGTGACCAGGCCGAGCAGTCCCGCGGCCAGCTCCGCGGTGTCGGCGATGACGGCGAGCGTCGGCGGGTAGTTACGGCCGATCTCCTGCGGGTCGATGTCCACGTGGATGAGTCGCGTGGGCGGGATGCTGAAGGTGACCCCGGGAATCCACGAACTGGTCGCCCGGTCGTCGAACCGGGTACCGAGCGCGAGGATGACATCCGCGCTGCGCGCCGCTTTATTTGCCGCAAAAGTACCGTTGCGGCCGGTTGGCCCCAGGCACAAGTCGTCCCGCTCGTCGAGGACACCCTTGCCGAGCGGCGTAGTCACGACCGGGATGCGCAGCCGGGCGGCGAGTTCCCGCACCAGCGTGCGGGCCCGCGGCGCCATCGCGCCGTTGCCTGCCACGATGACCGGGCGCTCGGCTTCCCCGAGGAGTTCCGCCACCCGGCGCAGCGCCTCCGGGGATGGCGCCGGCGCGGCCACGGCGTCCGGCCGCCAGAGCGGCGCGGCCACCTCATCGCCGACGTCTTCCACGAAGACGTTGAGCGGCACGTCGATATTCACCGGGCCCGGGCGCCCCGAGGTCATCAGGGCGAAGGCCTGACTGAGCATCAGCGGGAGCATCTCCGGCCGGGCCGCCTGGAAGCTGCGTTTCACGTAGCTGCGGATCACGCCGGGGAAATCACCCTGGAAGTACTTCCCGGACTCCTGGAACGGCCCGCGGTTGAACTGCGAGGTGGGCACGTTCCCGGTGATCGCGAGCATGGCCGAGGAATCGAACATGGCCCCGGCAATGGCCATCACGATGTTGACCGAACCGGGGCCGCAGGAGGTATAGGTGGCGATCGGATGGCCGGATACCCGGTAGTAGGCGTCCGCGATGAATCCGGCGATCCGCTCGTCGTGCGTGGAGATGGTCTCAATGTCAGCGCGCCGGTCATAGGCGGCATCGAGAAGACCCAGGATCCCATGCCCGCAGACACCTACAAGGTAGGGAACCCGCTGCTGCACCAGATAGTCAACGATTACGTCGGCGCCGCGACGGCCCATGTTTTACCTCGTGTATTTCGTTGCATACCGTTGTGTACAGCACAGTATGAGGCGGGTCCCGAGGTGTCAAGAAGCCGATCGCTAGGGCTGGCCCATGTCGTCAGCACCGTCACGGATCATGTCGAGGCGCACGTCCCGGGACGCCCACATGTGCTTTTCGGCCACCTCAGCAGCCCCGTCCGGATCCCGCCGCCGGATCGCCTCCAGCAGCGACCGGTGCTCAGCCAGGGCTTCCTCCCAGCGCCCCGAGCGCAGGTAGGTCGTGGCTGGATAGCGGCGCAGGTGAACGGCTAGCCGCTCGAGCAGGTCGGCGAGCGTGTGGTTCCGGGCCGCCTGCCAGATGGCCCGGTGGAAGGACCGGTTGATCGCGGCCATCTCCTGCGGCGTAGCGGTGCGCGCCTCGCCCATGCTGCGCAGGATCCGGTCCAGGTTGGCCAGGTCGTAGTCGGTCCGCCTGGTCGCCGCGTCCCGCGCGGCCGCCGCCTCGAGGATGGTGCGGACTCCGTAGATCTCGAGCACTTCCTCGGAGCTCGTCTGGCGGACTCGCATGCCGCGGTTGACCCGCTCGAGCACGCCGTCCTGCTCGAGCATGCGCAGCGCCTCACGGATCGGGGTCCTGCTCACCCCGAAACGCTTGCCGAGGGCCGACTCGACCAGGATCTCGCCCGGGCGCAGATCGCCCTCGAGGACTTCCTCAAGCAACTGGTGATAGAGCGATGGCACCTTGGGGCCGTCCTTCCCGCACGCCCTTGCCTGCCCGGGTCGGCGACGCCAGCCCCCGACCGGCCATGGCCCGATGATAGGGGATGATGTCACGCTCGCCCGGCAATCCCAAGGGCGCTCTGGCCGGCCGCATCAGGCGGCCGCGAGGCGGCGCCCGGCTCAGTAGGTGCAGCCCGGTCCGTACTCGTAACGTTGCCGGAATTTAGCTGTAACGCGACCTATGTTCGGTAACGCGGCTTTACGTCGTCTTCAACCCCGGCCGGAGGCCCTTGACGCACTGCATACTGCGGTATACCTTCTGACTACGTTTCGGACGCGTAACCACATTTCGGGCCCGCTGGCGGCCAAGGCAGGGCTCCCACCTGGCCCGACATGGAAAGCGGACCGGACTCCCGGTCCCTTGCGGAAGGATCCAGGTGACAACGAACCGACAGCCTTCCCGCGGCCTCCCGCTACCCCGGCGCCGCGACCGGCCACCAGTTCCCGGTAAGCACGGCGAGGATCGCCCGGCCGGATCCTGGCCTGGCGCATCCATTCCCCTCCCCCCGCATCCGTGACGGCCTGCGTGATGCCTGGCCGCGGACCAGACATCACGCAGGCTTTCGCGCATCCCCCCGATGCATCGGCCCGGCCGCTGGCCTGATGCCACATTCACGACGTCGAACCGGCGCCGGGACCTGACATTCGCGCGCCGGAATTCCGGCGCCAGTCCGGTATCTCCTGGCATCGCGAGGTGCTGGCCCATGTCGAATCGTGTGTTCGAGGTCCACTAAAGGTCAGAGAAGGTCCATGAGTAACTTTTGGCTCGGAGTTGGTTTCGGTCTGGTCACCGCGTCCATCCTCGCCCTGGCGACCGTTCCTCTCTCCCTTCAGATGAGCGTGGCTCGCATTCCCAACTTCGCCCACGGGGAGATCCTGACCGCTGGCGCGTACGCCGCGTATCTGGTCAACGAACATATCAGCAACATCTATTTGGCGGCCGTGGCGGCGGTGGCGGCCGGGGGGGCGGTGGCCTTTCTGATGAATCTCCTGCTGCTCCAGCCGTTCGCACGGCGCAGGCCGAAGCTGCTCATCCTGTTCATTCTCACGATCGCGGCCAGCCTGATCATCCAGAACCTCATCCTGCTGTTCTTCACCGGCAACAGCCTCGCCTACAAGCTGCCGGCCAGCGCGCCGCACCACGTGGGGCCGTTCCTGCTGACCGGGATGAATCTGTTCACCATCGCCGCGGCCGTGGTCGTCATGCTGGGCGTGCACGTGCTGCTGAAGTACACGAAGTTCGGCAAGGCGCAGCGCGCCGTCTCCGACAGCCGCGAACTCGCGCAGGTCACGGGCATCAATAGCGAGCGGATCATCCGTCTCACCTGGCTGCTGGACGGCCTGATCGCGGGCTTCGCCGGTTTCCTGCTCGGCATCAGCTCCGGGACGCTGACCCCGACGCTGGGCCAGGGCTACCTGCTGGTGATATTCGCCGCCGCCATCCTGGGCGGAATCGGCAGGCCGTACGGGGCCATGGCCGGTGCGCTGTTCATCGGGCTGGCCATGGAGATCAGCGCCCTGTACATCCCGGCCTCCTACAAGGAGGTCGTGGCCTTCGGCCTGCTCATCATGACCTTGCTCTTCCGGCCGAACGGGATCTTCGCCGCGCCGCGCGCGGCCGGAGCGGCGGGAGCAACAGCATGAGCCAGTACATCATCGGCCTCGCGACGACCGGCGTCATCTTCTCGATTGTCACCCTGGCCCTCAATGTCCGCTGGGGCTGGGCAGGCGAGTTCGACATCGCCCTGTTCGCGTTCGTCGCCATCGGGGCCTACGTCTACTCGGTCCTCACCCTCGGGCCCAACACGTTTCCCCCACCGAGCGGGTACATCCTCGGGTTGCGGGCCCCGTTCCTGGTCGGGGTGATCGCCGCCGTCGTCGTGGCCGGGCTGGCGTCGGCAGTGGTCGGCGCGATAGCGCTCCGCAAGCTGCGCGACGACTACTTCGGGATCACGACCCTCGCGTTCGCCCTGATCCTGGCCCTCGTGATCGGGCAGTACACACCGCTGTTCGACGGGTACGAGGGGCTGTTCGGGATGCCGCAGCCGCTCTCGACCGTGCAGCCTTTCGGGCCGGACGGCGGGTACTTCCTGGCCATCTGCCTGATCGCGCTGGTGATCGCGTTCCTGGTCCTGCAGCGGCTGTTCAACAGCCCCTTCGGCCGGGCCGTCCGGTCCGTCCGCGAGGACGACACCGCGTCGCTGGCCTTCGGCCGGAACGTGTACCTGCTGAAGCTCAAGGCGTACATCCTGGGCGGCTGCGTGGCCGGCCTGGGCGGTGCCCTGGTCGCGGCCTACATCACCGCCTTCAACCCGTACGGCTGGACGCCCCAGGAAACATTCCTGATCTACGCCGCGCTGTTCATCGGCGGCCAGGGCAACGCCATCGGGGCGATCATCGGCACCTTCTTCGTCGAAGTGGGGGTCCAGGAGGTCACCCGGTACGTTCCGCAGATCGGCAGCAACGCCTCCAGCGGGGACGCGATACGCCTGGTCCTCATCGGTCTGCTGATCGTCGGGATCTTGTGGTGGCGGCCGCGCGGCGTGGTTCCCGAGCGGCGCAACCTGGACCTGCTGCCGGGCGAGGCGCGCCCCCGGCCCCAGTGGCCCGGGCTCCGGGTGGCGCTGGCCTCCGCGGGGCGCGCCGCACCACGCTCCAGCACCCGGGCGGCCACGGTTCCCCCGGCGTCACCGGCGGCATCCGCGGCCCAGCCGCCGGCCGCGGCACCGTCACCCCGGCAGGCCCCGGACACCGAACCGGGCCCAGCGGGGGAACCGGCGCAGGACGCCCCTCCGCCCGCCCGGCTGACCGCCCGGGTCGCCGGGCCAGCCGGGCCGGCCACCGCGCCGGCCGCCCTGGAGGTAACTCACCTGACCAAGGCGTTCGGCGGGGTCAAGGCCGTGGACGACGCCACGCTGTCCGTGCGTGCGGGGTCGCTGACCGGGCTCATCGGCCCGAACGGTGCGGGCAAGAGCACCATGATCAATTTGATCTCGGGATTCGAGTCGCCCGACTCCGGCCGCATCGTCTTCGACGGCAAGAACATTCAGGGCAAGTCCCCGCACGCGATCAGCCGGCTCGGGCTGATGCGCAGCTTCCAGTCCCCCCGGGAGTGGCCGGGCCTGACGGTCATGGAGAACATGCTGCTGGCCACGCCGATCGAGGGCCGCGAGACGGTCTGGCGCGGATTGCTCACCGCCCGGCGGCTGCGGGCCGCGGAGTCCCGGGACCGGGTGCTGGCCCGCGGACTGCTCGACGAAGTCGGCCTGCTCAAGCTGAAGAACGAGCCGCCGGCAACCTGAGCGGTGGCCAGAAGCGCCTCCTCGAGTTCGCCCGGCTCGCGGCCGCCCGGCCCCGCCTGGTCCTGCTGGACGAACCCCAGGCCGGGGTCAACCCGGTGCTGCGGGAGCGGATGGCCGAGCTGATCAGGAGCATGGTGGCCCGGGGCGTCACCGTGCTGATGGTGGAGCACAATCTGCCGTTCCTGGAGAGCCTGTGTGACCACGTCATCGTGATGGCCCTCGGCAGCAGTATCGCCACCGGGTCCATGTCAGAACTCCGCGCCAATGCCAGCGTGGTAGATGCCTACTTGGGTCAGGTGGATGTCGCCGATGTCTGACGAGCCTTATCTGGTCATTAACGACCTCACCGCCGGTTATGGCGGGCCGCCCATTATCGAGGAGATCAGCCTCGAGGCCCGGCCCGGCGCCATTACGGCGATCGTGGGACCGAACGGGGCCGGCAAGTCAACCCTGATGAAGGCCATCGCCGGGGTGGTCCGGCCCTCCAGCGGCGAGGTCAAGGTCTGCGGCCAGGTCACCACCGGACTGACCGCCGACAAGCTGGTCCGCCGGGGCATGGCCTATGTCCCGCAGGTCGCCAACGTTTTCCCGTCCCTGACGGTCGTCGAGAACCTGGAGATGGGGGCCTACAACCGGAAATCCGGCGTCCGGGAGCGGATCGAGGAGCTCTACAAGCTCTTCCCCGATCTGCGGCCGGCCGCGCGGCGCCCGGCCCGGACCCTGAGCGGGGGCCAGCGGAACATGCTCGCCATGGCCCGCGGGCTGATGTCTGATCCCAAGGTCCTGCTGGTCGACGAGCCCACCGCCGGAATGGCACCGAAATTCGAGGCTGCCGTGTGGCAGCACATTGTGCAAGTCCGGCAGACCGGCGTGGCCGTAGTGGTCGTGGAGCAGAATACCCGCCGCACGTTGACCCACGCTGACTGGGCATACGTACTCGTTCTCGGCAGGAATCGTCTCTCTGGCTCCCCCACTCAGCTACTCAATGACGAGGAGGTGGTGGCGCTTTATATCGGGGGGGGAGCCTGAAGTCTGTGCTGCTGCTCCACGAAGACGGGGACTGACAGCGAATAGGAGACCGCATAATCATGACACTACGTTCCACGAGATCGCTGGCGCCACGCATGCTCGCCGGCGCCACCCTCACCGCAACGCTGGCCCTGGTGGCCGCGTGCGGCTCATCCGGCTCATCCGGCTCGGCTGGCTCCTCGGGGCTGAGCGGCACGGTCACGTTCGGCGTCCTGCACCCCTTTACCGGGGCGTACGCCTCCGTCGGCGAGGCAGCACTGCAGGGCGTCACGGTGGCCACCTCGGAGATCAACGCGAACGGCGGGATCCTCGGGCACAAACTGCAGATCGTTCATGCCGACACGCTGGGCGACCCGGTGGACGCCGTGCCGGCCGCCGAGCACATGATCGCGTCGAGCCACCCGTCCGCGATCATCGGTCCCGGAGGGCTCGAGATCGGGTCGATCCAGAGAATCCTGGACGCGAACAAGATCCCGTTCGAGTTCGAGGGCGGCGACACCGCCTTCGACAACACCACCGATCCCATGCTCTGGCGGGACAGTCCTTCCGACCTCCAGGAAGGCGTCGCCATGGCGCTGTACGCACTGCAGCACGGCTATAAGCGTGCGGCGTTCATGATGTCCAGCATCACCACGGCTCAGGATTTCATCCCCTACATCCAGGGCGCCTACAAGGCGGGCGGCGGGACGATCGTGGCCAACGTGACCATGACGCCCGGACTCACCTCCTACCGCTCCGAGGTGCTCAAGGTAGCCCAGGCCAAGGCACAGGTGATTTTCAGCCAGATCGAGCCGCCGACGGCCGCCGTGATGACGCAGAACTTCAAGGAGATTGACAACCTCGCGATCCCCATCGTGGCCAGCGACACCAGTGCCGCGGCCGAGTGGATCAAGGCCGTCACCCCGGCGATAGCCAATAAGGCCATCGTCTCGGCCGAGGGAGCCACGGCTACCTCCCCGGCGAGCGCCGTGTTCATGAAGTACTTCAAGCAGGATTTCAAGGGCCAGCAGCCGCTGGCGAGCGCCACCTATTCCTACGATGCGACCATCGCCCTGGCCCTGGCCATGGCCAAAGCCCATTCCACTACGGGCACCGTGTTTGCCAAGGACATCCCCCTGGTGACCACCGCACCCGGAACCGTGGTCTACGACTACAAGACCGCGCTCGCGGCTATCAAGGCGGGCAAGAAGATTAACTACGACGGCGCCAGCGGGAGCATGGACTACAACCATTTCCACAACGTGTTCGGCCCCTACCAGCTGGTCAAGGCCAATCTGTCCGGAGTCGAGCAGGTCGTGGGCACCGTTTCCGCGGCGGCGCTCGAGAAGGGCACCCCCAAGGGAATGTAAGCCCGGTCCCTCCAGCCGGGGAAGCGCGCTCGCGCTACCCGGGCCGGCGGCTCTGCCAGGGTGATCGTCGCGGTCGCATCGTGACGATCACCCTGGACAGAGGTGAAGCCAGCGCCCGCGACCGACCCCGGCCCCGCGGCCGGGAAGCAGTAACCCAGGCACCATCCGACACCCATCACGATAGCCGCTGCCCCGTTCACGAGCGCAAACGCGCCTGCGAGCGGGGCAGCGGCTATCGCACCGGGTTGCTCAGCGGTTCCATGCCGCTGATGTGGCACTCCACGACGTCGCCCGGCGACAGCACCACAGCGCCGGGCGTGCCCGTGCTGACGATGGCCCCGCGCTCCAGCGGCATGACCTGGCTGATGAACGACAGCAGTTCGGCGGCCCCGAACCGCATGTCGGCCAGCGCGGCCGAGCGGAGGCAGGCGCCGTTGAGATGGGTGCAGACGCGTACTCCAGCCAGCCCGCCGGCCGGGGAGCCCAGCTCGTCGAGGGAGACCAGTTCCGGGCCGAACGAGAAGAACCCGGGGAAGTTCTTGGACAGCGTGAGCATCCGGGAATCCATCTGCAGGATGTCCTCGGCGGTCTGGTCGAGGACACAACAGCCGCCTGCCACGTAATCGAGCGCGTCCGCGGCGTCCACGCGGTACATCCGCCGGCCGATGACCAGGCCCAGCTCGGCCTCGGCCGTCACCCGGCTGCTCATCGCCGGCAGCGGGATGACGTCGCCCGGGCCGATGACCGTGTGCTTGCCCTTGAAGAACAGCGTCGGGT
Source organism: uncultured Actinomycetes bacterium (assembly GCA_963813975.1). GTDB lineage: Bacteria > Actinomycetota > Actinomycetes > Streptosporangiales > Streptosporangiaceae > RYN-230. The sequence goes on from CAWFAP010000008.1 coordinate 510,854, forward strand.
ACTCGGTCGGCTTGGCCTGCAGATCCGCCGCGTGCAGCAGGAAGTTCAGCCCGACCCCGACCACCGTGCCGGCTTCATCCGGCCGGATGAGGCTCCTCATTCTTGCGCCCCGAACCGGCCGGCTTCTGTGCCGGCCAGCCGGCCGAAGACCGCGCCCGACGTGAGCCCCGACCCACCGGGATAGTTGAAGTAGAACAGCCCGCCAACGAGCTCACCGCAGGCGAACAGGCCGGGAATCGGGTGCCCCTCGTCGGCCCGCACGGCCCCGGTCCGCGGGTCGATGTCCAGGCCGCCGAACGTGAACGTGATACCGCAGGTGATCATGTACGCCTCGAACGGCGGGGCGTCGATACGGTTGGCCCAGTTCGACTTGGGCGGGGTGACATCTTCGGTGGACCGGCCGTCCTTGACGTTCGGATTGAACGGGATCGACACCCGCACGCCCTCGTTGTAGCGCTTGACCGTGTCCAGGAACGCGTCCGGATCGACCCCGTCCAGCTTGCGGGCGAGATCCTCGATCGTGTCCGCGGTGACCCGGGTGACCTGCCTGATCCGGTACTCGTCACGGAGCAGGCCGGTCACCTTGGAGTCGAATATCTGCCAGGCGAACTGGTGCGGCTGGGCCAGCACCTCACGGCCGTAGCGGGCATAGGTCAGGTTACGGAAGTCGGCGCCTTCGTCCACGAAGCGGTGGCCGTCCGCGTTGACCATGATCCCGAACGGGTAGCTGTGCTTCTGGAAGCCATCGCCGACCCGGCGGTCCCCGAAGTCGGGCGCGTTCCGGTCCCAGCCCACCGCGTGGCAGCCTGACCAGTTGCCGCGGGCCCGCGCGCCGATGTCCAGGGCCATCCGGATCCCGTCGCCGGTGTTGAACCGGGTGCCGCGGACCTTGGCGAGATCCCAGCCCGGACCGAGGTAGCGGGTCCGCCATTCCGCGTTCGCCTGGAAGCCTCCGCTGGCCAGGACAACCGCGTCAGCCGGGATCACCTTCGTGCTCCCGTCCCGCGCGCGTGTTTCGACGCCGGTCAGCTTTCCGTCCCGCTGCTTGAGCGCGACGGCGCGGGCCTGATAGATCACGGTGACACCGGCGCGCTCGGCGCTGGCCGACAGGGTGTCCACCAGGCCGAGGCCGCCGCCCACCGCCTCGACCGTCAGCCCGCCCCAGAAGCGGAAGCGCCCGTCCACCTTGAACGCCTGGCTGTGGTACATGGGAACGAATCGGACCCCGTTGGCCCGCAGCCATTCCGCGGTCGGCAGGCTGCCGCGGACGAGGGTCTCGGTCAGGTCGGGGTCGCACCGCGACTCGGTGACCCGGGCCATGTCGTCGTAGAACGACTCCTCCGGGTACGAGCCGAAATCGTTGGTCTCCCACTCCGCTTCGGTCAGATCCGGCATCAGGCGCCGCAGATCCCCGGCCCCGTCGTAGGTGATGCGAAAGGCACCGGCGGTGAACGCGCTGTTCCCGCCCCGCTCCTCGAGCGGGGCGCGTTCCAGGACCGTGACCCGCGCCCCTTGCTCGGCGGCGGCGAGCGCGGCGCACAGGCCTGCGTTCCCCGCCCCGATGACCACTACATTTGACATAACGATCCAATTTCGGCTGGTGAGTTCATGGGCAGCGGGCCGGCCGAGGGCCGCAGCGCCAGCGCGTCGAGCACCTCGCTGAGCTCGTCACGGACCTGGGCGGAGGGGGCCGCGCCCACCCGCGCGAATCCGTCGGTGATCACGCCGCGGCGGCGCAGCAGTTCCTTGCGGATGCCCAGCCCCACCCCGGGCTGAGCCTCGAAGGAGATGAGCGGCAGGTAGTGCGCGAACGTGGCGTACGCGGCCGCCTGGTCACCGGCCGCGAGCCTGACCCGCACCTGCCGGAGGACCTCGGGGTAGGAGAACCCCGTCATCGTCCCGACCGCGCCCCGGCGCATCTCGAAGTAGCTGGCCACCCCGCCCAGCCCGCCGAACACGGAGGAGCCCGGCGCCCGGCTCAGCAGCGCCGAGATCTTGGCCGGGGTAGGCGGGTCTTCCAGCTTGACGGTGGACACCCGGGCGGCCCGCAGGCACTCCACCATCACGCTGACCGGGAGCAGGACGCCGGTCGCCGCCGGCTCGTCCTGCAGGATCAGCGGCAGGCCGCCCTGGTCGGCGACCCCGGCGAAGAAACCGGGCAGCGAATCCACCGCCCGGAGCAGCGGGGGCGCCGCGACCATGACCGCGTCTGCGCCGCACGCCCCGGCCTGCCGGACCAGCGCGACCGTGGTGTGCAGGGCACTGCTCGAGGCGCCGACCGCGACCGGCGTCCCGGCGGCCGCCTCCACCACCGCGCGGATGACCGCGGCCCGTTCGCCGGTGTCCAGCGTGGACGCCTCACCCATGACGCCCAGGACGGTCAGCCCGTCGGCGCCCCAGGTGATCACGGCCTCGGTCAGCGAGCGCTGGCTGGCCAGGTCGAGCGAGCCGTCGGGCGCGAACGTCGTCGGCATGACGTACCAGGTGCCGGCGAACGAGCCATCCTCCGGCCCGGCACTGCCCGCTGGATCGGACCCTGCCTCAGGCTCGGGCATCAGGCCGTGACCCCGGCCAGCGCGCCAACCAGCGCACCGTCGATGCCGGGCAGCTCGTCGATTCTTTCCAGCCGGCTGAGGGCGGTGGCGGCCACGTCGTCCGGCAGCACGCCCGCGGCCGCGGCCAGGAACTTCGACCTGACGTCGTCGATGCTCAGCGGATCCTGCTCGTCCCCGTGCGGCACGGGCCGCCGGTCGGTGAGGCGCTGCCCGTCCCGCAACTCCAGGTCGACGACGGCGCCCGTGCCCTCGACGGTCTCGTCCAGGACGACGGTGACGTTCTCCCGTGCGTACCGGTCCAGCTCCGCGTCCTTGAGGCGTTCCGGGGTGAACTGGTCCAGCCCGCAGACCCCGTCGGCGAGGATGACGGCGCTGACGAACGGCGCGGACAGCAGCGCCTGGAAGCGGTTGTCCCAGGGAAGCTGGCCGTGCATGTTGTAGACGGTGGGACTCAGGCCGACCCGGGCCTGAGCGACCGTCGCGGCTGACGCCCCCGCGGTGTCGACGAGATGCAGCAGGGCCGTGGCCACCGATTGCAGGGAGCTGGCCAGCGGCCACGGCCGGAGGCTGAGCCGCTCCAGCTCCCAGCGGTCGCCCAGGCCCTCGAGCGCCACGCCGGGCTGCCCGCCGTCCGAGTAGGTCCCGTAGAGCCCGCCGTCCTCGGCGGTGAGGACGTCAGCACCAGCCTCGAACCCGGTTTCGGCCAGGGTGGCCGCGAGGTACCCGGACAGGGCGCCGCGCGACTGGTGGAACTTGATGGTGGGCGTCCCCCAGTGCGCGAACGTCCCGGCCGACTGACTGCCAGCCAGGCTGAACGCGTTCCGCATCTGCCTGGCATCCAGGCCGAGCAGCGTGCCGGCCGCGGCCGCGCCGCCGAAGGGACCCCAGACTCCGGGCGAATGCCATCCGTTCGCCCGGAAGGCCGGGTAGTTCGAGCCCAGGGCCACGCGGGTGGTGATCTCCAGGCCCAGCGCGAACGCGAGCAGGAAATCGGCCCCGGTGACGTCCCTCTCCATGCCGGTGGCCAGGGCAGGCGGGAAGACCTGCGGGCTGACATGGCAGAGGGCGGGCCGGTAGACATCGCATACCGTCGTCGCCGTGACCAGGTAGCCGTTGACCAGCACGGCGCCGGCGTTGGCCAGCGGCGGCCGCCCCACCACCGGGGAGCGGCCCGGGCCGGCCACCGCCGATGCGAGCCGCTCGATCAGCGGCACTTCCTCGCTCCGGCTGCCCATCAGCGCGCTCGCGACCGTGTCGATCAGCACGATCCGGGCGCGTTCCCGGGCGCTGTCGGCCAGGTCTTCGATCCGGGCGGCCGCCACGAAGTCAGCGAGCCGCTCGGTCAGGTTCTCCGTCACTTCACTTCCCCTCTGGCGGGATGATCGCCACCGGGCGGGTGGGCGAACCGGTCGCGCCGACGAGCTTCAATGGCAGGCTGACGAACAGGAACTCCCGCGCACCGGACGCGGCCAGGTCCTCAAGGAGCAGGTTCTCGAAGATCAGGATGCCGGCCCTGGCCAGCAGCAGCGTGTGGTTGGGCAGGCTGTGCCCGAGCACCTGGTCGACGTATCCGGGCAGGTCCCAGGACATGTTGTCGGCACCGACCGCGTACACGCCGCGCTCGGCGGCCCATTCGCCGGAGCTCCTGGCCATCCCGCCGCCCGAGATGTAGTCCGGGTCCTCCCAGGCCGCGCCCCATCCGGTGTGGATGAGCAGGACGTCGCCCGGCCGCACGGTGACCGCCTGGTGCTCCGCGGCCGCCTTGAGTTCGTCCCGTTCGACCAGGTACCGCGGCGGGAGCCGGTCGCCACGCGCCTCGACCAGGTCGATGAGGACACCGCGGCGGACGATCGGCGGGAGGGCCTCGGCCGAGAGGACCCGGACGCCGCCCGGGTCCTGATTGGCCGAGGACACCGGGACGCCGCCGAACATGTGCATGTCCTCGGCCTGGTGGCACAGCGCGTCGACGTGGGTTCCGGCGTGATCAGCGGTCAGGATCATCCCGGCCGCACTGGTCCGGCTCTCCAGCCCCTGCTCGTGCCTGCGGTGCAGCATGAACGTGTAGTTGGGCGCGTTGGCCGGGAACATGGGCATCCCGGCGAAGCGCGGCTGCTCGAGATCGATCACTCGGGCGTCGGTCAGCTCTCTGATCAGCGCGGCCGCTGGTCCGGCCGTGGCTGGCGCGCCGGTCATCGCGGGCCGTCCGCCGCGGCCGTCCCGGCGGCCGCCAGGTAGCTGGCGACCTCTTCATCCGCGATGCCGACCCCGGCCACCGCCTTCGCCACCCCGGCGTAGACAGCCACGTGCTTGAGGACCGCGGCGATCTGCTCGGGGCTGCACCCGTTGCGCAGTGCCCCCCGGACGTGCAGCCTGACCTCGCTCAGCTGGCCGAGCACGGTGACCACGGCGATCGTCAGCAGGCTGCGCACCTGTGGTTCGAGCGTGTCGTCGAGCCACGCCTCACCCCAGGCCCAGCGGGTCACGAACTGCTGGAATGGAGCGGTGAAGGGAGTTGCCTTGGTGGTGACGGCGTCCACGTAGTCGTCGCCCAGTACCTTGCGCCGCATCGACATGGCCCGTTCGAAGCTCTCATCCATGCTTAGTCACGTCCTCCTTGGGGGCAACCGCCGGGCCTGTCCTGGACGCCGGCAGGCGCGCAGTCTCAGCAGGGGCAGCTGACGGCCGGGCCGGCAGCTTGGCATCCGCGGGGAATCTGGCGCTATGTCCGTCCAGTTAGGTACACTGCTGTATACATCGGGCCGAGAGAACGTGTCAAGAAGCGTCCATGTGGGTGCGCCGATGGCGACAAACACGCAGGTCGTCGCCGTCGGCGCGCCGGATCGGCACACCCGCGACGGGTTCGCCGCGACCGGCTGCATCCGCTGGCGAGGGTCCCGGCCGGGACCCGTAAGGCAGGGAGATGCAGGCAGTGGACCTTGACATGTCGGGATGCGTCTACATCGTCAGCGGTGGCAGCCGCGGGCTCGGGTTCGCCACCGCCCAGCGGCTCGTCGCCGAGGGAGGCCGGGTGGTGGTCTCCGGGCGCAGCGCGGAGTCGGTGGCCGCGGCCGTGGAGAAGCTCGGCGGCCCGGAGTGCGCGGCCGGAGTGGTAGTGGACAACGCGGACGCCGCCGTCGGGGACACGCTGACCGAGGCGGCCCGCAGCACCTTTGGCCGCCTCGACGGCGTGCTGATCAGCACCGGGGGCCCGGCCCCGGGCGCGACGATGGACATCTCCGACGAGCAGTGGGTCGGCGCGTTCGAGTCACTGTTCCTCGGCGCGATCCGGATCGCCCGGGCGGCCGCCCGGGTCCTGCCGCCCGGCGGCGTGATCGCGTTCGTGCTCTCGTCCTCGGTGAAGTCGCCGCTCAGCCAGCTGGCCCTGTCCAACGGCCTGCGCCCGGGCCTGGCCATGGCCGCGAAGACGCTGGCCGACGAGCTTGGCCCGGCCGGCATCCGCGTGGTGGGCGTGATGCCGGGCCGGATCGCGACCGCGCGCACCGAGGAACTGGATGGGCGCGCCCCCGGCCGGCGCGAAGCCGCGGAGGCCACCATCCCGCTGCGCCGCTACGGCGACCCCGACGAGTTCGGGCGGGTCGCCGCGTTCCTCCTCTCACCGGCGGCCTCGTACCTGACCGGCCTCGTCGTCCCCGTGGACGGGGGGGCGATGCGGTGCCTGTGACCCCGGGAGGCCAGCTGCGCCTCGCCCGGGCCCTGACGCCCGGGGGCACGGCCGCCGACGGGGTGGTCTCCGGCAGCCGCTTCATCCCGCTCAGTGAGTTCGCCTCGCTCGGCGGGGTCACGATTACGGACCTGCTGCCCGGCTGGCCGGAAAACCTGGACGTGCTCCGCGCCGCCCTGGCCGGCCGGGGCGACCGGGACCGGGCCGGATCCTGGCTAGTCAGCACCACCCGGCTGCTGCCACCGGTCACCCCGCGGCAGATCTTCCAGGTGGCGCTCAATTACGCCGATCACGCCGCCGAGATGGCGCTGCCCATCCCGCAGCACCCGTTCGTGTTCGCTGGGCTGCCCAGTGCCCTGTGCGGGCCGTGTGACGACGTCGTCCTGCCGCCGGCTGGGCAGCATGACTGGGAGCTCGAGCTGGCTGTGATCATCCGCCGCCGCGCCCGCCACGTGGACCGCGCCGAGGCGGCCGGCTGCATCGCGGGGTACACGATCGCGAACGACCTGACGACGCGGGACCGGCTGCGGCGGCCCGAGGCCGGCCGCACCGACTACCTCGCCGCGAAGAACCCGCCTACGTTTCTGCCCACCGGGCCATTCCTGGTGCCCGCCGACGAGGTGGACGCGGCGCGGCTGCCCATGACCCTGTCCGTCAACGGGCAGGTGATGCAGCACGGGTCCACCGCGACCATGATCTTCGATGTGCCGAGCCTGATCGCCATGCTCTCCGCCCAGGTCGAACTGCTGCCCGGGGACCTCTTGCTGACGGGCACTCCCGCGGGCACCGGGTACGCGCGTGGCCGGTTCCTGCAGCCAGGAGATCTCATCGAGGCGGCCATCGGTGATCTCGGGCAGCAGCGGAACCGCTGCGTGACCGGGCAGGCGCCCGGTTCCGGGCTGGGCGGTCGTCGTGCCGCGTGACCAGCGGATGGTCTTCGGCACGGACCCGGAGGCTTATGACCACCTGCGCCCCGAATATCCGCCGGCCCTGCTGGATACCGTCACGGCGGTCACCGGGATCAGGCCCGGTGACCGGGTACTGGAAATAGGCGCCGGCACCGGCAAAGCCACCCGCGCCATGGCGGAACGAGGCTGGCGCCTCACCTGCCTGGAGCCGAGCGCCGAGATGCGCCGGCAGCTCGCGACGGTGTGCGCCGGCCAGCCCGCCGTCACCGTATCCGGTCACTTCCTCGAGACGTTCCCCGGCGGGGAGCGGTTCCGCGTGGCCCTGGCCGCCCAGTCCTGGCACTGGACCGATCCGGACGTGCGTTACCAGCGCGTCCATGAACTGCTCGCCCCCGGCGGCTGGCTGGCGCTGACCTGGAACACGCCCCGGCGCCTGGACCGGAGCCTCGACGCCGACCTGGACGCCCTGTACGGAGCACAGGCCGGCGGGCTGCGCGCCCGCGAGCCGGGCTCGGCTGGCGTGCACCGCGGGCAGTGGTCCAGCGGCGAGCTGGCCGCCAGCCCGTTGTTCGGCGTGGTCCTGCACTGGCGGCACGACTGGCTGGAGAGCTACGACGCTGACCGGTACGCCCGGCTGCTCGCGACCCAGTCCGACCACCTGATGCTCGAGCCAGCGGTCCTGGCCACCCTGGTGGGAGAGCTGCGGCAGCTCGTGAACCGCCATGGCGGCCGGGTCACGCTCGCCTACGCCACCGACCTGTATCTCGCCCAGCGAGCGCCGTGACGCCGGGCACGCGACGTTCGGAGGCCTCATGACCCTGCCGCTGTCCGGGTGCACCTTCGGCTGGCTGCACCTGGCCGCGCTGCCAGATGCGCTGCGCGCGCTCGCCCGCCAGGGTTTCCGCTCGCTGGAACTGACCACCGCGCCGCCGCACCTGTTCGCCCCGGCCTTCGGGCCCTACGAGCGCCGGGAACTGGCGCAGGCGGTGGCCGCCCTGGGGATGAGCGTGGCCTCGGTCAACCCGAGTTTCGTGGACATCAACCTGATCAGCACCAACCCGGAGATCGGTGAGGTCAGCGTGCGCCAGATCATTGCCAACCTCGAGCTGGCCGCCGACCTCGGCGCGTCGTTCGTCGTGGTGATCCCGGGCCGCCGGCACGCGCTGGCCCCGGCCCCCGACCGGGCCGCCCGGGCCGTGCTGGACCGGCAACTGGGCCGGCTCGTCTCCCGGGCCGCGGAACTGGGGGTCACGATCGCCCTCGAAAACAGCCCCTACGGATACCTGGGCGGCTCCGCCGACCTGATCGAGATCGTGGACCGCTGGGACTCCCCGCAGCTGCGCATCACCTATGACGTCGCCAACGCCCTGGCCATCGAGGATCCGGCCGAGGGGGTCCACCGGATCGGCTCGCGCCTCGCCCTCGTGCACGTCAGCGACACCTGGCGGGACACCTGGGCGCACACCTCAGCCGGCCGGGGTGAGGTCGACTTTCCCGCGTTCGCCGCGGCCCTGGCCGAGATCGGTTTCGGCGGCCCGACCGTGTACGAGCTCGTCGACGGCGAGGACCCGGAACCCCGTCTGGCCGCTGACCTGGCCGTCCTCGCCGCCGCGGGCTGGACCCCATGATGCCGCCCCCGCCCCGGGCCGGCCCGGAGCCGCCGATACCAGCCCGGGCCGACGTGGTCGTCGCCGGGAGCGGCGCGGCCGGGCTCACCGCCGCCCTCGCCGCCGCGGCCGAGGGCGCCGGCGTCCTGCTGGTCGAGCGGGCCGGGCAACTCGGCGGGACCTCCGCGCTGTCCGGAGGGCGGGTCTGGATACCAGCCAGCGACTTCAGCGGCGGGGACACACCCGCCGCCGCGTCGGCCTACCTGGACGGCATCTTCAGCCACCGCTACCGGCACATGACCGGCGCCTTCATCGCCACCGCGCCGGAGATGGCCCGCTTCGTCGAGCGGCACAGCGAGCACCGGTTCGTGGCCTGCCGCCGTTACCCGGACTACGACCCGTCCCGCCCGGGTGCGACCCTCAGCGGGCGGGCGCTGGACCTGCGGCCCCTCGACACCGGGACGCTGGATCCGCTGGCCCGCAACATCCTGCTGCCGCCCGGATACCTGCCGATGTCGTTCGCCGAGTGGGACAGCTGGCGCTATCCGGACCAGTTCGACTGGGACCTGCTGCGGGAACGGGAGCGGACCGGCATCAGGACCGGCGGCGCGGCGCTCGTCGCCGCGCTGGTCGACGGCGCGGTGAAGGCGGGGGTCCGGATACTGACCGGGGTCCGGCTGGCCGGCACCGGCCGGGGCTCAGCCGATGTGGAGTGCGGCGGCCAGGTGACCACCATCGCCACCACCGCGGTCATCCTGGCCACCGGCGGCTTCGACTGGGACCGGCAGCTGCGCGGCCGGTGGCAGCCGCCAGCGCAGCGCGCCAGCGGAGCCCCGCCCTCCAATACCGGCGACGGGTTGCGCATCGCCGAGCAGGCGGGAGCCATCACCGACAACCTGGCTGAAGGCTGGTGGATGCCGATGATGGCGGTTCCCGGGGAGACGTTGCTCGGCGAGCAGTTCTACCGGTCACTGATCCGTGAGCGCGGCCTGCCGCGGCAGATCATGGTCAACGCCGCGGGCCGGCGCTTCGTCAACGAGGCCCGACCGTACAACGAGATCGGCAAGGCGCTGCACCGTGCGGCCGGACCGGTTCACCTGATCTTCGACGAGGCGTACCGGGCCACCTACCCGATGCCGGGCGTCCCCCGGGACGAGCCGGTGCCGGGCTGGGTGGCCAGCGGTCGCTCGATCGCCGAGCTGGCCGGCAGCATCGGTGCCGAACCCGCCACGCTGGCTGACACGGTCCACCGCTGGAACCAGGCGTGTGCCGACGGCGCGGACCGGGAGTTCGGCCGCGGTGAGGACGCCTACCAGCAGTTTTGCGGCGACCCGGCCGTCCGGCCCAACCCCAGCCTCGGACCGCTCGACCAGCCGCCGTACTACGCGGTGGAGGTCCTGGCCGGGACCATCGGAACCAAGGGCGGCCCGGTCACCGACATCGATGGGGCCGTGCTCAGCCGGGACGGCGGCCCGATCACCGGCCTGTACGCCGTGGGCAACACTGCCGCGTTCTGGACGGCGGATGGGTATCCCGGTCCGGGCGCCACACTCGCCGTGGGCATGACGATGGGATACCGCGCGGGGCGGCACGCAGCCGCCGCCCGCCTGGTCAGGCCCGCAGGAGCCTCCGGCTGACGAGCGCCACCACTCCGGCGAGCAGAACCGCGAACCCCACCACCGCGACCCGTGCGGACAGCAACTGGGTCGCCAGGCCCAGGGCCACGACCGGGACGGCCAGGCCGACGTACCCGGCCAGGAACAGCCCGGCCAGCGCCTCACCGCGAGCCTCCGGCCGGGCGATGCTCAGCACCGTGGTCACGCTGCCCTTGAACGCCGCACCCGCCCCGCTGCCGGCCACCACCCCGCCGGCCAGCAGCAGTGTCAGGCTGGCGAGCCAGAACGCGGTGGTGATCAGGCCCAGCCCCAGGACCAGGGCGGCCAGCCCGAAGGCCAGCTGCCGGCGCAGCGGGGCGCGGCTCACCACGATCTGGGCCAGGGCCGCCGCGCCGAACACCACGAACGTGGCCGTCCCGGCCAGCGCGTGCGACGTGTCGTGCAGGGTCCCCGCGATGAACCCGGGGGCCAGCGATGTGAACAGGCCGAACAGGGCGAACTCGGCCGCGGCGGCCGAGCTGGCCGCGTAGAACGCCGGGCGGTGCTGGGCGGGGACCGACACCCGCTGCGGCCGGTACCGGGGCCGGGCCTCCGGGCGCGCCACGGTCTCGGGGACCAGCGCCAGCGCCAGCACACCGGCCAGCATCAGCACCTCGAACACGAGGTACGGCACCACCAGCGGGTCCCCCGCGTCCTGGGCGAGGAACCCGGACACCAGCGGGCCGAGCCCGATCCCGCCCAGGTTGGCCGCGGTCGCGATGATCTCCGCGCGGCGCCGGGGCATCCCGCCGTGGCCGGCCGCGGCCAGCTCGCTCAGGTACGCCGTGGCGGTGGCGGTCAGCATGCCCACGCTCACCCCGGACACGACCCGGGCCACGAGGAGGCCGGGCACCGTGGGCCAGATCAGGAAGATCACCCCGGACGCCACGTTGACGGCCACGGCGAGGACGGCCATCCGGCGCCGGCCCAGCCAGTCCGACACGTGCCCGGCCAGGAACAGGCTGGCGATCACGCCGACCGCGTAGGCCGCGAAGATCACCGTGATCATCAGCGGCCCGAAGTGATCGCGCGCCGCGTACAGCACGTACAGCGGCGCCGGTACCGCGGAGAACGCCATGGTCACCAGGAACACGAAGCCGACCAGCCAGAACCCGGTGCGGTACCGGCCCGGGCGCGCCGGCGCCCCCGGCGGGCTCACGGGCCGCTGGACTACGGGTGCCGGTGCGGACATGGATCACTCCTTCACATGCGGACCGGTCCAGCATCACCTCCGCACGGTCATCTATGCAAACGAAAACTATTGCTAACCAGCATCTCCTGAGCAGATAATCAGCCCATGGAACTCCGGCACCTTCAGTTCTTCGTCGCGGTCGCCGAGGAACTGTCGTTCACCCGCGCCTCGCGCCGCCTGCACGTCGTGCAGTCCGGGGTGTCCAGCGCCATCCAGGGCCTGGAGCGCGAACTCGGGGCGCCGCTGTTCGACCGGGACCGGCACCGGGTGGCGCTGACCGACGCGGGGCTGGCGCTGCTGCCCGAGGCCCGGGCCACGCTGGCCGGGGCCCAGGCCGCCCGGGACGCGGTGGCGCAGGCCCAGGCGGGCCTGCGCGGGACACTCACGGTGGGCACGATGGTGTCCACCGGCCCCGTTCGACGTGGCCGGCCTGCTGGGCCGGTTCCACGCCACCCACCCCGGGGTGGCGGTTCACCTGCGGCACGCCCCGGCGGGCTCGGCCGGGCTGGCCGCGCAGGTGATCGCCGGGGAGCTCGACCTGGCCCTGGTGGCGCTGCCCGGCCACGCGCCGGCCGGGCTGCGGCTGCAGCCGCTGAGCGAGGAGTCGCTGGTGCTGATCGCGGCCCCGCGGCACCCGCTGGCCGGGCAGCGCGGGGTCACCGTCGCCCAGCTGGCCGGCGAGGACTTCGTGGACTTCCCGCCCGGCTGGGGCAACCGGACCGTGGCCGACCGGGCGTTCGCCGCGGCGGGCCTGGACCGCCAGGTGCCGTTCGAGGTGACCGAGTTCAGCTCGGCCGCGGGCCTGGTCCGCAACGGCCTGGGCATCGCGTTCATCCCGCAGTCGGCGGTCGACCTCACCGGGCTCAGCGTGATCGGGCTGGATGGCCCGGCTCTCCTGTGGCGGATCTCGGTAGCCACCCCGACGGCCCGGCGGCCGTCCGCCGCGGCGCGGGCGTTCGTGGCCGAACTCCTGCCCTGATCTCTCCGAGAGATTACGAGACTGACGGTTTTCTATCACCAGCCCGGCATGACGCACCGGTATCGGGGAGTTGCCTTAGGCAGACACCTGACAGACCACAGACTGGAGCAGCAATGCGCACGAGGTCCATTGGCGGTCGCACGGTCAGCGCCATCGGCCTGGGCGGCATGCCCATGTCGATCGAGGGCCGGCCGGAGGAGCAGCGCTCGATCGCCACCATCCACGCGGCCCTCGACGCGGGCGTCACGCTCATCGACACGGCCGACGCCTATCACCTCAAGCCCGGGGAGACCGGCCACAACGAGCGGCTCATCGCCCGGGCCCTGGCCACCTACAGCGGGGACACCAGCGACGTGCTGGTCGCGACCAAGGGTGGCCACATCCGCCCCGGCGACGGCTCGTGGACCGTGGACGGGTCGCCCCCCCACCTGCGCGAGGCCGCGGAAGCGTCACTGAAGGCACTCGGCGTGGACGCCATCGGCCTCTACCAGTTCCACCGCCCCGACCCCGGCGTCCCCTACGACGAGTCGATCGGCGCGCTCAGGGACCTGCTCGACGCGGGCAAGATCCGGCTGGCCGGCATCTCCAACGCGACGGTGGCCCAGATCGACACCGCCCGCCGGATCCTGGGCGAGGGTAACCTGGCCAGCGTCCAGAACCAGTTCTCGCCCGCGTTCCGGTCCAGCGAAGCCGAACTGCGGCACTGCGCGGACCTGGGCATCGCGTTCCTGCCGTGGAGCCCGCTCGGCGGCATCGGCCGGGCCGGCGACCTGGGCGCCAGGCACTCGGCCGTCCAGGAGATCGCCGGCACGCACGGTGTCTCGCCGCAGCAGGTCACCCTGGCCTGGATGCTGGCCCTCGCGCCGGTGGTGGTCCCGATTCCCGGGGCGAGCCGACCCGGATCCATCACCGACTCGGCCCAGGCGGCCGACCTGGTCCTGACCGACGACGAGGTCACCCGGCTCAGCCGGGGCTGACATCGAGGGACGGCGGCCGTCCCGGCGTTACGCCACGTAGGGCGCGCCGCCGTCCTCGTTCGTCATCGGGCGGCCCGCGGCGGCCCAGCCGGTCATCCCGTCACTCACGTTGACCACGTTCCAGCCCGCCCCGGCCAGCGCGAGGGCGGCCTGGTTGGAGCGGCTGCCGGCCCGGCAGATCACAAACACCTCGCCCTCCCGCGGGATCTCCGTGTAGCGGGCCCCGAGCTGGCCGAGCGGAATGTGCATGGCCCCGGGCGCATGCCCGGCCGTCCATTCGTCCGGCTCCCGGACATCGACCAGAAAGGCATCCGCGGGTACGTCCGCCGCGGGCACCTGGCCTGGCCGCGCGTTGTCTGTCATGCCGGCCATCCGATCACGCCGTCCAGGCCGGCCACGTTAGGCACCCGGTCATGCTGGCCTTCTGTTCATCTGGCACCCTCCCCGCAAACGACCACCCATCAACCCATTGTGGCGCGACGGACACACTCCTGTATATCGATTCGGTGGCCTACTTGTTGCCTGGCCGCTCCTGGCCCTCGCCCGTGAGCTCCTCCTGCCCGGCCAGCCGCAGGTAGGCCGGGGTGAGCAACGCGGTCAGGTCCAGTCCGCGGATCTGGACCACGGGCGGCTCGAACGAACGGAGCACCAGGTCGGGCACGGTGGCCGGAACAGTCTGGGCCGCGCGGAGCCGGGCCCGGGTCAGCCCCGGGGACCAGAATCTGTCCGGGGACTCGGCCAGCGGCGGCGCACTTATTTTCCGCAACGGAACCGCTCCCGGGCCGGTCGTCCCGGCAGGCCCGGGCTCCTGGGCGGCCGGCCGGCGTCGCAGCGCGCCGAGCAGATCTTCCCGGCCGCGGCCGCGCCAGGCCAGCATCGCGAACGGGTCGTCATCGAACCGCTCGGCCAGCACGTAGCAGACCGCGGCCAGGTGCTTGCACGGGACGCCCCAGTCCGGGCACGAGCAGGACATCTCCAGGTCGCGGGCGGACCGCGGGAACAGCGGGGTGCCGCACGCCGCGAACACGTCCTCGATCTCGTGCGGCATCTGCCCGGCCAGCAGCTTGGCCCGGAACAGCGCCTGCGCGCCGAGCGCCTCGGTGACCGAGCGCCACTGCGCGGTGGTCAGCGGCAGCACCCCGATCCGGACCTGGTAGGGCGCGGGCCGGGAGCCCTGCACCCGGGCCCGGACCTTCCCGGTGCTCAGCTCGAACTCCATGACCTGGCCGCGCCGGGCGTAGTTCCGGCCGCGGGCCAACCGACCGCTCATCCCGAACGACTCCAGCACCTCCACGAACCGGCGGGACCACCACTGCTCGCCGATCGCGCCGCGCTTGCTGCGGGCCCTGATGCCGTTCTCGACCCGGCGCGGCGCGGACGCCTCAGCCCACCAGGAGGTGTCCCGCGCGGCCCGTTCGGGGGGTGACCCGTTCTGCTCAGTCATTCCGGCACCGCCTCGGGTGAGAGCGCCAGCACGTCCCGCAGATCCGCCGTGGACAGCTCGGTGAGCCACCCTTCCCCGGTGCCCACGATCCGCTCGGCCAGCGCCTTCTTTTCCTCGATCATGGCGTCGATCCGCTCCTCCAGCGTGCCCACGCAGATGAACTTGCGGACCTGCACGTCATTGCGCTGGCCGATGCGGTAGGCCCGGTCGGTGGCCTGATCCTCGACCGCCGGGTTCCACCACCGGTCGAAGTGGATGACGTGGCTGGCCGCGGTGAGGTTCAGCCCGGTCCCCCCGGCCTTCAGCGAGAGCAGGAAGACGGCCGGGCCGGCCGCCTCCTGGAACTCCGCGACCAGGGCGTCGCGGGCCTTCTTGGCCGTGCCGCCGTGCAGGTAGAGCACCGGGCAGCCGAGCCGGGCGGCCAGGTAGGGCTGGAGCACCCGGCCGAACTCGGCGTACTGGGTGAAGCAGAGCGCCTTGTCCCCGGCCGCGACGATCTCGTCGCAGATCTCTTCCAGCCGGGCCAGCTTGCCCGAGCGGCCGGGCAGCCGGGAGCCGTCCCCGAGCAGATGGGCCGGATGGTTGCAGACCTGCTTGAGCTTGGCCATGGTGGCCAGGACCAGGCCGCGGCGCTCGATGTCGCCCTCGGCCGCGTCGATCCGGGCCAGCATGTCGGTGACGGTGGCCTGATAGAGCGAGGCCTGCTCGGGCGTCAGCGTGCACCAGATCTTCATCTCGATCTTGTCAGGCAAGTCGGAGATAATCGTCCGGTCGGTCTTGACCCGGCGCAGGATGAACGGGCCGGTGAGCCGCTTCAGCCGGGCCGCGGCCTCCTCGTCGCCGTGCCGCTGCACCGGGACCGCGAAGCCCTCCCGGAACTTCTCGGCCGGGCCGAGCAGCCCCGGGCTGGTGAACTCCATGATCGACCACAGCTCGCCCAGGTGATTCTCGACCGGGGTGCCGGTCAGCGCGAGCCGGGACCGGGCGGGCAGGCCGCGTACCGCGCGGGCCTGCCGGGTCCCCGCGTTCTTGATGTTCTGCGCCTCGTCGCAGACCACCCGGCGCCACGGCACCGCAGCCAGCGCCTCACGGTCCCGGGCGGCCAGCGCGTAGGTAGTGACGACCAGGTCCGCGCCGGTGAGCGCGGCCCGCAGTTCGGCGCCGGACAGCCGGTCCGAGCCGTGGTGCACGTGCACGGCCAGGCCGGGCGTGAAGCGCTCCGCTTCCCGCTGCCAGTTGCCGACCAGCGACATGGGACAGACGAGGAGCGTAGGGCCGTTCTCCCCCGGCGGCCCGGGTGCGCACCGCTCGTGGTCCAGCAACGCCAGTGTCTGCACGCTCTTCCCCAGCCCCATGTCGTCGGCCAGGATCCCGCCCAGGCCCAGGTCGCTGAGGAAGGACAGCCAGGCCAGGCCGCGCTCCTGATAGGGACGCAGCTCACCGCGGAACGAGGCCGGGGCGGTCACCGGCGCCAGTGAGCGGTCGGCCTGCCCGGAGAGCAGGTCGCCCAGCCAGCCATCGGCCGCGACCGCCGTGACCTCGAGATCCTCCTCCGGGCCGCGCAGCCCGGCCACCAGGACGTCACCGGCCCGCATCACGCCCTCGCGGCCGCGCTCCATGAACGTCAGGGCGGCCCGGAGGTTGCGGTCGTCCAGCTCCACCCACTGGCCGCGGACCCGGACCAGGGGGATCTTGAGCTGGGCCAGCTCCGCGAGCTCGTCGGCGTCCAGCGTGGTGTCACCGACGGCCAGGTCGTAGCGGAACTCGACCAGGTCGTTCAGGCCGAAGCCGCTCCCGCCGGTGCCGCTGGCCGAGGCGGACGGGGAGGTCGCCGAGGCGGCCCGGGACCGTGAGGTCAGCTTGAGGCCGAGCCGGGCCTTGCGGGCCCAGTCCGGGAGCAGCACGCCGAACCCGGCGCCGGACAGCAGCGGGCCGGTCTCCTTCAGGAACCGGAACGCCCCCGCGGTGTCCAGCGCGACCTCCGCGGGCGCCGGGGCCCGCAACGCGTCCTCCAGCTCACCAAACAGCCGGGTGGCCGCGCCCAGCCCGGCCAGCAGTTCCTCGTCGGGGCGGGTGATCCCGCCCGGCGACCAGCCGCCGGTGCCCGCCCACACGTCGTCAGCGGCCAGCATCAGGCTGGGATCTTCGGCCGATTGGAGGGCGAACTCGACGTACCAGCGGTCGCCGGCGGCCTGGGCGGGCTGGCCGCCCCCGGGGCCGGCGCCTTCCGGGCCGGCGCTTTCCGGGCCGGCGTCCTGGTGCACGGGTTCCACCAGCCGGAAGCAGGTGCGCACGGGGCCGGCCGGGGCCTGGGCCGCGGTGTGCCAGGCGTCCAGGCCGGCGGCCAGCTCGGCCGCCTCCGCCTCGTCGTCCGCGGTGGCCACCTCGACCTCGGGATCGGGACCGGTCAGGGCGGCGGCCCAGCGCTCCGGCACCGGGACCCGGGCCTGCCGCCGGCCACGCCGCGGCGCGAGCAGCGCCCAGGCTGGCGCCCCTCCCGGCCGTCCCGATGGGGACGCGCCCAGCCCGGCCTGCGCGCCGGCGACGGCCAGCGGGCGTCCCGCTGGGGCTGTGTCCAGCCGGGCCCGCACGGTCGCGTCGGCCAGCGTGTCCAGCGCCGTGGCCAGCAGCGGGCCGGGCGGCTCGCCACCGGGCTCACCGGCCCGGGACACTGGCGGCATGGCCCCGGCCAGCTCGGCGGCCCGCGGGGCGTCCGGGCCGGTCAGCACCGTCCGCCAGGACGCGACCCAGCCGTCGCCGGTCCGTCCGTCGCCAGCCCGGCTGAGGCCGGGCAACACCCTCCCCCGGGCGCACAGGTCGGCCGCGAACCGGGCCACGGCCGCCCAGTAGACCGCCGAGCCCCCGGCGATGATGTCGGGGTGGCTGACCGCGCCCGGTGGGGTATCCACCGGAACCAGGCTGTCCAGGACGGTGAGCGCGGCGGCCGGCCCGAAGGCCAGGGCGGGGATCCTCCAGCGGCCGAGCGCGGCGCGGCGGCCGCGCCGCAGGCCACTCCCGCCGCCGTCCCCCTCGCCGGCCGGGCCCGGCCGGATCAGCTCGGGCGCGGCGGCCGGGCCGGCGCCCGCCGACGGCAGCCAGAGCGTGAGCTCATCCGCGGCCGCCTTGCCGGCCAGGTCACCGAGGCCGCCGCCCAGGATCCCCAGCGAATCGCCCAGGATGCCGAGTGAGTCGGCCAGCACGTCGGGGTGGGCCGCGAACGGGTGGGGCCGGGCCGCCCGGGACGGCCGGCCGTCGGCCGCGGGCGTCAGGGCGGCCGGGAGCGCGGAATCCTCCGCCCACAGGCAGAGCGCACCCCGGGCCCAGATCCCGTGGATGACCAGCATGCCCGCCGCTCCCTGCCGTCGGCCCGGCCGGGCCGCGCTGTACTCCCGATCGACGGTAGCAACGACCAGGGACACAACCGCCCAGGAACACAACACACACCCGGAACCGGCCGCCCCGGGGACGCCATGGCAGTCTGGCCTGATGCCGGACGACACCACGGGAGATGCGGCCGGAGTGGTGAGCCGCGCCCGCGAGCTGGCCGACGGGGTGTTCGCCCCGGCCGCGATGGGCGTGGAGGCCAGCCAGCACGTGCCGCCGGAGCACCTCGACCTGCTGGCCGCCGAAGGCTTCTACGGGCTGGCCGGCCCGCGTGAGGCCGGCGGCCTGGACGTGCCCTTTCCGGCGGCCTGCCGCATCATCGAGATCCTGGCCGGGGCGTGCCTGTCGACCACGTTCGTGTGGATGCAGCACCATGGTGTGGTCCGTGCGGTCGCCGGGGGTTCCGGCCCGCTGCGGCGGGAGATGCTCGGGCCGCTGTGCCGGGGCGAGCGCCGGGCCGGAGTGGCCCTGGCCGGCCTGCTGCCGGGCCCGCCGCGGCTGCGGGCCCGGGCGGCCGAGGGCGGGTACGTGCTCGACGGGACCTCGCCCTGGGTCACCGGCTGGGGGTACATTGACACGCTGCACGTCGCCGCCCGCCTGGAGGACGACACGATCGTGTGGGCCGTGCTCGACACCGGCCCGCGCGCCGCGCCGGCCGGGGGGTCCGGGACCCGGGCCAGGTCCTCGCTCACGGCGGAGCCGCTGCCCTTGGTGGCGGTGATGGCCAGCTCCACCGTGCAGCTCAGCTTCTCCGGTCACCCGGTCCCGCAGGACCGGGTGACCGGCACGCTGCCCCTGGACCAGTGGCGCAGCCGGGACGCCGCAGGCCTGCGGACGAACGGCTCGCTCGCGCTCGGCCTGGCCGCGCGGTGCTGCGAGCTGATCGGTCCCGGCCCGCTGGGCGACCAGCTGGCCCGGTGCCGCACGGCCATGGACACCGCCGGTAACGGCGCCATGCCCGCGGCCCGCGCGGGCGCCTGCGAGCTGGCTCTGCGCGCCGCGGCGGCGCTGGTGGTCACCCAGGGATCCACGGCCATCCTCGCCGATCACGATGCGCAACGGCTGGCCCGGGAAGCCCTGTTCCTGCTGGTCTTCGGCTCCCGGCCGTCGATCAAGGAGTCGCTGGCCGGCCTGCTCATGCGCCCGGTGGCCGCCTAGGTAGAGTGCGGATGTTGCCCCATAGAACGGTGTGCCCCAGTGCCGCAAAACCCAGTGCGAAACCCTGTGTCAGAGACGGCTGGTAACCCAGTACCGGCGCCGCAGCCGGGTCAGGCGCCCCCGGCCGTGACCGTGCGCGACGCCCGCCCCGCCGAGCTGGCCGAGATCGGCGACCTGCGGGTAACGGCCTACGAGGCGGGCGGGTTCCTGTCCGACGCCTCCCACTACGGCGAGACGCTGCGCACCCTGGGCAACGACGGGAGCGGCCAGATACTGGTTGCGGTCGGCAACCAGGGCGAAGGCGGTGAGGCGCCCAGGATCCTGGGGACCGTCATGCTGCAGCTGCCGCCCCACGCGGGACACGTGGTGCGGGAGCCGGATGAGGCTGAGATCAGGGCGCTGGCGGTGGCCCCCGAGGCGCGGGGGCGCGGCGTGGGGCGGGTCCTGCTCCGGGCGGTCGCCGACCGGGCCCGGGCCTGCGGCGTGCGTCATCTGCTGCTGTCCACCCAGGCGACCATGCTCGCGGCCCAGCATCTCTACACCGAGGCCGGGTTCCGCCGGCTGCCCGAGCGGGACTGGGATCCGGTGCCGGGGTTCACCCTGCTGGCTTACGGCGTGGAACTCTCTCGCTGATCCACCGGCCTACCGGCCGGTGCGCTCTGCGCTCTAGCTGATCCGCCGGCCTACGACCCGGTGGACTGTGACTGATCACCGGCGTCCGTGCTGCCCGGCTGATTCTCCGCCTTCGCCTGCATGGCCCGGTAGGCCGCGAGGCCGGGGCGCGGCGGCCGGGACCGGCCGGGCGGCGCACTCGACGGCTGGCCCGGGGCGATCTTGTGCAGCTGCTTGTTCAGCGAGCGGAACAGGAAGAACAGGGCGAGACCCATGCCCGCGACCACGAGGAACCCGAACAGCCCGGGGTACACCTGGCTGGCGGTACTCGACGCGGCCACGCTCACCGGCTCACCCTCTCCCGCAGCCCCGCGAACAGGTCGTCCTCGGGGAACTCGGTGTCCACTACCGACCTGGCTAGATGGTAGTCCTCGGTCGGCCAGGCCGCGCGCTGCACCTCCACCGGGCAGGCGAACCACGAGCTCTCCGGGTCGATCTGGGTGGCGTGGGCGAGCAGCGCCTGATCCCGGACCGGGAAGTAGTCGGCGCACTGGACCCGGCTGGTGATCTCCACCGGCTTGCGGTCCGAAGCCCGCTCGTCCCAGCGCTTGAACCAGTCGGCGTACGGCGACTCCAGGCCCCGGCCCAGCATCTCCTCGTGCAGCGCGGTGATCCGGTCCTTGTGGAACGTGGCGAAGTAGTACAACTTGAGCGGCTGCCAGGGATCCCCTGTCCCCGGGTACCGGTCCGGGTCCGCGGCGGCCTCGAACGCCTCCACCGCGACCGCATGCGTCTTGATGTGGTCCGGGTGCGGGTAGCCGCCCTCTTCGTCATAGGTCAGGATCACGTGCGGCCGGAATTCGCGGACGGCGCGCACCAAAGGCTCAGCCGCCACCTCGAGGGGCTGCAGCGCGAAACAACCCTCCGGCAACGGGGGCAGCGGATCCCCCTCGGGCAGGCCCGAATCGACGAATCCGAGGAATTGCTGGCGCACGCCGAGGATCTCGCGGGCCCGGGCCATCTCCTCACGCCGGATTCGGGGCAGGTTTTCCCGCACGTCGGGCCGCTCCATGGCCTTATTCAGGATGTCCCCGCGCTCACCGCCGGTCAGCGTGGCCACCATGACCTCCGCGCCTTCGCGGACGTAGCGGGCCATGGTGGCGGCACCCTTGCTCGACTCGTCGTCCGGGTGCGCGTGCACGGCCATAAGCCGCAACGGCTCGGACGGCGGGACCACCGGATCATTCGTGGCGGCAGACAAGCGAATTCCCCTCGGGACCATGAAGAAGTCAATAGGAGCCGGCGCCCTGCTTACCCGGCTGGGCTTACCCGGCTGGTGCATCCGGGGCAGCGCCTCGCCGACAGAACATTGTGCAGGACAACGCGCTGGCCCTGCGACGACATTCCCGTATAGTGGCGGGCTCTGATGACGCGGCGGCGTCAGGCCTGGGACACCCGGAACTCGGCCGGGGCGACGGACTTGTCAGGCCTTGTTAGCCTCGAAGGATTACCCCCGAGGAGCCGCGCACGGCTCACGCGGATCCGAGTGTCCGCACTGCAGGCAAGGAGTACCCGTGACCGAGACGAACAACGACAGCCTCACCTGGCTCACCCAGGAGGCATACGACCGGCTCAAGACAGAGCTGGACTACCTCTCGGGGCCGGGGCGGGTCGACATCGCCAAAAAGATCGAAGCCGCCCGGGACGAGGGTGACCTGCGTGAGAACGGCGGCTACCACGCCGCCAAGGAAGAGCAGGGCAAGATCGAGGGCCGCATCATCCAGCTCGCGCACATTATCCAGCACGCCCGGGTGGGTGAGCCGCCGCGGACGGACGGAGTGGTCGGGCCGGGGATGACCGTGACCATCCGGTTCGACGGCGACGACGATGAGGTGACCTTCCTGCTGGCCTCCCGGGAGGAAAGCGGGGCGCCGATCGATGTCTACTCGCCGCGCTCGCCCCTGGGCAGCGCGATCAACGGCAAGAAGATCGGTGACTCGGCCACCTACCAGCTGCCGAATGGCCGGTCGGCCAAGGTTGAGATCCTGGAGGCCGTCCCCTACATCGGCGGCTAACGGCCGGGACGCATCAGCGCGGTGCATTGTGCGCGTCATCCCGCACACGGTGCACCGCGCCGCTGTTGTGCAGCGGCTATCGCGCACCGGGGTTAGGCGCCCCCGACG
Source organism: uncultured Actinomycetes bacterium (assembly GCA_963813975.1). Classification (GTDB taxonomy): domain Bacteria; phylum Actinomycetota; class Actinomycetes; order Streptosporangiales; family Streptosporangiaceae; genus RYN-230. The sequence continues at coordinate 533,190 of CAWFAP010000008.1, forward strand.
AGCTCGGGGGCCGGAGTCTCGGCCTCCCCCGGGGTGGCGCGGCCGCGCAGCGGCACCTCCTTGATGAACCACGCCAGCACGAAGGCCAGCGCGCTCGCCGGGATGGCCCACAGGAACACGCCGTGGATCGCGTACGTGATCGCGTGGTACACGTCGTGCTGGATGGCCGCGGGCAGCGCCCGGACCGTGGCCGGATCGAACTGGCCGCCGCTGGCGGACAGGTGCACCCCGGGCGACACCGAGGTCAGCGCCCCGGTCAGCCGCCGGGCGAAGATGGCGCCGAACGCCGACACCCCGATCGAGCCGCCGATCTGCTGGAAGAACAGCCGCGAGCTGCTGGCTACCCCGATGTCGCGGGGCTCCACGCTGTTCTGCGCGATCAGCGTGGTCATCTGCATGAGGAAACCCATGCCGAGCCCCAGCACCACCATGTACAGGCCGGAGGTAACGCGGCTGGTGTTCACTCCGAGCAGGGACAGGAGCCACATGCCGATGGTCATGCCGGCCGCGCCCAGGATGGGGAGGGCCTTGTACCGGCCGGTCCGCGTGGTGATCTGGCCGGCGATCAGCGAGGTGATCATCACGCCGACCATCATGGGCGTGAGCAGCAGGCCGCTGATGGTCGGCGAGGCGCCCTGCACGGTCTGCTGGTACAGCGGCAGGAACGTGATCGCGCCGAACATGGCCAGCCCGGCCAGGAAGCTGAGCCCGGTGACCAGCGAGAAGTTCCGGTTGCGGAACACGTGCAGCGGCAGGATCGGCTCGGCCGCGCGCGCCTCGATGATGATGAACAGGGCCACGGTCACCACGGCCACCGTGCCCAGGCCCAGGATCTGCGGCGACGCCCAGGCGTACTGGCTGCCGCCCCAGGTGGAGACGAGCACGATCGCGGTGGTCGCCACGGCCAGCACTAGCGCGCCCAGGTAGTCCACCCGGTGCTTGACCCGCCGCCGGGGCAGGTGCAGGGTCGCGGCCAGGTAGGCGAGGGCCACGCCGCCGAGCGGGAGGTTGATGTAGAAGATCCAGCGCCAGGAGAAGCTGTCGGTGATCCAGCCGCCCAGCAGCGGGCCGCCGATGGTGGCGACCATCATCACGGCCATGATGTAGCCCATGTACTGGCCCCGCTCGCGGGGCGAGACCAGGTCACCGATGATCGCGATGGCGCTGACCATCAGGCCGCCCGCACCGAGTCCCTGGATGGCCCGGAACGCGATGAGCTGGGCCATCGTCTGGGACAGCCCGGCCGCCGCGGACCCCGCCAGGAACAGCACGATGGCCGCCATGAACAGCCTCTTCCGGCCGTACATGTCCCCGAGCTTCCCGTACAGCGGGGTGGTGATGGTCGACGCGAGGACGTAGGCGGTGACCACCCAGGACAAGTGCGCGACCCCGCCCAGGCTGCCCACGATGCGGGGCAGCGCCGTGCCGACGATCAGCTGGTCGAGCATGGCCAGCATGATGGCCAGGAGCAGCCCCGGCAGAACCACCAGCACCTCGCGGCGCATTCGCGTCCCGGAATCAGGGCTGGCGCCCGGCGCCGTCGCAGCGGCTTGCGTGTCTGTCATGCCGACCCCATGGATGATGGCGTGCCCGGTGGCTAGTTACCCGGTGACTGACATCCGGTGCTAACCACTTACTTGCCGACCGGCTAGCATGGAGCACAGGCTAGGACGCCCACTAACCGGGCGTCAAGTAAGTTTAGCGGTCAGCCGGCGAGCGCACCGGCCAGTAAGCGGGGCGGACGGACGATGGACGACGAGGCTGGCCAGCCGGCCGGGCGGCGCGCACGGGGTGACACCCGGGAGCGGATCCAGTCCGTGGCCCTCGAGCTGTTCGCGGAGCAGGGCTACGAGAAAACCTCGCTGCGTGAGATCGCGGAACGGCTCAGCGTCACCAAGGCCGCCCTCTACTACCACTTCAAGTCCAAAGAGGACATCGTCCGGAGCTTCACTGAGGACTACGTGACCGAGCTGGACGCGCTCATCGCCTGGGGCACCGCCCAGCCCCGGACCAGCGAGAACCAGGCCCTCCTGCTCGACCGCTACAGCGTCATCGTCGGCCGCCGCCTGCCCGTGCTGCGGTTCCTGGAACAGAACCAGGCCGCCGTGCACCACCTGATGACCGAGGGCCAGGAGGACCGCAAGCGGCTGTTCCGGACCCAGTTCGAGACCCTGCGTGACCTGCTCGCCGGGCCTGGCGCCCCGCTGCGGGACCGGGTCCGGGCGTCGGTGGCCGTGGTCTCGGTCGGGCTGTCCTGCCTGCTGTTCGACGAGGACGCCAGCGCCCCGGGCGAACTGCACGACATCGTGCTGGAAACGGCGTGCGAGCTGGCGGGGGTCACGCCGCCCGCGGCCCCGGCGACGGCAGGTTAACGCGGCTCCTTGCCCACCGACCGCACGAGCGGCAGCACCCGGTACGGCAGCGGCGTGGCCAGCGCGATCACCGTGGACGCCCGTTCCACCCCGGCCACGTCCACGATCGCGTCGATGACCCGCTGCAGGTCGGCGTTGGTGCGGGCGACGACCCGGCACAGCATGTCGCTGGACCCGGTGATCGTGTGCGCCTCCAGCACCTCCGGGATCGCGGCCAGCCGCCCGGCCACCGGGTCGTGCCCACCCGGCTGGCGGATCTCCAGCGTGACGAACGCGGTCACGCCGTGGCCCAGCGCCACCGGGTCCACGTCCGGGCCGTACCCGGTGATCACGCCGCTCGCGTGCAGCCGGTCCAGCCGCGCCTGGACCGTGCCGCGGGCCACGCCGAGCCGCCGCGAGGCCTCCAGCACGCCGACGCGCGGCTCGTCGGCCAGCAGGCCGATGAGCCGCGCGTCCAGATGGTCGATCACCACCCTGCACCTCCGGTCGCACTAGCCGCGCGGGCACATCCCGCACAGGGTGTACAGATATCTCCGAAGAGACCGGTGTCGAATGTACAAAGTGACTAGCAAATTAACTCAGTGTTGCACAGTCTGCGGTGCGCGGCTGATGCTGCTGGAAAAGACAGCGAGCACTGGGAGCGTGCGATGACCGCCAGCAGCCAGGTCCCATCCACCGCCGGGACCGACGAGTTCCCGGTCACCGGCATGGACGCGGTCGTCTTCGCCGTGGGCAACGCACGGCAGGCCGCGCACTACTACTCGTCGGCGTTCGGGATGCGCTGCGTCGCCTACCGCGGCCCCGAGACCGGGTGCCGCGACGAGGCTGCCTACGTGCTGGAGTCCGGTCAGGCGCGGTTCGTGCTGCGCGGCGCGCTGCGGCCCGGCACGGCGCTGGCCCGCCATCACGCGCGGCACGGCGACGGGGTGATCGACCTGGCCCTCGGGGTGCAGTCCGCGGAGGCCGCCTACGAGTACGCCACCAGCCGCGGCGCACGCGGGCTGGCCGAGCCGCGGGTCGTCGAGGACACCTGGGGCAAGGTGGTGCTGGCCACCATCGCCACCTACGGGGACACCCAGCACACGCTGGTGGAGCGGTCCTCCTACAGCGGCCCGTACCTGCCCGGGTTCGCCGCGGCCGAGCCCATCGTGGCCCCGCCGGCCCGGCCGCTGTTCACCGCGATCGACCACTGCGTCGGCAACGTGGAACTGGGCCGGATGGACGAGTGGGTGGGCTTCTACCAGCGCGTCATGGGCTTCACCAACATGAAGGAGTTCGTCGGCGACGACATCGCCACCGAGTACTCCGCGCTGATGAGCAAGGTGGTCGCGGACGGCTCCCGGACGGTCAAGTTCCCGATCAACGAGCCCGCGGCGGGCAAGAAGAAGTCCCAGATCGACGAGTACCTGGAGTTCTTCGGCGGCCCCGGCGTCCAGCACATCGCGCTGACGTGCGACGACATCGTGGACACGGTGCGGGCCATGACGGCGGCCGGGGTGGAGTTCCTGAGCACGCCGGACAGTTACTACGACACACTCGGCGAGTGGGCCGGCGAGACGCGGGTGGCCCTGGACACGCTCCGCGAGCTGCGCCTCCTGGTCGACCGGGACGAGGACGGCTACCTGCTGCAGATCTTCACCAAGCCGGTGCAGGACCGGCCCACGGTGTTCTTCGAAGTGATCGAGCGGCACGGCTCGGACGGATTCGGCAAGGGCAACTTCAAGGCCCTGTTCGAGGCGATCGAGCGGGAACAGGCCCGCCGGGGCAACCTGTAAGCGCGGGCGCCGGGCGGCCCGTCACCGGAACATCAGGTGATAGCCCGCCTGGCGGAGCTCGCTGATCACGTCGTCGCAGTGCGCCGGGCCGCGCGTCTCGACCTGGAGCAGCACCTCGACCTCGTCCACCCGCAGCCGCGGCGTGACCCGTTCGTGCATCACGTCGAGCACGTTCGCACCCAGGCCGGCCACGGCGCCGAGCAGGCTGGCCAGCGCGCCGGGGCGGTCCGGGATCCGGCACCGGAACGTCAGGTAGCGGCCGGCCGCGGCCAGTCCGTGCCGCAGCACCTTGGCCAGCAGCAGCGGGTCAATGTTGCCGCCGGACAGCACGGCCACCACCGGCGGCTCGAACATGCCGGCGTTCTCCATCAGCCCGGCCACGGCGGCCGCCCCGGCCGGCTCGACCACCTGCTTGGCGCGCTCCAGGCACAGCAGCAGCGCCCGGGACAGGCTTTCCTCGGACACGGTCAGCACGTGAACGCCGAACCCGGAGAGGATCCCGAACGGGATGTCCCCGGGCAGGCAGACCGCGATGCCGTCGGCCATGGTCGAGCCGGGCTGGACCCGGACCGGGTGGCCGGCCGCCAGTGACGCCGGGTAGGCCGCGACCGCCTCAGCCTGGACCCCGACCACGGATACCGACGGATCCGCGCCCTTGACCGCGACCGTGACCCCGGCGGCCAGGCCGCCCCCGCCGACCGGGATCGCGATCGTCTTCACCTGCGGGCACTGATCCAGGATTTCCAGGCCCAGGGTGCCCTGGCCCGCGACGATATCCGGGTGATCGAACGGGTGGATGAGCACCCCGCCGCGTTCGGCCACGTATTCGCGCGCGTAGTCCAGCGCGTCGTCCACGGTCTCGCCGTGGGTGATGATGTCCGCCCCGTAGCCGCGAGTCGCCTCCATCTTGGGCAGCTGGGCGCCTTCCGGCATGATCACGGTCGCCTTCACGCCGAGCAGGGCGGCCGCGAACGCCACACCCTGGGCGTGGTTCCCGGCGCTGGCCGCCACGACGCCGCGGGCCCGCTCCTCCTCGCTGAGCCGGGAGATCCGCAGGTACCCGCCGCGGGCCTTGAATGACCCCGTGCGCTGCAGGTTCTCGCATTTGAGGAACACGGGGCCGCCGGCCCGCTCGGACAGCACCCGGGAGTGCAGCAGCGGGGTGGGCGGCAGGATCTCGCGGAGAATCTCGCGGGCGCTGGCCACGTCGCCGGCGCTCACGGAGGGGGAGGTCATCGCCATGCCTGCAGTCTCGCACCCAGGAGGAGATGCGGGCGCTCCCGACGGGGATCTAGTCGCCGAGCGGATCCGCCGGCGGGCACGTGGTCGCTGAGCGGGATCCGCTGGCGGGCACGTATTGTCGAAAGCGTGCAGCCAGACAACGAGACTCATGCAGCCGACGGAACCCCGCCCCGCCCCGCCGCCACCACCCTCGGCGAGCTGCGCGCCAGCGGGCACGAGTTCGAGACCATAAAAGAGGAGATCCGGCGCAACCTGCTGGCCAGGATGCGCGCCGGCGAGGAGAGATTTCCCGGCATCGTCGGGTTCGACCAGACCGTGCTCCCGCACGTGGAGCGGGCCCTGCTGGCCGGCCACGACACGATCCTGCTGGGCGAGCGCGGCCAGGGAAAGACGCGCCTGATCAGGACCCTGTCGGTCCTGCTCGACGAGTGGACGCCCGCGGTCGCGGGCTGTGAGATCAACGACCACCCCTACCAGCCAGTCTGCGCCCGGTGCCAGCGCCTGGCCGCGGAGCAGGGCGACGACCTGCCGGTCACGTGGCGGCACCGCAGCCAGCGCTACGGCGAGAAGCTGGCTACCCCGGACACCAGCGTGGGTGACCTGATCGGCGACATCGACCCGGTCAAGGTGGCCGAGGGCCGGACCCTGGGCGACCCGGAGACGATTCACTTCGGCCTGGTACCGCGGACCAACCGCGGCATCTTCTGCCTCAACGAACTTCCTGACCTGGCTGAGCGGATCCAGGTCGCACTGCTCAACGTGCTGGAGGAGCGGGACATCGGCGTCCGTGGCTACGCGCTGCGGCTGCCTCTGGACCTGGTCCTGGTGGCCAGCGCCAACCCGGAGGACTACACCAACCGGGGCCGGATCATCACCCCGCTGAAGGACCGTTTCGGCGCCGAGATCCGCACCCACTACCCGCTCACGCTGGACGAGGAACTCGCGCTGACCCAGCAGGAGGCGCTGGTCGCCTGGGACGGCGCGGACCCCGGCGCGGACCTGCCCGAGCACCTGGTCGAGGTCATCGCGCGCTTCACCCGGCTGGTCCGGTCCTCGCCCGCGGTGGACTCCCGGTCCGGCGTGTCGGCCCGGTTCGCGATCGCCGCGGCCGAGTCGGTGGCCGCATCCGCGGTCCGCCGGGCCGCGCTCACCGGGGAGGCGCAGCCGGTGGCCCGGATCTGCGACCTGCCGCCGATCGTGGGCAGCCTGCGCGGCAAGGTCGAGTTCGAGGTCAGCGAGGAAGGCCGGGAGACCGAGGTGCTCGACCACCTCCTGCGCCGGGCCATCGCGGACACGTTCCGGTCCCGGCTGGGCAGCGCCGACCTGAGCGGGCTGCTGGCCACGTTCGAGGAAGGCGGCTCGGTGGAGACCGGCGACCTGGTGCCCGCGGCCACGCTGCTGAACCGGATCGGCGAGGTCCCCGGCCTGGCCCGGATCATGGACCGGCTGGGCATGGACGGCGGCGAGTCGTTCGGCGAGGCCGCCGCGGCGCTGGAGTTCGCGCTGGAGGGCCTCTACCTGATGCGGCGGCTGTCCAAGGACGTGATCGATGGCAGTGCGGTCTACCGGACCTGAGGCCGGCTGGCTCACGCCCGGGGTCAACCCAGTGAAAGGTAGGTAGCGCAGTGAGTGGCTACCGGTATGGCGAGTACCAGGACGGGCCCGATCCACTGGCGCCCCCGTTCGACGCGCGCGGCGCCCTGGACGAGCTGGGCGACGCGGTGCTGGACGGGGCCGACCCGTCGAGCGCCCTCCGCGACCTTCTCCGCCGCGGGGTGAGCGGCCGCCGTGGCCTGGACGACCTGCTGCGCCGGGTCCGCGACCGGCAGCAGGAGATCCGCGGCCGCGGCCGGCTGGACGGGATCCTGGAGGAAGCGCGGGCGCTGCTCGACACGGCGGTGGGCCAGGAGCGGGCCGAGCTGTTCCCCGATCCCAGCGACGAGGCCCGGATGCGCGAGGACGAGCTGGACGGGCTGCCGTCGGACACCGCGCAGGCCATCCGCAGGCTGGCCGACTACAACTGGCGCAGCCAGGCCGCCGGGGAGACGTTCGAGCGGCTCAAGGACCTGCTCCGCAGCGAGGTGCTGGACAGCCAGTTCCGCGGCATGAAGGAGGTTCTCCAGCAGCCCGACCCGGAGGCCATGCAGCGGGTCAAGGACATGATGGCCGACCTCAACCAGATGCTGGAGGCGGACGCCCGGGGCGAGCACACCCAGGCGGACTTCGACGGCTTCATGGACCGCTACGGTGACATGTTCCCGGAGAACCCGGCCGACCTAGAGGAGCTGGTCGACGCGCTCGTGCGCCGGGCCACCGCGGCCCAGCGCCTGCTTGGCTCGCTCACCGAGGGGCAGCGCGACGAGCTGGCCGCGCTGATGGAGCAGACGCTGCAGGACGCCGGGCTGGCCGCGGAGATGTCCCGGCTGTCCGACGCGCTGCGTGCCCGGCGGCCGGAGATGGACATGGCGGCTTCGTGGGGCGACCCGATGACCGGTGACGAGCCGCTCGGCCTGAGCGACGCCACCAGCGCCCTGGCCGACCTGGCCGACCTCGCCGACCTGGAGTCGGAGCTGCGCCAGGACTACCCTGGGGCGCGCCTGGACGACATCGACGAGGCGGCGATCCGGCGGGCGCTGGGCCGCCAGGCCGTGGACGACATGGAGGCCCTCCGGCAGACCGAGCGCGAGCTGGAGAACCAGGGTTACCTGCAGCGCAACGCGGGCCAGCTCGAGCTCACCCCGAAGGCGGTCCGCCGGCTGGGCGAGACCGCGCTGCGGCGGGTCTTCGCGGACCTGCCCGAGGGCGGCTACGGCGACCACGAGCAGCGGGACGCCGGGCAGGCCGGCGAGTACACCGGCGCCACCCGCCGCTGGCAGTTCGGCGACGAGCAGGCCATCGACGCGCCGGCCACCGTGCGCAACGCGCTGCTGCGGGAGGCCGGAACGTTCCGCCCGGGCGAGTCGCCGAGCGTCCGGCTGTCCGGCCGTGACTTCGAGGTCGGGGAGACGCAGCGGCGCGCGTCCGCGGCCGTGTGCCTGCTGGTGGACCTGTCCTACTCGATGGCGCTGCGCGGCACCTGGGGCGCGGCCAAGCAGACCGCGCTGGCCCTGCACGCGCTGGTGCGCAGCCGGTTCCCGCAGGACTCCATCCAGGTCATCGGGTTTTCCAACTACGCCCGGGAGCTGCGCGAGACCGACCTGGCCGGGCTCGGCTGGGACATGGTGCAGGGCACCAACCTGCACCACGCACTGGTGCTGGCCGGCCGCTACCTGGACCGGCGTCCCGAGGACGACCCGGTGGTGCTGATCGTGACCGACGGCGAGCCTACCGCGCACCTGCGCCGGGACGGGCGGTCCTGGTTCGACTGGCCTCCCGCGCCGGAGACCATCCAGCTGACCCTGGCCGAGGTGGACAAGATGACCCGGCGGCACGCGTCGCTGAACGTGTTCATGCTGGCCGAGGATGAGCGGCTGACCGACTTCGTGAACGAGGTGGCCCGGCGCAACGGCGGCCGGGTCCTGCACGCAGTGCCGGAACGGCTCGGCGAGTTCGTGGTCCGTGACTTCCTGCGGACCCGCCGGGAGGCGCGCCGGTAGCGCGCCGGGCCAGCAGCGTGGCGCGCCGGCAGCGCGCCGGGCCAGCAGCGTGGCGCGCCGGCAGCGCGCCGGGGCCAGTACCGAGGCGCGCCGGCAGCGGGCGGGCCGGCAGCGAGCCCCCTGGTTAGCCTTTCCGGCGTACGCTCGGAAAGCACGGGGCCCGGGACGGACCGAAACCCAGGGATAGATTTTGCTTTGGGGCTTTTGGGACCTGCCGCAGACACTGGGATCTCGTAGTAGCGTTCGGCCGTTACAGCTATGGGCGGGCCGAAGGGGTGGCAGCTGGCCAGGCCTGCATATCTCTAGGAGGATCTCGTGAGTACTGTCACCGAATCAGGCACGCGCTCTTCGGGGAAGCGCATCGGCGCCCTGATTCTCGCCATCGTCGGCATTCTGCTGGTCATCCTGGCCGTGATCTACCTGGTGACCGCGGCCGGTTCACTGCCCAGCTTCATCCCGGGCCACATCAACGGTTCTACCGGTCACCACCCGCTCCGGGCGGGCGTCGCCCTGGTCGTGGGCCTGGTCCTGCTGGGCGGGGCCTGGTGGCTCGGCATGGGCGGCCGGAAGGCCCGTAGCTAACTCCCGCCGCTGGTCACGATTTACGCACGGGGCCGTCCCCGGCCCGGCCGGGGACGGCCCCGCCCCTAGGATCGTGGCATGTCTTTTAGCGACCGGCTGCTGGTGTGGTTCCATATCGCTTTCGTCATTTTCGCTATTGGCCCGGTCACGATCGCGACCATGTCCACCCCGCGTTATATCCGGGCCCGCAACGTGGGCGTGCTCCGCTACCTGTCCCGGATGACCCGGATCTTCGGTGCGGCGTCGCTCGGCGTGCTGCTCTTCGGCATCATCGCGGGCCAGTCCCTGCACGACATGACCAAGACATGGGTGACCGCGTCGATGACCCTGTTCGTGGTGGCCCTGGTCCTGCTCCTGCTCATCATGCGGGACCAGCACAAGGCCATCGTCGCCGTCGAGAGCAGCCTGGCCGCGGCCGGTGAGGCGCCCGCGGTGGCTGCGCCGGCCGTGACGGCACCCGCGCCCGGCGCTCCGGCGGCGGAGTCCGCCGCCGGGGGGAGCCCGGAGCCGACCGCGGCGGACGTGGAGCCTGCGCCGGTCCCGGCCTCGACGGCCACCGCGACCCGGATTCACGTGGCCACGGTGGAGCGCGGCCGGATCGCCTCGCTGGCCGGCGTGGTCAGCCTCATCTGGCTGGTCATCCTGGTGCTGATGGTCTGGAGGCCCTGAGGTAGCTGGAGGCCTGAGCGCTAGATCCCGGCGAGCGCCTGGCGCAGGTCTTCCAGGAGGTCTTCCCCGGTCTCGATGCCGACCGACAGCCTGATCAGGTCGTCCGGCACCTCCAGCGGCGAGCCGGCCGCCGATGCGTGCGTCATCCGGGCCGGGTGCTCGACCAGCGACTCCACCCCGCCCAGCGACTCCCCCAGCGTGAACAGCCGGGTCCGGCCGCAGGCCGCGACGGCGGCCTCCGCGCCGCCCCGGACCCGGAACGACACCATCCCGCCGAAGTCCCGCATCTGCTTGGCGGCCACCTCGTGGCCCGGGTGCCCGGGCAGCCCCGGGTAGTGCACCTCGATCACCGCCGGGTGCCGGGTCAGCATGTCCGCCACCCGCGCCGCGTTCCGTGAGTGCTGGTCCATCCGGACGGCCAGGGTCTTGACGCCGCGCAGCGTCAGCCACGCGTCGAACGGGCCGGCCACCGCCCCCGTGGCGTTCTGCAGGAATGCGAGCCGCTCGCCGAGCGCCTGGTCGGCCACCACCACCGCCCCGCCGACCACGTCGGAGTGACCGCCGAGGTACTTCGTGGTGGAGTGGACCACCGCGTCCGCCCCGAGCGCGAGCGGCTGCTGCAGGTACGGGGACGCGAACGTGTTGTCTACCATCAGCAGCGCGCCCGCCTGGTGCGCGACGTCCGCCAGGGCGGCAATGTCCGCGATCGACAGCAGCGGGTTGGTCGGCGTCTCGGCCCACAGCACCCGGGAGGGGCGCTCGGCCAGGGCGTCCCGCACCGCCGCGATGTCGCTGACCGGCACCGGCCGGTAGCTGACTCCCCACTCGGCGAAGACCCGGGCCATCAGCCGGAACGTGCCGCCGTACGCGTCGTCCGGGATGACCACGTGGTCCCCGGGTGTGCAGACCGCCCGGAGCAGGCAGTCCTCGGCCGCCAGGCCGGATGCGAACGCCAGCGCCCGGCTGCCGCCCTCCAGCGCGGCCAGGCACTCCTCGAGGGCGTGGCGGGTGGGGTTCGCGGACCGCGAGTACTCATAGCCGTCCCGCAGGCCGCCGACGCCGTCCTGCTTGTAGGTTGACACCTGGTAGATGGGCGGGACCACCGCGCCGGTCCGCGGGTCGGGCTCCTGGCCCGCGTGGATGGCCAGCGTCTCGAAGCCGCCGTGGCCGGCGCCGGAGTTGATCGTCACGCTTCACACCTCACTGACTACGGCTCACTGGGTTAGCACTCACGGGCAGCGCTCACTGGGTAGCGGCCAGGAAGGTCAGCACGTCCTGCCGGGTGATGAGGCCGGCCGGGCGGCCGTCCACGAGGACCACCGCGGCGCCCGCCTTTTCCAGCGCGCCCACGGCCCGGCTGACCGGCTCCCCCGAGCCCACCATGGGCAGCGGCCCCGACATGTGCCCCTCGACCGGGTCGTGGGGCTTGGCCCGGCCGGAGACCAGCGCGTCCAGCAGGTCGCGCTCCACGATGGAGCCGACCACCTCGGCCGCCATGACCGGAGGCTCCTCCTTCATCACCGGCAGCTGGGAGACGTTGTACTCCCGGAGCAGCCCGATGGCGGCCGATACGGTCTCCTCCGGGTGGGCGTGCACGAACTCCGGCAGCCCGGGAAGCTTGCGGCCCAGTACGTCGGCGACCCGGGGTTCCTTGGTCTCCGAGGTGAGGAAGCCGTAGTCGGCCATCCACTCGTCGTTGAAGATCTTCGCCAGGTAGCCGCGGCCGGTGTCCGGGAGCAGCACCACGATCACGTCGTCGGGGGCCGCGGTCGCGGCCACGCGCAGCGCGGCCGCCACGGCCAGCCCGCACGATCCGCCGGTGAGCAGGGCTTCCTCCCGCGCCAGCCTGCGGGTCATCAGGAAGGACTCGGCGTCGCCGACCGCCAGCACCTCGTCGCACACGGCCGGGTCGTAGTTGGCGGGCCAGATGTCCTCGCCCACCCCCTCGACCAGGTAGGGCCGGCCGGTACCGCCGGAGTACACCGAGCCCTCGGGGTCCGCCCCGATCACCCGGACCCGGCCGCCCGAGACTTCCTTGAGATACCGGCCCGTCCCGGTGATGGTGCCGCCGGTGCCGATGCCCGCCACGAAGTGGGTGACCCGGCCGTCGGTCTGGGCCCAGATCTCCGGGCCGGTCGCGTGGTAGTGCGAGGCCGGGTTCTCCGGGTTGGCGTACTGGTCCGGCTTCCAGCCACCCGGGGTCTCCCGGGCCAGCCGGCTGGACACCGAATAGTAGGAGTCGGGGTGCTCCGGGGACACCGTGCCCGGGCAGACCACGACCTCCGCGCCGTAGGCCCGGAGCACGCTGATCTTCTCCTGGCCGACCTTGTCCGGGCAGACGAACACGCACCGGTAGCCCTTCTGCGCGGCCACGATGGCCAGGCCGACACCGGTGTTGCCGGAGGTGGGCTCCACGATGGTGCCACCCGGGCGCAGGGCGCCGGATGCCTCCGCGGCCTCCACCATCCGCAGCGCGATCCGGTCCTTGACCGATCCGCCCGGGTTGAAGTACTCCACCTTGGCCAGCACGGCCGGGGCCTCGCCCCCGCCGACGAGCTTCGTCACCGCGCGCAGCCTGACCAGCGGGGTGTTCCCGACCAGCTCGATCAGGGATTCATGGACCTGCATCGCCAACCATCCTTCGAGGACCGGATCATTGACGCTATCCCACGAGCGTGCACCCTGGGATTAGACACACCCCCGCACTGGTTTAAGCTACTGGTCAGTAATCTGACCGATCCTGCTCACGTTCGCCGCGGCAGCAAGGGAGCCCGCCATGCCCGAGGCAGTTATCGTCGCCACCGCACGCTCGCCCATCGGGCGGGCCTTCAAGGGATCGCTTACCTCGATCCGCCCCGACGACCTCACCGTGCAGCTGGTCTCCGCCGCCCTGGCCAAGGTCCCGCAGCTCAGCCCGGACGACATCGATGACCTCATGCTCGGCTGCGGCCTGCCCGGCGGCGAGCAGGGCTTCAACGCCGCGCGCGTGGTCGCGGTACTCCTCGGCTATGACAACCTGCCCGGCACCACGGTGACCAGGTACTGCTCCTCCTCCCTGCAGACCACGCGGATGGCCTACCACGCCATCAAGGCCGGCGAGGGCGACGCGTTCATCTCGGCGGGCGTGGAGTGCGTCAGCCGGTTCGCCACGGGCAGCAGCGACAGCTGGCCGGACACGCACAACCCCCGGTTCGCGGACGCGGAGGCGCGGTCGGGGCAGCTGGCGGCGGGCGGCGTGCCGGCCTGGCACGACCCGCGGCAGGACTCCGCGATCCCGGACGTGTACATCGCGATGGGCCAGACCGCGGAGAACGTCGCCCAGCTGCGCGGGATTTCCCGGGCGGCCCAGGACGAGTTCGGCGTCCGCTCGCAGAACCTGGCCGAGAAGGCGCTGGCCAACGGGTTCTGGCAGCGGGACATCACGCCGGTCACCCTGCCGGGCGGGACCGTGGTGAGCGCGGACGACGGCCCGCGGCCCGGGACCACCCTGGAGAAGGTGTCCACCCTGAAGCCGGTGTTCCGCCCGGACGGGACCGTCACCGCGGGCAACTGCTGCCCGCTCAACGACGGCGCGGCCGCGGTCGTGGTCATGAGCGACGTCAAGGCGGCCCAGCTCGGCATCACCCCGCTGGCCCGGATCGTCTCGACCGGCGTGACCGGGCTGTCCCCGGAGATCATGGGGCTGGGGCCGGTGGAGGCTTCGCGCCAGGCGCTGAACCGGGCCGGGATGACCATCGACGATATCGACCTCGTCGAGATCAACGAGGCGTTCGCCGCCCAGGTCATCCCCTCGTACACCGACCTCGGCATCGACATCGACAAGCTCAACGTGAACGGCGGGGCCATCGCGGTCGGGCACCCGTTCGGCATGACCGGGGCCCGGATCACCTCCACGCTGCTGAACAGCCTCCAGTTCCACGACAAGACCTACGGCCTGGAGACCATGTGCGTCGGTGGCGGCCAGGGAATGGCCATGATCGTGGAGCGGCTCTCCTAGGCCATACTCCTGGCCCATCCGGGCAAAGCGCAGGTGAGGCCGGACTATCCGGGGCATTGCGGAAGGCTTACGCCAGGGGGTTGTCAGGGGCCGACCGGTGGTGCAGGCTCGACAGGGAGACCAGCCTGCCCCTGGAGGTGGCCATGTCCCTGAATCACTCGCCGGAGATGCACCAGAACATCATCGCCCGGATCCCCGCGGTGACCGGGCGCGAACTCCGAGAGTGGTTCATGCGGCTGGAATCCGGGCCCCCGTTCTCCCGATGTGAGGAACGGGCCCACTGGCTGTCCGATGAGCACGGCCTGTCACACGGCTACGCCTCCGCGATCGTGCACGAGTATGAGTTCCGCCGCCGTCTCAGGCTGAACAGCGCCTGACCTATGCAGCCAGACCGGGCCCGGGAGTTCCTGCGCGCTAACCACCGGGCCGTGCTGGTGACGGCCCGGGCCGATGGGCGCCCGCAGATGTCCCCGGTGACCTGCGGGCTGGACGAGGCCGGGCGGGTGATCATCAGCACCCGGGAGACGGCGGTCAAGGTCAGGAACCTGCGGCGTAACCCGGTGGCCTCCCTGTGCGTGTTCACGGACGCCTTCTTCGGCCCGTGGGTCCAGGTCGAGGGCCAGGTGGAGATCATCTCGCTGCCCGAGGCCATGGAGCTCCTGGTCGAGTACTACCGCCTCGTCTCGGGTGAGCACCCGGACTGGGAGGACTACCGGGCCGCCATGGTGCGGGACCGCCGGTGCGTGGTCCGGATCGACATCGCCCGGGCGGGCCCGGACATCAGCGGCTAGCGTGGCCGCCAGGACATCGCCGCGATTGCAGCGCCCGGTACCCGGCACGACAACCTAGCCGTCCTGCACCGCAGCTCCGGGTCCGGCCAGGCGGCGTTCCCGTTCCCCGCGGCTCATCTGTCCCGTCCGCCGCGCTGGGCCGTCCCGGTGGCGCGGTGGCCGCGGCCAGCACGCTCGGTCAGTGCCGTTGCCGCGATCAAAGGCCAGTCCGCCGAGCCAATGGGGCAACTGTGGCCAAACTCGATTCAGCGCTGGGTTGCTCTCGGCACAACGGGAGTTCCGGATGGAACAACCGTGCTGCTCATGACAGGTTTGGCCAGATTTACTGAGTCGCGATTTAAGACCGTGAACATGATCGGCATCGGCATGAATGGCGGTTTTTTCGCACTGAGTGCCGCGATACCCGGGACCATGTGCGACAAGCGAACAGCGCGTATGCCTTGGCCAGCAGGTCTTCCCGGCCAGGTCAGGAGCAGCTCAGGGAGAACCTGCGCATGAGTGCCCCCGGTCGGAGTCGAACCGACACTGGGGACCCTTTTAGGGGGCCGGCCTCTTCCCTTGGGCTACGGGGGCTGGGTAATAATACCCCGGAGCGTCTGACCGACTCTCGGGCAGCCGAATTGATACAGATTGTTTCGCCCGGGGGAGATATCTTTTTTCACTTGGACGCCGAATGCAAAGCGTAACCATTTCGATTACGTTCGACGGCGTTTGCTTACGGAGCGTAACCGGGCGCTTCCGCGCCCGGGGACACACCCAAGCCTGCCATCCGGCGGGCTCGCTGGAAGACCGAATCCAGCATGCCAGGGGTGACCCGGCCAGTGAACGTGTTCTGCTGACTCGGGTGATAACAGCCGATCAGGAGGACCTCGCGGCCGGGGACCGGCCCGGGCTGGGCACCCTGGGGCCGGGCACCCTGGGGCCGGGCACCCTGGGGGAGAGTGACTTCCACCCCGTGCCCGAACCGCGGCCTGGGCCGGGGCACCGCGTACCCGGAGTCGGCCAGGACCGGCCATAGCGCCTGCCAGGCGAACCCGCCCAGGCCCACGATGACCCGCAGATCCCCGGTCAGGCGGCCGATCTCCGCGGTCAGCCAGGGCGCACAGGTGTCGCGCTCGGTCACGGTCGGCTTGTTCACCGGCGGCGCGCAGCGCACCGCGGCGACCATCCGGGTGTCCAGCAGCCGCTGGCCGTCACCGGCCCGGACGCTGTCCGGCTGGGCGGCCAGCCCGCACCGGTACAGCGAGGCGAATAGCACGTCACCGCTCCGGTCCCCGGTGAAGATCCGCCCGGTCCGGTTCCCGCCGTGCGCCGCCGGGGCCAGGCCGACGATCGCGATGCGGGCGTGGTCATCACCCCAGCCCGCGATCGGCCGCCCCCAGTACGGCTCCGTGAGGTGCGCGCGACGCTTCACCTGCGCCACCTGCTCGCGCCACTCCACCAGCCGGGGGCAGGCCCGGCAGACGGATTGCCGGGCCACCAGCTCGGCCAGGGTGCCCGCCCCGCCCGCGAGCGCCCGGACCTCGGCCGCATCGTGCGCCACCGGGGTGTCCGGGGTGGCCGGGTCACCGGGCCAGCCGGAACCCGGCCGGGCCGGTCCCGGCTCACTCACCGCGGCCCGCCCGCGGCCAGGGCCCAGGCGATCCCGTCCAGGATGTCGTGCTCGCTGGCCAGTACCTCCGCGAAACCGAACCGCCGCATGATCGCCTCCAGCACCATGGCCCCGCCCGCGATCACGTCGGCCCGGCCCGGGTGCATCACCCCCAGCGCCGCCCGCTCGGCCCGGGTCTGGGACAGCAGCCTGCGGGTCTGCGCGGTGACCTGGCCCACGGGCACGATGGTGTGGTGGATCCGGGCTGAGTCGTACTCGGCGAGCCCCAGGGCCAGGCCCGCAACCGTGGTCACCGAGCCAGCCAGGCCGACCAGGCTCCGGGCGGCGGCGACCGGGATGGACGCCGCCACCAGGTCCAGGGCGGCGTCGATATCCGCGGCCGCCGCGCTGATCTCGGCGGGCCGGGGCGGGTCGGACCGCAGGTGGCGCTCGGTCAGCCGGACACAGCCGATGTCCACCGATATCGCGCTGACCCCGGCGGCCCCCCGGGTGGCCTGCGCGCCGCCGACCACGAACTCCGTGGAGCCGCCGCCGATGTCCACGACGAGGTACGGACCATCACTGCGCGCCGGGCCGAACTCGGCGGTGGCGCCGACGAACGACAGGTATGCCTCTTCTGCCCCGCTGAGCACCTCCGGCTCGAGGCCGAGCACGCCCTTGACGCCCCGGACGAAGTCGGCCGCGTTGGCCGCGTCCCGGGTGGCGCTGGTCGCCACCATCCGCACCGCTTCGGTCGAGAGGTCCCCGATGATGCGCGCGTACCCGCTGAGCACCCGCAGCGTGCGCCCCAGCGCCTCGGGGGCCAGCCGCCCGGTCGAGTCCACGCCCTGGCCCAGCCGGACGATCTCCATCCGGCGGTCCACGTCGGTGAGCCGGCCCGCACCCGGGTCAACGTCCGCCACCAGCAGCCGCAGCGAGTTGGTGCCGCAGTCGATGGCCGCGACCCGGGCCGTCCCGGGGGCACCCACCGCAGCGCTGGCGGGAGGGCCAGGCGGGCTCACGGGACGCACGGGCCTGGCACCCACCAATCCCCGGCCGCGTCCGCCGCCTCCCGGCCCAGTCGGTTCGCCCCCGGTACGGCCAGCTCGTGCGCGACCAGCGCGTGCAGGCATTTCACCCGGTCCGGCATGCCGCCCGCGCTCTGCGTGCCGGGCGGCAGCGGCTCCACCCCCGCAGCCGCCGCGGCCGCCGCGCGCCGGTCCAGGTAGTCCTGGTGCGCGGCCTGCTGCGCGGAGCGCAGGCCCGGCTCGGCGGCGAGCCGCTGCTGCATGTCCCTCATCAGGCCGCCGGATTCCAGCCTGCTCACCGCGGCGCCCGCCCGCGGGCAGGTCAGGTAGAACAAGGTGGGGAAGGGCGTGCCGTCGTCCAGCCGAGGCGCCGTCTCCACCACGTCAGGCCGCCCGCACGGGCAGCGGTGCGCCACCGCGCGCAGTCCCCGGGGCGGGCGGCCGAGCTGCTCGGCGACCACCCCGGCGTCATCACGCATGCGGAGACCCCTGGTCCGCCTGGCGGACCGAGTGCCACAACCGCTCATACCAGGGGGTGGACGCGGCCGCGCTGACCGCGGAGCTCCGGCCGGCCACCCGGCCGCCGATGATCACGTAGCAGTTGGCTCCGGGCAGGCACATGTGCAGCCGGTCCTGGGCCTGCTGCTCGATGTAGGCCGGGTCGCCGAGGCGCTGCGCCTCGGCCCGCAGCCGGGCGAGCTCGGCCGTGGTCGCCGCGCTCTGCGCCTGGAGCTGGTCGATCTGGCGGCGCTGGGCGATGTACTCCCGCACCGGGTACGCGAGGCTGAGCGCGATCGCGCAGACGACCACCGCCAGGACGGCCGCCCGGCTGGTGAACCGGGCTCGTTCTGGCGGCGGCGGCCGCCGGGGCTGCGCGCCGGACATCACTCAGCCGCGGTCCAGCGGGGGAACGCGGTCGCGCCCGCGTAGCTGGCCGCGTCGTCGAGGAGTTCCTCGATGCGCATCAGCTGGTTGTACTTGGCGACGCGCTCGCCGCGGGCCGGTGCGCCCGACTTGATCTGGCCCGCGTTGACCGCCACCGCGAGATCGGCGATGGTCGTGTCGTCCGTCTCACCGGAGCGGTGCGAGATCATGCAGCTGAACCCGCTGCGCTGGGCCAGTGCCACCGCGTCGAGCGTCTCGGTGATCGACCCGATCTGGTTCACCTTGACCAGCAGCGAGTTCGCGGCGCGCTCGCCGACGCCCCGGCGCAGACGCTCCGGGTTGGTGACGAACAGGTCGTCCCCGACGATCTGCACCCGGTCCCCCACGGCCGCAGTCAGCGCCTTCCAGCCGTTCCAGTCCTCTTCGGCCAGCGGATCCTCGAGCGACACGATCGGGTAGGCGCCCAGCCACTCGGTGTAGATGCGGGTCATCGCGGCCGCGTCCCGGGCCGAACCCTCGAACTGGTAGGCGCCATCGGAGTAGAACTCGGTGGCCGCGGCGTCGATGGCCAGCGCGACGTCGAGGCCGGGGGTGAACCCGGCCTTGCCGATCGCCTCGACGATCAGGTCGAGGGCCGCGCGGTTGTTGTCCAGGTCCGGGGCGAAGCCCCCCTCGTCCCCGACGCCGGTGGACAGCCCGTGCTGCTTCAGCACGGACTTCAGCGCATGGTAGGTCTCCGCGCCCCACTGGACGGCCTCGGTGAACGTGGCCGCGCCGATCGGCGCGATCATGAACTCCTGGATGTCCACACTGTTGTCCGCGTGCGCACCGCCGTTGAGGATGTTCATCATCGGCACCGGCAGCAGGTACGCGTTCGGGCCGCCGAGGTAGCGGAACAGCGGCAGGCCCGCGGACTGCGCGGCGGCCTTGGCCACCGCCATGCTGACGCCGGTGATCGCGTTCGCGCCCACCCGCGACTTGTCCGGGGTCCGGTCCAGGTCGATCATGGCCTGGTCGATCATGCGCTGGTCGTCGGCGTCGTAGCCGAGCAGCTCGGGCTGGATCTCGTCGATGACGGCCTGGACGGCCCTGGTCACCGCCTTACCGCCGTACTCGTCACCGCCGTCCCGGAGTTCCACCGCCTCGAAGGCGCCGGTGGACGCCCCGCTCGGGGCGGCGGCGCGGCCCAGCGAGCCATCGTCCAGGGCGACCTCGACTTCGAGGGTGGGGTTTCCGCGGGAATCCAGAATCTGCCTGGCGTGCACCGCCTCGATCGAGGCCACGACGACTCCTGAAGCTCGGTGACTTTTGTCAGTAATGGAGCCTAGTGGAGTCACGGCGGGGGTCGGCACCGGCCACGCCGACCAGTCACGGTCTCAGTCGCCGGGCTGATCCAGGTCAGCGCGGTCCTGTTCCCAGCGGCGCACCTGGCCGGCGTAGCGGCGGGCAGCCGCGCGCAGCTCAAGCTCGGGGTCGAGGCCGGCCGCCCGGGCCTGGGCCACCAGCTCGAACAGCTCCGCCCCGAGGCGGCTGCCCTCCTGCGGACCGCCGGGGACGGCCAGATCCGGCGGGATGCCCGCCCGTTCCGCGCGGCGCTGCAGCTGGGCGGCCAAGGCCAGCGCGGGCTGGCCGAACGGCACCCCGTCCAGGGCCGAGCCGGGCCCGTCGCCGGTGGCCCGCTCGGCGGCCTTGATCGCATCCCAGTTGGCGGTCACCTCGTCCGCGCCGGACACGGTCACGTCCCCGAACACGTGCGGGTGCCGCCGGACCAGCTTGGCCACGATGCCGTCGGCCACGTCGTCCACGGTGAACCCGGTGCCGTCGGTACGCTCGGCGGCGACCCGGCTGTGGAACATGACCTGGAGCAGAACGTCTCCGAGTTCCTCGCCCAGCGCCGCGCGGTCGCCGCTCTCCAGGGCATCCAGCGCCTCGTAGGACTCCTCGATCAGGTAGGGCGCCAGCGACTCGTGCGTCTGCCTAGCGTCCCACGGGCAGTTACGGCGCAGCGTGTCCATCACCGACACCAGGGTGAGCAGTTCCCCGCCGGGCAGCGCGGAGGAGCCGTGGAGCACCTCGACCGCGGTACCGGCCGGGCCGCCGGGGCCGCCGAGCGCGGCGGCCAGCGCCAGCGGGCCCGGCGTCACGCCGGGCGGGCGGCCCGGCGGGTCAGCCGGGCACAGCCATACGACCGTGCCTGGCTCCCCCTGCACCGCCCGGGTGAGCAGCCCCGGGTCATCGGGTCCCGCCCCCGGCAGGACTTCCCAGCCGATCCCGGCCTCGTCCAGGGCGGGCAGCAATGGGTGATCGGCCGCCGGGGCCAGCACCCGCGAGGCACCGGCCAGCGTCTGCCAGGCAGGCCAGCTCAGCAGCCCGGCCCGGACCGTGGGCGCGGTCACCAGCAGCACCAGACGCCGGCCCTCGCCCGGGCCTGGCGCGATACGGCCGTTAGCGGCCTGGTCTGTCACGGGATCGGGTCCGGGCGCCTTAGCAAGCCGGGGTCAGCTGCGGGCTCGGCGTGGCGGACGCAGTGGGGCTGGGGGAGGCGGTTCCCGGGGCCGCGGCGAGCTTGTTCGGCGCCGCGACCACCGACACCTGGCCGTAGTCGAGCTGCCCGAACTGCGGGTTGACCTGGATACCCATGCTCTTGGCCGCGCGGCACTGGGACTTGTTGAACTGGTTGCCCAGGGCCTGCAGCGCCCCGGAGGCGGTGGGCAGGTTCCCGCCGTCCAGCCGGTTCAGCAGCTGGTTCTGGATCGCGACATACCGGCCCAGCTCGGGCAGCTGGTCCGGCGGCACCCCGTTGGCCACGGCCAGCTCGGTGAGCGTGACCTTGCTCTGCCTGGCCTGCGCGGCCGCGGACGCGAGCGCCTGCTGCACCTCGCCGCGGGTGATGGTCAGGTGGTAGCGCTCCGCCATCTTGTCCCGGACCTGGAACCGGAGCAGCCAGCTGAGCACCTGCTGCGGCATCTGGGACGCCGGGAACTGCAGCTGGACCTTGGCCTTGTCCGCCTTATACGCGGCATCCAGGTTGCCCACCTCGGCCGTCACGGTGGCCGTGGGGACCCGCGACGTGTGCGTGACGGCCGCCGCGCCCAGCCGGACGGACCCGCAGGCGGACAGCGCGAGCGCTGCGGCGAGCGCCGCGGCGGTCAGGGTGATGGGGGTGCGGAGCACGACGGCGTCCCTTTCCTATCCCTCAGGTGTCACGGTGCGTCAGGCTCGAAAACAGCCTCAATGAGCTGCCCGCACCAGGTCAGGAGTTCGGTGTCCCGGAGCAGCGGGGCGCCCGGCGGGGCGGGCTGTCCCGGGCGCCGGCCTGATCCTGCCCTGGGCACCGGTACGAGCATGCTACGGGTGGCCGGCTTGAGCACGGTCTTCGGGTACAGCCGCTGGACCCGGACCTGCCGCGAGTCAGGCAGCTCGGCCGGCGAGAACCGGATGAACGTGCCCTGCTGGACGATGTCGGTCAGCCCGTCCCGCCGCGCCCGGGCCCGCAGCCGGGCCACGTCGAGCAGGTTGGCCACCGGCCCGGGGGGCGGCCCGTACCGGTCCGCCAGCTCGTCGCGGACCTCCGCGGCGTCCTCGGGGGAATCGATGGCGGCGATCCGGGTGTAGGCCTCCAGGCGCAGCCGCTCACCGGGCACGTAGTCGTGCGGGATGTGCGCGTTGACCGGCAGCTCGACCCGGACCTCGGGCCGCTCCGCGGGCCCGTCGCCCTTCAGCTCGCTGACCGCCTCGCCGATCATCCGCACATACAGGTCGAACCCGACCCCGGCGATGTGCCCGGACTGCTCCCCGCCAAGCAGGTTGCCCGCCCCGCGGATCTCCAGGTCCTTCAGGGCCACGTACATGCCCGCCCCCGCCTCGGTGTGCTGGGCGATGGTGGCCAGCCGCTCGTGCGCGGTCTCGGTCAGCGGCACCTCCGGCGGGTACAGGAAGTAGGCGTACCCGCGCTCGGTGCCGCGCCCGACCCGGCCGCGCAGCTGGTGCAGCTGGGGCAGCCCGTAGGCGTCGGCGCGGTCCACGATCAGCGTGTTGGCGTTGGGGATGTCCAGTCCCGATTCGATGATCGTGGTGGATACCAGCACGTCGAACTTGCGGTCCAGGAAGCCGCTCATGATCTGCTCGAGCGTGTGCTCGTTCATCTGGCCGTGGGCGACCGCGACCCGGGCCTCCGGGACCAGTTCGGCCAGCCGGGCGGCCACCCGGCTGATCGAGCTGACCCGGTTGTGCACGAAGAAGACCTGGCCGTCGCGGAGCAGCTCACGCCGGATGGCCGCACCGATCTGCTTCTCGTCGTAGGGCCCGACCAGGGTGAGCACGGGATGGCGCTCCTCGGGCGGGGTGAGGATGGTGGACATCTCGCGGATGCCGGCGATGCCCATCTCCAGCGTGCGCGGGATCGGGGTGGCCGACATGGCCAGCACGTCAACCTCGGTGCGCATCCGCTTGAGGTACTCCTTGTGCTCCACCCCGAACCGCTGTTCCTCGTCCAGGATGACCAGCCCGAGCCGGGCGAACCGGGTGTCCGGGGACAGCAGCCGGTGCGTGCCGACCACCACGTCCACCTTGCCCTCGGTCAGTTCCTCCCGGGTCCGGGCCGCCTCGGCGTCACTGGAGAACCGGGACAGCATCCGCACGGTAACCGGGAACGGTGCGAACCGCTCGCTGAACGTGGCGTGGTGCTGCTGGGCCAGCAGCGTGGTCGGCACCAGCACGGCGACCTGCTGGCCGTCCTGGACCGCCTTGAACGCGGCGCGGACCGCAATCTCGGTCTTGCCATATCCGACGTCACCGCAGATCAGCCGGTCCATCGGTGCGGAGCGTTCCATGTCCCGCTTGACCTCGTCGATGGCGCCCAGCTGGTCGGGGGTCTCCACGTACGGGAACGCGTCCTCCAGCTCGCGCTGCCACGGGGTGTCCGGGCCGAACGCGTGCCCGGGCGAGGCCATCCGCGCCGAGTACAGCCGGATCAGCTCGCCCGCGATCTGCCGGACCGCCTTGCGGGCCCGGCCCTTGGTCTTGGCCCAGTCCGCCCCGCCCAGCCGGTGCAGGCTCGGTGCTTCCCCGCCAACGTAGCGGGTGACCTGGTCGAGCTGGTCGGTGGGCACATAGAGCCGGTCCGGCGGCTGGCCGCGCTTGCCCGGCGCGTACTCGATGAGCAGGTACTCGCGGGTGGCTCCCTGGATGTTGCGGCTGGTCATCTCCAGGTAGCGGCCCACGCCGTGCTGCTCGTGCACGATGTAGTCGCCCGTCTGGAGCTGCAGCGGGTCGATGCCGGGCCGCCGCCGGGTCGGCATCCGCATGTCCTTGCTGGCCGTCCGCTGCCCGGCCAGATCCTCCTCGGTGAGCACCGCGAGCTGGATCGACGGCCAGGTGAACCCCGACCCGATCAGCCCGGTGCTGACGTAGGGCACGGACGGCTCGGGCGGCACGTCCAGGTCGCCGAGGCGGGCCCCGATTTCCTCGCCGCGCAGCATCTCGGCCAGCCGCTGGGCGGGCCCGTTGCCCTCGGTGACCAGCACCACCCGCCAGCCGTCGGCGATCCACTGGCGCACGTCCGCGAGGGCGCGCGCCGTCTCGCCCCGGTAGCCGGGCGCGGGTGCGGCGTGCATCAGCAGCGAAACGCGGTCCCCGGCCCCGGGCTCCGCGTCCTCGGTGCTGCTGGTGAGGGAGCCATCCTCACTGCTGAACGGGGTCACCGTCCACCAGCCGATCCCCAGGTGCCGGGCCGCCGCCCGGACCTCGGGCAGCGGCTGGAAGGCGGCCGCACCCAGGTCGATGGGGGCCTGGCCGCCCGCGGCGGCGTTCACCCACGAGGCCTGGAGGAACTCCTGGCTGGTCCGGACCAGGTCGTCGGCCCGGGCCCAGATCCGCTCGGGATCGCAGGCCAGCACCAGGCCGCCCGGGGGCACGTGGTCGAGCAGCAGCTCCATCCGGTCGGCGAGCACCGGCGCGAACGCCTCCATGCCCTCGACCGCGATGCCGTCGGCCAGTTTGCCCAGAATTTCGGCCAGCCCGGGATGATCCTCCGCGAGTCGCCTGGCCCGCTCCCGGACCTCCGGGGTGAGCAGCAGTTCCCGGCACGGCGGCGCCCACAGCCCGTCCGCGGCGGCGTGCAGGCTGCGCTGGTCGGCCGCGCGGAAGTACCGGACCTCCTCGACCGTGTCACCCCAGAACTCCACCCGCAGCGGGTGCTCCTCGGTGGGCGGGAACACGTCCAGGATGCCGCCGCGGACCGCGATCTCGCCGCGATGCTCGACCAGGTCGGTGCGGGCGTAGCCGATCTCGACCAGGTGCGCGATGACTTCCTCGAAGCCGGCGGCCTGGCCGCTGCGCAGCGCCACCGGCTCCAGGTCGCCGAGCCCGCTCACCATCGGCTGGAGCAGGCTGCGCACCGGGGTGACCAGCACCGTGATGGCCCCGGACCGGGTGCTGCCGGAGTCGGGGTGGGCCAGCCTGCGCAGCACGGCGAGCCTCCGTCCCGACGTGTCCGAGCGAGGGGACAGCCGTTCGTGCGGGAGGGTCTCCCAGGCCGGGAGGCAGGCCACGCTGCCCTCGGGCAGCAGCGAGCCCAGCGCGCTGGTGAGGTCGTCCGCCTCGCGGGCGGTCGCGGTCACCGCGAGGACGAACCGGGGCTGGCTGGCCGCGGAATCGCCGCCGGCGGGACTGGTGGCGATGGAGGCGGCCAGGAAGGGGCGGAGCGCGGGTGGCGCGACCAGGTCAGTGTCAGCGTCACCCTGGCTCAGGGCGCGCTGCAGCTGGGGATCCGCGGCGATGACGCTGAGCAGTCCAGCGAGGCTCATGGTGTCCTTGGGGTCAGCCCGAATGGCTGAGGTAGGCAGCACGAAAGGCCCGCGCTGGCGGGCAGCGGGGATCCGGAGCCCTCACGCGGGATACCTCTAGCTTACGTTCCGGGCCTGGCCTCTTGGACCCGGCCCGGCCGGCCCGCCGGAGCCCGCGACATGGATTCCCGCGGACGGGTCGACGACTATTCGCATCCACGGGACTACGCTATGGGTTTGTGACATCGGTGAGCGGTGTTCCGGGGGGCGGCACTGCCGGCCCCGATGTTGCGCGTGACCAGGGGCGTCACGCCCAGCCCCGGCCGCCGCGGGCGCGTCGGCCCCGGGCTGGCCAGCCCACGGCGCAGGCGCGGGCGGCACCGGAGACGGCGCTGTTCAGCCACTGGGCGCAGGGCTACGCGAGCGAGCGGTTCGGGCAGCCGATCGCCGTGCTGCTGGCGGGCGCGGTCACCGCCGCCGGTGACCTGGGCGCCGCCGGGCTGCGCGCGGCCGGCGCCGATCTCAGCTTCGGCCTCGTGGACGACGATCAGCCGGTCACCCGGGCCGCGCTGGGCAGCCATCCGGCCCTGGCCCGGTGCACGCTCGGGGATCTGCGGACGGTACCGCTGCCGCAGCGCTCCTTCGACATCGTGCAGTGCACGCTGCTGCTGGAGCGCATCGAGCATGCCGAGCTGGTGCTGGACCGGCTGGTCGGCGCGCTCAAGCCGGGCGGGCTGCTGTGCCTGCAGGTCCGCGACCGGGACTGCGCGGCCGGCTTCCTGGACCGGAGGCTGCCCGGCTGGATGCGGCGGATGATCTGGCGCCGGCACCGTCCCGGGCGCCCGGGGCCGCACCCGGCCGTGTACGAGCGGGTCGCCTCGGTCCGCGGCGTCCAGTCCTACGCGCTGATGCGCGGCCTGGTGATCGCCGAGCAGCAGCCGCTCGGCGGGCTGGCCGGCGGCCTGCACCCCGCGCCCCGGGGCTACCTGGCCGCCCAGAAGGCGGTCGCGGCGCTGTCCCGGGGCCGGCTGACCGCCGCGCACGAGGAACTCCTCTACGTCATGCGCAAGCCGGAGAACCGGTTCGCCCGGATCCTCTGAGCGGTGTTCCTGCGAGCAGGCGCCTGGCTCACCTACCCTGGCCCGTGTAGCCTCTGGTTGCCTAGCAGATAGGCACGGCTTTGGTTGATCCCGCCCCGGGAGCGGGCGCGGCGCCGGACGGAGGGGAACGTGACCGCTGAGGCACCTGCCGGGCTGTCGGCGGACATTACGGGCCTGCCCTCCTGGACCCTGGACGAAGGCCAGCTGGGAGACCTGGAACTGCTGCTGTCCGGGGCCCTGCCGCCGCTGCACGGCTTCATGCCGCCCGCCGAGGTGGACTCGGTCACCGCGGACGGCAGGCTGATGGACGGTACCCCCTGGCCGGTCCCGGTGACCTTCGAGGTGCCCGCCAGCGCCATCAAGCCGGACGCCACCCGGCTGCTGCTCCAGGACCCGGAGGGCACCCCCCTCGCGGTGCTCGATATCACCGACCGCACCCCGGCCGCCCCGGACCTGATCCGGCTGGCCGGCCCGGTGACCGGGTACCGCCCAGCCGAGCATGGCCCGTTCCGGCACCTGCGGCAGCGGCCCGGCGAGGTGCGGGCTCAGCTGGCGGGCGGGCCGGTCCTGGCCTACGTCACCAACGCGCCGCTGCACTGCCACCAGATCGGCCAGCTCCGGCACGCCGCGGGCCAACTGAAGGCCCGCCTGCTGCTGCTGCCCATGGTGGCGGGCCCGGCGGAGATCGTGGCCCGTCCTGACGCCCTGGTGCGCACCGTGCAGGCCGCGGCCCGCCACCTGCCCCCCGGGACCCAGGTCATCCCGGTGCCGCTCCGGCCGTACCACGCCGGGGACTCCGGCGAGCTGGCCCTGCGGGCGATCGTGGCGGCCGCCTACGGTGCGACCCACCTGCTGGCCGACAAGCCGGTGGCCCCCGCCGCGCCGGGCGAGGGCGGGGCCCGGCCGGGCCCGGTCATCCCGGTGCTCTCCCCGGGGGACTGGGCCTACGACCCGCTCGCCGAGGTCTGGCGGCCGCTGTCCCTCATCGAGGCGGGCACCGAGCGCACCGACCTGGCGCCGGGTGAGCTCGAGGACATGCTGGACCGCGGGGTCGAGGTACCGGCGTGGTTCACGCCGCCCGCGGTGGCCCAGGAACTGCGCCGGGCCCGGCCGCCCCGCAGTAACCGGGGCCTGGTCATCTTCCTGACCGGGCTGTCCGGTTCCGGCAAGTCGACGCTGGCCCGGGCGCTGCGTGACGCGCTCAGCGAGCGGGGCGAGCGGACGGTGTCGCTGCTGGACGGGGACCTGGTCCGGTCGCTGCTATCCGCCGGGCTGACGTTCTCCCGGGAGGACCGGGACCTGAACATCGCCCGGATCGGGTTCGTGGCCACGGAGGTCGCCCGGCACGGCGGCATCGCGATCTGCGCGCCGATCGCCCCCTACGCGCAGGCCCGGCAGGACGTCAGGCGGGCGGTGCAGGAGGTCGGCGACTTCCTGCTCATCCACGTGGCCACGCCGGCCGAGGTGTGCGAGGCGCGGGACCGGAAGGGCCTGTACGCGAAGGCGCGCGCTGGCCTGATCGACCACTTCACCGGGGTGTCGGATCCCTACGAGGAGCCGGACGACGCGGACCTGATCCTCGACACCTCGGTGCTGACCCGCCAGGAAGCGCTGGACGCCGTGCTGCGCCTGCTGACCGACGGGGGCTGGCTGCCGCCGGCGGAACCGGGGGCGTAACTCAGCCTGCTGCCCGCACGTCAGCTACTCGTCATCCTCGGCCCGGCTGCCCGCGTCGAGCCGGCCGCGGAAACCGTGCAGGCGTGAGGTGATCGCGGACGACATCGCGTCCCGCTGCCGGGACAGCACCACGTAGCTGACGATGCCGCTCACCAGCAGCGCGAGCCCGAGGAGCAGCACGCTCCTGAAGCCGACCAGGTAGAGCAGGGCGGTGACGGCGACGAAGAGCAGGATCCGTGCCGTGGTGTAGGCGATGGTGGAACGCATAGCGTGCTCAGCCTACTCGCCGTGGCCCGGCGCAGCGGCCGGCTCGTGGCCCAGGATGTCCAGCAGCATCCCGGGGTCGATGTTGCCGCCCGACATCACGGCCACGGTGGCCCCGGCGGAGGGCAGGTCCTTGCGGCGGAACAGGCACGCGGCCACGGCCACCGCGCCACCGGGCTCCGCGATCAGCCTCGCGTCCAGGGCGAGCCGCCGCACCGCCGCCCGGATCTCGTCCTCGGTCACGGTGACGATGTCGTCCACGTACTCCAGCATGTGCTGCAGCGGCAGCGCGCCGACCTGGTCGACGCGGAGCGAGTCGGCGATGGTCCGCTGCGTGAACTCGGCTGGCCAGGCCACCTGCTGGCCCTCGCGCAGCGAGTCGCGCGCGTCCGCCGCGAGCTGGGGCTCCACGCCGATCACGGTCGCGCCCGGGCAGAGGGCGCGGACCGCGGCGGCCACGCCGGCGATCAGCCCGCCCCCGCCCACCGGGACCACGACCAGGTCGACCTGGGGGCAGTCGGCGGCGATCTCCAGGCCGATCGTGCCCTGGCCCGCGATCACCCGGCGGTCGTCGAACGGCGGGATCGGCACCGCCCCGCGCTGGGTGGCGAGGTCCCGGGTGGCCGCGAGCCGTGCGGTCAGGCCGGGCGCCGAGACCACGATTTCCGCGCCCAGTTCGCGGATGGCCGCCACCTTCACGGCGGGAGCGTTGTCCGGGACCACGACCACCGCGGGCATCCCGAGCAGCGCCGCGGCGTAGGCCACGGCCTGGCCGTGGTTGCCGCTGGAGTGAGTGACCACCCCGGCCGGCCGGGCCGCCGCGGGCAGGACGCTCATCGCCGCGTAGGCGCCGCGCAGCTTGAATGCCCCGACGGGCTGCAGCGATTCGGGCTTGACCAGCAGGGACGGGTCAGCTCGCGGGAACGGGACCAGAGGGGTACGGACGATCACCCCGGCCAGGGCCGCCGCGGCGGTCCGGATCTCGTCGATCGACACGAGCGGCTGCACGCGAACACCCTAGATGAGCGGCCCGGTTTTACGGAAACTAGGGAGAAAACCGTCGCTAGTCGCCACACTTGGGACAGGGCCCGATCATGAGCCCGGACAGTGGCTCAGGAGGGGACGCACGTGGACGCCGGCAATGAGCGCCTCCTGACACCCGGGGAGGTCGCTGCCCTGTTCCGGGTTAACCCGAAGACCGTGACCCGGTGGGCCGCCTCAGGCCGCATCAGCAGCATCCGGACCCCCGGAGGGCACCGCCGCTTCCGCGAGTCCGAGGTTCGCGCCCTGCTCCGCGGCGAAGCCGGGACCAGCAAGGACGAGGACCCGCCCGCCTAGTCCGAGTCGGGACGGGGCGCTGGGCCGGGCGCGACCCCGAGGCTGGCCCGGTACTCCGCGAACTGCCGCTGCAGGTCCGCGTCGCCCTCCTGCCACCGGCGGCGCCGTTCCTCGAGCTGTTCCTCGGTCAGCGCGTGCTCGGCCAGCCGGTCGTAGTCGGCGTCGGCCGGGCCGATCTCCACGTACGCATCGCCGATCAGCTGCCCGCCCTCAGCCAGCGCTGACTCGGGAACCAGGAGGTTCCCGTTCGGCAGCTGGATGACGTCCATCACTGATCACTCTAAAGCCCATAGCGCAGATTGAAGTAGAGCATCACATCAAGAGCGGTCCTGATGTTGCCGCCGAGCATGTCCACCAGGGCCGGGCGCTGCCGGGACGCGATGGCGGCGAACGCGTCGGCGAAGAACTCCCGGCGCCCGAGATCGCCGGGCTGGCGGTGGAAGTCACTGACCAGGGATCCCTCGCAGCGCTGGTAGAGGTGGCGGAACTCGGCCGAATCGGACTGCCAGCGACCCTGCTCCCGGTCGATGTCGTCGAGGGCGTGCCCGACCTCGTGGCACATGACGTCGGGCGCGGACGAGGGCCGTGAGCCCACGATGATCTTCTTCTCGCCGTAAGCGCCCGCGCACGCGTCCCAGGTCGCCCGGCCAGACGGGAGGGGGACGCCGCGCAGGCGGGACATGTCGTCCAGCTCCGGGACGCCGCCCTCACCCACGTGGATCGCGTCCACCCCGGCCGCGAGGATCTCCTTGATCATCAGGGGCAGCTCGGCGAGGCGGTTGACCGCGCGCACCACGGGGGTGGACGGCACCTTGCTGGGTGGCCACTCGCGGCGCAGGACCCGCTCCAGCGGGCCGCAGTTCTGGTAGCCCTCGGCGACCCGCCGGGCGTGCGCGACCTCATACCAGGGCAGCCTGGCCGCGTCCGCCTCGGCGGGGCGCGTTGCCTCCGCCGCGGCCCGGGCCGCCTCCTGAGCCGCAGCGCCCTGGGCGCGACCCGGGGCCGGGCGGATCGCGGCCCGGTCCGGACCGTACGGCCGCGCGGTGGCCCGTGTGACGCCAGTGCCGGTGGTCCCAGCACCGCCCGCCCCGGTCCCGGCGGTCCCAGCGCCGGCTGGCCCAGTCCCGGCCGGCCCGGGACCGGTCCAGGGGGTCGCGCGTCTGGCGGGCCGTATCCGGACCGGCTCCGCTCCTGGTCTCGCCGACCCGGCTCGCCCGGGGAAGGCGGGCGGCGGGATCCGGCGCGGCAGCTCCGGCGGGGACGGCTCCGCAGGTCTCCCGATGTCCTCCGGATCCTGGGGTCCGCCCGGCATCGCGGCGCCCGGGGACCCGCCGACGGATACCTGGCCTGGGCCCGGCTGGTGATCACGGCGGTGCCGCCCGGCCGGCGGCACACTGACGGCGCTACTCACCGCCGGGGGGCCCGGCCTGGTGCTACCGCGTGATCGCGACCCGCCCGGGCGGGACCGGATGTACCGGCGAACGCGATCGATTAGCCGCAGCCGCATAAGTCGCACTCCCAGCGATCGCGTGCCAGGCTGCCAGGGTATGACGAAACAGCGCGAACGTCATCTGCCGTTACCGGCTGTTACCGGTTATGGATGCCATGCCGTAACCGAGCGACTCCGCCTATTTACCGACGAACTGGTCGCGGCTAAGGCTAAGCTGCGCGCATGTGGCTGGTCGGAGCGCTATTTGCGCTGCTCGCCTTGGCTTCCTGGGTGTGCTGGTTCCGGTTTCCGCGACACCTGGCCCGGCCCGAGGGCTCAGCGGCTGAGGCGGCCTTCCGCCGGCACCCAGCGGGCCGCGGGCGGTACGCTTCCGCCGATGACCGTGTGTCACTAACTGGGACACCGGTGTCCGAAGACTGGGCCGTCCCCCGGGGCCCCGACGACGATCCGGACTTCCTCAGCGAGCTCGACCGGGTCATCCGGCGCGACCGGGAGGCGGGCGGCGAGGACTGACGGCCGCCGGCCCAGGCGTTGTTCACCCCCGGTGGGCGGCCCGCCGCAGGCTCCCCCGCGGGCCGCCCGGCCGCACTCCCGTGGCTCAGCGCGCCCCGTCACGGCCCCGGCTCAGTTCAGCCCGGCGTAGGAGTGCAGGCCGGTGATGAACAGGCTCACGCCCAGCAGGTTGAACAGCAGGCAGGCAAACCCGGCCAGCTGGATGAACGCGGCCCGGCGGCCCCGCCAGCCGGCCGTGACCCGGGCATGCAGGAAGCACGCGTACACCACCCAAGTGATGAACGCCCAGGTCTCGGTGGGGTCCCAGCCCCAGTACCGGCCCCAGGCCTCGTCAGCCCAGATCGCCCCGGCCATGATGCCGAAGGTCCAGATCGGGAACGCGAACACCACGGTGCGGTAGGCGATCTGATCGAGCCGCTCCGCGGTGGGGAGCAGCCGGAACACCTCGCCGTAGCGGGTGCTCAGCCCCGCCGCCACCCGCCTGGCGTGCCGCTCCGCGAATAGGTACACGACGGCGAGCAGCGCGCCCACCATGAACGTCCCGCTGGCCAGCGTCATCGCGGTCACGTGGATGGCGAGCCAGTAGGAGTTCAGCGCGGGCACCAGCGGCCCGGCCGGGGTGTAGATGACGGTCTGGGCCAGCCCCATGATGATCACGATGGGGGCCATGAAGAACAGGCCGATGTGGTACGGCCGGTATTTGATCATGAGGCCGAGGAAGAACAGGACGGCCACGCAGGAGACCGAGATCACGAACTCGTACATGTCGCCCCACGGGACCCGGTGCACGGCCAGGCCGCGGGTGATCACCCCGGTGAGGTGCAGGGCCAGGCCGGCCGTGGTGAAGATGAGGGCGATCCGGACCAGCCGTCCCGGCCCGGCCTGGCCCGCCGGGCCGCCGCGGCCGGTCCTCCCCGCGCGGCCCGGCGTGCTGGCCGGCCCGTCCCCGGTGGTGCCCGGGCTCGCGGCGCCGCTGTCCGCGACCGCGCTCTCCGCCGCACCGGCGCCCGCCGCGACCCTCGCGGGGACCCGGTCGGGCATCTCGGCCTGGGCCCGGGTCACCACGGGGCTGCGCCGCCCGAAGGCGAAGTCGGCCGCGAACGCGATCACCGCGAGCGAGTACAGCACGACGGCGACGATCAGGAAGTGATCGCTGAGATGGGACAGGCCCTGGTTGTCGGGCATCAGTCTGACTTCCCCTCGGAGGTCGTGGTGAGGGACGGGGCCGGCGTAGCCGGGCCCTGATAGGCCGTTTCGAGCGCTCTGGCCAGCCCGGTGAACTCCTCGCCGAAGCCGCCCGCCGGATCGGAGCGGGCCAGGCCGCCCACGTCCACCACGGTCTGGCCGTCCGGCCCCGGGCCGGCCCGTACGAACACCCGGCGGCGCCGGACGAAGAAGGACAAGAGCAGGCCGGCCAGGGCCGCCACGCCGGCGATCAGCGCGGGCAGCTGTCCCGGGTCGTAGGTGATGGCCAGGCTGATCCACTGCCGGTAGCCGGTGAACGTGAGCGTCCCGGCCCCGCCCGGCAGCTTGATCGACTGCCCCGCCGCGAGCGGGCGGGGCGCGACCGGCAGCTGGGTCAGGCCCGCGGGATTCAGCGCGTAAACCGACTGCGGCACCCCGCTGTCCATGCCCAGGTTGCCCTGGTAGGAGACCAGGCTGACCCGCGGATTCAGCGGGGCCGGGAAGGCCGATTCCAGCTGCCCGTTCACCGCCACCGCCGTGGGCAGGAACACCCCGGCGAACCCGAGCTGATCCGGCTTGGCGTCCGGGACCTTGACCACGCCGGTGGAGGTGAGGCCGGAGGTGCCCGCCGGGATGAACGGGACCGGCTGGTCGAAGACCACCTTCCCGGTGCCGTCGGTGACCCTGAACACCGGCGCGTACCCGTGGCCGATGATGAAGACCCGCACGCCGTCCACGTTGACCGGGTGATTGACCCGCAGGTTGGCGTGATGGACCGCCGCGCCGGGCTGCGCGGAGTAGCTCACGTACGCGCTGAACGACAGCGGCTGGCCGCGCGACGGGCCGGAGGTGACGTACGAGGCGGAGAAGCTGTTCAGCGCCATCGAGAACGGCTGGAGGTCCGAGGACGACACCAGCCGCCCCGGGTGGAACTCGTCCAGTGCC
Source organism: uncultured Actinomycetes bacterium (assembly GCA_963813975.1). Taxonomy (GTDB): domain Bacteria; phylum Actinomycetota; class Actinomycetes; order Streptosporangiales; family Streptosporangiaceae; genus RYN-230. The sequence continues at coordinate 566,975 of CAWFAP010000008.1, forward strand.
GTCACCGTGTTCGCGAACGAGGTCCCGCTGACCAGTAGCCGGTTGGCCTTGTAGCCGAACATGCCGCCCAGCGCCACCGCTCCCAGCAGGGCCAGCAGCGCCAGGTGGAATACCAGGTTGCCCAGTTCCCGGCGGTAGCCCTTCTCGGCCGACACCCAGCCGTCACCGGTCCGCAGCCGGAACTTGCGGTGGCGCAGGAGCCCGGCGGCGGCGTCGAGAGCGGCCGCCGGGTCGACGGTGGTCTGGTGCCGGGCGGACTGAGGCAGCCGGGCCAGGTTGCGCGGGGCGGGCGGCGGGGGGGTCCGGGCCGAGCGGGCCAGGCGGACGCTGCGCGGTACCACGCAGCCCGCGAGGGACAGGAACAGCAGGAGGTAGATCGCGGCGAACCACGGGGCCGCGAACACGTTGAACAGCGACAGCCGGGCCAGCCACGGGGCCAGCGCCGGATGCGAGGCGTAGTACTGCGCCACGGCGGCCGGGTCGATGCCCTGCTGCGGCAGCAGCGAGCCGGGCACGCTGCCCACCGCGAGCAGGAACAGCAGCACCAGCGCGGTGCGCATCGAGGTCAGCTGGCGCCAGCCCCAGCGCGCCCAGCCCACGAGGCCGAGCGGGCTGGGATTCCTGGGTGGCTGCGCCGGGGGGCCAGGCGGGGCTCCCTCGGGCTGGGCACTCCCCGGCTGAGCACCCTGGACGCGCAGTCCGGTCATCGGGTCACCACCCGAGGTCGAGGTGCGGTGCGGTCGCGGTCATCGGGGCTCCGCCGCGGCCCGCTGGACCAGGGCCTTCAGCCCGTTGTAGGTGGTCTCGCCGATCACCCGCGCGGTGATCCGGCCCGTCCGTGAAATCACCAGTGTGGTCGGGATTCCGGCGGGCGGCACGGTGTCCCGGAAATTGAGGGCCAGGTTGTCGCTCGGGTCGTTCAGGCTGGGATAGGTGATCCCGAAGTCGCTCATGAACGCCTGGGCGCTGGCCGGGCTGTCCCGGATGTCGATGCCCAGGAACCGGACCCCGGACGACTCGAAGTGCGTGGCCAGCGCGGAGAGGCCGGGGGCTTCCGCGCGGCACGGCGTGCACCACGAGCCCCAGAAGTTCAGCACCACGACGTGACCCCGGTACGCGGTCAGCGAGAGCTTGCCGCCGCCGACCAGCGGGCCGCTGACCGACGGGGCCACCGGCCCTGTCCCGCTCTTGAAGTCCGTGGTCCCCGGGCTCCCGGACACGAAGCTCTGCCCGTTGCTGGCCGGGGTGCTCGCGGCGATGCCCGTGGCGCAGCCCGCCACCGCCACCGCCACCGCCGAGCTGACCGCGAGAGCCACCGCCGCAAGGCCGCGACCCGCCCCGGCGGGGCGGAAGATCCGGCGGCTGGAAGGGGACACGGGAAAGAAATTCTCCTACAGGCAGTAGTACCAGGCCCCATTGTGCCTGACCGGCCTCGGCCGGCTCACGGCGGGGCGGCCGGGCCGGTTTCCGTCGCTACGTCGGGCATTCGCGGCCATGCCGAGCATGGGTTGCGGGCGGATCAGGCCCCGGGCACCTGCGGCGGCCCCGAGCCGGCTGGCTCGCTGTAGCTGACACTGGTGATCCTGTCCCTCGTGTAGCGGACCGTGGTCACGCTGGCCAACGCGCACTGCCGGTGCCGGGGGTCGTGCCACAGGCGCTGCCCCTCGAGGGCCCGGCGGGCCGTCCAGATCGGCAGCTGGTGGCTGACGCAGACCGCCTCGTGGCCCCGTGCGGCCCGGGCCACGTCCGCCATGGCGGCGAGCATCCGGGCGGCGATGGACTTGTAGGGCTCACCCCAGGAGGGCCGGAAGGGGTTGTACAGGTAGCGCCAGTCCAGGGGGTGGCGCAGGGCGCCCGAGCCCACGCCGAACGTGGTTCCCTCGTAGACGTTCGTCGGCTCGATCAGCCGCTCGTCGATCTCCACCTCGAGACTGAACTGCGCCGCTAGCGGGGCCGCGGTCTCCTGGGCCCGGTCCAGCGGCGAGGAGCGCAGCAGGACCACGTCCCGCCCGGCCAGGAACCCGGTGGCGGCCTTGGCCATCAGGCGCCCGTCCTCGGAGAGGTGGAAGCCGGGCAGGCGGCCGTAGAGGATCCCGCCCGGGTTGTAGACCTCCCCGTGGCGCAGCAGGTGCACCACGGTGCTGGCGGACGGCCCGGAGGATGCTCCGCCGTCTCCCTCGCTCGCCCCGCTCGTCTCAGTCATGGCGGCCACAGCCTACCGGGACATCTGCGCTGATCCCGGCCCGGGACAGCCCAGGGACCGGCCCGGACTGGTGAACCGCGGGTAAGCTGCGGGTTAGCTCGTGGCTGCGCCTAGGGTTCCGCGCCCCGCCCGTTCCCGGCTCCCGGACACCGGTTCCATGACACCGGGCCCATGACACCGGGCCACACAATCAGGGCGGGGCGGGCTGGACCGAGCGGCGCCAGGCGCCTTCCGCGCCCACACCTGACGGGATAGAAACCTCGAGGGCTCTCAGTTCGCCATGCCCCCGGGACCGTTAGCTGGTCCCGGGGCCCGGACCTGGAGCCGCCCCGTGAGCGCCACCGCCCTCGCCCTCATCCTCGTGGCCGCCCTCGCCCACGCCACCTGGAACCTGTTCACCAAGCAGGCCTCGGCCGCGGGCGCGTCCTCGTTCGTCTGGCTCATGTCCCTGGCTGCCACGGCACTGTATGCCCCGGTGGTGGCGGTGAGCCTGCTGCTCAGCCCGGCCCGGCTCACCCCGCTGGACTGGGTGTTCATGATCGGCACCGGGCTGCTCCAGGCGGGCTACTTCCTGTTCCTGCAGGCCAGTTACCGGCTCGGCGACCTGTCCCTGGTCTACCCGGTGGGCCGGGGCAGCGGGGCGCTGCTGGCCGCGCTGGCCGGGATCACCCTGCTTGGCGAGCGGCCTGGGCCAGCGGCATCGCCGGGATGGTCCTGGTCGTGCTCGGCGTGCTGGTCCTGGGCGCACCGGCGCGGGGCGGGGGCTCCACCCCGGCCGCGCAGGCCCCGTCCTCCCCCGGGCCCCCGGCCCGGCGGGCGATCATCTTCGCGCTCGTGACCGGCACGTTCATCGCGTCGTACACGCTCTGGGACAAGTACGCGGTGAGCACCCTCCGCGTGCCGCCGCTCCTCCAGGGCTACGTCTCGCTCCCGGTGATGGCCCTAGTCCTGGCCCCCGCCGCGCTGCGCCAGCGGTACCGGACCACGCGGGTCTGGTACCGCTACCGCCGCCAGGTGACCGGTGCCGCGGTGCTCTCGCCGCTGGCGTACATCCTGGTGCTGATCGCGATGAGCTTCACCGCGGTCAGCGCGGTCGCCCCGGCCCGCGAGGTGAGCGTGCTGGCCGGCGTGGTCCTGGGCCGCCGGCTGCTCGGCGAGGGCAGTCTGGCCCGCCGCCTCACCGCGGCGGCCGCGATCGCGGCCGGCATCATCTGCATCGCCGCCGGCTGATCACCCGGCTCAGCCCAGTGCCGGCCAGCCCAGTGCCGGCCAGCCCAGTGCCGGCCAGCCCAGTGCCAGGCCAGCCCAGTGCGGCCAGCCCAGTGCCAGCCCAGTGCTCCTTACCCCAGAGCGACGGCGGCGGCGCGGGCGGCGGTGGGCAGCGCGGCGGCGATCCGCTGCACCGCCTCGTCGTCGTGGGACGCGGACACGAACCACGCCTCGAACGGCGACGGCGGCAGGTAGACGCCCGCCTCCAGCATCGCGTGGAAGAAGGCGGCGTAGCCGGGAACGGACTGGCCGCGCGCCTCGGTGAAGTCCCGGACTGGCTGCTCGGTGCCCAGGAACACGGAGAACAGGCTGCCCGCCTGCTGCAGCCGGAACGGCACACCCTCAGCCGACAGCGTGTCGCTGGCCAGCTTGGCGATGGTGGCGGAGACCTCGTCCACCCGGGCGTAGACCTCTGGCGTGCAGGCCCGCAGGGTGGCCAGGCCGGCCGCGGTGGCCAGCGGGTTACCGGACAGCGTGCCCGCCTGGTACACCGGGCCGGTCGGGGCCAGCCGGTCCATGATCTCGGCCCGCCCGCCGAACGCGGCCGCGGGCAGCCCGCCGCCCATCACCTTGCCGAACGTGGTAAGGTCCCCGGCCACGCCCTCTAGGCCGTACCAACCGGCGGCGGTGATCCGGAATCCGGTCAGCACCTCGTCCATGATCAGCAGCGCGCCGTTTTCCCGGCAGAGCTCGGCCAGCATCTCGTTGAACCCGCCGACGGGCGGGACCACGCCCATGTTGGCCGGGCAGGCCTCGGTGATCACGCAGGCGATCCGCGGCCCGTGCTCGACGAAGGCCTGCCGGACCGCGAGCGCGTCGTTGTAGGGCAGCACCAGGGTGTCGGCCGCAGCCGCGCCGGTCACGCCGGGCGAGTCGGGCAGCCCGAACGTGGCCACTCCCAGCCGGCCGCGGCGAGCAGCGCGTCCACGTGCCCGTGGTAGCAGCCGGCGAACTTCACCACCACACGGCGCCCGGTGAAGGCCCGGGCCAGCCGGACCGCGGTCATGGTGGCCTCGGTGCCCGAGTTGACCAGCCGGACCTTTTCCACCGGCGTGCGGGCGACGATCTCCTCGGCCAGCGTCACCTCTCCCGCGGTCGCGGTGCCGAACGAGGTGCCCTTGGCCGCCGCGGCCGTGACCGCCTCGGTCACCGCCGGGTAGGCGTGGCCGAGGATCATCGGCCCCCAGGAGCAGACCAGGTCCACATAGGTCCGGCCGTCGGCGTCGGTGAGGTACGGGCCGCGGCCGGAGTCCATGAACACCGGCACCCCGCCGACCGTCCCGAACGCCCGGACCGGCGAGTTCACCCCGCCCGGTATGACCGTGCTGGCCCGGCTGAACAGCTCACCGGATCGGCCGGGACCACTCACCTAGTCTCCTCGCACGCGTCGGCCAGGACCTCGAGCAGCCGAACCGCATCGGGCAGCGGGTCGCCGTCGTGCGGCCCGGGCGCCTGCAGCCAGCGCCCGGCCGGCCCCGCGCCGTCCCGTGACGGCGGGGCCAGCACGTAGCTGTTGCGGCAGTGCCAGCGCAGGCTGGTCAGCTCGCCCACGTCCTCGGGCGCGCAGTCCAGGTGACAGGACCACCACTCGTCCTCGTTGTCGGGAGCACCGCGGGTCGCCACGAAGAACAGGGCGCGCCCGCCGCCCACCGCCACCGGCCCCGTGTCCACCCCGGCGTTCCGCATCATCTCCAGCCCGGTCAGGCCCGCGGCGGCCGGCACGTCGAGCACGTCGAACACCCGGCCGGTAGCCAGGATGACGTTGGCCTCGGGATGGTGCCCCCACCGCTGCTCGGCCTGGCCCGGATCGCTGGTGGCCTGGATCTGCCAGGCGGGCGACATGGGATGCGCGGCCGGGGCCGGGCAGCCGACCCGGTCACAGGAGCAGGCCCGGCCTGCGCTCCGCGCGTTGCCGCGCGGGTACGCACCCAGGGCCACCGGCCAGCCCATCGCCGCGTAGGCGACGGCCGCGGCAGCGAGCCGCCCGCTCTCCCTACGCCGGCTCCGGCGCAGTACCGGTGCGACCATTCAGTGCTCCAACTCGACAGTGCTCGAAACTGACGGAGAGCTCCAACCGGAGTCGGGGCTCCACACTGCGTGGGGCATGCTCTCCTTACTGATAATGACGGGTCCGGTGCTCTGCGCGCAGGCTACCGGCCGACATGGTCCCGAAACCCGTCGCTGAACATCCTCAGGCCAGCCGCCGGGCCAGCTCGGCGGCCCAGTAGGTCAGGATGATGCTCGCCCCGGCGCGGCGGATCGCGGTCACCGTCTCGTCGATGACCCGGTCCCGGTCCAGCCAGCCCTGGGCGGCGGCCGCCTCCACCATCGCGTACTCCCCGCTGACCTGGTAGGCCGCTACCGGCACCGGCGACACCGCGGCCACCTGGGTGATGACGTCCAGGTAGGCCAGCGCGGGCTTGACCATCACGATGTCGGCGCCCTCGGCCAGGTCGAGGGCCACCTCGCGGAGTGCGTCGGCGGATCGCGGGTCCTGCTGGTAGGAAGCCCGGTCCCCGAACTGGGGGGCGCATTCGGCGGCGTCCCGGAACGGCCCGTAGAAGGCCGAGGCGAACTTGGCCGAATAGGCGCAGATCGCCACGTCCGGGTACCCGCCTGCGTCGAGGGCTGCCCGGATCGCGCCGACCTGGCCGTCCATCATCCCGCTCGGCGCCACCACGTGGGCGCCCGCCGCCGCCTGGGCGACCGCGACCGATCCGTACCGTTCCAGCGTCGCGTCGTTGTCCACCTCGCCGGAACTGGCCAGGATCCCGCAGTGGCCGTGGTCGGTGTACTCGTCCAGGCACAGGTCCGACATCAGCACTGTGGCGTCGCCCACCTCGGTGACCAGGTCGCGCAGCGCCAGGGCGAGGATCCCGTCCGGGTCGTCCGCGGCCGACCCGCGGGCATCCTTCACCGCCGGCACCCCGAACAGGATCAGCCCGCCCACCCCGGCCGCCACGGCCTCGGCCGCGGCCTTGCGCAGGCTGTCCCGCGTGTGCTGGACCACGCCCGGCATGGAGACCACCGGCTGCGGCTCGCTGATCCCCTCCTTGATGAACATCGGCAGCAGCAGGTCCGACGGCCGGACGCTGGTCTGCGCGACCAGCCGCCGCAGCGCGGCGGTGCGGCGCAGCCTCCGTGGCCGCGCGGCCGGGAACTCAGCCGTCACCAACTGCCTCCTGATCTCACCGGAGCCGGCGCCGGGCGCCCCGGCGGCGTTCACTGGGCTTGCGCACCGGTTCCCCGGCCGCGATGGCTGCCTCCCGGACACTGGCGGCGTGCTCGGCCAGCGCGTCGACCAGCCCGGTCGCGGAGGGCTTGGGCGCCTTGACGTCCACCCGGAGGCCGAACTCGGCCGCGGTCTTGGCTGTCTGCGGCCCGATCACCGCGATCACGGTTACCGCGTGCGGCTTCCCGGCGATGCCGATCAGGTTCCGCACCGTCGAGGACGAGGTGAACAGGACGGCGTCGAACCCGCCGCCCTTGATCGCCTCGCGGATCGGGGCGGGCGGCGGCGCGGCGCGCACGGTCCGGTAGGCGGTGACGTCCTCGGTCTCCCAGCCCAGCTCGTTCAGCCGGGCGACCAGCGTCTCGGTGGCGATGTCGGCCCGGGGCAGCAGCACCCGGTTGATCGGGTCGGACAGGCTGTCGTAGGGCTGCCAGGCCGCGGCGAGGCCCTCGCCGGACTGCTCGCCCTCGGGGACCAGGTCCGGCTTGATGCCGAAGTCCAGCAGCGCCCGCCCGGTCTGCTCACCGACCGCGGCAACCTTCACCCCGGCGAAGGCCCGCGCGTCCAGCCCGTACTCTTCCAGCTTCTCGCGGACCGCGCGGACCGCGTTGACCGAGGTGAACGCGACCCACTGGTACCGCCCGGTGACCAGGCCCCTGACCGCGCGCTCCATCTGCTGCGGGGTGCGGGGCGGCTCGACCGCGATGGTCGGCACCTCCTCCGGTACCGCACCATAGGCGCGCAGCCGTTCCGAGACCGAGCCGGCCTGGTCCTTGGTCCGCGGCACCAGCACCCGCCAGCCGAACAGCGGCTTGGTCTCGAACCAGGACAGGTCCTGCTGCGCCCCGGCGGCGTCGCCCACCACCCCGACCGCGGGCCCGGTCTCGGTAAGGAGGCTGACCCCGGCCGCCTTGAGGTCGGCGTTCACCGACCCCAGCGCGCAGCGGATGGTCAGCTGCTCGGTAGTGGTCCCGTTCCAGGTGATGGTGAACGGGGTCCGGTCCGGCCAGCCCGCGGCCATCAGCATCTTGGCCAGGTCGGCCGGCCCGGCCTCCACGCCCAGGATGACCAGGCTGCGGGGCGGCTGGGTGTCGGCGGACAGCCGGCTGACGTCGGAGGCGTGCAGGATCCGGACATCCCCGCCCGCCTCGGAGGTCAGCGGGATGCCCGCGTAGGCCGGCACCGCGGTCGCCGCGGGCATGCCCGGCACGACCTCGAACCGGACCCGGGCCTTGGCGCACGCGGCGGCGGCCGCGGCGGCCGTGCCGAACAGCAGCGGGTCGCCGTCGTAGCCGGCCACCGCCAGCTGGCCCGCCTTGACCGCCTTGACCAGCAGCCGCGGGTCGGCGTCCAGCTCAGCCAGGTCGCGGAGGTCCGCCGTGGCGGGCAGCAGGTGCCGTACCCGGCTGGTCACCTCGGCGCTGGCGACGAACAGGTCGGCCCGGCTGAGCAGCCCGGCGGCGCGCACCGTGAGCAGCTCGGCGCTGCCCGGCCCGGTGCCCACGAACGCCGCCAGGCCGGGCTGGGACGCCCGGCCCGCCGCCACAGGCCCGTCCTGGCCGGACCCCCCGGGCGTTTCCTTCTTCGACGTGGATGTCAGAGTCACGATGCATCGTCCCCGTTGCTGATGTATTCCGAAGACACAGCCGCGTACGTCGCCGCGCCCTGGCGCAGCAACTCGGCGGCGACGTCGCGGCCGAGGCGTCCGGCCTCGCCCGCGGGGGCGGTCGCGCTGGCCCGCAACGCCGACCCCCCGTCAAGCGCCGCGACGACCGCTCTCAGCTGCAGTATCTCCGTTCCGGCCGCGTACGCACCTATCGGCGCGCTGCAGCCGGCCGCCAATCCGGCCAGCACGGCCCGTTCCGCGGTAACCGCGGCCCGGCTGTTCCGGTCGTCCACCTGGTCCAGCAACCCGGCCAGGTCGGGGTCGCCGGCCCGGCATTCCACGGCCAGCGCGCCCTGTCCGGGCGCGGGCAGCATCTCTTCCGGCTCGAAGATCTGGGTCACGGCGTCCAGCCGGCCGATCCGGGCCAGCCCGGCGCTGGCCAGCAGCACCGCGTCCAGTTCACCGGATTCGACCTTGCCTAGCCGGGTGCCGGCGTTGCCGCGGACCGGCACCGGCCGGATGTCGGGGCGCAGCAGGCGCAGCTGGGCCGCCCGGCGGGGCGACCCGGTGCCGACCGTGGCCCCGGGCGGGAGGTCCGCGAACTTGGCGCCGTCCCGGGCGGCCAGCGCGTCACGCGGGTCCTCCCGGACCGGTACCGCGGCCAGCACCAGCCCGGGCGCGGGGGCTACCGGCAGGTCCTTGAGCGAGTGCACCGCCAGGTCGACCTGGCCGGCCAGCAGGTGCTCCCGCAGCGCGCTGGCGAATACGCCGGTGCCGCCGATCTGGGCCAGGTCGGCCCGGGTCACGTCGCCGAACGTGGTCACCCCGACCAGGTCCACGCTGAACCCGGTGCGCTCGGTGATGAGCCGGGCCACCTGGCCGGACTGGGCCATGGCCATCGGGCTCTTGCGGGTGCCGAGCCGCAGCGGCGGCCTGCTCACGTCGTGTCCTCCTGCCTCGTGCTGGCCGCGTCGTGGGCCCGGGCCGGCCCGGGCATGCCAGGGTCAGCATCGGCCAGCGTGACCGCGGCGATCACCGCCGGGTCGAGATCGAACAGGACCCGCAGCGCGTCCTCGTAGGCGTCGCCCCCGGGGGACCCGGCTAGCTCTTTGACCCGCACGGTCGGTGCGTGCAGCAACTTGTCCACTACCCGCCGCATGGCCCGTTCCACCTCGCCGAGGGTGCGATGATCGGCGGGCAGGCGTCCCGCCAGCCGGGCCAGCTCGGCGTCCACCACCTGGGCGGCCTTGGCCCGCAGGGCGACGACGGTGGGCGCGACCCGCGCCGCGTGCACCGCGGACACGCGGGCGGCGAACTCCTCGGCCACGATCGCCCGGACCGCCTCGACGTCGGCGTCCCGGGTGGCCAGACCGGCCAGTTCCGGCGCGTCCCCGGCCCCGGCGGGCCGGTCGCCGAGCGTGTCCAGGCTGACGAGGTCCGTCCCGGGCATCCCGGCGACGGCCGGGTCAACGTCACGGGGCATGGCCAGGTCCAGCAGGACCAGCGGCAGGCTGGGCTGGCCACGCCGCGCCAGCGCCCCGGCCACCAGGTCCGCGGTGATCACCACGCCCGCGGCGCCGGTGCACGAGATGACCAGGTCCGTCTCGGCGACCGGCCCGGCCAGGCCAGTGAGGCCGGCGGTGCTGCCCCCGACCGCCGCGGCCAGCCGGGTGGCCCGGTCGGCGGTGCGGTTGGCCACCACGATGTGCGCCGCGCCCATCCGCGCCGCGGTGGTGGCGGCCAGCGAGCTCATCGAGCCGGCCCCGATGACCAGCACCCGCAGCCCGGCGAGCGGCCGGGCCGGGTCCGCGGGCGCGGCCAGCATGCCGCGGGCGACCGCGATGCCGATGCTGACCAGGTTCGCGCCGGCCCGGTCGATCCCGGTCTCGGTGTGCGCGCGCTTGGCGGTACGCAGGGCGAGCGTGCCCAGCTCACTCAGGCCGCGGCTGAGCGTGGCGTGCTCGCGGGCCACGGACAGGGCCTGCCGGACCTGGCCGAGGATCTGGCTCTCGCCCACCACCATGGACTCGAGTCCGCACGCCACCGCGAGCAGGTGCTGCACCGCCCGGTCCTCGTAGTGCACGTACAGGTTGGGGGTCAGCTCGCCGAGCGGGATGCCGGAGTGCCGGGCGAGCAGGTCGCAGATGGACGACACGCCGCCGTGGAACTTGTCGACTTCGGCGTAGACCTCTACCCGGTTGCAGGTGGACACCACGAACGTGCCACCCACGTTCGGGGCCTGCGATACGTCGCGGATCAGCTTGCTGAGCGTGTCACCGCTGACGACCGCCTGTTCCAGAACCGGGAGCGAGGCGCTCTTGTGGCTCAGGCCGACCACGAGAACGCTCATCGGCCCACTACCTGGGCATCCTGCGGTACGCGCACCACCGACCTCCGCTGCGCGTGGAAGGCGAGAATCTGCAACTCGATGGACAGGTCAACCTTACGCACGTCTACGCCACCGGGCACATTAAGGACCACAGGAGCGAAGTTGAGGATGCTGGTCACTCCCGTGGCGACCAGGCGGTCGCAGACGCCCTGCGCGGTCCCCGCGGGGGTGGCGATGACCCCGATGGACACCCGGTGCCGGGCCACCACCTGCTCCATCTGTTCGACGTCCAGCACGCCGTGCCCGGCGATCTGGGTCCCGACCACCTCCGGGTCGCTGTCCAGGACGGCCGCGATGCGGAACCCCCGCGAGGCGAACCCGCCGTAGTTGGCCAGCGCGCGGCCCAGGTTCCCGGCGCCGACGATGACCACCGGCCAGTCCTGGGTCAGCCCCAGTTCCCGGGAGACCTGGTAGACGAGGTACTCCACGTCGTATCCCACGCCCCGGGTTCCATAGGACCCCAGGTGCGACAGGTCCTTACGGAGTTTGGCCGAGTTGACCCCGGCCGCGGCCGCGAGTTCCTCGCTGGACACGGTCGGGATGTCCTGCTCCGCGAACGCGTAGAGGACACGCAGGTACACGGGGAGGCGGGCGATCGTGGCCTCCGGGATGCCCTGGCTGCCGTGGCCGGACCGGCCGTTCGCGGATACTGCACGCCGTGACATGCGCCGACGCTCCTGAGGAATCGACCTGCACTAGTCAACCTGCACTGGGGGCGGCCCAGACGCCCGACAAGGGGTTGCGGTTTTCAACCGTACGCTCTTGTGAACGTTTGCACAAAGTCGGCCGCCGCGGCCGCCAGACCGGGCGGAACCGGATCACCCGGTCAGCGCCGCGCGCAGGCGATCCTCGCTGACCCGCCAGAAATCGTGCTGGACCCCGTCGATCAGGGTGACCGGGATCTTGTCCCAGTACTCCCGCATATCCGACCCCGACCTGGTGATGTCGCGTTCCTCCCAGGGCACGCCGAGGTCCGCGGCCACCCGGGCGATCACCTCGCGGGCGCTGTCGCACAGATGACAGCCAGGCCGGGAGAGCAGGGTGACGGCGTGCGCGCCGGGGGGCATCAGGCCCGCCCCCCGTCAGGGGACCCGGCGCGGCGTCACCGCCGCGAGCTTGGCCTGCCGGACCCCCAGCTCGATCACGTTGGTGGCCAGGACCAGCGGCCGGCGGCGCGACTCGAACTCGGCCACGTAGGGCCGCTCCTGGTGCTGGTCGTAGGCGTCCCGGTCCGCATAGAGCTGGTAGAGAATTCTCTGCAACGGCGCGGACGGCACGCCGTGGACCACGTAGGCGAGCGTGCCCGGCTCGCCGGTGCGGACCTGGTCGACCACCTGCTCGGCCAGCCGGTCGAACTCGTCCGCGCCGGCATCCAGCAGGGTGTAGATGGCGATCCGGCCGTAGAGCCGGCCGGTATCCACCCCGCCCGCGCCGGCGATGGCCGCGTCCAGCACGTCGCCGATGGCGGGCAGCTGCATGCCGGTGGCGAACTCGATGTCCTCCCCCGGCTCGCCGCTGCCGTTGCTGGCGGCCCGATCACGCACGGCCGGATCGCGCACAGCCGGATCACGCCCGGGGACGGCGGACCCGTTCGGCCGGAAGAGTGGGTCGAAGGCCCCGGTGGCCGGCTCGACGGGGTCGGCGTGGAAGCCCTCACGCCCGGCCGGCGGGACGCTCCCGGTACCCGGGTAGCCGGTGCCGGGGTAGGTCGTGCCCGGGTAGCTGCCGGCCGGGAGGCCCCCGGTGTCCCCGTACTGGCCGGGACGGCCGTAGGTGTCCCCCCGGTAACCTCCGGCCTCGCCGTACCCGCTGTTGGCGTACGCGGCGAAGGCTGCGCTGTCCTCGAAGCGGGGGTACCCGTTGCGGTACAGGTCCAGCGAGTCGTCGCCCCCGGGCCCAGGGTCACCGTAGCCCGGGTCACCGCGCCGCCCAGCCGGACCGCCGGGACCGCCGGCGGGCGCGCCCCGGATCCGGCTGACGCTCACCCCGGCTGCCTGCCGGGCGGCCAGCCAGGCGGCTGCCGCGGCGATAACGGTCAGGGCCGGGTACGCGCCGTCCGCGGGCAGAGCGATCTGGAGTCCCTGGGTGGCCAGCGCGGCCACGGCGGCCAGCCCGACCGCAGCCAGCGCCCCCTGCCAGGCGGCATCGTGGCGACTGCGCAGCCCGGTGCAGGCCAGCGCCAGGAGCACGGTCAGCACCACGGCCGCCGCGACCAGGTACAGCAGGCCGCGCGGGAGGAACTCGAAATGGTCCCGGGCGGCCGGCCACCGCTGGGTGAACGGCCGCGCGCTCAGCACGTCCGTGGCCAGGATCACGCCGGCCACCACGAACAGCCCGGCCAGGCTGAGCCGGGCGGCGAACCGCGCGACCAGTCCCTTGGCGGCCAGTTCGGCCATCCCCCAGGCCAGCGCCAGCGGCGCGATCAGTGCCGCGCCGAGCTGGGCGGCGCGGAACGTGGTCGGCCCGAAACCGCGCCGGTAGCCGGCGGCCTGCGCCGCCAGGGCGATGGTCAGGCCCGCCAGGGCGATGACCCAGGCCACCATGTCTGTCCTGGGCTGCCGCATGCACAGCCGGATGGCCACGCCGGTGCCGACCGCGGCGAGCACGGTCCCGGCCAGGGCAGCGACGAACGAAATAGACATTGCAGCCTATGGTGCACGACCCGCGGCGATGATGCGGACCAGATCGATGAGCAGCCCGGCCGGCCGCACGTCCGCTTTGTAGACTCGGCAGGCATGAGGCAGCTGCGGGAACAGCGTCCCGACGGCGCCAGATCCCTCCGGCTGCGCAGGTCCGCCCGGCTGCGCAGGGAACAGGCGGCGCTGGCCGGGGCCGCTTCGGCAGCGGTCGCGACGGTCATCCAGGCCCCGCCGGAGGCCGATCCCACCGCCGGTGCCTTCTTCGACGTGGACAACACGCTGATCCGCGGCGCGTCCATCTACTACTTCGCCCGCGGGCTGGCCGCGCGCAAGATGTTCGGCCCGCGCGACCTGGCCCGGATCGCCTGGGGGCAGGTCGCCTTCCGGCTCCGGGGCGCGGAGAACTCCGAGCACATCGACGCGGCCCGTGAGGCCGCGCTCGCCTTCGTGGCCGGGCACAAGGTGGCCGACATCGTCAGCCTGAGCGAGGAGATCTTCGACGAGACCATGGCCGACCGGGTCTGGGAGGGCACCCGCGCCCTGGCCCAGGGTCACCTGCGGGCCGGCCAGCGGGTCTGGCTGGTCACCGCGACCCCGGTGGAGCTGGCCACGGTCATCTCCCAGCGGCTCGGGCTGACCGGCGCGCTGGGCACGGTCGCGGAGTCCGCGGATGGCGTGTATACCGGCCGGCTGGTCGGCGGCCTGCTGCACGGCGAGGCCAAGGCCGCGGCGGTCGCGTCCCTCGCCGAGCGGGAAGGGCTGGATCTGTCCCGCTGCTCCGCGTACAGCGACTCCAGCAACGACCTGCCCATGCTGCAGCTGGTTGGCCACCCGAACGCGGTCAACCCGGACGCCGAGCTGCGCGCCGAAGCCCGCCGCCGGAGCTGGCCGGTGCACGATTTCCGGTCTGGCCGCAAGGCGACCCTGGTCGCTTTGCCCGCCGCGGCGGGCGCCGGGGCGGTGGCGGGCGGCATCGCCGCCGGGCTGGCCTTCCACCGGCGGCACCAGCGCGGTACGTGACCTCCAGAGTCGCGCCCGGCACGCCGAAGCGCCGCCGGCCAGGCAAGCCAGCCGGGCGCGCCGTGGCCCGGCCGGCCAGGGAAACTAGCCGAAGGCTGGGCCGCGCTCCACCAGCAGCTCGTCCAGCGCGGCCTGGATACGGCCCCGGACCGTGGCGGTCAGCTCCGCGATCACCGCGGGATCCCGCCCGGCACCCGGCGGGTACCCGGACGTGTCCACCGGCGCCCCGAAGTCGATGATCCACTTGGACGGCAGCGGGACCGCGCCCAGCGGGCCGAACCACGGGAACAGGGGCGTGATCGGGAAGTAGGGCAGCCGGAGCAGCCGGGCGAGCGGCCGGGCGTTGCCCACCATCGGGTAGATCTCCTCGGCGCCGACGATCGCGCAGGGCACGATGGGCACCCCGGCCCGGAGGGCGGCGGCCGCGAACCCGCCGCGGCCGAAGCGGCGCAGCTGGTAGCGGTCGCTGAACGGCTTGCCGATGCCCTTGAACCCCTCGGGGAACACGCCGACCAGCTCGCCGTCCCGCAGCAGCCGGTCGGCGTTCGCCGGGCAGGCCGGGGTGTGCCCCGCCCGCCGGGCCAGGTAGGCCAGGCCGGGGAGCTCGTAGACCAGGTCCGCGCCGAGCAGGCGCAGGTCACGGTGCTGCGGATGCTCGTCGTACAGCCCCGTCTGGAGCATGATCGCGTCGAACGGGAGCACCCCGGAATGGTTGGCGACCACGAGTGCGCCCCCGGCGCCCGGCACGTGCGGCAGCCCGCGCATCTGGACCCGGAACCACTGCTCGTATAGCAGCCGGGCCAGCGGGATCAGCAGCCGGGAGTTGAACTCCGGGTCGAAGCCGAACTCGTCAACCTCGCCCTCGCCGGTGAGCTGGCGCCGGGCGAACCGCACGGCGTCGCCGAGCCGGCCAAGCCAGTCGCTGCCCTCGGGATGGGAATCGTCAAACACCCCGGGCGGAAGCTCCCCCGTGCGCCCCTCCCAGCCCACTGTGCCTCCCTCCCGCAGCGCCCCGGGCCGCCCGCCAGATGGCCCCGGGGCGCCAGCGCGGCGCTACTTCTTGTTACGCCGCTGCACGCGGGTCTTCCGCAGCAGCTTGCGGTGCTTCTTCTTCGCCATTCGCTTGCGGCGCTTCTTGATGACAGAGCCCACGACACCACCCTCACTCGGGATTCAGGCAAACAGGCATGCGACGTATTCGCCCGATGCCAGCCGGCTGGGCCCACGCCAACGCCCCAGGGTACCTGCCCCGCGCCTGCCCCGGGTGATGTGCCCTCGGGGAACGGCCTCAGCTAGCCGCGACGAACGACCCCTTCAGGTACCGGTTCACGGCCTGCTCGGGAACGCGGAATGACCGGCCAACCCGGATCGCCTCCAGCTCCCCCGAGTGAACCAGCCGGTAGACGGTCATCTTCGACACGCGCATGATCGAGGCCACTTCGGCCACGGTCAGGAACCTGACGTCGCTGAGCGGAGTTTCGCCTGCAGCCATCTGTTTTCCCTCTTCCGCACGGAGCCGAGTGCGCCTGGCCGGATTCAGCGCATCA
The DNA here is from genome assembly GCA_963813975.1 of uncultured Actinomycetes bacterium. Classification (GTDB taxonomy): domain Bacteria; phylum Actinomycetota; class Actinomycetes; order Streptosporangiales; family Streptosporangiaceae; genus RYN-230. Next base: position 582,880 of record CAWFAP010000008.1, read on the forward strand.
GTCACCTCCGTCCCCAGCGTAAGTCTTGTGCGGAAAAGGGCAACCCCGGCGCGGGACACGCTCTGGGTCACAGGCCCGGGAAAAGCCCGTGAGCGGGAAAGACGGCGCTGCGGGTGGCCATGATGGCCCGGTCGATGGCGTTGCCGGGGTTGAATCCGGACTCGAACGGGGTGAAATCCGCCGCGCCGCCGTCCGTCATCCGCCCGGGGGCGGGCACCCCGGTGCGGGCCAGCGTGTACTCCTGCCATGACGCCGGCGTGGCCAGCCCCGGGTCCAGTGGCTGGCCGGCTGCCACCGCGAGCAGGTGCGTCCAGGTCCGCGGCACGACCTGGACCAGCTCGTACCCGCCGCCCCCGGTGAACAGCCAGCGCCCGCCCGCCACCTCGTGCGCGAGGTCGTGGAGGGCCTGGTGCGCGGCCCGCTGCCCGTCAACGGTCAGCTCCAGGTGCGCCAGCGGATCGAGCCGGTGCGTGTCGCAGCCATGCTGGCTGACCAGGATCTCAGGCTGGAACGCGCGCAGCAGCGGCGGCACCACCGCGTGGAACGCGCGCAGCCAGCCCGCGTCGCCGGTGCCCGCGGGCAGCGCCACGTTGACCGCCGTCCCCTCGGCCCCCGGGCCGCCCGTGTCGCCGGGCAGGCCGGTCCCGGGGAACAGCGTCATCGGGTGCTCGTGCAGGCTGACCGTCAGCACCCGCGGGTCGTCGTAGAAGGCGGCCTGGACACCGTCCCCGTGGTGCACGTCGATGTCCACGTAGCCGATCCGCTGCGCGCCCTGCTCCAGCAGCCAGCGGATCGCGATGGCCGGATCGTTGTAGACGCAGAAGCCGCTGGCCGCGCGGCGCATGGCGTGGTGCAGGCCGCCGGCCACGTTGGCGCCGTGCGCCGCCTGGCCCTCCCACATCGCGGCGGCCGCGCCCAGCGTGGCCCCGGCGACCAGCGACGACGCCTCATGCATGCCCGCGAAGACCGGGTCGTCCGTGGTGCCCAGGCCGAACGCCGGGTCGGCGGCCGCGCGGCGCACCGCGGCGATGTATTCGGGGTCGTGCACGAGCTCGAGCTGTTCCTGGGTGGCAGGCTCGGGCACGCCCAGGGTCACCCCGCCGGCGCCGAGGACGCCCATCGCCCGGGCCAGCGCCATGGTGAGCTCGACCCGGACCGGGGCGAGCGGGTGCCCGGGCCCGAAGTCGTAGCTGATCAGCCGGTCATCCCAGGCCACGTGCAGCGTGCAGGTCATGCGCTCCCCAGTTCACGTCCCCGGTCCCGGGCCGCCTCGATCGCGGCCAGGATCGCAGCCCGGACCCCGTGCCGCTCCAGCTCACGGATCGCGGCGATCGTGGTGCCACCCGGGGAGGTCACCGCCTCGCGGAGGATCACCGGGTGCTCACCGGTCTCCCGGAGCATGGTGGCCGCGCCGAACACGGCCTGGGTGACCATCTCCATGGCCGTGCCGCGCGGCATGCCGAGCAGGATGCCCGCGTCCACCATCGCCTCGACCAGGAAGTAGACGTAGGCGGGGCCGCTGCCGGACAGGGCCGTGGCCGCGTCCTGCTGCGACTCCGGGATGCGCAGCACCTTGCCGACCGGGCGGAGCAGCTCCTCGGCCCGGGCCAGGTGCCCGGCCCCGGCGAACGCGCCCGGCGAGATGACGCTCATGGCCTCGTCCACCAGGACAGGCGTGTTGGACATGACCCGGACCACGGGCACGTCCACGCCGAGCCGGCGCTCGATCACCGCGGTGGTAATGCCGGCCGCTACCGAGATGACGAGCTTGTCCGCGGGGACGTGCGGCGCGATCTCGTCCAGCATCGGCAGCATGTCCTGCGGCTTCACCGTGATGATCAGCGTGTCCGCGCTCTTGGCCGCCTCGGCCGCGCTCGCGACGGTGATCCCGTACGCGTCGCGGAGCTGCTCGGCGCGCTCCGGCCGGCGCACCACCGCGACCACCCCGGACGGCGCACGGCCCGCCCGCAGCAGCCCGGAGATGAGCGCCTCGCCCATTTTCCCGGCCCCGAAGATCCCGATCACGGTGTGGAGCCTACGCTTCCGGGCGGGCGATCACCCGGAGCAGTCACCCTCACCGGGACGACACCAGCGAGCGGGCGAAGAACGCCACGTTCGCCGGCCGCTCCGCCAGCCGCCGGACCAGGTAGCGGTACCAGTCCTGGCCGTAGGGCAGGTACACGCGGAGCCGGGCCCCGGCGGCGGCCAGCCTCCGCTGCTCGGCCGGGCGGACCCCGTGGAGCATCTGGAACTCGTAGCTGTCCGGGGTCCGGCCGCCCAGCTCCGCCTGGGCCGCGGCGATCCGGAGCAGCCGCGGGTCGTGCGTGGCGATCATCGGGTAGCCGGGCCCGTCCATCAGCACCCGCAGGGCGCGGGCGTAGCTGCGGTCCACGTCGTGGCGGGCCGGGTACGCGATCTCGTCCGGGGCGTCGTAGGCGCCCTTGCACAGCCGGACCCGCGAGCCGGGCTGGATGAGGGCGGCGCAGTCCGCCACCGAGCGGCGCAGCGAGGACTGGATGACCACGCCCAGGTCCGGGTGGTCCGGCCGGAGCTCCCGGACGATCCGCAACGTCTGGTCCACCCGGGTGTGGTCCTCCATGTCCACGGTCACCGTGGTGCCGGCCGCCCGGGCGGCGGAGCAGATCCTGGTGATGTTCTCCGTGGCGGTCTTCTCCCCGTGGTCGGCCAGGCCCAGGCCCACCGCGGTGGGCTTGACCGAGACCTCCGCCCGGCCGCCCTGGGCCAGCCCGGCCGCGGCCAGCTGGGCCAGCAGCCCCGCGTACTCGGCGGTCACCGCGGCGGCCTGCTCCGGGTCGGCGGTGTCCTCGCCCAGGTAGTCCAGGCTGACCAGCAGCCCGCGCTGGAGCAGTTCCCGGCTGACCTCTACCGCCTCGGCGGTGGTGTCCCCCGCCACGTAGCGGGCCACGACGTCCCGGGTCAGGGGAGCCGAGGTGATCAGGCGCCGCGCTCGGTCACTGCCCGAGGCGGCCAGCAACGTGCGTCGTAGCACCGTTGACGACCTCCAGTTCTCGCGCGCCACCTCCGTGACGCATGTCCCCGGTGCCAGCGCTGTGCGCCCCGGCTACCGGACCAGCCCGGGCCGGCGCTTCAGCGTCACGGTGACGTTCGCGCCGGCGTCCGGCGGCACCACGACCTCCTGCGCCGCCGGCAGGCCGCCCGCCTGCAGGGTCGCGTCCACCGGCGTGGTCCGCTTGATCAGCGCGAGCCCGATGGGGCCCAGCTCGTAGTGCCGCGCGGCCGAGCCTACAAACCCGACGACAGCGTCCTCCAGCTGGACCGGGTCACCGTGCTCCGGCAGCCGGTCCTCGCTCCCGTCCAGGTGCAGGAAGACCAGCCGCCGCGGCGGATGGCCGAGGTTGTGCACCCGGGCCACCGTCTCCTGGCCCCGGTAGCAGCCCTTGTTCAGGTGCACGGCGGTCTCGATCCAGCCGACCTCGTGCGGAAGGGTCCGGTGGTCGGTGTCCAGTCCCAGCCGCGGGCGCCGGGCCGCGATCCGCAGCGCCTCGTAGGCCTGCATCCCGGCCAGGGTGAGCCCGCCGTCAGCGAATTTCGTTGCGGCTGCCTGGAGGTGGGGGCGCGCGACCAGCAGGTCGGTGCCGACCGCACCAGGCACGGCCGCCGCGATGCCCGTGCTTGCTAGCAGAGCTGGCCGAGCGCCTTCCGGGAGGGCACCGCTCACCGTGAGCACCGCGTAGTCGGCGGTGACGTCGGCCGGTTCCACCCGGAGCATGAACCGCATCGACTCCAGGAAGGCCAGCAGCGCCCCGGCCGTGCCCGGCTCGACGTGCGCCCAGAGCGCCTCCCCGTCGTCGGTGAGGGTCAGGTGGTGCTCGATGTGGCCCTGCGGGCTGAGGATGAGCGCCTCGGCGGCCTGGCCCGGCTCGAGGTGCTCGAGATGCTGGGTGGTCAGGCTGTGCAGCCAGGACAGCCGGTCCGGGCCGGTGATCCGGACCACGCCGCGGTGCGAGCGGTCCACCATCCCCGTGCCGGCGGCCAGCGCCCGCTGTTCCGCGCCGGGGTTCCCGTAGTGCGCGGCGACCCCCGCGTCGGGGGCGACGCCGGCCACGGCACCGGGGGCGTTCAGCAGCGGACTGTCCATGGTGTCAATCTATGCCGTGTGGCCCGGGGCTCCGCCGGGGTGGCCCGCGCTCTGGCAGTCGGCGCAGCGCCCGAACACGGTCAGGTGGCCGACGTCGGTCTCGAACCCGTGGTGGTCGGCCAGCGCCGTTACCAGCGCCCGCACCGCGTCCGGGCCGACCTGGGTGACCCGGCCGCACTCCGAGCACACGAGGTGCACGTGCTCGGCCTCTTCGGCCAGGTGGTAGCGCGGCGCTCCGTGGCCCAGATGGGTGTGCGTGACCAGCCCGAGCTGCTCGAGGAGTTCCAGGCTCCGGTAGATCGTGGAGATGTTCACCCCGCGCGCGGTCTGCTGGACAGAAGCGCAGATCTCCTCGGGCGTGGCGTGCTCCAGCTTGGTGACCGCCTCCAGCACGAGCTGGCGCTGCGGGGTGACCCGATAGCCGCGGGCCCGCAACTCCTCGTCCCACGCCTGCCTCATGGGCCGAGACTAACGCCGCGCCGCCAGGACTGCGAACAAACACATTTGCCTGCGCCCGGGAGGCTGGCATAGCCTCGTCGCAACGCGGGAGAGGAGGTGGTCCAACAGCATGCATGGCAGTAGGACTCGCGAGGTGGCTGTCCGCTAGCCGCCGTCCCGCCGATGCACTGGTGTGGCCCAGGCCCGCTGTGGTACTGCCCACCGTGCGATCACCGGCCCGTGCGTAGGGCTTCACCGGGCGGTTTCTTCCGTCTGGTGTTATGGCCCCGCGTGCCGCGCGCGAAGGCGGCGGCCGGCGAATACTCGGCAGACACCGGACCCCCGGGCCGACTGGACTGTCCAACCAGTCCCCCGGTGCGCAAGCACCGGGGAGCCGCCCGGGGGTTTTAATTTTCCCCTTTTCCTGGTTTCCGCGGTGCAGGCCGTTCACGGTAATTGACCCCGGCGAGACCTGCTTTAACCGCGCAGCGGCCGTTTTGCCGCCCATAGTAAAGACATAATTAATTTCATCCGGCGCACCCGGTAATTTACTTCCGGAATCAGCGCCGGTTATCGCTGCGTTTACTTCCTATCCTGGCCGCCCCCGCGTAATGTTCGGGGTTCACCGCACAGGAAAGGACGATAGATGCGGAAGCTCCATCGCGCCGGCACCGCCGCCGCGGTCATGTCCCTCGTGCTGACGCTCAGCGCGTTCACCCAGGCAGGGACGCGGAGCGCCGTGACGGTCGTGCCGGGCGGCCCGATGGTCACCGCGGCCGGCCAGCCCTGGCCGGCCAGCACGTCCCGCCCCCGGCACACGGTCATCCACTCGCTGAACTGGGCCGGGTACGCGGCCAACCGGGCGGGGACCACGTTCCGCTCCGTGAGCGCCGCGTTCTCCGTCCCGTACGCGGACTGCCAGGGCAGCGCGACGTCCTACTCCTCGCAGTGGGTGGGCCTGGACGGGCTGGGCTCGGCCAGCGTCGAGCAGGTGGGCATCGAGGCCGACTGCTCCGGATCCAGGGCGCAGTACTACGCGTGGTACGAGATGTACCCCCGGCCCGTATCCGTCGCTTTCCAGGTGCGTGCGGGTAATGCGGTCCGGGCCAGCGTCACCTATAAGCGGTCGGCCCGGAAATTTGTGCTGACGCTACGCGATACCACCAACGGGAGACATCTGCGCCGGACGCTGAAATGCGCGGCTAAAGCGTGCCTGCGCTCCTCCGCCGAGGTGATCAGCGAGGCACCGTCGAACGGTTCGGGAGGCATTCTGCCGCTGGCGGATTACCGGGCGGCCGGTTTCTCCAGCATCGCGCTGACCACGTCCAGGGGACGCCACAGCGGCCTGAATTCCCGGGCCTGGAATACCTACCAGATCGTGGGGGTGGGCGCCTCCAGCCACCAGCTGGAGGCCCAGCCCACCTCGCTGATCGGCGGGCGGGCGTTCAGCACGTACTGGTTCCGGGCGAGCTGACCGGCTCAGCTCCCTGAGCTCAGCGTCCCGCGTTCAGCGTCCCGGCCCGCTTGAGCTGCGCGGACAGATGCGGCTGCAGCGGCTGGCCCATGGCCGCCATGTCGTAGGCCCAGCCCAGGTCCAGGTCCGCGCCGACCAGCCCGTACAGCCGGTGGCCCGCCGTCACCTCTTTGGCCGTCGTGGTCCGGGCCACCACGTCCGTGCGCAGCTCGATCTTGGTGCCGGTGACCTCGCCCACGTAGATCTCCGCGATCCCGGACGGGTGGGCCAGGATCAGCTCGACCTGGCCGCCGGGCTGCGGCCGCCAGTACCCGGTCTCGGTGGCCAGCGGCCGGACCAGGTTCCCGTCCTCGTCCAGCAACCAGCTCCGGCTGGCGTAGATGAGGAACGGCTTGCCGTTATGGCTGAACGTGATCTCCTGGCCGAACCGGAAACTCTCGATGGTCGGGTAGCCACCGACCCCGGCGCCGTCCCACCGGCCGAGCAGGAAGCTCAGCGGGGCCAGGTCGGGGTGGAGCTCCGGGGCCTGCCCGACATGGCTCGGCCCGGCTTGTTCAGACATCGGGCTTCTCCCCCCGGGTAGCCCGCAGGAGCCGCATCGACAGCAGCGCCGCCGAGGCCATCACCGCTGCGAACGCGGCGACGAGGAAGACCCCGCTGACGATTCCCTGCATGACCACCCTCCCAACCAGAGCAGTGTACGGACCCACCGGAATGGCGGGCGTCCGCCATGCCGACGATGACACGTCACGTTAAGGTGCGTCCATGACCGCGCGGAGCCTCGTCATCAAGATCACTGCGGGCAAGGACGACCCAGAGCGATGCAACCAGGCCTTCAACGTGGCGGCGGCCGCTACCGTCAGTGGCGTGCCGGTGTCGCTGTGGCTGACCGGGGAAGCGTCCTGGTTCGCGCTACCCGGCCGGGCCGGTGACTTCACCCTGCCGCACGCCCCCCCGCTCACCGACCTGCTGGCTAGCGTCCTGGCCGGGGGCACGGTCTCACTGTGCACGCAGTGCGCGGCGCGCCGCGGCATCGCCCCCGAGGACCTGATCACGGGGATACGCATCTCGGGGGCGTCGACGTTCGTGGCCGAGGTCATGGCGGACGGCGCCCAGGCGCTGGTGTACTGAGCCGGTGCGTTAAGCCCGGGTGCCCTGAGCCGGGCGGATCAGGGGCGCTTACCCCACCGGGACGGCGGCCAGCCGCTGCTCACGGAACCGGGCGGTCCACGCCTCGTATTCCCCGTCCAGCGGCGGGAGCGCGCCCACCGCCCAGCTCAGCAGCAGGTCAGCCAGGGCGGGGTTGCGGACCAGCGCCGGCCCGTGCAGATAGGTGCCCAGCACCCGGCCCGCGTACGCGCCCTCGGTCCCGTCCCCGTTGCCGACCCCGGTCAGCACCCGGGCCAGTGGCCTGGCCCCGGGCCCGATCCGGGTCACGCCCTGATGGTTCTCGAACCCGGTTAGCCGGGGCAGGCCCAGCTCCGGGTCCACGTCCGCCAGGACCTCCCCGACGCCCCGGCGCTCACCCCGCCCGCTGCGGGTGTCCAGGATCTCCAGGCCCGCCACGGGCTGGCCCTTGTCCCCGCCGAACTCCGCGCCGATCAGCTGATAACCGGCGCAGACCGCGAAGACCACCGAGCCCTGGGCGGCCGCGGCGGCCAGCCCCGCGTCCGTGCGCAGCCGGCGCGCGGCCAGGACCTGGGGGAGGTCCTCGCCGCCGCCCAGCAGGTAGATATCGCCCTGCCGGGGCACCGGCTGGTCGGAGTTGACCTGGATGGCCTCGACCCCGATACCGCGCAGCCGGGCCCGCCGCTCCAGGACCAGCAGGTTGCCCCGGTCCCCGTACGTGCTGAGCAGGTCCGGGTAGACCCAGACCAGGCGCAGGTTACTGGGCCCGCGGGCGTGTGCTCCCATTCCGCTCTCCTTCTGGTGGGCTGGCGTTTTCCGGGTCACGCCGCCCGGCCGACGGCCGTGCGGATCTGCTGGAACGCGGTGTAGTTGGCGATCACGTCCAGGGTCCCGCCTGGCCGCACCCGGCTCACGGCGTCGTCGATCCCGCCGACCAGCTCGAACGGCACGCCGTCGGCTTCCAGCCGGACGGCCAGGTCCAGCCCGCGCTCCCCGGACACGAACACCGGCCGGTCGCGGACCACGCGGTAGTCCACGTCCCACAGCCACGAGGTGTCCCGGCCGTCGGGAACCTGCGCGTTGACCGACAGCAGCACCGGCGCCTGCGCCGGGTCCAGCACGTCGAACGCTTCGAGCCAGCCGGCCGGGTTCTTGGCCAGCAGCAGCCGGACCGTGCGGCCGTTCCGTTCCACCTGGGTGTACCGGCCGGCCACCGAGGTCACGGAGCGCATCTTCTGCAGGGCCGCCGCCGGGCTGACCCCGAACACCTCGGCGACGGCCAGCGCCATCACCGCATTGGACCGGTTGGCCCGGCCCGGCAGGGCCAGCGACAGCTCGGTCATCCGGCCCGCCGAGTCGATGACCGAGGACCCGTCCAGCACCCAGCGTGCCGACGGACGGCTGAAGTCGCACTCGCCGCACCGCCAGCCCAGGTCGTCACGCCGCAGGTGCGATCCGCACCGCGGGCAGCACCAGGAATCCTCGTGCCAGCGCTGGCCGGCCGCGACCCAGGTGACCTGGTGGGCGCCGCTCGCCGCCCAGGCGATCAGCGGGTCGTCCGCGTTGGCCACCACCCGGCAGTCCGGGGCCGCCTCGAACGCCTCCCGCCAGCGCCGCGCGACGAGCCAGATCTCCGCGGCCCGGTCCATCTGGTCGCGGCTGAGGTTGAGCAGCGTCACCACCCGGGCATGGGTGGCCTGGAGCATCGAGGGGATGTACTTCTCGTCCACCTCCAGCACCGCGTACGGCGCTTCCGGCGCCGCGCCCAGCGCGGCGGCCAGCCCGGCCTCCATGTTCGCGCCGAACGCGTTCGAGGCCACCTCCTGGCCCAGCGCGCTCAGCGCCGAGCTGATGAGCCGCGTGGTCGTCGTCTTGCCGTTCGTCCCGGTGACCAGGACGACCTGCCGATCGGCCGCGAGCAGCGACAGCAGTCCCGGCTCCACGCGCAGCCCGATGACCCCGCCGATCACGGATCCGTCGCCGCGGCCCGCGAGCCGTGACATCCGGCCCGCGGCTCCGCCCAGCGTGGTCGCGACGCGCGCCCGCATCGGAAGCTTGCCCATGGCCGACGATGCTATCCGGCCGGGAGCCCGCGGCGGCACCGGTCCGGCCGGCCGCCCTGGCTGCCGCCCTGCCGGTCCGGTCCCGCGGCCGGCCCGGCGGCCCCGCCCTTCTCTTCTCGCCACATCCGCCTCACCGGAGTTCAGAGGCGCTCAGAAGGAAGGCCCACGGCCGGGAGAAGAGCGGGGAGGCACGGTGAAGACATACGCGGACGACACAGACACCGGGGCCCGCGACCCCGTGGCCGCCTGACGCCGGCGGACCGCCGGTGAGGCACGGTCCGGCCCGGCTCACCCGCGACGCGGCGGGAACTATCCCGGTTCCCGCCACGCCGCCGCGTTCAGTGCCCGTCGTCCCGGCGCCAGTCGAACGGCTCGGGCGGCGGTCCCAGGTTCGGCGGCGGCCCGCCGTCGTCCCGCCAGCTGAGGGGCGCCCGAGCCGGATCGCGCGCGGGCGGCGGGACCGGGCCGGCCCAGGCCACCGGGGGCGGGCGCGGCGGCCGTGACGGCGCGCTGGACCCCGGCGCGCTGGACCCCGGCGCGCTGGACCCCGGCCCACTGGACCCCGGCGCACTCGCTTCGCCCCGGCCGCTCAGCGTGGCCGTGGGCAGCGTCAGGATGCCGGGGTTGGCATCCGCGAACACGACCCGGCGGCCGGCCGCCGAGGCGTAGCTGACGATCATCGCGCTGGGCGGGAGCTGCTGCAGCTCGTGCTGCTCGACGAGGAACTCCCGGGATCGCTGGCTGGTCCGGGCGGCCGAGGTGCTGGCCGCCACGGCCCGCGCGGTCTGCACCCCCCAGGCGCTGCTGGCGTTGCGGCCGCCGGTCCAGGACCGCGACTCGCTGATCCCCTCGGACCAGTTCCTTTCCTGGTGCCCGGACGCGGTGCGCGGCGCGAACGCCGCGGACCCGGACCAGCTCTGCCCGTGCCCGCGGCCGTTCCCGCTGGACTGGCTGGCCGAGGCGGACACGGCCACCGAATCCGCCGTGCCCACGGTGCTCGTGTAGGAGTAACTGGCCGTGCCGCTGACCGAGTCGCCCACCGTGTCGGTGAGCTGCGAGACCACGAAGCGGTGCGCGGTGCCGATCTGCTCGCTGGCGGCCTTCGCGTCCTCGGCGTTGCCGAGCCGCATGAACGCGACCGCCGCGTTGCCCCGGCCCAGCCGCTCCCGGACATGGGCGGGGAGCGAGCGGTAGGCCAGCACCAGCCCGGTGCCGCTGGCCTCGCAGGCGTCCGACAACCGGTCCAGCATGTCGCCGCGGAGCTTCTCGCCCCCGGCGACCAGCAGCGTGTGCTGCCAGGCCGGGCCGCGCGGCTGCCGGCGCAGCAGCTGGGTGAGCGCGGCCGTGACGTACGCGCCGAGGACCTGGGTATCGGCCATCTCCGCCGCGCGGTCGACGGCCACCACGCGCAGCCCGCTCGGCGGCAGCCGGGCCGGCGCCGATCCCAGCGTTTCCAGCGGGCGCAGCCTGGCTTCGAGCCCGAGGGCCCGTTCCATAATCACCCCGTCGCTGGCCGCCTGGCCGTACAGCCCGGCGATCTCCTCAGCCTGCGCCGCGCTGATCAGGCCCCGCCGCGTGCCGTCCCGCGGATCACCGATCTGGGCCAGGACCCGCAGGCCCGCGGTCACCTGCGCGATGCTGGGCTGGCCGAGGCTGGGCTGGCCGAGGCTGGGCTGGCCGAGGCTGGGCTGGCCGAGGCTGGGCTGGCCGCCGAGAACCCCCGCGACGCGCTCCAGGATCGCGCGGTCCGGTACCGGGTCAGGCGCGCTGGCCGGGTCGCCGCCGGACGCCGCGGCCACAGCCAGCACGTCGGCCAGCGCCGCGCCGGGCAGCCCCACGCCGAGGTCCAGCCGCGGCAGGTCCCTGGGCAGCACCCAGACCAGCGGTTCCGCCCCGCCCTGGCCGGCCAGGGCCAGCAGGTCCTGTGCCACCGCCCCTTCCGACAGGTCCAGCACGGTGACCTGGCCGCCCGCGGCCAGCCGCAGGCCGGCCAGCATGGCGGTGAGCGCGGACCACCCGGCGAGTGTGCCGCCCGCGACGTCGAGCCGGTCGATCTCGGTGGGCAGGGTCACCCCGTACCACTGCCGCTGCGCCTGGAAGGCCCGGCCGCGGGCCTCCCAGTCGCGGAACCGCCGGGCATGCTCTTCCTGCCAGCCGGACAGGCGGCCCTCCTGGGCGGCGGCGGCCCGGGCCACGCGCCGCTCTTCGGCCGCCAGCCGCGCGCGCAGCTCCCGGGCGCCGCGCCGGGCGCCGTGCCCGCACCGCACCGTGATGGCCAGGAAGACCACGATCCCGGTGGTGGTCAGCGCCGGGTTGAGCAAGCCGGCCACGCCCAGTGCCCCGGTCAGGCCGGCCAGCGTGGCCGCTGCGGCCGCCCCGGCCTTGAGCGGCAGGCTGAGCCGGCGTTCCTCCCGGTGCTGGGCCAGCACCCAGCCCGGATTGAGCCGCTCCGGGCCAGGCGGGACAGGGCGCCGCGGTGGCGGTCCCGGATCGGGGTGCACCAGCGCGTACTCCCAGCCCAGGTACACCCGGTCGGCCCGCGGGACCGTCACGGGATCCGGCCCGGCACGAACCGGGCCCGCGGCACCACCTGCCGCTCCGGGCCCCTGACCACGAGGGCGAATTCATCCCCCGCCAGGGCGATCCCCGCCAGGCCGTCACCGTCCGGCCCGCCCCCGGCCAGCCCGGGATCCCCGGGACCGTGGATCACCAGGACGTTGGCCAGCGCCGCGATCTGCCCCGCGGCCCGCGCCGGCGTCGGGCTGGGCACGGCGCTGACCACCGTGGCCAGCCCGGTCTGGGAGCCGGTGCTGATCAGCTGGGCCAGGACCGGGGCAGCGATCGCGCCGGCGTCGCCGAACCAGGCCAGGCCGTCGCCACCGGCGCCCAGGCGCCGCGACTCGGCGAAGACCGCGGCGAGGTCGAGCGCCACGAGATTCGCGATCATCTGCGCGGCGCGGCCGTGCCGCGCCTGGTCCAGCGGGAAGAACGCGACCGCGCGCTCGCGGACCACGGCGCTCAGGCTGATCTGGGCTGGGCGGGGCGCACCGGGCACCCCGGGCACCCCGGGCCGCAGCCAGCGGCCCAGGGCCGAGGCCCGCAGCCCGGTCAGCTCCCCGGCGAGGAAGGAGGCCGTGGCCGGATCGGCGTCCAGCAGGCTCGCGGAGACCCTGACCCGTTCGCCCAGCGGGCCGCGCCGGGGGTGGTAGGGGGGAACCTGCCGCATCCGGGCCCGCAGCGCGGCCGGGCCGAGCAGCGCGGCGACATCGTCGAGCACGGGCACGCGCGGGTCCCCGGGGGCCGCGGCCGCCACGGCGAAGAGGTCGTTCAGATAAGCGCGGCAGGCCCGGCGGGCGTGATCCGCCACCCGGCCCCAGTCGATCATCCCCATGACCAGCGTGGCCTTGCGGGCCGGGTCGCCACCGCGCAGCGGCTCGTAGCAGCCTGGGCCGGCCGGCCCGAAGACGACCAGCGGGGCATCCGCGTCCGCGCAGATCCCGGCCAGCATCCCGGGCAGGGCGCCGGGCCCGTGCAGGTCCACCACCACGACCGGCTTGCGGCGCCGGATGGCCGCCTGGACCAGCTGGAGGCTGGCCGCGGACACCTCAGCGGCCGCCGCACCCGTGACGAGGACCCCGCCTTCCGCCGTCTCCCAGCTGATCCCGGCGGGCCGCCCGGTCTGGCTGTCCACCCCCAGGCAGGCCCCGGTGCGGCTGACCACCCCGCCGGACCTGACCCGGGCCACGGTGAACTGCCGCCGGACCGCCACGATCAGGCCGGGACGGGGCGGCGGTAAGCCCTGAGCGCCCGCGCGCCGCCAGCGCAGCCACCACGCGCCCGCCGCCTCCGCAGGGGCGAGGAGCAGCGCGAGCGGGGCCTGCCGGGGCAGCCAGTACCCCATCCCGGCGAACGCCCGGACCGGATGCAGGACCCGGGCCGGATGCCCGGCCGCCCCGGCCAGGTAGCCCAGCACCTGGTGCGGGCCGGCGGTAAAGCCGGCCAGCGCCCGCCCGGGGCCGATGGCCAGCACCCAGAGGAACCCGGCCGCGGCTGGGCCAGCCAGCCACAGCGGCCGCCACCGCGAGGCCCGGCCGGCCAGGTCCAGCGGGACAGCCAGCAGCAGGGTCAGCTGAGCCAGCAATAAGTGGCCTAAGATCCCGAGCAGCAGGAGCGCAGCAACCAGTTCACCGCGCCGCGGGGTCTCCCCGGCGGTGAAGGAGCGGATCCGCCGAGGATCACGCTCCGCCGTAGTCGTCGCAGAGGCAGGCATCTCGGGTCAAGGCTCCCAGTCCCCGCCCTTTCGTGTCCAGGCACCCGGAAAATTGTCCGGGTACGGCAGGCTGGGGATGCCCGGGAATGATCAGTGATCTGGAAATGGAAAGGAGTCCTCCTGGAATGGGAGGGAGTCCTCAAGGTGGGCACGCCCCCGGACGCTGTGCCGTTCGCGCAGGTCAGGTCGGGCGTCCCGGCGGCCGAGGTCCTTCGCTCCGTGTTCCGGCTGGCGCGCCGGCACACGATATTATTAAGTAAATTGCTATAAGCTACTTGAGGCCAGAATTGAGAGCAGAACGGCGTGGAATCGTTGCCGGTGTAGACAGCCCGGACCATTCGCGCCATGCTCTTCGCCGGGCGGCGCAAGGATCCGTGGGCACCATACGCCGCTGACCTATATCCCTGCGGCCCTGGACCTGGCTTCTGGCCACTAACGAGGGCGAGGGCCGGCGGCCGGGCCGGCCCCTGCGGGCCTGGTCAGCCCATCCGGCCGGTGACGTAGGCCCTGGTGCGGCTGTCGTTCGGGTCCTGGAACATTTTGGCGGTTCCGTCGTACTCGACGAGCACACCCGTCCGGGTATCGCTCTCTTCGTTGATCAGCACGGAGAAGAAGGCCGTGCGATCGCTGACCCGGGTGGCCTGCTGCATGTTGTGGGTGACGATGACGATGGTGTACTTGGACTTGATCTCCTGCATCAGGTCCTCGATGGCACCGGTCGCGATCGGGTCGAGCGCCGAGCAAGGCTCGTCCATGAGCACGACGTCCGGCTCGACGGCGAGAGTACGCGCGATGCAGAGCCGCTGCTGCTGCCCGCCGGACAGGCCCAGGGCCGACTTGTTCAGGCGGTCCTTCACCTCGTCCCACAGCGCGGCCTGGCGCAGCGAGCGCTCGGCGATCTCGTTCAGCTTCCCCTTGTTGCGCTCGCCGTTGATACGCGGCCCGTACGCGACGTTGTCGTAGATCGACTTCGGGAACGGGTTCGGCTTCTGGAAGACCATGCCGATGCGCCGGCGCACGGCTATCGGCGAGACATCCTTGGCGTACAGCGACGCCCCGCGGTAGTGCACGTCGCCCTCGACACGGGCGCCCACCACGAGGTCGTTCATCCGGTTCAACGTCCGCAGCACGGTCGTCTTGCCGCATCCAGACGGGCCGATGAACGCCGTGATCTCGTGTTCGTGTATCGACAGCGATACGTCGGTGACGGCCCGGAAACTGCTGTAGTAAATCGAGACGTTTTTCGTTTCGAACACAGATTCGCCCGGCGCGGTGTATACCCCAGACCCTGATGACACCTCCTGCTGCTGCTGGACAGCAGTCTCCGTCCGCGGAAGGTTAGCCACAGCGTTTTGCTCAGGAGTTTCCATTATTTCCCTACTGCAAGTTTCTGGCGAATCGCGCCGTGACGAGACGGGCCACAACCATCAGGATAAACGCAATTGCGATGAGTGTCAGGGCCGCACCCCAGCCCCGGGCCTGCGCACCGACATACGGCGATGACGCGTTCGCGAAGATCTGCGAGGGCAGTGAGGTGTTGGCGCCGCTGAACACGTTCCGGTTCACGGTGGTTACCGTGAGAATGGTGAACAGCAGCGGCGCGGTCTCGCCCGCGGCCCGGGCGACCGCGAGCAGGGCGCCGCTGACGATCCCGCCGAGCGCCGTCGGCAGCACTACGGTGACCGTCACGCGCGCCTTGCTGGCCCCGAGGGCATAGCTCGCCTCGCGCAGCGGGTCCGGCACCAGCCTGAGCATTTCGTACGTGGAGCGGATCACGATGGGCAGCATCAGGCAGCCCAGGGCGAGCGCGCCGGCCAGGCCCGAGTACCCGAAGTGCAGCACCCAGATCGAGAAGATGAACAGCCCCATCACGATCGAGGGCACGCCCGTCATCACGTCCGACATGAACCCGATGACCTTGGCCAGCAGCTTGTTGCCGCCGTACTCATTGAGGTAGACCGCGCCCAGCACGCCGAGCGGGACCGCCAGGACCGTGGCCAGGGCCGTGATCTCCAGCGTGCCGACGACCGCCGGCCCCATGCCGCCGATGCTGGCGGGCAGCACGTTCGGCGGGATGCTGGCGGTCAGGAACTGCCAGCTGATGATCGAGATACCCTTGGCGATCACCGTGTACAGGACGAATCCGAGCGGGATGATCACGAGCACGAACGCGGTGACCATGAACACGGTCGCGATGCGGTTCTTGCTGCGCCGCCAGGACGGCGGCTCCCGCAGGTCGACCATCTGCCGCCCGGTCGAGACAGCCATCACGCACCCCTCTGTCGCCGGCCGGAACGCTCCACGATCGCGCGGGCAATAACGTTGATGATGATCGTGAAGGCGAACAGCAGGACGCCCATTCCTATCAGCGCGGCTCGGAACAGCCCGGAGGCCTCGCCGAACTGGTTCGCGATGACCGAGGGCATGTTGTAGCCCGGGGCCAGCAGGTGGGACGTGATCGTAGCCGAGGAGCCAATGACCAGCGCGACCGCGATGGTCTCGCCCATGGCCCGGCCCAGTCCGAGCAGCACCGCCCCGACGACCCCGGCCTGGCTGTGCGGCCAGACGGCACCACGGATCATCTCCCAGCGGGTGGCGCCCAGCGCGTACGCGCCCTCCTTGTCGATGGCCGGCACCGTCGCGATGACCTCACGCGACAGCGAGGTTACGATCGGCGTGATCATGAAAGCCAGGATGATGCCTGCGGTGAAGAACGAGGCCCCGCTGGTCGGCCCCCCGAACAGGGAGTCCAGCACCGGGATGCCGTTGACCCCCGAGCTGACCGAGGCATAAATGTGCTGGATCCACGGCGCGAAGACCAGGATCCCCCACAGGCCCCAGACCACCGACGGGACCACCGCCAGCAGGTCGATCACGTACACGATCGGACGTGCCCAGCGGCGCGGCACGACCTCGGTCAGCAGCAGGGCGATGGCCACGCTGACCGGCACGGCCATCACCAGCGCGATAACCGCGGTGACGGCCGTCCCATAGATGAAGGGGAGTGCGCCGAACTGGTTGGCGCTGGGGTTCCAGGTACTCGAGAAGATCTTGACGCCCTCGGTGGAGAACCACGAGGACGCCTGCTGGCTGGTCGAGATGGCGATCAGGACGAGGATCACCAGCACCAGCAGGCCGGCCGCGAGCGCGAGAGCCTGGAAGCTGAGGTCGCCGAGCGGCCGCCGCTCCGACAAGGGGCGGGCGGATCCGGCAGGCCCGGCCGGATCCGCCTGCGTCGCTGTGCTCACGGCAGTGAGCCAGTCTGGTCAGTGTGCGCCATGGTGGCCACCACGGTCAGGAGGTGATCTTGCTGAGCTGCGCCTTGGCCATCTGATCGAGGTTGGCGGGCAGCGGCGCGTAGCTCAGCGAGGGAAGCAGCTTCTGGCCGTCGCCGAGCAGATAGCCGAGGTACGCCTTGAGCATCTTGGCGGCGTTCGCGTTCGGCTGCTTCTGGAAGACCAGGTCCCACGACTGGTAGGTGATCGGGTACGCGGTGGGGCCGCCCGACCAGACCGCGGCGAACGTCAGGTTGGACGCGACCTTGGCCCCGGCTGCGGCGGCGGAGGCCGCCGTGGTGGAGGGCGCAATGTACTTGCCGGAACTGTTCTGGACATCAGCGAAGCTCAGTCCCGACGCCTTGGCGTCGGCGTAGTGGACATACCCGATGGCCCCCGGCGTGGACTTGACGATCTGCGCCACCCCGCCGTTGCCGTCGCCTCCCCGGCTGCCGGACGGCCAGTTGATGGTCGAGCTGCTGCCGAGCTTCCACGCCTTCGTGGCGTCCATGAGGAACAAGGAGAAGTTCGCCGTGGTCCCCGAGGAGTCCGAGCGGCGCGCGATGGTGATCGTGGTGCTGGGCAGCTTGACACCGGAGTTGATCGACGCGATCGCCGGGTCATTCCATTTGGTGATCTTGCCCTGGAAGATGTTCGCGATGACCGTCGGCGTCATCTGCAGGGGCTTGCTCACACCGGACAGGTTGTAGGACACCGTGATCGGGCCGACGATAACGGGGAAGTACAGCACCGGTGGCTTGCCCTTGAAGCTCGACGCCTCGTCGGACGGGATCGGCGAGTCCGAACCCGCAAACTGGACCGTCCCCGAGGCCAGGTCCGTACGTCCCTTGCCCGAGCCGCCACCACCATAGTTGACCGTCAGGCCGGGCTGGAGCGACTTGTAGGCCTGGATGGCCGCCTGCTGGAAGGTGAGCTGGAATGTCGACCCGCTCGCGTTGAGAGTGCCCGAAAGGGCCGCGCTGCTGGACGAGGACGAGCCGCCCGACGAGGATCCGCCACCGCCCGAGGAACTGCAAGCAGCCACAAACGAAGCCATCGCCACGGTGGCGAGCCCCGCAGTCGTTACGCGCTGGATGCGCCGACGTTGCATGTTCAAAGACCCCATTCTCCGGTATTCCCCGGTCGATTACTTCGGGCGCGGGAAGCACCGGGGCCCCCCACGGCCAGCTAAGCCAGCCCGATCACACGTGATAACCCCGCGAGTCTGACGTGCCGGCCGTACCCGCGAGTTAAGGAAGGAAGGCCAAACGGTGAATAGTAAGGAGACGCCAGGTGAAAGTGGGCGCGCCTGCCCGGCGCGAGCACCCCGCCGGGCGGCAGATCCGTGCGGCCGGCTCGCCGTTATAAGGGGCCGATCCGGTTCAGGGGCACTGCTCCCTGAGGCGGCCGGATACGGGCCGCGGCCCCGCAACTTCTGCGGGTTGATACCCGGTGCGGGCCCGTGACGAGGATTCAGGGCCCCTCGGGGAGGACGTGGCCGTGACGGGTCCTAGGCGGCGGGCGGTGACCTGCCGAACAGCCGGAAACGCCGGTCCGAAGTCGGGGCGGCGTTCAGGCCGGGAATTGCCTCAGACCAACCCTTGCTAGTCCGGCGGCTGGGTTCCGGCCAGGTAGACCACGCGGCGCGCGATATTGACGGCGTGGGCCGCAAGACGCTCGTAAGAGCGGGCCACCAGCGTCATCTCCATCGTCACCGGTATCGCCATCTGCCCTGAGGCAAGCTCGGCGATCAGGCTGGCATGAAGCTCGTCCATCTCGTCGTCACGCTCGCGCAGCACCGCCGCAGCGGTGCTGTCGCGCTGGTACCAGGAGTCTGCGGCCTGGCGCCACATGCCGGATACGAGCTTCCCCATCTGCTCGACAAGCCCCCGCGTGCGCGGCGACAGGTCCTGGCTGAGAATGTGGTTGGCCCGATGGGCGATGTCGATGACAAGGTCGTGGGAGCGCTCGAGTTCAGGCACGATCCGCAGCACGGAAAGAAGGAAGCGGAGGTCAGAAGCGACCGGTGCCTGGAGCGCGATTTCCCGGTTGGCCAGCTCCTCGATCTCCGGGTACAGCGCGTCGATGACCTGCTCGCGTTCGGCCAGCGCCCGGACCAGTTCGGCGTTGCCCGTCAGCAGAGCCTCCGTCGCGCCCGGCAGATCCTCGGCGACCATAGCGAACAGCTCGATGACCTTGGCCTCGATGGCCTCCAGATCGCGCTGGAATTCCTGCCGGTGCTCCACCATAGCCCGAAGCCTACTGGCCGCACTCGTGGCGGGCACCCAGGGATTTAGCGCGCTCGCAGCCGCCGCCGCGCCGTATCCGTCCGGGCCGGCCATCAGTCCCCGCCCTCCGCTGGGTGTGCCCAGCCACCTGGCGGGCCCTCCGGGCTGACAGCCGGGGTCGGAATCCCCGGAGACTCCACCACGATGCGGAACAGCTCCGGCCGCAGCACGGCCACGGTCAGCGTGACCACCCCGGGCTGCGCGGCATCCTCGAAACGCATGGTCACCGTGGCGGCCGACTCTCCGGCGGACAGCCGCAGGATCCGGGCCACCGCCGGGGCGGGCGGCTGGAAGTCCACCTGGAACGCACGGGGACGGGTGTGCCGCGGCGTGGGCATGGCAGGCGATGACGCGCTGGCCGATTCCCCGGCCAGCCCTTCCAGCTGCGGCGGCAGGTAGCTGGCCGAGTAGGCGGCGGGCTCGGCTCCCACCGTCCACAGGCAGCGGATTGTGAGCACGTCGCGGCCGGGCGGCACGCCGAGCGCCCGTGCGACGTCCTCCGCGGGCCGCCGCCTGGAAACGTTGCGGCTCTTGCAGGCCAGCTCGCCACCCATCGGGTCAACCTGCGTCATGAAACCGGGCAATCCCTCCAGCGCGACCCGGTACTCGGCTGGGCTGGCCCGGAATATCTGGCCGTCGGGCAGCCGGGTTAGCAGGTGCCGCGCGGCCAGCAGTTCGATCGCCGCGTCGATCTCGGTGGTCGTCACGTCGTAGCGGCGGGCGAGCGCGGTGTGACGGGGAAGCCGCCAGCCCGGCTCGTGGTGCAGCAAGGCAGCGGCCATCCGCTCCGCGAGCACGCTCGCGGCAGGGGAACGGCCTGGCGCTGGCGCCTGGCCGTGCCTTGCCCCGCGGACGTCGGTCATCCTGCATTTCGCCGGGAATATGCGACGACCGCCGGTCCGAGGATGACAATCAGGGGCGCGGGTATCAGCAGCCGGGCGCCGGGAGTCGTGCCGAGCGCGAACCCGGGGGTCATGGTCACTGGGCCGGTCTCCCCCAGGGGCCGGCCCACGCCGGGCCCGAGGGCACTGACTGCGGACCTACGGGTCCCGCCGGATCAGCCTGAAGAGACACTAGTGAGGGCCGCCCTCGTCGCTCGGATGGTCGCCGGCCAGGCTGCCATCTCCCCCTGGCCACCTCCCCTTGATAGGGAGCGAAGATGACACTCAGGTGAACGTTCAGGTACGGGGAACCTGACAAGCAGATGAACAAGGGGGGACTAGGCCAGAACGCATCCAGAGCTGGCGGCCCGGACCGCTGAGGGGCGGGTGACCGGAGTCACCCGCCCCTCAGCTACCGATAACTAGCCTGCGCCTCAGACGCTGACCTCTACCGCGGCCACATGGCCGGTTTCCGCGGTCACCGGACGGTCGGTCTTCACTCCGCCAGGAGCGAGAACCCGTACCGTCCAGCTGCCCGGGGCCGCGAAGAAGCGGAACCCGCCGTCCGAGCCCAGCGGAACCTCCGCGACGAACTCGCCGCCCTCATTGAGCAGCCGGGCGTAGCCCACGGGCACGGCCTCGCCGCCCCGGGTCACGTGCCCCTCGACCACGGCCTGGTTGCCCACGTCCGCCGGCCGGGCCGCGCCGCCTGCGGGTGCCCCGCACCCCTCCGCGCTCGCCGCCCCGCTCACCGGCCGTCACCCAGCTCGATCGGCACGCCGACCAGGGAGCCGTACTCGGTCCAGGAGCCGTCGTAGTTCTTCACGTTCGGCTGGTCGAGCAGCTCGTGCAGGACGAACCAGGTGTGCGCGGAACGCTCGCCGATCCGGCAGTAGGCGATGGTGTCCTTGGCGAAGTCCACCCCGGCCTCGTCCCGGTAGAGGGTGCCCAGCTCGTCGTCCGACTTGAACGTGCCGTCGTCGTTGGCCGCCTTGGACCAGGGCACGTTCTTCGCGGTGGGAATGTGACCGCCGCGCTGGGCCTGCTCCTGCGGCAGG
Organism: uncultured Actinomycetes bacterium; assembly: GCA_963813975.1. Classification (GTDB taxonomy): domain Bacteria; phylum Actinomycetota; class Actinomycetes; order Streptosporangiales; family Streptosporangiaceae; genus RYN-230. Next base: position 603,875 of record CAWFAP010000008.1, read on the forward strand.
TGCGCCGGGGCGAGCAGCCGGCAGGCGAACTCGTCCGGTGAGCGCACGTCGACCAGGTTGCGCTTGCCGATGGCCGCCACGACCTCGTCGCGCAGGGCCCGGATCGCCGCGTCCTGCTCCTGGGCGGAGTAGGACGTCTTGGCCCGGTCCGGGATCTCCTTGACCAGCTCACGGGAGTCGAGCTCCCACCTCTTGCGGCCGCCGTCGAGGAGCTTCACGTTCTGGTGCCCGTACAGCCGGAAGTACCAGTAGGCGTAGGCGGCGAACCAGTTGTTGTTCCCGCCGTACAGGACCACGGTGTCGTCGTTAGAGATCCCGCGCTCCGACAGCAGCGCCTCGAACCCGGCCTTGTCCACGAAGTCCCGGCGGACCGGGTCCTGCAGGTCCTTCTTCCAGTCGATCTTGATGGCGTTCGCGATATGCCCGGTGTCGTACGCGCTGGTGTCCTCGTCTACCTCGACGATGGCCACCCCCGGGTCGTTCTTGTGGGCCTCCACCCAGTCTGCGTCCACCAGGACGTCTGGACGGCTCATACAGCAACCTCCTTGTCGGACTCCGGGCCGGCCATCCCCTGGCGGCCCGGCCGGAGTCGTTTGATCAGCAGATACATCTCGCAGCCCAGGCAGAAGCCGAAGGCTGCGTTGAGAAACGCCGCGGCCAGCGCCGCCGCCGCGGCAGCCATCCCGAGCGGGACCACCCCGGCCGCGTACCCGATCACCCCGATGATGCTGATGACCAGGCCCACACCCTGGGCGAACCGCGGCGGCGCCTCGGCCTCCAGCTCAGCCGGCGGCCCCAGGCGCGGCCGGACCGCGAAGCGGTAGATGAGGCCGTACGGCGCGTACCGGAGCCCGAACACGGCCCCGATACCGAAGACCACCGCCTGGAACCCCAGCAGCCAAGCGCTGCCGGTGATCAGGACAATCACCAGGACGATGGCGGACAGCGTGGCGTTGAAACGCTGACCCCTGGGATCGACTTTCATCAGTGGTATCTCCCCCTTGCGGGATCGGCAGGATCAGGCCAGGACGCGGGGAACTGCCTGCGAGCCATGCCCGGCCGGCAGCACGGCCGGACGCCGCGCGGCCCGCGCTGGGCTCAGGAACGGCCCGGCAAGCTGGGCATACCCGGACACAGCGCGGCAGCGACATGGCAGTAGTCCACGACGCGCCGCCTGGTCAGCAGCGGCCGTGACCGGCCGCCCGCCACCAAGTCATCCGGGATGGCCAGGGAAAGCACGTCCCTGATGGTATGCGCCAGCGGGCCCGGTGTCACTTCCCATCGTTCCGGTAGGGTATTATCCGGCACGAATTTCACCCAGGGCGTCCAGTACGTCGGCCTTGTTCATCAGGCCGCTCCCCCGCCGCGCTATCTGCCCCTCGGGCCCCAGCACGAACACGGTAGGGGTGCGCCGCACGTTCAGCAGGCGGACCAGGTCCATGCGCTCACCCGCATCCACTTCCACATGCCGGACACCCTCGGCGCCGCCGGCCACCTCGGCCAGGATGTGGCGGGTAGCGCGGCACGGGGTACAGAATTCCGAGGAAAACTGCAGCAACGTGGCCCGGGGACCGAGGGGCTGGCCCAGCTCCGCGGGGCCGAGCCGCAGGCCGCCCGCGGTGGCAGACCGCGGGCCGGCCAGATGGCCGTTCCGGCGGCGCCAGGCCACCCCGAATGCCGTCGCCCCGGCCAGGACCACCAGGCACGCGATAAGTCCGCCTATCACGGGGGTTACAGCGTGCCCGCCGCCGATCGCATTCCCGGCTGGCGTCCCGCCCGTCCGCGGCGGGCGCCCGGCCGTCCGCGCGCTCCGGCCGCTGACCGCGGGCGCCCGGCCGTCCGCGGTCAGTGCGCCTGGACCGTGACCAGGACCTTGCCCTGCGACGTGATCTCGAAGCTGCGCACGCTGGCCAGGGCGACCGAGGACGAGCCGGGGTACCAGACCGATTCCTCGTCGTAGGTCGCGGTCCAGCCGCCGACGACGGCGGTGTGCCCGCTGGAGTCGGTGACCTCGAGCTGGCAGCGGATTCCGGCGGGAACGTTCTCCACCTGCGTATCCAGCATCGTGCCCCACTTCTTAGCCGCGTACCGGACGGTCGCGGCCACGTGGGTGGCCGGGTTGGTCGCGGTGACCGACGTGAAGTGCACGGGCGCCCCCGGGCTTCCGGCGCCTCCCCCGGGGTTCATGGCGCTCCACCCGGCCGCCCCGGCGACCCCGGCGGCGAGGACCACGGCCGCGGCGGCGGCCAGGCCACGCCACCGTCGGGTCTGGCGGGTCCGCGTCGTGCGGTCCAGCAGCGAGCGCAGCATCTGATCGGACGGCATCTCGGTGCCGGGCAGACCGTCCGTGTCGTCCTCGGCCAGCTGCTGGGCCTCCCCGACCGGGATCCGGCGCAGCAGGGCCGGGAGGCCAGCCAGCCCGGCCAGTTCCTCGCGGCACTCCGGGCAGGTGCTCAGGTGGGCGTCTACCCTCGACCGCTCGGCGGGATCGATGGCCCCGAGCACGTACACACCCAGCGCGTGCCGGATGTCGCGGCAATCCGCTGTGCCCGTCATGGCGCTAGCCCCCGTTCCTCAAGCGCCAGTTTGAGCGCCTTGAGCGCGTAGAACGTCCGAGATTTTACTGTCCCGCCGGGGATGCCGAGCTCCGCTGCAGCCTCGGCGACCGAACGGCCGAGGTAGTAGGTCTGCACGAGCACCTGCCGGTGTTCTGGCCGCAGGTCTCCCAGGGCGTCGGCCACCGCCCACGATTCGAGCACGCGATCCGCCTCGTCGGCCACGGGTACCAGTTCCAGCGCTGCCTCGCCGACTTCCCGGGGCCGCGCGTTACGGGCCCGGTGCGAGTCCACCGCGAGGTTCCTCGCCACAGCGAACAGCCAGGGCCGGGCCGGGCGCTCCGCGATCGCCTCGGGGTGCAGCCAGGCCCGGAGCAACGTCTCCTGCACGATATCTTCCGCCCGCTGCCGGTCGCCACTGGTGAGCCGGAGCGCATAGCGCAGCAGCGGCGCCGCGTGCTCGGCGTACAGCGCGCGCACCAGCGCCTCGTCACAGGCCCGCTCGCTGGGCTCGCGGCCCTGGGTTCCGCGCTGATGTGCCACGACCTGGGTAACGGGCCGCCTGGCCAGCCGGTTCACCAATCGTCCGGGTTTCCCGACCCTGGCGGTGTTCATCTCCCGGCCGGCCGGTGTCGTCATCCACCCGCGAACGGGGGCAGCACCTCCACCACCGCCGCCTCCGGGAGCGTCACGGTCTCGGGCGCGCGGCCGCCCACCGGCGTGCCGTCGACCAGGAAAGAGGACCGGGCCAGAACCGCGCGAAGGCCGCAGTCCGCGCCCATGGTGGCATTCCGCTCACGGACGGCCACCGCCGCCTCGAGCGCGGCGCCGAGCGTTTCGGCGCTGATCGTCTCCTCGGCCACCCCCGCGGCGTGCTTCGCCGCAGCCCAGTAGCGCAACGTCACTGTGCTCATGTCCGCTATCCTCGCTCACATCGGATCCGGGCAATGCCGCCGACGGGTCCTTGTGTGCATTGATGGGTAGTTTCTCCCGCAAGAGACCCACAGTTCTCTCACAAGAGACCACAGGGCGGAGGTGGCAGCGCCATGAGTGACCTCCTGCTGCTCACCGGGGCCCTGGAACCCGCGCCGGAGATCCTTCCTTCCCTGGGCTTGCTGCTGCATACCGTGCGGATCGCGCCACCTGAGGTGCCGATCCTCGCGGACGCGCCCTCGGCGGACGCCATCCTGGTCGACGCCCGGCGTGACCTCGCCCAGGCCCGGAGCCTGTGCCTGCTGCTGCGCACGGCAACCCTGGACGCCCCGCTACTGGCCGTAGTCACCGAGGGCGGCCTGGCCGCGGTGACCGCCGAATGGGGCGCCGACGATGTGATTTTGCACACCGCCGGCCCCGCCGAAGTGGAGGCCAGGCTGCGGCTGGCCATCGGCCGCAAGGCCACCGCCCTGGCCCCGGCCGCCCCGGACGAGATCCGGTCCGGCGACCTGGCCATCGACGAGGCGACCTACACGGCCCGGCTCCGGGCCCGCGCGCTCGACCTGACGTTCAAGGAGTTCGAGCTGCTGAAGTTCCTGGCCCAGCACCCGGGACGGGTCTTCACCCGGGCCCACCTCCTGCAGGAGGTCTGGGGCTACGACTACTTCGGTGGCACCCGGACCGTCGATGTGCACGTGCGGCGCCTGCGGGCCAAGCTCGGCACCGAGCACGAGGCACTGATCGGGACCGTCCGCAACGTGGGCTACCGCTTCGTCCCGGCCAAGGGCGGTGACGAGGGACGGGCCCCGCGGGCGGTCCGCCCGGCGGATCAGGACCAGGCGAACGGGGACGTTACCGAGGCGGACAGCCTGGCGGCGGACGGCCGGCAGAAGCGGAAGGACATCGAGCACGAGGAAGCCCATGCCGCCCCCGCCGACCGGCGATAAGGTCCCGCCGGCCGCCAGCGGCGAGGCTGCCCTGGTCACGGTGACCGGGCCGCTGCCGGAGCCGGACGCCGCCCGCGTGCTGAGCCTGGCTGACGCGGCCGCCGAACGCGACGGGGTTGGCCCCCTGTCGGAGCACGTCGTGCTGCACCTGCGGTACGGCGGCGACGCCCAGGCCCGCAACGTGCTGCTGACCGCAAGCCCCGTGCCGGCCGGTCCCGTGCCGGCCGGTCCCGTGCCGGCCGGTCCCGTGCCGGCCGGTCCTGTGCTGGCCGGATACGGGCACCTCGATCCGGCCGAGGAGGCTGACCCGGCCGAGGGCCCGGCCGCGGAGCTGGTCACTCACCCGGACTACCGCGGTCGCGGGTTCGGGCTGCTCCTCGCCCGGACGCTGCTGGCCGAGGCGGCCCCGCACCCGCTGCGCCTGTGGGCCCACGGCGACCTGCCCGCCGCCGACGCCCTGGCGGCCCGGGCCGGCTTCGAGCGGATCCGGTCGCTGTGGACGATGCACCGCCCGCTGACCGTCCCGCTGCCGGCCCCGGTGTTCCCGGAGGGGGTCACGGTCCGGACGTTCTCGGTGGGCGCGGACGAGGCGGCCTGGCTGGACGTCAACGCGAAGGCGTTCGCCAGCCACCCCGAGCAGGGTGCCTGGATGGCCGAGGACTTGCTGCTACGGGAACGCGAGCCCTGGTTCGACCCGGACGGATTCTTCCTGGCTGAGCGGGACGGAAAGCTCGCGGGCTTCCACTGGACCAAAATCCACGGCACGCCCCCGGCCATCGGCGAGGTGTACGTGGTGGGCGTGGACCCCGCCGGGCAGGGCGGGGGCCTGGGCCGGGCGCTGACCCTGGCCGGGCTGCACTACCTGCGTTCCCGGGGGCTGCCTGAGGTCATGCTCTACGTGGATGAGGAGAACGCCGCCGCCGTCCGGCTGTATGAGTCACTGGGCTTCACGCACGAGGGCACGGACGTGATGTTCCGGCATCCCGGGACAAGCTGAGGGCCCCGCCGGCGTTGGCGGCCTGCCCGGGATCAGTCGACCCGGGCCACCGACCCGATGCCGAGCACGGCGTCGAGTTCCGCGTCGGTCAGCGGCCGGTCGGACACCGCCACGGCGCTGAGAACCTCGGCATACAACGCGATCTCATCCAGGGCGACCCGGTCGGGGACGCGAAGATCGAGAGTCTCACGCATCGCGCCCACCTCCATCGCCAAGCGGATTCGCGGAAGCCTGACCACAAGGTTACGACGCGGCCCTATGCCCCCGCATGACCCATCAGGGTCATTTCTGGACCACCCTCAAGTGGGATTTTACCCAGAACCCCAGTAACAATTCCAAGAAGCCCCGGGCGATGAGTCTCTCGATACGGTAATAAGCTGCCGCGTCTCATAGTGCCCTGAGTGACTGGTGAAGTGAGCACCGCTGCGGGCTATCCGGGATTGGCGGGGACGTCACGCCAACTGGCGGCGCGGTGCGCCGCAGCGCGGGCCATGTAGCTCGCGGGGGTGCCCGCGAACGTGGCCCGATCGGCGTCGGTCAGCTCGCGGACGATCCGGCCCGGGACTCCCGCCACCAGGACCCCGGCCGGCACCTGCTGACCCGGCCGGACGACGGTGCCCGCCGCCACCAGGGAGCCCGCGCCGATCCGGGCCCGGCCGAGCACGATGGCCCCGATACCGATCAGCGCGCCCTCGTCAACCTGCGCCCCGTGCACCGTGGCGCGGTGCCCCAGGCTGACCCGCTCGCCGAGCACGGCCGGCTCCCCCGGTCCACGTGCAGGCAGCACTGGTCCTGGATGTTGCATTCCGCGCCCACGATGATCTCGTCATCGTCGGCGCGCAGCACGGATCCGTACCAGACGCTCGCCGCGCGGCCCAGCGTGACCCGGCCGACCAGGAGGGCCCCGGGGGCCACCCAGGCCTCCGGATGCACCTGCGGGGTGTTACCGTCGAGAGTGCCGAGTCGGCCCATGATGGCCCCTCCTTGCTGCCCCTGCGACGGTCCTGCAGACCGGACTTATCGGGGCAAAACGGGATACTCGTTCGTTTCGGTTGCGCGCGAGGGGCTTACGGACAAGAGTCTTGCCTGCTGTTCTAGATCTTCCCTGCCCCGAACCCGCTCCCATCACAGGTGAACCCGACCGTGCCGCGCGCGGGCCGGATAGTAGCCTGATCCTGACCCACCTGACGGGTGACATCATGACTGAGCAAAGCGACCTTATCCCTGACCTCGACTCTGAAGATGCATTCGAAGTGCAGATGCGCGGCTACAGTCGCCGTCAGGTCAATGAATTTGTTGCGCGGTCCCGCAGCCAGACCCGGGATCTGGAAGAACGGCTGTCACGTTCCATCGATGAGGTCGAGCGGATGCGCGCCGAGGTCAGCGCGTCGCGGCAGCGGGACATGGAAGACAAGCCTGCCCATCAGGAGCTCAGCGAGCGGATGGCGCAGATCCTCAAGCTGGCCGACGATGAGGCCAAGGCACAGAAGGCCCGCGCCCTCGAGGAGATCACCCAGCAGCGCAACGAGGCCAAGCAGGAGATCGACCGGCTCAAGGCTGAGGCCCGTGAGCAGACCGAGCGGATGCTGGCCGCCGCGCAGGAGCAGGCCGAGAACACGATAGCTACGGCCCGGGCCGAGGCGGACAAGGCCCGCACCTCAGCCCGCAGCGAGGCGGAGCGCACCGTCGGCGACGCGCAGAAGAAGTCGGAGAGCGCGGTCGCGACCGCGCAGGCTCAGGCCAAGCAGATGCTGGACGAGGCGACCGCCCGGGCGACGGCCATCCACGACGGGGCAGAACGCCGGCTGAACCTGCTGGTGGCCAGGCACACCGAGACTGTGCGCCGGCTGACCGAGGTGCGCGACGTGGTGACGAACCTGGTGGCCGGCGAGGCCGCCCGGGGCTCACTGGAGGAAGAGGTGGCCCGATCCGTGGCCAGCGCCGTGTCCGGCAACGGCGGCGGCAACGGGGCGGCGGCCGCGGCCCGGCCGGGCAGCGCGCCCGAGGGGCGCCACGCGCCCGGCGCGGCGGCTGCGGCTGGCTCCCGTCCCGCGGACGGGCCGGCCAACGGCCCGGCGGATGCGGCGGCCCGCAGCCACCGGGGCAGCCCGGTGCCCGGGGAGCGAGCGCCTGGTGAGCGGCCCGCGGCCGCCCCGGTCGCCGCGCCCCCGTCCAGCGGCGCCGCTTCGGGCAGCACCGCTCCGGGCGGTACTGCTCCGAACAGCACCGCTCCGGGCAGCACTCCTCCCGGCAGCACTCCCCCGGGCGGCACCGGCCCGCGCTCCCTCCCGTCCGAGCGCCCCGCCCCGGCGGGTGCGGACCGCGGTCGTGAGCCGGCGGCCAAGCCGGTCCGGCCCACCGCGGGCCGGGGCACGCCAGGGAGCCTCGGCGACCGGGCCGACAACGCGACCGGTGACGGCGGCCGCATAGCTGAGTAGCCGCCGCAGGAATCAGGCACCCGCAGACGGCCCCGGGGCTCGCACCCCGGGGCCGTCTGCGGGTCAGCGCCCCGGCAGGCCCGAGGTCAGCGCGTCCAGCCGCCGGAGGATCACACCCTCGCGGAGCGCCCACGGGCAGATGAACAGCTCTTGCAGTTCGAACAGGTCCATGACCGCGTCGGCCACGATGGCGCCCGCGGCGAGCTGGGCGGCCCGGCCGCGGGACACCCCGGGCATCTGCGCCCGGTCGCCCTCGGACATGCTGGCCAGCTTGTCGGCCAGCTTGGTCACGTCGCTGTGGCTGAGCCGCCGCCGGACGTAGGGACCCTCGCTCGAGGGCGCGGCGCCGGCGGTCCTGGCCAGCTGCCGGAAGGTCTTGGAGGTGGCCACCGCGCGGTCAGGCCGGCCGTCCCGCATCACCTGCCCGGCCTGCCGCCCGATCTCGGCCCGCACGTAGCGGCGCAGCTGGCGCACCTGCTCCGGTGAGGGCGGGTCGCTGGTGAGCCAGTCGCGGGTCAGCCGGCTCGCGCCCAGCAGCAGCGAGATGGCCACGTCGGGCTCCTCATCCACACCCTCGGCGATCTCCAGCGATCCGCCGCCGATATCCAGGACGAGCAGCTTGCCTGAGGACCAGCCGAACCAGCGCCGGGCGGCGAGGAACGTGAGCCGCGCCTCGTCCTGGCCGGTCAGGACCTGGATGTGCGCGTCGCTCTCCTCGCGGATCTCGGCCAGCACCTCGTCCGCGTTGGCCGCGTCGCGGACCGCCGAGGTCGCGAAGGCGAGCAGCTCCTCGACCCCCTTGTCCTCCGCGATCTGGAGCGCCTCGCGGACGAACGCGCGCAACTGCTGGGCTCCCTCCTCAGAGAGCCGTGCACCGCCCACCAGATGGTCACCGAGCCGCAGCTCGGCCTTGTGCGAGTAAACCGGGGTGGGCCGCGCACCGCGATACGCGTCAACCACCAGGAAGTGCACCGTGTTGGAGCCCACGTCCAGGACACCGAGTCGCATACATTGACGCTACTGGGCAGCGAGTGATGGCAGCGCCATGACCCACGGACGGAGGCCGCCCTATGACCAAGACCACGGGGACCAGGACCGCGGGACGGGTGCGCACCGAGACCGGCCGCAAGCGGGTCCGCGCCTACCTGGGTGGTGAGCTCGTCGCGGACACCAGTACGCCGGTACTGGTCTGGGAGTGGCCCTACTTCCCCGTGTACTACTTTCCCGCCGCCGACGTCCGGGCCAAGCTGATCCCGGCCGGGGAGACCGAGCACTCGCCCAGCCGCGGCGAGGCGGAGATCTACCACGTGCAGGTGCCCGGCGCCACGGCGGAGCGGGCCGCCCGCCGGTACCCCGGCTCCCCGCTGGAGGACCTGCGCGACCTAGTCAGGCTGGACTGGGACGCGATGAGCGAGTGGTTCGAGGAAGACGAGCCGGTCTACACCCACCCGCGCGACCCCTATACCCGGGTGGACATCCTGGCCAGCTCGCGGCACATCCGGGTCGAGGTGGACGGGGTGACGGTGGCGGAGTCCCGGCAGCCGCGCATCCTGTTCGAGACCGGCCTGCCGCCCCGCTACTACGTGCCGCTGACCGACGTGCGGATGAGCCTGCTACGGCCCTCAGCCACCCAGACGCACTGCCCGTACAAGGGCGCGGCGAGCTACTGGTCGGTGCAGGCTGGTGAGCAGCTGCACACCGACATCGTGTGGATCTACCGCACCCCGCTGCCGGAGAGCCAGAAGGTCGCGGGGCTGGCCTGCTTCTATGACGAGAAGGTGGACGTCTACCTGGACGGCAAGCTCCAGGAAAGGCCGAGGACCCACTTCAGCTAACGGTCATATCGCCATCTCGCCGGAGGTCACGCTGATGCCTGAGGATGCCGGGCGCCCAGGGCGCCGCGTCGTGGCGACCGGGGTTCCCATCGACTGCGTCAACGCGGCTGAGCCCGGCAGCCGGGCGTTCGGCACGGAACTGGCCCCGGCCGCCCTGCGCGAGGTAGGGCTGCCCGGCGCGGCGGGGGCGGAGGACGCCGGCGACCTGGATATCCGCCTGGTCGGCCGGGACCGGGACACCGCGACCGGGGTGCTCGGCTGGCCGTCGGTCCTGGCCGCCACCCGGGCGCTGCGGTCCCTGGTCCGGGACCAGGTCGACGGCGGCGCCGTGCCGTTCCTGGTCGGCGGCTGCTGCACGCTGCTGCCGGGCGCGCTCGGCGGGGCCCGCGACGCCCTCGGCGCGATCGGACTGGCCTACCTCGACGGCCACCTCGACCTCTACGACGGGCGGACGTCGCCGACCGGGGAGCCCGCGGACATGTCGATGTCGGTGATCACCGGCCGCGGCCCGGACGCGTGGTCCGCGGAACTGGGCGCACCGCTCGTCGGCCCCGGCGAACTGGCCCTGCTCGGCCCGCGGGACCGGGACGAGGCAGTCGAGTACGGTTCCGTGCTGCCGGAGCAGGCCGGGCTGGAGCCGGAGCTGAGCCCGGCGGTGCTGCGGGACCACGGCCTGGCCGTGGCCGGGCAGGCGGCCCGGGATCAGCTGACCGCGGCGGCGGGGCGTTACTGGGTGCATCTCGACGTTGACGTGCTCGACGAGCGGGCCTTCCCGGCCACGGACTACCTGATGCCCGGCGGCCTGTCACTGGCCGAGCTTGGCGAGCTGATCCGGCCGCTGCTGGCCGCGCCCGCGCTGGCCGGGGTATCGCTGGCCTGCTATAACCCGCAGAAGGACCCCGCTGGCCGCGGCGCGCGTGATGTCGTCAGCCTGTTCCGCGACGTGTTCTGAGCTGCCCTCCGGCCCGGGCTGAGGTGGCCCGGCCCCTGAGCCACACTCAGTGGCCGTCCAGATCCTCGATCCGGGCGGTGGACGGAGCGCGCTGCGCGGAGAGTTCCCGGGCCGCCGCCTCCGCCTCGTGCATGACCCGCAGGATGTTACCCCCGGCCAGCTTCGCGCAGTCCTCCTCGGTCCAGCCCCGGCTGAGCAGCGCGGCCAGCAGCGCGGGATAACACGAGACGTCCGTCAGCCCGTCGGGCAGCTGATCGGTGCCGTCGAAATCGCCGCCCAGCCCGACGTGGTCGAGGCCGGCCACCTCGCGCACGTGCTCGATATGCGCGACGACCTGGGCCAGCGTCGCCCGGGGCAGCGTGGCCCCGGCCAGGGTTGCCTGAGTCTGGGGGCTGGCCGCGGCGATCTCCCGGCGGAGCCGGTCCCGCGCCGGCAGATCCCAGGGGTCGGCGCCCCGCCGTTCCATCTCGGCGGTGAGCTCACGCTCCCAGTCCCAGCACTCGGGCGACACGAACGAGGGCACGAAGGTCACCATGCAGACCCCGCGGTTACCCGGCAGCCGGGCCAGGATGTCGTCCGGCACGTTGCGCGGGTGGTCGCACAGGGCGCGGGCGCTGGAGTGCGAGAAGATGACCGGCGCTTCCGCGACGTCCAGCGCGTCACTCATCGTGGCCGGTGAGACGTGGGACAGGTCAGCCAGCATGCCGAGCCGCTGCATCTCGCGGACCACCGCGCGGCCGAATTCGGTCAGTCCCCCGGCCCGGGGCTGGTCCGTCGCGGAGTCGGCCCAGGGCACGTTGGCGTTGTGAGTGAGGGTGAGGTACCGGACGCCCAGGGCGTACAGCGCGCGGAGCACCCCCATCGAGGACGCGATGGAATGGCCGCCCTCCGCGCCGAGCAGCGACGCGGTCCGGCCCGCCGCGAAGACCCGCTGCACGTCGCCGGCGGTCAGGGCCAGCTCGAGCTGGCCGGGGTAGCGCCGGATCATCCGCCGGACCAGGTCGATCTGCTCCAGGGTGGCGGCCACGGCCGCCTCGCCGGCGAGCGACGCGGGCACGTACACCGACCAGAACTGGGCGCCGACCCCGCCCGCGGCGAGCCGGGGCAGGTCGGTCTGGGTAAAGCTGACCGGCTGGCTCAGGTCGGTGCCGTCCAGGCCGGCGCACCCGGCTTCACGCAGCGCCCAGGGCAGGTCGTTGTGCCCGTCCAGCAGCGGAACCCTGGCCAGCAGTTCACGCGCGGCGCGTACTCCGGGATCGCTCACGACATGGACAGTACAGCGGCGCCGCGGACCCGTTCCCCGGCCAGGTCGCTGAGCGCCTGGTCGGCCTGGTCGAAGCGGTACGGGGTGGTGGTGACCTTGATCCGGAGCCGTTCGGCCAGGGTCAGGAACTCGGTCGCGTCGGCCCGGGTGTTGGAGGTGACGCTGCGCACCTGGCGCTCGGAGAACAGGTGCCGCTCGTAATTCAGTTCCGGGATGTCGGTCAGGTAGATCCCGGCGATGGCCAGGGTCCCGCCGCGGTCCAGGGCGCCCAGCGCGGTCGGTACCAGGGTGCCGACCGGCGCGAACAGGATGGCGGAGTCCAGCGGTACCGGCGGGGGATCGAACGAGTCCTGCGCCGACGCGACGCCCAGCGAGCGGGCGAGTTCCCGGGCCGCTTCTCCCCGGGTGAAGACGTGTACCGCGGCGCCCTGGGCCATGGCGACCTGGGCCGCGAGATGTGCGGAGCCGCCAAAGCCCCAGATCCCCAGCGTGCCGCCCGGCGGCACCTCGGCCCGGCGCAGCGCCCGGTAGCCGATAATCCCCGCGCACAGCAGCGGGGCCAGCTCGGCGTCGCTGAAGCCGCCCGGCAGCGGGTGGGCGAAAGCCTCCGCCGCCACCATGTACTCGGCGTACCCGCCGTTGAAGTCCCAGCCGGTGTAGACCGAGGCCGGGCAGAGGTTCTCCTGTCCGCGGCGGCAGAACACGCACGACCCGTCGGTCCCGCCCAGCCAGGCCGCCCCGACCCGGTCACCGGTGGTGAACCGGCGGGTGCCCGGCCCGGTCGCCACGACCTCGGCCACCACCTCATGACCGGGCGTGGTATCCGGCCGCCTGGGCGGCAGGTCCCCCTCGGCCAGGTGCAGGTCGGTCCGGCACACGCCGCAGCACCGGATCCGCAGCAGCAGCTGGCCGGGACCGGGCTGGGGAACCGGGCGCTCGGTGAGGCGCAGCGGGCCGGATGCGACCGGCCCGGGCTGATGCACTACCCAGGCACGCACAGTCCCACCGTACGGGGCCCGCGATTCAGGCGGCCCAGCGGGTCAGCGGGACCCCGGGGGCGCTGGCCCGCTGATCAGGAGCGGGTGAAGCGCGCCTCCACGTCGACGGTCGACGGGCCGGTCAGCATGCCCATCTGGTTCCAGGTGAGCCCGAAATCGGCCCGGTCCACCACGACACCCTCGGCGCGCAGCGTGAACGCCGCCGGGGTGACCTCGGCCAGCGTGGCGGTGAAGCTGAGCGGCCGGGTGTGCCCGGCGACCGTGAGCGTGCCCTGGACGGCCACGCGATCGCCGGTGCGGGTGGCGCTGGCCAGGTCGGCCACGATCGACGGGTGCTCGGCGGCGTTGAAGAAGTCCACCGAGGCCAGATGCCGGTCGCGCTTGGCGTTCTTGGTGTTCAGCGAGGCCGCGCCGAGCTCCAGCCGGCCCCGGGCCGCGCCGCCGGGGAGGATCTCGGCGTTCCCGGCCAGCTCGCCGAAGGCGCCGCGCACCGTGGCCAGCCCCCACATGGTCTTGGAGCGCAGCGAGGCCGAGGAATGCGCCGGGTCCAGCGTCCAGGTACTCGGCTGGCCAGCACGCTGTCCGGGGTGTCATCCGCCGGTACTCCGGTGGCTTGCGGTTGCCCGTCAGTGTGGCTCATGGCTCGGCTCTCCCTGATGATCTTTTTCCCGGGTGAAAGTTACTACGGATATATTATCGCACGTAATAATAGTGTCAACGAAGGACCCCAGGTAGGGTGGACAGTGTGTCGGTAGACCAGGAACCCAGGGCGGCCCCGGAGGGCGTGTCCCTGGCTGGCCTGCCCGAAGCCGAACGCCGTCACCGGCTGGTCGCCGAGACCGCGCGCTTCACGTCCGGGTTCGTGCGCTGGATGGAGGGGCGGGCCTGTGGCGGGCTCACCTACGCCCGGCTCCGGCTGCTCCAGGCCCTGCACTGCGGCGGCCCGGCGATCATGCGGGACCTCGGCGTCCAGCTCGGCGTGAGCCCGCGGAACATGACCGCCATGGTCGATGCGCTTGAGGACGCCCAGCTCGTGGTGCGCCGCCCGCATCCCACCGACCGCCGCGCCACACTGGTCGAGCTGTCCCCGAGCGGGGCCCGGGAAGCGGAACAGGCGCTGGAGCCCCGGCTGAACGCCATGGCCGAGCTGTTCGAGGGGTTCTCCGAAGCGGAGCAGCAGGCGTTCGCCGACGCGCTGGCCCGGCTGGGCCGGGCCATGCAGGACCGCCAGGGCCCGTGCTGACCGGGCGCTGACCCGACAGCGGCCGACTCCCCGTGAGCCGGACCACCCCCGGACCGAGCCGCCGGCCGCCGGGACACACCCCGTCTCCCCGGCCCGCCCGTATCCATTCCGGCACATCTGTCCCATCTCGCCTCCGGCGCTCTTACGAGGTTCTTACCGTCCGGTACGAAACCCGCTTCACCTGCGCTGATGTACGTATCGTCAGACCATGGCCGGGGCCGGGACAAGGGGACCACGGGAACGCGCCGCCCAGCTGCGGCGTGCGGCCCGCAAGCACAACGCCGCCAGCAGACGGGGAGCTGGGCGACGGAGAAAGACACTCGCAGCGTCGGCAGCGGCCGAGTATCGTCGCCTCACCGTGCGGGCCCAGCGGGCAGCGGATGCGGCCCGCAACCCGGCCGATCACCCGCCGCCCGGCCCGTTCCGGCCCGGCCTCTGGCGCAGCCCGCTACGCGGGCTGTGGCTCACCTCGATCCTGGCCGCGGTGCTCCTCGGCGGGCTGAGCATCCTCGCGGTAACCGGCCTGCTGTCCTACGCGGCCTACGATCCGCTGCTGCCCGGCAACGACCAGACTCCCGGCGCAGGCCTGCTGCACTTCTACCTGTTCTCCTGGCCCTCCCACCCGTCCTGGCTGTACCGGGTGGACCAGGGCGTGCACATCACGCTCGGCCTCGCGTTGCTGCCGGTGGTGCTGGCCAAACTGTGGTCGGTGCTCCCCCGCCTGTTCGCCTGGCCTCCAGTCCGCTCGCTGGCCCAGATCCTGGAGCGGGTCAGCCTGATCATGCTGGTCGGCGGCGTGCTGTTCGAGTTCGCCACCGGCATCCTGGACATCCAGAACTACTACGTCTTCCCGTTTTCCTTCTACACGGCCCATTTGTACGGCGCCTGGGTCTTCATCGCGGGGTTCGTCATCCACGTGACCCTGAAGTCCCCGCGGATGATGAGAGGCCTGCGGTCCCGCAGCCTGCGCCGGGAACTGCGCACCCCGCTGTCGGAGACCAGGCCCGAAGAGCCGGACCCCGTGGCAGCCGACGGCGAGAGCCTGCGCCCCGCCGACCCGCGCGCCCCGACCATCTCCCGGCGCGGCCTGCTCGTCGGGGTCGGCGGCGCGTCGCTGACCCTGGCCGGGCTGGTCATCGGCCAGTCCATCGGCGGCCTGGCCCGGCGAACGGCCCTGTTCGGGCCGCGTGGGCTGTCCGCGACCGCCCCGCATTACCTGCCGGTCAACCGGACCGCGGCCTCGATCGGCCTGACCGCCGCGGACGTGGGCCCCGCATACCGGCTCACGCTGACCGGAACCCGCACGGTCATGCTGACCCGGGCCCAGCTCCTCGACCTGCCGCAGCACGCCGTGGAACTGCCGATCGCGTGCGTGGAAGGCTGGTCGGTGTCGTGCCGCTGGACCGGGGTGCGGCTGGCCGACCTGGCCCGGCTGGCCGGGATGCCGGAACCCGCCGGGGCGCGGGTCGAGTCGATCCAGCACGTCGGCCCGTTCAAGGCGGCTGTAGTGTCCGCGGGTCAGGTGGGCGATCCGCAGTCGCTGCTGGCCGTCACGGTCAACGGCGAGGAGCTGCCGTGGGACCACGGGTACCCGGCCCGGACGATCATCCCCAACGCACCGGGCGTGCACAATACCAAATGGGTACGCAAGATCACTTTCCTGAAGCAGGTGTGACCGGCGTGACGAGCCGCGGCAGGACCCTTCCCGGCCGGATCCGGCACTGGTACGGCGCTAACCCGCTGCACCTGCTAGCTCTGCTCGCCGCGTTCGCGCTGGCCGGTTACGCCGTCCGGGCGGTCATCGTGGCCGGCCAGTTCCGCGGCTTCGCGATCTGGTTCGCCGTCGCGATCATCGCCCACGACCTGCTGCTGTTCCCGCTGTACACCCTGGCCGACCTGTCGGTACAGCGGCTGCTGCCCTGGACAGCGCGCCGCAAGCAGCCCCGCACGGCCGCGCCCGGCCAGGTCCCGGCCCCCCCGGCGCTCAACTATCTGCGGATCCCGGTGGCGTTCTCGCTGCTGCTCCTGCTGGTGTTCTTCCCGCTGATCCTGGGCCTGTCGGAGCCTCAATACCATCGGGCCAGCGGGCTGACCACGCAACCGTACCTGGGGCGCTGGCTAGCGGTGACCGGGGTCATGTTCGGCCTGTCGGCGCTCATCTACGCACTGAGCTGGCGGCGCGCCGCGGCCCGGTCCCGGAAGAAGCAAGCGGCGGCGATCGCCGCGACGGTGGCCGCGGCAGCAGCAGCTGGAGCTTCCCGGGCCGGGGCGTCACCCTCGTCACCGGCACCCTCGGGCCGCCCTCCGTTCGACGTCTGGCCGCGTGAGAGCCAGGACCCTCCAGGTTCTCACTGACTCACTGTCACGGCACGGGCTTACTGCACGGGCACGGCCTCCGGGCTAGCTACGGGGGCGGTGGCCGTCCCGGGCTCGACCATGGTGCGGGCCCGCCGCCAGCGGATCAGGGCCGTCACCGCGACCACGGCCAGGGCCAGGCCGTACCCGGCCCGCTCCACGTCCAGGACGGGCACGTGCACCCCGGGCAGCGGTGAGTGCACCGCCAGGTAGCGGACCACGGCGAAGCCCAGCCACTCCACCCGGCCGTCGAAGGCGACCAGCATGACCAGCAGCATGGCGTACCAGGGGAAGGGCGGTGTAGTAACGGCGAGCGCCGCACTGGTCATCACCACGGCGCCGCGCCAGGGCCGGTCCGGGTCGCCACGCAGCAGGACCGCCAGGGCCACCGCAGCCAGGATCGCGAACGCGGCGAGGAAGGCCCATTTCCCCGGCACCAGCAGGCCGATCAGCACGAACCGGGTGCCATTCGCGTACCCCTCCTGCTGCAGGTAGCCGGGCAGGAACCCGATCACGCCGCTGCCCACGGCCAGCACGTGCGGCACGTACACGATCACGGTGGCGACGACTCCCGCGCAGATCACCGCGAGCGGCCGGCGGCGCCGCAGCACGGCCGGGGCGACCAGCACCGGGGTGACCTTGGTCCAGATGGCCAGGGCCAGCAGCACACCCCCCGCCGCCGGGCGGCGCAGGGACCCGGCGGCGAAGCTCGCCCGAGCCGACCCCGCGGCGTGGCCCGCCCCAGTCGAGGAGCTCAGCGCCCCGGGCCGGGCCAGCAGGATCAGCGCGCCCGCGGTGAGGCCCGCGGCGAGCACGTCCACGTGCGCGTTGTTCCCCGCCTCCAGGGCCACCGTGGGGCACCACGCCCACAGGACCGCCAGCCGGGGGTCCCGGCCCACTTTCGGCAGGCCGTACAGCAGCAGCAGCGTGACCAGGACAGCCAGCACCGCCGCGCCCGCCTGGATCGGGGTGCTCCCGCTGCCCGCGGGCGACAGGGCGTGCGCGGCCAGGAAGTAGGCCTCGGCCACTGGCGGGTAGATGGTGTGCACGATGGGCCGGTTCATCCGGGTGCAGCCCGGGGCCGCGAGCTGGGTGGAGTGGTCCAGCCGCATCCCGGCGGGCACGCAGTGCGGGCCGTGGGCGGGCCACAGGAACGGGTCGCGGAGCGGGGCGAGCTGGGGTGCGGCCGGCGCGTACTGATACGGGTCGATGCCCGCGGCCTGGACCCGGCCGTCCCAGATGTAGCGGTACGAGTCGTCGCTGCCCTGCGGCGCGGCAGACAGCGCCGCCAGCTGCACCGCGATCCCGCCGACCACGATCAGGGCCACCGCCCAGCGGACCGGCAGCCGCAGCACCAGCCAGGCGCCGGCCGCGAATACGGCCCAGAGGATGAGCGCCAGCGGGGTGGTGCCGATCCGCCCGGTGACCGGCGCCGGGTGGACCGTGATGACGACCAGGACAGTGAGCACGGCACCCGCGGCCGCCGCCGCGGCGGCCCCGGCTTTCGCGCTGATGGCTGTCGCGCCGACCGCTGTCGTGCTCACGCGTCGATGCCCCGGGACAGCGCGGCGAACCAGCGGCCGGCGTCGGTCCATACCTCGGTCACGGCCAGGCCGGCGCTGAGGCCGAGCTCGCTGATCTGATCGGCCCCGATCGATGCCCACGGAAACCAGGAGCTGCACCGGCCGGCGTGGCTCAGCCGGACCATGTCCCTGGCCAGCGGCGCGCCCGGCGGCCCCACCTCGACCAGCGCCTGGCCGAGTGGCTTCAGCAACTCAGCCACCCGGCTGAGCAGGGCGTCCGGGTCGCCGCCGATGCCGATGTTGCCGTCCGCGAGCAGGACCCGCGCCCACCGCCCGGTCCCGGGGACGGTCGAAAACACGTCCCGGTGCAGCGCCAGCGCCCCGCACGACCTGGCCAGCTGCACCGCCGAGGGCGTGATGTCGATGCCGAGGGCGGGCACGCCCCGCTCGGCCAGCGCCACGGTGAGCCGCCCGGGCCCGACCCGACGTCCAGCGTGTGACCCTGGCAGCGGTCAAGGATTGAGGCATCGCCCGGTATGGCGTGCAGCCAGTCATCGATCCGCAGCGGGGTCCGGCGGCCGTCCTCGTACTCGATTTCCGGCCGCGTGAGGCCAGCGAGAGCGTCTTCATACAGCTCACCGAGCACGCGGTTTCCTCCTTCCGGGATCGGACCGGGACAGCAGCCCGGTCCGGCGGCAGCGGCGATGAGCCTAACGCGGCGGACAGCGGAATGACCCTTACGGACCGATGACGGATCTGTCCCGGTCAGAGGCACAAAGCCGGTCGGCCATCTACGGTGTAAGAGTGAACACCAACCCCGACCGGCCAGGGCGGATCATCGTGGTCGACGATGACGCGACGCTGGCTGATGTCGTCGGGCGGTACCTGACCCGTGATGGGCACCACGTGGAATGTGTCGGCGACGGCTACGAGGCCCTGCGCCGGGTCGCCGCCGAGCCGCCGGACCTGGTCGTGCTGGACCTGATGCTGCCCGGCATCGACGGCCTGGAAGTCTGCCGGCGGTTGCGCGCCCAATGGCCCATCCCGGTGGTCATGCTGACCGCGCTGGGCGAGGAGACCGACCGGGTGGTCGGCTTCGAGACCGGCGCCGACGACTACGTCACCAAGCCGTTCAGCCCCCGCGAGCTGGCCTTGCGGGTCCGGTCGGTGCTGCGGCGGGCCCGGGGCGGCGGCCTGCCCGACCCGCCCGCGCTCGGCGTCATGAAGGACGGCAACCTCATGGTCGACCTGGGCGCCCACTCGGTCATGCTGGCCGAGAGCCCGCTGTCCCTGACCTCACGGGAGTACGACCTCCTGGTCCACCTCATGCGCCGTCCCCGCCAGGCGTTCAGCCGTGAGCAGCTGCTCGCCCACGTGTGGGGCTGGACCTTCGGCGACACCTCGACCGTGACCGTGCACATCCGGCGGCTGCGGGAAAAGATCGAGCCGGACCCGACCGCGCCCCGGCGGATCGTCACCGTCTGGGGCGTTGGCTACCGCTACGAACCAGGAGAAGCATGACAGGCATCGACGCACCCACCCTCTGGCAGGTGACGTACACCGTCGCCGGGGTCGCCGTCGCCTCAGCCGCGGCCGGGCTGCTCTGCGTCCGGCTGCTCGCGCGGCGGTCGCTGGCCACGCTCCTGTTCGTGGTGGCCGCGGTGGTCATCGTCAGCTCGATGGCCGGGGTCGGGCTCATCGCCTACAAGATGATGATCTCCGCGGAAGACCGGAACGTCGTGCTGGCCGTCGTGGTCATCGCGGGCCTGGCCGGTTTCGCCGTCGCGCTGCTGGTCGGTCATCGGGTCACCGCGGCCAGCCGGGTCCTGCTCACCGCGGTCCGCAACGTCGGCAGCGTGGGCTACTACGAGCCACCCGAGTCCCACCTTCCCGCCGAGTTCGCCACCCTCTCCGACGAGCTGGCCATGGCGCACGAGAAGCTCGCCGAGTCCCACACCCGGGAGCGCGCGCTGGAGGCGAGCCGCCGGGAGCTGGTCGCCTGGGTCAGCCACGACCTGCGCACCCCGCTGGCCGGGCTGCGCGCGATGGCGGAGGCGCTGGAGGACGGCGTGGTGGTCGACTTCGAGACGGTGGCCACGTACCACACGCAGATCCGCCGGGAGGCCGACCGGCTGTCCGCCATGATCGACGACCTGTTCGAGCTGGCCCGCATCCACGCGGGCGCGCTGCGGCTGTCCCGCCGCCTGGTCGGGCTGGATGACCTGGTGGCTGAAGCCCTGGCCAGCACCGAGCCGCTGGCCCGGGCCAAGGGCGTGCACCTGCGCGGCTCCTCAGTGCGCGGGCTGCCGGTCCTGGTCGACGCGGACGAGTTCGGCCGCGCGCTGCGCAACCTGGTGACCAACGCGATCCGGCACACGCCGTCCGAGGGCATGGTCGAGGTCCAGGGTGACCTACACCGCGGCATGGCCTGCGTGAGCGTGGTGGACGCCTGCGGCGGAATCCCGCCCGAGGCGCTGCCCCGGGTCTTCGACGTGGCGTTCCGCGCGGAGACAGCCCGCACCCCGGGCCCGGACAACAACGCCGGGCTCGGGCTCAGCATCGCCCGCGGCATCGTGGAGGCGCACGCGGGGCAGATCGCCGTGCAGAACATCGCCCGGGGCTGCCAGTTCGTGATCCGGCTGCCACTGGTCCAGACGGCGGCCCAGCACACGGCCCCGATCATGGACCCGGGTTACGCCCGGCAGGCTGGCTGAGGGGTGACGCCCGGGCAGGCTGGCTGATTACGCCCGGCCGGCCGAAGGTCCCCCGGGCCCAGTTGACCGGTTACGCCCGCCCGGCCGGCTGAAGGTCCCCCGGCCCTGGCTCAAGCCTCCCCGCGCCACCTGCCTGCCCCGCAGCGCCGGGCCGCCCGGCACCGGTCCTTGCGGCACCGGTCTTCCCACTACTGGCCTGTCCGCCACCGGCGTTCCCGCCACTGGCCGGACGGCGCAGCGGGGCGCGGGCGAACTCGGTCATCCCGTCGCCGAACCTCGTCTCGGCACGGAACCCCAGTCCCCGGATGGCGGCCTCGGGGGAGGCCACGATGTGCCGTACGTCGCCCAGCCGGTAGCGGCCGGTCACCGTGGGGGCGGGGCCGCCGAACGCGCCGGCCAGCGCCGAGGCCATCTCGCCGACCGTGTGCGGCTCCCCGCTGGCCACGTTGAAGGCCCGCAGTGAGCCGGGCACGCCCGCCCGCAGCGCGGCCAGGTTGGCCCGGGCCACGTCACGCACGTGCACGAAATCGCGGCGCTGCTGGCCGTCCTCGTACACCTGCGGCGACCGGCCTTCCTCCAGTGCGGACCGGAAGATGGCCGCCACCCCCGAGTACGGCGTGTCCCGCGGCATCCGCGGCCCGTACACATTGTGGTACCGCAGCGCGACCGCGGACCCGCCGGTCATCCTGGCCCAGGTGGCGGCGAGATGTTCCTGGGCGAGCTTGCTGGCCGCGTAGGCGTTGCGGGGATCCAGCGGGGCGTCCTCGGTGACGGTGGCCAGGGTGAGCGGGGCCGAGCACTGCGGGCAGCGAGGCTCGAAACGGCCCGCCTCCAGGTCGCTCACGTCGCGCGGGGCGGGCCGGACCCGGCCGTGCCCGGGGCAGTCGTAGGCGCCTTCCCCGTAGACCACCATGGACGAGGCCAGCACCAGGCGGGGCACGCCGCTGCGGCCCATGGCCTCCAGCAGCACCGCGGTGCCGGTCACGTTCACGTCGGTGTACGCGGGAAGATCGGCCAGGTCGACGCCGAGGCCGACCAGGGCGGCCTGGTGGCACACGACGTCCGCGCCGGCCACCGCCCGGCGGACCGCGTCAGGGTCGCGGACGTCCCCCACCGCCAGATCGAAGTTGCCCGGCAGGTAATCGGGCCGCCCGGTGTGCACGGCCGGGGCCAGCGAGTCCAGGCCCTGGACCTCGTGGCCCGCGGCCCGCAGACAATCGACTGCGTGGGAGCCGATGAAACCAGCGGCCCCGGTCACCAGTATTCGCATGGCAGCAGCGAATCACGGGGCCCACCTGGGCTCCTATGGCGGGCGTTGATACGTCACAGCTCCGTAAGGGTCACTAACGGTCCTCCCGGGCTACTGTCGCGCCATGAGGATCGACGTCATCCTGCCCTGCCTGAATGAGGCGGCGGCGCTGCCCTGGGTCCTGTCCCGGATGCCGGCGGGCTTTCACCCCATCGTGGCCGACAACGGCTCGACCGACGGGTCGGGCCGCATCGCGGTGGACCACGGGGCCACGGTGGTCCGGGTGCCACAGCGCGGGTTCGGTGCCGCCTGCCACGCCGGACTGCTCGCCGCGACCAGCGACATCGTCTGCTTCATGGACGCGGACGCCTCGCTCAGCCCGCACGACCTGCCGCAGGTCGCCGACCCGGTCCGGCTCGGCTCCGCCGACCTGGTGCTGGGCCGCCGGGTGACCCGCACCCTGGGCAGCTGGCCCGTGCACGCCCGGGTCGCGAATAAGGTCCTCGCCGCTGAGCTTCGCCGCCGCACCGGGGTGCGCCTGCGCGACCTCGGGCCGATGCGCTGTGCCCGCCGTGCCCCGCTCCTCGGGCTGGGGCTCACCGACCGGCGCTTCGGCTATCCGCTGGAGATGGTGGTGGCCGCGGCCGTCGCCGATTGGAGGATCGACGAGGTGGATATCCCCTACCTGCCGCGGTCCGGGCGGTCCAAGGTCACCGGGACAGTGGGCGGGACGGTGCGGACCGTCCGCGACATGCGCCGGGTGCTCGTCTCATGAGCAGCGCCATCCCCGGCCACACCGGCGGAGTCAATCCCAGCCCCGCCGGAACCATCCGAGCCCAGCTCATCGTCCTGGCCAAGGCACCCGTGCCGGGCCGGGTCAAGACGCGGCTCACCCCGCCGTTCACCCCGCAGGAAGCCGCGATGCTGGCCGAGGCGGCGCTGGCCGACACGCTCGAGGCCGGGGCGAGCGCCTCGTTCGCCCGGCACACGCTGTCCCTGGATGACCAGCGGGCCGCGCCGGGCGCGCTGCGGGCGGAGCTGCCGCCCCGGTTCGAGGTCTCGCCGCAGCGCGGGCGGGGGCTGGATGAGCGGATCGCCGCCGCCTTCGACGACGCCTACGCGGGCCTCGCCGTGCCCGTGGTGCTGATCGGTATGGACACCCCCCAGGTCACTCCCGGGCTGCTGGAAACGGTGGCGCAGCCACTGGCGGCCGGGGATGCCGACGCGGTGTTCGGGCCGGCCGAGGACGGCGGCTTCTGGCTGCTCGGGCTGCGACAGCCCGATCCGCGGCTGATCCTGGGCGTGCCGATGTCGGCCGGCGACACCGGGCGGGTCCAGCTGGACCGGCTGCGGGGCGCGGGCCTGCGGGTGCGCCAGGTCCCGGAACTGCTCGACGTGGATACGGCCGCGGACGCGGAACGCGTCGCGGGCCAGGCGCCAGGCAGCCGGTTCGCGGCCACCCTGGCCAGCCTGCTTCCTGCCGACCGCTCCCAGCCGGCCCTCACCGG
The DNA here is from genome assembly GCA_963813975.1 of uncultured Actinomycetes bacterium. Classification (GTDB taxonomy): domain Bacteria; phylum Actinomycetota; class Actinomycetes; order Streptosporangiales; family Streptosporangiaceae; genus RYN-230. Next base: position 627,386 of record CAWFAP010000008.1, read on the forward strand.
GCGCCATCACCAGGCCCGGCCTGCCCCGGCGGCCGCCTTAGGGTGAGCACCGCCGGGTAACCCCTCCGCCGGCTGGGTGGCTGGCCGGGCCGCGGCGCGGTCGGCGGCGATCAGCCGGTAGCACAGTTCCACCAGCAGCAGCCCGACCGCCGCTTCGAGGATGCCCTCACCGGCCGACCGCACGACCAGGGTGGTCACGACGTCGGTGGTCCCGGACGGATCAGGCAGGACGGCCACGATCCCGTTGGTCAGCAGCAGCGGAAGGGTCGCGAACGCCGCGACCCGCCAGAAATGCGGCCGGACCAGGTGCGCGGCCCGGCGCAGCCCGGCCACGGCGTGCCGGTGCTCGATCTCGATGACTGGCCCGACCACGGCCAGCAGGGTGATGGCGATCAGCCCGGGGATGATCAGGGCCAGCAGCCCGGCCACGATGACCAGGGCGGCCAGCAGGTCGGCGAGGATCAGCGAGCCCCAGGGCAGGGCCCGCAGCACGTCCCGGATCCGGGTGCCGTGCGCCCCGGGCCCGGTCTCCGCGGGCCCGGTAGGCCGGTGCCCGGTAGGCCGGTGCCCGGTCTCCCCGTACTCGGTATCACTGACCAGACGGCACAGGAAGCCGGACAGGAACACCGCGCCGAGCAGGCTGACCGTCGAGGCGGACAGGGAGCCGGCCAGCGCGGTGGTCAGGTCGGCCCGGTCGAGGAGATGATCGGCGGCCAGTTCCGCCGCGACGGTCACGGCGGAGACCACGATCGAGACGGCCAGGATGGGCCAGGCGTGCCGCCGCGCGGTGCGCGCGGCCCCGGCGGCGATCGGCCGGAACCGCAGCACCGTATCGCGTGACGTCATGACAGGTGACGCTACGTGATGAGCTGCCTGCCGGCAGCCGCCGGGGCACCCAGCCCAGCGCGGCGGCACCGGGCATCCGGTGCCGCCGCGCTGGGCGGAAACTCCTCGCCGGGCTACTCCTGGGCGGGCAGCTCGGTCATCAGGTCGTCGGCGGTCTCCATGCCGGCTTTCCAGACCGAGCGGGCGATGATCTTCGAGGGGTCGGCCCGGTACGCGTAGTGCTTGGCGATCTCGGTGCCCTCGCCGAGCAGGCCCTCGGACAGCGTGGTCGGCTGCAGGCCCAGCGCCAGGAACTGGTCGTTCCGGACGATCAGGTCGTTCTCCTCGGCCTCGCGCCGCGGGTTGGGCAGGTAGGCGATCTCCACGCCCATCACGTCGCCGACCATCTTGGCCAGGTCGAGGACCCGATGGGTCTCGGTGATCTGGTTGAGCACCCGGGGCCGGTCCCCGGCCTCGGGCGGGTTGCTGATGGCCAGCTCGATGCACCGCACGGTGTCGCGGATGTGGATGAACGCCCGGGTCTGGCCGCCGGTGCCGTGCACCGTCAGCGGGTGCCCGATGGCGGCCTGCATCAGGAAGCGGTTGAGCACGGTGCCGTAGTCGCCGTCGTAGTCGAACCGGTTGATCAGCCGCTCGTCCTGGCTGGTCTGGTCGGTCTGGGTGCCCCACACGATGCCCTGGTGCAGGTCGGTGATCCGCAGCCCGTCGTTCTTGGCGTAGAACGCGAACATCAGCTGGTCCAGCGTCTTGGTCATGTGGTAGACCGACCCCGGGTTGGCCGGGTGCAGGATCTCCCGCTCCAGTTCACCGTCGGGCGTGGGAACCTTCACGGTCAGGTAGCCCTCGGGAATGGGCGCGCTGCCCGACCAGCCGTAGCCGTAGACGCCCATCGTGCCCAGGTGCGCCAGCGCGGCGTCGATCCCGGTCTCAACCAGCGCGGTCAGCAGGTTGTGCGTGGCCCGGACGTTGTTGTCCACGGTGTAACGCTTGGTGGCCGTGGTCCGCATCGAGTACGGCGCGGCGCGCTGCTCAGCGAAGTGCACGATCGCGTCCGGGCGCAACTCCGTCAGCACCGCCACCAGCCGGTCGTACTCGGTGGCCAGGTCCAGGCTCAGGAAGCCGATCTCCTTCCCGGAGACCTCCTGCCAGACCCGGATCCGCTCGCCGATCGACCGGATCGGCGTCAGCGACTCCACCTCCAGGTCGATGTCGATCTTGCGACGGCTCAAGTTGTCGACGATGGTCACGTCGTGGCCGCGGTCCGACAGGTAAAGCGAGGTCGGCCAGCCACAGAAACCGTCGCCGCCAAGAACCAGAACGCGCATTCCGACTCCCATCACGTTCCGCCGTTTTTGCAGGGACGCCCTTCGGCCTGTGCCGTTGGGGCCGGGAACTTCACAGCGGACAGGCATGCTATCCAGGCCATGAGCGTCCCGTGGCCGGCCAGTCTACATGGACAGGCTCTCAGCAGCCCGCCATCAGACCGGCACATATGCCGCAGATCGTCATGGTTCCGCCCACCAGCGATGGCATCCTAGCCACGCCCCGGGACGCAGCACCAGCGAACGGCTAAGGCCGCCGGCCGGCGGCCCACCGGGCTACGTACCCCCGATCGTGGCGCTTTCATCAGCCCAGGCCAAGGGTTTCTTTGCCGTCGGGACCGGCCGCGGGTGAGATGAGTCACACGAGAAGGCGGACGGCAGACGCGGCTGGGCCGGCCGTAACCGGGCAGAAACATCCGCCGTGGACGATGGGGATATGAGACGGCGACGGCGCATTGAGGTGGGATGCGATTTCACCTACCGGGCCGCGATCGACACGCCGGTCGTCTTCCAGGTGCAGCCCTGCGGGTCCTCGCCCGTGGTCCCGGACGAGTACGTTGGCCTGGACCACGAGCGGTGGTCGGTGCAGCCTCCCATGAAGCTGCACAGCTATACCGACCTGTATGGCAACCCGTGTGCCCGGGCCGTGCTCCCCGCGGGCCGGTCCAGCGTCGGCTATCACGCGGTAGCCGACGTTCCCGACGCCACCGAGGACGCGGATGAGGACGCCGTGCAGGCCCCGCCCGACGCGCTGCCCGACGACACGTTGATCTACACCCTGCCCAGCCGGTACTGCCTGCCGGACGTGCTGGCGGATGAGGCGTGGTCGCGGTTCGGCGCGCTGCCCCCGGATTACCGCCGGGTTCAGGCCATCTGCGACCACGTGCACGGCCACCTGGAGTTCAGGTACGGAAGCAGCACCCCGCTGTCCACCGCCGCGGACGTGAACGCGACGGGCCGGGGCGTGTGCCGGGACTTCACCCACCTGGCCATCTCGTTCTGCCGGGCGCTGAACATCCCGGCCCGCTACGTCTTCGGGTACCTGCCGGACATGGATGTGCCTCCCGACCCGGCGCCGATGGACTTCGCCGCCTGGATGGAGGTCTGGCTGGGCCAGCGCTGGTGGACCTTCGATCCCCGGAACAACATGCGGCGCAAGGGCCGGGTGGTGATCGGCCGGGGACGCGACGCGTCGGACGTGGCCATGGCCACCACGTTCGGCGGCCCGGTCCTGGAATCGATGGTGGTTCAGGCTGAGGAGGCGCCCGGATGACACTCGACCCCCAGCTGGAGCAGTTCCTGCGGCACGGGTCGCTGCAGCACGGGTCCCCCCTGCTCGATCACCGGGCGCTGGACCTGGACGCCGCCCGGCGGGTGACCTACGCCATCGAGCAGAGCTTCCGCTACGAGTACGAAGCGCCGGTGCAGTCGCTGCGGCAGCGCCTGGTCATCGTGCCGCCCGCCCGGCATGGCGGCCAGCACCGCCGGGCCTGCCACCTCGAGGTGGCCGGCGCCCAGGCCCGGCGCCGGGTGCGCCAGGACTCCCGCGGCAACGTGGTGACCTGGCTGCGGGCCGAGCACGTGGCGCAGGCCGTGGAGTTCCGGCTGACCGCCATCGTGGAGCGGATCCGGCGCGACGGCCCGGCTGTGCTGCCGCTCGAGGCGAGCCGCAGCCCGGCGCTGCTGTCCCCGACCCGGCTGACCGCCGCCGATGACCGGCTTCGTGACCTGGCTGCCCGCCTGCCGTCCCGCGCCGTGGCCCCGCTGGACCGGGCGGAATGGATATGTGACCAGGTGCACGCCTCGCTGGAGTACGCCGACGGGGTGACCTCGGTGCGCACGACGGCCGCCGAGGCGCTGGCTGGCGGCCGCGGCGTCTGCCAGGACATGGCCCACGTGATGCTGGCCCTGTGCCACCTGGTGGGGTTGCCGGCCCGGTACGTGTCCGGGCACCTGATCGGCCAGGGCGGCACGCACGCCTGGGTCGAGGTCGTGGTGCCCCGCGCCCGGGACGCGATCGCGGTGCCGTTCGATCCCTGTCACGGCCGGCGGGCGGGCAGCAGCTATGTCACGATCGCGGCCGGCCGGGACTACGCCGACGTGGCGCCGACCTCGGGCAGCTATGTCGGCACGTCCGGCAGCCGGCTGACCGCCCGGCGCCGGGTGGGCGTGCTGGCCGCCGCCTGAGGCAGGCGGCGGCCGCCTGAGGCCCGCGGCGGCCGCCCGCGGCACCCGTCCGTTGAATACCGGGCCGGCGCCCCGGGCGGCCGCTATGCAGGCTCAGGTCCGGTTGCCCCGGATGATGTTGCCCGAGCCGTTGTTCACGACCGGGCGGCCGGTGTTCGGCAGCCGATGGCCCCGGCGGCCCAGGCCGATGTAGTTGTTGATCACCAGGTTCCGGGTCGTGCCGGCCCGGAGCAGGACGCCGATCCCGGTGTTGCCGCTGATCAGGTTGGCCGGCCTCAGGTTGATGGCGCCGATCACGTTGGCGTGCGCGTGCCCGGTGAGCAGCACCCCGCCCTTCTGGTTGCCCAGCGCCGACACGCCCAGCAGCTCAGTGCCGATGAAGCTGGTGAACACCTGGTTGTCATGCGCGCCGGCGGAGATGGCCACGCCGTACCCGGCGTTCCCGGAGAACGTGTCCTGCGGGATCACCGAGCGGAGCGAGCCGCCGATGACGTTGCCGTGCGCGGTGCCGTCGATCCGCAGCCCGTCCCCGCCGTTGGGCAGCACGGCGTTGCCCTTGGTGGTCAGGCCGGCGATGTCCGGGTCCACGGTGACCCCGGACGCGTTGCCGCCCAGCTCGATGCCGTTCCGGCGGTTCCCGGAGAACACGTTGGTCCGGACCAGGTTGTTCCCCCCGGTGGCCGTGATCAGCAGGCCGTCCCGGCCGTTCGGCGCGGCGCCCTTGAAGGCCAGCAGCCCGCCGAAGGTGTTGAACGTGGTGAACCCGCGGGCCGTGCCCGTGACCTCGATGCCGTTGCGGCCGTTGCCCGCGGACACGTTCCCCAGCGGGATCACGCCGCCGACCTGGGTGTCGGTCGAGGAGCCCTCGACCAGGATGCCGTCCAGCCGGTTGCGCACGATGGCCGTGTTGTTGGCCCCGGTGCCGAAGAAGTTGCCCTGCACCACCGTGCCCTTGGCGTTGGTGACGCGCAGCCCGTTCTGCTTGTTGCCGCTGATCACGTTGTAGTAGACGAACGGGTTGTTGACGAACTTGCAGCCGATCAGCGAGTTGTAATTCGCCGAGTCGATCCACACCCCGTTGGCCCCGTTCCCGAGGCTGGCGTCGCCGTTGGCCGTCGTGCCGATGAAGTTCCCGTTGAGCTGGTTGTGTCCCGCGCCGTCGTCGATGAGCACGCCGTTAAAACCGTTAGAGGAAATAAGGTTGCCCAGCGGCGGGACCACGAAGACGGGTGTCACGGTGCCCTTGCTGCCGGTCGGGTTGTTGACCTGGCCGGTGGCGGGGTTCACGAACGCGGTACCGCCGATCTCGTTGGCGTACGAGCGCCCGACGATGCGGATGCCGTTGTCGCGGTTGGGGATGCCCGCCGTGCCGGCCGGGTTGGTCCCGATGCGGTTGTCCTGCACGGTGTTGAGCGACCCCAGCGTGATGCCGTTCCCCTGGTTGCCGGAGATGACGTTGGAGACCGCCCCGGCCTTCAGGGCCGGATTCTCCCCGATCGTGTTCCCGACCGACGACCGCGACACGAAGACCCCGTCCCCGTGGTTGCCGAACGCGGCCCCGGCGAGGTTGAGCCCGATGTAGTTACCGTCGAGGGTGATGTTGCTGGCCTCCAGCGTGACCCCGTCCCCGGCGGCGTTGTCCACCGCGAGCGCCAGCAGCCGTGAGCCCGACGAGCCGGGGGCGAAATCCAGCCCCGCCTGCCCGTGGCAGTCGATTTCCACCACCGGCGCGCCGTGAGCGTAGCCGGGGGCCGTCGCCCCGTCGATGGTCACGTAGCGGGATATCTCGGGCAGGTCTCTGGACAGGGTAATCGTGCCGCGGACCGCGAACCTGATCAGCGCGGGACGGCCCGGCAGGCTGGTGTTGACCGTGGTGATCGCGGCCCGCAGGGACCCGGGCCCGGCGTCGCTGAGCCTGGTCACGGTCAGGGTCCGCGCGTAGGCGGGCGGGGGGTTCGAGTGGAGGCCCAGCCGGGTGGCCGCGCCGGCGGTGGCCGCACCCCCGGCGATCACCCCGGAGGCCGCGACGCCGGCGGCCAGCAGGGCCACGCCCGCGGCCCTGGCCCCGGCTGGTACCCGCGGCACGAAATGGCCTTTACGGACAGCTTTTCTGCGCCGCGAGCACCCGTGTGTGTAGGTGACGATACTGAACACGATTATCCCGCTCCCCCGTAGATGGCATCACGCAGGAATATGCGCAGCCCGATCGTCCGGCAAACGCCTGGATCACTGTGTCTTATACTGAAGCTCGCGTAATTCAGGAATACCGGCACCGACCGCTCGCCCGGGCTGACGGCCAGCTCACAAGCCGGATCTGGATAACGCTCACTATTCGGGAAACTCGCCCGCATTCAGTACCGGAAATGCGCTTAATTGATCCGCTGGCCGGATAGGTCGGGGCCGGGGCTAAGGGTTCAGGACCCTTCTGGACCGGGGGCGCTGCCGTTCTGCTCCGCGGCTGGTGCGGCTGGTTCCGGGACCGGCGCGGGCGCGGGCGGGGCGACCTGCCCGGGCGTCTGCGGGGTGCTGTCCGGCGGCGGGTCGCCCGGCGGCCGATCATCGAAGGACACCTCGATGTGCTGTTCCTCGCGCCGCTGGTTCTGCAGCGCCTGCAGGGCCATGCTGGCCCGGTCGGCCTCGGTGAGCGGCGGCTGGACGATGGAGCGGGGCCAGAGCCGCCGGGCGAGCACCACGTTGATCTCGGCCGCGTAGACGGTGATCTCGACGGCCAGGTAGATGTAGGCCACCAGGGCCAGCACGGTCGCGAAGTAGCCAATGGCCGAGCTGCTGTGCACGAAGTGGTGCACCAGGTACGTGCCGAGGATCTGCAGGGCGGTCCAGGCGATCCCGCCGGCCACCGCCCCCGGGATCAGCCTCTGGGTGGGCACGCCCTTCGGAGTGAGGACCCGGAACGAGATCAGGTAGATGCCCGCATTGACCAGGGCCGCCGCCAGATCGGCCAGGATCACGAAAATGACGGCCTTCTGGCCGTAGGTGTTCAGGCTGGCCAGCAGCGTGGTCAAGATCACGCCGACGCCGAGCACGCCGAGGAACTCCATCGCCCGGCCGAGCCGCTGCACGTAGCCGGGCCGGGCCGGGCCGGGCAGGTTCCACACCTGTTCCATCGTGAACAGGCCCGCCTGGGCCAGCCCCGTCGCGCCCCAGATCAGGCCGACCAGGCCCACGATGAGCCCGATGATGCTGGAGCGCCGCAACTGTTTCACGTGGCCCGTGAGCTGACCGCCGATCTGCGGGACCTGATGGGCCACGGCGTTGAGGACCTCGTGCCGGAACCCCGGGTTGATCGAGGCGGCCAGGCCCAGCACGGTCACCAGGATCAGCAGCAGCGGGAACAGCGCACGGAAGGCAGAGAACGCCAGGTTCGAGACCAGGACGCCCCCATTGTCGTCGCCGTACTTCTTCACCACGCCGAAGACGAACGCCGTCGGGGTGAAGCGCTGCTGGGTGGCATCGACCCGGCGGATCACCCGCTCGATTGGATTCACCGCGACCACCCGCTTCCGACGGGCGTGAACTGCCCCCGGCTGGCCTGGCCAAACCGCCGGGCCAGACCGGGGCGCCCCGGCGCCGGCGACCTATCCGGCCGGGAGGGTTTCCCCCGTTTCCAGCAGCGTCGTCCGGCCGGACATGGGCCGCGGCCAGCCCGAGCTGAACCCGGGCCGGACGACGGGCCGGATGTCAATCGGAGGACGACGGGCCGGGGCCGGGCCTCAGGGCGCCGGACGTGGCCTGGCGGATACCCCCCACCCCGCTCATCCGCGCTCGCCGCCACGGCGCGACACCTTCGATCTCGGTCTCCAGCGAGAAGCTCAGGACCGTCCTGATCAGCACGATCAGCCCCAGGACCAGGACGTTATCGAGGGTCGGGGCGACGGCGACCGTGCGGACCAGGTCGGCGGCCACGAGGACTTCCAGCCCGAGCAGCAGCGTCCCGCCGAACGCCGCACGCAGCGCCACATACCCCCTGGCCGGCTGGCCTGACCGCCGCCACGCCATCACGGCCAGCACGAATGACCACACGATGCCGACGACCAGCACGGCCGCGCCCAGCGCCTCGAATCCCTGGGCCACGTGATCCATGAACCCGCTGAACGTCTCGGCGGACGCCTGGGGGGACGAGTAGCCGGGCGAATGGGCCGCCGCAGCCAGCCCCCCGGTCAGAAGGCACCCCCGGGGAACGGCTCAGTGTCCACCAGACGGGGCATGAGGACACGGTCGCGGACCGGGCCCGGCGCTGCATCACCCGGTTCGGATGAGGATGACCGCGGGGCCGGCTGGCGAGAAAGTCACCGCCGGCCCGTCGGGGATGCGTACCGGAAGCGGGCCCGGAATCGCCGGGGCCGGCACGGTCATCGGGTCACCCGGGGCGCAGTTCTTTCTTGAGGATCTTGCCCGTAGCGCCCTTGGGCAGGCTGTCGCGGAACTCCACCGTGCGCGGGTACTTGTACGGTGCTATCCGCTGCTTGACGAAATCGATCAGCTCGGCTTCGGTGACGAGCTGCCCGGCCTTGGTGGCCACGATGGCGTGCACTTCCTCGCCCATCGTGGCGTCGGGGATGCCGATGACCGCGGCTTCGGCCACGGCCGGGTGAGCGTAGATGGCTTCCTCCACCTCGCGCGGGTACACGTTGTACCCGCCGCGGATGATCAGGTCCTTGATCCGGTCCACGATGAACAGGAATCCGTCCTCGTCGAAATAGCCAAGGTCGCCGGTGTGAAACCAGCCGCCGGCGAAGGCGGCCGCCGTCGCCTCAGGGTTGTTGTGGTAGCCGGTCATGACGTTGGGGCCGCGGACCACGATCTCGCCGACGTGCTCCGGCCCGGCCGGACGCGGCCGGCCCTGGTCGTCCCAGATCTGGACACTGACGCCCCAGATCGGCTTGCCCACACTGTAGATCTTGCGCTCGGCGGCGCTGATGTTGAACGTGGTCGTGGACGCGGTCTCGGACAGGCCGTAGCCCTCCAGGATCGTGACGCCGAACCGGCGCTCGAACGAGTCGATGATCTCCGCGGGGATCGGCGCTCCGCCCGAGATGGCCACGCGCAGACAGGACAGGTCGTAGCTGGCCTCGCCGGCGGCCTGCAGGAGCCCGACGAACATGGTCGGGACGCCTTCGAAAATCGTGGCCCGGTCGCGCTGGATGAGTTCGAGGACTGCGGCCGCGTCGAACCTCGGGACGAGCGACATCGTCCCGCCCAGGAGCACGCAGGTGTTCAGGATGCTCGACAGCCCGAAGATGTGGAACAGCGGCAGCGCCACGACCACGATATCGTCGTCGCGGAACTCGACCACCCGGCCCGGGATGTCCGCGTTCATGTACAGCGTGAAGTGGGAGAGCACCGCGCCCTTCGGGACCCCCGTCGTCCCGGAGGTGTAGATGATCACCGCCGGGTCGGCCGGGCTGCGGCCGGCCAGCTGCGGCCCGGGAGGATCGCCGGCCAGCAGCGTGGCGAAAGGCACGCCCGTCACCAGGGGAGTGGTCCCGGCGGCCACGTACACCGAGGGCACGGCCGCGGATGCGGCCGCCTTGGCCGCCTCGTCGAGGGAACCGCCGTAGGTGATCAGCGTCCGGGCCCCGGAGTCCCGCAGCTGGAATTCGATCTCGGCGGCCTTGAGCAGCACGTTCATCGGAACGACCACGCCGCCGGCCTTGAGTATCCCGAAATAGGCCACGACGAATTCCGGGATGTTCGGCAGCTGCAGCCCGACCGGATCGCCGGGCGCCAGGCCGGCGGCGGTGAGCGAGGCCGCCACGCGATCCGACAGCTCGTCGAGCTGCGCGTAGCTGATCCTGGTCTGGCCCAGTATCACCGCCGGCCGGCCGGGGGCGCGCCGGGCCGACTCGGGCAGCATCACGGCCAGGTTGAAATCCATGCTTGCTCCGGACTTATCAGGTCGGGCGGCTCAGCCGCGGCTCACGGACTCCGTCTCAGGTACCGGTAGGACGCCACCGACATGGCCCGGCCCGCCGGGGGCAGCACGCGCTTGAGCAGCCAGTGCGGCACGACCTGGTAGCGCGGCACCGGGACGACCCGCCGGCCGCGCCTCACCGCGGCCAGGGCCTGCCGCGCGACCACGTCGGGCGAGGTGCCCCTCCGGGCGTACAGGTCCACCGTGCGGGCCCGCCGGTCGGCCCACTCGCCGCGCATGACCGAGGTGCTGACGATCGCGGTGTTGATCACGCCCGGGCACAGCGCGGACACCCGGACCGGCGTGCCGGTGAGCTCCACATCGAGCGCGTCGCTGAGGCCGACGACGGCGGCCTTCGTCGCCGAGTAGGCGCTGAGACCGGCGGCCGGCACGAGCCCGGCCATCGACGCGGTATTGACGATGTGCGCCGGCCGGTCCTGGGCCAGCAGCCGTGGGAGGAACGCCCGCAGCCCGTGCACCACGCCCATGAGGTTGACGTCGATGAGCCGGCGCCAGTCACCGAGCGTGGTGTCGGTCACGGCTCCCGCGTGGCCGATACCGGCGTTGTTGAACAGCAGATCGACAGGACCGCCGGTGAACACCAGGTCCGCGAGGCGGGCGACCGCGCCGGCGTCGGCGACGTCGACCGTGTGGGCTACCGCGGCGCCCCCCGCAGCGCGGATCTCCCGGGCCACGGCTTCTGCACTCTCCCCGTCGAGGTCGGCAGCGTGGACGAGCGCGCCCCGCCGGGCGAGCAGCGCCGCCAGCGACCGGCCGATCCCTGAGCCTGCGCCGGTGACCACCGCCGTCTTGCCGGACAGGTGCCTCGCGTCGATGCGCGCAGCACGCAGCACGCTCATCAGGCTGACTGCGTCAAGGCGGGCGCCGGCCGGAACTCCAGTTCCTTCTCGTCCACTGGCCCGCGGAACAGCGCCGCGTCCTTGAAGTAATGCTGCTGCAGCCGCCAGGGCGCCCGGTCACCCTGCAGCGGCAGGGAGGCCCGCGCCCGCTCGAAATAGCCGGACGTCATGTCGATGAACGGCGAGGTGCCCATCTGCCCGGCGGGCCGCCGGGGGGTGACGATCGCATGCCCGTTCTCCTTCATGAAGCGCAGGATGCGGGCCGCGTAGGAGGCGACCAGGTCGACTTTGAGCGTCCAGGAGGCGTTGGTGTAGCCGATCGCGAACGCCATGTTGGGCACGGCCTCGAGCATCATGCCCTTGTAGGCGACATGCTCCCGGATGATCACCGACTCGCCATCGACGGTCAGGTCGATACCGCCGAGGGGAAGCAGGTTCAGCCCGGTCGCGGTGATGACGACGTCGGCATCAAGCTGCGCGCCGGACCGCAGGTGCAGGCCGGCCCGGTTGAACGCCTCGATCTCGTCGGTCACGATGCTGGCCCGCCCGGACCGGATGGCCGCGAAGAAGTCGCCGTCGGGCACCAGGCACATGCGCTGGTCCCACGGCTCATAGGCCGGGGTGAAGTGGGTGTCTATGTCGTAACCGGCCGGCAGCCGCTTGAGGACGCCCTTGCGCAGCACCGCCCGGGCCCGTTCCGGGTACTTGCGGCAGAAGACGTACAGCGCCGTCGCGATCCGCGCGTTCTTCCAGCGCACGGCCGCGTACGCCTGGCGCTCGGGCAGTACCTTCCGCAGCAGGTCGGCGAGGGGGTCCCGGGCGGGCAGGGCCAGGACGAACGAGGGCGAGCGCTGCAGCATGGTCACCCGGGCGGCCGCCCCGGCGAGGGCCGGAACGATCGTGACCGCGGTGGCGCCGCTGCCGATGACCACGACCCGCTTACCGGTGATGTCGAGGTCTTCCGGCCAGTGCTGGGGATGCACGACCACGCCGGCGAAGTTCTCCTGGCCGGGCCAGGCCGGCGTGTATCCCTGGTCGTAGCGGTAGTAGCCGGAGCACAGGTACAGGAAGCCGCAGGTGCGCCTGGTCCGCGCCCCCGATCCGGTGTCCTCGACCGTCACGGTCCAGCGGGCGTCCCGGCTGGACCAGTCGGCCCGCACGACGCGGACGTGATAAGTGATCTGGCGATCGACGCCGTACGCCGCCGCAGTCTCCCGGAGGTAGCGCAGAATCTCCGCCCCGCCCACGATCGACCTGCGTTCCGTCCACGGGCGGAAGGGATAGCCGAGGGTGAACATATCGGAGTCCGACCGCACGCCCGGGTACCGGAACAGGTCCCACGTCCCGCCACTCGCCCCGCGCGCCTCGAGGATCGCATACGACGTGCCGGGCGCCTCGGTCTGCAGATGACAGGCGGCCCCGATTCCGGACAGGCCGGCCCCCACGATCAGCACATCCACGTGCTCCGGCGTGGCCGTGCCCTGCGCGGGTGTCGTGCCCATCATGCTCCTTGCCGCGGTTAGCGCCATCGGCGACTGCGTCAGGATGACATCGGTGTGCGCGCTATGCAACACTTCCGGCAGATGTATCACGTGCGGGCCTACGGCGGCTGGCACGACGGTAACCGCCTCCGCTTTCCCCGGGGAGACCTCATGACCTCTCTGCTTCCCCCTCCGGCCGCCAGCGTCAACGACGGCCCGGCAATCGCGGAGCTGCACCGGCTGCACGCCGGGCAGCGCCGAGCGTTCCTGGCCGGGCCGTACCCGGCCGCGGCGGAGCGCAAGGTCAATCTCGGGTCCCTGGCCGGGATGGTGCTGAGCCACCGGGATGACATCCGGACGGCGATGCGCGAGGACTTCGGGGCGCATCCGGAGCTGTTCACCGACCTGGTGGAGGTGCTCGGTGTCGCCGGCCGCGCGGCCTTCGCCGTGGAGCAGCTGGACGGGTGGATGGCCGAGGATGATCGCCCCGCCGACCCCGCGGTCTACGGAACCGCGCGGGCCGCCGTCCGCTATCAGCCCAAGGGCGTGATGGGGAACATCGTCCCCTGGAATTTTCCCTTCGACCTGTCGCTCGGGCCCCTGGTCGAGATGCTCGCCGCGGGCAACCGGGTGATCATCAAGCCGTCGGATTACACGCCCGCGTGCGCGGACCTGCTCCGGCGGATGGTGTCTGAGACGTTCCCCGAGGACCTGGTCGCGGTGTCGGTGGGCGGCCTGGCGCTGGCCAGGGAGTTCCCGGCCGTGCGCTGGGACCACCTGCTGTATACCGGCAGCCCGGCAATCGGCCGCGAGGTGGCGAAGGCCGCGGCCGAGAACCTGGTGCCGGTGACCCTGGAACTGGGCGGCAAGTGCCCCGCCATCCTGGCCGCCGACAGCGTCAACGCCGCCAGCGTGCGCAGCGTCGTGGGCACCAAGCTCATCAAGAACGGCCAGATGTGCATCTCGGTCGACTACGTCCTGGTGCCCCGCGCGCAGGTCGATGCCTTCGTCTCCCATGCCGAGCGCTACGTGACGCAGGAGCTGCCGGAGTATGCGTCGTCCGCGGACTGCACCGGCATCATCACCGAGCGGCACCTGGAGCGCATCACCGCCATGGCCGACGAGGCCCATGCCTCCGGCGCGCGAGTCGTATCGCTGGGCGGCCCGGGTGACCGGCCCACCCGGCGCCTGCCGCTGATGCTGGTGATCGACCCTCCGGAGCACCTTCGCATCATGCGCGAGGAGGTCTTCGGCCCGATCCTGCCGGTCATCCCGTACGACGATCTTCAGGAGGCGGTGGCCGGGATCAACGCCGGTGAGCGCCCGCTGGGGCTGTATGTCTACAGCCAGGACATGCAGGTCGCCGAGGACGTGCTGACCCAGACGACGTCGGGCGGCGCATGCGTCAACGTCTGCGCTGTTCAGGGTGCCCTCCCGTCGCTGGGTTTCGGCGGGGTGGGGCAGAGTGGCAGCGGCCGGCATCACGGCATCGAGGGATTCCGCGAGTTCTCCAACCCGCGCGGCGTGGTGGTCCGCGGCACCGGCGATCTGGCCGACGCGTTCCTGCCCCCGTACGGGGGGGTGGCGCAGGCCATCGTGGACAGCGTGTTCGCCTGCCCGGGGGCGACCGGGACATCCGCGCCGGGCAGTGCGTGAGCGTTGGATACCGCCGGGCTGGATGCGGCCGGGCTGGATGCGGCCGGGCTGGATAGGGCCGGGCTGGATAGGGCAGTGCGGCCAGCGGGCAGCCTCACGCCGCCGCGCCCGGCAGCCAGCCCGGCCGGCCCGCGGTCCGCCCGCTGCGTGGTGCTCGCCGCCCGGTGGATCCACGATGGCAGGCGCCTGGACATGCAGGGCCTCGCGGATGAACTGGGCATGTCACGTGCGACCCTGTTCCGCCACGTGGGCAGCCGCGAGGCGCTGCTCAGCCGGGCCCTGCGGCTGCTCACCGACCGCACCCTGCGGGTGGCCGCGGCGCGCTGGGAGGCCGAGCGGCCGGCGGGCGAGCTGCACACGCCCGGGACGGGCCTGGCACGTGAACGCGATCGTCTCGCGATCGGAAGGCCTGCGCCGGCTGCTCGACGACGAGCCCGCCCTGGCCCTGCGGGTGCTCACCGACCCGCGCGGCCGGGTGCAGGCCGGGGTGGTGACGTTCGTCGAGCAACTGCTCCGCCGGGACATCGCGGAGTTCGGCCTGGAAACGCTGGCCGAACCCGGCGCCCTGGCCTACGCGCTCGTGCGGCTCGGGGAATCGTTCGTCTACGCCGACATCCTCGCCGCGCGGCAGCCCGACGTCGCGGCCGCCGACCGTCTGCAGCAGGCCCTGGTCGAGGGCACCGGTTCGTGGCGGCGGGAGCCCTGAACCCCGGCCGGGGGCCGGCGGCCGGGGCGCATGGCCGTCAGCTGCGGAGCAGGGCACCCAGGGTCAGCCGCAGCACGGACGCCGCTTCAGCGACATCCAGTTCGAGCTCATCGCGCAGCGCCGACCAGGCCGGCCAGGCGCTGGCCGCGTGCAGGGCATGCCGGAGCTGAACGCGCTCACGGCCGCGGTGCCGGGCGAGCTCGGGCCCGAAGGCCAAGCCCAGCTCGTGCTCGCTCTCCTTGACCAGCGCGGCCCGCTGGCGGCGCAGCTCGGCGGACTCATCATGGCGCCCCTGTGCGGACCTGGCGTAGGGGGCCAGGGTTTCGAGGAGCTGCACGCGGCCGCCGATGAACAGGTCAAGCCGCTCCTCTAGCGATGCGCCGCGGGGCACATCGCGCAGCACGTACTGCTCGATCTGCGCCCGGACCAGCACGCCAGCCTCGGCCCGGACGTCTTCAAGGTCGCGGAACTGGTTGTAGACGGTGCGTATGCCGACGCCCGCGCGCCGGGCGATCTGCTCGGCGCGTGGTGCCCGCTCACCGTGGCCGAGCAGCTCGATATAAGACCGGACGATCGCGCCGCGGGTCCGCGCCCCGCGCAGCAGCCGGCCGTCCGAGGGCTGCTCGTCCTCGGACTGGGCCTGCGGGAGAACTCGGGACACCCGCCCGATTTTAGACGCTCACGCGGGAACGTCCCACAGTCCACGCACAGGCCCGGGACGTGCGGGAAAATGTTATGGCATTGGCATTGCCATAAGTAGCCCGGGAATCTACTGTGATACGCGTCTTAGCGCCACTTCAACGGTGATGGCGAGGTCAGCATGAGTGTGACCGCAGAGGACCCGGTTGCCCAGCGCCCCGGCGGGGCGGCGTGGCTCTGGAAACGCCAGCTCAGTGCGTATCCCGATACCGGGCCACGCACTGCCTACCTGGCCATCACCGTGCTGGCCACGATCACGCTCTACTACGAGCTGTACGTCGGCGCCTCGGTGTCCACGCTGCTGCTGACCAACCTGCACATGAGCTTCACGTTCTACGTGCTGATCCTCGCGTTCGGGAACCTGATCGGGGCGTTCGGCTCCCTGTTCGCCGGAATCACCGACCGGCTGGGCCGGGCCAACCTGGTGGTCGGCGGGCTGCTGCTGACCGGCATATTCACCGCCTTCATCCTTCCCGCCGCGACCAGCAAATGGTTCTTCGGCATCGCGTCCTTCGTGGTCGGCCTGATCGAGGGCGTCTGCCTGGTCGCCACCCCCGCCCTGATCCGCGATTTCTCCCCTCAGGTAGGCCGGGCCACGGCCATGGGCTTCTGGACCAGCGGGCCGGTGCTGGGCAGCCTGATCGTCGCGGTCGTGGGCAGCGCCACCATACCCGCGATCGTGCATGATCCGCGGATCTGGACGCACCAGTACCAGATCTGCGGCATCGCCGGCCTCGTCGTGTTCGTGATCGCCCTGATCGGGCTACGCGAGCTGTCGCCGCAACTGCGCGATCAGCTGATGGTGACGATGCGCGACCGGGCGCTGATCGAGGCCCGGGCCAAGGGAATTGACGTCGCGGCGGCGCTGCGCCACCCGTTCCGGCAATTGCTCAGGCCCAGCATTATCGTCTCGGCCATCGCCGTATCGGTCATGCTGCTCATCTATTACACCTCGGTCGCATTCAGCCTGATCTACCTGAACTCCGTGTTCGGCTTCTCGGTGAAGGACGCCAACGGGCTCGGCAACTGGCAGTGGGGCTTCAACGCCATCGCGGTGATCCTCATCGGGGTGATCTCTGACCGGTTCCGGGTCCGGAAGCCGTTCATGGTGCTCGGCGGGGTGGTGGCCGCCGTGATGACCGTTATTTATCTGCTGCAGGCCGGCCACCATCCGGGCTATTACACGCTCGCGATCATCCTGGCCGTGCTGTCCCTGGGCCTGGGCATCGCCTACACCCCCTGGATGGCGAGCTTCACCGAGACGGTGGAGGCCGTCAACCCGGCGCTCACCGCCACCGGGCTGGCCATCTGGGGGTGGATCCTCCGGGTGGTGGTCTTCGCTTCCTTCCTGGTCATCCCGGCGATCGTGAACTCGGTGACCCCGCTGGTCAACTACGGGGCGACCGTGTCGGCCTACTCGACGGCGTACAAGAGTGAGCTTGCCTTCGCCAGCACCCATCCGGCGGTCGTCGCCACCGCCCAGAAGTACAAGGCCCAGATCGCCGACGCGGCCAGGTTCGCGCCCGAGCTGAAGGTCATTGAGGCCAACCCGGTCCTGTTCACCAAGCTGGCCTCCTATCCGAACCCGTCAGCGATCCCGCCCAAGCTGGCCGCCCAGGCCGTCGCCGCCGCGGGCGGCGGTGCTCAGGGCACCGCGATCCTGGCCACGATCGGCGCGAACAAGACGGCCATCAACGGCGTCATCGCCGCTGGTCCTCAACTCAGGACGCTCGCGCCCTACGCATCGCAGCTGACCGCCCTGTCCAAGGTCCCCCCGCAGGCCATCTCCTACCTGAGAGCCCACGGGGCGGCGGTGCAGAAAGCCGCGGCCGATGCCGCGGGGCAGTGGAAAACCTGGTACTGGGTGTGCTTTGGCGGGCTCATCGCCTTCCTGCTCAGCATCCCGCTGCTGCGCGGCCGCTGGAAGCCGTCCGACGCCCGCCGGGACGAGCAGGAGCATGAGGCGATGGTGCAGGCCGAGCTGGCCAGGCTCAGCTCCTGACCGGGCTGGCTACCAGCTGAGCTGGGCAATCTGGTCATAGTCCGCCGCGGAGTAGCTAGCCAGGCCATCCGACAGCGCGAAGATCCATTCCGCGACGCCCAGGGACAGCGCCATGCGGCTGCAGCGGGCGCAGAAATGAGGGTCCTCCAGCCGGACTGAGTCGTCGGCTTCCAGCCGCACATAGATCAGCTTCGACCCTTGCAGCCCCTGCCAGCCGTCTCCCTCGCGGGCCAGCGAGATCGCCCGCTGCTCTGCGTGGGTGCGGCACTGGTCGTGATCGCCACGGTCCGCGAACTTGCAGTAGCAGTGGTCTTCGCCGGGAAAGGGCACGCCGTTCGTTCCCCAGGCCAGCAGGCTGCCGTCCCGCACCAGCACCGCGGCGTGGCGTGTCCGGGCGTGGGAATCGCGGGCCAGCTCGGCCGCCCGCTCCACCATCTGCTCGGCCGCGTGACTGTCCTGGCGTGTCAGTGGCCGCCGCTGGGGCCCCGGCTCTGGCTCCACACCCACCTCTTTCGCCGCGCAGGATCACTGTGCCCGCCGGGTGCCGTAAGCCCCGGAGCGGCCGGACACGCGCACCAGTGGGCGGGCACGGCCAGCCCTTACTGTACTGGCCCGGTCCAGACCGGCCTATGGGCCGGCCTGCGGGCGTGCCTGACGGTACTCCGGCACCGGCCCCACCATGGGCCTGCCCAGAGCCCTGTGCTCACCCTTGACAGCGCTCACGCGACGTCTTGAATGGAGTCGTGGTGCGGATTCGCTGTGGTCCTTGACCAAGACCACAGGCGGGGGGCCTGGCAATGGAAAGGCATCTTGACGAGCAGCACGTCCGTGACGATTCCCCGGTATTAGAACGCCAGACGGCTTACTCGCTCGATCGTTTGACCGTGGCGGTCAACGAGTGGAGCCGGCTGATCGAGACCCGGCCGTCCAGCGCGATCGAGCTCGTGCTCGCCGACCTCGCTGAACCTGGCGAGTACAAAACCGTCGCAATGGAGGCCGTGCACAAGCTGCGCCTGTGGCGGGCCAATGCTCATTGGCTCGTCGCTGAACTTGACGCCGCCACCCGCTCTTTTAACCTGGCCGAGCATCAGCTCGGGCAGCGGGCCGACGTAGCACTTGGCCGCTGGGAGCAGCGGTTCGGGGCAGCAGGTCCTGGGACCATGGGGCGTGCCACGGCAGCCATCGGCCGGCCGAGCCGGCTCCGGGGACTTCTCCGCCGGGGACCGGCCCAGGCGTCGCTGGCCACGCCCCAGGACGCCGCCTTTCCGGAGCAGCCAGAATTTATCCGGGTGCATCCAGTAGCGCCTCAGCCCCCGTTATCACCACCCGAGGCCCATGAGGCCGACATTGCGGCCCGCGTATTCGGGCCCCTGGAGCTCAGCGTGGCTGGGGTGCGCGTCACGAGATGGAGCAGCCTCAAGGCGCGTGCCGTTTTTCAGTATCTGCTGATTCACCAAGACCGGCCCGTCCGGCGCGAGGCGCTCATGGAACTCGAGTGGCCTGATCATAGCCACAATTCCGCCCGCAATAATCTCAATGTCGCGCTCTGCAGTCTGCGCAACACCCTTGACTGGGCAGGACCAGATGTGCAGGCCATCCTGCACAAAGAGGGATGCTACCTGCTCAACCCCGCGCTGAGGTGCTGGACAGATCGCAACGAGTTCCTTTCGATGACCCGCGACGCCTGGCGGGCCCGCCAGACGGGCAGTATTCAACGAGCCATCAACGCCTGCCGCTCGGCCGTCCAGCTTTACCGTGGGCCACTCTTCGAGGACGATCTAGACGGTGATTGGTACCTTCCGGAACGGCGCCACCTGAAGGAACTGTACCTGCAAGCGCTTCAGTACCTCGCGGAAACGTTTTGCGATAGCGGCCAGCTCCTGCTCGCTGTTGAGTTCGGGCAGCAGGCGATAAGCGCTGACCCGTGTTACGAGGCCGCACATCGGCTGCTCATGCGCTGCTATGCGCGGCAGCACCAGCAGCAGCTTGTCGGCCGCCAGTACCGGCTCTGCACCGCCGCACTGCATGACGAGCTCGACGTCTCTCCCACTACGGAGACCATCCAGCTGTTCCACACGCTCACAACGACGGCTTGAGCGCAATTTTATGTGCTAATTAAGCGCCGGCGTGGCCCTTTAGCGAATAAATAATCCGTGACTATGCGCCTGGCTCAGCGACGCTTAACTGCCATGAGGCATCGTGCCGGGGTATGCGCCTGGTATCCGACCCAGGTTGACCAGCAGCAAAGGGGATAGGCCATGACTAAAGACTGTGAATGCGGAAAGAAGCGTGAACCATCAAGGTGCTGGCCAGACGATCCAGATTACCTCGATGGCAAGACCGAGATCGAGCTGCCGTCAGAGAGATACACCAAGGTGTTCTGGGACGCCGACATTATTGATCTCGACGACAAGAACAAGCACGACAAGATCATCGGCACGGAGGAAGTCTTCCAGGTCCGCTTCCGCGTCGAGCTCCGGGGCAGGCTCTGGAGATGCATGACCGGGGACTGGCTGTTCGACGTTGGCTTCAAGCCCATAGCACCAGGTCGCGGCTTCTACCTTTCCGCGCTTCTTCCCGGCAACCCTGACTTCGGATACCCGAACTGGAGAGGCTGCGACGAGAACGCTCTGTGTATTGAGCGGCTTGTCACCGTTCCGGCGAAAACAATCACGATCGAGGGTGACACCGAGGTCTACGAAGTGGCCGCGAAGGCCGAACTGCGGTGCTGCGACGGTCACGTCGCGGTCGCTGGCTTCGAGGCGCTCGAAGAGTACGAGTTTTTCAAGGGCGCCTGAGGCGGATACCAGCCATTCGGCGAGGCCCCGGTGCCCTGCGGGCCCGGGCCACGCCGGACGGCATCGCGGGGGTGAAGAAGAGGTGGTATCCAGTGCCCGACGAGGATCTCAGATCTATCCCTGACCTCCAGGACAATCACCGGCGCGCGCTGGCCGCCAAGCTGGGGATCACCAGCCTTCGCGCCCTGGCGGACGCTGACCAGCGGGCTATCTACACCGCACTGGGGAGTATCCGGCCCCGTCCTTCGCTGGTCCGGATCGCGACCTGGCAGGGCGATGCTCACAGCAGGCTCAGCGACGCGGCGATCAAGGAGTCGGAGTGGCGCACGGCAGCCTCATTTGCGGTGATCTTCGCCCAGCGCCAGGTTGACGGGGTGTGGGAACGCCGGCTCGAAGCGGAGCAAACGGAAGTGGAGCCCGCGCCGGAACCCCGCGAGTGGCCAAGCTGGGACTGCGGGCCGCTCTGTGACTGGATGCTCGGCCAACTGGACTTGCCAGTGGGCGAAGCCGCGCCCGGATCTGGTGCGGCCGGCGAGACGAGTGCCACGGCCGAGCCGGCAGCCAGCCGCGCACCCGCCCGCGCGGCCCGGGCCGAGTTGCACATCGACAGCGCCACCATCACCGATGCCCGGCAGGAACGAGACCTGATCAGGGCCGGCCATGTGATCGCAGAGCCACCAGAAGACCTCCGACCCCCGGTCCGCCTGATCCTCACCGTAAGCGGGGGACGGTCCGGCCAGCGGCTGCAGGCGGCCGTGTGGTTCCGCCGCCAGGACGGACCTGGCTGGAGCCCGCAGGATCCGGCGAGCCTCTCCCCTTCAGGCCAGGCGGAGTTCGACCTGTCCTCCGTTCCCCCGGGCGGCCACGATGTCAGGTTGCTGGCCTGGGCGACGGACCCCAGCGCCACTCTGGCCGCTGTCACCCTGCCCACGTTGACCTTCGGTCACTGAGTGACGCTCCGGGCCACCGGGCGCAGCATCACTGCCGGGCGGTAACAGGAAGGCAGTACCGAGGCCAGCAACGGCTCGTGGGCGCGCACGGCGCCGCCCACCTTGCGCAAGGACTCCCGCGAAGGGGGGGATGCGCCGACGCCAGCGGCCGGCCTTGGCTGGCCACCTCAAACGGCGCCGCCGTCCCCGGACGGCCATATCTGCCCCCGAACCGGGCGCGCCATCCCGCCCGGCTGCCCCCGAACCGGACCGGCTATCCCGCCCAGCCCGGGTATCATCTACAAGATCTGTAGACGGTCTACAGTTGCTGTGTCGTGTGGGGTGCGCGCCACGGAGAGGGGTCCAGCATGCTGCCAACGGTTGCTGTCCATGCCGGTGAACTGCTCGCCGCCGCGCTGGCCGCGGGGGCTATCTGCCTGGCCGGGGCGGCCACGGGTCTTTGGTGGCTCCAACGCCGGATACGCCGTCGCCTGGAAGCGTCCCGCCGGGTCATAGCGGCACGGGCAGCGGGCAGCGGCGGCGTCAGCATCGGGCCGCGCTGGCTATGGTCACGACGGCTTCCCGATCGCCGCTGGATCGCGGCGGCCCGGGCCCGGCAGGAACTCTGGCGGGCGGTGAGCGCAGCCGACCATGCGGTGACGGCCGCACGGCAGGCCGGAGCGCCGATCGGGGAACTGGACACCTTGTGCCGCCGGCTTCGCCACGCGGCCGCAGATGCCGACCGCGCCCTGTCGGTGGCCAGGCGCGCCCCGGCCGCCGCGTGCGAGCAGGGCCCGGTCCCTTCCCAGGTCGGCGACCTGGTCAAGACAGCCGGGCTCATCCACGACGCTGCGGTCTCCGCCGTTGCGTCGGTGTACCAGCCAGCGGCGGTAAGCCTGGCCGACGACGCGCGCCGGGAGGCTGTGGCGCTGTCCGCCGGGATAGCGACCGCCGCGCGAGCCACTGCGGGCGGCCTGCCCGGAGAGCCAGCGTGAACCGTGCCACGTGCCACAGCGACGCCCGCGGGTGAGCCCTCGGATGCCGGGCCCGGCCAGCCCGGCCGGGGCCGGGAGTGGGACGGCCCCGGGTGAACATCAGCCACCTCATCGCCAGTTACGGCTACCTGGCGCTGTTCGCCCTGGTCGCCGGGGAGAGCCTGGGGATCCCGCTGCCCGGCGAGACCGCGCTGATCACCGCAGGCATCTATGCCGGGCACACCCACCGCCTGTCCCCGTGGCTGATCTTCGCGGTGGCGGCGGCAGCCGCGATCATCGGGGACAACATCGGTTTCTGGATCGGCGACAAAGGCGGCTACCGGCTGGCCCGCCGCTACGGGTCCAAGGTGCGGCTGGATGAGCGGAAGCTGAAGATCGCCCGCTACCTCTTCGACCGCCACGGCGGCAAGGTGGTGTTCTTCGGCCGGTTCGTATCGGTCCTGCGCACCTACGCCGCTTTCCTGGCCGGCACCAGCAAGATGCGCTGGTGGCGGTTCCTGCCCGCCAACGCGGCCGGCGGGATCTTGTGGGCGGCCATCTTCACGTGGGCCGCCTATCTCGCCGGAAACGCGTTCCAGCGAGCGTCGTTGACGATCACCTGGGTGCTGGGCGGGGCGGCGGTCCTGGCCATCGCCGCGGCGTTGCTCCTGGTCCGCCGGCAGACCGGCAGGCTCGCCGCCCAGGCCGAGGCGGCCTATCCCGGGCCCCTGGAGTGAGCGGCCGCCGCGCCAGCATCAGGGAGCGTCACGATCTGCGGCTGGACGCCGGAGGCTGAAGCCATGACGCGAGCAGTCCTGATGCTGGCGCGGCTTGCCCACGGCCTGCATGTCCGCCCCGGGAACCGGCCCTGGCATCCGCGGACTAACGCGACCGGGGCGGATCGGGCAAGGGCAGGCCAGCCAGCGGCACGAACTGCTGGCCGGCGTGCAGGTCCCGGTCCTCGAAGCTCCCCGCCGTGACCGGCCGGGGGAAGGAGATCTTCACGCCGAGGATGCCGGGGAGTTCGAAGTACTTCACGGGTGAAGGAGCTGACCCCGCACGCCGTTTCCGCCGCGGCGGCTGCCCTGCCGCCGGCTGCGGTGCCATAACCGCCGGCAGGCCGCCCCCCATCCGGGGCCTGCCTCCCCGTTAGCCGGGGGTGCCCTGGGTCTCGGAGGGCGGCATGAGCTCTCCCGCCAGTAGTGATCGCCTGAGCGTGTTGCCCGCCGGAGCCAACGGGCAGGCCCACTCTGGGTCGTAGGCACACGATGGGTTGTACGCGAAGTTGAAATCGAGGATCAGCCGGCCCTCGGCGCCGCCAAGATCTGCGCCCTTGACCGTGTCGATGAGGTACCGGCCGCCGCCATAGGTTGAGGTCCCGGCCGTCCCATCCTTCACGGGAACGAATACCCCGCCCCCATAGGCGCGGAGCCACCAGACATCCAGGTCACCACCTCCGGGCAGGTGTGCACATCCGATGCGGTCAAACTGGACGACGCCATCGGAACCCGTGGTGATCTCCATGCGCCTGGGTGATACGTCCGTGTTGACGGTGACGTCGAAGCGCAGCTCCGGATCGTAGGCGGCGACCGGCGCGCCCGGGTAGCCAGCACGCCTGGCCGGGAGTACTGGCGACTCCCGATGCGTGCGAAGCAGGTCATCGCGAATCTTGCGCCAATGATCGTGCGCAGCGACGGTGTCCGGCTCGCTGCGAACCTCCGCGTACAGCCGGGCGACCCGGCGACGCCAGTCGAGCAAGGTCGGGGACACGCAAACACCTCCGTGCTCGTCCCTCGTCCGTTCAAGCCTTCTCGGAATCTATCCCCGCCGGTGCCGGCCTCACCGCCGCAGGAGGGGAGGCCGGTGCCGGCTGGTGAGCCATGCTCACTGGCCGGCGACGGCTTGGACACCACCGTGGCGTTCACGATCATGGACGTGTCAGTGGTGGCCAGCTGGCCCTTCTTGACCAGGTCGTTGATCATGTTGTCGCTGGTCAGCAGCGCTGGAGAGACTCCCGGCTTCCACCTGACGATGACGGTCCGCCACAGTGGCGAGTAGTCGCTCTCCCCCGGCTCCGAGCCCAGCACGGCCAGCTGGCCCGCCGCCTCCCGCCCGTGCACGATGTACCACAACGGCTGCGACGCAGGCTTCACCGCCGCCAGTGACGGGGCGAAGTTCGCGTGGAACATCACCGAGGCCGACTTCGGGAACGCATCGGTGACCACCACGACGTCCTTATGCGCGTCGTAGTAGCTCGGGAACGCCGGCAGGGTCCGACTCGTCTGCGCCGGGAGGCTGTGCGCCCCGAGCACGCTCATGCCAGCCGACTGGGACAACCCCGGCAACGTGGCGGGCGCTCCGCTGCTCCCCCGGCCAGCGCTGGAGCTGCCGCCCGAACTGCAGGCCGCGACGGCCACCACCAGGACGATGCCCGCGGCCAGCCCGGGCACTACCTTCCAGGCCCGATCTGTGCACCGTGAGGCGTGCTGCTCCTGTGCGGGATATGCGTGTGATTGACGAGCCGAATGGATCATTTGCCCCCCTGGTTTTTGGCCCGGATTCATCCGGAAAGGCCACAACATTGCAGATGGCGGCCATAGCGCGGTCACTGCGACATTCAGCTCTCTTGCCACCACCGTTCAGCCCCCTGCAACTACGGCCCCGGGGCCAGAGGGGTTCAAGCGACCGAATGCCGAAACCTTTCTGTGACCTTTAGCCGGTCAGGGCGGCGGCGGCGATGTGGCCTCCGAGGACCGCTATGAGCCATAACCGAGAACGGCTTCATGCCCCTGCAACCGGGGACTTCGGGGCGAGCCTCGACCAGATCACGGTGGTTAACCCAGTCGCCGAAGGCGTTGATCAGCGGTAAGCTCGGCGTCGTGACATGGCGACATTGACGCATAACTAGAGGTTGACGCGGGACGCACTGCCGCGGGCCGCCGGGATGTCTTCTGCCCGGCGTCCGGATCGTGCCTCCTGGAGTTCCTCATGGTCACTCGTGTCTCAAATCCCGCTTCCCGGCCAAATTGGCATGCTAAGCGGTTGGCGGTCACCCTATACGCCTACACGTTCCTCGACGACCTCGTCGTGCTCTACCCGGTCTATGTGCTGCTGTTCGCTCATACGGGCCTGTCTGTGGCCCAGATTTCCTCGCTCTTCATCATCTGGTCGGTCACGGGTTTCGTGCTCGAGGTTCCGGCCGGGGTGTGGGCCGACGCGGTGTCGCGACGGCTGATGCTCGCCGTGGGACCGCTGCTGTCCGCGGCCGGCTTTGCCCTCTGGATCGGCATCCCGTCCTACGGAGCGTTCGCTGCGGGATTCATCCTGTGGGGCGCGGAAGGTGCGTTGCAATCGGGGGCCATGGAGGCGCTCGTCTATGAGGAACTTGGCCGGTCCGGTGCGGTGGGACGTTACGCCAAGACCATGGGCCGTGCGCATGCGGCCGGGGTCAGCGCAGTGATGACTGCGACGGCTCTCGCGAGTCCAGTCCTCGCCGTCGGGGGCTACGTCGCCGTGGGTGTGGCCAGCGTGCTCGCGCAGCTGGCCTGCGCGGCCATCGCCCTGGCCTTCCCCGAGTGCCGGTCCCGGGGTGCGCGGGATGACGTGGCCGCGGAGCCCGGACCGTCCGGCGGCGCCCAGCCTGCCCCGGCAGGTCTGGGCTATCTCCAGGTTCTGCGGTCCGGCCTGCACGAAGTGCGAACCGACCGATCCGTGCTGCGAGCATTGCTGCTGGTCCCGGCCGTGACAGCGGTCTGGGGTGGGCTGGAGGAATACGATCCCCTGCTGGCCAGGAGCACTGGTGTGTCGGCTAGCACCGTGCCCCTGCTCATCTTCCTCGTCTCGGCAGGTGCCACAGTAGGCGGCCTGCTGGCCGCGGTGGGACAGCAGATGACAAGGACTGCATTTGCCGTCACCCTCACGTTCGGTGCAGTGGCCCTCGCGGCTGGGGCGCTGAGCGGCCGGCCAGCCGGGTTCATCCTGATTGCCGCCGCGTTCTGCGTCTTCCAGCTGGCGAGCGTGGCCGCCGATGCCCGGCTGCAGGCCAGGATCTCCGGGCCCAGCCGGGCCACGGTGACCTCGCTCGCGGGCCTGGGCACCGAATTGGCGACGATCCTGGTCTTTGCCATCTACGCAGCCGCGTCCACGTTCGCCCCGCACCGCACGATCTTCGCCGTCTTCTCCGTGCCTTACGTCGCCGTCGCGGCCGTACTGGCCTGCAAGGCAGGCCAGCGGACGCTACGACGACGAGACCAGTCCAAGATCGCTTGACCGCTAGTACCCGCCGCCGCCGCTGCTGTTGCTGCTTGGGCTGGTGCGGGCGGCGGGCGCGGTCCCTGAGACCGCCACGACATGCCATACCCCGCCGGACAGGTTGACACCGTTGCCCTTGTCCTGCCCCGGCGCGGAGTCGCTGATGTAGGTGTACAGCGGATGCCCGTTGTAGGTGGCCTGCGCCGAGCCGTCGGACCGGGTGATCGTGCCCAGCTTGCCGGTGACCCCCGCCCCGGCGCTCACCGGTCCCTTCACCGGCGGCCAGTAGTGCGCGCACGACCCGTTGCAGTTCGACCTGGCCGCCGTGTCCGGCGCGAACGAGTACACCGTGAAGCCCTTGCCGTTGGTCACCACCTTCGCCCCGCCGATCACCGCGGACTTCAGCACCGCACCCGCCGCCGCCGGCGACGCCGCGCTGGGCGGGCTGCTGGCCTTGCTGGCCGTACCGGAACTACTGGCCGGCGACGACGTCCCGCACGCCGCCGCGATCAGGGCCACCCCGGCCAGCCCGGCCGGCACAAACCACCGGTTACGCATCACACACCCCGTCTCCAGAAAAACGACCTGCCTATCCCCCAGCACGTAACCGGTCACGGGCCCGTTCACCCCGGCGAAGCGACGCATACGCGGCTGAACCGTCTGGCCCGGCCCGTCGTGACTCCACTGAGGGACCGGACGGGGAGACTTGAGTGCTGGGCAATCTGATCAACCGCCATGACGCGGTGCGGCTGTACCGGAAACTGCGCCGAGGACATCTGACCGAGATCGTGGGGAAGGTGCGGACCCCGAGCCCGGACCGGGTCCTGGGCCACTGGGGCGCGGCCAGTCTCCGGGCCGGGCAGGTGCCGTGGGACGAGATCCCCGAGATACACCGCCGCTGGCATACCTTCGGCGCCGGGGAGAACACATTCGGGGAGCATGTGACGCGTCGCTGGCTAGCCGGGCGGTCGGGGCTCCGGGCC
Organism: uncultured Actinomycetes bacterium; assembly: GCA_963813975.1. GTDB lineage: Bacteria > Actinomycetota > Actinomycetes > Streptosporangiales > Streptosporangiaceae > RYN-230. Next base: position 655,012 of record CAWFAP010000008.1, read on the forward strand.
CTGTCACTGGGATGCGGAGCAGGCGACCGCGAGATCGACTGGGCCCAGTTCGGCGTTTTCGCGCAGATCACCGGCGTGGACATCTCCCCCGAGCAGACCGGGCGTGCCTCCAGGAACGCGAAAGAGGCGGGCCTGGACGATGTGCTCAGCTTCCACACCGCCGACGCCCGCCGGGCCCTGCATGAGGCGGATGGCCAGTACGACGTGGTGCTCGCGCTGAACTCGCTGCATCATTTCGGCCATCTCGGGGAGACGATGCGGCTAATCGCCCGCGCGCTCGGCCCAGGCGGGCTGCTGATCATGGATGAATACGTGGGCCCCTCGAGATTCCAGTGGCCTGGCGCGCAGATCCGGGCCGCGAACACGCTGCTCGCGGGGCTACCGGAAGAACGGCGCCTCCAGCGGGACGGCCGGGCCAAGGGCCGGGTGGTCCGCCCGAGCCGGCTCTCCATGCGGCTGGATGACCCGTCCGAGGCCATGGAATCCAGTGACCTGATGCCCGCGTTGCACCGCCGTTTCGCCGTTCTGGAAGAACACCCCTACGGAGGCATCCTGCACCTGGCGCTGCACGGCATCGCCCACAACTTCCTCGCCGATGACGACGCGACCGGCCAGGTGATGCGGCAGTGTGTGGCCGCCGAAGAACAGGCCCTCTCCCGCCTCGGCCACGATTTCACCTACGCCGTATGCTCCGCTCTGGCCGCCCCAGTGCCAGCCGCGCGCGCCGGGCGGCGCCGGCACCCGGCCAGGCCTGGATATGACGTCACCTAGGACGCGGCCCGGTGTGGCTCCGGCGCTCGATGGCGCAACTCCCCGCGTCACGACAGACTGATCCCGTCCACGTCGTCGAGCTCACGCCTGGCCCTGAGCCACACCGAGCAGAACGCCAACCACGCCACGGGACTCCAACACCATGATCCTCCCCAAGGATCGCGACCCCCGCTTCATCACCATCCGCCGTGGGGGGACGCTTACGGACTCCGACCATCGGCTCCTGGCTTTGTGGGCTGCCGCGTGCGCGGAGCACGTTCTGCACCTCTTCGAGTCGGTGCAGCCCCCGGACCCGCGGCCCCGCGAGGCGATCGAGCAGATCCGGGCATGGGCGTGCGGTGAGGTCGGGATGTCTCAGTCCCGAGCCGCGGGTGGCCATGCCATGGCTGCGGCGAGAGAGTTGAACGGAGCCGCTCGGCACGCCGCATATGCGGCCGGCCAGGCGGCAGTGGTGGCGCATGTCGCCGCACACGAGCTTGGTGCTGCGGCCTACGCGATCAAGGCCGTGCGTGCGGCGGGCCCCGGACGGGAGGGTGAGAGCGCCGGCAGGCTCGAGTGCCGTTGGCAGCGCGAACAGCTCCCGGATGTGATTCGCGAACTCGTCCTAGAGGATCAGCGGTTGCGAAATGAGATCTGCTGGTCAGTCTTCGACTGCTGATCGAGCCGGGCGGCTTGCCTGCACTGCCCAGCAAGCGCTTCGACCCGGCAGCCGTCCGCCTGCTGAACCGCTTGGCCAACGTTCCCGTTTACCCCTTGGGAGCCGGTTCTGGGCCCCAGGGCCTTCCGGGTTCCGCAGGACTGCTGGGACCCGAGGCTGCCTGAGCTTGCTAGCGGGGGTACGGATGAGGCGTTGGATCTTCCTGGTGCTCGGCGCGCTGCTGGCGATCGCCGGCGGCCTCTGGATCCTCCAGGGCCTGAATCTGCTTGGCCAGTCAGGCGGCATGAACGGCCAGCACATGTGGGCGCTCGCGGGCCTGGTCTGCGTGCTTGCCGGGCTCGGATTCATCGCGGCAGGCGTGCGGGCACGCCGGATCCCGGCCCGGATACCGGGAGCACGCTGACTCTCCAGGCGGGCGCGCCGCCGATCTGGTGCTGGTTCCCTGGGAGTGTCTGTGGACTGTCCCTTACGGACGGGACGTACGGCGCAGCCGGAAAGCTGATGAGATCGGCATCGCGCGTGCCGGCGTAGCTGTCGCGCGTGCCGGCGTAGCTGTTGCAGGCGGCCTAGGCGAGCAGGCAGTCGCGGTCAATTGGCCCATCTCGCAAGGTCACCGCCGCCACCGCGATGAATTTCCGCGCCGCCCCGGGTTCCACCGGTACCGGGCATCCACGAGGAGGAACCAGCCATGACCGACGAGCAGCAGATCCGTGACCTCATCGAACGGTGGGCGATCGCCGTCCACGACGGCGACCTGCCCGCCGTGCTGGCCAGCCACGCGGACGGCATCGTCATGTTCGACGTGCCGCCGCCCGAGCAGGGCGTGCGCGGCATCGACGCCTACCGCGAGACCTGGCCAGGCTTCTTCGAGTGGCAGGCCTCCGGCGCGGTCTTCGAGATCGAGTCGCTTCACGTGACGGCAGGCGCGGACGTCGCGTTCGCGTTTGCCCTGCTGAAGTGCGGCACGCCCGCGGACTTCGAGCGCGACCCATTGCACCGGCTGCGGCTGACCATCGGCCTGGCCAAGGCCGGGGACCGGTGGGTCGTGACCCACGAGCATCATTCATTCGCGGACCCGACCGATTAGCCCGAAGGCCTTCCACGCGTGACGGCGGCTCTGTAGTGATCTCCGCACGAACCCGCGAGCAGCTCCGGAACACTGCGGCAGCGATCGAAGCGACCGGCCGGACGGCGCACCTGGTCATCGCCGACCTCAGTGACGTGTCACAGAGGCGTACGCTCAGCGACACAGCGCGAGAGGTGTTCCGCCGCCTCGACATCGTCGTCAACAACGTCGGCGGTGCGATGCCGCGACCGCTTATGGAGACGTCTGTCGACCAGCTCGAGGAAGCCTTCCACTTCAGCGTACCTACGACTCGTGCTCTCGCCGCCGCCGCAGTTCCGCTGATGCTTGAGAACGGCGGCGGCTCGGTGATCAACATCTCAAGCGTCCTCGCGCTTACCGCCGGGCGAGGCTTCTTGTCGTATGGCACGGCCAAGGGCGCACTCACCCACTACACCGAACTCGCCGCCCAGGATCTCGCTCCCCGGATCCGGGTCAACGCCATCGCCGCTGGCACCATCACGACGTCCGCGACCTCCGCAGTCACGCGGGACGTGGCGGTGCGCTCACAAGCCTGGGCCGCCACTCCGATGCGCCGACTGGGCACGGTGGAAGATGTCGCCGCAGCCGCCCTTTACCTGGCTTCACCGGCTGGGGCGTACCTCACCGGCGCAGTGCTGGAAGTGCACGGCGGGCTGCAGATACCAAGTACCCAGCAACCGATCCCAGATCTTTAGGGCCACCATTCCGGGTTTCACTCGCCGGCGCGGGGCGGTGCACCGGGCTGGCTCATGGCCGCGAACCCTGCGGGTCGGCGGGATGTGAATTCGATCGACGAGCCGAATGGATGACTTGCCCCTAAGTCCGGGCCAGACCTTCCGGAAGCCTGTGATCTGCAGCCCGGCCCGCACGGATGCCGTCCTGTCGTTTTAGCTGAACAGGGCCGTGACGGCAGTGTAGATACCTAGGGCCAGGAGGATAGTCGCCGTGATGCGGCGCACCCAGGCCATGGGAATGAGATCGAGGCTCTTGGCGCCCAGGGTGACGGCCAGGGCTGCGATCAGCCAGAGCGCCAGGACTGATCCGGCGAAGACGGCCAGGGGGTTGCTGCGGGCGGCCAGGTTCGCGGTGGTGATCTGCGTGATGTCTCCCCATTCAGCCAGGAAGACGACACCGAAGCTGGTCCCAGCGATCCGCAGGAATGACGGGGGCGGGTTGCCCTGGCGCGCCGCGTCCACCCCTTCCGGCTTCTGCGAGCGGAAGCTCGTGATCCACAAGTAAGCGGCCCCGGCGAGGAACAGCACGGTCACTATCCCGTCAACGAGGCCCTGCGGCAACAGGGAGATCAACTGCCCGGCCGTCACGGCTACGGCCATATGAACCGCAAACGCGGCGGCAGCCCCCGCCCACACGTACAGGGGCCGGTAGCGGGTGCCCAGGACCAGGGATGCAAACAGCGACTTGTCCGGGAGTTCGCCCAGGAACGTAAGCCCGAACGCGATGGCAGCAGCGCCAAGGTAGTTCAACGCGGAATCCCTTCGGTCGGTTGCCTATCCGACCTGGGATTTCCTTACGTCCCTCCGGCCGGATGCACTCAACAGCCGAAGGTCTCGTCCGCCACATCAATGTGACCCGGTGGCCGGGCACGCACCGCGCGCCAGCATGTCAACCAGCCGACGAAGGACTACTCCCCTTCGTCTTGAACATAGCAGCGGCAAGCCGCCGCCAACGCCGGGTCCTAGATGCGACCCGGCCTTGAGGTCAGCGGCGAAGGTTCGCGATGCGTGAACTGCCTGGCGGGCCGGAGCGTGGATAGGGGTGGATGAGGTCCGCTCCCCTCATTTGGATGCAGTGCGCACTCCGGCGCGCCGCGAAGTACGGGCCTGGACGCCTGGTCGCGGCGTGCCGCATGGCTGAGGATGGGGTTCCCGATGTCGCTAGCCGCTCTGGCCACCTGGATCACCACCGCCGGCGGAGGCCTCTACCTGCTGACCATTTGGCTCATCGAATACGACCGCGAGTTCCAGTCCGCCGCGGCAACCCGCCTGCCGGTCCCGGTCATCAGCGCGCACGCCCTGCTCGCCGTCGGTGGGCTCGTGGTCTGGGTGGCGTACCTGATCACCGATAGCCCCGGGCTCGCCTGGGCTGCTGCTATAACCCTGGCCGTGGTCGCGGCTCTCGGCGCAACCATGGCTGCGCGCTGGGTCATGGTTTACCGCGTGCATGGTTCGCCGACCGCGAAAGGTGCGCGGGGCGAGATCCCGGGCCCACCGGAGCGGAATTTCCCGCTTCCCGTGGTGATCGGCCACGGCATGTTCGCGGCGGCCACGATTGTCCTGGTGCTGCTGACCGCACTCGGCGTGGGCGGGAGCTGACCGGCGCCGCAGCGCCGCACATACCGCGGAAGTTCCCGGCACCGGCGTCTCCGGTTCACCGCTGAGTGTCAGGTAGCCGAGCGGGCAGTGGTGGCGCTGGCCGGTGGCCGGATTCGGCCTCCGGAGCCGTACGCCTGGTAACCGTTTGCCTGTGTGCACTTCCTTCGCAGCGCGGCGAGGGCCTTCCCAGAGCCTGGGGATACTGCCCCTGGCACAGCACGGCTCTGCCCCCAACTGACGGCGCCGTCACCGCGGCCGCACCTGCATGGCCCAGGAACCGGGAGGAGAAGTTGCTGTTTACCAGCCGTCTGACCTGGACGCCCTGAGCGGGTCTTTGCCAAAGACCGCCAATTGCTTGACTTCTGACTGGATCTATCAAGGATTCATTGCATGGAGAACAACCCTCTCTCGGGTCGTAGCGGCCCAAATCGTCGCGCTTTCCTATCTGCATCGGCCATTACCGCGGTCGCTGCACCCCTCATCTCGGTGGTCGGCCCAGCCAGCGCCGCCCAGGCGGCCGCTCGCGGCGTCGCCGTCCCTCAGAAGTTCGACAAGGACCTGCGGGGCATGCTGCGCGAGATCGACCCTGACCGGATCAAGGCGATCATCCTGAAGCTCGTCTCGTTCGGAACCAGGCATACCTTGTCCAGCCAGACCGACCCGGTGCGCGGCATCGGGGCGGCCACCGAGTGGGCGTTCGGACAGATGCAGGCCATTGCGGCCGCCTCGTCGGGCCGGATGACGGTGCAGAAGCAGAGCTTCGTGCAGCCTGCCGGGCCCCGGATCCCCACGCCGACCACGATCACCAACGTCATCGCGACGCTGCAGGGGACCGCCTCCCCCGAGCGGTTCTACGTGGTGACCGGGCACCTGGACTCCCGGGTAACAGACGTGCTGAACTTCACCAACGACGCCCCCGGGGCCGATGACGATGGCTCTGGAGTCGCGGTCGTGCTTGAGCTCGCCCGGATCTTCGCCACCCGCCGGTTCCCCGGCACCCTGGTATTCGGCATCGTCAGCGGAGAGGAGCAGGGAACATTCGGCTCGATTTTCATGGCGAATCAGATGAAGGCGGCCGGCAACGACGTGCAGGGCATGTTCAGCAACGACATCGTCGGGGCCAGCCAGGCGTTCGATGGCACCAAGCCCGACCCTCACACCCTGCGGCTGTTCCTGGAGGGCGTCCCCACCAACGCGACTCCCCAGGTGATTCAGCTCCTGCAGCTGGTCGGTGGCGAGAACGACGGGCTCTCACGCCAGCTGGGCCGGTTCGCCGTGACCTCGGCGCCACGGGAGCTGACGGACATGAACATCCGGGTGATCTGGCGGCGCGACCGGTATCTGCGCGGGAGCGACCACAATTCGTTCCAGGCGCTGGGCTTCCCCGCGGCCAGGTTCACGGAGCCGCGGGAAAACTTCAACCACGAGCACCAGGACGTCCGGGTAGAAAACGGCGTCCAGTTCGGTGATCTGCCCCAATTCGTTGACTTCGACTACGTGGCCCGAGTAGCCAAGGTGAACGCGTCGGTCATGTGGGCCTTGGCCACCGGGCCTAGCATGCCTAAGAACGCGCAGATCGTCGCGATCGTGCTCACCAACACCACCACTCTCAACTGGAACGCCAACCCCGAAGCCAACCTGGCCGGGTACGAGGTGGTGTGGCGGGAGACTACGTCGCCAACCTGGGATCACGTGATCCCAGTCGGTAATGTCACCACCGTTACGCTCGATATCGCCAAGGACAACGTGCAGTTCGGCGTGCGCGCGGTGGATAGGGCGGGGAATCGAAGCCCCGTCGCCTTCCCGGCGCCTGTCACTTCCTGACCCGGCCTGCCAGGCCGATTAGCCAGGCAGATAGCAAGTACCGTCGCGGTACTTGCTACCTGCCTTCGCGGTCGGGCTCGGAGCTCACAGTGATCAGACGGGGGCGCCGGAGAACGCTCTCCTGACCGAAGCGCCCGGTCAGCGGGGCTGGATCTCGCCCATCGGACCGAAGCCCTCATGCGGCGTGTCGATGTAGATGATCTGCGGCTGCGCGGACACCAAGTCGGGCGCGGTGTCGAAGAACCTCTTCACGTACGGCTGCTTGACGTGGGCGGCGCCTGCCTCAGCATCCTTGAAGCCCTCGATGCAGACAAACTCGTGCTCATCGGCAAGGCTCCGGGCGAACTGGAAGAACAGGCAGCCGTCCTCGGAGTTGACATCCTTGGCGTAGGAATCGGCAAGTGCCAGCCACTCGTCCATCTTGTCGGGCCGGATCGGCATCGTGATGTTGATCAGGATCATGCGACCGCTCCTTTGAGGTGACTGTCGTCATAAGCGTGGTGCGATCGTCGGCGACCGTCAACCGCAGCGATGCCGGCTCGGTCAGGTCCAGGCGGCCAGGGCGACATCACTGGCTGAGCCGGAGCCGCGGGTGACAACGAACCGCGCCAGCCCGCCCGTCGCGAGATCGGCGCCGGGACCGGCTGCCCGGTCAGCGCTGGCACCGCGGCCCGGATGCTGGCGCCGTGCGCGACGACGATGGCGTCTGATCCTCCAGTTCCCGCCACAATCGAAGACCCCGTAAGAGAACGTGCGCGAGGTGTTGGTGACGTTCTCACCGTGACGAGCCCAGCACCACTGTCATGATCAGCTCCGTCGCCCGGGCCCGGGCGGTCACACCCCGGGACCCCCGCCGGCCGACTCTACGTGAAGTCCAGGCCACCCCCCTCCGGCCATCCCAGCAGCGAGCCGCGCGGAGAGTCATGATCGGGCCGGGCGCGCGCCTTGCTAGACGCGGACTAGCAGCTGCGACAGTCTGCCAGCATGCGATCTCGAACGGACGGCATGTGGTGGGGAGCGGCTATCGAAGCGCCGGACCCAGGCGCCCTGGCGAAGTTCTACTCCGAATTGCTCGGCTGGCCTATCGGTCACCAAGAGCCTGGCACGGCCATACTCGCAGCTCCCCAGGGATCCATCTACATCGTGTTCCAGCAGGCGCATGGATACCGGGCCCCCGTCTGGCCGCCCGTGGACGGGGAGCAGCGCCCGATGATGCACTTCGACTTCCAGGTCGGGGACCTCGATTCCGCGGTCGCTGAGGCGCTCGCGTTGGGAGCCACGGTGGCGGCGGCCCAGCCACAAGAGAACGTCCGGGTTCTCCTGGACCCAGCCGGCCACCCCTTCTGTCTCTGCCAGGACGCGGACTAGCGACACGAGCGCTCATCGGCGGACCCGGTAAAGGTGCTTGGGAGCGTCCGCCGGGCTGCTGTGCGGTTCAGGCGGCGTGGGGTAAGAATCACCCGCCGGTGTGGCGCCAGCCACAGGGTTCACGTGCATGGAGCGCAGATTATCCAGTCATGAGCGGGTGCGGTCATCCACGCCCTGAGCCATTTTCATCCTCGTCGCGCGACGAGCAGGCCGAAGGTTCGGTTGGACTACTGGCCAGGAGGATGGCTGGGCCGCCACCTTCAACCGGATGGTTGACAGGGTGAGCGTCCGAGGCTAGGGTCGTTTCAACCAAGAGGTTGAAACGGGAGCCGATGGCCGCGGACACACTGACACGAGTCTTCTCCGCCCTCGCCGATCCGACGCGCCGCGACATCGTGGCCAGGCTCGCCGAGGGCGAGGCGACGGTGGGCCAGTTGGCCGAGCCGTACCGGATGACGCTGCAGGCTGTCTACAAACACCTGCGGGTCCTGGAGGACGCCGGGCTGGTTAGCCGGCCGCATGGGCCGCAGCCCCGGCCAGTGCGACTGGAGACCGAGGTCCTCACCCAGATGGAGACCTGGATCGAGCGGTACCGGCGGCGCGCAGAGCAGCGGTACCGCCGTCTGGACGCCCTCTTGGCGACTATGAGCCACACCGACGACAAGGATGGCACCGACGATGTCAACGGCCACAGAGACGGCCATCGAGGCTGACCCGAAGCTGCCGATCATCCGGATCACTCGCGAGTTCGCGGCCACGCCCGGGCAGCTGTTCCGCGCCCACACCGACCCTGCGCTGTTCGCCCAGTGGGTCGGCCCGGATGCCGCCGACACCCGGATCGAGCACTGGGACGCCCGCACCGGCGGCAGCTGGCGGTACACCGCCAGGCTCGGCGGCGCAGAGTACGCGTTCCACGGCTGCTTCCACGAGGTGCGCCCGGACCGCATCGTGCAGACCTTCACCTATGAGTGCGAGCTCGACGGCGTCGCCCTGGAGACCTTGTGGTTCGAGGACCTCGGCGGCGGCCGCTCCCGGCTGCGCTCGCAGTCCCTTGTGGACAGCTTTGAGGGCCGGGACGCCTGGCTGGCCAGCGGCATGGAGACCGGCGTCAACGACGGTTACGCGGCATTGCAGAGGATGGTTGACGATGGCGCTGTCTAAGCCTCCCGCAGAGCGGCACCGGCAGATCGGCGGGCTGTTCACCGAACGGGTTCTCGGGGCCCGCGACTGGGACGCCCCGTCCCCGGTCGCCGGCTGGACCGCGCGCGACGTGGTGCGGCACCTGACCGAGTGGTTCCCCCCATTCCTCTCCGCCGGCGCGGGCATCCAGCTGCCCGGCGGACCGTCGGTGGACAAGGACCCGGTATCGGCCTGGCGGGCGCACTGCGATGCGGTGCAGGCCCTGCTGGACGACCCGGCCACCCAGGACCGAGTGCTGGCCAACCCCCACATCGGCGAGCTGCCGCTGGACCGCGCGGTCGACCAGTTCTACACCGCGGACGTCTTCATGCACACCTGGGACCTGGCCAGGGCCACCGGCCAGGACGACCGGCTGGACGCCGACCTCTGCGGCCAGCTGCTGGCCGGCATGGAGCAGTTCGAGGAGGCCATGCGCTCCTCCGGCCAGTACGGGGCCAGGGTCGAGGTGCCCGAGGACGCCGGACCCCAGGTCCGGCTGCTGGGCTTCATCGGCCGCGACCCCTTCTGGTCCCCTCCTCGCGCTGTCGTCACATAACGCCGAGTGAAGCGCCGGCGGGTTACAGCAGGGTGTGAGGTCAGCCCGGTGATGCCGAGGAAGCTGTCGAGCAGGCCGGGCGGTACTGAGTCCGGCCTGCGACGGGTCTTGGTCAGCGCGGCGAGCTGGCCGACGTTGCGCTTGGCCAGGTTGGCCAGGGATCTTTTCTGGTGTGACCAGACCGGCTCGACCGGCAGGAGATGACTGATCTCGCAGAGCCGGGCCCAGGGTCAGTACTCGCTCTTGATGTTGAAGTAGGAACCGCGAATGGTTCCGGCTAGCTTCGACTTCTGCCTCGCGAACTTGAACTGCGGGGCGAGCTCCGCGGGGACTTCCATCCCTTCGGCGAGCTTGAACCCGACCGCCCGCTTCTTGGGATCGTCCAACGTGTACATCACGTTGATCGACAGACCGCTCTCATAAAAGACGTAGGCCATCCGGATGTTCTCGACCTGGAAGGCCGTAGCCTCGAGAGGGCGAGACGAGATGACGATGTCGCGTTCTTCCTTGAGGATCCGGTGCACCCAGTCGATGGTCGTCTTGGCGTTGCTCGCGGGCTCCACCGTGAAGACGTAGCCGTACTTGTTCTTGAAGTAGCGGGCCTCGTTCGCCCGCAGACCAGCGAGCCCGGCCGCGACCGGCGACGACTCCAGACCGGTAGTCGAGACGGTGTTGAAATCCACGATGTACGGCAAGATGCCCCCCGAACGCGCCAAGGTATGTCCGTTCTACGCCGGGGCCGAGGCTACCTCAGCCGTGAAGCCTGCGCGCGGAGCGTGACCTCGACACCACCAGGCCTCGCCGACGACACTCGGCCACGTACCAAGCGGATACCCGCGCAGGGCAGCGGCTCGGCGAGCGTTCCCCTGCCCTTCGCTCTCACTCAGCGTGACGCTCGGTCCAGGTGGCCCGACCCCAGCCTCAGACCAGTTGGGTGCCCGCTGGCCGCCTCAAGCCGACCCGCTTATCGATCTTGCACCACGGCCGCCGACCGCCACGTCGCACCTGTCCCAACGCGCCATCTGCGGCAGCATCAGGCACCCGTTTCACTGGTTATGCTCGCATCGGTCGGTTGGCGCTCCCGGGATACGGGGCTCCGGAGGTGCCGCAAGCCCCGGAAGGCCACGACTGCGGCGATGGCGAGAATCGCGCCCGCCAGGAGCAGGGCGGACTCGAAGCCCCGGAGAAATGAGGCCACCGCCGCATCGAGGGCGTGCCCGCTGAGGTGGGCGGCGGCCGCATGGACCTGACCACCGGCGACATCGGACCCGGCGTGGGCTGCCCGCCGCCGCTCGGTCGGGGGAGAGATCCCGCCTGGCGGTGCCAGTCGGCCAGGACCACGGCCGTGCCGATTGACCCCAGAATGGCCAGCCCCGTTGCAGTACCGATCTGGCGGCAGGCGTTGAACAGGCCTGACCCGACCCCCGATGATCCCTCCGCAACCTCGGCCATCGCCGCAGACGAAACTGCCGGGACCATCAGGGCGAAGCCCACTCCCACCAGGATGTAGCAGGCGGCCGGCCAGGCAAACGGCGTCGCCGTCTTCAGCTGGCTCATGCCCAGCATGCCTGCAGCGGCGGTGAGGCAGCCCCATCCAGCAGCCGAAGCTACCGGCAGCCGCCGCTCCACCCACCTGCCGAGCTGGGCCACGGCAAAGTACGGAATGCAGAAAAACAGCCAGGACAAGCCGGTACGCAGCGCCGACCATCCGTCAACATTCTGGAAGAAGAGCGTGACGTAGTAAATGAATCCCGAGAACGCCAGGTAGGCCAGGAGATACACGGCACAAGCCCGGCCGAAGCTCGCGGTTCGCAGCAATGCCGGGGGGACCATAGGGAACGCGGTCCTGTGCTCCCACACGAAAAAGAGCACCAGGACCGCTACGCCGGCGGCGATACAGGCGGCCACGACCGGCGAATGCCAGCTGGCGTCGGAGGCGTCGACGAATCCGAACGTCAGCAGCAGGAGGCCGGCGGCGCTCAGCGCGACGCCGCCGGTGTCGAACGGGCGTGGTACACGCTCCCGGGACTCCACTACCGCGACCCGCGAGATAGCCAAGGTCACCAGGGCAAGCGGGACATTGACCCAGAAGATCGATGACCACGGGAACACGCTGAGCAGCAAGCCGCCAACCACGCTGCCGCCCGCGACGGCCAGACCACTGACCGCGGCCCACAGTCCGATCGGGCCGGTCCTGGCCTTCGGAGGATAGGCCTCGACGATCAGGGAAAGGGTCAGGGACGACATGACGGCGCCGCCGATTCCCTGGATCACCCGGAAACCGATCAGCATTCCACCCGAAACCGAAAGAGCACAGCCGACTGAGGCGAACGCGAAGAGGGCGATCCCGCTCATGAAAATGCGTCTGCGCCCGAAATGATCGCCCAGCGCACCGCCGGTTGGGATCAGCGCGGCCAAGGCCAGAGCGTAGGCACTCACCACCCATTCCAGGCCCGCGGGTGAGAGGCGAAGCTCGTGCTGCAAGGACGGAAGGGCGACGCTCACGATCATGACATCGAGCACCATCATGACCTGAGCCGTGCACGCCACCGTGAGGGTAAGCCGCTGCCTGGGCCTTGTACCCAGAGTCATGACTCAAGCCTGCCCGGCCTGACCGGCAGACACACTCTCGCGCCCGCGGTCGCGGGAGTGATCAACGAGTATCACCGCAGCGGCCTGACGGGACTGCACGCCCGTAGTTGGCCGCCTATCGGTGGGCGTGTTCAGCCGGTGAAGGCGTTCCAGTCCGGAGCTGGATTGGTGCCGCGCAGGAACGAGAGGATCAGCGGATTGACCAGTTCTGGATGCTCGAGCGGGAGGGTGTGCGAGCCCGGTAGCACTGCCAGGCGTGCCTCGGGCAGCGCAGCCACGACGGCCAGGGAGTGTTCGACGGTGACCTCGTCCCGGTCGCCTTGAAGCACCAGTGTGGGGGCGGTGATGCCGGCCAGGGTGTCCAATGCGATCTCGGGCTCGGTGGCGATCATGTGCATCATCTTGGCGTGCACGACGGAGAAGTGGTCAGGGCCGTCCGGAGAAACCGGGTCGTAGGCCCGGCGCAAGAACGTGACCGCCTCCGGCGAGTTGAGGTACGCCACCAGGTCGCCTCCGGCGACCCTGCCGGAGGAGTTGTAGTACTGGCCGATGAGCACCATCCGGGCTACCAGGTCCGGGCGGCGCCGGGCCACCAGCAGCGCGACCACCGCCCCGTCGCTCCACCCGACCAGGTGAGCCGGCGCGCCGATTTCCTGCTCCAGGTAGGCGACCGTGTCGTCGGCCATCACCGAGTAACTCAGCGGACCCTCGACGTCCGGGGTGTGTGCGTGCCCGCGGCGCTCGGGGACATGGACCCGATAGCCGGCCTCGACCAGCGCCGGGACTTGCGCGAAGAACGAGGACGCGCCGACGAACCCGCCGTGCAGCAGGACGAGCGGATCGCCCTCACCGGACACCTCATGCCACGTGCGCAGCCCAGCCACCTCGATGTACCCCGTCATGCCCATCACCGTAGAACCATCTAGGGCGGGATATCCAGCGACACAGTCGGCTACAGCCGGAGCAGCGCCATCCGGCTCAGCCCGCCTGCCGCACCCGGTAGCGCAGGTGCTGAACGCCTGGCCGCCGAAGGCACGGGTGGGTTCCAACTCGATGTGCCCGGGCGGCAGGTCCTCGAACAGCCGGAGGCCCGGCCCGAGCAACACCGGAACCAGATGGATGTGCGAGTGATATCAGCAACGGCAGCATCTGTGCAGGTCAGCAGGACAGAGCCTGCGAGATGATGAGGTGGTCAGGGGCGGGGTCGAACCGCCGACCTTCCGCTTTTCAGGCGGACGCTCATACCAACTGAGCTACCTGACCGTGACTGACCGCCGGCCTGTCCACCATGACGAGCGGCCTCAGCCAAGCGGTCCTGACGGGACTTGAACCCGCGACCTCCACCTTGACAGGGTGGCGAGCTAACCAGCTGCTCTACAGGACCATCGGTGCCGGCCACTGGCCGACGGTGCCCCCAACGGGATTCGAACCCGTGCCGCCGCCTTGAAAGGGCGGTGTCCTAGGCCACTAGACGATGGGGGCCGGTGACGGCCGCCGCCGCCGTGACCCTTGGCGCCCGCCGTCGGGGACTGCCCCAGCATAGGGGACAACTGGCGTGCACGCCAAAGCGTTCGCCCTGGGCCCCTGCCATCCGCCCGCGGAGCCCACGTCCGCCCCGCGCCCCCACCGCCATCCATCCTCTGGCGCCCCGCATCCGCAGCTCCCCGGGTCATCGAACCGGCCCCCAGCCCTGTCCGCCCAGCCCTGTCGCACAGGAATCCGCACCTGCCCCCGCAAATCCGGCCACCCTCGGCAGGCCTTCCCGCTGGTCATGGCCTGCATGCCCGTACGCCAACGACATCTGCGACCAGCGGAACCAAGACGTCATGCAGGAACCCCTTGCGCATTTACCAAAAATTCGACACGGTAGGCAATCGGTTCACGACTCACAGTCACTACTGCCGGTCACCGAACCGCGCAGCATATGCCCAGATTCGATGACACAGCGTTAAAGAAGGATTGCGATCCGCTCTGGCGGTCCCCCGGACGCCGGCGGCCAGGCGCAGACAACAGCAGAGAAAGAGCCGCACGTGCACAACGGAGAGCACCCCCCGCTTTCCCGGAGGCCAGCGCACACATCGGGGCCGGGCCGGCACCGGCAACCCGGCGACCATCCGGTCGCCTACCGCGATGTGTTCGCCGTCAGGGAGTTCCGCGCGCTGTGGTCCGCCCAGGCGCTGTCCTGCGCGGGCGATCAGTTCGCGCAGGTGGCCATCGCGTTCGTGGTGTACTCCCGGACCCATTCAGCGTTCCTGACCGCGGCGGCCTACGCTCTGACCTACCTGCCGCCGCTGATCGGCGGGCCGGTCCTGTCCGGGCTGGCCGACCTGATCCCGCGGCAGCAGCTGATGATCACCCTCGACTTGATCCGGGCCGGACTGGTCGCCCTGATGGCCGTGCGGGGACTGCCCTTCGCCGGCCTGTGCGCGCTGTTCTTCTGCACTGTGCTGCTCGGCATGCCCTTCTCGGCGGCCCGCTCGGCGCTCCTGCCCGAGGTCCTGACCGTCAACAAGTACCCGCTGGGCTCGGTGATCGGGAGCCATACCACCCAGCTGAGCCAGATCGCCGGTTTCCTGGCCGGCGGCGGCCTGATCGCGGCGCTCGGGCCCTACCGGGCGCTGGCCCTGGACTCGCTGTCCTTCAGCCTGTCGGCCGGCATCCTGGCCTGTGCGGTACGGCCCAGGCCCGCGCCGCCGCGCAGCCCCGCCCATTCCTCGCCGTGGGAGATCACCTGGGAGGGCATGGCCGCCGTGTTCGGCAGCCCGGCGCTGCGCACGCTGGTGCTGTTCGGCTGGCTGGCCGGTTTCACCGTGGTCCCCGAGGCCCTGGCCGCCCCGTATGCGCACATACTTGGCGGCGGCGCGCCCGTGATCGGGCTGCTCATGGCGGCCATGCCTGCTGGCACGGTGATCGGCGGGTTCGTGATCGGCCGGCTGCTGCGCCCCTCGGACCGGATGCGGCCGATGGGCTGGCTGGCCATGCTGTCCTGCGCGCCGCTGATCTTCAGCCTGGCACATCCGCCACTGGCGGTGCTGGTCCTGCTCTGGGCTCTGGCCGGTGCGGGCGGCGCCTACCAGCTGGCGGCGGCCGCGGCGTTCGTGACCGCGCTCCCGGCCGCCCGGCGGGTACGCGCGTTCGCGGTGGCCCAGACCGGCCTGCTGGCCGCGCAAGGCCTGGGCATCCTGACCGGCGGGGCGGTCGCGCAGCGGGTCGGGGCCCCCGGGGCGGTCGCCCTGGCCGGGCTGCTGGGCCTGCTGGCCGCCTCGGCCCTGGCCACCGACTGGACCCGCCGGTACACAGAACTGCTCAGCATGCTGAGCGGCGGGCAGGTGACCGCCGCCCTCGCCGGGACCGGCCCCGTCGTTCCCGCGCAGCCCCCGGCGCCGCAGGCCCCGGTGCCGCTGCCCGCCCAGCCGCCCCGCCCGGCCCTAGCCGCGGAGCCCCTGCCGCCGTCCCCCAAGCCACCGGTGCTCAACCTCCCGGTGGCCGAGCGGGGCTCCGGCCTATCCGCACCACCGCTCCCGGCACCACCGCTCGGCGCACCGCCGCTCGGCGCGCCAGCGCTCGTGGTAGCACCGCTCCCGGCGCCACCATCGGCCGCAGGACACGGTTCCCGGGCTGAGTCCGCCCCGGCCGCGGAAACGTTCATCCTGGCCGGGGAAGCCGATCACACCCTGGGCATCAGCCCCGCCCCGGAACCCGACCGGGCCCTGGGAAAGGGCACCCACCGCGGGCCAGCCCGCCGCGCCCCCCGGGACCTGTCCGTGCGCGCCCGGCTAGCTGCCACCCGTCTTCTTGATCAGGTTCTCGGCGATCGACGCGCCCTCCCCTTCCTCTGGGATGAGGATCCACGCCGCCAGGTATACCAGCACGAAGATGCCGACCGTCACCAGGCTCAGGGCGACGAAAATCAGCCGGACCACGGTGGGGTCGATGCCGACGTACTCACCGATTCCGGAGCAGACGCCAGCCACGAGCCGACCTTTCCGTGTCCGGATTAGCCTCTTGCTGCCATTGGGCTCGTTCATGCCCCGATCATTCCCGGTCCGGCCGGGTCCAGACAGCCGAACGCGGCCCGCATACGCTGGGGGAGGGAGTTAGTGACTGACCGGAAGGACCCGCCATGCCCACGCACCCCGCCGGCCAGCCTGGCCACGGCCTCGACCTGCTGCGCGTCGACCAGCAACTGACCTCGGACGAGGCACTGGTCCGTGACACCGTGCGGGCGTTCACGGCCGAGCGCGTGATGCCCCACATCGCGGACTGGTTCGAGGCGGGCGTGCTGCCCCGCGAGCTCGCCCCTGAGCTCGGCAAGCTGGGCGTGCTCGGCATGCACCTGACCGGCTACGGCTGCGCCGGGATGGGCCCGGTCGCCTACGGCGTCGCCTGCCGCGAGCTGGAAGCGGCTGATTCCGGCCTGCGCAGCCTGGTCTCCGTCCAGGGCTCACTAGCCATGTTCCCGATCTGGAAATACGGGTCGCCGGAACAGAAGGAGGAATGGCTGCCCCGGATGGCGGCAGGTGACGCCATCGGCTGCTTCGGGCTGACCGAGCCTGACGCCGGCAGCGACCCGTCCAGCATGACCACCAAAGCCATCCGCAACGGAAGTGACTGGGTGCTGTCAGGCTCGAAAATGTGGATCACCAACGGGTCGGTGGCAGATATCGCGGTGGTGTGGGCCCAGACGCAAGAAGGGATCCGGGGATTCCTCATGCCTCGCGCGGCGCGCGGATTCACCTCCCGCAGCATTCATAAGAAAATGTCGCTGCGCGCGTCGATTTCCTCCGAACTGCACTTCGACGACGTGAAGCTGCCCGCGGAGGCCATGCTGCCCGGGGTGGTCGGGCTGAAGGGGCCGCTGTCCTGCCTGACCGAGGCGCGGTTCGGCATCATCTGGGGAGTCACCGGGGCGGCCCGGTCCTGCCTGGACGCGGCGGTGGACTACGCCAAGACCCGGGAGCAGTTCGGCAAGCCGATCGGCGGCTTCCAGCTCACCCAGGGCAAGCTGGCCTGGATGCTGGCCGACCTGTCGCGGGCCCAGCTGATCGCGCTGCACCTGGGCCGGCTCAAGGAGGCCGGGGAGCTGACCCCCGAGCAGGTCAGCCTGGGCAAGATGAGCAACGTGCGGGCGGCCATCGAGATCGCCCGGCAGGCCCGGACCATCCTGGGCGCCAACGGGATCACGCTGGAGTACCCGGTCATCCGGCACGCCAACAACCTGGAGTCGGTCCTCACTTACGAGGGCACCGAAGAAGTCCACGCGCTGACCTTGGGCCAGGTCCTGACCGGCATCTCGGCGTTCAGATAGGTCCCGGGCGGCTCATCGCAACGACAGCGCGGCCAGGGCGGCGTTGACGATGGAGCCGGGGTCCAGGTCGTGCGCCCGGTACAGGTCACGGACCGCCCCGGACTGGCCGAAACCGTCCACGCCCAGGCTGACTGCGGGCACGCCCAGCGCGGAGCCGAGCCAGCTCAGCGTGTGCGAGGCCGCGTCGTGCACGGTGACGATCGGGGCCCGGTCGCCAAAGGCACTGCGCAGCGCGCCGGGGATGGACGGCACCGTGGCGGTGCGCACCCCCTGGCGCAGGGTCCGCTGCCAGGCCCGGTAGAGCCGGTCCGCCGAGGTCACGTCGACCACGTTCGCGGCGATGCCCTCCTCGCCCAGCTCGGCCGCGGCGGCCAGCACTTCGGGCAGCACTGCGCCGCTGCCCGCCAAGTGCACCATGGGGGTCCCGTCGGCGGGAGGGCCCGCGTCCACGAGCCGGTAGGCGCCAGCCAGGACCTGGCGGCGCAGCACCGCGTCGCCCAGCCGGTCCCGGGCGGCCTGGAACGGCTGCTGGTCGAGGCTCCGGGTGGTCAGCCGGAAGTAGTACGAGCCGTCCTCCATCACCGGGGTGCCGCCCCGCGGCGGGCCGAGCGCGGCCGCATTAGCCGTGGCGATGGCTTGCAGCGCTCCGCACATCAGCCAGTCCAGCGCGGTCCCGTAGGCCGGCTCGATGAACGTGACGCCGGGCAGCTCGAGGCCGACCGAGGGGGTGATCGTGGACTGGTGCGCGCCGCCCTCCGGGGCCAGCGTGACTCCGGACGGGGTGCCCGCCACGACGAACCGGGAGCCGGAGTACACCGAGTAGATGAACGCGTCCAGGCCGCGCAGCACGAACGGGTCGTACACCGTGCCCACCGGCAGCAACGGCTGGTCGGACAGGTCCCAGGCCAGGCCGAGCTGGCCGAGCAGCAGGAACAGGTTCATCTCGCTGATGCCCAGCTCGATGTGGTGGCCGTCGGGGCTCTCGGCCCACTTCAGCACGGTGTCCTCGCTCCACGACCGGCGCACATCGGGGCTGAACACCTTGGTGCGGTTGATGAAGCCGGCCAGGTTGGTGGACGTGGCCACATCCGGGGCCGCAGTGACCAGGTAGGGAGCCACAGTCTCGTCGCGGGACAGGTCAACCAGGATCCGGCCGAAGGCCTCCTGGGTGGAGAGGGGCCGGCTGGTGCGCAGCCCGGTCGAATCGGGCACGGTCACGGCGGCCGGCCCATGGCCGGTGGCAGAGGGCCGGGGCGGCCGGGCCAGGTGCTCACGCCGCGCGGCCGCCCACTGGCCCGCCGGGGTCATCGGGTCGAAGCGGTCCCATTCGGTATCCGGGATAAGTCCCAGCCGGGCCCGCATCTTGTCCACCTGGGTGGTGGTGAGCAGCGCCGAGTGGTTGCGGGGGTTGCCGGCGATCGGCAGGCCCCAGCCCTTGACCGTGTACGCGAACACCACGCTCGGCCGGTCCTTCTCCGCGTCGCATGCGGCGAACGCGTCGAGCAGGGAACGCAGGTCATGCCCGGCCAGGTCGGTGACCAGCGCGGCCAGATCGTCGTCGCCCAGGCCGGCGCAGAACTCGCGCACGGCCTCCGGCGCACCGTCCAGGAAGCGGTCCCGGACGTCGGCCGGGGCCAGGCCGAACAGGGACTGGTAGTGCTCGTTGGGCAGCGCGTCGATCCAGTCCCGCAGCGCGGCGCCGCCGGGCCGGGCGAAAGCCTGCTGCAGCGCGGCCCCGTATTTGGCCTCCACCACGTGCCACCCGGCTGCGGTGAACTGCTGCTCCCACTGGGCGATCCGCACCCCGGGCACCACCCGGTCCAGCGACTGCCGGTTCAGGTCCACGATCCACATGACGTTGCCGAGCCCATCGGTGGCCGGGTCGGCGACTGCCTCCCAGATGTTGCCCTCGTCCAGTTCGGCGTCGCCGATCAGGGACACGAACCGGCTCTGCGGCCGCGGGCCGAAGTGGGCATCCACGTACCGCCGCGCCACCGCGGCGAACAGCGGCGCGGCCGCGCCCAGCCCGACCGACCCGGTGGAGAAGTCCGGGCGGTCCGGGTCCTTGGTCCGGCTCGGGTACGCCTGCAGGCCGCCGAACGCGCGAAGCGACGGAAGGTAACCGCGGTCCAGGTTGCCGAGCAGGTACTGGATGGCGTGGTACACCGGGGAAGCGTGCGGTTTCACGCTCACCTTGTCCGGGGCGTCCAGGTACGCGAAATACAGCGCGGTCATCACGGTGACCAGGCTGGCGCTGGAGGCCTGGTGCCCGCCCACCTTGACGCCGTCCCCGGTGTCACGGTCATGATTGGCCGCGTCCACGATCCGGGTGGCCAGCCACAGGACCCGTTGCTGGATTCCGGCCAGGACGTCCAGATCGACCTGCTCGGCACTGCTCACGGTCATCGCTTCCACCCCGGGTGACGTGCTGGTCTGGCCAGCTTCGCATTCCCCGGGCCCACCGGCCAGTCCTGTCCTGAGACGATGGACCACGTGATCGACTCACCGCAGGTAACCCACGACCCAGCCCATGCCCGGTTCGAGTACCGTGCGGGCTCCTCCGTTGCGGAGCTTGTTTACCGGATGCGCGGGGAACGGATGGTCCTGCTGCATACCGGCGTGCCTGATGCGCTGGAAGGACACGGAGTCGGCGGCCAGCTGGTGCGGGCGGCGGTGGGATACGCGGCCGCCGAGGGGCTGACCGTGGTGCCGGCCTGCCCGTTCGCGCGGGCCTGGCTGGACCGGCACCCGGACGTCGCGGCCCTGGTCCCGATCGACGCACCGGCCTAGCGGGGCCGTCATGATGGTGCCGCTGTATGTGCGCTACATCGCCGCTGCCGTCGGGCTGTTCCTGGTCATCATCGACTGCATCAGCCTGGTCGGGACGCTGATCGTGCCGCGCCCGGTCGGCGGCCGGCTGATGATCTGGGTGGACCGGCTGGTGCATCTGGGGTTCCAGCTGCTGACCGCCCCGGTCAAGAACTACCACCGCCGGGACCGGATCCTGGCCGCGGAGGCGGCCACGTTGCTGATCTGCCAGCTGCTGGCCTGGCTGTCGGTGGCGTACCTCGGGTTCACGCTGCTGCTGTGGCCGTTCATACCGGGCGGGGTGACGCTGTCCTTCGACGACGCCGGGCCGGCGTTCTGGTTCATCGGCGACTCTTCGGTCTCCGGGGCGGCGGGCCGGGTGATCCAGGCCGCGGCCGGGCTGATCGGGCTGACCACGCTCACCCTGCAGATCGCCTACCTGCCGACCCTGTACTCGGCCTTCAACCGCCGGGAGACGGACGTCGCGCTGCTGAACGCGCGGGCCGGGGTGCCGTCGTGGGGCCCGGAACTGCTGGCCCGCACGCACTACGCGCTGGGCTCGGGCACGTCCACCATCAACACCCTTCCCGACCTGTACGACCAGTGGGAACGCTGGGCCGCCGACATCGCGGAGAGCCACACCACCTACCTGCCGCTGGTCCGGTTCCGCTCACCCCGGCCGTTGTCGTCCTGGGTCACCGCCCTGCTCGCGGTCCTCGACTCGGCGGCCATGTACCTGGCCCTGTCCCCGGAGTCGGCGCCCACGGTGGCCGCCCGGCTGTGCCTGCGGGGCGGCTTCCAGTGCTTCAACGAGGTCGCCCGGGCCATGGGGCTGCCGGTCTCGGATATGCCCGATCCCAGCCAGGGAATCAGCCTGACCTACCCGGAGTTCCTGGACGGGATCGCCACCCTGGAAAAGGTGAACTTCCCCATCGAGCGCAAGCCCGCGGACGCGTGGCCGGACTATCTGGGCTGGCGGGTCAACTACGAGCAGGCCGCCTACCAGGTGGCCCGGGCCGTGGACGCGGTACCGGCGCTCTGGTCCGGCCCGCGCCGCCATCCGCAGAAACCCATCCCGCCCATCCGCCCGCGCGCCTGACCCCTGCCGGGAGCGCCCGCTGCTACGCGGATCCCCCTCCAGTCGGTACGCTTCCTCCGAGGCGCCGGGCCTGGCAGGCTCATCGGCGCGTTAGCTCAATGGTAGAGCAGCGGACTTTTAATCCGTCGGTTCTGGGTTCGAGCCCCAGGCGCGCCACTCTGGAACATCGGAAACCCCTCGCCGCTCTTCACCTGCTGTTTCGTTGGGTACCGGGGGGACCGATCGCCACGGGGCCAGATAGCCCGCAGGCCCGCAGCATCTTTGCCGCCGCTCAGTGACACAGGATGTCGGCGTGTAAGCGGCCTGCCGCTAACGTGGTGAAGGAGGAGCCGGTGAGCTTCGGCCAGGGAGATGGGTATTGGCACATCTAAACGACTGGACCTGGCTCGTCGTGCAGTACCGCGACTGGCTGATAGTACTGGCCACGGTGATCGGCGGCGCAGCGCCCCTCCTGAGCGCAGCCAGGAGACGCCTGCCAGGGCCAGCGCCGTCGCTGGTCATTCGCGGGAGCGCCATGGCGCTGGCGCTGTCCGCGTCTGTGGTGGTCATTTGCTCGCTGTTGCACTTCAGTGATCTGCGCTGGCTGGCGCCCGGCAAGCGAGGGCACCTGCATCTGAACGCACCGGGCGGCTTCCTCGGTTTCACCAAGCCGGCCACGGGCCTGCTCAATTCAGTCGCTGGCCTCCCGGTCGAATGGCGGGCAGTTCAAGTCTCTGTCCATACCGCCATTGTCTGCGCGCTCGTGGCGATGGCCGCTTTCGTGGTAACGATGCTCACCCGGCACTGGGCCCGCCGCGCCGAGATCCGGCAGATCGTGCAGGAAGAACTACGAAAAGGCGGCCGGTCGTAACCAGCTATGCGGCACCGGGTCTAGCCCCTTCGATAAGCCCATCGCGGTTGGCGTGCTGGTACGTTCGGCCCACCCGTTCTGCCCTGCTGCCTCGGCTGATCAGGGAGCGGTCATCGGGCCAGCACGCCCCGCATTGCGCCTGCCCGCGCGGCCCCATCGCCGGGTGACCCGCCACGCCACAAGGAGGAGGAAGAGCCACGCTGCCATAAGGTAGTTCACCCAATCGCCGGGCGCCCGCATGGCGTTCCCGATGAAAACAACCACGCCCGCCAGGGTGCCGGCGATGAAGATCAGCCCGGTCATGCGCGCGGTGGAGCCGAGAAATTGGCCGATGGGCCCGGCCACGAGCAGCAGGGACCACGCCAGCTGGACGTAGTTCACCCAGTCCCCTGGAGCCCGCGCCGCGTCCCAGATGCTCCAGACCGTTACCACCAGGCCCGCCATGAAGATCAGGCCGGGCACGAGGGCCGGGGAGCGGGATGCTCGCCGCCGGGCTCGGCCTGGCGCCCGGGCGGCTCCCCGCCGGGTGTCCGCCGCGTAGGCCAGCATGCGCCCGGCGCGGTACGGCGCGAGCCTGTTCTCGCGGTCGTGCAAGATAGCGGGCAGCTCGGCCGCCCATTCGCGGTAGCGCTCGTCCCGGATCCCGCGCGGCAGGCGTCGGCAGGCGCGGCTCACCAGGTACTCGCCGATGCGCAGCAGCGCGCGCTCGCCCCTCATCCCAGGCTCCCCGGGGCCAGGCGGCCCCGATGGCCCGGCGCACGCTGCTGGCGGCTGGCTTGCGCGAGTTCCAGCCGGGCGACCCGGATGCCCTCGCTGGTCAGCCGGTAGTACTTGCGGGGTCGCTGTCCCTCGTGCTGGGGGGTCTCCCAGGCGGAGGCGACCAGCCTCTGGTGTTCCAGGCGGGCCAGCAGCGGATACAGGGTGCCGCTTTGCAGGCTGGCCGCCTTCATCAGGTCGTAGCCGTAGCGGGGGGCGGTGGGGTCGTCCAGGAACGCGCGCAGCACACGCTCCAGCGGCACGGTCACCTGCACGCCTCGCACTCTACATATGTAGATGAATGCTGTTGAACGGTGAGCAGCCGCGCATCCGCAGGCCCGGACGCGTGTCCCGATGCGATGAGTGACAGCCGGAGGATCACCGGGCGGTGAGAACCTCATCCAGCCCCAGGACGCCAGTCACCCTCCGGACCGCCCAGCTGGGTGCCCGCACAGTGAGCGACCCGCCAGCGTCCACAGCCAGCCGCCGGGCAGCGAGCAGCACGCCGATCCCGGACGCGTCGATGAACGTGACCGCGGACATGTCAACGTCCAGGTGAGCCGGGCCGGGCGCGGTCGCCAGAGCATCCTGCATGGCCCGGCAGGTGGCGATGTCGATCTCGCCAGTGATGGTGACGGTCACTACCGGGCGAATCAGGATGCCGGCCACAGGTGGCGCCTCTCGCACTTGCCCAGCGCGGCGGCGGCGAGGTCTTGGCCCCCCTCGGCGAGACTCTACATCTAACCGGGAGTACGTGGTTGCTAACAGGACGCAAGGGGAGAATGACAAAAACGAGTCGGCCGTTGACGAACAGTCAGCATCGGCCAAATCGGGGTGAACTGGCCGCACGGGTGCCCAGCAGCGGATTCCGCGTTCCCGCCGGGCGGTGGCAAACGGCTCAGGAAATGCCGCCGATCAGGCCGGGCCGGCTCCTTCCTTCATTTCTTTCAGCTCCTCGAGCACTTCCTCCGTCACCTGGGCGAGCTGCTTGGCCTGCTCGGCGGCCGCCCCGGCCTGCGCTTCCGCGGCCCGGTCCGCCTCTTTCAGGGCCTCGTTCTCGGCCTTGATTTCCTCGACCGTGGCCTTCGCCTCATCGGTCTGCAGGCTCATGCCGGCCGGTTCCGCCTGAGCGGAAGGGTCCGCGTGCTCGCTCGATGTCGTCATGGCCGGACAGGTGTCCCGGGATCGGGCCTCTACTCGCGGTCAGCCGCCTCAATTCTGGCCGTACGGGCGGGCTCGGGCGCGGCGGCCGCGGTGACCGGCGGCCGGGTTTCCGGGGCCGCGAGCCCGAGGACGGCGGCCAGGGTGAGGACGCCGGCGGCCAGCCCGAAGGCGGCGCCGTAGGAGGCCGTGTCGACCAGGTATCCCGCCGTGACCGGCCCGGCGACCGTGCCGGCGTCGCCGGCCATCTGGTACGACGCGACCACGGTGCCACTCTGGCCACCCTGGCCGCCCAGGATGTCGCCGATCATGGCCGCGGGGGCCACGTCGAGCAGTCCCGACCCGAGGCCGAGGGTGGCCAGCGCGATCAGGTATCCCCACAGCCCCGGCAGGAGCGCCAGCATGGTCATGCCGCCCGCCGATACCGAGCAGCCGGCCACGATGACCGGCCGCCGGCCGAGCCGGTCGGCCGCCCACCCGGCGGGCAGCAGTGTCGCGGCGTTCAGCACGGCGACCACGAGAAACCCGATGCCCGTCCACACCGCCGACCGGTGCAGGGAGTCGCGGACGAACAGCGGCACGATGGCGCTGCGCACACCGACCGCGGCGAATCCGTCGGCCAGGTTCGCGGACGCCGCGGCGCGGTAGGCCCGGCTCCGCAGCGCCCGGGCGATCCCGGCGAACGGCCGCGCCGTCCGCGGGCCGCCGCGGGCGGCCCGCTGCGGCCCGTCGCGCAGGACGGCGGCGGCGATGATCGCCGGGACGATGAGCATGCCGCCGTAGATGAAAAACGGTGCCCGCAGCGACCAGGCCGCGAGGAGCCCGCCAATCGCGGGACCGCTGATGCCGCCCACGAGGAACCCGCCCGAGAACAGGCCGCTGGCCCGGCCCCGCTGCCCGGGGGGCACGCTGACGAGCAGCAGGGTCTGGGCGCTGACACTGAACATCGCCGAGCCCAGGCCTCCGATCCCGCGCAAGACGATGAGCTGCGCGAACGATCCGGAGATCCCGGCCAGGATGCTGCTCGCCGCGACGACCGCGATGCCGGCCGCCATCACCCGGTGCTCGCCGAACCGGTCCACCAGACGTCCGGCGGGCAGGGCCCCGAGCACCCGCAGCAGGGCAAACGCACTGATCACGCTGGCGGCGGAGGCAGTGCTGACGCCGAAGTGCCGGGCGAACGCCGGGATATCCGGGGCGACGATCCCGAACCCGAGCGCGACCGTGAACGAGACCGCCGTGAGGATGGCCACCTCGGCCGGCATGCCGCGGAACGGTCCACGATGAGGGCGAGGCACCAGGGCATTCTCGCAGGTGGTCCCGACAGTCCCCGATGGGCGGACATGCGCCGGATTCGGGAAGGCTGGCGGGAGCCGTTCCATGCTCGATCCGCGGCCCCGCAGGCGGTGTACTGCGGGACATGGCTACCCTCCATCACACTGCCTACGAGTACCGGGACTTCGCCTCCCACTCCACGGACACGCCCGTGTTCCACGCGGTCGAGCAGAAGCTGCACGCCGGATGGCTGTTCGACCCGCGGCTCCCGGCGCCGGGGCCGGCGGCCCGCCAGGCTGCTCCCCGCCGCCGCCACGCCAAAGCCAGCCGCCCGGTGCAGACCGGGTCGTAGGGCTGCCGGCTCCTCCGCTGATCCGCCTGCCAGCTCTAACGGTCTGACCGCCCGGTCCGCGGTGCCCCGCGCACCCGCCGTGGGCGTGGCCCGGCCCGTGCGCCTGTCGCCTGAGATTCCGGCCGTGGCCGTTATCCCGGGGCCCGGACCGGGCGAGCATCATGACGGCGTTCGGCACCGTGGGCGCCGTGATCGCCGCACTGGGTATCGCAACATGGTCGGAGCAGCGTACGGACACTCGGCTCACGGCGGAGCGCGAGCACAGCGACCGGCAGCTCCGGGAGGAACGCGACCGGGCCGACACGAGGCTGCGGGCCGAGCGGGACACCGCCCGCGCCCGGGAAACAGCTCGCCGAGGCCTACGCCGTGCGGGTCACCGTGGCAGCCATCCGCCGTGAGGGGTCCAGGCTGGACAATCCGTGGGTCGACGCGGGCGACTGGCAGGAGGCGCCCGCGGCCGTGGTCGTCAACGGCGGGCACTACACGATCACCGGGATCGAGACCCGGTTCTGCTGCCCGGTATCGGGTCAGGTGGCCGGCCACCGCACGGCGGAACGGGTCTCGTCGATGGCGACCCTGCCCGCCCCGCTGGCCGAGGGACTGTCCCGGCTGGCCAGCGACCTGGAGTCCAGCGTGCTCACGCCTGCGGACGTGGGGGTGCGGTTCTACGGCGAGTTCGCGGACCCCGGGGAGGAGGCCGGAGGTCTACCCGGTGGTCCGCTGGACCGATCAGTGGGCACCGGCTGGGAGCACCGGCGCGGCCAGGTGCGCCAGATCCAGGACGGGGAGCCCTGGCCGTCCTGACGGGCCGGGTCACCCCTCCGGCTAGCTGAGCTTTCTGAGCGCGTCAAGCACGCGCCCGAGGACCTCGGGAGGCGGCGGGAAGTCATCCTGGCCGGACAGCTCTGGTTCGTCCAGGCGGATGTACTCCAGGAAGGCCGGATGGCTGGCTGGCTCAGCCCACCCGGTACAGCTGGCCCCCGGCGTGCGCTGCGGCAGCGTCTCCCGCTGGCCCGCCACGCGGTTCTGCGCCCACGGCGCCCACTGACTCATGGTGTCCTCCGGTACGGCAAGCTCCTCTGCTCGGCTTAGCGCGACCATGCCGCGTGGCCTGGGTGACACGGATACCCGGAGCGATGCGGGTCAAACCGTACCGGGTCCGGTGCTCCGCCCGGGCGAGCCGGCGGCCCGGCGTGTCGGCCCCCGCGCGACCTGCGTGCTTCCCGGGCCCTGGTGCGGAAAGGTGGGGCGCACGCGGTGAGTCTGGCCCGCCGGGATCGTCTCAACTAGCGAATGTCACGAGAGGAGCAGCATGGTCATGTTCGGGGACACCAGGGCCTTCAGCGGGTTCGCCGTGGGCGACCTGCCGGCGGCGCAGAAGTTTTACGGCGAGGTACTCGGCATCAGCACCTCTGAGCGGAACGGCCTGATGACACTGCACCTGGCGGGCGGCCGGGACACGCTCGTCTACCCCAAGCCCGGCCACGTCCCGGCGGAGTACACGATCCTCAACTTCCCGGTCGACGACATCGACGCGGCCGTGGACGACCTGACCGCGCGGGGTGTGACGTTCGAGCGTTACGACGGGGCGGCACAGGACGCGAAGGGGATCAGCCGGGGCTACGGGCCCGACATCGCCTGGTTCCGGGATCCGGCCGGGAACATCCTGGCCGTGCTCAAGGAGAGTGCTGCCGGCTAGCTGTCCTAGGTCGCGGCCGTCTTAGGGTGGCGGGCATGGAATTCCAGGACGTGATCAGGCGGCGGCGGATGGTGCGCCACTACGACATGGACCGCCCGGTTCCCCCGGACGTGGTGGACCGGATCCTGCACAACGGCCTGCGTGCACCCTCCGCCGGGTTCTCCCAGGGCTGGGCCTTCCTGGTCCTCGACGATCCGGCCGACGTGGCCAGGTTCCGGGCCGCGGTCCGGCCTGCGGACGATCCGGACGGATGGTTCGCGGCCCAGGTGCAGGCTCCGCTCCTGATCGTGCCGCACTCGAACAAGGACGCCTACCTGGACCGCTACGCCCAGCCGGACAAGGGCTACACGGACCGGAGCGACGCCTGGTGGCCGGCCCCCTACTGGGATATCGACACCGGGTTCGCGGCCCTGCAGATGCTGCTGACCGTGGTTGATGCCGGGCTGGGCGCGTGCTTCTTCGGGCTCCCGGCCGACCGGATCAGCGCCTTCCGCGCCGAGTTCGGCGTGCCGCCGGAGTTCACCCCGATCGGCGCGATCTCCGTCGGCTACAGCGACGAGCCGCCCCGCGACCTGCGTGACCGGCGCCGTCCCGCGGCCGAGGTCCTGCACCGGGGCCGGTGGGGCCAGCCGCTCACTCCTGACTGAGCCGGCTGCCCGCGCCCGCCAGCTGGCCAGCTGGCCAGCTACGCGTGGGCGCTGAACAACTGCTCCCCGGCTGCCCCGGGCAGCCAGCTCAGGGCCTTCTCGAAGTGCACCGTGGTCCCGGAGCGGCCGTCGCCGGTCAGCTGAAGGTTGTCGGTCAGCGCATCGATGATCTTCAGGCCGCGGCCGTGCTCAGCGGTCGCCGGGACCGGCTCAGCCGACGGCGGCCCCAGCGCCGGGCCCGCGGGCACCGGCGTCTGGCCGCGGCTCACCGTGCTGACCACCTCGATGACGCACCGGCCGTCCCTGGCCGTGGCCAGGACCTCGTAGTCCACCCCGGGCCCGGCGTGCTGGACGACGTTGGCGCACGCCTCGCTGAGGGCCAGGGCAATGTCGGTCCGGGTGTCGGGAGTCACGCCGAGGGTTTCCAGGCAGCCATCGAGGACCTGGCGGCTGACCGGCACGCTCGCGGCGTCGCGGGGCAGGAACAGCGCCATCTTGATCTCCACGTCATCCACCTCCGGGGGCAGGGGCACCAACCATCGGCATGCTCCCTGCGCACTTCCCCGCCTAGGCGATCTCTAACTCAGCAGCCTCACCGCGGCGGGCAGGCACCCTGACCAGCAGCGCGCCCGGTCGCAGCGTGACCGTGAGCGACCGGCCCGGGCTGATGACCTCCCCGTTGACCTCCCGCGGCAGCTCGGCGTCGGCCTCGATCTCGATCCGGCGGGCCCGGAACCGTTCCAGGTTCTGGTCGTCGTGGCGGCGGCCGGCGAGCACGCGCCAGGCGACCAGGCCCCAGCCGCCGGCCCCGCGGGAGCGAGGATCCCGACGTCGAGCAGGCCGTCGTCGAGCCGGGCGTCCGGCAGCAGCGCGAAGCCACCCGGCAGCAGCCCCACGTTGCCCACCACCACGGACCGGGCCCGCCGGGCCAGCGGCGGGCCGCCGTCCAGGCACACGGTGAACGCGCGGCGGCGCCCGGCCAGCCGGGTCACCCCGCCCGTCGCGTAGGCCAGCCAGCCTAGGTGGCGTTTGAGCAGGTCGGGGGTGCCACTCACGACGGCGGCGTCGAGCCCGATCCCGGCCATGGCGGCGAACAGCATCCCGCCGGCGTCCGCCAGGTCGATCCGGCGGTTCCGGCCACCGAAGCCGGCCGCGAGGGCCACGTCCAGACGGGCCGGTATCCCGAGCGCCCGGGCGGCCAGGTTGGCCGTGCCGCGGGGCACGATGGCCAGCGGCACGCCGGAGCCGGCCAGGGCGTGCGCGCAGGCCCGGACGGTGCCGTCGCCGCCCGCCGCGACGACCAGGCCCGCTCCGGCCGCGAGCGCGTCCCGGGCCAGGTCCAGGCCGTGGTCGCTGGAGCTGGTGTCAGCGAAGGCGGGCTCCCAGCCCGCCGCACTCGCCGCCAGGCCGCACTGGCGCCGGAACCGGGGCAGATCCCGGACCCGGGTGCGGTTGATGATGATCGCTGCGGTGGGCATAGGGGCTGGACCAGGCTAAGCCATGCCGTCCGCCCGCCTCGGCCCGGCATGCGCACCGCCCGCCCGGCACGCAGGGCCGGGCGGGCGGAGGTCGTGGCAGGTGCCGAGGCCAGCCTTACTGGTTGGCGGGCGAGCTCACCCGGCGGAAGCCGGGCGGGATGGTGACCAGGGCCTTGGCCTGGTTGGCCGCGGTCGGCTTCAGCCACTGAACATCCATCACTTCCGAACCGGACGTGCGGGCTGCCGGGCCGCCGAATGTCGCGTTCCAGCCCGTTATCCGCACCGGAAGGTACGTGGCGCGGTCCACGTACAGGGTCCACCCGACTCGCGCCCACTTTTCCCGGACAGCCCTGGCTTCCCCCGGGGGCAGCCGGACTGTGATCGGCTTCCCGGTGATCTGGATGGTCTGCACGCCGTTGATCCAGACATGGCCGGTCACCGTGGCGGCTCCGCAGGCGAGCGTCGCGTTGATGAAGTCCGCCCAGTGGTCGCCCGGGGTTATGGCCGGGCCGCCCATCTCGAGCCGGGCTGTCCTCGAGCAGGCGCTCGTGGGCAGGGTCGTGGTGATCGGCGACAGACTGTACTCGCGGTTGTAGTAGGTGACGTAGGCGCCGGTAAGCTTCCCGCCGGCCCGGGCGGTCCCGGTGGCCAGGTAGCGCTCGGATCCGCCGCGGTGCGTGCAGTTGCCACTGGCCAGGGCATGCCGGCAGGCTTTCCCGGTGAACTCCTCCCACCGCCACCAGTGGCCGTAGGCCCAGGTGGTGCTCGGCCCGTACGTGCCGGTTGTCTTCCCCTGGAGGACCAGGTTCTCGGTGCTGAGCGCGGCCTTGACCCGGCTCACCACGTACGCGGCCTCATGCGTCTGGGTCACGATAGCGGGTGCCCGCGACGCGCTGCCGCCTGCCGCGGTCACCATCACGACCGCAGCCGCAGCGGTGACTGCGGCCGTCCCGCACACCACCGCACCGCGGATGGCCCGCCGCCTGCGGCGTAGCCGGGCGGCCGTGCTGACCAGCCCGGCCGGGGCCCGCACCCCGTCGGTGAACCGCTCCATGCCGTCGCGGAGCAGGTCCTCCACGTCTGTCTTCATGTCCATTGCCTCTCAGCCCCGTTTCGTTCCGTGAAGTTCTGTGGGTTGCCAGCCCTCGGCCAGCTCGCGCAGCCGCCGCAGCCCCCGCGACGCGGCGGATTTAACCGTGCCTTCCGGCCAGCCGAGCATCGCGGCGGTCTCGGCCTCGCTCAGCTGCTCCCAGTACCTGAGCACCAGGACCGCCCGCTGCCGCGCTGGGAGCTGGACCAGCATCCGCACCAGTGCGTCCCGCAGGTCCACCTGGGCGGTCACGTCGGGCGGCGGCCGCGTGTCCGCGCGGAGCAGCAGCAGCTTGCGCTGCAGCCGCCCCTGGCGCCGGAACCCGTCCGCGGCCAGGTTGTAGAGCGTGCGGCGCAGGTAGCCCTCGGGATCGCCGCTCAGCGTGCGCCAGTGCCGCAGCAGCCGTTCCAAAGCGGTCTGCAGCAGGTCCTGGCCCGCCTCACGGCTGCCGGTGAGCAGCACCGCCGTGCGCAGCAGTCGGTCCGCGCGCTCGGCCAGGAACTGCTCCAGTTCCGCGATCGCCCGGTCAGTCGCCATTGGCCGTCCTCCCTTCGCCCATCAAGCACGAAGGAGCCAGGCCCGTTCCGCCGGATCCCTGGCGTTCTTCGGCCGAGGGCGGCCCGCGGGCGGGTCAGCGGCGGCGGCGGATGAGCATCTCCTCGTCCAGCCGCCATGTCCGGCGGCCGTCCGTGGAGACCTCCCCGGTCCACCGGAAGAACTCCGGGGCGGCCCCGGGGGTGATGTCCCGGAAGGCCCAGCGCTCGGCGGGGTCGTCGTCCAGCCCGTCGAGGATGATGTCATCGCCTTCGGGCCGGCCGGTGAACCGGCGGACCCGGCCGTTGAGCGGGTCGATCCAGGTCGACCGCCACGCTCCCAGCGCCGGATCGTAGAAGCGGAGCGTGGTGCCGTGAAACGGCCGCAGCCCCGGCGGCGCCGCGCCGGACGATGGCACCCGCCAGACGTCCTGGACGGCCCGCCCGCCCAGCACCCAGCCGAAGTGCAGGTCGCCGGGCATGGTGGCCGGGTTCCCGTCCCGGTCGGTGCCCCGCCATTCGATATCCCAGGCGCCGGTGAACCGCCCGAACAAGGTAAGCGGCCCGGCCAGATCGGGATCCGGGCCGGCGGCGTGCAGCACCTCGGGCAATCCCGTCATGCCGACAACGTATCCAGTGCCTGCGGAGCGGTCGAGCCCATTACCAGGTGGGCCGGAGCGGGCCGTGCGGGGCGATGCGGAGCAGGTCGTCCTGGAGCGCGTGGAGCCGCTGCTCGCCGAGGATGGCGGCCCACGGCCGCACGGCGTCGGCCATGGCCGCCTCCGCGGCCTGGGTACAGGCCCAGCCCTTGCCGGTCAGCGTGATCAGCCGGGCCCGGGCGTCGTCCGGGTGGCGGCTGCGCTGCACGTAGCCCTTGGTGATGAGCTCGTCCACGAGCTGGGCCGCCGCCTGCCGGGTGACGTCGAGATGCTCGGCGAGCTGGGTGATGGTCGCACCGCCGGGGGCGAGCCGGGCGAACGCGAAGCCGTGCGCGGGACGCACGTCACCGAACCCGCGGGCGCGCACCCCGGCCGAGATCCCGTCCACCAGGGCCCGGCTCACCGACAGGAGCCCGACGGCCAGGGCCTGAGGGTCATGATGCTGCATCTCCCCAGCTTGACAGATTAGGCAAGTAGCTTGAACATATAAGCAAGCTACTTGCCTATGGGAGAGGACCATCCATGCCCGTCATCCGCGCCGCCGAGTCGGTCGTGCACCAGATGCACGGCACCAGCTTCACGTCGTACGCCGCCCCGTCGCGCGGCAGCCGCGAGCTGTGCGCCTGGCGGATCGAGATCCCGGGCGGCACCGAGGGCGTGCCGCACCATGTCTCCCGGGAGGAGGTGCTGTACGTCCTCAGCGGCACGCTCCGCGTCACCGTGGACGGCGAGGCCGCGGACGCCGCGGCCGGGGACGTGATCCTGGTGCCGGCCGGAGCCCGGTTCGGGGTCAGCAACCTGGCCGGCGGGCCCGCGACGGCCTGGGTCACCACCACGGTCGGCTTCGCGGGCGTCCTGCCGGACGGATCGTGGTTCACTCCCCCCTGGACCCGGTGACCAGCGGCATGGCGGCAGGCCGGCCGGAGTCTGGATGACTCCGGCCGGCCCGCAGCGCCTGCTGCCTAGGAGCTGAACTTTGAGGGCATGGACGACGCGATGCCCTGGGCCAGGACCGCGCCGGTTCCGGCCATGTGGTTCTCGGCCATGAGCAGGTCGGCGCTGGCCTTCGGGCTGCCGACCACGATCGAGTTGATGGCGGTCTCCAGGGTGGAGACATGTCCCTTCAGGTCGGTGGCGACCGCGGACGCCGGGAGCTTGGTGGCACCGGCCACGAACGTGCTGAACTGGCTGATGTAGCCGGCCAGGTCCTTCTTGGCGGTGTTCACCATGGCGGAGTTGTGGGTGGCCTTGCCGAGGGTGTAATTGACGAAGAAGCCGATGTGCGCGCGCCACAGCTTCAGGAACTGCTGCTGCGCCGCAGGCCCGTACACGCTGCCGATGGCCGCGCCGAGCTGGTTGGTGTTATCCGCCAGCGCGGATATCGCCCCCTTGACCTCAGGGTTCTTGAGGTCGCCCTTGGCCGCCACGGCGGTCTGCACGACGAAGCCCGTGGCCGCGACATGCTGGACGAGCAGTCCGGTGAGCGACGCACGCAGCGAGGACCCGGCCCCGGTCACGTGCCCGGCGAGCCCCTTGGACGAGACGATGCCCGTGGCCAGCACCTGAGCTGTCCCGCTCATGTGCATCGCGGCCATCTCCAGCTTGGCGCCCGCATCGGGGTTCTTGGCCACGATGGCCTTGATGGCCGCCTCCAGGGTCGTGACGTGGCCCTTGAGATCAGCTGCGACGGCGGCCTTGGGGAGCTTGGTCGCTCCGGACACGAACGCCGCGAACTGGCTGGTGTAGCCGGCCAGGTCCTTGTTGGCCGTGGCGACCTTGGCTGAATCGTGACCGGCCACGCCCAGGGTGTAGTTCACGAAGAAGCCGATGTGCGCGCGCCAGAGCTTCAGGAACTGCTTCTGGGCCGCCGAGCCGTAGACGCTTCCGATCGCCCGGCCGAGACCCTGCGTGTTCTGATCGAGCGCGGCGAGCGCTTGCTTCGTGGCAGTCGAAGTCGGGCTCGTGGTGATGGCGGTCTGGACCACGTTCGCGGTCAGATCTACGTGCTCGGTGAGCAGCTGGTCCAGCCCGGCATGCAGCTGCGCCGCGGCGGTGGTCGTCATCGCGCCCGCCACCATGCTCGGCGACGCTGAGGCGGACATCCCGGGTGACGCTGAATGCGTGCTCCCGCTGCTGGCCGTGCTCCCGGTGCTGCCGCAGGCGGCCAGCGCGACCGACAGTGCCGCGATGCCGACGCCGCCGCTGACGAGGGTCTTAGTTTGCATTTCTCTCTCACTCTCGGATCGGTAAATGGCATCCGGGAGTGTTCGCCGGCCGGGCCGGATCGGTTCATTCTTTTTTCTTGCTGCCTGGGCCAGGATTAGCGCGCACGGATCACACCTGATCCGCGAAGCGGGATAAATACGCCGGATTCCTCAGGAAACCTGGCCGAGCGCGACCGGATGAGACGGCTTCACGGGAATTGTCCGGCCTCGTTCAAGGCTCACGGCGAAGGCCCAGGTTCCGTGGTAGGGAACAGCCAGCGAGCCTATTCGCACCGGCTTCTCCGAGTGGCCGTGCACGTCGAAAGAACCCACGGCCAGGGGGATATGCGCGCCGGTGATCTGCCAGAGCACGTAAATGTCCCCCGAGGTTTTGTCGGCTGGAAGCCCGGACGGGACGAGCCAGACCGATTGGCCCCTGATGACGACGTCGGCTGACGGGCTGCGGGAGCCGGCCGCGGTCAGCACCACCTTGTGGCACGGGCTGGTTCGCGTACAGCTGGCGAGTGGCTGCGCCGGGCCACTGCCATGCGATAGCCCGGCCCAGCTGCCCGCGCCGGCGAGCAGGACCACCGCGGCGGCGGCGGCGGTCAGGATGACCCGCAGACGGCGCCGGGCGCGGCGGTGTGCGAGGTCCGTGATCACGGCGGGGCTCTCGCTGGCCTGGCCGTCGCCGCTGACCCCGCCGGGATCTCTGGTCAGCCCGCCGTGCGCTGTGACCGGCCCCTCCCGGGGCTCGAGGGCGACGGCCGCCATGATGCGCGCCCCGAGCTGCTGGCTCGGCTGGTTCTCCGGCCCGGTGTCCGCGAAGTCCCCGGCCACGTCGGTGTAGTCGCTGAGGGCGTCCTGGCAGCGGCGGCATCCTGGCAGGTGGCGAGCGAACCTGACCTCGTCGTCCGGATCCAGGGCGTGCAGTGCGTGCCCGGCGGCGAGCTCGTCGAAGTAGGCGTGGGCCCGCGTCGGCTCAGTCACGGCAATCCTCCCCCGGAACTCTCTTGAGCGGGGATAGCGTGAGCCTTAGCCGCCGCATCGCGGAGAACGTGCGTGTTTTCACTGTACCCAGGGGCACGCCGGTGATTTCCGCTATCTGGCTCTGGGTGTAGCCGCCGAAATAGGCCAGCGTGACGGTCCGGCGCTGCGCCTCGGGCAATTCGACCAGGGCGGCCCGCACCTCTGCCGCCTGGATCTCATGCCAGGCGATCGACGCCGGGTCATTGTCGGCCACCGGCGCAACCTCCTGCTGGGCCGCGTGCGCGACCTGACGCCGCTGTTCGGCGGTCTCTTTGCGCACGATATCCACCGACTTGTGGTGGGTCAGGCCCAGCAGGAAGTTCCGCACGCTGCCCCGGCCGGCCCGGTACGAGGCGGGCGACCGCCACATGGCGACATACGCGTCCTGGACGGCATCCTCAGCGAGCGCGTGATTGGCCGTGATCTGCCGGGCCAGCCGGTAGCAGGCCGCGCCGTGCCGCTGGTAGAGGGCCGCCAGCGCCCCCTGGTCGCCGTCGGCGATCAGGCCGATCAGGGCGGCGTCGGGCGGCTCATGGGCCCGGCCTGCCTCCGGCCCACCCTGAACCGCGCGTGGTGGTGTCACCGTTGGCATTCGCAGCTGACGGGCAACTGGGTTGCTGGCGGTCCCGATCATGAGGCGATGAACACACCGACCATGCCGGCGCTGGCGTGGTACTGGCATTGGAACGCGTAGCGCCCGGAATGCGGGAAGCGCACGGTAAACGAGGTGGTCGCGCCGCCCGGGTCTCCCGTGACGGTGGACGATGTGACGTGCAGGCCCGGGATGACGATGTCGTGCGGGTAGGCGCCCATATCTTTCAGGGTTATCCGCACGGTCCCGGTATGAACGTGCACCGTCATGGGGGTGAACCGCAGCCCGTTGGTGCCGGTGATCACCACCTGCTGGCCGCCAGCCGGGCCTGGCGCACCCGCGCTGGCCGATGCACCCGAGCCTCCGGCTGCCGGGCTGGAGGCGGCCGAGCTACTCCCGCCGCAACCCGCCAGGGCGAGCACTCCCGCTACCGCTCCGGCCGCCAGGTACTGACGCCGCCGTCCAGTCAGCCATGATTTCATCGCTTCCGCACCTCCCACACCAGGCCGCCGGCCGCGAGCACGGTGGCGACAGCCTCGGCGACGGCGGCTATCGACTTCTCCGGGGACCAGGCGGGCTCATACATGTTCGGCAGGGGCCCGAGCTGGCCGACGTTCACGTACCGGTAGAGCAAGAGCGCGGCCAGCGAGCTGGCGGCGACCACGAAGGCAATACCAAACCCGGTGCGCCGGCCGACGGCCAGCACGATCAGAGCGGCCAGGGCCGCCGCCGCCGCGTCGATCCGGAACAGGTTCCCCTGGCTGACCGAGGCCCGCACGGGGTCATACAGCGGGGCCAGGTCCGCATGCACGTAGGCGCTCACGGCCAGTGCGCCCGCGGTCAGCAAGCGCAGCACCAGGTCCACCACCCGGGTAGCGGGCGGAGAGCGGACGGCCGTCCCGGCCATGTCAGGCCGGGGGCCATGGACTGCGCGGCGCGCGGTTCGCATGTGCGTCTCGTTTCCTCGGCGGGCATTTGCGGGGGGTATTCGCACGGAGCGCCGTCATGGTTCATGGCCGGGGCGGCGTGCGACGGCAGGCACGCAAAAGCTCCGCAGGCAAACCGGATGGCGCTGGCCGGCGAACTAGCTCACGGCGCGTCCACGTGGCCCAGGGTCACGGGACGCCGCAGGACTACTGACGGGGGAAGAGATGAAAACGACCGTGGCGCCGCCCGGCGGACTTCGCCCTGGCTATGAGCACGGCGAGAACCAGGCCGGCGACCACGAAGCCACCGTCCCCAGCGTCGGTCCCGGCCGGCGGAGCCTGCGCCGGTACGCGGCAGTCCGGATCGGATTCGGCGTGATCTGGGGCATTGACGCTGGGCTCAAATGGCTACCGGGTTTCCGGGATCACTATCTGTCCATGATCCAGGCCTCTGGACGGGGACAGCCGTCCTGGCTCGTCCCGTGGTTTCATTTCTGGGCCAGCACGGTCCAGCCCGCGCCCGGCTTGTTCGCGGTGCTGACGGCGGTGGCCGAAACAGCCATCTGCCTGTCGCTGGTGCTCGGCCTGGCCCAGCGGGCCGGGTTCGCGTTCGGCGCTGGGTTCGCCCTGCTCCTGTGGGGTGTGGGCGAGGGCTTTGGCGGTCCATACATGAACGGCTCGACCGACCTCGGCTGCGCGGTGATGTATTCGGTCCTGTTCGCGGCGCTGGTGCTGGCTGTCCCGCGGGCCATCCGGGCGGCAGCCCCCTCGGTCGATTCGCGGATGGTGCGCCGCTGGCCGCGGCTGGCCCCGTTCACGTTCATCACCGTCAGCCGCGGACGGCGCTGATCCTGACCGGCACGTGGGCCCGGCGGCACGGCAAACGATCCGGGTATCCTCGGTGCGAGTGGATAAAGCCAGCGAAGACCAGGTCAGCGTGGATGTGGCGGGCGGGGCGCCCGCCACGCCACGCCGTCCGGCTAGCCCGCGGTACTCGTGGCTGATCCCGGCCGGCCTGCTCCTGATCCTGGCCATCCTGACCCTGAACGTGCTGGTGCACGGCCCGCTCACCGGCCTGGACGGGCGGATCCGCGCCGCCGTGCTGGCCCGGGCTGATTCGCCTGCCTGGCGGTGGCTCGCCGCGACCCCGCACCGGCCCGCCCTGCTGCTCACCGATCTCGGCATGACCACCGTGGCGGTACCGGTGCTGGCCGCGGTCGCACTGGTCCTGGCCATCCGGCGGCACACGATCCGCCCCGTGCTCATCGCGCTGACCGGCGTGGTGCTGCTGATCGCCACCGTCATCCCGGCGAAGATCATCATCGCCCGCTCCGGGCCCGGCCTGCCCGCGGTCATCCCCGGTCAGCTGGGCGCCTTCCCCTCCGGGCACACCAGCACCGCGTGCGTCTGTTTCTCGCTCGCGGTGCTGATGCTGGTGGCCGGGCAGCCCGGCCGGATCCGGTACCTGGCCCTGGCCGGGCTGGCCCTGCTGTGGCTCGCGGTCGGGGCGGCCCTGGTGTGGTGTGACTACCACTGGTTCACGGACGTGGTCGCGGGCTGGGCCCTGTCCGGCCTGCTCATCCAGCTCACGTTCTGGATAAACCGGTCCCGCAGGCCCTCCGCGGCCCGCTCACCGGACGGCGGGAGCGGCGCCCGCTAGGCGGAAGGTCCCGGTTTCTTCGGCTTTTTCTGCTTGGGCGGCAGTGTGGCCACGTACTCCCGGGCGCGCTCCACCCAGCCCGCGGCGACCCCGGGGCTGGCCCGCCAGGCCCGCGGCAGGCTCAGGTAGCCGCCCATCGGCCGCCCGCCTGGCCCGAACGGCCCGGTGCCGTCCATCGCCGCCAGCTCTTCACGCCGGGCATTATCGAGCCGCACCCCACGTCGGGCCCCAGCAACCCGGCGAACATGTTGCCGTGCACGAACGCGCCGAGGTTGCCGAACATCGGCTTGATCTCGATCTCCGGATCGTCCGGGAGCACGGACCGGAAGAACTCCTTGTCCGCGTCCGTCGGCTTAGGTATCTGCATACGGCCGCCCTCCCCACCGGGAGAGTACAGCGGGCGTGACCCCGCAGGGCGTCCACCGCGCGGCCGGACGCGGCGGATGCCCTGCGGGTCAGGAACTGCTACCGGCGGCCGCGCCCCGGCCAGGGCAGCCGGTACGCGCGGTAGGTGTTGACCCCGGCCGGGAACTCGGCGTTAAACAGCAGCTGCCCGGACGGGCTGAACTCCGAGATGTAGGGCAGGATCCCCCAGCCGACGAACCGGTCACGGTTGCGCGTGGTCTGCGCGTTGCCCTGGGACGCGGCGGACAGGCCCTCCGGCTGATTGTCCGAGGCGACCAGGGTGGCGCTCCTGGCCCGCTCGCTGAGCCGGACGGTGATGGCCCGGCTGTACGGCAGTTCCGGGGTGCCGGACGACTCGTTGTCGAAGAACGTGTAGGTGTCCTGGCCCACCGCCTCCGGGTCGTGCTGCCACGCGAACGCCTGGCCCGCGCTGTCCAGCACCTGCCCGGGCGCGGCCTTGATGGCGAACGAGCTGTCCTTGCCGCCCAGCCGCCAGATGATCTTCCCGGTGCGCAGGCTCACCTTGTAGGTGGTCCAGGTGTCCCGGGCGTCGACCAGCAGGTTGCCGTCCGTGTCCAGGTGCACCGCGTTGACGTGGAACCAGTCCCACGGGGTGCTGGCCGACGCGGGCAGCGGCTGCTCGCTCTGGCTGTACGGGACGTGGTCCGCGCTGTTCCACTGGAACAGCACCGTGCCGGTGCGGATGTCGATCTCCTGCACGATCCCGTTGATGACTTCCTGGTTCGCCGGCCCGCCGATGGAGGTCAGGTCGGCGGTGGCGGTCGCGTAGCTCAGGACGAGCGCGGTGTTCCAGGGCGTGATGAGGAATTCGTGCCCGTCCGCGGAGTGGCCGTTGCCCGCCTGGACGGTGGCGATCTGCTGGTAATGGTCGTTGTAGATGTAGTCGGTCCCGCTGGACACGCCTCCCAGGCCGGTGCCCTGCCACCAGGTGAGGACGGGGTGGCCCCGGTAGGTCTGGGTGCGGAAGTCGGCCGCTTCCTGCCCGGCCGGCACCGGGTGGAACCAGATCACGTGACCGGCGTTGTTGATGATCTCCGCGCCGTTGGCGTAGCTGGACGTGTCCCCGAATGGGGAGATGAAGATGTCCCCGTTGCCATTGTTCGCGCCCGCGGTGAGCACCGTGACCGGCGGCGGGCCCACCGGGCCCGCCGCCGAGGCCGGCGCGGCCACCGCCAGGGCGGCCGGAAGCACTCCCGCGAGGAGCGCGGCCGCCGCGGCCCGCCAGGGCGGCCGGGAACGCCGAGACCGCGCCGGGAGGCTGCCGCGAATTAATGACCTGGTGTGCATGGGTGTCTGCCTTCCTTGGAGGATGACCCGCGGGTCCGCGCCGTGATCAGCACGAGCCCTCCGGCACGGTACCCGGTTTTCCTATGAAATAGACCTACTAGATAGGTATAAGCAATAGGACATACGTCACCGACTGCACGGCTGTGGGGGGCCCAAGCCGGGCCGGACGGCAGGCAGGCAGGTCACGGCGGCCGAGGCGGGACGGCCGGGCCGGGCGGGCACGGCGGGACAGGGCGGCAGGACAGGGCGGCAGGACAGGCGGTACGGGCAGGGCGGGACGGCCGGGCTGACGGGTGCGTGAGCGCGCTACCGGGGTGCGGGCGCCGGCTGCGCCGGGAAGCGGCCCGGCAGCGCAAAGCCCAGCGGCCGGCGTGGCCGGGTCTCCGCAGCGCCTCGAGATGAGGCCCTGCACCCGGCCAGCCGGCCGCTGGGCTCGCTACGGCGTGGCCGCACCATCGCGGCCTGGACGCCTCAGCGCATGAGACCGGCCAGCATGTCGCGGTAGCGGTCGCTCCCCGGTGCGGTGGGCGTGCCGTTGCCCGGCTGTGAGCCACCCGGGCTTACGGCCGGAGTCCCCGGACGCGACGTACCCGGACGGGCCATGGCAGGCCGTGAGGCGGCGGGCCGGGCCACGCCCGGCTTCGTCACCGTGCCGGCCTTCTTGGCCAGCCCCGGCTTCGCGGCCAGGCCCGGCCGGGCCGTCGTCCGCGGCTTCATCGCGGTCCGCGGCTTCGCCGCCGTCGCGGACTTGGGCTTGGCCGCCACCCGGGACGACGCGGCCGTCTTCGGCTTGGCGACCGTCCTGGGCTTCGCGATCGTCCTGGGCTTCACGATCGAGCCAGGCTTCGCGGCCGTCCGCGGCCGGGAAGCCGACTTCGGCTTCGCGGCCGACCGGGCCGAGGCGACCATGCGGGATGAGGCTGGCCGGGATGAGGCTGGCCGGGACGCAGTCGTCCGCCGCTTGACCGCCCGGGCCGGGCGAGCCGTGGCCGACTTCGCCGTCGCCGGCTTCCGCGCGGTGGTCGTCGTCCGGGACCTCGACGTCGTCGCTGACGTAGCGGCCACGGTCCGGGACTTCGTCGCGGTCCGGGGCCGTGCGGGCGCCTTGGGCTTCGCGGCCGCCTTACCCTTGGCGGCCACCCTCGGCTTGGCGGCGGTCCTCGGCTTCGAGGCCGCTCTCACGCTGGCCGCGCGCTTGGGCTTCGCGCGGCCCTTCGGCTTCGCCGTCCTCGGGCTGGCCGTGCTCCTGGGCTTCGCCGGGCTCTTCGGCTTCGCCGTAGCCCGGCTCCGCGCCCCCGCGGGCGCGGGTGCGGCCGAAACCGTCATCGCCGCCCCGGTCAGCGCCTTGGCTGCGGACGACATGGCCTTGGTCGCGGTGTTCATCGCCTGCATGGCGCTGGACATCGTCTTGGTCGCGGTGTTCATCGCCTGCATGGCGGTGGACATGGTCTTCGCCGACGACGTGGCCTTGGTGGCCGCCGCCGCCATCTGGGTCGCCGATGAGGCGACCTTCACTGCCGCGGAGGACACAGTCCTCGCGGCAGCTCCTGTGGAACGCATGCTCCTCGCCCCCGTGGCCGCGCCGCGCATTGGCTTGGCGGCGGTCGCCTTCGTGCTGGTCCTGGATTTCCGATTGCTCGCGGCATTCTTGGCCACACCGTTGCGAATCGCTCCGGTACGCGCGGTCGCCGCTGATTTGCGGCGAACAGCCGTGCGTGCCGTGGTTTGCACAGGCATTGATCTCCCCCCGTAATTGATCAATTACGCAGTGCTCTATTCCACGATTGGCGCGTTCTTACACCACCGCAGAGAAAGTGTTCATCAGGCCCCGGAAAGGAACTGTGCCAGTTCGGTGGCGGTAGGTGCCGTCGCGGGCCCGCGCCGCGTTACCGAGATAGCCGCCGCGGCATTGGCCCGCCGGGCCGCTTCGGCGGCATCCGCCCCGGCGGCCAGGGCGGCGATGAAGGCCCCCGTGTGCGTGTCGCCCGCCCCGTTGGAGTCCAGTTCGGTGACCGGGAAGCCCGGCACCGCGAGCGGTTCCGTTGCGGAAAAATCCAGCAGGCAGCCGTCCGGTCCGGTGCGGACCAGCACACCGGCGTCGCGGCGGCCGTGACGGGCCAGGCGGCCCGCTAGCGCGCGCGCCGCCGCGGGAGGGCAGTCCTCCCCGGTCAGCGCGGCGGCCTCGCGCGCATTGCAGGTCAGCCAGTCGGCCCGGCGCAGCACCTGGTCGAGTGCGTCGGGGGGGATGGACGTGACCAGCGGCCCGGGGTCGAACACCACCGTGGTCGCGGCGGGCAGCCGGGGCAGCCAGCCGAGCAGCGCGCCGCGGTTACTGCGGTGCACCAGGCTGTAGCCGGACAGGCCGGCCGCGTCGCCGGGGCGGGCGGTCACGCCGGACAGGCCGGCCGCGGTCAGCGTGGCCTCCGCGCCGGAGCTGGTCACGAACGTCCGCTCGGCCGTGTCGTCCACCATGCTGACCACGAAGCCGGTGTCCAGGTCCGGCTGCGCTGGCTGGAGCACCTCGATGCCCTCGGCGG
Organism: uncultured Actinomycetes bacterium; assembly: GCA_963813975.1. GTDB lineage: Bacteria > Actinomycetota > Actinomycetes > Streptosporangiales > Streptosporangiaceae > RYN-230. Next base: position 697,774 of record CAWFAP010000008.1, read on the forward strand.
CCAGGCCAGCGCGGGCCAGGTCGCCGAACGGCCCGGTGCCGTGCGCCCCCGCGTAGGCCACGGGCAGGCCCTGCCGGGCCGCGGCGGCCATCACGTTGAACCCGCCGCCCGGGGCAAGCCGGGACCCGCGGGCCAGCACGTCGCCACCGCGGCCCGGGCAGCGCCGGGACGTCCAGCACGATGTCCACCACGACGTTGCCGAGGTACAGAAGCCGCTGGATGGTCACGAGCCGCGCACCGCGAGAAGCCCGGCCGCCACCTGATCCAGCCGCAGCCCGTTGACCGCGCTGACCGTGGCCCGGGCCTGCTCCGGGAAGGCCGACACACCGTGGCAGGCGCCACCGATCGCGCCGGTGATCGCGGCGATCGTGTCGCAGTCCCCGCCGGCCGACGCCGCCATCCGGCAGGCCAGCCAGGGGTCGTCCGGGGCGGCGGCCAGCAGGGCGAACGCGGCGGGCACCGACTCCTGGGTGGCCAGGCTCGTGCCGACCAGCGTGTACACCAGGTCCAGCACCTCGCCCGGGGGCCGCCCGGCGGTGAGCCCGGTGGCCCAGCTGATCCGGGCCGCCACGTCGGCGGCCGCCACCCAGTGACCGCGGCCCACGGCCCGGCCGGCGGCGGACACGGCCGCCCCGATCGCGTCCGGCACCGCCCCGCCGGCCACCCCGGCGCTGACCGCCGCGGCGACCGCGGCCGCCCCGGCCAGCGCGACGCCGGTGTTGTGCGTGACCCGGCTGGCCGCGACCACCCGGTCGGTCAGCAGGCCCCGATCCCCGGCGGGGGTGGCCACGCCGACCGGGGTGATGCGCATGGCCGCGCCGTTGGTGGTGCCGGAGCGGCCGGTCTCGTCCAGGCTGGTCCCGGCGAGCAGCGCGGACAGGGCCCGCTTGGTTGACGGGCCGAGCAGGCTCAGCGAGCCGCGGGCCCGCATGCCGTCCTCCCAGGCGAGCAGGCGGCGGGCGAACTCCGCCTCGTCGACCGCCCCGTCCCCCTCGATGATCAGGTCCGCGAGCAGCAGCGCCTGCTCGGTGTCGTCGGTGACGGTCCCGGCGGGCAGCCCCGGGGCGAGCGGCTGGTCGGGCGCACCCGGCTGGAACTCCTCCAGCAGCGGGCCGTAGCGGGCCACGATCTCCGGACGGGGCAGCGACTCGGTGGGCATGCCGAGCGCGTCGCCCACGGCCAGCCCGTACAGCGCGCCGGCCGCGCGGTCAGCGAGCGGCCCCGCGGTCATCGGGCCAGGACATCATCCAGCGTCACGACCTCGACCAGCGGGGCGTACAGCCGGAGGATGTCCAGCGCCTTCTGGTGGCTGTCGTCGTCCACGCCGGCGCACGCGTCGGCGACGACCTGGACCGCGACGCCCGCGTCGGCCGCGGCCACCGCGGTGGACAGCACGCAGCAGTCGGTGGACACCCCGGCCAGCACGAGCCTGTTCCCCTGGCCTTCACGGGCCGCCTCGTTGACGCGGGCGGCCAGCTCCGGGCCCCATTTGCTGAACGTGGTCGCGTCCACCGTGGCCCCGGCGCCCACGGGGACGTCGTCCACCAGCTCCCAGATCCGGGCGTCCGGCGGCTGGAGCGCGAACGGCCAGGCCTCGTAGTAGCCCCGCCATGCGCCCGCCGGGGCGGCGGGGGCGATGAACCGGGTGAACACCACGTCGGGCTGGAACGCCGTGACCAGATCGCGGACCGGCTTGATGATCTCGCCGAACCGCGGCGCCAGCCAGGGGCTGCCCGGCTCGCCGAACACCCGCTGCATGTCGATGACGGCCAGGCAGCCGCGCGGCGTACTCACCCAGTCGTCGCCGGGGCGAGGGTCGGAGACGACTCCTGGGCCCGCACCGGCGCGGCGTCCAGCGCCCATCCCGCGACGAACCCGATGACCAGCGCGACCAGCACGCCCAGGTTCGCGAAGGCCCATGCGCCGGACTTGCCGCCCAGGCCGAGCGGGCCGAGCAGGTAGCCCTGCCAGGTGAGCCAGCTCGCGTTGAGGTTGGTAACCAGGCCCCAGCCAATCCCGGTGGCGACCACGATGATGGCCAGCGGGGCCAGCCGGATGTCACCGTAGCGGCCGCGCGGGTCGTACAGCTCGGGCTCGGCGTAGTCCTTCCGGCGCAGCATGATGTCGGCCAGCATGATTCCGCACCAGGCGGCGATCGGCACGCCCAGCGTGATCAGGAACCCCTCGAACTGGATCAGGAAGTTGTGCGCCACGAACACCACGTAGATCGTGCCCAGCACCATCACGGTCCCGTCGATGAGGGCGGCGGCGTACCGCGGGATGCGCACCCCGAGGGTCAGGAGCGCCAGGCCGGAAGAGTAAATGTCCAGCACCGACCCGCCGACCAGGCCGAGCACCGCCACGATCGCGAACGGGACCAGGAACCAGGTGGGCAGCAGCGTGGTCAGCGCGCCGACCGGGTCCGCGCCGATCGCGCTGCTCAGCTTCGCCGAGGAGCCCGCCAGCAGCAGGCCGAAGGCCAGCAGGAAGATCGGCGCGATGGACGAGCCGAACGTGGTCCAGCCGATGACGCCGCGGCCCGAGGAGCGGCGCGGCAGGTAGCGGGAGTAGTCCGCGGCCGCGTTCACCCAGCCCAGCCCGAACCCGGTCATCACGAACACCAGCGCGCCGATGAACTTCTGCGGCGACCCGGCCGGGATCGCGGACACCGTGTGCCAGTGGATCTTGTCGGCGACCAGCGCGATGAACACCACGGTCAGCACCCCGGTGACCCAGGTGATCACCGACTGCATGCGCATGATCAGGTCGAAGCCCATCACCCCGCCGGTCACGGTCAGCGCGCTCACCACGATCAGCGCGATCACCTTGACCCCGGTGCCGCCGCCCCAGCCCAGCCGCTCGAACACGGTCGCGGTGGCCAGCGTGGCCAGGATGATCAGCACGGTCTCCCAGCCCACCGTGAGCAGCCAGGAGATGAGCGACGGGAGCTTGTTGCCGGTGATCCCGAACGCGGCCCGGCCCAGCACCATGGTCGGCGCCGAGCCCCGCTTGCCCGCCACCGCGATGAACCCGCAGAGCAGGAACGAGACGATGATCCCGATCAGCCCGAGTGCGATCGCCTGCCAGAAGGAGACGCCGAAGCCGAGCACGAACGCGCCGTAGCCCAGGCCGAGGACCGAGACGTTGGCCGCGAACCAGGGCCAGAACAGGTCGCGCGGGTGACCCTTGCGCTCGGCGTCCGTGATGACGTTGATGCCGTTGGCCTCGATCTGCAGCGGTTTCAGCTCAGGCGCAGCGCCACCGCTCGTTGGGCCATCGGTCGTCGGGTTAGCCATGACGTGCCCCTTCGTGCGAGAAGTACCAGAGGGAATCGGAGGGTAGGGACAGCCCCGGATGGCGGCGCCGCCACACCGCCACGGCGGCCAGCGCACCGGCCGCCAGGGCACCGCCGGCCAGCAGCAGCGCCGAGGCGGCGATCACCCTCCGGTTGACCCGGGGGGGTTGCGGGGCTGGACGGGCCGGGCCCGTGGTGACCGGACCCGCCCCGGCCTGGGTGGCGAGCAGTTGCTCGACGTTGCCGGCGAACTCCTCGACCAGGCGCTGGCCGACGTGGCCGATCGCGCCCGGGGCGTAGGTGGCCACCTGACCCTGGATCATCAGGTCGGCGCTGATCAGCACCCGGGTGCCGGCCCCGCGGGATTCCACCCGCAGGGTCACGCTGGCGTCGGCCCGGCCCTGGCCGCCGCGCTCCCACCCGGATGCGTGCAGGGTGGCGGTGCCCGCGTCCCGGTCGGCGTTGGCGAGGCGCACGGTGCCCGTGTACACGGCCTGCTTCGGGCCGATCCGCAGGTGCAGTTCCCCGGCGTAGGTGCTGTCGGCGACCTCGCCGATGAGGCGGCTGCCGGGCAGGCAGGCGGCCACTGTCCCGGCGTCGAGAAGCGCGTCCAGCACCTCCGGGGCAGGCCGGCCGATACGGATCGCGCTGGTGAGCTGCACAGCCGCGCCCCTAGCGGTCCATGATCGCTTTGCGCTGGGCCCCGTCCACCGGGATGTGGGCCCCGTTCATGAAGCTGGCCCGCGGCGAGGCGAGGAACGTGACCAGCGCGGCGACCTCGGACGGCTCGCAGATCCGGCCGAACGGGATCGACTCCTGCGCAAGCTCGTGAGCCCGGTCCTGGGAGACGCCCTTATCCCGGGCGAAGGCCTTCTCCAGCGTGTCCCACCGGTCCGTGTTCACCGGCCCCGGATTCACCGTGTTGATCCGCACGCCGTAGCGGCCGTACTGCTCGGCGACCGACGACGCGAAGTTGATGTCCGCCGCGTTCGCCGCGCCCGCGGTCATCTCCCAGTAGCTGGGCTTAAGGCCGTCGTTGCCCACGACCAGGACGATCGAGCCGGAGCCCCGCTCCCGCATCTGCCCGATGACGGCCCGGACCGAGCGGACGTAGCCCATGAATTTGAGGTTCAGGCTGGCCATCCACTGTTCTTCGGTCAGGTCCTCCAGCAACCCGCCGGGCGAGCTGCCCGCGCAGGTCACCAGGATGTCGATGGGGCCGAGGTGGTCCTCGGTGGCGGCCACGCAGCGCTCCACGTCGGCGGTCACGCTCATGTCACCGGCCAGCGCCACTACCGGCCGCCCGGTGGCGGCCTGGATTTCCTTGGCCGTGACCTCGAGCGGTGCGGCCGTCCGCGCGGTAATGGCCACATTGGCGCCTTCGGCGGCGAGATGCTCAGCGACGTGACGGCCGATGCCCTTGCTGGCCCCGGTGACCAGGGCCACCTTTCCGTCCAGCTGAAGATCCACCGCAGACCCCTTCCGCCGTGCGCGGGCCGGCCAGGCCGCCAGGCACGGGCAAGCCGTAACGCCGTTGCGGTAACGCTGTCGCGGTCATGCCTGTCAAAGCACTCCAACGCGCCTGTGGCGCTGTGCATGCCCTGGCTGGGCGCTTCCGGGCCGCGTGCTGGCAGGATGGTATACCAAATATCAGTTTGGCGGAAGGCTCGTGGCCTGGCCGGATATGACGGACTTATCGCTGAAGGCCCTCTGCGGGCGGCCCGGCCCGGCGCGGTACCCAGGCCCGGTACCGGCGCCGCACCGGGGGGCGGTACTGGGGTGGTACCGGTGCCGGTGCCGGGGCCGGTGCCGGTACCGGGGGCGTATCGGCACCGCACCGGGGGCGGTACTGGGGCACTACTGGACGGGTACCGGGGCGACCTGGACGGCTGCCTCAGGCCCCGGCGGGCCGGGGTCCCCGCCCACCCGGGTGTCCCCTCCAGCCAACGCACCACCCGCATCACCAGTCACATCGATCATGTGCCGCCGCCGATTGATCATGTGCCCCGCCGACATTTCACGCCCAACGTGCGCCCGGCGGGGTAATTTGCCCGATTGGGGCGAACGTTCAGCGTGAAAGGTCAGCGGATCCTGCCCGGGCCGGGACCGGGACCGGAGGGGCCGGGACGGGCGCCGGTCGTTATGGGGGTGGGGCATCGGGGGGGTGGCCAGCCGCGGCGGTGAGGACGGCCCGGTTCAGTTTGCCAAGCTGGTTGCGGGGCAGCGCGGCGAGGGCGAACACCTCTTTCGGGCACTTGTAGGCGGCCAGCAGCGTCCTCGCGTGGGCCATCAGTTCGGCCTGGCTGACCGTGGCTCCGGGGTGTGGCACGACCCAGGCGGTCACCTGCTCACCCCAGCGCGGGTGGGGCAGTCCCGCGACCGCCGCTTCGGCCACCGACGGGTGGCGCTCCAGCACGATCTCGACCTCACGGGGATAGACGTTCAGCCCGCCGCTGATGATCAGCTCCTTGATCCGCCCTCGGATGACCAGGTGGCCGGTGGCCGGGTCGATGATCCCGATGTCACCGGTGCGGAACCAGCCGTCCGGCGTGAAGGCCGCCGCGGTGGCCTGGTCGTCGTGCCAGTACCCGGCGAACACCTGCGGGCCGCGCACCTGGATCTCGCCGTCCGTGCCGGGCCGCGCTTCTTGGTCCATGGCCCAGACCCGGCACTCGACCCCGGGCAGCGGCACGCCGACGGTGTCCGGTTGGGCCGCACCGAGCGGGTTCGACACGTCGAGCCCGGATTCCGTCGTCCCGTAACGGATCAGTGGCAACTGGCCCAGCAGCCGGGGCAACCGGGCGGCGAGGGCCGGGCTCAGCGGGGCGGAGCCGCAGACCGCGAAGCGGAGGCTCCCCAGGAGTAGCGGCCCGTCGGACGCTTCCTGAAGAGCCTGGTAGCTGGCGGGCACGCCGAACAGCACGGTGGCGCCTTTGGCCCGCACCGTGGCGATGAGCTCGGCGGGGTCGAACCTGGACAACAGGTGCGCACTGGACCCGGCGATCAGCGTGGCGTGCACGCCGCCCAGGCCGTGCTGGTGGAACAGCGGCAGGGCGTGCACCAGCACGTCAGCGTCGGTCCACCGCCAGGCGGCCATGGCACCCTGGATGGAGGCGGCCAGCTGCCGATGGGTCAGCGGCACCCCCTTCGGGCGCCCGGTGGTGCCGGAGGTGTAGGCGAGCAGCGCGATGTCCTCCGCCGAGGGGGGCACCCCGGAGGTCTCTCCCGAAGGGGGCGCCCCGGAGGTCTCCCCCGGCACGTCGCCGGGGAAATCCCCGGCCGCCACGATCTCCAGCCCCGCCAGCCTGGTCACCGTGGCCAGCCGCTGGGCCGGGCCGGGGTCCGCCACCGCAAGCCGCGCACCGGAGTCAGCGACCAGGTGCTCCAGTTCAGCGGCGGTGTAGCCGGGGTTGGCCAGCACCACGACCACACCAGCGCGGAGCGCCCCGAGGTACCAGCGCAGGAAGCCGAGGCTCGAGCCGGCGGCCAGCAGCATCCGCTCCCCCGGGGCCAGCCGGGCCCCTAGCCACGCGGCGGCCTGCCGGGCCTCCGCATCCAGCCGCCCGTGGCTGACCGGCTGGCCGTCCACGCTCACCGCGACCCGGTCCGGAACCCGGCGCGCCGATGCGGCGGCCAGGTCCGGGATGGTCGCCGGGCCCGGGGCCGCGATGCCGGTCCCGGCCGGGGCCGCGGCCGGCCAGGGGCTGAGCCCGCCGGAACCGGGGTCGGCCCCGTGAATGCGCCACCCGTGGCGGCTCCACGCGCCGGCCGAACTCCAGGCCGTCACTCCCGCGTCCGTCCCGCTCCCATCCGTCACGCGCCACTCCACGCCGCCCGGTTGGCGTCGCGCTCGGCCCGCAAGCGTTCCAGCAGCCCACCCGCCGACGCGATCAGCTTCACGGGGCCGGCCACCCCCGGCCCCCGAGCCAGCAGGTCCCCGGCCAGCTCCGCGGCGACCTTGCCCGGCTCGTCCTCGACCCGGTTCACCAGGCCCAGGCGCAAGGCCTCCCCGGCCTCGACCCAGCGGCCGGTCAGGGTCAGCTCCAGGGCGGCTCCCCGGCCGATCAGCCCGGGCAGCAGCCAGGCCCCCACGGCCAGGTCGCGGCCGGGCGGGCCGGTCCAGCGGAACCGGGCGCGCGGCCCGGCGACGCGCAGGTCGGCGGCCCCGGCGAGCTGCGCGCCGCCACCGACGGCCGGCCCTTCGACCACCGCGATGACCGGGCCGGCCCGGGTGACCATGGCCTCGTAAGTCTCGTACAGCAGGTCGGAGACCACGGCCCGCTCGCGGTCCGGCAGGCTCAGGTCAGCGCCGGCACAGAACGCGCCGGGGCCGGTGCTCTCGATCAGCACGGGGACGGTGGGGTCGGCGCGGAAGATGTCCAGCAGGGCGCGGGTCATGCCCGCGTCGAGCGCATTGCGGCGCTCGGGGCGGTCCAGCCGCACCGAGAGGAATCCGGGCGGCGCCGACCCGGCCGGGCCCGGCTGGACCAGGACAGACGGGTGCAGCATCGGCAACTCCTGGCCAAGCGCCCTCAGCGGCGTCCTTGACATATGGTATACCAAATCGGAGTGGCTCCCCGGGAGGGAGTTCGGAGTAGCTCCCCGGGAGGGGAGCAGGATGAGCGGCTCCCCCGGAGGGGAGCAGGACGAGTGGCTCCCCCGGGAGGGGAGCAGCCCCGGGAGGAGGCCAGTTGAAGCCCGCCCCGTTCAGCTACTACCGCACCCACTCCGTGCCCGAGACCGTGGCGAGGCTGGCCGAGCTCGGAGACGGGGCGAAGATCCTGGCGGGCGGGCAGAGCCTGGTCCCGATGATGAACTTCCGGCTGGCCCGCCCCGACGCGCTGGTGGACGTGACCCGGATCCCCGGCCTCGAGTACCTCCGGGCCGGGCCGGACGGCCTGCGGATCGGCGCGCTGACCCGGCACCGCGCCGTGGAACTGTGCCGTGACCCCGCGGTGCTGGACGGGTTCGGCGTGCTGCCCCGGGCAGCCCGGTGGATCGGGCACTACCCGATCCGGGCCCGGGGCACGTTCGGCGGCAGCATCGCGCATGCCGACCCGGCCGCCGAGTGGTGCCTGCTGGCCGTGCTGCTCGAGGCCAACGTGGTGCTGGCCGGGCCAGCCGGCGCCCGCACCGTCCCGGTCAGCGAGTTCTTCGAGGGCTTCTACACCACCACCGCGGAGCCCGACGAGATGATCACGGAACTGCACTTCCCGCGGGCCGCCCGGCACGCCACGCTGACCGAGTTCGCCCAGCGCCAGGGGGACTTCGCCGTCGTGGCCGCGGCCGTGTCGGTGGACCTGGGGGACACCGGGCCGCCCGGCCCGGCGGTGGCGTGCCGCTCGGTCCGCGTGGTCCTCGGCGGGGTGGGCCCGCTGCCGTTCGTGGTGGACACCGCGGGCCTGGGCGGCCAGCCCGCAGCCGCCGCCACCTGGCGGGCCGCCGGAGAGCTGGCCGCGGCCCAGATCGACCCGCCCGCGGACGGGCACGGCGGCCCCGCGTACCGCAAGAAGCTGGCTGCCACCCTGGTGGAGCGCGCCCTTACCGAAGCGGCCGCAGCACCATGACCTGGGTGGGCGCGCCCGTGCCCCGCACCCAGGACCGGCGGATGCTGCTCGGCCGGGGCAAGTTCACCGGCGACCTGACCCGGACCGGGATGCTGCACGCGGCGTTCGTGCGCAGCCCGTTCGCGGCCGCGGCCCTGGGCTCCATCGATACCTCCGCCGCCCTGGCCCTGCCCGGCGTGATAACCACGTTCACCGCCGCGGACCTGGGTGACCCGGCCCTGCTGGCCCTGCTGGAACGGCCGGAGTTCGTGCCGACCCCGTTGCCGTTGCTCGCCATCGGCCAGGTCCGGCACGTCGGCGAGCCGGTGGCCGTGGTGCTCGCGGAGGATCCGTACACGGCCGAGGACGCGATCGAGCTGGTCAACGTGGACTGGTCCCCGCAGCCCGTGGTGGCCAGCCTGGATGCCGCCGCCGCGCCGGGCGCGGCCCGGGTGCACGAGCAGGCGCCCGGCAACTGCCTGGTCAACCTGACCATGTTCGACGACGACCGGCTAGACGGCATCTTCGCCGCGGCACCGGCGGTGGTCACCGCGACCGTGCGCAGCGGCCGGCTGGCCGCCCTGCCGATGGAGGGCCGGGCTTGCCTGGCCGAGTGGGACGAGCGGGACCAGCAGGTCGTCATGCACGTCTCGACCCAGGTCCCGCATCAGGTCCGGTCGGCGGTGGCCCAGGCGTTCGGCGTGGCCGAGCACCGGGTCCGGGTGATCGCCCCGGACGTGGGCGGGGGTTTCGGGCTGAAGTGCGTGGCCGGCCGGGAGGAGGTCACCCTGGCCGGGATCGCGATGCGGCTGCGCCGCCCGGTCCGCTGGGTGGAGGACCGGCAGGAGAACCTGACCGCCTCGTTCCACGGCCACGAGCAGCGGTACCAGGTCCGGGCCGCGTTCGGGCCGGACGGCCGCATCCTCGGCCTGGGCGCCGAGATCGACTGCGACGTGGGCGCGTACTCCGCGTTCCCGTTCACCTGCGCGGTCGAGCCGCTGATGGCGGCCACCGAGCTGCCCGGCATCTACAAGGTGCCCGCCTACCGGGCCCGGGGCCGCGCGATCGCCACCCACAAGGCGCCCACCGCGCCCTACCGCGGGGTGTCCCGGCCGCAGCTGGTGCTGGTCATGGAGCGCGTCATGGAGAAGGCGGCCCGGGAGCTGGGGCTGGACCCGCTGGCGGTCCGCCGCCGGAACATGATCAGCCCCGGCGAGTTCCCCTACACCAGCTGCAACGGGATCACCTACGACGAGGGCAGCTACGCAGAATCCCTCGACCTGGCCGAGAAACGGGTCACCGAGGCGGGCTGGCCCGGCGAGCGGGACCGGCTGCGGGCCGGCGGCCTGCTGGCCGGCATCGGCTACTCGTGTTTCTCCGAGCGGACCGCCTACGGCACTCCCACGATGTCGCAGCGGCGGATGCGGATGACCCCCGGCTACGACACGGCCGTGGTCCGGATGGATCCCTCCGGCGAGGTCGTCGTGACCACCGGGACCTGCGGGCACGGCCAGGGCCACGAGACCACGTTCGCCCAGATCGTGGCGGACCGGCTCGGCGTGCATCCCGGCCAGGTCCGGCTCCGGCAGGGTGACACCGACCTGGCCGCCTACGGCTGGGGCACCTGGGGCAGCCGCTCGATCGTGATCGGCGGCGGCGCGGCCCGCCGGGCCGCGGACGGCGTCGCCGCCCAGCTCCGCCAGGTGGCCGCCAGCCTGCTCGAGGCCAGCGCGGCCGACATCGAGCTGGCCGAGGGCGCGGCCCGGGTCCGCGGGGACGCGAACGCCGCCGTCCCCCTCAGCGAGCTGGCCCGGATCGTGCACTTCCAGGCCCACCGGCTGCCGGAGGGGCTGCGGTACGGGCTCGAGGCGCGCGAGTCGTTCGACCCGCCGGGCACGTTCTCCAACGCCTGCCACGCGGTCCTGGTCGCCATCGACCCGGGCACCGGCGAGATCCGGCTCCGCCGCTACCTGGTGGTGGAGGACTGCGGGGTGGTGATCAACCCGGTGATCGTGGACGGGCAGGTCCGCGGCGGGGTGACCCAGGGCGTGGCCGCCGCGCTGCTGGAGCAGGTCTGCTACGACCAGGACGGGCAGCCGGGCAGCGCCACCCTGATCGACTACCTGGCCCCGACCGCGGCGGAGATCTGCCCCATCGAGGTCGTCCACCTGGAGACCCCGTCCGCGTTCAGCGAGACCGGGGCCAAGGGGATGGGCGAGGGCGGCACCATCGGCGCCCCGGCCGCCGTGCTCAACGCGATCAATGACGCGCTCCGGGATTCCGGGCCCGGCCGCGGCATTGACCACATTCCCGTGCGCCCCTGGGACATCCACGCGGCACTCTTCGCCCCGGAACCACTGGCCGAACGGAGCGCCGGATGAAGGACACGCACCTGATCCGGGTCCGGGTGAACGGCCGGGAGCACGAGCTGGCCGTGGAATCAAGGCGGACCCTGGCCGACATGCTCCGGCATGACCTCGGCTATACCGGCACTCACCTGGGCTGTGAGCACGGCATCTGCGGGGCCTGCACGGTGCTGGTCGGCGGCGTGCCCGCCCGGGCCTGCCTGATGTTCGGGGTGCAGGCGGACGGGCAGGACATCGCCACGGTCGAGGGCCTGGCCGACGGGGACGACCTGTCGGATCTGCAGCAGGCGTTCAGCGACCGGCACGGCCTCCAGTGCGGGTTCTGCACGCCCGGGTTCCTGATGCTGGCCGAGGGCTACCTGGCCGAGCAGCAGGCCGGCCGCGGTGACGGCGGCGAGCCCAGCGAGCAGCGGATCCGCGAGGTGGTCGCGGCGAACCTGTGCCGGTGCACCGGTTACCAGGGCATCGTCGAGGCCGTCCTGGAGACCGCCCGGCGGCGGCAGGCCATGGAGATGCCGTGACCATCGGCACGAGTATTCCCCGGAAGGAAGACCCCCGGCTGCTGCGCGGCCTGGGCCGGTTCGGCGGCGACTTCGCCCGGCCGGGCCAGCTGTGGGCCCGGGTGGTGCGCTCCCCGGTGGCCCACGGCCGGCTCCGCTCGGTCGATACCGCCTGCGCCGCCCGGGCGGACGGCGTGGTGACGGTGGTCACCGCGGCCAGCCTGCCGCCGGGGCTGGCCATCCCGGTCCGGCTCCAGGTCCAGGACGCCGACCTGCGCGGCTACCTGCAGCCGGTGCTGGCCGCGGACACGGTGCGGTACGTGGGCGAGCCGGTGGCCGTGGTGGTCGCCGGGGACCCGTACGCGGCCGAGGACGCCGCCGAGCTGGTGGACGCCGACATCGACGAGGCGCCCGCGGTGCTGGACGCCGCGGCGGCCGCCGGCCCGGACGCCCCGCGGCTGTTCCCGGGCGGAAACGTGGCCGCCGACTTCACCCTGGGTTACGGGGACGTGGCCGGGGCGTTCGCCACGGCCGACCGGATCGTGGAGATCGAGGTGGAGATCGGGCGGCACGGCGCGGTCCCGCTGGAGCCGCGGGCCCTGCTCGCCGATCCCGACCCGGCCACCGGCGGGCTGTCGATCTTCGGGATGACCAAGGTGCCGGTGTTCAACCGGGACCTGCTGGCCTCGCTGCTCGGCATGGACGAGACCCTGATCCACGTGCACGCGGTGGACGCGGGCGGCGGGTTCGGTGCGCGGGGGGAGTTCTACCCGGAGGACTTCCTGGTCCCGTGGCTGGCCCGGACGCTGCGGCGGCCGGTGATGTGGGTCGAGGACCGCGGCGAGCACCTGGTCGCGGTGAACCACTCCCGGCAGCAGGCCCACCGGATCGCCGCGGCCTTCGACACCAGCGGCCGGATCCTGGGGCTGCGCGACGACGTGGTGCACGACAACGGGGCGTACTGCCGCACCCACGGGATCATCGTGCCCGAGCTGACCGTGGCCATGCTGCCCGGCCCGTACCGGATCCCCGCCTACCGCGGCCGGGTCCGGGTGGTGCTGACCAGCAAGACCCCGTGCGGCACGTACCGGGCGCCCGGCCGGTTCGAGGGCAGCACCGCGCGCGAGCAGCTGCTCGACGTGGCCGCGCACCAGCTAAAAATCAGCCGCAACGAAATTCGCTCACGGAACCTCCTTCGCGCCGACGAACTGCCGCTCCAGCGCTCGATGAGCACCCTGGGCACGGATGTGGTGCTGGACGCCGGCGACTACCCCGCGCTGCTGGCGGCGGCCCAGGCGGAAGCGGACCGGCTCGGGTACCCCGGCGAGGTGGAGCAGGGCCGCCGGGCGGGCCGGCTGCGCGGGCTGGGCGTGGCTGCGTTCCTGGAGAAGAGCGGGCTCGGCCCGCAGGAGACCGCCGACGTGGTGGTCAGCCGGACCGGGGCGGTGCACGTGTTCTCCGGCGGCACGTCGCTGGGCCAGGGCATCGAGACGGTGCTGGCCCAGATCGCCGCGGACGCGCTGGGGGTGGACCCGGACCAGGTGAGCGTGGTCAACGGGGACACCGAGCGGCAGCCGTTCGGCGGCGGGTCGTGGGCGTCGCGGTCCACGGTGGTGGCGGGCAGCGCGGTGCACGCGGCGGCGGGCGCGGTCCGGGACCGGGCCGCGGAGGTCGCGGCGCGGATGCTGGAGGCCGCCCCGGGTGACCTGGTCAGCGAGCACGGCCGGATCAGCGTCCGCGGTGATCCCGGCGCGGCCGTGACGCTGGCCGAGGTGGCCATGGCCACCGCCCCGGCCAGCCCGTACCTGCGGCCCGGGGAGCCGGCCGGGCTGTCCGCACGGCGCCGTTTCGAGGTGGCGCACATGACCTACCCGTACGGGGTGCACCTCGCCGTGGTCGACGTCGACCCGGGCACCGGCGGGGTCCAGGTCCTGCGCTACCTGGTCGCCTACGAGGTCGGGCGGGCGGTCAACCCGGCGCTGGTGGCCGGCCAGCTGCGCGGCGGGGCGGCCCAGGGCATCGGCGGCGCGCTGCTCGAGGAGTTCTGCTACGACGAGAACGGGCAGCCGCAGTCGGCCACCTTCATGGATTACCGGATGCCGACCGCGGCGGAGGTGCCGCCGATCGACGTGCTGATCACCCAGGACTCACCCGCCCCGGGCAACCCGCTGGGCGTGCGCGGGGCGGGCGAGGGCGGGGTGTCCGCGGCTGGCGCCGTGCTGGCCAGCGCGGTGCGGGATGCGCTGGGCCTGCCGGGCAGCGTCGGGCGGCTGCCCCTCACCCCGGCCCGGGTGCAGGAACTCGCCACTAACGGAGGCGGCAGATGACCACGGCCAGTACGGGCATGCCGAGCGCGGGCAGCCAGAGTGAGGGCAGCCAGCCGGGCCGGGTCATCCCCGGGCCGGGCTACGTGAGCAAGACGGACATGGTGGCCGCGCTCATCCGGGAGCAGATCATCACGGGGGAGCTGCCCGCGGGCGAGCAGCTCCGGCAGCGGGACCTGGCCCAGCGGTTCCAGGTCAGCCAGACGCCGGTGCGGGAGGCGATGCGGCGGCTGGAGTCCGAGGGCCTGGTGATCGGCGACACCCACCGCGGGTTCACCGTGGTGGAGCCGGACGACGGGCCCGTCGAGGAGAACTTCCAGATCCGCGCGGCGCTGGAGTCGCTCGGCGCGTCGCTGGCCGCCCGCAAGATCGACGCGGCCGGCCTGGCCCGGCTGAAGGAGCTGAACGACGAGATGCGGGCGCTCGGCGCCGAACCCAGCGGGCAGGGCGACCCGCGTTACGCCGGCCTGAACCGGGAGTTCCATTTCACCGTGTACGAGTACGCGCGCAGCCCGCTGCTGCTGTCGCTGATGCGGCTGCTGTGGGCGTCGCTGCACGGCGGCCCGAAGGTGGCCCGCACGCACGCGGAGTCGGCCCGCCAGCACGACGAGATCCTGGCCGCGCTCCGGGCCGGCGATCCCGCGGCCGCGGCGGCGGGCACGTACCAGCACATCATGGGGAGCCCATGACGACCATCACCGGCACTTCCACCACGGGCATTACCACGGGCGACGGGGTCAGCCTGCACGCCGAGAGCACGGGCCGGGGCACCCCGCTGCTGTTCCTGCACGAGTTCGCGGGTGATCACCGGAGCTGGGAGCCGCAGGTCCGGTTCTTCTCGGCCCGCTACCGGTGCGTGACCTACGCGGCGCGCGGCTACCCGCCGTCCGAGGTGCCCGCGGACCCGGCCGCCTACTCCCAGGAGCGGGCGGTGGCCGACGCGGTCGCCGTGCTGGACGGGCTGGGCATCCCGGCCGCGCACGTGGCCGGCCTGTCCATGGGCGGCTTCGCCGCCGTGCACCTGACGCTCCGGCATCCGGACCGGGTGCTGTCCACGGTGGCGGCCGGGGCCGGCTACGGTGCGGCCCCCGAGCGGCAGGCGGCGTTCCGCGCCGAGTGCGAGGCGATCGCGGCGGCATTCGAGGCCGATGGGTCCGAGCAGGTCGCCAGCTGGTACGCGCTGGGGCCGGCCCGGGTGCAGTTCCAGAACAAGAACCCGCGCGGCTGGGCCGAGTTCGCGGACGCGCTGGCCGGGCACTCGGCGCTGGGGTCCGCGCTGACCATGCGCGGCGTCCAGGCGGGCCGCCCGTCGCTGTACGCGCTGCGCGACGAGCTGGCCCGGATCGCCACCCCGCTGCTGGTGCTGGCCGGCGACGAGGACGACAGCTGCCTGGACGTGGCGCTGATGCTCAAGCGCACGATCCCCACCGCGGGCCTGGCCGTGCTGCCGCGCACCGGGCACACCGCCAACCTGGAGGAGCCGCACCTGTTCAACGAGGCGGTGGACCGTTTCCTGGCCGCCGCCGAGGCCGGAGCCTGGCGGCCGCGCGATCGGCGGTCACTGTCCGCCTCGGCTACCGGCGCGCGGGCTGGCCCGGCCACCTTGCGCTGAGACGTACCGTGGCAGCTATGGGCCCGTCGCCGACTCACCAGCACCGGCCGGGCCGGGCCGGGTAATGCTCGGCTTGCGCCGCCTTTCCCCCCGGCGCCGCCTCTTCGTGGTCGTCCTGACCTCGATAGCGGCCGTCATCGTGGTGGTGGCCGTGGTGGCCAGCCTGCTCGGCTCGGGCGGGAGCGCCAGCCAGGCTCCCCCGGCGGCCGGCCCCCCGGCGCAGGACCGTCCCGGCCCGGTGCTGCTGGTCCCCGGGTACGGCGGGAGCACCGGGTCGCTGTCGGTGCTGGCCCGCCGGATCCGGGCAGGCGGACGGGTGGCCACCGTCCTGCACCTGCCCGGTAAGGGCACCGGCAGCCTGATCGCCGACGCGGGCGTGCTGAACGCCGCGGTCAACCGGGCTCTGAGCCGGGGCGCGCCGTCGGTGGACGTGATCGGCTACTCGGCGGGCGGAGTCGCCACCCTGGTGTGGGCCCGGCAGGACGGCGGCCCGCACAAGGCCCGGCGGGTCATCACCCTGGGCTCCCCGTTCCACGGCACCCAGCTGGCCTCCGCGGCCACGGCGTTCCTGCCCGGCGCGTGCCCGGTCGCGTGCCAGCAGCTGGTCCCGGGGAGCAGCCTGCTCACCCGGCTGGATGCGACCGCCGTGCCCGCCCGGCCTCGGTGGCTGTCCCTGTGGACCACCGACGACCAGACCGTCACCCCGCCGGATTCCGCGCGGCTGGCCGGGGCGCTCAACGTGCCCATCCAGTCGGTGTGCCCGGCCGTGCGGGTCAGCCACTCCCAGCTGCCGACCAACCCGGCCGTCACCGCCATGGTCTTGCAGGCGCTCGGTTCCGGGCCGGTCCATGCGCCCGGCGCATCCGACTGCGGCTAAGGCAGGTCCGGTGGCCGCGCCTTAGGCCTGCTGTTCCGCCCGGCGGCCGGTCGCCATCCAGACCCCGCTGGTCCCGAACGGCTGGATCGCGTATCCCAGGGTGAACAGCATCTCGGCGAGCGCCATGTTCATGATCTCCCGTGTGGCTTCACCCGCCGCCTCGCGGGCGGGGTCCAGCGCCAGCAGGTCGTGCACCGCCCAGCTCACCATCACCCCGCCCGCGGCCGCCGGATCGGCGCGGACGGGGACCGGCCGCACGCATACGCCGCCGACCCGGCGCTGCGGATCCCAGCCCGCACAGCGGTGCACCGCGAAGCCCGCCTCGACCAGCGCCCGGGCGATCTCACGGGCCAGTTCACCGGCCGGGCCGGCCGGGAGCGGCCTGCCGTCCGGGCCGGCCAGCCCGGAGACCGCCGACGCCAGCTCACTGCACTCGGCCAGCGCCCGGAGAGCGGCCAGATCCTGGGCCCTGCGGGGAGACGCGGGCCCCCGCTCCGCGCCTCCCCTCCCGGCCGCGCCTCCGGGCGCAATTACCCGCAAATGCCGCTCAATCATCACAATCACCCCTCCCGCCCCGGAGGAATTAACCATTAACGTGCTTTCTTGATCCGTTTTCTACACCCGGATTACAGCCTGCTTCAACAGGCGCCTCATGCGCACATCCGGGTACCATCACCCGCACTTTCCGGTGCGTTACGCGAGATCCGGGTGGCCTTCCGGGAGCATGGCGACCAGGAGCGACAGGCGCGCCGACAGCGCCGTGAATACCACGCTCACGTCCGCCGTCCGGCCGGCGGCCTCCCGTACCCGGAGCCGGTAGAGCTTCCGCGGGATTTCCAGATCGTGGCGTTTCCACAGATCCCGGGCCTCCGGGCCGGTGGCCAGGAGCCGGTCAACCAGCACGGCGAACCGCGGGCTGGCCACGTTCCGCGCGTACTGGTACCTCAGCCCGGCCACGGCCGCCCGCCGGTCGCCGTCCACGTCGGCCAGGATGCGCCGGGCCTCGGAGCTGAACAGGTACAGGATCAGGTTCTGCTGATCGGGGGGCACCCGGTCGAAGTACTCCCCGACCCAATGGGTCATGGCCGCGTTGCGGGCCAGGATGGTCCACATCTCGTCGGTGATCGCGGCCGGCGTGGGGTCCAGCCGCCGGACCAGTTCCCGCAGCGCCGGCGGGACCACCGGCGGGCTCCCCGGGACCCCGGCCTGGCGGGCCGGCATGGGCGGATCGTGACTTAAAGCCAGCACGTGCAGGGCCGAGCGCTGGGCCTCGCTCATGCGCAGCGCGGTGGCGATGGACTCAACCAGGTGGACGCTCGGATTATCGATCTCGCCACGCTCGAACGAGGCGTAGTAGCGGACACTGATGCCGATCAGGTCGGCGACGTCCTGCTGCCGCAGGCTTCGGTCGTGCCCCTCCGCGTCGCTTCTGGCCAGCCTGGAGCGGCAGCTCAGCAGGAGGTCGCTGAGTTCGCTGCGCCGTCTCCACGCGGCCTCAGCGGAGTCCGCCATGCCGGCATTCACTATCCAGGGCCAGGTACCGGCCCGGGCCCGCAGCGTGATGGGAACTCACAGTTCCGGCCTGCCCCCTGCGGCTATGTTTTGCTGGACGACTATGAGCCGCTCCCAGCCTCGCGATGACCCGTTTCGCACCTGGCCACCGGGACTGGAGGACCGGACTTGCCGTCACAGTACCGGCGGGTGGCGTGGCGAGGGAAGCGTCCCCCCGCGAATACGGCTCCCGCGAATACGGCTCCTCCGACCATGGCCCGCCCGAAGCTGGCCCGCCCGAAGATGGCAGGGACCGGCGGGGGACCCGCGGTGAACTGGCCGCGCTTCATGCGCTTCCTAGCCAGCATCAGGGGCCGGTGGGACCTGGCCATCCTGGCCAACCTGGCCGAGGGCGGCGCCCGCCCCACCGATCTGCTGGACGCGATCAACGAGCAGGCCTCGGACGGGCACCGGCTGACGTGGAAGGTCATGCGCGACCGGCTCCGCCACCTGGAGGATGCGGGCTACGTGAGCCGTCGTGAAGTGCGGCGGTTCCCGCGGGAGACGCACTACTGGGCCACCGAGTTCGCCCGGCGGCTCGTCGCCGAGCTGGATTCCCTGGACGCGTGGTACACGGCGAACGCGCCGGCCCCGGAGGGCCCCGGCTACCCCGACGGCCAGTAGCGGCCGCCGCGCCCGCCGTCCATCAACGCGGAGCCACGGGACGGTCAGGCGGCCCCCAATACTCATACGCACTTCAAAGTAATATCAGGACGAGTCGCGGCAAACCGGCTGGCCAGAATGGTCCTGACTGGTGACATATTCGCCACTGTTCATTACCTTATGGGGATAGACCCCGGGGGGAAGGGCGCAGTGTGCGATACGGCGGGACACGCGCGTGGTTACTATCCGCGGCGCGCCCGCCGCCACACGCTCGTGGTCACGTCCAGCCTTCGCCGCGCATGGTCGCCACCCCCTCCCTCCCTGACGGAAGCTACCCGGCCAGGAGCTCGGATACATATGCCTAGAGCGTAACAAATGGTCGCTCATGCCATTACGATAAGGAATCAGATCGTCGCTTATAGTAATCGGTGGCGAGCCTGGGAACTGCCTGCCTGGTTACTGGCTTTCATCGCGGCCGTGGTTGCCGCGGACGTGGCCGTGATCGGGGCGTGCGCCGCGGCGACCCGATTCCGGGGCGCGGATCTGGAGCTGGCCGCGGTCCTGCTGGCCTGCAACCTGCTGACGGTAGAGCTGACCCACAGGGCGGGCGAGCCCGCGGGCCTGGTCAAGGACGTGCACGCGATCTGGGAGCTGCCGCTCGCCCTGCTGCTGCCGCCCTTGTACGCGCTCCTGGTGCCGATCCCCCGGATGGCCCTGGTGCAGTGGCGGGTCCGGCCCACCCTGGTGTACCGCCGCGTATTCACCGCCGCGGCGCTGGGCCTGTCCTACGGCGCGGCCTCGCTTGCGTTCCACGTGCTCGAACCGGAGGTCACCGGGGCGGTCCCCGGCCTCCAGGCCCGGGTGCTGGCCTGGACCCTGGCCGCGGCCGCGTGCGGCGTGCTCAAGTCCGCGGTTAACAAAGTCCTGGTGATGACCGCGGTCAAGGGGGCCGACCGGGCCGCCAGCGTGCGCGAGAACCTGTTCACCCGCGAGCCCCTCTTTCACGACGCCGCCGAGCTGTCGGTCGGCGTCATGGTCGCCCACGCGGTCACCGCCAGCCCGTTCATGGCGCTTGGTGCCCTGCCGTTAGTGGCGCTGCTGCACCGGTCCTTCCGGCATGCCCAGCTGGTCGACGCCTCCCGCATCGATGCCAAGACGGGCCTGCTCAACGCCGGCACCTGGCTGCGCGAAGCCCAGCTGGAGACCGCGCGGGCGGCCCGGACCCGGGCCCCGCTCGCCGTGGCGATCGCCGACATCGATCACTTCAAGAACGTCAACGACACGTTCGGGCACCTGGCCGGGGACGCCGTGCTGGCCGCCATCGCCAGCGCCCTGAACGCGCTGCTGCGCGACGGCGATCTCACCGGCCGGTTCGGCGGCGAGGAGTTCTGCATGCTGCTGCCCGGCACCGACGCCACGGAAGCCCGCCAGATCACCGAGCGGCTGCGCGAGAAGATCTCCCGGATCGTCACGCCGGTCAGCGACGACACCAGCCCGCACGACCCTCTCCGGGTCACGATCTCGATCGGGGTCGCCGCGCTCGGATCCTCCCGCCGCGACCTTGACGAGCTGCTGGCCGCCGCGGATCATGCCCTCTACCAGGCCAAGCAGACCGGGCGGAACCGGGTGTGCGTGCTGGCCGCCGGCCCCGGCTGACGCCCGGGAGCAGGGTCAGCTGGTGATGTCCTTGGTCGCGAAGTGCGCCCAGGACGCGGCCAGGAACACCAGCACGTAGACGCCCTGCACGGCGAAGCCCCGCTCGATGTTCCGCCAGACGATCGGGTCGCGGAAGAAGTCGATCCAGGCCAGCCAGTACCGGGTGGGCAGGTAGGGGTCGACCGCTGACGCGGCGTTCAGCGTGACCAGCACCTCGCTGGTGATCAGCGCGGCCAGAGCACCCAGCGCGGCCCCGAGGGCCGAGTCGGTGATCGTGGACAGGAACAGCGCGATCGCGCCCACGCCCAGCATGGACACCGCGATGAAGGCGACCGCCCCGATCGTCCGCAGCGCGATGTCCGCCGGGCTCAGCCCGCTGCCGGACAGCGAGGTCGCCGCGATGTTGGACGTGGTCAGGCCGCCGGGCGTGGCGGCGACTGGCTGCGCGCCGAACAGCGCGATCCCGGTCAGGTAGGCCGTCACCGCGACCAGGATCACCGCGGACAGCGTGTACACGACCAGCGCGATCAGCTTGGCGGCCAGCAGCCGGGTCCGGCCGACCGGCCGGGCCAGCAGGTAACGCAGGGTGCCCGAGCCGGCCTCGCCCGCGATGGAGTCGCCGGCCACCACGGCCACCGCCACCGGCAGGAAGATGGGCAGCACGATCGCGAGCGCCGCGGCCGGGTAAAGGGACCCGCTGGACAGCACCGCGGACAGCAGGGCCGGGCCCTGGCCCGGGGGCGGCGCGAGGTGGGTGACCGCGACGAACACCGCCACGAGCACCGGCAGGCCGCACAGCAGCACGAGGCTGACCCAGCTGCGCGGGCGGCGCACCAGCTTCACCAGCTCGACACGGATCATGGCCGGTCACCGTCCAGGACGTCGACGCGGTCAGAACCGGAGCCGGTCACCGAGAGCACCACGTCCTCCAGTGACCGCCGTTCCGCCGCGATCTCGGTGACCCGCACCCCGTGGGCGACCAGGCGGGAGTTGAGCGCCGCGGTGTCCGGGTCGGTGACCACCAGCCAGGCCTGGGCCAGCTCGATCTGGCCGTCCAGCACCTCCCGGGCCCGGTCGGTGTCGGGCGTGCGGACGATCGAGCGCCCGGTCAGCGCGCGCAGCTTCTCCAGGTCGTCCTGGCGGACCAGCCGGCCGCGGTCCACGATGCCGACCCGGGTGCACAGCTGCTCGACCTCGCTGAGCTGGTGACTGGACAGGAAGACGGTGGTCCCGGCCGCGTTCAGCTCGATCAGCAGGTCGCGGATCTCCCGGATGCCCTGCGGGTCCAGCCCGTTGGTCGGCTCGTCGAGGATGAGCAGCTTCGGGGTGCGCAGCAGCGCGGCGGCCAGGCCGAGCCGCTGGCGCATGCCGAGGGAGTACCTCTTGACCGGGCGGTTGTCGATGCCGCCCAGGCCGACCCGGTCCAGGGTGTCGGCGATCCGGCTGCGCCGGGTCGCGCGGCGGCCCGATTTGCCGGCCGCGTCCATCAGGGCCAGGTTGGCCCGCCCGGACAGGTGGCCGTACGCGGACGGGCCCTCCACCAGCGATCCGATTGAGGGCAGCACCTCACCGACCCGTTTCGGCACCGGCTGGCCCAGCACCGTGATCTCGCCGCTGGTCGCGTAGACCAGGCCGAGCAGCATCCGGACCACGGTGGTCTTCCCGGACCCGTTGGGCCCGAGGAAGCCGTACCGGTCGCCCTCCCGGACGTCCAGGTCAACCTGGTCCACCACGAGCAGGGGCCCATAGCGCTTGGTGAGGCCGCGCGTAACGATCATCGGGAGAACCTGAACCGGTGCGTCAAGTCGGTGACCAGGGCGCTGGCGGAGTTCTCCAGCACGGCTGGGGTCACCGCACCGGTGAACAGGAACACGGTGTGGTGGAACCCGGCCCGGACCATCAGAACGGACAGGAGCGGGGTCCGGATCAGCACGCCGGCCTGCGTCCCGGCCTGGCTGCCTGCCGTCCCGGCCAGGGGCACGCTGCCGGCCCCGGCCTGGATCGCGGCGTTGAGCGCGTCCGTGCCCACCCCGCGGGGCAGCGGGAGCAGCACGAACCGGGAGAACCCGGTGCCGTAGATCGCCACCCCCGGAGGGCTGCCCGGCAGCGCAGCGCGGCGCAGCCCGCCCAGCTGGGCCGGGAACGGGGTGGTGTCGCCGTCGCCGTCACCGTCGCCGTTCAGCACCCCGTCCACGTTCGGCAGGCGGGTGGTGGTGAGCCCGACGTCCGGGGCCGGGTGCGGGATCACCGCGGCCAGGTCCGGCTGGGTCCGGCTCAGCTCCAGGAAGGTGCTGATCAGCACGGGCTGGCCCGACTGCTGACCGGCGCCGCGGCCGGTGATCTGGACTTCGAGCGGGAGCCCGCTGGCCGGGTCGGCCCAGATGTCCACCGCGCCGATCGTGGTGCCGGTCCCGGCCGGGACCAGCCGCAGGCCGGCCGCGTCCACCCCCGCGATCCGGCGGGCCGGCAGCCGGGAGATCCGGTCCGCGCGGCCCGCGGTGTCCAGCAGCCGCCGGGCCAGTGCGGGCGGCAGCAGGTCCGGAGCCCGCGGCAGCCGCACCGGCTCGGCGCCGGTGACCTGAGTGAGCAGGTTGGTCCCGTAGTTCCACAGGTAGGTCACCCCGCCATCGGCGTAGGTGTCGCTTTCGCCGGTGCCGGTCACGTCGGCGGCCCGCCAGTACGCCGGGGAGCGGTACCACACATACTGGTCGGTGGTGCCGTCCAGCAGCAGGCTCACGTTATGCAGGCCGGGGAGAAGCGGCAGGCCCAGGTTCACCGTGCTCTCGGCATAGCCCTCGTACGGCACGCCGGCGGAGGCCAGGATGCGGGCCCGCAGGGCCGGCGCGCTGATCGGGGAGGCGGACACCGGGAGCACGGCGATCACCGCCGGGAGCGCGCACAGCAGGGCGGTCCCGGACGCCACGATGGACCATCTGCGCCACGCACCCCGGCTCACGGAACCAACGTACGTCCCGGCGCCGCCGGGCGCACCGGCGCGGGCCTCCCGTAAGGTGCCCATAAGACAGCGCATGAGGAGGCGGGCCGTGATCCTGGTGACCGGAGCGACCGGAAGGGTCGGTTACCGCCTGCTGGAGGCGCTGGCTGACGACCAGGCTGAGGCCGTCGCGATGGTCCGGGTGGAAGCCAAGGGCCTGGACCTGCCCGGCCGAGGCGAGAACCTGGTCGGCACGTTCGATGACCCGCCTGCCGCGGAGCAGCTGCAGGCCTTCGACCGGGTCTTCCTGCTGAGCCCGTCGAGCGAGACGCAGGCCGAGCTGGAGATCGGCTTCATCGACGCGCTGATGGCGGCGGGACACCGGCCCCACGTGGTGAAGATGGCCGCGGACGGGTTCCTGGACCCCGGCTGCGACGTGCGCTTCATGCGCAGCCACCGCGAGATCGCCCGGCACCTGGACGCGACCGGCCTGCCGGTCAGCTACCTGGCCCCCGCACCGTACATGGAGATGCTGCTGCCGGCCGCGACGGCCATCCGCCGGGAGGCCACGCTGTACGCCCCGGCCGGTCACGGCCGCGTGGGCTTCGTGGCCGCCGCGGACGCCGCCGACGCCGCCGCGCAGCTGCTGACCGGCCCGGTCCCCCGGGCCGGGGACAACCCGGCCGTGTTCACGCTGACCGGCCCGGATTCCCTCACCTACGCGAACGTGGCCTCCCGGATCTCCGCCGTGTTCGCGCGCCAGGTGCGTTACGCCGACCAGCCGGAAGACCGGGCCCGGGAGGAGCTGCTGGGTTCGGGCCTGGCCCCCTGGGACGCCGAGGGGATGCTGGAGCTGTTCGCGTGGATCCGCGCGGGCGGCGCGGGCCAGCTCACCTCGCATGTGCGGGAAGTCACCCGGCACGCCCCCCGGGGCCTGAGCGACTGGCTCGAAGGATCCCGGGCCGCGTTCCTGGAGCCCCTGCCGGACGGCGCAGCCCCCTCGTACTAGCCGGCGGCTCCCGGGCGGGGTAGCCGGTGACCGCCCATGTGTTCCGGCGGCTCTGATCCGGGGGCGGGAAGTCACCGTGGCGATGCACGATCTTCCATTCGCCGTTCTCCCGACCGTGTAGGCGAGGTCCCCGCTGCGGAAGACCTGATCCCGCGGGTGCTAACGCGCCGGCCCGCTGGTGGCTGGCTCCCTTGGCGGGAGACCCGGGCCGTTCCGGCGGTGCTGGCCGCGTTACTGCCTCCAGTCCCCGCCGGCCACCGGCGGACTCCGGGGATCCGGCGCAGCCCCGTCCGGCCGCGGTGCAGGATGTCCGCATGGCTCAACCGGCCGGAGATGCTCATTGCCTGGTGGTCATCTTGGCACCGCGCCAAGGTGACGGGACGACGTTGTGCCGCGCATCTCCCGCCACTGGTCATGAGGCGGTCTGTGCTCTGCCCACGATGGTCGTAAGCGCTGAGCCGGGCATGGATGAAGTGGTCCGGGGTGTGAGCCGCTTGGTCGAGGCGCCGGTGACGCTGCTCCGCGCCAATGCCGGAGCATGGAATGCCAACTTCGACACCACGGCCATGATTGTGGAGATCGGCCCGCTGACCAGGGAGCCCCGCGGATTCCGCTGGGTGCTGGTCAGCGAGTCCGACGCCCAGACCGTCGATCCGGCCTGGGCGCGTGACTCGATGCGCTCCTGGACCCGGGAGCGCGTGGCCGGCTGGTCGGATCTGCGGCCGCAGTGGTCCCGGCCGGGATGGCTGGCTGAGGCAGCCCAGTGGATGCGCAGGCACATGACGGCGGCGGGGTACGGGGACCCGGAGGTCCCGCGAATTCACCAGTTGTGGGGCATCTCGGTGGTGCTGTCTGCTGATTCCCGTACCGGCCGGGCCTTCCTGAAATGCAGTGGCGACCGGTTCAGGCACGAGGGCCGGGTGACCCAGGCGCTGGCTGACCGCTCGCCGGGGTACCTTCCCGATGTCCTGGCCATCGAGCCGGACCGCGGCTGGATGCTGATGCGTGACCTCGATGCGCCACTCCTCGGTGATCAGCCGGAACCGGAGTGGGCGCTCGGGCTGGACGCCCTGGCGGCCCTGCAGCAGATGTGGCTCGGGCGCTCCGATGAGCTACTCGCCGCAGGTGCCGAACCGCGGCCGCTCAGCCAGCTCGCCGAGTGGGTGCAAGGCACGGCCCTGGATGCGGGCCTGATGGGCCGCTTTGCCCCCGAGCTGCACGATGCCTGGCTGGCGGCCGCGCCCGCGATGGCCGAGGCGTGCCTTACCCTGGACCGGATCGGACCGGGTCCTTCCCTCGTCCACGGCGACTTTCATCCGTGGAATGTGGCGGCAGGCCACGCGGGGACGCGGATCTTCGACTGGACTGACGCGGCGGTGAGCCATCCGTTCCTGGACCTGGTCACCTACGTCATGCGCACCGGCGATCCGGCCCGGCGCCGTCAGCTGCTCCGCCGCTACCTGGGCCTCTGGTCCGGGTACTTGTCATCGCACGATCTGCAGGCGGCCGGCCAACTCGCCCTCGTGGTTGGTGCGCTCTACCAGGCCTACAACTACTGGGAGCTAATCCCCACGGTCATGCCCGATGACCTCGCGCACCTGCGCGACGGTGACGTCCAATGGCTGCGGCGGGCCCTGGACCGTTTGGATCATGGCATCGGCGGAGCATATTAGATCTGCAGCGCCCTCCCGCCAGGCCAGCCGGGCACTGACCAGCCCCCGGCGGCCTCGGGTAGAGGGGCGCACGGCAGGGTAGTGAGCGCAGGAGCATCCGAGACGTGACCGGAGGACTGATGGAGTACCGGCTGCTGGGCAGCAGCGGATGCGCGGTGTCCGCGCTCGCCCTCGGCACCCTGACCTTTGGCAACGAGACCGACCAGGACGCCTCGTTCGCCCAGCTGGACCGCTTCACCGAGGCAGGCGGCACGCTGGTGGATTCCGCGGACGTTTACGCGGACGGCCGGTCCGAGGAGATCATCGGGCGCTGGCTGGCGGCCCGGCCGGGGCGTCGCGAGAGCGTCGTGCTGGCCACCAAGGGCCGGTTCCCCACCGACGACACCCCGAACGGGCACGGGCTGTCCCGCCAGCACCTGGCGCTGGCCCTGGACGCGTCGCTGCGCCGGCTGGGCACCGAGACCATCGACCTGTACCAGGTGCACGGCTGGGACCCGCTGACCCGGATCGAGGAGACGCTCCGGTTCCTGGACGACGCGGTGCGCGCCGGGAAGATCAACTACGCCGGGCTCTCAAACTTCACGGGCTGGCAGGTGCAGAAGGCAGTGGACACCGCGGAGGCCCGGGGGCTGTCCGCGCCGGTGTCCCTGCAGCCGCAGTACAACCTGCTGGCCCGGGCCATCGAGTGGGAGATCGTGCCCGCCTGCCAGGACGCCGGGCTGGGCCTGCTCGCTTGGTCCCCGCTGGCCAGCGGCTGGCTGACCGGCAAGTACCGGCGCGGCGAGCCGCCCGCGCCGGGCACCCGGGTGGTGGAGAACGCCGACGAGGGCATGCGGATCTGGAACCAGCGCGGCGGCTCCGAGCAGACCTGGCAGGTCCTCGACGCGGTCCGCAAAATCGCCGGGAGCCACGGCGTCTCGATGGCCCAGGTCGCCATCGCCTGGGTGCTGGCCCGGCCCGCGGTCTCCTCGGTGATCCTCGGCGCCCGCTCCCTGGAACAGTTCACCGACAACCTGGCCGCCGCCGGTCTCCAGCTGACCAGCGAGGAGATGCAGCTGCTGGACGAGGCGAGCGAGCCACCCGCGCCCGACTACCCCTACGGTGAGCCCGGCCAGTCCCAGCGCAGCCGCCGCCTCCGCGGCGGGAGGTTCTGACCCCGCTCCCGGCCGGGATGCCCGGCGCGGGACGCTCGCTGATCCCTGGGTCGACGGGCTCACCGGGCCGGAAGCCAGCGGGCGGCGCGCACGCCGCCCGCTGGACCCTCAGTACCAGCCGTAAGCCCGTTCGTGGTCCCACGCCACGCGTGGGCGCCCGTAGCGGCCCTTGATGTAGCGCAAGCCCCAGCGGATCTGGGTGGTGGCGTTGGTCCGCCAGTGGTTGCCGGCGCTGGCCATCTTGCTGCCCGGCAGCGCCTGCGGGATGCCGTACGCGCCCGAGTACGGGTTCCGGGCGTACTTGTTCCAGCCGCTTTCCAGGTTCCACAGCTTCTGCAGCGGCGTCCACTGCCGCTTGCCCCAGCCGAAGTGGGGAATCATGCGCCAGGCGGTGTGGTAGGCGGCCTGGCGCTGTGAGATCGAGGCCGAGTCCAGGGTGGCTACGGGCCGGGAGGTGGCCGGGGCCACGGCGGCCGCCGCCGGCTGGGCCACGGCGGGCCGAGCGGTGGGCAGCGGGGCGGCGGGAGCGGCGCTGAGGGTGATGACCCCCGCGGTGACCGCGCTGCCCGCCGCGGTCAGGGCCAGAAGGAGTTTCGGATACGTGCGGAGAGACGTCCGTATGCGGGACAAAGGGAACCTTCGGTCGGCGCGGCATGGCGCGCTCGGCTGTCACCCGGGCACATGCCAGCTACCGGCGGAATCTGCAGGGAGGGGCAGCGGCGTACGGACGTGACGCAGGGGCAGGGCGTCAGGCGGCTCGATGGCGGCCATCTCGCACGCGGGGTGCTTGCGGGCCAACCATCCCGCAAACCCGCCGTAACCGTGACCAAAACTGGCAATAAAGGTCATATGAAATAGATCACATGACGGGGCGGGGCGGCCCGGGATCGCCGGTCCGCCCCGCCATCGTGGCCGGCGGCTGGCTAGTACCAGCCGTCGGCCTGCTCGTGGGACCAGGCCCCGCACGGCGAGCCGTACACCGACCGGATGTACCCCAGGCCCCAGCGGATCTGGGTGGCCGCGCTGGTCTGCCAGTCCGCACCGGCGCTCGCCATCTTGCTGCCGGGCAGCGCCTGCGGGATGCCGAAGGCGCCGGACGACGGGTTGCTGGCCGAGACGTTCCACCCGCTCTCCGCGTTCCACAGCGGCTGCAGACAGCCGAACTGCGACGCGGACCAGCCGTAGGAGCCGAGCATCCCCTGCGCGATCTGCTGCGGCGAACCTGAGGGGGTGACCGGCTTCGCCGCGGCGGCCGGAGTAGCCGGCGCTTGCTGCTGCTGCGCGGCGGCGCGCGCCGCGGCCCGCGCCGCCGCCTTCGCAGCGGCGGCCGCCCGGGCCCGGGCTGCTTTCCGGGCCTCCTGGCGGGCGATGGCCTGGCGCAGGGCCGCCTGGCGGCCGGCCGCCTCGCCGGCCTTGAGGTCCTGCGCTGACTTGGTCAGCCCGTTGTCCCGGGCCGCCGCGCCGGTCAGGGTGCGGGCCCGTGCGGCCGACCCGGCGGCCGACCCGGCGAAGGAGGCGTCGGCGACGCTCGCCGAGGCGGCCGGCGAGGTCCCCGGCCAGGCGGCCACGGTGCCCGCGGCGACGCCCGCCAGGGCCAGCGCCGAGCCCGCGGCGATGATCGTGATCTTGGGGGTCTTGGGATGGAGCGTCCTGCGATGCGAAGCCCGTCTGCTGAGGGACAACATGAACCTTCGGTCGGGCGCGTGCGCGCCGTGAGTCTCCACCCAGGGCACAGACCAGCCACCAAGGGGCGGGGGCGGGTCAGCGGCGTCGGATGTGGCGCGGGGTCAGGGCGCCCGGCCGCTCGGAAGGCGGCGTCCATCACGTACGCGGGGTGCTTGCGGCACCCCACAATGCCCGAAATCACCATTTTCGGGGCCGGAACCGACGACGAGAACGCCATGAGAAGGATCACACCGAAAGAACCGTTTGGGCAATACAGGCCCTCGGTCACGAACCCATTCCGGGGCGGTTATGGTAGGCCCGGCTCCTCAGGCCAGGGCGGGGATGATCTCGCGGCCGTACGCGGCCAGCGTGTCGCCGGGCTGGTCGTGCATCAGGTACACGGCGAACTGATCCACGCCGATCCGGGCCAGCTCCCGCAGCCGGTCGACGTGCGCGGCGGCCGGCCCGAGCAGGCAGAACCGGTCCACGATCGTGTCCGGCACGAAGTCCGTGGACGGGTGCCCGGCCCGCCCGTGATGGGCGTAGTCGTATCCCTCGCGGCCCTTGATGTAGTCGGTCAGCTCGTGCGGTACCCCGCCGCCCTCGCCGTAACGGGCGACCAGGTCGGCGACGTGGTTGCCGACCATCCCGCCGAACCAGCGCAGCTGGTCCCGCTGGTGCTCCAGGTCGGTGCCGACGTACGCGGGCGCCGCCACGCAGATCGTGATCTCGTCCGGGTCCCGGCCGGCCGCGCGGGCCGCGGCCTGCACCGACCCCACCGTCCAGCGCGCGATGTCCGGGTCGGCGGTCTGCAGGATGAAACCGTCCGCCTGCTGCCCGACCAGGGCCAGCGCCTTAGGCCCGTAGGCCGCCATCCAGATCTCCAGCTGGCCGTCCCGCACCCAGGGGATACTGATCGGCGCGCCGTGCAGCATCACCTCGCGCCCCTCGGCCAGGCCCTTGATCACGTGCATCGCCTCGGACATGGTGGCCAGGCTGACCGGCTGCTGGCCGATGACCCGGCGGGCCGAGTCGCCGCGGCCGATGCCGCATACGGTCCGGTTGCCGAACATGTCGTTCAGGGTGGCGAACAGCGACGCGGTGACCGACCAGTCCCTGGTGCCCGGGTTGGTCACCATGGGCCCGACCATCAGCTCCGAGGTGGCCGCCAGGACCTGCGAGTAGATGACGAAGGGCTCCTGCCACAGCACGTGCGAGTCGAACGTCCAGCCGTACCGGAACCCCTCGCCCTCGGCCCGGCGCATGGTGTCCACCACACCGCGGGCCGGCGGGTCGGTCTGCAGGACCACCCCGAATTCCATCGGTTCCCCCTGTTTAGATCGGGTACTGGGTCAGATCAGGTACTGGTCAGATCAGGTACGCCGAGCGGTCACGGCGCAGGAACTGGCCGTGGCCGGTGCGGCCGTGGTACTCACCGCCGTCGATCACCAGCTCGCCCCGGGATAGCACGGTCCGTACCTGCCCGGTAATCCTGAACCCCTCGTAGGCCGAGTAGTCCACGTTCATGTGGTGCGTGGCTGCCGACAGGACCTGGGTGGCCCGCGGGTCGTACAGGACGATGTCGGCGTCCGAGCCGGGCGCGATGATGCCCTTGCGCGGGTAGAGCCCGAACATCCGGGCCGGCGTGGTGGCGGCCACCTCGACCCAGCGGGCCAGCGACAGCTCCCCGGCTACCACCCCCTGGTGCAGCAGGTCCATCCGGTGCTCGACTCCGGGGATCCCGTTGGGGATCTTGGAGAAGTCGCCGCGGCCCAGCTCCTTCTGCTCCTTGAAGCAGAATGGGCAGTGGTCGGTGGACACCACGGACAGGTCGTTGGTGCGCAGCCCGCGCCACAGCGAGCCCTGGTGCTCGCGGGGCCGCAGCGGCGGCGACGCCACGTACTTGGCCCCCTCGAAGTCCGGCCGGGCCAGGTCGTCCAGGGACAGGTAGAGGTACTGCGGGCAGGTTTCGGCGAACACGTTCTGGCCGGTGTCCCGGGCCTCGGCGACCGCGTGGAGCGCCTGCGCCGCCGACAGGTGCACGATGTACAGCGGCGAGCCGGTCACCGCGGCCAGCGTGATGGCCCGGTGGGTGGCCTCGGCCTCCAGCTCCGGCGGCCGGGTCAGCCCGTGCTGCACCGGGTCGGTCTTCCCGGCGGCCAGCGCCTGCGCGACCAGCTGGTCGATCGCGATGCCGTTCTCGGCGTGCATCATGATCACGGCGCCGGTCTCGGCCGCCCTGGTCATGGCGCGGACGATCTCCCCGTCGGTCGCGTAGAACACGCCCGGGTAGGCCATGAACATCTTGAAGCTGTTCACGCCCGCCCCGATGCAGGTCTCCATCTCCTTCAGGGTGGTGTCGTTGACGTCGGAAACGATCATGTGGAAGCCGTAGTCGACCACGCAGTGGCCGTCCGCCTTCTCATGCCACTTGTCCAGCGTGGCCAGCAGCGAGGTGCCCTTGGCCTGCACCGCGAAGTCCACGATCGTGGTCGTGCCGCCCCAGGCCGCGGCCCGGGTCCCGGTCTCGAATGTGTCCACCGAGAAGGTGCCGCCGAACGGCATCTCCATGTGGGTGTGCACGTCGATGCCGCCGGGCAGCACGTACAGGCCGTTCGCGTCGATGACCCTGGTTCCGCCGGCCGCGGCCCAGGACGCCGCGGTCTCGCTGCCCGGGGCGGCGAGCGCGCTGATCTTCTCCCCCTCGACCAGCACGTCCGCCGGCGTGGCGCCCGTCGGCGACACCACCGTGCCACCCCGGATGAGGAGGCTCATGGCTGCACCTCCTTCCCCGGCCCTAGCCGGCTCACGGCTGCACCAGCGGCCCGTACTGGTCCGGGCGGCGGTCCCGGTAGAACTGCCACAGGTCCCGCACCTCAGCCAGCTGGTCCATGTTCAGGTCGCGGACGATCACGTCGTCGCCGGTGTCGGACGCGGCCTCGCCGACCAGCTGGCCGCGCGGGTCCACGAAGTAGGTCTGGCCGTAGAACTCGTTGTCGCCCAGGGGTTCGACGCCGACCCGGTTGATCGCGCCGATGAAGTACTCGTTGGCCACCGCGGCGGCGGGCTGCTCCAGCCGCCACAGGTACTGTGACAGGCCGCGGCTGGTCGCCGACGGGTTGAACACGATCCGGGCGCCGGCCAGGCCGAGCGCCCGCCAGCCCTCCGGGAAGTGCCGGTCGTAGCAGATGTACACGCCGATCCGGCCGACCGCGGTGTCGAAGACCGGGTAGCCCAGGTTGCCGGGCCGGAAGTAGAACTTCTCCCAGAACCCTTTGACCTGCGGCAGGTGGGTCTTGCGGTACTTGCCGAGGTAGGTGCCGTCGGCGTCGATCACCGCCGCGGTGTTGTAGTACAGCCCGGGGTGCTCCTCCTCGTACATGGGCACGACCAGGACCACCGAGTGCTGGCGGGCCAGCTCGCACATGAGCTCGGTGGTCGGGCCGCTGGGGATGGCCTCGGTGTAGGAGTAGTAGTCGGCGTCCTGCACCTGGCAGAAGTACGGCCCGTAAAACAGCTCCTCCAGGCAGACGACCTGGGCACCGGCCGACGCGGCCCGGCCGATCGCGTCGGCCGAAGCCCTGATCATGGACTCCTTGTCACCCGTCCACTGCTGCTGGATCAGCCCGGCCCTGATGATCTCGGCCACTGCGCTCTCCCCTCGATGGCGGGACAACTACGGTTGTTACCAGGTACACCAGGAAGGCCGCGACGAAACCGACCACCCAGCTGTAGTCGTACAGCGGTTTGAGGAACGGGATCAAGCCCCCGGCCGGGAACGGGCCCTGGCCGGGCGCCGACCACGCGCCGCCCACGGCCAGCACCGCGCCGATCACGGTAGCCGCCACCGCCCGCCAGTTCCATCCCGCCGAGAACCAGTACCGTCCCCTGGCCTGGTAGAGGCCGGCCAGGTCGAGCTGGGTCCGGTTGATGATCCAGTACCCCGCCACCAGCACGCCAGCCACCGCGCCGAGCAGTCCGCCGTAAAACCCGAGCCAGACGAAGATGTAGATGTGCGGGTTGGCCAGCAGCCGCCAGGGCTGGAGGGCGACCGCGAGCACACCGGTGATCAGCCCGCCGATCCGGAAGGACACCAGCCGGGGAGCCGCGTTGGAGAAGTCGTAGGACGGGCTGACCGCGTTGGCGGCCACGTTCACCGAGACGGTGGCGACCAGCACGGTGACCAGCCCGAGGATCACCACCACCGGGCTGGAGAACTTGGTGGCCAGCTGGATGGGGTCCCAGATCGCCTTGCCGTAGAGCAGCACCGTGCCCGAGGTGATGAGCACCGACAGCAGCGAGAAGAACGTCATCGTGGTGGGCAGCCCCAGCACCTGGCCGATCTCCTGGCTGCGCTGGCTGCGGCTGAACCGGGTGAAGTCGGGGACGTTCAGCGACAGCGTGGACCAGAACGCGATCATGCCCATCAGCGAGGCCGGGAAGATCGCCCAGAACCGGTGCCCCCAGCCGAGGGCGGACGGCTGGTCGAGCAGGTTGCCGAGCCCGCCCGCCTTGACCGCGATCCAGATCAGCAGGGCCACGAACACCACGAGCACGAACGGCGCGGCCCAGTTCTCGAACCGGCGCAGGGTGTCCATGCCGCGCTGGATGATGGCCATCTGGATGATCCAGAACACCGCGAATGAAAGCCACAGCGTCCACGGCTGGCCGCCGACCTTCGTGGCGTCCAGCCAGCCCTGGCCGGCCAGCTGGCCCGCGAGCACGTAGATCCCCTCACCGCCGATCCAGGTCTGGATCCCGAACCAGCCGCAGGCCACGACGGCGCGCAGCAGGGCGGGCAGGTTCGCCCCGCGTACCCCGTAGAAGGCCCGGGCGAAGACGGGGAACGGGATGCCGTACTTGGTGCCCGCGTGGCTGTTCAGCAGGATCGGCACCAGCACGATGAGGTTGCCCAGCGCTATGGTCAGCAGCGCTTGCTGGGCGTTCATGCCGATCGCGATCAGCCCGGCCGCCAGGGCGTAAGTCGGCAGGTTGTGTGACATCCCGACCCAGAGGGCGGCGTAGTTGTAGGTGTTCCAGGTGCGCTTGGCCACCGGGACCGGGACCAGCGCGGAATTGGCGTACCGGCTTCCCTCGAGCCCGGCCGGATCGGCCAGCTCGACGCGGCCGTCAGGAAGGGCGACCTCGGCGGCAGAATTGGCGGAGGCAGCAACGTGGGCCAATGGACGGCCCCCTTTCGGGCGATACCCCCCACCTGCTGGGCCCAGCGCCTGCTGAAGACCAGAGCCGGCACTGGACGTTCCCTCAGGGTTTCGTTCCCGCAGGGCGCTGGTTTAAAGACCGCCCCGGCCGCTAGGCCTCCGGCGGCGGCAGGGGTGGCAGGGCCAGCGCCGTCTCGCGCTGGGCCCGGATCACGTGGATGACCGCGTTGATCAGGGCCAGATGGGTGAAGGCCTGGGGGAAGTTCCCCAGATGCCGGCCGGTCCGCGGGTCGATCTCCTCCGCGTACAGGTCGAGCGAGCTGGCCAGTGAGAGCAGCCGCTCGCACAGCTGCTGGGCCCGGGCCATCTCGCCGATCTCGGAGAACGCCGAGACCAGGAGGAACGAGCAGATCGTGAACGTTCCCTCGTCCCCGGGCAGCCCGTCGTCGGTCTCCTCAGGCCGGTAGCGCACGACCAGGCCGTCCACGGTCAGCTCGTCGGCGATGGCCAGGATCGTGGCCCGGACCCGCGGGTCCTCCCGGGGCAGGAACCCGGTCATCGGGAGCAGCAGGAGCGAGGCGTCGAGCGCCTTGGTGTCGTAGTGCTGGGTGAACACGCCGCGCTCGTCCACCCCGTGGGCCAGGATGTCGTCCCGGATCTCGTCGGCCGCCTCGGTCCACGTCTTGGCCAGCGCGGCCTCCCCCCGGGCCAGCGCGGCCTGGGCGCCGCGCTGCACGGCGGACCAGCACATCAGCTTGGAGAACGTGAAGTGCTTCGGCTCGCCGCGCACCTCCCAGATGCCCAGGTCGGGTTCGCGCCAGTACTTCAGCGCGCTCTCCACCTGGCGGCGCACCACCCGCCACATCCGGTCGTCCAGCCGCTGCCAGCTGCCCAGCCGGATGTGGATGGCCTGCAGCATCGTGCCCCACACGTCGTGCTGGCGCTGGGTGTAGGCCTCGTTGCCCACCCGCACCGGCCGGGCCCCGTCATACCCGCTGAGATGGTCAAGGATCTGCTCGCTCAGGTCCCGCTCGCCGTCCACCCCGTAGACCACCTGGACCTCGTCGTCGCGCTGGGCCAGGTCGGCGAGGAACCAGAAGAAGTCGTCGGCCTCCCAGTCGAAGCCCAGCGCGTACAGGCTCCAGAGCGTGAACGCGGAGTCGCGCAGCCAGCAATAGCGGTAGTCCCAGTTGCGCTCGCCGTGCGGCACCTCCGGCAGCGACGTGGTCGCCGCCGCCACCATGGCGCCGCTGGGCGCGAACGTCAGGCCCTTCAGCGTGAGCGCGCTGCGCTGCAGGTAACGGGTCCAGGGATGGTCCGGGAAACGGCCCCGGGCCAGCCAGTGCTGCCAGTGGTGCGCGGTCCACAGCAGCCGCTGGCGTGCCTCCTGGTAGGTGAACGGCGGGGCGTGATCGGTCCAGGACAGAGCGCAGAAGTGGACCTCGCCCTCCTGCATCCGGGTCCGGGCCATGGCCCGGCCGCCCTCGAACCCCAGCCGCATATCGGTGGTCAGGGTCAGCGGGATCCCGGGGACGTCGCGGGCCGGATGGCAGATCCCCTGCCCGTAGCTCCCGTCGGCGTAGGCCCAGGCCCCCTGGTGGCGGCCGTAGTCGAAGACCGGCTCGCACTCGAACGTGACCTGGACCTCGCCGGTGACGCAGCGGATGGTGCGCAGCAGCACGTGGTCCGCGTCGTAGTCGGTCGGCGTCCGGCGGTGCGTGTGCGACAGCTCACTCTCGTGGTGCCAGGGCCCCATGATCAGCGCGTCGCGCACCACCAGCCAGCCGGTGGGGGTGGCCCAGCTCGTCTCCAGCACCATGGTCCCGGGCAGGTACCGGCGGGCCGCCGGGACGTTGATCCCCTCCGGGCCGAGCCGGAAACCGCCGGCCGAGCGGTCCAGGATCGAGCCGAACACGCTCGGCGAGTCGATCCGGGGCAGGCACATCCACTCCACGTTCCCGCTCGGCGCGATCAGGGCGGTGGTCTCGCAGTCGGACAGGAAGCCGTACTCACCGATCGGCGGGAACGGCGAATCGTCGGCGGTCACATCCACCGGGCCGGGCGTCGCCATGTCCAGGCCGTACCAGTCCTCGACCGCGATGCCCTTGGCCCGGCGGTCACCCAAGGCGCTCATCTGATCGGTATACCCCGCAGCGGGAAGTCCCCGCAGGTGACCCACTACTTAGGGACGTTCGCCATGAAGCCGGGCCACGTAGCGGTCGGCGGAGCGGCGGACGGCGGCGGCGCCGTCGGCCACGACGACCCGGCCCCACCAGCCGCCGTAGACCCGGTCGAAGGTGAACCGCCCGGCGCGCCGGGCGATCTCGAGGACGGTCGCCTCGTCCAGCGGGATGTGGTTGGGGTAGCTCCACATGAAGCTGACCCAGGCCCGGTCCTGGACCACCGTGATGGTGTCGCCGGTGAGCAGCGCGCCACGGCCGCCGGACCCGGCTGGCCAGTGCAGCACGGCCGCGCCGTCGAAGTGACCGCCGATCCGGGCCACGGTGACGCCGGGGACCGGCTCGGCGTCCTCGTCGAACAGCTCGATGCGCGGCGACGGCCGCTGGATCCACTCCTGGTCGGCCCGCGGGATGAAGATCCGGGCGTCGAAGGCGTCCGCGAAGTCCACGTGCGCGGCGTAGAAGTGCGGATGCGACATGCAGATCGCGTCGATCCCGCCCAGGTCGGCGATCCGGGCCCGGGCCGCCTCATCCAGCAGCGGGACGCAGTCCCACAGGACGTTGCCGTGCGGGGTGCGGACCAGCAGGGCGCGCTGCCCGATGCCGATGGCCGGTTCCACCCCGACGCCGGTCAGGTCCGGTTCCTCCTCGCGCATCACCACCGTGTGGTCCCGGGCGATCTCGGCCATCGTGGTCCACTGCTGGCCGCCCCAGCCGACGTACTGGCGCTCGTCGTTGCAGATCGGGCACTCGGGGGGCGGCTGCGGCGTGCCGGGCTGCTGGACGGCGCAGGTGCGGCAGATCCAGGCGGGCATCGGTCTGCTACCTCCAGATTTGGGAGTAGGAGTCTCGCTCGGAGTGGGCAGTCTCCCTGGGAGGCTAACCGGTGTAGGCTGCCGACCTAGATCATTAGCGGGATGCGCCGCCCGGCCAGGCATGATGTCCAGGGCCCGCGTCCCCGCGACGTAGGGACTGATCACATGCGCCGCTTCCTGCTGACGGTCGCCGCGGCGGCCCTGGGGACCGGCCTCGCCGCGTGCGGGAGCTCGGGAAGTACGGCCAGCAGCGGCAGCAGCACTGCGGGCACCGCGGCCAGCTGCACCAACGCGGCGATCCAGAAGGACCTGTACGCCCAGGGTTCGCTCACCGTGGCCACCGATAAGCCCGTCTACCCGCCGTGGTTCGTCAGCAACGATCCCGCGAACGGCAAGGGGTACGAGAGCGCGGTGGCCTATGCGGTGGCCGCGCAGCTCGGCTTTAGGAAGTCCCAGGTCAAGTGGGCGTACGAGCCGTTCAACAACTCCTACGCGCCCGGGCCCAAGAAGTTCGACTTCGACATCAACGAGATCTCGGTGACCCCGGCGAGGGCCCAGGCGGTCACGTTCTCGTCCAGCTACTACAACGTGCAGCAGGCGCTGGTCGCGCTGACGGGCACCCCGATCGTGACCAAGCACGCGCCGGCCGACCTGAAGCAGTACGTGTTCGGCGACCAGGTGGGCACGACCAGCCTGGCCTTCATCAACAGCCAGATCCAGCCGACGCAGATGCCCAAGGTCTACGAGTCGCTGAACGACGTGAAGCAGGGACTTCAGACCCACCAGATCGCGGCGCTGGTGGCGGACACGCCCACGGCCCAGTTCATCTCCTCCTCGGAGATCAAGCACTCGGTCCTGGTGGGGCAGTTCCCGTCCACCGGCGAGCACTTCGGCCTGCTGTTCCACAAGGGGAACCCCCTGGTGGGCTGTGTCGATAAGGCGCTGGCCACGCTGAACCGCAACGGCACGCTCGCCGGGCTGGAGAAGAAGTACCTGCAGGTCTACCTGAGCGTGCCGACGATCAAGCCCTGATGGTCGGCCCGCCCCAGACGTCCTTCGGCCCGCCCAGGCGCGGGTCGCGGCTGCTGAGCAGCGGTCGGGGGGCGGTGGCGGTGTCGACCGCCAGCACGATCGTGGTGCTGGCCGCGATCGCCGCCCTGTTCCTGCTGGCCCCGGGGAGCGCCGCGGTCCGGCACACGTTCTTCAATCCCGCGGATATGTGGAAGTCCCTGATCGGCAATCCCCGGCAGGGCTACTACTCGGTGGGCGAGGCGCTCTGGCTGAACATCCGGATGTTCCTGGCCGCCGAGGTCCTCATCCTGATCGTCGCCCTGTTCATCGCCGTTATCCGGCAGTCCGACAGCCCGGTCATGTTCCCGCTGCGCATCGTCAGCACCGTGTACGTGGACGTGTTCCGGGGCGTCCCGCTGATCCTGGTGATCCTCGCGATCGGGTTCGGGGTGCCCGCACTCAACCTGTCATTCGTGTCGACCCAGTCGGCCGCGGTCTACGGGGTCGCCGCCCTGGTCCTGTCCTACTCCGCGTACGTGTCCGAGGTGTACCGGGCGGGCCTGAACTCGGTGCACCAGAGCCAGGTCGCGGCGGCCCGCTCGCTGGGCCTGTCGCACTCCGCGGCGCTGCGTTACGTGATCTTGCCGCAGGCGGTGCGCAACATCATCCCGCCGCTGCTGAACGACTTCATCAGCCTGCAGAAGGACACCGCACTGGTCGGCGTCCTCGGCGCGATCGAGGCCAACAAGGCCGCCGAGATCTTCAGCGACACCGTGTTCAACTACTCCAGCTACGTGGTGGCGGCCATCCTGTTCCTCATCCTGACCATCCCGCTGGCCCGGTTCACGGACCACCTGATCGCGCGGGACCGGCGCCGCCGGCTGGCCGGGGCGGTTACGTGACGGAAAGCCCGGCCGCCCCCGGTCCGGCCCTCCCCGGCCCGCCTGGTGCCGGTCAGCTCGGTGCGCCGGTCCGCCTGGTGCCGGTCCGCCTGGTGCCGGTCCGGCGGGTGCCGGCGCGGTTACCATCGAGGGCCTGCGCAAGTCGTTCGGGGCCAACCTGGTGCTGGACGGGATCGACCTCAGCGTGGCCTCGCACGAGGTGATCTGCCTTATCGGGGCGTCCGGCTCGGGCAAGTCGACGCTGCTGCGCTGCATCAACCTGCTGGAATCCATCGACGCCGGGCGGATACTGCTCTGGGGGCAGGACATCACCCAGCCGGGCATCGACCAGAACCGGGTCCGGCGCAGCGTGGGCATCGTGTTCCAGGCCTTCAACCTGTTCCCGCACATGACCGTGCTGCGCAACGTCACGCTGGCCCCGGTCAAGGCGCTCGGCGCGTCCCGGCGGGAGGCCGAGCAGGAGGCCCGGGCCCTGCTGGACCGGTTCGGGCTGCTCGACAAGCAGGCCGACTACCCGGACCGGCTCTCCGGGGGACAGCAGCAGCGGGTGGCGATCGTCCGGGCCCTGGCCATGCGGCCCCGGTTGATGCTGCTCGACGAGGTCACCAGCGCCCTGGACCCGGAACTGGTCGCCGAAGTCCTCGACGTCATCCGGGAACTGGCGGGCAGCGGGATGACCATGCTGATCGCCACGCACGAGATGAGCTTCGCCCGGGACATCGCGAACCGGGTGTGTTTCCTGTCGGGTGGCCGGATCGTGGAGGAGGGACCGCCCGCGGAGTTGTTCACCAGCCCCCGGGACGAGCGCACTCAGAGGTTCCTGCGCCGGATCACGGATGCGGGCCGGCTCTAATTCATCACCCAGCCGCTAATTCATCACCCAGCCGCCGTCCACCACCAGCAGCTGCCCGGTGATGAACGACGTCTCCGGGGCGGCCAGGAACAGCGCCGCGTTCGCGATGTCGGCGGGCGTCCCGCGCCGCTTGACGGCCTGCTGCTCCAGGATGAAGCGGTTGTAGGACTCCAAGTCCGGGTGGATCGCCTCGGCAGCCGTGGGGTAAGCGCCCGGGGCGATCGCGTTGACCGTAATCCCGTCCTGGCCGACTTCCCGGGCCAGCGCCCGGGTCAGGCCGACCAGGGCCCCCTTCGACGCCACGTACGGCACCAGAAACGGCGTGTGCCCGAAAAATGTGATACTGGACACGTTGATGATCCGGCCGGACCCGGCGGCCCGCATCGCGGGCAGCGCGGCCTGGGCACAGACGAAGGCCGCGTCCACGTTGACCCGCTGGACCGCCTGCCAGTCCTCGGTGGTGTACTCCGCGACTTCCTTCCGCGGGTAGATCGCAGCGTTGTTGATCAGCACGTCGAGCCCGCCCTGGCGCGCGGCGAGGTCGGTGATCAGCTGCCTGGTGGCGGCCAGATCAGCCAGGTCGCACGGGGCAAAGTAGGCCCGGCCCGGCCCGCCACCGTCACTCTCGGCGGCGTTGATGCGGCCCGCCAGCTCCTCGCCCGGGCTGTCCGGCAGGTCCACCAGGGCGACGGCCGCCCCTTCCGCGGCGAAGGCGGCCGCCATGCCCGAGCCGAGCCCGCCGGCGGCTCCGGTGATCACGACCGTGCGGTCCGCGAAGCGCATTCAGGCCCTCCCCGGAAGCGATTGTCTGAAGACCTTCTTAGGATTGTGATCACGGTAGTCCCCCGGTGCTGCCCGGTCACCAGATCGAGCCAGCCCGACGCACGCTAAGGGGGCCGCACGAGGCTGATGAAGCGGAACGCGGGATCGTGG
This sequence comes from uncultured Actinomycetes bacterium, assembly GCA_963813975.1. Taxonomy (GTDB): domain Bacteria; phylum Actinomycetota; class Actinomycetes; order Streptosporangiales; family Streptosporangiaceae; genus RYN-230. The sequence goes on from CAWFAP010000008.1 coordinate 738,396, forward strand.
CCCGCCAGGGAGTTCCTGGCCCACCGCGGCCTGATCGCGCTGTCAGCGGGAACCGCGATGGCGGAGGCCGCGCTGCTGTGCTGGCTTGCGCCGCCGGCCCGCTCGCTGGCCGGGCAGGTCACCGCGGTGGCCCCGCTGGCCGTCTTCCACGATCTGCGCTGGATGTATGGATATGACCGGTCCTGGCTCGGGTTCGCGGCCCTGCTGGCCGTGGTCCTGGGGGTCCGTTCCGGGCTGAACACCGCACTGGCCCGGCTGGCCTGGCCGCGGGACTGGCCCGCGCCCAGCTTGCGGGACATGTTCCGATGGGCGACCGGGCTCACGGCCGCGGCCTGCCTGCTGCTGTCTCCGGTGGCGGCGCTGACCCTCGGAGTGGCCATTCTCCCCTTCTCGTGGCCTTTCCTGGCCACGGTGCCGGTGCTGCTGCTGATCTCGCTGCCGCTGAGCCACGGCGGCATCCTGGGGTCCTGGTGGCGGACCCTGCCGCCGCCCCGGGCCATGTACTGGCTGCTCGCCGACTTCGTCACGCTGTCGGTGGCGGCCGCGGTGATCGGGCGCCTGCCGGTAGCCGCCGCCATCGGTGTCTGCGGCCTGGCGGGGGTGGCCAACGCCCGGGCGTGGTTCGGCGTGACCAGGGCGGTCGTGCGCCGGGAGGCGGGCCGCCGTCGGCTGGACCGGGTGGTGACCCGCCGTCCGGCGCCGCTGCTGGCGCTGTCGGTCCCGCTGGCTCCGGTGGCCATGGTGCTCGCGCTGGCCATGGTGGTCGGCCTGACCCGGCTCGCGTTCGTGATCGGCAACCCGCCGCACCAGAGCAGCCTGGGGGCGGTGGCGGCCGGGAACGCCGCGGCGGTCTCCGGCACTGACCCTACGAGCGGCCAGGTCAGTAACACCGCCAGCAGCGTGGCGCCCGGCCGCGCCACCCGGGATCCGGTGCTGGAAATCAGGGGCTTCGGGTCGACCTGCTGCGCCTCGCCCCGGTCGCTGCGCCCGGTCGCCCCTGGAGCCCTGGTCCAGCAGTTCTCCTACCGCGGCATGAGCGCGTCCGGTCGCCCGCTGCCCCAGGGCAGCGCGGCCAGCGACCTGCCCCTGACCAAACTGGGGCGCCGTATCGCCGCCCAGGTCCTGCGGCTGCACCGGGATACTGGCCGGCCGGTGGACATCATCGCCGAGAGCGAGGGCACGCTCGGCGTGGACGCGATGCTGGCCACCCACCGGGGCCTGCCGCTGGGCTCGGTGGTCATGATGAGCCCGATCGTCGCGCCCGGGCAGGTGACGTACCCGGGCGGTAACCGCCAGCCCCTGATGCCCGCGGACGAGCTGCGCGCGCTGGTCTGGTTCGTGGGCGGCCTGTCCCCGTTCGGGGCGTCCGGGGCCCAGCGGCTGATCGACTCGGTCGCTGAGGTGGGGGCCAGGTTCGCCGCCTCGGCGGCCCGGCATCACCCGCAGCGCTGGCTGCTGCTGGTGCCGCTGGCCGACGCGGTCACGCTGCCGGTCTGCCCGCTGCCCCCTGACGTCCGGGTGGTCCCCGCGCTGCATGGCGACTTGCTCGGCAGCCCATCGGTCACCACGATGGTCCGCGGTTTCCTGGCTCACCAGCGGGTCCCGGAGCCAGGTGGGTATAAGGCCACGGCTGAGATTGTCGCCGCGGCCGCCGCGGCCTGGCGGATGCCGGTGACCACGGCGCCCCGGCACGCGTGCGGCCAGTAACCAGCAGACCCGCTGTCCAGAGGGCCAGTAACCCAGTAACCCAGTAAGCCAGTGCCCCCGTAGTCCAGTGCCCCAGTAAGCCAGTGCCCCGGCCAGCAGCCCAGAAAGGGCCCGATGAGCAGTCGCTCGCAGCCCCTGATGAACCCGCGCGCCGGAAGGTCGTCAGCCACCCGGTCACATCCATCATCGCATCCGGGCATGAACACCGCGAAACTACCGCAAACCACGCGGGGCTGACTCAGGAACCGGCGTGCACCTCGGCCTCCAGTTCATGCCGGGCCTGTTCCAGTTCCTGGCGCGCGTCCGGATCCGGGGCCGGATAGTGCGGGTCGATGTCGATCAGGCTCTGGGCGATGACCGCGGCCGCGCAGACGCGGGTGAACCACTTGTGGTCGGCGGGCAGCACGTACCAGGGCGCCGACTCCGTGCTGGTGTGGCTCAGCATCTCGGAGTACGCGCGCTGGTAGGCGTCCCAGTGGCCGCGCTCGCCCACGTCGCCGGCCGAGAACTTCCAGTTCTTCTCGGGTAGCTCGATCCGGCGCAGGAAGCGGCGCCGCTGTTCCTCTTTGGACACGTTGAGGAACATCTTGACCACGCGGATGCCGTTGTCGGCCAGGTAGCGCTCCCAGTCATTGATCTCCCGGTAGCGGCGTTTCCAGATGCTGCCGGTACAGCTCTCCGGCGGGAGTTTCTCGTTGTCGAGCAGGTCCCGGTGGACCCGGACGACGAGCACTTCCTCGTAGTGCGAGCGGTTGAAGACACCGATCTCGCCACGGGCGGGCAGTTTCCGGGCCTGCCGCCACAGGTAGTCGTGGCGGAGTTCCTCGGCGGACGGCTGCTTGAAGCTGGACACCCGGACTCCTTGCGGGTTCACCCCGCTCATCACGTGCCGGATCGTGCTGTCCTTGCCCGCCGCGTCGAGGGCCTGCAGCACGACCAGCACCGCGTAGGTGTCCTGGGCGGCCAGCCGGTCCTGGTACTCAGCCAGCAACTTCACGCCCTGACGCAGCAGCTCCTTTCCGTCGTCCTTCTTGCGGACGCCGAAACGGGCACCGGGGTCAAAGTCCCGGGACAGATCGACAGCCGAGCCCGGCTTCACCCGCAACGGCTCGACCAGGCCCTTCATCCAGCCCGCCTGCTGATCGCTCATCCGCGTCCTTCCGTTGACTGTGCCCGTGACGTTGATCGTGTCAGCCCTGTTAGATCATGGTGAATGTGGCGGATCCGATCCAGGTCCGGGGCAAGGTAATCCCGGCCGACGAGCTGTCCTGGCGGTTCTCCAGGTCATCCGGGCCCGGCGGGCAGTCGGTCAACACCAGTGACAGCCGGGTAGAGCTGTCGTACGACGTGGCGGCATCGTCGGCCCTGGGCGCGGTGCTCAGGGAGCGCGCGCTGGCTGCGCTGGCCGACCGGCTGGTCAACGGGGTCCTCACGGTCAGCGCGTCCGAGCATCGCTCCCAGCTGCGCAACCGGGAAGCGGCCAGCCGGCGGCTGGCCACCGTGCTGACCGCCGCGACGGCGCCCCCGCCCGCGGTCCGGCGGCCGACCAAGCGCACCCGTGGTTCGCAGGAACGCAGGCTCGCGGCCAAGCAGCGCCGATCCCAGATCAAGCGCCTCCGCCGATCCACGGATGAGTGAGCGCACGGCGGTGCGGGCCGAGGCGGGGACGGGGACGGGGTGAGGCGGCACGGGGCCGGGCGGCGCGGGATAGGGGTGGGGGACCGGGGTGGGACGGGCAGTCCAGCCGGGCGCACAGCGTCGGGCCGGTCGTTTTAGCTCCGCCGCAGGCCGGTCACGGTCACGGCGAGCCCGCCAAGCGCGATCAACGGCCCGACCAGGGCCCACAGCGTCACCCCGGTCATCACGCTGCCCTTGATGAAGCCCAGACCTTGCAGCGTCCACACGACTCCGGCGATGAGGATGAGCGCGCCCGCGATCGTGAGAAGGATCTTCCACATGTGATCGGCCCCCTCTGCTGAGCGCTTGCTCCGCTCAGTACCACCGTCGCTCGTCATTGCCTTCGCACTTCATGGCGGCGGGCGGCGTCACCCGGGCCCAGGATCTTTTCTCTAAAATGATTCTGGGCTAAAGGGTCCTGAAACGTAAATGAATCCTAGGTTTCAGGTTGGTGTAGGCCGGGCTGGTGTATGGCGGTTTGCCCGCGCGGTTCTGGGCCGGGGTATTCCAGGCCGGCCGTCGAATTGCCAGCTGTGCAGCTCGATTTCACCGGCCCGCCCGCGGGCCAGAGACGCGTCGGCGGAGTGCAAGCGGCCGGTCTTTACGCATCGCCTGACTTCGTCGGCGAGCCGCTGGAAGATCCCGGCGGCAGCGTTGTCGTCCCCTGCTGGGGGACGGTCGGTGAACATCGCCCGGTACAACTCGGGGATCGGCGAGCTTCCGGGTGAAGTAGGTGAGCCGCCGGCCGCCAGATCGGCCCCGGGTCCTCGGTACGCGGGATGGCATCCAGCCTGCCGGCCAGCCGGGCGGACCCCCTCGGCCCGGACCGCGCGGCGTAGCTGGTCCATGCTTCCGAACTGCGGGGTCGGCAGGTCTCGGACTCACGGTTTGACCACACTATAACATCGATATATAACAGTGGTATGCAACGACAAGCTCCAACCAGAGCTCCGCGGTATCCGGCCGGAGACCGCCGGCAGGCCGACGGGCAGACGCGGGAGGACCGCCGCGCTGACAGGACCCATACGTCCGCCAGGCCCGGCGGTCACCTAGCCAGGCTGGCCGGCCTGGCCTGCGATGTGGGCCTTCCCCTCATCGGCTACTACACGCTGCACGGGCTCGGCGCCTCCGACTGGGCCGCGCTGCTCGCCGCGGCAGCCGCCGCGGGGGCGCGGCTGGTGTGGGTGGCAGCGTGGACGCGCCGCATCACCTGGTTCGCCGCGGTCATGCTCGCCGTGTTCGGGGCCGGGACGGCACTAGCCTTCGCGGGCGGCGGCCCGAGGGTGCTACTGCTAAAGGACTCCGCCACCACCGCCATGATCGGCGTGGTGTTCCTGATCAGCCTGCTCAGCGACCGCCCGCTGACCCTTTCGGCCGCCCAGACCTGGAAGCCCGCCCGGGCGGAACGCCTGGCCGAGCTGTACCGCAGTGAGCCCGCGGCCAGGCGCGTGTTCCGCGTCAGCGCACTCGGGTGGGGCGCCGGACTGCTCGGCGAGGCGACGCTGCGCGTGCCGTTGGTCTACCTCCTGCCCGTCAACGTGATGGTGGGGCTCTCCACCGCCATGATGATCATCGCCATGGCCGGACTCGCGATCTGGAACGCCGTCTACATCACGCGGGCGGCCCGGCGGGCCCCGGCACTGTCGGTCCTGCTGCCCGCCAGGACCCGGTAACCCGGCCGTACCAGAGCAAAGCACCAGAGGAAGCGCCGGAGGGAAGCAGCACCATGTACATCAATCCGAACCTGGCTGACCGGCTCGTCGCCGGACGGCAGGCCGAGCTGGAGCGCGTCGCCGCGGCATGCCGAGGTATCCGCGCATCCAGGCCTCAGCGTTCACGGCTCGCCGCCCGCATCAGAAAGCGGGTGGGATGGTGGCTGATCGGACAAGGGCTCCATCTGCTCAGCAGCGCACCAGCTACCCCGGGCGAGCCGTAGCCCGGCGCAGCTCTCCGGCCGCGCCCGCGACCGCCAGGTCCCAGACGAAAGCCGTCTTAGCCATCCACGGCCCACCAGCCACGCAGCAGGCGCTCTCACGGGGGGCATAAGGTTTCCAAATCCGCTCTCAGGCCACCAGGGATTCCGGATAGACCGCGTACGTCAGCCGACTCGGCGTGGTCCATCGGAGCACTCCCGGCCGGGGCTGCTCGAGACGCCAGGCCCCGGCGCCCTTCAAACGATGGTGCCTGCGGCAGTGGGAATAAGTGTTGCATTCACAGGTCAGGCCGCCGAGATGATACGGGATGGTGTGGTCTATATCGCAAGAGGCGGCGGCCCGGCGGCACGTGGGATATCCGCAATCCTGATCACGAGCCTCCAAGAAAGCCCGTAGACGCGGCGGAACGCGGTAGCCGGGAACCGAGCGCGCATGGGTGCAGGCGGCGTCATCGCTGGAGTTGTCACCAGGGTCACAGGCCTCGGCGGCAATGAGTATCCGCCAAAGCGCCGCGGGCAGCCCGGGAAGGCTGGACTTGCCTGTCCAGGGGTTGCGCCGGGACGAATCCGGCTCGCACCGCCAGCCAGACGGCACCGTGACGACGACCTGGCTGAGCGGCCCGGGAACCGGTTGGCCCGCGGGCCGCGGTCTAGGACGGCCGGGGGCCCGGATCCTGGTCACGGCCAGGGGTTGTCCCCGCACCCCGACCACGATGATCCGCCACTCGCAGGTCTGATCGGCCACGGCGGCCTCCGCCAGATCCCGGGTCACTGCCGCGGTGACCGGGCCGAGCCGCCCCAGCTGACCTGGCTCGCCGGACAGGCCGGCGAGCGTGCGCCACGGCACGCTGAGCCTGGGTCTTCCCTTGAGCAACTCCCTGACCGTCTCCGTGGCCAGCGCTCCCTGGCTGATTCCGGGGAGCTCACCCAGGGCAGGGATACCAGGCCAGGAACATCCAGGGGTGCCCGCGCCGCGGCCGGATGGCTCCTGATCGGGGGCGGGCGAGCCAGGTTTGTCAGGGCTGGAGGGTGAATCGCCGGCCGACAGGGCAGGGCCACCAGGGCTCGCGGGTGAATCGCCGCCGGATGGGCCCGAGTCACCAGGGCTCGCGGGTGAATCGCCGCCGGATGGGCCCGAGTCGCCGGGGCTCGCAGGTGAACCACCGCCCGACGGGCCGGGTGGATCCGTGGCGTCGTCCGGGGGTTCCGCAGCACCGGGCGGGACGAGCGGTGTGCCGAGCAACAGGCGGATGAATACCTGAGCCCGCAACAAGTCGATACCCCCGGCCGCTCCGCCCTTCTCCAGGGCCTTGGCGATCGCGCTGACCCGGGCCCAGGCCGCCGCAGCCTGCGCGGCGGGCAGGTACCGGCCGAACAGGGACGCGGTCCCTTCCGGCTCCCCGGTCAGTTCCACCCGCGCGTTCCGTTCGGCCTGCTTCCTCCGCCGCTCGGCCGCCTCCGGGTCTACGGAAATCACAGCGCGCTGCAGTGAGGCGCGGAGCTGGCCCGTGGTTTGGTGCTCGGCCTTGGCCAGGACCCGGTCCTCCACTTTGCCCGCAAGTTCGCTGTCGAGTGGGGTGGTGCACTGGTCGATGAGCCTGGCCCGGCCGAGGTCGATCTTTCCCGAGCGCAGCGCGGCCAGCGTCGCCGGGAGCCTGGAGGCCAGGCTGACGGCGAGGATCATCCAGTAGTCGGCCGCGCACTGGGTCAGGGTCAGCGCCAGGGCCACTTCGTTCGGGGCAAAATCGGCCGCCAGTTCTTCGACGGGCGTGCGATCGGGTGCCACCTCGCAGGTGACGCCGCGGCGGCGGCCCAGTTCGGCGATGGCGGCGAGTTCCTGGGCCTGAGCCCAGGAGGTGACCTTCCGCCAGCCGGTGACGCTGTTGACCAGCGCCGCGTCGTCCAGCACGTCAGGCGATGCGCCGCTCAGCCAGCCAGCCAGGGCCGGGCCGGGCGTTAAGCGCGCGTGACCGGCCAGTGCCCCGACCGGCAGGGCTCCGGCCGTCGTCGCTCCGCCGGGGAAGGATCCGGCGGGATCAGATCCTGGCGTCCGGGCTGGCATGTCGCTGGAGGCGGCCAGTTCGGCGGCGAGCAGTTCGTCGTCACCGTAGGGGTCCTCGGCGTCTACGTCCTGAGAGTCAGGGCGGCCATGAGCTTCCCGGGGATCCTCGCGATCCGGGTCGTGTGAGTGGCGCGCCGACCGCTCAGCATCGCGGCCCTCCGGACGCTGGACGTCCGGCTGCTTGGCGCCGGACTGCTTGGCGCCGGCTGCTGGCGCCGGACTGCTTGGCGTCGGGCTCCTCCCAGGCGGGCACATCCCCGCCCGCCCGCTGCCGAAGCTGACGGCGGGCCGCAGCCAATAGGTCGTCGATCGGGAGATCCCCGCTCCACGACATGACCAGCCCGTCAAGAAGGTCGCCCCTGGCTGGAACAGCCGCCTCACCACCCGGCCTGGCGCCTCGGCTCTCGTCACCAGCTTCTGCCGTCATCGGGGTTCACCTCCTCGCCGCGTCCCACCACCCAGCCTGGCCATCGCAACGTATGCGAATATATTATCGAGAAATCATGACGCATCGAGCTTAACTTGTGTATATATTCGGTAATTGTTTTCTTACCGCATCGGGGCTGAGAGCCTCAAGGTCGTGATAGCAGCCGGAAGTCCCCTCAACCAGGATCCACCGGGCGGGCAAGCCGGGCATAGCGGGGACTCGGCTCCGCGATGGGGAGCTGGCCGCCCGGGAACCGGGGCTTCCCGGGCAGCAAAGACCGGGAGCCTGGGCGGTCAGCGGCCAGCTTCGAGCGGCTGCCGCCAGGTCCATCACGGATTCCCATAACCCCGTAAACCAAATCGGCGGAAACGCTTGCGCCCCGTCATGATCACCGGAATCGTACGGCTTCTGGCCACCCGCGCCAGATGCGCACCATACTCGGTGCGTCATAACGGAAGGACTCACGCTCGAGGGGCGAGAGGCCAGGGCGCTTCGCGTTCGACTAACCTCGCCGCGGTGACCGCTAAGTTCCCGGCGGCCCGGGCGCCCTGGGCATCGCGCCCGCCACCCCCGGGGGCCGTTCGTGATCGCGAATCGGAGGAAAAGGCATGTTGAAGGGCTTCAAGAACTTTCTCATGCGCGGCGACGTCATCGTGGTCGCGGTCGGGCTGGTCATCGCCCTGGCCTTCAGCGGCCTGATCACCGCCTTCACGACCGACATCATCAACCCCATCGTGGCCCGGTTCCAGGGCGGTTCCTCGAACGGGCTGGGCGTTCAGCTCGGCAGTACGAACAACGCTAAGACTTTCCTCGATTTCGGCGCCTTTATCTCCGCCATCATTTATTTCATCATCTTCATCGCCGTGGTCTACTTCCTCATCGTGGTGCCTTACAAGGCCGTTCAGGCCCGCCGCGGCCAGGTGGTCTTCGGCGATCCTGCCCCGGTCAAGACCTGCCCGGCTTGCCTATCCAGCGACCTGCCCGCCGCGGCCAGCAAGTGCAAGTACTGCGGCACCGACCAGCCGGCCACTACCGTCGGGTGAGCACCGGCAGTCATTTCGCGTCCGCGTAGCAGTCGACTACGGCCGTGGTCATCGGGAACCGCACGGGGGTCGCGCCGAACACCAGGCGGCCCGCTTCCTCCGCCGCCTCGCCAACGGCGGCGACCACCTCCGGGGCCACGGCCTGCGGGCAGTGCACGATGACCTCGTCGTGCTGGAAGAACACCAGGCCCGGGCCATCCAACGGCCCGGCTGATCCCGCCAGTCCGGCTGACCCCGTGGGCCCCGCCGATCCAGCCGGCCCGGCTGACCCCACCAACCCGGGCACCCTGGCCACCCCAGCCGATCCGGCGATGACCGCGAGTCGGCGGCGCAGGCCGGCCAGCAGGACCAGCGCCCAGTCGGCCGCGCTGGCCTGCACCACGAAGTTCCGGGTGAACCGGCCGCGGGCCCGCAACGAGCGCCGGGCCCGCTGGTCATCCGCGTCCGGCTCATCCGGGGACGCGGTAAGGCCCCGCCACTCGGCGGACGGCGGCGGACAGGACCGCCCGAGCCGGGACCGGACCACCCGGCCTTCCTCGCCCGCCCGGGCGGCGGCCTCCACGTAGGCGTCGGCCCGGGGAAAGCGCCGCCGGAGCACGGCCAGCAACTGCGACGCCTCACCCCCAGCCCCGCCGTACATCGCGGACAGCAGCGCCACCTTGGCCTTGGACCGGTCACCGCCGAACGCCCCGGCCAGCGCCTGGTACAGGTCGCCGGAGCCGGCCGCCTCCGCGAACGCGTGATCACCGGCGAGGGCCGCGAGCACTCGTGGCTCCAGTTGCGCCGCGTCCGCGACCACCAGCGCCCAGCCCGGATCCGCCACGACCGCGCGACGGACGATCCGCGGGATCTGCAGCGCACCACCCCCGCGGCTCGCCCACCGGCCCGACACGACTCCCCCGACCACGTACTCCGGGCGGAACCGGCCGCCGCGAACCCATTCGTCCAGCCAGGCCCAGCCGTGGGCCCCATGCAGCCGGGCCAGCTCCTTGTATTCGAGCAACAACGGAACCGCCGCGTGGTCGATGCCCCGCAGCACCCCGGACCGGGTGGACGAGACCGAGACCCCGTCGGTGGCGAACGCCTTCAGCACCTGGGCCGGGGAATCGGGGTTGACCTGGCGGCCGCCGAACGCCGCGGAGATCTGGGCGGCCAGCTCGGCCAGCCGGGGTGGCCGGAACGTGGCTCCGGGGCGGGGGCCGAGCAGGCCGGCCAGCAGGGCGTCGTGCACGTCGGGCCGCCAGGGCATGCCCCGTGCGCTCATCTCCGCCGCGGACAGGCCGCCGGCCGACTCCACCGCGGCCAGCAACCCGAACCTGGCCGGGTGCGCATCCTCGGCGATCCTGCGCAACTGGTCCGCGTGCACGCCGACCAGGGCGCTGAGGGCCTCGCGGGCTTCGTCGATTCCGGGCTCGGCCGGGCCGAACAGGGTTGCCTGGCCATTGGGTGGTACGCCGGCGTGAGTCAGCCAGTTGGGTGGCGGTCCCGCGCCGGGCCGTCCGGTCGCTGGAAGTTCCGTGGCTGGCCGTCCCATGGGCGGCAGTCCGGTTGCTCCTGTGGCGCGCAGCAGCAACTCGGTAAGCGAGATGTCGTGACAGCGGTCCACCCGGACCCCGGAACGCAGCAGGGGCGGGTAGGCCGTGGACGTGTCCGCCCAGACCCAGCGCACACTCTCACCGCGCTCGGGCCCGGCGCGCTCGTAGTCCGCCACTGCAGCCGGAAAATCGTTCACCAGGATCGGCGCGGCGTAGCCGGTGCCGTCCTCGGCGAGTTCCTGCAGGAGGGCCGTGCGCCCGGGCCCGGTAGCCACCGCAACCCGCACGCCCCAGATTCTCCGCCTGTCCACCGACAGTGTGCGGGGCGGGTCACAGATTCATGGTGTCTGAGCCCGACCCGGTCCCTGGGCAGGCCGGGCCGGACCCAGACGTCTTCACCCTCAGCCGGAGGGTTGTCCCTGGTTGCCGCCGCCGGGACCGAAGCTCCCGATACCGAGGCGGGACAAGTCGATGATGCTGTTCACGGTGGCTGTGGAGCCGTGCACGGTCGCGGTGATGCTGACCTGGTCACCCACCTTGACGGTGCTGAGGCCACCGTGGCCAGCGTTGACCGAGGTAGAGCCGGTCACCTGGTAGGACTTGGCGTACTTGTCGGCACTGAGCACCGTGACGGACGAACTGCTGATCGCGGTGACCTTCCCGCGCTGGATGGCCTCGGTCTGATAGCCACCGCCGGATGCGGGCACCACGAGTGTGCCGCGCACCGGGGCGCCGGAGAACCCGCCGCCGATGCCCCCGCCGTAGAACCCGCCTCCTCCGGGCGGTTGGGCTACAGGGCCCCGCGCCGACGGGGGCTTGCCCGGGGCAGACGCGGAGGGCGTGGGCCTGGCCTGGCTAGACGCCGAGTCCGCGGCTGCGGGAGAGGAACTGCCGGAGGTCGCCAGGGCGGCACCTCCCGCGCCGGCGAGCAGGGCTACGGCCGCCACTGAGACCAGGATCAGCGGATGCCCGAACCGTCGCCTGGGCGGGGGCCCGCTCGCGGGTGTCACAGGCAGCATGTAAGCGCCTGGACCTTAGCGATGGCTGAGCGCGTGCTCAAGAATGCCTCCTGAGGAAGGCGGTGAAGCCGGCCGCCAGGGCCACCGCGATACGCTCCCGGAACCGGGGGCTGGTCAGCCGGGCGGCGTCGGCGGAGTTGCGCATGTTGCCGCACTCAATGAAGACCTTGGGCACGGTGGACAGGTTCAGGCCGCCAAGGTCAGTCCGAACATCGAGCCCTCTCGAGCCGACGTAGTCGGAGTAGGGTTCGCTGGTGATCCGGTGGTAGGCGTTCCTGATATCCACGGCAAGTCGGCCGGAGGGCCCGATGACCGGGGCGTCGGGGGCGGCGATGCGCCCCGGGGCGATCACCTCGAAGCCGGTGCCCGCGGGCGGCCCGCCGTCGGCGTGGATGGAGATGGCCGCGTCCGCGTGGGCCCGGTTGCCGATCGCCGCGCGCTGGGTCACGCACGGGCCGACCCCGTGGTCGTTATGACGGGTGAGAACCACGGTGGCGCCCTCCGCCCGGAGCAGCCGGACCAGCCGCATCGTGACGTCGAAGGTGAACGAGTGCTCGGCGTAACCCGCGTCGGTCTGCGCCCCAGCCGTGTCGCAGGCCTTCAATTCCGTGATCACGTTGACCAGCTTGTTGATGATCGCGGGATGCGACCAGTTCGCACCGTTGTGCCCGGGGTCCAGGGCGATGACCTGGCCGGCCAGGGGCCGGGGCGCACGGGTGGGCGCCGGCGCGGCGGTACTCAGCGGGGCATTGCCGTTGTGCTGCCCGGCGGGTGATGCGCCCGACGTCCCGGCACGGCCCGCGACGCTAGCCGCAGGTCCAGGGCGGGCTCCGCCGCCAGCCCGGGACGGCGACCCGCCCACGGCGGGCAACGCGGTGCCGCTCGTCCCGGCACACCCGGCCAGCCCGCCGGCCATGAGCACGGCAGCCGTCAGGGCTAGCGTGGGCACGCCGGTCACCCGGCTTAAGCCGGGCCGGGCACGACGGCGCATCATCCGGAACTCCCGCTGGCTGGGTACCGGGCCGCCGGTAGGGTCCGGCCCGGTCCCGCACGAGAGTACCCCGCTAACTCACCCGCTCCGCGGCGGTTCCGCCACCGCCGAGACGAGCCTGCTGGCGCCCGCGCGCCACTGCGCCACCGGCAGTCGCCCAGCTGGCCAGGCGCGCGGCAGCCTGCCCTGGGAGCTCACCGGCGGCCCATCCGGCCAGTTCCGCGGCCATGGTGTCGGTGATACTCCCCCGGCTGGCCGGATCCGCCGGACGGTCCGCGTCGTGGTCCGGGAGCGCCGCCGGTCCGCTGGAGGAATCGTCGGCCGGCCGCGCTGCGGCCGGGGGTTCCTCTCCTGGACCGGCCGGGGAGGGATCGGCCGGGCCCGCTTCGCGGTCCGGCCGCAGGTTGCCGGGCCCTTCCGGCCCGCTGGCCAGCCGTGGCGAGGCGGACGGCCAGTCCGGGCTGTCCGGCGCGGAACCGTGCCGGGGTCCCGACACCGGCCCGTCACCGGGGCGCACCTCCGAGGCTGGGGTGTCCGCAGCTCGGTCGTTCCCGGCTCCGTCGTTCCCAGCTGATGTGCGTTCCCGGCTGATGATCCGTTCCCGGCTCGGTCGTTCCCAGCTGGGTCGTCCGCGGCTCGGTCGTTCCCGGCTCGGTCGTCGGTGCCCGTCGCGTCCTCCCCGGACTCATCCCGCAGGTCCTCATCGCGCCCGGAGTCAGCCCGCACGCCGTCATCCAGCCCGGACTCGTCGGGCCTGGACTGGTGGGACGTGACCTGGCCGGGCGTGACCTGGCCGGGGCCGAACTGGCCGGGGCCGGCTACATTGTGCGGGCCGTCCTCGTCCGGCGCGGCCTCGGCGGCCACTTCAGCGGTGGCCGGGGCGACGTCGTCCGGTGCGGCCCCCTGCGGCGCGCCTTCCTGCCGCTCGCCTTCCTGCCGCTCGCCTTCCTGCCGCTCGCCTCCCAGCGACCCGCCTTCCGGCCGGCCGCCTTCCAGCGGCCCGCGTTCCCATGGCCTGTCATCGTGCGGTGCGTCCCCGGCTAGCGGCCCGGCCCCGGCTAGCGGTGCGGCCGACTGACCAGGCTGACCGTCGTCCTCCTGCGGCTCGCCGGTGCCGGCCGGGCCGTGACGGGTGTCCGTGGTTTCGTCCGTGGCGCGGTACAGCCCGGTCGCGCCGGACCCACCCGTCGTGACATATCCGCCGGCCGCGCCCTGTCCTCCGCCGCGCGCACCGAATTCACCGGCCGCATCGTGACCCTCCGGCCTCCCACGGCCACCGGACCACTCGTGTCCACCGGACCCACCCTGCCCACCCGGCCCGCCGTTCTCCCCGGGCGCCCCATACTGTCCGGGCCCTCTGTACTCCCCCGCGGCGCCGTTCTCCCCCGGCGCCCCATACTCCCCCGGCGCCCCGTAGCCCCCCGGCACCCCGTAGCCACCCGGCACCCCGTAGCCAGCCGCCGCACCGTACCCACCGGCCGGGGCCGTCCCATACGTGCCTTCGGGGTAGTAGGGCTCCCCCGTGTACGGAACGCCGTACGGGGCGTCCCCGGCGTATGGGGCGCCATACGGTGCATCGTCGCCGGACGATCCAGGCCGGTCGTCCCGCCCGCGCTCATCAGCCGGGAACGCATCATCAGCCGGGAACTCGTCAGCGTCCAGATAATCGTCTGCGGTCCGGAACTCATCCGACAGCCCCAGTTCGCCCGGCGACTTCAGGTCGTGGGGCCGCCCAGGCTCGTCGTCCACGCCCAGCGGGCCACCCGCGGCCCCGTGGGGCTGCATGGGACCGAGATCGAGAGGCAGCTGAGGCTCGTCCGGATGGCTCGGCCCGGCACTGTTGAGCTGCTCCCGGCTCTCGCTGAACTCCGGTGGCCAGCCCTGCACCGGGATCCGGCCGCGCACGTCAAGCAGGCTCTGGTCGTACCCGCGGTCAGGCATGGCCGGGCGGTCCGCCGCGAACCCGCTCATGCCCGGCGGCCGGTAGCCGGAATCGGCCGTCTGGGGCAGGCCATCCGGGCCGTATCTCACGCTCTCCTGCAGCAACGCGGCGAGCCGTTCGGCGTCCTCGGCGTTCACGCCGAAGACGACCCGGGGCCGTCCCCACGGCTCCTCGATCGAGTAGCCCACATAGCTGGAGACCGGTGGCATGGGCTCAGCCTCCAGGCCCTGCGTGGCACGCCACCGCTCCCATGCCCGCTCCAACATTGTCGCGGCGCGTTGCGCGCGAGATACCAGCCTTGGGTCAGGCATTGTGCGATCCTCCCCTAAGAAGCGGTGCCGCGCCGGGCCCCGCGGGTCCCCGGCGGGCGGCAGCATCGCGCCCCGCCACGAAACGTGCCCCCGCACGCGCCGCGGCACCGAGTAGGCGGATGCCGACCGTGCCGCCCACCCCCCCTGGCTGGCGGCCGTGCCGGTTAGCCGTAGTGCTGGTGAGCAGCAGTCCGGGCTAGCGGCAGGGACCAGTATGACGGACCTGGGCTCTTGGCATGGGCAGTTACAAAAAGTTAGACCGTGACTACATTTGGTAGCCACGGTCTCGCCACTTGCCCCCGGGAAAGATTGTGGTTCCCCGTCTGGGAGATGACCCAGGATCGACCCCGGCAGTTCTCTCGAACTCCGGCGAGCGGCCTGTGAGTTTCCGCTCGCGGGCCCGGCTATCCGCCGGGGCCGACCCCCCCTCATATACTGCGATACTGCGATACTGCGTGTACTTCCGTCCTGCGTGTACTTCGGGTACTACGTGTACTTCGGGTACTTCGGGTACTTCGCTTACTTCTGGCACGTCGCGCACTTCCGGTACTTGGTGTACCGCGGGGAGTGCGGTCGTGCGTCGTTGCGGGCCTACTCCGAGCGCTGCTGCGGGATTCCCGCGAGGAGCGCGCGCACTTCTGTCTCGCGATACCGGCGGTGTCCGCCCAGCGTCCGGATGGAGGTCAGCTTTCCCGCCTTCGCC
This sequence comes from uncultured Actinomycetes bacterium, assembly GCA_963813975.1. GTDB lineage: Bacteria > Actinomycetota > Actinomycetes > Streptosporangiales > Streptosporangiaceae > RYN-230. The sequence goes on from CAWFAP010000008.1 coordinate 753,746, forward strand.
CAGCGTGTCACCGTCTTGGGGTCAACGCGGAACATCGTCGCGACCTCGGCCGGCGTCAACAGCGGCTCCGCCTCGGGTGTACGTGCAGACATGTCTACGGCCTCTCCTCTTGGACCAGCTTTTGCGATCCTGCGATTGTTGCTTTGCCTGGCTCCATGTGGAGCCTGCCGTGGATGTCCTATATGGCCCACTGAGACCATATTGCCATCACCAGCGGTGACAAGTCGACCACCAGGAGCAAAGATTCTGTGACAGGTCGCCCCCGTTGTCCACTGTTATGCGTCACGCTGCGTGATTCTAGCGACACGTATCGTTGCAACGGGTGGAATCTGGAAAGTCGTCCTCTGATAGTCAGTTGGCGGCTTCGAGCGACTCGAGCACCTGCCATCTGCTCCGGAGCCTCTGGTAGAGCACGCTGGCCAGGTCGTGCTGGCCTTCCCGGCTGGCACTGATGGCCGCCGATACCTCCGCAACCGACTGGTCAGACCGCAACGAATCGTCGTCAAGCAGGTGCACAAGACCGCCGTAGTCCAGCTCCACGACCGAATGGGGATGGAACTCCTCCAGCCAGCGGCCGATCTGGGCAATCTCCACCGTGGCCTGCCACGGGCCCAGCGAATCCCGGTTACCGGACTCGGGCGTGTCGCCCCCGCCGCCCGCCGCGCTGGGGGGGCTCGTTAAGGCGTCGCCGCTGGTGCGCCGGAGCGCGTTCAGGGCCCGGGCGATCCGGCGCCGGGCCTGCGACATGGCGGTGGCGTAGACGAGCGTCCGGGTCGCCGCGGCGGTGGCCGGGCCCCGGCCGTCGGTCTCGGTCGCCCCGCCCAGCACGAGCCAGCGCTCTTCGGGGGCGAACGGCACGAACCATCCGGGGGAACCGCCCAGGTGCAGGACTGGATGAACACCCGCAGCGATGACGACTGGCCCTGCCAGCAGGCGAAGTCGCGCAGCGCCCCGTCGGCCTGGCCCGCCGAGAACGCGGTGCCCAGCAGCGGCCGGGCGGTGGAGCGCAGCCGGGCCAGCTCCAGCCAGGAGCGCAGCCGGGTCTGCCAGGGGCAGATGTAGGTGATGCCGTCGGCCCAGCGGACGTAGGCATGTCCGCTCTCCCGCCGCGGGGCCGCGATCGGCGGCGTGGCGATCAGCCTGCTCAGCGCCTCGGCCTGCTCGGCCTCCAGCGCCGCCGGCCGTCGCGACCGCTGCACGGATGCGGCGTATTCAGCCCAGTACCGGCCCTCGGCATCGCTGAACGCGGAGAGGGGCTCATAGACGCGCAGATAGGCCGCGTAGGGTCGCACGTTCGCATCGTGGCACGGTCGCGTACTGCGGTACATGTCCTGCGGATAACGAGATCGTCACTGGTCCCCCGCAGCGATAGTGTCGGATCCGGGCCGCCCCCATCCCAGGCCGCCTGACCTGTCGTTTGCCCAGGTCGCACGCATCCACAGAACGCGAGAGGCAGTCACTACCGTGACCAACGTGTTCCCCCCCAACGCCGCCCTGACCTCCTCCGCTGGCCTGGCCCCCAGCGCCAACCATGGGCATGAGCAGGTCGTCTTCTGCCAGGACCGGCAGAGTGGGCTGCGGGCCATCATCGCCATCTACTCGACCGCGCTCGGCCCTGCGCTCGGCGGAACGCGGTTTTACCCGTATCCGGACGAGGACGCGGCCCTGGCCGACGTCCTGAACCTGTCCCGGGCGATGGCGTACAAGAACGCGCTGGCGGGCCTCGACCACGGCGGCGGCAAGGCCGTGATCATCGGCGATCCGGCCACGCACAAGTCCGAGGCGCTGCTCCGCGCGTACGGCCGCTTCATCGAGTCGCTGGCCGGCCGGTACATCACCGCCTGCGACATCGGCACTTACAGCGAGGACATGGACATCATCGCCCGGGAATCAGGTCACGTGACCGGCCGGACGGTGCCGAACGGCGGCGCGGGCGACTCCTCCGTGCTCACCGCGTTCGGGGTCTTCCAGGGCATGCGGGCGGCCGCCGAGCACCGCTGGAGCCGCCCCAGCCTGGAAGGACGCCTGGTTGGCGTGGAGGGCGTGGGCAAGGTCGGGCGGCGGCTGGTCAGCCTGCTGGCCGAGGCCGGGGCGTCGGCCGTCATCTGTGACGTGGACCCTGCCGCGGTCAGCCGGGTCGTGGCCGCGCACCCAGGCGTGCAGGTGGCGGCGGACCGGACCGACCTGCTGGCCCGCGAGATCGACGTGTACGCACCCTGTGCGCTCGGCGGGGCGCTGGACGATGACACCGTGATGGGCCTGCGGGCCAGCATCATCTGCGGCGGGGCTAACAACCAGCTGGCTCACCCCGGGATCGAGAAACTGCTCGCCGACCGGGGCATCCTGTACGCCCCCGACTACGTGGTCAACGCGGGGGGCGTGATCCAGGTCTCCGACGAGCTGGGCGGCTTCAATTTCGAGCGCGCGCAGAGCCGGGCCGAGCAGATATTCGGCACGACCAGGCAGATCTTCGCCCTCGCCGACACCGAGGGAGTACCGCCCGCAGTCGCGGCCGACCGCCTGGCCGAGCGCCGGATGTCCGAGGTCGGCAGGCTGCGGGGCATCTGGCTGGGCAGGTGAGGCTTTCCCGGCCGCCCGGCGGGCAGGCCGCCCAGCCAGGAAATGATGAGGCCAATCAGGCCTGGTCGCCTCCTGCAGAGGCGCTTACGGCGCAAAGCAGGTACGGTTGTATGTGTACGCAAGCTGGAAGCACGTCGCACTTCAAGCGGTGGAGTGGCGACGGGCCGTCCCGCATGCGTAAAGCCGCAGGTCATCAGCGCAGGGAGCAGGAGCCCGAGAGTGGCTCCGCATGTTCAAGGGGGTCGAGCCAATGGGGCGCGGCCGAGCCAAGGCCAAGCAGGTAAAGGTGGCACGCCAGCTGAAGTACAACAGCGGCGGCACGGACCTTGACCGGCTGCGGACTGAGCTGGGTGTCGGCAGGGACGATGGGGATGCGGATGGCGACCCCTACGTCGCAGGGCGTTACGCGGACGACGCGAACGCCGATGACGCCGACGCGGACGACGACGAAGACGACGACGACCTCGGTTACGGCAACGGGTCCCACATAAGCAGGTCGGAGCGGGCCTGACGCAGGCGCACGCCGCTCGGCCATGTGAGTGCCGCCCGGTCAGTGCCGGCACGGTCAGCGCAGCCCCGGTCAGTGCCGCCCCGGTCAGTGACGGCCGGTCAGGCGGGCGGTTCCCGAGCCGGGCTGGATCTCACCGAGCACCCACGCCGGGACGCCGCGATCCGCCAGCAGGCTGAGAGCCCGGTCGGTGTCCGCGCGGGCCAGCACGGCGGCCATGCCGACACCCATGTTGAACACCCGCTCCATCTCGTCTGACGGCACCCCGCCCCGGTCCGCGAGCAGGCCGAACACGGCCGGCGGCCGCCAGCTGCCCCGGTCCAGCACCGCATCGGTGCCCTCCGGCAGCACCCGGGCCAGGTTGGCGGCCAGCCCGCCGCCGGTCACGTGAGCGTAGGCATGGACGTCACAGCCCGCGGCCAGGGCCAGGCAGTCGCGGGCGTAGATCCGGGTCGGGGTGATCAGTTCGGCGCCCAGCGGCCTGCCGATCTCCGGGAACTCGGCCGCCAGGTCCAGCCCGGCCCGGTCCAGCACCTGCCGGACCAGCGAGAAGCCGTTGGAATGCAGGCCCGAGGACCCCAGCGCCAGCACCACGTCGCCGGGCCGCACCCGGTGCGGGCCAAGCAGGTCGTCGTGGTCGACCACGCCGGTGGCCGCGCCGGCCAGATCGAAGTCGTCCGGCCCGAAATGGCCGGGGTGCTCGGCCGTCTCGCCCCCGATGAGGGCGCAGCCCGCCTGTACGCAGCCCTCGGCCACGCCGGACAGGATGGCCGCGGCACGTTCCGGCTGGAGGGCGCCGAAGACCATGTAGTCGGTCATGAACAGCGGTTCCGCCCCGCAGACCACCAGATCGTCCACGACCATCCCGACCAGGTCGACGCCGACCGTGTCGTAGATTCCCAGCCTGCTGGCGATCAGCACCTTGGTGCCCACGCCGTCGGTGGAGGTGGCCAGCAGCGGCCGCCGCATGGTGGTCAGCCGGGTGGCGTCGAACAGGCCGGCGAACCCGCCCAGGCCGCCGATCACCTCCGGCCCGCTGGTGCGGGCGATCGACGCCCGCATCAGGTCGACGGCACGGTCGCCGGCGGCGATGTCCACGCCGGCGTCGCGGTACGAGTTCGTCATGAGAGGACCGGGGGCGTTATTTCCAGGAGATGCTTGCCCCGCTCGGTCTCCGCGACCGGGATCGGGTACTCACCGTCGAAGCACGCCCGGCACAGCCGCGCCGCCGGGATCGTCGTCGCCTCGGTGAGGCCCTCCAGCGAGATGAAGCCGAGCGAGTCGGCCCCGATCGAGTCACGGATCTCCTCGACCGTGGCACTGCCCGCGATCAGCTCGGCCCGCGTCGCGAAGTCGATCCCGTAGAAGCAGGGCCAGGCCACCGGCGGGCTGGAGATGCGGACGTGCACCTCGGCGGCGCCCGCCTCGCGGAGCATGGCCACGATGGCCTGCTGGGTGTTGCCGCGCACGATCGAGTCGTCGACCACCACGACCCGCTGCCCGGCGATGACTTCCCGCAGCGGGTTCAGCTTGAGCCGGATGCCGCGCTGCCGGATCGTCTGGCTGGGCTGGATGAACGTCCGGCCCACGTAGGAGTTCTTGACCAGCCCCTGGCCGTACGGGATGCCGCTGGCCTGCGCGTATCCGATGGCCGCCGGCGTGCCCGACTCCGGCACCGGGATGACCAGGTCCGCCTCGACCGGGTGCTCGGCGGCCAGCATCCGGCCAACCTGGACCCGGGTGGCCTGCACGCTGCGGCCCGCAATGGCCGTGTCCGGGCGGGCCAGGTAGACGTACTCGAACAGGCAGCCCGACGGGTGCGGCCGGGCGAAGCGCCGCGACCTGACCCCCCGCTCGTCGATGATGACCAGCTCACCCGGCTCGATCTCCCGGACGAACGAGGCGCCCACGATGTCCAGGGCCGCGGTCTCGCTGGCCACCACCCAGCCGCGGGCCAGCTGGCCCAGCACCAGCGGGCGGAAGCCCTGCGGGTCGCGGGCCGCGTACAGGGTGTGCTCATCCATGAACACCAGCGAGTACGCCCCGCGGACCAGCGGCAGCGTCGGCCAGCGCGCTGTCCTCGACGGTGGCCATCCGCGGGTCCGCGAACAGCGCCGTGAGCACGTCCGTGTCGGTGGTGGCCCGCTGCCCGGCGCCGCCGCGCTCGCCGTTGGCCCCGCTGGCGATGGCCCCGCTGGCGATGGCCGCGAGCTCCAGGGTGTTGATCAGGTTGCCGTTGTGCCCGAGAGCCAGGCTGGCGACCGGGGTGGACCGGAACGTGGGTTGCGCGTTCTCCCACGTCGAGGCGCCGCTGGTCGAGTACCGGCAGTGCCCGACCGCGATGTAGCCGCGCAGCGTGGACAGCGCCGCCTCGTCGAAGACCTGGGCGACCAGGCCCATGTCCTTGTACACCACGATCCGGTCGCCGTCGCTGACGGCAATGCCCGCCGACTCCTGACCCCGGTGCTGCAGGGCGTACAGGCCGAAGTAGGCGAGCTTGGCGACTTCCTCACCGGGGGACCACACGCCGAAGACTCCGCATGCGTCCCGAGGAGGCCGGTCTCCGGGATCCACATCGTCCGTCAGTCGGCCATCGGGGTTGACCACGCGGTCAGTCTAATGACGGCGAGGCGCTGGTCGTACCGCGCAGCAACGGCAATCGCGCCGACAGGTCCGCGCGCGGACCGCTCGCACTGACCAGCCCGGCCTCCCGGGCCTGCGCCCAGGACAGTCGGCCCAGGGCCAGCCTGACCCAGGTCACCGGGTCGGTCTCGACGACGTTCGGCGGGGTGCCTCGGGTATGCCGGGGCCCGGCGATGCACTGGACTGCGGCGTACGGTGGCACCCGGACCTCCACCGCACGGCCGGGCGCGTCGGCGGCGAGCAGGCCGAGCAGGTAGGTGACCGCGGCCCGGGTGGCCTCCCGCTGCGGCTCCGCGCCCGCCTCCAGCGCCCCGAGCACCGCGAACGAAAGCTCCCGGCCGAGCACCGCGGGCTCGGCCGGACCCGCCCAGGGGACCTGGCCCAGCGCCGCACGCTGCGCGTCCAGGGCGGCACGCAGTCGCTGGGGATCGGGGCGGCGGGGCGGCATCAGCCCCTAACGTACCGTGACCCGGACCACCATGATCCGGGACACCGCGTAGACAGCCGGGTCCGCTGGGTGACGACTTATATCATGATTTGTGCGATTTCTGGATATGGCTGGCCTAACCGGCCAGTAGCAAGTAATCGTCATGGCTATGGCAGGGATTCGCGGTCCCGGGCGACGGGGCAAGGACAGGTCGCGGGCCACTGCCGCCGTGCTGATCAGCGCGACTGTCGTGCTGGCGGTGCTGGTCGGGGTGGGCGTAGTGGCCTTCCTGCATTCCAGGGGCACCGGCACGGCGCAAGGGGGGCAGCTCCGGCTGTCCACCAAGATCACCAGCCAGCAGTCGGTGGGCCTGGCCAACCTGGGCCGTACCGGCCAGGCCGGCTCGTCGAGTGCCTCCGCGACGCTGCTCTACGCGGGCCCGGGCGGGCTCATCTTCACCCCTAGCAGCGGCGGCGGCGAGACCGTCCAGCCCAGCCAGCAGTGGCAGGCCGACCAGATGGGTGGCGGCGGGTTCGTCCTGCTGTTCTCGCCGAACGGCCGGTGCCTGGCCGCGGTGGGCAGCGGCGCCCAGGCGACCGCGCAGCTCGCGCCCTGCGACACCCGGCTCGACCAGCGGTGGTATCACCCGTACCAGAACACCGACGCGCAGGGCCGGGACTACTGGGCGCTGCGCAGCGCGTCCAACGGGCGCTGCCTGGGGCTGGGTACCGCGTCGTCCGGCGGGTCGGTGGTGGCGGAACTGCAGAAGTGCTCGGCGCACAAGCCGTGGCAGCAGCTCATCATGTTCTGGTCCGCCTACTGAGCGCTCAGCTGGCCGGTAGCCGAAGAGGTCGGCTGGCGCAGCAACCCCGGCCAGCTGAACAACCCCGGGCTAGCTGAACAACCCCGGCAGCGGACCCCGGTGTGCCGCGGCGAGCTCGTCTACCGGGATGTCGAAGCTGTCCCGCACGACCAGGCTGTCCCCGCCGGCCACGCCGAGTTCGGTGACGGGCACGCCGTGCCCGGCGGCCAGCGCGGCGAAGGCCCGCTCGGAGCCGGGCCGGACCGCGACCACGGCCCGCGCCGCGGACTCGCTGAACAGCTGGGTGAACCGGTCGCCCGGCAGCGCGACCTGGCAGCCAAGTCCCTGGTCCAGGCAGCACTCGGCCAGCGCGATGGCCAGGCCACCCTCAGACAGGTCGTGAGCCGCCTCCACCAGGCCGTCGGCGGCCGCCGCGGTCAGCACCGTCGCCAGGGCCCGCTCGGCGTCCAGGTCCACCTCCGGGGGCCGCCCGCCACAGTGCCCGTGGGTCACCTGGGCCCAGGCCGAGCCGCCGAACTCGGCCGCCGTCCGGCCCAGGAGCACGATCGGTGCCCCTTCAGTGCGCAGCCCGATCGGTACCCGGCGGGTCACGTCGGCGTGCACGCCGAGCACCCCGACCACCGGCGTGGGATGGATGGGTGTCTCGTCGGTCTGGTTGTAGAAGCTGACGTTGCCCCCTGTGACCGGCACCCCGAGGGCCGCGCACCCGTCGGCCAGGCCGCGGACCGCCTCGCTGAACTGCCACATGACGCCGGGGTCCTCGGGCGAGCCGAAGTTCAGGCCGTTGGTCACCGCGAGCGGCACCGCCCCGGTGGCGGCCACGTTGCGGTACGCCTCGGCCAGCGCCAGCTGGGCGCCCGCGTAAGGGTCGAGCAGGCCGAACCGGCCGTTCCCGTCCGTGGCCAGCGCGATGCCGAGGCCAGTCTGCTCGTCGATCCGGATCACCCCGGCGTCCTGCGGCATGGCGAGCACCGTGTTGCCCCGCACATGCCGGTCGTACTGCTCGGTGACCCAGCTCTTGTCGGCCAGCCCCGGCGAGGAAAGCAGGGACAGCAGCGCGGCCCGCAGCTCCGGTCCGCCCTCCGGGCGGGGCAGCGCGGCCGGGTCGTCGGCCACCCGCGCGTCCTGGGCGGCCGGGCGCCGGATGGGCCGCTGGTACACCGGGCCCTCGTCGGCCGCGCTGGCGGGCGGGATGTCCACCACCTGCTCACCGCGCCAGGTCATCCGCAGCCGGCCGGTGCCGGTGACCTCGCCGATCACCGCGGCCAGCACGCCCCAGCGGGCGCAGACCTCCATGAACTGGCCCACGTGGCCGGGTTCGACCACGGCCATCATGCGTTCCTGCGACTCGCTCATCAGGATCTCGGCCGGGCCGAGCGCCGGGTCGCGCAGCGGCACCGCGTCGAGGTCGACGTCCATCCCCGACCCGCCCCCCGCGGCCAGCTCCGTGGTGGCGCACGCAACGCCGGCCGCGCCCAGGTCCTGGATGCCGGTCACGAGATCGGCCGCGTAGAGCTCGAGGCAGCACTCGACCAGCAGCTTCTCCATGAACGGGTCGCCGACCTGGACACTGGGCCGCTTGGCCGAGTCACTTCCGCCGAACGTGGCGCTGGCCAGCACCGACGCGCCCCCGATGCCGTCCGGGCCGGTCCGGGAGCCGAACAGGATCACCTTGTTGCCCGCCCCGCGGGCCGCGGCGAGCTTGAGGTCCTCGTGCCGCATGACCCCGACGCACAGCGCGTTGACCAGGGGGTTCCCGCGGTAGCAGGGATCGAAGGCCAGCTCGCCGCCGATGTTGGGCAGGCCCAGGCAGTTCCCGTAGAACGAGATGCCGGCCACCACCCCGGGCAGCACCCGGCGGGTGTCCGGCGCGTCCGCGGGCCCGAACCGCAGCGAGTCCATCACCGCGACCGGGCGGGCTCCCATGGCCAGGATGTCGCGGACGATCCCGCCCACCCCGGTCGCCGCGCCCTGGAACGGCTCCACGTACGAGGGATGGTTGTGCGACTCGACCTTGAACGTGACCGCATACCCCTGGCCGATGTCGACCACGCCCGCGTTCTGGCCGATCCCGGCGAGCAGGGCGGCCGACGGCGGCGCGGACTCCGCGAACCGGCGCAGGTGGACCCTGGACGACTTGTAGGAGCAGTGCTCGCTCCACATCACCGAGTAGATGGCCAGCTCCGCGTCCGTCGGCCGGCGGCCCAGCAGCTCGCCGATCCGCGCGTACTCCGCACTGGTCAGGCCGAGCTCGGCGTAGGGCTGCGGCTGGCCCGGTGTGGCTGCGGCGCGGCCCACGGTATCCGCGGCGCCGGTCACTGGTCCACCAGGGTGCGCAGTACGGAAGTGAAGAAGCCGAGCCCATCCGTGCCGGGGCCGGTCAGCGCGTCAATCGCATGCTCCGGATGCGGCATGAGCCCCACCACGTTGCCGGATTCGTTCCGCACCCCCGCAATATCCCCAACGGATCCGTTCGGATTAGCGCCTGCGTAACGCGCGACGACCTGGCCGGCCGCGGTCAGCCGGGCCAGGGTGGCCGGATCGGCCACGTAGGCCCCCTCGCCGCTCTTCAGCACCACGCTGATCTCCTGATCCTGGGCATAGTCCGCGGTCCACGGGGTGCGGGTGTCCTCGATGCGCACCCGGACCACCCGGTCGATGAACCGCAGGCCCGCGTTGCGGGTCAGCGCGCCCGGCAGCAGGTGCGCCTCGCAGAGGATCTGGAAGCCGTTGCAGATGCCCAGGACCGGCAGCCCGGCCCGGGCCGCGGAGACGAGCTCGCCCATCACCGGCGCGAACCGGGCGATGGCCCCGCAGCGCAGGTAGTCGCCGTAAGAGAAGCCGCCGGGCAGGATGACCGCGGCCAGGCCGCGCAGGTCACGGTCGCCGTGCCAGAGCGGGACCGGCTCGGCGCCGGCCCGGGCCACGGCACGCGCGGCATCGGCGTCATCAAGCGATCCAGGGAAGGTGATGACGCCCACGCGGGCTGTCATGAGTGTCCTCGCAGCGGGGAGAGCGGGGCTGGTCCTGCCTGCAGGTTACCGCGCGGGGGCCCGTGGTCGGGGACCCCGCGCTGAGGGCCCGGGGCGCGGCTCAGCCCGCGTTCCGGAGCTGGCCCTCCAGCAGGGGCGCGTCGTCCCGCCACGCCATCCGCTTCTCCAGGGAGACCACGGTGCCCAGGCCGGGGCCGCTGCTCAGCGTCACGTCGTCCACGCACGCCCGCATGATGGCCAGGCCACGTCCGGACTCGGGCAGCATGGCGATCATCTGGTCCTCGGTCAGTGGCTCCCCGGCCGGCCGCCACCGGCCCCCGGGGCGCGGCGTCCTGCGGGCGGCGCCGTTGCCGGCCCGGCGGCGGAATCGCCCCGGCGCGTGCACGGCGTCCCACATGGGCCGGCGCGGGGCTGGCACCAGAAGGGAGTCGAGGCCACGCTCGTCGTTGAGCACCTGGATCAGGCAGCCGCGCTGCCCGATCCGGGCCACGACCTCGTAGCGCGGCCCGGGCGCGCCGTGCTTGAGCACGTTGGTACAGGCCTCGGTCACCGCGAGGAGGAGGTCGCAGACCCCTTCCTCATCGGCCCCGAGCCGGCGTAGTGTGTCGCCCAGGACCCTCCGCATGACCGGCACGCTGAGTGCCTCATGCGGAAACACCAGGCAGAACTCAACGTCCACAATCGACTCCTCGGCGCGTCTCATGTGAGCCCGCATCCGCCCCTCAGGTCCTCATCCCGTGTGATGGCGCTGGCCACCTGTGACCTTTCCCGGCCCTGGCGCGGATAATCGTGAACTCTTAGGGTTATGTAGTTGTGCTCAGGCGCCCGGGCCGCCGGTCAGCGGCCGCCGGTCAGCTCTCGTGCAACGTGAACTCCTCGATCACCTGGTTAGCCAGCAGTTCCCCGGCCAGCTCGGCCACCCGGGCCAGGGCGGCCTCGTCCGCGGGCCCGCTCAGTTCCACCTCGAACCGCTTGCCCTGCCGGACCCCGAGCACCTGGCCGAAGCCGAGCCGGTGCGCCGCGCTGGCGATCGCCTCCCCCTGCGGATCGTGGATCTCCTTGCGGAGCATCACGTCAACGACGATTCGGGCCACTTGTCCCCGCCTCTCTGTGTTTGGGTGATATGTGGGCTGCGTCAGGGCTGACCAATACCAGGGTTTCCATGGGCGCAGTCCCGTCTGCCACGATGACCTAGTGAACCCCACCACCATGGGGGCTCGTGAACCCCACCACCAGAGGGAGTGGCACGTGACCGTCAACGCCGACGGTGCGGTCACCGCACCGGGAGGCCCGGCAGGCCTGGACCGGCCGCCGGGTCCGCGCACCGAAACCATCCAGCTGCTCACTCCGGAGGGTGAGCGGGTCGAACATCCGGATTACCCGCTGGACATCACCGACGACGAGATCAAGGACCTCTACCGGGACCTGGTCCTGGTCCGCCGGATCGACACCGAGGCCATCGCCCTGCAGCGGCAGGGTGAGCTCGGGATCTGGGCCTCGCTGCTCGGGCAGGAAGCGGCCCAGGTCGGCTCGGGCCGCGCGCTCGGGCCGCGGGACATGGCCTTCCCCACCTACCGCGAGCACGGCGTGGCCTGGTGCCGCGGACTGGACCCGACGCGGCTGCTGGAGCTGTTCCGCGGGGTCAGCCACGGCGGCTGGGACCCGGCCGCGCACAAGTTCCACCTGTACACGATCGTGATCGGCAGCCAGACGCTGCACGCCACCGGCTACGCGATGGGCATCCAGCGGGACGGCGCGGTCGGCGAGGACGGCGAGGCGGCGATCGTCTACTTCGGCGACGGGGCCACCAGTCAGGGCGACGTCAACGAGGCGTTCATCTGGGCGTCGGTGTTCAACACGCCGATCGTGTTCTTCTGCCAGAACAACCAGTGGGCCATCTCAGAGCCGCTGGAGCGGCAGAGCCGCATCCCGCTCTACAAGCGGTCCAGCGGGTTCGGGTTCCCCGGCCTGCGGGTGGACGGCAACGACGTGCTGGCCTGCCTGGCGGTGACCAGGAAGGCCATGCAGGCGGCCCGGGAGGGCCAGGGCCCCACGCTCATCGAGGCGTTCACCTACCGCATGGGCGCCCACACCACCACCGACGACCCGACCCGGTACCGGCTGGCCAGCGAGCTGGAGGCGTGGAAGCTGAAGGACCCGATCGAGCGGGTCAAGGCCTACCTGGTGCGCACCGGCGCCGCCGACGCCGCGTTCCTGGAGGGCGTGGACGCCGAGGCGGACCAGCTGGGCGGCCGGATCCGCCAGGCCTGCCTGGAGATGCCGGACCCGCAGCCGCTGGCCATCTTCGAGAACGTCTACGCCGGGCCGAACGCGCTGCTGGACGCGGAGCGCGAGCAGTACGCGGCCTACCTCGACTCGTTCGCCGGGGAGGAGGCCCGATGACGGTCATGACGCTGTCCAAGGCGCTCAACGCGGGCCTGCGCAAGGCGCTCGAGGACGACCCGCGGGTGCTCGTGATGGGCGAGGACGTGGGCAAGCTGGGGGGCGTCTTCCGGGTCACCGACGGCCTGCAGAAGGACTTCGGCGAGGACCGGGTGGTGGACACCCCGCTGGCCGAGTCGGGCATCATCGGGACCGCGATCGGGCTGGCGCTGCGCGGCTACCGGCCGGTCTGCGAGATCCAGTTCGACGGGTTCGTGTTCCCCGCCTTCGACCAGATCGTCAGCCAGCTGGCCAAGATGCGGCTGCGCTCGCTGGGCCAGGTGACCATGCCGGTCACGATCCGGATCCCGTGCGGCGGCGGGATCGGCGCGGTCGAGCACCACAGCGAGTCCCCGGAGGCGCTGTTCGCGCACACCGCGGGGCTGCGCGTGGTGGCCTGCGCCAACTCCACCGACGCCTACGCGATGATCCAGCAGTCGATCCGCTGCGACGACCCGGTCATCTTCTTCGAGCCGAAGCGCCGCTACTGGGACAAGGCCGAGGTGGACCCCGCGGCCGGCCTGGACGCCGCCACGCCGCTGGACCGGGCCAGGACCGTGCTGGACGGCACCGACGTGACCCTGCTGTGCTACGGGCCGATGGTCCGGACCTGCGTGGAGTCGGCCGTCGCGGCCCGGGCCGAAGGACGCTCGGTCGAGGTCATCGACCTGCGCTCGCTGTCCCCGCTGGACATGGAGACCATCTGCGGGTCGGTGCGGCGCACCGGCCGCTGCGTGGTGGCCCACGAGGCCCCGGTCACCGGCGGCCTGGGCGCGGAGATCGCGGCCCGGATCACCGAGGAGTGCTTCTACCAGCTGGAATCGCCGGTGCTGCGGGTGGGCGGCTTCTCCACCCCGTACCCGCCGTCGCGGCTGGAGGACCACTACCTGCCCGACCTGGACCGGGTGCTGGACGCCGTCGACCGCACCTTCACCGTCTGAAAGGGGTGCGCTGATGACCGAGTCTGTGACCACACAGCGTCGTGAATTCCGGCTCCCCGACGTGGGCGAGGGGCTGACCGAGGCGGACATCGTCACCTGGCGGGTGAAGCCGGGCGACACGGTGACCGTGAACCAGATCATCGTGGACATCGAGACGGCCAAGGCCGTGGTCGAGCTGCCCAGCCCGTATGCGGGCGTGGTGGCCGCGCTGCTGGTGCCCGAGGGCCAGACCGTGGACGTGGGCACGCCCATCATCGCGGTGGACGTGCCCGGGCCGGCAGGCGGGGGGACGCCGGTTCCCGCGCCGCCCGCCCGCCCGGAGCCGGGACATACCGACCCGGCGGCCATCGCTGCCGAAGGCCCGCGGCCCTCCTCGGAGGACCTGGTGCCCCCGGTCCCCCCGCCCGCGGAGCGGCAGGCCGTCCTGGTCGGCTACGGGGTCAAGGCCGGCGCGACCACCCGGCGGCCGCGCAAGGCACCGGCCGGGGTCGGCCCCGTTGCGGATCCTGGGGATGCGCCCGCCACCGCCAACGGTGCGGCGGGCGGCCACGTGAGCGTGCTGGCGAAGCCGCCGGTGCGCAAGCTGGCCCGGGAGCTGGGCGTGGACCTGGGCGGGCTGGCCGGCACCGGGCCGGGCGGATCCATCACCCGGGACGACGTGCAGCAGGCCGCCGGGGCGCCGGCCCCCCGTGTCGCGGCGGCAGCGTCCGGTCTCCGGGAAGAGCGGATCCCCATCCGGGGCGTTCGCAAGCACACCGCGGCGGCGGTAGCGGCCAGCGCGCGGCAGGCCCCGCACGTGACCGAGTTCCTGCAGGTTGACGTGGACGCCACGGTCGAGGCGGTGGGGCGGCTGCGCGAGCTGCCCGAGTTCGCCGGGGTGCGGGTGTCGCCGCTGCTGATGGTGGCCCGCGCCCTGCTGACCGCGGTGGCGCGGCATCCGATGATCAACTCGACCTGGGACGAGGACGCGCAGGAGATCGTGGTCAGGCACTACGTGAACCTGGGCATCGCCGCCGCCACCGACCGCGGGCTCGTCGTGCCGAACATCAAGGGCGCGGAGGGCATGGACCTGCCCGCCCTGGCCGGGGCCCTCGCCGATCTGGCCGCCACGGCGCGGGCGGGGCGGGCGTCACCGGCCGACCTGTCCGGCGGCACGATCACCATCACCAACGTCGGCGTGTTCGGGGTGGACGCGGGGACGCCGATCATCACGCCGCCGGAAGCGGCCATCCTGGCCTTCGGGCAGATCAAGGACGCGCCGTGGGTGGTGGACGGCCAGCTCGCGGTGCGCAAGGTGACGACGCTGTCGCTCTCGTTCGACCACCGCATCGTGGACGGTGACCTGGGCTCGGCCGTGCTCCGGGACATCGGGGCCATGCTGCATGACCCCCTGCGCATGCTGGCGTGGGGCTAACCTGACTGGCTCGGACCAATTCCGGAGGGACCGCCCATGTTCCGGCACGCCGTGCTGTTCACGTTCACGCCGCAGACCACGCTGGAGCAGCAGGAGGAGCTGGCCCGCCAGCTGCGCACCCTGCCCGGGGCCATCGGGGAGATCAGGGACTACCGCGTCGGCCTGGACGCGGGCCAGAACCCGGGTAACTACCAGTTCGCGGTGGTCGCGGACTTCGACAACGTCGAGGATTACCTCGTCTACCGCGACCACCCGGTGCACCGGGACATCATCGGGAAGTACGTGACGCCGATCGTGGCCGACCGGGCCGCGGTGCAGTACCAGCTCTGACGGCCGCGCTCCGGCGCGGCCGTCCCGGAATCTGAGCTTGGCCCCCGGCCCGGGCGGCCAAGGACTCAGAAGGCCTCTTCGGGGAGCTCCATGAGGTCCAGCGTGGTGCTCTCGGCGATCTGGCGCTCGACGGCCAGCCGGGGCAGCACGGTCTCGGCGAAGAACCGCGCGGTGGCCACCTTGCCCTGGTAGAAGGCTTCGTCGCGGCCGGCCCCGTCGTCCAGGGCGCGGATCGCGACCTCGGCCTGCCGGGCGAGCAGCCAGCCGATGAGCAGATCGCCCAGGGCCATCAGCAGCCGGGTGCTGTTCAGCCCGGCCTTGTACACCTCGGCGGGCTGCTCCAGCGACGAGACCGCGTAGCCGGTCAGGGCCGCGACGATGGCCTCCACGTCGGCGACCGCCGCGGACAGCGCGGCGCGCTCGGTCTTGAGCCGCCCGTTCCCGGCCTCGCCGCCCGCGAACTCCTTGATCTCGCTGAGCAGGGCGCCCAGGGCGACGCCCTGGTCGCGCAGGGTCTTGCGGAAGAACAGGTCCATGCCCTGGATCGCGGTGGTGCCCTCGTACAGGCTGTCGATCTTGGCGTCGCGGATGTACTGCTCGATGGGGAAGTCCTGGACGAAGCCCGAGCCGCCGTAGGTCTGCAGGGACAGCGTGAGCAGCTCGTAGGCCCGCTCCGACCCGACGCCCTTGACCACCGGAAGCAGCAGGTCGTTGACGCGAGCCGCGAGGTCACCCGTGGTGCCCGGCTCGGTCCGGCCCTCGGCCTTGGCGATCTGGACCGCGTCCTGCCAGGACGCGGTGTACAGCATCAGCGCCCGCATGCCCTCGGCGTACGCCTTCTGCATCATCAGCATCCGGCGGACGTCGGGGTGGTGGATGATCGTGACCCGCGGCGCGGCCTTGTCCGCCATCTGGGTCATGTCCGCGCCTTGGACCCGCTCCTTCGCGTACTCCAGCGCGTTGAGGTAGCCGGTGGACAGCGTGGCGATGGCCTTGGTGCCGACCATCATCCGGGCGTGCTCGATGATCAGGAACATCTGCCGGATGCCGTCGTGCACCCCGCCGATCAGGGTGCCGACCGCCGGGCGGTCACCGCCGAAGGTGAGCTCGCAGGTGGTGGAGGCCTTCAGGCCCATCTTGTGCTCGACCCCGGTGACCCGGACGCCGTTGCGCTCGCCGGGCTCACCGTCCGGGCCGACCAGGAACTTGGGCACCAGGAACATGGACAGGCCCTTGGTGCCCGGCCCGGCGCCCTCGGGGCGGGCCAGCACCAGGTGGAAGATGTTCTCGGCCATGTCGTGCTCGGCGCTGGTGATGAACCGCTTGACGCCCTCGATGTGCCAGGTGCCGTCGGGCTGCTCGATCGCCTTGGTCCGGCCGGCCCCGACGTCCGAGCCGGCCTCCGGCTCGGTCAGCACCATGGTGCTGCCCCACTTGCGGTCGATGGCCTGCTGCGCGAACCGCTGCTGGTCCGGGGTGCCGATGGCCCACAGCACCTGGGCGAAGTTGGGGCCGCCGGAGTACATCCAGACCGCGGGGTTGGCGCCCAGGATGAGCTCGGCCACCGACCAGGCCAGGGTGCGCGGCGCGGCGATGCCGCCCAGGTCGGCCGGCAGGTCCAGGCGGAACCACTCGGCGTCCATGAACGCGGCGAAGGACTTCTTGAAGCCCTCCGGCATTCGTACCGACGCGGTGTCCGGGTCGAACACCGGGGGGTTCCGGTCGGCGTCCGCGAAGGACTCGGCAATCGGGCCGGTGGCCAGCCGGTTCACCTCGTCGAGGATGCCGCGGGCGGTCTCCTCGTCGACCTCCGGGTAGGGCTCCTGGCCGAGCAGGTCCTGGCGGCGCAGCACCTCGAACAGGTTGAACTCGATGTCGCGCAGGTTGCTCTTGTAGTGACCCACGGCCGCCCCCATTCTGAAGAGCAGTTCTGACAACTTGTGGTTGCGCCCAGGACTGCTACCGGCGAGTAACAAGGCCATGATACCCGCTGGTAACCCGAATGGCCACGGGAGGCGGGTCAGCGAAACGGGAGGATGTTCACCGCGCGGGCGATGACCAGCACCCCCAGGGAGAGGGACACCGCCGACTGGACCAGCATGGTCAGCTTGGCCCAGCGGGCCAGCGGCATCACGTCGGTGGGGCTGAACGCGGTGGCGTTGGTGAACGAGAGGTAGAGGTAGTCCACGAACCGGGGTTCCCAGTCCGGCGGGGTCAGGTGCTCGACCGTCATCTGCGGGAACAGGAAGTCCAGGTACTGGAAGGTGCCGTGCGCCCGGTGGACCGGGCCACCCCGGTCGAACTCCCAGTACCAGAGGGCGAACGCGATCACGTTGGTGGCCCAGATGGCCGCGCCGGAGGCGAGCAGCGATCCCGCGGAGTTCGTCGCGCGGCCGCCCTGGATGATCTCCCGGATGAGCAGGACCGCGGACGCCGCGTTGGCCGTGGTGATCAGCAGGATCAGCACGATGCTGATCCAGCGCACGAACACGCCGCGCCGCTCGATCCGCACCGGATTGGCGATAGCCAGGCCGACCAGCACGCCGCCCTCCAGGACGGGGAGCAGGAAGGTCGGCAGCGGGCGCATGGACAGCTGGTCGGGCAGCCGCAGTTGCAAGACGATGGCGACGATCACGCTGATCGTGACCGGCCAGCGCGGCTCGCCGCGGGTGCTGCGTCGCCAGGCGGGCAGGTTGCGCGCGCTGCCGACGGCCTCGTGCTCGACCTGCTCGGCCCTGGTCACCAGGCCGTACCAGACCGGATTGCGGACCCGGCTGGGGTGCGGGGGACGGAGCATCCGGGCCGCCGGCGAGTGCGCCGGACCGTGGCCACCCGATCCCGGTGGCGTGGACGGGGTTTCCGGCTCGCCGGTTCCGGCGGGAGGCTCTGGCTCCATCTCCCCATTGTTGACCTGGTCCGGCCGTACTTTGGTTCAGTTACCACCGGATTCCCGCGAGCCGGATCTCGCTTTACTGTGGCGTGACGGGCACTGCTCTCACAGCGAGGTGGATCATGGCGCTCGGTGTCAGCGAAGAGCACCTGGAGCTGGCCGCATCGGTCCGCTGGTGGGCCGGCCGGTACTGCGGGCCGGAGGTGGCCCGGGCGGCGGCGGAGCCTGACGAGGCGGGGGCGCCCGGCCCGGACATCTATCCGGTGGAGCTACGGCCGAGTCTGGCCAGCCAGGGCCTGCTTGGCCTGCACCTGCCGGAGGAGCTGGGTGGGCAGGGCTACGGCCTCGCCGAGCTTGCCGTCGCCCTTGAGGAGCTGGGCCACGCGCTCGCCCCCGGGGGCTTCCTGCCCACGGTGCTAGCCAGTGCCGTGCTGGCGGCGGCCGGCCCGGCCCGCGGGGACCCGGGCAAGCTGGTGACCGGTCTGGCGGACGGTTCGCGGTCCGGGGCGGTCTCGCTGGCCGCCGGGCTGACCGGCATGCCCAGCGACGGCGGTCTGGTCGTGGACGGGGAGTCGGCTCCGGTGCTGGGCGCAGCCCAGGCGGACGTGGTCATCGTGCCGGTGCGGGCCGGGCGGGGCGAAGTGTGGGCCGTGCTGGAGGCCAGCGACCTGGCCGTCGCCGGGCTAGATGGCCTGGACCGGACCCGCCCGCTGGCCAGCATCCGCGCTGACCAGCTCTTCGTGCCCCCCGGGCGGCTGCTGCCCGGCCTGACCCGCACCGACGTCGCCGGCCTGGCGGCCGTGCTGTTCGCCGCGGAAGCTTCCGGCATCGCGGACTGGGCGGTGCAGACGGCCGCCGAGTACGCCCGGATCCGGCACCAGTTCGGGCGGCCCATCGGCCAGTTCCAGGCGGTCAAGCACCGGTGCGCCCGGATGCTCACCGCGGCCGAGCAGGCCGCCGCGGCCGCGTGGGACGCCGCGGCCGCCTGGGACGCCACGGACGGGCCCCGCGCCTCCCGGAGCTTCGCCGCGGCGGTGGCCGCGGTCGTGGCCCTCGACGCGGCGGTGGACTGCACCCACGAGTGCATCCAGGTCCTCGGCGGGATCGGCTATACCTGGGAGCATCCGGCCCACCTGTACTACCGGCGTGCGCTGTCGCTGCGCGCCCTGCTCGGCCCGTCGGCGCGCTGGAGCCGCCAGGTCGCGGGGCTGGCCCTGGCCGGCGCCCGGCGGCCGGTCCGGGTCGACCTGCCCCCGGACGCCGAGCCGCTGCGCGCGCAGATCCGCGCGGAACTCGCCGCCATCGCGGCGCTGGAGCCCCCCGCGCGCACGCCGCGGCTGGCGGCCGGCGGCTGGGTGATCCCGCATCTTCCTGCGCCCTGGGGCCGTGCGGCCGGCCCACTGGAGCAGCTGGTCATCGCCGAGGAGATGAAGCACGCCGGGCTGCGTGCCCCCGCCCTGCTGATCGGCGCCTGGGTGGTCCCGGCCCTGGCCGGCTACGGCACAACAGCGCAGCAGGAACGTTTCCTGCCGCCCACGCTGCGCGGCGAGATCACGTGGTGCCAGCTGTTCAGCGAGCCCGGAGCCGGCTCGGACCTGGCCGGGCTGACCACCCGCGCGGAGCGGGATCCGGACGGGTCGGATGGCTGGCGGCTGACCGGCCAGAAGATCTGGACCTCGCTGGCCCGGGAGGCGGACTGGGCCATCTGCGTGGCCCGCACGGATCCGTCCACCCGCCGCCACGCGGGCATCACCTACTTCCTGGTGGACATGAAATCGCCGGGGGTGACCGTGCGCCCGCTCCGCGAGATGACCGGGGACGCCCTGTTCAACGAGGTCTTCCTGGACGGCGTGCTGGTGCCGGACGACCTGGTCGTCGGCGAGGTCAGCGACGGCTGGCGGGTGGCCCGGACCACGCTGGCCAACGAGCGCGTGTCGCTGTCGGGGACCTGGACGTTCGGCTGCGGCCCGCCCGAACTGCTGGACGTGCTGCGCGGGCTGGACGAGGAAGACCGGCAGGCCCAGCTCCAGGCGGCCGGGCGGCTGGTGGCCGAGGGGCACGCGATCGACATCCTCGGCATGCGGGTCACGCTGAAGCAGTTGTCCGGGACCGAGCCGGGCGCCACCGGCAGCGTCCGCAAGCTGCTCGGCATGCGGCACGCCCAGCAGGTCGCGGAGCTGTGCTGGTCCATGCAGGGTCCCGCGGGCGCCCTGGGAGCCATCCGCCCGGCTGGCTCACGGTCGGCTGGCTCACAGTCGGCTGGCTCACAGTCGGCTGGCTCACACTGGGCGCGGCAGGTCCTGCTGACCAGGGCGCTGACCATCGGCGGCGGGACCACCGACATCCAGCTGAACATCATCGGCGAGCGGATGCTCGGCCTGCCGCGCGACCCCGAGCCGCCCGCGGGTTAGCCGGGATCACCGGCCGGTTAGCCCGGATAAGCGACATCACCGGCAATCCGGAGGACACGCGCGGCCTCCCGGCCAATCCCCGGTCGCCGCGCTAGCCTACTGAAAGCCGGCATCTGGGGGGCCGATGGCCGACAACGACGACAGCACGTTGGGTGGAGACCGTGAACCTGGCTGGATGGCCGGTTCCGGGTCCCGTGCTGCGCCAGGCGGGCCGGGCCGAAAAGGCGGGCTGGGCCGCCCGGGCGGGCCGCCCGGCGCGCCGGATGAGCCGGTGACCGGGCCAGGCCAGCGCCCGGATCTGCCTCCCCTGCAGCCGGGGCCCCGTGGTGGACAGCTCCGTGGTGGCCAGACCCCCGGCGGTCAGACCCGTGGTGGCCAGACCCCCGGCGGGCAGGCCCGTGGTGGCCAGACCCCCGGCAGCCAGCCCCCTGGTGGCCAGCCCCTTGGTGGCCGGCAGAGCCCGGCGGCCGGGCCGCCGCCCCGCGGCGGACGCCGGCGGCCCGCACCATCCGCGGCGCAGCAGCGCCTGATGACTCATATCGCCGCGGGCCGCAAGGCCCGGCAGCGCCGCGTCATGCTCATCGTGAGCGCGGCCCTGTCCGCGGTGGTCGTGTTCGTCGCCGGAACGGCCTGGGCATTCACCAGCTACATCAACGACACCATCGGCCGGGTCAACGCGGGCACCGCGGGGACACCAGCCAGCGGGCCGCTGAACGTGCTGCTGGCCGGGGTGGACCAGCGTTCCGGGCTGACCCGCCATCAGCAGCTCGCGCTGCACGTGGGCAACGCGGTCAGCTCCAACTCCGACACCATGATGCTCATCCATGTGTCCGGCGACCGGAGCCGGGTCACCGTGATCAGCATTCCCCGGGACTCCTGGGTGAACATCCCCGGGCACGGCATGAGCAAGATCAACGCGGCATACGGCCTGGGCGGCCCGAAGCTGGTGGTGAAGACCGTGGAGGAGAACACCGGGCTGACCATCAACGACTTCGTCCAGGTCAACTTCCTGGGCTTCGTCCGGGTCATCGACGCCCTGGGCGGCGTCAACATCTGCCTGCCGTTCGCGGTGGACGATTCCTACAGCGGGCTGCACCTGTCCAAGGGGGTCCACCACGTGAGCGGGATCACGGCGCTGGCGTACGCCCGGGACCGCCACTCGTTCGCCACCTCGGACCTGGCCCGGATCCAGGACCAGCAGCGCCTCCTGTCTTCGCTGCTCAGCGAGGCGATCAGCTCCGGGACGCTGGCCAACCCGGTCAAGCTGAACCGGTTCCTGCGGGCCGCGCTGTCCGCGATCAAGGTGGACCAGGGACTCAACGTGGCCGCCCTCGCGGATCAGATGCGCGGCATCTCCGCGAGCAACGTGCGGTTCATGACCGTGCCGCTGTCCAACTACAACTACCAGACCCCGACCGGGGAACTGGCGGTGGTGTGGGACGCCAAGCAGTCGCAGGCGCTGTTCAACAACCTGAAGAACGACAAGCCGGCCACGAAACCCAAGCCCGCGCACCGGCACGCCCGGTCGGCCCGCCAGAAACTGCACCGCAGCCAGGTGCCGGTCGAGGTGTGGAACGGGACACTGCTCGGCGGCCTGTCCGCCAGCACCGGCGCCGACTTGTCCCGGCTGGGCTTCCCGGTGAAGTCCGGGCTGACCTGGCCGGTGCACGACATCAGCCAGACCCAGATCGAGTACCCGCCCGGGGATCTGGCTGGGGCCAAGCTGGTCCAGAAGGTCATCCCGGGCGGCTCGCTGAAGCAGGTGAAAGGCCTGGCCAAGGTGCGGGTCCTGCTGGGCACCACCGGCTATTCGGTGAGTTCCGGGACGACCGCACCGACCCCGAGCGCATCCTCTACCGGCGTCCCGTCCGCGACGGCCGCCCAGAACGCCTGCCACTGACTAGCCAGCCCCCATCGGCCAGCCGGGATCAGCCAGCCCCGATTAGCCGGCCGGGATCGGCCGGCCGGGATCAGCCGGCCGCGATCACCGGGCCCGGGATCAGCCCGCCGGCGGCGTGCCTTCGGGCGGGGTGCTTTCCTCAGGAGTGGCTCCGGGGGCACTGCCGTCCGGGTCACCGAGACCCTGGGACGCCTCCTGCCGGGACAGCGCGTCCACCAGCCGGTCGATCTTGTCCTTGCTGTCCGGGGTGCCCCGCCCGGTGCGCTCGGCGTACACGGTCGCGCCCAGGTCGCGGAACATCGCGTCGGCCCGGCGCTTGGCCTGGGCCTGGTCGAGCTTGACCTTGCCCTCGCGCGCCGTTTCCTGGGCCATCTGGGCCAGCTGCGTGCTCTGCGCCCTGACCTTGTCCATCAGTCCCATGACCGCCTCCGCCATAGCTCTCGCCACGTTGACGCTCTTCACAGAGCAGGATATGCCGCCGCTTCCAGCTCTCTGGCGGTGACCGAGGGTGGCCATACTAAATCACTGCGGAGAGTAGTCGCGTGGTCATGAATTGTCCGGAGAGACCGGGCCAATTCGGTTGTTCTCACCGCACTGGCGGACATCCGGACCTTACAATCCTGTGAAGCCCCGCCCGGTTCGTTTCGTTCGTGCCTTACGTCCACGTCCGGGTGCCCGTCACTGGCTTCGGATGGAGAAAAGGGTTGACGATGGCTGGTGTCATCGAACGCAGGGGGGGTTCCAGGGCAGCACCACGGCACCGCAAGCGCCGGGCATTGCTTCCCCCGCCTTCCCGCGACTCGGTGCCCCCGGTGCTCCCGAGCCCGCCCCTGGACAGCGAGAAGTACTCCTATGTGCGCCGGCATATCTGGGTGCTCACCGTCTGCATGGCGCTCAGCTTCCCGCCGCTGGTGTACAGCCAGATCAGGATGGTGGAGAACTCCCGCTGGTTCATCATCTACGCGCCGTTCGCGGTGTTCGGCGTGTTCTGTTTCCTGCTGTCGCTGATCGTGGACGGGATGAGCCGCAGCTTTGACCTGGACGAGCACAAGCGGATCGTGGCCGCGTGGGCTCCGCGGCGCTATCCGTCGGTGGACGTCTTCCTGCCGGTCTGCGGCGAGCCGGTCGAGGTGCTCCGCAACGCCTGGTCGCACGTGGCGGTGATGCGCAACCACTACCCGGGCCGGGTCACGCCCTACGTGCTCGACGACTCGGCCAGCCCGGCGCTGAAGGCCATGGCCCGCCACTACGGGTTCGCCTACGCCACCCGCCCGGACCGGGGCTGGTTCAAGAAGGCGGGCAACCTGCGCTTCGGGTTCCAGATCTCGGACGGCGAGTACATCCTGCTGCTGGACGCCGACTTCGCCCCCCGCCCGGACACGCTCGACGAGACCCTGCCGTACCTGGACATGTTTCCCGACGTCGGGATTGTCCAGACCCCCCAGTTCTTCCATGTCCTCGATCAGCAGACCTGGGTCGAGCGCGGCGCGGGCGCCATTCAGGAGCTCTTTTACCGGTCCATTCAGACGGCCCGGGCCAAGAAAGGCGGGGCGATCTGCGTCGGAAGCTGCGCGGTTTACCGGCGCGCGGCCCTGGAGCCCAACGGCGGAATGTCCCTGGCGGAGCACTCCGAGGATCTGTGGACCGGCTTCGACCTGCACCGGCTGGGCTGGCGGCTGCGCTACCTGCCGGTCGCGCTGTCCACCGGCAACTGCCCCGACAACATCCTCGCGTTCCTGAATCAGCAGTACCGCTGGTGCTCGGGGACCATGAGCCTGCTGAAGGACCAGATCTTCTGGAAGACCAGGCTGCCGCTCTACACCCGGCTGTGCTACCTGACCGGCTTCATCGGCTACGTCTACACCGCCGTGTTCACGTTCGTGGCGCCCGGGCTGGCCGTCGGCATGATGCTCTTCGTGCCGGGCAGCCTGCTGCTGCGCAACCTGATCTTCGTGGCGCCGGTGCTGTTCTACGCCGGCGTGATCTACCCGATGTGGCACCGCGCCCCGTACCGGCTGGAGGCCTGGTCGGTCCGGGTCATCTCCGGCTGGGCCCATGTGTTCGCCCTCTGGGACATGCTGCGCGGGCGGCTGCACGGATGGCAGCCGTCCGGCAGCGGCGCGATCCGCCAGGACGGCCGGCGGCGCTTCTGGATCGGCCTGATCCTGTGGAGCGGCGGCAGCGCGGCACTGTGGGCGGGGCTGGCCCTGTGGCGCATGATGACCATGGATCCGTACAACTTCTTCCTGCTCTTCGTGCTTGGCGTCTTCCAGCTCGTGGTGGTCGGCCGGATCCTCATCCAGCCGCGGGCGGGGTACTCCTCGTGAGGGCCGCCCGGGCCGCTCTGGTGGCACTGGCCTTCGTGCTCACCGGGTGCGGGCTGCTGGCCCCGCCGCACACCACCGCGACCACGAGCGGGCAGAATGCGAGCGCCGCGCCGAGCGCGCCGGCCAGCAGCGCGCCCTACAACGTCTCCGGTCTCCTGCACCCGGCGGCCGGGAAGTACTTCGGGATCGAGGCTGACGGCGCGCCCGACTCGCTGGGCCCGGTCCAGGGCTTCGCGGCCAACACGGGCCGCAAGCCCAACCTCATCGGCCAGTACGTGGCGTGGGGCAAGCCGTTTGACACCCAGGCCGTGACCAACGCCTGGTCCTACGGCGCGCTGTACTACATGGCCTGGGAGCCGTTCGGGGTCAGCATCCGGTCCATCGCCGCGGGCCACAGCGACGGGTACCTCACCCGCTTCGCCAAGGCCGTCCGTGCGCTGAACCTGCCCGTCGCGATCAGCTTCGGCCACGAGATGAACGGCAACTGGTACCCGTGGGGAACCACCCAGACCACCCCGGCCCAGTTCGTGGCGGCCTGGCGGCACATTCACGACCTGTTCGCCCGGGCCGGGGCGGCCAACGTGATCTGGGTGTGGAACCCGAACATCATCAACCCGGTGCCGCAGGTCCAGCTCAGGTCGTACTGGCCGGGCCGGGCCTACGTCAGCTGGGTGGGGCTGACCGGGTACTTCGCGACCACCGGCCCGCACACCTACAGCTCGCTGTACCAGCCCACGGTGGCCGAGATCAGGCAGTTCACCGGCAGGCCGGTCCTCATCGCCGAGACCGCCATCGAGACCGGCCCGGCCGCGGCCGCGTGCGCGAAACAACTGGTTGACGCGGTGACCCAGCATCCGAACGTGCTCGGTTTCGTCTGGTTCGACTACAACAAGCAGGGCGTTGACTGGCGCGTCGAATCGCGCCCGGTGGTGCGCGCGGCCATCGCGGGTGACGTCGCCGGGCTATCCCTCGTCAACCCGCGGAAATGAGCCGGCGGCCCCACAACCCGGCGCCTCCCGGGCGGCCCGGTCCGGTCCGCCGCGACCGTCCTAACCCGGGAGAGCAGCGGCCCGGGGAACAGCGCCCGGCGAACCCGCGTCCCCCGGTCTGGCCGGACGTGGTTGACACCGTGATGCTGGCCAAGTTCAGCCGGCAGACCGACGCCGGGCCCGGCCACGCGGAACCGGCCGCGCCGCCGGACACCCCGGGTGAGAGCACCCGGGTACTCCGGCTGCCGGGCGGCGGGAAGCACGGCTCAGGCCCGATGCGGTTCACCGTATCGAACCGCCGCCGGACGTGGGTGAGCCGCGCCGTCCTGCTCGCCATCATGTGCGTGCAGGCGGCCCTGTCCCTGCGGATGAGCAACACGGCGTTCGAGGACGAGGCCCTGTACCTCTACAGCGGCCACCTGGAACTCGCCCACCTGCTGCACGGCGCGGCGCTGCAGGGCAATTACTCCAACTACTTCTCGGGCGCGCCGGTGCTGTATCCCGTGCTGGGCGCGCTGGCCGACAACGTGGGTGGCCTGGCCGCGGCGCGGGCCGTCAGCCTGATCGCGATGCTGGGCACGACCGGGCTGCTCTACTCGCTGACCCGGCGGCTGTTCAACGAGCGGGTCGGGCTCTGCGCGGCCGTGGTCTTCTCGGTCACCGAATCGGCCCTCTTCCTCGGCCACCTGGCCACATACGACGCCCCGTCACTGTTCCTGCTCGCGCTGGCGGCCTGGATCGTCGTCCGCACCGCGCCGTTCCGCTGGCCCGGGTACCTGCTGGCTGCCCTGCCGATCGCGCTCGCGGTGGCCACCAAGTACGCGGCAGGACTGTACGTGCCGACCATCGTGCTGCTCAGCGGGCTCGCGGCCTGGCCCTACCGCGGGCGCAAGGCCCTGATCCCGCCGGCGGCCCTGGGGGCGGCGGTGGCCGCACTGCTGGTGGGCGCCCTGTACCTGGCCGGTCCCGCCTACCAGATCGGCGTCAGGTTCACCACGACGGCGCGGGCGCCGGGGACCGCGGCCACCTCGGTCCTGCTGCGGGACAGCCTGGTCTGGGGCGGGCTGCCGTTCGCGCTGGCCCTGATCGGCGCGGTGGCCTACGCGATCCGGCCCCGTACCGAGCCCGGCGAGCTCATCGCGCCGCCCGGAGGGCGGCTCTGGCGTGTCACGCTCGGCATCGTCCTGACCGGGACGGCGCTGCTGGCGCCCGCGGACCAGATCCACATCCACACGCTGACCTCGCTGCAGAAGCACATCGGCTTCGGGCTGTTCTTCGCCGCCCCGTTCGCCGGCGTCGGGCTGGCCCGCATCGTCGGCGACCATTTCCGCCGTGCCCAGGTGGGCATCGTGATCTGGGGCGCGGCGCTCGTCATCGGGATGACCCAGGCCAACGACCTGTTCACCGCGTGGCCCGAGTCCAGCGGCCTCATCACGGTGATGAGCCGCTACCTGCAGCCCGGCGCGCGCTACCTGGCCGAGGTGGACGAGGTACCGATCTACTACCTGCGCCGCCATGGCGACGCGCAACCCGGCCAGTTCACCTCGACCTACTTCATCTCCTATAACGACCGGGGCCAGCCGCTGGGCGGCAACGCCGGCTTCGCGGCCGCCATCAAGGCCGGCTGACTTCAAGGTCGTCGCGTACAGCGGCCAGGTGACGCCGGGCGTGGACAATGTCCTCGCCCGCGCCCTGCGGTCCGATCCGGACTACCGGCTCGCCGCGCAGATCACCAACGGGAACGGCACCGTCCTGTACTACGTCTGGGTCAGGCGCTGACGCGACCCCCGCCCTCAGACTCCCGGCTCAGACCCGGGACCGCCTCAGACCCGGGGCCGCCTCAGACCCGGGGCCGCCTCAGACCCGGGGCCGCCTCAGACCCGCGCCGTCTCCGACCCCGGGCCGCCTCAGACCAGCGCGGATTCGGTGATCCCGGCCTCGCGCATGATCGCGGCCAGCATCCGCTGGTGCTCCGGGATCAGCGTCCCCTGATGCTTGACCGTCAGCTGGGCGGCCCGGGCCAGCACCGGCTGATCCACCGCGCTGAGGGTCGCGTCGAGCAGGGCCCAGGACAGCTGGTCCAGCGCCGGGCGCAGCACCGCGGGGTCCTCCGTGCCGTGGCACGCCTCCTCCAGGTCCTGCAGCCGCTGATCCAGCTCCGGGCCGGGCGTCACGGCCAGCGGGAACGCGTCCACCATTCCGCCCGGCATGGGCTCCGCCGTGGCCGCCTCGAACGCGCTGAGCAGCGGGCTCACCTCGCCGGCGGTCAGCGGGTCGTACAGTCCCGGGAACGGGATGGGCTCGTAACCGCGGTCATACCCGCTGACATAGATCGGCGTCGCGGACCCGGTCCGGGCCAGCACGCCCAGGGTCACGTCGAGCAGGGTGACCGGCCAGCCGAGGTCGGTGATGGCGTGCACGCGCAGCTCACCGGGCCGCGCACCCAGCCCCGCCGCCAGCAGCAGCTGGGCTGACTCCAGCGCGGACTCCCCATAGAAGCCGATGTCCGCGTTGTGCAGGCGGATCACGCCGCCCCGGCACCAGTCGAGCAGCCGGCCGTGGATGATCGAGTTGTCGACCACGTGGGTGAACCGTGCCGTCGAGTAGGTGGTGCTGCTGCCGCCCGTCGCGGCCGCCGCCACCAGCCACTCGGCCACCCGCTTCGACGCCGTGTAGACGTCCGGGGAGTAGGGTCGCAGGGCCTTGCCGGTGGACGCGCACACGACCTGCGGGACGCCGGCCTCGGCCGCGACCGTGATCACGTTCTGGGTGCCGAGCACGTTCGTGCTCAGCGTCCGGTGCACCTCCTGCTCGGCCAGGCCCGGGTCACGCTGCGCGGCGACGTGGAAGACCACGTCCGGCCGGACCTCCTCGAACACGGTCGCGAGCCGGCTCCGGTCCCGGATGTCGGCCCGCAGGTACTCGGCACCGGGCAGCCGCGGGTACCCCTCCGTCACGCCCCGGCCCACGCTCACCAGGCGCTTCGGACATCGGAGTTCCACCTGCTGCATCAGCTTGGAGCCGATGCAGCCGGTCCCGCCCACCACGACCACGGTCTTGCCGCGCAGCCACGCATCCAGCTCGCCGTCGGGCAGCGGCAGCGCCCGCTCGCTGATCGCCAGGAACCGGGCGTACTCCTGCTGGGCGTCGGGCTTGGCCTCAAGCAGGGCCCGGGTCAGCTCCTGCAGCCGCGTCAGGGACGAGTCGTCCAGGGTCTCCCTTCCCGGGGGTACCGCCTGACGCATCAACGCAACGATTTCGGGCGCACTTAGCACCGCTGGCCTCCACTCAGCGTTCCTGGCCTGGTCGCAGGGCGGCTTCCGGGGCTGACGACGGACCGCAGCAGCATGTCAGACGTATCGGCGCCACTGGGTACGTAACCGGAATTGTTAGCCAACAGGAAACACGGCATCGCCCCCCAACCGTCACCCGGCCGCCACCTCCACGTCAGGCCGGCCAGGTCACGCGGCCCAGGACGACCCCCGGCGAGCAAGGTGTTCCCTCACAGTGAGTAATCAGGTGTCGCCAGTGACACACGGGAATAGTACGGCAATACGGTTTTTGCCAGCCGACCAGGCCATATCCGCCCAAGCCACCGGTCCGGCCCGGGCCGGGATCCCGGGGCCCGAGGCGTCCGGGCCTGCCGGCCACGACGTCGGCGCCGGCCGCCCCGCGTCCTGGATGGCCCGGGACCGGGCGGCACCGGCTGGTTTTCGTTGCGGAAAATAATGGCTGCTCGCCGTTTGCCGGCGCCGTGCGGTCACCAGCCGCCGCGCCCCGGAGCGGTGCTCAGCCGGGCAGGCTGGCCTCGATCGCGGCGACCACGGCCGGGTCCTCGGGGTCGGTGCGCGGGCGGAACCGGGCGATGACCGCGCCGTCCGGGCCGACCAGGAACTTCTCGAAGTTCCACTGGATGTCGCCGGCCTCGCCGTCCGCATCGGGCACCGCGGTGAGCTCCTCGTACACCGGGTGCCGGCCCGGCCCGTTGACCTCGATCTTCTCGAATAGCGGAAAGCTCACCCCGTACGTGGCCGAGCAGAACTCCTGGATCTCGCCGGCGGTGCCGGGCTCCTGCCCGCCGAACTGGTTACAAGGGAAGCCGACGACCGAGAATCCGCGGTCGCGGTACCTCTCCTGCAGCCGCTCCAGCCCCTCGTACTGCGGCGTCAGGCCGCATTTGGACGCGACGTTGACCACGAGCAGGGTGCTGCCGGACAGGTCGCCGAGTGAGGCGGGCTGGCCGGTCAGGGTGCTGAGCGGAATATCGTGCACGGTCACGGTGGCGTTTCCTTCGCTGCTGGCCGGGACTACCGGGATCCTGATACAACACCAGCAACAGCAGGCGAGCCGGGCTCATGCCCGCCCCGGACGGCGAGGTACACGGTGAAACCAGCCCCCGATGCCCAGGACCCGCTCACTCGCCTCGACCACCTGGTCGGGGCGGCCCCAGAGCCGGAAAACGCGGTCCTGACTGACGACGCACGGCTTGTGCGCTGGGCCGGGCCGTCGTTCCTGCTGTTTTCGCTGCTCCTGCTGCCGTGGATCGGGTACATCGCCGTCTCGCTGCCGTCCCGCCAGCTGTCCCCGAACTACGACATCGCCTGGGCCGGGTTCGACATTTTCCTGCTCGCCGGGCTCGCGAGCACGGCCTACTTCGCGCTGCGCCGGTCGAGGTACCTGACCACCTCGGCCTCGGCGACCGCGACGCTGCTCATCGTGGACGCGTGGTTCGACTGCATGACGACGCCCGCGCACGAGCGCTGGCAGTCGTTCCTGCTATGCGGCCTGGTGGAGCTCCCGCTGGCGGTGGTGTGCCTGTGGCTCAGCTATCACACGCACCAGATCGCCGAGCGCCGGATGCGGCTGCTGCTCCGGCAGCGGGTGCGCCGCCCGGCCTTCGCGCGGCACCGTTCCTGAACGGATTCCCGCGGCGCGGTGCATGAAGAGGCAAAGCGGGGGCACATGGTGGGCGGTTCTTCCGGTTTCCGAGAGCGGAGACATTGATGTCGTCATCATCAGCGCGCGTGTCCACGAAGGCCAGGCGGGCCGCGGACAGTCGCGCGGCCCAGCTGCTGGCCCGCGCGGGCCTGACCGCCCGCGGCGTCATCTACATCCTCATCGGCATAGTCGCCATCCTGGTCGCGACCGGCCAGGGCGGGAAGCAGGCTGATCAGCAGGGCGCCCTGCAGCTGGTGGCCAATCAGCCCTTCGGCCTCCTCGCGCTGTGGCTGCTGGCCATCGGCTTCGTCGGCTACGCGCTGTGGCGGTTCAGCGAGGCCGCGTTCGGCGTCACGGGCGAGGGCACGGGCGCGGGCCCGCGGCTCAAGTCGCTGGTGCGGGGGCTGATCTACGCCAGCTTCGCGGTCCTGACCTTCAAGATCATTATGGGCAAGAAGACCAACCAGGCGGGGCAGCAGCAGGACTTCACCGCCAGCCTCATGCACCACACCGGCGGCCGCTTCGCCGTCGGGATCGTCGGGCTGATCATCGTGATCGTCGGCCTGGCACTGGTGGTCGAGGGTGCCCGGCACAAGTTCATGAAGCACCTGCGGACCGGGGAGATGAGCCAGCAGACCCGGAAGATGGTGAAGCGGCTGGGCACGGTGGGGACCGTCGCCCGGGGGCTGGTGTTCGCGCTGGCCGGGGTGCTGGTGATCGACGCGGCCATCACCTACAGCCCGTCCAAGGCGGCCGGCCTGGACAAGGCCCTGCACACCCTGCGCAACCAGCCGTTCGGTGAGTTCCTGCTGATCCTCGCGGCGATCGGCCTGATCGCGTTCGGCCTCTACGGGCTGGCCGAGGCCCGCTGGCGCCGGGTCTGACGCTCAGACCGCAGCCCCGCGGTGGTGTCCGCCACCGCGGGGTTTGCCGTCGCCGGGGCGTCCCGCCGGGCAGCGCGGGCGTGTCCCCCGGCGCCCGGGCGGCGGCCGGATAGAGTTCCGGTCATCGCCGCCGGCAGTGAGCAGGAGTGAGCGTGACCAACTCATCAGTGGGACGGTTCCCATTGAATGAGGTCACCGAGGGCGACTGCCGCAAGCTGATCGCCGATCTGCCGGATAATTGCGTCAACGTGGCGGTGACCAGCCCGCCCTACTGGGGCCAGCGCATGTCCGAGGGCAATGGCGTCGAGGCCGACCCGCGCGCTTACGTCGCCGAACTCGCCGCGATCTTCGCCGCGCTGCTGCCCAAGCTAAAGCCGGATGGCCTGCTGTGGCTGAACGTCGGCGACGCGTACAACACCCCGGTGAACTGGCGCACCGGGGACTACTCGTACAGCACGCTCGGGCCGGACCGGGCCGGGCTCGACCCGGCGAACTCCGCGTACGTCAAGCCGCGGCACCGGCGGAAGGCGTTCCTGGACCGGAATGAGCCGTGGCTGCGGTACGGGAATCTCCTGGCTCTCCCCTACCGCCTCGTCATCGCGATGTGCGACACGGGCTGGCTGTTCCGCGGCGAGGTGATCTGGCGGAAGCGCAATCCGATGCCGGAAGGAAGATGCCGCCGGCCGCACCGCCAGCACGAGACCATCTACCTGTTCGCGCGCGAGGAGCAGCATCCGTTCCGCACCGCGCCCCCGGTCGGCTCCATCTGGGAATTCAGCAACGAAAAGCTAGCGGGGCTGAAGCACTTTTCCCGGTTCCCCGAGGAGCTTCCGCGCCGGTGTATCGAGGCCTACGGGAAGCTGGGCGAGGACGTCATCGTGCTCGACCCGTTCAGCGGGTCGGGCACCACCGGCGTGGCCGCCCGCCTGCTGGGCTGCTCCTACCTCGGTTTCGAAATCGATCACGAGCAGGTGGTGGCGGCCAACGAGCGCCTCGCCCGCGGCTGAGGGGCGGCTGGCCGCGGAACGCGACCGGGAAGGCTAGCCACGATCGATGGCGCCGGCTTCGAGGGCGGTCATCGTCCTGCGGAGCCAGGCGGTGCGGGCCGTGGCGGTGCGCGCGGTAATGAGCTTCAGGATCATGGCGTACCGCTCGGTCTTGCTGAGCGCGCCAAACGCCTGCGCCGCCCGCGGGCTCGCCGCCAGGGCGGCAGCGAGATCGGGGGGCACGGTAGCGTTGCGCTGCGACTCGTAGGCGGCGGCCCATCTGCCGTCGGCCTTCGCGGCGTCAATCTCGGCCCGGCCGGACGGGCGCATCCGCCCCGCCGCAATCAGCTCCTCAGCCCGGGCCACATTCACCCGGGACCAGCGGCTGCGTGGCCGGCGGGGCACGTACTTCTGCAGGTAGTAGACGTCGTCGCAGGACTTGCGCTGGCCGGAGATCCAGCCGTAGCACAGGCCTGCGTCCACTGCCTCGTCGCTCGTCAGCGACGGGCGGCCCGACGCCTTCTTGGCGATCTTCAGCCAGACACCGGCCTGCAGGTCAACGTGTGCGCCCAGCCAGGCCTCGAACTCCGCGGCGTCGCGGAACGCGACCACCGGGGTCTCGTGGGCGGCACGCTTCGCCGGCACGCGTGACTCCTTACCGGGAGTGGGCCGCTTGCTGCGCTTCCTTAAGCTTCCCCAGGATTATCCAGCTGCTAGCGGTGGTACACGATGCCCTTTCACGCCTGGAGCGGAACTCGTCAAGTTAACTTGACGTCCAGCCCGCCTGAGGCCATGGTCGGGGAACCATCGACGGACACCGCGCTATCCCAGCGGGAAGCCCTGGAGTTGCTAGCCCTCAGCGAGGTCATCGCCCGCAAAGCCACCTATGGCCGCCAGCTGACCGTCCGGGCCGCGGACCGCGGGTGCCTCGTGGTCACAGGTCGGTGCTGCCCTGGGAATGACCACGCAGGCCGCGTGGGACAGTCACAACCGGTGGATTGAGGGCCAGGTGCGCCAGCCAGGCCTCGAGGGTCTGGATGGGCCAGAAGTCATGGGCGACCGGGAACCCGGCAGAAAGGATGGCGGCTCGGCGTCCGGCTGAGGGTGCTGCACGCCGCCGACCCGGGCCGCCTGGTGCGGCCACAGACTTAGCCAGCCTGAAACCCGCAAACGGAGGTTACCGAGATGACCGCGGCCGCTTCGCCCGCCACGAGAGTTCCCGACCTGCGCAATCGCAGGTACGTCACGGACGGGGGCATGGAGACTGACCTGATCTTCCATCACGGAGCCGACCTGCCGGAATTCGCCGCCTTCCCGCTCCTCGACAGCACGGCGGGCACGTCGTTGCTGGAGCGCTACTACGACGACTACGCCGCGATCGCCACGGCAGCCGGTGCCGGCCTGATGCTCGAAGCGCCCACCTGG
Source organism: uncultured Actinomycetes bacterium (assembly GCA_963813975.1). Lineage (GTDB taxonomy): Bacteria > Actinomycetota > Actinomycetes > Streptosporangiales > Streptosporangiaceae > RYN-230. The sequence goes on from CAWFAP010000008.1 coordinate 787,597, forward strand.
CGGGCGAATCCCCGCTGGGGAGCACGGCTCGGCTATGACGCGGGGGATCTGGCCCGCGTCAACCGGGCCGCCGTCGCCCTGCTGGACCGCTTGCGTGCCCGCTACGCCCGGACCGTCGGCGACGTGATCATCAGCGGCATGGTCGGACCGCGTGACGACGGTTATTCCGCCGATCAGCGGCTCGATCCGGCCGTCGCGGCCGAATACCACGCACCCCAGCTCGAGGCCTTCGCGTCGGCGGACACCGACATGGCCACCGCCTATACGCTCACCGACGTCGGCGAAGCCATTGGCATCGTGCAAGCGGCCCGCGCGGTCGGGCTTCCTATCGCCATCTCGTTCACGGTCGAAACGGACGGTCGGCTCCCGAGTGGCGCCGCGATCGCCGACGCCATCACCGCGGTCAACCAGGCCGCGCCGCCGGACTACTTCCTCATCAACTGCTCCCACCCATCCCATATCGAACGGGGACTGGGAGACGACGGCCCATGGCGCCACCGCATCGCCGGAATCCGTGCCAATGCCTCCACCAGGAGCCACGCCGAACTCGACGAAGCCGAGGGGCTCGACGAAGGCGATATCGACGCCCTCGTGGCCGGCCAGGCCAGGCTCGCTCAGAGCCTGCCGGCCCTCTCTATCCTCGGCGGCTGCTGCGGAACAGATCACCGGCACGTCGCCGCGCTCTGGGATGATCAAGGCCCAGGTTCCGGCCTCGCACCCTGAACTGGGTCTTCGCGATGAGAGCCTCGCCACGCGAGTCGGCCGGTTATACGGCGGCCGCTCGGCCATCGGCCTCGCGGCGTCAGTCCCGGCCAGGCCGGACGGCCGCATCCGCCTCCGCATGGGCAGGCTCGACCGGCAGGTTGTGACTCCCGCTCACCGTCCGGTCCGCCGGCGGACTCTAGGGTTGGAGGATGGGGTGGCCTGACGCTGAGGATCTGCTCGCGGGCCCGCGCGGGCGGCGCTTGTGCTGGTCACTCCTAAATCCTGGTGATTGCCGTGAGCGGGACCGGGTGCGGGACGGCGCATATGCGGGCGATCTGACCGGGCTGACGGACGAGCTCGCCGTGTGCGTGGCCCGCACGGACCCCGATTCCGCTGTGGCGCGGGCCGGCGAACTGACCCTCCTGGCCGCCCTGATGTGGCCGGTGGACGCCGCCATGTACTGGCAGGAACCAGACGACGAGGACCGTGCTCTGGCGGCCCAGGAAGTGCGGGAATTGTTGCTGCCCCTCGCGCAGGCGGTGACTACCGCCCCGGGAGCCCGATGGTGGCCATCCCCGATCGCGCGAGACGGGCAGCAGTACGTGCAATGGCTCGACGAGCGCGGCAGTCCACCCGTGTTGAGCGGCGCCGGCGCCGCGCTCGCCGCCTGGCGGACTGAGACGCTTGACGATGAGCGGTCGGCCCGGAAGCGGCCGAAGGACCCCGCTGCACCCTGGAGCGGCCACTGGTGGTCAGCGCCCGTCCCATCACGGCTTGCGTCCACCACAAGATCGATCGACGGACTCGGGGCGGTCGGGCTGGCCTTGGTCGAGGACAGATTCGGCGGCAACCAGGCACGCTGCTGGCCCGTCGAGCCTCGCCCGGGTGCGCGGATCCTGGAGCTATCCTCCCCCGCCCAGTGGACAGACCTGGTGGGCCGGTATCCGGTCGATGTCAGCAAGTCCCGGCGTCATGACTGGTGGCGCGCGACAGGCCGGGCAGGCCGGTGGCTGATCCCTGACTTCGCCGCTGTTGCCGGAGACTACGACGCGATCCACCTGAGCGTCACGGGCTACCTCACTACGGCCGGCCGGGCCCTGGCGGTGGATGACGCGCATACAGTCCTGGCCGGGTGGAACCCCGACCAGGCATTCTGGCTGACCGATGTCCTCACGCGCTCTGGACCAGCGACCACCTGGATGCGGCTGGATGAAGAGCCACTCGGCTGGAGGCCCGGCAGCCCGGGATCAGTTGAGGGGCTGTAGTCGCGTCCGCTCAACGCGGGCGAGCTTCCGCCTCAGGCGCTTGTACTGTCGCTCTTGCTCGGCGGTGCGCCGGTAACCCTTATAGGCCAGGTTGGTGCGCTCGAGCGGGTCGGTCTTGAGGTCATACATTTCCCACTGGGGCGGCACCTTGCCGTCGGCGTCGTAGTAGCGGGCAATCTTGTAGCGGTGCTCGCGGATGCTCACGATGTGGTTCGGTGGCTGCGGGTAGGGCCCGGTGGCCTGCCCGGACTGCCAGTCGTCGTACGTAAAGACCGTGTAGCTCTGCGGCGGCCGGGCCGAGCGGCACAGAATCTGGTCGGCGTAATCGACTCCCTGCCAGTCGTCCCGGGCATGCGCCGGCACGTCGAGGAGACTGGCCAGGGTAGGCAGAAAGTCAACGTGCGAGACGATGGAACGGTTCGTCTCGGGCCGGGGGAACAAGCGGGGGTTGGAGTAGACCAGCGGGATCCGGGTCGTTTCCTCGTAGAAGTTGAAGTTCTTCTGACGCAAGCCCCCGTGGGCCGTCCCCATTTCCCCGTGATCAGCCGTCGCGACCACGAGCGTGTTGTCCAGCAGGCCGCCATCCTCCAGCGTGTTCAGGATCTTGACCAGATACTCGTCCGAGACTTTCATCAGGTTGCCGTAGAAGTTCAGGTAGTTGCGCTTCATCTCCGGCGTCGGGATCGGCCCGGTGAGGTTGAATATCCGCCGGAATTGCGCCTGGACGGTGGGCTTGGTCAACAGGTCCTCGTTGACGGTCGCCGGGAGGCCAATCTCGCCGCCCAGCCAGTTTTCGTCGTATCCTCCCGCCATGTAACTCGACGGGTAGAACAGCACGTCGTGCGGGTTGACCAGCGAGACGACCATGAAGAACGGCTGGCACTTCGCGGCCGTGTCGCGCAGGTACTGAACGGCACCCTCGGTTCCCGCTTCGGCCGTCCCTTCTGAGTTCATGAAGCGGCCGTCGTTGTCGTAGATACCGCCGCCTTCTTCGGGGATGCTCTGGTCGGCTCCCGCGTCCGGCGGATCCCACCGCGTGAAGCCGTACTTGTTCACGTCCTCGGGGACCCAGTCCGAGCCGGGCGCGGGCTTATTGCAGTGGAACTTCCCCTTGTAGACCGGCACGTAGCCGGCTGCCCGCGAGACGCTGGCCAGGTTCTTGAAGCTGGTGGACAGCTCGACCTGCGGATATTGCGGCGCGGGCATGTCCTGCTCGAGCGTGTACTTGACGCCGTGCTGGGCCGGGAAGTACCCGGACATCAGCGTCGAGCGGGCAGGCGAGCACATGCACGCGTTCGTGAAGGCATTCTCGAACAGCATGCCGTGCTCCTGCAGGCGGGTCATGCCCGGCAGGTTGCGCCTGCTCCATCCCCGCGGGAAATGCTGGATGGCGCGCTGCTGGTCGGTCAGGAAGAGAAGGACGTTCATGCCCCTGATCCCGTGAGTTCGCGGCGGGCGCCGCGATGGGCTCGTTCGCGATGCCGCTGCGGCAGCGGCAGTCCGGCCAAGCAGCAGCCCCGGCGCCGCGACAGCTGCGGCCTTCAGCAGCTCGCCGCGGGTGATCCCGCTCCCGCCCGTTCCCGCGCCCGATTCGTTCATTACCATTCCTTTCGCATTAATGCCGCCATCCCGCCGAAAGGATTTCTGCGACGCCCCTCGCGGAAGTCTTCAAGGCGATGGTTACGGGCAGTCACGCCCGGCGCCGCTCCGACACTCCCGACGCCGCAAATTTCTCGCACAGGCGATGGGATTCTGCCCGCACTGTCCGGCATTATCGGCAATCAGATAAAGGCACGGACTGTCGGCTGCTGCGGCGCATTAACCCGATCCATGCCACCTCGGCACCGCCCGGGGCCCGGGCCTGGACCGGAGATCTCCTTAGCGCTTATGTCCGTCATGACCGCCTGCCGATGCGCTCAGGGCGCCTGCTGATGCCCGCTCAGGGCGCCTGCTGATGCCCGCTCAGGGCGCCTGCTGATGCCGGCTCAGGGCCGTCCCTGAGAACACCCGGCCGGGCCTGTCCGCCGGCTACGCCCGGCTACCGGCTCAGATCCCAACTTGTGAATGAGGCGGTCGGCCGTACCCGCTATGCCTGCCTTCGCCGCCGTGACGCCCCGTCTAGGACATGGTGACAGATCGTAATATAGCGCGCACCCTCAGTCGCGAGATGCGTTTCCTCAGCGCAGGCGTTCATCGTGTGATTTGTGGCGAAACCTCACGCCACCGCAGGCGGGGCCGTGTCCCTTAGGCCGTTTTTGGCCGGTTCCCACAACTCAGCAGCTCCGGTATGGGCCATGCGCGACATTGGTGTACCCGCCGGAAAGAGGACAGGATGGTAAGAAGTGCAGGCGACGCTCCGGGCCGGACGTCGCCTGCTGCGCGTAGGTACATGGGAGGGTCAGTCGGTGTTCAGTCGTGTCGCCATCGTGAATCGCGGGGAGGCCGCGATGCGGCTGATCCATGCGGTCCGGGACCTCTCCGCGGAAACCGGGATACAGATCGAGACGGTCGCCCTCTACACCGATGCGGACCGGTCAGCGACGTTCGTCCGGGAGGCCGACGTGGCCTACCCGCTGGGCACGGCCTCGGCCCGTCCCTACCTCGACCTCGCCGTCCTGGAGAAGGCACTGGTCGAGACCGAGGCCGACGCCGCGTGGGTCGGCTGGGGCTTCGTGGCCGAGGACCCGGCGTTCGCCGAGCTCTGCGAGAAGGTCGGCGTCACGTTCGTCGGGCCGAGCCCGGAGGCGATGCGCCTGCTCGGCGACAAGATCGGCGCGAAACTGCTCGCCGAGGAGGTCGGGATCCCGGTCGCACCCTGGAGCCGTGGTGAGGTCGCGAGCCTCGACGCGGCCCTGCGCGCCGGTGACGAGATCGGCTATCCCCTGATGCTCAAGGCCGCCGCGGGCGGTGGCGGCCGCGGCATCCGCATGGTCACCTCGGCCGACGATCTCAGGGACGCCTACGAGCGCACCAGCCAGGAGGCGCTGCGCGCGTTCGGCAGCGGCGTCGTCTTCCTGGAACGCCTGGTCACGGGCGCGCGGCACGTCGAAGTCCAGGTGATCGCGGATGGCCAGGGCACAGCGTGGGCGCTCGGCGTCCGCGATTGCTCGGTGCAGCGGCGCAACCAGAAGATCATCGAGGAGTCCGCCTCGCCGGTGCTCTCGCCCGAGCAGGCCGCCGAGCTGAAGGCGTCGGCCGGGCGGCTCGCGGTGGCCGTGCGCTACCGCGGCGCCTGCACCGTCGAGTTCCTCTACCACCCCGGGGAGAAGCTGTTCGCCTTCCTTGAGGTGAACACCCGGCTCCAGGTCGAGCACCCGATCACCGAGATCACCACTGGCACCGACCTGGTGCGGCTGCAACTGCATATCGCGGCGGGCGGCAGGCTGGAAGGCCCGCAGCCGGTGGAGTCCGGGCACGCCGTCGAGGCGCGGCTCAACGCCGAGGACCCGGACCGCGACTTCGCCCCCTCCCCCGGCCACATAGCGCGGCTCGTGCTGCCTGCCGGCCCGGGCATCCGTGTGGACACCGGCGTGAGCGAGGGTGACACCATCCCCGCCGACTTCGACTCGATGATCGCCAAGATTATCGCCTACGGCAGCGACCGCGCCCAGGCGCTCGCCCGGCTGCGCCGCGCGTTGGGCGAGACCACCGTGATCATCGAGGGCGGCGCCACCAACAAGAGCTTCGTGCTCGACCTGCTCGACCAGCCCGAGGTGATCGACGCCAGCGCGGACACCGGGTGGATCGACCGCGTCCGCGGCGAGGGCAGGCTTGTCACCAGCAGGCACTCCGCTATCGCGCTCGCCGCGGCGGCCATCGAGGCCTACGAGGATGAGGAGGAGATCGCCCGGCAGCGGCTCTTCGCTACCGCGCACGGTGGCCGCCCGCAGGTGCAGCACGAGAGCGGCCGCCCGCTGGACCTCAAGCTCCGCGGCGTCGCATACCGGGTGAGCGTGGCCCGCATCGGGCACAAGCGCTTCCGCGTCGGCATCAACGGCGGCGGCGCGCACCCGGCCGACGTCGAGATCGAGCGCTTCGACTCCCACAGCGGCCAGATCACCGTGAACGGCCACCGGTACCGCCTGGTCACCGGCACCCACGGCCCGATCCACCTGGTCGAGGTCAACGGCGTCACGCACCGCGTCAGCCGCGACGAGGGTGGTGTCGTCCGCTCCCCCGCGCCCGCCCTGGTAGTCGCGACACCGGTCTCCATTGGCGACGAGGTCGACGCGAACGCGCCGATCGTCGTGCTGGAGAGCATGAAGATGGAGACGGTGCTGCGCTCGCCGTTCCGCGCCCGGGTGCGGGAGCTGCCGGTCTCGGTCGGCAGCCAGGTGGAGACGGGCGCGGCGTTGCTGCGCCTGGAGCCGCTGGCCGACGAGGGCGCGGAGACAGGGCCCGCCGCCGCCGGCGGGACCCTCGGCACCGGCGAGACCCTCGAGATCGAGCTGCCGGCCGAGCCCGCCGCCGCGTCGGCCGCCAACCGCGCCGAGCGCGGTATGCAGGACCTGCGCAGCCTCCTGCTCGGCTTCGACGTCAACCCGCACGACCAGCGCCGCACGCTCGACGGCTACCTCGCTGCGCGCGCTGAGCTGGGCGAGTCCGGCCGTCCGCTGACCGCCGAGGTCGAGCTGCTCGGAGTGTTCGCGGACCTTTCCGAGCTGACCCGCAACAAGCGGCCGGCGAGGACATCAGCGCCGAGCGCCCGGTGCACAGCGCCCGTGAGTACTTTCACGCCTACCTGCAGAGCCTCGACGTGGAGCGCGCCGGGCTGCCGGAGACCTTCCAGGGCAGGCTGCAGCGCGTGCTGGGCCACTACGGTGTCGCGAACCTGGAGCGCACGCCCGAGCTCGAGGAGGCGGTCTTCCGGATCTTCCTGGCCCAGCAGCGCGCCTCGACCGACGTCGCGATTGTCTCGGCACTGCTGCGCCAGTGGCTCACCGAGGCGCCGCCCGAGGAATCGCTGCGCGAGGAGGCCGGCCTGGCCCTGGAGCACCTCGTGGCCGCCACGCAGGTGCGTCACCCGGCGGTGGGCGACCTCGCCCGCGGGGTGGTGTTCCGCTGGTTCGCGCAGCCGCTGCTGCGCCGGGCCCGCGCGGAGGTCTACGCCAGGGTGCGCCAGAGCCTGCGTCACCTCGACCGGAACCCGGACTCGCCGGACCGCGCCGAGCGGATCGCCACGATGGTCGCCAGCTCCGAGCCGCTGGTGCGGCTGCTCGGCCAGCGCATCGGCCGTCCGGGCACCGACCCGGCGCCGCTGCTGGAGGTGCTGACCCGCCGCTACTACGGCAACAAGGGCCTGTGGGACGTCCGCTCGTGCGACGTCGCGGGCTGCACATTCGTCACCGCCGAGCACGTGGAACCGGCCCGGGTGGTCACCACCGCTGTCGACTTCGCGCAGCTGGCCGACGCCGTCCGCGCTGTCGGCGAGCTGGCCGCGGGCGCCCCTCCCGACGCGCACGTGGTCGCCGACGTCTACGTGCGGTGGGCCGGGCAGCCCCTGGCGGACGAGATGGCTGACCGCCTCGGCGAGGTGATCGGGGCACAGCCGCTGCCCGAGCGCGTCGACCGGATCACGACCACTGTCGCCGGGGGCGGCGGCGCAGCGATGCACCACCACCACTTCACCTTCCGGCGTAGCGCGGCCGGGTTCGGCGAAGACCGGCTGATCCGCGGCCTGCACCCGCGGGTTGCCGAGCGCATGCAGCTGGAGCGGCTCCGGGAGTTTGACCTCACCCGGCTGCCGTCGGCGGACGAGGAGGTGTACCTGTTCAGGTGCGTCGCGCAGGAGAACCCGGCCGACGAGCGGCTGGTCGCGATGGCGCAGGTGCGTGACCTCACCCCGCTGCGCGAGACCGACGGACGGCTCGTCTCGCTGCCCGCGGCCGAGGACGCGCTCGCCGCGTGCCTCGATGCGATCCGCAACGTCCAGGCGCAGCGCCCGGCGGAGAAGCGCTTCGACACCAACCGGATTGTCATCTACGTCTGGCCGCCGACCGAGCTGACCATTGACGAGCTCAACGTGCTCGTCCAGCGCGTGATGCCGACCACCTCGGGCGCGGGCCTGGAGGAGGTCCTCTTCCTGGGGCGGCAGCGTAACCCGGAGACAGGCGAGCTATCGGACCTGGCCGTGACGATCCGCAACGACGTCGGCCTGGGCGTCCGGCTCTCGGTGGGCCAGCCGCCGGCCGAGCCCGTGCAGCCGCTGGACGACTACCGGCAGAAGGTGCTGCGCGCGGCGCGCCGTGACACCGTGTACCCATACGAGCTCACCGGGATGCTGGCCGGCGAGGGCAGCTTCGTCGAGTACGACCTCGACGACGCCGGCACGCTGGTACCGGTGGTCCGGCCGCGGGGCAGGAACAAGGCCGCGATCGTCGCCGGTGTCGTGAGCACGCCGACCAGGCTGGTGCCCGAGGGCGTCGAGCGCGTGGTGCTGCTGGGCGACCCGACGAAGGCGCTGGGCGCACTGTCGGAGCCGGAGTGCGCCCGCGTGATCGCCGCGCTCGGCCTGGCCGAGCGCAAGGGCGTGCCGCTCGAGTGGTTCGCGCTCTCGGCAGGCGCGCGGATCTCGATGGAGTCCGGTACCGAGAACATGGACTGGGTGGCGGCCGCGCTCAAGCAGATCGTCGAGTTCACTCAGGCGGGCGGCGAGATCAACATCGTCGTCGCCGGTATCAACGTGGGCGCGCAGCCGTACTGGAACGCCGAGGCCACGATGCTCATGCACACCAAGGGCATCCTGGTGATGACACCGGACTCGACGATGGTGCTCACCGGCAAGCAGTCGCTGGACTTCTCGGGCGGCGTGTCGGCCGAGGACAACTTCGGCATTGGCGGTTACGACCGCGTGATGGGCCCGAACGGGCAGGCCCAGTACTGGGCGCCGAACCTGGCCGGGGCGTGCGACATCCTGATGGCGCACTATGACCACACCTACGTGGTGCCAGGTGAGCCCGCACCGCGGCAGGCCACCACCACCGACCCAGTCGGCCGCGACGTATCCGGTTACCCGCACGCGATCGCCGGCAGCGACTTCACCACGGTGGGCCAGATCTTCTCGGCCGAGCACAATCCGGACCGGAAGAAGGCGTTTGACATCCGCACGGTGATGCGCGCGCTGTCCGACCAGGACCACCCGGTACTGGAGCGCTGGGCGGGCATGGCGGACGCGGATACCGCGGTGGTGCAGGACGTGCACATCGGCGGCCGTCCGGTGTGCCTGCTCGGCATCGAGTCGCACTCGGTGCCGCGCCGCGGCTTCCCGCCCACCGACGGCCCGGACACTTACACGGCGGGCACGCTGTTCCCGCGCTCGTCGAAGAAGGCGGCGCGGGCGATCAACTCGGCCAGCGGCAACCGCCCGCTGGTGGTGCTGGCCAACCTGTCGGGCTTCGACGGCTCACCGGAGTCGATGCGCAAGCTGCAGCTGGAGTACGGCGCGGAGATAGGCAGGGCCATCGTCAACTTCGACGGCCCGATCGTGTTCACCGTGATCTCCCGCTACCACGGCGGTGCGTTTGTGGTGTTCTCCAAGGCGCTGAACCCGAACATGACAGTGCTCGCCCTGGAGGGCTCGTTCGCCTCCGTGCTCGGAGGAGCCCCGGCCGCGGCGGTTGTGTTCTCCGGCGAAGTCAACACCCGAACAGCGAATGACCCGCGCGTGGCATCGCTGCAGGCCCGCCTGGCCGAGGTGAGCGGCGCCGAGCGGGCGGCGCTGGCCGCCGAGCTGGCTGAGGTGCAGTCGTCCGTGCGCGCCGAGAAGGTGGGCGAGGCGGCGGCGGAGTTCGACCGCGTGCACAGCATCCAGCGCGCCGTCGAGGTCGGCTCAGTAGACGCGATCATCAGCGTGGCCCAGCTGCGGCCGCGGATCATCGAGGCGATCGAGCACGGCCTGAAGCACTGACGCTGCCGGGCCCGGAGACGATGGGGCTGAGGTCGAAACTCTGCGTGCTCGCCGGTCCTCTTGGCCGCTTTCCGCTCTTGGCCGTGGCTTCCGTGACGACCAGCACGGTCACGACCAGGTGGCGGTTGCCGCGGTTGATCGCCCGGCGACTCGAGCGCTGCGTGCTGACGCGGGCTTCCCAGGCTGGCATCCTGAACTAGGGCTCTTGCCGGCGGCACGATTGCCGAGGTGTCTATGACCAAGCATGGGGAGGCCGTGATGCCAGTTATCGTTGTGACCCGCCTTCGGCTGAAGGATCCGGCGCTCCTGGATGAGTTCTTCACGGACGCCGTGGCCGCGATAGAGCAGGCGCAAAAGTCAGAAGGCAACCTTGGCGCGGATGCGCTTGCTGATACGAACAACGCATGGTGGAGCGTCAGCGCGTGGCAGGAACGCGGCCCGATGCAGGCTTTTGTGCAAAGCGAACCGCACCTGGCAATCAGTGCACGCCTGGATCATTTCTGCGACGAGGCGACGTTTGTCGACTGGGAGCAGGACAGTCCGGACCTGCCGGACTGGCAGACGAACTGGCGCCACCTCGTCGCCGGCGGCAAGGTGGCTGAGCTGACGAACCCGTCTGCCGCGAATCAGACTCGGGACTTCCCGCCGCCGATGCAGGCCCCGCCAGCATAAGCCCCTAGTCGGGGCCAGCGCCGTAAGCGCCCCTGGGAGGTTCAGCTCCCGGACAATGCAACAGGAGTGCGGCCCGTCAGTAACTGAACGTCGTCGCCCCATCGTCGCCGATCCATTCCCACAGTTGGACGGTGCCCGCTAGCTCAGCGTTGGGCAGCAGGCCGCCCTTGTCGAGTTGCTTGGCATTGAAGCAGATCGGGCAGACCATGAACTGCCCGCCAGCTTTCTCGTACCGGGCAAGCAGGTCACCGAGGGCGGGACATCCGTCACAGGCGACGCCTGCAGCCACCCCGCTGAGGGTGAGCCGGACGGCTTCCTTGGTCTGGAACATGAGAGTCGGCCGCCCCGATTCGGCGGCACCCACCGCGACAAGGAACGCCACGGTCACCTTTTCGGGGTCTTCCAGGCCCGTGCTGAGACTGATCACTGCCTTGCCGGCCATTGCTGCCTCCCTCTTGTCTTGGCGTGCTCGGGCAATTCGCTGGCGGCTGCTTGCCTGGCCGCGCGCACGCCCTGACCACCCGCCGTCGGCCAGGAGCCAGGGCACCGCTGGCCTTAGATAGCACGATCGTTCGTACTAGAAGTTAAAGTACGATCGGTCGTGCTATCTTGTCAATGACCATGAGCGACAGCGTGAAGCAGGACGGCCGCGGGCAGCGGCGCACGCGCGCTGACGGGGAACGTACCCGCGGGGCGATCCTGCGCGCAGCCGCGTCACTGGCCACCGTTGACGGGCTGGAGGGCCTGTCGATCGGGCACCTGGCCACCGCGATCGGGATGAGCAAGAGCGGCCTGTATGCGCACTTCGGCTCCAAGCAGGAACTCCAGCTGGCCACCGTGGAGGAGGCCGCCCGGATCTTCCAGGACGAAGTCGTGCGGCCCGCTCTATCGGCTCCTCCCGGTCTCGCCCAGCTGACAGCAGTGTGCGAGGCCTTCTTCGACCACCTGCAGCGCCGCACCTTCCCCGGAGGCTGTTTCATGGCCAGCGCGGCACTGGAAATGGGCACCCGCCCGGGCCCGGTGAAGGAACTGGTCGCGGCGTTCCAGTCCCAGTTCGCAGCACTCATCCGTGGCTTCGCGGCCACCGCTCTTGAGCAGAACGAGCTTCCGGCCAGCGAGGACCCTGACCGGCTCGCCTTCGAGCTGAATGGGATTATCCTGGCCGCCGACACCAACTTCGTCCTGCATGACGACCCCGCAGTCCTGGTCCTGGCCCGGCAGATCGTGCACCAGCGACTCGGGCCCACAACGCCGCACACCCCGGCAGCGGGAAAAGACAGCGGCGCTCTGGATTTCCAGCGGACCGGGTGACGACAATCGGCTCGCGCCTTCAGCCGGGGAATCCGACCGATCCACACCGCCAGGTCCCCTGACTACCCAGGCTGGGCGACCGTGGGTGTCCGTGATTGACCGCTCGTCCCCCCGGCAAATTGCACGGAGCTGCCAGCCTTGGCCGGGGCCGACGGGTCAAGGCTCGCGAAGCCACCGCGCAGCGGCCCGGGCGGCGAGGAGGATGGAATCAGTACGGCGTGCCCGGAGGCGATATGCGGTGATCATTTCCCTCCGTGCTGCGCCGTGCCGTGACGAGAGCCGCGACCGTGCTAGCGCGAATCGGCCGCCCGAGTCGTTCATAAATGGCCTCGTGTTCGCGCTCAAGGGCTTGACGCTGGGCCGGTGAAAGCCGGGCGTAAAACGACATCGTGCCGACGAGAGCATTGAGCTCGTCAGGAGTGTGCTCGAGGAGCTTGGGCATGACTGCCACCTGAACATCACCGAACAAGCGGCCGGCATAAACTTGACCTATGTCGTAGCTGCCGAGCCAGGCCCATACCTCTGAGACGTTGCCGCGGCGTTGCTCCACCCCAGCGAGCGTGGCGTCGAGATCCCTGTAGGACGGCCAATTAGCGGCAACGTCCGGGGCGACCTTTCTTATGGCAGCGAGCGCTGCTTCCTGATCTCGCTTGCTATGCGGCTCTTCAAGCCCGAAATATTGCACGAGGGCAAGCGTGCCACCGGGAATAAGTACGCCAGCGGTCTTCTGCCAGCTGACCTTAGGGTCAACCCAGTGAAACGCGGACGCAGAGAACACAGCCTGGAACTGCTCGCGGGGAAGCAATGCATCCTCAAACTGAGTGTTGACAAAATCCACCTCTCCAGCACCCTCCAGGTTCTGCCTGGCCAGTGCTATGAGGCTCTGGCCGGGTTCGAGTGCTGTGACGTGCAGGCCCCGGGCGACAAGGCCGCGCGTCAGCTGGCCGCTTCCGCATCCGACCTCAAGCACACGATCACCGCTCCCGATCCCTGCGATCTGGCAAGCCCGGTCGATGAGCTCGTCAGGATAAGTCGGACGGCGGCGGTCGTACTCAGCCGCGATCTCATCAAAAACCTTGCCGTAACGACGTGCAGTAGATTCTGGTTGCCGTGTCATTCATTGGCCTCCGTTCATGCTCGTTACCGTGATCGCCGCGTCATGGTCGGGGCCAGGTTCCGACGCCTGATTCCCCGCCTTAACGGCAGGCGGCAATTTCCTGGTGAACGGACGCGGGTCTGGGCTGGCGAAGCCATCTACGGAGTGACGGCTCGGAGGGCCGCCTTAGACGCGGTGGCCACGAGCTTGACAGCCAGGAGCTCAGGAAGATGGCGGAGCCAGGCTCCCTCTGCCTGCCATGTGAGGCAACCTTAGTCGTGTCACGTGCGGCGTGTGGCGCGGCGCGCGGCGGGCGGCGGGCGGGCGCAAGGATCGGATGGCGGGGATAGGACCACGACAGCGTGCGGCCCGCCATGACCTGCCAGCACGAGGGCCCGGGCGCGGACCAGACGATCACCAGCGCGATCGATGATCACGTCCATGCCGAGCAACGGAAACGTTCAAGGCCAGTTGACTCCCGGGACGCGGCTGGCGTCCGGGCTCAGCGCGAACATCGTTGCGTAAATGCTCCTGATCTTGCTCTGCGGCTGTCGGCCAGCCAGGGCACTCCGGAGCGGAATGCCGCCGGGCGGGCCGGCCGGGAGCGGTCTGGAGGCGGCCGGACCCGGGACCACCGATGAGTTCTGCAGGCTGGCCGGTCTACCCCGGCTACACCATCGAACCTCGGAACCGGAGACCTGCCATGACCGCTCCCGCACACGCCGGCCGCATGCTGTTCGTGAACATCCCCGTAGCGGACATCGAGCGCAGCAAGGCGTTCTTCGCGCGGCTCGGGTTCAGCTACGACCCGATGTTCACCGGCGAGACCGCCGCCTGCATGCTGGTCGGCGAGCAAGCCTGCGTCATGCTGCTCAGCCACGAGACGTTCGCGCAGTTCGCGAAGCTGCCGATGGCCGATCCCGCCCCGCACACGCTGGCGCTCTACTGCTTCAGCGTGCCAGCCCGCGATGACGTCAACACGGTCGCTGAGGCTGCGCTCGCCGCGGACGGCACCGAGGCGGACGGCCCCGAGGACCACGGCTTCATGTACTCACGCAGCTTCTTCGACCTCGACGGCCACGGCTGGCAGGTCATGTGGATGGATCCGGCGGCGGCGCAGCAAGGCCCCGGGGAGTCCGCGGCCTCCATGCAGGACGCCGACGCCCTGGCCTGACCCGTCACCACGTTCGCCCGGATGCCGGGTGGCCGCTAGATGTAGTCGTCGCGGCGGGTAAGCCGGGCTGATCCGCCGCCCTGCTGGGCGCTGGTGCCGCCGGCCGGTCATGCGTGCGTTACTACAACATGCTGCTCAGCCGGGCTTCCTGGGACACCTTGGCGGCGATGGGCGAGGTCGGGTGGTTCGCGGTGGCGGGCCTGGAGGAGGCGGCGCGCCGGCCGGGCCGGCGCCGTGGCCTGGTGGCCGGGGCGCTGTCGTAGTAGGGAAAGTAATGCAGTAGCAGTCCCCGCTGATCAGCATTGGCCGCGGCCCACCCCGCACTTGCACCCCGGCTCCAGGACAACACGCCCATCTCGGTGGCTTGGCCACCCCCGGCGGGCGCGAGCTGCCGTGACCACTGGCCGTTGCGGTAGTGGTAAAGGTAAACAGGAGGGCCGGTTGCGGTCGCAGGCCCGCTCGCGTATATCCAGATGCCGCCGCGGCCGTCCCCGCTCATGTCGCCGACCACCAGCGTCCGGTATGGGACCGGAACCCGGGACCACGCCCGCCCATTCCAGCGCAAAAGGATGATGCCCGGATACGGGGCCACGCCGCGGTCGTCGAGCCCGATATCTATCCAGGCATCATGGGCCGAAAATCCCTCGACCGCGGCGTTAGCGATCTCGGCCACCGACGGCAGGTGCAACTGCGGGAACCGCAGCGTCCGCCAGCTGCTCCCGTTCCAGTGAGCGGCGGCCCACACATTCCCGGGCCCGGTCAGGGTGCCGACGGTCCAGATGTCATCGGGCGCCACCGCGGAGGCGGCCTGCGGCACCAGCGGCGAGGGCACCCGCAGCCACCGGCGGCCGTTGAACCGCACCACGTAGGGCCGCGAGTACTTCCGGTGGATCTCCCCACCGAAGAGCTCCCCAAAGGCCCACGCGTCGGTGCGGCTGAACACCGCGGCCGCGGTGGTACGCAACTCACGGGGGAAGCTGAAGCTGGCCCAGCTGCTGCCGTTCCACCGCGACGCGCGGGTCGTGAGATCTGCGGTGTCGGCGAAGACCCAGGCGTTGGTGGCCGAACTCGCACTGATCACAGTCGGCGGGATAGACGCGGCTCGGCCGGGGGGAGAGGGGATCTTGCGCCATCTGGTCCCTGCCCAGTGCTCGACCAGCAGGCTATCGCAGCGGGCGTCACCCTGCTGCGGGCAGATGTTGCCCACGGCCCAGGCGTCACGGGCGCCGGCAGCAGCGACGCTGAGCATCTCGGTGTAGCCGCCGCCCGGTTGGCCGCTGCCCGCCTCGGAGGGGAGGGCCTGCACGGTCCGCCATCCCGGCGAGGCATGGATCGCCGGCCCGGGACCGCCCCCGCCGGTCTGCCCGGCGTGAGTGGCGGTCACCGTCGGGTTCCCCCTCCCGTCCCGCAGGCTGCCGTCACGAGCACCGGAATCAACCCGGTCAGCCAGAGGAGAACTCGCCGCATGAACCTGGGACGCCCTTGTCTTCGACAGTAGTCTCGTGACCTGCGCTGGCTGCCACCCGGATCTGCTGCGCTCTAGTCTGCTCCGTTCCCCTCGCGGGCGAGACGATCCGTGCGAGTAGGCGCCGCGTCTAGGTTCCGCGCAGCCGACCGTGCAGCGACCTCCACAGGCGACCTAGACGCGGTGCCCGCGAGCCGGACAATCAGGAGCGAGGGCGCCCCCCAACGCTGAAGGCGGAGCGCAGTTGGTCTGTGGGAGTTGCTCGGCCTCGGCGGCAGGCGCAGGGCGCCGGGATGCTCACCGCCCTGCGCTACGTGCTGGGCCCCGCTAGCTGACCAGGGGAGCGCTTCTCGCGCTGTGAGGCGAGTATCTGGGCAGCGGCAACCATCAAAGCCGTAAGACACAGAGGCGCGAATAGGAGGAGCGCGGGACCACCGGGGGCGAACGTGGCCACCGTCATCATGGCTAGCGCAATGACCACGCATCGGCGGGCCGGGGCTGCGTGGCTCATCCTCGGCCGACCCTGCGCGCCGGCCGGGTTGCTCGGCGGCTGATCCGCGATCTGCCTGGCCGGGAGGTCGGCGGTGACTGCGGCCAGTTCCGCATAGGTCCGCGACGCGAATGCCTGGCCTACCCGCGCATCAAACTCGTCTTTGGTAACCCGACCATGCACAAACGCGGCCTTGAGCATGTCGATTACGTGCTCGCGGTCAGCATGGGATGCCCTGAGGCAGCTGCGGGCCGCCGCGGCTACTGCCCTCTGGTCTTCCGGTTCTGCTGTCACCGGCGCCTCCCCACCAGCACGGTGCAGCGAAGCCTAGCGCGGCGGCGCTGTGGTGGCCAGCCCCGCGGCCACGACGACCGAATGGTAGGGCGGCCCGGCTGACGCGTTTACGAACCATCGCGGACCCATCTCAAACTAATCGACATATCAGCTTGGGAAGCGCAGCGATTCCCGTTGCCGGGGGACGGTGACTAGCGCGCTACTTGAAGCCGAACCGCACGCTCCCCAAAACGGGAGAGTAGTACCGTTACGCAGACTTGAGATAGCCTCGTTAGCATCTAGATCAAGCGGCATCTATATTGCTCCGTCCTTCTTTGCGGCGATAGGTATTCCTGGTCAGCTGCCGCTATGACGATCACCCTGTCCTTCCGAGCATGGAAATACCGCCCGCGCGACACTGGCCGAGCGGTATCTCGCCGCTTCGGCCTAGACTGGTGGACTGGTAAACGATGGGAGGACCTCCGCTGATGCGCGATATCCGGGCCAGCGCAGAGGTTGCCGACATGATCGGCGCCGAGGACCTACACCGGCTGCGTCACAGCCCCGCATATGACCCGTTCACCTGCTGGCACTGCCATGGCCCTGGCGACGCGAACACTGAGCCTGCCACCGTGATCGCTGAACTGTCCGAAGGCGCCGCCCGGGCCACCCTCGCGCACGCAGAGTGCGCGCGATCGCAGGTCGTCAGCACCGGCGCTCCGGCACCGGCTGCCCTGACCGAGCCGGGGACAGACGCGGACATGGCTGCCCTGACGGGCGTGCTGCCCGGCCCGGACGGGCCCCTGCCGTTGCTGATCCTCGATCAGCGACCCCAGATGACCGTACGCAGCGGCTCCGCCGGGCGCGTGAACCTTTTTGTCTCCGCCTTGCTGGGCATGGGCCTGACCCTGGTAACCACGATCAGCGAACATCTCGCACAGGCCATGGACGCCCAGGCCGGGGCGCTGGCCCACGCCCAGGCGGCCAGCCCCGGGTCCTGGGTCTTTCCGCCCGCCCCGGCCCCGGGATGGCGGCTCGACCTGTCCGCCCGCCGCGCAGTACGACTTACCGCCCCCGACGGGTCGATCATGTACGGCGGGGAATGCGGCCAGCCTCGGCCGTTGCGGGCGCTCATCACCCGCACCGGCCGGTGCGCCGTGCTGATCGGCGCGATCGGCTTGTACGCCGACCGCGCCCCCACCCGCATAACCATGCTGCTAGACCAGGCCGCACACACCGAGGTACTGGTCGGGGGGCTGGTAGAAGCCTGCTGCTAGGCCGGGCCGCCTGCTTCCCGCGCCCCGCAGCGTGTCGTAGCTGGGGGCAGTGGCCAATCTTCTGTCCACCGCCAGGATTCACGGCAGCGGCATCCCCCACCATAGGGCTAGTCGTTCCACGTTCCCGTTCGCCAGGAATTCGGGGAACTCGGTCTGCAGCCTGCCCTGGGTGAACTGGCAGCCCTGCGACGTCGGCCCATTGACCTCGCGTCTGTAACGCGCGCTGGTCGTGCAGCCTCACAGCTGGGATCTCAGCACGTCAACCTCGCAGCCTGGCGAGGATGGGTCGAAGCCGTGCTCGATCAGCCAACGGACCGCCAGCAGGCTTCGCAACGACCACCACGCGCGGATCACGTCGAGATCGACGTCGGCGCCGTAGCCGGCGACGACGTCGCCAAGGTGCTCCTCGTGTCCAAACGTCAGGATGGCAAGGTCGTACAGTGCATCGCCCTGGCCCGCCTCGGACCAGTCGACCAGGCCGGTGATCTCGTCACCGTCGACGAACACGTGGGCTATCTGCAGGTCGCCGTGCGTGAACACCGGTGTCCACGGCCGGAGCGCAGCCTCGGCAATCCGGCGGTTGCGCGTGACCAGGTCGGTGGGAAGGACGCCGTTCGTGACGAGCCACTCGCATTCGCCGTCGAGGTGCGATGCCAACTCGTTGAGGCTCCGGCCGGGCCATGGCGGCAGCGGCGCGTCGTGCAGCATCCGTGCGGCGGCACCCGCCGCCGCCCACGCCGCTGACGATGCGGCCGACGGCTCGCCGAGGCGACCGAGTGCCGTCCCTGGCAGGGCGGCGAGCGCGAGTACCGGCGGCTTCCGCCACAGGACCTCCGGAGTCGGGACCGGCGCCATAGCCATCGCCTCGACCTCGACGTCGGTGCGCGTCTGATCAGCGTCGATCTTCAGGAACACGTCGCCGACGCGCAGGGTCGCGCACTCGTGATGGGCGACGACGACCTCGACTTCCTCCACGCCGGCCATTGTCGCGGGATGACCGCCAACGTCGCCACGGGTTTATCGCGTGCGACTGCGCGGCTGGCCGCGTCCCGCTGCCCGGCGGACCTCGTGCAAGGCGCTCGGCGGATACGCTGCCTGGGTTTGGAACGGTCAACCGGCGAGATCCTGCTCGGACCACCCAAGTCGGACCACCCAAGTCCGAGGCAGGGCGCCGCATCGTCGGTATCCCCAGGCGATCGTCCCGATCCTGAGGGAGCCTCTATCGGTTTCGTCAAGAACGAGCCGGGAGCGCTGATGTTCCCCAGCGTGATGGGCGGCCCGCTACGACGGGGCAACTTCGGCCGGATGTCGGCCTGGGCGTACGCGGTGCGGTCGATCGGCGCCGAGGGCCTGCACCTCCACGATCTGCGCCATACAGGCAACACGTTCGCGGCGTCCATCGGGGGCGGGCCTGCGGGACCTCATGGCGCGAATGGACCACGACAGCGAGCGCGCGGCCATGATCTACCAGCATGAGGCGCGCGGCGCGGACCAGGCGATCACCCGCGCTATCGACACCCACGTCCAGGCCGAGCAGGCCAACGACGATGACGGGACGGCAGGCGTTCTGGCTCCGGTGGGCTAATGGCCCGCTAATGGCCCGTGTGACCAAGGACGGTGCGAGAGAGATCAAGAGACTAGCTCAGCATCTCGGCCCTGACCTGAGCTGGAACTCTTGGAGCGGGTGACGAGAGTCGAACTCGCACTATCAGCTTGGGAATCCGACCGATCCGGGCTGGTAGGGCTGCTGACCAGCTAGGACCGGACACCGCCAGTACCCGTGGCTGACCCTCGTTGCCGGGGCTAATTGCACACTAGTTGCACGGCGATCTTGGTATAGCTCGGAGCAGTCGCGGGAGCTCAGCTCGCCCGGGCCGTGAGCTGAGAGACGCGCTGGGGGCTGATTCCGAGCAGGGCGGCGACATCGCGGACTGACAGACCTCTGGCAACCAGTTCGGCGACGGCCCGGCCGGTGCGAGTGGCAGCAGCAGCGGCGAGTTCGTCGGCCTCGCGTCGTAGCTGACGAACCTCCTGCGCGGTGACGTCGAGGCTGGCATCGCCGGTGTGGTACTCGTAATCCAGCACGAGAACGGGCATAGCCTCATCGGGCAGGTCGGCAGCCAGAACCACGACCTCTCGCACCGCCTGGTCCAACGTCGGCAGACTGCGAGCGAAGGTGTGAGCACCTTCCAGGGAAGGAACGTCAGCGAGCCAGTGGCCGTCTTCACGGGTGACGACTACGCGATACGTATCGCCGCTCATCGCAGCCATCCCTTTCCTAACGCAGCCTCTAAATCTCGCTCGATGGCACGCAGGGTACCGATGGGGATGTCGCCCGCGTGCTGGGGGACCGTGGTCGCCGCCTTCGCTTCCGTCCCAGTGTCATCAGTGATGGCCACCACATAACGTCGATGCGATCCGACCTGGCGGATCATGACACCGCCCAGCCGCTCGATCTTCCGGTTTACCTCGCGCGCCTTCACCACAATATATCTAGCGACTAGACACTACAACTGTCAAGCGGATAGACACTTCTACCGGAGGTACGGCCGGGACGTGGTCGAAGCAGCGGGACCCGCTCCAGCCAGGCAGCCCCCGCTACAGGGTGACCCATGGCCCGTTAATGGTACGGAGGACCGAAGTGCCCGGCACGATCAAGGCCCCGGCCCGAGGACTCCCAACCTGGCCTGGACCTTCGTGCGTGGAGCGGGTGACGAGAATCGAACTCGCACTATTAGCTTGGGAAGTTAAGCGGTCAGGGCTGCTAGAGCCGCTGACCAGCCAGGTTGGCTGGCCCCTAGTAGCCGTGGCTGCCCCCTTGTCACCCTGGTTAATGACGCTCATATGTTTGTCAAGCGCTGCCGAGGCTGCCGTTGGTGAGGGTCCGGTAGAGGTGGCGGGCGAGGTAGCGCTTGATGCAGCGGCGGATTTCCCTGTCGGTCTTTCCTTCGGCGCGGCGGCGCTGGACGTAGGCCTGGGTGGGCTGGTGGCAGCGCATGCGGGTGACGGCGATGGTGTGGATGGCGCGGTTGAGCTGGCGGTCGCCGAGCCGGTTAAGCCGGTGCCGGTCGGTCCGGCCAGAGGACACAGGGACAGGTGCGGTGCCGGACAGCATCGCGAAGGCCTGCTCGGTGCGGATCCGTCCGGCGTGAGACCAGGACAGCAGGATTTGCGCGGCGCTGAGATAACCGAGGCCGTACTCGGCGGCGACCAGGCCCGGGGTCATTTCCTCGACGATCTCGCTGATCTGTGCCTCGAGGTCGGCTGCTACTTCGGCGAGGGCGGCGATCCGCTGGCCGAGCCGGGCGAGGGCCTGGTGCAGCACCCGCGTCTGCCGGTCAGCGCTGGCCGGGCAGGTTAGCGCGGCGCATTCCCTGGCCCGCCGCTCCCGCGGAAGAGGACGGATCCGCTCGCGGAGCGGGGCTGGGGCGGTGACCAGGACGGCGGCCAGGGCGGTGCGGGCGGTCTTGGCGGACTGCACGGCGTTGTCCCGGTCGATCATCAGCAGCCGCAGCGCCTCGCGGTCCCCGTCGGCGCGCATCTGCGCGGGTGCCGGGCGGGCGAGCAGTTCGCGGGCCGCGCGGACGGCATCGATGGGGTCGCTCTTGCCTGCTCGGCGCTTGCCGATGTGGCGGCTGCAGTCGATCTCGGCTACCTGCTCACCCTGGGCGGTCAGGTGGCGGGCCAGGCCCAGCCCGTAATGCCGGGTGCCTTCCACCGCCCAGGCCACTGCGCGGGTCCCGGCCGCCTGGCGGGCCCAGGCCAGCACCTGCACGTATCCCGCCGTGGTGGCGGGTATCTGCAGCTGCGAGACGACCCGGCCGCGGGCGTCGCAGATCGCCGCGGTGTGCGTGTCCAGATGGGTATCTACGCCCACGACCAGGTCCGCCTCATCGACTCCGTTCACGGAACATCCTCCTTCGGTGCGATGCTGGAATAGCGGCACCGGCCTGGAGGGAAACTCCCGCGGCAATCCTGTGATGGGTCACGGCCCGCGAGGACCGGACAAGCTCCTGATCAGGCCGGCGAGGGTGGCCAGGCCGGTGCTGGCAGCCCCGGGGACAGGTCATTAGCAAGACACGCCACCGGCGGTCAGGCATGCAAGGAGTCACCCGGCGCCACCAGCACCCAACCCTGGCCGGCCCAGCCATAAGATCCGGCCGATACCGACAACCCAAGACTCACAGGCACGGAAGATCAACAACTGTCTGGAAACGGGAACCGTCCGCGCTCGGGAGACCGGCGCTGACCTGCAAAGGAGCTTCTAGA